>NZ_JAHXYW010000010.1 GCF_019969725.1 Neobacillus bataviensis
TTTCCCATAGCGTCAAGCTAGTAAGAACCCTGAAAGATGATCAGGTTGATAGGTCAGAGGTGGAAGCGCGGTGACGTGTGGAGCTGACTGATACTAATCGTTCGAGGACTTAACCAAGTCATATGAACATATGAAGGTGAACTCGTTTTTACATACTTCTTCTGCATTATCTAGTTTTGAGGGAATGAACCCTTAACAAAATAGTCTGGCAATTATGGCGAGAAGGTCACACCCGTTCCCATACCGAACACGGAAGTTAAGCTTCTCAGCGCCGATGGTAGTTGGGGCACGCGCCCCTGTGAGAGTAGGACGTTGCCAGGCTAAGCCCCTTTGGGGCTATTATTTTGTCTAAAATTTTAAAGTGGCCCCTTGGTCAAGCGGTTAAGACACCGCCCTTTCACGGCGGTAACACGGGTTCGAATCCCGTAGGGGTCACCAAATTTTCTTCTTGATATTGAAAATTACTTCATGAATTTGGAGGATTAGCTCAGCTGGGAGAGCATCTGCCTTACAAGCAGAGGGTCGGCGGTTCGATCCCGTCATCCTCCACCATATAATTTAAATTGTTTAAGCTCAATTGGAAGAGCCATCGGCTGTTAACCGCTCGGTCGTAGGTCGGAATCCTCCCTGTGGAGCTTTTTTTATTTTTAAGACTAAACAGAGTTCCCTCAATACCTTTTCTTTTTCCATGTTATAGTTAACCTCACTATTATTCTATTTGTATACTTTCGACAGTTTTTTTAAAAAATATGAGAGCAAATGCTTATATGCCAATGTTGAATCCCAAACTATTAAACGAATTTTTATGGCCTCAAACCCAAACTTACATAACGTCATTTTTAGTTGTTATTGTTATTAATTGATTTTAAATTAGAAATATTCACCTTGGATTTGGAAATACTAAATACGAGGTGATGTCCTTGAATTCGATCACGAAGAATTTAGATTTACATGCAGAAGGAAGCTGGCTGCCGATTACGGTATCGTTGCTGTTATTTTTATATGCTCTTTTTATGCCTAAAAAAGAGATAGGTTGGCGAGAATTTTATATTACTTTTGGATTCATTGGTTACTTTGCTTGGATTTCTGATTCGTTATTTGGAAAAATGTTAGATCTCGTTGATTTTGGCAACCCGAAAATCACGGGAATAGGGGAGTTTTTAAGTTACAGTTTAATTCCTTCATCACTTGCCGTTATTTATTTAAACTATCTCAAGAAAACCAACAAATGGACGTTAGTCATTATTTTTACTATTATTTCTACTTTAATTGAATGGGGGATGAGGAAGGCAGGATACATGAAAGTCCATGGCTGGAGCTTTATCATATCAATCCCATTGTATTTGGTAGTATATAGTTTCTTACTTCCGCTGCACCGTAAAATAATAAAATGCAAGTCCTAAGGGCGCTCCGAAATTATTTTTGGGGGCCCTTTTCTTTTTCTACTAAAATTTTTACAAAAATCCGCATTCATATATCTACTTGTACGAACACTTAATAGTTATATGAATAAATTATAGTATCCGATTTCGAAAGGAGGGACATCATCTTGGGAAAAGAAAAAAAGAGTTCTAGTAAAAAAAGCAGCAATAGTAATAAGGAAGTACGAAATAATGTTGATGTAGAAAATAAAGTTGAAAATGAAGCAGAAAATGAAACAGAGGTTAGTTTAAAAGACAAAAATACTAACTCTGCAACAGCTAACATTACGAACAGTGGAAATTCTAGTGTTTCCATTGATATTTGCGTAGATAGTGAAGCTCGTGCAAAAGTACGTTCAAAAGCAAATGCAGAGTCTGAGGATGGTCACAAGGAGCAAAAAGACAAAGATAAAGACAAAGATAAAGATAAAGATAAAGATAAGGGCAAAGGCAAAGACAAACATAAATACTAATATAATGCTCCTTTATTCAAGGATAGTCGTGCTAGGGATACTTGATACTATTATCTAGTATCCCTTTTATGCTAGATAAGGAGGGTGAAATTTGGAAAGACTGAGCGAAAATCAACTAAATAGTTTAATTAGAAACAGCGGAAACTCCGATGTGGATTTAACTGTACATGTAGATATTGATACGAAAGCAATCGCATATGGCATGTTGTGCAGCTTATATGCCAAAGGAGAATTGACAGAATTTGAGCTTGAAAGGGCCGTTCAAAAACTTGATCGGTTAATAGAAAAGAGTAAGAGAAATCAGAAACCAGTAAGTACATCTGTTGATAATAAAACAACATCATATAATACGTCCGAGCCAAGAAGAAGAAGAAGCTGGTTCTAGACTTTTTCTTCTATTACCACACACATGGAATAGTGAAAAAATAATTTTCTGTTTTTTAGAAAAAAGGGCATCCAAGTGCTCTTTTTTATTTTTCGACGCGCTGCCTTTATAAATTTTCAGGAGAAAAGTTGGAGATACATAGGTGTTAGTTTAGTCAAAAGCTAATACACTTCATATTCTGTAAAAGCTTGACCAATGGACTGGTTATTTTATAAAGGGAAATGAGGTGGTGCAGCATGTTAGGAAATGGCATGTACGAAGGTTTGCTAACCAAACTAAAAAATTCGTTCACGTATGAGTTTTGGGTGAAGCCAAAGAGCGTTCAGCCTATTGACCAACAATCACGGGAAAAGCCAGCAAACACAGAAGGTAAAAATTATATCATTGGGCCAGGACATGTTGATTATTATGATGAAGCTGGAATTAGTGTATCGGTTGGTCGTAATGGAATAACCGTCGTAGAGCATACCGATATTCATCATTATGCCGTGTTAGTCTATGAGACAAAAATTCATGATTTCATTAATCTTGCTGTCGTCTACGATGATGGAAGGCCTTATTTATTTATTAATGGTAATTTTGTTAAAAGTGGTGAACGTAGTCCTAAAAGAAATGTTTTCCCAGCGGGGATTATTGGTGATCAGCTCTTTAATGGGGAGATCAAAGAGATCAGGCTTTGGGACCATTCCCGGACAGAAAAACAACTTAAGTCTACTATGAATCAGCAGCTTATAGGGAATGAAAAAGGGCTTTACAGTCTTTGGCTACAAAAATCAAAAGCAAGAGTGATGCCATCCGGCAGCAAGAATTCTCAAAAAAGCAGTAACTCTAATAAAGTAAAGAAAAAGAGCCAACCTATTGAAGTAAGTATCATCATTCCATCTTTTAATAAATTTCCCCTAAATTTATTTACCCTTTTTTCACTCGAACAACAAACCTTCAATCCCGCTCAAATGGAAGTAATCTTTATCGATGATGCTTCAACAGACCAAACGGAAGAGAAACTAAAAGACTATTCCCCTCCTTTTCACTTTAAATATATTCGAAATGAAAGCAATCTTGGAAGAGCGAAGGTACGGAATTTGGGCATTCATTTAGCAAGAGGCAGCCTTCTCATTTTTCTCGATGCTGAAATGATTGCAGAACCGGATTTTGTAGAAAAACATCTTAAGTACCACCAAGAAAAAGACAAGGTTATCTTGTCAGGAGTTATGCATTCGAAAAAGATTTACACCTGTATCTTTCCTGAATTTGATACGGATACCATTAACAAAATCAAATCCTTAGCAAAACATAATAAAGAGCTAAAGCAGAGGATACGAGAAGTTAAATTACCATGTGAGGAACCGTATCCGCTATTAGAGAAGAACCATATTACTAGTAAAACCTATAAGGATTTAGTTTTTAATTCTTATTCGTGGTTTAAGACGATTGCCAAACATTTTGACGCAAACCTGGATGGATTTATGTTTCCATGGATGGCCTTTCTGACAGGGAACGTTTCCATCCGCAAAGACTTTATTGAACAAGCCGGGTTGTTTGATGAAGACTTTGTCAAGTACGGATACGAAGATTGGGAATTAGGTTACCGGTTATATAAAATGGGTGCTCAGTATACTGTCACAAACGAAGTTATCACCTACCATCAAGAGCATCCTGTAGGAAAAAGCAGATGGAAAGAAGCCATCAATAATCTGGAGCTTTTTATATCGAAGCATGATGACATTGATGTGCTCATTCTTGGATTAGAGCTTTCCCAACTTGCCGATTTAATTACGATGAATAAGGTCTTAAAAGAGTACAAGGCTTTGGTGCAATCCTATTCGGAGCAGTATAAAGAATTCCAGGAAGAATTTATTCATATACTGAAAACCATCTTCCTTTTGCTCCAAGTCGATATCCGTCACCTTAATATCTTGGGGGCTGCAGGCTTTAGTTCACGGGGCAGAAAAGAGCTTCAAAAAGATATCAATTCGATCAAAACTCTTAAAAAATTCACTAATTTAACTATCTTTTTGGAAAAGGTTATGAATTCATAGAAAGCTAGGCAGAGGGAGGGAAAAAGGTGGTTTCTATTATTACTTGTACTATTAGAGAAGAGAATATCCATAATGTTTTCAAAAATTATCAACAGCAAACCTGGGAAGATAAAGAGCTGATCGTGATCCTAAATAAAGACACGATGGACATTGATAAGTGGATCAAAAAGGCAAAGAAATACCGCAATGTTCAAGTTTATCAGCTGCATGAAAATGCAACTTTAGGCGACTGCTTAAATTTTGGGATCATGAAAGCCAAATATGATATTATCGCAAAATTTGATGACGATGACTATTATGGTCCCGATTATATCAAGAGTTCGATGGATGTCTTTAAACAGAAAAATGTATCCATAATCGGCAAAAACTCCGTATATATTTATTTTAAAAACAAGAAGGCTTTAATACATGTTTCCGGTGCTGAGAATGCCATCTCTGACACTGTTGCTGGAGCCACACTGATGTTTAAAAAAGAGGTGTTTCAGCATGTTCAATTTGAAAAAGTAAATCGAGCGGAGGATTACTTTTTTATAGAGCAATGTAAAGAGAAGGGGTTTAACATCTATTCTACTAATCGCTATCATTTTGCCGTCATTCGGCAAGAAGCAGAAAAACACACGTGGAAGATTCAAGAAGAAGATCTAATGGAATGGGGAGAATTAATCGCCTATACGGAAGATTTTCAGTCCCTTATCTCAAAAAGTATGAATCTCAGAGTCTAACTTGCTGCCCAATTGGCGGCCTTTTTATTGTTGGGCAGAATCGATAAAGTTACTTCTATACCAATCCATTAGATCAAGTCTTTTTTGGGAGGTCATATCTATCACAACATTCTCATTTCCACCATTGCCACCATCTTTTTTGGCGGGTGGCGGCAATCTGCCTTTTTGTCTCTTCTATCACTTTATATCGTTCTTCCTCTAGTTGCTCCGCTCTTTTTACATATTTCATGATTTCATTAAGCTTTTCTTCTTGCTTCGCTTCCGATATTGCCTTTTCCTTCAAATGTTTGATCAAATCTAAGTTTATTTGTTCTAAATGCTCTATACGCTCCAAAAGCTCAGCATGATGGGAATCATGCTCCATATCCTTGTCATTTGTGCCTTCTATCGGAACCAGTTCCTTATCCTGATCAATCGTAGTCTCAACCGGAACTACTTCCGTTACGACGGCCGCTTTACTCTCTTGTGAAACCCAGACCATCACGGCTTCGGCAGCCTGTTCCAGGGGCATGCCCTCTTGCTTACTGAAGTCAATTAATTTGCGGAGTGTGATAACATCGTTCTCATAATAGCATCTGTGGCCTCTATTATTACGGTGTACGTGATACCCATGCCCTTCTAAGAGAGTGGCATACTTCCGTAATGTATTGCTGTCAACCTGTAGCAATTCCTGTACGTCGGCAGGGGAATATTTAACCGTCATTCCATAACACCTCCGCAATAACACTTCTATTTGTGGCCGAAAGTTTCCTTTTTATTTCTCACCCAAGCTTCTAAATCGGTAGTTTTGAATCATGTTGTTTTGAAAAAGCTGCTCCATTTTACCTCCTTTTTAAATCAGAAGTGGACAAACCACACTTCATATAATCAAATCGTCTGAGTTATAAACAAACTTGTCCCCATAAACCATTTATGAGGACAGGACTGGTTGAGTTATTAACAAGATTGTCCACATGAACCGTCTATGAGGACAGAAATAATGGAGTTATAAACAAACTTGTCCTCATGAACCGTCTATGAGGACAAAATATATCAGAGTTATAAACAAACATGTCCTCATGAACTGTCTATGAGAACAAAATAAATCGGAGTTATAAACAAACATGTCCCCATGAACTGTCTATGAGAACAAAATCGCCTGAGATATTAACAAACTTGTCCACATGGGCCAATCAAGGGTGCATAACCCTCGGTAATTCCAGCCCTTTTTTCTTCCACAACCATTAATCCACAATTAATTTATACCGCAATACAGCCGCCAGCCCCGCACCGTGCTTAAATTCTCCATTTTTTATCAAGGAGTTCAATTCTTCCATTGATAGTTTATGTAATTCAATTTGTTCACTGTTTTCCAAGTTTTGTTCGGATGCTGTTAAACCGGCTGCTGCAAATAGATAAATTTCCTCACTGGTTGAGCCTGGGGACGGGTAGAAGCTTCCAAGATCGAGCCAATGTTCAGCCTTAAAGCCTGTCTCTTCCTCCAGTTCTCGTTTGGCGGTTTCCAGGGGAGAATCATTTTCCTGCTCAATCATCCCGGCAGGCAGCTCCCACTCCCAGCTTTTTATCGCATGGCGATATTGCTTTAGACAAATAATTTCTTTGTTCTCAGAAATGGGCAGAACGCAGACTCCTTTGGCAAAATCTAAATAGGAAAAGGTCTTTTCATCGCCATTAGGGAGACTGACCTTATCTAAAATCACCCCGAAGCGGTCTATTTTTGCATTTATTGAGCTATTAATTTTCCAAGTCATATTAATCACCTTTCCATTTCAACATAATTTCTATTTTACCGCGAATAGGTATCTATGGAAAAGGGAAAGCAAGAAGCTGGCTTTCAATTATTCATTTATTTACTACCTATATTAGGCCACTTACGACATATATTAGGCCACTTATGACGTATTTTCAGGTACTTACTACATATTTTATGAAAGTAACAATATTTTCTGGATATTAATTGGAAAATTATCAAGCTTGGTTAGCTTGGAAGGAACATAAAAAAGCGCTGCCCGATTTCTGGCAGCGCTTCTTTTAATCCGCGTAGTATTCTTTTTTCTTATTGAGGTACTCAATCTCACAGTCAAGAAGTTTATATCCAATCTCCTTGCCGCTTTTCTTTTTTTGTTCGATGACTTCCCATCTGGAATCCTTGAGTTTAAAATGGACCATTACGTTGGTGTTATCAGGTTCCTTGTATAGAAGATATAATTCCTGGGGTCTCACAAATAATCTGGGCTTTCCACGCGATGCCACAATAAAGTGCTGTTTTAACGAGTTATAATAGTCATCATTTTCCTTGCCGCCGTAAATAAGGTTTGCCGCGTCCAAATCCCTGTCGGTTATCTCTATATAGCTGCTGTCGTCAATATCCAGGTTGAAGTCCGATATAATATCCTTCATTATGAGCGTTGTATATTGGTCATCTCGCAGCTTCGCCATTTCTTTGCATTCAGCCGTTAATCTTGGAAAATCGGCATGTGCATGTAATGAATGGATGCTGAAGGACACGAACAAACAGCTAATGAGAATGATTGTTTTAGTCACATGATCACCTCTAACCCTATTATTCAGCATCCAGGCAGTGATTATTCTAAGATGGCACCTGCATTAAAAAAACAGCTTCAAATGGAAGCTGTTGTGAATATCTAGATTGCTTGTTTCATTATTTCTGTATTATTAATGGCTATGTTAAGTTGAGTGTGTAATTCTGCTAATTCCTGTTGTTCTTTTTCTTTAAGGCCATTTATGATAATGACTGTTGCGTATAGGCAAATGAAAAATGTACTGATTACTATCAACCAAGCTACAAACATTTTATTTCCCCCTTTTGTATTAACTTAAGATGATTTTAAGGGATTTTAGGTTATTTCAATGTGACATATATCACAGAAAATGGGAACTAAAATTAATTTAGAGAGAATGTTTATATTTTTGTCACATTTCCTAAGTTTAAGAGAGATTAAAAACAATGCAAATGTTGTTAATCTAGAGGGTTCAACGGACCATATGGAGTTCCTTGGCTTTTACTATTTTTTGTCTAAATAAACAAACTCACGAAAATATAGACAAAACCTGTAAGAAAATAGACAATGTGCGTTCAAAAATAGACAAAAGCCCTTTAAAAATAGACAAACCACCATTGCAATAAAAATTTTTCCAAAATCTGTATCAAAGTAACTAAAGCCTCCGTCTATTTTAAAATAAAAGATCCGAAAGCGCTGAGGGATTGGATTTCGTTATAAGGGATAGGTATATCGGCATATTTTTTAGTAAAAATCCCCCTAAATACGAATATTTTTGTGGTTATATTATATTAATATTCGTATTTTTATTGAAAAATTATTATTGGCTTGTTATATTAACAAAGTAATAATCTTAAATAACGTGACTCGTATATGCTCGGTAATATGGTCTGAGCGTCTCTACCTGGTTCCCATTGAAAGAACTAGACTACGAGTTAAAGTTTTAGGCGGATCGTTCGGCTTTTAAGGTTCTGCATTCTAATACTTTAACTTTCGTAGGTCTAGAAGGTAGAAACTTATCTACTTTTCTAGACCTTTTTCATTGGATCCAGTTTCGAGTCTATTAACAAGGGGGAGCTTTTTTTGAAGAAATATACTATATTTGCTGCGGTTGTTGTGTTGTTACTGGCTGTATTTGCTGGATTCAAATCCAAAAATGAAACTGTAGTAGAGGGTGCCGGGCGGCCGATTATCATTCAAGGTCCAATGCCGATTGAGGCGGAAAATTTTGCGCAAAAATTAGACAAAGTGAAGGTAGAGAAATCCGGAACGTTTGTTTTTTACAAAGGAAAGTTGAATAATTATCCTGTCATCGTAGTGAAAACCGGTAAGGGAATGGAAAATACTGCGGCTGCTACGGCCGTTGCGATTGAAAAATATAACCCAATTGCCATCATCAACCAGGGTACTTCTGGCGGACATGATCCAAGCTTAAATGTTTTTGATATTGTATTAGGAAAAAGAGTGACCAACATCGGTTCGTTAAAAACAGAGACCAAGAATGTAAACGAAGGAATGGATCCAAGTCAATGGATTCCAATGGACTTGATGGCTTCTGAAGGAAGCGGGTCCGATCCGAATGCTGAAAAGATTCGTTATTATGAGGGAGATAAGGATTTACTGGCGGCTGCGAATGCTGTGAAAGATAAGTACACGAAAGGCAAAGTAGTCGAAGGAACAATTGGTTCAGCAGATGTTTGGAATAATGAAGTGGATCGGATCAAGTGGTTCCATGATAACTATGGTACCTCTGTAGAAGAAATGGAAGGTGCGGCAGCGGCACAAATTGCAAAGGCATATGATGTACCATTCCTGGGTATCCGCGTGCTTTCGAACAATAAAACCAATGGTGGCCAATATAACCCAAATACAGCTGCAGCTAATCAGGAATACGTTTATGAAGTAGTCAAAAAATATATTGATACGATTGAAAGTAAATAATTGTGTTTTGAATGACAACCCCGCCTCAGAACTGGCGGGGTTTTTTCCATTATTTGTTTAAATGGACAAAACCACTAAGAAAATAGACAAACCCCACTTAAAAAAAGATAACCCCCCACTTCGTTCTAGGTCTCAAGTCGCAGACAATTTTACAACAGCCGCCCGAGGTTGATGGCCGGTTGGAAGACCTATAATGAAAAAGGAAAATCAAACCAGTCCGCGAGGAGATGGAAAAATAAACATAAGGGGAGAGAAGTTATGCAGTCTTGGATTAAGTTTTCTTTAAAGAATGCAGGGGTTATTTTTATCGCCATGTTAATGGTGATTGCAGTCGGTATTTATTCCGTCAAAACGATGAAGATGGAGTCAATGCCAAACGTCGACATTCCATATATTGTTGTCCAGGTTCCGTATATCGGCGCTACTCCGGAACAAGGATTAGAGGATATAGGAAAGCCACTGGAAACCACGCTTTCAGGAATCAAGAAACTGGATAATTTGTATATAGAAGCGCACAGCAATGTGGTCGTGGGGATTCTTGAATTTGAGATGAGCAAGGATATGGATGAAGCGGAAAAGGATGTCACCACGGCGGTCGCGACGATTAATCTGCCGGAAGGGGCTGAAAAACCCCAAATATTAAAAGACGGTCCTTCTGCGGCACCCGTATTTCAATTTGCGCTTTCATCGGAAACCGCCAATCAATCCGATCTGACACAATATATTAATGAACGAATCAAGCCGGCCTTAACCGGAATTGATGGAGCAGGGGCCATCGATATTTCAGGCGAGACCGAAAAGGAAGTGGCGGTCAAGCTGGATCCTGAAAAGATGAAGAGCTTCGGGATTTCTTATGAAACGGTTAAGCAAACCTTTTTAGCGCACCATTTCTCGTTTCCAGCCGGGCAGGTCAATGTGGATGACAAAACTTTAAACGTTCAAGCTGATTTCAAGTTGAATTCAGTAAAGGATGTTGAAGAAATTCAAATTTTGGCGCAAGGGCCAACAGGCGTTCAAAACGTAAGTTTATCAGATATCGCCACCGTTTCTTACAGCAATAAAAAGGAAACAGTCTACACTCGATTAAACGAAAAGCCGGCTGTTTTAGTAGAAATGAAAGCACAGCCAGGCTCCAATACCGTCGAAGTAGTAAATCAGGCAAAGGAAAAGCTGGATGAACTTGATCTTCCGGCTGGGTACAAATTAACGAAATTATATGATACCTCAAAAGAAGTGAAGACATCTGTTGATGGGATGCTGCGGGAGGTTTTACTGGGAACCTTGTTTGCGGTGATTGTCACGTTCCTATTCCTTCGCAATATCAGAGCAACGATTGTCGCCGTTCTTTCGATTCCGTTATCGATTTTGGCTTCAATGATCACGATGAAATATTTGGATTATAGCTTAAACATGATGACGCTTGCCGGAATTGCTGTGGCAGTGGGACGCGTTATCGATGACTCGATTGTCGTCATTGAAAATGTGTACCGCCGGACGTTATCGAGCCCGAAACGTGATGAACGAATGGTTCTGACGGCAGCCAAAGAAGTGGGGGGCGCAATTACCTCTTCGACCCTTACAACGATCGCCGTTTTCGGACCGCTGTCGTTTGTGCCAGGGATCATTGGTCGATTCTTTGCCCCGTTTGGCATTACCGTCATCGTGGCGCTTGCGTTTTCCTTGATTGTTTCGTTAACGGTCGTGCCGTTATTGGCTAAGTTATTTTTACTGAAGATTAAACATAAAGAAGTCAAGGAAACCATTTTTGAAAAAGCATATAAAAATGTGCTGTCATGGGTGTTAAATAAGCGGGCGGTCACGGTGGTTACAGCTTTGGTGATGTTCGTCGGATCGCTCGCATTAGTTCCGATGATTCCGAAGAACTTTTTACCTCAGGAAAAAGCCCTATCCTATCGGTTAACGGGAGATTTACCGGATGGGACATCATTGGATAAAACGAATGCCGTAGCGGTTAAGGTAGAAGATATTTTGGGCCGCGAAAAAGATATCAATCATTTGCAAACGGTTGTGAATGGGGAACATATTCGTTTTTCGATTGATTTAAAAGAGGATGTTACGAAAGAACAAACAGTTGATTTTGAAAAAAGAGTTCGCGAAAAAGTAGAGAAACTGGATGATGAGATGCAAGTGGCGCTTACACCAGTTGGGATTGCGGGAACAAGCGGGTTAGCGTTAATCGTCGAGGGCGGAAATGCCAAAGATTTAGAAACGGCCGGAAAAATGATTACCAATAAAATTAAGGGTATCGATGGATTAGAAAATGTGGAATCAAATCTTTCTGGAGTGAAGGAACAGCTTCATTTAGAGATTGATGATCACAAAGCGGCGGAAAAAGGGTTGAGCCCAATCATGGTTGCCGGCTACGTGCGAGAGCTTATCGCTGGGGATCGTGTGGGCGACATGCAAGTTGATGGGAAAACAACGAATGTTCAATTGTCATTGGCGGGCCAATCGGCCGATTCGATCAATGAGATTATGAGTCAAAAAATGACCAATCCGCTGGGGCAGCACGTAAGCCTTTCGGAAGTGGCAACACTGGAAAAAGTGCCGAGTCCTTCCGCCTTATACCGCTTAAATCAACAGCAATATGTTGAGGTCACGGGCCGAATCACCACAGACAATTCTTCCGGTGTGCAGGCAGAGGTAGATAAGCGATTAAAAACCTTGGATCTGCCAAAAGGGGTTTCGTACCATTCTGAAGGTCAGGCGCAGGCGATGAATGAAGGCTTCACGAATATGACAATTGCGATGGCCGTTGCCGTTGTGCTGGTTTTTATCGTGATGCTGGTGGCGTTTGGGAATATGTTAATGCCGGTGGCCATTCTGTCTTCGTTACCATTCTTGTTCTCTGGCGGACTGCTGGGATTGTATTTGACTAATCAGGCACTTGGAATGCCAGCTTTGGTAGGGTTCTTGATGTTAATTGGAATTGTGGTCACGAACGCGATTGTTTTGATGGAGCGCGTGAAGCAGAATGAGAAGAAGGGCATGGAGCTTAAAGCAGCATTGCTGGAAGCAGGAAAAACCCGCCTTCGTCCGATTTTGATGACGGCCCTAGCGACCATTGGGGCGCTGTTGCCTTTAGCGCTATCGAGTGATGGCGGATTGATTTCGAGATCACTGGCGATTGTGGTGATCTCCGGATTGTTGACATCTACACTGTTAACCTTGGTGATTGTGCCGACTACCTATCATGTGATGAAATCGGTAAAAGGGCGATTTTTTAAGAAGACTACTCCTATGATAACTGAAAAGGAACCAGCGTGAATTTTAAGATAGGGTTACACAGGTAAAAAAGAGTAGAGACACTGACATAGAGGGTCTTTTTGTAAGGAGAATTTGCTTTAAGTTAATTACAAAAAGGATTGAATAGGCCATTGGAAAAAGAAAAAAACGGAGGCAGGAGGCTTCCGTTTTTCTTTTAGCCCCGTATCGAGCTTTTTTCTTAACAGGTCACACCTATCTGTATGAGAAAGGACGGTTTTACCTATCACAAAATTTCTCCTGCTATCCCATAAATAATGTTTCTAGATAAAATAACCGGTTTAGTGGTATAGGCCTGAGCAATTGACTTCATTTCCTGTGTGTATCCCATACAATCGAGGAGTATGGCTTTGACTGGAAATTGGTCAAGCTGTTTCACTGCGCTAATCAAGTGTTCCTCTTGGAAAGCGTAGGGGGAACTTGCTGCTGGGATGGCAATAAATTGGGCTTCCTTCCATTTATATATGATAGATTCTGCTTGTTCCGGAAGAGGAAGAATGACGCCAAGCAATCCTTCACGCAGCAGCCCTTTTACTACATGGTTAAGTAAAAAATCTGGGTAGACAATCGGTATCCCGCTCGTAAATAACGGAAACTTCCCGGTACAAGCGAGAATGATTAACGACACCTTCGCCTGATTAAGTTCATCGATGAGTGATTGAATAATCGGAAGGATTTTTTCTTTCGCCATCGTTGCACTTTCCCCGTTTTTTAATCGTGATATTAAGGTGGTTTGCCCTGGTTCGGGTTGAAGTTCATGAATATCTTCATCAGACCTTCCGTCGAGAACGCCCTTTTCGATAATGACGGTTTCTTTAGGAAGGAATGGTCTGATGTCCGGTATCATGTCCGTTCTTGGCGTTTGCCCAATTGTAATTATACCGATAGTCTGCTGCATTCCTTATTTCACTCCTGACTATAGACCTTATTTCCATTAATAAAGGTTGCGAGCACATTCGAGCGGGTGTCAAATGGATGATGGGACCAAATCACAAAGTCGGCGTCTTTCCCTGGTTCGAGTGAACCAACACGGTCGTGAATTCCAGCTAGGTTAGCTGCTTCGCTTGTAATACTTCTTAAGGCGGTCATTTCATCGAGACCGTATTTGACAGCCTCTGCTGCACAAAGAATCAAATAGTGAATTGGAATAAACGGATGGTCTGTCATGATGGCAAAAGGGATACCGGCATCATGAAATAGTTTTGGCGCTTCTGGTGTTAAATTGCGCGTTTCATATTTTGTTGCCGGAAGCATAAACGGCCCCAATGTCACATTTGCCCCGCTTTCTTTAATGGCTTCTAGCATCAAGTGTCCCTCTGTACAATGTTCCAAACAAAGTGTGATGTTAAATTCTTTGGCAATTCGAATGGCTGTGGCAATATCATCTGCACGGTGACAGTGTAAATGAAGGGGCATTTTCCTCTCAAGAACCTCAATGAACGGCGCAAGCTCTGTTTGATTTTCCAAGCTTTCAAGGCGTTCAGCATCCGATAAGACGGCCGCTTGTTGAAATCCTTGACGAATCAATTGGGCCACAGCCATTCTTGTATATGGAGTCTTGTTAGATTGACCAAAAACATTTTTAGGATTTTCGCCTAGAGCCCCTTTTAAACCGCTTTTTTCCGTGATGATCATTTCCTCTAAGGAGCTTCCCCATGTTTTTAAAATCGTCCACACCCCGCCAATGGGATTTGCACTTCCTGTCCCCGTTTGAACGGTTGTTACACCGCCGCGGCGTGACAATTGAAACGAAAAGTGCCGAGGATTGATTCCGTCAATCGCCCGCATCAAAGGGGTAAAAGGTGTCGAGTATTCACAAGCGTCATTATTCCGTTCCGTTATTTCTCCCCAAAGACCAACATGCGTATGGATATCAATGAGTCCAGGGGTTATGACACACCCATCCATAGATTCAATCTGGGCATCAATAGGAATATCCGTATCCATCCCTACCTTGATCACTTTCCCGTCGCATACCCAAAGGTCCGCATTCCTTAAAACGGTATTGGCTTCATCCATCGTATAGATATTTGCCCCTCGAAAAACTTTTAGCATCGTTTCACTCCCAACTATATACTTCTTTACCTTTTATAAAAGTGCGGACAGCCCGTACGGTTAAATCGAGAGGATGCTTATTCCATAGGACAAAATCGGCAAATAATCCTTTTTGAATACTTCCGGTAAGCTGATCAATCATCAGCAGCTTGGCCGCATCACGTGTCAAACCGTTTAAAATTACTTTTTCAGGAACACCGGCTTTTAGTGCTAAAGCTGCTTCCAATTGCAGATGCGTGACGGAACTTACTGGGTGATCGGTCGCAAAGGTAAATGGAACCTCCTGCTTGAATAGGGCGGAATATAAGGACGGATCTAAATGTTGTAATTCCCCTCGTTCTATTGGTTGAAAGCAAGGCCCGGCTATGACTGAAAGTTGATGATCCTTCGTAAGGCTTGTTACGAGTGGATATTCCGTCGCATGGACCAAAATAATTGGAAGCCTAAACTCATCAGCAATACGAATGGCCGTGGCAATGTCATCTGTACGATGGGCACGAATAAAAATGAGCACTTCCTGTAGATTGGCGGTGCTTTGTAAATTCTTTAATGCCGTTCTGATTTTTTGTGCAATCCCCATTCGAGTGAGGGGGGATTTGGTTTTCTCCCAAAAGGAATTTTTCGGAATATCTCCCATCGAAAAGCTATAGCCTAGATTTTTATTAAGGAGCATTTCATCAACTGTTTTTCCGGAGGTGTGAATGACGGACGTTTTCGCCCCAACCACAGATTCTGGGGCAGAAACAATGTGGGCCGCTGTTACACCGGAAGCAACGGCGTCTTTAAAGGCATTATCAAATGGGTAAATGCCGTCTATTACCTGCAGCTCGCAGCCATTTTCTTCATGAGGTTCATACCCATCATTTCCTTCCCAGCGAATGCCAATCTCCTTTAATCCAATTTGAGAACATGTATCAATTAATCCGGGTGTTAAATAGAAACCAGTAGCATCAATCAAGTGATGTGCAGGAAAGTCTTCATTAGGTGACAGAATCGCATTTATTTTCTCGTTTTCGATTAAGACGGTTTGCTTGCTGAAATCACCGGTATCATGATCATAGACGTTTGCATTTTTAATGGCGGTAATGGCCATTATTCATTACCTTCTTTCAAGTGGGAATAGAAGAAAAGTAGAGATAGGGTATCTCTACTTTTCAAAAAGAACCTATGGTTGGACTTCAACTTATTGCTTAATCCAGACGTTCGTTCCGTTTGGATTTACAATCTGAACGGAGAAGTCTGGAGAAACATCAAAGCCTTGTACCTTTTTGTTAATACCTGCTGTTGCATCTAGATTATCAAGCTCGATTCGCGGTACGTCTTTTAAAATGATTTCAAGTGCCTGCTGGTAGAGTTTGGCTCTTTCATTTTGATCCACTGTTTCTGAAACAGCTCGATCTAAAAGTGTATCTACCTCAGGATTTGAGTAGCCCTTTCCGTTTCCAAGTGCACCGATTTGCTTAGTGGAGAACAATTGATATAGGAAGAAATATGGATCCGGATACCAAGTCCAGCCGCCAATTGACATTGGTGCATTTCCTTTTGAAACCGTGTCACTATAAGTTCCCCATTCAACAACTTTCAGTTCAACATCAATATTTAGGTTTTTTTTCATTTGGTTTTGGAAAATGGTTCCGTATGGAACACGCGCTTCTGAAAGATAGAGCTCTGTTTTAAAGCCCTTAGAATAGCCAGCTTCTTCTAAAAGTTTTTTCGCTGCTTTCGGATCATATGCTGGTGTAAGCTTTTCTAAGTCTTTGCTGTAGCCCCATGATTTTTTTGGCAGTGCCATAAAGGATTTTTCCGCACCGCCCCATTTGTTAACACCTTTAACGATTTCCTCCACATTTGTTGCCTTATAAATGGCTTCACGAACCTTTGGATCGGCAGTTGGCCCTTTTTTGTTATTAAGATCTAAGTAGGTTAATGAAAGGGCAGGCTTTGAAAGCAATTCAAGCTTTTCATCCTGTTTCACTAATTCACGGTTTTGCCCTTTAATATCCATCGCCACATCAACATCGCCAGAGCGTAAGGCGTTGGTCATCATGTTTGGTTCAGGTACAATTTTGAATGTTAATCCGTCTAGATGAGGTTTTTCTCCCCAATATTTATCAAAGCGAGTAAGCTTAACCTCAGAATCCTTAGCCCAGCTATCCATTTTGAAAGGACCCGTTCCAACTAAGTGGCTTCCAAACTCTTCGCCCCACCCTTCGACTTCCTCTTTAGGCACGATCACATTTCCGGCATCTGTCAGCATTGGTAATAATGCAGCATTCGGCTTTGTTAAATAAATAGCAACCTCATTTTCTCCGGTAACTACCACTTTTTCTACACCGTTTAATCGGTTCATAGCCGATTCTTTCGCAGAGCGTTCAAGGCTGTACTTTACATCCTCAGCCGTCATTTTTCGTCCGTCTTGATATTTACCGGGTTGGAAAGAAACATCATCACGTAATGAAAAGGTGTAAACCTTCCCATCATCAGATACTTTCCACTCTTTTGCTAGAGAAGGTAAAAATTCACTTAATTCTTTGTTATACACGACTAGTGTATTTGCAACAGAAAGCATAACTTGTGATTCATAGACCCCCGTATATTTAATTGGATCTAATGTTTTTGGATTGGCGGAAAGTCCAACCTTCAATACACCACCATCTTGCGGCTTACCGGTTGCAGCCGGTTTTTCCGTATTAGATGGTTTGGTAGAACTTGAATTACTTCCTGAAGAACAGGCACTTAAAAGTAGAACAAGAGAGGCAATGACCAATACCATCCAACGACCTAAACTCTTCCTTTTCATACGACAACTCCCCCTATTGATTCACATTGTGAATCGGTATTTCAAATATTGAATTTAGAAATAAATTTATCATACAAAGAAAGTCTAGTAAACAAGTTTTTTAAATTTTTTAAAAATATTATCTTATTCGATTATTCCGTATTTACAATTAAATTTCGTGATGCTACACTTAACTCTAGTTCACATACTGAATCAGTGTTTCAAATATTGATGAATAAAAAGGGAGGTAACAATGGGGAAGTATATTATTAGAAGACTATTTGATCTTCTGCCAACCATTTTAGTCGTAGCAGTCATCGTTTTTATCATTACCCGGCTGATTCCCGGTGATCCTGCAAGTGTCATGCTTGGACCGCAGGCAAGTGTTGAGGACATTGAGGCATTAAGGGAACAGCTTGGATTAAATGACCCTTTATATGTTCAATTTTTTCATTATATTGGAGACCTGCTCCGCGGGAACTTTGGTGTTTCGCTTACTTATAATGAACCCATTGTCCAATTAATTTTGGAGCGTTTTCCAAATACTCTAGTTTTAGCGATAAGCGCACTAATTATCGCCTTTATGATTGGTGTCCCAGCAGGTATCATTTCGGCTTCTAAACAGAACTCTCTTTTAGACTATACCGTTATGCTTGTTTCTTTAATCGGGGTATCGATGCCAATCTTTTGGCTTGGGGTTATGCTGGTGCTTTACTTTAGTGTCAATCTTGGCTGGTTTCCAGCAACGGGCATGGGGGCAATGGAGGATGGACTGATTCCTTATTTAAAGCATCTAATCCTTCCGAGTATTACACTCGCAACCATTCCGATGGCAACCTTTGCCCGGATTACACGGTCAAGTATGCTGGAGGTCATATCGCAGGATTACATTAAAACAGCTCGTTCTAAAGGCTTGAGTGAGTTTTGGGTCATCTGCAAGCATGCATTTAAAAATGCCCTTACACCATTATTAACGGTACTGGGCATGCAAATTTCTATGATGCTTGGCGGCGCAGTTTTAACTGAAACGATTTTCAGTTGGCCAGGTATGGGACGATTGATCGTTGACGCGATTGAAAAGCGGGATTTTATTGTTGTTCAAGGGACCGTTTTATTTATAGCTGCCATTTTTGTCCTTGTGAATTTGTTTGTAGATGTTATGTACAAAGTGGTAAATCCAAGAGTGAATTATTCTTCCAATAAAGGGGGGAGCAACTAATGTCGGCTGTACAACCTTCAATTAGCACAACCAATCCAAAAGGTAAGAAAATGAAAAAAGAAGCAGGCTTATTCAAAAAGCTAATTCGCAATCGTTTGGCGGCGATTGGATTGAGTATTACGTTATTTATGACCATCATCGCCTTATTCGCACCGTGGATTGCTCCCTTTCCTCCTAATCAAATGGATGTGGTCAATTCACTCGTAACACCAGGTACCGCGGGCCATCTATTAGGAACGGATAACTATGGAAGGGATTTGTTTAGCCGCCTTGTGTATGGGGCGAGAATTTCCTTAATTGTCGGCATATCTGCCGTTGTCTTTGGTGCCTTCTTTGGAACGTTACTTGGTTTAGTTTCAGGCTATTTCGGCGGACGGCTGGATGCGATCATTATGAGAACAATGGATGGATTGTTCGCTTTTCCATTTATCTTACTAGCGATCACCTTAATGACCGTTTTAGGTCAGGGTCTTGTGAATGTCATCATCGCGATTGGAATTGCCAATATTCCGGGATTTGCCAGGATCGTGCGCGGGCAAGTGCTCAGTGTGAAAGAAGAGGAATTCATTGAAGTCACTCGATCATTGGGTGCGACGAACAGCCGCATTATTTTCCAACATGTCCTGCCAAACTGTTTAGCCCCATTAATTGTTTATGGAACGATGAGCGTGGCTGGTGCGATTATTTCTGAAGCGGCTCTTAGCTTTTTAGGATTAGGTGTGCAGCCGCCAACGGCCTCATGGGGAAGTATTCTAAAAGATGGTAAAGACTTTTTAGTGTTAAGTCCACACATGGCCACTTTTTCAGGGTTAGCGATTTTGTTTACCGTTCTTGGGATTAACTTATTTGGAGACGGCTTACGGGATGCGTTGGATCCAAAAATGAAAGTGTAGAAGCTGGAGGTGTTTGCATGGCCGATTTTTTACTAAAAGTAGAGGACTTGGAAGTGCATTTTCGTTCTTCGTCTTCTGTTGTTAAAGCAGTAAATGGTGTTAGTTTTACTTTAAATAAAAAAGAGACCCTCGGCATTGTCGGCGAGTCCGGTTCAGGAAAAAGTGTGACAGCAACCGCATTGCTTCGTCTGATTCCAAGCCCCCCTGGAAAGATTGCTGGAGGGAAGATGTTGTTTGAGGGGAAAGATTTACTTTCTTTATCGGAAAAAGAAATGCGTTCTGTCAGAGGGAATGAAATCTCCATGATTTTCCAAGATCCGATGACAAGTTTGAATCCTGTCTTTACGGTTGGCGACCAAATTATGGAGTCGATTCGCACTCATCGAAAGATGTCAAAAAAGGAAGCAAAAAAGGCAGCGATCGATATGCTGAAGCTGGTGGGGATCCCGGAATCCGAAAAAAGAATCGATATGTATCCACACGAATTTTCCGGAGGTATGAGGCAGCGGGTTATGATTGCGATTGCCCTTGCCTGTAATCCGAAGTTGTTAATTGCCGATGAGCCAACAACTGCATTGGATGTAACGGTACAGGCGCAAATTCTTGATTTAATGAGGCATCTGCAGAATACCATCGACACTTCTATTATTATGATTACCCATGATTTAGGCGTAGTTTGGGAAATGTGTGATAAGGTCATTGTCATGTATGCAGGGAATACCGTGGAATCTGGCAGTGTGAAAGCTATTTTTGATAATCCGCTACACCCCTATACTTGGGGATTACTTGATTCACAGATTACGAGTGATATTGCGAATGAAGAGAAGCTCTCGGCTATTCCCGGAACCCCGCCAGATTTACGTCAGGAGATTAAGGGCTGCCATTTTGCCGATCGTTGCCCATATGCACAGGATATTTGTTTTTCTGCTCGGCCGAATTTAATAGAAGTAGAGGAAGGCCATTTTACTTCCTGCCATTTCCAAACCAAAGAGAGTCAGCTTACGAGAAAGGAGAAGGCGTATCATGGCTGAAGCGATTATTAAGGTGGAAAATTTAAAAAAGCATTTTCCGATTCAGGATCCGCTCCCTTTCAAAAAATCAAAGCTAAGTGTGAAAGCGGTTGATGGTGTCAGTTTCGAGGTTTTCCGTGGTGAAACACTTGGAATTGTCGGGGAATCAGGTTGTGGGAAATCCACAATGGCCCGGTTAATCAACCAATTGATCCGTCCGTCTGATGGAAAGGTTGTTTTTAAAGGTCAGGATTTAGCTTCGATGGGGACGAAAGAAATCCGTGCTTCCCGGAAATCAATTCAAATGGTGTTTCAGAATCCATATGCCTCATTGGATCCGCGAAAAACAATTAAACAATTAATTGCCGAGCCTTTAGAAATTCATAAAGTGGGCGATCCCCTTTCACGGAAAACGCGCGTTCAGGAATTATTAGAAGTGGTTGGTTTAAGCAGCTATCATGCTGACCGTTACCCGCATGAATTTTCAGGAGGACAGCGTCAGCGGATTAATATCGCCCGAGCCCTTGCTTTAAATCCAGATGTGATTATATGCGATGAACCTGTCTCTGCCTTGGATGTATCCGTTCAGGCACAGGTTATTAATCTCTTAAAAGATTTACAAAAGAAATTCGACTTAACCTATATTTTTATTTCACATGATTTAAATGTGGTCAGATATATGTGTGACAGAATTGCCGTCATGTATTTAGGAAAAATCGTCGAAATCGGGACTTTTGCTGAAATCTATGAAACTCCGCTTCATCCGTATACAAAGGCATTGCTGTCAGCTATTCCAAAGGAAAGTCCCTATGATAAAAGAGAAAGAATTTTATTAAAAGGGGATGTACCTAGTCCCGTTAATCCGCCGGCAGGATGTCATTTCCATCAACGATGTCCTTATGCGATGGATATTTGCAAAACGGCAAGACCAGAGCTTAAACAACATGAAGCCAAGCAGCGTGTTGCCTGTCATCTTATTGAATCTTAATTTGGAGGGAATATGAAATGTCATTGAAACATGTTACGGAAGTATTAGAAATTATGGATAGTATTCATGCAACCGGAGAGGATGTAAAAAGCTACCTCGAAGGGATCTCAAATCTTGGGAAGATTTCGATTGAAACAGTGGAGGGAAAAGCAGGTTCAACTGATTTTATTAAAGTTGTAATTCCTGGTGAAAATGGAAAGTTTAACGGGGGAAATGCACCAACACTTGGAGTAATCGGACGTTTAGGCGGAATTGGTGCTCGTCCTGAGGTTAAAGGCTTTGTTTCTGACGGGGATGGAGCATTATCCTGTATGGCGGCTGCCGCGAAGCTTCTCGATATGAGCGGAAAGGGTGACCGCCTTAATGGGGATATCATTTTAACGACACATATTTGCCCAACAGCGCCAACCTTGCCGCATGATCCTGTTCCGTTTATGGATTCACCCGTGGACATCTTTGCGATGAATCAGCACGAAGTGACGGAAGAAATGGATGCGATTCTTTCAATTGATACAACAAAAGGCAATATGATTACCAACCATAAAGGGTTTGCGATTACACCAACTGTTAAAGAGGGCTATGTATTAAAAATCAGCCAGGATTTATTACATGTGTATACTCAATCGGCAGGCCGTCTTCCCGTTACGCTGCCGATTACAACACAAGATATTACCCCATATGGAAACGGGGTTTACCATGTAAATAGTATTCTTCAGCCTGCGGTTGCAACGAAAAGTCCAGTTGTTGGGATTGCTATTACGACGGAAACGGCGGTTGCCGGCTGCGGCACTGGGGCAACACACCCAATGGATGTGGAACAGGTTGTCCGCTATGTGATTGAGGTGGCCAAACTTTTTGGCGAAAATAAGTGTTCCTTCTATGATGAAGCCGAATTTGCCCGCCTCGAGCAGTTATATGGAAAAATGACGCATTTACAAACAAAAGGAAATCAGGTGACTGCGGGATGAGTGATCTAACAGCCTTAAAACAAAGATTGATCGATGAAGTGGAAGCACATAAAGATGAGTTGATTGAGCTATGTGGTTCGTTAATTAAAATCCCTAGTGAAAATCCCCCAGGGGACTCTACTGAAATTTCTCAGTTTATCACGGATTATCTTCAGCAATATGGACTCGAAACAGCATGGCACGAATCAAGCGAGAAAATGTTTAATTTAATTTCTAGTATCGGAATTGAAAAGGGGAAAGAATTAATCTACTGTGGACACACGGATGTCGTTCCTGCAGGTGATTTGTCCAAATGGGATTTTAATCCTTTCTCCGGGGAAGTAAAGGACGGCTGGATGCTGGGCAGAGGTGCTAGTGATATGAAAGCGGGTCTTGCCGGATTAATTTTTGTCTTTGCATTATTAAAACGGTTAGATGTAGAGCTCCCAGGAAAACTAACGTTGGCGATTGTGCCGGATGAAGAAACGGGCGGGGAATTTGGTGTCCCGTGGCTGCTCGAAAAGAAATTGATTAAAGGGGACGGTGCATTAATTGCAGAACCATCTTCACGGTTGAATCCGACCATCGGCCAAAAAGGTTCTTACTGGTTCGAGCTTGAAGTATTCGGCGAACCTGGCCATGGCAGTCTGTCACCGCTCGCTGGAAATAACGCCATTACCGATGCGATTGCTGCGATTGAAAAAATAAGAACGCTTTGGGATCTGAAAATTGATATTCCAGAAGAGGTTCAGGGTTTAATTGACGTCTCCAAACGGTATATGCGGGAAGTTGAAAAAGAACGTGAAAAGTTCCAGCCAGTACTTGAAAAAGTTACAGTCAATATTGGTACCATTCAAGGGGGAACGAAATCAAATGTGATTCCTGAAAGCTGTAAGGTTCAAGTAGATTGCCGTTTACCATTTGGGATTACTCGTGATGAAGTTACTTCTTATTTGCAGAAACACCTTGATGAATTAGGAATCCGCTATGAAATTCGGCCATTTGGATTTAGAAGTCATGCCAACTATACCAGTGCTGAGGATCCGGTTTGCAAGGCCATTGTTGATAATATTACTTTCGTCACTGGTGAAGAAGCTTATGGTGTCATGCAATGGGCGAGCAGTGATGCCCGGCACTTCCGGGATTATCACATTCCAGTATTACAATACGGTCCTGCCTATTTACCTACGATCCATGGATACAATGAAAGAGTTCGCGTTGAAGATATCGTTCGTTGTGCAAAGGTATATATAGCAGCGGTTATTGATTTTCTTTATGAAAAATAATTCAGATAAAGGCGGCTTTTTTGCATGAAGCTGTCCAGGCTTTTTGTTGCAGTTATACTTTTTAACTTTTACTCCCTTTAAAGTTAGAGGATAACTGCATATTAATGTAATTACTATTGCATTTTTCAAATTTTAATTATCTAATTGAAATAGGTGTTTTGTAATGGTAAGGGGGAGTTAATTCTACATGTTAAAAACCTTAGATTTAGCACTTAAGGTACTAATGATGTTTACAAAGGAAAGACCAGTTTGGGGAGGAAGAGAATTAGCAAATGAGCTTGGCTTGAATCATACCAATATTTATCGGATTCTCGAAACCTTAGAAAAAAATAGATTTATTTCAAAAGATAAAGAGACAAAAAAATATTCATTAGGTTATGCTACATGGGAATTAGGAATGATTATGTATGAAGGCCTAAATGTAAATAAATTAATTCACCCCATACTTGAACGATTAAGGGATAAAACGGGAGAATCCATTTTTCTTACTATATTGGATCGGGATGAAGCTGTTACACTTGATGTAGTAGAACCAGAGAATAAGGTAAAGTTTTCCGTTTCTGCAGGAAGCAGGTCTCCATTATATGTGGGTGCTTCTTATCGTACCATCCTAGCATACATGCCGGATGAGTTCATTGAATCGGTGATTGAACGTGGTTTGGTGAAATACACAAAAACGACGATGACAGACCCAGAGGAACTTCGATCTGAATTAGAAAGAATAAAGGAACAAGGCTGGGCGCAAAGCCAGGGAGAGTATACCGCTGATGTTATTGCTGTAGCCGTACCGGTTTTTGATAAAGGCGAGATACTTGGATCGCTAACGGTATCCGGTCCCATTTACCGAATGTTTGACGAGAAAATCCAGGAATACCTTCCTCTTTTAAAAGAGACAAGAGACGAGGTAAGCGCTGTCATCCAACGATATCAATTGAAATTGAAAGTATAACATCTTGGAGGAAGAAAAATGCAGGGTATGATAGAAGTTACAAAATCAATATTGCAACATAATTTAAACGTTAAGGAAAATGAGCATATCCTCATTGTGACGGATCTGGAATCTTGCGAAATTGCTGATGTGTTTTATCAAGCAGGTACTAGTTTGGGAAATGAAACCATCGTAATGAAAATGGTTACGAGAACGAAGTCTGGAGAAGAACCTCCACAACCAGTTACCGAAGCCATGAAGTCTGCCGAGGTTGTGCTTTGCATTACAAAGCATTCTCTTACTCATACAAAGGCTAGAAAAGAAGCATCATCTCGAGGGGCACGTGTGGCTACTATGCCAGGAATTACTATGGATATGCTTCAAGAAGGGGCGATTACGGCAGATTATTTAGAAGTAGAGCAGTTAACCGGTATCTATTGTGATCTCCTGGAATCTGGCGAAAGAGTGACCATCGAGAAGGGACATACGAAATTATCGTTTTCGATCAAAGGAAGAAAGGGTATTCCGAGCACAGGAATTTTTCGAGAAAAAGGGGAGTCTGGAAATCTCCCTTCAGGTGAAAGTTATATTGCTCCGATTGAAGATTCCGCAAATGGAACAATTCTGGTAGATGGGTCGATAGCAGGAATCGGAGTTGTGAGCGAACCTGTTATGTTAACTGTTGAAAACGGAAGGTTAGTAGATGCTACAGGTACAGAAGGAAAACAATTACTTCAAATACTTGGCGATGGCAACGGCAGAATCATTGCGGAATTCGGCATTGGCACCAATAAAAAAGCACGATTAACCGGCAACGTCTTGGAAGATGAGAAAGTCTACGGAACCGTGCACATCGCCTTCGGCAGCAACAAGCCGTTTGGTGGTACAAATGAAGCAGGTGTACATATCGATTGTGTTATAAAAGATCCTATTGTCACTATTGATGACAAGGAATTATCGTTATAAATCAAGGAGAATGATTTCAAGTAGTTGATTGAAGGAACAAAGCAATGAAAGAATTTGGCCGTCTTTTCATTCGCTAATTGAGGTTCGTCATTTTTATTTATTGATGGAGAGACAAGAAAACGAGAGGCATTCCCTCTCGTTTTCTTTATGATAATAGTGGAATTCTGCTTTGATATTGCTCTACCAGCCTATTGTTATGTTCATCAGATCCATCAATATTGCCGCTTAAGAAGATCGGCGGTTCATGGCCATTGTCGGCCATTATTTTAATCGCTTCGGCGAAAATCGCATTTAGGATGACTGCACCAACAACAGTTGAAGTCGGAGCAAACGGAACGGCAACCTTTTCATACGATAAAGCGGCATCGCCTTTTGGAGCATGGTTGTCGATGACTAAGTCCACGGAATTGTAGAGATGGCGTCCGCTTTTATGCCTAGAAGGCTGGCTTTGGGAATATTCCAGTGAAGTGATCCCGATGACAAATGCCCCTTGTTTGCTTGCTTCTTGGGCAACATCTACTGGAACAGGGTTACGTCCGGAAGTGGATAAAACGAAAACCACATCCTCAGGACGGATATCCTGTTCTTTTAAAAATCCTTCAGCCAGGTCATTCTGTCTTTCAAGCTGGGAGGAACGAAGGGCTCCTTCGTGCAGCATTAACGGTTCCACGAGGATGGGCTTGATCGGAACAAGGCCGCCGGCACGGTAGAAGACTTCTTCTGTTAATATATGTGAGTGACCGCAGCCAAACAGCTGAACAATTCCTCCATTTTGGATAGCCTCTGCCACTTTTTCAGCCGCTTTCTTGAGATATTCCTTTTCACTGTTCTCCACTTGCTCGATTTTTTCTTTTGCTTTTGCGAAATATTGTGTAAGCACTTTTGATCAGCTCCTGACTAAATTTATAATTTTAGCAACTTCTTCTGGAATAGTCCGTCCTGTAGTTTTATCAACGGCAGATCCGAAGATATGCGGCATAAAGACTGGGATTCCCGTCTCACGAACCCCATTCACAATCGAAACGATATTATCAGCAGAGATTCCGCCAGCTGGTTCAATCGCGGTTATTCCTTTTTCAGCCGCAACCCGGCATAAATAGATAAGTTCTTCTAGATGAGTGGTGCCTTTTAATGGCATGAATTTAATGGAGTTGATTTCCATCGAAAGCGCCAAATCAACGAGATTCTCTACCTTCATCTCCATCCCGGCCACCTTCACATATCCAACCTTGCCGGCAGGGGAGACAAGTCCGTTGATTGCCTGATTGAGCCCTTTTGCTTTTAAATAACCGGACGAATAGCTTGATTTTTCAAAGGGCTGGTTAATGTGACCGGGGTCTGAACCTTCAGCAATTGCCAATACCTTGCCCCAGTTTGCAGGATTTCCATTATCCCCTAAACCGATGCTGACCACAGGGGCAGCCTCTTTTAATTCCTTGACCTTTTTAATCCCATCCTCAATACTTTCAAAGTCGGAAGAAACGATTCCTGGAACGATATAGCCGTCACCTGCTTCGATGATGGCAGCCGCATTATCTTTATCTTTTGCCAAAAAATTAAACAGCAAAAAGTCGTCCATTTTTTTAAGCTTTGTTAAGTCCATCTTTTGCACCTTCTATAAGTTTAATCATGTTTTCAATTGCCACTTCGATGATTTTCTCCCCTTTTTCTTTCGTGGCAAGGGTTGCGTCTCCAAGTACAGCGGAGCTTGTAAATTCCTCCCAAGGAGTAGGGGTAATATCCGCACTCATTGGGATATTTGGAACATCCGATATGGCCTTTGACATATCTACGTACTCTTCCGCTAAATACAGCATATAGGAGGTCTCAATTTCACAGGCATGGAAGTAGCTCGTATGTGAGGATACCGTTTCACGAACCTCATCTGTTGCCTTTTTGACACCTGGATAAAAGAGGTAAAGAATTTTATAGTTTGGATATTGGCTGTAGAGCTTGCGTGCTGCTTCCTTCATCGCGACGGCATTTCCGAGATGGCCATTAATCATTGCAAACACTCGGAAGCCTTGCTCATAAAGGCTCACTCCAATATCGACTATAAAGCTAATTAAGGATTCATTGCTAATATTGATGCTTCCAGGGAAATTTTTCAGACTCCAAACCTGGCCATAGGGTAAGGTTGGTAAAACAAATGCGCCTGTTTTTTCTGCTACCCGTTCAGAAAGTCTTTCGGCTAAGTAATTATCGGTTCCAAGGGGAAGATGCGGACCATGTGCTTCAACAGCTCCAATAGGTAAGATGGCCACCTTGCTATTTAGGATCTTCTCTTTTACTTCAAAGGAATTTTCATTTTGAAAAATCATGGTGCACACTCCTTACTTATTAAAGGTAAAGCATCTTGCCGGATTTTCTACAAAGAATTTATGGATTAATTTTTCCCCGTCGAAGCCTTGACGGTTAGCATCATCAATAAAGCGAGGGACCCATTTGGCAATGATGTACTCGAGCCCTAGACCAAAATCATAATGCTTGTAATATGTCTTTCTAGCAGTATCACCACTAACAAGGATCTGATTTTCATAGCCTTTTTTGACAAGCTCTAAAATACAGTGAATTCTCGTGCTTTCCGGGGCGTATTTAATTTTAGCGATGCCGTCAAAACAAAGATAAGCACCTGTACGAGCAATCTGCTCATGATAGTAAGGGTCTGGATTCCGGTCCATATGACCGAAGCTCATAAATGAAAGGTCAACGCCTTCATATTTTAATAGCTCAATTTGCTCGAGACCCATCGTTCCTGCTTCCGTATGGGAATGAAGGGGAGCTTTTGTTTCATGGTGAGCACGTGCAACGGCTCTTAATGTTTTTTCCTCTAAAGGAGTGATTCGATTGTACCCTGTTCCAAATTTCACCTGGCCTGCTTTAAAGGGCGTACCTTCGAGGCCTTCTTCCACTTCTCGGACTACGATATCGGTTAATTCATTGATGCTTGCCGAATCAATCCATTCGGAATAAGTTCGGTAGTCTCCGATGATCGGTTTAAGCTCGTCTTTTATTTTCGCATCCCAAAGAAAGCTTTTATTGAAGCCAGCCGTTCCGACAATATGAATATCAAGCTCCTCAGAGATTTCTTTTACAGCCTTAACATCACGGCCATAATCGATGGCTGTTGCATCAACAATCGACTTTCCTCCGTATCTCTTAAAGTCGGCAACGTCTAGTTTTGATTTTTCCTTATCGTCTAACAACAAATCGTCCTCATTCCGTTCTTCCCAAAAAGCTGGACGACAAACAATATGTTCATGTGAATAGGTGAAGCCTAATTGTTCCGGTTTAATATCTCCTCGTAATGTACGAATAAAACTCATGTTCGTTCCTCCTTCAATTAAGCAATAAGTAAAGGGCAATGTTATTTGCCCTTTACTTAAAATTTGTATATAGATTAAAAGAATAGGTGGGCTAGGAATTTCACGATTGGTCCTAAGACAAACATATCACTATCTGCAGCCCACATCGCTGTATCTGGAATGGTATTGGAAATCAGCATTTTTACCATAATAAACTGCCCCCAAGCGACAACAGTGGAAGTGATGAAACCTCCAAGAATCGCTCCTCTTACACCACCCGTTGCGTTACCGAAGACACCAGCTGTCGCACCGTGGAAGAATAATACGATCATCGTTGGTACGAAAACATAGCTTACTGTGTTACCAAGAACAACGAGCCAGATCAGTGCACCGGCAAAAGCTCCAAGGAATCCTAGGATAACTGCATTTGGCGCGTATGGGAAAACAATCGGACAGTCTAATGCAGGCTTCGCACCAGGTACTAATCTTGTTGCAATCCCGTTAAAGGCAGGGACGATTTCACCAATGAACATTCTTACACCTAGCAGAACGATGGCGATACCGCCGGCAAAAGTAAACGATTGAACAATGGAATAGATAACGAAGTTTTGACCGCCAGCTTTTGCAATTAGTTCTTCGGCACCAGGAGTACCTTTTGTGGATAGAATAATGGCTCCCACTAAGAAAAGAATCCCCATTGTTAAGGCCGTAATCACGTTGGAATCTCTTAAGAATTCAAGACCCTTTGGCAGTTTAATTTTTTCAGAGTCGTTTTCTTTGTTACCAAGAACTTTACCCACAAGTGCACTAAGTAATGCAACAGATGCGGAGGTATGACCAAGGGCAATATTGTCATTGCCAGTAATTTTACGCATAAACGGTTGAACAACCGCTGGCTGGAATGTCCAGTATAAGCCCATGAAGATGGCTAGGAAGATAACAAGCTTACCAAAAGATACATCCCCAACCGCTTGGACGATTACTCCAGCAAAAATGGTTGTTGTCCAGAACATCATATGTCCAGTTAAATAGATAAATTTAAATTTAGTAAATCTGGCAAGTAATACGTTAATTAAAAATCCAAGTGTCATTGCAAGTGTAACGGCACTTCCATACTTGGCGTTAAAGCCTTCTTGTCCCATGAATTTTCCTAAGGAACTAGCTTTCAGATTAAATACTTCCTTCCACATTGGTTCGAAGATATTTAATGCTCCTACAATGACCCCAGCACCAGCGCCAATAATTAAGAAACCAATAATTGCTTTAAATGTTCCGCTGATAAGCTGGCTGGAGCTTTTCTTTTGCAGCAATAAGCCTAAAAAGACGATAAAACCAAGCAATATTGCAGGTGTACCAAACACGTTGGTGGCAAACCATTTAATCGCTTCCATTTAATTTCCCCCTTAGTTTCTCCTCGAAATTAGTTGATCTGGCCTTGCAGTGCAGCTTTGATCTCATTTAAATCAAAATAGTTGTTAACGATGATGACCTTTGCTGGGCTTCCAGCTAACGTTTGGGCCAGTTCATTGCTTGTAATCACGTAATCTGGCGACATGCTTGAAGCGGATGACACATCTGTATTTTCTACGTCTGCTGAAATTCCAAGATCTCTTAAAACGGTTTCCACATTCATTCTTAAAATTAAGCTAGTTCCTTGTCCTAATCCGCATACACATAAAATTTTCATTATTAATTCCCCCTGATAATGTTTTTGATTTCTTGATAGGATGTTACTTCTGTTAATTTTTGCAGGTTTTCCTGATTGCTTAATAGAGTCATAAGCTTTTGCAAAATTTTTAAATGTTCATCACTTGAAGAGGCTCCTAAACCGAAGACGAATTGCACAGGATCATTGGCTGCGTTTCCAAAAACAACTGGTTGTTTTAGTCTTACAAAGGAAACGGATGCCTCATGAACACCATCCTCGGGCCTTGCATGAGGAAGTGCAATTCTAGGGGCAAGCACAAAATATGGTCCGTTTTTATGATAGGATGCCACCATCGCATCGACATAGCCATCTGCTGCGGCACCACTGTTAACTAACAATTGTCCTGCTGCACGTATTGCTTCTTCAGGAGTGAAAGCTTCGGCGTCTAAAGCTACTAGATTTTCTTCTAAAAATTTCATGTTGAAGACCCTTTCTGCTACTTTTTACGTTTTATTTCTAATCATTCTGAGTAGACCTTGATATACTGGAATATCTCTTCAGAAGACTCAGCTTTGATGATTTCTTGTTTGGTTGATTCATTTGAAAGCATATTGGTTAATTGGGATAGTGCCTTTAAATGGGTATCTCCGTCGATCGCTGCCAGGACAATGATTAGCTGAACATCATGAGTTCCTTTTTCAGAAAAGGGGACGCTTTTAGTAAGCTTTAATAAGCTCATACCCAGCCTGTTCACACCATCCTCCGGTCTGGCGTGTGGAATCGCCACTTTCGGTGAAATCACAATGTAAGGACCCATTTTTCTAATGGTTTGAATCATCGCTTCAATGTAATTGTCCGTTATGGCCTGAACGTTCTTTAGAGGCTGGGATGCTACAAGAATTGCTTCTTGCCAATCCTTCACATCCTCGATTATTTGGATATTTTCCTTCTTTAGTAAATCCATTAAAAGAGGCTTTTCAGTTTCGATTGATACAGCTGCAGGTTTATAAAGATATTGTTTTAGTTCTTTCTGCAGGCTTTCCTCGTTATATACATCAGCGTACTTCTTGATAATATTCATAATTGCTTCCGCTGAGGTTGTATGTTTCGCAGGAGACTCCATTTGGGCGTTTACCTTTTTCAAGAGACTCTCTTTTTCCGCCTCCGTTAAGATGGGACTAACCACAAAAATCGGTTTTTCTTTTTCCTCTAAAGGAATGGTCGAAATGATAAAGTCAGTATCATATTGATTGTGCTTATAATCTCTTAAGGAAACACACCCGATGATATCAATCGTTGAAAAGAGGCCTTCTAATTGATTTTGTAATAGTCTCGACGTACCTACACCGTTTGGACAGACGATGAGTGCCTTTTTTCGGATGGCTGGTGTCGCCCCAGTCCTTTTCATCCAGCCGCCAAAATGCATGGCGATTAATGCTGTTTCATTGTCATTGACTTCTTTACCAACGACCTTCTCGAGATGAATGATGACTTTTTTTGTAAGCAGAAAGATATCTTGATATTTTTCCTTAATCGTTTCGGTCATGCCGCTCTCCAATTCAAGACCATATTTAACCCGGTAGAAGGCTGGTCTGATATGAAGTAATAAATTTTTCTCAATTTCTTTGCGATCTTTAAAAAACACACACGCATATTTTTGAAAATCACTTACCATATCGGCTACAACTTTATTTATAGTCAAGCTATTGCTGCTGCTATTGTCTTGGTTGATATCCTCTGAAACTTGAATACGTGAACCTAACAAATGTTTCGTGATATAAAAAATTTCATCTTCAGGGAATTCAATTTCAAACAAATCTGCAAGCTTTTGGCTGATATTTCTCGCAGCTTGATATTGAGTAGTGTCTTTTAAAACATCCTTTTCAATTGGGTCAATCAATACATTTTTACCTTGTGAAAGTCTCTTAGAAAACATCAGCAGCCGAAAGGCTAAACTATCAAGGAATTCATCGGTAAACTGAATATTTAATTCTTCTTCACTTTCTGCCACTATTTTTTGAACCGCTTTCAAATTTTCATAATCAAAAAGATCAAACTGGTCATCTTGGTTTAATATCGATGGAAGCTTGGCTAATATAGCCTGCCAGCCTTGGTCAGATAGCACATGTTGAAGATAATAGACGATCGCTTTTCGTTTATCGTCTTCCTTCCCCAGAATTACGTAGCCGAGCTTTCGTTCGAACTCTATCTTTAATTCAAATCGTTCAAGCTCTTCCTTTAGCCCTTTGATGTCATCAATTGTTGTATTGCGGCTGACACGAGTTTTTTCCATTAAATCCTCAAGGAATAATGGTGTATCACGTGTCATCAAATAAATGGCCAGCCAGGCTTTACGCTCCTTTGCGGAATACTCGTATTGCCAAGTCGTTAACATGCATAATCTTTCAGGTATTTGAGCCGCAGTCTCTTCATCTAGGTGAAATCCAGCGGATCTGACGTGATTAATGGGAGGAAAGCTATGCTCTTTTAACCACACATTTATTTTTTCAATATCGTAATAAATGGTTCTTCTTGAAATATGAAATTTTTCGGTCAGCTCTTTCACTGGAACATAGGCCTGTGATTTGACTAGGTGAGATAATATTGCGGTACTGCGTTGATCAAGCGTCATTGTAGCTACCTCCTTTGCACAGTTAGTTTGTGCAAAAGTGTACTTTGTTTACTCTTAGCAATTGCTTAACTAAAATATACTCTCATATTTTTATAATGTGGAGACCAAATGCCGACTAAATGTTTTGTGCAAAAGTAGACTGTTCTTTATTTACGTGCAATTTTTGCCGATAGTCCGGAACTTTTTATAGGGTGTATAACAAGTCCCCAACTGGAAAATATTAAGTAAAAAATCATTTTTTACAAAAAATAAATTCAGCCTTAAAATCGCTTTTTGTGTTAAGGGAGATTAAAAATGAATAAGGAAAAAATAAGTGGACTCCAACTTTTTTATTTGATGGCTGGATATGTGTTAGGGACGGCGATTATTTTAGGGTTAGGGCTGGATTCGAAGCAGGATGCCTGGATTTTTATCACCATCGGTATGTTAAGCAGTTTAATTTTAATGGCTGTTTACACGCAATTAGCCTCTTATTATCCAGGGGATTCCCTTGTTCAAATGCTTCCAAAGATTATCGGGAAGTATCTTTCTTATCCGGTCATTGTGTTATATATCTTTCACTTTACATACTCGGCGGCTAGAGCGGGAAGAGAATTAGGGGATCTGATCGTCACGACTATTCTTTCTGAAACTCCTATTATAGTAGTGATTGGAAGCTTTATGCTGCTCATAATTTATTGTTTGCGGGGCGGAGTTGAAACCCTTGGCCGTATGGCCGAAATCATATTTCCCGTTTATATTTTTTCCCTTATCCTGATTTGGGTTTTATTATTTAGCGTGGATCAATTTGATATAAAAAATCTTACCCCGATCCTTGGTAAGGGTGTTAAACCTTTATTGAAACAAGCCTTTCCTGTAGGAGTCAATTTTCCATTTGGAGAAACCATTGTTATCATGATGTTTTTTCCATTCTTAAGTAAGCAGCAGTATGCACGAAGGATTGGGATGTCCATCCTTTTGGTTGGAGGCATCCTCTTAACCATTAATTCGATTATGATGATTGCTGTCTTAGGGCCGGAAATTTACAGTCATGATATCTTTACTCTTCTTTCTGCTACGCAAATGGTTTCCGTAGCAGACTTTCTTGAACGCTTCGATGCCATGGTCATTTTAATGATGGTCGCCGGAGTGTTTTTTAAGGTAGGGGCGTTTCTTTTTGGAGCTGCAGTTGGAATTTCGCAATTATTTAAGTTAAAACAAACTCGTTCTGTTCTGCTAGGACTTGGGAGCCTTGTTCCCCCCTTATCGCTTATCACCGCATCGAGTTATGTTGAACATATAGAATTTGGTTTTAAGGTGTATGTACCGTATATTCATACTTTGTTGCAAATTATCATGCCAATTTTATTCCTTGGCATTGCTTTTATTCGAAAAAAAATGGGCCATATATAATTGCTTGTCTAATGAGGGTGGTGCCGATACTTGAGTCTGTTTCGCAAGACTACAAAATTAAGTTCTAAAAAACAAAAAAGTCAGCAAAATGAAAATCAAAATCAACCTGAATCGGTTTTATTATCAGGACATCTTCAGGATGACTTTCAACAGATTAAGCACCTGTTTAAAGCAGCGGGAGATTTCGTATATCGGGAGATTGAAATAACTCCCAAATATCCGGCCGTTATTTTATACCTGAACGGAATAATCAATGTTGAAAGAATGGAGTTACATGTGATCCAGCCATTGTTAAAGCATGAGGCAGGATTATTGCCGCCCTATCCAACCATCGATCACTTCAAAGCGCTGCTTAGTGCTGCTCGAGTCACCCAGGGGGAAACCTTTCAGGAAGCAGTTGATCATATTTTATCGGGGAGTACAGTTTTACTCATCAACGGCTTTCAAAAAGCCATTTTTATCAGCGAGCAGGCATGGGAACAGCGCTCGATTGAGGAGCCTGCATCGGAAGCTATTGTATTAGGGCCAAGAGAAGGGTTTACAGAGAATGTCACAACGAACATCAGTATGATTCGGAGACGTTTAAAAACACCCAATCTAAAATTTGAAATGATGAAGGTTGGTAAGCTGTCAAACACGGGAGTAGTTATTACATATCTTGAAGGAATCGCGGAGCCTTCTATACTAGAGGAAGTTCGGAGCAGAATCGAGCGGATTGAAATCGATGCAATTGAGGACAGCGGCTATATTCTGGAGTTTATTGAGGATCAACCCTTTTCCGTGTTTCCACAGATTTTGCAAACGGAACGGCCAGATCGGGTGGTCGGAAATCTTCTCGAGGGGAGAATTGCGATAATCGTGGACAATAGTCCTTTTGCCTTGATTGTACCGGTCACTTTTTTTCAAATGATGAATTCGCCGGAAGATTATTATGGAAGGTTTATCATGACCACCTTTATTCGATTCATCAGGTATTTGTTTTTAATCGTGGCATTATTATTTCCATCCATTTATATTGCTGTCACTACCTTTCATCACGAGCTATTGCCTACCAATCTTATATTCAGCGTTGCGGCCTCAAGGGAAAAGGTTCCCTTTCCGGCGGTAATAGAAGCCTTGTTAATGGAGATTACGTTTGAGGCATTGCGTGAGGCTGGTTTACGCTTGCCAAGACCAATTGGATCGACCGTTAGTATTGTTGGGGCATTGGTCGTCGGCCAAGCCGCGGTTGAGGCTGGAATCGTTTCGGCACCGTTGGTCATTGTGGTTGCGACGACAGGGATTGCTTCTTTTATGTTTCCTAGCTATCCCTTAACAGGTGCGATCCGGCTTCTTCGTTTCTTTATGATTTTTCTAGCTGCAACGCTAGGGTTTTACGGTATCTTCCTTGGCGTATTTTTTATCTTGGTTCATCTCGTGCAGCTTCGCTCTTTTGGTGTTCCCTATTTAGCGCCTCTAGCTCCCTTTCATTTTAATAACGTGAAAGATTTATTAATCCGCGTTCCATGGTGGATGATGAATGAGCGTCCACAGGAAACGGGAAAAACCAATTTGAAGAGGTTACGATACCGAAGACGTAAATACTAGGTTGTTTTTACAAGGACAGGATGGTTCGGATGAGAGTGATAAGAAAGCTTTCGCTATTGGTCATGTCAGTAATTTTGCTTACAGGCTGTTGGAACCGTGTTGAAATTAACGATATTGCCATTGTTACCGCTATTGGATTAGACCTTGTGGAAGGGGACGAGATTCGCTTATCCCTTCAAGTTGCCCTTCCATCCAAGCTGGGGCCGGCGGTAGGAGGAGGTACCAGCGGAAAAAGCACCATTGTCATTTCAGAGACGGGTAGAACCGTTTCCGAAGCATACCGCAATATTCAAGGAAAGCTGCCGAGACGAATCTTTTTTTCTCAAAGCAGGGTCCTATTGGTTGGTGAGGATTTGGCCAAAAAGGGGGTTACACATATTATCGATTTTCACACAAGGTATGCTGAACCCCGCATCAATAGTTTTATTATGTTTACAAAGGGCAGAGCCTCAGAAATTCTTAAAAGTATGCCGAGATTTGAAAGTGCTTCGGCCGAAGAAATGAAGGAACTGGCCAAGCAGGATCTTGGAATGAAAATTTATGTCAGGGACTTTCTCAATATGCTTTTAACAGATGGTCTAGAGCCATTTGCCCCTCAGTTTTCGTTAAAGCCCCTTGAAGTAAAGACAAAAGATAAATCAGGGAAAATTCAAGCTTTAAATGGCATCGCAGTCTTCAAAAAAGACAAGCTGGCAGGCTGGATGACTCCAGTGGAAACCCGCGGGCTTTTATGGATTCGCAATGAAATGAAAGCAGGGATTATAACTGTTGATGTACCTAAGGAAAAGGGGGGCGGATATGTTAGTATGGAAATCGTCAGAGCGGAAGCGAAATTGGTTCCTATCATAAAACATGGAACCCTCAGGATGACAGTTAAGATTACCTCAGAGTATAGTGTGATTGAGAATGACTCAAAGTTAAAGTTATTTGAAACGAAGATAATCGAGGATTTACAGGAAAAGGTAGAAAATGAAATTAAAGATCGATTACAGTTGGTCGTAAATAAGGCTCAAAACGATTTTCGCTCAGACATATTCGGATTTGGACAAACTGTTTACCGGAAATATCCTAAACAATGGAATACCCGGTATAAAAAGAATTGGGAACAGGAATTTGCTCAATTAGACGTATCTATTGACTCAAAAGCTTTTATAAGAAGAATCGGTCTAATTAAGTAATTTCCGGAAAAAGGAATGGAATATGTTTAAGATTTTAGTGATTATCCTCATTTATGTTATTGTTTTTGCCTGGGAAGCGCCGCGATTATTTCGAAAAAAAGAAGGGAAGGAATTAGCCGTTTTTTCATGTCTCGTGTTCATTGGATTGGTACTAAGTATCGCAGTGGTCATTTTATCTTTTGTTTAATAACTGATCACACGGTAAATGAAAGAGCGTTTCATTGCCCAACCAGCAAAAAAGCGGCCTTTCTCGTTCAATGAAATGTGACCCAATGGCAAAAATCAAAAAAGGGACGTTTTCAGCGTTCCCTTTTTATTTTTCCTTAGATAATAACCATCCGCCAAGGGCAATAAGAAGCAAAACGGACCAGAAAGTTGTATTCCAAAGGGAGCCCTCGATAAATCCATGCGGAATCATGTGAACAGATGGATGGGCAAGCGTATGTATCAATAACTTTATTCCGACCCAGCCGACTAGCAGCATTGCGGCCTTTTCCATACTCGGGCGTTTTGCCAGGACCTTGACGAAGAATCCGGCGGCAAACCGAATCACCAATAATCCTGCGATAGCTCCTAATACAATAACGATAAATTGGGCACCGTCCATCCCGCCAATTTCCCCTAGCGGCGTATCTGGCAAGTCAATGACAAGGGCGACTGCTGCTAAAATGGAATCTATCGCGAAGGCGATGTCGGCGAAGGCAATTTGCGCAACCGTCACTCGATAGCTTTTTCTTTTATTGACCTTTTTTTCATGGTCACTTTTAAGCAAGTGTTTTAATGCAATAAAAATTAAATAGGCAGCGCCGACCGCTTGAATTTGCCACACGTCGAAAAGATACGAAATGATAAAGATGGCTGCAATCCTGAAGATAAACGCGAATAACAACCCAAGGTTAATTGCCTTTCTTTGCTGTTTAACAGGTAAATGCCGCGCCATGATCGCTAACACCAATGCATTATCGGTTGAGAGTAATCCCTCTAAAACTATCAAAATAATTAAAATCCAGCCATACTCTAAAAATAACGATACCTCCATAAATTCCTCCCCCAATCGCTTGTACATATATATTCAGGGGAGGAAGGAGATATTATTTTTTAAGAGTTTAAGATTATTTAATGAAAAGATCAAAGGCAAGTGAAACCAGCCAGCCAAGAGCAAGAGCCACTGTCAGATATGTACCTAGACCAAGTAAAATCTCCGCCATGATTCCTCCTCTTTTTACATTAAAATTTTAATCTCTTCCCTATAAAACAAAGCCATTATAACAAGAAATTATGAGGAAATTGTCGAATTAACAAAAATTCACCGAATTGTAAAAAAACTTTCATCTCACTTTAATAAAAGAAACAACATTATCCAATTTTGTAGAATCCAACCTTCGAATAACCGCAATTGTAGAATAAGGCTTAAATTTTGTAGAATACTCACTCAAATTTGAAGGATGTTACTTGGTAATAGGGGAAAGTAGGACCTTTTTTCCAATTACCTTGTGCTTATTTTCCTGTTTTATAAAAACTAGGTAAAACTTAACTGGACAGGCAAATTAATGTTTCATAGACTACTAAGTAAAAAACGGATAGCCTTGATTCTTAGTAAAACAAATCAGTGGAAACGAGGGGGAAGGATCATGTTGGAATTTGCTGCAAATATGGACCAATTGGCCACGATTAAAGTTGTAGGTGTTGGCGGCGGGGGGAACAATGCCGTGAACCGGATGATTGAGGACGGAGTGGAAGGTGTAGAATTTATTGCAGTGAATACGGATGCCCAAGCGATCAATCAATCTCAAGCAGAAATTAAGATGCAAATTGGTTCATCGTTAACTAGGGGTTTAGGAGCAGGCGCTAATCCGGAAATAGGAAAATTGGCGATAGAAGAAAGCAAAAAGCAGATAGAAGAAGTGTTAGCAGGAGCTGACATGGTTTTCGTAACAGCTGGAATGGGCGGCGGTACTGGGACAGGTGCAGCACCGGCCATTGCGAAAATTGCCCGAAAGCTTGGTGCCCTTACCATTGGAGTGGTCACGCGTCCGTTCAAATTTGAAGGCAAGAAACGGGCAATGAACGCGGAAAGTGGAATTGACGCCATGAGGGAAGCAGTAGATACCTTAATTATAATTCCAAACGATCGTTTATTAGAGATTGTCGATCGAAATACCCCCATGATTGAGGCTTTCCGCGAAGCGGATGCCGTCCTCCGCCAAGGTGTTCAAGGGATTTCCGATTTAATTGCTGTGCCTGGTTTAATCAACCTTGATTTTGCTGATGTGAAAACGGTCATGTCCCATAAAGGGACTGCCTTAATGGGAATTGGGATTGCTACTGGAAGCAATCGCGCCGCTGAGGCTGCCCAGAAGGCCTTAAACAGCCCGATCCTTGAAACCTCTATTAATGGAGCCCAGGGCGTAATCATGAACATCACTGGCGGTCGAAATCTTAGTCTTTTTGAAGTCCAGGAGGCAGCTGAAATCGTTGCTGCTGCTTCTCATGAGGAATTAAATATGATTTTTGGTTCGGTCATTAACGAGAATTTAAAGGATGAAATCATTGTCACGATTATTGCCACTGGATTCAATGAGGAAGTAGAGGCAGTAGTACAACCATCTTCCCAGCCGCCTATCATTGAAAGGCCTAATCCTTATGAAAGGGAACCACGTACGCTACATAATCGGCTAAACCATGCCGAACGTGATCAGGGTTATGGAAGGGAACCACGTACGCAACATAATCGGGTAAACCATATCGAACCTGATCAGGATTATGGCCGACATTTAGATACACAAGAAGAATCGCTGGATGTTCCTACGTTTTTGCGACAGAGAAAAAGACGATCTAGATAAAAATCCTATCTATTTTCCACCTCGCTATGGAACTTTTTTCTAAGATAATCGTATTTTAGGAAAAGAACTGGGGGGGAAGACAGGTGAAAGATAAAGCACTTTATTTTAAAGATAATTTTTTTTCATCCGAAAGGACGGAAATTTTTAATAGTTCAAAAGAAATGGAATGCAAGCGCAGCTTCAAACTCAGGCGGCGGAAATTAAGATAATCAAAAAAGGCAACTGCATGGGCAGTTGTCTTTTTCGTTAAATCGATTAAATGGTGTCGTCGAGTGAAGGCATTGATTCAGACATGGATAATGGTGGACTGGTTAAGCTTGGAGGATCAGCATGAATATGCAAGTTCTCTACTTCAACAAAATCGGAATGTCTAAAAAACATAGTTGGTTCGTGCATGTTATCGGATGAACGGAAACCTACAACTGTAACCTCCACTTTTTCAGCATCCTCATCAACATCCCCTTTTACTGTAACGCGCAGAATATAGTTTGGTGCATAGCCGAATAAAAATATAACTCTAGTACTATTATGAGGAACAAGGAAATTTCTTGTTGGAGGAAGTTGTTGTTCCGGACCACTCGAACTTGTAGCGAAATCAATTATCATATCAATGGTAAAATCCTTTGTTGTTGGATTTTTAAATTGGATCTGGGTAATGTTTGGAAAAGAACCCGCAGGATCTCCTGATATTTTCGCCGGGACTTTAAATGGTCCAGTAGTAATCGCTTCTTTTTTGTGCCCCAAGTTTTCACCTACTTTTTTCATACCCAATAAGATATGTACATAGATCTAAAATGGTGTGGACAAGTTAGGTGCTTTTCACCTCCAAATTTTTCTTGTTTCACGAATTCGCCGAGTGGTCAGGGCTATCCGCCAATTGGACGAGACAATCCATTTCCAAACTAAAGTGATACTTGTAAATATATGGGAAGCATTTGGATAAAATATTATCTTATTAAAAATAATAAAATGTCGAGTAAATACCTAAAAATGAGGATTTTTAATGAAAATACTTTTAATAGCCATTTTTTCGTTCGGAATTTTCAGCAGTGCTTGCTCGGAGGAGTCTATAAGACCGGCTGCTGCCTCCCATTCCGAGGAAATCCAAATACATCAAAAAATCAGAGAGTATTTGGTTTCCAACCATGTTAGTGGCAGTATTGCCGTTGCAAAAAACGGTAGCACGTTGTTTTCTGAGGGGACAGGGTATTCAGATATTTCGAAACGGACGTTAAATCGTCCGACCACTACTTATCCTATTGGTTCGATTACGAAAACCATGGTTGCTGTTTGTATACTTCAGCTTCAAGAAAAAGGATTGTTGAGGATACATGACTCGGTATCCAAATATGTCCCGACCCTTCCGAAAAATGTGAAGATCGCACATTTGTTAAATCATACCTCTGGAATCAAGGGGCCCATTTGGCACACAGGGATCAAAAACCCTAAGGACATTATTAAGAAGGCCGTGGTTAAATTTCCGGCTGGGACAAAATGGGAGTATAACGATATCAACTATATTGTCCTAGGTTATATTGTCGAACAGGTAACAGGCGGCACTCTGCATGATTATATTGAAAAAAATATTTTTCATAAGGCCTCCATGGTAAATGCGGGTTTTATTAACTCTGGGACATTTTCTTCAAAGGGTTATTTCAAAGTGGCAGGGCAGTTTTTACAATCAAGTAAACTGAATCCATCTTTGCTTTTTGGCTGCGGTGATATTTATGCAACGGCAAAGGATCTCTATCTGTTTGATGAAGCCTTAATGACAGGGAAGCTCCTAACCAAGCAAAGTGTAAAGAAAATGGTCACACCAGGGCCAAAATCGAGTTATGGTCTCGGTGTTTACCATAAAGACGACCGCATTTACAGCAGAGGCGTTGTCGGGGGCTGGGAGTCGCTCCATGTGTATTACAAGGATAAAACCTCCATCGTCGTCCTTCTAAATGTTCGGGATAAACAGAGGGATATCAAGAAGCTTTCGGCTGACATTTATCGCATTGTGAAGGAAGAATTTTAATAGGAATTATATTCCCCTATACCCATATTCGACTATTTATAGCAAATATGGACAGAAAATGAAGGATCTCGTCGAATTATACATATATATGGGGGATTTACTTCATTTTATAAAAAGAACGCAGTATTTTTGTGGGGGAGAAAGAGAATTGACTATTACAACTAAAGAAATGTTTACTGGTGGGGAATTAACGTTAAGCAGGAAGATAACGCATGGGAAAAGCAAGCGTTCCCAAAGTGTACCTGTTTTCACTTCAAGGATGGAAAAACGCGAATATTATAACGAGCATTTTTTTCATATTCGTCATGTATTAGATATTAAAGGAATTTTAAGTGATATTCGTGATCATTGGGATACCTATGTTTCACAGGTTCACCAATGGATTCAAAAGAGTTCTCTAAAAAAACTGGTCGTGACGGGTATTTTTACTATTGTACTTGGTTTTTTAGGAACGAGTGCCAATGCCGCCTTCATTCAGGAATATACGTATCAGGTTAAAAACGGTGACAGTATTGAAGCGATCGCTGCGGAACATGGGGTGACAGCACAAGAAATACTAGAGGCCAATGGGCTGACTGTGATTGACGGTAAAAAAATTCTTTTACCCAAAGTGGAAAACAGAATGGTTAACGCGACAGCCCTTAATGTGCGGTCAAACCCGAGCACGGATAGCAGTATTCTTGGTACATATAAAAAAGGGGAAATTGTGAAGGTTTCATTCGTAGAAAACGGATGGGCAGGCATTCTGATAAAAGGACGAGTTTGTTTTGTGAAGGCTGATTATCTTTCATCCGTCCCGAGCCAAACGGCTGACACAGCTGAATCACAGACCATGTATGTAACGGCAGATTCGTTAAGAGTGAGAGCGGCGGCTTCCACGACTAGTGCGGTTGTAGGCTCGTTAAAATTAAATGATTCTGTAATGGTGAAATCGATGGTGAATGGCTGGGCTCAAGTTAGTTTTCATGGCCAAACGGGGTTTGTTAGTGCAGCCTATTTAACGAAAAAGGAACAGGTAACAGCCAACGCGTCTGAATATGTGATCAAGAGCGGTGATACTTTCACGAAAATCGCGAAAGCTTTAGGTGTTCCTGTTTCATCCATTCAAGAGCTGAATCCAGCGGTGGATCCATCCAAGCTGAGGGTTGGACAAAAAATTAAAGTTCCGGTTGCTGCTGAAGCTGACACCTATCGCATTCAAGTAAAAGCTTATATTAGCGGGGTAGACCCGCATGGAACGTTTCGTTTTATCACGGCTGATGGGAAAACGAATTGCGCAAAAGCCTCAGGCAATATGATCAATGAATTATTTAACCGTCAAGGGGGACATGCAACACTGACTCTTGAGGGAAAAAGGGGTCAAACCATGACCCTGGTCGATTTACAATAAATTCTAGTACGGGCCTCCATGTGAGGCTTTTTATTTTATCATCAGTTTATCTAATTCCCGTACTTGATCATAGGCTTTCACGAGTTGTTCAGGCACCATGGTTCTACCATATTCCCAAGCATTCGTTTCTATTTTTGTTTTTAGCTGTTCGATTTCTTCATCTTCACCGTACTTTAGAATCCTCAAATCATGTTTGTTTTTCTTAAAATCTAAATAATATCCGATTTCATGATAAAGAATAATTTTAATTAAGTTTTCATCGGTTTCTTTTATTTTAAAATTAATTTTAGCCAAGTAGCCGTTTACTTGTATGTAGTTAAACTTTATCGTATTTGTCGATACATTGTAACTCATCGGAGCAGGAAGATTATTGTTAAATTCATAATTAATCTTTAAATTGTGCTCACTCAATGTGTTTTCAATGATCTTCTCGATATCCCATATGTACAGCATCTATTCTATCCCTGCCCTTTCAGCCCGGTATTATTATTTTTTCTCGACTTTCACTATTCCTTTACCTAAGTTATCTTTTTCAAAATAGCAAATGACCTCATCATCAACGTTTATCTTGTCACTGGAGACGATTTTATCTGCAGAAAATTGGATTCCTGTCCCGTCGTCACTTTTTCCGTAATATTGATTTCCTTTAATTTCGCTAATCTTGTATTCTAGCGTTGTGTACTCCGCGGAATTAGTACTTGTTTTGTCGACAGGCGCAACTGAATGAGATTTAACCAATACTAAAACAATTAATATGGATGATAGTATCGCAAGGATGACTACTCTTTTTAACATGTTCTTTTACCCCCTCTTATGTATTGTAAGAAATGATAGAGGAAAGTGAAATCCTTCTATTTTCCTTTTTTCGCTGCATAGTTTTCTGTTTCTTTAAGAATACTATTAAAGAAGTTTTCAATAAAGAAGGTTGATGAAACGGTGAAAGGTTAAAAATGAAACTTACCCTAATCATAGATGCTGCCATTATGCTGTTGGTTTCTTATTTTATCATGAAGAAGAGACTTTATTTATTTGAAAACATTTTTATTCTCATGATCTTGGAGTTCCTCGTTACCAGCTATTGCGCCATCTTATATATTAATTTAGATGTTTGGACTATTGCGAATGAAACGGAACCCTTTATTATTTTCCGGGTGTATGAAGCCATTATCTATCCGTTTATCTGGCTGAGTTATTTTAATTTACTGCCCATTTTTAAGTCTCGATTCTCTAAATGGATATGGACAGGTTTATTTGTAGGCATTCAATCTGGGGCTGAACGCTGGATGGTAGAATGGGATGTCATAACCTATAAGGGTTGGCCTTTCTGGCTATCTTTCATCCTCCAAATATTGATTGTGTTAATGGTCCACTTGGCATTAGCATGGTACAGAAATCTATTGAGAAAAGAAAGGATTCGCGAATAGATGCTTCCGTTGCCAGAGAAATTTGATGAAAACGAATGGTTTCTGCTTCTTTGTGTTGGTCTGTCCTATCTTGTTGTTTTCCTTTTGCCGAGAAGATTTCCTCGAAGTTTATCGGTCCTTTTTTTGTTAACCGGCACAACGATTGCGAGGCTTTCCGATCATTTACTCGCCTCGCCTAAGCTTGATTTATATAATATCATGGATACACCTAATTACGATTTATTTGATTTGATTACCTATTTTTTATATGCCCCTTTTTCTTATTTGTTTCTTTACTTTTATGACAAATGGAACATTAGAGGGTATTGGATCTTGCTTTATCTCGTTCTTAGCACGGCTGGAGGAACGTTGTTTGAATGGATTAATCAAGAGTTTGGTGTGTTTACTTATAAAGGATGGCAGCTCTCTTATTCTTTTAGTGTATATTTAGCGATTCAATGCTTGGTGTTGCTCTTTTTTCATTGGGTAATGAGAAGGCAGCCAATTGAGACAGCTGACTCCCATTAGTGTCGGTCAATCTCACATGCAAAAATCAATTCCCCTCAATTAAGGCTGTCACTAACCCAACGGTGCATATCGCCATACAGGAATAAAGGAAGTTGTCCACTTCGAGAACAGCAAACCCTGCCAAAATAATGAGTCCGTCCAGGATGATAATAGCGAGGGCCAAATTTATTGGGGTAACCCTCGAAATGATTTTGGCGAGCAGGTCGGTGCCTCCCGTGCTAGTGTTATAGCGCAGCATGAGACCCACGCCCGTTCCAATGATGGCTCCTCCGATTAATGCACTTGCGAACTGGGAGATGAGAAATTGATTTCTTAAGGGAGCGAGCAAATCAATGAAAAACGAAGAAGCAAGTAATCCTTGGATATTGGTGAAAAAATAACCTCTTTGGTGCATAGCCGAAAAAATACATATAGGGAGGCTTAATGCAACCATTGTAATTCCTGTTTGAAACTCGTAGAAATAGTGAAGGATTAAAGCAATTCCAAGGATTCCGCCGTCTATTAAATGATGGGGGACAAGAAACCCATTCACCCCAATTCCAACCAGCAGGCTGCCGATAATCGTCGCTAATAATGTCTGAATAATAACAATCACCTTGTCCAGTCTTTTTGATTAATCATATGACGGCTCTTTGGAAAAAAGAATGGAAATTCAGGTGATGGTCTAATCAAACATAACCCTCCTCAGGTGCCATTAAAATTTCAAAAAATTTAACAATTTGTTCATAAAGGAACCGTTCTTGCCTCCATATATTAGAGAAAAGGAGGTGTGGTAAAATGCCCAATGAACCACATGAAGAGCCTCAGGAACAGCCTCAAGTTGATATCCAAGCATTGAAGGATGAAATTAAAAGCGAATTAAAAGAAGAATTTAGCCATTTGCGTCATAAACGGAAACACCGAGTAATTTATTCTATATGTGTGTTCGCCGTTGGATTGGTGATTGGCTTTGGCGGTGGAGCCGTTTCCCATTCAGACCATCACCATAGCCACGGACCCGGTCATGAACAATTTCAAAAATGGCATCATATGCATAAATAAAAATGGCCTTATCCATGCCTGGTGAAACAATCTCTCACCAGGCCGTTTTTTTGTTTAAATTGGCATTTGGTTGAAAAATATGAAATTATTAGGATGGAGATAATGGGGAGGGATTTTGGATGGAACACGAGTTAAAAGAACTAATTAAGAAGTGTGATATGGCCATTAAGCAAGAGGACTTTGATACGCTGATGAATTACTATACGGATGATGCCATTTTGGTTGTAAAGCCTGGAAGGATTGCACGTGGTAAAGAGGAAATCAAAACGGCTTTTATTGCCATTGCCCAATATTTCAATAACAGTCTTGTGCCGACACAGGGGGAAATGATTATTTTAGAAGCCGGAGATACTGCGCTTGTTCTTTCGCAAACGCTCCTTGATGCTGATAAAACAGAATCGGATTTATCGATGGAGCGAAGAGCTACCTACGTATTTAAGAAAAATTCACAAGGTGAATGGCTTTGTGCAATCGATAACTCATATGGAACTGACTTAATCAAGGAATAAGGGATAGTTTTGTCCCATAGAAACGGTCTATGGGACATTTCGAGATGAGTTCAAAGAGGTTTTGTCTCATAGATGCAGTCTATGGGACATTTCTTGAAGTAATCATTGAAGTTTTGTCCCATAGAAGCAGTCTATGGGACAAATCGTGAAGAAATCAAAGAGGTTTTGTCTCATAGAACCAATCTATGGGACATTTCGAGAAGGAATCAAGGAGGTTTTGTCCCATAGAGTCAGTCTATGGGACATTTCGAGCTTACTTCAATGCGGCTTTGTCCCATAGACTCCCAGTCAAACGTGAACAGTACTTAACTGCCAAGTAGAATCCCAAAATGCCGAGCTTATGTAGTCAAATTATTTATTTTGTCGAAATCATAGTGATTTTGTCCAATCAATACTTGTCTTTCGCAATACATATAAAAATGAAAGAAAAATATTTTTCAATTAGGTGGTGAAAAGTATGGGTTGGTACGGATTCGGCGGTTATGGCTACGGTGGCTACGGCTATGGCGGCAGCAGCTTTGTGTTGATCGTAGTATTGTTCATTCTGTTAATCATCGTTGGTGCTTCATTCTTGTAATGGGCTAACCAGGGTGGGAAAAGGTCACGATTCAAATTAGAATCGTGGCCTTTTTAGTATTTGTTAACAATAATTTTTTATCATAAATAATAAGGTCTGTTCTCAATGTTAGGAAATTATTTTCAATCCTAAAAAGGTTTATACAGGGGAAATTAGTAATGCATCAAATCATAAGGAGGGTATCAATGGTCCATATAAAAGCAATGTTAATGTGCATGCTTACGATTCCATTCCTGTTTAATGCTCCTTCCGTACAGGCAGCTCCTCCAGAAAATGAGTTAAACCAATATTTAGCTGAGATTGGATGGTCTAAACAGGAATTACTGGATTATCTTGATTATTACGAAATTCCGTTAGATGATTTCAGTACAGTTGCGGACCTGAAAGATATCCTCGGTACCCCAATAAACTCAACAAATTTACAGAATTTATACACCAAATATGGTCTGTCCGAAAAAGAATTTAATGACCTAATGGATCATTTTGGTGATAATTTGAATGAATATAAATTTATTGAGGATTTGGATGCATCCCTTGAATTTTACGTAAACTATGATGAATATATGGCAGAAACCGAAAAAGCATTAGCGGAATTTGGCATAACAGAGGAAGAATCAGAGAGATTTTTCAACTATTTGAATGAAGTCGAAGAAAAAAATAAAGACCAGCTTGACCAAATCGCAACGAACGATACATTATGGGAAAAATTCGCGAATCTTGAGGATCCATCCCAATTAAGCGATGAAGACATGAATGATTTGGTTCAAATATTAGAGGAAACCATTGCACTGTATGAGGTTCAAGTGAAGATAAAAGTGAACGGACAAGCTGTAACGTTAAAGGATTTATTGAAAATGCAAGAGCCTCCAGGCAATTTATCTGTCAGTGTCTTTAAAACTTCAGGGGAACTTCTAATCGACTTTAACATCCCTAAAGAGTATTTTGAATCACTGACGGCCATTGATAATGGAGAAGACATGCTTCATCTAGGTGAGATTTCAGATGATTATGTGGATCATATGCATGAAGAGAAGTATGAAGATGCACAAAACGGCATGAAATAAAAAAACCGATCCATAAAAGCCCTTCTCATAAAAGAAGGGCTTTTCCTTGCCCAATTGAAAACAAGGCTTATCCATCTTGAAAAATAAGGAACAGGCTTCCCTGTTTGTCAATAAAATGAAACTAGCTAACTCGTACAAATATGGGAGTGGAATTATGGGTGCTATAAACGGAAAGGAATATATAGAGCGTATAAATCGGATGAAGCCGGAAATTTGGTATGACGGAAAAAGAATTGCCGGTAACATCTCGGAACATCCGGCTTTCAAAGGGATCCTACAAACAAAAGCATCCCTTTATGATTTGCAGCAAAACGCTGATCTAAAAAAGATCATGACCTATACATCACCAGAAACCAAGGAGTCAATTGGTCTTTCTTTTTTGCAGCCAAAAACGAAAGAGGATTTAAGGCGCAGGCGAAGGATGATGGAAATCTGGGCAAGGCACACGCATGGAATGATGGGGAGAAGCCCAGACTACATGAACTCGGTGGTCATGAGCTTTGCCTCCTCCGCGGATATTCTAAAAAATAGAGAGAATTGTTTTCCTGAAAATATCCAGGCGTTATATGAACGAGCCAGAGAGAACGACCTCTCGTTTACTCATACCTTTATTACCCCGCAGGTGAATCGTTCCCAGCTCTATTATGGGAGTTCAAAGGAACCGATTTCGGCTAAGATCATTGATAAAAATGAAAAGGGAATCGTGATTCATGGGGCCCGCCTCCTGGCAACTCAAGGAGGATTAACTGATGAAATCCTGGTATATAATGCACCAAAAATGTACTTTGATACAGATGAAGCATTTGCCTTTTCGATTCCCACAGATACAAAAGGATTAAAATTTATCTGCCGCGAAACGTTTGTCGGCGGGGAATCGATTTTTAATCATCCGCTTAGCTCAAGATACGAAGAGATGGATACAATCCTTGTTTTTGATCATGTCCTGGTGCCATGGGAGCGCGTCTTTTTTTACGATAATGTCGAAGCGGCGGCTGAATTTATGCTGAGATGCTCGTTTCAGCCATTTGCTACGCATCAAGCAGTGACAAGGCAGATTGCTAAAACAGAATTTATGCTCGGCGTCGCTGAACTGTTGGTCGAGACGATTAATGTCAGTGAGTATCAGCATATTCAGGAAAAGCTGTCTGAAATTATTACCGGTCTTGAAACGATGAAAGCACTTGTAGAGAAATCCGAAAATGATGCGGCTCTGGATGAATGGGGATTTATGAGACCGAGTATGATCCCTCTTCAAGTGGCCAATAGCGTCTTCCCGCGGATTTATCCCCGCTTCAGTGAAATCATTCAGTTAATCGGGGCAAGCGGAATGGTATCACTGCCAACCGAAAAAGACTTTCAATCTGAAATTCGGTCAGATCTTGATAAATATCTGCAAGGGGCAAGCAAGCCCGCGGACGACCGGGTGAAAATCTTCCGCTTAGCATGGGATTTGACGATGAGCTCGTTCGGCACTAGACAAACCCATTATGAACGGTATTTCTTTGGCGATCCGGTGCGGTTGGCGAGTCTACTGTATCTTAACTATCCTAAAGGGGAACATGTTAAGGGAATTAGTGACTTTTTGAATTTGGAAAATGAATGTTGAACAGGTTTTCCATATGGAAATTTCAGCCTTCTTTGGGTTATGATTTTATTTAGACAAAAAGAGGGGGCTAATTGATGGAACACCATAAACAGATTTCATCCAATGAAGGTTTAGCGGTACTGGATAAGATTAGGGGAATTTGTATGGAACTGCCTGAGGTCACAGAGGAAATCGATGGCTTTGGCCATACTTCATTCCGAGTGAAGGATAAACCATTTGTCATGATGGGGGAGAACAAGGATGGTGTTTCGGCAGCAATCAAGACTTTGCCTACAACGCAAGAGTTTCTGATTCAGCAGCCAGGGTATTTTAAGACACCTTATATCGGCCAGCATGGCTGGACCTCTTGTTACATCACTCAAAATCAAAACTGGGCAGAGCTTAAGGGATACATTTATGAAGGGTATTGCCGGGCAGCGCCGAAGCGTTTGGTCAAATTAATCCCCAATGCGGAGATCCATTGAATCCTATATGAAAAGCGTTCCTGCTATAAGAGGAACGCTTTTCATATGGGATTGCTATACCTCTCGATGATAAAATCGATAAAATACCTGCTGGCAATCGGCAAAACTCTCTTGTCCTTGTATGCTAGACTGATAGTCCGAACAACAGCTGGCGAGATGGGTTTTGTGACAATCTGATAGGGACATCTGCTTAAGACAAGCTTTGGCAAAATGGAAATGCCAAGCCCCTGTTCGATCATCGACATAATCGAATAATCATCATATACACGGTATTGAATATTGGGTTGAAAGTTATGTTGGTTAAAGATCGTTAATGGTTCACTAAATTCGCCCTCATCTAAAAGGATATAAGGGTCCTTGGTTAATTCCTTCAAGGAGACTTTGGGATGAGCGGCTAAAGGGTGTTGGGTTGGCAATACGGCGAGCATTTCATCTTCTTGCAAGGGAATGGTCGTCAGATTTGATACCGCTTTTGGATTCACAAAGCCAAAATCCACGCTCCCATCTTTAATCCAATGGAAGATATCCGTATAATCCCCTTGATGTAACTCGAACTGTACCGCCGGGTATTGTTTCTTAAAATCTTTCATCAAACCGGGCAGCCAATGACAGGAAACACTAGAAAAGGTGCCAATGCGAATAAGTCCGCTATGCAGCCCTTCCATCTCTTTAAGCTTTTCCTGCAGTTCCCTATGGGAATTACAAATATTTTTAATAAAAGGCAAAAATTCCTCGCCATCTGGTGTCAGGGTAATACCTGTCCGAGAGCGAAGAATAAGAGTAGTAGATAGTTCTTCCTCTAAGGAATGGACCATTTGGCTAATGGCGGATTGCGTGTAGCCCAGCTCTTCCGCTGCTTTGGTAAAACTGCCTGTTTCGATCGCTTTGATAAAAGCGTAATATGAATTCATCCCCGCAGGCCCCTTTGCATAAGGATTCGTAATAGTTCTATTATAAATATTCGTTTTACTAATGTAAATGCGGGTGATACGATAGAGCCAATCTTGAAAGTTTGGGGCGAAAATGATGACGCAAAAACAGGCAAACCTGATTTTAGCTACGGTTTCGATGGGGTGGGGAACCTCTTATATTTTTATGAAACTCTGTGTGGATACGGTATCTCCATTAACCATTATTGCCTTACGATTTGGAATTGCCTTTATCGTAATGATGGCGATCTTTTTCAAAAAAATGATTCGTATTGATGCTAAAACATTGAAATACAGTGCAATTGTCGGCGCTCTGCTATTCGGTATTTTCATGGCACTTTTGTATGGTATGAAAAATACAACCGCTTCATCTGCAGGTTTTTTGACGAGCACAACCGTGATCTTAGTGCCGATTTTACAAGCCTTTATTACCCGAAAGAGGCCAAGTAATAAAATTATATCGGGAGTTCTGGTTGTTTCAATTGGCTTAGCATTCCTTACTATTCGGGATGATTTTACTTTTGCTGATGGTTCGATATATTGCTTGGCTGCCGCCCTCCTTTATGCGGTGCACATCGTCGTCACAAACCTCTTTGCACGAGGGGTTGATGCATTAAAGCTGGGGATTTATCAGCTTGGATTTACTTGCCTTTATGCCACTATCGGGACTTTTATATTTGAAACACCTGTTTTACCGCATGAAGCGATTCATTGGTTTGCTCTGCTTGGCCTGGCGCTCATCTCCTCAGCCTATGGCTTTGTCATGCAGACCATTGCCCAGCAGTACACGACACCTGAAAGCACTGGTTTTCTCTTTTCCCTCGAACCCATTTTTTCAGCCGTATTTGCCTTCCTCTTCCTGCATGAAAATATGGGGATGAAAGGGTATGTTGGTGCGTTGCTCATTTTAGCTGGTGTTTTTATAGCAAACTCTACATCTAAAAAACAACTTTTACTTAAGGAAATAAAATTATAATTCCAAAGAAAAGATTGATAACTACGGTTCTCAATCTTTTTATTTACGATAACTTAACATTAAAGTGATTGAAAACAATTGAAAGTAGATTTATTATATAAGCATATAGTTATATAGTAATATACGACTAGAACTCCAGTGAATGGTCTCGGATAAAAAGAAAATAATAAAGGTATGTTTTATATAAGTAAATTATTATTTGCTTATATATTTGGAGGTGTTTAATATGTTGAAATCAAAAGTTGATGTGGATAAGGCTGCTAACGTTTTAAAACTATTAGGCGATAGAACTCGCCTAACCATGGTGGCTATATTAAAACAAAGGGAATGCTGTGTGTGTGAATTTCTTGAAGTGTTTGATATGAGTCAGCCGTCAATCAGTCAGCATCTTCGAAAACTGAAGGATTTAGGGTTGGTAAAAGAGGAGCGAAGAGGTCAGTGGATTTACTATTCCTTGAATTCACAAAGCGATTTATATGGACTTATTGAAAATATTTTAGAGCATGTACCAGTTCAGACAGAGAAAATCAAACAGATTGAGAAAAGCAATCCTACGTTTCGTTGTGGTTGTTAAATCAAGGGGATAAGACTTAAATGAGAAAAAAGCTAATCAGTGAATTTTTAGGAACCTATTTTCTTGTTTTTGCTGGAACGGGTGCAGTCGTAATCGATTCGGTTACTAAAAGTTTAACTCATGTAGGCGTAGCCCTTACATTTGGGTTGGTGGTAACGGCATTGATTTTCACTTTTGGCCACATCTCTGGCGCTCACTTTAATCCGGCGGTTACCATCAGTTTTTTAATACATGGGGATATAAATAAGAAGGAAGCACTTTATTATATTATTATTCAAATCATGGCAGGGATTGCAGCTAGTGCAACTTTGTTGTGCTTATTTGGGAATGTTGCAACACTCGGTGCCACCTTGCCAAGGGGTTCATGGTCACAATCTTTTGTGTTGGAATTTATCCTTACATTTTTCTTAATGATGGTTATTTTCGGTTCTGCTGTGCATGGGAAAGCTGTAAAATCCTTTGCCGCAATTGCTATAGGTGCAACTGTCGGCTTAGAAGCCATGTTCGCAGGTCCAATCTGCGGCGCCTCAATGAATCCGGCAAGATCCATTGGGCCAGCACTTGTATCAGGAACAACTCAGCATTTATGGGTGTATATTGTCGCAACTATTTTAGGAGCAGGCTGTGCGGCATTGATTTATAAAATACTTCACGAAAAATAAAGGAGATACATCATGACTAAAAAAACAATCTACTTCTTATGTACAGGAAATTCTTGTAGAAGCCAAATGGCAGAAGGTTGGGCTAAAAACTATTTAGGTGATGAGTGGGAAGTAAAAAGTGCTGGTCTTGAGGCACACGGTTTAAACCCCAATGCCGTAAAAGCAATGAAAGAAACTGGTATTGATATTTCAAATCAAACATCTGATGTTATCGATCCTGAAATTTTAAATAACGCAGATTTAGTGGTTACCTTATGCGGTCATGCAGCAGACCATTGCCCTGTCACACCTCCTCATGTTAAACGAGTTCACTGGGGATTTGACGATCCTGCAAAAGCAGAAGGAACAGAAGCAGAAAAATGGACATTCTTTCAGCGGGTCCGTGACGAAATCGGAGATCGCATTAAGCGTTTTGCTGTAACTGGAGAGTAAATAGAGTAAAATGAGAAGAAATTATAAAGACAGGAGGACTAGGACATGAAAATCACAGATGAAGCTCGTGATATGTTTGTACAAATGTTCAAAGAAGAAAATGTTAATAACATTCGTATCTTTTTTGATGGCTATGGCTGAGGACAGCCACGAATTGGACTGGCTCTGGATGAGCCAGAAGCAGATGATATCATTGTTACTATTAATGAGATAAAGGTTGCTATTGACCCCATCATTGAACCAAATGTGGAAGACCTTATTCTTGATCGCAGCGGGGATGGAAAAGGGATTTCTATGATTGGTGATACAGGGAGATGCTGTTAGCAAAAGCATACTAAAAAAACCATGGCCACAGAAGATTTCATTTTCTGTGGCCATGGTTTTTATACAAGGTAAAAAATAAATCCTGAAATAGTGGACATGACGAATACTGAAAGAACGAAAGTAACAACCAGCTGTTTTTTAAAGATGGATTTTAATAGTATTACTTCAGGTAAACTTGCTCCTGCGGAACTAATTATCAACGCCATAACAGGTCCTAAAGCCATTCCTTTAGCTATGAGAATTTGTGAAATCGGTATCATGCTGGAAAGGCGAATGTACAATGGGATTCCAATAATTGCGGCAATAGGAATCAACCACCAGTGATCACGGCCAAAGACGCTTGAAATCCATTCTGTTGGAACTAAACCGTGAATGACAGCCCCAATGGCAGCACCGATTATTAGATAAGGATAAACGCTTTTCATTAAAGCAAGTGTTTCCTTTAAGGCCAGCCTAACATTAAATTTTTGATGTTTTTCTTCATAACCAGTCATAACGACATTTTTTACTAACTTTTCGAAGCCTAATTTTTCAAGAATAAAGCCGATGACGATGGAAAAGACTGCAGTTAAAATGGTATAAATAGCTGTTACTTTCCATCCAAGGGCTACTCCCATAATGGTCAGAATCATAGGGTCAAGGACAGGGGAGGCAAAAAGAAAAATCATGACTATTCCAAATGGCATTTTTTTCTTAAGCATATTTACTACAACAGGTATGGTCGAACAGGAACAAAACGGTGTTATGAACGCAAACACAATCGCTGCAAATGCAGCAATCAGTTTATTTTTCCCTGCCAGCTTTTTTTCAATTTTCTCGTAAGGAATATATCCCTGCAATAAACTAATGAAAAAGGATATGACTATAAACAGGACCGTTAACTCAAGTGCAATCGATAAAAAACTTTTGAAAGTATCTAACCACATTTTTTAAGCCCTCCTAGCATTCACATGCGCAAACGCAGTTATTTTGCTTTGAATGTTTAAAGAAAGGCAGATGATTGGTGATTCTTTTCACGAAAGATTCGTGTTTAAAATCGGCAAATTTCCAAGCTTCATTTGATTGTTTCTCAATTTCTTTTATTTTTTCATTAACTAAATCGGAAATATTGAAGTTATACATTATAATTCCTCCCATTAATCAAATATTAATCAAAAAAAATTGATTTATAATTTAAAAATATATCCTAAGCTCATGAACACTGGCAGCATGGTTTTAAGGACGGAGTGGTCTGCTGACTTAATTCTTTAAGTTGGTTTTGCTCAGCCAGATCGTAAAACTTCCAAGCTTCTTTAGCATTCCTTTCTATTTCTTCCTGGCGAAATTTCATCATCTGAAATACTGAATACTCATTAAACATTATAATTTCCTCCTATTAATCAAATTATATTGATATATTAATCAAAAAAAATTGATAAATTTGTTAAAAAAATTAGCTTTAGGACGGTTTGAATAAACAACAAAGTTCATGGGATAACAAATGATTAAGCTCTTCTTGATTCAACTCGTAGTAACTCCAGGTTCCACGTGTTTCTTTTGTGATAATGTTGGCATCTAATAAAATCTTTAAATGATAAGATAGCTTGGATTGAGCCATATCCATCATCGGAGCTAGATCACAAACACACATTGAACCCTTTTGAGTTAAAATATTCATGATTTGCAGTCTCTTTTTATCAGCAATTGCTTTGAATTTTGACTCGTATTTTTCAAATACTTTTTCTAAGGAGATGTCTTGTAATTGGATTTCTTCGTTCACGTTTTTCACCTGCTTAATAAATCAAATAATCTTGATACATTTATATTATAACCAATATTTTCTTGTGTCAATTAATTTAATCAATTTTTTTTGATTTAGGAGTTGTAATTAGAAAAAATTGCTAATATACTTAAAGTATAAAATCAAAAAAAGTTGATTTATCTAATTTAAATCAAATTTATTTGATTTATGTAAACACTAACTATTAGGGGCTGGGAAAAATGAATTTTATTAAAAAGTTAATAGGTAAAGAAGCTTCAAAGTCTTCCGGATGCTGTGGTGTTGAAATTAAAGAGGTTGAAGATGCTCAAGAGGAATCTTGCTGTGGAACAACTAATGAAACGCAATCTTCTTGTTGCTAAAAAAATATTTTGGAGGGATTTACGATGAAAATGCATGTAGGGATTAATGTCACCAATTTAAATAAGTCGATTGAATTTTATTCTAGAGTATTTCATTCAGAGCCAGTAAAAGTAAGACCAGATTATGTGAAGTTTTTACTTGATGATCCAAGTCTCAATTTTACTTTAAATTTAAAGGATGAAGTTTCAGGTAACCAAGTCGGACATTTTGGCTTTCAAGTGGAAAATCATGAAGAAGTTCTACAGCATAAAGACCGTTTAGAGAAATTGGGGTTCTTTGCTCGTGAAGAGATGGATGTTAATTGCTGCTATGCGACTCAAGATAAATTTTGGGTAACAGATCCTGATGGGAATGAATGGGAGTTTTTTTATACAAAAGGTGATGTAGAGACCATGGTTTCTGAAAAGACATGCTGTGCAACAACACCATCATCAAATGTAGAAATTAAAAATTCCTCCTGTTGTTAAATAAGTTCTAATTACCACAATTTAGATGGGAGGGTTCATTTTAATTGATTTCAAAATAGAAATAATAATAATGGAGGTGATTATTATGGCTAAACAAAAAAATTCCCCTTCAGCAATGAAAGACATGGGTGTACCAACTGAAATGAGTCCAATTAATGATCTTTCGGGTAATGAATCAAATGAACCGATTATTGAAGTGAATCAACCTGTAAAATCACAAGACCCACTTGAGATAAGAACCCCTGGATCTGTAACTGTTATCTAATAATGAATAGGTAATAAATGTTTTTACCTGTTAAAAGTAACATTTATAAGGCTTTTAAAAAACATGAAGAAAGAATAAAGGTGATTTTTTTGAAAAATGACCCACAAGCAACTAATGATATTTCTACACAGAGTAACTCTAACGTTATTATTAATGATGAATACCCCCATGGTATGAGTGTTTTAAAAGAAAACGACACAAGCACTAGTTCTGGAAATTTGGTAAGTAAACTCGAAGAAGCTTAATTATATATAAAGGTGGTTCGCTGTGTACATCAACGAACCACCTCAAAAAATATTTATTTTTCTTTATCGTAATCTTCATCCATTATTCCTTTTGTTGACTTTTTAAATTCTTTAAGTGTAGATCCCACCGCACGACCGAGCTCTGGAAGTTTTTTCGGTCCAAAAACAATTAAGACAATCACAAAAATTAATATAGCACCACTGATTCCTATATTTCCCATATTAAATTCCCCCTGTTTATTTTACGAAAAAAGCCGTAAAATACATGATTAAGATTCCTACTGTAAATCCAGCTAAATTCATCCATGGCACGTAAGGTTCATTATTCTTTTTGTGATCGTCCATCAACATTTTGGAGATTACGAAAATAACCTGTAAAATGGCACCTGCACCGATTCCTAAAAATATTGCACCCCAAATTGGTGAAAAAATAAAACCTCCGAACCATGTTCCCGCTATTGCGGGAGCACCTGCGATAGTGCCTAAAAGAATAAATTGGCTAATCTTTGGCTTAATTTTCAATAGTGGGGCAGCAATCCCAATCCCCTCTGTAATATTATGGAGAGTAAAACCGATTACCAAAAAAGTTCCCAATGCAACTTCACCTAGTGCAAATGATGACCCAATGGCCAATCCTTCACCAAAATTATGGAGACCAATCCCTGTGGCCATCAATAAAGAGACTCCTAGTGGTGAATAACCAGTTCTTTTTTGCCTTTGGTGTTGGTATTGATTAAACCCAATCAGTACAAGGAAAGAAAGTACGGTACTAATGATAACTACCATGTTACCCTGAAAAACTGAAGGGGCTTCAGCTCCTATTTCAAAGCCATCAAATAGGGTGCCAAAAAATAAGAATAATAAGAGACCTACTGTGAGAGCAAGAATGGCACTTATCCAGCTTTTCTTCAATCGTTTCATAAACGGATACCAAAGTAACCCTAATGTAATGGGAACAATTCCTACATAGAAACCGATAAATCCGTAATTCAACACATTATCCCATGAGAATTCAGGTGTTAAGGTAGCAGCTTCGATACCCGCTTCTGTGATGATTCCATTTTCAGATATTAATAAAATTGTATGGGGGTCACCTTCAACCCATGGATAATTAATGGATACCTTACCATCTTGAAACCGTTTAAGTGTGGGACTTGGCGTCATCGAATAATTCCAAACCGAATCATCCACAATCACTTGGGAGATTGTCAATGATTCTGGTCCAGTATTGCTGACATCCAGCTCAAATCCTGATGGTACAATTTTAATTTGTTCAACATTAAGCACTTCAATAGGTGCAGCAGGATCACGTTCTACACCAGCCCCGTTTTTAAATACCCATCCCAAAACAAGCACTAAAAGAACCAGTGGTATGAGACCAGTAATCAACCATTTTGATTTCATGATTTACACTCCTTCCTATTCAACCTCGAAGAATCCCATCCAGCCAAGTTCGGCAAATTCACTAACATGAGCGTGAAACATATATTTTCCTGTGTATGGAAATCGCACTTCTATAATTCCACGTTCACCTTGGCATTGCATAATCGTATCAGTAAACTGTGAAGGGTTGTCATTTCTGCCAGTAGGAAGATAGGTAAAATAGTTTGCATGTAAATGGAAGGAGTTTAGTAAATCAAATTCGGTAAAATTACTTAAATAGATGCGGACAAGCTCGTTCTTTTTGATTTTTATTGGATGACTCATAAAGGCAAATGCATACCCATTCACCGTATAAAATTCATTTGCGCCATCTAAATCTAAATCAAATGCATTCATGACCATATTTAATTCCAAGGCTGGTTCTCGTGGCGTTTTTGGATCAATAATAAAATTACCGTATAACCCTTTATGAATATGTCTTCGTAAAGGGAGAACATGGCAATGATAAAGCTGCAATCCATATGGCTTTGCTTCAAATTCATACGTAAAGGATTGACCTGGAGCGATAGGATCTAATCCATCCATTTCTGGTGGGTGGATACCATGAAAATGTATAGAGTGTGGATGACTCCCGCTGTTTATAAAATGAAATCGTAAGAGGTCGCCTTCGGTACATCGAAAGGTTGGTCCTGGAATCGTCCCATTATAGGTCCAGCCTGGAAACTTAATTCCCTTAGCGATTTCTATTTCCTTATCAATCGCTACAATTTCATATTCACGCAAAGTTCGACCGTCTAATAGTTTAGTTACTTTTCCATAATCAAATTCAGTTAAGAGACGTTCAGCCATCTTATATCCTTCTGTTTTGGAAGAATCATACATGTTGGAATGATTTGTAGAATGATTATTATGACTAGATGAATGATTTTCAGCATGGGCGACTCCAGTAAATGGGGATACTTTATTTAAATAAATACTTCCTGCTATTCCTAATGCCCCAGTAGTACCGATTTTTAACATATCTCGTCGAGAAATTTTTTGGTCTGACATGCTTTTACCTCCCCCTAAAAAGTTTCCTTAGTGCAAAATTATTTGTATTTGCCAATACTTTAAGACAAAGACAATCTTTTTGTCAATACGGATTTTAAAAAACATTCAAATAATTATTTGACCATTTAAACGAAGATCCATATACTGATAATCAAATAGACATTTGAACGTTGGGTGGTGACTTTATGAAACATGAAGACGTATGTGAAGTAACCTGCGTGGATGGAGACAAAGTAAAAAGAGTAAGAGAATCAATTTCACAACAAGATACTTTGTCTGTGGCACAAATATTTAAAGCGTTGTCCGACGACACTAGGATTAAGATTGCTTATGCTTTAACGGAGGAAGATGAATTGTGTGTATGTGATGTGGCCAACATCGTAGGGAGTACAACGGCAACTGCCTCTCATCATTTACGACTTCTTCGAAATTTAGGATTAGCGAAATATCGAAAAGAAGGCAAATTGGTTTTCTATTCCTTAGATGATGACCATGTAAAACAATTGATCCAAATTGCTTTTGAGCATCAAAAGGAGGTGAAACCTCATGAGTGAAGCAAATGAAAAATCAATAGATAAAACTGTTTTCCGTGTACAGGGATTCACCTGAGCTGGCTGTGCGACAAAGTTCGAAAAGAACGTCCAACACCTGGATGGTGTTGTTAATGCAAGTGTTAACTTCGGAGCTGCTAAACTTACGGTTTATGGTGAAACAACAATAGAGGAATTAGAAAAAGCAGGCGCTTTTGAAAATATAAAAGTCATTCCTGAAAAGCAACGCTTTGAAGAGAAAAAAGAGCCTTTCTTGAAAAAACATTCAAATGTTATTGTCTCATTGGTTTTCTTGCTCATTGGCTGGTTTTCTGCACAAATGAATGGGGAAGAAAGTATATCCTCGATTTTAGCTTATGGTGCTGCTATTTTAATTGGTGGTTATCGCCTCTTTACCACGGGATTGAAAAACTTATTCCGTTTAGATTTTGATATGAGAACATTGATGACCATCGCTGTCATTGGAGCAGCTATTATCGGGGAGTGGGGAGAAGGCGCAACCGTTGTCATCTTGTTTGCCATCAGCGAGGTTCTAGAGTCTTACTCGATGGATAAAGCGAGACAATCCATTCGTTCCTTAATGGATATTGCTCCAAAGGAAGCTTTAATTCGTCGGGGGAATCAAGAGTTTAACGTTGAAGTGGTTGATATCCGAATCGGTGATATTTTAATCGTAAAACCTGGGCAGAAAATCGCCATGGATGGAACGGTTGTAAAAGGACTATCGTCTGTCAATCAAGCTACGATTACAGGGGAATCTGTCCCTGTTTCTAAAACAATTGATGATGAAGTATTCGCGGGGACTCTTAACGAGGAAGGGCTTCTTGAAGTTAAAGTTACCAAACATGTAGACGATACAACGATTGCGAAAATCATTCATCTTGTCGAGGAAGCTCAAGCAGAAAGAGCTCCATCTCAAGCATTTGTTGATCGCTTTGCTAAGTATTATACACCTGTCATCATGTTGGTTTCTTTATTAGTTGCCGTAATCCCAGCATTATTTGATGGGGATTGGAGTAAATGGATATATCAAGGTCTAGCAGCTTTAGTGGTAGGCTGTCCTTGTGCACTGGTCATTTCTACTCCTGTTTCGATTGTGACGGCAATAGGTAATGCAGCCCGAAATGGGGTATTGATTAAAGGTGGAATTCACTTAGAGGAAATGGGCGCCATAAAAGCAATTGCCTTTGATAAAACAGGGACTTTAACGGAAGGAATTCCAGTTGTCACTGATTACCTTCCTCAAAGTAATACAAATGCGAATGAACTTCTTGCCATTATTGCTGCTTTAGAAAATGGTTCGCAGCATCCATTGGCTTCAGCAATCATGAAAAAGGCCGAGCAGGAAAATTTACCTTATCAAGAACTTGCTATTGAAGACTTCTCTTCCATTACTGGTAAAGGGATCAAAGGTAGAGTCAACGATAAAGTGTATTATGTGGGCAGTCCTAATTTGTTCGATGAAATTTTATCTAACGGAATTCCATCAAATCTTAAAACGACCATTTCTGACCTGCAAAACAAAGGCAAAACGGTTATGGCTGCTGGTTCTGAATCAGAAATTTTAGCTCTGATTGCAGTTGCGGACGAAGTGAGAGGAAACAGCAAATGGGTTATCCAGAAACTTCACTCGTTAGGTATTAATAAAACAATCATGTTAACTGGCGATAATAAAGGGACTGGTAATGCAATTGGCCATCAGGTAGGGGTTTCTGATATTCAGGCAGACCTTTTACCTCAAGATAAACTTACCTTTATTAAAGAATTAAGAAATAAATACGAACGTGTGGCGATGGTGGGAGATGGTGTGAATGATGCTCCGGCTTTAGCAGCATCAACCGTCGGTATTGCTATGGGAGGAGCAGGGACGGATACGGCTCTCGAAACTGCCGATATTGCTTTGATGGCTGATGATTTAGGGAAACTGCCATTTACGGTTAAGTTAAGTAGAAAAGCCTTATTTATCATCAAACAAAATATCACTTTCTCACTTGGAATCAAACTGTTAGCCTTGTTATTAGTGATTCCAGGCTGGCTTACATTATGGATCGCGATTTTTGCAGACATGGGCGCAACTCTGATCGTTACACTTAATGGTTTACGGCTTCTTCGAGTTAAAGATAAATAACATGAGGCTTCCCATTATGGGAAGCCTTTTAATGGGATGTATAGAAAAATTGTTGTAAAAAGAAAGGATATTTGAATTGAAAAAACTACTAATTATTTTAATTGGAATGTTGGTAATGATTCCTACGATCGTCAGTGCACATACAGAAATAACTTCTTCAAATCCTGCTTCAGGTCAAGTTGTTAAAGAAGACCTTAATGAGATTGTCATTACATATGAAGGTAAGATTGAATCTTTAAGTACAATGAATTTAGTAAAAGATGGCCAGGAAATACCTCTAGTTAGTGTGACCCCAAAAGAAAATCAACTAATAGGTACCTTATCATCTCCCTTAGAAAATGGCGCCTATACGGTTCAATGGAGTATTGCTGGTGAAGACGGGCATCCCTTAAAAGGAGAAATTCCTTTTACTGTACAGAAGGAAGTAAAACAAGAACAAACGGAAACCAAAACTCCAGTAACGACAAAAAAAGAAGAAACTAAAAAAGATCATACACAACAGGAACAAACCAATAAGGAAACAACTGCTTCATCCATTAATTTTAAAACCATTATAACGGTGGGGATTGTCGCCATTTTAGTCATCGGGTTGTTCCTGTTATTTAGAAAGAAGCGTTAGTTATGAGTTATTTCATTCCTATTGCAGAATTCGGAAATTATTTATTGTATTCTATTCTTGTCGGACATGTTGCTTTACAATTTGTACCTGAAGCAAATAAACCTAAAGTAAATATTCCAATACCTGTTTTACTTCTCTCAACACTTGGAATTATTATTTTCTCTTTAGGACCGATTGTTCAGACGGTTGCTTATTTCCAAGGTGGAGTCGGCCTTGCATTAGCGATTAAATCCGTCTTATTTGACTTTCAAGTTGGCAGAGCTTGGATTTTTATAGGGTTTATGGCCACATTCTTATATTTAGCCATTTTTCTAAAAGGCTCAAAATACGTGCAATCCCTATTTCTATTATTGATGATAGCAGCTGTTGGATATTCCAGTCATGTAGCCTCTCTTTCGTTTTGGCCTGGCTTGCTATCACATAGCACACATTTTTTAATCATTACATTATGGACAGGCATATTGATTCATGCTGCTTGGTTCTCCAAAGAAGAACCAAATTGGTCTAAATTTTTACGGTGGTTTACTCCCTTTGCCGTTTTTTGTATTGTCATCATTATTTTTAGCGGAATTTACCTAATGTTATTTGTTGTTGAACCTAAAGACTATGTAAAGTCTTGGGTTTTACCATATGGACAAATGCTCCTTTTAAAGCATATTAGTATCATCCCTGTGTTGGTTTTTGCCTTTATAAATGGTGTTCTTTCAAGAAAAGCATTAAAACTTCCTTCTTTCAATCCTAAACCCTGGATAAAAGCAGAAAGCATTATATTATTCATTGTCTTCTATTTTACAGCAGTGATGGGAACGTTATCGCCACCGCATGAAGTGGAATTCACTGTGAAGTCGGAGGGTTCATCTAAATGGGTAGAATGGGTATTGGGGAAGAATGTCCTTTCAACATTACAGCTGCATTTAGTACCGTCATTCCAATCGGGATTGCTAATTATTATATCTATACTATTTTTGTTATTGATTATCATTAGTTTTAAAAGGTATAAGCCTATATTGGGAGTAGTGTTTGGTGTTGGTTTTATTGTGGCTTTGTATTTTGGTTTGATCATGTCCCTGTCCATTTGAACAGGTTATATTTACGTTGAAAACAACGAATAAAGGAAGTGTCAACATGAAACGATTCAAAATTGTAATACCTACTATGATACTTGTAGCGGTTTTGGCGATATGGATGCTGGGAAAGTATCATTCCGCCGTACCGCTTCAATTGCGTATACTTATAGCTGTCGGAGGGGCACTCCTGTCAGGCGTGTGTACATTTTTCATGTTAAAGCAGGATGTTGAACGTTTGGATGCAAAATCGAATAAATGAATGCTTAAAAATAGAAATTCAAGAGTTTTAAAAAAGCCAACTATAGCTGCTTTTAAAACGTTTATTATATTGTAAAACTCTGTTCATATGATATTCATAATTTATGTGTAATATAATTATTGCAAACTAGGACAATTTGCAAGCCCTTTAAACCAACCCCTTATGTTAAAGATTCGGCACCGAGCCGAATCTTTTTTATTTTTTGTCTGAACTCTTTATTAGGCCAGAAAACTTTAGAATCGTCTAAGCATTAAGTTATTCGAATATGATGGTTATAACAAAATATTGTATAAATTTGGTACTATTTTCATAAATTTATCTAAATGTAACTCTTTTTGCATGATCCGTTTGTAGAGGGGGAGTAAGCATGAAGTACACACGATACGTGGTTACTGGTATTATCGTGGTTGTTGTCTTGGGTCTTATTGCTGCTTCGATTACTACGGTTGCTGCTGGGAATAGAGGAGTTCTGTTGCAAATGGGTGAGGTTAAGCCAACAATTTTAACGGAAGGGCTTCACTTTAAGATTCCGTTTCTTCAATCTGTTCAGGAGGTCGAGGTCCGGGTTCAAAAGGAAGAAAGCTCGCAGTCGGCTGCTTCTAAGGATCTGCAAATGGTGACGACAAAGGTGGCTGTTAACTTTTCAGTGGATCCGGAGGCCGTGAATAAGCTGTATCAAGAAATTGGCTTAGATTATCGCTCCCGTATCGTTGACCCAGCCATAGCCGAATCCCTGAAGGCGATCACGGCACAGTACACTGCTGAAGAGCTGATTTCAAAACGGCCGGAAGTTTCGGCTCAGGTGAAGGATATGCTGGCGAAAAAATTAACCAAGTATTATATGAAACTAGAAGATATCAATATTAAGGAATTTGCGTTTAGCGAGGAATTCAATAAGGCGATTGAACAAAAACAAACCGCTGAACAAAATGCGTTAAAGGCCCAAAGAGATTTAGAAAGAATTAAAATCGAAGCCCAGCAGCAAATCACGCAGGCAGGTGCTGAGGCGGAAGCATTAAAACTGAAAAAGCAGGAAGTTACTCCTGAGTTAATTGAATTGAAGCAAATCGAGGTCCAGGAGAAAGCTTTGGAAAAATGGGATGGACATTTGCCAAGCGTAACGGGAGGGGCTACACCGTTTATTGATTTGAGCGGGGCTGGTGCGAAAAAGTAGGTTGATGGAGAAGTGTTATGCGCACTTCTCTTTTTAGTTTTTGGGATTGACTGGGAATTGTGCGCTGTTAATAGGACATATTTTAAAAAAATGATAGAATAGGTTTTATCTTAATAGTTTAGGAGTAATTAACTTGCAAATGAGAATGGAAAAGACAGTATCTGCTAATCAGAGGATCAAAGCCTTATTACCATGGTTATTGGTATTCATTTGGATGTTTCTTATATTTAATATGTCCGCTCAACCGGCTACTGAATCTAACTCTCTTAGTATGGGAGTGACCGAGAAAGTGATCGAGACCTTGAACAAAGTGAAGCCGGGAGCAGATTTGAACATGGAAACGCTCAATCATGTGGTGAGAAAAAATGCGCATTTCTTTGCTTATTTGGTGCTTGCTGTATTGACGGTGCATGCTTTGAGGAGAGGCGGAAAATTAAGCGGGTTCATGATGCTCCTAGCTCAGGGGATATGCGTCCTTTACGCCTCGTCCGATGAAATACACCAAATATTTGTACCAGGCCGGGGCCCGCAGGTGAAGGATGTTTTCATCGATAGTTCAGGAGCTCTATTGGGCATCGGAATCTATTATGTTATCAATCAATTTTGCGGCCGCAGGACTAAAAAAAAATAGCTGAAAGAAACCAAGGGGGAAGCCTTGGTTTCTTTTGTTATGGCGGTGTTTTATTTAGAGTGCCCGTGACAGATCAAAAAAGAGGATCATGGGCACTGTGGAGAGCTCAGAGTGCCCGTAACAGTTCAAAAAAATGCTAGCGGGCACTATCAGCGTTTCAGAAGAGCTAGTATTTGTTTTGATGGTGCCATTAATAACAAACCAAAACGAAACCGAGGATTACTCCCCGGTTTCGTTTTGTTTATTACGTCTTTAGTTTCCTTTTTTTGTCAAAATAGACAAACCCGCACAAAAAATAGACAAAACCCTTTAAAAAAGAGACAAAGAGCCCTCAAAAATAGACAAACCCACGCAAAAAATAGACCAACCCACGCAAAAAATAGACAAACTGGCCTTAAAAATAGACAAATCCTCCATAAAGGGAAAAGTTTATAATTTCAACCCCGTCCTGCTTTTAAATCTGCGTAATAAAATATGGCTTTCTACTCGTGTGATGCCTTCCAAGCTATATAATTCCTCATTAATAAAGTTTTCCAGCCGTACAAAGTCTTCGACCAGAACGTGCATATGTAAGGTACTTGGCCCGGTCATCTGGTAGCAGCTTGCTACAACGGGATTATTCGCTAAGGTTTCCGCCACGCGGACCAGAGAGGCCGGCTCGCAATCCACCTCGAAGAAAGCGGAAACGCCTTTTCCTACTTTGTCGGAGTTAATGACGACCGTAAATTTTTCAATCACGCCATTTTCAATTAATTGAGAAACCCGTTCACGGATGGAGACACGGGATAGGTTCAATTCTTTTCCTATATCAACATATGACATTCTGCCATTTTCAATTAACAATTGAAGTATTTTTCGATCGACTTCATCTAGTATCATCCGCCCACCACATTTCCTTTTTTTCCTAACCTAATCTTAACTAGATTGTGGTAAATAATCAATCCAATGAAAAATAAAGCAGAATAATTATACTAGCAAAAAAGTTTAATATTTTCAGAATAATATATAGATTTTTAAAAAACACTGTATTATAATAAAGCACATAACAAAATGTAATGCAAAAGCGGAAAATTCCTTCATAACGTAGGGTGTAATTAATAAAATTCTGCTAAATGAATGATATTTCGTGATGCGAAAGGGGAGAAAGTGGATGAGCAACAAAGCGAAAGTTATTTCAGCACTTTTTTTGAGTCTTATGTTACTTTTGGCTGGGTGTGGCAGTAACAGCAAATCTTCCAGTTCAGGTGCAAAGGAGACTTCAAAAGAAAGCACTACAACAGCATTAAAACATGATAAATCCGAATTGGTAGTTGGACTGGATGATGATCCGCCGCAACTAGATCCGCATTTTTCGACAGCGGCTGTTGACCGCCAAGTTTTTCATAGTATTTATGACACATTGGTTGATGTGGATGAGAAGTTAAACTTCGTCCCGGCACTAGCAGAAAAATGGGAAATCTCCCAGGATGCCAAAACATATACTTTCTTCTTACGTAAAAATGTAAAGTTCCATGATGGCACACCGTTTAATGCGGAAGCCGTTAAATTCAATTTTGAACGAATGATGGATCCGAAAGCTGGATCACCTCGTGCGTCTGAATTGTCCTCTATTCAAAGTATTGAAGTAGTAGACGAAAACACGGTAAAGGTACAGCTTTCAAAGCCATACAGCCCATTCCTGGCAGCCCTTTCTGACCGTGCAGGCATGATGGTTTCTCCTACAGCCGTAAAGGAAAAAGGAGCCGATTTTGCGAATTCACCAGTGGGTACTGGTCCTTTCAAATTTGTATCACGAGTGAAGCAGGATAAGATCGAAGTAGCAAAAAATCCAGATTACTGGGGCGGAGCACCGAAATTTGAAAAAATCACGTACCGTCCATATGCCGATGAAAACGTACGTCTAACGAATCTAACATCTGGTGATGTAGACATCATCAGCAAGGTTCCGCCAAAGGATGTTGAAAAGCTAAAAACGGATACCAATCTAAAGCTTTCTGAAGTAGGAGCACTAGGATTTCAAGGTTTATATTTGAACCACAAAAAAGCACCATTTAATAATAAGGCACTTCGTCAAGCATTGGATTTAGTGATTGACCGCGATGCCATCATTAAGGTTGCGCTTCGCAACACAGCTGTGCCTTCAGCGGGAGCAATTCCTCCAAGCTCATGGGCATTTGACAAAACGTTAAAACCAACAAAGAAAAATATTGAAAAAGCGAAGAAGATCATGGCAGATGCCGGTTTCCCTAGCGGCTTCTCGTTTACTCTTCAGCTTCCTGCGAAACCAGTGGAACAGCAAATGGGTCAAATGATTCAATCCATGGCTGCAGAAGCCGGAATTAAAGTAAAGCTTGAATTAGTTGAATTTGGAACGATGTTAGATAACATGGATAACTTTAAATTTGATGCAGTCCGTTTAGGCTGGAGCGGAAGAACTGATCCAGACGGTAATATTTTTGCTCTTTACCATACTACTGGTTCGATTAACTACGGTTATTCCAATCCGAAAATGGACCAGCTATTAGAAGAAGCCCGTGTTGAAACCGACCAAGCGAAACGTAAAGAGATTTATTCACAAGCGGCGAAGTTTGGACAAGAAGAAGTACCTTACATCTTCCTATATCACGAACTAGATTACAAAGCCTACAAAAATAATTTACAAGGTTACAAGCACATCCCAGACACCATGATGCGCTTCCAAGACGTTTCATTTAAATAAGCAAATGCTTGCGTCGGCTTGGAGGATTCTCCAAGCCGATGTCTTTCATTATCATCGATAGAGTCTGAGAAAGGGAGGGACATACGTGGTCAAGTTTTTAATTCGAAGATTAGGTCTTATGGTCGTGATTCTTTTTTTAGTCAGTATTATTGTCTTTTCATTAGTCCATCTCACACCGGGTGATCCAGCTAGAATGATTTTAGGCCAAGAGGCAACGAAAGAAGCTCTCAATGCCTTGCGTGAAAAAATGGGCTTGAATGATCCGCTTTATTTACAGTACATCCATTGGGTAACGAATGTTCTTCAAGGTAATCTCGGCTACTCCGTCAAAGATAATACGCCGGTTCTGAACGTGCTGCTTCAGAAACTGCCGGTAACGATTCAGCTTTCGGTTATGTCGTTTTTTATTGCCATGGTGATTGCGATTCCGGCCGGAATTATCTCAGCAACTCGAAAAGGAACGATTTTTGATTACTTCGGCACAACGTTTGCGTTATCAGGGGTTTCGATTCCCCCATTTTTCTTAGGGATTTTGCTTATTTTCATTTTTTCCATTTCATTGGGCTGGTTTGCTCCATCAGGGTATGTAGAGCCATGGGTGAATTTTGGAAAAAGTATTTCATTAATGATTTTGCCAGCGCTGGCGGTCGGAGTCCGATTGAGTGCGGAAATTACGAGAATGCTGCGCTCGAGCATGCTGGAGGTTTTGCAGGCTGACTATATCAGGACAGCATACGCAAAAGGGGTTCTTGAAAAGGGTGTTGTCCTAGGGCATGCCTTAAAAAATGCGCTGATTCCCGTTGTAACGGTCAGCGGTTTGCAATTGGCGACCTTCTTGGGAGGAGCTGTTATTACTGAAACCATTTTTGCCGTTCCAGGCCTTGGCCGTTTGGTGGTCGATGCGATTTTAACAAGAGACTTCCCAGTGGTTCAAGGAGCAGTCTTATTTATGGCGATTGCGGTTGTAATCGTAAACTTTTTAATTGATATTCTTTATTCCATTCTTGATCCGAGAATTAAGCTAACAGGAGGACAATGACGATGGAAGCAAAGTTAGAGCAAGTTTTACCAAAAGTTGAAAGTCCGAAAAAACGGCGAATGAAGGAAATGAGTGCTCGTTTTTTCCAAAATAAATTAGCGGTTGCAGGCGGCGTATTTACTCTGCTATTAATCTTGATGGCTGTATTCGCGCCCTTGGTGGCACCATTTAGCCCAAGCCATCAGGATTATGCGAAATTCCTGCAAAGCCCAAGTGGTGCCAATATCATGGGTACGGATGAACTTGGCCGCGATATATTCAGCCGAATTATTTATGGAGCAAGAGTTTCCATCCAGGCTGGTATCATTTCTGTAGGAATTGCGCTCTTGCTTGGGATTCCAATTGGTCTTTTCTCAGGTTATTACCGAGGCGTACTTGATGAGTATGTGGTTATGCGTTTTACCGATGCCTTGCTTTCGTTCCCTCCGCTAGTCTTGGCGTTATCTTTGGCTGCGGTGCTTGGAGCAGGCTTGCAAAATGCAATGATTGCGATTGGGATTATCTTTACACCAAACTTTATCCGCCTTGTCAGGGGCGAAGTGTTGAGTCAGCGGGAGCGCGAATATGTGACGGCCGCGAAGGCGTCCGGTATCAGCGATGTGAAAATTATGTTCCGTCATATTTTTCCGAACTGTTTGCCTCCTATTTTAGTACAAGCGACCTTATCGATTGCAGCGGCGATTATTTCTGAAGCTTCTTTAAGCTATTTAGGATTGGGCACGCAGCCGCCAACACCAAGCTGGGGTGCGATGCTATCGATGGGGCAGGGGTATCTGAAAGACGCACCGTGGATTTCCTTGTTCCCGGGATTATTCATCTTTTTAACCGTTTTATCGATCAACTTATTTGGTGATGGCCTGCGCGATGCGTTAGATCCAAAACTGAAGTGAGGGGAATAACATGACTTTTTCAATTACAGCACGATGTGAGAAAACGGGAATGTTAGGGGTTGCTGTTTCGACGGCAAGACCGGCTGTCGGCTCCTTAGTTCCTTTTGTAAAAGCAGGCGTAGGCGCGGTTGCGACCCAGGCATTGGTTAATCCGTTTTACGGAATTGATGGATTAAAGCTTTTGGCTGAAGAGTTATCTGTTGATGAAATCATAGAGCGGCTCACAAAAGATGACTCTCATAGTGAAAGAAGACAGTGTGCCATCGTCGATAAGAACGGGAAGGCGGCCGCTTTTACCGGTGCCGAAACCGTTCCATGGCAGGGGCATTTAATTGGTGATCAATTTGTTGTGGCTGGGAACATGCTGACCGGCCCGGAAACCTTAGAAGCGATGTTTGAAACTTTTCAAGCATTAGAGAATGTAAGTTTACCAGAGCGGCTAATGGCGGCCTTAAGCAGCGGTCAGGAAGCCGGCGGTGACAAACGGGGAAGGCAGTCGGCGGCGCTTTATGTGGTCCATGAGGAAGAGTATCCACTAGTAGACATCCGTGTCGATGAACATGCTGATCCGGTTAAAGAATTATTCCGTGTCTATGAAAAATGCCAGGAAAATCTGTTTCCATACACAATCAATCTAGTAAAAAGAAAGGAGGGGCAAGATTATGACGCAAGCGTTGTTAGAGGTTAAAGACTTAAGGGTAAGTTTTGTCGGGAAAAAGAAAACGACAAACATTGTGGCCGGTTTATCGTTTCAGGTGGAAAAGGGCAAAACCTTGTGTATCGTAGGCGAATCCGGCTGTGGAAAAAGTATGACCTCCCTTTCTGTCATGGGACTGCTACCGAAAACAGGGGAAATCGAAGGAGAAATCCTGTTGAAGGGTGACGATTTAACGAACAAGTCCATGAAGCAAATGAGTAAGATTCGCGGTAATCAGATTTCGATGATTTTCCAGGAACCGATGACTTCCTTAAATCCGGTACAGACGGTAGGCAAGCAAATTGCCGAAACGATTATACTTCACCAAAACCTCAATAAAAAAGAGGCGCGTGAAAAAGCGATTGACATGCTCCGGCTTGTAGGGATTCCGTCACCGGAAAAACGCATCGATGCGTATCCGCATGAATTGAGCGGCGGGATGAGACAACGGGTAATGATTGCGATTGCCCTAAGCTGCAACCCTGAGCTCTTGATTGCCGATGAACCAACCACGGCACTGGATGTAACGATCCAGGCGCAGATTTTAGACCTAATGAAGAAATTGCAAAAAGATCTGGATATGGGAATCATTATGATCACCCATGATTTAGCGGTTGTATCTGAAATGGCCGATACCGTCCTTGTGATGTACGCAGGAAAAGCGGTCGAATATGGCACCAGGGATGCCGTCTTTAACAATCCTTCCCACCCTTACACACAAGGCCTGATGAAATGTATACCTGATGTGGATTCGGAGGAAGAGGTTGAGGAGCTTTTTGTGATAAAAGGTTCCGTTCCATCTCCAGACGCCATGCCTGCAGGATGCCGTTTTTTTGACCGCTGTCCACATGCAAAGGAAATTTGCAAAATGAACGCACCGGGAATTACTTCGATTGATGGGCAGCATTCGGTAAGCTGCTGGAAATACACTGATAAATGGGAAGGTGAAGGGCATGAGTCTTCAATTAGAGAAATCGCAGTATCAAAATCTTCTTGAGGTCCAAGATTTAAAAAAACACTTTCCTGTTGGCGACCAAGGATTTTTTTCAAAAGAAAAACAGGTGGTTAAAGCCTTAGATGGTATCACATTCTCATTGAAAAAGGGAGAAACCTTAGGGATTGTCGGGGAGTCCGGCTGTGGGAAATCGACCATGGGCCGAGCCATCCTAAGGCTTCATGAACCTTCTTCTGGGAAAATTATCTATGAAGGAAATGACATTACACAGGTTCCAAAAAAAGATATGCGGGCTCACCGGAAGGACCTGCAGATTGTTTTTCAGGACCCATACGGCTCGCTAAATCCGCGAATGACTGTAGGGGCAATGTTATCGGAAATCGTGGAGACACATAAGATTGTTCCGAAAAAGGATTTGTACGATTATGTCTGCCGCTTGCTTGTAGAAGTTGGCTTAAACGAACAGTATTATCACCGCTTCCCGCATGAATTTTCCGGTGGGCAGCGCCAGCGGGTTAGTATCGCACGCGCGTTGTGTACGAATCCGAAGTTAATCGTTTGCGATGAAGCTGTATCCGCGCTGGATGTATCGGTTCAATCGCAAATTCTAAATCTCTTGCAGCGTTTAAAAAAGGAACATCAGTTGACCTACTTGTTCATTTCCCATGATTTGAGCGTCGTCAAGCATGTCAGCGACCGGGTTGCTGTCATGTATTTGGGGAAAATGGTTGAATTGGCAGATAAAAAAGATCTGTATGACAATCCGCTTCATCCGTATACGAGAGCCCTGCTTTCAGCGATTCCCTCGACGAAGGAGGAAAAGAAACGCGAGAGAGTCATTTTATCAGGGGATGTCCCAAGTCCGATCAATGTTCCAAGCGGCTGCCGTTTTCATACAAGATGTCCATTAGCAACAGATAAATGCCGAACAGAGGAACCGGCCTTTAATGAAGTAAGCGAGAATCATTTTGTTGCTTGTCATTTTGCATAAATCGGATGGGTCCTTACCGGAGTGGTAAGGACGTTTTCGTTAAAATAACATATATTTTACAAAAAGGTATATTTCGTTTGTAAGGCAAATAAGATAAAATTGTTTACAAAAGGAAAATAAATAAATCATTTCAGATACGATATGAATGAGGGGAGAACATCATGAAATTTGATTACTTAAATTACCCATATCCGTCCCAACGAACAGCCACCATCGCCAGGAACGGAATGGTCGCTACTTCTCAGCCGTTAGCCGCACAGGCCGGCCTTGATATTTTAAAAAAGGGCGGAAATGCCATTGATGCGGCGATTGCCACGGCAGCATGCTTAACAGTGGTAGAGCCGACCTCTAATGGGATTGGCGGCGATGCATTTGCGTTAGTCTGGACAAAAGGCGAGCTTCACGGCTTGAATTCAAGCGGTCCGGCACCAAAAAGCATCTCGATTGAAGCGGTAAAGGAAAAAGGACATGAAAAAATGCCGACGTTTGGCCTTGTGCCTGTAACGGTTCCAGGTGCACCGGGAGCATGGGCAGAACTGTCCAGACGATTTGGCAAGCTGCCATTAACCGAGGTCCTCCAGCCTGCAATCGAATATGCCGAAAAGGGATACGCGCTTTCCCCTGTTTTAGGAAAGTACTGGAACTCTGCTTTTAATAGATTTAAAGATTTGTTTATAGGTGATGAGTATAAAGGCTGGTTCGAAACCTTTGCTCCGGACGGCAAGGCACCACAAATCGGGGAGATTTGGAAATCAGAAGGCCACGCAAGCACACTGCGCGCCATTGCGGAAACGAAGGCTGAAAGCTTTTACCGTGGCGAATTAGCGGAGAAAATTGACGAATTTTCCAAGCAGCACGGCGGTTTCCTTTCTAAAGAGGATTTAGCGGCTTATAAGCCTCAGTGGGTCCAGCCGATTAAAGTGAATTACAAAGGCTATGATGTCTGGGAGATTCCGCCAAACGGCCAGGGAATTGTTGCCCTGATGGCGCTTAACATCCTAAAAGGCTATGATATCGCGGAAAAAGAATCCGTGGAAACCTATCATAAACAAATTGAAGCGATGAAACTTGCCTTTGCTGATGCCAAGAAATATGTGACAGACCCAGAAAAAATGTCAGTAACATCCGAGCAATTATTATCTGAAGAATTTGCGGCAGCAAGAAGAAGTTTGATTGGGGATTCAGCGCTGACGCCTGAACCAGGAACTCCTCCAAAAGGCGGTACGGTTTATTTAGCAACAGCTGATGGCGAAGGCAATATGGTTTCGTTTATCCAAAGTAACTATATGGGTTTTGGCTCAGGAATCGTGGTTCCGGGAACAGGCATTGCCCTGCAAAACCGCGGCGCAGATTTCTCGTTGGACCCAACGCACGAGAACCGTCTTGAACCGGGTAAACGGACGTACCATACGATTATTCCTGGTTTTTTAACAAAGGATAATGAAGCGGTTGGACCATTCGGTGTCATGGGCGGATATATGCAGCCGCAGGGTCATGCTCAAGTCATTATGAACACGATAGATTTCCATTTAAATCCGCAAGCGGCCTTGGATTCGCCAAGATGGCAATGGATGGAGGGCAAGAAGATTTTAGTTGAAAACACCTTTCCTACCCATATTGCACAAGCACTGGCAAGAAAAGGGCATGACATCGAAATTGCTTTAGAAGGCGGTCCGTTTGGAAGAGGACAGATCATTTGGCGAGACCCAAGTACAGGTGTGCTTTCTGGCGGAACAGAATCGAGAACGGACGGTACGATTGCGGCCTGGTAAATCCAAAAAAGGTGTTGAATAAATAATGAAACAGCTAGATATCAGTATTGCATTTTTTCGATCTGGAATCTTAGGCTACGGGGGAGGGCCCTCTTCGATCCCGCTCGTTCATAAAGAGGTGGTCGAGCGGTTTAAGTGGATGAATGATGATGAATTTGCGGATGTGTTAGCGTTAGGGAATACTCTGCCAGGTCCGATTAATACCAAAATGGCAGGATATATCGGTTACCGGGTTGGAGGGTATTTGGGAATGATCAATGCCATTCTGTCTTCGATTCTCCCAACCATTTTACTCATGATCATCTTGCTTACCTCCTTGTCCTCTGTGAAGGACCTGCCATGGGTGGCGGGAATGACGAAAGCTGTTGTTCCGGTTGTAGGTGTCATGATGGCCACGTTAACCTGGGATTTTTTCAAGAAATCGTATCAAACGCTTGGAAAAATAAAAGCAGGTTTGGTTGTTATTGGCAGCTTGCTATTATTACAGGTTTTGGGGATCCATCCAGGGATCCTCATTGCAGCGATCTTAATTTTTGCCCTTGTTAAAAAGGATAAAGCCCCTAAGGCTGCGGAAAAAAATGTGGAAAGAGGGGTGGGATGATGTTATATTGGCATATTTTCCTTGCCTTTTTCATACCGGGAATCGTCGGTTATGGCGGCGGTCCTTCTTCGATCCCGCTTGTCGAAAATGAAGTGGTTGGCCATTACGGCTGGATGACGGTTCAGGAATTTAGTGAGGTTTTGGCGCTTGGCAATGCCCTGCCAGGACCGATTGCGACGAAAATGGCCGGTTATATTGGCTATGAGGTGGGAGGGGTCATCGGTTCGGTGATCGGGGTGTTTGCGACTGTTGCACCTTCACTGTTCTTAATGATTGTTCTGTTAGGTATATTATATAAGTATAAGGAATCACCAAGGGTGAAGCGGATGACGACCTATATCCGCCCGACGATTGCGGTTCTGTTGGGTGTGATGACGTTTAACTTCTTCTTCACGTCCTACCATAATTCTGGTGTTCTCCAAACGGTCTTCTTAATTGCAGCAAGCTTGTTGCTTTTAGAAAAATTCAAGGTGCACCCGGCCTATGTGATTGTGGGCTCATTAGCTTATGGGGCGCTGTTTTTATAAAAGGGTGTAGCAGGAGGGGAACTATGTTAGTTAGTCGGTCCAATTTGATTTATGCGTTTAGTAAGGAAAACAAACCGGTTTTACAGGTGGATTCCGGCACACAGGTTGTCATCGAAACCTGTGATTGTTTTGAGAACCAGATTGTTTCAGAGGATGTTTCTTATCATGCGATGGATTGGGATAAGGTCAATCCGGCGACCGGCCCTATTTTTGTGAAGGGTGCTGAGGCCGGCGATATTCTTGCTGTTACGATTGATGAGATCGAGCTTACAGATCAAGGGGTAATGGCGGTTAGTCCTGGTATGGGGGTACTTGGTGACCGTATTGAAGAATTCGAAGCGAAGCTCATCCCTATTCGTGATGGCAAGGCGGTTTTTAATGATAAAATTGAATTCCCTTTAAACCCGATGATTGGGGTAATCGGGGTGGCGCCGAAGGATGGAGATGTTTCCTGTGGGACGCCAGGCTCTCATGGCGGCAATATGGATAATAAAATGATTACCACAGGGGCTACCCTTTATTTTCCGGTTCATGCAGATGGTGCGCTGTTTGCGCTCGGCGATTTGCATGCTGCTATGGGGGACGGAGAAATTGGCGTGACGGGAATTGAAATTGCTGCCAAGGTAACCGTCACTTTAAAGGTCATTAAAGGCTTTAGTATTGAAAATCCGATTTTGGAATCGGAAGAATTTATTAGTACGATTGCCTCTGAGGAGACGCTGGACCTGGCGGTTAAGCGCTCAGTAGAAGACATGGTTGCCTTTTTGGAGGATCGGATTGATCTTTCTTTTAATCAAATCAATATGTTGTGCAGTGCCGTTGGCCAGACGCAAATCTGCCAGGTGGTGGACCCGCTGGTCACAGCACGGTTTCTTTTTCCAAAGTGGGTTTTGGGGAAGTATGGGTCTGGAATTTTTTAAACCGAGGGGGTTTTCCTTCGGTTTTTTTTCTAGTTATTGTTAAAATGTCCAAAGCACCCCAAAAAACGTCCAATCAATTCTAAAGAGTCTCGCAGTCCTCCATCCAAATTCTATTTTGAAATATAATTCCACAAAAAATATAATAATACTAAAATGACATTACGAAGGGGGATTAAAAATGAAGTATCCACTATTGGCAGCGGACCTAGATGGGACATTATTAAACGATCAAAAGGAAATTGCTACCGAGACGATCGAGGCAATCCAGGAGTATCGCCAAAGGGGCGGAAGAGTCGTGATTTGCAGCGGCCGCACCCCGCTTTCGACCAAATGGATTGCCAGTACCATCGGCCTTAAGGGTGAGCCAATCATTGCTTATAATGGGGCGATCCTCATGGATGAGAACGGAGAAATCAGTGCGCAATCCGTTTTTTCCATAGAATCGTTAATCAACTTTTGGGAACTGTGTGAGGCAGAGGGGATTTATGCGCATTTTTATGAAGGGGATACGCTCCTGGTTCCGCAAGTGAATAAATGGAACGAAAGATGGATTGAAAATAACATTCCTACTCTTGAAAATTCAGGGGGCAGCCGGCAAAACTGCGAGCAATTCCGGAACCAGTGCCAGGTGAAGGTGATTGGTAATATTTATCAATACCTGAAGGAACATACACCAGGCATTACTAAAATTGCCGTCTTTGATGATCAAAACAAGCTCCATGATTTTTCTAAACAAATCGTCGACATGGAAATCAGCAGCAGTTTCGATTTTCTTAATTTAGAAATTACCCCGATTGGAGTGACAAAGGCCTCCGCCTTAATCAAACTCGCCGAAAAACTCGGGATTCCCATCTCGCAAACCGCGGCAATCGGGGATAATTATAACGACTCGCTTATGCTTAAAGCAGCTGGCCTGGGAATTGCCATGGGAAATGCACCGGAAAAAGTGAAGCAATTGGCGGATGAGGTGACCGGGGGAAATAATGAAGCGGGGGTTGCCCAGGCGATTCGCCGTTATTTATTAGAATAAGATTTTAAAATAATATTTCAATATTTTCATAAAAATATTGAAATGTCGTTTCAAGTGGAATATAATAAGGGTACGGGTAATCGCTTACATCTTAGACAAACTAACAGGAGGAGAACGCAGCAATGAACGAAAATCTCGAATTATTAACGACAGAATCGCGAAATGAACAATCGATGCAGATCGATACAGCCAATCCTTTTGATATATTACGAATCATGAATGAGCAGGATCAATTGGTCGCATTAGCGGTCAAGGAAGTGTTGCCAGAAGTGGAGGCAGCAGTTCAATTTGTAGTAGCTTCCTTTAAAAAAGGCGGACGCCTCATCTATATGGGCGCAGGCACGAGCGGTCGTTTAGGCGTACTGGATGCCGTCGAATGTCCGCCGACCTTCAGCACGGATCCTGAAATGGTTCAAGGTCTGATTGCAGGGGGAGAGGGCGCATTTTTAAAAGCAGTAGAAGGGGCAGAGGACCAGCCAGAGCTTGGCGAGCGTGACCTGAAAGAGTTGGGGCTGACAAAGGACGATACCGTCATCGGCATCGCAGCCAGCGGCCGGACGCCTTATGTGATTGGAGCGCTACGCTATGCACGTAGCCTTGGCGCGAAAACCGTCGCACTTTCCTGCAATAAAAATGCGGCGATTAGCAAAGAAGCCGATCAAGCCATTGAAGTCATTGTCGGTCCAGAGGTATTAACCGGTTCGACGCGTCTGAAATCGGGCACAGCCCACAAAATGATTTTGAATATGATTTCCACTTCCTCGATGATTCTTTTAGGAAAAGCTTATGAAAATTTGATGGTGGATGTTCATGTGAGCAACCAAAAGCTGAAGGAACGCGCAATTGGCATCATCCGCAAAATTACCGGAGTTTCCTATGAAACGGCTTCCGAAACATTAGAACAAGCCGATTTGCAGGTGAAAACGGCAATTGTCATGATTAAGACGAATACAACGAAACAAGAAGCAGAACAATTATTAATAAAAGCAAACGGTTATGTAAAAAAAGCAATCCAAATGTAAAAGGTGGTCCTTGGTGTGGCAGCAGGCGGTTTAAAAATGATTCAAAATATGCTGGAACAGCTTCCGGCTTCAGAGCGAAAAATTGCTGAGTTTATTCTTGAGAATCCGCAAACGGTTTTAAACAGCACCGTGCAGGACATTGGCGTGCAGGCCCATACAAGCGGTGCCGCGGTTATCAGATTGTGTAAGTCACTAGGATTAAATGGTTTTCAAGATTTAAAAGTGAGGATCGCTGGGGATTTAGTGAAGCCGGTCGAACAAGGCTATCGTGATATCGAGCCGGGTGAATCGTTTTTCTCGATTGTTCAGAAGACGACCTCGAACAGCATCCAAAGTATCCGCGATTCCGAAGAGATGATCAATTATGAGGAATTGGAACGTGCTGTTCACACTTTGTCGGCTGCGCAAAATGTTCATTTTTTTGGCATTGGCGCATCTGGCATTATTGCGAAGGACGCTCAACAAAAGCTCCTTCGGATTCATAAAAATGCGACCGCTTTCACGGATACCCATCTTGTCGCTACTTTAATCGCGAATGCCAGTCAGGAGGATGTCGTGTTTGGGATCTCCCATTCAGGCGAAACCTCTGAAGTGATAAAAATTATGACACTGGCAAAAGAACGCGGCGTGAAAACGATTGGTTTAACGAAATACGGACAATCATCGGTCTCATCCCTGGCGGATATTAAACTGTTTACCTCTTATTCTGGCGAGGCGCCTTTCCGAAGTGCCGCCACGTCATCACGGCTTGCCCAGTTATATATCATGGATATTTTGTTTTTATCGATGGCTACGGTTCAATATGAAGACACAATCAACTCGATTGATAAAACAAGAGAAGCCATCCGGTTTATTAAGGAAGGTAAATAGTCCTTTCGGGGGGTGATGTGACGTCCATTCCGTTGACTTTTTTTAAAAAATAAAACAACAGAGAGAGGGGAAAGAACATGGCTGGAGAAAATAAAATTTTAGCAGAAAAGATTCTCGAACAATTAGGCGGCCCTGCGAATATCGGCAATTACACACATTGTATGACAAGACTTCGTGTCACACCGAATGATGATTCGATTATCGATAAAGCGGCCATTAAGAAAATAGAAGGGGTCATTGGGGTAGTCGAAGAGGAAACTCTGCAAATTATCCTTGGCCCTGGAAAAGTAAATAAAGTGACTGAGGAGTTTGGCAGATTAATAGATGCAGCAGGCGGAATTAATTTGAAAGAAAAGGCCGCGAGCAAAAAGGCGGAAATTAACCAAAAGAATGCCACTCCATTTAAACTATTTTTACGAAAAATCTCTAGTATTTTCATTCCGTTAATCCCGGCTCTTGTCGCATCCGGTTTGATCACAGGGATCACGAAAGCGATCGTTCAGGCGGGATGGCTGGCAGGAGATTCGCAGCTGGCTACGATTTTGTCTGTCATTGGCGGCGGTTTGTTTGGATACCTTGGTATTTTAGTGGGGATCAATGCAGCAAAAGAATTCGGCGGTTCACCAGCACTTGGAGCGATTGCCGGTATCTTAATTATTAACCCAGCTGTTGCAGGCATCAAATTGTTTGATACAGCGCTGCTTCCTGGACGCGGGGGCTTGATCGGTGTCCTATTTGCCGCTATTTTCATTGCCCTTGTTGAAAAACGAGTTCGCAAGTTTGTTCCACAATCACTTGATTTATTTATTACACCAACGGTTGCATTATTGATTACTGGTATTGTAACTTATCTTGTTTTTATGCCGCTTGGTGGTTTTATTTCCGATGCAATTACAAAAGGATTAACGTCCTTACTTGATATGGGTGGGATTGTTGCAGGCTTCGTCATTGGGGCAACCTTCCTGCCGCTCGTTGTAACGGGCTTGCATCAAGGCTTAACCCCAATTCATCTGGAATTGATCAATTCATTAGGCGATGACCCGCTTCTTCCAATCCTGGCAATGGGCGGTGCAGGCCAAGTCGGTGCGGCATTTGCGATTTATTTTAAAACAAAGAAAACTCGCTTAAAAAGAGCGATTGGCGGGGGACTTCCTGCCGGTATTCTTGGTATCGGTGAGCCGTTAATCTTCGGTGTGACGCTGCCATTAGGACGTCCATTCTTAACGGCTTGTTTAGGAGCCGGTGTCGGCGGTGCCTTCCAGGCAGCCTTCCATGTAGCGACGATCGCAGTAGGGGTATCTGGTTTACCGCTTGCCTTCCTAGTTGTAACTGGTCAGGTGCTGCTATATTTAGTAGGAGTCGTTATTGCTTATGCAGCTGGTTTTCTGTTCACGTATTTATTCGGTTTCAAGGATGAGATGGCTGGTGAATTTGATTGATCGGCATTTCCTTCTATTTAAATGATCCTTTGGCGGAAGAGCGGATTATTTTGGCAGGAGAAATGGGTGTGAAGCGGGCGTTTACCTCGCTTCACATCCCTGAAGAGTCCGGGGATTTAGCGGGTCGTGCGAAAAGATTGCTGCAAACCGCAAAGGAAGCTGGAATCGAGGTTTATGCGGATGTGTCGGCGCGAACGCCTGCGCATTTGGGATTGGAGAGCCTGTCTTCGTTAAAATCCTTAGGGGTTGGCGGTTTACGACTGGATGATTTTTTTGATAATGAAACGATTTTGGAGTTAGCGAAGGATTTTAAGCTCGCGCTTAATGCCAGCATTATGTTTGAAGAAGAGCTGAGGGCGCTGTTGGATGGCGGGCTTGAGGCAAGTCAGCTGCTTGCCTGGCATAATTTCTATCCAAGGCGCGAAACGGGATTATCGGAATCCTTTTTTAGAGCGCAAAATGAACTTTTTGGACGGTATGGCATTCCGGTTAGTGCGTATATTCCTGGGGACGGCGAGAAACGCGGTCCGCTGTTTGAAGGACTGCCGACTTTGGAAGCGCATCGTGGTGTTGATCCGTTTGTGGCAGCACTGGAGTTGTTCCGAGCTGGTGCCTGTGATGTTTATATCGGCGATCCCGAGGTAAGTGAGAAGCTTCTTGGGAGGTTATTGGATTTTGATCATAATGGCCTGATTCCGATTCACGTTGAAGGTTTCCAAGAAGGTGAGTTCCGGCTACGTCCTGATTTTTCCCGCGATGTGTTAAGATTCATGGATACGAGAAGTTCGGAGGCAGTAGTCCCTGAGAATACGGGGGAGCGGCCAAAGGGAACGATTACGATGGACAATGACCGTTATGGCCGTTATCGTGGCGAGGTGCAAATCGCGCTTCATGATCTGCCGGCTGATGAGCGGGTGAATGTAGTTGGTAGGGTTATCGAATCCGATTTGCCGCTGCTTTCCTTACTGCAGCCTGGGCAAATGGTGAAATTAATTCAGGTTTGAACCAAGGGATATATTCCTTTGGTTTTTTTGTTTTGGTGTTGGCGAGTAAAATAGGAAATTTCGCGAGTAAATTCGTTAAACGGCGAGTAAAATAGAAATTTGGCGAGTATTTCAAACTTTTTAGCGAGTAAAAGGAACTCCCCCCATGGATTTTTTCGAAAGCAAAAGACTCCATTTTACAGGAGTCTTTTGTTTTTATAGTTCTTATTTTAAATCAAGATAGTGGTCATACATTTCGAGATTCTCTAGAAGTTCGTGTTTGTAGGCAAGCAGTGCTTTTTTGACGATGGAGTTATAATTTTCGTTGCTAAGCTCCTCATTGCATTCATTCAGTTCCTTATTTTTAACTAGTTTTAGCTCATTAAAAATACTTATTAATTCTCTCCCCATCTTGAAGCCTCCCAAATTTTTAATCTATTTCTTACTATAAGGATGGACAAGTTTTTCATAGATTAAACGGGAAGCACATTTTATTTTGATGCTAAGTTCTCCCGATTGACCGCTTCGGGCGGCTGTTCCATCCAGCCGTTATTAATCATGATTTTTGCCCCTTCTTCTACAAACAATGAGATATTCATTAACGCTCTTGTGTACATGAACCCGATATCATGTCGTCCATTTACAGCTGCAGAATTTCCAAATGACCGAATCTTCATTGAGAACATATCTACCTTATGAAACAGCATTAATTTATCCGAAAAGGGAGCATGGGTAGATGTTGTGACTAAATGGTCAAGAAATGACGGCGCAGGTAAGTTTTCTTCATTCAGCTTATGCATATACCGATCTAAATCTTTATGTGTAATATCTCTGCCTTTTAAAAATAAATCTCGGACCTTTTCCGATTTTGCTACTTGACTAAAACCTAAGATCAGCGCTTTGCTCGTCACGTTATTTTCAATATTGTCATAAAGATGGGTGATTTCTAAAGCGTGTAAGGGCCGTACTTGACCAAAATACCCATTTAGAAAATCTTGATGGACGAATGTTACCTTTTCTGGTAGCGGTATGGCAGGCGGTTTCATAATAAAGCCTTTTTCCATTAATAAATCATTGATGTGTTCCATCAATTCAATGGTGGAATTCAAGCAGTGAATAAAAAATTCCTTTACATCCTCTCGATACATTAGAGGAATCGCCACATTATAAATGCTGAGCCCCGTTTTTGCGATATATTTTAAATAATGGACGTAGAACTGATCTTCAAATAATCTGGGAGCATCAAGATTTACATCCTCATCAGAAAAACCAGCAGGGATCGGAAAGTTTTCCTTTTTAAAAATTCCTTCTATTGAACTCAAAAATTCCGTTACTAACGATAGAGCATGATTCAGCAGTTTTTTTATATCTACATCGTCTACGTGCTGCAGGTAGTATCTTAAAATACATCTAGACATGCTATTTCCCATATAAGTTACCCAAAGCTTCCCTATTTCGGCTGCCGTTAGTTTTTCGGATACGGAAACTTTTTCTGATACTAAAAGTTTTTCGACGGGAGTAGTTTTTTTGGAACCAATCTTTATTGGTTTAATCATTTTTGCCAAAACATTCACCTTACCATTTTTTAGTTATATTTCTCCTTTTGAAAAAATTTATTCGTTTGTTGGGGAAAATGAATTATGTGCAAAAACTTGAAATATCTACCAAACGAATTTTTTGAAATAGTTCAGATTCGGAATTACCGAAGACGGCAACGAGCGTGTATAATTGGCTGCATGCAGGTATCCTGTTCCTAATCCTTGGAGGATCTTTGGCCCTTGTGCAGCGATTAAGACAAAAGGATTAACTAAAAGTAAAAAGTTGCTTACACAAAAGGGCTGATTTCAAAGTTGTTTTGCCAACCACTTTGGACTCGGCCTTTCTTTTGGATATAATAGTTTTATAAGTTCATTAGTAAGGAATTTGGTTAATATCATGATTAAACTTAAAAAGAGATTTACTATTTTAATAGCGTTGGTAGTGGTATTGCTCCTGTTGCTGGTGAATGCCGGGAAGTTCCTGACTGTTGATGACGTTGTACAAAAGGCAGACGCGATTATTGTTTTAAGCGGGGACCGCGGCGAACGAGTGGAAAAAGCCGCTGAGTTGTATCATCAGGGATATGGCAAGTATTTTGTTATTTCAGGCGGCATCATCTATAACGATGTGACGGCTGCCGAGTTGATGAAAGAGCATGCATTAAAGCTTGGGGTTCCGGAAAGTGCAATTATTTTGGAGGAACGTGCCGATAGCACCTATGAAAACGCTGATTTCACCCGGAAGGTCATTAAATCTTATCCAATCGATTCTGCCATTGTGGTTTCGTCCAATTATCATATGAAAAGAGTCAAAATGATTTTTGACCGCGACTTTAAACAAAGTGGAATCAAGCTTTATTACGCCGGGGCGAAGGATCGTTATTTTAACAAGACGAAATGGTGGAGTAATAACAAAAGCATCATGATTACCGTTAATGAATATATAAAAATGGCGGGGTATGCCTTAGGGAAGAACTATTGAGGGGGATATCTGATGGGGACAAGTAAATTCATTGGTGTTAAGCAGCTGCCGTATCAATTGGCACGACAAGAGATCAGGACAGGGGACCTGTTATTTTGCAGCGGCCGCCATATTGTTAGTGAATTGATCAAAAAGGTTTCAGATTCGATGTTTAGCCATGTGGCCTTGTTATGCTATTGGAATGATCGCGTAGTAGTTTTAGAAAGCGTTGAGAATGATGGGGTCAGGGCCGTTCCGTTGTCTCATTACCTTTATAATTATGAAAATAGTAACAAAAAGTATAAAGGTGAATTGTACCTGGCCCGGCATGAAGAGGTGGGCAATCCTCATTTTGATTTAGGAAAAATCAATAAAATGCTCGGAAATGCAGTAGACTTGCTGAATTATAATTATGATAAAGACGAAATCGCCAGGATTGTGGCCCGTGTCGGTTTAGGGATTGGCAAGCACAAGGATGATAAGGCGTTTATTTGTTCGGAATTTGTAGATGTATGTTTCAAGCAAATGGATATTGTATTTGGTCGCGATCCGATGGGGTTTATTTTTCCAGAGCATATTGCCGCGGATGCGAAGGTTAGGCCGTTGTTTGAAATTCAGCCGTAATCGGTGGGGGAATTTCCAATTTTTATTTAAATGGACAATCCAGCCATAAAAATAGACAAAGCGGCTAAATAAATAGACAAAGTGCCCTCAAAAATAGACAAAACCCCCGAAAAATAGACAAAGCACCTTGAAAAATAGACAAAGTTTAAATATGGAATTGCCCGATTGGTAAGAATATCATGAGAAAGGGGTATGGATATGGAGTTAACGATTAAATGGAAAGAGAAAATGGCCTTTTCGGGTGTGACGCCTTCCGGACATGAAATTACCATGGATGCGGCTCCCGAGGTAGGGGGAGAGAATTCCGGCGCCAGGCCGACGGAACTGCTGCTACAGGCAGTTGCGGGCTGCACCGGAATCGACATTATTTCCATCCTGCATAAGATGCGGCTTGAGCCTTCGTCTTTTCATATGGAGGTTAAAGGCGACCGTGCCGAGGAACATCCAAAGCGGTTTACAGGTATTAACATTCATTATGCGCTAGAAGGGCAGCTGCCTGAGGATAAGGTTGTACGGGCGATTCAATTGTCGAAGGATAAATATTGTTCCGTTTCGCATTCCCTAAATGCCGAAATAACCGTCAGCTATTCTATTAATGGGGTTAAAGGGGAAAACCAAATTTAGATTGCCACTGAAAAGCCCTTCCTAGGTGAGGAGGGCCTTTTGCATTTTTGGACTTAAGGGCAAACCTTATTGTAAGTAGTCCGGATGGTCCTGTTTGGATTGTTGATTAATTTCTGTGAAAATATTTGGCTGTTCCTTATTTATTGCCGTGTTGTCAGCAATCGCTTTAGGAAAATAGAGGTCTAGGATTTTCTTGAGCTCGCCGACTGTGACTGGTTTGGCATCATCTTTTAGTTCATATCCAAGCAGGCCGTTAGGTTCAAGTGTGGCGTATTTTATATCCTCTATTTTTGCGATGCCCTCGTTACGCATCCGCATTTCTAGATGGTCAACGGTCAGCCGCAGCTTTTTCAAAGCTTTCACATTCAGGACGCCATTCTCGATCACAACCTTGGATTTGCCAGTTAGAAGTTTTTCAAAAAAATTAAACTTTATTTGTAAGTATTCTAAAATTAATAAAGTTGCAACAAAAACGGCAGCAGCTGCGATGGTTTTTGTTACACTTTTCTCGACAATTGGCTGAACGATGATTGTCCCAATGGCAATTATGACAATGGTTTGTGCCAAGGTCATTTGGGCAATCGATTTTCTGCCGGAAATTCTTAGCAGGAGAGTCCCTGCTGCAATTAAAATTAACGATTTCCAAATGACGGAAAGATCCATTTACTCAGCTCCTAAAAATATGTTTTTATATAATTTTCCACTTATAATCCAAATTATTTATTGTAGAAACTATATTTAATGGAGGTGGGCATGGATGACAAATGAAAGCACAAATCCGCCAAATTCGATTAAATACAGCATTTGGCAGACGCGGACGGAAGAGATTGACCCAAGGTCCAAGGAGAAACTGGCTGGGTCCCAGCCACGACGAAAACCAATTGATAATCCTGAGTGAAATCAAAACCCCCATTTTAAAATGGGGGTAATTTCATTTATTTGAAACGAAATTATTTGTATAAGTTGTTTTACGTGACCGTTTTTCAGATCACGACCGAATTGAGTCACGTAGACCGTTTTTACGTGACCGTTTTTCAGATTACGACCGAATTGAGTCACGTAGACCGTTTCTACGTGACCGTTTTTCAGATCACGATCGAATTGAGTCACGTAGACCGTTTTTACGTAACCGTTTTTTCAGATCACGATCGAATTGAGTCACGTAGACCGTTTCTACGTGACCGTTTTTCAGATCACGACCGAATTGAGTCACGTAGACCGTTTCTACGTGACCGTTTTTCAGATCACGATCGAATTGAGTCACGTAGACCGTTTCTACGTGACCGTTTTTCAGATCACGACCGAATTGAGTCACGTAGACCGTTTCTACGTGACCGTTTTTCAGATTACGACCGAATTGAGTCACGTAGACCGTTTCTACGTGACCGTTTTTCAGATCACGATCGAATTGAGTCACGTAGACCGTTTTTACGTAACCGTTTTTTCAGATCACGATCGAATTGAGTCACGTAGACCGTTTCTACGTGACCGTTTTTCAGATCACGACCGAATTGAGTCACGTAGATATTTTACGACAACCACTGATGCAAAATTACACTTTCATTTTGTCGGGAAGATCCTGAATCGACTGGACGACCATATCAAGCTTTGACTCAACGCGGTAAAGCAAGAAGAGGGTCACCGCGATGGGGAATCCCACCTCGTTAATGATCGGGATAATCTGATCCACGGTATTCGCTCCTTTCCTAATTATGTGTTTGTAAAAAGAGGCCGGCTTCATCGTTGACGAGAATCCGGCCTCTTTTTAATATGAAAAAATAAATTTCGACTTTGAGAATTGTCCAGCTGCAGCGCCTAGGGGCTCGAGGTCATAAGCCAATCCGTCGAAAAGGTAAAGAACAACCTTTCCGCCGGCTTGTCTTATGCTTGTCACCCCTAGGAAAAAATGAACTGCTTTTTTCCCTGGTCAAGGCACTTCCGCTTTTCTATTTAAACAAGTTCATATTCAGTTACATTACGGTCGACGACCCTTGCTCCTTTTGCTTCCACTAACTTGCCGCTGGCAGAAGCGAAAACCCCGGATGCAATAATTTGTGCCATCGAAAGTTTAACAACCGCCTCATCAACCGGTTCCTTTGGATTATCGATCGAAAAACGAGCAGTCTTGCCAAACTCCGTACCAAACTGTAATTCCAACGTTTTAGCCATTTTCTTCACCTCCTATCAATAAAGTTACCGCTTATTAATGGTGTCCACTACAGGTGGACAAATGTACATCGATAGTGCCTGACACCATTGACACCTAATCCTATGCTAGGATTTCGGAGCTGTCGTTTCGCTCTACTTTGTTTAGAACGTCGCTGGTTAGTGCGGTGATGGCTTGGGCTGCTTGGTATAATTGGTCAGCCGTTGCTTGGTTGTTGATATTGCTAAACGTATTGGCTTTGTAAAGTTGTTTGCCCTTTTCGTCCATTCCGGCTTCGAAAACGATTCGAAGCTTTGTTCCTTCTAATAACGTTTGTGCCATTGTCTCTCACCTCCTTTCACCTTTTATATAGGAATTTAACGGCGGCAAGGATAGGGTGGAGAGGAATTATTTTTTTAAATAGAAAAAAGAGCGGCTATGCAAGCCGCTCTTTGATGAAAAGGGGTGGCGCCCAATAAATTTGAATAACAAATACAACTCTATGGTTTCCTCCCATAGAGTTGTGTTTGTTCATGGATTAATAGAATGAGCAGAATATTAACAAAAACAAAGACAACGATGATAAAGTAAATCATTGCAGCAGCGGTGTTGGGATTTAACATCACGCCCAGCATCGCCCCCATCATTCCGCCCATGATTCCCGATAGGACGCCGTTTAATGAGGCGGTAAGGGAGACGGGTTTTCCAGTTAGATGTCCGACCAGCATTCCTATCGTTACTGCGATAATTGTGGGAAGGGTTAAATCATTATCCTGGAGACTGATGCCTAAAATCGTCCCAAGGGTGACGCTTGCTATCATCGAGCTCGACATGCTAATTATCATGCCCGTCATTGTGGTGATCCTTTTCCTTTTTTGATACGTTAGGTAGGTAACATAACTCGTTAGGAGAAAAACTAACAGTATGCTTAACAAAAGTACCATTGCCTTCTCCCCCTTTTTTAAAAGCAATATATGATACTTTTTTGAGAATTATGTTACCTATCCAACTTTAGTCATAGTCCTGCAAGACGGTGCATATTGTTAATATCATGTTAAAAAGTGTGAAAAGGTTGTTGTTTTTTCACATTCTATTCACATTTAGATGTTGTTTATAGAGAAAAAGTAATTTAACCTAACAATAGGGGGTGCGAGAATGCTGCCAATAGAACGGAGACAACAATTGTTAGAATGGCTGAAAAAAGAAGGCACGCTTTCGATTACAGAAATCAGTAAGCGTCTCCAGGTCTCTGAAATGACTATTTATCGAGACATTAAGCCGCTTATAGATGAGAAAAAAATCATCAAAACTACCGGTGGAATCAGTTTAGCGCCGGCTGTGGATGTTTCCTCAACCGCATGTACATATTGTCTCAAAGAAGGAAATAACCGTCATCCGTTTCAAATTATCACTCATGATTTAAGGGTAGAACAGCTTTGCTGTCCACATTGCGGGTTATTAAGATTTAAAGATATTGAAAAAGAGGTCTCGCAAATTATATGCCGGGATTTCCTTCAAAATACGACCATTAGCGCAAAAATGGCGTACTTTTTAATGGATGCGGATTTTAATTTGAATTGCTGCCAGCCGCAAGTATTGACGTTTGCTTCGCTCAAACAGGCCGAGCAATTTCAAAAGGGTTTTGGCGGAATGATTCTTTCGTTTGAGGAAGCGATTGAAGAAACCCAAGCAAGAATGAACGGCAAAAAGGGCTGTTGCTGCAACAATAGAGAGGGAATGGTCGAATGAGAGTAAGCAGGAATTTTCTTCTCCTTATTCCGGTCCTATTTATTTTTCTATTTCCGAACTTTCCTTCCGCCCATGCCTATATTAAAAAATCGACGCCGACAGAAAATGAGGTTTTCGATGAACCGCTGCAAAAAATAACGATTCAGTTTGATGAACCAATTCAGCCTGATTATCATTCAATCGAGGTGTTTGATTCGAATGGAAAGCGGGTGGACCAAAAGAATGAGAGAATCAATTCGAATGATCCTTCCATCATCGAGGCGGACTTAAATAGCAACCTGCCAAACGATACCTACAGCATCCAATGGAGAGTGGTATCCGGTGATGGCCACCCGGTTGAAGGGGTTATTCCTTTCCAAATCGGGCACGATACGAAAAGTTCTGCCGCCACTCAGGGGTCAAAAGGGTATAAGCCCAAACTGGATTTAATCCTGATTCGCTGGCTGCAATATATGAGCAGCGCCGGATTTGTCGGGATTCTGTTCTTTTACCTATTCATCCTTCCAAAGGAATTGAGTCAGGACACATGGGTTCGAAATCGTTTTACAAAAGTAATCGTCTATTCGTTCATAGCCTTATGCTTCAGCATTATTATGAGCTTGCCGCTCCAGGCAACGATTGAATCGGGTTTATCGTGGGGGAAGGTCTTCCACGTTAAAGTATTAGGGGATTTGTTGACGAAGAGTGTGTTTGGGAAAACATGGATCACAGCCATTGTGATGCTGCTGATTCTCTGGCCGTCAACATTTTTAGTATGTTATAAACCTTTTCAAAAACAAATATGGGTATGGATTTCGCTTGCCTTTGGCATCGGGATGTTAAGGACGAAGACCTTTACCAGCCACGCAGCCTCTTCCAAAAGCGGTTTTCTTCCGTTGGTCATGGACTTTGTTCATTTACTGTCGGCATCCATTTGGATTGGCAGCTTAATAGCCCTAATTGCCTTGCTTCCACTGCGAAAAAAACAAGCCTATTTTGAAACAGTCCGCCGGTTTTCCAAATGGGGAATTGCCATCGTGATCATATTATCCGCAACCGGTGTTTACGGCAGCTTACTGTACATTCCAAATTGGCGGTCGCTTTTCGTTACGGATTACGGGAAGGCTTTGCTTGGTAAGGTGCTGCTCCTAGTCATCATGGTGCTGTTTGCGGGGGTTAATTTTTTAAAAGGAAAGCGTAATAATGATAATGGAATTGCACGTTCGTTATGGGGGGAAATGTCAGCCGGAATCATCGTTCTGATTCTGTCTGTTATCCTGACGAATCTGCCGACCGCAATGGCGTCGCCCGGGCCTGTGAAGGAAACGAATAAAGTTAAAGGAAGCAGCATCACGTTTGCGGCGACACCCAATGTCATTGGAAAAAATACCTTCGAGGTATCCTTGAAAGACCGGAACGGCCGACCGATTAAGGCGGTTGAGCAGGTCACGCTGACGTTTACTTCGCTTGAAATGGAGATGGGGGAAGACACGGTCCGTTTATCGAAGATCAAGGATGGCAAATACAGCTCAATAGGGTTGAATTTTAATATGTCGGGCCGCTGGAACGTCCGTGTTCACGTCCTGACCAAGGATTTAGAAACAATGGATACTGATTTTAGGGTTCTTGTAGGGAGCCAATAATAGAGGAGATATGAGGATGAAACGCATTTTAAAAGCATTTTTACCAACAGTTTTAGGGTTATTCTTATTCGCGAGTGTCGCAAGTGCGCACGTGACGGTCGTTCCAAAAACTTCAACAACAGGTGCCTGGGAAACGTATACCGTTAAGGTTCCAGTTGAAAAAGAATCAGCGACGACAAAGGTTACCATTAAGGCGCCAGCCGGAATTGAAATTAAGTCATACCAGCCGGTTCCTGGCTGGAAGTATTCCGATGAAAAAGATGAAAAGGGCATTGTTAAAACATTTACGTTTGAAGCAACTGGCGAGGGTATTTTGCCTGGACAATTCCAATCCTTCACGTTCGTTGGGAAAAACCCTGACACTGCAGGCAAGGCTGCTTGGGATGCTTTTCAATATTACAAAGACGGCAGTGTTGTAGAATGGACAGGTGACGAAGGAGCGGATTCCCCTCATTCGATTACGGATATCGTGGCGGGCGCAGCCGAGGCTGATCATCATGATGCGAAAATGGAAGAACCGAAAAAAGAAGAGGTTAAAGCAGCAGACGTTAAGGAAGACTCAGATTCTAATTCACTTCCATTGATTTTGTCGATTATTTCAGTGGTGTTATCATTGGGCGCGCTTGTGGTAGCGGCTCGTAAGAAATAAATGGTTTAAAAATGACTTATTCAGAAGCTGAATAGGTCTTTTTTTTTGAATGGTCAAAAGATTTTTTTAAAACAACAAAAACCACCCAGCAAAGTGGGTGGTTTAAAGATAAGGGTCTTACTCAGCTGAATAAGTATCTCCCCATACGATCAATAGTTCAGTTTCATCTGCATAAATATAGATAGAGCCAGTATCGATTTCACCAGTTTCACTTGCTTGAGCTTGTGAAACGTAATCATTTAACTGAGCTTCAGTTGCCGGTAAACCTAATGTAAGGGCCACTTTTTTCAATAACTCTCCATATGCTGAATCACCATCTACGTACCCATCAGCAAAAACCAACCCGATGATTTCTTCACCATGGTATAAATAGTACGCCTCTGTTTCTGCGTCAAATTCAACTGTTACGCCGTATGAAGCAGCAACTTCGTTCAATTTATTTAATGTTGGGTTACCTTGTATAACAGCACCGTCAGCACCAATTTGCTTACCTTCAATCGTTGTATTGGCTGCCATGCTTCCATTGCTGTAGAAATAATAAGTTTTTCCGTTAATGCTATTCCAGCCAAGCGCCATTTTGCCGGAAGTAGGATTTAAGTAGTACCACTTGCCGCCTGTTAGCAGCCAGCCAGTTTTCATTGCTCCGTTTGGATTCATATAATACCAATCAGAACCAGATTTCACCCAGCCGGTCTTCATTGCACCTGATGCATCAAGGAAATACCATTGAGTGGAAACCTTAACCCAGCCGGTTTTCATGGCACCGCTGGCATCGAAATAATACCATTTGTTGCTGACTGAAACCCAGCCCGTTTTCATGTAGCCATTTGCATCAAAGTAATACCACTTGTTGTTCAACGCCAGCCAGCCTTTTTGTAAAGCTCCCTTTGCATTGTAATATGTCCAGTAAGTGCCTTTCTTTACCCACTGATTATGGTACTGAACTGCAGTGGTGCCGCTAGTTGCTGCGAAGGATGATACTGGTGAAGAAAGGAGTGTAAGACCTGCTACTAATGTTACAGCTTTTAATGTTTTTTTCAATGTAGTGCCCCCTATTTATCTGATTCTAGAGTATTTTACTATTAAAATATCAAACAAGTAAATTAAAATTTTTAACCATTTTTAATCTTTTTTCATCTAATTTTAATCTTTTTGAAAAAAAGGATGTAAAAAAGCTGATTGGATCTTATCCAATCAGCTTTCGCTATTCCCTGATAATTCTAATTGTGTCCTCAATTCATTTCTCACGCGCTGCTTTTCTTCAGTTGAAACCAATCCATAATAGACGTGATTGATCATTTTTCCTTGTTCTTTTAATTCCATTTGCTGAATCGAAGTTCCTACGTGCTTATAGCCTTGTTGGATGGCGACCATTTGATCAAATGTCAGGTTCGTTTTAACGTTATTACCAAGGACGGTAATAATATCGGAAAACTTGGTTAAGCTTGAAAGACTCGCGCCTTCCTTGACGATTCCTTCAATGATTTGCCGCTGTCTTGATTGACGGCCAAAGTCACCTCTAGGATCTTCATGTCGCATTCTTGTATAGCTTAAGGCTTCTTTGCCGTTTAGCGTTAATTTGCCCTCGGCAAAATGAATGCCATCTTGGGTAAAATCAAGGTCATTTTGGACCGTAACGCCTCCAACGGCATCGACCATTTCCGTAAAGCCCTCCATATTGACTTGAATGTAATAATCAATTGGAATATCAAGAAAGTTTTCAACGGTATCCATCGCCATTGGAACTCCTCCAAAAGCGTAGGCGTGGTTAATCTTGTCTTCTTTCCCTTTTCCGACAATCTCGGTTCGGGTATCACGCGGAATGCTGAGCATTTTCACGGAATTGTTGTTAGGGTTGACGGTTAACACAATCATCGTATCAGAGCGGCCTTTGTCTCCTTTACGCTCGTCCACACCAAGCATTAAGACTGAAAATGGATCTTTAGCCTTCACTTCGACAGGCTTTTCCCTTTTTGCAGATTGTGTTCGTTCAATCGGCTGATGCATTGTTTCAACCGCGTTATTTAAAGATTTATATACAGTGTACCCGTATGCTGCTCCACCTAGTAACATAATGGCAAGAATGGCACTGGTCACTTTCATCCATTTTTTACTTTTCCTTTTTTGAGATCTCATAAAAAAACCTCCTAAAAACTTACAAAGTTTATTACAATTGCTATTTAGTTTAGCAAAATTATGACACGAGTGATATGTATAAAATATGGAAATGGTAAAGTGAGTACATTTTGGACTAACTTAATAGAAACATACGAGTAGGACTGTTTCATTACCCAAAAGAAAAAAATTATGCTTCTACGGTAAATGAACCTGAAATCCCGACAATTCAAACTATTGTAACTATTCTTCTCCCATGATAATCTTGAGGTTGTATATATTGGATTGAGGTGAGAAGAATTGAACACCAAAGCTTTTATCATGGCATCCATCACTGTCATTATATGGGGCTCGACCTTTGCGGCGATTCGGGTAGGATTGCAGGGGGGCTATTCCTCCGGACACTTGATTCTCAGCCGCTACTTAATTGCATCGGCCCTTTTTGCTGTTTATGCCTTATGGCCGGGGACAAAATTCAGGCTGCCGAAAAAAGAGGATCTGCTGCGAATATTGGTTCTTGGATGGGTCGGCATCAGTATTTACCATATTGGGGTTACGTTTGGTGAACAAACCGTATCAGCCGCAACGGCAGGTATGTTAGTATCTTCTGCACCCATTTTTACCGCACTTATTTCGGTATTTATTTTAAAAGAACGCATGGGGTTCTTTGGCTGGATTGGATTAGCTTTAGGTTTTATTGGGATTGGATTGATAACAATGGCAACAGCAGGTCCGTCCTTTCAAATATCAAAAGGCTCCTATTTGGTGCTCATGGCCGCTGTGGCAACGTCGGTGTTGTTTGCTTATCAAAAACCACTTTTGAAACGCTATACCTCAATGGAATTAACCGCCTATTTCACATGGGCCGGAACGCTGCCATTTTTTATATTTTTCCCAGGGCTGTTTGACGATATCAAGCATGCTACAATGGAGGCTAATCTATCTGCGCTTTATATTGGGATATTTCCGACAGCAATCGGTTATGTCACATGGGCAATCGCACTCGGGGCGGGAAGGGCTGGCTCTGTTACGAGCATGTTATATATTGAACCGGTAGTTGCTATACTCGTTGCGGGAATTTGGCTGAATGAATGGCCAACTCTGATTTCGATTAACGGCGGCGCGATTGCGATTGCCGGTGTCATTGTTGTTAATTTGCTAGGGTCAAAGCATCAGTCGGCGGCTGCAAAGAAGCCACAAAAGTTTGATGTAACCTAAGAACAATTATTTTAGGGGTTGAAAGTTGATTGACAATTTGGTAAATTAGAATAAATGAAAAAGGCTATGTGTAACTGGCGAAACACGGATCACCGTGAGGGAGCACATAGTGTCGCAGCCGTTCGCCTGGGCAGAGGTAAGGGATTTTATCCCTTGCCTCTTTCTGTTTTCTAGGAAACCACCACAAGCGAAAAGGGGAGAATAAGGATGAACACAACAACTTTAGAAAAGGTAAAAACGATTAAAACGCTTAATAATATTGCCGAAAGCGGGCTTAAGGTTTTTCAAAAGGGTCAATTTGCTATCGATAATGACTGTGAAAACCCAGATGCTATTTTGGTTCGAAGCTTTAACATGCATACATTGGAAATCGGCGACAAGGTCAAAGCCATTGCTCGTGCAGGAGCGGGTGTCAATAATATTCCGGTTACTCAATGTACGGACCAAGGAATCGTTGTCTTTAATACCCCTGGTGCGAATGCGAACGCGGTAAAAGAAATGGTGCTGACTTCTTTGATGGCTTCATCCCGAAATCTTTTTGCGGGAATTGCCTGGACCAAGACATTGGAAGGCGAGGGTGCGCAAATTCCAAAGCTTGTAGAAGCAGGAAAGAAGCAATTTGTCGGAAAAGAAATTAAGGGGAAAACCCTAGGTGTTATTGGCCTGGGTGCGATCGGCGCGCTTGTTGCAAATGATGCGCTTGATTTAGATATGGATGTGATTGGGTTTGATCCGTTCATCTCTGTTGATACGGCTTGGAACTTGTCCCGCAATGTTCAAAGAGCGATGACGATTGATCAGTTGTTTGCAGAGTCTGATTATATTACGGTCCACGTTCCGTTAACGGATGATACAAGGGAAATGTTTAATCAAGCCACTTTTAGCCTGATGAAGCCAGGCGTTCATATATTGAATTTCTCACGCGGCGAGCTTGTGAATGAAGCTGATATGGCCGCGGCCCTGGAAAGCGGTGTGGTTGGCAAGTATATCACCGATTTCCCGAATGAAAATGTGCTAAAAATGAAAAATGCTATTCCTATTCCTCATCTTGGTGCTTCTACTCAAGAATCGGAGGAAAACTGTGCGATTATGGCGGCCCGTCAGGTGAAGGACTTTCTTGAGACAGGAAACATCAAAAACTCAGTCAATTTTCCAAACGCTTCCCTGCCATATACCGGAAAGCGCCGTGTCGCAGCCTTCCATCATAATGTTCCTAATATGGTTGGCCAGATTACCTCTGCGATCTCAAGCTACCAATTGAACATCGCAGACATGGTCAACAGAAGCCGAGGGGATTATGCCTATACCATCATTGATATTGATAACAAAGTAAACGGCGATATCATTCCTAGCTTGGAGGAAAAAATTAAGCAGATTGCGGGTATTGTTAACGTCCGGGTTATATAAATAAGAAAAAGTAATTAAATTTAAAGGGCGCTGAAAATAGTCCTAGGCATTCTTCTTCGGTCATTAAGGACAAAACTAGCCCCGGGAGCAGGCAAAATGTCCTTAATAACGCCACTTGAGGACAACACTAGCCTCGGGAGCAAGTAAAATGTCCTTAATAACGCTTCTTAAGGACAAAACTAGCCTTGGAAGTAAGGAAAATGTCCTTAATTATCCTTAAATTTTAAAAGACGACTTTCATTCAAACCTATTGAATGCTAAAGGTCGTCTTTTTTTAGTTTTTTAATACCCATAAATTTAAAGAGCTTGGCCCTAAACTAGAAAACAACACAAGAGTGATGTAAATCATATATGTGTTTTTGGATGTATGTTTTAATGGAATAAAACTACAAAAAATTTAGGGGGAAGGTGGGAAAGCGATGAGCCGGGATGGATTGCCTTATCAAATACAGAGGACCTCATTATCGTGTGCTGAAAAACCAACCAGTCTGATTAAAGATTTAAAAGCCCTTTTTAAAGCAAGTGTGTTAATTGCCAACGTACTGCCTGTCTTTTCCGGATTCTGGTTGGCGTTATATTTTACGAATTCATCCTTAGCCAATCATTGGGGGGATTTTTTACTAACGATGATGGGAAGTACGCTGGTGATGGCCGGAGCCCTTGTCCTCAATAACTGGTACGATGTTGATATTGATTCCGTCATGGACAGAACGAAACATCGGCCAACGGTAACGGGAAATATTTCTTTAAAAATGGTATTAACAATGGGAATTGCTTTTACGATTATGGGGTTCGCTCTTTTGCTTTTTACCACGATTGAAGCAGTCATTTATGCCTTTGTTGGCTGGTTCACTTATGTGTTTTTATATACGATGTGGTCGAAACGGAAATATACCTTTAATACGATCATCGGAAGTGTTTCGGGTGCGGTTTCTCCTTTAATTGGCTGGACGGCGATTGAATCTGGTTTTCACATTGTTCCGATGATGTTGTTTCTGATTTTGTTTATTTGGCAAATGCCGCATACGTATGCGATTGCCATGAGGAAATATCACGAATATAAAGCGGCAGGGGTCGCAATGCTTCCGGTGGTGCGCGGGTTTACGGTTACGAAACGGCAAATTTTTGTTTATGCCGCCTGCTTACTTCCTTTGCCATTTTTCCTAGTGCCGATCGGGATGAAGTTTGTTGTCATTTCTTCATTGCTTAATGTTGGCTGGTTAGCTGTGAGCATCAAAGGATTCTTTACAAAAAATGATCAGCAATGGGCCCGTCTTGTTTTTCTCTATTCCGTGAATTATATCATGATTATTTTTCTGTTAACGGTTATTGTAACCCTACCGATTTTTTAAAAACTGCCTCGAATGGAGGCAGTTTTTTTGTTCACGGATTTGTCATTTTTGTTCATTTTCCATATAGCCACGTTAGAAACCGTGATAACAGCGCGGTTTGAAGCACTACTTTTTCCTCTAAGTCAAGCAAAATGCCTCCGATTTTTTAAAATTGCCATTTTCGTGTGATGCAGTTCACTTCAGTGAAAATCGTTCCCAATTATGATGAAGGTAAGAAATATTAAAGTAATTAAAGGGGTTGATTTTGGTGGGAGCAACAAAAGTTAACCAGAAAAAAAAGGCAGAAAAAGAGACGAATGTAGGAACTTGGATTTCCGTAGGAGTCCTCGCTGCTGTCATTCTATTTACGTATTTAGTCCTCTTCGGGCTATATATGGATAGGGTTTAGGGGGGAAAAGAGATGAAAATGCATTTGGATGAAAAGATATGGCTGAGCATAAGCTTTGGGATCATTGTAATTTTTATGCTGATCACGGGCTACCAAGCCTTTTCGTTAGATATGGCACCCCCAAGCAATAAAGAGCTCATCGACCCGCAAAAAGTCGATCAAACGGCGCCATTCGATAAGCCGGGGATTACCAAAGTGGGCGAAAAGGAATACAACGTGGTGATGACGCTGCAGGTATTCAGTTTTAATCCAGGCAATATTGAAGTACCAGCCGGTTCAACTGTACATTTTACCTTAACTTCAAAGGATGTTGTTCATGGATTTGAAGTGGCCGGAACCAATTTGAATGCAATGGTGCCGCCGGGCCACATTCAAAAAATCACACAGAAATTTGATAAGCCAGGAAAATATTTAGTGTTATGTAATGAATATTGCGGTGCAGGCCACCAGATGATGAGTACCACGATTACGGTTAAATAAAGGGGGGGATCAACGTGCAAACAGCAAAATTGAATACATTAAAAGAAAATGCAAATAGAGTAATGGGAATCAGCAATGAGGATGCGAGATTATCGAAATCATATATTTTTGTCGCCTTTGCCGCATTATTTTTAGGCGGACTGTTAGGGCTGCTTCAAGGCTTAAACCGGGCAGGCCTGCTGGAGCTGCCAACCTGGCTCAATTATTATAAAGTTTTAACCTCACACGGTCTATTATTGGTGGTTGTTTTAACGGCTTTCTTCACGATTGGTTACTTTTATGCAGCCATGTCTCATAATTTAGGCGGACTTCTTCCTAATGTAAGAAAGATCGCTTGGACTGGATTTGGTCTTAAGATCATTGGATTTGTTTTAGCGGTGATCCCGATTTTAATGGGCGATGCATCTGTTATGTATACCTTTTATCCGCCAATGGCAGCCGCACCAATCTTTTATATTGGTTTAGTCTTTATCGTATTAGGCGTTTGGGCTTGCTGTTTTGGAGCATTCATTCAAGTAGCTAATTGAAGAAAAAATCATAAAGGGCAGCATGTTCCGATTCTTTCATACTTTGCAACTGGTGTGTTTGTCCTATTGTTCTTTGCTCTTTTACCTGTAGCAGTCGAAGTAATCGTGTTGATTATCCCATGGTCCTTCGGCTGGGTTAAAACAATCAATGTTATGCTTGCTCGTACTCTATTTTGGGCCTTCGGCCATACGCTAGTTAATATTTGGTATTTAACCGCTACTTCTGCCTGGTATGTCGTAGTTCCAAAACTAATGGGCGGAAGACGCTGGAGTGATACCCTGACACGCGTCGTGATTATCGGCTTGGTGGTCATGAACATTACGGGTGGATTCCACCATCAAATAATTGACCCAGGTATTTCTGAATCTGTTAAGTTCCTGCATGTATTTATGAGTTTAGCAATCGGCTTCCCGTCATTAATGACAGCATGGGCCATGTTTGCAGTATTTGAACGGACTGCAAGAAAGCAAGGCGGAAAAGGATTCATCGGCTGGTATAAAAAGATGCCATGGGGAGATGTTCGTTTCCTAGCACCATTCATTGCGATGGCTGCCTTTATTCCAGCAGGTGCCGGCGGTATCGCGCAAACAACGAACCAATTAGACCAGGTTGTTCATAATACAATGTGGATTGCAGGCCATTTCCACTTAACATTAGGCATGACTGTTGCCATGACGTTCTTTGGCATTAGTTACTGGTTAGTTCCGTATATTTCAAAACGGGTGTTAACCCCACAAATCAATCGCCTAGGTGTTATCCAAACTTGGATTTGGACAGTCGGTATGGTGTTAATGTCAGGGGCTATGCATACGGTCGGCCTACTAGGCTCACCACGCAGGACTTCATATACCACGTATGGTGATAACGCCACAGCATTAGGTTGGGATCCATATTTAATGTTCTTGGCCATTGGCGGAACCTTGTTAGTCATCGGTGTGATTCTTCAAGTGTATGCCGTAATCAACATGATGTTTTTTGCTCCTAAGGGAGAAACCGAATTCCCAATTGCGGAGGCGGAAGAAGATGGATCAGCCACTCCATATTGGACCGAACGCTGGGGATTATGGATTATCGTGATGCTGTTAGTGGTGGCGATGGCATATGTTATTCCGTTAACGGAGTTTATCGTCAATGCACCTCCGGGATCACCACCTTTCAAAACTTGGTGATTTTTGAAAAAGAGATAGCTCGAATTGGTGGGCTATCTCCTTTTTTTAGTAAAAGGCTGTATTAAAGGACATTGTTGATTGGAGTGGAAGGTGCAAAGACTCCTGCGGGAGTACGGGGCAGGGGAGACCCCGCAGGCGCCAAAGCGCCGAGGAGGCTCCACGGCACGCCCGCGAACCGCTCGCACCTGGAGCGCAAATCAACAACTAAGTTTAACCGAGCCAAGTAAATAGATTTGGGAAGTGATCGTGATGATCAAGGATTGGCGTACAATAATGGCGTATATTATTGTCCTTTTATTTGGCATAACACTTTTCTACATCGGAACCAATGGGTTTAGTGCTTTTACGGCCGAAACGGCACGGGTCAATAAACTGGTGCAGGATAAGCCGAAGTTCCCCAAAGTAACCTTAGAGGATAGCAAAGGCCGGGATTATTCTATTTCTGAATTTAAAGGTAAATATGTTTTTATTACCTTTCTGTATACATCCTGTACCACGGTTTGTCCGCAATTGGAAATGAACATGTCGAAAGTGTATAGTGCGCTGCCACAGAAATATTTCGGGAAAGATATCGTGTTTCTAAGTATTAGTTTTGACCCGGCGAGAGATGATCCGGGAACACTTGAAAAATATCGCAGCTATTTTCATAGCGACGGGGAAACCTGGAGAATGGCCCGGATTCTCAATAAAGCGGAGTTGGATTCCCTGTTAAAAGCATTTGGTGTCATTGTAATTCCAGATGGATATGGAAATTTCACTCATAATTCCGCGTTCTATTTAGTGGATCCGAAAGGTCAATTAGTGGATGTCATGGATTATAAAAAGACAGAGGAAGCGGCTAAGAAGGTTGCTGCCATCCTTAAAAGGGAAACGGGGGAGTAAGCAATGAAACAGGCTGTTTATGGTTTATTGATTTATATCGTTTTGGCGCTTCCCCCTGTTGCTCATTTATTGGAATCAATTATGATCGTTCACATGCATATGCAAATGCCATTGCTCGTTTTTTCTGGATTTTTAATGGCGCGATTTTTACAATTGAAGGTTCCAGGCTTTTTTGAAAAATGGAATCGAAACGGGATTCCCGGAGTTTTTCTATTTATTATCATTATGGTTTATTGGACGATTCCGAAAACAATGGACGAGACGTTAACAGTGCAAAGTGCGGAGATATTGAAATTTGTGACGCTGCCGTTTTTAGCAGGAGTTTCTTTAAGGGATAGCTGGAAAAAGCTTAGCGGGCTTGGGAAAAATGTTCTTATTCTTATTTTCACCGTTAAATATTTTGGAATGGGCTTATTATATATCAACATACCCATCCAATTGTGCAACAACTATCTTGTGATGGACCAATTAACCCTGGGCTGGGGGTTTTTGACGACCGCTATCTGTATGGTCATTTACTTGGTTTATGTCGCTTTTACCGATCGGACGCAATATGAATAGCAGCGCGACGTTTAATGGAACGGGTCCCCTCGTATAATCGAGGGGATTTGTTTTGATCGATCGCAACTGCCCAGGTGTTTGCTTAAAGGATTTATTTATATAAAAAAACCTTCAGGCTGCCTTTCCTGTCAAGGGTGGCCAGTAGAACGTTATTTACCTCCGTTTGGTATAACCTTTCTAAACTGGAATCAACCCAGCCTTCGTCCTTATTTATTTGTTTTAATTCCTTATAATCAATTTTACCTTCCTTAATAATAATCCTTGGCAAATCGAAGGGTCCTGTTTCCATTTGAAAGGATGATGGTGTAATTGGTTCATATTTTGGGTCCAAAAAAACGGAAATTTTACCGTCTGGTTCCCATATTGCTATTGCTACCTTTTTCACATCCTCTACCTTTTCTTTACGCAATTCTTCTAATAAATCATCAATTGAAATTTTTGCTTTTTTTAATCCTTTATTAATGATTTCTCCATCTTGAACCACTTTAATTGGTGCGCTGATTATTAGCCTTCTTAGCCGAGGCCATTTAAGGATACTAAATATTCCAACCAGATATAGGATAACCAATACACTTGTTGTAATGATTGGCCCTTTAAGTCCTAGATGTTCGTCAGACAACGGATGGGCAATAATGTTTCCAATAACTAAAGTAATAACAAAATCAAGTAGTCTTAATTGAGAGATGGCACGTTGTCCTAAGGTTTTGGCCACAAACACCAAAAAGAAAAAAGCAACAATAGCCCTAAGAATCCAATCAATGGTTGTAAGTGACTCCTGGTTTAGAAAAAAATCCATATAAGACACATCCTTTATTCCCAAAAGCTACCACATAGTTTAACTCTGATTTTACTTTAGTAACCAACCATAATTAATAATTTTTGAATTATGGAATGAACCGTCAAACTTTAAACAATGCAAAAATCATTCAAAATTTGAATGCTTGGTATTATACTGTGTTTATACATAAATAATCACCCGGTCGGAGGAGACACCCTTTGGGCAGATATGAGTGCCGCCTATGATAATTTACCAGACCATATAAAAGAAAAAATGTACCGCTTTTTTTATTGATGCGAATATTTTATAAAGAACATGAATACTATTTTGGAAGGATTTCAACCAAAAGAGGGTGGGAAAATACATGGGATCCATTGGAAATTACTATCGTATTTTAGACGTACCCTATGATGCAACTTTTGAGGAAATTAAAGAAGCTTATCGAAAAAAAGTAAAAGAAGTACATCCAGATAAAGACAATGGGAATTCTGAACAGTTTAAAAGAGTGAAAGAAGCCTATGAAACTCTTAAAAATGTTGAAAAAAGAAAGCGGTATGACGATCACCTGTTCGCAACAGCTCATAACTTCACACATCATCTAAAACAGGAATCTCCTGTTGAAACGAATCCTTTCATAAAGCTAGTAAATTTACAAAATAAAAATCGAAAACAGGTTACCCTTTCACCAGTACTCCTAAATGCGGCTCTTATTCTAATTGAAGTTTTAGGAAATGCGTATTTAAATAAAAAGAAATAAAACAGCAGCGGTTAGACAACCAATTTTATTGTCCATCGCTGCTGTTTTTGTACTTGTTTTTTAAGATTCAGGCAAGGCTATTCGGTTCCTCTAAAACTTGAACGTAACCATTAGTCTGGTTTGGAATGAAATTCCGCCGCGTGACTGGGTTTTTTCGAATGGCAGCTGGTACTTCTATACAACAAGCGGGAAATACATTGGCTGGCTTCGTGATAATGGCAAATGGTATTACCTCGATTCTACAGGTGCTATGAAAACAGGCTGGATTCAAACAAATGGTAAGTGGTATTACCATCAGTCTGATGGAAAAATGGCAACTGGCTGGCTGCTATCCAATAACAATTGGTACTACCTCCAGTCTAGCGGTGAAATGGAGACAGGCTGGATTTTGCTTAAGGGTAAATGGTATTACCTTGATCCATCGGGCGCCATGAAAATAGGCTGGCTCGAGTTATCAGGGAAAAAATACTTCCTTTCGGATAGTGGAGCGATGGTAATTGGCTGGCAGCAAATCGTCGGTAAATGGTATTTCTTCAATCAAAATGGAGATATGGCGGCTGATACAGTTATCCAAGGTTATAAATTAGATACGGATGGCGCATGGATTCAGGTCAATTATGTGGCGTTGGGGGATTCGCTGGCAGCTGAGATGACTCCAGACGGTCAAGATCGACTTCCTGTAAATGGAGTAGATCTAGATTGGGGATATCCGAATTATATTGCCGCGAATTTTGCCAAATCGTATCAACTGCTTGACTTTGCGAACTTCGGTGTCTCGGGATATACAACGGATAATATCTTAGCAGATTTAGAGAGGGAAGATGTTCAACAAGAAATACAAAAAGCAACTCATCTTACCTTGGATATTGGGGCAAATGATTTGCTTCCTGTCGTTCAAAAGGATCCTGTTCAAGCACCTGCAGCGATTGCAGCCATTGCTGGAAAAATTAGCACAATTTTAAGCACGATTGATAAACTAAATCCAAATGTAAAAGTATATGTAATGGGCTATTACAATCCATTCCCATATATGGCTGATCCGGTGCAAAAAGAACAGTTAAATCAATTATTACAAGCTTTTAATGCGCAAATTCAAGCTCAGGCGACTCAGCATGGGGATACCTTTGTCCCAACAGCTCAAGTAATCAATGTAAGTAATTTTGAAGAATATATTACAAATCCTCACAATATTCACCTAAGTTTACTAGGTTATCAAGTTGTGGCCGGAGAGTTCTGGAAGGTCATGCAATTATAGTAGTATACTTATGCAGCGGTGTCCTTAAAGGGGCACCGCTGTTTTTGTGCGCTTGGCATGGGGGTGCAGTCTCTAGGGGGAAAGTCCGTTAAAGCTAAAAACTCCGGCAGACTGCGAGTTTTTCTATACTAACTTTTTCCATTCTTGATAGGATAGTAGGTCGATCTTTTTTACCTGTTTCAAAAAATCCGATAATAAACCCAATTTGTTTAGTTGCTCCATGAGTGTAATAGGATGGTCAACCTTTTTTGTAAAATGGCTCACCAAATCGATAACTTTAAGTTTCCCTTCGTTGGTTATAATGATGTGATCTAACCTGCAATCCAACCGAATAAATTTTAACCGCTTCATTTCCATTAGAATAAATAGGATATTGTTAGTCATTTCTTCGGATAAAACCCGAGCTTTTTTAAGATATTGAAATAAAGTACGACCTTCAATGTACTCCATTACGATATAGTTTTCTCCGACTTCGTAAAGTTTTGGACTAATTGGTGATTCCTGTGCTGCTTTTAATGCTATGCTTTCGTTCAAGGTGTGGATTTGATTGGGGTAAATTTTTACGCACTGATCAGAAGAAATTTTAAAAACGGCACCCTGCTTCCCCTTTCCAATTAGCGGGTATGAGGTTGGATTATCAATAATTTTAACAAATTCTCCTTTTTTTCTCGTCACTTTAATCGATTTAAAATCTTCCATTTCTGTAACTCCTTTAATCTTTTTTTGAACATGTCCCGGCAATGTGGACGTTCAAATGCTTTATTAATCGAGGTAACTTTCCCGCCTAAATGGACGGCTATTTTGTCAGATCCATTAAACATTGCTCTCCTATATACATGATGGAAAATAAAAATCCCAAATCAGCGCGTCTGGCCCCTCAAAATAATCTTTGTGAAAAACTGCTATATTTTGAGATTCATCGAGAGGTCAGACACATTTGGGATCTCCTCATTATTCTTCTTGTTTGTCGTTCTTATGATAATTTATTGATGAAATTTTCAATTTTTTTCTGCCATTCCTTTTTTCCTTTTTATTTAGGTTTTTTTAGATTCCTCTCCAAAATCATCCAAAATTCCTCGATGGCGACTTCCGAACTAAATTTATGTCCAATCCTTCGGACAAAGTCACTCATCTCTTGATAATAGTCAGGATTAGTCAGCTTTTGATAACATTCAAAAATATCATGTTCATCTTGAACAAAGAGTGGATATTTCTCTCCTAATAAATGCTTGTTTCCAATGGTTTTTGTTGTGATGAAAGGCACCCCAAGCGATGCATATTCAAGAATCCGGCTAAGGTATGAATACGAAGGATTCTGATTTTCGGTATTGTCATAGATCAAGGCTAGTCCAATGCCCGACTGCAGAATCATCTTTTTGGTTTCCCACATGGACAGCATGCCATAATTTTTGATTTCAGGAGCATTTATGAGACTAGCTGCTTGATCTGAGATATCATCTGCTATCGATGGATAGGCAAGGTGTAGATACACCTGCGGGTATATCTTCCTTATTAATTTCATTCCCTCGATAGCAACGGGCAATCCATATCTTAATCGAATAACACCTGTTTGAACAAGATGAGGCGGATTAAATCTTTGGGGCAGTGGATCTGCCATTTGATATGATTCTATGAATTGCGGCAATATTTTCAGCTTTTTATTTATCTCTATCTGACTGAAGCCCTGTTGAAGTAAATAGGATTTCAACCTTTCCGTCCATGGTTGTGTCTGCAAAAAAATCATCCTGGAATTTTTAAAAATGTGGATAATGTCTTTCATATTATTGGGATCATCTAGCTTATAATGAAGTATCAATACTAATAGCTTACTCGCAATTTGCTGATGTTCTTTAATTAGCTCTAATGCATCCTGTGAATTTTCTCTGCAGCGAATAAAGATATAATCATAGTCTATGTTCTTATCCAACTCGGCAATCGTTTTGGCCAACTGCTTCGATTGAATAAAACGGACATGTTGAAATAAAAATCCATCTTTTCCATTTTGAAATTCAAAAGGCAATACACAATCAATCTGAAACTGTCTATTTTGTATCAAATATAAATCAGCCAGTTTTTTCTCAAATGCTTTTAATAGAATTAAAAATTGAAGGACATCTCCTTTGGGTTTGTATTTAGGAAAATAGTAAGAAAAGCATATCTTCATTTCCTGTCATTCCCTAGCAATTCAAAGTATATATCCCTTAGCTCTTCTGCTTGTTTTTCCGCATTGAAATGTTGAACAACCCATTCACGCCCCGCGGAACCAAACTCGATCCATTTCTCTGGCTGCGACATCATTTCGAGCAGCTTATTGGCTAAATCTGTCGGATTGTTTTCTTCAGCGAGAATTGCGCTTTTCCCTTCAACTACTCCTTCAGGTATTCCGCTATGACGTGTGGATACAATAGGAAGCCCTGAGGCCTGTGACTCCAGAATGGAAACAGGAAGCCCCTCCATATCTCCATCTTTTCCAGATACACTTGCTAAGCAAAAGATATGAGCTTTGTCCAATACGCTCTTTACCTCCGAATGATGGAGTTTCCCTGCAAGATGAATATGATCATGGAGCTTCAAACGATTGATTTGGTCAACTAAATTCTGATATTCCCTTCCTTCACCAACAATGGTTAAATGAAAATGACTCATCTTTTTTTTCACTATAGAAAGCGCCTCTAATAATAGATGATGACCTTTCTTCTCAACCAGGCGCCCGACGGATACAATTCGGATTGTCTTTTCCTTGTCGTCTAGGGTGCGGGGCTGATAATGAAATTGATTGATGTCGATTCCCAAGTGAGAGACCCTGACCTTATTCTCCGGGCATCCCATGGAAAGCAATTCTTCTTTGATGGCATTTGAGGGTGTAAGAAACAATTCTCCAATTGTAAACAATCTTTGATATTCTTGCACTTTATTATTCAGGAAGGGATATTTTCGAGCATCATACCCATGGAAAAAGGTAAGCATAGGGATTCCCAAAGTTTCCTTCGCTTGTAAAGCATATAAGGCACTAGGACCAAAATGAGAATGCAGCGCGTCAACTTGATATTTTCTTAACATATTCGTTAATTCAGCTTCTTTTTGGATTCGTACTAGATGATTGATAGGAAATACTTGCTCATTTGTAATCTTTCGTGTAAAAACCACATTTCGGAACTGCGAATTTCGTACAATTTGATGATAGACAAATGTTTCTGTGATAGGAAGATATTCTGTCGTAATATGCCCTATGGTTTTCATGCGATTTAATCTCCCTTTTGATTCGGAATAAGTTTAATTTTGAGCCATCCTTGCCCTTGATTATATTGATTTTCACTGACAAATTCAGCCGTGTACTCGTTACCCCACTTTAACAACGTACGGAGGACAATTTCCTTTTTTACTTCTCCATATTTGTTAATATTTTCCTGCGCTGTCAGCCTATTCGGATTGATTCGGGAGAGATTATATAAATGTTCATCTACCCATCGAAAATCATATTTTTCTATGAGTTTGTATAAAATACGGCGATCCTCCATGAAACGACCATTATACTTATCATTTGTTTCCCAGCCCCCCACTTGACGAAGGGATGCCGTCCTGTAAAACCTCGGGTAAACCATCGGCACATAGCTGACCAAATCATATTTTTCCGAAGAACGAAATCCTCTGACTTTCACCAGTTTTCCTTTATCTTCCGATTTCCAAATTTTATAATTACCATAGATAAGCGCTGTCGAATCGGGCTCATTTTCCATCGTTTTAACTAAACATTCCAAAGCATGATTCTCCAACCAGTCATCACTATCGAGTTGAACCATATATTCGGTATCCACTAATTGCAATGCCTGATTCAAGACATGACATATTCCCATGTTTTGCTGCATTCGATAATAATAAAATCTACTATCGCTATTCATGACCTTTTCAACGACTTCGAACGTATAATCGGTGGAGGCATCATCCAGAATGATTGCTTTCCATTCTTTGAGGCTTTGATTTTTCAGGCTATTGATGGCTCTATGGATGATATCTGCACGATTATATGTGGGAATGATAACTGTCACCTTTGGAAGAAATTTATCTTTTTTTTCCAATTTTCCACCCCTCTAATTTAATAATGTTTTAAAATCAACTTTTTTTCCCCATTCATCATATAGATCAGGATCGATTTCCTTTGCGTGCTCCAAAAAAACATGTAATAGTTTTAATTTCTTCAGATCTGCGAACAATTCATTGGGATATGGCTGTTTATAGGAAAAGGCATCGGAGTGATCGATGAACTTAAGAACTTCTCCTTCAGAAACAATAAAATGCCCCAATTTACTCTCAATACGTGTAAACCCAATTTTCGTCAATTTTTTGTGTATCTTTAAAATTTGCCGAGAAATGGACTTTTTTAAGTGCTTCGTTTTCTCTAAGTATTGAAACAAGGTTGGCCCCTCAATGTATTCCATCACGATAAAGTTCGGGCCGTGTTCGAAAATCCTAGGAATAAAAGAAAGTCCTTTTGCTAGACGATAGGCTCTTATCTCTGAATCTATAAAATATTTCATTACATAAAATTTCACACACCGTTTTTCATCTAACTGGAATACTGCACCTTGAACCCCTTTGCCAATCAATCTGTAGTTTGTTTGATTATTGATTATTAGCCTCTTTTTTCCATTTTCATCTACGGATCTTTTAACGGATATCAATTTAAAATTTTCCTTTTCCACATCATCCATATTCCGCATTTTAATTGGTTTAGCCGAATAATCAATCATTTGTAACCATTCAGCATACATGGCAAGATCGAATTTTTGGACATGTTCCAAAAATACTTGCAGCTGATTTATTTTTTTCAATTCATTAAATAGTTCAATCGGATAAGGTTGAATGGAAGTGAATGCCCCAGAATGATCCACAAATTTGAGTTCATCATTCTCCGTAATAATGATTTGGCTTAATTTGAGTTTTATTTTGGTAAATCCAATTTCCTTCATTGCTTTTATGCATTCAAGAATTTGTCGTGAATATCTTTTTGGGAGCTTTTTCGTTTTTCTGAGATATTTATTTAACTGAATACCTTTAATAAATTCCATTACAATATAGTTGGTGCCTACTTCAAAAACCTTTGGAAAAAATGGGAGATGTTTGGCCATTTCAAGGGCATGGGATTCCCTCATCGTATCTTGTTGGTCTGTGCTAATTTTTACACAACGATATTCATCTAATTGAAAGACTGCCCCGCGTACACCATGACCTATTAATTTGTAAGTTGTCGGATTATAAATATTAAGCTTTTTTTTTCCTTCATGATCCACTCTTTCTACTTTAATTAATTCAAAATTTTCCATGCCATTCCCCGTTTCTTATTACCGATATTTTTATTTCATACTATGAAATGTTTTAGTTTTTGCATGGGAAAATATCCATTCTCCCCAATAATTGGGTCTTGTCCCTAAAATGAAATTGTTTATACCAATCTACTAAATATACATTATGCAAAATTGGCAGAGAGGGTTGGACAAATAGGAAAAGAGTTCAAAAAATGCTAAAAAAATTTTAACGTGGCTAATTTGGCTTACATAATCGACCTTTAGAGTTCTGAAATTATTTTTCTATATTAATAGGTTTCTAACGTGACCGTTGGTTGTCCCTTTGCATATAAAAAATTAATGAACTTTAGAAGGGAGTCATGAAATGAAAATCCGTAAGGCCATAATTCCAGCGGCTGGCCTCGGAACTCGTTTTTTGCCAGCAACAAAAGCTCAGCCAAAGGAAATGCTGCCTATTGTCGATAAACCAACCATTCAATATATTGTTGAAGAAGCGGTGGCTTCGGGAATTGAGGAGATTATCATCATTGTCGGTAGAGGAAAAAGATCAATAGAGGACCACTTCGATAAATCCTATGAACTTGAAGATACACTACAGAAAAAAAATAAGCTTGAGATATTAAAGGATGTCCGGAAAATATCCAACCTGGTAAACATCGTTTATGTCCGCCAAAAAGAATTTAAAGGGCTAGGACATGCTATTTTATGTGCGAAAAGTGTTATTGGCGATGAACCTTTTGCCGTTTTGCTAGGAGATGATATCGTTATGTCAGAAACGCCTTGTCTGAAGCAATTGCTCAATGTATACGAATATTACAACAGTCCGGTCATAGCCATTCAGCCCGTTCCTGATATGGACATCAGTAAGTATGGTATAGTCAAGCCTAAAGGGACGATGAGTGAAGAAAATTTCCTCTATCTTGAATCCTTAGTAGAAAAACCAAGCATAGAAGAAGCCCCTTCAAGATATGCGATTATGGGACGATATGTGTTAACACCTGAGATTTTTGATATTTTAGCCAAGATTCCAATCGGACAAGGTGATGAATTACAGCTGACAGACGCAATTAATGCTTTGAATAAACAAAAGGCTGTTTTAGCCTATCAATTTGAGGGAAGACGCTATGATATTGGAAATAGTATTGGATTTATTAAAGCAACCATCGACTTTGCATTGCAAAGAGACGATATAAGACAAGAGGTTTTAGCTTATTTACAGGATGTAAATAAGACATTTAATCCCGGAAAAGCAAGAGAGTGATGTATTGCTATGAAAATTGCTGTTTTAGGTACAGGCTATGTCGGACTATCAACGGGTGTGTGTTTATCAGAAATCGGCCACCATGTCACTTGCATTGATATAAATAAGGAGAAGATTGAAGATTTATCTCAAGGGATTTTACCTATCTATGAACCTGGTCTCGAGGCTTTACTAGACTCAAATATAGCAGCTGGAAGGCTTCGATTCACAACTTCTCATCGAGAAGGTCTTAAGGACAAAGATATCATTATCATTGCCGTAGGAACACCTCAGCGAGAGGATGGAGCATCTGACTTATCCTATCTTGAGCAGGCCGCAAGGGATATATCTAGGTATATCGTAGAAAGGTCAATTATTGTCATAAAGAGTACGGTACCAGTTGGTACAAATGAATTTATAAAAAAAATGATTGAGAAGGAATGTGGATTTCCGATTCAAATCATTTCAAACCCTGAGTTTTTAAGACAGGGATCCGCTATTCACGATACGATGAATGCAGACAGGATTATCATCGGTCATGACAATAAAGAAGCAGCTATGAAAATACAAGAAATGTATCGTCCCCTGAATGTGCCGATATTATTGACCAGCATAAGAAGTGCGGAAATGATTAAGTTTGCTTCTAACGTTTTTTTGGCGACTAAAATCAGCTTTATTAATGAAATAGCGAACTTTTGCCAAGCAGTAGGAGCGAATATCGAAGATGTAGCACTGGGCATGGGGAAAGATAAACGGATTGGAGAAGCTTTTTTGAAGGCAGGCATTGGTTACGGTGGTTCTTGTTTTCCAAAGGATGTGGAAGCATTACTTCATACTGCCAATTTGTATGGGATAAATTTGGCTTTGTTAAAAGAAACAATACGAATTAATAAATCTCAAAAAGAACTACTTGTCAAGAAAGCCTTGCATCGTTTTGGGGAATTAACAGGGAAAAAAATTGCGATGCTTGGTCTAGCTTTCAAACCAGAGACTGATGATATGCGAGAAGCACCCTCCATTAATATTGCGCGGTCTTTGACCAAACTAGGAGCAGAAGTAGTAGCTTATGATCCCGTTGCAATAAAAAATGCAAAAGGAATTTTAGGAGATAACATTTTGTTTGTTAATGCAGTCGAGGAAGCGATATGGAATGCTGACGCGCTATTTATCGTGACAGAATGGAAAGAGTTTCTACAGCTCGATTTACCAAATGTGTTAAAAAAAATGAAACATCCAATAATTTTTGACGGAAGAAATTGCTTTAAGGAAGATCAAATAAGAGCTTGTGAGTTTGTTGAATATTATTCAATAGGGAGACCCGATATGATTATTGGAATGGAATAAAATGAAGTCCCAATCGGCACAAGCGGCGCTATGACAACAGGCTAGCGAACAGTGACTGTCACTGCTTGCTAGCCTGTTCATCATGTAATAACTTTCATTTTTTGGCTAGTAATAATTGTTTGATTTCTAGCATTTACAAGGCGGTTTATCCCTTTGGTTGCTTTTTCTTTGATACATTAATGTAAGACGTTGATCTTGCTGGAAGCAACCGCTGTCACTTTGAATCCTTCCACGTTCTCACCGTCTGCGGAGAGGGTGTAGGTTCCGTTTGGAATCTCAGGACCTGGCGCCCATGTGAATCGGATTTCATCTTCCATCGGATATTCTTTCGTAAACACGACATTGCCGTTCGCATCCTTGATATAGAATTTCCAATGGATTTTATTATCAGAGAAGGCGATGATTTTCGCTGGGCTATTTTCATTGACTTTCGTGTAGTTTTGAACAGTCAAGTACTGAATCAGCATGCTTGACTTGATGTAGGATGTATCTCCCCATACGGTGTAACCTTCGTTATAAGCAGCATCTTCCGCCATGACGACAATGCTTTTTGGCGCTTTCCTCACAGTTAAGCTGGTTACACCTGGCTTTAAGACGTTATAGTTACCATCTAAATAGACAACAGCTTGTGCGAAACCTACTCCGCCTTCGTTATCGGCTACATCAAAGGAAATTTGATATTTTCCGTCTGCTGTCGGCGTCACTTGAATGTTCGATGCATGCGGCGCTTTGGAATCCAATTTCACTGGAATTTCAGTTGTTTGCAGTCTAGCACCCGGGTAATCTAGGGTCGAGCGAAGTACATATTTGTAATCACCATCCGGCAGGGTGTTACCATTTTCATCTTGACCTTTCCAGTAGTAAGAATCAACATCAATATCGTAGTAGGTGTTGCCATTACTCATAATGTTTTTCTGGAATTTCCACGGCTCGCCAGTGAATTCGCTATAGTTACCAAGGTATTTCACTTGGTTTCCGTCTTTATCGGCGATATAAGCTTCAAGTTTTGACAAGTTTCGCAGCACGGTGAAGCTCGCCCTGACCCCATTTGCTATGGAATATGGAGAGACTCCTACGCGCTGAGCGGTATATTTATGGGTTAACGGGTCTAATGCCAGCGGTCCATCAGAAATATCATCCCAAAGGGTTGTGTAGCCTAAGTACGCATCGTTTTTCTCAGGAGAAGGATCGATGTTTTTCGGCTCATCCCATTTTCCGTAGAAGCCCATGTATGGCATCGATAACGGAACGACTTTTTCGCTCTTATTATTGGATGTTGGCACCAAGCGCACGAATCCTTCGACGAAGGTGTTTTTCTTCATATTTTCTGGAAGCTGTACATCAATGCTTAACTCTTTTTGCTTGCCGCGCTTGATCGTAATCGCGTCTCCGCCGTTCACATGAACATCTGCTCCTTCGATACGCGTCATCTTAGTTGTATTGTAATCATTTTCCCTCGTATTGAATCCAAACACGCCCAAGTCATAAGAAGCATGCGTTACTTCGTCCGTTAACACATCTACAACAACTTTGTATTCCATTGAATCAGGAACATCTTTGCCTTCTAATGCTTGCATTTCAAGCTTCATATTGAAATGAGTGTCCCCGATTTCATGCAGGGCTACGCTGCCTGCTTGCTCAAGCGGTGCGCGTTTGTTTCGCAACAATACAGGAGTATTAATCGCATTTTGAATCTCCATTAAGCCAGAACCTTGCATGCGTGGAGAGTATGGAAGCTTGTTATCAGTTCTTGGGTCGGCAATAATATTTGCTGTATTCATTAGTGCAAGTTTTGCTAACAATGCTGTATCTTCATTTTTCGCCAAGCCTTTATTACGCAGGGATTCCATCAATAATGCCGCTCCACCTGCTACTTGAGGAGTTGCCATAGATGTTCCGCTCATGACTTGATATTTGTTATTTGGAATCGTCGAATAAATTTGACCGCCGACCCCTGTGATTTCAGGTTTGAAATCAAGATTTTCAGGTGTTCCCCATGAGGAGAAGTAAGAAACCGTATTTTTCAGCGGATTGTCAATCCATGTGCCGTTTGACAATTTTACCGTTATGTTTTGACCTGATTGAAGTTTTGCGATCATGCTTTGTCCGGCATCCTTGCTTGTCGAAACAACTGGAATCGACGTTGATACTAAAGGTAATTGCGGATAATCTTTCATCGTGGTCGGTGGAACGAAAATCGTTGCCACTGCACCCTTAGCCTTCGCATAGGATTGGACATAAGTCCAATTTGAATATGTGGTCTTCGGCTGGCAAATCATGATTTTTCCAGCTAAGTCCATGTTTTTGATGTCGGTGTCTTTTCCTTCTACTCCATACACCACTTGGTATTCCTTATTTGGATCGAGCTTGTCTCCTAGTGCAAATCCAGAGTACGTCTGATCTTGGAAAGCAAGTTCTGTTCCATCAGATAAATGAAGCGTATTCATTTGGATATTGTTGTTCTCATATGATGCAACAGACAAAGCAAACGGGCTGACACCAGGAGAGCCTACCGTTCCGATATCTGGATTGTCTGCATACGGCAATAATGAACTCATCATGATATTGTTCTTTGAGCTATAGGAAGCATTACCTCCTGCTACCACTACTAATGCACCTTGCTCAGTTGCTTCACGAATTGCTTGTTGAACCGGATCTTCACTTTCGCTTACCGGACCTGCATCAGAACCTAAACTCATGTTAATAACATCGGCGCCCATTTCCACTGCGTGCTGAATGCCGGCAATGATATCATCTTCCTGTGCGCCGCCGCCGCCTTTATCAGAGAAGACTTTTTCAGCGAGGATTTGTGCACCCGGTGCAATTCCTTTTACGCCGTTAGCGCTTTCATCTCCATTAGCAGAGATGATACCAGATACGTGCATACCATGCGGATTTGTGCTAGGGAATACATCATTATCATTATCTGCCCAGTCATAGCCGGTTGGCACCTTATCGTTGTACCAAACATCGTTCGCTTCTGTAGAAGCTAGTTTCGCTTCAATATTCGAAGCTGTAAGTTTCTCTTGAGCTTTTCCCGTATCAGTTAAGGTCAAATCTTTATGTTTATAATCAACGCCTGAATCGACAACAGCAACTAGCATGCCTTCCCCTTGGTAGCCAAGAGACTGCCATACCTTTTGTGCTTGAACTAAACCTTTACTCTCATCTGCCGCTGCGGTGAACGTGCGGGCAATATGAATGCGCTTCACGCCATCGATTTTTTGAATGTCTTTTAAGTCTTTGAATTTTGTTTCCATCGAAAATCCGTTAAATCCTGTGTGGAAGCGATGTCTTACAGCTTTCTCCTGACCCTTTGGAAGCTCGCTGATAACTTTATCCTGAATTTTTTCAGGGGATGCAGTGGCAGGGAGATCAGTTGGCTGATCGAGCTCTACAATGACGCGTACATCTTGGTCCCCCTTAAATGGATTTTTTCCGTTTTTTACATTCCGATAATCAAATGGATCATTGCTTGCTTCATCTGTTGCTTGTCCATGCTCAGCCATTAAAATTTCATGCCCCTGCTTCAAGATATCTTGAAGTGTGATTTCATTGTTTGAGCCATCGTTTACCGTTTCAGCCGAAACATATGTACTTGAAAGCAACATTGCAGACAATGCTGCTGTTGTCAGCACTTTAAATGGCATGCTCTTCCATTTTTTCATTTAAATTCCCCTCTCCTTTGTGTATGATTTTATCTCTATTTTCAATAATAGGAATTTTCGGAAAAGGTGTAAATTGGGGAAATAATGCCGTAATTTCACATTTTTTTTGTAAAAAATTGTTCCATACCCTAAAGAATATTTTTAAATAATTAAACAAAATAAGAAAAAAAGCGCATTTACATGCGCTTTTTTGTGAGAGGGATGTTCATTTTGTCCTATTGTTCTAAAAAAATGTCGAAAAAATAAAAACTATAACCCTTCAAATTCCCCCAATTTACCCCCTTATTGTAAATAAAATTATTCTTTTTCCATTTTAGCTAGGTATTTTTATTTTAATAAAGTCTATATGGACATTTTGGAAAAGAGATGCAAATGGATGACGGTCTTTCTTAATGATCCTGGGAGGAATAGGGGATTATGTAATTTACACATAATCCCGGTTTAGTTTTTTGTTATACTATTTTTTCTTCAATCCCCCAAACTTTCCGCAGTTCGGTTGGTATGAGAAATGGGGTATATTCATAATCGGTCATGGCAAGTGACTGGCGCTTCATTAAGGCTAACCCAAGCCGATTGATCATACTTCCAAAAAAGCCCGTATAGTCAGAATCAAGAAAAAAGCCCATTAGCTCTTTGTGTTTCATAAGGTTTTGCCAATTGGAGTGCGGAACTTCCATCCAGTCCGCTATTTCGTCGCCTGCGGTTTCTCGAATTAGAGCAGGGATTATGTTGTCAAACATCTGACCGGGAATGAGACCTGCATGAAACTCAAGTAGAGCCTTGGTCATCTGGACCCCTTCAGGGGACGGCCCATGATGTCTTTTTTTAATCATTTTCTCCAACTGAATTCCTTCTTCCATAGTTTCTGGAATAATATCCTTCCGAACTCCCAGCATGATTCCGACGATTTTCCAAAAGTACAAGTAATCTTCCGCCTGTTTTTCTGTTACTTTCATACCTAATTGGCGAAGCCCAGCTATGATGACAATGGAAAAGGTTAATAAGGTACCAAGCAGGTCCTCCTGACAGATGGGGATGCCATTTTCTTTTTCATCCCATCTGCCGGTCTTTTGAACCAAATGTCGAATAGCTGAATGCATTAAACGGACTTTTTGAATGGCTTTGATTCCTAGTCCCCCTCGTTCAAGTCCGCCTGGTCCCATGACATGAAGAACAAATTGCCCCGTTTCTGCTATCCTGCGGTATGCATTTTGACCTAAACGGTAACTGAATGTAAGGACCTTCACACCTTTACGTGCTGCGTAACAATTCACTAGTGAGGATGTTGATAATAGGAAGGTGATGGCAATGCCGTGTTCCTGAAATAAATCTGTTGCATTTCTTATTCTCGACCAGTCCACGCCTTCTGGGCAATAAGCTGTATCCTTAAGCCAAAATTCTATCGTATCAGGCAGCTCTTCCGGATACTCTTGGTCATTGTACATTAATTGCTTCAACAAACTGTTTACGGAACCCACCTGACTGTTCTTGAACAGTTCTTCAATTATTCGGTCCGGTACTGGATCCCCTTCTTTCCGTAACTTCTCCAAAAACTCGTCTGTTAATAACATCTCTTTCCCCCTCTTACTATTCTTTGGTAGATTAAAAGACTTGAAACATTATATATATATTCCTACTAATATGAAAACTTCTAAATACGCTATTCATAATTTTACCAAACGAACCTTTGGTTCAATAGTGGTACCTAAAATTTTCCTAATAAGTTCCCAAGAATCTTCCTAATCATTACCCATAAAGTTCCCGCCCTATACTCTATAACTGGGAAAATCCCTTTTGTTATGATTGGATTACGAAGCGAAAGGGGGTAAATATCAACGAGTGGGAATGAGTCCCTATTCACATATAGCGGTAAATTTGAAGGTATTTCCTTTTTAACAACAGAATAACAAAGCTTAGAAATTTGGGGGAGAGAATGATGGGAAAATTGAAGAGATTCACTACTATACGAAATAGTTTAATTATTCTAGCTGTGACCCTTACATCATCAGTCGTGACCACATTTGCTGAAGGAAACGATACCGTTTATTACGGTTGTGTAAATCAAAAAAGTGGTGCGCTCAGAATAATAGGTGCCCAAGAAACATGTGCCGACGCGAAAGAAATGAAAATTAGTTGGAACCAGGTAGGTCCTAAAGGCGATACAGGACTTAAAGGGGATAAAGGGGAAACTGGGGCTACAGGGGCTACAGGGCCTCAGGGACTTCAGGGTGAAAAAGGTGATAAGGGAGACACTGGTGCAACGGGACCTACAGGCCCTCAGGGACCTCAGGGTGAAAAAGGTGAAAAAGGCGATAAAGGAGACACTGGGGCTACAGGGCCTCAAGGATATGTTGATTTGGTTAAATATGGTACTTCTAACCTAATCCCAAATCAAAGTTCAGGTACCTTTACAGCTAAATGTCATCCTGGAGAGAAAGTGGTATCGGGAGGATACTTAACTTATAACTTTACAGAAGGCGTCCGTATAAATGGTAGTTATCCCTCCGTTGACTGGAGTGGCTGGGAAGTGAGTGCAGAAAATAAAAATAGTTTTGGTCTAAAAGAGGATTTATACGTGTATGTGATCTGTACTCCTTACTAGTTGAGTGCTTGTTACTTACTTTCCTATCTTTGATGGATATGCTAAAAACATCTAACGGAGGAGATTTTCTATGGAAAAAAGAAAAAAGTGGTTGGCAGGAATTGCATCTCTCGTAATAGGTTTTTCCGTATTTGCTTCCCAAGCGGTTGCCGCAACACCGGAAGTGGTCGATTTGTCAAAAGCAGAAAGCATTACCATTTATGAAGTTACCTCTGTTACCCATGAATTAACATATACGATTGATGAGTTAGTTAAGGGTGTGGATTGGTTTCCGCCGGACTCAGCTGCCGGCGAAGATTATCATTTTTCCATTGACTTGACCAACAATACATTCACAACTGTCGCAAGATATGACCAAAACTCTATTCCTTTTAACAATATTGCTGGTGTCCGTGTGAATGGGTTGAAAAATTATACGGAGAATACAGTATGGGCCAGCAAAGTAGTCGCCGCAACATCGGGCGGTACAGACATTCCGACAATCTTGGGAGCCAATCTCAAGGACTTTCCTTACTATCTCCATCAAACAGCCGATACGTTTATAACCGTTCAATTTGAAGGGATTCCCGACCAAGCGCCAGATGTATCAAATGCTGTACCATCAATCGACAGCATCTCGGTTTCAAATAATAAAATGGTACCTGTTACCATTCAGAACGTAACCGATTCGGATGGGGATCCAGTCACTATTAGAATTACAGGCATCACACAAGATGAGGCAGTGGGGAAAACAGCTGATGGAGCTGGAATAGGAACAGACATCGCTTGGATAAGAGCCGAACGGGACGGAAAAGGGAATGGCAGGGTCTATCAAATTTCCTTCACGGCAACAGATAGCAAGGGAGGTTCCTCTGTTGGGAGTGTTCTAGTCAATGTTCCACATAGCCAAGGGGAAAATGGCTCTGCTGTTGATGATGGACAAAATTATGATTCAACAGTAACAGAATAACATAGTTAAATTTTTTGGATGTTTTTGCGAAAAAACAACAGCACCCTCTAATTTGATGGAGAGGTGCTGTTTTGTTATTTGAATGCCTAGATGAATATCAAATATTGATAAAAAATAATAAATTAATCCCAATAAAAAGGCGAGTTTTACTTCTATGTCTCGCGGAAAGTTATATTTTTTTGTGAAGTTGGTAATCTATAAAATTAATATGAATAGGAAATTTTTAGTAATATAATGAAATTAGAAAAAAATAATCAGGAGGACACTATTAAATGTGTCCTTCTTATGGGAGAGGAAGAACGTGGGGATATTTGATAAATTCAAGAAAAAAGAAAATCATAAAGATTATATTGAAGAAATAATTGCTAAATTAAGTTGCGAATGTCGGATTATTGATGAGAAAGATGCTAATACTGTTACGAGGATTTATAATGAGGCACTTATCGATGGCAAAAAAGAAGGGTACACGCCTCTTATCATTATCCCTTCAGAATTGATGCTAGAAATTATGGATACTAATGCAGATAATGGATTCTCTCACGATGATCGGGATTCCATCCTAGAGAAAGCGAAGGATATTGACGCAAAAAAACTATTAAAGAACCTGCTTGAGGATGTCATGCCCATGGGTGAGGATGAGAACGAGGACTACGATATCACCGGCGAGTTTGTAATAGAGGAACAAACGCATCATTTTCTTTCTATTGAGGATGCAATTAACGAAAAAATCATTCTCGCAAAGATACCAACGGATAAACCTTGGGAAGCAGCGGCTTGGGTGCCAATGGGCGGATTCAATGAATGCCCTTTGCCAGAAGAACAAGTGGCTGTATTCAAATACTGGTATGAAAAATATGGAGCAATGCCAGCTTTGGTTGCTTCTGATGTCTGGGAATTATTTGTGGAGAACCCTCCCACGACACAAGAAGATTCAGAATTTCTTGCTTGGGAGCAATTTGGATTTTGTGGGGATATAGTCTGGCAAGGAGTAGGAACAGTCAAGGCGCTTGCCGGGACACTGGTCAATTCTTCTGTATGGTATTTTTGGTGGGATTAAAAAAAGAGAACTGTTTTTTTTAGGATAAGGGGGATTAACTTGAAAGGAAGTCGGGTTTCTGGATTATGGTTTAGGATTTTGTTTGCAGCTTTATGTTTTTTCCTAGTTTCGCAGTTTAGCAGCCAGCAAGCACTTGCAGCTGGAGTGGTGATGAAAGATCTTCAGCTTAGTTCCAAGGCTGTGAAGGTTGGGGATTATGTTGACATTAGTTTAGATTTAGGATTCGAACCAGCAGCAGTGGCTTCTTCTGTATACTTAACACTTCGTGCTGTTGATGATGGGAATACCTATTCAAGGGCAGCCAGATTAGAGTATGACGAGGCAGCGAAGAAGTATGTTACTAAATTTAAAATAGAGGATTACCATGCAAAGGGGAATTGGAAGGTTAGCGAAATTAGCGTTTTTTTAAATGGGAGAGATTATTTTTTCAAAAATGCTGAATTATTTCCTGGCGCTCCGGAAGCAACCGACTTAAGTGCGGGCAATTTCTATGTCGATCCGTCAGGGTATCAGCCGCAGCTAGGGGCGGTAAGTATCGATAAGAATCAGGGCTCGTTGGGCGATACGATAAAAATTTCTGCTGCGGGATTAAATAATTTAGGAAATTATGATTCTACTAGAATTGAAGCCGTTTATCGTACTCCTTCTGATAAGTTACGTTCTTTTTTCTTTAGCGATTCGTTTAATCCGCAAATTTCTACTATTTCGATTGATCAGTCTTTCGAGACTGGAACTTGGAAGCTTGATCATTTTGTTGTGACGGACCGATATAATTATAACTATCGATACGTTTATAATAGCGTCTTTTATAGCGGAGAAAATACGAGAGATTTTAGTAATATCGATTTCACTGTGGGAAAAGCTTCAGGATGGGTGGAAGTTAATGGAAAGCGCTATTTTATTGACGAATCCGGTAATCCTAAAGTAGGTTGGTTTGATTACGATCATCATCGCTATTACTTTGATGAAAACGGAGTGATGGTTACTGGCTGGATTTATGTAGATGATAAAGAATACTACCTTAATAAAGATGGAAAAATGGTAGCCGGCTGGAATTATATTGAGGATGGCATGTATTATTTTTTAACGACTGGCGAACTCGTTTATGACTGGCAGCTGATTGATAACAAATGGTATTTTTTCGATGAGTACGGAACGATGGTCACTGGCTTTGCGATGATCGGCAGTGAATTCTACTATTTTAATAGTGATGGGGTCATGCAAACGGGATGGCAGCAAATTGAAGGCGATTGGTATTATTTCAATAATGAGGGAGAGCTCGTTACAGGCTGGGTTAGCTGGAACAAGAAATGGTATTACTTAGACGAACAAGAAGGTTATATGGTAACGGGCGCCCATTTCGTTGGCGGCAAATTATACATTTTTGATAGTAATGGTGCCATGGCTGCAGGGGGCTGGAAGAATATCAGCGGAAAATGGTATTACCTCAATACAAGTGGTGCAGCAGCGGTTGATTGGAAGCAAGTAAACGGCAAGTGGTACTATTTCGATCCAAATAATGGAGTTATGGCAACAGGATGGAAAAATCTTTATGTGAACCAAGCACTTTATTCAGCGCCATCCAGCATCAAAGAATGGTATTATTTCGGCACAAGCGGCGCCATGACAACGGGCTGGCTGTACCAAGGCGGTAAGTGGTATTACCTCAACAAATGGGGCGGTATGGCAACTGGAATGCAAATCATAAGCGGTACAAAGTATTACTTTAAAACAAATGGTGCCATGGCTGCGAATGAGTGGGTTAATTTAGGGCCAAACAATAAGTACTGGTATTATTATTTATCATCAGGGAAACAGGCGGTTGGCTGGCACACCATAAATGGGAAAAGGTATTATTTTGATAAGAATGGGGTTCTGCAATAATATTTCGAGGAAGCGTAAAATAAAGAGTTGTAATTCGAAGCTGTCATTGTGGCAGCTTTTTTTATGTTTTTAAAATTTACATTTTTTCAACAAACTTTTACAAAATTTCATACTTTTAAAATAAGTTTGAGTATTTTATTTTTGCGATTTCCATTAAAATGGGCATTTTTAATGAAAATGGAAAAAAATAAATTAAAACTTTGTTCAAATATAGTTTAACTTTTGTTCAAATTGTATGGTATATTATTTAGGTATTTAACGAGTGAAAGCGTTTCATGTAAAACTAGTTGATGATAGAAATTTAGCAGAAAATACCTCGAATAAGTGAGGAGGAACATAATGGGTTTTGTTGGTTTATTTCTTTCTGGTGCTGTCTTATTTCTAAACAGTCTTATGCTGTTAGGGAAAGCGGATGCAAAAAGTGTTGGTATCTTTAATATTTTCGTTGGTACCATTCAAATGATTATCCCATCCTATTTGATCGTTGTTTCGAATCAAGATCATTGGGAGCTTTATAATAATGCATCAATTTTTCTATTTGGCTTAACTTATTTATATGTTGGGTTCACGGCATTAAAGGGACTTGATGGCAGCGGACTCGGCTGGTTCAGTCTTTGGGTTAGTTTGGTTGGAGTCGTCTATACCTTTACATCTAGTATTCACTTTCATAATGTAGTCGATGCACTAACATGGGGCATGTGGACATTTTTATGGTTTCTCTTCTTTTTATCAAATGCGCTTAATAAAAAAATTGAACATTATATTGGTTTGGTTGCCTTTGTTCAATCATGGATTACGTTGACCATTCCAGCACTCCTTTATTTTTTAGGTGTCTGGAATACACAAAATGTCTACCGAATTTGGACCTGTGTATTAATTCTAGCTATTGTTTATTTTATTGTTAGTTTTTTTAGATGGAAACTTTCAAATAATAAAGGGAAAAGAAGTCAAGCAATCCCTGTAATCAATGCTTTGGAGGTAAAATAATATGTCAATTATAATTGGAATCGTTGGTATCCTTATTCTCATGGGTATAGCCTGGTTGATGTCAAACGATAAGAAAAACATCAATTATCGTGCAATTGGGATTATGACAGCCGTTCAGTTGTTAATAGCTTGGTTTATGCTGAATACTTCAATTGGTAAAAAAGTTCTAAATAAGATTGTAGAGGGCTTTAACAAAGTTCTTTCTTTCGGTAATGACGGTATCTCATTCGTTTTCGGGGACCTTGCAGGAAAGAATTTATTCTTTGTTAATGTTCTAATGATGATTGTATTCGTAACAGCTATTCTAGGTATTTTGACTTATTCGAGAATATTGCCATTAGCGATTAAATACATTGGTGGTGCAGTAAGTAAAATAACAGGCCTGCCAAAGGTGGAATCATTTGTTGCCGTGAATTCCATGGTATTCGGTGATACTTCTGCTATCCTTTCTGTTAAGTCATTCATTCCTAATCTTTCTGGAAACCGCTTATTCGTTGTTGTTACTTCTTCTCTTGTTGCAGTCAGCTGTTCAATCTTAGGTGCATACATGCAAATGATTCCTGCGGAGTTCGTATTGGTTGCATTACCTATTAACGTATTCTCCGGACTTATCCTATCAACAATTGTATGTCCTGTTCGTAAAGAAGAAGATGAAATAATCGATATTAAGGGAATGATTCCGGAGAAATCACTTTTCGAAGCAATTGGTAACTGGACATTGCTTGGCGGAAAGACGGCCTTAATCGTAGGCGCTATGCTAATCACTTATGTAGGATTGATTGCAGCCGTTAACTGGATTTTCACTTCCATCTTCGGCATCTCTTTCACCGGCGTACTTGGATATGTATTCGCGCCAATCGCATGGATCATGGGTATCCCTGCAAATGAAATTATTAAATCTGGATCAGTCATGGGTACGAAGGTAGCCGCTAACGAGTTCGTTGCTATGTTAGACTTCATGAAAATGATCCCTCATATGTCTCATAAGACTGTAGGTATCGTTTCAGCATTCTTAGTATCATTTGCGAACTTTTCATCTATTGGAATTATTTTGGGAACTGTACAAGCGATCAATAATGAAAAGGCAAGTGAGTTAGCTAAGGTTGGTCTAAAAGTATTGTTAGTAGCCACAATGGGATCAGTCTTAACTGGAACGATCGTCGGTTTGTTCTTGTAATCATTCAATATTGCAAACCCCTTTTATCATTTTGTAAACTAAAGTGATGAGAGGGGTTTTTATTTTCCTTAAAAAAAATAAAAAATCTCCTATTGAAAAACGCTTACATTGTCTTTATAATAAAAATAAATCGATTTACTAAACCGGTTTACTAAATCGATTTATCAATATCACAGCTTAGAAAGGATCTTTAACATGAAAAACGTGATTGTTCCGTTGAATGCTTTTGATAGATTCAAAGTGTTAGAGAATGGGCAGGAATCCTTTCTCCAACTTATTGCTCAATCAGGAGCTTTTGGGGTCGAGATTCGCCGTGAATTATTACCGGTCCAAGATCCGCAGCTAGACAAAATTCGAAATGAAATGGCCAGCAATGGACTTTTTGCGGTATACTCCGCTCCCATTGAATTATGGAAAGAGAACCATAAATTAAATGAAACAGAATTAACTGAGATTTTTCAAGAAGCGATGGAGATGGGGGCAAAGTGGCTTAAGGTGTCACTCGGGCATTATAAACATGATGCTTCAAACATAAGTGATCTTGCGGCTTACCTAAATCAATACAAAAACATTCAATTATTGGTCGAAAATGACCAGACACCCCATGGCGGGAATGTCAGCCAGTTAACATCCTTTTTTGAAAACGTTACCGAAAAAAAGGTTCCCGTTAAAATGACCTTCGATGCCGGGAATTGGTATTATTCCGGCCAACGTGTGGAGGAAGCTCTTGCTAAGCTCTCACCATACGTCGTTTATCTTCATTTAAAACAAGTGGAAGAGGGGCTACTCACGGTGCCGCTTCAAAGGGAAGGGAATCATAGCTGGAAAAAAGTCATGCAGCATTTTCCAAGCACGATGGTGAAAGCGCTTGAATTCCCAATTGAGCCGAAAGAGAAAACGAAGGACTATATCGATTTAATTTCGGAATTAGTATTAGAAAGCGAGGCGATTTCATGCAACAGCTAGATGTCATTACTTTTGGTGAAGCGATGGCGATGTTTATGGCCAATCAGCCTGGTTCCTTACACCAGATCAATCAATTTACACTCGAGCTTGCTGGTGCGGAAACGAACGTGGCCATCGGCCTTGCCCGGCTGGGACTTCAGGCTGGCTGGGTCAGTAAGGTAGGCAACGATGCTTTTGGAAGGTTTATTATCGAACGGCTTAAAAATGAAAACGTCAACATTGAGCAGGTCTTAATCGATCAACAGAATCCAACAGGTTTTCAACTGAAATCGAAAGTACTGGAGGGGGATCCTGAGGTACAATATTTCCGAAAAGGCTCGGCCGCAAGCCACCTGCAAATCACTGATTTCAATGAAGATTATTTTCAATCCGCAAAACATCTTCATATGACCGGAATTCCGTTGGCTATTTCGGAACAGGCAAGGGCCTATGCCAAACATGCCTTATCTTTTATGAAAAATAATGGCCGAACCGTCTCGTTTGATCCGAATTTACGGCCATCACTTTGGGCATCAAAAGAAGAAATGGTGGAACAAATCAATGCCGTTGCCTTCAGAGCTAACTATGTGCTCCCGGGAATTTCAGAGGGTGAAATCTTGACTGGGTATAAGAACCCGCGAGATATTGCTTCTTTTTACTTAGAAAGTGGTGTCGAGATTGTGGTGATTAAGCTTGGTGACGAAGGAGCCTTTTATAAAACCGCTTTTGATGAAGGAACCGTTCCAGGTTTTAAAGTGAAAGAGGTTATTGATACGGTCGGGGCCGGAGATGGCTTTGCTGTTGGTGTTATTAGCGGACTCTTGGAGAACCTTTCGATTCAGGATACCGTTGCAAGGGGAAATGCAATTGGTTCTCTAGCTGTGCAATCACCGGGAGACAACGATGGCTACCCAACCCCATATCAACTGCAAAAATATATAGAAGAAAATTTACAGGGAGTGAAATGACATGAAACAAACGATTGCGAAACAAAGATGGCTGCGCTTAATTCCGATTGCGTTTATCACGTACAGTCTTGCCTATCTTGACCGTGCCAACTATGGCTTCGGGGCCGCTTCAGGTTTAGCCGAGGATCTTCACATTACAGCGGGTACTTCTTCCTTACTGGGTTCTCTTTTCTTCTTAGGTTATTTCTTTTTCCAAGTGCCTGGTGCCGCATTTGCTGAGAAAAAGAGTGCGAAGGTGCTCATTTTCTGGTCGTTGATTGCTTGGGGGTTATTAGCTTCTTTTACTGGAATGGTCTCGAATATTAAATTATTATTTGTGATTCGCTTTGCGCTTGGCGTCGTGGAAAGTGCTGTTATGCCTTCCATGCTGGTCCTTTTAAGCAACTGGTTTACGAAAGCAGAACGCTCTCGTGCTAATACGTTCTTAATTTTAGGAAATCCTGCAACGGTATTATGGATGTCGATTGTTTCTGGCTATTTGGTGAACTCTGTTGGCTGGAGATGGATGTTTATTGCAGAAGGTCTTCCTGCCGTAATTTGGGCATTTATTTGGTGGAAGGTTGTCAATGACAAACCTAGAGAAGCAAAATGGTTAACGGAGCAAGAAAAGAACGATTTTGAACAACAGTTAGCTAGTGAGCAGGAAGGGATTAAGCCTGTTAAAAATTATAGCGAAGCCTTTAAATCAAAACCCGTAATTTTGTTAAGTGCGCAATACTTCCTTTGGAGCATTGGTGTATATGGGTTTGTAATGTGGCTTCCTTCAATCATTAAAGCAGCGCCAAATATGGATATTGTCAAAACTGGATGGTTGTCTTCGGTTCCTTATATTTTAGCTATTATTCTTATGTTAGTTGCTTCTTATTTCTCTGATAAAACCTTGAATCGAAACGCATTTGTTTGGCCGTTCCTTTTAATTGGTGCCATTGCATTCTATGCCTCTTATGCAATTGGAACAGACCATTTCTGGATTTCATTCATCTTATTAGTGATCGCCGGCGGTGCGATGTATGCTCCATATGGACCATTCTTTGCGATCATTCCTGAAATCCTGCCGCGAAATGTAGCTGGCGGCGCAATGGCCCTGATTAACAGTATGGGTGCATTAGGTTCTTTTGCTGGCTCTTATGCAGTTGGTTATTTGAATGGAGCAACGGGGGGATTTAGTGCCTCTTATATCTTCATGGCAGGCTCGCTATTCTTATCCGCTATTTTAACTGTATTGGCAGTTAAGTCAGCGAAAAAACAAACAGAATCTGGAAATGCTAAAATAAGTGCATAAAACTGGCCGCAGCTTTAGAGTCCCATCTCTAAAGCTGTTGACCATTAAAGGGAGAGATTTTGAATGGGTATTGAGGAACTAAAAAATAGAGCAGTTGTTGCAGTCATTCGCGGTGCCACTCTTGAATCGATTATTCCTATGGCAAACGCCCTTAAAGAAGGCGGGGTTACGGCTCTTGAAATCACGATGGAAACGCAAAAGGCCTTTGCGATTATTGAAAAAGCGGCAGATGTATTTGGGGATGACTTGTTAGTTGGCGCAGGGACTGTCCTCGATCCAGAAACAGCGCGAGCGGCTATTATGGCCGGTTCGAAGTTTGTTTTTTCGCCAACAATAAATGTGGAAACCATCCGTATGACGAAACGGTATGGGGTAATTAGTGTACCGGGTGCCTTTACTCCAACGGAAATTCTAAATGCCTATGAACATGGTGCCGATGTGATTAAGGTTTTCCCTGCTGGTGCAGTGGGGCCTGGGTACTTTAAAAATATAGCCGGTCCGCTGCCACATATCCCGCTGATGCCAACAGGAGGCATTAACCTGCAAAATGCTAAGGATTATATTCGTGCTGGAGCGGTGGCGGTTGGTGTAGGAACTTCCTTGGTTGATCCTGCCAAGGCACTGACAGAGGATTATTTATTCGAGGTCACACACAATGCCCGGAAGTTGATGGAAGAGGTTCAGATTGCGCGGGGATGAGTGAAACTGAAATCATTTCATTTACCGTGAGAGCACAATTTCGTGGCTCACGGGCAATGAACGCCCGTTTCTTGTTTTACAAAACTGGAAAAACCGATGATTTATCGCTAAAATGAAGTCATTGATGCAGATTGAAAGAGTGGATTGTATGGAAAAAGTAACAATGGCCGATGTAGCGAAAGAAGCCGGTGTCTCTAAAAGTACCGTTTCGCAATTTCTCAATAAACGGTTTGAATACATGGGTGAAAAAACAAAACAAAAAATTGAAGAAGCGATAGAAAAGCTAGGCTATCAGCCCAATTATATTGCCAGAAGCTTAAAGCAAAAGCGGACCTCGATGGTCGGTATCATCGTAGCCAATATCATGCACTATTTATCAACGGAAATTAGCCGTGCGATTGAAGACTTCTGCCAAGATCACGATTTACACGCCATCGTTTGCAACGCCGATGATAATCCAGAAAAAGAAAAGCGATATATTGAGATGCTGCGCGCTAAGCAGGTCGATGGCCTGATTATTTTTCCAACTGGACAAAATAATGATTTATATGAAAGCATGATCAAGCAAGGCTATCCAGTCGTGTTTGTCGATCGAAGGGTAGAAAATCTCGATGCATTTTCGGTGCTAACCGATAACGTGATGTCCACCTATAGGGCCATTCAATCTTTGATTGCAAAGGGCCATCAAAATATTGCCTTTGCGGTGCAGCCGTTAACGGTCAGTACGAGGCGGGATCGATTGGAAGGCTATAAAAAAGCGATGATAGATGCCGGTTTAAAAGTAACTGATGAGTTCATTATTGAATCCAGCATTAGTGAAATGCAGGGCAAACTTGAAAAACTCTTTTCCTTGAAGGAGCGGCCGACCGCTTTGTTTGCTGGAAATGACCGTGTTTTTCTAGCGGTTGTGGAATTTTTAAAAGAAAAGGGTCTTAAACTTGGCAAGGATGTTGAACTGATCGTCTTTGATAATATTCCGTTTGCTCATTTAGTTGAAACACCGATTTCTTTTATTGTCCAGCCAGCCTCGGAAATGGGGCGGAAGGCAGCAGAATTGCTGTTTGATCAAATAAATAAAGTCGAACGGGAGCCGGAAGAGTTTGTGTTCCCAAGTCAGATGGTGTAGGCGGGTGCCTGACACCATCTCATTTGAAGTTTCACTAAACCGATTTAGTAAAGGAGATTATAACGATGAAATTACAACTTGCTTTGGACCGGATGACGGTCGCCGAAGCCATAGAACTTACCAAACAAGTGGAGGATTCCGTTGATTGGGTGGAGGTAGGGACTTCTCTAATAAAAGAATTTGGGATGAGCAGTGTAAAAGAGCTAAAGCAAGCTTTTCCCAATAAGGTGATTGTGGCCGATATGAAAACGATTGACAATGCCCGTTACGAATTCGAGATGGCCTTTGAAGCCGGGGCAGATATCGCCACGGTTATGGGGGTATCCCCGCTCGTAACGATTGATGCTTGCATCAAAGTGGCCAAACGATATAACAAACTGGTAATGATAGATTTATTGAACACCTCAAAAGAGCAAGTAACGGATTTATTGAAGTATAACGAAGCCATTTTTTGCGCTCATGTAAGTAAGGATGAGCAAGAGGAAACCGGAGCAAAGAACTTGGGAACAAAGCACGGCGGACTTCTTACGGATCCAACTTTTAAACTGGCCGCAGCGGGCGGAATTACGTTGGATTCGTTGGAAAGTCTAAGAAAGACAATCAATCCATCAGTGGTCATTGTGGGCTCAGCGATTGCAAAAGCAAACAATCCGTCAGAGGCCGCAGTAAAATTTAAACAAGCAATTGGGCAGGGGGAATAAAGATGTCAGTCATCCAAACAATTTTAAAAGAAGTAGAAACGGTTATCAGTCAGGTGGAAGAAGGGCAGCTCGAAACATTGGCGTCCGAATTGCATCAAGCGAAGCGAATTTTTATTATTGGCGAAGGCCGTTCTGGCTTAATGGCAAAATCTTTTGCGATGAGATTGATGCATTTGGGGGCAACGGTGTATGTAGTGGGAGAAACGATTACACCATCGATTGAACAAGGGGATTTGTTGGTGGCGGTATCGGGATCAGGGACAACGAAGAGTGTGGTTTGGACCTCTGAAAAAACACAATCAATCGGCTGCTCGGTGATGGCGGTTACCACCAATCCTGAGTCACCACTGGCTGCAGCATCTACACATATCCTTCATGTTCCGGCAGCAACCAAGTACCGGCGCGAGAATGAATTACAAACGATTCAGCCGCTTGGATCTCTTTTTGACCAAAGTGTGCATATTTTGTTTGATACAATCTGCCTGCTGTTTGGCAAGCTGAACGAAGTGGACCATTCCCAGGCGTTTGGCCGGCATAGTAATTTGGAGTAAAAACTATTGAAAAATAAGTCGGTCTCTCACAGCTTAGAGACCGACTTATTTTTTTACATTATTTAAGGAAGTATGTTGCCCGCTGCGCGATAGATTGAATACCATTCTTCCCGTGTTAGATGAATTTCGGTTGCCTTACAACAATCTTTTAACCTGTCCAGATTCATGGTACCAATGATTGGCTGCATTTTGGAGGGATGACGTAATAGCCACGCAACCGCAATGGTCGTGTTGCTTACTTCATATTTAGCGGCGATTTCATCGATCTTCTGATTTAACTCAGGGAACTTGTCGCTGCCAAGGAATACGCCCTCAAAGAATCCATATTGGAAGGGAGACCAAGGCTGAATGGTAATATCATTCAATCTGCAAAAATCTAGCACGCTTCCATCCCGGTTGATGGCTGAATCATTTTCCATGTTAACATTGATTCCATTTGAGATCATCGTGGCGTTAGTGATGCTTAATTGCAATTGGTTTGCCACAAGCGGCTGTTTGACAAATTTTTGTAAAAGTTGAATCTGCATCGGATTCTGGTTTGATACACCGAAATGCCGTACTTTTCCGGAACTTTCAAGAATATCAAAAGCTTCCGCGACTTCTTCAGGCTCCACAAGTGCATCCGGGCGATGCAGCAGGAGAACGTCAAGATATTCCGTCTTCAGGCGTTTTAAAATTCCGTCGACTGACTCTAAAATATACTCTTTGGAAAAGTCGAACATGCCCTTGCGAATGCCGCATTTGGATTGCAAAATGATTTTTTCGCGAACCTCTGCATTCATATGAATGGCATCAGCAAAGATTTCCTCACATGTCCCGCTTCCATAAATATCGGCATGGTCGAAAAAGTTTGCCCCTTCTTCTAAAGCGGTTTGGACAAAGCGCTCAGCATCGGGTTTGTCCAGCGAGTTAATTCGCATACAGCCAACGGCCAGTACTGGTACCTCTAATGAGCTGCTTCCTAGCTTTATTGTTCTCATTTAGAACTCCTCCTTTTTATGAACAATGGCACATTCTTACTTTATTGAAATACATGTCTAATGTACAGCAAACTGTTTGATATTAAATAATGTATCCGGTGGGTCGTTGGAGTCCCAAGTTGGCGAGTTTGAGACGTGGCCCCGCCTGATTTTCATAACTCTTCCATTAATATTAAAAGATTATTAATAAACTCATCATAATTCTTAGACTTTAATAATAAGTATACATTTTCTGGTTCAGATAGTATCTTGATAAAGCTATCGTAGATATCCCTGAAAATGTTTCGTTCCTCCTTATTTATAGCGATGAGGGCTATGATTTGGACGGAATGTCCTCCCCATTTTACAGGTTTGTCATTTAATATAATCGAAATAGAAGACTTTAAGGCGTTCATATGCATCGAGTGCGGGACGGCTACATTATTATCAAATGATGTGGAAGACATGTTTTCTCTTTCGATTACATCGTCTATAAATCCTTTTTCTACAAAACCTAACTCGACCATTTTCTCCCCGATGAACCTGATCATCTCAAATTCATTGTCCAAATAAATGTTATGTTGGAACAAGTGGGGGTCGAAAAGGCTGATCAAGTAATTTTTTAGCTTTTGGCGGCTTCGCTCCTTTTTCAGTTTCACGATACTTTGATGAATCCTTTGAATGTCCTCTTCGAGCATGAAAGGATTGACGTGAATGATTTCATGGCCTGCCATTTTCGGCATTGGGACAGTCGTGATCATGATATCCGAGTCGATTTGCTCAAAATCGATATCAACATTTGTAATCACCCTGCTGATTTCCATTTCCTCTCCGAACTTTTGCTCCAGTCTTTTCACCATCGGCATATGCAGATTGTAATACTCCGGACAGACAACGGTACAGGTCATTTTGCTTTCAAGCACTTTTTGCCGTTCTAGAAATGCGCCGATATGAAAAGCAATATAGGCTATTTCGTCCTCATTTATTTGAATGTGCTCCCTTTTTTGGATCTGATTCGAAATAAATACGGCCAGGTCATAGATTAGTGGATAAGAAGATTTAATTTGGTTCGTCAGCGGGTTTTTGGACAAATAATTATGCCGTGCCCGATTTATCAAATTACGGATATGCAAGGTGAATTTAATTAAGAATTCATCGTCATAAATATCGACCAAATAATAATCGTTTACCTTTTGAATGATGTCATTTACCAAAAGGATATAGCGCTCCTCGATATATTCACTGAGATTATCCTTGTTCAGGCTGTCATACCGCAAAATGGTTGCTTTACTGATTAACAAAATAGTCAGGTAATAAAGCTCTGCACCGTCAAAAGCGACGCCGAATTCAGTTTGGATCAATTCGGCGATATCTGATGCTGCCTCATATTCCTTGGTGTTTTTCAAGGTTTTGATGAACTCCTCGGAAATGGTCCGGTGTTTTTTGATCCGTTCCGTGGCAATCACGATATGGAGCAAAATGTTCCCAATCGTGTACTCATTGACATAGAGATTATGCCTTGCCAATACATTAATCAGTTCTTTTTTAAAGTCCTTCACATCATAGTCAAACGCTGCCTGTATACTATCCACATGCAAAAATTGGTCTTTCGTTTCTTCGTAGAAGATGTGGCTCATCAATTTCCGTTTATCCTGCTCCAGCCCATTCAAGATGATGTGGTCGCCATCACGCTTGAATGACAGTTGGAATTTTTCCAATAGGCTTTTCGCCTTTTTTATATCACTTTCAATGGTGGAGACACTGACATAAAGTGTTTCACTTAGGTCAAAAATATCTATTCCCTCACTATTTAGAATCGCTTGCTTTAAAAGGTAATGGAGCCGCTCATTAGGCGCCTGTGGCGCAGTGTTATTTACATGTTCGCTTCGTTTGATTTCATCGTAAACGGTTTCATTTATTTTATACCCAAGGTTAGAAGACATGATTAATATGTTGGGGGAGGTGCTCTCGTTTATTTTATTTACATAATTGCGGATGCTTCGGCTGGATATGGAGAATTGGCTGGCCAAAATATCTGCTTTTACCCAATTATTCTTTTTCAGCAGAAATTGAATAATCGTGTTCTCTCTCTCCTTTTTCATACTTTCAAAACCTCCACCGATATCTATTATCACTCTTATATTTTATAGAAATGCCTGATAAATAGAAAGGTTGGCAGATTTCCTGCCATGAGGAACTTTTTCTACTTGAGAGGAAGGACTGAAAAAAAGGACAATGACATCAGAATAACAAATCCAATTTTCTTTACAGGAGGAATGAACGATGAATGAAAAAACAGTTTTATTAGTTTGCGGAGGAGGTGCTTCCAGCGGGTTCATGGCGCAAAATATTCGCAAGGCAGCCAAAAAGAGAAATATCGAAATGAATGTGATTGCTAGAAGTGAGTCGGAAATCGATGAATACATCAATGAAATTAGTGCCCTGCTAATTGGGCCGCATCTGAAATATATGGAAGAGGATTTAAAATCAAAGGTGGAACCTTACCATATTCCGGCAGCTGTGATCCCTCAAACCATCTACGGTTTATTGGATGGAAATAAAGGCCTGGACCTGATCCTAGCGCTTCTTGGGGAAAAATAATAATGGCAGAAAAGAGGTTATGCGATGAATGCGTTTATTAAATGGATGAATGAAAAATTCACGCCCAAAATGAATAAAATAACGAGAAATGCATGGATTGCTGCTATTCAAGACGCTTTTATGGCGACATTGCCATTCATCCTGGTCGGCTCTCTGATCACGATGATTTCCATTTTGAATGAGTATATACCCAAAATGCCTAATTTCTCGCCGATTACTACGTTTTCATTTGGACTTATTAGTATTTTTATTGCCTTTTTAGTCCCTTATTTCATTATGGAGAAAAAGAAAAAGAATGATAGAAAGTTAATCGCCGGGCTGACTGGGGTATCCCTATTTTTCATTTTGCTCATGCCAAAGCTCACGGACGATGGCAACATCACTTTTTCATTAGAACGTTTTGGCGGAAACGGAATGTTTGTTGCTCTTTTCGTAGGGATTGTTGCAGGCTCGGTTCTGTACCTTTTTACCAAGTTCTCATTCTTTAAAAATTCAAGCTCTCTTCCGGACTTTATCATTGTCTGGTTTGATACCATCATTCCAATCACGCTTTTATTACTGTTTGGATGGTTGTTCACTTTCCAGCTGCAATTCGATTTTTATGCATTAATTTTGAAGGTATTTGAACCAATATCCATACTTGGACAAAGTTTTGCAGGGTTTGTTTTGATCTCATTTCTCGGCATTTTCTTATATTCGTTCGGGATTAGTGCTTGGGCCTTGTACCCAATTGTCTACCCGATTTGGCTGGCCGGGATTGAAGCGAATAGCCATGCTGTCTCCAAAGGTTTAGAGGTGCAAAACATCTTTACAATGGAAACCCAAATGGCCTGGGTTTGGATTGGCGGAATGGGAACCACATTGCCTTTTGTGTTGATGATGTTATTTTTTGCAAAATCCAACCACTTAAAAGCGATTGGAAAAGTAACCATTACACCATCTATATTCAATATCAACGAGCCTGTCATTTTTGGTGCTCCCATTGCCTTTAATCCAATCTTAATGATTCCAATGTGGTTGAATGCGCTGATTATTCCAGCCATCACGTACATTGTTTTAAACCTGGGAATGGTGAAAATACCTGCGGAAGTTTTCCAATTATGGTATTTGCCCGTGGGGATTTCTACCTTCCTCGTGAATTCTGATTTTAGGGGATTAATTTTATTAGTTGTTATATTAGTAGTATCATGGTTGATTTGGTTCCCGTTCTTTAAGGTCTATGACATGCAGCAGGTTAAAAAGGAACAGGAAGAATAGAAACGTCTTGGAGGTAACGAAAATTGGTTGAAGACAAAGTAAACGAGAAGGATATTAATGAAATCTCGATGCAGATTATTCTGCATGCAGGAGATGCACGAGTCATCATTAAAGAAGCATTAGACTGTATTGCGACATGTGATTTCGAAAAGGCGGAGCAGAAATTGACGGAAGCGAAAAAGAAAATCACGGCCGCACATTCTGTTCAAACAGCAACGATACAGGGGGAAGCCCGCGGGGAAAAAATTGAGTTCTCCTTATTATTTGCACATGCTCAGGATACCTTGATGACGATCATGAGTGAGTGGAATACGGCTAAACAATTAGTTCATGTATTTGGCGAGTTCGATAAACGTTTGAAAAAGCTGGAAGGAAAATAAGAAGCGATGTAAATGCCAGTCAGCCAATGTGTCTGGCATTTATATTTTTGAGAGGAGTAGTAATTGATGAACTATCAGCATTCCATTGCATTCCCTGAGGATTTTTTTTGGTCGGCTGCCACAGCCGCTTACCAAGTGGAAGGTGCCCATCTTGAAGAGGGGAAAAATCTATCCATCGTTGATAAAAACATCAATCCTAATTATGCAGATACAAGCGTAACATCGGATCATTACCATCGTTTTAAAGAAGATATTGCGCTTATGAAGGAGCTCGGCATGACGGCCTATCGTTTTTCGATTTCCTGGCCCCGCGTCTTGCCTCATGGCCGGGGAGAGGTGAACCAGCAGGGGCTTCAATTTTATCAAAATCTTGTAGAAGAGTTAAGGGAGAATGGAATCGAACCATTGGCCACAATCTACCATTTTGATTTGCCTGCTTGTCTTCAGGAGGAATACGGCGGCTGGTCAAGTCGCCAGATCATTGATGATTTCGCTTATTTCTGTAAAGTTTTGTTCGAGAATTTAGGCGGCCAGGTTAAATATTGGTTCACGATCAATGAACAAAGCAATATGTTCCTTCTGCCTTACTTGATGGAGTTTGATCAGGAATTGTCTTTGGAAAAACAAAAGTATGAAATGAACCATATCATGACACTCGCCCATGCGAAGGCGATCAAGCTCTGTCGTGAAGTCATCCCTGATGCCAAAATCGGGCCAGCGATCGGGCTTTCGCCTAATTATCCGGAGTCTTGCAGGCCGGAAGATGTACAGGCAGCACGGGAAGCCGATGATTTCCGCACCTATCTTTTTACCGACTTATATGTCCATGGCCGGTACCGAAAAAACATTTGGCGCTATATGGAGGAACATGGCGTCACGCCAACGATTGAAGAAGGCGATATGGAGCTCCTTCAATCAGCAAAGCCTGACTTTTTAGGCATCAATTATTACCAAAGCCGGGTCGTGAAATATGCGCCGGAATCGTTGGAGAACAAGGATATGAGCATCAATGTCGATGGGAAAAAAGGAGAAACGGAGTTTGAAGTTATCCCGGGAATTTACCAAGGAAGCTCTAATCCATATTTGGACAAAACCGATTGGGACTGGGAAATCGACGCAATCGGCCTTCGCACTTTGTTAAATGAGTTGAATGACCGCTATGGGTTACCGATAATCATTACGGAAAATGGCATGGGTGCGGTCGATGTTTTGACAGAGGACGAAAAAGTCCATGATGAGTATCGTATTGATTATCTTCGAAAACATCTGGAACAGTGCCGTTTAGCGATTGCGGATGGTGTCGAATTATTCGGCTATTGCCCGTGGTCTTTTATGGATCTGTTAAGCACGACAAGCGGGTTTCGGAAAAGGTATGGGTTTGTATACGTTAACCGAACCGATGATGACCTCAAGGATTTAAGACGGATCAAAAAGGATAGTTTTTATTGGTATCAAGAAGTAATCCGGTCGAATGGACAGAAGCTTTAGGGTGAAATAAGATTGGGTCTCCTATTGTGCCCTGCCTATGTGCCCGAAATTTGACATTTGGCTGCATTTGGGTCACGTAGAACCTCTCTACGTGACCGTAACAGCTTTTGAAACCCTAGTTGGGTCACTTAGAACGAGTCTACGTGACCATAAAGGCCTTACAATCCTCATTTGAGTCACCTAGTCGAACCACCTTACGTGTCTGTCATCCATATCCCATCCCCATTCGGTCACACAGCAGATAATGAAAAAACGTTAAACCGGTAGAAGGCCAAAAGAAAACACGCACCGTTGCGGATACGCGTTTTCTATTATCTGTAAAATATTGTGCTTGAGGATTTGCCGATAAATTTGAAAAAGCTAACATCACGGGCGCGGTTCTTTCCGTGCGACGCCTGTCTGATGGGCTGCTTGGACCACGGCTGCGCGGACCCGTTCTACGACCTTATCATTGAATACGCTCGGAATAATATATGATTCGCTTAGTTCCTCGTCCGACACAACGGAAGCAATCGCTTTCGCTGCCGCCACCTTCATTTCTTCATTAATTTCACTCGCGCGGCAGTCGAGCGCACCGCGGAAGATTCCTGGAAAACAAAGAACATTATTGATTTGATTCGGGTAATCGGAGCGGCCGGTTGCCATTACCCGTACATAAGGCTCGGCGATATCCGGGTTAATTTCCGGTTCCGGGTTAGCCATGGCGAATACGATCGGATCCTTCGCCATCGTTTTTACGTCCTCAACCTTCAAGATTCCAGGAGCTGAAACGCCGATAAAAACATCAGCCCCGACAATAACCTCTGATAAGGAACCTTTTAGATTATCGGGATTGGTCATTTTCGCATAGGCATTCCAATAAGGATTGTCATACTGAACATCACGGTGGATAGCCCCATGCCTGTCCACGCCGATAACGTTGCGAACGCCAGCTGAAAGGAGAATCTTTGTACACGCCATTCCTGCAGCGCCAATGCCAGTGAAGACGACTTTGATATCTTCAAGTTTTTTATTGGTAATTCTTAATGCATTTAAAAGTCCGGCAAGAAGCACAACGGCGGTTCCATGTTGATCGTCGTGAAAAACAGGGATATCGAGCTCTTGCTTTAATCTTTCTTCGATTTCAAAGCATCTTGGTGCGGAAATATCCTCTAAATTGATTCCGCCAAAGGCCGGGGCAACGGCTTTAATTGTCCGAATGATTTCTTCCGTATCTTCCGTATCGAGGCAGATGGGGAAAGAATCGACATTCGCCAGTTGTTTAAAGAGCATCGCCTTTCCTTCCATTACCGGCATGGCGGCATACGGTCCAATATTCCCAAGGCCCAGGACGGCAGTTCCGTCAGAGATAACCGCAATCGTGTTACGCTTAATTGTTAAGGAATAAGCTTTTTCAGGTTCTTCGGCAATCGCAGTGCAGACATTTGCAACTCCTGGTGTATAGACCCTCGCCAAATCTTCTCTGTTCTTAATTCTCGTTTTGAGTGCGGTCTCGATTTTTCCTCCTAGATGCATCAGGAAGGTTCGGTCGGAAATTTGCAGGACCTTGACGCCCTTCAGCTTGGAGATTAACTCGCCTAAATGCCGGCTATGCTTCAAACCAGGGACATTGACGGTGATGTCCCGGATGGTATGAGTTTTGCTCGAGGAAATGACATCGACCCCGATAATATCGCCGCCTGCATTACTGATGCAGCTGGCAATTTCACCAAATGAAAAAACCTCTACATCTAATTGTAAACGCATAATAATATGTGTACTTGTACCTTTTCCAATTGCCACTCTGACCACTCCTTGATGGTAATTTTATTCGTTTTCCCCTTTGATTTGATAGGGGAATGTAAGCGTAAATCTAGTTCCTTCTCCCACACTTGTGAAGAGTTCTACTTGCCCATGAAGTTTTTCCACACTTCGTTTCACCAGTGATAATCCAATTCCACGGTCCGTTCCTTTTGTCGAAACGCCTTTGAAAAAGATTTTTTCAGCCAGTTCTTCGTCCATTCCAGGACCGTTATCGGCTACTTCGATGAAAACCTCTTGATCGTAATAGTCAAAATGAACCGATACTTCTTTGTTTTCTTGCTCTGTGAAAGCCTCTAAAGCATTATCAATTAAATTGCCGATTATGGTGATTAGTTCATGTGTGATTTCAGGTGAAGCAGGCTCAGGCAAAACCGTTTCTGCTGTAAAGGAAAGTTCCGCCCCCAGCTCTCTTGCGTAGCTCATTTTCCCGAGAATGAACCCCGCTAAGGCCGGGTCCTTTATTTTACTAACAATATAACCGACCTCGCTTTGAAGGTGATCGGAAATCTGGTTAATATAGTCGGCCAGCTTTTCATAGCGCTCGAGATGAACCAACCCGAGAATAACATGAAGCTTGTTCATAAATTCGTGGGACTGGGCCCTTAGTGCTTCCGCATAGAGTGTGACTCCCGTAAGCTCTTTTGCCAGTTTATTGATTTCCGTTTTGTTGCGGAAGGTCGTGATCGCTCCGACCATTTCATTTCCGACTCGGATGGGCACTTGATTCGTTAACAGGGTAATACCGGATAAATCAATTTCTTCATTAAGCCGGGGTTTTCCTGATTCTAAGACATTTTTTAGATGAAGCTGTGGGATGTATTCGTCGACCAAGCGTCCTGCTGGATTTTCCTTAATTCCTGCCTCTTCGAATAAACGCAGTGCTTCATTATTAATAAGCGTAATCCGGGCGTCCTGGTCAACTGCTAGAATGCCTTCCTTTGTCGATTGAAGCATGGCACTTCGCTCTTCCAGTAATTTTCCGATTTCAAACGGTTCGAGTCCAAACATGCTTTTCTTAATTTTTCTAGCTAAAATAACAGCGCCGATGACGCCAATCATAACCCCGAAAATGACGGCTAGTATAATAACCTTTTTGCTGTTTCTTACATCCTGTTGGACCTTATCAAGGGAAATTCCAACCGCTACTGCGCCAATTTGTTTCCCAGAACTTGAGTAAACAGGTGTAAACGCTCTCAAAGAGTAGCCTAAGGTTCCTTTGGCTGTTGAGATATGTTCATGGCCATGGAGGACAGGCCCTTCATCCCCGCCGACAAATCGTTCGCCAATTTTACTAGGATTAGGATGTGATTTCCGAATCCCCTTCATATCAAGCACGACAATAAATTCGACGTTTGTTGCTTTCACCATTTCATTGGTAAAATCCTGGATGTCGCTTTCGCTCCGCTTATGCTCGAGTGCTTCTAGAATAAGGGGAGAATGAGCGGCCATCCTAGCAATATTCATGGCTTTTTCTGACTGATTGTTTTTGGTCGTGTTTCCGATTTCCTGGCTGATGAGTAGATCGGTTACAAATAATGCTAATGCCACTACTCCGCAGACGAGAAGGGTAATGGTCGTTTGCAGACGAAACAGTGGTTTTTTATGTCGCACAAGACCCCCTCTTTCTATAACCGGTACTTGTTCATAGGGCGGCCGACGGAACCATATTGAATTTCCATGAGGATGTCGCCCTTTTTCTCTAGATAGTCTAAATAACGGCGTACCGTAACTCGCGCTAAACCAGTTCCAGCGGCCACTTCATCAGAGGATAGAGGCTCTGTCTGCCCATCTAAAAATTGTAAAACCTGCTTCATGGTCCTGTCATTTAATCCTTTTGGCAAGGACTCTTCATGCTCCGGCTGCTTTGTAGGGACTCTTGTCATCGCATCCAAATCAGCCTGTTCCAATGGCCGGTTTTCCTTGAATTTTTTAAAGGTGTTTCGGTACTGCTCTAGCGCCGATTGGAATCGGTCAAACCGGAACGGCTTAACAATATAATCGACAACCCCGGCACGGAAAATTTCCTGTACATGTTGGGGATCGCGGTTGGCTGTTAAGAGAATGACATCTAAAGGATAGTTTTCGTTTCTAATTAGCTGAAGGAGGGAAAATCCGTTCATGTCCGGCAAAAAGTAATCGAGCAGGACTAGATTTGGATGGACTTCCTTGATTAAAGACAGGGCATCTTTGCCAGAAAAGGCTTTTCCGACTAACGTAAAACCTGGCAGCTTGGATACAAATTCCGCGTTAATCTCCATGACCATCGGATCATCCTCGACAATCAAGACTCGGATTGGTTCCATGATTCTCTCCTTTCCTTGCTTTTTTGCCCATTATAGCTTACTTAATGGCGAATAACCAAAGAAACAGCCACGTATACCGTGGCTGAAAGTTATACATGTGTAAGCATGGTTACGCTGTTTTGCTCAAAGATGACTTTGTTGCAGCTTTATCATCAAACTCATTTTCCATTTTGGAAACAACCACCGTTGCAACCCCGTTACCGATAAGATTTGTCAGGGCACGGGCCGTTGACATAAAGCGGTCAACCCCTAGAAGAAGGGCAATTCCTTCAACCGGAACGCTTGGGAATGCTGCGAGAGTTGCTGCCAAGGTAACAAAACCGGAGCCTGTTACACCTGCAGCCCCTTTAGAAGTAAGCATTAATACGCCAAGCAGTGTGAGTTCCTGCCCAAGGCTTAAATCAACTCCAAAAGCTTGAGCGATGAATAGTGCTGCCATCGATAGGTAGATGGAGGTTCCATCCAAGTTAAACGAATACCCGGTCGGTACAACAAGACCGACAACAGATTTTGAACATCCGTATGTTTCAAGCTTCTCCACCATTTTAGGAAGAGCCGATTCAGAAGAGGATGTACCTAATACTAAAAAGATTTCGTCTTTAATATAGCTGATAAATTTGAAGATATTAAAACGATAAAATTTTGCAATTCCGCCGAGAATGACAACGATAAATACTGCCATCGCCAATACCGTTAACCCGAACAATTTTCCGAGGGATAAAAGCGAACCAATCCCGAACTGGCCAATCGTATAGGAGATTGCTCCAAAAGCTGCAATCGGTGAATAATACATAATGATGTTTACAATTCGGAAGAAGGTTTCGGATAATTTTTCAAATAAATCAATGACAGACTTGCTTCTTTCGCCAAGGCCTGCTAAGGCGATTCCGAATAGGACGGCCAAGAAAAGAACCGGAAGAAGCTGACCGTTGGCTAAAGCACCTATAAAGTTTTCAGGGATGATTCCCATGATAAAGTCCATGAAGCTGTGGCTTCCTTCTGCTGCCTGCTTGGTGAATTGGCTAATGTCTGCATTTGCGCTGTGGGCGTTGACCCCTGCACCTGGCTTAAAAATCGTAGCAAACAGAATACCGATCGCCAAAGAGATAGTGGAAACGATTTCAAAATAAAGTAAAGCTTTTCCGCCAATTCGGCCGACCTTCTTCATATCCCCCATACCGGCAATACCGACGACAATGGTTAAGAAGATAATCGGTGCAATGACCATTTTGATCATTTTGACAAAAATATCGGATAACACTTTTAATTCGGATCCCATTTTCGGAAATAAGGCACCAAAGACAATCCCAAGGACAATGGCAATCACAACTTGCGTGGTAAGGCTCTTAAAATTGATTTTCATTGACAATCCCCCTAATCTATTAAGTTTAAAATAATGTAAACACTTACAAGTTAAACAAGATGAATATGATAGAAACTCGCTATCACTAAATGAAGTATAAATTTTAGTGAATTATCTGACAATATTTTGGTTATATCGTTCTTTTTGGTTATTTTGGTCTCGACGTCATCGCTTCTTTCGTTTGTTGGACTTAACATTATTACTGCTCTACAATTACAATATTGAAATCAAGAATACGAGGGTGGAATTCATGAAACCATATACGCGAATTTTTCAAGGGACTGCTTTTACAAGTCAATCTCCAAAAGAAATTCAAATTTTAAAAGACCATCTTTTTTGTGTTAACGAAAACGGATTAATTGAAAAAATCGTGGCTCCAGAAGATGTGGGATATCAAGCTTTACTTAATGCTTACCAAGACACAGAGAATTTTCATCGTTTGGATGAAGGGCAGTATTTGTTACCTGGCTTTATCGATTTACATGTGCACGCTCCGCAGTGGGCCCAGGCCGGTACGGCATTGGATATCCCGCTTTATGAATGGTTGAATACGTATACCTTTCCGATTGAGTCTAAATTTTCCGATTTAGACTTTGCCAAAAATGTGTACGAGGATGTCGTCAGTGCCTTACTAGCTAACGGGACAACGACCGCGCTTTATTTTGCAACTGTCCATAAAGAAGCGAGTTTATTGCTGGCAGAAATATGCGCCGAAAAAGGTCAGAGGGGATTAGTGGGGAAGGTCGTCATGGATAACCCCGACCAAACCCCTGAATATTATCGTGACGCTGATACTGTTTCGGCATTGGCGGATACGGAAGAGTTTATTTTAGCTGTTCGCGAATTGACGAAGCGAACGAAACAGGGGGTTTATCCAGTCGTTACTCCTCGGTTTATTCCAAGCTGTACAGACGATACATTAAAAGGCTTAGGTGAATTAGCCGCAAAGTATAATACTTACGTCCAATCGCACTGCAGTGAAAGTGACTGGGAGCATGGGTATGTCCATGATCGTTTTCATAAAAATGATGCGTTTGCCTTAAATGATTTTGGTCTATTACGTGAAAAGTCTATTATGGCGCATTGTAATTTTCTAAATGACGACGATGCGGGGCTCTTTGCCGAAACGGGTACGGCTGTCTGTCATTGTCCTATTTCTAATGCCTACTTTGCCAATAGCGTTATTCCGATTGCTCGGTTGCATTCAAAAGGGATAGAAATTGGATTAGGCTCGGATATTTCAGGAGGATTTTCCCCAAGTCTGTTCGATAATGTGCGACAAGCGGTGATGTCATCGAGAATGTTGGAGGATGGTGTTGATACGGCTCTTTCTGCTGAAGAACGCGGAGTTCCGAATTCACGGATTACGCTTAATGAAGCGTTCTATTTGGCCACCGCTGGCGGAGGGGAAAGTGTAAGTCTGCCAATCGGCCGCATTGCGGAAAACTATGTGTGGGATGTCCAACTCATCGATACCTTATTAGAAACTGCCAAGCTGCCTATTTATGATACAAATGAAGATTTAAACGATATTTTTCAAAAAATCATGTATTTGGTCCGGCCGGAAAACATTCGTGAAGTCTGGGTCCAAGGAGAAAAGGTTCATTCACGAAAAGACCGTTGAGGTAATCAGTCAACGGTCTCAGCTTTTTTAAATTTGGTTAGTAATTTTTTTGGAAAAATTTTTAAAAAAATCAAACCGGTTTAAAACATTGTCCGTTTCCTCAAATGTAAACAATTTTGGGGAGGGACTTAAATGAAGAAGTGGATGTTTTTCTTAGCCGTTTTTTCAGTCATCTTAGTATTAGCGGCTTGTAACAGCCAGACCGATCAGACTGCGAAAAAGAAGGAGCCAAAAAGCGAAACAGTAACAGCTGACAAAGGGAGTAAGTCCGAAGAGAATGGTTTACAACTATTAGATAATGCGAATATTGGAAATTACTTAGCGGATTCCAAGGGAATGGCGTTGTATTGGTTTACAAAGGATCAAGTTGGAAAGAGCAATTGCAGCGGGCAATGCTTAGAAAACTGGCCGGCTTTTTCAGCTAAAGATTTCAAAGTGCCTGATGGCTTTAACCTAAGCGATTTTGGTACGATCAAGAGGGAAGATAATGGAGTAGAGCAAGTAACTTACAAAGGATATCCGCTATATTATTGGATAAAAGACAAAGCAAAAGGCGATGTAACTGGTCAGGGAGTCGGGAATGTCTGGTTTATTGTTAATAGCCAAACCACTTTTGAAGAGGCAAACGTCAATCAATTACAATTATTAGAAGATAATAAGATTGGCAAATACTTAGCTGATGCAAATGGAATGACCTTGTATTATTTTACGAAGGATCAACCCGGAAAAAGCAATTGCAGTGGGCAATGTCTGGTAAACTGGCCGGCATTTTCAGCCAAAGATTTCAAAGTGCCTGAAGGCTTTAACCCAAGTGATTTTGGCACGATCAAGCGGGAAGATAATGGAGCCGAGCAAGTGACCTACAAAGGATACCCGCTATATTATTGGATCAAAGACAAAGCAAAAGGCGATGTAACAGGCCAGGGAGTCGGGAATGTTTGGTATATCGTTAATACGGAAACCACTTTTTAATTCAAGTAAATACATTTAAAATCGGAAAAGGCTTTCTCACAGATTGTTTGTGAGGAAGCCTCTTTTCCATTTTTATAATTCATTTTAACGTTGAAATATCGGAATTAATCGTGGTGAACCTTACCATAAATAGAGGCAGTTAATAATAAGAAGAAGGCACTGATTTGAGTGCATTCTTCTTAGGTTTTTTGTTTTCAAGTAAACTATAAGAAGAATGTACGTTGGTGGAGGAAGTGACTATGTTAGTTGTGACATATCATCTTAGATAATTATCGGTATGAAAAATGGAGGAAAGTTCCCCAGCTTTCTTGTCTAGCAAACTGAGGATAGGAGGACATAAAGTTAATTATTATTAAAGATTGTTCTAGATTAGGGTATGCGTCGAATAAGAACCTATCACCGTATCGAATAGCTGTTAATGCAAGTGGTAATTCACTTTTAAATATTTCATTACGTTTTGCAGCTACATTTATGTTATATTCCCCTTGATCTAAATATATATAAACATAGAAGTGGAAGGAACTTCCAACTTGTTTCCATACTCCTAATACTTCATCTCTATTAAGATTGATATTTTCCCAGGCATAACGAATTCCAATTGTTAAACATAGATCTCCAGTAATATCAGAGTGAGTAAGTGTATAACATCTTGGTATAACAGGTTCCGTAGCTGTAACACCACTGCTGTAAGCCACAAATAGTTTCCCAGGATTAAAAGTGCTCAAGCAACCAACTCCAATCGGCCAGTTTTTTAATAGATAAGTTAATTTTCAAAAAGGTATTTCTTTTGTAATCCTCGAACAATAGTTCATTAAAAACAAGATAATAATATTATGAGATTAGCCTAAGTCATTTTGACCGAATACATTCAAAAAATAAGTCACCTACTGTAATAAGTGCCTGTTAGAATCCATGACGATAGGTGACTTGAATTTGTTTGCTTCATTCCTTTAATATTTTCATTAAATTATCAACCTGATGAATTAAGTTAACCCCATCTAGTCCGTGAGGCAGCAGCATCAAACCGGAAATGACGGAGAAATAGAGCATCAAAAGCTCATCAGGGTCGCCTTTACTAAATTCCCCTTTCTCTTGCCCCTCTTTAAAGATGGGGGTCATTTGTTCAATAAGAGAACTGGTTGGATATTGCTGGACAATATCTTTTGCCTTGTCAGGTACTTCATCGGATGTTTGTACCTGCTGTATGAGCATAAAGGAATGTCGATTGCTTTCATCCAGCATATTTATGGTAAATTCTTTGATTTTTTCTAAAGGAGATCCTTGCATGAGCCCGAATGCTGCAAATGCCTTAGCCGTTTCTTCCATCGCATCCTGAACAAGTGCAATAAAAAGCTCATCCTTGGAACGGTAATATCGATAGGATAGACCTTGGCTAATGCCCGCTTCCTGAGCAATCATGCTCATTTTCGTTCCAATCAGTCCCCGGCGGGCAAATACTTTTAGAGCAGCTTTCTTTATTTGTTCTTTCCGTTCATCACGGAGCTGGTCCAGTTGGTGATCATTTAATGGTGTCACCCTTATTCATCCTCTTCCATAAGGTTTTTTTATATTAATAAATTATAAAAATTATTTCAATGATACCCCAACTTGTTCCTCACTAATTTCCCAAAGCCTTTTGGCCAATTCTCTGTCAGCGGCCACTTCCGTCGGTTTCTGTAATTGTCTGTCAGCACAGTATTTTCCGTTTAGCCAGGATACAACCTTCATTTCCGCGAGCCAGATTAATGTATCCGCTCCCTCCTCCGGTTTACGGGAAAAGAGATTCATGACAGCCATTGTCGCTTTGGCCATCCTTCCATTGTTTTGATTAAAATTCGTGGCAACGAGTCCAGGATCAAAACAATGAACGGTAATATTTGTTCCTTCTAGCCGGTATGCCAATTCCGATGTAAATAAAATATTAGCAAGCTTGGTCTGAGCATAGCGAAGTGTTGGACCGCCCATTAACTTTTTAACTCCCGTATAGAGATCTTCACCGTTGATATTATCAAAATCAAAACCGTTTTTCACCATCTTATGCCCATGTGAAGCAGTATTGATTACTCGAGCTTCATTATTTTCCTTCAGGCGATCTAAAAGCAGTAAAGTGAGCAGGAAGGGTGCCAGGTGGTTCAATGCCCATGTCATTTCCACGCCTTCCTCCGTTTTCTGAAAGGTATCGAATAAAGCCCCGGCATTATTGACTAAAATATCAATCTGTGGGCATCTGTCCAGTATCTGGTCGGCTGCTTGGCGGATGGAACTTTGAGAGGAAAGATCAGCGATAAAGATATCTACCTTAATCGGTTTGCTCGTTTGCTTCTTTAATTGTTTAGAAATTTCCTCTGCCCTTAGCTGATTTCTGGCAATGATTCCGATATTTGCTCCACGTGCAGCAATAGCCTTTGCTGCTGCAAGCCCGATTCCATTTGTTGCTCCTGTAATCAATACATATTTGTCCTGAAGATTCCATTCTCGTTCACTCATAACGATTAAGCCTCCTTTTTGAATGAATATTTCATTCATTTATAAATAGTGTATGTTAGTATTTGGAAATTGTAATAAAAATTTACAATTTATGGTTTGGATAATTTAAAAATTAGTTTGAAATTTTCCAAGGACTTATGAAAGGAGAGAGAATGAACTTTTTATGTCATTCCATGTATGGGAATATTAGCTGTGCAGTGGAGATTCTATTGGGAGTTTTATGGTTTAATTCCAAAAGTATTGGATTTTTTTTGGAGAACATGCGCGATGTAAAGCTGTATAGATTCTTCCAAATTAATTTTTGTCTGCTGCTCCAAAAAATTTAATTATCAAGTTATTCTTTAATTAATTCAGAAGTATAATGTATAAACCGAATTAATCAATTTTTGTATTGATTAATTAGATTTATTTCTTTTTGTACGAATTTGGCTGCTTGAAAATTGAAAAATGGAGGGGATTGTAAAGATGCTGTTCTCATCTGTTATTCTTTTTGCCATCGCGGCGCTTGGTGGTCTGGTGGTTGGGGTTTTAGGGCTTCGTCAGAAAGAGTTGCCCATGAGTCTATCGCTTATCCATGGAGCCGTTGCTGCAATTGGTCTTATCACTTTAATCCTTGGGGTCGTGCAGGAAAATGCAGGCTCACTTGTTATTACATCCTTAATTCTATTCCTCATCGCCGCGCTTGGCGGATTCGTACTCTTTTCCTACCACTTACGCCGAAAGCCTCATCCTAAAGGTCTAATCGTTATTCATGCATTAGCTGCCGTTATCGCATATGTTCTCTTACTTATTGGAGTTTTGTAAGGGGTGGGCGTTACATGAAACAGCGGGCCAAGTTAAGGTTTTTGGGGCATCCGGTACACCCTGTCGTTACGCATTTTCCAATGGCCCTATTACCGGTGTCGTTCCTTGGTGATCTGCTTGGAATCTGGACGGATGCTTCGTTCTGGTGGAGTTTTTCATTTTATAACCTTGCCATAGGACTGGTTTTGTCCCTGCCAGCGCTTATTACTGGAGTGATTGACTTTATGGCCATCCCTCAGGAAGGGAGCGCTGATCGTGTGGCAATGCGCCATATGATCATGATAATTACGGCAATCATTTTGTATACGTGCAGCTTTTTTATTCGTTTTGGTGTTGATGTACTATCCGGTTGGCGGTTAATGAGTTCCGTTTCTCTCTCCTTGTTAGGGCTTATTTTTCTGCTGATTGGGGGCTGGTTTGGCGGTCATCTGGTCTACCGTTACGCTGTAGGCAGCGAACCCATCCATGATAAGTCAGAATCGGAGAAATGTTAATAAGGAACCATTGGATATTAAAAGGGAAAGGTTTGAAGCCTTTCCCTTTCTACTTTCCTATTATAGTAACCTTGTTGTTAATTGAACCTCGATATTACCACTAGTAGCCTTAGAATAAGGACAAACACCATGTGCAAGTTTTACTAATTCCTCTGCTTCTTCGAAAGAGACACCAGCTATTGCCACATTTAAGGCAGCTGCTAATTTGTAGCCTCCGTCCGTGTCTTTTCCTAAAGAAACCTCTGCCGTTACCTTAGATTCAATCCGCTTTCTTGCTTGTCGAGCCACTAAATTTAAGGCGCTATCAAAGCAAGCTGCATAGCCAGCTGCGAATAATTGTTCAGGATTTGTGGCATTTTCTTTACCTTGTCCGCCAAGGGATTTTGGCATGGACAGTGCTAAATCTAGTGTGCCGTCACTGCTAGTCACTTTTCCTAGTCTTCCGCCCTCAGCGGTTGCGCTTGCTGTGTATAATGCTTCCATTTGATAAATCTCTCCTTTTTGATTTTATAAAATTTGATTGTGTGCAATTTAATATTACAAAATCATATTACTTGGAAACCTTTATAAAGTCAACAATTAAATTGCGTAAAAATGAAAATTTGTAGAGAGTTGACATTGCCCGAGGGAGGTCGGAATAGAGGCTGTCGGTCACTGTGGGAGGTTGACAGTGCCCGAGGCGGCTGGGAAAAGAGTAGAGCGGTCACTGTGAAAGGCTGAAAGTGCCCGAGGTGGCTTGGAAAAGAGTAGAGCAGTTACTGTATAAGGCTGACAGTGCCCGAGGCGGCTGGGAAAAGAGTAGAGCGGTTACTGTGAAAGGCTGAAAGTGCCCGAGGGGGCCTGGAAAAGAGTAGGGCAGTCACTGTGGAAGGCTGACAGTGCCCGAGGAGGCCTGGAAAAGAGTAGAGCGGTCACTGTGGGAGGCTGAAGGTGCCCGAGGTGGCATGAAAAAAAGAACAACGGTCATTGTGAAAAGTTGACAGTGCCTGCTGCCGCTCGAAAAAGTTTCCCCCGGTCACTTTAAGGGGACCTCAAGATTTATTACTTTCCTTCAGAACAAAGTCCTAATTCTATTCAATATTGAGGTATTTTGAATCATGAGCTTTTAGGTGAAAAGAATCGTTTCTAATGAGAAAAGGAGAAAACGGTCAAAAAATGTTTTAACGAGTCGAATGCTGTCATGTAAGAAATGATTCGTTGAAAGGGGGTGAGAGATTGCACTTCCGCCATTTTATTATTTCAGGCCTTATGGTTGGAGCAGCCTTGTTTTTACCACACAATGCCTTTGCAGAAAAGAACGAGCTTAGCGGGCAGCAGAATGCCCAAAATGCGGCTGTACAGGCAGCACAAGCTGATAGCAAAAACCTGCAAGCTGACGTCCAAGCAAAGTCACCGGAAAAAACAGTACCTGCACCTGCTAATAAAAATCAGGCTACTGTAAAACAACAGGTATCCAACTATGGTACTCAACAAGCTGCATCACAAAAAGCAGCGGTAGCGCCGAAAAGTTTGCCAGTTCAGGCAAAAGGAAACGGCCAGTCTGTTATAAAAAAGACAGAGAAAAACGTTGAGGCACCAGGGCAACAGAAAAAAGCCATGACAAACGAAAGTAACCAGGGGTTAGGAAAGGATACGCAGGCATCTGAAAATTTGTCTGTTTCTTCTAACCTTGGTGTAAATAATCCAGGCGAGTCAACGAGCCGATTAGAAGCTCAAAGGGAAGATTCACATTTATCGCAACCGAATAAGCTAGAACCTAATGAACCACTTGCGGAGAAACCAGCAAGTAAAAGAAAGGTCCCTGCCAAAAATGATGAAATCCCTAACGCTGATCGGGCGACGAACCCAACTCAACGTTCCAATAGTTCAGGCGGGTCGTCAAATGATCGAGTCAGCCAGGGGCTAAACATGATAAGTTCGTTGGATAAGTGGTTTGAATGGAATAAATACTATGAAATCAAATTTGTCCAACTGTACCTTTCACGGTCTGCATTATTGACTAATCAATGGGTGAATGCGCCGCCGGCACCACCGCCACAAGAAGCTCCTTTATTAAAAATGGTTAACCGCCGCTAAATGCCACGGGACATGATAATAAAAGGAGCGAATTTAAAAATGAAACATTACTTAAACCCTAATTCTGTTGTGAAATCTTTCGTATTGGCTGGAGCAGTATCGTTTGGAGTATTTGCAGGAGGACATTTTACTGAAGCGGCTGGTCTTGGCAAGGAAAAAGCTGGACAAAACGTTCATGTAAAAACTGAACAAAGTGTAAAAGTTCAGGTCAATGCTAAGCCAGCAGTTCAAGTGAAGCCTGCAGCACCGGCAGTTAAAGAGCAGCCAAAAGCTGAAAAGGCGAGCAAATCCCAAGCTATCTATCATGCAAGCGAGAATGCAAAATGGCATGCTAATCCAAACTCTGCCGTTTTAGGTAAGGTTGGAAAAACTGAAGAGGCAAAAACAGAGGAAGCTCAGGTTCAAGAACCAGCAACAGAAGAGGCTGCAACTGTACCTGTTGAAGAAACAGTTGAAAATCAAGCGGAAGCTACTGCAACAACAGAAGTTGAAACAGAAGAAGCTGTAAAAACTGACGATGAAGCTGTTAAAGAAGAGGAAAAGTCTGAAGAAGTAGATTCCGAGACTGCCGTGAAAACGGAAGATAAAGAAGATGCTGATGAAGATCAAGATTCTGATTCTAAGCAAACTGCTATTAAAACGGAAGCTGTAGTCAAAACAAAGGATGAAGACGAAGCAGAAGCGGTAACTGAAGAAGATGATGAGAAAGAAGCAAAGGTTAATCCTTCTTTTGCGAACAAAGCAAAATCTCAAGCGACTCATGCAAGTGCAACTGCTTTAGAACATGCATCAAAGAACTCAGCCGTAGTAATTGCCAATGAAGCTGCAAAAGCAGCAACTGAAACTGAACAGGCTGGGGAAGAAGCAACAGATGCAGTAACTGATGAAACTGCAACAGAAACAACAGAAGCAGTAACTGATGAAACTGCAACAGATGCAACAGAAGCAGTAACTGAAGAAGCTGGAGAAGAAGCGACAGAAGCAGTAACTGAAGAAGCTGGAGAAGAAGCAACAGAAGCAGTAACTGAAGAAGCTGGAGAAGAAGCAACAGAAGCGGTAACTGAAGAAGATGCTAAGGTTAATCCTTCTTATGCGAACAAAGCAAAGTCTCAAGCGACTCATGCAAGTGCAACTGCTTTAGAACATGCATCAAAGAACTCAGCTGTAGTAATTGCCAATGAAGCTGCAAAAGCAGCAACTGAAACTGAACAAGCTGGGGAAGAAGCAACAGAAGTAGTCACTGATGAAACTGCAGATACAACAGAAGCAGTAACTGAAGAAGCTGGAAAAGAAGCAACAGAAGCAGTAACTGAAGAAGCTGGAGAAGAAGCAACAGAAGCAGTAACTGAAGAAGCTGGAGAAGAAGCAACAGAAGCGGTAACTGAAGAAACTGCAACAGAAGCAACAGAAGCGGTAACTGAAGAAACTACAACAGAAGCAACAGAAGCAGTAACTGAAGAAACTGCAACAGAAGAATTAGTAACTGAAGAAGCTGCAGAAGTAAACAAATCTGCAGCAAACAAAGCAAAAGCTCAAGCTAGCGTAAATGCAAGCCAAAATGCAGTAGAACATGCAGCTGCAAATTCTGCTGTATTAGCTGGTGTAAAAGTTTCTGAAGAAGCAGTAACAGAAGAAACTACTGTTGATGCTTCTACACAAGAATAATCTATTATTCAAAGAAACCGATGGATCTTTCCTTCGGTTTCTTTTTTTATTGCATTTTGTTTATTCTAAAGGTAATAATCATAATGAATAAGGAGTTGACCACCGATGGAAAAAGCAACATTTGCAGGCGGCTGCTTTTGGTGCATGGTATCACCATTCGACGAACAGCCTGGGATTCAAGAAGTAACCTCCGGCTATATAGGCGGCCATACTGAAAACCCTACTTATGAGGAAGTATGTTCTGATGCAACCGGCCATTATGAAGCAGTTCAGATTATCTTTGACCCCGAAATCTTTCCTTATAAAAAATTACTGGAGCTGTTTTGGCAGCAAATTGACCCAACAGATGCAGGCGGTCAGTTTAATGATCGAGGGCTTTCGTATCGGACGGCAATTTTTTATCATAATGAAGCCCAGCGTGAGATGGCGGAGGCTTCAAAAAGGGAGCTTGCCGAGAGCGGGCGTTTTGAACAGCCGATTGTAACAGAAATCCTCCCCGCAGGCCCTTTTTATAAGGCGGAGGAAAAGCATCAATATTATTATAAAAAAATGCCATTTCACTATAACCACTATCAGGAAGGTTCCGGGCGGGCGCGCTTTATTCGAGAAAACTGGAAGAAGCGCAAAAGTGATGAGGAATTACGAAAGGAACTGACGCCGCTTCAGTTTGAAGTTACCAGGAATAACAAAACAGAGCCGCCGTTCCAAAATGAATATTGGAATCATACGGTTGAGGGCATTTATGTGGATATTATCTCGGGCGAGCCTCTGTTCAGTTCAACCGATAAATATGATGCAGGCTGCGGTTGGCCGAGCTTTACGAAGCCGCTTCGCCGGATGGAAATTGAAGAGCGTTTTGATACCTCGCATGGAATGAGGAGAATCGAGGTCCGAGGCAAAACGGCGGATTCCCATCTCGGTCACGTATTTGACGATGGACCAGGCCCCGACCGTGCACGGTACTGCATTAATTCAGCGGCCCTCCGGTTTGTGCCAAAGGATAAACTCCTGGAAGAAGGGTATGGAGAGTTTATAAAGCTGTTTGAATAATCGACATTCTTTTTCGCTTAAAAATTTATTTGCCATTTGTAATACTAAATACTCAGCAGCAATAATAAGTTCAAATAAGGGTGATGCCCACCTTTACGCACTTTGGGACTGCTCTGATAAATGAGCGGTCCTTTTTTCATGAGGAGGAATGGAAATGGACCCGAGATATCCTATTGGGAAATTTCAGTATGATGGAGAGATTACGCCCGCTGTTATGGAGTGCTGGATCAATGAGATTGAAGCATTACCTGGATTGTTACGGGATGCGGTAAGTGGCTTAAATGATAGACAACTGGATACACCTTATCGTTCTGGAGGGTGGACAGTCCGGCAGGTAGTCCATCACCTTGCGGATAGCCATATGAATGCCTATATTCGTTTTAAATTAGCTCTTACAGAGAAAATTCCTGTCATCAAGCCATATGATGAAGGCAAATGGGCTGAACTGCCGGATTCCAGCTTGCCGGTTGATATTTCACTTTCGCTGCTTGAAGCTTTGCACAGCCGCTGGGTCCATCTGCTGCGAAATCTAAGTCCTAATGATTTAGATAAGAAGTTTATCCATCCAGAGTCAGGAGAAGTGACCGTAGGAAAAAATATTGGTATTTATTCCTGGCATGGTCAGCATCATCTTGCACATGTCCTAGCTGCAAATGCATGTAATCGCAGCTAGCCCTACATATAAAGAGGGAAAGCCTTCATCTATTATGGGGGTCAATGTCTAATTAACATTGATTCCTTTTAGTTTTCATAAATTACCTGCGTAGTAGGAACAGATAATCTGGTATGGTAGTTTTGGAAATCAATCACGAATGGATATATTACCGGGAATGCAATAATTTTTTTGCATACTATAATAAATGAACAAGGGGTGAGCGGTCTGGCGATAAATAAAATTGCGGTGATTGGTACTGGTTATGTTGGTTTAGTTACCGGTGCTGTTCTTGCCGATTTGGGATTAGATGTTACTTGTGTAGATAACAATAGCGAAAAAATTAACGGGTTAAGAGAGGTATCGTTCCTATTTACGAACCGGGGCTTGACTTGATTGTAGAACGAAGTATTTATTCTAAACGCTTAATTTTTACCACTGATCTAAAAAGCGCTGTATCCGAATGCGATGTGATTATGATTGCAGTTGGTACTCCCCCAGCTGTAGACGGCAGTGCGGATTTACAATTTATCGAAGCGGCCGTGAGGGAAATTGCAAGTCATATGAATGGTTACAAGGTAATCGTTAATAAAAGTAAAGTACTGTACCAATTGGCACTGCCCAAAAGATTAAAGGATGGATTTTTGAAGAACTAAGACTTAGAGGAGTTTCCTACGATTTTGATATTCTGGCAAATCCGGAATTTTTAAGAGAGGGCTCAGCCATCGATGATTTCTTACATCCAGATCGAGTTGTTATCGGATCTGAAACAATGAGAGCTGTGGATATAATCAAACAAATGTATCGAGTATTATTTTTAGATGATTCCCAATATGTCGTAACCGATATGGAAACGGCTGAAATGATTAAGTATGCTTCCAATGCTTTTCTTGCGATGAAGGTAACTTTTATGAATGAAATAGCCCATCTTTGCGAAAAGGTAGGGGCCAATGTTCAGGATGTAGCAAATGGAATGGGAAAGGACGGGAGAATAGGTCCGGAGTTTTTACATCCTGGTCCAGGTTTTGGCGGAAGTTGCTTTCCAAAGGACACGCGGGCGATAGCAGAAGTGGGAAAGCAAATGGGAGCTCCCCTTTCCTTAATTGATCAAACGATACAAGCAAATGAAAATCAAAAACTATTAATGGCCCGTAAAATCAGTGATGAAATGGGGGATTTGAAGGGTAAGCAGCTGGCCGTATTGGGTTTATCCTTTAAGCCTAATACTGACGATATGAGAGAGGCTCCTTCTATTACCATTCTTAATGAACTTGCCAAAAAAGGAGCAAAATTTAAAGTTTATGATCCGATTGCCTATAAAGAGGCAAATAGGAGACTAGTGCATTTAAGGGACAGAATTGTTTATTGCAGCGATGAATATGAAACCATGAAGGATAGTGATGCCCTAATCATTATCACCGAGTGGAAACAATTTCGAAATCTTAATTTAGAAAAAGTTAAATCACTCCTCAAAAAACCGCTTTTCTTTGATTTAAGAAACATTTATCAAAAAAGGTATATGGAAGAAAAGGGATTTAAGTATGTTGGAGTGGGCCAGGGGACAAAATTACAGGCTTTTTTAGTTGAAACCTTATAAAAAAATAGGAGGTATATACCTCCTATTCTTTTAGATGCTGCTGCTTGGCTTAACCAGACCATGTTTTTTAATATGATACTGCAAACTTTGACGGGTGATTCCAAGGGTTTTGGCTGCCTGCGAGATATTCCAATCCGCTTCATCTAACGTTTTTTGGATATAGTGCTCTTGCGAATTGGAGAAGATCGATTTAAACGGATTCTTCTTCAACTCCTTTTCCTTTGCTGCCTTCCCCGATTTAGCCGCCAGTAATTTCTTCTTCATAAATGCTGGAAGATGGTCAACATCGATTGCCGCATCATTTTCACCAGCCCGAATGATTAAATTTTCGATTAAATGTTCGAGCTCTCTTGTGTTCCCCGGCCAATGATATTGAAGTAGAATCGAGAGCAGCTCAGTTGAGAGATTCGGAACCTCTTTATTAAATTTCCGCCGGTACTTATCGAGGAAAAAATGAATGAAAAAATGAATATCCTCCGTGCGCTCCCTTAAAGGAGTAATATAGAGACTTGTATGCGCGAGTCTATAAAATAAGTCGAGGCGCATTTTTCCTTCCTCAATTAACCTTTCCGGATCCTCGTTTGATGCACTGATTACAGTACACTCCACAGGGGTTACTTCATTTGACCCCACTCTTCGAACTAATCGTTCCTGTAGAACACGGATTAATTTCGATTGCAGCGCGAGCGGCATTGAGTTAATTTCATCGAGGAACAGAGTCCCGTTCTTGGCATATTCAAACAGACCGATCTGGTTGGCTGCCCCGGTAAACGCCCCCTTGACTGTCCCAAATAACGTACTTTCCAAAAGGGTTTCCGGTATCGCCGCACAGTTAATCGCGACAAACGGATTTTCTGCTCTTGGACTGTGGTTATGGATACTTTGGGCAAATAATTCTTTTCCCGTTCCCGTTTCCCCGACGATTAACACGTCGGTATTATGTATGGCAATATTTTGCGCCTCTAGAATGAGATTTTTTAAGGCAATGCTTTTTCCTTTAATATCATCAAAGGAAAAGGTTGTCCCATTTTTTAATAGGCGATTAGTTGAATTCGATTGAACGACCTGCCTCCGGAGCTCAATCGTTTCATGAAGCAAGTTCTTGAGTTTGGATTCATTCGTACTAATCGAAAAAACAGCAATCGTTTCCCCATCCTTCTGAATCGGATAAGTACTATAATTCACATATTTTGGTACCCCATTGATTGTAGCGTGAGCCCGATATCTGGAGAAAATCGGTTTGCCGGTTTTAAAGGTATGCTTGTGCTCAGAATATTGCGGGTTATAATTATAGGCTTCCCAAAGGTGTTTCCCGAGAATCTCCCTGCTGTCCAGACCTTCTAATTTTTCCTGAGTCCCGTTGTACAAGACAATTTTTCCATCGTGGTCACTCATCACCACGCCTTCATTCAGAGATTCGATAATTTTTTCAAGACAATACAACCTTGCTTTTTGGTTGGTTGTTATATTGGTTGTATCTTCTATACTGAGAATCAGATAATCTTGGTCCATAAAGAATTTTTTCACTTCTACTGCCAGCTTCTTATCCTTTACTATTATTTGATAGGAATCATTTTCTACTAAAAGTTCTCCCTTATTTGGAAGTAAATCAAAAATATTGCTCCCAATAGGAAGATCTAATTGGAGGTCCTCATTTACATCATGCCATAAAATTTCGCAGCTCCCATTTAAGACAATGACTCCGTCTACAAGACTTCTAACCAGCGAACCAATTGATGCGGCATTACTCATACCAAAAACCTCCTTTTAAAAAGATTGTTTATATTTCAAAATATAACATTTATTGCGAATGTTTAAAATAATCTGCATGCAAATTTTATCTGCACTATTAAAAAAATGCAAACGTTTTCAATGTTGGAGCTTTAATCGACTTTACCCCCGTAAACCCTGCAAAAACTATCTGCGGTCTTTTCGATATGCTAAGCATTAATTTAATAGGTTAGTAGCGAATTTTTTAAAGAAAAGCACCATTCCTCCATCTTGGCACGGTACTTGCAATATAAAAATAAGAGTACACCATTTAATCTAGGAGGAATTATTTATGTCAAAACCAGAAATCTTATATTCCGTTAAAGCACAGAGAGGACCGGAACTTCGCTGTAAGGGCTGGAGACAGGAGGCCATCTTGCGGATGCTTGAAAACAATATGGAGAACGCTGAAAAGCCGGAAGAACTCGTCATTTATGGCGGGATCGGAAAAGCGGCCCGTAACTGGGAGTCCTACCACGCCATCGTAAAATCGTTAAAGGAACTGGAAGATGATGAAACACTGGTTGTCCAATCCGGTATGCCTGTAGCCGTCTTTAAAACTCATAAATATGCGCCAACCGTTGTCATGGCAACGACGAACATCATGAAGGCTGACTGGCCGACATTCTATGATCTTCAAGATAAAAACTTAACGATGTATGCCAACTATACAGCGGCTCCATGGGAGTACATTGGTACCCAAGGTGTTATCCAAGGTACATTTGAAACCCTATCAGCGATTGCCCGCTTACATTATGACGATTCCCTGGTTGGTAAAATCCTGTTAACGGCCGGGGCAGGCGGTATGGGAGGCAACCAAACAAGAGCAATGACGATGCATGGCGGTGTCGCCATTCTTTGTGATTCCAATGTCGAAATCATTAATCGCCGTATCGAAAAGAAATTTATTGATGTTTTAGTAGATTCCTTGGATGAGGCGATCGCCTTGGCGAAGGAATATGCGGCAGCGGGAAAACCGTTAGGGATTGCTGTTGTTGGTAACGCAGCTGATATTTTTGAAGAAGTTATTCAAAAAGGGTTCCTGCCAGACATCGCCACATCAATGACCCCAGCCCATGACCCTATTTCTTACTTACCAGCCGGGCTTTCAGTCGATGAGGCAGAAGAGCTTCGTGATAAAAACCGTGAGCTTTATTTAGAAAAAGCACGTGAAACGATGGTACGCGAGCTAAAAGCGCTCATTAAGTTCTTAGACTTAGGGGTGAAATCATTTGAATACGGTACAAGTATCCGAAAGGAATGTATCGATGCCGGCATGGATGCGAAGGAAGCGAAGCGTTTGCCAGGCTTCGTTGCTGAATACATCCGTCCGCTCTTTTGTGAAGGCCGCGGCCCATTCCGCTGGGTTTGTCTATCCGGTGAAGCAGAGGATTTACGAAAGATTGACGATATGATTTTAGAAGAATTCAGTGATGATTTGCTTGTAACCCGGTGGATCAAGCTTGCCAAAGAACATATTCCAATCGAAGCCTTGCCAGCACGTATTTGTTATATGGGCTTTGGACAGCGGAAGAAATTCGCTTTAAAAGTAAATGACATGATTCGAAAGGGCGAGCTTGCCGGACCAGTTGCTTTTTCACGAGATAACTTAGACTCCGGTTCCATTGTGAACCCTACCTTTGAATCTGAAAATATGAAGGACGGCGGCGACTTAATTTCTGACTGGCCGGTATTGAACGGTCTATTAAACGCAGTCGGAATGTGTGATTTGATTGCCCTTCAAGCGAACTATTCGATGGGGGAAGCGGTTCACACCGGTGTAACGATGGTTGCCGATGGTACAGCAGAATCGGATATGAGACTGGAAGTGGCGATGACCGTTGACTCAGGAATTGGCGTTATCCGCCATGCCCAGGCCGGTTACGAAACTGCCCGTGATGTAGCGAATGGTAAAGGAAAACTTACGAACGAAAGCATCAAGGTTCCGTTATGGTGGTCACCAAAAGCAACGTTTGGCCCTAAGGATTTAGAAAAGGAAAATGTAAAGGCATAAAGATCGAAAGAAAAACTGGATAGTAGAGATCCCGGATTGTTCTCTACTATTCTTTTTTACTCAGTATTTGATTCGCTGATAAAACTCTGGAATTCGCTGATAAATACTCCAGATTCGCTGATAAAACCCAAAATTCACTGATAAACTCTAAAAATCCGCTGATAAAGTCTAATTTTTTTGGATTTACATAAAGATTGGAGGTTTTTAATAAGAATGTCTGAAACAAAGTTGAAGACAAAAATAGATTTATTGATCACCAATGCCTCAGAAGTCATTACCTGTGTGGGCGAAGGCATGAGTGATATTGGCGTCCTCCAAAATGCCTGGATTGCAATTAAGGACGGAAAAATTGCTGCTGTGGGTACTGAGGAGGAAATAAAGCAGGACTTCATAACAGAGCATTCTTCCGTCATCGATGCTAAAGGAAAGGTTGTCGCCCCCGGTTTCATAGATTCCCACACCCATTTAGTTTTTTATGGTACTAGAGTAGAAGAGTACACAGCAAAGGTGGCAGGGCTTGACCCCAAAAAGCTCGGGATTTCTGCAGGACCGAACCGAACTGTTGAATTAACGAGGAATCGACCCGCTGAAGAGCTCTTTGAACAATCAAAAAAACGGCTGATGAACATGCTGGATTATGGGATCACTACAGTCGAAAGCAAGAGCGGCTATGGTTTGACGACCGAGAGTGAAATCAAAATTTTAGAAGTCAGCAGAAGGTTGAATAAAGAAACACCCATCGATGTACTTAATACGTTTTTAGGTGCCCATGGATTTCCGGAAAATTTAACGAAAGCGGAATATCTTTTTAAAATCGTCAGCGAGATGATTCCGCAGGTAGGAGAACGGGGACTGGCGGAATTTTGCGATGTTTGGTGTGATGAAGGTTATTTTACCGCAGCGGAATCAGAAATGATCCTGAAAGCCGGGCTCCAGTACGGAATGAAACCAAAAATTCATGCCGATGCCTATTCCTATATTGGCGGATCGGACCTCGCAGCCGAAATGAAAATGGTGTCGATTGACCATTTGAATTACACGCCAGTTGAAGTAATGGAAAAGCTCGCTGAAGCAAAGGTTACCGGCGTGTTAATGCCGGCACTTGATTTTGCGGTTGCTCATAAGCGTCCATTCGAAGCACGAAAAATGCTCGACCTTGGCATGAACATCGCCTTGGCAACTGATTTATGTCCCGCCTGCTATACTCAATCGATGCAATTTGTGATTAACCTTGCCTGCCGACTCTATCAATTCTCTGTGGAAGAAGCGATCAAAGCTGCTACCTATGGCGGCGCAAGGGCTCTTGACCTCGATGATAGGGGAGTCATTGAAGAAGGAAAACTAGCAGACTTGCAGATTTGGAATGTTCCAACCTATAAGCATATAGCTTACGAGCTTGGGACGAACATTGTGGAAACTGTGATTAAGAACGGAAAGATTGTCGTTAGCCGCTAATTCTATAAGGAGGGACACTGAATGAGAACGAATCAAGCAGCAAAAGCCGCTGACTATATTAATGCGGACCGCCTGCAGAAATTATTTTTGGAGCTGGCAAAAATAAATGCCCCGAGCACAAAAGAAAGTCTTGTGGCGGAGTATTTGAAAATGGCACTGCCTGAGTTAGGTTTTACCTTTGAGTTTGATGAGGCACACAAAAATTTCGATGGAGAAGTTGGGAACTTAATCGCCTGGAGGGAAGGAACGGACCCGTCGATTCCGCCGTTATTTTTCTCAACCCATATGGACACAGTACTGCCAACGGAAGGATTGAAACCAGTCATTAAAGAAGGCGTCATTTATTCAGATGGCACGACCATACTTGGAGCCGACGACAGGGCGGCCTTGGCGGCTTATTTGGAAGCGATCCGCGCTATTATCGAGAGCGGGGTCCCGCATGGACCGCTTGAATTGATTTTAACGGTCAATGAACAGCCAGGCCTAGTTGGTGCTACATATATGGACTACAGCAAGGCAAAAAGCAAAACCGGATATATTTTTGACAGCAGCGGCGATGTTGGCCAGATTATTTTAAAAGGACCGTACAGCAGCCGGATTTGGATGGAGGTTCAAGGAAATGCTGCCCATATCGCCCTCAATGCTGAGGAAGGTAACAGCGCGTTTATTCTTGCCGCCGAAGGATTAGCGAATATGAAGCTCGGTGCCATTGATGAAGAAACACTTGCCAATATCGGGATCATCAAAGGCGGTGAGCTGACATCGATCATTCCGGGCAGCGTCACCATTGCCGGTGAGGTGCGGAGTTTTTTAAAGGAGAAATTAGATGCCCAGCTAGAGCATATGGAGGAAGTCATGAAGCAGGCCGCCGAGAAAAAGGGCGGAAAAGTGGACGTGAGGATTGAGAAAAAGTATCTCGGCTTTGATATTCCAGAGGATAATATTTTAGTAAAGACAGTGGAAACTGCGGCTGAAAATATAGACGTGAAGCCGTATTTAACGGAAACATTAGGCGGTGCCGATACGAATGTGTTAAATGAACATGGACTAACCTGTTTGACGCTTGGACTGGGATTCCAAAATATCCATTCCTTCAGGGAATGTATTAGCATTGATAACCTGATTAATACAGGGCGATTAACAGCTGCATTGATAGAACAGTGGTATGTAAACCATAAAATCGCCGAATAATGGGAATGTTTTTTTATTAGGCTGTTGAATTTTAAGAAGGTTGATTGGAGCGCAAATCAACAACTAAGTTTAATAGAGTTAATTAAGAGCTTTATAATATTTTATAAAGTCGATTAAACCTTTATAGGAGTGAGAAATCATGGGCAGCAAAGAATTGGTAGAGTTGAAATTAATAGAATTAGACGGCTTAACCCTGGACCGTTATAAAGTGGAAAGGGTTGCAAAGGGCGAGGCGAAAGTAGACATACCGGAGCATAACTGGCTGCGAGTGCGGGAAAGCCGCAAGCGCGTGGAAAAACAAATCAATGATGGAAAAGTCGTTTACGGTGTGAATACTGGGTTCGGAAAACTCAGCGATATCGAAATTGACCGTGAAGATAATGCGAAATTGCAGTTGAATTTATTGCGTGCCGACGCTGTCGGTGTCGGTGAACCGCTGCCAATCCCCGTTGTCAGAGCGATGATGACACTGAGAGCCAACTCCCTTGCGAAAGGCTTCTCCGGAATCAGGGTAGAAACGCTGCAGCTGCTCATCGACATGATCAACAATGGGGTTCATCCGGTTGTTCCTTGTAAGGGTTCTGTGGGTGCCAGCGGCGATCTAGCTCCGCTTTCTCATATTGCGATTGTATTGGTCGGCGAGGGGAAAGCCGAATTCAAAGGCGAAATCCTGCTGGGTGCAGAAGCTCTAAAACGTGCGGGGCTTCAACCGGTATCCCTTCAAGCAAAGGAAGGTCTTGCTCTTATTAACGGAACTCAGGCGATGTCTGCAGTCGGCACACTTGCTTTGAATGAAGCAGAACGTGTCGGTGTTGCCGCTGATATGGCCGCCTGTTTAACGATGGAGGCACTGAACGGAGTGGTTTCTGCTTTTGACAGCGAGCTTTTAGCGGTCCGGCCGCATCCGGAGCTGGAATTGGTTGCTTCCCGGATGAGGAATTGGCTGGAGGGCAGTAAACGTATTACCCGCCAGGGAGAAATCCGCATACAGGATGCTTACTCGATTCGCTGTATTCCCCAGGTTCATGGTGCCTCGTGGCAGGCGATTCAGTATGTTGATCAGCGTTTGAGCGTGGAAATGAACTCAACTACCGATAACCCCATTGTTTTAGAAAGCGGTGAAATCCTCTCAGGGGGGCACTTCCATGGTCAGCCAATCGCATTATCGATGGACTTTTTAAAGGTGGCGGCAGCAGAATGGGCGAATATTTCTGAGCGCAGAACAGAAAGGCTCGTCAATCCGCAATTGAGCGGTCTATCGCCATTTCTGGCAGTGGACCCAGGGCTGGAATGCGGCCTGATGGTGGCGCAATATGCTGCAGCATCGCTTGTATCGGAAAATAAAGTGCTCGCCCACCCGGCAAGTGTGGACTCGATTCCGACTTCGGCCAATCAGGAGGACCACGTCAGCATGGGGACGATTGCCTCAAGACAAGCCCGCGAGATCATTCACAATTCTGCAAGGGTTATTGCGATTGAAATGATCTGCGCCTCCCAGGCAATTTATTTAGAAAAGGCAGAAAAGGAATTGGCACCGGCAACAAGGGCGTATTTAGAAAAGATCCGGGAAATCTGTCCGCCGCTTGAATCGGACCGGGCGATATCGGATCAAATGGAAGAACTGGCGCAATTTATTTTAAGGGATTCATCATTGGTTTAATTAATAGAAAGAGGTTGAGCTGTTCAAGGCTCAATCTCTAAATAAAAGTCTGAATTTTCGGATATTAAAAAAGGGGGTTCATTATGAAGTCGTATAAAATTTTATCTATCGTCTTTGTTTTAATGTTGATTGTATCAGCATGCGGGACCAGTAAGACCACCAGCGGAGGTGGGGAAGGCAGTCAGGACAAGAAAACACTGAAGGTTGTGACTAATGCGGAATACGCCCCGTTTGAATACATGGATAAGGGAGATATCAAAGGGTTTGATCTAGATTTTATCAAGATTGTAGCAAAAGAAGCCGGTTACCAAATTAATGTCGTGAATACCGGCTGGGATCCTTTATTTGTGGAAATAAAAGGAAAAACTGCTGACTTTGGTATCTCCGCGATCACAATTAACGATGAACGGGAGCAGACGTATGATTTTTCAATCCCTTACTTTCTATCGACAAATGAAATCCTCGTGCCAGAGGGAAGCCCGATAAAAAGTGCAGCAGATTTGAAAGGGAAAAATGTAGCTGTGCAAAATGGGACCACAGGGCAGGAGGCTGTTGAAGCCATCCTAGGAAAAAACAGTCCCGATCTGAAAAAATTTGAAAGCACTAACTTGGCGATCATGGAATTAAAAGGCGGCGGTGTGGATGCCGTGGTTGCTGATAACACAGTCGTCGAAGAATACGTAAAAAATAATCCAAACGAAAAAGTAGTCGTAATTAAAGATGATGCAGCCTTTGAAAAAGAATTTTATGGACTGATGTTTCCAAAGGGCAGCAGGCTAAAAGGCGACTTCGACAAAGCCATCAAAACAGTGCTGGAAAACGGTGAATATGCAAAGATTTATCAACAGTGGTTTAAGGTTGCTCCTGATGCGAGTTTGTTAAGCGAATAATGGTGGAATTGCGTAACTCTTCTACAAAAAGCAGTTACGCAATTTTTGGGTGAGAAAAATTTTAATAAAGGAGGATTAGCTTATGGATTTTCGTTTTGATTTAATATCTGAATATAGTTCTTTTTTTCTAAAAGGGACGATGCTCACCATTGGTCTTTCCATTGCCAGTATTTTGTTCGGAACGATTTTGGGGCTCTTAATTGGACTCGGCAAAATGATGAAAAATAAAATTTTTGTGCAGCCGTTTGCCTGGTATATCGTCTTTTTCCGCGGAACACCTTTTTTGGTTCAAATTTTGTTGATTCATTTTGCTGTTGTTCCGTTGTTCCTTGGAAAAACCAATGCCATTGTGGCAGCTATTTTAGCGCTTTCGTTTTGTTCAGCTGCGTATATTGCGGAGATTTTCCGCGCAGGAATCCAATCGATTGATCGGGGACAGATGGAGGCGGCACGATCGCTCGGGATGAATCATTTCCAAGCGATGCGGTATGTGATTTTGCCGCAGGCCTTCAAACGGATGATCCCTCCGTTAGGAAATGAGTTTATTGTATTAATCAAGGATTCATCACTGGCCGCGTTAATTGCAGCGCCAGAACTCATGTATTGGGGACGAGCCATGCAGGGCCAGTATTTTCGGGTTTGGGAGCCGTATCTTACCGCAGCAGTAATCTACCTCCTGTTAACTATCAGCTTAAGCTTTCTGCTAACTAAATTGGAGAGGAGGCTCGCGACCGGATGATTAAGATAAGAAATTTAAAAAAATCATTTGGAAAACACGAAGTGTTAAAGAACATTAATGTTTCGGTCCAGCCGCAGGAGGTTGTTGTGGTGATAGGTCCATCCGGGTCAGGGAAGTCCACCTTTTTACGGTGCATCAATTTATTAGAAACGATTACAGACGGACATATTTTTATAGAAGGTATTGATCTTGCTGACAAAAAAACAGATATCAATAAAGTGCGGACGGAAGTGGGCATGGTCTTTCAGCAGTTTAATCTGTTTCCACATAAAACGGTCATTGAAAATATTATGCTCTCGCCGATGAAGGTGAGAAAGGTTGCTGCGGAACAAGCAAGGGAGAAAGGGTTGGCGCTTTTAAGAAAGGTTGGGCTTGAAGACAAGGCGGATGCATATCCAGATTCGCTTTCCGGGGGGCAAAAGCAGCGTGTCGCCATTGCCAGGGCCCTGGCGATGGAGCCAAAAATCATGCTTTTCGATGAACCCACTTCTGCCCTGGACCCGGAAATGGTCGGCGAGGTATTAGAGGTCATGAAGCAGCTCGCCAAGGAAGGAATGACAATGGTCGTTGTGACCCATGAAATGGGCTTTGCCAGAGAAGTGGGCGACCGTGTCATTTTTATGGATGGCGGCTTCATTGTAGAAGAAAATGTCCCAAGTGAATTATTCGAAAATCCAAAAGAAGAACGGACGATATCCTTTTTAAGTAAGGTTTTGTAAAAAAAAAGACCAATTCGTGCGGCGATTTGGTCTTTTTTTGTTGTAATCGGATTTTACTAACAGACCTTTACCGTTGTTTAAGATAAATACATCCATATTTTGTGATCATGCTTGGATAATAAAACCATTTAGAAGCATACTAAAACATGGAATTATTTTCTTGAAAAAGGATAATAGACTGAACAAAACAAAATGAGGAATTCGTGATGGGTTTGCGGCGAAAAATGAGAGGCCTTAATTTCAAAAAGGAAGACTTTAAAGGACATGAGCAGCTGGAAAGTGAACGGGAGCAAAATGCATACCGGGAAACACTTTCACGCCATTTATTTGAAAATGAAGCTGTCTTGAAATCTACATTCACAGATTGTCCTGATGTTATTTTTCGCAGCTTTTTAATCGGTAATAAAACAAAAGCCCTTCTCATTTATACAGAAGGTTTGGCCAATATTGAAGAAATCGATAAAAATGTGCTCTCGCCGCTAATGCAGCAAGAAACAGCGAGTCTTCCCGATATACAGGCGATACTTGAGCAGAAGCTGTCCGTTTCGAAGGTGAAACCTATTACTGACACAATGCAGGCGGTTCAGGAAATCTCTTCAGGGAATCCGGTCATTTTGATTGATCAACAACTACAGGGAATCACTGTAGGTTTGGCGAAATGGGAAAAACGCGCCATTGAAGAACCAATGGCTGAATCTGTTGTTCGAGGGCCCAGGGATGGCTTTACGGAAACCTTAAGTGTTAATATATCGCTTTTACGAAGGAAAATTAAAAGCCCCGATTTAAAAATGAAATCCTTAGTCGTGGGGCGTTATAGTCAAACGCAAATTGTTTATATGTATATCGAGGGGGTTGTTGATCAACAACTGCTTGAAGAAGTCCATAACAGGCTGAACCGCATTGATATCGACGGTGTATTAGAGAGCGGCTATATCGAAGAGTTCATCGAGGATAATCCTTTCTCGCCGTTCCCGCAAATTTTAAATACAGAACGGCCTGATGTTGCGGCATCGAGTTTGTTGGAAGGGCGTGTGGCCATCTTAGTAGATGGGACACCTTTTGTCCTTATAGCTCCCACTACCCTATATTCCTTGTTTCAAGCATCAGAGGATTATTATCAACGTTTCATGATCGGGACACTCATTCGCTGGCTGCGTTACCTTTTTTTACTAATAGCCTTACTGCTTCCATCTACGTATGTGGCGATTCTTACCTATCATCAAGAGATGCTGCCGACCACCTTATTATTAAGTATGGCGAAGTCAAGGGAGCAAGTCCCGTTTCCTGCTCTTGTTGAAGCGATCATTATGGAGATTACATTTGAAGCCATTAGGGAGGCTGGTATCCGTTTGCCCAAACAAGTAGGTTCCGCTGTCAGTATTGTTGGGGCCTTAGTCATTGGCCAGGCAGCTGTCTCGTCGGGGCTTGTATCGGCACCAATGGTCATGGTGGTAGCAATCACCGGGGTTGCTTCCTTTGCCATTCCCCGGTACAACGCATCCACCGCTATCAGAATGCTGCGCTTCCCAATGATTGTGGCAGCAGGGACATTGGGGTTACTCGGGATTATGCTCGGGATTCTTACGATCATTGTTCATTTAAACACGATACGTTCCTTTGGCGTTCCCTATCTGTCTCCGATGGCACCTATGAAGGGAGCAGAGATGAAAGATGTATTGATAAGAGCACCTTGGTGGTCCCTTAAAAAGCGCACTCGCTTGACAGGCTATTCTAATACCAATCGACAGTCTGAGGGTCAGAAACCTAACCCGCAAAAGGGGACTGAATAGGAGTTGAAAAGGACATGCTTGAACAGGGCAAGATATCGGCATTACAAATGGCCATTATGATGAATCCAACCATTTTGGCAACCGGATTACTTCTCGTCCCTGCGATAACTGCAAAGTCAGCCAAACAAGATTTGTGGCTATCGCCGATTTGGGCTTCTTTCATGGGTTTTATGATTGTTTTTGTTGCTTATCGACTTCATAAGTTCTATCCGAATGAAACGATTTTTGAATATAGCGAACAAATTCTAGGGAAAATTCTTGGGAAAATTCTTGGCTTGATTCTTGTGTTTTATTATTTTCATGTAACTGGAATTATAGTCCGCGAATATGGAGAATTCGTTTCGGGTACCTTCCTCCATCATACACCCATGGTCGTCGTGTTTTCGACGATGATTATTGTTTCCTCCATGGCTGTCTATGGCGGCCTTGAAGTGATTGGGAGATGCTCGGAAATGATTGTCCCTGTTTTGTTAGTCCTTTATTTGGTTATATTTGTCATGCTTATTAAAGATTTGGATATGAAGCATTTATTTCCGATGCTGGAAAACGGGTTAGGTCCATCCCTAAAGGGGTCAGTTGTTCTGCAAAGCTGGTTTAGTGAATTTATTCTTGTCTCTTTTTTCTTCCCCTATTTAAGAGACCGGAATAAAGGGATGAAATGGGCAATGATTTCGGTCTTGAGTGTGATGTTTTATATGGTGCTTACCAATGTAATGTCCCTATTGTTATTTGGAAAAATGACAGCTTTATTGACTTATCCGGTTATGGTGGCAGCTCGGTATATTAGTATTGCTGATTTTTTGGCCCATTTGGAATCGATTGTGATGGCCATTTGGGTGGCAGGAACATTTGTTAAGATTACCGTTTTTTATTATGTGCTTGTTTTGGGGATTGCGCAGTGGCTGAAGCTTTCCGATTTTCGCCCGATTGTTCTCCCAACTGGCTTTTTATTAATTTTATTTGGGATATGGTCAGCGCCAAATTTGCAGGTCCTATCTCACTTTCTTAGTTCTTCAGGAGCCTTTTATCTGCTGTCCGTTCAGGCTGGCATTCCAGTTTTCCTTCTGACCATTGCGTGGCTTAAAAAGAAAAGACAGCAAATGAAAGGGTCATTTCCAGGATGAGTCAGCATTTTTGGAAAGCCTCCCAAAAAAAGATTGTATTTCTTTTCCTTATTCTATTCATTTTCTTGCTTTCGGGCTGTTGGGATAGAAGAGAGGTAAACGATCTGGCATTGATAAGAGGTGCCGGTATCGATAAAAAACAAGATGGAAAAATGGAGCTCACGGTTCTTTTGTATATACCTAAGGGCGGCGGAAGTGAGCAGGGAATGGAAGGCAGCAGCGACAGCGGAAACATGCAGACCTTGATACGATCTGCCCAAGGAAATACCATTGCTGAGGCTATGTCGATTCTTCAAGAAAAGCTGCCGCGCCAAATTTTCTGGAGTCATTGTGAAGTGTTTATCTTCAATGAGACAATAGCTAAAGAGGGACTTGCAGAGCATGTCGATTTTTTTATGCGTATGCCAGAACTTCGTGAACGAGCGCAATTATTTATCAGCAAACAGAGAGCTCGAAAAATATTAAGTCTTCTGCCTCCGCTGGAACGTGACCTTGCAGAAGTTGTTCGAGAATTGGGGGAACATAAAATAGGAATGACGGTTACCACCAAAGATTTCGCGGAAATGCTTGTAAGTGAAGCAGGGGATACGGCTGTCCCTTGGATTAAGATTCTTCCGCCAATCGAAGGTCAGGAAGAAAAGCGAACCATCGCCTATATTAGCGGAACGGCTATCTTTAAAAGGGATAAAATGGTTGGTAAAATAAATGATTCCCTTACGAGGGGGCTTTTGTGGCTTAGAGATGAAATTAAATATTCTACCATCTCCGTTACACCTAAAGGTGAAAAAGGTTATGTTTCCATGAAATTATTGCGGGCTAATTCAAAAATCATTCCGAAAATACAAAATGGCAAATGGGAAATCGTACTCAAAGCTGAAGCGGATGATGATATCATACAAAATACAACAAATTTAGATGTGGCGAATCCTAAAGTAGTTAAGTCTTTAGAGCAGCAATTAAACATCCAACTTGCTAAAAGAGTGCACGAAACATTGAAGGAAGTTCAAAAGGGTATGAAAGCAGATGTTTTTGGGTTTGCAGATGCCTTTCACCGCAAATACCCCGAAGCTTGGAAAAGGGAAAAAAATCATTGGGATGAAATCTTTCCAACCATAGAAGTAACGGTTTCGTCGAAAATCAAAATTCAGAGGCAGGGTATGCATTCTGTTCTACCGCAATTTCCAAAGGAAAAGGTGAAGGAAGAATGAAATGGGGATCATTATTAGGAACTGCTTTTCTTGTTCTCTGTATGGTTATGTTTCAATTATCAAAAATAAACCAAAATCAAAAAAAGGAAAAAGCGGTTTTAGTTATATTTTCAGTCCTCGGCTTGATCTTGGCTAACCTATTAATCTTTTTTCCGGATGTACCGGGTCCTTCAGAATTAATTGATGTCTTATACAAGCCTCTAGGAAAACTTCTTGAATAAATAGCTTTCAATATCCCTGCTAAAGGGATATTTTTTTATGTAAGGGCTTACATAATTATTTAAATATTCAGAATTGATTAATTGGTGGAAAAATTCCATTGACGAAGGGTTGTTTATTGTTATATATTTTTACATATTGATGTTAGGAAATGTAACATGGGGGTGTTTCCATGAAAAAGATTGAGGCGATTATTCGGCCTGAAAGGCTTACAGATACCATTAAGGGCTTGAAAAAGATAGGAATTACCGGTTTTACCGTATCCCAGGTGGTTGGCCGCGGTAAGCAAAAAGATACGCAGGGTGTGTACCGTGGGAAAAATTATCAGGTGACCTTGCATCCAAAAGTAAAGCTGGAAATTGTCCTTTCGGATTATTTGGTGGAATCGACCATCCGCACCGTTGTCCAGGCAGCCCGGACAGGAGAAGACGGAGACGGGAAAATATACGTCTATCCGATTTTGGAGGCGTACAATATTCGAACGGGAACGATTGATTATGATATTGATGATTTAGCAAATCGAGAGGGGTGATCATAATGGAACTAATGTATGTCAATACCATTTGGGTGGTCCTGGCTGCGGCCATGGTGTTATTTATGGAAGGCGGCTTCAGTTTATTGGAGGCCGGGTTTGTCCGGACGAAAAATGCCGTCAATGTCACGATGAAGATTTTTGTCGACTTAACGATCGGCGCCTTAGCGTTTTGGCTAATTGGCTTTGGAATTATGTTTGGCAAGGATGCTTTTGGATTCGTTGGCACAAGCCTGATTGGCAGCCCGGAAAAAATTGTCCTTTCGATTGAATTGCCCAGTGTGGCGTTTGTGCTCTTTCAGATGGGATTTGCGGTTGCTTGTATCTCGATTATTTCGGGTGCACTGGCAGAGCGGATGAATTTTAAAGCCTATGTGGTCACTGCGGCCCTTATTTGTATTATTATTTATCCTTTGTCCGGTCACTGGATTTGGAATAGCGATGGCTGGCTGGCGAAATTAGGCATGAAGGATTTTGCTGGTTCGGCGGCAATTCATGCGGTTGGCGGCTTTGCCGCATTTGCGATGGCGAAATGGCTGGGACCAAGGAAGGGCAGATTCAATTCTGACGGCAGTGTTAACGTTTTTGCCCCTAGTAATATACCATTGGCATCCGCCGGTGCGTTTATTCTATGGTTCGGCTGGTTTGCGTTTAATGCTGGCAGCACCCTGGATGCTTCAAGCTCAGCGCTTGCCCCGATTGCGATTAACACAATGTTAGCTGGAGCAAGCGGCGGTGCGGCTGCTTTATTTTTAACGATGAAGAAGTTTGGCAAAGCTGACCCAAGTATGACGATCAATGGTGTTTTAGCGGGATTAGTGGCGATTACGGCTGGATGTGCGTTTGTTTCCGAATGGAGTGCCGTTTTAATTGGGGCGGTTAGCGGTTTGCTGGTGATTTATTCAACGCTATTCGTCGATTATTTAAAGGTGGATGATCCTGTCGGGGCTGTGGCTGTCCATGGTTTCAGCGGTGTGTTCGGAACAATTGCGGTCGGGTTGTTTGACCGGTCAGCGGGATTATTCACCACGGGTGATTTCTCGCTTTTAAAGGTTCAGCTTTTAGGGGCAGCTGTAGTAATAATATGGGGGCTCCTTGGCGGAACGTTTATGGCGAAGGTTTGCGAAAAAACGGTCGGCTTCCGGGCATCTGAGCGAGAGGAAGAAGAGGGGCTTGATATGTCCTACCACGGTATTCCGGCATATAACGAATTGGAGCGTTTCACGGATCTGCCAACCAGTTTATTTAATTTCGAAGAAACCACAGGTGTCACGGTAGCGGCTCCTGTAACGAGCAAAGCAAAGGCGGAGAAACCAGTTTGATGGGAAGCTTTTTGCACTGAAGGACAAAAACTAAGTTAAAATGTGCTCAATCAGTCCCATGGGAGAGCCCTATGGGACAAAACTTGGCGGAAAAATTTCCAGACTGTCCCATAGAAGAGCTCTATGGTACAAAACTTGGTAAAAAAACTATCAAACTGTCTTATAGAATAGACTATGGGACAAAACTTGGCAGAAACACTATTAAACTGTCGTATAGAATAGATCTATGGGACAAAACTTGGTGGAAAAATTACCAAACTATCCATAGAAGAGCTCTATGGGACAAAAATTGGTAAAAAACTATCAAACTGTCTCATAGAAAGGCTCTATGGGACAAAACTTGGAAAAAAAACTACCAAACTGTCCTATAGAAGGGCCCCGATGTTCCTCATTCCCACTCTCAATTCATCCCGAGTTAAAATAAAAAGGCGGCTGATTAAGCCGCCTTCATTATGGGGCCAATGCTCCCCAACTGCTTACCCGGTTCCGCCCGGCATTTTTTGTTTGGTACAATGCTTTGTCCGCCTGTTCCATCAATTCACTGGTGGACCCAACCGATCCGTCCCGATAAGTGGCAATGCCGATACTTACGGTTATTACCCCATATTCCTGTGAAGCTTGATGAGGGATGTTTAACGTCTCAATCGCCTCGCGCACTTTCTCAGCAATGATAACCGCTCCAGCTGAATCGGTTTCCGGAAGAATGATGGCGAATTCCTCCCCGCCATAGCGGGCCGAAACCTGGGGAGGAACAAGAAGCTCTTGGACAAGAATACCAATCTTTTGCAAACACCGATCACCTGCTGGGTGACCATATGTATCGTTATAAGGTTTAAAATAATCTATATCAAAAAATAGCAGTGACAGCGGCGTTTTCGCTTGCACCGACTTGATCCATTCCTTTTCAAGCTGTCTATCAAAAAAGCGCCGGTTCGATAATCCGGTTAGGCCATCGATATTCGACAAATAGTACAATTGCTGCTCCATCTTTTTCCGTTCTGAAATATCCCTTGAAACGGCCACCACTTTTGTCACTTCTCCATTTTCAATGATGGGTGTTCCGCGCATATCGACATCAATCCAATCCCCAGTTGCATGCCGCCAGCGGTATTCCGTTACTAAAATACTTCTGTCGATGACCACTTTATGGAACATTTCTCGGACACGATCGACATCGTCCGGGTGAATATATTCACGAGGATACTTTCCGATATACTCGATCGGCTTACCGCCAAAAAGTTCGATAGAAGGGGAAGCATATAGCGCCATCCCTGTTGTATCCAGCACCATAACGACATCCGACATATTCTCACTAATTAAGCGGAATTGTTCCTCGTTCTCTTTTATTCGATTTTGAAGAAAACTAGTCTTTAATAGATAATTAATCAAATAGAATATACATATAGCACTAATCATAGATGTCGTCCAAAAGGCAACCGTAATCAGCAGCAGCGTGCTTAGGTCCTTAATTAAATAAATAGCAATGAGATTAATAGAAATTAAACAATAGATATTCAAATATATCCATTTCCTCCATTGGGTGGCATAGGTGGAAATGAGACCGCAGGCGATGGCCATGTGGATGGCATTTAATGCCCCAATGAAAGACGGCAAATCTGTTTGCCCGTTAAAAAAGATTCGCGAGATAGCGATAATACTTCCTGTTAGGAATGCAGAAGGAATTCCGCCAAAAAGGGAACTGATGATAATGGGAAAATGCCGGAAATCGACAAGAGTTCCCGTGCCAAGCCGCAATCCATAAAACATCAGGATTGACCCAACTATGCCAAAAAACAAACCAATGAATAATTTTGACTTGCCCTTCAGGATTCTTGTGTTTAGGTGATGAATATCGAAAAAATTGCCTTTATTTTTAAAAAAGTAATGGATAAGGACGATGGATGAAGTTAAGATGGCAAGGTTAGCGATGAGGTCCATAATTAAATTTTTATACATACGTACACTACCCCGTTAAATTGTAAATATTACCTAATCTATCGTATCCTATTATCCGAAGCATCACAATAACAACATTTAGACATTTTCCAACGCCTTATCAATCGCCTTTTTCTTGTACATCTCCTGGTCTGCCGACTTTAGTATTTCTTCGAGCGTAACCTTTGTCCCCGGCTTATAGTGGTAATATCCGTGGCTAGCCGAGATTTCGTACGGTTTCTGATTGGAAAGGTTAATCTCGTGGAAGGTATACTGAATGTCATCCCATACTTCCTCGACGTTTTCGATTTTCTTTTTTAAAAAGATCACGATAAATTCGTCCCCGCCCAGGCGGAATAACACGTCCTGGGGATCAAGGTTATCGCTAATTGTCTCACAGCACGTTTTAATCAGATCGTCACCAATTGAATGACCAAAACAATCATTGACGATTTTCAAATTGTTTATATCAATATAGCAAATAATAAATTCCTGCGTATCCTCCTTAAGCAGCCCTCTTAATAGTTCAATGCCGCTGCGGCGATTGCGAATGCCGGTCAGCATATCAATAGATGCATGCTGAAGGAGCTCGGCCTCTTTCTTTTTCATGTCAGTAATATCAGTCGAATCGATTAAAATGCAGGTGTCCTCAAGGTAATCAACCAATTCGAAATTTAGCAGCGACCATTTCCATACGTTAGCAGTAATTTGCTGCTCTGCTACATAATTTTTAATGCTTTTTTCCTTTAATAGCCTATTTAAAATTTCCTGCTTCTCATATGGACTGCTGAAAAAAAAGCTTATATCAACATGTTCCGGGTAGTATTCGACCGCTTGTTTATTCATGAGGACAATCTCATCACTATCGAGCTTTGTCAGTATTAACGGGTTTGGATTCAAATTAAATAGTCTCCGAAAACTTTCCTCATTCCGGCTAAGCTTCTGCTTGTTTAAAAAGTCATTTTTTCGAAACGAATAGAAGGCCAGTGCAATGGTAAATGAAATGACGGCGGTCCCTGTCGAGTTAATTAATATGGAGAGGTACGAATAATGATTGGACTCAATTAGATATAAGCCGATTAAGAATAAAATATGGACGGTGACATACTGGAATAATAGATTCCTAGGACGAATCGGGAAGATAGCAGCGACTCCCAGTAATATTATGATATAGGCGTAAATGTTTCCGGTGAATAGCTGGCTGTTGATAGAGGAAACGGCCCCTATCAACAAATAGAGGGAAATATAACCACTTACGATCAAACTTTTAGGAGCTTTCTTATTCCGGTAGATCATAAGAAATATGAGTGATATTACCAGTCCAGTAAGATGTACGCCTTTGAGCACCAATTTAAACATGGGCCTGTCAAGATTTTTAAAAAATAGAAAGTCGACAATGAAAAAACATGGATAGGTGAAAATCAGCATATAAGAAATGAGTTTTATTCTTTCAAATAACTGCTCTTCATTAACTTGATTGAATTCTTGTGTTGTTAATAGATTCTTAGTGAAGGATTTCAAGTTGATCCTCCTTTTTTCTATTTATCCTCGGTATTTTAGCATATTTTTTGGGAAAGGAAAGGGTATTCCGGTTTATTTTAAAATAAAAAAGCCGATAACGGGGACCGCATACCCTTTATCAGCTAATCGAAATTTATAATAGATGGAGGATTATTTTTACCCATCCAAATAAGGCCAGCCATAATGGGATGCTTAGCGCTGTGCCCCATAGCAATCCTGTGAAAAAACTTTCCCGCTCTTCCATTAAAACCACTCCTACCTGAAAGAATACCTTCATCAGTATGGTCAAGTTCGTGGATATCTATTACTAAAAATAGCAAACCGAACAGCGGAAAAATGGAGAAGCGTGTCAGGTAGAATTAAATGTTTTCGACAGAAAGAATCAAGTTCTTTATCTTTTCCCTCGCACCCGTGCGCCATTGTTTGACAGCTGAGACCGAAACCTGCTCCCGTTCGGCAATCTCTCTAATCGAAAAACCATAGAAGACCGAATCGCGGACCCACTTTCTTTGATTTGGTGTCAGCGTGGAGCAATAGGTTAATAGAGTTTCTTTTTCCATTGGACAGACTGAATGATCGTCTTCAACGGCGGTCCAGAATTCTTCCTTAGGGTAAAGGTTTCGTTCGCTGTCCCGATACAATTTGGCTAATTCCATGAGAAGGTGGCCGCGTATATAGGAGTAGGCATAGTTGGTAAAGCTTCCTTTTTCAGGATTGAAACGCCTGCTTGCCTCCCACAGGGCGATGAGCGCCTGCTGGTAAAATTCGTCCTTGTTCTTGTAAAGATGGAGCGAGTTGATAATCTTTTGGATCATCGGCTGGTACTGTTCCACTAATTGTTCGAAGCTTTCCAATGGTAAATTCCTTTCAGAAAGCGCGCTATCCTTGATATTCCCGGGTACCTCTACCATAGCCGGAATGGTACAGCTTATCGAATGTCACAAAATCATTTTTGAAGGGCATTTTCGCCTGAAACAGTCGATTTTTATGCACAAAAGTGATTTTTGGAGCTCATTTTTGCTGATTCATTAGATTATTGACTCAAAAAAATCTTTTTGCGAGAATCGTCGATATTTGTTTATTGAAACCTCATTGACGGCACAAAAAATTTGGACTATTCTAAACTCAACCCGCAAGCAATTGACCATTTACTTTACCAAAAAAAATGAAAGCGTTTTAATAGTCCAATTTTTTAAAAATTGCTTTAAATGGTATATACCATTATTGGATTTGACAAATTTTGTAGGAACCTCAACAATTAGTTTTAGGAGTGAATATCAACTAAAATAGGGGAAATTATCAATGAGCAGAATGACACGAGACGAAGAAGTTCCTTTTTATAAGCAGCTAAAGGAAAAGATTTTAGATGATATTGAGAGTGGGAAGCTGAAGCACGGGGATAAGCTTCCGTCTGAAAGGGAGCTGGCCGAGCAATTTCAAATCAGCCGGATGACGGCTAGGCACACACTTTCAGTCCTGGAAAGAGAAGGTGTGGTCGAGCGGCGGGTAGGCGCGGGAACGTTCATCACCAACAATAAAATTGAAATGGACTTTATTACCTTTAATAGTTTTACGAAAAATATGATGAACAAGGGGTTTATTCCCAGCACAAAGGTGCTTTCCATCGGGAAGACCGTGGCCAAGCCCCATATCGCCAGGAAATTGAATGTGCCAATCGGAGAAACACTTATTTTCTTAAAACGATTGCGCTCAGTCAATGAAATGCCGGTAGCGATCGAAGAATCGTTTATTTCTGAAAAACTATGTCCAAATCTCGAACAGTTTATCTTCGATAATGTATCTCTCTATCAAATCTTGGAGGATCAATACGAGATTGTTCTAGTCAAGGCAAAGGAGCAAATGCAGGTTACTTTTTCGGAGGAAAGTGATAGTAAGCTATTAAAAATCCGCTCCGAAAGTCCGTGTATATATCAGGAGTCCGTTGCCTACGACCCCCATGACCAAGAAATAGAATTTTCCACTTCTTTAACTAGAAGCGATATCGTAAGGTTTTATTCTGAACTTAATCTGAAATGATTTTGTTTCAGATTTACAAGAAATGGTATATACCATTAAAGGAGGGAACCGAGATGAAGGTAATAGGTGTCGGCGATAATGTCGTTGATAAATATATGTATAAAAAAACGATGTATCCCGGTGGGAACGCCCTGAATTTCGCCGTCTATGCCAAGCAATTAGGGATTGAATCCGCCTATCTGGGCGTTTTCGGGAATGATCTAGCGGCAGCACATATTATTGAAACATTAAAAAGCTTGGATGTGGATATTTCGAAATGCCGCCAGCATAAAGGAGAAAACGGCTTTGCCGCAGTCGATTTAGTTGATGGCGACCGGATATTTATTGGCGGGAATGGAGGAGGTGTCCAGAAGGATCATCCAATTGTCCTCAATAACGAAGACCTCGACTATGTTAAATCTTTCAATCTAGCTCATAGCAGCATCTACAGCGATATGGATACAGAGCTGCCGAAATTGAAGGAAGCGGGCATTCTCGTATCCTATGATTTTTCGAGTGACTACACTGATTCATTGCTAGAACAAAATTGCCCTCATATTGATATTAGTCTTCTTTCATGCGGACAGCTGGCGAATGAGGAAGCTGAGAATCTATTAAAACGAGTTTATGCCTTTGGCAGCAAGCTGGCGATTGGCACGAGGGGTTCGCGGGGCGCGATGGTTTTTGATGGCGAGAATTTTTACCGTCAAGAGCCGCATTTTGTTCAGCCAGTGGATACACTCGGTGCCGGCGACTCCTTTTTTACAGCGTTTATCCTGCATCATTTAACTGGAAATAGGTTGGAAAGAAGTTTGGAAGAGGGCGCTAAATTCGCAGCCAAAACCTGCCTTGTCGATGGCGCTTTTGGATATGGGATTCCGTTTTAATTTTTATAAAAATAAGGAGGGTCTATTTCTATGAAAACAAAGCTGGTCTTAACATTCATGTTGGTGTTCGCCCTGTTGCTCGCGGGGTGCTCGAGCTCTTCATCCACAAAGGAAGATGAGTCGGGAAAAGTAGTGTTAAAGTTTTTGCATAAGTGGCCGCAGCCAGAATACGCTCCCTATTTTGAAGAAGTGGTTAAAGATTTCGAAAAGCAGAATCCTAACATCAAGATTAAGATGGAAGCCATTGCCGATGAACCGATCAAGGACAAACTTCGTGTCATCCTCGGAGGCAACGAGGTTCCGGACATCATGTTTTCCTGGTCAGGCGAATTTGCCCGTAAGTTCGTCCGTGCCAATGCAGCCCTAGATTTGACCCCCTATCTAAATGAAGATACAGCTTGGAAGAACAGCTTTATTCCAGCATCCCTGCAGCCTTTCACCTCTGACGGAAAAAACTACGGTATCCCACTTCGATTCAATGGTAAATTCTTTGTTTACAACAAGAAAGTTTTTGAAAAATATAACCTGCAGGAGCCTGCGACCTGGGATGAATTTTTACAGACTCTCGATACGTTGAAAAAGGGCGGCGAAACTCCGCTCATTCTAGGAAATCAAGATCCATGGGCCGCGATTCATTACTTAACAGGCTTAAACCAAAAAGAAGTTTCCCAGGATGTAAGAATGAAAGATTATAATCCAGGTTCTGGTGAATTCACCGACCCAGGCTATGTCAAAGCCATGGAACTGTTAGCTGATTTGAATAAAAAGGGTTATTTTATGAAAAATGTCAACTCCAGCTCACATGATATGGCGAAGCAATTATTCTTCGCCGGCAAGGGCGCGATTATGTATGTGGAACTAGAGGAATTTGCTGATATGGATAAAAACATGAAGGGCAATTGGGGCTTCTTCCCGATGCCGTCGATTGCCGATGGAAAAGGAAACCAGAATTTCATCACCGGCGCACCGGATGGCTTTATCGTTTCTTCAAAAACCAAGCATCCTAAAGAAGCGATCCAGTTCCTGAAATTCTTAACCAGCAAAGAAAATTCTTTAAAATTGGTGAAGCAAATTGGCTGGCCAAGCCCGATTGACGGAGCTACAAACCCAGACACAGCTTTGAAGGAAGTGGCTGAAGGTGTTGAGGCGATGAAGAAAGCAGAAGGCATGGCGGAGTGGCTTGATACCGATGTTCACGCGAAAGTTGCGGATGTGTATTTATCTAATATCCAACTCTTGCTGGATGGATCGAAAACACCGGAACAAATTATTAAGGAAGTTCAAAAGGTAGCGAAGCAAGTCCAAAGTGAAGTGGAATAAGAATGAGAAGGGCAGGCAGTTGCTTGCGATTTGCCTGCCCCCTTCCAGGAGGGAGAAGATATGACAAGAACCTTTCGCAGTAGCCGTACAGCCTTACTATTTATTTTGCCGGCACTCCTTCTCATTCTCATGTTTGTGTTTCTGCCGATTGTCTTAAATCTCTACAATAGCTTATTTAGGTGGAATTCGTTCGAGGCGGGGAGAGCATTTGTCGGCTTAGAGTATTACGGGAGACTTTTTAAAGACCCGATCTTTTTTACGGCTTTGAAAAATAATTCCTTATACGCGGTCATTTCGTTAGTGTTTCAAGTCGGCGGCGGTTTGGTTATTGCTGCTATTTTAGAAGATAAATTGATTCGCAGGTTCCAGCCCTTTTTCCGTACGGTGTTTTTTATTCCTTCTGTAATATCGATTGCGGTTGTCGGATTGCTCTGGCAGCTCCTCTATAATCCGGAAGTCGGCTTGGTTAACGGTGCCTTGAAGGCAATTGGGCAGGCGGAATGGGCACGCTCCTGGCTGGGTGATAGTGAAGTAGCCATTTACGCGGTCGTTGCGGTGTCACAATGGCAGTATACCGGCTATATGGCGATGCTGTTCATTTTAGCGATGCAAAAAATTCCGTATGAATACTATGAAGCGGCGATGATTGATGGCGCTTCTAAAATTAAAACGTTCCTGTTTATTACCTTGCCGCAGATTAAGGAAATGATTCTAGTTGGCACGGTGATCACCGTGATTGGCGCGTTTAAGGTGTTTGATGAAGTGTACATTATGACTAACGGGGGACCGGGCCGTTCGACGGAAGTGCTGGGGACGATGCTGTACCGGGCGGCTTTCCGAAATGATGAAATGGGCTATGCCTCAACAATCGGAACAGTGATTTTTGTGATAACGCTGACCCTGTCTTTGGTTCAGTTGAAATTGGGGAAATCGGGACAGGAGGTGTAGCGGGTATGGAACCTTTGGTGAATACGGAAAAAGTGGCGGAGTTTCGCAGTTCGCGGGTTAACTTGACCTTGGTCAAAAATAGATTGTTTCAATCTGTGGTGTTCGTCTGGTTTAGTGTCTTCGCTTTAGTGATCATTTACCCGATTATCTGGCTTGCCTTAAGCGGACTGAAATCGAATAGTGATTTTTTCCTGAATACGTGGTCGCTGCCAAAGGAATGGCTGTGGAGCAATTATAAAGCTGCCTGGGACGCGGGTATCGGCCAATTCTTTTTAAATAGTGTGCTCGTGACGGTTGTTTCAGTGCTGGCAGTGCTGCTGCTCGGGTCGATGGCGGCTTTTGGCTTGAGCCGTTTCCATTTTAAAGGCCAGAATCTGGTGCTTGTCCTGATTTTAAGCGGTTTAATGCTGGCACCACAGGTCAGCTTGATTCCTTTGTTTAAATTGCTGCAGGGGCTGGGGCTTTACAATACGTATTGGGCGTTAATTCTTCCGTATGTGGCGTTTCAATTGCCGTTTGCGATTTTCTTAATGAGATCTTACTTTTTATCCATCCCGCGAGAGCTTGAGGAGTCAGCAATTATCGATGGCTGTAATAGATGGAAGGTGTATTGGCACATTATCATCCCGATGGGGAAGCCGATTATTGCTTCCTGCGCGTTGCTGGCGGGGATGAATGTCTGGAATGAATTTATGTTCGCGCTGGTATTCGTGGAGGATTCTGCGCTTCGAACGATTCCAGTTGGTCTAATGAATTTGCGGAGTCAATTGAATACTAATTTTGGAATCCAATTGGCCGGCTTAGCGATTTCAGCGCTGCCGATGATTATTGCCTATATTCTCTTTCAAAAACAATTTGTGCGCGGGCTGTCAGCTGGCAGTGTGAAGGGATGATTAGGGGAATGCTTCCCTTTTTCAGCCTGATTGGTTTAAATGGTATATACCAAATGAATGTAGGGTTCTTTTTATGCCAAACAGATAAAAAAGGAGGACAAAAATTGTTAGCAGACGTTAAAAATGCCTTAGAGGTTTTCAAAAAACGCGAAATTGACCGAGTTTATTTCGTCGCATGCGGGGGATCTTCCTCCTTGATGTATGTCAGTAAATATGTATTAGACCGTGAGAGTGCAACAATCGATTCTGATTTATACAGCTCCAATGAATTCATTCATCGCAACCCGCAAAAGCTCAATGAAAAATCACTGGTGATATTGTGCTCACACTATGGAAAAACACCAGAAACCGTGGAAGCGGCCCGCTTCGCCCGCGAAAAAGGGGCATTAACCGTTTCATTAACCTTTGATGCTGATGCACCGCTGGCCCAAGAGTCTGAATATGTCATTGTTTATGAAGATGGCAAAGGAGCAAATTACCTGAACGAATCACCTGCGATTATGCTCGAGCTTGTTTTCGGACTCCTTGCAGCTAAAGAAGGTAATGAAAAATTCAATGATGTTGTTTCTTCATTAGAAAACCTAGAACCAATTTTAGAAAAAGAAAAGGCAAAATTTTTACCACGGGCAAAGGCGTTTGCGGAGTCCTATAAGGCTGACAAGGTGATTTACACAATGGGCAGCGGCGCTAACTACGGGATTGCCTACTGGTTTGCGATATGCCTGCTGATGGAAATGCAGTGGATCCATTCCCATGCCCTCCATGCCGGCGAATACTTCCATGGACCATTTGAAGTGCTAGATAAAGACCTTCCAGTCATTCAGCTGTTAGGTTTGGATGAAACTCGTCCGCTAGAAGAGCGTTCCTTAGAATTCACGCAACGTTACGGTGACAGAGTCGTTGTTCTTGATGCAAAGGAATTCGACTTAACGGCCGTGGCTGACAGCGTGAAAGGCTATATTGCCCCACTTGTATTACAAGCCGTGCTCCGCCAATACGCAGAAGAGCTGGCCGAAGCCCGCAACCACCCGCTAAGCACCAGACGATACATGTGGAAGGTCCCGTATTAAAAGGAAAGTTAAATTGGTGTCAGGCACCAAAGAAAGACATTTTAACCATTTTGTCCGCGGTGGGAGGACATTTCTCTTTTAAGTAAGGATGTACACTGTAGGCGTACTAATGTCCATTAATGATCCTGACGCCACTCAACTAAAATAAATTTGGAGGTAAAACCATGTTAAAATTTGATGCCGAGTTATTTTTAAAGATTGTCGGGCAGGAGGCGCTTGCACAAAGACCGGAGATTGAGCGGGTGGTGGATGAAATCGCCACTAAAGGGTTTAAGAATATTTTCCTTATCGGATCAGGCGGGACGATTGCAATGATGTACCCATTTGAATATATCTTGAAATCGAATTCTTCTTTAGAAGTTCATGCGGAGATTGCGGCGGAGCTGCTTGTCATGAACAACCGTCATCTGACAAAAGACTCTGTTTGTGTATTTGCTTCTGTCACCGGTACTACGAAAGAAACGGTAGCCGCCGCCCAGTTCTGCAAGGATAAAGGGGCGACGACGATTGGGCTGGTAGCAAAGGCAGGCACCCCGCTCGCCGAAGCGGTCGATTATTGCATTTTGGCTCCTGATGAAAAGCATTCCTTTGATACCTTCTTTCTATATTTACAGCTCTTGACCTTCCGTCTCATCCATAACAACGACGAGTTCCCGCAATATAATCAATTTGCAAAAGAATTGGAACTTCTCCCGCAAGGCATGGTCAAGGCGCTCGAAGCCTTTGACGAACGGGCAGAGCAATTCGCCATTAAGCACAAGGATACCGGGTACCACATGCTGGTCGGGGCGGGCAATCTTTGGGGCAACACTTATTCCTATGCGATGTGCATATTAGAGGAAATGCAGTGGATTAAGTCTAAATCGATCCATGCGGCGGAGTTTTTCCACGGGACGCTCGAGCTCGTCGAGGAAGATACAAGCCTTATCCTTTTCAAAGGAGAAGATGAAACCCGTCCGCTGGTGGAGCGGGTCGAGCGATTTGCTGAAAAAATTACAAAAGAGCTATTCATTCTGGATACAAAGGATTATGCCTTGGATGGAATCAGTGAGGAGTTCAGGAAACATTTGGCCATTAACGTGAACTGGGCCTTAACCGGACGGATCAGTGTGTATCTGGAGCGGGAACGAAATCATCCGTTGGAGCTGAGACGCTATTACCGGAAAATGGAGTATTAAGGGGGGAATGTGATGTTCAATTTCGACTCAAAACGGTATTTAAGAATTCAAAAGGGAGCGTTGTCTCTTAAGGATGAGCTGGATGCGGCCATTGATTCCATGTCAGAAATAAAAAATGTATTTTTTGTAGGTACAGGCGGCGCCGCGATTCTCATGTATCCTGCTGAATACATCTTAAAAACGTATTCTACCCTGCCTGTTTTTACGGAAATCTCATCGGAATTGATGTTGATGGATCATCAACACTTAGACCAACATTCCTTAGTGATTTTTCCTTCTTTATCCGGTACAACCAAAGAAACGGTGGAAGCGGCGCAATTTGCCCGTAAAAAAGGGGCGACGACCATCAGCCTGGTTGGCCATGCCGATACCCCGTTAGCAAAATTAACGGATTACACCTTCGTTAATTTTGCGGAGGACGATACCTCTTGTGAGTCATTTTACATCCAGTCCTATTTGATAGCGTTCCGCCTCATGTATAATCGAAAGGAATTCCCGCGGTACCATCAATACATTGAGGAAATGAAACTGCTGCCAGACGCACTTTTAAAAGTAAAGGAAGCTGCCGAGCAGCGGGCATCCGCATTTGCCCAAAACCATAAGAGAACGTCTTACCATATTCTTTCCGGTGCAGGCGTAGATTGGGGGCAAACCTATTACTACGGGATGTGTATTTTAGAAGAAATGCAATGGATCAAAACCCGTCCGGTCCATGCCTCCGATTTCTTTCACGGCACGTTAGAGCTGGTGGAGAAGGATACGAGTATAATTCTGCTCAAAGGCGAGAATCGCACCCGCCCTCTGATAGAGAGAGTAGAGCGGTTTGCTGAACATTACTCCAGAGAAGTAACCGTTTTTGATACGAAGGATTATCAGCTAGAGGGGATTTCGGAGGAATTAAGGGGTATAATCTCGCCGATCGTGTTTGCGAGTCTTCTCGAGAGGGTCAGCTGCCATTTAGAAGCGCAAAGGAACCATCCTCTGACGACGAGACGGTATTACAAAAAAGTTCCATTTTAATGATCGGAGTCTTCACATTTTGTGGAGGCTTCTTTCAATTTGCATGCCGGTTTAAAAATTTGGCAGAAATCTGCATTACTAGATATTAGCGCTAGACTGGCTTAGTCACTACATAGGGTTGCTTTTTGGAAACAAAATGGGAATGAAATTACGAGAGTTTAATAGTAGAATACTAATAGACTTTTAATGGAAATGGGGTTTGAGGAATTGCGGAGATTTGCAGCGGTATTACTTGCGCTTCAGCTGGTGCTGGTGCCTGCGGTGGGGGTTGCCGAGGGGATGGATTCGGCGGCGGCAACGCCTGAGAAGACGATAAGCCAGAAATTATCTTCGGAAAAAGCACCGAAGCAGTCGGTAAAGAAAGCGGATTTTATGGATCCACAGGATTATCCTTTAATTGCGAATGGCGATTTTGTTGATGATTTATATGATAGTGTTGGCAGTTATCATTATATTTATTTTGATGATGTGACTTCTGTTAGTTCAGAACTGATGAATGTGAAGTTGACCTATGAGTCAGATTCATCTACGGAAAAAGATAGTCTTTTGACCCTTGAACTATATAATGAAGCAGCGGGTTCTTTGGAATTCTTAGGCAGTGCGGATTATGATATGACCGGGTATAATGGCGTTTATTTAAATACAGAATTGGCCAAAAGTGATTTCAGCGATCAGCCTTATATTTATATGAGAATAGGAATTTCGAAATCTAGTGATGATCCTTACTATGCTGACGTGCTTACTTTTAAGGTGGCAAATCCGTTTTATGCTTCGCCGAGGGACATTGTACCGGACGATCGATATGCGGTAATTAGTAATGAGTCTGTTGATGGAGAGGCGATTCAGGCTTCCGGGGCTTTTAATGTAAAAAAAATGAAGGTCACGACCAATGCAAGTTTGAATCGTGATGCTTATAAGATTGACTATAATAAACCATTTGACCATGCAGCTTATAAAGGCAAGCTGGTTCGAAAAAGCGCCCGGTCTTTGATGCCGGCATATAAAATCGGCGATCAAAAGTTATTTTGGGTGTCAGATTTAACGACGAATACAGATACGCAAATTAATGCCCGCTTAGCTTACAGCGGAGCAAAAGCAAATGTATGGGTTTATGATAACCAAATTACTGATTCTGATGCTGAAAAATTAGGGACGGAATTTGACAATAAGATTTATTCTGCTGTGACCACTAATTTTGGGCCGGAATCGGATGTGGACCATGATGGAAAAATAAATATTTTATGCTATGACATTCAGGATGGATATTCGGATACGAGTGGCGACGGCTATACCGCCGGTTATTTTTATTCCGGGGATTTATACAATGTCGATCATTCCAATCAGTCTGAGATTTTTTATATAGATACGTACCCGACAATGGGCATAGGTTCGGAAAAGGATGTCACTGGCGCTTATGAGACACTTGCCCACGAGTTTCAGCATATGGTGAACTTCAATCAAAATGCGTTGATTGAAGGAAATAGTGAGGGCATGGATACATGGCTGGATGAAGCTTTATCTATGGCGGCCGAGCAAATCTATTTGGGTCACGGCCTATCCAACCGGGTTGAGTATTATAATTTTTCTTCGTCCATCAGAAATGGACAATCTCTGTTGTATTGGGATTATTACGGTGATACGCTTGCTAATTATTCGCTGTCTTATTTGTTCGGGCAGTATATAAAAATTCAGACCGGTCAGGGGAATCGGATTTTTAAAGAAATTTTAGCGGACCCGAATAATAATTATAAGGCGATTGAGGATGTGGCGAAAAAGTATATCAGTCCGGATATGACGTTTGGAAAATTAATGACCAATTTCCGGATTGCGCTTTTATTAAAAGAAGGGTCCGGTCCTTACGGATTCAAGGGTGATCCGTTCTTTAATACGCTGAATGAGAAAATTTTTACCGGCAGTTCTGTGAACCTGCACGGCGGCGGAGCGGTTGTGACGACGTATAATTCAAAGGATGGGTTTGTCCAGCCCACTACTAAAGGTAATAATGTAAGTTATAGCTTTTTAAAAAAAGGACAAGAAAATAATGGGGTACCACTGCGGTTCGGCTGGGTTTTAGCCAATGGCAAGTGGTATTATTATGATTTGAAAACCAGTGAGATGCGGACCGGCTGGCTGTTGGACGGCGGCAAATGGTACTACCTTGATGCGAGCGGCGTGATGAAGACGGGCTGGTTAAAGAATGGGGGTAAATGGTACTATCTGGCTGGCAGCGGAGCCATGAAGACGGGCTGGCTGAAAGATGGAGCTAAGTGGTACTATCTGGATGCGAGCGGTGCGATGCGGACGGGCTGGCTGAAGGATGGAGCTAAGTGGTACTATCTGGATGTGAGCGGTGTGATGCGGACGGGCTGGCTGAAGGATGGAACCAAATGGTACTACCTGGACAGCAGCGGTGCGATGAAAACGGGCTGGGTGCTGATTAGCGGTAAGTGGTATAAATTTAATAGCAGTGGTGTTTGGGTAGGATAGTGGCGGTGCCTGTCACCACACGAATATTTTCGGAAAAATGCCGGATTCAGCTTGAGTGAATCCGGCATTTTTTATTATTTGTTGATCTCATTAACAACAGAATCAAGATTAAGTTTCGCGAAGTTAACCATTCGTTTGTAAAGTTCCAATATAGATTGTCCGTAAGTGGTGCCTGGCACTGCCCATTTCCCGTTTAAGGAAGTCCAAGTTGGAGCAGACCCTCTTGTTACGAGATTGAAGCGGGGATCAACTAATGGATATTGATTTGGCAATGGCTCGGTAGAAGCGTAAGCGAATAGGTGCTGCAGGTGGGCGAGTACTCCTTCTTCCTGGGTTTTAAAGGTCGCACCTGGATTGCTTGGTCCTGTTGCGCCAATTCCAGCAAAGTTGTTTTGATCAGGCTGGACAACACCGGTAAAACGGAAAAAGTCGGTTTCGTGCAAGGCTTGAGCGAAGGCGATGTCACCTCTGATTCCATAATATTCACCGAAGGTTAAATAATATTTGCCAATCTCAATTGCGTTCGGATTGACTGTTTTTACAAAAAGATTCAGGTGTTCCGGGGAAAGATATGTCGGGCCAAGGATCGAATAGCCTGTTGGTTCTGCAGGTGTTGGGCTTGTACTTGGAGCTTCGGCCTCAATAAAAGCATCTGTAATTCCGGCGTTTTTGACCTCCTGCAGGCGTGTTTCGGCATTTGTACGGCTAGAAAAAGCGCCTGCCTGAACACGGTACCGGGTTTCACCAGAAATCGTTGTGGTCACTACAAATGATTCAATGCCGACTGAGTGCAGGAAGGCAACGCGCTTGTCCGCATTTTCTCTCAGCTTGAAGGAACCGGCAATGACTTTGTAGATCGTTCCGGCGGGAGCAGTGGATTTTGGCTGCAGGTTAAATGCTAGTGCAATCCCGTTGGCATGACCTTGAGCCACATTTTGACGCCAAGAAGTCTGCTTCATGAGGGCTGCATCTTGGGGGTTGTCAATGAAGCCGTTTTCGGATAGCATGGCTGGCATGGCTGATTCGCGAAGGACGTGAAAATTGGCCTTCTTCTTTCCGCGGTCCTTCAGTTGATTCAGTTTGATGACTTCGGCATGGATGATATCACGATACTTTGCTGTTGTTGAAGTGTCTGACAAACTGCTGTGAATATAATCCTCATATCCTGTGGCAGTGCCGCTGTCGGCGTTGATGTGGATAGACAGATAATAATCGGCCTTCCAAGCATTTGCCTCATTCGTCCGCTGGCTTAAGCTTTTCGTAATATCGCCAGTCCTGCTCATCATCACTTCAATATTTTCATAATTATTTAATAGGATTGTACGGATTTTTAGCGCAATATCTAATGTTAAATCTTTCTCGTTTAGACCATTTCCCTGGGCACCTGGATCTGTACCGCCGTGTCCTGGATCTAAATAAAGTTTCATTTTATCTCCTCACTTTTTTAAATAGTGGTACATCTATATGGTATGAGGGGCGATAGTATTCGTGAGGGTGCTTGTCCTGTTTTTAAGTGCGTTATGTAAAAAAAGTCCAATTCCTATGTGAATTGGACTTTTAATTTATGATAAGAAAATCCGACTTTGAGAATTGTCCAGCTTCAGCGCCTAGCCCCGACAAGCATGGGCTTTTCTTACTTAATGCTGTAAAAACGCCAGTTGATAAAAGAACAGAACCGCAAATACATAAAGCAGCGGGTGAACCTCACGCCATTTGCCTTTGACTAATTTTAATAGCGGATAGCTGATAAATCCAAGGGCGATTCCTGTCGCAATACTGGATGTTAATGGCATGGCAAGAATCGTCAGGAAGGCCGGGAAAGCTTCGTCGAGCTCGTCCCAGCGGATTTTCGCAATGCTTCCCATCATCAGGCTTCCGACAATGATAAGTGCAGGTGCTGTAATGGCGGAAATTCCTGAAACGGCGCTGACGAGCGGGCCAAAGAATGCAGACAGGATAAATAGAGCTGCGACAGTAAGTGAAGTTAAGCCTGTCCGTCCGCCGGCTGCAACGCCTGATGATGATTCAATATAAGCTGTGGTCGGGCTCGTCCCAAACATGGCGCCAATTGCCGTCGCAATGGAATCCGACAGCAATGCCTGACGCGCCCGTGGAAATTTGCCGTTTTTCATCAGGCCTGCTTGGTTAGCGACACCAATCATCGTTCCGGTCGTATCAAAAATGGTAACAAGTATGAACGAAAAAACAACGGCATAAAGACTGTGCTGAACCACATCACCAAATGCGGTGATAGGATTCCCAATCATAAGCCCTTCCGGCAGAGAAGGCAGGGCCATGAATCCATTTTTAAAGGAAAGCTGACCTGTGAAAAATGCGATGAGACCAGTCACAATCATTCCAAAAAATAATGCTCCATTGACGCGCAGCATCATTAATATAAGGGTCACAGCGAGTCCGACCAGCGTCAATATCGCCGACGGGTCATGGAGATCGCCCAGCCCAACAAGGTTTGTCGGATGCGCCGTAATAATTTTTGTCAGGCGTAGTCCGATAAAAGCAATGAATAAACCGATTCCAGCAGTGATCCCATGTTTGAGATTATCCGGAATGGCATCGATTAATTTTTCCCGTAAAGGAGTTAATGACAAGATGACAAAAATAAGACCGGCAATAAAGACAGCGGCAAAGGCTGTTTGATAGGTGATACCCTGATGGCCGCCGACGACAGAATAGGCAAAATACGCGTTAAGACCCATCCCCGGAGCGATGGCGATTGGATAGTTGGCGAAAAGCCCCATCCAAAGAGTCCCGACCACCGCAGCGATGATGGTTGCCGTGAAAACCTGCTGGAACGGCACGCCAGCATCAGCAAGAATAACGGGATTGACCACCACGATATAGACCATTGTAAAGAAGGTCGTTATCCCCGCCAGTAGCTCTGTTTTTGCATTTGTATGATTTTCATTTAGTTTAAACATTGAGGTTCCTCCGAAAACACGAACATTTTTGAAATACTTTTATATATTATTCGTTTCCTGTAAGATTTTCAATCATTATTTTTTGAGTAAAAATGGAAATATATCGGATGATGTCGATAGTAGGATGAAAAATTGGTGTATAATAATTGTTAAAATAGGAGGTGACATACTTGGAAAAAAAACTAGAGAGAATGGAAGAGATGTTATCAAGCATAATTTCGATAGTAGGAAACATTAATCAGCAACTGCAGGAAATGAAAATAGAACAGCAGGTAATGAAGAAGGAACAGCATGAAATGAAGAATGACCAGGAGGGAATGAGGAAGGAACTAGCCGCCATGGATAGCAAAAATGAGGCGAAATTTACTGAAATACTTAATATCGTGACTGACATTAGAGCAGAACAAGAACATATCTGGGAAAAATCAGCTAGAAATGAAAGAGAGTTAGCTAAACTTAAATTTCACCTTCAGTTATAATTTAACTTCCAAATAAATGCTTCTATTGAACTTCAAAAAATAAACATTTCCCATATTAATTAAGAAAAAGCCCAATTCCTTACACAGAATTGGGCTTTCCACGTCTATTTCAATATTTCCACAGCATTCTCCCCATAGACACCCTTCGATTCCAAAAACCGCTGCATTCTCTTGAGCGCTTCTTGAAGCTGGGCCATCGAGGTGGCGTAAGAGCAACGTACATACCCTTCACCGCTTTCACCAAACACATGGCCAGGGACTACTGCAACTCGTTCCTGCATCAGCAGCTGTTCCGCAAATTGTTCTGAGGTCAGGCCGGTTGCTTTAATTGATGGAAACACATAAAAGGCGCCGCCGGGAATGTGGCAATCCAAACCGATCTTATTCAAGGTCTGGACGACAAAGTTCCGCCTTCTGCGATAGCTTCGTTTCATCGTTTCCACATCATGATAACTGTTCCGGAGGGCCTCAATTGCACCATGCTGCAGCATCGTTGGCGCGCACATCGTCGTATATTGGAAAATTTTCAGCATAACTTCCACAAACGGTGCTGGGGCTGCAAGGAAACCTAAGCGCCAGCCGGTCATTGCAAAGCCTTTGGAGAAACCGTTGATTAAAATGGTTCGGTCATACATGCCTTCAAGGGCCGAGAAGCTCGTAAAGACTTCATCATAGGTTAATTCCGCGTATATTTCATCTGATACCACAATTAGATCATGCTTCTCGACGATTCTGGCGATTTCCGTCAGTTCCTTCTTGTTTAAGGAAGTGCCGGTTGGATTGTTCGGAAAACAAAGCAAAATTGCTTTTGTTTTTTCCGTGATGGCATTTTCCAGCTGCTCAGGTGTCAATTTAAACCCATTCGCAGGCGAAGTTGAAAGAGCAACAGGTGTGCCGCCGGCAATCGATACCAACGGGGCATAGGAAACAAAGGCTGGTTCCACAATCAAGACCTCATCACCTTGGTTTAAAATCGCCCGGAAGGCGAGGTCGATGGCCTGACTGGCTCCGATTGTCACAATAATTTGATTTTTAGGATCGTACTCGACCCCAAATCTGGTTCCCAGATAATTGGTGATTTCTTGCCGAAGCTCCAGCAGCCCCGGATTCGCCGTATAGGCGGTTTCGCCCTGTTCTAACGATAAAATGGCTGCTTCGCGAATGTTCCAGGGAGTGATAAAGTCGGGTTCACCGACTCCCAGCGAAATCACGTCCTTCATACTGGCGGCCAAATCGAAAAATTTCCTTATGCCGGATGGCTGAAGCTCTTTTGCTGTTTTGGAAAGATAATGGGAATAATCCTGTTTCATGGTGTAACCACCATTCGTTTATCTTTCTCATCACCGCCGCCAAAGATGACCCCGTCATGCTTATATTTTTTCAGCATAAAATGGGTGGTGGTGGAAATGACATTTTCAATCGTTGATAATTTTTCCGATACGAAGGTGGCGATTTGCGTCATTGTTTTACCTTCAACGGTTATCGACAAATCGTATGCACCGCTCATAAGATAAAGAGAAGTCACTTCCGGGAAACGATATATTCGCTCTGCTACCTCATCAAAGCCGACCCCGCGCTTCGGGGTTACTTTTACATCAATCATCGCAATGATGTTTTCCTGTCCCTCGACTTTGCTCCAATCGATTAAGGTCGGATAACTGATAATGATTTTTTCCTGCTCTAATTTTTCAATCGCCGCTTTAACTTTTTCTTCGCTGCTAAGTACCATGGATGCAATCGTTTCAACGGAAAGCTTATGGTCTTCTTCGATGATTTTTAATATCTCAATTTCTTCACTGCTCAGTTTCATGGTGGGGCCTCCTAAAAATTAAATCTTATTGTTGATTTTAATAGTCGAAGTATGAAAATACAATGAAAAAAGATGCCTGACACTAGAAGATTTTTAATAGGGAATTATTAGCAAATACACCTGACAAGCGGTCGTTGGATAAAAGTGCTATAATACTTACGGTATAGAATTTAATGTAAGGGGAAATGAACTATGATTCTCGTTGTCGGCGGCGCTGGATACATTGGCAGCCATCTTGTGAAGGATTTAGTCGAAAAAGAAGAGGTCGTTGTATTGGATAACCTGTCTACGGGCCACCGCGAGGCCGTTGATAGCCGGGCTATTTTTGTTAAGGGAGACCTTGGCAATGAAGAGGATTTGCAAATGATCTTTAGAAGCTATCCCATCAAGGCGGTCATGCACTTTGCGGCCAATAGCCTGGTTGGAGAGTCTGTTATTGATCCTTTAAAATATTATCAAAATAATGTAGCCTCTACTTTGACTTTGTTGAAGGTCATGGTGAAATTTCAAGTAAAAAACTTTATTTTCTCTTCTACAGCAGCAACCTATGGCATACCGAATGTGGAAATCATTGATGAATCAACAGTGACTGCACCAATTAACCCGTATGGTCATTCTAAGCTGATGGTCGAGCAGGTTCTGGCTGATTTTTCAAAGGCCTACGGTTTAAATTATGTGGTGCTTCGTTACTTTAATGCTGCAGGAGCGCATGACTCCGCGGTGATTGGCGAAAGTCATGATCCGGAAACACATTTAATCCCGATTGTGCTGCAGCAATTATTAGGTCAGCGGGAAAAGGTGTCTGTGTTTGGGGATGATTATGACACTCCGGATGGTACATGTATCCGCGATTATATCCATGTTACTGATTTGGCTGCCGCTCATATTCTTGCCCTTGAGGCGCTGCTATCTGGGAAGAAGTCAGCAGAGATTTATAATTTAGGGAACGGACTTGGCTATTCTGTGAAGGAAGTTATCGAGACCTGTGAAAAAGTAACTGGGGTAAAAGCCAATGTCGAAATGGCCGACCGCCGTGCTGGCGACCCAGCCAGACTCGTTGCTTCTTCAGCTAAAATCCTTGATGAACTAGGCTGGAAAGCCCAGCGAAACCTTGAACAAATCATCGGCGATGCCTGGAAATGGCACCGGACGCAGAAGTATTAAAAAAAGTGTGTGTCATTGTGGTGTTATTGTGGTGTCAGGCACCATTCGTGGACAAATGTCCTTGTGCAGTGGACAAAGAGGCGATGTTTGAAACCACAATTTTTAGGGAAGGGCAGAGACGGATGTTTCTGTTCTTTTTTTATGCCTCAATTTATGTTACTAGAGTCTATCATTTTGTTGTATCATTATTGCAAGAAATGATTTTGTGTGCTCTAAATGGGCGGCATAATAGAAGGATGGCATTTTAATGAGGAAACTATTTAAAGATATGCTTTTCATTATACTGGGTGCGTTTATTTTTGCGGTCGGAGTTAATTTTTTCACGATTCCCAATCATCTTTCCGAAGGCGGACTTTTAGGTATTACCATCATTTTGCACTATTTGTGGAATTGGTCACCTGGGGTCGTAAACTTTGTCTTAAATGCTGTGCTGATCGTGGTCGGCTATAAATTTTTTGAAAAAAGAGCGTTTGTTTATACGTTGATTTCGATTGCGGCCTGCTCAGGGTTTTTATTTTTAACAGAGGATGTCAGCAAACGGATAACAGAGGATACCCTGCTCGCTTCCCTTTTTGCCGGATTGTTAGTGAATGGCGGGATTGGCTTTATATTTCGTGCGGGCGGAACGTCAGGCGGAACAACCATTATAGCTAGGCTGGCGACGCAATTTTTCGGCTGGAGCCTTGGTAAATCTGTGCTCATTATTGATATTATCGTGGTGGCAGGCTCGATTCCGATCATCGGTTTGGAAAAGGCGATGTATACGCTTTTGATTGTGTATGTAGGGGCGAAGGCGATTGATTTCATCGTTGAAGGGCTTGATGAGCGGGTCGCCGTCTTGATTATCTCGAACACGCCAGAGCAGGTGCTCGAAGGGATTACGAATAAAATGTCGCGTGGCTTGACCATTTTAGATGGACGCGGCGGCTATACTGGTCAGAACAAGGAAGTTCTCTATATCGTCATCAATAAACAGGAAATCATCCAGTTGAAAAATATTATTAAAACAATCGACGAAAACGCTTACGTCACCGTCCATAACGTCCACGAAATGATGGGCAAAGGTTACAAAGCAAGTTGAACAAAAGTTCCCTGGTTCGAGAACCCAGGGAGCTTTTGTTAGTAAAAATTAAGTTTTTTCGATGCTGACACGGCCGGAAAAGAAGGTGGCACCGCCTCCCATGTCGGCAATTCGATCCGGGGTGAGGACGTTAACCAACTGTTTCGTTCCATTTTCGTCGGCCCAAAGTCCCTGGCTGACTACGACTCCAGAAAGGACGTTTTCGCCGATTGAAACCTTCAGCACACATTCCCCGCGATCATTCCATACACGCACCATTTCGCCATCTTGAATGCCAGCTGCCAGGGCATCCTTCTGATTCATATGCAATCGCGGTTCTTTTTCCAGGTCTACATGCTTCTGGTTGTTAGAAAAAGTAGAATTTAAGAAATTATGATTTGGCCCAGGCACAAATTGATATGGATGATCCCCATCGTTCACGAGCGGAATATAGGTTGGGAGCGGCGGGTGTCCGTCCTGCTTCATCCGCTCAGAAAATAATTCTATTTTTCCGCTAGGCGTTGGAAGTTTTCCAGGAAACAACGGTTTTACCTTGGCTTTTAGATAATTCGACTCGGATAACCTGTCAAAATTAATTCCTTCCAAATATGGATTCCGCGGGTTATTCAACGCGCCTTCAATCATCTCTGCCTCAGTTTCTTTGAAGGCTGCTTCATCACCGAATCCCATAGTATGCGCCAGTAAGCGAAAAACTTCGACATTTGATTTAGCTTCCCCAAATGGTTCAATTACCGGCTGCTGAAGCTGGGCAAAGTGGTGCCAGTAGGACGTATAAATATCCGTATTTTCGAAGGACGACGTTGCGGGTAAGACAATGTCGGCATACTTGGCCGTTTCGGTTAAAAATAAATCGTGAACGACGGTAAATAAATTTTCTCGGGCAAGGCCTGCTCTTACTTTATGACTGGACGGAGCAACAACTGCCGGGTTTGAGCCGTATACATAAAGGGACTTAATAGGCTGGTTAAGGGCCTGCAATGCTTCACCGAGCAAATTCATGTTCACGATGCGCGTGTTTTTATTTTTCAAAAGGTCAGGACGCTGCAGGCATTCAGTATTCGGTAGAAGGTACCCCGAATTTCCCTTAATCGCACCTCCGCCTTTAACAAGCCATTGGCCGGTAAGGGCAGGCAAACAAGAGACGGTCCGAACGAACATCCCGCCATTGTCGTGATGCTGTGGCCCGTTGCCAATTCGAATAAAAGAAGGTGACGCTTCTCCATACATCCGTGCAAGTTTGAAAATGTCCGCAACTGGAACTCCAGTGATGGCGGAAACCGTCTCTGGATCGTACTGCATAACATGTTCCCGGAGCTCTTCATGACCAACGGTATAGGTTTGGAGAAAGTCCTGGTCCACCATGTTTTCGGCAAACAAAATATGCATGAGCCCAAGGGCGAGTGCGCTGTCTGTGCCGGGTAAAATCGGAATAAACCAATCTGCTAATCTGCCCGTTTGGTTTTTATGAACATCGATGACGATGATTTTAGCACCGTTTTGCTTTCGGGCTTTTTGCGCAAGGGCTACCTGATGCATATTGGTGCTGGCAGCATTGATGCCCCAAAAAATGATCAGCTTGGAATGGATCGTTTCTTCCGGATCGATTCCAAGGCTTCCGCCCATGGTATATTTATAGCCAACGGAGCCGGCTGAAGAGCAAATTGTTTGATCGAGTCTGGAAGCACCGAGGCGGTGGAAAAAGCGGCGGTCCATTCCTTCCGCGCTGAGCCTCCCCATGTTCCCATAAAAACTGTAGGGGAGGATGCTTTCCGGACCATCTGATTGAATAAGTTCCGACCAGTGTGCCGTAATCGTTCTCAAGGCTTCTTCCCAGCTGATTCTCGTGAACTTTCCCTCGCCTTTGAGCCCTGTGCGTTTCAGCGGGTATTTCAATCGATTCTCATCATATATCCGTTCCGTCATATTCCGTACCTTGTTGCAAATATGCCCCTTCGTAACCGGATGCTCGGGGTCACCCTCGACCTTGACGATTTTCCCGTCTTTTTTATGTAAAAGCAATCCGCACTGATCCGGGCAGTCCAGCGGGCAAACTGAATGAAAAATACCGTTTCGCTCCATGAAAAATCTCCTCTCAAAAAGGATGGCTTCCATCTTTACATCATTAATAGATATGCAGGTTTGTATAATAGTATAATGGAAGAGGTGCTTTGGTGTCAGGTACGAGGTTTTTGGTTTACAAAGGTTATTGTAGGACCTCTTTGCATAGTGCAGAGAGGTTTTTTGATGAAAATGAAGGAATTATGACTAGAAATGGAGTTTTCTCGTTTTACTACAAAATTTCAAATAAAGACAAGCTTAGGCAAGTTCTGCATCGTTTGTCATTCTTTATCGAGAAGTATTTGTTTTCAAGGGAGAATTAATAGTTTTAAAATTAAGAACGTTGGGACAAATATAGAGGAGGTCTTGCTTATGAAAAAGAAAAAAAGAGGAATGGCGATTGCCGCCAGCAGTGTTTTAGCAATGTCTTTATTAGGGTTTTCAACTAGTGTTCACACATCTGCCAGTACACAGACAGTAAGCAAAAATTATTTGATTGCTTATAGTCAGTCTTTACCAAAGAACTATCTTGCTGAGATTAAGAATGCGGGCGGAGAAGTTTTGAAAGCGCTACCAGAAATTGGCGGGGTAGAAGTTCGCTCAACGAATCCCAATTTCCTCAGCCAGTTAAAGTCGAGCGGAACTATTGTGGCGGCGAATGTTGAGAAATTTCATAAACTCGATGATGAACAGCCAGCGGGTTCGGATGGTCTGCCGGTAACACTAACTCTTGATGCCGACGGAACATTTTGGAGTTCCCAATGGGATATTAGGCATTTAACTAATGAGGGAAAATCATTTGCTATCGAAAAAGGTGGCAACGGCACAACTCATAAAGCAGTTGTAGGTGTTATCGACACCGGCATCGACTTCAATCATCCGGATTTAAAAGCGAATTTCCTTGGTGGTCAAAATATGGTGCCTGCAGGAGGTTATACTGGTAACGATTCATCAGAAACAGGTGACAAAACTGATGTGAAAGACCGTGCCGGCCATGGAACACATGTGGCAGGATCGATTGCGGGCAATGGGAAAATTAAGGGTGTTGGTCCAGGCTTAGGAATCCGTTCTTATCGTGTTTTTGCTGCTACAGGTGGTGCACCGACAGGACCAATTGTAGGGGGTATTATTGCAGCCGCAAACGATAAAGTAGATGTCATTAATATGTCAATTGGCGGCTTTGATAATTTGAAGTATTACTATAACGGCACTCGTTATAATGATATTGCTGATGTTCTTCTCTGGAAGCGGGCCATCAAATATGCGGTTAATAAAAATGTCACCGTTGTTACTTCGGCTGGAAATGAATCATTGAACTACGCTGATAAAAAGTCACTAACAGATTATATGAATGCGGCATATGGTGATGCTAATCTAGTATTTACAGGCGTGGCTATTGAAACACCTGGAGGACTTCCTGGAGTTATTACTGTTTCATCCTCCAACAAATGGTCAACAGATCAGCTAGCCTTCTATTCAAACTACGGAAATAGCTTTATTGATGTAGCGGCTCCTGGAGGAGACAACGGTCCGGATTATGTTGCAACAGGTGATTTAAATAAACGTGATTTTACGTATCGTGCATTATCCACATGGCCAACATACTTAGACCCATATTTTACTATGGATACTAATGAAGGCTACGCCTACCTGCACGGCACGTCCATGGCCTCACCAAAAGTAGCTGGAATCGCTGGTGTTATCAAGGCGGCTCACCCAAATTATACTCCAGCACAAGTGGAGGCTTTAATTGAGAAGACTGCCTTAGATTATGGCAAAAAAGGCCACGATGAACTGTTCGGCTCTGGCGAAGCCAATGCGTACACGGCCTTAACAGGTAAATAATCTAATCAGCCCAGCTTAAATGACTCCATTTAGGCTGGGCTTCTTTTTTATCGCCCAGCCTATTTTCACACACTTTTCACACATTTATCCCGAAGTTCTGCCACACTCTTTGTCTATACTGAAGATGAAAGGAGTGATGGAAATGAATCTAAAAAAAGGATTGATTGTCGGGGTTGGAGCCTTGATGCTGTTAGGCGGCGTTTATAAAATCCAAAGTGTTTCCGCTGCGGAAAATCCGCCGGCAAAAGTAGAAGCAAAAGCAGGACATGCTGGCAAACGGTTTGAGGTGATTAGCCAATTTAAAGATCAAATTCATCAAGTAAATCAGCTTCGCAAAGAGCGCCTTGACCTGAAGAAACAAATGATTGAAAAAAGGGACCAGCTCCTCGATTTAGTTGTGGCTGCCAAACAAAGCGGCAATAAAGAAGACATAAAGCAGGCAAAAGAAGTAAAGCAGCAATTAAAGGCACTAAACAGCGATATGAAGACGCTTATCCAAGAGGGACGCAATGAGCGGAAGACACTGAAAGAAGACCTGAAAAAAGGCGAAGGCAGTGAACAGTTCACCAAGTTGATAGCGACACAGCAAAAGATTAATGAAAAAATGAAAGAGAAGCTGGCAGAACTGGATAAGATGATTGAGATATTAAAATAAAGTCGGGAAGAGATAGTGTTCAGTGCTATCTCTTCTTTATTATATAATGGAACCGAGGTGAACCTTTGATGAAGCATATTTTTGTTGTGGATGATGAGAAGAATATTAGGGATATTTTGCAGAAATATATCGAAAATGAAGGATACAAAGTGACACTTTTTTCAGAAGGAAGACAAGTTTTTCAGGAAATGCTGCGGCTTAGGCCGGATTTATTGATCATCGACATCATGATGCCTCATCTCGATGGAATTGAGCTCTGCAAAGAGATTCGCCGGGTGAGCGATATTCCAATTATTTTTGTCTCCGCAAGAGACGGTGAATTTGATCGAATTTTGGGCTTGGAGCTTGGCGGGGACGATTACTTGACGAAGCCATTCAGCCCGCGTGAACTGATGGTTCGAATTAAAAATATATTTAAGCGGCTTGGGAAAACGGCTGGCAGCGGGACGCAAATTCTGAATATAAGGGATGTCAATATTGATACAGAGCGGCGATACATAGAAAAAGAAGGCCAGGAAATCAAAATGACGACCAAGGAGTACGATTTGTTCTGCTTTTTGGCGCAAAACAAAGGGAAGCCTTTTACAAGAGAAGAACTGCTGGAGTTTATTTGGGGGTATGAGTTCGCAGGAGATGGGCGGCTAATCGATGATTTGGTTAAGCGGGTCCGGAAAAAATTAGAGCAGCACCAGTCAACGGTGGCGGTGTCGACGATTTGGGGATATGGGTACAGATTGGATGAGTAGGATGAAATTAGGATCGAAGCTCTTATTCACTTATTTTTTATTGATTATCATTATATTCATCATTACAAGCGTATCCTTTCGCTTTATCTCGCAGCGATATTTGATTCACGAAACCGAACAGCAATTACATAAGGAAGCCACGGTAATGAGTCAATTACTTGGCAAGTCGTCTCTCTCAAGACCGGTAATTGAGGAAAAGCTTATGAATCGAAAGGCGCTGGCTGTCACGGAGCGGTTATTGTCTTCCAAAATGATTATCTGGACGGCGCGGCAGGAGATTGTTTATACAGATTTAAAAGAAGCTGTCTTAGCGGAATTCAGACAGGGAGCCAAAAGAAATTTTGTTTCGGAAACGGTGCCGATTCAAGCAAAAAATGGGAAGACGCGAGGATATGTAACCTTAGTAGCCAGACTGGATGAGGTTCAGGAACTGAATCGATTAATGCGGAAGTCACAGCTGATTAGTTTGGTGCTTTCGGCATTGATCGCTGTGGTTTTAGGCTTATTTTTCAAAAAAGGCATAACGCGACCCATTCGCAACCTTAGCGAACATATGAAAAATTATTCGTTGAAAGGGGCGAACAGGGAGATACGCCTAACGACCAAGGACGAAATTGGCGAACTCGCTGAAAGCTTTAATGCTTTATCTCGGAGGCTGAAGCAGTATGATGAGGACCAAAAGGTATTTTTTCAAAATGCTTCACACGAATTGAAAACGCCGCTGATGGCGATTCAAGGTAATGCAGAAGGAATATTGGATGGCGTCGTGACCGGTGAAGATGTGAATAAAAGCTTAAACGTCATTATTGCTGAAAGCCAGCGGCTGAAGCGGATTGTTGAAGGAATTACCTATTTAGCGAGGCTTGAGAGTGTCGAAGAAAGCTTTGTGTTCAAGCGTGAGTCGTTAGAAACTCTTATTCAAGAGGCGATGGATAGTGTTGCAGCGTTAGCCGATCAGCGGGAAATTGAAATTGTTATTGAAGGGGCTATCTCCGAGCTGGTTATGGTCGACAGTGAAAAAATGAAGCGGGCCTTTATCAATTTGTTTGGGAATGCCATCCGCTATGCAAAATCGGCGGTCATCGTGAAAAGCAGCATAAGGGATGGGAAGACGTTGCTGATAGAAGTAATGGATAATGGCTCCGGGTTCGCGCCAGGAGAAGTGGACAAGGTGTTCCAGCGATTCTATAGCGGTGAGGAGGGCGGTTCGGGAATCGGCCTTGCCATCACCAAAGCCATCATTGAAGGACATGGAGGAACAATTAATGCGATGAACGGAGTGCAAGGTGGTGCGGTGTTCCAAATTTGGTTAAGAAAGGTGTAAATGGTGTTAAAGGTGTCAGGCACCACACGTGGACAATTCCTGAGTTTTGTCCGCGTATGGTGGACACTTTCTTGTGTGATTTCGAAGTGGCATTACTGCCCAAGCTGTTTGATCTGATTAATAATGCTGGTAATGTCCTGAACGGTTTGAAAGAGTTCGGTGTTTTGTAAAACGGATGGGTCTAGTAAGCCGTTCTTAAAATTATTTAAATAGAGGTTAATTCCATCTAATAGCTTATTGTTTTGATCAATAATTTGCTGATGTAAATCAACAGCTATATCCGGTGCCTGCAGTTGATTAAAGGATTGTATTTCTTGTTTCATCTGCTTTAGCATTGTTTCAAGCTGTTTAGCTGCCTGCTGATTTCCTACAGCTTGTTGGGCAAGAGAAGGGGCGTCATTAGCAAAAGCAGTCGCCTTATCTAAATAACTAGTTGCCTCGTTTATATACGTGACCGTATTCTTTGCATCATTAAGCAGGGAACAACCACTAAGCAGCATCAAAAAGCTGGTAAATAGAATCATTATCGATTTTTTCATTCTGAAACCCTCCTTTTTTTCACCAATTGTACTATTATACGTTTGTTAATCTGGTTAGTTTCTTTTTCACCAAAAAAAGCATTGACTATACGGATTTTGCATCCTATTGTCAATGCTTTATTTCTCTTTATTGATTGAAAAACTTCAGTAATCCGTTTATTAATCCATTACATAGTTTGTTTTGGTAGCTGTCGCTGATAAGATTGGCCCGTTCCCCGTTATTGGTAATGAAGCCGATTTCCATTAAGACTGCCGGTGCGTTATTCCCTCTTATTACCCGGAAGCTCTCGTCCTTCACGCCCCTTGTGACAGCGCCGGTTGCTTTAATGACTTCATTCTGAAGGTAGGTCGCTAGCTTCTTGCTTTCCTCAGGCATCACTCCGTCGACAGAATTAAAATAGGTTTCAATCCCCTGGGCGGAGCTCCCAATGTTTCCTGCCGAATTGACGTGAATACTGATAAACGCATCTGGCTTAATGGAATTGGAAAATTCGACCCTTCCATCCAATGAAATAAATTCATCCGTGCTCCTAGTCAAATAAACCGTAGCTCCGTGCCGTTTTAACATGTCGGCAAATTTCAAGCTGACCTGCAGGTTGATGGTTTTTTCAAGAACACCTGCGGCACTCGCCCCGCCATCATAACCTCCATGACCGGGATCGAGAACAATTACTTTCCCTTCTAAATCCCGGGAAATAGGAACCCAAACACCACTGGACTCTAAAAAGAAATCCGTGCCATTAACCGTAATCCAGCCAGTCTGCATGATGCCATTATTGTCGGCATAATACCAGTTGCCTTTATCTTGGAACCACCCTGTTTTCAGCTGCCCTGACTGATTAAAGTAAAACCATTTGCCGCTTAGATTTATCCAGCCAGTTTGCATGTCCCCGCCTGAATTTAAGTAATATCGCCCGCCGTTATTATCCAGCCACCCTGTTTGCATTTCACCTTGGCCATTTAAAAAGTACCATTTTCCACCGTTAAGTATCCAGCCTGATTTCATAGCAAAATCGTCACCAAGGTAATACCAAATGTTATTCAAAAGCAGCCATCCCTTTTGAAGCTGACCCGCATTATTTGCGTAATATTTTTTTGCTTCGGCAGTAAACCAGCCGCCACTAAATAGGGAACCATCGTTACCGAAATAATATCCCTTCCCATACAAGATAGCTAAGCCCGTTTTTAAAGCTCCGTTATTATCGAAAAAGTAGGTTTTCCCTTGCTCTTGATACCAGCCGGTAAGCATGATGCCATTTTGGTCTAACAAATATTTTTTATCCTTGTAGGTAATCCAGCCTGTTTGAATTACACCTTCATTATTGGAAAAATACCATTTTCCATCCACCTTGCCCCAACCATAGACAAGCGTACCATCTGTGTTAAAAAGATATCTTTTTCCCAGAATATCAGTGATGCCTTTGGCTGCGGCACCATCAATAGTAAAGTAATATTTTTTGCCGCCTATTTCCTGCCATAGATTCGACCCCATGACACCTAAACTATTAAAATAGTACAATTTTGAATTGATGGTTAGTAGTCCGGTGCTTCTTTCGCCGCTGGACTTAAGATAATACCAGCTGGAACCAAGCAGCAGCCATCCCGTTTTCATCACGCCGCTTGATTGAAGGTAATACCATTTGTTATTAACGTTAATCCAACCGGTCTGCATCGCGCCCGATGGAGCCATGTAATACCATTTATTCTGATCCAGCACCCAACCGGTTTGCATTGTTCCGGTTTTATCCATGTAATACCACTTATTTCCTATGTATAACCAGCCTTTTACCGCCATATCATTTTTATAGTAATACCATTTGCCACTTTCCTGCTTCCAGCCCGAACTGGCGGCATACGTATGGCTAGTTCCGATCCCCAATCCCGCGAATAACAGGACGAAAATTGAGAAGATTAATAGTTTTTGTTTCAAAGCATAGTACCCCTTTAATCTTTTATTTAACTCTAAAGAGTCGAGTCGGTACAACCTCGAGTTGAAAGGTTGTATGGCTTCACTACTAGACTCTCACGCTCCCTTATCGAATGATGTTACCAAATGTTTCCGTTTTGCTCCCTTTTTATATTAAACTGATTTTTTTATTATGTGAAGGAAAATTCGACATCTTTCTACCATTTTTGGAAATAAGGAGGGGAATAACGTCGAATAATGAATGTTTCCCGGGAAATGAGTAATCTCGTGTAAAAGAATTGGTCGACAAATTTTTATAATCATCACTTTATATTTTTGTGGCCGTAAGATATACAAATATTAACGAAAACGGAGGGCGAGTTATGTATCCTTACACAAATTACTACGATGCGATAAACAGGCAGCCTCATAAAATGATTACTGATCTTGAAAAAGCTATTAATGGTGAATATAGTGCAATAAATTGCTATGCCAAATTAGCCACACTTGCGGCGAATGAAAAGGAACGGAAGCAAATTCTTGAAATTCGTGAGGATGAAGTTAAGCATTATCAGCAGTTTGTCCAGCTTTATAGCCGTTTAACAGGCAGACAGCCCCAGCCAAAGATCACGGAAGATTGTCCAAATGTTTATAAAAAAGGCTTGGAATTTGCCCTGCAGGATGAACAGCATACCGTTGATTTTTATCATGAAATCGCTGATGAAGCGACAGACCCAGCAATAAGAAGGATTTTTCGAAGAGCGGCAGCTGATGAACAAAATCATGCCGTGTGGTTTTTGTACTTTTTTTCAAAGATGCAGTAAAAAATGTCCCCAAAGTAGGGGACATTTTTTATATAAATTTATTAATCTCCTCTTGAGTCCCCGCCGCCGCCGTCACTGTCCCCGCCAGCATAAGTATTGTCATCTTTAGAAACATCATTATTATCGTAATAATCATTGGATTGTGCTTTTCTTTTTACTGTGGGAAAAATTAAAAAGGCCCCAATAATTAATATGGTACCGAAAAATTCCTGGGTTCCGAAAATAAGATAAATGCCGAACACCAATAGGAAAATACCAATCAGCCATTGAAGGAATCTTATCGTTTTCAGAGACATACCCCCTAGATGTAAAATGTTATAGTAAATAAATATTAGCAGGCAGGACTTTTTATACATTCGACAGCTTGGGCGTTTTCAGCTTTGAACATTTTGTTAAATATTGTGAATACTGCTAATCGAAAAGGCTGATTCCAGTATAATAAAAAGTAGATAATGCAAAGGGAGTGATTTACTTTGGTACGCAGCACAAGATTGTGGTTTGCCGGTGCGAAATATCATGTGACCAGCAGGGGAATCAGAAAAAATTCGCTTTTTTATGATGAAGAAGATTATGAAAAATACCTCAATTTAGTAGAAGAAACAAGGAAGCAATACCCATTCATCCTCCATTCGTTTTGTTTGATGACCAATCATATCCATCTCCAGATTGAAACACTTGAATCTCCGCTCAGCATCATAATAAAAAACCTCAATACGAAATACGCGAAATTTTTTAATAAAAAGTACGATTATTCGGGGCATGTATTTGAAAAGCGCTATGGCGCTGAACTGCTCAATTCCCCTGAATATGAAATCGATGTCAGTAAATATATTCACTTAAATCCTGTCAGCGCCGGGGTGGTGAACCTGCCTGAGGAGTATCCATGGAGCAGCTATCGAGCTTACATCGACTTGAAGGATATTCCGTTAATTGAACCCCAGCCGATTCTGTCCTACTTTCCTCACCCACAGACACAGCATTATCAGCAATATATGAATTCCCGCTGGAATGATAAATTTTTCTGGGAAGATGGTAAGCTCTATATGGGCGAAAAGGTGATGTTATAATGTGGGCACGTGTGTCGAGTATTGGCCTAAAAGGAATGGAAGGGTACCGGGTCAATGTCGAGGTTGGTACCTATATTGGGACCGATTCGTTTAAAATTGTCGGTCTTCCCGATGCTGCGGTGAAGGAAGCCAAGGAGCGTATTATTGCGTCCCTTCGCTCATTGGGGTATACCTTATCTGGTCAAAAAATTACAATCAATCTGTCGCCTGCCGATCAAAAGAAATTTGGCCCGATGTTTGATCTGCCGATGGCGATTAGTCTGTTGTTGAGTTTGCATGAATTAGATGTGGTCATTCCAGAAGGAACTGGTTTTTTGGGAGCCCTGTCATTGGATGGTTCGATTCAGCCGGTTGAAGGAATGCTGCCAGCTGCGCTTGCTGCGAAAAGGCTTGGGATTAAATGGCTCTATATGCCCTTTGATGATGAATTGCCTGTGCTTGAATTTAATGGTTTGGAAATCATCTTTGTTTCATCGTTGCAGGATGTAATCGGTCATCTTTCGGACCAATGGGTTCCTCCTTTGTTGGAAAAGCAGGAGGAGCTATGTGTCCAAAGCGCCGATTTTTTAGACTTTCAACAGATTATTGGCCATAGGAGCGCAAAACAGGCGCTTGAGATTGCAGCTGCGGGTGAGCATCATGTCTTGATGACGGGCCCGCCGGGTTGTGGAAAAAGTCTGTTAGCCGGGAGTTTTCCGACGATTCTGCCTGAATTAAGTAAGGAAGCCCAGCTCGAAGTTATAAGTTTGTATCAATTGAGCCGGAACAAATATCCTCGAACATTTTTGCCTCCTTTTCGGAATCCTCATCACTCCGCTTCAGGTGTCTCGATTATTGGAGGCGGCCAATACCCTAAGCCTGGAGAAATATCGCTGGCCCATCGCGGTGTGTTGTTTCTCGATGAAATTGGTGAGTTTTCGAAAAAAACTTTGGATATGCTTCGGCAGCCACTGGAAAATGGGGAGATTACCATTAGCCGCACACATGCGACGATTACCTATCCTGCCCAGTTTATCTTTTTGGCTGCCATGAATCCGTGTCCCTGCGGATATGCAGGCTCCAATAAGCGATATTGTACCTGCACGCCGAAGCAGATTCTTGCTTATAAAAATAAACTTTCAGGTCCGCTTAGAGACCGTTTTGATATTAATCTTTCCTTAAGATCGGTAGATTTCAGTAAGGCTATGACGGAAAAGGCAGGGGAGGAGTCAAGGGCTGTTCGCCAAAGAGTGGTTGAAGCAAGGGAAAGGCAATTTGAACGCTATGGGCAGGAAGTTTGCAATGGCCGGGTTCCGTTTGAGGTGCTTTTAAGGACAAGCCCATTGTCAGAGGGGCAGCAAGTGGATTTACAAAAGTTATCTTTTAATAAAGGGCTCAGCAATCGAACGCAAATTAAAATCATCCGCCTCGCCAGGACGATCTCCGACTTGCAAGGGAGCTCCCGCATCACCGACCAAAGTATTTGGGCAGCAGTCAAGTGGAATGGGGGAGCTTGATCGGAATTATTTTTTCAATCGAACTTTAATATTTTCAGAGTGTGCAAGAAGTATTAAAGCTAGGATTAGGATTGCCAGTACACCGGTTTCCCAATTATCATGCTGGATAAACAAAAACACTGGAATGACAAGGAATGCTCCTAATCCTGAAAAGGTAAAGCTTTTGGTGAAGGGATATGTGACAAGGAATGCCAGGATAATCACAGGTGCAAGGAAGGGCTCGAAGGTAACCATCCCGCCGATGAACGTTGAAATACCTTTCCCGCCCTGAAATTTAAGAGTGACGGGCTTTAAATGGCCAATGATGGCAAAAGCGAGGCCAATTAATTGAATAGGTTCAGAGAAACTGAGGTACCGGCCAATAAAAATGATCAGAATGCCCTTTAAAGCGTCCCCAAGAAATGTGATAACAAAGGCCTTTTTGCCATAAATTCGCCCGGCATTCCGCGCACCGACATTTCCGCTCCCCTGCCTGCGGATATCCTGCTGAAAGAGCAATTTTGTAATCAGATATCCAAACATAATGCACCCAATGAAATAAGAACAGGCAAAATATAGCCAAATCACTCGAATCACACCTTTCTAGTTGTGTGCAATTTTGGTAGGCCGTAACAAGTTGAATTATATATAATAAAAGTATGGTGGAAAATACATCCACCTCTTTTAGTTTGAAGGAGAAGGCTAATATCTTTAAGTACTATATGCTGTTTATTGTTTAGAGAGAATTTAGGTCATTATTTGGAGGGCATTTATGTCTAATGTGCTTGTAATTGGTAGTTATGTAGTAGATTTAATGAGCCGAGCACCACATCTTCCAAAGCCGGGGGAGACAGTTCTAGGGGGACCGTTTCAGATGGGGCCTGGAGGAAAAGGTGGAAATCAGGCGACCGCAGCGGCAAGGTGCGGCTCAGAGGTTACGTTTATCACCAAAGTGGGTGACGATCTTTTTGGTCAAGAGGCATTAAAACACTTAGCAGAAAATATCAATAATCAATATATTAAGGTCGATCCAAGCCAGTCAACTGGAGCTGCATTGATCGCCGTGGATGATAAAAGTGAAAACAGCATTGTTGTCGCCCTGGGAGCCTGCGGAACTATTACAGAAGAGGAAGTAGTAGTAGCGGAGGAAAGGTTCAAAACTGCAGACATCGTCCTGCTCCAGTTGGAAACAAGTATTGAAGCGGTGGTAACTACGCTGAAACTAGCAAAAAAATATGATGTTCCGGTCATTTTGAATCCCGCCCCATACCAGGAGTTTCCTAGAGAGATTCTTTCGGATGTAACCTATATTACTCCAAATGAAACAGAAGCATTTGAGTTGAGCGGGGTAGAAGTAAAAGATGAAGAATCTGCTTTAGTGGCTGCGAGGAAAATTCATGGATTGGGTGTTGAGAAGGTGATTATCACCCTTGGATCGAAAGGCGCGTTCCTTTATACTGGCGGTGAGAAGGGTGAATTGGTTCCGGGTCTCAAAGTAGAGGCTGTTGATACAACAGGGGCCGGCGATGCCTTTAATGGGGGATTTGCTCACGCGCTTAGCATCGGGTACTCTGTCCGTGAAGCGATGACCTTCGCCAATGCAGTTGCCGCCCTCTCCGTGACAAAAATTGGTACAGCACCTGCTATGCCTTATAAACACGAAGTCGAGGAAATATTAAAGCGGGAAGATGTTGTAAAGTAATAGAACAAAATGCAGATAAAATAAAAAAGGGATGAATTTAAAAGTGTTATTATACTTTTTTTGTCATCCCTTTCAATTATCTTATTTCGCTTCTAATTCTAATTGCCTCTTCAGTTCGGTTTGGATTCTTTGTTTTTCTGCAGCTGTTACTATGCCATAGTAGATTTTGTTGATCATTGTGCCTGTTTCCTTTATTTCCATCTGTTGAATGTTCTTTCCGGCTTCTCGATAGTTTTTCTGGATATCAACCATTTGATCAAAGGTCAGATTTGTCTTAATATTTTTTCCAAGGGCAGTAAATATATCGGAAAAATTCGTTAAGCTTGATACGCTTACACCCTCATTAATGACCGCTTTAATGATTTCCCGCTGCCTTGATTGACGGCCGAAGTCCCCGCGCGGATCCTCGTATCTCATTCTAGAAAATATTAAAGCCTGTTCACCGTCTAGGGTAATATCTCCTTTTCCAAAATGAAAACCATACTGATCGAATTCAAAATCATTTTGGACGTTTACCCCGCCAACCGCATCGACAAGGTCCTTAAAACCTTCCATATTAATCTTCATATAATAGTCAATTGGGATATCGAGGAAATTTTCAACGGTAGCCATAGACATGGGAACCCCGCCAAAAGCATAAGCATGGTTTATTTTATCCTCTTTCCCTTTTCCGACTATCTCAGTGCGAGTATCTCGCGGGATACTTAGCATTTTTACTGAGTTATTATTGGGATTCACGGCGAGCACAATAATGGTATCAGAACGGCCTTTGTCACCCTTTCGTTCATCAACACCCAGCATTAAGACGGAGAAGGGCACCTTTTTTTCCAATGCTACCGGCAATTCCCGCTTTTCCGGCTGGATTCGTTCAACCGGCTGGTGCATCGTTACTACAGCAGTTTTTAGAGATTTATAAACCGTGTAACTATAAACACCCACAGCAACAAAGATTAGCAATAAAATAATCCCCGTCACCTTTAACCACTTTCTACTTCTCTTCTCCTGAGATCTCATATGATAAAACCCCCATAATAATAATGATGCAAAATGGTGTCAGGCACCGTTCGTGGACACTTCGGTTAATTTGTCCGCCCTGGGTGGACATTCGTGATGGGTGATATGTATGGATGATTGAAGGTATGATTCATGGTGCTGGTGCAGCAGGTTTTCTATGTTGAAATGCAGTGTCTTGAAGATGGGTCCATTGTATGAAGGAAATAAAAGGCTTGTATTCTCATGATAGTATGTAAGTTACCATTTATTTTAACACTCATAGTAAATAAATCCCATTACTCTTTTATTAAAATTCAATGAGTTTTCTAAATAAATAAGCTAAGTAATCTCATGCATTGTTCACTTTCACCTTCACCAGCCAGTTTGTTTTCATTAAATACCGTTTTCATTCGGTTAATGCTTTTGCCAGCTAGTGTAATTTGATATCATGATAGTTAGGCTATGATTTGGCTGTCAATTTTTAAATATTAATAGTGAATTGTATAATGATGGTACATATATTCTTTGGAGGTTTTTATGACAAATCAATTGAAGGTAATGACCGTATTTGGAACAAGACCGGAGGCAATTAAAATGGCTCCGCTTGTTAAAGAATTAGAAAAACATCCTGATCAAATTCAATCGATTGTAACGGTAACAGCACAGCACCGCCAAATGCTGGATCAGGTCTTAAATATTTTTGAAATTACACCTGACTATGACTTAAATGTAATGAAGGAACGCCAATCCTTGATTGATGTGACAACAAGAAGCTTAGAGGGGCTTAATGATGTAATGGGAAAGGTAAAACCCGATATCGTTCTCGTTCATGGTGACACAACGACAACATTTGTGGCGAGTTTAGCGGCTTTTTATAATCAAATTCCGATTGGTCATGTGGAAGCAGGACTTCGCACACATAACAAGTATTCACCATACCCTGAGGAAATGAACCGCCAGCTGACAGGTGTATTAGCTGATCTTCATTTTTCGCCAACAGTACAATCAAAGCAAAATCTTTTGGTAGAAAATAAAAAAGAAGAAGCAATTTTTATTACAGGAAATACCGCGATCGATGCATTAAAAACAACCGTTAAAACGAATTACTCCCATCCTGTTTTGGATAAGCTTGGGGACGATCGATTAATTTTAATGACGGCCCATCGAAGAGAAAACACCGGTGAACCCATGGAAAACATGTTCCGTGCGATTCGCAGAGTAGTGGAAAAACATGCTGATGTACAAGTCGTTTATCCAGTTCACATGAACCCTGTGGTTCGTGAAATTGCTAATCGGGTATTGGGAGAAAACGATCGAATTCAGCTGATCGAGCCGTTGGATGTAATTGATTTCCATAACTTTGCTTCACGGGCCTATTTAATTTTGACTGATTCCGGTGGGGTTCAGGAAGAGGCGCCATCTTTGGGTGTTCCTGTTCTTGTTTTACGCGATACAACTGAGCGGCCTGAAGGAATTGCAGCGGGGACATTAAAGCTAGCAGGAACAGATGAAGAAACCATCTTTGGGCTGGCAGATGAATTATTGTCTGATAAGTCCGCCCATGACCAAATGGCAAAAGCCTCTAATCCATACGGAGACGGTTTCGCCTCCAGACGAATCGTTGAAGCGATTCTTTATCACTTCGGAAGAAGCGAACAACGACCTGCCGACATGGCGTAAGCAGGGAAATACTAGTATTATGTAAGGTTTATCAGCCCTCCTGTCTTTGGTTAGAAGACAAGAGGGCTGTTTATTTATCGAATTCTGAAGAAAAGGTGTGGCCATTAATGAAGTTTAATAAAATTCATCACATAGCAATCATTTGTACTAATTATGAAAAGTCGAAGGATTTTTATGTACGGATTTTAGGGATGAACCCTATAAGCGAGGTTTATCGAGAGGACAGAGATTCCTATAAGCTGGATTTAGAAATAAATGGACAATATCAGATTGAATTGTTTTCATTCCCAAACCCTCCAGCACGGCCAGGCTACCCTGAAGCTGCCGGTTTAAGACATATTGCCTTTGAAGTGGACGATATTGAGGAGGCAGCAGCCTACTTTAAAAAACACCAAATAAATGTTGAGGCGATTCGAATCGATCCTTTAACCAACAAGAAATTCACCTTCTTCCCCGACCCAGACGGACTGCCAATCGAACTCTATGAGAAATAAACAAAAAGAAGAGCAGGAGACCATAACCAATCGTTCACCCTGCCCTTCTTTTTTAATTTGTCCGCGTGGAATGGACAATTTAGCCTAACTGTCCACGAGCGGTGCCTGACACCATTAATGACACCATTAAATGAACGTCACTATTAAACAGCTAGTATCTCGGCAGGCCGTATTCTTGTGGGGACCAGGTGCCATAGCTGCTCAATGTGTAGGGGTTTATATTCGGTCCATATCCTGGGTAACCGACATTTCCGAGAACGGGATAGCCGCCAGCACCCGGAGCATAGCCGTAAATTCCACCACCCGGCCCAGGGACGTAACCTGGGAAGCCGCCATAGCCGCCAAATCCTCCAGTTCCCATGCCTCCAAGCAGTCCAGAGCCTAAATATCCCAAACCAAGACCCAGGAGCCCTTTACCAACTTGACCAAGACCTAAATGGGAATCGGTATGGTGTCCATAGTGATGGCCCCCATGATGGTTGTCCTCATAATGATGTTGTGCATAGTGATGGCCCCCATGATGGTTGTCCTCATAATGATGTTGTGCATGGTGATGGCCCCCATGATGGTTGTCCTCATAATGATGCTGTGCATGGTGATGAATTCCATGATAACTCTCTACGGGCATTCTATAAGGATAATACATACGATCTCCTTTCTCCTCATAATCATAATTAGCCTATGTACCCTTTTAGATAATTCTTGGGTTTGTGCCCATATTATTAGAAATTGGTGAATTCTTCTCCCCTTGAAAGGATGTCCAAAATACGTCTCAAGTCCTAGTTTTCTTTCCGTTTGAGGTCTATGGCGGGCAGGAGTTTTTTCATGTATTGTGGAAGTAGTAGATGGAAATCATTTCTTTTGGTACAAATTACAAGAATGTGAAACATTCTATTGATTTTATTCGTATGAATATAAAGGAAACCTAGTCAGGAGTCGATTTTTATGAACCCTATCCTTTCATTAATCATTCGTTCATTTGTGGCTGTCCCTGTCACCGTTTTAACCGGGTTAATCAGCTATTTAGCGCTTGATCAGTACTTCCTGCCATCCCTGGGCTATGCGATTGCGGGCGGTGTTTTAACCCACCTAATACTTGGGCTGTTCATGAACAAGAACTTTCTAAAAAAGCATCAGCTTTCAAGCAAGGAATACCGCTACATTAAGAAGAATTTAAAGGAAGCCAAGCGAAAAATCCATCGCTTGAATAAAAACCTTTTCACCATCCGTGATATTTCGTCTGTAAAGCAGAGAATCGATATCCTAAGAATCACCAAAAAAATACACAAAATGACATTAAAAGAGCCGAAGCGTTTTTACCAGGCGGAGCCCTTTTATTTTTCTCATCTGGATTCCGTGGTGGAACTGACCGAGAAATATAACTTCCTATCCACTCAGCCGAAAAAAAGCATGGAGCTGGACCAGTCCTTAATTGAAACACGCCGAACCTTAAATGAAATGACACGGGTCTTGGAAGAGGATTTATACCACGTCATATCGGATGATATCGATACTTTAAATTTCGAAATAGATGTCGCAAAGCATACAATCAAAAAACAAAAGGACTCTAAATTTCCTGAAGAGAATAGGTGGCTAAAATGAGCGAAAACAACCCAATTCAGCCCAACACATCGGGCAACTTATTAGATGATATCCTTGCTAATCCCTTTGGCGACGGACACGCGCCATCTAAAAGCCCGATCCCGCAGACAGGGGAACCAAAGCCGGTCAAGTTAATTGACGTCATTCCAGAGGAGCACCGGGCAAAAGCGTATCAGATTGCCGAGCAAATTGATCCCGCCAACCATCAGGCGATGATTCAATACGGCACCCAGGCCCAAGGCAAGCTCCTCAGCTTTTCGCACACGATGCTCGAGCACGTTCAGAAAAAGGATGTAGGCGAAATCGGAGACATAATCAGCGACTTAATGAAGCGCCTGAATGAAGTGAATCCGGATGATCTAAAGGATGGGAAGCCATCCTTGTTTGCGCGTATGTTTGGAAAAATTTCCGGCTCCATACAGGAGGTTCTCTCTAAATATCAAAAAACTGGGGCGCAAATTGACCGAATCAGTGTGAAGCTTGACCGCAGCAAAAATGTCCTATTGTCTGATATCAAGCTGCTTGAGCAGTTATATGAAACGAATAAAGAATATTTTCACGCCTTGAATGTCTATATTGCGGCTGGGGAAATCAAGCTTGAGGAAATGAATGAAAAAATTATCCCGCAGTTAAGACAAGCGGCACAGGCTTCCAATGATCAGATGAAGTTTCAAGAGGTCAACGATATGATTCAATTTGCCGACCGCTTGGATAAACGGCTTCATGATTTGAAGCTGAGCCGGGAAATTACGATTCAAAGCGCACCGCAAATCCGCCTGATTCAAAACACGAACCAGGCATTAGTGGAAAAAATTCAATCGTCGATCATGACCGCCATTCCTCTTTGGAAAAACCAAGTGGCCATTGCCTTAACATTAATCCGCCAGCGTCATGCGGTGGAGGCACAAAAGCAGGTCTCCAAAACAACAAATGAACTGCTGTTAAAAAATGCTGAAATGTTAAAAACAAATACGATTGAAACAGCGAAAGAAAACGAGCGCGGCCTTGTTGATATTGAAACACTTAAGAAGACCCAGGAAAACCTCATCTCCACACTCGAAGAAACTTTGCGAATTCAAGAGGAAGGCCGCCACAAACGCCGAGCTGCTGAACAAGAACTTGCCACAATGGAAAACGACCTAAAAATAAAATTATTAGAGATAAAAGGAAAATAACACAAAAGAGGTCTCCAGATGGAGACCCCTTTTACTTATTAACAGGCACAGTGTGATAGTACTCCTCGAGGGTAATGTCACGAGACATGATTTTTTTAGCCATCGTTTTTCCGACATAGCGAAGATGCCACGGCTCGTAGGTATAGCCGGTGATGGCACTCTTTCCTTTCGGATAGCGGATAATAAAGCCGTAATCAGCGGCATGCTTCTGAAGCCATTTTGCCTCTTTTGTTCCTCCAAAGCATTCCTCAGCCGCACACCTGCCATCCCCGCCAGTCACATCAATGGCAAGCCCAGTTTCATGCTCGCTTGTTCCGGGAACCGCACTATAGGTTGATGCTTTTTCATAGCCATCTTGCTTTACATAGCTATTGAACAAAGCCGTTTGAGCAATGTGTGAACGATAAGCCGAAACACCTAAAAGATTTACACCCTGTTTTTTAGCGCCTGTAAAAAGTTTTTCAATCGCGGACGCCGCTGCCGCACGCATTTTTCGCTTCTCGGATTTTTCTTTAAAAATAAACGGGATATTCGCATCCACTAAATCCTCAGGCGAATAATTTTCCGGCAATTTATGCTGTTTATTGACAAGAACGGGGATACTTTCTGGATTGGCGACAACAGAGATACTATCCAAGGATTGTGAGCGGGTCTTGTTCGTAGATGATGATGGTTTGTTCAAAGCGATATTTTCCTCTTCCTGGGCAAAATGAAATTTTTCCATGCAGCCTGCTAACATCAAAGCCGTCAGGAGAAGACAAAAAGTAAGGGACCATAATTTTAACATGAATAACTTCCTTTTTTTTAAAATTAAATCCTGTTATCATCATGGACACTATTAATAGACTTAAAACCTCACAAGTCCTATTTAGAAACAATCATCCTAGCGGAAAATAGAAAAATTACCCACCTGTTGGGTCCTAAGACACTTTTCATTTATAAATTTGTTGGATATATTTTTGATAAACACATAAATCGTACGAAACGGCAAAGCCATTGAAAAGTGGTGACGCAAAACTAAAGGGGCTAATGTTTAACGACGATGCTAGCCAGTTACCGAACACGACGTACTCCTGCGATTTATGTAAACCACAATTGGGGGGTTATCATGTGTTGAAAATGTTTATTCGAGGCAAATATTTTTATCATTTAATCCAGTACCGTCACAACGAAATCCTGCAGCAGGATTGCCTTGATGAGGAATTAAGAATGAAGTTAAGGGTGAAATCAAGCTACCATAATAGCAAGGCCGTGGAGCTAGGGGCAAAAATGTAATCGTTATCAAAAAAAGCCTGGGATTCCAGGCTTTTTTTATGAGAACCTTTGTACAAAGTTACAGCAGGAACAGGCACGTCCAAGCAGTCTTTTCGTTACATGATGTTCATAATAAATTTCTTCAAATCCGCAAACAGGGCATTCAATTATGTGGAAAATTCGTCGTTCTCCTAAAATGGCATCTAACAAAATCTCAAAATCCATCCTCTTGCCCCCTACTAGTTTTTCTTTTAAGATAGCAAATGATAGACGTGAAAAAAGACGGATATTGTCAAGTGGTTTGTGAATGTTATCGACATTATTTGTCATAGTTTCCTATCTTGTAGGCCATCCTAAAAATAAAAGAGGAGGGCTGTTAAAATGAAAAAAGATGAGGATAAAATAAGCGATGGCTTAAATCAAATATTTGAAATCATCAATGCAAAAGGCGATACGGGCGAGCTCAAGGAAATCGTTGATCAAAACGATTCCAGCGAGAATAACCCTTCCACCACATAATCAGAAAAGCCAAAAGACCTAGATACTGTTCTAGGTCTTTTTTATGCGTGTTGTGGACAAATCAACGTGTTAATGTGGATACCTGAACATATTTTGTGGATAAACCTCTGGAAAAAGTGGATAAGTTTAACAAGATTGTGGATACGAAAGTGGATATTAATCGGATAATTATAGTTATGCACATAATTTGTGTATAAAAGTCTGAAAAGTGTGGATATATTGCGGTGAAGTGTGGATAGCAATCCTATAACTGTTGGTAACTGCCTTAAAACCTGTGAATAAACCAGCAAGACTTTTTGCCTATTCAGTCATTATCATCCAAATGCCAAACCACTGGTTAGGGCTTCTCGAGCCAACAGCCGGGGAGATCCACCTGTTTAAACTCGAACCTCATGAAAAGCAAGTCCGCGAAAAAATCGAGACGAGGGATATCCGAATTGAACGCGGCAAGCTGGAGGAAGCATTCGAACAATTACCGGGTAACACCAAGGACGCTATATAAGATGAAAGTATTTCAAATGCAATGTAAAACAGAGATTATTCGGGTGTTAAGGAATTGCTATATCGTGTTTTGGTCGCTGGTGATGCCGATTCTTTTCTATTATATCTTCACGAATATTGTCAATACGAATGCACCGGACAAGGCACAGTAGCAGGCGTATTACCTCATGTCGATGACGGTATTCAGTGTGATGGGCTCATCGATGATGACGCTTGGAATCAGGATGGTGCAGGAGCGTTCGTAAGGCTGGTCAACATTTATTCGAATTGGTGTAAAAGGACTTTAGTTCGGGGAACTATGATTTTTACACAACAATCACTTGTGACTATTTTTAATCCTGAATATAGGTAAACTATTGTATCTACTACGTTTTTTTATATTATCATAAATTATTTTTAAAAAGGTATTGACCAATCTATTAATCTCCTGTAATATAGGAAAAGTCGTCAGCGAGGCGATGAAAGATAAATAAAAAAGTTGTTGACTTTAACAACTTGAAATGTTATCTTGATATAGTCGTCTTTGAGCGGCAGATTGTTCTTTGAAAACTAAACAAACAAAAACGTCAACAAACAATAATATTCGTTTCTTTTTGAAACGAAGCCAACGTTTTATTTTATGAGCTAATCAACTTTCTTGGAGAGTTTGATCCTGGCTCAGGACGAACGCTGGCGGCGTGCCTAATACATGCAAGTCGAGCGAGACTCTTCGGAGTCT
>NZ_JAHXYW010000011.1 GCF_019969725.1 Neobacillus bataviensis
GTATTAGGCACGCCGCCAGCGTTCGTCCTGAGCCAGGATCAAACTCTCCAAGAAAGTTGATTAGCTCATAAAATAAAACGTTGGCTTCGTTTCAAAAGAAACGAATATTATTGTTTGTTGACGTTTTGTTTGTTTAGTTTTCAAAGAACAATTTTTCGAGACAGGATATTAATATATCATCTCGTCTTCGTTGTGTCAATCTTTTTTTAAAAAACTTTCAAATCAACTCAGCGACAGTTATTAATATTATACTAGAATATTAATCTAGTCAAGAGTTTTTTTGAAACCTGAAATAAGAAACATTTAATGCGGCGTTTCCCTCTCAGGGATTACTATATTACTATCATGCCACGGCAATGTCAACAACAGTTTTAAATTTTTTAAAATAAACTTCTAAGCTACCAATTTGTCCAATAGTCTATCCATAAAAAAACCTGACCACCATTAAGGGGCCAGGCACTACTTTAATAATCAATTTTGATTTTCAAGAATGTCCTTTATTTTCTGGAGATCTTTGTTGTTTGCTCTTTTCATCATGGTGGACATGAAGGGGGCAGCTATTTTTGAAAAGCCGGTCGGATTTCCTTTGTTCCTTAATTTCATTAAAGTACTGTTGTCAGAAAGAGTTTCCCACGTATAGGTGGTCTCCATTGGAAAAGGACCATCCGCTGTTCTCATTACAAGCTTCTTCCCAGGAATATACTCAGTAACTTCATAAACATAAGCTAATTCACGTCCAAGAAATTGAGCTTTAAAGGCAACTTTTGATCCAACTTTCAAGGGCTTAGGAGTTTGCCATTCCGCTGATTGGATATTTACATACCACTCTGGTGCATTGTCCGGATTCGTTGCGTATGCTGATACGTGATCAACTGAGCGCTTAATTTTTATTTCTGTAAAAACATCTACCAAGTATGTTCCCCCCTAAGTTCCTCTTATGATTGTTCACAATATTTTTTAAGCAAAGTTCCAAGCAGGTATTTCCAACCCTCTGCATGGTCTTGTTTCCAGCTATCTCTAAGGACTCCCGATGCAGTATGAGAAAGCTGCAGTAAAGTTGCTCCTTCTTTTTCTAGAAGTCGATAGGTATAGGAACTGTTTACAGCCCCTTGCATTCCTAAGTGGCCATGCAAACGGATTTCTTCCGGGGCGTTCACATAATAAACATTTCCCCAGACAGCCCCCTCATTTTCACGCCATCTCTCGATAAATTGACCGCCAGGGACTGGATCGAATGTAAAATGTGATGGTACTCCTTTGGGAGCGATACGGAATTCCCACCAATCACCCGCATTTTCAGTTAATGCCTTGAAAACTTGTTCACGTGGGGCATTGATAAGCACCTCTTGCTCGATACGAAAAGCTTTGCTTTGTTCTTGATTGGTTATTTCCACGGCTGACTCTCCTTCTATTTTATTAGTTTCAACTACTGTACGCAGATTTAGTAATGAAGTGGCCGTTGTCTGCATATATTTCCCAACCCAGCGGTTATGCACTTCCTGAAGCGGGACCGCGTTAAGAAAATTCCGCCGGTATTTCCCCTCACGCCTGACGATGACCAAATTTCCTTCTTCCAAAATTGATAAATGCTTCATAATCGCAAATCTTGTGACTTCTGGAAAATATTCAATTAGTTCGCCTGTTGTTTTGGCTGATTGTTTAAGGATATCCAATATCTGTCTTCGTATGGGGTGTCCTAAAGCTTTGAATAAAGTTGAAAGTTCGTCACTCATTACAACGATCCTTTCTATACTAACTCCAAATTTATTATATGTGAATAAATGGTCACATATAATATGTGACCAAATAGTAACATGTAAAATATAATGAGTCAAGTTGCAAAACAGATAGCTTTATCATATTTTAATTTACCCATTTATTATTTGAATCACAGTGAAACTTGGATGGCCTGCATAAGTTCGGCTTCCTGAAAATATGATTAAAATAAGAATCTCCAATAAAGGGGTTGTACGAATGAACATTTTTAATAAAATCGCTTTATTTTTCGTTCTTCTATATTCAGTTTTCATTATTATCAATACTTACTTAGGAGAAACCGAACGGATCCAATCCAATGTTGTTTACCTCTTTATGAATGGATTTGCCTATATTGTCTCAGCTTTAGAACTTGAAAAAGAAAAGCAGAAAATTGAAGTGAATTTGCTTTAGTTTCTATTGGAATATCTATAACGAAATGAAAAAACTAATCAAACGTTTGATTAGTTTTTTCAAATTTCGCCATTATGACCCCACCGCCCATTTCAATTCGTCCTTCGAAGTATTTTGTTTCGAATAAAGCTCTTTATAATAACCATTCCGTTTTAACTGACCCAAAAGTGGGGGAAGCACGCGGTTCGGTCACGTAGGCGGTGTCTACGTGACCCAAAAGTGGAGGAAGCTCGCGTTTCAGTCACGTAGGCGATATCTACGTGACCCAAAAGTGGGAGAGGCAAGCATTTCAGTCACGTAGACTCCCCATTAAACAATTTAAATACATAAAGCCCCAAAAAAGATTCTACCGTTTTGATAGAATCACAATTTCTTCATTAATAAGTTTTTCGCAATGTAGGCCGCATCCTCTCCTACTCCCAAAAGAAGAGCAGAGCCCCGGCGATGCTGCCATGGCAACCCAAGGAAGTAGAGTCCATCAATCTCCGTTATACCTCTATGATGCTTAACACCCCCATTAGCAGCCACAAGATTCTTAACATCAATCCATGAATAATCTCGAAGGAAACCAGTAGCCCATATCACATTCTCTACTCTAATGGTTGAAAGATCATCAAATTCAATCTCATTCTCATTTTGTACAATTGATTTTGTTCTGCTCTTTAACTTAACCGTATGATTTTTTATTTTCTCCTTCAGTTCATACCCAAATATCGGATCAGGTTGACTTTGCACCTTTTTTCCGATCCAAGAGTCCCGACCGGCCTGTAAAATCCCCAGTTTATCAAACCACCAAAAGATACTCCTGCCAGCAATGGTTAAAGGAAGAAATCGAATTTTTTGGCCAATAGATAAGTACGTTTCATGATGTTGTGATACTTCTACTGCTATTTGCGCGCCAGAATTCCCGCCCCCGACAACTAAGACGGATCCTTGGTTAAGTTGGGCTGGATTTTTATATTCAGATGAATGAATCTGAACAACGTGATTGGGCAGCTTTTTTGCAAACGGGGGAATATTAGGGGTTTGAAAAGGCCCTGAGGCAACGACCACTTTCTTTGTTCTTATAACAGAGTTACTAGTGAATATAGTAAAGGAATCATTTTCTTTCTGTACTTTTTGAACATGACAGTTCAAATGAATCAGTAAATCAAATGTTTTGGCATATCGCTCCAAGTAATCAGCAATTTCATCTTTAGTTGGAAACCCGGCTGGGTCCCCTTCTAATGCCAAACCTGGCAAAGAACTATAAGCACGTGGTGTGAACAATACAAGGGAGTCATACCTTTTTCGCCACACTTCCCCTATCGCAGCATGGTTTTCGAGAATGATAAAAGATAAAGAGGTTTGCATAAGGTAATACCCCATAGATAATCCCGCTTGGCCGGCACCAATAACCACCACATCATAGATCATAAATATCTCTCCCCTACAAGATTACATAAAAAACTACTGGCAGTTTCCCAGTAGCAGGTGTTAATACTATTCATACATACTAATTTCCATTTTTCCATGCTTATTCTTTTATTTCGATTACAAACGGGAAGGCTCTTACTTTCCCCTTTTGCTTGAATTCTGCCCAAATTTTGTAGATGCCTGGCTTTTCAAACTGTGTTTCAAAAATTGGTTCCTTTTCATTTGATGGATGAACATGGAGAAACTTTTTACCATATTCATCAAGAATTACAACATGCCCCATTGCTCCTAAATATGGTGTCAAATTTGTTTGATCTAAATCAAAGGATAGTGTTACGGGTTCTCCTGCCTTAAAGGAGTTCACACTTAATGTTACCGTTTCATCATCTATCGTTTTGCTAAAATTAGTGTCAAGCACCAGCGCATGACCGTGTACTGAAGCGCTCGGATTGCCCACGATAAATGGAACTGGCTCTACCTCATATGCTAGATTCTTTGGTTTAATATCGATAAAAGCTTTGTAGAATCCTTCAGGGAGATTCTTTTCTATTGTAAATTCGCCTTTTCCTGTTCGTTCTGGGTGTACGTGGTAATACTTCTGCAATTGTTCATCTACGATAATTAGATGCAAAATCTTCTCATGATTTACTTCTAATTCATCAACCGGGCTTCCTGCTTTATCTTTTAAGAAAATCTTGATCTTTCCTTGATTGTTTTGCACAAATGCATTGACTTGGCTGCCTTGCTGGTGTGCATTGCCTTCATGTGCATGGCTGCTTCCAGTTTCATCACCGTTATGTTTTCCATTCTCTTCTTCCTCGGTACCATGCCCTGCTTTTTGAGCCATTGATCCGTGGCTGTCTGCCTCGGCAGCCATTCCTTTATCATCTGCAATCCATTTATCATAAGCACCGAATCCAAGCACGACTAAAGTAACGTAAAGAATTCCTGCAATTGCCCATTTTCTCATCCTTTTCACTCCTAAAGGTTTTCACCTGTATTAGATGATTACATTGTACGTCGTTTTTGTTTCTTTCAAACCGCAGATATTTTGAGTGAAACCGCAGAATTTTGTGGTAGGTGCCGCACTGTGATTATTATTTAGAAACCATGATAAACCTTAACTGGATGTGTTAAGGTCATTAATGATGGTTTTTTTACTTCTTTTTTGAAAGGTAAAAAATACGATTCCCATAGAAATTATTACTGCAATTAGGGTGATTTTCAAAAACAAAGGCAGAATCAGAAATGCTATGGCAAACCATGCAAACAGAAGTGCAATCGGGCTGGTTGACCTGAGTATTGTATATATAACCTTACCCAAACCTGAACGAATGATTGACGTTGCTTCTAATAACAATATCGTCGGATTCATGATCGCCCCAAAGACCAACGGGATAACAACATATAGGGAAAACTCAGTTTTTAAGGCTAGCTCCAAAATATACGCAAAGCCCAATGCAAAAGCTTGCATGAAATAGTCGAGGTGTGCTGATTTAAGTTTCCTTGCATTGGTAAACAGCTTTGTCATTGGAGTATTCCTTTGATAATGGACCGCTGCAACCGGGAGGGATAAAACAATCCCGAGCATAAAAGTGAATAATCCCCACTGTAATAGGTGAACATTCATTTAACTTCATCCTTTCCATCTTTTTTTAATTAGCTTAAAATTAATAAACCTGCTCTTATCAACCGTCACCACACTTTTTCCGGTCTAACGGGCTTTATGAATCGCTCTTATCGACTGCATTACATTTTTTCCGGTCTGCCGGGCTTTATGAACCGTTTTAATCGACCGGCACTACACTATTTCCAGTCTATCGGGCTTTATGAACCGTTTTTATCGACTAGCACTACACTTTTTCCAGTCTGTCGAGCTTTATGAATCGCTCTTATCGACCGGCACCGCACTTGTTCTAATTTGACTGGCACTCTGAACCCCTCAGAGTGACCGGGACTCTTCTTCTTCAACCTTGACGAGCACTCTGAATCTCTCAGAGTGACTGCGGCACTTCTTTTTCAACCTACATGGTCACTCTGGGCCCATCTGAGTGACCACGATTCTTCTTTTTCAACCATGACGGTCACTCTGAACCTCTCAGAGCGACCGCAACTCTTCTTTTTCAACCTTGACGAGCACTCTGAACCCCTCAGAGTGACCACGGCACTTCTTTTTTAATCCTGATGGGCACTGTCCAAAAAAGTACTAGTCTATTTAAAACCGCGTGAATAGCACTACTGAAATAATTGTGGCTGCTAAAAGTCCAACGATCGACCAAATGACAATCTTCTTTTTACCCTTCTTTTTTTGTTTTGTATTCATTTCCTTACCTCCATTAATTGATGTTCATCAGAATAATTTCATTTTATTTCCAATTGATATTTTCAAATCCGCACACTTTTGGAGAACTGCCGCAGATTTTTGCGGTAGCCCCCCCAGCAATTTGCATCTCAAAGGGTTTTTGCTCGAAAAAAAAGACCGGTACATTGTACCGGTCCCGCCTAATATAAATCTTCTGCTGGCAGAATCCCCAGGCTTTTCGCTTTTTTGATGGCTTCCACCCGTGAATTCACATTTAGTTTTTGAAAAAGCTCTGTCAGGCTATATTCCAATGATCGCTGGCTGATCAGCAAGGTCTTGGAAATTTCCTTATTGCTATGTCCCTTCGCCAATTCCCGCAGGAGTTTTTCTTCTTTTTTTCTGATGGTGGTCTTTTCAGTTGTGTTCTCGCCTTGGACCACAATTTCTTGGCGTCTCAACTGTTTCAGCAGCTGCATCGGGATGATAGCCTCTTTCCTAGCTGCACTTCTTATTGCCTGAACCAATTGCTCCCGGGTGGAGGTTTTGGAAATAAAGCCGGAAACACCTGAATCCATGAGCAAATTAAAATGCGGTGCAATATCGAATCCGGAATAAATCAATATGATGGCATCCGGGGCATCGGCAAGCACCTTTCGTGCCAAATCGGCTCCGTTAATATTCGGCATATATAAGTCAAACAGAATCACATCAAAATTCTTCAGACGCACAAGGTCAGAAACCAGATAGACATCTGTCTCAATTGTGACCTTCATATCCGGCTCTGCTTCAATTAACATTTTGGTTCCTTCGACAACCGACCTATGATCATCAACCAATAGTATTTCCATAGTAATCACCTTTTTGCTGCATAGTTGTTGGGATATAGATATTTACATGAAACCCTTTTTGAGGAGCAGAATTAAGTTCCACTTTTCCTTCTAAACTAAGAACTCTGTTTTCAATACCGGCAATCCCCATATGTTTAAATGAACCCCCAAAGCCGGATAAATCCATTCCTATCCCATTATCAGCATAAGAAAAATGAATGATTTCCTCATTGCTGGTCAAATTCACCGTTACTTTCGTCGCCTTTGAATGCTTATTCGCATTATTTAACAGCTCTTGTACAATCCGATACAACCCCAGTATCTGATCTTCCGTCAGCGGATTTTGTAAGTCCGTTACTGAAAAATCAATTTCATAATTGGAAAACATTCGAGCGTATGAAAAAAGACTTTTTAACGATTCGACCAGACCCATTTTCAGGAGAAACGGAGGCCGCAATTCATTACAAGTAATTCTAATTTGGTGAATCGCATCCAGCAGGCCTTCTTCTATTTGCATCAGTTCACCCTGTGTTTCCTCATTAAAATAAGATGAGGAGCGTAATGATTCAAGCTTGCGGTACCAGATGATTAAATCCTGCAAAACAGAATCATGCAAGTCGCTCGAAAGCGATGCCCGTTCCTTTTCCGATAACCTATACAAAAGTTTTAATATCCATTTTGGGGTAGTGCTATAGGTGACCATATCCTCTAGACGTTTCATCAAATCTTCAGTCCGCTGCAAATTATCATAAAGGATGGTGACATAATGAACGGCAGTTTCAAGCCACTCTTCCTCCATTTTTAGCAACGGTTGCTTGATGCCAATCCTTAAATAAATCCATTGCTCTTTTTCAGTAATCTTAACCCATTTTTCATTCTTGCTGCTCGGAACCCCTTCATGGTCTCTCGGTACTTCTTCAATAGATACTTCAGTAACTGGGAGTACCTGCTTTACTTCATCCATTAGCCGATTCTCAAGATCTGTTACTTTCATGACGTTGGCAAGGTCGTTAGAGAAACGGTTGATGCTTTCTGTGAGTGACTTATATCTTTCTTCACTTTGGATTAACTCCTGCTCTTCCTTTTTTCGCTGGGTAATGTCTTTTACGATTCCATGTACACCATTGAGTTGTCCAGAAAGGAAGATAGGAACAAAGGTAATATTAACGATGCGCTGATCAGCATGCCTTGACCGAAGGATCCGACATTCGACATCCTTTGGCTCCCTCTTTTTCATAACCTCTGAAAGAACTTGATAAACATCGATATGGTCCTCATCATAAATCAACCCAAGAAAGCACCGGTCAGTAAGATTAGCAAACTCGATACCTGAAATTTTTTCAAATGACCGATTAGCGTTGACAAAATCCCCATTTAAATCAATGGAAAAAACCCCATCCAAATTATTTTCAAATAAGGACTTATATCGCTGTTCGCTCTCTTCTAATGCCAGCTCAGACCGTTTTTTCTCGGTAATATCCAAGCTTATGCCATCAAGGCGTTCAATCTCGCCCACATTATTCATATAAGGTTGGATGATCATTTGATTCCACCTTGTTTCTCCTTCTACATGGATGAATCGGATTTCGCTATTGACCGCCATACCTTGATCTAGTTTATTCTTCGCTTCTCCCATGAGCATCTCATTATCATCCGGATGGATATGGTCATGCATACGTATCGGACTATTGACAATCTCATGTCTTGGGAGGCCAGCTAATTTTTCCATGCTTCCCGAGCAGAAGGTTAAGCGGGAAAAATCCTTATCCGTTGACCAGACAGCTGCGTTTACACTTTCCAAAATATTTTCGAGTAATTGCTCCGTCTTTTTTCTCTCCGTTATATCTCTCACAACGGCTACAACATATTTTACATTCCCAAAACTATCGAAAACAGGCTTAACCTTTGTTTCAACATAAACGGTTGTACCCTGTGGGTGCAGCAAGCGATATTCCAAATCCATTGGCATTTTAGTTTGAACCACTTGAACGTGTAAGGAGCGGACGCGTTCTCGGTCCTCGGGATGAATAATTTCGAAGGCATCCATACCCACATATTGTTGAACGGTAAAACCTGAAATTTGTTGAATCGATGGTGATACATAACGAACAATTGCCTGATTATCAACAAGAACTATACCGTCAGATGTGTGATCAGCCACAATTTTGTACCTTATTTCTTCATTAAGAAGATCCGATTCACTTTTCATTCTCTCTCCCCTTTGCTCTCCGTCTCTATTCTTTAATAATTATTATAATAGAAGAAAAATATCGAAAACACGCAAAATTATGGGGAAGGAACGCAATTTATTAAAAGAACTTCCTAAATAAAGAAATTCTATAAGGGGATACTAATGTTAATCAATGGGAATTAGGAGGGTATCAACTTGCAAAACAATGAAAACACATTATCCATTTTCGCCTTGGGCGGCATCAATGAAATCGGTAAAAACATGTACGTGGTTCAATATGGTGACGATATTATTGTCGTCGACTGCGGCGGTAAGTTTCCCGATGAAAGCTTGTTAGGTATCGATTTGATCATCCCTGATTTAACCTACTTAGAAGAGAATCAGGAAAAAATAAGAGCCTTAATTGTGACGCATGGACACGAAGACCATATCGGCGGGATCCCTTACTTTTTAAAAAAATTAAATGTACCCATTTATGCGACCCAATTTACTTTAGGGTTAATCGAATTAAAAGTGGATGAGCATCGCCTTAAAGGGGATAGCAAACTGATCCCAATTGACTCGGAGTCCAGGCTTGAGCTGGGGCAGATAGATGTTTCCTTTTTCCGTGTCAGTCACAGTATTCCTGACTGCCTGGGCATTGTTTTTCATACACCTGAAGGAAACGTTGTCCATACCGGGGATTTCAAATTTGATTTAACACCAGCTAATAACCAATTTTCAGATATTCATAAAATGGCCGATATCGGCAGCAAGGGTGTATTAGTTTTAATTTCGGAAAGTACCAATGCCGAACGAACTGGACTATCCCCATCAGAACAAATGGTAGGACACCATATGGAAGAGGCATTTATGGATGCGCCAGGAAAAATAATCGTATCGACCTTTGCATCTAATGTGAATCGAGTTCAGCAAGTCGTCCAGGCAGCTATCAAAACAAACCGGAAGCTGGCACTTTTAGGCCGGAGCATGGTGAATGTGGTTTCCGTCGCCATTGAACGGGGATATCTCGATGTGCCGGAAGGAATGCTGATCGAGGCAATGGAAGTTGATAAACTTGCTCCTGAAAAGGTCGCGATTCTCTGTACCGGAAGTCAGGGGGAACCAATGGCCGCCCTAGCCCGCCTTGCAAGCGGCAACTATCGTGATGTAGCGATTTACCCTGGAGATACGGTTATTTTAGCGGCATCCCCGATACCCGGTAATGAAAAGGATGTTTCAAAGATCATCGACAACTTATTTCAACTGGGGGCAAAAGTGATTTATGGTTCTGGCAGTACCACCGGAATGCATGTTTCCGGACATGGCTATCAGGAGGACTTGAAGCTGATGCTTACCTTTATGAAACCAACCTATTTTATCCCGATCCATGGTGAGTATCGAATGCTGCACCATCACCGACTCCTCGCCGAAGCGATTGGAGTGGAGAAAGGAAATACCTTCATTATTAAAAATGGAGATGTCGTCGATATTGAAAACGGGGTGGCCAGGCAGACTAGGAGAATACCTGCTGGAGATACGTATGTAGACGGAATGGGTGTCGGTGATATTGGAGAAATTGTGCTGCGCGACCGGAGGCAGCTTTCTGAGGACGGAATGCTTGTGATTGTTGTAACCATTAGTAAAGCAGACCGGAAAATTATTTCAGGTCCTGACACCATTACCCGCGGTTTCGTTTATGCGAGAAATTCCGATGAGCTCCTGAAAGAAGTGAATCGTCTTGTAAAGAAAACCGTCACCGACCTGCAGGAAGAAAACAGACATCAATGGAATGTCATGAAACAAAGCATCAAAAAATCTGTCGGACAATATTTATTCACCCAAACAAAACGCAAACCAATGATCCTCCCCATCATTATCGAAATTTGATACGGTACCCCCGTATAGCGGTGTCAGGCACCACCCGTGGACAAATGTCCACGGAGGGTGCCTGACACCTTTTTTAATTCCAAAGTGGTTGACCGAAATAATAATTCGCAGTATAATCTAAACATAAGTTTAATACTTAAACAAAAGTTTAAAACGAATTACCGCATCATAAATCAATCATCCTAAGGGGGAACATAAAGTGAAAAAACGTAAAATTGGAATAGCATTATCACTTGTTCTTGCAGCCGGCACGCTATTAGGTGCTTGCGGTAAAAGTAATGATAGTAAAGGTAACGGAGCAGATAATAAAAAGACTTTCTCTGTAGGTATGGTAACTGACATCGGCGGTGTTGATGACAAATCCTTTAACCAATCTTCTTGGGAAGGTCTCAAAAATTTTGGTAAAGAAAATAGCTTAAAGAAAGGCAAGGGCGGCTATGATTACCTTCAATCCAAATCGGATGCCGATTATACAACAAACTTAAATACACTTGTCCGCCAAGGATTTGATTTAGTTTATGCGATCGGATTCTTAATGCCATCAGCAGTTGAGGAAATTGCTAAACAACAAAAAGATTCTAAATTTGCGATTGTCGATGCCGAAGTAAAACTGCCAAACGTTGCAAGTATTTTATTTAAAGAGCAAGAAGCAGGATTCCTTGCGGGTATAGCAGCCGCTAAAACAACAAAATCCGATCATATCGGTTTTATTGGCGGGATGGAGATTCCTGTTGTCGAGCGCTTCGAAACTGGATTTTTAGCCGGAGTAAAAGCGGCTAAACCAGAGGTAAAAGTTGATGTTCAATATGCAGGAGCATTTGACAAGGCGGAGGTTGGTCAAGCGATCGCTTCTAAAATGTATTCTTCTGGAGCGGACGTAATCTTCCACGCAGCAGGAGCATCCGGTGTCGGTCTATTCAAAGAAGCCAATGACCGCAAGAAAAAAGATCCGAGTAAAGACATTTGGGCCATTGGTGTAGACCGTGACCAAGCAGACATGGGTCAGGATGTTGTCCTTACCTCCGCTTTAAAACGTGTTGACGTAGCCGTTAAAGATCTTGCAACCAAAACAAAAGCTGGCAATTTTCCTGGTGGAGAAGTCGCGTTATACGGTTTAACAGAAGATGGTGTAGGCTTAGCACCAATCAATGCAAAAGCTGCTAACAAAGCTGAAATTGAAGCTGTAGTTAAAGAATGGATTGAAAAGATTAAGTCTGGTGCAGTAAAAGTTCCTGAAACACAGGAAGAATTAAAAGCCTTCAATCCAAAGTAATAGCTTATTTACAAGATAAATGGGGTGATTTCTGTGCCTGAAAGTATGACAGAAAAAGAACAAACGATTTTGGATTTAATACGCAAGAACCCCTATGTTTCACAGCAAGAGCTTGCTCAAATATTAGGATTATCCCGGCCTTCTATTGCCAATATTATTTCTGGTTTAATTAAGAAAGGAAATATTTTAGGCAGAGCTTATATTTTAAATGAATCACAGCACGTAATCTGTATCGGCGGGGCTAATATTGACCGTAAATTCCACGTCAAGGAAAAAGCCCAGTTAGGTACCTCGAATCCGATTTATGCTACACAAAATGCAGGCGGGGTTGCTCGGAATATCGCCGAAAACCTTGGACGGCTTGGGTTAGAAGTGTCACTTATCTCTACAAGCGGCGCCGATAAGGACTGGTCAATTATTGAGGAAGCATCCTCTCTTTACATGAACTTAGAAACGGTGACCCAATTCCCTGAAAAATCAACTGGCTCCTACACGGCTGTATTGGACTCGACCGGAGAATTAATTATTGCGTTAGCGGATATGGAAGTATATGAGGCGATTACACCGGATCTGCTGCTTAAGCATGATGTCATCCTGAGTAGATCGAAATGTATTATGGTCGATTTAAATTGTCCGAAAGAAACGGTCCAATTCTTGTGTCATTTCGCCAAAAGCCATGACATTCCGATCGTTTTAATTCCCGTTTCTTCTCCAAAGATGAATCGGTTACCTGATGATTTAGACGGTGTTACATGGCTTATTACGAACCGGGATGAATCAGAATCCTACTTCCATATGGAAATTAATAATGAAGAAGATTGGAAAAATGCTGTAGGAAAGTGGTTATCACTTGGGATAGCCAACGTGGTCATAACCAATGGAAAAAAAGGATCAATGATTGGGAATAAAACTGAGGGGATTTTTCAGGTACCTTCTATTGAAACGAAGGAAATTGTCGACGTAACAGGGGCAGGGGATGCTTTTTCCTCCGCAGTTATTTACTCCTGGTTAGAAGGTAAATCTCTAATTGAAATTGCTAAAGCCGGAAGCATTAATGCATCGAAAACACTGCAATCATCTTATACCGTAAGACAGGATTTATCCGCAGAAAAATTACAAAAAGACATGGAGGAATAATCATGAAACAATATATTACATTATCAGAAGAAGTACGTGCTGCTAAGGAACAAGGAAAACCAATCGTTGCCCTGGAGTCTACGATTATCTCTCACGGTATGCCTTATCCACAGAATGTGCAAACTGCCCGCGAAGTGGAACAAATTGTCCGTGATCATGGAGCCGTACCAGCTACTATTGCGATTATTGATGGGAAAATTAAAATCGGTCTATCCGATGAAGAGCTTGAAATGTTCGGTAAAAGTTCAGATGTTGCCAAAGCATCACGACGCGATTTAGCCTATTTAATCGCGACTAAAAAACTTGGGGCTACAACGGTTGCCGCAACCATGATTTGCGCAGAAGCAGCAGGAATTAACATCTTCGTAACGGGTGGTATTGGCGGTGCGCACCGCGGTGCTGAGACTACGATGGATATCTCTGCAGACCTTGAAGAGCTTGGTCAAACAAACGTCGCGGTTATTTGTGCGGGTGCCAAATCAATTTTAGATTTAGGTTTAACCATGGAATATCTTGAAACAAAAGGTGTGCCTGTTATTGGCTATCAAACTGATGTGCTCCCTGCTTTCTATACACGCAGTAGTGAATTCGCGCTAAACTTACGTGCTGATGATGTCGACACAATCGCCTCTACGTTAAAAGTAAAATGGGATTTAAACCTTAAAGGCGGAGCCGTTATCGCCAACCCAATTCCTGAAGAATTTGCTATGGATGAAAAAGTCATTAATGGTGTCATTGAAGCAGCCTTAAAAGAGGCTGAAGAAAAGCATATTTCTGGTAAAGATGTAACACCATTCTTACTAGGCAAAGTCAAAGACTTAACAGAAGGCAAAAGCTTGGATGCCAACATTGCTTTAGTGAAAAACAATGCCGTTGTCGGAGCTAAAATAGCAGTTAGTTTCAATGCAATGAAATAATTTATTTTGGGGAGCGGATCGCTCCCCATTTTTTATAGATACTTTCTGAGCTTTTCCTTAGTTTCTTGGTCAGCAAAGGATGCTTCAACACTGTTGATGTAGATTTGTCTATATTCCTCGTAATTAGCCTTAAATTCTTCAAAAACGATATTGCATTCATTCGTCATCGTTGTATTGGAAACGGTTCTGTTGTCTGTATTTACGGTGACTTTGATGCCATCCTTGTGGAAATCATAGATGGGATGATCGCTATATTGATTCACTGCTTTTGTTTGGACATTGCTTGTCGGGCACATTTCCAGCACGACTTGTTTTTCCTTAACGATGTTATAGGCCGCCTCGCAGTCTCTGATAAAAACCCCATGGCCGATTCTTTCAGCACCTAAAAGCTCAACGGCTTCCAGCACATTTTCGCCGATTCCCGTTTCACCTGCATGAATGGTGACTCTGTAGCCATATTCTCTGGCAAGAGCGATTGGTTCTACGAATTTTCTAGAGAATCCAGCCTCTTCAGAAGCACATAAGTCGATCGCCACTACCCCTTTACCTAGGAATCTCTTTCCTTTTTCAACAACCTCAAAAGCACTTACTGGAGACATCGTTCTCATGCATGACAGGATTAGGTTTCCCTTAATATCGAATTGGGCTTCTGCATCCTTCATTCCCTCTATCACACTTTGGATGATTTCTTCAACGTCTAATCCTTTTTTCGTATGAAGTAAAGGTGCATACCGAACCTCCATATATTTCACATTTTCCTTTGCCGCATCTTCAAACAGCTCAAACGTAATTCTTTTTAGATTTTCCTTTGACTGCATGACCAAATTGGGGATTGCAAATTTCTCCAAATATTCATCGAGTGATTCGCATTCCAATGGTGCAATGAGATCCCTTTGGAGTTTTTCCGCTTCAAAAGACGGAAGTTGTATGCCCTCTTTCTTTGCAATATCAATAATCGTTTCCGGTCTAAGACTGCCATCTAAATGGCAATGTAGTTCTATTTTAGGTAAAGTTTCGAAGTTCATTGTGGACCTCCTTAAATTTTTTTAAAATAAAAAAAATTCCTGATTACGAAGAAAATACAGTTACGTGTACCTTCTTCGTAATCAGGAATTATTGGTTCCTGGTAGAAACCTCCAAACCATATTATTGGAGTTATACGAAATTTTTTTCATCAATTTTTATAAAGGATAATAGAATTTATTTTTATTGTCAAGCAGCTCACTCAAACAAGTAATGTTTACTAGAGCATTCTGCTATAATTTTTATAACAATATTAAGAATAAGAAAGGCTGACTTTATGAAAAAAATAATACTCTCTTTCGGAGTAGCAATTTTTATTATTTTCCTATTATTATTTGGTACCTATAAATTAATGAATGCTAGAACATTCCAGCTATTCGGCGGCTTAACCAATCAAGTGGTGACCAATCAAAAAGTGGTTGCCCTAACGTTTGATGATGGTCCTACCAAAAATGTTGAGCAAATCCTTCCTTTATTAAAAAAATACAATGCGAAGGCTACCTTTTTTCTAATTGGTAACGAGATCGAGAAATCTCCTGAAGAGGCAGCAATGATTGTGAAAGCTGGCCACCAGGTTGGCAATCATACTTATTCCCATAATCGAATGGTCTTTAAGTCTCCTTCTTATATCAAAGAAGAAATTGAAAAAACCGATCGATTATTACGGAAGGCTGGGTATAAGGGAGAAATCGATTTTCGACCGCCAAACGGAAAAAAATTATTCGGGCTTCCCTTTTACTTAAGCAAACATGATCGAGATACGATTACTTGGAATCTGGAGCCAGATACCTACTACACCACTGCCTCTGATAAAGTAAAGTATGTAGCGGATCGTATCAAACCAGGTTCGATTATCCTCATGCATCCGATGTATGATAACACTGGCAGCGAGCTGGAGGCTATCGAAGGGATAATTAAGTCCCTGACGGAAAAAGGATATACGTTTGTAACTGTTAATGAACTTCAGAATATGGGAAGCAAATGATTTTAAAAAGGTGATACCATGACAAATATTAGAGATTTAGCAAAAATGGCCGGCGTATCTGTAACGACTGTATCCCGTGTGCTAAATAATCATCCATATGTGAGCGAGGAAAAACGGAATGCTGTTTTTGATGCCATCAAGCAAAGTAACTACCAGCAAAATATTAATGCCGTCCATTTAAGTATGGGTAAGACTTTCCTAATTGGCGTGGTAGTTCCTTTTATTGAGCATCCTTATTTTTACTTGCTTATAAAAGGAATGTCAGTTGAAGCCTTAGAAAACAATTATAAACTGGTTTTAATTCAGACGAACTACATGGAATCCAGAGAACTGGAAGCCATGCAAATGTTAAAACAAAAGCAAATTGATGCGTTAATTATTTGTTCAAGAAAATGCGATTGGCAAACTGTCGAAGAATACCTGCCATATGGACCCATTATTTTATGTGAAGATACACGAGGGAAAAACGTCCCTTCCACCTTTGTGGATCATTACAAAACCTTCCTGTTTGCTTTCGACTATTTATTTCAAAAAGGGCATAGAAAAATTGGCTACTGTATTGGCCGGCGATCTGGTACAAATAGCAAACATAGAGAAATGGCGTTTAAGGAATTTACAGCGAACCATCATTTTCCTTATGAACCTGATTATATTTTTAATCATTGCCTTCATTTTGAAGATGGGGAACAAGTCATTCATCGAATAACACAAATGATTGATCCTCCTACTGCCTTATTGGTGACCAATGATGATGTCGCTGCCGGCATTGTCATGTGCGCCCAAAACCGAAACATTTCTATTCCTGGTGACCTTGCCATCATTGGCTTCAATAACCAGCCTATCGCGAAAATGATGAATATCACGACAATCGAGATCCCACTAGTGGATATTGGGAGAAAACTGTTTCAACAAGCGATAAGACAAAACAGCAAGCTTGTCTATGATGAAATACCCGTGAAACTAATTGAGCGTAAAACTGTTTAGACTTGCAGCCATAAGTGGCTGCAAGTCTTTTTTTCCTCAAAAACGCTTGACCTGAAACGCGTTTCATAAATTATTCTCTAAATTGTAAGACATGCAACACCAAGCCGGCGTGATCAGGAATCCCTGAGCGTAACGGCGGTGTTGTATTTTTCCCGGAGGTGTATGAAATGCAAAAACCAATTGTGTTTTTTGATATTGATGGAACATTATTAACCGAAGAAAAAACCATTCCCGATACCACAAAAAAAGCCGTTCGCTTGCTTCAGGAAAAAGGAATTCACACCGTTATTGCCACTGGGCGTGTGCCAAAGATGTTTTATTGGATTCAAAAGGAATTAAATATTGATTCCTATGTATCTATGAATGGACAATATGTTGTCTTTGAAGGGAAAGAAATTTACGCAAACCCAATTGATCCGGAAAGACTGCAATCACTATCGGAAATGACTGAAAGCAACGGTCATGCATTGGCTTACTGCAGCCATAACGATTTTAAAGCAAGCGTTAAAAATCATCCGTTTATCGAATCTGGTTTTGATGCCTTAATGATGTCCTATCCTGAGGTAAACTCCGAGTTCTATAAGAATACTTCCATTTATCAAGGACATCTATACTGCGAAGGTCATGATGAGAAAATGTATGCCGACAACTTCCCTGATTTTAATTTCGTAAAATGGCATGATTGTGCTTACGATATTCTCCCTAAAGGTGCATCAAAAGCAGTTGGCATCCGAAAAATGCTTGAAGTATTGGATATGAAGATTGAAGACAGTTTTGCCTTTGGGGATGGGTTGAACGATTTGGAGATGCTGACAGAGATCGGGACGGGAATCGCGATGGGAAACGCTGTACCTGAAGCTAAGGCTGTCGCCGATATCATCACCACTTCCTCCTCCAATAACGGCATTCTCAATGGTCTTATTCATGTTGGATTATTAGAGAGAAATCTTGTTTTATAAATAAGTAAAGGGTACCCACGGATCAAGCAGGTACCCTTTTCATTATTTTGCTCCAATTTCCCGGCGGACGACTGGCACTACTTTTGTGGCCAAAAGCTCGATGCTCTTCGCCACTTTTTCAAAAGGAAGACCTCCTATATCCATTTGGGCGATAAACCGTTTATGTCCAAATAACTCATATTGTCTGAGGACCTTTTCTATAATCTGCTGCGGACTTCCTACAAACAGCGCGGTTTCTGGACTCGCCAACTGTTCAAAATCAGCTCTCGACATGCTGGCGTCCCTGCCTAGTTGAAAATTGAAGTATTCCCAGTAGTTAGCGTAATAAGGAAAAAATTCTTCTTTCGCCTTTTGAGTTGTTTCCGCTATATAGGTATGACCTGTCACACCCACCTTTAACACCTCAGGAGCATGACCTGCTTCACTTGCGGCCTGTCGGTATGCATCGACTAAAGGCTTAAACCGAATTGGATCACCGCCGAGGATTGCTAATGCTAAGCCCGTTCCTAATCTGCCAGCTCTTGCAGCACTTTCAGGGGTCCCGCCAACTCCAACCCATAATGGGATATTCTTTTGAGCTGGCCGGGGGGCAATTTCGGCATTGTACAATGGTGACCGAAAACGTCCTTTCCATGTAACCCTTTCGTTTGCGCTCAACTCTTGAAACAACTTAATGTTTTCTTCAAACAAATCATCATAATTTTCAAGGTCATATCCAAAAAGTGGGAAGGACTCAATAAAAGCCCCACGCCCGGCCATAATTTCTGCCCGCCCATTGGACAAGAGATCGAGTGTTGCAAAATCTTCGAATAAACGAACGGGATCTACGGTACTTAATACTGTTGTCGTACTTATCAATCTAATTCTTTTTGTAACTTGAGAAATAGCAGACAAGACCACCGGCGGTGCTGATACTGCATAGTCTAGCCGGTGATGTTCACCAACACCGAATAAGTCGAGACCTGCCTGATCAGCGATTTTTGCTGCTTCGATGATTTCTTCGAGACGCTTTTGGGCACTTATTGTTTTACCTGTATGTGGGTCAGGACCTAAATCAGCTAATGTATAAATGCCAAATTCTATTCCAGAATGTTCGTCCTGTTGCTTAACGTCCATCATTTGTTATCCCCCAAAATATGTTAAATCACTAATCGAATTTGGTTTCCGGATGGATCACTTGTTACATAATAGTCGGCTTCTTTGGTAATTGGGACACCTATATGCATCAATTGGTTTATGATTCCCTCCCTAGTATATTCGTTCGGAAAAACAAGTGTGTACCAATTTAAACCGACACTGTTTTGCGGCGGAGCCTCTACACCCACCCCCTGCCACGTATTGATGGCTATATGGTGATGGTAGCCGCCAGTAGAAAGGAACGCAGCCTGTGGATAGTAGCTAACAACCTTAAATCCAAGGCCTTTTGTATAGAACTCTTCTGCCTTTTGCAAATCACCTACGTGCAGGTGAATATGCCCCATAAGCGTCCCAGCCGGAAGGCCCTTCCATTCTGCATCGCTTTCGGCAAGGATTCCTTGCCCGTCAAGTTCTTCAGTAGCCATTGAGACGAATCCGTTGTTCCAGGTCCACACTGATGAAGGGCGGTCGCGGTAAACCTCAATCCCATTTCCGTCTGGATCGTTCAGGTACAACGCTTCACTAACATAATGGTCTGCAGCTCCTAATGGGTAGCCTGTTTGGAGCAAGTGCCGTAAGAAAACGGATAAATCCACACGGGATGGCAGCAAAATCGCAAAATGATAAAGCCCGGATGTGCGTCCTGCTTTTGGAATGACATCTGCGGGCTGTTCCAGCGTCAATAACGGTGTTTTCCCGTCGGTCGTTAGGACTGCTTTCCGCTCCGTTTTCTCCAAGACTTGAAAACCGATAATATTTTGATAAAAATTTAGCGAGTAATCTAAGTTTTTCACCTTAATATTGACCTCGCCAACATATATATTTGGTGATTGATGAAATTTCTCCATAATCGTCACACCTCTTCCTATATTTTCATCCATATGGATATTTTTCTTTTTCCACATTATTCATATTCATTATACCTTGTATTTATCTCGAATTCAATTATTTAAAATTCAAGATAAACTACGAACTACTGATAGAAAATCGAAAAGACCTGAAGGCCGTAATGAGTAGAGCGGCCTCCAAGTCCTTGTTTATTTATATTCGCTCAATCCACCTATGAAGGAATTGAGTTATCTGCGTCGATATAACCTGCACCAAATGTATTGTAAGGATAGACTTTCTTGTCTTTCCATAAAACCGTTCCACCTGTTAATAATGTTTTTATATCCTTTGGTTTTAATTCGGGATTGTGCTGTTTCATTAATGCGATGATTCCGGCACAAATTGGTGTTGCCATCGAGGTACCGGATAGAACAAAGTAATCATTCTCCACACGGCTTGATTTTTGCAGCTTGTCTAAATAGGAATTAGGCGACCGTAAAGAGACAATATTTACCCCCGGTGCTAAAATATCTGGTTTTTCCAGTCCATAAATCGTTGGTCCCCGACTTGAAAAATCAGGTACAACATCATTACCTCTATCCAAAGTATTCCCGTCGTCTAGAGCCCCTACTGTTATGACTTCACTGCTGACACCGGGACTTGCAATCGTTCTGCTATTTGGGCCTTCATTTCCAGCTGCCACACAGACAACAATTCCCGCTGTCCATGCTGCTTCTACTATTTTCACCATAGGATCAGCATCATCACTGCCAAAGTTCTCTGCCTTACTGCCCAATGACATACTTATGATGTCTATTTTTTGAGGTGGATTAGCTTCATTGTATTGAATACACCACTCTACCCCGTCCATGACTGTCTCTAAAGAACCTGAGCCCATTTTATCCAGGACCTTTACACCAATTAGAAAAGCATCCGGTGCTGGACCCTTGTATCTTGCTCCCGATGCCGCTGCATCTCCAGCGCAGTGCGTCCCATGGCCATTATCATCATAAGGAACCTCTCGATTATTGATAAAATCCTTAAAATCAATAATTCTATCACCCAAATCCTTGTGTGGATATATACCTGTATCTACAATTGCAATGGTAATTCCTTGTCCTGTTAATTTAGTATTATTTCTTATCACATTATGGGCATTCGCGGAAGGTACGGCCACATCAAGCAGTGCATTAACTTCTTTGTTTAAGTATATTTTTTTAATATGATTACAGCTTGAGAGCATTTCTTCTAACCCTTTTGGAGTGACGTGAGCACTTGCACAGGAAACTCTAGAGTATTCCCGTCTAAAACTATTTCGGAAGTGTTTTCCCAAAATATTTTTTACTTCATCACATCCAGCCACATGGCACTCCTGTTCAAATTCGATAATAACTGAGAGTTTTTTTCCATGTTTAAGGGTTCCTTCAAACATGTTATGCAAAAAACACGGTGTCCATTTAAAAGGGCGATAAAGATTCAAAAGCTTTTCACGTAAAGGCTTTTCCAACTTACCAGCATGGGCCCGGACCATTTGAACCATAGAAAAACCAAACAACCAAACATCTCTTCCTTTCATTTTTTTAATAGACTATGAAAGATTGAAAAAATAGTAAGGGTGCTTGTCCTCTTTTTCAAAAAAAGAGGCTTCTGCCTCTATTGAAACAAGGTTACTATTAAAGTAATGTTGTCCTAAAAGGGGGCTTTATAGTGAAAAAAAGAAATCTAGCATTGCTTGTATTTGGCGGCATAGTTTTGTTATTCATAATTGTAACCGGTTACAAAACATTGGCCATTAAATCGAAACAACCTTTGCCACATTCTTCGAATGCGACAATAAACCAAGATGAAGCGGTTCAACATTTATCCAAAGCGATCACATTTAAAACCGTTTCTTATTAAGACCGCAGTAAATTTGATTTTAAGGAGTTTAATAGGTTTATTACTTTTTTACAAGAAAGTTTTCCAGAGGTTCATCAGAAGCTTTCGTTTGAAAAAGTAAATGGCTATGCCCTAGTCTATAAATGGAAAGGTTCCGATGCTAGTAAAAACCCTATCGGCCTGACGAGCCATTATGATGTTGTCCCTGTATTAAAAGGAACGGAAGCCAATTGGGAGCAGGATCCCTTCAGCGGTGCAGTTGTTGACGGCCGAATTTGGGGACGGGGAACCTTAGATGACAAAATTGGCGTTATTGGCATTCTGCAAGCTGTTGATTATCTATTAAAAGAAGGTTATGAGCCCGACCGGGATATGTATTTAATGTTTGGCTTCGACGAAGAAATCGGCGGTGACGAAGGGGCAAGCAAAATCGTCGATACTCTTAAGGCTAGAGGAATTACGTTTGAATATGTTTTAGACGAAGGCGGAGCAATTGTTGAAAATATGGTACCAGGTGTGACTCAGCCAGTTGGTGTGGTCGGTATTTCTGAGAAGGGATCTGCAACGGCCGAATTATCGATTGAAAGCAGCGGCGGTCACTCCTCCCAGCCAAAGGATCACACTAATATTGGAAGAATAGCCAGTGCGATTGCTAAATTAGAGGATACCCAGTTTAAAGGCGACCTTAGAGGTCCTGGGGAAGACATGTTTGAATTCGTTGCTCCTGAAATGAGCTTCGGAATGAAATATGTATTTGCCAACAAAGCGATTTTTGAGCCGGTTATTGAAAAAATTTTACTTGGTCAGCCTGCATCTGCCGCTTTAATTCGGACTACAATTGCTCCAACGATTTTTCAAGCTGGAGAGCAATACAATGCCTTGCCTGAAAAGGCCACTGCCATTATCAACCTTCGGCTTATGCCTGGGGATTCTTTGAATGAAGTAAAACGATTCATTGAAGATACGATTGAAGATGATGATATAAAGGTAACAGTGACTGGGAGCGAAGCCTCAAAGGTATCCTCTGTTAACAGCTGGCAATTCAAGTCGATTCAGCAGGCGGCTAGAAATGTTTACAGTGATGCTGTTATTGCACCCTATTTAATGTTTGCTGGCTCTGATGCGCGCCAATATGATCCTGTCTCCAAAAATACCTACCGGTTTCTCCCTGTGCAAATTACCTCCGAGGACCTGAACCGGATGCATGGTACGAACGAACATGTTTCTATTGAAAATTACATCAACGCGATTAAGTTTTATGTGGAAGTGATTAGGGAAAGTAATAAAGGACTGTAAAGAAATTTTTGTTATTGAGGACACGAGGCTTTTGTTTTTAGCTGGCCGTGTCCTCTATCGCTTTTATTACAGACTCGGCTCTCCCTTTTTGGGATCCAGTGTCCTTAATGATTCGGAACTTTAGCTCCTTTTTTCTCTAACTGCTTTTGATGGGCACGGCTATGCGCTTTACTTCGATCCTCCTCCACTTCCGTTGAAAGCTGAATGCCCAAAGGAACTTTTGTTGTAGATACCTGCTTGAGTCCCTGCTCATCTTTTTCAAAAATAAACGAGGCTCTTGTTGAAACATCTGCTCCTGTTGAGGATACATACGGAACCACGCGGTAGTCTGCCTGCCAGCGCTTAGGTGTCACCCGGCAGCGAACGTAGCCGCGATAATCGTTAAAGAATTTAATATGCGGGTTAAGGCCTAAAATTTTGTCGGTATCTGCCCGCTTATCGGCACCGTTCCCACCTGAAGTGATGGAGCTACCTACGAATTCAGCACCAAAGATTCTTGAGTTTAAATCATTAAAATCTTCTATTAAGTTAGATGCCCAATTTGCATGAACATCCCCCGTTAACACAATCATGTTATTTAACCGGTTGGCTTTGGCATAATCGAGCACATGCTGGCGTGCCGCCGGATAACCATCCCATGAATCCATGCTGTATTTTGGTGAAGTGGCTGTTCCGTAATTGCGCTGGGCAAAGAAGATTTGCTGTGCCAATACATTCCAGTCTGTGTTGGAGCTATCGAGTTTGTTAAACAGCCACTCTTCTTGTTCCGCTCCCATTAATGTCCGTTTCGGATCTAGAGATTCCGCAGTCTGCGGCGAGCTCGTATCTCCGTTTGCCTGGTCATCACGGTATTGGCGTGTATCCAGTACGAAGAAGGAAGCGAGATCGCCGTATTCAAAATTGCGATAGATTTTCATATCTGCCCCATGTGGAAGTGACGACCTGCGAAGCGGCATATGTTCATAATAGGCTTGGTACGCAGCAGCTCTGCGGATAATGAATTCCTCAACCGACTGCCCCTTTTCAGGAATGACATTCGCATAATTGTTTTCCACCTCATGGTCATCCCAAGTAACAACCCATGGGAATGCCGCATGTGCCGCCTTTAAATGTTCATCAGAACGGTACTGGGCATATCGGTTTCGGTAATCCTCAATGGTCTTAATTTCAGGTCCGCTGTGGGTACGGACATTTCCTGTTGATGCAACATATTCATTTGGTCCGTATTCATATATGTAATCGCCAAGGTGAAAGACAAGGTCAAGTTCCTCTTTCGCAAGATGCTGGTAAGCAGTATAGTACCCATGCTCAAATTGCTGGCAGGAAACAAAGGCAAAGTTGAGATGCGAAACGCTTGTCCCCGCTTTTGGAAGTGTTTTTGTTCTTCCAACTGGACTTAGTTCATTGCCACTTTTAAAACGGTAAAAGTACACTTGGTTTGCCTTCAGTCCACTCACTTCGACATGGATGGAGTGGCCGAGCTCAGGCCGCGCAAGTTCTGTTCCCCTTTGAACGATATTACGAAAATACTGATCTGTAGCGATTTCCCATTTTACTGGAACACTATGCGGCGGCATCCCCCCACCATTTAATGGATCCGGAGCGAGCCTTGTCCAAAGCACTACGCCATCAGGAAGCGGGTCGCCGGAAGCAACGCCAAGTGTAAAGGGATAGCCACTAAAGCTTGGGGCCGCATTAACCTCAAATCCTCCCATTGATTGAGCTATGGCTAATCCTAGTGAAATGCCGGCGATTTTGCTTGCTCCCTGTAAAAAACTGCGGCGGTCAATATTCTTTTGCAGACCTTCCGTATTAAAGTTCTTCATCCATTCGTTCAAAGGTATCTCACGCAACATGTTTTATCCCCTCTCAGAATCAATTATTACTACGGTTTTCATTATAGAGGGGGAATTTTAAGCACATGTAAAGATTTGTAAAGCAAGTGGGCTTTACCATTGCTAAAATTAGGTATTTTTTAACAGATCATAAATTCATGAAACTGGATTAAACTGATTTTTATGTCATTCTATGACTCTGTACATAATGCTAAATTCCTAGTTTTCTTTATCATTTCTTCATAAAAATCGAACAAAACACTTTTGTTCATCCTTCTATACATAGACTTTACACTCTCTTAACACCGGGTTAAGAAAAAATTCATCATTACCTAATAAAATGGAATTATCAAACTCATTGGAGGGATTGGATGAAGATTACCGTTGCTGGAGCAGGATATGTAGGACTTGTCACAAGTGCAGGTTTAGCAGATATAGGACATAACGTAACATGCATAGACATTGAAAAAGACAAAATTGACATGCTTCAAAACGGCCGTTCTCCGATTTATGAGCCTGGACTGGAATCACTCATTGAAAAAAATCTGCTTAACGGACAGCTGCAATTTACCATGAATCCCGAGCAGGCCTATTCAGGAGCTGATATCATTTTCATTGCGGTTGGTACTCCTGAACAGCAGGATGGTTCAGTAGATTTAAAATACATTCATGTGGTTTCACATACGATTGCTCATTATATCGATAAGGATGTAATTGTCTGTACAAAAAGCACAGTCCCGGTTGGAACGAATGAGTTAATTAAACAAATTATTCACAGCCGCAAGTCTTCTGCTATAAAAGCCGAGGTGGTCGTAAGTCCTGAGTTTCTCCGCGAGGGATCTGCTGTCCTTGATTTTTTTCAAGGAGACCGGATCGTGATTGGTGCTGATGATCCTGATGCAGCATCGATTATGGAGCAAATTTATCTGCCATTGAAGATTCCCATAATGAAAACGGATATTCGAAGTGCAGAAATGATTAAGTACGCCTCTAATGCCTTTTTAGCTGCAAAGATAAGCTTTATCAATGAAATTGCTAATCTATGTGAAAAAGTTGGCGCCAATATCGAGGAAGTAGCATTTGGAATTGGTCAAGATAAACGGATCGGCCATGATTTTCTTAAGGCCGGCATTGGGTATGGGGGCTCTTGTTTTCCAAAAGATACGAGAGCACTTGTGCAGCTTGCGGGAAATGCTAAGCATCAATTCGAATTGCTCGAGGCCGTCATAAAAGTAAATAATCGGCAGCAAACCCTTCCGGTTATAAAAGCGAAGGAAATGCTTGGCTCGTTAAAAAATAAAAAAGTAGCTGTGCTAGGTTTAGCCTTTAAACCTGATACCGATGATGTTCGGGAAGCTGCTTCGTTGAAAATTATCAAAGAACTCCTTGAGGAGGGCGCTAATGTTAGAGCATATGACCCGATTGCAATCCCGAATGCTAAAAAGGTTTTAGGGGATAGCATCGAATATGCATACAATATTCACTACGCTCTTTATGAAGCCGACATAGCTATGATTCTGACAGAGTGGGAACAAATAAAGCATGTACGGCTGAATATGTTTCAAACTTATATGAAAGAACCTATTGTTATCGATGGGAGAAATTGTTACTCACTTGAGGAAATACAAAAGTATCCAATAACGTATCTTTCGATTGGAAGACCTGATGTTTATAGAGATAGACCAAAAGATGAGTTGCGTATTATTAATTTATAAGGGGAATTGGCGATGATGAGATGGATCAATGTGTTTTATGGCTTCGACTGCCGTGTGTTTCAAACGGTGAATCGGCATTTTGATAAAAAGCTGTTAAATCTATTTTTCCGTGTAGTCACACATTTTGGCGGAGCGGACATTACCATCGCTGCATCCTTCGTTCTGCTTCTCATCTCACCAGGGGAAACTAGATTGATTGCCATTGCCAGTGCTCTCGCTTTATCGGCCAGCCATATTCCTGTACAGCTTGCTAAGCGGCTGCTGCCAAGAAAAAGACCCTATTTGATAATCGAAAAAACAAAGTTCTCATCCAATCCATTACAGGATCATTCGTTCCCTTCGGGACATACAACGGCGTTTTTTGCCGTTGTGACCCCTTATATATTATTCCTGCCGCAGCTTTCTTTTTTCCTCATCCCTCTAGGGCTGTGTGTTGGAATATCAAGAATTTACTTAGGTCTCCACTATCCTTCTGATGTTCTTGCAGGCAGTATTCTTGGAATTGGCTCGGGAATTTTATGCTTCTGTTTATTATGGTTGTGAGAGATTCGGTGAGGAGGGATTTTATGAAGATTGCTATTTTCACTGATACCTTTTATCCCGATGTCAATGGGGTTGCCAGGACACTTAAGCGGCTGACGGATTATTTTGAAACGAAGGGGATTACTTTTAAAATTTTTGCACCTGATTCGAATGGCAGAGATTATGTCTCTAACAATTTTCATCGCTTAAGGAGCCTCTCTTTTTTCCTTTATCCTGAATGCCGTTTGGCTTTTCCAAATCCTTTTTCCCTCAAATCAGAATTACAACGTTTTTCGCCAGATTTAATTCACGTGGCTACTCCGTTTAGTGCCGGGCTCTGTGGCGTCTATTATGCAAAAAAATTAAACATCCCCCTCGTTGGTTCCTATCACACCAATTTCGATGATTATTTGAAATACTATGGCCTTCAATTTCTTACCACTATCGTCTGGAAATATATGCATTGGTTTCATCGATCATGTGAAAAGCTTTTCGTTCCCTCTAGTGAAACATTAAGGCTTCTCAAGCACCGTGGATTTTCAAACTTAGAAATATGGCCTCGCGGCGTGGATTGCCAGCTTTTCCATCCTCATTATAATAAAACTGCAGTTTATGAACGCTACGGCCTAAATCAAAAATACCTGCTGACTTTTGTTGGCAGATTGGCCCCAGAGAAAGATATCGAAACACTACTTGCTATTGCAAAGTCAATGCCTGCAGACTTTAATGAAAAAATACATTGGCTGATTGTCGGGGATGGTCCGTTACGCGAGGAAATGGAGGCTCGTCAAACATCCTCCAACATGACGTTTACGGGATACCTAAGCGGAAGTCGTTTAGCTGAAGTCTACGCAGCTTCCGATTTATTTGTATTTCCCTCCCCTACGGAAACATTCGGGAATGTTGTTCTTGAAGCGCTCGCAAGTGGAACCCCCGTAATCGGGGCGAATGCTGGAGGTGTGAAGAACATTATTCAAACTGGGGTTACTGGCCATCTATGCCCAGCGGGGAATGTGGAGGAATTCAATAAATCCATAATCCATCTATTAATAAATAACGAGCAAAGGAAACAAATGGGGATTGAAGGAAGAAACTACGCCCTAAAACAAAGTTGGGATCAAATATTCGAAAACCTAACCACGCACTACACCAAAACACTCAAAGAACATAACCAACAAAAATATGCCTAAAAAGTGAGTAATGGTGTCAGGCACCACTTGTGGACAAATGTTCGCGAGTGGTGCACACCATTGAAACTATATTAATATTCGCGTCCTAGTTCTATTGCGGCTCCTTTTTCACTGTTAAAGTGGGAAATCCGGAATGCAAGGGTGAAGTCTTCGAATTTGCAGCGGTATTTTTCTAGTTGGTTTTGGCCGCAGGAGTTGCTGCCGAGTCCATTTTGTTTGTAGTCCAAATTCAAAACAAGATAATCCCTAGGCTTCAAATCGATCGTGTGCTTTGCTTTCTCAAGGTCACCAATTTCAAAATAAGAAGCACTAAAGTTGAACGTTTCATCTGCGATAAAAATGAGCCCATTTTTTTCTTGATCCGTAAAGCTTACCCAGTCACAATCTGAACGGTTGCCGTTTTCTTGCGGCTTAACATAATTAGTAAACAACCTATCCACAGATGAACTGAAAACTCCTAAATGGTTTGCCTCCTTTGAATCGGGATAACTCTCACCCGGACCTCTGCCGCGCCATTGTGCTTGAACAAAATCTCGATTTAGATGCATGTGTACACCTAAACGCGGGATCATAACCGGAGCATTTTCCTTCAGACCGGAGGCAGCCCCATTAATACGGCAAACAATATCGCCGTCAGGATAAATACTATAATGATATTGAATTTGATAATACCAAGAGCTGTTTGTAGTACCGTAAAGGGCATCCGTATGCCACTCAAATACTCCGTCTTTCCATTCACATCGGATATCCTCAACGATTTCATGGCCTAAGTGCAAAAAATACTTCTGGCGATAATCATCAAGAAGATACATATCATTATCAATTGGCGCCCGCCAAAAATTAAACTGCGGTCCCTTTTCAATCACTACCACACCATTACGGATCACTTTTTTTAAAGTTCCTTTGACACAATCAAATGTTGCTGTAAAGTCGGAACCGCTGACATTTAGAAAGGCGCCTTCCCTTATAACCTGAAGCTCTCCATCTAAATGCACTTTAGGCATTTTCGCTTTCCCTGGGAGCACGAAGGAAGCATTTGCTAATTCGTGGCCCTTCGCTGCCCATGGTGTATCCTGATTTAGTTTATATGAAAATACTAAATAATAATGGGCACCGCTGATTTTCTCCATATCCTTCCCCACAGTCAGCTGAATCTCTGCTGTTTTGCGCCCAGCCAGCCTCGGAAGCTCTACTAGAAAGCTTTCTAATAACCTATCATCCTCATACAGTGAACAAGTTAATTCCAAATGATCTAATGAGAGAAAATCATATCTATTAATGAGACGGAACACACCATTTTCTCTATCGATACATTCCGTTTGAACAGGCTCAATCACCTTCTTATATTCAAATAAGCTTGGTGACGGCGTTCCATCAGGCATAATCAATCCATCAATACAAAAGTTGCCATTCGTCGGATCATCGCCAAAATCTCCGCCATACCTGTAGTAAACCGAACCATCCTCCGCCACGGTTTCAATTCCGTGATCAAACCATTCCCAAATAAATCCGCCTTGCAGTTTATCATGTTTATAAAATAAATCCTGATATTCTTTAAGATTGCCAGGTCCGTTCCCCATCGCATGGGCGTACTCACAGAGAATATGCGGTTTTGTTGATTTTTCAATCACCTGATCCATGGTCAGCCTTTGCTTAAAAGGCTCGAGCCACGTATACATCGTGCTGTATACATCAGTCACTTCTGCCTCAAAATCTCCTTCATAATGGACAAGACGAGTCGGATCCATTGCCTTCGCCCGTTTGGCCATCGCACGGAAGTTACAGCCAAATGAGGATTCATTGCCAAGCGACCACATAATAATACACGGATGGTTTTTATCACGTGCAATCATCCTCTCAAGCCTTAAAACATAAGCCGCTTCCCAAGCAGGGTCATCGCTGATCCAATCAAATTTTCCAGTCAATTCAAAGCCGTGGCATTCTAAATCCGTTTCATCAATAACATACATGCCATAAAAATCGCATAGGTCATAAAGATAAGAAGCATTCGGGTAGTGTGCTGTTCGGATGGCATTAATATTGTTCTGCTTCATCTTCTTGATGTCCCGCTCAATCTCCTCTATCGTCACCACACGCCCGGTCTTGGGATTATAGTCATGGCGGTTTACCCCCTTTAACTTGATCGCCACCCCATTGACGAGGAATGTATCCCCGGACATCACAATCGAGCGGAATCCTACAGGCTGGTGAATCACTTCTATTATTTTTCCATTTGCCTTGACTGTCATATAAATATGATAGAGAGCCGGCTGTTCCGCACTCCACTTTAAAGGTGCAGTAATATTTTTACTTAAAGCTTCATCCGCCCTTTGTTCCTCAATAAAAACTTGATTCCCTTCCGGGTCAATTAATTCATAAACAATCGTTTGCTCCTGCAGTTCAGTCAATTGAACAGACACGGATAGTGTTGCATCCTCCCATTCCCGATCAAAATCCGTTTTTACGGTATAGTCATAGAGTCCGAGAATTGGTCTAGAATACAATTCAACATCCCTGAAAATCCCACTTAACCACCACATATCCTGGTCCTCTAAATACGTCCCATCTGACCACTGGAATACCCTTACAGTCAAGGAGTTCGCGCCTTCACGGCATAATTCGGAAATATTAAATTCAGATTGAATCCGTGCACCTTTACTGTAGCCGGCGAATTCCCCGTTGACATACAATTCGAAGGCAGAATCAACGCCATTAAAGCGAAGGATCAATTGCTCTGTGCAAAAGCTGCGGTCCAATATAAATTCACGCCGGTATATCCCTGTCGGATTATCAGTAGGAACACGTGGCGGGATGATTGGAAAGTTATACCATAAATCCGAATAATGCATGTTTCCGTACCCCTGCAGCTGCCAGTTCCCAGGAACTGTAATATCATCCCATTCCTTGAGGTCCAAATCATCTCGATAAAAGCCATCCGGACCATATTCCGGTGCTTCTAGGAAAATAAACTTCCACGTTCCATTTAGATTTTGATAATAGTGGCTTTGTCTTGCATCACCCGTTTCCGCTGCTGAGCGAGTTGGGTAACTTACATAATGAGCGCGGGCGCTCAAACGGTTAATCCCGTCTGTTTGAATGTCTTCCCATCTTTTTACTTTTTTCATAAGTTTCACACCTTGATAGTTATTCTTTTACCGATCCACCTAAAATCCCGGAGATAAAATGCCTTTGCAGCAATAAGAAAAAGATCATGATTGGAATTGTCGATAAAGTGGTTCCAAGCATGAGCTGCCCATAATCAATCCGCGCCATTCCAATTAAGCTCGATAACGCGACAGGCAGTGTAAACATTTCCTTTGAATTCATCGTAATAAGCGGCCAAAGCAAGCTATTCCACTGGGACATAAACAGAAAAATAGAAACGGCCGCGAGAGCTGGCCTTGTTACTGGGAGAATGACTGTAAAGAATATTCGTAATTCCCCTGCCCCATCCACCCTCGAGGCCTCAATAATCGAGTCTGGCACAGCCTTCATATTTTGCCTCATTAAATAAATCGCAAAGGGGGAAGCAAGCGTTGGCAAAATAATTGCTTGATACGTATTAAGCCAATTAAAGGAGACCATCATTTCAAACAATGGAATTAAGGTTACCTGTGAAGGAATCATTAACGTACATAGAATAATGAAAAAGAATACCTTCTTCCCCTGAAATTGAAATTTGGCAAAAGCATAGCCAGCCATGGCGCTAATCAGCGTGCTGACGAATGTATAAACCAGGGCAATAAATAAGGAATTCCAAAAAATCTTCGCAATCCCTAATGACTCATTCAGGGATTGAAAATTTTTCGCGAAGTAATCCCCTGGGAGTAGCTTTGGCGGCAAATGAAAAATATCACCTGAAGGTAAAGTCGAACCGACCAGCATCCAATAGAAAGGTCCAATCGATAAGATAACCCCCGCAATCAATAAACTATAGATCCCTATTTTTCTAGTAGTGATCATTCCTCATCACCTACCAGCTTCATTTGAATCCAGGAAACGATGGCCGTAATGATAACAAGAACATAGGCAATCGCGGACGCATAGCCAAAATCGAAAAACTTAAATCCTGTTTCATATAGATAGAGCGTAATCGTCATCGTAGCGGCATTTGGACCGCCATTGGTCAAAATAAACGGCTCATCAAATAGCTGCAGCGTTCCAATGGTGGACATCACAACGGTAAAAATAAACACCGGCTTCAATTGCGGAATCGTAATCATGAAAAATTGCTTCACTTTTCCTGCTCCATCAATACTCGCTGCCTCATATAAATCATCCGGGATATTTTGCAAGCCCGCTAAAAAAATCACCATGTTATATCCGGTCCATCTCCAGGTCATAACGAGAATAACTGAGACCTTTGCCCAAAATGGGGTGTTTAACCAAGAAATGGCATCCAATCCTAGGAATGATAAGAAATAGTTAACAAGCCCGAAATGCTCATCTAATAGAATCATAAAGACAATCGAGGCGGCTGCTAGCGCTGTAATCGCAGGCATGAAATAAGAGATTCGAAAAAAAGCCTTGCCTCTTAACATCGAAGAATGGAGCCCCACCGCGATTAATAATGATAAAAAGAGCATGATTGGGACTTGGACAATCAAAATCTGAAAGGTATTTAAAAGAGATTTATAGAAAATGGGATCATGGAATAAGCGAGAATAATTAGCAAATCCCACAAATGATTTCTGGACACCACGAACCTCTTGAAAGCTTAAAATAAATGAAGAGATAACCGGATAGACAGTAAATATCAAAATTAATAGAAATGCCGGCCCGATAAAGAAATAGGGAGCATTTTTTGGAGTTAACACATTTTTTCTCGTTTTGACTCGAAGGTTTGCCGTGGTATTTACCACCTTTTCTGTTTGATCCAAACGAGCCACCTCCCTAACTTAGGTAAAATGAGAAAGCTGAGAGGAGTGGGAACACCGCCTCTCAGCTCTCCTTAAAATTATTTTTTGACTTCATTTTCTAATTGTTTTTGTGCATCCTTTAAACCAGACTCTACCGATTTATTTTCAAGTAAAATAGCTGCCTGGGCATTACTTGTTAGGGCACTTGCTTTTGCTAGGTGTTCATTTACATTGATTTTTGGTACTTGATCGACAATATCGGCAAACTTTTTGAAAATCGGACTATTATGAAAGTACTCGCTATTGGCTGTAAATTGTGGTGCACTATAGGTCTCCTTCAAGGATGGGAAAAGTCCATATTTTTCAAAACCTAACAATTGTGATGCGTGATCGGTCGTAAAAAATTCGACGAAGGCATAGGCTGCTGATTGATTTTTGCTTGTTGAAGGAACCAACAAGGACGAGCCTCCGACGTTCGCAAACCTCGTGCCGCCCTTTTCAAAGCTTGGTAAATAGAAGACATCCCATTTCCCCTTTAAATCTGGAGCTTGGTCCATAATCGAACCTGCATACCAAACACCATAAGGAACAGTGGCGACACTTCCATTTACAGTGGCGGTCACAATCCCATCCCAGCCTTTATTATTCAGGATTAGATCAGCATCATGAAGCTTTTTGATGACCTCCATTGCCCTGATGGCTTCTTTGGACCCGAGGGTAATTTTCCCGTCCTTATCAAAATACGAGAGCCCTTGCTGCTGCATCATCATTTGGAAAACACCGTCATAATTCGGGATATCAATCGGAAGCAGCTGAGCACCCGTTGCGGCTTTAATTTTCTTACCTGCTTCAATGTAATCATCCCAAGTTTGGATGGAATTAGGGTCCACATTGGCCTTTTCAAAGTAGTCTACACGGTAAAACACACCTGCCGGGCCAATATCCCATGGAGCCGCAATGAAATCTCCATCTTTATTCTGAACAGCCGCTACTTTTGCTGGATTGAATGAATCCTTGTATTTGTCATACCCAAGCTTGTTTAACTTTAAAAATCCTTCAGGAAACTGGTGCAGGTAGCCTGGGATTCGTTCATCCTCCATCAACACCACATCAGGAAGTCCGGAGCCACGTGCCGCCAGACCAACCGTTAACTTGTCATAAAGGTCAGAGCTATTAAAATCCTCCACCTTCACTTTTACGTCCGGATATTTTTTCTGAAAGTCCTTTACCGCTGCTTTCATCGTTGCAGCCGCAACGTCCCATCCCCAGACTGTAATAGTTCCAGCTGGATTTTTTGAATCCCCTGATTTCCCTTCATTCCCTGCTGTTTTATTGGAGCAGGCGGATAACAATAACAAAAGCAAGACTAGCATCATCGACATGTACTTTTTCATTTTATTGCCCCCTATTTTCTAAAAATAATGTCGTTTTATTTAACCGATTCACAGGCTTCCGTATTTTTTAAATACGTGCGCCAGGTGATGCACCATTTCTCAGGATGATCCAAGTAATCCTGCTCGTCGATTTTGTGAATGGTGCTATTATGCGGGGCCGTTTTGACGATTGCTGGATTGTCATAAGCTTCTTTAGAAATTTGCTCGAGCGCATGGATATATTCATCTAAATCTTCTTTGGAATACGATTCCGTTGGCTCAAGGGTGAATGGCTGCTTGACGATATATGGATGATGGCTGGTCCAATAATGGAGGCCAAAATCCGTCATTCGTAACGTAACATCCTCAGTGGTTACTCCTGTTTCCTTTGTCAGCTGCTCCCAGCTGTAGCGCACCTGCTCAAGGCGGTGTCCTTTGACATATGGTGCACCTGCGCCGCGAATCGCCAAAACCTTGTGATACATATAGTTATTGTTTAATACGGCTATTTTCGCCACTTCCTTCAGACCGTCTGCACCGAGGGCGCGAATCCAGGCATAAGCGCGCAGCACCGTTTGGGCGACACCGTGGAAGGAGCGGACCTTTCCAATCGAATGCTCTAAATCGTTCTTCAGAGTGTATTTTCCATTGGCAAATTCCACAATCGGCGCTGGCAAAAACTCTTTCAATTCTGCTGTCACTCCAAGGGCGCCGGTTGCCGGCCCGCCGCACATATGGGGGGCTGCAAAGGTTTTGTGCAGATTAAAGAAGCACATATCAAAGCCTGCCTCTTTTGCACGGGTGATTCCTAAGAGACCGTTGGCATTCGCCTGATCGTAAAAACAAAGACCGCCGGCTTGGTGAATAATGTCAGTAAACTCTTTTATCTTCGAATTGAAAATGCCTGTATCTTCTGGATTGGCTACAACAAATCCCGCTGTCCGTTCGGATACTGCCGCTTTTAATTTTTCAATATCAGGAAAGCCGTTTTCGTCTGGATGCAGAGTAATAATCTTATAGCCCTTTACCGCTGCTGTTGCTGCTTGAGATGGGTGGGAGAAAATCGTTGTAATGATTTCATCCCGCTTTTCGCCCTCGCCCTTTTGTTCATGATATTTTCTAACGATCGATGCCATGGCAAATAGCGCCTGCGTGCCGCTGCTCGGCTGGAAGGAGAAATAGTCCATTCCGGAAATTTCCCTCATGCATAGATCGAGCTTATGGAAAATCTCCAGCATTCCCTGAACGGTAACTTCAGGCTGCAGAGGATGCAGCTCCATCATTTTCGGATCACGAATCAGCAATTCATTGATTTTCGGAATGTATTTCATCGTACAGGTCCCTTGCCCGATTTCGACGTTAAAGTCGGAACCAAGCGTTTCCTGTGAAAGTCTTAAGTAATGTCTTAATACACGGGCCTGGCCAATTTCCGGAAGGTTCGGCTTGTTTTTCCGCTGCATTGACGCCGGAATCGCCGATGTCCCATTACCTACTGCCAAGGCAATATGTTCATTGACAGGCGGCAGCTCTACTCCCTTTTCCCCAGGCTGATGAAGTTCGAAAATAATCGGTTCATTCCATTTTGCCTGATGAAAGTCGCGGGTCTTGCTCGTACGTTGAATCCTTTGCATGTGAAAAAACTCCTCTCTATTTCGTTAAAATCTCTTGAATGGATTGAACGAGATGGTCGATATCCTCTTTTGTGTGAACCTCTGTTACACAAAACAATGCCGACTGGCCAAACTCAGGAAACTCTTGTGAAAGATCTTTGCCGCCAAAAACCTTCTTTTCTAGCAGCCTTTGATTAATTTGTTCTACTGTGCAGCCCGTTTGATTGAAATCAACAATAAATTCTTTAAAAAATGGTGAGTCTAAACGGGAGCCTTTTACACCTTCGATTTGGTTTAATTGCTGTACCGCATATTGGCTATTTTGCATAATGGTTTGACCCACTTCCTGCATGCCATCTGGACCCAGCAGCGCTAAATAGACCCCGGCCGTAATTCCCCATAATGCTGTCTGGGTTCCCACCGATTCTTTGCCCTTCTCTCTTTGGGCGAATGAGGTCCGCTCATAGGCGACATCGCCAAAGCCATATTCTCCTTCCTTCACAGTAGGGACGATCCCAAACAATCTGGATGGATATTCATGAACAAACTTCTCCTCATTACGGGATGCGATGAAGCCTGCCTGACCGCCGCTGTAATTCATGTGCATGCCAAGCGGCTGCAAGTCGCCGCAGACAATATCTGCTCCATAATGACTTGGCGGTGCAAGAACACCAAGTGAAATTGGGTCAACCCCAACCACCATTAAACTCCCATTTGCCTTAAGCAGTTTAGAAATTTCCAAGCCCTGCGCCTCAATAAAACCAAGATAGGATGGATTTTCAAAATAAACGGCGGCCACATCTTCGGTTAATTTTGACTGTAGGTCTCCTAAATCCATCGCACCGGATGTTGTATCAAATTGTACAAATTCGAATTCTAATTGCGGTGTGCCGTAGTTAATGATAATTTTACTCCGTTCTGGTGCAACCGTTCTCGCTAATAAAACCTTCTTCCTTCCCGTAATACGGGCAGCCATTCTAATAGCCGTCGCTGCTGCCTGACCCCAGTCAAAGGTTGGAACATTGACCACATCCATATCAACTAATTCGGCTACCAAGCTTTGATACTCAAAAAGTGCCTGAAATCTTCCATGATCCTCATAAGGCTCGCCTGCATAGGCGGTTAAAAATTCGGAGCGCTGATTAATTTCATCACAAACCGCCGGAATAAAATGCTGCCAGCAGCCGGCTCCGAGGAAGTTGATATATTCCTTTGTACTGGTGTTTTTACCCAGAATTCCTTCAATATGCCGTCTGAGCTCGTATTCCGTTAAAGCCGGCGGAAGGACTAGCGCTTCCTTTAGCTGAAGCTCCTCAGGAATACAAGAATATAACTCCATAATCGATTCGGCTCCGATGACCTTTAGCATCTCGGCTTGTACTTCTGGTACCATATTCGGTATATAAGGGTGCACCTTTTGTGCCATGACCATTACCTCCTGTAGTGGATTTATTTTTGAATTTTTAGAAAAATTAAGCTAGTCCGCCGCCGTCCACAATTAAATCTGTCCCAGTTACCCATGTTGATAGTTCACTCGCGAGGAATAAAACGCCTTTGGCAATATCCCTTGGGGTGCCTAGTCTTTCCAGTGGCCGGCCTTTTGCCGATGAAACTAGGAAAGCATCCTCTTTAAGGTTTAATTGCTTCGCTTCATCCCTTAATAACGGGGTATCAGTATCCCCTGGACAAATACAATTCACGCGGATATTTTGAGGGCCATGGTCGATCGCCATTGCTTTTGTTAAATTGACAACCCCTGCTTTGGCCGCACAGTAGGCTGCTGCTTGATCGCCGCCCTTGATTCCCCAGCCAGAGCCTGTATTGATAATACTGCCGCCTCCGCTCTCTGCCATTAATGGAATGAGGTATTTGGATAGTAAATAGATTCCTTTTAAAGAAACGTCAATCACTAAATCCCAGTCAGCCTCTTCCAAATCCACAACCGTTTTTCTTCTAATAACACCGGCATTGTTAAAAAGAACCTCAACCGAACCGTGTTCTTTTTCAAGATAGTCTTTTACGGCAATACAATCCGATGCCTTGGTTACATCACAGCGGAAAAACGCAGCCTTATAATCTTTTGATTGCAGGTCAGCCGCTGCCTTTTGGCCATTTTCTTCATTAATATCTAACATCACTACCTTTGCGCCGACTTCTGCTAACAGAGTAGCCGTTGCCAATCCAATCCCTGATGCTCCTCCTGTTACGACACATACTTTATCCTTTAAGCCAAAATAATCATTCGTCACCATCGTAATACCTCCTGTTTAATCCATTAGTGAATGAGCCAAAAGCAGAAAGACACTGGATGTCCACGTGAAAGCCGGGTCCCGTAAGCCTTCACCCGTAATGGCATGGAAATTTTCAGCCATTCCTGACTTATTAGCCATAGTGCAAAACTTTTCAGCAATTTCTCGGGCCAATTCCGTTTCACCTGAATCTATTAAACCTTTGTAAATCAGCAAAGTAGTCGGAGCCCAAATCGGTCCTCTCCAGTAGCCATCCTCCCGAAAAAATGGGCTGCTAGGCTTTTCGGTAGCCAGACCAAAATCGGTTAAAAAGCCATTTGAAACCAATTCTTCAACTAAACTTTTTCTAAACGATTCTGGTAATCTTTTACCTAGAATTATAGGAACATAGAGAACTAGGCTGTCGGATTGAATTTCAGCGTGATTTCCAGACCTAACGGCGATAAACCGATCATCCTGCCAAAACATCCCTATCATTCGTCCTAGCAAGTGCATAGATTCACTTGTCCATTTTTCTGCTTCCTCTTTTTTTCCTAATTCTTCGGCAATCTCTGCCAGCACTTCCATTTGTATAAGTAAGAATGCTGATAAATCCGGGCTTTTCACCGGTGTTCCTTTATGAAAAATCGTGCTGTTATCCCAGCCGCTGTCATTGCCATGATTATAGTGCGGGAGCCCTTCCCCATCATCATCCCTATACTTGAACCACCATTCCGTCCACTTAACTAGTGGTTCATATACCTCTTGAAGTTTTTCCTTTGTTACGAAAGCACGATTTTTCATTAGCTGCTTTAATGTCCAGCCATGGATCGGCGGTTTCGTAAAATTCCATAAGGCAAAGCGGTTATTCAGAAAATCAGGCAGCATTCCCGATTCATCCTGATGGTCGAAAAATATCATGAATTGGTCCCATGCTAATTCCGGTGAATTCTCAGCAAGTGCCAGCGCGTTAAAGCAATGGTCCCAGCTCCAAATGTTCGTCATCCAATTTTTTGACATATACATAGCAGGCCTGTTTAGCAGTCCCTCAGGCTGCACCACACAGGACCAAGTAATATAGGAAGCTAGCTCTCTCCCATTTCTCCACCTAGAATCACATTCAAGAACGTGTTCAATCCAGGTCTGATATTCCTTCTGGACCAATTTTTGTCCCTCTGAAAAAGACAGGTAGGAACGTTCGGTGTTTACCGTAAAGAACTCCTCTATCGCTCCCTCCATTTCCTGCGTTTCGGGATCTGGTAAAAAGTCAGCGGTAATTTCTAAACAGCGTTGTTCTTGAAAGGGAGCATCCACCAGGAGAGGACCTTTAATCGGCGTTAACAAATAGCGGATTTCCTGACTGGAATGGTTAACCTCCCATCGACCGCTCCGGGCTGGAACTGCATAATCGTAGGCTCCAGTCATTCCGGTTAGGCGGAGTCCTGCCCCTAGACCTCTAACCTGTAACACCCTTGCTTCAGAGATAATGATTTCTACAAAGCCCCCATCAGCCTCCAGCCTTAAAGCATCAGGGGACATTTGGGATTGATAAGGTAAAACCTGACCTTCCAATAGAAGCTCGAGGCGAAAAACTTCCCCTAAACCGTTATCTCCATTTCGGATATTACGCAAATAAAGATGGTTTTCATCCTTTCCATGCAGCGGGGAAATCACGATATACGAACCGTAACGGCTGAACGGAACCTTTGAAATATCAAACATGTTCTTTCTCCTTTCTTATCCCTTCACACCAGATCTTGAGGTATCTTCGACAATATAGCGCTGGGCAAAGAAGAATAAGATCAGCGGCGGAATGCTGATTAAGAATGTGACCGCCATGATGCCCTCCATATCGACGCCAAACATTCCCTTAAATTGTGCCAAACCAAGCGTCAGCGTATATTTACTTTGATCATTTAAGAAAACCAGCGGACCGAGATAATCATTCCAGCAGGTTAAAATATTAAAGACCGCCACCAGTATCAAAGAAGGCTTCATTAATGGCAGATAGATTTTATAGTAGATCTGAAACGGATTCGCTCCGTCCATTCTCGCTGCCTCATCCAGTTCCTTTGGAATTGACATGATGAATTGGCGCATTAAGAAAATATAGAACGGGGCCCCGAACCAGGATGGAACAAACAACGGCTTCAAGGTATTGATCCAGCCAAGATAATTAAATTCCATATACTGCGGAATCATCGTTACCTCCCATGGAATCATCATCGATGAAAGGAGGACGATAAATAAAAAATCCCTTCCCTTGAACTTGAATCTAGCAAAGCCATAGGCTACTAATGAAGATGAAAGAAGCTGTCCAATCGTCGACATTCCTGTCACGATCACGGTATTCATAAAAAATTGATTAAACGGCTGCGACATCCAAGCCTCTTTAAAATTGCTCCATTCAAACGTGGACGGAATCCATTTTGGCGGGAACAGGTAAAGTTCCTCCGGCGATTTCACTGAAGTGCTCAGCATCCAGAAAAACGGTGCTAAAAACAAGAGTGAAAAAAAGATTAATAGGATATAAATGGTTGTTTTTTCAATTCTTCTTTTAGTTTTCATGAGACGCTCCTGCCTAGTCTTGGGTCATGCCGACTATTTATTTTTGACTTCTCCTTCGTAATACACCCAAGCAGATGATGACTTAAATACAATAAGCGTTAACACTAAGACAATGACAAACATAAACCAAGCATTAGCAGAGGAATAGCCCATTTTAAAATACTTAAACGCATTCTCATATACATACATCGCATAGAAGTAGGTGGATTTGAGCGGGCCTCCTCCCGTTAATACAAGAGCCAGCGTTAATTGCTGAAAGGCGCTGATGATCGTTGTTATTAAATTGAACAAAATCGTCGGCGTAAGCATCGGAATCGTAATTTTGAAAAATTGCTGAATTTTATTTGCTCCATCAATCGAAGCCGCTTCGTATAACTCGCCGGGAATCGCCTTTAGTCCTGCTAAAAAGATGAGCATCATCGTGCCCTGTCCCCACAGGCTGGCAATAACCATTGCGATTAAAGCCCAGTTCGGGTCATTGAGCCAATCGGGACCCTTTACCCCGATAAGGGACAAAAAGTAATTGAGAATCCCATATTCTCCGTTATAGACCCATGCCCAGATCATCGCGAGAGCGACACCTGAGATAACTGACGGCAAATAGAAGAAAGTACGGAAGAACGAATATCCTTTTACCTTTTGGTTTAATAAAATGGCCAAGAAAAGAGCGGTAATGATATTAAGCGGGACAAAAAGGGCAGCAAACTTTATTGTTACCCCTAGTGACTCCCAAAATAACGGGTCTTCGGTAAACATAGTCTTATAGTTATCTAGACCAATAAACTTTGCCTCGCCAACGATCGGCCAATCAAAGAAACTAATAAATAGGGAGTAAAGCAATGGTCCGAGCGTGAAAGCTAAAAATCCGATGATCCATGGTGCGATAAAAAGGAGGGGGACAATGATGTCCCACCGTTTTTTTGTTTTTTTGATGGTTTCGACAGGTGCAGCTGCGGCATAAACGGGTTTCAAAAAAAACACCTCTTTTTAATTTTTACTGCCCAACGTATTTCTCTGAGTCCTTCACTGCTTTGTTCATTAATTTATCGGCGTCCTGGCCAAGCATGACGGCATTTATGGCAGCTGATAGATTTCGGTTGATTTCATCCCAGTTTTTGTTTAACAGGAATGCGGGTGTATCATTGGATCTCTCTAGCATTTTGTAGAAAGGACTGATTAATGGGTCTTGTTCCGTTTTCATTTCTTTTACGACACTGATGCGAACTGGTAAGTCTGCTGTTCTCATTTTGATCGCTTCAGCGGAGGAATAGAATTTGACAAATTCCCATGCTAACTTTTTGTTTTTAGAATCCTTTGCAACGGAAACTGCTGAAGAAGCAATGACCCCTTTGACTGGTTTCCCTTTAAAGGCTGGCATTTCCACTGTTCCAAAATTTACCTTTGCTTCTTTAAAGCCCTCTAATGGCCAAATTCCGCTTTCCCACATTGCAAGCTTCCCTGCTTTAAAAATATCGTCGCCGCTTTGTTGGTTTTTGCCGCCAACAAGTACAGCACTTTTATCCTTCACCATATCTCCGAACATTTTGATGGATTCAATCGTTTCCGGGCTATTCATGTAGCCATTGATTTTCTTTCCATCTTCACTGATAAAGCTTGAGCCATTGCTCCATACAAATCCTTGAAGATCATAGGTATCCGGCTCTGGTCTTACCCCAAATCCATATTGCTTCTTCGCTGGATCGGATAATTTCTTAGCTGCTGCTTTAAAGTCATCCCAGGTCCAGCCATCCTTAGGGTAAGGAACACCCGCTGCATCAAATAAATCCTTGTTGTAGTAAACTACCCTTGTCGTAAATCCAGCCGGCATGCCGTATACTTTTCCATACATGCTTGAATAGTTGAAAAGGCCTTGGTAAAAGTCGTCCATGTCCATTTCTGCATCGCTTTTGATAAAGTTATCGAGTGGCTCAAGCGATTGAAAATAGGCCGGAAAATTCCACATATACATAACATCAGGAGGATTTTTCGCTCCAAAGGATGCGGCCAGCTTTTGATCAAATCCATCGCCGTACGCTTCAACCTGCACTTTTACATTCGGATTTTTTTCTTCAAATTTCTTTGCAATTTCTTCTTGAATTTTCAAGGCTTCACCTGAATCCCAGGTTGCAAAACGAAGGGTGGTTTTTCCTTTGCTATCCTTTGCTGTTTGGTCAGATCCGCTGCTTGATTTATTGTCTGAACAAGCGGCTAGAGCAAAGACCAAAATTAATACCAGTAATGTCGTGAGCCATTTTCTCATCTAAAATCCCCCTTTTTTTCTGTAAACATAATAGAAACCGCTTTCATTGTAACGTGAATGAAAGCGGTCTTGAACTTAATTTCATCTTATTCTTTTGGTAATATTGTTTGAATTTTCCCAAAATCGAGGGAAATTTGTTAGCTTCTATTCGTCTTTTTGTTTTGCCGGTAATCCGATGGGGTAACACCGATACATTTTTTAAACCATTTGCTTAAATATTTTCCGTCCTGAATGCCTATTTTCTCCCCGATTTCCTGAAGGGTCAATGACGTATTTTCAAGCAGGTCGCAAGCTGCCTGTATTTTTAGTTTTTCAGTAAAGGAAATAAAGCTTTCCCCAACCGTTTTTTTAAACATCGTACTAAAGTGACTCCGGCTTAATCCAACTTCATTTGCGATAAAAGTAGAGGAAAGGGATTCATGCAAATGCTCCATGATGATTTGCACAGCTTTTTGGATTGGCTGCGGCCAGTCCTTCATCGAAATCTTAAATTGTTTTTCAAACTTTAACTGCCGGTATAGGGCTGATACTCCGTTCATCCATTCCGTTATCCCTTGATTAGGGCCATTTACGTTCCAGCGGATGGAGGCATCTTTACTTCTGGCTTCAACCAGTTGATGTTCAAACACCTCTTTGGCTGTTTCCGGGATAAAGATAAAGGCTTGGTCTTGCCCGCAATGAATCTTTGCCAATTGTTTTTCCCCAACAGGCCACTTTTTATGAAAATTTAGTCCATTTACGAGAAAAATGGAAAAGGGTTCCTTCATCCATTTCCAATCCTCATGAAATTTCTCGTCTAATTGTTCGAGAAAGGAGTTTTCAAAACCACATAGCCATTCATAAAAATCCTTTTCTAATGATGTGGAAGATTGAGTTTTCCCGGAACCTGTTAATTCATTTTCAAAACGTTCGAGATATTCCTCAAACTGCTGGTCTTGGAAGGCTGTTTTCAAAATATACCCGGAAGCACCAATATTCATCCCTTCTTGTGCATAAGTAAAATCCCGGTGACAGCTTAACAATAATATTTTTACAGCAGGGGAAGTCTGTTTTATTTTTCTCGCGAGTTCAATTCCAGTCATTTCAGGCATGACAATATCTGTTATGACTACTTCAGGGGAATGCTCCTGAAAAAGCTCCCATGCCTTTTGCCCATTTGGGGCATCGGCAATAACCTCCATATTAAATTTTGCCCAATCCACTGTGGCGATTAATCCCTTTCTTACAATCAACTCATCATCTGCAAGTAATACTTTGATCATCACAGCTGCCTCCTTTTCGGCCATTTAATCCTAAAAATTGTCTTTATTCCTACTACAGATTCAATAGATAAGCCATACTCTGATCCAAAATGGAGCCTTACACGCTGATCGACATTATAAACGCCAATTCCTCTTCCTTTATCATCTGGATGTGCCGGGGCTAACAGTTTCGTTGCCGTTTCTTCATTCATGCCCTTTCCATTATCCGTTAAGGTTAGTTCTAAATGGTCAGGTTTTTCGGATACCATGAGCTCGATTCTTCCCTGCCCGTCTTCAAAGGCATGGAAAAAGATATTTTCAAATAGCGGCTGCAGGGTCATTCTCGGGATCAAATCGTCCAAGCATTCAGAATCGATTTTTTCGATATATTCAAAGGTAGGTCCATAACGAACCTCTTGAACTTTCAAATAATGCTTTATCGTCTCAAGTTCTTTTTTCAACGGAATTAACTCGTCCGAAAAATTTAAATTCTCATGGAGAACCTCTGTCAAATGATAGATCATTTCTTGAACCTCTTTTGTTCCTGACAGCCTAGCCTTCCATTGAATCGAGTTTAAGGTGTTAAATAATAAGTGCGGATTAATTTGATAATGGAAAGCCCGCAGCTCCGCATGTCTTTTTAGCCGCTCTGTCTCGCTCATTTGCTCGATTAAGCCTTTAATTTGATTGACCATGTCATTGAAGCTTTGAGCCAATACCCCTAATTCATCCTTTGATGTAACCGCTATCTGGGTATTTAAATCCCCTTTACTTACTCGCTCCATCGAGAACTTCAGGCGTTTGATTCTTTTCGACAGCGGGACTGAAAGAAATACCGCCAGAATACAGACTAAGAGAATCGAAAATAAAATGGCCAATAATGTATATTGGTAGATGACATTGGAAGATTGATAATAGTATTTTTGCGGTATCCGGACAACGATATCCCAGCCATAGGCTTCAAAATGATTATTCCAGACAATATCGGACTTTAATTTTTTAGGAGCGTTTTTTGTTTGATATACAACCTGATGCTTTCCATTTTTAAGAGTGATAGAGGCATGGAGTTTATTTTCTAAAAAGTTAATATAAGAAAACAATTCCTCTGCGTTTGTTTCGACCAACAGTTTACTTCCCTTTAATACACCAAACTGACTTTCAATCGGAAAAACAAGTCCCATAATCTTTTCATCTTTTCTTCCGGTATAATAATGGTCAGAATTATAAAACCCGATCCACATGTCCCCCTCTTTTAGGCGATTCGCTTCTTTCCAGAAGGGCTTTTGAACGAGCTTATGAATATCAACACGATCATTGCCATAATAGTAGCCTGTATTGGTGATTAAATAGATTCCCTTCGTATTAAACGTCTTATGTGCCTCTAAATACCTTTCAAAATTCTTATTTTCAATAAATCCCGCATACGTACGGGGGATTTCCTCTTTTAATATGACAAGGGTAGGATCTGATAAATAGTGGTTAATATCCTTTGAAATGACATACATTTGCTCAAAAGTATTTTCGATTTGTTTGTCGAGCTGGGAGACAGAAAACTTTTCATACTCGTTATATTGTTTATTTACGATTTCCGAGGATTTTTCATAGGATAAATACCCAAAAAGCCCTAATGGAATTAAGGCTACCATCAGGAAAAACAACACCATTTTTGTACGAATGCTGCCAAAAGACAGCTTTTTCACCTTTAAAACTATAATGTTTAGAAAATTTTTCATCGGAATCACCTTGAGGTTTCTTTAAACCTAATAATATCAAAAACATTAAAAATAGAGTGAAAATATTATTGTGGAAAAAAAGGGGAAATAGAAAAAGTGAAACAGAAGGACGAACCCTTCCATTTCACTTTTCACGTTTCTTTAAGGATTAACTTTTGTGTTAAATACTTGTTTGCCGTCTTTATATTCTAAAACTGTTGCTGATTTTACTGGGTTATGATTTTTATCGATTGTTACAACACCGGTAACTAGAGATAAGTCTTTTGTTGCTGCTAAAGCATCTTTGATTTTAGCTGTATCTGTGCTGCCTGCACGCTTGATGGCATCTGCTAATAGATAAACAGTATCATAGCCTAGAGCGTTGAACGCATTTGGTGCTTCGCCATTGTACTTTTCTTTGAAGGTAGTAACGAAATCTTGAATCTTCTTATCTGGGTCTTCAGAAGAATAGTGGTTTGTGATGAATGTGTTATTTAATGCATCAGCACCAGCTAATTCTACTAGCTTTGGAGAATCCCAGCCATCTGCACCCATTAACGGAACATTAAGACCAAGTTCACGAGCCTGCTTAATGATTAAGCCCACTTCTTCATAGTACCCTGGAATAAAGACGAATTCCGGATTCTTGGATTTGATACGAGTTAATGTAGCACGGAAGTCTGTGTCCTTCGCAACATAAGCTTCTTCTGCTACAACCTTGCCGCCTTCTTTTTCAAATGTTTCTTTGAAAGAAGCTGCCAGCCCTTTAGCATAGTCACTCGCACTGTCAGCAAAAATAGCTACATTTTTAACCTTTAATTCTTTCGCCGCAAAGTTAGCAGCTACTGTTCCTTGGAATGGATCAATGAAAGAAGTACGGAAAACGTATTCGTTTAATTTCCCTTTATCTGTCACCGTTACATTTGGGCTTGTCCCAGATGGAGTTAATAGAACTGTTTTTGTATCGTTCGCAATCTGCGCCTGTGCCACTGTATCGCCGCTTGTTGCAGCACCAATAATTGCAGTTACTTTGTCCTGGCTTGTTAGTTTCACTGCGCCGTTTGTTGCTTCGGCTGCTTCTGATTTATTATCTACCTTGACAAGATCTATCTTTTTGCCATCTACTCCGCCTTTTTTGTTGATTTCAGCAACGGCAATATCTATTCCTTTTTTCAGTGACTCCCCGTAAGAAGCAACACCGCCTGAAAGCTCTAAGTTTACACCAACTTTTATTGTTTTGCCCCCCCCTGCATTTTCCTTTGGAGCGGAACAACCTGCTAATACACCGGCCAATAATGCTGAGGCCATAAACGTCTTAGCCCATTTTTTCTTCATGTATGACTCCTCCTTATCTGATTTTTCTGACAAAACAAATCGTGGTATAGTACCCTATCATTTTATAAATATTTTTGTTTAGTCAATTTACTTAATCTATAAATAGTATTCTAGTACAAGTTATTACTTTCGTCTAGTATATTATTTTATTTATTTAAATATTTCTGAAATTATTGATTTATCTGTTATTTTGGTAGCGTTTTCATTTGGAATTGCTATATAGAAATCATATCAGTCAGGGATTTCCATTTATTCAAAAAACACCAAGCCTATTTCTAAAATAATAGTTTCATTATGTAACGTTATCGAATAGAAGCGTTTTTATTATTGCATAACACAGAAAACCCGCTGAATTAGATTCAGCGGGCTTCCTACCTTAAATTATTGAAAACTCAAATATCCATCTAGCTTTTTAAAAAAGCGACTCTGATTCGTTCCAAGGAGGTTTACCAAAAATGGTGTTTCCCCTTTTTCTTTTAACACCTCTTCTACATAACCTTCTCCTATAGGCGTACAGAACAACAGATTTGTTCCAGACAATTCGATTTTTCTGCATCTGGCATTTAATTCTTGGTCAATAAACTCGGCACCTGGGTGAAGGTCCAGCATCCGCCCCCACGTTTTCATCGTTTGTTCTAAATCCCGGACGGCAAAACCGACGTCCGCAAATTTTGGCTGTCCCAGGCTATGATTTCCGATTAAACCTTGCTTCTCTAATTCGGACATTCTCTGTTCATCCGACTTTTCCCATTGAATAAAAAAGGGAAGAGCAAGCTCATTGCCGGTGATTTCCGGGAACAGCAGTGACCATTTAATGATTTCACCATCTGCCCGAGCTCTTTCTCCTGGGATTGGGCCATAAACTGAAAACCCATCCGCTTTCAGCTTTATTGCTAATTTCTCAATGCTATCGGTACGAATAGCTATTCTAGCAGGACCCTCCCCGCTTGCTTTTGGCAGTTGTTCGACGATATGGGTAATCAACCTGTTTTCATCATGTTTTTCAGCAATCGATTCATTTTCAATCCCTAAAAACTCGATATAGCTTAAGCCAAAATAGCTAAGCGTATTATAGGTCCCCCATTTTTCATGCCGGCCGCCATTCGCTGCGTGAATTCCCATTTGTTCAAGAATAGGAATCGCTTCTTCAGGCTTCTTAGAAAACCAGACTAGATGATCAAAAGAGAATTTCATTGCTTATTGCACCTTCTTTATTTTTCTAATTCAAATTGATAGCAGGTTACACCCTCAACCTGTTTAAACCCTTCCTGAATGTATAAGGCCTGTGTAATGGCTTATTTGCCAATGGGATAAAAATAAACACCTTATTTAATCCGCTAGTATGTTTTATAAGTGATTCTAGCAGCTGATCGTAGAGTTTTCGATCATCGATTTCTGAATGAAAAATACGAAAACGCGCCCTTTTGCCTCTTCGATTGTACTCATCCATTATCAGTGAGGCTGCGGCTCGGATCTCCCCTTGTTGGTTGGTCGCAATGTATGTAGGACTTTCGGAATCAGGCTCAAACTTTTTTAAATGCTCATCATATAAAAAGGAATCATCGACTTCTTTTCTATGCCTCTTACAGTATTCAACGAAATCCTTTACTCTGGCACTTTGCAAGGCTTCTATTTTCATTTGCCCCTCACCCCTTTTATCGTTAAGCCATCACCATTTTATCACGAATGAATTTTATCAAAAACACTAAAAATTGCGAATAAAGATGGAGCGTGAATACACGCTCCATTCGATTAGGAGACTATGAGCTGAAATATAAAGGAAGCATAATCATGTTTAATCAATGGAAGTCTGATGCCAATTTTCATTAGTTCATCACCAGAGTATTCGTTCAAGCCTTCGTCTATTCTGTATTTCATCGACGGATGAAGTCCGGACAGTTTAAGACGCATAAAGGGCGGGTTCGGTTCTGCCAGTGTTTTGTAGTAAAAAACAACCGCCTTTTTCTTATTTGGTGCTACATACATCCATGCTGTATCCATTCCTTCGAATGGACTTAACAGCCTGAACAGGTCGCCAAAGCAAACGAGATCTTTGATTTGATGATAGAGTTTGATTTGCTCGGTAACGACCTGTTTATCAGGGCTGCTAAGCTTATCTATATTTAATTCAAAGCCAAAATTGGCGGCCATGGCCACATGGCATCTCATTGTTAATGGAGTTACTCTGCCTACCTGGTGGTTCGGGACATCGGAAACATGGGCCCCCATTGTAATCGCTGGGTAGACAATGCTTGTTCCATATTGGATTTTTAACCTTTCGACAGCATCGGTATCATCACTCGTCCAGGTTTGCGGCATGTAATAGAGCATGCCCGGATCAAAGCGTCCGCCGCCGCCGGAGCAGCTTTCAAATAAAATATGTGGAAAACGCGTTGTCAATGTTTCTAGTATCCGATACAGCCCAAGCATATAGCGGTGGGCTGTTTCCTGCTGTCTTTCAGGTGGCAGTCCAGCTGAGCCCACTTCGGTCATGTTTCGGTTCATGTCCCATTTCACATACGAAATACGTGCACTGGTGAAAATGTTGGTGAGTATTTCAATTATATAATCGCATACATCTGCCCTGCTTAAATCTAAGATTAGCTGATTTCTTGAAAGTGTTCGGTTCCGTCCTGTCACATGTAGACACCAATCGGGGTGTTTCCGATATAAATCACTATCAGGCGAAACCATTTCCGGCTCTACCCATAGGCCGAATTTCATTCCCTTTTTTATGACATAATCAGCAAGTCCAGCTAAACCATTAGGCAGTTTTTTCTGATAAACCTGCCAATCGCCGAGCGAGGTCTTATCATTGTCACGATGCCCAAACCAGCCGTCATCGAGGACAAACAGTTCGATTCCAAGTTCTCTTCCGGCATCAGCAATTACCTTTAATTTTTTTTCGTTAAATTGAAAATAGGTAGCCTCCCAGTTGTTGATGAGAATCGGGCGTATTTTATCGCGGTAAACGCCGCGGCATACTCTTGTGCGCATTAATTTATGACAGGTTCGCGACATTCCGCCAAGGCCCTCTGAAGAATAAACCATTATTGCTTCTGGTGTTTGGAAAGCTTCTCCTGGGTTTAACCGCCATTGAAAATTAAAGGGGTTAATGCCGATGGATAGTCTCGTGGTTTGAAATGGGTCTACTTCAATGGAGGCTTGGAAATTCCCGCTGTAAACCAGGCTGAAGCCATAAACTTCCCCCTGCTCCTCGTCGGCGTTTTTGGAAAGTAGGGCAACAAAAGGGTTATGCTGGTGGCTGCTCGCCCCTCTTGACGAGGAAATGGATTGAATTCCATGGGTTAATGACTTTCGCTCGATATGACGCTCGCGTCCCCATGTTCCATATAGATGGAGCCAGTCCCAATTCGATTGATGGAAATCGACTGACATGCTCATACATTTCAAGATTTCAACTTTCTGGGTGCCAAGGTGTTCAAACGAAACCGATCTAGTGACCACATCAAGGTCGCGGTAAATCGAATAATGGAGATTCATCCCCACTCCTTGCATGGAATCTACCAAGTTGATAATTAGAGTTTCCGCCTCAGACTCATCTTCGATATATGCTTGCGGCAGTCCCTTTAGTCTCGGTTTCCCTTGAATGATCTCATGTGAATCATAGACAAATTCCGTAACAGTAGAACCATCTGCTGTACGAAGCTGGTATGCTGGTGTCCTGAAATCTCCGTTACCAGACGCTGGATATTCCTGTGGCAGGGTGTCGAGTGAAAATGCCGGTTTACTTGGTTCTGTTGTTGGCGAAAATGCCCTGCCTTTATATTGAAGGATGGAAGATGGCTGCAGCACCTGCACCCGCTTACCCCAGTATAAATGTGCCGGATACTTTCCATGAACAATTTGAATGAGATAGCTTATCTTGTTATTGTATAAATGGAAGATTCCTTCCTTTTCATTCCAAGTGATTGGCAATCGGCTTTTTCCCTCCTATTGTTAATTTATATTTAAAACAATGTAATATTATCTGTTTATGTTACCTGCTTTTTGTATATGCTATGTTCGATATGAATTTGGAGGTGTTTTTATGTCAGAACTAGAGCCAGTGGAATATGAAACAGGAACTGCCGTGCGTGATTATGACATTATTGAGGTTACCCAAACGGCAATGGGCTATGAAGTGCTGCTGGATATTAACTTAGACAGCGGTTATTCATTAACCGGCACAAAGTTGGAAATTACGCATGAGGATTTACAGGGATATGAGACGAATGAAGTGGAAGAAGGCATTAAATATGCGCTAGGGTTTTTTGGGCATTTATCTCATTAAAAAAAAATGTAATCAAACGTTTGATTAGTTTTTCTACAAACAAAAAACCGTTGTGTACCAAGGGTTTAAGTCTATTTAATCAAACGTTTGATTAGTTCTTAAAGTTCAATTGTAAAGTGTTGGTCATTGACCTGACCATTTGTGAATACCCGCTCAATATACTTTATTTCTTTATCTGACATTAGCATAATGGTAGAACTTCGAGTTCCATAATGCTCGCTTTTGATAAACAAAGGAGAGAGCATTCTTTCCAGATCTAATGGAACACCTGTGTTTGGTAGAAGTTCATCAGAGGCCGCTTCGGAATATTGTAGAAGCGCAAAGAGATTTTCAACCATATCCTCTTGCTTTCCACCGATAATTTTTGATAAGCCATCCTTACCTATCTTAACTTTAGGCCACACGGTATCTAGTAAATGATTGCTGACACCATAAATACCAGGCTCTAGCTTTTGGAGCTCCTGCCCAATATTTGAATAATAATAGAGCTCATCAGCGTCTCCTGCTAGTAAGTTATAGCCGGGATACTGGGCATTGTTTTCCGCAAGCATTGCCATATAGTTCTCTAGAACACCATCGTATTTGAGAGCATCTGCTACCAATTCACCTCGAGATCGTTTTCCCTCAGTTAACTCTTTGGGGTTGCGATAATTGGTTAAAGCAGCGAAACGACCTTGATCGGTCACTCCCATCCACGTTCCCATCTTTTCTAAATCCCTTCCGGCAAGAATTTCCGGGCTATCCTCCCAAAAATGAGCCGGTGCAGTAGGCCGATTATAAAACTCATCTCGATTTGCCGCCACAATCAACTTATATTCCGGATGAACATTGTAAGCAAACAAAATTAAACACATTAACAACCACAGCCTTTATGTCAATTTTACAAAAAAACTTATTTTACCAGTGGCAGCTTGATTCGAACTAGAGTTCCTTCATTTTCCTTACTAGTGTAGGTGATGGTGCCGTTGTGCTGTTTGATGATTTTGTGGCAGATCATGACGCCGAGGCCTGTTCCTTTTTCTTTTAGGCTATAAAATGGTTCACCTAATCTTGGAAGCAGATCTTCAGGAATCCCGCAGCCTTGGTCCTGAACAGAAATAACACAATCTCCTTCTGCCCCCTTTGAAAGACTGATGTGAATATCGCCGCCATCCTTCATGGCTTCCATCGCATTTTTAAGGATGTTTAGAATCACCTGCTTTAATTGATTCTTCTCACCGGTAATAAAATAAGAGGATTCTTCGGACTTTAGCTGAAATTGAATGCCGTACATTAAAGCCTCCGGAGCCATCAACTCAAGAGTATTTTCAATTAAATCCCGTACATTTATCCGATTAAGCTGGACCGCTTGCGGCTTTCCTAATGATAACAGTTCAGTCGTAATCGATTCAATCCGTTCTAGTTCACTCAATAACAATTCATTAAAATCAAAGGTCTGAATTCCGCTTTTATAAAGCTGAACAAACCCTTTTATCGTTGTAAGAGGATTTCTGATTTCATGCGCCACTCCGGCCGCTAACTCTCCAACAATCGATAACTTTTCAGACTGTAGAAGAATTTCTTCCGATTTTTTTCGTTCAGAGATGTCTCGGCTAATGATCACAATATGCTCAATGGTTTGTCTGTTACCTTCTACTGGCATACACCGAGACTCAAATTCGATCCAATTTCCTTTACGATGCCGGAGACGGAATTCCATCGAGTAAGACTCTTTATTGTCAAACATCCTATTTAAAGCAGTTTTAAACAGGCAGACATCATCCGGGTGGATAAACTTACATAATTCAACCTTTTCCAGTTCAGCACTTTGGTAACCTAACACTACCTCATGGGAAGGAGAAAAATAACTAATGCTATGATCTTGGTTCATCAGCATGATCAGGTCTGATGTGTTTTCGGCAATCAACCGGTATTTGGATTCACTCGCCGCAAGTGTCATCTCCATTTGCTTTTTCTCTGATATGATTCTGTACAATTTCATATAGGACTCGATTAATAGTCCCCCAAGGATAACTCCCAGCATCACAAACAACATATAAGTAATATGAAAAAATGGCTTATCCCTAAATACATTAAAAATGAATGGCACCGTAATGACATATATGGCCACATACGCACTAAATAAAATGAAGCATCTTTTTACTGGTGTAAAACGCTTACAGGAGAAATGGACAATTAAAAAAACAATCAAAATGAATAGCCAGCCACTAATGGCAGGTGACCAATGACCGCTGGAAAACAGCCTTGCCGCCAGTGCACAAGTCCCAGCAAGCGCTCCTGCTGCTGGCCCTAGGTAGGCAAAGGTTAAAATAACCGATGCATATCGTATATCATATGAATACCCTTGCTGTTGAAACGATAACATAACAAGAATAATTGATACCAATCCGGCATATAAACCGCCCCAAAGGCGTACCTGCTTTATCAGCTTGTCATTAAAGATTGACTGGATCACTAATGGAGCGCTTACCAGTAGTGAAAAAATTGAGAGATTACTAATATAGTCTAATAGAATCAACAGACTCCCACCCATACTTCGTTGAATTCATCGTATTTTCTTTAATGATAAACTAGTGAATTAACTATTTCCATACTATTTAACAGCTTTTATCTGGTAACTTATAAAAGCAAAAAAGGGGCACTATCCTTCTTTGGATATGCCCCTTTTTCCTTATGCGGATTCCTTCACTGCAAAGACCTGCTTTAGTTGTTTTCTAGCCCGGTAAAGCCGGGTCTTCACGGTTGCAGCCTTCAAATCGAGCAGGCTGGCAATTTCATTTTCCTTTAAACCATATGTCACTTTTAGAATAAGCACCTCTTGGAATTCTTTAGATAGGTGCTCCATCGAACGGCCTAAGTCCTCTTGGAAAAGGCGGATGCCAACTGCTTCCTCCGTGTTTATCCCGTTATAATCATGTCCCATCATAAGTTCTATATCAGCGATGTCAACAGGTATCCGTTTGTTTCTTTTTTCTGACCTTAGAAAGTCGATGGCCGTCCTGGCAGTGATGGCAGACAGCCAAGCACCTAATTTTCCAGTATCTTCTATTGTATCTATTTTTTTAAAGGCTTTTATAAATGATTCCTGGACGATATCTTCAGCCCAAAGCCAGTCTTTTGTATATTTATAGGCAAGACCGTGCAGGCGCTTCGCGTAAATAGAATACACTTGATTAAAATCGATGGAGTTCAAACTGCTGCCCCCCTATTTAAAATGTTCTTTAATAAAATCCGGAGCATGCTTTTCATCAAAAAACATGACCTCAAAATAATCGCCAAAATGATAATAAAAGACAGCCATGTATTCGTGCTTAGAGTTCGGGCTTGCGTTATCTAACATTTTTTGAATTTGTTCCTTATCGGTTATGTCTAATTTATCCGTGCTTTTTTCCACTTCATTTTTTATATTTTCAAGCTCTGCCGTTTTGGACGTATCCCTTTTGGCAACAAGGACATGAGTGATATCATCAGCCGTTACCATCGTTCCTTTTAACAATTCTTTTTGTTTCAGCCATTCGGTAAAGTGCTGATAAGTAGGCCTAATTTCAAAGTTTAAATAGTGGTCGCTGCCTACATATACCTCCACCATAGAGCCTTTTCCTTCAAAATATAGGCTGTCTTCATAGGATTCTGCCAGAACATCTTGTCTTAATGCCGTAATCGCTGCTTTAATTTCGTCTGGATTCGATAAGGTAACACCTTTTGTAATCGGGCCATTCCCGCCAATAGTAAGCTTCTTAATTTTATTATCCTTTAATTTAAAAACCTCTTTATTCGTCAGCTTATATTCCTTTGATTCATAAATAGGCTTGAAAAAGTCCTCATAAAGCTGCTCATTTATGGTATATCCTCTAGTTATATAGCTGCCATCTTTCATTTCATAGCGAAAAAAGAAATTTACTGATCGATCGTCTTGCCTTTGCTGATTGATTTTTTTATCTGCAACAATCTGCTTATGAAGTTTCCGAACTGCCTCAATGTTGGCTTTTTCCTTCATTGGCAACGGAGAATAGTACTCTGAATAAACATCATCATTGGCCATATAATAACCGAGATTATTACTTAGAATAACGTTCTTAATTTCAGCCTCTTCCGGTATTTTATTTTCATAGATTCCAAGAATTCGTACACCTATCCCGACAACGGCAATGATTGCTAAATAGATGATTAGCCCTTTTACACGGCCGAAAACCCTCCAGGTTTTTTGCAAGATCATTTCAGCGGCTAAATAGCCAAGCACAGCCCCAATGGCATACCCAAAGATCGTCCAGTTATTATTGTTAAAGGAAACTTCATGAAAGTACGAACCCCCAAGCAGCATCATGCAAAACGTAACCCCATATTTAAAAACGGAACGTAATTTTGGGAAAGCAATCGCTTCTGAGGCTGTTTCTAGGTTTCTTTTTTTATAAAAAAGCATCGCGAGTCCATACAGGACTATTATTAAAATGATGTAGAGCACCCCATCGTTCCAATGAAACGTTTTGCTGTCAAGGACAGCCGCATACGTAATCGGGGACAATTTTTCTAACTGCCGACTAATGAAATAGTCGCTAGGAAATCCATATAGTAATATTTTCAAATTATAAAACATCAATAACGTTATCCCTACTGGAAAAAAGAGAAACACATACGCTAAGACTGCCTGAACGGTCGACATTCCGGTCATCATCGCGATAAACACAGCTGCTGTGTACAAAAGCAGGGTAATTACAGTTGTCGTGCCTGCCCAGTAAAATATATCCTTTACACTAAACAAGCTGCTTAGGTCTAGGGTGGTATGCATAAGAAGGATAATAAAAGTGACGGCGGCGACAGGTATGATTAAAAATAGCATCCCTGTCAGAGCATAATGATGAAAAATCCTGTCTCTTTTTAGCGGGAGGCTGTGCATAAGGTCAGCAGCCTGTTTTGCATGCAAAAAGCGGAGCAGGAACACAGCCAGGATGACTGGCACAACCGCAATAATTCCAATTTGAAATTCAAAATTATAGCGGAAGAGATTGTCTGTATCTTGGTGAACCCAATTTGTCTCATCGGAGTAAATCATTAATAGTTGAATGGGAAGGATAAAGAGCAAGCCAAGGAAGTAGACAACGGAAACCCAGCCTGTACTTCGTCCAATTTGAAGCATTATTTCTTTATTAAACCATGACATTTTTGATGGCATAGCCGATATCCCCCATTTCGTAAATAAAGATCTCCTCGAGCGTGAGAGGCAGCAAGTCAAAAATGACAGGGTTCGTCTGACGAATTTGTTTTGTGATGGCTGCCTCGAAGCCTCTGACAATGAAAAGGTAGACGCTTCCCCTTTTCTCTGTATGAAGTGGATTGAGATTTAGAAGCAGCTTGTCTGGAGGAGTTCCGTCTTTATACGCCACCTGTATTTTATGAATATCAGCTTTCAGGTCGTCCAGTTCTTTTTCCATTAAGAGAGTTCCTTTATGGATAATTCCGATATAGTCACATATGTCTTCTATCTCGCGAAGATTATGTGATGATATGAGAATCGTCATTTCTCTTTCGGCGACATCATGAATTAATAGGTTCTTGACCTTTTTCCTTACAACAGGATCAAGGCCATCCAGCGGCTCATCCAATATGAGAATTTCGGGATTGGAGGAAAGGGCGAGAATGAAAGCAATCTGTCTCTGCCAGCCTTTTGAAAAGGTGTGGATTTTTTTGTTCAGGTTCACTTCAAATAGCTCAACAAGTCTCTGAAAACGGTCCTCTTCCCAGCCTGGGTAACAGCTTTTATAAAACCGGGCCATTTGCTTTGTTGTATATTGCGAGAAAAAATAGGGCTGATCTGGTATGTAAAAGATCTTTTGCTTTATGCCGATATTTTCATAGACTAGTTCATTATTAATGGTCACTTCCCCGAAATCCTGGCGGTAGATCCCTGCAAGAAGCTTAATTAATGTCGTCTTTCCGGCCCCGTTTGACCCGATAAGACCGTAAATCGATCCTTTTTGGATGGATAAATTGACCTTTTCCAGTGCGGTAAAACGGTCAAATTTCTTGCTAACCTCTCTCATTTCAATCATTGCTTTCCCCTCCCCCTTTTGATGCGTCCAGCTCTTCGATTAATTTGATAAGCTTACTTGCCGGGATTCCAAGATATAAGGCTTCGATGACAAGTTTTTCAAGTTCCTTTTTAACTGTCTCTATTTTCTCCAAATCCTTTATTTGATTGTTTGGATTAACGAAGCTTCCTTTGCCTTTAATGGAGTAAATAAATCCTTGGGTTTCAAGCTCCCGATAAGCCTTTTGGATGGTATTCGGGTTAATGGTAAGCTCTGTTGCTAATGTTCTAACTGATGGCAGCTGTTCATCCGGCTTGATTACCTCATTCATAATTAGCTCCTTCATTTTATCCACCAACTGTTCATAAATAGGTTTTCGGCTCCTCATGTCCAGTTCAAACATAACGGGAGGCCCCCAATCTGTACTAAGTGTACTATCATTCGTAATACAGTTTGTATTATATTCCATCTCTTACCAAAAGAAAAGGGTTTTTAATAATATTTTTTTTAGTCTCTGTTAAACTTTGTTGTTGATTTGCGCTCCAGGTGCGAGCTTTCCGCGGGCGTGCCGGGGAGCCTCCTCGGCGCTTTGGCGCCTGCGGGGTCTCCCCTGCCCCGTACTCCCGCAGGAGTCTTCGCACCTTCCGCTCCAATCAACTGTGTTAAAAATCAAAATGGCCCTTTAACAGAGCCTTTTATTGATATAAACATCAAAAAACCCCCATCCGGTTCATGTTCGGATAGAGGCTGTCAAAATTGATATTGTGTTTATTTAATAGAATTTTTTAACCACTCTTCGTATGTTTCCTTTATTTTATCCCAATCCAACTGATTGGTGGAATCGACCAAATAATCCGCACCCTGAAGGGATTTTCCAACGCCAACAGCAAACATTCCGCTTGCTTTGATTGCTTCAATTCCAGCGGCAGCATCCTCGATTCCGATGGCCCTTACTGGTGCGGCCCCCAGTCCTTCACAGGCAGTCAGGAATATTTCGGGATCTGGTTTGGATCTTTTAATTTTTGCCGCATCGGCAATGAAATTAAAAGCATCTTCCAACTCTAATGCCTTTAATACCGTCCCTGCATTCTTCGAAACAGATGCTAAACCAATAGGAAGTCCTTCTGCTTTTATTTTGGCGAGTAATTCTAAGATTCCTGGCAAAACATCGTTAGCTGTCAATTGCTTCAAAAGGTCACAATAATGGAGGTTTTTCTTTGCGGCCATCTCTTCCTTTTCCGTTAAGGTGAAGTCGTTTTCCCGATTTCCTTCTTGCAAAATTAATTCAAGGGAATCCATCCGGCTTACGCCTTTCAGCCGTTCATTGAAAACCTCATCAATCGTAATGCCCACTTCCGCCGCAAGTTGTTTCCACGCCAAATAATGAAAATGGGCGGTATCCGTAATAACACCATCGAGATCAAAGACGACTGCCTCAATCTTATTGTTTATCATTTTCAATTCATCTCCTCTTCGAAGCAGCGATGCAATATTGCGGGCTGTTCTCTCAATATTGGCAAAGGTTATAAAGTCACTTCAATTTTGTCTGTCAAATAGTATTCAGTCCCGTTAATTTCTAGTAAAAGTTCAGGACCTAAATACTTTGAAACTATTATTTTCTCATGCGTTAACTTTATTTCTAAACGAGACCCGAGCAATGTGACCGGAATGACAAGCTCTGCCCAATTTTCAGGTAATTTCGGATTGAGTTTTATACGATTATCTTTTAAAGAAAGATTGGCAAACCCAAACATGGCTGTGAGCCAGATCGCTCCAAGGGAAGCAGCATGAAGACCTTCATCAGATGAATGAGGGTTTGGCCCCAAATCAATCAGGCATGCCTCTTGGAAAAATCGATAAGCTGCCTCGCTCTCATCACATCTTGCAGCAACGATCGCATGAATGGCTTTGCTGAGTGAAGAGTCATGAATGGTGTGTTCTTCGTAATAGTGCAAATTTTTCGCAGTGACATCACTGGAGAAAAGTTCTGGGAACAAATACAATAACATGACAACATCCGCTTGTTTCAGGATCTGCATTTCATTGACTTCCGCCCGGGAATGATCCAATAATATACCTTGGCTGCCTTGATTCTTCTTATATTTGGATAAGTCAATCTCCGGCTTGCTTAAGAAGGTATCATCCTGTGGAAGGATGAATTGTTCATTCGGCTTCGGTAAATACAGACGGTTTAAGAACGTCCGTCCTTTTTCCTGCAGTACATCGTCAACATCCTTCAGCTTCTCCATAAAATAAAGAGCCTGTTCGACATTGTAATAAGCCATATAGTTTGTATAGGCATTATTATCAATATGCTCCGTATACTCATCAGGACCGATGACATTTTTGATGGAAAGCTGTCCATTCTCTTCGACGGCTCGGCTGATCCAAAAGCGGGCCGTTTCTTTCAGTAACGCAAGCCCTTCTTTTTTCATAAATTCTTCATCAAGGGTTGTTTGATAATATTGAATAACGGCATACGCAATATCTGCTACAATGTGATGTTCGGCAATTGCGGACGCCACTTTTTGCCTTTTCCCCGTCCTGATATTGATGGCGGCAAATTCTGGAGTCTCTTCTTCTCCGGAATATGCGCTTTCCCAAGGGAACAATGCCCCTTCATAGCCATTGCGTTCGGCCTTTTCCTTTGCCTGCTGCAAATGTAAGTATCGGTAGGTTAATAGTTTTTTAGCCTTTTCAGGATTTGTGAATAGATGAAAAGGGGCAAGGAAGATTTCCGTATCCCAAAACACATGCCCCTTATACCCTTCTCCGGTCAAACCTTTTGCCCCAATACTAAATCGCTCGTCATGTCCAGGTGTCATGATCTCGATATGATAGATGGCGAAATCCATTGCCAGCTGGTCAAATGGGTTGGCCGACGTAATTTGAACACGTTTTTCCTTCCAAAACTCCTGCCATTTAAGGGCGGATTTCTCGAGTAAGGCATCATAACCGTATGGCGCATTTACCTTTAACTCCTGAATACTTGCGGCTTCAGGATCTTGTCCTGCCTCACCTTGATCCAACGAGGTGAAAACAGTTGCGAATTTTTCAACCATGAATGGAGTTTGTATTTCCAAGTCGTGCCTAATAGTAGTTAGCAGCTGGCGATTTTTCGCTGCAAATGAGACATCACTTGAAGCTGAGCATTGACAACTTACTGCAAGTGCAATCGTATGTCCGGATTCCGTCGTTTTATAGACTCCCAGCATCACTTCTTCATCGATTACACGAACTTTATCTTCCAATACATGCTGTTTTCCAAAGTTTGTTTGTTGAGCATTGATACCGGTAATAATTTTGAGCGCTGCGTTTGTATCCAGGCTCGTTACGGTCATTCTCGATGCCAGTAAATGCAGATTGTCTTTCGCAACAAAGCGTTGAAAAACAAATTGGAACCTGCTGCCTTGATTGCTTTTCCATGTCAGCTCGCGTTTCAATTCCCCTGTTTCCAGATTCAAACTGCGTTGATAGGAAACAATTTCACCGCTCATCATCGAGAAAATTTCACCGTCAATTTCAATTTTCATACCTAATAAATCAGGCATATTTACTAAATCGGATGGTTCATTTACAGAAGCTTTATTGTAAATGCCCGCGACATACATCCCGCGGGTTTGCTCAAAATAATCTTCCTCAAATGTGCCACGCTGGCCGAGGTAACCATTTCCCAAAGTCATTAAACTGGCATATTTATTTATCGCATGTAAATCAAATTGATTGTCGTAAATTACTTGATTTCTTTTCATAGGGATACACTTTCACCTTTTTCAGCAGATTGATATAGAGCTTCGATTAGTTGTTGGATGATGTATCCTTGTCTTGCATCCGCGACCAATGCCTTTTTCCCCAAACATTTGTCGATAAAAGCAGCCATACTTTTTTGATGGCGGTCCTGGTCGGCCTCTTCTCTTGATAAAAGTGTCACTAGTTCCCCGCTTTCATCCGTATAAATGTGGGCAGGGAAAAGAGTTGCTCCTGCTTGATCGCCGCAAAACTCTACATTCATGATCGAGGTTTCTTTTATATTTAAGGCAAATGATGTTTCCAGCTGTAACAGCCGACCGCCTTCGAGCTCAATAAACCCAAACAGGGAATCCTCGACTTCAAATTTTGCCGGATCCCATTCGCCAAGGGTTCCATGAGATTTTTTTGTGCCGATTTTCTGGAACATCTTTGCTGTTACCTTCTCAATTTTCGGGTAGCCAAGCACATATAAAGCCGCATCAAGCATGTGGACACCTAAATCAATAAGTGGTCCCCCGCCTTGAATCGCCTTATTCGTAAAACTGCCCCAGCCAGGTATTCCACAGCGGCGCAATGCTTGTACTTTGGTGACATAGATATCACCAAGGACCCCTTCTTTTACTTTTTCGCGAAGGATTGAAACATCCTCAGCAAAACGATGATGAAAATTATAGGCGAGGAGGCAGTTATTTTTTTCAGCCGTCTCCTGCATCAATTTTGCTTCATCAGCCGAGATGGCTGGAGGTTTTTCACACATCACATCACAGCCGGCTTCCAAAGCCTGCATAACATTTTCAAAATGAAATCGATTGGGCGTACAGACACTAACAATATCCGGCTTTTCAACTGCATACATTTCGGCAGCATCTGTATAAAATCGAGGGATGCTATTTCGCTCCGCGAAACTTTTCACACGCTCTAAGGTTGGGCCAACAGCAGCGACTATTTCTAATTCTTCATTAGCCTGATAGTTAGGAACATGGACCTTTTCTGCTACCTGTCCGGCTCCAATGATCGCGACTCTCTTCTTTTTCACAATAGATCGCCTCTCAAATTAATGATTCTTTTAGGTGATGTAAGGCTTTTCTATATTCAGCTTCTGGATCATTGCCTCTGACACGGCACTCAATCGTTAAGAACCCGTCATACCCATCTTCCTTTAACTGATTAAAATGCTTTTTGAAATCAAGGGATCCGCTTCCTGGCTGATAACGGTGATTATCTGCTAGGTGGATATGGCCAATTAAATCACGGTGTTGATGCAGGGCTTCCGAAATGCCATCTTCCTCGATATTCATATGATAAAAATCAGCTATGATTTTTACATGTTTTAAGTTATTCTCTTCGATATAGCTTCTTGCATCGGCAAGAGTGTTAATCATATGGTCTTGATAGCGGTTTAATGGTTCGAGGAAAATCGTTGTTCCTGTTTCTTCCGCCATCCGATCCAAATAAATAAGGGAATCACTGACAGCCTTTCGATCACCTGCCTGGCTCCGGGGTGACGCCATCGGCGGGAGGCGGTATGTGAACATGCCCCATGCGGCAGGCACGACAATTCCTTTACCTCCGACTTCCTTTAGTGCTTCAAGTATTTGTTTTATTTCTTTTAAACCGTTCAGTCTGCGTTCTTCAATGAAATCCCCGATCCAGCCGCTGTAGCCGCCGCAGGCTGTCGTAACAGGAATTCCTGTTTCCGCAATCGCTTCTTTTATTTCATCTAAATGGTCGACTAAAAATTTGCCGTCGATTTCAAAGCCTTCAAAGCCAACTTCTTTTAAATAACGGAATTTTTCTCTTATATTCTCAGGAAAAAACGCCTGGTTTTGTGTACCGATTTTCACGATAAATTCCTCCCAATTACGGAATTCCAGCTAAAACCCGTTAAAATGGATCTTAGCTGGATGATATGGTGATGAATCTTGAAACCAGATTATTTTTTATATTCGATTCCCATCTTAATGCTTAGCTCCGGATGCTGGTCTACATATTCCATGTACGCTTCTGCACTACTCTCAAATGTAACAATTGGTTCAATGATATCTTCGCAATTAAGGTATCCGTTCATTAACATTTCCCAGCATGTATCTTCAATTCGCTTGCGGTTCCAGCGAGGGTAATCTGGGTTTGGTTCGCTGGCAGCACGTGAGAAGACAATTTTTGCATTATTAAAATGGGCTTCACGTCCAAAGTTCAAGTCTGTGAAAGGTTTGGCAAAAGCCACATAGGAAATCGTTCCCCCATAGGCGATGCCTCTTAATGCGCCTTGAAGGGCAGCAGAATTACCGCTTGTTTCAATGATGGAATCAGCACCCATTTTGTTTGTCAGCTTTTTCACTTCATAGCCCACATCACATTTAGTTGGGTCAAGACAAACATCTGCTCCATTTCGAAGTGCGATATCGCAGCGATGGCTGATTGGGTCAATCCCAACCACTAGGCTTGCCCCCGCTTTTTTCGCTAATTGGATCGCGATTTGACCAATCGCACCCAGTCCTACAACCACAACATAATCACCCGCACGGACATTGGCATCCCGCACACCGCTCAAAGCAAATTGAGCTGGATCGTAGCAAACGGCATTTTGCCATTTTGCCCCTTCAGGCATTTTACGCAATCTGTGATTATTAATGGCATTCACAATCACGGTTTCCATGATTGGACCATAGGTACACACGGTTTCACCCAATTGGTAGTCTGTCACTTCACCGCCGATTTCAACGATCTTTCCGACAACCATATTACCAAGCTGGAATTCACCAAATACGATTCCAGGTGCAGAACCTTCTTCACGAGGCATGAACATGCGCCATTCTTCATTGAAATTTTCATCCATAAAAGGAGTTAGTCCTCGGAAATCAATAACTTCCGTTCCGTGCTTAGGTGCCGCAAATTCCACATCAATTTTCACTTCGTTTGGCTGTACATGGCGATCTTCGTATTCTAACAATGCTGCTTTTCTTGGTTCTACGGCAACTAGCTTTTTCATGATTTCATTACTTCCTCTCGTTTTATAAAAATAATTAGCCTTTAACTCCGCCTGCTGTGGCGTCTCCTTTAATAAAATGCTCCGAAATGGCGTACATGATGACAACTGGCAAGGCTGTGACGAGCGATGCTGCCATCATACGACCCCAAACATAATCTGGAGTGCTAAAAAGCGCATATAATCCAATTGGTAATGTGAAATTGACGGAATCCGACAAGAAAATGGATGCAAATAGATAATCGTTCCATGCAATCATAAACGCATATACAAATACTGAAATGATCCCAGATAGCGATAACGGAATAATGATATGGAAAATGATCTGTACCCGATTTAATCCATCAATCATGGCTGCTTCTTCCAAATCAACTGGAATGGTATCGAAGTAGCTTTTCAACATGAAAATGGCCGTTGGCAATGTTTGCACAATCATCGTAATGATTAAAGAAGTTTTTGTATCATATAAACCTAAACCCGTGATGATTTTAAATAATGGAACGACAAGCAAAATACCTGAAAACATATAAACTGCGTAAAAACTAGCATTAATAGTCAATCGGCCTTTAAAGTTAAGTTTTGAAAGAGCATATGCTCCAAAAATTCCGATGGCAACCGACAAGATCGATGCAGTTAAAGATACCATTAAACTATTTTTAAAATAGGCAAGGTATGGAAAAATATCCGGATTGAAAATATCTAGATAGTGCTGTAAAGTCCATTCTTTTGGAAGGAAGGTCGGACTTGTTGAAACCGCCTCCTTTGAACTTTTAAAAGATGTCATTAACATCACAAAAAATGGAAACAGACAAACAATTAAAATGGCTAAAAGTGCCGCATAAAACCCTACTGTTTTCGTTACTTTATTCTTTTTGCTGCTAGCCATTGCCATTTAAATTCACCCGCTTTCTTGCAATCATAATGACAATAAAGAGAATAATGAACAATATCACAGAAATCGATGCTGCTTTGCCTAAATCGTTAAACGCAAAGGCTGTTTTATACAAGTAAATACCGAGTATATCTACTTTATTTGTTAAGAGATAGACATCTGTGAACATATAAAACATCCAGATCGAACGTAATGTTACAACCGTTAATAGGACAGGCATGATCGCCGGCAGCGTGACAATTTTAAATTTCTCCCATGCATTGGCCCCGTCAATCTCAGCCGCTTCGTACAATGTAGAATCAATCGTTTGAAGGATGGCCAAAAAGGAAATAAACGCATAAGGGAAATATCTCCAAATCGCAAAGAGTGACACTAAGAAAAAGCTGCTTATCGGATTGTCAAACCACAGTGGGGCCTCCTTAAACAAGTGAAGAATATCTCCACCAATAAAGTTGACAATACCGTAACCATTATTAAACATGTATTTCCAAGCAAAGATTAAAGAAATCGATGGTGTTACATACGATAAAATAATTAATGAACGGGCAGTTTTACGAAATTTAAAGGGACGATTAAAAAAGATGGCAATTCCTAATCCGACCGCTGTACTTCCTCCAACCGTCAAAAGCATGTACAAAAGTGTAACCCCTAATGATGTAAAGAATTCCGGGTCTGTCAGGATATCCATATAATTTTTTAATGCTACAAAAGTGGCACTTAATCTTGGATTTATTGGCTGGTCAAAGAAACTGAGTTGAATATTTGCGACCATTGGATATGCAATAAGCACCAGGAGCAAGAAGATACTTGGAAAAAGTAAAGCCAATGCCAATTTAATATCCGACTTTTTACTTATATTCGTTTTCATGGTACCCTCCCTTTGGGAAAATCTTTAAAGCGGGGAATTACCTGATTTGGTAACTCCCAGTGTTGCTTATTTTTTGTTTAAAACCTCTTCGAGTGTTTTTTCAGCATTTTTTATTTCTCGATTAACATCTTTTTTACCGACTGTAACGCTGTTAACCATTTTAGGAATCGCTCCTGAACTAGTTACGTCACCCATTTTCAAGAAATTTTTACTATCTACTAAACCAAATACTTGAATGTCATTAAAGGATGCCGCTATTTCAGTTGATAATTCACCAAAAGCTTTTACCACTTCATTTGCCTGATAGTTTTGATTTTCTGTTACGAGTTTACTTACTGGCTGCGCGCCGCCTGGGGACATTAACACCCATTTTGTCATGTTTTCAGGCTGAGACATGAAGGCTACAAATTTTGCAGCAGCCTCTTTTTTATCCTTATCTAAGAAAGAAGAAATGGTAAGTGCCGAAACTGTTCCGAAAACTGCCTTTTTCTTCTCAGCTGGAATCGCAAATCCAATATTCTTTGCATTTCCTTCTTCAAATACAGAAGGAAGAATGTAAGTAGAATAAATCGCCATTGGCGCCGTTCCATTCATGAAAGCATCTTTTACTTCGGTGGTATCATTCGATCCTGGCATCGTATACTGAGATAATTTTTTATAATACGTTAATGCCTCTTTCATTTCTGGTGTATTCATATTTAACTTGCCTTTGTTGTCTAACACATTCGCATTATTTGAGAGAGCAAATTGAGAAAAGGCTTGTTCAGAAAATCCGCCTTCAACGGTAGGCATGGCAATTCCATATTTTTTATTCGCTTTATCCGTAAATGCTTTGGCAATCGTAACTATATCATCCCAATTTTTCGGCTCCGCAAATCCTTTAGCTGCAAGCATTTCTTTGTTGTACCAGATCCCCTGAACCCAGCCGCTGATTGGAACACCTGTGTAGCTTTTTCCATCTTCGGTACTCATTAACTTTAAGGCACCTTCATAGAAGTTCTTTTCCCCTATTTGAGTAATAATCTTTTTAACGGTTTTCTTGTCAATCAGTACTTCTTTATCCATTACTTTTGCATAATCCTGGCCCACTTCGAGAACAGTTGGTAGTTTGCCAGCACTTGCCAAGGTAATAATTTTCGTATTGTAAGAATCTTCTTCTACAGGTATCTGTTTTATTTTTATATCCGGATTTTCCTTTTCGAATTTTGCAACCAATTCGTTAATGACAGCCAAACGCTCTTGTTCAACAGAGGAGTGCATAAATTCGATTGTTGTTTTTCCATCGGCATTCTGTTTTCCGCATGCAGTTAATGCAAATGCAAATAACATAATAAATACGAAACTCAGGCCTTTTTTTAACATTCGTTCTCCCCCTAAATAATTGGCTTTAACCAAACAAATTGATATGGAGCTAAAGTAAAACTATTATTAATTACTACTGTTTCACCAGAAATGATATTTAAGAATGTACCATTTAAGCGGCAATCAACCGGTTCGTTTGTTATATTGTGTACGACAAACAGGCTTTCATGTTTTGAGTTCATTCGATCAAAGGCAAATATTTCTTTTCCCAAATTCATGACTGCCATAGTTGAATTCGGATGGAAGAGTGGTTCCGATTTACGAATTTGAATTAATTTAGTTAATTCACGGAAAATTTTACTTCTTAATGACTCAGGATTCGTTAATTCCTCTTCGATTTCTATTACTTCATATTTTTGTCGATTGATTGAGCGGTTCATTCCCGTTTTAGAAACTCCATTATAATCATTTCGGGAACCTAAAATGCTTTGGATATAAACTGCCGGCACCCCTTGAAGAGTCAGGAGAATAGAATGCGCCGCTAAAAAGCGCTTCACTCTTAAATCATCATCATCTGTCCGTTTATTTAACGCATCAAGGTACGTCACATTAATTTCATAAGGACTTTCACTGCCGTCAGGGTTTTTCTTATAGTTGACCAGTGCTCCTTCTTTTTTCAAGTCCTCTACCATTGCCAATATCTCTTCTTCAGGAATGATGCCGCGAATCGGATTTAACCCAATTCCATCATGAGAGGCAAGGAAATTAAAGAATGTTGTCTCCCCTTCTGTTGGTCGCAGATCACTGGCCCATTTGGAAAGGGCACTGGCATCCCCTTTGTGAATGGCATTTAACACGAGAGGCGGCAGCGGGAACTGATAAACCATATGTGCTTCATCCGATCCATTTCCGAAGTAGGCAATATTATCCTTATGAGGTACGTTTGTTTCTGTAATGATAACCGTCCCTTTGGCTGCCTCATCGGCGACATCACGGAAAAGCTTAACAATCTCATGCGTTTTTTCATGGTGTATACAGGTTGTCCCAATCTCTTTCCACATAAATCCGATTGCATCCAATCGAATATATTCTGCCCCTTGCTCCAAATAAAACAGTAATACATCGATCATGCTATAAAGGACGTTTGGATTGCTAAAATTCAAATCAATCTGGTCTTCGCTGAAGGTTGTCCAAATATACTTTTCCTCGCCATTTGCCAATGTAAACTTTGTTAATAATGGAAGAGCTCTTGGTCTTGTAACAGCACTTAAATCTGTGGCGGGATCCATCTCGATGAAGAAATCCTGATATTCAGGGTTTCCGTTTAAATATTCTTGAAACCATTCGCTCTTTGCCGAAATATGATTGCAAACATCATCAAACATGATTCTTGCTGATTGAGACAAATGGTCGATTTCCTTCCAATCTCCTAAGAGTGGATTTACTTTTTTATAATCGACAACAGAGAATCCATCGTCAGATGTGTAAGGATAAAATGGAAGAAGATGCACAATTTCAAATTTGTCTGCAAGATGCTTATCAAACATTTTTTTAAAGGTTTCTAAAGTCGGACGATCTGGTTCTTGAAATTGATCTCCATACGTAATCAGCACAACATCTTTTTCATCCCAATTTTGTTTTCTTTGCTTAAGAGACATCTGTTTTGTTATGGCAATGCGTTCCTCGATTCGCTGTAAAATTGAATCGATATTTTGGTTTTCATAGATAAATGAAAGTCTTTCTTTAATTTTCTTCATAAATTCCTCCATTTGTGGTACCGCTCCCAGTGTAATTAAAAAAATATGATTCTATTAAATATTTTGTTTGTGGTACCGCTCCCAGAAAGATTAAAAAAATTTTTGAACATTAATTATTAATTTTTGGTACCGCTCCCAGCAATGTTAAAAAAAGAGAGTTTTACACTTTGCTAGTCTTTGGTACCGCTCCCACGACGTAAATATATTACAGAAAACGTTTTCTGTCAACAGATAAAAGTTAATAGTAATTAGCAAAATATTTATATTGCTACATTGGACAATCATCAATATAATGTATCGTATATTGCTCTCACCTCAAATTATGTAATTAAACTCCCACTCATACAAATACATGTTGGCTGCTGGATTTTTGCCGCAACCTTCAATTCATATTTCCATCAAATGATAAAAAAAATATTTTTTCTTTAGATACTATTACAGAGGGGGCGAAATATTCGTGCACACTATTTATGATATAGCCCGTGTTGCAAATGTTTCGAAGTCTACTGTATCTCGTGTACTTAATAATCAAAGCAATATTTCTGAGGAAGCCCGGGAACGTGTATTAAAAGCGATCGAAGAATTAAATTACCAGCCTAGCAAATTGGCCCGTGCACTTTCTACTGGGTTTGATGCTATTATGGTTGTTTCTCGATCGGCAAAAACGACCGCTAATAACCCCTTTTTCTCTGAAATCATCCACAGAATTTCTTCAAAAGCGGAGGAAGAAAATTTTGATGTAATTATTCAGACATCGAGAAACAGTAAAGATGAACTAGAAAAATGCATTACTAAAATAAAAGAAAAAATGATAAAAGGAATTATTATGTTAAGTTCTCCTGCGAACGAGAACTTTTTCAAACAACTAGATGTTTTTAACATTCCCATTGTCGTTATTGGAAGAGTAGATGGGGAATATAACAACATTTTTTCGGTTGACACGAATAACTACCAAGACAGTTACGACTTGACTAAGTATTTAATTGAACAGGGCCATCGTGACATCGCATGTTTGCATTCACCACTGGATTATCATGTTTCGGTAGACCGATTAGAAGGATATAAGGACTGTTTAAAGGAATTTGGATTGCCCGTTAAAGAGGAATGGATAATTAATAGCGGTTATACAGTGGATTCAGCCTATGAATCAGCTAAAAAGCTGCTGCTTTCTCCCAACCGGCCGTCTGCCGTCTTTGCGACAGATGATTTAAAAGTTATGGGTCTTTATAAGTCAGCGATAGAAAATGGCATTTTGATTCCTAGTGATTTATCGATTGTTGGTTATAGTAATCCGAGTATTTCCGCATTCCTATCGCCATCACTGACGAGAATTGAAATACCGGTAAATAAATTAGGCGATATGGGATCTAAACTCCTTTTTGCCAAGATTAAAGGGAACAGACCAACAAGTAGTCGAACGATTGTACCTACCAAAATGATTATTCAAAAATCCGTAACACAAGGATTGAATAATTCCTAATAACGAGAAAGAGCCAACTAACAGTAAGTTGACATAAAAAGGTGTCAGGCACCACACTTGGACAAATGTCCACGTGTGGTGCCTGACACTCTTTTATTTTTTCTTTGCATGTTTGCGCATGTCAAATGCGACTGCGACGATGATGATTAGACCTTTGACGATGAATTGGATGTATGGGCTTACTCCTAGGAAGGCTAATCCGTAGTTGATAACTTGGAAAATGAGAACCCCTGTGATTACGCCGGGAACGGATCCGATACCGCCTGATAGGGATACGCCGCCGACTACGCAGGCTGCGATCGCATCTAGTTCGTACATGTTACCAGTGTTGTTTGTTGCACTGCCGACACGGCCAGCTTCAAGTGTACCAGTTAAGCCGTAAAGAAGACCGGCAATCGTATAAATAATGATAAGATTTCTTGCGACGTTTACACCAGATACCTTAGCTGCTTCTGGGTTACCGCCAATCGCATACATGTTTTTACCAAGCTGTGTTTTATTCCAAATCACCCAAATAATGATAGAAACGATAATGGCATAAAGAATGAGATACGGGAATTCATATGAACCAACTTTAATTCCGCGCTGGGCAAAGGTTGTAAATTTTTCACTTAATCCGCCGATAGGCTGTGCTCCATATGGCGGGCGGTCAAAGTAAATCGAAGTTAAACCATATACACCGATCATCATACCTAATGTAGCGATGAAAGGAGGAACATGAAATTTAGATACAATCACACCATTTAAGGCAGCTATTAGGCCAGTTGCAGCCATTGCGATTAAAATCGGTACAAATAGCGGCAGATCAGGCAAGTTAGGATACATCTTATACGCATAATCGCCAGCCTGCAGCATGGATGCTGAAATAACGGCGGCAAGACCGACCATCCGTCCAGCAGATAGGTCCGTACCGGCTGTAATCAAGATACCGGCAACCCCAAGTGCAATGATGATCCTTGATGAAGATTGGGCCAAAATATTAATTAAGTTGGTCATCGATAAGAAATCAGGAGAAGCAACGACGATACCGACTACCAATAGGATTAAAACTACATAAATAACATTATCAACAAGCCATTTTGATACATTCGATTTTTTTGAAGCTTGTGTATTCATTTCCATCGCCTCCTAATACAATGCTGCTAATCGCATGATTTCTTCTTGCGAAGTTGTAGACGTCTCCACGATTCCAGCTGCTTTTCCATTACTCATTACTAAAATTCTATCTGTAACCCCTAAAAGCTCTGGCATCTCGGAAGATATCATGATGATGCCTTTTCCGTCTGCTGCTAATTGGTTAATAAGTTGATAGATTTCGAACTTAGCTCCTACGTCAATTCCCCGTGTTGGTTCATCGAGCAATAAAATGTCCGGCTTAGTTAACAGCCAGCGGCCGATAATAACCTTCTGCTGGTTACCGCCAGAAAGACTTCCGATTGATGTTTTTTGTGTAGGTGTTTTAACCTTCATCGAATCAATCACCCATTGTGTATCTTCCTTCACCTTACTATCAGACAAGAATGGACCTTTACGGTATTGACCCATATTAGAAATAATCGAGTTAAAGCTGATGCTTAATTCAGGGAAGATACCGGTTGACCTTCTTTCTTCCGTCACAAGGGCAAAGCCGTTTTTAATGGCATGCTGCGGTGAATGATTGTTGACCGCCTTACCATGTAATTCAATCGTTCCGGATTTCAAGGCTCTCATTCCAAAAATCGATTCTACGACCTCCGTCCGCTTCGAGCCTACGAGACCTGCTATTCCTAAAATTTCTCCTTTTCGGAGTTCAAAGTTTACATCCACAAAGGAAGGCTGCGTTTCTGCGGTTAAGTTAGAAACCTTTAAAATCATATCTCCCGGCGTGTTGATTTTTGCAGGGAAGCGCTGTGATAAATCACGACCAACCATCAGTTTAATGATTTCGTCAGTCGTTAGTTCTTTCGCGCTTTTTGTCGCAATGTACTGACCATCACGCATGATGGTGACTTCATCGGAAATCTTTAAAATCTCTTCCATTTTGTGCGAGATATAGATGATGGCAACATTATCACTTTGCAGCTTTTTGATGATTTTAAAAAGATGGTTAACTTCATTCTCTGTTAGAGATGAGGTAGGCTCATCCATTACGATGATTTTAGAACCGTAAGAGACGGCTTTGGCGATTTCCACCATCTGCATCTCGGAAACGGAAAGCGTGCTGACCTTGCTTCGCGGATCGATGTTAATATCAAGGCTTTTGAAAACCGCTTTCGTGTCCTCGTACATTTTCTTTTCATCTATAAAAATACCTTTTTTCGGATAACGGCCGAGCCATAAATTATCCATTACATTTTGCTGGCGTACCTGGTTCAATTCCTGGTGCACCATGGAAACGCCGTTTTCAAGCGCCTGCTTTGAATTGACAAAGGAAACCTCTTTTCCATCAAAAAGAATTTTGCCATCATCCATAGAATAAATTCCGAATAAGCATTTCATTAAGGTTGATTTACCTGCCCCGTTTTCACCCATCAAAGCATGCACAGATCCCGCCTTCACTTTGAGAGATACATTATTAAGGGCGATAACGCCAGGGAATCGTTTCGTTATATTCAGCATTTCAAGTAAATTAGTTGAACTAGCTTCTGACATGAGCGAACCTCCTCACTTAACCATTTAAAAAATATGAGACCCTGAAAGTTCGTCTCATATCTATTCATTAAAAGGATTCTTTTATCAAATATATAGGGCGAAGTCCTGCTTCAAAGGGGGTACTCTTTGAAGCAATGCCCCGAACGAAGGAAAAGCAGCTTCTTTTCCTTCGTTCGAGGAGCGCCTGAGGGCTAAGCCCTGGACTGGCGCTTCCACTTTTCTTACTTATAAGCGTCTTTACCAACTTGGATGTTGTCTTTTGTTACTTCAACGTAAGGAACGCGGACTGCTTTCTTATCGTCAAGCTTCCAAGAAGTTCCGTCTAGAACATCCTTGCCTTTTGCTGCATTCGTAGCAAGCTCGATTGTTGCTTTACCTTGGTTTTTCGCGTCATTTAAGACTGTACCAACCATTTTGCCTTTTTCAATCATTTCAAGTGCTTCCGGAATCGCGTCAACACCTACAACTGGCATGAATTTGTCGCCAGAGAAGAATCCAGCTTTTTCAAGAGAAGCAATTGCTCCAAGTGCCATACCATCGTTATTAGCGATAACAAATTCAATTTTGTCGCTGTATTTTGCTAACCAAGCATCCATTTTCTCAGTTGCTTTTGTTGCATCCCACATAGCTGTATCCATTGCTAATTCTTCAACTTGAATACCTTTTTCTTTTATAGTATCAACTGCGAATTTCGTACGTGCTTCCGCATCTGGGTGTCCTGGCTCACCTTTTAGTAATACGTATTGAAGCTTGCCATCGCCGTTTTTATCCCATTTAGCTTTGTTTGCTTCCCAAGCTTTTGCAATCAATTCACCCTGGATGACACCTGATTCAGACGAAGTTGTTCCTACATAGTAAGCTTTGTCGTAGCCTGCTAAAACATTGGCATCCGGCTCTTTGTTAAAGAAGATTACTGGAATATTTTTTGGTTTCGCTTTGTCAATAATAGTTTGTGCTGCTTTAGGATCTACTAGGTTAATAGCAAGAGATTTTGCACCTTTTGCGATCAGTGTGTCCACTTGCTCAATTTGTTTTGCTTGGTCGTTTTGCGAGTCGTTCAGCATTAGGTTTACTTTGCCTTTTGCGGAATTCTCCATCGCACGGCGTACATAGCTCATGAAATTATCGTCAAACTTATAGATGGTTGCACCTACTGCAGGAAGTTTACTGTCTTTGCTGCCTGCAGAATCGCCAGACCCGCTGGTTGAACTGCTGCAGCCTGCAGCTAATAGAATACTAGATGCAATTGTTAATGATAGAACTAAGCCTTTTTTCTTTTTCAACATGTAATCATTCTCCTTTTACTTTTTATAAAGACTCTGGTAAGCACTAAGAATCTGCTTAACTCAGTCCCCCTGTAAGCCCTTACACATATGTTAGCATCAGGAGAATGTTAGCAATAGTTCAAAACTATAGCACATATTTGTGATTATCTAGATTATTTTGTAATCGTTTGCAACAATACTGTAATAAAAAAAAGACCAATCGCGAATTGGTCTTTTTTAGAGATTAACTTACTGTTACTTTTCGAAATTCTGTTGGGGATAGGCCTGTTGCCTTCTTAAATACACGGCTGAAATAGTTAGGATCCTTGTAGCCTACTGAATAGCAGATTTCTTTTAAGCTTTTGGCCGGGTCGACCATTTCAGCCTTGGCATGCTTGATTCGGATTTCCGTCAAGTAATCAATAAACGTCATCCCGAATCGATCTTTAAATAGCTTGCTAAAATAAAACGGGCTGAGTTCTACATATTCTGCTGCAGATTCCAAGGTAATCGCTTCGGCATAATGCTTTTCAATATATTCCTTCGCTTTATGCAGCATTCCCTTGGCATGATTGTTGCGCCAAATCTGAACCTGCTGCACGACCGCAAGTAAATGTTTTTTCCCTTTTTCAAAAATCAACCCGATATCCTCCTGCCCTTCGATTACAGGATTTCCTTCATAGATAATGCCTAAATCATGGAGCATTCGAGATATGAGAATAAACAATTCATTAAAGGATTTTTTTACCAATGAAGCTTTTAAATCCTTGTTCGTTTCGACCTTTGTCACAAACGAATCAAAAATGAACAGCACCTGATTGACATCCCCTTGCCGAACGGCATCTAACAGCTTCTTTTCTATCTCAAGAAAACCAGATTCAGCAGGCAATTCAAAGGCATTTCCCTGCTTATCGCAAAATAAATACTTACGATTAGGTGTTTTAGCAAGCTGCTCCAACGCCAAAACCGCCTCATGATATGATTTATTGAGCTCTTTTGCCTGGCTGTATGGATGTCCGATTCCAATCCGTATATCTCCTGAAAAGTTTTCTTTTTTGAAAAAATTAATCAGGTTATCACAGATAAGTTGAGCATTCGTTTTGAAATGGAGTTTTTCTGATGTTAGGAATAAAACTGGCACTTGTAGGTCTGTAATGGGTCCAATAATGATCTCGTGCTTTTTCACAGCGGATTTAAGGGTATCCTTGAGCCATGAATACCAATTTTGTTTTTCATTGTTTGTGAATTCAGATTTACCTGCTGGCTGCAAAGAAAAGAGCATCACGTTGCCCGAAATAATTTCTGCCCCCAGCAACTGCCCCCATTCATCAAAGGTAATATCCTGGACTTGGTTCATTAACAGCGATGTTACCCATTCTTTTTGGGCAATCGAAACAGCCCGGTTCAAGCTTTCCCGCAAGGTGTGCTGCTCTTCTGTTTGTTTTCTCTCTGCATGGATGTCATCAGCTACACGCTTAAGGCCATCAAGAATATCCTGCTTGCTGCTCGGCTTTAAGATGTACTCCTTCACTCCCTGCTGCATCACTTCTTTGGCATATTCAAAGGTATTAAAGGCAGAAACCATGATAAAGCGGATGCCCGCATCGAATTTTCTAATTTCCTTCACGGCTTGTACGCCATCAATTCCGGGCATTTTGATATCCATAAAAATGATATCCGGCCGCAGCTCCGCTGCCATTTCTATCGCCTTTCTCCCATTGGGGGCCTCGCCAATCACCGTTACGTCTTCTGAAGAGTTTTTTAAAATTTTGGCAACTGCTTTTCTTTCAAGAACTTCATCGTCCACTATAAGAACTTTCAACAAGCTCGCTTCCCCCTTTGGCCGCGACAGGAATTGTCAGTCTAAAGTTTGTTCCTTTTTTCAATTCTGACTCAATTTCAACTATGTCTTTTCGCTGGTAAAAAAGCTGTAGTCTTCTAATTACATTTTTCACGCCAATCCCATTGGAATGCCCTTTTGATTTTTCACGTTCATATCCCTCTTCAGTGATGGAGCCCTCCGCATATTGAAGCAATTTGTTTTTCGTGGCGGTGTCCATCCCTTCGCCGTTATCAATGACTTCCACATAAATCCGGTCCCGCTGCCTGTATATATTTAAGCGAATTTCGGCATTTTCTTCATATTCCTCAACACCGTGAATAAAAGCGTTCTCGATGAGCGGCTGGAGCGTTAAACTTGGAATCTCGATATCTAAACAATCATCCTCTATATCCGTGATAAATTGAATCCGCTCCCCGAATCTCGTTGTTTGGATAAAAAAGTACTCTTTTACAATCCGGACCTCATCTCTAAGCGTTGCCGCTTTATCTAAATCACTCAGATTATACCGCAGCAGGGCCGCAACGGCTTCAATCAATCTCGAGGTGTGTTCCGCTTCCTCCAAGTAGGCCATTTTTGAAACCGTATTCAATGTATTGAATAAAAAGTGAGGATTAATTTGGTTTTGCAGACTCTTTAACTCCAATTCTTTTAAAAGTTTATCCAGTTCTCCCTGTTGTTTGATTTCTGTCACGAGCTGCCTAAGGTTTGCCCGCATTTGGTTAAACGTTTCCGTTAATGGCTTGAGCTCGTCTTTTGTGGTGATTTTAATATCCTCGCCGGATAGGTTTCCTTTCGAAATTTGCTTCGCTGCCTGTGATAACAATCTTATCGGCTTGGTAATCCCGCCAGATATCCATAACGCCAGCAAAGTGCTAAGGAAAAACGCAGCCGCAAACAAGGAAATCGACATAAGCTTATAATAATGGTTTTGCTGTTCCATTTGATTATAAAACTTTTGATAGTCCGTCAGCTTATTATTTAACAATGCTAGTGTGCTTTCTTGAAGGAAGGAGTTAATTTTTAATACTTCATTAAAATGACTTGAATATTGGTTAATCTCATCTTTTTGAGATGCGCCAACAGTCGCATCACCTTCATCTAAAAAGCTATCAATCATATTGTTATAATTTGAGAGTGTAATATCATTTGTGTTAATGACTTTAAAAAGCCGCTTTTGGTCCTTTATCAGCTTTACCTTTTCTTTTCGATAGTCTTTTAGATAGGATTCATCTTTTTCTAAAATATAAGCGTGGAGCTTTTCGGTAATTAAATTTGTTCGTTGTGAGATATTGTTCAGCAGGAGAAATCGTTCAAAGCTGTTATCGTATTCATTCACTAATTTTTCACTGCTGTTATAAAAAAAGAATCCTACAGAAGTTAACAACACGACAAGGACAATAAAATAAAGGAGTAATTTCGATCTTATCCTAAATAACATCATTTAACCTCCCGCATTCTGCCGGGATTACTCACTGGTAGGTCTGTTATTCTCATTATCCTAGTGTTCGTATGAACAATAGGCGGTACTTTAATCCCCTTGATGAGATTAATCATCATTCTTACAGCTTCGTATCCCATCTGATAGGGCTCCTGAACAACTGTTGCCTTAATCGTCCCTTTTCGAATATAATCCAGAGTTTCAGGAAGAGTATCAAAGCCAATGATATAAATTTTATTTTGCATCTTATATTTCTCCACGACATGTGCGATTTCGATGCCATCCAAAGCACTTGTCCCGAAAAAGGCGTTGACCTCAGGGTAATCTTGTAAAATTTGATTTGCCTTTTCTGCTGCTTTTACTCTGCTAATCTCTGACTCTTCAATCGTAACAATATGGATTCCTTTTTCTCCTTTTACTGCATCCTGAAACCCCTTTACCCGTTGTTGCATATGATTAGCGTAAAAACTTCCCGTGATGATAGCGACATTGGCTTTTCCCTTTGTATCCGCTATCAAAGCTTTTCCAGCTAAAAACCCGGAATAATAATTATCCGTTCCAATATAAGCTAATCGCTTGCTATTAGCTGCATCCGTATCGACTGTAATGACAGGGATTCCTTTGGCAACAACCCGATTAATCAGCGGGGTAAATTGTTCGTCACTCAGCCCCTGCGTCATAATTCCATCGACTTTAGAAGCTGCAGACATTTCAATCGTTTTTACATGGTCTTCAATGTTTGCCTGCTTTGGCCCTGCATACTCTAGCAGCACCCCGTATTCTTTAGCTGCAGCCTTTGCCCCTCTTTCAACAAGTCTCCAATACTCGTTATCTAGTTCCTCTGGAACAAGGACAAGGTGATATTGAAACTTTTCCTTAGTCATTTCTTCTTTTGGCAATTCATGTGTGACTACTTTATATCCATAAAAACTTGCAAAAGAACAGCTTACTAAAAAAAATAGAATACCAAATGTATAAGCTATTAGGGTTATTTTGCTCATAAAACCTCCCAATCCCTATGCCTTCCAATTAAGGCTATTATACGGAACATACCAAAAATCGACAATGACCTTTTATTGGGCAGAAGAAAACCAGCCTTCACTTTTCATTCATGAAGGCTGGTTTCGTAAACTTTCTTAATAACACCCTTTTATTTCGTAAGGCGTTCAAAATCCACTTTCGGAGCCAATGCATCACTTACTTTTTCGACAATCATATCATGATCGACGGTAAAGGCAGCCGTTCCATTAATGTTTTCTGAAGAGGCCCCCACCTTTACTGTATAGGTGCCTTTTTCAAGAACCCATGCGTTTTTCTCCTCATCAAAAGAAGCAAGGTCCTTCGCATTAAGTTCGAATTGGAGCAACTGACGCTGGTGTGGCTTAAGCTCCTTAGTCTTTCCAAAGGCTTTTAGTTCAACAGCTGGTTTTTCAAGCTTCCCATCTGGAGCGGAAACATATACTTGAACTACTTGCCTTCCAGAAAGCTCACCTGTATTTTCTACTAAAGCTGATACTTTAAGCTTGTCATTGAATTTCTTGCCTTCACTAATATTCACATGACCAATGTTGAAGTTTGTATAGGACAATCCATACCCAAATTCATAGGCAGGCTTCACACCGAACGTAGTATTGTAGCGGTAACCGACAAAAATATCTTCGGTATATACGACCTGTGTTGGATTCTCTGCAGGTGTACCTGGGAAGCTATTGGCCGATGCCACATCACTGTATTTTACAGGGAAGGTAGATGCTAATCTTCCGGACGGGTTGACTTTACCGGAAATAACATCGGCAACAGCATATCCTGCTTCTTGGCCTGGCTGCCAAGCTAAAAGAATAGAGTCAACTTTATCCCGCCAGCTGGCTACCTCGATAGGTCCGCCAATATTCAAAATAACAGCTACTTTCTTCCCCTGCTTATGGTACTCCGCTGAAACTTTTGAAATCATGTCTTCCTCTGCATCACTTAATAGGAAATCCCCTTTTACAACTGTACGATCAGCACCTTCTCCAGAATTTCGACCTATGACAATGATGCCGATATCCGATTCTTTGGAAGCAGTGGCAATTTCGCTATCTGCTAGAGGCTTTTCAGGGATTGCTGGGATAAGCTTGCCAAAATCCTCGCCCCATGGACTTGGTTTAATCTTATACTGATCCTGTGAGCGCAAGTTATCAATATATGTCTTGTATTCCTGCAATATTCCTTGATTTAGTTGGTATCCGGCACTCTTTAATCCATCTACAATTGAAGTGATATAGGCAGCATTAACATCACCGCTGCCGGTTCCGCCTTTAACTGTTTCAATTTGTGTATTACCGAATAATGCGATTTTCTCATCCTTGCTTATTGGCAATGGCATCTTGTTATTCTTTAAGAGAACCATACCTTCTGCAGCGGCTTTTCGAGCGGTTTGAGCATGTGCAGCCAAGTCAGGCTTGTCTGAGTTTTGGTACTTTTTAAACTCAGGAGTTTGGATCAGAATCTGAAGGATGTTCTTAATATTGCGATCAAGCACCTTTTCTTCCAAATTTCCACTTTCCACAGCTGTTTTAATCAGATCAGATTGCGCTGTGGAACCTGGCATGATCATGTCATTACCTGCTTTCATTTGTTCAACCGGATTATCTCCGCCAAACCAGTCTGTCATAACAAAGCCTTTATAGCCCCAGTCCTTACGCAATACAGTTGTTAATAAATCTGCATTTTGAGAAGTATACGTTCCATTGAGTTTGTTATAGGAACTCATAACAGACCATGGATTCGATTCCTTGACAGCGATTTCAAAACCTTTTAGATAAATCTCCCTTAATGCTCGTTCAGATACGACGGTATCAATACTATTTCGTTTTGTTTCCTGATTATTAGCAGCGAAGTGCTTAATTGTTGCTCCAACACCGTTTGATTGTACTCCGTTCACCATTGCTGCAGCCATTTTCCCTGCGATTAAAGGATCCTCCGAATAATATTCAAAGTTTCGTCCGTTCAATGGGTTACGATGAATATTGAGTGCCGGTGCTAATAAAAGGTCGACACCATATTCTTTCACTTCATTTCCTTGAGCTCTACCTACAGCTTCTACTGTTGCAGGATCCCATGTCGAAGCTAGTGCTGTAGCGATTGGGAAAGCGGTTGCATAATAAGTTTGTGTTTGGCCTGGTCTTGATGGCCTGATTCTAAGTCCTGCCGGCCCGTCAGCGAGACGAAGCTCAGGTATTCCCAATCGAGGGATTCCATATGTACCACCTACCGCACCAGTTACTTCAAATGGAGGTGTCCCTCCGAATCCAGGCATTCCTACACCCACTACAAATTTTGCCTTTTCATCAACGGTCATGGCATGAATGACGCTGTCAATAGATGCCGCGTCTGTTAAGTAGGGGGCAGCAGTTGTTGTAATTTTAGATGATGTTTGGCTTTGATTCACTGTTTCTGAAGCATTTGAAGAGGTCGGAACTTGAGCAGAAGCAATGTCATAGGTGAGTCCTGAGAGAGCTATTGTTGAGGCAACCGTAAAAGCTAGTAATTTGGTTCTTTTTCTCTTTTTCCAATTTTTTAACATTATAAATCTCCTTTCAAATTTGGTTTTGGTTTCTAAAACGCTTTCAAATGCTAGTTTAATCTATTTTTGATTATTTTGAATATTAGTAATAATCTGGATTAAATTGTGTATTTCTTCATTTTTTTGTCATCTATTTCTAAAAAATTGCCATATTACAAGGTTCGACAAAGCTAGGATAATAGTCATGTCAGATATTGTAGACAATTCAGGCGGAAATATGCTTGATTTTTTTATTTATAACCGAATTTTCAGATAACAGCAAAATAGTTTAGATAATCACAATTTAATGCTATTTTTTGAACTTATGGAAGAATCCCCCTGCATGCTAACCTTTTTCTTGTAAGCACTTACATTTTTTGATGGGGGAATATTTGTGAAGAGTTACTACAAGGTTCTAAGTACTTCTATGTTCAGTCTTATGCTTCTATCATCAGCAGTACCCGGAAGTGTGTTTGCGGCGGAACAGCCGGCGGCGCAAGTTTCATCTTCTACTGAAGTTGCAAAAGATAACAGCAGTACACAGAATGCTGATGCATTGCAGGAGCAGACACCGATCTTGGTTGACCAAGCTTCCATTCCAGCAGTTATCCAAGCGATGACGCTGGACGAAAAGGTCGATTTAATTGGAGGAGCGGGTGCAGCGGTAACAGGTGCTGCTGGAGGCACGTTTGCTATTCCACGTCTCGGTATTCCAAAACTAACGTTTGCTGATGGTCCTGCCGGGCTCAGGTTTGGATCAACAGCCAATAAGTCAACAACAGGTTTCCCAATTCCAACCGCTCTATCTTCTAGCTTCAATAAAGATTTAATGTATAATGTGGCCTCAGCAATGGGAAAAGAAACACTAGATTATGGTGTGGATGTTATTTTAGGACCTGCCTTGAATATACATAGGGATCCTCGTGGCGGCAGGAACTTCGAATATTATTCAGAAGATCCAGTTCTAAGTGGTGAAATGGCTGCACAGTTCACTAAAGGGGTCCAGGACCAAGGTGTTGGTGTAAGTATGAAGCACTTTGCCGCTAATAACCAAGAAACGAATAGACAGTCAGTAAACGAGATTATTTCAGAGCGAGCTCTAAGAGAAATATATTTAGCTGGATTCGAGCGTGTAGTGAAAGAAGCAAAGCCATGGACAGTGATGAGTTCCTATAATTCTATTAACGGCCCTTTCTCAGCCCATAACTCCTGGCTTCTAAATGATGTATTAAGAAGTGACTGGGGCTTTAATGGGATGGTCATGACCGATTGGGGCGGCTCGAAAAACAATGGTACTGCCATGTTAAACGGCGGTAATGATTTGTCCATGCCAAGTTTAAATGCCGTTGGTAAGGCAGCGGTAAAAGCGGCAATTTTAGATGGTTCACTCCCTGAGGAAAAACTCGATACAGCAATTGAAAATATTCTTACCTTAGTTGTCAAATCCCCAACATTTAAACAATTAAGTACAGTAGATAATTCGAAACTAAGCGTAAGCTCGGACCTTGCTGCTGCGGATGCAAAACTTTCACGAGAAGCAGCACCAGAAGGTATGGTTTTATTAAAAAATGAGAATAAAGCGCTTCCTTTCGATAAAAAGGTCAAAAAGGTTGGTATAGTTGGTAACTCTTATACGATGCCAAGCTGCGGATTTGGTACGCCTGCATCAGCGTGTACCACAGATAATGCGGCTTCTAAGATGTTCCTAATGGGAACCGGAAGCGCCTATGTTACACCAACCCATTCTGTTCAACTTCCAGAAGGTTTGATAAATGGTGGATATATACCAGTTAAAACGAACGCCGGTGGTGCAGAAATCAATGAAAATCTTACCGCTGAAGATTCTGCATATATGGCTCAGAATTCAGATATTGGTGTGATAGTAATTGCCAGGGGATCTGGAGAAGGGGCAGATGGAAATGCGACAACCTTTGAACCGTCAGCAAAAGAATCAGCTCTAATCCAAAAAGTTTCTGCTGCCTATCACGCTGTTAATAAAAAGGTGGTAGTAGTCTTAAACGTTGGTGCTCCGTTTAACACCGTAAGCTGGAGAGATTCCGTTGACTCGATTTTATTATCTTGGCAGCCAGGGATGGAAGCTGGTAATGCTCTTACAGATGTTCTTTCTGGCAAGGCCTATCCATCTGGTAAACTTCCAGAGACTTTCCCAGTTCGTTTGGAGGATGCGCCAAGTTATGCAAACTTCCCAAGCTCTGACGGCAATCCAAACTTAGTAAAATACCAAGAAGATATTTACGTTGGCTACCGCTACTATTCTACTTTTAATGTCAAGCCTGCATATGAGTTTGGCTACGGACTTTCCTACACGACATTTGATTATAGCGACTTTAAATTAAATAAAGACAACCTATCTACTAAAATCAAAGTCTCGTTTAAAGTAACGAACACTGGTACTAATGCCGGTAAAGAGGCACCACAATTATATGTAAGTGCACCTGATGGGAAGCTGGAGAAACCAGCCCTTGAGCTTAAAGCCTTCGGAAAAACGCGCGAACTAAAGCCAGGACAAAAAGAAACATTCAACTTCTTTATTGATCCAAAAGATATTGCTTCGTTTGATCAATCTACTTCCTTATGGATAGTTGAAAAAGGCACATATAAATTCAAGATTGGAGCTTCTTCTGCCGATATCAAAGGGACAATCGAATTTAAAGTCGACAATAATATCGTTGCCGAAGTAGACAATAACAACGGACCTGATGTGCTATTAGATAGAATATCAAAGTTTAACCAGTAGTTTATAGGTTTATCACGATTTACGAAACGGATAAAACATTTGGAGGTAGAGTGGAAATGCTAAAAAAAATCAAAAAAAAGGCAATGTTAGCCACGATGGCGGCAACCTTAACTTTATCTTTCAATACAAACGTTTTTGCTAAGCAAATAGAAACACAGCCAACATCATATCATACTGTTACAGAAATTGAAGATTGGGGAGCAGCGATTACTAAAGTAATCATTAATGTAGGAAGGCCAATTCCTAAAGACTCCGTGACAACAGATACTTTCAAAGTACATGTTGTTAGAAGTGATAAAAGGTTGAAAACACCGTTCTTAGAGGAAGGCGACAGAACCGTTACAAAGGCCTATGTTTCTGATAAAGATGGGAATCCCGTTGTAGGAATGGGGAAATATGTAGTTTTGGAAATGAAAATTGGACCAAACGTATCCTTGGGATCACCTCTTAACTATGATTTTGCCGGTACTCGATTTAATGATTGGATTGATAGTAAATATACCATCACCCAGCAAAAAGATATAGAAACCAGTGCCGGAACAGTCTCTGGATTAGTGGTTGATACATTTGCCGGAGAAACAAGGGAACTTGTGGATGATTTTACAACAGGTAAAGCCACTTATGATAATGTCTCCTTAACCTATGCAAGCCTTGCACCGGAAAAAGATAAGGAAAGGAATCCATTAGTCATCTGGCTGCATGGAGGTGGAGAGGGCGGCACAGATGCAACCATCCCGCTGGCTGCGAATAAAGCTGTGACCTTCGCTACGGATGAAGTTCAATCTTATTTTCATGGTGCATATGTTTTAGCACCTCAGGCACCAACCTACTGGATGGATGGTTTGAATGGAAGAGCAGATGGAACTTCCAAATATGAGCAGGCCCTTATGGCGTTAATCAATGATTATGTTGCCAAAAATCCGGACGTTGATCCAAACAGAATCTATATTGGCGGAGCGTCCAATGGCGGTTACATGACCATGCTTATGGTCCGTGATTATCCAGGATATTTTGCAGCAGCCTATCCCGTTTGTGAAGGATTAAATGATTCATTGATTTCAGACGCAGACATCGAAAAAATCAAGCAGACACCAATATGGTTTACAGCTGCAAAAAACGATACGACATTGCCAGTTGCCATCAACACAGTCCCGACCTATAACCGCCTAGTCCAAGCAGGAGCAGCTGATATTCACTTATCACTATTTGATGATGTGCACGATACAACCAGCTTATACCAAAATGCCGATGGAACCCCATTCCAATACAACGGACATTGGTCATGGATTTACGTTTACAACAACAAACCAACAGACACCATTAACGGCAAAACCACAACCATCATGGAATGGCTGGCAGTCCACTCTCTAACTAAATAAGGGTGTCAGGCACCACAAAAAGACAAACAGGCCAATTTGTCCACCTAGGGTGGACAAATTGGCCTGTTTTGGATTAGAAAATTAGAAACTACTATTTCTAATTATGAGTTTTGTTGCGATGAGTATTTTTTTGGCTGTTTTTCTGCCTTCTATTCTTTCCAACAATGTATCGACTGCGGTTTCTCCCATGAGTTCAGTATAAACCTTTATGGTACTGAGTGAAGGAAATACATATTTGGATATGCTGATGTCGTTTACACCAATGATGTTCACACGATCTGGAACTGAGACTCCTTCCTCCAGTAAAGCCCTGAGAGCACCGACTGCAATCGAGTCATTCCCGGCAAAAAAAGCGGTGGGCAGGTTTTCTCCGTGTTCCTGGATGGCTTGTTTCATCAAGGTATGGCCGGCATCCACGGTGAAATTACCAATGTACATAAACGCTTCATTTAATGAGTCTTTTTCTGCTAAATAGCGCTTGAACGCCCTTTCCCTAGGGTCTTCTATTTTGGAAGTTTTATCTTTGAAAACTTCCCTGCCGCCAATATACCCAACTCGTTCATGACCTTTTTCTAGAAAATAGTTAAGGATCTTTTCGGTTGCCTTCTCAAAGTCAATCACAACGGAATCAAATTTCTCTTCATCAGGAGAAGAATCGACAAAGACAATATTTTTCGTAATTGCATGCAAGTCCTTCACTTGCTTGCTGCTGTACTTGCCGATGGCGATGAGCCCTTGAATCTCATCTTCTCTCAAGTCCTCGTAATTATCTTGAAAATACTTTACCACTTGAATTCCATGGTGCCGGCAGCGGTTCTCCACCCCCAGCCGGATGGACATATAGTATAAATCCTCCAGCTCTTCTTTTTCTGAATGCCATTGCAAGAGAGCAATCCTGCCTGACTCCTGTTTTCGGGCCGAGGGTTTCTTCTTATAAGAAAGCTCTTCGGCAACCTCGAAAATCCTTTTTTTCGTTTCATCGCTGACTGAAAGCGTCGTATCATAATTGAGCACCCGTGAAACAGTGGCAATCGATACCCCCGCTATTTGTGCAATATCCTTAATGGTAGCCATATTTTAATCTCCTAATGTGTTGGCAAAAAAGCGATACTTTGTTGTGGAATAGTAAACATCCTCTGGATTTAAAATTACAGATGGAAACTCCGCATGATGAATGGCATCAGGCAGGCCTTGTGTTTCCAGGCAGACACCCAGATAATTTCTGGCCCGGACACCTGAAATCGAAAACGGCCCTTCTAACTGATTCGAGGTATAAACAACGACACATGGCTGGTCCGTCGTAACCATCAGCGTCCGTCCACTTTCTTCATCGCTCAATACGATGCTATTTTCACCTTTTTCCGTAAAAATAAGCGGATGATCGTAGCCGTTTCCGGCGAGCACATTTTGTGGATGTTCGGAATTCACTCCTGAAAGGATTCTACGGCCATGCTGAAAATCAAAAGGAGTTTTCTTTGCCGTAATCATTTTTCCAGTCGGTATCAAATCTTCACCCAGTTCTAAAAACCGGTCGCTTTCTAATTGAAGGATATGCTCGGTACAATCTCTTTTTAAATTGCCGCTCAGATTAAAATAGGAATGATTCGTTAAATTGACCAATGTCTTTTGATCGGTTTTCCCTTCATAGGTAATAACCAATTCGTTCTTATTGTTTAATAGATAGGTTACAAAGATGTCCAGATTTCCTGGATAGCCTTCTTCCCCATTTGGACTATGATAATAAAACTTTAGACCGACTGCTTCATCTTCCTCTATCTTTTCCACTCTCCAAACCACTGAATTAAAGCCCTTTTTCCCACCGTGTAAGTGGTTAGGATGTTCATTGTCTGCGAGTAAGTATTCTTTTCCGTCTAATTCGAACTTAGCACCTTTAATTCTTCCAGCTACCCGGCCGACAACGGAACCAAAGTAAGGGGACAAATCAAGATAGTCCTCAAATTCCTCAAAACCGAGCACCACATTTTCAAAGTTTCCTTGCCGGTCTGGAACGATTATTTTGGTGATCACACATCCGTAATTAAGACATGAGACCGTCACCCCGGAATCGTTGATAAGCGTATATTCAATTACAGACTGGCCATCATAATTGCCAATTAATTTATCAATTATCTTCATCAAATCTCACTCCATTTTTTCGAGAGCTTGTCATGATAAGGTTTCAATAAACCTGCGGAATCCAGCAGCACCTTCTTCATTCCATTTAAACACGCCGGCATCCTCTAAGCATTTTAAAAATTTATTTCCTACTTCTTTTCTTACCAGTGATTCCACATTTGATTCTTTCGCAACAGCTTGATAGCGGTCTCTTAATTCTACTGCCCAGTTCAAATGATGCTCTTCAACCATTGCTTCTTTCCCTAGAACGAAATCCTCCACCTCTTTGAGCTCATCCTTTAAGCGGGCTGGAAGCACAGCCAATCCCATTACTTCAATTAAACCGATGTTTTCCTTCTTAATATGATGAACATCGCTGTGCGGATGGAAGATGCCAAGCGGATGCTCCTCACTTGTCCGGTTGTTTCGTAATACTAAGTCGAGTTCATACACGTCACCCTTTTTGCGGGCAATCGGCGTAATTGTATTATGCGGAGTCTCTCCCGTCCATGCTAAAACTCCAACCGCCTCATCGCTGTAATTTTTCCAATTAGCTAAAATATGGTCCGCGGCCTCAACGAGGTCGGCCTTATCTTCTGACCGGAGACGAATCACAGACATTGGCCATTTCACAACTGCACCTTCTACTTTCGGGCATCCTGCCATTTCAAATGTCCAATCAGATTCCGCCTTTGCCATCGTAAATTCATAATTACCGCCTTGGTAATGTTCATGCGATAAAATTGAACCGCCCACAATCGGAATATCCGCATTTGAACCAAGAAAATAATGCGGGAACTGCTCGACAAAGGATAATAATCGTTGAAACGTCGTCCGGCTTATTTTCATATCGGTATGCTTTTCCGATAAAACAATACAATGCTCATTGTAGTAAACATAGGGAGAATATTGGAGATACCAATTTTCATCCAGCAAATTCATCCGGATTATGCGGTGATTAGAGCGGGCTGGGTGGCCAATCCGCCCTGCATAACCCTCATTTTCAATACATAGCAGGCATTTTGGATATTCATTTTTCACCGCTGCCCGTTCGGCCGCAATACTTCTTGGATCTTTCTCCGGTTTCGATAAATTAATCGTAATGTCCAATTCACCGTATTCCGTTTCAGCCTTATATTCAATATTTTTTCGAATCCGGTTCATTTGAATGTAATTGCTGTTTTTACTCAAATCATAAAAATACTGCGTTGCTTCCTGTGGATCCTGTTGATATTTTTCATAAAAAAGCTGATTCACAGTGGATGGCCTTGCCATAAAGCAGTTCATGATTTTACTTGAAAAAATTTCTTTTTCATCAAAGAGATCCTCAATAATACCGTGTTCGCAGGCATAATTAACGATTTCATCAAGCACATCCGGAATGGACAGATTCTTTCCAGATTTGGTTTCCTTAAAGTCTGCTAATTTCAGCAGTGAAAGAACTTGATTGCGTGCAAAAATTTCATCTTCCCTTTCAATCAGCTGTGCTTCGAGCGCTTTTTCCACTAGTTGTTGGACCAATTGATAAATCATTTCCTCACCTCTGATATCCGTTCGGATTCTGCTTATGCCAGTTCCAGGCATCGTTAATAATTTGATGGATGGATGTTCTTGTTGGATTCCAGCCTAACACCTGTTTTGCTTTTTCCGAAGAAGCAATTAATGTACTTGGATCACCAGAGCGCCGTTCACCCATTTTTACTGGAATATCAATTCCTGTTACCGCTTTAGCGGTCTCGACAATTTCTTTAACAGAGAAGCCTTGACTAGAACCGAGATTGAAAATACTGCTTTCTCCACCTTGCTGTAAAAATTTCAGTGCTAAAATATGGGCAGCAATTAAATCCTCGACATGGATATAGTCACGGACACACGTGCCGTCTTCTGTTTCGTAGTCATCTCCAAAGATGGTAACTGCCGGTCTTTTTCCCAATGCTGCTTCTAGGACAACGGGAATGAGATGTGTTTCAGGGGTGTGATCTTCTCCAATTTGCCCGTCTCCTCTGGACCCGGCAACATTAAAATATCTTAAGGATACGTATTTGACTCCAAATGCCTGCTCGCACCAGGAGATCATTTTTTCCATTGCCAATTTGGTTTCCCCATAGGTGTTGGTCGGCATTGTCTGGGCTTCTTCTGTAATCGGCACTTCCTTCGGCTCCCCGTACACGGCAGCTGTGGACGAAAAGACAATGTGCTTAACGCCAAATTCCTTCATCATTTCGAGGACAATTTGTGTGCCGTACACATTGTTATCAAAGTATTTTAACGGCTCAACCATCGATTCGCCAACAAGGGAGTTGGCGGCAAAATGCAAAATGGCTTCAACTTTTTCTTTTTCAAATACGGATCGCATAAACTCACGGCTGCGGATATCTCCTTGATAAAAACGCGCCTCAGGATGGACGGCACCCAGGTGACCCGTTTGCAGATTGTCAATCACCACTACCGGATAACCTTGATCGATTAACTGGTAAACAGCATGCGAACCGACATAACCGGCCCCGCCTAAAACTAGGATATTCATTATAGTGCCTCCTCCATTTCGATTTCCTTCGCTCCGTCCCCAATGCTGGCAACATAAAAATCGGCTTCGTAACCAATCTTGTCAAGATAGGCTTCGCCAACGTTTGCAATAAAACGCTCAACCTCTTCATTGGCAACAATGGCAATTGCACAGCCGCCAAAGCCTGCTCCTGTCATCCGCGCTCCTAGAACTCCTGGAAGATTCCAAGCCGCTTCCACTAACGTGTCGAGTTCTACGCCCGTTACTTCATAGTCGTCTCGCAAGGAAATATGCGATTGGTTCATCAATTGGCCAAAGGCCTCCACATTCCCGGCTTTTAGTTCCTTCAATGCCTTCAGGGTTCTAACATTTTCATAGACGGCATGTTTCGCCCGCTTACGGACGGTTTTATTGGTAATCAAGGTTTGATTTGTATCAAACTCCTCTTCCGATAGCTGACCAAGCGCTTCAATCGGGAGCTTTTGCTGAAGCTGAGCTAATGCCTCTTCACACTCGGCTCGACGCTCATTGTATTTAGAATCTGCCAGTTCCCGGCGTTTGTTTGTATTCATGATTAAGATTTTGTGATTTTCAAGATGAATCTGTGCGTATTCATATTTCAAAGTTTGGCAGTCTAATAGAATTCCTGCATCTTTCACGCCCATCCCAATAGCAAACTGGTCCATGATCCCGCTGTTAACACCAATAAATTCGTTTTCCACCTTCTTACCAAGCTTGATGAGATCAAGTCGAGGTATCTCTAGGTTAAAAAGACCGTTCACAAGCACTCCTGTTAACAGCTCAATCGATGCTGAAGAAGATAGTCCCGCTCCATTTGGAATATTCCCTTGGATTACACACTCAAATCCGGTTGGAATCTCGTATCCAACTTCTTTCACGTAGCGGATCATGCCTTTTGGATAGTTGGCCCAATTATGATTATTATCGTATTCAAGTTCGTTTAGGTTAAATTCGATGATTCCTTTTTCGGCGAAGTTCATGGAATATAATCGTACAAGCTGATCCTCGCGCTTCCTTGCAACCGCATAAGTTCCGTAGGTAATCGCACACGGGAATACATGGCCGCCATTATAATCGGTATGTTCGCCAATTAAGTTAATCCGGCCAGGGGCAAAAAAGGATCTTTCAGGTAAAGTATGGAATACGTTTTCAAATGTTGTGTTTAGCTTCATCAAGTTCATGGGTATTGTCTCCTCCAGGCAAATTATCTTTAATTCAATTTTACTCTCATCAGTAAAATTAAACAATTATTTTTACTAAAATTTTTACTAAATAATTAACTAGTTTTTTGCTAAATATAAAAAAAAACAGCCCCCAATGGAGCTGCTTCCAATCTCATATTTTTGTAAAAATAATTCCTAGAATAGCAGAAAATATGCCTACGAGCTGATATCGTTTTAATTTTTCTTTAAAAAACCAGCAGCCTGCAAGGATCACAACGAGACAATTCAGGCTGACAATTGGGAAGATGATACTTGCGGTCCCAATCTGCAAAGCATAAAAATAACAGCTATACCCTATTACACTGACCAATCCGACAAGGGAACCGATATTGACTTCGGATCGCTGCCAAGTTTCCTTTTCCCGAATACCTGTTATTCCTAAATACACGCTTCCTACACCGTACATACAAATGATTGTATTGAACGAGCTGATGTGCAAATAGGACGTTGTTTTCATTAATATGCCCAGGATACCGAAGGACAGGATAGCCAAAAGTACCCGGAATAGCCATGGACCGTACTCTGTGCCCCGGCTCTGCCCCGGAGAATATTGAATGGCCATTGCCGATCCTAAGATAACCGCAATCCCTATCCAGTGGAGAAGGGTGATATTTTCATGAAAAATAATCGCTGCCCCGAAGATCGGAAGGATAGCATTTGCGCCAATTAGCGGTGAAGTTAGACTCGCTGGCCCTTTTTCAAAGGCCTTTGACATTTGAATATTGCCATTGGCATTTAAGATTCCAATCAGCCCGCCAAGGATGATGGCATAGAGATTAAATTGGAATTTCCCTGTAGAAATCCCATACCCGAGCGTAAGCAAAAAAGCCGTAAAATAAAAGAAAAACTGAATATGCACCTTTGACAAGCCACGGCTTGTACTCCATTTAAATAGAGTATTGTTCGTTCCGAAGCTTAAGGTTGTTATCAATGCTGCAGCAATCCACATGCTGAAACCTTCTTCCCTATCTTGTCTTAATACATACTCATTTTAAATCCAGTAACAAAAGATTCGCAATCCTTTTTTTAACCAATCGGGCCCTCTATACTTGTCAAATGAAAAACATGTGATTGGAAGTCCCCGCCACGCTCGGCACTTTGGCTGTTTACACCATTGAACTCGGTTGGAAGCTGAAGGCCTGCGTGCATCAGTTCATCTCCATAGCAGCGCTGGCCGCTCTCAGCCACTTGATAAAACTTTGCCTCGTCCAGCCCATTCAGCTTTAATGTTTGCTGTTTGGGAGAGCTCGGGATTGCCAAAACCTTGTAGTAGCCGATTAATGCTTCTGATTGATCTTGACTGACGACCATCCATGCTGTTTCATTTCCATCGAACGGACTTTGCAGGCGATAAAATTTACCGTCGCGGATTAACCCTCGGCGCTTTTTATAAAAAGAAACCTGCTCCTTGATTTCCAGACGTTCCTCTTCTTTTAAATGAAGTGGATCTAGCTCATAGCCAAAGGTTCCAAAGTAAGCCGTATTCGCTCTCGTCGATAATGGCGTTGTCCTTAATGTTTGGTGATTCGGAACGGCCGAAACATGAGATCCCATGCTGTAGACCGGATAAGCAAATGATGTTCCGTATTGGATCTTGAGCCTTTCGACGGCATCCGTATCATCACTTGTCCACGCCTGTGGTGCGTAGTACATCATTCCCGGATCAAACCGTCCGCCCCCTCCCGCACACGATTCAAACAACACCTGAGGAAATTCACTGGTTAACCGTTCGTATAGTCGATAAACGCCTAAAATATAGCGGTGGAAAAATTCCCCTTGCTGATTTGGAGCTAATTTTTGCGAAAAGGCTTCTGTAATATTTCGATTCATATCCCATTTAATGTAAGCAAGGTCTGTCCGTTTAATAATATCGGCCATTTTTTTGTATAGATAATCAACGATTTCCGGCCTTGAAAAATCAAGCACCAGCTGATTTCGGCCAAGTGTACGCTGCTCCGGCATACCAACCGCCCAATCCGGATGTTCTCTAAATAAATCACTGTCAGGGCTGATCATCTCAGGCTCAAACCAGAGACCAAACTTCATGCCGAGAGCAGTAATTTTTTGAGCGAGACTCTCTAACCCATTGGGAAGCTTATTTAAATCCATGTGCCAATCACCGAGTGAAGATGTATCATCGTTTCTTTTGCCAAACCAGCCATCATCAAGTACAAACAATTCGATTCCTAATTCACTGGCGGATTTTGCGATATTCACCAGCTTTTCCTCATTGAAATCAAAGTAGGTGGCTTCCCAGTTATTAATCAAGATTGGCCGTTCTTGTTTCTGCCATTGAGCCGGGATTAAATTTTTGTGATAAAGATCATGAAAAGCCTGGCTCATTCCATTTAGCCCTTGATCAGAATACACCATCACTGCTTCGGGAGTTTGAAAGGACTCCCCCGGTATTATTGACCACCGGAAGCAAAATGGATGAATTCCAACTGTCAGTCTCGCCGTGTCATAATGGTCCACTTCCACTTGCATTAGAAAATTACTGCTATAAACAAAATTAAAGCCGTATACCTCACCTGCATGCTCCGTCGCAGATGGTCTTTTTAATGCTAAAAATGGATTATGATGGTGAGAGCTTGCCCCGCGCAGACTTGAAATGGACTGGATTCCAGTTTCAAGTTTTCTTTCCTTTACATGACGTTCCCGTGACCATGCCCCAGCTAAATGAACAAACTGAAAATCCTTATCAGGCAAATCAAGCGATGCACTCATTATTCTTTCAATCGACAATTCCTCTTGACCGTTGTTTCTCAAGAAAGCGCTTCTCGTAATCACTGGCTTTTCACGGAAAATAGTATAATTTAAGGTTAATTCTGCTTGTAACACCGCATCCTTTAAGATTATTTGGATTGTGTGTGCATCGCTGAAGACTTCTGTATAAGTTGCCGGAAGCCCCTCAAGATGAGGTTTACCTTCCAGCAAACGAAACGATTCATATTTAAAATCAGGAACATGGTTTACGTTCTGTTTGGTCAGACTGATGGCAGGTTCCCGGAAATCTGAATTTCCATAGGCAGGATATTCCTGCCGCAGTGTTTCCAGAGAAAAGGCTGGATCATCCGCATAAACATGACAACTGGCGGCTGTGGGGACATCATACCGCTGCAAATGGGAAAAATCGCTTCGATGCCTTATTGCTTTGCCAAAATAGAGATGACCTAGCTGCCCATTCTTCATCACGTGGAAAATATAACTTACCTGACCATTTGTCAAATGAAATTGCTGTTTTTCTAAATTCGTATGTATTTGCATAAAACTTCACCTTCTTCTAAATGGATGTCGTTTTGAAAATAGGGGGTTCATCATAAACACCCCCTATGAATCTCCTATATCATTGAACTAATAAGGTTCCATCTTCATTAACAAACTCAATTGTATAAGTTTCCTTATGTTTACGATCCTCAGAGGTTACGATAATTTCCGCTTTGCCAGGCAAAGATTCAGGAAGGTTGATTTGTGCATCTGCGAAAAGGTCGTTTGTAATTGCCTTTATATTTAAATCCTTATGCACTCGGCCATTCATCTCCACTTGATAGGTGAAGGTATCGGCTTTAAAGTCTTTAAGTGGCTGCTCATTAATCAAAACATTTTCAAGCGTCGCATCCTCCCCTGCACTTGGAACAGAAGTTTCTCCAACACCCCATACCATTAGTTCTGAAATGGCAATACATGTGTTCGGCATTGCCTGCATCATTGCCCGAATCTTTGAAGTTTTGAGGGGCTCAAACGAAAGATTGATTTCTTTTTTAGCCGCCACCTCAGTTTGAGTCCCTTCAATATCAACCCATGCACTGCCATTCCAATATTGCAGCACGAATGATTGTGCTGGTCTCGTACCGCCGCCATCATCATAGAAATGGAAATCTACTTTGGAAATGGTCTCTTCTTTGCCAAAATCAATCGCAACCCAGTCTTCTTTTCTCCAATTGTTTGGATCCCAGTTCGTCCAGCGGACACTGGAAATAATTCCATCATTTATGTTAGAGGCACTGTCGTACATTCCCGTGAAGGAAGCACTTGCTTTCGGGAACTCATTTCCAGATTTCTTCAAGGCAAGGTTTTTCAAAGCGGGCTTTACAACTTGGACCTCTGCTAATGCTTTAACTGGGCTTTCTGGATTTTTTCCTCTCACTGTAAATTTGCCTAGACCAGCATAAAGCGAAGGATCGATCTCATCCCATAGAATGGCCACCTTACCATGAGAACCGTTGGTTAATTTGGCAGTTGCTTCTTTTGGTAAAATTGGTGCTGCACCTGGTGTAGTTTTAATTTTGACAGGCTCGATACTCTCAATCTTAGAAACAATTACCGTTGCATTGGCCTTTATTTTTGTACCCTCTACCTGACCCTCAACAGTAAAGACATTTTCTCGATCATAGAGGGCTGGATCAATTTCATTCCAAACGACACCTTTCAAAACTCGATCCCCATCACCGTATACTGCCGTTACTTCATTAGGCAGAATGGGTGCCGTTTTTTTCTTTGGCACAACAACCTCTACCGGTTCAATCTTGGTAATTCCCGCTTTAACCAGCTTCCATACCTGATTATTTCCGGCATTCGGCAGCCACACCGTTGCCCGGGCATCCTCGGCTTTGGATTGTCCGCCTATCTCAAGCAGTTTGCCATCTTGTACATTGACAAATGTATATTCTCCATTTCCATAGGTTGATAGAATCCATTTTTGACTTGGTCGATCCTCATCCTTCTGCAAAATGGCTGAACCATTTTCCACACCAAGTACCTTGCCGCTTGACGGTTGGATAATTTGATAGATCTCCTTGTTGCTGTTGCCATTTGTGACTTTTTGAATTCTCCAGCTTTGACTATCTTTTTCATGAACCTTCGTTTTTTGTACAATCGCCGCTTGATCCTGGGCGATATCCAGTACTTTCCCGCTGTTTTTATTGATGATATTGTAGTCCTCATCGGAATCCACAACACTTTGATCCGGGGCAACGCCGGATACCTTTGAAACTACAAAAGTAGTAATCGATTGGGGTTTAACGACAGCTGATAACTTTTTATCCGAGATTTTTATGGCAGATCCCTTAGCAATATTATCCGTTGCTGACGTTACATAAGGAACAGCTTCCGCATTATCTTTTACAGTTTCAAATCCTGATAAGTCAAAGTTCAGCGCCTTTTCGTCTGTCGTGCTGTTTGTATAAACTAAGACAAGTGATTCATCCTGTTTATTGATGGCTGCTAATGTACTGCTGCTGTTCGAATTGATGACTTGAGAACCTGGGCGGATAAATTTGCTGTAGTTCCCCATTGCATAGTATTTTTTATTTTTATAAATTTTTACATTGCTGAAATCCTTAGGATCAAAGTCCACTTGGATTAGTCCCCAGTTTGCATTTTCGTGTTCTGGATTCATATTGACTTCATCTTCAATTGCCTGCCATAGCACCCATGCCTCTGGTTCAAGCTTTTGAATATCACTGGTAATTCGTTCAGACAGGCCAAGACCTGTTCGAATGTCGGTATGACTTTGCCCAATGCCTCCCGGACTGAGATCCACCTCTGACATCCACAGTCTCTTGCCAGAAGATTTGGCAATATCCCGCACACCTACTTGCTGTTCAGGCCAGTACGTATGTACATTTAATTGCCCGACATTGGAGCGTGTTTCAGCATTATATTGCTCCCAGTTTTCTCTAAATCTTTGTGGATGTGTCTCATCCATTGCAGAAACAACCGTACTAAGTTGTTTTTCATCTAACTGCTTTTTAACCTCATTAATGATTTTCGACTGAGAAGCACGGGACCAGTTAGAACCTTCCTGTCTGCCCTTTGCGCCCCAATAGCCAGTGAAAGGCTCATTGATTGGGGAAAGCGTTTTAAATTCAACATCTAAATCTTTTTGTAAATGATCAACGACTGTTGTTAAGTATGTTGCAAAGTTTTCGAACTGATCTGCCTTTAAATTGTCATCCCATGAGTTCCAATTACCAGATACATATCCACTTTGAGTCATAAAATATGGAGCTGAATTGGAGAAGGCTTCGAACGTGTCTGCACCCCTTGATTTAGCAGCCTCCAACCACCAGCGCTGATTTGCATCGGCATTCCAATTCCAGTGGTCAGGATTCTTTGAATCCCACCAATTTGCTTGCTCCTTCCAGCCAGTTGTATTTCCTTGTGGAGGACCAAATTCTGCCGGACGATTCCAGTAGCCGGGGACCGCCCCGCCTTTACGCATATATGGTGCCGTCTCCGGCGAATCACCGCCGCCAATATTATAGCGGGCAATATTAAAATTCAGCCCATCTTTCCCGAAGAGATCATCTGCCAGTTCATTTCTAAGTTCATCCGGCCAGCCTCCAGTAACATTTGCAAACCAGACAAGCGCTGTTCCCCAGCCATCAAAAGGCTCATGCTGATAACTTGGGTCTAATTCAATCGTTTCTTTATTAGAATTTACTTCAACAGAATTTTCCTCAGCATAAGTCTTCTTCGTTATGGTAGGTGAAACCACCCCCATGACAAGTAATACAATCATGCAATAGGCAGATATTTTTCTTCCAAGCCCCTTTGGCAACATAACACAAATCCTCCCCTTTAATAGTTCTGACATACTTCTCCTGACAGTTAAGGAATTCGATGTTTACTCAAAAATGGATGATACTAAATCTTCATATCCTTGACTGATGTCCATAATTCCGGGCATTACGGAAACAGTAGTGTAATAATTCAGATCATGACATCACCCCCTATATCCAGAGAGTCACTCCAAATCCTTTCTAAAAAATGGTCAATCTATTAGTGGAGCACTCATTTATAGTTTCAAAAAATACTATACTAGGGTAAGGTTTATTCTATTTTGATAACATACTAATCTAGTAAAGAGTCCGGTTCGAACTCTTTACTAGTAAAATATTCAAATTGGCTGAATCATAAATTCAAATTCCAAATTTTGACCTGCATGGATGAGGTGCTCGTCGTGAACTGGCGCACCCCAGCTGTCGTCCCCGCCAACACCCATCTGCCTGCCGGCCGCCGTCACCACGGTATAATGAACATTCGGCAGCTCGAAAATATGCTGAGCATTCTCAAGCTCAAATGCTGTATAAGGGGAGAAATTGCATTCAAGCGGTTCTGTCACTGAAGTAATTCGGATTCCTTTTCCCTCTTTGTCCGTCACGCTCACACGGCGTACTCCGGTTCGGTTGCCTGATTCCTGCGGCATCACATAGCCGGAAGGATTGTCAGCTACATGATTTTTATAAATACCTAATCTTGCTCCCTTGTTTCGGTCAGAGTAATTCTCTTCTGGCCCCATTGCATACCATTCAAGCCGGTCATAATTAGCTGGAAGCTTAAAGGACACCGCGAAAATGGGCAGCTGTGGTAATTTCTCAGCACCTTTATACTTAGATCTAACCTTGACGCTTCCATCTGGATAAACAGTGAAAACAGTAATTACTTCAATATCATCGTTAATTGAGAATTTATAAGTAAATCCAACGCTTACATAACTTCCTCTTTCTTCCAATTCAATCTTTACACACTTTCGAGCCAGGCTCGCAGCATACCAAAGCCCGGAATGGTAGCTCTGAGAAATGCCTCGATCATTATCCGTTGTCGCTCTCCAGAATAATGGTGCCGGTGGAAGAGCAATCATTTCTCTGCCAGCATAGTTCAGTGAAATTATACTTCCAACTTGCTTCGAAAACATCACCGTAAAATCACGGCCGTGAACACCAATATTGACGTCACCATTGACTGCCCGCAGCTCTCCCTTAACAGGAACAGTTTCCCTTGAACCCGCCTGATATACAAACTGTCCAAAGGCAATCTCATACCCTGCATCTGCCCAAAGTGTGTTTTCCTGCAGCTTTAGTGATGCTTGAACAGAATACTCACCCGAAAGGTTATCAATGTTATCAGGTAAATTGAATTCATAGTACCCCTGACTTTGAGGTTCTACAGCCGCTTCAAGAGTGTTTCGGTATAATTCCTCGCCTTCAAAGAAAAGAGCATATTCAAGCACAAAGTCTTCTGTATTGGAGAACAGGCTTTCATTTTTGATTGTAACCCCGTTCTTATCCGGAACCAGCTTGAAGTTTTGATATAAAAATTTTACTTCCTGCATTTTTGGTGAAAGCTCACGATTCGCATACACAATGCCATTCGTACAGAAGCCGTAATCAGTCGGACGATCCCCAAAATCCCCCCCGTAAGCAAGGAATTCCCTGCCATAACTGTCATTCTTATATATCGCCTGATCAATGTAATCCCAAATAAATCCACCTTGGTACATTGGATACTTTTGCTCTAAGTCCGTATATTTGTACATGCCTCCAAGCGAATTTCCCATCGCATGCATGTACTCACAGCTAATATAAGGCTTTTCTGGATTTTCCGTTAAATACTTTTCGATGTCCGCAGGCTTTGCATACATACGGCTTTCCATATCACTTGTGTCATTGTAAGTCCGATTGTGAAATACACCTTCATAATGGACAAGCCGGCTTGGATCTGCTTTCTTGAAATATTTTGAGACATTTAGGATGACTTCCCCGGCATAAGATTCATTGCCGCATGACCAAATCAAAATCGATGGGTGATTCTTATCCCGCTCAACCATCGAAATCGCACGGTCCATGACAATGGCCTCCCATTCCGGCTTATTGCCCGGAATGTTCCAGGATGGCTCAACTGCCCCCATCTTTTGCCATGACCCATGTGTTTCCAAATTCATCTCGTCAATGACATAGACTCCATACTCATCACATAACTCGTACCAATAGCTTTGGTTCGGATAATGCGAGGTACGAACTGCATTAATATTGTGACGCTTCAGGGTTTTAATATCCCACAGCATATCTTCCTTTGTAATCGCCCGTCCGCGGCGTGGATTAAATTCATGACGGTTTACTCCTTTAAACACAATCCGTTTCCCATTTAAGCACATAATCTTATCCACAAGTTCAAACCGTCTAAAGCCGACCTTTTGTGGTATTACCTCTGTCAAACTTCCTGATTCATTATAGAGTTGAATATATAATTTGTATAAATATGGACTCTCTGCACTCCAAAGCTCTGGATTGTCCAGTTGAAGTGTTACCGTCCATTCGCCATTATGCTGTTCACCATTTGTGCTCGCCACCTGAACTCCATTGGCATCAACTAATTCCGCGGTGATTTTGGACGCAGTCCCTTGAATCTTGATATCCGCAGCAAGTGTACCTTTTGTAAAAGTTAAGTCCAACTCCGGACAGACATGTAAATCTGTAACATGTACCTCTGGGACGGTATAAAGATAGACATCACGGAAAATACCTGAAAATCTCCAAAAATCCTGATCTTCCAGCCAGCTGCCCGTGCTTCTTTGGTACACCTCTACGGCAAGCTTATTTTCACCTTCTACAAGATAAGGAGTAAGCTCAAACTCTGAAGGGGTAAATGAGTCCTCACTATAGCCGACAAATTTACCATTCAACCACACATAGAAGGCGGATTCCACTCCTTGAAAAGAAATATAAACCGGCTTATTTTGCATATTGGCTGGAATATTAAAAAATTTCACATAGCTGCCGACTGGATTATGATCCGCAGGAATCTCCGGCGGACGGATTTCATTGTGCCCATCCCAAGGGTACATCGTATTAACATATTGCGGTTTCCCATACCCTTGGAGTTGTATATGTCCAGGAACGGAGATGTTTTCCCAGCCTGAACAATTAAATTCGGGCTTATAAAAGTCTGCCGGACGGTTGTTAGGATTGATATTGTAAGTGAATTTCCAGTCTCCGTTTAAATCATAACGCCACTTCATTGGGGCTGCATTTTTCGCTTCTTCCATTGTCTCGTAAAAATAGTGATCAGAGTGTGCCGGGAGACGATTAACAGCGAACACATTTAAATCGGTCAGCCAGTCTAATGATGGAATGGTTTTCTTTATTTTTGAAATCGTTGACATAATCTAGTACACTTCCTAACTATTTTTATTCCACTATTTCACAGACCCCATCATACCCGCAACAAAATGTTTTTGCATAATGAAGAAAATTAGTGCTGCCGGCAGGGTCGCAATCACAATCGCAGTCATAATCACTCCAAAGTCAGGAGAGTAGCTGGAACCCAGATTTGAAATCAGCAAGGGAATCGTTTGATTTTCAGGAGATTGCAAGATAACAAGCGGCCATAGATAGCTGTTCCAGCTCGCCATGAACGTAATAATCGCTGCTGCCGCATAAGTTGTTTTCATCGTAGGAACATAAATTCTAAAAAAGACACCCAATTCGGTTAATCCATCAATTCTTCCTGCTTCCAGTATTTCCTTCGGAAACATTTTTGTGCTTTGCCGAAAGAAAAAGATAAGAAAAGCAGTGGTAACGGTTGGCAAGATAACGGCTGCCAATGTATCAATGCCAATCATCGGAACCGATTGGGATATTGTCCCAAACATCCGGAATAACGGAACCATCAGCGCTGCGAAAGGAATCATCATGGAAAGGAGCAAAAAGTTGAATAAAAAGTCTTTTGTCCTGCTTTTAAAAATCTCAAATCCATATCCAGCCAATGAGGCAATCAGCATCGCAAGAACCGTTGTAATAATCGAGATTTTAGTTGAGTTGATTAATGCCGGGATTAGATCGACCGTATCCAACAGATTTTGAAGATTCTCGATAAAATGGGTGCCTGGCAGCAATCTTCCTTTCGTTACATCCACTGACTTATTGGTGGAACTAACAATCATCCATAAAAATGGGAATACTGAGACAATGGAAGCGATAATAAGGACTGTATAGCTAAAGATCCGTTTACTCATTTTTATCACCTGCCACTTTAAACTGGATAATAGAGAAAATGACAATCATGATGACGATGGCATAGGAGACGGTAGCTGCATAGCCAAAGTCAGGTGTATATTTAAATGATAGATTATAAATATATTGAGAAATCGTCATCGTTGCATTTCCCGGTCCACCCTTTGTGATGTTCATGACTTCATCAAACAATTGAAGCGTACCAATTGTTGAGGTAATCGACGTAAACAAGATAATCGGCTTAAGCATCGGAATCGTAATTTTGAAAAACTGCTGAATCGAAGAAGCACCATCGATTTTCGCTGCTTCATAGATTGATTCATCCACGTTTTGCAAAGCAGATAAATAAAAGATCATGTTATAGCCAGTCCATCTCCATGTAATCGCCACAATGATGGCAATTTTTGCCCAGAAGGGATCTGTCAGCCACTGGATTGGTTCTGAAATAAGCGAAAGCTTCATTAACATAATGTTGATAATGCCATCCTGACCAAACAAATATTTAAAGATAACCGAATATGCTACAAGCGAGGTTACGCATGGTAAAAAGATAGCCGTTCGGAATATTCCTTTCAGTTTCAGTGTTTTATTGTTCAATAAAACTGAAAGGAATAAAGCGAGAATAATCATGATTGGAACTTGAATGATAAGATAAATAATCGTATTTTTTACTGTCGTTAGGAATGTTGGATCCTTAAACAAACGAGCATAATTATCAAGGCCTGTAAAGGTTAGATTCACTCCCGTTCCGGATTGAAATGACAAGATGAGGGCTTGAACCATTGGATAGAAATAAAATAAGCAAATCATTGCGGAAGCAACTATCACAAAGGACCAACCGATCAAAGCGTTCTTTGCTCGAACATTCTTTCCTGATTTTGCTGTTTGTAAAGTGCTGTTTTGGTTTGCTTTAGCTGTTATCATGTTTATCATCTCCTTACCTTGTGAAAAAAGAACAGCCTCGGAACCATTCGCCTGACTGTTAGTTAGCTCCGTTACCGTTAAACCCGTATAGGAGAAGCCGGCGAATTTCCGAGGCTTACTTCTTTATTATTTTTTTAGATGTTAGGTTTATTTAATTTGTTCTTCAGCTTGTTTTTGAGCGTCTTCTAACACCTTATCAAGGTCTTTTCCTTTAAGGTAGTCCTGCATTCCAACAGCTAAAATATCTTCAATGGCATACGTATGCAAACCATAGTTCACTTGTGGAATTTCCTCTGTCCAGTTTGCGAAATCAGTAATAATTTTTTGTCCTCCGAAGAAATCATCTGCTGCCTTATACGCTTCCCCTTCAGCTGCTGGCTTGTAAGTACCAATTGCACCAATTTCTTTATTTAAAGTCTGGTAAAAGTCAACATTGGAACCAAAGGTTTTAGCAAGGAACTCAACTGCTTTTTCTTTTCCTGGAACGTTAAGGACGTACCAAGAGCTACCACCTAAGTTTGAAGCGTTAACTGAATTTGCAATTCCAGATTGTTTTGGCATTGGTACAACTGCCCATTTGCCAGATTGGGAGGCTTCAGATTTAATGGATGGTGTAATCCAGTTCCCTGTTGGAACAGTTGCAACATCCCCGCTGTTAAAGCCTGCTACAAACTGGCTCCAGTCAGAAACCGGCTTCACTAAATCAGCGTCTAAAATTTCTTTGTATGTTTTGAATGCTTCTTTTAAAGCTGCATTACCAGCTAAGTCAGGTGTAACCCCATCCTTCTTTAAATACCAAGCACCACTTGTCTGAATCATCATGCGGATAAGTCCAAGGTCTTTTGGATCCTGTGTCATCATGACTTTACCAGTTGCTTCTTTTACCTTTTTACCAATCTCAATATACTTATTCCAGTCGATATTTTGTAAATCAGCTACTTTGTAGCCGGCCTTTTCTAAATAATCCGTTCTAACGTATAATCCAGTTACGCCAGTGTCGAATGGAAGTCCATAATTTTTTCCGTCCAAGCTCGTTGGGGCCATTTTATACTGAGCAAAGTCTTCTGGTTTGAAAGAACCAGTCAGTTCCTGGAACATGTCCGGATAGGCTTTCAAGAAGCTTTGCGCCCGATAATCCTCAATCAACACAATATTCGGCAAGCCTTTCGTCGTTCCAGAGCTTAAGCTGGTGTTTAGCTTTTGAACGATGTCTGCCTGAGCGTTTTCAACTACTTTAATCTTAAGATCAGGATTTTCAGATTTATAGGCTTCTTTTGCCAGATTCATCGCTTTAATGTTAAAATTCGGGTCCCATGCCCATACGGTAATTTCTTTCGTATCTTTTGACTCGCCTGAAGCTTGTTTATCCTTTGATCCAGAAGAACAAGCAGCTAATAGTAAAATACTTACTAAAAATAGTGCTAATACTTTTTTCATTCGATATTCCCCCCAAGCTTATCTAATGTGTTTTTGTAAGCGTTATCTCCTTACATGTACTATCGTAGCACCTGCTGGGGCTTTACCGTTAGGACGATATTTTTTAGAGTTGGTAATATTTTTACGAGTTGAATACGCTTCCATTTTTCTAAATTTGTACTATTCTTAGATTCTATGATTTTTTTTACAAAGTCGAACAAGGAAGCGTGATCCTTACTTTTGTCCCTTCACCCAGTTCACTGGAAATGGTTACACCGAAGGCTTCCCCATAAATAAGCTGAATACGTTCATGGACATTCCGGACCCCAATGCCGGAGAAAAGCGCTTGCTTCCGCTTTGTATTCGGAAGTTTATTTTCTGCGGAAACTTCCATTCCGTCTCCGTTATCGACCACTTCGCAAATTAGATTGGCATCCTCCTGCCAGACAAGGACATTTATATATCCACTTGCCTTTTTATTAAAACCGTGAAAGAATGAATTTTCGATGAATGGCTGTAAAATCAACTTTGGGATTTGATAATCCCTGCAATCCGGCGAAACGAAGTAGTTCACTTTTATTCGATCCCCATATCGCTTTTGGTTTATTAACACATAATTTTTTAAGTTCTCCAATTCCTGTTCAACTGTAATTGTCTCACTGACATTGCCAATCGTATTCTGCAGCAAGGAAATAAGGGCATTAATCACTGCCTCTGTTTCTTCTTTCACACCCTGCTGAACCATGAATTTAATGGAAGTCAATGTATTGTATAAGAAATGCGGATTAATTTGCTGCTGCAGTGCAGCTAGTTCGGCGTTTCGCTGTTGTTTCTGCGCCAAAACAAGTTGTTCAACATAATCATGTAGTTCATCAAGCATCGAGTTAAAGGCGTTGCCAATTTGTCTTGTTTCATACGTTCCTGTAACAGCAACATATTGGTGGAAGTTGTGTTTTGGAGCATTCCCAATTTGCTTTACCAGTTTCGAAAGCGAATTTGTTACACGTCTAGACGCCAAAAACACGATAATCAGGGCTGCAAAAACGATCCCCATCGAGATCAGGACAATCGCCTTTTTATTAATTAAATCGCCGACTGCCTTTTGCTTATCGATGATATTGAAGAGGAACATATCGAAGGATGGAAGGTACTCCATCGTAATAATTTGTTCCTTTCCCATGAATTTATCGATGATGTAATTGTTAGAGCCTTTTTCGATTTTAGCTGCATATTTTACAAGCTGGTCATCTCTTTTCCCGATGAGTTTTGAAAGGTTACTAGACACAATCACTCCCCGCCTGTCTGCCATTACAACATTATTTCCGGGTGCCGTGTAACTCGAGTAAAACTTTCTAAACTCCTTCTCCTGGATCGCAAAGTACATCGAACCATAAATCTTTCCTGTTAGACGGTCCATCAATGCTTTAGAGGCAACAATCACATTTCCATCACCGGCCTCTAAAGTTTGGCTAAAACGGTGGTCATATTGATATAAGAGCCTTTTCGGATTGTTAAACGTATTACGGGTTAATGTACTATTCTTTAGATCTTCATCTGTTATGGGCCAATAATTTCGGTCGGTTGCGTAGCTAAGCCCATTTTTCCCAGTAACGATGATTTCAACCTCGTAAGCGTCCAAATTGGATTTAATATGCTTCATTTGCTGGCTCATCGTAAAAATGGCATTCATTTTTTCTGTATTCGAGCCTTCTTCCGTTAGGATTTTCTTGAGATTTCCGCTTTGCAGGAGGTTGTTTGACGCAATTACGTTTGAATAATGAAACGATTCGAAGCTCTCTTTTACTTGATCTATCACTTTCGAGTTCGTAATACTGAACTTTTCAAAAAAGAATTGCTCCGACATGCGAATTGTTGTCCACGTGATCGTGACAGATACAATAACAATCATCAGAACAGTAATAAGGAACATGATGATAAACAGGTTGTTATGTTTAAAACGATTTGGAATTAGCCTCATGAATATCAACTCTTATCTTAAGGTTTGTTTTCGTTTGTATTGGCTTGGAGATAATCCCTTAATTTTCTTAAATACCTTACAAAAATAACTGTGATCCGAGTAGCCTACCAATCCACTTATTTCAGAAATGGATACTGTCCCTTTGATGAGCATTTTGGCCGCTTCCTCGATCCGGATCTTGTTCAAATATTCAATAAACCCTTCATTATTATGGGTGGAAAAATAGTTTGACAGGTACGAGGGATTAAAATGAAATTGCTTGGCCACATCCTTCAGGGTAATGGGTTCTGCATAATGGTTCCGTATATATTCCATTATCTTTTTCATGTTTAGATTGTCAGGCTCCGTTTGGGTCGAAAATATACATGTTTTGGCTTCCTCGATAAACTGATTCAACAGGGTCGCAACTTCCACTGCATTACTTGCATCTTCAATCGATTTAAAATAGGAATACCTGGCATTTTCTAATTGTTTAACGTTATATTCCATATTACTTAGCAGGATAGTTATGTTAAAAATAATGTTTCCAAAGAAAGCTTTATATTCATAAACATCTGTTGTGTAACACTTTGATAAAGAGGAAACATGATCATGTAAATATCGGATAGCCGCATCAAAATTCTTCCGTTTAAATTCTTCCGTAAACCAATCCAAATTAAAATTTTCTTTCTTGATCGGAAGCTCCGGCAAATCCTTTTTCGATAAGAATGGCATTTGAGGGAAATAAAAACGATAATTTATTAGTTTTAGCAAACTTTCTTTGTAAATTGTTCCTATTTGAGAAAAATCCAAAAATTCTTCGGTCAGCACTAAGCCGATCCCAGGATTCGCTTTTGCAAATGTTGAGGCGAAGTTCATCACTTCGGCTATATTTGCTTCGTTAACATTTAATAAAAGGACATGAATTTTGGGGTCTACACTAAATGAATAGTGTTCAACTTGACCGATAGAATGGAGAAGCGCCTCCTCTAATTTTTTTAGTTTGTCAGTTTGCAGTTTTTTTAAGTCAACACTTAATAGGCAGTAATGGCTGTATGGAAAGGCTTCTGATACTGAATCCACATCAAAATTTGCTTCATACCCTGAAATTAACTTTTGGATAATTTGACCGATTGAGAGTCGGGCATCTGCTTGTTTGTCTTCTTTCTGAAACACAGGAATTCTACTTGAGGCTGTCTGCAAAGCTTTTAATAGGCTTTGTGCATCCAGCTTCGGCTTCAGAATGTAATCAACCACACCATTTTGGAAAGTGGAACGAACATAGTCGAATTCACCAAAACTACTCAGGATGATGATTTCAATCTGAGGGTATCTTTCCTTAACGATTCTTGTTAATTCTTCTCCATCCATGATGGGCATGACAATATCGGTAATAATGATATGGGGATTAGTCAACTCTATCAATTCAAGTGCTTCTTGTCCGTTTGAAGCTTCCTCTACAATCGTGAAACCTTCCTTCTCCCAGTCGATATAATGTTTGATCCCTTGTCTGATTAGCATTTCGTCGTCTACAATTAGAGTTCTGCAAAGGTTCACTGCTGTCATCCCAATCCCCCCTGGTGGTACCTTGTTTATTGAAATATCTAATATTTATTTTATAATACAATAATCATCTGAAATAGCGTTGAAAAAATTCCCACCATATGGAGGGCGTTACTTTTTAATGCTTACATGTGATATGATTATAGGAAGGTAATGTAAAAAAAGGCGTGATGTAATATGAGTTACGATACCAAAACCGGAAGCTTCGAAAGAATGAAATCGCTTAATCAATCCACTGTTTTAAACATGATTCGATTAAGAGAACCGATTTCGAGAGCGGAAATTGCCAAATTAACCAAACTGACCCCGCCGACCGTCAGCTCCTTAGTTAGTGAACTAATAGAAAAAAATCTAATTACAGAAGAGCAATCGATTAGCTCAAAGGCAGGCGGAAGAAAGCCAATCCTGCTTCGAATTAACTATACAGCTCATTATATTATCGGAGTCTATGCAGCCGCCGAGGTTATCCGTGTTTTTTTGACTACAATGGATGGAAAAATTGTATTTGATTTTAGTAAGGATATTATTGAACTGCCTTCTAAAACCGAATTCATGAGCATGGTAATAGAGAGCATCCAATATGTTCTAAATAATACGCCTATAAAAAAAGAGCTAATTTTGGGCATCGGATTTGCTATGCATGGATTAGTGGATCCTGATAAAGGTCTAGCCATTTTTTCTCCCCATTTACATTTAGATAATATCCCTATAAAGGAAAGCTTGGAGAAAGAGTTCAACATTCCTGTTATAGTCGAAAATGATGTTCGAGCATTAGCCATTGCAGAAAGCTGGTTTGGACAAGGACAAGGGGTTGCAGATTTTATCTGCCTTAGTGTGGGACGAGGGATTGGTTCAGGAATCTTTATCAATAATGAAATTTATAAGAGTTCTTTTAATACGGCAGGGGAAATTGGACATACCATATTAGATGTAAATGGTCCAAAATGCCAGTGTGGAAATAACGGCTGTTTAGAGGCTTACGCTTCGGAATCCGCTATTCTTAAAAAGGCAAAGGATGCCTTAAAAAATAATCATGATTCCATCCTCCTATCATGGTTGAAGGGTGGAAAAGAAGAACTCACTCTAAAAATGGTGTTTAAAGCTGCGAGGGAAGGCGATCGCCTTGCTGGATTGCTATTAGAGGAAGCCGGTCAATCACTTGGATTAGCGGCAGCCAATATGATTAATATTCTAAAGCCTTCAAAGCTGATTGTTGAGGGAAGTATTTTTGAAGAGGGAGATTTTGTTTTAACACCACTTCAAAAAAGGATTGAGAAATTTACTTTTAAAAGTTCCCATGAAGACATCTCCGTTGTTTGTTCAAAACTAGGCAAGACCGGGATGGTATTAGGTGCCGTGACGTTAGTTTTACAAAAAATGTTCAAAACAGATGAAATATAAAAAAGAGTTGGATAACGATGATCCAACTCTTTTTAGCATTAATATTTAGATTTTCACAATATTGGAATGCCACATTTCATTAATTTCTCTTATTTTGGCTAAATCACACTTTGGTTCACGGTCATAGGACAATAATCCATTAATTTCTTGTTCTACATCCGTTAACTGCGTATAACAATAGCCATGTAACGCTTTTGAAGAATAGACTGCTTCCATCACTCTGCGATAATCGGCAATAAACTCAGATTCATCTCTTACAGATGTATAGCCCCAGCCATTTTCTTCGCCCACTTTAAAGCCAATTCCACCGAACTCAGTTAAAAGAATTGGTTCGCCCTTATGCTCAAAACCATCGGCATAAATGCCACGGTTAGCTGGCTTAGAGTTTAGAAGATTTTCTTTTGTAGCCAATGAATCTTTAAAAGCTTCATATTTTGCTTTTTCATCGTTTGAACCATGATTATAATTATGGATTGCGCAAATATCTGTTTCGGTCAGTTCCCAGCCATCATTAGAGATGACTAAACGGGTCGTATCTAGTGAATGAATCAGATGGTACATTGCTAAAGAATGGTGTTGCTGCTGTTTGTTTCCTTTAATAAATGGTACTCCCCAGCTTTCATTTACAGGAACCCAGGCGACGATAGATGGATGATTGTAATCCCGTTCAATGATTTCGAGCCATTCTTTTGTTAAACGTGAAGCCGCATCTTCACTATAGGATGGGAATGCTGCACATTCTCCCCAAACTAGGAAACCCAGCCTATCTGCCCAATAAAGGAAACGCGGATCCTCTACTTTTTGATGCTTTCTGCACCCGTTAAAGCCCATTTCTAATGCTAATTCAATATCCTTTTTCAAATCTTCATCCGTTGGAGCCGTTAATAACCCCTCCGGCCAATATCCTTGATCAAGGACTAACTTTTGATAATATGGCTTGTTATTTAAATAGACCATGCCATTTTCAATATGAACCTTTCTCATCCCGAAGTAGGAATCTACTTCGTCTAAAACGATTTGATTGGCTTTGTCCTTTAGCGTGACTTTAATGTCAAATAAATTTGGATTCTCAGGTGACCAATTCCAGCCAATATGATGGAAAGAAGTTCTGAAAATTTGGCGGTTATAGAGGTTAATAGCACGCTTGTTATAGGATTCAAATAGTTCAATCGTATCCTTTGCTACCTTTTCCCCTTTAAAACTAATTTCAATTTCTGCTGTTTTGTGAATAAAGTCACCTGCAGCCTCGAACTCTACAATAATATCGCCACGGTCTATGTCCGGCGTTAATCTCAATTTAGAAATACTTGTAGGGCTTACCGGTTCCAACCAAACGGTTTGCCATATCCCCGTTGTACGTGTATACCAAATTGAATCCGAATGTTCCACCCAGAATTGCTTTCCTCGTGGTATTGTTTCATCTGTTGACGGATCTTCCACTCTTACTGCCACGGTCTCATTACCCCAAGTTAAAAGATTGGTAATATCTAGTGAGAAGGAAACGTGGCCTCCTTCATGAAAACCAGCATACTGCCCATTTACATATACCCAAGCGCGGTAATCTACTGCTCCAAAATGAAGGAGTACCCTTTGATCTTTCCAGTTTTGAGGCACAGTAAAATCCCGGCGATACCATACAAAGTCATGGAAGGATGGATCCTGGATTCCACTTAATTTTGTTTGATAAGCAAAAGGTACATTTATTTTTTTATCAAATGGAGCTTCTATTTGAAACCATTTATTTTTTAAGCCAACATTATCATCATCAAATGCGAAGTCCCATTCGCCGTTTAAATTGACCCACTCTTTTCTCACCAATTGTGGTCTTGGGTACTCATTGCGGGGTGTAGACATATTATCAATCCTTCCTAAACAATCCTATTTAATTCCTGATTGCGTCACGCCTTTAATAAAGGAACGCTGACCTATAATAAACAATAGTACGGCTGGTATGGTTGCAATCGAAGTTAGGGCCATCAACCTGCCAGGTGAAGAAACAAAGCTTCCTTGCTGCATGATGGCAATTCCTGTTGTAATCGTCCTCATTTCTGGAGAATTGGTTGTTACAAGAGGCCACAAGAAGTCATTATAGATCCCCATAAAGGTAAAGATAGCTAAAGTCCAAATGACTGGCCGTGCAGAAGGCAGAACGACTTTTACAAACACCTGCCATTTATTTGCGCCATCAAGAAATGCAGCCTCCTCCAGCTCTTTTGGAAAACCGCGGAAATACTGATAAAGAAGAAATACACCAAATGCATTGGCAGAATACGGAAGTATCAATACAGCATACGTATCTAAAAGCCCAAGCTTATTAAACTCCATATATAATGGTAAAAACGTAATAACCCACGGAATGGTTAAGGAACCAATAAAGATACTAATTAGCAATTTTTTAAAAGGAACATCTAAACGGGCGAGACCATACGCTGCCAATGTATCGACAAAAAGAACTATTAACGTCCCAACAATACCAACAAATAGAGAGTTACCCATCCATTGAATTACTGGTGTATCTGAATTTCCTGCTAGGCTGTACTGGTAATTTTCTAGTGTAAATACTTTAGGAATCCACTTAATACCGGCTGTAAAGGCTTCCTGATCGGTTTTAAAGGAAGTAGCCAGCATCCATAAAATTGGTACGATAAAAATTAAGCCAACAATAATCGCTATTATAATAATGAAGACTTTAAACCCTTTACTTTGCATGCTGCTCTACTCCTTTCGATTAGAAATTTTGAATTGAAATACCGAAATAACAATCATGATTAATGCCATAAGTAATGACATCGCGGCTGCATTTCCTAATTGCCGCTGCTTAAACGCTTCATCTACAATGTTCATTAAAAGCACTTTTGTAGAAGTTCCCGGACCTCCGCGCGTCATCAGGAATGGTTGACCGTAAATGTTAAAAGAGGCAATCGTTGATGTAATAACGACAAACAACATGGTTGGTTTAATGCTCGGCAAAGTAATGTAAATAAATCGCTGCCAACGAGATGCGCCGTCCAGGGAACCCGCTTCATATAACTCTTCGGAAACATCATTTAGGGCATTAATGAAAATGACCATGTTAAAGCCGATTGTCCACCAGAGTGTTGCGATTACAAGTGAAATCCAGGCCCATGGTATATCTGTCAACCAAGGAATCATCGGCAAATCAAGCTTTTGCATGTATTGATTAATCAGACCGCTGTTTGTATCAAGGAGCCATAACCAAATTATCGCCACAACTGAAACGGAAACTGCGTATGGGATAAAGTAAACGGTACGGAAAAATCCTTTAAATTTTCCTGGAAGGGCATTCACCAGCAACGCCAGCCCTAATCCCACAGCCACCAATAAAGGAACACTAAAAACAACGAATTGGAACGTATTTTTAAGACCTTCCAAAAACAAGTCATTTAGATAGGAAGAAGAATCGAAAATTTTAGCGTAATTTTTAAAACCAACAAATTCATGGACAGGGTTTAATAAATCCCAGTTGTGTAAGCTCATCCAAGCCCCGTACCCAATAGGAATCAATAGAAAAACAACAAACAATATCAAGTAAGGAAGTACAAATAAACTAGAAGTTAATTGTGATTTCCAGCCTGAATTTCTCATTCACCTTCCTCCTTTCGAATACTTTTTTCTACGTTATCTGGTAATAAAACAAGAGACGGAACAGGTCGTAATATCCTCCCGTCCGCCTCCTTTCATGTTTATTTATTTAATAATTGTTCAGCCTTTTTATTTGCATCGTCTAATGCTTTTTGTGGATCTTTTTTGCCTAGAAGGGCAAGGTTTACTTCCGCCCATAATGGGTCAGATAATTGTCCCCAGTTAGCAACGGCAGGAGCGAATTTAGCATAATCAAATTCTTTCGCTACGATAGGCTGCTGCTTCATTTGTTTAAATTCTTCACTTTGTTCATAAATCGCTTTTGAAGCTGGAGCTTGACCAGATTTAGCCCACTCCATTGTGTTTGCGGCTACATATTTCAAGAAATCAGTAATACCATCTAATTTTTTGCTGTCCTTAACAGTTGCTGGAATAACGAAATTATGTGCATTTGCATAAACCGCTTGTTGTTTTGTGCCAAGCTGTGGAACAGGAGCTACACCATAGTTGATGCCCGCTTTATCCCATTGTTCCATCATCCAAGGACCATTCAGGTGCATGGCGTTTTTACCTTGTAAGAATAGTGTCACTTCGCCATCCTGTTGTACATTTGCAGGAGAAACTTTATCTTTTGTGATTAAATCCCGATAGAAAGTTAGAGCTTCAACCGCTTCAGGGCTGTTATAGTTTGGCTTACCATCCTTCATTAGCTCTCCGCCATTTTGGAATAAAATAGTCGGGAAAATGAATTGGTTTGGCCATAGGGTTGGTACAACGAAACCATATTGGTTTTTAGAAGGAACAGTTAATTTTTTAGCAGCGGCCAGGAACTCTTCACGGTTGGTTGGCGGCTTCTCCGGATCTAAACCGGCTGCTTTAAATAAATCTTTGTTATAATACATAACTAGCGGGTGGATATCTAAAGGAATATTATAGTGTTTACCGCCAATGTCTCCGGCTTTCCAAGCAGTTTCTGAATAATCTTCTGCTTTAACGCCTGTTTTTGAAATTGTATCAGTTAAGTCTTTTAGTAGGTTCTTATCAGCATAATTCTTTAGCTGGTCAGTATGCATGATTAAAACATCAGGTGCATTTTTTTGACCAGAAAAAGCTAGGTCAACAGTTTTATAATAGTCTGATTGTGGAACAATTTGAAAATCAACTTGATACTTAGATTGCGACTTATTGTAGTTTTCAACAATCGTCTTCATACGGGGGCCATCCGCACCAGAGAATGGAGCCCAATAAGTAATCTTTTCCCCTTTTCCCCCGTCAGATTTACTTGTGTCCTTCGCGCTTGAACAACCTGCCAATGATCCGAGTGCAATAGCAGCTGTCAAAGCAATCCCAAGCCATTTCTTTTTCTTCAACTTTTTCTCCCCCTTAGGTGAAAATGGTAAGTTTACTTCTAGAATGAGGAAATTGTTCCAAATTATACATTACCTAATAGTTAATTAAATTAATTTACTAACTATCATTATCATAATCTTGTAAGCGCTTTTTGTCAAATAGATATTTTTCGATTTTTAGAATTTTAAAAATAAACAAAGCCAAATAAAAAGATCAACCGGAATCCGGCTGACCCTCATTTCGAAACTTATCCTTTAAGCAGGAATTCATTTCCATCTTCATCGCTAAAATGAACGAAGGTGCCCCATTGCATTTCCTTCGGCTCATCTTTAAACACAACACCGTTTGCTTTCATTTTTTCATATGTACCCATTACATCTTCACAGTTAAAAACGATGGATGCCTTCAAATTTTCATGTCCTGGCATCATGGATTTTGGATAAAGCACTAAGTGTGATTGGGCATTTGCAGGGGATACTTCGAGCCAAAAGGCATTGGGCCCCATTGGAAATTCCGCTTTAACTTCAAAACCAACCTTCTCCGTCCAAAATTCTTTTGCTTTTTGCTGATCTTCCACATAAACAGCAACCGTTGCGATATTCTTGATCATCTGGATTCCCTCCAAAAAATATTTTTCCTTCTCCCTCATTTAATCAAACGTTTAATTAGTATTTCAATTGGGGTTTTATTAAATTCTTATAAATTCTTAATTATCAATGGTTAAAGCAAATTTGTCGAGTACCGGACAAGCTGGATTCACTATGGAACCAGCCTCTTATTGTGTGTCCAATAAATTCCGGCGTTGACGGCAGCACCTTCTACCATTCTGCGATAGAGCCATCTTTATGGCGCCAAATTGGGTTACGCCAGTTATGTCCAACTTTGGCAAGCTCTCTGACACGATTTTCGTTAATCTCGATTCCCAGCCCAGGGCCTGTCGGTATCTTGACATATCCGTCTTTGTATTCAAAAACAGAACGGTCGGTTATGTAATCAAGCAAGTCGCTTTCCACATTGTAATGGATGCCAAGGCTTTGTTCTTGAATGAAGGCATTATGCGAAGTAGCATCTACCTGCAAACATGATGCCAGTGCAATCGGTCCTAATGGGCAGTGAGGTGCAGCTGCAACGTCAAACGCCTCTGCCATCGAAAGGATTTTTTTGTTTTCTGTAATCCCGCCCGCATGTGATAAATCTGGCTGGATAATATCCACATATCCATCAGTCAGCAATTGTTTGAAATCCCATCTAGAATACATCCGCTCGCCAGTAGCAATCGGGATAGAAGTATGCTTAGCGATTTCCCGTAATGCCTCATTATTTTCAGGGAGGACTGGCTCCTCGATAAACATTGGGCGGTACTGTTCAAGTTCTTTTGCCAGTACTTTCGCCATCGGCTTATGGACCCTGCCATGAAAATCGATTCCGATTCCAACGCTAGGGCCCACTGCCTCCCGTACAGCAGCGATTCTCGCCACAGCCTGGTCAACCTTCTCGTAAGAGTCAATATATTGCATTTCCTCGGTTCCATTCATTTTTACAGCTGTAAAACCTGCTTCAACAATGGCTTTTGCTGCCTCACCAACCTCAGAAGGCCGGTCGCCGCCGATCCACGAGTAGACCCGGATTGAATCCCTGCAGGCTCCTCCCATTAGTTCATGAACCGGCGTATTGTAGAACTTTCCTTTAATATCCCATAAAGCTTGATCAATACCTGAAATGGCGCTCATAAGAATAGGTCCGCCCCGGTAAAATCCTGAACGATACATCACGTTCCAGTGGTCCTCAATCCGCAGCGGATCCTTGCTGATCAAATTCTCCATCAGTTCATGAACAGCAGCTTTAACGGTAGCAGCCTTCCCTTCAATAACAGGTTCTCCCCAGCCTGTAACCCCTTCATCTGTTTCTATTTTTAAGAACAGCCAGCGCGGCGGCAATTGAAAAAGTTCATATCCCGTTATTTTCATTATTTTTTCCTCCGATCAAATTCCTTTAATGTATTTCTTCAACAAATCTTCTTGCTTTTATTGTTAATTGTTGCAAGGAGGATTCATTTACATCCTCTTTTAGATTTATAAGTGCGCTCCCCAGTCCAACTCCGGCTGCTCCAGCCTTGATGTAGGCTCTGATGTTGGTGAGATCCACTCCACCGGTTGGCAGCAGCGGAATTTGCGGGAGAGGGCCATGTATGTCATTAATAAATCCTGGCCCCATTGTGGAGGCAGGAAAAACTTTGATTATATCTCCGCCATTTTCATAGGCTTGAAGAATTTCAGTCGGACTAAACGCACCTGGGATACTGACTGCTCCATACCGTTTTGTTATTTTTATCGTTTCAATATCTACTGTGGGAGATAGGATAAACTTTGCTCCTGCAAGAAGGGCAGCTCTAGCCGTTTCCTTATCCAGCACAGTACCGGCACCCACTAACACTTTATCGCCTAATTCACCCGACACTTCCTCAATGACGTGTAACGCTTTGGGGGAGTTCATCGTAATTTCCAGCACTTTGATTCCGCCCTCATAAAGAGCATTGGCAATCGAAAGGACTCGTTCAGGTTTAGATCCTCGAATAATCGCAATTATTTTGTTTTCTAAAATTCCGGACAGTATTGGCATATTTTCCACCCTTTCTAAGGACTAGCGGCTCACATCTTCACCTTGTTGTATGAAGCTTGCCAAAAGGTCTCTGTCAGGCAGGCCTTCAATATCGCCATTCACAGTGGTAACAACGGCACCTACTGCATTTCCCTTTAGCACAGCCTCTTTAATGGGAGCTCCATCTAAAAGCCCCGACAAGAAACCAGCAGCAAATCCATCACCAGCCCCAACTGGATCGACAACTCGACTTACCTTATAGCCAGGTACAAGCTGTGCTTCATGGCGAGTCGAGAAGTAGGCACCCCTTTCTCCTAATTTCACAACCACAACGGATGCACCTAGCTTCAGAAACTCCTCAGCGATATCTTCATAACCAGCTTTGTCAAAAAGAAACTGGCCCTCACTAATTCCAGGAAGGACAATGTCCGCCAGGGCTGCAATGGTCAGCAGCGTTTTCCTGGCTTTCTCTTCCTCCCATAATTTTCTTCTTAAGTTTGGATCAAACACAATTTTCACGTTACTCTTCTTAGCTAATTCAATGCTGCGGAAAACCGTTTTTTCACAAGACTCGCTTAACGCCGGGGTAATGCCAGTAAGGTATAAATACTTCGCCTTCCGGATATAATCCTCTTGCAAATCTCCTGGGCTTATTCGACTTGCCGCTGAGTGTTTACGATAATAATAGATTCGAGCAATGTCCTCATTCACCAATTCTTTAAAATAGATGCCAGTTGGAGCATCACTGTCTTGTTTTACGTGATCAATATTCACGCCCTCTGCCCGAACCGCTGCCAGAAGGGCTGCGCCAAATTCATCTCTTCCTACTCGGCTGATCCATCCAGTACAATGCCCTAATCGAGAAAGGCCAATAAGTGTATTGGTTTCGGCACCCGCCACTTTAGAGGAAAAATGGCTCGCATAGCGCATCAATCCCTTCGACTCAGGGGTAAACAGAATCATAGACTCGCCGATACTTACTACATCCATACTTTCCCTCCTAACCTCTTTTTTCTTTATAGCTTCGAGATGCTAGTTTTATTTCCTGCTATGATAAATGTACGTAGCCAGATAAAAACCAGCCCCCTAAAATGCTTTAAGGGGCAATTCATAAAAACTATACTTTCCGTCTCTCAAACTCCCCACCACGGAAGCCCAGCATATGGATAATAATCTTTATTGTGTTCCTGTAACGCCTTCAGATAACCGTCGAAATTATATTGAGGATGATACCCGAGTTCACGTTTTGCTTTATCGATTGGCCAATAAGTATTGCCCCAGACTCCAAGCATCTTTTCGAAATCTATTCCTCTTTGTTCAAAAACGGCGCCAGCACCCGGATAATATTTTTCAATCACTTTTCTTGGATTGGAAACCAGATCCTTTTCATCTTCCACCGTAAATGGAACTTCAGACATAATATTAAACCAATCCAAGCAAATGGTTTCATTTTCCAAGGCTAAAATGAACGCGGCAGCAACATCCCGATCATCGACACCGCCTTTTAAAAGGCGGAATCCATATGGAACAAAATCTTCCGGGACAAACATCCCCAACCGCAAGGAGATCGTCTTGATCCCTTGTGTCCGATAGTAATACTCGGCCATATTTTCCCCTAGCTGTTTGCTTAAACCGTAAATATCTCGCGGCTTCAGTGCTAGATCTTCCGTAACAGCAACATAAGCATCTTTACGGTGAGGGATGCTTCCACCGTACACACCCATCGTACTGCAGAATAGCACTTTTGAAATCTGATTCTCTACAGCTGCCTGATATACGTTGTGCGTGCCAGTGACATTTAAATTCCAAAAATCGTCTTGTTTGTATTTCGATAGGTGGATGCCATGAAGGGCTGCCCCGTGCACAATGACATCCACATCCCTTGTCACCATTTTGATAAATTCACCGTCTCTGACATCACCCTCAACAAATTCGTAGGGCGTATCTATATGCCTGTAGTCCATAAGAACAGGTTCATGCCCATGATCAGCCAATGCAGGAGCCAGAACCCTGCCAAGATTGCCGCCTGCCCCAGTAATGAATACTCTCATATTTCCTCTCCCCTTACCTTGACTTTTTTTCCTATTTATCGAGCCGGCGGAATCACTAAATGGTAATTAATGCTCGACAAATTCCGGGCAGTGACAGGCACCGGAATCAAAAAGTTGCTTAGCATCCACCCTAGACAAATGATCAAATACCTGGGTTGCAATGGGGTGTTTCCCATAATTCTCATTAAGTTTCCATGTAGTCAGTGTGATGGTTCCTTTTCCGTACCTTTGTACCATCATTGAAACACCCATTTGGCCGACCCATCCCTGAAAGTAACCTGAGATAATCTTGGAGGACAAGGCGAGACCGGGGCTTCCAAACATATGAATCGTCCGGCGGCCGCTAGCTTTTTTGTAATCGCTGACAGGTACCACAAAGTCCGGAATCAATCGGTCTACTTCCCAGCCCATCTCTGGATTTAAAGGAATCCCCGGGAAAAATTTCTCGTTGACGAAATTAAAGGACGAGGCGCGCGGCCAGCTTTCTCCCTTCGGCAGCTCCCTGAAGGTGAACTGCCCCTTCTCCTCGATTCGATCCCCATCTTCCGCAAGAAAGATTACGTCCCCGCCTTTATGAACAAAACGTAGAACTTCTTCATCCAGACGATTCGTTACCACCTTTACATCAGTGTCCAAATTGTTTTTGATTTGGTACCCATTCAAAGTGAGCTCTGATTGGAAGCGTTCTGGCAAGCTGTAAACTGCAATTTCTTCTTTTTTCTTGTCCAATTTTGGTGTAATGGTCAGTTCTTCAGTATTGATTGCCACTGTTTGACCGACCACCTTTAATGCAAGCTTCAACTCATAAAAACCGGATTGTTCCACCTCCGGAACTTGGAAGGAAACGGCCTCTTCAACACGGATAAAGGCTTCTCCGGCAGAGTGTACCGGTAGGATCCCGCTTAACTTCAATCCCGGAATAGACCACTCAACCACACCATGAAAAGACTTTAAGTTGTCATTGCAAATGATGAGGTCCATCGTCACCCTCTCGCCTGACCAAACATTGTTTGTCACTTTATCTGCCATCACGGCTAACGGTCCGTTAAAATCAATCAGGCGCTCAAAACCTTCTTTCGGATTTCTAAGGTAATCCAGCCAGCCATTGGTTTCCCATTCAATATCGGAAAATTCTGTCACTACATAGCCTGCAATTTCCGGACGTTTTCTCATTTCTTCAATAACCGATTTCACGGCTCGGAACATCCTTTTTTGTGATGCAGCAGCCAAGTCCTCGAAGTCCTTAAAAGAATCTTTTAATTGATATCTTGTGAAATTGGCTTGTCCAGTTGTTGGTTTCTTGTAGTCCTCCTGATGCGATTCTTCGCCCTGGTTGACGAACCACCAAGGCTCCTCTCCGTAATAATCCTTCAGCTTTTCCACACTTGGCAGTCCCCACACACCAAACTCAGAAACAATAATCGGTTCGCCATTTGACTGATAACCATCCACAAAGTTTTTATCAGGTTTTCCAATCACAAACTCATCCAAATCTTTCTGCCATGCTTCCAGCTGGTCCGGGCAGACAAAATAACGGTGATGATCATTGATGTCTGTTTTGACATGTGTCCAGCCGGAGTTATCACAAATCAGTCTAGTAGAATCGAGCGCTTTAACATAATCATACATTTCTTCTACATGCTTTTGTTTGAGAGGGTCATTGGCCAAATCCCATTCCAATCCCCATTCCTCGTTATAGATCGACCAAATCACAATAGAAGGATGGTTAAAATCTCTATGAATCATGGCGGTTAATTCGTTTTGAAATCTTTTCGTCGCCTGTGGTGTAAACTTGACATAGTTTGGCGGTTCGGCCCAAATCAGCATGCCCATCCTGTCAGCCCAGTATAGATATCTTGGAATTTCTACTTTAATATGTTTTCTTAGCATATTAAAGCCCATTTGTTTAGCGAGCCTAATTTCATTTTGGATATACTCATCTGACGGAGCCGCATAAACCGTATCCGGATAAAAGGCCTGATCCAATGCACCGCGGATATAAACCGGCTTGTTATTGAGCATGACTCTGCCCTTTTCAAACGACACCTTTCTCATACCAAAGGTCATCGTCTTCACATCATCGCGGCAAGTCACTTCAAGATCGTAAAGGTGCGGGTTCTCTGTATCCCATAAGATGAAGTTTGGAAGCGGCATAATGGTTTCGCTATGGTTTTCCGTTATATTCATCATTTGTACAGCATCTGGTTGACCGGCAGATAGGTGGCTGCGGACAGCAAATTGAACTTCTGCTCCACTTCCTAACTCCCCATTCAAACGGAAGGCAATTTTTATTTGACTGTTCTCCAGGTCCGGTGTTACCTGAACGGTTTCAATATATATATCGGACCTTCTTTCTAAATGAACGCTTTGCCAGATTCCGCTTACCCTTGTGTACCAGCTTCCTTGCTTGCCAATGGGAATTTCCGCGTTGTCCTCGGGATCATAAACTCTGACCGTTAAGATATTTTCACTATCCTGAACCAAAAGGTCGGTCATTTCAAATTCAAAAGGGGTGAATCCCCCCTCATGTTCACCAGCATACTGTCCGTTAAGCCAAACTCTTGCATGGTAATCTACAGCACCAAAGCAAAGGAATATTCTCCCTCGTTTTTTGGGAAAATGAAATCTTTTTTCGTACCAGGCTGCCCCATTATAGTTAACGAGGTTTTTTCCATCTCTTTGCCAAATATGCGGCACCTCTACATCGCGGCTGTTCGGAATACCTGCTGCTTGCCAGTCCAGCCATTCCCCTTCATCTTTCGGGTCCAGTCCGAATTTCCAAATCCCGTCCAAGCTTATGCTTCCCCTCATCTTGACTTCCTCCATATTCTTATTTAATTCCTGTCATCGTGATGCCTTTGATAATGTGCTTTTGGAATATGATAAAAACGATTAATGCAGGCAAACTTGCCAGCATATTGGCAGCCATCGGAATCGTAAGCTCCGCTGCATAACCACTTTGGAAAAGAGGGATCCCAATCGGCAGGGTCATCATCTTTTCGTCACTGATAGCGAGAAATGGCCATAAAAAGTTGTTCCAGGAACTAATAAAGGTAAATATCCCAAGCGCAGCCATTGAAGACCTAGACAGCGGCAGGAATATACTCCACCAGATCCTGAGCTTATTGGCGCCGTCCATTTCTGCCGCTTCCACTAGCTCCTTCGGAATTGCATCGTAAAATTGCTTTAGTATTAAGACACCAAGCGGCGCCGCTACACTTGGAAAAATGATCGAGCTGTAACTGTTAACAAGACCGTTATCGACCATCATCAAAAACAATGGAACAATCGTTGCCTCAGTTGGCACCATTAGTCCTGCGATAATCACCCAAAAAACAAGTTTACTGCCCTTGAACGGGATTCTTGACAAGACATATGCTGCCATTGACGTCAACAGCAACGTCAACGCCGTTGTAACAATGGCAATATAGACGCTGTTCCACGTCCATCTCCAAATCGAGGCGTTTTCGGAAACAAACTTATAGTTGTCCATAGTAAAAGGAGGTTTGATCAGTTCCGTCAATACCGTTACCGGGCTCCCATCCGGTTTAATGGCGGTCATCACCATCCATAACATTGGGACTAACCAAATTAGTACGAGCGAATAGCTAAAAATATACAGGAGTGTTCTCCCAGGTTTCATTCTTGGCTTTACTGCTTCCATGTTTTCTCCCCTCTTGTCCTAGTCTTTTTTTGCCATAAATTTAAATTGTACTACAGCAAATAAGATCATCACTAAAAAGAGCACGTAAGACATCGCGGATGCGAGTCCCATGTCATTCGTACGGAAGCCCGTCTCATAAATGTACTGAACAAGTGTCCGAGTCGAGGTTCCAGGTCCTCCATTGGTCATCATGTAAGACTGTCCGAATAATTTAAATGAACCAATCGATTGGAGAACAACAACTAATAAAATGACACTTTTTAAGGAAGGCAATGTGATATATCTGAAGCAGTGCCAGCTGTTGGCACCATCGATTTTTGCTGCCTCGTATAAATCATCTGGAATTTCCTGCAATCCCGCTAAAAACAAGACCATGTTGAATCCGATTGTCCACCAGACGGTTGCCAAAAGAATGGAGAACCAGGCAAGATTTGTACTGTTCAACCAGAAAATCTCGTTTGTCACTCCTACTGACTTGAGAACGGAAGTCAACAGACCTGTATAGGGCTGCAGGACAAATACCCAGATACTGCTAATAACAGAGATTGATAGAATATGAGGAAGGAAAAAAGCAGATCTAAGAAAACCTGTGCCTTTTAGCTTTGCATTTACGATTAATGCCAGTAAAATTCCTATTATTACAAGTGTCGGAGTTGAAATTAAAACGAAGTAAAGCGTGTTTCCCAACGCTTCCCAAAAGAAGCTGTCTTGAAACATAGTCTTGTAGTTTCCGAAACCTACAAATGTTCTCTCATTGCCGATCGTCCATTTGTACAAACTGATGATGAACCCTTTAATAATCGGATAAAGCATAAACCAGGAATAAAAAATCAAATAGGGGGCTAGAAACAGCCATGCGAATAAATTAAGCGATAACGTTTTTTTGTTTGCCAATATATTGGTAAATTTATTTTGCTTTTTTGATGGTACAGGTTCGTGTTTCCCTTTGCTTGCTGATACTGCTGGTTCCATCTTTAAAACCTCCTCCTTAAGAGAACTTTTCCCCTTTAAGAAAGGAAGCCCCATTTACAGGGGCTGCCTTTCAAAACAGATTTTATTTGGAAAGCAATTGATTTACTTCCTTTTCCGCCTTGTCCATCACTTCGTCTACAGAAGCCTGACCGTTCATAACCAGATCAAAGTTTGCACGAAGAATGTCACCAATCGGGAACAGCTTGTCCGAATTAGGCATGAAATTTACATCATTAACAACTTCGACATAGTCATTACGGTACTTCTGTTCTGTAAATTCCTTTGACTCGGTAACGGCAGGCTTACTTGGAACGTGACCGGCTTTTGCCCACATAGCACCATGGTCAGCCAGCCAGTTTGCAAATTTAACTGTAGCTTCTTGTTTTTTCTTATCTACGTGTTTTTGGATTGGCAATACAAGTGTATGTGAGTCTCCCCATGTCGCCTTTTGCTCGAATAATTGCGGAAGTGTCATTACACCAAAATCAAGGTCCTGGGACTTTTCAAATGACCCAGTCGACCACACGCCATTGAAGTTGACGGCAGCCTGGCCAGCTGAAAAGATTTCTCCGCCGTTTTTCACGTTTTTCGGCCAGAACTTATACTTATAGACCATATCCGAAATAAACTGCAGCGCTTCCTTTCCTTCCTTATTGTTGAAGGCCGCTTTCTTACCGTCTTCACTTAGAAGTTTGCCTTCCATCTGGCTGTATAAAGACCACCACATCCAGTAAGGAGCATTTCCATTAGAAGTTCCAACATATGGCATAACATTTTTAGGAGCTTTTTCTTGAACCTGCTTTAGGAATTGGACAAATCCTGCTGCACCCGGGTCCATTTTCGGCTTGCCATTATCATCTAATAATCCGGCGTCGCCAAGAATTTTTTTGTTATAAAACATAACCATCGCGTGTGTATCAAGCGGAATCGCCATATGTTTATCTTCGAAAATCGTCGCATTTAGAATGTTTTCGTTAAATGAATCCCATTTAACCCCTGCTTTTTCCGCAATTGGATCAAGCTCTTGAATCATTCCTTCAGGAACAAGTTCTCCAAGCTTTGAGGTATGGGCCACAGCTACGTCTGGCGCTTGCTTGGAAGCAACCGCTGTACGGAGCTTCGTGTAATATTCTTCCCATTTAAGATTTAACATTTTAACTTGAATGTCAGGGTTGGCTTTATTGAATTCCTCTACCATTGCTTTCATGAAATCACCGTCACCGCCGCTGAATGGAACCCAGTAATTCAATTCTACCTTTTTGCTAGCGGTTTCATTTTTGCCGGCTGTTTTTTCTGAACTGCTGCAACCTGCTAAAGCCGAAACGACCAAAAGTAAAAGGACCACAAATATGTTTAGCTTTTTCAATTCATTTTCCCCCTTAATTATTTTATAATATTTCGAAAATTAATATAACATGTTTTATCATTTTATTACAATAAACATTGTAATAATAATTTAAAAAATAGGTCCTTAGGACCGTTTTTTCTTTTTGTTCTAACTTTTATTAGAATAAAGTAACTTCATAATAATGCCTTGTTCATAATTCCCAAAACGATGTCCAAATAAATTCATCCCCCCGGCATTTACTGCATCCTTTTTTACTCCAAACCGGACCGAAATAAATGGCTTTAACTGAAGGCCGAGTTCAGTAATGGTTACGTCGGATTGTTTAATCCCGTCAATAAAGGACCCCTCTTTATTTATGCTCCAATTTTTCAAAAGACCATATTGGGTATTTTCTGTATGCCACCACCCAGGTGTCAGGAAGCCTCTTTGTCCTCCAAAATCCCCCGGGCTCGTCCAAGTTCCTACTTCAATATTATTTACCCATACCGTAATATCCGAGGGCCAATCGAGTTTGTGATAAGGGGCTTCTGAGCATATTTCAGCCACAATCTCCAAATTTTCTTCTTCAGCCCCATAAGGGATTCGATTTGGAAAACGATACTCCACAAATCCCCTTCGAAACCATAACAGCTCCGCGTTTTTTCTGTCAGGCTCATAAAAAGTTCTTGGTTCATCCTGCATGCCAATCAAGCCGGTTTCGCTGACCAGACCGCATGTTGATTCCACATCGCAATCTACGTATTCCCCTATTGGCATATCGATTGTTATGATATTTTCATCCAATGGTTCTTCCTTCCGAAGATTGATGACAATCCGATCGTATTTTTTTGAACTTACCTTTTGCATCCCGCGGCCTGGAATTAATTCCGTTGAAATAAGACCTGCATCCTCCAGCTTTTTAATATTCACTGCGGCTGTAGAAAAGGGCAGGCTCATGATATCGGAAATTTCATTTACATTCATCGGTCCCTGTGAAAGAATTTTAAGCATTTCCATCCGATGTTCGTTCGAAAGAGCCTTGCATATTTCAATCGCTTCCTCCAAAGTTAATTGCAGTGTCCTCATGTCGTGTACTCCTCTTCGAGTTAATGAAAATATATTACCATAAAACGTCAAAAGATACCTGTTCTCTGCCGGTTGTTACGGAACAGCAATTCAAGTAATGAAAAAAACTACGCCTACGGTGAAAAAGAGTTGTTCATACGACATTGATGAGGGAAATGGATGCCGACGATTTTCCACAAAATACTCTTCTACCAAAACTAATCAATCGTTTGATTAAAATGCTTCAAATATTTGTAAGCTGAGTAAGTCTCAATAAAGGATTTCTAAACATTTTCCCCAAAAAACTGCAAAAGCAGTGCGATTTCATTGGGAATGAACTGCACTGCTTTTTTAGTTGTTTATATATGTTTTTTCCTATGGCAGACCTAAAAAGAGAACGGCTTAAACATATGTCATTTGGATTTTAATATATTCATAAAGAAGATAAGGTGAAACAATGCTATCATTCTGCCGATTGGGCTTGAGATGTCATCACCCCTCATTTTAATTTTATTAAGGTAAAAACTACCTTGAAATTGTTAAATTGCTTAGTATATTTTTGGTTTAATCCTCCAACTGAGTTATAAACTAAAATTAGTTTTTTAATGTTCAAATAAGAAAAAAGGCGACCTTCATCTTGAAGAATCGCACCTGTTGGATTAAGTTCAATTTTTAACATATCATTATTAAACTAGATTTTGTGGTTTGTTGGTTGTCTTTTCCACCAATGGACCATTTTTGGTGTTCTAAGTTTTTTATCTTTTTAGTCCATATGGAATCCTTACAATAAAGGTACTTCCTTTTCCAATTTCACTGGATACTTTGATTGTTCCTTTATGTGTTTCGACAATCCACTTGGCGATGGAAAGCCCCAAGCCATGTCCGCCCGTTTGCCTGGTCCGTGATTTATCAGATCGAAAAAAACGTTCGAAAATTCGCTGGCAATCCTCCTTCTTGATGCCGATTCCGGTATCTTGAACAGCAATCCCGAGCTCGGTTTCATCTCCTGAAAGGAACAGCTTGACTTCCCCTCCATTTGGCGTGTATTTAATAGCATTGTCTAAGAAAATATATAAAAGCTGAGATAGACGCTGCGGGTCGCCAATTACCATACGTACAGGCGGGGCATTTAAGCTGAGCGAGATTTGTTTGGAAGCAGCCAGCGGACTAACGGACTTCAAGGCCTTTTCTGCATGCGGGCAAAAGTCAAATGTTTCTGTTCTAAGCTCGACTGCATTGGAATCGGATCTGGCCAATGTTAAGAGGTCACTGACAAGTTGAGTCATCCGCTTTACTTCCTGTCTCATATTCGAAAGCATTTTCCCAGAAAAGTCCTCTTTTTGCGGTTCAATCGTCATTTCCATCGCATCTACCGATGAAAGCAGAACACTTAAAGGTGTTCTCAGTTCATGGGAGGCATCTGCGACAAATTCCCTCTGCCTTGAAAAGGCTCCGCTAATTGGAACCATCGCCCTTTTCGACATGGACGTACTAATAGCGATTGCAATTCCGAAAAAGATACCACCTAAAGCAACTAGAATAATGAGAATCCAGTGAAACAATTGATAGACAAATGATATGTCTTTTCCTGCATAAAGCTGACCAATGAATTGGCCGTTATAATAAATGGGCTTACTGGCAATGATCAATCGGATATCCTGATTCGTTTCAGAAGGATGGAATTCGCCTTTATTGCCCCTGCTCTCCATACGCAGAGTTTTTTTCTGTATTTCATTTTGATGACCTTCCTGCAAAATTCGGAGAATATCGGGACGGATGCGGCGATTAGCTTCTTGTCCCATTATCACTTCCCCATTAGTGCCTACTACATAATAGAAATATTGATTCACTCCAGCGAAGACAACCTCTTGATTTTGCATGTCATGCAAATCCGTTTGATTATTTTTCAATAAATATTCTTCAATGTAGGCGGCTTCCTGATTTACTAAAGTTTGAAGCTCCTTTTCCTGATTTTGCATGATTACAAAATGGAGCACAAAATACACGATGACGATAAAAACGATGAGAAATAACACCAAAATTCCGCTATAAATCCGGGTAAGTTTACCTTGTGTGCTCTTAAAAACGTCCTTTTCCCTATGACTGGTAACTGAACGAATATATGATAATGGGTTAAGATTCAAATTTATACCCTACCCCTCTAATGCTTTGCAGCTGTTCTTGTTTTCCAAGTGGAACCAGCTTTTTGCGGATCAATTTGACGGTCGCATCAATCGTTTTCATGGCCACATCCGCATCAAAGCCCCAAATCCGTTCAAGTATGACCTCGCGCGGCAGGACTTGTCCTTTATTTTGCACCAATAAATCCAAAAGCTGAAATTCACGGGGACTTAATAGAATCTCCTTTCCGCTTGAACGTACGACGTGACTCATCCGATTCAGAATCAAATCTTCCATTTCGATTTCCTCTTCTAAAATAGGCGCATAGTTGCGGCGGGAAAGTGCCCGTAAGCGGGCTAGCAGCTCGTCAATTTCAAAAGGTTTGACGAGATAATCATCAGCGCCGGAATCCAGACCTTCGATACGGTCCTGAACCGTATCCTTTGCGGTTAACATGAGGAGCGCACCGGAATAACCATTTTTTCTTAGGCGTCTGCAGATTTCTACTCCGCTCCCGTTTGGCATCATCCAGTCCATAATTATGACATCATAAGGTAAGGAAGTGGCATAATAGTACGCATCGTCCCCTTCTTGAACCCACTCAACCTTGTATCCGGCTTTCTTCTTTAACATATATACGATTAATTCGCCTAGGCGTGAATCATCCTCTGCTAATAAAATATTCATTGCTAAGACTCCTTATAGAGTTTTTTCTTTACCAATAAAGCCTAACTTAGCAAGCTTAAAATTCACTTAAAAAGAGCACCTCATATTCAGGTGCTCTTTGGTCTACTAAATTGTTACCTTTTCATTTTTTAATTTTTCAATTTCGTTATTTAGTTCCTCATCGTTAATGAAATTATCATAGGCTGTATCAAATTGTGCTAAAGGGGCGGCGAATTGGCTGCCTGCTTGTACTTCTGCTTCCATTAACAAAATCCTCTCTTCGGCACGGGCTACCCCTCTTGCAATCGTGTCAGTCTGGAAGGAAACAGTTGCTTTCTGAATTTGTTTCATAGATTGTGCCACATTAGCACGAGAGGCTAATAAGATTTTCTTTTGCTGCATTTGGTTGTATGTTTCTTTCAACTGGTCTAATTTTTCAACTAAGATTTTCGTCTGAGTTTTTACTGCCTCATATTGTTCCTGATAGAGAGCGGCCTGCTTTTCTAGGGTGAGCTTTTCCTGCACGGCCAGTTTTGCCATTCCCTCTTCGCCTTTTTCTATGGCCAGCTTCGCCTGGCGGGTACGCTTGTCCTCTAACGCCTGTGTTTCAGATATGAGAGCCGCCTGTTTATTTTCTACAAAAATTTGTCGTGCTAGCGCTTTTTGACCTTTTGCAATTTCTTGCTCCATTTCTCTGGAATATTCATTTAACATCGCGATCGGATCCTCGATCCCGTCCAATAGTCCGTTAACCTCTGCCATGGCAATTGTTTTTACTCTTCTAAAAATACCCATTTTATTCAGTCTCCTTTTTAGTAATAATATTTTTTTCCCATTGGTCTAAAATCGCTGCATTTTGATTCATGACCGGTGTATGTGAACCCACAATAGATGTGTCAATAAACTGCTTCATGGAAGAAGTCTTTGCTTTTTTTCTAAGCCATCTTACTAGTAGAACGAGGACAGCTAGTCCAATAATAAGGGCGAGCCATGGGAATCCGCCTTCATGATGCGGACCGTTCATGAACTGGTTATGACCGAAGCCTCCACCTCGTGTTCCCATTCCTCCATGGCCTTGTCCATGTGGACCTCTGGCAAAAGCGCTATGCCCTCCTAAAAGAAAGTGGAGTACATTGATCACCAAAACTGAAGCGGCAATGATAATACCCCAGAAAACAACTTTGTTCTTTTTCATATATATTTCCTCCTTTCGTTCCTTGATGATATGAATTCTAATAGAGAATGGTGAAAACTTGGTGAAAGAAAAGCTAGTTATGAAATTCTTTTTGTAAAAAAAATATATAGTAGGTTTCAACTAAATTGTGGAGGGAGTGGAGGGATTCTACAATTTTTAGGGTACTTCCTACAAATCTGAGCGGGGATTCAACAAATTTCCAATCCACTTCTACAAATAAAAAGGACCTTCCCGATTTACAGGAAAGTCCTTGATTGGTGCCTGGCACCGTTATCGTACTGTTTCTACACTCTTAGCTTTGGCAATTTCTGCGGCCACATCTACGATCATGTCCTCTTGTCCGCCGACAACTTTGCGTTTACCCAACTCTATTAAAATATCGCGTGAATCGATGCCGAACTTGGACGCCGCCCGTTTCGCATGAAGTGCAAAGCTTGAATAAACCCCGGCATAACCAAGCACAAGACTGTCTCTTGTAATCTCTTGTGGAGTTTGTAAAATGGGTGCGACAATCTCTTCAGCCAAATCCATCATTTTATAAACATCTACGCCTGTTTTGATGCCCATCCGGTCAAGCACGGCAACAAGTACTTCCGTTTGCGTGTTACCTGCTCCGGCACCTAAACAGCGGACACTTCCATCAATTCTAGTAGCGCCTTCTTCGATTGCCACCAAAGTGTTGGCCATAGCAAGGGAAAGGTTGTTATGACCATGGAAACCAATGTTTACACCTACATGCTGTTTCAAGGCACGGATGCGCTCTCGAACCCCATCAGGAAGCAAGGCGCCCGCAGAATCGACTACATAAATCGAGTCTGCTCCATAGCTTTCCATTAACTTTGCTTGCTCTACTAATTTATCAACCGGCGCCATGTGTGACATCATCAAAAATCCGACGGTTTCCATCCCTAGTTCCTTCGCGGCATGAATATGCTGCAGGGAAACGTCTGCTTCCGTTACATGGGTGGCTATACGCGCCATCTTTGCCCCTAATTTCGCTGCTTCCTTTAGGTCTTTAACCGTCCCAATTCCTGGCAGGAGAAGGACCGCAATTTTAGCCTTGTCTGCAACCGAAACAGCCGCCTCAATTAATTCCAGTTCATTTGTTCGGGACAGGCCATACTGTAAGGATGAACCTGCTAAACCGTCACCATGGGATACTTCAATATAAGGAACGCCTGCATCGTTTAATGCTTTTGCTACCTTTAAAACCTGTTCAACTGTAAATTGGTGGGCAATGGCATGGCTGCCATCCCTTAATGCTACCTCTGTGATAAAAATATCTCGGGCATTTGTCATTGTGTTGTTCTCCCCTTTCTATTAAACTAGCTGATTCGCTTTTAGATTTTTCGCAAACTCTTCCGCTACCTTTACGCCTGCGGCTGTCATAATGTCCAGGTTTCCGGAGTATTTCGGAAGGTAATCACCCGCGCCTTCAACTTCGATAAAAATAGTCACCTTATTGCCATCAAAAATAGGTTCGGTACGCAAGCGATATCCAGGCACATAAGACTGAACTGCTTTTTCCATTTCTTTAATAGATTGGGTGATCTTCGCTTCATCCATCGTTCCTTCTTCTACAAGGGCATAAACGGTATCACGCATTAATATTGGCGGTTCGGCAGGGTTAAGGATAATGATTGCTTTTCCTTTCTTCGCTCCCCCAACTTCCTCGATTCCTCTTGATGTTGTGACCGTAAATTCATCAATATTAGCACGCGTTCCTGGTCCGGCACTGCGGCTGGAGATGGTTGCAACAATTTCCGCATACTCTACCGGGCTTACGCGGTTAACCGCATGAACCATTGGAATCGTTGCCTGACCGCCACAAGTAATCAGGTTGATATTCTCCGCTTCGATGTTCGAACCCATATTTACTGATGGAACGACAAATGGTCCTCTTGCTGCCGGAGTCATATCAATCACTTTTTTCCCTGCTTCTTTTAGAAGCTTTGCATGGCGGATGTGGGCTTTTGCTGAGGTGGCATCAAAGACGATATCTGCTAATTCAGGCTGCTCAAGAAATCCTTCTAAACCTATATCGATGGCTGTGTACCCTAATTCTTTGGCACGTCGCAATCCATCAGAATCGGGATCAATACCAATGACAGTCGTGAGTTCCAAAATTTCAGAACGCCCTAATTTAATCATGAGATCGGTTCCAATATTACCTGAACCAAGAATGGCAACTTTTACTTTTGACATGTTCGTTCTCCTCCTTTAATTTCTAAAAATAATTTATGTAACCCCGCCTACGCTAACGCAGGTTGGGTTTTAAATCCCATATTTGTTGAAATCGCTAATGCAGCCTGTTTAATTTCTTTAATCACTTTAGCCAGCTTGTCTTCGGTAAGCCTCACTTTTGGTGAGGCACAGCTAATGGCGGCAATAACCTTCCCTTGATGATTAAAAATGGGAGCGGCTACACATTTGAGACCTAATTCAATTTCTTCATCATCGACAGAATAGCCCTGCTCCCGAATCGTTTGAAGCTGTTTTTTTATCTCTGCCTTGTCCGTCAAGGTATACTCGGTAAACGGTTCCAAATCCTCGTTCGCTAAGAGTCTATCAATCTCTTCTTCCTCTTGAAAGGCAAGAATGGATTTCCCTACCCCTGTACAGTGGATTGGAGCTCTTTTACCGATTTGTGAGTAAATTCTTAAGGAGCGGGGACCATCCAATTTTTCAATATAAATGACTTCACCGCGTTCAAATACAACTAGGTGGACGGTTTCCATAAGTGATTCGACTAATTCTTTCATAATCGGACGGGCAATATTTCCGATATCAAATTGGTTGCTTACTTTGTTTCCAAGCTCGAAAAGTTTTAAGCCAAGCTTATATTTCAAATCATCGGGATTCTGTTGAAGATACCCTCGATATTCGAGGGTTTTGATGATTCCATGAATCGTACTTTTTGAAAGACCAAGCTTTTCACTGATTTCTTTTACACTGAGTTCTTGATTGGAGGCTAAAAACAATTCAAGGACGTCTGCTGCTCTTTCGATGGATTGAATGTATCGTTCAGCCATTTTCGATTCCTTTCTGTTCGACATTGTCGTATGCCGTTCGTAAATATTTAACTTATGTCTTTATAGTAACCAACAAGCAATATATCTGTCAATTCAGAATTGTTGTTTTTCAAAAAAAAAGACTCTTCCCCCTTTGTTGGTGGAAAAGTCTTCGAGTTCATTTATTTTGATAATAAAGCTAACACTGTGTCTAAAATTACATTTACTCCTTTTTCGCAATCTTCCCAAGTGGTTAGTTCCTCTTCGCAATGGCTTTTTCCGTTAATGCTTGGAACAAACAGCATGGCAGTAGGGACGTAGCTGGCGATGAACTGGGCATCGTGGCCGGCGCCGCTGACCATTCGTTTATTGGAATACCCTAATGAGTTTGCGGACTGTTCTAATTGGATGCAGATTTCCGGTGCAAACCAAACGGTGTCACGGTCCCATAGCTTGGTTGTTTTGATCTCACAGCCCTCATTGTCTTTAAAATTTGCCAATCCCTGAATGAAATCTTTGACGGTACCGACAATTTCCATATCTTTGTGCCGTGCTTCAAGAGTAAAGACGACTTTATTTGGAATGACGGTATGGATGCTTGGATACACGTTTACTCTTCCAATCGTAAAGACCAGATCAGGATCTAAAGAGCCTAAACGTGAGCGAATTTCATTGATTAAATTATTGGTGGCGAAAAGGGCATCCTTTCTCATATCCATTGGAGTCGTTCCCGCATGGTCGGATTCACCTGTTACTTCAATTTCATAACATGCCATCCCAACGACACATTCGACGACACCAATTGTAAGTGATTCCTTTTCGAGAATTGGGCCTTGCTCGATATGTAGCTCTAAAAAGGCGGTTGCTTCTTTTAGACGATTGGATGCTTCTCCTTCATAGCCAATCGATTTAAGTGCTTCTTCAAACGTCATTCCGTCAGCATCTTTCTTTTTCAGCATGACAGATTTGTCAAATTTGCCCGAGAGCACACCTGAAGCCATCATCGAAGGCTCAAATCTTGCTCCTTCTTCATTCGTAAAGTTGACAATGGTAATCGGAATCCGCGGCTTAATGTTATTTTCCACTAATGTTCTCACCACTTCCAGCCCGGTGACAACACCTAAAACTCCATCAAAGCGGCCGCCTTTTTTGACAGAATCAAGATGGGAGCCAATGAGAATCGGCGGTTTATTTTCCGTGCCTTCAAGTGTGGCATACATGCAGCCCATGTCATCCACCTTGACTGTCATGCCTAATTCCTCGCAGCAGGTTCGGAAATAATCTCTTACGCGGCGGTCTTCCTCTGACAATGACAGGCGTGTGACCCCGTTATTTTCTGTACGTCCAAAGTCGGCGAACCGTTCTAGTTCCTTTTGCAGTCTTTCCCCATTAATCAATAACTTTTGTTTCTGCATTTAAAACACTCCCTTTTAGAAAATAAGTTCAACTATTTTCTTTTAATGTTTATAAATCTCTTAGAGTACAAAAGCGGGAAAATTCAGTCATTTTAATCATATCTTGGACGACCCTCATTTGTCACTAGACAAAATATCAAATCCTTCACATCAATTGTTTTATAGTTTGTATGATTCACAGTACACGCCACAAAAAAACACCCAGCATAACGCTAGGTGTCCACTGTATACGTACAAATGTCCACGAATGGTGCCTGACACCATTTTTAATCACTTGTAAAGCCGGTAAAGCCCATGGAAGCGGTTGAGAATGATTCATCCCATTTTTGTTTGCGTTGTTTGTGCTGGTCGGATTTTAGGTCTGCGCATAGACGGGTGATTTCGACCTTCTGATCATAATGCCATTCTAACGCGATGGAGGCATAAAGCTCATTAAGCTGGGCATACGAGAAATCCTTTGTTGCCTCGATGACTTCCTGAATCTCTTCCTCAGAGAGGATACGATCAATTTTTTTACGAACCAAATACTGATAACGCAGCTCCTTCGTTGGCAATTTGATCTCATAAGCGCGGTCAAATCGGCCGGAACGGTTCATCAGTGCCGGATCAATCTTTTCTGGGTAGTTCGTCGTCCCGATAAGGAAAATTCCCTCTTTAGAAGTCGCCCCATCTAATATGTTTAAGAAAACAGACCGAACACTTGCAGGCATGGAGTCGATATCCTCAATTACCAATACCAATGGCGTCAATTTTAATACAGAGGTGAACACCTCTTTAATCGTATAGCTAGAGGTGAATTCGGTAATCTGCCAATAGGCGACAGGCGCGTTAATGCTGCTGGCAATGGATTTCACGAGTGTTGTCTTTCCATTCCCCGGCTTTCCGTATAAGAGGATCCCCCGCTTGTATGGAATATCATAGGTTTTGAAAAACTCGCCGCTCTCGGAGAAAAATTGGTCAATTGAACGATAGATTTCTTTCTTTAATGATTCCTCTAAAAAGACATCTTCTCGGGTTACTAAGCTAGTAATGCTTTCAATCTCGGTTTCCACACCGTCATCCGTGTCCGTGAAAACCGTGACATAATTTTTGATATATTCCCGTTTTCTCTTCAGAACATATTTCAGAAACGACACTAAACAAGCATCATTTTTGGCAAAAATAAGATCTCGGTCCATATCTCCGTCACTTTGAAAAATCATCACTCTCGATAGTGCCACTTCATAGTTCGGATAATAGTAAAGACCGTTTTCTACACGCGGTTTTACAATGAATTCCATCGTTTTATCGGTATGGTTCGACGAAATCGTTTTCGTCTCGCCTTCCTTATAAATATAGCTAATCAGCTGCAATTCCGAAGATTCCTCTTTTAAGTCTTCTTCGAGGATATCCCAAATTTCATTGGAGGTATCTGAATCAGAGTACATTTGAAATTCGATTCCCGTTTCAGCTAAAAGCTTTTCTTGAATAGTAGAAACAATTTTGCCAAAGTCATAATAATATGGCAAGGCTTCTCGGTCTACTTCCCCTATTTGAAAAAGAACATTATTATTTTTCATTCAGTTCTCCTTTTAAAAAATATACACCTTTATTATCTCTCTATTATGCTAATAGTCTAGTGGATGATTTTAGCATTTCATTCCTCTACAATTGGAACAAAAATCTTTTCATATTGGTAATCCCAATCCGCTTCGTGAATCTTAATGACTGATGCATTTTCTACTGGTTTAAACTTCGCTAGTGATTCAATAGGCCAATTCATTAGGAACGTAAGGAACATCTGAATAAAGGCTGCATGCGTGACGATCACGACATTTTCGTGCCGCCCCTGCTGTTTCACGCGTTCTAGGACAGTGTTCATAAACATGGTTGCTCGCAGGTACACATCGGCTAATGATTCTCCATTTTTGTAGCGGAAATAAAATTGTCCCGCTGCTTTAAATTCCTTCTTTGCCTCCGGAGTGCGATTGTTAAAATCGTATAAATTTCCTAACTCCCACTCTCTTATCAGCGGATTCTGGAAAAGTGAAACTTGCTCGGGCAGTAACGAATGAATCGACTGCGCCGTTTGCATTGTCCGTAAATAGGGAGAACAAAATAGGACTGACTTTTCATTCACAATCTCTTTCATAAATTCAGCTGTCATTTGTGCTTGCTTATGGCCAATCTCCGTCAAACTATGCTGGGAATCATGAGTATGTGCCATCAAGGATTTATCCACATTATGCTCTGCTTCTCCATGGCGAATTAGATAAATATTCATAGTCTCCACCCCTTATGTATTTAATCGCAATCTCGATTATCTTAAAATCTACTTTACCAAGTTCCTAATGATTGGTAAAGGAAGATATCTAAATAATCTGAATTGTACATTTGAAAAACCAAGAGGATCCGTCGGAATCGGCATTAAAAAAACTGGATAGCTTTTAAATTGCTATCCAGCTTTGTTATTATTCTTTTTTTATGCCTCTACGATATCAGGCTGTTGATATACTTCGGTTTCAAATTCACCTGTCGCTTTACTTGTTAAGATCCCGGCAGTCATGGCGCCGCTGACGTTTAGGGCTGTGCGTCCCATGTCAATCAAAGGCTCAACAGAGATTAATAGACCGACAATGGCTACAGGCAGGTTCATGACAGATAGGACAATCAGGGCTGCGAAGGTGGCGCCTCCGCCAACACCTGCTACGCCAAATGAGCTGATGGCCACGACTAAAATAAGCGTTAGGATAAAGGATAAACTTGTTGGGTCTACCCCTGCTGCAGGTGCGACCATAACAGCTAACATTGCTGGGTAAATTCCAGCACAGCCATTTTGACCGATGGTAAGCCCGAAGGAGCCTGCAAAGTTGGCAATTCCTTCAGATACTCCTAAATCCTTCGTTTGCGTTTTAAGTGTCATCGGAAGTGTTCCGGCGCTAGTTCTTGAAGTAAAGGCAAAGGTTAAAGTTGGCAATGCTTTTTTCACATAGTTATACGGGCTAAGTTTTGCTAGCATTAATAACAGTAAATGCACAATAAACATGATGATCAGTGCCACATAGGATGCAATAACAAACTTACCTAATTTAGCAATGGCATCGTAATCACTTGTCGCGGCTACCCTTGAAATAATTGCAAGGATTCCGTATGGCGTCAGCCGGAGAATGAGTGTAACCACCCTCATGGTTATCGAATAAAGAGTATCTATTATTCTCGCAAACGATTCTGCATGCTCTGAATCCCTGCGTTTGACACCAAGATAGGCAATTCCAATTAAGGCAGCAAAAATGACGACGGCAATGGTAGAGGTTGGCCGGGCTCCGGTTAAATCCTGAAACGGATTGCTTGGGATGAGCTCAATTATTTGCTGCGGCAGCGTCATATTTTCTACACCGGCTACCCGCTCTTCTAATTGAGCATTCCGGGCTTTTTCCGCTGCCCCTTCTGTTAACTGAACACCATCAAGGTTAAATCCTAATGCTGACCCAATCCCAATGGCAGCAGCAATGGCAGTGGTTCCAAGCAGAATTCCTATCACTAGGAAACTGATTTTACCAATGTTTTTCGTCAATTTCAGCTTTGTAAAAGCTCCAACGATGGATATGAATACTAGCGGCATTACGACCATTTGCAACAGTTTTACATATCCGTTGCCGACAATATTAAACCAATCGATTGAACCAGTGGTTACTTCGGATGTTGTTCCATAGATTAAATGAATGAGATAACCAAAAATAATACCTAAACCCAGCGCAGTAAAAACACGCTTTGAAAAGGAAACGTGCTTTTTTTGCATCATGAACAAACCAACCATGAGTAATACCAAAACGGCAATATTCACGATGATTAAAAAGGTATTCATATTGTTCCTCCTCAAAATTTTGTGGAAATCACCAATCCATACATTCCCATCAATCAAGTCGGAATTGTAAATTACAACCTTCATCAAACGTTTGATATTTAATAGTTATGTAACATATAAACTTTATATACCAAGCCTTTAGGACTATTTAATCAATCGTTTGATTAATTTTTCTGTAATATGACAAATAACAGACGCAGTATGACTTCAGACCCGTTTAATCAATCGTTTGATTAGTTTTTTTGTAACATGGCAAATATCAGTTTCGGAATGACTTCTCCCTAGGTTAATCAAACGTTTGATTAGTTTTTCTGTGACATGACAAATATCAGAGCCGATATGACCCCAGCCCCGTTTAATCAATCGTTTGATTAGTTTTTCAGAAACATGGCAAATATCAGGACCACTATTACTTCGGCCCCGTTTAATCAAACGCTTGATTAGTTTTTCTGTAATATGGCAAATATTCGGCCCAGCATGACTTCAGCCCCATTTAATCAAACGCTTGATTAGTTTTTCAGAAACATGGCAAATATCAAGACCAGTATGAATTCGGCCTAGTTTAATCAAACGTTTGATTAGTTTTTAAGTAATTTATTTAAAACGGGACTAGAAAGCCCTCTTAGCAGCTCAGATATTATTCGCTGATAAATCCTTTAAATCCGCTGATATTTTGTATTTTTCCGCTGATAAACGGCTTATTATTAGTTTCTTAAACTTCTTAATTGCGAAAAAACAGCTCTTATTTGCGAATCCGAGGGTTTTATTTACGAATCGAGCACAAAAAGCAAATTCACCAACCATTTAAAATGAAAAGACTGCCCCATAAGGACAGCCCTGATATCTATTTTGTCGATTCCCTAATTATTAATGTTGGTTCCAGTTGTATCTTTACTTTTTCCGTTAAAGGAATTCTGCCTTCGATTTTATTTATTATTATTTCACATGCTTTTCTTCCCATTTCTTCGATTGGAGTAGAAATGGTTGTTAGGGGAGGGTCGATTATTGAACCTAAATATACGCCTTCAAACCCGCCAATAGAAATATCCTCTGGGATGGAGAGCTTCAATTTTTTTACGATAATATAAACAAAGGAAGCGGTGATATCATTACATACAAATAAGGCGGTCGGGCGATTGGTTTGTTCTAAACAAGCTATTAATTCCGGATTTTCAGCGCAAATAGAATCAGAATTAGTCTGATTATAGTTTGCCAAGTGAAAGGGTACAAACAAACTCTCATCTATAGGCAGCCCGTTATCCTTTAACGCCTGCAGGTACCCCCTTTTTCGATTAACGACTTCTGAGGAAGATTCAAGGTAATCATCATAAACGAAAGCGATTTTCTTATGTCCTAAATCAATTAAGTGTTTCGTCATGGAATAGCCGCCTCGAAAATCATCACAAACAACATAATCCGCCTCAAGCTCTTCAAAGTATTTCGTATAAAATACAAAGGGAATATTCGTTTTTTGTAGTTGTTTATAGGTTTCCACTTCATTGCAATGAAAGGCTAAAAAGCCATCCACCATCATATTTTTATAACGATCAATAAGCGACTTCTCTACTTTGCTATCACATTCAGATGGACCAATGGAAACAGTATACCCCCGTTCCATTGCATATGGTATGGCACCCTTAATAAATTGATTTTGATAGTCATCATGCAATAAACCGCCTATTAATAGACCGATTGTATGGGAACGCCCTGAATTTAATCCCTGTGCCATTCGATTCGGAATATAACCTAAATCGGCAGCGATTTCTTTTATTTTATTGGACGTAGCCTTACTGATGGAGGGATCATCTCTTAAGGCTAAAGATACCGTCATTTTAGATACTCCGGCAACCCTTGCAATGTCTTCTAATTTCACACGCTTATTAATGGAACTCACTCCCAGACCCTTAATGGTAAAAACATTGTATTATATCTAGTTTTTATTGACAATGAAATCAGCAGTTTTTGTCATATGATAATTTTTTAAAAATTTAGAATTCCATTGAAAACACTACCAATCTATTATAAAATAAAAGTGTACTTTACCGTTAAAGTAAAACTCTATTTAATGCGAGTTTTATTTTTTTACATTTTTATTTTACCGGTAAAGCAAACAATAAATAAGGGGTGTTTAAGGTTTGAAGGCTAAATGGAAAGGTGCATCTGTTTTAGTTACCAGTGCAGTTTTATTAGGATCTTCGTTCTACAATATTTCACCGCTAGATGCCATTGCAGGAATCACCGGAAAAATTGATCAGCAATATGGGAAAGACAAGCTAAACAATGATAAACCTTACCCAAATGCTAGAAAAAGCAATCAAAAGGATACTATTGTAACACCTGAAGAGAGTACCTTTTTCTCAACTGTTTCAATAGAAGAAAGCGCTACCTATAAAACGGCAAGTGATGGGGATTTATGGCCGACTGCCTGGTCAGATGATGATAACTTATATGCGGCAAATGGCGATGGTAAAGGGTTTAATTTAGGGGGTCCATGGGCAGATATTGTTGTGAACAAAATCACCGGCGGACACCCTGCTACAAAGAACATAACAGGAGCAAGACTTTCAAGCGGGGATCAAGTAGGTTCCGTTTGGAATGACCCCAATGAATATAACCGGAAGCCAACAGGAATGGTTTCAGTGGACGGTAATTTATATCTCGCTGTTCAGGATCTGAATAAAGGCGGCGGCTGGCGTGCCTTCAATGATGCTCCATCTGCTACTATCTTAAAGTCTACCGATAAAGGAAAAACATGGACATGGGATAAGGAAAAGCCGATGTTTGACGATTATATTTTCACTACCATTATGTTTTTGGATTACGGAAAAGATAGTGAAAACAATTCAGATGGATATGTGTATGCATATGGCTTAGATTACAATTGGCGTGATTCCTTCATCGATTCTGTACCAGATCCAACCGGCCTTTACCTTGCGAGAGTACCGAAAGACAGTATTCAAGATCGCTCTAAATGGGAGTTTTATTCCGGAGACTTAAAGGGCGAGGCGAAGTGGACGAAAAATATTAAGCAGAAGAAACCAGTATTACAGGATGAAAGAAGAGTTTATAGCAATACCCTATTTGCAACGAATCCTGACAATTCCACTGTTTTATCGCAAGGAAGTGTGGTTTATAACAAACCTTTGAACCGCTATATTTATACTTCTTGGACAGAATTCACATTCGAGTTCTATGAATCTCCTACCCCTTACGGTCCATGGAAGAGATTTTTAACGAAGGACTTTGGTGTTTATCCTTGGTTTGATAATCATAACGGCGGATATGGCGCTGTCATTCCGTCAAAATATATTAGTGATGATGGTAAAGAAATGTGGATGAACTCTAATACATTTATGGGGGCGGCTCAAGTCTATAATCTTGCCTTCAGAAAATTAAAAGTGACACCATATGTAAAAACAGAGCCAACCAATGAAAGCAGTGATAACAACTTAGCGCTCCCAACCAATTCAAAAGATGTAACACCAGTTTCAAAGTACAGCGCACATGGTTCCAAACTAAACATTTTAAATGATGGCATCAAAGCGAATCAAACGGAAGATGATTGGAACGGTGAAAGAAAGCAGGAAGACTGGTGGGGCTACACTTGGTCTCGAGCCTACAACATGAACAAAGTCGTTTATACAACTGGTAATATGTACCCCGATGGCGGCTGGTTTAATAATATCAAGGTTCAAGTAAGGCAGAATTTCAAATGGGTAGATGTTGAAAACCTGCAAGGCACTCCAGCCTATCCTAACAACAATAGTGCTGGCAAAAACCAATCCTATACCTTTACTTTTGATAAGACCTGGGGAGATGGTGTAAGAATTATTGGTACTCCAGGTGGCGGCGCAACGTTTACTTCCATTGGCGAGTTAGAAGTTTACTATAAATAATAGAAAAATCCCACCAACATTTTATGCTGGCGGGATTTTTTTATGAATTAATAATCAAAGCACTTCTTCATATCATCTTCATTAAACCCTAGAATATCGGCCAGAGGCAGTCTTTTAGCAACCGGAAGAATGATTGGATGATCCTTGTGCGGCTCAGTCTGATACCAATAGGCCGTGCTGGAGTAGTCATCACTACGATTATTATTGTGGCCATGCTCGATTGTGACCTTTATGGACTTATCAAACATAATCGGATCTTGAATATGGAAGCGGTAGTAAGAGACTTTGCCTGACCAGTTTGGCCCTCCTCCTAAAATAATTCCATGATATGGTGAATGGTATTCTTGTGTTGGGCACCAAGCAGTATTAAAATAATCTTCCATCCCTGTGCCATGCAGTGAAGGCGGCCAAGGCTCTCCATCAATGAAAATCATGTCATCGCCTTCACCATACCAGTTCCATTCTCTTGTCATCCTTAGGTTATGAATATTTAAATTACAGCCAACATAATGACCCTTACCCTCTGCTTCAAAGAAAACGTAGTTTCCATCACCTGTGGTATTTTTACCGCCAAATTCAAACAAAGCATTCGAGATATTATCTTCGATTCCATCTGTCAATTCTCTTTTCCAAAGAGCATGGAAACGCAGTGGGCTGTCAATTTCTTCGTCATAGATTTCATGATCGATGTAGTAGTAAAATTTAATCGGTGCATCAGCATTAGACTCGATCTCAATGCGTGCAGATTTTCCAAACGGCATTGGGAAGAAACAGTTTAACGATCTTCCATCCTCTGGACTCATCGCCAAAGGGGCAGAGCTGAAATTTCTTGTAATTCCGTGACCCATTCCAAAAAAGTCGCCAATTGGCGCTTGAACGCTAGGATTGGTTTCGCCGTCCCAATACATTCTGATGACAACCTTGCGATGTAAAAATTCCTCCAGCTTATCTTCCAAAGGAGCCATCGTCATCCAAATATGGGTGATACAGCCGGATCCTGTCAAATTGCAAACATCCACGACATCGCCAGGATATACTTTTAAATAATCGCGATTGCCTCCAGTTGTGTCATAGCTCGAAGCACGCTTGCTTTTCCCTTTTCTTTGTTTGTATAGATCTCTTAATGAAGTTCCAATCATAAACAATTCCTCCGTAAAAAGATTAATTGACTAGTATACCGCTAACTTATATTACTTCGAGTTCATCCTTCCCAGGAATCTGTGGAAATAGATTGTGCGGTTCTGCCTGATACCAGTAGGCGACAGAAGCAATATCATCCTGCAATGGTAAATATCTTCCTTCAGAACGCCACCCTAATGCCTGGATGGTTACTTTTAAATCTTGTTCAAACCGGATTGGATCCATGACATGCCAACGATACATCCCAAATCTTTGCTGACTGCGATATAAACCATCTGGCTTAATGACTTGATGCATGCCTAAATATGCTGTGGAATAAGTGCCATATTCACCCTTTGGCTGCTCCCAGTTCCAGGCCCCGCCAAAGTAATCCTCTGTTCCCGTTCCGCAAATTGTCGGGAATTCCTGATCCCCATCGAGGTAAAATTTAATTTCACCCTCTCCCCACCAGCCACAGCTGTTAACCTGCCAGGCGATATAGGTACCAACATAATGACCATGACCCTTCACGCCATCAATGATGATATGAACATCCTTGTATGAAACCGGATTGCTTCTATTCCACTGAGCATGAAAATAGGCTGCATCTTCAGGCACTTCCGTTAAAGCATAGTTAACTTGATAATAAAGAATAACATCGTCGTTTGAAATATTCTCCACTGTAATCTTAGCGGACTTACGGAATGGCATTTCCCAATAACTGTTCATTCCTCCAGCAGGGTTTACGGCAATTGGCAAGGAATTAACGTTGCTGCGCTCACACCAGCCATTGCAAAAGAAATCACCAATCGGCACTTCAACAGAAGGGTTTTCCTCCCCATCCCAATACATTCGAAAGATAAGATTTCGCCAGGCATCAGGATGACAGGTTAGCCAAATATGCTGGATGACTCCAGGTTCATTAATTTCCGCCATTGTAAAGGTGGAGAGCTTTTGGACATTAACGGAAGGAGAGACTTTCCAGCCCAAACCCAAATCTCTAGCACAGGCGGCACCCGTACCCTCCGTAGCCATTCCTCCTTTTCCTTTTTCTCCAGTAAAATTTTCAGGGCTAATCGAACGAGTTTTTGCCTTTGATAAGCGGGATAGAGACCCTAATCCCATACCAAAACCATTAAACATTATAGGTTCCTCCAATAAATATTTATTTTGGTTCAACCACTAATTTTCTTAGTGAAAAATTGTAGTTATTCACACCACCCATGAAGGTATTCGATTGAACATACATCGTTTTTCCATTTGAGCTGATAAATTTGGAAGGAATCGTCGCGGCATAACCGCCGTTATGGGTATTTGACCAAGGATATTCCCCAAAGTCCTTTGACATAAATAACTTCCATGGCCCCCAAGGATGGGCCGCCTCATAAAATTCAAAGGTATACTCCGTCCAAGAGGTATAAAGAAAGCGGTTAAGGGGTTCATTATAAACCACACTGCCTTGAGATAGGACCGTTAAGTGATTGGGCTCTGACGAAGAATCCCGAAAAAGGACTCTATCATCCTGTAAAACTGGGACTCTCTTTTTTATATCACTAGTCCAAATTGGTGAATCCTCTTTAAATCCTGAATAAAATTCCCATGAAGAACGATCTAATATACTCGCTTTGGGCACCCTCGCTAAATAAAGCTTATCAGGGTCCTTCACCCGATTATTGAAGGAGTCCCTCCAATTGTAGTCCAGACCATAGGCATAAACATAATCATCCGGTGCATTTTCATAGTCTTTTCCATAATCAAGAAACATGATGGTGGTAAAAATATGATCATCAAACATTGGTGCCTTTTTGTCCCATGTCCATGTTTTCCCCTTATCTGTTGATTTAACAATGGTAGCCGCTGGAACATCATTAAAATCTTTATTCAGGTCTTGAACAGCGAGATAAAGATTGCCATCTACACAGGCCATTCCTGTAGGCTTTCGATTATAAGCTGCAGGATTATTCCAAATTTGACTGATTTGATCGCCGCTAGAAACCGTCTCACCCGATAGCTTTCCGGGGTCTCCGCTTATTTTACTAATGGCAATATCCTTTATTAGATAGCTGCCAGGGTTTGGAGGGGTGTTTGCAAGGTTGGGCGGCTCGACAGTAAATCCATCACCATCGCCATTCGCTGCGTAAAGATGATCATCATCAGACCAGCAGGATGCCCATAAATCTCCTTGGCTTTGCGTGTTAATGGTATAGGATTCTTCTATTATGGCCGTCTTGAAAAATTTACTTTTTTCAATTTTAACCGCACTCTCTTTTTGATCACGAAGTAAAAAAGTAAAAATGAATCCGATAACAATAATGGATACAATGGCCAGCCATCTTTTTTTCATTTGAACTCTCACCACGCTCATAAGAAAGATCCTTATAACTATCCTTCATTTAAAACTAAAGATAATCAAAGGATCTCGGTTCGCTTAAACTTGGTTGTTGATTTGCGCTCCTGGCGCTTCGCGCACCTTAGGGCGTGCCGAGGAGTCTTCGCGACTTCCTCTCCAATCAACAATGTTAAAATATCAACAAATGCCTTTAAACCAGCAATTTACTTAATACCAGTTGTTTTAATTCCATCAACCAAATATTTTTGCATGGAGAAGAAGACGATAAAGGTCGGTATTGCACTCATTAATGCCGCAGCGAGCACAATGCTCCATGATGTTTCATAACCGCCTCCGACGATGTTCGCCAAGGCAACCTGTACCACCCAAAGCTCTTCCTTTTGGTTAATAATCAATGGCCATAAGTAATTGTTCCAGTTCGCTGTAAAGAATCCGATTGTCAGCGGGATAATCATTGGTTTCGATAATGGGAGGACTAGCCGAAAGAAAGTGCCCGTAATCGATAAGCCTTCCATATAAGCTGCTTCTTCCAGTTCTTTCGGAAAATCTTGATAAAACTGTTTGAATAAGAAGATTCCATAGGCATTGAAGATCATCGGGATAATTAACCCGCCATAGGAATTAGCCAGTCCTAAATTTTTTGTCACCATGTAGAGTGGAATCATGATGACGGTAAAAGGAACCATTAGTGTACTGATCATCCATCCAAACACGATATTTTTACCTGGAAAGTTTAAACGGGCTAATGCATATCCGCTCATGGAGTGGAAAAGCATCGCTACAACCGTTACGGTGATGGAAATAATTAAAGAGTTCCAAATAGCTCGCAAGATATTGGTTTCCAATACAGCCTTAAAATTGTCGAGTGTTAAATTTGCTAAGTTAAAATTAAGCTTAAATACATCTTCCGGAGTTCTAAATGAACTTAATACCAAGAAAACGATAGGAAGAATCATTAGAATTCCACAAGCGAGTGTAAATACAGTTAAAGACTTCTTAGTTTTCCCCACGCTGCTTGTGCACCTCCTAATCCTTTTTCGCATACAATCTTAGTTGCGCAAGTGATAGAACAAAAATAATTAAGAATAATACAACAGCTAATGCTGATGCATAGCCCATATTTAAGAATTCGAATGCCTGCTTGTATATATAAAGAACACTCACCATCGTAGAATTGGCAGGTCCTCCCTTTGTCATAACCATGATTTGGTCAAATACTTGGAACGAACCAATCGTTGTAACGACCAAAATAAACACACTAGTGGGGCGCAATAGCGGGAGCGTAATATGCCAAAAAGCTTTCCAGCCTGTTGCACCGTCAATAGAAGCTGCTTCATAATAATCGCCCGGGATTTCTTTAATAGCAGCCAAGAAAATCATCATATTGTATCCAAGGTTTATCCAGAGAATAACGATAATAACGGAAACCAGCGCTTGACTGGTTGATCCCAAAAATTGTTGGTGCGGAAGGCCAAATAGATCAAGGAATTGGTTAATGAAACCGTTTCGTGGATCATATAAGAACATCCAAATTACCGCTGAAATAACAGACGTTATCGCGAAAGGCAATAAAAACATCGTTCTTGCAATACCTACAAACTTTTGCTTTATGCTGTTCATAATTACCGCTAAAAATAGCGATCCTGCAAAGAGCATTGGTACATAAATGATCGTGAAAATAAATGTTTTATATACCGAATTCCACCAATCTTTATCTGATGCCAGCCTTTTATAATTATCAAAACCGATAAAAACTTTCGGGCTTAATGCATTCCAATCGTGAAGACTAACATAGAACGCATACACCATCGGTACAAATATAAATACGGTCAATCCCAGTAAATTGGGGAGTAGGAAACCATATGCCGTCAATGCTTCATTTCTTTTACTTCTTAAACCCTTTAGCTTCATCGAATTGTCCTCCTCGTCTTTATCGAGGTATTAAGATTGTAAGTCCGAGAGACTTATAGAAAGCCGCTCGGACTTACGCAAAATTTACTTCTTCTTTAGAGCCTCTTCAATTTTCTTCTCTGCTTCTTTCGCAGCATCTGCACCTTTGACTTTACCGAACATTACCTTTTGCATGGCTTCACCAACAGCGTCTACAACCTCTGGGCCGTAACGTGGTTCTGGAATAGCAGAATCATAGATTTCATCTGTAAATACTTTACGTAAGCCTTTGTCGTAGATGGCTTTCCCCTCTTCAATAACGGATTGTCTTGGAGAATAAGCAAACTTAACTTCAGTAGCCCATTTCAATGGACGAGATTTATCTTCAGCAAAGCACCACATGATAAATTTAGCGGCTTCTTCTACATTCTTACTTTTTGAATTAACGGCCATCTTCCAGCCGCCAGCGTCTGTTGCAGCTTTTCCGCCATCTGGAGTCGGAATTGGCGCAAGTCCAATATCAGTATCTTTAAATTGGTTTTCAAGCACAGGAATCGCCCATGTACCTACAATGGTCATCGCAGCAGTACCAGTTCCGATATTTGCTGCATCCCATGGTCCGTACTGTAATTTAGACGGTGCTGAACCATTTTGGAAGAAAGATCCCCAATAATCTAACGCTTTTACAACTTCTGGAGAATTAAAGGTAGATTTTGTTCCATCCTCGCTTAATACATTACCACCTTGCTGCCATAAGAAAGGATACCAAATGAAGTTTAGGTATGGTCCTTTATCGGTAGGAAGAACTAGACCAGCCACTTTATCAGTTGTTAACTTTTTAGCAGCAGCTTGTAATTCATCCCAAGTTTTAGGTACTTCAACCCCTTTATCGGCTAACATCTTTTTATTGTAATATAAACCTAATAATTCTAGTTCATAAGGAAGGGCAAGGACTTTGTCCTTATACGTTACAGCATCGATGGCTGCAGGAAGGAAATCCTCCTTTGCACCTTTAGGAAAATATGGATTTAAATCAGCCATTATCCCTGATTGCGCATACTTTGTGAAGTCCCCAGGGCTTACCATGAAAATGTCTGGTCCTTCTTCGTTCGCAAACGCTACTGGTAATTTTGTGGTTGTGTAATCACTTTGGTTAAACGCTGTGTACTCAATCTTCACTTTGTCTTTATGTGCGGCGTTGTATTCCTTGACTAAGTCTTGGAAGAATTTCTTTTCAGCTTCGGAGTGGAAATCCCAAAATTTAAGTGTCACAACACCATCTTTTTTTCCATCTCCTGAAGATGATTTTGAACTGCTGCAGCCTGCCTGAACAACTAGCAATAACACGATACTAAAAATCAAAAACGACTTCCAGAATTTCATATCAGTTGCCCCCTCTTTAATTACATTTTAATAGATTTCTGCAAACGTTTACAGGCTAATTATGTTTTTTGTCGAAATTCCCTCCTTTCAATTGGTCTGATAACATTCAATCAATTAATCTACTTAATTATTATTTTTCACTGAGTCATCAACATGATGTCTCAGGAATTCTACTACCTCTGATCTCCTTGGGAGTGATGGAATGGCTCCTTCTCTTGTTACCGTAATGGCGCCAACTGCATTGGCATATTCAACAGCATCCCTCAGCGGCCTTCCATTGATGATCCCTACCGCAAGGGCTCCATTAAAGGAATCCCCTGCTGCTACCGTGTCCACGGGCTTTACCTTTAAACTTGGTACATGGATGCTTCCTGCCGGATTAACAATTAATGCTCCTTTTTCTGCCAGTGTGATAATTACATTTTGGACTCCCTTTTCCACTAGGACCTTTCCTGCGGCTTCTGCATCTTCAAGAGTAAGAACCTTTATGCCCGTTAGTAATTCCACCTCAGACTCATTTGGAGTTAAGTACGTTACATTTCTTAGTAATTCATCACTTAACCTTCGGGCCGGTGCCGGGTTAAGTATAACTGGCACTTGAACCTCGGCAGCATAGGCAACAGCTTGTTCAATCATGTTAATATTCATTTCAAGCTGAACCATTAATAGCTCCGAACTTTGAATAAGGCTTTTAATACTGTCCAGTTCGCTAGAATAGTAGTGTAAATTGGCACCTGGAACGACTACTATACGATTATTTCCATTTCCCTCCAGAGTTATCGATCCAACTCCAGTCGGATATTGAGTGTCGCGCAAAATATTCGCTGTATCAATTCCTTCATTCTTTAACGTTGTAAGAAATTCATCCCCGAATGGATCAGAACCAACTTTTCCAACCATTGTCACATCTGCTCCAAGCCTTGCTGCAGCCACAGCTTGATTAGCCCCTTTTCCACCTGGAAATTTGGCAAAGCTCGAACCAATGACGGTCTCTCCGCTATGCGGAAAACGTTCTGTCCGAACGACTAAATCCATCATGAAACTTCCGATCACTAAAATCCCCATATTTTTCTCCATCCTTTAAGATTATTGACTCGATAATTTTTTCCCTAAGCTGCCACCGGGATGGTATAAATGAAAATCTTCTTTTTTGAAATTTTTTGACATAGACAGTGCAACGGCAAGCGCATCGCCAATGACAAGGGTAACGGTTGAGCTAGTTGTAGGCGCTAACCCCAAATGGTCGGCTTCCGAAGTATATTGATAGTTCAGGGCAACATCACAGAATTGTGAAAGTGACGAATCAGTTCTAGAAGTAATGGCGATCGTTTTACAGCCAATTTTCAGCAGCGATGGAAGGAGGCCTAATACCTCGGATGTTTCACCGCTATTTGATATTAGGATGACAACATCTTCCTTTTGAATCATCCCCAAATCGCCGTGCAATCCTTCTGTACTATGAACGAAAAATGCCGGTGTTCCCGTGCTGGCTAGAGAGGCGGCCATCTTTTTTCCAATATGACCGGATTTCCCCACTCCGCTGACAATCACCTTTCCCTTACACTCTGCTAATAACGCCAATGCTTCGGTAAAACTCGGTCCAATTTGCTCGGACAATGCTTTTATCGAAGCGGCCTCTACCTCTATGACTCTTTTTATTTCATTTAATAGATCCATACTCTGGCTCCTCTCAATATTTTGTCAGATTATCAGATAATGTGTAATCGTTTACACATAACTTAAAAAATTTTTCCTCGAACTAAAGGAAAGATAAATACTTTAATCGACAAATTGTGTAATCGTTTACACATCAATCAAAAAAATATACACAGGTTCATTCAAATGTATTCCAAAAGACCTGTAATCGTTTACACATTCATCTTATAAAAATTTTTTAAAAATTTCAATACTTTTTTATAAATTTTTGCACATTCAAATTTTCGAGGCTGACTCAGAGGCGATAAATCGCCTCCGAATTTAGCACCCATTATTAAAAATTGGCGTTATCGTCTCGAACACTGATGTTTCATCGTTATTTACCAACCTATCCAGTAAAATCTCGCCTACTCGAACTCCCATTTCATAAGGAGATTGTTTAATACTAATGATTTTCGGCTTCTGGATAAGCTGCTCTGCGTCATTTTCACCATAGGAGGCAATAATGAGATCTTCAAAGTTGGCAATCCCTCGCTCTGCTAGCTTTAGAAGAACGCCAAATGTCATAACGTTATTACACGACAGGATGGCTGTTGGCATTTCTGGCAAGCTTAAAAAATATTCAGCGGCTTTAAATCCACCTTCTGTAGTGAATTCCCCATCATAAATAAACTCAGGTTGAATTGATACCCCATATTCTGCCATGGCCTTATTGAACCCTTCGAAACGTTCATAACCGGTACTTACCTCTTGAGAACCATTTACTAATCCAATTCGCGTATGCCCATTCTGAAGTAAATAGGCTGTTAGTTGGTATGCCCCTTGAACGTTATCCTCTACAACATAATCTAGGTCTAAATCATTTTTTATCTTTCTGTCTACTAAAATAATCGGTACACCTGTACTTTTTATTTTTCTGATTGTTTCTTCATTGCCGCCGGATGTAGCTATAGCGATCGCATCTACACGCTTTTCAAATAAGACCTGGAGCATTTTTCTCTCTTTTTGAGGATTTTCATCTCCGCTTGCGAAAATTAAATTATATCCTTTCGGCAGAACAACATCTTCTATGCCTCTGGATATTTTCATAAAGAAAGGGTTAGAAATATCCGGGATCACAATCCCGATGGTATTCGTCTGATGTTTTTTTAAACTTCTTGCGATGGCATTGGGACGATAATTCAATTTTTTTGCTGCTGCTAGTACCCGCTCTTTCACTTCTGGGCTTGCATACCCGCTATTGTTTAATACTCGGGATACAGTTGCTATGGATATATTTAATTCTTTTGCGATGTCTTTAATTGTGGTATTACTCAAAATATCTCACTTCCAATTTGTGTTCCATGTGTAATCGTTTACAGTTATTTTAACAAAAAAATGTTAATACTTTCAATTCTTATTTCATACTTTTACTTACTATCAAGTACTTGCTGAATTTTTTCATCAGCAATTTTCGCTGCTTCCTTACCGCTCATTTTACCAAACATGACATTTTGTAATGCTTTTCCAATAGCATCCACAATTTCTGGACCATATTGCGGTTCAGGTGTTGCCGTATTGTAAATTTCGTCTGTAAAGATCTTTCGTAACCCTGTCTGGTAGTAATCTTTCCCTTCTTCTATTACGGATTTTCTTGCAGGATAGGCCGATTTTGTTTTTGCCCATTTCAATGGACGGGATGTGTCCTCGGCAAATGCCCACATAATAAAGTCTGCGGCTTCCTTAACATGCTCGCTTTTAGCATTTACTGCTAGTTTCCACCCGCCGCCATCCGAAGCGTGTTTTCCCCCATTTGGTATTGGGATGGGAACTAAACCTGCTTCAAAATCCGGAAATTTGTCTTCCAAGGCAGCAATCGACCATGTACCGCTAATTTGCATCGCTGCTGATCCAGTCGCGATATTATCAATATCACCTGCACCATATTGTAATTTAGAAGGAGAATAACCTTTTTGGAAAAATGATCCCCAATAATCTAAGGCTTTCACATTTTCTGGTGAATTAAAGGTGGATTTGGTGCCGTCCTCATTTAATACACTGCCTCCCTGCTGCCATTGGAAAGGGTACCAGATGAAATTTAAGTAAGGGCCGATATCCGTTGGCAGAACAAGGCCGGCAACCTTATCAGTTGTAAGTTTACGGGCAGCATCTGACAACTCTTCCCAAGTTTCTGGAACCTTTACATTAGCATCTTTGAGCATTTTCTTATTGTAATACAAACCTAATAATTCTAACTCGAATGGCAGCGCAAGGATTTTGTCCTTATAGGTAACTGCCTCTATAGTTGAAGGAAGGAAATCATCAATGGCACCCTTTGGAAAATATGGTGTTAAATCTGCCATAATTCCTGCATCTGCATATTTTTTAAAGTCGCCTGCACTTGTCATAAAAATATCCGGGCCTTCATTATTTGCAAAAGCGACAGGTAATTTTGTATTAGAGTAATCATTGGCATTACCCGCAGATGAGTACTTAATTTTCACTTTATCTTGACTAGCGTTATATTCATCCACTAGTTCTTTAAATAATTTTTGATGAATAGGATACTGGAAGTCGGTAAATTGTAGAGTGACAACTTTTTTAGATTTAGCTGAGGATTCTGATTTAGATACATTAGCAGAGTTGGATGAACAGCCAGCGATCATAATAATGAGCACTAGTGCCAAATTAATTACAGCCACTATTTTTTTATTCCATTTCATATTTTCTCCTCCTTTTATTTTTCATATTTATATCAACGACTATGGTCCCGCAATCCTCATTCATTATCACCTCCTTAAATGTGTAAACGTTTACACATTCTTTTAAAAAAAATAGTTACTACGTGATCGTTATTCAATCGTTTTCTATTTAACAAATTTTATTTCGTTCTTTCGTTCAAGCTGGACTTTTTCCATGGATTTTCCGGATAATGTCCACTGTGCCATTTTTTCAGCTAATTCAAATGCAAAGATTCGATCACTAGCAGTGGGCTTTCCTCCGATGCATTGAGCTTCTTCAATCATGACTGTACGGAAATCTAAATTTCTCCCGGCTGAAATATGTTTTTTTACTTTCTCTTCTTCCACCGTCTCATTGACTAGTAAAAGAGCATAGCTTTTTCCCTCATGATATTTCTCTTCCAGATTCTGTGTTATCCTCTGAAGTTCGGATTCTGTTTCTTCTTCAATTAGTTCGCATTGAAGGGCAGCAGCCGTAAATTTGAGGAAAACCCCCGCTTTTTTCCCTGGAATTTTTATTAGAAACAGTCTCTTATTTGGAAACAACAATGAACCTGCTGTATCCTCTACTTTATAAATATTGTTAACTACTTCATTTAACGCGCTATCAAACCCTAGATGATATATATTTGGATTTTGCTCATTAAAAAGATTTATTGGCACCATCAAGATTTTGCAAGTAGAATTTATCCTTAGACCATCAATGTTGATTGTCTCTTCCTCATTATAAAAAACTATTAAAATATCGCATTTTTCAGCCAAATTTGCCTGATGGCACTTCCAATTGGCAAGGGAAATCGAAGGAAGCCTATTTCCTTTTTCTCCGTCATTTAAGGGCAGGAATACTAACTTTTCTCCGGTTGTTTGAATTCCGGTTATATGCTTGTGATTCATTTTTTGTAGAAGGCAGACTAATTGATTAATCACAACATTAACCACTTGTGGAATCGTCCCTATTTTTACAATTCCTATCATTTTATTTTCCATATAAAACTCCAAAAATAATATTTTACACCCGCGATGTGTAATCGTTTACACATTTAAATATATTACTTTTTCCATTTTATTTCAATACTTTTTAAAAAAACTGATTCCACTTTATGTGAATCAGTTTTTTTGTTTCATCTTCATAATCATTTGGATCATAGCTTCAACTAGTGCAGGTACTTCCTCAAAAGCGCTTTTCATATGGAGACGTTCCGTACGTTTATGTGCGTCTTTTCCAAGGGGGCCGACATTTAAAACCGGGGCTTGGAGCTGGGCCATCTCTGTGAATGGGATGCTGTAGCTGCTGCCCCATACTGGGGTGTTTGCTTGGAAAGTAGTCCATCCTTCACCTTCATCCCGATAATTCACATAGCTTAAATCGCTGATACCATTGAAATAATGGATTTGTTTTACCGGCAAATCAAATTTTGCGAGCCCTTCCTTCTTTACGTAATCTACACATTGTTTCACGAGTTCATCCTCCGATGAATTGACCGCAGGATAATAAGGGGGTGCAAAAAGCAGGACAATGGCCGGTGCAAGTTCCTGGCACTGGATCATCAATGTATCGGCAATTCGGAAGGATTTTTCCCGGTCATCCCAATCTGGGTTTGCATGAATGCCAGCCTTAATTGCCTCGACTACTTTTTCCCCAAACTTTTGGGTGGCATGCTTTAATAAATCTTCGTAACGTAATACACGCACGCTTCCAACTGGCTCTGCAGATAGTTCTTGGCAGACTCGCTTATATGCTGCGTTACAGGCATCAGTGGCATCTTTGGCGACCTTTTCAAAAATCCTCATGATCTCATCGGCATTCCGCTTCATTAAAAACACATTATATAAAGCTGATGCCCGGTAAGGTGTTTGCACTGAATATTCCAGTTTTAAATCCTTTTGCTGAAGCGTGACAGGAAGAGGAGTAGTTTCACCCATTTCCCTTTCTTGCAGCATTGGATTCCATTCCATTCGCTGCGTTAAAAAAGAGGCGATATACGGCGCTGTAATGCCGCTAAGCGGTTCTCCAACATGCGTCTCTTTCCCATAAAATAGTGCGGACGGCATGATTTTGCCGATTGAACCTGAGTAAACATAATAATTTTTATCACCCGGTTCTTGCGTAAATACTGGCTCCCCATTCAGGAATAGTTTATATGTTAGCTGATGCTCATCCTTTAATTCCAAAAGCTTAGTCACTGCTGCACGCATTCCTGACGAATTGACCTCCTCGTCCGGTACGGTCAACAGAAGAAGATTAATCTGCCACTCCTCGGCCGCGGCTTTTTCAATCAAGCCCATATGCATAACAAGACCCATTTTCATGTCCATCGTGCCTCTTCCGAATAGATACTCTCCTGATTGAAGATCGTTCCTTGCATCCTCCGGCAGCTCATTTTTTCTGGTCAGAAGTAGCTGGGTTAATTCTTCTGGCTGATAGGCGTATTCCTCAAGATCCCCATACTCTTCTGTATTCACGGTATCAAAGTGACTAATAAGGACGATGGTTTCCTTTGCACTTGGGTGCTTGTATAATGCCGTTAAAAACCTCCGGCCTAAGTCGGCATCATGAAGCTCTAAATAATTAGGGTTCTCTCGAAAATAGGTTACTTCTGCGAGCTTTGCTTGTACTTTTGAAGGAAATTCTCGTTCTCCCTCCGTTAATGTCATGCTTTTCCAACTCACTACTTCACATAGGAGCTTTCGAAGCGCATCCGGCGCCCCCCATCTAAGTTGTTCCATTATATTAATACCCCTTTAAATTTTGTAATAGTGTTAGTTAAAGGCCTGTTTTTATGTTCACTTCGGTGTTTTTCTTATTCTTAAAGTGGTAGAAAATGAAACAGACCACCAAAAATCCTAACCCTGCCAGTAAACCGACTAGCTGTGTTGGGTCGAAGGCCAGGAATATTAGGATTGACACGCAGAATACAATACAAACTATTGGGATAAATGGATAAAACGGTACCTTGTATTGTAAATCCTCTAATTTACCGCCTGCACGCAAATATTTCTTTCGAAACATCAATTGGGAAAGAGCGATCCCAATCCACGAAATGGTCACCGATATACCTGCAATCGACATTAATAATACAAACACCGTGTCTGCAGCAATTACGCTTGTTAACAAGGACAAAAGCGAAAATATCATTGTAAACACCAGGGCTGTGAAAGGAACTTTACGTTTTGACAGCTTTCCAAATACCTTCGGTGCCATTCCATCATGCGCCATCGCCCACAGCAGGCGTGTCGATGCATAAATACAAGAGTTCCCAACCGAAAGAATGGCTGTCAGGATGACAAAATTCATAATATCTGGTGCGAATGGAATGCCCGCTAAGTCCATCAGGGTGACGAATGGACTTTCCAATAATCCTAATTCCTTATTTGGAAAAATCGCTGATAAAATAACAATTGAAGCTAAATAAAAGACGATAATCCTAAACAGGACGTTCCGAATCGCACGTGGGATATTCTTTTGCGGATCCTCGCTTTCACCTGCTGCAATCCCAATCAATTCCGACCCTTGATAGGAAAAAATAACGTTCATCATGGTCACAAAGAGAATGACAAAACCCGCTGGAAACAATCCTGATGGAGCCAAGTTCTCTAAAAAGGGAGCCGGACGGTCTTCCAATGGAATAATCCCAAAAATCGCGCCAAAACCAATAATGATAAAGAAAATGACAGCTACTACTTTAATACCCGCAAACCAATATTCCGCCTCTGCAAATCCCTTCGTCGTCAGGGCATTGAGCACGAATAACAATGCAATAAAAACAGCACACCACACCCAGACCGAAATGTCTGGGAACCACCGTTTCATCAATATTCCTGCAGCGGTGAATTCTACACCTGCCGTAGTCGCGGATCCAATGAAATACATCCATCCGAGCGAAAATCCAGCAGATGGACTAATGAACTTACTGGCATATGTTTGAAATGACCCAGTTACTGGCATATGGACCGCGAGTTCCCCTAGGCACACCATGACAAGGTATAAAATGATTCCTCCAAATAAATACCCGATTAATGCACCGCCCGCACCTGCCTGGTTGATGGTATAACCAGCGTTTAAAAACAACCCCGTTCCAATGACTCCCCCTAACGAAAGCATAAACAAATGCCTGCGTTTCATGGATCGATTTAATTGATTTTGCGGTTCCCCTTGTTCGACCATACCTCTTTCACCCCTTGTATTATACTTGCCTGTTGATTTCCACTCCAGGCGCTTCGCTTTCCGCGGGCGGTTCGGGGAGCCTCCTCGGCGCTTCAGCGCCTGCGGGGTCTCCCCTGTCCCGTACTCCCGCAGGACATTGAATTTCATCCTCGAATCCGCCCACGCACGTAGGAAATGCGATAGCATTTTCGAGGAGTCTCGCGCCATCCGTTCCAATCAACGCGGGCACATGATCAAAAATGTTTAACACAGCCAAAACCTAAAATCCTCTTAAAAGCGCAGCGACAAGCAGCTTAATCCTCCATCTAGCTTACGGAATTCTGACATATCTAGCTCTATCGTTTGATAGCCCGCATCGTTAATCTTTTGCTTTGTAATTGGGTATCCGGCAGGGATGATGACATAATCGTTTACTCGAATACAGTTTGCCGCGTATTCCTCTTCCGGTGGGACAATAATTTTTGTATATCCATTGAAATCTGGATGGTCGATGAATTCGCCTGCCACGACAACGGTTTGATTTCCTAAATAAGAGATTCCTGTTTTTAAATGAAAGAACTTTTCCAGCGGAACAATCGTTGCCTTATAGTTTTCTAATTCTAAAATCGTTTTTAATTGTTCGGCCCCCTCCTGATTCGTCCGCGTTGAAATTCCGATATAGAAATGGTCTTCAATTTGAAGAATATCCCCTCCTTCAAGTGTTCCAGGCGCTTTAATATAATAAATATTTTCATAGAAGGATTTGATAGAGGGTTCCATTGCATGGATTTCTCCATTCCTTGTTGGTGCTCCGGGATTGGAAATGACTGCGAATCTAGGTGTCAAAACGGCGGTGTCCTCAACGAAGGTAGAATCCGGGAAATCCGCGTGACTCTGAAGGACTGTTACCTCTGTTCCGCATTTTTTCAAAGCTTCAATATAGGCTTCGTGCTGCTCTAGAGCTTTTTCTAGTAAAGGTGTTCCTAAATCGGCTGTGGTTATGCCGTTGATGTAGTTCTCTCCAGGTACTCTGACAATTGTGTTATTAAACATGATTATTTCCCCCTTTTATTAATTACGAACCACTGGACATGTTAGACATGTCGGCCCGCCCGTTCCTAAATAAGAAATTTCATTGCCTTCATATTCGTAAACCGTTGCCCCGGCCTCTACTAATTTTCCCTTTGTGTAAGGGTTTCCAGAAACCATCAAACAAACACGCGGTGCTAACGCAAGAACATTGCAGGCAAGCCGGTGATATTCCTCATGGGGCACTTCAATGAGCTGAAAGCCGCGTTTGATGAGCAGCTGTCGTAAAAAGACCGGCATCAACCGAGAATAAACAACAGCCAAATTGTCGTCGACAATACTTATAAATGACATGAGATGAAGACACTCTTCTTCCCCTTGATCATGAGGGAGCTGAACCACGATACATTCATCGACTATATCCCTAGTCATTTCCTTGATTTGTTCAATTGCTTCATCATTCGTTCGATAGCCGCGCCCAATTAATAATGTGCGATCATCGAGCCAAACAAGGTCCCCCCCGTCTGCTGTCGCCTCTCCCGTGAGTTCTCCAAGAATTGGAATATCCTTTTCTAGCAAAAATTTTTTATAGGCTTCGGCCTCAGGCTGACGTAATTTTTTCCCTGATTTTAAAATAATCGCGCCCTTTTTCGTAAATTTAACGGGATCATGGGCATAAAGCGAATCTAAACCAACACCTTCTGAAGCAGGTAAATATTCAATGTTTTCCACATGATTGTTCATAATCTCTAGAAATTGTTCATATTCCCGCTCTGCCTTGGTAAAATCAGGTTCACTGATATAATTGAATCTCTTCCATTCCTTATTTAAATGCTCCTGATTAAGAAAAGCGTCTTTGGGATGCTTGACGATTACTCGGTTAAGCTTTTTATGCATTGATGCTAGCATGAATTTTTATTTCCCCCTTTCATTTTTCCGCATAGTGGAATATAATTCTTATTAACGGAAAACTTATATTTATGATATTAATGCAGCTGGTTTTGCATGTCAATATATTTAGAATTGACTGAAAAATTATTTTTAGGGGTTGAAGTGATGCAAACAATTGATCGAGCCATGCAAGTAATTAAAGTTCTTGCCGGAAATGACACGAAGCGCTGGTATTCCATTACTGATTTATCTAAGGAATGCGAGCTCCCGGTCAGCACGATGCATCGTTTGTTACATTCGATGATGCAGCACGGATTAATTCAACAGGAAGCCGAAACAAAACTGTATTCAATGGGCAATGCCTGGTTGGAGTATGGCTTGCAGATGTATGATACCTTTGATTTTGTCGGGCTTATCCGCCCTGAAATGGAGGCATTGATGCACGAGTGCGAGGAAAGTGTTTATTTTAGTAAACCCATTGGCCTGGAATCGTTAATCGTAGAAAGAATTGACTGCCCGCATAACCCGATTCGCATTTATGACCAACTGGGAATCCGCATTCCGATGAATATTGGGGCCGCCAATAAAGTCATGTTAGCCCATATGCCCAAAAATGAGGCTGTAAAGATCATTAAAAAGCTGGGACCTATCGAAGAAGACAAAGCGGACTTTTTAAATTTATTGAACAAAATTCATAGCAATGGATTTGCCGAAAGTCATGGTGAAAGAACGAAAGGCACTTCATCTGTCGCTGCCCCAATCTTTGACCATTCCAATGAATTGATAGGTGCCATCAGCATCGGGTATGTCAGCTTTAATGTAACAGAAGAAAGAGAAAACTTTTTAAGAAATAAAGTGATGGAATACGGCATGCGCATTTCTACTAAATTGGGAAGAAAAAGAAGTTAGTGGTTATCCACTAACTTCTTTTTTCATGAAATAGGAATTTGGATAGTTTGTGCTTCTTCAAGTCTTTCCTGTTTAACGTTATAGACATCGCTTGTTAAGACTTTTATCCAGTCAATCTTTTGGCTTTTTGTATCCTTTACAATAAAACCAAGGCTGCCACGTTTTACTTCATCCCCTTCTAAAACGCCATTGAGATGTTCGAGATACATATCCTGATTCCAGTCTGCCTTTACACCCGTATTGGTCTCAAATAGTGCAACAGGAGCAAATTGCCGTTTTTCTTTTGAAAGGTTTTTAATATCGACGCTTATTTTTATAAAGTCAAACTCTTCGGCTTCTGTTAACGGATGAAAATAGTCAATTAAACTGTAATCTGGGCGGTAATGAAGCAGCTTTACTTCCCTTATTGTGTACTCAATATCGCCAAAATGATAAGTCTTGTTTACCTGCTTCATTGCTTTTAGTGTGGCTTCCCCTTTTTCATCCGTAAAGGACTGGCCTGGTCTTTGCAAAGTGGAGTCATCCGTCACCTGAGGGCTGTTATAATAGGCGTCATGCTCCGCTTCTGAAATCTTTTTTTCATGGGGTTGTTCAGCTTTCGAATTAGATTGAATAGATGATAACGAACAGCCTGCGAGAAGAAAAACAAATGAAAAAATGAACATAATCTGTTTCACATTGACTCCTCCAATCGGGTAGAAAGGACCTTTTTGAAAAAGAATCCCGCCGCAAAGAGCTGCGGGATTTTTTATCATGAAAACTTACTTATCTTCGATTACAGTTTTTTTATTGCCTTTTTCAAGGAGGTCAAAAATGATTTTGGCATTATCGGTGTTGTCGATTTGACCTGCAAAGCGTTCGCTGGCAGGACCAAATGCATATACATTTACGTCCTCACCCGTGTGACCGCCAGTCGTCCAGCCTGTGAATGAACGGGTGTCAATGATTTGTTCAATGGCATTATCGATATCTACCACTCTTTTGAAATCAGCAGCATCTTTGACTGACTGAATTTCTTTATCGGTTAATGGAAGATCAAGATATTTGGTCAACGTTTCTTTCACATCGGAACCACCTGCGATTTGCTCAGCCATAAAATCCGGTGTGCGTTTCGCTGCCTTAATAGGAGCACTGAACCAGTTGTACTCGCCACGGGCACCAATGGAGTAACCGCCGGTAGAATGGTCGGCCGTTGCTACAACCAGCGTATGCCCGTCCTTTTTAGCGAAATCAATCGCTGCTTTGAATGCTTTTTCGAAGTCATCCATTTCACTCATGGCACCGACGATATCATTGTCATGTCCGGCCCAGTCAATTTGGCTTCCCTCCACCATCAAGAAGAAGCCTTTTTTATTTTGATTTAGACGTTCAATGGCCGCATTCGTCATATCAGCAAGCGAAGGCATTTCTTCTGTACGGTCAATCATTTTCGGCATGCCGCGCTTCGCAAAAAGCCCAAGCACCTGGTCATTGTTGTCCTTTTTCAATTCCTGAAGGTTTGAAACAGCGCTGTAGCCATCCTTTTGGAATTCCTCAACAAGGTTACGGTCTTTGCGAATAAATAAATCTGAACCGCCGCCTAGAAGGACATCAATTTTGTGTTTTCCGTTAACCCTTTCATCAAAATAATCATCCGCTATCGCATTCATATTATTACGGTTTACATCATGCGAACCGAAGGATGCTGGCGTTGCGTGCGTGATTTCGGAAGTCGCGACTAGACCTGTTGCTTTTCCCTGTTCTTTCGCAGCTTCAAGTACTGTTTTCACTTCTGATTGATCATTGTCGACCGCTATGGCGGCATTGTAGGTTTTTACTCCCGCTGCCATTGCTGTCGCAGCCGATGCCGAGTCGGTTACATTCTGTTTTGGATCTTCTGGGTATGTAGTTTGCTGCCCGACGAGGTATTTATCTAACTCAGTAGGTTCAACGAATTTAGTAGCAGGATTATCCTTTAAATAACGGTAGGCTGACGTATAGGAAACACCCATTCCATCACCAATAAGAAAAATTACGTTTTTAATTTCAGCATTGGTGTTTACTGGTTTATTTGTTTGCGCCTTCACAGCGTTTGTACCTTCAAAACCCGCAAATGCTAAAGTTGAGACCATAGCTAATGGAAGAATCTTTTTAACTAGGTTTTTCTTAAACAATTTAATTTCCCCCTTAAAAATAGTTATCGTACGATTTTCATTATAGAGAGGTAGTTTTAAGACAATGTAAAGAATTGTAAACATCCGAAAATCAAAAAAGAGAATTATTAGGAATTTTACCCCAGTCCTTTTAAAAAAATTGATAAAACTTCTAATTTCTAGCGCCCTCTCCCCCTACTTATTACCTACTTTTCTTAATCATTTCTTTACAAAAAACGAACAATTGCTGTTTCTCATTTTTTTCTTTTAATATTTGAAATATTGTTGTATCTTTGATAGGAATGAATTAAATTTCGAAAGGCGAAACGTATGTGGAAAAACAGAAATGTATGGATTTTATTAACGGGAGAATTTATTGCTGGACTGGGTTTGTGGTTTGGCATAATTGGTAATTTGGAATTCATGCAGGACATGCTCCCCTCAGACTTCTTAAAATCACTCCTTCTAGCAGGTGGACTGCTTGCAGGAATTGCGGTTGGGCCATATGCCGGCAGACTTACCGATCATTCGAGTAAGAAAAGGGTCATGCTTATCGCTGGTTTTGTGAGGGCTGTCAGTGTAATCTTTATGCTCATTGCCATTGCAACTAAATCAATATGGTGGATGGCCATTTTTCTAGTTTTGCTTCAAATTTCAGCCGCTTTCTATTTTCCTGCCCTTCAAGCAGCCCTTCCAATGGTCGTTTCTGATAAGGAACTGCTCCGTTTAAATGGAGTTCATATGAATGTCTCGACTCTTTCCCGTATTATCGGAACAGGATTGGCCGGACTTTTGCTGGTCATCATGCCGCTATCAATGCTTTATGTGAGTTCTCTGGTTGCATATATCGGATTATTCATCCTTACTTGGTTCTTGGATATTGATGAAAGCAAGGGAATTCAGCAAGTTAAGAAAAGCACTTTAGAAAAGACCAGTTTTAAAGATGTTTTTCCGATTATAACAAATCTGCCAATTGTTTATATGACCCTCATCATGACACTGGTCCCCGTTTTGTTTCTCGGAGGATTTAATCTTATGGTGATTAATATCAGTGAAATTCAGGATAGTTCCGCCATTAAAGGGTGGATTTACACGGCGGAGGGTATCTCCTTTATGATTGGTGCTTTCTTCATCAAACAAATCAGTGACAGAATTACTCCCTATTTCATTCTGTTTGCTTGTTCATTTTTGATTGGGTTATCGGAGGTAATGCTCTATTTAGCAAACCTTCCGGTGGTAACAATTGCCGCCTTTGTGTTATTTGGATTTTCTGTCGGCTGTTTTTTCCCGACAACGGCCACTATCTTCCAAACAATGGTACCGAAGGATTTCCATGGACGATTCTTCTCTTTCCGAAACATGCTTGACCGAATTAGCTTCCAGATTGTTCTTCTTATTAGCGGATTTCTGTTAGATTTGATTGGTCTCCAGCTCATGTGTGTCCTTTTCGGAAGTCTATCGCTTATCATGACCGCTATCTTTTATTTAAGGCACCACCACATTCAACCCCCGACCCGCACAATAAAACAAGAAAAATAAAAAAAACGGCCCCATCCACTGTTTGTGATTGGGGCCGGTTTATATTTTAAAAGTGATTGGTGGAGAAGATTGGTTTTAGTTCTTTTTCTGGTTCGATATAAGCTTTGGCGCTGTTAACGGCGGTGGGGCCTTCGGAGAAGCCGCCAGCGATTAGGTGCAGTTTGTTTTGATAGCTGGCGATATCCCCTGCAGCAAAGATTCCAGGTATATTCGTTTGCATGAAACTGTCCACTTTAATACTGCTATTTTCAAATTCCAGCCCCCACTCCTTAATGGGGCCCAGGTCAATCGAAAATCCATGATTCACAAGAACTTCGTCAACAACAATGTTCTGTATTTCTTCCGTTTCAAGATTCTTCACACGAACGCTGCTCAGCTGGTCGTCTTCCCCAGACAGCCCTTCCATTACAAACGGTGTCAAAATGGTTGCCGTTGAGTTCCGGAGGTTCGAAATATTTCTTTCCAAGCCTGAAAATTCCTTACGGCGGTGAACAACCGTTATATGCTTCGCAATCGGAAGCAGTTCATTCGCCCAATCCACAGCTGAATTACCGCCGCCAGAAATCAGTACATGTTTACCGCTAAAATTCTTCAGTGTTTCCACCGTGTAATGCAGATTCCGTCCTTCATATTTCTCTGCCTCTTCAAGGTCAAGCCTGGCGCTCTTCAACGTGCCGAAACCAGTCGCTAAAATAATGGTGCGAGTATGATGCTTTTCGCCATTATGGCTGGTCAAAAGAAACGTTCCATCCGTTAATCTTTCTAACCCAACTACCTGCTCGTTCAGAACAATCGTCGGCTCAAAGGTTCTGGCCTGTTCTTCCAGCTGCCGGATCAATTCCTCCCCTGTAATGGCAGGAATGCCCCCGATATCGCGGATCATTTTTTCCGGGTAGAAATAGGAAACCTTACCGCCCAAATACGGCAAAAATTCAATAATCTTCGTTTCCATTTCTCTCATGCCACAATAAAAAGCGGTGAATAGGCCAATAGGACCTCCGCCAATGATGGTTACGTCGAAAAGCTTCATCACATTCCACATCCATTTCCACTGCTCTATATATTCACTACCTTTTGCTTCACTGTCTTGTGCTCCTTTTGAATTAAATCATAGGAAAGACAGACCGGCTTTTGCGTCCGAGAATCTTTGACAATCTCGGCATCAATTTGAAAAACGATTTTTAAAACTTCATGGGTCATAACTTCGTCAGCTGTACCTTCTTTTACTAATTTCCCCTCCCGCATAGCAACCATATGGTGGGAAAAACGGGAGGCATGATTAAGATCGTGAATGACCATCACAATAGTCCGTCCTTCTTCCCGATTCAATTTTTCCAGCAGCTGCAAGATCTCCAGCTGATGCGCCATGTCCAGATAGGTAGTAGGCTCATCGAGAAGCAAAAGGTCCGTTTCCTGCGCAATGGCCATCGCAATCCATGCCCGCTGTCGCTGTCCCCCAGATAGTGCATCAACAGGATGATCGGCGAATGCTGATAATCCGGTGACATCCAACGCCCATTGGATCACCTTTTTATCCTCATTCGACAGCCTGCCAAAGCCGCTTTGATGCGGGGAGCGGCCGAACGAAATCAATTCGTAGACCGTTAAACCGCTTGGTGCTTCAGGACTTTGCGGAAGCACAGCCATCTTTTTAGCGATCTCTTTAGTCGGAATTTTGTGTATCATTTTTCCGTCCAGGTAAACAACCCCCGACTTTGCTGGATGAACTCGAGCGATCGTTTTTAAAATCGTCGATTTCCCGCAGCCATTAGCACCGATGATAGTGGTTATTTCCCCTTTATTTATGTTCAAATTCAATTCTTCTACAATGATTTTATCTCCATATCCTATTTGAAGATTCTCTGTTGAAAGTGAGACCACGCTCAGCTCCCCCTTTATTTTGCTTTCATAAGCAGGTAAATAAAATATGGTGCACTAAACACTGCCACTACAATTCCAACCGGTATTTCGGTTGGGGCGAGCAGATTTTTGCCAATCGTATCTGCCAATAGCACCAGTAACGAACCTAAGATGGCGGTCACCGGAAGAAACAGCTGATGCCTTGGGCCGATTAATCGTTTCGCTATATGCGGTGCAACCATTCCAAGGAAGACGATGCCGCCCCCTGCCGCTACACTAAATCCTGAAAGCGCCACGGCTGTGACAAGGAGCAGGCGCCTTTCCTTCTCTACCCTTACCCCAAGTCCTGTCGCGACCTGATCACCTAAATTTAAAAGATTTAAGATATGCCCTTTATATATCGCAAATGGCAGCAGCACTAATATTAACGGGGCCAGGACCCCAACCATTTTCCAGTTCGCTCCCCAAATATCACCGGAGAGCCAGACCGCCGCTTGCATAAAGTTTTGCGGATTCATTTTTAATTGAAAAATCATAATCGCGGCACCAAAGCCGGAATTCACACCGATACCAACTAAAATCAACCGGACAGGATCAATTCCTTTTTTCCAAGCTAAAACGTAGATAACCAGGGCCGCAATACATGCACCGACAAAGGCGAAAAGCGGCATTAAAAAGGTGCCAAAAGTACTAATACTGTTCATGGAGCCTTGGAAAAAATAGATAAATAAAATGACAGCGAAACCAGCTCCGGTGTTAATTCCCAAAATCCCCGGGTCAGCCAGATCGTTTTTTGAAACTCCTTGGAGAATCGCACCTGCAACGGCTAATCCGGCACCGATTAATAAGGCTAAAATCATCCTTGGGAGGCGGAAATCTACCAGAACGAGCTGGTCACGAGCCGTTCCCATACCGATCAATGTCTTAAACACATCGATTGGAGCAATCCGTACCACACCTAAATTCAAGCTGATGATAAAAAGAATGATTGTAAGCAGCAATAAAATGCTGATGGTTGCGATAAATTTATTTTGCTTTGCTTTCAATACGTTCATTAAAGCCCTCTCCTTTCTCCACGTGCTAGATAGAGGAAAAAGGGAACTCCGATGATAGCAGTAATCGCACCAACCGGTGTTTCAAACGGTGCGTTCACCATTCTCGCCACAATATCCGCCAATACGAGCAATAATCCTCCTAAAACAGCGGATATCGGGATAATCCAGCGGTAATCCGAACCGATAATAAAACGGGTAATATGCGGGATGACCAGCCCAATGAAGCCGATGGCCCCTGCAACCGAAACCGCTGCCCCAGTCAGCACTAAGACAACGATGACTCCAAGTGATTTGATGAGAAGTGTATTTTGTCCAAGTCCTTTTGATACTTCTTCTCCAAGACTCAAAATTGTAATGGACCTTGAGATATACATAGAGAGCAAGAGCCCAATACCTCCTGCGATAAGCAGAATCTTCACGGAGCCCCAATTCATGGAGGTTAACCCGCCGGCATACCAAAAGCTCATGTCCTTCGCTACTTGAAAATGAAGAGCAATCGCGCTCGAGAAGGCGCTCAGCATCGCTCCGACTGCTACTCCGGCAAGGGCAAGCTTAACCGGTGTCAAACCTCCTTTTGAATAAGCGCCAATCATGAAAACGAGCATAACGCCCAGTCCCGCTCCAACAAACGAAGAAAAAGTAAGACTTAAAAGGGTCGCTGCAGGGAAAAATGCCAGTGTAATGACTAAGGCAAAGGCAGCTCCATCGGTCACTCCCATGATTGATGGTGAAGCGAGCGGATTCCGTGTCAGTCCTTGCATGACAGCACCTGATACAGCAAGCAAGGCTCCTACCAGAACGGCACCTATGGCCCTTGGCAAACGGATTTCTTGAATGATTTGATGAGAGGTAACATCAGGATTAAAGTGCGAGACTGCTTCCCACACAGTCGCTAATTTGATATTTGCCGCACCGTAAGCAATCGATAAGCCCATGGATAGGATAATTAATATAAGTCCAAAAATGATAATACCGGTTCCTTTTAGGGAAGTTCTTTTTTTCATATAGGGTAAAGAACTACCTTCTTGTTGTATGTCATTTTCACGCAAAAATGAACACCCTTTCTAATTCGAAAAAAGCTATAAAAAGCTCCAGAAGTAATGATAATCATTATCATTAAGTATAAAGAGCAACTACTGATATTTCAATATATTAATAGTAGAAATACCACTTCCAGAATAATCCTTCGAAATCTCTTCACAAATTTCAAAGAATCTTAGTGTTTTGATTATTGACTATCGACTTGAAAATGATTATCATTTGCATTAACAGAAGATTTTCACTATATCAGGAGGAAAAACAATGTTTAAAAATCGCTTTTATTTATCTATTACGTTCTTACTTTTGTTAGTATTTGTAACCGCGTGTGGAAATACAGATAATACGGAACCTAGTAAGAAAACAGAAGACAAAAATGTGGAAGTCAAATTACAGGACGCCATGGGTGAAGTGACGATTCCAGCGAATCCAAAGCGCATCCTTGCCCCATATTTAGAGGATTCATTATTGGCATTAGGGGTAAAACCAGCGGCTCAATGGTCGATTGGCGATACCGTGTTAGATTATTTGCAGCCTGAATTAAAGGGTGTTCCAAAAATCGGCTGGGATCTTCCATTGGAACAAGCGATCAGCAACGATCCTGATTTAATTATTTTCAGTTCTCCTACAGCGATTCAAAAAGGACAGTACGAGGAATATAAAAAGGTTGCTCCAACTTACGTGTTCAAGGACGAGGTTAGTGCAGACTGGCGTAAACAAGTTACCCAGATGGGTGAGATTTTAAATAAGCAAAAGGAAGCCAAGGATGCCTTAGCTAAGTATGATACCAAGGTTTCTGAAGCGAAGGCCAAAATCCAGGATGCTATTGACGGGGAATCAGCCGCCATTATTTGGGTAATGGCTGACAAATTTTATCTAATGGAAAACAATCGTTTCAGTGCAAATGTCCTTTATGGTGATCTAGGCATTAAGCAGCCAGCCTTCGTCGAAGGATTAGGAAAAGCTGCAGTCCAGTGGGACCCAATTGCGCTTGAAAAATTACCTGAAATCAAAGCAGACCATATCTTCTTAGTCAGCAAAAAAGGGGAACCTGGATTAGACATCTTAGCGAAAAGCTCCATCTGGAACGGTCTTGATGCAGTGAAAAACGGACACGTATATGAAATGAACGACCCAAGCAACTGGACCATAAACGGACTGATTGCTAGCGAAAAAACATTAGACGAAGTCGTCAAAGCTTTAACAAAATAGCAACAGTGTAAAAAATAAATGGTGTCAGGCACCACAAAAAGACAATTGTACTTCCCGGGAGGACAAATAAAAATACCTGCTCCTTTTTAAGGGCAGGTATTTTTATGCTATTTTACTGGACACTTATGGTTGCAGCTTGGTAGTTTACTGGTAAGTAATCGTATAGGTCAGCAGCAGTGGTTGTGATGGTTTGGGCATACCAGCTATAGTCTCCAAGAATAGTTGGTGATTGCCAATTGGTAAAGGTAAAGGTGATGCTTTGGTTTCCTGCCAATCCTGCAGTATCAGTATATACATAATTACCTGAATATTTTAGTTGGCTGGTCAGATCGGTTCCATCGCTCTTCCTAGCTGTAACTGTTGCCGCAGTTGGATCGGGCCATTTAGGTGGTGCCATTAGTTTAACCTTTTGAATCGGATAGGTGGACGGAGCACGTAGTGTTACATTAATGGTTTGGGTGCTTCCTGCCGAAACCGCGCTCTTATCGATCGAAACAGTGCCCCTTCCATAAGACCCTCTAATTCTTAGAAACTCATTATAATACTTGTCAGCGGTTGCTTTATCGTGGATGACCATTAAGTTCTCACTGTTTGTGTCATTGGCATTATCACTGGCATTAAAGGACCCTGTTACCACGGTAGCAATGGTGTATCCCTTATCCGCAATCAGAACCTTATCATGCATTTTGCCGTCATAAGGGTTATCAGCAATGCTGACTGGGATACCGGCATGTGCCAAGTAGGCAAACTCCCCGTACGGACCATTGCTTCCATATTGGCTGCTATCAAAGATCCCTTCGACATTCACTCCTCGGTTTTTCGCATTTAATAATGCTGTTCTCACGTTATCATCTGTTAAGGAAAAGTAGTCAAAATATACATTATATTTAGCGTTATTAATCACATCGATCAGCGCTGAAATGGGGTTGTCTTCAGGAGCAAAATAAACTTCAACAGGTATGTTTCCTGCTTGTGTTGAAACCGTTACCTTTTGGGTGCTAACAGTGGATGGCGATGCTGTTTTTGTAAATTGATTGTATACGAACATCTCTTCAAAATCAGTTTTATATATTGAGGCTAACGAAGATGAATTCCATAGAATTGTATTGTTATAGTTATTGGCATTACACGTATCTGTCACATTTGCAGACCCCATCCATACTTCTTTTCCATCAATAATCGCATATTTGTTATGCATTAATGCCGACCGGTTGTCCCCTTTAACGGAGATACCAGCGTCAATAAGCTGCTGTGTAAAGGTGTTGGATATATAATCGGAATCTGTTACGATACGAATCGCAACGCCGCGATTTTTCGCCTGAATCAAAGCGTCGACAAATGGCTGATAGCGGATTTCGTAGAAGGCACCATCAATCGTTGAGGTTGCTTTATTTATTTCCGCAATAAGTGCATCCACCAGGTTAACCGTCTGACCCGGCCCAAAAGAAACTGTTTGAGAATCATAGGTTACTGCTTGAGCTTTCTGTTGCAGATCGGGAACTAGATTCAATGTCAAAAAAGTTGCAAAAACAAGCTGGGTAATTCTCCTAAACAAAATCTTCTTCATATACTGGCCACCTTTCTTTTATTCACACCCCTTCATCGTATCAAAATATACCAATTGCAAACAATGGAAAATCAGTGAAAAACTTCAAAATACTTCGTAAACAAATTGGGAAAATTAAAAAGGGTGTCAGGCACCGCCCGTGGACAAATGTCCACGAGTGGTGCCTGACACCCTAATATACTATCTAGTATTCTTTTTTTTGCCTTGAGTTTGTCCATGCTTGGAAAGGGGAGTAAGTGTTTTCGGGGAGCAAACAGATCATTGGGATACTTCTTTTTTCCACCTGCAGTGCTAGTTGATCATAAATGAACTGGTCGTCGAAACCAATTTTTGCTGCATCTTCTTTTGTACAGCTATAATAGATTGTCTTAAGTCTAGACCAATAAATGGCTCCAAAACACATCGGGCATGGCTCGCAGCTAGTGTAAAGCTCACAATCGGTTAGTTGGTAGCTATCTAAAAATTCACAGGCCGCTCGAATTGCTTGAATCTCGGCATGTGCAGTGGGGTCATTCTTTGCCGTTACCTGATTACGGCCGACACCTATAATTTGGCCATTTTTTACCACTACTGCACCAAATGGCCCGCCGCTGTTAGTGATCACATTTTCATGAGCAATATCTACGGCCATCCTCATAAACATATCTTCACTCATATAATCCCCCCACCCTTTTCAAATTCCCTTAACATAATTTATTATCCCGATGGAGGAAAAAGAATTATAAATTTATTACATACAAACACTTTTATAACTAAAAACTAACTTTCCCATTTAGAGAAGCTAGTTTTTTCTACTTTTAACATCATTTATTTCTCTTTACTTTTCTTTTTCTTTGGTAATTTTTCAGGCATAGTTTCTACCCATGTTACTGACAGCTGAATCCATTTCTTTATTTTATCAGGCTCTTCCCCCCATTTTTCCGGCAGAGCAACATACTCTTTCATCGGCCTGCCTGGCATAGGTGAAAACTCCATTGCCCCTTCTTCCGCTAAAAGACGAAGACGATCTTGTTCCTGAAGTCTTACAAAAATTTGCGGGCCAAATAAACCTGCAAACATATTCCCGTTAATGAAACTTGCCAGGTTGCCGAACATCGGCTTAATAGTGATGCGGGGATCCACTGGTATAACAGAAGAAAAAAATGCTTTTAGCTCCTCATCTGGCCGTGGAAAGGACATATTTACTCACTCCTATTTTTTCGTTCTTTTTAGCATTGCTGTTCTAACATCAAACTATCCTTAATGGGCGAGCATTGATAGCAGAACGAGCTCTATGAAACAATATTATTACTATAAATTCACCAAAAAAGTAGTTCGTATAAGTCTGAAATTTTGTACAATGGTATTATAGGTTTATTTTGCTCAAAAATAAGCTTTCAGACAATAATTCTAGTGCTATATTTTTGATAACATTTGGTGAGAGGACTTGAACGATTATGCTGAAAGCTAGGGTATACGACTTATCGTTATTTTTCATTTCATTGGCCATAGCTTTTGGAGCATCTGAAATTCTGAACATTAATTCCTATTTTATAAAAGCCCTGATTATTTTCTGGTTTTTCTCTGTTCTGTATTTTCGCCTTCGGGTATTTTATAAAAATGGCAGTAAAATATTGAATATGGCATTAACTATGACTTATCCATGGTCTTGTTCGCTGGCCCAATAGGTTTGCTAATATTTGAAACGCTTTTTCGTTTTACCGTTTATTCTTATCGAAAATGGACCAAAACGGCGGATCCTAGTGAATTATCGGATACTTTTTATAACATTGGCTGCTTTGTCATCACGAACTCAATTGCCTATTTCCTGTTCCAGCATTTTATAGGAGGTTTTCAAACCGTCCCCTTTGGCTTTTGGATCCTGATGTTTCTCTTAGTCTGCATTTCCTCCTATCTTTCAGGTACTTTTATGGTGGTTGTTTTTGTAATATTGGGAGAATTAAAATCCTTCAAAGAGGGAATCAATTTTATTTTTAGAGGGATTAGCTTCCTCGACTATGGGAAGGTGGCCGTTTCGAATGGTATGCTGCTCATTTTTCTCCAAAATAAAAGCTGGGAAATGTTAATTATCGTATTTATTTTAAATTACATCGTTAGCCGTTACTTTTACTCTAAATCCCAGAGTATACAAAACAAGGTTGAACGGGATCAATTCGAGCAAATGGCCTATACGGACTTTTTGACCGGGGTATTTAATCGGACCTTTATGGATAAAAAAATGGCTGAGCTCAATCAGACGGGTGAAAGTATTGGAATTGTAGTGGCTGAAATTGATAAATTTAAAGGCATTAATGACAGCTACAATCATGCGGTGGGCGATAAGGTCATTCAGCACTTTGCTGCAACCTTAAAAAGCTATCTGGATGGTGATGATTTTCTGTTTCGAAGCGGCGGCGAGGAGTTCACTCTCTGCATCAGAAGAAGAAATTTCGATGAAACGTTGACTTTGATAAATACAATGCTTGGGGGGATTGCTAACAATTCCGTCGCAGTTGAATATAACGGAGAACAGCTTTTTATCTCCTATACCGCTTCATTTGGACTTTACTACTATAAAGTAAACGAACACATCTCGATGGAAAAAGGCTATATCCTTGCCGATGAACTCATGCTCCAATCCAAACAACATGGCAGAAACAAAATATCCGTCATCAACGGCTTACTAAACGAAAAAGTGATCTAACCTATGTAGAATAGTTAGACCACTTTTTTAAATTGTTGATGGTGTCATTGATGGTGTCAGGCACCATTAAAAGACATTTTCACGTTTTTGTCCGCGTGGGATGGACACTTCAAAACTTAGTCTGCCAGCAGGCTATGTATGTATTGGTCCGCGCGTTGAATCATCATTTCGTCGGTTAATCCTGTGATTCCAAATGCTGTCCAGCCGGAATAAACTTGTGGTGGTCCCGGGAGTATTTCAATTAAGGACAGGATGTCCCAATAGGGATCATAGTTGAAGCCTGTGGAACCTGCGTGCCTTTGATATGCTGCTAAGAATGAGTCCGCAATGTGAGTGCCATATAAAAGAGCTAGATTCAACCGGCAGTGGCCAACATCAATCCCAGCAGGACCCCGGCAGGCATTTACCCAATCGACTACCCCGCTGACTTCATTCCCTTCCCACAAAACATTAGCCGGATGATAATCTCGATGGATGAAGCACTGCTTAGTGTAGGGACGAGGTCCTCTCATTCGATTAATAGCCTTTTTCCAGAAGTATGGACAGCTTGTCCAAGTGGGGATATCCAAGGAGTTTATATCAACGTAGGGGTTGTAGGACCATGGAAAGTCTTCTGCGTCCACGGAGTGTATCTGAACTAATGTTTCAGCAAGACCGTCCAGCCATAGATTCATGTTTGCCGGACTTAGGTCTACAATGCCCGGGAGCCTCGTCATCAGCACGGCTGGCACTTGACAGGAAGTCCCAGTTATATCATATGCAACGATTTTTGGTGTCTGAATGCCCGTTGGTGCTGCTCTTTGCAGACTCTCTGCTTCATGTAGGGCCAAATCTGGCTCTGCAAATACCCATTCTTCATTGTCGAATAACCGTAAAACGAGCTCTGAGACTCCTTGTTCACCCTGAATTGATAGGCCGTATACACCAGAAGACGTTCCTCCTTTTAGCAGACTAATAGAGTGCACCTTTGCCTTCCAATCCACTGAATCTATGACCCATTTTAAATCGTTATCCGATAACCCGTATGCATAATCATCGAACACAAACAGTCCCCCTCATATGAATCTTCTTCCAATTCTATTCTTTAAATTAATATAACAATGATGGAACAATCAAACAAACTACAAAGTAAAAGAAAATCGGTGTCAGGTACCTAATGTCCATCCACAGAGGACAAATGGAGAAATTTGTCCACGAGCGGTGCCTGACACCATAAGACCGTTTAATATTTTTTTTCACGGCAGTTTTTACAGACTTTGATTTTTTCGTTTGTTTCTGTTGTGTGTGGGTACAGAAGTTTTATTCTTGTTCTCCCGCACAATGGGCATGTCCCCCGGCCGTTTGAAGGCAGGTAGCTGATTGTTTTTCCCCGGTTTCTCTTCGCCATTTCCATCCATCCCTATCCAAAAAAATCTCGTTTCTATATCTAATGTTGAAAAGGCATAAAGATTGATAGGCATTTAATTGTTTTTGTAACTAAAGGTAAATATTGTGATGCCATTCAAAAAAAAAAATTACTCTACCCTTTAGGCGGAGCACCCTATTAATGATATTTCAAGTTCCATTTATCAAGGCCGTAATTTTTTTTCAAAGAGACTTACATAGTTCCTTCGATAATAAAATAACAAGGCACCATGAACAAAGACTAAGACTGCTGCCAAAGCCAATAGCGAGTGATCTTTAAATAAATGAAGCAAGAAAATGTTTGCTAGAATTGGCGATAGTAGTGCAAGCGCCAGCGGAACATATCGGTTTGAAAGGAGTAGTACTGCACAGATAATTTCTAATGACTTTTCAAAAATCAAGAGGTACTGAAACTGAAATAATTCCATTGCTTGCGGGCTGGTTTCAATAAAAGGCTCCAGCCCAAGGATTACGAAATAGCCATTGATTCCGGCTATTAGAAAAACGGAGCCCAAAAAAATTCTTAAAATATGTACCAGCGGTTTATTCAATGAATACACCTCCTCTTTCCATCATATTTTCGATTCACCATAAAAATGATCCTCACTTTATTCAATAAATAGCTTCCAAAAATATTGTAATATTCTACAAGAATCTACATAAAAAATAACAAGTCCCATAATTAATCACTGTTTAAGATATTTAAAAATATAGACCCTTGTTCTACAAACATTAATATCCCCATAAAACTCCTAATCCTTATAAAACTTTTGTAATAGGGATTTATCCCTATAAAAATACTATTCTAGAATTATTATAAATATTTCGATTTCTGAAATTTTTGTAAAACGAATATACTTTTTTATTCTAAATTTCCGACAAAATATACAGAATATTGAATTTACAATAGGCATGTATCATTAAAATTTGATGAGAAAATTTTTGGGGGTGCAAGTATTTGGTTAAAAAGAAATGGAAACGAAATCTAATGGTCATGTCCGCTATCACCGGACTAGGATTCACGACTCTATATCCTGGTCTCACCACGAAGACCCAGGCGAGCGGGCTGCCCGTTCAGCCTCTGCCAAAGGAGGAATCTGTCTCTGTTGTTCAGCTGGAGGTCCCTAATCAAAAAGCAAAGGACAAGCTGCTAGAACTTGGAATTGACCTTGCACACAGGGCCAGCGAACACAGTGGAATTTTAGAAGTAGACGCCGTTGTTACACCCACTGAGCTTGCCATGTTAAAAACCTTTGGAATCAAGGTAAAGGACACCTTAATCACAGAAAAGGAATGGAAGGCTAGAACAGCAGAGAGACAGACTGCTGTACAGCAGGAGGTGAATCTGACAGCTGCTGAAGATTCTGTTAAAATTCTCCGGGCAAACCATTACACGAATCAATCTGAAACCTTCCTATACGTTGAAGCAAAAACAAGTGCCGGTGCTGCAGCAAGTACTGCCCTTACTGCCACCTGGACAGAAAATGGAGTTGAAAAATCAGCAACCCTTGAAAGGTTTGTTGACTTAGGTGAATATATGTACCATTGGCTTGAAATACCCGTCAGCTCCATTCCATCATCTGTAAAAATCACAAGCAATCTTGGCGGATCCGCTTTGAGCTCCGTTACCGAGTGGCTAGGTGTAGACAAGCCTGGAAGTCCAAAGAAATACTATGTTAAAGATTTTGTCGACCATTATATGGCACCTGCAGAACTCTATGAGCGGGCCAATAAGTTAGCAAAAGAATTTCCTGATTTAGTAGAAATCATTGATATGCCGAATAAAACAAACGGATACCGCCGCCTGGCACAGGTAACATTAGGCAGCACCAATGGCACCTCTGTTGTGGTAACTTCAAAAGCATGGGGCCATGAAGGCGGAAATGATATTTCAGTAGAGTTCCGAAATCCTGAAACCAGCAATTCTCCTTTGAAAGTAACAATAGACGGTAAAAAGATTTTAGTGGATTTGGCTACAGATTCTTCCGCTAAGGTTACAAGTACGGCAAAACAAGTAGTGGATGCCCTTAATTCTGATGCCAAAGAACTCGTATCCGCCACTACATATCGCGGTAATGCTGGTGCAGAAACGGTTTCTCCGCAAACCGGAACGTTAACTGACGGATTAAAAGCTCCTGCTAGCGTTTCCCGTGATCCTTTTACAGTGAAAGCAATCCGGATTGGAAAACACCGTGATGGTTCAAAGCCAGGTGTCCTTGGGTATGCGCAGGAGCACGCCCGTGAATGGGTAACACCTCTCGTGACAATTGAAACGGCTGAACGTCTGCTCCGAAATTATGCCCATGATGGAGAAACGAAGCAACTCGTTGATAACCTGGATATTTTCCTTGTACCAACCGTAAATCCTGACGGAGCTAATTACAGCTTCTATGATTACAATATGCAGCGAAAAAATTTGACCAATTATTGCGGTCCAACCGAGTCTGACCCAGGTTACCGAAATTCTTGGGGCGTTGACCTAAACCGTAACCACTCAATCGGATCTGCTTTTGATGGGTTTATTGGCGCATCAACATCACAATGCCGAAGCGGCACTTATGCCGGAACAGCAGAAAACTCCGAACCAGAAGCTAAAAATATTGTCTGGCTCGCTGATAAGTTTTCAAATATCAAATTCGCAATGAATATTCATAGCTATGGCGGGTATTTTATGTGGTCACCAGGTGCTTATGATGCAAATCGTACAACGCTGCCGCGTCCGACTGCAGGTGAAGAAGCCTTCTATTGGGCAGCCTCAGATACCATCCTTAACGATATTCAGGACCACAGGGGCACAGTCATTCTTCCAAGCCGTACAGGTCCAGTACCAGATGTTCTATACTCTGCAGCAGGCAACTCTGCCGACTACCTATGGTATGCAAAAGGCATTTATGCCTGGGATTTTGAAGTCGGAGCAGATTTATGGAATAAAGATAAGCAAAGATGGGAAGCAGTAGGATTCCAGCCTGCATTTTCAGAAGGCCATGAAGAAGCCATGGAATTTGCCAACGGTTTAATAGGCATGATAAAAGTGGCTTACAATAATTCGAAGGATCACCAGCCGCCTTCCTCAAAAGCCGTGCCTGGTAATGGTAAATTCTCCGGTCCGGTTGAGGTCAGCTTTGAAACGAGTGAGGCAGCAACTATTTACTATACACTCGACGGCAGCCGTCCAACTTTTGAATCCGAAAAAATCAAGTTAAGTGGAATCCGTGAAGATGCGGAAACGTTGAAGGTTGATAAAACCACTACTATCAATTGGTTTGCGGTTGATGCGGCCGGAAACATTGAGAAAAATTACAATCCACTTAGCAAAGGAAATAACTTTAACTCTGTAACCTTAACAATAAAGTAATAATTGATTGGGTGGTTGGCCTTTTGCGGTCAACCTTTTTATCATATCAAAAAGTAAAAACCCGGTTCTCAGCTGAACCGGGCTTTTTTTAAACGATAATGTTTTATTTTTCAAAAATTGCATTTGATAACAGGCGGAATAGGTAATCGGTGTGATCACGGAAGCCGGCTTCTAAACCAATCAAGGTAACGTCTTTATTTTTCTCTTTTACCATTATTGCCTGTCCTTTTGCAGCACTATTGTTTTTCCAGTGTCCTGCCATAAAGAAATCGTCAGAGTTTGCTAGTGTTGCTACAACCTCATCATTATCGGTTCCTGTAAACCAAACTGGACGATATACGAAACCAAGGTCAGTTTGCTTGTAACCAGCGGTTAAACCGGAACCTTCATAGTTCACTTTTACAATTCCGTTAGAGTTAGAACCGCCAGAGTTAATCGTGTCATCGGTAAGGCCGAGCTTGTACGTTGCACTTGAAGCACCTGCACCAACCGCAATGTACTTACCCTCTGCATTCATAAAATTATTAAGATTAGCTTTAAAGGAATCTAGTTGGCCGGCATTTTGGAAACCAAATTCTTTGTTCGCTGCTGATAGGTTCGTAGAAATTAGACTCTCTGTACCGCTATATACAAAAACATCGAAGCCATTCAAGCCATTTTCTGCAACTTCAACCGGTGTGACCTCTGTCACCTGGAAGCCAAGTCGTTTTAAAGCAAGCTTTGTTCCGCTGTGGGATTGTTGTTTCCCCATCCCGCCGTCTTTCAAAATGGCCACTTTTAAATTCGTAAGTGCGGCTGCATCCGCAGGAATATTAGCTGTTGATCCCACCTGTAAACCTGACGCTTTCACAGCGGCAGAGATTTGATTTGCAGTGGCTTCTGTGTAGAAATTTCCCTGTTGGTCTCGCTTTACGGCAACACCTAGTTGAAGCAATGTATTTACTAGATTAACAGCTTTTACGGAACTATTCGGAATTAGATATGGGCCTTTACCGATAACAGCACCTTGTTCTGTCACCTGATTTACTTTGGTTGTTGTTACATCTACTGAATTTTGTGTTGGCAGCGCTTCAAAGCCCCAAAGTTCTGGCAGGCTCCATGCCGAGATATCATACATGGCTGGTGTATCGTCCGTAATGTCTTCCCCATCCCAAAGCATTGTATTGGCCAACCCAGCTTTCGCTTGATCCATTTTTACAATATACGTTCCTTTAGGATAAGTTTTTCCATCAGCATCAAATGCTTTTGCAGCTTGGACCACTTCGATATCGTTGTTTAGTAAGTGATTAACAGCTTTATCTGTTACTGTAGGGTCTTTTTCATCAACAGGCAGGATATAAGCTTTCGGGAAGAATCCATCTGGATGGAAAGGATGGTCAAAATTGATGCCGCGTTTAAACATTTCGATTTGGTCCGTAATCATTGCTTGTTTATTTGCGGTAGCAAACTTTAGAGCACCCATAATGGCATTATACTGCCAGCGGACACCGTCCAGGTCATTTGTTGGCGCCTCTAGCGTATGACCATAAGCACCATGGTACATTGCATACATTGGTGTAAAGATTGGCGGATAATCATCCCAACCTGCCTGATCATCACGTTGTGGAACGTAAACACCTTCCATGTTCTTATAAAGATCGCCTGTAAATTCTGTTTTATCTGCCATGATATTGGCTTCCATTGCCTCAGCCTGCTGATAAGCCCACTTGTTATATAGGTCATACTCATAGTTTGGATTATGCGGTGGTGTACAAGGTTCAATTAATCCTTGATGGTTGGGTGCGTAATTCTTTACATAACCATGGGTATCTAGGAATACCATCGGATTCCATTCTTTAATAAGCCCCACGGTTTCCCTCGTTTCAGGCTGTGACTGTGTGATAAAGTCACGGTTCAAGTCGATACCTTCACCATTAAAACGAGTGGCATTAACACGTCCATCAGGGTTTTGCACAACATTAAAAATGAGAATATTATTTTCTAAAATTCCCTTTGTTTCCTGGTCATTTTGTGTGGCAAAACGTTCTATTAATTGCAGAACCGCATCGCTTCCTACAAATTCAGTCCCATGAATGGAGCCATTAATCATAATAGGAACTTTAAAGTCTGGATTTGCCGCAATCCAATCCTGGGCCTTCCCTGGATTTTTAAACATCTGCTTTCTTAGAGCTTGGATTTTGCCAAACTTACCCTGTGTAGTTGGATCGGCAATCGTGACAACATATAGTGGATGCCCATCCGCTGACTTTCCACGGACTTCAACTTTCATTCTATTAGATTGTTTTGCAATTTCATTTAATTTTGTGCCAATTTGTGAGAACTTCACAAAATCATAGTTCTCACTATTAAACTTGCTGCCATCCTGTTCTTCGTATGTATTGACGTTTGTCCATTTTGGGCCTTCAGCAAAACCTGTTGACCACGGAACCATTGAAATTAAACTAACAGCCAAAACACTGGCAGCAGCTTTTTTCTTAGTGTTTTTCTTCATGATTAACCCCCATAAATGTATTTTTATAACCAAATATGTATTTTTATTACAAATGTTATTATATTAATAATTCCAAAATATAGCATCCTACTAATTCCCTGTACAAATAAGGAAAATTTTTAGGCACAAGGACATATATAAATATACAATCATCACGGCCATTAATAAGAAATACCATGTCCACCGTATACACACAAATGTCCACAAATGGTGCCTGACACCACTTTAAAAGGAATATTTTCAAAGCAGGCGAATATAAACAGTAGGGAATCTATATGGACATTTAATCATTTGAAGGGAGATTGTTTATGAATCAAATCATTTTTGGAAACCTGGTAGAAACGAGGAAGCAATTATTAGATGAAATTACTACATTAAGTTTTGAAGAATTGAATACTGTTTTACGAAGTGACACGTGGAGCGTGGCTCAAGTATGCCACCACCTTTATTTGGCAGAAAAATCATTTGTACATGGGATTAATTATGCCCTGAAACAAAAGGACAGCCCCAAGGTCGAACCAAAATCAATCGGTCGCATCTCTGATCGTACAAAGAAAGTAGACGCACCAAGCTTCATCATACCTGGTGAAGAACCCTTTGAAATTCACCACATCCTCAATATGCTTAAGGAATCGAGAACGATGCTGCTAAATGTTTTAAACAAGATTGAAAGCGATTCCATTTTGCGTGATAAATCAGCAAAACATCCTCTATTTGGCGAACTCCCCCTTATTCAATGGATTGAACTTATCTATTTACATGAACAGAGGCACATCGAACAAATCAACGAAATCAAATCGCAAATTCTTTGATTTAATGGTGTCAGGCTGCACGACTATAAATTCCTTCCCATATGATAGGAATAAGAACCGAAACAAAACTTTCTGATTGGAAGGGAAAGATGTGGTGCTTTAAATGAAAAAATCCCAAGCTTATCATCATTCGTTTCAAAATCTTCAGGAGAATGGGATGTCGTTTGAACAGGTCTTTGAACGGATTGTCGAGTTCATGAAGATAAATCCAAATGGGAACTACCGTTTAATGGTCGGCACAGATTCACAAGTTCATAGGTCCACGACCATATTTATAACTGGCATCGTGATTCAAAATGAGGGACATGGCGTATGGGCGTGCATTAGAAAAGTGATTGTTCCAAGGAAAATGACGCATTTACATGAGAGGATTTCCCTCGAGCTTTCGTTAACAGAAGAGATTGTGTCCATGTTCACGGAAGATAGAAAAAATGAATTGATTAGCATTGTCCTCCCCTATCTTTATCAAGGGGCTACATTTACAATAGAAGGTCATATCGACATCGGTGCCGGCAAACGCAATAAGACCAGTGAATTTGTAAAAGAAATGGTCACGCGAATCGAATCTATGGGAGTCGAACCAAAAATCAAGCCGGACGCCTTCGTTGCCTCCAGCTATGCGAATAGGTACACTAAATAAGGTGTCAGGCACCGCAGATGGACATTTGTCCAAGGGCGGTGCCTGACACCCTTTATTATATACACTCTAATTCTACTTTAACTATAGTGCCAACACCTGGGAGGCTTTCGATTTTCATTATACCGTTATGTTCCTGTATAATTTTGTTGCTGACGGTTAGACCAAGGCCGATTCCTTTATCCTTTGTGGTATAAAATGGAGTTCCTAGAAAACCCATGAGCTCTGTATCGATCCCTATACCTTCATCCCTAAAACTAACAAGTACCCTTTTGTCCTCCACTTTTTGGATACCAATATGTACATTTCCTCCGTTTGGCATCGACTCAATAGCATTCTTTAGGAAATTGACAAATACTTGCTTTAATTGGTGCGGACTGCAAAGTAACTCAATATCATCCAACGGATATGCTTTTTTGAATTGAACATTATGTAATAACGCTTGCGGGTGCAGAACATTAATCGTACTATCTAAAATCCCTATTAAATTTTCCTTTTCAAATTGAATGGCCTGCGGTTTTGCTAAGGACATAAACTCATTTACAATCATATCAATTCGGTCTAGTTCGTTCATAATAATAGATAAGTAGTTATCTTGCTTACCCTTCTCACTCGTACTTTTCAATAGTTTTGAAAAGCCCTTTAATGAGGTTAAAGGATTGCGAATTTCGTGTGCCACACCTGCAGCCAGCTGGCCAATGATTGATAGTCGGTCTAAATTACGAAGAGCATCGTCGTTTTTTACCCTGTCTGTTATGTTTCTTCCAACTGCCACAAATGAATCAATTTCTTTTTGCTCGTTATAAATTGGTGAAATATTAGTTTCCGAATAGATTACATCGTTATCAGCGGTTTTAATCCTAATTTGAAACAGCTGTGGTTCTCCAGTATCGATTAAGTTTTGAACTACGGTTTCAAAATATTCTTTATCCTCAGGAAAGATAATATCATAGACATTTCGACCAACTAATTGCTCTGGAGTATACCCAATCCCTTTCTCGTGAGATGGTGAAGCATATAGAATCTTTTTATCTTTTGTATAAACCTTGATCATATCAGAGGTGTTTTCAGTAATTAGTTCATATAGCTCCCGTGTTCTTTTTAATTCCCTTTCAGTATTCAGGTGCTCTGTTATATCACGGTAAATGGCCATTATCGCGATTATATCTCCATTTGAATTCCGAAAAGGTGAATAGGATACAGCGATATCAAGAACGGTTCCATCTTTATGGAAACGCTGAGTTACCGTATTATAATAAGCTTTACCTTGCTTGACGGCTTCTATTATTTCGATTACTATGTCAGGATTAGGGAATTCAGTAAATCTCTTCCCAATGATATCTTCCTCCGTATAACCAAATATTTTGGTATACATCCGGTTAATACGAATAAAACGATTATCCATATCGACTAAACAAATTCCATCGACTGTACAATCAAGAAAAAGATCGATTAACTCATCAGGATTATAGATGACAGAATCATTTGCTTCGCCAAATATCTGAAAACTCTTCGACATAGAGATCTCCCCAAACAATCAATTATTCTCACTCATCATATCCATTTTACAGAATTATACGATAAAGAAAAGAGAAATTTTTGAATGTGGTGTCAGGCACCACAAAAAGACATTTAACCAGTTTTGTCCACTGCAGGCGGACATTTTTTCATTTTTGTCTTCTATTAGGGAAATTTATTATTGTTACGGGAAAGGATAAGATTGGGAAATGTGTCTATTAATAACATGGAGGATATTTCTTGCTTAATTTAATCAAACCACTATTAGTGAACATCACGATTTTATTTTCTTTTACTTTTAATGCAAACCTGTTTTTTCCGTTTCAAACGAAGATTCCTCTTACCTTTAAGCAGCAAATCATTTATGGTTTTATCGGTTCGTTTGGTGCCCTTTTTTGTATGTTTTATCCTATTGAAACTTTAGGGGAAACCCATTTTGATTTAAGAATGTGTGCAATTATCATTCTCACTCTATATGGGGGATGGGTTCCAGGGAGCATAGTTCTTTTTTTTGCATGCATTTTTCGGTATATCATCGGAGGGAAATTCCATATCATTGGAATCATTGTAAATATTGCCTCCCTCGTAAGTGCCATTTTACTTAGAAGCATTTTTCTTAAAGCAAAGTCGAAAGTTTCCGCAGGGTCCCTGGTCATCCTTTGTTATTTTATTGTATATATCACGATTCTTTATTTTACCGTCCACTTATTAGACTTAGCTTTTTATCTTGTTTACTTTATTGCCTTTTATTTAACTACCGTTGCCTTAATTTATGTGATTGAACACTTGATAAAAATAAACAAGCAGTTCGAGGAGATGGTTTATCTCGACAAATTAACCATGATTGGACAATTGACGGCATCCATTGCACATGAAATTAGAAATCCGCTTTCAACAGTCAGAGGATTTATCCAATATTTAAGTACAGATACGAAGGATGAACAATTAAAAAAATTCTCCCCTTTAATTATGGAAGAATTGGACCGGACCAACAGCATTATTACAAATTATTTAAAACTGGCAAAGCCGGAACCCTTCCATCTAGCAATTATTTCCCTAAATGATGTCATAAGTGACTGTGTCCAATTAATGAGGCCTCTTGCTTCCTATTCAAATGTCATCCTTGACTATGAAAGTAATGAAAAATTTTATGTGCAAGGAGATGAACACCATTTAAAGCAAGCCCTCATGAATGTGATAAAAAATGGGATAGAGTCTATATCTAAAAAAGGTACCGTTCATATCAATTTAAATGCAGATCCTCTCAAAAACATGGTTGAGATTAGAATTAAGGACAACGGAAAGGGGATGACACCTGAACAGTTAAAGATGATCGGCCTCCCCTTTTACACAACGAAGTCAAAAGGCACTGGCCTAGGCAGTATGGTTACCAATAAAATCATCCGTGAACTGAATGGGTCAATAGAATATGGAAGTGAAGTCGATAAAGGGACTGTAGTCAAAATTGCTTTTCCATTACTGCAAGAAAAAAAATGAGGCGGTTTCTATTAAAAATGAAACTAGCCTCTTTCTTTTATTCGTATTGGGGGTACTTGAAGATATGTCACCATCCGCCAAATCCACTCGAGCGGGCCGAATCGAAAAAAACGGAGCCATAAAGTGCTGAAAATCAGCTGGATAATATAAATGGCCATACACAGAAAAAGGGACTGAACATAAGTGATTCGGTTAAATAAATTAAGGGCCTCCCCTGCTAGCAAAATTAGGGCTGTTTGCGAAACATAGTTCGTCAGCGCCATCCTACCATAGCTTTTTAAGGGAGAGAGAACCTTTCGCACAATTGGAATTTGCAATAACAAAATGAATACCCCAATATAAAAAGCTGAGACAATGGGACCGATTGTAATTCCAATATTGTAGAACCTTTGCACCTCGAGGTTATTTGGAGCCGTCATTACCGACAAATGCTGATACTGATAAATCAATCCCATTCCACTTAAGACAGCCATAATACTTGTAAAAATAACAATTCCTTTCAATCGATGAGCAATCCTTTCAAACACCTGAAACTGACCGGCAGCGATTCCTAATAGCATAAGTGGAACAACCATGAAGATTTTGTTCGAAAAAATGCTTAATACAATTAGCATGACGGTTCCGAACACAAGGTTAACGATTTTATTAGCTTTATAAAAAGGTAAAATAAAAAGGCCGCAAATAGCATAAATGGATAAAGCTTCCCCCTGTTGAAACTGGACATGGATTAAGCCAAAAATAAACAATGCGAGGATCCTTCGCATAAACAATACATAGCCATTTTTTCCTTTCGCATTGGCCCTGCTAATAAAAAGATAAAATCCAACTCCAAACAAAAAAGTAAAGATGGTGTAAAAACGGCCCTCCACAAACAAATAGAGAAGTCTCCAATACGAGACATCCAGTGAAGTAGGTTCCGGCGGCGTTACCGAAAGCAAAGGAATAATATTGACGAGGATAATACCCATAAGGGCAAAGCCTCGCAAATAATCAAGCGTATCAATCCGATTACTTATATCCATCGCATTTCTCCCTATACGGTATCTGACACCCATAATCGTTCAACTTTCACTTCATTATTGTCCAAAAACTGCAAAAGAAACACGTCTGGGTTACTTAAATTCCGCCAATCCTCAAACCCAAAATCGGGCTGGAATTTCTTTAGAAGTAACGCCATTAAATTCCCATGTGTCACAATAAGAGTATTTTCCACATCACTTTGCCTAATTTCCTCAACCACGCTTGTCACACGGTTCATTGCATCCCTGCTTGATTCTCCGTCATCAAATTTTAAATCTAGGTCATCAAAGGCCTCCCTAAGTTTTTCAAGCCAATCAGGTAAATTTCGGGTGCTCAATATCTTTTCAGATAACCGATCATCGAGTTCAAGTTTCTTATCTTTCCGCTCTGCCACAGGCTGTATCGATTCAATGGCCCGAACAAATGGGCTCGATATGATTCGGTCAATATCCATATTTGAAAGGAATCCCGCTAATGTCTCTGCCTGTTGCACCCCTTTTGCCGTTAAACGTGCTTCCCGTTGTTGTCCCTTTGCCTCACAATGCCTAATTACATAAATACTTTTCATTCCCTATTCACCCCTAAAACTCATCACCCCCATCTTGAGAGTCCACTGATTTCATTGATACATTGTAGAGCCTCTTTGCTTCGTGCCGATCCGCCACTTGTAGTTTGTTGAGGATGTTGGAAATATGATTTGCCACGGTTTTTGTGCTTAAATGCAGCCGCGCAGCAATATGGGTGTTGGTATGGCCCTGTGCAATCTGCTCTAGTACCTCGATCTCCCTTCCGGTTAACTCGCTAAGCGCGGGATTCAAAACCTCTTTTTTCTCCGGCATAGAAAAATAGTTCATCATCCGCTCCGCAATATCTGCACTAAATACGGCACCGCCATTTCCCACCATCCGAATCGCCTGCATGAGCTCCATTTCGCCCGCATCCTTTAAACAATAGCCCCTGGCCCCCATCTTCATTGCCGTGAATACCGACTTATCATTCTTCAGCATTGTGACAATTAATATTTTCATATCTGGCAGTTTTTCTTTAATGACCCGCGTCGCCTCGATCCCGTTTAAACCGGGCATGCGAATATCCATGACTATCACATCAGGCTTAAGCTTCAAAGCCATTTCGACTGCCTCATCACCAGTCGCTGCCTCTCCAATCACTACCAAATCTTCTGTTGTTTGAATAAGATTCCGGACCCCGCTGCGAAATAATGGGTGATCATCCGCCAATAAAATTTTCACGTTATTTCCTCCCCTTGTAAAAATGGAAGCAGGGCTTTAACCCGCGTCCCGCCTGTATCTATTTTTTCAATAGAACAATGACCCCCGAGCTCGGAAGTCCGCTCCCAAATCGATTTCAATCCGATCCCGCCGCTGCCCGACGGTTTAATGTGGGAAGGGAGTCCAATCCCATCATCGATTACTGCAATCTCCAAGTCTTTTTCTGAAATCACTCTAATCAACACTGAGCATCTGGCTGCCCTGGCATGCTTAACCACATTGACCAAAGCTTCTGTAATGATTCGGTAAGCTGCAACCTCAACAGCAGCCGGCAACAAAGGCATTTGGTCAGGGACACTGAAACTCACCATCAATGGAACCGACGATTTTTTCATTTCATCGATTCTAGCTTGAATGGAACCAATTAAACCAAATTCATCTAAAGTCGGGGGCCGTAAATCGTGAACCATTGTGCGGATTTCAGTTACAGTCGTCCTTATAACATTTCTTAGATCGCCCAGTAATTCTAGAGTTTTATCTGGATTCTTTTTCACATACTGCTCAGCCGCTGCCACATTAAAGGATAAAGAAAGTAGTTTCGGGGCAAGGTCGTCATGCAGATTTCTCCTTATTTGCAAACGCTCTTCCTCACGTGCAAGCACCAATCTTTCTCGGGATACCTGTAAATCAGACGCAAGTGTCTGCATTCCCCACGTCATTTTTACGGTTTGAAGTATTGGTCCAGTCTGTCGAAGCATGACATCCAACAGCCTTAAATCCTCTGCCGTGAAGACTTCTTTATGCGAGCGGCTGGAAACTGTCAGAATCCCCAATTCCTCACCCCCATGAACAATAAAAAAATAATGTTCATCATGGATGGTGCCACCCGAGGAGGCAGCCAATTTTTCTTCGCCGTTCATCCGAATAGAAATGCCGACAAAAGGGAGCCTTAGAGCACCTTTGACTGTCTCCGCTACTACTTGAAGAACCTCTTCCGGTGCTAGCGGTTGACTGAGTTGATCGCCTAATTCCTTGAGGACTGAATAAGGATCATCATGTCTTCCTTTCATCAGCCGATTCAAAATCCGCTGCAGCCGATCTTTTAAGGGAGAAAAAAGAACTGCAACAACCGCTGTAGAAATAAGCGAAATGATAAAACTTCCTTCTGTTTTAAACAAACTGCTTAAATACATGACTAAGCCGGTGTATAGGAGAATAATAGATAAGGACAATACCCCGTATAAAATAGTGCGGTTTACAAGTGGATCGATATCCCACAAACGGCGCCTTAAGATTGCCAGCCCCAAGGTTAACGGAATAATCGCCACAACCGCATACAACAAAGCGCTTAAATAAATATAGGAAACAGGGTTTTCAGCAGACATGGGGTAAACAAAAAAACCACTGAGAATAATTGATCCAATGAAAGAAATGGCTACCCCGTAAACGACCCATTTGGTTTGCTGCTGCTCTACTGACCCCGATACTCTTCGATAGCGAAAAATCTGCGAAAAAATCGTGACACTAATCATAAGCAAATAGTAAAGAAGTCTCGCTGTATCCGGCCACTTCAACAGCTCAAATCTCGAACCTGGCATTAGTAAACTTATAAATTGGATGACGCAAAACGGGACAAACACAAAGAGAGTCCAGCGCGGGACAAGCCTGCCATTTGGAAACAGCAGCAAAAAGAGAAATAAGGACATTCTTCCGATTGCCGCAATTGTCTCAGGAGCCCAAGCCATAACGCCCCCCTCTGACCCTATATAAACGAGTGAAGTGAACGTCGTCCCATAGGCCACAAAGGCAATAACGGCGAGAAGCCCCATCCCATCACGCTTATTTTTTAAAAAAATAATCAAAGCGGCAAGGTAAAAAAGTAAGGCTAAAGTACTTTCTATGATGACAAACCATAAGGAGTAGGTGTCCGGTGTTAAGTGATAGACTGCTAACTTCTTTAACGTTGTCGGCGGCGCAGGTGCCAGCGAACTGCATGTGTCTAATACACACTCCGAACGAAGTATTTCGTAATAATGGGGAATGTTATTTAGAAAAAAAACAATCGTTAAAACGCTAAACAGGAAAACGAATGATTGCAAGAGCCGTAATTTAAGATCCTTCCTTTTTCGCACCATTCTTCTACCTTCCCCTTTTAACATATAGGAAAATTATAGCAACTGCTGACCCTAATTGTATAGGTTGTATCCCGATTATACCTATAAAAGTTCCCGATGCTTTTAGGTATAGACTCCTCTCGAAAATAGGAATAGCCGCTTGATAAGATTAACTTGTAAATAAGGAACAAAAGGGAGCTGGGAAAAATGGCGTTAGAAAAAGTAGTTAAGTGGCTAGGATTGATTTGTATTTTGGCAGGAATCGCAAGAATAGGGATGACACCGGCAGGACTGATTTTTGGCGGGGACAGTAAACACGAAATAACCTTTGCCTTAATAGCTAGTTTATTAATGGGGATTAGTTCAATTAATCTATTTTTATCACAATCACGGCAAACAGGAGTTTTGGGTTTTATTGCGGCCATCCTTCTTTCAGTCGGCAATATCATATTAGCAAGCGGCTTTTATGGCTTCTTCGCCTATGGACATTTACCGAAACCAGGAACGTTCGTTAATATCGCGGAATCGCTCACCTATCCTGGACTATTACTTGGCACACTCCTCCTAATGATTGTCACCTTCCGTGCCAAAGTCTTTCCGCGCTGGTATATCGTGATTTTTGCTTTAATGCTGCTGTCGTTAGGAATACCGTTCCTCGGCGACTGGTTTGCCTTCTTTTGGGGACTAACTTACGTTGCGATGGGCTATACCATTTTTACAGGAAAGTACAAAAGCATAACTTCACAGACAGACAAAACAACATCTAATTTAAGTGCTAATTAATGCCAAAAGCCCCCATTCCAAAGGGGCTTTTTAATATTCCAATCGATAGATTAAAAATCTCTCATTTGGATTATGTTCATAAACATGAGGCAATTTGATTTCCATGATCATTTCAAAGGCCGTTTGGTTTTCTAAAAAATAAATATAATCTTCCGATGGATAATATAAAACCAAATCGATACCCCGTTCTTTCTCTTCTACTGACCGCAATATATTATTAACAATCGTTCTAAAAACTTGAATCGAAAACGGATTAAAAAAATAAAATCGGTTTTCCAGCGGCCCAATCTGATACTCTTCTGCCAGGCAGCAAACAAAGTGAATATGCTCCGAACCTTTATGTTTTTTTCCATAACTTTTTCTATTTCCTACTGCTTCTTTAAAAAGAAGTTCGTTCATTTCCACCCCGACAACCGAAGAATGGAAAAAATAATGAATAAAAAAATTCAATCTGCCTTTCCCGCAGCCAAAGTCAACAATATGGTCACAGCTTTCCAATTCATATAGACGAAACAGCTCTTCGAGTGCACTATAGGGGGTCGGCTCATACCGATGATAATGTAACGATTTATGGACGTCCTTTTGGTATCCTCCCGTTTTTATGTTTAGCAGCTTATCGTAATAATGTTCTTTCATAATAAACGCTCACCTATTTTTAATTTGTAAGGCCTTCGCCACTGTAATAAAAAAAATAAAGTGTGGTTCGTTTTCACCTTACTCCTATGTTGTACATATTTCAATGAATTAGCAATACTGCCCCTTCCCAAAGAAAAAACGGCATGATTCCTATTGTTCGGAGTCATGCCGTTTTTATTTATAATGAAGAAATCTGGCGGATAGCCAATTCATCCTTGATTACCTGCGCTGGATATTGATAAACAGATGGACTTCGCAAACAAAGCTTTTCCCAGGCTTCTACACAAATCGGATCAAAATGGGTGCCCTTGTTTTCGATTAAAAATTTTATCGCTTCCGAATGCGGCCACGCTTTACGGTAAGAACGTTCTGACGTGAGAGCATCATAAACATCAGCAACAGCCATAATCCTAGCAAACAAGGGGATGTCTTCGCCTTTTAATTGGTCTGGATAACCGCTGCCATCCCATTTTTCATGGTGGGAGCGGATAACTCCCAGCTCCTCCATCATAAAGCCAAGTTCCCTGCAAATCTCGTAGCCATCTACAGGGTGCTTTTCGATAATAGCTCTTTCGTCCGGCTCTAGCTTCCCAGGTTTATTTAAAATCGCATCGGGGACACTAATTTTTCCGACATCATGAACAAGCCCCCCCTGTACAACCGTGCGCAGCTGTTCCGGTTTCAATCCAAGTTCTTCTGCAAGCTGTAACGCATACAAGGTAACCCTGAAGGTATGGCCTACTGTATAAAGATCCTTTTTTTCAGTCGCATTCACTAAGGCTTTGACACTTTGTCCAATACTGTTCATCACTCGTTCGAAAGGGTCGGTTGTATAGAGGGAGCGAATCGATTCCGCCAGAGTCCCCTTCACACCATACTGTTTGATGAGTCCGGTAATCATAACAATCATCGAAGCGAGTAATAAGAAATGATAAATCCACCAGCTTAGGTTCCATTCCGTCCCTCTTACCATAATAAGCTGCGAGGCCATGAACCAGCCGGAACTATATACAATCGATAATTGTAACGGAAATCGTGTAAATAAATAGGATTGATAATAGCGATAAGCTGCCGCGCCGTTTAATAACAGAATGACAATCGTCAAAATCATATTTAACGGCATTACATGTAATGGAATAGCATGAGTAAGATGAGGATTCAGGAACCCAATGATCGAAAAGACGACTAAAACTGGCGTCCATAATGGAAGCAGCCATCGCTGCCGTTTTGCTAAAAAAGTTACTAGAGGGTTGTCCGAAGGCAGTGAGGACAACCATATCCAAACCGTTGCTAATAACACGCTTAATTGGGCTGCAATGGCTGGCAAATGGTAGGCATCGAGAAAGAAATCCGGAGTTGCCAGTCCATGAATCGAAAACATAACCCCAAGAGAGAAGAAAGAAAGTGACAGAAAACTAACTTTTATATTGCGAATTCTCACACCAGCAATCCCAACAGCAATTGAGATAATACTTGCCATAAGGGATACGAAACTGACGATATAAAAATGCCCCCTCGGCACCCGGAAAAATTCATCCTTTAGTATGCCTTGATGAAAAGCCTCAAATAATATGTAGGGAAATGACGCTGCAATCAACGGCCACAGAAAGCTGTAAGACTTCATAACCATCCTCCAAAAACGAATAGATATTCAATCATATGCTAAAGCACTCTAATTAAAACTAAAACCCAGTCAAATGACTGGGTTTTTTTGAAAATATTCAATTATTCAACCTTAAAGCACCTTACTTAAAAATGCCTTGGTACGCTCATGCTGAGGGTTACTAAATAGTTCATTTGGTATATTTTCTTCTACAATATATCCCCCATCCATGAAAATAACTCGATCGCCAACCTCTCTGGCAAAGCCCATCTCATGGGTAACAACCACCATGGTCATTCCTTCTTTTGCGAGCTGTTTCATGACCTCCAAAACATCTCCAACCATTTCTGGGTCTAGTGCAGAGGTTGGTTCATCAAATAGCATGATTTTCGGATTCATAGCAAGTGCTCTTGCGATAGCAACACGTTGTTTTTGTCCCCCGGAAAGTTCTCCCGGATAGCTGTTGGCCTTTTCACGCAGGCCAACCTTACTTAATAACTCAAGGGCTATTTTTTCCGCTTCTGCTTTCACTGTGCCGAGGATTTTAATTGGACCCATCGTGATATTTTCTAACACCGATTTATGCGGGAAAAGATTGAACTGCTGGAAAACCATCCCAACCTCTTGCCTAACTTTATTAATATTGATTTTCGAATCGGTGATATCATGTCCGTTAATAACCACCTCGCCGCCTGAAATCTCTTCAAGGCGATTTAAACAGCGGAGGAAGGTACTTTTCCCCGAACCGGAAGGGCCGATTACACAAACTACCTCTTTTTCTTGGACTGTGGCATTAATATCTTTTAAAACCTCTACTTTTCCAAACGATTTTCTTAAGTTTTTAACAGTGATAATACTCATCGAAGCTGAATCCTCCTTTCGATGAAATTAGCAAGAATGGTTAATAAATAGATAATAATAAAGTAAATCACACCGACTGCCAGCCAAATTTTAAACGCTTCAAAGGTAGCCGATGCCTGAATTTGTCCTTGCTGTGTTAAATCGGCTATGCCGATAACAGATAAAAGAGACGTATCCTTTAAGCTAATAATAGACTGGTTCGTAATGGTAGGAAGCATTCTTCTAAAAGCCTGAGGAAGCACGACATACCGCATGGTTTGGGATGCCGTGAAACCAATCGATCTTGCGGCTTCCGTTTGCCCCTTATCAATTGACTGAATTCCAGCGCGAATGATCTCAGCAAAATAAGCCCCTGCATTGATAGCAACCGTGATAATCCCTGCTGTTGTACTATTCAATGACACTATATGAAGGGAATTGACACCGAAATAAATAAAGAACAATTGAACAATAAATGGCGTTCCGCGAATCGCATCAACATATATCTTTGCAATCCAGTTCAAAATCTTTATTGGGGCTAATCGTAATAAGGCTACGACCAAACCAATTAAAAAACCTAGAATAATAGCTATGACAAATATATAGAGGGTTACTTGAAGCCCTTTTAATAACATAGGCAATGCTGCTGAAATTATATCCATCCTTATCATCCCCTTTCAAAAAGAAAGCGCGCAGGTTCGCGCGCATTAAGTTTGGCTTATCTATTATTCACCAAGGTAAGTTTTAATGATTTTATCGTAAGTTCCATCCTTTTTTAGCTCAGCAAGACCTTTATCAATTTTTTTCAAAAGATCTTGGTTTTGACCTTTTAATACGGCAATTCCATATTGGTCTCCATTTAAGCGGTCACCAACGATTTTTAAGCCAAGGTCTTTTTGGGCAATAGCATAAGAGATTACTGGATAATCTTCAATAAGTGCATCAGCATTTCCGTTTGATACTTCTTGGAACATTGCCGGGCTGTCGTTAAATTGAACAACATTGATTCCTAGCTTAGCTGCATTATCCTGTGCATATTTCGCACCAGTTGTTCCTTTTTTAACTGCAACAGTTTTGCCTTTTAGGTCATCAACAGATTTAATAGTTGAATTATCTTCTTTTACAATTACTGTCAGTCCTGCATCAAAATACGGTGTTGAGAAATCAACTACTTTCTTTCTTTCATCCGTAATACTCATACCAGCAATAGCAACATCCAATTGATTCGCTTGCATAGCTGGAATAATTCCGCCAAAATCCATTGGGGAAAGTTCAATTTTAAAGCCTTGGTTTTTCGCAATCGCATTGATTAAATCAATATCAATTCCTTTATATTCGTTACCTTCTTTAAATTCAAACGGAGGATAGGTCGTATCGACACCAACTTTATATACTTTGCTGCTGCCTTTTTCTTCTTTCCCACCTGCTGTATCACTGCTTCCACAAGCAGCAATAAAGATTGATAGAATCAGAAACAAGCTTAATAAACCCAATTTCTTCATTTAATTCACCCCTATATTTTTTGATAATTCTTTTTAGCAGAATATATTGAAATTCCATTACTAATATAGCATAGTTATTAATCATTTAAAAAGTATAAATTATTGGAATATAAATTCTCTTTAGTGAATAAATATAACAAGGGCATGCCGCACCATTGTCGCTGCTATATTTTAAGAGGTTTTAAAAATATTGATTTGAATACAAAATAAATTTTGAATAATATTGTTAAATTAAAAGCCCTACTACTTTTTATGTAATAGGGCATTTGTTTACTTTTTCATTGTCTCATTTCAGATACTGCTTTACATACCACATCGTACATTACTTCGACACCTTTTTCTGAGGCCTCAAAGCTAAAAGCATTTTCCAGGTCAATTCCAAGACTTTCCGCCTCTTTCTCCGCGTCAATGTTGGCACCAAGGAAAATGAACTCCCAGTTATATTTCTCCTGTTGGTGCTGGATTAACTCTTTCACTTTTTTATAGGTGTATTCGCGGCTGGCATTTTCCATCCCGTCAGTTGTGATGACAAAAATGACTTGACCAGGTCTTTTATCCTCGCTTGTGCTGGATAATCGATACCCTACATCCAAAATTGTCTTCCCAACTGCATCCAGCAGTGCGGTACAGCCTCTAACATAATATTCCTTATCCGTTAATCTGGCGTTTTGGGCTTCAATGCCATTCCATAAAATTTCATACTGATCATCGAAAAGCACAGTCGTCACGATGGTTTCGCTTGCCAATTGTCTCTGTTTTTCAATAAAAGCATTAAACCCGCCAATCGTATCACTTTCAAGACCACTCATCGACCCGCTTCGATCCAACAGGAAAATAATCTCTGTTAAATTCTTGTTCATTTCTATCATCCTTTCCATTTGTTTATACTATAATATTATTTGAGTTCATCCATTATTTGGTCGCTTCACAGGCGACATTTTTGGAGGGGAAGTTATGCTAGATAAGAAGCTTTTAATAGAATTGCAGGAATATGTTGTAGCTCACTTAAACATATTGATTTTTAAAACGGAAAGTCATATAGAAGGAATTATTTTTTCTGAGGATCTACAAAATAGCGAGATTGAAGATTTTATTAAAATTAAGCGTAAGCCAACCTTTAATCAGACATTGTTCACCCTTATTGATAAAAAAGGAGCTAGTGACTCTGAAGTCTATAAAAAGGCAGGAATTGACCGCAGGCATTTCTCCAAAATTCGCTCGAACCCCGAATATCGGCCAGGGAAAAATACCACGATCGCTTTGGCGCTGGCTCTTGAACTAAATAAAAAAGAAACCGATAAACTGTTAAGTTCAGCCGGTTTCTCTTTGTCTGACAGTGAAACATTTGATTTAGTCATTCAATTTTGCCTCGAGAAAAAAATATTTAATATCCATACTGTTAATCAGGCCTTGGACTACTTCAGTTTGAAACCGTTAGCCGGAGTGGCAGATTGAAGGGGTATGGCCCTTATCCCTGTCTCCTAAACCGTCATTTTCCAGTTTGATAAAGTCAGCCAGTTTTCTTGTTCCTTGTAATCAGGCATGATCTTTCCAACAAGGCGCCAGAAGGAGCGGTCGTGATTCAGATGGACCATGTGACACATTTCGTGCACGACCACATAGTCGATTACCTTCTGAGGTGCCATTGCCAGCCTCCAATTAAAGGTTAACTGCTGCCTTGAATCACAGGTTCCCCAAGTGGTTTTACTATCCGTGATACGAATAGAGCGAGGTTTTGTTTTGAAGTGGCTTTGATAAAAAAAGATACTCTTCTCTACCAAGGCCTTGCACTGCTGATAATAGAAGCGCCTCAATGCGTGTTTTATTTTCTCATCTTCTAGCTGCTTCACATATATATGTAACTCTTCACCCTCAAACACCACATAGTCTTCATTAATATTTTTCTCTTGAAAAATCTGTATTGGATAGGTGTTTCCTAAATAAAGAAAGCTCTCCCCAGGCTCATAGATCTTTTGCTGCGGCCCTTGCAGCCTATCCTTCATTTCTTTTAATTTTTGCTGAATGAGATCCCAATTATCCTCTAATAACTGAAGCACCCTTTCATCAGGCGTCCCTTTTGGAGCCTGGACTTCCACATTTCCATAACTATCTATCATAATACCTATAGAGGTTCGGTTTTTGTACTTTATCTCAAAACGTATCGTCTTACCAGCGTAAGTATGTATCATAACTTTAATGCCTTTATCCCCTGTATTTGATAGCTAGACCCTTTAAGAAATTCCTAGCGAATTTATCACCGCACTCTTTATAATTCTTATGTCCTTCTTTTCTTAATAAAGCGCCGAGTTCTCCTTTTGACACTGTGATTCCTGCTTTTTCAAATATATCCAGCATTTCCTCAGTAGTTAACGATAGAGCTATCTTTACTTTCTTTAACAGGAGATTATTAACGTTTACGCTCTTTGGCGACACCGGTAAAGGTGTTTCAGGCTGTCCTGGTTTGGGTTCTTGTTTTCCTCTTTTAAAAATAATAAAGCCATTTAAAAAGGAATCGAACATACTGTTATTACATTTGATTTGATCGTCGTTTTCCGGTTCATCATCATCTGATTTTGTAAGAATCTTTATCACTTCTGGCACTGTTACTTCCACGCCGCCAAGCTTAAATATTTCAGCCATTTCTTTATTTTTCAATTCAAGTGCATATCTTAGGCGAATTAATATATCGTTATTATCCACAATAGACCTCCGATTTTAAAATAGTGCCTGTCACCAAGGCAACAGGCACTATTATATCAAGCTATCTTGGTGCAATCCAGCAAATGAAAAGGATCAATGCCTATGAAGAAACCCTATTTCGCATTCACATCCGGCTGATGAATCCCAAATACATTTCCCTCGGTATCAATATAGTATCCTTGCCACGCCATTCCAGGCAGGGCATATTTAGGCATTGCGACCTTACCGCCGTTCTCCAGAATTTTAGATTCCGTTACATCGTAGTTTTCCACACCCATTGTACAAGCATAACCATTTAGCGCCTGGTTTGGTTCTGGCGGAGCACTTTGGCGCTGCATTAATGCACCATTGATTCCAAGTTGATTTTCATCGCCGGTCACGGCTCCAAAGTAAGGCATACCCGCATAATCACTCCAATCTTGGAATGTCCAGCCGAATACCTCACCGTAAAACTTCTTAGCCCGTTCCATGTCACTCACATGGACTTCGAAATGTACTAATCTCCCCATAATTGCCTCCCATTTTTAATAAAAAATTCTCTTAAATCATTCAATGCCCGCTTTCAATTTCCTCTCTATTATCGTGAAAAATTTGTAAAAATATTCAATTTTATTAAAACTTAAATATGAAAGGCAGTTCCCTCATCTGAGGGCAAACTGCCTAATGTTATTTCAACGAAATCTTCACAACATCATCCAAATATTTCGTCGTATTATATCCATAAATCTCCAGCCTTTTAGGAATCACTTTTTCTCCAGTATTGTTACCCCGTAACTCCATGCTTTGAACGGTTAAGAAATAGCGAGGCTGCTCGATTTTATCGTATGGGACAATCGCATCGTTACCATATTCCACCCCGTTTTTATCAACTAGTACTCCTTCAGAATTCATCTCCATGGAACTAGGCTCATTTTCATCCTCACCCACAATATTGAAGTTAAGTGCCTCATACGCTCGATTCTTAGTTTCATGATTGCTTATGACAATAATGGCAGGCTGTCCAACTTCCAGCTTGTCGATGGAGATTGTACTGCCCGCATATTTAAAGGTTTGAGGATATTTCTTAGAAGCATCCAGTTCGATGGTTTTTGGATCTTCAAACGTTAAATTTACAGATTCAAATTGAACGGTAACATCTTTAGGTTTTTCTCCAATAAAAGGGTCAAAGTGTGTTTTAAGAGTAGTCCAATTCATGTCTTGCTGTGAATCCATAAACGAGCCGCCATACATATCTGCTTTCACTTTTTTATTATTCACTTCTAGATTGTCAAAATTAAGAACCTCAATCCGCTTCCCTGGCTGTTCATTACTAATAGCATATTGCAGAATCGTCGCTGTTGGAGCAATGATTAGTTTATCAAATCGAACCGGGATCCCCACGACTTCTGTTTCTTGATTCAATGCATATTCGATTGAAGGCTTTTTTGTTACGGGGATCTCAAAGTTCCACTCTCCTGTTTTATCTTCCATGTTCTCGTAAGCCCTCAAACCATTCCGGTCAGAAGAATCGCGACTCAATTTCTGAAGCTTTGTAATCTTAAGTTTGATGGTCCCATTATCCAATTTGAGTGGCAGCAGACCAATTTTTCCTTGATACACATTCTTTTCTTTATTATTTTCTTCCGATTTAAGGTCAGGAGGATAATACCTTGGATATGTTTCATGAATCATGATTTCATGTTCGTTCTCCACAGAAACACCCTCTTGAGACTCTATCACATATTGATTATCTTCACCTGTATCTTCTATTTCATAAAAAACAACCGTTTGAACATCATCAGCAATCGCAGTCTTGATTTTAATTTTCACTCCATCGCTTTCCGCTTCCAGGTTCAGCCTTTCACCCAGGTCCTGTTGCAGAAAGGCACGCAACTCTTGATCTTCTTCAGTCCAAGTATAGTAGACGTTGGTAAATACCCCAGTAAAAACCTCTATACCTATTAATATTGCGAAAACACTTGCAAGAACGATGCCCATTCTTTTACGTTTCTTGTTCTTCTGTTGTCTGAGCCCTTCTTTTTCTCCCAGCCTAGCTTTGACGTTATCTATGAGATTAGATGGAACAGGTAAATCCTCCAACCTTTCATAAAGTGTCGACATGGTTAACATGACATCCTGAAAGGCAGCCAAATCCTCCTGACAATCTTGACAATGAAAAATATGTATCTCTAAATCAATCTTTTTTGACCGATCCAGGGTTCTTTCTAAGTAATCAATGTAATCCTTATGATACTCCCTACAGCCATTAAAGGGTGTTCCATACCCCATTTCTTTTCTAAGTGACTGGATTCCGGAAAACAAAAGCTCTTTCAGCTTTTCCACTGAAACTTGGAGAAGAAGTGCCGCTTCTTCTTGAGGGATTCCCTTTACATATGTAAGGAAAACCGCTTCTCTCTCGGACACTTTCAATTGATCAAGTGCTTTAAATAAATCCTGACGCGGTTCACTTTCCTCTGAAGCTTGTAAACTTCTATTATCAGAAAGCTCCCTGCAGGCATGAATGAAAATGGATGTAACCCATGTTTCGAATGATGTTTCCCGTTTAAATCGCGGCAGCTCCTTGTGGACTTTTATAATGGACCGGTAAAAAAGCTCTTCCATTTCCTGCTGATTTCTAAGATAGGACCAACCCAGGGTATAGAACGAATGTTTATGCTGATCGAACCAATCGAGGATGGATTCCACACCTTTTTCTCTTATCGGAGTGATTGAAATGGGATCTGTTTTTGCTGGGATCATAAATGTGTTCCCCCCTTTAAAATTCTCTTTAAAAACAAGAGCATGACTCAATTTTTCCAATCTTTACCTTCATAATAGCATAAAAACTCATTTGCAATTCATTATTGCAAATGAGTTTTCTATTACTGACTGAATTTATTGATTCCGCTCAAGGCATTGATAAACCGCCACCATATCTCGTTTATTCAACTCACGAATACGATTAAAAATTGGAATATCAGCAACGTCCTCCGTTTGTAAGCTTTCAGCCACCACATCACTTACCTTGCCAGTGAGCCAGGTTTGTACAGCTATGCCTTCAACGATTTCCTTCCGCCCCTCTTCATTGATGCCGCTTGCATAACAGCTGACACATGGAACCGATAATTTATACACGCCATCATGGAGATTATCTTCTGAAATGACCTTCTTCCCTTTACAGAACGGACATGGATGACTCGCTTTAATCTTATTAATTTGGGTAACAATCTTTTTGTAACCAAACGCTTCATAGACATATGTTAGTTTTTTGTATTTTCCATTGGTGAAGTACTTGTCAATAATGGTTTCTCTCGTTTCCGTAATATTGGCAAAATCACAGATGGTAACCTGGTTTTTATTGCATATGGCTTCGATATTGCCTTTAATATTGTCCCAGAATGGCAAGGTATTTTGTAAAACCACTTCGTAGCCAGCAAAACTTGCCAGCTCAAGTTCCAGCATTTTTAGCCTTACTTGTGTCTCTCTTGGCAGAAAAGAAACATCCTCAGTCAGCACCATATCTCCGCCAACAATGGATTTCAGTTTTTCCAGTTCTGGCAGCTTCCCTACCGTTTTGATGACCTGAGTAATCGGTTGTTGGATAATCTCACGGATATCCATGTCACCAAATCTTAGCTTTTTATGATGGTTCAGCACGGTTCCTTGACATACTGGACAAGTAATCATCTCTTTTGAAGCTTTCATATGCTCCTTAATAATGGATTTCGAAATGAACATATACCGCCCAATGATGATATTGAAGCCCTCCCATGTTCTTTGTGCCTTGCCTGCTTTATCATAAAATGACTTTTCCCAATAACCATATAAAAAGGTATGCCTTTCTGCCTCTGTCATCTCATTATAGCTTTTACTAATATCTTGCCCTAGCTCGTTCTTGATCTCATCAAATAGGAATTGCAATTTTGGATATTGATAGTATTTTAATACTTCCATCACGTCAGGATGTAATAAGCCCTCCCAAAATGGCGCATTCTTATCTTGGATGACCACTTCAAAATCAAATTTTTCAATTACCCTTCGCCCAGAACAGCTTGGACAATGATTTTCTTGACTAAAGAAATCGAAGCTTCTTGTATCTTTATTGGTCGGATGTGCAGCCACAATATGGTTAATCAAACCTCCAATTTCATAGAGAAAACTATATTTACTATACAAGTGACGTTCAAGATCAATGGCGATGACAGGTGCGATTTTATCAGATTCATATTCACCATAAATCAAACGGGCCATGGATGATAAGCTTTTTAAGATGCCGCCCTTATAGACGTTTTCTGCATTTTTAAAATAGCCAATATGATTTTCTATCAAGTAGTTAAGGTCATTTTTTGAATTTAGGGTTGAAGAAATATGCAATGGCGCAACACTTTTGGTACTGTTATGTTGATTAAAATAATCATCATGACTGACAACTTCAAGATGTTGAACTGGTTCAACCTGTCTTTTACCAAAATCAATGATAAAATCAGAGCTTTCTAACATATAGGCATTATGTTCAATCATCATGATCGAGACCGATTCATCTTCCAGAATGACCCTGACACTATCAATGAATTGATTTAATATATTTTGAGAAAGACCTTTTGAAGGCTCGTCAAATATAAACAGCGTATGCGGGTTTCTTGAGTTAGAAAACAGCTCCGAAACTAAATGGACACATTGAAATTCACCCGTCGATAAGGACTGTGTCTTTCTTTCCAACGTCAAATAACCAAGTCCCAGTTTGATCAGCAAACTCAAGCGTTTATGAGCGATGTCTTCCTTCGGCAGTTCCTCAATAATATCTTCAATCGAGCGCTGAAAAATATCATCAATCTCTTCACTATATTTTGTCAGTTTCTTTTTAATATCAAGAAACGTCGCTACCGTTGACCGGCTGGTAATCGATTGATTTCGGTCCTGGCCAACCATGACCAGTTTTTCTTTTGGATATCGCTTTAGAAAGTCTTTGGAGATACACTCATTTACAAGAGTCGATTTCCCACATCCAGACTCACCCGTAAAAGTAACCAATCTATTTTTAGGAATTCGGATTTCTTCCATTTGAATATTACGACAGTAAAGATCTTGAAATTGATAGTATTCAGTTGGCATGGAGGGGTTGCGTTCCCAATAGATTGGTTTTGGACGCGGCGATTCTTCCACAATTTTTCCGCCATATTTCCCGCTTCCAGGCCCAAAGAACAATTGCTCATCTGCTGTATCGAGCACCGTGTCGGAATGATCAATCAGCCAAATTTGATTCTTATAGCCCAATTGTCTAATCTGTTCTAAAATTTTCAATAGGGTGTGGTAATCAAGACCAACTGAAATTTCATCAATAATGATTACAGTATTTTCACTTGCCGCCATGAATTCTGCCAAGTAAAGCCGTGTTAATTCCCCTCCTGACAATGTACCCATAATTCGATTTAAGGTTAAGTAACCAATATTCATATTGATGATATTTTGGAGAATATGCTGTTTTGCTTCACTAATATGTAATTCCTCCGCTAAGGAAAGGATGGATTCAATGCTAAATTCATTGATATCGGAAATACTATGAGGTTTTTCAAATAGTTCGATTTGTTTCTGTTCAACTTCTTGATTATAGCGCCGGCCGTTACACTTTGGGCATTCGACATTTTTGGTAGTTCCGCGTCCTTTACATGCCGGACACCAGCCTAATTCATTATTAAAGGAAAAAACTTCTGGCGAAAGATGAAAGTTTTCTGCAAGCCGCTCTCGAATCTCTTTAAATACACCGGTATGGGTGCCAATCGTTGAACGAGGATTCGATGAAATCGAGGATTTCCCTAGAAAAAGTACTAAAGGCATGTCTTCCATCTTTATGGCACTAAAATTCGTTTCCATTATATTAGAAAACAAATACTGATATTCAGCCTTTGGCAATAAGGAAACGAGACGCTTCTTGGATTCTTCGCCAATGGTTTGACAAAAGGTGGTCTTACCAGATCCGGACAAACCAGCAATTCCGAGCGATTGATCCTCCGATAATAGGCAATCTAAACGATTAATATTGTTGGCAATTAATTGATTTATTTTCATCGAATATCCTCTCTCTCCATTCTCTAAATCTAGTATTGCCATGATAGCACAACTTCAAATAAATCAGGCTGAGTTTTTTTCGAAGCAAAACGGCTCAGTCCTATACCGAGCCGCTTGCTTTTTCCTATTCACTTTTAATTACTTTAATATTCTCCTTTAATTACAAAAAACGAGCCCCGAATTGTTCCAGCTAGCTTAGACTTCTGCCTGGCAAACTTAAACTTGCCTTCTAACTCCTTTGGAACCTCCATTCCCTCAGAAAGCTTAAAACCGACAGCCCGCTTCGGCTTAGGGTCATCAACCGTATACATGACGTTGACCTCAAGGCCATCCTCATAAAAGACGTAGGCCATTTTGATATTTTCTACTTGAAAACGCGACGTTTCTAAAGGTGTGGCCGCAAACTCAATATCACGTTCTTCTTTCAAAATTCGGTTCACATAATCAAGGGTCCCCTGGCTTTCGCTAGCTGGTACAACTGTAAATTCATGCTTGTATTTGTTCATGAAGTAACGGGCTTCATTTGCACGTAAACCCGCAAGCGCTACTGCTACAGGTGAAGACTCTAAACCAACCGTAGACACATTTTTAAAATCAACGATATAGGACATATCCATCCCTCCTTTTATCTCTGTATTTCCTAACAACAGGATTGGCCTTACTATGCTTCTAACACCTTTTTAAGTCCTTCAACCATATTCGCCCAACCGTATTTCGCACCATTGAAGGCTTGATCTTCTTTTTCGAATCCAGTTTGTTCGAGGTGTAAGTAGGTGGTTCCATCCTCTTCCCTCAATGTCCATGTGACTATAGTGTTGATCGGACCGCCTATCCATGTGTAAGATAACTTGTTAGGCTCGTCGACCACTAATACTTCACTATCTACAATTAAATTCCACTGCGGATTTCGGAATTGACATTTATGTCCGACGACCGGTTTAAAGTCATTTGCCATAATCCATTTTGCAAGAGTTTCCGAATCTGTTAATGCATTCCATACCGTATTGATTGAACTTGTAAACTGAAAATCTAATGATATTTCTGCCATCACTATTCCTCCGCTAATAAATTTTTTAAAAGTGCCACTCTTTCATTCCAAAATTTTTCGTAAAAAGATACCCAATCTTTAATTTCCTGTAGGGGAGCTGCAATTAGTCGATATCTTGTTTCTCTGCCAACTTTACGGTCAGCAACTAAGCCAGCTTCTTTAAGAATAGCCAAATGTTTAGAAACAGCGGTACGCCCCATTTGAAATTGAGCGGTTAATTCGTGAAGTGGTAACTCTCCTGCATCTGCTAACAAACGCAGCAATTTACGTCTTGTTGGGTCAGCGATGGCTGCATACACATCACGCTCTTGATTTTTCTCGTTCAAAATCACCCCCCCCTTTTAATTGGACACCAATTGGTGTCTTAATTATATGACACCAATTGGTGTCCTGTCAATTCTCATTTTAATCCTAGGGTAACCATTCTTTTCATTTGTCTTTCATATAGAATTTAAATTCCGCTAAAAAATGAATCGTTTTATTAAATATTTTAAAATTCCTTTGTTTTTGCAAAATCGATGTATACCTCAGCATGTTTTCTCAATAAATATGAAAAAAAGGTGGTAATTACATTGTTTGACTTGCAATTCATTTTATCTATTGTGATATTGTTAGTACTGATTGGAGGATTACTTTATACGTTACGAATTGGGAGATTGGCAAGTGTAAGGCAAAGCGAATTTGATTCTGAAATCAATGAAAAGACCTAGAAGACATCCTATAGTGCTAAATCCAGTTTTTCTTGCTTATATTATTGGAATTGGGCTTATCATTTTATATATCATATATCATACTTCTGTGCCCTATTGATTTAAGTATTCAAACAACGCATATAAAAAAGAAGCACCTCCTGAAACGATGGACGTATCTATCAAAGGAGGTGCTTTTCATATGCAACAACAAAAACTATACAATTAGGAAAGGGTTTGATGTTTAGAAATGATTTTTTTACTTAGAAGTGTTTATTTATTTGTTACATCTTTAAAATAAGCTGTGCCACGCACTCCACATGTGCAGAGTGTATGTGGCAACACATAAGGTGTTGGTGAAGTTAATAAGAATAAAAAAAGCAACCCTCCTTACCATCCAAATTGATGTGGTAAGGTAGTTGGTTACTTTTTTGTAGCTTCACAATTTTTACAGAATGCAACTGCTCTTTATGCATTATTATGGTTTCCAATTAATTTCTTTTTATACCAATGTAATCAATAGTATAGTAATTTGAAAAAGAAACAATAGTTAAATCTTGCATTCAATTTCTCATAAGGTTTTATTTATTTCACGATAAGTAAATCCCATAGGGTCAGAGACTCACCCTCTGTCAAAAAGCTGTCGTTTAGTAGACTCGACATGGAAAAACTACGAAAAGAATAACCGTGGGAAAAGCTCTTAAGTCACGATAAATAAGAGGTAAGGCGAGTTGAGCCGATGCAGAAAATCAACGTAGCAATCATTAGGCAAAGTCTTTACTGCTGTTTTCAGACTGGATTGCAAGACTTAAAGAAGCGGGAACGGCTTCTTGCAGTAACGGTTCGGATGGAGTTTCGATTGGTTACGGCCAATGTTGCTTGTCATTATGTATGTGGGCGAACTACGTACGCTTGTAAAAAGCAAATGACAAGTTGAAGAAATTTGGCAGCCTACTTCCTTCACTTCATCAATTCAAAACAACATCTGTGGAATAAAGTGTGAAACAAGAAAATTCGGGGAGTGACAGGCACGGGAACTAAGTACTTTTGATTGAATAGCTCTAAATTAATAGAAAAACCGTACCTATTTATGGTACGGTTCACCACACTTTTTTTAGAGGCGGTTTTTAAAAATCACTTGCTAACGACGACCTGCCTTCTTTTTAAAATTTATCTAAAATAGTTTGTTTCTTTTCAACCGATGTTCCAGGACGGATATAAAGGATAAGTGTGCTGTGCCTCAGTTCCACTTTTGGTGCAAAAAAAACTCGCATTTTCCTCTCATGACGAAAGATCATGAGTTTCCAATGCGAGATAAAAAGACTACGGCTTTTTTCTTACTTTACGGTGTTTACACTCACAACATTTGAAATGCCCCCGTTTAATCCACCTGTTACTCTTACTCGGAATTTGTAAGATGTATTTTCAGTTAATCCAGTGACAACTGCTGTACTCGAATCAACCGTTACAGGATTTGACGTGGTAGACTTCGTCCATGTTGCGCCATTATCGTTCGATTGCTCAATTTTTACTTCAGTTGCATTGACAGCGGCAATCCAGCTAAGTGCGGCCGTATTTTTAGATATAGTAGTATTTTTCAACGTGTTAACGGTAGATGCAATTCCTAATTCATTGAAGTAATGTGTACTGTACTTACCGGCAACTTGTTCTTTCGGCTTAACGGTTGCATCAAAATTCGATTTATATAAGTTCTTAACGAGGAACTTCATATCCGTCTCATTGATAATGCCGTCTTGATTCAAATCTTCCACTTTAAAATCGTCTTGATCCTGCATGCCAATCTTATTGGCTATTTTCTTGACGTCCAGGACATCAATCACGCCGTCACCGTTCAGATCGCCAGCTGGACCATTCGGCTGCTTGGATGTTGCTCCAATATAGCCGGCATACTGACCGACATTATCGCCCCATGGAGTCTGCCCCAGCATCGTGATGGTCTGAACGCTCTTTAAGTGCCCCGGCGCTTCGATGATCACTTTGAATGGATCTTTCGATAATGGGATGCCCTTGATATCGACATATCCCTGCGGATCAATCGTTCCAGGATATTTGCTACCGTCCGAAAGTAGTGCATATGCTTTTGCATTCAGAGTGGTATAGTCCATTGAATAGTTGTTAGCAAACGCTTCAAGCCTCACAAAAGTTTTAAGCGCATTATGCGTCGAAATGAGTTGGAAGCTGTTCAATCGGTTGAATGCTGTAATGTTGGTTGGCTGAGTTTGACCATACTGCATCATGCTGAAATTGGTCATGACATCATCCTGTACCATATTCGAATATAAAATATTCGCAGCCGGAGTTGTCGGGTCATCGTTGTTCACTTTTAGGGTTACGTTCAAAAATGGCATCTCATCGCCGCTGAAACCTTTAAAGTCTTCTCCGCCGCTTAAATGTGCGCCTACATTGATCATGGTTTTAGCTAAATAAAGAGGGTCACGCGTTCCAACCGGTGTATCCACATTGACCTTCACGCCATGATCATCTGCCCATTTTTGGAATTCAGGCGCTACTGTCACTCCTTGCAATTCGAAGTTGGTGTTAAAGTACGTTGCATTATAGGTCCCTGACATCATTTGCTGAACATTGTGTAGATTCAGTGTCATCGTGACTGTATCATTCAGGTACGCTTTTTGCTTGTCATACGTCGGCACCATATACGGCGTGCCTTTTTTAACAAAGACATACTGATGGAAATCATTGACGAGCTCTGCATTTCCTGCCACATCCCTTGGGAACAGCGTGACGACTGCCGGACCGTTTTCAATGTCCGATTTTTCAATCCCGAATTTCGTATCTCCATTGGCGTCCGTCTTAAATTCTCCTGCCGGTAAGTCGATTGCATTGTAGTAATAAAACAAATTGTTAGACGATTGGTCGATGCCAAGAGGAGCCAGTTTCGCCGTTCCTTCGTCGTAAAGGTTCGCGTGAACCCAGAACGAATGGTGCATATTGCCGCCCATTTCTTCATCCGTAAAGTCCGAATCACTCAGCTCGTACAAGCCCGGAGCATGGTCTTTATAGGTCAATTTCGGCAATTTGTTGTCCACGATAAACAGCATCGACTTCTCATACGTTTTCGCATACATGTTTGTCGTATCGGTTGCGCGGAATTTGATCGTGTAATCCCCTTCCGGCAAGGATGCTTTTGTGAACTGGCTCGTTAATTCTTTCGCTGGGTCGCCGATAAACGGATAATAGATACCCGCGTTAAACGAAAGCGATAAGAACCTATCGGTTGGCGCCGTACTTGCACTAATCGGTGATGGGAAAACTGCGCCAAGCGCATTGCCGTTTTTGTCATAAATCGTCGCCCAGACCCACTTCATCGGGCTGTTTAATTTAAAGCCGATATTACGGTTAGTGCCATAATTAAAAATTGAAGGAATGACCGGATTTCTTGTGCTGACGGCATTGTCATCCATCAGCAAGTCGCTGAATCCTTTTTCCACCATTCGAGCAGCGAACGGAATTCGGAAATGTTCGCTTGGATTGTCATGATTTACGATGTTGACATATCCTTCATATCTTCCAAATTGAGCGCTTCCAGGAATGGTAATCGCCGCATTGAAATTCGTCGTCTGTCCTGCACTAACGGTAACAGAAGCAGGAGTCGTAACCGTAACATTATTCGCTGAGCCGTCATTCACATTGGAATTCGGCTTAATGAATTCATAGCTGAGATCAAAGGTTTTATCCTTCGAGCCACGGTTGGTCACTTTGACGGTACGGGTGCTGTTCATCGAACTTCCGATGTTTTGGTAAACAGAACCGAACGTTAAGGAACCTTTTTCATAATTGACTGTCTTCAGGTTTCCGCTCGCATCCCCGTTTTCCGTCGTATCCTGTACTTTGAAGGAAACATCCGCATGTACGGCTTCTGCGACATCGACAAGTCCTGCCCCTACTTCATAAACAGAATAGTTGCCATTCATTTTGTCAGCCGTATTGGTTAGCGCTGTTTTGACATCAAACGGCGTGTAATCCGGGTGAGCCTGAAGAATGAGCGCGGCAATCCCTGCTACGTGCGGAGAAGCCATTGATGTACCTGAAATACGCGCATACGCTTGTGAGTAATCAATTCCTGGTTCTGGACTGTGGATATATTCTGGATACGTCGAGTAAACAGATACCCCAGGCGCCACAACGTCCGGTTTAATGTCATAGCTTGTTGTAACCGGTCCCCTTGAACTGAAAGCTGCCAAATGGTTTCCTTCTGTTACTGTTGACCCGATTTCAGTAAACGTAATCGACGCAGTTTCTGCTGCTGCTTTTAAGCGTTCGCCGTCTGCTTTTGAGAGGCGGAATGTTGGGATAAACCCAATATCACTTGCTAAATAGTTATCGATGTCGCCGTCGATATTGTTATACATAATGGCCGCCACTGCGCCTGCTTTTTGTGCATTCACAATTTTTTCACTAAGCGCATACGTTCCACGCTTAATCAATGCCACTTTTCCGTGCAAATCAAGATCTTTCACATCATCTGCGCCACCTAAGCCAACAAACACAACTGGATACGTTTTGTTCGCAAGGGCTTCCACGTGGTCATTGTATCCTTTTCCAAGTAACTTAAAGTTGGTGAACGTTTCGTTTCCGACTGTCGCCGTTGCGGTCGGAATCGACATCGGGAAGTCACTTGCACCAACCGTAATTGGTAGAGCGGCTGCTCCAGGTGTGCCAAGTGTCCCTTCGTTCGGACCTGAGTTTCCTGCTGAAATGACGCATGTTACACCAGCGAGTGTCGCATTGTTAACTGCGATTGCTTCTGCTGATAGTGGATCGTTACTCGGTGCGCCAAGAGACATGTTAATGACTTTCATTCCGTCACTAACTGACTTGTCAATCCCGCCAACGATACCACTCGTATAACCAGAACCGTAAGGACCTAGTACACGATAGACATATAAATCGACGCCAGGGGCAACCCCTTGTGCCGGATTTTCGACATTGGCTTTCGATTGTGCTGCGATTGTTCCAGATACGTGCGTACCGTGATATGTTTCGTACGTATGGCCTGGTGTTACTGGCTTACCTGCATTCACCCAGTCATCAGGGGTTGTTTCCATCGGATCTGCATCGTTATCGACGAAATCCCAGCCCTTAACTGAACTCGGGCTAATCGTACTTGGATCAACGCCTTCTTGTTTTCTGAACCCTTTATACACATCCGTTAAATCCGGATGATTGTAATCAATCCCTGTATCTAACACGCCGACTTTCACGCCGTTTCCTTTAATTCCTTCGTTATGAAGTGCATCAATTCCTGGAAGTGGGATCGTATTTTCTTTTGGTGCTTCACCTTGTTCGCTTTGCTGCTTCACTTGGCCCAATTCACTCGGGTCAAGTTTGACGATCTCATCTGAGAGGACATGGCTAACAAGGCCAGATTCGAATAGACTCTCGACCATGTTTCCTGGAAGCGTCATGGCTACCCCATTTAACGCGCTCTTGTATTCACTTGTAATTTGAATGTCAGATGAGTTTTCAGCATCTTCTTCACTCGCTGCAGTTTGCGCAGTGACTGCATTCACACTTTTGCCAGCTTTGTGCTGAGATAATCCGTCCACAAATGCACGAAACTGTTTATGCGAATTGTTTACGTCACTTGTTTCTTCTTTTAAGGTTGTGCTGTTTCCAGCCAACTGCTCTTGCATCACCGCAATTTTAGCCGGTGCTTGTTTGAATTCAACAATGACGCGAACAGGCTCCGTTGTTAACGTATTGATCTTTGACGAAATTTTTTCCCTACCAGCTATGCTGATCTTATTTAAGGCCGCTATCTGTTCGTTTGTCAACTGTGGAGCGCTCGCTTCCTGACGAATAGGATCGATAGGTGTTGATGTCGCCGCCAACACATTGTATGGGATGACCGAGGACATCAATAGACAGCTCATGGTGGTATTTGACAATATTTTCTTTAATTTACTTTCCCTCAATTCAATTCCCCCTATTTTGAATCTTTCGACAAATTAATCATAGTTTTAATTATCCATGTTGTACATTGGGGGAATTTCGCTAAAAATCGATAAAAAAACCAAGTGAAATCCTTGTAAAAATTTCGTTAAATTTTTGTAAATCTTCATTTAACAGTTTTTTTAAAATTATTTTTATTGGGCGAATTTTTAATATTTCGTGATTTTTTTATACTAAAATACTAATTTAGATTTCTATGTAAATTTTGCCATAGAAAAAACTGCACCTCTAATTGTTAATGGTGTTTAACAATTGGGGTGCAGTTGCATAAGTTTTTTTGAAATAGTGAATAAAAAGGGAGATAAGGGAAGAAGATTTTGTAGTCATTGAGAATAATCATGAAGCCTTTATCCCAAAGGAAACCTTTAATGCAGTACAAGCGATGATGCAGAGTCGTACCAGAACAACTACCGCTCCAAAAAAACATCTTTTTACGAACATCCTCTATTGTGAGGAATGCCAAAAAGGAATGTGGTATAAAGCCAATCAAAAAGGTTACCGTTGCGGTGGAAATATCAAGCACGGTAACACCTTCTGCATTAGTAAAGTTACAGTTCGTGAAAAAGCACTAATGCATGTGATTATGGAGGATTTACAAACGCTTTTTAACTCATTAAAAGAAGAAAGCTTCTTGAACACGCTAATGAATAAGCTAAATGTGAAAAAACGCAAAGTTCTCAAAGAGCTAGAAGCAGTTCAATCCGATATGGAAACCTTAAAAAATAAAAAGCTGGAATATGTAAATCTGTACAACTGAGAATCTCCTTTCAAAAGAAGATTTGGTGGAATACCGTCAGCTAACAGACAACAAGATAAAAGATCTTCAAATTAAAAAAGATCAACTTGATGAAAAATTGAAGGAATGCGAAAACGAGAGTTACTCCATTAATATCGGAAAAAAATTAAAAGATGTACTGAACCTAAAGGAATTAACTCCACCGATCCTTCATTCACTCGTTGAGAAGATCACTTGTAAAAATGATGGCACTGTCCATATTCAATACAGCTTTGTTAATCCGTTACAAGAAACATAAAAAGGCAACACCCAAATTGTAAAGTGTACCCGTTGTAAAGGACATTTTTAAAAAAGGTCATGCCACATCGAGAAGATGATTTCTGTATTCTACAGGGGTCATCTTCTTTAAATTCCATTGATATCTGTAATTGTTATAGTAGGTCA
>NZ_JAHXYW010000012.1 GCF_019969725.1 Neobacillus bataviensis
TATATCAATTACTATAATAACAAGCGTATAAAGCAAAAATTGGCAGGCATGAGTCCGGTTCAATACCGTACCCATACCAGCCAATTAGCTGCTTAATATAAAACTCTAACTTTTGGGGGTCACATCATAATGGCAGCCTGCTCTCTGCTTGCTTAATTTCTTTTTTGCAACGATTTAACCGCTAAATGTTCCTCATCTTTTTTTACGTATATATCATATTGCGTATTATCCTTAAATTGGTTAGTCCGATTATCAAAGCTGTATGGCGTTACCGTTTTATACTTTATTCCTTCCGTTTTTAATTTTGCAATTATCCTGAAGTATTCCTCATTGCCGAATGCAGTGTAAATTAATTTCCAGTTCCTATATAAGAAGGTTCGAATGAGTGAAGTAAGTATGATTACTAAAGCGATCATACCAATCGCAATATATATCTCCATTTTCTTGCCTCCCCAAACATTTCATTTTAAACATTATATTTCTGTACATATTATGTAGTTCCTTCCTCTATTTACCTGCCACTTTTTTTAGATTAAATGAAAAAAAGACCATCGTCAGTGATGGTCTTCTTTATACTCGCTTTACTCCAATATATCTAGCATGCCAATATGGGTTGCTTGTGTAGGTGATCATGACCCCTTTTGAGGATGATGCCATAATCATTTTCCCGTATCCAATATAGATGGCAACATGGGTTGGGGCGCTTGCTTTGGTTGGTCCATAGAATAGTAAATCGCCTATTTGCAAATTAGATGGTCGATATCCGTTTCCATAATACATTTGAGCTGCCGTGCGATTTAGTGTTCTTCCTGCTTTTCCGTAAGAATACTTTACAAGACCTGAACAGTCAAAACCACTTGGAGACATCCCGCCCCATCGGTATGGAACTCCTATATTCGATTTCGCAATCGAAATCGCTGCTGTATGATAATTATAAGCTGCTTCCGCTTTTTCACCCTTGGCGGCGAACAAAGAGCCACAAGAAGCTATAATAGTAAAAACTACGATGAATTTCTTTAGCATGGTTGTTACCTCCTAGTGTGAGTTGATACGTTCACTATACTAGAAAGGTATGACAGACTCATCACAACAAGATGATAATTATATTACAAAGTTATTCTAATATAATTTCAGCACAACCTCTTTCCGCTTTTTGCTAACTAGTGCTTTCATCCTGCTCACAATCCTTATTCCTAAACAATGAATTCCCCATGCCACTATTTTCGATGTCCTGATTCCTATTATTGCAAGCAATATTCTCAACCACTTCATTATCATTGGAGTTTAAATCAAGTCCATCATCATCGTTTTCATTCGCTTTATTCCTAATAATAAAATTGTTGTTTTGATTAACCAGAATTCCATCTTTCTTATTATTCGACGTACGATTTTCTTCAATATAATTAAATCCTTGAGTTGGAACATTGGCTGGAGAAATAATCGAAATGCCACTTTCTGCGTTCCAAAAACTTATATTCAACTGATAAAGCGAGCTAAAAGGATTATTTATTCTTATTCCATTCCCTTTTGATCTTGTAATATTATTTTCGATGATGGACATGGTTCCATTATTTAAAGATATTCCATCACTGCCAGTATGTTGAATTTCATTTTGAAATATTAACCCCGAAAAAGCCTGCTCGGCTGAAACGATTCCATTTTGTCCGGCCTTTTGTATCTTATTTTGAATGATTGAAGTGAAAGGATTAACTGGAACTGTAGATTGAGTAACATTTATATTTATGCCATTCTTTCCAACGTCTTTTATCTCATTTTGAATCATTACATTGATGTTAGGATCCGTAATATTGAATCCGTTTTGACCAATATTCGTTATTTTATTTTTTTTAAATAAATGAGTAGCTCCATTCGTAAAGACAACGCTTTGGTTAATGAAGATACCATCATTTTTGATATTTTTAATCACATTCTCTAAGCAATACGCAAAATCGCAAAATTCTATTGATATTCCACTTTGAATGTAATTTTGGATAGTAAAACCTTTTATTTCAATACCAGAGGCTAGGTTTGCGGAGGATTGGCCCACTCTAAATCCAAAAGGCAATGAATGATTCCCGTCAAGAGCGGCTCCTTTCTCCCCGATAATCGCTAACCCTCTATTAAATACGTTTACACTTTCATGATACGTTCCTTCTTTTACAAAGACTAAATCACCTGGCTGTGCAGCTGTTACCGCTGCTTGAATTGTAGGAAAATCTCTAGGAACCACGATTATACTCATGTATCTGTACCTCCAAAATTAGTTAATGCTATTGGTATGCATGTCCATTGCAATTTGAAAGGTACAAGGGTTTAAATGGAGTCATTATTTTTTGTTGCAAATACAACAAAGTTAAGTTACATTTAATACATGCTAATTTTATTGCATTTGCAACATATTTTTTTGAAAAAAGGAGTTACTTATGAAGGAAATTCTCCGTGAAATTGGAATGATTGCAAGGGCATTAGATTCGATAAGTAATATTGAATTCAAAGAATATGACCTTACAAAAGGGCAGTATTTGTACTTGGTGCGAATCTGTGAAAACCCTGGAATCATTCAAGAAAAGTTAGCAGAGATGATAAAAGTAGATCGAACAACAGCCGCTCGGGCTGTGAAAAAACTTGAAATGAATGGCTTTATTGAAAAGAAAGACGATCAACATAACAAAAAAATTAACAAGCTCTTTCCAACAGAGAAAGGAAAACATGTTTATCCATTTATAAAAAGAGAAAATGATTACTCCAATATCGTGGCATTAGAGGGATTATCCGAAGGAGAAATAGAATCCATTTTTAATCTTCTTCAAAAAGTAAGAAAGAATATAGAAAAAGACTGGGAATATGTCAAAAAGGGAAACAAGAGAAATTATTAATATATAGAGGAGCGACAACTATAAATGACTATAAATATAAAACCATGTACCTTTGAAGATTCACGCAAGCTGCAAGAAATTAGTTCTGAAACATTTTATGAGACATTTAAGGAGCAGAATTCAGCTGAAAATATGAATGCCTATTTGGAAAAGGCCTTTAACATACCACAATTAGAAAAAGAATTATCCAATACTTCTTCGCAATTCTTTTTTGTATATTTTGATAATGAAGTCGCTGGATATCTAAAGGTCAATACCAATGATGCTCAGTCTGAAGAAATGGGTGAGGAATCACTAGAAGTCGAGAGGATTTATATAAAGAAGGAATTTCAAAAGCACGGGCTTGGTAAATATCTGTTTAATAAAGCTGTGGAAATTGCGATGGAAGGTAATAAAAAGAAAATCTGGCTAGGCGTTTGGGAAAATAATGAAAATGCAATTGCTTTTTATAAAAAAATGGGGTTTGTGCAAACGGGAGCCCACTCTTTTTATATGGGCGATGATGAACAAATAGACTTTATCATGACCAAAACACTCGTATAACAGAACGAAACGGAGCTGCCAAATTGGCAGCTCTTTTCAGATTGGCATATTTTCAAACCCAATTATATCTATCCTAAGACATTCGTTTTTCCACATCAATCGATTATTTTCGGGGAAATTCCTTATGTGCTATATTAATTAATCGTTTGATTAAAACCATGAATAACCCCGCTATAGAAGGATTTATGTGATGGAAACCTATCGAAAAATGTTTATGAAATACCAGAAAAAATCGCATCAACCTTGTAAAAAAGACAAATTTCTTCAAGACTGACAGAATTCAATAAGATTCCCGATTCTTCGCCTTTAATCAGACGTTTAATTAACTTTGGCTTCTACCCGCATTCATACTCATTTCTTCTCTCAAAATACGTTAGAAGAATGTCGAAGGAAATTTTGCTTTATTTAAGAAACCAAACATAAGAGCTCGTGGTACAATGAAATAACTATTGCTTATATAAATTAATTATTTACATAGGAGATGTTTACGTTGGCAACAGCGCCCCAACCAATGGTCAAAAGTGAAGAACCTCTTTTTCGTCGAGCTGTTTTTACTTTCTCTGGAGCACACTTTTTGAATGATTTAGTGACCACAGGAATGGTTCCAGCTTTAGTGGTATTATACAAACATTTTTTTCATTTGAATTACACCCAGTCTACTTTAGTGGTTTTACTCTCGTATTTAACATCATCCGTTTCACAGCCTCTTTTCGGGATGTTAGCGGATCGCAAACCTAGAGTTTGGCTGTTTCCAGCAGGCGTTTTTTGTTCCATTATGGGTCTAGCCTTAACTGGTCTTGCACCATCACTTCCATGGCTACTATTCTTTATTTCTATTTCAGGACTTGGTTCCGGTGCCTTCCATCCCGAAGCTTCTCGCGGGACCCATCTTGCTGCTGGTTCTAAAAAGGGATTGGCTCAAGCCATTTTTCAAGTAGGCGGTAATTCAGGCCAAGCTTTCGGTCCTTTGTTGGTTTCCATTTATGTCACACATTCGGGAATCCACGGACTCCTTTGGCTCATCCCTGTCGCCATCCTTTCTATCTTTTTGACTGGACAAATACTTCCATGGTTAGGACAAAAATTACAGTCATCCAATGTTATTCGTAAAAAGGAATTAAAAGGAACCAACAATATAATGGGAGCAACCATCCTTTGTGGCGTCATCATTTTACGTTCATGGTGCCAAATAGGAGTTGTCATCTTTTTACCTTTCTATTTGCATGATTTATCCATCCAACAGTCCGAAATACTTAGTTTTGTCTTTGTTGGAGCAGGAGCACTTGGTACTTTTATCGGCGGGATTTGGTCGGACAAAATAGGGATGAAACGTTTACTTGTCACCTCTATGTTACTTGCTACTCCTTTTGCTATTATTTTTCCCTATTTACATGGGGTATTCTCCATTATAGATTTGTTATTTTTCGGATTTTGCGTTCTTTCCTCTTTTTCAGTAAGTGTTGTTTATATGCAACACATGTTACCTAAAAATATTGGGTTGGCTTCTGGTCTATCGATTGGATTCGGTGTAGGAGCTGGTGGGATTGGTTCTGTCTTCATGGGTGGCATTTCAGATGCCTTTGGCGTAGCTACCGTTTTTACAATCCTTTCCCTACTTCCATTAGCTGGTTCCATTCTTGCCTTCTTTTTGCCTAATGATAGATTGGAAAATGAATGAAATATTACGTTCTTTAAAAATATTTAAAACACTTTAGAGAACCATCAGATCAGATCCTAATGTTAAAAGCGTGGGTTTTATCCATGCTTTTTTTTCTAAATATTTCATTATATCAGTTCTTAAAGGATCTCCGCAGCAATCCTTCTTTAACTCAAGCACCCTATAGTTTAAGAAGAAATCTTTAAAGTTGGAGATCTAAATCATTTAAAGTCCCATTCAATATTTATCTGATTTTCTCCGCCAACTCTAAAATAATTCCCTCTGGACCACGAACGTAGCATAACTTATAACTTTCTTCATATCGCTGTATCTCACTAAAGATTTCCGTGCCTTTCTTTTTCAATTTTGCAACAATAGCTTCAATATCTTCAACAGCAAAGCAAATATGTCGGATACCCAGCGTATTTGCCAAAGGTTGCTGAATATCTTTTTCATCTGACGGCGTGTAAAATTTGACTAGCTCTATCCATGCCTGACCATCTGGCATCCCCAATCCTACACATGCCGTTTTAACATCATTAAGCCCAACTATTCTGTCCAACTGTTCTCCATCCAATTCCCATTCCGCTTGCACTTCAAGTCCTAAATCAAGAAAAAACGCTTTAGCCTCTGAAAGATCATTTACGTTTATACTCACATGATCTATTCTATTGATCTTCATATCTCGTACCTCCTATATTCCTGTTATTTTCAATACCTGTATTCGTGTAAGGTTTGTTTGAAATTCTAATTCGCTGAAAACAGAAAATATCCTTCTTTAACAAACCTTCCCCGTTAATCAATAAAAAAAGCCGTATCTACGGCAGTAGGTTCCTAGCAGGGGATCTGACCCCGTTATTGTAAATGCTTTGGTAGGGGGATTTTATGTTCATTATTCTTAATCTCTTCGAAAATGTCCTCTTGACTTTCGACCTCGTACTGTTTGTTTATCAAGTTTAAAATTTCGTTTATATGAGTAAGTTGCGAATTACTAGGGATCAAATTAACGATAGTATGTTTGAAATCATCAAATTCCTTTTTCGTTACAGGTTGAGCATCGTGCTTCAACTCAAAACCTAATTGACCATTTGGTTCCAGGGTTGCCCATTTAACGTCACTTATTTTAGATACACTATTTTGTCTAAGTTTCGTTTCAAGTTGGTCCACCGATAACCTAAGTTTCTTCAGGTTTTTTTCATTCAAAGCACCGTTATCAATTACCACCATCGCTTTACCTGTAATCATTTTTTCAAAACTGTCAGATTTTATTTGTATAAATTCAATTACTAAAAGTGTTCCGATAAGAACATTAGCAACCAAAAAGGTTGTCCAAATATTTTTTCCCACTACAGGTTGAATAAGTAAAGTTCCAATTGCAATCATTATAACAGCTTCAGCCAATGACATTTGAGAAATTGCTTTCCGACCTGCCACCCTCAAAAGCACTGTTCCCTCAAGAACAATCAAAATCGCCTTCCAAATATAATCCCATATCATATAATAAATAACCACCATTCAATTAAACAGAGTTACAGATATCTTCCCCAAATTTCCCTCTATTATCCAAATCTTCAAAAAGCAAAAACATAGAAAAAATTACAAAAGTGAAGAAGAGGATTGTATCTTTCCACTGACTCACTTTTGCACTTTATCGCTCTTAACTTTAGTTAAGCCTTCCTCAACTGTCCTGCCCCGTTAGCATAATAAGAAAAAGAGATCGCCGCAGCCATCCCAATCTTTAACTCTTGCACCCGTTAGTGGAAGATCATTGCTGATTTTTATTGAAGGAAAGCACCCGTTCGCCATCCATGAAGCTCAATTTCAACACTACTACTCCTTAAAATAAAAGTACTTAGTTTTTACAAATAATACTCAATCATTTTTGCAAACTTTTCTTTCAGTTTTTCTTTTATAGATAATTGATTGACATCAGAGGATGTTACTCGCTTTGAATTTTGGAAGTCTTCATTGATGACTGGCTTTATTTTAGAAATAAAGACAGGGTCATGGATATAGCAATTCATTTCTTCATTTAAATGAAACGAGCGCGAATCAAAATTTACGGTCCCTACCATCAATACGTTTTTATCAATCAAGAATACTTTACCGTGTATCACGCCCTTTTTATAACCGTATACTTCTATTCCCTGTTTTAATGCTTTTCGAATATATGGATACGCTGCCTCTTTAACCAACAGTGCATCCGAATGAGGTGAGAACAGAATTTTAACACGAACTCCTCTTTTTCTTGCATCCACTAATGAGTTCCAAATAGTTCTGTCATTTAATATAAAATAAGGTGTTACTATAACGATGGACTCTTTTGCTTGATGAAACAGCATTGCATAATCTTGCCCAAGTTTTACTCCGCTATAATATGAAGTAAATCGATGCAAGGTTGCTCCCTTTTCCTTTGTCGCGCTGTGGATAGGGATCTGTTGAGCTGAGTTTTTCCTCCAGTCTAACACAAATTGATGTTCTAGATCTTGAACTCCTTCTCCTCGTATTTGAAGGTGATAATCTCTCCAGTGACCGAGTTTTACTTTTTCTCCTAAATACTTCTTGCCGATGTTAAATCCACCAATGTACCCAATCCTTCCATCAATAATTGAAATACGGCGATGATTCCGACGATCCAAAGAAGCAAAAAGATATGGAAAAGCAGGCTTATTGTAATACGTAAAATGCACTCCTGCTTTAACCAATAATTCTCTTTCCCTTTTCTTTAGTAAAATTCCACCCAGACTATCCACTGAATAATATACTTCTACACCTTCCTGGCTTTTTTGTCTCAATAAATCCAGAAATTGATGACTTACTTTATCATCAGCAATAGAGAAAAAGTTGATATGCACGTAATTTTTTGCTTTCCTTATATCTGAGAATAATTGATTGTTTAACTGTTTACCCTCCGTATACAAAGTAATATTACTTTGACGAATCGGGTATTGGATGGGCTGCTGGTCAAATACCATCCTTTTTTCGGCTGCTGTTCTGTCAATTTTACCCCAAACAAGCAAAACATAACATGCGCCGATAAATACAATTAGGAGTACTTGAAGGATTTTCGGTATCTTTTTCAACATATGTAATCTCCTTTATATATTATCGTTTTCATTCTGTTAGTTTCTGTTATCGGGACAAAACTATCCCGTTAGAACGTCTTTCTATACATAATGTTATCAATAATTTGGAAGGCGATATTTTTAGAATATCTATCATAAACATCAAAACTATGGGTTGATTACATAAAGATAATTTAGTAAATTAAAGATGAATCAAAAGTGTATAAAGAAGAATTGTTTGGGATACGAAAGCTAATTTTCTTCTTAAAAACCCCCAAAATTCCATTTGGGGTGTGTCGGAAAATCAATTCCGTTACTAATTATCGTTGGATTTTCAATGAAAACTGTATAAGAGTAGATCGTTCCCGCCTCTTTACTTAAGAGGCGGGATTTTTTATTAATAAGAACAGGAGAATTAACAAATGAAAATGACAAAGTCAATGGCAAACCTGCTACTCTTGATAGCTGCGGCACTTTGGGGTTCTGGGTTTGTTGTAACAAAAATAGCTCTAGATGCAAATGTATCTCCGGGATTCGTAAATTTTTCCAGAGGCTTTCTCTTTGTTGTTTTAGTATTTATGTTTTTTTATAAAAAGATAATTAAAATGACCCTTAAGGACTTTAAAGTCGGGCTCATTGCGGGATTGCTTAATTTTGGCGGATTTATTACACAGACCATTGGTGTTCAGTACACGACTCCATCCAATAACGCCTTTATTTCAGCAACATATGTAGTAATTATTCCTTTCTTGGCTTGGGTTCTATATCAAAAGAAACTCCCAGTAAAAAGCTTTGTTTCCATTGCCTTTTGTTTACTTGGAATGACTATATTAACTGGAATACTAAACAAAGCAATAAACATAAATATCGGTGACGTTTATTCTTTTATTTGTGCCCTGTTTTATGCAGCCTCTATTGTATATCTCGGTTACGGAGCAAGAACAACTGATTTCAGCATTGTAGCTTTTATGCTTGGAGTTGTCCAAGCCATAGGGGGGTTGGCTTTTTTCTTCTTCGTAGAGGAAGGACAGCTTACTAGTATCAATTGGTCTGTTGCAATAGTGCCATTGTTATATATGGGAATTATATGTTCGTTTGTTGGTCAAACGGTTCAGGTTGTAGCTCAAAAGCATACTTCCGCAACAACTGCTGGATTAATTATGATGCTTGAAGGAGCTTTTGGAAGTATTTTTTCAGTAATGTTTGGCTTTGAATCATTTACAGTTCAGTTAGTTGTTGGAGGAATGCTTATTATGCTATCCATTATTCTTATGGAAGTGGACTTTAAGCAGATGTTGGTCAAGAACAAGGAACAGCTTAGAAATCAAAAATTTTAGCAAGTTATCATTGAAAATAAACCTATTATAATTACTCCAATCCTTGTTTAACATTTATTTCAATAATAAAAGCCGCCTAAATGGCAGCTGTATTCTTTTTATCAAATTCACTCTTAGCTTACAAAGATTTTTCATATATAACTATCTAATGCTCCCTCTAACTTTATGTTTGTGGGGAACCGGGTGGAACGTAAAAAGGTGGTACTTTAATCCATCCGCGTTTACGCATTAAATGTTTTAATCTAGTTGCGAAAGCAAATTTTTCTGTTTGAAACTGAATAAATAATAAACCAACATCTGTACGAATCGATTCAGAGGCAGCACCCGCTGCACGCATAATTAAACTTACGATTTTTAAAGATAATTCGTTTGCTATTACATCATCCGTTAATTTAACACCGAGAGGGATACTGTTAGGGTCTGATTTTGGCATTTCTTCAGGGGCGGCAGGCAGTGGAATCCCTTCCTTAATCATGAAATCATGGAGTTGTTTTCTTTGACTGGTTCCTAATTTCATATCTTCTTCAAGAATTGCTTTTAGTTCATCATCTGTCGTCGTATTTATTCCTGCTTGAACAGATACTTTAGCTAGTTCAAGTCCTGCTAAGTAAATCCAACATGACATTACTTCTCCAACATGAAGCGGTTGGTCTTGGTCTTGTACTGTCAGTGATTTCATGGCATCAATAACTGTTTCCAACATATTTACCATGCGAATCCCTCCTGAGCTGGTAGAATACACATATTTTTTGTATAGAAAGATTTTTTATTCAAAGGACAACACCTGCAAAATTTGAAACTAAAAAAGAATTGATAAAAGTTGGACAAAAATAGAGGTTAAATAGCAAAGAAGCACTCACATTTCATCTTTAACTAAACTGCACCGTTAGTGAAAAAAGAAAGACCGCCGCAGCGATCTTTCTTGAGCTCTTAGCCCGTTAGTGTAAGTACATTCCTTCACAAATATATTATTGTTGTGCTGATAATTTCTTTCTATCATCTGCCAAAGGTGGCTGTTCAGCCCATTTGTATTTAATCATAATATCAAATCCATCTTTCATATACTGTGCCATTTCCGTAAAAAGGAGTAAATACTTTATTCCTAAGTCTGTCCGTTGACTGGTACCTATGGCTGAACCATAAACACCGATGGAAGTAGAACCTAAAAGAGCCTTGTGATGCATCATAAGACGATCAGAAAAAGGTGAAATTGTTGAATTAGTAACTTCCGCTTCCTCCGATTTTGGCTTTGGAAGATGGTCATTGTTCAATAAGTCCTCCAACGTCTCAATGTGTTTTTTGTAAAGTTCTACGCCACGCCATAAAAAGTTCTTAACATCTTGAGATTTAGCCACTTGAGAGAAACCCATTGTGAGTGATTTACTTAACTGAACTTTTCTCAAATCCCAGTAAATATTACTTAACTCAATGCAATTTAACGGTCTTTTCCCTCGGAATATACCTTCAATAAAATTAGGGGATTCAATAAACTCATATTGTTCGGAAGGGTTAATAAATGGTGGTCTAGATACAATACCTTTTTCCAATAGTAAATCTAATGATTTGTTAAAAAGTTCCATTGTTTCATTTTGGCAATGTACAAAGTACTCCCTTATATCCCGACGCATATTTGTTGTTAAAGCGGCGGCATAGCCAGCTAAACCATTGACACTCATTATGTAGGTATAAGATAAGCAAAATTCATCTGAAAACAAACGAGGAGCTGACAAATCCACATCTGCCTCAGTAAATCCGTGGGGTATAGGAAATTTTTCTTGTAAAAAATAATCCTTTATTTTGGAAATGTGCCCCTCAGCTAATTTCAAAGATAATTCTAAAATCGGACGAATAGAGGCATCTTCAACAATTTGAAGCATATGTTTGTAAATGCATTTTGCCATCGTATCACTCTGATACTGTGACCAAATGTTAGCAATTTCAGGTGCAGTTAATCTTATGTTATGAGGGGTTTCTTCCTTTATAAATTCGGGCATCTTAATCCTCCGAAAATAATACTTTATTTTGTACTATTAACCAAAAAAGGATTAATTATGTGATTTTTTACTTTAACTAACCTCCTCCGTTAGCGGAACAAGAAAAAGCGAATGCTCTTATTGAACAATCGCACCCGTTAGTGTAAGTACCCAATATTTCACAATCTTATCTTGCCTATGTAAGTAGTTTAAGAACAATCAGCAATTAATCCTTATAATAAAATCCCCTGACATTGTCAAGGGGATTTACAACTACTTTTCTAGTATTTCATTCAAAAACGATATTATAATTCTGTCGATGGGGCTTGTGATGACTTTTCTACTTGAGTTACGGCAGTTAAAGCAGACGAAATTTCGTTCGAAGCCTGTTTAATCGCTTCCTGAGCAAGTGCAGGATCTGAATTTGCCTTTTCAATTGCTTTTGTTAACAATTCCTGCGTGAGTGATACATTTGCTTTTGCTCGATTTAGTTGATTTACATCAATTTGAGTCATGAGAATCTCTCCTTTTGTTTTAAATTACTTCTATATAATCACCCTACATTTAATTTTTATTAAAGGTAAAAACTACCTCAAAATTGAAAAGGGGTATCGCCGCAGTAGTCCCAACCTTCAACTCTTGCACCCGTTAGTTAAACAAGTCCCCTAATTTCTATTGCGTAATATCCCGTATTTGTGAACAAAAATTTTTTTGAATTTTTTTATTCCCAAGAAAGATAATATTTAGTAATTAAATGAAGGAGATGATTAAAATGACGATCAACAAATACGTTAAAAATATTCTAGGTGTTGATGTACGTGCCCGTTTTTCTATAGCAGGTAGTGGAAATAATTATGACCCCTTCAAAAATCCCATTATCCATAAACAAATAAATGGAAGAGAGATAGTACCGCTTAATGTTAAAAAATTATGGGGGAAATAAATCATCCAAAATATTGAAAATTGTGTTCTTGCCTAAATATAGATAATCAAAATTTGCATATGATGTTACATAATAAAATCTGGTCCATTTTCCTTAACCATCCTTTTTAGGATGGTTTTGTATTAGTTTGTAATTAGTAAATCTCCAATACATAAGCTACTAAATATTCCACATACTACTTTTGTAATTTCAATTTTATTGAGAAAAGAGGTTATTAAATGACAGTTGGAAAAGACGTTCAAACAGCTTTAGCAAGTTTAAAAGGTGCACAGGCAAGCTTTGAAGCCTTCGCTTTAGCAACTGACAACCAAAACGCTAAACAACTTTATCAACAAGCTGCACAACAAACACAATCTGTTCTTGATAGTCTTGAACCACGTCTTCAAGAAATCCAAGCCGAGGAACCACAATACAAACAACAATAATTTTGTCTAAACAAAGTGGTATTTACCATTATTTGGAATTAACATTATCAATTAAGTTCCATATAATACTTTGGAAACAATTTCAAAACGTATATCTGTTAAAACCGCCATCACTCCAGGCAACTAAAATGAAGACTCCATATGGAGCTTCTTTTTTTTGTCGCCCTTTACCTCAAATGTGACTTAAAAGAGAATCCTCTTGTTAAACTATACTGCATCCGTTAGTACAATTAAAAAGAGATTGCCGCAGCCTATACCGTTGCGATAACAGAAGTTTCCTAATCCATTAACTAGTAAACACCAAAGATCAGACGCTCCTCCCCTTTTAAAAAGTTGATTGAGCTGCGTCTATTTAAGTATTGCCATTTTTCGGATCTAACAGAAGTTAATTTTCATGGTAGTTGAAGAAGAAAATAAAAAAGAGAGCCTTAGCTCTCCAACAATCGGTTAACTTTCTGAATCTCCCCTTCAAATAACCTCATGTCCAACTCGTAATCATCATGACCATCAAATGAATCCAACATATCTTTTTCTTGATGTAATGTTATCAAATACTGCTCCAATGAAAACCCACCACTTTGGATTGTATTCTCAAACACAACTTTAAATCTGCTCATTTATTTCACCTCGACAGATAGTATTTCCAATACAATAAATGAAATTCGTATTTTATTACCAAATATAAAAAGGACCATTTAGGTCCTTTTGGCTTCTTCAACTAAAGCACCCTATAGTTTAAGTATAATATTTCACAATCTTTCTTTTGGAACAATAAAAGGCAACCTTCATCTTGAAGAGCCGCACCCGTTACTTAACTAATCACTAGTTTTTTTGCATTTTTCAAAAAGGTATTGAAATCCATATAAGAAAAAAGCCTTGTAAAAGAAATATAGAAAGAATTGAAATTCGTTAAATTGAACTAATCTATATAGTTTTAATTTTGTAAATACCCTTGTAATAGGAAATACAAAAATTGCTTCGCCAATAACATTTAAAATAATAAACTTTTTAAAATTTCCGTATGCCCATTTTAATGTCCATAAAGACATCGCCAACATTGGACCTATGAGAAAAGGAAATTCATTTTGAATTAAGGACTGTGGTTTATTATAAAATGACCACCATTTGCGCTTTTTTCCAATTAGGGCATCCAAACTACACATTAGAACAGCAAGGATTGATGCTGGTAAAAACCTCCTTATAGTCCGCCATCCTAACAAAGGCATTGTAAGCCATGAGAGTACTATCATTACAATATTAAGTAACCACTGATTTTTCATTGTCATATTAATACCCCTTTTTCCAAAGGAATTATTAAACTTATTATATCTCCTCCGTTATGTAGCTATTCTGCCCCGTTATTCGAACAAGAAAAGCTGCCAAAATGACACCCTTTCCCTATGTTAATTCTTTTATTATCCATCTTTTATATATTTGAACAATAACTGTTGGAATATTGTACATTTTCGCAATATCTAAACTATCTCGCTGGGGATTGTTTGTTAATTCTTTACTGATTATTGAAATCAGCTCATCCTTAGTCATCTCAATTCTCCCTTTTGGATTTGTTCATTAATATTGTTATCTTAATTAATTATATTAATATTGTTTTCGCAATAAAAAAATGCCCCATAAATCTCGAGGGCATTTAACATACAATTAATGGAGTTGTTCAGAAATATGACTTAATGCTTCTCCGGCTTCATTAACATGAATATTTACGGTCGCAAGATCACCTATTGAACAAATTCCTACCATCTCGCCATTTTCAACCACAGGAATCCGTCGAATTTGATGCTCGGACATCATGCGAGCACATTCATGAATATCCAAATCAGGTGAGCAAGTAATGACCTCACTGGTCATACAATCATGACAGTGAACTGATTTGCAATCTTTTTCTTCCGCTACGCAAGTTAAGACAATATCCCGGTCAGTGATCATTCCAACCACTTTTTTGCCTTCACAAACAGGAACAGAACCACAGTTAACATCACGCATAATTTTAGCTGCTTCGGTGACTGGTGCGTGTGGCTCACACACCTTAACGTTACTTGACATGATTTCACGTACAATTGTCATACATATTCCTCCTTATTTTTTGAATACTACTGTAGTATTTCCCCTCGTAAATAATCTATAAATACAACTTTAAAAACTTAAAAAAGAACTGAAAATTGAATATTCCAAACGCTGCCCGTATATGGTATCTTAGAAGAAATTATGAAGGCGGGGCTAGTTATGGAGAACTTTTATCTGTTTGTTATCATGTCACTCTTATTTGTTATTCTTCCTGGTCCTGATATTGGATTAATCACCCAAAACACCGTTACCTCTGGAAAAAAAGGTGGCATTGATACGGTTATTGGGATTACATCAGGACTTATTATTCATACTTCAGCAGCGGTTTTTGGTCTTTCTGCTATTTTTGTAAAATCTGCCTTGTTATTTTCTATTTTTAAATACGTTGGTGCGGTTTATCTCATTTATTTAGGTGTAACATCCATATGGTCTTCTAAGAAAAATAAAGGTTCATCTGGTGACGGCCATCAAACGAAATATAAGAACAAGTCTCCATTTCGACAAGGGTTTTTGACGAACCTTCTTAATCCGAAGATAGCTGTTTTATTCCTTACATTTTTTCCACAATTTTTATCGACCGGCATGAAACCATTTTTGCAATTTCTCATGATGGGACTAACTTATACAGTATTAACGATCATTTGGTCTATCGTGTATGTGAATTTAATTAATTACATCAGTTCTTGGATGAAAAAACCTGCTACTCAACGAGCCATCGAAAGAATTTCAGGATTTGTTGTTTTGGGCTTTGGAATAAAACTTGCTATCGAAAAAAGACCTTAGATGTTTTTTTCAAAAAAAAATGACCGCTTCTTAGGCGATCAGGTTCAGCTTTAATTCAGAAAAATGTACCAGTTTAACTTTGTAATTGGATTCTCCATCTTCGATAATCTCACAGTAACCACATGCGTATTGATGAAGTAATAGATAATTTTCACCTTGATATATAACTGGAATTCTTTCCATTAATATCACATCCAATAGATTTATTATCTACCAAACAACACTTTTATTTTACTTTGTCCAATGTTATTAGTGTATTTCTGATGTTTGAACGAGTTATTAAGCTTCACTTCATTTTCTCTAATCATTACCAAAAAAAGCCGTCAATTCCCTTTGGAGCTTGACGGCTTTTGTTTCATATTAACTGGTTCAGCATTAAAATATTCTTCCAGAGTAATTCCTTTGTTCATAATTTTAAGAGCCATTGCTTTGCCAACATAACGAAGGTGCCAAGGCTCATATTGATAACCGGTAATGGCCTCTTTGCCTTTCGGATATCGAATAATAAAGCCATACTTAGCTGCATTCTCCTCTAGCCAAATCGCCTCTTTTGTTCCTCCGAAACAATCTTCTGTAGCACACCTGCCATCTCCTCCGGTAACATCAATGGCAAGACCTGTCTCATGTTCACTCGTGCCAGGCAAAGCACTGTACCTGCTTGCCTCTTCATACCCATCTCTACTTACATAAGAGTTAAATAATGTCGTTTGAGTTGAATATGCTCGATAAGCCGAAACACCTAAAAATGAAATACCCTGTTCTTTTGCATCCGTAAATAATTCATGAATCGCATCTGCGGCCTCTGCACGCATCTTTCGCTTTTCAGCTTTCTCCTGAAAAATAAAGGGAATATCGGCATTAATAAGACCTGGGGGAGTATAATTTTCTGGCAGTTTATACCGATTATTTACGAGTACTGTAATGCTCTCTGGGTCAGTGTCAATCTGGATAGTATGATCATGATGTTTTGCATGAACCACTGTTACTTCAGGTTTGCTTTTGGTATCGTGAAAAATTTCTGTATAACCAGTTATGATTACTGCAAAAATGATGATGCAGTCCCTGATTAATAATTTATCCAACTTGAACACATCCACAATTCATTTGGACCTAAAATTCCAAGTAAAATTTTATCATGGCGTTTTCGTTTAGATAATTCCAGAAAACTTAACGATCAATTAAGTAACACTTAAATAATTCATATTTTACAGTTAGCATAACTCTTTTGCTACTGGATTCTGACATAAAACACCTTATGCATAGATTGTAATGGAATTTCAAACCCTATTTGTAACATCGGTCTAAAAAACGGTGGACGTAGTCAATTTGATATTGAGGAGTCGGATAATATGGCAAAAAAATGGGTCTGTGCATGGGTCGCTCTTATTACCTCCTTCACCCTTATGGGCTGTAACCGAGATTCGGATCAATCATCTTCACCCAAAAATACCGAAAACGACACAAATCAGTCCTTGACCCCAACCCCGATGAACAACCGGTCCCATTCGAACCCAAACAACATAGGGACAAACATGTCGTATGTGAATAAGACAACGAGTAAGGATGGGAAGGCAATTTATACCACGAAATACCCTGCTTCCCTGGGAGTAATCGTGAACAAAAAAATTTATCTGCCTAAAACATATGTGCCGAAAAATTTGGTCTATCCTAATACCTCCTTTCTCTTTAAAGAAAAAATTGAGAAACGGAAGTTGAGAAAAGAGGCGGCGGTGGCACTCGAAAGGATGTTTGCGGCGGCCAAAAAAGACAAGGTTTATTTAAGCGGGGTCTCTGCCTACCGTTCGTATGCAACCCAGGCGGCCGTCTTTAACCGTTACGTCAAAAGAGACGGGTATGAAAAAGCAAGAACTTACAGTGCCATCCCTGGCACCAGTGAACACCAGACGGGGCTCTCCATCGATGTTAGCGGAAGCAGCGGGAAATGTGCGGCTGCCTCTTGTTTCGCCACTACAAAAGAAGCAAAATGGCTGGATAAGAACAGTGCCAATTTCGGCTACATCATCCGTTATCCAAAAGGAAAAGAGTACGTGACTGGCTACAAATACGAACCATGGCACATCCGCTACGTCGGCACCGCCGTTGCGAAGGAAATGAAAAAAAGAAACTTGACTTTAGAAGAGTATTACGGCGTTTTCCCAATCCTGAAGAAGTAAATCGTGATGTTCGATACAAAAAAACCGCGCAAGCTTCACGCTCCGCGGCTAACCTCGCCCCACTTTTCTATCTGGTAAAGCGGGGTTTCCTTTTGCCTGTAAGCAGTACTTTATTTGAAGAATGGCAAAAATTTCTCTACTAAGATATTCAGAAATGTTGGCTAGTCCTGGTACTTGCCTTTAAACTGTTGCTCCCATTCCGACCTTAGCATTGCATATTGATACTCGTCCACCCACTGTCCCTTTGACATGTAGTTTTCCAACAAATGACCTTCTCTTCTCATGCCTACGCGTTCAAGCAGCCGGATGGAGTTTTCGTTTCTAACATCTGTCAAAGCTATGACCTTGTGTTTTCCAAGATCATTGAATACATAACTCAACAACGCTCTCACCGCTTCACTGGCATAACCCTTTCCCTGATGCTCTTCGGCGAGGGTATAGCCAATTTCAACAATCCGCGGCTCGGCCAGAAGTGTGTGCAGCGCACAATCTCCGATTAGTTGATTCGTCTCCTCTAAAGCAATGGCAAACTGAAACCATGTGCCAGGTTGATTCGGCACAGACTTCGATTGCTTCTCCACAAAAACTTCCGCATCGTGATGTTGATAATTCTCCCAGGACTGAAATTTAGCCACTTTAGGACTCGAACGGTACAAATAAAAGGGTTCAACATCTTGCTGTGAAAATTGTCTCAAAATCAGGCGATTTGAACGCGCATAAATATGTTCGGATATTTCCACTTTGCTCACTCTCCCTACACTCGGCATTGACAATTTCTCTATTAACCAATAATGATTCGCTCTTTTGGATATTGATAATTCGCTTTAATTGGTTTTCCTCCCATAATGATTAAAAAGTTAAAGATACCGATTCTGCCAATGAACATTAAAAGCATAATGACAATTTTGCCCATGATGCCCAATTTTGCCGTGATCCCCATGGAGAGCCCGACAGTTCCAAATGCGGATGCCACTTCAAAGATGATCTCCATTAGTGAAAAGCCCGGTTCCAGAATCGTAAGGATAATGGTGCTGACACAACAGAGCATCATAGCGGTAGCAATGACGATATAGGACTTGATGACGTCCTCCGTGGCAATTTCTCTTTTAAAAATTTTAATTGTTGTCGTTCCGTTAGCGAAATAATAGACACTCAATAACATAATCGCAAAAGTCGTCGTTCTTATTCCTCCCCCGGCACTGCTTGGAGAGGTCCCGATAAACATAAGAATACTCAAAATAAAAAGGGTAGCGGTGGAATATTCCCTAATTTCCATTGTACTCAGCCCGCCATTTCGAGAAGACACAGAATAAAAAAGGGAATGGAAAAAAGCTTCATGCCAAGTTTTATCGGCAAAGTAATGATTATATTCACATAGGTAGATGAGAATCGTGCCTATTACAATCAATCCAAAAAATGTAAGGGTCGTGATTTTTGTAAATAAAGAAAACTTATATGGCGTCTTCCCTTTATGTTTAAAGAAATGAATCACTTCCATCAGTACGGGGAACCCAATCGCTCCTACGATTAGCAGCACCATGGTCAGCATTAGCACAAAATAATCGTTGGCAAAAGGAATCAATGATTCTCCTGTAATATCAAATCCTGCATTTGTTGCCGCGCTGACTGCTGCAAAGAAACCTTGTAAAAAAGCTTCCTGCCAGCTAGGAAAGTATTTTAAAAAGTAGATACCAAAAATAATGCCCCCTATTACTTCCATGATGATAAATAGGAACAGAATATTTCTGATAAGTTTAATGATTCCAGAAAAAGATGAAAGATTTTGATCTGTCATTATAAGCATTCTGTCTCTTATTCCAATACGTCTCCCCATTAAAAGCCAAATTGTGGTTCCAAGAAACATTATGCCGATCCCGCCAAATTGCAAAATGATCGCAAAAATAATGGTTCCTGGAACACTGAGAACCTCATTGATCGGAATGGTAGCTAACCCTGTTACACTAACGGCACTTACCGCAGTAAAGAGGGCATCAATAAACGAAATTTTAGCATTGGGCTTCAGTGTTATGGGCAGCATTAATAATATGGTCGAGACAACCACAGCTAGCAGATAATAAATCACGATGATTTGGGCAGGTTTTAGTGACTTCTTCTTTTTCTTAGTTAGAGTTTTCATGTTTCACCATTTCTATTTATATTCGAAAGATATAATTGCCATAATATGTTAAGCACGGTGACTTCCTTTTTATTATAGATTTAGCTTATAGAATAATTCAAACCATTTTCATGTTGGTATAAATAAACTCGCTAGAATAACCCTGCGATACTTTTATGCTGGCCCTTTGCCGAAGCTTTGTCTATTTTTTTGGGTGTTTTGTCTATTTTTGGGGGTGTTTTGTTCATTTTTGAGGGCACATTGTCTATTTTTTAAAGGGGTTGTCTATTTTTTTAATAGTTTTGTCCATTTAACCAAAAAAAGGAAATGCGAAATCACATGTTTAATTCTCCACATATGCTTTGGACACTTTTTGTGGTGTATTGGACATTTTTTTAAGGACATTGGACTTTTTTGGACCACTTTGGATAATTTTTCTGACGGTTTGGACAATTAGACAAAAAACGGAAAAACACCTCCTTTAGGAGGCGTTTAAGCACCATATATTTTGACCAAAGAATAAACCGCCAGGATCAAATCCCTGACGGTTTTAACGAAAAATTAATAAGCTGTCCAGCCGGCATCCCCGGTAATCACGGTACCATTCACAAAGCTTGATTCATCTGAAGCAAGGAAAAGAGCGATATTAGCAATTTCCACTGGTTTACCGACACGTGGATTGATACCTAATCCAGCTTGAATGCGACCCATGCCGAATTCGTTAATCCCGCTCATGGATGCACCGATGTTTGTTTCCACTCCGCCTGGGGCAATCGCGTTGCAGCGAATCCCTTTTTCTGCGTACATGAATCCCGTATTTTTTGTAAAACCAACCACTGCATGCTTAGAAGCTGTATAAGCGGCTCCTGCTCTCGCGCCTTGAAGTCCGCCGGCCGAAGCAACATTAATAATCACGCCGGATTGTTTTTCTAAAAAGATCGGCAAGGATTTGCGTGTTGCACGCATAACACTTGTTGTATTGATCGCAAAAATACGCTCCCATTTCTCATCTTCTATATCACCGGCAGGTTCAAAGTTATCCATGATGCCGGCATTATTGACTAAAATATCTAATGTTCCGAAAGTATGAACTGCGGTGTCAATCAGGTTTTGGATATCTTCTTCTTTCGCAACATTGGCCATCACTGCTACGGCTTCCCCGCCATTTGACTTAATTTCGTCCACTGTTTGATTTGCTGCTTCAAGGTTTATATCCGAAACGACTACTCTCGCTCCTTCTTTTGCATAAAGAATCGCAATCGCTTTACCCATCCCAGATGCAGCACCTGTTACTACCGCTACTTTATTTTCAAGTCTCATTTCGATTCCTCCCATTAGTTTGATTAAGCTTCATTTGCTACTGCCTTTTTTAAATGAGCCTTGGACTCCACTTTGGAAGCCTGCTTACCCTTCTTGATAAAGAAGGAAAGCAGCAATCCGATGATGCCGATTCCGACAATGACAAGATAGGCATCATTAATACCTTGGATAGAGGCTTCCTTAATCATCTGCCCTTGGGTCAAGCCTTTCAGAGCCGCAGTCGGGATCATATCCTGCAGATGTGATTTTGTCCGGTCGGTCATAACCGTAACCAGAAGCGACGTACCTACAGCACCGGCAACCTGCCGAATGGTATTAGATATGGCCGTTCCGTGTGCATTTAACTGCGGTGGCAATTGGTTTAAACCAGCGGTCTGAATCGGCATCATCATCAAGGCCATCCCAATTCGGCGCCCTGTTGACATAAGAACCAGAAGGGTAAAACTCGTCGAGTCAGTCAAGTTGGTAAAACCAAGTGTGGTGCCAATGGTAATGACCATTCCGATAACTGACAGCCATTTCGCGCCAAAGCGGTCGAACAGCTTGCCGGTAACCGGCATCAGGAAGCCCATGATCAGCGCACCAGGTAGAAGGAGCAGGCCTGATTCAATCGCTGTGTATCCACGGGCATTCTGGAGATATAGCGGAAGCAGCATCATATCTGCATACATCACCATTGTTATCGCGATATTGATAATGGTCGTTAAGGTGAACATATTGTACTTAAACGCACGCAAATCCAGCAGGGGATTTTTTGACTTCGATTCCCTCCATGAAAAAAGGACAAGGGCCAAGACGCCAACGGCAATTGTACTTATTACCTCTGAGTCGGACCATCCAAGACTTCCAGCCCGGCTGAAGCCATAAAGCAATGACCCGAAACCAATCGTTGAGAGGGTGACAGCCAGAACATTAAATTTTGTTTTAATTCGATCTGATACATTTCGGAGGTAAATGAATCCTAATATTATGACAAGGACAGCAAAAGGAATCATTCCGTAAAACATTGTTTCCCATTTGTAATTTTCGATAATGTAGCCGGCCAGTGTCGGTCCAATGGCAGGGGCGAAAATAATCGCAAGCCCGACCATTCCCATGGCTGCTCCTCTTTTTTCCGCAGGGAACAGTGTCAGAATGACATTCGTAAGCAGCGGCATAATGATTCCGGCACCTGCAGCCTGAATCATGCGTCCGGTTAACAAGACCGGAAATCCGGTTGCTAGAGCGGAAACGATTGTTCCTGCCAAAAAGATAATCATGGAAGCTTGAAAAAGCTCGCGGGTTGTAAATCGCTGCATTAAATAGGCCGTAATCGGAATTAAGATTCCGTTTACCAGCATGTAACCTGTTGTTAACCACTGTGCGGTTGCGGCAGATATGTTGAAGTCAACCATCAGTTCAGGTACGGCGACGCTCATGAGTGTTTGGTTTAATGTTGCTATGAAAGCTCCCAATATCAAAATGAACATGATAGGGCCTTTTTTTATGGAATTGGTGTCTGTAATAGAAATTTTGCTCAATTATTTTTCCATCCTTTCTAACATTTATGTGAACTTTTTTACAACGTGTTGAATAATTAACATTGTATAAATTATATTATAGTTAGATAGTGGGTAATAACAACCGACAATTCTTGATGAAGTGTATATTAGTTATCATTCTTGTGAGTTATGTCGTTAATTCAGAAGATAATAGACACAACTGGAATAATTGTAAATTTCCAATTTGAGGGAAAGGTGATTAGACATGACGGATCATGAAAATACTCGCGTCGATCCGCGAATACTGCGGACGCGCCAATTAATAAAGGATGCTTTAATCGATTTGCTTCAGGAGATGGAGCTAAATAAAATAACGGTCAACCGGATTGCGGAGCGTGCAACGATCAACCGTGTTACGTTTTATCTTCACTATCGTGATATTCAAGACATGATGGAGAAAATGGCGCAGGAAATGGCCGAGGGTATTGAGGAAATTATGAGGAGTGCAACTGATAAGGAATCCACCGGTGAAACCGATTCGTTGATGCTCGAAAGCCTGCTTGAGCATATAGCCGAGAATGGTAAATTCTATAAAGTGGTTCTTGGTACCAGAAGGACGCCCATTTTTACAGAGCGGTTATTAAAAATCCTAACAGAAGTCATAACAAAGAGAACCGGGATCCACTCCTTTCGTGCTTCTGGTGATATCCAAAGGGATGTGGCAATCTGGTACGGTTCTTCCGCTCTGATAGGTACAATTATTGCTTGGCTGCGTAACGATATGCCTTATACACCGCAATATCTTGCCAAGCAGTTGAGTATGCTTTTTCGAATTGGGGGAAAGTAGCCAGGAGAAATAACCCGATTTCCTTTTAGTAGGAATTTCGGGTTTTTCCATCTACCAAAGCTTCCCCACAATTTTGGTTCCATGTACCTCACTAACATTTAACACGTCTGCAATATGATTTAGATTTTTATCTGTAATTCCCGCGCCGGGCAGAATAATGATTCTGTCAGCTGCATAATCCACGAATTCCTTCAAACGGCTTAGGTTAGCTTCAATTGGTGTAGAGCTTGGCCCCCCGTGTGTTAAAATTCGATCTACCCGATGTTTCACAAGCCAATTAATCGCTTTAAACTGGTATTCATGATTAATATGATCAAAAGCCATATGAAAGGTGACATCCAGTCCTTCCGCAGATTCCAGCAGCCTGAGCATAGCATCCTCATCTATCCAGCCTAAATCATTTAAGCAGCCGATCACCACACCATCTGTCCCTAACTGTTTAAAATGGATAATATCATTTTGCATGATCTCTATTTCCTCTTTCGAAAAAATAAAGTTTCCGCCTCTTGGCCTGACTATGGACATTACCTTAATATTTTTCAAGTGACAATAGGAAATCGTTTTGGCAGCCACCCCGTGACTGACGGTGGTGCCGCCAACAGCGAGGTTGTCACAAAGCTCAATTCGATGGCCCCCTTTTTCAATTGCTTGAGGAACCCATGTAAAATTCTCTACACAAACTTCTTTTAGCATTTAGACTATCCTTTCTGAGCTGTTAAAACTTCTGTAAACTGACATAACCCGATTCATTTCTACCGGATTCGATTTTAATCAGACGTTTGATTAAAATCTCTAAGAACGCAGTTAAATAAAGCTTTCTGTCCCTGGGAAGACAAAAAATTTGTTGAAAAATATCCTTGAAATGGTAAGGCATTTGTTTTTCTGCACCAATCGAGAATATTCGATAAAATTCTTTAAGTGCTATACTAAACAATCGTTTGATTAAATTTGGCAATAACCGCGGGATTGACGTTTTTTGTGATGAAAGCCTTGCGAAAATTGTTTGAAAGATTACCTTAAAAATCGCCATCAACCAAGTAAAAAGGACAAATTTTTAATGTACTGACAGAATTCAATTGGGTTCCCTATTTTTCATCATTAATCAAACGTTTAATTAAATATGGCTTCACCCCGTATCATTACTGGTTTTTTTCATCTAGATACGGTAGAAGAATGTCGAAGGAATGAAGCGTTTGGCAAGTATTTAGTGTTTAGGCAATGGAACATGAAAGTAAATGATAAAAAATGCCGCAAATAAAAACGAAACCACCCAAGCAGGGATAGGCTTTAGATAATGAAATCTCAGCATTATGGCCCATAAGAAATTAAAGGCCACAGACCACCAATAATTCCAACCGTTATGATACGAGACTTTTCCAGCAAGAAACATTATGGTTTCAATACCAGTAAGAATGAAACCCGATATTAATAAATAGGTTATTACTTTCTTTGGGGACTTAGGTAAATAGGTCAAAAATAGAATGACGATACATGGAAAATTAATGAAGTTTTGAACCAAAAATGAAAAGGAATTGTTTAATAAGAAATCAGGTTCCAATTTCCATAGAACATTTTTCTCGCCAACAAAGTAGCTATATAATAAATTATTTACAACCAAGTATAAAATAGTGGGGTAATAATTTCTCCAGTTTTTCACATCGCCAAATTTCCAGCAGCAAAGTACAAGAGTTAAGCACAGAGCAACGCGCAATAGGAACACCCTTATTCAACATTTTGGTTTTAATATTTGCTAAATTTGTGAAAAGTATTAAACAAAAAAGCTGAAGGATACTAGTATTATTTCGTTAGAGCTGTCCTTTTTAGAGAAGCTCTAGGGTTTGGTTCCAATAACAATGGTAGCATCCAAGTCATCATTGCGAATCAACTGAGGGATTAACCCGTTTTGAGTGAAGATTTCAACAGTGTTGGGTGCCTGCCTTTCGCTCGTCTCTATTAAAAGCTGCCCTCCAGGAGCAAGCCAAAGAGATGCTTCTTTCGCTACTCTTCGCTGAATATCAAGCCCGTCATTTCCTCCGTCAAGCGCTGCCATTGGTTCATAAAGACGTGCATCCTGGGGAAGCAGCTGGATTGCTTCGGTAGGTACATATGGTGCATTTGCTACTAGGATGTCGACTTTCCCGCGTAGTTTGGCAGGCAGCGGCTCATAGAGATCCCCTTCATAGACAAGGCCACCAACGGTTGTAACATTACGGAGGGCACAGCTTGCTGCGGTTGGGTCCATGTCGACCGCATACAGCTCAATTGTTCCCAGGGCTTTTGCTATCGCGACACCTACTGCTCCAGAACCGCAGCAAAGATCAACGACTATAGCACCAGGTACAGTAAGGGCTGCTGCCTTTTGGACAAGGAATTCGGTACGTCGGCGGGGTACGAAAACTCCTGGGTCAACTGCTATCCTGTTGCCACAGAATTCCGCCCAACCGAGGACATGTTCAAGCGGGGTACCTGTGATTCGAAGACCAACCATATCGGACAGTGCATCCGTTGTCTGTGCTTCAGAAATTAGAAGCCGCGCCTCTTCTTCTGCAAAAACACAACCTGCGGTCCGAAGTCTCTCGGTTATACTTTTTTTAATTTGGTCATCAATATCTGCATTCATTTGCGTCCCTATAATAACCACCCAATCTTTGTAAAGGTTATTATAGGGAGTTCGTTAAAAATTGGAAAAGTCCTTCTTCCACTACCCTTCTCCTCACTCTTAAGGACAAAACTCGCCTCAGGACCAAGCAAAATGTCCTTAAGAACACCCCTTGAGGACAAAACCCACTTCAAATCCAAGCAAAATGTCCTTAATAACGCCTCTTGAGGACAAATCTCCCTTCAGGAGCAGGCGAAATGTCCTTAAGGACTTTATCTCTTCAACTCTTGCACCCGTTTAAAATATGAGAACAGCAAAGATATATGATACCTTCATTTGTTTACCGCCTTTGGTAATAATAAAATTATGTATTTTTAAATGTCTGATAATATGATATTATTTTAAAAAAAAGAAGAGGTTAAACATATGAATACAACATTCCCATCAACAGAATCATCTAAAACTAGAGCCATTGTCATCAATGCACTTTTCATCGCGTTAACCCTTGTCGCCACAATGTTCATCAACATAAGGCTCCCAATTATGGGTAACGGAGGTCTCATCCATCTAGGTAACGTTCCTCTTTTTATAGCAGCCATGGTTTACGGCAAAAAAACAGGTGCCATCGCCGGTGCCTTCGGTATGGGCTTATTTGATGTTATCTCCGGTTGGGCCATCTGGTCACCGTTTACTTTTGTCATCGTTGGTGCAATGGGCTTCGTAGTCGGACTCATTTCCGAAAAAGTACCTGGCAACAGAGTCGTTGTTCACACTCTGGCCGTTGCAACTGCACTGATCATAAAAGTGGTTGGCTACTATTTTGCCGAAGTAATTCTTTACGGTAACTGGGTACAACCATTCGGCTCCGTCCCCGGTAACATTTTACAGGTCGCAGTAGCAGGTATCATTGTAGTACCTCTAGTAGGACGTTTTAAGAAAAGAGCTTAATAAAATAACGACATTTGAAGGACTGCCTAATGTGGCAGTCCTTTATTGTGCCGCTCAAATCTTCGGGATATGCCGAGTTTTTTTGTAAATAATAAAATCGTTAAACCAAAAATTGAGGGGGATTTGTATGCAACAGAATCAACAAGCAAGTAATATGAGTTCTACTATGAAGCCAGCATCTGCTGGGACTGATGCCCAAAAGGTAAAACAAGAAATTCAAAGCGATGTAAGCCAAGGACAAGGTGCCATGACTTCTCGAGAGGCAGGAGCCATGCGCGATTAAAAAACCACTCTTAGAGTGGTTTTTTATTTTTTGGCTTCGAATTTTTTCAAAACTGGAATCCAAATTTCGCTTTTTACAGTTGGTGAAGTTAAATCTTTGTCTTTAATCGACAATATTTCTGGTCCTTCTGTTTGTTGATAGTTTGAGGACGGAAACCATTCAGAATAAATACGTCCCCAAGTTTCCTGCAGTGTATTGGGAAAAGGACCTACTGACTCGAATACAGCCCAAGTTAAGGAAGTAACTTCTAGTTTAAAAAGATTTTCTGGACACTCTTTTGTTGTCGCCACACCTATATAATGATCCAGACCACCTTTTTCCTCCATACGACCTTCTGAAAAGTTAGTAGATGCCTGAATGATCCCTTTTGGTTCAACATTTGATAATTCCTTCAGTTTATTTATCTTCTCCGTATTCAATGTTTTCCACATAGCATTGATTTCTGGGTTCTCTCCTTCGAAAACAATCGGCACCCTTTTCATGACACCCACGATGTTAAATGCCTCTTTTTCTTCAATTCGGTAATTCATTTCGGTTCCTCCCTTAATGAATAGTTGGAAGGTCATTCGTGGATAGGCTTTTAATAACTGGCCAGTATTTTTGGCTTCTGATGGTGTTACACCATGCAAACTTTGAAAAGCTCTGGTAAAGGAATCTGGTGAACTATATCCGTATTTAATCGCAACATCAATAATTCTTAAGTTACTATTATTCAGTTCAAGTGCTGCAAGAGTGAGCCGTCTTCTTCGAATGTATTCGGATAGCGAAATCCCTGCAAGAAAAGAAAACATTCTTTTAAAATGGTATTCGGAACAGAAAGCTAACTTTGCCACTTCTTTAAAGTCAATATCTTGAGTAAGGTTTTCTTCAATATACTGTAATGCTTCATTCATGTTCTTTAATAAATCCATTATCTGACCTCCCTTCATTCAAAGAATAGCAGAGACTGAATTGATCCTTCCGACAATTGATGCCCAATTTTGTAGGGTAAATAGCAGCCTTATAAAATAACAAAAATGTGTCTCCACTTCTTGTAGAAACGCCCAGTGGTTTGAACATGGATTTTTATTTACATAATTTGTTGATTAAAAATATTTATTGAATAGAAATTTTTATGAACTAAATTATTTACTATTTGTTTTATTACACTCGCATCACGAAGCTCTTTATTATCAAAGTCCGCAAGGTCAATCACCTTTACCCATTTACAGTCTATAATTTCATCTTCTTCAATTGTTAATGAACCCCCTGTGACTTCACCCGTAAAATGAAACAGAATAACTTGATTACCTGCACTACTAATAAAGTTATAAATACCAGTAGAACTAGTAAGTTCCACGTCTAATCCTGTTTCCTCTTTTACTTCCCTTTTAGCTGTATATAAAACGTCTTCACCAGATTCAATTCTTCCACTTGGAAAATTCCACTTATTCAATGCACTTGGCTTATTTTCTTTAATTATTAAAACTTCTTCATCTTTGAATATTGAAACACTAACTACTAAAACAATCCCATCTTGAGCCATACTTTCTCCTTATCATTACTATTTAAAAGAACCATTTTTCCCGTGGTACCGGGAAGTATTCGCCGGCGACAAGTTCTGAAGGTACGGCTTCTTCAATCCGTAAAAGATCGTCTGGACTTAAATTTAGTTCAAGTGCACCGACTGAATCCTTAAGTTGTGATCTCTTTCTTGCCCCAACCAATGGGATAACATCTTCACCCCGAGATAGAACCCATGCGAGGGCAAGTTGCGCAACCGTTACTTGCTTTTCTTTAGCAATTGTACGCAGTGCCTCGACAAGGGATAAATTCTTTTGGAGATTTTCGCTAGCAAACCGCGGACCATTACTGCGTTTATCATCCAAATCTAGTACCCGATCTTTTGACCATGTACCGCTCAACAACCCTCTTGAGAGAACACCGTAGGCCGAAAGTGAAATGCCTAATTCCCGTAAAGTTGGCAAAATATTGGATTCGATGCTCCGATTAAATAGTGAGTACTCCATTTGCAGCCAACTTATCGTATGTACAGCGTGTGCGCGACGAATTGTATCCACTCCTACTTCTGAAAGACCAATGTACCGCACATATCCCTTCTTTACCATATCGGCAATTGCACCAACCGTTTCTTCAATTGGTACGTTTGGATCAATGCAAGCTGTGCCAGGTTGATAAAGATCGATGTATTCAACACCTAGGCGCAACAGGGAATCCTCAAGGAAATTCTTAACTGTATGAGGGTGGTTATCACTCTCTTGATGACTCTTTCCCTGAGAGTGTAGCTTGCCATCGAATTTTACTGAAATGAACGCATTTTCCCGTTGGATTCCTTGGAATGCTTCACGTAGAAGTAATTCATTGTGTCCATCGCCATAGAAATCCCCTGTATCAAAAAGGGTAATGCCTTGCTCAAGTGCCGCGTGGATTGTTGCAATACTTTCGCTTCGATCAGCATTACCATATAGCCATGACATCCCCATACAGCCTAGACCAACCTCAGAAACCAGAGGACCGTTTTGACCAAGTGCTCGTTTTTTCATTGAACATTTCCCCCTCCGCAGCCGTCTCCTAATTGTTGAAGAAACGCCACCGATTACACATTAAGAATTTTAAAGGCTTACTTTTCAACCGATATAAAGGAGATGTGTTGCGATTTTAATTTTATTCCTATTCGAAATAAATAATAAAATTCCTTCTTGAACTGCTCCACAACAAGAAAAAAGCCGTTTGTTAAATAACATGATTGATAATTCTTTCATACAAGGAAAATATAAATTAAGAAGCTATAGGGACACACCCCTATTCGTAGTACACCAAGGAAGAAAAGCATAAACGAATAGGAACCGGAGGAAGCGCTATGGAACACACTGTACCTGAAAAATCAAAAGTATCGCCCTTTTTAGCTTTTTTTATCATTCACCAAATGCAGTTTGGCGTAGGTGTTCTTGGTTTTCAGCGCATAATCGCTCAATCTGCAGGATATGATGGATGGATAGCCGTTCTTATTGCCGGTTTAAGTGTCCATGTCTTGGTATGGATCATATACAAGATTGTTGAAACGGCTAATGGAGATATCGTGGCAGCCCATACTTTCATATTTGGAAAAAAAATAGGCAAACTGCTGTCCCTCCCATTCGTTGTTTATTTTATCCTGATCATGATTACCACACTTAGATCGTTTATTGAGGTTATTCAAGTATGGGTATTTCAGGATATGAGTACCTTTTGGTTTGCCCTGGCCTTTTGTGGTTTAGCCATTTACATTGTTTTTGGAGGGTTCAGGACCGTGACAGGGGTGGCATTCTTCGGAACAGTACTCCCTGGCTATTTAATGTTCACTTTTTTGTTTACGTTACAATATGCCGATTTTAAAAACTTACTTCCCATCTTTGATCACTCGTTAATAGAATTGGTCAAGGCATCTTATCAAATGTCCATTACATACCTTGGCTATGAGATTCTATTGTTCATTTATCCGTTTATCAAAGAACCACAAAAATCAAAAAAATGGGTGCATTATGGTGCGTTTTTTACCACTTTTCAATATCTTTATCTTTCTGTCATAACGTTTGCTTATTTTTCAGAAGGACAGTTGAAAAGGTACATCTGGCCCACTTTGACGATGTGGAAAATAGTCGAACTGCCTTTTGTGGAGAGATTTGATCTCATTGGCATCGCCAATTGGAATATTGTGATTCTCCCAAGTGTTTGCCTAAGCCTATGGTGTGCGAGCAGGACTTTAAAAAGAGTGACGAATCTAAAGCAGAAATATGGGGTTCTTCTGATTTCAATGGTCGTATTAATCTGTATTAATTTTTTTAAGACACGGCAGCAAATTCATATCCTCCTCGATTATACGGGGAAAATATCCTTTTTCATAAATTACGGGTACATACCTTTATTATTCTTTCTGTTACTGATTGTGAAGAAGCTGAAAAAAGGTTAGTAACATACTACCCTTTTGCTGGGCATGTGGACAATCACAAGCCTTATTTTAAAATAATATGGAATAAGGATGGTGATAGAAATGGCAGGCTCAATCAATATTGGCCAATTTAAGGTTGGACCACTAATAAATAATGCCAACATTAATTTCGGCGCAACTTATCAAAACAGCCATACCGCCAATAGCACAATCATCGGCGGCAATTTTAATTTTGGCGATGGCTGCTCAAACTCGTTCACTAATATTAATTTAGGTAAAATAAAAGTTTCAAATGTATACAGTGGCGAAGATTCCTAAATTGGCTCGCTGTTACTCCCCAATTGGTTTCAGTTCCTCTAATCCAACCAAGTAAGAGCTCATGTAACAATAAATCAGAGTACTTTTCCTCTGTCTGTTGTGTTCCTAGTTCACTAGTAAAATGAAGCTCTACCACTTTCTTTTTCTTTCTTAAAAGGTCAATGGATGCGTTGATGGTGATTTTCAAGATCCAGGTCTTGAAGTAACTCAATTCCTTTAAGCTTTTTCTGTTTTTAAAAGCGCGATAGGCAACCTCCTGGACAATATCCAAGGAGTCCGCTTGATTTTTCATATACAAATAGGCCATCCTATATATCGAATCTTTATGTGTTTCAAATAATGTAATAGATAACTTTTCATTCAAGATGCCATCTTTTCCAGATAAAGTCATTTTTTCACCCCTTTTTGTTCTCTACATTATTAGACCAAATAATGGTTGATTTTGGACGAGGATTTTAAAAAAAAATTTTCTTATTGAGGACTCGGCTCTTTGGTTTGGGGAATTGTTTTGTCCCTTAAAACCGGTCTATGGGACATTTTAGAGTTTTGGTGCATGGGTTTGTCCCATAGAATCCGGCTATGGAACATTTTAAGGTCTTTGACTCTTGGGTTTGTCCCATAGAAACCGGCTATGGAACATTTTAAGGTCTTTGACTCTTGGGTTTGTCCCATAGAAACCGGCTATGGAACATTTTAAGGTCTTTGACTCTTGGGTTTGTCCCATAGAAACCGGCTATGGGACATTTAAGAGTCTTTGGCGCTTGGTTTTGTTCCATAGAAACGGTCTATGGGACATTTTGTGGCATTTATTGCTTGGTTTTGTCCCATAGAAACGGTTTATGGGACATTTTAGGATATTTGGCTCTTGGGTTTGTCCGATAGAACCGGCTATAGGACATTTTAGATTTTTCGACTGTCTTGTCCTCTGATAATTACTATTTTAGGCATAAGAACAATCTCTAAGGTTAAAATGATGAAGATAAATTATCGATGGAGGAACGGATCATGAGTGACAAAATAACGGAAAAAGAGGTTCATGAAGTTATTGAAAGAAGAAGCACTGGAAAGACAAGCTTTGCGGAATTTTTGGAGGAATTATCTCAAATTGGGATTGTTGAATACGATATTGATGTTGCCACTGGTCAAGCCACATACAAAGGCGAGAACTCCGAGTTACAAACTGAACCTCAAGTTAATTTTGTGATTTCCAAACACTTTGATAGAAATCAGGCAGTACAAATAATCGCAAACATTACACTTCCCTTTTTGGACTTTCTAAGAGAGATCGCTAACGCAGGAATTAAATCCTATAACGTAAATATTACCGAAAAAAAGGCTATTTACATGGGAATGAATGGGGAACAACTCGTAGAACCGCTTCAGCTTTAATAAATCCATACATAAAAAAGAACCTCTAATCCAAAATAAGATTAAAGGTTCTTTGTTTCAACTTAGCTATACACCAATTCTTTTTCACGCAGACCAAGCGCCTCTTCTGTGAAAGTATGAACTTCCTCCAGCAGCCCTGGGTTTTTCATTAGTGACATGCCATAGGAAGGTATCATTTCTTTGATTTTCCCTTCCCACTCCGAAATCTGATCTGGGAAGCATTTTTTGATTACCTGAAGCATTACGTGAACGGCAGTGGAAGCACCTGGAGATGCTCCTAGTAGTGCTGCAACCGAGCCATCAGCAGCTGTGATTACTTCCGTACCAAATTGAAGCGTTCCTTTGCCAGCTTCCGTATCTTTGATAACCTGCACACGTTGTCCTGCTACGACTAAATCCCAATCCTCAGCTTTCGCGTTCGGGATAAACTCACGCAGCTCTTCCATGCGCTGTTCTTTCGATAACATTACTTGTTCGATCAGGTATTTGGTCAATCCCATGTTTTTGGCACCGGCAGCCAGCATCGTGACGAGATTATCCGGTTTTACGGAACTTACCAGGTCCATCATGGAGCCTGTTTTTAGGAACTTTGGCGAGAAGCCGGCAAATGGTCCAAATAGCAACGATTTTTTATTGTCGATAAATCTGGTGTCAAGATGCGGTACAGACATTGGCGGGGCACCAACCTTCGCCTTGCCGTATACCTTTGCATTGTGCTGCTCGACGACTTCTGGATTGTTACATACCATAAATAGACCGCTTACTGGGAATCCGCCAATATGCTTTGACTCAGGAATACCGGTTTTTTGCAGTAAATGAAGACTTCCACCCCCGCCGCCAATAAAGACGAACTTGGCCGTATGACGTTCGATGTTTCCAGTAGCCATATTCCATACTTTCAATTCCCATAAACCATCGCTAGTCCGTTTAATATCATCAACTTGATGATTGTATTTCAATTCGACGTTTTGCTTCGTTAAGTGGTCGAACAACATGCGCGTTAAAGCACCAAAGTTAACATCTGTTCCTGAGTCGATTTTGGTTGCCGCAATCGCTTCATTCAAGTTACGGCCTTCCATAATAAGCGGTATCCATTCAATCAGTTTGTCATGGTCATCAGAGAATTCCATCCCTTTAAATAGGGGATTGTTTGACAGCGCTTCAAATCGTTTCTTTAAAAATGAAACATTTTCTTCCCCATGTACTAAACTCATGTGAGGTAATTGTCTGATAAACTCCTCTGGATTTTGGATGAGCCCGCTGTTTACAAGATAGGACCAAAACTGCATAGAAACCTGAAACTGTTCATTAATATTAATAGCTTTACTAATATCTACAGAACCATCTGGTTTTTCGACAGTGTAGTTTAGCTCACACAGTGCCGCATGCCCCGTTCCCGCATTATTCCATTCGTTAGAGCTTTCTTCTCCTGCGTTGGCGAGCTTTTCAAACACAGTAATTTCCATTTCCGGTACTAGTTCCTTCAAGAGTGTTCCTAAAGTTGCACTCATGATTCCGGCGCCGATCAAAATGACGTCTGTTTTCGTTTCTTTTATGCTCATCATTTTTACCAACCTTTTCTCCTGAAATTTGCAGAAAGATGCAGCGGCGCACACCAAACTGAGGCGCGACCAAGTAACACACCTTTTCTGTCTCAAATACTACTATTTCTATTGTATTAAGGTTATTTATTTTCTATTATACGATAATTATAGTTTATTTAATCACTTGTTTAAAGTGAGAAGTACTTCCACATTGATTAAAAACCTTCCATTTCCCCCAAAAATCCCTTTATATTTGGATTATTGATGCGAAAATTTTTCTAAAGCTCCTTGCCAATATTTTCTTGTATAATAGACTTAAAACGTCATTTTCTTCTACAAAAGGGGATGTTTATGTGAAAAAAAAGAAAACCACTTTGGGAGTATTAGGAACAATTGCAGCGATTTTATTAGGCAAATTAAAATATATATTAGTAGTTTTTAAATTTCTTAAACTGCAAACGCTTTTGAGCATGTTTATTACCCTCGGGGCCTACGCTTTAATTTTTGGATGGAAATTCGCCGTAGCTTTAGTCTATTTGTTGTTTGTCCATGAAATGGGGCATGCATATGCGGCTAAAAGGATTAAGCTGCCTGTCAGTCCGGCTATATTTATTCCTTTTATGGGGGCCGTTATCGGAATGAAGGAAATGCCTAAAAGTGCAAAAGATGAGGGATTTGTCGCCTACATGGGTCCATTATTTGGGTTGTTATCGTTTTTGCCTGCCATTCCTTTGTATTTATACACTAATGAACCATTCTGGGCCCTTCTCATAATTTTGGGCGCGATGATTAATTTATTTAATTTAATTCCCATCACTCCGTTAGATGGCGGAAGAATCGCCGCAGGGATTAGCACCAAGCTGTGGGGATTAGGGATCATCTTATTATTGGCTTATTCCATCATGAATATTAGTTTCTTAGGATTCTTTATCGTCATCCTGGGCTCAATGGAATGGTACAAATTATATAAAAAACAAAAACGTTTAAAGGATGACCAACTGGAAGTCCAAGAACTCGAACACTTACTAGTAAAATTAAAGCAGGAATCCCATGATTTAGATTCCATCCAAGAAATGGCCAGCAAGGCAAAATGGAAAATCACCAACCGGGATTTGATTGAAACACTCAATAAACTGAGGTCGGAAATTGAAAAAATGAAAAAAGAGCTCTATCTTCAACACTTATCAGGAACCTTTTCTATGAGTGAGGAAGATAACATCAACAATCAGCAAGTTATTGAAGGGATTCTCAAGCAATTGGAAGGAAAAGTAGCAGTCTATAAAAAAGAGGTGCTGACAACAGAAACCTATTATAAAACGGATAAAAAAACAAAAGCGCAATTATTTTTCATCTATATTGGTCTAGTTGTTGCACTGGCCGTTAGTTATTATTATGGAAATGACCTTCTTATGAATCATCCGGAGATACAACGCGAGTTGAATAGATAATTTTTAAGGGTACACTCTCATACCTAGGGGTGTACCTTTTTATTTTTTAAAAAAATACATACTGTTAGTGACATATTACTGTCGATAACAGTATACTGTTATTAACAGTAAGACATTGATTAGGGGGTTATATATTTATGAAACATACAGGGAGACATACAGGTGCCTTTCTTTTGCTTTTTTTAACAGAGGGAGATAGCTATGGAGGGAAACTTCTGCAGAAATGTGAACAACAGCTTCCCATCAATCCAATTGATAGTGCCATTCTTTATCGCACTTTAAAAACTTTAGAACAAGAAGGGGCTGTTGAGTCTTATTTGGACACATCTGAACAAGATAAGCCGATTAAGATGTACAAAATTACTCCAGTTGGAAAAAGAAAATTAGATGATTTTCAAATAGATATTGAAGAAAAAATGAAGAATTTATCCTTTTTCTTAAATAAATACAAAGAATGGAAGGGGTACGATCATGATTAGTGGTGCGATCCTTTACGCTTTGGCGATTCTTCTTCTGAGTATTTCTTTTATAAAAGATCGTAATAAAACAAAAGAGGCTCTATCAAAGTCATGGAAAAGCTTTCGGAATATTATACCTGACATGTTATCCATTATGCTTTTCGTTGGACTGTCACTATCTATCTTAACTCCATCCTTCATTTCTTCCATCATTGGAGAAAAATCGGGATTGACAGGTATTGTTTATTCAGCATTTATCGGATCTATTGCCCTAGTTCCAAGCTTTGTTGTCTTTCCTCTTGGACATACGTTAGTCCAAAATGGGGCAGGACTTCCCCAAGTAGCTGTATTAATGTCTACATTAATGTCCGTAGGCATCACAACGTTACCGATGGAACAAAAGATATTCGGGCGCAGCTTTGCCTATGCTCGCAACGCTTCTGCAATGTTAATGGCTTTACTATTTTCATATATTATTTGGGTGGTGATGGGATGAATACATTAAAAAGATATCGTTTCTTTTTGATTTTGTTATCTGGACTCCTAATCCTAACTTTTATAAACCAATCGGTGGGATGGAACGCATTTCAATTAACCGGAAAAAGTATTTTAGATATGCTGTTTCTACTCCCCCCAGTCTTAATATTCGTCGGTTTGCTTGACAAATGGGTGGAGAAAGAAACACTAATTAGATATATGGGAGAAAAATCCGGCATCTATGGCATTTTGTTCTCCCTATTATTGGGCGTAATTGCAGCTGGTCCCCTCTACGTGGCTTTTCCAATTGCAGCACTTCTATTAAAAAAAGGAGCAAGCATACGCTATATTGTATTTTTTTTAGGAGTTTGGACTACCGCAAAATTACCGGTTATTGTATATGAATTTGCATCATTTGGAGTAACATTTACACTCATTCACATTTGTTTTGGCTTATTATTTTTCTATTTGATGGGCGTTATTTTTGAAAAATTTTATGATCATCGCCAATTGTTACAGTATGATATAACTAAAGAAGTTTAGATTAAAAATAAGAGGATATAGTATGTACTGTATCCTCTTTTTTATTCCAACAACATTTTAGGAGGGAACAACGTGGAAGTTTTTGCAGAATTCTTAGCACGTATTGATAACCCGCAGCATCGGGAGCGAACGGAAGAAGTTTTAGGATGGGTAGCTAAAAAATACCCACATCTAATGCCAGAAATTAAGTGGAATCAGCCTATGTTTACCGATCACGGCACCTATATTATTGGCTTTAGCGTTGCCAAACAACATTTGGCTGTTGCCCCTGAAGAGGCAGGAATTACTCGTTTTTCTGAAGAAATTGTGCAGGCTGGCTATGGTCACACCAAGGGACTGGTACGTTTCCCGTGGAGCAGTCCGGTTGATTTCTCCTTACTTGAGAGAATGATTGAGTTTAATATTTTGGATAAGGCTGACTGTTCCACTTTTTGGCGGAAGTAATGATGAGGGGTGTCCTGGATGACAAATAATAAATTGAATTCGAAGGTTGATGAATTTTTAGGTAAAGCAAAAAAGTGGAAGGAAGAATATGAGAAGCTGCGAGCTATCGTTCTTGACTGTGAACTAACCGAAGAATTTAAGTGGATGCATCCTTGTTACACGTTTAAGGATAAAAACATCGTTTTAATACATGGATTTAAAGAGTATTGTGCGCTTCTGTTTCACAAGGGTGCCTTGTTAAAGGATACCCATGGGATTCTAATCCAACAAACGGAGAATGTACAGGCGGCGCGCCAGATTAGATTCACCAATCTTCAAGAAATCGTGAATATGGAAACCATCTTGAAAGACTATATTTATGAAGCCATTGAAGTGGAAAAATCCGGTTTAGAAGTGGATTTTAAAAAGACGACAGAATACATAATTCCTGAAGAACTTGAAAATAAATTCGGTGAAATCCCTGCCTTTAAAACGGCATTTGAAAAGTTGACGCCAGGACGGCAAAGAGCCTACCTTCTTCACTTTTCACAGCCTAAACAATCCAAAACACGAGTATCAAGGATTGAAAAATATGTGCCGCAAATTCTCGGTGGAAAAGGATTAAATGATTAGAATATACCTTCATCTGATTTAGCATTCTCAAAATCAAAAAATCCTCCATTTCGCTGGCACAAGGCTACGAGAAATAAGGATAGCAATTTAGGCGTTGTATGATATTACAACGCCTTTTCTTTTTGCCCTTTCTTCCTAATCATTGGCTATGTCGAGTTTCCCCACTAACTGTTACACCCTCAGCCGTTACCGCAATTCTTTCAGTTTTATATTTTTTTAAATATTTCTCATTATAAGGTAAGATTGTATATTGAAAATATGTAGTATCTTTTCCTAAAACAAGATCATCATTCAGGCATTCCCCTGTATTTTCATCAACCTTTTTATCGCCATAATAATGGGATATCTCAAAAACAGGCTTACAATTTTTTGATGGAAGAATTATCAATTGATCTGTTTTATTTTCAACCGATGTTTTTAATTGAATGATCTTACCTTTAAATGTTTGAATCGGGACAGAAACAAACATCGATACTTTCACCCGGCTATCCTCATTAGATGCCGTCATTCCAGTGGGATTGCCTTTTGGGTGGAATTTTTGGTATTCCCTTTGACCGAAAATCCCAATTACTATTCCAATTATTAATACCATTAATATAGTAATGCCTTTTTTCATCTTTTTAACCACCTACCCTTTATCCTCTATTTTCCTAAAATTCTACATATTAGTTAGATATACCTGCTTCATCTGTACTAGCCGTTGAACACTCGGCAAATCAGCATACATAACAACAAAAACATAATTATAATCATTGATTTTTTATTGAAAAACGATAAATAATGTATTAAAATCAATTTACAATTAACAAGTGAGGTGCTTTTTATGAAACAAGTGACAACACTGTTTTTAAAGATAGCTGTTATTCTTATTGGAATTCCGATTCTTGCGTTGTGCATCTTTTTGGTGCCTGAGATGGGGAATGTTGCAGCAAAATTGCTTCCAGAATCTGCTTTTATAAAATATCTCGTTTGCGCCGTTTTTTATGCATCGGCGATTCCTTTTTACTTTGCTTTGTATCAAGCTTTCAAACTTTTACGCTATATTGACAAAAATATCGCTTTCACCGACTTATCTGTCATTGCTTTAAAGAAAATCAAACACTGTGCCATCACAATCAGTGCCTTGCATGTTCTCGCCTTGCCGCTCTTCTATCTCTTTGCGGAGAAAGACGATGCTCCAGGGGTCATCTTTGTCGGTTTGGTTGTTCCCTTTGCTTCCATGGTGATTGCAGTCTTTGCTGCGGTCCTTCAAAAGCTTCTAAAAGAGGCGATTGATATTAAATCAGAAAATGACTTAACGGTCTGAGGTGAAAAACAATGGCGATTATTATCAATATTGATGTGATGCTGGCTAAAAGGAAAATGAGCGTAACTGAACTTTCGGAGAAGGTTGGAATCACGATGGCGAATCTTTCTATATTGAAAAATGGAAAGGCAAAAGCGATTCGATTTTCAACTTTAGAGGCGATTTGTAAAGCATTAGAATGCCAACCTGGAGATATTTTAGAGTACAAAAGCGAAGAATGAGGGTTGATTTTTGTAGAATACCCTTCTAAATTTGTAGAAAGCTCCCTAAAAATTGTTGAATACCACCATAAATATGTAGAATGCACCTTTATATTTGGAATTAGTCCAGTCCTTCTCGAATATATGTAGGTAAAAAGTGGAAATGGGGAGATCGTTATGGCTTTTGTTGCGATCTATACTGTTGGCAGGCTAAAGCATCCGTATGAACATCCTGCCTCTCGTGATTTTTTTGAAGTGGGATACAAAATCGTTCAACAGGCCGCTATATCAGGGCAGCTTATAGAGGAGTTTTCCCCAGATGGAGTACCATTCCCTGAGGAAGCGATCAAGGGGGAAGGTGCGCCCATTCTTACACTGACGGTATGGAAAAGCCTGCAATCTTTATATTCCTTTACCTATTCAGGGCGACATAAGAACGCCATACGAGACAGGAACAAGTGGATTGAACCGCAACAGGAGAAACCACCTACATATGTGGTGTGGTGGACGGAAAAGGTGAAAGATGTATCCTGGGAGGAAGCTTTCAAGAGATACAACTATTATATTCAGCATGGACCAACTCCTTATGCGTTTGACTATAAGCATGCATTTGATGAAGCAGGAGAGACATTCTCGCTTAAATAGACACCGCTTTTACTACCTGCCCCATTCATAGAATTAGAGGATATGTGTTAAAACTCTATAAATTAGAGTGGCCAAAATCGCCACTCTCTTAATTTTAAAATAAGATGGTGAAGCTGGTATGAGAATAAATTTATCAGAAAAACAAATTGAGGAAATCAAACGAATTGTTCAAAAGGAACTTTTGATAAAAGGAATTGTACCAACAGATGAATATCTATTTATCCACTGTTTTTCAAAAACACAGAAAGAAACCGTCTATTATCATCTATTAAAAGAAAATGATCAGTTGATCATCCGCTGCTATGCACGTGTATTTGACAATTTAGGTCTGAGCGTAATTATTAGAAGCACAGCCAAAAATATATTTGAATATCTGGTAAACCAAACTGGATTACAAAACACACTCTATATAGAAAACGGGATAGAATTTAATTTTTAAAAGTATTTTTCCCCCTTATTAAATAAATATGTTTAATAAACAAACGCCAATCTACTTCTGTGGTACTATTAAGAAAGCAGGTTATTTATGAATATATGAATTTAAGGAGGAAAATTAGTGGAGGTAGGTTTTCTATCCATTCTAGCTTTAGGGTTTGTGCTTGGGATCAAGCATGCAATAGAACCAGATCATGTAATCGCCGTATCTACCATTGCTAGTCAAAGTAAAAAATTATTTCGCTCGTCTTTAGCAGGAGTATTCTGGGGAATAGGTCATACCGCTACATTATTTATTATTGGCATTATTCTTATCTTTATGAAGGGTGAAATACCTGAAAAATGGGCTATGTCATTAGAGTTTTTAGTAGGAATCATGCTTGTTTATCTTGGCGCTTCAACGATTCTTTCCTTTAAAAATATCCACTTACATCAGCATGATCACGATGGAGAAAACCATAAACATGTCCACTCTCATGAACATCATGGTACACATGAGCATAAACTCCAGCATAAACATGTTTCCTATTTAAAATCCTTGGTGATCGGCTTAGTACATGGTCTTGCTGGTAGTGGAGCGATGGTTCTATTAACGATGAGTACCGTAAAAAGTGTTTGGGAAGCGGCTGTTTATATTCTTATATTTGGTGCAGGGACCATTATTGGAATGCTTTTCTTTACCACCATCATTGGGATTCCATTCGTTTTCAGTGCCAAAAAAGTAACTCTGAATAAAACACTTACCCAAATAACCGGTGTAATTAGTATTGGGTTTGGGATATTTTATATGTACAACTTAGGAGTAACTGAAGGACTATTTAAACTTTGGATACAATAGTTTTAACTATTGAGAGATGGATCTTCCATCTCTCTTATCTATAATTATTGGTAATTTAATAATCTAGGCATCCATCCAATCATATTTGGGTGAACACTCATAAATTACTGTAACTTTGATTGAAAGGATGATATTAATGGTTTATTACATAATTTTGCATCCCTACCATCCATGGTATAAGCCAATTATGGTTCCATTTATTCCTCCACCACCGGTACCACCAGCTGCTGTTACCTATCGAAATTTGTTGAAAGATTATTATTTAAAATACCCTTATTAGACTAGGCTGCCGTAAAAACAGCTAGATTTTTCAGGAAAACACCCACGAAAGTTCTATGATAAAAAACCTGAGGAAGGGAAACCTTTTAAAGTAGCTGATATTGCTTTTGTAAATAAGCTCTTATCAGTCAGCACATACTAATCTTTCTAATGATTGTATATGATGACTGATGCAATCGAGAATTAATGATAAGTAAATTTATTTATCTCTTCACTTCAGAGCGTTAAGTGCGACCTTGGCAGCTTCTGCAATTAGCGTATTGTCATAGGTGGCATTCTGTGTATCGCGGCTAGATAAGACTGCGATGACAATGGGAGCTCTATTCGGCGGCCAAACAATCGCAATGTCATTCCGCGTTCCATAACTTCCTGCCCCGCTCTTATCATCGACTTCCCAACTTGTTGGTGCACCAGCCCGGATCAATGCATCTCCAGTGGCATTTCCCCGCATCCAATCTGTCAGGATTGTACGTTTTTCAGTAGGGAGCAAGTCGCTAACTGCGAAATACTTGAGGCTCGTAGCAAGTGATTTTGGTGTGCTGGTGTCACGTGTATCTCCAGGAACTGCTGAGTTCAAATCCGGCTCGTAGCGATCAACCTGGGTAACGTTATCGCCAATCTGCCTCAGTGCTGTTTCAAATCCCTCAGGGCCTCCCAGTTTCTTTAATAAAAGGTTCCCTGCGGTGTTGTCGCTATATCGAACAGCGGCCTCAATAACTTCCCGAAGAGTCATCCCGGTATCTACATGAAGCGATGTGACGGGTGAATACGAAACTATGTCCTCGCTCTTATATGTGACTAACTGGTCGAGTTGTTCAATTGAGTAATGCTGCAGCAATGCACCAGCGGCTAGAGCTTTATAAGTAGATGCGTAAGCGAACCGCTCATTAGGCCGATAGGAGACCGTCCGATGTGTCCCTGTATCGATAGCGTAAACTCCGAGCCGGGCATCATATTTGTTCTCGAGTTCTGCAAACTCACGGTGTATTTGGTGTGCAGGTGTTTTTGTGACTGCCTTTTCGGGCTTGTCAGAAAGGTTATTGGTGCTCATTGACCAGCCGGTAAGGGGTACAATTGCAACCACTAGCAATAGCAGGGCAAATATAAAATTATTTTTGCTGAAAATATCATGTGTTTTCCTCAAGTTCTTAACCTCTTTCTATTATTATTAGATGTTCTGAAAATATAAATACTACATATGTAGTATTTAATCACGCATGTTATATTACACGTGTAATAAAAAGATGTCAATATCATTTTGTAGTTAGCTGTCCTTTTTCATTAAGGTCAAAATATGCCCGAAAGACCCGCTGGCTGATGATATTAGCGGCACTGTGCGGCTGAGCATAACCATCACGGAAGGCATTTGGTACAATAACGGCAATGGCAATCTCGGGATCATTGAATGGAGCATAACCAGCAAAAGAAAGATTCCAAGTCTTCACCCCATTTTTATAGGACTCGGAGGTCCCGGTTTTACCTGCGGCATTGTAGGGTTCGTTTTTAAAATATCCTCTCGCTGTTCCTTTGGAACCATGGGTAACCAGCCAAAAACCTTGTTGAACCCGCTTTAGCATCTTCTCACTCATATCCACCTGATTCAACACCATTGGTTCAATTTCATCGATGACGTTGCCCGGTTCAGTGCCATTCTTATTAGGTTCACGAATCTCCTTCACCAATTGGGGCTTCATCCGGTATCCTCCATTGGCAATCGTTGTAATATACTGGGCAATTTGCATCGGTGTATAGGTATCTAATTGTCCGATGGCAATTTGAAAGTAGGTGCTTGTATTGGTTCCTTTAATTCCTGCCGTTTCATTATTAAAACCAATTCCGGTCGGAATGCCTAAGCCAAATTGGTTGAAATAATAGCGGATGGTTTCAATTTTTTTCGGATTGATATTCAATGTGCCATTGGGGACATACTTGCCGCCCATAATTTCTATCGCGGTTTTCCACATATAAACGTTTGAGGAACGCTCTAATGCCTCTAATTCGTTAATTCTGTTCATGACTTGGTAAGAGGAAAAGGTTCCTGACCCCTTAAATCGCATGACCTCATCCAGCTCGATTTCCCCGAAATCTCTGACACCCGTTTGGTATCCGGTTAATACGGTGGCCCCTTTTACAACGGACCCCTGTTCAAACGCATAAGTGAAGGTTCCCGGTGTAAAATCGGTAAACTCCCGGGACTGCCTGTTATACACTTTTCCTGACATTGCAAGAATGCGGCCTGTTTTCGGTTCCATCGCCACAACAAAGGCCGTGTCAAGCGTATCCGTATGCGGCTTTTGGATCGCACTGACTAACTCTTCCTGCATAATTTTTTCCACTTGGGCTTGGAACTCCATATCAATGGTCAGAACAATATCCTTGCCGCTCTTCCCTTCCGATACAGTCTCTGTACTCACCACATTTCCATTTGTATCTGTCACCGTTTTCACTTTTTCCTTTTGGCCTTGCAACACCCCATCATAAAGCTCTTCAATATAGCTTTTCCCGACGCGGTCATTCAGTTTGTATCCTTTAGACGTATAGTATTCTACCTTATCAGCCGGAAGGCCTTCTTCTGCACTCGTTACGTCCCCAAGCATATTCCAAAACGTTTCCCCGTAGGTGCGGCCCCTCTTCCAATCGGTCGTGACATCCACACCCGGCAGATTTTCCAGATTTTCATTGACCTTCGCATATTCTTCCTCTGTTACATTTTCATTTTTAATCATCGTCGGCGTTAAAGCGATGGCAGAAGAAAGTTTTCGGTAGATGGATGCCAAGTTTCTGTCCATTGACTGGAGATCGCTTTCTTTAATGCGGTTCAATTTTAATTGATATAAATCCTTGTCATTCAGCTTTTCCTGTTTGTATAATTTCTCCTCCTTCTTTGTGATTAAATCCGTGCCATTGTTATGTACCAACAACCAGATATCTTTCAAATCCCGATCGGTTACTTTATTGATTTCTCTATCAGTCATGACCAGAAAGGTATTTAACTTTTGGGCCAGTTCAAGCAATTCGCCCGGCTGCGGATTTTTCGGCGGTGTATAGATAATCGCCTTTTCTGGAATATTGTAGACCACTAACTTATGATTCGTATCATATATTTTTCCACGCGGAACTGAATAGCTGACGGGCGTCACATCGGTCTTCTCTGCCTGAGCCGCATAGGCTTCCCCTTTGAAAATTTGGAGAACGCCCAGGCGGAGAATCAGGATTGAAAAAAGAACAAAGACCATGAAAAAGAGGCCATTCAGTCTCCATCGGATTGGGTTTTTTACTATATTTTCTTTCTGCCTTTTCTGCTTCAAAGCGCATCAGCCCTTTCTGGGAAGTTTGTGTACAAAGTTTCCTAAATACTACAATTGTAGTATTTAGTCTGAAAGAAGTCCCAAAAAGGTGGGATAAACCTTTCTGGGGTTCATTATTAATATATCTTTTTATGATGCAGGATCTGCTTGGCAATCTCCGCTGCCTTGCTTCCTTGGGCCTGCCCATTCCTATTTTGAATATTAATGGCAAAATAAAAACGATCTTCACCTTTATCGACAAAGCCAATTAACCAGCCATTTACGTTCTTTCCATTAATCATGCCGGTTCCCGTTTTACCATACAACCGTCCATTCTTTTGGACATCGATTAACATTGCCCTTTTTACCGCTTTGATATTTTCTGCTTTAAAATCCCATTGATTCTCTTCTAATTGGTATAATAATTGGACTTGCTCAATGGGTGATATTTTTAAGGAAGATTCCATCCAGTAACTATCCAAATTCCCTGAAAGATCCTCATTCCCGTATTTTATCTTGTGAAAATAATCTTGCAGCTGCTTTCTCCCTACCTCCCGATCTGTATTTTGGAAGTACCAATTAACGGAACGGCTCAAGGCAGTCGCTAAATTTTGATTTTGATTCCATTCTGAAAAGGGATAATTTTTCCCGTCCCAAACCTGTTTATTGTTATTCGTTGAAATCACATTGGATTCCAATGCAAATAAGGCAGAATATATTTTATAAGTGCTATCAGGAGAAATCCTCTGTTCACTCATCTCTCGATTATAAATTTGATATTGGTTTTTAGAGGGATTATATAACACAAAGCTTCCCTTGTAGCCCTTAAAATAAGAGCTTAAATCTTCATAGACCGCATTATTGCCGCTAAATCGATACACATCATTTGGGCTGGCAATAACGGTAGTGATTGGAGCAAGCAATAGCATAACAATTCCTAAAAGAGCGTAGATGACTTTGCTTTTCCATTTCAATAATAGAGAATCGCTAGAGAAGCTTGCAATGCACTGGATTCTTTGTGTGATTTGTTTTTTTGTGCCACCTATACCTGGAGCAAAATGTTCAAGGGTACGATCATATTTTTTATCTGCAAACCGAATGATGGTATGCCCATATTCGATATATCCGCTCTCATCCAAGAGATTTAAAACGGAAGCATCACAGGCTAATTCCCGATCGAATCGAATCCTTTTTAAGGCATACCACACGAAAGGGTTAAACCAATAAATAATACGAAACAACCACATGACATAATTCACGAACAGATCCTTGCTTTTATGATGGTACAGCTCGTGCAAAAACACGTACTTTAATTCATTTAACGAGAATGCTTCCCCCGTTTTGCTTGGTAAAAAAATATAGGGTTGAAAAATCCCCACTGTGATAGGCGAGGTAATAAGAGAGGTCTCCCGCAGCCTTATGTTTCTTTTCACCCCAACCAACTCTTTGCACGCTTCTAATAGATCATTTAACTTTTGGTTATGAACAGCTGTAGCTGACTTTTTCATCTGATAGATTTGATAGTTTGAATAAACAGCAGCCACAACAAAAAGAACCACTCCAATGACCCAAACTGTAAAAAATGTATGGTAGACGAAATCAGGCGTTGACTTGTTTACCGATACAGTAAAATCATGTAATAAATTGCTGTTTGGCGCCTGAGAGGCATCCACTCCATTCATTCTTTCACTCTTCGATGGCGGGTCTCTATGAAAAAAAAGTAAGCTTTTAAAATAGCTCGTTCCTTCTCCAAGGCGAAAATAATTCCAAGGTGTAAAGGCAGCAAGGATTGGAATGCAAAGAAAATACCAAATATGATAATGTGCTTTCACCGTCATATGATTGTTTAATAGCTTTTTAATTAACAGAATGATGAAAATAAGGAGGGATACCACGACTGTACTAACTAAAATCCGCAGCAGCATGGTATCCATTATTTTTCACCTTTCCTGTCTCTCATGGATAATATTTTCTTTAATTCCGAAATATCTTCATTCGATAACTTATCATTTTCAATAAAATTTAATATCATTGAATTTAACGTGCCTCCGAAAAACTGCTGCAAAAAGGATTTACTTTTTTGCTCAACATATTCGTGCTTTTCAACCAGCGAAGAATAAATAAACACTCGGCCATCTTTTCTTGCGTGCAAAGCCTTTTTCTTAACTAGGCGCGCCAGCATGGTGTGAATGGTATTTGGCTTCCAATCACTTTTATTTGATAATTTCTCCACTACCTCAGGAGTCGAAATCGGCTCAAAGTTCCATATAACCTTCATCACTTCATATTCTGCTTCTGATATTTGTGGAATATCCTTCATGATAGCCCTCCTACTTTTACAACTGTAGTATTTATTATAGCAAGACGGTCTAAAAACATAAAGAAATTTAGCCTATGGTAAATAATCCCCCTTTGCATGCTGAGGATATATTCTGATAACCTTCACCGTATTTAAGATATAAAGTTACTCATTTTCAAAGTTTACTTCCCTGTAATGTTTGTAGTAAAAACTTAAAACAACGATTACAAGCCTTGGAGCATATAGATGAAAAAAATAAAAAATTAACTTTTAATTGAAGGAGGTTTTTATGATGGGTATTTTAGCGAAAATCATCTGTAAATTAAAAGGTCACGATTATGAAGAAACAAATCAGAGACCCGATGGATGGGGATATATTGCAACTTGGTTTACATGTAACCGATGTGGTGATGAAACAGTAATCACGAAGAGAGAGAATGAAGTTTAATCTAGTTATGCCATCAGTCAAGGACAGTTGGTTAGTTTAGACTGTCCTGCTGTTTTTTCAATTAAGCTACCCGTTATTTTACTTTGGCTACTCCTAAAGCAAAATGACTCCAAAGTATATTCTCAATTAATTCAACTTGTGATTCTTCACAATCAATAATTAAGATTATTTCAGAGTGTTTGCCTTTCATACCTCTTTTATTTTTCTTTACAACCAATTCCATAAAAAGCCGAATAGCAAAGCCAAGAACAAACCCAACAAATGCACCAATCAGTCCCCAATAAATGGGACCCCAAGCTAATTTAAATCCAATACTTGCTCCAATTACCGAGAAAGCAGTACCAATCCCCATGCCAATATCAATAAGGGAAGTCCCATCTGAGCGATGCAGGGTATCAAAAATTTTACGTTCTTCTTTTCTATTATCCAGAGGTACAGCAAATATACTTTCTTTTTTAATTCCTTTCTTTTCTAACGTTGAAATTGCCATTTCTAAATAACTAGTGGTTTCAAATGTTGAAAAAAGCTGCAATTGGGATCACTTCACTTTTTGTCCTTTTAATATTTTAAAACCCACCGATTGATAGTTCTTGGTTAAATGATTCCTTAAATCTCTTTCGAAAAGCTTGTTATTCTCAATTGTATTAACATAAGCATCATAAGCAGCAAACCCAAAAAGTGAAGGCATAAAAAGGAGGTATTCTGGTTTTAAAGCAGAGGTAGCTTCTTTTACTTTACCTAATATCAAAAGTAAAATACCTTCTGCAAAATGCGATTGATAATGAAATACCACTAACCATACAATGAGAAATATCGCCGTTAATATCCTGTGAATATAGAGCTGACCCAAACCTGGAATAAACATTGACCACATAACGGCAACAACTGGATTTCGTTTATCTAGGTAGTTAATTTCTAATGCCCCCATTACATACGAATTAAAACGGTGATCCTCTCTTTCCGCTAAAATGTAGACTCTATTCATATCAACTGTTGTCCGATAACTGTCCCAAATACCGAAAAGGTAAACAGGAATATACATAAGGAGCCACCTTGTGTTTAATACCTCTTTTGCCATATCTATATTCCCTTGAAAGGAATAAATCATTGCAGAATTAACATGGGCTTTAAGATTAACGATAACTTCCCAAATAAATAAGGCATATCCTCTAAGATATTTTGATAATAGCATATGCCCGAATCCAGGGAACGCTGCGGACCACCAAGCAATAATATAAGGATTTCGTAAATGTAGTTGTGTTGTACCTAAAATACTAACATGGGCTTTATATCGTCTGGCAGTATTATCATTTGTATAGTTGTTCATTTAATCCACCTTTAGGAATTATTGATAATATGTTTCCAAAAGTGGGATATATTTATCCTGACCTTTTTAAGCTATATCGCATTCTCTTTTAAACTCAAAAATCTCCTCGACAGCCTGTTGATACCCACCCGCTTTTTGAATGGATTCTCTTATACTTGAAACAGCTTTTTGGAATGATGGATCGTTTAACACATGATCTGCGGCTTCACGCAGTTGGTTTGCCGTCAAACCTTGCATTTGTAATTGAATACCGGCCCCGATATTGGCGATCTGCCTGGCAATGATCGGCTGATCCGCGCTTTGTGGGATGACAATTAGCGGAACCCCGTAGTAGAGACCCTCATTGGTACTATTCATTCCACCATGGGTGATAAATAACTTTGTGTGTTTTAGTACCTCTGTTTGTGGAACGTAATTTTTCACAATGAAGTTTTGGGGGATCTCCCCCAAATCAGCTAGTTGAGTTTTTTCCCCAATCGACATGACCACGGTATGATCACTGTTCCCAAATGCTTCAAAACAAAGCTTATAAAAATCAATAGCTTGGTTAAAGACAGTCCCCAGTGAAATGTAAATTAGGCTTTTTCCCTTGATAGCCGAAAGGTCAACGTTTTCTTGAGTGAATCGTGTCGAGATGGATGGACCTATAAATTTGTAGGTTTGGTCGAATACTTCTCCAAATGGTTGAAACTCCCTAGTTGTATAAACAATGGTATATGGTGCAGGATTACAAAAAACTTCGTAAGGAGAAGGGATCTCGACACCATATTTTTCCTTCAACCTTGACGTCAGGCTTTGATATTCATCGTTTATTTCTTTAAGCCGTTCTGTCGGAATGCTTTTAGGAAGCTGTTCTAACATTTGATCGAAGGATTCCTTTGTCTGCGCAAAGGAAGTACAAGAATTGATGGCCGGAAGCTTTAGGATTTGGGCAAGGAACCGTCCACAACCAAACATGGAATCGTGGATAATGTAATCAAATTGTTCTCCTTCAATCTGTTCAAGCACGCTGGGAATAACAATATCTGCCGTATGTATAAGACCATTAATTCTTTCAAGTAAATAATTTCTACCACCCGAGATAAAAGCTTTTATAAAGTTTTGACCGTCCAATGTGCGTACATCAGCTCCCGTCTTCTCCATTCGGTCTCTAAAAGCTTCTATTGTAAAGTACACAACCTCTTCACCGCGCGAAATAAGCTCTTGCACAACTCCAATGGTTGGGTTGATATGTCCTTCCGATCCGGCATTAATAAATAAAACACGCGCCATTTTTACCACTCCTTAGGTAATTCATCCGAGAAATTTTAATATAGCTATTGTCCTATTAAATTATAACGCCAATTATTGCACCGCATAAAGCTTCCTGGTGGATATTCAAATTCGCATTCAGAGATAAACTCAAAGTCCAGCTTCTGACAAATTGCATTAGAAGCAGGATTTTGAATTGATGGGAATGCGTGAATGTATTTGTATTTGTTCTCACTAGAGGCTTCTTCTATCGCTAACTTTACCGCTCTTGTTGCTATTCCTTTCCCTTGATATGAGGGTAGAACGCTCCAGCCAGTTTCATATACACTTTCATTGTTCCAAGTTGTTTGCCAATAACCCACAGAACCAACTGGTTCTAATTCTGGCAAAAATCTAATGCTGAACATCCTCCCTCTATTACCAAGCTCAAGATATCGTTTATGTCGATTCAAAATCTGCTCTTTACTCTCCGGACCACCAAGATGCTGCATCATTTCTGGAGTGTTTATACGAAAAAGTAAATCAAGGTCATTATCCTCCCAAGGCTTTATCTGAATGATATGGTTACTTGATTCCAAATAATCTCCTTCCCCTCACACTACTTTTTATTAACTCTTTCTTTAACGAAAGCTAAAAATCCTCTATTTAAGGATATTGTTGGTTAACAAAAATAAAACACTCCAATTCTATTATTGATAATGGTACTTTTTGGATATTATACTAGAAGTGAATTACTATTTAAAAATGAAGGGAGATTTACGTATGGAGGTATCTTTTACAGTAAGCAAATGGGATGAACAGCCAGTAGACGACACTAGAAAAGAATTTCCTATTAATATTGCCCATGTCGAATATGATATTGAGGGTGAATTAACAGGAAAAGCTTTTGTTGAATATCTATTATTTTATATAGACTCTACTATTGATGATGGTCACTTGGCCACTTCTAAAATTTCCGGATTTCTGCATTTCGAAGGAACTTATAAGGGAAAACAAGGGACATTTACGGCTATAGAGCAAGGAATATTTGATAAAGGAAATCTAGATTCTCCAGCAACAATTATCAAAGCAACCGGTGACTTAAAAAACTTAAAAGGGTCTTATAATTATAAGTTTACAGGCGAAACCAGTAAGATGATTCTAGACTTTAACTTCTAACATAACAAGAAAAGGGCATCTCGGTACTACCGGGAATGTCCTTTTCGTCCAACGAGCATGTTAATGTTATATCTTTAAAGAATCCTCTTTAACGATTATCTCAGATGTTTGCTTTTTAATGACAATTACAAACAAACTTGCTAATAAGCAAAATATTCCTGCCAAGAAAAATGCCCAAGTGTAAGAATTGAATATTTTATAGATCAGTCCACCACCAAAGGCTGCAACTGCTGCACCAGCCTGATGTGAAGCAAAAATCCATCCATATATTATTCCACTCTTTTCAACTCCAAAAATTCGCCTTGATATTCCAATCGTTGGTGGTACGGTTGCAATCCAATCTAACCCGTAAAATATAGCGAAAATAACAAGTAAAGTGTAGGAACCTTCAGACAACGCAAGAGGAAGTAGAGCAAGGGATGCACCTCTTAAGGCGTAGTACCAAAATAATAACCATCTATTATCAAAACGGTCTGACAACCAACCAGAAAGTGTTGTTCCTACTAAATCAAAAACCCCCATAAACGAAAGCAGCGATGCGGCTGTCACCAAAGGTATGCCGAAGCTGATACAATAAGATACAAAGTGGGTGCCAATTAATCCACTTGTTGAAAGTCCACAAATAAAGAAACTACCTGCTAACAACCAAAATTCTTTCGCTTTTACTGCCTCAAATAATCCGTTGAAAGCAATCATAATAGGATTTTTCTTCTGTTCAACGATATATTCTTCTGTTTCCTTTTCAAGACCATAAGGTAGAATACCAACTTCTTTAGGAGAGTTTTTCATAAAAAGTAATATGATTACTAGCATAATCACACTAAGAATCATTATTAAAGCAATCGCCCAACGCCACGAATAGTGATCTATAATGATCGCTATAATGGGAAGCAGTATTAACTGCCCAGTTGCTGTGCTTGCTGTTAATATTCCTATTGCCAGTCCCCTTCTTTTTTCAAACCATCGGTTCGCTACATATGGACTTAGTACGGTTAAAAATAACCCTGAACCTAATCCTATAATAATGCCCCAAATGATAATTAGTTGCCACGACTGTTGCATAATAAAGGTAAGCAAAGTACCGGTCAACAATGTTGCCATTGATAACACCATGATCCTCTTTAAACCAAATACTTCAATTAGCGCTGCCATAAAAGGACCTGATATACCATACAAAAATAAACCAACAGCAAAAGCCAGTGAAATAACCGAACGGTCCCATCCAAATTCATTCTCGAAAGGTTCTATGAAGACCCCTGAAGATGACCTTACAATTCCAGCTGCAATAATAGAGAAGAAAGAAACGATTAAAATTATCCAACTATAATGAATACGATTCCGAATCAAAACATCACCCACAAACTTAGTATTAATGATAAAATTATTATAGTGACCAAAACGAACAATATATTGTTTTATTTTATTGTACAATATGGTTATTATATTGTACAACGGGAGGTTTCTAAATTTGGAAAAAATTCAGGGAATCATATCAAATAATTTGAGAAGGATTAGAGAAAAAAGGAAATTGAGTTTGGAGGATTTGTCGATCATAACTGGAGTGAGTAAAAGCCTTTTACGGCAAATTGAAAAAGAAGAGTCCAACCCAACTATAACTACAATATGGAAAATTGCTGATGGATTAAAAATACCTTTTACTTCTCTAATGAAGTACGAAGTTCCTGACACTGAAATTGTTAGAAAAGAAAATATTGACCCACTCTTAGAAGATAAAGGTTTGTATCGTCTCTTTCCTTACTTTAGTTTTGAGGATCAAAAGCCTTTTGAAATGTATTCAGTTGAAATGGAACCTTCAGCTAGTTTGATAGCAAATCCCCATAATTCTGGAGCCATAGAATGTATAACAGTTTTTAATGGTATTCTTTGTCTGACTGTTAATGACAAGGAACATATTTTACAAACAGGTGATTCTATTAAGTTCAAAGCTGACAACCCGCATTCTTATTCAAATCCAAGTAATGATCTTACAAGATTAAGTATGATTGTTTACTATCCAGAGTCATAAAAAACAGAATGCCACTTACACGGCATTCTGTTTTTTAATCACTTTAGATTCTCATTCAGTTGATAACATAATTGAACAACTCCTGAAGAAAACCTTTTTGTTTCAACCAGTTTTAGATTCACCCGCTGCTTTATGTCAATAAACAAGGGTTTACCTTCCCCCAAAATAATTGGGTGAACAGATAATCTAAATTCATCAACAAGCCCTAGATTTAAAAAGGTTGTAATAAGACTCGACCCACCATAAAGCCAAATATCTTTTCCTGACTTATTCTTTAATTTCATTACTTCTTCCACAATATTTTCATTTATAAATGTTACGTTATTTTCAGACTTTTTTTGTGTTTTGGAAAACACATATTTCTCTTTACTATGTACCAATTCCCAAATTTCTTTTTCTGAATCAGAAACTTCAATATCAGGGGTATACTGCCCCCATAAATCATAACTTTTTCTTCCATAAAAAATAGTATCAATATGATTTAAGAAATTATGGAAGTCCATATCAGGGTCCATAATGCACCAATCTACTTCACCTTTTGGGCCTTCAATAAATCCATCTAAAGTAACTGCAAGATCTAAAAGTATTCTTCTAGGTCTTTCGTTATTAAACACAGTTTTTTTCCTCCTTATAGTCAGACAACATTAAAAATATCCACTAATTTTTGTAAAATCTCATTTATTTTTCAGCATAAACCGTAAAATAATCTTTTATTATTTCTCGTCAGCAGGTCTTCTCTTATGTTTTTCATTTATGATTTTCTTATTAAGTATTCTTACTTTACCGACCATTAGCAACCGCATATCTTCTACAATATACCTAGCTAACGCTTCATCAGAAATGTCATCTCCATCAATATCAAGGCGGAATTCCTGCCCTTGAATTCCACCGCCATTAGTAAACTCAATTTCAAAGTCGAATAGAACTCTTTTATCCATTACGAACCCTCCTTAACCTTAGTTTTTAAGTGTTTTATTTATATTCTGGTAATACAATACAAATACCTTCTACCCGTTCTTTCCCTTACGCGCACCATTTGTACAACAAGAAAAGCTGCCAAAATGACAGCTCCGTCTTAAAACTATTACGCTCGTAATTATATCTTCCGTTGTAAACCATGTGCGCGGATTCGTTGATAAATCCCCTAAATTCAACCTTTTTCCGCCAACGAGCACAAGCTGTGTTTTTCCATTTCCTGAAAACCAAGAACCAAAAAACTCATTACCGCTCAAAAGCCGTTCAGTTAACTGACTTGTTTACCGATTTGAAAATGGTTTTCTTCATAATGAATCGTCTGTCAATGCAGAAAGCGGTCAACAAAGCTAGTAAAACGGTTAGAAGAATACCGCCGTATGTTTCAAGAGGAAATGGTTTGCCCACAAGATGGATGCCATTCTCATGATATTCAAATCGTTTCACCGCATGCTTGGCAGTTAAAACGTCTTCTTGTTTAGCTAAGTCTTCCAATGGCGCTTCAAATACAAATCTGTTTGGTGAATCACTATGAATCAAAATTGTTTCTTTAGCATTACCTTTTTCGCTCCAACGTTTTATATCTGCCTCGGCGAGTGATTTAGCCGTGCTGCCAGGGATGATCATTTTATCTAATTTTGGTGCATTCGAAATTTGATGTCGAGCCACGATATTAAGATGATGTTTAGTGGCAATAGGAGCATCTGAATTTGCAATGGTTGATATCTGTGTCGTTCCGGTGTCTCCATAAGAATCAAAGATAGAAGATAAAGCTAATTCATCCATACCCTTATAAAGTAGTACACCCATCTGTTTCTTATTCCAATGGAATCCAAGATTTAGCCAATATGTTGCAAATTTAATATCCACGTAAAAAGGCTGGTCTACCTTTGGATTTTGAACGAAATGATAAGAAGGATAATTGATTTCTTTTGAGATTTTTGCTGCCATAGGTTCTCCTAACTGTTTGGCTATCAAATGCAGCACACCATCGATCCCTGCGCTTTGACCAGCAGTGGTTAAAACATTCCCCTCTTGAACATACCTCAAGTCTTCTACCCAATGTGTATCAGGATACTGTTTTTTTAATCCTGGAATCGCTTGCCAATGTGAGGCGGCTGATTTTCCTTTTAAAAGGCGCGCATCAGCAAGATTCTGTGAACCTCCGCAAATACTCAAGAAAGTGGTTTTTTCATTCGAGTGCTTCTGAATCCATTCACGAGTTGGTTGATATTTTTTTTCATCAACGATGGGCATGAAAGGGACTACGACAATATCAGGACTCTTCCCTAATAATTGATCTAATTCTTTATAAGAGTAATGCGGGACCACATCCAAACCTCCTGATAAAGACTTGATGTTTTTGTCCGGTGCAACAGCATATACATTGTAGGCATCCGTCATCGAAAACAGTGTGTATGGAATGAGAAAATCGAAATCTTCCGTTGGTATTGATGAATCTGCCATCACAACTGCCACTGTAGGTTTATGAGCGTTATACTTAGGGACTTTCACTCCTTGCAGCGAAGGAACCGACTCATGGCGGACGTTTAAGTAAAAATCTTTTTGATGCCGTTTAAAGCCATACAACCCAATCCCTCCCACAAACACAACAATACTCAATACATAAACAACGAAACGTGCTACAAACCTTTTCATTTTAAATTCCTCCTCCGGATTATGTGTTACATTCTACTAAGTTAGAACAGGATTAAAACCGCACTCTTTTTGGGTATTACCGTAAACTTTTGTGGTACCCCCGCAGGGTATTTGGTATTTCTTGATTTCATATTACTTTTTTTCTAAAGCTTCAATCATTGTGCTGGAGCTTGATTTTTATATCAGACTTCAGATTTAGCTGGTTTCAGACCATAAAAAAGACAGAGACTGAAAATGTCTCTGCCATTAAGGTTATTTTTTTTATATCTTTATGATTGCATTTAAGGCGAAAGGCCGTCTTTATTTACGTGAATTGTTGTGCTTGTCTAATAAGTATGGTCGTTTTTTGTCCATCAACCGTTTAGGTCAAAAACTGGGGAGATTGGGTTGCGTGCATCTGCCAAAAGGAAACAACCTGTTCCGTATCTGCCACCATTCCAAAATAGGTATCCACGGTTTTTAAGGTCATATCGTGTTCTTCCTGCGAAAAAGCCGCGCAGGCATCTTTCATGAGCACGATTCGATAATCCAGCATAAACCCGTCTCTGGCGGTTGATTCCACGCAAAGATTCGTGCTGACGCCTGTTAAAATCAATGTTTCGATTTTAAGAGTTCGCAATATGGACTCCAGCCTAGTATGAACGAACCCGCTGTAACGATGCTTCTTCACAATGATGTCATTCGGCTGCGGCGAAACTTCGTAAAATTCCGCTCCCCAGCTCCCCGTCTGGCAAATCGGGTTGACACCATCCGGAAACCGGGAAAGCCACACCTCAGAATCAGTCGCCTTCTCATGATTTGTCTGCAGAAAAATGATTGGAACGGAGTGCTCTCTTGCCGCATCCAACAAGCTGTGCAAGCTCGGCATCATTTTTTTGACCGCGCTGACGTCGCTTCCGCTTTTGGCAATCGCTCCACCGGGATGGCAATAATCGTTTTGCACATCCACGACGATGACGGCCGTGTTTTTCCGTTCCAAGTTCTTTTTTAATTTTTCCAACCTATTCACCCCCTTTACCATGCTTATTATTCCAATTCGATGCCACTAATATTACAGCATGCACATTAGGTCTTTTTACCCCCGTCAAGGTGCAATTACCATCCGTTTTGGGAATCAGTTTAGTTTTGTTTTCTTATTAACCGTCCATTAATTCTTGTAAATTAACAAATGCCTGATTTACTTCATAAAATATTCAAAAAATGGAGTTGATCTTCATGGCGAAATGGATAGATGTATCAACATCAAAACACCAATTAAAACTTTTTGATCATCACAGACTTTTAAAAACTTACCCAATTGCAGTTGGAAAAATATTGTCACCAACACCTACAGGAGCTTACACGATTATCAACAAGGATCCTAATCCTGGCGGACCATTTGGAGTGCTTTGGATGGGATTGTCAAGACCACATTACGGTATACATGGAACAAATAATCCATCTTCTATAGGAAAGAATGTCTCTCATGGATGTATTAGAATGTATAATCATGATGTTCTGGAATTATCATCTTTAGTTCCGATTGGTACTAGGGTTGTTATTCATAAATGACCCTATACTTCTCGCACTTTTTTACTACGTTATTTCGGTTAAGTACGACTTAAATAGAGATGGTTTTTTATCTTTCTCCCTCCACTCGTTTGTTTAATAACTTCAAAAAAAAGCTGGATCCTTTATATAAGAACCAGTTGTAAACAAGCTAATTTATGTATAGTAAAAAGAAAAAAGTTAGCAATTAATGTAACTGAGTTTTATAGTCCACTATCTCTCCTTCGGAATAAGCTTCTTTAAATAATGGTGGCGTTTTCGCTTCAGACTGATTTTGTGATGAGGAACGAATACCATTCTCGGATAAGATATCCATAATTTTTAGGATATCTTCTTTGGTTGCAGGTGTTTTATTAGGCTTTAGGACAGCGGATATTTTACCATTTGCCTCTAATATTGCTAATTCAACATCTTCGACATTTCCTATTTTTTTTAGGCGAAGTGCACTTTGTAGCTCATCTGTCGTTAATCTGGCTTTTTTTAGCTCTTCTAACTTCATCTGTCCATCTTTAATAAGTACGGATGGTACTCCATTAATGTATTTTCTAGTTTTAGGAAACCATATTTGTATTTTTGCTACTAATACAATTCCCACTATAAGTAAAGTTCCAGCATAAATTGCTTCCCATTCATGTCTCAATGCTAAAGGCTGGATTAGTACGGCACCAATTGAAATCCTTAACACAGCTTCTGAAACCGTGGTTTCTGCAAGCGATCTCTTCCCAGCAATACGCAGAAGAATAATTGCAGCCAAAAAAATTAACGATGCCTTTAAAAGATAAGGCAAGGAAGGTAGATCTTCTAAAAAATCCATCATTTTTTCTCATTCCTTTAAAGTTTTTTGTTATTATTTGTTAAAACCATGCAAGTATGTAAATAGGTTTGGAAACAAGGTAATAACAAAAATTAATGTATAAGTGTTTTAAAATAAAGGCTAATAACTTATTTATTCTTAAACGAACCTACTCTTGCACCCTATCGTTTAAGTACAATGTTTCACAATTTTCGACATTATTTCAATTTGCTTAATTAGCTACACTAGTCTTCACTTCATTTGAAGAATCACTTGTTTGCTTCTTCCAGAACAATGTGATAACTATTCCCAGAGATAGTATCACAGTCGCAAAGTAGTAAGGGTAGTTGATATCTATATCAAATAATATACCCCCTAGAATTGGTCCACTAATGTTAGCCAAACTTGTAAACATAGAGTTCATTCCACCAACGAAACCTTGTTCGTTCCCGGCGATATTTGAAAGGTATGAAGTAACTGCTGGTCGGAAGATATCGAATCCTACAAAAACAATAAATGTAACAAGTAAAATAGAGAAATATGAATGAACAACAGTCATTAAAAAGACAAGTACGGCTGATAATATTAAGCTATATCGAATCAGTTTAATTTCGCCCCAAATTTTTGTAAGCCAATCAAATAATACGACTTGTGAAACTGCACCAAAAATTGCACCACCTGTGATAACAATGGCAATATCGGACGGTTTAAATTGAAATTTATGGTCCACAAATAGACTAAAGAACGATTCAAAAGCTGCTAAACCAAATGAGGCAATAAAAATTAAAATAAACGCAAGGAAATATTTTGGGGCAATAATTCGTTTGAAACCCATCTTACTGTCGGAGACTTGTTCATTATTATCTTCTCTGCGATTCGGCTCAGATAATAAAATAATAGAAAGTATAGCCGCAATGGTACCAAGTGCTCCTGCAAAGAAGAATGGTATACGTGTTCCAAATTCCGCTAAGAATCCACCAATACCTGGACCAATAATAAATCCTGTACTAATGGCAGCTGACATAAACCCGAGTGCTTTCGGGCGAGTATCCAAATTTGTAATATCAGCAATAAAAGCTGTAACTGCTGGCATAATGAAAGCAGCACTAATTCCTCCTAATACGCGGGAAATAAATAGCATTTCGATTCCTTTTCCGATCCCAAATAAGAATTCTGAAATGCCAAAAATAAATAAGCCAATAACAATCATAATTTTCCTGCCGAATTGATCTGCTGCTTTCCCTGCGAATGGTGAAACGATCAATTGAGCTATGGCAAATGCTGCTGTTAAATAACCAACTGTTGTTCCAGTAATGCCTAATTCATTCATCAGCGTAGGTAAGACTGGAATTACAAGACCAATTCCCAAAAAGGCTATGAATAAATTCATTAATAATAATCCTAAGGTGACTTTATGAGTCTTCATCTTTTCCACTCTCCTTAACAATACAAATTACTTAAACTAATTTGGATTATTTTCATTTGTTTACAATTTCCATCCTAGTGTATATAGTAACTATATAGTCAAGGGGGTACCCTAAAAAATGGATAAAAAACATGGCAAATATTTAACTACTGGGGAATTTGCGAAGCTTTGTAAGGTAAACAAACAGACAATCTTTTATTATGATCAAATTGGACTTTTATCTCCCCTATGGAAAAATGAAAAAGGCTATCGTTATTACTCAATTCACCAAATAGAGCTTTTCTTTGTTATTGATTTATTAAAGGATCTTGGTATGTCGCTGAACGATATTCAACAATATACACAAAATAAATCTCCTGAAAGTTTTTTATCATTAATGCACCAAAAAAAAGAAGAGATTGTGAAAAAGCGTAAGGAGATTGAAATGAAGGAAAGAATGATTGATGCAAAAATTGCATTAATGGAAGAAGCATCACACCTTGATTTTCAACGAATTACGCTTAAACAATTACCGGAAGCAACACTTTATCTAAGTAAAAACATTGAAAATGTAACTGATGAAGAATTTATTGAAGTTATTTCAGATTTTATTAATGAATTGAACATATCTCATCTTGATTCAGGATATCCAATAGGTGGTATTACGAAACGGGAGCATGTAATGAAGGGAGAATTCTCTAATTATAGCTTTTTATATATTGAGCAACCACATCCAAAGGTGGGATATCCGTATTTTCAGGCTGTGAAAGGCGATTTTCTCATTGGATATCATATTGGGGATGAGAAAACAATACATAAAACATATAAGCGACTTTTTTCAGAGATGGAACGTTTAAATTTAGCCTTAGGTGATTATGTTTTTGAAGAGTATATTTATGATACAGTTGTAATGAATCATAAGGAACATTACGTCACCAAAATTATGATTCAAGTCGAACAAATAGAGAGTTAATTTCTCATTAATTCTAGTATCTTAAATCTTGCCCCCGTTACAATTAAAAAAAGACAATGATAAGCGTGGTATTTTCACGCTTTTTTGTATTAATAATATGTATTTTATTGAACCCTGTTGTTAAACTCCCTCAGTATAATTCGATTTTCTCCCCCGAATACTCGCTTATTCGTAGGATTTCCTAAAACCTATTATTTCTCCCATAGTTCAACCAGTCTACCTTTATTAAACCATTCCCATCCTCCACAATTACTGCTGTTTACAGATTTCACCCTTTTTATAAAAAAAGCAGAAGCTTTAAAAACTTATTTTTTATTAAGAAAAAGTTAAGGGGCATTGTGCATAATCAATCCTGTAAGCGAGATAACAACAAAAAAACATATACATGTCAGTTTTAGGAGGAATTACACAATGAAGAAAAAATGGTTATTTTGGCTTCCAGTCGGAGCAGCAGCAATCTGGGCTGGTTCTCATTTACTTCCAGGTATCGGGCACTTTGGCCACTTTGGCGGTCATGGCATGATGCAGGGAGGATCTGGACAAGGCATGATGCAAGGCGGTCAAGGTCCGGGTATGACCCAGGGCGGCATCGGTCAAGGGATGATGCAGGGCGGTCGAGGTCATCGCATGATGGGGCATGGCGGGAAGCATGGCTTTGGCTTTGGCTTTGACTTCGGTTGGACAAGAACCCTTATCGGTGTAGGTATTACACTTTTCGGTATCTCCCTTCGCAAACATGCCGGAGATAAAGTTTGGAAGAAGTGGGCTGGTTATGGATTAATTGGTCTTGGCCTTGCAGCAGCCTTAAAAGCAGCCCTTCCGGTTCTGGCAATTGGGGCAGGTGCTTACTGGTTGTTTAAGAAAGCAGGTTCCTCTAAGCAAAAGGGGTACAGCCCTATCGGCTATACAGCAGCACCTGTGGTTAGCAGCAACTCACAAATACTAGATGCATGGGAAAAGAATATAACTAAGGAGGAAAAGTAAAATGGGTATTTTTAATAGAGTAAAAACAATCGTAATGGCGGACTTACATGAATTATTGGATAAGGTGGAAGATCCAATCATTCTATTGAATCAATATATGCGTGAATTGGACGAGCAGGTTGAGAAGGCCAAGGAAACATTAGGTCATCAGCTGTACTTAGAAAAACGTCATGAGCTGCTTGTCGCAGAGGCCTCGGGAGTGGTGGCAAAACGTACACGTCAAGCTGAGCTTGCAGTTGAAAAAGGTGAAGATACCATCGCAAGAATGGCTCTTCAAGAAAAATTACAGCAGGAAGCAAAACTGAAACTCTATCAAGAGCAGCATGAGGCAATGAAACAACAGACATTAGCTCTTCGTGAACAAATTGATACATTGCTTGAAAAATACAACGAATTATCGAACAGACGACTGGTGCTAATCTCACGTGCACATGCGGCAAAGGCACAACAGCAGCTGCAAAAAGTGGTCGCTTCCTTCAGTACGGACAATGCCTTGAAAGGGTTCCGCCGAGTAGAAGATTATGTCCAGCAATTAGAGGCACAGGCTTCGGCTGCTTCCTACTTTATCCCTTCTGCCCCAACGGTAAACTTGGAAGTACAAGAAGCGGTTGAACGTGAGTTGGCCCTGCTAAAGGAAAGTAAGTAATGAACGCTACTAGTTTCATAAATACCTTGGAGTCTGGCCTGCAAGCAAAACTAGTTGATGTGAAAGAGCTGGTGCCAGGTAATTTAGGATCCATTGTTTCTCATTGGGGTGTAATGCTGGGGATTAGCGATTTTCAATTATCTTTGTTCAGTGTTTTACTCGTTTCTATCACTCTAGCAGCTTTAGTAGTTGGCTGGTACCTTCGCAGGTTTAGTAAGAAAAAATGGCTGGGATATATCATTAGTTTCATCGGCTTTCTTCCTGTCCTACCGATTATGATGGCCGGAACCCTTGTTTATTGGATGGGTAAACTATATTGGAAGAGCGGTAAAGTTCGCTCGAACAAAGAATCGGCACCTAAGGAACCACGGAAGGATGGATCAAACATAAATGACTGGGAACAGGCTTTGAAAGGATTGGAAAAATTACAATCATAGTCTGATATTTATGAAGACAGAAAGACTGCATATTGCAGTCTTTTTGATATGCATTACTTTATATTAAACTGAAAAACATATTCGATACTCCCAGAAGGAGTACCTATCCTTAATTCCCCTAAATAATAACCTGCACCTGTTGGTAATTCTGTAATATTGATATAATCTTCTTTTGTTACTTTGTATGAAAGTTTAATATCGGTTGGTCCTAAATTACGCCCATCCTTTGTTAAAGAAAGCTCCCAATTCCCTTTCATCTCATCCCTAGGTGTATTTGCGTCTTGGAATCCCCGTGGCGGGATGGGACTAGTAATCTCAAGGATAGACCCTTTCTCTAAAAAAATTGGAGATTTCCCTTTTAAGACTTCTTCTTTTGAAGTCGTCGTACAAGGATTAATTGGACTAGGATTATCCCTGTAAGTACACCTATTAAAAGAATAAATTTCTATATTATGATTATCAACCCGAACTTTTGGTGCTTGGTCCAAATACATTAAATCTGCCGCCTTCGCCCTTTCCTCCTTAATGTAATTATATAAAAGCATTATAGGTATGATTGAAATTATTAATAAAAGCCCCCATAATCTTATATTTTTCACAGAATAGGAATCCCCCTTTTTGATTGTCAAGCTGATTGCCTAACTATGAGTTTATAACAAACTTCCTAATTATACCATAAGATAATTCCCTTTTTTTCCAACCATAAAAAGAGCCCTCCTGCATTTATACAGAAAAGCCCCAAACTTACATAAAATCCCAATTATCAGCGCCGCTGAACTAAAAGGACTAAGTGTATCACCCACATACAACATCATTGCGAGATCTGTGTAATCAGTCTTTCCTGTTCTTCAATTGAAATATTTCCTATATTTTCTTATTACTAATTTGAAAGGCTGGTATAAAATTCAGCAAGAATGGTAATCATATAGATACCAAGAGTTTATTCCCTTTTTGCCCCTCTTATTGAGGGGTTTTTTTATGGGATTATGAGCAATTGTAGAATAAGGAGGAATTCGTAGAATTACTATCTAGATTTGTAGAATGTACCTCTTATTTTGTAGATTACTCAGTGAATTTTGTAGAATGCACCTCTTATTTTGTAGAATAACTCCATGTATAAGAGACTACTAGTTTGTCGATACTGATGATAGTTCAGAAATCGAGGGGGAATGGCTAATGAAGGAGAATAAATTGTTATTATCTGAGTTTGCTACAGAAGATGGTTTCGAGCTTAATAGTTATATCACGCAGCTGTTTGAGGTATTTTCTAATCTATCAAAAGGTGACAATATGAATACAGAGCCAGCCCCGAAGTAAGGGCTGGCTTTTTAAATATTTTTTCTCCAATATATTTAATCTTTACGCCATTTACACTAGTATCCTTTTCGAAGGTTTCGGAAGATTTATTATAAGTAACCTTTAGAGTACTTTCATTAAGCCATTCAATCGAAAAACTTTTATCCGATATAAATGTATTTCCTGATTCATTCTCAAGATCTTCATCTTTCGCTAATATCGATAATTGCGGTGAATAGTTCGTTGTGGCTCCACAGTCTCTTAAGAAGACATAAGCTACTTTATCTCCGCCTGGGGACGGGACACTTTTTAAAGTTTGATTCCCACATGCACCTGCAAATAGTAAATCCAATAAATATTTACCTGTGATATAAACAATGCAAATAAGACTATTAAAGTTATTAAAAGAGGCTTTATTCTTTTTTTCATTAGAAATCACTCTTCCCTACATTTTTTGGTAATTGTATCACACAAATACATAGAATATCTATGTACTTTTCCTGAAACTTTGACTTTTTTTGTAGTATTTCCCCGGAAAAAATCTAATTTTGCTAGTTTCTAGCTAAATTTAGGGTGCAGTTTTTGTCTGACGATTCTGGAAGGAATTACGGGGCTTGGAACTAATATTAAGACTAAACCAGTAATAGAAACGTGAGGTGGGTTCGTTTGCTTAAAATGAAAAAGTTATTGGTTGTTCTAGTGGCTCTTGTGCTGCTGCATGTGTTTCCGAATGTGGTTTCGGCGGAGGGGAATCCGTCAGGCTGGAAGCTTGAGGGTGGAACGTGGCATTTTTATGATGCTGGTGTGATGAAGACCGGGTGGGTGCTGGATGCTGGCAAATGGTATTATTTAGGTGAGGATGGCGCGATGCGGACAGGCTGGGTGAAGGACGCGAGCCATTGGTACTATTTGGACAAGCATGGCATGATGAAGACCGGCTGGGTGCTGGATGCCGGCAAATGGTATTACCTCGATCAGCACGGGGCAATGAAGACCGGTTGGGTGTTGGATAGCGCCAAGTGGTATTACCTCGATCAGCATGGGGCAATGAAGACCGGTTGGGTGCTGGTGTCAGGCACCTGGTATTACTTGGATTCGAAGGGTGCAATGGTTAAGGGTTGGAAATGGATTGGCTCGGCCTGGTATTATTTCAGTTTGCGTGATGGCGGGATGTTGCGGCAGAATTTTGCTGATGGATATTATTTGATGGATAACGGCCGGATGACCCTGGCTGGAAATGCGGATGTTGTTTCGGCTGTGGAAGGGTTGAAAAAGTGGATTGATGTGGGGTTGACGCAGTCTGATCTGCAATCGCGGCTTGGTGCCGGGTATCATGATTTGGTAGGGATTGAGGGCGAAAAGTATTGGTTGTATACGTTGAAGGTCAGCAGTCCTGGCACATATAAGGCGGTGAATTGGGATGCTGATGATTTCGGCGCAGAGGATTTAGCGAACGGTTCTGCCGACGTCATTGTGCTCGTGTTTTGGGATAGCACGAAGAAGGCGTTCCAAGTGTCGATGGATTATTTCGATGCGAACCACAAGTTCCATCATTATCATTCTTCTAAATATGATTATGTGTATAATTAAATAAATTGCCAGTCCCTTGAACCTTGGGACTGGCTTTTTTTATACAAGCGGTGCGTTGATTAAAGTGGTGAAAAAGAGCTCATGAACATGGCCATCGTCAAGCGTGGTTGTTCCTTGAACTACATGAATATGTTTTCCGCCTCCGATATCGATGGCAGGACCAGTTGTAATCGCGACTTCGTGATGATGATCTAAAAAATCCGTATTCACCATGATGGTATGAACATGACTATCCCCCATCGGAATCACCTCACTGGTCACACCTGCGAAACGATGATTATGCCGATCATCATCTTCCTCTGCTAACTTCGTGCTTGCGGTGAATTCATGCACGTGGGTTTGAACGGTGTTTGTATTCTCAGTCGGACTTACACTTGTCTGCCTATTTGAATTTTTCCTGTTCCTATTTGAATTGGCATTTCCTTGATTCCAGCTCATAAGAACCCACCCCCCTCTTAATTGCATACGAAAAAAATATATTCAAAGGGAATCCTTTTCATGAGCTATTTGTACTTTCTTATTTATTTTTAATGAAGCCGTTTTTTATAATCGTGTTAATTGTGCTTTTTACTCTTTTTTACAATCAAATCCACGATTGCCTTAATAACAATCAAGCTTACAAGACTAACTAGAAATGAGTAAAAATAGTTCCAGTTCAAAAGCTTATATATGTCCATTTTGGAAAAAAGAGTTGCCCCCACGAAGGAAATTAGGGCAGATAAAAGAGGATTGCCAATGATATAGGGCTTCCATTTACTGCAATATTGGTAAAGCAGTGCGACAAGGCTCGGCACTATTCCAAAATCTGCAGCATTAAATCTTGCTGTAAAAAACAATAATTGATGAGGATATTCCCACAGGTTAAATTTAACTCCTGTTTCATCCAAAGTACCAACTATAATAAAGGCAACAAGAAAGGCAATGGTGATGGGTAATATTCTTTGTCGGTCAATGAGGACTATGAATAGGAAAAATAGCCCGAAGTTGACAACCGCAATAACCCACCATTGAAAGGAAAATAAATCAGTATGAATCCAATATTCTTTCTGTATTTGGTTAAGGCTTTTATGCAGCTCCTCCATTTGTTGATACATGTTGTCACAACCTCTGCATTGGAATTCAAATCTAATTTTTCCTATCTTTTATGTTTTTTCCAACATAAAAAAACCCCCGTAGCCAATATGACCAGGGAGTTCGTTACTTTATACATTTTGATGCTGCTTCCATTGGCTAAGCTGGATAACTCCAAGTTCTGGCTGCGGGTCTCCTTCTAGTACTGCCAAATATTCAAGGGAGTTTCCATCCGGATCCTCGAAGTAGTAACAAGCCGCTGGCATCCAGGCATGGACAACCGGTTCCGACGCATCAAATCCAAACGCAGGCCGAAGCTCAATTCCTTTGCTTTCAAGGTATTGTGGCAGTTCTTGTAATTGTTCTACCGATAGTGCGAAAGCGAAGTGCTTTTTGAAAAATTGGTCCTCTGGGACTTCCCAAACTCCGAGCATTTGCTCTTTTGTACCAGGTTCACCAAGCCAGAAAAAGGCGACCCTTCTTTCGTTAAGCACATAGGCAAGATCCAGGTCGAGTGATTGATAGAATTCAATTGATTTTTCTAGGTTTTTACAGTAAACATGGGTTTCATATAGTTTCGCATTTCTCATTGAGCATACCACCAATCTGTATTTGATGATTTCATTTTAGTGGTTTTATTGGTTGGAGACATTGTGCTTTGGTGGGATTATTTCTCCACCAAAAGTCGTAGGTTATTCTTTTGTCGATCTGCCCTTGGCCTTGTCGCCTCTTAAGATCATACATGTACTAGTGGAATGGGCAACAAGGCTTTCTTTTTCGTCATAAACATGGCATTCGAGCAGGCCGATCGAGTTCCCCTTTTTGATAACTTGTCCAACAGCACGAAGCTTTGATTTCCAAATTGGTTTCAGGAAGTTTAGTTTTATTTCCACTGTGGTAAAAGCTTCGTCGTCCGCCAAAGTGCTCGCAAACGCATAACCCATCGCGGCATCCGACAGGTCGCAGAGGATTCCCCCATGTAGTGTCCCCATTGGATTGTATAGCCGTTCCGAGGTCTCCATCTCCATGACCACTTTTCCCTCTTCCAGTCCAACTAGTTCAATCCCAAGAAGCTGCGTAATCGGTGCTCCAGGAGCATCCCCGGTTAATACCTTATTTAATTGATTATAATGCTTCATCGTCATGGCCTCCATTTGGTTAGTTTGAATTTTCTGTATTTTTATCATACCATGAATTGGATGAGCGTGTCTTTTTTGGGGGAGCGGGACTAGAAGTGACTGATAAGTTTGCAGAAGTGACCGATATCTTCTTCTATCCGACCGATATTTTTTATAGTTGCTGATTAGGCTGCGTTATCCGCTGATTGGCGACCTCTATCCGCTTATTGGCACTCGCTTTCCGCCAATTGACAACCGTTATCCGCTGATTGTCCCCCCATCTACCCGCTGATTGCCACCCACTCCCCCCACCTCAAACAAAAACTCCCTCAGCCATCTGGCCAAGGGAGTCCTCTTATCCTCTTAAAGTCCCATTACTATTGAAGAAATACCATTTTCCTGAGATTTTTACCCAGCCTGTTACCATGGCGCCGCTCGAGTTGAGGTAATACCAGAATCTGCCGTCCTTCAGCCAGCCCGTTGCCATCGCACCGCTTGATTTGAGGTAGTACCAGTACTTGCCGTCCTTCAACCAGCCGGTTGCCATTGCACCGCTTGGCTTGAGGTAGTACCAAGCACCGCCGTCCTTCTGCCAGCCCGTTGCCATGGCTCCGCTTGATTTGAGGTAATACCAGTTGACGCCATCCTTCAGCCAACCGGTTCGCATAACGCCATCGATATTGGAATAATACCAAGTGCCTCCGACCTTATACCATCCCTTTTTCAGATTGAAGCTGACGGGATCATAATAGTACCATTTGCCATCCCGGGACACCCAGCCAGCAAGATTTGCCGCTGTCCCTGAGACGACAATCGTTGCAGCCTCGCTCACGTTTCCAACCTTATCAATAGCGACAATGGTTAATACGGTGCCTGACACCTGCGTCGGAATTGGGACCGAAAACTTGCCATCCGTACCAGTTTCCGCTGAATTGATTACATGGACCCCGCCCTTTACTTCTACCTTGGAACCAGCCTCCGCCGTACCTGTGACCGCTTTATCCTTATCCGTTACAGCATTCACAACCGGCTTAGCAGGCGCATCCACATCTTTTACCACCACCACTGTGGCATCACTAACATTACCAGCCTGATCGGTGGCTGTGACGCTCAGTTCGGTGCCTGACACCTGAAGTGTAATTGGAACCAAAAATTCACCATTTTCACCAGCAGTTGCAAAGCTTAAAACAGACCCGCCAGCCTTTACTTCTACCTTCGCACCTGCCTCCGCCGTACCTGTGACCGCATGATCCTTATCCGTTACTTTCTTCACTTCTGGTTTTGCAGGCGGGGTTGTGTCCGATTCAATTGTGAACGACCCATCGGCAAAAACGGTCGCGCTGTTACCTGCTTTATCTTTTATAAAAATAGAATCTATTTTCCAGACACCTGGCATCGTATCCTTCGCAGCCTGGTACCAGCCCACCCACTCACGTGCCGACTCGTCATAAGTGAGACTCGCTGTATCCTGTGCATTGTGCTCCTGATTTGATAATCGCACGTCTACCGCTGCCACACCGGATTTATCATCGAGTGCTGTCACAGCAATTTTTGCTTTTTCGCCGGTTTTTACGTTTGATGGGCTTATTGTTACGGTTTCAAACGTTGGAGCCTTCGTATCCGCATCCGGGTTTGTGACGGTGAAAGTCTTCCCATCCTGCCAATCCCAAGTGCGGTTGCTGGCCTTGTCGGATACATCCAGTGCCCTTAAGGTCCATTCACCCGGCTCATCTGCAAGGCTAATTTTATACGTGCCGACCCATTTTTGTGACTGCTTATTGTATGTAAGGTCAACAGAACGCATTAAGCCGCTCGGACTTGCTAAAGAAGCTGCTGCTGAACTTACCCCTGATTGATCATCGTTCAATGCTGCGGAAATACCAATTTCCTGTCCAAGACTGACTTGGGTTGCGGAAAGCTCGACACTATCGACCACTGGAGCGGTGGTGTCAGCATTTGCATTCGTATTCGTAATGCCGTTTGGATCGGTAAACCAAGTACCGTTGCCGGCGGTATCGCTGGCATTCACTTCCACTGTCCAAGCTCCAGCTTCATCATTGTCTTGTACCTGATACGAGCCAGCCCATTTTCCTGCCGCCGCGTCAAACTTTAACGGAACTTCACGGAAGTCTCTGGAGTCGCTTGTCAGGTAAACGGTTGCTGCCGTTACGCCTGTTTCATCGGTCGCACTTGCCGTAAAGTTAATGGTCTCCTTTGGTTTTGCGGTTTTCGGAGAGACTTGCAAATCCTTTACGACAGGCGGTGTAACATCCACGGCCGGATTCACAATGGTCACTTTGCCTTGTTCCTGCTGCATCAAGTTGCCGGCTGCATCCCATGCCGAAACTTCTACCGTCCACAGTCCATTTTCGTCGATAGACTGCACTTTATACGTACCCGTCCATTTTCCGGAAGCTTGATCGACGGACAATGAGATGTAACGGAATTGCCCAGAACTGCTGTAAAGATGGACATCCACTCCCTCCACCGCTGAATCGTCTGTCACCACAGCCGTAAATTGCACGTTCGCATTCGGCTTTACTGTTGATGGTGAGGTTTGAAAATTTTGCACAACCGGCGTGTTCGTGTCACTGGCATTTGCGACCGCTTGAGTTTTTACTTGATTGCTAGTGGATTTCGAAATAGTTTTTGAGCCAGTAGCTGATGCCAGCCCCGCTCCCGGCAGCAGCAGCAAAAGGCTTAGCACCAATAGAAAAATCTTTTTCCCCAAACCAACTATCGCCTCCTTAAATTGTTATACATTGAAAAATATATTGCCAACTTGGACGTAAGATTCCATTCATTAGTAAAAAAATAATAGGCTTATAGCCCTAGTGATTTTTGTATGGTCATTTTTTTCCTAGAATACGCTTTTCGAGCGCCCCCCTCCTCTAACCGCAAGTTTTTGGGTATAATAAAGGAATATTGATTTTTTTAAACAAACGTATTTATTTTTCAAATAAAGGGGGTCGCGGCCTTGGAGTCGACACCTGAAAATAAAATAATGGATGACTTTACAGAGGAAATCCGGGAATTTCTGAGCCCAAATTCTGCCGAGGATGCGCGGCTCGTCCAAAAAGGGCTAATGCTGTACCGGCAAGGACTGGTTACCCAATTACATAGAGAAAAAGATGAGGTTACAGCGGTTGTGCAGGATGTGACGCCGGTAAAGGTGCTGCTCGACCTCAGTTTTTATACGTTAAGCGAATGTTCATGTCCGCAAGAAGGCTGGTGCCGCCACAAGATGGCTGTATTCTTTGCGGCATATGCGAAGGTGGGCAGCGTTTCGGACTGGGTGACAGCATGGCGCGAACCGATGCAGGAGAAGAAGGAGCTCTCGAGCTGGGGCATGCAGACAGCGAAGGATTTAATCAAGGCGAACGGTGTGCTAAAGCCGGAGTACAGCCGCTGGGTGCACTCATTTGAGGTCAGTTTTGATACCCTGCTCGCTACGAAAAAATACACGAGTCCTTACGTCATTCCCGAGTTGTTCGATATCTATTCTAGGCGTATCCAAGCCAGTGCGCCTGTCGAACAGGAATGGCGCATGCTCTATGACTTGATCGGGATTGTGGTTTCCTTCCGCAAGCTCGCCGTCCTGACGGAGGAGCTTGGGCACGGTGAGGAAATGGTTAAGCGTGTCTATCTTCATCTCTTCCATAATTTGATGGATGATGCTGAGGAGCTAGTCGGCAAATTTGGGGTGCAATCGCTGCCTTTTGCCTTTGATGAGTTTATCGAGAAACTGAAGGAAGATGCGTTCGAGCTGCTGACCTGTGCTTCGGTGCTGGAATATGAGCGGATTTACTTGTACCGCCTTCTGTGGGCCTCGCTTTTTAAAAAGAAACTTTGGCGTGAGGCCGAACTCGAAAAGATTCAAGCGCGCGGGAAGGAGCTTCAGGACTGGGAAAATCCTCTTCCGCTTGTGGCTGGCAGGATTCACTTGAATTTTCTGCTCCAAAACGATGAGCTGGCCTTGAAAATGCTCGGAATGGTTAACGATTCCACGTTCACGCCCTATCTGGTTTATTGGATTGACTATTTGAGTCATTTGAAAGCGTGGCGCCGCGTCGGGCCGGTCGTTGATTTATTTTTACAAAAAATAAAAAGCTATTTAGAGGTGTTGGGCGGGTATCGCAGCTGCACGACGTTCACAAGGACTGCGCTCCGGTCGATTGCCTCTTATTGTGCGGAAAACGACCGGGCGGACTTGTATGAACGGGCTTTACTGCAGACGCTCCCATATAGTTTTGCAGAATATGAGTATTTACTGTTTGAACGCGGGCAGTACGACCGGTGGGGCGAGCTCCATGCTTTCGTCGGCATGGAATTCTATGATTTGCCGAAGGATAAGCTGAAAATCGTCGAGAAGGAGCGTCCAGAGGTGCTGCTGGCGATGCTCCACCAAACCGCCCAGCGCGAAATCGACCAGAAAAACCGGGCGAGCTACCGAATGGCCGTCCGGCATCTGAAAAAACTCCGAACCATATACAAAAAGCTGAAACGTGTCGACGACTGGCAGTATTTTTTAGATACCCTGATGGAACGCACCAAGAGATTACGGGCTTTTCATGAAGAATGCAAGCGGAGCAAGTTAATTGAGGTATCAACGGAATAGCGCGCTGTGGTGTTATTGGTGGTGTCTTTGGTGGTGTCAGTTGGTGGTGTCAGGCACCGCGCGTGGACACTTCCCCCATTTTGTCCACGTCGGGTGGACATTATGAATGGTTTGTTTTGATTCGCAAATAAACCCCATGGATTCACAAATAAAATTGGGCTATGCGCAAATAAGATACCCAAAGTTCACCTATTTTTTATGAAATAGTACTTTTAGGCATGTTTCTAGAGGATTTTTCACACAAACCTTTTTACTTTATTGAGGTTTTGTCTATTTTTTCAGTGGTTTTGTCTATTTTTTTGATGACTTTGTCTATTTTTTAATAGCTTTTGTCTATTTTTAGAGGTGTTTTGTACATTTAGACATTATTTGGAAGATACGCACCAACCCTCCAACTCCAAATAGCCGTCTATGATGTTCTTTCCCCCTTAAAGGAGTTTACATAACGATGCTTAAAACAAGGTTTATGAAATTGCTGACAACTAAATTAAGTGAGGACCGATTTTTCCTGACGGCTCAGGATGAGCATGGCAACAACATGGACCCATCCAACTGGAAGAATCTCGTTTTCAGCAGCCATGCGGAAAGCTTCTTCGGGACACTCCTTGAGACTGAGACAGTCGACGATGTCCCCGGTGTGTCAGTCAGCGGCTGGCAGCTGGTCTCCCTTTTTGCCAAGGAGTCATTCAACCGCTTTATTGAATGGGACTGGAATGAGCAATCTGAGCTTTGCCTGGCCGCGGCTCATTCCCTGCATGAAGGCATCTTGGAGAAAGACTGGCTCCCCGACTTCTCGGTCTGGGAGAACGGTGATTTCCGCTGGAAGCTGCCGGAACGGGTCCAGGATGAGTTTGACCCGTCTTTTTGGGAACAAGAGGTCGAACCAAATGCATCACAATCCACACGCACCTACATTTCTGATCTATACAATAGCGCACTCGACGCCTATCTCACCAGAAATTCGGCGATGAAAGAGCTATTCGGACCAAAGCTCGACCTCTTGAAAAAGCAAAATATCTCTGGCCGTGAGCTGGCCCGCTATTTTGATGAAGAAAGCTGGCTCGAGTGGGTGGGCATTAAGGAAAGCGACATTCCGTTCACCATCGGGCTCCGGCTCGATGAACCGATTGAAGGCGAAGGCGCTTGGACGCTGGATGTCTTTTTGCGTGGCAAGAAAAATACCGATGAAGTTTATGATATTGAAGGAGTCGCAAAAATACCAGCGAAGTGGCGGCCATTTTTAGAAAAAGTGGACCGCGAGCAGGAGCGCTGGGTACGTCTGATTCCATGGCTTGGCGAGGACGGTTATTTTAAAACACACCTTACCGAGGAAGAAGCGTGGATGTTTTTAACGGAGGCAAGTGAGACGCTGCTCGCGCTTGATGTCGAGATTCTCCTCCCTTCCTGGTGGCAGGCCATGAAAAATGCCAACCTCAAGGTGAAAGCGTCGCTGAAAGGAACGTCCAGCCACCGTCCTTCGTTCGTCGGTCTTCAGGCTATGCTTGACTTTAATTGGCGCTTTTCGATGAACGGGGTCGATCTGTCTGAAGAAGAATTCGGCAAGCTGGTGGAGGAAAAAAGAAGGCTCGTGTATATCCGAGGCCGCTGGGTAAAGCTCGATCCGCAGTTCATCCGCCAAATTCAGGATTTGATGAAACGGGCTGAAAAAGAAGGCCTGCATGTCCGCGATTTGCTCGAGCAGGAGCTGGTTGAGGCGGGCGAATCAGAGGATGAACTAGAAAATCCGAAGGCGTTTGCGAAAATTCAAATTGAGTTGAACCGTCAATGGAAGCAAATGATGAAGCAGCTATCCGAGGTGCACGAAATACCGCTGGTAGACGTGCCTGCCGGGCTGAACGGCGAGCTCCGTCCCTACCAGCAGCTCGGCATGAGCTGGCTGTGGTTTTTACGCCAGTACGGATTTGGCGCCACCCTCGCCGACGACATGGGCCTCGGAAAAACCGTCCAGCTCATCTCCTATTTGTTGAAGGTGAAGGATGAGGAGGCCGTGGTGCCTGACACCGTTCCCACTACACGGAGCAAGAAATCGAAGGACGAGGCACCCGCGAAAACGCCGACGAAGGCGGCGTTGATCATCTGTCCGACCTCTGTGCTTGGAAACTGGCAGAAGGAGCTCGAGCGCTTTGCTCCGGAGATGAACGTCTACCTCCACTACGGTCCGAATCGCCTGAAAGAGGAGGGTTTTTCCGAAAAGGTCAAAGATGCTGATGTTGTGCTCACCTCCTATGGGTTGAGCCACCTGGATTCCGAGGAGTTCGAGTCGCAGCTGTGGAGCTCCATTGCCATCGATGAAGCGCAAAACATCAAGAACGCGCAAACGAAACAATCGAAGGCGGTCCGCAAGCTGCGCGGCCGCCATCACATCGCACTGACAGGAACACCGATGGAAAACCGCCTATCCGAACTGTGGTCGATTTTTGATTTTACCAATCACGGCTATCTTGGCAGCCTGGGACAATTCCAAAAGCGGTTCGTGATTCCGATTGAAAAAGATGAGAAAAAGGAAAAAGTGCAGCAGCTGCAATCAATGATTCGTCCGTTCCTGCTGCGCCGCACGAAAAAGGATGAAGAGGTCGCCCTCAACCTCCCAGACAAACTCGAGCAAAAGGAATACTGCCCGCTCACTGCCGAGCAGGCCTCATTATACGAGCAGCTCATCCATGATACGTTTGCGGAGATTGAAAAATTATCCGGCTTCGAGCGCAAGGGGTTAATTTTACAAATGCTCAGCCGCTTAAAGCAGCTCTGCAACCACCCTGCTCTTTATTTAAAAGAAAAATCCGCTGACCGACAGCTCCTGGACCGCTCCAATAAATTGGAAAAGCTGGTCGAATTGATTGAAGCGGTGCTCGAGCAAGGCGAAAGCTGTCTGATTTTCACGCAATACATCGAAATGGGTGAAATGATTCGAAGCACGTTGAAAAAGAACTTCGGCGTCGAGGTACCGTTCCTCAATGGCAGCGTATCAAAAACGCAGCGTGACGATATGATTGAACGGTTCCAAAACGGCGAGTTCCCTGTGTTCTTACTGTCCCTGAAGGCTGGTGGAACCGGCTTGAATCTGACGGCGGCGAATCACGTCATCCACTACGACCGCTGGTGGAATCCGGCCGTTGAGAATCAGGCCACCGACCGCGCCTACCGGATCGGCCAATCGCGGTTTGTCCATGTACACAAGCTAATCTGCACAGGGACGCTTGAGGAAAAAATCGACGCTATGCTTGAAAAGAAACAATTTTTAAACGACCAAATTATTCAAAGTGAAAACTGGATCACCGAACTGTCCACGGACGAACTGAAGGATCTGGTGAATTTAGGATGAAATAGGGACCCTAATCGATTAGGGTCCCTTAAGTTTATGATTTATTATATCAGCCATCACTCTTGGATCCGGCTAAGCTATTCATACGTAAATGAAAAGCAGCTTCGTGAAGGGATGGGTAACTTTGTCGACGTGGCACAAACCCTTTTGAAGTGAGGAGGGCTTTACTAATCGGTTACATTTTGATTAGCCTTAAACATATCTATTTTTTTTAGTAACCAAAAAAATCCTCTAATCGTAAACAAAGTAAAATTTATGCTTCCAAACGTGTGCATTACGGTCCACTTTTTCCATTTAAATAATCTGGTATTCTTTTCAAAATACCATTGAGCAATACTCATAGGGACACTAAATATCATACTTTTTAACAGGATTTTCCCGAAATTATCATTTTCTGATATTTTAACCCAGATTACACTTAGAATAGGAAAAAACAACATATCATAGATAATATTCGTTTTAAAAATTTTCGGAAACGGGCGGACTGGATAGGCCACTTTATTGGTACCCACCACAAAGGCGTCAACCAAAGTGGCAAGAACACCTTTTGAGAAAAAAACAATTAGATTGTCTCTCATTTTTGATCCCCTGAATAAGAATGGAAAAGAAGCAAGACTCATTGCAAGAACTAAATTTAATAACTTTTTTTCCAATATAAACATCCCTTCAATCATGTATACTATTACAATTACCTAAAACGTATCATTAATACCATTTACGTCATGTAGAATTGATTTTTTCCGTTCTTTTTTTTCACTGCTTGATGGATGATTAGAAAGATAAATATTAATAGATAAGATGATAGTGCTGACTGATGCTAAAAAAGCCCCTCGACTACATATATAGGTGTTGAAAACTTATGTTACCCGTGGTCGAATTTCAAATCCTTCCTGCATTTTTACCCATAAAAAAACTAATCGGGATGGTTTCCCGATTAGTTTTTTTCAATATCGCCGAATTTGATGATATTTCAGCTGAATCCATAATTATTCCCGCCGATTCCCGGTGGAATTCCGCGGAGTTTCAGACTTATTCCGCGGTGTTCACATTTTATTCCGTGAATGTCACAATTAAAAATCAAAATTATCCGGATCCGGCCCGACGCGGTGATTTTGGTTCAAATCATCGATCCTTTGCATGTCCTCATCCGAAAGTTCAAAGTCAAATACCTGTGAGTTTTCTATAATTCGGTGTTCCTTAACCGATTTTGGAATCGTGACGACGCCATTCTGCAGGTCCCAGCGCAAAATTACCTGTGCTGGCGATTTTCCGTATTTGCCTGCGATTTCCCCCAAAACAGGATTGTCCAGCAATCCCCCCTGCATTAAAGGAGACCACGCTTCCAGCTGGATTCCGTGCTCCCGGCAAAACGCCTGAACTTCTTTTTGAGTTAAGCGCGGATGGTATTCCACCTGGTTTACCATCGGTTTGATCTCCGCCTCAGACATCAACTCTTCAAGATGATGAACCTGGAAATTGCTCACGCCGATCGCCCGAACCCGGCCTTCTTTATACAACGTCTCGAGTGCGCGCCAGGCTTCCTTAAATTTCCCCTCAACCGGCCAGTGCACCAAGTACAAGTCTAAATACTCTAAACCAAGCTTCGTAAGGCTTCTTTCGTATGCAGCAATGGTCTCTTCGTAGCCAATATCGGCATTCCAAACCTTGGAGGTGACGAATAAGTCTTCACGGGAAATCCCCGCTTCCGCCAGCCCCTCACGGATTCCTTCTCCGACGCCCGCTTCGTTTTCATAAATAGCTGCTGTATCAATGCTGCGATAACCATGTTTGATCGCAGACTTCACTGCATTCACCAGCACAGGGCCTTCCTCCACTTTAAATACTCCTAAACCAAACCATGGCATTTTTACTCCGTTATTTAGTGTTGTTGTTGTTTGTAAGTTCATTTAACAAACCTCCTCTAATTTTGAAAAACTATGGTCACGCCGCTCCAGCGAACGGCTCCAACCTGTTAAGATAACTGCCCCCAAAACCATCAACGCACCGATCCATGTGGTATGGATAAGTCCGATAGAATCCGTGATTGCTCCTCCCAAGTAGGAACCAATCGCGATTCCAGCGTTAAAGGCGGCAATGTTCAAGGCGGACGCCACATCCACAGCACTCGGTACGAAACGTTCCGCCAATATCACCACATAAACTTGCAGGCCTGGGACATTCATAAAAGCAAGCAGTCCCATCAAAATAATCGTGATTAAGCCAGCAATTTTAAAAGGGGCCGTGTACATCAAGACAAAAAGCACAAGGGCCTGGACGATAAACATATAGAATAAGGCACCGATTGGATTGCGGTTCGACAGCTTTCCGCCGACCATGTTGCCAATCGCAATGGCCACACCGTAACCGAGCAAAATAACGGCAACGGTTCCTTCTTTAAAACCCGTTATATCTTGGAGCAATGGTGATAAATAGGTGAAAACAACGAATGTCCCGCCATACCCAAGCGCCGTGATGCTGAAAAGTAGTAAAAGCCGGCCATTGGTCAAGGGCTTGAACTGATCGCGGAGGCTGGTCTGAGTTCCTTTTTTCAAAAAGGAAGGAACGAGAGCCAGATTCGAGAAGAAGCCGATGACGCCAACTGCCACAATCAGGACGAAGGCGAGCCTCCAGCCGAATTGTTGTCCGATGAAGGTTCCGAACGGCACGCCGGTCACGGTGGCGACGGTTAGGCCGGAGAACATGATCGAGATGGCGCTCGCACGTCGGTTAGCCGGAACAAGGTCCGCCGCAATGGTTGAGCCAATGGACATAAAGACACCGTGCGACAGGGCTGAAATCACGCGTGCTACCAGCAGAACGCTGATAGTGGTGGCGCTGGCGGCGATGCTGTTGCCGATGATAAAAATAATCATGATCCACAGCAGCAAGGTTTTCCGTGACATGCGCGATGTCAAGGATGTTAAGACTGGAGCGCCGACTGTGACCCCCAGGGCGTATAAGGAAACCGTCAGTCCTGCGGTGGTGACGGATATGTGTAAATCTTTGGCGATCAGCGGCAGCAGGCCGACGCTGATAAATTCGGTGGTTCCGATGGCAAAGGCACTTACGGCTAAGGCTAGCAGCGCGAGTGTGCTTTGTCTTTTATTTAAAGGCATGATGTTTCCTCCTCTAGTTTGTTTTTCCACTTGCAAATGTTATTATGGGATATATGCAAGTAATTAGGAAGTACGCACTTTAAAGTGCTATAGATACCTAAAAGTAATATAGGTACTTTTTAGTGCCTATTAATTAGGAGGATGTTATGCTATGCCTATGGAAAAAAAGAAGTACAATATATCGGTTGAAGCGACACTTGAGGTAATTGGAGGCAAATGGAAGTGTGTGATTCTTTGTCATTTGACGCACGGGAAAAAGCGGACCAGTGATTTGAAGCGGCTTATGCCGAGCATTACACAAAAAATGCTGACCCAGCAATTGCGGGAGCTGGAAGAGGACGGCGTAATCAATCGGATTATTTATAATCAGGTGCCGCCAAAGGTGGAATACGAGTTGAGTGAGTATGGCCGGAGCCTGGAGGGGATTCTGAATTCCCTGTGCGACTGGGGCGAAAAACACATCACCAAAGTATATGGTGACAAATTCTCCGTCCTTGAGGACAACATCCTAAACAAACAAGGACCTTAAGTAAATGATGTAGAAAGTGCACCCGATGTCCATTCCACATGGACAATATCGAATAAATGTCCACGAGTGGTGCCTGACACCAAAAAGCACCCCAAAAAAAGAGATCCACATCCCTTCTAGGTTTGTGGATCTCTTCTTAATTCTATTGCATAATAATGACTTTTACTGTTTTTCTGCCCCATGCTAAAGCTTGAGATTGGGTTGGCATAAACACATCGATTTTGTGCCCTTTGATAGCGCCACCCGTATCGCCTGCAATTGCGGTGCCATAGCCTTCTACCCATACTTTACTGCCTAGAGGGATGACACTTGGGTCAACGGCAATTATTTTCAGGTTTGGATTGGCCTTTAGATTGTAGCCCATAGTAGTTATACCTGAACATCCCGCGCAGGAAGCAGTATATGCGGATGCCGATACATACATCTCTTTACCCTTGACCGCTGCCGCTGGTTTGCTTTGAGCTGGAGCTGATACTGGCTGCGCTTTTGCCGTTGCTGCTTGGCTGGCAATCTTCGCTTGGATGTCTTTCATCTGTGATTCAATGCCGGCCTTTTCCTGCTCGGCTAGTGCCATTTGCTGTACAATTTGACTTAATTTTTGCTGCATGGCGGTTAAGGCTTGCTGTCTCTTTTGAAGATTTTGATTAAGCTCTGCCTGTTGCTTCGCAAGTACGTTTTGATCTTCCTCTAATTTCTGTTCTTGTCTATCAATCTCTTTTTTATCGTCTTCGATCTTCTGAAGATCTTCTTTTTGTGCTGTTAAAATATCTTTATCCGCGTCCATTAAAGCAGACGCCGCACTTGCACGCTGAATGAATTCAGAGATGCTGTCAGATTCGAAGAAAAGGTTAATCACAAGGCTCACGCTATCGTTCTGCTGAAGCGCGACTGCCCTTTGCTTCATAATCCCTTTGCGGGCAAGAATTTTATCCTCAAGGGCGACGATTTCTTCTTTCTTCTTTTCGATCAACTGGTTGGTTGCATCTATTTTCTTTTGCGTATTAGCCATTGATTCTTTGTTTTGTGTAATAAATGTATATAGAGATTGTAATTCTTGCTGAATTTGTTCGATTTCTTTATTAACGGTTTGCTTTTCTTGTGCTTTTTGCTCTACTAATTTTTGTTGCTGCTGAAGCTGCTGCTTAGCATTATGTAGGGCTTGGCTATTGGTTTGTGCATATGTAACTATTGTACCAGTTTCACATAACACCAATGTAAGTAACACGAGAATGATACGCTTTATTGTCGTTTGCATACGTTTTCTCCCTTCCTTAGTACTATAGTTATACCAGAACAATGTACCAGTTATGTTACAAATAGATTAAAAGAGTATCACAAATTGTCATAATACAAAGGAAAGTGTCAATTCTGTGTCATAACAGTGTCAGCTTTTCGAACTATGAATTTTAAATATATGTATCTTCGACTTCATCTTCCTCCAGTTCCTTCTCCTCCGACAAAACGCGCACCTTTTTTCTCTTTCGCGTACTTGCTTTTCCACTCGGGAAAAAGCTCAAAAAGGACACCTTATCACCTTCTTTGACGGCAAAGTGGTGAAAAAGGTCGAATACTTCTGTTTCAGTTAAATGGCGGTGACGGGAAAAAATTTTTAGTGATTGCTTTTGGTAGATAAGATGAATGCTGGAATCATAGAAGTGGATTTGAATGTTTGCCTTGCTGTCGAGCGGGATAGATTGATAGGATGGGGCCTTAGGTGATTGCGGTGACTGATTTGAAAGTAGGATGGCATCGTAAAAGCTGGGTTTTCTTGTGAACTGCAGGTTTTTCTTACTCTTTTTTTCTCCGATAAAAATTAATGAATTTCTACTCTTCAAACAAAATCCCCCTAAATATTACATTTGTATACATTATTCGACGATAATTTATCTCTTTCCTTCCATGTGTCTGCAAAAAGTAGAAAAAAATCATAAAGCTTTAACATCAAAGAAGCCGCTGACACGTGTTCAGCGGCTTCTTCTAAAAAAACAGGGGGGTTTTTCATTTAGTTTGCCCAAAGGATTATTTTTTATACAAAAAAAATTCCGGCAATCAACTGCTGCCGGAATTCAGAATTGGGGATGGCCTCGAAGACTTGATTGATTTTCTTATACTGGGGAAATCGTTGGTTAGCTTATGGGAAAAGGAATGTTTTTCGAGCTTTTAGAAGGGTAATTGGAGTGGATTCTAAGGGGGCCTCTTTCCCTGATTTCAAGCTGCTCCTCCATAATGAGGCATTCCAGCTGACTAACGCGCTTTTGAAGGCTGTCGACATTTTGATTGGCTTTTCCAACCATTTTGATCAAACTTTCCAGCAGCTGCTCTAAGTTGGCAGCATTTTTATTGTTAAAATCCAATGGAGACTTCCTCCCTTTTTTGCTCTGGCTTAGGATCATGTCTTTGTTCTGGGACAAACTCATGTCTTGGCTCTGGGGCTGAACCACGGCCAAACTCATGTCTTGGTTCTGGGACTGGACCACGGCCTTGATCCGGCACAAACTCATGTCTTGGCTCTGGAACTGTATCGCGCCTTTGTTCCGGCGCAGCTTCACGTCTTTGTTCAGATACCACCTCGTGCTGGGGCTTGGCGCTTAAAAAGCGTACGGACTCCGCAATCACTTCAGTAACGTACACTCTCTTTCCCTCTTTTTCATAATGGCGGGTTTGCAGCCGGCCGGTTATCCCCAACACGGTTCCCTTTCGACAATATTTGCACGTATTTTCGGCAGCATTCCGCCAAAGGGTGCACTGGACAAAATCGGCTTCAATCTCTCCATTGTGGTTGCGATAGTGGCGATTTACCGCCAGCGTGATCTGCGCTACATGCGTCCCTTCCGTCGTCGTCCTTAATTCCGGATCCCTCGTCAGCCTGCCGACAAGAGTGACTTGATTGATCATGTCTTCAACTCCTTCGCATTTGATGGTTTCATCATACGCTCCGGGCCCGCCGCCTGTAAAACCGCCTTAAGGGCTTTTTCGAGACAGTTTTTGCTCAAAAAACTGTTTTTCCAGGGGGTTTTTGTCAAGGAAAGCTGTTCGTTTTTCAATAAAAACTGATATTCCTCATTTCGACAAATATTTTTCGACATTTGCTTTCTTTTGGCGTATGTTATAATTAGGAAAAATAAACACAGGAGGTCAAGATGAAATCGTTTAAGTTATTCTCGTTGGAAGTTGTGGAAGATGATACTTCGGTTGAAGTCCCGTTAGAAGATGGCTTGATTCTCAATAAAGAAGACGACCGCTCCACCTGGCTGATGGAGGCTTATACCGATCTCTCCCTCTATGATTATTTCAAAAACATTTTCGAGCAAAAACGCGACATCATTGTCGAAGCCGTTATCACCAAAAAGGAGAACGCACCTGCGTTTTTCCAAACGAAAATTAGCTCGTTAACGAAATTTGAAAAGCACATCAGCGTCCTATTTGAAGGCCATCTTCGCCGTAATAAAAGCGACTATTCCGAGCTTTTGCTCGAAAATCTGCTCCAAAAAGGACTTACTGGCCCGGCCCTTCTTAACGAATTCAAGGATAAAATGAAGAGCAAGCCGAAGCTAAAAGTGAAGAACACCTAGCCCAAAACCAGTCTCCGGACTGGTTTTATACATGTTTTCTCCAGTCCAAGACATACTTAAAGTAAACCTGTCAAAGGAGTGGACCATTTTGAGCGGTACAATCAGTTTACTGATTCAAATTGCGATTGCGGTTTACCTGGCAATCGATGCACCCAAGCATCAAAAAAGGGGCTGGCTATGGGCGATTTTAGGATTTATTTTTGGCCCAATTGCCCTTGGTATTTACTTAATCCAAACAGGTCGCAAGGTACTGGGCTGGATTATCACGATTGTCATCGGCTTAGGATATATATTACTCTTAATCTTGGTCGTTCTTGGTGCATTCTTTTTTGCACAGGGAATGTAAGAAGGGACAAGCCGCTCGGGCTGTCCCTTTTTCTTATTCGTCTTTATTATCTCTGTCGTTGCGGTCAATATCATCCTCGATTATTTCTTCTCGTGGAGTATTATTGTCCTTCGATGGGTCTTTGTCCGTAGGTCTGTTTTTATCCTCAGATTCCGGATAGTTATCCCGGTCAATGATATTATTGTCATTCATATCATTGTTACGCAGATTGTCGTTTAAATCATTGTTACGGTTATTCAAGTTATTTCTTTCATATCTGTCATTAATCCCATCATTATCCAAATCGTTATCAATTCTGTTTTTGGTTGGCGGCGGAGGATTTTGATCATTATCATTATTACAACCAGCCAGTCCTAACAGCATTGCGGATAATATTGACCCTGTAAACAATAGAAGCAACTTTTTCTTCAAGGCGAATGGCCCCTTTCAACTAATATTCGACCTTGCCATGGTCTGATATTAGTTTCTCCATTACCTGAAAAATCTTTTGTGGAATTTTTTTGAAAAAAAAAGGCCAGGAACCAAGTCCGGCCTATTCCTTTTTGTCCCCCAACGCAAAAGTGATTTCCGCTTCGCATGCGACTTCGCCATCAACGGATGCAACGGCTTTTCCTTTTCCGATCGGCCCGCGCAGACGGATGATTTCCACTTCAAGACGAAGCTGGTCACCGGGTTTTACTTGCTTTTTAAAGCGGCAGCCGTCTATTCCTGCAAAAAAGGCTAACCGGCCGCGGTTTTCTTCTTTTTTCAACATGGCCACGGCTCCGACCTGTGCAAGTGCTTCGACAATTAAGACACCAGGCATTACTGGATAATCAGGAAAATGGCCATTGAAAAATTCTTCATTGGCCGAAACATTTTTAATGCCCACCGCACGAACCCCTTCTTCCACTTCTAAAATGCGGTCTACCAACAAAAATGGGTATCGGTGCGGAATAATTTCTTTAATTTGATCGATATCAAGCATAGAATTAGTACCTCCTACTAGTAGCTCGTATTTATTTTCTATTCTATACTTAAGGTACACAAAAAGGAAGGGAATTAGCTCCCTTCCTCTCATTTATTTTTTATCAACTAAATCGCGGATATGTGTCCAAGTGGATTCTTTAAATACATCTGCTGCCTTCCCGCCTCCAAGTACGCCGTAGCCGACGACCGCTCCAGCCATGAGGCTGATAAAGACGAACACGACCAACAGAACTAGACGAAGCCAAATCGGAATCAGACGGATCCTGACCCGTTCCTTCCCTTTTGGGGCTGCGGCTTTAATTTTCTGCGGCTTCACTTCTGTCTTTTCTTCCTTTACTTTTTGAACCGCTTTTTTATATTCTTCTCTCGTTCGCACTTGATGTTGGTTTAGATTATTTACAGACATGCTTTATTTCCCCTTTAACCGAATTCCGCTATTCGCCTTCGGAATCAGTGAGTTAATACATATTATGTCACATTTATTCTATTATAAAAAATTATTCATCATTACACATTAACTTTTTACAGAAAAAAGTCAATTCATGTTAAAAAAACGCGAAAAATGGGGAATTTAATTATAAAATTTTCGTTTTGTAATTGATTTGCGTTCCAGGCGCTCCAATCAACTATTAAAAATTATTATCACAGAATTATAAAAAGTAAAAAATAAAAAAGTCCAATGAATGAGGCTTATCCCAGCCTGCACATTAGACTTTTCGTGGTAAGATGTCATACAACCTAAATTAGAAAAAACACTAATTTTGGGCTGTGGTCAGAATCCAATTATCCAAATTTCCGGTTCGGAATCCGATCGATGTTATCAAGCATGATGCCCGTTCCGATTGCAACGCAGTCCATTGGATTTTCGGCCACAAGAACCGGAACCTTTAGTTCATCCGCAAGCAGCATGTCGATGCCGTGCAGCAATGCTCCGCCGCCAGTCAGAATGACGCCGCGGTCAATGATGTCGGCAGAAAGCTCTGGGGGTGTACGTTCAAGGACACTTTTGGCAGCCTGAACGATTACGGCCACGGATTCGTGCAAGGAGCCTTCGATTTCTTCAGAACGAACAGTAATCGTACGCGGCAAACCGCTCACCATGTCACGGCCGCGAATTTCCATTTCCTCAGAACGTGAACCTGGGAATACAGTACCGATGTTGATTTTAATATTTTCAGCTGTGCGCTCACCAATCAACAGCTTGTACTCGCGCTTGATGTAGTTGAGGATTTCCATATCGAACTTGTCGCCGGCCATTTTGATGGAGGAAGAAGTCACGATATCGCCCATTGAAAGCACTGCAACATCTGTCGTTCCCCCCCCGATGTCCACTACCATATTGCCGCTTGGCTGAAAAATGTCCATCCCTGCGCCAATCGCAGCCACCTTAGGCTCCTCTTCTAGATAGACCTTTTTCCCGCCGCTTTTTTCAGCAGCCTCACGGATCGCTTTTTGCTCAACACTTGTAATATTGGTTGGGCAGCAAATCAAGATGCGCGGCTTGGATAAAAAGCCTTTTACATTAAGTTTATTAATAAAATGTTTTAACATTGCTTCTGTTACGTCAAAGTCAGCAATAACGCCATCTTTAAGCGGGCGAATCGCAACAATATTTCCTGGTGTACGTCCGACCATGCGGCGGGCTTCCTCACCGACGGCAAGAACCTTGTTTGTATTTTTGTCAATGGCAACGACAGAAGGCTCGTTTAATACGATTCCACGGCCTTTTACGTGAATCAGCACGTTAGCCGTTCCTAAATCAATCCCAATATCCCTTGCAAACATTCTCTTTTCTTTCCTCCTCAGAGCGGAATTCCACATTCTTTTCCTAATTGTCTATTGTATCATATTCATTACAATTTCCATAACAATATAAAAAAATAACGTAGAATTTTGCAGAAATATGACAGCTATGGGAAGAATACAAGAGAACAACATTAAATACGTTCGTTTCTTACGAAAATCTCGTTAGAAAATTTAATCTCCTTTAAAACAAAAGTGATGTTTGAAACGAGGTTCAAACATCAAGAAATTAGCTATTTTCGAAAGGGATCATGGCTTACTTAACAGCCTCTCCTTCCTTTTCTTCTTTTTGATACTTCATTTTTGTCGCCTCGCCGCCCCGGAGATGACGAATCGATTTATGATAATCTAATATTTCCTTTACTTCGTTTGCCAGCTCTGGATTAATTTCAGGTAGTCTCTCTGTCAAATCCTTATGGACTGTACTTTTGGATACGCCAAACTCCTTCGCAATCACGCGAACCGTTTTCCTCGTCTCCACGATATACTTTCCAATCTTGATAGTTCTCTCTTTGATGTAATCGTGCACACTCTCGCCCTCCCTAAATTGGATGTGAGTAGTGTGAAATGAGACCCGCTTATCACTTCGACCAATTCTGCTTCCGCATGAGTTTTTTTGTGGTGTCAGGCACCACAAAAAGACATTTTTGCCATTTTGTCCACCTGTGGCGGACGCCCACTTATTTAAGAAGTGGCACCATGCGGCAGAAAGTAATGTACCTTCTGATCATACAATGAATAATCATGTCCCCGGCTGAATTCCCGCTAACTACAAACGACTCTTCACCTCAAACACTCTCTTTGTAAAGGTTTGTAACAGTTTATTAGCTTGGATACGGGTTTATGCACAAAATCCCCAATCGGGACAAGGCTTTTCAGAAATTTTTTGAAAAATAGGACACCCTCCACTTTTTCGACAATCTTGGTGTATTGCCCAAAACCGCTTATTACCAAGGTTTTTTTAGGAAATACAATCATTGTAAGCATTATTTCCTGAGAAATTTGTCGAGCAAAAAATTTTTCAAAAGGGGCAATTTTGTAGTCAGAAACGGTGTTTCTCTCTAATTTCTACCCTAAAATCCCTCAATTTTTTTGCCATCACCTTCGACCACCTCGACCAAAATGATAAAAATTCTTATATAATAAGTTTATGCTGCCTTAGAAAGGAATATTGCCGTGACTCCATTCACAGAAAATGTCGTAGAAATCATTCGAAATATCCCTGCTGGAAAAGTTATGACCTATGGACAAATTGCCGCGCTGGCTGGCAGTCCCAGAGCAGCGCGGCAAGTCGTCCGCATCCTTCATTCCATGAGTAAAAAGCATCGCCTGCCCTGGCACCGTGTCATCAATGCCAAGGGGCAAATCGCCCTGCAGGACGAGGAATCCTACCAGGAGCAATTGTGGTCGCTTGAAGCTGAAGGGGTAGAAGTGGGCTTGAATGGAGTGATTGACTTGGAAAAATATCAATATAAGCCTGTTGAATCATAGCCCCCAAAAATTCATACAAGTGGTTTCGCCTGTGCGGATATTTCACCGGCATATCGGCATATCGGCATACGTGCCGGCGACAAAAAAACCAACCCGCAGCACGGATTGATTTTTGGCAACCTCACTTTATTTTCATCAAAATGTTTTTCACCATTTTCACCGGCACCTGTGAACCGCCCCGGCCCTGCACTCCCTCAACCAGCATCGCCACCAGCAGGCTCGGAGAATTGGTGTTGTAGGCGATAAACCAGCCGTTTTCAGTGCCGGTTTCGCCTTGCTTCTGCTTGATCTCAGCCGTGCCCGTTTTTCCAGACAACGGATAGTCGGCCATATCGGCCGCATGCCCCGTACCTCCTGCATCCGCCACGACCTTTCTTAAATCAGCCGCGACCATCCCTGCATGCTCACTCGAGACCACCGCTTCCCGCCATACCTGGCTCCGTTGCTCTTCATCCAATAGAATCGGCTTTATCATATTGCCACCATTCATAAATGGAGTATAAGAAGCCATTAAATGAACGATGCTCATTTGAATCTGACCTTGTCCGTAGCCCGTATCGCCTAGCGATATGTCGCTTTCCAGCGCACCAATTCTCGAGGTTTCAAGCGGATACGGATATGTCAGTTCTTCCTCAAAGCCAAACTTCTTCAGCCCGCTCGCAAACGCATCCTTGCCCGTTTTCAACGCCGCCTGGGCGAAATAAATATTGTCCGAAAATACGAATGCCTTCTCTAAATTAATCGGACTGCCCTCGTGCACACGTGTCACGAAATAGCCGCCCCAAGAGGCATCCTTTTGCCATTTCTTCCCGAGGATTGGCACCGCCTCCTCCGGCTTTATAGAACCGCTCTCGAGTGCGATAGATGCCGTTAGGGCCTTCATGACCGATCCAGGCGCATAAGCCTGCTTGAACCGTGTAGTCAGCGGTTTTTTGGCATCCTCCTGCAGCGCCTTCCACTCATCCGCTGAAAACCCCAGCGCCGCTTGGTTCGGGTCAAACGAGGGGCTGCTGACTAACGCCAGCGTCTCCCCATTAACCGGATTCATCGCTGCGGCTGAGCCGGCTTCCCCACCCATCTCGTCAAAGATCGCCTTCTGCGTCCCGCCGTCGATTGTCAGCTTAACATTCTTACCGTCCACTACAGGTTTTTCCGCAAGCACTTCCTCTGAACCGGAGCCGGAGCCCGTGCCGGTACCACCAGTCTTCTTTTTAATCACAATTTTAACACCGCTCGTGCCCTTCAACTGCTCATCGAGTACCTGCTCGAGCCCGCGCTTGCCAATTACATCACGATTCGTATAACCTTTGTCCTTTCGCTTCTCCAGCTCATCTGCCGTAATCGGCCCTACATACCCGATTAGCTGTGCCGCAGCCTGGCCAAAAGGATAGATCCTCGCGTCTACTTTCCGCGTTTTGACTGGCTCAAGTGCGACCAGCTGGGCAATCCGCTCTGTGTCATCCATCGACACTTTCTTCAGCGGCACAAACAACCCGGGCTTCACCCAGCTTGCACTCATTGCCTTATTGATCTGCTCGGGTGTCATTTTCAATAGAGGAGCCAGCTGCGCCATCACTGGCTCGGTTACCTCCCCGGCCATCACGCCCACCTCATACACTTGGCCGTTCACCGCCAGCCCGTTGCCATTCCTATCGAGAATCTCCCCACGTTTCGGGGCAACCGTGCTTAGGCCAATCGTGTCGCCGTCCTTTAATTTTGGAAAAATAAACTCTGTATTCCAGTCTACATACCAGTTCGTTTTTTCGTTTCGTTCTTCCTTCTGCAACTTTGCTGTGTGGGTAAATTGAATAGGTCCGGCAATACTGCTCATTTTAGCGGTAAAAGAATATTGAGCCTTCTCCTTATCGGCCTGTTTATCCTCTTTTGGTTTTTTGAAGTCAATCTTGAGGTCTTTAATCTGAAGATCTTGGTAGATTTTTTGATAGCGGCTGGTGAATTCCTCTTTGGTGATTTTCTGTTTCGCATCATTTGAAAGATAATCATACATCTTATCAAACTTCTGCTGATTCCATAAAGCTATGTAGTCGGAGAATCTGTCCTGGGGCTTCGGTTCCTTACTGCAGCCAGTAATAAACAGGGCAACAACCAATAATGCGAGCATGGCCCCCACTAATCTTTTCAAAAAAATCCCTCCTTTATCTACCATTCTAACATGGTGTCAGGCACCACAAAAAGACATTTCTACTTATTTGTCCATCACTGGAGGACACATATGTTCGCTCACTAAGGATAGGAAAAAATCCAGTTTATTCACTGGATTTTGGTTTTGATATGAATAGTTAGAATCCTTAGAGTGAGAGTGCGAAGCTTAAAGGATAAAATACTTAGAACCAAAACCAATAAGGATGAAAAAGTGGCCACCGGTGCATATTTTTTTACTGATTCTTTTGGTAGATAACAGATGGTCAGCCAAGAAATAATGAGTAATCCCAAACGAATAATTGCTGGCATGTTTTTTACCTCCATGAAGAAAGTCACCGCGAGGTAAGTTTTTCAAAAAATTGCATTATCATCCTTAAAAAACAAAAAAAAGAGGAGAGTTCCCTCTTCCCCCTTTATAACAAAATTAAGAGTTTTTCTTGTCTTTTGAATCAGTAGATTGGTCTTCTTTATCAGAAGGAGTGTCATCAGAAGCAGGATCGTCAATCATTTGATCTTCTTGCTTTTGTTTTGGCATTTCCACTGACTCTGTGCTATCGTTCGATTGTATGTCTTCCTGTAAAGCACTCAACGATTTGTTAAAGTAGTTTGTTGGGTTTACAGCCACACCATCTTTACGAATTTCAAAATGTACATGCGTTCCAGCTTTTTCATTGAACAAGCTTTGTCCAGCCTTGGCAAGAACTTGTCCTTGTTTTACTTCGTCGCCAACCTTGACCTTAATATCTTTTACGGATTGATATTGTGTTACAACCCCATTGTCGTGCTCGATTTCAATCACGTTACCGAGAACAGCATCTTCTTCAACACGAGTTACAGTTCCGCTTAATGAAGCCAAAACGTCAAACGTTTCGCCATTTTTCACGGTAATATCGACACCTGTGCTTTGGTTATAGGTGTTATCGTAATATACTAAAGCTGCTTCTTGGTCTTCTGGTTTTGCATTGAAATCATAGAATTTCGTTTTGATAACTGGAGCTTGTTCCATGGCCACCGGCATTTTGAAGTTTTCTAAAGCTTTGTTAACTTCAACAGCTGGTGCCTGGTTCTTTTTACCAGCGATATCAGTAGACTTGTAGTCGTACTTATCTGTTTTACTGCCGCTCGCTTGATACCAAAGAACTCCGGTTAAAATGATTGCTGCACTTGCGATATAGATGGCTGGAAAGACCCAACGCTTCTTAAAAAAGCGTTTTGCACTGGAACTTTGAGAAGATCGTTTGTTTTCTTCCTCTCTCATTTTCATCACCTCAGCAATCATTCTGAACAGATAAGTAGAATTATATACACTAGTCTGAAAAAAATTTTAAAACTTATTTTTCGACACTGAGGGAGTTTTTATGCATGAATGGAGGAAATTTTTTTTGGGGTGCTGTCCTCCGTCTAGTTGTATTTAATAGAGTAGACGATTTTACCTATTTATTACTCTTTTCGTATTCATTAAAAATTCCATTGAGACATTGTTTATAGGAATAACTGTGCGGCTTGGGAATGTACTTAGTTATGTGCGAGGTAGAAAATAAATTTTGCCTTTTTTGGTCCCTGTTGAGGTAAAGCCCAGTTTACGCAGGATTCGATTTGGACTTGTCGGGGATTCAATATGTAGGAATTCACGTAACTCCAAATTTGTAATCGAGGGCTTATACTTTTTTAGGTTTATCGGTCACTTTCAACATTTTATCGGTCACTTCCCTTTTTCGAGCAGGACATCCCCCGAATAAGCCCAACAAAAACACCAAAAAGCCAGGCATCCGCGCGCCTGGCTCCCAAACACTATTTCTGCGCCGTTATCGTCGCCAGCATGTTTTCTGCTGGGGTGATTTCGACTCCCTTATAATAATGCTTCACAATTTCCTTATAATCCGAACCTTCTTCTGCCATTCCGTTTGCGCCGTACTGACTCATCCCGACGCCATGTCCGAAGCCCTTTGTTGTGATGACAATGTTATTGCCCTTTCGCTCCCAGGCGAAGTCGGAGGATTTTAAATCTAATTTGTCGCGAATTTCTTTCCCGCTGAAAACCTTTCCGTTAAAATTCACCTTGCCAACCCGTTTTCCTGTTGTCCGTTCCACAATTTTACCAATCGTCCCGCTTGAACCAATCTTTACCCCTAGCTTCGCTTCAAACTCCCGAACTGTCATCACTTTTTGGCTATTAAATTTAGGCGAATTTTTATCCCATGGACTCGAAACACTTCTTAAATAAGGAATGCTGCCGGACCAGTAGTCCTCAGAGTTTTCCGTATAGCCATTACTGGTGGAGAAAAACAACGCATCAATTGGTTTGCCTTCATAAGTCAGAATTTGCCCGCTCGTCGACCGGACGGCCTCTAAAACCTTTTTCTTCTTCCAGTCATAGTCCTTGCCCCAAGATTTCCTCTGCTCATCATCATTCATGTACACTTGATGGTTTTGGGTGTCATTGACCTGAGCACCTTTTGGGACGCCGAGCGTATCCTTCGTCATCAATCTGTGAACGATATAGGTCCTTGCCGTCAGCGCCTGGGCCTTGAGTGCCTCCTCCTCGAAATCAGCCGGCATCTCAGCCGCAACAACTCCGACGAGGTAATCCTCTAATTGGACCTTTTCGATTTTTGACTTTGAAAAACGAAAGACCGCCACCTCCACCGCAGGATCTTTAGATGTGGACGTCACATCTGTGACCTTTCCCGGTGACTTGGCTAGATTCTCGCCTAATTTTCCACTTGCCTTATGTTCATCTGAAAAGGGTAATACAAGTACAGCGGGGATAATTAGAGTCAAGGCAATGAGGAATGCTGCTAGTGCGATGAATGGTTTGATTTTTTTCATGATTGTGCCTCCAGTTTGTAATTTGCAGCCGGACACACCGCCCGAATACATCTCACTTAAACATATGGAAGCGGACAAGCATTTATTACAAATTTTTTGGCCCGATCTCACAGTGTCCACCACAGGAAAACAAACGTCCACAGATGGTGCCTGACACCACAAAAAGACAAATGTCCACGAGCGGTGCTTGACACCACACTAACACCACAAACACCATAAAAACAGAAAAAACCGAAGATTGCCACGCTGGTCGGATATCAGACCACCGTACACCAATCTTCGGTTTCCACCAAACTCAAACTGAATCCCAAACTCAAACTGAAACTCAATTCAATATAATAAACCTAAGCATTCATATCCGAAACGTATTTCTGGACTTCGATGAAGCTCTCGTCGACTTCTTTCACGCGCTCGATGTCTGCGCCTAACCCAGCTAATTTGCCGTGGAAATCCACGTAGCCGCGGTCTAAGTGCTTCAGCTCAGTCACACGTGTCACGCCTTCAGAAACCAAACCAGTCAAAATCAATGCAGCTGCGGCTCTTAAATCTGTCGCAGACACTTCTGCACCCTGTAAATTCGAAGGACCATTTAAAATAACAGAACGGCCTTCAATTTTAATATCGGCATTCATGCGGCGGAATTCTTCAACGTGCATGAAACGATTCTCAAACACCGTTTCTGTAATCATTGAAGTTCCTTCAGCACGAAGCAATAAAGCCATCATTTGTGATTGCATATCGGTTGGGAAGCCTGGATGCGGCATCGTTTTAATGTCTACGGCCTTTAATCGATCAGGACCGATAACGCGGACGCCATCCTCTTCCTCATGAATTTCTACACCCATTTCTTCCATCTTGGCAATTAAGGAAGATAAATGTTCTGGAACTGCTCCCTTCACCAGCACATTTCCACCCGTAATTGCCGAAGCTACCATGAAGGTACCTGCTTCAATCCGGTCCGGAATAATGTTATGGTCTGCGCCAAATAACACATCGACACCTTCAATTCGAAGAGTGCCCGTACCAGCGCCGCGTACCTTAGCGCCCATTTTGTTCAGGAAGTTTGCAAGATCAACGATTTCTGGTTCTTTTGCGACGTTTTCGATGATAGTCGTTCCAACCGCTAGGGTTGCTGCCATCATAATGTTTTCCGTTGCACCAACACTTGGGAAATCCAAGTAAATCTTGGCACCTTTCAAGCGGCCCTCTACCTCCGCTTCGATAAAGCCATTCCCTACCTTCACTGTTGCACCCATGGCTTCAAAGCCCTTTAAGTGCTGGTCGATAGGGCGAGATCCGATGGCACAACCACCTGGAAGAGCTACACGAGCCCGGCCATTACGTGCCAATAAAGATCCCATGACAAGGACAGACGCGCGCATTTTACGAACGTATTCGAATGGCGCCTCAACTTTTAACTCTCTGGATGCATCAACAATAACTGTATTATTGTTAAATACCACTTCAGCATTTAAGTTGCGTAAAACTTCATTAATTGTGTATACATCGGAGAGTGTAGGTACATCACGAATTACACTTTTTCCATCACTTGCTAATAATGTTGCAGCGATAACAGGCAGGACGGCATTTTTTGCACCTTCCACTTTAACCGTTCCATTAAGCCTTTGTCCGCCGCGGACGATGATCTTTTCCAAGAGTATTCCCCTCCGCGTCCATTTTCTCTATATTAATATTCAATCGTAATGATTGGTGTGCCAACTACGACGGTAGTTCCTGCGCCCAATCCTTCGGAGCGTATGCCAATTTGTAAATTCATGTTATTTTCTTTATTATCTATGGAGCCTGTAAACATTGGCGATGATGCCGAAACAGACATGAAATTCTCCTCTTTTAACGCTTCGATCTCTGTTGCATTAAAGCTTGACATTAGCCTGTTAGCCTCCACAGGTAAAGCCGTATCAATCTTATCACTGAAAACGCCTTTCATACAAGAGAAAACTGTAGGTTTTCCTCGAAATATGTCAGATATCCTATTTCTGAATTGCTCGGTAGTGAAAAAGACCTCTGACATCTTATTCCAATCTCTCCCGCTAACTCTATAAACTATATACGCATCGATAGGTTGTTTTGTGTGGGTTGCCATAATTTGAAGCATTTCACTGTGGTGTTTAGATGTTGGAGATACTGCTGTCACTTCCCGATATTCGCTGGTGTTTTTCACGGACCAATCCCACTCGGGAAACTTTTTTTGAAGCTTATCCACGTATTCCTGAACTTCCTTCTCACTCTTCAGGCCTGCCAGATGTTCTCGTGCATAATACGACCATTCATTGAGCAAAATATTTTCGGCTTTTAAAACAGAGCCGATCTTCACCAAATCCTGTCCGCCGCTGTTTTGAAAAATGGACGCTCTCCCGTCGTCTACTTTTTCTTTGTTAAAAATATCCAGGCCGCCGTTTGCTTCAGTTGTTCGGTTCCCAATTACAACCAGAATAAAACATAAAATTGAAACCATGCCTAAAAAAATCTTACTGTTTCTCTTCATCTCTCGTCTCCCCTTTACTACCATTATTTCCAAGGAAGAGCAGAGCATACTTGGGAAATGTCGTCACTTTTAGACAAGTTTCAATATCTATTACGTGAAACAATGTACAAAGGTTTCATGTTCACTTTATCACATTAAATCACTGACTAATATTTTTTCCACACAACGAGAATTGTACTCAAAATATGGACAAATGGGAACATGTACGAAGACCTAAATTTTTTCCATTTTATCATTTTTATTGTAAAATCAACGGCAGCTGCTGGGACCATTGCAGATAATCAAGGAAAAAGTTACTAACTGATGAACCGATGAAAATGGCTAATAATATGTACAGTAAACGCGCCTGAAACACATGGTTTGGCCGCAGCAGCTTCTCAAGGCGGATCGCCTGCAAGGCCCACCACGAAAGCGCGATAAACACTATGTGCGAGATAATACTGACTAGCGCTATTTGGCCAAAATCATTTATCATGCTGGTACCCCCTTTTTCAATCCAATGACTATTCTACCATATCGCCGTTAAAAAATTCGAGTGATTTCCTTTTATTGGAGAATTTTTTGAAAATTCAGTGCCGATGATTCCGCTTCTAACGCTTTGCTTTTCGTGTGAGTCCCGGGTTCCTCTTCGTCTTTTTACTCCAATCAACATGGTTACAAATTCAATTTTAACCTTAAACACAGCTAAAAAAATTAACCGCCTAAACACCGTTCACTGCTGTTTAAACGCTGTTTAGGCAGTTAATTATCCTTACACTTCATTCCACACCCTGTGCAAATTTAGTGGTACATATACTTTTTCTCCATGAATCTCACGGTGGATAATTGGTTCCTCAAAATAAGCCTCCAAACGGCGCGCGAGTCTTATCTTTTGTCTTGCCATCCTGTGTCCTCCGATTAATTTTTCAAAGTTGATCTTGGAATATTTCATGTTCTTTCTCCTCCCTTTTTAGGTGCAGGCCCCCATAAGGGAGCCTGCGAGACTGGTTAGGCTGTTTTTGAAGCGACGACAACTACTTTTCCCTGGTCCAATTCTTCCTCAAAGTGCTCGGCTTCATTAGTGGACAGACCCAATGACTCAAGCTTTGACCTTAATTCGTCACCGCGCGTCCGAAAAACGTTTGCCAGCGAATCCAGAACTCCCTCCTCGGCGACACCGATGCTGCTAATGTCCAGTTGATCCGTTAAATCTTCCGAGCGATGTTGGTCGTGCGCCAATAAATAAATCTCATCCTTTTTATAACCATCCATGATGAATTGTTCGATTTCTTTTCTTGCCTGTACCCCATTTTCAACTACTTTGACATGTTTCATTTTTCTTCCTCCTTTCGTGTTTACAGGTTGTATAACCGCTTTTGAAAAATTAAAACCTATTTTTTTAGGTTACTAATACAGCTAGCGTGGGTATATAAGAAGCAATTATATGGAGGTGGTATGGTGATGAAGAAATTGTTATGCAGGGATTGTGGGAATGCCGAATTTTATATGATTAATGTGAATGAAGCGCTGTGCAAATGCGGATTGCGCTTAACCAAATTGAGCGATTATCGCTGGGAAAAGCCAAAAACGTGGAATGAGCATGTCGCCCAAAAACGCCAAGCGGAAAACATTTCTAACATCATTTTGTTAAGGCGCCAGATTGACAAATGCCTGGATGAACGCGATGAAGAAGGGTTTAAAAAGTTAACGGAAGAATTAAAGGCATGTCATGAATCAATGAAAAAGCACAAGATCGCACCAGCATCCAATGAGAAAAAATTTCAGGTTTAGCTTCTTATACTGCGGGTACTTAATTGAAAAGAAAGGAGAGATGCTTCATGGGATTCATTTGGTCATTAATTATTGGAGGAGTCATCGGCTGGCTTGCCGGACTTATTCTTGGACGTGATGTGCCTGGAGGTATTTTTGGTAATATTATCGCAGGCTTTATCGGTGCATGGCTCGGGTCCATAATATTAGGAGGATGGGGGCCGGTAATTGGTGGATTTTATGTCATTCCAGCTCTCGTCGGAGCCATCGTGCTCGTATTTATCGTCAGCCTAATTTTTAGAAGTCTCAAACGCTCAGCCTAAAGAAGAAAGACTGCCCTATGTGAGGCAGTCTTTTCTTCTTTAAAAAGCTTTTCGATATATCCGTTCCTGTGGATTGAATTCCTCGTATTGCAGCCCCTTTGGCATAAACAGAATCGATTCCTTGCTTCCGAGTCCCATGAAACCTCCCTGCGCCAGGCTGTTGTACATCAGGCGGTGCACCTGCTGCTGCAGGTTATTGTCAAAATAAATCATTACATTGCGGCAGAGGATCATATGAAACTCATTGAACGAGCCGTCTGTCACCAAATTATGCTGGGCGAAAATCAGGTTCTCGTTCAAATTCGGCCGAAAATAGGCAAATTGATGGTCTGTCGAATAATATTCGGAAAAGGCCTTTTTACCTCCGGCTTTCAAATAATTTTTCGTGTATTGCTGCATTTTTTTTAAAGGAAATGCGCCTTTTTGAGCAGCGACAAGGGCTTTTTCATTCATGTCGGTCGCGTAGATGCGGGTTTTTTCCGCCAGCCCCTCTTCTTCGATCAGGATGGCCATGGAATAGACCTCCTCCCCTGTCGCACAGCCGGCGTGCCAGATCCGAATCTCCGGAAGCTCCCGCAAGAGCGGCACTACTTCGTTGCGAATGACAGCGAAGAAGCTCGGGTCACGGTACATTTCCGTCATCCGGATCGATAAATCATTGAGGAGACGCTCCAAATAGCCTTGCTCATGCAGCACTTTTTCCAATAAAGCCGTAATCGTCGGGAGCCGCTCCGCTTTCATCCGGTTCAGGATTCTTCGGGTCAATGAGGCGCGGACATAGCTGCGAAAGTCATAGCCGTACATTTGATAGAGACCTTCTAGAAGCAGATTGATTTCGACTTCCTGCCTCTCATTCAGCGCCAATACCTCTGTATCTTGAGATATGATAGGATTCACCGCGGGTTCACCTGCTCAGTCAGCCACACCCGCATCAGCGAGTACAACTGATCGATATTTAATGGCTTCATGATATAATCCGAGGCTCCTGCATCCATACATTTGTCGCGCTCGCCCTTCATGGCCTTGGCCGTCAAGGCTATAATCGGCAGATCGTGCATCCCGAGTTCATTTCGGATGATCGTCATCGCTTCATAGCCGCCCATGATCGGCATCATGATGTCCATAAAAATCAAATCAAACTCTTGTTTTTGTAAAATTTCAATCGCCTGTTTCCCGTTCTTTGCCACTTGTACAGCTACACCCTTGCGCTCAAGAGCCGAGACGATGGCGAATACATTTCGTCCGTCGTCCTCCACCAAAAGCACTTTTTTCCCTTTAAACAGCTGATCATTCGAGGTTGCCGTTTGTTCGGCTGGAGTCGATTCTTCTTCTATTCTCTCCTCGTCCTCTGTCGTTACGCTAATGGCAGCTGCCACTTCCTCCAGTGCAAGGATGTCCTGGTCCAGTTTACTCGGGATATATAATGTAAACGTGCTTCCCTTGCCAACCTCACTCTCTACGTCAAGGGCACCTCCAAGCAGACGGGTAAATTCGCGGCAAATCGATAACCCGAGACCCGTCCCGCCGTATTGCCGATTCGTCGTCCCGTCGACCTGCTGGAAAGCATCAAAAATAATTTGCTGCTTTTCGAGCGGAATCCCGATTCCGGTATCCGTGACTGAGATCGCCAGCACAGGCACTCCTGCTGGAATGTCGGGTACTTTTTCAGCGTCAGCGAGATTAATGCGTACCGAGACAGAGCCCTGTTCCGTAAATTTGAAGGCATTGGATAACAGATTTTTTAAAATTTGCTGCAATCGTTGGCCATCCGTCGAAATGACCGCAGGGACATTTGGATGTCTGTGCACCTCAAACGTCAAATTCTTTTTTGCCGCTACCGGAGCAAATAAGCTTTTCAATATCTGCGGCAGCTCTGTCACATTGACTTCATCGGTCAGGATTTCAATTTTTCCTGCTTCAATTTTTGATAAATCGAGGATATCATCAATCAGCCGCAGCAAATCGGCACCGGCTGTATTAACGACGCGGGCGTACTCGCCGACCTCATCTTGATCCAATTCCGCCTTATTCTCCATGAGCATTTGCGACAAAATGAGGATGCTGTTCAGCGGCGTGCGCAGCTCATGCGACATGTTCGCCAGAAAATCGGATTTAAATTGCGAACTCATCTTCAATTTGAGTGAATACTCCTCCAGCTCGTCCTTCGCTTTTTTTAGCTCGGCCGCTCTTTGCTCGGCGTCGTGCTTCTGTTCTTCCAAAAAGTCATTTGAAATCCGGAGCTGCTCCTGCTGCATCTGCAATTCTTCAGATTGAGCCTGAAGCTCTTCTGACTGCGCCTGCAATTCCTCAGTTAATACCTGCGATTCTCCAAGCAGCCTTTCCACTTCCATCCGCCCAAGCACGCTCGTAATCGATGAGCCAAATTTGTCCTGGAGCAGGTCGAGCAAGGTCAGGTGCTGAGAAAGAAACGGCTTGAGCGCGGCAAATTCGACCACGGCCTCCACCCTGCCTTCATAGAGAATTGGGGCAACCATTAAATTTCTTGGCGAAGAAGCGCCTAAGCCAGAGGTCACTTTGATATGGTCTTCCGGCAGTTGATCGATGAGAAAAATTCTTTTATCAAGTGCCGCTTGGCCGATCAGCCCTTCTCCCAGCTTGAAGCTGGAAGCGGCGCGTTCTTCCTCCGCGACTGCGTAGCCCGCTACCTTGACAAAGTCGATCTCGCCGCCTTGATTTCTGCGTAGATAGACGACTCCATTAGTGGCGTCAAGCAAGGGTGCAAGCTTAGTAATAAAGGATTTCGCCAATTCGGTAATATCCGTGATCCCCTGATACATGGTAGAAATTTCCGTCATACTCTTTTCCACCCAGCTATGTTTTTCGAGGCTGTTCAACAGGCTGTTCATCGCCTCTGCCAGCTCTCGAGTCTCATCCTTCGTATGCACTTCGATTCTTGTTGCTAGGTCGACCTCAGAATCGGTGATGCTTTTAATCGTTTTCACGACCTGTCGTATCGTCCTGACAATCGAATTGGACAAGAAAATGGCCGTGGCAACGGTAATAACCGTGACCAAAAAGATGATGGCATATATGATTAATTTTACATTGGCAGTGTTTTGTATAAGCTTGGCGGTACGGTCATCCGTCATTTTTTTTTCCTTATCAAGAAAGGATTCTAGCTGGGTCCGAAGCTGATCGGTCACTTTCTTTCCGGCATTTTTCGTGAAATGCTCGTTTAAAGCGGCAGTGTTATTTGCCTTTTTATTATTGATGACATATTCACCGGAGTCCGCCTGCCATTTTTCAATCTGTGGTTTAATCTCCTCGAGGTTCCGCTGCTGAGTGCTGTTGCCCTTAATCAGGGAATGAAGTTTATTGTAGTTGTCGAGCCAGCTGCGGCTCCCCTCGTGATAGGGCTCAAGATATTCTTCCTCGCCCGTAATCGCGTACCCTCTCATTCCGGTTTCCATCTCGAGCACATTTTTTTGAATCTGATTGGCGAGATCGTGAACCTCAATATCATGCTGGGATATAAAGTCAACCTCGTTCTGCAGTGCTGTCATCCTATTCATGACCATGAGCAGAGCCAGCACGAGGCAGGCCAGGATGGTCAGGTAGCCTGTGATAATTTTTGTTCGTATGTTGAAGTTGAAGCCCTTCATTGTGATGCAGCCGCCTCCCTATTTTTTGAAAAATCTATCTATATTCTATCATATCGTTTATTTCCTGGTAGACCAATGGGAATTAAGTTCTATGGAAAAAATTTCATAGTTTCATATATTTGGCTTGGGGTATTACATAGGTATCACTAGTTATGGAGGTTATTTATATGGCAAAAACAAAAGATAAAAACGTGATGTTGACAGAGACGCTCGATAAACAGGTGGCCAATTTCTCGGTATTGTATATGAAGCTGCACCATTATCACTGGTATGTGAAAGGCGAAAATTTCTTCACGCTGCATGTCAAATTCGGTGAGTTGTATGCGGAAGCGGCGCTTCATATGGATACGATTGCCGAAAGAATGCTGTCATTGGGGGCTTCGCCAACGGCAACTTTAAAGGAGCAATTAAAGCTGGCTTCGATTGAGGAGGCATCGGGCGAGGAGTCGTCGTCCGAGATGGTTCAGGCGCTGGCAGATGACTTTAATACGGTCTGCGGTGAGTTAACGGAAGGAATCACGGCGGCGGAGGACAACGATGACCAGCCGACAGCGGATTTGTTTATTGAGATTCGGACTTCGTTGGAAAAACACCGTTGGATGCTGGAGGCCTATTTGGCGGAGTAGATGGGATTGGCATTTGAGTAGGAGGATATACGGCTGGGCTGGGGCAAAACAGGTGAGTCCATTCCCTGTCCACGCCTCAGTGACCGTATGTACTCTTTTTTATGCTAACGGGCACAAGTGAACTCTCCAGAGTGACCGACTGTACTACTTTTTTCCTGCCAACGGGCACTGTGAACCACGCACATTGCCCGCCTTAGCTATTTTTCCATGCCAACAGGCACTATGATCCGTCCACAGTGCCTACCCTAAACATTTCCCGCAACATCCTCTATCCAGCAACAACACTCAATTCGCCGACACCATCACCAGACACATATCGTCCTTTTGGGCACTTACCAGCTCGGAGCATGGCTGCAGCTGGTGCAGCAGCGACTCCGGATTGTCATTTTCCTGCAAGCAGCTGATCAGCTTCTCGCTCGCATCCGCATACTCCTCCTCCAGCCACTCCGAGAGCCCGTCCGTAAACAGCAAAATCCGCGCTCCTTCCTTATACGGAATCACGCCTTTTTTAACCTCAATCTCCTCAAAAAAGCCAAGCGCACAGCAACCCTCATCCAGCATCCTTACTTCCCCATCCACCAGCGCCATCCCCTGCGGATGCCCGGCATTCACATACTCGATGCAACGCTCTTCCGTATCCAGCACAAAATAAATCGCCGTAAAATAATAGTTTAAAAGACTATCGGGCATGTGAAGCTGATTCATGCGCCGGTTCAGCTCCTTCATGACTTCCTCCGGATCGGATATCCCCGTAATCGTATCTTTTAAAGCAGAATAAATATACATGCAGACCAATGAAGACGATATCCCGTGTCCCATCACATCAAGCAAAATCACGCCATACCGGCTCGGACTGATCTTGTACCAGGCATACAAGTCCCCGGCCAGCTCAAAGGACGGCTTATACACCGCAGAAATCGTGACATCGCCTTCCTGAATCGGGCGGCTGAGCATACTTCGCTGCACCTGCCTGGCCAAATCCAGTTCATATTGAATCCGCTGGTCCCGTTCCTTGCGCAAATCCTTCTCATGCTTCAACCGCAGCACCGACCGAATCCGCGCCAGCAGCTCCACTTTATTGATCGGCTTCATCACATAATCCAGCGCTCCCGCATCCATCGCCTCGGCCATCTTATACGAATCTCCCATTGCCGAGACAAATATGATTGGCAGGTCGCAGTACCGCTCATCAGCCAGAATCGTCCGGCAAGCCTCAAGCCCATCAATCTCCGGCATCATCAAATCCATTAAAATCAAATCTACCGGCACCACAGAAGAAGGACCAGCCCCATCCAACTGCAAAAACTGATATAGTTCCTTGGCAGATGTCATCTTAACCAATCTAGGATAGCCCGCTTTCTTCAGGATTTTTTCAATAATCATTAAATTCGTCACATTATCGTCCACAATGGCAATTTTCATAGGCATCCGATAGCCAACCCCTTTTTTGTAAAAAAACTTCCTGCTCCCGAGAAGGCGCCTGACACCTGAGTGTATTAACGTATTAAAGCAACAATAGTCGAACAGGTGCCGCTGTGCCCAAAAGACGGCCTTTTAAACCGCTTTATAAGCACACCTTATTCCACCCGCTGATAGGCATTGTCCTCAACGGCCTTTCGCAGTTTTTCAAGCGCCTTTTTCTGCAGCCTCGAAACATGCATCTGCGAAATCCCCAATCGCTCGCCCGTTTCCTTTTGACTATGGTTCGAAACAAACGTGCAATGGATGATTTCCCTTTCGCGGTCGTTTAAAACCTGAAGAGCATTCTCGAGAAGGAGCCGCTGGTCGACTTTTTCAAAGCCTTCATCATCTCTTCCAATAATATCATGAGCCGTGACTGAACTTCCATCCTTACCGGTTTCAATCGATTGATCGACAGAAGCGGCCTGATAGCTTTTTCCCATTTCCATCGCTTCCAATACTTCCTCTTCGGAAATCTCCATATGTGCAGCTATTTCATGGATCTTTGGCGAGCGTTGATAGCGATTCATCAGCTCGTCCACCACTTTTTTAATTTTCGGCCAGGTTTCTTTAATCCGTCTCGGTACATGTACGCTCCAGGTTTTATCCCGTAAAAAACGCTTGATTTCACCGATGACGGTCGGGATTAAAAACGTTTCAAATGATCTTCCGACGCTTGCATCATACCGTCTGATTGCGGACAACAGCCCGATCATCGCAACCTGCATGATATCCTCGTGAAATTCTTTCCCATGTGAGTATTTCCTCGCCAGGCTCCCGACCAATGCGGTGTAATGTTCCACAAGGATCGTTTGTGCCGATGCGCTCTCGTTTTCTTGGAATTCCCATATCAGGGCATCGATTTCTTCCTTAGTTCGTTTCACGGTTTGCGATGGTTTGGTCATGATTTTCACGCTCCCCACTCAGATACTTCACCATGAAGACCGTAACTCCGGAATGTTCTAAAACCCTGACTTCATCCATAAGCGTCTCAATCAAAAATAAACCTAACCCTCCCTCTGACAGCTGTTCGACCGTACTGGATTCAGTGTAAGGGCCCAGTTCATTTTTTGTCTGGATAAAATTAAAGCTCTTGCCGCTGTCCGCGACCATGATTTCCAGCTTGTCGGGATAGATCCCAAAACCGATAATCACTTCGCCGCCTTCGTCCATGGAGTAAGCGTGCTGAACCGCATTGGTACAGGCCTCGCTTACCGCGATCTTCATGTCCTCGATCTCCTCATATGTATATCCGATGCGGCTGGCAATTCCCGATAACGTTAAGCGGATAACACCAACGTAATCCGGTTTTGCCGGAATTTTCATTTCAATATAATCCATGACTTCGTTCATGTTCCCCCACCTCTAATTTACTGAAATATTCATAATATGACTTAAGCCTGTAATTTCGAAAAGGCGCTTGAGCCGGTCTGATAAGTCCGTCAGCTGTAATTCTCCGTCACTTTTCTTGAGCTGTTTAAACAAACCGACAAAGACACCCAAACCGGTACTATCCAGGTAGGATACATCCTTTAGATTGACAATAATCGATTTATTGCTTCCTTCAGCTAGCGGCAATAGTTCCTCTCGGAGCTTCGGGGCCGTAAACGCATCAATTTCACCTGCCACCCGCACCAATATTCCTTTTTCACTCTGCTGCTTCTCTATCTTTAAATTCATGCCATCCTCACCTCTGAAACTATTTATTTTTGCTTACCCGCATTTCTAAAAGTCAAAACCTATTTTTTTAGAAAACTTCAGAATTTATTTTTTTATTATACCAAATTATACTAGCTGGCCGTATATCCCTTCTGATCTGGGTGAATTTAGCTAGATCATGAGGTTTTTTAATTAGGGGGCTGTTTTTCGAAACAGCCCGTTATATATCTATAGTGAACACACTTCTATTAACCAACCTTTTCCACATCCAAATACATGAGATGGCACCCGTCCGCTTCATGTATTTTGAACATATATCCATCTGCTTCCACTATTGAACCTTTACATGCATTAGTGCTTTGTGTTAAATACCAGCCGCCAATTGTGTCCACATCCTCGGCGGTTAAGTCGGTCCCAAGCAGCTCGTTTAAGGTACGAATTCCTACTTTCGCATTGACAATAAAGTGTTTTCCAGCTGCTAGCGTCCGAATCTCGGCGACTTCATCTGCATCAAATTCATCCCTTACCTCGCCTACGATTTCTTCAATGATATCTTCGATCGTCACCAACCCAGTCGTGCCGCCGTATTCATCCATTAAAATCGCCATATGGGTGCGATCCATTTGCATCCGAATCAATAAGTCATGAATCGGAATCGTCTCAATGACACGAATCACTGGCTGGATGAAGGATTTAATCTTCCAATTTTGATAAGGACCTTTATTCATTAATTTGGCTGTCAAAAACCTTTTTACGTTCATCACACCAATAATGTGATCCTTGTCTTCCTCCATGACCGGATAGCGGGTAAACCCTTCTGTCTTCAACTTTTGAATGACTACCTCCAGCGTATCACTTACCGAAAGGCAGCTCATTTCTACCCTTGGCACCATGATTTCTTTGGCCACACGCTCATCAAACTCGAAAATATTATTAACATATTGATACTCATTCTGATTGATTTCCCCCTTCTTATAGCTTTCCTCCAACAGCAGCCGCAGCTCATCTTCCGAGTGCGCCAGCTCATTCTCATTTGCAGGCTTTAAGCCAAACAGGCCAGCCAGCCACCGGGCAGAACTATTTAACAACCAGATAAAGGGATACATCACCTTGTTAAACCAAATGATAGGCGTGGAAAAAAGAAGTGCGATGGTTTCGGATTTTTGGATGGCGACGGTTTTGGGTGCTAATTCCCCTACCACAACATGCAAAAAAGTGACCAAAATGAAAGCAGCTATCAATGACAAAATTCCTGCCGCTGCGTCACCCAAATGAAGCAGTCCAAACAATGGATGGAGCAGCTTTTCTACGGTCGGTTCCCCCAGCCATCCAAGTCCAAGCGCTGTCACGGTGATCCCGAGCTGACAGGCTGATAAATATTCATCCAGATGGGTCACGACCCGTTTTGCGGAAACTGCCCCTTTTTTTCCGCTCATTACCAATTCATCAATCCGCGACGGACGTACTTTGACGATTGCAAATTCAATCGCAACAAAGAAGCCCGTTAAGGCGATTAATAGGGCAACACTTACTAACTTTATAACCATCCACTTCCCCTCCTTTTAAATAATGTGTTGGAGTTAGGATGATGAGTTGCCATGCACAGTCATCAATTCGTCTGCTGTCTGAATTCGTGTATCTCCTCTTGTATTTTGTTTTGACGTGGAAAATGATTTTTCCTCGAGAAAGCTTATAGCCCCTTCCTTCTCAAACGTTGCTTGTGCCTCTACTGTCCGCTTGGCATAAGGAAGAGCTTCAAGCCTCGCAAACGGAATTCCTTCTCCTGTGTCGATGCAGAGTCCATATGTTCCTTCCCGCATCCGCTCCAGTGCTTCATCGACTTCATCGACTATATTTTTGGCTGTCTGATGGATCATTTTTTGTTTTTCAATTTCATCCAATTCGGTGGCTTGATCGGCAAAGTGGTTGTCATAGCTGGTTAGCTCACCAAAATCCTCGAACGTGATTGGCTGGTTCCCCTCTAGCACTTGCAGCATTTCTTGTTTGGTCTGGATTAATTTGTGGTTTAAAAAAATCAGTTGTTGCTCTGTCAGCATATCGTTTCCTCCTCTTCTTTTCCTGCCATGTACATACCCTTATAGTGAAATGGTAAAACCTGTGTTTACGACGGGAATATCAGGGTATTTCACTAACTGTAGCGTCATTAAAGGCTGATTATGAAAAAGCAGTCCCTTTTTTGCTAGATTTCAATAAATAAAGGAGAGGATTACGATGAATCTACAAAATGGACAACCTGCCCAGCATCAGGATCAACAGCCTGGGGTAGAAACAAAAATGAACCCAAAACCGAAGGACGATAATCCGCAATACAAAGGGAGCGGCAAATTAAAAGGAAAAAAAGCCCTAATTACCGGTGGCGACAGCGGTATTGGCAAGGCCGTGGCAATCACCTTTGCGAAAGAAGGAGCAGATATTGCTTTTGTTTATCTCGATGAACATAACGATGCGGAGGAAGCAAAAGCTCAAGTAGAAGAGCAAGGCGTCCGTTGTCTGCTTATCCCAGGAGATGTCGGCGAGGAGTCCTTCTGTCAGGACGCAGTTGAGAAGACGGTAAAGGAGCTTGGCAGTTTAGACATTCTGGTTAATAATGCAGCAGAACAGCATCCACAGCCCAGGATTGAGCAGATCAGCACAGCACAGCTGGAAAAAACATTCCGAACCAACATTTTTTCGATGTTCCATCTTACCAAAGCCGCCCTGCCGCATTTAAAAGAAGGAAGCAGCATTATCAATACAGCCTCTGTTACAGCCTACGAGGGCAATGAGCAGCTGATTGACTACTCCTCTACAAAAGGAGCGATTGTCACCTTTACCCGTTCGATGGCCAAATCGCTTGTAAAAAAAGGAATCCGCGTCAACGGGATAGCGCCCGGACCGATTTGGACCCCGTTAATTCCTTCGACCTTTTCTGAAGAAAAAGTGGAAAAATTCGGTACCAATACTCCGATGGGGCGTCCTGGTCAGCCTTATGAGCTCGCCCCAAGCTACGTCCTGCTTGCCTCCGACGATTCCTCCTATATGACCGGGCAGATCATTCATATTAATGGCGGACAATTTGTGACGAATTAATTCAAAAAAGGCATTCGGAAATTTATCCGAATGCCTTTTTTAATTATCATTAGGATTCGCTGTTAACTGTTAAATGAGCCCTGCCCTATAAAATCTTTCTCTCCCTCGTTGACAGTCCCGTTTACCATACACCCGAAAACAGGCGGGCGAAAGATTCCTTCACCCGTTCAGACGTCGGGCGTTTGTAAAATTGAACAGGACGAATCCGTCGGCATTCCCTTAGGTCTTCTTCATATTGGACAATCAAGTCTTGTACTGACTCCGTCCCCGTTAAAAATAAATTGACTTCAAAATTTAGATGAAAACTGCGCAAATCCATGTTGGCGGTTCCAATCGAGGCAATATACCCATCGACGATGATCAGTTTTTTATGTAAAAATCCCTTTTGGTACGTGTAAATTTCGATTCCGGCACGTAATAGCTCTGGAAAATACGAGCGGGAAGCATATTGGGTCAGAAAGCCGTCATTCACTTCAGGTACCATCACCCGGACTTGGATCCCTTTTGCAGCCGCAATCCTTAAGGCAGTCAGAATCGCCTGATTAGGGACAAAGTACGGAGAAGCAATCCAAATCGATTTGGCCGCACAGGTAATCATCGCATAAAAATGATCGCTCATCTTGCGAGTTTCTGGACCGGTCGCCACGACATGGACCAAGCCGTCCTTATTAACGGGGATTGGTTTCGAACCCTCTTGCCTTGATTTGTCCTCCGGCTGCCTTTCCACCTGCATGGGTTTCCTCTCCTCCATCAGCCTCTCCCTGCAAACATACTCCCAATCTGCCAAAAAAACCTTATGCAGCGTCTGAACCGCGTCTCCTTCCAAATAGACATGGGTATCACACCAAAATCCGATGTTTTCGTCCTCCCCGAGATACTCCACCCCAACATTCAAGCCGCCGACAAACCCTGATGTGCCGTCGATGACAATGATCTTGCGATGGTTGCGGAAATTCCATTTTTGATTCAAAAATCCGCTTTTGATGGGCAAAAAAGGATAAACAGCCACACCGGCGTCCTGCATTGCTTTAAGATCTGATCTCGAAAGACACAAACTGCCTACTGCATCATAGAGCAATCTAACCTCTACTCCTTCTTTCACTTTCTCGGCTAAAATCGCGACTAGCTCCTTTCCGAGCCGGTCATAGCGGAATGTATAATATTCCATGTGTATAAATTCCTTCGCATTCAAAAGCTTTTGTTTGATTTCCCGAAAGGTTTCCTTGCCATTTTTTAAAACTTTTGTTTTCGTATTTGTGTTTGGATGGGTTAAGGTTGACCGCTCCAAGTAGCGGGCAAAACACCTCTGGCGCTCATTGAGCTGAGAAAAGTCGAGCATAACTCTGTGGTGACTGGTTTCAAAAATCTCACGATCATTCATGCGCTTATGTTTAAAGAGAAGGCCTTTTAACAACAACTGACCGGAATACAAATAAAAGATGTATCCGAATATAGGTAATAACACTAAAATGTAAATCCATAAGAGCGTACTTTGTACGGAGCGATTTTCCATGATTAACGAAATCACCGTACTGAGGATGATGACACCATAAAGTGCGATACATACCACTGTCCACTGAAAAGAGATGTCTCTGAATAGTACTAAATATCCTAAAGCCAGCATCAAGATCACCAAGAAAAATTCCAATCTATGCTTTTTCATATGCCCTTCTCCCTGCTTATCACTGTTTAAGAGATAAATACCCGTTTTTGGCTAAAAAAAACTCTCCCGATTGAAAGAATGGAAAAAGCTTGCACGATGTTGTGCAAGCTTTTTATTAATATCGTCATTTCGGTATATTAGTCGTCATTCCGCTGGTTATTGCGCGATTCTCCGCCTTTTTGACCAATTTCTTGATAAAATTCCTTATCATGATTTTCAGAAGTAGCTTCCCCGCCTTTGCGGCCAATCTCTTGGTAAAATTCCTTGTCATGATTCTCAGAAGTGGCTTCCCCGCCTTTGCGGCCAATCTCTTGGTAAAATTCCTTGTCATGGTTTTCAGAAGTGGCTTCCCCGCCTTTTCGACCTATCTCCTGATAGAATTCCTTGTCATGTCTCTCAGCGGTGGCTTGTCCACCTTTGCGTCCTCGTTCTTCCATGCTCATGTTCTGATCATCTTTTCGGTCCATCTTGAATTCCTCCTTCTGATTTTTTTAAGGTTGGTTTAACCTTATACTCATGTAGTACCACGAATTTCAGGGATCAAAACCTATTATTTAAAAAAGGAACCTCTTTTTTTTCCCTTTAAGAGATCGCCTGTCCAGCCTTTGACTTTCAAATAACCATACAGCAAGAGAGTCGTAAGGATTACCAGGATAAAGGCAAATAAATATCCATGTCTCCATCCAAGCTCCGGCATATACTTGAAATTCATTCCCCACAAGGCCCCGTAAGCCATTATCGGAGTGAAGATAATTGTGATGACCGTTAGGGTTTTCATGATTTCATTGCCGCGATGAGAGGAAATCACTTCTTCTAAATTAATAATCGAGTCGATTTCATGTTCATATTCGTTGAGCAGGACAACTGCCCGTTCAATCCGCCTGCATGTTCTTGTAAATATTTCTCCTCTTGATACTTCTTCAAAGTCCGCTTCCTCAATCCCCATTTTTAATTCGCGTATTGGAATCAGCAGACTTTTCCAAACCAGCAGCTCATGCCGGCGCCGATAGACTTTTTCGAGAATTCCTGTCTCATTTCTATTACGAATGCTCCATATGAGGGTTTTTAGCTCCACTTCAAATTGATCGATCTCCACCAGCATTTCATTCATCAGTTCTCCCAGAAAAATGAAGAATCCATCCACGGCATGTTCCGTTCGATTGATTTGCCTGACAAGAAATTCAAGATTGATATGTTTAAACGTAGTAAGGGCAAGGTCCACGGTGATCCATTGATCCTCTGTTACATAAAAATGAAAAATCTTATAATCTTGATCGTCTTCAAAACTTTGCTGATAGATAAGCGATCCATAAACCACCTTTTCTCCGTTTTCGGGGGCTTTCACTCTCAAATAATTGCTGCGATTATCCCGTACCTTTTTGAGCCATTCACTGCCATCCTGTAAGAGGAGCGGCTTAATTCGCTCCATGTCGTTTGCACTGAATTGAGACCATTTCCACCTTTTGGACCGATTATATTTTTTCATAACGTCTCCTTTCGGCAACCATTTTCTATCTAATTCCCCGTTTTTGAAAAAAATAAAACTTACGTTTCATTCGGAATGCAAATGGGTATTTAACTGTTAAATAGCCATTGAAAGCTATTGAAAAGCTAAAGGAGGCCTTGATGATGAAAACAACGCTGCCAATTAAATCAATGATTGTTGTAGGCTTGGGGGCATCTGCTGCATGGTGGTTATCGTCAAAACCCAACCGGATAAAAGCTGAAAGCAAGCTTCGCGATTTGAAACGAAAAGTAAAACCGACCCCCTTTCATAAAAGCGAAAATCTCCCAATCGAAAAAGGAGGGGTCCCGCATCCCCATGATGTGGAGGATAATAAAATGGTAGACGAGGGAGCTTTGTATTCCGTGAAATTCTATAATGAGAAAATGCAATAATCGAAAGTTGAGGCATGCGTGCCTCAACTCATTTTTTGTGGGGTGAAAAATGAATCTACTTTTCTTATTCATCTATTTCATCATCATTCTAGTGGTTATCGAAATTCACGTTATACTATTTCAGCTAACCGGTCTTAAAGTGGAGGTTTCCAGGTTTCAGGTTATTTCGATGATGACTGGCACCGGCTTTACGACAGGAGAATCCGAGCTAATCTTGGGCCATCCGGTCCGAAGGAAACTCGCCACCTTCCTCATCCTCTTTGGCGCCTTCTCCCTGGCCGTCATCATTTCATCGATTAGCAATTTCCTATCAGATGAGCTGAGTATGGAAGAAGTATTGTATGTGGGCGGGGCCATCCTACTGGCATTTGGCGGATTAAAGCTTTCCTGGGCAAAGAAGAAACTGGCAGGGTTGTTTAATCGAAAAATGAAACAGAATGTGGAGCTGGCCGATTTGCCCATACGCGAAGTATTTTTAACAAATAGTGAGGATCTCTTGCTTAACCTTCATATGTTTGAGGAATCTTTTGCTGTTTCAAAAACACTGAAGCAAGCGATAAATGACATTGACCAGTTGGACTTCGTCGTATTGTTTATCAAACGAGGTGACTTGATTATTCGAAAAAATGTCTATCATTCCGAAATACACGAAGGCGACCAAATCTTTCTATTTGGCGATAAGGAGGTCATCCTTCGGGAATTTAAACAGGCTATTACCATCATGGAGAAGAAATTGGAGAATATCCCCCATTCAATAGAAAATCAACAAGGAGCAATAACACAGTCAAAAAAATAGCAATCCAATCAAGGATTGCTATTTTTTCTTGAACTCTTATATTCTATTATTTTGATCCATTTTATTGTCCAGCTTCCGCAAATACTTGGAAGCAAAGTCTCTGCCGCCAAGACCAAACGCCAGGCCAAACGCTAAGGCTAATCCGCCTAAAACAAGGATGAAGGCAGCATTGACAATTGAATGGGCCAAGCCAATTTGGTCTAATGCCATAAAGACAGTAATCGTGAAAATGGCATATTTGGCGAACGATGCTAAGGTTCTGGAGTAGGTATTTTTTAAAATATTTTGTAAAATGCGTTCTACTAAATTTCCAACATATAATCCAATTCCCAAGATCACAAGAGCGGCAAATAGCATTGGTAAATAGGCAATTACTCCGGTTGCCAGGGTCACCAGGAAGTCCAGGCCAACAATTTGCAGGGCTTCCACCGTAAATAAGAGAACAACAACTATTTTTACCAGCAATCCCACGATTTTCGATAAGCTGTACTTGGATTGCTCAGGCTTAACGGAGCCAATCCCCATTTGCTGGAACAAATGATCAAAACGTAAACGCCACAGCATTTGCGCGACCAGTTTTTCCACCCATTTCCCCAAGGTTATGCCAGCTAAAATCAGTATGACGGCCACTGCAATATTTGGAAGCAGTGTGACCACGTTATGAAGCATGGCAACAGCTGGTTCGGAAACCCCTTTTAAATCTAGTTTCTCCAAAGCAGTGATGATCGTTGGAATTAAGATTAAGATAAACGAGATGTTTCCTGCAATAATGGAAAGGCTCGTCCCTTCCACCTTCAGTCCAAAACGTTCACCCAATTTCTCAGTCCCAATACTGCTTAAAAAATTGGTCAAAATATCACGGACGATTTTCGCAATCAGCCAGCCGACCAATACGATAAGTGCGGCTGCAAACAGTTTCGGAATAAAGGAAAGCAGGCCTGACAAAATTCCCGCGACCGGCTCTGATACCCCTTCCAGCTGCAATGCACCCAAAACACCTGGCAAGAATAATAAAAGAACAAAATAGAACAGCGCTTTGGCGATACTATTAATCTTATTTTGGGCACTCGTTTCCGATTCCGCCATCCTCCAGCCGACTAATCTTTGTTGTAAATGGAACATGGCAGACGCTTTATGAAAAAGCATACGAAGGAGCGTTGCCACCGCCCAGGCAAGCAGTAAAATCAGCGCTGCTTTTAAAAGATTGGGAATCGCACCGGTTATCGCCGATAGCATTCCCACTAGCGGCGTCGCAATAAAGCTCAAGCTCAGCATGTTAAAAAAGATAATCCAAACGACAACCAATAAAAGATAGTAAACAATTTTCCCTACTATTTTTTCAGAAGAGTATTTTCGCTTACTGAAATTAGAAAAAAGCTTATTATCCAAGCTTGTTTTCTTTAAGGCTGCCTCCACCCCTTTTCCGATAAATTTGGCAATGATCCAGCCAATCAGCAGGACAATAAGAGCAAATAGCAGGTTTGGAAGCTTGTCCAGGTAGGTGTACCACCCTAGCATCATATCGTGTGTATTCATGAATTCATCTCCTTTTATCTTGGTTGATAACTGTAATACCCTCGATATTTTTTTTAAAACCACCGATTTGAAGCAGCTAAAATTATTTTTCCAGACACATATAGTAGAAGGAATTTAATTTTCAAAAAAGTGAGGTTTCAAATCTTTTTCCCATGGGAATACAATCTGTGCACGATAAAACCAACAAAAGGAGTTGAAAGGGATGGGTCAGAAGAAGAGATTACTCGTGGGAGGACTGGCTGCTTTATTAACCTTTGGTGGTTTAGCCGGATGTGGTGATGGAGTAGACCAAGATAACGGGATCAGCGACGGCGAGCAAAAGGACCAGATTGATCAGGATACCAAGGATAACGCCAAGGGCGCCGTAGAGGATGCGAAGCAAAATATGAAGGAAGCAATGAAAAATGTCGAGACGAAAATGGAAGAAAACGATAAAAACTAAAGGAGGAAACATTCGATGAATAAAGATGAAGTAAAAGGAAATTTTGATCAGGTAAAAGGAGAAGCGAAGGAGCAAATGGGCCGATTAACTGATGATCATTCCAAGGTGGCAGAAGGCAAGCTGGATAAGGCAAAAGGTAAATTACGAGAATCTTATGGGAAAGTAAAAGAAAATCTATCGAAATAATGTCAAAGGCAGCTTATTTCTAAGAATCTATATACACATTAATTAAGAGGAGGAACTAAACATGGACAGACATGAAAAAAAGGTTGCAGGTGTTTACGCATCGGAACAAGAAGCGATTGAAGCCGTTGAGGATTTGATTGCACAGGGATACCGTAAAGATGAAATCTCCGTGATCGGAAAAAATCTTAAACATGTGAATCATGTTACAGATGAAACAGGAGCATCTGCGGAAGATACGGCGGCCACTGGAGCCATTACAGGGGGCACCGTCGGCGGTGTAACAGGTTTATTAGTAGGAGTTGGTGCACTTGCTATCCCTGGTGTTGGCCCAATCATCGCGGCAGGTCCGCTGGCAGCAACCTTAATTGGGGCGTTAACAGGGGCTGGTCTTGGCGGAATAGCCGGAGCGCTGGTAGGACTGGGAATTCCGGACGATGAAGCAAAATACTATGGAAACTCCGTAGAAGAAGGAAAAATCTTGGTCTTGACTGAAAAAAGGCATACCGCTGATATCAATGATCGAAATTATCTCCCTGATAGAGAAGTTGAGCATGCTTCGGTATTGAGGGAAGAAAAAAATGGGTCGATGGCACGTAACATGGAGGAAATGCGGAAGCTCGGCAAGGAAATGAACCAATCACAATCAGAGACGGAGCTTAAGGAAGTAAATAAAACCCCAGATCCTATACAAAAATAAACATACGGCTTTCAGCCACAAAAAAAGAAGAGGCTCCCCAACCTCTTCTTTTTCATTAAAATACCCCTTATATTTAACCACTTAAACCTCAGCTAAAAAAATCACCCAAGATGTCTAAGTTGTTGTTCATAAAATCTAATGCGATGTTTGGCATAATGCCGAACAGCACGCTACCTACGACAGCGACAATCAAGACAACAAGAATGCTTGCTGGAATCTTGAACTTGTCTTCACTTGCTGACGGGCGGAAGAAGATTTGTGTCATCACGCCGAAATAGTAGAAATAAGACACGACTGTTGTCGCAATCATGATTGACGCTAATACATAATGCGGAGTACCTACAAACGCACCTATAAAGATATTCAATTTGCCGATAAAGCCGGCGGTTCCCGGGAAGCCTGCCAAGGAAACCAATAAAATTCCCATCACAACAGCCAATCCTGGAGAACGGCGGTATAACCCCGCAAAATCCGCAATCTTAGCCGAGCCGGTCTTTTCAGTCACAATCTGGATTATCGCAAATGCTCCAAGGTTCATGAACAAGTAAGCAAGCAGGTAGAACCAGATGGAATAGAACATATTGGACGATAACGACGTTAACGCCACTAGGATATAACCTGCATGGGCGATACTGGAGTAGGCAAACATTCGTTTAATGTTCGACTGCTTTAATGCCACCACGTTACCGATAATCATCGTAGCTCCCGCGATAAACGCGATATAGTCCTGCATGTCGAGCAAAATTGGCATGGAGCCTGGACCCTTCGTTGTCGCAGCGCCAAATACCGTTAACAGAATTCTGATGACAATCACAAAACCAGCTGTTTTAGATACTACGCTTAAGAACGCTGTAACCGGTGTCGGCGCACCTTGGTAGACATCCGGTGCCCACATATGGAACGGCGCAGCCGCCAATTTAAACGCCAGACCGACGAAAATCATCAAAAAGGATAAACCAAGCAAGTAAACATGCTGGCCATCAGTTAAACCAGATAGGCTTTGGGCAATCGCCAGCAAATTGGTAGAACCGGTTAATCCGTACACATAGCTCATCCCGAACAACGTAATCGCAGTGGAAATACCGCCGTTGATGACGTATTTCATCGCTGATTCGTTCGACTTTAAGTTATGCTTGCGAATGCCCGCTAAAACATAGGAAGAAACAGATAACAATTCTAACCCGATAAATAACGTGATCAAATCACCGCTGGAGGCCATGAACATCGCACCGAGCAGCGCTGTTAAAAACAAATAGTAAAACTCGCCGCGGTACTCTTCCATGCCTTCTTTTGCTTCATAGCTGACGGCAAGGAATAAAACCAGTCCCGCACCGCCAAGGAGCAGCAATTTAAAAGCAATCGCAAAACTGTCAAGGCGGAAGGTATCATCTAATATCGAAACAACAGCACCGCCCGCTAAGCTTGCAACGGAAACGATTGCCGCCGCGATCGCCGCAATGCCAATCCAGCCGAGGATGCGGCGATCCTGCCCCTTCGGCATAAATAAATCCATAATGGTAAGAAGTGCAGCAACACCAAGGATGATGAACTCCGGCATCATGACACTCCAGTTAAACTGACTCAATGTCTCAAAACTCATCCTTCATCACCCTCCCAGCCCTGGCATGATAGTCTCAAGTGTGGCTTGAAGCGGTGAGCTTAGAACACTTGGGTAAACACCGATTAACACGATTAACAACATAAGAACGACCACTGGCACGAATTCAACGCCTTTAAGGTCAACAACGCCGGTAAATTCGCGGTGTGACTTGCCAAACGTCATGCCAAGCACGGCGCGAAGCAAGTACGCTGCAGTCATAATGATGCCGATCGTACCAATGGCCGCAAGCCAAGGCATTTCTTTGAAAAGCCCTAGGAACGCCATGAATTCGCTGACAAAGCCGGACATACCAGGAAGACCAAGTGAGGCCATTGCCCCTGCTAAAAGGAAGCCTGCCGCAACCGGCATTCCCTTCGCCATTCCGCCAAGGTTTCCAATCAAAGATGTATCGGTGCGTTCGTATAACACACCCACTAAGAAGAACAATAAGGCCGAAATTAAACCGTGTGAAATCACTTGGAAAATCGCCCCTTGAACCCCTGCCTCATTCATTGCCGCAAGTCCGATGAGGACGATTCCCATATGAGAAATCGACGAGTAAGCCAAAACCATTTTAAAGTCTGTTTGAATGAACGCAAGGAACGCCCCGTAGAGAAGGTTAATCACCCCAAGGACTGCAATCAGCGTCGCAAGAGTATCAAACTGCTCGGGGAATAGCCCCATTCCAAAACGGATTAATCCGTACGCACCAATTTTTAAAAGAATACCAGAGTGAATCATAACGACTGGCGGCGGTGCTTGTACGTGCACGCGCAGCATCCAGCTGTGCAATGGAAAAATTGGTAATTTGACTCCAAAAGCCACCAAGAGTGCGATGAGGAGGCCAAGCTTTAAGTCCCCTGAAAGCGGTGCACTTGGGTCTGCCAAGATATCTTTTAAAATATTGATATTGGTAGTGCCTGTTTTGGCAAATAGAATCATGATCACGATTAATAGGACCGCAGAGCCCAAACCGTTATAAATCAAGAAGCTGTAGGCCGCTTTTTCTTTTTCAAAATAACCCCATTTTCCGATTAAGAAGAACGTCGGAATGAGTGTAACCTCGAAGAAAATGAAGAATAGTATTAAGTTTTCCGCTGTGAACACGCCGAGCATGCCTACTTCTAAAAGAAGGAACAGTATGAAGAATCCTTTCCATTCTTTTTTCACATAACGGGCCGCAATCGACGCGAGCGTTGCCACTACCGCTGTAAGCACGACTAACAGCAGCTGAAAGCCGCTTAACGCTAGCTCATAGTTAACAGCGAAGTATGGCGCCTCGACATTCATGCCGCGGAAATGAATCCATTCCACTGACACGGAAAAATCACTCAAATGCTTACCTGCTAGATAGTGAGCATATGCTGCCAGTGATAGCAGCAGTGCCGGCAGGGTGGCCAAGAAGCCGACGATTTTGATTGATTTTTCCTGATCTTTCGGCATGAACGCTAACACGACGATACCTAGTAAAGGGGAGAATACTAGGATTGAAAGAATTGCATGTAAGTTCATCGTAAGTACCCCCCTGTTAATGCATAGATGACGGCAAGTAACGCCAGTCCGATAAACGCCACTGCTCCGTACGTCTGCACCTGGCCGGATTGCATTTTTGAACCTGTTGCTCCAAGTCCTTGGACAAAGCCAGTGATGCCTTTGACGATGCCTTCAACAAGGAAGGTATCGATGAAACGCAGGAAGTAGCTGATTCCTTTTGTAATAACGACGATGGTCAGTTGATAGAATTCGTCGACGTAATATTTGTTTAATAGAACGGTATGCAGCATGTCGCCGCTGCCGCTCAGCCAGTTGCGGGAAACAGAGCGTTTTCCGTAAATTAACCAAGCTAGGTAGATTCCGAGCAAGGAAACGACGGTTGCTAGAATCATAATCCAAACGGGACCTTCATGGTGTCCGTGTGCCGCTAGGGCTTCGTTTCCGTCAACGAGCCAGTCGCCTAGGAAGGTACCAAACCAAGGTGTGTTCACATAACCAGCAACTACGGCTAGAACACCAAGGATGATCATTGGGAAGGTCATCACAGATGGTGACTCGTGAACATGTTTCTGATTGCCGCGTGCTTCACCAGTGAAGACCATGAAGAACAAGCGGAACATATAGAATGCTGTAAAGAATGCTGCGACTAAAGCAAGGACGAAAAGAACCGGATGTCCGCCTTCCCAGGCCGCTGCTAAAATTTCGTCTTTACTGAAGAAACCGGATAATAACGGCACACCGCTAATCGCGAGTGTTCCGATTAGAAATAATGGTCCAGTGAGCTTAAGCTTTTTCCAAAGCCCGCCCATTTCTTCGATATCCTGTGTGTGTACCGCATGAATGACTGAACCGGCAGCCAAGAACAAGAGCGCCTTGAAGAACGCGTGCGTCATCAGGTGGAACACACCAGCCACATAACCCGCAGAACCAAGCGCGAGCATCATATAGCCAAGCTGGCTGACAGTTGAATAAGCAAGAACTCGTTTAATATCTGTTTGCACAAGACCGATGCTTGCCGCGAAAATCGCCGTGAATCCGCCGATAACGGCAACAGTCATAAGTGCGGTATGGCTTGCTGAGAACAATGGGAAAAGTGACGCAACCAAGTATACCCCGGCGGCAACCATTGTCGCTGCGTGGATTAACGCCGAAACAGGTGTTGGACCTTCCATCGCATCTGGAAGCCATGTGTGAAGCGGGAACTGACCCGATTTACCAACTGCTCCGATGAAAATCAGGATCGCCGTCAACGTGATCATCGTTCCTGACACCTGTCCAGCGTCAACAGCCGCAAAAATATCACTGTATTCAAAGCTTTTTGTCTGCCAGAAGAGCAGCGCCATGCCGATAAACAGGCCAACGTCCCCGATACGGGTCATGATAAACGCCTTTTTCGCAGCCGCTTTTGCTTCTTCTTTGTAGAAATAGAAACCGATTAATAGGAAGGAACCTACACCTACAAGTTCCCAGAAGATATACGTTTGCAGCAGGTTTGGCGAAATCACCAGACCAAGCATGGCAAAGGTAAATAATCCTAAGTAAGCATAAAAGACATGAAAGCGCTCGTCTCCGTGCATATAACCTTTGGAATAGGTATGTACCAAGAAACTGACGAGCGATACGATAAACAGCATTAATGCATTTAATTGATTCACTTCAAAGCCCGCTGTTAGATGAAAATCTCCTATTGTGAGCCAGTCAAACTTCGTGACGTAGGTTGGCTCTGAAAAGCGCTCAAATAACACTAAAATCGAATAAATAAGCGATGCCAGCGTAAGCAGAATCCCAACATACGCACTCGCTTCCTTCAATCGCTTACCGAATAGAAGAAGGATCAAAAACGATATTAGCGGGAAAAGCGGTATAAGCCATGCATTTTCCATCATTTTCTCCTATCCGTGCCTGTCACCACCCGAACTTGTCGAATCCGCGGGAAAGCGACTGGCACCAAGGTTTTTTTAATTTTTCATTGTGTCCATTTCGTCGATGTTGACGGTTTTCTTAGTGCGGTAGAGTGCGATAAGGATCGCAAGACCGACCGCTGCCTCCGCTGCGGCAACGCTAATCGCGAACAGGGCAAAAATTTGACCTGTAATCGATGGCGCCATGCCGTATTTGCTGAAGGTTACCAGGTTAATGTTCACAGCGTTCAGCATTAATTCGATCGAAATAAGAACGATAACCGTGTTTCTCTTCGTCAATGCACCGTATAAGCCGATGCAAAATAAAATCAGTGCTAGTGCCAAGAAGGCTGAAGCGGGAACTGAACTCATTCCTTATCCGCCTCCTTATCCTCTTTTTTCGCCAAGACAATGGAACCAACCAACGCAACTAAAAGTAAAACAGAGACTAACTCAAATGGAATAATATGTTTTGAGTACAGTGCCTGACCGATTTGCATCGTGTTGTTTTCATGCAAGGTGGTCGGAACTTGATCAATATTGAAATTGTAAATGCCAAGGTAAACGGCAAAAGCAAAGCCCAGCACTCCTAAAAATAAAAGGAACTTTCTCCATTTGCCTGCTTTTGATTCACTTTCATCGTTATGCCTTGTTAACATGATGCCAAACAGCATAATGATCGTAATGGCACCGGAATAAATTAAGATTTGCACAGCCGCGACAAATTCCGCGGAAAGCAGCACATAAATTCCGGCAATAGCTACGAACGTGAAGATGAGGGCAACGACCATATGAACAACTCTGGTAAGGTTCAAAAGAAGCACGCCGCCGATGATCGCCACAAGTGCGAGCCCCATAAAAGCGAGAAATTCGCCTGAGAAGGTCATGCTTTATTCTCCTTCCGTATATTTTCGTCGTTTTCATCCAGCCATTCGAGGTTTTTAAATAACATATCGCGACTGTATTCAGCGAGCTCGAAATTATTCGTCATAATAATCGCTTCTGTCGGACAAACCTCCGTACATAGGTCACAAAGGATGCAAATCTCGAAGTTGATGTCATACGTATCGATGATTTTCCCCTTTTTCGCCGGATCGGGATGTTTTTTACCTGTCAGGTTTATACATTCAGTCGGACAAATGTTCATACATTGATTGCACACAATACACTTTTCCGGATAAAACTTCTGAATCCCGCGAAAGCGGTCCGGCAGTGGAAGCGGCTTATTTGGATAGTCATAAGTGACTTTTTCGCGTGATAATTGTTTTAGGGTATATTTCAAGCCTTTTGCTATTCCAAGCACGTTTTTCACCCCTTTTACCTTTTAAAAATTGTGATTGCAGCCAGCGTATCGCTAGGCGATACGACCTTTCAAACACGATCTAATGATTTCTTTTTAGAAAAATAATGATTTGATCAAGGCTGTCAGGAAGATGTTTCCTAGTGCCACTGGAAGCAGCACTTTCCAGCCGAACTCCATTAAACGGTCAACGCGGAAACGCGGCAGCGTACTGCGGAGCCACAAGTATACAAAGATGACCACACAGAACTTAAGTGAGAACCATACCGCACCTGGAATAAAGCCAAGGAACGCAAATGGCGGCAGCCAACCTCCTAGGAAAATGACTGTAATCAGGGACGACATGGCAAATAGGTACACATACTCCGCCAGCATAAAGAAGGCAAAGCGGAAGCCGGAATATTCAACGTGGAAACCGGCAACAAGCTCGGATTCTGCTTCCGGCAAGTCAAACGGCGTTCGGTTTAATTCGGCAACCGAAGCAATAAAAAACACAATAAAGCCAATCGGCTGCAACAGGATGAACCAGCCGCCCTTTTGCGCATGGACGATATCATTTAAATTTAAGCTTCCTGATAATAGAATGACACCAAGAACGGACATAACAAGCGGGATTTCATATGAAATCATCTGTGCTGCTGCCCGTGCGCCGCCTAAAAGGGCGTACTTGTTATTGGAGCCCCAGCCGCCAAGCAAGGCACCAAAGGTTGTCAAACCAGAAACCGCAATGTAATAGAGCAAGCCAACCCCGATATCCGCAAATTGAAACTTATCAGTAAACGGAATCGTTGCCAGGACCATGAAGGACGGGGCAAAGGCAATGACTGGCGCCAGGATAAATAACGGACGGTCTGCCAATTTCGGAATAATGTCTTCTTTTAGTAAAAGCTTCAAAACGTCAGCGACGGTCTGCAATAAGCCCCAGTTACCGCCAAGCTGGTTTGGACCGTGGCGGAGCTGCATGTAACCCATGACCTTCCGCTCGGCTAAAATCCCATATGTTACGAAGCCTAATACGACTAACAGCAAGACAACCCCTAGTAAAAAGAAGATTGCAAAGTTGGCCAAACCTGGACTTGAATGGAGTAGATCTTGTACCATTAACCGTCCACCTCCCCAAGGACAATATCAACTGCCCCTAATATAGCAATCAGGTTTGCAATATTTTCGCCTACTAGTAATTTCGGGAGAATTTGCAGGTTATAGAATGATGGTCTTCTAAACTTCAGGCGATACGGTTCTTTTTTGCCGTCGCTTGAGATATAACAGCCAATTTCTCCGCGTGGTGACTCGATTCTGACAAACGCTTCACCTTTAGGCGCCTTAATGATTTTCGGTACTTTTGCTAATATTTCACCTTCCGCAGGGAATTGTTCACATGCCTGCTCAAGGATATTTAATGATTGTGAAACCTCACCCATGCGCACTTTATAGCGTGCCAGGCAGTCGCCGCTTTCCTCGGTGACCACGTCAAAATCAAAACGGTCATAAATGGAATATGGCTCATCTTTACGAAGGTCCCACTTCACGCCGGTACAGCGAAGGTTTGGACCGCTTAACGAATAGTTAATCGCATCCTCTTTCGTATATCTTCCTACACCCGTTACCCGATCAAGGAAAATTTCATTTCCGGTGACAAGATCATGATAGCCTTTGACTTGCTCGCGCATATACGGAACAAAATCCCGTACTTTTTCCACCCAGCCTTCCGGAGCATCCCATTTTACGCCGCCAACACGCATATAGTTAAAGGTCAAGCGCGCCCCTGAAAGTTCATTAAGCATATTGATAATCATTTCACGGTCACGGAATGCATAGATGAACGGGCTCGTCGCACCAAGGTCAAGCAAATAAGTACCCCATGCCACTAAGTGGCTTGCGATACGTCCCAATTCCATTGCCATGACACGAAGGAAGTCTGCTCGTTCCGGAACTTGAATCCCCATCATCGTTTCGACCGCATGACAGATGACATAGTTATTCGTCATCGCTGACAAATAGTCCATCCGGTCGGTATAAGGAATTATTTGTGTGTATTGCAAATTCTCGGCCAATTTTTCTGTACCGCGGTGTAAGTAACCGATGACAGGCTTTGCTTCCGTAATGATTTCGCCATCAATTTTAACTACAAGCCGGAATACTCCATGCGTACTCGGGTGCTGTGGACCGACGTTTAAAAGCATTTCTTCTGTTCTGATCACCCGCTACACCTCCACATCATACGGTTCATAATCTTTACGCAGTGGATGGCCAACCCATTCTTCTCCAAGCAAAATCCGATGCAAATCCGGGTGTCCGGTAAACTTAATTCCTAATAAGTCATATGCCTCGCATTCAGGCCAGTTGGCGCCTGCCCAAATCGGCTGCAAGGATTCAATTGTTGGTTCATCACGGTCTATTTTCACTTTTAACGCCACCGATTGGCGATTTTTGTATGAGAATAAGTGAACATATACTTCCATATGCGTCACAAAATCCGTTCCGTGCAGCTCAGAGAGATAATCAAATGCGAGTAGCTCATTATACTTTAAAAATTGAGCCAGCTTAAAATATGTATCACGCTTTGCCACAAGGGTCGGAACATCTTTGGATAGTTTATTAATATAAGAATCTTCTAAAACATCTGCACCCAGATTTTCAGCAATTACCTTCACATATTTATCTAGATATGGCTGATTGGCTGACGGTGCTGCGGCTTCTGATGCGGCTGGCGCTGTATCGCCCGCTTTACCTGCCGCTGCTGCCTTTGCTTTGGCTGCTGCCGCTGCTTTGGCCTTCGCTACTGCTGCTGCCTTTGCTTTCGCTTTTTCATCATCAGTTGCGTCCGCTCCTGTATCGCCACCCGATACGGCTGCTTTCGCCTTTGCCGCCTGTGATGCCTCGCCTCCGGCTAGCTCCATGGCTTTTCGTTTTGCTGCTGCTGCCGCTTTGGCTTTCGCTACGGCTGCAGCTTTTTTCTTTGCTAAGTCGTCGTCGCCTGCATCGGCCGCGGTTTCTGCTGCTGGTGCAACTGGCGCCGCAGGGGCTTCTCCGCCTGCCTGTTCCATCGCTTTCCGTTTCGCCGCTGCCGCTGCTTTAGCTTTCGCTACGGCTTCTGCTTTTCTTCTAGCAAGATCATCAGCGTCGTTCGATGAGGCCTGCGGTGCGGCCGTCTCTTCTGCCGGAGCTTGTGCTTCTTTAACCGGTGCAGCTGGCTCATCCACAATGCCTTCTCGTTTCTTCTTCGCTAGTGCAGCCGCCTTTGCCTTCGCTGCTGCCGCTGCTTTTTTCTTCGCTAAATCATCGGCATCCCCGCCAGATGAAGCGTTTCCTGCCGCTTGAACCGGTTCAGCTGCCCTCGGTGACTCTTCGGCTGGTGGCTTTGGTGCTTCGGCTGCTGGTTTCGGCGCCGCTTCGCCAGCCGCCTTCGCCTGACGCTTTGCCAGTGCCGCGGCCTTCGCTTTCTCAGCTGCCTCTTTCTTTAATTGCTCGAGATCCTTATCCCCGCTCATCGGTTAGATCACCTTCTTCCCAGTCTTCGCCTCATAGCGAATCTTTTCCTTTAACTTATTAATTCCATAAATTAATGCCGCTGGGTTCGGCGGGCAGCCTGGAATATACACATCAACAGGGACGATTTGGTCGACTCCCTTAACAACGGAATACGACTTGATATACGGTCCGCCTGCAGTTGCACATGACCCCATCGCAATAACCCACTTTGGCTCCGGCATCTGATCATATAAACGCTTTACGATCGGCGCCATTTTTTTCGTCACCGTACCAGACACAATCATGCAATCCGACTGTCTCGGCGACGTACGGAAAAAGGAACCAAAACGGTCCAAGTCATAATTCGCGCCGCCCACGCCCATCATCTCAATCGCACAACAAGCCAGACCAAATGTCATTGGCCACAAAGAATTACTTCGAGCCCATGCCTTAATTTGCTCCAGCGTTGCGAAAAATACATTTCGTTCTAACTCTTTCATTTCCTCTGGTGAAAGGTCCAATTTTAAATCCATTTTAGCACCTTCTTTTTCCATGCATAGATTAAGCCAATTACCAGCATAACCACGAAAATTAACATTTCGACTAATGCAAATAGTCCTAACTTATCATAGGCCACCGCCCATGGATATAAAAACACCGTCTCCACATCAAAAATAACAAACATTAGGGCAAAAATATAATAGCGGACATTGAACTGTACACGGGAATCGTGAAATGGCTCAATACCGCTCTCATATGTGGTATACTTCGCATCATCTGGTTTATGCGGACGCAGAAGCTTACCTAAATATAACGCCACCACTGGCAGCAACACCCCAAGACATAGGAACACAAAAACTATCAGATAATTATTCTGATATACATTCAAAAGTTCCATGTCTATCCCCTCCAATGTTGAAAATTTTCATACTTATGAATATTGTAACCGAATTCATTATAGCATTGTTACAAACCCCTGTCGACAAGCCTTATTTATAAAAATTGGAAGTCTGCCGCCGCAGAAATTGCCCATTTTTAGGCCATGAGAACAAGCCTTCAAAAAAGCAGTAAATTGGGCAATTTATACTAGTTGCTTATTCAGCAGAAACATACTTGAATTCGACAACAACACCTATTAAACACCAAAATAAGATTTTAAACAGTGAGATTTGTCATTAATTGTTCACCTTTTTTCTACATTTTTAGAACAATCTCCACTCGGCCAACCCTTCCCCTACAATCCTATTCAAAAATCAGCATTTCATGAACAAAAAAATGCCAGGCTAAACGCCTGGCCCGCTCCCTTATAAATAATTAATTCCGATTAAATATATCCAGTTTCTTTTCCGTCATTTCCTCAATCGGTTATTATACACCTTCGGCCTGCTTAATGGTGTTTTCCACTGCCGATAAGGTCTCTGATAAAATCTTCATCATTTGTACGATTTCTTCTTGATTAATAATTAATGGCGGGGCAAATACAATCGTGTCCTGGCCATCAAATACGACGGCACGGACTACCACTCCCCTTTTAGCCGCTTCCGAAACAATCAGTGGAGCGAGTGGAGTGGCGAAACGCTCGTTTGTCTGCCGATCTTTCACAATTTCAATCGCCCCCATAAGACCCAAGGCCCTAACTTCACCAATCATGCTATGTTTGCTTTGAAGCTGCCTAAATCCGGCCAGCATTTCCGCTCCCATTTGCTTCGCATTTTCAATCAAATTTTCACGTTCGATGATTTCAAGATTTTTCAAAGCCACACTGCAAGCCATCGCATGGCCGCTGTACGTATACCCATGCAATAATGTGCCTGTAGAGAGCTCTTTAAAATCCTGGTGCATTTTTTCCGAAATCATCACACCGCCAAGCTGGGCATAGCCACTTGTTACGCCTTTTGCAAAGCACATCATATCTGGCACAACTCCATAATGCTCGATTCCAAAATAGGTGCCTGTCCGTCCAAATCCAGTTATAACTTCATCGGTAATCCATAATATCCCGTATTGGTCGCAAATCTCCCGGATCTCTTTAAAATAGTGTTCAGGTGCGATATGAACGCCGCCGGCACCCTGAACAGGTTCAGCGACAAAAGCGGCAATTGTGTCAGCGCCTTCTATTTCGATTAACTCGCGTAATGCGGACGTTGAAAAATGATCCACATAATAAAAGTCAGGAGCTAATGAGTTCGTAAAATCCCGGAACGGCTTTAAACCTGTTGCGCTCGTTGCCCCCATCGCCACCCCATGGTAGGACTTCGTTCTCGTGATGATTTTCTTCTTTTCCGGCTGCCCTTTTAATATCCAATAATGCCGGGCAAGCTTATATGCGGTATCATTCGATTCCGAACCTCCTGAAGTAAAAAACGTTGCCGTTAAATTGCCCGGTGCGATTTCTGCCAATTTCGCCGCCAAGCGGATGGCCGGTTCATTGCTGTAGGTCGAAAAACAAGAGTTAAACGCTAATTTGGACATCTGTTCCATCGCTGTTTTTCCGATTTCCTCCCGGCCATGCCCAATGTTCACATTCCACAAAGAAGACATGCCATCTATAACCCTATTTCCTTTAATATCTTCTAAAAATACCCCTTCACCCTTTGTAAAAATAAAGCCGGGGCCATCAGTCTGTTGCTGCTGGATTGGTGAAGTCGGATGTAAAAAATGCTTTTTATCTAATTCTTCTAATTCACGTACGTAGTTTTCCATCTGAATAACTCCCTTTTTAAAAATTGATTTACCTTTATTAATGCAAAAAGCATGCCAACTTTTTCAGCCTGAAAAATCGCTAGTTTAAGGAGCGTTGATTTAATTTTTAATCATTATTAATTTAATTATTGATTAATTGTCCGATTTGATTGAAAATTTAATCAAAAGGGGGTTTATGTATGAACGATGAAGTTAAACTCGAACTCAATAAAATCATTGAAACCTCAAACAATAACATTACAGTCACCGATGAGAATGGCATCATCTTGCGCTCCAATCCGGAACATTGGGTCATGTATGGGTTAGAACCCGGATCCTATATCGGAAGGTCTGTCTATGAATTAGAAAAAGAAGGAATTCTCTCTCCTTCGATTAATGCCCTTGTCTTAAAAGAGAAAAAAATTATCCGGATTATGCAGCATACCCAGTCAGGAAAAGTCGTCATGTCGACTGGTTATCCTGTTTTTAATCAGGAAGGACGTTTAATCAGAGTGATCAGCTACAGCCAGGACCAAACAGAGATTGTGAAATTGCAGGAGCAATACAGCCAGCTGCAATCAAAGGTGGCCGGATTCCAAACTGAAGTAGAGGAGCTGCGCGAAAAAGACGCCAGCGATCGGCCGCTTTTATTCAGAAGCACGAGCATGCAGCAAATCTTTAAGACCCTGCAGCGAGTGGCTCCAACTGATGCGGCGATTTTATTTTTAGGGGAATCGGGTGTTGGAAAAAGTACATTGGCCCGATTTATACATGATCAAAGCGAGCGGCAAAAAGAACCTTTCATTGAAGTAAACTGCGGCACGATTCCTGAAGCGTTATTTGAATCGGAAATGTTCGGCTATGAGCCAGGTTCCTTTACAGGCGCACAAAAATCAGGAAAACAAGGCTTGATTGAGCAAGCAGACCAGGGAACGATTTTTTTAGATGAAATTGGCGAGCTACCATTAAACATGCAGGTAAAATTGCTAAAGGTTCTCCAAGAAAGAAAGTTCCTGCGAATCGGAGGAAAAAAAGAGCGCCAAGTTAATTTCCGCCTGATCACGGCTACGAACCAAAACCTGAAGCAGATGGTCGACGAGGGGAAATTCCGCTTGGACCTTTACTACCGCTTAAATGTCATTCCTATTCACATCCCTTCTTTAAAGGAAAGAAAAGATGACATCACGATTTTACTAAAGCATTACCTGGAATTACTGAATGCAAAATACAACGAGTCTAAAAAATTGCACACATCCACGTATGACTTATTAATTGATTATGAGTGGCCGGGCAATGTCCGTGAAATGGAGAATTTGCTGGAACGGCTGATCCTGACGATTGAAGATGATATGATTTTGCCTGAACATCTTCCTTTTGACTTTAAGAAAAATATGAAGGATCCCACATGGGTCCTTGCGAAGGATCGTATCGAAAAAAGGAATTTAAAAGAAGTGCTGGAGGAAGTAGAAATCGAGTTATTAGCAAAAGCGTACAGAGAGTGCAAAACCACCTACGAAATGGCGGAATATTTAGGCCTCAGCCAGCCTACTATTATTTATAAATTAAAAAAGTTTAAGGATCAGCTTTCTATATAATTTAAAAAGCCGAGAAGGATCTCGGCTTTTATTATTTTAAAATATCAAAGCGCTTTCATATGATTATTGCTTCAAGATAAATTTATAGCTGTCCCCTAATATATACTGTTTTCCTCTATGGACAGGCTGGCCGTTCTCATCTGTGACCGTTGTATCCATGAAAAAGAGGGGTTCGCCGCTTGCGATATTGAGCAGCTCCATTTCTTCATCGCCTGCCCTGACAATCTCCAAGGAAAGTTCGCTTGAACCGGCTGGTTTTACGCCCAGTTTTTCTTCCAATATCTTATAGATGGAGCCATCTAAATTTTCATTTAATAAAGAGTGATATTCTTTATAGGAAAAATAGTTGTTTTCAATCATGATTGGCGAATCGCCGGCATATCGGACTCTCTGGATAAATAACAGTGCATCTCCATCCTCAAGCTGGAGCATTGTTTGATCCTTTGAGGTTGGCTGGATAATTTCTTTTTTAATGACTTTGCTGCTCGCTTTTAATCCGTTCGCTTTACAAGCATCACTAAAGCTTAAAAAATGGACAATCTTTCTTTCAATTTTCCTTTTGTTTACGAATGTCCCTTTACCCTGCCTTTTTACAAGGTAGCCCTCTTCCACCAATTCGACAATGGCTTTTCTTACCGTAATCCTGCTAATTTTATATTCTTCGCTCAACTCTAATTCTGTTGGTATTTTATCACCAAACTTTAAATCTCCATTTACAATCGAACTGCGGATAGACTCCTTTAATTGAATATACAATGGAATTTGATCATCCTGTTTTAACATTTGTTTCACCTGCCTTCTATTAAAAATGTTTAGTTGGGATTTTCGGCATTTCCTTGATACTACTAAGTATATATAATTTCATTTACGCTATCAATTTTGTTTTTTATCCTTCTATTATGCTAGATAGGACCTCCAACGATTTTTCAATGGCAGCATCGGGGTTTTGAACGTATTGGTAGGATGTATATTCTAAAGTCAGAAACCCTTTATAGCCAATTTGGCTCAATTGATCGATGTATTTCTGTAATGGCAGCACACCATCCCCCCAGGCAAGGTGGCCCTCCGGTTTCCCATCGATGAAATGAATATGAACTAGGTCCTGATTTAATAGGTTATGATAATCAAGAAAATCCTCTTTTGTCAGCGCCATTGGAATCGTATCAATCATCCCTTTTAGATTAGGGCTATTGACTTCATCTAACATCGCTTTTAAGGACTTCGCATCGTTAACCAAATTGGACTCCATTCTCGTTAATGGTTCAAACGCAAGGGTTAAATCCAGCTCTGCCGCTATACCTGCTAATTTTTCCAATGAATCTCTCGTTCTTTTCCAGGCTTCCTGTCTATCTTCATTTTCATAGCCCCATCCAGGGGTAACTAACAGCATCGGTGCCTCTAATTCTTTTGCCGCTTCTGCTGATTTGATAAAGTATTGAATACTATTTTCACGTATCCTTTTCTCTTTTGCGGCAAGATTAATAGGGTAAACACACTGTTCTGGTGTAAAGCAGACCACCGATAAGTCTCTTCTATCAATTTCTTTTTTTACATTTCGAATATCCTGGATGCTCATTTCTTCTACATAAAAATGAGGAGAAGCCCCCCATAGTTCAATATTTTTAAATTCATAGCGAACCATTGCATCTAAAAAATATTCCAATGGATAGTGCTTATAATGGAAGTTCATCCCTGTAATCTGATCCCGAGTGATCTTTACCACGCTTCTTACCCTCCCCTTTTGCAAAAATATTCAAAATAAATATAACATTATATTATGTTATAAGTCAATTTAATATAAATTTTCATCTTGCTAATAAATTTAATGTTCAAAAAAGATTGACAATTATTCTGCTGGTAGTTAATATAATGTTATATAATGTATTATTATATTTCAAACCAAAGATTCTAAGGAGGAAAAATGAATGGTTAATTCACAAGTAGTTGTAGATCCACAGGTTCAAACGGTATTAGATGCTTTGAAAGGACGTACGATTGACCACGTATTTTTTGTAGCATGCGGCGGCTCTTCTGCCATTATGTATCCAAATAAGTACATAATGGACCGTGAAGCCCTTAATATTTCTTCAGATGTTTACAGTTCTAATGAATTCATTCATCGCAACCCTAGAAAACTTGGTGAAAATTCATTGGTTGTCCTATGCTCCATGTCTGGTACAACACCTGAAACCGTTAAAGCAGCGACATTTGCCCGTGAAAAAGGCGCATTAACTGTTGGCTTTACGAACCAGCCAACTTCTCCGCTGGCACAGGAAAGTGAATTTGTTGTTAAATATGAATGGGGCGCAGAATCTATTGCCTTTAATACAAATTTAGGTTTGCTTTATCAATTAACTTTAGGTGCCTTAAACGTATTAGAAGGAAACGATAAGTTTGAAAAATTGATCAACAGCTTACACAATCTCGAGGCTGTTTTTGAAAAGTCAAACAAGCAATATGAAAGCCAAGCACAACAATTTGGTCAAGATTACAAAGATGAAAAAGTCATTTATACAATGGCAAGTGGAGCTAACTATGGAATCGCCTACTCTTATGCAATTTGTATCCTAATGGAAATGCAATGGATCCATTCCAATGCTGTTCACTCCGGTGAATATTTCCATGGTCCATTCGAAATTATCGATAAGGATGTTCCATTTATTATCCTGCTTGGCTTGGATGAAACCCGTCCTCTTGATGAAAGAGCATTGGATTTCTCGAAGAAATACGGTGAAAAATTAGTTGTTTTAGACGCTAAGGATCTTGATCTGACTGGCATAGACGAAGAATTAAAAGGCTATATTGCTCCGCTGGTATTAAATAATATTCTACGCAGATATGCTGAACAGCTTGCAGAAGCCCGTAATCATCCTCTGTCAAAAAGACGTTATATGTGGAAAGTGGAATACTAATCCATTGGAGCTCCTCAAGTTAGACTTGAGGGGCTTTTTCTTTACTGTTGTTTTAGGCCATCACAAGACAATACGTGACCGGTTTATCTTCTCAAGCCCTTTTTCGGACACATAGACCTTTTCTACGTGACCATTTCCTCTGCTCCAGACCTTTTTCGGGCACGTAGAGCCTTTCTACGTGACCATTTCCTCTGCTCCAGACCTTTCCCAGGCACGTAGGAACGCAACGGAGCAAAAAAAGACCAGCCCCATAGGACCGGCCACCATCAAATACATAGATTACCCAATGACAATCCTTTTCTCCCGCTTCTTGCCATGGCCAAATGCGCCAAAGCGTCCGCACGTTTCAGCCGCAGCCGCAGCACCCCTTTGCATCGCAGCCTTTGCATCACCATGCTGGACGTACTCCTTTAAGAACACAGCCACAAACGTATCGCCTGCTCCTAATGTATCAACGACATCGGCATCGGCAATTCCATGTTCATAAACCTGACGGGAATCCGAAAATACCGATCCCTCTGAACCTCTGGTTACGATCACATTTGGTGTTCCTGCTGCATGAACTTTCGCGATCAGCGCTTCACACTCTTGCTTCGTTAAATCGCCTCCAGAGAAGATTGCAAATTTGACATGGGGACAAACCAGCTCCAAATACTCATCATCGTACCTTGTTGAAAAATCAAAGGAAATATCGATGTATGTTTTCAATAAAGGCAGTTCCTTTTCGATATAGCTATATACACTTGTGTGCAGCAATGAGAAAGTATTAATAAACTCCAATTCCGCTTCTGCAAAATTCAGTTTTACAAGCTTTTGAACCCCGCCCTTATTCGAGCCTACAAACTTCCGATCTCCTTGCTCGTCTAAAGTGACAACAGCCTCACCCGATGGTCCAAACACTTTACGAACCTGGGAAACATCGATATTTTCCTGCTTTAACGAACTGACGATATGATCGCCCTCTTCATCATTCCCGACAATTCCAATATAGGAAACGAACTCGGCGCCATATCGTTTCCAAAATACCGCTACATTGACGGCATTTCCGCCCGGGAACATCTCCCCGCGGTCTTCATAGTAATCTACTACGTTATCCCCAACAGCAATTAACTTCATAATTGAATCCTCCCATTCGTTGAATAGCAGAAAGATACAACGAAACATTGTATCTTCCCGCAAATTATTTTAATAAGTTACCGTACGATAATATCTTCTAATTTCTAACGAGTGATTACGTTTATCTTCTAAATGGACGCTGAGTCTTTGAAGCTGAGTAGATGTAACGATTGGTGACAAATATTTTCTAAACTCTTCGCTGATCCCTTCTAACTCGTAATCCTTCGTATCAAGGATTGTTACTTTCTTCGTATACTTTTCTGAAAAGCGCTCCACACGTTCCATCAGCGGGCGCGTTTCATCTTCACCCGTTAGGAGAATCATGCTTGTGTTTTCATCGACTAACTCCAATGTGCCATGGAAGAATTCTGCTGCGTGAATCGATTTTGTTTTGATCCACTGCATTTCCTCCAACACACACATCGCATAGGAGTAAGCGCGTCCCCAAGTTGACCCGGAACCCACCACCATATGATAAGGCTCATCTTTATAGGCAACCGCAAATGCTTCTGCCCTAGCTTCGAACTGTTCTTTTACTTCGATTAATTTTTCAGGAAGTACCTCTAATTGGGCTGCAAATGCCTCATAGTTAGGGAAATCGCCATTTTTATTCATTAGTTTAAAAATCAACAAATAGAGCACTAACTGATTGGAATCGCTGGCAAAATCATTTTCTGCAAAATTCACAAGAGGAAAATCAACTGTATCAGCAAGCGGCTTATTGTATTCGCCTGTCAAGCCAATCGTTGTCGCTCCCCTTTCTTTACAGTATTTTGCTGCAGCGACCGTCTCTTCTGTCGTTCCAGATAGTGACGAAAGAATCACAAGTGAATCTGAAGTAAACTGTTTATGATTTTGCAGCACAAATTCCGCTGCAATTTCCGCATAGGCAGGAATCGTTGATGTCGAGTTGATCATATATTCAAACGGATAAAAAGTGGCTACCGCCCCGCCTGATCCAATTAAGAAAATATTTTTAAATCCTTTTTCATAAACCTGGTCAGCAACCTTCTCAATTTCCTCTCTAAGGCCCACAGCGCCGCCAGTTACTGTAAGATATTTTTCCCTGTTAAAATTCAACATTACTTTCACTCCCTTTGATTTATATGTAATACATTATAATACGTTATACATTTATTCGAGAAGCAGGGGGAGGATTCCCCCTTTTATCCCTTGACGCTTCCTTCAGCCAAACCGCGGACAAAGTATTTCTGCATGAAAATAAAAATCACAATAAGCGGCAGTGCTGAAATCACTAGTCCTGCCATTAATACTCCCCAGTTAGTATTAAGCGCATCTTTAAAGACTAATAGACCAGAAGTTATCGGCTTTAATTCCTCTGTTTGTATGAAGATGATAGAAAATAAGAACTCGTTCCACGCATAATAAGCGGTTAAAATGATACCCGTGAACATAATCGGTTTGCTCATTGGCATGTAGATTCTTGCGAATACATCCAAGCTTGTCGCCCCATCCAGAAACGCGGATTCTTCCAGCTCTTTCGGAATCGACAAGAAGAAGGACCGGATTAAGAGAACCGTTAATGGAATCCGATAAGCCGTAAAGGTTAATATCAGAGCCCAATGTGTATCAAAAATCCCCATTTTTTGAACTAATTCATAAAGAGGGATTAAACTGCTCTGTGGTGAAAACATCAGGCCGGCTGAAACGAAAAGCAGAAGGAACTTGCCGCCTTTAAGTTGATAGCGAGTCAAACCAAAGGCACAGGCTGCACTGATTAAAACCGTCAGAATACACGTGCCTCCCGTGATAATCAAGCTATTAACGAAGTAACTTGAAACCCCTTGTTCCCAGGCGGTCGTATAGTTTGAAAAGAGCCATTCTTTCGGAAGTCCCCAGCTGTCGTTAAAAATCTCAGCCGTGTTTTTAAAAGAATTGACAATCATCCAAAATAAAGGATAGGCAATGGCAATAAAGTACAGAGTAAGGAAAAGAAAGATTAGTCCGACTGTTATTGATAAGCCTGGCTTTCTTTTGGAAGCCTTAAAGTTTTTATTCGGAAACTTTAAGATCTTTCCGCCGGGACTAACCATTTGTGAATCTTCATGTGCTTCCATCGGCTTCATCTTTACTCCTCCCCTGTTTTTAAGAACTTATTTTGGATAAAGTAGAAAATGAGTGTGATACCCAAAATCACGTTGGCAATCGCTGAAGCAAACCCAGGTTCATTGTCGATAAAGGCCTTCTGGTATAGATATGTACTAAATACTTGTGACGAGTTACTAGGACCACCAGCTGTTAATACATATACTTCACTGAACACCAAGAAGGAGCCTGTCACTGTATAGATTAATAGAACAAACGTCATTTCTTTTACCTGTGGAACCGTAATGCTAAAGAATGTCCGGATTTTACCCGCTCCATCGATCGTCGCTGCTTCGTATAATTCCCCAGGGACTTTTTGAACCGCCAGCACATACAACATAACGGTATAACCGATACTTTGCCATTGGGAAACAGCAATGACAGCAAAAATAGATGTTTTTGGATTTCCTAGCCAGCCTTCCGTCCATTCACCCAAACCTACCAATCTTAGAAAGCTATTTAGCAAGCCGACATCTGGATTATAGATAAAGCTAAAGAGGATCCCAATAACCGTCATTGAAATGAGAACCGGGATAAAAAAGGTTGTCCGGAAGAAGGTGGAAAATCTCCTGAAAATCTTATCTTCTAATATCGCTGCAATCACTAATCCAAGCCCAACCTGGAGGATAACGGAGATAATGGCGTATAGGAGATTGTTCTTCAGTACCGTGAAGAAGACGGGATCTTTAAACAAGCGTGTATAGTTATCTAGTGAAACAAAGCTTCTATCTAATGTGAATGGGTTCCATTCATAAAAGCCATTAATGATATTTCGAACCAAAGGATAGTATACAAATAGGGCCAGCATCAATAAGGCGGGTGCCATATAAATAAGCGGGACTATTCTCGTTCTACGCATCTATACCCCTCCCATCAACATCTATGAAAATGTCGGTTTAATAGGAAGCTAGTTTCCTATTAACCGACACCTTCTAGAATTCATTATTCTTTATTACTTTACTTGCTTCGCTGCATCCTGGACGGCCTTCATGATTTGTTCAGGCTTCATCGTGCCGCCAATCATAGCTTGAACGCCATCTCCATAAGGCTTGAAAATTCGAGTATCTAATGCGCTGTCTGTCCAGATCAGCATGTTTGGCTGTTCTTTAATCATATCCATCGCTTTTACATCAGCTTCCGTTGCGGTATTGGCATTAACCGCTCCTTCAACTGTACTTGGCATACCGGTATCCTTAGCTAATTTCTCCCCGTTTGCCTTAGAAGTTAAGAATTTTAAGAACTCGACTGCTTCTTTAGGGTGTTGGGATTTGCTGTGAACCATAAATCCTTCTGGAGCCCCTATTAAGCCTCCCTGGTCTCCTTTAGCACCATCGATGGTCGGTACTTTAAAGGAATCCCACTTAAACGCAGCGTTTTTCATATACGTAATTTCCTGTGTTTCTAGGAACATGATCGCGGCTTTTCCGCCAAGGAATAAGTTTCTTGCTTCATCATGTGCAGTCGCATTTGGATTTTCATTAAAGAATGGACGTAATTCATCGAGCTTCTTTAATGCCTCAACATAACTAGGATCCGTGAACTCTGCTCCCTTAAAGCTTAAATCTTTTGCTAACACATCCTGTGGTACAATTCTTTGATTCAATGCTGTTACATAGTGAGCAGCTGCCCATGGTGATTTATTTCCTAAGATGATTGGAGTTTGTCCGCTCTTTTTAATGGTTTTAAGTACAGTGATAAACTCATCCCATGTAGTTGGTGCTTTCAAACCTAATTTATCAAATAGATCTTTGTTGTAGAAGAATAGTTTACTGTCGGTAAATAGTGGAACACCATAGGTTTTATCATCCTTTTGGAAGAATTTCACCTGTGATGCGATTAAATTGTCTGACCAGGCTTTGTCATCTTGGTAGTATTTTGTAAGGTCTAAAGCTACACCATCACGAATAAACTTTTGACCATATTCACCAGCCCAAGTAAAGAAAACATCCGGTGGATTCTTGCTTCCAAGAAGTACGTTTGCCTTTTGTTTGTAATCATCGTTTAACGCTGTTACCTGTTCAACATGAACGTCTGGATGCTGTTTTTCAAACTCTTTAATCACACTATTAAAATATGTTTTGTACGGCTCATTTGGCCATCGGTAGAAAAATGTGATCGTTTTCTTTCCATTTTCCGATTTGGATGAGGTAGAGCTGCTTGACGAACATCCTGCTAGTATTAATGACATTACCATGAAAATACCAACTGCTAGAGTAAACCAACGTTTCACATACATACCCCCAATTATTTATTCCTTATACAACTCATCTAAAACGCTTTCATCTTTGAATAAGTTCAGTATTGCAGCTCTTTAGCCTCCCTCTCTATGGAACACGTTATATCTCATGTCCAATTGTATTATAAGATTATATTACATACTATAACGTTTGAAGTCAATATCGAAATAAGGGGAATTTTCAAATTATTTTTTATACAACTTCCTTTCTATGGATAAAACTACATAGGTATACTACGATAGTTTATTTATAAGATAAAATACCACAAAATCAATAATTATAATAGTTAAAATATTATTACGATTACAGTTCTTTATTTCCATTTTCACAAAACTGCTATAGAATAAGAAAAAGCCAGTCAAATGACTGGCTTCATTAGGAATACTATTAATTTGAATTCGCCGACATTCCGCCATCAATCCGATGCTGGCTGCCGCTAATAAAAGAACTATCATCGGAAGCAAGGAATAATACCAGGTTCGCAACATCAATCGGCTCCGCGTAACGGCCGAATGGAATCAGTCCAGCAAACATTTCCCTTGCCTTTTCTGACTCACCCGGGTTCATGGCCTCTTCAATCGACCTCATCATTCTTGTATTCACACTTGTCGGGTGAATCGAATTGACCCTTACATTGGCATGTGCCGCCTCATTGGCCGCTGTTTTTGTCAGCCCGACGACAGCATGCTTGGCCGCTACATATGGCCCTAAGTCCGTATACCCCATCCAGCTGGCATCTGACGCCGTATTAATGATGCTGCCACTTCGTTGTTCCATCATGATCGGCAATACATGCTTTAAGCCTAAAAACACACCCCGTACATTGACATTCATCACCTTATCAAAATCCTCAACCGCTACATCCACGAGCTTGCAAATCGGCCCTTCAATTCCGGCATTGTTAAAGAAAATATCAATTTTCCCAAAATGGTCCATGGTCGTTCTGACATATTTCATCGTGTCCTCTTCTTCAGAAACATCCGCCTGTACGACAAGAACCTCACCGAAAATCTCGAGCTCTGCCTTGGCCTTGAGCAGTTTTTCCTCGGTTTGCCCGACTAAAACAACCTTCGCCCCTTCTTTTAAAAATAACCCGGCCGTTTCAATTCCGATTCCGCCAGCGCCGCCTGTAATTATCGCTACTTTTCCATCTAATTTCCCCATTATGTATCCCCTCTCTTCATCAGCCAAAAAGGCAGCAAATTAAGCTGCTGCCTTTTTGAAGAATTTTTTGAAGTTAAGTTCGTCTGGATTTGCGACTGTAATAATCGAACCTACAATAATCATGACACTGCAAATGAGCAGTTTTGCTGTAACCGGACTTCCAAAGAAGATAAACCCGAAGAAAATTGTCCAAGACACATAAGTAATATTGATGGCCATCGCTCTAGTCGGCCCGATTTCGTTAATCGCTTTGTAGTAGCCTAAGTAAGAAACGGCGCCACATAATCCGACTAATGCAATATAGATCATTTCTTTAGACATGATAATGTCACCTACTACGGCATATCCGCCAAAGATTGGAATAATGATCAATCCGAATACCAAGGCAGAAGTAACTTGTCGAATCTGTAACGCGTGTTCTGGTGTCACATCATCCTTCATCCCATAAGCGCAGATGACACATTCCATCCCCCAGCCGAATACCGAACCTAAAGCAAAGATGAACCCTAAGGTTGCGTTAGGACCAAGCTCCCCGCTTGAATACCCTAAAATAAAGATAAAGAGGATACTCACAAACAGCCCAATCCAGTTTCGGACGGATAGTTTATCTTTTAACCATAAGAAGGCAAACAAGGCGCCAACAGCCGGATAGACGGCCGAAATCGAAGCCGTATACGAAGCCCCAATATACTTTACTGCTAAAACGTAACAGGTCATACCGACCGGCCCGCCCATTAACGCTGCCAGCATGACATATCGGCCGCTGCGTGTCTTCATTTTCGCGAACGAGTTCTTTAGTTCGCCTTTAAATGCCATATAAATCATTACCCAAACGGCTGAAAAGGCATCATGGAAATAGGTACTGATCAGCGGTGCTAAAAAGATAATTTGGTCCGTTGACACAAATAAAGTATGTGCTAGGATCACTCCAATAAAAACCGTATCTAACGCCCAGGTCATTGCCGAAATGACGGCAGCTATAGTTCCTTTAGTTTTTGTATTCAAGCACTTTTCCCTCCCCTAGAACCTTCTTAATATTTTCTTTAGCACGGTCGAAACGATGAATTCCGTATGAACCGAAATCATCACCTGCTGCTTCCTTTATGACCGTCCAGGTGCTCCATAAGAAATCCTGGAAGATCTTGTTCATTAAGATTCTTGTTTTGATCTCTTCCTTAACTTCTTCTCCCTTAAAGTAATGGGATAAGAACAATTCCTCGTCTTCCGGAGAAAACACACTTTCCATCGAATGTGCCGCGATGTCCCACATTGGATCACTCAAGCCGCTGTATTCCCAGTCAATTAGATAAAGTCTTTCGCCGCTTTTCACCATGTTTTCGGCAACAGGGTCAACATGGCATGGAACAAACTGAATATTCATCGCTTTATAAATCTTCTCGATTTCCTTCACCTGATTGCGTACTTCCTCATATCCTTCATAAAATTGGCCTTCCGCTTCGATGACTAATTGTTCATATTTATCCATTTCCTTAAATACATCCCACGTATTTTCCATAGGGATGTTTGACTGATGCAGCGTGCGAAGTCGGTCCGTCGTCAGCTCCATGATGTCTTCTCGCTTACACATTTTCCCGTTTAACGTTTCGGCATTTGGAATAATCTCCGAAATCTTCACACCCGTTTCGGCATTAAAATAAATTAATGGCGAATCGAGCCCGATTTCACTGACAAGATTAGAATTGATTTTTTCTGCAAATCTATTAATCATGGCTTCCGTTCCAACACCTGGAATCCGCAATACATAGTCCTTTTGATTCGTTAAGGTAATCTTGAAGTTTTTATTTGTCATTCCGCCAAAAGGAACAATGCTCTCAATCTCAGCTTCGCTTACATTTAACGCTTTTGTGACCAGCTCATGAATTTGCTCTTTTTTAAATTGAGCTTCCCTGCGTTTTAATTTTGGCAGCACAACATTTCTGGCATTAATATAATCTTCAGTGGTATCGATATCCGTCCAGATTAAGTCATTCATTTTAACAAAGCCGACATTATACTCTCTTGCAACATCCAACAGTAAGTATTCATAGTTTAAATAAGGGTTTTTATTCTCTTTATATTCCTCTGTCATTTTAGAAAAAACTTCAAAGGAAAGCTTACTGATGCCGACCATTTCGCCATCAACCTTATTAAATTGCGCGATATCCTTCGAAATTTTATATAAATAGCCGTTCTTTAACTCAACAAAAGCCTCGGCTCCGGATCCGCTTTCATTTGTAAGCAAAATGCAGGACCTTTGGCTATTTTCGAGTAATTGATCAAAAGTCTCTTCCTCTGTGTAGATATCATGCTCTACCAACAGGAAATCGCCTGTTATGTATTCTGCTGCACAGGCAAGCGATGCCATCGAACCCGTCCACTTGTACTTGTTGTTTTCGGCTAAATAAACTCCTTCTACATCCTTTAAGAAATCAAAGGCTTCCTTCTTATAGCCTGTTACGATGACAATTTTTTCGATTCCTTTTTGCTTTAATAGATTTAGGTGTCTAGTTAATAAATTACTATTATCCAGTTCAAGCAGGCTAACCGGCTCTTCAAAATCCACACTTTTTCCTGCCGCTAAAATAACCGCTTCACGGACTTTAAATTGATTTTCCATGTGGCGCCTCCCAAATGTTCACATTATGAATTAATTCAATTTTTGAACCCATTATTATCTTAGCAGTAAAACTGGGCTTTTGTAAATTAAATTTTTTCGAAAAATGTCGACATTTGGTGAGGCTTGTCCACCAAAAAATCCAATAAATGCAAAAAACCCCTCCAAAAACTGGAGGGGTTCCATTATATTCAAATTATTTCTTATCCGATACGGCGAGGCGATTGACGGCGCGTTGCAGGGCAAGCTCAGCACGTTTGAAATCAATATGATCCTGGCGCTGTTCTTGAAGACGCTGCTCAGCACGTTCTTTCGCTTTTAGCGCACGTGCAACATCAATTTCTGAACCTTTTTCAGCAGATTGGGCTAAAATCGTCACTTGGTCAGGACGGACTTCTAAAAATCCACCGCTAACCGCAACCAAATCTTCTTTCCCATCCTTCAACAGACGAACCGCGCTAATCTCAAGAGGAGCAACCAAAGGAATGTGGTCTGGCAAAATACCTAATTCACCAGCAATACCCTTTGCAATCACCATTTCCACTTCTGAGTCATACACCGGGCCATCGGGAGTAACAACATTGACTTTAATCGTCTTCATTTTTTACCCTCCTGGCGCACTTTAGACTTCTACACCCATGCGTTTTGCGGCCTCAACCACTTCTTCAATACGGCCGACTAAGCGGAACGCATCTTCTGGAAGGTGGTCGTACTTACCATCAAGGATTTCTTTGAATCCTTTAACCGTTTCCTTAACAGGCACATAAGATCCAGGCTGGCCAGTGAACTGTTCAGCAACGTGGAAGTTTTGTGATAAGAAGAACTGCAGACGTCGTGCACGAACTACGACTAACTTATCATCATCAGAAAGTTCATCCATACCAAGGATTGCGATAATATCCTGTAATTCACGGTAACGTTGTAATGTTTGCTGTACTTTACGAGATACATTGTAGTGCTCTTCGCCAACGATTTCAGGTGACAATGCACGAGAAGTCGAAGCAAGAGGATCCACCGCAGGGTAAATACCCATCTCAGAAAGCTTACGCTCAAGGTTTGTTGTTGCATCCAAGTGAGCGAAAGTCGTAGCCGGAGCCGGATCCGTATAGTCATCGGCTGGTACGTAGATCGCTTGAATCGATGTAACAGAACCTACGTTAGTAGATGTGATACGCTCTTGTAATTTACCCATTTCAGTAGCAAGAGTCGGCTGGTAACCTACCGCAGATGGCATACGGCCAAGTAAGGCAGATACCTCAGAACCTGCTTGCGTGAAACGGAAGATGTTATCCATGAAGAAAAGAACGTCCTGTCCTTGCTCATCACGGAAATATTCAGCCATTGTCAAACCAGTCAAAGCAACACGCATACGTGCTCCTGGCGGCTCGTTCATTTGTCCGAATACCATCGCTGTTTTCTTGATAACGCCTGAATCCGTCATTTCGTGGTAAAGGTCGTTACCTTCACGAGTACGCTCACCAACACCGGCGAATACGGAAATACCGCCGTGCTCTTGAGCGATGTTGTTGATTAATTCCTGGATTAATACGGTTTTACCTACACCGGCACCACCGAATAGACCGATCTTACCACCCTTAATATATGGAGCAAGCAAGTCTACTACCTTAATACCAGTTTCAAGGATTTCTACTTCAGTAGAAAGATTTTCGAATGTTGGTGCTTCGCGGTGAATGGAATCACGGCGCTCACTTGCCGGAATCTCTTCCTTCAAGTCAATAACATCACCTAATACGTTAAATACACGGCCAAGAGTTGGATCCCCAACCGGTACCGAAATCGGTGCACCAGTATCTTGTACTTCCAAACCGCGAGTTAAACCGTCAGTAGAAGCCATCGCAATCGTACGAACTGTATCATCACCTAAATGAAGGGCTACTTCAAGGGTTAAGTTGATATCAACTTCTGACTCATTACGCGCTTTGGAATTAATTCTTAAAGCGTTATAGATCTCAGGTAGTTTGCCGTTTTCAAATTTAACGTCAACAACCGGACCCATAATCTGAACAACGCGTCCAATGTTCATCGTTTTCCCTCCTATCTTACTCTTTGAACAAATCCGTGAGGGATTCTGGCAATCACCTCACGAAAAATTTATTTAAACTGCAAGGCTGGCCTCACGCCAACCCACTATATGACTTCGATTACTGTCCAGCTACAGCGCCTAGGGGCTCGGGGTCATAAGCCAATCCGTCGAGAATGTTAAAAAGCAACCTTCACGCCGGCTCGTCTTATGCCTGTCGCCCCTGTTCAAGGCGCTTCCGCATTTCTATTCTAATGCCGCCGCACCGCCGACGATTTCCGCAATTTCCTGCGTGATCGCTGCCTGACGGGCACGGTTGTAAATAAGCGAGTAGTTCTTGATCATTTCTTTTGCATTATCGGTTGCGTTCTTCATCGCCGTCATCCGGGCAGCATGCTCACTTGCTTTACTGTCTAAAAGAGCACCGTAAATTAAGCTTTCTGCATATTGCGGCAGGAGAACTTCAAGAATTTCTTCTGGAGACGGTTCAAATTCATAAGAAGCAAGCTCTTTTGAAGAAGTGATATCCGATAGCGGAAGCAGCTTCTTCTCCGTTACTTCTTGAGAAATCGCACTGATATAATGGCTGTAGTAAATATATAGTTCATCGAATGTGCCGTCCGCGAACATGCCAACCGTACTGGAAGCAATTTCTTTAATGTCGTTGAAGTTCGGCTGATCGGAAACCCCCGTAATCTCAAGAGCTACTTTGATGCCGCGCTTCAAGAAAAAGTCACGTGCCACACGTCCGACTGCAATAATCGCAAACTCATCATTCGATTTATGACGTTCTTGAATGGTTTGATAGACACGACGGATGACGTTGCTGTTAAACGCTCCAGCAAGACCACGGTCGGATGTCATAACAACATAACCCGTTTTCTTTACTTCACGGGCTTCAAGCATTGGGTGAGCCACACCTTGTGCCCCCGAAGCGATTGCCGCCGTTACTTCCTGGATTTTTTCCATGTACGGTACGAATGACTTTGCATTCATAACGCCGCGGTTCCATTTCGCAGCTGACGTCATCTCCATCGCTTTGGTGATCTGACTCATCTTTTTCGTAGAATTAATACTATTTTTTATATCACGTAATGATGCCATAGGTTCTCACCACCCTCATTCAAAGAATGTTTAGCATCAGCACCTCTTGAGCAAGGTGCTGGTGCCGAAACTTATGTCAGACCCTATACTTATTCGGAAACTGCAAACGTCTTTTTGAAGTCGTTGATTGCAGAAGCCATATCGTCATCAGAAGGAAGATCCTTCGTCTTTGTAATATGGTCTAACACCTCTTTGCGGTTGTGGTCTAACCAGTTTAAGAATTCAGATTCAAAGCGACGAATATCTACTAAAGGAATATCATCTAAGAATCCGCGTGTTAATGCATATAGAATCGCTACTTGCTTTTCAACAGAAAGCGGCTTGTTAAGATCTTGTTTTAATACTTCAACCGTACGGGCACCACGAGCAAGCTTTGCTTGTGTTGCTTTATCAAGGTCAGAACCGAACTGAGCAAATGCTTCAAGTTCACGGTATGATGCAAGGTCAAGACGCAGTGTACCTGCAACCTTTTTCATCGCCTTGATTTGTGCGGATCCACCTACACGGGATACAGAAAGACCGGCATTGATCGCTGGACGTACGCCAGAGAAGAATAGGTCAGACTGCAAGAAGATTTGTCCATCTGTGATGGAGATAACGTTTGTTGGGATATAAGCAGAAACGTCACCTGCTTGTGTTTCGATGAACGGTAATGCTGTGATTGAACCGGCACCAAGTGTGTCGTTCAATTTCGCTGCACGCTCTAATAAGCGGGAGTGCAAGTAGAAAACATCCCCTGGATATGCTTCACGACCTGGAGGACGGCGAAGTAATAGGGAAAGCTCACGGTATGCAGCCGCTTGCTTAGATAAATCATCATATACGATTAAAACGTGCTTGCCGTTGTACATGAACTCTTCTGCCATTGATACACCCGCATATGGAGCTAAGAATAGCATTGGAGCTGGCTGTGATGCAGAAGCTGAAACAACGATTGTGTAATCTAATGCACCATTCTTACGAAGAGTTTCAACCGCGTTACGTACAGTTGATTCTTTTTGACCGATGGCAACATAGATACAAATCATGTTTTCGCTTTTTTGGTTCAAGATTGTGTCGATCGCAACAGATGTTTTACCTGTTTGACGGTCTCCGATAATTAACTCACGCTGACCGCGGCCGATTGGCACAAGCGCGTCAATCGCTTTAATACCCGTTTGTAATGGCTCATGAACGGATTTACGAGCCATAACGCCTGAAGCAACTACTTCAATTGGGCGAGTTTTAGTTGTGTTGATTGGACCCATACCATCAATTGGTTGTCCTAGAGAGTTTACAACGCGTCCAATAAGTTCCTCACCAACCGGAACCTCCATGATGCGTCCTGTACGGCGAACCTCGTCACCCTCACGGATTTCAGTGAAAGGTCCAAGGATAATGATACCGACGTTATTTTCTTCAAGGTTTTGTGCCATACCCATAACGCCGTTTGCAAATTCAACAAGTTCTCCAGCCATGACATTGTCGAGGCCATGAACACGAGCGATACCGTCACCTACGGAGATAACTGTACCGACATCAGTAACTTGAATTTCTGCCTGATAGTTTTCAATCTGCTTCTTTATCAGGGCACTGATTTCTTCAGCTTTGATGCTCATGAGTTTCACCCCTATCTACGATACTTTGCATATACTTTTCGCAACATGCGACTTTGATAATTGTCCAGCTCCGGCTCCCAGCGACTAGTGTACTTCGCTAAACGGTCGCCTCCGCTTTTCGTCTTAGCTTAACAATTTACGTTCTAAACGGTTCAACTTGCCGCGCAAGCTGCCGTCATATATACGATTTCCGATGCGGAGCTTGATGCCGCCGAGCAATTCGGAATCCACGATATTTTCAATTCTTAATGACTTCTTGCCAATTTTAGCAGCAAATGTTGTGGAAACAGCTTCTCTTTCAGCATCTGTCAACGGACGAATGCTGTAGACTTTTGCTTCCGCAATGCCCATTTCCTCATTTGCAAGCTCGATAAATTGGTTTACCACTTCAACGATTTCATCTTCGCGATGGCGGTCGATTAAAATCATCAACGTATTTAAAACATAAGCATTTACAGTTGAAAACGCATTACGGATGATTTCCTTTTTGTTTTCATTTGTAAGCTTTGAAGATTTTAAAACAGCCTTCAAATCAGCATTGTAATCCAAGACTTCCCGTACTACGCGAAGTTCTTCTTCTACGTTACTTAGAATCTGCTGTTCTTTTGAAATTTGAAAAAGAGCTGACGCGTAGCGTTTTGCTACCATAGAGTTGCTCATCGCTCTTCTCCTGCCTCTTTAAGATATTCGTTAATCAGCTGGTCTTGATCTTGTGCCGTCAATTCTTTTTCAATTACTTTAGAAGCAATTAAAACAGATAGTGAAGCAACCTGCTCGCGGATAGCGGCAACAGCTTTCTCTTTTTGCTGGTCAATTTCAAGCTTGGCAGCTTCTTTAATGCGTTCTGCCTCAGAGCGGGCCGCAACAACGATTTCTTCACGTTGAAGGTCGCCTTGCTTGCGCGCATTTTCCATTAAGACTTGTGCTTCTGCACGCGCTTCTTTTAAAAGACTTCTTTGCTCTTCTAAAAGCTTTTTCGCTTCCGCACGGCTTGATTCAGCCGCAGAGATTTCGCTAACAATATGCTCTTCACGCTGCTTCATAATGCCCATTAAAGGACCCCAAGCAAACTTTTTAAGCAATGCTAACAAAACGATGAATAAAATAAGCTGGAAAAGTATATCTCCGTAATTTACATGGTGGCCAGCTTCCGCTGCAGCCCCCAATACTAGACTGTTCGTTAACACCCCGGGTTCACTCCTTTCAAGAGTCGCTAAAGCGATAGTAAAACAACCATTTTAAAATAACAGACATAAAGTAATGGCGAAGTTTTTACGCGCTTCGCCATCTGGAGTTTTTGTCATTTTATCGGTTCAATACCATGAACGCAATTACAACACCGATGATCGGAAGGGCTTCAACTAACGCTACCCCGATGAACATAGTTGTTTGTAATAGACCACGAGCGTGTGGCTGACGAGCGATACCTTCTACTGTACGTCCTACGATTAGACCGTTACCGATACCTGCACCTACTGCTGCTAAACCGATTGCAATTGCTGCTGCTATAAGATTCATTATTTTGTTCCTCCTTAAAATTGTATGAATAAGTTTTTATTTTGTATAAAATTAATGGTCATGGCTGACTTTATGGGACAGATAAACCATTGTTAACATTGTGAAGATGTAAGCTTGGATACTGCCTACGAAAATCGAGAAACCTTGCCATACGAGTGTCAGCGGTATTGCTGCTATCATACCGGCGATACCTTGATGGGCTAATCCTGCTGCTAATAGTGATAGTAACAATTCACCAGCGTAAATGTTACCGTAAAGACGCAGACCTAATGTTAAGGTATTTGCAAATTCCTCAATGATCTTTAATGGGAATAAGAATTTCATCGGGCTGAAGAAGCCTTCTCCATAACCCTTTGCGCCTTTTAGCTTGACGCCGTAGAAATGGGATAACCCCACTACCAAACAGGCTAAAGTCAAGGTGATGACTGGGTCGGCTGTTGGCGATTTCCACCATAGCTTCTCGTCAACGACGATCGCAAACGGCAAACCTAACATATTGGAAACAAAAATATACATAATGAGCGTCAACCCTAGGACGTGGAATCTGCCGCCTTCCTTCCAATCCATCGTGCTGTTGATAATGCCTCTTACGAAATCAAGTACCCATTCTAAAAAGTTCTGCATTCCTGTTGGTTTCATTGCAAGCCTGCGGGTAGAAAGCACGGCAATTAGAAAAACAACCAAACTTGCAACTGTAATCATCAGGATATTGGCACCATTAAACCATAGACCCATAAATTCAAACTCAGGAGCTCCATGATGCATGTAAACTCACCTCGCTTCCCATTATTTATGTACATGCAACGCATGATAAAAATAATCTATCATAATGACAATATAGGATGTCATTAGTCCTACCACTACAAATGCGATGTGGAAGTACTCAGGGTATCGAAGCGCAATGACGCCCGCGATTCCGGCTGTCGCCATCCTTTGCAGCGACCCCAGGGAGCGTACCTTCTTCCCTTCTGAAACAGCTTTATCAAACCTTTCAGTCTTCCGCACCAATAACCAAAGATTCAGGAAACTGAAAACAGTCCCAAGAAACAGTCCAAGAAACACTGTTTTGTACTCGGTGAAGCCCCAGCCAAGAACATAAATGGACAACAAGTAGAAAATCCATTTCTTTTGCCTGTTGTACATCTTTCGAAAATCTGGCATCGTTATTTTTCTCCTGAATAAAAATGGCGGATTGAAATCAGCATGGAATATGTTCCCGCTGCAAGTCCAACAAGCAATCCGACTATTAAAAAAATTGGCTCGGTACCCCAATGTCGATCCAGCCATCTACCTGCAAATATACCTATGAGAATGGAACCAACTAACTGGGAGACAATTGCGGACATCAAAGCCATAGCTTGAAATGGGTTGCGGTTATTTTGACGCATACTATCGATCCTCACTCCAAGAGAATGTCAAGCGGGTAAGAGGTAAATTAATACGTCTAAAATGTATCAATTATGTGAAAACCCTATCATTTTACACCCTTTGTTAGCATACAATAGCGACTTGTCAATGTCAATGAATTTACGTGAAATATACCACAAACAATTTCCCATGATTTTTGGCATTTTTGGATTTTCGTTTCCACTATCATTGTATTGTAAATATTGAAGAATTTTTGACCTTTTTGTGTCTATTTTGTGAACAATGTTTTCAGAAATTTCGGGAAATAATTCTAATTTGGGATGGTGATCATCGTCTCCATAAAATCCTCCCTGCCCGCCTTTTTGGCAAACACTTTTGCCAAGTAAGTCCCCTTCGGCGGCAGCTGTTCTTCCGTGAGTACTTTTTCAAGCTGTCCTTTTTTTAGATTGGTTCCCGTATCGAGAAAACCAATGAACCGGTAATCCTCCGGGTTAAACAGGGCAATCCCGAATTCCTCTGCGCCGCCAGGCAAATACACTTCATATTTATACTGCCCCGGCTGATCTCCCTCCCCAAAATCAAAGCCCATCACCCGCGGGTAATTGGGTTCCTCGAGTACATAGAGATAGGGAATTTGAACCTTGGCCGCCCCCGCCTGCAGACTCAAGTATCCATCCTGAACCTTTCCTTTGAAAAGAGCCGGGTCCACCGTCAACTCCACCGTAACATCCTTAGTTTGCTTCGGCTCTAAGGTGAACGCCAGCGGCAGCCGCCATTCAAGCCCGTCGACATGGTGCGGGATATCAAACGTGTAACGGAGGGTGCGTCTGCTTGTGTTCTCTATCTTAAGGACGGACTTATGAACATCCTCTTCGTGAAATTTGCCAAAGTGGAGCGAGCTTGGGGTGACGAGTGATTCCGCCTTAACTGCCTCAGCCACCTGAATCCGTCCAGCCCCCTGTTCGTAGGTGCGATAAAAGGCAGCCGCTTTCGTTAATGGCTTAGCTGTATTCATCAACGCCGCCTTAATTTGCTCCGGCGTCCAATCAGGATGCGCCTGCTTTATCAGCGCACAGGCCCCGGCCACATGCGGCGCCGCCATACTTGTCCCCTGCAGGCTCAAGTATCCGCCCGGAATTGTCGAATTTATCGCCACCCCCGGCGCGATCAGGTCCGGCTTAATCTCCCATGTCCCCGTCACAGGCCCCCGCGAGCTGAAGTCCGCCAGCCGGTCCACTTCCTCCGTGACCTCAAGCCTTGCTTGTACACTTCGTTTACTTAATTCTTTTTTCAAAAAGACTCCGTCACCCTTCGCGAGTGCTCCGACCGGGAGGGTCAGCTGAGTTTCCAGGTTCCCCATGAAGCTGCCGCTCATATTATTGTAGATTAATACAGCCCTTGCCCCAGCCTTGAGGGCATTTTCCGCCTTTTCGCTGAACGTTATCGTGCCTCTTTTGATCAACGCAATTTTGCCTTGGACATTTTGAAGGTCCTGCGGCCGGCCGTTGCCGCCATCGACTAATTCTACGGATCGGTCCAGACTCCATTCAGCCGAGCCTTCGAGCGGCTGAATCCGAAATTTTTCCCGCGTTCCTTCTATTAATAATTTCGGGATTTTCATCGTCGGTGTCGAAGCGCCAACGGAGATGGCTTTTGAGGCGGTCCCTGGTGAGCCGACCGTCCACACATCCGGCCCAGAATTGCCGGAAGCCGCCACGGCAACAATTCCCTTATCAACGGCCCGGTTAAGTGCAAGACTGATCGGAAGGTCGGGGCCATTGATATCGTTCCCGAGTGAAAGGTTCACGATATCGACCTTGTCCTTGATTGCCTGTTCAATCGCCGCGAGCACCTGCTCCGTTGTCCCGCCGCCGCCCGGACCGAGCGCACGGTATGCGACGATCTTTGCCTCGGGGGCGACGCCTTTAATTTTTCCATTGGCGGCAATGATTCCGGCAACATGGGTGCCGTGGATGGTTGCTCTGCCAATAGCCTTCGTTTCCATTGGGTCGCGGTCATTATCGACAAGGTCGTGGCCGCCTGCATAATTTCGCTGCAGGTCGGGGTGCGTATAATCGACGCCTGTATCAATAACGCCCACCTTGACCCCCCTCCCCGTTAGTCGTTCGTTTTGTTCGTCAAAATACCTTCGTACTTCTTGGCCGCCAATAATTTTGACACTTTCCTCGGTTTCAGCCTGGTATTGGACAACGGGCGAGACATTCAGGATCCGTTTTTGTTGGGAGAGCTGCTCTATGCTTTCGGGGCTGCCTTCGATGGAAAATCCGTTAAGGGCCTCACGAAAAATACGGCGCAGCTTTACATGTTGGTAAGGTTTGATCAGTTGTCTGATTTCCTGCTCAGATTGCGGCTGATCAAGAACCACAATGGCAACCGATGTTGTTTTTGGAATGGGTGGATGAATTAGGATTTTTGAAGGTTGAAAGGCTTGTGCATGCTGTGGTTTGTAAGATACCGGAATTTGCATAGCCAAGAGCAGGCATAATAGAAGTTTCATGTGTAAATTTCCCCTTTTTCATATCGTTTTCATTGAGCGGGGAAAGTATGCAGCTAGCTTTAATAATTAACTAGTATGCAAAAGTTTTGTTCATTGCCCAAAAAGGAAGGAAGTAAGCTTCCACGGGCATTGAAAATAAAAAAGCCGAGCATTTCTACTCGACGTTTTCAAAAAATTTATTTTGTTCCAAACAAGCGGTCGCCGGCATCGCCAAGGCCTGGTACGATGTAGCCGTGGTCGTTCAATTTCTCGTCCAAAGCGGCGATGTAAATATCAACGTCCGGATGCTCGGTTTTTACAGCCTCGACGCCTTCTGGTGCGGCAATTAAACACATAAATTTGATGTTTTTGGCGCCGCGCTTTTTCAATGCATGGATCGCATCAATAGCTGAACCGCCGGTTGCGAGCATCGGGTCAACGACGATGAAATCGCGCTCTTCTACATCACTTGGAAGCTTCACATAGTATTCAACAGGCTTTAAGGTTTCCGGATCGCGGTATAAGCCGACGTGGCCAACCTTTGCAGCTGGAATACATTTTAACATCCCATCAACCATGCCGATTCCAGCGCGCAAAATCGGAACTAATCCTAATTTTTTCCCGGAAAGGACCTTTGATTTTGTCTTGCAAACCGGCGTTTCAATCTCGATATCTTCAAGCGGCATATCCCTTGTGATTTCAAACGCCATCAATGTAGCCACTTCATCAACGAGCTCGCGGAACTCCTTTGTTCCTGTATTTATGTCGCGTATGTACGTAAGTTTATGCTGGATAAGCGGATGGTCGAAGACGTATACCTTTGCCACAAAAATCGCCCCTTTTCGTAAAATTAAAATTAACTTCGTCTCATTTTACAGAAAAATAATGCAATGAGCAACTCGGATACCGGGTCCGGAAACAAGTTAGATTTTTCAAAAAAAACCGGCCTAATTATAAAAGTAATTAGGCCGATTCTCTGCTGCTTAGTATTCTGGATATAATGTAAATTTGCTTGTTAAAGCTTCAACGCGTCCGCGTGCTTCTTCAAGCTTCGCTTCGTCTTCGTGATTTTTCAAAGTGAACGCAATGATGGAAGCAATTTCGTCCATTTCGTCTAAACCGAAGCCGCGTGATGTTACCGCAGCTGTTCCGATGCGGACACCGCTTGTGACAAACGGACTGTTTTGATCGAATGGAATCGTGTTCTTATTAACAGTGATGCCGATTTCATCGAGTACCTTTTCAGCGATTTTTCCTGTTAAGCCGAGGCTTGTTACATCCACTAATAATAAGTGGTTGTCCGTCCCGCCGGAAACTAATGTTAAGCCTTCTTTTACCAAGCTTTCAGCTAAACGCTGGGCATTGGCAATGATATTGCCGGCATATTCTTTAAAGCTGTCCTGCAGTGCTTCGCCAAAAGCAACCGCTTTGGCTGAGATCACGTGCATCAATGGACCGCCCTGAATTCCTGGGAAGATTGATTTATCGATCTTCTTGCCAAATTCCTCTTTGCAAAGGATCATCCCGCCGCGAGGACCGCGTAAGGTTTTATGTGTAGTAGTTGTAACAAAATCTGCATACGGCACTGGATTTTGGTGCAGGCCTGCTGCCACAAGTCCAGCGATGTGCGCCATATCCACCATAAGGTAAGCGCCAACTTCATCAGCGATTTCACGGAACTTGGCAAAATCGATTGCACGCGGATAAGCACTGGCACCGGCAACGATTAGCTTCGGCTTATGCTCAAGAGCTTTCGCACGAACGTCATCATAGTTGATGCGGTGAGTGGTTTCATCCACACCGTATTCAACGAAATTATATTGGATACCACTGAAATTGACTGGGCTGCCGTGTGTTAAGTGGCCGCCGTGGGATAAATTCATGCCAAGCACTGTGTCGCCTTGCTCTAAGATCGTGAAGTAAACGGCCATATTGGCTTGTGCACCGGAATGCGGCTGAACGTTGACATATTCCGCACCAAAAATCTGCTTCGCACGGTTGCGGGCAAGGTCTTCCACGATATCAACATATTCACAACCGCCATAGTAACGGCGCCCTGGATATCCCTCTGCGTATTTGTTCGTTAAAACTGACCCCTGTGCCTCCATAACGGCTTCACTGACAAAGTTTTCTGAGGCAATTAATTCGATTTTAGTACGCTGACGGCCAAGTTCTTTTTGAATCGCTTGAAAAACCTGCTCGTCCTGTTGAGACAAATGCTTCATGATTATCCCCCTTGTATGTAAAAGACTGTGGACTATTTCGAAAATTCCCTTTTAATTTTAACACGAACTACTATGAAAATAAAAGAGAAACATTTTTCGTTTTTTAAACAAATTCCGGATGAATTTCCTGTACTACCCACCAGATAAACAGTAAATCACGAACATTACAATTAAGAACAACTTGAATTTTCGTCTTTTCGTTCATACACCGCTCTGGCGCCGCCGATTAGCTTCGGCCGCGTTTTGGCAAGTGTCACATGGGCATGGCCGACATTTTTCTGATTGACACGCAACGGCACGGCAACATGCTTTAAGTGCATGCCGATGAACGTATGGCCGATATCGATTCCCGCCTCTGCCTTCACAAATTCCACGACAACGGCATCGTCCATGTTTTCAAAGGCATAGGTCGCCATCGCCCCGCCAGCGGTACGTGCCGGGACAACCGAAACCTCATCTAAATGTCGATCAATGGCTGTTTTACGCTCGACCACCAAGGCCCGGTTTAAGTGCTCGCAGCACTGGAATGCCAGCTGGATACCCGTATCTCCCTGCAACTTTTTCAAACTTTGAAAAATCATTTCGGCCACTTCGAACGTGCCAGCAGTCCCGATTCGTTCGCCGATCACTTCGCTCGTGCTGCAGCCGACCACCAGCAGCTGTCCCGGTTTAAACCCGGCCTGCTCTTTGAATTCTGCTAGAATCGCTTCAAGTTCCTTTTCCCATTCTTGGATCATCGTGAACCTCGACCTTTCTGAAAAGAAAGTTATAAATGCTTTTTCTCGTATTCCGTGATTTTGCCGACACGTCCTGCATGACGGCCGCCTTCAAATTCCTCTGTCAGCCAGATTTCCACAATATCGCGGGCAAGCCCTGGGCCAATGACGCGTTCGCCCATTGCAAGCATATTGGTATCATTATGTGCGCGTGTTGCCTTCGCACTGAAGGTATCGTGCACAAGAGCGCAGCGGATTCCCTTCACCTTATTTGCAGCAATGCTCATGCCAATTCCTGTGCCGCAAATCAGGATTCCCCTGTCAAACTCGCCGCTCGCGACCTTCTCGGCCACCGGCAGCGCGTAGTCCGGATAATCGACGGACGTTTCACAATCGCAGCCAAAATCCACATATTCTATTTTCAATTCCTCTAGCAGATGGGCGATTTCCTTGCGAATATTGACCCCGCCATGATCAGATGCTAATGCTACTTTCACGTAAAGACCCCCTGTTTTTCAACTCAATCTTCTTTTAATTTTGACATACCGCCTGAAAAATATAAAGAAAAAAACTGTGTTAAACTAGCCTGTTGATTTCCGATCCAGTCGCTTCGCTTTTCACAGCCAAAAAAAAAAGCCCTCATCGAAGAGAGCTTGTTTTATGAGTTTATTTTTCCAATTGCTTTTTCAATTAATTTGTCCAGCTGATTAAAGGTTTCTTTATATTGTGCTAAACTGCCGCCATAGGGATCGATGACATCATGGTCAAACGGTTCCCCAGTATATTCCTTCAGTGTATATACCTTCGCGGTCGAATGAGGGTATTGCTGTTGGATGGCAAATTTATGGGAGGAGGTCATCGTTAAAATCAAATCCGCCCAGTCCACCTCTTGATTCGTTAACAGCGTGGAACGGTGATTATGGGCTACTTTGTTGTCATCTAGCACCTGTTTGGCATGGGCCGATGCCTCGCTGCCATGTGCGGCATAAATTCCCGCGGACCTGACTTCCATCTCACCGATTTTCTTATGTCTTAAAATCGCCTCAGCCATTGGACTCCGACACGTATTTCCCGTACAAACAAATAATATCCGCTGCACTATAAATGCCCCCTTTCCCCCTATTATAAAACAAAATTTCCACCATTCAAAAATGCCTGCTCCACTTAGCGATAAGAGATGGCTTGTTTCCCCATTTGCTCCCAGCCGCGTTTGAAGGCGCTGATGGAAACTTTACGATTTTTAGTAACACTTAGCGGGTCATTGAAATAAATATATTGGCTGTCATAGCCTGTGATCAGGACGCTGTGCTCTTTATAGGTAATAGAAATTCTTCCTGTCGGCGTATTCCATGTTTGCCAGTATTGGGATGGGACCGTATCGAACAACACATTGTTGATGACCCACACCGGTTTGCCACTGTTCAGATGCTTATAGATTTCCTCAAAGCTGCTGCCCGTGAAATCGATCACCCGGTTTGGCAGGTAGCGTTCCGCCAAATCCGCAATTGGCCCGTGGTAAACCCCAAGCCCTGGCTTATTAAACGTATACATGTCGCCGACAAAACCCGAATACGGATTTCCGAAGTATACTTGGCCATTCGTTTTCGAATATGGCGTCGGGTCTTTCCGCACCTGGGAAGCAAGCGTCATTTTTGAAACATTTTTTCCAGCATCCAAGAGCAACATGTCGAGTGACGTCACTTCACAGCCGCGCGGCAGCTCCGGCATTTGCGCAACTAGCGGAACATCCAGCTGAACTGATGAAACGTACCCCTTGCTGCCTAGGTAAAAACGGTCCTTTCCGCTTTGGATCCAGCTGCCGCTCCTCATCGAGCCGTCACTATTGAGATAGTACCACTTGCCGCCATCGAGCAGCCAGCCTGTTTTCATAGCCCCATTTGATGCAAGATAGTACCATTTACCGCTAGTGAAAACCCAGCCCGTCTGCATCGCACCTTTGCTGTTCATATAGTACCAACGGCTTCCGTCCTTCACCCAGCCGCTTAGCATCTGCCCGGAACCGCTTAAATAATACCACTTGCCGCCATCCAGGAGCCAGCCGGTCTGCATGACCCCCTTAGAGTCAAGAAAATACCATTTGCCACCTGTTTGAATCCAGCCCGTTGCCATAGCGCCGTTATTTTTTAAAAAATACCACTTGCCATTCTCTAATAACCAGCCCGTTTTCATCACACCAGATTGGTCAAGATAATAGGCTTGGCCTTTGTCGGTGATCCAGCCTGTTTGCTTTTCTCCATTTGTTCCATAATAATACCAAAGGCTGCCTTCTTTAACCCATCCTGTTACGGCTGTCTTAACTAACAATTCGTATGTATGATTGGCCCCATCCTCCGCCGAAATCGTCAGCATCGTGCCTGCTGGCTGCTTTGGAATGGCCACTTCAAATTGTCCTGCCGAATCGGCTGGAGCAGAGCCCAGGATTCCCTGATTGTTTTCCACTGAGACTTTTGCGTTTTCAATCGTTTTCCCTTTAATCGACGTCGTTTGATCGGTCACTTTTTCGAATAATTGGATTTCCGAGGTTGTTTCCGCTGTTGCCAGTCCCGGAACAAGAGAATAAGAGATAACGATCAGAGCAATACAAATTTTTACCCAAATGTTTGGCTGCACACGCCGCCCCTCCCCAATTAATAGAATGATATATTCTACAATTCTATTTATTTGGAGGATAATCCTGTTTATTTTTATAAAATTTGCCAAAGTGGTGCTAGCAGTTTTATGCCAAAGGCCAATAAAATTGCTCCGCCTAGTGCCTCGCTGTAGCTCCCCATCCAGCTGCTGACCTTTCTTCCGAGCAGTAACCCCGCCCATGTTTGCACAGTTGCCGCGATTCCAAAGCATAATAAGACCAAAAGCGTTTTGGCACCGTATATGCCTAAGGAAAGTCCGACGGAAAAGCTGTCGAGGCTGACGCTGAGCGCAAATATGATTAAGCCAATCCCGGCAGGTGTGATGGCTTTTTCCTCCCCTTTTTTGAGGCTTGCCCAAATCATCTGCACCCCTAAAACGATTAAAAGTAAGCCGCCAATAAAGGTGGCGAAGGCTCCAAATTTTTCTGATAAAAATTTGCCTGCAACGAGGCCCAAAAGCGGCATCCAAACATGGAAAAGTCCAATAGTGATGCCGATTTCAAAGATTTTTTTGAGCCGCAGTTTGTGCATTCCCATGCCGAGCGCGACCGAAAAGGCATCCATCCCTAGTGCAAATGCCATTAATAGTAGTGTCATGACTTCTCCGAACATCTCCGACATTCTGTCTTCGCCCCCTTGGACTAACTATTTCAGCATATGCACGTCCTATATGATTTAGAAGTAGAGCGGGGAAATGGCTGGGGCGTTTACTTCTATTTTAGCGCTTCTGGAAATTGGGAAGGGATGGGGCTACGTGACCGAATTAGTTCTGGAATCGAGGTTACGGGCACGTAAACGGGGGCTATGTTACCCAAATTGCTTCTGTACCAAGTTTTCCGGCACGTAGGCGGGTTCTACGTTACCCAAATTGCTCCTATACCAAGTTTTCGAGCACGTAGGCGGGTTCTACGTTACCCAAATTGCTCCTATACCAAGTTTTCCGGCACGTAGGCGGGTTCTACGTTAACCAAATTGCTTCTGTACCAAGTTTTCCGGCACGTAGGCGGGTTCTACGTTAACCAAATTGCTCCTATACCAAGTTTTCCGGCACGTAGGCGGGTTCTACGTTAACCAAATTGCTCCTATACCAAGTTTTCCGGCACGTAGGCGGGTTCTACGTTACCCAAATCGCTCTTGTACTGAGTTTTCCGGCACGTAGACTGGGGCTCCTTTTAAAAAAAAGCTTGCGTACATACAAAAAAACACCAAGCCCCGCAATTCAGCAGGACCTGGTGCTTACTCGCCAATTATTTTATTCCCAGCAGCCTTCAAAAGGCGGTTCATGATCGCATGCCCCACACCTTCATTCGGAAACATCTCACTAAAAATAATATCCACCTTTAATTGATTAAAACGGCGGAGCGTATCATATAGCGCTGCCGCAACCGTCTCCAGCTCGGCCCGCTGCCCGCAGGCGAGCACCACATCCGCCTTAAACAGATCCACGTACTCTTCCGTCGTTAACACTCCGGCCGAAAGCCCTTCCTTCTCCTTTTCTTCCACTAAACGCTGAAGAAAATCTCTGGTGCCTGACACCAAATATAGCGGAGCATTCGGGGCATAATGCTTGTATTTCATGCCCGGGGATTTTGGCTTCGAGGCTTCATCCGTCAAAGCCGGGTCGACCCGAACCTCGCCAATCACAGCCTCAAGCTGCTCCTTCGTCACTCCGCCCGGGCGCAAAATAACCGGTACTGCTTCGGTGCAGTCTACCACCGTTGACTCCACGCCAACTCCCGTCGGTCCGCCATCCACAACCCCGGCAATTTTCCCATTTAAATCATCGAGCACATGATCCGCACTTGTCGGACTCGGCTTGCCCGAGCTGTTCGCACTTGGCGCCGCAATCGGCAGCCCGCATGACTTCAACAAAGCCAGAGCCACCGGATGATCCGGCATCCTTACTGCCACGGTCGAAAGTCCAGCCGTCGCTTTTTCCGACAGAACGCCCTCTTTCTTATTAAAAACAATCGTCAGCGGCCCAGGCCAAAACGCATCCATTAACACTTCCGCTGTCCGAGGAACCTCACTCACAAATCTACTAAGCTGCTCTTTATCGGCGATGTGAATAATTAACGGATTATCCCCAGGCCTCCCCTTGGCAGCGAAAATTTTCGCCACCGCCTCGTCACTTTCAGCGTTGCCGCCGAGGCCATAAACGGTCTCTGTCGGCAGGGCCACCACTCCATTTTCCCGCAAAAAATTCGCTGCATCCACAATTTGTGGATTACTTTCTAAATTATCCACATTTTTATCCACTATCCAGACCTTTGTGTTCATAGTTATCCACCTTTATCAGAAACGAGTCTTTTATCGAAATTTGACGAAAAACGGCGATTAGACTCATATTTTACAAATAGTACGTTTGAAAGTATAAAAGAAGGCGGGGATAAATACAAGTTTTATCCACAAATTGTGCATAAGTTTCTGGAAATAGTGGATAACTTTGTGGATATATCCACAGTTATAAAGAAAATTTTAAAAATAATGAGTTATCCACATTCAAAACGTGTCGAATATGTTTTGATCCATAAAACTGCTGCGGTAAATCTCCCCGTCCAATTTTCTGAAAGCCCATTAATTCAAAAAACGGAAGGGCCGTTCCTTTATTTGTTGCCAAAAATAAACTTTGCATTCCTTTTTCTTTCGCCAATTGCACCATTTGATCGAAAAGAACAAAAATCTCCTTTTCAGCTTGTCCAGGCGTAACGACAAGCGAGCGCAGCAGCCCAAAATCCGTATAAGCCTCCATCCCAAGCGTGCCCTTAAGCGTACCTTCCTCATCTTCTAGCAGCAAAAAGCAGCCAATCGAGTCCTCATTTACTCCATCCGTCCCAAGATTGGCCCGCTCCAAAAACTCTCTTAAATTGCCGAGATCCTCTTTACCCGCCTTGCGAATTAATAATTCCATCTTATCCACCTCTTCTTTTTTCATTTCTACTCTATGAATATTAAAAAGATAGATAAAATAGAACCGGCAAATCTATTAAAAAAACCAGCTCCGCTGAAAGGAACTGGTTTAATTAAATAGCTTTTCCCACATCTCTACCACGAAAAACTTCACTTTCACCGGCTGTTCATCCTCTGCCGTATAAACCGGTTTTTTCTCTTGCTTAACCGTTTCTATTTCTTGCACAGGCTCTTCTTCTAAAAGCTGCTCTTGCTTCGCTAACGTATAATTTTCCACTACAGCTGACGATTTTTCAACCGTCTCTTTTTTAACGGGTGCTTTCGGCTGCTTTACCACTGATACTTGCGGCTGTCTTTCAACCGGTTTAGTCTTCACTTGTGGTTGCTTTTCAACAGGTTTAGTCTTCACTCGCGGTTCGACCGCTGCCTTAACCGGCTCTTCCTGGACCGTTTGCGCTTCAACATGTTCCTTTTCATCAAAGCCTTTGCTTACGGCAATCCCATTTGAAAAATCCAGAAAGCATAACGGCGGGTACAGCACACACCACCAATTGGCCCCCTCACCTTTACCCAATGTAATCAAAATCGCCTGGTATTCTCCGGCCGGATATAAAAACTGGCCATAAAGCTTTGTCGGAAACTGAACCTTGCCAAATTCTACTTTCACCGATTGATCGGAATTTTGCTCGCGCACCACTTGTTCCGCAATCGCTTGAATCTCCGGCAGCTTCGCATTGATCACCGCTCTTGCTTTTTCCATCGACGTTAAATCCTGCACCCATAAGGTAATCTGGGCATTAACCGCGTCGCGCACCTTCCGCTTGATCGCCTGGTCCTGTTCAAAATCACTATTCGCCAATATTCGGAGGCGGATTGCTTCCCCTGGAATTACAATCGATTCCTTCTCTGCCGCTTCCGTTTTTGGCATATATAAACTCAACATTGTTCCCAATGATAATACCACTAAGTAAGCCCAAACCACTACTTTGCTTCTCACTCTCAGCACCGTCCCTTCGATATCCTCATTGTGGACAGAAACCAAGAATCTTAAACTAGTAAATTTTAATATTTTTACCCGAACATTTCATATTACTCCGCACTAATCAACCGCTACCGCCTTTATTTCAGCCCAGCGGGCTTTATGAACCTTTCTTATCGACCGTTGCACCCTTTTTTCCAGGCTCACGGGCATTATGAACCTCTCTTATCGACCGTCAAGACTCTTTTTCCAAGCTCGCGGGCTTTATGAACCTCTCTTATCGACTGCCAAGACTCATTTTCTAAACTCACGGGCATTATGAAACCCACACAATAAAAAAAGCCCCGGGAGATCACTTCCCGAAGCCAATTTCCGCAAACACCATCCGGTCCTTGCCGTTTATATCATTCACGATTTCAACCTTAACTTCCTTAAATGCTTTTTGAAAAAGCTCCGCTACCGCTTCGCCCTGACCGGCCCCAATTTCGAAACATACCAGCGCGCGCGAAGCTAGCACTTCAGGCAGCTCGTGCATAAAGCGGCGGTAAAAATCAAGTCCGTCCTCGCCCGCAAACAAAGCCCGATGCGGTTCATGTTCTGTGACCACTTCCGACATCGTCACCATATCCCCCGTCGGAATATACGGCGGATTAGAAATGACAACATCAAACTCGCCGCCCATAAACGGCTTTAATAAATCACCCTGAATAAATTCAACGTCGGCCTCAAGCCGGCTGGCATTTTCCCGTGCCACAATTAAGGATTCCTCCGCAATATCAGAAGCGAAGACCTTTAATGCTGGCTGCTCCAGCTTCACGCTGATGGCAATTGCACCGCTACCCGTACCGATATCCACTACCTTTTTTAAACCCAGCTTATTTATTCTCTTAAGCGTTTCGTAAACGAGCTCCTCAGTTTCCGGCCTTGGAATGAGCACTTCTTCATTGACCAGGAACGTCCGGCCGTAAAACTCCTCAGAGCCGATCATATACTGAACCGGTACACCGCGGACATGCTCGTGAACAGCTTTCTCGAAACGTAACAGCACAGCCGGATCTACATCATCGCGCATATTGGCAAACAGCTGCGACCGCGACATCCCGGTAAAATGCCGAAGCAATAGCTCGCCCGCATTCTCATCCCGATTTGCTTTTTTTAAAAAAGAAGAAGCCCAATTAAGAGCTTCGAATACTTTTTTACTCATCTGCAGCCTCTTCCAGTCTTTTCGCTTGATCTTCCATAATCAAGGCATCGATGACTTCATCCAGCTTGCCTTCTAATATTTGGTCCAGCTTTTGAATCGTTAAACCAATGCGATGGTCCGTCACACGATTTTGCGGGAAGTTGTAAGTACGGATTCGCTCAGAACGGTCGCCGGTACCAACCGCTGATTTACGCACTTGATCGTATTCCGCCTGTGCTTCCTGCTGGAATTTATCATAGACGCGCGCGCGCAATACTTTCATCGCTTTGTCTTTGTTCTTATGCTGTGATTTTTCGTCCTGACAGGATACCACAATTCCTGTTGGAATGTGCGTTAAACGAACAGCTGACATCGTTGTATTAACGGACTGTCCGCCGGCACCACTGGAGGCAAACGTATCAAAACGAATATCCTTATCGTGGATTTCAATCTCTACTTCTTCCGCTTCCGGCAAACAAACAACCGTTGCTGTTGAAGTATGAATCCGTCCGCCTGATTCGGTTTCCGGCACACGCTGTACACGATGGGCGCCATTTTCAAATTTCAATTTGGAGTAAGCGCCGGCACCATTGATCATAAAGCTGATCTCTTTGTAGCCGCCAAGGCCAGTCGGATTGGCATCAATCAAATCTGTTTTCCAGCCCTGCGCTTCGGCATAACGGCTGTACATCCGGTAAAGCGAACCAGCAAACAGCGCTGCCTCTTCCCCGCCGGCCGCACCGCGAATTTCGAAGATAACGTTTTTGTCATCGTTCGGGTCCTTTGGAATCAGAAGAATCTTCATGCGGGATTCCAGCTCTTCGATTTGCGCTTCCAGCTCGTTTACTTCTTCCTTCACCATTTCACGCATTTCGGCATCGAGCTTATCCTCAAGCATCGCCTTTGCGTCAGCCAGCTGTTCGCGAGCCTCTTTATATTGGCGGTACGTTTGCACAGTTTCTTGTATGTCAGATTGTTCTTTTGAATATTCACGTAGTTTTTTTGAATCATTAATGATTTCCGGATCGCTTAAAAGTTCATTTAATCTTTCGTAGCGATCTTCAACGGATTGAAGACGATCAAACAAGTTATTCACCTCGAGTTTTAGTCCATAACATTCTAATTATAGTATAGGCGTTAAACTCAGTCAAAACCAATTTTTGATACAAAAAAACATGCCCTGGTAAACAGAGCATGTTATCTTCGGTCTTCCTTCACTCTAACTTCGATATTGTAACGCGGCAGGGCCCGCATTAGTTTGCGGTGGAGGCGTGCTTCAGCGTCCATTCTTTCCCTGTCGGAGAGCATGCCTTTTTTATAAACAGAAACCCACATCCGGTCGCCATTCATCCAAACGGAGTCGGTGACAAACTCGTCTGTTGCCGCAATAACCTTTTTCGCCTTGTCGACATCGCTGCCCTGATTTTCACCATCAAATTCTCCGCGATCTCCTGACCTATTCAGATTAAGGAAGTTAGGATTTTGGTCGGCAATATCATTTTCCGCCACGTCCCGCTCGCCCCCATTATTGCGGTTGGACATAAAATTAGGTGACGTTCGGTCTTTCCGCAAATCATATGCGCTATCTTTTTCCTCAGCCGCACGATTGTTCTGACATCCAGTTACCATTAACAACATGATAAACGAGAAAAACATCCACTTTTTCCGCATAAAACACCTCCATTACTATCATGCCCGCCAGCTTGCCGAACTGAACGAGAGAAATCTTTCCAAGCCTACAAAAAAAACTGCCCAGGAATCACTTCCTAGACAGTTATGTATCATACATCAAACTTCCTGCTCAACCGCCCCGCGGTATGATGCTGTTTTTGGCACTTCATGGTGGTGACGGCAGCGAGGCTCGTACGCTTCGGACGCGCCGACCATGATAACCGGGTCATGATACGAGGCAGGTCGTCCATCAATCAGACGCTGCGTCCGGCTCGATGGTGAACCGCATACCGTACAAACCGCCTGCAGCTTCGTTACCGTTTCAGCAATCGCCATCAACGCCGGCATTTGTCCAAACGGCTCCCCGCGGAAATCCATATCAAGACCAGCACATACGACGCGATGACCGCTGTCTGCCAGCTGCTGCACTACCCTTACAATGCCCTCATCAAAAAACTGCACTTCATCAATTGCAATAATATCCATATCTGCCTCGACATGATGCAGAATCTCAATCGAATGGGAAATTGGCTTCGCATGAAAAGAAGAGCCATTATGGGAAACGACAGACTGTTCACTGTAGCGATTATCAATCTTCGGCTTAAACACAGCTATTTTTTGTTTGGCAAATTGAGCCCGCCGAACACGGCGAATCAATTCCTCCGACTTTCCAGAAAACATACTGCCACAGATAACCTCAACCCATCCGCTTTGCTTCATTAAATACATAAACGGCGTCTCCTTCCTCTAAACGAACCCTGATACACGATCATATTTATAGTAAAATTATCATTTTAGTCAAATAAAAAAACAGGCAAGTAAGTTTTCCCACTCGCCTGTTGTCTTTGCAAAAATTATTGTTGCTGCTTAAGGCCGTATTTTTTGTTGAAACGGTCAACACGTCCGCCAGCTTCAGCGAATTTTTGGCGACCAGTATAGAATGGATGACATTCTGAACAAGTTTCAACGCGAATTTCTTTCTTAACAGAACCAGTTTCAAATGTATTACCACATGCACATGTCACCGTTACTGTTTTATAATTTGGATGAATTCCTGCTTTCATTCTTTTCATCTCCTTCCGCCCTGAATCTTTCGAAACAGAGTTATATAAATGCCTGTCTTAAAAACAAGCATGAAATACTAAAAACACACTGCACCCATTATAACAAGGGTAACCTACTTTTGCAAGTTGGGATTTTTTTGAAAAGGACTTCTTTATTTTTGAAAAAGGAACTTAAGCCTGTGACTAAACCAGGCCGGCCCTTCTATTCCATTTAGGAACGACGTGACTTTAGTTCCTCGTTCAGCTGTGCAAAGAACTCTTCGTTTGACTTCGTCTGTCTTAATTTTTTCAAGAAGCGTTCTGCAAAATCCGGTGAATCGGACATTGACTTACGAATCGCCCATAATTTATCAAGATGATCCTTTGGAATAAGCAATTCTTCCTTACGTGTTCCGGAACGGCGGATATCAAGCGCAGGGAAAACACGGCGCTCAGCAAGACTGCGGTCAAGATGCAGCTCCATATTGCCTGTCCCTTTAAATTCCTCATAAATAACATCATCCATCCGTGACCCGGTATCCACAAGTGCCGTAGCCAAAATAGTCAAGCTGCCGCCCTCTTCAATATTACGGGCAGCCCCGAAGAAACGCTTCGGACGGTGGAACGCAGCCGGGTCAATACCGCCGGAAAGCGTACGGCCGCTTGGCGGAATGACAAGGTTATAGGCACGCGCTAAACGCGTGATACTATCCATCAAAATGACAACATCGCGTTTGTGCTCAACCAAACGCATCGCACGGTCCAGCACAAGCTCAGCGACTTTAATATGATTTTCCGGCACTTCATCAAACGTTGAGCTGACGACATCACCCGCAACAGAACGCTCAATATCGGTAACCTCTTCCGGACGCTCGTCGATTAAAAGTACGATTAATTCAACATCCGGATGGTTTGTCGTAATGCTGTTGGCGATTTCCTTTAACAGCATCGTTTTACCGGCTTTAGGAGGAGCGACAATCAGTCCGCGCTGTCCAAAACCAACCGGAGCAACTAAATCCATGATTCTGGTAGAAAGATGTTTTGGCGTTGTTTCCAGCTTCATTTGACGGTTCGGATACAACGGTGTCAATGCCGGGAAGTAAACGCGTTCTTTTGCCGATTCAGGGTCTTCACCATTAACTGCTTCTACATGCAGCAAACCGTAGTAACGTTCATTTTCCTTTGGGGGACGAACTTTACCGGACACTTTGTCCCCGTTGCGCAGATCGAAACGGCGGATTTGCGAGGCGGAAATATAAATATCTTCTGAACTTGGCGAATAGTTAATCGGACGCAGGAAGCCAAAGCCTTCTGACTGGATGATTTCCAAGACGCCTTCCATAAAGAAATAGCCCTGCTGCTCGGCACGGGATTTTAAAATCGCAAAAATTAATTCTTTTTTGGTTAATTTGCTGTAATAGGTCACTTTATATTCACGCGCAAGCTCATAAAGCTCCTTCAGCTTCATGTTTTCTAAACTTGAAATTGTTAAGTCCATTTGTACACCACACTTTTAAATTTTCCCTTCGAATCCGCTCTTTCTTTTTGTAAAAGATGGTCAATAGGTAATTAAGAGATTAGAGGAATTGAAATAGAAGTAGAATTGAAATGAATAGATTTGCAGAAAAATATGCAAGATAAAAAACAATATCTATTTTACCCCCTTAGCAAAAAAATAATCAACTAGATTTTCTTTTATCTAATGTTGGAAATTTTTTCTGAAAGGAATCCCTCTTGGAGATATGGAGTTTGGGAGACCAGCCGCTGGCTGGTCTCCCCTTTATCTGTTTTTATTTAATCACTAGATTTGGCTTCTTGTTCAAGCTGTGACGGCCTTCAATGAAGCGGACCGTGCCGGATTTAGCACGCATGACAATCGAGTGTGTCGATGCATGTGATCCTTTGAATTGAACGCCGCGCAATAATTCACCGTCAGTTACACCAGTTGCGGTAAAAATAGCGTCATCGCCCTTTACGAGATCCTCCATACGAAGCACGCGGTTTACATCTAAGCCCATTTTGATGCAGCGCTCAAGCTCGGCATCATTTTGAGGCAGAAGTTTTCCCATGATTTCGCCTCCGAGACATTTCAGCGCAACCGCCGAAATAACTCCCTCTGGCGCACCGCCAGAGCCAAACAGAATATCGACACCGGTATCGTCGAATGCCGTATTGATGGCACCAGCGACGTCACCATCGTTGATCAGCTTAATCCGGGCGCCTGCTTCACGAAGCTGGGCGATGATATGCTCGTGGCGAGGACGGTTCAATACGGTTGCCACGACATCCTGGATATCTTTGTTTTTCGCTTTGGCAACAGCCTTCAGGTTGTCCAAAACAGAAGCATTGATATCAATTTGGCCAACGGCTTCTGGGCCGACGGCGATTTTTTCCATGTACATATCTGGGGCATGAAGAAGGTTTCCATGATCAGCTACTGCTAAAACGGCCAAAGCATTCCAGCCGCCAGACGCTAAAATATTGGTGCCTTCAAGCGGGTCAACAGCAACATCCACGCGCGGGCCATAGCCGGTTCCAAGCTTTTCGCCGATATAAAGCATTGGTGCTTCATCCATTTCCCCTTCACCAATTACAACGGTACCTTTCATTGGAACGGTATCGAATACATCGCGCATCGCCGATGTAGCTGCACCGTCAGCTTCATCCTTTTTTCCGCGGCCCATCCAGCGTGCAGAGGCCAGCGCCGCTCCTTCTGTGACGCGGACAAGTTCCATCGTTAAGCTTCTTTCCATGAATTCCATCCCCCGTTTTCATTTATATAACTTCGATTAATGTCTAGCTGCAGCGCCTAGGGGCTCGAGGTCATAAGCCAATCCGTCGAGAAGGTTAAAAAACAACCTTCCCGCCGGCACGTCTTATGCTTGTCACCCCTGGGCAAGGCGCTTCCGCTTTTCTATGTGTTTTTCAACTGCTCGACTTCTTCGTTCGTTAAAGCTTCACGCCAAACCGTCGCACCGAGGCCATTTAATTTTTCAACCAGATTGCTATAGCCACGATCGATGTGTTCAAGGCCAGTTACTTCGGTAATCCCTTCTGCCATGAGGCCGGCGATAAAGAGAGCCGCTCCGGCACGAAGATCGCTCGCCTTCACTTTTGCCCCTTGAAGCTGGATAGGACCATTTATGATTGCCGAACGGCCTTCCACTTTAATATTGGCGTTCATTCTTCTAAGTTCATCGATATGTTTAAAGCGGGCACCATAAATCGTATCGGTGACGACGCTTGAACCGGTCGCTTTTGTTAAAAGAGTTGTAAATGGCTGCTGCAGGTCGGTTGGAAAGCCAGGATAAACAAGCGTTTTGATATCAACAGCCTTCAATTTCGCCGCTCCGCCGTCGACAAACACCTGGTCGTCGCCTGATTCAATGTAGACGCCCATTTCACGCAGCTTGGCAATTAATGATTCCAAATGCTGCGGGATGACATTGTCGATGAGGACTCCTTCCCCAACGGCGGCTCCCAAAATCATATAGGTTCCTGCTTCAATCCGGTCAGGAATAATCGTATGACGGCAGCCGTGCAGCGTATCGACGCCATCAATCCGGATCACATCCGTTCCGGCCCCTTTAATCTTCGCGCCCATGTTCGTTAAAAGTGTAGCGACATCAATAATTTCTGGCTCTTTCGCCGCATTTTCAATGATTGTCCGTCCTTTTGCCCGAACGGCAGCAAGCATGATATTGATGGTCGCACCCACACTGACGACATCGAGATAAATCCGTGCGCCGCGAAGCTCGTCCGCACGCAAATAAATCGCCCCTTGTTCGTTGGTGATTTGCGCGCCAAGTGCCTCGAAGCCTTTAATATGCTGATCAATCGGTCTTGGCCCCAAATGGCAGCCTCCTGGTAAACCAATGACAGCTTTTTTAAAGCGGCCGAGCATTGCTCCCATTAGATAATAGGACGCACGCAGTTTTTTTACTTTTCCGTTTGGCAGCGGCATAGAAATCATCGTCGATGGGTCAACCGTCATTTCATCGTTCGTTATTTCAACTTTGCCGCCGATTTCTTCGAGCAAATCCTTTAAGATTTCCACGTCCGAAATCTCCGGCAGTCCTTCAATTGTCACTGGTGATTCTGCTAAAATGGTGGCAGGAATTAAGGCAACGGCACTATTTTTGGCTCCGCTGATGCGAACCGTTCCCTTCAGCGGATATCCGCCTGCAATTTTAAGTTTTTCCATTTTCGACTCCCTTCTAAGCCATGCCTTATTCCGAATGCGCTTACAGCGGTTTGTAAAAAAAACACCTTGATGTTGACGCAAGGCTCTAGGTATATTTTTCCAACATAAAAAGTCAAATTCCGACAGTTTGTCTATCTTATAGTTTACACTAAAATTTTATTTTCATGTATCCATATTAAAAAAATTTGACGAAAATGGAAAAACTGCAGATTAATTATGCGTTATTACGGGCATTCCAGTCTTTTAGGAAGCCTTCAATCCCTTTATCTGTTAATGGATGATGGAACAAGCTGATTAGAACTTTGTAAGGAATTGTCGCAATATCTGCGCCTCTTAATGCTGCTTCGGTTACATGGATTGGGTTACGGATAGAGGCAGCAATGATTTGGGTTTCAAGGCCATGTACGGCAAAAATATCAGCAACCTGCGAAATGAGCTCTAAACCATTTTGACCGATATCATCCAATCTGCCAAGGAACGGAGAAACATAAGTAGCACCTGCTCTTGCAGCAAGCAATGCTTGGTTCGCATTAAAAATCAAGGTTACGTTTACCGTTACTCCCTTTTTTGAAAAATGATTACATGCTTTTAATCCATCTGGAGTCATTGGAACTTTAATCGTAATATTTGGGGCAATGGCAGCTAGTTCTTCTCCTTCTCTAATCATGCCTTCAGCATCAAGAGAGATAACTTCCGCACTGACTGAACCAGGAACAAGCGCCGCAATTTCTTTAATACGGTCATGGAAAGAAACGTCTTTTTCTCTTGCAACTAGAGATGGATTCGTTGTTACACCTGCTAATAACCCTAACTCATGCACTTCACGGATTTCTTCTAAATTCGCAGTATCGATAAAAAACTTCATGATTTTCCCTCCAAATTTCGACTAAATTTTCAGTTTACGTTGAACACACTGAAACCGCCCTTAGATAAGGGCGGTTTTCATTTTATCACAATTGCGGCAAACTACAAAAACGGCCATAGAAGGCGTTCTTGTATTACGCTCTGCCTGAAGAACCGAATTCGCGCATTTTGCCAGAAACCGTTTCTTTAATGGCATCGCGAGCTGGTCCTAAATATTTACGTGGATCATATTCATTTGGTTTAGCTGCCAATACTTCGCGAACCACTTTCGCAGATGCGATTTGGTTTTCAGTATTAACATTGATTTTCGCTGTTCCTAAAGAAATGGACTTTTGGATATCAGCTGTTGGGATTCCTGTTCCACCATGAAGAACAAGCGGAAGACCAGTAGCTTGACCGATTTCTTCCATTTCCTTGTAACCAAGCTTTGGTTCGCCTTTGTAAGGGCCGTGTACGGAACCTAGTGCTGGTGCAAGGCAGTCGATGCCTGTACGAGTTACTAGCTCTTTACACTCTGCAGGATCTGCATAGATAACGCCGTCAGCAACCACATCGTCCTCTTGGCCGCCAACTGTTCCTAATTCTGCTTCAACTGAAACACCTTTTGAATGAGCGTATTCTACTACTTTTGAAGTCGTAGCGACATTCTCTTCAAATGGGTGGTGGGAAGCATCGATCATAACAGATGTGAAGCCTGCATCGATTGCTTCTTTACATTTTTCAAAGCTTGAACCGTGGTCAAGGTGAATCGCAACTGGAACGGTAACATTTAAATCTTCCATTAATCCCTCTACCATTTTTACAACGGTTTTGAAGCCGGACATATAACGGGCTGCCCCTTCAGACACACCAAGAATAACCGGTGATTTTTCTGCTTCAGCAGCTTGAAGAATCGCTTGGGTAAACTCTAAGTTATTAAGGTTAAATTGCCCAACCGCGTAGCCTTCCGCCTTTGCTTTGTTAAGCATTTCTGTCATGGAAACTAAAGGCATTTCTATTCCTCCTTAAATTGGGTCGTTATCTTTTCATATAAATGTTTTCCCTAATTAAAATGAATATGTATCCATCTGAAAAGATAGCAACCGGTCAAAGTTCATATGTATCATATCAGAATAAAAGTAGAAATGCCATTAATCTAACAGTGTTTTTAAAAGTGTCATAATGAAAGCGCGGTCATTTTCCTATTTCCACCTTTTGTATGAAAAAAAGGCATTTTCGCTGCCTTTTTGTCTTTTTGAATCTAGTTATTTTTTTAAAAAAATGACTTTAGTTTGCCTTTTGCGGAATGTGCTTTCGTACTGCAGCACGGATATCATCAATATCAAATGGTTTAGCAAAATGAGTGATGGCACCAAGGTCTTTTGCTTCTTGAATCATATCCAATTCTCCGTAGGCGGTCATGATGATCACACGGATGTCTGGGTCGATGACTTTCATTCGCTTCAAGATTTCGATTCCGTCCATGCCCGGGATTTTCATATCCAAAAGGACAAGATCAGGGTCGTGCTTTGTTACAATATCAAGTGCCTGAACGCCGTTAGCCGCCTGGAATGTTTGATACCCTTCTTTTTGGAACACCTCATTTAGCAAAATGCGAATACCAAATTGATCGTCAACGATTAAAATTTTCTCTTTCATACTTCCACCTCTTCCCGATTTGATAGATTCTCAATTTTTAGTAAATTCCACCTAAACACTCACTTGTTATTGTTCTACATTTTAAGGCAAAATTCCTGCAAAAATTTTGCCTAGAATAATGTTATTTTGTGGAATTTTTTAAAAAAGTCTATAATAGGGGTGCGATAAGGAGGATTATCATGTTAAAAATGTTTGCTACTCAATTAACTGGGTTATTTAAAAGACTTGACGAAAAAGAAGAATTTGCGTTTGAGGATGGCGCCCGCCTGCTTGCACAGGGGCAGTCCATTTTTATTTTTGGCACGAAAGAAATGAAAGCTGTGGAGTTCGAGGCATTAGAGGGTGCAGAGCCGCTTAAGGGGGCACAAGGCTTAATCAATGTAGAGAAAGTTAGTGAAGCCGATCGGGTGCTGATTTTCACGAGGCAGTCCGATGATGAAGCCGCCGTGGAGCTCGCGAGTCAGCTTCAGGAAAAAGGCATCCCTTTTGTTGCAGTATCGACGGTCGTTGATGGGGGCGGTTTGGCTGATTTGGCTGATGTTCATATTGATTTGCGGCTGACAAAAGGCTTACTTCCAGATGATTTAGGAAATCGGTACGGATATCCTTCGGCGATGGCCGCTTTGTTCGTGTTTCATGGTTTAAAATTCACGATTGATGAGATTTTGGCGGAATATGAGGAGTAAAAACGGCCTTGATTGGGGCCGTTTTTTGTTTTGTCTATTTTTGGGGCGGTTTTGTCTATTTTTTGAGTGGGTTTGTCTATTTTTAGGGCAGGTTTGTCTATTTTTTTCGGTCGTTTGTCTATTTTTTCGCAGGGTTTGTCTAAATATACATTTATTCCCAAAAACAAGACCAGTCCCCCAAAGGAAACTGGTCCATAAAATCTCTACTTCTGAATTGTTGCTTTAATAAAGTCACGGAACAACGGCTGTGGACGGGTTGGTCTTGAGACGAACTCCGGATGGAACTGGGATGCCACGAACCATGGGTGGTCAGTCAGCTCGATAATTTCCACCAAACGGCCGTCTGGGCTTGTCCCAGAGAACACTAAGCCTGCTGCTTCCATTTCTTGACGGTAGTGATTGTTGAATTCATAACGGTGGCGGTGGCGCTCATAAATTACCTTTTCATCATAAGCAGCTAACGCCTTCGTGCCTTCTACCAAGCGTGCAGGATATAGACCCAAGCGCAAGGTACCGCCTAAATCCTCCACATCCTTCTGCTCTGGAAGCAGGTCGATGATTGGGTGAGCTGTTTCCGGAACAAACTCCGCGGAATGGGCATCACTAAGCCCAAGAACGTTACGGGCAAATTCAATCGTAGCGAGCTGCATGCCTAAGCAAATACCCAAGAATGGCTTCTTCTGCTCACGCGCATAGCGAGTCGCTTCGATTTTTCCTTCAATACCGCGATCACCGAAACCGCCCGGTACAAGGACACCATCGACATCACCCAAAAGCTCGGCGACATTCTCGCGGGTAACCTCTTCAGAGTTAATCCATTTAATTTCAACGTCGGTATCAAAAGCATAGCCTGCGTGCTTCATCGCTTCAACTACAGAAATGTAAGCATCCTGCAGCTCAACATATTTTCCAACAAGTCCGATGCGCGTTTTACCGGATAGATTCAGCACTCGGTCCACTAGTGCCTTCCACTCAGTCATTTCCGCTTCCGGAGTCGCCAATTTCAAGTGGTCACAGACAATTTGGTCCATATTTTGCTCTTGAAGAGCCAGTGGAATAGAATAAAGCGTGTCTGCGTCACGGCATTCAATCACTGCTTTTGCATCGATATCACAGAACAAGGCAAGTTTATCCTTCATGTCCTGAGAAACCGGCAGTTCCGTACGAACGACGATAATATTTGGCTGAATTCCAAGGCTGCGAAGCTCTTTGACGCTGTGCTGGGTCGGTTTTGTTTTCATTTCACCAGCTGCCTTGATATACGGAATCAATGTACAGTGGATGTACATTACGTTTTCTGAGCCAATGTCACTCTTGATTTGGCGAATCGCTTCTAAAAATGGCAGTGATTCAATATCGCCCACTGTTCCGCCGATTTCCGTGATGACCACATCGGCATTCGTTTCGTTGCCGGCACGGAAACAGCGCTCCTTGATTTCATTCGTAATATGAGGAATAACCTGTACGGTTGCTCCCAAATACTCACCGCGGCGCTCTTTGCGTAAAACTGATGAATAGATTTTACCAGTCGTTACGTTAGAATACTTGTTTAAATTAATGTCAATAAAGCGCTCATAGTGGCCTAAGTCCAAGTCCGTTTCGGCACCGTCATCAGTTACGAACACTTCACCATGCTGATAAGGACTCATCGTTCCTGGGTCGACGTTAATGTATGGGTCAAATTTTTGAATCGTTACATTTAACCCTCGATTTTTCAGCAAGCGCCCTAAGGATGCTGCGGTAATTCCTTTTCCAAGTGATGAAACGACACCACCCGTTACAAAAATATATTTTGTCATTAAATATTCCCCCTCGTATACAGTTTGTACATTATTCGGTTTGTTAATGGGAGTTTTGCAAAAAATTTTCAAACGAAAAAACTCCGTTCAAGTGGAGTTTTTGCGCAGAAAAGCGGAAGCGCCTTGATCAGGGGCGACAAGCATAAGACGAGCCGGCGGGAAGGTTGCTTTTTAACCTTTTCGACGGATTGGCTTAGACCAAGAGATCCCCTAGGCGCTGCAGCTGGACAAAAATAAAAAGCGCTCCGCTTACGCAATGGTAAGGGAGCGCATTGTAAGTAAATAATGTATCGTCCTTTTTTAAGGAGCCCAAAAAAGATAATACAAGGGCATGGATGAAAAGTCAAGCCGAAATCCCGGGTAAAAATTACAAGTCTTCGTCTTCTTCTTCGTCTAAGTCGGCCTCATCATCTTCATCTTCATCAAGATCGTCATCAAGATCATCTTCTTCGTCAAGATCGAAATCTTCGTCGTCCTCAATCACTTCTTCATCATCATCGTCAAACTCGTCGACTTCATCAAGTTCATCGAAGGCATCGTCATCATCATCAAGGAGATCATCTTCGTCGTCAAATTCATCAACGTCATCGTAATCTTCATCCTCAATTTCATCGAAATCGTCAAGATCCTCTTCATCGACGACTTTCTTCGCCTTTTTCTTCTTCGGCTTCACTGTGTTCACAACTTCTTCTTCCGCTGTATCTACCGGATACCAAACGCGAAGTCCCCAGCGATTGTCGCCTAATGCAAGGAAACGGCCATCTATATTCATGTCAGTATAAAATTGTGCCAGCCGCGCGCGAACCTCTGCTTCAGAAAGCTCGGCAGCCTGTGTAATTTCATTGACCAATTCATTGAAGGAGATTGGTTGCTTGCTATTTTTTAAAAATTCGTAAGCCATTTCTATGAGGGATAACTCTTGTAATTCCTCTTTTGAGTATTGTGCTAAACTCAATATTGGCACTTCCTTTCTCTATTTAACACTCTAAAAAGAGTGATAAGGGCATTTCTCCCAGTTTGCATATTCTTCATTATAAACAAATTCTTACCGTTTATGCTAGTTCTAGCTGACCAATCCCTTGATTTTTTCCTGCTAGTCGTCCTTTTTGTTGAATTTTTTTAATTCTTTAATCGAAATAACGAGAAAGAAGATCGATAAAAGCAGGAATGAGACGGCACCTAACTGGCGCTCATACAGATAATATAACGGCCAGGCAAAAATGATTAAAATAATGATCATCGTACGTAGCTTCATATCTTCACACCTGCCATGATCCTCGAAGTTTGTTCACTAGTTTGATTATATAAGATAATTCTTTTTTGTAAAACAACGGTGTCAGGCACCATGTGAAAATTTCACATGGTGCCTGACACTCAACATTCCTTACATATTTCTTCGGTACTGCCCGCCGACTTCGTAAAGGGCGCGGGTAATTTGGCCGAGACTTGCTACTTTGACGGTTTCCATCAGTTCGGCAAAAATGTTGCCATTATTGACGGCTGCTTCCTTAAGGCGTTTTAGCGCCGCCGCTGCTTCGGCTTTGTGGCTTTCCTGAAACGTGCGTAAATTATGAATCTGCAGCTCTTTTTCCTCGGTTGTAGCACGGGCCAATTCCATATTGTTAACGTCTTCCTCGGACGGAGGATTCGGATTCAAATACGTATTGACGCCAATAATTGGCAGTTCACCGGTATGCTTTTTCATTTCATAATACATCGATTCATCTTGAATCTTGCCTCGCTGGTACTGGGTTTCCATCGAACCAAGCACACCGCCGCGGTCATTCAAACGTTCAAATTCTTGTAAAACCGCTTCTTCGACAAGTTCCGTAAGCTCTTCCACAATGAACGCACCCTGAAGCGGATTTTCATTTTTCGTTAAGCCGTGCTCGTTTGTGATGATCATTTGAATCGCCATCGCCCGTCTTACTGATTCCTCAGTTGGCGTTGTAATCGCCTCATCATAAGCATTGGTATGAAGGGAATTACAGTTATCATGTAAGGCCATTAATGCCTGCAATGTAGTCCGGATATCATTAAAATCGATTTCCTGAGCATGCAGTGAGCGGCCGGATGTCTGAACATGGTACTTCAGCTTTTGGCTCCGTTCGTTTGCACCATACTTATCGCGCATCACCGTTGCCCAAATGCGGCGGGCCACACGGCCGATAACGGTATATTCCGGATCTAAGCCGTTACTGAAAAAGAATGATAAGTTCGGCGCAAAGTCATCAATCTTCATGCCGCGGCTTAAATAGTACTCGACATAAGTAAAGCCGTTTGACAGCGTGAACGCCAATTGTGAAATCGGATTTGCTCCCGCTTCAGCAATGTGATAGCCGGAAATGGAAACGGAATAGTAGTTGCGTACCTGATGGTCAATGAAATATTGCTGGATATCTCCCATCATTCTTAGGGCAAACTCTGTTGAAAAAATACAAGTGTTCTGGCCTTGGTCTTCTTTTAAAATGTCGGCCTGCACCGTACCGCGGACAGTCCGCAATGTATAGGCACGGACTTCGGCGAATTCTTCCACCGTCAGCACGCGTCCTAACTCCGCTTCTTTCCGCTTCACCTGCTGATCAATTGCTGTATTCATGAACATCGCTAAAATGATCGGCGCTGGTCCATTGATCGTCATTGAAACCGAAGTCGATGGGTGGCAAAGATCAAAGCCGTCATATAGCTTTTTCATGTCGTCCAACGTACAAACACTGACGCCGCTTTCCCCGACTTTCCCGTATATATCAGGACGGTAGTCTGGGTCTTCTCCATACAAAGTAACTGAATCAAATGCCGTACTTAAACGTTTCGCATCGTCGTCCTTCGATAAATAGTGGAAACGGCGGTTCGTTCTTTCCGGTGTACCTTCGCCGGCAAACTGGCGTTTCGGATCTTCCCCTTCACGCTTGAATGGGAAAACACCTGCTGTATATGGGAATGAACCCGGTACGTTTTCCTGATAGACCCAGCGGAGAATCTCGCCGTAATCCTTGAATTTTGGCAGCGCCACTTTTGGAATATCAAGCCCTGATAAGCTCTTTGTTTTTAAAATTGTAATAATCTCTTTATCACGGATTCTGGTGACAAATTTATCACCGGAATATGCTTTCTTCGTATCTTCCCAGCTGTCTAAGATTTTCTTCGATTCCGGGGTTAATTTCGCTTCTGTTTCCGCTTTAACGGCTTCGAGTGCCGCAATTACGCCGGGCTCTTGGACCGCTTCAATCGCACCCTCAAGCTGGAATAATTTCCGGGCAATATTGGCCTGCTCTTCGGCCTTCTTATGATAGCCGCGCACTGTTTCCGAGATTTCACGTAAATAGTAGCGGCGGTCCGTTGGAATAATCACGTTTTGCTTTTCCACAACGGCATTTTTATTAAAGGAAGTTACCCACTCAGTGTCCATTTTTTCGTTAATTTTTTCAATTAACGCAGCAAACAAAGCGTTTGTGCCATGGTCATTGAACTGGCTGGCAATTGTTCCGTATACCGGCATTTCAGACGGGTCTTTTTCAAACAGCATATGGCTGCGCTGGTATTGCTTTTGCACTTGGCGCTTCGCGTCCTCTGAACCCTTGCGCTCGAATTTATTGATGACGATCAGGTCGGCAAAGTCGATCATATCGATTTTTTCAAGCTGAGACGGTGCCCCGAATTCTGAAGTCATGACATATAAAGATACATCACAGATTTCAGTAATTTCGGCATCTCCCTGTCCGATCCCGCTTGTTTCCACGATGACAAGGTCAAAGCCCGCTGCCTTTGTCACGGCAACAGCATCTTTAATCGCCAGTGACAGCTCGTTTTTCGAATGTCTTGTCGCAAGGCTGCGCATATATACATTTGGTGAAAAAATCGCATTCATACGGATACGGTCGCCAAGAAGGGCTCCGCCTGTTTTTTGCTTTGTCGGGTCAACCGAAAGGATCGCGACTTTTTTATCAGGCAGCTCGTTGATAAAACGGCGGATCAATTCATCGGTTAACGAACTTTTTCCAGCACCGCCCGTTCCAGTAATCCCAACTACCGGAATTCCCTTCTCAAGCGACTTCACCTGCTCGAGCACTTCTTCAGCTGTTGCCGCTGCTTCGTTCCGTTTATCAACATGAAGCTCTGCCATTGTTATCAGCTTAGCAATAGCGTTAACATCCCCCGAAGGGAGTTTTTCGATTTGCTCACTGATATCGTCTGTGACAGTTGAAAAATCACACTCCTCAATCATCCGGTCAATCATGCCCTGAAGGCCAAGTTTGCGGCCGTCTTCAGGTGAGAAAATCCAGGCAATTCCGTACTCATGAAGCTCATTTATTTCCCGAGGGATAATCACGCCGCCCCCGCCGCCGTAAATCCGGATATGCGGTGCGCCTTTTTCTTTTAATAAGTCATACATGTATTTAAAATATTCGACATGTCCGCCTTGATAGGATGAAATCGCGATTCCTTGGGCGTCCTCTTGAATCGCAGCGTTCACGACCTCCTCAACGGAGCGGTTATGACCAAGGTGGATGACCTCGGCCCCGCTTGACTGAAGGATTCGACGCATAATATTAATAGAAGCATCGTGGCCGTCAAACAGACTGGACGCTGTGACAAAACGGATATGATGCTTCGGCTGGTATTTACTCGTTGTTTTCACGCTTAGGTTCCCCCTTTTTTTAAAATTAGCCCTTTTTTTGCGGCTGAAATTGGCGTAATCCTGACAGTAATTGCTCGGTTTGCAGCTCGATGTATTCGTCTAATGTAAATAATTTTCGTAATGCCCAGCGGCGGAAGCCCCACATTTGTCCTTGGACAAAAATATTATGGGCAATGATTTTGACCTGCTGTTCAGTTAACTCAAGCTCCCCGTTCTCAATACAGCGGGAAAGCAAGTTTTCAAACATGGCCACCATGGCTTCTTCTTTTTTCAACACATATGGAAGGGCGTCTTTTGACAGCGATTTGACTTCCTGATACATGACCAGCACTTCGGACTGCATTTCGTCCATTACATGGAAAAAGTTCGCGATACCGAGCTTTAAGCTCTCCAATGTCCCTTTTTTGACAGACAAGTCCTGCTCGAGGCGCTCGCTGACATGGTCATAGATGCTGTCGCAGACGAGATAAAGCACATCTTCCTTTGTGCGGATGTATTCATAAAGCGTCCCAATGCTAAAGCCGGCCGCTTTGGCAATTTCCCTTGTCGTCGTCCGGTGAAACCCCTTTTGTTTAAAAAGTGCTACGGCCCCTTTGATCATTTGGTCACGCCTCTTTTGAACGAGGCGCTCATCCTTGACCGAGGCCTGAACTTCCCGCTTTTTCATCGCTTTTATCCTACCTTTGTCTAGCTCCAGCGCCTAGGGGCTCGGGGTCTTATGCCCGTCGCCCCTGGTCAAAGCGCTTCCGCTTTTTCTTTTTACTTCGTAATCATTCTAGAAATAACGAGGCGCTGGATTTCCTGAGTGCCTTCGTAGATTTGCGTAATTTTTGCATCGCGCATAAATCTCTCAACTGGATAATCCTTTGTATAACCGTAGCCGCCAAATACTTGGACTGCTTCTGTCGTTACCTTCATCGCTGTATCGCCGGCAAGAAGCTTCGACATTGCGGACTCTTTTCCGTACGGAAGTCCGTTAGACTCAAGCCATGCTGCTTGATAGGTTAATAGTCTTGAAGCTTCGATGCCTGTTGCCATATCAGCAAGCTTGAAGCTGATTCCTTGGTTGGCCGCGATTGGCTTGCCGAATTGGTGGCGTTCTTTGGCATAGTCGACAGCAGCGTCTAGAGCACCTTGGGCGATTCCCACTGCTTGCGCCGCGATGCCGTTACGTCCGCCATCAAGCGTCATCATCGCAATTTTGAAGCCTTCGCCCTCTTCGCCAAGACGGTTGGCAACTGGAACACGGCAATCTTCAAAAATAATTTCCGTTGTCGGTGATGAACGAATGCCTAGTTTCTTTTCCTTTTTCCCTACTGAGAAACCTGGGAAATCTTTTTCCACGATAAATGCAGTTGTGCCTTTTTGTCTGCTGGATGGATCGGTTAAAGCAAAAACAACATAGATGTCGGCGATGCCGCCGTTAGTGATAAAAATTTTGGAGCCGTTTAGGACGTAATGGTCGCCTTCAAGACGTGCTGTCGTTCTCATGCCGCCTGCATCGGAACCGCTGCCTGGCTCTGTTAAGCCGTAAGCACCGATCTTGCTTCCTTCTGCCATTGGGCGCAGATAGGTTTGCTTTTGTTCTTCGTTGCCGAATTTGTAAATCGGCCAGCCTGCAAGTGAAGTGTGAGCAGAAAGAGTTACGCCAATTGAGGCATCAACACGGGAAAGTTCTTCTACTGCGATGCAGTATGCTAAGTAATCGCTGCCGATTCCGCCGTACTCTTCCGGCCACGGAATGCCTGTTAAGCCAAGATCTGCCATTTTGTCAAAAATCTCACGATCAAAGCGTTCGTCCTCATCACGTTCTGCAGCGGTTGGCGCCACCTCGTTGCGCGCGAAATCACGAACCATTTTACGAATCATTTCATGTTCTTCGGATAGTTTGAAGTTCATTTTTGGAATCCTCCTTTAAACTTTCTACAAATTTTAGTGGGTATTCTACAAAAATCAGTTTGGAATCTACAATTTTTGGTGTGCTTTCTACAAAATTCAGGTTGATATCTACAATTTTGAGACCACATTCTACATTCCGAAAAACTTACTACCTATTTTTCGGAACTTACGACATATTTTCAGCTGCTTACTACGTCTTTTTTGGTACTTACGACATATTTTCAGCTACTTTCTACTTCTTTTCAGAACTTATCAACATTTACTGGATACTTTTGTAAAACCTATAGATTCTTACTTATCACAATCCGCTGGATCTCACTCGTACCCTCATAAATCTCCGTAATTTTCGCATCGCGGAAATACCGTTCAACCGGGTAATCCTCTGTGTAACCGTAGCCGCCGAAAACTTGGATGGCTTCTGTCGCAACCTCTACCGCCGTCTTCGATGCATAAAGCTTCGCCATCGAAGCTTCCAAACCGCACTTCACACCTCGTGCGCGCAAATCGGCTGCACGATAGACTAATAGTTTTGCAGCTTCCACACTAGTTGCCATATCAGCTAGCTTAAAACCAATCCCCTGCTGGGCGGCAATCGGTTTGCCGAACTGCTGGCGGTCCTTTGCATAGGCAGTTGCGGCTGACAGTGCGGCCTCAGCGATTCCCAGCGCCTGGGCGGCAATTCCGATACGGCCGACATCGAGGTTGGCCATCGCAATTTTAAAACCGTCGCCTTCTGCACCAAGAAGGTTCTCAGCCGGCACCCTCATGTCCTCGAACGTCAGCTGGACCGTTCTGGAGCCGTGCAAGCCCATTTTCTTTTCATCCTTGCCAATAACGAGGCCAGGCGTCCCCTTTTCCACAATAAACGCCGACATTCCTCTGCTGCCTAACTCCGAATTTGTTTTCGCAAACACAATATAGACATCAGCTTCACCGCCATTTGTGATAAACACCTTCGAGCCGTTAATCACATAATGATCGCCGCTTCGAACTGCCCGAGATTTCAAGCTGGCTGCATCCGATCCAGAGCTCGGTTCCGTTAAGCAAAATGCTCCAAGATACTCACCGGATGCCATCTTTGGCAAATATTTTTGTTTCTGTTCCTCGGTTCCGAAGTAAAGAATCGGGTTGGTACCGACGGAGGTATGAACAGACAGGATGACGCCGATGGTGGCGCTTACTTTGGAAAGCTCATTAATGGCGATGATATAGGAAGTGAAATCCATCTCAGCGCCGCCGTATTTTTCTGGAACCGGAATTCCCATCAGGCCCAGTTCCCCCATTTTGCGAAGAACTTCGCGCGGAAACTCACCCTTTTCCATTTTTTCAATAAATGGAGCAATTTCGTTTTCGGCAAAATCGCGGACCATTTTTCGCATCATTTCTTGCTCTTCTGTGAATGTTAGATTCATGATGATTTCTCCTTTTGGAGAATCTAAAGTGGCAGTATTCATCCTCAAGCATCCCCTTTTTTGAAAAATAGAATGGAACTGGGCTTAAATTATTTTTTCCTATGTTATTCGTACATGTAAAAACTGCGGCACGATTCTCTTACTCTATTCGTATGTGTAAAACCCTCGGCCGGTTTTCTTGCCGAGCCAGCCTGCTTTTACATATTTGCGAAGAAGCGGACATGGACGGTACTTGTCGTCGCCGAACCCTTCATGAAGTGTTTCCATAATGTAAAGACATGTATCCAAGCCGATAAAATCAGCTAACGTCAGCGGCCCCATCGGGTGATTCATGCCGAGCTTCATTACTTCGTCGATAGCTTCTTTTGTAGCAACACCTTCGTATAACGCATAAATCGCTTCATTGATCATTGGCATGAGGATGCGGTTGGAGATAAAACCTGGGAAGTCATTCACTTCCACCGGCACCTTACCGAGTGTTTTCGTCATATCTTCTATCACTTGGTATACTTCATCTGCTGTCGCTAAGCCGCGAATTATTTCAACCAGCTTCATAACCGGCACGGGATTCATGAAGTGCATGCCGATAACCTTTTCCGGACGTTTTGTTGCCGCTGCAATTTCCGTAATCGGAAGCGATGATGTGTTGCTTGCTAAAATCGCATGTGCCGGAGCAATTTCATCCAGCTGCGCAAAAATTTTCGTCTTAATGTCCATGTTTTCAACCGCTGCTTCGATGACCAAATCAACTTCGGCTGCATCATGAAGGTCAGTTGAGGCTGTGAGTCTTGCCAGCACTTCTTGCTTTTGCTCGTCTGTCATCCGTCCTTTGTCCACGTTGCGAGATAGATTTTTGTTGATGACTCCTAAGCCGCGTTCAACAAATTCAGATTTAAGATCATTTAATAAGACATTGTAGCCTGCCTGGGCGCATACTTGAGCGATCCCTGAGCCCATTTGTCCTGCTCCGATTACCATTACTTTAGAAACCTTCATGTTTTCCCCTCCAAATGGGGGCCGCAGCCCCGTATTTTATATCCAAATATGGTTTTGTCTATTTTTTCAGGTGTTTTGTCTATTTTTTCAGGTGTTTTGTCTATTTATTAAGCCCCATTGTCTATTAAGACAATTTTTGGAAAAATCCAACCCATAATATTACCCCTTAGGAACTTCAATCATCACCGCATCGCCCTGGCCGCCGCCGGAGCAAATCGCTGCAATCCCGATTCCGCCGCCGCGGCGCTTCAATTCGTGCATTAACGTGATGATAATGCGGGCTCCACTTGCTCCAATCGGATGTCCAAGAGCGACCGCACCGCCGTTGACATTGACCTTTTCTGGATCAAGGCCGGCAATTTGGCTGCTCGCTAATGCGACTGCCGCAAAGGCTTCATTGATTTCAAAAAGGTCTATTTCTTCCAGGCTCCGGCCTGTTTTTCGTAAAATTTCATTGATGACAAGACCTGGTGTCTGCGGGAAGTCCTTTGCTTCCACAGCAATCGCCGCATGCCCCAAAATGAATGCTTCCGCTTTACGGCCTTCGCGTACAGCGCGCTCTTCACTCATCAGCACGAGGGCAGCCGCACCGTCATTGACGCCAGGGGCATTTCCCGCTGTAATCGTACCCGTTGAATTAAACGCTGGAGCAAGCTTGGAAAGGCGGTCAAGAGAAGTATCTTTACGTGGCGCTTCATCATGCTCAACCACAATCGAAGCCCCTTTTCGCTGCGGCACTTCCACCTTAACGATTTCTTCAGCAAATTTACCGCTTTCAATCGCGGCAACTGCCCGTTCATGGCTTCTCAATGCCCATTCATCCTGTGCCTCTCGGGAGATCTCCATCTCTGCTGCCGTCGAATTTCCGTATGTGCCCATGTGAACACCAGTAAAGCTGCAGCTCAAACCATCATGAATCATTAAATCATTTACGGCAGCGTCGCCAATGCGCAGTCCCCATCTTGCTTTTGGCAGAATGTACGGCGCATTGCTCATCGATTCCATGCCGCCTGCAACAATGACTTCCTCATCGCCGGCACGGATGATTTGGTCTGCCAAAGTCACGCTCCGCATTCCGGAAGCGCAAACCTTATTAATCGTTTCTGTTTTCACTTCCCACGGCAATCCGGCATGTCTTGCCGCCTGACGAGACGGAATTTGCCCCTGTCCTCCTTGTAAAACCGTTCCAAGGATGACTTCCTGAACCTCTTCAGCTTTCACATCGGCCCGCACTAAAGCTTCCTTTACCGCGATTCCTCCCAGTTCTGATGCCGTGAAGCCGCTCAAGGATCCTGCGAATTTGCCAAAAGGCGTTCTAACTCCGCTTAAAATAACCGTTTTCCCCATTCAAAACACTCTCCCTTTTATGTTTATTAAATACCCCTTCAACAAAGTGACTGAACGCTCGCTCGATAACAAACTAAAAAATTAACGCATCAATGCGTTTAACAAAAAAAGGAAATGTAAGCGTTTTACTCTATATTCTATTTTACATAAAAAAGAGTAGAAGTTGAAATATTTTTACGCAAAATTCCTAAAATTTTATGAATTCACGAAAATACTCAACCTCTACTATTCTTGATTAAGATGCTACTGCCTTTAAATCACCGCAGACTGCTTTTTCTAATAGCTCGGCAACATCATATGTGGACACCTGATCTTCCACTTCCTTCGCCTTTGTTCCGTCGGTAATCATTGTTAAGCAGTATGGACAGCCCGAACTGATAACCGATGGATTTACAGCAAGCGCCTGCTCGGTTCTTGCTACGTTAATACGATTTCCTGTTTCTTCCTCCATCCACATCAAACCGCCGCCGGCACCGCAACACATGCCTTTTTCACGGTTCCGTTCCATTTCGACAAGCTTGACGCCAGGAATGGATTTCAGAATCTCACGCGGTGCGTCGTACACGTCATTGTAACGTCCTAAGTAACAAGAATCATGGAACGTAATCGTTTCGTTAACCGCATGCTTCGGTATAAGGCGTCCATCCCTCACTAGCTCAAACAGAACCTCTGTATGGTGGTAAACCTCTGCCTCTAGGCCGAAGTCAGGGTATTCATTTTTGAAAATATTGTAGGCATGCGGGTCAATCGTTACGATCTTCTTAACCTCAGCCTTTTCAAATTCTTCGACGTTTTTTGCAGCTAAGTCCTGGAATAAGAACTCGTTTCCTAAACGGCGCGGTGTATCACCGGAGTTTTTCTCTTTGTTTCCTAAGATCGCAAACTTCACACCTGCTTCGTTCAATAGCTTCGCAAATGACAGGGCAATCTTTTGGCTGCGGTTGTCGTAGGAGCCCATGGAACCAACCCAGAATAAGTATTCAAATTCTTCGCCGGCCTTGTTCATTTCCTTCACAGTCGGAATATGAACATCTTCGCGGACTTCGCGCCAGTTTTCGCGCTCTTTACGGTTTAAGCCCCAAGGATTGCCTTGGCGTTCGATATTCGTCATCGCTCGCTGTGCATCGGCATCCATTTTTCCTTCTGTTAAAACTAAATAACGGCGAAGGTCGATAATCTTATCCACGTGCTCGTTCATAACCGGACATTGGTCTTCACAGTTACGGCAGGTTGTACATGCCCAGATTTCTTCTTCAGTAATGACCTCGCCAATCAAGCTTGGACTATAAGCAAGGGCTGCAGCCGATTCTTGTGCACCTTGTCCGCTCGCAGCCAAAGCAATTTGGTTTCCTTTTGTACCGCTAAAAGCAAAGGTCGGTACCCATGGCTGCTTTTGTGTTACCGCGGCACCGTGGAATGTTAAATGGTCACGCATTTTCACAATTAAATCCATTGGCGACAGCATTTTGCCAGTGCCGGTAGCCGGACACATGTTGGTACAGCGGCCGCACTCTACGCAGGCATAAAAGTCGATCATTTGGTGCTGTGTGAAGTCTTCAATTTTTCCAACCCCGAATGATTCTTGGGATTCATCTTCGAAATCTACTTTTTTCAGCTTGCCTGGTTTTTCTAAACGGTTAAAATACACGTTCGCCGGTCCCGCGATTAAGTGCGCGTGTTTGGACTGCGGTACGTAGACTAAGAAGGTTAACAAGAACAATAAATGCGCCCACCAGGCAATGTAGAAGATCACAATGGAGGCGGTTTCACCAATGCCTGAAAAAATAACCGAGATCACCGAAGCGACCGGCTCTGTCCAAGACGTTTCTTCGCCGTGCCAGATGATGCCCATTCCATTTCCGATTAAAACAGAGACCATCAAACCGCCGATAAACAACAATACAAGGCCTGATTTAAAATTGCGCTTAAGACGGACTAATTTTTCAACATAACGGCGATGGAAAGCCCAAATGACCGCTACTAAAATCATCAACGTAACGATTTCTTGGAAAAACGTAAACCCTGCATAAAGTGGACCAAGCGGCAGGTGTGAGCCTGGGGCCAGTCCCTTCCAAATGAAATCAATCGCTCCAAATTGAACGAGAATGAAGCCGTAAAAGAACATGACGTGGATGGCACCACTCTTTTTGTCCTTTAGAAGCTTTTTCTGTCCAAAAACGTTGACCCAAATTTTTTGCAGACGTTCTTTGACATTGTTGTCAAACTCGACTTTTTTGCCAAGCTTGATGAATTCAATCCGCGTTTTGACAACGTAAACGAACAGGCTAATCGCGTAAGCGGTTACAGCCAAGAATGCAATCAGGTTAACCCATAATAAACCATTCACATAAAACGCCCCTTTCGTTGTATGTTTTGTAAGTTGTAAAAATAAATAATTTTCTGAATCATCTTTAATTCTATTATATTATGAATGAGCATTCAGTCAACCAGTTTTTTGAAAGAATCGTTCGACTTATAGAAATCATGGCCTTCGGAAAAACTAACAGAACGGATTGGAGGAACGATTCCACATGCAATTTGCACTTATTTTGATTGGGCTGATCATTCTTTGGATGGTTTTCGATTTTAAATTAGGCCGAAAGAAGCATCTTTCAATAGCCCGAAATACCGAAACGGCCATCCTTCATGGGAATTTTGAGATTTTCACTCACGGCAAGGACCTGTTCCTCGATTATTTCTCCGGAATCCGCCAGGCAAGAAAGCATGTTCATGTCTTGTTTTATATTGTGAAGGACGATACATTTGGCCAGGAATTCCTCTCGTTGTTAAAAGAAAAAGCACGCCAAGGGGTGGAAGTCCGGCTGCTCGTCGACCGGCTCGGCAGCTGGAAACTCAAGAAGAAAATCATTCAGGATTTGCGGGCAGCAGGCATTCATTTTGCCTTTAGCAACCGGATTAAGCTCCCCTTTCTGTTTTATTCCTCGCAGGTTCGGAATCACCGAAAGATTTCAATTATTGATGGGGAAATTGGGTATCTTGGCGGATTTAATATTGGCCAGGAGTATATTGACGGTGATCCCAAGCTGAGCCCATGGCGGGATTATCATCTAAAAATAACCGGCGAGAGCGTCGATTTTTTACAGAGTGAGTTTTTAATGGACTGGAAGGAGTATGCTGGGGAGAATTTGCAGCGCTCGCAGCAGTACTTTCCTGATTTGCCGAAGGGTGAAATCCGCCACCAGTTTGTGCCGACGGAAGCAGGTCAGCTGGAGGATTGGTTTATTCGAGCGATCCGTAAATCTGCCAGTTCCATTATTATTGGTACACCCTATTTTATTCCAAGCAGGAAGGTTTTTTCCGAGCTGTTGGAGGCAGCACACCGCGGTGTGAGCATTACGGTTGTGGTTCCCTATACTTCCGACCATATCCTAGTCCAGGAAGCATCATACCGTTATTTACGAAGGCTTCTTCATGAAGGTGCGGAGGTTTTTCAATATAAAAATGGTTTTTATCATGCCAAAACAATCGTCATCGATGACAAAATCTGTGACATCGGCACTGCCAACTTCGACAGACGCAGTTTCTTTTTAAACAAAGAAATTAATTGTTATCTGTATGATCCCGCCTTTATTGAACGCTTGCGGTCGGTTCTAAAAAAGGATATCGCCGACTCCGAGCCGCTGTCGTTTACAAACCTCAATCATGGATCTTTTTTTAGGAAAGTAAAAGAGGGCATTGCTTTCGCGATTGCTTATTTTTTATAAAAGAATGGAGTTTTCGCAGATGAAAATTCGTTTCGGTTATGTGTCCCATGCGATTAGTTTGTGGGATGCCTCCCCTGCCAAGACGCTCACCTTTACGAGGTATGAGCAAATGGGGGTTCAGGAGCGGAAGGAAAAATTATTCGAGGTGACAAAGCAAAACTTAAATCACACCCTCCGCATGCTGTACTACAATATTGCCCATGAACTGGAGATGTACCGTTTTTCAAGCTCGATCGTTCCGCTCGCCACCCATCCGGAGGTACGCTGGGATTTTATTACGCCATTTGAAAGCGAGTGGCAGGAGATTGGTTCGATTGTCCAGAAGAAGCGGCTCCGGGTCAGCTTTCATCCGAATCAATTTACGCTTTTTACCTCGCCAAAAGCGAAGATTACCAAAAATGCTGTTGTTGACATGACGTACCATTATCAAATGTTTGAGGCTATGGGGCTTGAGGACGTGGGTCTGATTAATATCCATATTGGAGGGGCATATGGGGATAAGCAGCAGGCACTGGCTCGGTTTCATGAGAATTTAACGACGCTGCCCGCTCCTATTAAACAAGTGATGACGTTAGAAAATGACGATAAAACCTATACGGCTGAGGAGACGCTTTCGGTTTGTGAAAAAGAAGGAATTCCCTTTGTGTTTGATTATCATCATCACATGGCCAATCTATGTGAGGCACCACTTGTGGACTTGCTCCCGCGCATTTTTCAAACCTGGTCCCATAAACCGTTTGTGCCCAAAATTCATATTTCCTCACCGAAGTCTGAGAAGGAATTCCGCTCCCATGCCGATTTTATCGACCCTGAGTTTGTGATGCCGTTTTTGAAGATTTTAAAAGAGTTTGGCCAGGATGTTGATTTTATGATTGAGGCGAAAGCGAAGGATCAGGCCGCCCTGAGGTTGGTGGAGGACTTAAGTAAACTACGGGGTTTTATGCGTGTTAGCGGCGGGGCGATTGAGGTAAAATAATGCGAGGGACTTCCAGGCCCCCAATAAAAAAAGTCTCCGGGTCGCATCGGAGACTTTTTACTCTTCAATCAGATTTAAAACAGGGACTTCCCGTTCATTCTCCGGATCCTTTCGTGAATAGATCCGCGCCATTTTAGTCGCTTCATCCACATGCTGGATGATAACCGGTGTCCCCTCATAAGTCACAGTTATCACATCTGCCGATTCAGCAATTTCCTTCGCTCTTCCAACATTCATGTGTTCGGTTCACTCCTCACTTGCTAAAATACTCTATTAATATTTGTTTTTTTAAGGAGGATATTCACTTTTTCTGGAAAAATAAAAAGACACCCTCAAACCAATGAGAGTGTCAGCAACAGTTACATCTTTTCCGGAGCCGAAACCCCGATCAACGCCAGTGCATTTTTTAGCGTAATCTTTACAGCCTTTACAAGCGCGAGGCGCGCCTTACTGCGTTCTGGCTGCTCAGGATCAAGTACCTTGTCAGCATTGTAAAAGCTGTGGAAGGCGGACGCTAATTCAAAAATATAGTTCGTGATGCGGTGCGGCACACGCTTCAAGGCGGCTTCTCCTACTGCAGCAGGGAACTCGCCCAGCTTTTTCAACAGATCGATTTCCTTTTCAGACCCCACCAATGAAAAATCTGCACCAGTATCTACTTTAATGCCCTGCTCTTCGCCGGCACGCAAAATGCTGCAAATCCGCGCGTGGGCATACTGCGCATAATAAACCGGATTTTCGTTCGACTGCGATACCGCCAAATCCAAATCAAAATCCAAATGCGTATCCGAGCTGCGCATCGCAAAGAAGTAACGCGTCGCATCGAGGCCGACCTCATCAACCAAATCACGCATTGTGACGGCTTTTCCAGTCCGTTTGCTCATCTTCATCTTCTCACCATTTTTATACAAGTGAACGAGCTGGATGATCTCGACCTCTAACGCCTCGCGGTCATACCCGAGCGCCTGAATTGCCGCTTTCATCCGAGGAATATAGCCATGGTGGTCCGCACCCCAAATGTTAATCAATTTTTCAAAGCCTCGCTCCAGCTTGTCCTTGTGATAAGCAATATCCGGCGTCAAGTACGTATAAGAACCATCCTGCTTAATCAACACACGGTCTTTATCATCGCCTAAGTCAGTCGAACGCAGCCAGGTTGCACCGTCCTGCTCATAGATATAGCCGCTCGCCTTGAGCGCTTCAAGCGCCTCGTCAATTTTTCCATTTTTATAAAGAGACGTTTCAGAGTACCACACATCAAAACCAACGCGGAAGTCCTCTAAATCACGCTTCAACTTCGCCATTTCATACTTCAGGCCATACTCGCGGAAAAACTCAAAGCGCTCCTCATCAGGAACGCCAACATATTTGTCGCCGAATTCCTCAGCCAAACGCTTACCAATGCCGATAATGTCAGCCCCATGATAGCCGTCTTCCGGCATCTCTTTATCCATTCCAAGCGCCTGGAAATAACGCGCCTCCACGGATAATGCCAAATTATTGATCTGGTTGCCGGCATCATTAATATAATATTCGCGGGAAACATAATATCCGGCCATGTCCAAAATGTTGCACAGCGAATCGCCAACCGCCGCACCGCGGGCATGCCCTAGGTGCAGGTCACCAGTCGGATTTGCAGAAACAAACTCGACCTGGATTTTTTGGCTGCCGCCCACCGTCGTTTCGCCGTACTTGTCACCAGCCTCGAGCACCGTCGGAATCAAGTCTGTTAAATAAGCATTATTCATATAGAAATTAATAAAGCCCGGGCCCGCCAATTCAATTTTTTCAATCGAAGCCTTTGAGCGGTCGAAATTTTCAATTAAGCTTTCCGCAATCATTCGCGGTGCCTTTTTTGCAACCCTTGCAAGCTGCATGGCCATATTTGTCGAGTAATCCCCGTGCGCCTTCTCTTTAGGTGTCTCCAAAATCACATCGGGGATCTGGTCCTCGGCTGCAAGCCCTGCCTTCAGCACTGCCGCGCGAATCTCTTCCTTAAGCTTACTTTGTACCTGTTCTACTATATTCATTTCCGCTCCTCCTGAAATGTTATTTCTAAATGATATGTACCGGCATGCTCGCCTTGCATTGCAAAATTGTAAAGGATGTCTATCCGCCCCTCAGTGTGCTCTATCCTCTTCGCCAGCGTCAACGTTTCAAACGTGCCAAACGGCATTTCGTAGCTGCCCCTTAGTGTTCGATTTAGCTCAAATGGAAGCCGCATCTTCACCGCACCGCCGCGCAATATCAGCGCCTCATTGCCAGCCACCTTGACAATCGTTCTTACCGTGCCTTCTTCCTGCACTTCCTCATACTTTAAAAAGGTTGCCTCTCCTTTTTTAAAGTATTGGCCAAAAACTTGGAGCTCAAAGCTCTCCTTCCGGTCAATCGTCGTTTTCACCTTAATCTTCACAGGAATTTCTGCGTTATCCAACCAATTACACTCCCTTTTGTAAAAGGAACTTTGTAAAGCTCTTTTTCCTTATTCTATTCTACATCATTGACCGCGCACTTTTTCCGCATACTAACCTATTATAAACATTGAAACTATACAAATCAAAAGATGCCCGCCCCTATGGGACAGGCACTACCGTACTACATTAGAATAATTATAGATTGGTGTCAGGCACCAGATTAGAATCATTTTAGTTTGGTGTCAGGCACCAGATTATAATGATTATTATTTTACCCAGCCAAGAATCATTTCGCGGATTAGTTTGCTCGCAGTATTGGCAGTTTGCTCGGACGGATCGTAAATTGGCGCAACCTCTACAAGGTCACCGCCGACAACCTTGACTTCTGAACGAGCAATCTCATGAATGGAGGCGAGCAGTTCTTTTGAAGTGATGCCGCCGCAATCGACCGTACCAGTTCCAGGCGCATGGGCTGGATCTAGGACATCGATATCAATCGTCACATAAACCGGACGTCCGGCAAGAGTCGGCAGGATTTCTTTTAGCGGCTCCAACACTTCAAATTTGGAAATATGCATGCCATTTTGCTTCGCCCACTCGAACTCTTCCTTCATTCCGGAGCGAATTCCGAATGAATAAACATTTTGCGGCCCGATATGTTCCGCAATCTTGCGAATCGGCGTTGAATGTGACAACGGCTCGCCTTCATAGTGCTCACGCAAATCGGTATGCGCATCAAAATGAATAATTGCTAAATCTGGGTATTTCTTATAAACAGCTTTCATAACAGGCCAAGATACTAAATGTTCTCCGCCCATGCCAAGCGGGAACTTGTCCGCAGCCAGAAGCTGATCCACATACTCTTCGATCATATCAATGCTTCGCTGTGGATTTCCAAATGGAAGCGGAATATCACCGGCATCAAAATATTTTACCTCTTCAAGCTCGCGGTCAAGATATGCACTGTACTCCTCTAAACCAATCGACACCTCGCGGATACGCGCCGGGCCAAATCGTGAACCCGGACGGTAGCTCACCGTCCAATCCATCGGCATCCCGTACAATACAACCTGGCTCTCCTCATAACTCGGATGGCTTTTAATAAACACATTGCCTGAATAAGCCTCGTCAAAACGCATTTATGCATTCCTCACTTTTTATGTAATTTACATTGAACTCCTCTATGGGACATTTCACTGTTTTTTACCCTGTTTGTCCCATAAAACCCTTCTATTGGACATTTCGTTGGTTTTTTCAACCTGTTTTGTCCCTTAGAGCCCCTATATGAGACATTTCACTAGTTTTTTCAAGCTGTTTTGTCCCTTAAAACCTAAAACAGTCTAGTCACCTGCTATTTTTACTTCACTAAATCCCCAACAAACTTAGGCAGCACGAACGCTGCTTTGTGAAGTTCTTTTGTGTAGTATTTCGTTTCGATTTCGTGGAAACGGTCCTCGCTAACTTCTAATGGATCGTATTTCTTCGAACCAATTGTAAATGCCCACAAACCACTTGGGTATGTTGGGATATTGGCAACATACAAACGTGTGATTGGGAAGATTTCGCGAACGTCGCGCTGCACGTTGCGGATTAAATCGGCTTTGAACCATGGATTGTCCGACTGCGCCACGAAAATACCGTCTTCTTTTAATGCTTTAGAAATTCCAGCGTAGAAGCCTTTTGTAAATAGGTTAACCGCTGGCCCTACCGGCTCTGTTGAGTCAACCATAATGACGTCATACTCGTTTTCGCTTTTAGCGATATGCATAAAGCCATCATCCACACGCACGTCCACACGCGGATCCTCTAACATGCCAGCAATTTCAGGAAGAAACTTCTTAGAATACTCAATCACTTTTCCATCAATATCAACAAGCGTCGCTTTCTTCACGCTTGGGTGCTTCAAGACCTCACGGATTACGCCGCCGTCACCGCCGCCGACAACTAAAACGTTCTCAGGGTTTGGATGCGTGAACAGAGGAATATGGGCCACCATTTCATGGTAAACGAATTCATCCTTCACAGACGTCATTACCATGTCATCGAGCAAAAGCATGTTGCCCCATTCTTCTGTTTCAATCATATCTAACTTTTGGAATTCTGTTTGCTCTGTATGTAAGGTTTTATTAACTTTCATGGTGATTCCGAAGTTTTCAGTTTGCTTCTCTGTGAACCAAATGGACATCTTCATCTTCCTCCATTCATTTTCATACAATTGCCTTTAATTTTTATACTACCCAACCTATTGAAATACAACCAGAAAAAAAAGTCTAGCAATTTTAAAGAAAATATTTCATTTTTCAGTGGGAAATGTTTAAAACGACTCTATTTTTTCAATACTATAACTATCTATTTTTTCAAAAAGTGGAAAGGGAGTGAACAAAATGGAAATCATGACTAATCACGGGTTTCGAAAGACAATTAAATATTTGCGTGCTCTTATCTTCATCAGTTTGATCGGCATGATTTGTATGCTCATTCTCTTCCTCGGCATCCTCGGCTATGCCAAAATTTTGGGAGCTCCGCCGCTGGCTGTTCCGCAATCGACTTTATTTTTCGCCGATGATGGCACGCTAATTGGCGAGAGTAACAGCGGTCAAAAGCGCTACTGGGTTGGCATGAAGGACATTTCACCAGACCTCGTGAATGCGACTGTATCGATTGAGGATAAAAATTTTTACGAGCATCATGGTTTTGATATTAAGCGGATTGCTGGTGCCGTGATTGCCGATGTTCAGGCGTTTGCCAAGGTGCAGGGTGCAAGCACGATCACTCAGCAATATGCCCGCAACCTTTTTCTTGAGCACGACAAAACGTGGAAGCGGAAAATGCTTGAGGCATTCTATACGATTCGCCTTGAAATGAACTATTCAAAAAAGGATATTCTCGAAGGCTATTTAAATACGATTTATTATGGTAACGGGGCTTATGGTGTTGAAGCGGCCAGCCAATATTATTTTGGCAAAAAGGCAGCCGATTTAACCCTTGCAGAAGCTACCATGCTTGCCGGCATTCCAAAGGGTCCAGGCTATTATTCACCTCTTGCTTCCATGGAAAATGCGAAAAACCGCCAAGCGATCATTTTAGACAGCATGGTAAAAAACCATTACATTACGAAAAAAGCAGCACAGGAGGCCGCTGCGATGCCGCTTGCCTTAGTGGGCGTGCACAAAACGCAAATAGTAAAGGTGGCGCCTTATTTTCAGGATGCTGTCAAAAATGCATTAAAGAACCAGCTTCATTTAAATGAACGTACGATTGCCCTTGGCGGCTTAAAAGTTTTTACGACGCTAAATCTAAAGGATCAGAAAGCAGCCGAAAGCCAGGTCAATAATTATGTAGCCAACACCTCGGAAATTCAGGTAGGCCTTGTGGCGATGGATCCAAAAAACGGCTACGTCAAAGCGATGGTCGGCGGCAGGGATTATGAAAAAAGTCCCTTCAATCGTGCCGTTCAAGCGGTTAGGCAGCCTGGCTCAACGATTAAGCCGCTGCTCTATTACGCTGCCCTTGAAAATGGCTTTACGCCGTCCTCAACGATGAGAAGTGAGTTTACGACCTTCCATTTTGATGATGGGACACCTGATTATACGCCGCATAATTTTAACAACAAATACGCGGATGGTGAAATTACGCTGGCACAGGCGCTGGCTGTTTCCGATAATATTTTTGCCGTTAAAACACACTTATTTTTAGGAGAAGGAACGTTAATTGAAACCGCCCGGAAATTTGGCCTTTCCACGAAGATGAACCAGGTTCCATCGCTGGCCTTAGGAACTTCTGGTGTGCGCGTGATTGAAATGGCCAATGCCTACAGCATGTTTGCAAATGGCGGCAAAAAGGTTCAGCCGATCTTAATTACAAGAGTAGAAGATTATAATGGAAATGTTATTTTTGAAAGAGAAAATCAATCCGAAAAGGTATTAGATCCAGCGAAGGCGTTCGTCATGACGCAAATGATGACAGGTATCTTCGATTCGAAGCTTAATGGCTATGCCAAGGTAACCGGCAGCACCGTTATTAAAGACCTTACCCGTCCTTATGCAGGAAAATCGGGATCAACGGAGACGGACAGCTGGATGATTGGTTTCTCACCGCAGCTTGTTACAGCAGTTTGGGCGGGCTATGATGTCGGCAAGCCGCTCGAGCTTACCGCTGAGAAAACGTACGCGAAAAATATTTGGGCAAATTTTATGGAGGAAGCCTTATCAGGCAAGCCTGTAAAAGCCTTTAAGCCACCGAAGGACGGCGTTATCGGTGTATATGTCGACCCAGAGAATGGCAAGCTGGCAACAGATGATTGTCCTGTCCGCCGCTTCACCTACTTTGTCGAAGGAACAGAGCCTAAGGAATATTGCACCGAACATTTAAAACATGCCGATGAAAGCCCGGCAGCCAAGAAGAAAACGAAGAAAACACCGTGGTACAAGAAGATTATGCCGTGGGATAATTAAATTTTACTAGGATAATGAGAAAAGCTCCGGATCACTCCGGAGCTTTTCCTGTCCTAGTTTTACAGTGCTTACACACTGTTTATAATACTACCCATTTTTCTAAAAAACTACAAGTAAAAATTATCCTATTCTGCCGAAAGACCTTTTTTCAGTTCTTCAGATGAATTATTCCACAATATCTCATTATGGGCGCGGAGGAAGTCCGCTAATATCTTTTTCGATTTCGGCTCCATATCGTCTACAATTATATGGCGTTTCAAGGACTTATCCATACGGTTCACATGCTCAGGCAGCGACTTGTAGCCGCGGCGAATTTCCCTGTCCACTGTCATATAACAAGCTGTCACGCCGGCATAATAGGGCCCCGCTTCATTGCGGTCAATCGTGACCCAGATGAGCCAATAAGGCTTGCCATTTGGCACTTCCTCTTTATTTGGCAAAAATTTAATTCCTTTTTCAACGGCACTTCGGGCATGCATCGCACCGACATCAATCTCGGCCTCGCCAGCCTCAACATCAATAATGACCGGTGAAACATTATCAAGGGTTAACGCGCCCTTCCCAAAGCCTTTATGCCCGTCTAATGGGTCTTTTTTAATAATATTAAAGCCAAGTTTTTTCTTATTCTCTTCCATTGAAGCGATTTCCTCCTCTAAAAAAACAATGTATAAAAGAAATGGCTTAATCCCTCCGTTACCCAAGGGATCAGGTTATTCATAATAGGCTGAATCGTATATCGGCCAAGCGGGGTAATCACAAGTATTAAAAAAATCAGTGCGCCGTACTGTTCATATTGTATCATTTTAGCCCGGACATCATTAGGCGCCAAGTCCTCAATGATTCGATAGCCGTCAAGCGGCGGGAATGGAAGCAGGTTAAAGACAAACAAGACAATATTCAGGTTGATAAAAATATTGATGAAATTATCAATGACTTCCGATGTCGCGATTCCAAAGCGGCTTAACCCGTAGCCGATGATAAAGCCAATCACGGCTAAAATCAAATTGCTAAGCGGGCCGGCAGCTGAGACAAGTATGCTTGCCAGGCGTGGCTTTTTAAAGAAAAAGCGATTCACCGGTACAGGACGGGCCCAGCCAAAGCCGGCAATAAAAATGAGAAGGGTTCCGATTGGATCCAGATGCTTGAGTGGATTCAACGTGAGGCGCCCTTGTTTTTTCGCCGTTTGATCCCCGAATTTATAGGCCACAAATGCATGAGCAAATTCATGGACCGTAAAGGCCACCGCCAGGGTAATCACTACATAGGGAATCAGACTTAGCGGATATCTAAGAAATCCTTCTAATCCTTCCATCCTGCCTCTCCTCCTTTTGATGCCGTTCTCTCTGTCTATTTCCTTTAAGTATACATGAAACCACTTGGAAAAAGAAAACCAAAGTGACCACTGTTATTGCACTTTTTCAATATTTGTGGAACACTACTATAAGTTATGATGAAAAGGAGGTAATATCAATGCCATACGTTACAGTAAAAATGCTCGAAGGCCGTACTGAAGACCAAAAGCGGGCGCTTGTCGAAAAGGTAACCGTCGCTGTCAGCGAAACAACCGGCGCACCAAAAGAAAACATCACCGTCTTCATCGAAGAAATGAGCAAAAACCACTACGCAACCGGCGGCGTCCGCTTCAGCGACAAATAAAATGTTGTTGTTGTGAGTGTTGGTGTCAGGCACCATTCGTGGACATTTGTCCTTCCTATGTGGACACTAAATCCCAAAAGAAAACGCTTGGACCAACTCGACGTCCAAGCGTTTTCTTTTATTGTATTTTCCCTTTCAACGCCTCAATATATTGATATGCGTCATTGATTTCTGCTTCGGTGTAGCGCTGGCTGCTTTTTAAGGTGAAAACCTTGTTTGCGACTTCTTCCTTTGGAAGATTATCAAAATATAAAACCGTCGAAACCAGCTCAAGGAATCTAGCATTCTGGTCATTCATATCGATAAGGCAGTCTTGCAAACACGGCATGTCCACTTCATTTAAGCTCAAAAACTCTTTCCCCGCATCGGTCAACGTATAGCGATATTGAAAATAGCCGCCTTTTTTCTCCCTTACTTCATTCAGAAAACCCATATTACAAAGCTCTTCCACACGGGTGGTCAATTCCTCCGAATAAGGTCCGTAAAAATGAAACTGGAACCGCTCCTGAAAAGGGAAATCAACTTTTTTCGCAATATATATCATCTTCTGCAGCTTCTTTCTTCCGACAATTTCACCGGAAACGAGGATCGCCTGCATCAGCTTAGCATGATCTTTTAACAACGTTCGTCAACTCCTACTCCATTTAGGTGTCAGGCACCAAAACAGTCTTATATTTCTAAAAGGGCACGAATTTGCTTTTTGATATTCACATCACCTGAGTCATCCTTTAGGAAATCAGCCGGGTAGTAGAGCTTATGGTCCGTTCTTCTCTTTCCGGAAATCGCATCCACGATTTCAGACTCCCTGGATAGCTCCTTTAACTCCCCATTCGGCATCAGCAAATGAATCGGAAGCCGCTCTTCCTCTTCACCCGGACGATAAAAATCGTAAGGCAAATCTGAAGACGAATCGACAACTAAATAATAATCAGGGTCAATCCCTGCTTTTTCAAAAAGTCGCGTCAGTTCAGCGAGCTTTTTATATTCTTTCGCAGGGTCAAACTCCGCAAACTTGAACAGATTGCGGTTAACAAACCGACGGCAAAGGTCGCTTAATATCCGATCGGCTTCCTCCTGCCAAATTTGAAAATAATATAAAATAACAGATTCATCTAATTTTAAATAGTCTTCTAATGTCACTTGCTCATGAAAAATGGAGGTAAAGTGAATCGGTTCATATTTAAACGAATAATTTTCCTCAAACAATTGCTTGGCACGATGGAGGATTTTCGTTAAGAGTACCTCGGCGCTTCGGGACACTGGATGAAAATAAACCTGCCAGTACATCTGATAGCGGCTCATAATATAATCCTCAACAGCATGCATACCGCTCTTTTTAATGACGACCTGGTCTTCGCGCGGCCTCATCACGCGCAATATCCGCTCCATATCAAATTGGCCATAGCTGACCCCGGTAAAATAAGCATCGCGCTGCAAATAATCCATTCTGTCGGCATCAATCTGGCTCGAAATCAGGCTGACGACCAGCTTTTTATCAGACGTCTTGGCGATGACTTCGGCTACTTTTTCCGGAAAATCCGGTCCTACCTTAACAAGAACCTTGTTAACTTCGGTATCCCCTAGAATAATCGCGCGGGTAAAATCCTCGTGGTCAAAATCGAACACTTTTTCAAAGGAATGGGAAAACGGACCATGTCCGAGGTCATGAAGAAGGGCAGCACAAAGCGTCAGCAGACGTTCGTCATCGTTCCATTCCGGTCTGCCGGCAAACACATCATCGATGATGCGGCGGACAATTTCATAGACACCGAGAGAATGATTGAAACGGCTGTGCTCCGCGCCATGAAACGTCAAAAAGGTCGTTCCCAGCTGTTTAATCCGTCGCAGCCGCTGAAACTCCTTTGTTCCAATCAGATCCCAAATCGCCTTGTCGCGAACGTGGACATAGCGATGGACTGGATCTTTAAATACTTTTTCTTCTGTAAGTTTTTCCGTGGAATATGACATCGATTTCCCCCTTCCTTTTCGAAGAAACACTTTTTTCTATTATATCCCAAAAAACAACAATTTTCCCCAGTATTTTTCGACAGAAGGCGAAAAGAAAAATCACCTTCAAGCGCACTGGTCAAAGGTGATTATTTTATCTTTTTATTAACTTTCTCCATTAATTCCTCTTCCGTTAATGCGGCAACCGGGCGGTTATTAACGAAGGCAAAGGTCTTTTTCCTTCCGGGTCCGCAATAGGACTGGCAGCCGATTTTGATTTCGGCATTCGGATCGATGGCTTTCAGACGAGGGATCAATGTCTTTAAATTCACGGCCTGGCAGTCGTCGCAAACACGAAATTCATTGGACATTTGGTACAACCCTTTCTAAGGTCAATCTATTCTATCTATTAGTTAGTTTATCCATTAACGCTCCGTAATTAAACTCCTTAGGTATTTTACATTTTCTTGGCAGTCATTGCAAGGCACAATTCTTTGCAATCAATTAATTAAACTTTTAAAAAAATCTATTATCCTTTTAACCATTTTGGTATAAAGCCTAGAAAACTTGTCCATCCTAAGACTAGAACTTTTTTAAAAATCGAGAAAACCTATAAGGAGTTGAAACATATGAAAGTTCGTCAAGATGCATGGACAGATGAGAATGATTTGCTTTTAGCCGAGACTGTCCTCAGGCATGTAAGAGAGGGAAGCACCCAGCTGAACGCTTTTGAAGAGGTTGGCGACAAGCTGAACCGGACTTCGGCAGCCTGCGGCTTCAGATGGAATGCCGTCGTACGCCATACGTATGAAAAAGCCTTGCAATTAGCCAAAAAGCAGCGCAAACAAAGATCAAGAGTTTTAGGAAAAGACCAAGGCGGCAAGAAAAAACTGCTTTACAGCCCGCCGGTTACTACGACGACCGAAGAGTTTGAGGCAATGCCGATGTCCGTTGAAATGCCAGTCGAAACTTCGAGGGAATTGCCGGATATGACGGCTGAAGTGGCAGCTGAAACCTATGTAAAACCAGCGGTTGCACAAACCTACAGACCGCAATCAACAGGGATCAGCCTGGATTCTGTTATTGATTACTTGCAAAACTTCAATCATTCCAATCTGCAAAATGAAGCATTAAAAAGTGAGAATGAAAGATTGAAGCGAGAATTGTCTGAACTGCGGAAGCAAAATGAGGAAATGCGTGCAAAAATTGAGGATCTCGAGCAAAATACCGAAACGATTCAAGAAGATTACGAGACCTTAATGAAAATCATGAACCGCGCCAGAAAGCTTGTTTTATTTGAAGAAGAAGAAAGACCCGCTACTAAATTCAAGATGGACCGAAATGGCAATTTAGAGAAAGTAGCCGAGTAACTAGAAAAGCGGAAGAGCCTTGACCAGGGGCGACAGGCATAAGACGATCCGGCGAGAAGGCTGCCTTTTAGCCTTCTTGACGGATTGGCTTATGACCCCGAGCCCCTAGGCGCTGCAGCTAGACAGCTAGTTTGGGGAGAAGAGGTTGGATGGCAACATCCAATTAGAAAAAGCCGTAAATCAACGTTTACGGCTTTTTTATTTGTTCATTTCGCACTACGACTCTTTGATAGTACCCAGGCAAGAGCTCGAGTTCAAATTCATTGAGCTGGCCGGCGTAGAGTAAATCGCTGTTTTGTTTTAATTGGTTCAAAAGCCGTAGCATGACATCCGCGATGGAAAAATTAGTTTGATAAAGCTCAGCTAATGAGGCCATGACGTCAGGGACAATTTCCGGATAGGTGAATTTGGTCGGTTCCGCTTGTTTGGCAATCGCGTAAAACTCCCTGATCAGTTCCGCGCGCTTGCTGCCGCTGCCATTGACACAAAGGTAAATCTGAACGGCTACTCCTTTTTTCAGGCGGCGCTGGGAAATGCCGGCGAATTTTTTTCCGCCTATACTGAGGTCATAACTTCCCGGGCAATAAGATCCGACTATTTCCCTTGCCTCAATCTGCTGGGGGAAATCGGCAAACATTTGTTGAATCAGCTGCCACATTGCCTCATAGCCGCGATTGATATCAATCCCTTTCTCGGCCTCGGGGAAAATCAGCGAGATATTGAGGACGCCCTCATCGAGAACGACGGCAAGTCCGCCGGAATTCCTTACAATAGACTGATAGCCCTGATTACGAAGATATTGAATGCCTTCTTGTAAAAATGGCAGTTTTGTATCTTGAATGCCGAGGACGATGGTATTGTGATGAACCCATGTCCTTGCAGTAGCCGGCGCTTTACCTGCTCCGACTGAAGCACAGAGTGTATCATCGGTTCCAAATGACTGTAACGCGTGAAAATGACTGCCTATGACAGACTGGTCAATAACCCGCCACTGTGGCTGCCGCAGTAAACCTTCCATTTTCATAGCTCCTTGAATGTTTGATAGGGTAATTTTATCAAATAGCGAGCTTCTTGTCCTGTTTCCTTCCAATAAATGTCTAAATAGACAATACACTTTAAAAAATAGACAAAGCCCCCTTGAAAATAGACAAAACCCTCAAAAAGATAGACAAAACTACCCAAAAAATAGACAAACCTCAAAAAAGAGCCAGCCCACCTCCGGACCAGCTCCCCAAAAAAACATTTATAACCCCTGCGCAGCCGTAATTAACGCCAACTTATAGACATCTTCTTCATTACAGCCTCGGGACAGGTCGTTAACCGGCTTATTCAAGCCTTGTAAAATCGGGCCTACCGCTTCAAACCCGCCTAAACGCTGGGCAATTTTGTAACCGATGTTTCCAGCTTCAAGGCTAGGGAAGATAAACACGTTCGCATCTCCTTGCAGCACAGAACCAGGGGCTTTGCTTTTAGCAACAGATGGAACAAACGCGGCATCAAATTGAAACTCTCCGTCGAGCACAAGTGATGCATCGCGGCGTTTCGCCTCAGCAACAGCTTCGACAACCTTTTCCGTTTCAGGAGATTTCGCCGAACCCTTCGTTGAAAATGAAAGCATCGCAATCCGCGGCTCAAGATCAAACATTTCAGCCGTCTTAGCGCTTTCGATCGCAATCTCCGCTAAATCCAGGCTGTCAGGTGCAATGTTAATAGCGCAATCAGCAAACACATACTTCTCATCTCCGCGCACCATGATGAACACACCGGAAGTTTTCCGCACGCCATCTTTTGTCTTAATGATTTGCAGCGCCGGGCGGACCGTATCGGCCGTGGAGTGGGCCGCACCGCTAACCAAGCCGTGTGCTTTATTTAAATACACCAGCATCGTGCCGAAATAGTTTTCATCGAGCAAGATTTTACGCGCATCCTCTTCGGTTGCTTTACCTTTGCGGCGCTCAACAAATGCAGCGACAAGCTCATCCATTCCCGCATAGTTGGCAGGGTCATAGATTTCCGCTGCCTCCAAGGAAACACCAAGCTCGCTTGCCTTTGCCTGCACTTGTTCAATGCTGCCAATCAAAATCGGGGTCAGCAGCTTTTCCTCTGCCAAACGGCCGGCCGCACGAACCACCCGCTCGTCCAAGCCTTCTGGAAAAACAATTTTTACATCACGTCCGGAAATTTTTTGCTTTAATCCTTCAAATAAATCACTCACAAAACAAACCTCCCTAAAAAAACTACCTACCAAGCATACTTTACCTGGCTAAAATTTCAATGATTTTACTCACAGAGAACGGTTACACTTAAAATGTTTTTGTTTTCAAAAAATTGCACGCTATCCTTTACTATTTACTATTTTTTATAAAAATATCCTTCAAGGTTTTATTAAAGCGTCTGTTGGTCAAACTATGTTATAGTTATTTAGAATGATTATTTAGGAGTGATTGTAATGAGTGAAGCAGCACAAACGCTTGATGGCTGGTATTGCCTGCATGATTTTCGTACAGTAGACTGGACGACTTGGAAGATGCTTTCAAGCGATGAGCGCCAGTCCGCTATCCACGAGTTTTTAAGTCTAGTTGAAAAATGGAATACTACCCAGGAACGCAAAGAAGGCAGCCATGCCTTATATACAATCGTTGGCCAAAAGGCTGATTTTATGATGATGATCCTTCGTCCAACCATGGAAGAATTAAATGAAATTGAAACCGAATTCAATAAAACAAAATTAGCGGAATTCACAATCCCTGCTCATTCCTATGTATCGGTTGTGGAGCTGAGCAACTATTTGCCTGCCGGTGAAGACCCATATCAAAATCCGCAAATCCTTGCACGTCTGTATCCGACGCTTCCGCAAACAAAGCATGTTTGTTTCTATCCAATGGATAAGCGCCGTCAGGGCAATGATAACTGGTACATGCTGCCGATGGAGGAGCGCCGCAATATGATGCGCAGCCATGGCATGATCGGCCGTACATATGCTGGTAAGGTGAAGCAAATCATCACTGGGTCTGTTGGTTTTGACGATTACGAATGGGGCGTAACTCTATTTGCTGAAGATGTACTTCAGTTTAAAAAGCTAGTTTATGAAATGCGTTTTGATGAAGTCAGCGCGCGCTACGGCGAATTCGGAGCTTTCTTTGTCGGCAATCTGTTAGAGGAAGAACGCGTACCAAAATTCCTTCATGTTTAATCCAAAAAAGCTCCGGCCTCCGCTGTGAGCTTTTTTGTTTTTCCGCCTAATCCTTAAGTCATATCTTAGGACTTTCCCTCATACTAATAAAACAGCGAGTCTTGGTAAAAGTCTGCAGGAACCATTTTGGGCTTATGGGAGTATGAATAGAATGTTGAGCCTACAATTTTAGGAGGGAAAAAGATGAGTCAATATTACAATCCACAAGGATTTCAGCCTTATACTCCGGGAGGGCAGCCAGGAGTGGCGGGGCAGCCATTTTATCCTGGCACACAACCAGGATTTCCGCCGGCCGGTGCGGGCGCTACGCCAACGCCGCAACAAGCAGCCGCTGCGGCATCCGTTTCAGCCGGCATGCTGCCAATTGAACAATCCTACATCGAAAATATTCTACGTTTGAACAAAGGCAAACTTGTAAGTGTTTTTGCTACCTTTGAGGGCAGCACTTCATGGAATTCCAAGGAATTTAGAGGAATCATCGAAGCTGCTGGAAGAGACCATGTTATTTTAAGTGATCCTCAAAAAGGCACACGGTTTCTCATTCCAATGGTCGCCGTGGACTATATTACTTTCTCCGAAGAAATCGAGTACGAATATCCATATGGCGGCGGACAACAATTAGGTACGTTCCCTCCAAGGTAAATAAAAAAGGCATTCGGACCTCATAAACTGTACCCGATAGAGTAGACACTAAAAAAAGGTCTGCCCTATCGGGTACTTTTATGTATAATGAATAAAAAATGTGGGAATCGGAGAATAATTTTATGTCAAAAAAACTCTTCAACGATAAAG
>NZ_JAHXYW010000013.1 GCF_019969725.1 Neobacillus bataviensis
CAGAATTTATTAGACAAAATGGTTGGGAAGAATTCGAAGATAAACTTGAAGAACTAGACCCAGATTTGATTGACATTAAAAGGGAAAGTATTATCTAATGTCATTTAGTCTTCTTCAACTAACGGGTAGCGATTGTTTAACAAAGGATTAATCCTTTATTTAATAAAAGCTATGTTAAAGTTTAATGTTGATTTAAGAATGAATTAAGGGATAGTCTATGCTATCCCTTTTTTAGTCCCACCAAATAGAAAGAACCTTATATCCTTCTTCTCGCTTCATTCGTCAAGATCGCGCTCGCGATAATACTGAAGAGATACTCAGCTCGTGACGCGGACGAGGGTTGGTTACTGAGCCACGCAAGCGCAGCAGCTAGCGAGAACAGGTCATCACCATCCATGTCGGTACGTGCCAGACCCTCAGCCTGAGCGCGAGCGAGAAGTCGCGTGCCTGCCGTGCGCATCGTGACGCATGAAGCGTGGAGTGCGGACTCCGGATCCTCCTTGGCTGCCATCATCGTGTCCACAACACCTTGATAGTTGCCCGTGAATGCAACGACGTCGCGTAGCCACGACACGAGTGCATCATCGGGTGAACTCGCAGTTTCGAGCTCACGTGCCTTTGTCGTAAACTCGTCGAAGCTTGCGCGGAGCAAAGCTTCGAGCAGCGCCTCTCTCGTCGGGAAATGACGATACAGTGTGCCGAGCCCGACACCAGCTCGGCGAGCGATATCGCGCAGCGATGCATCGACGCCGTGCTTGGTTATAACGACGCTCGCGACTGCGAGTATGTGCTCATAGTTTTTCTTCGCATCGGCTCGCATCTGATTCCTCCTTGACAATCGGAGCGGTGCTCCGTATAATAATAAGCGGAACAGTGTTCCTTTTAAGTGGAGCACTGCTCTAAATAAGAATAACACATTTGTGTGAAAGGAGAAAGCGATGTCTACAAACACAATGAAGGCGATTCGGCTGCACAAATTCGGCGGCCCTGAGGTACTGCGTTACGAGGAGGCCCCGCTTCCCGAACTGAAACCGGGTGAGGTGCTTGTCCGCGTTCACGCGGTTGGCATCAACCCCCCCGACTGGTACCTGCGCGAGGGGTATAAGGATCTTCCTCCTGAATGGCAACCGGCGGTGTCCTTTCCCTTCATTCTGGGGTCGGACATATCGGGTGTCGTCGAGGCGGTAGCCACGGATGTGCAAGGCTTCTCCATCGGCGATGAAGTTTTCGGCATGGTTCGCTTTCCTAGCATGGGGGAGAGCGCTGCTTATGCCGAGTACGTCGCCGCGCCAGCGTCGGATCTTGCACTCAAACCGGCTGGCATCGATCACGTGCACGCCGCAGGTGCACCGATGGCAGGTCTCACCGGATGGCAGTTCCTGATCGAGTTGGGGCACAATGAAGCGAATCCGTTTCAACCGGAGTCGCATCGCCCGCTGCCGCTCAACGGCAAGACGGTACTCGTCAATGGTGCCGCGGGCGGCGTGGGGCACTTAGCGGTGCAACTGGCTAAATGGAAGGGTGCGCATGTCATCGCGGTGGCATCGGGCAAGCATGAGTCGTTCCTGCGAGAGCTCGGTGCCGACGAATTCATCGACTACACCAAGAGCCCTCCCGAAGACATCGCCCATGACGTTGATCTCGTCCTCGATACCCTTGGCGGTCCAACAACCGGTCGTTTCTTGCGTACGCTCAAGCGTGGCGGCGCTTTGTTCCCAGTGTTCATAGGCTTCTCCGACGCCGAGGAGGCCGCAAAGCTGGGCGTCACGGTATCGATGACCCAAGTACGCTCAAACGGCCCGCAGCTAGCGGAATTAGGGCGCTTGCTCGATGCCGGGACGGTTCGCGTCGCCATCGACAGCACGTTTCCACTTGCCGATGCTCGCAGGGCGCACGAACGAGCCGCCCGTGGGCACATCCAAGGCAAGATCGTGCTTATGGTTATGTAAGGACGACAGCTCGAATGATTATCGCACTCCTAGTGGAACGTCGCAAAACTTTGCGGTGTTCCACTAGCGAGGACCGCGAATGACTTTGAAAAAATTTGCTAATTAAATTCAGAAAAAAAGGATGAACAACAATGATTATACTCATGGGTTACGTTCACGTAAATCCGTCTGATGTGAATGAGTTTACTACAGACGTTCAGGCCGTCGTTTCCAGCACGAGAGCTGAAAATGGATGCCTCTTTTATGCCTTTACTTTGGAAGATGCGCGCGCCGGACGCGTGCTGACTGTCCAGCGGTGGCAAGATCAAGAATCGCTGACGGCCCATGTTGAAAGACATGAGTCGGTGCCGTTTTTAAAAAAGTGGGGAAACAGGATGAGAATGGACATTCTAAAATACGATGCCTCGAACGAACGCTCGTTCATGGAGTAAAAGAGTAAGCGTCAAATCAACAACTCCAGTCTAAGACTTTATTTTCTTCGAACAGGTGGATGATCAACAAATATTCCTTAGCGTACGTTTTCCGCGTTTTGTTGGCGGTACCCCAATTATGAAAAAGGACTTGCTCAATTTAGAGTAACAAAAGTTTGTGAAATAATTAGAATCGACTCATTCAGCAACTGGGTGCGATGCTTTTAAAAGGCATTGCATTTTTTTATTAGCGTAGAGATTGTGAAAAAGTACACTTAAAGTAACGGGGGCTTTACTTGAATAAGAACAACAAAAGAGTGCAAAACGAGATGTGTTAAATTCATGAGTGGCAAAAATGGTCGCTTGTATGTCTTCTTGCAAATACTGGTGAAAAATGTTAATATATATAAGAATTATTTTTGTTCGGTGTAAAGGATAGTATCAGTAAAACTTTTCGTCTTGATGATCACTGAGAGCAAGGATAGTAACACAATGTGTGTTTTTAAACACTAGGAGGCAACAAAAATGGAAAATGGTAAAGTAAAATGGTTTAACAGCGAAAAAGGCTTCGGATTCATCGAACGTGAAGGTGGAGAAGACGTATTCGTTCATTTCTCAGCTATTCAAGGCGAAGGTTTCAAATCTTTAGAAGAAGGTCAAGCTGTGACTTTCGATGTTGAGCAAGGTCAACGTGGAGCTCAAGCAGCTAACGTGCGTAAAGCTTAATAATAAACCTAAACTTAAGCAGGCTCTTTATAGAGTCTGTTTTTTATTTATCTTAAAAGCAAGAAACCCCACTCACGAATGAGTGGGGTACATGTAAACAGTAAATCAAATGGTAAACAAAGTGTATCACATAATCACGAATTATCCTAATTAACTTTGAATAAACATTTAAAAGCTTTTGTAGAGAGTGGCTAAAATTGGCACTCTTTTTTGGTGTAACAACTAACGTTGCATGAGTTTAAGATCAGAGCTGTCATCGTGGCAGCCTTTTCTTATTCGTACTAACGGAGCAGTTTAGCTTAATAACGTGATATGATAAATTACAAGTTATTCAGGTTTAATAAGGAGGTCTTATGATAAATAAGAATATCGTTTGTCGAACTACAGGTGTATATTCTGAGGGCTTAACAAGGGGAAAATCATACCAAGTAATTGATATAAATACTGACGAAGATATGGTTCGAATAAAATGCGACAATGGACCATTAAAATGGTTTCCATTATCTCACTTTAATGTAAATGGTCAGGACATTATAGATTTAATAAGTTGGAAGTTTGATGATGAAGTATTAAATGACCCTAACGAAACAAATTGGATAGAAATAAGTATGAAAATGAGTGACGGAAGTGAAAGATGGTGTATTCTCTACACTCCAGAACGATTAAAAAACTTATTACAGCAACCAAATATATATCCTACAGGACTCCATATAAAGCATATGATTGTCTTTAAAAGTTATAATGTTGAGGATATAGAGAGTGTTTTGGATTTTTTAAATAAGGAAGACGAGTTGATTGGTGCAACATTACCACTTAATAGCAGTTCTTCTTGAACTAATGGGGGCAATAGTTAAAGATGAGATCGCTGCGGCGGTCTTTTTCTTGTTCAGCTAACGAAGCAGGATAGTTAAAGAAGGATTTATTTGGTGAAGGGTAGAATAAACACTAAATCAATTTGAAAACATTAAAAACAAATCATAAAATTTAAATCTGGGGGATTATGTGTAGTTAAACTGTGATAGCTATTGTTTTGAGGACTAACATGTGAAAAGTGGGTAGATTATGAAAAGACTTTTTATTATTGGAAACGGTTTTGATCTTCATCATGGAATGAAAACACGTTACTGGGATTTTAGGAATTACCTCTTGGAAACTGGGAAAGAAATAGTAAGAACCATGGAGATGTTCAATATGTTCCAAGAGGATTTATGGTCAGACTTTGAAGCGAATCTGGCAAATATCGATGTTCAACTAATGTTTGATTATTACTCTGATAGTCTAGTCTCGTATGCAGATGACAATTGGAGTGACAGGTATCATCATGAATTTCAGTACTTTATCGATCAAGATACTTGGCATATGAGCTATGGCTTAATATCGCAATTTGTAAAATGGATATGCAGTATTGATTTGCCAACAAAAATGTGTGATGGAATTGCTAAATATTGTGCCGAGGTGAAGGATTCTCATTATTTGAATTTTAACTATACACCAACTTTACAAAGCTTGTATGGAATTGATGATGAGAAGGTTTTTCATATACATAATAGAGTTGTAGATGAACGTTCTGAAATCATTCTTGGTCATGCCGTAGGAAAGCCACAGAGTAATTTGGCTTTGGTTTATGGTGATGTTAGGACTGATGAAGCGTATGATTCGATTAGGCAGTATTATGCAACTACACACAAGTCAACAGCTTCTGTGATTGCAAAGAATGAGTCTTTTTTTAACTCACCAGATAAATATAATGAGATTATTATTATGGGACATAGCTTGTCGGATGTTGATTTACCATATATTCAACAGATAGCCACAAATCTGTGTCATGAAAATACACGCTGGTATGTAAGTTTCCATAGAGAAAGTGAGATAACAAGTCATAGAAGGAGTCTAGAAAGATGCTCAATTTCTGATAACAAAGTTTCTTTCTTTAGCATCTGTGATTTGTAAATACATAAAATGAATTTCTAGAATGCACATGCGTGTTTTGCAGCGTTAGTAAGAAGAGTAAGCTATAAAAATAGAATTTGAAAGTTATTTTGAAATGGTAAAAAAAGGCTATAAGGAGAAATATAAAACATGGAGAATAAGTTAGACAGAGTAAGTATTAAGTTAATTGAAGAATTAGTTGAAATTAGTGTGAATTATTATAGAACTATACTTATTGAAAATAAAGAGAATAAAGAAGAACTATTAAAGATATTTAAAATAAATCCTCTTTTTTCGTTAATGCATGCTTTGAAATTAAATTATTCCAAGAGTGAGGATTTTGTAAAGTCAAGGATTTTCGCTGCCATTAGAGGTGAAATCTCTGTCGAAAAATGCACCGAAGAAATAATAAGTGAATATGAAGAATACTATTTTGATAGACTTGAAGAAGAATATAAGAGGCATGATGCATTTTATGCTGACAATCAAGCTGATATTGAGTATGAGCAGCGAAGGGAAAAGTATAGAAGTACTCCAATTGATAGAAATAAAAAAATGACAGCTATGATTTTACATCTAGATATGAGCAAACACAACACGAGCACATACAAACAATTCAAAAACACATGGGTATTCAAATTATATTATCACGATGATCTCATGACTGAAATTGGAGATTTTGATAATTTAGAATTTGAATCAGAAAAAGATGTATTGAATTTTATCAATGATTTGGTTAATTCTAATTATAATATTACAGAGGTTATTAATTTTAATGGTGAAGACTGAAGTTGAATGTATTTCCTAATTGGTAAACGAATCCGATCCGTGGTGAAAAAGGGTAATCACAATTAGATTTTAGCGTGAATTCACAGAAAAGTGACCGTGGAAAGGAACAGCCTCGCCCTAGAGGATTAGTAAAAAAGACTCCCTTCATTAGTGAAAGGGAGTTTTCTTTATGGCAAAATTTGTGAAGAAATGCACTTAAACTATTGGGTGCAAGAGTATTTATTGCGTTAGGAGGTTATTATTTATGAAAAATTATTCTAGTGATGCAATTAGGAATATTGGCATACTTGGTCATGTAAAGTGCGGTAAAACTTCAATAACTTCAAAAGTAGATATGCTAAACAAAAGATGCCTTAATTGTGGAACTTTAGAAAATATGAGTATATATCCTGGGTTATGCGAAGGATGTCAATTCCTCTTGATAGATCATACAAAAATTCCCTATTTACCTATCAAAAATCATACTAATATATAAGGAAAAGCTTTAGTGGAACAAGGGTTGCTTGGCGGCAGCTTCTTTTCTTCTTGAACAAATGGGGGCGATGCTTGAATACGGCAAAGCTTTTTCTTATTGAACTAAAGGGTACTATAGTTTAAGAAAGTGACTGTCAATTAGACGGTCTTTTTTTATGATTAAAGTTCATAACTTAACAATATTGACACCAAAAAATGGAAGTGATAAAATCAGTGTATACAACGGTGTCAAAATTTATGTTCAAAAGTCAAACCATGAGAGAAGGTGATTTTATGAAATATGGGTATGCAAGGGTTTCAACTATTGGGCAAGAATTAGAAGTGCAAATCCAAGCATTAGAAAATGAACGGTGCGATCAAATCTTTTCTGAAAAGTTTACAGGAACTAAAAGGGAGCGTCCTCAGTTTCAAGAAGTGCTATCTCTTTTAAAAGAGGGTGATACGCTTGTGGTAACAAAGCTGGATCGCTTTGCCCGTTCAGCCGAGGATGCTATTAGAATCATTAAAAATCTGTTTAAGCAAGGTGTCAAAGTACATGTGTTGAATATGGGATTGATTGAGAATACACCAACAGGAAGACTAATTTTAACAATCATGAGTGGATTCGCAGAATTTGAAAGGGATATGATTATACAGCGGACACAAGAAGGTAAAGCCATTGCAAAGCAGCGAGATGATTATAGAGAAGGCCGCCCGAAGAAATTTAAAAAGGCACAGATTGAACACGCTATGAAATTGCTGCAAACCCATTCTTACAAACAGGTCGAAGAAATTACTGGTATTAGTAAGAGTACGTTAATAAGGGCTAAGCGAAAAGAGTCGGCAAAGTAATTGTCGGATTGAAGGGAAATAGAAAGAGAGCGTTAAGATAGCTCTCTTTTTACTCAGATAATTCTCTCTGGAATAGACGGGTGATTCAGTTTTAATGGGGCTTCCATAAGATACCATTAAAATCATAATTGTAATGTATTTCGACATTCGATCCTTTTAGGACCTCCTTATTTGGATCAGGGGACTGTCTGATGACGATATCTTTTTTTACATTTGCATTGGCTCTCACGAGGTCGTTCTTCGGATTTAGTCCCATAGACAGTAGCAAATCACGGGCTTGGCGCCCTTGCATTCCAACAAGGTTAGGTACCCTTACTTTTTCCACCTGCACGGGCGGGTTAACTCTTTTCTGCGGTTGAAATCGACCGCGGAGGAAAAGATCTATTGCTCTACGATTAAGCCGAGCCCCTTTCAAGGAGTCGTCAACATCAAAACTATTCTGAAAGACTACTATGAATTTCCTCTGTTTCTGTTCTACGATTGCTCCTTCGGAAGCAACCCATTCCCTGTCTTCAATGGTTCAAACCCAATTTTCGAGTGTGTTACTGAGTAATTTCTTGGAGGGAGACGTCGGCGAGTATAATCCAAAAAAGACATGTATTCTCCGACAGCTGCAGTGGTAAAGAGCCAAGTTAACATTTCATTTGAGCTGCTAGAATCCACTAACGTCTGCTGGAATAGGTGCGCGTAAAGATTGGCCATATCATAACATGTGGATGCCTGGGCTACTTCACAATCATTCTCACTATGTATACGGACCGGTGGCAAGGAACCGGTAAAGGTTCCTCCAACCCAGATTCCGGTCTTCCCCTTCCTCAAAGACAGCGTATAAAACTCCCACCTTAAGACTTGCTGTAAAGAAGCTTTTGCCGAAATCTTTTCCTGCATGCTTGAATTCCATATGTTGGGTCTCGTTGATTGCTACGAACGAGATTGCTGTTCGAAAGGGTTTAAGGCTTTTAAACTCTTCGAGCGCTTGCTCAACAGCTTTATCCAGACACGACTGCAAAAACGGATCATCACCAAGTAGTGTCGGATAAGGGGATGGAAATTGATTTGTCATTTTTTTTGCAATCGGGCAAAAAAACTGCTTATACCTTTTTTAAAATTGGAGGTTGGGAACTTGATGATTCATTGAATTAAATACCCAAACACTTTCAATCATTTCGACCATATAATTGACAAACCTGAATGCGGATTTGTAATCCAACCAGCTACGCTTTAATACATAGAACCGGAAACCTTTGCTATGCAAGTAAGACAGTCACCCATTTATATACGGACAACCACCCATAAAGTATATATCCGTATATAATATCGGAAAAGTTTAAGATTTGATTAAGGAGTGACAGTCTTTGTATTATCATCCATCTTTAACTGTAAGTCCATTACCATTCTACAATCTCAATTCTTATACAGAAACTATGTCTTTAAAAAATCCATATTTCTATCCTAATTCATCCCTTTTCCCTCGTTCATTTGATAATTTGTGGCAAGGTTATAACAATAGGTTCAGCGGAGGAGTTTCCGAATCACCCATCTACTGGACACCGCAAACGACTGCTTACTGGGCATATGGAGGAATACCGACAAAATGGACACCATTAGGAGGGCAAGCAAACCAGCTTGGTTATCTTAGTGTTCCCCAACAGTATCACCGAATTCATTTACCGGGTCATTTAAATTTACCGGGTCATTTTCATGAACAAACTGAACTACGATTAGCAAAAAATACGATTCAAAAAAAATGGGAGTCGTTACGTGGTGCACCAGGAAAACAACTCTCTTCTTTTACTGGTGTTGGTGTTGCTGGATCTGATGTAGAAAAGGTAAGTGGTGGTTACCGTATCCGTTATGATAATGGTGCCATTTATACAAAAAATCCGGGCGGACCGGCGTATTGGGTTCGTGGTTTTATCGGTCAGAAGTATGATGCACTAGGGGGGGCCGGGAGCTGGCTCGGATTTCCTACTTCGGATGAAATACCATTAGAATACGAGGGAAGTGTAAGCACATTTGAGAAAGGGGAAATATATTGGTGGCCTGGTACGGACCCAATTGATATAAAGGAAGTCTCATTAACATATAGTGGTATTCACTGCTTTGGGACTACCTCTGGGCCTGGATCTGATGAGATTTATGCTATTATCAGTGCAATTGCACCTGGTTCAGAGCCGGCAACAGCAATGACTAGACTTTACAAAGATGTTGACAAAGGTGAAAGTATTCCAGATAATATTGAACTTTATCGAGGAAAACCGTATGGCTTAACCTTAAATTTTGTCTTATTTGAACGAGATCAAGGGGATCCAAATGTGTATAAAGCAACTGTCGAAAAATCTGTTAAAGCTGCGGCCGGAGCCATTACAGCAGGGGTAGGTGCGATAGCCAGCCCAGCTGCAGCAGCTGCTGTTGGACCTATTTTGGTATCGCTCATACCAACAGTATCAAAAGAAATAAACAATTTACTAGGCACGGCGGATGACTTTCTAGGAGAGTTTACTGTTACTCTTTCAATGAAGGACATGGTCCAACTTTCCGTTCGTCCAGACGAATTGATCCATAATCAAATTCGCAAGAAGTTAGAAACGCATTTACTAACGGGTGATGGTGGTTCGTACAAAGGATATTTTAATTTAGTTCGTGCTTAATATGAACAAAAATATAAAGTCTTTTAAATTAAGGACACATATATATGATGCATAATTGAGACAGAACCGTTTTTGGGATTTTCAAATAAAAAGGAGATCAACTTGGACAATTTACTTAAAAAAGTTGACTCCCGTATAATATCTGAGTAATAGAATTTGGGTAAAAATGTATATTCATTCGATTTAAAATGGCGTTAGATGGTATCTTTCAATCAATTTTATAAAAGGAGACAACAGCCAATGTTTAGAAGTTATTACCCTTTTGTTAATGATATGTCGAGAGGACCAACATATCCTTTCATACCGTCATATCCTTTGATACAGTTATACCCTATCCAAATGACAGCAGATCTATATAGGGTTTCACCAATAGATAAAAAGTATGCTGAACTTGATTCGAAAGGGTTAGGGCAACCTATTGGACCTGAAGAACCAGGACCATATCCAAACGGAAAATTTCGCAGATATCAGCATGGGATTATTACATGGTCACAAGAGACTGGGGCTCATAGGATTTTGGGTCGTATAGCAAAAAAGTGGCAGGAAATGAAAGGAAGTCCTGGTTATGCACTTTCTGATCAGGGATTCACTGCTTTAGGTCAGCAAGCTGAATTTCAATACGGTAATATTTATTCTTCTGATCTTACCGGCACTGCTAATGAAGTTCATGGGCTTATTCTTGAGAGATATAAACAGTTAGGAGGAACCAAAGGGGTATTAGGTTTACCTATTTCAGATGAAACTAAAACAGCAGATGGTAAAGGCAGGTTTAATAATTTTGTTTTTGGGAAAATTTTATGGTCGCAAGAAACTGGAGCATGGGAATTGCGAGGGCCAATTTGGACAAAATATTCACAATTAGGAGAAGAAAAAAGCATTCTTAGATACCCAGTTTCAGGAGATATTGCAACCCCGGATGGAAAAGGTAGTTATCAACAGTTCCAATATGGTTATATTTATTACAAAACTCTAGCTCTTAGTGCTTTTGAGGTACATGGTTTAATCCTTAAAGAATATTTAAAACTAGGTGCTACAACTAGTAAACTTGGATTCCCTGTTTCAGATGAAAAAGATTTGCCCGGAGTCGCAGGAGGTAAAATCAGTAATTTTGAAAATGGGGACATCATATATGATCCAGTAAAAGGGGTTTCGGTATATTACCGCTAGCCTGGTATAAGTCCTGCAGAATTTATTGAATATTGATAAATTAATGTTTTCTATGTTTCATTAACCGGCATTAGTTTGTTGGCAAGAGTAAGAGTGTTTTCCCCGACTTAACAAACAGTTATGGTATTCCGACATCTCCCATTCCTTATTGTATATTAGGCTGTAACACTTTATTTAACTCCTCTAATAGATAAAGAATGGATAATGATTGTTAAAAATCGGAGGTGCAATAACAAAATGTCAGGTGTTCATCATAGATGGAGAAGATTTCGTAAATGTTTTGGATTGTATTATGACGAGTTTGCATTCAAGGGCTTATGTCTAGCAGGCGGGGGCCATATTGCTGCCTCACTACCTAGTTATGGTGAAGCTTCATATAACTACTATCTAACTTATGATTTTCCCGAACAGCAGTATGCCCCAAAGAAATTGGAAGTCTTGTTGCAAGTGTTTGGGTTTATTTTATGACGGCTTTGCACATAAGGGAATGTGCCCTGCAGGCGGGGGCCACGACGGTTCCTATATCATTTAACTATAATCTTTCGTATGATTCATTTCAGTATTTAGGGTTGCGTAATTGGAGGGCTTGTCGTAAATGATTGGGATTGTTTTTTAACGGCTTTTACAACTATGAGAAAGGGATTTGCCCTGCAGGAGGGGAACACGACGATACTGAATCATTCAACTATATCATTCCATATGAAGTATGTATATTCCACCACGTTGATTTTCCTCAATTTATCCCCTTCTCCTTTTCTTTATATGTTGTACCAACAGCAAAGTCCCTCGGCAGTGGAGAAAATTTTCATGCGGAAGGAGAAAAGACTACCGCGTATGTACGGAATTCCGATACATGACGAGGCGGCACAAACACCAGGTTTAATGGGACCTCATATCAAGGGTCAATTTGAAGTGCCACAGACGATAATTCTTGTCACTCCAAACAGTACTTCAAAGAATCCATTACTGGCAGCTGAAATTTTGAATAATGGAACAGGAATCGCTCAAACGAAAGGAATACGGGCAATGCCGATTATGCCGAGATGTTTAAACAGTTGACGGGCAGCCTATTGATGTTGAGATGCTTTGTTACTTTAAAGGGTAAGAAAATACTAAAAGAAAACGAAAGAGACAACTATTTTTGGGGTATTATATGCGCTGCTGCTGCAAGATTAGGAAATAGTAGCAGTCGGGGAGATAATTCCCATGTACAATGTATGACAGAAACTAAATCGTAGAACAATTATTGTTGTTTGTACTCTGGTTCTTCAGATTGAATTTCCGGAAGACGAGGGGCTGTCAAGAACTTATTGTGTTTTTTGTGCTGCTTGTTGATAAAGCTGCTTTGCGTTTTGGTTGTCAGTTGCTAAAGTAAATGTTTCGAAGTTTGCTTTGACCACTCATTATTACTGAACAGTCCACAACAGTCATAGGCCTGGGACATTAGGCCTTCCCCCCATAAATATCTTTACATATGTTGAAAGTAATAAGCAAAAAGGAGGGATATGTTATGTTCGGCTATAGTGGTGGCTTTTACTGGGGCAGTGCTTTCGTTTTAATCGTAGTATTGTTCATCCTTTTAATTATTATAGGAGCTTCATTTGCTTATTAATTAGTAAAAATTCTAGGGGGAAAATCGTTATGCTTGAATTGTTGAGAAGCCCTTCTATTAAAATGAAGGGCTTTATGCATTGTTTGAAACGAATGATGGGAGCCGTAGAAGGCCACCCTTAGTTATATTTCTGTATTTTACATAACACGATATTTGTTCAATAAAAACAAACTTATCATTCTCACCTTTTTTTGACATCTCATAAATTCTCTTTTTTTCTTGCTGTGGAACGCCAAGCTCCATAATCCCCGCATATCGACCGTCTTCGTAGGATAAAATCCAGCCAAATTCGTCTTTTCGATACCCGTTCACTATTACATTTGCATATTGGTAATAAGCCATGAGTATGACCGCTTCCCAATTTCATAAGTGCTTTCCTTTTTCTTCAGAACAATTCCTTCAAGATTTTGTTCTTTGATGAGATTAAAAAGGGTAATACCGTTGCCGGCTATGCTCATTACTTTTGTTAAAAGGGGAGTATTAACTGGTATGATCGCATCAAGGATTTCTTTTCGCTTATATAAAGGAAGCTGGGTTACCTTCTCACCCTTATAATACAATACGTCGAATGCCACGAAAGATACTGGATTCTGCTTTGTCAACAGTTTCACCTTTTCAGAATTGAACATCGAAAACCGACTCATGACCGCTTCAAAATCAGGTTTACCTGATGTATCTGTGATGACCATTTCCACGTCAAGAACAGTTCCTTTTGGAATATTTAAGTTTATTAGTTCAGGAAAACGGTTGGTAACATCAGTTTTATGGCGTGTATAAAGTTTTTTATCTTCTATATAGGAATAGATGAGCCGAAACCTATCCATTTTAGGTTCTGAAACATAATCGTCATCGTTGAACGGTTGATCCGTTTTATGGAGGAGCATTGGACTTATAAACATATTTTTCACCTCTATACTATAATACAATGGAATTAGATTACAGAAATTAGGAGGTTGTTGGAATCACCTCCAATTCCCAAGAATATTACAACAGCAGCCGTAGAAAGTTCAAATTAAATTCATAATTGTTCCATCGCTATGTTTTTTAAAAGCCTCATAATAAAAGGGAAAAGGAGTGATACAATTGAGTCGGCTTGTGTTAATGGAAGTGGCAATGAAAGAGGAATTACCTGAACTGTATGACATTTATTTTGGAGGTAAGGTGCTCCTACATTATGAAGAAGAAATTCCTTTTATTGTGGCTGGAACTACATCAAGAATGTGGCAAGAAGCCGCAATTGAGCTTTTAAGAGGATGTGAACAATTTAAAGCTTATCATAAGCATCTTTTTGGAACTGAAGTAAAATCATTTGTTATGGATGATAAGCAGTTTAAGAAAGTGAAAAATTGGATGCATTACTTTCATCCGAATGGAATCTACCGATAAAAAGTGATTAATTAAACAAAATGTACATAATAAAGGGCAGTCATTTCGTCAACTGCGAGCATTTCCGAAAAGATTAAATGGCTACGTTGTGCAGGCAGGAATAACAAGAATTTGCATCCGCATTTATTCCGTCATACTGCAGCGCCGATTTTCCTGGAAGGTTAAGAAACCGCGCAAGATAAAGCGATAAACTATTACGTCACCTTAACGGGTGGCGTTTTTATGTACGAAAAAAGAAAAAGCGCCATAAGACGCTCTTGTAAATGCTTACTTTAATCAAGGGATATTAATATATTATGAGGGTTGTCTTATAAAGACATGGACAAACAGGGAGCTTATATAAAAAAACCACCCTTGAATTAAAAGGATGGTTACATATGGAGGATTCCTAATATTGTTTCTTATATGCCTTTATGTATACATATAGAACATAAGTTCGTATATAATATTAAGAAAGGAGGCGATTATATGGCGATACGTGATCGCGGTATGGTTAAATGGCAGGCAGCATTTCAATTGCCAGAATTATCGAAGACTCAGAAGGATTTTTGGCTTGATACTAAGCGGGAAAGGAAGCCAATCATTGACGAGCATGAAGCAGAAGAGTTCGACTTACGCATTATTTACGCAATGGAATATAACCATTCGATAAAGCTGATGATATGGGCCGATGGCTTTACGAAGAAAGTGACAGGGCGAATACACTTCGTTGATCCGGTAACGCATGAGCTGCGAATTGAAGTTAAAGACGGAGAGTTTGAGCGGGTGGCATTCGATAGTGTAGTTGGAGTGAAGGTCGTTAATTAATACCGACAAAAAAATATCCGGCTCAGTACCGGATACAATAAGGGGTTTGGTCTACTTCTTTAATTTACCCAATTCAGATGAACTAGGCATTAAGAAATCGTAAAGATTATGTCAAAATTGGATTTGAATGTATTGTTACGCGGTCGACAGAAATTTAATATGATTAGAAAAAAGGATTCGGTTGCCGGCTCCAATCACAGTATCGAACCGTTAGTGTTCCCAGCACTAGCGATTTTTTTGTTGGTCTTCTAATCAATATTAACGTTTTTTAGTATCATAGCTCACTGTGAAAAATTAATCCTGATTTTTTAGGGTCATACCGGTCATACCGCTTGTAACTTTGAAGGTAATACTCCAATAAAAAGACGATTCACTTACTCTTAAGCCAGCTTTTGCGACAGCATTTCCAAATTATACGTGTCCTGGATGGCAATACCGTATAATTTATTCCTCTTTCCGTTCATACAGTTCATCGATTCCAACACTGAGCAAGTCCGCCAGTTCATACGCCTTATCGAACGGTATTAAGCTGCGCCCAGTTTCGTAATTACGTAACTGCTTATATGTAATTCCTAATTTATCAGCGATAAAGGCTTTTTTATATCCACTCTCTTTTATCAGTTCCTCAATACGGCTCCGTAACATGTGCATCACCTTATTTAATTATTCTATTTTTCCTGTTGGTTTCATATAGGAAATTTAAGTTCATGTTTTTGGTGAATTTAAGTTCATATTATAGAATTACCGCTCATACCATGTATTAATCAATCAGAAGGGAGGATGTTAACTTGAGCAAAAACAAAGTTATTAAATCGGTATCGTTTAACGTTACCAACGAGGTGGATAGGCGGTATTTAGAACGAATCGAGAATGTTAATTTTAGCGGCTACGTAAAGCGGCTTATCGAAAAGGATATGCGGCAGCGGAAGGTTATAAAGGCGGAAGCCAAATCTACACAGGACGGTAATAACATGCCAGAGCTAGTTATTACAAGAGGTACGAGCTTATCCCTTATCTCAGAGTAGTACATCACGCTTTAACGGAATTATGGAACTTTGGAATTTTGTCATTAAGCTTTTGAAATATCTCTATCGTTTTAAAAGAAGGGGAGAGGATGTTGAGTACACTCACACCGATGTTTGACAAGACTAAACTAATTACCATTGACGATCACAATAAAAAGGCAGAGCGTAAACAACGGAGCGATAAAAAAATACAGATAAAGGTGCCTGTTACCAGCGATGAAAAACTCCATATCGCACGTATGAGCTTAAATAGTGGACACCGTGGAGAAATCCATTCTTACTTGGAAGCGATATTTAAGCAAGCGGCAGAGCGATCATATATCAATTATTCAAAAGCTGTGTCGTACCGAGATGATGGAATATACGTATCCACTAAGGTGAGGAAAGAAGTATATGAAAAAATTATAGAATTAAAAGTGGGTTGGGGCTTACGTAGCATTAGACAGGCGGCTCACCGTATTTTACACAATGAATTATTAATCGGAGGTTGATTATGAACGAGGTCAAATATAGCCAGTATGGTCTATTGAATAGTGCCTTGCGTAACTTAGAAGAAAAAGGATTCATGAATCGTATTTTCAATCACTTAATAATAGATAAGCGGCTAACCTTTAGGATTTCAGTTCCTAATGAACTCTATCTTCGAGCAGAAACGTTATGCGATGATGTCCTTCAATTAAGGGAAAAGGATAAAGAGTATACACAAGGAGAGTTAGTAGAACACGTTTTTTTTGATTTCCTTGATGAAGTGCGTAAAAACGACAGTATTGTTGGATCAATTTATACTCGTCTAAATGTCCGAAAGCAACAATTGCCGCTCGTCAATGATCAGCCATTATTGCCTTCTAAAAGTAAAACGACAGTGATTACAAAAGTATACAGGGATGACGTGTTTAGAGCAGAAGTACTTTTGCAAGACCTGGCCAATTTTGTTCCTAATCACGAGCTTACGGTAGAAAAACTCATTGAAATAGTCTACCTCGATTTTCTGCTTGAATACACAAAGGGGCGCCGTAAGAACGTTATCAAAGAAATTTTGGAATATATTGATTAAGCTGATACAAATACGTTATGAATGGCTCTTAAAATAAAGTCTATCACTATTACCATGGACGTATTTATTAGTTCAAACTGCTTTCATCAAGTTTCTGTCCGCTATGTCACCCTCTCCTGTCAAACATGCCGAAAATTAAAGAAGCATCGTGAAGTGGAACCTAATCTTTACCAGTGTACAAAATGTAAGCGGCATGTAGATTTCCGTTAAAATATTAATGAATATTATGTGAAAAAGGTAGCGTCTTTCCAAACGGAAGACGCTTATTTACTGGTAAAGTGAGCAAAAAAATGCCTTATTACCAAGGAGTTATATGATATTGTGGGTTCTCGGCCTTTCTTCACGCATTTTGTGAGACCAGTAAATCCTGTTTTCTTCATCAATACCCTTCTACGCAATTAGAGTGGTTGCCCGTCTTCACGCCGCCTCTAGTAAAGTAGAAGAGGTATTCGATGTGCCGGAATAGCTGCCCATGGAATTGGGGTGTTGATGAAAAAAGACTGAAGCTAAGAAGTAGTAAGGGTTTTTATACTGAAATCCATGCATTATAATAGGTAGTATTTAGGAGTACCGTCAATTCCAAAAGGAAATCTTGATAATGTTGTAGGGATAGTGTATGTAGAAGAAATGGTATAACCTAGGGCTTAATTGTTGCTAAGGGTGGCCAGCTATGTCTTTGACGTACACACAATAATATTATTTATAAAGGGGGCTATGATATGACCGAAACGTTTGAATGGAAACGATTTTTATCCCCAAGAGACGGTCTAATAAATTTAAGTGACCATGGATACTTGTATGATCCCGAGTCGGAGTGGGGTCCTCATTTTAATCCGAATGTCGTGACTTATTCTCAAGTTTCGTCTCAACCGTGCGTGATTGTGCTCGGGGAACCTGGTTCAGGGAAGTCAATTGCATTTAATCAATTTGCAAATGAACATCGGGAGTCGGTTATGCAGTTTAACTTAAATATCTGTAGTAGTGATGCAATACTGTATCGAAAGTTATTCGAAGCTCCAGAGTTTATTGCTTGGAAGAATAGTAATGCAACTCTCCATCTGTTCATTGACAGTTTGGATGAATGTTTGCACCGAATTGGAGGTCTCGTCAGCTTATTAGTATCGGAATTTCGTGACCTTCCTTTGGACCGTTTAAAAGTTCGAATTGCCTGTAGGACCGCTGAATGGACAAATGGGTATGAGAATGAATTTCGTCAGTTATGGGGTGAAAACCTAAAAGTCCTTGAACTGGCTCCTCTACGCAAACAGGATGTGAAACTGGCTGCAACTAAGTTTGGACTTAATGTTGATAGTTTCATAGAGGCAATCTCCAATAGAGGGGTTCAATCGCTTGCAATTAAACCTATTACACTCGAAATGCTACTAGACATGTTTCGGATCCATCAAGTCATTTCTGGTTCGCAAATGGAACTCTATTCGACTGCTTGCGAGAGATTGTGTGAAGTAGTGACTCGTTCTACAGTTGGTCAGGCTTCACGTTTGAATGTGCGAGATCGGATAGAAATCGCGAGTCGAATTGCAGCACTAATGGCTTTTAGTGGTAGAGACGCGATTTGGATAGGTAAACATGCTAGTGATAAAGATAATCGGGATTTATCTGTACAAGAAATCTCATATGGGAATGACGAAAATGTACCCGGTGATTTTATCATTGATGAGTTGGATATTCGGGAAGTTTTAACGACGGGGCTCTTTTCATCAAGAGGAATTGACCGGATTGGTTTCACACACCAAACCTATCTAGAATTTCTTGCAGCTCGATTTATTAAGGCTCTTCCACTTTCCAAAATCCTTTCGCTTATTGTTCATCCTAAAAGCAGAAGAGCACGTATAACGCCGCAATTACGACAGGTAGTATCCTTGTTGGCAATGATGCGTGGCGATGTCCGTAAAGAGATACTTGCTAGGGATCCACAAATCCTAGTTCGTTCTGACACGGTGAATTTTACAGATGAAGAAACTAAGCAACTTGTTGATGCTCTCATACGGGAATATGAGGAAGATAGGGTTGTTAACCCAAACTCTGAATTTAATGCTTATTTTTCAAAATTAGTGCATCCATGTCTCGCTGAGCAACTTAGACCTTATATCATTGATATAACGCGTGATACGGAAGCTCGCCTCGCGGCATTGCGGATTGCGCGAGCCTGCAGACTCACTAATCTTCAGTCTGAATTTGCAGATATCGCACTTGACGATAGAGAGAACGAGTTAGTCCGGGTTACAGCAGCGTATGCAGTTAAAGACTGTGCTGATACGGAGTGTAAAGCCCGGCTTTTGGGTTTAACAGAACTTCATGCTGATAAAGACCCAATGGATGAGTTAAAGGGTGTAGGGTTTCAAGCATTATATCCATCCATTATTTCTATTGAGGAAGTCTTCTCACGACTAACGCCGCCTCGACAACAATCATTATTGGGGGCGTATAGATATTTTATAGATTATATTCTCGCAGACAGAATCCCTGTCTCAGATCTTTTAGTTGCACTTCAGTGGTGTACACATCTTACGATAGCAGAAGGAATACAACGATACCAAGAGTTGGTACATAGCATTATATTACGAGCATGGGAACATTTCGAAGAACCTGAAATCCGAGAAGCCTTCGTAACTTTAGTATGGCAGCAGGTTCTCAATCATAACTCAGTTGATTTCTTACGAAGTGAAGACCCAGATGGGTTAAAGATGCATCTTCTAATTACTGAAATGATAATACAATCGGATGAATTGGAAAGAGAAATATTTTATATCCAACGTACTGGTTTACTTTTGGAACAAGATTTTAGTTGGCTCATAGAGGCACTTGCCTCAGCAATGAAGCCAGAGGAGAAAGCTAAGTGGGCGACTCTTATCCAGTACGAATTCCGGTGGACTCGTGTTCAAATTGACATGCTATATTATGCAACATGTCGCTATCCAGAGGTTACCGAAAAATTTAAAGATTATTTTGAGGCTGTTGTATTGGGCTCCGAAAGAGAAGTAGAAATGCGTTCTTTGAGTGAAGCCATGGAACCAACAAAAAAGACTGGGATACCTGTTTTCAACCATACGCTGGAAGATATGCATATCTTCCTAAACGATTACTACTCTGGTGACCTTGATGCGTTGTGTCGACTACACAATTATATAGCGACTACCGCAGACGAGGACCGAATCTACATTCAAAGATATGAAACGGATTTGACTCAAATGACGGGATGGGCTGTTGTGGATATAGACACACGTAATCGTATCGTGAAAACTTCGCAACATTATTTAATTCACGCTGATCCTGATACGGAAGTATGGTTCGACACAGGCAGCTTTCCTTACAAAGCACTCACTGGATATATAACCTTGCAAATTGTATTAAAGTTCCACCCACAATGGTTTGAAGTACAAGAGCCACAAGTTTTGGAAAAGTGGGTCCCTGTCGTTGTTGCTTGGACAAGTTTTGCTGAGAAAGTGGAAGATTTAGAATGTATGTTAAAAGTTATGTATCGGTATTCGCCTAGCATTGTAATTACTTTTATAAAACGTCTGATAAATATGGAAAATAGTAGAAGTGGGCATTTGTTCTGTTTGGAGAAATTCGATGGAATATGGAATGACGATATCACATCGGCACTATTACACATGCTAAAGCAGCGAGAACTTAAACCGCCGTGTGTTGGACAATTGTTGAGATACTTGTTAAAACAGTCTCCAGACTTATCGATCCCAATTGCTAAGTTAATTATTTCCAAAAGAATTCCAGAAGACCCGGATTCTATATTAAATGCTATTTCAACGGCCAGTGAGCTTATGGTTTTCAATAAAGAAGGGTGGAATTTTGTTTTTAATGAATGCCTTAACGATACGAACATTGGACAACAAGTATTTCTACAATTTGCGGCGTCTTATTATCCAGACTTCGAAATCCCCAGTTTGGAGGAGAATGAACGAGCTGATTTGTATCTTTGGCTCCAAAATCAATTCCCATATGAAGAAGATATGGACCACGATGGTGTATACACACTGACCGCTCGTGACCAAGTAGCATCTTTTAGAGATACCCTTATAAGAGGCCTAGTGTTATCGGGTACAACCCAAGGTTATACTGAGGTTAAACGTATAACTTATCAGTTACCAGAGTACCGATGGATTAAGCGACAACTAGCTGAAGCAGAACTGCATACACTTGAGGTTCAATGGCAGCCGATATCTCCAGGAATATTATTGCGAACCGTTTATGTTCCTGCTTCACGACTCGTACAAAATGGAGACCACTTAATTGAGGTTATCTTGGAAGTATTAAACGACTTGCAGAAGGAGCTACATGGGGAAACTCCTGCAGTTGTTGAATTATGGGACGAAGTCTCTCGTAATCAATTTATGCCGATATTGGAGAATCCATTTTCTGATTGGGTAATACGGCGTCTTAGAGAACGTTTTAGGGGGAGGGGAATCATTGCAAATCGGGAAGTTGTCATTCGTGACCGTGTAGGAGATGCCCCAGGCGAACGTACTGATATTCATGTACAAGCAATAAGTGATGGGGATTTTCTTGGTGAATATAAAGAGATTACTGTCGTAATTGAAGTAAAAGGTAATTGGAATGACGAACTTATGCAGGCAATGGAGACGCAGTTATTTCAACGATATTTAACAGGAACTGGTTTTCATCACGGAATTTTTTTAGTTGGTTGGTTTTCAAGCACTCGATGGAAGGACAGTGATGGAAAAAAAGCAAAGGTAGCAAGGTTAAACAAAGCGAATGTATCTCAACAGCTCGAAGCACAAGCTGACTCTCTTTCTTCTCAAGATACAACCATTAAATTATTTATTATGGATAACCATCTGTAGATGTTAAGCATCAGATTAATTAAAACAAACGGACCCTAATCTACCGTGAGCACTGCCCATTCCTCGAAAATTTGATAAGATTGGCTGATTACCATGAATACAGACCTTTACAGGGGTGAAAAACTTAAGAATAATGGCAAAATTGGTTGATGGCATTAGCTTTCTAGCACCGCTTATGGATTACCTAAAATGAGGGGAGGTGCACGGCGACGCTCATGACGTAGAGGTAATCTAACGGACTGCGTAATAGTTGAAAACTTGTGGTAACTGGTGGCATATTGGTGGCAAAACCAATCATTGTGCCACCAATTACATCTGTTTAAATCATATTATTGAAAAATAAAAGCCTTTTATATCAACGATTTCAAACTAAATCTGTTTTAATCGGATTATCATTACAACCTTGACAGGGTTGAGGTCGGGGGTTCGAACCCCTCACAGGTCATCATAAATCCTAACATCAAAATGATGTTAGGATTTTTTTTGCGAATTAAAAGTATAACAACTAATGGTATGAATATTACAGAATAAGATAACAAAATCTATAAATGATGGAGGTGAGATTATGAAGAAACTCATAAATGGTGTGATTTGTATTGTTTTTCTTGGTTTTCTTGCAGCCTGTGGCGGCGGCAATGATAAGGATACTGCGGATAATGATAAAACTACCACTGAAAAAACCGAGGAAAAAGCGCCAGCCACTAATACTGCTAATGCTGATGCTACCTTTCAGCAATCCTGTGCTGCCTGTCATGGAGCGGATTTAAAAAGTGGCAGTGCACCAGATCTAGATAAGATTGGCTCGAAATATTCAAAGGCTGAAATACTAGATATTATCGAACACGGTAAAGAAGGCGGTATGCCAGCGGGACTCCTTAAAGGTGATGACGCTGATGCAGTTGCTACTTGGCTTTCAGAGAAAAAATAAATGTATAGGAAAACCAGAATGGTTTTGAGAACCAATCTGGTTTTATTTTTATTACAAGTGTTTGAATATTCAGTCAAGAGATTTTATAATTTAAATGAACCAAAATAATAGTTTTTGAAGGAGACGAGTGGAGTATGGAGAAAGTAAGTGTCGATAGTAAAGGTTATTTTGGAGAATTTGGCGGAAGTTTTATACCTGAGGATCTTCAGCAGGTAATGAATGTATTAGAAGAACAATTTTTAAAGTACAAGGACGATCCTGAGTTCCAAGAAGAGTTCAAATACTATTTAAAAGAATATATTGGGAGGGAAAATCCGTTAACTCTAGCTGAAAATTTAACGAATCAGCTGGGCGGAGCTAGAATTTATTTAAAAAGGGAAGATTTAAATCATACCGGCGCACATAAAATTAATAATGCCATTGGTCAAATATTATTAGCGAAGCGAATGGGAGCAAAGCGAATCATTGCTGAAACAGGAGCAGGACAGCATGGTGTAGCAACAGCCACAGCATGTGCAATGTTTGGTATGGAATGTGTGATTTACATGGGCAAGCTAGATACAGAACGCCAAGCGTTAAATGTCTTTCGGATGGAGTTGTTAGGCGCGAAAGTGGTACCTGTGGCTAAGGGACAAGGGCGTTTAAAGGACGCTGTAGATGAGGCGCTGGGCGATTTGGTGCAAAACTATCAAAATACTTTTTATTTACTAGGTTCGGCAGTTGGACCACATCCGTATCCAACAATGGTCAAACACTTTCAAGCGATTATTAGTGAGGAATCTAAGCGACAGGTGCTTGAAAAGGAAGGAAACCTCCCGACTGCGGTTATTGCCTGTGCAGGTGGCGGAAGCAATGCGATTGGAGCTTTTGCCCATTATATAGAGGAAAAGAATGTCCGCCTAATTGGCGTAGAACCTGCCGAGGCGCCAACTTTAACAGAAGGAGTTCCGGCTGTTATCCATGGATTCAAGTGTTTGACGCTGTTAGATGAAAATGGGGAACCAAAACCAACGTACTCAATCGCGGCAGGCTTGGATTATCCAGGTGTTGGTCCGGAGCACAGCTTTTTGAAAACAAGTGGCAGAGCGGAGTATGTAACGGTAACTGGTGAGGAAGCGTTGGAAGCTTTTCAACTATTAAGTAAAACGGAAGGAATAATCCCAGCCCTGGAGAGTTCTCATGCGGTTGCCTATGCTATTAAGTTAGCAAAAGAATTATCAAACGATGATGTAATCATCGTGAACCTATCAGGCCGCGGTGATAAGGACGTAGAACAAGTTTTTCATATGCTGCAAAAATAAATCCTGATGACAAGAGTGATAACATTAATGATAAAAAATGCCCGATCAATTTCTGACCGGGCGTTTTGTTATTACCTTTGTTTATTAAGAAATTCTAAAACTCTTTTATTTACTAAATCATTTGCTTCCGTGACATAAATGTGTCCCGCACCGTTGATGGTTAGAAATTCTGCATTTGGAATTTTCTCTGCTAAGGTTACACCATTTTCATAAGGAACTAACCTATCCTCATCCCCGTGGATGACGAGCGCAGGTGCTTTAATTCGATCAATTTCATTGTAGGTATCATGAGCTAGGCAGGCTTGCAGCTGAAGCATGTATGCATATGGAAGAATAGGAAGTTCGATTCTTCGTTGGATGTCCTCGGCAATGAGTTCCCGCTGATTATCGATAAAGGATTGACTATAGAGAATCGGAGTCGTTGCCCAGGCCATTTCCTCAGGAGTGGCTGTTGAAGAAGCTCTTGATAACATTAGCATCGAGACATCCGCACTAGGTTGTACATGATTGATACCTCCAGAGGTTGTACAGCCAAGGATAAGAGAGCGGACTTTTTGTGGATATTTAATGGCAAATCGTTGAGCAATCATTCCGCCCATCGAAATACCATAAACATGGGCGGATTCAACCCCCGCAGCATCTAAAACGGCTTTTGTATCCTCTGCCATGAGCTCGATGGAATAAGGGGTATTCGGTTTTCCGCTGTGACCGACACCACGATTGTCGAAAATAATAACCTTGTAATGCTCACTTAAAGCCGGTAAGGTTCTGAACCAGGACTTTGAGTTAAGAGACAATCCCATAATTAATAGTAATGGTTCACCTTCACCATGCACTTCATAATAAAGATCAATTCCATTTGCATTTGTTATAGGCATATAGGGCAACTCCCTTTCTTCTAGATAATAATAGATTATATGATTTCGATTAGATTGCAAGAACCTAAAGCCTTCAAAAAGACCTATTACGCTTATTAAAGTATGGAGAAAATTATATGAGAATATTGTTTTTGGCAGGTGCGGGCTATTCAGGGAGGAGGATGAGATAATATTTGGATAAAATACCCATTAATCATTAGGGTTTCTAACTGCCGAAAGAAAAATTTTTCGACAATTTGCGCTACATTTTTTTAAATGCAAACCTATAAAGTACTTATTTTAAGGAGTATTATCAAGTGTTTTCTATCCGAATCTCATGGAGCCTCAGAATAATTGCTGAAAAATGTCGAGAATGATAGGTTTACAAATCTATATTTTTCTACAATAATTATAATTATATTAATATTCTAAATATTTATATGGTAAATTCATAACATCAAAGAAGGACAGCAATTTTAAATAAGAATGTTGATATGACAATATCATGAGGAGGCATCATGTTTTATGGTTTATCAGCAAAAGCCGTGGTTGAAAGTTTATGATTCGAGAATTGATGAACATGTTCAGATTGAGCACAATTCCCTTTATGATTTTTTACAAGGTGCAGTAGACCGTTATAAAGACAAACCTGCTTTCACATTTTTTGGGAATGTTTGGTCATTTAACACGACAAAAGTAATTACAGATCAATTGGCTTCATCATTACATAGAGCGGGATTTACAAAAGGTGACCGTTTGGCCATAATGCTTCCTAATTCCCCTCATTACATTTTCACCTTATTTGCGGCCTTTCGTTTAGGTGGAATTGCTGTCCAAGTTAACCCAATGTACGTTGAAAGAGAAATTGAGCATGTTTTACAGGATTCAGACTCTGAATATATGGTTGTTCTGGATGCTCTCTATCAAAAAGTAAAAAAGGTACAATCGGCGACATCATTGAAAAAGATTCTCGTTGTAAGCTTTGGAGGAGAACGTTTTGACCTTGCTGATGGGGATCATTATTTTGATGAATTCCTTAATGGAGAATTGAATTTACCTGATGTGGAAATTGACCGCCTTGAAGATGTAGCTGTTTTGCAATATACAGGTGGAACTACAGGACTTTCCAAAGGTGTTATGCTTACCCATAATAATCTTTTAGCAAACTTCAATCAAGTTTGTGATTTTGCTTATAAAACTTGTGAAAACAAACCAGAAGATTTTAAGATGATAACTGTTTTGCCTATGTTCCATGTATATGGTCTCTCAAGTGTTGCCCTTTGCGGAATTAGGGAAGGCGCCAATCAGATTATATTACCAAGATTTGATCCCAAAGAAGTAATGGAGATTGTTAACCGGGAAAAACCATTCCAAATGTCTGGTGTTCCTACTATGTTTTTTGCTTTAAATAGTCAAGAGGGACTTGAAGATTGCGGGTTTGATCAACTTTATTACATTGGAAGCGGCGGCGGTCCACTTCCCGTTGAACAAGCGAAATTGTTTGAAAAGAGGACTGGTATTAGGTTACTTGATGGATATGGTCTTTCAGAGGCAGCTCCAACTGTCATTTTTAACCCTCCGTTCGTACCAAGGAAATTTGGCAGCATTGGTATTCCTGTCCAAAGCACAATCGCAAGAATTGTCACTGAAACAAATGATGGGTTTGTTGATGTACCTGTTGGCGAAGCAGGGGAGCTAATTATTCAAGGTCCACAAGTAATGAAAGGGTACTGGAACCGTCCAGAGGAGACAGCAGCAACATTAAGAGATGGATGGCTGTTTACAGGCGATATCGCCAAAATGGATGAGGATGGATACTTTTATATTGTAGACCGTAAGAAAGACATGATTATTGCAAGCGGCTACAATGTCTATCCTTGTGAAATTGAAGAAGTGCTTTATCAGTTAGAAGCAATTGAAGAAGCACTGGTAATTGGGGTTCCGGACCCATACCGCGGTGAAACAGTGAAAGCATTTGTCAAGGTAAAAGCGGGGTATTCGATTTCTGAAGAGGAAATAAAACAGTTTGGCAAGGAAAACCTTGCACCATATAAGGCGCCGAAGGAAGTAGAAATTCTTCCTGAACTGCCAAAATCATCAGTCGGAAAATTATTAAGAAGGGTTTTAAGAGATCAAGAAGAAATAAAAATAAAGGCCTAATAAAAAATGGAGGGGTAAAGATGAGTTTGATAGATTTATTTAGTCTAAAAGGAAAAACGGCAATTGTTACTGGCGGCGGCAGGGGATTAGGTCAACAAATCGCAGAAATATATGCCGAGGCTGGAGCTAATGTTGTAATTTGCTCTAGAGATATCAACGCATGTCAGGAATTAAGCGATGCTTTGAAAGAAAAAGGAGTTCGTTCACTTGCATTTAAGTGTGATGTTTCCAATCCAGACGACATCCAGCATGTTGTTGACGAAACATTAAGGGAATTTGGCCGAATTGATATTTTAGTCAATAATAGCGGGACAAGCTGGGGAGCACCAGCCTTAGAAATGCCGGCCGATAAATGGGATAAAGTAATGGACATTAACCTTAAAGCAGTCTTCTTATTTTCCCAGGCAGCAGGTAAAGTGATGAAAGAACAGCGCTCCGGTAAGATTATTAATATAGCCTCCATTGCCGGAATGGGCGGTCAGAATCCATTAGTAATGGATGCGATTGGTTATTCCGTCAGTAAGGGTGCTGTTATCACATTAACGCAAGAACTTGCCGTTAAATTAGCGCCTTATAATGTACATGTAAATGCGATTGCACCTGGTTTTTTCCCTACCAAAATGACAAAAGCTATTTTGGGCTATTCAGGAGAGAAAATTCTTGAGCGTACACCAGCTGGACGTTTTGGCTCCGATGAAGATATGAAAGGGCCAGCACTTTTCCTAGCTTCCAGTGCTTCAGATTATGTAATGGGCCATGTTCTAGCTGTTGATGGCGGATCGTCAGCAGGAATTCTCTAAGCAATGTTAAATAAAGTAAAAAATATTTTTGAATTTTTAACAAATTGTAAATTGACTTAAAGGCCTGAATTTACTATGATAAGATAAACATACCGACCGGTTAGTTAAGAGGGAATTTAATGAATTCCGAACACCAAGATAGAATGACTTTTTATAAAAAATTTGAAGAAGAGCTCAATAAAAGCATCCATGCCCGTACCAATTGCCGTTCCTTTACCCATGCCTTTGGCAGCGGAATGGATGCGCATCTTTCCCGATTAAAGATTCACAGAAGGTTAACAACTAAGTGGTTGAACCGCTTAGATCTGGCGAATAAAGATGAAATAGCTGAACTTTCTGTAAGAATGGTAGATTGTGAGGGAAAGCTGGATTTTCTGGATGAGACAGTCTATATGACAGCAAAAAGTCTGAAGGAGAACCGTTTTAAAGTTAAAAAAGTCCAGAAATCACTTGAAGAATTATTGGCTATTTTAGAAAAAGAAGTAAAGGCAATCCAAGATTATAAAATAAAAAAACTAGAGGAAGAGCTGTTGGAATTAAAACAGCTTTTTACTGCAGATTTTGAGATGGAGGAGAATATTGATGGCAAAGAAAAATGAAAAAGAGCTGGAAGCAGTTGTTGAAAGTCAAGAAACAGAATTTCGTCCTGAAGAACAACTATCAAGCTTAGACATGTTGTGGAGGCTTGGATTTGATGAATTAGATTCTTGGGCTGAAAGATTTAACAAGCGGGATGATCTATTCCTGGAAGCAGCTAAAAGCTTTGTTGAAAGAATTAGAAGCAATCAGGAAAATATTAAAGCAATTACAGAGCAATTTAACAAAGAGCTTAAGGAATGGGAAAAAGGAGCACGGGAGGAGTTACTTGTAACGACAACGTCCATCCAGCAATTTTTTCCAATTAAATCGTATGAAGAAATCAATCAAGTGGTGGATGATATTCAAACCAAAACCACTTCCCTGCTTTTAACTCCATTCCGTTCGTTAACGAATGGCCAAGCAATTGAAAAGTACTTAGAAACGCTGGAACAATATATTTCTTTTAGAAAAAAAGGCCGAGAAAAATATGTTGACAGCATAAAGAAAACAACGAATGTTGTCTATGAAAATCAAAGAATATTTGCAAATCTTTTTGCAAAACAAGTTAAATCGGCGATGTTCCCATTTCAACAATATATGAAAGGCGTTACTGAACTTACAAAAAAATGATAATAATGCAGGGGTGGAAATGATGACAGGCAAAAAAACATTTGATCCATATGAATCTCTTCATAAGTTTAGCCAATTATGGGAAAAGCAGATCAATGATTTCATCTATCTTTGGACGAATAATAAAGAATTTGTCAAAATGTCCAATGTAGGAACAGAGATTCATTCCCGTTATCTTGATCAATTTAAAAAAAATCAAGAAGCACTTGCTAGTGTTTTAAATTTGCCCACAAAAAATGATGTGACGAACGTGGCAGCCTTGACGATTCAGACAGAGGAAAAAATTGAAGCTCTTGAGGAACAAATATGGGATCTGCAGGATTCTGTAAAGTCTCAAAGCAAGGATATTGAGAGTGTTGTAGAAGTATCTAAGGAAATTATTAAACTAACAAAACAGCTTAAAACAGAGCTAGTGAAAACAAAAAAAGAGCTTTCAGATTCTAAGGATTTACATGCCGAGCTGCAGGAAATGAAATTTGAGCTCTTAAAGTTAAATGATTTTAAAGAAGAATTTGAAACACTAAAAGGTTTGATTGAAAAAGACAAAAGCGCTGAGCGTGAGCTTGCTGGTGCTGGGGCGACCAAATAATAGCGGAATGGAGGGAAGATAGTGGCAACAGAATCACCTTTAAAGAACGCAATCCCAGATTTGAATTACGAGAAGGAAATGGAGCGATGGTCTCAGGTTTTTAAGATTTTAAGTGAACCAGAGCCAAAAATAGGGCTTACTCCAAGAAATGAAGTTTGGAGAAAGAATAAGTCGGTATTATGGCATTATCCTGCCAAAGAGAAAAAGTATGAGGTTCCATTATTTTTGGTGTATTCACTTTTTAATAAACCGTACATTTTAGATATTGCCCCAAAGGCCAGCGTGATCGAGGGTCTTACCAACATGGGCTATGAAGTGTATTTATTAGACTGGGGTACACCAGGCTATGAAGATAAGAAAATTGGTTTAGACACCTACATTGATAAATATTTAAGAACGGCAGTAAAAAGGGCCATTCGTCATTCCGATGCGGAAGAAATTACCCTTGTCGGTTACTGTTTAGGCGGAACTATAGCTTCACTCTATGCTGCAGTTGCAGATGAACCAATTAAAAACTTGATTGTAGCAACGGTGCCAATCGATTTCGGCCCATTCGTGGGACCGGATAAATGGGCTGAAGGTATGAGAAATGGTGATATGAATATTGACCATTTTATTGATGTTTATGGAAATATGCCACCTCAATTAGTTGAAGGCATGTTTAGAGCCATTGGAGCACCAATTTATTTTACAAACTATACCTTGCTTTTAAGCAGGGCACACGATAAGCGTTATGTGGATAAGTGGCGCAGAATGAATAAGTGGACAATTGACCAGGTTCCATTTGCAGGGGAAGCATACCGCCAATTGGCGAATGACTTTTTCAAAGAGAATAAGCTGGTAAAAGGAGAATTTATGATCGGCAACAAAAAAGCGGATCTAAAGAATATTAAGGCAAATCTTTTCGTCGTTTCAGGCTCCAGAGATCATTTAATTTTGGAAGATCAGAGCAAGCCGATAATGGATTTAGTCTCAAGTGATGATAAAACCTATATCGTGGTAGAATCTGGCCATGTTGGTATGGCGCTGTCTGGAATGTTTGCCGGCATTGTCGATAAATGGGCTTCCAGCCGTTCTAATCCAATTTAAAATTATTCTGTAATAAATTTAAGTACAAGTAAATATATAATTAGTATGAGCAATTCGGAGGAGGAAGGAACTAGTTCCTTCCCCGCTAACTTGCTCTTGTGTGTTTATTTAAAAAGTTGCGCAGGACTTCATTGAAGGCTTCCTTCGCTTCAAGCTTGGCAACATGACCGGTATTTCTGAAAATAACAAACTCGGAATGGCGAATTTGTTTGTGCATCAGTAATTGAACCCAAACGGGGATGACTGAATCATATTGTCCGCCAATAATTAAGGTTGGAACTTTAATTTTAGGTAGCAGACTTAAATTATTCACTTTTAGACATGCTTCCATTGATTTAAAATAATATTCACTATTTGGTTTGTAATATTGATAAAAGTGATCAAAATTTTCCTTTGACCATGAGTAAAGGCAAATCTTTGCAGCTGTTTCTCTTAGGTCGTCAGGAGACTTATTTTCTGCACGTGCTTCCCTGAATTTCAAGAATAACTTTCCAAGCTGCTTCGGTGCATAATGGAAGGTGCTTACAAGCATTAAGGATCGGCACATTTCAGGAGCCTGTCGATAAATTTCCTGTGCCACCATCCCCCCCATAGACAAGCCGCATATGTGTGCGCTTTCAATTTCAAGGCCTTTTAAAAGGGTGATGACGTCGTAAGCAAAATTTTTAATTGATATTTCTCCAGGGGATTGATATTCACCATGCCCCCGTAAATCGGGAATGATTAAGTCATATTGATCGGCAAATTCAAATTGATTAGACCAGCCCTCCTTAACTTCTCCTAGACCATGAATAAAAACTAATGGCTCACCCGTACCGAGTCTTAAATAGGGAATTCCTGAACAGTTCTTGAAAACTTCGCTCAAAATGCATTCCTCCTCAAGTTTTTATAATAATCTATGTTTCCAACATTCCTAAGGTATAAACATTTTTAAGATTCTGATTATTTTATTATATAATCAGTGTTGACAGATTATGACACATAGGTGTAAATTACATATATAGACTAGCTAAGAAAATACATACGAAGCTTATGTTCTAATTGAGGAACAAACAAAAAGGAGAGGGATAAACTATGACTACTAAGAAAGTTGATCAAGAAGCAGCATTTGATTCCAATCGTTTTGTAGATACATTCTGGAATCAATATGAGCAATCATTAAATCAAGCAAGAAAGCTGCGCGAAAGAAGAGAAGATGCGTATCTTAATGCTGTAAAAGAAGCGGTAAAGTTTAATCAAGAATTTAGAGGCTCACTTGCCAATCTTTTTCAAACTTCCAGGCAAACAAGTACAGAATTTGTTAAAGGAGTTTCAAGTAATCTGGCTAAAAGAGTTGATGAAAAACAGGCAATACGCCCTGAATTGAAGGACCAGTTTGGTGAGGTATCCGAACGAATCGAGCAGTTAACTATGGCTCCACTTGCAGCCGGCATAGATCTGCTTCAACGATTTGAAGAAAATTTTGTTGAAGGCAGTGAAAACTATGTTAAATATGCAAGAGAGCGCCGTAATGGCTGGCAAAAAGTTTCCGATGAATATTTAAAGGCTGCAAGGGAAAACCACAAAAAGGTAGCTCGTCGCCTTGAGGAAAGTCGAAAAGTTTTGGTAAGCTCTAAATAAGGTAAAGATTTAAACTCCACTGACCTAAAATAGTGGAGTTTTTTCGTTTTCTTTCCAAATGAAGGTACTTTGCGTTAAGATAGAGGATAAGGTAATTACTTAAAAAAGAGGTACAGCTCATGATTAAAAAGTATATGACATTCCAAAAAAATAATGGGATTGCTCCATATATTTGGACTGTTCTCTGCATTTTACCGTTTTACTTCATTTTTCAAGCGCCTACCACCCTTCAAATCGTAGTAGGAATTTTACTAACCCTGCTATTTTTTATCCTTTATAGGATCGCGTTTATTTCGAAAGGATGGCCTGTCTATCTTTGGACATTAATCCTTATTGGTATCTCCATAACAGCGACCAGTCTATTCAGCTATGTTTATTTTGCCTTTTTTCTTGCCTATTTTATTGGAAATATAAAAGACCGCGCAGCTTTTTTAACCTTGTATTTTATCCATCTGCTCAGTACATCGGCATCGATTAATTACAGCATCGTTATGCATGAAAAGCTCTTTTTACAGCAATTGCCCTTTGTTATTATCATTTGGATTAGTGTGATCCTTCTCCCATTCAGTATTTATAACCGGAAAGAAAGAGGGCAGCTTGAAGAAAAATTGGAATATGCCAATAAAAAAATTTCTGAGCTTGTAAAATTGGAGGAACGGCAGCGGATAGCCAGGGATCTTCATGATACTTTAGGACAAAAGCTTTCCTTGATAGGATTGAAGACGGATTTGGCAAGAAAATTGATCACGAAAGACCCTGAGCAAGCCAGGAATGAATTGAAGGATGTTCAGCAAACGGCAAGGACTGCACTAAGCGAAGTAAGAAAAATGGTTTCTTCGATGAGGGGTATTCGTATAAAAGATGAAATGTTACGGGTTAAGGAAATTCTGAGGGCAGCCCAGATTCAATTAGTTTCTGAAGAAGAGTTCACTCTGACGAATGTTTCGTTATTGACTGAGAATATATTAAGTATGTGCTTGAAAGAGGCCGTTAATAATGTGGTCAAACATAGCGGGGCGACAACTTGTTATGTTTCAATTGAGCAATCGTGGAAGGAAATTGTATTAACCATTCGTGATGATGGTAAATTTAAAGGTACAGAAGGTTTTTTAGCGGAAGGGCATGGACTAATTGGAATGAAAGAACGGCTTGAATTCATTAACGGCAGTCTTGAACTTGTGACTAACAATGGAACAACCTTAATCCTAAAAGTACCGAATGATGTAAAGCCGCATTTGGATAAGGAGGAGCGAAAATGATAAGAATCGTTATCGCTGAGGACCAGCAAATGCTTCTAGGGGCCTTTGGATCACTGCTTAATTTGGAAGAAGATATGGAAGTAGTGGGAAAGGCCTCAAATGGGGAAGAAGCTGTCTCACTTGTGAAAAAATTCAAACCAGATGTATGTATCATGGATATTGAGATGCCGGGAAAAAGTGGACTTGAGGCAGCTGAGGATCTTAAAGGGCTTGGCTGCAAAGTAATCATCCTTACTACTTTTGCTCGGACGGGGTATTTTCAGCGGGCATTAAAGGCTGGTGTCAGTGGGTATTTATTAAAGGACAGCCCCAGTGATGAACTAGCGGGCTCGATCCGGAGCGTGATGGCAGGAAGAAGAATTTATGCACCGGAATTAATGGACGATGTATACGGGGAGGAAAATCCTTTAACTGATCGTGAAAAAGAAGTGTTAGAACTTGTTGCTGATGGCAAAAACACAAAAGAAATTGCAGAAGAACTTAGCATAAAAACAGGAACCGTTCGCAATTATATTTCCATCATCTTAGATAAACTTGAAGTAAAAAACCGTATCGAGGCAATTACCCAATCAAAGGAAAAAGGCTGGTTTAAATAAATCGTATTTATAACGTGGTAAAAATCAAAACCACCAAGCGTTAAGGAGCTTGGTGGTTTTTTAGATGGCTTGAAATTTCCCAAGAAAGCTTTGGATATAGTCAAAAATCTCGTTTGGACGTTCTTCCGGGATTGCATGACCAGTTTCTTTTAATACTATCAGTTCAGAATTTGCTAAATCTTTGTTTAGTTTTTCACCAACTTTAAGCGGCATAGACTTATCATGGTCACCCCAGATCAGTAGGCAGGGAGTTTTGATTTCCTTTAGGATTTTCGGTGGAAGATCCCCTTCACGGTCCCTTATCATTCTTGTCAAAGCAACAAAGATTTCATCCTGTAAAAAGGGCTGTAAGTAGCCGTTAATCATTTCTTCATTAATGATTGAGTGATTATAAAGTGCTTCTTGGAGATTCTTCTTTACTCCTGTTCTCGCGAACCAATACTTCACAAATAGGTGAAAGTAAGGAATGTAGCTGGTTAAGACCAGAGGCAATTTTGATCGCTTGAGATAGGCCGAACTGCACAGCAAAATGGCTTTATCTGCAAGCTCGGGTACCATGTGAAGAATATTCAAGACAATTTGCCCGCCCATTGAATGCCCAATAAAGGTTATGTTTTTTAATCCAAAAGACTCTGTAAGTTTAATGACCGTTTGAGCTAAATTCTTGTAAGAATAGACATATCGATTACATTTTGCGCTTTTCCCAAAAGGGGGAAGGTCTACTGATAACACTTGATACTCCTGTTTGAGTAAGGAAATTAAATGGCGAAAAGTAAAGGTGGAGGAAAGAAAACCATGTAGTAAAACGAACGTTTTGTCCGATGACTGATTAGGATAAAATTCATAATAAATATTAATGTTATTTACTGGATGATAACCGGTTAAGACATCCTGCTTCATCAATTTCTTCCTCCCATTCTAAATAAATAGTTGAAATTAATTTTCCCCAATCTTTCAACCTTACACTAATAAAATTTTTGGCAACCTTAATTAAGATTTTCAACTTTTTTGGTTTTTTTGAAATAAAATGTTTGAATTTTTAGAAAACTACTAGTATAATAAAAAAAAGCTCAAGGAGTTGATTTCCATGGAAAAGAAATTACTAAATTCACCACAACATTCGGATGAAAATACTGATGCTGTAGTTGCAGAGATGTTTTTAAACAATGCCATTAAAGAATTTAAGAGAGAAAAACTCCGCAAGGAAATCGACCAAACATTACAAGACGGAAACAAAGATTTATTCCTAAAGTTGACGGAAGAGCTAAAGAAAATTTCCTAATTCATTGACTAACGATATTTAATACAAAAAATGAAGCCCTATCCATTATGTGGATATGGGCTTCATTCTGTTTGCAAGTATTATTAAATTAATTTCGCTGCTTCATCAATGAATAATTTTGAAATCATTGAAAGGGTTCTATTTTGATTATAGACAAGATAGAAATACCTTTCTTCCGTGAAATCATCAAGTTCATAAATTTTAATGGAATTATGCTTTGCATATTCCCTGGCTGCGACTTCTGAAATAATCGATATCCCTATGTCCTGCACCACAAATTGGATAATACTCTGGACACTGTCCGTATAAGCTATTATATTCATGTCTTCCTTTTGAATTTTATTCCTCTTTAAAACTCTTTCTATCGCTGCATTGGTCCCTGAAGCAGAATTCCTCATAATAAAGGGATACTTAGTGATGGTCTTTATGGTCATCTTTTCCATCATTGGCACTTGATTTGAAGTTACAAGGACTAATTTTTCTTTTAATAAGGGAATAAAATGGAGCTTATCATTTTCATATTTTTCACCTAATATCCCAATATCGACAGAACCATTTAGCACCTGTTCAGCAACAAATTTGGATGAGGATTGATTAATATGAAATGTTGCATTAGGAAATTTCTCTCTAAATCGCTTCACCATCTTAGGTACAAGATATTGCCCTGGGACAGAACTGGCTGACATGCGGATCATTCCTCGTAACTCTGTCATTCCTTGATTTAAGTCCAGCAAAGCTTGCTCTTTTAAGAATAAAATTTTTAATGCCCACTGGTACAAACGTTCGCCATGGGGAGTAAGGACAATCTCCCTTCCGACGCGGTCAAAAAGATTAACATTCAGCGTTTTTTCTAATGAATGAATATGAGAGCTTACGGTTGATTGGCTTAAAAAAATATCCTCAGCTGCTTTTGAGAAGCTTTTATGCTCCACAACCTTAGTAAAAACATATAACTGATGCAAATCCATGCCTATACGCCACCTATATAAAAAGTCGATTGGTTTCTATAGATTTAATAGATAAGTTGAATATATACTATTATATCATTACTTAAAAAATCATAAAGCTAAAAAAGAAGCCCTATCCGTTTGGATGGGACTTCTTTATCTTTACATGAAATTAGTTATCATCATCCTCGCTATGTCTGTTCTGATGTTCACCATCATCGGATTTTTGGTCATCATTGCCGCTGTGTCGATTTTGATGTGTGCCATCGTCATTTTTGTTATCGTCATCGCCGCTGTGTCTGTTTTGGTGCGTCCCATCGTCAGTTTTTAGGTCATCATCGCCGCTGTGTCGATTTTGATGTGCGCCGTCAACGGTTTTGTTATCGTCTTCGCCGCTATGTCTGTTTTGATGTGCTCCATCATTTGTTTTATTGTCATCATTTACGCTATTATTGGTAGACTGTGAGCCATTACGATCATCGGACTTTACCTTAATATATGACTTTCCATGCTCTGTTTCGATTTCTACCTTTTGCCCATTCACCCTTGTATTGACATTACTCTTACTGTCATCCAGATGATTTGAATCATCAGCTCGAGTGTCGTTTTTTGATGCATTTGCAAATGCCGCGCCGCCCAAAATTAATAACCCAGATATCGCCCCAACAATAATCTTCTTTTTCATTGAAATTCCTCCTTCATATTTGTTTTTACATTTATAGAATATCCAGCGAAGATTAGAGAATAGGAAAGAGAAACATTAGAAAGTAATGAGAAAGTTATTGTTTCGCTAGTGGGCGTATCAGTGATCATCATTTTTATCATCTTTTTTCTTATCGTCTATTTTTTGATCATCATCAGCTTCTCTATCTACCTTTTTGTCATCATCCTCTTTTTTACGGTCATCCCATGTTACTGAAAGCACCTTGCCGGTTATGGCATGTACCTGCACAATAGCCTCCTGACCGGATGGTGATTTTATTTTTATCAGGTAATAGGTAACACTTTCTTTTGTTTCAAGCCAAATATGGTCCACAATTCCCTTCACTTGTTTAGTGGCAATCTGCCCGGCCTCTGCCTCAGTTAAACTCTTTGGCGGTTCATGAATATTGATTGATTTGGTTGAAAGGATTGAGCCTGTTACAGCATTTACGGTAATCGTTGTCTGTTTGTTTTCTGTAGTGACAACAGCCTTGTAAATAGGACTTCCATTGCCTTGTAACTTTTCTAAAGACGTAATTTTTCCATTTGCCTCTGATAAAATAATGGCTTTTATTTTTTCTTCCGATAAACCTGTCGAAGTGGGTTCATCAGGGAGTATTGTTTTGTTATCTAATTTCTGTAAAGATAATATTTTACCGCTTGTCGCATCTATCTTGATCTGATAAAGAAGTTCTTGTTTTTCTAATTTCATATGATATTGTTTGCCTGCCAGTTTAATTTGTGTGACCGTTCCCTGGTATCGGTTTTCAACGAGTAATTGTGCTTCCTTTTCTGAAAGAATTTCAGCGTTTGCCTTTGAAGGTCCAAGCTTATTCCAGCCTATAAAAATAATTCCTGCCAAAATAACGCAAACAATCAGCCATTTCCATCCTTTTTTCTTCATTTTTCCACCTCACCACATATGCGTACTCTTATTTTCTTATATGAAAATTAGAAAATGCTGAGAAAATAAGTATTTTATTACTTCTTTAGAAAAAGAGCAGCAGTGGTTCCGACTCCTTCTTTGCTTTCAAGCTGAAGCCTAACATCAATGGCGTCTGCGATTTCCTTTGCTAAAGAGAGTCCAAGGCCAGCTCCCCCTTTTTTTCTATTTCTGGCCTTATCGACTCGGTAGAAGCGATCAAAAACCTTTGTCAGATCTTCAGTACTCATCCCTATACCGCGATCCATTATCTTGATATATACCTCACCATCCATAATTCCTAAAGCAACTTTTATCGTGTCATCACTATATTTTCGAGCATTATCAAGAAAGATAAATAAAAGCTGCTTTAATTTTTTTTCATCAGTAAGTACTGTTAATGGAGGCTCGCTGTCATTTTCATCGGCATAGTGAATGTCAAGGTTGTAAGCATTCCGGAATGTAATTAATGATTGTTTTAAAAAACTTGTTAGATTTATCTCTGTCTTTTGAATGTTCCATTGTTCGTGATGTTTTGCGAGTAATAATAGCTGATCGGTCATGTCTTTCATCCGAATAGCTTCTGAATGAATAGCTTCAATTGATTCGTTAAAAATTTGGGGATCAGCCAAACCTCTTCTCTTTAATAGGCTGGAATAGCTCTCAATAATTGTTAAAGGGGTTTTAAATTCATGGGAAGCATTTGAGACAAACATCTTTTGTTTTTCATAATTGGTTTCAAGCAAGTCAATCATGTGGTTAAAGGTCTTGCCCATTTGATAAAGTTCATCCTTTGATTTTTCCTCGAGTATTAGGCGTTTAAAGCGGCCGCTCTGCCTAATTTCGGTCATCGTCTTAATCATCGTGGTCACTGGCCTGGTGATCAGCTTGCTTAAAATCCTGCTGGAGACAATCACTGGAACCAATGCAAGGAAGGTAACCAAAATGAGAACAAGTCGAAGTATTTTTAAATTATTTGTGGTTGTTTTTATACTTTTTATAATTTGAAGGTTCCCTTCATTACCGTCAGACATTATGATTGGCATCGATTCAAATATATAGGATTGATTTTGAAATTCAATGAATTGACTGATTTCCGTTTTGGAAAATTTCGTATTTCTTTCTTTAAGTTTATTTTCTGTTGAACTTGTCACTGAAATGATTCGTTGGTTACCTTTGGGTACAAATCTGATCATTCCGTCGATAGGAACATAAGAGCGGAGCAAATCCAAATCGGGAACAGTGCCGAGTGACTGCCCGATGGCATCTGCTGTTTTTTTTAATTCCCTATTAGCAGTATCTATCTCACTATCGAGAAGTAATTTACTAAAAGAAATATACACCGAAAAATTCATGACAATTAAGAGGAAGGCAAACAAGACAGCCGTTGACAAATTGATTTTACTACTCAGCTTCATTTGACTTCCTTCAATACATAACCAACCCCGCGGACAGTATGAATTAAAGCTGGCATATTTGGAAGGTCTATTTTCTTCCTTACGTAACGAATATACACATCGACAACATTTGTATCTCCCATAAAGTCATAACCCCATACAGCTTCTAAAATTTGGTCCCTGTTTAATACCTGACGTTTATTAATAAGTAAATAAACGAGCAAATCAAACTCCCTAGGTGTTAAATCAATAGTATCCTGTCCACGTAATACTTCACGCGTTTTTTGATTAACTTTTAAATCAGCGAAAGTTAAGACATCGGTGTCTATTGTATTTTGTTCAACTTCCTTAACTATTTTGACTCTTAGGGCAGCACGAATTCGCGCAAGAACTTCTTCAATTTGAAAAGGCTTAGTTATATAGTCATTTGCACCGTAATCAAGACCTGAGACTTTATCCTCTACAGACCCTTTTGCCGTTAATAACAAAACAGGAGTTTGTTTATCATTAATTCGAATCCGGCGGAGTAGTTCAATTCCACTTAAACCGGGTAGCATGACATCTAATAGAACTAAATCCCATTTTTCAGTCCTATATGTATCAAATGCCTCCAGACCATCCGTCACTTTCGTAACGCTATATCCTTCATACTCAAGTTCAAGCTCAAGCAGCCTGGCGATCTTTTCTTCATCCTCAACAACCAATATTGATTCTTTGGTCATGAAAAGGCTCCCCCCTAAGTCCTAAAATTCGTATAATTCTAATGATTCATTTTATAACCTTTTTTTCCACAGAAGCACTAATTTATCCTTCTTATTTCGGACAATAAAAAAACATTCACCAAATAATTCTTAAGTGGATGTTTAAGTTTATATTTTGTTAAAGTATGATGAATAAAGAGAATTTGATAGGAGTGAATGATTTGCCGCAGCTTCATGTTTATAGTAAAAAAATTCCTTATTCATATTCAAGGTTTTTTCACCAATTTCGTACGCTCGCTCAAAACAGTAAATATCACGTTTTATTAGAAAGCGGACGTGGAGGGCGTTATAGTATTGCAGCCTTTGAACCTGAATCAATAATGAAAGGGAAAAATAATCAGCTAGAAATAATAAATGAAAATGGTACAGAAACAATTGCAGGAAATCCCCTTTATTTATTAAAGGAATGGATGGACAAGTATCACGTCGATAAAATAGAGGGTCTGCCAAGTTTTTTAGGCGGGGCGATCGGATATTTAAGCTATGATTACGCTCGTTATATCGAAAAGCTTCCAGAATTAGCGAAGGATGATTTAGATACACCTGATATTTTCTTTTTTATCGTAAAAGAATGGTTTGTATTTGATCACGAGAATGATACTTTATGGTTATTGTTTTTGGCTGAGAATGATCAGAATATCGAGGAGAAGCTTTCTGTTTGGGAAAGGCACTGGCTTCAGGAACCTTCTGCGGCCCCGCGTTCAGGTGACAGGGAGATTTACAACAATAATTTAGAGGTTTCAATGACGGAGGATGAATTTAAAGGAGCCGTCAAACAGATTCAGCAATATATCGCACAAGGGGATGTTTTCCAGGTCAATCTCGCGGTCCGTCAATCCAAACGGCTGCAAGTAGATGCGATTGATGTTTACCAACAATTAAGGTCTTTAAACCCATCACCATATATGGGGTATTTTCATACACCAGACTTTCAGCTCGTTAGTGGATCGCCAGAACTTTTAGTGAAAAAGAGTGGAACTGAAGTTAGCACTCGGCCGATTGCCGGTACCCGTTCGAGAGGGAAGGACCATGAAGAGGATATCAAACTTGCCAATGAATTAATCGAGAATGACAAGGAACGAGCAGAACATGTAATGCTTGTCGACCTTGAGCGCAATGACCTTGGGAGAGTATGTAAATACGGAACTGTCGAGGTAAATGAATTTATGGTGATTGAAAAATACTCCCATGTAATGCACATCGTGTCAAATGTAAGAGGAGAATTAGCGGATGATAAAACAAGCTTTGATATCATTGACGCTGTATTTCCAGGCGGAACGATAACAGGTGCACCTAAAGTGCGGACAATGGAAATAATAGAAGAGCTTGAGCCTGTTCGAAGGGGTATTTATACCGGTTCTCTTGGCTGGATAGATTTTAGCGGCGATTTAGAATTAAACATTATTATTCGAACGATGCTTGTAAAGGATGGTATGGCACATGTTCAAGCTGGCGCAGGCATCGTGATTGATTCCAATCCAAAGCATGAATATAAAGAATCACTGAAGAAGGCAGCAGCGCTATGGAAAGCAAAAGAAATGGCAGAAGGGTGAGCAGCAATGATTTTTATGATTGATAATTATGATTCTTTTACCTTTAATTTAGTTCAATACCTGGGAGAGCTTGGAGAAGAATTAGTCGTGAAACGAAACGATCAAACCACGATTAATGAAATTGCTGAATTAAAGCCAGGATTTTTAATGGTTTCACCTGGGCCATGCAGTCCAAATGAAGCCGGGATTAGTTTGGAGGCAATTCACACATTTGCAGGACGTACTCCTATTTTCGGTGTTTGTCTTGGGCATCAAGCCATTGCTCAAGCCTTTAATGGGGAAGTTGTTCAAGCAGAACGGCTCATGCATGGTAAAACCTCCGAAATGTATCATGACGGAAAAACCATTTTTCAAGGGCTGCCCAATCCTTTCCCCGCTACGAGATATCACTCCTTAATCGTTAAAAGAGAAACATTGCCTGAATGCTTTGAGATCTCAGCATGGACAAAGGAAGGGGAAATTATGGCTATTCGACATAAAGAGCTTCCGATAGAAGGGGTACAGTTTCACCCGGAATCAATCATGACTACCTGTGGAAAAGAGTTATTGCGCAATTTCGTTCAACATTATCGAAAAGTTTCATTGGTTAATTAATATGTTTATTTATTTAAACGGTCAAATGGTTGAAAAAGAAGCTGCAATGATATCACCCTTCGATCATGGTTTCTTATATGGGCTGGGCCTCTTTGAAACATTTCGTGTCTATGAGGGGCATCCATTTCTTTTAGACGATCATTTAGAGCGGATTAATCATGGATTAAGTATACTTAATATTAACTATCGCTTTTATCGAGAGGAAACAAATAATATCCTGCAGGCCTTACTAGAAAAAAATAATTTTACAAACGCTTATATCCGCTTAAATGTTTCAGCAGGTTCCGGGGATATTGGGCTGCAGACAGAACCTTTCTTGGAGCCGAACCTTATTATTTTTCCAAAAGAGCTGCCACTCGCTGGCGAATTATTCGAAAAAAAGGCCACCCTTTTAAAGCTGAAACGTAACACACCCGAGGGGGAAGCGCGTCTTAAATCCCATCATTTTATGAATAATTTGCTGGCAAAAAGAGAAATTGGGCCATCCCTCGAGCAAGAAGGAATCTTTTTAACTGCGGATGGACATTTAGCTGAGGGGATTGTCTCCAATATTTTTTGGATTAAAGACAAGGAACTCTACACCCCGGCCTTATGCACTGGTATTTTAAATGGCATAACACGTCAATTTGTAATAGAACTAGCGGGGAGGATTGGCCTGTGTGTAAAAGAAGGCCTTTATACTTTAGAACAAGCACTTGATGCCGACGAGATGTTTGTAACCAATTCCATTCAAGAGATAGTCCCAATTTCCTCTTTTGAAGCTCGCCAATTACCTGGGAAGAAGGGCCATTGGGTACAACGATTCCATCAGGACTATCGCAAGTTTTGTCAAAGTCTATGGACAAGGAATGGTTTAAGGAGAGATTAATTTGAGAGAGAAGATTCTTGAAGAAATTAATAGAATCGAAAATCAGTATGATGTGAAAATTTGTTATGCGGTTGAATCAGGGAGTCGGGCATGGGGATTTCCTTCTAAGGACAGTGACTACGATGTCAGGTTTATTTATGTCCATAAAAAAGAATGGTATTTGTCGATTGACCAAAAGCGAGATGTGATTGAGCTTCCAATTAATGAACTTCTTGATATTAATGGCTGGGAAATTCGAAAAGCTTTAAGACTTTTTAAAAAGTCCAACCCGCCGCTTATGGAATGGCTCCATTCTGGAATTGTTTACTATCAAGCTTTTTCATTAGTGGAAAAAATGAGGGCTATTCAAAACCAAGTATTTTTACCGCAATCCGCTCTTCATCATTATTTAAATATGGCAAAGGGAAATTACCGGGATTATCTTCAAGGTGAACACATCAAAATCAAAAAATACTTTTACGTATTAAGGCCCATTTTAGCGTGTAAATGGATTGAAAAATATAATACAGTGCCCCCAAATAAATTTCAGGAACTGGTTAAAGACCTTCTTGAAGAAGGTCAGCTGAAAGACGAAATCAATACATTATTAGTGCGAAAAATAAAAGGTGACGAGCTAAATCTTGAACCAAAAGTTACGGCTATTAATGAATTTATTGAAAAAGAAATCAAACGCATAGAGGTTTATACGAAAACATTATCTGTATCGAAGGAAGACATCACACCACTGCTCGATGAATTATTTAGAGAAATACTCGAAGAGGTTTGGTCATCATCCTATAAGCTTTAACCAAAAGCCCTCACTTATTATGGTGAGGGCTTGAATTGGGTTTGTGTTATATGGCAATCCCTTTTTGAGTGGGATTTCTCTTTTTTTGGATAGATGCTACAAATCCTTTAAAAAACTTTAATGAACGTTGAAAAACAGGACTCTGGATAAAGGTATAAATAAAAGTGGCGATAAATATCGGACCTCCTAAAAGGAATCCGAAAACTAAAACAAGGCTTTCAACAATGATTCGTGCCTGGCTGACCGACAACTTTGATTTATCAGAAATAGAGAGCATAAAGCCATCCCGCGGGCCGGCACCAATCCCAGCCGCTACATACATTCCGCCGCCAATTCCGGTAATGACAATTCCGGAAAGGAGGATGAAATAATCAACCCAAGTATTTGTTGCTTTTGGGAGTATATCCAGCCAAAGGAAAAAGTCCATGATTGGACCAATGCATAAGGCATTTAAGATTGTTCCTATACTAATATATCTTCGATCAACAAACAAAGAAACGATGATCAAAAAGAGTCCACAAATGACTCCCCAAGTGCCAATCGTTAATCCGAAATGCTGATAAAGTGCTACATTAAGAACTTCCCATGGGTGCAGTCCCACATATTTTACTTTTACGGCAATTGCATTTCCTAAGCCAAAAAAAATTAATCCTAGGAAAAATAAAACATATTGAATGAATTTCAACTCAAGCTCCCCCCATGATCTAGTTGACTTTTCCGAAAATTCAAACCTATCCTAATATCTTAAAATAGGAGCCAATAATAATCAATGGGTATTTTGCATGGTGGATTGCATAATAGTAGATTGCTATAATCTGAAATATGTTAAAATAAATAAAATTATTATTCTACGAAAAATTCAAATAGGAAATGATTGTGGGGAATGTGCTATGAAATTTGTTGCATCGGAAAAACTGCAAAAAATGTCATCAAGTATTTTTCAAGAAATTGCGGACCGAAAGCAGGAAGCGATTAAGAATGGGAAGGATGTCATTGATTTAAGTGTTGGCAGTCCAGATTTTGCACCGCCAAAGTTTGTTATGGATACGCTGGTTGAATTCACCCAAGACCCGAGAACCTATGGATATACTTTAAAGGGCATTCCTGAATTTCACGAAGCGGTCACTTATTTTTACAAAGAACGCTATTCAGTTAACCTTGATTCTGAAAGCGAAGTGCTGCAATTAATGGGGTCTCAGGATGGGCTGGCCCATTTAGCATCAGCAATTATAGACCCTGGTGATTATGTATTGGTACCGGATCCTGGCTATCCAATCTATGAAGCAAGCGTCAACATCGCTGGAGGGGTTATATATCCCATGCCATTATTGGCTGAGAATCGCTTTTTACCCAAACTTGAAGATATTCCTTTAGAAGTATTGAAGAAAACAAAAATGATGATTATTAGTTATCCCGGGAATCCGGTAACCGCTCTTGCAGATAAAAGCTTCTTTGAAGAGATCGTTCGCTTTGCCAAGCTTCATAATATTTTAATTGTACATGACTTTGCTTACTCAGAATTGATTTTTGATGAAAACCCGAAAATTAGTTTCATGGCAGTTCCAGGGGCAAAAGAAGTCGGTATTGAATTTAACTCATTATCTAAAACCTTTAACATGGCTGGCTGTCGAATTGGTTATGTGGTTGGAAATAAACAAGTAATTGATATTTTGGCTTCATTTAAATCACATATTGATTATGGGATTTTTTATCCGATTCAAAAAGCCGCGGTCAAGGCCCTAACTTCTGATTTTTCATTTCTTAAAGAACAAGCAGGACAGTATGAGATTCGTCGTGATGCTCTGGTAGAGGGTCTTGAAAAAAGCGGTTGGCAGGTGGCTAAGTCTCCGGCCACGATGTTCGTATGGGCAAAAATCCCAGCAGGATGGAAGTCACGGGAATTTGCATTTGAATTGATTGACCAAGCAGGCGTGGCGGTCATTCCAGGTGATGCTTTTGGAGCACAAGGCGAGGGTTATGTCAGAATTGCCATGGTCCAGCCGCACGAACGGCTATCTGAAGCCGCTGAAAGAATCAACCAGTTCCTTTTGACATACTCAGTAAAATAAAACATATATATTAAGAAAATGACCTTCAACCAATTGAAGGTCTTTTACTTTGAAAACGAAAGAGGGATACAAATGCCAAGCGAACTCCAACATTTAGAAATAGATATCCCTATCGAAGTCATCTGGGATTTCATAAGAGATGCGAATAATTGGGCCCCACTTGTACCAGGTTATATCTTGCATGAAAATATAAATGAACGGCTTATCAGCTGGGAGTTTAAGAGTGACCTCGGTATAGTGAAAAAAAAGGTGACTTTGCTAATTGACATAAAAGAGTGGAATGAACCAAGAAAAGTAAGCTTTGAATTAAGGCGTAAGAACGAAAAGTACATTGGGGAAGGGTATTTTGAAGCAACGGCATTAAATAAGAATAAGACTCGTTTAACAGGCTTTCTAGATATAAATGCCACTGGTCCAATGGGTTCATTAGCAAATTCTCTTTTTAAAAAAGCAATCCAAATTTCAGATGAAGAAGCAGCTGTAGTCATTTCTTCAAAATTAGAGGAATTCAAACAAAGATAACCGATATGCTGCAAACTGACTAAAACAGTTTGCGGCATTTTTTTTTCAAAAATTAAGATAAACTTAAGCATCAAGTGTTACAGTTAGTCCAAATTTCATTTCCAATAGGAAAGCAGATAGGAGGATTAACTATGCTTAAAATGATACAAAAGAAAGGTATTCACGCCATGTTGGCGGTCTCATTGGTTAGTTTGGGGACGGTTTCGTATATACCAACCGCATCAGCCGAAAGTATTGCACAAGTCGAAGCAAATTCACTTTCGATGTTAGAGATAAAAGGGATAGCTCTGGACAAAGATTTTTCTGCAGAGATCTTTGAATATACTGCTACTGTTGCAAATGATGTTAATACGATTACACTCCATGCCGAAAGTGCCGATCCAGCCTCCTCCATTTCCATCAATGGTAAAGCACTTGCAGAGGGCAATGAAGTCGCTTTTAACCTTCAAACCGGTGAAAATACGTTCACATTTACGGTTAATGACGGAGTCCATACAACGAAAACGTATACGCTAACGGTAACAAGAGAACAAAATGATAACAATCTGCTAAAAGATATTAAACTCTCAACAGGAAAATTATCACCAGCTTTTTCGTCCATGATAGCCGATTATAACATCGATGTAACAAACGTGGTTTCAGCAATTACTGTCACAGCTTCTGCGATCGAAAGTACATCTGTCATTAGCGTGAATGGAGCTGCAATGAATGAAGCGGGGATTCAAATAGAACTTCCGGTTGGGAAGACGGATATTCCTATTGTTGTAACTGCGGAAAACGGGGATCAAAGAACCTATACCATTCATGTATCGAAAGCCTCAGCGACGAATTCACAAATGAACGCTTCACCACAAAATAACAGAAGCAGTTCTATTCTACCTTCCTTGCAACAAGTCAGCAGCGGTTCAGGATCCGTTCAAAAAACAACAAAGGCCAAGCTGTCAGCCTTATCTGTTTCCACAGGTACTTGGGACAGTACTTTCTCGTCCAATGAATTTACCTACCATATTACGGTTGCAAGTGATGTAAAAACAATAACAATTGACTCAACAGCTGCCTACAGTAGTTCTTCCATTAAAATTGAAGGAGGTACAAACAAAACAATCCAGCTCGAGGATGATAATCAAACAATTATTTCCGTGGTAGTATCCTATGACAATGATGATCGGAAAACGTATGTCCTTGTATTTGATAAAGAAAAATAAGCTAACGCGAATGCAAAAAAACCTGTATTTTACGGTTTTTTTTTATATTAAAAATTTTTTCTCTATTTTTTGAAAAAAAAGAAAACATTTTTTTAACAATTCTACTAAAGTTATGTTATATTAATAAATAAAAATTTTACCGAATTACAGAAAGGGAAGGTGAAAAGGTATGGCAACTGAATTGAAACTAAATGACAGCAGTCTTCCATTACGTCGCGATGTTAAGTTATTAGGGAAAATACTTGGTGAAATTCTTATTAGCCATGGTGGAACTGATTTATTTGACAAAGTCGAAAAAATACGGCTAATGTGCAAAAATCTTCGTACGGACTTTAGCCAAGACGAATATGCGGCCTTAAAACAAGAAATATCTTCTCTTAGCACTCCAATGCGGAAACAAATCATCCGTGCATTTTCAATGTATTTCCATTTAATCAATGCTGCTGAACAAAATCATCGAATTCGGAGAAGAAGACAATACCAACTTCAAGATGATAATAATGTTCAACCTGATTCAATTGAAAGTGCAATTTTGGCACTTAAAGAAAACGATATTGAAGAAGAGACAATTCAAAATGTTTTACATACATTGTCCCTTGAACTTGTTATCACCGCCCATCCGACAGAGGCAACAAAGCGGTCGATTCTTGAAATTCAACAAAGGATCGCGGATATCTTAAAAAATCTTGACCATCCACTGCTTACAAAAAAAGAAAAAAATAAGCTCGAAGAGAGTTTATTTAATGAAGTGACAATTCTATGGCAGACAGATGAATTACGGCATTATAAACCGACAGTTATGGATGAAGTTCGAAATGGATTGTATTATTTTGATCAAACTCTTTTTGATGTGCTCCCTGAAATTCATCGTGAATTGGAAGCAAGCTTAGAAACAAATTTTCCACAAACCGACTGGCAAGTTCCAAATTTCCTTCGCTTCGGCTCATGGATTGGCGGCGACCGTGATGGAAATCCGAATGTGACCCATGATATAACATGGGAAACATTGCTAAGGCAAAGAAGGCTTGTCCTAAAAAAATATAAAGCTGTTTTAGTGGATTTAATGAAGCGATACAGCCATTCTACTACAAGAGTGGAAGTAAGCAGCGAACTCATAAACTATCTCGAGGAAAAAGAGGACTATTATTTATCCGATGATAAAAAGTGGCCTGTAAAAACGGAAGTATACCGTCGTGCTTTTGCGATCATTATTGAGCGTATAAAGCAAGTTGGTAAATCAGGTATCGGTTATAAAACTGCCGATGAATTATTAACAGATTTATACTTGATTCAAAATAGTCTTAAACATCATCATCCAGCTGCTCATGAATTAAAAACAATTCAGAAGCTGATTCGTCAAGTCCAGTTGTTTGGATTCCATTTAGCTACACTTGATATCCGAAATCACAGCGGTGAACACGAAGCAGCGATTACAGAGATTTTGAAAAAAGTCCGGATCAGTGAAAATTACGCTGAACTTGCAGAAGAAGAAAAGTTGAAAATTCTTCAAAGTATTCTGATCGACCCACGTCCACTTCTTTTATTAAATGAGGATTATTCTAAAGAAACGCAAGAAATGATTAAAGTATTCCAAATGATTAAGAATGCACATGAAGAATTCGGTAAACGATCTATATCTGTATACCTTGTCAGTATGACAAAATCACCTAGCGATTTGTTAGAGGTTCTGGTATTGGCAAAAGAAGCAGGCATCTACAGGCTTCATTCAGATGGGGCATTGGAAAGTCACTTAAATGTTGCTCCACTTTTAGAAACCATTGATGATTTAACCTCCGGGCCTAAAATAATGGAGACACTCTTTGAAATGCCTGTTTACCGTAATCATTTGCAAATCCTAGGGAACCAACAGGAAATTATGCTGGGCTATTCAGATGGCAGCAAAGATGGAGGTACCTTAACTGCGAATTGGAAGCTATATAAAGCGCAAATCGAAATTCATGAAATGGCAAAAAGGTATCAAATTGGTCTTAAATTTTTCCATGGACGCGGAGGTTCTTTAGGACGTGGCGGTGGTCCCTTAAATAAAAGCATTTTATCACAGCCAGCTGAAACCATCGGGGATGGGGTTAAAATTACGGAGCAAGGAGAGGTGTTATCTGCCCGTTATTTACTTGAGGATATCGCTTACCGTAGTTTAGAGCAGGCAACTTCAACTTTGCTGCGGGCAGCAACACATGTTTCGAATGAAGCGGAACAAGGGAACCTGAGGGAACTAATATGGGAAGAAGCAATAGAAGAAATTTCAAGCACTGCTTTGGGCAAATACCAAGAACTCGTTTTTGGTGACTCTGACTTCCTGACTTACTTTAACGAGGCTACGCCATTAAGAGAATTAGGTGATTTAAATATTGGCTCAAGACCGATGAGTCGAAAAAATCGCGGACGATTTGAAGATTTACGGGCAATACCATGGGTTTTTGCCTGGACTCAAAGCCGCCAGCTCCTGCCGGCATGGTATGCTGCAGGAACAGGTTTAGAAAGCTTTGCTTCTAGAAGTAAGCAAAATATGGAGCTTCTAAAGCAAATGTATTTAAAGTGGCCATTCTTTCAATCTACCGTGGATAATCTGCAAATGGCATTAATGAAGGCAGATATAACGACTGCCAAGGAGTATTTAACACTTGTTGAAGATAAAGAGATTGCTGATAGGATTTTCACAAATATATTAGAAGAATATGTAAAAACTAAGGAAATTTTATTGAAAATTACGGGCGATAAAGAATTGTTGGATCACACACCTAACATTAAAGATTCAGTATTTAGAAGAAACCCATATGTTGATCCCTTGAATTTTTTACAGGTAGAGTTAATCAAGGAATTACGTAAACAGGAAGAGCCGAATGATGAACTTTTAACTGAAGTATTACTTACCATAAGTGGAATATCTGCTGGATTGCGTAATACAGGTTGATAAAGTAAACACAAACTCAAGAACATGGGTTTGTGTTTTTTTATTTTACCTTTTATAGATAGTATCGTTCGATGATGATTGTGAACAATTTATGAATTATGAAAAAATGAATGGTTATTCATTCATTTTTGCGCAAAATTCAACAAAATTTGCAGCAGAGACCATGATATATTTTAGCCAGAATAATAGATAATCTGGAGGGATGCTAAATGTCAGTGAAGGAAAGAGTTGTACAAGAAAATCATGATGTCGCTCTTATGATTGACGTCTTAGGAAATAATGGAGCAAAATCTCTGAGTGAATTCCGCTGTTACAATCAAGAAATGGTGGATAAAATCGTAAAAGAAATGTCATTGACCGCACTTGAGCACCATAAGGAGCTAGCGAAGCTTGCAGTAGAAGAAACAAAAAGAGGTGTTTATGAAGATAAAGTCTTTAAAAATATGTTTGCGACGGAATGCATCTATAACAACATTAGGGACATGAAAACCGTAGGTGTGATAAGTGAAAATGAGAATGAAGGAATGGTTGAGATGGCCGAGCCAGTCGGTGTAATCGCAGGTGTCATCCCGATTACAAATCCAACTTCGACCGTTATTTTTAAATCGTTAATTTCACTTAAAACAAGGAATCCAATCATCTTTGCTTTTCCTAAATATGCTCAGAAATGCTGTGTCAGAACTGCAGAATTGCTAAAGGAAGCAGCGATACATGCAGGTGCTCCTGAAAATAGCATCCAGTGGATTGAAGTTCCATCTCATGAAGCCTTTCAAGCCTTAATGAAGCATCCAAAGATATCTCTCATCCTTGCAACGGGAGGACCTAACTTAGTAACGGCAGCCTATAGTTCAGGAAAACCGGCTCTTGGCGTCGGCGCTGGGAATGTGCCTTGTTACATAGAAAAAACAGCCAATATTAAGCGGGCGGTCAACGACCTTATTTTATCCAAAACATTTGATAATGGCATGATTTGTGCCTCTGAGCAAGCACTTATTATCGACCAAGAGATTTATGATGAAGTTAGGCAGGAGTTAATTGAAAACCAGTGTTATTTCTTAAATGAAGAAGAACGTTTAATGGTTGAGCGGATTGCGATTGATCCAAAGACAGCATCGCTTAATCCAATGATTGTCGGGTTGCCCGCAGCCATGATTGCAAAAATGGCAGGTGTAAATATTCCAGTAAATACTAAAATATTAATGGCTGAAATTGAAGGAGTAGGGCCGAACTATCCATTATCCTGTGAAAAATTAAGCCCAATTTTGGCCTGTTACAAGGTTAATAGCTTTGCAGAAGGATTACGAATTGCCGAAGAAACACTCGAATATGGGGGCCTTGGTCATTCAGCGGCAATTCATACATCGGATCAGGATGCTATCGATGCTTTTGCCCTTCGAATGAAAGCAGGACGAATTATTGTTAATACACCTTCAACCCATGGGGCGATTGGTGATATCTATAATACATCTTTACCGTCCTTAACAATTGGATGCGGGACTTATGGAGGGAACTCTGTGTCACAAAACGTAGGAGCAGCTAATTTAATTAACATTAAAAAAGTAGCAAAAAGAAGAACCATGACGCAGTGGTTTAAAGTGCCATCACAGATTTTCTTTGAAAAAAACTCCATTCAAACTCTTGCATCCATTCCAGCCATTTCAAAGGCATTTATTGTGACGAGCGGCAGCCCTCTAAAAAATGGCTATGTAGATAAAGTTCTGTATTATTTAAAAAAGAATCCTAATAAAATCCAATTCGAAACCTTTTATGACATTGAACCGGAGCCAAGTGTTGAAACGGTCATGAGCGGGGCAGACCGGATGAGAAAGTTTGGGCCGGATTGTATCATTGCCCTTGGGGGCGGTTCCGTAATGGATGCAGCAAAAGCAATGTGGCTGTTTTACGAACACCCAGAAACTGACTTTCACAGCTTAACCCAAAAATTTTTTGATCCAAGCAAGCGTGTGGTTAAATTCCCCCTACTCCGTGAAAAGGCAAAATTTATTGCGATACCGACCACTTCTGGAACAGGATCAGAAGTTACTGCCTTCTCAGTCATCACAGATAAGAAAAAAAATAGGAAATACCCGCTCGCTGATATGCAGATGACACCAGATGTTGCGATTGTAGATCCACAATTTGTCATGACAGTCCCAAGCCATGTAACAGCAGATACCGGAATGGATGTTTTGACACATGCAATTGAAGCATATGTTTCGGTGTTAGCGAATGATTATACTGATGGATTGGCTTTAAAAGCGATTCAATTGGTTTTTGAATATTTACCAAGGGCATACAGGGATGGCAGTGATGAGCTTGCCCGTGAAAAGATACATAATGCCTCAACGATTGCGGGAATGGCCTTTGCTAATTCCTTCCTTGGAATTAATCATAGTCTCGCCCATGTGCTTGGTGCTGAATTTAATATTCCGCACGGTCGTGCCAACGCTATAATGCTGCCGCATGTCATTCGTTTTAACGCCATGAAGCCAAAAAAATTTATGACATTCCCGAAATATGAGCATTTCATTGCAGACAAACGCTATGCGGAATTGGCTAAAATGCTTGGCCTTCCTGCCAGCACTACAGAAGAAGGGGTGGAAAGTTTAATAGCAGCCATTATTAAGCTGGCCGAAGAATTAGATATGCCACCTAGCATCAAAGCGGCAGGCGTTGATAAAACAGAGTTTGAAAGCAAAGTAAATGAACTTGCTGAACATGCCTTCCATGACCAAGATACAATTCCAAATCCTAAATTACCGCTTGTTAGTGAACTTGTGAGAATTTATCGTTTAGCTTTTAAAGGATTATAAAATTCAGAAATAATTAATCAGTCCCAGTTCTCTGGGACTGATTAATAACCGAATATTTTGTGAACATCACAGTATCAATTATCAAAATCTATTCAAATTCTCTTATAATTTAGTTGATTACAGCTTCTTCCATATTTATATCGAAGAAGAATTGGGAGGGAAAAAGTGTGGATTATCAGAAAAAACCTTGGTTAAAATTTTATGATCCTAGAATCAATGAACTTGTTTCAATTGAGTATGATTCGTTATTTGACCTACTGAAGCAGGCATCAAACATTTATAACGAAAAACCTGCATTAACTTTCTTGGGAAGGTCCTGGAGCTATAAAGAATCAAGAATGATTTCTGAGTGGTTGGCTGCCTCGTTTTATCGGGTAGGATTTAAAAAGGGAGATCGAATTTCGATTATGCTCCCGAACTGTCCTCACTACATATTTACCCTTTTTGCGAGTTTCCGATTAGGAGGCATCTCTGTTCAAGTTAATCCGATGTATGTAGAAAGAGAAATCGAATATGTTTTAAAAGATTCTGAAGCTGAATATATGGTTGTGTTTGAGGCACTTTATCCTAGGGTTAAGCAGGTTCAGCCAAAAACCTCATTGAAAAAAATAATTGTTGTAGGGTTTGGCGGTAATAGAATTCAGTTAGCTGACGGTGATTGTTATTTTGAAGACTTTTTAACCCATGATAATGTCATTCCCGAGATTCCAATCGACATAAAAGAGGATGTGGCCATTTTACAATACACTGGTGGTACAACCGGTGTATCTAAGGGGGTTATGCTTACTCACCATAATTTATTAGCTAATATTATTCAGGTATGTGATTTTACGTATAATGCTGTTGATGAAAAACCAGAAAACTTTAAAATCATCAGTGTCCTTCCAATGTTTCATGTATATGGTTTATCTTGCAATGCTCTCTCTGCCATAAGAATTGGCTGCAACCAATTGATTTTACCTCGATTTGACGTAAACGAGTTATTAGAGCTCATTAAACGAGAAAAGCCATTCCAGCTGACAGCGGTACCAACGATGATATTTGCACTAAATAGTCATCCCAATTTAGAGGAAAGTAATATTGGCGATATTTATTATTTAGGAAGCGGCGGTGCCCCTCTGCCGATCGAGCAAGTAAAAATGTTTGAAAAAAGAGTAGGTGCAAGATTAGTAGATGGCTACGGACTTTCTGAAACCTCGCCATCGGCCATTTCCACGCCTCCGTTCCTTCCGAGAAAATTAGGGAGTGTCGGGATACCGTTGCCAGGCACAGAAGCGAGAATTGTAAAGGAAACGGAATCTGGTTTTGTTAATGTCCCTATTGGAGAAGTTGGTGAACTTATTCTCCGCGGTCCGCAAGTAATGAAAGGATATTGGAAACGTCCAAGTGATACCGAAATGGTCTTGAAAGATGGATGGCTATTTACAGGTGATATTGCCAAAATGGATGAAGATGGATATTTCTATATCCTAGACCGTAAAAAAGATATTATTATTGCTAGCGGTTATAACGTATATCCACGTGAAATTGAGGAAGTGCTATATCAGCATGAAGCGGTCGAGGAGGCCATTGTTGTGGGCATTTCGGATACTTACAGAGGAGAAACCGTCAAGGCGTTTATAAAATTAAAACCAGATGCTTCTATAACACCGGATAAAATAATTGAATATGCGAAATTAAACCTTGCTCCTTATAAGGTACCTAAAGAAATTGAAATACTCGATGATCTGCCTAAATCCTCTGTAGGTAAGTTGTTAAGAAGAATGCTCCGCAAAGAGGAAGAAAAAGCTCAAGTATAGTTTAATTAGGTACATAAATCCAATATACCTCAAGATGAATGGGTGCAGTTCCCATTTAAACAGACTTCAATATAATAGACCCCATAGAAATTCACCAAGATTTCAAACAAATTTAAAATCTAGGTTGTGTTAAAAGCATTTTTATCACCGTTGATTGGAGCGGAAGGCGAAGCGCCTGGAGCGCAAATCAACAACAAATTTAAACAGAGCCAAAATCAAGAAAATCTTAAAAGGGTGTGAGAAAGATGGCTTCTAAAAAGGATAACGAAAAAGAATCATTAAAAGAGACTAAAACGAGAAAGAAAAAAGTTAACGAGACAATAGAAACGGTAAAAGAACCAGCCTTTGAAACGGCAGATATTGATAATGCAATATCACTTTCTAGTTTGGACTTGATTTGGAGACATGCATTCCGTGAATTAGATGAATGGGTAAAGCGTGTTGAAAATCGTGATGAAGCCTTCTTAAAAGAGATTATTCAATTATATGAAAGTTTCAAACGGAATCAAGGGAATTTAAAAGCAGTAGCCGAACAATTTACAAGGGAATTTGCTGAATGGGAAAAGACTGCACGGGGTGAATTTTTGATGTCAACTACCGCCCTGCAGCATTTCTTTCCGATTCAGTCATATGAGGATATTAATGCACAAATTGATGAAATTCAAAAAAAAGCAGTTTCGCTTTTAAGCACGCCGTGTCAAACTATCGGGAATTTCCAGGCGATTGAGAAATATCTAGAAATGATTGAACAATATATGGTTTTAAGGAAAAAAGGAAGAATGCAATATATCAAAACTGTGAAACAAGCTGGAAATCTGCTCTATGAAAATCAAAAAGGGTTTGTCAATTTTTTTGCTAGACAAATTAAAGCTCTGATGTTCCCGCTGAATAAATACATGGAAAAACCAGAGGAACTTACAAAATCATAATTCAAGGAGTGCTGCGGCATGTCAAGTGAAAAAATCTTTGATCCATTATTTGGATTCAAGAAGTTGAGTGAAATGTGGGACAAACAAGTAAATGACCTATTATATAAGCTGACAGACAATAAAGAATTTGTTCGCACAGCAAGTTTCGGCCTCAACACCTATTCCTTTTACCTAGAACTAATTAGAAAAAACCAAGAGCTTATTGCGGCTTTAATGAATATCCCGACAAAGAAAGATATCGCTAATGCCGCAAAGCTTTCGATTCAAACGGAAGAAAAAATTGATATATTAGAAGAACAAATTTGGAATTTACAAGACAGTGTTAGCTCCAAAACTAAACAAAATTTAGGAATGTTTGAAGAAGTAGTAAATATCGTCATGCAAATGAAGACTGAATTCCAAAAGATGGCTCACGAGCTGGCAGAAAATCAAAAAATTAAAGATGACCTCCAAGAATTGCGGAAGGAAATAGAGCTGTTAAAGAGAATCAAAATGGATTTAGGTATTATTGAAAAAGATAGGGAAAAGGTGAAAAAAGAATCGGAAAAAAAGCAGGAGAAAGATCTAGTACTTACGGGTGCTAAAATAACTAAATAATATTGAAAGGAGCAATGAAAATAATGAGCACAAAAGCACTGGGAACCAACTTTATTCCACTCTTAAACTTGGAAAAAGAAACGAAACGTTGGAACCAACTTTATAAAATTATGACCAAACCCAAACCAGAGATAATACCCACACCACGTCAATGTGTTTGGAAAAAAAATAAAACAACTTTATGGTATCATCCCGCAAAGGAAAAAAAGCATGCAGTTCCAGTATTTTTAATTTACTCTCTGTTGAATAAGGTGTACATTTTAGACGTTGGTGAAGGTAGCAGCGTTGTCGGCGGTCTTACAGCTCGCGGCTATGATGTCTACCTGTTGGATTGGGGTGCTCCCGGCCTTGAAGATTTCGACATTACTCTCGACAATTATATCATTGATTATTTGGAAAACTCGCTTAAAAGAGCTTTAAGACACTCAGGTGCAAAGGAAATATCACTGGCCGGATACTGCCTAGGCGGAACAATAGCAGCCATCCTGGCTTCAATAACAAAATTGCCAATTAAGAATTTATCACTTGCTGCCGTTCCAATTGATTTCAGTGTTGGTATCGTTCCTGATAAATGGCTCGAGGGGCTGCAAAAAGGAGAGCTAAGTTTTGACCGCTTTGCTGACGCCCATGAGACAATTCCATCTGAATTTCTGTATTTAATGTTTAGGATGTTATCACCAAGTTATGGAAGTCCTAAAATGAACCTGATCAGCCGGGCACATGATGACAAATATGTTGAAAAATGGCGCAGAATGGATAAATGGACAAAGGATACTGCTTCGTTTGCAGGTGCAGCATTCAAGCAGTTGTTCAATGACCTCTATAAGGATAATAAACTCTTAAAGGGAGAATTGGTGATTGGCAGCAGGAAAGTAGATTTAAAGAATATTAGGTGCCCGCTTTTCATCTTTTCTTGTTCACGCGATACACTTGTCTTAGAGCAGCAAAGCCTTCCAGTAATGGACCTTGTTTCAAGTGAGGATAAAACTTATGAGGTTTATGAAGGTGGACATGTTTCACTAGCATTGACAGGAATGTTCGCTGAAATTTGGGACAAATGGCTTTCGGCTCGTTCACAGGAAATTCAAGAGGTACTTGTATAATTTTTATATTTTACGAATAAATTATAAGCGGGAAAGGAATTTTATCCTACCCGCTTATCTTTTTTAAGCAGCATGGTTTTGCTGGGTAAGGAAATTCCTAAGAAGACTATTAAACCGGTTCTTTACTTCCAGTTTAGCAAGATGACCGGTATTCCTCATTATGATAAACTTAGAATGAGGAATTAACTTATGCATACATGCTTGAATCCAAACAGGTAAAACGGAATCAAATTGAGAGCCGATAATTAGGGTGGGTACCTGTATCTTAGGTAACAAGGAAAGATTATTTACTTCGAAACAGGTCTTCAAAGAATCAATGAAAATCTGATGTTTTGGCCGGAAAATGTGGCTGAAATTTTCCATAATACCTTGATTCCAAGAGTAAAGGGCCATATGTGCTAAATATTCAATTTGACTGCCTGATGAGGATAGGGATTCAAACTTTGCTTTCCGATTTTCAAATAATATGCTTTTAAGTTTTTTAGGGAAATAATGGAATGTGCTTATCAACACGAGAGAACGGACTAGGGAGGGTTCCTGGCGGTAGATTTCCTGTGCAACTGCTCCACCCATTGATAGACCAAGAATGTGGGCGTTTTCAATTTCTAATTCTTTAAGTAAGCCAATGACGTCAGCAGCAAAATTTTGAATAGTAATTCCCTCTGTTTTGGTACATTCTCCATGGCCGCGTAAGTCTGGAATAATCAACTCAAATTGGTCGGCTAGTTCAAATTGATTATGCCATCCTTCTTTAACTTCACCCAGACCATGAATCAGGACCAATGGTTGCCCGCTGCCAAAATGCATATATGGAACACCAGATTTACTAAATTTTGCTTCTTCCATTTTACACCACCTTATCATTTTTAATAAGTTTATAACCCTGTTTAGTAAATTGTAAACAATTAAATTCAAGTTTTAATAATATTTATTTACAAGATTGACAAAATATTACTTATAGGTGTAAAATACACATAGGTGAGGTGATAAAGATATGGTAAACCAAGATAAACAAACTGTTAATCCATCAAAAAACTTTGTTATGCCATTTATTTTATTGCTTCTTAGCAAGGTTTCTCTTCACGGGTATGAACTAAGCCAGAAGCTAGAGGCATTCGGGTTTAAGACACTTGATCAGGGGAATTTATATAGGCTCCTAAGACAACTGGAAAAGGACGAGCTTGTATCTTCAGAATGGGATACAACAGGAACAGGTCCTGCTAAGAGAAGATATTCAATAACAAAAGCTGGTGTTACATACTTAAAAGGCTATGCGAATCAGTTAGAAACATATCAATCGCTTTTGGATCAATTTTTCAAAATGTATACCAGTTTCTTTGAGCTCTATCTCCCTTCGTTTCAAAAGAAGGATCCAATAGAGAAAGAAAATAATAGCAGGAGGAGGAAGAACAATGGCACAGAAGAAAAATGAAGCAGCAGCTGTGGAAGAAAAAGAGCTGCCATTAGCAGAGGAATCAGTAGCTTTGGGTTCTTTTGTAAAAACATTTTGGGACCAATATGAGCAGTCTCAGGAACGCGCAGAAAAGGCTCGCGAAAACCGTGAGGATGCCTATATTAATGCATTGAAAGAAGTCATCAAATTCAATAAGCAATACAGAAAATCCATTGCAAAAATGTACGATCAATCAAAAAAGACCAATAAAGAATTGACAACTGAGCTGTTGCATCAAATCAATTCCCGTAAAGAGGCTGTCAAAGAGGAAGCTGTAACCAATAACGACCGTGAAGACTTAAAAGCACAATTGAAAGAGGTTACTGGACAGTTAGAGAAACTCGCGCTAACCCCAATTAAATCTTTCATTTATGTTGTGGACCAATTAGAGGATAATTTAGAAAAAAGTGCTGAAGCTAGTGTCTCATATGCAAGGGAAAGGCGTAATGCGTGGCTCCAAGTTCGAAAGGACTATGTTAAACTTGCAAGAAATACTCATTTTAATCTTGTAGAACGTGGAAAGAATAGTTTTAGAGAACTGGTAAAAACACAGTAAAGTCTTTCAAAAATAAAAGGAGAAGTATCCAACATTGAGACGCAATCATAACTACTTAAAACATTGAAAGCCACAATCTCTAGCCAAATCAAGGGATTGTGGTTTTTTATTTATTTAATAAAATTTGTTAATACCCAAAAATTCCAAGTTGAAATAAAATTGTAATATTAAAAATACTTATTTGCCAAAATATGATGTTATACTTCTAATATAGATGAAATAGGATGATATTGGGTATTATCCATGCTTATAGTCTCACATACATATAGACCAATAGTTAGATTGGATATTACATTACATAGATAATGAGAAACGAAGTAGAAATTGGCAGTTTTTTTCTAGTCTTCAAAGATAAATTTCTATAACACTAGATATTTTGAATCTTTTTTAGAGGGCAGGGGAACAGATTTGCATAAAAAACTAATGCCATTTAGTGCTGCGCTAATTTTTTTACTTGGTAGCTTTAGTGTAATGCCGGGGTCGGATGTTAAGGCAGAGGGGATAAATAGTATTCAGAATCAAAGATCAGGAATCCAAAATGAACTGAACAAAACGAATGAGGAAATTACTAAGGTTCAAGATGAACTTACAAAGCTGACAGAACAAATCGAAAGAGTTGATCAGGCAATTATTGATAATAATAATATGATCGTCCAGACCGAAGCAAAAGTAATCGCTTCAAAGAAGGAAGTAGAAGAGTTAGTGAAAGAGGTTTCTAGCATAAAAGGAAGAATAGACAAACGTAATGAAATAATAAAAAAGCGAGCCCTCTCTTTTCAAGAAAGTGGTGGAAAGGTAAGTTACATAGATGTGTTCCTAGGTTCCTCGAGTTTCAGGGATTTTGTAGACAGATTGGGAGCAGTGGCAACCATTGTGGAAGCAGATCAAGATCTTGTTAGGCAGCATAAAGAGGATCAGATTGATGTCGAAAGGAAACAATTGACTGTAGAAGAGAAACTTGCTGACCTAAATAGTTTAAAAACCGAGCTTGAGGGTATGCAGGCCCTTATTTTAGAACAAAAACAGCAGAATGACGCTTTAAAGGAAGAGCTAAAATTAAAGGAACAGGAAAAACTCAATGAAAAGGCAAATTTGCAGCAACAGGATAGTAATTTAGCTGTAAAAGAAACTGACTTATTGGCAACGGGATCCTTTTCTTCTGATCCTTCAAGTGTGAATTTTTCAATACCAATATCACCAAATGAAGCAATCAATATAGTTATCCATGCCGGAGAAAAATATATTGGAAACTCAGTTTATGTTTTTGGAGGCGGCAGGAATGCGGCCGATATAGCCAATGGCAGATTCGATTGCTCTGCATTTGTATCTTGGGCATTTGCTCAGGCAGGGATTAAAGTAGGCGCACACACAGATATTTTAAAAAATACAGGTACAAGAGTTCCGTATAGTGATGCACGCCCCGGGGACATGGTATTTTTTGATACTTATAAAATTGACGGCCATGTTGGCATTTATCTTGGTGACGGAAAATTTATTGGTTCACAAAGTTCTACCGGTATTGCTATTGCTGATTTGAGTTCAGGGTACTACGCAAAGAAATTTAATGGACGTGTAATGAGAGTTATTAATGACTAAATCAAAGAAAAGAAGCGATCCATAAATGGCATCGCTTCTTTATTATGGCTGTTTTAAGCTTAGTAGCCCTTCAAGTACGGTTTGCACTTGGATTAGTTCTGCTTCGGCTTTTGGCTCTAACTCGACTTGACCTCCTTCATCGTTGCTTAACTTAAATTGAGGTAGGTTTGAGTTTCCTGTAGTAATTTTATGTGACAATAATTTAACATTTTTGAGTCCGATATTTCCGTTATCAGGAAGATAATTCTCAGTAAATACAGCGTTTGTAACACTTACGCTAAGATTATCAAAATGAACTGTTTCATTTAGAGTCATGTCAAGCGTTACAATCCCATTTGGAGTTTTAACTAATTTTTTAATGGTTAAGCCTTCTGCTGTAAGATTTTTGAATTTTATTTCGAGCATTGGCAGATCCTTTTGTTGGGATGTATCACCAGCTATCATCGATGGGACACTCATAGTACCATCCATTTGTGTTGCTTCAATAATAAATCCAATAATCGTTGAATTACTGGCAAAACTGACCTTATTAGGAATCAAGAGCCCGCCAATTATTAGGAAAAATATGATTACAAACTTATAAGCATTACTTCTACATGTCAATGACATCACCATTCTTATCTAATCCGTTGGATGCACTATTGTTCTGAAATTGTTTCTTTACCCGAAGCAACCTCTACTTCGGCAAATTTATTTTCATTTGGCTGATGGATTGCCTCACTAGTCCCAAGCTCAGGCTTCCAGGCTATAAGCATTGAACCGCCAACAATGCCAAGAATTGTTCCAAGTAATAAACCGCCCAATGCCCCCAAAATCGATAAAACAGAAGAGAAAATCGCTAAAACTCCGAGAAGTGTTGAAAGTTTTGGCATAATATGCCCTAGCACCCCTAATAACAATGTTAGGCCCCCTAAGAAGAAGCCTGCAAACAAAATATTTCCTGGGGTTGCAGCTAGTTCATAAAGTTGTGCTGGAACATATAAAATGATTATTCCTGAAAGGATGCACAAGGTTGCCCCCCAAAAAGGGCGCCTTGATCTCCATTTTTTAAACCTCTCGCGTTTTGAATAAGTAGAGTTCATTTTTTATCATCCTTACTCAAATTTTCTATGTTGATATTTTTTTAGTTGCTTGGAATTTCAAAATACACCTTCATATTGGATAAAGAAACTTTATCCTGCCATAAATACAAGGTTTTCAATTCACCATTATTAATAGTAATGGTGTTCGCGCTTTGAGTGAAGCCTGTGGCGGCTTGTGTTATAGGGTCTTTATCTGCAACATAAGTTTCTTTCATTTTCATATTTGTAAATTCAGCATCTCCGCCATCAATTAAATAATGAGGAAGTTAAAGTAATCGCTGAGAAAATTACCAATATCCCAGTTCTTAATGAAAGTATTGTTAAACTTAAATCACAAGGGCACGAAATGAAAAATTTCCAGCCAATTTATATACCTGTTGCCGAAAAAGATCTCCCTGAAAAATATGTAAAGAAGTTTGAACTGTCTTCCTTAATTATTGTTCCTATCTATGTTCCGGAGGAAGGAAAAATAATTGGAGGGGTTGTATTAGACCAAGGTCCAGGAAATCATTTTACGGTAGATACAAGTCTTTATCCAGCATTAATGAAATTTGGTCAAAGCTCTGGTGAATTGTTATCTAAATTTATCCAAGCCGAAATTAAACAACCAAATTTATCTGAAAAAAGTTCGGTTACCTTGTCTCCGAGAGAAACGGAAATTATTAAGCTTTTGGCAGATGGTGCTTCAACAGCAGAGGCAGCCTTAAAGCTTTATTTGAGCGCATTTACAGTAAGAGACTATATTTCAAATATTATGAAAAGGCTAAATGCACAAAATAGGACTGAAGTTGCGGTGAAAGCGATTCGAATGGGTTAATTGAATAATATTCTTCTTGCTATCAAGTTGGAAAATGAGTAAAATAGGAAAGTTCATTGAAATAATTATTTTGGAACAAATAGTTAGGAGATTTCACTACATGGATTTACTTATGATCTTAAAAGCAATTATTTTAGGGCTGGTGGAAGGAGTAACTGAATTTGCTCCTGTTTCGTCAACAGGCCATATGATTATTGTCGATGATATGTGGCTAAAGTCAGAAGCGTTTTTAACAAAGCACGGCGCTAATACCTTTAAGGTAGTTATTCAACTTGGTTCGATATTAGCAGTTGTGGTTACCTTTAAAGACCGATTTATTGAAATGTTAGGATTAGGGAGATTTATTAAGCATAAAAATCCAAGTCAAGGACGGCTTAAATTATCTCAGGTTATAGTAGGGTTAATTCCTGCAGGTGTTCTAGGGGTTTTGTTTAATGATTATATCGACGAACACCTATTCTCTACTAAAACTGTTTTAATTGGCCTCGTAATTGGCGCTGTGTTTATGATCCTTGCTGATATTATCGGACCGAAGAAGCCTAAAACGCAAACTGTAGATCAAATCACATATGGACAGGCAATAGCAGTTGGTATTTTTCAATGCTTCTCTTTATGGCCGGGATTCTCACGTTCAGGATCCACTATATCAGGTGGTGTACTTTTGGGAATGAGCCACCGCGCTGCTGCTGATTTTACCTTTATCATGGCAGTGCCGATTATGGCAGGTGCAAGTTTCCTTTCCTTACTGAAAAACTGGCAATATATGACGATGGATACTCTGCCGTTTTTTATTGCTGGATTCATAAGTGCTTTTATATTTGCCTTACTATCGATTCGATTTTTCTTAAAACTTATTAATAAAATAAAGCTTTTGCCATTCGCAATTTACAGAATTGTATTAGCACTCATTATTTATATTGTTTTCTTTTAAAAAATTTGGCAGCATCCGTAATGGAGCTGCCTTTTCTTTTTAAATGTAATCAGGGTAATCACTTACAATCCCATTAATATCAAAATGTCTTAACAGTTTTACATCGCTTTTCTTTTTAACAGTCCAAATAATTGTTTTAAATCCATGGCGTTGAATTCTTTTTAATAGACGCTTGTTTAGCATGGTAATTTTTGGATTTACATAGGAAACAAAACTGGAAAAACCAATTAATTCATTTGTTGAGAGTCCATTTACAACTGTATTTTTAATCAAAACACCAATTGGCACTGAAGGCAGCAAATGATGGATACGTTTTAACGAAATTTTGTCAAACGATTGAATAATAATTTGTTGTTTATTTTCTTCAGAAGCAAGCCCTCTTTTTATCAGTTCATTTGCTACTTTTTCTTCGATTTGAGGATATAATGAAGGTTTCTTTAATTCAATGAGCAATCCTGTAACACCAGCGTATTTATCTAAGAATTCACTGAAGGTTGGAACCTTTTCACCTGCAAAGCGCGGATGAAACCAACTGCCAGCATCCAGCTCATGTATTTCCTTTAAAGTTAAATCTTTTACTTTCCCTTTGCCATTTGTAGTCCTGTTTACTGTCGGATCATGAATGATGATCAATTCTCCATCCTTTGTCATCTGTATATCAATTTCAAGGAAATCGACACCTAGTTCTAAAGCTTTGTTAAAAGAGGAAAAGGTATTTTCAGGACAGTACCCAGCTGCACCTCGATGACCAATTTTTAATGGGGCTTGACCTTGGGGGCGCTTAGTTAAACGATTGATTAGGCGAAATGAAGTCAAAAAAATCAACATGAAAATGGTTACAACATTTCTCAAGTTTTTGCTCCAATCCATAATTAGTTGTGAACATATTAAGGAAAACCGCTTTATTTGTCAAATTTGAATATTATTTCAGGACAAATACCCAATTATTTTGATTAGAATGGGCTTATTCTTTTTTTTCAATTCTGGGTTATATGGATAAGTGTCTATCGCACATTTTTATCTAGGTGAATAGGATATATGGAATTAAGAAAAGGAGGTAATGTAAATGTCTGGTGCAGCAGGTGGATACGGCGGCGGATTTGCCCTACTAGTCGTTTTATTTATTTTGTTAATTATAATTGGGGCTTCTTGGGGTTACGGAGGATTCTATTAATAGAAAATGGGAGGTAATATAATGTTTGGATATGGCTATGGAGGTTACGGCTATGGCGGCTGTGGCTTTGGATATGGCGGCGGTTTCGCGTTAATCGTTGTTTTATTCATCCTTTTAATCATTGTAGGTGCGGCTTGCTTTAGATGGTAATAGAGGACTTTGTACTAACCCGTTTGATTTAATCAAACGGGTTTTCTTTTGCAACTTGAGAGAACTTTTTCCATTTTTTGAACTCTTCAATCTCTGTTCCTAACTTTTTTATGGTGTAGCCAATTACTGCAGCATCATCCATAATTCCAAGACCAACAATAAAATCTGGGACCAAATCAATTGGTGAAATAAAATATAGGATGGCCCCTAAACAAGTCAAAATAGTAGCATTAGATATATTTTTGTAGTCACCTTTTGAATAGGCTTTTATCATTTCAATCAGTAATTGCAGCTTCTCCCACGCTTCACCAAGGTTTCCTTTCCGTTGATTGGCTTTTTTTATTGCTTTGTTCAAAAGCCCCTCCGTTTTTTCTGGTTTGTTCAAATATTCTTCTGCTTCGATCCGATATTTATTCTGCTCTAATTCCAATGCTTCTTTTTTCCCGAACATACTTTTCACTTCCTTTAAGGAGTTTCCCCCATTAGTTTGCCTCCAAAATAAAAAAACATTATTCATAATGAAATTGAAAAAACAGGTGCATCACCGCACCTGTTTTCAATCTTATGCTAATACTACGTTTTCAGTGTGATGGTTTGAATGGTTTCCAACAATTTCTTCTACCTCAAAGCCATCTAATGTTTCTTTTTTTAATAAGGCATTGACTAATATCTGATACTGATATTGATGGCCATTTATTAAGCTTTCAGCTTTTTCTAAGCCTTTTTCAAACAGTTCTTGCATTTTAGCTTCTTTATCCTGTTTATTAAAGGTTAAGGTAAATCCGTTCTGGAGCATACCAGTATCGACCATTTGCTCAATAATCTGTTTTGCCTGATGAACATCACCACTAACGCCAATACTATGTTCACCAAGAAACATTCTTTCTGCTACCCCGCCAGCTAAAATCATAGCTACGCGGTCTAATAAGTCACTCGTTGTTGATAAATGAAGCTCTTTTGGAATTGGCGCGACATATCCAAGAGCCTCTCCGCGAGGAATAATCGTCGCTTTTCTTACAGAACCCGGCTTTGTTAATGAGGCAACTATAGCATGTCCTGCTTCGTGAATCGCAACTCGCCGTTTTGTATCTAGATCTTGTAAAGAGCGGGACGTGCTTCCTAAAATGGTTCGGTCAAGTGCATAATCCAGATCACCCTTTTGAATCATATCTTGACCGTTTCGCACTGCCCGTCTGCTGGCAGTTTCAAACAAAGATTGAAGTTCTGCTCCAGAAAAGCCGGATGTACTTTCCGCTAATTCATCCAGTGAAGCAAGGATATCTTCTGCAAGCGCTTTTCCTTTCGTATGAATATTAATGATTTCTCTTCTTCCTTTCGTATCAGGGAGCGAAACATGAAAGGAGAAATCAATTCGGCCAGGACGCAGGAAGGCTTCATCAAGCATATCCTTTCTGTTGGTAGCAGCAATAAATAAAATCCCATCATTGGAATGACCGCCATCAAGCTGAACAAGAAGTTCAGTAAGTGTTTTTTCTGCTTCCTCACCGCCATGTGCTTTACGTTTGCCGGCAAGTGCATCCACTTCGTCAATGAAAATAACAGCTGGACTTTGTTTTCTTGCTGTTTGGAATAAGGAACGAACTCGGCTTGCACCAACACCAACAAACAATTCATTAAAGGCAGAGCCGCTTGCAGAAAAAAATGAAGCATTTAATTCACGGGCAATCGCCTGAGCAAGCAGAGTTTTACCTGTACCTGGAGGTCCGTATAAAAGGATGCCTTTTGGCGGTTTAATTCCTAATTTAATAGCACGCTCAGGTTCTTTTAAGGTTGTGAGCGTCTGAAGAATCTCTTCCTTCATTTCCTCGCCAAGACCGCCTATATCTTCTAGAGTAATAGATGGCAAAGGTCTTGACTTGGCAACACTGTTTTTCATGGAGTTTGTAAGACCAAATCCGCCTTTTGCTTTTTGCAAAGTAAAAGCTGCACCTGCTAATAGTAAAACAACTCCGCCCATAATCCATTTTCCGTAGCGGCTGCTAGTTGAATAGGAGTATTTAATATTATATTTTTCAACAAGTTTGTCGACCATTTGACTATTTGGCGGAACATGGGAAACAAATTCCGCTTCCCCAGCTTTAATATATATGCTGCCATCTGCTTGTTCCGTTAGGGAAACTGTTTTTCCCTTTTGTGCTTGAATCGTTTTTTCTACAGATGAAAATGGGATAGACACTTCATTTTTCGTGCTTTGGACAAACCAAATAATGCCGGAAATAACTATAATAAACGCTGCGAACAACGGAATGAACTTAGAAACTTTTCTTTTGCTTTCATTCATTAACCCTCATCTCCTTTAACAGAGTACTTCTCTATTATAAAGGTATTTCCAGAAAAATGGATGTGGAAATCGGTGGGAAAAAACACACCAGCCATTATTATTAAATGACTGGTGTGTTATGGATGTTATGATAATAAACGGAGATGAGGGAGTATCGGCATTAAAACGCTTTGGGCAAGTACTCCGATACTAACGCCGACACTGGATGCTTTGCTCCATTTGAAAACATGAACTTTTTCGTCTTTTCCTTCATACAAAAATAATAGCTGATCGCCTTCTTCAACAATCCCAATTTTTTTATAAGACACCTTATTTTGCTCAAGGACAATTGCAAAAGCCTTTGTCATTAAATCTAAGGTTGGCTGGTCAATCTTCGTGATATCCATAATGCCTCCTAAGCTATTTTTATCTAATTAAAAGAACATAATTACATTATAGTCTTTTCGGTTATTCGATAAAAGAAATACTTCATGTACTAAATTGAATTATTGCAAAGGTAACGATTTCTCTGATAAGATTGAAGTTATGGACAAAAATTTTCATTGTCAAAAGAGAGGAAGACAAGATGGGTAACAATTTTAAACAAGAAGTATTGTCACGCCGGACATTTGCGATTATCTCCCACCCAGATGCCGGAAAAACAACACTAACGGAAAAGTTATTATTATTTGGCGGAGCGATTCGTGATGCAGGGACTGTAAAGGCGAAGAAAACAGGGAAATTTGCAACAAGTGACTGGATGGAAATTGAAAAGCAGCGGGGAATTTCCGTCACCTCCAGTGTGATGCAATTTGATTATAACGGATTCCGCGTTAATATTTTGGATACACCAGGACACCAAGATTTCAGTGAAGATACGTACAGAACTTTAATGGCTGTTGATAGTGCAGTAATGATTGTCGACTCAGCAAAAGGGATTGAGGAACAAACACTCAAGCTTTTTAAAGTGTGCCGTATGCGAGGCATACCGATTTTTACATTTATGAATAAACTAGACCGGCAAGGGAAAGCACCGCTTGAATTGCTGGCCGAACTTGAAGAGGTTCTCGGAATAGAGTCCTATCCTATGAACTGGCCTATTGGCATGGGGAAAGAATTCCTCGGTATTTATGACCGTTTTAATAATCGTGTTGAGCAATTCCGGGTAAGTGAAGAAGAACGATTTATCCCTTTAAATGATGAGGGTGAAATTGAAGGCGATCATCCAATAAAAAGCTCAGGTCTTTATGATCAAACATTAGATGAGATTATGCTCTTGAATGAAGCTGGGAATGACTTTTCGGCGGACAAAGTAGCAGCAGGTACGTTAACACCTGTTTTCTTTGGAAGTGCGTTAACGAATTTTGGAGTTCAGACCTTCCTGGAGTCCTACCTAAAGTTTGCTCCACCTCCGAAGGCTAGAAATTCATCTGCTGGTGAAATCGATCCATTGGGAGAACAGTTTTCTGGCTTTGTTTTTAAAATTCAAGCCAATATGAATCCTGCCCATCGGGACCGAATTGCATTTATTCGCGTTTGTTCAGGAAAATTTGAACGCGGGATGACGGTTAATATACCAAGATTAGGTAAACAATTAAAGCTTTCCCAATCCACTTCGTTTATGGCAGAAGAACGAAATACGGTAGACGAAGCAGTCAGCGGCGATATTATCGGTCTGTATGACACCGGTACTTACCAAATTGGTGATACCCTTACCACTGGTAAAGACGATTTTCAATATGAAAGATTGCCTCAGTTTACTCCGGAATTATACGTGAAGGTTTCTGCTAAGAACGTCATGAAGCAAAAATCCTTCTATAAAGGAATACAACAGCTCGTTCAAGAAGGTGCTATTCAGCTGTTTAAATCCGTAAGGATGGAGGAGTATTTATTAGGGGCAGTTGGCCAGCTTCAGTTTGAAGTATTTGAACATAGGATGAGAAATGAATATAATGCTGAGGTTTTAATGGAGCGTATCGGTTCTAAGATTGCTCGTTGGGTGGAAAATAATGAAGTAGATGAAAACCTTTCAAGTTCGCGAAGCCTGCTGGTTAAGGACCGTTACGATCATTATGTGTTTTTATTCGAAAACGATTTTGCCCTCAGATGGTTCCAAGAAAAAAATCCAAATGTTAAGCTTTATAATCCAATGGATCAACATGAATAAACGACAAAGGCGGGAAATATCCCGCCGTTTTTACTCTGTCGAATATTATGAAAATTCAAACTAATTACCTATAGACGGAGCTTTTTGGAAGAATTTACAATAAAAATAATTATCGATAATTTTCTAGGGGGAGATAAATTGGAAAAAGGGTATTTTTTCACGGGTTTTCCAGGCTTCATTTGTAATCAACTAATTCGGGAAGTATGGAAGAAAAACAATTTACAGGGGCAGGTTTTCGCACTAGTGCTGCCTGGTATGGCCGATAAAGCAGAAACTGAACGAAAAACGATTCTATCAGAACTTGGACTTCCAGATACTTCTTTCACAATAATCGAGGGAGACATTACAAGACCTGAATTGTTGAATAATCCTGAAGAACTGGTAAATTTAAAGGAAAAGATAACCCATGTTTTCCATTTAGCTGCTATTTATGACCTGGCAGTTCCACGAGATATTGCTTATAAAGTAAACGTTTACGGGACAGCAAATGTTAATGAATGGATAAGAGGGCTGCTTAATCTAGAAAGATATACCTATTTTAGTACTGCCTATGTCGTTGGAGTACGAGAGGGTACTCTGTATGAAACGGAACTAATCAGGCCTGCACGCTTTAAAAATCATTATGAAGAAACGAAATTTGAAGCTGAAGTATTGGTAGAAGGAATAAAAAAAGATGTACCAGTCACAATTATCCGCCCGGGTATTGTCAAAGGTCATTCTCATACGGGGGAGACAATTAAATTTGACGGACCTTATTTTATCATGAACTTTTTAGAGCGGTTAAAATTTTTACCTATTATCCCGCGCTTAGGAAAAGGTGAAGCATTTGTCAATCTTGTCCCTGTCGACTATATTATACAAGCAACTGCGTATCTCAGCTTCTTAGAAAAGGCTGCGGGTAAAACATATCATTTAACGGATCCCAGACCTTATCGTGCATCAGAGTTATATGAAATTATTATGCAAGAACTTCTGAATAAAAAGCCAAAAGGATCGATCCCTTTAACTCTTGGTAAATGGTTACTATCTATAAAACCATTAAGGAAATATCTTGGTGTAGAAAAAGAAGCTTTAGATTATTTTACTTGGATGGGCAATTTTGATAACACCCAAGCACAAAATGATTTAAAGGATTCCGGAATCATATGCCCCGATTTTAGAGAAGGAATTAAACCAATGGCAAGCTTTTATTTAAGGCAAAAAGATAACCCAAGCTATCATATAAATATCTTATAAAAAGGGTGAAGGTTCATGGATGTGGCTCATGAAAAACTAAAAGTTATTGCCCCTGCAACAGGTAAGCAAATAGGAGAGATTGAGGAAACTCCTGCAAGTCAAGTAGGCTTTATTTATCATAAAGGGCGGACTGCTTTTCAATTATGGAGTAAGCTGCAAATAGGGGAACGGCTAAAGTATTTAAAAAAACTGAAAGAAATAATGGTTGAAGAGATGGAAGTAGTGGCAGACATTATTGCTGCTGATTCCGGTAAGGTTGTAACGGAGGCTCTTATCGCAGATATTATGCCAACTTTGGATAGCATTGATCATATTTGCAAGCATGCAGAAAATATCTTAAATCGAAAGAAAGTCACAACTCCGATATTATTAATTGGCAAAAGGTCCTATATTGAATATATGCCACGAGGAATCGTACTCGTGATTTCACCATGGAATTATCCTTTACAGCTTGCGATGGTACCCATGATTAGTGCACTTGCATCAGGGAATACAGTGATATTAAAACCATCAGAAGTTACTCCGCTGGTAGGGAAATGCATTGAGGATTTATTTCGTAAAGCCGGATTTCCAGAGGGAGTCGTCCAAGTAGCTCATGGGGGAAAAGAGGTTGGATCGGCATTTACAAAAGGCAGGCCGGATTATATCTTTTTTACGGGATCTGTCAGAACGGGAAAAATCATTCAGGAAGTTGCCGCCAAGGAATTGATTCCAACGACTCTTGAACTTGGCGGCAAGGATCCGATGATAGTATTTAAGGACGCTCATTTGGAGAGAGCAGCAAAAGGGGCTGTATGGGCTGCTTTTACCAATAGCGGTCAAGTTTGTATGAGTGCAGAAAGATTATATGTAGAAAAAGAGGTATATTCGAAATTCATTTCTTTATTGAAAAAGGAAATTTCAGCACTTCGACAAGGAACGGATCGAAATGCAGATGTAGGCTCAATGACGTTTCCGGCACAAGTTCAAATTGTAAAGGATCAGCTGGAGGATGCCCTGGGCAATGGGGCTGTCCTGGAAACTGGAGTCCCTCCTGAGGAATGGCAAAATGGGATGTTCTTGCCATTGACGGTGGTAACACACGTCAATCACCAGATGAAAATTATTCAAGAAGAGTCGTTTGGACCTATTCTCCCTATCATTCCTTTTGAAACAGAGGAAGAGGCAATTAGGCTTTCAAACGATACAGTTTACGGATTAAATGCAAGCGTTTGGACAAGAGATATTCAAAAAGCACGCAGAGTAGCCTCGAAGCTTATTTCGGGGGCAGTGGTAATAAATGATGCCATCATTTCAGTTGCCAATCATGGTCTCCCGTTTGGAGGTACAAAGCAAAGCGGCATAGGCAGATATCATGGAGATGCTGGTTTGAGAATCTTTTGCCATGAAAAATCAATTGTTGAGGACCATGGACGGAAGAAGAGTGAAATTCATTGGTACCCCTATGAAGACAAGTACCCAATGTTTCTCACTCTTTTTAAGAGTTATTTTAAAGCCAAACGAAATTGGCTGCAATTTGCCAAAAGTTATTTAAGTATTTTAAAAAAAAGTTAAACTTGGGAAATTTCAATGGTCAACCGTTATTTTAGCACTAGACTGGATAAGCTAAATTAAAGTGTTAGGAATTTTAAATTATGTCTAGAAGAAGCGGGATCGTACCATGAAAAAGATGAATAAATTGGAAACAGTGTTATGGAATATTGCTTTCCCAGGATTTAGCCAGCTGTTAATGGGACAGTATATTAAAGGAATATTGTTTGTTGCGTTAGAATTTATCATGAATGTGAATAGCCATTTTAATCAAGCCATTATGTTCAGTTTCTTAGGCGAAATAGAAAAAGCTGAGTCGGTCACCAATTATCAATGGCTCATGTTTTACCCATGTGTTTATATGTTTTCCCTGTGGGATGGCTATCGTTCGGCCATGCCTGAAAATGAGAAACACTCCTATTTACCGTTTGTATTCGGTGCCTATTTTGTTACTGTTGGATTGATGTTATCCCCAAAAATCTCAATATTTCAAGTGCATCCTGGACCCGTTTTTTTACCCATGTTATTTTTAATCCCAGGGCTGCTAATTGGCTTCTTAATAAAATTTTTGTTCGCTATTAAATTCCATAAGCAATAAAAAGCTTCAAATCATGTATTGGTTTGATGCTTTTTTATTGGGAAAAAAAATTTTCCTATAACCCCCAGAAACACCTTCATATGCAACGTAACTATTTAATGAAAATAGCGATCGCAAATTTTTATTAAATAATAAACAGGAAAAGATAGCCGTTCTTGGGGTATATCTTTTTCGAAAATGCTTTGCCCACATAAAGTCCAAAGTAACATTCATATGTTATAATTGGTCGAATAGAGGTGAGCAAATGCTAAGTTTATTGTTTATGACCAAAAAGAAAAAAAGAACGTTAGAAGAAACGGTCGCCTTAATTCAACAAGGTGATAAATCTTTAATTAATGAAATAATCGATGCCTATAAACCTTTTATTGCAAAAACAGTATCTTCCGTATGCAGACGATATATATATGAATCCGATGATGAATTTAGTATTGGTCTTATTGCATTTAATGAAGCAATTGAAAAATATTCACCCGATCGTGGAAGCTCGCTATTAAGCTTTTCTGAAGTCATAATCAAAAGAAGAGTCATTGATTATATCCGTAAACAGACTAAAAACCAACATATTAGTTTTGACTTAACTAATGCATCAAATGAAGAAGAGTCACCTGGTACTGTGATTGTAAATGAACTTTCTCTTGATGATTTTCATAAAAAAAATGATGAACAGCTCAGGAAAGATGAAATTATACAATTTCAAACCTTATTAACGACATTTGATTTAAGTTTCAGCGATTTGGTTGAGAATTCTCCAAAGCATGCCGATGCGCGGAAAAACGCCATTTATGCAGCGAAAATGCTGATTGAGAATCAGGAAATGAAGGATTTGTTATTTGAAAAAAAACGTCTTCCTATTAAGCAACTGGAAAAATTGGTAAATGTCAGCAGAAAGACGATTGAACGAAATCGAAAATACATTATTGCGATTGCTCTGATTTTATCGAGTGATTATGTTTATTTAAAAGATTATTTAAAGGGGGTGCTAGAGGAATGAAAAAGGGAATTGTAATGAAAATTGATAACGGATTTCTAACACTTTTAACCCCTGAAGGTGAATTTTTGCGTGCCCGAAAGCAAGACCAGTCATATTCAATCGGGGAGGAAATACATTTTTTTCCCATTGAAAGTAGTAGAACTAATCAATCATTTCATGGAGTAAAAAATTTTTTAAGACAAAAATCTGTATGGGCTGCAGCAATGGCGTTCGTTATTATCCTTGGTGGGACAATTATCCCAATGTACCAAAATAATAAAGCTTATGCTTATATGTCTATAGATGTAAATCCGAGCATTGAGCTTGGTGTCAATAAAAAAATGCAGGTTGTTAAATTAACTGGATTTAATAAAGAAGGAAAAAAGGTTATTTCAGAGCTGGAAGATTGGAAAAAACAAAATGTTTCTGACTTAACTGAAGCAATTCTAGCCGAAATGAAAAACGAAGGATACTTGAATCATAATGAAAACATTATCCTCTCAACTGTACGGACCAAACAACTGGAAAAGGATGCAGAGGAAAAACTTCAAAAAAATATCAAGGAAATTAAATCAACTGTTAAAAGACAACAATATAAGCTAAAGGTTCTTACAGGAACAAAAGAAGATTGGGAAAAAGCACATAATCAAGGATTAACAACAGGGAAAAGCTTGACCAACAAAGTCAAAGAAAAAGCGAAAGCAAATGTAATTAATAAAGAAATTAATAAATCTGTCCCTCCAACGCAGTCAGAAAAAACAGAAAAAACAGAGCCGTCTGGTCAAATGAAAAAGCAAACCGAAAATACTATAATTGATAACAAGGGTACAGAAAATAAAAATAATCGGGTTGGCGGTAACTCAATTCCTCCTGGACAATTAAAAAAGATAGAAGAGGAAAAAATAAAGCAGAATTACGGGCAGACAAGAAAACAATCGGTTCAAAAGGAAAACCCGTCTCAAAAAAATAAAATCAAAAATAATGAAAAAAAGAATGAAAATGCCAAAGTTCACCTTAATGTAAATTTAGATGATCAAAATGGTAATCTTGATGTAAATTTAAAAGATCATAAAGTAAATCTTGAAGTAAATTTAAATGGCTTGATTAAATAAATAAAAGTCCGGGTGAAACCCGGACTTTTTTCCATGGTATGAAATTATTGGTTTGTTAAATTACCTGATAATTGGGCCTGAGCTTGTTGAACAAGTCTTTTTGTAATTTCGCCGCCAACAGAACCATTGGCTCTTGAAACTGTATCTGAACCTAAATGAACTCCAAATTCCTGGGCAATTTCATATTTGACCTGATCCAAGTACTGCTCAATTCCGGGTACTAATAATTTATTGCTGCTATTAGCCATCTCATTCAACTCCTTTTTTCTCCAGAGATTTTATCTCTGTAGCAATATTATTTATTTGCTTCCTTGTTTTCATGAGTGGTAATGTTTTTCGGGTATGGAATACTTGTTAATTTTAATCATTTATTGCTTCTAATAAAAGGTCAACAATATGGATTCCTCTCATCTTAACCGAGAGTCCTTCACGTTCGATTCCAAGCTTCATTTGTAATAAGCAGCCAGGGTTTGCAGTGACAATTGATGCGGCCTGAGTATTTTTCGCTTGAATCATTTTATTATCCAGCATCTTCATTGACATTTCCGATTCGATTATATTATAAATTCCAGCAGACCCACAGCAGCGATCCGCATCTTTCATTTCCACATATTCAACCCCTTTTATGGACTTTAACAGTCTTCTAGGGGCAGAAGCGGTTTTCATGACATTTCTCAGGTGACATGAATCTTGGTAGGTAATAACTTGCTTAGGAAGTTCTAATTTTACTTTTTGATGAAAACCAACCGACACTAAAATTTCTGATATGTCTTGAATTTTTTCGACGAATATTTTTGCACGGGCACTCCATTCAGGATCATCCTTTAATAAATGATCATAGTCAATTAAGAAGGCACCGCATCCGCCAGCATTTGTAATAATATAGTCAACATTCAATTCTTCAAATGCTTTAATATTTCTTTTGGCTAAATCCTTTGCAGATTGTTTTTCTCCGCTATGTCCATGAAGGGCACCACAGCAGGTTTGATTTAGAGGGATGACAATTTCGCATCCCGCTATTTGTAATAATTTGCATGTAGCATCATTTGTTTTCATAAACATTGTATCCATTAAGCAGCCGCTAAAGAATGCCACGCGATGCTTTTGTGTACCGATTGAGGGCAAGTAGTCTGGACGATTTTTCATTTCCTTCATCGTCGGCACTTTCGGGAGCACCTTTTCCATTGTTACTAAATTTTCCGGCAATAATCCTAAAAAGCCAATTTTTCTGGCAATCGTTTGAATACCGGAGCGTTGATAAAATCCAATTAAGCCAGCTAAATTTTTCATTCGATTTGGATGAGGAAACAAGCTTTCAAATACCGTTTTTCGGACTATTCTAGCTGGCATGGAAAATTTTTTGTTTTGATTGATGATATCCCGTGCATCTTCTAATAAATGTCCATATTTTACACCGGAAGGACAAACTGGTTCGCAGGCTCTACAGCCGAGGCAGAGTTCGAGTGAGCGTTCAAAGTCCTCATCCGGTTCAATTAATCCATCTACAACAGCTTTCATTAAGGCAATTCTTCCCCTTGGTGAGTGAGATTCTTTATAGCCAGATTCTATATAGGTCGGGCATGAAGGTAAGCAAAATCCACACCGCATACAATTTAGTAGCTCATCTTCATTCATTTGATCCTTAAATTTTTCTTGAAGGATTTCTTTTTCTTTCACTGTTGTCATTTCCCAACCACCACGCGCTTCCTGCTGTCTTTTGCAAAAACTTTGCCAGGATTCATAATATTATTAGGATCCAATGCTTGTTTGATTGCTTTCATGACAGCAATTCCTTCTTTACCAAGTTTTAGTTCAAGGTATGGCGCCTTCATGACACCAACACCATGTTCACCCGTAATGGTGCCGCCAAATTCGATAGCCTTTTCAAATATTTCAGCAAAAGCCATTTCTACTCTTTCCATTTCCTCATGATTGCGGGAATCTGTTGGGCAGGTTGGATGGAGGTTTCCATCACCAGCATGTCCAAAAGTACATATATCGAGCTGATATTTTTGGGCAATTTCATTTATGGCGTTTACCATTTTCGCTATTTCTGACCTTGGAACGGTTGCATCCTCAAGAATCGTTGTCGGTTTTAAACGGGCTAAAGCGGATAGGGCAGTACGTCGTGCTGTTCGTAACGCTTCCGCTTCTACTTCAGTTGCCGCTACTTGTACAGAGACTGCTTTTTCCTGTTTACAAATCTCAGCCATTCTTTCTAAATCTCGGTTTACTACTTCAGGTGGGCCGTCCTGCTCAATTAATAAAACAGCTTGCACATCTGTCGGCAGGCCGATTTGCGCAAATGCTTCAACTACCTTTAAAGTGGGCTGATCCAGAAACTCAAGTGTTGTCGGGATAATTTTATTAGCGATAATTTTCGAAACTGATTTGGCTGCAGCTTCAAGATCCTGATATAAGGCCAGCATGGTTTTTTTAGTTTCCGGCATGGGAATAAGCTTTAAAGTCGCTTCTGTAATAATGCCAAGAGTCCCTTCAGATCCAACCATGAGACGAGTAAGGTCATAACCTGCTACATCCTTAGCCAGTTTTCCGCCTGTGCGAATAATATCACCGTTAGGAACAACAACTTCCAGTCCAATAACATAATCCCGTGTGACTCCATATTTAAGTCCACGGAGCCCGCCTGAGTTCTCGTTGATATTGCCGCCAATCGTGGAAATCTTCATGGAGCCTGGGTCTGGTGGAAAAAAAAGACCTTTTGCTTCTACAGCATTAGTCATTTCAAGGGTAATAACTCCTGGTTGAACCGTTACAGTTAAGTTATCTTCATCAATTTCTAAAATATTGTTCATATGTTTAAAAAGAATTACGATTCCACCTTCTGTTGGGCATGTACCTCCACAAAGATTAGTACCTGATCCTCGCGGGACAATGGGGATTTTATACTCATTACAGATTTTTATGATTTCAGCTACCTCTTGACTATTTCTTGGACTAACAACCGCATCGGGAAGGGATTGAAAGTTGGGCGTTGAATCATAGGAGTAGGAAAGTCTTTCAACCTTGCTGTCATCAAAGTTTTCACTGGTTACAACAGAGACTATTTTTTCTTTTACAATACTCGAAAGCATAATGTTCCTCCTTTTAAGTGAACGTGCTTACAAAGTTAACTAATATAAGTATAAAAAAAACAGGCATTTGCCTGCTATGGATAAACATCTAAAAAAATATCAATTTAATGGTTGATTTTTGTTTGTTCACCTAAAAGGAGGGTTGCGAGATACATGGTTAATAAATCATGGATATTATTAGGATTTAATCCGGTTAACTCTTCCGCCTTTTTCAAACGGTAATGGAGGGTATTGATGTGGATATGTAAATTTTTTGCTGTATTTTTTAATGAATGATTTTGATTAAATAATTCTTTGATGGTTGCCATAAGTTCATTTTCCAGGGTCAAAGGTCCAAGCGTCCGCTTTATAAAATCCGCTTTTGTTTTTTGACTGATTTCTTCTAATAGCATCTCCAGGGTTAGGTCCTCATCAAATGCAATACTGCTAGGTGATTTTACAATTTTTAAAGATCTTTCAGCTTGAGAGTAGGAGACCCTGATTTCTTTTGGGTCCGCTGGCTGGCCGACACCAGCAATCGCATGAATGTTAAAACGATCTAATAAAAAATGAAAAAACTGTTTTAAGCGCTTTTCTATCCTTTCTCGAGAGATACCGTTTGTGCAATTGATTAACAGAATGATTCGATCATTTCCTGAACGGGCAACAACTTCCTGATCATTTTTCTGAAACCTTTCAAAAATCGAGGACCATGCTTCCCGGGTTATAGGGGAGGTAAGTCCAGAAAATTCAATGATTACTGCAGATCTTATTATTTCCATATCGATGTTAAGCAGTTTTGCGCGATTCATAAAAGCATCATTCCACTCTTTGGCTTGGATCCAATCCATGACAAAAGATTCCAGAGCACGGGAATGCCAATCAAATTGCTCTGCATAATAATTTTCACTGATTAAAAGCTCGGTCATTTTTCGAATGATTTCTCCGAAAGGCGTCACTTTTGCTGGGTCTCCCGTAATACCGATTACACCAATTACGTCATTTTGGAAAAAAATCGGGAAGTTAATACCTGCTTTTACACCGATAAGTTTGGTTTGATCTTCTTTTGTAATAATCAGCTTTCTCTTATTTTGAGAAGCATTAAGCGCCCCTTCGTGAAAGGTTCCTAAACGTTCAAGGTCTGTACTTGCAATGATATACCCTTCAGTATTCACGACGATAATATCCTCGCCAATTAACTTTCTCACTTCTTTTACAATTTTCTCAGCGAGTTCAGGTAATAGCATGATTTGTCCCCCTCAAAAAACTATCTATTTATTATATCATGCAAATAAAAAACTCTGGGAGGCATAGTCCCAGAGTTTCTTACATTCAGTCGCTTCCATGGCTGACATCTTTGGAAGGATGCATAAATGGATAGCCTTTTGGCTTTTTTTTGCTTTCAAGAAGCTCACGGTTTTCGGCAGTATTCCAGCCAATATCATTGGTGGGATGAACCCACTGGTCCCCTGACATAATGGCAGGATCGGTTTCTTTTGACCAGTTTTCCAATGGCGAGTTTTCAGACGCATAAAGGCTGTCTCCGATGACTACGCCATGTTCATTAGTGAAGGGAGCCTCCATTTTAATACCAGTACCTTCAAAACTGGGGGCGTTAATTTGGTGGGGCATAGTTTCGTTAATGGTTACATTTTCTTCTTTTTCTTTTGTCATTTTTTCACCACTCCATTTTTTCTTATTTTCTTTCAACAGGATAATTTTATGAATGAAAAAAAAGGAAACGAATGATTAATTCATAAATGAAAAAACTATATATGTACGATTACTGATTAGGAGGAGTTACACAATGGCGAAGCGTAAAGCGGAATTTGATGCAGTGGAAAAATATACGAAAACCCCGCACAAAAATGTCCAGGAAAGTGAATTCTCAGCGGAGTTCACTGATAATAACAATGCTATTCGATTTCAAAACCGGAATTCAAAACTAGGAAAAAAAGGAAGAAGCTAAAATGGCAGGGCGTCGAAAAATCCCCCCACGTATTCCGACAGAGGATTTCAGTATGGAAATTGGCGATGTTAATGGGGTTAAGCTATATGAAATAAAAAAGATATTTAAGCAAAAAGGGGCAAGGAAAGAAAAATAAGCCGGGAATTCCCGGCTTTTTTATTTCATCTATAGGGAAATATAAGTGTCCGATTATTGGTTGGATCGAAATAGGCCAATAGATAGGAAGGAACATTTTTTATCTCACCCGTTGCTATATAACTTGATAAATCAAAAGAAAGCTCTTCAAGCATTGTATGCTTATATAATTCCTTTTCATTAAGTTCCAGCTTAATAAAAGCTTCTCCCAATAAAGAAGGATTTTCAGCGATTTGTTTATACACTTGTGTCCGTTCATTTTTATTAAAGCTAGCGTCCCACCACGGTTTTCTCGGCTTGTACTTATGATGTTTTAGGTAATCATACTTCATAAGACCAGCTGCCACATCTAGTTTTTCTATCGATTTATGCTCCAAAAAGGAATAGAGGCGGCGGAATAAATCTTCAAGCTGATGGCCAATTCTTGACCAGCCTTTCTGGTCCCAGTAGGATCCGAATTCTTGAAAGAAATCAAATGGTGAAGGGAAAACCTTCGTTACCAAATATTCAACCGTGTGATCCATACGGTGGTCATTCCAATACTTCTCGAGGACATCTTCTACTTGTTTAATCCTTACGATATCGTCAAAGGAAAGAACATTATTGCTTAGGATTTCATACGGTGAATGATCCATATATACATATTGATGCTCATCAGCTCGAAGACGGACCCCTGTGCCACGCAGCATTTTTAAAAACCCTAATTGCAATTCTTCCGGTCTCATTTCGAAAACATCGTTAAAGGTTTTGCGGAAAGAGGCATAGTCTTCTTCCGGAAGCCCAGCAATTAAATCAAGATGTTGATCAATTTTTCCGCCTTCTTTAACCAAGGTAACGGTTCTGGTCAGCTTTGCAAAATTCTGCTTCCGCATAACAATCTCGTTAGTATAATCATTGGTTGATTGGACACCGATTTCAAAACGGAACAAGCCTTCAGGTGCCTCTTGATTTAAAAATTCGATAACCTCAGGGCGCATGATATCAGCTGTAATTTCAAACTGGAATACCGTCCCTGGGAGGTGTTCATCAATGAGGAATCGAAACATATCCATAGCATAGCTTCTGCTGATATTAAAGGTACGGTCAACAAATTTAATCGTCTTTGCACCGTTTGTCATTAAATAACGGATATCTTCTTTTATTTTTTCGCGGTCAAAATAGCGGACGCCAACCTCAATAGAAGACAAACAGAATTGGCAGCTAAATGGACACCCGCGGCTTGTCTCAATATAAGTAACCCGCTTGCCCAAATGGGGAATATCCTCAGTGAATCGGTATGGTGATGGCAGTTCCTTCAAAACAAGCTTATTTCGTTGTGGTGTGCACTTCACGTGACCATTTTCACGGTAGGCAACACCATGGACATTCAATAAATTTTGACTCGTCTCTAATTCTGTTAGCAGCTGTTTAAACGTTTGTTCACCTTCACCAATCACAATAAAATCAATCTCTGGATAGTTTTCCATCCAATGAATCGTATCGTAAGTAACTTCAGGACCCCCTAAGACGATTGTAATAGAAGGATCTATTTTTTTAATCATATTGACAACTTTAAGCGTTTCTTCAATATTCCAAATGTAACAGCTGAAACCAATTACAGACGGTTTTTGTTGATAAAGGTCTGAGACAATGTTCATAATTGGGTCTTTTATTGTGTATTCTTTAATTTGTATGTCATACTCAGGCGAAGCAAAGGCTTTCAAATAGCGGATTGCTAGGTTTGTATGAATATACTTGGCATTTAAGGTAGAGCAAATAACCTTCATAAAAATACTCCTTTTGCTAAGGCTCTTTTCGTAAACTTTGTTGCTTTTGGAACTTATTAAGGACCATTTACGAAGTTCCCAGGCAATTTTCGTAAATGTTCTTACGAAAAGATGCCACGAAGAATCTAGTTATACGGATTGCTGAACTTATACAAAAAACAATAATCTTTGCGAAAATAGCCTTTGCTTAAATAAAACAATATTTTATTATAGTCTATTTTAAACAAAAATGATAGAAGCAAACCATGGAAAAAGACCCACGCTTGTTAAGCGTGGGTCTTAAGCATGGATTTCAATTACGGAATCATAAACGACAGTACATGACTCTGTAAGAAGGTCATGATTCCTACTAGTATGACCAGGATGAAGCTGTGTTTAACGGTAAAGCGGAATAAATCTGATTCCTTTCCGGCAAGTCCTACAGCGGCACAGGCAACTGCAATGGATTGAGGCGAAATCATTTTTCCGGTTACTCCCCCAGAAGAGTTGGCTGCAATGGCTAATACAGGGTCCATACCAATGGAGGTTGCTGTAATCTTTTGCAGGTTACCAAATAATAAGTTTGCGGATGTATCAGAACCAGTAATAAATACTCCCAGCCAGCCAAGGAAAGGCGAGAAGAATGGAAACAGGAGTGAGCCTGTTTTGGCAAGCGACATACCAAGAGTTGTGCTCATTCCTGATGCATTAGTAACATATGCAAACCCGACGACTGAACCAATTGTGAGAACTGGATATTTCAACTCATTAAGTGTTTCGCCAAAAGTAATAGCCCAGTTTTTCCATGAGATGCCGACAATGAATTTGGTTATGATACATGCAATTAATATGGCAGTTCCAGCTGCTCCAAGTACTTCAAGCTTATAAACAGCAGAGATAGGAGCACCTGCACTATTTAGAATTTTATTGTTTAGTAGTGATACTTCCGGCATAAATGTCAGAGCGTGGCCAATGGAATTAATCGCTTTTAAAATAGCATTTGTTCCTTCATAATGGCCCGTTAATGCAAGCTTAATAGTTGGGATTCCCCAAACAGAGATAATCCCAGTTAATACAAGGAATGGAGACCAAGCTTTGAAAATTTGTCCTCCGGAATAGTGTTCCTGATTGCTGTGAAGCTTTCGGGCTGTAGAAGTTGCAGCCAATTCCTGCTCTGCTGCGAATCGGTAAGTATTTTTCGGTTTCCAAAATTTTAAAAAAATCGCTAAAGCAAATAAAGAGACAAGAGCTGATAAAATATCCGGAAGTTCTGGTCCAATAAAATTAGAAGTTAAATACTGGGTTAGGGCAAAGGTAACCCCTGACACTAAAATGGCTGGTAAAACTTCCATGGATTTTTTGAAGCCTGTCATGATGAAAACGAGATAAAATGGAATAAAAACGGATAAGAATGGTAATTGGCGTCCGACCATTTTCGAAATTTCGATTGCCGGAACCCCAGTTGGACCCTCAACAGCAATAATCGGAATTCCAATTGCACCAAAAGCAACTGGTGCAGTGTTCGCAATCAGGCAAAGTCCGGCAGCATATAAAGGATTGAAGCCTAACCCAACTAATAAAGCAGCTGAAATGGCAACCGGCGCACCGAACCCTGCAGCCCCCTCAAGAAATGCTCCAAATGAAAATGCAACCAATAACGCCTGTAATCGGCGGTCTTCCGTGATCGATAATACTGAATTTCTTATTATATCAAACTGACCTGTTTTTACAGTTAGTTTATATAAAAATACGGAAGTAATAATAATCCAGCCGATTGGCAAAATACCATAAATAGCTCCTTGAGTTGCTGACATAAATGCCATGCTCGCTGGCATTTTATATGCGATGATCGCAACCAATAAAGCAATAGCTAGTGTAGATAGACCAGCTATATGGCCTTTCATCCGTTTTACAGCTAAAGCCCAGAAGAAATAAAGGATTGGAATAAGTGCAACAATTGCGGAAAGTGCGAGATTGTCTCCCACAGCGGTAAAATTTTGTGTAAATGTCATTAGCGTAATCCCCCCGAATTTGCTTGAAATAGTTTTTTTACAAAAAAAAGAGCTCCTCTCTTAATGTTTTGTTAGCAAACGCTTTCAAATGATGATTCGGTCATCAGATGACTCGATGTTTCTCTCTGTAAAGAATTATAAGGGACAATTTTAATAAAATTCAATAGAAAATTTAAAAAATTTTTATAAATTGAAAATAAATAAAACAGAAAATGAATTAAAACTCCGCCTGTTAAGAATTAGTTTGGGTGCACTTTGTTTGAAAAAAATGTATGATAATAGTTACATGTTGATTGTTTGTTAGGGGATGTCTTAGATGAAATATAAAAAAATAAAACCCAAAAAAATATATGAAGAAGTTGCTGAAGCTATATATGAAATGATTCGAACAGGAGAGTTAAAGCCTGGTGATAAGCTGGATTCTGTTCAACAGCTCGCGGAAAACTTCCAAGTTGGTCGTTCTGCAATTCGCGAGGCGTTAACGTCATTAAGGGCGATGGGTCTAATTGAAATGAAGCAGGGGGAAGGAACATATATAAAAGAGTTTGAAACAGACCAAATTACCTTCCCGTTATCAACTGCAATTTTAATGAATAAGGATGATATCACCCATCTTTTAGAGGTACGAAAGATTATTGAAGTCGGTACAGCAGGGGCAGCCGCGAAAAAGAGAACAGATCACCACCTTAAGAATATGGTGAGCGCATTGAAAGATATGAGCGAGGCCCAAGGGAATGAAGAACTTGGTGAGAAAGCAGATCTGCAGTTCCATTTAGCCATCGCAGAAGCATCGCAAAACCCGCTTTTACTTAGCCTAATGAACCATGTTTCCGATTTAATGGGTGAAACAATGAAAGAGACGAGAAGGGTTTGGTTATATTCTAAGCAGACAACTTTAGAACGGTTATATGAGGAGCACGTGGCTATTTATGAGGCTATAAGGGACGAAAACGAGGACGGAGCTAAACAATCGATGTTTAAGCACCTTGAAAACGTTGAAGAAATCCTACAAAAGTATCTCCAGTATAATAATTTATCAATTTAAGTTTAAAAAACGGTTCTAATTGTTAGAATCGTTTTTTTTATAAAAGTTTTCTGAAAGCCCTTTCTATGTTTAGCAATTTTATAGTAATATGATAATTATAAAATTTGAACATTCTTTTTTTTATCAGTCATCAGATGACCGGTTAATCAGGTGTACGGTGGCGCCCAATATATTAGATAATAAGAAGGGGAGAAACACATGAAGGTTACTCTTTTTGCGACTTGTTTAGTTGACTTATTTCAAAGCAATGTAGGTAAAGCGACAGTAGAATTACTTGAAAGGCTGGGATGTGAAATTCAATTTCCGGAATCACAGGTCTGCTGTGGACAGCCAGCATATAATAGCGGTTATGTTAAAGAATCAAAGGAAGCTATGAAACGAATGATCGAAACATTTATGGATGCGGAATACGTCGTGTCTCCTTCCGGATCATGCGCATTAATGTTCCATGAATATCCTCATATTTTTAAAGGTGACCCTGACTGGGAACCAAAAGCAAAAAAATTGGCTGAAAAGACATTTGAGTTAACACAATTTATTGTTGAAGTTTTAAAAATAGAAGATGTCGGTGCAAAATTTGAAGCGAGTGTAACTTACCATACTTCATGTCATATGACGAGATTATTAGGTGTAAAAGAGGCACCTATGATTCTTTTAAAAAATGTTAAAGGGATAAAGTTTACAGAATTGCCAGGCAAGGAACAATGCTGCGGCTTTGGAGGAACCTTTTCAGTTAAAATGGCGCAAATATCCGAGCAAATGGTCGATGAAAAGGTGCGGCATGTAGAAGAAACCGAGGCTGAGTATTTAATCGGTGCAGATGCAGGCTGTCTTATGAATATTGGCGGCCGAATTGAAAGAAAAGGGAAGCCAATCAAGGTGTTGCATATAGCAGAAGTATTAAATAGCCTGTAAATCAAAAGTTTGAGAGAATGTGAATTAAATTGAAGGGTGGAGGAGTATTCAAATGGCAATGAAGATTGGCACGGATCAATTTAAGGAACGTGTTGATAAAGGAATTCATAATTCCTTTATGCGTGGTGCGGTAGCTGGTGCACAGGATGGAATGGGTATAAAAAGACGGGTAGCAACTGAGGAACTGGGAAACTGGGAAGATTGGCGTTCACATGGTGAAGAAATCCGACAGCATGTACTAAAGCATTTAGATTATTATTTAGAACAATTAAGCGAGAATGTCGCAAAACGGGGCGGCCATGTTTTTTTCGCTCAGACAAAAGAAGAGGCCAATGAGTATATTCGCGGCATTGTTCAAAAGAAAAACGCAAAAAAAATCGTTAAATCTAAATCGATGGTCACCGAAGAAATTAGTTTAAATGCAGTACTGGAGCAAGAGGGATGTGAGGTTATTGAAACGGACCTTGGGGAATACATTCTTCAAGTCGATGACCATGACCCGCCATCCCATATAGTAGTTCCAGCACTGCATAAAAATAAAGAGCAAATTCGCGATGTATTCAAAGAAAAATTAGGTTATACAAAAACATCGAAGCCAGAAGAACTGGCCGCACATGCACGTGAAATGCTTCGTAAGGAATACTTGTCAGCCGATATCGGAATAACGGGCTGTAACTTTGCTGTTGCAGAAACGGGTTCTTTTAGTTTAGTAACAAATGAAGGGAATGCTGATTTAGTAACAGCATTACCAAAAACGCAGATTACTGTCATGGGAATGGAAAGAATTGTTCCTACATTTGAAGAAATGGAGGTTCTCGTCAGCCTCTTAACAAGAAGCGCGGTAGGCCAAAAATTGACGAGTTATATTACGGTTTTAACAGGACCAAGAGAGGAATTAGACGTTGACGGTCCGGAGGAATTTCACCTCGTCATCGTCGATAATGGCCGTTCCAATATTTTAGGTGGAGAATTCCAGGCAGTCTTGCAATGTATCCGCTGTGCAGCGTGTATTAATGTCTGCCCAGTTTATCGTCATGTAGGGGGCCATTCATATGGTTCCATTTATTCCGGTCCGATTGGAGCTGTTTTATCTCCATTGCTTGGGGGATATGACGAATATAAAGAATTACCTTATGCCTCCACACTTTGTGGGGCTTGTACGGAGGTTTGTCCTGTAAAAATACCGTTACACAATCTTCTTCATAAACACAGGGAAATCATAGTTGAAAAAGAAGGGAAAGCTCCAATATCTGAAAAGCTTGCGATGAAAGCATTCGGCTTAGGAGCGGCCTCTCCGACATTGTATAAGCTTGGTACTAAAATGGCACCGGCAGCCATGAATCCGTTCACCGTAGGAGATAAAATCTCAAAAGGTCCCGGTCCCCTGAAGGCATGGACGGAAATTCGAGAATTTCCGGCTCCAAATAAAGAAAGATTTAGAGATTGGTTTAAAAATCGCGAAAAGGGTGGTAAGTGAAAATGTCAGGCATGATACAAAATCGGGAGAAATTTTTAAATCAAATTGCCAGCCGCCTTGACCGTCCGCGAATTATCGGTTTGGTAGAAAGGCCCCAATGGGCATTCCAGCCGCAGCAGGAGGTTTTAAAGGATGCGTCACAGGATGAATTGTTAGAAGTCTTGACAGAGCAGTGTAAAAAAATTCATACGAAGCTATACACAACTAACCTAGAGGAATTACCTGCAACTCTTGATGAAGTTGTAACCTCCTATGGCGGGGGACCGATTGTGGCTTGGAAAGATGCTCGTTTTTCTAAGTGGGGGCTAGATCAGCTGATGAAAAAGGACTGGCCTAAGCAGTGCATTGATGTATACGAATGGGATTATAAAAAAGAGGAAGAAAACATCGCCAAAGCGGAACAGGCGAATGTGGGTATTACTATCAGTGAAATAACATTAGCCGAATCTGGAACGGTTGTTTTGTTTAGTGATGAGAATAAAGGAAGAACGATCAGTTTTTTACCGGCGACCTATATTGCCTTAATTCCGAAAAGCAGTTTAGTTCCCCGTATGACCCAAGCAGCACAAAAGATGCGTGAAATTCATCAGAAAACTGGACATGTGGCATCATGCATCAATTTTATAACTGGACCAAGTAATTCAGCAGATATTGAGTTAAATCTTGTCGTTGGAGTACATGGTCCCATTAAAGCATCTTATATTGTCATTAATGATTTATAATTTTTAATAAAGGACTGCCTTTACATTCTAAAGGCAGTCCTTTTTTGGAAATAAAACACTGTTATAATACAAAAATTTCCCTGTTGTATAAAAAGGTAAACCTTTTCAAGTCATACACATTAACGGTTTGGGTGAAATGAATAAATGTGTTATAAAATTTTTTCTTCTATGTTTGACTTTTGTCACAGCTAAAAAATAAGTGATGCTATACAATAACTTTTGGGGAAGTTAATTTTTTATGTCTTTTTCTTGTTAAATTTTTGAACGAAATAATTGTCTAGCTGCAGCGCCTAGGCGCTGCAGCATTTCTAAAATGGGAGGGACATTATGTCTATTTTACCAAAGAAAAATGAATTAGGATTTTTTGAAATCCGTCTTGAATCAATCGGCGGGCTGGGTGCAAACCTAGCTGGAAAAATGTTAGCGGAAGCTGGCGTTTTAAGTCTTGGTTTAAAAGGTTCCAATTTTTCATCATATGGATCTGAAAAGAAGGGGTCCCCTGTTAAGAGTTTTATCCGTTTTTGTGATCCCGATGTCGAAATTAGAGATCATAGCCCAATCGAACAGCCTCATGTAGTGGGTGTTTTCCATGAAGCTTTATATAGAACGGTTAATGTTGTCAGCGGATTGAATGCTGGTGGAATCGTTTTAGTAAACACAGCAAGAGAATTTGATGATGTTAAAACGGATTTACAGCTAGAATATGGCACACTTGCCATTGTAGATGCTTTATCTATTGCTGTAGAGGAAAAAACAAAGGTCAATACAGCGATGCTAGGTGCATTATATCGTATTTGCGAATTTCTTGATCCTGATTCAATGAGAGATGTGATTCGGAAAACATTTACTAAGAAATATCCTCATTTAGTTGAACCCAATATTCGAACATTTGACCGTGGCTATAATGAAGTTCAATTTAAAAAATATGAAGTGCCGGAAGGAGCTGAAGGCAAGGCCTTCACACGTCCGCTTCCACAGCTTGGTTACATGACTCAGGAAATTGGCGGGGTTATAGTTGCGCAAGCAAATAGTATTTTTAAAGATTTAAGCGGTTCACGACAAGGATTTCTTCCAGAGTTCCAACAAGAAAAATGCATTCATTGTGCTGCCTGTGATAATGTTTGTCCTGATTTTTGTTTTGTCTGGGATGAAGGAGAAGATAAGCGCGGCAGAAAGCAAATGTTTCTTAAAGGAATTGACTATCAATATTGTAAAGGCTGCTTAAAATGTGTGGAAGCATGTCCAACAGATGCCCTTGGTGACCTTCGCGAAATGCTTGGATATGCAGACGAAAACCGCGTAAAGCAAAACTTTCCTTATATTGCAGGGGGGATTCTCTAATGGCCATTTTAGAAGATAAGTTAACTACACAAGGGACCGCAGAACAGATTTCTACATTTGAGTCAGGTAATGAAATGGCTGCCATGGCGGCAGCACAAATTAATTACCATATTATGGGATACTTCCCAATTACCCCTTCAACAGAGGTCGCCCAATTCTTAGACCAGATGAAAACGCGCGGCGAGCATGATATTAAGCTGATTCCTGCTGATGGAGAACACGGTTCTGCCGGTATTTGTTACGGTGCTGCTGTGACAGGAGCCCGGGTTATTAATGCAACAAGTGCCAATGGTTTTTTATACATGCTTGAACAAATGCCGGTCCAATCAGGTACTCGTTTCCCTATGGTTATGAATTTAGTTACTCGTGCAGTCAGCGGGCCGCTTGATATTCGCGGTGATCACTCCGATCTTTATTATGCATTGAATACTGGCTGGGTGATTTTAACGGCTAAAACGCCGCAAGCAGTTTATGATATGAATATTATGGCATTAAAGATTGCCGAACACTCAAAAGTACGTCTACCCGTTATTGTAGCTTATGACGGATTCTTTACATCCCATCAAAAGCGCAGAGTTGAATTCTTTAAGGATCGTCGTGTTGTGCAGCAATTTGTTGGTGAATGTCCAACTGATTACAATTTTGTCAGGGATCTAAGCAAGCCAGTAACAATTGGGGCACATATGAGCGGTGATGATTTCATCAACAATCACTTCCAGCAATCTGAAGCAATATACAATGCTGGTAAGGTATTTAAAGAAGTTGCTGCTGAATATTCAAAACTTTCAGGTAGAGAATATCCTGTACTGGATTTATATAAAATGGAAGATGCAGATGTGGCATTATTCCTCTTAAACTCCGCTGCAGAGTCCGCCAAGGATGTTGTCGATCAACTTCGAGAAAAAGGAATTAAGGCTGGTGTCATCAGCCCGAATATTATTCGACCATTCCCTGCGAAGGTGATTCGCGAAGCCCTTAAGAATGTAAAAACATTATTAGTGGGTGAACGAGCTGATTCATACGGCGCAAATGGGCCAAACTTAACACACGAAGTGAAATCAGCGCTTCAAGATGACAAGAACAATAAAACAATCGTTTTAAGCCGTGTTTTCGGTCTTGGCGGTAAGGATTTCTATGCAAGTGATGCCCAGGCTTTCTTTGATATGGCGATCGACGCGATGGAAAAAGGATATGCTGAAAAACCGTTTGATTACTATGGCCATATTCCAGGCAACCCTGATAAAATTCTTAAGCCTGTCATTTTGCCTCAACATGGAGATGTATTTAAAACAGGTTTAATCGATGTCAAAATGGATGAAGAGACCAATAAATTAAAGGTGAAAATTCCTCCACTAAGGGCTCTTACCGGGAAGCCAAAACGGATTGCATCTGGTCACGGGGCATGTCCAGGCTGCGGAATCTTTGCTGGATTAGAACTTTTCTTTAAAGGAATTGAGGGTGATATTGTTACTCTATTCCAAACGGGCTGTGCTTATGTAACGACAACGGGTTATCCAAGCACATCACATAAGCAAACGATGATACACAATCTTTTCCAAAACGGTGCAGCAACTCTATCAGGTACGCTAGAAGCGTTCATGGAATTAAAACGACGCGGGGAAATTAATGTATCAGACGATGCTACCTTTGTCATGATTACGGGTGATGGCGGTATGGACATTGGTATGGGGGCAGCAATTGGTACAGCGCTTCGTGGACATAAACTAATCATGCTTGAGTATGATAATGAAGGGTATATGAATACTGGTTCGCAAATGTCTTATTCCACTCCAATTGGACATATGACTAGTACTTCTGGTGTTGGTAAAGCCCAGCGTGGAAAAGCATTCCATCATAAGGATACCGCACAAATTATGGCGGCAACCAACATTCCTTATGTGTTTACAGGATCAGAGGCATTCCCGCAGGATTTAGTGAAAAAAGGTGCAAAGGCCCAGTGGTATGCTCAAAATGTTGGCACTGTTTACGGGAAAATACTCATCACATGCCCGCTTAACTGGAAATCAGATGACCGATACGGTACAAAAATTGTCGAAGCAGCCGTTGATTCTTGCTTCTTCCCGCTTTATGAGGTGGAACAAGGAATTACGACGATTACCTACAATCCCGAAGATAAGAACAAACGGATTCCACTTTCTGACTGGTTGAAATACATGGGTAAAACCAAGCATCTTCTTAATGAAGAAAATAAACCATTATTAGAAGAATTTGAAGCAGAAGTTGAAAAGAGATGGCAGCGCCTGAAAGCTAAGAATGATAACCCAATGTTATGATATAATAGACCACTTCCTAAAATCAGGAAGTGGTTTATTTGTTTGACAGTATTCAATAAATTCGATATATTTCTAATTAGATGATTATCAAATATAGAAAAGGTGTGATCTTTGATGCAGCTAAATCGCTTAGTCGAGTTCTATAAAACGATGGGCGACCCAACAAGGGTTAGAATTGTTTCACTTCTAGCAAAAGGACCTCTGCACGGTCAGGCAATTGCAGGCAAGCTTGGCTTAACCGCACCAACAATTACCCATCACTTAAAGAAATTAAGAGAGGTTCATCTGGTTTATGAAAGAAGAGATAAAAATACGATTTACTTTTATTTAAATAGTTCTTTAATCAAACAGCAGGCAGAAGTACTCTCGCAGCTATTGGATAAAAGGGGGGAGGAGCTGGAAAATATGGTGGAAGATAGTCTTGAAAGGCAAAAAATAATCGAGAATTTCTATACTAAAGACGGAAAATTAAAAAATATTCCTTCACAGCGGAAAAAGAAATTAATCGTGTTTGAGCATATGGTACAAGGGTTAAAAAAAGGAAAGAAATATGAAGAAAAAGAAATAAATGAGTTTATTAAACAATTTCACGAGGATTATGCAACCATTCGCCGGGAATTTATAATTAATCATTATATGTATCGGGAAAATGGAATATATGAGCTAAATCCTGAAGAAATGTGGGCGAAGCCCGAATGAAAAAGCAATCCGAAGCTTCGGATTGCCTTTTCATTTCTAAATTACCGTTTTAACTACATGGATAAATTCTTGCAGGTTTTTGATTTCGTTTCGAAGTTTAATAAGGGTTTTACCAAGTTCCAATGTCTTTTGTTTTGCCGCTATTCGTATTTCTTTATTTTCAATTGAATCCAAATCGGCAACATGTGCAAGACCGATGGTTCTTCTAATTAATTCACAGCCGGCAAAACCAATAGAGTCTTCGAAAAATTTAGATAAATTATATTTCAAGAATGCCGATGTTTTTGCTAAAGGTTCCTTATTCTCTCGTTCCCACAAATGAGAAAATTGACTTTCAAAAACATTCCAGACTGTTTCAATATGCTTGATAAAGATATCACGGTTTTTATCGTTCACAATGACCTGGAAGAGAAGGTTGCCAAATACTTGGCCGATATCAAATCCGGCAGGACCATAGAAGGCAAATTCAGGGTCAATAACTTTTGTTTCCCAATCATTCGCAAAAACACTTCCAGTATGGAGGTCGCCATGAAGAAGAACTTCTGCATCAGTTAAAAAGTTTTTTTTCAAAATATTAACATGATGCTTCAATTCTTCATCGTGCCAAAGTTCTTCAACAGCTGGCCTTAATTCAGCTTCAAAATTATTTGTCTCTGCATCATAAAATGGGTCGGTGAAGATTAAATCCTCTGTAATTTTGCACAGTTCAGGATTGATAAACTGCTGTACCCTTTCTTTCTTAACAGCAGGACCTAAACCATAATCTGAGGTAAAAAATAAAGTATTGGCGAGATACTCTCCAAGATGCTGTGATATTAAGGGGTAGGTTCTTCCTTCGATAAAGCCTGTTCTCGCAATCAAAAGATGAGATAAATCCTCCATGACTGTTACTGCGAGTATATCATCTGTGTGATAAACCCTGGGTACATAATCAGGAGCCATTTGGCCAAAAATTTTTAAGGCGTCTGCTTCAATCTTGGCTCTTTTTAGGGTAAGAGGCCAGCTTTCCCCAACCACCTTTGCGTAAGGAAGAGCTTGTTTGATAATAATGCTTTTATCATGCTGTTTATCGACAATATGAAAAACAAGGTTTAAGTTGCCATCACCAATTTCCTTACAAGTGAGATCCGCATTATCAGTAACTAGATTTAAGCGTAATGCTAGCTCAATGGCAGCGGCTTCGGTTAATGGTTGATAGGTTTGTTGTTTTAATAGACTCATTATTTTATTCTCCTTTTTTCGGAGGCTAGGTTGTGGATGGGGGCACAAAAAAGCCTCTTTCTTTTTTGAAAGAGGCTCTGAAGACATTCATGTCTGTCGCACCTCTTATCTTTCAGAAAGACAATCCTTCTGTTGGAATTAGCACCGTGCCTTATTCGGGTTTTCCCCGGCGAAAAATTCGCCCCATTTTTACAATGGGATTATGGTCGGTTGCTGGGCTTCAAAGGGCCAAATCCCTCAGCCAGCTCGTGATAAGAGTATCTGAATTTTAAAATTTATTAATCTGATAAGTACTATAACAGGATAAAAAGATTAGTGTCAATATTTTTTGAAAATTATTTTTATTGTCACTGAAAAGTTCGGAGTATTTACTTTACAAGTAAATATAAAAGTTATATCATTTGTGACTAGAATTTCAAACCAAAAATGAAATAGTTAGAGCAGGTGAGAGTATTGAAACAATTTCCGCCATCAAATCTTTTAAACAGTCTGCCAAAACAATTTTTTGCCTCCCTTGTTAAAAAGGTGGATCAATATCTTGAACAAGGCTATGATGTCATTAATTTAGGACAGGGTAATCCTGATCAGCCAACACCCGGGCATATTGTTGCCAAGCTTCAGGAAGCAGCAGCCAATCCCGTCAACCATAAATATTCGCCCTTTCAAGGACATAAATATTTAAAACAGGCTGCCGCGGAATTTTATTTGAGGGAATATGGAGTTACCATTGATCCCAAAAAAGAGGTCGCCATTCTTTTTGGCGGCAAAGCAGGCCTGGTAGAAATACCTCAGTGCTTATTAAATCCTGGTGATACTATTCTGGTTCCAGATCCCGGCTATCCCGATTATTGGTCTGGTGTCGCCCTGGCCCAAGCTGAAATGGCAATAATGCCATTAAGAGAGAAGAATCATTTCTTACCAGATTATCAGGAAATGTCACCGGAAATTTTATCTAAGGCTAAATTAATGTTCCTCAATTATCCTAATAATCCAACAGGAGCAACTGCCACAACCGAATTCTTTGAGGATACAGTCAAGCTTGCCAGTAAAAATGATATTTGCGTTGTCCATGACTTTGCCTACGGGGCAATAGGTTTTGACGGAAAAAAACCAATCAGCTTCCTGCAGGTGGAAGGGGCAAAAGATGTGGGTATCGAAATTTATACACTTTCCAAATCCTATAATATGGCCGGCTGGCGCGTAGGATTTGCTGTTGGAAATGAAAGTGTTATTTCGGCAATAGAGCTTTTGCAGGATCATCTTTATGTTAGTTTATTTGGTGCTGTCCAGGAGGCTGCAGCTGAAGCGTTAACTGCCTCACAAGAATGTGTGAAGGAATTAAATCAGCTTTATGAGCGAAGAAGGAATGTCCTAATTGACGGCTTGCGGTCGTTAGGCTGGGATGTTACAGCTCCTAAAGGATCCTTTTTTGCATGGTTAAAGGTCCCCAATGGTCTAACGTCAGAGGAATTCGCTAATATTCTTCTCGAACAAGTACATATCATGGTCGCCCCAGGTATTGGCTTTGGTCAATATGGAGAAGGTTTTGTCCGTGTTGGACTTTTATCTTCTGAGGAGCGGCTAAGGGAAGCTGTCAGAAGAATTAGTTGTTTAGAAATTTTTGAAAAATAGGTTGACATTTTAATTCTTTCTTGGGATAATCCAAACTAAAGTTAACTAATATGAAAATAATTAATATTACGAATCGTTTTCTTATCAAGAGCAGGCGGAGGGACTAGCCCAATGAAGCCCGGCAACCGACTTAAACCATTTTTAAGCACGGTGCTAAATCTTGCAGCGAACAGCTGATAGATGAGAAGATGTTAGTTTGTAACGCTAACCTCTTCTTTTCGAAGAGGTTTTTTTATGTTTTTACGAAAGGAAGTGTAATAATGTCTGAATTAATCGCTACATATTTACTGCATGATGAAAAAAATCCAGACAAAAAAGCAGAGGAAATTGCCCTGGGACTCACAGTGGGTTCATGGACAAATTTGCCCGAACTCGAACAAAACCAATTACGAAAGCATAAAGGAAGGGTCGTTTCAATCGAGGGAGTTCACTCTGAAAGAGAAAATCAATCCTTGATTAGAATTGCCTATCCGACTCTTAATTTTTCAAATGATATCCCGGCGATTTTAACAACTGTTTTTGGAAAACTTTCTTTGGATGGGAAAATAAAATTACTTGATTTGGATTTTGACGAAAAATTAAAGAGGTTATTCCCAGGTCCGAAATTTGGGATTGAGGGGATTAGAGGGAAATTAAACGTATATGATAGACCGCTTTTAATGAGCATCTTTAAAGGAGTGCTTGGTAAAGATCTTTCCTTTTTAGCTGAACAGCTAAAGCAGCAGGCACTTGGTGGTGTTGATCTTGTTAAAGATGACGAAATTCTTTTTGAAAATGAACTAACACCATTTGAAAAAAGAATCGCTGCAGGTAAAGAGGTATTAAAAGAGGTTTATGACAAGACGGGACATAGAACGCTTTACGCTGTTAATTTGACAGGCAGAACTTCTCAGCTAAGGGATAAAGCAAGAAAGGCAGCGGAACTAGGAGCAGACCTTTTACTTTTTAATGTGTTTTCCTATGGGCTCGATGTTCTTCAAGAATTAAGAGAGGACGATGAAATTGGCCTTCCGCTTATGGCCCATCCGGCAGTCAGCGGGGCTTTAACATCATCGCTTGAATATGGATTTTCCCATTCCTTGCTGCTTGGTAAGCTGCTAAGGTATGCAGGTGCAGATTTATCATTGTTTCCATCTCCATATGGAACAGTAGCATTGGAAAAAAACTCTGCACTCGCGATTGCCAGTGAATTAACGAAGGCGGATACCTTCCTAAAGGCATTCCCGGTTCCTTCCGCTGGAATTCACCCAGGACTCGTTCCATTATTAATTCGGGACTTTGGAATCAATTCAGTCATTAACGCAGGCGGCGGCGTCCATGGACATCCAGATGGTGCCCGTGGCGGCGGCTTAGCATTCCGTCAGGCAATCGAAACAAACCTCCAAGGGAACCTGCTAGCCCAAGGCGCTGAACAGTTCCCTGAACTCAAAAAGGCATTGCAGTTATGGGGGAATGCAGAGGTGACAGCATAAATGGCCCGGCCTGTTATTTACTGCGATTTTGATGGGACGATAACGGAAAGTGATAATATCATTGCCATCATGAAAAAATATGCACCTCCAGGGTGGGAGGAAATTAAAGATCAGATTTTCTCCCGTCAGATTTCAATTAAGAATGGTGTAGGAAAGTTATTTTCTCTGTTACCAAGTAATAGAAAAGATGAAATAACAAAATTTGCGATTGAAAATGCGAAAATTCGTTCAGGTTTCAAAGAGTTTGTTGCGTTTGCACATGAGGAAGGAATTCCCTTTTATATTGTAAGCGGTGGAATCGACTTCTTTGTTTATCCAATTCTAGCTGATTATGGGCCATTTACAGAAATTTATTGCAACGAATCTAATTTTTCTGAATCAGGTATTCGGATTCTTTGGCCGCATTCCTGTGATCCTTTATGTAAAAATGATTGCGGCTGCTGTAAACCGAGCATCATTCGCCATTTGAATCATAAAAATAGCTTTAAGATTGTCATTGGAGACTCCGTAACGGATCTTGAAGCTGCAAAGCATGCCGACTTCGTATTGGCAAGAGATTTGTTACAGGAGAAATGCCTAGAGTGGGGGATAAACCACCGGGAATTTCATACATTCTATGATTGTATTGAGGAGATAAAAAAGAGAATTGAGGTGGGTGAACGATCATGCTAAAGGAAAGATGGAATGAATTAGCTGATATAAAGGATGAATTGGCTGAGCGGGATTGGTTTATGGGGACAAGTGGAAACCTGGCGATTAAAGTGAGTGATCACCCGCTTCAATTTTTGGTAACAGCAAGTGGGAAAGATAAGCGCAAGCGAACAGACGAGGATTTCATTCTCGTTGACGAATTTGGCGAAGCAGTTGAAGAAACCCATTTAAAGCCTTCAGCTGAAACCTTGCTTCATGTCGAGATATACCGTATGACAAATGCAGGCTGTAGTCTGCATGTCCATACGATTGATAATAATGTCATTTCAGAAGTATATGGTGACATTGGCGAAGTAACCTTTAAAGGGCAAGAACTGATAAAGGCATTTGATAAATGGGAAGAGGATGCTGTCCTGAAAATACCGATTATTCGTAATTATGCCCATATCCCAACACTTGCAAATAAATTTTCCGAACATGTTTCGGGCGATACAGGCGCGGTCTTAATCCGAAACCATGGCATTACAGTTTGGGGAAGAAACGCATTTGAAGCAAAAAAAATACTCGAAGCCTCAGAATTCTTGTTTCGCTATCAATTACGGTTGCTAGAACATAAACCCAATCAATTAATTAAAGTCGTTTAATACTCTAAAGGGAGAGATGAAAAATGGCGTATATTACTTTTCAAAACAAACAGGATCAACTTCAGGAGCATGAGGAGGTTTCCAGCTTTCTTGCGTCGCAGGAAGTAATTTATGAAAATTGGGACATTAGCAAACTTCCTGCATCACTAGTAGAAAAGTATTTATTAAGTGATGAAGAAAAAGAAGAAATATTAAATACCTTTGCCGGAGAAATTGCTGACATTTCCAAGAGAAGAGGCTATAAAGCACAGGATGTCATCTCCTTATCAGAACATACACCTAATTTGGATGTATTGCTGACAAACTTTAAGAACGAGCATCATCATACAGATGATGAGGTTCGTTTCATTGTTAGCGGACATGGTGTGTTTGTCATCCAAGGAAAAGATGGTGAATTTTTTGAGGTCCATTTGAATCCAGGAGACTTGATTTCAGTTCCCGAAAATACAAGACATTATTTTACTTTAGAGGCAGACCGTAAAGTTGTCGCGGTACGTATCTTTGTGACAACTGAAGGCTGGGTGCCGATTTATGAAAAGTTAGAAGTAAATCAATAATAATAAAAAAACTGGCTGCAGCGAAAAGCCAGTTTTTTTTGAAATAGGCTATGTTAAAGGGCATTGTTGATTTTTAACCCTGTTGATTGGAGCGGAAGGCACGAAGACTCCTGCGGGAGTACGGGGCAGGGGAGACCCCGCAGGCGCCAAAGCGCCGAGGAGGCTCGCCGGCACGCCCGCGGAAAGCGAAGCGCCTGGAGCGCAAATCAACAACCAAGTTTAACAGAGTCTTGAAATAAAATAGGAATTTTGTACTAAAAAATATCTTAATAAAATAATGAAAGCCCTTTCATAATTAAATAAATAGGAAATGTTAAAAAAATAGATAAAAGTCACTTTGAACTTTTTGAATAAACTGAATTATCGGACCGGCCATTCATAAAGAAAAATGTCGAAATAAAGAGAAATCAAACAAGAATCATGTCGAATAGCAAGATATATAGAATGTTTTGTCTACTTTTGCGAATGTATTTACTTTTATAAAAATTCTTGTCATAATTCTCAAGTAATCTACTTTTTTAGCAGTTTACAGTAAGAATGTAAGAGGCAGGGGGATAACATTGTACAAGTATAGTAATAATCAATCTGACATGATTGAGGAGATCAAAGCAAAAAGGGAATTAATGATAAATAGTGCCAATACACAGGGATTTACTAGTGAAGAAACAATAAAATACAGCCAGGAACTTGATGAATTGATCAATGAGTATCAAAAAATCATGGGAAAAGCTCCAAGGCCAAATGAAGAGGTTAAATTTGCCTTTCAACAAATGATCATGATTTGGCCAAGAGTATTAGTATAAAGAATCTTTATTTTAAAAAATATCAATAATGAATACCATGAGAAGCATCCCCACGATAAAAGCATAAGTTGAAACCCGCTCATTTCCATCTCCATGGCTTTCTGGTATTAATTCTTTATAGATAATAAAAAGCATCGCTCCTGCGGCAAATGATAAACCATATGGGACAAGCCCCTTAACAATAGAAGTCAATAAATATCCTAATAAGGAAGTAACAATTTCAATGGCACCTGTTAAGGTTGCTATAATGAAGGCCTTCAGTTTACTAATTCGCTGATTGATTAAAAATAATGCGACAAGGAGGCCTTCGGGCGCATTTTGGGCCTCAATTGCCAATGCAATCAAATTCCCGGTATCTCTTTCCTGAGAGGCGTAGCTTACGCCAACTGATAAACCTTCAGGTATATTATGAAGTGTAATCGCCGAAATGATTAAAAGAGCCTTTTCATCAAATTGAATTCCTTTTTGATTATGCTCCAGATCAATATGTGGAATATTCTTCTCCAATATGGTTAAAGCCCCAACCCCCAAGCAAACTCCAATAAAAAGCTCCAAATAGCCGCCATATTTTAATGCCTCGGGTATAAGGCCAATAGTTGAGGCTGCCATCATTATTCCCGCACTAAAAGCTAGTAAAACATCCTTCCAGCGATGTGTAATGGAATCATGAATAAATAAAATCACCAAGGCCCCAGCCCCGGTGGATAAGGCTGAAAGAACGCTGCCAAAAATAACTTCAAACATAAAATCCTCCTGACAAAATCCCATAAAAAAGAAAACATTTATTTCTACAATATTAGACAGTTACTGTGATTTTTATCATTGTTTATATCTCAATATTTCTTATAGTTAAATTAGTACTATTTTGTAATAAACACTTACATCATGACTCACTACATACATTGCTGCATCTATAATTCTTCAATCTACTTTTGTTATGGCTCCTTAGAAAACTGTCCATATGTCTTTAAAATTTAGTTTAAACAATTACGGAAAAAAAAGAAAACTATCAAACTTGGGTAATATGCTTATATTTCGATACATATATCGTTAATAAAAGCATTTTTAATAACCAAAGAAGGCAAACGCTTTCAATATTCTTAGACTATATGGAGGAGGGAAAGTCCTACATGCACATTGTCGTATGTGTCAAACAAGTACCCGATACAAAAATCATTAAAATTAATCCAAAAACAAACACACTCGACCGGCGCAGTGCCCCGGCAATCTTAAACCCATACGATGCACATGCGGTTCAAGAAGCTGTGAAAATTAAGGAAATAACTGGTGGTTCGATTTCAGTGTTGTCAATGGGGCCGCCTCAAGCAACTGCTGTGATAAAAAAGAGCATTGAAATAGGTGCAGATAGAGGGTATTTAATTACTGACCGTGCCTTTGCAGGAGCAGATACGCTGGCGACCAGTTACGCCTTATCAAAAGCATTAGAGAGAATCAACAAGGATCACCCTGTAGATATGATTATTTGTGGTAAACATGCTATCGATGGTGATACAGGACAAGTTGGGCCCGGGATTGCCAGAAGAATGGATATCCCGCCTGTAACAAATGTAATAGAAGTTTCAGAGGTCAATCAGAAGGAAAAAACTGTTTTGATAAAACGGAAACTGACAAACGGTTATGAATTAATTCAGTCGCAGCTTCCTTGCCTGTTAACAGTTGAAAAGGAAATTAATGATATCGAATATTCGCCAATGCCTAACATGATTGAAGCAGCTAAGTATGAGCCAATTATTTGGGCAGTTAGTGACCTAGAAAATGTTGACCGGGCACAGCTGGGACTGAAGGGTTCTCCAACAATCGTTGGAAAAATGTTTACACCCCCACGACCTGAAGGTGGAAAAAAACTTGAAGGTTCAGTTGATAATCAAGTTAGCCAGCTCATGGAAGTATTGATGGAGAAAAAAGACCTGTTTACATTACAACCATCTAAATAACAAAGACTAAATCTTTTTGCCGCAGGGAGGGGTTTACATGAATCTGGACGATTATCGTGGTGTCTGGGTATTTATTGAACAAAATGACGAAAAAATTGAAGGTGTATCACTTGAACTGCTTGGTGCCGGGCGAAAGCTTGCTGATAAATTGCAAGTTCCATTGGAGGGATTCCTGCTTGGCCATGAAGTTAAGCCTTTAGCAAAGGAGGTTATAGCTTACGGTGCAGACATCGTTTATCTTATTGACCATCCAGTCTTGAAACATTACCGAACAGAGTCATATATGAAAGGTGTTATGCACTTAGCTAAAAAATATAAGCCTGAAATCATTCTTTATGGCGCTACACCAAACGGTAAAGACTTAGCAAGCGCGGTAGCAACTGACTTAAGCACCGGTTTAACCGCAGATACTACCATGCTGGATGTGGATATTGATAGCAGATTACTAGAAGCAAGCCGGCCAGCGTTTGGCGGTAATATTATGGCAACCATTCTTTGTAAAAAGCATCGCCCACAAATGGCAACAGTGAGGCCTAAGGTCATGAAGGCATTAGAGCCAGAATCAAGCAGACTTGGTAAAATTATCGAAGAGAAAATTTCCGTCGAAGAAGAAGACATTAGGACAAAAGTCCTTCGAATTGTGAATGATGTAACAAAAAAGGCCAATTTAGCCGATGCACATGTTATCGTCTGCGGCGGAAAAGGAATGGGGGAATTGCAAAATTTCCAGCTCATACATGAATTAGCTGACACGATAGGTGCAAGTGTTGGCGGTACACGTGACGTGGTTGAAGCCGGATGGCTAAGGCACGAACAGCAGGTTGGTCAAACAGGGGAAACGGTTACACCAAAAATTTATTTTGCAATCGGAATATCAGGGGCCATTCAACATGTGGTTGGTATGAAAAATTCTGAGTTTATCATCGCTATCAATAAGGATCCAAATGCACCGATATTTGATGTTGCAACCTATGGGATTGTTGGGGACGCAATGGAAATTGTCCCTAAACTAATCGCACAATTTAAGAAGCTTAAAGCGGAAAAAGGCGGTGAAATGGTCTATGTCTGAAAAATTTGATGTTATCGTTGTCGGAGCAGGTCCAGCGGGTACTTCTTGCGCCTATACTTGTGCAAAAAGCGGCTTAAATGTTTTGCTAATTGAAAGAGGGGAATACCCAGGAGCTAAAAACGTCATGGGCGGAGTATTATATCGTAAGCAAATGGAAGAGCTCATCCCTGAATTTTGGAAGGAAGCACCGCTTGAAAGGCCGGTAATTGAACAGCGCTTTTGGATGATGGATAAGGAATCTGTTGTTTCCTTCGGCTATAAAGGCCTTGAATGGGCAGTAGAGCCCTATAACAACTTTACCGTACTTCGGGCCCAATTTGACCAATGGTTTGCTGGAAAGGCAGTAGAAGCAGGTGCACTGCTTATCAACGAAACCGTTGTAACCGAATGTATTGTTGAAAATGGGAAGGTGATCGGAGTTCGCACCGACCGTCCGAATGGAGAGGTCTACGCCGATGTCGTTGTACTTGCGGATGGTGTAAACTCGCTGTTATCCAAACAGTTGGGGTTCCATAAAGAGTTCCGTCCTGATGAAGTAGCTTTAACAGTTATGGAAGTTATTAATCTGCCAAAAGAAAAAATTAATGACCGTTTTAATTTAGAAGATAATCAAGGCTGTACGATTGAAATATTTGGTGACTCCACTAAGGGGAACCTTGGAACTGCATTTCTTTATACCAATAAAGAGAGCTTAAATATTGGAGTAGGTACGACCCTCTCAAGTATGATTAATGCGAAAATGAAGCCATATGAGCTGCTTGATTACCTGAAAAATCATCCAATGGTGAAACCATTGATTAGCGGTGGTGAATCAGCAGAATATCTTGCACATCTTATTCCTGAGGGTGGTTATCGTTCTGTACCAAAGGTGGCAGGTAATGGTGTTATTGTTATAGGTGATGCAGCACAGCTTGTTAATGCCATCCATCGTGAAGGTTCGAACATGGCGATGCATTCAGGATTACTAGCAGCTGAATCCATTATCGAGGCTAAACATCGAGGAGACTATTCTGAAGCCAGTTTAAATCTTTATCGTGAGAAGCTTTATGATAGTTTTATCATTAAAGATTTAGAGAAATACAAAGACGCTGCCCACACATTTGAAAAATATCCGCAATACTTCAAAGAATATGTACCAATGATGAACAAAGCAATGAGCAAATTCTTTACCGTAGATGGAACACCAAAACGCGATAAACAGAAACAAATCATGAAGAGTGTGACATCAGAAAGAGGAACGCTTCGGGTAATTCAAGATATTTATCGAGCATGGAAGGCGGTAAAATAATGTCAACTAAAAATATCGAAGAAAAACAGTATCTTCTCCGTTTTAAGTGTGACACGAAATCTCATTTGACCGTACTTGATCATGATATTTGCATGACGAAATGCCCTGATAAAATTTGTACCGTCTTTTGCCCCGCAGAGGTATATAAATGGGAAGGGACTAGGATGCAAGTGGGCTATGAAGGCTGCCATGAGTGCGGCAGCTGCCGGATCGGCTGTCCATACCAGAATATTAAATGGGAATATCCAAAGGGCGGACACGGTATTGTCTTCCGTTTAGCCTAATAAAAAAGTGCTGTATGCAATCATTGCAAACAGCACTTTTTTATTTTGAAAAGATTTAGAAAAACACTATATGTATGTTATTTCACAAGTAGGGATAAAAAGAAGGTGAAGCTGAAGAAAAATTTTTATGAGGATTAGCTGATTTTCTCTAGTTTCGTGGAGGAGGTAAGTTCATCTCTTTTGCTCGAACTTACGAGTGAGCTGGCAAAAGCTATCGCAGAGTCGATGGACTCCATGTTTGCAGAACAATAATAAGGCGTTTTCCAATTGAAATCCCCTTCGCAGTCAGCAGGATAAACACTTACTTTCCAATGATAATAGATCTTTTGCTGTGCCAGCTGCACTCCTTCTACGGCAATAAGCCAGTGAGTTGGGGGAGAAACAGGGCAATGTGCTTCCGTATCCTTTAGGAAGTTAAGGTCATTCAAACCAATTGGGATTAATGCCTTTTCGTAAAAATCGTGATAATTTGGCGTTTTCATGGGATTTTGCCCTCCTTTATTTGTCTTAACTATATTATATGAAACTATTAACGTTTTTTGAGTGATAAATGTTAAAATTTTTAAAAAATATAAAGCGTTTTCATAAAATCGACAAATAAATGACGGACCAACTTGAAAAAATTATTAGATGTGACCCCAGTCACTACATAAAGGGTTATTTCTTTTTATACTTAAGGCAATAAAAAAGTTAGAGGTGAAAGAAATTATGAGTGGGTGTATAAGTGCTTTCGGAGGAATGCCGCAGGCTGAATTAAGTGAAGGACTTAAACAATTAAAAGGTGAGCATCCCCCATTATTAGCACAATTAGAGGGATTATATACCTTAACGCAAAAAATTGATCAAGAAATAGAGCTTGAAATGAATTTTAATGAATTAATAACGAAAGTAAATGAATTTAAAGCAGCACTAGATCCTCATTCAGAAAGGGAAGAAGGGGTTCTTTTTCCGATGATGGGTGCTTATATTGGTACGACATCCGGTCCAATTGCGGTAATGGAATATGAGCATGATCAGGCGAAAGCAAATATTAAAGCATTTCTTGAAAAATCGTTAAACGTGCCGTCAACATTTTCTGAAATGAAAACATTGGCCGAACTAATACAAAACGCATACTTCATTTTAACAGATCATTTTGCGAAAGAAGAAAATGTACTCTTCCCAATGGCCGAGAGAATGCTTTCTGATGAAGAAAAATTAGAATTATTCCGTAAAATAAAAGAAATTAACTAATGGGACAAATAAGACAAAAAAACGAGACGGATTAGTCTCGTTTTTCTTTTGCTATTGGCAATGTTATTTCAACCGTAGTGCCTATTTTTTCTGTGCTGTTTATCTCGATCGTCCCACCGAAAGAGTTAATGATTCGTTTGCAGATAACGAGGCCAAGACCAGTCCCCGTTTCTTTGGAGGTATAAAACGGACGAAATATTTTTTCTAATTCAGCCTTCGGAATTCCCTTACCATTATCAATGATTTCAATTTTGCAAACATCTGCTAAGGGTTGTAGGATAATTTCAAGCGTCCCAGTGCTTTCAAAAGATTCTAAGGCATTTTTAGTAATATTTAAGATTACCTGTTTAATTTGGTCTTTTACACATTTTACAATCACCGGCTGCTCTGAAATATGCCATACACACTCTACATTATGAGAATTTGCTTCAGATACAATTAATGGACTCAGTTCATGTAGGATTTCATTTATATTTACCTCATCGGTAAGCTGTGCCGTCGGCTTACCTAAGATTAAAAACTCGCTGACGATTTCATTAATTCGTTTGAGCTCAGAGTTAATCACATTAAAATAATAGCGGTCATCGGGTTCCGTATATTTTTCGCTTAGTAGTTGTATTAGCCCTTTAACTCCTGTAAGCGGATTCCGGATTTCATGTGCAGTACTAGCAGCCAATGTACCCACTAATTCAAGCTTCTGAAGCTCATTTTGTTTTCTTTCTCTACCGGTATGAATTCGTAACAAGATATATTTGATTAGTATGAAGAGAATATGTGTGATGATAAGAATGTAAAATAAATTTTCACCCATTTCATTGACAATCTGTTTTCCATCTCGGTCGGCCATTTTCACTTTTATGCTCCAAGGCAAACGATCCATTGGTGTAGTGACCCAGTTTGTTTCATCTATCATATCTTTTCGCTTCACATTAATTTCAAGAAGGGGATTTTCGGCCCCATTTACAACATAAAGTTTGGTATCCGGAGTAAGAACCTTCATCAGGTTCCTCATATAATCAATCCTAAGGTCAGCAACAAGAATGGCCTTTAAATTGTGATCTTCATCAAGAACTGGTGTTGCCAGCCCAATGACTCTTTGGTTATTTTTAAGGATTTCCTCATGTTCAGAAATAACAATATCCTTCGTTTTGATTACTTCTTGGATAAAGTGCAATTTGGAAAAATCAGCTTCATTTCTCAATGGAACCGTACCTGATAAGATTTTTCCAGTCGTATCAAGTAAGTAGAGTCCACCATACCTTGGATCGTTCTGATTCACTTTATTGAGGAGCGGTTCCATTTTCTGTGGTGTGAGCAGACTATCCTCAGCCGAAAGCGACAATATGTTTAAGCTAGTCACAGTTTCACTAATGAATTGGTCCCAGTTTTTCTGGTAAATAGAGGCAATCCAACTGGCATCCTCTTTTCTGTTGCTATCAATTTCTTTTAATATATCATTATAAAAATATATACATAAAAGAAAAACTGGTATAACCACAACGATTAAATAAGTAAGTAAATTGCTTTTGCGAATTTTCATGAATGTACCTCAATTTATTCAGTTATCTTTCTTAACGAAATCATTATACCATTAAAAGGGAATTTGACAGTACCTCAAAAATTTTTTATAATAATTTTGAAATCGAGATAATTTAAAAGGATGAGTTTCTATGGAAAACGATGCAGTTTCTACTTCATTAAAATTATTTATTGTTCTTTCAAGAGCCTATAAAGCTATAAATGAGCATGTTAATAAGGTTATACATGCCAACGGTTTAAATCCAACAGAATTTGCTGTTTTAGAGCTTCTTTATCATAAAGGCGATCAGCCTATGCAGCAAATTGGCGGGAAAATTCTACTTGCCAGCGGAAGCATTACCTATGTAGTGGATAAACTTGAACAAAAAGGATTGCTGAAAAGAATTGCTTGTCCAAAGGACAGACGTGTCACGTATGCACAAATAACAGATGAAGGGAAAAAATTTATTCAAGATATTTTTCCTGAGCATGCACAGCAAATTGATAAGCTTATGTCCAGTCTTTCTGGTGAAGAAAAGCTTCAAGCAATTGAACTCTTGAAAAAATTAGGAATCCCTGCAGGGAAATTTTAATACGGCTATGGCCGTATTTTTTTTATATAAAGGAATATTATTGAATAGTGTCGAATTGATTAATGCTGAAAACAAGTACAAAGGGGATGTTTCAATGAGTTTTGAAAATTATACATATGTTCGTCCGAATTTAGAAGAAGTAACAGCAAAATTTGATACTGTGCTGGAACGCTTCAAAAATGCTGTGTCTGTCGAAGACCAAATCAAGGAAATGAACAATATTAATCAATTAAGAAATGACCTGGGAACGATGTTCAATCTTTGTTATATCCGCCATTCGATTGATACGGAAGACGAATACTATAAGGCAGAACAGGATTATATAGATGAAATTCAGCCTGAGGTTGAAGGTTTAGTATCCAAGTATTATCAATCATTAGTGGATTCTAAATTCCGTACAGAGCTTGAAGAAAAACTTGGTAAACAGCTTTTTGCACTTGCTGAAGGCCAGCTTAAGACTTTCAAACCTGAAATTGTTTCACTCCTTCAGAAGGAAAATCGACTTTCAACTGAATATACGAAGCTGATCGCTTCTGCAAAAATTTTTTTTGATGGGGAAGAAAGAACACTTGCTCAGCTGGAGCCGTTTACTCAAGTTACGGATCGAGAGACGAGAAAACAAGCCAATGGAGCGAAATTTAATTTTTTAGCTGAACATGAAGCAGAATTAGACCGTATTTTTGATGATCTTGTAAAGGTAAGGACAGAAATAGCCCAATCACTTGGCTATAAGAACTTTGTTGAACTTGGTTATTATCGAATGATGAGAACCGATTATAACGCGGAGATGGTTGCAAATTTCCGTGAACAAGTGAAAGATTTTATTGTTCCAATCGCTACTAAATTGAAAAAACGACAGCAGGAGCGTCTTGGTCTTGAACAATTAAAATATTATGATGAAAATTTCATTTATCAAACAGGAAATGCAACTCCAAAGGGAAGCCCGGAATGGATTATCGAAAACGGGCAAAAAATGTATGAAGACCTTTCGAAAGAAACAGGAGAATTTTTCAGCTTTATGCAGGAAAATAATTTAATGGACCTTGTTGCCAAGAAAGGAAAAGCAGGCGGGGGCTATTGCACGTATATAGAAAATTATAAGGCGCCGTTTATTTTTTCTAATTTCAATGGTACCTCCGGGGATATTGATGTTCTAACACATGAAGCCGGCCATGCTTTTCAGGTTTATTCAAGCCGTCATTTTGAAATACCTGAATATTATTGGCCAACCTATGAAGCTTGTGAAATTCATTCGATGAGTATGGAATTTTTCACCTGGCCGTGGATGGAGCTATTCTTTAAAGAAGATACCGATAAGTATAAGTTTTCTCATTTAAGTGACGCATTATTATTCCTGCCATATGGTGTTTCAGTGGATGAATTCCAGCATTGGGTATATGAAAATCCGACAGCTTCACCAGAGGAAAGGAAGCAGGCTTGGCGAGAAATTGAGAAAAAATATACACCGCATAAAGATTATGATGGAAATGATTATTTAGAAAAGGGCGGCTTCTGGCAGCGTCAGAGTCATATTTATAATTCACCTTTCTATTATATCGATTATACTTTGGCACAAATTTGTGCTTTCCAATTCTGGAAGCGTTCTAGAGAAAATCAAGAAGAAGCCTGGGAGGATTATGTAAACCTTTGTAAGCTTGGCGGAAGCATGTCCTTTACAAAGCTTGTCAAGGCTGCTCATTTAATTTCTCCATTTGAAAACGGCTGCGTTGAATCTGTCATTAGTGAGATTGAAAAATGGTTAAATTCTATTGAAGATAAAAAGCTGTAATTTTACATTAAAAAAGCGAAGCCGTATTAGGGCTTCGCTTTTGTATTATGAACCTGCAACCACTGTTGACACAACCCGTAATTCCTCGCCTTCCATTACTGCCATTAACTTTTTCGCATCAGGCTGTTCAAGAATATAATCTGCAATTTTATCCTCGAGCTGTTCTTGAATGACCCGACGAAGTGGACGAGCGCCAAAAGTAGGGTGGTAGCCCAACTCAGCTAATTTTTCTTTAACTTCAGTGGTAATTGTTAATTCCATGTTTTGGTCTTTTAGTGTTTCTTGTAAATCATTAATCATTAGTTCAACGATAGTCAAAATGTGTGGTCTTCCCAATGAATTAAATTCAATGATCCCGTCAAAACGATTCAAGAATTCAGGCTTAAAGAAGCTCCCAAGTGAATCAAGAACACTTGCCTCTTCAACCGCTTCATTTGTTCCAAAGCCGACATGAACGGTTTTGTGGCCGACTCCGGCATTACTTGTCATAATAATTACTGTGTCTTTAAAGCTTACAATTCTGCCCTGACTGTCTGTTAAACGGCCGTCCTCAAGAATTTGCAGGAACATATGCTGGACATCCGGATGCGCCTTTTCGATTTCATCCAATAAAATGATACTATACGGATTCCTGCGAACCTTTTCGGTGAGTTGTCCTGCTTCATCATGACCTACATATCCAGGCGGTGAACCAATTAATTTTGAGACACTGTGTTTTTCCATGTATTCACTCATGTCAAGGCGGATCATCGAATCCTTCGTGCCGAATAATTCCTCGGCTAGTGTTTTAGTTAATTCTGTTTTACCTACTCCTGTTGGACCGACAAATAGGAAAGAGCCAATTGGGCGATGTTTTGACTTTAAGCCAGCGCGGCTGCGTCTAATTGCTTTTGCCACCTTTAGAACCGCTTTTTCTTGGCCTATGACTTTTTGATTCAAGTTTTCTTCTAATCTTTTCATCTTTAGTTGTTCATCTTCATGAAGTTTTCCAACAGGAATACCCGTTTTTTGTTCGATGATTTCCTGAATATTTGAAACAGTGACAACGGGTCTTTCTGTAGTTGCTGCTGAATTTAATGCCTTTTCTAGTTTTGCTTCTTCATCACGAAGCTTGGCTGCTGTTTCATAATCTTCATTTTTTAAAGCATGTTCTTTCTCAGCAGCAATCTCTTTTAGACGTGCTTCAATTTGGTCGTTGCTTTTGTAATCAGAAGCAAGATTTAATTTTGAACCCGCTTCATCCATTAAGTCAATCGCTTTATCAGGTAAAAAGCGGTCTTGAATATAGCGCTGAGATAATTGGACACAAGCATGGATTGCTTCATTAGTATAGGTTACTTCATGGTAGTCTTCGTATTTCTTTTGGATTCCTTTTAGGATTTCAATAGCGGCTTCTTTATCAGGCTCAAGAACATGGACTGGCTGAAGGCGGCGCTCTAATGCGGAATCCTTTTCGATTTGACGATATTCTTTTAATGTTGTAGCACCGACCACTTGCAGCTCACCTCGGGCAAGGGCAGGCTTTAATATGTTGCCAGCATCCATTGATCCTTCAGCAGAACCGGCGCCAACTAGCAGATGTATTTCATCAATAAACAGGATAATATTTTTTCTTTCTTGTAATTCTGTAATTAGCTGTTTCATTCGTTCCTCGAATTGGCCACGAATACCTGTATTAGCTACAAGGGAAGCGACATCAAGTAAATAAACCTCTTTATTTTGTAATTTTCCTGGTACATTTCCCTCAGCAATCTTAAGGGCAAGACCTTCAGCTATAGCCGTTTTACCAACACCGGGCTCCCCGATTAATACAGGATTATTTTTATTTCTTCTGTTTAAAATTTCAATCACGCGTTTCACTTCGTCATTACGGCCGATTACTGGGTCAATTAAACCGGCTTTAGCCATTTGCGTTAAATTTCTTCCAAATTGATCAATAAAACCGTTATGTTTTTTTGTACTTTGGGGCGCAAATTGACCATTTGAATTTGCATTTTGTGAGAAGTCTTTCGCTGTAAACAAATCTTCAAACGGGAAACCAGGGAAAGCATTCATATTTGGCCCAAAGGTTCCAATTGCTTTTTTCTCAGTTGCATAACATTCGTGACAGAGCTTCATATCCCTACGTTGTCCATTAATATTAAGAGATAATTGTACGTTTGCGTTGTTTTGATTGCATCGTTGACAAAGCATGAGTAATAACCTCCTTGTTATTAAGCTTTTATCAATTTGACTTTGACTATCTTTGACCTTATGACCATAGTATACTCTGACTATTTTTGACTTTCAAGCCGTTTGCTTATAGTAAATCTTAACAATCGAGGAAAAAGCTCGTCTTAGTTCGTCCCTCCATACATATATTGTTGATAAGGGGGGGATGGTGTGAAGCGGAATTGGGCAGCAGCCTTTCAAATTGCAGCAGTCTATGTGGGGACTGTTGTTGGTGCAGGTTTCGCCACTGGAAAAGAAATCGTAGAATTTTTTTCTCGATTTGGTTTCTTTGGCTTTATAAGTATATTAATGAGCGGGTATTTCTTTGTGGCAATTGGCTCTAAGATGATGCGAATGGCTGCTCAGATTGAGGCAAAATCCTACCAGGAGTTTAATGAATACCTATTTGGTAAATGGCCGAGCCGGCTCATCAATGTTTTTATGCTATTGATGCTGCTTGGGGTAAGTGCAGTTATGCTCGCAGGGGCTGGGGCAGTATTTGAGGAGCAGCTGGGGCTTCCTAAAACAGTTGGGGTATTTCTTACGATATTTCTCTCCTTTATTGTCATGTTAATTGGCACCAAGGGTCTTTTTGCTGTGAATACATTTGTTGTACCGCTAATGATTTCCTTCAGCTTAATATTAATGGTTTATTCATTACGAATGCCGCATTTTTTGGGACAATTTTTATTTATTCCCCATGCTGACGATGGCTGGAAGAGTGTCGTGGCACCATTTTCGTATGTGGCTTTGAATCTGGGGTTAGCACAGGCTGTGTTAGTGCCAGTAGCAACTGAGATAAAAGATGATTGGACGATTAAGTGGGGAGGAATTCTTGGTGGACTTGCACTAACTCTTATATTAATAGCAAGCCATTTAACGTTGATTATGCTGCCAAACCTGGAATTGTATGACATTCCGATGGCGATCATTATGAAAAATTTAGCCCCGTTTTTTTATTGGATTTTTGTGGTCGTTATCTATGGAGAAATTTTTACTTCGGTCATTGGAAATGTCTTTGGTCTTGACCGTCAGCTGAAACAGTATATGAATATTCCCACAATTGGATCAGTAACGGGGATTTTTGCCATTTCCTACCTCATAAGTCTGGTAAATTATAGTACGCTGTTATCATATTTATATCCATTGTTTGGTTATATTTGTATGACCTTCTTTGTATTACTTTGGATGAAGCCATTTACTGCAAATGAAAGAAAATAGACAGCTATTCGACACTGAATAGCTGTCTTCCTATTGGAGGGGAAAAATAATGAATATCATAATATCAAAAATGATATGGGATACAATGACTAGTGGCATGCTTTTTTTCCAAAAATATAAGCAACCCCACACAAATCCAGATATAAATGCGGCAAACACTAATAAAAAGGACCCTGAATAAATATGTACCGAGGCATACAATAATGAGGCAGTTAATATACTGACAATCGCCCCTAAATGCTTCGATAATCTTTTTTGAACAAATCCACGCCAGAAAAATTCTTCGCCTGGTGCAGCAACGAAAACCAGGGCCAGATACTGCCAAAATAAGGAGGGGGCAAACCATTTATAAAGTTTATTCAATCCGTTTTTAAAAGGAAGATGTAAGAATTCAAGGGCGTGATAACCCAGCCAAAAAACAACATATAATAGAAGCCCGGATATGGCGCCAAAAAAGATATATTTAATAAAGGATGCTTTATCATCAACATCTCCTTGAAACATTGCATAAACAATTAATATTAGTAAAGACCCAGAAAAGATATACCAAAATATGGCTTTATCGTGGAAAGAAAAGAGAATAAGTAAATGGGCGATTAATATCCCAATCACGAGGCGCATGTCCATGAAGATGTTCTTAATCATAGTTAACTCCTTTGAACTTCAATAAATTTATTATCATTAAACATTTTATCCAATTCCGTTAATAAGAACATAAAAAATTGAAAAAAATAATTAGGAAAGGAGTGAGAGATATGAGTAAATCGCAAAGTCAGCAAGAGAGGGAATGGACTGTTAGAAAACAGGATCAAAATCCTCACGGAAAAGTAAAATCATTAAAACAATTATCGAAAGAAACAGGGCAGAGTAAATAGTACAAAAAAGAAAAGGCAGTGGGTAGACTGCCTTTTCTACTGAACTATCAAATTAAAAAGCGCTTTCTTTTACAACTCTATAATTTTTATGATTGACAACAGTACGTTGGTCCAATTCTAAATCACGGTAATTATCCATATATGTTAGGTCGACTATAACAGAATTTTCATTTACTTTTTCTACTATTCCTTGTAGGCCACCACGGAATTCAATAATATTCCCTACTTCTGCTTTCTTCATTTAGTCTCTCTCCTTTGCCTAAAAGCGTTATATGAAATCCATTTAAATAACAGTTTGCACTACTTTTCTTAATTCGTAAAGCCCTTTATTTGACAATTTCGTTAATTCTTTGTAAGTATTTGATTATATGTAGGAAAATTTGAAAGAAGAAAAGAAAACGCTCTCAATTTGACTTAATCAATTCCAGATACGATAAAATAGATAGAGATAAAGGGTGGTGTATTTTGCAATGAGTGAAGAAATGATTACTGAAATTTTAGATCGCTTGATGACAGGAGATTTGTCTGAGTACTACGTCAAAAATGAAGATTTTATGGAATTTCGCCAAGTCCTAGTAAAACGAAAAGATTTTAAACATTTCCGCGGCATTGGCCAAAGAGGCGGCGATGTTTTATATCAATATTTAAAAGAACCAAGAAGTTAAGCAGAAGCTTCAAAAATACAGAGATTTTTTAGGGGAGACAGGGATGGCTTTAACTGAAAAAATAGTTCAATTAAAAAATGAAATCAGCAAAGTGATTGTTGGAAAGGATATGGAGGTAGAATTAATGGCCATATCTTTATTATTTAATGGGCATATTTTGCTTGAAAGTGTGCCCGGGACTGGTAAAACATTGCTTGCTAAGAGTTTCGCTACTGCAATTGGCGGGGAATTTTCACGAATTCAATTTACCCCGGATGTTTTACCGAGTGATGTAACTGGGATTCAATTTTTTAATCCGAAGGTGCAAGAGTTTGAATTGCGACCTGGCCCAATAAAGGCAAATATCGTATTAGCCGATGAAATAAATCGGGCAACACCAAGAACGCAGTCCAGTTTATTAGAAGTAATGGAAGAGAGACAAGTAACAATCGACGGTGAAACGGTTCCATTACCGGAACCCTTCATGGTCATTGCTACACAAAATCCAGTCGAATCACAACAAGGAACATTTGCATTGCCAGTGGCGCAAATGGATCGGTTCTTTATCAAAATAAAAATTGGTTACCCTGTCTATGAAGATGAAAAAAGAATCATGCACATTCATCGGGGCGATAAGGAAATTATCGCTATTGAACAAGTTTTTTCAAATGAAGAAATAGAAGAATTAAAGGATTCCATCAAAAATATCCATTTATCAAGTGAAATGGAGGATTATTTGCTTAAAATTATTCGAAAAACGAGAGAGAATAATAGTATTGAACTAGGCGTGAGCCCAAGAGGAACTTTAGCCTTAATGAGGGCATCACAGGGAAAAGCATTGTTAAACGGCCGTACATTTGTTACCCCTGAGGATGTGAAACAAGTAGCACCATTTGTGTTAGGTCATCGGATTTACTTGTCCATTGAAGGGTCATTAACCAAAACACCTGAAACTATTATTACGGAAATTCTTGATTCAACTCCTGTTCCAGTTGAAGCGGGGGCTAATGGATGATTTGGAACAAGTATTTAGTGGAAGAACGGAAGATTCAGGGTATAAACGGGGTAGCCATTTTATTAATCTTTGTAAGCCTTTATATGCAGTCAAAATTAGTTTTATATTTAGCAGTCTTTTTTTTAACTGTCAGCATTGCAAATCAGCTTTATTTAAAAAGAGTTGGGGAAGGGGTTTCCATAGATAATATACCCGAAAAAAAACGCCTTTTTATTAATGGAAAGAGCGAATGGACAATAACCATTCAAAACGGCGGGTTTCCCATTTTAAAAGGGGAGTTAAAGGTTTTCTTCGATCACTTTGTTGCACCGGAGAGCAGCCAGATAGAATCCAATCTTTTTATGTATGAAATTTCTGTCCCTTTTTCCATTTACACGAAGAAGACAAAACAAATTAGGATCCCTTTTACGGCGAAAATGAGAGGAATAGCAAAAATCCGCAAGCTTGAAATACATATACCCAGCCTTTTTGGTTTTGGGGAAACCGTCTTGGAATCCAAGTATTTTCTCAAACAGCTGGCCATTGTTTATCCGGAACCATTACCCGTAAAGGGCTTAACTGAGCAAATGTCAATTCTTCAAGGGACAAATGCTGTACCTCAATCACTTTATGAGGACCGTCTCGGACCGGTCGGAACAAGGGATTATGTACCATCAGACAGCTTTAACAAGGTTCATTGGAAAGCCAGTGCTAAAAGCCAAACGTTACAAACTAAAATCTATGAAACCGTTTCGGAAATAGGTTGGAATATGGCCTTAAATGTTTCCAATGGTCATTCCATTACAGGCAGCCTTGAAAAATTACTTAGTAGTATAACGGAGTTTGCCTATTACGCCTATAAAAGGAATATCCCCTATTCTTTATGCATTAACGTTCGAACGGCTGGAAACACCCCTTTCCTATATCTTGCAAAAGGAGGAGGTAAAGAGCATTTGCAAAAGGTTTTAGAAACACTTTCTTCAATTAATCTGCAAAATACTAGCATGCCATATGACCAAATGCTATCGTTCTTTAAAAACCATCTACCGGAACAACCATTCTTTATCCATGCAGGAAATCGGAAGGATACAACGAATAAATTGTTATTTGATATGGGCAAAAGAGGGATCCGATTGTTTGAACTATTTATTGAAGATGAGCAAGGTGTTCTAAGAGGATTGGAAAATCGGAATGAGAGAAGGCTTTTATGATCAATCGTGTAGTGGCTGTTTCTTATCATTTTACGTTGGAATTAATGCTTGGAATGCTTTTAGTATTTTTATACTTTATTAATAAAGAAGAGTTACCTCCATTGTTCTTTTTGTTTCCAATCTGTTTAGGAAGCTTAATCCTTTTTATTATTCTCCTGCATCAATACCAAAATAAAGGAAAATGGATTTATTTTTTAACGGTTTTTCCATTATTGTTAATGGCTGGCTATCAAACAGGCCAGCCTATTTCTTTATGGATGTTTATTGGTGTGTTAATTTTTTGGCGCGGGATTATCTTATATGATGATTTTTCTAGTCGTTCAGACGTTCATATGTTACTCCTGTCATTTTTTATCGGAATGGCTGCTATAATCTACACAGCAATGAGCCACTATATTTATCAAAATCAAATTATCATTCTTCTTATTGTTAAGGTTTTTTTAGTGCTTGCTGCTAATTTTTTTAAGAAATGGAATGCTATTCATGGGGATAAAACGAGGTTTGCATTATATTATATAAAAATTCTCGCCGGGCTTTCTTTAGTAGGGCTTATATTTACTTTTTTACTGAAATATATCCAAAAAGCTTACTTTGGTATTTTACAATTATTCATTTTTGCGTTTAGCAAAATAGCAGAACCTTTGTTAAATATGTTCCAATATCTTTTTAGTTTATATGAAAATAACGAGTATAAACCAAATAGTAAAGGAACCAAAATCGAGCTTGATTCAGGTAAATATCAGGAACAGACATTTGGTATGACTGAAAATATATTGTATCTCATTCTCATATTAGCTTTACTAGGGTTTATTATTTATTTCATTTATAAAAAAAAATTAAAATTACAAACTTTTTCAGGAAATCCCTCAAATAAAGTAGAAGTTTCTGAAGGTGTGTTTTCGGGAAAACTGACATCTTTTCTACGTAAGAAGGAAAAACCGCCAGAGGATAGTATAAGAAAGGAAATATTTGAATTAGAGATATTTGCCCAAAAGCTTCAGTTAGGAAGATTTCCTTTTGAAAACTTACAGGAATGGTTTAATAGAGTGGGCATAAGAGAATTAAATGAAACAATCGAAATCTATGAGAAAGTCCGATATGGGGGGCTTTTATCTTCAATGGATGACCAAAACATGATAAAAAAAGATATTCACCTCATAAAGCAGAAACTGAAAGAAATCCATAAAAATAGGAAGAAAGCATAATAAAGAGCCGAAGCAATATCAGAATATATTACCTGCTTCTGTTATAATATTTAGTGAATGCGCTTTCTAGGGGGAAATATAAATGGAAAAGTATATTTTATCTTTAGACCAAGGAACAACCAGCTCTCGAGCCATTCTTTTTAATAAAAGCGGGGAAATTGTCCATACTGCACAAAAGGAATTTACGCAGCATTTTCCGAAACCAGGCTGGGTTGAGCATAATGCAAATGAAATCTGGGGGTCTATTTTATCAGTCATTGCCGTGGTGCTATCGGAATCGGGCATAAAAGCAGACCAAATTGCAGGGATTGGAATCACTAACCAAAGAGAAACAACCGTAGTTTGGGATAAAGAAACAGGTATTCCAGTGTACAATGCCATTGTTTGGCAGTCAAGACAAACTAGCGAAATTTGTGATGCCCTCAAAGATAAAGGCTATGATTCTTTATTTCGTGAAAAAACAGGATTACTGATTGATGCTTACTTTTCTGGGACAAAAGTGAAATGGATTTTGGATCATGTAGAAGGGGCGCGCGCGAAAGCCGATAAGGGGAAACTATTGTTTGGTACCATTGATACTTGGTTAATATGGAAGCTTTCTGGGGGACGTTCCCATATTACTGATTATTCAAATGCTTCCCGTACATTAATGTTTAATATTCATGAGCTTAAATGGGATGAAGAATTATTAGAAATCCTGGGAGTACCAAAATCAATGCTCCCTGACGTTCGTCCTTCCTCAGAAATATACGCCAACACAATAGATTATCATTTCTTTGGCAAGGAAGTGCCTATTGCTGGTGCTGCTGGCGATCAGCAGGCGGCATTATTCGGTCAGGCATGTTTTGAAAAAGGGATGGCGAAAAATACTTATGGCACTGGGTGCTTTATGCTAATGAATACAGGTGAAAAAGCAGTCCGATCGGAACATGGATTACTTACAACGATTGCTTGGGGTTTCAATGGTAAGATTGAATACGCATTAGAGGGCAGCATCTTCGTAGCAGGTTCAGCAATTCAATGGCTTCGTGACGGCTTAAGAATGTTGAAGGACGCGAGGGACAGTGAAGGATATGCGGAAAAAGTTGAATCTACAGATGGTGTATATGTTGTTCCCGCCTTTGTCGGATTGGGTACACCATACTGGGATAGTGAGGTTCGCGGGGCTGTTTTTGGTTTAACACGCGGAACTTCAAAGGAACATTTCGTACGGGCAACGCTAGAATCACTAGCCTATCAAACAAAAGATGTTTTATCTGCCATGGAGGCCGATTCCCGTATTGACCTGAAAACACTAAGAGTCGATGGCGGGGCAGTCAAAAATAATTTCTTAATGAATTTCCAAAGTGATATTTTAAATGTCCCAGTTGAAAGACCTATTATTAATGAAACAACTGCTTTGGGCGCTGCCTATTTAGCGGGGCTGGCCGTAGGATATTGGAAAAACCAAGAAGAAATTTCAAAGCAATGGGCGATAGAGCGGCAATTTAATGCGACAATGACCGAAGAAACCCGCTCTAAGTTGTATCATGGCTGGAAAAAAGCAGTTAATGCGGCAATCGCTTTTAAATAAAACTCATGGAGACCACAAAAAACCTATCCTTAAAGGTAATGGTTTTTGGGGTCTCTTTTTATTTCACCTTAAAGCCTTGTTGCATATTTAATAATATGGCTCTTTTTAGGGGGGATTTCAAATGAAATTTTCAAACTTATTTCGTAACGGAATTGTTAACAAGCTAAAAAACGACCAATTTGACGTTTTAATTATCGGCGGCGGAATCACAGGTGCTGGTATTGCCTTTGATGCTGCAGTCCGCGGGATGAGTACAGCACTTGTTGAAATGCAGGATTTTGCGGCTGGGACTTCAAGCAGATCGACTAAATTAGTCCATGGCGGACTGCGTTATTTAAAACAGTTCGAAGTGAAAATGGTCGCCGAGGTTGGAAAAGAGAGGGCTATTCTTTTTGAAAATGGACCGCACGTAACAACACCGGAGTGGATGCTGCTTCCAATGCACACAGGAGGAACCTTCGGTAAATTTAGCACTTCAATTGGGTTATGGATATATGACTTTTTGGCCGGTGTAAAGAAATCCGAACGGCGCACAATGCTATCCAAAGAAGAGACGTTAGCAAAGGAACCTCTAGTGAAAAAAGATGGTTTATTAGGAGCGGGCTATTATGTGGAATACCGGACAGATGATGCCCGTTTAACGATTGAAGTCATGAAGGCGGCTGTCGAAAAAGGAGCAATCGCATTAAATTATACTAAAGCCAAAAAACTTATTTACGAAAATGGCAGAGTGGTTGGTATTCTTGCCGAAGATCAGTTAACGGGAGAAAACTATGAGGTGCGTGCGAAAAAAATTGTTAATGCCGCAGGCCCGTGGGTTGATACGATTCGTGAGTTGGACAAATCAAAAAAAGGAAAAACTCTGCAGCTATCAAAAGGGGTCCATTTAGTCATCGACCAATCCCGATTTCCTTTGAAGCAAGCCATTTATTTTGATACTCCAGATAGACGTATGGTTTTTGCAATCCCACGGGACCAAAAAACTTATGTAGGAACAACAGATACCTTCTACAATGAAGATGCTGTCAATCCTACCATGACAGTTAGTGATAGAAATTATATTATTTGTGCAATCAATTATATGTTCCCCGATGTTCTAATTACGGAAAAAGACATTGAGTCCAGCTGGGCAGGGGTTCGACCGCTTATTTACGAAGAAGGGAAAGACCCTTCAGAAATTTCCCGGAAGGATGAAATTTGGGAGTCCCATTCGGGTTTAATTACCATTGCGGGAGGCAAATTAACTGGATATCGAAAAATGGCAGAAACCATTGTTGATTTACTGGCAGAAAAATTTCGAATTGAAGAAAATCGAAGCTTTCCTTCATCACAAACGAAATATTTACCGATTTCAGGCGGTAATGTAGGGGGGACAAAGAAATTTGCTGAATTTGTAAGTAATCAGATTAACAAGGGAGAAGAAGCTGGATTAACTCATAAGGAAGCAGAACAGTTAGCAAAAATGTACGGCTCAAACATAAGTTCTATTTATGAACTTTTAAAAAAGAACAAGGAAGATTTATTGAAATATAAACTCCCAATAGATATTTTTGCCAAATTGGTTTATGCAATTGAGGACGAGATGGCAGCAACACCAATTGATTTTTTTAATCGTAGAAGCAGCGCAATTTTATTTAATATTAGATTAGTCGAAATGTGGAAAAACCAAGTAATTGACTATATGGCAGACAAATTTTCCTGGACAGAAGACCAAAAGAAAAAATATCAAATCTCTTTAGATGATTCATTAAGAAATACCGTTATTCCTGTTGACGAGCAAGAAGAATATCCACATGCAGTAAATGGAAATAAATTATGAGAGCTGTCTAGAAAGACAGCTTTTTATGTCTATTTTATGAAATTTGTAAAAAAAAATAAATTGTCATTTTTTAATGCGCTTACATTTTAGTTTATAAGTTGTCTGTAGTGTTTGAACATGTTATTCTAGCAATTGTATTAATATTTATTAACTATAAATGAGGCTTAAAGCTTACATACTTAAGTTCCTTTTAGGGGAAAATATTACAGGTCTATTTGTAAGAAAAATGACTAAAAGGATTATATTGTAAAGGCTATCATAAGCATCATTTTACTACATTTAAACTAAAAGGAGTTTGATATTAAATGGCAGAAAAACAATTTAAGGTAACAGCAGAAACAGGAATTCATGCAAGACCGGCAACACTTTTAGTGCAAACTGCAAGCAGATTTGATTCAGAAATCAATTTAGAATACAAAGGCAAAACTGTTAATTTAAAATCTATTATGGGCGTTATGTCCTTAGGAATTGGTCAAGGGTCAGACATTAAAATTTCAGCAGAGGGCTCAGACGCTGCAGATGCTCTAAATAGCCTTGAAGAAACATTGAAAAAAGAAGGATTGGCTGAATAATGACTTTTTTAAATGGAATTGCAGCATCAAACGGTATTGCAATTGCAAAAGCATACCGACTGGTTGAACCGGATTTAAATTTTGAGAATAAAACAATTGACGATCCTTCCGCTGAGGTTGAACGATTCCGTCAGGCTATGTCTAAATCTAAGTCTGAACTAGAAGCAATTCGGGACCGGGCAAAGGTAGACCTTGGTGAAGATAAAGCCGCAATCTTTGAAGCGCATTTACTTGTCCTAAGTGATCCTGAGCTTAATGCACCAATCGAGGATAAAATTCAGTCTGAAAAAGTAAATGCAGAGTCTGCTCTTAAAGAAACGGCAGATATGTTCGTTACGATGTTTGAACAAATGGATAATGAATACATGAAGGAACGTGCTGCTGATATCCGGGACGTAACAAAACGTGTATTGGCGCATTTACTAGGTGTTCAATTGGTGAATCCGAGCATGATTGCCGAAGAAGTAATCATTGTCGCAGAAGATTTAACACCGTCTGATACAGCACAATTGAATCGACAATTTGTCAAAGGTTTTACAACTAATATTGGCGGCCGTACATCCCATTCCGCGATTATGGCTCGGTCGATGGAAATTCCTGCTGTTGTTGGTACAAAAACTGCTACTGAGGAAATTAATAATGGCGACTTAGTTATTGTCGATGGACTCAAAGGGGAAGTACATATTAACCCAACACCTGAGCTTGTTGCTGAATACCGAAAAACACATGAGGATTATGAAGTTCAAAAAGCGGAATGGGCCAAACTTGTCAATGAGCCGACCGTTTCTGCTGATGACCAGCACGTTGAACTCGCTGCAAATATCGGAACTCCAAATGATTTAAAAGGAGTAATTGAAAATGGCGGCGAAGGTGTAGGATTATACAGAACCGAATTCCTTTACATGGGCAGGGAGCAGCTTCCAACAGAGGAAGAGCAGTTTGAAGCGTATAAAGCTGTTTTAGAAGGTATGGCAGGAAAACCTGTGGTTGTTCGAACCTTAGATATCGGCGGGGATAAAGAACTGCCTTATTTAGAGTTACCAAAGGAAATGAATCCTTTCTTAGGCTTCCGTGCGATTCGTTTATGTTTGGAGGAACAAGGGATTTTCCGTACCCAGCTTCGAGCTCTTTTAAGAGCAAGCAGCTTTGGAAACCTGAAGATTATGTTCCCAATGATTGCTACATTGGATGAATTCCGTGAAGCAAAGGCAATTCTTGAAGATGAGAAACAAAAGCTTCTTTCTGAAGGTCAAAAAGTAGCAGATAAGATTGAGCTTGGGATTATGGTAGAGATTCCATCTACTGCAGTACTAGCTGATCAATTTGCAAAGGAAGTTGACTTCTTCAGTATCGGAACAAACGATTTAATTCAATATACGATGGCTGCAGACCGCATGAACCAACGGGTTTCATACCTATATCAGCCCTATAGCCCATCAATTTTACGTTTAGTAAAAATGGTCATTGATGCAGCGCATGCTGAAGGAAAATGGGCAGGTATGTGCGGCGAAATGGCAGGCGACGAAACAGCAATACCTGTTCTATTAGGCCTTGGTCTTGATGAATTCTCAATGAGTGCAACCTCCATATTAAAGGCTCGCTCTCTCATTAAGAATTTAAAGAAAACTGACATGGAAAAGCTTGCAAGTGAAGTTTTAAACATGCAAACAACCAGTCAGGTAATTGATGCTGTAAATGCGGCAACAAAATAATAAACACAAAAAAAACCGACTTTAAATAGTCGGTTTTTTTGGTTATGTTAAAGGGCATTTTTGATTTTTACACTGTTGATTGGAGCGGAAGGCGCGAAGATTAACAGACCCTTTTTTGTGTAAATTTTACTACTCTTTTATTCATATTATTATGTCGATTTTGTGAAATATTTGGTATAATAATAGTCAGAAAGGCCTGAATTACATAAGTAAATAACTAAAAAGTGCAAATGCTAAAAAGTGAGGAATTAGTGGAGGTGAAAGGAATTATGGAACAAAAACCTGTACATTATGATGGCAGTTCTCTAACAAGTCAGGCAGCAAATGAGTCAGTGGTAAATGAACCATTCCTAATGACTGATGAAATGAGAAAAAGCATTGGTCGCAATCCTTATTCACTAGATACAAACGAATAATAAAAGAGTAGTAAAAGGATTTGTCAAAGTGGCAAATCCTTTTTGTTTATTTTAGGGCTTTTTGACTAAAACTAAAATGTCATATATCTGCAAAAAGAAAGGTGATTAAAATGGCACAGGTTTTATACATTACAGCCCATCCTCATAATGAAACAATGTCGTATAGTATGGCAGTAGGAAAAGCATTTATTGAGAGCTACAAGCAGGTTAATCCAAACGATGAGGTTATTCATTTAGATCTATACAATGAAAACATCCCTCATATTGATGCGGATGTATTTAGTGGATGGGGAAAGCTTCGCTCGGGCCAAGCGTTTGATGAGCTGACAGCTGAAGAAAAGTCGAAGGTAGGACGTCTTGGTGAGTTAAGTGAACAGTTTGTGGCAGCTGATAAATATGTGTTTGTCACACCATTATGGAACTTTTCTTTTCCTCCTGTCATGAAAGCCTATTTGGATTCTGTTGCCGTTGCCGGTAAAACCTTTAAATATACTGAAAATGGTCCAATTGGTTTGCTGACAGATAAAAAAGCCTTGCATATACAAGCACGTGGTGGATTTTATTCTGAGGGGCCAGCAGCCCAAATGGAAATGGGACACCGTTATATTAGTGTGATGATGAGCTTTTTTGGGGTTCCAACCCTTGAGGGGCTTTTTGTCGAAGGTCATAATGCGATGCCTGATAAAGCCCAAGAAATCAAAGAAAATGCAATAGCACGCGCAAAAGATTTTGCACATACCTTTTAAAATGAGGCAGATTATCTGCCTCTTAATTTTTTTGTCAAATTTCATTACCAACTTTTTCTACTTAATTTTTGTATAATAGAAATAGAATTTGAAGAAGGAGATGGACGAGAAAATGGAATTGAACTTAAATGGTAAAACAGCGCTAATCGCAGCATCAAGTCAGGGATTAGGGTTTGCAATTGCGGAGCGGCTTGTAAGAGAAGGGGCCAATGTGATGATTTCCGGCCGGGAAGATGAAAAACTAAAACAAAAAGCTTATGAACTAGAATCTATTGGAACTGGAAAAGTCGCCTATCAAAAAGCTGATATTACTAAACCTGCTGACCTTAAGCAGCTTGTATCAGTAACCGCAGAAACCTTTGGCGGAATAAATATACTTGTAAATAATGCTGGCGGACCTCCAGCTGGTTCTTTTGAGGAATTAACCGATGAAGCATGGCAAGCAGCATTTGAATTAAATCTGTTATCCTATGTGAGAATGATCCGCGAAGTTTTACCATATTTAAAACAACAGGGAGGGAAAATTCTTAATATTGCTTCCTCTTCGATAAAGGAACCAATACCAGGATTAATACTTTCAAACACTTTTAGGACAGGGATTATTGGACTTTCAAAAACGCTTGCATCTGAGCTTGCTCCCTATGATATTCTTATTAACACAATTGCGCCCGGCCGAATTGCGACTGACCGTGTAAAGCACCTTGACCAAGTAAACGCAGACAAGCTGGGATTGGACCGGGAAACCGTTGAATTACAGGTTAAAGCGGGGATTCCTTTGAAAAGATATGGAACACCTGAAGAATTTGCCAATGTGGCTGCCTTCCTGCTGTCAGACGCAAATTCCTATATGACAGGCAGTTCATTTATTGTCGACGGCGGCATGATAAAAGCAATTTAACAGAAGAAGATTAGTTTCCTTAATTAACCTTTCTTTACGTTTATTACCACTTATTTTTGGTTATGGTAAAAATATAAAGGAGTGTTACAGATGCGCAGGAATTCTCGAAGGTTAGTCGTTTTGGTTATAGGAATTTTTTGTTCATTTCTACTAAGCGGTTGTGGAATTTTATTTTCTAATGAACTAATCGTCAATCGTTATGCGGATGCGCTGCTAACGAAAAATAATGAACTACAATTTCGTTTCAGGATTAACAATGAAATCCTTGAAGCTCACCAATTATATAAGGTAAAAGTAACCATTCACGATGACAAATTAGCTGCTGCAATCGGAAAAAGGGAAATCATCTATGGTGAAGACCAAGTACTAAATGGAGAATATTTAGAAGTAAAAGGCAAAAGTGAAAAATATATTTTTATGGATCCCATACCATTACAACAGGATTTACATATTGAAGAACTTAAAAATATGATTGAACAAAATAACGCCGTTTCAATTGAGGTATTCAACGATAAGGAAGTATTTGGCAGGGTTTACTTGACAAATTTTTCATCAGAATTGTAAAAGAATAATGAGTTTTTTTCAATTTATTGGACAACATTAATATGTGCATAAATTTGGAGATGGAGCACAAAGGACCGGAACGACTGAGACGTTTCGGCCTTTTTTTGTAAATTCCCCCAAAAATAATAGGATAGTGCTAAAATAAAGGAAAATAAAAATGAGAGGAACGATCAGTTTGCTGACTCCAGAAAATACGGTTATTGGTTTTATTGGAACAGGTGTCATGGGTAAAAGCATGGCCGGACATTTATTAAAGGCTGGATACCCTTTATTGGTATTTTCCAGGACCAAAGAAAAAGCAGCAGAATTATTAGAGAATGGAGCTGTATGGTCTGATTCACCAAAGGAAATGGCGGAAAAGGCATCAGTTATTTTTACGATGGTAGGTTACCCAACAGATGTAGAAGAAATATATCTTGGTGAAGATGGTTTAATTAGACATGGCCAGCCCGGAAGCTATTTCATTGATATGACCACCTCTGCACCGTCTCTTGCTGTTAAAATTTATAAAGAGGCTAAGAATCATAAGATACATACGATTGACGCCCCTGTCTCCGGTGGGGATGTAGGAGCTAGGGAAGCAAAGCTTTCCATTATGGCTGGCGGCGAAAAAGAAGCTTTTGAAGCGGTCCGCCCCTTACTTGAGCATCTGGGAACCAATATAGTTTATCAAGGAAATCCAGGCGCAGGGCAGCACACAAAAATGGCAAATCAAATTGCCATTGCGTCAAATATGATTGGGGTGTGTGAAGCCATTATTTATGCTGAAAAAGCGGGATTAAATCCGGAGAATGTGTTAAAAAGTATAACAACTGGGGCAGCTGGCAGCTGGTCATTAAGCAATCTTGCTCCAAGAATGCTACAAGGGAATTTTGAACCTGGTTTTTACATTAAGCATTTTATTAAAGATATGAAAATTGCCTTGGATGAAGCTGAACAAATGGGAATGGAAGTACCAGGGCTAGCACTAGCCAAATCACTTTATGATCAATTGGCGGAAAAAGGTGAAGAGAATAGAGGAACCCAGGCACTCTATAAATATTGGAAAAACTAGTTAGAATAAATTCCTCCTGTCTTCAAAAAACTATAATAGAAAAGTTGATGGGAGGTATTTTTTATGGCTAAAAGGACAAAAAAGCATAATGCCGATCAAAAAAACAAGAAGGGTTTTGATTCTTCAAAGTTAAATGAAGAATTTGCTCATGAAATCGGTTCTGCAGCTACAAATAAAATTCATAAGGATAAGGCTAAAAAAGAAAAAGCACCTAAAAACAACGGGAAATATCAAGGTCAATAAAAAAACGAAACCCTCACCTTCAATATGGTGAGGGTTTCGTTTATTTTTGTAAATATTCTTCAATACGGTTAAGTCCGAGTTCTAATGTTTCCATTGAACAAGCAAAGGATAAACGGAAGTAACCTTCCCCATAATCAGAAAATGCACTGCCGGGAACAACGGCAACTTTTGTTTTTTGAACAAGTTCCAAAGCAAAATCAAAGCTATTCAATGGAACGGTAGCGGGTATTTTGACAAAGAAATAGAATGCGCCATCCGGCTTCACGGCCTCAAGCCCCATTTTAGTCAATCGCTTATAAACATAGTCCCTTCGTTGTTCATATTCTTTTTTCATAGATAGAGCATCATCAATTCCCACAGTTAAAGCTTCAAAAGCCGCTTTTTGGGCGATTGAGTTTGCACAGGAAACATTATATTGATGAACCTTTAGAATGTGCTTGGTAATGGACTCTGGTGCAAATAAAAAGCCAATTCTCCACCCTGTCATCGAGTGAGATTTTGATAATCCATTTATGACGATTGTTTTTTCCTTTAGAAAGCTCGCAATTGATTTATGGCTGCGGTCAAATGTAAGCTCACTGTAAATTTCATCAGCTAGAACAAAAATTTCCTTATCACTTAAAAAGTCGGCAATTTCCTTTAACTCCATCTCTGAAAGACTTACGCCCGTAGGGTTTGATGGGTATGGAAGGACAATGCAGCGAGTTTTTTCAGTAATAAAGGGTTTAATCATCTCTAGGGTAAACCGAAATTGATTTTCTCTAATGTCTACATGGACAGGGACTGCCCCCATCATCCGAATAATAGGTTCATAACCAGGATAAATCGGGCCAGGTAAAATAACTTCAGTGCCCTCAGTGAGAATGGATCTAAAGGTGATGTCAATTGCTTCACTGGCCCCCATAGTAACGATTACCTCTGAATCAGGTTTGTAATGTAAACAATATTTCTTTTCGACAAAATCACTGGCAGCCTTCCTTAATTCAATCGTTCCTGCATTATGAGTATAGGAGGTAAAATCCTCTTCAATTGCATTTATTCCCGCTTGTTTCACATGCTCGGGGGTGGGGAAATCAGGCTGGCCTATGGTAAAAGAAATTAGGTCATCTATATGGGATACCATATTAAAGAATTTTCTAATTCCAGAAATCTCGATCTCTTTAACTCGTTGATTAATCAAATGCTCCACTTATGTTCGTCCTTCCACAATTAAGAATATCTTTCACCTAATTTTTTGAATATCGGTTTTTGATAGGTGCGTTGGTTTTTTCGCTGATTTGAGGGAGGCGGTCCTTCCTCGGAAATTCCTGTATAGGACTGCAATAATGCTTTTGCAGCATTAAGTGAAAGTACTGCCTTTGGGTTTCGAATATGATTATCTAACTTACCCAAGTGCGGAAGTTGATGAAAGTCCAATTTAGTAGGAGGAATATGGAAGGTATATCTGCCGCATTCCACAAGGACGTCGGATTGCTGTTGACTATTTCTTGGGTTTTCAGAAAAATGAAGACCTACTTTTTTAGCTTTTCCTTCATGAATTAATTTTTTTAACGATTCTTGTTTTAATTTGTATAAAAATTTGGGGTTAGTCGCTGTCTTTGCATGGCGATTCACAATAAAGACTGCTTGAGCGAGGTTATCGATGGTTAGATTTCCATTTCTTTGGGGATATTTCTGATCGGGATTCAAAATATGTTCTCCTTTCTATCTTTTCGAACATTTCCATTATACCTTTTATTAATCGAAATTAAAATATGGCATGGATTCTATTATTAAATAGATTTTAGATGCTTTTCGTTTTTGGCTATACTATGTATGATTTGAAAAACTTTAGTAAAATAATCATTATTTTCAATAAATTGCTTTCTTTCAGTTAATTTTATTGTAAAATAGAAATAAGAGATTGTAAAAACATTATTTTGAAAATCGCTTTTTTAAATAAAAAAACCTTATCTAAAAAATTGGATAAGGTTTATGTTGTTTCAGGTCTTAGTGTATAGACTGTTAGCTCTGGCTTTGCCATAAACCGAAAAGGCAAACGGGTTGTTCCGATTCCTCTATTAACATATAGGGTTAATGGATTTTGATCACCAATTGAATAAAGACCCTCAGGATAATTCTTGGCAAATGGAGGAATGACAAGCGCTCCAATAAAAGGTATTTTAACTTGTCCACCATGGCTATGACCGCTTATTTGCCATTGAATTGGATACCTTGATGCGTCATCAGCAAGGTCAGGCGCATGGGATAATAAAATTTTAAAATGGTCTTGCGGTACATTTTTTAAGGCCAAAGGTAAATCCGGTTTTCCTAACATTGCATCATCAATTCCTAATAAATGAATCCTGCTTTGATCTTTTAACTTGATTGGGGCCGATTCATTTAATAGAACAGTGAAATTGGTTGCTTCCATAATATTTCGGTAAATATCAGAACCATAGCCTCCATGATCATGGTTGCCAAAAATACAGAATTTACCAAGAGGAGAGCGCAATGATTCCAATAGGGGAATCAGTTTATTAATTTCTGAATATTTATTTGGTTCATCCATCAAATCGCCAGTAAAAAAAATGATGTCTGGCTTTAGATCATTGATCTTGTCGACAAGTTTGGAAAATTGGGTAAGGTTATAATGAAAACCTAGATGGGTATCAGAGAACTGGATGATTTTTATTCCGTTAAAACTTTTGGGTATTAACGGGTGTTTTATTTCAAGATGTTGAATATCGAGTAATGAGGGCTCAATACGATTGGCATAAAAGTAGCCCCCTGAACTTAATCCGAGAACGGTTAGAAAGGAACCAAATGTTCGCTTCAGAAATGTTCTCCTTTTTAGTTTTTTAGGCATTTTTTTCTACCAACCTATCTTTTTAATTACTTTCCAAATGTATTTTCGATAAAAATTGATTTTTTTGCAAGTAAAATGAAATGGATATTATTAATTTTTATTCGAAAAAGAGAACAAAAATTCATGAAAAAAGCAGCCTCACAGGGCTGCTTTTGTTAACGATAGCTCACTGCACGGTTCTGCAGTGCTTTCCAGGAAGCGATAAATTGTTGTTTATTTACTCTAACTTGTTTCCTGCCTGAAAGTGGGTCATTTAAATAAACATGATTAGAGTCGAATCCAACTAAGACGACGGCGTGTAAATCCAATGGAGTTTTAATATATTGTTTTCCGTGATACCAGGATTCCCAGCGGTCAGGCAGGCGATAATCCCCAGTTGTCCAGACAACGACAGGATACCCTTTTGAAACGTGCTCTAATACACGATCAAATGGCTGATTGGTCAAATTGACAGCTCTGCCTGGTAGCTTTTGGTTAATCAATGCCATCATCGGTTTATCAAAAACAGCATACCCAGCTCGTCTTCCTGTCATATCCCCAACGAATCCATCTGCTGGATTGCCCCATCGCAAAATATCTCCCTTTGGAGATTTGATGAGCGGATCAGGATCCTTTTGAATCAGCCTGTACAAATCCATTTTGCTTGTTTTGACACCCGCATAATTCAACATCATGGCGAGGCTTGTCACTTCACAGCCATAACGCAGCTCCGGGTTTTGTCTAATTAGAATTACATTAAGCATAGCAGAATTTTTATGGGCTGTTGTACTAACATGACTGCCTTGGCTGGTTATTTTTTTATCGTAAATCACCTGATCAGTAAGATCGTTTATGGTGTAGTTAGTGTTTTTAGGCGTTTCTTCCATTCGGTATGTTGAAGCGGGCTTGTTTTGAATAAGATTTGAACTGGCATCTGGATCATCATTATAGTGGCTGCATCCAAACATGGGAAGGATCGAGGCTAATAAGCAAAGTTTTCTCAAAAACTTTTCCCCCTTTGAAATTAGCTTAACTATATTGTTTGATTGTTTCTTTTGAGCTATAATGGTATCCTTTTGGTAATGAACGAACGGGCTGGGGCAAGTAAACGTATGGTATTATGTGTAAATCTTTTTTTGGAGGTACTTCGATGGATGCCTTGGAAATTCTATCGGATCTTGAACATGTTTTTCCTTATTTCCAACCTATTTTTAGTGCGGACGAACAACAGGTCATTGCCTATAAAGTTTTGGGAAGGTATAAGACCGGGGATAATATCATAAGCTTAGGACCTTTTTTTCAAGATGATCAAATTCCTGATGAATATAAATTTGAGGTTGATTTGCTGTTAGTTAGGAAAGCCCTTGAAAATGCCATAAAGCTTGAAGATGATATTAGTATATTTTTGAATCGCAATGCCGAGTTATTAATGTATGGTCATGGAGAGCCATTTTTGCAGGAGCTTTTAGAATTTGAAAAAAAAGGGTTTAATTTAAGCAGGATTGTTCTTGAAATTTCGGACAGAAAATATCTTGGGAATCTCGATCAATTTGATCATCTGCTTCAATATTATCGGACATATGGGATCAAAATTGCTGTTTCTTGCATAGATAATGAAAGTTATCATTTTGAGCGAATTGGTCAACTTGAGCCGGATATTTTAAAAATAAATTTAGAACCTCTTAAATCTACGGCAACAGGAATGAACTTCCATGATGTTTTGTTTACCCTGTCCCTTTTAGCAAGAAAAATTGGGGCAACCCTTTTGTTTGAAAATATTGAAATGAGTTATCAGCTGCAGTTTGCCTGGAAGAACGGAGGACGCTATTATCAAGGATTTTATTTATATCCCCCAGCAGCAGAATTCATTCAGAGAGATTTATTAAAATCCCGATTAAAAGAAAAGTTTCACGATTTTATTTCTTATGAAAAAAGAAAATTAGAGGGTGTTTATTTAGCTTCAGAATATTTCCATACAATGGTTCAAGAAATTGTTATGAAAAACAAAAAGGCAGGGTTTAAAGAGCTTTTCCAAACGTTAGTAAAAGAACTGGATCATATTGCTTTTCGTATGTATATTTGTGATGAAGATGGGTTTCAAAAATCGGCAAACATTTTTAAAGAAAAAAATGGCTGGAATGTTCAAGCTGAATACAAGAATAAAAACTGGAGCTGGCGGCCATATTTTCTAGAAAATATTATCAAGATGAGAAACGAAAGGAAAGGGATTTTATCCGATTTATATCGTGATATTGAAACAGGGGAGAATATTAGAACCTTCTCCTATCCGATGAACGGAGATGATTATTTGTTTATCGACATTTCATACCAATACTTATTTGAACACGAGCAATTACTGTAGTTTAGGTTCAGGATAGGCATTTTAAAAAAAATAGTCAATTTTTTCATTTTTGCTTGGACAAATAGTATCAGTTATTTTATTCTTTTAATATTGGCATAAGAAAAAATGGAATTTATTTAAGTAAATAATCCATAAGGATAGAAACAGGCCAATTGTGAAATATAAAAGTAGAAGTTTGTTTGTGTTTGAAAGGAGATTAAACGAATGTCACAGCTTCAAGGTATATTAACCAGATTAAAAAATCTTCAGGAACAAGCTAACAGCGGTGAGCCAGCTCAGCGTTATTTCGAAGTTAATGGAGAGAGAAAGTGTCAAGTTACATTTCATCCGAAAACGGTAACGTATGAATTAGAGGTTTATAATGAAAAGGAAAAACCTAAACGATATCAATTTGATAATATTGATATGATCACAATTGAAATTTTTGATTTAATTCAGTAGGAACCAATTGGTTCCTTTCTTTTCCTAATGAATCGGTATTTTAATTCACACAGACCTCCGAAAACTATGATAAAATAAGTCTGTAGAAAAACATACATTGAGGAGTTTTCGGCGATGATTAGTCTTCCCAGTGGGGAATTTTTAGAATTAACCATTAAAGAGTTAATGATCCCATCCGAACGGGTGGCACATGTGCAAATTGGCAATAATCTCGAGCATGCCTTATTAGTGTTAACAAAAAGCGGCTATACTGCAATTCCGGTTCTAGACCCACATTATAAGCTCCATGGGCTGATTAGCACTCCAATTATCATGGACTCTATCCTCGGTCTAGAAAGAATTGAATTTGAAACCCTTGAAAAAAAACGCGTAGAAGAAGTTATGAAAAAGCTGATTCCACGGGTTAAAATTTCGGCCTCACTTAGTGTATGTTTGGACTTACTGGTCAATCATCCTTTTTTATGTGTTGAGACGGACGATGGCTTTTTTGAAGGGATATTGCCAAGAAGCACAGTATTAAATCAATTAAATAAACAGGTAAAACGCTTAAAAAAAATTGATAAATGATTGCACCTGGCTCCCTAAATGGGGGCATATTTTTTTGGATATTTTTGAAGGTGGTGAAGGAATGTCCTCATTATCGGAATATCAATTATTATCAGTTTTAGCTCAGGAAATGAATATGCGTAAAGCATCGGAACGGTTGTTTGTATCACAGCCTGCCCTTTCACAGCGATTACAGACAATCGAAAAAGAGTGGGGTACAAAATTATTTATTCGTTCGCAAAAAGGTCTTGCCCTTACTCCTGCTGGAGAACATGTTATTGAATTTGTTAATGACGTTCTTAATAAGCAAGAAAAGGTTCGCGAGACGATTTATTCGCTGCAATCAGGGGTGTCAGGTACCTTAAAAATAGCTGTAGCCTCTATCGTGGGTCAAAACTGGCTTCCTCAAGTATTAAAGAAATTTATTGACAAGTATCCACAAGCAAAGATATCACTTATTACTGGTTGGAGCAGTGAAATTCTAAAATGTTTATATGATGATCAGGTACATATTGGAATTATCCGCGGCACCCCTGATTGGAAGGGGGTTAAGGTCCATCTCTTCGATGATCCACTTTATTTGGTTGATCGAGAAATTATTAGACCGGAACAAGTTTTAGAAGTTGACCGGCCGTTTATCCAATTTAAGAGTGATTCGAATTATTATCAAGAAATTCAGGATTGGTGGATGCGGAACTTTAAAACCTCGCCAAAAAGGACAGTGCTTGTTGACCAAATTGAGACTTGTAAACAAATGGCCTTTAATGGAATTGGTTATGCAATATTGCCTGGAATTACGTTAACTAAAGCAGAACGGGATATTTTTAAAATACCCCTTTTAGATGAGAATAATGAACCGCTAAAGCGGGATACCTGGCTATTAGGGTATGAGTCTTCCTTCCAATTAAAACAGGTTCAGGCTTTTGTCGAACTCATTAAAGAACATATTTCTGAATCTTAGGAAGTATTACGCTGTTTTGCTTGTTTTAAGTTACTTTGTTTGGTAAATTATTTTTTAGTACAGACAATTAGGGGGTAAACAGTTTATGAAAATGATGGATGCACATGAAATTATTTCTTTTATTCAAAATAGTAAAAAATCTACTCCGGTCAAGGTTTATTTAAAGGGAGAATTAGAGGGAATCAATTTTGGGGCAAGTGCCAAGGCATTTGTTAATGGAAATACTGGTGTTGTTTTCGGTGAATGGGCTGAAATTAGTGAAGTGCTTGAGGAAAACAAAGGAAAAATTGAAGATTTTGTAGTTGAGAATGACCGACGCAATTCTGCTATTCCATTATTAGATACCAAACATATTAATGCTCGTATTGAACCAGGAGTTACCATCCGTGATCAAGTGGAAATTGGCGATAATGCCGTTATTATGATGGGCGCCGTCATTAATATTGGTGCAGTAATTGGCGAAAAAACAATGATTGATATGGGAGTTGTCCTTGGTGGAAGAGCAACAGTAGGGAAAAACTGTCACATCGGCGCAGGCACTGTTTTAGCAGGCGTTATTGAACCGCCATCCGCAAAACCAGTAGTCGTTGAAGATGACGTTCTAATTGGTGCGAACGCGGTTGTTTTAGAAGGAGTAACAATCGGACAAGGATCAGTCGTCGCTGCAGGAGCAGTTGTTACTCAGGATGTAGCACCATATACGGTCGTAGCCGGCATGCCAGCACGTAAAATTAAAGATATTGATGAAAAGACAAAGTCAAAAACTGAGATCATGCAAGAGTTGCGTCAACTATAAGAAATGTAAAAGCGTGGAGCCTTTTCCACGCTTCTTTTATAGAAAGGAGAGTCTTAGATGGACTCATTAATCAAAATTCGCCGCGATCTTCATCAAATTCCTGAACTGGGTTTTCAAGAGTTTAAGACACAGGCCTATTTATTGGCTTATTTAGAGGGGCTGCCCCAAGAGCGGCTGTCCATTAAAAAATGGAAAACAGGTTTATTTGTCAAAGTTCATGGATTAATGCCTGAAAAAACTATTGGCTATAGAACGGATATTGATGGCTTACCGATTGCAGAAAAAACTGGTTATCCTTTTTCTTCTACCCATGAGGAAAGAATGCATGCGTGCGGCCATGATTTCCATATGACCATTGCTCTAGGTGTGCTTACCTATTTTGTCGAAAATCAAATCAATGATGATTTATTATTCATTTTCCAGCCTGCTGAAGAAGGGCCAGGCGGAGCTGAGCCAATGTTGAAATCAGCAGAAATGCAGGCATGGATGCCGGATTTAATCTTTGCCCTTCATATTGCACCAGAGTATCCAGTTGGCGCCATCGCAGTAAAAGAAGGCTTATTATTTGCCAATACTTCGGAATTGTTCATTGATTTGAAGGGGAAGGGTGGACACGCCGCAAGACCGCACGAAACAAATGATATGGTTATTGCTGCCTGCGCTCTAGTTGCGCAATTGCAAACCATCATTTCCAGAAACGTTGACCCTTTAGATAGTGCAGTTATAACGATTGGTAAAATTACCGGGGGTACCGTACAAAATATTATTGCTGAAAATGCAAGGCTTGAAGGGACGATCCGCACATTGTCGCCGGAATCGATGAAGAAGGTAAAGCACCGCATTGAGGCATTGGTAAGAGGAATTGAAGCAGGCTACGAATGTGAAGCTGTGATTGATTACGGTTCAATGTACCATCAAGTTTATAATACAGAAACCATAACTAGGGAATTTATCAATTATATTCAACAAGAAACAGATATTCAGGTAATTGAGTGCAAGGAAGCAATGACAGGTGAGGATTTTGGGTATATGCTCAAGGAAATTCCCGGATTGATGTTTTGGCTCGGTGTCGATTCACCATTTGGTCTGCATCATGCCAAACTAAATCCAGATGAAAAGGCAATTGACGTTGCCGTTAAGGTAATGACAAGCTTTTTAACGTATAAAGGTAATAATATGTAAGCTGTTTTGAAAATGCTTATTATTTTATTCCTAAGGATAATCATGGTAAAATTATAGAGAATAAAAGGAATATTGTTACATATTGTCGTTTATTCTAGACATTTTAGGGAGAAACTTATTAAGGGGAAAATTAGGTTATAATTGATAATTAGTATTTATTTAAATTAATTATAATTTAATATTGACTCAAAATTAGATTTGTCCTATAATGAAAACTGTCAGAAGGATAGCAAATGAGAATTGCTATTACTAATTATTGATTATTTTGGAGGGATTCAAATGCCAGAACGTATGGTAGGTAAGCAAGCTCCACGCTTTGAAATGGATGCAGTTATGCCAAACAAAGAATTTAAAAAAGTAAGCCTTGAAGAAAATATGAAAAACGATAAATGGACTGTATTATTCTTCTACCCAATGGACTTCACGTTTGTATGTCCAACTGAAATTACAGCTCTATCTGACCGTTACGATGAGTTTGAAGACCTTGATGCAGAGGTTATCGGTGTTTCAACTGACACAATTCATACTCACTTAGCATGGATTAAAACAGATCGCAAAGAAAATGGCCTTGGCGATTTGAAATATCCATTAGCGGCTGACACAAATCATGTTGTTTCCCGTGATTATGGAGTTTTAATTGAAGAAGAAGGTATTGCACTTCGCGGACTATTCATCATCAGCCCTGAAGGGGAATTAATGTACTCTGTTGTTAACCACAACAACATCGGCCGTGATGTAGATGAAACTTTACGCGTTCTTCAAGCATTGCAAACTGGCGGTCTTTGCCCAGCTAACTGGAAGCCTGGACAAGCTACACTTAATGTATAATTATTAATCAAACAAGATAGACCTAACTCTTTAAAAGCGTTAGGTCTTTTTAATAGGAGGAAAATCGATGAAATTACGTGAACCAATGCCAGAATTAGCAGGTGCAACAGAATGGTTAAACGGTGAAGTAACTAGAGATGAATTAATTGGTGAAAAACCAACTTTGATTCATTTTTGGTCAATCAGCTGTCATTTATGTAAAGAGGCAATGCCTCAAGTTAACCAATTTCGAGATGATTTTAAAGACAAATTAAACGTGGTTGCAGTTCATATGCCAAGATCGGAAAACGATCTAAATTTAGAAGAAATCAAGCAAGTGGCATCAGAGCATGGAATTAACCAGCCTATTTTTGTTGACAGCGATCATAAACTAACAGAAGCATTTGAAAATCAGTATGTACCAGCTTACTATGTTTTTGACCGTGAAGGAAAGCTTCGTCATTTCCAAGCAGGCGGCAGTGGCATGAAAATGCTAGAAAAGCGTGTAAACCGTGTTTTGGATGAATTGGAAAAAACGGAATAAATAATAAAAACTGTTCGTCTCTCTAGGCGAGCAGTTTTTTATTGCTTCTTTGTAACCTTGTAATCATTTTATCGTCCGTAATTATAAAGAGAGAAAAAGGGGTGTCTTGGATTGAAAAAGGTAAAAAAAGTGTTCCCTATTTTTTTCATTGTTTTAATGCTTGGTATTACAGGGTGTAGTTCAAGTAGTAATGAGGGTGCGAAAATGAGTAAGGACAATACGGCTAAAATGGATTCTGCGCAGTCAAGTAATGGGGAGAAGTCCTCGATATACTCTGGTGAGACAGATAATTCTAGTGCTCTAAAGGAGAAATCAATACTCGAAGTTCCTAACAAGATGGTTATCTATCAAGCGGATTTGCAGCTAAGGGTCAAAAAATTTGAACAAACGGTCAAAAACTTTGAAGAAAAAGCAGAAACATATGGCGGCTATATTGCTTCATCTAATGTAACCAAAGAAGGGCAGGAGCAGGTCAGCGGCAGTATTACCATCCGAATACCGCAAAAGAATTTTCAGGCTTTTTTACATGATGCAGAGGGGCAGGCTGCCGAAGTTCTGCAGCGGAATATAACGGGACAGGATGTAACAGAGGAATATGTCGATCTTGAATCCAGATTAAAATCTAAACGGGTCGTAGAAGAACGATTATTATCATTTATGAAAACTGCAACAAAAACGGAGGATCTATTAAAAATCTCCGCCGATTTAGCCGCCGTACAGGAAGAAATAGAAACAATCCAGGGGAAAATGAAATTTTTAGAAAATCAAACTTCGTTTTCAACCGTAACGATCACTCTATATGAAAATAAGGTTATTGTTCCCGATATTGAGAGAGACAAACTTAATACATGGGAAATGACGAAAAAGCAATTTATGAAAAGTACAAACATGTTATTAAGCTTGGTGTCTGGCTTAGTTGTCTTTATAATCGGTAACCTTCCGATTCTGGTGATATTAGCTATTATAGGTTTTGCAGTTTTTCTATTTTATCGAAAGAGGAAAAATAGAAATGGTGTTTAAGCGGTATTTTATACTATATTTAAAATGATCTTCAATGCTAAAATGGGAGCATAAGAGAAATTGTATTTGCTGGGGGAGTTTTTGTGAAGAAAAGCTTTGCGGTCATTGGATTGGGCCGTTTCGGGGGCAGTATTTGCCGTACACTGACAGATGAGGGAATGGAAGTTTTAGCAATTGATGTTAATGAAGAGCGTGTTAATGAATACTCCATGATTGCCTCCCATGCAGTTGTGGGAGATTCAACAGATGAAAACGTCTTGAAGAGTTTAGGGATTCGCAATTTTGATCATGTGATTGTAGCGATTGGCGATGATATTCAATCGAGTATTTTAACAACGCTAATTTTAAAGGAATTAGGAGTCGGGCAAATTACCTCCAAAGCACAAAATGATTATCATGAAAAGGTTCTGCGAAAGATTGGGGCGGATCATGTTGTGCATCCTGAAAGAGATATGGGAAAAAGGATTGCTATTAATATGTCATCCAGCAATGTGGTTGATTATCTCCAGCTCTCAGATGACCATAGTATTGTTGAAATAGTGGCAAATGGAAAACTTGGCGGCAATACAATCATGGATTTGGATGTTCGTAAAAAGTATGGTTTAAATATCGTGGCGATAAAAAGAGGTGAAGAAATCATTGTTTCTCCACAGGCGAAAGAAACGATTCATACTAGAGATGTATTAATAGTAATTGGAAACACTAACGACATCAGCAGGTTTGAAAAAAAGGTATTGGAATAAAGAAAAGCGGAAGCACCAGAAGGTGCTTCCGCTTTGTTAATATTAAACTTCCATAATGATAGGTAAAATCATTGGGCGACGTTTTGTTTTTTCATAAAGGAAAGGTGCTAACGTATCAGTAATTTCATTTTTAATTTCTGACCACTGGCTTGTCTTTCGCTCCATAACCTTATTTAAATGCTTTGTAATTAAATTTTGTGCATCATTGATTAAATCACCAGATTCTCTCATATAAACAAAGCCGCGAGAAATCAGGTCTGGTCCAGAAGCAATTTTGAATTCCTTCATATTTATGCTGACAACCACAACAACTAACCCTTCCTCAGAAAGAATTCGTCGGTCACGTAAGACGATATTTCCAATATCCCCGACACCACTGCCGTCAATGTAGACAGATCCTGATGGAATTTTTCCGGCTACCTGTGCTGAGTTTTCCGAAAGAGCTAGTACTTCGCCATTGTCCATAATAAAGCAATTTTCCTCATCAACACCGCAGTCCACTGCAAGTTTTGCGTGCATGCGCTGCATCCGGTATTCACCGTGTATTGGCATAAAGAATTTAGGTTTAATTAACCGCAGCATCAATTTTTGTTCCTCTTGTCCACCATGTCCAGAGGTATGAATATTACTTAGTTTTCCGTGAATGACGTCCGCACCGGCTCTATACAACATGTTAATTGTTCGGCTGACACTTATTGTGTTACCAGGAATAGGTGATGACGAAAATACAACAGTATCCCCAGGTATTATTTGAATTTGTCTGTGTGTGCCATTTGCAATTCTTGATAGAGCTGCCATTGGTTCACCTTGGCTTCCGGTACAAAGAATAGTAACTTTGTCAGCTGGTAAGCGATTAATTTGATTAGCTTCAATAAATGTTTCTTTTGGTGCATTAATATATCCTAATTCAAGGCCTATATTAATGGCTGCTTCCATGCTTCGACCAAATACAGCTACTTTTCTGTCATTTTCCACAGCTGCCTCTACAACTTGCTGCAGCCTATGAATATTTGATGCAAACGTTGCAAAAATAATTCGGCCATCGACTTTTCGGAAAATATCGTGAATGCTTTCTCCTACCCTGCGCTCCGACATCGTAAAATCCGGAATTTCACTATTTGTACTGTCAGAAAGTAGACAAAGTACACCTTCTTTTCCAATTTCAGCCATTTTCGTTAAATTAGCAGGTTCACCCACAGGAGTAAAATCAAATTTAAAGTCCCCCGTATGAACGATCTGACCCGGAGGAGTTTTAACGACAATACCATAGGAGTCAGGAATGCTGTGGGTAGTTCGGAAAAATGTCACCGATGTTTTTCGGAACTTAATCACATCATCTTCTTTTATCTCAATTAATTTGGCATTTCTTAATAAACCATGCTCTTCTAATTTATTTTTTATTAAACCGAGTGCCAGTTTTCCTCCATAAATAGGGATATTGACTTCTCGTAATAAATAAGGAATACCGCCGATGTGGTCTTCGTGCCCGTGTGTAACGAATAACCCCTTAATTTTTTCTTCATTTTTAACTAAATAGGTATAATCAGGAATGACATAATCAATACCTAATAGTTCATCCTCAGGGAATTTGATTCCAGCATCAATTAAAATAATCTCATCCTGGAATTGAACTGCATATGTGTTTTTGCCAATTTCCCCTAAACCTCCCAGGGCAAAAACAGCAGTTTGATCATTTTTAACAAATTTCATAAATTATATCTCCAATACTTTAAAGTCTTCATTTTGTTTTTCATATTCTAAATAGGCACCTTTAACTTCTTGTACAAATTCAACATTATAGCCGCGGTCGGCAATTTTTGTACGGACGTCACGTACGGATTCTCCCTCAATATAGAGAGTTTTTGTATTCTCTCTGACTGGTACTTCTTTAATGCTTTCCTGGTAGTAAACTTTAAATAGCATAACAAAATCGCTCCTCACTAAATCATAACTTTTTCTATTATATAAAACATTTTCATCTTTTTCATTTATTTTCATAAGAAAACAATGGGCTAATGTGAAAAGTATGTAAAAAAAGAATCTGTTTTTACAATTTACAATAACGAAGGAGCCCTTCGCAAGTTAGAAGGGCTCAAAAAAAATTTAGGCAATGGATTTTTTTCGCAGCAAATCTTTCCACTGTTTTAAAAGCTTTTTTCTTAGCTTCTTTAACATAGTGGATCATCTCCTTAATTCTTATTTTAAACATTCCTTGTCCAAAGTAAAGCAAGCAATGGCAGATAATTGAAATTTTTTTAAATGATAGTTTTTTTACTATTATTATATGATGAAAATGCTGATTCTTTCATGGTTAAACATGGAATTGCTAAAGTTGAAACAAATTGACATTTACATGAAGAAGGTTTAGTGTTTTAAAGGAATAAATAAAAGAGATAAAAGGAAAAGGAATTAAGGGGAATGGGGAAATTATATACTGCTTTGATTGGATTAAGCATTATTTGGGGAACATCCTTTTTATTTATAAAAGTTCTATTAACTTCTTTGGGGCCGATTTCAATAGTATTTGGCCGTTGCCTTTTTGGAACGATTATACTTTTTGTTATCATTATCCTGCAAAAGAAAAAAATAATCCTTAAGAAACTGCCTTGGTTTAAGCTGATCCTGGTTGCCATGACCAATAACGTGCTTCCATGGTTGTTAATTTGTTCAAGTGAAACGAAGCTCACCTCCAGTATGGCCTCAATTATTAATGCAACAACACCGATTTGGACATTAATTATTGGTTTTATCTTCTTTTCTTCTTCGTTAAGGAAAAGTCAATGGATTGGTATTTTCGTTGGTTTTATAGGGATTTTTATTTTATCTGATGTCAAATTAGGTGAGCTTTATTCAGGCAATTTAACTGGGATATTGCTAATGACCGGTGCCACCTTTTGTTATGGATTGGCATCACACTTAACCAAAAAACATTTAACCGATTTATCAGTGTTGGAAACTTCATTCTTTACGCTATTAATTTCCACTATAATGAGCTTTATTATTGTTTGGTCTACGAATCCAAGATTTATTTCTTCTTTTATTACTATAGAGACGGTGGGCCCTTTTATTGGCCTAGGAGCACTTGGTTCAGGGATCGCCTATCTATTGTTTTATTATCTGGTTAAAAAGGGAAGTCCTGAATTTGCTTCACTTGTTACCTATCTAGTACCAATTTCTGCTGTTTTTTGGGGAGCAATGCTTTTAAAAGAGAATATTCACTTATCAATGATCATTGGCTTAGCAGTAATTTTTATTGGCGTTTATATTGCCTCTATCAAACCAAAAGATAAATCAAATGTGACACATGCAGCATAAGTGTTTGATTAAAGGAGATATGGAATATGAAAAAAATTGTCTTTTTTGATATCGATGGGACATTACTTGATCATGAAAAGAAACTTCCGATCAGCACGAAAAATGCCATTCGATTACTAAAGGAAAATGGAGTTTTTGTCGCAATTGCTACAGGAAGAGCTCCATTCATGTTCGAAGGGCTGCGCGAGGAGCTTGATATAGATTCCTTTGTAAGCTTCAATGGTCAATATGTGGTCTTTGAAAAAAAGGCGATATACGAGAATCCATTGAATGAAAGCGGGATGGAAAAACTCTATCAAAAAGCACTGATCAATAAGCACCCTTTAGTATTTATGACAGAAAAAACGATGAAGTCGAGTGTAAAACATCATCCATTTATTGAAACCAGCTTGGGAAGCCTAAATTTCTTACATCCGGAAGAGGATTTGCATTTTTATGTGAATCGAAAATTGTATCAGTCGCTCCTTTTTTGTGAGAGCCAAGATGAACATATATATTTAGATGCTTTCCCGAATTTTGATTTTATTAGATGGCATCCTTATTCTGTTGATATCCTGCCAAAAGGCGGCTCAAAAGCAGAAGGCATTAAAAAAATGATTGATCAACTAGGGTTTGAACTAAAGGATGTATATGCTTTTGGCGATGGCTTAAACGATTTAGAAATGCTGAAGGAAGTAGGGACAGGTGTAGCCATGGGCAATGGCGTTCCAGAAGCAAAACAACATGCCGACTTAATCACAACCGATGTCTCCAACAATGGTATTTGGAATGGACTAAAAGAATTACAGCTCATTTAAAAAAACTCGCCATATGGCGAGTTTCTTTATCTTTCGATTGGGATTGCTCCTTGGATCTCTTTTAACGGTTCCTGTTTATCAATATGATCATAAAACATTACACCATTTAAATGATCAATTTCATGTTGAAAGCAAATAGCAGGCAGTCCTTTTAAACGAAGCTTTATCTCTTCACCATTAAGGTTTATTCCTTTAACAGTGATTCGCGCATATCTAGGAACATAACCTGGTATGGCTTCGTCCACAGAAAGACAGCCTTCGCCTGAAGTTAAATAAGCCATTTCTACAGAGTGACTGATAATTTTCGGATTAAACAAGGCATAACTGTAAAGAACCCCCTTGTCGTCCGTTAAATGGACCGCAATCATCCGTTTAGATACATTAATCTGAGGGGCAGCTAACCCAATTCCTGGACGCAGGCCATATTGGTACGAGATTTCGGGATTTTGGCTGTTCATTACGTACTCTAATAAGCTTCGTAAAATTTGTGCATCCTCTTCTGATGGCGGCATATGTACTTCTGCAGCCACTTTTCTAAGAGTAGGATGGCCATCCCGAATGATATCCTCCATCGTTAACATGAACATTCACTCCTGAATTTAAATGTAATTAAGTGCAACAATAGTCTATCAAACAATGTATAAAATGTTAACAATTGTTTACCAAAACATCTATTTATATTGTCAAACCAACAAAGTATAGATATAGTAAGAAATGTTATAGATAGGAGGTTCATAAATGTTTTTTACCAGAAAAAAAAGGTTAGTTTTATTTTTTTTAGCAGCCTTCGTAATTTTAACTGGATGTAATAATAAAAAGTCTTCACTCGAAAAAATGTATGAAACTCTAGAAAATGTGGCAGCTAAAGAAAAGGTATTTGAAGAGCAGCAAGAACCACTTGTAACATTAGAGAAGAAAGAAAAAGGATTATATGACCAAATAATCGGTCTTGGAATGAAGGAATATGACGAGATTGTTAAGCTTTCAGATGAAGCGCTGGACCTCGCAGCTCAACGTCAAGAGCATATGGAAAAAGAAACAAAAAGCATTAAGGAATCTGAAAAAGAATTTAAAAAAATAGCTGATTTTAAAGAACAGCTTGACGAACCGTCTCTAAAAAAATTAGCTAATGAACTTTATGATATTATGATGAAAAGATATCAGGCCCATGATGTGCTGAACACTGCCTATACGGAGGCATTAAAAAATGACCAGCAATTGTATGAAATGTTTAAGAATAAGAACTTGCAGCTCGAGGATCTAGAAGGGCAGGTAGTAAAACTAAATGATTCATATAAAAAAGTTTTTGAGGCCAATGAAAGTTTTAATAAGTTAACGGAACAATATAATGACAAGAAACTTACCTTTTATAAAAAGGCTGAATTAATAAAAAAATAACATTTCAACTTTAAAATCGGCCATGGGCCGATTTTTTTCTATATTATAACACGGTTAAAAATGATGGAATTTTATATAACAGAAATAAAAATAAATTAGTACAGTGGTGATTGGGACGATTGTAATTTGTATTATCTTTATGGTGAAAAATTATTACGCAAAGGATTTGACGCGTTTAGATGAATGGTGTAAACTCGAATATGGGTTGAGTTGTTGTATCAATGTAGTTACATAAAAAACTGATACAGAATAAGATGTTAGAGAATGAAAAAAATGATGTCAAATACACATCAGGCTTTTATTCATGTTTTTGGGGTAATCTAACTTAGTGGATTTTATTTTTATTTTATCTTTTGATTAGAAAGGAAGATGTGATCAAATGGCTTCAAAACTTAAGAATGCAGAGCTCAATGCGAAGAACGCACTTGAGGCTGTCGAAAATCAATTTGAAACTCTTCAAATATTAAATGAAGAAGGCGAAGTAGTTAACGAAGCAGCAATGCCGGAACTAACGGATGACCAGCTTCAGGAACTTATGCGCCGTATGGTTTATACACGTATCCTAGATCAACGTTCAATTTCCTTAAACCGTCAAGGCAGACTAGGATTTTATGCACCAACTGCAGGGCAGGAGGCATCACAATTAGCTTCTCAATTCGCTCTTGAAAAAGAAGATTTTATATTACCTGGGTACCGTGATGTACCACAATTAATTTGGCATGGACTGCCTTTATATCAAGCATTTTTATTCTCACGCGGACACTTCCAAGGTAACCAAATTCCTGAGGGTGTAAATGTCCTATCACCACAAATTATTATTGGTGCACAGTATATTCAAGCTGCAGGAGTTGCCTTAGGGTATAAAAAGAGCGGCAAGAAAGCTGTTGCTATTACCTACACTGGTGACGGCGGTGCTTCTCAAGGGGATTTCTATGAAGGAATTAACTTTGCAGGCGCGTTTAAAGCACCAGCGATTTTTATTGTGCAAAATAATCGTTTTGCGATTTCGACTCCAGTTGAAAAACAATCAGCTGCAAAAACAATTGCTCAAAAAGCGGTTGCGGCAGGTATCCCTGGCATTCAAGTTGACGGAATGGATCCATTAGCTGTCTATGCAGCAGTTCGTGATGCACGTGAACGTGCGGTCAACGGAGAAGGGCCAACGTTAATCGAGACTTTAACTTACAGATATGGCCCACATACTATGGCCGGTGATGATCCTACCCGTTATCGTACGGCTGATCTTGATAATGAATGGGAAAAGAAAGATCCTTTAGTACGTTTCCGTAAGTTTCTTGAAAAGAAAGGTTTATGGAATGAAGAGAAGGAAAATCAAGTAATCGAACAAGCAAAAGATGATATTAAAGAGGCAATCAAAAAAGCGGATGCTGCACCAAAGCAAAAGGTTACTGACCTTATGTCCAACATGTTTGAAGAAATGCCTTATAACCTGAAAGAACAGTATGAAATCTATAAAGCAAAGGAGTCGAAGTAAGTCATGGCTCAAATGACAATGATTCAAGCTATTACCGATGCACTACGTACAGAGCTTCGGAATGATCCAAATACATTGGTTTTCGGTGAAGACGTTGGTGTAAACGGCGGCGTATTCCGTGCAACTGAAGGCTTACAGAAAGAATTTACAGAGGACCGTGTGTTTGACACTCCTCTTGCTGAATCGGGAATTGGAGGATTGGCGGTTGGTCTGGCGCTGACTGGATTCCGTCCAATCCCTGAAATTCAATTCTTTGGATTCGTTTTTGAAGTTATGGATTCCATTGCTGGTCAAATGTCTCGTATGCGCTACCGTTCCGGCGGCCGCTATAATATGCCAATAACTGTTCGTTCTCCATTTGGCGGGGGAGTTCATACACCTGAGCTTCATTCAGACAGTTTAGAAGGTTTAATGGCACAAACGCCTGGTTTAAAAGTCGTTGTTCCATCCACACCATATGATGCTAAAGGATTATTGTTGTCTGCCATCCGTGATAATGACCCAGTTATTTTCCTTGAGCATTTAAAATTATATCGTGCATTCCGCCAAGAGGTTCCTGAAGAAGAATATACTATTCCTCTTGGGAAAGCAGATGTCAAGCGTGAAGGTACTGACCTATCCATTATTACTTACGGAGCTATGGTTCATGAATCATTAAAGGCAGCGGATGAATTAGCAAAAGAGGGACATTCCGTCGAAGTTATTGACCTAAGAACAATTAGTCCTCTTGATATTGACACCATTATTGCGTCAGTTGAAAAAACAGGACGGGCAATTGTAGTTCAAGAAGCACAAAAGCAAGCGGGGGTAGCAGCAAACGTGGTTGCCGAAATCAATGATCGAGCTATTTTAAGTTTAGAAGCTCCTGTATTACGTGTTGCTGCAGCGGATACGATTTATCCTTTCTCTCAAGCAGAATCTGTTTGGCTGCCAAATTATAAAGACGTTATTGAGACAGCGAAAAAAGTATTATCATTCTAATTCTTTTCCACAGAAATCTAATTAAAATAGGAGGATGAATCCAAGTGAGCGCAACCGCAACCACATTTCAATTTAAAATGCCTGACATTGGTGAGGGTATTCACGAAGGTGAAATTGTCAAATGGTTCATCAAACCAGGCGATAAAGTTCAGGAAGATGATGTTCTTTGTGAAATCCAAAATGACAAAGCAGTCGTTGAAATTCCTTCACCCGTAGAAGGAACTGTTTTAGAAGTATTAGTTGGAGAGGGAACTGTAGCAACTGTTGGGCAGGTCCTTGTAACCTTTGATGCACCAGGATATGAAAATTTACAATTTAAGGGCGATCATGGTGATGAAGCTCCTGCTCCGGCGGAAACACCTGCAGCACCAGCACCTGCCCCAGAAGCAAAGACAGAAGCTGCTCCTGCTCAGGCACCAGTACCTGCTCAGCCACAGGCAGAAGTTGATCCAAACCGCCGTATCATTGCGATGCCATCTGTTCGAAAATATGCACGCGATAAAGGTGTGGAAATTGCTTTAGTTGCAGGAACAGGAAAAAATGGCCGGATTATGAAAGCTGATATTGATGCATTCTTATCTGGCGGCGCACCAGCAGCAGCACCACAAGCTGCCGCAGTAGCTCCTGTTCAAGAAGAATCTCAGGCAGCAGAAGCTCCAAAAGCAGCTGCTTCAGTACCACAGGGAGAATACCCTGAAACTCGTGAAAAAATGAGCGGAATCCGCAAAGCAATTGCCAAAGCAATGGTGAATTCCAAGCATACTGCTCCGCACGTAACTCTAATGGATGAAGTGGATGTTACAAAGCTTGTGTCACATCGTAAGAAATTCAAAGAAGTTGCTGCTGCAAAAGGCATCAAGCTGACTTTCTTGCCGTACATCGTAAAAGCATTAACAAGTGCGTTGCGTGAGTTCCCTGCGCTTAATACATCTCTAGATGATGCAACAAGTGAAATTATTCATAAGCATTACTACAATATTGGAATTGCTGCCGACACAGAAAAAGGCTTATTAGTTCCAGTTGTAAAAGATGCCGATCGAAAGTCCGTTTTCTCAATCTCTAATGAAATAAATGAACTGGCTACAAAAGCACGTGATGGTAAGCTTGCACCGAATGAAATGAAGGGTGCTTCATGTACAATTTCCAATATTGGCTCTGCAGGAGGACAATGGTTTACTCCGGTAATCAACCATCCTGAAGTAGCGATTTTGGGTGTAGGCAGAATTGCTGAAAAACCAATTGTTAGAGACGGTGAAATTGTCGCTGCTCCGGTATTGGCACTTTCATTAAGTTTCGATCACCGTATGATTGACGGTGCAACAGCACAGAATGCATTAAATCACATCAAGCGATTGTTGAACGATCCAGAACTATTGTTAATGGAGGCGTAATAAATGGTAGTAGGAGATTTCCCAATTGAAACAGATACTATAGTCATTGGAGCAGGTCCTGGTGGATATGTTGCAGCAATTCGTGCTGCCCAGCTGGGACAAAAAGTAACGATAGTTGAAAAAGAATATGTCGGCGGTGTATGCCTGAATGTAGGTTGTATTCCTTCTAAAGCTTTAATAGCTGCAGGACATCGTTATGAAACAGCCAAACATTCAGAAGGCTTTGGTATTACTGCTGAAAATGTAAAAGTTGACTTTACAAAGGTTCAAGAATTTAAAGCTGGAATCGTAAATAAGTTAACTGGCGGTGTAGAAGGACTATTAAAAGGTAATAAAGTAGACATTGTACGTGGTGAAGCGTATTTTGTTGATGGTAATACATTAAGGGTAATTAATGATGATTCAGCTCAAACATATACCTTTAAGAATGCAATTATTGCAACTGGATCCCGTCCTATTGAGCTGCCAACATTTAAATATTCAAAACGTGTTCTTAATTCAACAGGTGCATTAAATTTAAATGAAATTCCTGAAAAAATCGTTGTCATTGGCGGCGGTGTCATTGGAATCGAACTCGGTGGAGCCTATGCAAACTTTGGCAGTCAAGTAACAATACTAGAAGGTGCTGAGGAAATTCTAGGACTTGGCACATTTGATAAGCAAATGGCAGCACTTGTTAAGCGCACAATGAAGAAAAAAGGCGCGGAATTCTATACAAAAGCGTTAGCAAAGGGTGTAGAAGAAACTGAAACTGGTGTGGTTGTCACTTTTGAAACAAAAGGCGAAGAAAAGAAAATTGAAGCTGATTACGTTTTTGTCATGGTTGGGCGTCGTCCTAACACGGATGAAATGGGACTTGAACAAGTTGGTGTAAAATTATCTGACCGCGGTCTTATTGAAATTGACAAGCAATGCCGGACAAATATTAGTAATATCTATGCGATTGGTGATGTTGTAGCTGGACCTCAACTAGCACATAAGGCATCCTATGAAGCAAAAATTGCGGCTGAAGCGATTGCCGGCCACCCTTCTGAAATTGATTATTTAGGAATTCCAGCCGTTGTTTTCTCTGAGCCAGAGTTGGCTTCTGTTGGATATACAGAATCACAGGCAAAAGAGGAAGGCATTGAAGTGATTTCTGCTAAATTCCCATTTGCAGCAAATGGCCGTGCCCTATCTCTTGACAGCGGTGATGGCTTCTTAAAATTAATTACCCGTAAAGAAGACGGTTTAGTAATTGGTGCACAAATTGCTGGTGCAAGTGCCTCAGATATGATTGCCGAGCTTGGTCTGGCAATTGAAGCAGGAATGACTGCTGAAGACCTTGCGATGACCATTCATGCGCATCCAACTCTTGGTGAAATAACAATGGAAGCAGCTGAGGTTGCACTAGGTAGCCCAATCCATATTATGAAGTAATAGTATAAATAAAGTCCTTTTCCTTGTCATAAAGGAAAGGACTTTATTTTTTTTTAGCGAATAAATATATAGATAAATGTATTTTGTGTGGTGATAAATATGAGGGTCTATATTGTCATGATGCTGCAATTTATCATTTGGAGTGGATATACCTTTATTGAATGGTTATCAAAACATGATCAATTAATTTATAAGGTTATTATGTTCTTTGTATTTTTTTATTTAGCCTATTTAATAGGCAATCAACTAACTGGATCAGCTCGGAAAACGCTTTTCATTACAACCTTAAGCTTAATTATTTATACCTCCATTCACTATACAATGGCCCTTTTTATCCATTAAAAAAAGCCCCCTTAAGGGTGCTTTCATTGTTTATTTCCTTGGATAGTAATACATGACTCTTTCATTAAAAAGATGCAGTTCACCTTGTAACTTCTTTGCGAGGAATTTACAAAATTCATTAGCCTTCCCTTTATCTCCGAAGGTGGATTGTTCAGGCAGGGTCACTTGTATGTAAGATTGTTCTCGTTCTTGACCATTTTCCTCTCGAATGGTTTCTTTGTCTATCCCCAATAAAATAGCTCGGTAACGGTCATGGTCAGAATATAAGTAAAACCAGGAGCCTTTTCCTTCATTGGTTTCTTTAATTTCATAAGGGAAAGCAGACTCTCCATACTGCCAGTTAAGTTGATCACCTGTTTTAGCTGTAATGTCTTTATAAAAATGAAATAATTCCTTTACCTCTTCAATAGATATAGTTTGTTTCGCAGATGAAGGCACAAGCTTAATAAATGCATTTTCAGCCATCATCATTCCCCCTCACTAGTCCGTTAATATATGCCCTTCTATTCTAGCACTGAACAAAAAGTGATGACAACACTTACAAATAAAATGTCAAGATTTCTTGTCATTTTTCTAAAAATAAATTATAATAATATTCTAAATATTTAAATAAAAAGGAGGAGTCAAATGGAGTTATTTGATAAGCTCTATGATGAGCACGAAAATGCAAAAGTGAGGTTTATCGGCTTTACAACTGAACATACCCGCTATGACTTTGGTATTATTTACACGAATATGTTTTTCGGAAAACCTCTTGTCATCTGCATGCAAACTGGCCGTTCAACTCTCCTCGACCCCAAAGATATTGAAGATATTGATTACCTTCAAACCGTATTCCGTATCCCTGACAAACAACAGGCTTCTGATTTGGCTGAATTCTTTAGAGAAGCAATACCGGCTGCACCCTTCGTCACTCAATATGAATAATGATTTAAAAAAAGGCCCAAAAGGGTCTTTTTTTATGCTTATTTTTTAAATGTGACATACAAATTAGGCTTGAAAAATTAAATGTGATATATTATTATTGTCTTAAGGGATATTTAAACGCTTTCAAAATATTGGTCATTCAATTAATGAAAAGGGGATTGGACAGATGGGTACTCTAGTATGCCAAACATGTAACTCTACAATTGATCATTTTGAAGATGAAAAAGTAACTGTGCTTTATTCTAAGTGCAATTGCTGCGAAGACCAGCATAGCCACGAAGAAGTATAAATAATTGTCTTTATAAAATTAAAACAGGATTCCGTCATTGGAATCCTGTCTTTTTATTTTATGGCTTTATATTCTTTAATAACGTGAATCATTTTCAGTTCATCATCTTCTGGTCCTTGAACAGGCAGGCCAACTTCTAGGTTTTTCGTGATATAATAAAGGTTTTCTTTTGTAATGATTTCACCAGGAATAAAAATTGGGATTCCAGGTGGGTAGACCATGACAAATTCCGCAATGATCCTTCCTTCAGATTCGGCAAATGGAATCACTTCCGTATCCGCATAAAAGGCATCTCTTGGTGTTAATGCAAGCACAGGGATCTCAGGAAGCAAGACTTCTAAGGGTTCTACTTTTTCTGCACGGTGTGCGCATTCCTCAGCTAAATCTTTTAAGGCAGTAACTAGAAGATCTGCCTCATACTCGGTATCCCCTAATGTAATGATGCAAAGGATATTGTATAGGTCTGATAATTCAACTTCAATGTTATGTTTTTCTCTAAGCCATTTTTCAACATCATAGCCGGTTAAACCTAAATCTTTAACAGAAATAATCAACTTAGTCGGATCAAAATCATAGGTGGCTTTTGAACCTAATATTTCTTCGCCGACGCAATATATATGGTCAATTTCGTTAATTCTTTTTCGGATTGACTGGGCTAGCCTAATCGTTCTATCAATTAATTCTTTTCCTTTCGTTGCTAACTGCTTTCTTGCTGCGTCAAGTGAAGCAAGCAACAGATAGGATGTTGAGGTTGTTGTCAGCATGCTTAAAATGGATTGAACATGTTTAACAGAAACAAGACCTTCTTTTACATTTAGGATGGAGCTTTGCGTCATTGAGCCGCCCAGCTTATGAACACTAGTGGCTGCCATATCCGCACCAGCCTGCATAGCAGAAAGCGGCAGATCATCATGGAAATGAATATGGACGCCATGTGCTTCATCAACAAGGACAGGAACATTATAAGAATGGGCTATCTCAACTATTTTCTTTAAATCAGCAGAGATGCCGAAGTAGGTCGGATTGATAACAAGAACCCCTTTTGCATCAGGGTGCTGCTCGAGAGCCTTTTCAACAGACTCAGTTGTTATTCCATGGGAGATACCTAGTTCTATATCGATTTCTGGATGAATAAATACAGGAATTGCTCCAGAAAAAACGATAGCCGACATGACGGATTTATGGACGTTTCTTGGTACGATGATTTTTTCTCCAGGACCACATACTGCCATAACCATTGTCATGATAGCTCCGCTCGTGCCTTGCACTGAGAAAAAAGTATGATCGGCACCAAAGGCTTTTGCGGCTAAATCTTGAGCCTCCTTAATCATCCCCTTTGGGGAATGCAAATCATCAAGCGGTCCAATATTAATTAAGTCAATAGACAGGGCATTGTCACCGATAAAATTTCGAAATTCCGGATCAATTCCAGCCCCTTTTTTATGGCCAGGAATATGGAATTGAATCGGATTTCTTTTTGCATGCTTTAATAACCCGCTGAATAACGGTGTTTGATTTTGCGACAATTTATAACCACACCTCTTTATCAAAAAAATACACATTTTTTCATTTAATAAACATAAAACAAAAGCATTATAGCACTAATCGTTTACATTGCATAGATTTATTGTTTAGTTTTCCTTTTTAAAAGGAAAATTACCCTTTTAGAACGAAATAAGAAAGCATGAAATTTTTTAGGAGGAATTTAAATTGAAGTGGCAAACAAGGGTAACTGATATTCTTAACATTCGCTATCCCATTATTCAAGGGGGACTTGCTTATTTAGCCTATTCCGAATTGGCAGCAGCAGTTTCTAATGCCGGGGGCCTTGGTCAAATAACCGCGATGTCTTTAGCTAATCCAGAGCAGCTGAGAGAAGAAATAAGGAAGGTAAAACAATTAACTAATCATCCTTTTGGTGTTAATTTTGCCATTGGTCAGCACGGCAGGCCATTCTCTGACATGCTGCAGGTAGCCATTGATGAAGAAGTACCGGTTGTTTCGATGACAGGCGGCAATCCAGCCCCTATTTTTGAACAATTAAAAGGAACATCAATAAAAACACTCGTACTCGTGGCCGCAAGAAGACAGGCAGTTAAAGCAGAAGAACTAGGAGCCGATGCAGTCATGGTAGTGGGTCAGGAGGGCGGAGGGCATCTTGGCCGTGACGATATCGGTACAATGGTGCTAATTCCACAAGTTGTTGATAGTGTTTCAATCCCGGTTATTGCTTCAGGGGGAATAGGTGATGGCAGAGGGTTGATGGCAGCACTAAGTTTAGGTGCTGAAGGAATTGAAATGGGAACAAGGTTTATTGCCACAAAAGAATGTGTTCATGCAAATGAGGTATATAAACAAGCACTAGTAGCAGGAACAGAAACCGATACGGTGGTTATTAAACGTTCTTTAGGCGCACCTGCCCGGGCGATAGCAAACAGCTGGACTGAAAAAATCATTGAAATTGAAAAAAATAAGGGTGACTATGATCAGTTAAAAGATTTTATTAGTGGTTTGGCTAATAAACGGTACATATACGAGGGTACTGTTGATGAAGGCTTCGCATGGGCTGGACAGGTAATGGGCCTTATTAAAGATGTACCAACAGTAGCAGAACTATTCGAGAGAATGATTAACGATGCGAAACAAATTCGTGCCAAATGGGGAAAATAAGGTATGATACTCTTGAATGATTAGTAAGAGGTGAAGAAATGGAGTACCAATACCCGATTGATTATAACTGGACAACTGATGAAATCGTTGATGTCATTAACTTTTTTGAAGCAATTGAGAGGGCTTATGAAAAAGGAATTGAACGCGATGAGGTAATGAGGATTTACCGCCGTTTTAAAGAAATTGTCCCAAGTAAAGCGCAGGAGAAAACGCTTTGTGGAGAATTTGAGGAAATAAGCGGCTATTCTTCATACCGTACTATAAAAAAGGCAAAAGACGCTTCATCTGGAGAACGCATATTAATGAGGTAAAAAGAAAAAGCTCCCGAATTTTGAACTGACCCAATAAAGTTAGACAAAAAGTTTAGGCTGCTTTCAAGACCTGAGTCCGGTATTCGACTGGACTTAGGTCTTTTAATTTTGCCTTCATTCGTTTGTGATTGTAATAATAAATATATTCTTCTAATTCTCGTTCGAAATGCTCCATACTCTCAAATTCTTGTAAGTAGAGTAGTTCAGACTTTAATAAGCCAAAGAAATTTTCTATGACTGCGTTGTCTAAACAATTACCCTTACGGGACATACTCTGTCGTATACCATGTTCTTTTAATTTATTTTGATATTTACTCATCTGATAATGCCAGCCTTGATCTGAATGGAGGATAACTTCATCATCAGGTTTTATTCTTTTTATTGCTTCATTAAGCATATCTCCAACAAGAGAATAAACAGGACGGTTCATAACTTTGTAAGCAATTATTTCTCCATTACATAAATCTAAAACAGGCGATAAATATCGTTTTTCCCCAAATAAATGAAATTCTGTAACATCAGTTACCCATTTCTCATTCATGTTACCTGCGCTAAAATCGCGATTCAGTATATTGGGTGCTACTTTTCCAATTGTTCCACGGTATGAACGGTACTTTTTCAAACGGACCTCACATTTTAAGCCCATCTCATTCATTATTCGATTAATGGTCTTGGGATCATGGTAAATATTCTTTTTCTCCAATTCTTTTGTGATACGACGGTAACCATAACGTCCTTTATGCTCATGATAAATAGCTACAATCGCTTCTTTTACCTTTGCATATTTATCTTCATTATTTAATCGTTTTTCCCAGTAATAGTACGTACTACGTGGAATGTCTGCGACTTTAACTATTTCCACTACATCAAATTCATGCTTTAGTTCAAAAATTACTTGCGCTTTGATTTTGTTTGTAATTTTTCCTGTTCTCGAACTAAA
>NZ_JAHXYW010000014.1 GCF_019969725.1 Neobacillus bataviensis
TGACCTACTATAACAATTACAGATATCAATGGAATTTAAAGAAGATGACCCCTGTAGAATACAGAAATCATCTTCTCGATGTGGCATGACCTTTTTTAAAAATGTCCTTTACAACGGGTACACTTTACTCAAGTCCAATGCCTTTTTTTCGTTTATAAATGTTTTACCGCCCCGAAGATTATCAAAATCCACGCCGCTAAAAAACAAACGCCGCCAATGGGGGTAATCGCTCCTAGAACGCCTACCTTCGTCAAGCTTAACAGGTACAAGCTTCCACTAAATAAAATGATTCCTGCAAGCATCAACCATCCAGACCAGCTAAACAAAGTGCTGGCTGGAACCTTGCCGAGAAGGAGGCCAATAATGAACAGGCCTGTGGCATGAAACATTTGATAGGTTACACCCGTTTTCCAAATATCTAAATAATGGGCATCCAGTCTATCCTTTAATCCATGTGCCCCAAAGGCGCCCAGTGCAACGGCCAAAAAGGCATTGATGGCACCAATTATAATAAAGGTTTTCATCTTTAATTTTCCTCCCCTGTTAAAAATCAAATAACGAATCGCCGTTTGCTTCGTCACCTAATTCTAATTTTTTAGGCTGCTGCAGTGATACTGGCTGATTCTGAAATGCCGGCTGTGTGATCACAGGCTGGACCTGGACCTTACTGGCAGGATTCCATGAAGCTTCCCTAATACCAGGCTTTTCTTCCAGTATCAATTCGCATAATATTTTAATAGAGTAAATCTTTTCCCGCAAGCTTTCTTCCTTCTGAGCTGTTTGCGCCAGCTTTAATTCTGTTTCCATTTTGTCTAATAGTTTTTGAATGGATATATTCACGTTTGACACCTCAAAATTAAGACTCGCTTCTATTCTACCTGAGTATTGACCTTTTTACGAAAAATTAGACTGTGGGCTGCGACAATATTTTCATGTTCCACGTGAAACATGTCATTTTATGTCATTTAAAATACCCGCACCAATGAAGGCGCGGGCTTAAGATTATCCTAGTATTCTCTGGTAAATAGACTTCGCATGCGTCAAATCCTTTGTTCCGTGGATGAGGGCGCGGCCATCTTGAAAAATAACCATCCGCTCCGGACCCATTTCCACTGAAACTAAATAGGGATTGCCTTTAACCGTATATCCAAGTGAACTAAGTTGACCGGCAAGCCGTTCGAGTGAAATCTCTCCTGCCGAGGAAGGGCGGATTTGCACCGTATCGCGGCCGCACAGCACTGTCGTTTTCGTCATATTTTCCTGGTCAAGATACGGATAAGTCCGCTCCTCGCCGCAGGATAAGCAGCTGGCAAACTTCGCCTTCGACATTTTCAAACTCGTATATTGGTTTCGCCATAAATCAAAGCTGACAAACGATGTGCGCACTGCTTCCCAATCCTCAGCCAACATTTTTAATGCTTCAGCCGTCTGATGGGCGATGACCATTTGCACCGCAGGAGATATTATTCCGCCCGTATCACAGGTCATCCCCTGAAGCGGGATGCTGCGCAGCAGGCAGTTCAAGCACGGCGTTTTCCCCGGAATAATCGAAAAACTCATTCCAAAGCTGCCGACACAAGCGCCGTAAATCCATGGAACCTTATATTTTTGCGATACATCGTTCATCGCCATCCGTGTTTCAAAATTGTCCGTTGCATCAATCATCACATCCACACCGGTGACGAGCTCTTCCAGCAATTCAGGGTTGGCGTCACCGATGATCGCCCGGATTTCCACATCGGAATTAATGGCGTGCAGCCGCTTTTCCGCTGCAGCGGCCTTCGGAAGCTTTTCAGCGACATCTTCTTCCGTGTAGAGCTGCTGGCGCTGGAGGTTGCTTGCTTCGACGTAATCACGATCGATGATGGTAATCCGCCCGACTCCGGCTCGGGTCAATACTTCAGCATTACCTGAACCAAGAGCCCCGGCCCCGATAATAAGGACATGTTTTTCGCTAATTTTTGCTTGCCCGTCTTTGCCGATGCCCGGAAAGAGGACCTGCCGTGAATACCGTTCGTTCAAATTTTTCACCTCGCCAATAGAAAACTCGCCGTTTGGCGAGCTTAATGCACTAATTCATGTTTTTTTGCTTATTAAAAGGCATTACCGCGATTTTATTTACGAATTCACCTAGTTTATTTGCGAATCAACCGCTTTTATTTGCGAATCTAAAAATCAACCGCCGCTCACAGGCGGAATAAAAGCAATCTCATCACCGTCACTGATGACCTCGTCATTGGAAGCAAACTCTTCATTAATCGCAGTCATGACGGTTTCCATTCGCGGAAGGTCGTACTGAGCCGCCAAATCCGCTTTCAATTCAGCGACCGTTTTCCCACCCGCCTCCAACGTCAAAAACTCTTCGCCGACGGCATCCCGTAAATGCGCAAAAAACAACACTTTATTCATTTAAGTCACTCTCCTCAGGCTTGCCGCTCGGGTAGGCAACCGTTTCGAGCTGATTACCCATCCACGCCTCGCCGTCCTCCCAATGCTCTTTTTTCCAAATTGGGACAATTTCTTTGATGCGCTCAATGGCATAGCGGTTCGCTTCATAAGCATCTGCGCGGTGCGGCGTCGATACGGCGATCACGACCGCAACATCAGTAATATCTAAGCGCCCTACCCGGTGGGTAATCGCGACGCGGGAGCCCTCCCAGCGCTCTTCTATTTCTGAACCGATCTGCTCGAGCTTCTTAACCGCCATCGCTTCATATGCTTCATAGATTAAAAATAAAGTTTTCTTTCCATGCGTTAATTCGCGGACGGTGCCAATGAAGGTGGTAATCGCACCTGCTTCACGCTGCACCACTTTATCAATCACCGCTTGTATATTAATCGGTTCCTTCGAAATTTCGTACATTTTCATTCTGTCACCTCTTCAGCTAAAAGCTTCGGTTCCGCATTTTCAACCACTTGATAGCCCCCAATTTTTTCAACCTGCTCTTTAAACCTGGCGGACTGAATCAGCGAAATCAGCAGACGGCCGCTTTCGCTTTCATAAAAACTTCTAGTCATCAGTAAGTCATACTCTTCATCAGCGACTGGGATAAACTCCAAGTCCATTGCCTTCGCTGCCGGGTAAATTCCTAGTCCTGCACCATGAGTGTCGCCTTTAACCTCTGCCGCAACCGCTAAATGGGAGAACATTTCCCGGTCATAGCCGTTAATATCCTCTTCCGAAAGGCCCGCTTTCTTTAGCAGCAAATCAAACAGGATGCGTGTACCCGCTCCTTTTTGGCGGTTGACGAAGTTCGCGTTCGTCCGGACTAAATCTGCAGCCGCTTCAATTTCAAGCGGATTGCCCTTTGGTAAAATCCAGCCTTGCTTTCTTTTTAAAAATGGATAAAGAACAATGTCGAGACCGGCTACTATCTTTCGTACATATGAAATATTATATTGCTTTGTACTCGGGTCAAGCAAATGAATGCCCGCTACATGGGCCTCACCTTTTCGAATTGCCATGATTCCCGCCATGCTGCCGACATGCGAGGAGACAATTTTCATGTCATTGCGCACTCGTTTCAGTTCTGACGATAGCAGATCAATCGTCATATCATGGCTGCCGCTAAATACAATGGCCTTTTCAATTTCTCCAAGCGGGCGCAGAAGTTCGACCTCTGCCGTATCCCCCTGCTCATAGCCAATCACATTCGGCGGAACGATTAACAGGCCATCTGCCCGGACATAGGACATCGTGACGCCAGCTGCTCTGGTCAGCGGGTTGGCGACAAATTGTCCATTCACAAAGCCGATATTCATTCGCACAAAGTCTTCAGCACCCATGGACGAGACAATGCGGCGGCCAAGTTTGACCGTCACCTTTTGTCTCTCAGGTACTGGAATCCCTAAATACTTGCACACTAGCGGCCTCACAAACCACTCCAAGGCCAGGTAAGCTGAAACTGGATATCCCGGGACACCGACAACAATTTTTTCGTTAATTTTCCCTAAAATAACCGGCTTACCAGGCCGTGCGGCGACCCCATGGGTAAAAACCTCGCCGATTTCAGCGATGATGTGGACCGTGTAGTCCTTCGAGCCGGCCGAGGAACCGGCATTAATAACAATAATATCGGACGTTTCAGCCGCTTCCAGTAAAGCCTCTTTAATTCGATCAGGCTCGTCCTTAACGATTGCGTGCAGCTTTGGCTCACCGCCCCATTCTTTCACAAAACCAGCAAACACTGTGCCGTTGAATTCAATAATGTTTCCGGAAGCAAGCTCTGAAGCAGCATCCACCAGCTCATTTCCAGTTGGAATAATTGTCACTACCGGCTTTTTCACAACGGGGATCACTGTCTGCTGCGCCGCCAGCAACACACCTAGATCAGCAGGCCTTAACACATGCCCTTGTGGAAACAGCATTTCCTCTTGAACGATATCCTCACCAATTGGGCGGATATGCTGCCACGGGGTTGCCGGTTCGATAATTTCAATTGTATCTTCATCAATCACCTGAACATGCTCAATCATAATGACGGCATTGAATGGGGATGGAATCGCATTTCCGGTATCCACATAGGAAAATTGCCCGCCGCGCTTAAGATGAAGTGGATTTTGCTCGTGAGCGTTATATGTCGCTTCAGCGATAACAGCAACACCGTCCATCGCGGAGGCATGGTAGTGCGGCATGGACACCCGGGCAAAAATCGGTTCAGCGGTGACGCGGCCTATAGCGTCTGCAGCAGAGAGGTATTCTTTTTCAGGGTTCAGCCTAGAAGCTGCCAAGATTTCGTCGCGTGCCTCCAAACGGGGTTTGTCTTCTAAATAAATTTTTCGTTTGTACATTTACGTTTCCCCCTATCGTGATGCTATCACAGGCACGTATTCACCCTGTGAAATACCTTCTTTTTCTGAACTAATCTCGGCAATGCCGTCACTTTTTACAAGCGTCGTAATCAGGCCGGATTTGCCGATAATCGGCTCGGCCCACCATTCCCCAGCATTTTCAAACAAGCGGACACGAATATAATCTGACCGCCCCATTGAAGATGGAATATTTTTTGTGATTTTCGCAAAAATACGCTCAGGCTTCCGCTCCAGCAGCTCTCCTGAAAGCCTGCGAAGAATTTGTTCGCCAAACAAGCGAAAAATAATCATGGCCGAGGCCGGATGACCCGGCAGTCCAATAACCGGCTTTCCGTCCGACATTGCTAGAATCGTAGGTTTACCTGGTTTGATTGAAATACCATGAACAAACACACCCGGTTCCCCTAAAGATTGAATTACATCGGTCGTATAGTCCTTCGCCCCGACCGAGCTGCCGCCGGAGAGAATTAAGCAATCTGTTTGCTCATAAAGCTCGCGTGCCCGGGCCTGAAATTCCGCGAAATCATCTTTGACAATCCCGCCGTAAATGACGTCAACATTCCATTCGCTCGCTAAGCCGGCAATCGTTAAATAGTTAATGTCGCGGATTTGCCCAACTAGCAGTTTCTCAGTTTGATAGGGAACAATTTCATCCCCGGACGAGAGGTAGCCGACCGTCAATTTTCGGTAAACGGTGACATGAGTAATGCCTAAAGACGCAAGAGCCCCTATTTCCTGCGGGCGAAGCTTCACACCTTTATCAAGCAGGACTTCGCCTTCGCGGATATCTTCGCCGGCACGGATGATATTTTCTCCAGGTGCTGCCTGCTTGTATGTATTTAAAAGACCGTCTAAGTCTTCACAATGTTCAATCATGATGACGGAATCGCTGCCGGCAGGAAGCATGCCGCCTGTCGGCACGTAAACAGCTTTACCGGAGCTGACCTCATCCGTCGGGACTTCGCCCATTTTTACTTCTCCCGCCAATGTGAGAAAGCCGGGCATCGATTCGGAGGAACCATACGTATCTTTCGCGCGGACGGCATATCCGTCCACAGTTGAACGGTCAAATCCCGGAACATTTTCCTTTGCTGTGACCGGTTCCGCTAAAATATAATGGAGGGCACGGTCAAGCTCCCTAACCTCTGTTGCTCCGATTGCTGCTATTTTTTCCTCGATTAAGGCAAATGTCTCTTCAACTGTTTTTACTTTGAAAAATTGCATGGTTCCCTTAGTCCCCCTTAATGTTCTGTTTCAGCCCACTTTTTGGCGTCTTCGTATTCCTCAGGATGATTCATATTAAAAAAAACGCGCTCAATATCGATTTCACTAAAGCCTTTAAGCTCTTTTTCAGTTACAAATAGGACATTTAATTGCTCTAGCAGGTCTTTCATGCGGAGATTTCCTGCTTCAATCGATTGTGCGGCTTTCTCGGCAGCCATTTTTTTAAAAACAGCAAATAACGGATGCTGCTTTCCGTTGATGACAGGAATAACTGCATCAAATTCACTGCACAGACTGACGAGTCCCGCTGCAAGCCCCGCAGATACAAACGGCATATCACAGGCGACAATAAGATTCACATCATTTTCGCTTGCGATGAGGCCTGCATGCAGGCCGGCGAGCGGCCCCATGCCTGGAAAGCGATCCGCCGTCATTTCTATATTCAAAAATTCATATTGTTCTGAATCATTCGTTACTAGAATTATATCATCAAACGAGGAACTAAGCGTATCACGGATTCTCTCAATATTGGTTTTCTCATTTATTTTTAATAGGGCTTTATTTGTGCCCATCCGGCTCGATTTCCCGCCTGATAAAATAATAACCGCTGCTTTCATGAAGCACCCTCTTTTTTCAGTTCCCCAACTGCGTGATACCCGTTTTCCTGGGCTATAAAATCTAAATGAATGGAATTCAAATCCAGCATGGCTGCAGAGGGCTTTTCGATGTATTGTCTTGTATCAATAATTTTAATATAGCCGTTGCACTGTTCGCAAACTTGGATTTGCGATACGGCGTCCCCTTCAATTTGAATGAATTGAATCGTTTTATGGTCTTCATTGCCGCAGTGAGAACATTCCAGTCGTTTCGCGTTCCATCGTGCCTGGCAGCGCGAACAATGAATGATTTTTTTCCCCTCTTCTTCAAGTGCGGCTAACCTTACGGGCTCACCGCAGACAGGACAGCCTGCACCCAGTACAGCAAGGTCAACCGCAGTCTGTACTTTTTCCGCTATTAACTGCAGGTATGGACGAATCGCCGTTTCAGCAAGAAAATGGGGAACCCATTCTTCCAAGCCGTTTTCTACAGCAAATCTAGCAAAATAATCATGATTGCAGGCGAAGGCCTCTTCAATCCAGCGAATCGCGATTTCCTTATTTAACAGGCTGCTAATACTCTCAAGCTTTTTTTCTAGTTCAGAATTGCTTTTTACGAGGGTAGCATTTATTTCCTCTATCCACTGTAAAAATAGGGAAATTTCAAAATTAATAACCGTTAAGGCTGCAGCAGGCACTCCTGCTGACATTGCTGCTTTATCCAGATTCGGTTTGACTGTTTCCGGGTCGATCATTTGCTTCCACTTTTCCTGAAGGGCTACGATTTCCTTTTGCAGACTCTGGTATTCTTTTGAAACAACCGATTTAATCATTGTTGCCGCACCTCTATTTCAAGTTTTTTTATTCGCCGATAAGGGGCTTGGATTCGCCGATAAAATGAAAAATCCGCCGATATATGCCCCATATTCGCCGTTAAGTTGCCTATTTCCGCCGATATAGAAATCTTTTTAAAGGAAATGGCTGCCTTTACCTCGACAGCCATCTCCTGAAACTACTTTTATGCGCCTTTTTTTCGTTTTGGATCGTCCAAGTTAGGGAAATTGCCTTTTTTCTCTTCTTCTTCATACCATTCTGTGTAGTGCTCCTTCGCCCACCAGGCCGGAACCTTGCCAGTTACCACACCGGTATAGCCAGGGCGGGAGTTTTTGTGAATCACGCTCAAATAGATATGGCCGACAATAACAGCAATCGCCAGGCCGAAACCGACATTATGGAAAAAGTAACCCCATTGAACCACTGCTCTCGGAAAATACTCAGGGAACCACATTGGGAAGCCTGAACCAATAATCATAACAGCACAAAGAATTTGCAGAATCGAGTTAATTTTTTCACCGGCATTAAAGAACGTTTGTTTCACATGCTTAAACTTAAAGCCAAACAGTTCTTTCACAAACTCAGTGAAAAATTCCAGATCCCGCTTTTTCCAAGTGACAAGCTCTTTCATCCAGTGGAAAAAACCTTTAGTGTCAAAAATTAAATAGATAATCATAGGTGACACAAAGGCTACCGCAAAAATGCGATGCAGCAGACGGGCATTCGCCGGACCGCCAAGGATTGGATAGAGCCAGTCAAAAAACTCAGTATACATTGGCAGCGCTGTAATGTAGAGCGCGCAGAATGAAAGAGCATTGATGGCATGCGCCCAGACAAACGCCTTAGAAAAACGCTTTACTTGCACATCAGGCTTAACCTGCTGTTTACTCATGGCTTCCACCTCCATCTTGACCTTCGCCCCTGCTTTCTTTATTAAACAGCCTATTTGTGACAAACGCTCCAACAAGCGCCATCGTTGTCGCCCCCAGCATCATCTTGCCAATTGGCTGAGCATAATCCTTCCAGGCAACGGCAGACGTCGGCACCTTCGGATTTTCCGGCAGACCATAAATGGACGGCTTTTCTGCCAACACGTAAACCGTATGTGTGCCGCCGACTCCTTGCGGATTGTAAATATTGGCATTAGGGAAACGGCCATTGATTTCACTTAAACGCTTCTCCGCTTTTTGAAGCATCGCTTCCTTGCTGCCAAACTCCATCGCGCCTGTGTGGCAGGTAGTGACACAGGCAGGCTGCAGCCCTTCCTCCAAGCGGTCCGTACACATTGTGCATTTATGAGACTTTCTGTACTCTTTGCCATTTTTATCTTTATAGGTCTTTAACGAAATCACTTCAAACGGACAGTTTTGAACGCAATAGCCGCAGCCGACGCACTTATCTTGATTAATCACAACAGAGCAATATTTCGTATAGCTGATGGCATTTTCCGGGCATACCTTTTCACAGGCAGCATCTGTGCAATGGAAGCAGGAGGAATGACGGAAAAGATATTCCAAATCGCCTTTTCCATTCTCATGCTCGATATATTGCAGGACATTCCAAGTATCAGCTGTTGTTTTCGGATGTGATTGGACACTCCCCAAGAAATCCGTCGGTTCCGCCGGCAGGTCGTTCCAGTTTTTGCAGGCCACCATACAGGCACGGCAGCCATCACACTTTGTTACATCAACATATTTCACATATTTCGTCATTAGTCAGCCCTCCTGACGTCGCACAAGAATGCCTTAAATTCAGGTATCATCGTGTTGGCATCTCCAATATGAGGAGTCAGGCGGTTCGCGGTATCTCCCGTAGCAAACCCTTTATAGCCAAAATGCCATGGCATTCCAATTTCATGAATCTTTTTGCCATTCACACCGATTGGCTTAAAGCGTTTGGTCACCATCGCATAGGCCAAGATGCGCCCGCGTGCGGAACTGACAATGATTTGATCTTTATTTTTGATGCCTTTTTCTTTGGCAAGCTCTTCACTCATTTCGACAAACATATGTCCGGCAAGCTCTGAGAGCCATTCCTGGTTGCGTGTCATCGAGCCGGATTGCCAGTGTTCACTTACCCGATAAGTCGTGGCGACAATCGGATATTTCTTCTTATCGCCTTTTTTATTAAAATCGCCTTCAATAATGACGGCTGCTGGATTTAATTGCTGACTATTGAATGCATTCGGAACTGGGCTTTCAAACGGTTCGTAGTGCTCTGGAAATGGACCGTCGTTCAAGGTTGGTGCAAACAATAAGGCAACACCATCCTTGTTCATCATAAAGGCACCTGTTCCTCCTGGTTCTGTTGGTGCTGTCACCGCTTTAAAATCTGGAACGTCCTTGCCAACCCATTTCTTCTGTCCTGCATCCCACCAAATTACGGCTTTTTCCTTGCTCCACGGCTGACCGCTTGGATCGGCAGACGCACGGTTATAAAGAATCCGGCGGTTCATCGGCCACGCAAAGGACCAATTCAAATAATGTTCGCCGCCTAAATCCTTGTTGTCACGGTTCTTTGACTTGTTTTTGCCTTCTTCAGGATAGAAGCCGGAATATATCCAGTTGCCGCTAGAAGTGGTACCATCATCCAACAGCGCTCCAAAACCGGCGATTAATTTTCCAGTTTTCAAGTCATAGCCATTGATTTCTTTACAAACAAGGTCGATATTTGGTTCTTCTCCGTCGCCGTAATTCCAATCCATAGCTAAGAAAGGCTTGTCAGCTGATTTTGGACTGTTCGCATACATTTTTTTCAGTTTTAAAGCAAGCTCATGAATGACATCTAGGTCTGGCCTTGCTTCACCAAGTGATTCGATCGCCTTCCAACGGTACTGCATCCAGCGTGAGCTGTTGGAAACACTGCCTTCTTTTTCAAAAGATGCAGATGCTGGCAGTAAGAATACTTCTGTATTAATGTTTGCCGGATTGCTGCCGGCTTCTTTTTGCCAGAATGCTGAAGTTTCCGTTTCCCAAAGGTCAATCGCAACGAGCCATTTTAATTTGCTAAGGGCTTCTTTTTCCTTGCCGGCATTCGGTCCGCCAACAACCGGGTTTGTTCCAAATAGGAAGGCACCGTCAAGCTCGCCGTTGTACATCGCTTTAAATAGATTGATATGGGAGTAGTTTTTGTTGCCTTTTGGTAAAAATTGGTAGCCAAATTCGCTCTCAGCGGTGGCATTTGCCCCGTACCACGCTTTCAGTAAGCTGACTACAAATTTAGGCTTGTTGCTCCAATAACCTGTTTTTGGTGTTTCTTTTTCCAAATAGCCTTTCAAGGTTGCATGCTCAGGCACCGTTGCTTTTGGCGCGCCAAGATAGCCTGTCAGGTTATCGAATAATAAGCCAAAGTCCGTTGATCCTTGTACATTGGATTCGCCGCGCATTGCATTGATGCCGCCGCCCGGTAAGCCAATGTTTCCTAATAGGAGCTGAAGGATCGCATAGATGCGGACGTTTTGTGAGCCGACCGTATGCTGGGTAGTTCCCATTGCATACATGATTGTGCCGGCTTTTCCGACCTTCGCCGTTTCACAGAAGGTTTTGCAAACCTTTAGGTAATCGTCCTTTGGTGTGCCTGTTACTGTTGTTACAGTATCAATATCATAACGTGAATAGTGCTTCTTCATTAATTGGAAGACGGAACGCGGATGGGTTAAAGTTGGATCCTTTACTGGATTTCCGTCCGGTGTTGATTCAATAGCCCATTTTGTTTTATCATACACTCGTTTTGCTTCGTCATAGCCTGAGAACAGACCGTCATTAAAATCATAGCCCTCTTTGACAATGAAGGAGGCATTTGTATAGTTAACAACATACTCTTTGTGGATGAGATCGTTTTCAAGCGCATACTTAATCATCCCGCCGATAAACGGAATATCCGTACCGGAGCGAAGGGCAGCGTAAACGTCAGCTTGTGCAGAAGTTCTTGTATAGCGCGGATCAACGGAGATGATTTTTCCGCCGTTTTCCTTGGCCTTCGTCAGCCATCTAAAGCTTATTGGGTGATTTTCTGCAGGGTTTGCGCCAATAATCAACGCACAATCCGTATGCTGCAGATCATTCCAATGGTTAGTCATTGCTCCACGACCAAATGTAGGTGCCAGACCGGCAACCGTTGAACTATGTCATATTCGTGCCTGGTGCTCTAAATAGACTACACCAAGGCCCCTCATGAGTTTCGAGAGCAAGTACGTTTCTTCATTATCAAGTGCCGCGCCGCCAAGGCTGGCAATTTTTTCAGTTTTATTAACGGTAATACCGTTTTCCATTTCAACAAATGAACTGTCACGCGTTTCTTTTGTGCGTTTGGCGATGGTGTCAAGCATCCAATCCCAATCTTTTTCTTCCCACTTATTACTGCCTGGTGCGCGATATAGCGGCTTGGTTAAGCGCTTTTCAGAGGTATATAGCTGTCTTAATGTGGTTCCCTTGCTGCATAGCTTTCCTTCGTTAATCGGGTTATCCGGATCCCCTTCCGTATAAACCACGGTATTGTTTTTGGTGTGGACGAGGATTCCGCATCCAACACCGCAATAGCAGCAAATGGTTGGTGTTACAGTAGCTTTGGCAATTTTGAATTCTTTTGTTTTCGCATACGCTTTTTTCTCATTAAAGCCCAGTTCCATGATTGCAAGGGTCGCTGCTGTGGCGCCTGAAAGTTTTAAAAATTGCCGGCGATTTAGGTTCATATCAACCATTTCGAATCTCCTTCCCAAGATTTGATTTCAACAGAACATCCCACGAAAAGCGGAAGCGCCTTCGGAACAAGCAGAGCTTGTTCCTGCGAAGCTTATTCTCTTAGTAGCTACCCTTAGTGCCCAGGGGCGACAAGCATAAGACGAGCCGGTGAGAAGGTTGCTTTTTAACCTTCTTGACGGTTTGGCTTATGACCTCGAGCTCCTAGGCGATGGAGCTAGACATATTTTTTCTCTCTAATTGCTAGTCCTTTAATTCCCCCCTTCAAAGGCTCTTTCGAAAGCAGGATCTGGTGTGACATCGTTTTCGACTCTGCCGGCACGGGTATAAATCATCGCCATCTTTCCCCTTAAGTAGCCAATGACCTCAATATTTAAATATTTTGCCAGCTGTACAGCTTGTTTAGTGGCGGCTGTACGCGAAGCGATGACAGGAAAGCCGAATTTCGCTGCCTTTGAGAGCATTTCATATGAAACCCTTCCGGTTGTTAATAAAATTAACCTTCCAGGCTGCAGGCGATTTCGAAGGCAAAAGCCAATAATTTTATCGACAGCATTATGCCGTCCGATGTCTTCGCGGATTTCCATGGTGCCGTCTTCCTTAACAATGCAGGCCCCATGCATGCCGCCCGTTTCCAGATAGAGCGACGAATTTTGGGCAAATTCACTTCGTTTTTTTAAGAGATAGGTAAGCGGATAGGTTTGATCAGCGGTTATTTTTTTAAAATTTTTCACATCGGTCATCGAGAAAAAGGTAACTCCTCTGCCACAGCCGGCCGTGTAATGTTTCCTTTTTGAAAAAACCTGCTCTTCATCAAAATCGGAGTGGAGCGATACACTGATACTGCCAACTTCTTCATTGACGACGATTGACTCAATATCATTGGCATCCTGGATAAATCCCTCAGAAAACAAATAGCCATATGTCCAGTCTTCAAGGTTATATTTTGTCAGTTGAAAAACAGCGATTTCACAGCCGTTAATCAGCAAGGTAATGGGATATTCATCAGGACAGCCTTTCCGGTTCATTATTTTCCCTCCCTAAAGGGTACTTTTAAATTTAACGTTTGGATTAAACCGCTTTCAACAATTTTTATCACAGCAATCTGGCTTAAGGCCTTTTACTTAAATCGTACTTTTCCATTTATTGTTTGAAAGTAATTTTTATCACGCTAAGCACTTGTAAATAGTAAAAATGCTTCATTTGTCATTTTTCTGTCAACTATTGCGGATTTCTGTTAAATTTAAAAAGATGAATTATAATAAAGAAGAGGTTTTATAGAATGAGGAGGTTGATTACATAATGACAATTAATAAAGTATTGACTATTGCCGGTTCGGATTCAAGCGGCGGGGCAGGGATTCAAGCAGACCTAAAAACATTTCAAGAGCTTGGCGTATACGGAATGACCGCCCTTACCTGCATCGTTACCATGGACCCAAAAAACCATTGGCATCATGAGGTTTTCCCCATCGATGTGAATATCCTTGAAAAGCAGCTGGAAACAATTCTCTCTGTCGGCATCGACGCCATGAAAACGGGGATGCTTGGAACGGTAGAAATCATTGAATTAGCGGCAAGAAAAATGGATGAACACAAACTCGGACGCGTCGTGATTGACCCTGTTATGGTGTGTAAAGGCGAAGATGAGGTGTTAAATCCGGAGACAGCGGATGCAATGCGCGAGCTATTATTGCCAAGAGCTTTTGTTGTGACACCAAATCTGTTTGAAGCAGGGCAGCTTGCCCGGACAGGTACACCGCGTACGCTTGATGACATGAAGAACGCTGCCGTGAAAATTCATGATTTAGGCGCGAAGCATGTCCTCATTAAAGGCGGCAGCAAGCTGCAGTCAGAAGAAAAGTCCATTGATCTTTTATATGATGGTAAGGACTTCAAAATTTACGAGTCTCCTAAAATTGAGACCACCTTCACTCATGGGGCAGGCTGTACGAATTCTTCAGCCGTCACTGCTGGATTGGCAAAAGGTCTATCCGTTTATGAAGCAGTCGATGTGGCCAAGCAATTTGTTTCAGCGGGCATCCAGCAGGGTTTCCGCTTAAATGAATACGTGGGTCCTACCTGGCACGGGGCGTACCGCAGTGCCGGAGCCGTTACCGAGTATTGCGAAGATTGTGAAGAGTAAATAGCGTGGAGAACCGTGGCCTTAGTGTCCGGTTCTTTTTTGTGCATGGTTTTCGCATTTTTTAACAGATTTTAGTATGATGGATACATTATTAATGAAAAATAGTCATTAGGTACGAAAGGGAAAGGAGACATTAGCCTTGGAGTTAGTTGATATTAAAAAGGTTCAAGAAGCCATTAATCATTTTGCGAATAAAGATGTCTACATTCACCTTGAAACAACGAACGGAGCCTATGCATCCCATAAAGATCAATCTTTCTTTAATGCGGGAGCTTACATCAGGAACGCCCTTGTCCGTTATGAATTAGGGAAAATCACCGGCAAAGGACCACACCGGGTCGGTTTAAAAATTAACCTCGGCTGGGTTTATGCCGAAGGGATCACACATTTTGAAATAGATGAAGAAAATCACCTTTTAATGGCCGGCCACGACAATGAAGGAAGGCTCGCCGTTGCACTAGAAATCAGTACTACACCATTTGCTTAAGCAATGTGGAAAGGAGAATGAAGATGGAAAAAGAACGTCAAGTCCTGGTCGTTTTCCCTCACCCTGATGATGAGGCATTTGGAGTATCCGGAACGATTGCCACACATGTGCAAAATGGAACACCGGTGACGTATGCCTGTTTAACGCTGGGGGAAATGGGACGAAACATGGGGAATCCTCCGTTTACAAATCGGGAAAATCTTCCTAAAATCAGAAAAAAAGAACTGCAGGAGGCTGCCAGGGTTCTCGGCATTCAGGATCTCAGGATGCTCGGCTTCCGTGATAAAACAATTGAATTTGAGGATGAAGAAAAGCTGACAAACACCATGTCAGAACTCATTAAAGAATTGAATCCTTCCTTAATCATTACTTTTTATCCCGGCTATTCCGTTCACCCGGACCATGATGCCACCGGTGCGGCAGTCGTGAGAGCTGTTGAAAAGCTGCCTGCCGCCGCAAGGCCAACGTTACACTGTGTCGCATTTTCAAATAATTGCGTCGAGGAGCTTGGTGAGGCTGACATTATCAACAACATTACCCCTGTCGCTAAACAAAAGCTCGCCGCTATTCAGGCGCACCGCTCCCAGACCGAGCAGATGTTTAAAGATGTAGAGGCAAAGTTGAAAAACAAAGATCCGCAAATCATGGTATGGATCAACAACGAACGGTTTTGGACTTATAAATTTGCCAACTAAATTGAAAAGCCCTTCAGTTTTGAAGGGCTTTTTCGTATTGTTTTTCCAATATATATCTTAAAACAAACCCGTTAAATTGCTTTCTTATCTGTAAAATCCTCTGTTTGAATATCGGCAGGTACACGTTTGTTGATTCCGAAAGCATAGTAGCTGATGGCCACGAGAGCCAGGAAGACAATACCCGCAATCAGTGAAACACGTGTGTCTTCATTGAACCACATACCAATAAGGACCGCTACGAGATAGGCGATAGTTACATAGTTAGTAACAGGCGCAAACGGCATTTTAAATGGATGGCTGGCCATTTTGTCTGCATGGACCTTTCTAAACTTGGTCTGGCTGATTAGGATAACAAACCAAGGAACCATCCCAGGAAGGACACTTGCCGCATATACGTACACAAACAGTTTTTCTGGTGCAAGGTAACTTAACACTACGCCAACGCCAAGGCCAATCAGTACTCCGATTGTACCGACTAATGGCACCCCGTTGCTTGAAACCTTCGCAAACGATTTTGGAGCTTGTCCATTGACTCCAAGAGTATAAAGCATGCGTCCTGCGCTGTAGATACCGCTGTTACAGCCTGACATCGCAGCAGTGATTACAACAAAGTTAATGATTCCAGCAGCAGCTGTAATACCGATTTTTGCAAAAGTTGCTACAAAAGGGCTTCCAAGTGAAGTTAACTTATCCCAAGGATAAACAGTAACAATAACAAAAATAGCACCGATATAGAATACAAGAATACGCCAAATTGTACTTTGAATCGCGTTTCTTAATGTTTTCTGAGGATCTTTTGCTTCACCAGCTGTAATACCGATAAGCTCTACACCTTGATAAGCACCAACAACAAGTGATAGTGCAAAAAGGAAACCTTTTAAGCCCCCAGTAAAGAAGCCGCCATTTTTCCAGAGATTTGATAGGCCAATCGCTTCTCCACCGTTGCCAAAGCCAAAGAAAATCAAGCCAAAACCTGCCACAATCATCAATACAATCGTAACTACTTTAATTAGCGCAAACCAAAATTCGAATTCACCAAATGATTTAACAGAAATAAAGTTTGCTGTTCCGAGAATAACCATTGCGATAAGTCCCGGAATCCACGCAGGAAGATCTGGATACCAGTACTGCATATAGGTGCCAATCGCGATAACCTCCGCCATGCCGACAACTACCCACTGGAACCAGTTGCTCCAGGCAGTCATATATCCCGCGATTGGATGGATATATTTATAGCCAAATGTTGCGAATGAACCTGTACTTGGTTCCAAATAAAGCATTTCACCCATGGCGCGCATAATCAAATATAGAAAAATTCCTGTAATTCCATAAGCGAGCATGACAGATGGACCAGTCCAGCCTATTGTGCTGGAAGATCCCATAAATAGACCTACCCCAATCGTTCCACCTAAAGCAATCATTTGAATATGGCGTGAACTTAAACCCCTGCTCAATTCCTTGTTTGCCATTTCTTTTCCTCCCCTTTATTCCTTATTGTTGCTTCCAAGATAAGATGCATGTAAACCCTTTGTTCATATTTCCATTAGTGCGAGGCAAAAGTTGGAAGCGGTTACAACCGAAATAGAAAAAGTTCGACTTAAACTTTATTAGAAGTATATCGTTTCATATATTACAGTGTCATTCTATAATCGTATTGGAATAATGTCAATATTATTTCAAAAACACAAAAAAATCGGAATATTATAAAACCACCAGCATAAAGAAGGACTTATAGTGATGAATTTTCACCTAAAAGTGTCTTACTAGCAAAATATAAATTATCCAATAAATAATAATAAATGTGGAACAAAATAATTTTATCAGACTACAAAATATCTTTTTTACGCCTCGAAAAATTCCCGGCAAACGCTTGCCCTTATGTCCCAACCAACGTCATAAATCTCTGTATTCTTAAGATTCACAAATCGTTCAATAATTTAAAATAGCGATTTTTACTAGGGTTTGCGAGCCCTTTCACAGAACGTTCAAAATCCACCGAAATGGTGTGAGGTACATCACATTCTATTCGTCCCTTCGCGGGTAGGATAAAGTTGTTCATTAGACAAAAAGGAGGGTCAAATCAAAATGAATAAAGCCATTATGAATTTTGTCATTTGCGCGCTGCTTGGCTTTGGTTTAGGCTACCTTGTTTTTGGGGTCATCATGGGAGACTCCGCAAAACAGCCGCAAACTGCTCAAGCTGATTCAAAGCAAACAAAGACTACAACCACAGAAGCTAAAGAGGAACCCGCAAAAACTTCATCGGCAAACGAGGATAACATCCTAAATAAAAAAGGATGCCTTGGCTGTCACAGCGTGGAAGCTCTTAATCTAAAAGGCGGTGCCGTCGGACCGGATCTTTCCCAAGCCTTTGTAAATGTAGAAGGCAAGCACGGCAAACCAATTGAAGAATTCCTTAAGGCGCCTACTTCAGCCGTTATGTCTGGCGTCATCGGTAAAAATCCATTAACAGATGACGAGCGCAAGCAGGTCCTTGATCTTCTGAAGCAAGCATCTGAAGCAAAATAATCAAAAGGTGGTGTAAGAAAATGAAAAAATGGATTCCAATTGCATCGGGATTACTTGCCGGCTTTGTAGCTGCGACAATCTCGTTTGCTGATTTTTCCTCAAAAACCAATACGGAAGCTGCATCCGCCAGCAACAAAAGCGATGCAGAAAAGGTATATGTTCCATTTGGTAAAAAAGATGATTACTATTTATTCGCCTCCGGCGGACACTCAGGACAAATGTTTATTTACGGTGTTCCATCAATGCGACATATTCGTACTGTTCCTGTATTCTCACCAGATTCGGCAACAGGATATGGCTTTGATGAGCACTCCAAGAAATTAATGGGTGACTATACATGGGGAGACCTTCACCACCCTGCCTTCTCAGAAACAAACGGTGACTATGACGGTAAATTTATGTTTGCAACGGACGTTGGTAACAGCCGTGCGGCGGCCATGGATTTAAAAACCTTCACAGTCAAAGACATTATTCAAGTTCCGAACACAAGCGGCCCGCACTGTGCGGCCTTCGTTACCGAAAATACCGAGTACATGTTCCTGCCAACTCGTTTCGCTGTACCGCTTGGTCAAAAGTACGAATCACTGGATGACTACAGCACGAAATACCGGGGTGTAATGTCTGCCGTAACGTTCGACCAAAACAAAGAAAAGCTCAATATTGCTTACCAAGTGGCGCTTCCGCCATGGTCCTACGACCTATCTGATGCTGGTAAAAAAATCTCCAAGGATTGGGCTGTATTAACGACTTATAATACGGAAGAATCAACTACAAACCTTGAAATTAACGCGTCACAAGCAGACCGTGACTATATTGTTCTTTTTAACTGGAAAGAGCTTGAGAAAATGGTCAAGGACGGCAAGTATGAGGATGTTAACGGCCAAAAAATGATTTTCCCTGAAAAACAAAAAGGCGGCATCTATTTAATTCCGGTGGCGAAGTCACCGCACGGCGTTGACGTAACGCCAGACGGCACACGCTTCATTGCTTCCGGTAAACTGGCACCTACGATGACTGTATTCTCATTTGAAAAAGCATTTAAGGCGATTGAAAACAAAGACTTTGCCGGCGACCGCAACGGTATTCCGATTCTTAACTACAAATCTGTTATGGAAAGAGAAGTTAACCCAGAAAACGCTCTTGGACCGCTTCATACTCAATTTGATGACAAAGGCATGGCGTATACAACGATGTTCATCTCTTCTGAGGTTGTAAAATGGGATCCAAACACTGGTAAAACTTTAGACCGTGTGCCTGTACAATACTCTCCAGGTCACTCTGTTGCTGCTGAAGGTGACACGGTTGCACCGGACGGTAAATATCTGGTTGCCCTTAACAAGATTGCGAAAGACAGCTACCTGTCTGTTGGTCCTTCACACCCTGAGTCCATGCAGTTAATCGACATCAGCGGCAAAATGAAGGTCATCCAATCTGCTCCGGTTAACCCAGAACCGCACTACGCACAAATGATTAAAGCCGATAAGATCAAGACGATTAACGTGTACCCTAAGGATGAAAAGAATAAAGACGCTGTTTATAAAAAGTCTGATGCAAGAATTGTCCGCAATGGAAACAAGGTCGATGTATACGGAATCGCGATGCGCTCGAAGTTTATCTTTGATGCGAAAGCAAAACGTCCTGATGTGATTGAAGTCAATGAGGGCGATCAAGTCACCATCCATTTGACCAACATTGATTTCGATGAAGACATCACCCACGGCTTTGCTATCAATAGCTATAACTTAAACATGGAAGTACAGCCTGGCCAGACAAATACAATGGAATTTACCGCCAAAAAAGCCGGTACCTTCCCTCTTTACTGTTCAAACTTCTGTTCCGCACTACACCAGGAAATGACTGGTTACTTCCTAGTAAAACCAAAGAATTAGTCATTGGTGATGGGTATCAATTCAATCAATTGGTACCCTCGCCTTTTTCTTAATTAACACTATATTAGGAGTGGTTAACTTGATTGGCACCAGTAAAAAGTTATCAGTGGTTTCTTCCTTAATTTTAACGGTATCAGCCATTTTGATTGCAGGCTCTCTCTTTTTCCCGTGGTGGAAAATGGTGTTCATTGCCCCGCAATATCCAGAAGGGCTAAATATTATTGTTTTTCCGAATAAGCTTGAGGGTCAAATTGATATCGTGAACGGACTGAATCACTATATCGGAATGGCCAACTTCAGTGAAGCAAACTTCCCCGAGCTTCAGTATCTGCCTTATTTAATTGGAGGCTTAGCAGCTATTACTCTATTAACAGCGCTGCTTCGGAAAAAGCCGGTTCTTTATGGATTGATTGGCGTTTTTGCCATTGGCGGCCTGCTTGGCGTTCTTGATCTCCATTCTGCCTTGAAAAAATTTGGAACGAATTTAAGCCCAGAAGCACCGATTAAAATTGATCCCTTTATCCCGCCGATTTTGGGTCACAATACGATTGCCAACTTTCATACAACCAGCCTGTTTGGGACTGGAATGTATCTCGTGATTGCGGCGTTTCTATTATTACTAATTCCGTTATGGAAGGATCGAAAGTAAAATGAAAAAACTCACGCTCATCTCTTTAGTTTTTTCTCTCTTTTTATTCGTGAAACCTGAGAAAAATATGGCAGCCGAAAACCTTCAGGCAATTATCGACTCCATGAAAGAGGGAGCGGTATTGAGACTGGAAGATAAAACGTATGAAGGCAATATCGTCATCAACAAAAGTATGACGATTATGGGTTCTAGTAATACCGTGATCAAGGGAGACGGAACGGGAAATGTCATTTCCATTAAAGCTCCAAATGTGAAGCTTAGCCACCTAGCCGTGACCCACAGCAGTATGGACCGTAATTCGGCTGAAGAATATGCAGGCATCAAGATCTATACAAACAATAATGTGGTGGAGAATGTCTTGATCCGCCATTCCTTTCACGGGATTTATTTAAGTCAGGCACACCATAATATCATCCGTAATAATAACATCAAAGGCATGGGCAAAGGCGAAATTGCCGCCCAGGGGAATGGACTTCACATTTATTATGCCAATGATAATCTGCTCGAGCACAATATGATCGACGGCACCCGCGACGGGATGTTCTTCGATTATGCTAACAACAATAAAAGCTATGAAAACAATATCAGCAATACCCGGTATGGCTTGCACTATATGTATTCCGATGAAAATATTTTTAAGAAAAATACCTTTACCATGAACACTGGCGGAGCTGCCATCATGAACTCAAACCATCTTAAATTAGAAGATAATCAATTTATCGTTAACTATGGAAATCAATCGTTTGGCTTAATGCTTCTGCAGGCCAATGATAATTATATAGCGGGTAACACATTTTATATGAACCAACGGGGCCTGTACATTGATCAGGCAACGCGAAACACCATTAAGAACAACCATATCGTCCAGAACCAAATTGGCATTGAGCTTTGGGCCAGCTCCAATGACCAGACGTTCACGTTAAATCACATCTCTGAAAATACGATTCCTGCTGTAACCCTTGGCGGTACAGGCGAGCATAATTCCTGGAGCAAGCATGGGAAAGGCAATGATTGGGGACGCGCGTTTCCGCTCACCGATTTAAACCAGGACGGCATCGGAGATTTTCCGGTCACCTATCGTTCCTCGTTATATCAATTAATTGAGGATCAGGAACTAACGTATTTATTTTTAAAAAGTCCAGCAATATCGATCTATGAAAAAATCAATGCCACGCTGAAGGATGAGGATACGATGTTTAAGGATCCACACCCGTTAGCTGCCGCAAAAGGCAAGCCGCATACGATTCTATTTTTCGTGTTAGGGGTGCTTGTGGTATTGATTTTACTAAAGGAGAGACAACGGCTATGCATTACATTTGGAAGGAATGGAAGGAAAATATAAGGGGTAAAGGCCTGTGGCTCAGTTTAAGCATTATCGTGCTCTTAAGCATTAGTATTTTGTTCCGCTCGACCAACCTTTCATTTGATAAAGGCTTTTATATTCTATTAATCAATTTGTTCGATACGCTGATCTACTTTATCCCAATCCTGTGTTTGTTTATCGGCGCCTTTTCAATTTTTCAGGAAAAGGAACAAAAAACGCTGATTATGCTGCTGACGAAGAAGGACAATTACTCCAGCTTTTTGGCTCGAAAAAGCCTGGGGCTTTATACCGTTGTACTTGTTCCGATCCTTACTTGGTTTTTTATCTATCTATTATTATTAAAATTTAACTTTCAACTCGATATCAAAAGCTATCTGATGTTTATGATTGCCGTTATTTGCATGGCGCTGGTGTTTTTGCAAATGGGCACTGCGATTGGCAGCTTTAGCCGCTCACGGATGCAAATTTTAGGGATTACGATTTTTGTCTGGTTCTACTTTTTCTTCTTGCATGATTTTATTCTGCTATCCTTTTTGCCAGATGTTCAGTATGAAAATGTCAAATTTTTCTCAGCGGTTTATTTCTTAAATCCGCTGCAGGCAGTCAGGATGTTTTTAGAAACCGGCATGGGCGTCTATTCCTTCGGCCATATGTCAAGGCTTTTACAAGCGTTTATGTGGACGAAGCCCGTGTTCTTTTTACTCGGAAATTTGATTTTCTGGCTTGCTGTTTCTTTTAGTACAGCGATTGTTTTTAACCGAAAGGAGGGCTACGAATGATTAAAGTGACAAATTTAAACCAATCCTTCGGAAAAAAGACGGTATTGGATTCGATTTCAATCGAGATTGAAAAAAATGAAATCTGTACCCTTGTCGGCCGAAACGGGGCCGGTAAGTCGACATTTATTAACAGCCTGCTCGGACTGCTCCCGGTTAAACAGGGGACTATTTCGATAAACGGAATCGAAGTCACGAAAAAAAGTCAGGTATGGAAAAAGACCATTGCATATCTTCCGGAAAAATTTATGCTGTATCCGATGCTGACCGGGCTTGAAAATATGACGTTTTTTGCGGAAGCTGTTTTTAAAAAGGCTGACCTTGGCCGGATGGAACAGGTTTTGAAATCGGTAAGTCTTTGGGATGACCGGGATGTACAGATTAAGTCCTACTCAAAAGGAATGCTGCAGCGCCTTGGCTTAGCCATCACCCTCTATCAGGATTCGAACATTCTGATTCTTGATGAACCGACAAGCGGCATAGACCCGATGGGAAGAAAGGAAATTTTGGAGGTCCTACGGAATCTTCATGATAAGACCATCCTGCTCTCCTCGCACCATCTCGATGAAATCAAGCAGGTCTGCACACACGTTGCTTATTTAGATAATGGAAAAATGGAAAAATATACAGTTGAGAAATTTTTAAAAACTCACCAATTAGGAGGGAATGAGTCATGATGAAACGCCTAATCTTCCCCTTGCTGCTTTTGATTGCCATGTTGGCCGGCTGCAGCAAGGGGCCTGAATATAAAATCGAAGTGACAAAAGTTCTTTATTTCCAAAAAGACACGGCGCTGCCGTTTGAAATTAAAGTAACCGAAAATAAAAAAACGGTGAAGGGACTGGATGTGTCAGCTCAGATATCGATGACAAATATGGACCATGGCACCTATGATGTGAAGTTAGAGGAAGGGAAAAATGGCACTTACTCAGGTAATGTGAAGCTGCCAATGGGCGGTAAATATGAAGCGGCGTTTACGCTCAAAAATGATGGAGAAAAAACGGAGAAAGTCATCAACCTTAATGTCACAAAGCCTAAAGGTGTGGCCAAAATTAATGGTGAATGGATCACAAATGATGACATTGCTTTTTATCAGTTTATTAATAAGCTGCAACTGGAAATCAACCGCGAGGCGGCCAAGAAAAAATATACCGGCAAGCAGTTAGAGGAAGAACTGGCCTATCTTGATTCACAGGAAAAAATCAATGATGATAAAAACCAATTATTAACGCAAATTATCCGCTTACGCGCAATGGCGATGCTGGCCAATGAAAAAGGACATAAGGCAGCAGGTGCCGAAGTTGAACAGGCCGTTGCTAAAGCCCGCGATCAATATAATCAATTCGAGTCCGCCAAGAGTTTAATCCAAGAGTATGGCGAAGACAAGTTTTGGGCAACCGAAAAGCAGCAGTATCAATTAATCGTTCTTTCTCAAAAGGTACAAAAGGACGTCATTGAAAAGGTTAAAAAGGACAATCCGAATGTCGGCGAACAAGAAGTCTATTATCTTGCTCAAAAGGCTTACGAAGAGCTATTAGTTTCCCAGGTAAACTCGTTAAATATAGAAGTATTATAATAGCACCGCGGTTCATCGCCGCGATGCTTTAATTTTGGCTATGTTAAACTTTGTTGTTGATTTGCGTTCCAGGCGCTTCGCTTTCCGCCCCAATCAACAGTGTTAAAGATCAGCAATGCCCTATAACAGACCCTTTATTTTAGTTCGTTCAGAAGGACACGGTACAGTTTATCGTCTGTTTCATCCGGGTTACCTCTGCCATCAGTGTTGTTGCTGACGAAATAAAGATAGTCTCCGTCGACGTAGAGGTCGCGAATCCGGCCTAATCCTGTAATGACTGGCCTCGTCTTATTTTCTGACAGCGTAAATTCACGGACGGCATTGCCCCTTAATGTGGCCGCATATAGCTTGCCATTTGCTGCAGCCATTCCCGAAGGGGCCCATGTTTCATCACCGGATTGATAAAGAGGCGCTTCCATTCCAGCTTTCTGCTCCATACCTTGAATCATGGGCCAGCCAAAATTAGCCCCCGGTTTAATCACATTGATTTCATCATGGGCCGATTGGCCATGCTCACTGGAATAAAGCCTGCCTTGCATCCACACCAATCCCTGCGGATTGCGGTGGCCGTAGCTGTATATAAAAGAATTCGGAAATGGATTATCCCCAGGAACAGTCCCGTCTATATTCATTCGTAATATTTTCCCATTCAGCGAATTCAGCCTTTGAGCTGTTGACGGTACGGTTGCGTCACCAGTCGTAATATAAAGCTTGCCGTCAGGACCGATTTTCAGCCTGCCGCCATGATGGAAAGCCGCGCTTGGAATCCGGTCCAAAAGAACTTTTTCCTCTGCCCATTCTTGACCCTTTTGTTTTAACACAATAACGCGATTAAATTGCCCATTACCATCCTCATAGGTGTAATAAGCAAAGGCCTGATGGCTGGCAGAAAAGTGAGGATCTAGTACAAAGCCAAGCAGCCCTGCCTCCGCCGCCTTCGCAAGCGGATGTGCCAGCCGCACTGGCTGCCGTTCCGTTTTACCATTTTCAACCTTCACAATACTTCCGGTTCGTTCACTGATGTAGAAAGCTTGATTCAGCTTATCAATTGACCATGGGACAGACAAATTCTCCGCCACCACTTCCACCTCTGGCTGCCCGATAATAACCTCTTTGTCTTCCGGTTTCGCTTCTTTTTTTTCAAAAAAGGAACAGCCTGATGACAGCAGCAACATCATTAGTAATCCGGAACCAACCTTGTACATAAATCCCTTCCTTCCTATAGGACTTCTAATATCGCCTTTGCCACTCCACTTTCTTCATTGGTGTCTGTCACGTGGTCACAAAGTGACTTTATGTAGTAGCTGGCATTGCCCATTGCGACCGCTCTTCCTACCCGTTCGAACATCGAAACATCATTCAAATTATCTCCCATCGCCATTGTCTCAGATAAATCAATCCCGTTTGTTTTCACAAAGGACTCCAGCGCAATTCCCTTTTGGGCATTTTTATGGGTAATTTCAATGTTTTCATGACCAGATGAGGAAATCTCCAATTCTTCTATTGCAGCAAGGGCATTGTTAGCCTCTTCAAGTCTGTCTGCGTCAAAGGAGAACGCCAGCAATTTATAAATCTGGTGATTTTCATCTGCAAAAATCATCTCGTAATCCCCAACTTCATGAACTAGGCCATTACGTACCCGTGCACCTGCCTTATAAACAATCTCCTCTTGATCCAAATCCGGATTCGCGCTCATCACAATATCAACAAGAATCGAAACTGCTTTTTCCGAATCAAGCGAGAACGTACCTTGGTTTGTGTAGACTTCAAAATAAATATCATGCTCCGTTAGCGTGGCCGCTGCTTCCCTTGCCAATTCCTTGCTAATTGAGTTTGCAGAAATAATCTCGCCATCCTTCGAGCGTACCTCCGCCCCGTTCACACAAATAATCGGGCATTTTAGGTCCGACTCAGCCAACACGAAGGTTGCCTCCTGATACGACCTTCCTGTCGCGACGACAAACTCGATCCCCTGCGCCTGCGCTTTTAAAATGGCCGCTTTATTTTCCCGTGTGATTTGTTGAATACTGTTTAATAAGGTTCCATCCATATCTGATGCAATACACTTAATCATGTTGTCCAGCTCCTATTTTTTGATATTGCCATTCTAACATGATTGGCTGGTAATTTTCCTCCAGAAGGCTTAGCCAACATACTTGCTGCCTTCGCGTACACTTAAGGATGCTAACCGGTGACCTTCGATAAACGCCTTTACCGATGCGGGATTTGTCTTGGAATATTCCCGTAACGCCCAGCCGATCGCCTTTTGGATAAAAAATTCCTTGCTGTCAGCATTGAGCTTAATGTACTGATAAAGCAATTCTTCAATCGTTTTCTCTTTATATTTTAATTGAAAAAGGATTGCCGCCCGGCGAAGCCAAATATAATCGTGTTCTGCCCAGCCATTTAGCGTTTCCTCAATGACTTCAGGGTATTTTTGAGCGATTTTCCCGACCGCTTTTGGGGAGATCGCATCCACGGTATCCCACCATGATTTCGTCATAATCAGCCGCTTCATGAATTCCAAATCCTGTTTTTCCAGCTTTTTAAGCGATTTTTCTATATAAATAAGGGCTGTATATTGATATTCCCTTTCAGGCTTGTCCCAAAGCTCGCTGACAAAATCTCTATTAAATGGTTCTTTTAGAATCCCGCTCTCTTTAAAAAATTGCTTTTCAAGCTCTTTACGCAAGGGAGACTTAATTCCTAAGAAGGGAAATTGACCCTTCATATAGCTTTCCATTGGCCCGGCATTTATTTCATTGCGGTTTTTTTCGAAAAGATTGGTTAACAAATCTAGCTGCAAAAAAATCACTCCTCTCCCTTATAAATTATTCTCTTTTTAACTTTTTTCCGTTTCTATTTATTTCGATACCCTCCGTATAAACGAATTTACCAATGCCAAACTAAAAGTGGATAAGGAAGGAGGTCAAATCATTGACAAAGAAATTTAATAAAGGCAGCGGCAACCAAAATTCTCCGCAGGCAGGACACGCGGAAGCAGAATTTGCCAATGAATTTGTAAGCGGCGATAACAGTAAAGGGAACAAGCGCAATAAAGGCCAGCAAAGCAAAACTAATCCACATGCATAAATCTAGCAAAAAAATCGGCTTTCTCCATTGAAAGCCGATTTTTTTTTGAAATTAATGGCAGGTAAAGGAGCGAATTCGGTCTAAATCTATTCCATAATATTGCCAGTGGTAGCCGCGCCAGCGGTAACCGGCGATGGACGTTCTGCCCACATAGGTTGGATAGTACCAGAAGTTCTTTCCATTCCTTAACCAAATATAGGTGTAACGGTAGAGGCACGGTCTGATGCCGCCTGGGTCGACCGCATATAATCCCGCTTGTTCATGTGGTATAAAGCCCGGCGGCGGGGCAGTCGGAGGTCCTCCATGCTGTCCGCCATGCTGCCCTCCCCCATACGGTGGTGGTGGCGGGAATCCCCCGTGTGGTGGTTGATGCTGACCACCCCCGTGCGGCGGTGGCGGCGGCGGAAATCCTCCGTGTGGTGGTTGATGTTGGCCACCCCCGTGCGGCGGCATGTGTTGAACCCCGCTCTGCGGCGGCGGTCCTGACGGTTGATGCTGGCCTCCTCCTTGAAACTGTGTCTGACGCAAATAATCTTCATGAGAAATACCATGTATTAGGCCGTAGCCATAAGGGTAATTCAAATAATCCAAGGCACAAAACCCCCTTCTATTTGTATTCCCTCTAATGTATGCAATCGGCCTATTTTGGTGAAATCTCAGTCCTATTCAACCCTGGCAGCAGCTAAATTTCTTATTTCTTCGGCAATTTCATTCTGAATTCCCTCCACAACGGAAAAATCCATGGCTGCAATATAAATTTCTTCTAACTCATCATGCAGTTCTTTTGCCTTCGCCAAATAGGAGGTTGCCTCCTGCATTTTGCTTTTATAGTTAGCTGCAATTTTACTGAGGATATCTTCAAAAATTTCATCTGTACCGTGAGCAATTAACAATTCATACATATCAATGATTTCATCGCCGTCGCGGCTCGGGAAATACTCATGAGGTGCAGTGCTGTCAAAAATGGCGATCCCCAGTTCTCTAAAAATAACCATATCTAAACTATGAGGGTCAAAACCGCAATGGTATATTTCAGTGTCAACGCCTCTCGTTTCAGCAGCGGCCGCCAGCTTTTTCAGCATGGTAGACTTTCCTGAACCAGGACGTCCTTTAATAAAATAACGCTTCGGAATCTCTTCTGTTAGATTGGGAACAAAATCAACGGCGCCTTTTGGCGTTGCCGCCCCTAAAAAGCGATGACGGATATCGGATTGTTTACTGAGCTTCATTTTCCCAAAGAACGTATCAATTAATTTGTTCGTTAATTGATCAGCTTTTTTGAAATCCATGCTGTTGATATAAATTTTTTCCCAATCGTCATGGATATCCAGAGCTTCCTTGAACGTATCATAGGCCTTATGGAAGGACTGATTGATTTGCTTTGTTAATTTTAATATCGTGCTTTTATGAATAGCTAGGGCCTTGGCATTCCAAGCCTCGCCAAGGTTAATGTATTCTTCGACTGCACCAGGTGCCTTCGGTTCAATGACGTGCGGCGCGGTTCCATCGACTATTCCCACCTTCAACGCCGGAATAATTACACCATCAATGGAATTATTATCTGATGAGCAATGGAGAAACTCGATATCGAAGCCTTTTCCAACCCACTCATTGCCAATTTTTTTCATCAGCGAGGATTTACCTGTTCCAGGCCCGCCTTTTAAAATAAATATCCGGTCAAGTCCTTGGAGATTTGAATCGTACAGATTGTGGAACCCCCTAGCTGTATTACCGCCGGCAAAATAATTCTTAATTTTACCTGCCACTCTTCAACACTCCCTTTTTATGACGAAAGCTTAAGTTTATTTCACCCTATCTTATGCTTTTGTCATTTATAGGTGAATGCCTATGAAAATTATTTAAGAATATCGGTAAGACATGCGTTTGTTACTTCCTTTAAAGTTGCAGGGGTGAGGACGATTTGCATCCCAATTTTTCCGGCACTTACAACAATTGTCTGGATCTCGCGGCTGCTTTCATCAATAAAGGTCTTATATTCCTTTTTCATGCCGATGGGGGAGCAGCCGCCGCGAATGTAGCCCGTCCATTTTTGAATATCCTTCATCGGAAGCATTTCAACTTTTTTCTCTCCAGCTGCCTTCGCCGCTTTTTTTAAGTCCAGTTCTTCTGCAACCGGAATAACGTAAACATAAATATTTTTGCTCGCTCCCTGTGCAACAAGCGTTTTATAGACCTCTTTTATATCCTTGCCAATTTTTTCAGCCACGGAAACACCGTCAATTTTTCCATCTTTGTTGTCGTATGTAAGCATGTCATACTGGACCTTTTTTGCATCCAATATCCGCATTGCATTTGTTTTTGCCAGTGCCAATTTGATCATCCTTCTTTTTTGAATACTATTTTATCAAAAAAAAGAGAAGAGCTCACAGTCAAGCTCTCCTCCAAAAACGATTATTGCAGCCACGCCTGAAAGTAACGCGTTACGGCAACCGCATAGTCGCCTCTTGTCACTTTTTTCGCTGGATCAAAGCTGGCTTCGACAGTTGGCACAAAATCGTAAGGTCCTTGTTTTACAGCAAAAGTGGCATTTAAAATATTGAGGTCAAGCGCTGTTTGGACATAACCTTTAAGTGTTGCGGGAATAGACGCATTATCCTTCAAAGGAATCCGCTCATCCTTATAAAGCACCGTTACCGTATCACCGCTGAAATCCTTTGCCTGTTTTTCTAAACCAAGCGCCTGCACAAGCGAGTAGGCGAGCTCCGCACGGGTGACCTCACCGTTTGGATTAAAATTACCGGCCGAATCCTGGAGCATAACGCCGCTCTGCGTCTGTAAACCATCACGAATGGCAGCCCCTTTGGCCGTAACTGCCTTAACAAACGGAACGTCAGCTGGCTGAACATCCTTCAAGGCAGGAGCCTGGCTTTGACGAATTCCAGTTCCCATTACTAAAAACCGGGATAAATCCTTCCTTAGCAGATTCTGCTGCGGCTTAAATGATCCATCCGCATAACCATCTACTAATCGTTCACTTACCGCCATTTGAATCGCGGAGGCTGCAGGGCTGCCGGCAATATCATTCAAACCTGAAAAACCATTGACCTTCGCTACAGAAATCGTCCCCTGGATCGTTTCAGGCAAGCCGACACCAACCAGATTGGCCGTATTATAGTGTAAACCATCAATCTTTACCTGCCATGTACCAGCCATTGGTGAATTGACTGTCGCCGTACGGTCGGGATAAAGCGTAAACAATAGGCTGATCCCTGAGCTGTATTCCGTGCCATCCGGCGCCGTTAATATAAGGTTGACAGGGTTCCCGGTTTGACCAAGTAATCCATAAGCATCAATTCGGGCTGATAATTGGGAGACACCTGCCGGGACATCAAACGAGTAGGTGTTTGACGTTGACAGCAATGGGTTATAGTCTACTTGAAAGAGCGACCTTTCAACAGAAGAAGCTGCATTGCTATTAAATGTTTGATTCGCATTCACGGTCTTTCCGTAGGTACTGCCAAAAAGAACTGCATCCAGCGCCGCATAAGCGTTAACATACCCGCTTCCGACTTCCCACGTTTCATATCCAGGCATATTCGTCGCGGTATCCTGCAACACCTTCTTAATTTCATCCGGCGTTAACGTTGGCTTTGTTTCAAGGAGAAGGGCGACAATCCCGGCAACATGCGGCGTTGCCATGGAAGTACCACTCATCACCGTATAGTATGGGAGGTAAGCCGGTTCAATCATCGCGGCGTCATCCGTTGCCGCTAACGAAGATACCGGGGCCACTGCCCGTGTCGAGATAATGTCCACCCCAGGGGCGGTAACACTTGGCTCATCCTTCCAAGTCCATGTGCGGCCATCCAGTTCAAACGTGCCTCCGACACCCTTAGTTCCCCGCGAAGAAAAGTCTGCTAGTGAGCCATCCTTTTCACCGGCCGCCACGGAAATGACCCATGGTGCCTTTGCATATGGATTATGAGTGTTTTCGCCAGGACCTTCATTTCCTGCTGCAAACAATACGGTAATGCCGCGGTCATAGGCCGCTTTACTTGCTAAATTAATAGGGTCATTCGGATCAAAATCGCCGGAAGAGCCCCAAGAGTTTGTTATCACGCGAATATTGTATTGAGACTGGTGGGTAATGGCATAATCGAAGCCGCCAATTCCATCGAGTACCAGTAAGGCAGCACCAGATCCATACCCGATTAAGGTTGCACCCGGGGCGACACCTTCATATTTTCCGTTAGAGGCTGCGCCGGTTCCGCCGACAATCCCGGCAACATGGGTTCCATGGCCAGAATTCGTGTCAGTGTTTGGTACATTTTCAACATACGTAATGGGAAGCAAGCTCGGTTCCAAGCTGTTTAAATTTAGGCTCGCCATCACGTTTTGAACAACATGAGTGCCAAACTGCAAATCTTTATGTGTTCCATCCACGCCGCTATCGTTAATGACAACCCCTACACCCTTACCGGTTAATGGAAGGCCGCCGTTTGCTTTTTGCATTGCAGCGTCTGTGCGAGCCTTATCTACCCCTGTAATATTGGTAGCATCAGCATTGTAATATTCTAGTTTATGATTTAAATAAATGGACTTAACTCCAGGCGAAGCAGCCAGCTTATTAATTTGATCCTTTGTGGCAACAATTCCAGCCATCGGTAATGCCTTCATCGTTATTCCTTTGGCAATTCCAAGGCCCTTCAATAAATCCAAATTGCCCTTTGTCGGAGCACCATGGCCGTCAAAGCTCACGATAACCTGCAAAGGTTCTGTTGCAGATTCTAGTGCTTTAACTAGTTTACTATCAAGAACCGCAGATGTAACCGAGGCATGTGCCTTTGATAGATTTGGTAAAACGAGCGAAAACAGTAATAAGAAAGCAAGTAAGCCTGAAAACCACCTTTTCACATTCCATTCCCCTTTTCCAAATTACATATGATAGGACTATTGTCTAAAAATTCAGACCAGCTTACTATTCAACAAAGGGAGTAATTAAAAAAAGAAAAGGTACTATTTTCAACTCGTACAAAAGTAATATTAACCAGACCAAAAGGTTAAAAAAGGTGTCAGGCACCATGTGAAGATTTCACATGGTGCCTGACACCTTATGTCAATGGGACGAGCTGGTTTTGAACGGCGTAGATGACGACCTGGGAACGGCTTTTGACGCCTAGTTTTTTGAATATGTTTGACACATGAATTTTAACGGTTTTGTCGCTTATGTAAAGGGAACCAGCAATTTCCTTATTATTCATCCCCTTTACAAGGCAAAGAAGAACCTCTTTTTCTCTTCCAGTCAGGGCACCATCCACTTTCTCCTCAACAGGCTCTGCCGCTTTTGGCTGTTGAAAGGCAAGAAACTTCTTGGTCATCGTAGGATGAATCACCGATTGCCCGCCCGCAACCGCACGGATGGCATCAACCACCTGTTGTGAAGGGGCATCCTTTAGAAGATAACCATCCGCCCCTTCACGAATCGCCGACATAAAGTATTCATCATGGTCATACATCGTCAGCATTAATATTTTTACTGATGGATAAAGCTGCTTAATGATACTTGTGGCTTCAATACCGTTTTTCTCCGGGATATTAATATCCATCAAAATGACGTCAGGCTGCTCTTCCTTCACCTTGGCGATGGCATCATTCCCATTTACAGCTTCTGCGACCACTTCAATATCTGTTTCCATATCTAAAATATTCTTTAACCCATCCCGTAAGACGGCATGATCATCGACTAACATAAGCTTGATCACGCAATTCACTCCCTTCAATCCCCATCCTTGGTACTGTTAAGGTAATTTCTGTCCCAGCCCCTTCCTTGCTGTCAACCTGGAGGGTGGCCTGGATTTTTTCAGCCGCTTCATTCATATGCAAGATTCCGAAATGCGGGTGTTCGCGTGCCTTTATCATTGCCTGGAAAAGCGAAAATCCTTTGCCATTATCCTTCACCTTTAATAAGACATGCTCTTTTTGATAGCTTAAGAGAATATCTAATTTGGAAGCATCAGCATGCTTGATCGCATTTTGCACACTTTCCCGGCAAATCTCAAACATAATTTTTTCCACCATTGGACTTAACTGAAACTCTGGTCCCCTCGTTTCTAAGGAAATAGGGATTTTTGCTTCCAGCTCCACTGCTTTAATCTTCGTGGAAACAGCCGTAAGCAAACCGACACGTTCCGTTGGATAAGGCCGGAGCGCATAGATCGATTCCCTGACCTCCTTAAGGCTTCTCCTCAGCTTTTCCGTGCTGCCATTCATTAAGCGGAAAGAATCCTCGGGCATCTTCGCAAATTTTCGCTGAGCCGTCTCTAAATTCATAATCGCCCCGGCAAGCGACTGGGCAACCCCGTCGTGGATTTCACGGGCAATTCGATTTCTTTCTTCTAAAATTAATCGTTTTTCCTGCTCGGCAAATAACCATCTCGTTTTGATCAGGACGGCCATCTGATTGGCAAGTGTCGCTGCTGACTGCATATCCTCCTCGGCAAAGCTTTTCGTACGGATTCTGCCAAACACAAACATGCCGACCAGTTCTTTCTCTAGCATCAATGGTGCATATAACAGCGAAGCAATTTCTTCCTTAAAAATTTCCCCAACAGGACCCGTTGCTTTTTTCGTATTGTGATAGACCGTTAATTGCATAAGTTCATCCAGGGAATCGGCCATTTGCTTAGATAAAGTCCACCCCTCCTTAAGAAGTCCGGAGGCCGTCTTTAATTTCCAAACGTTTTCTTCTCTTTTCCATAAAACCCAAGCATCAACATCAATAAATTCTTGGAGATTTTCGGTTAAAAAGATCATCCAATCGGCAGCAGCAATTTTTTTATTTAATTCCGAGGAAATACTGAAAAGCGCTTTTAATTTAGCTTTTTCCCTTTTCATATTAGCAATGATCGAGCTTAGCAGGGCAAAGCAAACCAACGGTGAGAAAAAGAAGAAAAAGGAAATGGCATCAATTTCGCCTCTGTTTTGGTTACCTAAAAAATGAAACAGAATGAGATAGGCATACGAAATAAAAAAACTATTCATTTCCTGCAATGACTTGCGCTTCCATGCTTTAAAACTATAGGTTTGCGGCCGAAGTACAAGCAAAATATCGACTAGGATGTTATTAATCACATAAAAAGGAATCATCAGAAGAGTGAAAAAGACTGTTCCTCTTACTACTTTTGATTGGTCTGCAATCGGCAGAGCTGGAAACAAGGACATGCTTAGTATGTATGCGAGAAAGAAGCTAATTACCAAGAGAGCCGGGTTAAAAAAAACAAGTCGTAATGGGCGTCTTTTAATAAGATTAACGGCTGCAACGATCAAACCGTAAAATACAAGAGTAAACGCAAGTCCATCCATGATGAATATGGCATAAACAAGCGAAAAAGAAATCGTTACGGTACCTTTCCAAATTGGGAGGGGGAAGAACTCGACGATAAAAAGGAAAATCACTAATAGAGCAAAAATCATCGGCTCTTTCGGCGACGTTAATTTTAACAGTCCAAATTGGATGAAAATCACCGTTCCTATAATAGATGTCAACAGCAAAAAGAACCTTGCGAGTCGTTCCTTCTTATGCAAAATCTCAGAATTGGTCATGATGCACCTCCACATTTTATTACAAATAACATAATTTTCTGTCAATTATTATTGTAATGGAATGATATAAGAAAAACAATTATCGAAGTCGAGTGAAGCCTTTGGGCAAGCAGATATTTCCCAGCCTCTTAACCTCACAAAAAAGCCCAGACCGGCACAATGTTTACACTTACCGATACTGGGTCCCGCAAACCTGGTGGAGGTTTGATAGTAACATTATCACACAGAATACCCATATTTTCCATTTGCTAAATGGATTATTCTCCATTAGTACCTTTGTAGTAAAATCAATCGTTAACAAAATTAAAATATCACTTGATTGATCTGATAGGGTATGAAGACATTAAGTGGAAGATAGAAAAATCGATGGCCTATATCGGCAAAGATTGATTACCTGGTAGGCTTAGAGCAGCTCTATGTTGATTATGCCAATAAAATTAGAAATCAGCTTCAGCCAAAACTTCGCCGGTAATTCAAACTCGAACCGGAGCGTAGGAAAATGAAAATATAAAAGGAAAAAGGGACCGGAAAACTCCGATTCCCTTTTTTAATGCCCGCCCAGATAGGCGTTTCTAATTTGATCACTTGCACTAAGTTCTGCAGCCGAGCCAGAGGCAACAATTTTCCCAGTCTCGATGACATAGGCACGGTCAGCAATTGATAAGGCCATGTTGGCATTCTGTTCGACCAACAGGATTGTTGTACCTGTTTTATTGATTTCTTCGATGATGTTAAAAATCTGTTTTACTAATAAAGGTGCAAGACCCATCGAAGGTTCATCCAAAAGCAATAGACGAGGCTGTGCCATTAACGCACGGCCCATTGCCAGCATCTGCTGCTCGCCACCGGATAAAGTTCCTGACAGCTGCTTGCGGCGTTCATGCAAACGCGGGAAAAGTTGATAGACTTTTTCAAAATCTTCGCGAATGCCTTTTTTATCATTACGCAGGTAAGCCCCTAATTCAAGGTTCTCTTCAACCGACATGTTGGAAAAAACACGACGCCCTTCTGGTACCTGACATAGGCCTCTTTTCACGATCAATTGCGGAACCTTGCCGGCAATGTGCTCGTCTTTAAAAACAATTTCACCGTTCTTCGGCTTCAATAAGCCGGAAATCGTTTTTAAAAGAGTACTTTTTCCAGCTCCGTTAGCACCAATCAGTGTAACAATCTCACCTTGGTTGATATCGAGGGATACTCCCTTCAATGCATGTATGTTTCCGTAGTAGACATTTATATCGTTGACTTTTAGCATTTTAAGAGACCTCCTCGCCTAAGTACGCTTCGATGACTTTTGGATTATTTCTGATTTCCTCTGGAGTACCGCTGGCAATCAGTTGACCGTGGTCAAGTACATAAATTCTTTCACACACTCCCATGACTAGGGGCATATCATGCTCAATCAAGAGAATAGTTAAGGAGAAGCGCTCACGAATCAAGGCAATTAGATTCATAAGTTCCTCTGTTTCCTGCGGATTCATCCCTGCTGCAGGCTCATCTAGCAGAAGCAGCTTTGGATTGGCTGCGAGTGCCCTGGAAATCTCCAGGCGGCGCTGCTGGCCGTATGGCAGGTTCTTTGCTTTCTCATGCATGACCTCATCAAGTTTAAAGATTTTTAAAAATTCAATCGCTCTTTCTTCCATTTCCCTTTCCCCGGAAAAGTGGGAAGGAAGGCGGAAGATTGAGCTCAAGATCGAATGTTTGGCATGAGAATGATAGGCTACCTTTACATTATCCAATACCGATAATTCACTGAACAAACGGATATTTTGGAATGTACGGCTGATGCCTTTTTTCGTAATTTTATAGGGTGCTTGCCCATTTAGTTTTTCGCCATCGAGCGAAATGCTTCCCTCCGTAGGGATATAGACACCTGTTAAAAGATTGAAAAATGTCGTCTTTCCAGCACCGTTTGGGCCAATTAAACCGACAAGTTCACCCTGATTTAATTCCACGTTTACATCTGATACAGCCTTTAATCCGCCAAATCGGATTCCTACATTATCTACTTTAAGCAACGGTTTGTTTGCTTGCATCATGAGAACCTCCCTTAGCAGACTTACCAACCTTGAAGAATGAGGTAATTTCTCTTGTTCCTAACAATCCTTGTGGGCGGAAAAGCATCATTGCAATTAACACAAGGCTGTAAACGACCATCCGAACCTCTGGAAAATCGGCAAGGAAAGTTGAGATAATCGTTAATAGTATGGCTGCGATAACGGCACCAGACATACTGCCAAGACCGCCAAGCACGACGAAAATTAAAATATCAAAGGATTTCAAGAAGCCAAAGTTTGTCGGCTGGATAATATAAAAGTTATGAGCATGTAAGGCACCAGCAATACCGGCAAAGAAAGCACCGATAACAAAAGCCATAACCTTGTAATAAGTTGTATTGATTCCCATGGCATCTGCGGCAATTTCATTTTCCCTGACCGAAATACACGCTCGTCCATGAGTAGAATTCGTAAAGTTAACGATGACAACAATTGTAATCAGTACGCATGCAAACAGCCAAGGCCATGTGATCAGGTGGGCAACGGTCATACCGCTTGCTCCGCCTACATAATCCATATTTAAAAATACAATTCTCATAATCTCGCCAAAACCTAATGTTGCAATGGCAAGATAGTCGCCTCTTAATCTTAGTGTAGGGATACCAATAACTAATCCGGCAATTGCCGCGACGATACCGCCTGCAATTAAAGCGACCGGGAATGGCAGACTTAATTTAGTTGTTACGATTGCCGAAGCATAGGCACCTACGGCAAGGAATCCAGCATGTCCAATTGAAAACTGTCCTGTAATCCCGATGATTAAGTGAAGACTAGCCGCAAGAATGATATTAATACCGATAAAGAAGAGTGTGTTTACATAGAAGGAGTTTAATGTACCTCCGTTAATTAAAAACTGTGTTACTACTGCAAAAACAACGGCAGCAGCGATCCAAATCCAAAAAGTCTTTGTTTGTTTTAATGTTTTCATCGCTTTAGCCACCCCCTAGACTTTTTCCCTGACATTTTTACCAAATAAACCTGCTGGTCGGAAAATTAAAATTAGAATTAAGACAACAAAGGCTACACCGTCACGCCATAAAGAATATCCGGATGCACTTACAAGGGCCTCGATAACACCTAGTAATAAACCGCCTGTCATTGCACCAGGGATAATGCCAATTCCGCCTAAAACGGCAGCAACGAAAGCCTTAAGACCTGGGATAATTCCCATTAATGGCTCAATTTTTGTGTAGTACATTCCGAAAATAACGCCTGCTGCTCCAGCAAGGGCAGAACCAATCGCAAAAGTTGCAGAAATCGTATTATTTACATTGATTCCCATCAATCTTGCAGCGTCCATATCGTGTGATACCGCACGCATTGCTTTACCAATTTTGGTTTTATGAACGATAAATTGCAGTAAAATCATTAAGAAAACGGATGTACCTAAGATTAAAAGAGATTGTCCGCTGATCTTAACACCAAAAATCTCTAAGCTCTTTAGTGGAACGATGTTGCTTGGATATGCTTCCGGCTGTGCACCGCGGGCATAAATTGTTCCGTATTCGATAAACAGGGATACACCAATCGCTGTAATCAGCGCCGCAATCCTTGTCGCATTTCTTAGCGGCTTATAGGCAATCCGTTCAATTAAGACTCCAAAAATAGCACAGGCCACCATGGCAATCACTAATGCTGGGAAAAATCCTAAATGAAAAATTGAAATACAATAAAATCCGATAAATGCACCAACCATGAAGACGTCCCCATGGGCAAAGTTAATTAATTTTACGATACCATATACCATTGTGTACCCTAAGGCAATTAAAGCGTAAATACTGCCTAAGGAAACTCCGTTGACTAGCTGCTGTATGATTTCCATTTGTGTAACACTCCTTTAGAAGGACTCAACTTTTTTAAAAAATTAGGCGTTAACTAGGTTAACATGGTGGAAAAAGTGTTTATTTCTAATAAATTGGAATAGGGAGGCATTTCGCTCCCTATCCAATTAAAACACTTATAGAAATTGTCTAGCTACAGCGCCTAGGGGCTCGCAGGTCTACAGCCAATCCGTCGAGAAGGTTAAAAAGCAGCCTTCCCGCCGGCTCGTCTTATGCTTGTCGCCCCCGGTCAAGGCGCTTTCGCTTTTCTAGATTAAGGATTTACTTTTGTCTTAAATTGTTGTTGACCGTTTACGTACTCAAGAATTACTGCGGCTTTAATTGGATCATGGTTTTTATCAAGCTTTAAGTTTCCAGATACAAGTTGAAGACCGTCAGTTGATTCAAGGGCTTTTTGAATTTTCTTAGGATCGCTGCTTCCTGCACGCTTAATGGCATCGGCAACGAAGTAAGCAGTATCATAACCTAAAGCAGCAAAGGCATCAGGTGATTTACCATCATACTTAGCTTTAAATGCAGATACGAATTCCTGAACCTTCTTATCGCTATCACCAGAAGAATAGTGGTTTGTGATAAATGTATTTTTAAGCGGATCGGCACCAGCAATTTCTACTAGTTTAGGAGAATCCCAGCCATCGCCGCCCATAATTGGAACATTAATACCAAGAGCACGAGCCTGCTTTACGATTAGACCAACTTCTTCATAGAATCCAGGAAGGAACACGTAATCTGGATTTTTTGCTTTAATATTTGTTAGGATTGCATTAAAATCTGTATCCTTTGCTACATATGCTTCTTCTGCAACGATAGTACCGCCATTTTTCTTAAAGTTCGCTTTAAAGGAAGACGCTAGGCCTTTTGAATAGTCACTAGAGCTGTCGATAATAACGGCTGCAGATTTAACCTTTAGAGTATCTAGTGCAAAAGTTGCAGCAACAGTACCTTGGAATGGGTCGATAAAGCAAGTACGGAATACAAAGTCATTTACCTTACCGTCTTTGTTTGTAATTGTTGCGTTAGTAGCAGTTGGTGTAATTAATGGAACTTTGTTATCTTGGGCAATTTGAACTTGGGCTAGGGTATTTGTACTTGTTGCGGAACCGATGATTGCTGATACCTTATCTTGGCTGACTAGCTTAATAGCACCGTTTGTTGCTTCTGCAGCATCTGATTTATTATCAACTGCCACTAATTTTAATTTCTTGCCGTCAATACCTTTTTTGTTGATTTCTTCAAAGGCTAATTCAACACCTTCTTTTACAGACTGGCCGTAAGAAGCTACACCGCCGGATAGCTCTAGGTTTGCACCGATCTTGATTGTGCCGCCCTTTTCAGCATCTCCGCTCGTGCTCGCAGAGCCACAGCCTGCCATTACGACTGCCGCCATCATCAGCGACATAAAAATTCCAGCTACCTTTTTCTTCCTCATACTTTACCCCCTGTTTTTCCGAAAAATTTTCCCAACCTTTTGTGCTACTGTTTTAAAAACATATAATATTCTGAAAACATTGTATCTAAAATTTTATAGTTCGTCTAGTCTATTTCTGCGTTATTTTAAAATAATTTTGAAAATAATATTTTTTTCGGTTTTCGTACATTTTAAAGCTTTATTCAATTAAAGTGAATAAGAATTTACTTTTCCATTAAAAGGGTTATAATCAGATTAATATTTTGTCTAAATATATTTCTTTCCTCTTAAATTGAAAAAAAAGAGACCCCAAAAGGGGATCCCTCTCAACAAATTGTTATACCAATTCTTTGTTTTTTGTTTCTTTTCCAAAAAACAATACTGTTAACGCTCCAATAATGATAGAGATACAAAAGATCGTAAAGATGGACTGAATCGACATTTTTTGGGCTACAAGATAACCCACTAATAATGGACCCAGCACCCCTCCAATTCGCCCAAAAGAAGCAGCCATACCAGCACCTGTCCCGCGAATAATCGTTGGATATTGTTCAGGAGTATAGGCATATAGGCCGCCCCAGGCTCCAAGATTAAAGAAGGAAAGCAGGATTCCAGAGGTCATCAAAAGGGCGGTTGATTCGGCGGTGCCAAAGAAATAAGCGCTGGCAGCAGTACCGAATAAATAAACAACTAATACAAATTTCCGGCCAAATTTTTCAATAAACCAGGCAGCGGTAAAATAACCCGGCAATTGGGCCAGTGTCATGATCAGGACATATTCAAAGCTTTTAATTAAACTAAAGCCCTTCATCACCATCACGCTTGGCAGCCAGAGAAACATCCCGTAATAAGAGAAGACGACGCAAAACCACAAAACCCATAGCATCGCCGTTTGGCGTCCATGCTCTTTTGACCAAAGTTTCGAAAGACTTTGGAAAACAGAAATTTTTTCTTTTATGGCTGAAAACCGCGGTGAATCCGGAAGCCCTATTCGTAAGTATAGGGCATAAAGAGCAGGGATGGCACTAATGATTAAAGCCGTCTGCCAGCCAAACTTAGGAATGACAAAATAAGAAATCAGGGCTGCAATCAGCCAGCCGCCCGCCCAAAAGCTTTCCAAAAGGACGACAATTCGGCCGCGTTTTTCCGGCGGAACACTTTCGGATACGAGAGTGGAAGCGACAGGGAGTTCTCCCCCCAAGCCCATTCCTATTAAAAATCTAAAAATTAAAAAGACAGTTAACGTTGACGTAAATGCAGAGGCGCCACTGCCAATTGAAAATAATAATAACGTAATAATAAAGACATTTTTCCGCCCGATACGGTCAGCCATTACGCCGAAAAGCAGGGCACCGACAGCCATTCCAATAGAATTGATGCTGCCAATCCAGCCCATCTGCCCCGGGGTTAGATTCCATTCTACTTTTAAAGCCGCAATGATGAAGGAAAGCATTCCGACATCCATGGCATCAAACATCCAGCCCATCCCGGCAATGCCAAGTAATTTACGGCCTGATATTTCCTTTTTGTCCATTAAAATCCCCCTATGCTGTAGCGTTCATTAACATTATTCCCCAATTTGTTCTCTTTATTTTCGATTAGGAATTAAACGCTACTAAACATAGATATTCTAGCAAGTGTCTTTACAGTTGTCACTACTTTTCCAAAAATGTCATAAAAAAGAGAGGATGCCAACTTGCATCCTCTCTTACTAAAAATTAATATAACCAATGTCCGTCACTTGCAAAAGTATACGTTTTGGAACCAATTTTTACTTTGCCAGTTTTCATTACACCACTTGAAAGATCTAAATAATACCACTTGTTAGCTAATTTAATCCAACCTGTTTTCATGTCACCATTAACTGGATCTAAATAGTACCACTTGTTAGCTAATTTAATCCAGCCTATTTTCATATCACCATTAACTGAATCAAAATAGTACCATTTTCCGCCAATTTTATCCCAGCCGATTGACGCATCTCCATTTACTGGATCGAGGTAGTACCATTTGCCTTTATCTTTGAACCAGCCTGTTTTCATGTCACCTGCAGGATTAAAGAAATACCACTTGCCATTCACTTTAAACCAGCCAGTTACCATAACTCCTTCTGCTTTAGGGTTAAGGTAGTACCACTTACCGTTTTCCTTGTACCAGCCAGTTAGATAATCGCCATATTCATCATAGTATTTCCAACCCTTTGCTTCCTTCTTCCAGCCTTTTGTCAAAACTGTTAAAGAAGCCGTTGACTTATTTCCATCTTTATCAGTCAAATATCCTGGGAACACATATTTGTTGTTTGACTCAACATTAACATCTAGGAAATTAGAGTATAGTCCAGAAAGCGTTGGGAAAATATCCGTTCTTAGCTCATCAACAGTAAACAAATAGTCAAGATTTTCTTCAACAGGATCTGTATCGCCCATTAATTTTGCAATTCTATCCGACCAGTTTGCTGCTTTCTGAGGATCTAAAACCGCCACACCATCGACAAATTGGATATCAAATTCGTCTTTTGTTAAAGGAGCAACCTGACTGTAATCAAAGTCAGCCGGAAGCAATGATAGGGTAGTAGCAGTATCGGAAGTAATCTGAATTTCCTTCACGATTTTGTCTCCTACATCATGGCCGCCAACTAAGTTTAACAAGAAGTTGTTGTTGCCAGCACCAACTGCATTGATTGTCTTTCCATCGGCTAAAACGAGGGTGATTCCATTCAACTTAACAGCTGCATTCGTTGCCGCGTGTGAAATGCCGGCAGGAAGTACTGTCATCAGTAAAAGGAATAAAAAGCTAGATAATGCAATAATTCTTTTCACAATAATCCTCCTAGTTGTTATGTACTGAACCTCTGAATCTATAAACTAGAATGCTAGTTTACTATAAGAAGTAATAGTCTTATTTTACATAAAACTACCATTTTCTACAACAAAATAATACATTTTTCCTATTATTTTAATGCACCGACAGCTTTATCCATTAGTGCGGATCTTTTCTGCTTTTTCAGACTTACATAATGATTCTTAATCGGCTTCGCTTCGTCAGCACTGTACCCATAATTTTCTAATTCTTTCACAAGGGTATTATAAATATAGTAAAACGAATTATCAGTACTCGCTTCCAAACTTTTGGCCGCACTATTATATTTTGAATAAAAATAGAAATAGGAAATGTCCTCACCATTTGCCTTTTTTTCTTGATATTCACTCATGGCGTAGGATAAAAGATTATTAAGTTTGCTGTCAGCTTGGCCTTCGAGATCATTAAAAGACGCTTGATATTTTCCGATAATGCTAGCAGCAGTCGGCTTTGTTTTGACGATAGGAGCCGTTGTTTTACTTTCTATTTTTGCAGGTTTAAACGTTTCATTGGCGGAGTTTGACGAAACCTTCTCAACCGCCTTGCTTAAATTTTGACCTTGTTCATCTGCCACAGATCCAGTCTGTGTAGTGTTCTCATCAGGTAATTTGATAGTAAAATCCGTTTTTACAATATTATCTACTTTTGGATCAGCCGTCTTATATTCTTTAATATTGAGGTAATAATAAAGCGACCCTGCCCCAACTGCTAATATGACAACGATGCTGCTTAAAAAAATTGTCCACTTTTTCACGTTCGATCCACCTTTATTTCGACAAATTCACCTATTTACATTATCATATTTTGGTATTTTTAGATAATATTTTATATAATTACTTTTTATAGAAAACATAACGAAAGCCCCCGCCTGCAGCGGGAGCTTTTCAAGTTCACTTAATCTAGTGCACCTTCTACATTTTTAAATTGGTTAAAAAACATCTGGTAATATCGCCCTTGCCGGCTCATTAGGGCATCATGGCTTCCTTTTTCGATGATTTGCCCTTGGTCAATGACCATGATTGTATCGGCATCACGAATCGTATTTAAACGGTGGGCAATGATAAAGCTGGTCCGGTCCTTCATCAAAGTCAGCAATGCAGCTTGAATATGGAGCTCTGTCCTCGTATCGATGCTGCTGGTTGCCTCGTCCAAAATAAGCAGCGAGGGTTTCGCTAAGAAGACCCTGGCGATCGCTAACAGCTGACGCTGACCCTGGCTGAGGTTTCCGCCATTTTCTGAAAGCACGGTGTCATATTGACGGGGCAGCCGCTTAATGAAGGCATCGGCATTCGCCATCCTTGCTGCCTGCTCGACTTCTTCATCAGTTGCTTCCGGCTTTCCATACTTGATATTCTCCTTAATGGTTCCGGAGAATAAATACGTATCCTGCAGAACAAAACCGAAGCAGCTTCGCAGGCTGTCCCTTGTGTAATCACGGATATCACGGCCATCGAGCAGGATTCTTCCGCTAGTCACATCGTAAAATCTTGTCAGCAGATTCACAATCGTCGTTTTTCCTGCGCCGGTTGGCCCCACCAAGGCCGTACTGCTGCCTACCTCCGCTTCAAAGCTGACATTCTTTAGAATTGGGACATCTGCCCTGTAACCAAAGCTGACATTTTCAAACACAACATGACCTTTTGGGCTTTCCAGCGGCACAGCATCACTCGAATCAGCAGGTTCTTCCTGCTCATCAATGATTTCAAAAACCCGCTCCGCCCCGGCGACGCCCGATTGAAGGATATTAAAAATGTTCGCCAGATCATTAAGCGGCCTGACAAATTGCCTCGAATAGGTGATAAAGCTGGCAATAGCCCCAACGGTAATCAGGCTTTTTACGGCAAGTATGCCGCCGACTACTGCAACGACCGCAAAGCCAAGATTATTGATAACATTCATAATCGGCATCAGGAACCCTGACCAAATTTGCGCCTTAAGGCCGACCTCACGCAGCTTCTCGTTGACCGTACTAAACTCTTCAATTACCTTCTCTTCATGATTAAAGGCTTTGACCACTTCAATCCCAGAAATTGTTTCCTCAATATGGCCGTTTAATTGGCCCAGCTGGATTTGTTGATTTTTAAACATGACGCTCGTTCTTTTCGCAATCGTCCTTGTCAGCAAAAATACTAGCGGCACGGTAATTAGGCTTGCTAATGTTAACAGTGGGCTTAATATCAGCATCATGATTAACGACCCGGCGATGACAATCACCCCGGACATTAATTGGGTTGTCGATTGGGAAATGGTATTGCTGACATTATCGACATCGTTGGACAGCCTGCTCATCAGCTCGCCGTGGGTACGTGAATCAAAAAACGAGACAGGCAGCTTTTGCAGTTTTTGAAAAATAGACTCCCGTAAGCTCTTGACTATTCGCTGCGCTACGCCGGCCATCAGCCATCCTTGCAAAAAGGTGAGGAGGGCATCCGCTATATATGCAGCTATTAAAACGATAATCATCATTTCGAGAACATCGAAATCTACCTTGCCCCGTTTTAGAGTCATGGCATCGATGGATTTCCCAATCAGGTACGGAGCTGCCAACATGAGGGCAGCGTCAACAAGTATAAAGATAAAGATGACGGTCAACATTTTCCGTTCTTTCCCAAAGTAAGTCCACAGCCGTTTTAGCGTTCCTTTAAAGTTCTTCGGCTTTACCACCGGGCCCCTTAATCGCTGGGCACCGCCAGGCCGTAATGGAGGAGGGGAAGGGGGATTGTTTGTTTGCTGGTTTGACATTTTATGATACCTCCTTGCCCATTTGCGAGTGGTAAATTTCCTGATAAACCTTACAATCTTTCATTAATTCAGGATGACTGCCGACCCCAACGATTTCCCCGTGGTCAATGACAACGATTTTATCGGCATCCATAATCGAGGTTATCCGCTGGGCAATCAGGAGACATGTAAGGCCCCTGGCATATTTTTTCAAGCCTTCCTTAATTCTTGCCTCAGTTGCCACATCGACAGCACTTGTACTGTCATCCAAGATTAAAATTTCCGGTTTTTTCACCAATGCGCGGGCAATCGAAATCCGCTGCTTCTGCCCACCGGAAAAATTAACGCCTCCCTGGCCAATTTTCGTGTTGTAGCCTTCAGGGGAGGCTGAGATAAAGTCGTGTGCACCGGCGATTAATGCCGCTTCTTCCATTTCCTGCTCAGTGGCGTCCTCTTTTCCCCAGCGGAGATTTTCCGCGATACTTCCCGTAAACAAAATATTCTTTTGCGGGACAATCGCAATTTTCTCCCTTAGTTTTTTGGGATTTACCTGGCTAATATCCTCTCCATCGACTTTAATTGTACCGCTTGTGATATCGTAGAAGCGTGGAATAAGCCCAACAAGCGTACTTTTTCCCGAACCTGTCGAGCCGATAATACCGACTGTTTCTCCGGGTAAAATGGTTAGATTGATATGTTTTAAGATGGGCTGGCCCGATGCAGTCTCATAGGTAAAAGAGACATTCTCAAATTCAATGCTGCCTTTTTCTCCTTGTTTTGGCGCGGCTTCCGTTTCCATAACGGAAGGATCCTCAAGCATAAAGACCTCACCAATTCTGCTTGCAGAAGCCCTCGCTCTGACAAACATATTAAAAACCATTGAGATCATCATTAAAGAATATAAGATTTGCGTCATATAGTTGGTAAAGGCAATAATGTGGCCGACTTGGATATTCCCTTTATTTACCCCTAAACCACCGATCCATAGAACGACAACAATTCCCAGATTCACAGTCAGCATGATCGCCGGACTGAAGGTCGCCATCAAGCGGCCTGCAGTAATGGATTGATCACGAAAATGCTCATTTGCCTTCGTAAATTTGCCAATCTCCACATCGAATCGATTAAAAGCTTTGACAACGCGGACCCCTGATAAGTACTCACGCATGACAGCGTTGACCCGGTCGAGCGCTTTTTGCACCTTGGAAAAAAGCGGAAATCCTATTTTCATATTGAAAATAATGAGAATGGCCACAATTGGCACTACGACTGCGAGGACGACCGCAAGGTGAAGGTTAAGGCGCGTCGCCATGATCAGGCCGCCAATGGCGAGAAGAGGTGCCTTAACGAATATCCGCATTAAGCCATTGACGAAGACCTGTACCTGGGTAACATCATTGGTGAGCCGTGTAATTAACGACGCGCGGTCAAACCTATCAATATGTTTAAACGAAAGTGTTTGGATTTTTTTAAACAAATCGGACCTGAGCTCCGTGCCGAAATTTTGCGATACAATACTGGCGATGACACTTCTCGTCGAGGCCGCAACTGCACCACCGGCCGTAATCAGAAGCATGACGCCGCCCATTTTTAATACATAATGAAGGTCCTTTTCCGCCACACCTTTATCGATGATTTTAGCCATGATTGTAGGCTGCATTAAATCACTAATCGCCTCGAAGGTGAGAAATAAGACAGCCATGCTAAAAGACTTCCAATACTTGTTTATGTATTTATTAAAAAACTTCATTCTAGTCACCCCGGCTTGTCGGAAATCTTTTGATAAGGCTATTATAATTTTGTGTTTAAGGTTTAAACAAATTTTTACGACTGCCGAAAGATTAAAATTCCATTAAAAAATGGCCCATCATTGGTAATGGACCATTTCTTTTCTATTCAACCGGGCTGAATTCATGAACCCAGACGCGCATTTGCGGGAGCCAAGGCATACCTGGGTGAATGGATAGAATCGATTGCTTGTATTCTTCCACTGTTTGGAAGCCCTCGCGGCGGGCATCATCATCTGTCAGCTCGCCTAGGCTTTGTGAATAAACCTTATCCACAACGAACTTTCGACCTTCTAGTGTCATGATTTCGCCTGGATCAGCGTAACGGCCATTCCGGCGTGTGGCTGTTTTTTCTCCGGATAGGACCTTCTTTACATCCTCTTCCAATGTTACGAGTCGCTCAACAGAACATGTTTTTGGCGGTAAGGACTTGCTTTCATTTTGTGTCGTCATAGAGTTTCTCCTCCTTTAATATGTTTATTTTACCATATTACCATTGTTGGTAACTTTTTAAACGCTTTCTAACCCACTTGTCCACCTTTTTCGTGGTATTTCAGGATGCCTTCGGCCGCACGGTAGGCCAGAGCCCCGACTGTTCCCGTCGGATTATACCCTGAGTTATGTGCAAAGGCGGATGCACCCACAACAAATAAATTATCGTAATCATGCATTTGCAAGTAATTATTGACCGCAGAGGTGGACGGGTCTGCCCCCATAATCACCCCGCCTGTATTATGCGTCGATTGATAAGTGGTAATATCATACGGTCCTAACTCCTTCAATGAATCAATATGGTCCGCACCCATTTCCTTAACGACATCGGCACATTTATTAGCAAGGAACACGGCGAGCTGACGGTCCTGTTCTTCAAAATCAAAGGTAATCCGAATTAACGGGTCGCCGAATGCATCCTTATAGGTAGGATCGAGGTCAAGAAAATGATGCTTAAATGGCATGGATGATCCTTGTGCTGCAACGGTTAAAACACGGTTTGCATATTTTAATGACTGCTTCTTAAATTCTTTCCCCCACATTGGCGTTCCCTTTGGTACAGGATTGTTTTGAATCGGCCTGTAGCCCGTTTGTGTAAGCGATATGCCTCCGCCATGAATAAAATTTAAGTTGGAGTGGTCAAAATTATCGCCATTATAATCATCAAATATAATACCAAGCGAACCTGCCCCGGCATAGGTGTTAAATTCTTTATCCTTAAAAAACCCGACAGCATTACCTTTCATGACCTGGTAAGCATAATTTTTTCCGATAACGCCCTTCCCTGTTTTAGGATCATACGGTCTTCCTACATCAGACATCAAGAGCAAACGGATGTTATTGAATACATAGCTTGTCATCACGACAATATCAGCTGGCTGTTCAATTTCTTCTCCGGTTGTCGTGTCTACATACATAACTCCCGTCACCTTGTTACCTTGTTTTAAAATTCTTCTAACATTAGAATGCGTCCTGATCTCAAAATTACCCGATTTTAGTGCTACCGGAATCACCGTCACAACCGGATCAGCCTTTGCCCCATACTCACAGCCAAACCTTTCGCAGTAGCCGCAGTATTGACAGGCTGACCGCTGGATCCCATCCGGGTTTTTATACGACTCCGATAAATTAGCAGATGGCATCATATAAGGATGGAGATTCAATTTCTTCGCCGCTTTTTCGAACATTTTCATTGGCGGAGACATTTTCATTGGCGGAGTAGGATATTTATCGGACCTCTTGCCTCCCAGTGGATTTTCCTCACCGGAAATCCCCGCTGTTTTTTCAAATCGATCATAATAGGGTTCAAGCTCATCATAGGTGATGCCCCAGTCCTGCAGGGACATTTCCGCCGGGATTTTATTTTTTCCGTACTTTTCAATCGTTTTACTATGGATCTCGAAATCATATGGAAGGAACCGGTATGTCTGCCCATTCCAATGAACTCCTGATCCGCCTAAACCATCACCAAGCAGGAACGAACCGTATTGCCTCATTGGCAGGGCACGGATATTTTCATTTCCGCGGAAGGTGATCGTTTCCTTCGACAAGTCCTGCATAAGGTCATAACGCAAGGCATAGCGCAATTCATCATGAACCATATAATAATCTTCGGTTTTTCGTTCCTTTCCTCTCTCTAAGCCGACTACCTTTAAGCCTTTTTTCGTTAGCTCGGAGGCAATAATTCCTCCAGTCCAGCCAACACCAACCAAAACAACATCTACTTTCGGTAACTTTCTCGCCATGTTTTCACCTTCTTTTTAAAAAATTCTACTTACCCATATGGTTCTGCAGACTTTGCGGTTTAATTTTCTTAAAATCCTTTTCAATTACAGAAGCGTAAGCCATTTGACTTCCCGGATAATTGCGCATTTTCCAGCCGTCCATATTTTTATTGCCGCCATAAAGCGGGTCACTATAAACACCTTCTAAGGTTGAACTCCTCAGCATATTGAAAAATCCACTTGGTGAAATCGTGGTAATATTCACTTTGTCTTCCTCAAAGTCTTTCAAAATTGCGTCCTTCTCATCGCCCTTTAAGTCGACAAAGTCCTTTTTGTAAACAGATTGGCTATGGTTATTCAGTTCGCGTAAGGCAATGTCAAAAATATCTCTCCGTTTTAACCGGCCTTGGAAGCCTTGAACCTTTTCCCCTTTAAAAAAGGGTGCCTGCATATACTCCCGTGAGTTAAAGCCCCAATCGCCTGCTAATTGGTGATCAATAAAAAAGGCAACCCCCAATTCTTTGGCACCCGGACCATGATCATCCTTCGGATAAATCCGCTCGGTCGCTGCTTCGACAATCCGATATTGTTCAGGAGTAAAATACATGAGCGCTCGATTAAAATTCTGGGCTGTTTCCTCTTTATTTTTCTTTGCCGTCCCCAGTGGAAGGATGCTACCCAAAACGCCGCCAACGGCAAGGCCTCCAACTGTATAGCCCGTATTACGAATAAATTTTCTCCTTGATAATAAATCCGGCTTTTCCTTTTTTTCTTCTGTCATTCCAAACACCTCCAAGGAAAATGAATCAAAAAATAGTAGACTTAGGCAGTTTTCTGCCTTCTGTTTGATAATGTTCCCAAAATAAACCATTCATACGCAGAAAAGGAAAAGGGAAATTTATTTTTAAAAAGGAGGCGACGAAGGAATGAAGAAGAATTGGAAAATTTGCTGTACACCTTTAATTGGGACCCTTCTGTTACTAGGCGGATGTTCTGGGCAGCAAGATCTAAAAGCACATGAGGCAGATGCGGCCATCAATCATGATCTGCACCAACAGTCCCTGAACAACAAGGGGAATGGAGTCGTCCACGGCAATCATAATAGTGTCAATGTGATTCCAAGTGTGGATCGCGCCAAGAAGAAAACAACTCAAGCGACAAGCGGGCTTGGCAGCAATGTCTACAGCTTAATTGGCAGCTCCAGTTTACATGACGGGGGAATTTCATCACATTTAGAGTCACGACTTGCAGGGGAAGGGGTTCCAGGCATTAAGGTGTTCGTCCTTGATGACACCATCATCCTTGCAAGAGCGAATCAAGAAACCACCTCCACCCGTTATGATGAAATGCAGTCAAAGGTGTTAACCAATACGAATGGACTGTCCGGAAAAGGAAATTTAGACGGGGTCGACAAGACAAACCTGAATACCGATGACAATTTAGCACGGGCGAAGGAAATCATGACAAAGGCCTTCAACGGCCAAGTTCAAATCCTAACGATCACTAATCCAAAAGCCATGCCGCTCATCGACGGAATCAAAGCCAATATTAAAGCGCCAGCCCCGTCTTACAGCAAGCTTTCAAGTGATATTATTACCCTTGTAAAAATGGCCAATGAAAAATAAGAAGACCGGGGAATTAACTCCCGGTCTTCTAGATGTTTAAATCTCTTTTTTTATAAAAAACATACGTTACGGCTGATAGTACGGCGATCAATACGACTGAAAGCACAACAAAAACGGGATCGAGCCCACCGCCAAACATGACATTTTTAGCTTCAAAATATTTAAAGGGAGTCAAATATTTTAAACTCTCTATATTCTTATTTAAATCAATCGATATCGATAACATGTACGTTACTAAAAGTATACCAGTTGCAAGTGAGGCGGCCGTCTTAGGTCTCTTTTTGACCGCCGCGAGGGCACTGCCGATGACCATAAACAGCAGCTGTAAAATGAACATCCCAGCCATTAAAAGGGCGATATCCCTATTCACCGCTTCACCCTCATTGTATTTTGTGATAAGAGCAATGGAAGAAATCCAGGTTGCCAGATTGAAAATAATGATATTCGTTAATGCTGCTAATAATTTTTCCGTAATGATGGTATTTCTAGATACCGGTTTGACGAACAAAAACTCAGAGGTTTTGTCTCGCTCCTCTTTGGCAATAATCGTTGCCCCGAGCATCGCCGCATGGATGGTGGCCATTAATAATAAATAGATGAACAGCATCCCGAAGTACCCACTTACCTTCGATAAATCCAAATCGCTCATGCCAAAAACAGCCCTTAGTGACCTTGGCATATCTTTTAGCAAATCATTGATCGATTGCCCTGATGAAGAATATGCGTCATATTTTGTCATACCCGATACCACCATCAGGAAGACACCAATGCTCCAAAAGATAATTGATTTTCGGTGGGACTTCAACTCTTTTATATAAATATTCACCTTGGAAACACCTCCATTTTTAAACAGCATGAATATCCTTTTTAGAATAAACAACAAAGCTTGCCATAATGGCTAGAAAGATAATGACAACGCCGGCTATCAAAAAGGACGCTTCATAGCCTGCGTGTTTGATAATATAGGCAGTGTCAAAATATTTGAATGGTGAAATATAACGTTTTACTTCTTCTCCAGTGGTGTCACTAAATATCCCCAGAAAATAGAAGGCAAAGACCGTTGCAAGCGAGATAGTCAGTACCGATTTGATTTTTGGAACAATCACGGAAATGATAATCCCTAAAGCCAGGAAAATCAGTTGAATGAAAAAAACCGTCAGCGAAAGCAAAAAGAAAATTTTCATACTAAAATCATCTGTTTTCACTTGGAATGCCAAGACACTTGCTGCAGCAAAATAAATAATATTGGTGATGACCAAGGACACGAATGCCCCCATTAACTTAGCTGTGAGGATTTGGCTGCGTGTCACAGGCTTTGTTAAAAGAAAATCGGCTGTTTTTTCACGGACTTCCTTACTGACAATGGAGGTTCCGAGATTCATCGCCTGGATGGCGGCGCACAAAGTAATAAACGATAATGGAAAGCTATAAAAACCTAATATTGTAAAGAAGTTCCCTTGATTAAATCCGATTGCATTTCTAATCGCCTCTGGGTAATTTTCTAATATCTTCAAAAACCCCTCTGCATCCTTAGCAATGGAAGAATACAACGACATAAACAGAGCGATAATCAACACTAATGAGATCGACCAGATGATTGTCGACTTCCGATAAGCCTTCAACTCATGTAAAAAGATATTCATAGTTTCTTAGGCCTCCTTTTCATAGTAGTGCATAAAGATCTCCTCAAGGTCTGGCTCTTCAATCCATAGATTCGCAATTTCTATGTCGGCTATTTTCTTCATGATGGCATTAATATCTCCTCGGAATAGGAAGCTGGTAATGCTGCCATCAATGGCTAAATTATTCACGCCGCTCATTTGGAAATAATTCTGGTTGATTGGTGATTTCGTCTCAATCTTGAACTTTTTATAGTTGTTTTCTTTTAAGGTGCTAATCTTTTCAACGGTAACGATCTTGCCCTCTTTAATAATGGCCACTCGGTTGCAAAGGCGCTGAACTTCGCTAAGGATATGCGATGAAAAGAGAATCGTCGCTCCTTTTTTATTTTCTTCTTCGAGCAGTTCAAAGAATTTTTGCTGCATCAGCGGGTCAAGGCCGCTTGTTGGTTCATCAAGGATAATGAGCTTTGGTTCATGAAGCAGCCCCTGCACAATTCCAACCTTCTTTTTGTTACCTAATGATAGGTCATCGATCTTTTTATTGAGATCGAGGTCCATGATTTCCGCCAATTCTTTGATTCTCTTACTACAATCCTTTTTATAAAAACTAGCTGAGTATTTTAATAGATCTTTCACTTTCATATTGTCATAGTAAAAAACTTCCGACGGCAGGTAGCCAATTTCCCTTTTTATTTCCGGGGCAAACTGGATGCAGTCCTTGCCAAAAATGCTCGCGGTGCCGCTTGTTGGATAAATAAGCGACAGCAGCGTGCGGATGGTGGTGGATTTACCAGCACCATTGGGCCCGATGAATCCAAAGATTTCACCTTCTTCGACATTGAAGCTGATGTTGGTGATTCCTCTTGCTTTCCCGTAGGTCTTTGTTAGATTTTTAATTTCAATCACATTCATCGTTAATAGCCCCCTTTATTTATAAAAACATCTGGTTAACACTTGAAAATATTCTTCCGTTTCATCCAGAATTTTTTGATAATCAATTTCATGGTTAGGTGCCATTTTTGCTTGATATAAGACCTCATCACTCATTTTCTCAAAGGTCCAAGTAATGATTTTTAAGATTTTTTTGAGATCAACATCTTCTCTAAATTTGGAATAATCAATGCCCTCATAAAACTTCTCCATATTGATATGGGTCATTTCCTGTTTCTTCTTATCAAACTCCACTTTTATTTCTGGAGAGTCCTCCAAAAATACCTCTTGAATGAACTTAAATATATCTGGATGGGTACCCAGCATTTCCATTTTGACGATAACCGCCTGCCGGATCCTTGTAAAAAAGTCTGTTTCTTTAAAATTTACCTTTTGGTAATATTCGTCGGTTATGAGAGTAGTGCAATAATCAAATAAAAAGAAATACATCTGCTTTTTATTGCCGAAATAATGAAATAGCAGCCCTTTTGAAATTCCTGCCTCCTTCACGATTTCATTCGTTGAGGCATTATCATATCCTTTCTGGGCAAATTCCTTTATGGCAGCATTGATGATTCGATCTTGTTTTTCCTTTTCTAGGCTGAGAAACTTTGAAAACACTGTGCCAGCCCTCCTTTTGTTTCTGTTGACCATGTGGGTCAATGGCATCATTATAATCCCGTTGACTCCTGTGGTCAATAGTGGTCAATCTATATTTTTAACAAAATTATGAAATGTATAGTAGGATTTTTATCGATGTGCTAACATGCATGGTGAAGGAGGTGGATGAACATTAATCTTAAAAATAGAGATCCATCATTAAAGTTAGAAGGATTAATTGCTGCTCAAAATCGGTTGTCCAGCGGCCATCCTTGTATGCCTATTTTGGCTGCAAAACAAGCTTCGGTCGAGGCCGGAATTGGAGGGGAGGAAAGAGTTTCTGAGATTTTCCGAAAACATTCATTTCCATTTGAACACCGCATTTTCCACGATTTATCTCCCACATCTGATGAGCAATTTCAAATGGACAACTTTTTTTTCTCTCCCTGGTATGGTTTGGTTTTAGAAGTTAAAAATATTGCGGGCGTTTTGGAGTTTAAGGATAATCCCCCTCAGTTGATTCGGACCAGAGAAGATGGGCATAGGGATGGCTATGAAAGCCCTGTCTTCCAATTAGAGCGGAACCGTGATTTGTTGAGTGCCTGGCTAAGAAGCCGCGGCATCAATTTCCCCATTTACGGTGCCGTTGTACTGGCGTATCCAAAGCAAATTGTGGCCGTTCCTCCTGCGAAAACAAAGATATTATTCCCCAATTTGATACCATCCTACATTCGAAGCATCCCTCAACAAAGCAAACAGTTGGATATAGATACCCTCCATTGGCTTTCTAATGAATTATTAGCCAGTCATCAACGATTTATTCCAAAGCCAATAAGTGAGAGTTTTTCGATACCTTTTAGCGATTTTAAGCCAGGGGTGAGATGTGAGGAATGCGGCAGATTTGGAATGATTAAACTGCCACGGACCTGGAATTGTCCATTTTGCGGGGCGAGTGACCACAATGCCCATCAAAGGGCTTTGCTGGAGTGGTTTTTGATTTTTAAGAGAAGTATTACGAATAGGGAGTGTCGGGAGTTTTTGGGGGTGGATGATGTCAATACAGCTAAACGAATTTTGCAAAGTATGAATCTCTTAAGTGATGGTGAATACCGATATCGGTCTTATATGATGGACTTCAATAACATAAATTTCTTTAAGGTGAGATAATTTTTTCTAATGTGATGATTGGCAGGTGTTATCCGCCAATTGACTTGCCTTATCCGCTGATTGGAGCACGCTATCCGATAATTGGGTTTGCTTTTTGATGATTGGAGGGCGTTATCCGCCAATTGACTCGCCTTATCCGCTGATTGGAGCACGCTATCCGATAATTGGGTTTGCTTTTTGATGATTGGAGGGCGTTATCCGCCAATTGACTCGCCTTATCCGCTGATTGGAGCACGCTATCCGATAATTAGATTCCGCTCCCCGTTAAAATGTGTAACCGCTCCCACAAAATGATATGATATTCATGTACAAAAACCTAACAAGGGAGTGTAGCAATAGTGAAAAACGAATTGATTGAAAGATTTACTTCCTACGTAAAAGTTGACACTCAATCTGATGAAAGCAGTGAAACTTGTCCATCAACAGAAGGTCAATGGACACTGCTTCGTATGCTCGAAGATGAATTAAAAGCCATTGGGATGGAAGAAATCACGCTTGATGAGAATGGCTACCTGATGGCAACCCTGCCATCCAACACAGAAAAGCAAGTCTCAACCATCGGCTTCCTTGCCCATGTCGATACCGCAACTGATTTTACTGGTAAAAACGTGAATCCGCAAATCGTGGAAAACTATGATGGCCAAGAAATCGTCCTTAATGAAGCACTAAAAGTAATCATGTCACCTAAGGATTTCCCAAGTCTTCAAGACTATAAGGGTCACACCTTAATTACCACCGACGGCACGACACTCCTTGGTGCGGACAATAAGGCTGGCGTCACCGAAATTATGACTGCGATGGCTTACTTAATTAAGCATCCGGAAATCAAGCACGGCAGGGTCCGCGTTGCGTTCACACCGGATGAAGAGATTGGCAGGGGACCTCATAAGTTTGACGTTGCTGCCTTCAATGCCAGCTATGCCTATACCGTTGATGGTGGTCCGCTAGGGGAGCTGGAGTTCGAAAGCTTCAATGCAGCTGCCGCTAAAATTACTGTCCAAGGAACGAATATTCACCCTGGTTCGGCCAAGGACAAAATGGTCAACTCCATGAAAATTGCCATGGAATTACATAGTAAACTTCCAGCACAAGAAGCCCCAGAGCATACCGAGGGATACGAAGGCTTCTACCACTTAATCTCTTTTAATGGCGAGGTTGAACAAACGAAGCTTCACTATATTATCAGGGATCATGACAAGGAAAAATTCAATGGAAGAAAAGCCACGATGGAAAAAATTGTTGCGGACCTACAAGCAAAATACGGCACAAACTCCATCCAGCTAGAATTAAAAGACCAGTATTACAACATGAGAGAGAAAATCGAACCAGTAAAAGAAATTGTCGACATTGCTCACCAGGCAATGGTAAATCTGGACATTACACCGATTACGAAGCCAATTCGCGGCGGCACTGATGGCTCCCAATTATCCTACATGGGACTGCCAACGCCGAATATTTTTACCGGCGGCGAAAATTTCCACGGCAAATATGAATTTATTTCCGTTGATAACATGATCAATGCCACCAACACCGTGATTGAAATCATCAAACTTACCGAGCAAAAAGCTTAACCAAAAAAAGCTAACCCCCATGGTTAGCTTTTTTCTGTCGAAAAGAGAGCAGCACCACACTGCCGCAAACTGCAAGCCGTCTCTTCCCGCTGCGTAATCAGCTGTTCCACCGACCACTTTCCGCCGTTATTCTGTAAGTCCTTTTGAATCAGCAGGAGCATCCAAATGGAAAAAGCCGCCGCGAACAAATAATACTCCTTCATAAAATTATAGTCATTTATCTCTAACTTCACTTGGCTAAGATACGATTTTAAAATCATTTCGCGAAATTCACTCGTAATCGTCCTTGGAAAAAGGGGATGAGACATATCCAAAACATGATACAAATCCCAGTATGGCGTATTAAGGTGCGTGTGCTCCCAATCCAAAATCATCATTTTATTATCCACGAAGGCATAGTTTCCGACATGTAAATCCCCATGTGACAAAACCTGATGCGTTGAAAATTCCACCTCGCCGAGCAAAGCATAAATATGCTGAATAAGTTTTTCGTCAATCTGTAATTGCGGCAGTAATTGATAAAACGACTCCCGTCTATCACAAATTTCTGCAACAATTTCACCAATTTGCGGCTTTAGCCCTTTAACCGGGAGATTCCCAAGCTTCCCCACTGGGAGGGAATGCCACCAAGCCACCCACTTTACCACGCCCAACACGGTTTCCTCATTAAATTTATGCGTAAGCTGGCCGAGGTCCTCTAGAATCATCCAGCTCAATTCCGGATTATCACTTTCCGAATAAGAAAGTATTCTAGGAAAAATAGCAGGGAAATGGGGGAGTACCTGCTCATGGATCCACGCTTCCTTACCTAATTGATCGTTATTGGTCAGAGGCTTAAAAATATAGCTTTCCGCCAAGGACAAATAAAATCGTTCGACAAGCCTGCCGTTCATGCCCTTATAAAGAATCTCCCTTTTCATAATTAACTTTTCATTTAAAATACCGTTTTCGAGAACAATATCATTCGGCAGCCCCAAAGGTCCCACCACCCAGTCTAGATTAGTAGGATAATAGATTTATTGTTATAGAAAAAGTTTCCACTATGAATATAATGCTAACTCTAAATCATCGCAAGTTTTCCGATTCAGGCAAGGGAAAAAGCTCAGACAGCTTCTTCACCTGACCATCACTAGCTTTAAAAACAATATGGTCACGGGTAAATTTCCTTGGCGTATCAATACCGCAGGCTGCCGATAGGGCAAACAGTCCCTGGCGGACATTAATAATATAGTTCATCACACGCCACTTTTTTTCCTCAGGCACCAAGGCCTCCTGATGTTTCGGGTCCGTTGTCGTAACGCCTGCCGGACATTTACCTGTATGGCACTGCAGGGCCATAATGCAGCCATTTGCAATCATGAAACCGCGGGCTGAGTTCACCGCATCAGCACCTATTCCCAAAGCAATCGCTACTTTATCAGCCGAAATTAACTTTCCTGACGCAAAAATCTTGAACTTACGGCGGACCCCATATTTGCACGCTTTATCGACAACTGCAATTAAAGCAGGAAAAAGGGGAAGCCCCATCGAGTCTGCCATCGATTTAAAGGTCGCACCTGTACCTCCTTCACCGCCATCAACCGTAATAAAATCAGGATAAATCTGCAGCCGATTCATCGTTTCAAACAATTCATCCAGTTTCGAGTGATGGCCCACAACGATTTTTATTCCAACTGGTTTTCCGCCCTCTTCTTGCAGTGTTTTGATAAATTGCAGCGCTTCCGCAGCATTTTGCAAAAAGGAAAAGCGATTCGGTGAATTGATCGTTTGACCTTCCCGAACCTTTCTAATTTGGGCAACCTTTGCTGTGACCTTTGCCCCCTCAAGGTGGCCGCCGCGGATTTTTGCCCCTTGGCCGAACTTAAGCTCAAAGGCTTTAATCATTGGTTCTGCTGCTTTCATCTTGAATTCAGCAAGTGAAAAGCGGCCTTCATCATCACGATATCCAAATAATCCAGGACCAATTTGGGATACGACATCAGCACCGCTTTCCAGATGCTCCGGCGCCACTCCTCCCTCACCCGTATTGATCCATGAACCGCCTGCCATCTTGCTTCCATGTCCCGTTGAAAGAATGTAATGTTCCCCAACAGATCCGTAGGAGGTTGCGGAGGCACCAAAAGGCCCGCGCAGCCTCCAAGGCTCCCGTCGTTCCGGGCCGACGACAATCGTATCCTCCTCATGAAAAAGCCAGCGAGTAATCTCATCCTCTTCAAGGCGCTCTCGTCGTGTGAACAATCCCTCATGGTCTATTTTATATTTCATCGCATGGACTTTTTCCTGATTATCAACCATTAATTCATCATTTAAGAGAGGAAATAACTCGTTTGCGATAAAGTAACCGGGCTGTTCAAAATCCCGTTTCGAGCCAAAGCTCAACAGATCGCTGCGATATTTCGCTGAAAAAACAATCCCTAAATAATCAGCACGGGAAAATGGTCCCGTTCCATTATCACTGTCAAACCAATATTGCCTCAGCTTCGGTCCCATCATTTCGAGAACATAACGGATCCAGCCAAAATAGGGATAGGCCCTGATAATGGAATGCTGCGGCTTTTTTGCCAAGCTGCGCAGCCAGAGGAAAAAGTAAAGCGGACCGCCGATAAATACAGTCAAAAGAATGATCAGAATCGTTAATAACATTCAAACTCCTCCTCCATTCTTTAATACTTATGTACGGTAAGTAAATTTTAAATCCAATATCTGTTAAAGGAGGGGAGAAATTGTATGTTTTTAGGATGGAATGGATACATTAACCATTGTTCTAATCGTAAGGAGGGTTGTGGAATGGATAACAAAAGTACGCATGAATTTGTAGAGGATTTGCGCGAAAAGCAGGAAAAGGACAGGAAAAATAAAGAACATCAAGGGGATAATCGCCCTGCCAAAAAATTGCCGAACCATAGTCATTAATGGAAACAAGCCATGACTTTTATATCATGGCTTGTTTTTCTTACTTATTCATATTCGCCAAAAACCCGCCAAGCAGGTCCTCTACTTCATCTTTTCCTTCACCCTCAACCACTTCTGTAATGGTCGGCTGCACTTTTTCCGCCCTATCCCAATCAAACCCATCTAAATCGTCCTCTAAATCATTTAGATCAACAGGGACAGTATCCTCCCCAATCCCGGCAGACACCTCTTGATAGCTAGCAGAAAGTTCCTCAGGAAATACTTTCTCCTGAAGGTATAAAGCCTCATCTATATCCAAAGATTTACTATTTAAAGATGCTAAAAGGGAGGTTGCACGAACTGGGTCAGAAATCAGTTGAAAAAGGATACTCCCAAGCAATGCCTCAGAGTGCTCATGCTTTAGCCAATCCCGCTGTGCTTTCGTCAGCCTCTGGGGGAGGGGAATCGTAATGGTTTCTTTTTCACGTGAAACCGAACTGCTGACTCCCTGCATGACGAATTCCGCAATTTTACTTGAAAAATTTCTGCGCTCGGTTTCCTTCAATTTTTGAAGATGCTTGACAATATGGTCAGGTGTATCGGAAGGGACCCGGAAGGATATTGCCTGGCCCCTTGTTATATCATTGGTCGCAGCCTTTTTCATCTCATCACCTTATTTAGCTTTTTACAGGTTGTGGTTGTGGTTGTTTAACATTGTTTTGTTTATCAGTTTTTCTGGCAAAATCCATGATGAGTTTATAATAGGCATTTGCCATCATCCAAATACTTTCTTTATCGTCTTCAAAGAATTCCAGATTATATCCGTCGAGATTATTATTTAATGTTTTAATGTAATCCTTCAATACATGGGCCCCGCCGCCAACAAAATAGCAGATTTCCGTTTGTGAGTTCTTTGACCATACATTTCGTAATAAACGATACTGTTTTTTTGCTAGATCAAGCAGAATTCGATCAGTAATATCATGGACACTTGTTCTGCTTCCTTTTACCATAATGTGGTTCCGGTCATTCTTTCGTGTGATGATTTCAACTACGTCACGGCGGCTATCCAGTTCCACACCGTGCTTCGTTCTAATTTCCTCACGAATGGCCTCTAATGATTCAGAAACACCTAGGTTAAAGCCCTGGGCTTTATCATCATCAACATTTCGATTTTTGATGACAGCAATATCTGTTGATAAACCGCCGATATCTTGAATGAGAATGCGTCTATCAATTAAGTCCTTATTGATAATTTTTAAGTTATTATCCATTACAAGGTTAATGTAAGCTGCAAATCCTTCCGGATAGACCTTTACTTCATTGAACTTAATGTTCACCTTTAAGCCTTGGTATTTTGGAGTTACTAAAAATTCAACTTGATGGACAGAGCCCATTAATTTCGAACGATATCCGGCATCTTTTCCTTCCTTTACTTCGCGAAGGGGGAGGCCAGTGCCTAATGTATAATTGGCATCAATGATATTCTTTGTCTTTAGGAAAGTGGCATCATCTTTTACTGCATCTAACGCTAATGTGGTAAATAGCATAATTAAGGTTTGGTCTTCTTCTGACTTGCTGCTGCCCGGATCTAATTCGGTAGCATTATTACTCTTAGTGGCTAAATTACCTACACGATAGATTACGTTATTTTCTTTCAAGGCAGGGGAGTGGATTTTTACATGGATTCCGTCTAATGGATTTTTATTATCAAGTTCTTCAATCCCAATTACAGGACGATCCTCAGTGTCCCTTGCAATAATATTAGGAATATTTAATTCATACTCTAATTCCCCGAAAATAGCTTTTATCGAATCATTACCTACATCAATGGCAGCAATTCTGGACTTTGTCATATACATCATTCCTTTTTCTTTAATAGATTTAATTTCAAATATAGATATGTAAAACTAGCATGTACTAATAGGTTATAGGAGATTAATAGATTCTTCAATAGTCCAACAGAAACGAAATACAAGTGTAAAGAAGTAAACATTCTGTAAACAACGGCAAAGAGTAAACATTTTTGTAAACCTTGATTACAATAGTGTATACAATGCTTAAGCATGCTAAGTGTACAATTTTGTAGACTTGTAAACATTTCCGTTTACGTGTATACATTCTCTGTAAACAATCATGTAAACATGTATACGGTTTTGTATACGAGAGGAACTACAATAAAAAACTAGACTACTAGTACTTTGGATATAAGTGGTGCAACTCCTGTTTATCTATAGTTAAAGTTGACACAAAGAAACACTATTCGTATAGCTTCATGATTGCTCATGCAGAACCATAAATTCTTTCAAAGAACAAGTTAAGAAATTGATTCATATTAATCGCTGTACTCTGGCTGTACTCTGCTATTCTGAGTACCATCGATTACTTCCAACTATATTCTCCATTGGGATTGGCCCTGCCAAACAGGAATCTCCTAAAACCTGCGTAAATGAATACTCCAGGTTGTGTTTGCGCCAAATTTAAAAAACCGTGGTAGTTTTAATCGATTCAAGTAATATACTATTCGTTCATGATGATTAAATATACAAATTTGTAAACATATACGACAAACCTTTATACATACCGTCATTACTGATGTTTACGGCTTTGTATACTTGTTTACATATCTGTTTACCAAAATGTTTACAAGTTTACGTATTTGTAAACGTCAAGTATACAACAAAGTAAACGAGTAAACGTATTTGTTTACGCAAAAAATTAAAAACCTTAAAGCAACATCTACATTACCATAATCCATTAATACTGCCATTTCACCGGTTAGTATCGATAGGCACAATAAAATAAAGACACCCTTTGTGGAGGGTGCCTTGTTAATTGATATGATTATTTTTTTAGTCTATTGCTTTCCAAAACTCCCCAGCCACTACTTGATAGCCTGTAAGACTTAAATGAATGCTCATTGGGATTGGAAGATACTCTTTAAAGTTCTCTACATTAATCACTTGAGCAGTCAGGACAAATGTATCGCCATGTGCTGCTGCCTATGCGTGAATTTGGCCATTAAACGCTGTTAATAATGGAGCTAATTGATCTTGCAGTGCTGGATTATATGGGAATGGGTTATAGTAGCCCATTACATAAACCTTTGCATTTGGATTTAGTTGATTAATTGTACCTAGTATTATGTTTATCTTAGCAGCAACAGTTCCAATGGCCGTCGTCGCTTTAGTTGGGTCAGCCTGAATGGCCGGAAGCGCTGCAAGCAAGTCATTCGCACCATTATCAATTGTAACGTGTATAGCTTCTTTTATTTCTTTTTGAAAATCTGGATTCCTTAATTGTTTTCACCAAATTAAAAAAATCTATTGTAGAATTAATAGACCCAAAAAATATACCTTTGCGTTCGTAATGATTTATTATACAAATTTGTAAACATATAGGACAAACCTGTATACATGGTGTCATTACTAGATGTGTACGGGTTTGTATACTTGTTTACAATTTTGTTTACCGAATTGTTTACTTGTTTACATATTTGTAAACACCATGCATACAACAAAGTAAACAAGTAAACGTGTTTGTCTACGTAAAAAAACAAAAAACCTAAAGCACCATCTACATTATGAAAACCACCAACGTTATTCTGTCTACTCTCATCCTTTTACCGTTGCCGCAAAGCTTCCCAATAACTGAATAAAATCCCAACAACTAGACCAATTATCTTTTTCAGGTTCTAAAATTATCACTTCCTCATTCGCTACTGGTGCGTTGATGGTCAATACAGCCTGTCGTAATCTTTAAACTGCATTATTTTTATAGTGGACACCATAATCCATTATTTCCGCCATTTCCCCAGTTAGTATCGATAGGCACAATAAAATAAAGGCACCCGTTGTGGAGGGTGCCCTGTTAATTGATATATTTATTTTTCTATTAGTCTATTGCTTTCCAAAACTCCCCAGCCACTACTTGATAGCCTGCAAGGCTTAAATGAATGCTAGTTGGAATAGGAAGATATTCTTGAAAGTTCTCTACATTAATTACTTGAGCAGTCGGGACAAATGTATCTCCATGAGCTGTAGCCTGTACTTGTATTTGGCTATTAAATGCTGTTAATAATTGATTTAATTGTGCAGTCTTAATTGGATCCGTCTCATATGGGAATGGGTTATAGTAGCCCATTACATAAACCTTTACATTTGGATTCAACTGATCAACTGTGCCAAGAATTGCATTTATCTTTGCTGCAATAGTTCCAATTGCCGCAGGCGCTTTAGTTGGGTCTGCCTGAATGTCTGGAAGAGCTTTAAGCAGGTCATTCGCACCAATATCAAGAGTAACGTGTGTAGCTTCTTTTATTTCTTTTTGAACATCTGGATTACTTAATTGAGCGATTACATTATCAGTTGTATATCCTGAAACACCAAAGTTATCAAAATCAAGCAATTGATAAGCTCCTGCAAAGTTTTCTGCAATATAATCTGGATATCCTAAATCTAAATCTTTTCCATTTGCATCATGACGATCATCGCCAGTTGGGGTCATACCTGCTGCCAGGGAATCTCCTAAGGCAACATATTCAACTTGGATCCAGACCCCGTCTGCACCTAGTTTATAACCCTTAACCACCGTATTGAAAGCCATTAGACCGTCATTTTTGAAAAAGTACCATTTTCCTTCAATTTCCTTCCAGCCTATAACCATCCCGCCATCACTGTTGAGGAAGTATTTCTGTCCAGATAGGTCTAGCCAGCCTGTTTTCATGATTCCACTGCCTTCGAGGTAATACCAAGTTCCTTTAACTAAGGCCCAGCCCGTTTTCATTGAACCATCAGGCATGAAGTAATACCAATCATTTCCTGATAAAAGCCATCCGGTTTTCATCGCACCAGACTGTTCAAGGAAGTATTTCTTGCCGCCGTATGACAGCCAGCCCGTTTTCATGACTCCCGATTGATCTAGATAATACCACTTTGCTTTATCATAGACCCAGCCGGTTTTCATTGCACCGGATTTATCTAAATAGTACCACTGGTTCTTATAAGAAAGCCAGCCAGTCTTCATTACGCCAGAGCCATCAAAATAGTACCACTTACTGTTTATGCTCTGCCATCCTTTTTGGGCAACCCCTTTAACATAGTAGTACCACTTACCGCCTGATAGCACCCAGCCATCCGTATTCACTGAAAAACCATTTGCTTTTGCAATTGCGTCAAAGCTGCTGCTAGAGTAAGTAATGATTACCTGAGTATACAATTGGACTTGGTCAAACAGCCAACGGATCTCGGTATTATGCATGCGCACGCAGCCCGAGCTTACGTATTTACCAATTGAGCTTTCATTGGCATTTCCATGAATCCCATATGTTGTACCATATGTACCCCTTGCCTCTAGTCCCATCCAGCGGTCACCTAACGGATTGCGCGGGTCGCCCCCAGGAATATTTTTTGTATAGTAGGGACGATTTTTAATCTTATTTACAATCCTAAATGTGCCTTCAGGAGTTAAATCTCTTGATCTCCCTGTAGCAACACTAAAGGTTTTGACTAACTTGCCAGCATTATAAAATGCTAGAGTGTTAGTCTTTTTGTTAATAATGATCAACTGAGAACTTGCTGCGTCTGCTTGGCCATTAAATAACAAGATACTTAATAGGAACACAAAAACAATTGATAATTTTTTTATCATATCTCTCTCCCCATAAATGTAGTTATTATTACAGTAACATGTCAAACGGGAGGTTTTTGTCATAATTTGGTGAGAAACTTGTAATATTTTAATAATTTTTCAAAAAAATTAGAATAATAGTCTTTTTATCTCTCGACAATACCTTTTTAAAAAATAGTCACCATCTATTTCTTCAAACTATGTCTATTTACGTTAAAAAATATGTTGAATGGTATTTATTTACACCCATCTTTTACCATGATAAAGTTACATATTATTTAGTGCTAAAGGAGGATGTCCTTTGAAAAAGAGAAAACCCCGTTTGGTTTTAAGTAGTTTATTATCTATGACATTAGTATTCCCTCTATTTGCGCCCGCTGTGTCGGCGGCATCTAAACTTGATGGGCTGAAGCAAAGCCGCCCTCTGTCTTCCATCCTTAAAGAACGGTCTGCTAAAAATCGTCTTGCAAAAGTAACCACATCCTTGCTACCGCCTGTCATTGGGGGACCGCTGCCAATCGCTCCTGTTCCAACAGACCCAATCCAAGAAAATGATGTATTTAAGATGTTCTCTGTCAGTAATAGTGCCATTTCCCCAGATGGTGATGGAAGAGGGGACACAGCCGTTATCAAGTATGAAAATAAAGTAGAACGCAGTTTAACCACTATCTATGTCTATAATTTGTCCAACCCAGATTCAGGAATTGATGAGTATGGCTGGCTGGGAGATGTTTATTATAAAGACGGATTGGATTCAGTCGGAGTTCAAACTGGAATTTTCGATGGGCAATATTTTGACTACCACCCTGATATATTAGATTATCGGACGCTGCCTGATGGACTTTATGCTTTTAGAATTGAATCCTATACACCTGACGAAGTTGATGATTCTGGCTACGAAGTGAATCTCTATCCGCTTTTTGTGAAAAGGACAAAACCTGTCATTAACATCGACAGCCAGCATACTGCCAAAGGTGCAGCCTACAATTTAACGGGTACTGTTACTGATAAATTCGTAGATTATAAGGCTTTAGCAAATCAATATGGAGTACCTTATGATGTAAATAAATATCTAAAATTGACTTATGTCATAAAGAAGAAAAATGGAAATATCTACAATTCTAATTCTGTTAGTTTAAAAGACGATGGCAGTTTCTCAATACCATTAACGAATTTAGAAAAAGACGATTATACAGTTTCCCTCACTGCCCAAGACATTGCACAAAATGCCACGACGAAAGATCAAATCATGCTGACTGTAAAAATGGGATGGGATTTAGTTGATGGAAAATGGTCTTATTATCTGCCTTCCGGGGGAAAAGTAACGGGATGGAGTAAAATTAATGGGCCATGGTACTATTTCAATTCAAATGGAGAAATGCAAACAGGATGGATCAAATTAGGGGGTACCTGGTATTACCTGACTGGAAGCGGAGCGATGAAAACAGGCTGGCTGAAATGGGGCAGCAATTGGTATTTCTTAGCGGCTAGCGGGGCAATGCAAACTGGCTGGATCTATACAGGCGGCAAATGGTATTACCTCTATCCAAACGGGGCAATGGCTTATAATACATGGATTGGAAAATACAGATTAGGACCGGATGGTGCCTGGAGAAAATAATAAAATGAAAATAACAAAGGCTGTCAGTTTCGACAGCCTTTGTTTTATAGATTTCCTTCTACCCATAATGGAATGTATACTCTAAAGGTCGTTCCTTCCTCTTTTTCACTTTCCACTTCAATTCTGCCTTTCATTCTTTCTACGATTTGATAACAAACCATTAGCCCGATACCCGTTCCTTTTTCCTTTAATGAATAAAAAGCCGTCCCTAGTCGTTCCATTTCCTCAGCCGACATGCCAATACCGGTATCATTAATTTCAATCAATCCATAGGTTTTAAAACTCTTAACGTTAATGGATAAAATACCGCCTGATCGCATGGCTTCAATACCATTCTTGACAATATTAATAATCACTTGTTTTAATTCACTTTTATTACCTCTTACAAACACTGCTTCATCCAAATTGGTTTTCAAAGAAATGTTTTTCGACATAAAGGCAAAGGTGTTCATTAAATCAGCTACTTTTATGACAACATCCGTTACATTTACCATCTCAATATGATCTAGATCAGGTTTTGCAAGCGACAAATAATCATTAATAATTTTCTCAGCCCGGTTTATCTCATCAAGCATTAATTGAATATAAGACAATTCCGATTCACTCAATTGCTCATGCGATAAAAAAATTTGCAAAAAACCTCTCACAACCGTCATTGGATTACGGATTTCATGAGCAACAGAGGCCGCAAGCTGCCCAATCGCATTCATTTTTTCAGCCCGCTGCAATTCCTTTTGGATTTTCGTTTTAGCAATAATTTTTTCCATTTCACAAATGGCTTCTTCCACACGATGGACATTGCCGATATTTTTTGGTATTGAGCCAAATTCTTTATAAGTTTCTGATAGCCTTTCAAACAGTTCCGTCAACTGTGCGGTCATATGGTTAAAGTTTTTTCCTAATTTCCCCATGTCAGACTGATTTGATATCCCAACCTTAACATCAAAATTACCTGAACTCACTGCATCAATTCCGGAAATGATTTCATGTACGGGCTTCAAAACTTTGCTTAGCCCCCATCTCAATATAAAATAAATCAACATTGTGATAATTAACAATGAAGATAATAAATACACCCCGATTTTCCTTTTAAAGTGATCAATTGTCGATGCATCAACATCTACTGCTAATACTGCAATCACTTTTCCATCGTTATCTAAAATAGGCTGGAAGGCAGTAATCCATCCACCATAACGATCATGATAATGACCGCTGCTTGTTACCTTTTTTTCGGAAATGGCACGTTTAAAGGCCATAAGAAATTCTTTGCCTGCTTTATACTTGCTAAAGCTGTTAATCTCAGAGGTTTGATCTGCTTTTGAAACTGCTAAAAATTCCAATTCATTCTCTTTTTCTATCTTTGCTTCCATGATATATCCTTCTAGATATTTAGCGTTTCTTGTTTGAATCAAGCCGACTGAGTAATTCAACCTTTGTATGGATGGAGCTTTAGGATCATGGGAGTCGATGGCTTTTTCCACTTCTTCAGCTGGGATCGTGACACTCCAAAGACTGGCAACGCCTCTGGCCCGATCTGTTAACTGATTCGTTAGCTGCTTCGATTCATAAAAGAATGTAAACCCCGCTGTCGAAACAACTGCCACAAAGGTGATAAGAAAAGAAAGTAATAGAATTTTTCGATAAAATGGTAAGTCATTCACATGCTTTTTACACATAGGTAATAGTCCTTTCAGAAGCTTCATAAGGTGAAAATTCGACAGCCCTGAAGGAGAATCCTTTTGTTAACAATTGACATTAGAACAATTTTTGTTGATTTTTCTCCTGTTTGTAGGAACATTGATAAAAGACTATGTTCCGGCCGAACTAGGGCTTACTGTTCCGCTTCCCATCGTGAGATTTCCTCCCGAACCCGCGGCGCCACCTCTGTCCCCAGCAGCTCAATTGCTTTCATGACATCTTCATGCGGCATGGACCCCACCGGTACGTGAAGCATAAAGCGAGTGATTCCTACGTTCTTGCGGAGGTGTATAATTTTCTCTGCCACCGTCTCTGAATCGCCAACGTACAGCGCTCCTTCAAAGCTTCGTGCGGCATCAAAGCTTGCACGGCTGTAATGACCCCAGCCGCGTTCACGTCCAAGCACGTTCATGACCTGCTGGGTAGGAGGGAAAAATTTGTCCGCTGCTGTATCGGTATCCTCAGCAATGAAACCATGTGAATGTGACGCAACAGGCAGCTTAGATACATCGTGTCCGGCTTGTGCTGCCGCTCGCTTATAAAGCTTAACAAGGGGCGCAAATTGCATTGGACTGCCTCCAATAATGGCTAAAACAAGCGGCAATCCAAGCATTCCTGCACGGATGACAGATTGGGTATTACCGCCGCTTCCAATCCAAACAGGAAGAGGGTTTTGCACTGGTCTTGGATATACACCCAGATTGTTAATCGCCGGACGGTATCCTCCTCTCCAGGTTACTTTTTCAGATTCCCGTATTTTCAACAATAACTCCAGCTTCTCTTCAAACAGTTCATCGTAATCTTGCAAATCATAACCAAACAATGGAAAGGATTCGATAAACGAACCGCGTCCCGCCATAATTTCTGCGCGTCCATTTGAAATGGCATCCAGCGTAGCGAAATCTTGGAATACACGGACTGGGTCTGCCGAAGATAGCACTGTTACTGCACTTGTCAGCCTGATCCTTTTTGTCTGTGATGCCGCTCCTGCAAGCAACACCGCCGGGGAAGAAGCAGCAAAATCTTCTCGATGGTGTTCACCGACACCAAAAACATCCAATCCTACCTGATCAGCAAGGACAATTTCCTCCACCACTTCCCGTATTCTCTGGGCATGACTAATCACTTCGCCATTTTGAACATCTGGTGTTGTTTCAACAAATGTACTAATACCTATCTCCACTGACTATTCCTCCAATTTCCATCAAAAAATAATATCTTTATTTTGAGACTTTCCTCCTATAAATTCAAGTTTCTTGAATTGCCCGCCGCATAATAAAAAGGAGCACCCTAAATCTAGATGGTACTCCTTCCCTAAATTACTCCTTATTAAAGATATCATCGATGACTTCTCGTGCTGCCTTTTCTCCAGACTCAACCGCTCCATTTAAATAACCAGCATAATGAATGGATGTGTGCTCACCCGCAAAGAATATATTGCCTTCCCGTTCCCCCATAACCCCGGCAAACTTCGTATATTGGCCAACCTTCCAATATGAATAAGAGCCCTTGGTCCATTGATTGCTAAGCCAGTGATCAACAGTCGCTAAGCCATTCCAATTGCTGACACTTCCCGGCAAAACATGGTTTAACTTGTCCAAAAATTGCTTCGTAGTCTCATTTATTTCCGCTTCAGTTAAAGCAAACTGCTTAGCCGCTGTTTTGCCGCCTGTAAAATTAACCAATATGCCGGAATTACCTTGCTGAGCCCTGGTTGACTCAAACGTCTGCTGATAGCCAGTATCCGTAAAAGTCTCACCATTATTGCCGATATCATTCCAGAACCGTTCGACAAATTGCGCATGGAGCTTCGTGTTGACTCCCATTCCAAGCTCTTCAATTGCTAGTTTTTTTAACTTTCGAAAACTGGCATTCTCAAAATCTATTGTTTTTAAAATTTTAAAAGGAATAGCTAGAATCACTTTGTCCGCAACAACTTCCCAATCCCTTTCGCGATTTCGAAAAACAAGCTTGATTTCATTTTCAGCAAATTGCTCAATTTTTACCAGCTGGGAATGAAATTGAATTTGACCATCATCTAAACTTTTTGCGAGCATTGTGGGGAGCTGATCATTACCACCCCTAATATGAAAACATTCATCAGAGTCGCCATACATTTGAAATTGATCTTTTTGAGTAAATCCTAGCAAATAAAGGAGATTTAATGCGCTCTGCAAATTAGCATCCGCTCCAAATTCAAGGGTATAGGCAACCTCTAGTAATTTCCCAAATTTCGATTCAATTCCACCTGGCACAATTTCATTGATATAATCGACAATTGACATATGGTCCAGTTCATATCCACGTTCCGAAAAACGATTATAAAGGGTCGTTTCACCTACTTCATCTAGATCTCTTTGCAATTTTGGCAAGATGCTCAAAAAGTCATTTGTTACCTCTTGAAAAGAATAAGAGGATTGGTCAAAGAAATAAAAAGGTTTCGTGCCCATGGATTCTGACTTGATTAAATGATCTAATTCCAAGCCAAATTCCTTTGCCAGCTCTTGAATCTCCTTATGACCCGTATCGATTAATTCTCCGCCCCGTTCGACAATTTGCCCGTCCTTGAAGAAGCCCCTTCTCGTCCAACATCGTCCACCAACCCTGTCTGTCGCTTCATAAACAGTTGATAGAATCCCTTCCTGCTTTAGCCGATAGGCGGCTGTGAGGCCCGCCAATCCAGCCCCGACAATAACGATTTTCGGATTATTTTTTCCATCGCGGTTATATTTAATAGCCTGCTTCTTTTGTGTTTCTGGAGCAGCTTTTTGTGATGTGATGGCTTGTCCAGTGCTTGTTTGTTTTTCCAGTTCAGCACTAGCCAGCGCAAAGGATTTCTGCAGGATGCTTGCTAATGGTGTTCGTGCCAAAAACCTACCCTCCCTATGCAACATTGATCGATAAACTATCGTACGATAGTAAATATCTATCCATAAAATATGCATGACCTTCTTTATTTGCTTTAGGCAGGAAATTGGTTTCTCATTTATTTTTCATAAATTAGTTCACAAAATGTTCACAAGCATCCTCCTTAACATCAGGAAAATCAGGCAATAATGCTAATGCGAAGCATGGGGATGTTTTCGTAATAAGCTACTAATTAAAGAGGGGTGAGCGTGACAATAAAGCGATTAGCTTTGTTAACGATTTTGCTCACATATTTATTAATTGTTTTTGGAGGCTATGTGGCTTCCTCAAAATCTGGGATGGGATGTGGACCTGAATGGCCTTTATGTAATGGCGATGTTGTACCAACCTTACATGGGGACACGTTGATTGAATTCACGCACAGGGTTATTGGTGCCATTCTTGGGATTGTTTCTTTTATTTTATTCGCCAAAATTCTACGGACGAATGCAAATCAATCAGCTCGAACTGTTGGATATTGGATGATTGTTTTGCTTATCATTCAAGTCATGCTGGGGGCAATCGTAGTGTTAAAAGATTTGCCGACGAGTGTCATTGCAGGTCACTTAATCATTGCTTTACTCTTTCTGACAAGTCTCATCTGGATTTGGCGGCGAACAGAAGAAAAGGGCGATATTCGACACCAGCCTGCTTTTCAATCTGAAAAACAAAAGGAATAAAACGACACTTCAATATTGTCCTGTTTCTTTTGCTAGTGATTTTTGGTTTAGGGGCCTATGTGAAGCACGATTCTTTGGGAATGATATGTGGTGCATTTGCTTGTAGGGATTCAGTTTTGCCAATGACAGTTCCAGAAATGCTTCAAACCCTTCATAGGGGATTAGCCTTCGTCTCAGCCTTGTACATCTTTTTTCTTGTCTATTTGTCTTTCAAAAACAGATGGGGAGATAAACTGCAGAATCGGCTCATTTTTTCGGCTATAACGGTTTTCATTCAATTAGTATTAGGAGTTCTGACGATTATGAAGGTTATTGATATCTCGTGGGCGATGCTTCACCTTGCAACAGGCACCCTCTTATTCGCACTTGTAGTGGAGGCACGGGTATTTTTAGGCACGGCAGCCTTCTTGAAAACAAGGCTAAGCATTGCAACGAATCAGCCGATTTTAAATAAAACAGATGTGTAGAAATAGCAAGGGTGCCCTTTTAGGGCACCTTTTTCACAGCAGGGGAGAGAACAATTGAAATAACATATAAATAGCCATAACCCATATAATCAGGGCGGAAACTTGATTCATTTGTTTTAAGAGCTTCCCACTTCTATCAATTTGACCCATTTTTCTACCTATGATTGCTAGGGAGAAGAACCAAAGCCAAGACACCAATATACAGGCTATAGCAAATATCCATTTTTCATATCCTGTATAAGCCACTGAGCTAGTTCCAATAACTCCAATAGTATCCATTATGGCATGAGGATTAAGTAAGGACACAGACGCAGCAAAGGTAACCTGACGACGTGCAGAAAAACGGCTTTGCTCTTGATCAGTGCTAACTTCAGGTGTATTTTTCCACATAACCCATCCCATATAGGCTAAGAAAATGAAGCCAATTAAAAATAGTAAAATCTTTAACCATTCAAAACTAAAAACAATAATGGATACACCGGCCACAGCCATAAAAATAAGAATTGTATCACAAACCCCTGCTGTTAAAATGGCAGGTAAAGCATTTGTGAACTTTCTATGCGTCGCTCCTTGATTAAATACAAATACATTTTGGACACCTAAAGGTATAATTAATCCAAATGCCAATATGACTCCATGAAAGAATGGTTCCACAATAATTCCTCCTATTCCTATTTAGGATAACGGAGGATGGGCTCGATGTCTCCAACCAATTGGATGGGATTTAATCCAACCATTTGGTTATAATAAAAGAAAAAAACGGAGATAGCCTATGTCTGATATAGAATGGAAACCACAAAAAAACTCAGCAATTCCTTTGCATCAGCAAATCTATAACTATATGAAAATGAAAATAATGAACGGTGAGTGGACCATAGGGACTAAAATCCCTCCACAAAGAAATTTAGCAAAACTATTTCAAGTAAATCGCAGTACAATTGTAATCGCACTAGAAGAACTAACTGCTGATGGACTCATTGAATCTAAGATTGGAAGCGGTACAAGGGTGATTAATAATACCTGGGGCCTGCTTTCGTCAACACCTCTACCAGATTGGATTAGTTATGTAAAATCCGGTATCCATAGGCCCAATATATCGATCATTCAAGAAATCAATAAGGCTGAAGCAGACCCTGCCTTTACTCGGCTTGGAACGGGCGAACTTTCACCAGATTTGTTACCAACCGAAAAGATGAAAAAAATACTGCAAATAGAAAATGGACATTTTTTATCACTTGGATACATCGAGCCTAAAGGAAGTCTATCTTTGCGAAAAACGGTAAGCGACTATTTACAATCAAAAGGAATTGAAGCCTCGCCTGAATCAATATTAATTGTTTCCGGAGGGATACAAGCACTGCAATTGATATCAATTGGACTGTTAGAAAGAGGTTCGACCATCTTCCATGAAACACCTTCCTATTTGAACTCCGTACACGTATTCCAATCTGCAGGTATGAATTTATTTGGGATTCCTTTAGATGATGAGGGGATTAGATGTGATTCCATTGGACGTATAAAGCGGCAGCATAATGGGACGTTGCTTTATACGATACCTAACTTTCACAATCCAACAGGCACTTTAATGTCTGAGAGAAGAAGAATTGAATTACTAAAGGTTTGTCAAAGAGAATCCCTTCCTATCATTGAGGACGATGTTTATGGTGATCTATGGTTTGAAAGCTCGCCGCCAAAGCCTTTGAAAGCTCATGACACACAAGGGAATGTATTATATATCGGAAGTGTGTCCAAAACATTGAGCCCTGGTTTACGAATTGGATGGATTGTAGGGCCACAACCTGTCATTGAACGTTTGGCAGATATTAAAATGCAAACAGATTATGGATCGAGTTCTATTTCCCAATATGCTGTAGAAAAGTGGCTTTGTAGTGGTTTGTACGAGGATTTCTTAAAGGAACTAAGGGTTGAATTAAGATTCAGAAGGGATTTCACCATTCAAATATTAAAGAAGTATTTTTCTGAAATAGCTGCCTGGAGCGAACCAAAAGGCGGATTTTATATTTGGCTGAAGCTGCAGTCAGGAGTTTCCACTCGAAAACTATTTGATTTAGCCCTTCGAGAAGGGATTTTATTAAATCCAGGAAGCGTGTATGAAAAAACTGATTATCAGCACCTTCGGATTTCATATTCTTACGCTTCAATAGAACACCTTGAAAAAGGGCTGATCCTTTTAGCAAAGCTTATTAAATATCATTCTAATAGACATATGTGACCTAAAAAGTATACTGACCAAAAGGTGTAGAAAAGCCTTATTTCAACCATAACCCGAAATTTGATATTGACGAGGATGCATTGATCGTTGCTGCAAAATCAGTAGGTTATGTAGTTTGCGGAAACTATGGATTAGAATAACCCGGATGTGACGGCAATGGTGAAAGAAATCCTAGAAAGTACAAATGAAAAGGAACCAATCGTAATAACTCCCATATCCATTGGATTTAGCCGGCGGCTGATAATGGTTTGAACAGCTGTTACAAAATATGAGCCCGCAACAATCGCATCATTTGCTAAATGCGGGGAAGAGCCGTGACCGCCGACACCTTGAATCCCGAGTTTAAAATATGATCTTCCTGCAAATGAATAACCGCTGTGATAGCCTACATTTCCGGCTTTCGCCATTGGAAGTAAATGAATCCCAAAAATATTTTCAACATCATTCAACTTCCCAGAATCAACAATGCTTTTGGCACCGCCAGGCGGTACTTCTTCTGCATGCTGATGAATAATTTTGATGGTACCTGGGATTTCATCTTTTAATTGAATCAGGCAGTCCGCAAGAACCATTAAATAGGCCGTATGTCCATCATGCCCGCACGCATGCATGACTCCTTCATTCTTTGATTTATAAGGAAGTCCTGTTTCTTCCAAAATCGGAAGGGCATCAAAATCGGCCCGAAGTGCAATCGTTTTTCCCGGCTTTCCGCCCTTAATCGTCACGATGATTCCATGTCCATTTCCGACATTGGATTGAATTTCAACATCCTTGCCTTTATAAAAATCTAAAATATATTGAGCTGTTTGTTCTTCTTTAAAAGACAACTCTGGGTTTTCATGTAAATACCGGCGAATATGGATTATTTCGTCTTTCCGTGCTTCTAACATTTTCTTTAATTGCTTTCTCAATTTTATTCCTCCCAAACCATGGTCAGCTCGTACCTATGGATATACTTAAAACCTCATTTACTTATGATACGGTTCACCGCACCTCTTTAAGCAGCAGTTTTATAAAAAATAAGCCTCTTTTGTTCCACGTGAAACCATGGTATGATGATTAAATTGTTTTCTACCTTGTATCACATTTACATTCATCTAGGAAAGAGGTATTTATGTACTCTACTGAATTATCCAAGCAACATTGGTTGCTCATCTTTACACTTTCTTTATTAACATTTGTTCTCGGAACAAGCGAATTTGTTATCGTCGGGATCTTAACTGATATTTCCTCAGGTCTCCATATAACCAATGCAAAAGCAGGCACACTCGTTTCTGCGTTTGCCATTACGTTTGCCATTGCCACACCACTCGTAATGAGCGCAACAAGCCATTTTCCTAAGCGTAAATGGATGTTGTTTTTAATAGGATTGTTCATCATCCTGAATGCTTTGTGTGTGATTTCGACGAGCTACATCATGCTCCTTGCACTTCGGATGATGACGGCGATTGTAACAGGAGTTTTAATCTCCCTTGCCATGATTGTTGCAAGTGAGACCATTCCAAGCGCCAAACGGGGACTTGCTATATCATTTGTTTTCGGTGGTTTTACTCTTGCAAACGTGGTTGGAGTACCAATTGGCACTGCCATCGCTGAATGGTACAACTGGAATGCAACCTTCCTGTTAACGACTTTTCTGGGTGGAATTGCGTTTTTGGCATCTTTCTTCATTTTGCCTAATAAGCTCAGCCAATTTCGCAGTTCCATGCGTGATCAATTTTCTTTGTTGACACACCCGCGAATCTTAATGGCGTTTTTCATTCCATCATTAGGATTTGGAGCGACATATGCCGTTTATACGTACCTTGTTCCGATCCTGAATGGAATGGAAGCACCGAGTAATTCAATTAGTTTGATATTGTTTGGATACGGATTTATTTCGATTTTCAGCAACATACTCGCTGGTAAAATTGCCAGCTTCAATGCAATCGGACGCCTTCGCATTGTCTTTCTTGTTCAAGCAATTGTTCTGGTCAGTTTATATTGGACGACAAATAATTTACTCTTTGGATTGATTAATATTGGCTTGATGTCATTAATGGCCATCCTTTTAACAACATCTACCCAGCTTTATTTGATCGACCTTGCAGGCATTTATCAACCAAAAGCGACAGGACTCGCTGCTTCACTGATGCCAGTCGCAAGCAATGTAGGTATTGCCTTGGGTTCCGCAGTAGGTGGAATGGTTTACCATCAAGGGAATTTGATGAGTGTGACATTGGTCGGCGGGTTGATTGCAATCTTTGCCAGTCTTCTAACTTTTCTAAGCCATCATTTGGACCAAAAACAAACAAAACCCGCATAAGCGAGAATCTGCGTATACTTTTACTTATGATAAGATTCACCGCTATTCTTCTAAATGAGGTTTTAATATGTGCTTGAAAATACGGGACTGGTTGGTTATTCTTAAAGCACAATCTCCTTTTAAGGATGTGTTTAACCTGCGATTAAATAAATATATTTCCGAGTCTGGAAAAACATCTAGACGCGGTGCAGATAAGTTGATTAGTGAAGGAAAAGTGTCCATTAATGGAAAAGTTGCCACATTAGGGAGCCAAGTCGAACCAGGGGATGATGTTCGTATTGGTGGAAATCCGGTTAAAGTGGATAAAAATTACGTTTATATTGCCCTAAATAAACCTGTTGGCATTACTAGTACAACAGAAAGACATATTAAAGGAAATATTATTGATTTAGTCAACCATCCATTAAGAATATTTCATATAGGTAGACTGGATAAAGATTCAGAGGGTCTTATCCTCCTGACTAATGACGGAGATATTGTTAATGAAATTCTGCGTGCTGAAAATAAGCATGAGAAGGAATATATCGTTACAGTAGACAAGCCAATCACTCCAGAGTTTTTAAAAAGAATGGCAGGAGGCGTAGAAATACTAGATACAAAAACGCTGCCTTGTAAAGTAGAACAGCTTTCTAAATATGTTTTTCAAATCATTTTAACACAGGGTTTAAACCGACAGATTCGCCGTATGTGTTCTGCCTTGGGATATGAGGTTTGTCGACTGCAACGAACACGAATCATGAATATCCATTTAGGGAACCTTCCTATTGGCCAATGGAGAGATTTATCAAAGAAAGAACGAACTCAATTATTTAACGAACTTAATTATGAGCCAAAAAAATGGTAAAAAAAGAGTGTGATCCGAATCAAAAAAAATTTCGGTCCACACTCTTTTTATATTTATATTTGATTTTAGTATTACGGAGATTACGGATTTCAAATTTGGGGTCAGGAAGGCCTTGATTTTTCTGTTTTCCTTTTTAAATACAAAAAATCATAAATTTCACCTAAAAAACACCTTGTCTATATTATATTTTGACTTGAGTTCATTAATAATATACGTTTCGTAAATTTCTCTATATACAGGGTCTTCGATAACACAAACCGCAATTTTAGTGACTTCATCTCTATGCATTTTGATTGGGGATACAGTATCCTCAAAATGCTTTTTAATTCTTTGTCGCAACTTCCTCGCTTTACCAACGAATAGTAACTCTTGATTATTGTTATAGAACATAAAAATCCCCCCCTTATCCCTAGGGATAAGATGGAATTCTGTAAACCCATAAATATTACTTAGCTCAGGATTATTCTGTTTGGTAATAGTAACAGTTGGTTTTGGAATGGTTATGTTTATCACTTACGCTCACTTCCTCCTTCAAATATATCAGTAAATGCTATCATATCATACTTTAGCAATTTGCCCGAAACTATCAATTCTAGCGGTTTCTTGCTCGTTTAATAAATGTTTTATTTTTATCCATTTATAGCGGTTCCTCCGTCTATATTAAGAATTTGTCCTGTTACATATGAGGAGTCGTCCGACGCCAAATAAACATAAAGAGGGGCTAGTTCAAAAGGTTGGGCAGCACGTTTCATTGGGGTGTTGCTTCCCCATGTTGCATAAATTTCTGGTGGGAGGCTTGAAGGGATAAGAGGAGTCCATACAGGTCCCGGAGCAACCCCATTCACACGAATTCCTTGATAAACGACGGATAATGCTAAAGAGCGGGTAAAAGAGACAATTGCTCCCTTGGAAGCAGCATAATCGATCGCGTCTTCATCTCCAGTGTAGGCAGCAATTGAAGTTGTATTGATAATAGAGCTTCCTGTTTTTAAATAGGGAATGGCTGCTTGTGTGAGATAAAAAAATGAAAAAATGTTTGTTTGAAATGTACGTTTTAGTTGTGCCGGGGTTATGTCACTGATACTTGCCTGGGTAGTTGCCTCTCCAGCATTATTAACGAGAATTTCAAGATGTCCAAATGCCTCCATTGTTTTCTGAACCACATATTGACAAAACTTCTCATCCCCGATATCGCCTGCAATCGTTAGGCATTTTCTTCCCAATTGCTCTACTCTATTTTTTGTTTCTAATGCATCACCATGTTCATTTAAATAGACAATCACCACATCTGCTTCTTCTTTTGCAAAGGCAATGGCGACAGCCCTTCCGATCCCACTGTCCCCGCCGGTTATGATAGCTGCTTTGTTCCGCAGTTTTCCGCTTCCAGAATAATAAGGGTTTTCGGATATAGGTCTTGGAATCATAAAGGATTCAATCCCCGGATGTTGGGGTTGGTATTGTGGAGGATATGTGACAGGAACGGTTTCACATCTTTTTATATACCCAAAATGGTGATACATACATATATGCCTCCTTCTGTTATTTGTTTTATAGCATATTCTTAAAAATAGAGATAGGTGAATGCCTAAGGGGTCAGGTTTTTATCTAATACTTTGTTTCGAAACAGGGATTAGATAAGTATATTTCTTCCGTAAAGGCGGAAAATTAAGGGTGGTTTTTTGTACTTAGTTCTTATAAAGGCGGTAATAGGATGAAATGGATGTATTGTCTTGGTATTATTTTAGCTTTCATTTTAGCTTTAGGTATAACAGTTTATGCCTTTATTCCTTCAGAAAATCAAATTGTAGAACCTGAAAAGGTGACAGGGGAGAAGGTTGAGGACAAACCAGCATTCGACCTCTGGGGAAGAACCATATCCAATAAAAAGGCTCATGAATTAATGAAAACAGCAAAAGGAAGAAAGGTATTATCTCCCAAGAACGGTGCAGTAAAAATTGATCAAGCCCTCTTGGATTTAGGAAGAAAGTCATTTTATGAAGAAACATTTGGGAATGAAGTCTTTTTATCCGATATTCTTGGAGCTTTTAACGGACCGCTTACCATTGAAAATTTCCAACAAGCAATAAAAGAATTAAACGGTAAGGGGACAACAAATTTACAGGTCGAATTGGCTGAAACCATAACAATTGGAGGAAAAACATATAAAAAAGGAACAAAAGTGGATACTGGTTTTGATGTGGCAAAAGGTTCTGACGAAGTCCTGGGTTTGCCGCTAGTAAAATCAGAGGGAAGGTTAAAAGTTGGACTTAGTTGTGCAGCATGCCATGCCACTGTTGATCCAGTTAATCAAAGAGTGATTGAGGGGGCCGTTAATACAGATGCTAATTTCGGACTTCTCCTTGCATTAGGCACCAACACATCAGCTTATTTTGCACGTACTGACATTGCATCTTTAAAGGATTATATTAATAACTTAGAGAAAACTGTTGTAACAAGCGAAGGAAAAAAAGAACCCTTACCGGATTCAAGGGGATTGGAAGCGGCTGTTGATGATAGTGTAATCAAATGGCCTAAGGGAAATTTTGATATTTCCAGTGATTTTATTAGTAATCCAACGCAGATCCCGGATTCTTTCACTTTAGGGGATCATCCTTACAGCTGGAGTGGTTTTGCCATGGCAGGACCGTTTAAAGGTTTAAGTACGTTAAATAATGCCGTTCACGCCCAAGGTTCTGATTTGACGACGATTGCCGAAGCCAGTCAAGCTCTTCTTGGCATCGACAAAGAGGTATATTTAGGAACCATTCTGCAGAATGCGGCGAATCCGAAATATCGATTTGATCCAACACAAGGAAAGAAGCCTTCAGAGTTTTTTGCACAGGTTGATCCTACCCCAGATGCTCCTGGTGTAAACCAAGCGATTAAATTGCCCACCTTTCCGAGGTCTTCACTTGTATCACCGAATGGGGTTATAGTTGGCTCTCCGGGAACAAAAGCAGGGGAACAAAACAATGCTATGTCAGCATTTCAAAATACTCTCGTTCCTCCAAAAGCACCCGTAAAGATAACTGATAAGGAAAAGCAATTAGGCAAACGAGTTTTTGCACAGGGTTCTTGTATATCGTGCCATGCAGGAAGCTTTTATACCAATAATCAAATTATATCCGTAGAAAAAATTGGTACGGAACCGACGCGTGCGCTTGGTTTAAAAAAGGCAGGCGAGTTTTTGATAGATCCCGTGATTTATTCACCTGATACACCTGTGCCTGTACCAAAAGGTGCATTAGTATTAAAAGTTCCGACTCAAGGCCTAAACCCTGGGCAAATCAATCTTGCGTTTGGAATTGGCAATACAAATGGAGGATATAAAGTTCCTAGTCTTATTGGCCTTTATTGGTCTGCGCCATATCTACATGACGGAGGGGTTGCAGTTGGAGCAAATATTAAAACTCAGTTAGGACCAGAAGGAACATTAAATAAAAGTATTTTACCTGACCCGTACAACAGTTTACGTGCATTAGTAGATAAAAGCTTGAGAACTCAAGTCATAAAAGCAAATCAGACTTCGGAAAGTCTAAGGAAATCAAATGTGACAGGACAAGGGCATGAATATTGGATAGATGCTTCAACAGGTTTTTCTCCGCAAGAACAAGATGCTTTAATAAAATATTTACTAACATTGAAATAAACCTTTTAAAGACAGGCAGTCATAATCAACGCCTGTCTTTAAAAGGTTTAAATTATTTAGGCTGAAAATATTAGAGTAAATAATTTAAAAACCGCCATTTTAATAGGTACGGTTCACCGCACCTATTAAAATGGCGGTTTTTTTGCTATTATTCTCTTTCCCATCAGTTAAATTATTGAACAAAAAAATCCTTTCATCAAAGATTCTATAGTGAAAGAGATTTTCCTACTGTTCGTTTGTAAATAATAACGAACGTTTAGGAAAACCTAGATTAAAGAGAGAATACAGGAGGGCGAAAAAATGACAGAAAGCCCAATAACAAACAACAAGACTTTTTGCATGAGTGAATACGATGTATTAAGACGAGTAATCCTTTGTCAGCCTCAATATATGACAATCCGCGAAGTAATTAATGAAACGCAAGAGCATTTTAAAAATGAAGGTATCCATATTGAACGTGCGCTCGAACAGCACGGTGAATTTGTCAAAACACTAAAGAAACATGGTATCGAAGTTATTTTATTGCCTTACCATAAAAAATATCCTGAACAAGTATTTACTCGGGATATTGGTTTTACACTAGGGCAAACAATCTTTGTTGCCAAGATGGCAACAGATGTTCGTGCAGGGGAGGAAAACGTTTTAAAACAATGGCTGGAGGATGAAGAAATCTCTTATTATAATTTATACGAGGAACGAATTGAAGGCGGAGATGTTGTGATTGATCGAGAAACAATTTACGTGGGGCTCAGCAATCGGACAGACCAAAAAGCAGCTGAACATTTACAGAGTCTGTTGACTCAATTCAATGTCATTACCATCCCATTTAAAGATAAATACCTGCATTTAGATTGTATATTTAATGTCGTTTCACCTGAAGTGGCCCTTATTTACCCAAATGCCTTAACGAAAAAAAACATCGAGTTTTTTGCTTCACGCTATGAATTAATTGAAGTTTCGCAAGAAGAACAATTTCAATTGGGCACAAATGTATTAAGTATAGGCAACAAACGGGTATTTAGTCTGCCGGTCAATAGGAAGGTAAACAAACAGCTTCGTAACCGGGGATTTGAAGTTATTGAGGTGGATATCACAGAAATCATTAAATCTGGCGGTTCCTTCCGTTGTTGCACCCTTCCTATTTTACGAGAAACGTAAAATAAAAATATAAAAATGACCATATAAACAACCCCCAAACCCCTAAAGAGCGTGGTTGTTTATATAGTCATTAGATACATAATTTAGCTATATAAAAACTGCCTCTTATTTATGGTAAGGTTCACCGCGGTTAATCCGAAAAGACCGATAAATCTGCTCAACCAATATCAACCTCATCAACTGATGGGGGAAGGTCATCTTTGAAAAGGACAACTTTTCATTCGACCTCTTCAACACCTCATCGCTAAGCCCCAAGGATCCCCCAATAATAAAGGCAATTTTGCTTTTTCCGTATGTAGCTAGCTTATCTAATGTATCCGCAAGTTCCTCCGATGATTGTAATTTTCCTTGAATCGCTAAGGCGATCACATATGTATCCTGGCTAATCTTTGCTAAAATTCTTTCGCCCTCTTTTTGCTTTACCTGCTGCATTTCCGTATCGCTTAATTCTTCCGGCGCCTTTTCATCGGCAACTTCGATGACTTCGACCTTTGCATAGGCCGATAATCTCTTCAAATATTCCTCAATTCCCTGCTTCAAATATTTCTCTTTTAATTTACCAACCGTCACAATCGAGATATTCACAATCCACAGCCCTTTATTTTCAGATTACAAACAGGTTACAAACAACATATCCACAGAAGTTATCCACATTATCCACATCTTTATCCACATTTAGTATGGAATCACTTGTTCGCCACAATATATACAGCCGGGTTTCGACAATATTCACAGGTTGTTGATAAATTATCCACACCAATTTTTGATAAAACCGGGAAAGTTTCTGTTTCATCCACAACCGTATCTAAAGCACTATCCACATGCTCCTCACAACTATAAATCATCTTTCATCTTCACCTTTCCTAACTCTTTTAATCCTAGTGTTTACGTTCCATATACCTCTCATACGACCACTATCATATCATAATAAAAACAGGACAGCTTCCGCCATCCTGTTTTCTTCATCCTTATTGTAATCTTTCTCCCGACAGAGTCAGTGTCGTTTCTTTAAGCTTGCTATCGCGATAATATTTGACTTTCAATTTCTCGCCGATTTTCTTTTTCTGATATAAGTGCTTGCGCAAGTCGATGACGTCATTTATTTTTTGGCCATCCATCTCAACAATGACATCCAGCTCTTGTAATCCTGCTTGTGCTGCTGGAGAATTGGGAACTACCTGTCTTAAGGCTACGCCGTAATTAACATCGCTCGGTAATTTCAATGCTTCCGCTTGGTAGTAAGCAGGTATTTCAGATACTGATTTTAAATCCACACCCATATATGGACGTTTGACAGAGCCAAAATGCTCGAGATCATCAATGATCGGCTTAGCTGAATTGATTGGAATTGATAATCCTATTCCTTCAACCGCCTCCTGGGAAATTTTCATGGAGTTAATCCCAATCACCTGTCCGGCCATATTAATTAACGCGCCGCCGCTGTTTCCCGGATTAATCGCGGCATCTGTCTGCAGAACCTCTGACTGCCAATCGACAACCCCATTTTGGTCGATATCAACAGGGATGGTCCGTTTAAGACCTGAAATGATTCCTTGTGTAACTGATCCTGAAAAAGTTGCACCAAGTGGATTTCCAATCGCAATGACTGGTTCACCCATTTTTAAACTATCGGAATCTCCAAATACCGCAACTTTCTTTACTTTGCTGGCATCTATCTCAAGGACTGCTAAATCTGTCCAAATATCACTTCCTAGCAGCTTTGCAGGAATCTTCGTTCCATCTGTCAGGCTTACTTCTAGTTTGGTCGCACCCTCAACAACATGATGGTTGGTGACAACAAATGCCCGGTTGTTGTCTTTTTTATAAATAACACCGGAGCCTGTTCCCGCTGCCTCTTCAGAGTTATCGCCATTACCATTACCATTGCCATTCCCATTGTCAGACCAAAATCCCGTTGACTGGATATTATTGATGCCAACAACTGCTGCAGCTGTTTTATCAACGGCATCAGTGGTATCTGTTTTAACGTCATAGGATACCTGCTGGTGAATGACGTTCTGCTGATTTGTATTATCTGTTGTATTGGTAGCCGTATTTTGATTGGTTTCAATTTTATAAGGGAGTACCCCTCGATTAGACAGGGCTGGAAGAGCAACGATCACTATTATCGCTCCAAGGATAGCACCGACTAAGCTGGCAATAAAAATTCCGCCCCGATTCCCTTTCTGTTCCCGATAACGCCCCTGTGAATGATCATCATAATAACCCACTGGACACCATTCCTCTCTCTCGAAATGATTTCTATCTTTTATTTTGGCTTATAATAACAATTATACTCTCCCAGCCCTAAATTTAAAAAAATTTGACAATTATTCCATAAAATTTACGACTTTGTTCATAGATTTTTCATACTTATAAAAGAAGAGCGAAGATTGCTCTTCGCTCTTAGAAAAAACACTATACTGCTGTTAAAATAGTCGGTATTTTCGGGTCTGTATCGTAAAGATCGAATTGTTCTCCGACAATCAGGCCTCGACTCTCTAATGTCTGCGTTACAGACATTTTCGCTAGGTCTTTCATATTATTATCAAGGCTTAGATGGGCGAGGTAGACTCTCTTCGTCCGATCGCCAATCACATCACTCATTGCCAAGGCCGCATCTTCATTAGAGACATGGCCGACATCGCTGAGGATTCTTCGTTTAATGTTCCACGGATAGCGTCCCATACGAAGCATTTGCACATCATGATTGGACTCAAAAATGTACACGTCAGCATTGGAGATTGTCCCCTTCATGCGGTCGCTGACATACCCTGTATCCGTAATGAGAACAAGCTTTTTTCCTCCATTATGAAACACGTAAAACATCGGTTCCGCAGCATCATGGGACACGCCGAACGATTCAATATCTACGGCACCGAAGGTCTTCACCGTTTCCATGTTAAAAACAAACTTTTGCTCTGTAGGAATTACTCCTACATTTGTTTCCATCGCCTGCCACGTTTTTTCGTTCGCGTATACAGGCAATTTATATTTTCGTGCGAGAATGCCAATCCCTTTAATATGGTCGCTGTGCTCATGAGTGACAAAGATACCAGATAGCTTGCTAATATCGCGGTCAATTTGCTGAAAAAGCGTCTCCATCTGTTTGCCGCTAAAGCCGGCATCCACTAGAAAGGAATGTTCGTCTGACTCTACATAAAGGGCGTTCCCAGTACTCCCGCTTGCTAGAATGCTATATCGTAAAGACATACAGTTTCACTCCACACTTAATTTTTCTTCGCTGTTAAAATCAATGATCTCACCTTCAAAGGCATTTACAAACAAACTCTCCTTATTATCGACCACAAAGCGCCAGGTTGGCGCTAATAATTGGGAGGCCGACAGCGGAACAAGAGTCGAATAGCCAAGCTCGATCTTCGTAATTTTACTCTTCGGTTTCAAGACTCCCTTTTGATGAAGCGTTTCAATCGCCTTTAACGGACGGAGGATCTCTTCTTTTTCCGCCAGCTTATCAATTCCTTCAAGATAGGTTTGCTGATAGGAAACAATTTGATTACTGGAATTATAATTGAAGGTGATCATCCCGTTAATATTGTTATACAAAGGCATATTGTTACTTTGCTGAAAATAGGTGATTGTATTTTTTTTATCATTTTTCTCCCAAAATAGATAATGGTCACCGTACAGGACACTTTCGTTTAAAAAAGACGAAAGCTCTGCTGGTTCAAACTTAGAATTTAGCTGCAAAGGCTTCTCCAGCGTCGACTGCAGTGTCGTCCCCGGCCCCTTAAGAGAAGCAGACTGATCCTTTAGTTTTTCAATATCCCCTTTGGTAAAGGTTTTCGGCTTAGCGCTAAGATATTGAGCCTTAATTGGGTTCTTCGGCAGTTCTACATATTTGATTTCATCCACTTTCAATTTTTCCTCAACCGATGCCTCTGTTAAAACCTCATATTTATTGGCATCCCGGATCTTCATGAATTGAAATAGGAGATACACATCCAGTATCAGGAACGTTAAAATAAATATCGTTTTTATTTTACTCCAATCCATGCTTCAGTCCTCCCAGGTCATCCATCGTGATCTCTTCCCACGTATTATCATAGCGATAAAACCAGGCTGGTTCTAAAAGGATCAGCATATTTTCTTCATTATCCCTTTCCATCCGATAGCCTAATACCATTTCTTGCAGAAGCTCTGGCTTAAAGTTCTTTTTGTTTTGTAAAAACTTCAAGGCATCATGGCCGGAAGGACGGGTAACCTTTTGAATTTCAGTTGTTAATGGGAGTTCTAAAGCAATGTTTGGACGAATATATTTGTTGATTTCATCCCGTCCCCAAACTTCTGTAATTTCCGATAGTCCTCTATCATTAAAAACAGGATAGCCATCCCTGCTGTACATTCTGAAGGTGACCGAGCGGTTATATTCACTTTTGGAAACGAAGCGGTAAGGGTCTGTCCAGCCGCCGTGCTCATTAACAAAATCAATACTCCGTTTCACTAGATCATACGAACTGGCAATATATCGTTCCTCTGCGGTTGGATTGACATAGAGGAGTATATTGCTATCAAAATTCACAGTCATTTTGCTAGAATCGTCGGTATATTCTTCACCTGCAGGCAGCGGGCTTTTTTGGACGAAGCTTGGATTACTAAAAAGCGCTTCTTTAAACTCATCGGAATTAAGGTCTTTTGGCAAATATTTATACCTCATCATTTCCTGATCCCCTTCGGGCAGGAACAGCGTCCGTTTTTCAGATGCCTTATATCCAAAGTAACGTGGCAGACTCGCTGCATTTTTATAAAAGCTTTGATTAAAATCGTTTAAATTGTTTGAGGAAATATGACTGATATAAACCTGCTGATTTTCAGTTGAGACAAAATAAACAATACCATTATCCTTATCAGAACCCTCAACATTAATTATAATGCGATTAAAATTGAAAGCAGGTATTCTTTTCCCCTCAATGTTCAAGACACTGCGATATAACTCGATGGGAACTTCCCCTGGAAACTGAATTTCAGTATTGCCGCTATTATGGCTTAGTTCCTCAATATTTTCGATTTTTTCCGTTACATTTTTCACATCAAAAAAGGTCCACTGACCTAATTCCTTAATCACTTTGTCAATTTCACCTGTGTTATTGATTCCATAATGCTGCCCTTTAATATGGAAAAGAATCTGATCAGGCCTGACAATTTTTTGAACCTCTTGTTTTTCACGAACGGTGACTTCGGCAACATAATTACTTTTTTCCATTTTGTCGTAATTAGGCTGATAGGTCCAAAGATTCCACGTTAACAAAATACTAACCAAAACCAAAATCGTTAAAATCACTGATTTAATATTTTCGTATCTCATGACCATTCATCCTCTTCTGAACGCTCATACGGCAGAGAAAAAGAGATAATAGTACCTTTCCCTTCTTGACTGGTTGCCCAAATCGCTCCGCCATGGGCATTCACCATTTCTTTTGCAATGGCAAGCCCAAGACCCGTACCGCCCAATTTCCGGGTTCTCGCTTTATCAACACGGTAGAAACGGTCAAATATCTTTCCAATATTCTCTTTTGGAATTCCCACTCCTTGGTCCGATACACTAACAATGATTCGGTCTTCCTCTTCTTCAATCGAGAAGGTCACCAGACCGCCTTCAGGGGAATACTTCAAAGCATTGGAAATGATATTGTACAACACTTGCGTCATCTTATCTTCATCGACCTCAACAAAGATAGCCTCGTTTGGCAGCTTTCGTTTAAAGGTGACGTTTTGTTCCTTGGACATTTCGAACCGATCAATAATACGGTCATAGAAATCGACAAAATTAACCCATTCCATTGTCAGCTTGTAATCGGTACTATCCATTTTTGATAACTGAAGGAGGTCATTAACCAGGCGGATCATCCTTTCCGTCTCCGTCCGCGTTACCTCTAGAAAATTAGGAGCAATTTCTTCATCCTGCCATGCACCATCTGCCAGCGCCTCTAAATAACTCCTCATTGTTGTCAAAGGAGTCCTTAGTTCATGTGAAACATTGGCAACAAATTCTCGTCGTTCAGCATCAATTTTTTCCTGCTCCGTGATATCATGCAGAACGGCAATAAGTCCGTTTACAAAACCCGTTTCTTTTTGAATCACTGAAAAATTAGCGCGGAGAATATAGCGTTTTTTCTTGGTGCTGTAATCTAGAATTAAGGAATCCTTTTCTTCTAATAAGTCCTCAAAGGTATTCGCATCATCTAAATCTAACAACTCCACAATCGGTTGGGACAAAACTGTTTCACGTGAAACATTCAGCATCTCTGCAGCAGGTTCATTAATTAAAATAACCCGGCCTTTACGGTCTGTAGCAATAACCCCATCTGTCATATAAGACAAGACGGAGGATAATTTTCTTCGTTCTCCTTCTGTCATGGCCTGGGCCTCTTGGAGCTTTTTTGTTAAATTGTTAAAGGTGATGGCGAGTGTGCCAATTTCATCATAGCCATACACTTTAACCTTCCTCGAAAAATTCCCCTTCGCCATCGCTAACGCCTGCTTCTTCATATCCGCAATTGGCCTAGTGATGGTTTGGGCGAGTAATATGCCCAGAACAGCCGTAATCGATAAAGCGATGGCTGTCCCGGTTGCAAAAATGCCATTAATGGTTTTCATTTGTTCAAACACATTTTCAATTTTTGCAACAAGATAAATGGCGCCGATCACTTTTTTGCCCGACTTAATGGGGGTGGAGAGGACCCAAATCCGATAACCGTTTTTCTGGTCAATCTTGATGGCACTTTGTTCCTCTTCCAAGGTCATCGATTGTTTTACCCGGAGCTCTGTTGTCCTTTGGCCGACCACACCTTGACTGCTGGAAGGAGAGGCACCAAGGATTTTAAGTGAGCCGTTTTCAATCACCTGAACCTCCAAAATATCACCGGTCACAAAATCCTTTAAGGTCTTTTTAATATCATCCTCGAGACTCGGATCTTCAGTAGTTCTTTCCTTTTCCATTTCCTGAACAATATTATAGCCAAGCAAATTAACGCGTTCTTTTAAGGACGTTTGGAAGTTCGTTCTTAATGTTTCTTCCAGCTGCCTGACAAAATAAACACCGATAATTTGCATCGCAACTAATATAAGGAGGACATAGATGATGACAAATTTAACGTGTATGGAGCGAAAGAATCCAACCTTTCTCATCAAGGCCTTACTCCTGTTCAGGATTGCGCAAATAGTAGCCAACACCGCGGCGCGTAACAATCCATGTTGGGTGGCTTGGGCTATCCTCAATTTTTTCACGCAGACGCCTTACGGTTACATCGACAGTTCGGACATCTCCGTAATAATCGTAACCCCACACAGTTTGCAATAAATGTTCTCTCGTCATAACCTGGCCAATATGCTTTGCCAGATAGTAAAGAAGCTCAAACTCCCGATGGGTTAGTTCAATCGTTTCGCCACGCTTTGACACCACATAGGCATCAGGATGAATCACAAGAGAGCCAATTTCAATTTCATTCGTTTCCGCTTCAGCATCCGGCTGAGCCAGGATTTGCTGATGACGGCGTAAATTCGCCTTCACACGGGCAATTAATTCCCTTGTACTAAACGGCTTTGTTACATAATCGTCCGCACCAAGCTCAAGTCCAAGAACTTTATCGATTTCTGAATCCTTAGCTGTCAGCATAATGATCGGCATTTCATATTTTTTGCGGACCTCACGACAAACTTCCATGCCATCCCTAAGCGGTAGCATAATATCTAAGAGAATTAAGTCTGGTTGAATTTCTTCTACTAATTGAAGTGCTTCATTTCCATCATAAGCGCAATAGACAGCATAACCTTCTTTTTTGAGATTAAACTGCAAAATATCTGCAATTGGCTTTTCGTCATCAACAACGAGAATTTTCTTTTCCATACAATTTCTCCTTTTTTAAAAGTAATCTATTCAATCAAAGAATCACTAGAAGTCATACCTATTCTATTTTACTTTACCATTGTTTCAGCTTAAATTCATCTATTAGTAGCATTTGTCAAGATTGGCAAGGTAAATCTTTGAAAAAATAAAAAAGTCTCTAGAAGGTACTAGAGACTTCATCATGTTATCTTCTTAAATAGCTAAGCGGGTTTACCAAGCTGCCGTTTTTAAATACTTCAAAATGAAGATGGACACCTGTTGCATCACCTGTAGCCCCCATAATTCCGATGGCAGTGCCTTTTGAAACCGTTTGGCCTACTTTTACATTGATCGATGACATGTGGCCGTAAAGTGTGCGAAAGCCATTTTTGTGGTCGATTATTACTTTATTTCCATATCCCCCATTATCGTATCCGGCAGATACAACAACGCCGTTGTCGGCAGCTTTAATGGTTTTGTTGCTAGGTCTGGCAATGTCAATTCCTTTGTGCATCTTGCCCCAGCGATAGCCCATTTGGCTGGAAACATAGCCGCCTACAGTTGGCCAGGCAAAGCTGCCCTCACCACGGGAAGGAATCGCTTTGGTTCCTTTAATCACAATATGATTAACTGGCTGCTGAAGAATTTGTTCGCTTGTTTGCGTCTTTTTAACAGCAACACCGCTTTGTTCTGAAATGAAATAAGTGACCGTCCGGGAGCCATTTTGTCCTTGCTGCTTTTCCTTCGTCTCGCCCTTAGGAATAGAGGAGTCCTCCACTACCTGATTTGTATAAGCAATCACTTCTTTTTGATTGACTTCCTTTTCTACGACTACTTCAACATATGGCTTTAACACAGTAACGTTAATTTCCTGGCCGACTTTTAAGAGGGAATCCGCTGTTAATCCTGGATTCAAAGCTAAAAGCTCAGGAACCTTTAAGCCGTAATTATGTGCAATTGATTCAAGAGCATCGCCATCTTGAACTGCGTATTTCTTTTCCTGTAATGTTCCCTTTTGTAACAAAGTAACGGCATCATTAGCTGACAATATTTGATCTGGTTCAATATTTTCAGCTTCAATAGTGACGTTCTTAGACAGGTGAACATCCAATAAACGTGTTTCATTCTCTTTTAATGGCGGGAGATTTGTATCCGCCTGTGCTTTTCTAGCCTCAAGTTCCTTTAGTTGATCTTCAGAAACATATTTCAGTTTAAGGTCTTTAATGACTTCCTCGGCAGTATTTTTATCGGCAACATAAACCGCTGGCTTTCCGTCGATGACAATCGCTGCTGCTTCTGCTTGAAGCTGGAAGGTGTTTTTGAAATTTTGGATGGTATCAAGGTTATTTGCAGATGAGTTGAAAACCTGTTCTGGTATGTATTCAACCTGGGAACCTAAATTTAGATCCTTATTGGATTTTTTAAATTCGTCGATCTTCTCATTGATTACTCTGTCTACTACAGCTTTATCAGTAACGTTTCCAATGTATGTACCATTAAGATATACATGGTAATCGGTTGTTAGCTGAGGTGATGTCGCTAATGCAATAGGCCCATTGCTTAAAGCCACGACAGAGGCTGCTAAGGTCGTAATAATGGTTGTCTTTATGATTAACTTTTTTGTTTTGGAAATTGTATTTAACAAAAACATTTTTTCCTCCTAAACCACGGTAAAACCCTATTAATCTAGTAATGAATTTTCCAGAATTTTAAGCCTTCTTAACTTTACCATAAGATTTTGTAAATAGATTAATAGTCTTAATAATGTAACAAAAATGTATAATAGCTGACATTTTACGACATTTACTTGAAATGTATTAGTCAAATTTCCACGAATTTATTTTATGGATCATTAATTTAACAGGTAGAAAATCCTATAAAATCAAGGGTTATAGTAGTACTGGAGTAGGATAGTATAGAACGAACTTTGTAACAAGGATTTGTAAAAAGCAGGGGGCAAATATTGCAGTATTGTTACATAGAAAGCGTTTTAAGGATAAAAAAAGAAGCCTGCGCGCTTGCAAGCTTCTTTTTGGGATGGCTCAGGACGGAATCGAACCGCCGACACAAGGATTTTCAGTCCTTTGCTCTACCGACTGAGCTACTGAGCCAACTAATGGCGGTCTGGACGGGACTCGAACCCGCGACCTCCTGCGTGACAGGCAGGCATTCTAACCAACTGAACTACCAGACCAAAATTATATTAATGGCAGTCAGCAAGGAGACCGTCCTTGCCAGCCTTTTGCCGACCGCCAAATGCCGATGACCCCTACGGGATTCGAACCCGTGTTACCGCCGTGAAAGGGCGGTGTCTTAACCGCTTGACCAAGGGGCCATCATATTAAAAATGGTGAGCCATGAAGGACTCGAACCTTCGACCCTCTGATTAAAAGTCAGATGCTCTACCGACTGAGCTAATGGCTCGTACTTAAAATGATTCACTAATCTTTTATTTCGTCGTCAGATGCCTTTATATAAGGATCGTTTGTGACGACGCTTTTTATAATATCAAGATATCATAAATTATGCAATACTTTTTTAAAAAAATATTTGTTTTTTAAAAAATAAAAACAAAAAGCCCGCCAAACAGCGGGCTTCCCACACAAAGTTAGATCTGTCTCCAAGGGCTGCGAACAACATTTGTTTGCGTACGGTCCGGACCGACTGAGAAGGTCGATAACGGAATACCAGTCAACTGTGTTACACGCTCCACATAGTGACGGGCATTTACTGGCAGTTCATCTAATGATTTAACGCCAGTAATATCTTCCGTCCAGCCTGGAAGCTCTTCGTAAATTGGTTCACATTGTGATAGAACCTTTAAGTTTGCTGGATACTCGGTAATGACTTCATCTTTATAACGATATGATGTACAAATTTTTAATGTCTCAATGCCAGTTAATACATCAATGGAATTCAAAGATAGATCAGTTAAACCGCTGACACGGCGGGCATGGCGGACGACGACGCTGTCAAACCAGCCGACACGGCGAGGGCGGCCTGTTGTCGTACCATATTCACGGCCAACTTCACGGATGCGATTTCCAATTTCATTATTTAACTCAGTCGGGAATGGACCATCCCCAACACGGGAAGTGTAGGCTTTACAAACGCCGACAACATGAGTAATTTTAGATGGACCTACTCCAGATCCAATCGTTACGCCTCCAGCCACTGGATTTGAGGAGGTTACGAATGGATAAGTACCTTGGTCGATATCAAGCATAACTCCCTGAGCGCCTTCAAATAATACTCGCTTGCCCTCATCTAAAGCATCATTTAGGACAACAGAAGTATCGCAAACATACTTCTCAATTTGCTGGCCATATTCATAATACTCATCTAGAATATCTTCTTTCTTAAAGCCTTCCGTTTCGTAAATGCGTTCAAATAAGCGATTCTTTTCTTCAAGATTTTGTACTAATTTTTCTTCAAAAATTTCACGGTCTAGTAAATCAGCGATACGGATACCAACGCGGGCTGCCTTATCCATGTATGCAGGTCCGATACCCTTTTTCGTTGTACCGATTTTATTAGCACCTTTCCGTGTTTCTTCCACTTCATCTAATTTTAAATGGTAAGGAAGGATGACATGAGCACGATTGCTGATGCGCAGATTTTCGGTTGAAATTCCTTTTTCATGTAAATAGGCAAGCTCGGTAACCAAAGCTTTCGGATCGACAACCATGCCATTTCCGATGACACTAATTTTTTCTTTATTAAAAATCCCTGATGGAATCAAGTGCAATTTGTAGGTTTCTCCGTTGAACTTAATCGTGTGTCCAGCATTATTACCGCCTTGATAACGTGCAATGACCTCAGCATTTTCTGAAAGGAAATCCGTAATTTTCCCTTTTCCTTCGTCTCCCCATTGCGTACCAACAACCACTACTGATGACATGTAAGGCACCTCCAAAATTTTAACGTCCATTAATTTATTATCACACCATCATAGTTTATCAATTACGCGCACAAAAATCAAACGAAACACGAACATTTTATATCAACCTATTAAAATATGTTCGTAAAATATTAAAATAGGATTCTAGTTTCACGAGCCGCCTTAAAGGTACTCATACTATTAATCTAGCAAAAAAAGAGCCCGCCCAAAAAATGGCTGACTCTTCCTTATGCTCCTGGCGGGGCATCATACCTCGTCTCGATGTTGACGAACTTATTATATTCTTTAACAAACGCCAGCTGCACAGTGCCAACTGGACCATTACGCTGTTTCGCAATAATAATTTCAATGATATTCTTCGCCTCAGATTCCTTATCATAATAGTCATCACGATATAGGAAGGCAACAATATCGGCGTCCTGCTCGATAGACCCGGATTCACGGATATCGGACATCATCGGACGCTTATCCTGACGCTGCTCGACACCACGAGAAAGCTGGGATAGGGCGATAACAGGCACCTGAAGCTCACGGGCTAACTGCTTAAGAGAGCGGGATATTTCCGATACTTCCTGCTGACGGTTTTCGCCGGAACGGCCGCTTCCTAAAATAAGCTGCAAATAGTCAATCAAAATCATGCCTAAACCATGCTCCTGCTTTAAGCGGCGGCATTTTGAACGAATGTCACTGATACGTACACCTGGGGTATCATCAATAAAAATCCCCGTGTTTGACAAGCTCCCCATTGCCATCGTCAGCTTACCCCAGTCTTCCTCTGTCAGGGAACCGGTACGAAGCCTTTGCGCATCGATATTCCCTTCAGCACAAAGGAGACGCATGACCAGCTGCTCAGCGCCCATCTCAAGACTGAAGATGGCAATATTCTCGCCCGTTTTTTTGGCAACATTTTGGGCAATATTTAAGGCAAAGGCTGTTTTACCCACGGAAGGACGGGCCCCAACAATGATCAGGTCATTACGCTGAAAGCCTGCTGTCATCCGGTCAAGGTCAACGAACCCTGTTTCAAGTCCAGTAATATCACCGACACGGTTATGCATAACTTCGATATTATCATAAGTTCGAACGAGTACATCTTTAATGTTATGAAAGGCACCGGCATTTTTCCGATTCGCTACTTCCATAATATTTTTTTCCGCTTCACTTAAAAGGGCATCCACCTCGTCCTCGCGGGTATAGCCATCTTGAGCAATATTGGTAGCCGTACGAATTAATCTTCTTAAAAGTGATTTTTCACCTACGATTCTAGCATAATACTCAATATTAGCTGCTGTAGGAACAGCCCCGGAGAGGTCGCTCAAATAACTGACGCCGCCGATATCCTCAATCAGTTTTGCCGCAGCTAATTCCTCCGTTACCGTAATTAAGTCAACGGCTTTACCTTGATCATTTAAATTCAGCATCACATTAAAGATTTTTTGGTGGGCTGCCCGGTAGAAATCCTCTGGAATCAGAATTTCAGATGCCATAGTTAAGGAAGACGGCTCTAAAAAAATAGCCCCTAATACAGCTTGTTCAGCTTCAATATTTTGCGGGGGCATGCGGTCTGCTAATAATTCATTACTCATATATATTCAAAACCTCCTAATGAAGAGGAAATAATTCAAATCCATCATATCATATTCGAGTTCCAATCAAGAAAAAAAGTGACCAGTTATAACCGATCACGTCCCATTGCTTACTTTTTATATTCTATCATGATTAATTTAAAATTGAACTGGCAAATTTTTTACAGTCTACTATTTTACTTCTTTTACCGAAACCGTTAACGTCGCCGTTACTTCATGATGAAGTTTTACAGGCACTTTGGTATGACCAAGTGTACGGATGGCATCATTTAATTCCATTTTACGTTTATCAATTTTGATTCCGTGCTTCTTTTGCAGCTCTTCAGCAACTTGTTTTGTGGTAATCGAACCAAACAAGCGGCCGCCTTCGCCCGCTTTAGCGGTTAATTCAACCGTAATTTGGTCGATTGTTTCTTTAAGCTTTTTGGCTTCAGCAAGCTCTTCTGCCGCTTCTTTTTCCTGCTTTTTCTTCTGGGCATCTAATGAACTGATATTTGCATTATTGGCCTCAACTGCCAGGCCTTGCTTAATTAAAAAGTTATGAGCATAACCGTCGGCTACATTTTTCACTTCGCCTTTTTTTCCTTTACCTTTTACATCCTTTAGAAAAATTACCTTCATTCTTTTTTTCCTCCTTCAAAGTAGTCATCAATGGCCTGCTTCAACTTGCTTTCTGTTTCCGCAATGGTAATGCCAGACAGCTGGGTAGCAGCATTGGTGAGGTGTCCGCCGCCCTTTAAGCTTTCCATGATGACTTGGACATTGATATTTCCTAATGATCTGGCACTGATGCCAATCAAACCTTCGTTTCGTTTCGAAATAACAAACGACGCAATCACTCCGTCCATCGTCAATAACGTATCAGCAGCCTGAGCTATAATGACTTGATCATATAGGTCATGTTCATTTCCTTTGGCAATCGCAATTCCTTCATGATAGAAGGTAACCGATTCAATCAGCTTAGACCTTCTGATATATGTATCAACATTTTCTTTCAAAAACTTCTGGACCAGGATGGTGTCGGCACCATGTGCACGCAGGTAGGAGGCTGCATCAAATGTCCGTGAACCTGTTCTTAGTGTAAAGCTCTTTGTATCGACAATTATACCTGCTAAAAGGGCAGTCGCTTCAATCATCTCAATTTTCCCGCGCTTTGGCTGGTATTCCAGAAATTCCGTCACCAACTCAGAAGTCGAAGAGGCATATGGCTCCATATAAACAAGCAGCGGATTCGAAATAAAATCCTCACCGCGGCGATGATGGTCAATAACAACAACATTATCAATTTTGTTCAATAACCGTTCTTCCATAACCAACGATGGTTTATGAGTATCAACCACAACTAGCAAAGTTTTATCAGTGGCAATTTCAAGCGCTTCTTCTGACCCGATAAAATGAGAAAATAAGTGCTCTTGGCTGCGGATTTCATTCATAAGACGTCCGACACCATTGTCCATATCCATTGAATTTAAAACGATATAGGCATCCTTTTGATTCATTTGCGCTACTTTATAAATTCCGATACTGGACCCAATAGAGTCCATATCTGGATTTTTATGACCCATAATAATGACTTTGTCACTAGCTGTAATCAAATCCTTTAAGGCGTGGGAAATGACTCTGGCCCTTACCCTTGTCCGTTTCTCAATTGGATTCGTTTTCCCCCCAAAGAATTTCACCTTTCCATTCGGAAGTTTAATGGCTACCTGGTCCCCACCCCTGCCAAGGGCTAAATCCAGACTGGATTGGGCAAGCGTCCCCAGCTCCGGCAGTGAGGAAACACCGGTACCGACACCAATACTTAAAGTAAAGGAAACATTTTGCTTTGAGGTCATTTCCCTAACTTCATCCAAAATGGAAAATTTCCCTTTTTCCAGAATATGAAGGATTCTTTCACTGAAAACAGCGATAAATCGTTCAGAGGATACCCGCTTTAGGAACATCCCATTGTCTTGAGCCCACTTATTTAATATAGATGTGACCAAGTTATTGATGCTCCCGCGCATTTGGTCGTCCATGCCTTGAGTCAGATCATCATAATTATCTAAAAAGATGGTGGCAATAACGGTCCGGTCATCCTGATACTTTTTCTCAATTTCCGTTTGCTCGGTTACATCAAAAAAGTATAGAAGCCGTTCTTCACGTTTATGTATGACTCGAAATTTCCTTTCATGGAGCGTAATGATTTCTGTCTCTACTTCTTGTTTTATTAGTGGAATCAGGGTGTCAGCCACATCATAAAGGGACCTTCCCACTAGTGTGTCTTGATCAAAGCAGGAAGTAAGAAATGGATTTGTCCATTCAATATAATATTCATCATTAATGAGCATAATCCCAATCGGCATTTCCATTAATGCTTCTTCGCCGACCTTTTTTACCCGGTAGGAAAGAGTGGAGATATACTCGGACATTTCTTTTCTTTGAGCCCGTTCGATGACAAACATATAGTAGAGGGGGATGAACATAAATAAAAGACCTGCCAGGCTTAATATCCAATTATATAAGGACAGGATTATAAGCAATACCACTGTAACGCCTATTAACCCATAAAATGGGTAACGGATCGATCGCTTTTCTAAAAATGCAGGCATTATTTCAGCTCCTAAACGCAAGTCTTACTCTTTTTTGGTAAAACGTTTTCGTAAATCAAATCCTATATCGGTTATTCCTAATATCATTATTATATAATGAATAATTGGTATCATGAAAGCAAGAATTACCACAAGGACACGAATTCCCTTAGGAATGGACTTTTGATGGAAAATATTAAATAAAAATCCGAGTCCCTGGACAACCATAAACGTCCCTAATATGTAAATCGCATTCGTTAGAACTGAAAATAAATAGGTACCCTCTTCTGGTCTTACGACTAAATTTGCTCCCAAAGCTATTAAAAGATACCACAGCATGCTTCTTGGTAAAGATAGATTTCTCAAACTTCCCCATGGCTCAACATTTACACCAAATCTCTTAGCTATAGGAAAACAAACCCACTGAATGATAAAGGAAGCAACTATAGACCCCAAAATTAGAACGCTTGGTAAAAGGGTTATGACCATATCAACCTGTTTTTTCAGCTGTTCAATTTGGCTTTCTTTTCCCACTGATTTAGCCATTTCCTCTGACTGTTTCAAGGATTGATTTAAAGCTGCCTGTAGTTCATGGGTGATGTCCATTTTCATAAAAGCGGAAGTTACCACATAAAAAATAATCATGCCCGCCATTATGGTCAGGGAACTAGCAATTAAAATTGCAGACCTGCTTTTATTTCTTTGCAGCATATATCCAATGATAACACCAGTTGTTCCATAAATCAGCATCATAGCTAAGCCCATAAAGGACGCAGCGATAAATGAAATAATGATACTGGCTACAAAAAAGGCTGCGATATTTTTAAGATTATTTTTAGCTGTAAATATGATAAATGGTGCTGGAAGTACAATATTTATAATGGAACCAACGAGCGGTATATAAATGGTTATTAATAAAAGCACCGTATATGCAGCTAAAAGGATGGCACCTTCTGTTAGTTTACGTACATTTTTCACTACTTCACCCCTAAAATTTTCTGGAAATCCATCTCTTTATTTTAGCTAGATATTCGGTGGTATTCAACCTTATAAAAAAGGCAGCAAGGGGAGAGCCCCTGCTGCCTTATGCTTTATTATTCACCTGCAACGAATGGTAATAATGCCATTTGACGTGCACGTTTGATTGCAACTGTTAGTTTACGTTGGTATTTAGCGCTTGTACCAGTTACACGACGTGGTAAAATCTTTCCACGCTCAGAGATGAATTTTTTTAGTAAATCCACATCTTTATAGTCAATCTTTGTGATTGCGTTTGAAGTGAAGTAACACACTTTACGACGCTTTGCGCGACCGCCTTTACGTCCTCCTGCCATGAAAATTCCCTCCTTCATTAGTTTTTATAATATCGTTCAGAAAGGTTATCTTAGAATGGAAGATCGTCATCAGAGATGTCAATTTGACCATTTCCTGCAAATGGATCTTCATCCATGCGGGTATAACCTCTGTTTTGGTTTTGGTTTTGATTCTGGTTAGGACGCTGATTCTGATTGCTGCTGCCATATGGATTACCTTGTGGTTCCATTGGAGGAGCACCGTAATAATCGTTGCCTCTTCCCGCACCGCCGCCAGAAGAAGATTTAGGCTCTAGAAATTGAACACTTTCTGCTTGAACCTCTGTAACGTATACACGTTTACCATCTTGTCCTTCATAGTTGCGGGTTTGAATGCGGCCATCGACACCTGCCAGGCTTCCTTTTTTCAAGAAGTTCGCCACATTTTCAGCCGGTTTTCGCCAAACAACACAGTTAATAAAATCTGCTTCACGATCACCAGACTGACTAGAAAATGGTCGATTAACTGCTAAAGTAAAGGTAGCAACAGGAACCCCATTTGGTGTATAACGCAAATCAGGATCTTTTGTTAAACGGCCAACAAGCACGACACGATTCATCATCAGAATCAACTCCTTTTCTTTTGGAAAGATGTTCCACGTGGAACATTTTTACCAAGAAATATATATAAATCTTATTCTTCTTCTTTAATTACGATATGGCGAATGATATCTTCGCTGATCTTTGCAAGACGAGAAAATTCTTGTACTGCAGCAGCTGAAGATGTAGTTTTAGCGATTTGGTAGTATCCGTCACGGAAATCGTTGATTTCGTAAGCTAGACGGCGCTTACCCCAATCCTTTGTTTCAGCAGTTTCCGCACCGTTATCAAGAAGAATTGTGTTGAAACGCTCAACAAGAGCCTTCTTCGCTTCATCTTCAATATTTGGGCGGATGATGTACATGATTTCGTACTTATTCATCACAGTCACCTCCTTTTGGTCTAAACGGCCCGAATGGGCAAGGAGCAATTATTCATTACTCACAAGTTGAAATTATAGCACAAGAAAAAAAGAAAAGCAACGACCTTCACATTTTCGCCAATATAAAAGCTCTGCATAAGCTGCAGAGCCGAATTAATTAGACATTAAAGCGGAAGTGGATTACATCTCCATCTTTCACAATATAATCTTTACCTTCTAAACGTACTTTACCGGCTTCCTTCGCTGCATTGTGGCTGCCTGCAGCTAATAAATCATCAAAGGAAACGGTCTCAGCACGGATAAAGCCGCGCTCGAAATCAGAGTGAATAATCCCTGCACATTGAGGTGCTTTCATGCCGTTTCTAAACGTCCAAGCACGAACCTCCTGAACACCCGCTGTGAAATAAGTAGCTAAACCAAGCAGGCTATAGGCAGCACGGATTAACTGGTCAAGACCGGATTCTTCAATGCCAAGCTCAGAAAGGAACATCGTTTTTTCTTCGCCTTCAAGCTCAGCAATTTCCTCTTCAATTTTGGCACAAATTACAATAACCTCAGCATTATCAGCCTTGGCAAATTCCCGAACCTTTTGAACATACTCATTTTCTGAAGGATCGGCAATATCATCTTCGCTCACATTGGCTACATAAAGGACAGGCTTGATCGTTAATAGATGCAACCCTTTGACCAATTTCATCTGTTCTTCCGTAAAGTCCACGGTACGAGCAGGTTTTTCTGCCTCAAACGCATCGCGAAGCATCGCAAGAACCTCAAATTCAGCTGCTGCTTCTTTATCCTTTTGTTTGGCCAATTTCTCTACACGGCCGATGCGCTTTTCTACGGATTCCATATCAGCTAGGATTAATTCTAAATTAATCGTTTCAATATCATCGATTGGATCCACTTTGCCTGAAACGTGTGTAATGTTTTCATCTGCGAAGCAGCGAACTACTTGGCAAATGGCATCCACTTGGCGAATGTGGGAAAGGAATTTGTTCCCCAAACCTTCACCTTTACTTGCGCCTTTCACAATCCCGGCAATGTCGGTAAATTCAAAAGCCGTTGGTACGGTCTTTTTTGGCTGGACAAGCTCAGTTAATTTTTGTAAACGGTAATCTGGAACTTCTACAATTCCAACATTCGGATCGATCGTACAGAAAGGGTAGTTTGCCGACTCCGCCCCTGCTTGAGTTATTGCATTAAACAATGTAGATTTACCCACGTTCGGCAAACCTACAATACCAGCTGTTAAAGCCATTCACGTTCACTCCTCTAGAAAAATAAATCTATTTTAAAAAAATTAGTTCCTCAATTAAAAAGACAAGCCTTTCACAATTATAGGCATATGTCTGAAAAAAGACAACTGCCGCTTTAGAGGCGGCAGTTAGTTTATTTTTTCAAGATTTACTAAACAATCATATAAAGTACTGCCCAGTCCATTATCAGATTCCATGCTAGATGTCAGCTGATTAACAGACCCGCCAAATTCCTGCCAAATCCCTTCATCAATATTAATCGTGTCCGGGTGGGCATTGGCTAAAATAGAAATATAACCTTTTACTTCACCGCGTTCGTTCCATACCCGCACATAATCACCATTGTTTAATGACAAATCAGCTGCAATATTATTAGCAATTTCTACCTTCAATTGCGGCTTTGAGGCGAAAAGATGATAGTTTTGCGAATGATTAGAGCGCATTGGGTGAATCGTCAGCAGGCTATAGGGATATTTTTCTGCCAGAGTAGGATTTGTCCATTTAGACTCATCCGGTACGGCTAATTTCAAGAGACCGTCCTCACCTTTAAGCACAGAGGTAAATTCAAATTTGCCGCTTGGTGTCTGAAAATTCATCTCCTGCCAGGGAATATACTCAACTGGCAGTTCCAGCGTTTGTGCTTCTTTTAATTTTTGAAGTGTGATCCCGTAATGCGCCAATGGCTTTAACGTCATCTCAAGGAATTGTTCTCTGGAAAAGGCAAATTCCTCCCCAAATCCAAGTCTTTCCGCTAATTGCGTCCAAATCCATAAATCGGATTTTGCTTCGCCCGGTGGGTCGACAAGCTTTGGACCATAATTGACATAATGATGATACATCGAGGAGTAGTAAAAATCCTCCTCTTCAAATGAAGTTGTCGTTGGTAATACATAATCAGCCATTCGTGCCGTATCGGTCATATATTGGTCAATAACAACCAGCGTCTTGACTGAAGAAAAGGCTTCTTTAACCGCATGGGTGTCAGGCACCTGAGTTAACGGGTTCCCGCATGTCACGATAATCATTTGGATTTCAGGGTCTGCCGCCTTGAGTACTTCTTCCGCCTGCTTCATAATTGAAAATTGCCGATGATTTTGTCTGCGGCCGGCAAGGGTTACTTCCTCAAAGGCAAAGCTTTGCCCTACTTGAAGGTTGGCATAATTGGCACCGCCGCCCGCTATTCCAATATTCCCACTGACGGCAACAAGGGCATCAATCAAGCGGATGGTGTTCCCGCCGTTTCGATATCGCTGCAAACCTAAGCCCATATAAGTGGAAGTGGGTTTTTCCGCATAAATCCTAGCCAGTTGCGTAATGGTTTCTTTCGCCACCTCTGTCATTTCACTTATTTTTTCAAGGGAAATGCTGTCCAGCAGCCCTTCTAAATCTTTATAACCGTGTGTATGCTGTTTAATAAAGGATTGATCCTCTAAACCTAATCGGAGTATTTCTTTCATAATGCCAGCAGCCAGCAATCCGTCCATTCCAGGTTTAATCGTGATATGCTGATCGGCAATTTTGGCTGTCGCATTGAACAGGGGGTCAATCACATAAAGGTTTGCGCCCCGCTTTTTCGCCTCTAATAGCTTTTCGTAGAAATGCATATTCGTCCGCGCCACATTTCTTCCCCAAACAATGATGTTTTTGCTGTTAAAAATATCATCCGGTCCATGGCTGTACGCACTGCCAAAATCCCATTTCTGTGCTTCAATCCCCGCTCCCCAGCATAGAGAGCCATACAGTTCTGTTACTCCGCCATAGGCATTAAAGAAGCGCTGATCCAAATTTTTTAATATCCCATTATTGGCATAATCATGGCTGTGAAGAACCGCTGTAGTACCATATTGTTCTTTGACTTCTACTAATTTCGCAGCGATTTCACCAAGGGCCTGCTCCCAAGTTATTGGTTCGAATTGACCGTTTATCTTTTTTAAGGGGTGCAATAACCGTTTTGACGAGTTTGTTCTTGTTTCCAATTGACGGCCGCGGCCGCAAATTTTTCCCTTTGTAATCGGATGGGATGGATCGCCGTCGACTTTTATTACTTTATTATTTTCTACTGTTACATTTAAACCGCAGCTATCCCAGCAATTTAACGGACAAGCCGACTGTATAATCTTTGCCACACGAACTCCCCCCAAATCTTTTTATCTAATAAAAATAATACAGCATCCCAAAAAAAGAAGCATGAAAATTATTCTTCATGCTTAACCAAAATTTTCTTCATTTTTCTTGAAAACTCTCTTCTTGGAATAAGAACACTGTGGCCGCAGCCTTCACATTTAATGCGGACATCCATCCCCATGCGGATAATCTTCCAGCGGTTCGTCCCGCACGGATGCTGCTTCTTCATTTCAACCACATCGTTTAAAGCAAATTCTTTTTCCTCCACCCGACTCACCATCCTTTAAACACTTGGTTCTTTTACATTATTTGAATCCTTCGAGAACATCACCATGCGTGGATATGGAATTTCAATTCCATGGGCATCTAGTTCAAGTTTGATATCTTTTCTTATTTTCCTCGTAACTGCAGCATGCTTCATTGGCTGTGTTTCAGCAATAATTCTAATTATTACTTCTGATGGTCCAAAATTTTGAATACCCAAATACTCCGGAGCTTTTACTAATTCCTCATATTGTTCCGGCATTTTTTCAAGTAAATCTTTAATGACTGTCTCAGCCTTATCAATATCTTCTTCATAAGCAATTCCGACATCGATTATTGCAATGCTATTATTAAGGGAAAAGTTGGTTACTTCCATAATACTGCCATTTGGCAGAATATGGACTTCCCCAGTCCAGCTTTTTAATTTGGTCGTCCGTAAACCAATTGTCTCAACCGTTCCCTCAAATTGTCCGATACGGACATGGTCACCGACCGAAAATTGGTCTTCAAAAATGATAAAGAATCCTGTAATCACATCTTTAACCAAACTTTGGGCGCCAAAACCTACAGCCAAGCCGACAATCCCTGCACCGGCAAGAAGGGCCTTCACATCGATTCCTAATACGGAAAGAATCATCATAAAGGCAATAAAATAAACCACGTACGAAAGGATATTATCTAAAAGTTTTGAGAGGGTCTCTTCGCGTCGTTCGGAAGTACTGAGCGGAGAGAGGTTTCTAATTTTAAATATGTTATGAATGGCCAATTTTCCAATGCGGATTAATATATTGGCAATGACAATAATGGCGATAATCTTTAACAGTCCTTCGCCAAGGTTTAACCACGTATCTTCATTTTGAAATTTATTAATCAATTTTTCCATGCCTTTTTCAGTTAGACTCATATATCCACCTTCCTTTATCTAAACCACATCTATTTTAACAATTTTCTTCCTTACATTGTAGCATTATGATTTTTTCATTTTCTATCCACTTCATGTATAGATTTACTGAATTTTCCGTATACTAATAAAACTTAGAGTAGGGAGTGGGATTAATGAGTCTAAAAACGAATTTTTTTGACAGGAGGGGCAAGACCCGCATCATTCATGATGATGATCAGGCATCCGAAAATTTAGCGGAGGAATTGCTGGCCACCATTCCAAAAGTGACTAGCCGCCCGATCGTATTTGTTTGTATTGGTACAGACCGCTCCACCGGAGATTCATTAGGACCACTTGTCGGAACATTGCTTGAAGAAAAAAACCTGAAATCCTTTTATGTATATGGGACATTAGATGAGCCGATCCATGCAGTAAATTTAGCAGAAAAGCTAAAGGAAATTCATATTAAGCATGTAGACCCGTTTATTATCGGAATCGATGCTTGTCTGGGAAGGATGAAAAATGTCGGCGTGATTCAGCTTGGGCATGGTCCAGTCAAGCCAGGCGCCGGGGTGAACAAGGAGCTTCCTGCTGTAGGCGACATCCATATCACTGGGATTGTCAATGTCAGCGGGTTTATGGAATTCTTTGTATTACAAAATACACGGTTAAATCTAGTGATGAAAATGGCGAAAACGATTGCCGGCGGAATTTACGAAGCCAGCCTCTTGTATCCAAAGCAACGCTGGAATGATTTAAAATGGTTAGATGAAGAGAAAACAAATTAAAAAAGAGCACATAGGTGCTCTTTTTGCAATTCCATTTATTGTAAGGAGGAATGATAAAGATACATACCAGTGACAATGATTCCCGTGATTACGATGCCAGGGAGGAGGTTTGCGACCTTTATTTTCACCATTCCGGTAAGATTAAGACCGATGGCAAAAATCATAATACCGCCTGTCGCTGTCATTTCCACGATAAATTGATCCATTAAGGCTTGGGGGACAAAACGGTCAATTTGTGTGGCAAATAAGGCAATCAAACCTTCATAAAGCACAACAGGAATCGCTGAAAAAATGACGCCAATTCCAAGTGTCGTCGTTAAAATTAACGCAGTGAATCCGTCAATCAAAGATTTCGTATACAATACATCATGATCGCCGCGAATACCACTGTCAAGGGCTCCGATAATTGCCATGGCACCAATCACAAAGATTAGAGTCGCCGTGACAAAACCCTCTGAAATACTGCCTTTCCCATTGGAACCGACCTTTTTTTCCAGCCAGCCGCCCAAATCATTTAATTTATCCTCGAGTCTTAACAGCTCACCGACTACCGCACCAACTACTAGACTTATAATGACAATTAGGAAATTTTCGCTTTTTAAGCCCATTTGCAATCCTAAAACCATAACGGACAAGCCAATGGCATACATGACCGTAACTTTCATTCCCTCTGGAATTCGGTTTAACAGCTTACCGAGAAGAGTACCAATCACTATTAATAGTCCGTTAACTATTGTTCCTAGTAAAAACATGATGTTTCACCTTATTTAGCCTTTCGAAATAATTAATATTACTAAACTATCATATTAAGATAAAAAAATAAACCATCCTTTGGATGGTTTTAAAATGATTCTTCCTGGCCAAGCATTTCAAGAATCCGTTCCAAATCTTCCTGCGAGAAAAATTCAATTTCTATTTTCCCCTTATTGTTATTTTGCTTAATATTCACTGTCGTACCAAAACGCTCACGCAACGAATGCTCGCGTTCCTGAATGAAAACATCCTTTTTCTTCTCAGGCTTTTTTGTTTCACGTGAAACATTTTCATTTAATTGTTGAATTAATTTTTCCAACTGGCGGACGTTTAACGCTTCATTGATAATTTTTTCGATTAAAACAGGCAGCTTAGCTTTTTGTCTTAGTCCTAATAAGGCACGGCCGTGACCCATTGATATTTTCCCTGTTGAAATTAACTCTTGAATATGGGGAGGAAGGGAAAGCAGCCTGATATGATTGGCGATATGCGGGCGGCTTTTGCCTAAACGTTTCGCTACTTCCTCCTGTGTCAGCTTCAGCTTTTCCATTAATGTTTGGTAGGCAAGTCCCTCTTCAATCGGATTTAAATCTTCTCGTTGGAGATTTTCGAGGACGGCCAATTCCATCATTTGCTGTTCAGAAAGCTCGCGAATAACCGCTGGGACCGTTTCAAGCTTCGCTTCTTTAGCAGCTCGGAAACGGCGTTCACCGACAACAATTTCATAGCCTTTAATCGTTTTTCTGACAACAAGCGGCTGTAGGATTCCATGCTCTAAAATCGACTCTTTTAATTCATCGATCGTATCTTGGTGGAAGGTTTTACGTGGCTGGTAGGGATTCGGCCGCAGCTCCTTAAGTTTAATTTCTTGGACTGTTTCTTCTTTGCCGACATCCGCAAAAAATGCATTAAGGCCTTTTCCTAATCCTTTAGCCATTTGAGACCACTTCCTTCGCTAAATCTAAATAGACTTCTGCTCCGCGGGATTTTGCATCATAGGTAATGATCGGTTCCCCATGACTTGGAGCTTCACTTAGACGCACATTTCTAGGAATAATTGTTTTATAAACCTTATCTTGGAAGTATTTTTTTACTTCTTCAATGACTTGAATGCCAAGATTAGTCCTTGCATCAAGCATTGTTAGTAATACTCCTTCAATTTTTAATTCTTGATTTAAATGCTTTTGCACCAGTCTTACGGTATTCAAGAGCTGACTTAAGCCTTCAAGCGCATAATATTCACATTGTACTGGGATTAAAACTGCATCGGAAGCTGTTAAAGCATTGATGGTTAATAAACCTAAAGATGGCGGACAATCTATAATGATATAGTCAAATTGATCCTTCACCTCTCCGAGAGCGCGTTTTAAACGGACCTCTCTGGAAATCGTCGGAACGAGTTCAATTTCTGCTCCAGCCAGCTGGATGGTTGCTGGAAGTGCGTATAAATTTTCAACAGATGATGGTTTAATAACTTCTTTTACTTCGACATCGTCTACTAAAACATCATAGATACACTGTTCAACTTCTGCCTTTTCAATTCCAATCCCGCTTGTTGCATTTCCCTGCGGGTCAATGTCTACCAATAAGACACGTTTCCCTATGTGTGCTAAGCAGGCGCCTAGGTTGACAGAGGTAGTCGTTTTGCCAACTCCACCTTTTTGATTCGCGATCGCAAGAACTTTGCCCACGATGTCACCTACCCTTTATATCTTGAAAAATTTTATTCTCAGAATCTATTAAAAATTATCCTCTATAAAAGAAAGAAAGTAAAATTTCATTCCTATATTTTAACATGAAATTGATAGGTTTTTGTTTTTTTTCTAAAAATATTCCAATGAGTTAATTTTTCCAAAAAAATAGAACCAAACAATATTTTTGTTTGGTTCTTTAAGAGGGCTATTTTTTCTTTGGTATCCGAATTGTGAATTGGTAAAATTCATCAAATTCTTCTTCCTCAGCGTCAAGATTAATCCCGCTGTCGGTTACCATTGTCAGCGATTGACGAATGGTATTGACGGCGATTCTCATATCCTTGCTAAATGCTTTACGTTTCGGCTTTGGTTTCTCATTTTTTTGTTCAAGCATCCTGACAACGCGATCCTCGGTCTGCTTAACATTCAAATTCCTTTCAATGACCTCAGCCATGAGGGCCACCTGTTTTTCTGGATCCTTAAGTGGAATCAGGGCACGTGCATGGCGCTCAGTAATGATTTTATTTAATAAGGCTTCCTGTACCGGCTGCGGTAATTTTAAAAGCCGCAATTTATTGGCGACAGTCGATTGGCCTTTGCCAAGCCGCTGTGCTAGTGCCTCTTGCGTCAGGTTGTGCAGTTCGAGCAGTTTTCCGTACGCAATCGCTTCTTCAATCGGCGATAGCTCTTCCCGCTGCAAATTTTCAATCAATGCCACAGAAGCCGTTTCGGTATCTGATAAATTTTTTACAATTGCTGGCACTTCTGTCCAGTCTAGTTTTTTCATGGCCCGCCAGCGGCGCTCACCGGCAATGATCTCATATTTGCCAATTGCAAATTCTCTAACTACAATCGGTTGAATGATACCATGTATGTGTATCGTTCGTGATAGTTCTTCAATCTTATCTTCATCAAATACTGTTCGCGGCTGAAAACGGTTAGGCACTATCTGGTCAATTGGAATTTTTTTAATTTCTTCATTTCTTTCCACTTCTATTTCTATTTCTATTTCTTCCTCAAGACCCACCGCTGCCTCTTGTTCCCCTTTATCGCCAAAGCCAAAAAAGCGTGTAAATGAATTTTTCATCCCCAACACCACCTTTACGAAACTCCCTATTACTAATTCTATAAACGAATAATATCTTCCTGCCTAACGAGGTAATTTTCACAAAATTTGCGAGCCTTCCATTACTCGATTGGTGCTTTACCTGGTGTCCCTGGTTTTCGCGGATATTTCTTCGGCGTCTGTTTTTCTTTTTTAATAATTAAAATACTTCTTTCGCTTTCTTCAAATGGCAATGTAAAAGTAAACATTTTATCCAGCTTGCCGCCGAGTGTGGTTATTGCTTTTTGACCCACTGCTAATTCTTCTTTGGCTGATGCTGCCTTCATGGCAATAAAGTCTCCGCCGACTTTGACCAGCGGAAGACAGAACTCACTCAGAACTGACATCCTTGCAACGGCCCTTGCTGTCACAACATCAAAGTTTTCGCGATATTCCGGATTCACCCCAAAGGTTTCCGCGCGATCATGGACAAAATGAACATTCTCTAATTCCAAAACGTTTGCAAGATGGGTTAAAAATGAAATTCGCTTATTCAATGAATCGACGATCGTTACTTCTATTTCCGGGAAAACTATTTTTAGTGGGATGCTTGGGAATCCGGCTCCCGCCCCAACATCACAGAGATGGAAGGGTTTAGTAAAATCAAAATAAAATGCTGCTGTAATGGAATCATAAAAATGCTTTAAATAGACATCTTCCTTATCGGTGATGGCCGTTAAATTCATTTTTTCATTCCATTCCACTAATGTCTCATAGTATTTTTCAAACTGGTTAAGCTGCCTGTCGGTAAGGGTAATGCCCTTTTCCTGAAGACTCTCTTTAAATTGTTCAATATTCATTTAAAAATCCTCGCTGTCCAGCTCCAGCGCCTAGCCCCTCTTTGGTCTAAGCCAATCCGACAAGAAGGTTAAGGGCAACCTTCTCACCGGCTTGTCTTATGCTTGTCGGGGCTGATCAAGGCGCTTCCGCTCTTCTGGTTATTCATTTGAGATTCTCGCTACCCGGCCTTGTTCTAAGTATACAAGAAGAATCGAGATATCCGCAGGGTTTACCCCGGAAATTCTAGAGGCTTGGGCAAGAGATAACGGCTTGATTTGCTTTAGTTTTTGTCTTGCTTCTGTTGCCAATCCTGTTATCGCATCATAATCGATGTTATCAGGGATTTTCTTATTCTCCATTTTCTTTAAGCGATCGACTTGCTGCAGAGATTTTTCAATATATCCCTCATACTTAATTTGAATTTCCACCTGTTCCTTTGTTTCGTCATCAAGCGGAGCATCAGATTTAGTTAGAGTCTCCAGCAATGCATACGTCATTTCTGGTCTTTTTAACAAATCAGAGGCACGGATTCCATCCTTTAGTTCACTGCCGCCGATGCTTCTTATTAGTTCTTGTACCTCAGCAGAAGGCTTTAAAATAATGGAGCGTAAACGTTCCTTTTCTGTCTCAATCGCGTCTTTTTTCGTTAAAAATTTCTGATAGCGTTCATCGGTAATTAAGCCAATTTCATGACCGGTTTCAGTTAAACGCAAATCGGCATTATCATGACGCAGCAGCAAGCGGTATTCCGCTCTTGACGTTAGTAATCGGTAAGGCTCATTTGTTCCTTTTGTAATCAAATCATCGATTAATACTCCGATATAGGCATCGGAACGACTTAACACTAACTGTTCCCGGCCAAGTGCATTAAGCCCTGCATTAATTCCGGCCATTAAGCCCTGTCCTGCCGCTTCCTCATATCCAGATGTACCATTAATCTGCCCCGCCGTATACAAGTTTTGCACGACCTTTGTTTCAAGGGTTGGCCATAATTGTGTAGGGACAATCGCATCATACTCAATCGCATAACCGGATCGCATCATTTGTACGTTTTCAAGACCTGGAATGGTTTTAAGAATTTGCTGCTGTACGTCTTCAGGAAGACTTGTTGATAAACCTTGAACATATACTTCCTGCGTATTCCGGCCCTCTGGTTCAAGGAAAATTTGGTGGCGCGGCTTATCATTAAAACGCACGACTTTATCTTCAATCGATGGGCAGTAACGCGGTCCTGTTCCTTTAATCATCCCGGAATACATCGGGGAGCGGTGCAGGTTATTATCAATTAATTCATGTGTATGTTCATTGGTATAGGTTAACCAGCATGGCAGCTGATCGGTAATATATTTCGTTGTTTCATAGGAAAAAGCCCTTGGCGTTTCATCACCAGGCTGAATTTCCGTTTTGCTGTAATCAATCGTATGACTGTTTACCCTTGGCGGCGTTCCTGTTTTAAATCGGACTAAATCAAAGCCAAGCTCTTCTAAATGCTCTGAAAGCTTAATGGAGGGCTGCTGATTATTCGGACCGCTCGAATATTTTAATTCACCCAGGATGATTTCCCCGCGCAGGAAGGTACCCGTCGTAATGACAACCGTTTTTGAACGATAGACGGCACCTGTTTTGGTAATTACACCCTTGCAATTTCCGTCTTCGACAATTAACCGCTCGACCATGCCTTGGATTAACGTCATATTCGGCTCATCTTCAATTGTTTTTTTCATTTCATGCTGATAGGCAAATTTATCCGCCTGTGCTCTTAATGCCCGTACGGCTGGCCCTTTACCTGTGTTCAGCATTCTCATTTGGATATGGGTTTTATCGATGTTTTTGCCCATTTCTCCACCTAATGCATCGATTTCCCTTACGACAATGCCCTTGGCAGGACCACCTACCGATGGGTTACATGGCATAAAGGCAACCATATCGAGATTGATTGTAATCATTAATGTTTTTGCACCAAGTCTTGCCGCCGCGAGGCCAGCCTCACAGCCAGCATGACCGGCACCGACGACAATAACGTCGTAACTGCCTGCTTCGTATTGCATGTTGATCCTCCTTTTCCACTCGTAAAAGCGGAAACATTCCTACAATTGTCTAGCTCCAGCGCCTTGGGGCTCGCAGGTCTACAGCCAATCCGTCGAGAAGGTTAAAAAGCAACCTTCCCGCCGGTTGTCTTATGCTTGTCGCCCCTGAGCACTAAGGAATTCTACTTCGAATAATCATCGCAGGAACAAGCTCCGCTTGTTCCGAAGGCACTTCCGCTTTTCTATTTTCCTAAACAAAACTGTGAGAATAACTGATCAATGAGGCTTTCATGGACGCTGTCGCCGATGATTTCCCCAAGCAGTTCCCATGTTCTTGTTAAATCTATTTGTACAATATCAATCGGAGTACCCAATTCTACACCTTCAATAGCTTCTTCGATTGAGTTTAAACTTTGATTCAATAACGCAATATGACGGCTGTTCGAAACATAGGTCATATCTCCCGCTTCAAGCGAACCTGCAAAGAATAAAGAGGAAATTGCCTCTTCCAGTTCATCCACACCGCGGTCTTCTAAAAGTGAAGTTGTTACTAGCTTATATTCCTTCGCTAATTCCTCCACCCGTTCCAAATCAATTTGCTGCGGCAAATCTGTTTTATTAACGATGACGATGACATCCATTCCCTTAACAGCTTCGAATAGATTTTCATCCTCTTTTGTCAGCTTGTCCGAGTAATTCAACACGAGCAAAATTAAATCTGCCTCTTTTAATACCTGTCGCGAACGCTCGACACCAATCCGTTCTACGATATCCTCTGTTTCCCTGATTCCCGCCGTATCCAATAGTCGAAGTGGTACACCCCGTACATTGACATACTCTTCAATCACATCGCGGGTAGTCCCTGGTATATCAGTGACAATCGCCTTGTTTTCTTGCACCAGACTGTTTAATAAAGAGGATTTCCCAACATTCGGCCGGCCGACAATAACAGTGGAGAGGCCTTCTCTTAAAATTTTTCCTTGCTGAGATGTTTGCAAAAGCTTGGTTATTTCCTCTCTAACAATGTGAGCTTTTGGGAGCAGCATATTATGAGTCATCTCTTCAACATCGTCATATTCCGGATAATCAATATTTACTTCAATATGGGCCAGGATTTCTAGAATTTCCTGACGCAGTCGTTTAATTAGCTTCGATAAGCGCCCTTCCATCTGCCCAAGGGCGACATTCATGGCCCGGTCTGTTTTCGCTCTGATCAAATCCATGACTGCCTCTGCCTGCGATAAATCGATCCGACCATTTAAAAATGCCCGTTTTGTAAATTCACCCGGCTCTGCTAATCTTGCTCCGTTTTTTAAAACATGCTGGAGGACTCGATTGACTGACACTATTCCGCCGTGGCAGTTAATTTCCACTACATCCTCTTTTGTAAAGGTTTTTGGCCCCTTCATCACAGAAACCATTACCTCTTCAACCACTTCGCCACTCTTTGCAACAATTAGATGGCCATAATGAATTGTATGGGTCGGTTGTTCAGACAGCTTCTTCCCGCCAATTCCTTTAAAAAGCTTATCAGCTATTTTTATGGCATCATCCCCGCTCAACCGGACGATGGCGATAGCTCCCTCACCCATTGGCGTCGAGATCGCCGCAATTGTATCAAACTCCATCTACTTCACCTCACTTAAAAACCATATTTATATATGAAAATTATTTTTTTATCCAAAACATTAGAATACCACATCGATATCTGTTAAAAAAGCAAACCACTTCGTTAAAAATTATCCACAGTACAGTATTGTCCATTTATTATTTTAACTTATCCACATGTGAATAACAATAAAACAAAAATAAGGGAACATTGTTGTGTATAGTTAAAAAATTTTTATAAAGATCAGTGAAATTTCGTTTTTGAGAAAATCAAAAACAAATTTCGGGGAAATTGATTGGTTTAGAGTGTAAACAAAGAGCCCCACAAAAAATGTTTCGAATTACGGACTCGGACGGTTGTTATTCCGAATTACGAGTCCTCTATAAGCTTAATTGCGGACTTGATTCCCTGATTTTTCGACTCCATTGTCCTCTATTGCTCTTATAGTGGACTCGGCTCCTTTACTTTTCGACTCCCATGTTCTCAATAGCTCTTATTGCAGACTCGGACCGTCGTTTTTCCGTAGTTCGTATCCCTAACAAGCACATTACAAGCGGGTTTCCCCCTTAGCTTATAAAAAAAACACCCTATCGAAATCGATAGGGTGCTTTAGTAATTATTTATCTTCTTACTGGTGATATGACAATAAATCGATGAGGTTCCGATCCATCGGAAAAAGTTTTCACGCGTTTATTTTCAGATAAAGCGGAATGAATAACTTTACGCTCATAGGAAGGCATCGGCTCTAATGCAACATCTTTCCCAGTCTTCACTGCTTTCTCAGCAAGACGATGTGCAAGTTGAATAAGGGTTTCATTTCGTCTGTTTCGGTAATCTTCAGCGTCCAATATAACAGTTAAATACTGATTGGAGAAGCGGTTAATCACTAATTGCGTCAAATATTGAAGTGAATTTAGCGTTTGACCCCTTTTTCCAATCAAAAGCGCAATCTTTTCCCCAGTCATGATGAACTGAACCTGCTTGCCGTCCCGCTTAATTTCTATTTCCGCAGGGGCACCCATTTGTTCACTAACTTGAGTTAAAAATTTCTTTGCTTCCTCTAGCGGATCGATAATGACGGTTACCTTAACAACAGCTGGACGTGAACCAAAAATACCGAAAATCCCTTTTTTTCCTTCGTCAATAATGTCTACATCTGTGCGGTCTTTTGTTGTCTTTAATTGAGCTAAAGCTGATTCTACTGCTTCTTCGACTGTTTGTCCTGTAGCAGTTACCTGTTTCACTTTTTTGCTCCTCCCGCTTTGCCGGTGGCTTGTGCCTTCAGATCCGGCCCTTTAATAAAATAGGTTTGAACAATCATAAAAATATTTCCGACAACCCAGTACAAGGACAGAGCTGCTGGGAAATTAAAAGCAAAAACCACAATCATAATTGGCATCATCCAAAGCATCATCGCCATTTGCGGATTCTGCTCCTGTCCGGCCATCATCAACTTTTGCTGAATAAATGTTGTGATACCTGCAACGATTGGTAAAATGTAGTATGGATCCTTTTCACCAAGGTCAAACCACAGGAAGCTGTCTTGGGCAATTTCCCTTGTTCTTGAAATGGCATGGTAAAAACCAATCAGGATCGGCATTTGCACAATTAACGGGAAGCATCCAGCCATAGGATTTACGCCATGCTTTTGAAAAAGAGCCATCGTTTCCTGCTGCAGCTTTTGCTGTGTCTTTTGATCCTTCGAGCTATATTTTTCACGAAGAGCCTTCATTTCCGGCTGCAAAGCCTGCATCGCTTTTGAACTTCTTGTCTGCTTGATCATTAACGGCAGGATAGCCAGCCTGATTAAGATCGTCACGACAATAAGCGATAAACCAAAGCTGCCGCCTAGTAAATAAGCACCTTCTTTAATCAGCCAGGACAAAGGATAGACAATGTATTCATTCCAAAAGCCCGTACTTTCGGCAGTAATCGGCTTCTTTATTTCACTGCACCCTGTGAGGAACAGAAAAACAGAAAGAAGGCCGAATGAAAGTAATATTCTTTTTTTCAACCAATTTTTCCTCCTTGCAACATATATAGTGAAAAAGTGTGTAGGCAAACTTTTTATGTATATATTTCCTTTAAGATATATCATAGGTATTTTATCATTTATTTAAATGAATTGTCTTCATTACTTTACAATTATCGCCCTAAAAGTTTTTCTTCAAAACCTTGCCAACCTTTAGTACATGGGTCAGACTCTTTTTAACCTCGAAAAAATCCATTTCAGCTGCAGGCTTTCTTGCAATGATCACGAAATCATTTCCCACGGCCAGCTGATCTTTAAGCTCAAAAACAGATTGTCTGAGGTATCTTTTAATCCGATTCCTTGTAACAGCATTTCCAATCTTTTTGCTGACAGATAGTCCAATTCGGAAATGTGCCTGCTCTTCTTTTGATAAGGCATAGACAACAAATTGGCGATTTGCAAATGAACGGCCTTTCTGGAAGGCTGTTTGAAATTCTTTATTCTTTTTAATTCGGAATTCTTTTTTCATAAAAAAACTCCTTCATTTGATAACGTTCTTTGAACTTTGATAGCTATCCAGCTCCAGCGCCTAGGAAAAAAAACGACTTTTTTCCCTGATCAAGGCGCTATCGCTTTTAATTAGAAAAAAGACCACTGAGACGTTTCAGTGGTCTAAGCTGATAATACTTTTCTTCCTTTACGACGGCGACGAGCAAGAACCTTACGTCCGTTTGCTGAGCTCATACGACTGCGGAATCCGTGAACTTTGCTATGTTTACGTGTATTTGGTTGGTACGTTCTTTTCATATATGACACCTCCCCGAGGAATAACTCTCAATTACAAATGACAGTCTTAACTATTATAAGGATGTCCATCCCAAATTGTCAACCACTCTCCATCTATTGTTTCCTATTTCCAATATTTTTTACATACTTTCGTTAAGACGAACGGCATGAAAAAAATTTTCATCTTAAATCCGTTTTTCCGTACCTGTGGATAAAAAATCGACACATTTCGCATTATCCACACAAGATATTGACAGCTTTTTCACAAAATCAATTCTTGTGGACAATTATTATACACACAATGTTACAGTTGTGGATAAACTTCGAAAAACCATTGCACACCTTGCTATTATTTGATATTATATTTGTGTTTTCACTCTGAATAACTTCATCTCAAAAAATGCTTATCCACAAATTGTGGATAACATGTGGACATGTTATTCTAGGTCTCTGTAAAAACTTGTCCACAAGGGGTGGATATTGTCGAAACTCCACTTTATTTCCTTATTATATGTTTTCCACAACCAATGTTTCGTATATTGCTAAATTCATAGATTGTACTCCTAAATGACAAACGATTTTCACTTAAACTTTGTCGAATAGGATACCTGGTTGAGAAAAGAATACTCCATATACAAATAATTTTTTTCGGAGTTAGACAGCAGCGAAATGCATTTAAATATAAAAAAACAGAAAAAAGGAGGGAAACTAGTTGGAAAATATTGCGGATCTTTGGAATGCAGCTCTAGCCAATATAGAAAAGAAAATAAGCAAACCAAGCTTTGACACTTGGCTAAAGTCGACAAAGGCACATTCCCTTCAAGGCAATCTACTTGTCGTGACAGCTCCAAATGAATTTGCCCGCGATTGGCTGGAAGAACGCTATTCTCAGTTAATTGCAGGAATTCTTTATGAAATAACGGGAGAAGAATTATCGGCCAAGTTTATTATTCCGCAAAATCAAAAAGAGGAAGAACTCGATCTGCCAACGCCTCCAAAAAAGGCGAAAAAGGATGACGATCAAACGGAATTTTCTCCAAACATATTAAATCCAAAGTACTTATTTGATACGTTTGTTATTGGTTCCGGCAATAGATTTGCCCATGCTGCATCACTTGCTGTAGCTGAAGCACCGGCAAAGGCCTACAATCCTCTCTTTATTTATGGAGGCGTAGGATTAGGGAAAACTCACTTAATGCATGCGATTGGCCATTATGTTTTAGATCATAAACCTTCGGCAAAAGTGGTTTATTTATCATCTGAAAAATTTACCAACGAATTTATTAACTCGATTCGTGACAATAAAGCGGAAAGCTTCCGCAATAAATATCGAAATGTGGATGTCCTTCTGATTGATGATATTCAGTTTTTGGCTGGAAAAGAATCAACCCAGGAAGAATTTTTCCATACCTTTAATGCTCTCCATGAGGAGAGCAAACAAATCGTTATCTCAAGTGACCGGCCGCCAAGGGAAATTCCGACATTGGAGGATCGCCTGCGTTCCCGCTTTGAATGGGGCTTAATTACCGATATTACTCCGCCTGATTTAGAAACGAGAATTGCCATCCTTCGTAAAAAGGCCAAAGCCGAAGGACTTGATATACCAAACGAAGTCATGCTCTATATTGCAAATCAAATCGATACAAACATTAGGGAACTAGAAGGTGCCTTAATTCGTGTCGTTGCCTATTCATCTTTAATTAATAAAGATATCAATGCGGATTTAGCTTCGGAAGCATTAAAGGATATCATTCCAAGCTCGAAGCCAAAGGTCATTACGATTCTTGATATTCAAAGGGTCGTCGGGGAACACTATAGTGTCAAACTTGAAGACTTTAAAGCCAAAAAGCGGACAAAGTCTGTTGCTTTCCCACGGCAGATTGCGATGTATTTATCACGTGAATTAACCGATTACTCATTGCCTAAAATAGGAGAAGAGTTCGGCGGCCGAGATCATACGACTGTGATCCATGCTCATGAAAAAATATCCAAGCTCCTCCAATCCGATTCAACGCTGCAGAAGCAAATGAAGGAATTAAATGAGCTGTTGAAAATATAACTTAATTGTGAATAACTCCCTAAGACTTGCACACAGTCTGTCCACATGTGGATAGGCTGTGTTTCTATTGAAATTCTTAGTTATCCACATACTAACAGGGCCTACTAGTACTTCTACTATATTTTTTAAAAAATAATATTATATGCTTACGCATTTAAAATATGCTTACAGGGAGGATTTAATTATGAAATTTATTATCCAGCGCGATCGTCTTGTTCAAAGTGTTCAAGATGTTATGAAGGCTGTTACAACAAGAACCACCATTCCTATTCTTACGGGAATTAAAATTGCTGCGACAACAGACGGAGTTACTTTAACAGGAAGTGATTCTGATGTTTCTATTGAATCTTTTATTCCTAAAGAGGAGTCTGGGGATGAAATTGTAGAGATCAAACAAACAGGTGCGATTGTTTTACAAGCTAAGTTTTTTAGCGAAATCGTAAAAAAATTACCGACTGATTCCGTTGAAATTGAAGTACTTGGATCGCTGCAAACAGTTATCCGCTCCGGAAAATCAGAATTTAACCTTAACGGCCTTGATGCAGAAGAGTACCCTCACCTGCCGCAAGTAGAGGAAAATAATAAATTTCATATTGCGACCGACTTGTTAAAAGCGATGATTCGCCAAACGCATTTTGCTGTGTCCACCTCAGAAACACGCCCAATCTTGACAGGTGTAAACTGGAGGATTGAAAATGGCGAGTTAACCTGTATTGCAACAGATAGCCACAGACTTGCATTAAGGAAAGCGAAAATTGAAACGGCAAATAACGAAACCTATAATGTTGTTATTCCAGGAAAAAGCCTAAATGAATTAAGTAAAATTATTGATGATACAAATGAATTAATCGATATCGTGATTACAGAAAATCAAATTTTATTTAAAGCCAAGCACTTATTATTTTTCTCAAGATTGTTAGAAGGCAACTATCCGGATACATCCAGATTAATTCCAAGTGAAAGTAAAACAGATGTGACAGTCAATACGAAAGAATTTTTGCAGGCGATTGATCGTGCTTCTCTGCTTGCTCGTGAAGGAAGAAACAATGTTGTTAAATTTTCAACCATTGAGGATGGAATTATCGAAATTTCTTCAAATACACCAGAGATCGGTAAGGTTGTAGAAGAAATTCAAAGCGGCGCGATTGAGGGAGAAGATTTAAAAATTTCCTTTAGTGCAAAATATATGATGGATGCCCTAAAAGCATTAGAAGGAACCGATATCAGAGTGAGCTTTACTGGTGCTATGCGCCCGTTCCTGATTCGCCCCCTTCATGACGAAACCATTTTGCAGCTGATTTTACCTGTAAGAACGTACTAAATATTTATACAACCTTGTGTATATAGCCGCCACACCATTGGCGGCTATATTTACTATTGTGAGATAACTTTTGAGAATTCTTTGTATCTAAGGCGAAAATTTAGTAAAATAAAGTATTGAGACCATTTTAGGAATGAGGTTGACTTTTGTGCCTGGAGAAATAAAGCTGAACACAGAATTTATTACATTAGGACAATTTTTAAAAGTAGCTGATGTGATCCAATCTGGGGGAATGGCAAAATGGTTTTTAAGTGAACACGAGGTATTTATCAATGGTGAACAAGACCAAAGAAGAGGAAGAAAGCTTCGGGCAGGTGACAAGGTTCAAATTGCCGGTATTGGGGAATTTGTCATTACCGAGTAACTAAAGGATGTCCTGCGCATGTATATTGAAAAATTAGCGTTAAAAGACTATCGCAATTATGATGATTTATTTATTGAATTTGAAAATAAAGTAAATGTAATCTTGGGAGAAAATGCTCAAGGTAAAACCAATGTAATGGAATCCATTTATGTATTAGCGATGGCTAAATCGCACCGAACATCAAACGATAAAGATCTTATTCGCTGGGATCAAGATTATGCTAAAATAGAAGGCAGGGTTCAAAAACAGCACAGCTCGCTTCCGCTGCAATTGGTTATTTCCAAAAAAGGAAAAAAGGCAAGGCTTAACCATATTGAACAGCAAAAATTAAGCCAGTATGTGGGGAATTTGAATGTAGTCATGTTTGCGCCAGAGGACCTTAACTTAGTAAAAGGCAGTCCGCAGGTGCGAAGACGGTTTATAGATATGGAAATTGGGCAGGTTTCGCCAATTTATTTACATGATATGAGTCAATATCAAAAAATACTCCAGCAGCGTAATCATTATTTAAAAATGATGCAGATAAAAAAGCAAACCGATCAGACAATGCTTGAAATTTTAACTGAACAGTTTATTCAAATGGCCGTGAAAATTGTCACCAAAAGATTTGAGTTCTTACAGCTGCTTGAAAATTGGGCAAAACCAATTCACCAAGGGATATCGCGGGGGCTTGAATCGCTTGAAATAAACTATAAACCTTCCGTAGAGGTATTAGAAGGACAAGATTTGTCGAAAATGGTAGCATGCTTTGAAGAAAAGTTCGGGAAAGTACGCGCAAGGGAAATTGAACGCGGAACAACCATGTTTGGCCCTCATCGCGATGATTTGATGTTTTTTGTAAATGGAAGGGATGTTCAAACCTTTGGGTCACAAGGTCAGCAGCGGACAACAGCATTGTCTGTAAAGCTTGCAGAAATTGAACTAATCTATGCCGAAATTGGGGAATATCCGATTCTCCTTCTGGACGATGTGTTATCAGAGTTAGATGATTATAGACAATCTCATCTGCTCAATACCATCCAAGGCAAGGTTCAAACCTTTGTAACAACCACGAGTGTGGAAGGGATTGACCATCAGACATTGAAGGAAGCCTCCACATTTGTTGTGGAATCTGGCTCTATAAAGAAAGTCAACTGAGGTGGAGCATGTATATTCATATCGGGGAAGATCACAATATCCGGGCAAAGGATATTATTACCATCCTGGATAAAGAAAGTGCCAACCAATCAGAGCTCGTGGAAGAGTTCTTGAACCACCATAAAGAGAAAGTTATGAATTTATCCAAAAACCCCTTTAAGTCGATTATTATTACCTATGACAAAGTTTATTTATCCCCAATTGCTTCTGGAACGTTAAAGAAACGTTCCAGCCAATTGAATATCCAGGAATTTTAAATACATCATATTTTTATTGTTTTTAAAACGAAAATATAGCTATATTTTTGTATGAAGGTGCAGGTGAACAGGTATGACTATGGAACAAAAAGCATTAGAAGAACAATCCTACGGTGCGGAACAAATTCAGGTTCTAGAAGGACTTGAAGCAGTAAGAAAAAGGCCTGGTATGTATATCGGTTCAACAAGCGGCAAAGGCCTCCATCATCTCGTTTGGGAAATCGTTGATAACAGTATTGACGAGGCGCTAGCCGGCTTCTGTAATGAAATCAATGTTTTCATTGAGGAAGACAATAGTATCACAGTAAAGGATAACGGCCGTGGTATTCCGGTTGATATTCAAGAGAAAATGGGCAGACCTGCCGTTGAGGTCATTATGACGGTTCTTCATGCCGGAGGTAAATTTGGCGGCGGAGGCTACAAGGTTTCTGGAGGACTTCATGGGGTTGGTGCATCGGTTGTTAATGCCCTTTCCACTGAACTTGAGGTTTATGTCCACCGCGAAGGTAAAATTCACTTAATTAAATTTGAACGCGGAGCGGTTGTCCAAGAACTTGAGGTAATTGGAACTACCGATAAAACCGGTACCATTACACACTTTAAACCAGATGGTGAAATCTTCACTGAAACCCTGGTATATGAATATGACATTCTAGCTACTCGTCTTCGTGAGCTTGCCTTCCTTAACCGAGGAATTAAAATCACGATCGAAGATAAGCGAGTTGAAAATAAACATAATGAATATTACTACGAAGGCGGTATTAAATCCTATGTAGAGCATTTAAACCGTACAAAGGAAGTTATTCATGAAGAACCAATCTACATTGATGGCGAGCGCGATGGCATTAGTGTGGAGGTCGCTCTTCAATATAACGAAGGCTATACTGATAACATTTACTCCTTCGCTAATAATATCCATACCTATGAAGGTGGAACGCATGAATCAGGCTTTAAAACAGCCTTAACTAGGGTTATTAATGACTACGCCCGAAAAAATGGTTTGATTAAAGAAAATGATACGAACCTTTCTGGAGAGGATGTTCGTGAAGGGTTAACCGCCATTGTTTCGGTCAAACACCCTGATCCACAATTTGAAGGACAAACAAAAACAAAACTCGGAAATTCTGAAGTAAGAGCGATTACCGATACAGTCTTTGCTAGTCATTTTGAAAAATTCATGCTGGAAAATCCGACAGTTGCCAGGAAAATTATCGATAAAGGCTTAATGGCTGCGAGAGCAAGGCTTGCAGCAAAGAAAGCCAGAGAATTAACCCGCCGGAAAAGCGCGTTAGAGGTTTCCAGTTTACCGGGTAAATTAGCGGATTGTTCTTCTAAGGATCCCTATGAAAGCGAATTGTATATCGTTGAGGGTGATTCTGCGGGCGGCTCTGCAAAACAAGGCCGTGATCGCCATTTCCAAGCGATTCTACCGTTAAAAGGGAAAATCCTTAATGTTGAGAAAGCACGCTTAGATAAAATTCTTTCAAACAACGAAGTTCGAGCTATGATTACCGCCATTGGAACAGGAATTGGCGAGGATTTTGAAATTTCGAAGGCGCGTTATCATAAAATTGTCATTATGACGGATGCCGATGTGGATGGTGCTCACATTCGAACACTGATTTTAACTTTCTTCTATCGCTACATGAGAAAAATACTAGAAGCAGGTTATATTTATATCGCCCAGCCTCCACTCTATAAAGTGCAGCAAGGAAAACGGATTGAGTATGCGTATAACGATAAAGAGCTTGAGCGGATTTTCGCTGAGCTGCCAAGCCAGCCAAAGCCGAATATCCAGCGGTATAAAGGTTTGGGAGAAATGAATCCTGAACAATTATGGGAAACAACAATGGATCCTGAAAAACGAAGCATGCTTCAGGTTAGTCTTGAGGATGCGATCGAAGCAGATGAAACGTTTGAAATGCTTATGGGTGAAAAAGTAGAACCACGCCGGAACTTCATTGAAGCCAACGCACAATATGTTAAGAACTTAGATATATAAATCAGGGTAGAGGTTTAACCACTATCCTCCTTTTCTTTTACCTGGGTGGCCAGGTGATCATTATAGGAGGTACCAAATATGGCTGAAACACCAAATTCTCAAATAAAAGAGATTAATATCAGTCAGGAAATGAAATCTTCTTTTCTTGACTATGCAATGAGTGTTATCGTTTCACGTGCCCTTCCAGATGTTCGGGATGGTTTAAAGCCCGTACATCGCCGTATTTTATATGCTATGCATGATCTTGGAATCCATGCGGACAAACCATATAAAAAATCTGCTCGTATCGTCGGTGACGTTATCGGTAAATATCACCCGCATGGCGATTCCGCCGTTTATGAAACGATGGTTCGGATGGCGCAGGACTTCAACTATCGTTATATGCTTGTTGATGGACACGGGAACTTTGGTTCCGTAGATGGGGATGCCGCAGCAGCGATGCGGTATACCGAATCTAGAATGTCCAAAATCTCGATGGAATTATTAAGAGATATCAACAAGGATACAATTGATTACCAAGATAACTATGATGGTGAAGAAAAAGAACCTGTTGTTCTGCCGGCAAGATTTCCAAACCTGCTAGTTAACGGAACTACCGGTATAGCGGTCGGTATGGCTACCAATATCCCGCCCCACCAGCTTGGTGAAGTCATTGACGGCGTATTGGCGGTCAGTCATGACCCTGAAATTACTACTCAAGAGTTGATGGAGATAATTCCGGGTCCGGATTTCCCGACTGGAGGAATCATTCTTGGCCGGAGCGGTATTCGTAAGGCCTACGAAACAGGCCGAGGATCGATAACTATCCGAGCTAAAGTAGAGATTGAACAAAAATCGAATGGCAAGGAAGTCATTATCGTAAATGAATTGCCATATCAAGTAAATAAAGCAAAATTAATTGAAAAAATTGCGGAATTAGCACGTGATAAAAAAATTGATGGCATAACTGACCTTAGAGATGAATCAGACCGCAGAGGAATGAGAATTGTTATTGAGGTCCGTAAAGATGCCAATGCTAATGTCCTCTTAAATAACTTATATAAGCAAACTGCCCTGCAAACCAGCTTCGGAATCAACACCTTGGCCCTTGTAGATGGACAGCCGAAAGTGTTAAGTCTAAAACAATGCTTGATTTATTACTTAGATCATCAAAGAGTAGTTATCCGCCGGAGAACAGAATTTGAACTGCGTAAAGCGGAAGCACGTGCTCATATTTTAGAGGGTTTAAGAATTGCGCTGGACAATTTAGATGCCGTGATTACTCTTATTCGAAACTCGCAAACAACTGATATTGCCCGTGAAGGTTTAATGAGGGAATTTAATCTTTCTGAAAAACAAGCCCAGGCAATCCTGGATATGCGCCTGCAGCGTTTAACAGGTTTGGAAAGAGAAAAGATTGAAGATGAATATCAAAGCCTTATGAAGCTTATTTCGGAATTAAAAGCAATCTTAGCTGATGAAGAAAAGATTCTTGAAATCATCCGTGGGGAATTATTAGAAATCAAAGAACGTTTCAATGATAAGCGCCGTACAGAAATCCAGGCGGGCGGCATTGAAAATATTGAAGATGAAGATTTAATTCCACGTGAAAATATTGTCATCACCCTAACACATAATGGCTATGTTAAACGCCTGCCAGTGTCCACCTACCGTGCGCAAAAACGCGGCGGCCGCGGCATTCAGGGAATGGGAACGAATGAAGATGATTTTGTGGAACATTTAATCACTACTTCAACCCATGATACGATTTTATTCTTCACTAATAAGGGAAAAGTATATCGTTCAAAGGGCTATGAAATACCAGAATTTAGCCGTACCGCGAAAGGAATTCCGATTATTAACCTTCTTGGCATTGAAAAAGGAGAATGGGTAAACGCTATTATTCCGGTGGAAGAATTCGTGGACGATTGGTTCTTGTTCTTTACAACTAAGGAAGGAATCTCAAAACGTTCACCATTATCATCGTTTGCGCACATCCGTAACAATGGTCTCATTGCATTGAGTCTCCGTGAAGGTGATGAACTGATCTCTGTCCGCATGACAGATGGATCAAAGGATATGATTATTGGTACAAAGAACGGGATGTTAATCCGTTTCCCAGAAACGGATGTCAGGTCAATGGGCCGGACCGCTACCGGAGTAAAAGGGATTACTTTGGATCACGGCGATGAAGTGGTCGGAATGGAAGTTTTAGAAGAGGACAATGATGTTCTAATCGTGACCCAAAATGGTTACGGAAAACGTACACCTGCTGCTGAATACCGAATTCAAGGCAGAGGCGGTAAAGGTATCAAAACTTGCCACGTAACCGAGAAGAATGGAAATCTTGTTTCCATGAGAGCCGTAACAGGTGAAGAAGATCTTATGTTGATTACAACTGGCGGCGTCCTTATTCGCATTGATGTAGCTGGGATTGCAAGAATAGGCCGGAATACTCAAGGTGTCAAACTCATTAGCATAAAAGAAAATGAAAATGAGTTTGTGGCCACAGTAGCTAAAGTAGAGAAAGAGGAAGCTGTTGAGAATGAAAGCGGCAGTGAGGGTGAAGAAACCCCTTCTGTGAATGAAGAAAACAGCCAGGAAGAGACAATCTCTTCTGAAGAAATTGCCCCTGAGGGTGATGAAGAATAAGAAGCAAAGGGAGCATACAGGGTATGTTCCCTTTCTTTATATAAAAAGTTTTAAAAAACCGTTGACTTAAATTATTACAGATGATATATTTATTAAGTCGCTTACGGGCGATTGGAAAAATCGATCTTTGAAAACTAAACAAACAAAAACGTCAACAAACATAATATTCGTTTCTTTTTGAAACGAGCCAACGTTTTATTTTATGAGCTAATCAACTTTCTTGGAGAGTTTGATCCTGGCTCAGGACGAACGCTGGCGGCGTGCCTAATACATGCAAGTCGAGCGAA
>NZ_JAHXYW010000015.1 GCF_019969725.1 Neobacillus bataviensis
TAGTTTTGGATACTGTGGAGGACCTAAATAAAAAAAGAAACGTGCACGGAACCATCCTCCATTCGGATCAGGGATTCCAGTACACGTCTAAAAAATACAACAAACGATTAAACAAATATGGCATAAATGGCAGCCACTCTCGCAAAGGAAACTGCCTGGATAATGCCTGTGTTGAATCATTCTTTTCCCACTTCAAAACAGAAATGTTGTATCAAACTGATTGTAAAACAGAGGAAGAGTTAATACAAGCCATAGATACATATATGTATCACTACAATTATAAAAGATTCCAAAAACGACTAAACCATCGTGCTCCAGTTGAATATCGGATCACGATGGCTGCATAGTCTTTTTAGAGCTGTCTACTTGACGGGGTTAAGTCCACGGTTTCGGTCTTTTTTTTGTTGTGCATATGAAATTATTTGTTCAAAATTACACACACTAAACAAGGTCCATAACGTAAAAATATATAGATTCAATAAAAGTCCATTAGGATACATACGTTTTAAGGGGGAATTGATGATGACCAGACCAAATGCCAATATAAAAGCCTTCCTAAATAATTTTCTTGGTCCTAATCTTGGCTATTTAATGGAACAATTTGAAAAATATAAAGAGGATCCTTTATCAGTTGAACAGGATATGAGAGTGATCTTTGAACAATTAAATGAAGAGGATTTTATCGAAACAGGAATTAAGGTTCCAGTTTCAAATCTGAAGGCACCTATAGTTGAGAGTGAAAAGATCCTTGCTGCTGTAAAGCTTGCTGAAAATATCCGTACTTATGGCCACCTAGCAGCAAATATTTATCCATTAGGAAATCAAAAACCAGATGTATCCCACTTAGAATTAAAAAGCCATGGAATAAGTGAGGAGGATTTAAAAAATTTACCATCAGAAATTCTGACGAAAAATAACCCATCATCTTTTCAAAACGCACTAGAAGCGTTTGTATATTTAAAAGAGATTTATACAAAATCGATTGCATTTGAATTTGACCATGTCCATGACCTAAGAGAGAAAAATTGGTTAATGGAAAGAACTGAAGACAGCCGTTTTCGTACAGAGCTAACGAATGAAAAAAGAAAAGGTATTTTAAAGAGGCTTGTGGAAGTCGAAGAATTTGAAAAATTTCTCCATAAAACATTTGTGGGTCAAAAGCGTTTCTCTATTGAAGGGCTTGATGCAATGGTGCCACTCATTGATGAGGTTATTTCTGAGGCTGTTATCGATGGTGCTGAAAATATTAATATTGGTATGGCGCATCGCGGCAGATTAAATGTCCTAGCCCATGTCCTTAATAAACCATATGAAAAGATATTTGCAGAGTTTCAGCACGCCCCAAATAAAGAACTTGTCCCCTCGGAAGGATCTACAGGCATCAACTTTGGCTGGACTGGCGATGTCAAATATCACCTTGGGCTCAACAGAGAGCTGGACGGCGATCATTCTGTCAGGGCTAGAATATCGCTTGCCAATAATCCAAGCCACCTTGAATATGTTGGAGCGGTTGTAGAAGGATTTACAAGGGCGGCTCAGGACGATCGAACGAAGCCTGGTTATGCTGAAGATAATAGTAAATCTGCACTTGCTATCTTAATCCATGGTGATGCAGCATTTCCTGGTGAGGGGATTGTCGCGGAGACACTAAATTTAAGCAGGTTAAAGGGATATCGTACTGGAGGCACTATTCACATTATTGCGAATAACACAATTGGCTTTACCACAGAATCTGCGGATTCACGCTCGACCAGGTATGCAAGTGACCTTGCCAAAGGATTTGAAATTCCCATCCTGCATGTAAATGCGGATGATCCAGAGGCTTGTGTCGCTGCAGCCATTTTCGCAGCAGAATATCGCTATGTATTCCAAAAAGATTTTCTAATCGATTTAATCGGGTATAGGAGGTTTGGCCATAATGAAATGGATGAACCAATGACAACCAGCCCGCAAATGTATTCGTTGATAAATAAGCACCCTACCGTCAAAGAAATCTATGCGAAGAGTTTAATAGAACGAGGCGTCATAAAACAAGACGAGTTAGCTGAACTGGAAAAACAAATCCGGAATAGATTAGCAAATGCCAATGATAAAGTTTCAATGATTAAGAAAAATACGGAAATTAGTGTCCCAGAACCACCAAAATTTAAGAAGGAACATGAATCAATTATTACTAAGGTTCCTTTGAAAAAACTTCAAAGTCTGAACAGCGAATTGCTACAATGGCCAAAGGAATTTACTGTTTTCAACAAGTTGGAAAAAATATTACAAAGAAGATCAGATGCATTAGGTGAAAATGGGAAAATCGAATGGGCCTTAGCTGAAACCCTGGCATTTGCGACGATTTTGGCTGATGGAACCCCTATAAGGTTAACCGGACAAGATTCAGAGCGCGGTACCTTTGCCCATCGCCATCTTGTGCTCCATGATAGTCAAACAGGTGAAACCTATTCACCGCTTCATCATTTTTCGTCAGCAAAAGCATCATTTGCTGTTTATAATAGTCCCTTAACGGAAGCAGCTGTAGTTGGTTTTGAATATGGGTATAATGTCTTTTCACCGGAAACCTTAGTGATTTGGGAAGCTCAATACGGTGATTTTGCCAATGCCGCACAAGTTATATTTGACCAATTTATCGCTGCCGGAAGAGCAAAATGGGGACAAAAGTCTGGACTAATATTGTTGCTTCCGCATGGATATGAAGGGCAAGGTCCGGAACATTCAAGCGGAAGGGTAGAAAGATTTTTACAATCCGCTGCGGAAAAGAATTGGACCGTCGCTAACCTTTCAAGTGCAGCCCAGTATTTTCACCTGTTAAGAAGACAGGCTGCTATGCTATCAAAGGAAGAAATTAGGCCGCTTATCATTATGTCGCCGAAAAGCCTTTTACGAAACCCGCTTGTTTCATCGACGGCTGCTGAGTTAAGTGAAGGAGAATTTAAACCGGTAATAGAACATTTCCAAGCAGGTAGGGACGATAAAAAGGTAGAAAAAATTGTCCTCTGTACCGGAAAAATATCCATTGATATTGCAGAGCAGGTAAAAGAATCTGAGAGTTATGATTGGCTTCAGGTCATTAGACTTGAAGAAATATACCCATTTCCAGCAGATGAATTACGAGAAATTTTTACGAAGTACGAGAATGTCAAAGAAGTGGCATGGGTTCAAGAAGAGCCAAAAAATATGGGGGTATGGAATTTTGTGGAGCCGAGAATTAATGAAATTGTACCGGCTGGAATGAAGGTAGACTATATTGGCCGCCGCCGCCGGTCAAGTCCAGCGGAAGGGGAACCGAATGTTCACAAACTTGCCCAAACAAAAATTCTTCAAGCTGCCTTAACGAGGCTAGAAAAAGGAGGTATACACCATGGCTGAAATTAAAGTACCAGAATTAGCAGAATCGATTTCAGAAGGAACGATTGCGAAATGGCTAAAGAATATTGGGGAACATGTAGAGAAAGGCGATTATCTTGTCGAACTAGAAACAGATAAAGTCAATATAGAAATTATTTCAGATTTTTCAGGAACGCTTACTGAACAAAAATTTGCCGAAGGTGATACTGTTCACGTAGGGGAAACGATTGCTGCTGTTGATGAAAGCGGCCAAAGCAACACTGTCAATACTACAGAACAAAAACTTTCTGAGCCAATAGCACATACATCTATCCAACCTACAGCTGCTGCTGACGACACTAAAGAAAATAAGGAGGAATTAGCCAGCCGTCCGATTGCTTCTCCAGCAGCCAGACGGCTAGCTAGAGAAAAAGGGCTCAATCTAAATGATATTCCTACAGTGGATCCTCTAGGAAGAATAAGAAAGCAGGATGTTTCGTCATATCAGCAACCGGCACAAAATAATACTCCAAAAGTAGAAAAAGCTGGAGAACTGGTGCCGAGTCAAAATGATACTAAACCCATTTTATACGAGCGAATGTCTCGCCGGCGCCAAACTATTGCAAAAAGACTTGTAGAAGTACAACAAACCGCTGCTATGCTGACAACCTTTAACGAAATTGATATGACGGCGGTTATGGATCTTCGAAAAAGGAGAAAGGATAAATTTTTCGAGGAGCACGATGTCAGGCTCGGTTTTATGTCCTTTTTTACCAAAGCAGTTGTTGCAGCTCTAAAGAAATTTCCTTATTTAAATGCAGAAATTCAAGGTGACCAGCTGTTGGTTAAAAAGTTTTATGATATAGGCATTGCGGTTGCGGCAGAGGAAGGACTCGTGGTTCCTGTGGTCAGAGATGCCGATCGGAAAACTTTTGCGGAAATTGAAATGGATATCATGCAGCTTGCCGAAAAAGCAAGAACCAATAAACTTTCCTTAAATGATTTACAGGGTGGAACTTTCTCGATTACTAATGGCGGGGTGTTTGGCTCTTTACTGTCAACGCCGATATTAAACGGACCACAGGTTGGAATACTTGGAATGCACAAAATCCAACTAAGACCTGTAGCAATAGATAAAGAAAAAACAGAAAACCGTCCAATGATGTATGTGGCTCTTTCTTATGACCATCGTATTGTTGATGGAAAAGAGGCGGTAAGCTTCCTTAGTAAAATAAAAGAAATGCTCGAGGACCCAGAAAGTTTGCTGCTAGAAGGATAAGGGAATTTGAAAAACCGCTGAATAATGGTTCAGCGGTTTTTGGCATGTTACGATTCATTATCGATTCTTAAATGGTCTTAATCCACGGCGTTGAATTTCATCCTTTAATATTTTAATCCATTCCTTTTCCTTACCAGACTTTAAAGCGTCCCGATACGTTACAACCAGCTGCTCATTACTCATAATTTTCAATGTGAGAATGCCTCCTTGGAAAATGGATTGAATATTCAGTTTTTACTATTGTAATGGTTTTCTTTTATTTTGAGAACCCCTAATTCATAAAAATAAAAAGGTTCATAAATTGTTCATAGTTCGTTCACGGAAAAGAATTATATTTTAAAAATATTGAATATTCTTATAAATATGATAACATACTTTTGAAAGCGTTTTATTGTATGTTTATGTACATAAGGGGGATGGAAGAATGTCGGCATTATTAAATGTTACCATTGGTGAACTTTTAGAAGAAAAAGCAAACTTACAACCCGACAATCAAGCAGTAATCTACTCAGATCGAGATTTAAGATGGACTTATCGCGAATTTAATAATATTTGCCGGCTTGCAGCGAAGGGGTTGATGAAACTCGGAATAGATAAGGGTGAACAGCTTGCAGCCTGGTCAACCAATACTCCTGAATGGCTGATAACGCAATTTGCAACTGGGAAGATGGGAGCAGTTCTTGTGACCGTTAATACCAACTACCGTACAGCAGAACTCGAGTATCTTCTGCAACAATCAGATTCCACTACTATTATTCTAATGGATACATGGAAAGAATCCTCCTATATTGATATGCTCTATGAAATTGCACCAGAATTAAGGACTTCGGAACCAGGCAAGCTGAAAAGCAGCCGTTTGCCATATCTAAAAAATGTCATCGTCCTCGGGGACAAACGATATCCTGGAACCTATTCATGGAATGATATTATGAAGCTGGGCGAATTGGTCTCTGATGAAGAATTAAATCAGAGAATGGATTCGCTGGATTCGGATGACGTCATAAACATGCAGTATACTTCTGGGACAACCGGTTTCCCTAAAGGTGTAATGCTTACACATAATAATATCGTTAATAATGGCTTTAATATAGCCGGTTGTATGAAGCTGACTGCCCAGGATCGACTATGTATTCCAGTGCCATTTTTCCACTGCTTCGGTTGTGTTCTAGGGACTATGGCTTGTGTTTCAGTGGGTGCTGCAATGGTTCCTGTGCAGGAATTTAGCCCGAAACGGGTTTTGCAAACTGTACAGGATGAGAAGTGTACAGGACTTCACGGAGTCCCTACGATGTTTATTGCTGAATTGAATGACCCTGACTTTGAGAAATATGATTTATCAACATTAAGAACGGGAATAATGGCAGGCTCGAACTGCCCCATTGAGGTTATGAAGGCGGTTATTGAGAAAATGGGAGCAAAAGAAATAACGATTGCCTATGGACAAACAGAGTCATCACCTGTTATAACCCAAACTAGAACGGACGATCCGATTGACTTACGCGTAGAGACAGTAGGAAAAGCCCTTCCGAACGTCGAGGTTAAAGTAGTTGAACCAGGTACATCAAAAGAAGTTCCTTTTGGAGTGCAAGGAGAACTTTGTACTAGAGGCTATCATGTGATGAAGGGGTACTATAAAAACCAATCAGCTACTAATGAGGCGATTGATGCTGAGGGATGGCTTCATACAGGCGATTTGGCCGTGATGGGTGAAAACGGCTATTTGAAAATAACCGGCCGTTTAAAGGATATGATCATTAGAGGAGGAGAAAATATTTATCCACGTGAAATTGAAGAATTTCTCTATTCTAATCCGAAAATACTGGATGTTCAGGTGATCGGTGTCCCGGATGAAGTATATGGAGAAGAAGTAATGGCCTGGATCATTTTAAAAGAGGGTGAAGAGACAACAGCAGAAGAAATTAGAGAACATTGCAACGGGAAAATTTCGAAGCACAAAATCCCTCGCTACATTGAGTTTACCGATGCCTATCCTATGACAGCCTCAGGAAAAATACAAAAATACCGTTTAAAAGAAAAAGCTATCGAAGCCGTTAAAAATTAATTTCAATCTAATATAGTGAGTTGTTGCACTATACAATCCCTTTTGATTATACTAGAAAATGGACAATGACTAATAGGGACGGTGGCAGCAATGATCCATTTATCTTGGCGTGATCGTGAAACAGTAAAAAAAGTGAAGTGTGTTCATACGGATGCAAAAAAATACCTTGTTCATAACGCGTTAACTGCAGGGAAAATCTATGACGTAAAAAATGAAACAGAAGAGTTTTATTACATTATTGATAATTCCGGTAAAGTTGGCGGTTTTTACAAAGAGTATTTTCAAGATGTATAAGAAAAAGGACTGTAAGGCATTGCCTGCAGTCCTTTTCTTATATTATCGAGCATCAGGAAAAACACGGCGAATCGTATTGGAGAATTCATCGACTAATCCAGAAATGGGTCTTCCATTCCGAATATCATTGGCATAGTTGTTCATCCGATCATAAAAGTCAGGATTAACCGATACATAAACATTGTCAATATTCGGGTCAGCAGATTTTACTTTTCGCGATATTTTATTTTCTATAGAACCGGTTAACTTATTACGAGCTGATTTGTCTAGTTTAGCGGCAACAAAGGCATTATTATCTGTAACAATGATATTGGCACGGTCAACCTCAGACAGGCTGGTTACTTTATCAGCCGCTTTATCAGCAATCCTCATTTTCGAATGGTTATTCCCAACATTGTTACGGACATTTCGAATGTTGGTACGATTCATATTTCGGTCAAGTTCAGTGTCACTGGTATCCACACCAGTGATTGCTGGGCCGCCATGATTCGGATTATTATAATTAACCCGTGTTGGTTCAATCTGATTTCTGCTCCGGTTGGCAACATCGTCATTCACATTTTTGTTTGCACAACCAGTTAAATAAAGACTAAAAATTAAGGTAGATGTTAAGAATAAACCTTTTTTCATTAATTTTAGCACCCCTTTGTCTTAGTTGTACAAGAATAGCATTCCAAAATGGAAAGAAACTATCCTTAAGTACAAAAAAGGGTAAAAAAAGAAGCATCGGAAACCAATGCTTCTTTTTCGGATAATTATTTTTGTTTCACAGAAACTTCCGGCGTTTTTTTCGATTGATACAGATTACGGCTAATCATTGTTTGAACGATTAGGAATGTACCGCCTACCACCCAATAAAGGGGAAGTGCGGCCGGGGCACTAAAGGAAAACATAACGATCATTAACGGTGATAATAACCCCATGTACTTCATTTGCTCCTGCTGGGCAGAGGGCATATTGGATTGTGAAACTTTAAATTGGAAGTAATATATAAGCCCGGCGATGATAGTAATAACAATGTCAGGGTGTCCAAGACTAAACCATAAAAATTTATGGTGGGCAATTTCCTTTGAACCCCGGATTGCATAATAAAAGCCTGTCAAAATCGGCATTTGAATGAGGATTGGCAAGCATCCCATATTTAATGGATTAACGCCATGCTTTTGATAAAGCCCCATCATTTCAGCCTGCAGCTCTTGCTTTTTTTTTGGATCCTTTTCAGCCTTCATTTTCTTTTGAATGGCGTCCATTTCAGGCTTTAAGACATCCATTTTTTCCTTCATATGCATCTGATTTTTATATTGTCGCAACATTAATGGCATTAATGCAAGTCTGATAATTAGGGTAACAAGAATGATCGCTAAGCCATAATTCCCGCCAAAAAAATCTGCCACTGCGTGGATAATCGTCGAAAATGGATTTACAAAATAGGTGTGGAAAAATCCATTGTTATTACCACTTTGGGTTTGAGAAGAACAGGCAGATAAAATTAGCGTTGTTAAGGATAATAAAGCTATAAGAATAAGTGAAGAGCGTTTTATTTTCATATTTCCTCCTAAAAATGTGATTTAGTATTTTAAGTAAAAAGGAAGGAAATAGGTTCCTCGGAATCGTCCTTAGAACATTCTTTTCTACGAATATATTTAACAATTCTAATCAGAATAAAACTCCCATTTAAACGGCTTTTTTTCTTATATAAAAACCACGGGTGAATAATTTTTGTATTTGCAGGATTTGTCTGCGAGCCAATAAAGGAATATTCCACTCCCCAAGCCCATAGGTATTTCAGCATCATTCCTAAATAAATGCTGACATATAGAGCCGTTAAGGCATTTATATCTGAATGATCGATCAGTAATTGGAACAAAAACTTTCACCTCGCATAAACAGCCAATGATAAGAGTATAAAGGAGAATAGTTAAATAATCAATTTAATACTTGCTAAAATGCCAAAAGATGAAGAGATTGCTAATAGTTTATGAGAGAAAAGTGAACTATATAGAAATAACAACGAAGGTGGTGCATCTTGAAAAATCTTGATCCTCATTTTATTTTTGTCATGGCACTTATTCTTATCATGCTTGCTGCTGGGATTACAGCGATTGCAAAGAAACTTAAGCAACCATATCCGATTGCATTGGTCATAATTGGAGCGATTATTGGCATTGTAGATTTTCCGGTGTTGGATCCTTTAAAAAATTTTATTACAGAGGAGGAAGTTTTTCATTTTGTAATAGTTACAATCTTTCTCCCTGCACTTCTAGGGGAGGCATCGTTAAAGCTGCCATTTTCTGAGCTTCTGTTAAATAAATTTCCCATATTGTCCTTGTCATTGGCAGGGACGCTGATTTCCTATTTGATTGTAGGTTTTTCAAGTTATTATTTTTTAGGTTTGTCCATTCAGGCTGCATTTGTATTTGCTGCCTTGATGAGTGCAACTGACCCGGTTAGTGTATTATCTATTTTCAAAAGTGTTGGAGTTAATAAACGGCTGGCCATTGTTGTCGAAGGAGAAAGCTTGTTTAATGATGGCATGGCTGTTGTTTTATTTCAAATCTCAGCATTTTCCTTATTATCCTATTTAGACTTGGGCTGGGAAGGCTTGGGTTTAGGATTTTGGGTTTTAATAAAAGTTATTTTCCTTGGTCTGATCGTTGGCGGAGCCCTTGGTTATGGCTTTTCAATTCTAACAAAATTTTATGATGATTACCCGCTGGAAATTATTTTTAGCCTTATTTTATTCTATGGAGCCTATCTTTTAGCTGAAAGCATTCATGGATCCGGTGTGATTGCGGTTGTAACAGCAGCGATTATCTTAGGTAATTACGGTTCCCGTATCGGAATGACTCCTGTGACAAGACTAAATATCGGTACTTTTTGGGATGTAGCAGCTCTATTAGCTAATTCCATTGTCTTTCTGATGGTAGGACTTGAAATAACCCGAATTGGTATCGTCAATAAATGGGGTATCATTTTTTCTTCCATTATAATTGTTTTGATTGCCAGAAGCTTCGCTGTATATATTAGCCTTGCTTTTGAAAAAAATTTTCCCGGCCCCTGGAAACATATTATCAACTGGGGAGGTTTAAAAGGATCCCTCTCGATCGCACTGGCAATAAGCCTGCCAAGTGATTTTAAAGGCAGGGAAGTGATACTTGTACTTACATTTTTTATTGTACTTTTCTCTTTAGTCGTTCAAGGATTGACGGTCAAACCATTCATTTCACTTCTCGGTGTAAAGCCGAATGAAAAGGAGACATAAAAAAAAGCGGAAATGATCCGCTTTTTTTATGACCAATGGGCAGTAAGTTGTTGATACGCGAACTCAACTTTTTCCTCTGTTGGCGGTTCTACATGTTTTAATGGATATTCATGTCCCAGGGCTTCCCATTTGTAAACACCGAGTTTATGATAGGGGAGAATTTCAATTTTTTGGACATTTTCTAGTGTACCGATGAATTCTCCGAGCTTTTGTAAATCTTCCTCGTCATCCGTAACTGTTGGAACTAGGACATGTCTTACCCAAATTGGTACATTGCGGCTGGATAAAAATGTGGCAAATTCAAGAATGTGATCATTTGCCATTCCAGTTAATTGGATATGTTTTTTTCGGTTGATATGTTTTAAATCCAATAAAATGAGATCCGTATATTGTAATAACTCTTCAAGCTGTTCAATAAAAAGCTTAGAATGAGAGAAACAACCGCCAGAGGAATCGATGGTGGTGTGAATCCCTTTCTTTTTGCATTCCTTAAATAATTTGATAAGAAAAGGAATCTGTAACAGTGGTTCCCCGCCGCTAACTGTTATACCGCCTCCAGAGGCTTGAAGGAAGGGGAGATAACTCATCAAATCATCCATGATTTCGGAAATGGTCATTTGCTTACCGGTACCGATTTCCCAAGTATCAGCGTTATGACAAAACTGGCACCGCAAAAGGCAGCCTTGTGTAAAAACAACATAACGTATCCCTGGTCCGTCGACTGTTCCAAGTGTTTCGATAGAATGAATATTTCCAATCATGAAGATGTTCCCCTTTCGTTTGAAAGCAGGAGCTCCACTAAAAAGAGCCCCCAATTATTTTAATTATAAAGATTCGTGAAAAGTACGATTAATTACATCCAACTGCTGTTCTTTTGTCAATTTAATAAAGTTTACTGCATAACCAGACACACGGATGGTTAATTGCGGATAAAGCTCTGGATGTTCCATCGCATCTAAAAGTGTTTCTCTGTTAAAGACGTTCACGTTAAGATGGTGACCAGTTTTTATTGCATAGCCATCTAAAATGGAAACTAAATTACGAATCTGGTTATTTTCTTCTTTTCCTAATGCTTTTGGTACGATGGAGAAGGTATTAGATATCCCATCCATTGCATAGCTATATGGAAGTTTGGCAACGGAAGACAGGGAAGCCAATGTACCTTTTGTATCACGTCCATGCATTGGGTTTGCACCAGGTGCAAATGGTTCCCCCGCACGGCGGCCATCAGGCGTATTTCCCGTTTTCTTGCCGTAAACCACGTTAGATGTAATCGTCAAAATAGACATGGTATGAACAGAATTGCGATAAGTTTGATGTTTTTGAAGCTTTTTCATAAATCGCTCCACGATTTCGACCGCAATACTGTCTACCCGATCATCGTTGTTTCCGTATTTAGGAAAGTCACCGGAAGTTTCAAAATCAACAGCAATCCCCTTTTCATCCCGGATAACCTTTACTTCGCCATATTTTATGGCGCTGAGGGAATCCGCAACTACACTCAACCCAGCGATACCAGTTGCCATTGTCCTTATTATTTCTGTATCATGCAAGGCCATTTCTATTCTTTCATAGCTGTATTTATCATGCATATAGTGGATGACATTCAAAGTATTTATATAAAGTCCTGCAAGCCATTCCATCATTAAATCAAATTTTTTCATTACTTCGTCATAAAGTAAGACATCTGAGGTAATTGGCTGATACTCAGGCCCAACTTGAATTTTAAGCTTTTCATCGACACCGCCATTTATGGAGTAGAGAAGTGCTTTCGCTAGGTTTGCCCGTGCTCCGAAGAACTGCATTTGTTTTCCGATTCCCATCGCAGACACACAGCAGGCAATTCCGTAGTCATCACCGTATTCCGGACGCATTATATCGTCATTTTCGTATTGAATGGAGCTGGTCTTAATCGACATTTTCGCGCAATATTGTTTAAAGTTTTCAGGGAGCTGCGGTGACCATAAAACTGTTAAGTTTGGTTCTGGAGCTGGTCCTAAATTGTCCAAGGTATGAAGGAATCGGAAAGAATTTTTCGTTACTAATGAACGTCCGCCTTGAGCCATTCCCCCAATAGATTCGGTTACCCACGTTGGGTCACCGCTAAATAATTCATTATAATCCGGAGTCCGGGCAAATTTAACAAGTCGGAGCTTCATAACAAAATGGTCAACTAGTTCCTGGGCCTTTTCCTCTGTTAAGGTTTCATTTTGTAAATCTCTTTCAACATATATATCTAAGAAGGAAGAAACACGGCCAAGGCTCATTGCCGCACCATTTTGTTCCTTAATGGCAGCTAAATATCCTAAATATAACCATTGAAAGGCCTCTTGTGCATTTTGAGCAGGATTGGAAATATCAAATCCATAGGTAGTTCCAAGCTCTTTTAATTCTTTGAGAGCACGAATTTGTTCCGCGATTTCTTCACGCAGCCGGATATTTTCTTCTGTCATTACTTTGCTGGTATTCTGTTGATCCTTTTTCTTTTCCTCGATTAAGAAATCAACACCATATAAGGCGACACGGCGATAGTCACCAATAATGCGTCCTCGGCCATAAGCATCTGGCAGACCTGTGATAATGGCAGCTTTACGGGCAAGCATCATTTCATCTGTATAAGCATCAAATACACCTTGATTATGGGTTTTACGGAATTCTGTAAAAATTCTTTCTATTTCAGGATTTAATTGATATCCGTAAGCTTCGCAGGCTGCTCTTGCCATTCGAATCCCGCCAAAAGGCTGCATGGAACGATTGAATGGCTTATCTGTTTGAACACCAACTACCTTTTCAAGTTCTTCATCCAAGTAACCAGGGCCATGCGAGGTAATAGTAGAAACGGTTTCGGTATCCATCTCAAGAACGCCGCCGTTTTCCCGTTCCTGCTTAGTGAGTTCCATAACCTGGGCCCATAATTGCTTTGTTGATTCTGTTGCTCCAGCTAAAAAGGAATCATTTCCTTCATATTGAGTGTAGTTTTTCAAAATGAAATCCCGAACATTTACTTCTTTTGTCCAAACTCCTTTTGTGAATCCGTTCCATTGTTCCATTGTTTTTCACCTCTAAATTTAATTCGTAATTTTATATAACAGTTTGAATTGTTATTTATATCTTAAGTATAACAGCGTAAATTTGTGTAACAATGAGCATATGTTAAGAAATTGTGAAATCTATATTTTTAAGGGGTTTTCTGGACGGAATTTGAACAAATTTTGAACATCGGATGATTCTGTACTATAAAAAAATCCCATGTATATTAAACTGTTATATATGAGGAAGTCAATGTTACCAACATATTTATAGGGAAAATGAATAAAACAGCACAAAAAAACAGGAGAAAGACTCCTGTTCTAATCGACGACTATATAAGCTATCATCGGCCCATTATGTGACCGGTCCGAGTGGGTTTCACAAATTAGCCTATAAGTCCCTTCTTTTTTAAATTGAAGAGTGACCACTGTTTCCTCACCTTTTTTCACCGTTCCCTTGATTTTTGTTCCTTCAATATAAAAGGGATGTGATGCCCCGTTAATTCCACTGATATATAATTTAACCTTTTCACCTTTTTCTAAAGAAATGGTGCCGGGATCCCAACGGTAAGCCTCAATTTCCTTACCATTCTTCAACGTAGATTTAAATTCTGCCGTGACCATATGAATTTCTCGAATATCTTTATTCGCTTGTTGATTAAAAACAGTCACGTCGCCTGCTTTTAACATAAACCAAGCAGAGATGGTGGCTAGAACGACACCCACTGCTAGAAAAAATAAAAGTGTTTCTTTCTTTAGCACTAAAAATTTCATCTAAAAACCCCCTCGATAATTTGTCCTATTTAATACTTATGCCGAGGAGGTATGAAAACTTGTCTCTTTTTTGCAATATTAGATTGTTTTATTAACGATTGAACGCTAAATAAAATGTCAACAATGTAGGTAGTTAGAATTAATTTTCTTTTATTTTTCCTATCGAAAAGTTTATAGTTAACTTAGGAATGAAAAATTAGGTGGTTATTTTGTTGGGGATTAAAAAAGAAAAAATATTAAAAGTAGTAAAGTTTATTTTCCCGTTATTTTTGTTAATTTTTGCGATAGTTGAAATGAAAAAATTTACTGGGGATCTAAATTTACAATTATTAAAAAATGAACTTAATCAACTCAATATTTTCTCATTATTATTAATTTTAGCTGTTACTTTCTGTGCTGTTCTGCCGATGCTTTTGTATGATGTTGTCCTTGTAAGGATCTTACAAATAAAAGTTCCAAAAAGGGAGCTATTAGAACAATCCTTTATTGCCAATTCTTTTTCTAATTTAATAGGTTTTGGCGGATTGGTCGGAGCCATGTTAAGAACTTATTTTTTTCATAAGTTTGAGCATGATAAACGGCGGCTTTTAGGTGTTATCGCTACCGTTTCCCTTTTTTATTTAACGGGAATCTCGTTTCTTTCATGGATTGTAGCACTTGGATATCATCATTTTCCCTTGTTTATTGATACAAAATGGCTTTATTTTGCTGTATGGGGCGTTGGTTTATATCTACCGATTTTTTTATTCATACATATTTTAAAATCTAAAAAGGACCATCAATCCCAATTTACTAACAAAATAGCAGCTGAGCTTGTCATCATCTCGATTGTTGAATGGTTAGCTGTATTTATAGCGATATTTGTTTTATGTAATGTATTGGGGATAGCTATTTCCTTTGAACAGCTTTTTCCTGTTTATATTGTGGCGGCCTGTGCAGGAATCATAAGTATGATTCCTGGGGGACTTGGCTCGTTTGATTTGGTTTTTTTGTGGGGAATGCAAGAATTACATATCCCTGAAGAGAAAATCTTGGTTTTACTGCTTTTTTATCGAACTGGTTATTATTTCATCCCATTTTTCACCAGTTTGATCTTTTTTGTAAAATTATATTGGAAAAAGTGGAACAAATCCTGGAATTATTTGCCTAAGGCTATTATTCAAGGTCTAAGTCATATTATCCTGACAATTCTCGTATTTTTATCCGGGTTAATTTTGTTATTGTCAGCTAGTGTACCAGGCATTATGTCCCGGTTAAGAATTGCTCAGGAGCTGCTATCTTTTCCGATTATAAATGTATCTCATCAGCTTTCTGTTGCGGCAGGCTTTTTACTTTTAGGATTGTCTCGCGGGATCGAATACAGTGTAAAGCGAACTTACGATTTGACGATGTTTGCGTTGATTCTCGCGGCACTTTTCTCCATTTTTAAAGGTATTGATTATGAGGAAGCTATCTTTTTAATTATTGTAGCCCTGTTACTAAGATTCTCTAAAGATCAATTTTACCGTGAGAGTTATGTGCTGACTTGGGGAAAAACGATTTTTGATATGACCATCATTTTAATTATCACCTCAACGTATCTCATTATTGGTTATCTAAATTTACCTGAGGCGAAATTAGCCATTCCGACAAAATTTTTGCCGTATGTGATTCTCGATTACCGTGATTTATTTAAGAGTGCGAGTATCGGCCTTGTTATTGCGTTATTAATACTTATCTCTGGCTATTTCATTAGCTTGCCGAAGAAATGGAAATTGGATAGGTCATCTGATTTTGAAGATGAAATCAATCGCCATTTGACGAAGTATCATGGAAAAGTTTTAACTCACCTAATCTTCTTACATGATAAATACATCTTTTGGAATGAACATAGAAATGTTTTAATACCTTTTCAAAAATATGCTGATAAGTTAGTAGTACTAGGTGATCCAATAGGCGAAAAGAGTGAATTATCGAGTGCGATAGAGGAATTCCAGGAAATAGCGGATCTCCATGGATTTACGCCTGTTTTCTATCAAGTAAGTGACGAGATGCTCCCCTTTCTTCATGGCCACGGATTTGCCTTCTTTAAATTAGGGGAAGAAGCCTTTGTGGATTTGAAGAACTTCTCGCTTTCAGGGAGTAAAATGAAAGGGCTGCGCGCCCTTAGAAGTAAATACAATCACGGCCAATACTCCTTTGAATTATTGCAGCCACCCTTTTCGAATGAACTTTTTGCTGAATTAAGAGAGATTTCAAATGATTGGCTTCAAGGGAGAACAGAGAAGGGCTTTTCCCTAGGTTTCTTTGATGAAGATTATCTAAATAGGGCACCTATCGCGATTGTACGTGATGAATATAAACAAATTCTAGGCTTTACGAGTATCATGTATGTTTACGATGACAGTGAGACCATATCAATAGATTTAATGAGATTTAAGCCGGAGGTAGACCCTGAAATTATTGATTTTCTGTTTTTATCTTTAATAGATTGGGCTAAAGAACAGGGCTACCACCGCTTTAATATGGGAATGGCACCTCTAGCTAATGTTGGTTTATCCAAGTTTGCTTTTTTAAGTGAGAAAATAGCCGCCCAAATTTTCCTGCACGGCCACTTTATTTATCATTTCCAAGATTTAAGAAAGTTCAAAGAAAAGTATACGGATATTTGGGAGCCGAAATATTTAGCTTATCGAAGAAAAGCCTCTCTACCTTTAATCATGGCCCAAATTACTTTACTAATATCGAAAAAAAGAGCCTAACCATTTTTGACCTGTTCCAATTACGGACAGGTTTTTTTGTATAAATTTTTCGAAAATACTATTATTTTATAAAAAGATTCTGTTAAAATCAAATAGGGAAATAGTTTAAGTTAGGGTGTTTTGTTTTGAAAAAATTATTTACTTATTTCATAATTTTCCTTGTGGCACTATCTTGGCAAATGAAAGCCTTTGCAGCAGAGGAACCTTCATTAGAACTTAAAAGTGAGGCTGCCTGTCTGTTAGATTCTGAGACAGGTGCCGTTTTATATGCAAAAAATGCCGACCAAAAAATGTATCCTGCAAGCATTACTAAAATTGCAACAGCCATCTATGCGATTGAAAAAGGGGATTTAAACAGTATTGCAACGGTCAGCGCCAATGCAGTAAGACAAGATGGGACAAGGGTCTATCTGGTTGCAGGGGAGCAGGTCCCTTTAAAAAAGCTAATTCAAGGAATGCTGATTAACTCTGGAAATGATGCAGCTGTTGCCATTGCTGAACATTTAGATGGAAGTGTGGAACATTTTGCAAAAAATATGAATCAATATATATATTCCACTATCGGAGTAAAAAATACACATTTTACGAATCCCAATGGATTGTTTGACGAGAATCATTACACGACAGCAATGGATATGGCAATCATCACAAATTATGCGATGAAAAACCCAATATTTAGAGAAATATTTGGCACAAAAGAACTCATGTGGGTGGGACAATCTTGGAGCACCAAGCTCGTTACACATCACCGCATGCTAAAAGGGGAGCTTCCTTATCCAGGGATTACGGGCGGAAAAACAGGATTTACTACTGAATCCAGGCAGACCTTGTCCACAACAGCTGATAATGGAAAAATTAAATTAACGGCTGTCGTTATGAAATCAGAATATAAAAATGATAAATATAAAGATACTGCTGCTTTGTTTGATTATGGTTTTAGTCACTTTCAAAATGCTATTCTTAAACAAGGAGAAATCTATCAAAAAGATCAGAAACAATATTATCTGGATAAAGATACTGTCATCACAGAAGAGATAAATGGGGCATCAAAGGAAGTGGCTCCAAACGGAATTTTGTTGATAAAAAATACAAAGGGTCAAATGGTCCAGGAGATTCCCCTTCATTATAAGGAGTCAAAAACAGTTCCAAAGAAAACCGATCTTGCTGCACCGTCTACAAAAGCTCAAAATGCACACAATAAGCAACTAACGGAGCTTAACTCTATTATGGGGGTAATAATACTTGGAATTGCTGTACTATATATTGGCATGCGAAGAAAATCAAGAAAAATGATAAATCCAAAATAAAGCGATGGAGAGTATTCCTCTCCATCGCTTTATTTTGGATTAACGTTTGTGGCTAATAACATCAAAAAGGAGAGCAGCACCATTGCTATGACTAAAAACCAGGCTAATTTCATGTTTCCAGATTCCATGGCAACATATATAGCTGTAGGGGCGGTTTGTGTTTTACCAGGGATATTACCAGCAAACATTAAAGTTGCCCCAAATTCTCCAAGTGCTCTTGCAAAGCTTAATATGATGCCGGTAATGATTGATTTTATTGATAAAGGAAGGCTGACGAGTAAAAAGACATTCCATTCGTTCGCTCCATCAACCCGTGCGGCTTCTTCAATATCTTTGTCAACAGATTGAAAACCTGTTTTTACCGTTTGATACATTAGCGGAAAGGCGACAATCGTTGAGGCAATTACCGCAGCCCAAGGGGTAAACATGATGGTGTTTTTAAATAATTCTTCAATCAATATACCGGCAGGACTATTCCTGCCGAAGAAATAAATTAATAAAAAGCCAATAACGGTAGGAGGTAAAACAATAGGCAGTAACAGAAAAGTCTCTACAACTACTTTTCCTTTGAAATGAGTTTTAGTTAACAGTCTTCCAATAAGGGTACCGGAAATAAATACTAAAATAACAGAAAGGGAAGCCACTTTAAGGGACAATAAAATAGGAGGCCAAAATTCATTTTGTATCAAGTTTATCCATCCAATACTTTATGCTCTTAACCATTATAACAAAAAAACTGCCTGGAGGCAGTTTTTGATTCATGGTTTAAACGACACTGTTCTTTACAGAGGCACTATCAATGACATCCTGGTCTGTAACCGCCTGAATTGGGATATTGACCGGCGAAACGTCCCCGTTCAATTCCCCAAATCCCTGATTCCGTTTTGTTGAAACAAATAAATCAAACTGTTGATTGGGACCCATGATGACATTGGAACCCTGATCAATGACATTGACTTTGAAACCGAGTAAATTGACAACCATTGGAGCAAATAACAAGAACGATCACTCCTTTACACTATTGATTGGTTGAGAGTCGAAGGAGGTTGGGGAGTCAATTTGATCCTTATCATCCACAAAACTTCTTGTTGCCACAAAATCACTGCAATCACCAAAATTTTGTCCGAAGCCCTGATTTTTTTTATCAGAATTATGCCACTCGGCTAAAAGGTTTTGCCCAATATTTACAGCAGAAGCATTTTCAAAGGAATTAATTTTAATCATGAATATATTTATATTAATATACGGAACTGGAGCCGGCATTTTAATCCCCTCCTTTTACTTGCTTATAAATATATGCGGTTCCAAAATCTTTATGAGGTATAAAGAAAAGTTGGATTAATTTTCAAAGATAAATAGTATGATGAAAATAAGCATGAAGGGGGTGTGGATTAGATGGAAATGGATAAATTGAAACAATGGATGGAGCTTGCCAAGAATATGCATGGTGGAGATTTCTGGACCAATATTTTTGACCAGGAATTTACAAAACAGTTCATGATGAACGATCAGCAATTTAATTCCCCTAATGATGGAGTAAATAGGAAAACGGGACAGGAGGAAAAGCAGCGCACCTTTCCTATCATTGATATTTTAGAAGGTGAAAGTGAAGTTATTGTCTTGATCGAACTTCCTGGTGTCACGAAAGAGAATATTGAATTAGGGCTTAACGGAAATATATTAACTATAAAAGGAACCGCTTCACCACTTCATCCGCACTTGAAAAAGAGCTATACGGAAAGGTTTTATGGTGAATTTCTTAGGCAGATTACTTTGCCAGATACCATTGCCCCTAATCAACTAAGTGCTAAATTTTGGAATGGTTTATTATTCGTAAGTTATCAGCGAATCGTTGAAAAAGGTGAAATCATACCAATAGACTAGCCGTTAATGACAATGGCGTCTAGAAGATCAGCATCCTCAACTGTATGGATTGGTAAGGATATGGTTGAAAAGTCAGCTAATTGCTGCCCGAATCCTTGGTTTTTCTTGTTCGTATTCTTCCTCGATATTAATTGTGCACTTCCGATGGTAAAGGTTGAGCCTAGGCCAACCCCAGTGATTTTTATGATCCCAAGATTACCTACTGTTGGAATATAGAACATTTTTTGCATCCTCCTTTTTACTTTGGACATGTTAAGGTGATTTCCCCATATACTTGAGAGTAAGGCAGGAAGTAAGGGAGCGTTTGTGAGCATGTCATTAAAAGATTTATTCCATAAATTCGGTAAAAATGATTACAATAAGGAATTAAAGAAAAAATTGCTATTTTTAGAAATGAATTTGGAAGAATTGAAAAAATCGCTGCAAACAATTCAAGAACAAATTCCAGCTGAAGCAAAAGGAAAAAGCCAAGAAGCGCCTATTATTATTGAAAAAATAAATATAGAAAAAATCATTTTAGATAAATATGAGTTAAATAATAATTTTGGACAACTTGGAATCAAAGAGTTAAAAGGAAAACTGAATATTGGAGCTACCTATGGAAGTGAATTTACTCCAGCGTTAACCGACGAAGAAAGAGGAGAAAAGCAGGGAGAAATGAAACAAAAATCAACTGAAAAGAGCCCGCGGGTTAATATACAGGCGAAAAAAGAAGTGTAAGAAAAAAGACTAAAGTTGTACCCTTTAGTCTTTAAAAAAAATTATTGCAGTCTGCTTTCAACTTGCTGGCATACCTCATCAGCAGACAAGCCGTTCGCATCAATAACAGACGCTTTTGTTGTCGTATCCTGCATTCCCATAACGTTAGAATCAAGGCCGGAAACGACACAGCAATCACAGTTTTGAGCATCTGACTCCTGCTTTAAATCCACAACATCATATCCTTTTTCCCGAAGAGCTTGTGAAATATTTGTAAGAGATTGTTCAACTCCAACTTTTGCCATTCTAAACACCTCCTCCTGTAAATTATCATGTCTAAGTTTCAAAGAAATATTCCGCATAAGTTGCGATAATCTTCCAAAAGATAAAATGGGAGGTGTTTCAAGTGGGTAAGCGAAGTAAGAAGAAAGCAGATCCTTCTACAATTGGGCTTAATTCACCGCAGGTAGAAGGGCAAGGAACAACAATGACTGAAACTGGCTCAAGAGCAGAGCCTTCTTCTAGAAGAAAGCAGAAAAGAATGTAAATAAAAATAGAAGGCACCATGAAGGGTGCCTTCTATTTTTATTTATACATTTCAGCTACTTGTTTCTGGATTTCATCGTTTTCTAAGTATTCATCATAAGACATTTGCTTATCAACTAATCCATTTGGTGTTAATTCAAATATGCGATTTGCAATGGTTTGTATGAATTGGTGGTCATGGGATGCAAACAGCATGGACCCTTTAAAGTTGATCAATCCATTGTTAAGAGCTGTGATTGATTCCAAATCCAGATGGTTTGTCGGCTCATCTAATAGCAGCACATTGGCACCATTTAGCATCATTTTTGAAAGCATACAGCGAACTTTTTCTCCTCCAGAAAGGACACTTGCTTTTTTTAGTACTTCCTCACCAGAGAATAGCATTCTTCCTAAGAATCCACGTAAAAAGCTTTCACTGTCATCCTTTGGAGAGAATTGACGAAGCCAATCAACAAGGTTTAAATCACTGTTTTCAAAATACTCCGAGTTATCCTTCGGAAAATAAGCTTGTGATGTAGTGATTCCCCACTTAAAAGTGCCGCTGTCCGCTTCCATTTCACCCATTAATATTTTGAAAAGCGTCGTTTTCGCGATTTCGTTTGTGCCAACAAGCGCTATTTTATCCCCTTTATTCATAAAGAAACTGATATTATCAAGCACTTTTACACCATCGATGGTTTTGGTTAACCCTTCAACTCTTAATAAATCATTCCCAATTTCGCGATCTGGTGTAAACCCAACGAATGGGTAGCGGCGGGATGACGGCTTAATATCATCTAATGTAATCTTGTCTAAAAGTTTTTTACGGGATGTAGCCTGCTTTGATTTAGAGGCATTTGCACTAAATCGGGCAATAAAGCTTTGTAGTTCTTTAATTTTTTCTTCTTTTTTCTTATTGGCATCAGATGCCATTTTTGATGCTAACTGGCTTGATTCATACCAGAAGTCATAGTTCCCTACATAGATTTGAATTTTACTAAAGTCCAAATCCGCAATATGTGTACAAACTTTATTTAGAAAATGACGATCGTGGGAAACGACAATAACGGTGTTTTCAAAGTTAATTAAGAAATCTTCAAGCCATTGAATCGCTTTGATATCCAAATGGTTGGTCGGCTCGTCCAAAAGTAAGACATCAGGTCGGCCGAATAATGCCTGTGCAAGCAGGACTTTAACTTTTTCAGACCCTGTCAACTCGGCCATTTTTTTATAATGAAGATCTTCGCCGATACCTAGACCTTTTAAAAGAATAGCAGCCTCTGGTTCAGCTTCCCATCCGTTTAATTCAGCAAATTCCCCTTCAAGTTCAGCAGCTTTCATGCCGTCTTCATCGGTGAAGTTTTCTTTCATATAAATGGCATCTTTTTCCTGCATGACTTCGTAAAGTCTTGTATGCCCCATAATAACGGTCTTTAATACTTCAAATTCTTCGTATTCAAAATGGTTCTGTTTCAAAACGGCCATCCGTTCATTAGGGCCTAATGTAACAGTACCAGTTTGTGCCTCAATTTCACCAGATAAAATTTTTATAAAAGTTGATTTACCGGCACCATTTGCTCCGATTAAACCATAGCAATTTCCAGGCGTGAATTTAATATTCACATCTTCAAATAACTTCCGGTCTCCGTATCTCAAACTTACGTTACTTACAGTAATCATAATTAAAACATCCTCCAAAACAAAATATCTATTAATTATATCATTAAAATAAGGGAAGGGCGAATTCTATTGGAATGAAATGATGTGAAAGAAAAATTTTCTAAAAAATTTTTCCCGTTTTCACACTTTATTCATAAATTTGTTGTAGAATTGGTTTAAGAAGTATTAAAGAAGGTGATAAGTATGGCAAAAAAACAGCTTACTGATCTCGTTAACAAATTAAAAAAAGCAGGAATAAAAGTGAGTTTAACAAAACCAAAGTCCAATTACCTTTTATCTTTACAGCAACTTAAAAAATTTCCTTCATCCGTGAATTAAATAGGAAAATAGGTAATAAAAAGCGATTAATCCCTCCAGGATTAACCGCTTTTTTTATTATAAGACCGTGTTTAAATCTGGCTGTTGATTTGCGCTCCAGACGCTTCGCGCACCTTAGGGCGTTCCGTGGAGCCTACTCGGCGCTATAGCGCCTGCGGGGTCTCCCCAGCCCCGAACTCCCGCAGGACATTGAATTGCATCTCGAATCCGCCCACGCACGAAGGAAATGCGATAGCATTTTCGAGGAGTTTCGCGCTTTCCGCTCCAATCAACTTCGTTTCAAGGATAAATGGTGACATAGAACCCAGTCTATTATTTAATTTCATCCATTATTTTGTTGTAAACTTCTTTTTTATTAAATTCTTTTCCCATTGGAAATTTTTCTATAAATTTATTATTTTCATCTACTAAGTAGGTAAAGGTGGAATGAATGAATTGGCCATTTCCTGGGTCTTTATATTGAAATTGTAGTGCCCCTGTGACTTGCTTGATTTTTTGCTGTTCTTCTTTTATTTTTTGCTTGTCCCCAGTTAAGAACTGCCAGCTATCATTATTATTAATTTCAAAACCATTCATATAACTTTTTAAGACTTCTGGTGTGTCACGATATGGGTCTATTGTGATGGTGATAAATTCGATTTCCTTGCCAAATACACCGCTTTTTACTAAATCATTTTTTAAGCCAACCATTTTTTGCGTCGTAGTTGGGCAAATATCAGGACAATGGGTATAGATAAACTCAACAAGCTTTAATTTCGTTTTATCTTTACCAAAATTATAGTCTTCATTATTTTGGTTAATTAAGGTAACATTTGCTGGAATTTTAGCATTTGCATCACGTATAAAGAAAAACGATATTCCCGCAGAAATCCCAAGGAACAGCGCTAGACCGCAAATTAGATAAATCTTTTTCATTTCGAATCCCTCCTATTAAAAGGATAAAGAAGTTTGCAGAAAAATGATATGGATAATTTGTGAACAAAAACCCATTTTTCTGAATATTAGTTGACAATCTATTCCAAGTATCGTATTCTTTAGTTGAATTTAAATTTTTTTATTTGAAGGAGTATGTTTTATGTTAGGTGTCGTTCTTAACTAATCCAATCAATTGGATATTTTCATTTCACCGCGCTCATCTGTTTTTTTTATAAACAGAGAAGGCTTATTTAAGTATGGCTGGAATGAAGTTAAGAACAATGGGCAAACATACGCATACATCTTTTACCAATGATGCTGTGTACACTCGTGTAGACAGTTTTTATTTTGGATAAAATTTTGTATAAAGAAAATGAGTGTTTTTAACTCGTTTTTTTTTCAGCCGCAATGACATTGTTCATTGCGGCTTTTTTTTATTACAAAGGAGGCAAACAAATTGAATCAACACACTTTTCATATGTTAGAATTTCAACAAATAAAAGAAACAATTGCACAGTTTGCGTTAACAAAAGAAGGGAAAGAAAAGATTCTTAAGCTGGAACCATCGACTAATAAAAACCAAATTGAGGCCTGGCTAGATGAAGTTACTGAGGCAGTTCATATTTTAAAAAGGAGTGCCAGTGTGCCTATTTCTGGGATGGATGGAATGGAACAGCTTCAAAATAATCTGAATAAAGGAACAGCCTTAAGACCTGATCAACTTTCAAAGCTGTATGATTTTTTGGATTGCTGCGTCAAAATGAAAAGATACATGAAAGATAAGGAATTTTATGCACCAAGAGTTTCAGCTTATGTCGATGCAATTGATGAATTGCCAGACCTGGCAAGCGAAATTATTCGTTGCATCAGAAATGGAAGAGTTGATGACTATGCTACAAAAGAGCTGCTAAAAATTAGAAAACAAATGGCCATTCACGAGGAACGGCTTAAAGAAAAAAGCATGCAGTTGATTCGCTCAAATAAATACAAAACCTATTTGCAGGAAAATGTAATCAGTCAGCGAAATGGAAGATTTGTAATTCCAATAAAGAAGGAATACCGTAATAAAATAAAAGGCACCGTGCTTGATACATCGGCATCGGGTTCCACGCTTTTTATTGAACCTGAAGAAATAGCCGTTTTTCAGGATCAGCTGACATGGCTTCAAGCTGATGAGGAGATTGAAGTGCAAAAAGTATTGTATTTTTTAACTGGATTAGTCGAAGAAAAAGAGCAGCAAATCCGCCTTGCCGTCGAAATCATGGTGCATTATGATTTTTTATTTGCCAAGGCCAAGTATTGCCGTTCGATTAATGCGGTCAAAGTGGAAGTAAATGATTTAGGTGAGGTTGAAATCATTGATGCAAGGCATCCTTTACTAGGTGAAAAGGCAGTACCATTATCGTTTAGGTTAGCGCAAAATCAAAAAGCATTAGTGATTACAGGTCCGAATACCGGTGGAAAAACAGTTACCATTAAAACTGTAGGGCTCTTAACCTTAATGGTACAATGTGGTCTCCATATCCCAGCAGGGGAAGGAAGTAAATTATGTGTCTTTGAACGCATTTTAGTAGATATTGGGGACGGTCAGAGCATTACCGAAAATTTAAGCACCTTTAGTTCAAGAATCGTAAATATTATCGATATTCTTAAGGAGACCAATAGCCGAACCTTGGCACTGTTAGATGAACTTGGTTCAGGCACAGACCCTGGAGAAGGAATGGGCCTTGCGACAGCGATTTTGGAAACTCTTTATGAAAAAGGTGCTATCATCCTCGCAACCACTCATTATAGTGAAATTAAGGAATTTGCTGAAAATCACGATGGTTTTATTAATGGGTCAATGGAGTTTGACTTAAACACACTAAGTCCAACATATCGCTTAAATATTGGAAGGGGAGGGGAAAGCCAAGCGTTTGCGATTGCTTTAAAGCTGGGCATTCATCCGAAAATAATTGAAAAGGCACATAAAATTACCTATAAGGAAGAAAAAATTTATACAACTGCCATAACAGATCCATGGAAGCTTAAGGAAATTGAGAAGCAGATTATTATCAATAAATATCAGAATCGAAAAAAAGCCCCCAGAACGGAATTGCAAATCCCTCAATATCAACAGGGTGACAATGTCAAGGTTTCACCTGCAAATGAATTTGGTATCGTTTATCAGGGGCCGGATTCCCAGGGGAATTATATAGTTCAAATTAAAGGGGAGAAAGTGTCTGTAAACCACAAAAGGTTAACGCTTTATATTGCCGCAAATGAACTATATCCAGAGGATTATGACTTTGATATTATTTTTCAATCAAAAGAGAACAGGAAAAAAAGTAAAATCCTTTCGAAAAGGCACGAGGAAAATATCATTATCGATCATACCGAATAACGAAAAAAGCTAGGACTTTGTATAAGTTCTAGCTTTTTTCGTTTAGCATGTAATTTGAAATCGCTTTATAAACTGTCAAATATCGTTCAAGTTTACTTATGAACAAAAGGGTAATGGAGGTTTATGATGTTTATATAAATTATTTGTGAATTGATTCACAATAAGAAGGAGTCTTTCCCATGGAACTTCAACCAATGGAACAAGTGGTTAATCTGGCATTAAAAAAGAAAAAAATACTTGATGAATCATTCATTAAGTATTTAATAAGAGCAGCTTTGTCTGGTATTTATATTGGATTTGGAATTATGTTATCATTTCGCTTAGGGGAGGGATTTTTTGATATCCATTCACCGGTTGCATCATTGATGACTTCCATCTTTTTTGGAATTGCCTTGGTTTTAATTATATATGGCGGTTCAGAATTATTTACAGGTAATACAATGTATTTCACAGTGAGCACATTAAATAAACAAACCTCATGGAAAGATACACTTCAAAATTGGATTGCATGCTATACCGGTAATCTCATAGGTGCTGTTTTTTTCGCCCTGCTAGTACTGTATTCCGGGATTTTTTCATCGCTGGATAATAGTCAGCTTTTAATGGAAACAGCGGCGCATAAAATGGAATATCCAACTATGGAGTTATTTTTCCGAGCCATCCTTTGTAACTGGGTTGTTTGTTTAGCTGTTTGGATCCCTATGCACGTGAAAGGAGATGGAGGCAAAATTGCTGTTATGATGCTGTTAGTGTTTGCCTTTGTTGCTTCTGGCTTCGAGCATAGTGTGGCCAATATGGTGACGTTTTCACTTGCCTTAATATTACCGCACCCTGAAACCATAACTCTTGCAGGTGCTTTTCATAATTTAATTCCTGTTACAATTGGAAATATTATCGGCGGAGGGCTGTTTGTAGGCGGCACCTATGTGTTTTTATCTACAACGTCAAACCAAAAACATCAGCTAAAACTTACGAAAAAAGAAACGGCAAAACCTTCATATTTAAAAAAGGCAAAAGCATAGCCTTCCAGTTCAGGAAGGCTTCCTTTTTTAAATTCTTATTCCTTTATTGATATTCTTGATGTATTGTTCGGCCAATAATTGCTTTACTTCATTGTAGCTTAACCCTGACTGTGCATTTAACCTCTTTACTTCTTCAATATCTGTACCTGCAGCAGTAAATCTTTTTGAGTTCAAAGTCATGTTATTTTATACTCCTTTAGCAAAAAATTTTCTCGAAATGAAAGGTACTTTTTAGGACATACTATAAAAAAAGGAGGCGGTTCCAATTTTTTATGGTAAACGGGCAAAAGACGAAGAAATTGAAACAATCCTGGTGGATACCGAAGTCTATTCCTGCATGGACGACTCATGTATTGGCTGGATGAGAAAAGATTTTGTAACAGACGATTTACTTTGTCCAATGTGTGGTAATCAGATGGCACAGGAAATTCGTGAGCTTCCTAAAATATAATACATTTGTTTTTAAAAAGACTGTCTGTTATCGGACAGTCCTTTCTTTATTATAGATTTTCGTTTTGCTGCCCAATTTCACCTTCGGCAATAATGGTATTCGCTTCCTCAAGTGCCTCATGTTCGTCCACAGAGTCTCCAGGGACATTTTTTAAGTTAGGAAAAACCGCACCAGTATTAACAGTAATGAGTTTTTCTTTTGGTGCCGTTGTGAGGTAATCTTCTTTTTTCGCCATTCGAATCAACTCCTTATGAACAGGTTTTGCTTCAGAAAATCGAATTATGCTTATTTCTTGGTTTTTAAAAAGGAATTTTTTTGAAATAAAAAAAACTCTCCGCCAACGGAGAGTTTTCATTTTATTCTTCTTTTTTAGATAGACAGCGATCGCATTCCACTAAGTAAGATTCAGCTTGTTCCTCCATATGTTGACCGCATTCTGGACATTGTTTATTTGGCAAATTGCGAAAAAATTCAACCGGGCTCATTAACATATTAAACTCCTCCTTTAATAATACAGATATATTTAAAGGTTGCTTGTTATAGTACAGTGCGGGCAAAAAAATTATTCCTCTCTTTTTGACAAACAACGATCACATTCCATTAAGTAAGATTCAGCTTGCTCCTCCATATGCTGACCACATTCTGGACATTCCTTTTTAGGTAACGTACGAAAAAATTCTACTGGATTCATTAACATTTTAAAACTCCTCCTTTATTAATACAGTTTATTAATATTCCCTTTGTTATAGTACAGTATAAACAAAAAAACAGAAAATGTGTAGACCTTTTTTAAAAAAATTTGCACTATTTTAAAAATAAGACTTTTATCACGGTTTGGATTTCCTTTGATTTGTTCTAAATCATGATTAAGGTGAAAAAGGTTAAAATAAATTTTACTATCGTTTCTCCGAATTAGTCCTTCCATAACTAATTTAATTACATTACAATCATAGTAGAAATAGACTAGAATAAAGGGGGAGGCTAGTTAATGAGTGCAATGGCAGGAACGTTTCACCCTTATTTTTTTATAATTGCGATTGGCTTAACCATAATGGCTTCATATACAGCATTAGACATGTTTACCTTAATCCGTTCATCGAATCAAAATAAACGACTGTTGTTCCTTGGCGGGACAATTTCCATGGGCTTTGGAATATGGATTATGAATTTCGTGGTGCTGATTGCTTCTGATACAAATTTGTTATCCAATTATCACATCCCATTATCCATCCTTTCCATATTTATTGGTGTAGCTTTTACAGGGATGGCCTTTATCCCGTTTTTTAGTAGAAAAATCCAATATTACCATTTGATAATTGGGAGCTTTTTTTTAGCACTTGCTGTAATTGCAATCCATGTAATTGGGATTTATGCCATGAACATAACGATTAATTATAATGTAATTTTATTTATTTTTTCAGGCATATTTATTTTTGCTTCTTTTTTATTTTCTTTATCGATTCTTTTTTCTACAAAAAACAATACATTTGGAAACCTAGTCTGGTTAAAACCCATAAGTGCCATTATCATTTCTGGGGCCATTGCCGAAGGGAATATTTTGTTAAAAAAATCTTCCATTATTGCCACTGCAACTAAAGGTATTAATGTGTCCAGTACAGATAGCTCCTTTTTTATTTATTTGGTGATATTTGTATCCGTCCTTATAATCGGCGGTTTAATTGTTTCGAGTACCTTAATCAGTAAACAGCTTGCTGCTTCAGATACAAATTTAAATGACATAAAAGCAGCATTGGATGCTTCCACTATAGTAGCCATTACTGACCCATCTGGAATAATCATTTATGTTAATGATAAATTTGAAGAAATTTCTAAGTATACCAGGGATGAAATAATTGGTAAAAACCATCGGTTATTAAATTCAGGGTATCATTCAAAGGAATTTTTTACTGACTTATGGAAGACTATTCAAGCAGGAAAAGTTTGGCGCGGAGAAATAAGAAATAAAGCAAAGGATGGTTCCTTTTATTGGGTGGACACTACCATTGTTCCATTTTTAGACAGGCGGGGGAAGCCGGTTCAATATATCGCGATTCGTTCAGATATTACACAGCGCAAATTAGCGGAGAAGAGTCTTTTAGAATCTACGAAAGAAGTTCGAGATATCACCTTTGCTCTCGACCAATCATCCATCGTAGCCATTACGGATGAAAAAGGAAGAATTACCACAGTAAATGAGAAATTCTGTGAGATTTCCCAGTATAACCGCGAAGAACTAATTGGTGAGGACCATCGAATCCTCAATTCCGGATACCACTCAAAAGATTTCTTTAAGGAACTATGGAGAACCATCGGTCAAGGCAAAGTTTGGGAAGGTGAAATTTGCAATCGAGCTAAAGATGGCACACTTTACTGGGTCGATACTACGATTGTTCCATTTCTAAATAGCAAAGGAAAACCATATCAATATGTAGCCATACGAACGGATATTTCAGATCGTAAACGCGCTGAGGAGCACTTAAAAGAAACCATCAAAGAAAACAATGATATCAAATTTGCCCTTGACCAATCTTCTATTGTAGCGTTTACTGATTCTCGCGGGATCATTACTAGTGTCAACGATAAGTTCTGTGAGATTTCACAATATAGTCGTGAAGAGATTATCGGAAAAGATCATAGAATAATTAATTCGGGTCATCATACAAAGGAGTTTTTCAAAAACCTTTGGAAAACCATTGGTGAGGGAAAGGTCTGGAAAGGTGAAATTCGTAATAAGGCTAAGGATGGAACGTATTATTGGGTGGATACTACAATAGTTCCATTTTTAAATGAACAAGGAAAGCCATATCAATATTTAGCGATACGCAATGATATTACAGAAAGAAAGAAAACAGAAGAAGTTCTTCATCGCCAGGATAAACTGGCTGCCGTGGGACAATTAGCAGCGGGAGTAGCCCATGAAATTCGTAACCCACTGACTTCTATGAAGGGCTATGCGGAATTTTTGCAGTTAGATGAGAAGGATCCTGAACGGTTAGAGTTTTTAAGTATTATTCTTGATGAAATTGAAAGGGTAAATACCATTGTTGAGGATTTTATGGTCCTGGCAAAACCAAAGGCAGTCGAATTAGAAGAAAAAAATGTTGTCCAAGTTATTAAAAATGTGGTTTCCTTACTTGAATTTGAAGCAAGAAAGAAAAATGTCCGCCTGGATTTCGACTGTAATCAAGAGATTATTCAAATTGAATGTGATGAGAACCGTTTAAAGCAGGTATTTTTAAATTTCATTAAGAATGGAATTGAAGCAATGCCAAACGGCGGTGATTTGCATGTGAAAACGATGATACATGAAAATAATGTGCAGATTTCGATTCAGGATACGGGTGTAGGGATTCCAAAGGATAAGTTAAAAAAACTTGGAGAACCATTTTACACTACCAAAAAAACTGGCAATGGTTTAGGACTGATGGTAAGCTTCAAAATTATTGAAAGTCACAACGGCAAAGTATTTGTTGAGAGTGAACTAAACAAGGGAACAACCTTTAATATCTTATTACCAGCTAAAACAGCTTAAAAACGAGAGAACTATACTCTCGTTTTTTATTTTTATTTTCTACATTCATAAAATGTACAAAAAATTTATGAAAAAAAGAAATCTACAATCGTGATAAATAGACTAATATGTTTATATAGGTATTTATGTTTTTATGGGAGGGTATACGATGGGTGAACCGAATTTTGTAAAAACGATTTGTGGATACTGTGGTACTGGCTGTGGTTTAGTTCTCGAGGTTCAAGATAATAAAATTATGAAAATCCGCGGTGACAAGGAAGCACCAGTCAACAAAGGACAAACATGTGTTAAAGGCGCCTTTGCTTATGAATATGTGCACGCCAAAAATAGATTATCGTCTCCGCTCATTAAGAAAGCCGGTAAGCTTGTTGAAGCAACTTGGGATGAAGCATATCAATTTATAGCAGATAAATTATCAACAATTAAAACCAATTGGGGCCCTAATGCGATTAGTATGTTCGCTTGCGCGAGAAGTACAAATGAATCCAATTATATTACACAAAAATTCATGAGAACCGTCATAAATAGCAACAATATCGACGGATGTAACCGAACGTGACATGCACCGAGCGTTGCCGGTCTGGCAACTGTTTTTGGAAGCGGTTTCCCTACCAATACACTTGAAGACTTTGATCGCGCTGAAGTATTGCTGCTAATGGGATCCAACACGACTGAGGCTCACCCAATTATTGCTAATCGTATTAAAAAGGCAGCAAAATCAGGGCTAAAAGTAATCGTGATAGACCCAAGAAAAATCGACATGGTCAAAATCGCCCATCGTCATCTTCAAATCAATGTCGGCACAGATATTGCCTTAATCAATTCGTTTATTCATGTGATCTTAAAGGAAGGACTGTACGATCCACTATTTATCGAACAATTTACTTTAGATTTTGAAAAACTTGAAAAACGAGTAGAGCTATATACACCAGAGTATGCAGCATCCATAACAGGGCTTGAAGCTAAAGCTATCGTAGAAACTGCAAGAGAGTATGCTGGTTCCAGCGGATCTATGATCGCCTATACCCTTGGAATTACAGAGCATCACTGCGGTGTTAACAATGTATTTGATATTGCCAATCTTGCATTGTTAACAGGAAATATCGGGAAACAAGGTACTGGAATTATGCCCTTAAGGGGGCAAAATAATGTTCAAGGGGCAGGGGATATGGGCTGTTTGCCAAATCAACTTGCTGGTGCAATGAGCCTTACAAATGATGAGTTTCGCACGCGCTATGAAAAAGAATGGAATGTTGTGCTCAATCCTCAGGCTGGCGATACACAGACACGCACCTTTGACCGCTTAGAAATGGGGGAGTTAAAGGCATTATATATTATTGGCGAAAATCCGCTCCTTGCAGATGTTCATATGAATCATACAAAAACATTATTTGAAAAGCTTGATTTATTAATTGTTCAAGACATCTTCTTAACCGAAACTGCAAAAATGGCAGATGTGGTCTTACCAGCAAAGTCGTGGGGAGAGGTTGAGGGAACATATACGAATACAGACCGGAGAATCCAAAGGGTTCGTAAAGCTGTTGAGGCTCATCCAAATATAAAGGAAGACTGGGAAATACTTTGCGAGCTTTCTACGTTGATGGGTTATCCAATGCATTATAAAAACAGTGAGGAAATTTGGGATGAAGTCAGAAGGATTGCTTGGGAGATGTACGGCGGTATTTCTTATGAACGGCTTGAGAACGAATACAGCATCCATTACCCATGTCCTGATGAAAAACATCCAGGTACCTATATTATGCATGAAAGGTTCCATCAAACTGAACCACTTGATAAAAAATCACCATTTGTACCGGTGGATTATACGGCTCCTTTAGAATTGCCAGATGAGGAGTATCCGTTTATGTTAACAACCGGCAGACGATATGAGTCTTATAATACACATTCTCAGACCCGTCATTATGCCGCGGGCGTAAAAATTAAACAAACTGAAGAAACCGTGGATATTCATCCAGATGACGCGAAAGCTTTAGGAATATCTGATGGAGATATTGTACAGGTACGTTCGCGCAGAGGAGAATTAGAGGTTAAGGCAAAGATTACGGAACAAGTTGTCCCTGGCCTAGTGTTTATGAGCTTCCACTGGAGTGAAACCCCAACGAATGTATTAACATTAAATGAATATGACCCAATCTCTGGTACAGCCGAATATAAAGCATGCGCTGTATCGATTTCAAAAATTAGCTAGTCAGTTTTTAGGAGTAGTGCGGATAAATTCTGCACTACTCTTTTTTTTTTTAGATTTCAGACTATTCAGTTAATCAGAAATATTATCGTAATATAATTGCCATGCTTGTCATTTAATTAACATCTCCCTGTTCTTTGTTTCAGAAAATTTCATGTTATTATGAGTACAAGTTAGCAACGAAAGAACATGGGAGGAACAAACAATGATAAGTAAAATAAAAACATTCATCGCAGTTGCTGCACTCTCAGGAACTGTAGGCGCTAATGTACATGCGGCAGAATTAACTGTGAAAAAAGGAGATACCCTTTGGGATCTGTCAAAAGTACATAATACATCTGTAGAAAACATTCAAAAATGGAATCATCTTTCTACTGACCTGATTCATCCAGGAGATGTATTAACGATCGCAACAGAAAAGCAATATACGGTAATAAAGGACGATACATTATGGGATATTGCACAAAAATTCCAAGTATCTGTTTCTCAAATAAAAGAATGGAATAAATTGAACACAGATTTAATTCACCCAGGTTTAAATTTAGTAATCTATCAAGGATTAACCAATCAAAATATAAATAAGCCTGAGCCTGTTAAAAAAGCTGCAGCAAACAGCCAAACTGAAACTGCATCAGCTTCAGTAAGTAAACCTGCTGAAGCCAAAGCAGCTCCGGCGCCAGCTCCAGTTGCACCTACCCCTGCGCCTGCCCCTAAGTCAGAGGCTAAGGTAAGTGAACCGGAGAAGACAAAGGAAATTACTGTTAAGGCTACAGCATATACAGCTTCCTGTGAAGGATGTTCTGGTACAACAGCTACAGGTGTTGATTTAAACGCCAACCCTAATGCAAAGGTAATTGCAGTTGACCCATCTGTTATTCCATTGGGAAGTAAAGTGTATGTAGAAGGATATGGCGTCGCCACGGCTGCTGATACAGGAGGAGCAATAAAAGGAAATCGCATAGATGTGTTTATTCCTTCTGAACAAAAAGCGATTCAATGGGGTAAAAAGCAAATAACCATTAAAATATTAAATTAATAAAAAAAGAGTGTTAGGCACCATTTGCGGTGCCTGACACTTTTTTTATCCTACTTGTTTAGCAATCGTTTTGGCCACTGTTGCTTTTCTCTGATAGAAGAACCAGTTAAGACCAAAGGCGACTACATAAAAGCCAATGAAGAAATAGAAAGCTGTTACTGGAGTACCCGTTGCATTTACAGACCATCCAAAAAGTTTAGGGATAAAGAATGATCCATAGGCAGCGAAGGCCGCTGAAAAGCCAATTACTGGTGCTGCTTCTTTAGGAATGAAAATGCTTGGAATCATTTGGAATGTTGATCCAGAACCAATACCAGATGCAAGGAACAATACCAAGAAAGCCATTAAAAAACCTGCAAATTGTTTACCATTTAAGAAATAAATAACTCCTGCTGCGCCAATCCCCATGATTACTAATACATAGGCAGTGACTTTTGCCCCTCCAAGTTTGTCGGCTAGCCAGCCGCCAACAGGTCTTGCAGCAGCGGCTACAAGCGCACCAAGGAAGGCAAGTGAGATATGTTCAGGAAATTGAGATTTTAGTAAAAGCGGAAATGCCGCAGAATATCCAATAAATGAACCAAATGTAGCAACATATAGAGCGGTCATAATCCATGTATGCTTACGTTTTACGATGACAAATTGATCTGTAACAGATTGTTTAGCGCCTGGGACATTATCCATTTTAAATAAAGCAAGGAGTGTCATTATAACGATTGGGATTACCCAGATAAATGCTGCATTTTGTAACCATACTTCCTGACCGTTTGCTAATACTTGTTTGTCACCAACCAAAGCGAATGTTCCTGAAGTAATAATTAAAGGTGTTACGAATTGGACGACTGATACACCCATATTACCTAAACCGCCGTTAATACCAAGGGCTGTTCCTTTTTCTTTCTTAGGAAAGAAAAAGCTGATATTAGCAGAAGAAGAAGAGAAGTTACCTCCGCCAAGTCCGCAAAGTGCTGCAAGCAATAGCATGATAGAGAAAGGAGTATCTGGATTTTGGACGGCAAAACCAATTCCAATTGCCGGTATAGCTAAAATGGCAGTAGATATTACTGTCCAGTTTTTTCCACCCATTGAACCGGCTGCGAATGTGTAGACAAAGCGAAGGGTTGCACCGACTAGCCCTGGAATTGCAGCTAGTGTAAATAATTGTTCCTCAGTAAACTGGAAACCGATATCGTTAAGACGAACTGCAACAACTGACCAAATCTGCCAAACGATGAATGCAAGCATTAATGAAGGAACGGAGATCCAAAGGTTTCGCCGTGCATGTTTTTTTCCTTCTGCGTTCCAGAACTTTTCATCTTCTGGATTCCAATAATTAATTCGAGCCATTTTTTATTCCCCCTAAAATTCTTTTAAAATTTATCTTTGAAGTAGTTAATGTTGTTTATGTTCTTACTATAAATCAGATGGTAAAATGATTTTTGTGACGTACGTCACAAAAATGGTGAAGGAATTGTGAACTGAAGAGCAATGACAAAAAGTTGTAATATTTATCGCACTATCAACCAAAAACAAATGAGAAAGAGACCCTCAAGGGAGGGTCTCTTTCTCATTTGTTTTATTTTTTCGCGGGCTTAACCATATCTTCGTAAAACATGCCAACGTAGTTTTTTGTTTCGCCAATGTCGTCTTTGATAGCGGTTATGCTTAACCATTCCCGGTAAATCTCATTGTTTTTCCGTTTGTTCCAAATGTACCCTTCCCAAACGCCATTTGTTTTTAATTCAGACCACATATTTTTATAAAATTCATTGTCATGTTCACCAGATTGAAGGACACTTGGTGTTTTCCCAATCACTTCCTTTTGCGTATAACCTGTTATTTTAGTAAAGGCCGGATTGACCTTTTGAATGATCCCATTAATATCGGTTACACAGATTCCATCAACGGCATGGTTTACAATTTTGGAGGAAATATCGAGTTTTTCTTGATAATATAGCCAAACAACCATGACTAAGCTTGCTAATGAAAATTCTGATAAGGACATAAATCCAATTGCATAATGACCTGTAAAATTAAAGAGAATGGTTAGAATAATTGGGGGAAAGAAACCTCCCAAGCCTCCATTGCAGCGACAATCCCATTGACAATACCTGCCTGTTTTGAAAAATATAACGGGACAAGCTTAAAAATAGCCCCGTTACCGATGCCTGCAAAGAAGGCAACAAGTAAACATCCAAACGAATATATAGGTAAAGAAGGGGTAAAAGATAAAAGAAATCCAGCAAATGTCAGACTGAAAAATACTGCCATAAGAATAAGGAATGGATTGATTTTATCCCCCAGCCAGCCGCCAATTGGTCGGAATAATGTTGCTAAAGCAATAAAACCTGCTGTCCGCAGCCCGGCATCTACCTTATTCAATTCAAAATGATTGACTAAGAATGAAGGTAAATAAATGGTGAAGGCCACAAATGAACCAAATGTAATAAAATAAAACAAGCTTAAGAACCAAAGTTTCGGATTTTTATATACTTCTTTGACTTGCTCTGATAATGGATGAATGACTTTCTTTTCTTCTCGGTCCCCTAAGAGAAAATTAATTAGGGCAAAGACTAAAACGACAATGAGGTAAATCTTTATAGTCGTTCTCCAGCCAAATTGATTGGCTAAAACAGGAGCTAAAAAGGATGTAACGGCTGTTCCAATGTTCCCTGCTCCATAAATTCCATTGATGAAGCCATGTTTAGCTTTTTCATAATATTTAGGTAAAGAAGTGACACCGATTGAAAAAATTGCTCCGCCAACTCCAAGCAAAAAACCGCCTATTATTAACATGAATAACGAATCCGCATAACTGATGACAGCAATTGGTATAATTAGAATGATAAAACTGCTTGAGAACAATTTTCTTGCACCATAACGATTCGTCCAAAAACCTATCGGAACCCTAAGAATAGAGCCTAAGATAACAGGGACAGCAGTTGCCCATGCAATCTGATTTGAGGAAAGTTCAATATCTGCCTTGATAAAAGGCATAAGTGAAGAAATAAGTACCCAGGTCATAAAGCCGGCAACAAGACTTCCCGTTTGAATAAAAAGTTGTTTTGTTCCTTGGTTCATAAATAATCCCCCTCTTAGTGCACGTTATTCAATCAAATTCCACTAATTAATCATTCATTACGATAGAAGCATTATGTTTTCGGAAAATTTTCTTTGAGTATTATAAAATAATTTTCTAAAATTGACTGTGAGGTTAGACACAAATCTATTAAAATTACAAAATAATTAGGCATCAGGTTGGAAAAATTAAGATTGAATATGACACAGGATAGGGAGAATATTATGCAACGAAAAAAGAAATTTTTTGATCCACCCAAGATTCTCGTTCTTGGTTTTGCAATCATCATTTTAATAGGTGCTTTATTACTGACGTTACCTTCTTCAACTACGGATGGAAAGGGTCTTTCGTTTTTAAATGGATTGTTTACAGCTACCTCAGCTACTTGTGTAACCGGGCTTGTTGTTGTCGATACCGGGACAACTTTTACGATTTTTGGGCAATTAGTTATCTTATTTTTAATTCAGGTTGGCGGTCTCGGATTTATGACCTTTGCGACACTCTTTGCCTTCCTGCTTGGAAAAAGAATTTCCTTAAAGGAAAGAATATTACTTCAAGAATCGTTAAATAATTTATCTATGGAAGGAATTGTAAGGTTAGCAAGACGTATTTTAATCTTTACTGCCGTAATTGAATTTGTCGGTGCTTTAATATTAGCCATTCGTTTTTCCTTTGATATGCCATTAGGAAGAGCTATTTATTTTGGAATATTTCATTCAATTTCTAATTTTAATAATGCTGGTTTTGATTTAATGGGTGAATTTCATAGTTTAACAAGCTATGTTGATGATCCAACTGTAACATTAACGGTGTGTGCGTTAATCACCTTAGGCGGGATTGGCTTTATCGTTATGAATGAAGTATTTGAATTTAGAAAATCAAAACGATTATCTTTACATTCAAAGGTTGTCATCATGACTAGTTTATTTTTACTAGCAGTTGGAACAATCGGAATCTTTTTTTTAGAACTCACTAATGAAAAAACATTAAAACCATTGTCACTTAATGGAAAAGTTCTTGGTTCGTTATTTCAATCAGTTACAGCCAGAACTGCTGGGGCAAATACCTTAAATATCGGGGATTTAACACATACGTCTTTACTTCTAATCATTTTTTTAATGTTTATTGGTGCTTCGCCAGGGTCAACGGGAGGCGGAATTAAAACGACCACATTTACCACATTAATTGGCGCAGTTTGGTCACAAATTCGCGGAAAAGAGGATGTCATCTTTTATCGCCAGCGAATTGTTTATGAAACCATATATAAAGCATTGACAGTAACAGTCAGCGGGTTATTTCTAGTGATGATAACGACCTTTATTTTAACGATTACAGAGCAAGGGAAAGATTTTTTGATGATTCTATTTGAATCAACTTCAGCATTTGCAACTGTTGGACTCTCAATGGGATTGACCCCGGAGTTATCTTCGGTTGGTAGGGGCGTCATTATTTTTGCGATGTTTGCAGGCAGGGTTGGGCCATTGACGATTGCATTTGCAGTAACGATGCGGAGAAACCCTGATTTATTCAGATATCCAAAGGGCAAAATCATGATCGGGTAAATAATATCAAGGAGGATTTTTGACGATATGGCTGATCAATACGCAGTAATTGGATTAGGAAGGTTTGGGTTAAGTATTGCCAATAAATTATTTGAATCCGGCCAAGAAGTACTTGGTATTGATGTAAATGAAGAAAGGGTGGAGGACTCCCATCCGTATGTGACACATGCTGTCATTGCGGATTCTACCGATTCAGAGGCATTAAAATCAATTGGAATCCGTAACTTTGACAATGTGATAGTGGCCATTGGCAATGACATCCAAGCTAGCATTTTAAGTGTCTTGCTCTTAAAGGAACTGGGAGTTAAAAAGGTAATCGCAAAGGCTTTAAATAAGCTTCATGGTCAGGTCCTAAAAAAGGTTGGTGCAGACTGGGTCGTATTTCCTGAACGTGATATGGGAATTAGAGTGGCTCATCAGCTTTTATCTCCCAATGTGTTGAATTTTATCGAAATTTCAAAGGATTACAGTGTAGAGGAGGTTAAGATCCCTGATCGAATGGTAGAAAAAACATTAAGAGAAATAGACCTTAGGGCAGAGTATAATATTAGTGTAATTGCCATCCGCCATGACAATGAAATTAATATATCACCTTCACCAGATAAAAAAATCAGTTATGGTGATGTCTTAGTTGTCATTGGTGAAAATCGTGACCTTGAGCGGTTTGCTAATCTTCAATAAAGAGGCCCCCCAATTAATTTGGGGGGCTGTTTTGGTGCAATAAGCTTAAATTTTGTGCTTGTATTTTCTTTGCTCTCAATTTGCACCTTGTCTATTATTTTTGCTTTCATAATAAAAAATGATGGATGGATGCAGGCATGTTACTATAGAAATAACAAATGTAAATGGGAGCGATGTTCGATGAATTTTCAAGATATTAAATCTTTTGACGAACGATTAGCGTTTATGAAAAATCTATCAAAAAAATTTAAAAATAGAGCCCATCAAGTAGATATTGAAGGAAGCTTTCCGTTTGAAAATATTCAGGATTTAAAAAACACAGGCTATACCTCATTAACAGTCCCGAAAAAATACGGCGGGGAGGAAATTTCCCTATATGAGTTAATCCGCTTACAGGAAGTAATCGCAGAAGGTGATGGTGCAACTGCTCTTTCAATAGGCTGGCATATGGGAATCCTCCTTAATCTATGTGAAAAAGAACCATGGGATGAGGTTATTTTTAGAGTGCTATGTGAAAAGGTGAAACAAGGTGCTTTAATAAATAGTGCTCAATCTGAACCAATGACCGGTAGTCCAACGCGTGGGGGCAGGCCAGAGACCAGTGCACAAAAAAGTGGGAACAATTGGTTGATTCAAGGCAGGAAAACCTTTACGACAATGTCTCCTGTTCTTGATTATTTTATTGTCAATGCAGCAATAAAAGATTCAAATGAAATTGGCAACTTCCTCATCCCACGGTCTGCAAATGGGGTCAATATAGAAGAAACTTGGGACAGCATCGCTTTAAGAGGCACAGGTAGTCATGATTTAATTCTAAAAAACGTAATGATTCCTAATGAGAACTTCGTTGAACGAGTTCGCCCCGAAAGCAAAAGAGCTAACGGCTGGCTTCTTCATATCCCAGCTTGTTATCTTGGAATTGCAAAAGCCGCTAAAAGGTATGCCATACAATTTGCTGAGAACTATGCACCTAATAGTATTCAGGGAACTATAATCGATTTACCAAACGTACAGCAAAAAATAGGCGAAATAGAGTTGAAAATTATGCAGTCAGAATATTTTTTATATAGTGTTGCAAAACAATGGGATGTTTCGAATGAACAAGAAAGGAATAAGATGGGGCCAATATTGGGTGCTGCCAAGTTAACTGTTACCAATTCGGCTATTTCTATAGTAGACCTTGCCATGAGAATCGTTGGTGCAAAAAGTCTTTCCTTACAAAATCCCCTGCAGCGATATTATCGAGATGTACGAGCAGGCCTGCATAATCCTCCGATGGATGATATGACAATTCAACTACTTGCAAAGCATAGCATTCATAACTGCGAATAAAAACAACCAGCCACCCGGCTGGTTGTTTTATGAGACTGATTCAATAATTTGAATGTTCTTCCTTTTTTCTTCAAAAAGAAGATACAGTTCTTTTAATGGAAGAGGCTTCGAAAACAAATATCCTTGTGCCTGACTGCATTCGAGGGTTTTTAACAAAACCAATTGTTCACTTGTTTCAACACCTTCTGCAATTACATTAAAACCAAAACTTTTTGCTAATGAAATAACACTTTCAACCAATGCCCGATCCTTAGTATTGTTAAGCATATTTTGTACAAAGGACTTTTCAATTTTCAATGTATCAACAGGAAGGTACTTCAAATAACTAATCGATGAGTAACCTGTTCCAAAATCATCGATTGATATGCTGATGCCCATTTCTTTAAGGGCATTTAATTTCAATACTACTTTCTCTATTTTATGAAGTGAAACACTTTCTGTAATTTCCAATTCCAACTGGTAAGGTGGTAATTTTGTCTCAGCTAAAACCCTACTAACAATATTGACAAAATTATCATCCTCGAATTGTTTGGAGGAAATATTAACGGAAATCCGAAGAGGTTCTCTGCAAATTTTTGAAAATATTTTTGCTTTTGAACAGGCTTCTGTTAATACCCATTCTCCGATGCTGCTAATTATTCCAATTTCCTCAGCAAGCGGAATAAAATCCGTTGGATGTACAATTCCAAGGTCTGCATTTTTCCACCGGATTAAAGCTTCAAATCCACAATTTGTTCATTGTTAATATTTACTAATGGCTGATAATGGAGGGTAAATTCTTTTCGCTGGAGTGCTTTTCTCAAATGTGTTTCAATTTTAAGTACATCATGAATTTCCTGCTGCTTAGCATGGTTATACCACTGAAAACCATTACCGCCTTTTTCCTTTGCTGTATACATCGCTATGTCAGCTTGTTGGATTAGTTCTTCCCAGCCTAAGCCGTCAGATGGGTAAATACTAATTCCGATACTGGACGAGATGAAATATTCTTGAGTCTCAATTTTAAAAGGAGCTTGAATGGCATTATGAATTTCGGAAGCATATCTCTCGACATCTTTCCTCGATGTAATATCTGAAAAAAAGAGTATAAATTCATCGCCGCCCTGTCTGGCAAGACAATTATTTCCCTTTATTCTAACTTGAATACGTTTGGATACTTCTTTTAAGATTTTATCGCCAACAGCATGCCCCAGACTGTCATTAATTAGTTTAAAACGGTCTAAATCAAGAAATAGAACAGCTACGATTTTATTCATTTGTTTTGCATGTTCTAATGCTTCTTTTAACTTCATTTCAAAATGCCATCTATTCGGCAAGCCTGTTAAATAATCGTGGAATGCCATATATTCTACTTTTTCGATTACTTTTTTTAATGAATGCTGTTCGGATTTTAGTTGTTCGACAAGCCTTCCAATTGTGATCGCTATAGTAAAATTGACGACCGTTATGATGGTAATGAACCATATATCATTTAGATGATATACATCCTTTTTGAAAACGATTTCAATTATTTCGTTGGCTGCATAGATAAAGGTGCCTAAAATGGCTGCGATTAACCCGCCTTTCATTCCAAAATAAAAGGGTAGCCACACTGCAGGAAAAATATATATAAGCCAGATGAGCTCTTCAGAATAACCTGTTTGATCAAAAATCGGGGGGATTAGGTAGATGAGAATAAGAATATACCATTTCTTGATTACTGTCATTTTTTGTAATTACACTCCCATTAAATACCTTTAAAATTTATACTTCCATCATAAAACGAGTCAAATCAAAAAAACAATGATTCGACAAAAAGTTCATATAATATTAGAAAAGTTCTTTTCAATATCATTTTTATAATTTAGATTCTCAATGGATATGTTATAAAAAAGGAGTGAAGCATAATGCCCAGAGGGAAAGAATTAGAACAGTTGCCAATGGCAAATATTGCGCCTGGCGCTGGGAAGGATGCAGGTAAATATAATCGAGAAGTGCTTGGAAGTATTGTGCAGCAAGAACAGCCACATCCAGGGGACGTTGATAAGGAAAATGAGGACATGATTTAAGGCAGGCTCCCAAGCCTGCCTTTTACCTTCATAATATAAATGAATTATTCTTCGAAGAGTTCACCAATTTCCACTATTGTTCTTTCTTCAAGCGGTCCCCGCAAATGGACTGTTGCCGTTTTTCCATCTTCATTTAATTGGTCAATCCATACGGAAGCCCCGTTATATTTGACCTCAATATCAGCGGAAGAAGATAATATTTGTTTTACACGATTCACATTCATATTTTCACTCCTAATTATAATATTTGTAACCGCTTTCTAAAACTATATATTATAGAAGAAACTCGGTTTTACTTGATAATTATCGTTCATAAGGCTCAATTTGAACACCATTGATCGTACCGGGTTGATCAATCTCTTCAAGACTATTTAAATAATTAGTCAGTTCTACCTGCAAGTCCTTTGGAGCACCTGGTTTTAAATGCCAGTTACCGGGTTCATCAACGAAATATGGACTCTTCGTAAATTCAGGCCTTTTTCTCGGCATGGTAATTTCTCCTTTTTATAATAACTATATATTTAGACTAACCAGTAAGCATCGAAGTCATGCAAAATCCCCATCTTTAAAGATAAGTCAAAAATCATATTGCATCCGCATTTTTTCAAGTATAGAATAGATGGAAATCACTTTCATATTGGAGTTTCCACCATTTGGTTGAAATTAAATAAAGAAAAAGATGAAACTAATTATAAGTGTAATCGTCTTATATAATTGAGGATTGAAATTAGTCATGTCCAACATATAACCAACATAAGATTAAAGGGATATTTATTTGACACTTAAACAAGCCGTATGGGGAAATCGGTTTGTCGAATGGGCTAGAAAAAAGACGTAAGTTTTAGAGCGTATATTATTTGAAAAGGAATATTTTATGTTTTTCTTTTTTAAAAATCTGTGTTATAGTAATTGAGGTTCGTTTACCGGAGCTTATTTTGGTAAGTGAGAGGAGAATTATAGAGATGAATAAAATTAGACTACCTAAAAAATTCAGCAATAGTCATATTACATTCTTCGCCATTGCCGTCGTATTATTCTGGATCAAAACATATGCGGCATATCAAATTGAATTTAACTTAGGCATTGATAATAGCCTGCAGAAATTTTTGTTATTGATTAACCCATTAAGCTCAGCGCTTTTCTTTTTTGGAATTGCACTTCTATTTAAGAAGCGTACAAAGCTTGTCATGATTATTACTAACTTCTTTTTATCATTCTTGTTGTACGCAAATATTGCCTATTATCGCTTTTTTAATGATTTTATTACCGTGCCAGTTTTAATGCAGACTAAGACAAACGCGGGACAGCTTGGGGACAGTGCCCTATCATTAATGTCACCTTTAGATATTTTTTATTTTACCGATATGTTTATCTTAATTGCTTTAGCATTAACAGTATTTAAAAAAGTAACGGTAACGAACAGAAAATCCTTTAAAATTGTTTTGCTTTTTTCAATCACTACGTTTTTATTTAATCTTGGTCTAGCCGAAAAGGATCGTCCGCAGCTCTTAAGCCGTTCCTTTGACCGAAATTATTTAGTCAAGTATCTTGGTGCTTATAACTTTACGATCTATGATGTGATTCAAAATATTAAATCATCAAGTCAAAGAGCATTAGCTGATTCAAGTGATATTACAGATGTTGAGAACTATCGTAAAGCAAATTATGCGGCTCCAAACCCTGAATATTTTGGTAAAGCTAAAGGAATGAACGTCATTTATATTTCGATGGAATCCTTTCAAAGCTTTATGATTAATTATAAAATGCCTAATGGTCAGGAAGTAACACCATTTCTTAACTCGCTAACACATGACAAAAACACGTTTTATTTTGAAAACTTTTATCATCAGACAGGGCAGGGAAAAACGTCTGATGCTGAGTTCTTGATGGAAAACTCATTATATCCAATGGCCCAAGGTGCCGTCTTTGTTAACAAAGCACAAAACACTTATCAAGCAACTCCTTCTATCCTAAAGGGGTATGGATATAATTCAGCAGTATTCCACGGGAATTATAAAACGTTCTGGAATCGAAACGTAATGTATAAAGCTTTAGGTTATGATCAGTTTTTTGATGCTGAATACTATAGCATGAGCGATGAAAATACGAAGAACTATGGCATGAAGGATAAACCTTTCTTTAAAGAATCAATGCCTTTACTAACAAGCTTGAAACAACCTTTCTATACAAAGTTTATTTCTTTATCGAACCATTTCCCTTTTGAAATGGATCCAGAAGATACTGATTTTCCTGCAGGCGATACCGGTGATACAGTTGTTAACCAGTATTTTCAATCAGCACATTATATGGACCAAGCATTTGAGCAGTTCTTTAACGATTTAAAAGCTTCTGGTTTATATGATAATACTGTAATTGTTATGTACGGTGACCATTACGGAATTTCAGAAAATCATAATGAAGCTATGGCAAAGGTTCTTGGGGTTGATGAAATTACTCCAACAATCAATGCTAATTTACAGCGAGTTCCATTATTTATTCATGTTCCTGGTGTAAAAGGCGGTATTCAGAAGCAGTATGGCGGTGAAGTTGATGTACGTCCTACACTTCTGCACTTACTAGGAATCGATACTAAGGATTACATGGAGTTTGGATCAGATTTATTATCTAAGGACCACCGCAATTGGGCTCTATTTAGAAATGGAGATTTTGTCTCACCTGAAGTTATTCAGATTAAAGACAAATGCTATTCCACTCCTACTGGTGAAGTAACGGATAAAGCCAATGCTTGTAAGGATATTAGTGATAAGGTAAATACTGAGCTTCAAATGTCCGATGAGGTTGTTTATAAAGACTTATTACGATTCTATAAGCCGCAGGGATATACACCTATTAATCCGAACGATTATGAATATTTAGGACCAAAAGGGAATAAAGGAACCAAAACGACTGAAAATAATTAAACTTGAGAGAAGAAATTTTCTTCTCTCTTTTTTCTGTTGATAGGTAAGCAGGCAGGGGGGCACTGATGAAAAAAATATTTTTTGAACCTTTATTAGTTTTCTTTGTAATGATTACATTCATTCTTTCAGGATGTGCAGGTGGGGAAGTTGCAGAAAAGGTCAAGTCAGAAAAAAATTCAACACCACCAGTGGTTCATAACGAAAAAGAATCTTCTTCAACTGAAGAGGTAAGTAAAAAGAATTTACTAGCTGCCACAATCGTTAAAAATATAGATGGTGATACGGTGGAGGTCAACTTAAATGGAAAGGTCGAAAAGATCAGGATGCTTTGTGTGGATACACCGGAAACGCATCACCCTCGCCTTGGGGTACAGCCTTTTGGACCAGAGGCAGCTGCATACACGAAAAAAATCCTTTCCGTGGGAACGAAGATAGAAATAGAACCTGGCATTGGTAATGGCCGTGACAAGTATGGTCGTTTGTTAGCATATATTTATGTTAATGGAAAAATGTTTAATGAGATGCTTCTTGACCAAGGCTTTGCACGAGTTGCCTATATTTATGCGCCAAACACAAAATATGTGGATGAATTTTATGCGATTCAAAAAGAAGCTCAAAAAAAGGGTATTGGAATTTGGTCCATAGAAAATTATGCCCAGGAAGATGGTTATCATGCTTCGAACACTCAAGGGACCAAAGAAAAGGCCCCTGCTTCGCAATCCGGCACATCAACGGAAAGTAACTTTCAAAATAATCCTAATGATGATCAGGAATCAAATCTTGGTTGTAAAGGGAAAATTAAAGGAAATGCAAATTCTTATATTTATCATGTTCCAGGTGGTTCTTACTATGCTTCCACCAACGATAATATCGTTTGGTTTTGTACTGAAAAGGAAGCTCAGGATGCTGGCTACCATAAATCAAAACGGTAGGATAATAAATTTTATAAAGGAGCAGTGAGCAATGTTAGAAAAGCTCACTGTTTTTTTTGTTTTTTTATGATATTAAAATAGCTAAGATTTGATGATTATCATATAATATATGAAATATATGCAACGATAGGGGGAGAGCACATGCGAGACGTAAAATTAATAAATATCTTTGAACATCATATTGCACAAAAATATTTAAATCGCTCTGGACTTGCTCATGCGATTGCAGTCGCGTATCATGCATTTCACTTAGGGAGAGAGCAAAAGCTTGATGTGGATATTGCGTCTAAAGCAGGACTTCTTCACGATATGGGGCACTATACATGGTATAAAAACGGAAAATGGGATTATGAATTGTACAAGCAGAATGATATACACGCCATAAAAGGAGCAGAACGTGCCCATAAGCTGTTAATTCGTCTTGGTGAAAATCCAATTAAGGCAAAAACAATTGCTTTGGCCATTTTATTTCATACAGATTCATTTTTGCCTTCGAATGACATAGTACGGACACCTTTACAGCAAATCGTAAAATGGGCAGATGAAAAGGATGAAGAAGAAGGCGGGATGCATCATTACCGAACAATTGATTATGAGAGAGCAAAACAAAGTATCATTCGCCTTGATCAATGGATAGATGCGGAGATCTCTGAGAAATAAAGGATAACAGCTGTGTAATTACTTACACAGCTGTTATTTATTTTACAGTAAAATATTGAGATAATTACCAAAATCGTGTAAAATTTCACTATAGTGGCAAATGCGATTACATTAAACTATAAAAATACATACCCAGTATTGTTCGTTAGGGGGATAAAGATGGAGCCTAATAGCAGGGAAGAGAAAAGAAGAATCTTCAGGCAGGAGCTCTTCACTTTAAGGGAGGAAGGATACTTAACAAAGAATATCGTAGAAATTGTCGCGAAAGCACATAATCAGTTTCATTTGGATTTAATCGGGGAAGAGGCAATCCAAATGCCAACTGAAAAGAAAATACTGATAAATAAAAAAACGGATCCGCCTAAACCTCAAAAAGTAAAAAAGACACTTTCCTCCTGAAGAAATTCGTGAGAGGAATATTACGTGGTCCCTAAATATTGGGGTTATTTTCCTCTTAATAGGGGGCTTATTTGTAGCGACAAGTAATTGGGAATCAATGACAAGTGTGATGAAAAGCGGTTCTATTGCTATTGTTTCGTTATTATTTTACGGAATTGCCCTGCTTGCAGCTAAAGTGTTGAAAATTGATAAAACAGCGTTTGCCTTTACAGTGTTAGGCAGTTTGTTTTTACCTATTTTTATTTTGTCACTAGGATGGTTTGGTCTTTTAGGAACTTATTTATCGATTAGCGGTGAAGGAAAATATGTCCTAGGTATGCTGGGAAGTTTACTTCCGCTCATCGTTTATACAACATTTGCTAGTAAGTTGAAATCTAGATTATTTGTTTGGTTTTCTTATGTAACAGTCACTGCCGGGGCAGCTTTTTTAGCAGCTTCATTGAAGCTTAGTGTCGATTTCTTTTATCTCGGTATGATGCTTTTTAATGCCGTCATAATTATCATATACCAAAGATTAAAAGCTAATGAAGCATATAAATTATTTACAAAAGAATTTGTTCCATATGTACAAGTCAATCTCGTTCTTTGTACACTTTTTATGCTGTTTTTATATGATAATGAAGTATTATACAGCTTCAATCTTCTCCTAACAGCCATCATATATTTGTCTATGATGTTTGTCAGCGGGAGAAAAGAATATCATTTTATTTTTAGTATCATGATTGTATATGGGTCCTATCAGTTGATTGAGCATAGTTTCCTTGATTATTTTGGGTCGGTAATCTATGCAATGGTTGGCTTTGTAATCGTGTTTGTGCCAAAGGCACTTGGCGGGAAATTCGCTCTGGATAAAGTCTTTCAATATACAAGTGCAATTATCTCAGGTTTCACCTTTATCTACATTAGCCTTGAAGGAATCTTACTGCGTGCGGGCAATCCATCCATTGTGTTAATGCTGGCTTATATAGTTATAGCTGGTAATTTTCTCTATTTATCCCATACCAGTAATATGCATTTATTCCCTTATTTAAGTGCTGTTTTTACAGCATCAAGTCTCTATGAAGCGATCGCGATGCTCGCTAAACCTATTCAAATGAGTATTTCTTTATCAGTTTTTATAACAGGTTTTATTCTGTTTCTCGTTTTTGGAATTGTTGTTTCAAATAAAATTATTAAAATCATTCAGAACAGTTCAAAGGATATTGGATTGGGGCTTATGGCCTTGGCCATAGTGGCAGCCCTTGTTTTCTTCAAGTGGTGGGAGCTGGGAGTCATGCTTCTGCTTGTTACAGTCATTTCCTTTTTAGTCATTAAAAAGGAAAAAAGGCGCTACTATAAAGATGCAGCCTTTTGGGTTTTGCCCATATCATTTGGTCTTGCCGCGCTGGCATTTGGTGAAGAAATCAATTCAAACTCTCCAATTTACTATGCTGAATACGGATATGCTGTAAACTTTGCAGCTGGTGCTTTCCTTGTTTTAGTATCAAGCTTTGCTTGGAGAAGAGCTGCTGAAAAAGAGTTAGAACGAATATCTTTGTATATTTCGCAAGGATTTTACACTATTAGTATTGCCTGTGCCATTTTTTGCCCAATTAATGTTCTTTGGGTTCAGCCGTTTGTTTTCTTAATTGGTATTGGTATGTATTATTATTTGTATAAAAAAGTTGGAACAAAATGGGTTCCCTATCTTATTTGCTCTGTAACCTTTCTAACTTACTTTTCCATCGTAAATGCAGTTTCTCAAAAGATCCATTTAAATCAAACAGCTAATTCTTTAATGGCTGCAACAAGTGTAGTTATTCTCCTTTTAATCGCTTTAATCAGTCGTAAATCGGATAAGAAATTATTCAATGCTTTTGCTTGGACAGGACACGTCATATTTCCATTTGCTCTTGCCTTTACCTGGTTTTCCTATAACTTTGAATCCATTTATAGTTTTATCACGGCATTAGTAGTATACGGGCTAAGTACAAAATATGCTATTAAAGAATGGAAGATTAAGGTATTTCTATATGGAAGTTTTACAACACTTTTCGTTACGGTATCCTTGGCAATGGATGAAATCCTTGTCCAATATTTTGGAAATTACGAATTCCCGATCACCAGCTGTCTCATTATAATATTTTCACTGGTGGTTAATAAGGCGATGCAACGAAGAACATCCTATTATTTAGTGCTATTTTCGATCGTTGGAATAGGTTTGATGATCATGAATTATCCATTTACATGGGTTCCATATATTATTACATGCCTATATGCATATGGAACTGTATTTTATTTGCATAAAATTAAATGGAGTCTCATTGGGATCATTCCATTATTCTTGGCATTTTTAGTCACTGCAGAAATCTCTTATGTAAGTGACATGAATGAAGTTGAAAAAATGCTTTTAACTGGCGGAATGGGAATTGTATTGTCTATACTCGGCCAATTCAAGTACAAAATGCTGTTGGAAAGCGGAAAAAAACTGCAGGATATAAAAATTGATGATTTTACTATCATTTCTTTCTTGTATTTTTGGTTGATGTACTTTTTTGAAAATGAAGCTTTGTGGAGTCATGCGATTCCGGGTGTACTCATCGCAGCCTCAATATGGATGCAAAGGAAAAGAGTGCCCGAAAATATTTCTGTATTTATGTCGATCCTTGGTGAGGCCTATTTATTACAACCGTACTATTCGATCATTCATGAACTCAATATCCCAGCACTTTGGGAGCGGGAGGTAGAAGTTCTTTCATTTATTTTGCTGGTGATTTTCAGCCGTTTCCTTTTAAAAGGCAGATATTCGGAAATTACTAAAGCGATTCAATGGGGAGTCTTAATTATTGTTGCTCTCCTTTTAATTCAGGATGGGTTAGCAAGCAGTACGATATATGATGCGATAATTTTAGGTTCCCTTTCGTTATTATCGATGATATCAGGAATGTTCTTACAAATTAAGTCTTACTTTTTTACGGGTGCCGGAGTATTACTTTTAAATGTATTCCTGCAAACACGTCCTTACTGGGGCAATATGCCATGGTGGTTTTACCTATTAATTGCTGGCATAGTCTTAATTTCTATTGCAAGCTTTAATGAATGGCATAAACAAAAAGTATTAAAAGGGGAAAAAACGTTTATTTCGAGCTTAAAGGAGAAGGTAATTGATAGAATCAAACAATGGGACTAATAATCTAAATAGTCTTGTGGTAATTTATTAGCGGATAGGTTACATGCCTGTCTGCTATTATTTTGGTGTTTTTGACCAATCAGTCATAGCAATACCTATAATTTGTCGTTGACCTAATTACTCATTTCATATATAGTAGGAATTATAAATGACCAGTCAGTCATCAGTTGTTTCTCCCAAAATAGAAAGGACAAAAAAAATGAATCGAATTATTAATTTTTCGCTAAAAAACAAGTTTGCTATTTGGTTAATTACTTTAATTATTACGGCTGCGGGATTATATTCTGGATTAAATATGAAACTAGAGACATTACCGGATATTACAATTCCCGTTGTGACTGTTACTACCGTTTATCCGGGTGCAGCTCCTGAACAAGTGGCAGAAAAAATTTCGGAACCGATTGAACAGCGCCTTAAAAACCTAAATAGTGTAAAAACGGTCAGCTCCAACTCCTTCCAAAATGCTTCGGCGATCCAAATTGAATATGCCTACGAAAAGGATATGGAAGAAGCGAAACGAGAGGTAGAGGAAGCCTTGGCAGATGTTACCCTTCCAGAGGGAGCGGTGAAACCTGAAATCTCCCGGATTAGCTTTAATGCTTTTCCGATTCTCGCTTTAAGTGTCTCCAATGAGGATAAATCCTTGGATCAATTGACAAATGACGTGGAAAAGCAAATCCTCCCGGCCTTGGAAGGGTTAAATGGTGTTTCATCTGTAAAAATTGCCGGTCAGGAAGTCAAAGAAATTCAATTAACCTTTAAGGAAGATAAGCTAAAACAATATGGACTAAATAATGATACCGTTCAAAACGTAATCAAAGGGTCAGATGTCACCTTCCCATTAGGCTTATATACCTTTAAAGATACTGAAAAATCAGTAGTGGTGGAAGGAAACATTAAATCGCTGAATGATCTTAAGGAAATGAAAATCCCAGTTGTTCCCGCACAGTCTCAAGGTTCGACAACTAGTTTCCTAGGGCAGTCTGGGGCGGCACAGGGGACACAAAGCTCAGCAGGTCAGCAGTTTGGACAAGGTAATACAGGTTCATTCAAACAGGCACCACAATTACCGACCATCATGCTTAATGATATAGCAGATATTAAAGAGGTAGGACGTGCTGAGTCAATTTCTCGGACAAATGGCAAAGAAGCAATTGGAATTCAAATTATTAAGGCAGCGGATGCGAATACCGTTGAGGTTGCTAATGAGGTAAAAGCAGAAATTAAGAAATTCGAGAAAAAAATGAAGGGCTCCGAATTCGAGACAACTTTTGACCAAGGAAAACCGATCGAAGAGTCCGTTAGCACGATGCTTAATAAAGCATTGTTTGGAGCATTATTTGCTGTAGTCATTATCATGTTGTTTTTAAGAAGCTTTAAATCAACACTGATTTCGATCATTTCAATCCCGTTATCGCTTTTAATTGCCATTCTGTTATTAAACCAAATGGATATTACCTTGAATGTCATGACCTTAGGAGCCATGACAGTCGCGATTGGCCGTGTCATTGATGACTCCATCGTCGTGATTGAAAATATTTACCGGAGGATGTCATTAACGGGTGAGGAACTAAAAGGAAAAAATCTCATTCGCTCTGCGACGAAGGAAATGTTTATTCCAATTATGTCCTCTACAATTGTAACGATTGCTGTTTTCTTACCATTAGGATTAGTAAAGGGACAAATTGGAGAATTATTTCTTCCATTTGCGCTAACCATTGTGTTTGCATTATTGGCATCCCTGCTTGTAGCAATTACAATCGTTCCAATGATGGCACATACGATGTTCAAAAAGGGAATTGACCGAAAGCACCATCATGACGATGAGAAAACTGGAAAACTAGCTCAGGTATATAAACGGATATTAAACTGGTCCCTTAATCATAAAATCATTACTATTAGTTTGGCTATCCTTTTGTTAGCGGGAAGTTTTGCCTTAGTGCCATTAATTGGCGTAAGCTTTATTCCCTCTGACGAAGAAAAAATGGTTGTGGCTACCTATAAGCCTGACCCTGGCCAAACACAGGATGAAGTTACAAAGATTGCCAATGAGGCAGAGGATTATTTTCAGGACCGTAAGGGGGTAGAACTTGTCCAATATACAGTTGGCGGGGAAAACCCAATGAATCCAGGGGCATCAAATCAAGCGATGTTTTTCGTAAAATACGAAAAGGATACGGAAAACTTTGATAAAGAAAAGGATTTAGTTATTAAAGAACTGCAAAAAAACACTGGTAAAGGTGAATGGGGAACACAAGACTTTTCTGGCGGTGGTTCAAGCAATGGCCTAACCTACTTTGTATATGGTGAGAAGCTGTCAGATATCGAACCGACAGTTAGAAAAATCGAAAATATAATGAAGGATAATAAATCGCTTCGAAATGTAGATACAAGCATGTCCAAAACGTATGACGAATACACATTAACGGCTGATCAGGAGAAGCTGAGTAAGCTTGGATTAACAGCTGCACAGATAGGGATGGAGTTATCACAAAACCGTTCCCGCCCTGTTATTACAACCATTCAAAAAGACGGCAAAGAATTAAATGTTTATCTGGAAGTTCCGAAACAAGAATATACGACTGTGAATGATTTGACTAATAAAACGATAAAATCAGCCATAGGCCAAGAAGTACAGATTGCAGATTTGGTGCAGATAAACGAAGGTAAAACATCTGATACGGTTACAAGAAGAAATGGTGAAATTTATGTTTCTGTCAGCGGTGAAATTACTAAAAAGAATATCGCTAAAACTTCTGCTGCTATTCAAAAGAAAGTAGATAAAATATCTGTACCTGCAAATGTCACAGTGAAAACAGGTGGAGTAACTGAAGATATTAAAGAATCGTTTACACAATTAGGGATAGCGATGCTTGCTGCGATTGCGATTGTATACTTAATTTTGGTTATTACGTTCGGTGGAGCACTAGCACCATTTGCCATCCTGTTTTCGTTACCATTCAGCATAATCGGGGGCTTAGTTGGATTATTAATTGCGGGGGAAACCATCAGCATTTCAGCGATGATTGGAGCTTTGATGTTAATTGGTATTGTAGTTACAAATGCCATTGTCCTGATTGATCGTGTTTTAAACAATGAAAAAGAAGGATACAGCACAAGAGAAGCATTACTAGAAGCAGGGGCAACAAGACTTCGTCCAATTCTAATGACAGCAATCGCCACTATCGGCGCGCTTATTCCATTAGCTTTAGGAATTGAGGGCAGCGGCGTTATATCCCGGGGATTGGGGGTTACTGTAATTGGTGGTTTAACGAGTTCAACCCTTTTGACCCTTGTGATTGTGCCAATCGTATATGAGGGATTAAGAAAAAAGAAAAAAATGGGTGTTGAAGCGGAACAATAGGATTATATTGAAAAATAACTTAATGTTTGTTACAATAGTAATAACTTAATAATCGTTTTTTTGGAGGAGTCTGTCACCAAGGGGTTTTTATGTCCTTTGGTTGACAGGCTTTTTTGTATCAAATTAGGGTCTGTTATTCAATAACAGGCCCTTTTTATTTTTTATAGAAAGAAAGGTGATGGGGATGAATTTAATTTTTGAGTTGGCGATTATTTTACTTGCATCTAAGGTTGCTGGCGATATTAGTGTTAAACTAGGGCAGCCCTCGGTATTAGGGAAGCTTTTGATTGGAATAATACTCGGACCCGCAGTATTAGGTGTCGTTTCAGAAACGGCCACTCTAGAGGAACTAAGTCAAATTGGTGTAATTTTACTAATGTTTATTGCTGGAATGGAAACGGACCTAGACGAATTTAAACGAAGTGGCAAAGCTTCATCACTTGTAGGAATTAACGGAATTATTGTCCCTTTAGGAATAGGGTATCTAGCTGGTTACCTAATGAACATGTCAACCATCGAAGCTTTATTTTTAGGGTTATTGCTTTCGGCCACAAGCGTAAGTATTTCCGTTCAAGCACTTAAAGAACTAAATAAAATGCAGTCAAAAGAAGGAACTGCGATTTTAGGTGCAGCCGTAATAGACGATGTTCTTGTGATCCTTGCTTTAGCCTTTTTAATGAGTATGGCTGGCGGTGAGGTAAATCTAAGCATGATTGTTTTGAAAAAGGTCCTCTTTTTTGGAGGTGCTATTTTAATAGCTTGGAAGGTTGTACCTTGGGTTTTAAAAAAGTTTGCGCCACTAAAGGTGACGGAATCACTTATTTCAGCAGGGTTAATTATCTGCTTTCTTTATGCCTATGTGGCTGAATTAGCGGGAGTAGCGGCAATTATAGGAGCCTACATTGCTGGAACTGCTATTAGCTTAACAGATTACAAGCGGGAGATATTTGAAAAGGTTGAAACTATTGGTTATTCCATCTTTGTTCCTGTTTTCTTTACTTCTATTGGTGTGAAAGCAAGCTTTGAAGGTCTGTTAGAAAATTGGGGTCTGATTATTGGACTTAGTATTCTTGCAATCTTAACAAAATTAATTGGAGCGGCTCTAGGAGCTAGAATGGCCCGCTTTTCTTGGAAAAGCTCGCTGGGAATCGGCGCTGCCATGGTTTCCCGCGGTGAGGTTGCCCTAATTATTGCTTCAATTGGCTTAGAAACAAAGCTAATCACTGAAGCATTATTTTCTATTTTAGTTATAGTCGTCCTCATTACAACTATTGTTACTCCACCGATGATGAAATTCTTTTTTAAACAGGAACGGAATAAAAAAGCCATGAAAAGTACTGCTTAATGAAGAAGACATCCAGTCAGATGATAGACTGGATGCCTTTTCTTTTAAGCGGTAAAGAAATGTCCATCCGTCGGAAAAGTTAAAACCAATATCATACTTATCCTAAGATTCTTTTTTAGCCTTTTTTACATGCACCCCCAAAACCGGAAAAAAAAACACGAATAGTTTGGTAACTTGAAAAAACTAATTTACTTAGGAGGTTAGATATGGGAAACGTACTGATTGATATTGACAAATTACTAGAAGCTACTGCAGATCTAACATCTGGGAAGAATAGTCATAAAGGAAAACCGGTTGAGATTGATAAATTGCTTGATAACACACGTGATTGGTAAATCATATTTTGGTTCCCTGGCTCATAACTTAAAGATATACTATCAGAATGCCTTCTAATTAATTAGGAGGCATTTTCTTTTTATCATTTCTATTTATTGACGCGCTTTAAAGCACAAAAATATTTTAGTATTTTCTATTGCTTTTGTCCAAAAAAAATACTAGAATAATTTTTAATATAATAAATTTTTAGAAAATTATTTTTAAAAAGAATGTTAGGGGGATTTTTAAATGAAGAAGAAAGTAAGTGCGTTGTCCTTTGCGTTGGCAGGAATGCTGATGCTTGCAGGATGCGGCAGCAAAGAATCATCAGGCGATGCAGAAAAGGGCGGGAAAGATAAGGAATTCAAAGTTGGCATTAGCCAATTTGCTCCGCACCCATCATTAGATGCAGCTACCGAAGGTTTTAAAAAGGCGTTAGCGGACAAAGGTATAAAAGTAAAGTATGATGAACAAAATGCTCAGGCAGATATGAATAATGTCCAAACAATTGCGAATAACTTTGTCGGTGACAAAGTCGATTTGATTTTTGCCAATGCTACTCCTAGTGCAACGAGCGCGTTAAATGCAACGAAGGAAATTCCAATTATTTTTACATCCGTAACAGATCCTGTTGGAGCAGGACTTGTTGAAGCTTTTGACAAGCCAGGAAAGAACATTACAGGAACGACCGATAATCACCCTGATGCAACGAAAAAAACAATCAGCTTTATTACAGATGAAGTGAAAGCAAAAAATATTGGTGTAATTTATAACTCTGGTGAACAAAATTCAGTTGTTCAGGTTAAGGATGTTAAAAAGATCGCAGAGGAAAAAGGCGCTAAACTTGTAGAAGTATCGGTTGCAACGACAGCAGAGGTTAAGCAGGCAGCTGAATCCTTAGTTGGCCGCGTGGATGCCATCTACATTCCAACTGATAACACAGTAGTTACTGCCCTTGATTCTGTCATAGCTGTCTCAAACAGCAAAAAAATCCCACTTTTCGTTGGCGAACTTGATTCAATGAAAAAAGGGGCAGTTGCAGCGAGTGGCTTTAGCTATTTTGATCTTGGCTATCAATCTGGTGTAATGGCTGCTGATATTTTATCTGGTAAAAAGAAAGCGTCTGACATTCCAGTTGAACTGCCAAACAGCTTAAAGCTTGTAATCAATAAAAAAGCAGCTGAAGCACAAGGCTTGCAAGTGAAGGAAGAATGGAGCAAGCTTGGCGAGTTTTATGATGGAAAATAACAAACTATAAATCTATAAGGAGTCAGCCTGAAAGGGTTGACTTCTTGATTGATACATAGAACAAAGAAAGGATGATTTTAATGTTTACAGCCATATTTGGATCTTTTGAAGCAGGTATCATCTATGCGATTATGGCACTGGGCGTCTATCTTTCCTTTCGTATTCTGGACTTTCCAGACTTAACGGTAGATGGTAGTTTTGTGACAGGTGCCGCCATTTCGGCGGTTATGATTGCGGGAGGATCTAATCCGTTTTTGGCAACGATTGTAGCATTATTTGCAGGATTTGCTGCAGGCTGCTTAACGGGACTGCTTCACACCTTTGGTAAAATCAATAATTTGCTATCTGGTATTCTGATGATGATTGCGTTATATTCGATTAACTTACGAATTATGGGACGATCAAATATTCCATTATTGAATACGGATACAGCTTTTACAAAAATCAGTGATATGTTTGAAAAATCAGGTATTGATTCATCTTTAAACAGTATTCTCTCGGCGATTGGGCTTAGCGATAGCCTTCCGGAGACATGGGGAATTTTAATCTTTATGGTAATCGTCACCTTAGTGATCAAAATCCTTACTGATTTGTTTTTGCAAACCGAAATTGGTCTTGCTATAAGAGCAACAGGCGACAACAAACGGATGATTCGCAGTCTTTCAGCTAATACCAATCTCTTAGTAGTTCTTGGACTCGGACTTTCCAATGCATTAGTGGCATTTTCAGGTGCCCTAATTGCGCAACAAGGCGGATTTGCAGATGTTGGAATGGGAATTGGCATGATTGTCATTGGCTTAGCCTCTGTTATTATCGGTGAAGCCCTGTTTGGTACAAAAACTATAGCACGAGCAACTCTTGCGGTTATTGGCGGATCCATTATCTATCGAATTGTTGTTACCCTGGCCCTCCGTGTTGAGTTCCTGGACCCAGGGGATATGAAATTAATAACGGCTGTAATTGTTATCATTGCCCTAACGGCACCAAAGATTATTGATGGCTCCAAAGAGAAAAAACGGAAGGCGAGAAGAAAATCTGAAAGAATGAACATCATCCAGACTTCTGTGAGAACGGAGGGGGACAACCATGCTGCAATTAAATCAGATTCATAAAATCTTTAATGAGGGAACACCAGATGAAAAAATTGCGATTGACCATATTAACCTTTCGTTGAAACCAGGGGATTTCGTGACGGTTATAGGCAGTAACGGTGCAGGAAAATCGACCTTAATGAATATCATTTCCGGTGTTTTATTCCCTGATATCGGAGACGTTTGTATCGGCGGAAAAAATGTAACAAATATGTCCGAGTTTAACCGGTCTAAAATGATTGGCCGCGTTTTTCAGGATCCCATGGCAGGAACAGCTCCAAGTATGACTATCGAAGAAAATTTGGCTATGGCCTATTCTCGAAATAAAACAAGAACGCTTCGAAAAGGTGTGACGAAAAAACGTCGCGATTATTTTAGAGAAGTACTGGAATCATTACATCTCGGTTTGGAAAACCGTCTCAGTGCAAAGGTTGGACTGCTGTCAGGCGGGGAACGTCAGGCGCTTTCTCTATTAATGGCCACTTTTACTGAACCCTCCATCCTGCTGCTTGATGAGCACACGGCTGCACTTGACCCATCAAGAGCGGAGTTGATTACAAATTTGACAAAGGAGATTGTCGATAAGTACAAACTTACCACGTTGATGGTCACACATAATATGCAGCAGGCGATTGATTTGGGAAATCGGTTAATTATGATGGATAAGGGCCAAATCATTTTGGAAGTGGATGAGGAAAAGAAACAGCAGTTAACCATCGAAAGATTATTAGAGGAATTCAAACGAATTCGCGGTGTTCAAATGGCAAGTGACCGAGCGGTCCTTTCATAGTGAAAAATATTTTTTCGATTGTAACTTTAGGTATATTTTTCAAAAAAATAATATTGCTACACTCAAGTAAGAAACATCCTAGGACTAGGTATGTTTCTTTTTTCTTTAAGGAAAAAAATACTATGGTTAAAGAATATTTCTTTACTGCAAAAAAGCGTTATTGCTTTACACCCTGCTCTTGAGGGGACAAGAATTCTTCCATTAAAATAAATTCTGAATATTACTATTTTTAAAAAATGGGGGTTCTTGAATTGAAAGAAAAACGCGTAAAAGCTGATCAGCTAGTAAATGACTTTTTTCCAGTACGAGATGTAGATTATATAGAGATTTTTACAGGAAATGCCAAACAAGCATGCCACTTTTTTTGCACAGCATTCGGGTTTCAGCCAGTTGCGTATTCAGGTCTAGAAACGGGCAATCGTGAAACCGTTTCCTATGTGTTAAAACAGCGGAACATTCGCTTGGTGCTTACAGGTTCCTATATGGAGGACAGCAGAGTAGCGCAGTTTGTTAAAAAGCATGGCGATGGCGTAAAAGATGTTGCCCTTTTAGTGGATGATGTCGATAAAGCATATGATGAGGCGGTAAATCGCGGGGCAATTGCCCATGTGGCGCCTTTTGAAATTAAGGATGAAAAGGGTGTTGTAAAAAAAGCCGTTCTGGGTACATATGGTGATACCATCCATACGTTAATAGAACGGAAAAATTATCAAGGTGTATTCCTGCCGGGATTCGAGTCCTATTCTTCCGATGTACCAGTTGAAGATGCTGGCTTAATTGGAATAGATCATGTGGTAGGAAATGTTGAACGCATGGAAGAATGGGTTGAATATTATTCCAAGGTAATGGGCTTTATCGAAATGAAGCATTTCACCGATAAGGATATCACGACTGAATATTCTGCGCTCATGTCAAAAGTTATGCATAATGGCGGCCGCATTAAATTCCCAATCAATGAACCGGCAGAGGGTAAACGCAAATCGCAAATTCAGGAATACCTCGAATTTTATAACGGTCCAGGGGTACAGCATCTTGCAATTTTAACGGAAGATATTGTCTCTACTGTTGCCACTTTAAAGAAAAATGGTGTTGAGTTCCTTAAAACTCCAAGTACTTATTATGAATCATTAGGAGAGCGTATCGGTAAGATTGATGAGGAAATTGAAAAGCTGCGAGAGTTAAATATTTTAGTGGACCGTGACGATGAAGGCTATTTGCTGCAAATTTTTTCAAAGCCGATTGTAGACCGTCCGACACTATTTATTGAAATCATCCAGCGTAAGGGTGCCCGTGGATTTGGAGAAGGAAACTTTAAAGCCCTGTTTGAATCGATTGAACGGGAACAGGAAAGACGTGGTAATTTATAAATTAATAGCAAGGGGGAACTTTTTCCCCTTTTTTTACAACCTTTTGTCATATGAAAGAGTGGTGTATTGAATGGAAATTACGCCGGAAGCGCTGGAATGGAGAGAGGCCTATAAATTATTAATCGGATCCATTTTACCAAGGCCGATCGCTTTTGTGTCAACGATAGATGTGGACGGTACCGCCAATGCGGCACCCTTCAGTTTTTTTACTGCCATCTGTGCTGATCCGATGCTCATCTGTTTTTCGCCGATGAGAAAAGGGAAGGACGGAGCGAAAAAGGATACACTTGTTAATATTGAAAATACCGGTCAATTTGTTATTAATATCGTCAGTGAACGTATGGCCGAGCAAATGAATAATTGTGCGATAGAATTTACACCTGACATTGATGAAATCGTGGAAACGGGCTTAACAAAAGAACCTGGCCATAAGGTGAAGGTACCTCGAATTGCGGAATCACTTGTTCATTTAGAATGTGAACTACAACAGGTTCTCCATTTTGGCGACAAGCCGGGCAGCGGCAGTCTCGTCATCGGTAAAGTGGTCCATGTTCATGTTCAAGATGAATTAATGGACAAAGGGAAAATAGACACCGCCCATTTAAAGCCTATTGGAAGAATGGCAGGTAATATCTTTACCGATCCTTTGGCGAAAACGTTTGAAATGAAAAGAAAATAGGAAAAGGTGAGTCAATGAAATTTGTAACCTTTGAAAAACCAGATGGGAGTATCCGTGCAGGCTGGCTCCTGAATGAAGCTTATGCTGTTGATATGCACGAAGCAACGGATGGAAGGCTGCCTTGTAATCTAATAGACTTTCTCGACAATAGTGAAGTGAATTTAAAGATTGCGGCTGCCTTGTCGTTAACCAATGATCAGAAAGGAGTTTACCAATTAAGTGATCTTCACTTAAAAGCACCACTTCCCAACCCAAGAAGCTTTCGTGATTTTTATGCCTTTGAGCAGCATGTGAAAACGGCACGGGAAAATCGTGGTCTGAAAATGATTCCAGAATGGTACGAAATTCCTGTATTTTATTTTTCCAACCACCTGGCAATAAAGGGACCTGGCGAAGAAATCATTAAACCTATAGATTGTGACTGGTTAGACTATGAACTAGAGGTCGCATGCATTATAGGCAAAACAGGCAGAAACATTTCAGCTGCTGAGGCCAATGATTATATTTTTGGCTTTTGTGTTTTGAACGATTGGAGTGCAAGAGACCTGCAGCGGAAAGAAATGAAGGTTGGCTTAGGTCCTGCAAAAGGCAAGGATTTCTCCACCTCTATGGGGCCTTGGATTATCACAAAAGATGAATTGGAAGATTTAAGGACAGGGAAGGGCTTTGATCTTAGCATGAAAGCACGGGTAAATGGCGTCCAACTTTCTAAAGGTAATTTAAAGGAGCTTTATTTTTCCTTTGGAGAAATGATTGAAAGGGCATCAGCGGGCGTAACCCTCTATCCAGGCGAGGTTATTGGTTCAGGCACTGTCGGAACAGGATGTATCCTTGAACTTGGCGAAAAGGTGCATCGATGGCTTAAGCCAGGAGATAAAGTAGAGTTAGAAATTGAGAATTTAGGGATATTAGAGAATACAATAATCGAAGAAAAGAGGTGAAAGGATGTATTACCGTCAACTGGGAAAGATTCCCCATAAACGGCATACGATGTTTAAAAAAGAGGACGGGAGCCTTTATAGGGAGCAGGTAATGGGAACTCGTGGTTTTTCAGGAACCCAATCGATTCTTTATCATCAATACATGCCGACAGAAGTCGTAAGATCTGAGCTAGTTGGAAATTATTTGCCTGTTTATGAAGTGCAGCAATCGCTTAAGCACCGACACTTTTTTTCGACCAAGGTTACCAAAAAAGGGGATGCTCTAAAGGCAAGAGAATATATTCTTGGTAATCAGGATCTGCTAATTGGAACCGCGACCGTTACCGAGCCTATGCAAAGCTATTATCGAAATGGCGATGGCGATGAAATGCTGTTTATTCATCATGGCTCAGGAAAGCTTGAGACGATGTTTGGGACAATCACATACCGTCCTGGTGATTATCTCGTCATACCGATAGGGACGATTTATCGAATCATACCCAATGCAGATGAAGAGACGAAAATGCTTTTTGTCGAAGCGTTTAGTCAAATCACTACTCCAAGAAGGTACCGAAACGAATACGGCCAGCTTTTAGAGCACTGCCCATTTTGCGAGCGGGATATCCGCGGTCCGGAAGCCTTGGTGACATTTGATCAAAAAGGGGAGTATGAGGTTTTAACAAAATCAAGAGGGGCGATTCATTCTCACATTCTGGGCCATCATCCGCTTGATGTGGTTGGCTGGGATGGGTATTTGTATCCGTGGGCTTTTAATATCGAAGATTTTGAACCAATTACCGGAAGAGTCCATCAGCCGCCGCCTGTACACCAAACCTTTGAAGGAAATAACTTTGTGGTTTGTTCCTTCGTTCCTCGCCTTTATGATTATCATCCGGAATCCATACCGGCTCCGTACTATCACAGTAATGTTAATAGTGATGAGATTCTCTATTATGTTGAAGGTAATTTCATGAGTCGAAAAGGGATTCAAGAGGGTTCCATCACTCTACATCCAAGCGGAATTCCTCATGGACCTCATCCGGGAAAAACAGAGGCGAGCATCGGTAAGAAAGAAACGCTGGAGCTGGCTGTGATGATCGATACTTTCCATCCATTAAAGGTTGTAAAGGGTGCAGTTGATTTAGAGGATACTGCTTATATGTATTCTTGGATTGATAAATAGGAATAATAGAGAAACAATCCTGCCTCTAGGCGCTTGGATTGTTTTTTTATATACATAGGCTAATTTTAACCGATAATACTGTTAAAAATGCTATTGTAAGTACATACACATTAATATCGAGATGAGGGGTGAAAACGTGGAGCGCGAAACCATTTTGACGAAATTAAAAGATCATGTTCCTACAATACTTGGCAGTGAGAAATTTTCAAGGTACGCTGTCATGCTGCCACTCATTCAAAAAGAGAATGGAATCCATGTATTGTTTGAGGTCCGTTCACAACAATTACGGCGGCAGCCTGGGGAAATTTGTTTTCCTGGGGGCAGAATAGATCCCGGTGACTTTGATGAAAAGGCAGCGGCCATTCGCGAAACGAAAGAGGAATTAGGTATTGCTGGAGAAAATATCTGTGAGGTGTTCCCTTTAGATTTTATGGTATCTCCATTTGGGATGATGGTATTTCCCTTTGCCGGCTTTATTACAAATCCAGGCAGTATTCAAGCGAATCCCTCTGAGGTCGGGGAACTATTCACGGTTCCTTTATCATTTTTTATCGAAAAAGAGCCGGAAATTTACCGAATCGAATTTAAAGCAGAGCCGGAAGAAAATTTTCCATTTGACTTAATTGTCGGCGGAGAGAATTATAATTGGCGGACAAGGGGGATGGAGGAGTATTTTTATATCTATGAAGATAAAGTGATTTGGGGGCTGACAGCTAGAATTCTTGCTCATTTTATTGAAATGATTCGCTAAATTTTATCTAAAGCCAAGTTGTGTACTCCCTATGCGTACAAATGTCCATGCAAAAAGGAAAAAACACTTGATTATTTTCAGAATTGGAATAAAATTAAGATTATATTTTTACACAATAGGGAGTTGTCATGATGAAAGTAGTAAAGTTTGGCGGATCATCTTTAGCATCCGGAAAGCAGATTGAAAAAGTATTTCAAATTGTCATAGCTGACGCTGAGCGGAAAGTGGTCGTTGTATCAGCTCCCGGTAAAAGATTTTCTGAGGATCATAAGGTAACGGATTTATTAATAGAATGTGCAGAACTCAGCTTACTCAATATGGATCCAAAAGAAAAATTTGACGCTGTTATCGAAAGATATTCATCCATTGCAGAGGAATTAGCACTCGGGGATGAGATCATTCATGAAATTCAAAACGATTTGATAGAAAGGCTGAATGGGAACAAAAGTAGGCCTGACCGGTTTATGGATAGGCTTAAAGCAAGTGGTGAAGATAATAATGCCAAATTGGTGGCTGCCTACTTCCGTAAGCGGGGAGTCGATGCCTCATATATCGACCCGAAGGAAGCTGGACTTTTAGTAAGTGATGAACCTGGAAATGCTCAAGTTTTAACAGAGTCGTACAATCGCTTATTTTCACTCCATGAACGCCCTGGCATTTTGATTTTTCCTGGCTTTTTTGGCTATAGCAGGGAAGGAGAAGTTTTTACGTTTTCACGAAGCGGCTCTGATATTACCGGATCAATCCTTGCTAACGCGCTAAAAGCGGATTTATATGAAAATTTCACCGATGTAGATGCGGTTTATTCCGTTAATCCTAATATTATTACAAAACCAAAAGAAATTAAAGAATTAACCTACCGGGAAATGCGAGAGCTTTCGTATGCGGGCTTTACCGTTCTGCATGATGAAGCCCTTGTCCCAGCTTTCCGTGCGGGAATTCCGGTTCATATCAAGAATACGAACAATCCTGCTGCTCCTGGGACCAGAATTGTGTCTGATCGAAAAAATACAAATGGGCCGGTAATTGGTATTGCCAGTGATCAAGGTTTTTGCAGCATTTATGTGAGTAAATACTTAATGAACAGGGAAGTTGGTTTTGGTCGTAAGCTTTTAGGTATATTAGAAGATTTCGGCTTATCATATGAGCATACACCATCAGGAATTGATGATGTATCTGTCATCTTGCGAGAAAGCCAGATGGATCCTATTATGGAAAGAGAAATAAAAGACCGTATTATGACAGAGCTTCATGCAGATGAAGTGAAAATTGAGCATAGCCTCGCTCTTATTATGGTTGTTGGCGAAGGCATGAGACATAATGTGGGTACAATGGCTCGAGCCTCTAAAGCGTTAGCGAAGGCACATGTTAATATTGAAATGATTAACCAAGGATCCTCTGAAGTCAGCATGATGTTTGGTGTAAAACAAGTAGATGAAAAAAGAGCTGTTGCAGCATTGTACGAAGAGTTTTTTGCTGCTGTCACGGTATAATAGGTAAAAAGTAGTTCTTAATTCCTTTTAATTAAGAACTACTTTTTTTGTCTCTATAGGGCGAAATTTAAATAGTATAAAATTTAATTGTGTGCTATCATTATACCAACCGGTTAGTATTCTAAAATAAAGGAGACTTTTTAATGAAAGCGATTCAATTTAAAGAATATGGAAAACCTGATGTTTTACAGTTTGTCGATGTACCCTTACCAGAATTAAGGTCCAGAAATGTTTTGGTAAAGGTAAAAGCTGCGGGAGTGAACTTTGCGGATACTGCCCGCAGATATGGCCAATATTTAGCGAAAACTCCTCTACCTTATGTTCCAGGAGCGGAAGTAGCGGGTGTCATCACAGAGGTTGCGGCAGATGTCACGGACTTTAAGATTGGCGATCGGGTAGTCGCATTAACAGATGATGGAGGATATGCAGAGTACATTGCACTTCATGAATCCCAGTTAGTAAAGATACCGGAATCAGTCGATTTCAATCAGGCTGCTTCCATTTTAGGTCAGGGAATTTCGGCATATTTCATCTTAAAATCTTCTGGCCAAATCCAAAAAGGTGACACCGTACTGGTGCATGCTGCAGCAGGTGGTGTGGGTACATTTGCGGTGCAATTAGCAAAGATAATGGGCGCAGGCAAGGTCATTGCCACAGCCAGCAGCAAGGAAAAGCTTGATCTTGCTTTTTCTCTTGGGGCTGATGTTGGAATTAATTACACTGAAGAAAATTGGCATAAGCAAGTTTTAGCTGTCACAGGTGGCAAAGGGGTCGATGTTGCTCTTGAGATGGTTGGCGGCGACATTTTTAAAAATACTTTGAAATGTATGGCGGTAAATAGCAGACTTGTCATTTATGGCCGTGCTGGCGGGCAGGAAACAAAATTCGATCCAGCTATCCTCATGCAGCGAAATGTAAGTGTTGTCGGTTTTTGGCTTGTTCATTTTCTGAAAGATTCAAAAGCATATAAAAATAGTGTAAGAGATTTATTGAATTATATTGGCGAAGGTAAATTAAAATTAATAATAGGCAAAACCTTTGCTTTGGAAGATGCGAAATTGGCACACGAACTGTTAGAAGGTCGTCAAACAATCGGGAAACTTATTTTAAATCCTTAATAAGCCTCAGGGGAGGAATTGCGGTTGATTTTGAATGAACTGGAAACAAAAATAAACTTTCGTACATGCCCATTGTGCGAAGCGACATGCGGCCTGGAAATTCATACGAAGGGACAAGAGGTTGTCCACATTAAGGGGGATAAACTGGATCCGTTTAGTAAGGGGTATTTATGCCCAAAGGGTTTCAGTGTCAAGGAACTTCATGCTGACCCTGACCGAATCCGAAAACCGATGATTCGCCGTGGTTCAGATTGGCAGGAAGTTTCTTGGGACGAAGCCTTTTTAGAAGTTAGAAAAGGACTGCAAACGATTATTAAAGAGCATGGAAGGAACTCCGTCGCCGTATATTTAGGAAACCCTTCAGTTCATAATTTGGGGAACATGTTATATGCGCCAACATTTTTACGGGCATTAGGGAGCCGGAATATATATTCTGCCAGTACGCTTGACCAGATTCCGAAGCAGCTTTCCTCTGAAATGATGTTTGGAAGTGATGCAAATCTTCCTATCCCTGACATTGATCATACAAATTATTTTTTAATGATTGGGGCTAATCCGCTTGCTTCAAATGGAAGTTTAATGACTGCACCTAATATGAGAGCTAGGTTGAGGGCTCTCCGGGACCGGGGCGGTAAGTTAGTTGTCATCGATCCAGTACGGACCGTGACTGCCAAACAGGCGGATGAACATCATTTTATCCGACCTGGAACGGATGCTTTTTTCCTGTTTGCCTTGATTAATACTCTTTTTGAGGAAGATTTAGTATCACCGGGGAAACTGGTTCATCTTATAAACGGTCTAGAGGAAATTAAATCCCTATCCCAGGATTTTTCACCAGAGGTGGCAGCAGCTAAATGCGGTATATCTGCTACTGAAATTCGCAGGATTGCCCACGAGCTGGCCGCCTCGTCTAAAGCCATTGTTTACGGAAGAATGGGCACCTGTACACAGCCCTTCGGAACGATGAACAGTTGGCTTGTAGATGTATTGAACGTTTTAACTGGGAACTTGGACCGTCAAGGTGGTGTGATGTTCCCTACCCCTGCGACTAGACGTGCTTCCTCGAAAAAAGTCAACTCAATCCGGTATAATCGATATCAAAGCCGGATTAGCAGCATGCCAGAGGTCTTGGGAGAGCTTCCAGTCTCATGCATGGCGGAAGAAATGGAAACGGAAGGACACGGACAAATTAAAGGATTCATTTGTGTGGCCGGAAATCCAACCCTATCGGCACCAAATAGTAAGCGTCTGCAGGCGGCTCTTGAGAAAGTGGATTTCATGGTCAGTGTTGACTGTTACATGAATGAAACGTCAAGACTTGCAAATGTGCTGCTGCCAGTTCCTTCACCATTAGAACATTCGCATTATGATATTGCCTTTTATAATCTTGCTATAAGAAATATAGCACATTATTCAAAGCCTGTTTTTGACCTGCCTTCAGAACAATTAGATGACTGGCAGATACTTCTGCATTTAGCTGCAGCAGTAAGTGAACAAAATTTAGTTGGCGATCCTCTCACTTTATTGGATGATTATACTATAGGTGAAAGGATTAAACATGAATTAAAAAATGAAAATTCGCCTATTTATGGACGGGATGCAGTTGAGATTTTTTCATTCCTAAAAGATAGAAAAGGACCAGAGCGGTTACTTGATTTTTATCTTCGTATAGGGCCGTACGGAGATCATTTTGGGAAAAATCCGGATGGGCTTAGCTTGTCTGTACTTGAGGTAAATCCGCATGGAATGGACTTTGGCGCAATGAAGCCCAGAATCACCGAAATTCTGCAAACTCCATCTGGGAAAATTGAATTGGCACCTTCAATTTTAGTGAAGGATGTTAAGCGCTTAAAACAGTCGCTTAAGTCTGAATCGAATCCTCTCGTTTTAGTTGGCAGGCGGGATTTGCGAAGCAATAACTCCTGGTTGCACAATTTGCCAGTATTGGTAAAAGGAGAAGACCGTTGTACGCTTTGGATTCATTCCAGTGATGCAAATCGTTTTGGTATAGGGAAGGGAGAAAGGGCATTACTCAAATCCCGAACAGGTAAAATTGAAGTGCCTGTCGAAATTACAGACGATATCATGCCAGGTACGGTAAGTTTGCCGCACGGATGGGGACATAGTCATACAGGTACACGACTTGGCGTCGCATGTGAGCATCCAGGTGTGAATGTCAATTTATTGACGGATGAACAAGAACTTGATCCTATTTCAGGAAATGCGGTACTTAATGGTGTTCCAGTATCCATTGAAAAGATTGGATAAGAATACCGACTCAAATAAAAGAGGCTCGGAGAAAGAGCCTCTTTTACCCTTTCTTTAATTTAATTCTCGTCCGAACCCCCGCCCAAATGGCGATGGCGAGACCTCCTGCCGTATCGGCAATTAAATCAGTCATCGTATCTTTGTTACCTCCGCCTTGTAAGGTCATGTCAAAAAATTGGTCAGAGCTAAATTCATATACCTCCCACAAAACACCGCCTAGTGCAGCGAACGATAAAGTGAATAAAAAGACAAACCACGGCGATATTTCATCCCCTGCATTCCGATGGATTAATCTTTCATACAAGGCGATACCTGAAAAAGCAAGGATCGCACCGCTGACAAAATGCATAAAAGTATCCCACCAGCCAAGCCCATACCAGCCTCGAATCGATCCTAAATATTGTGAGCCGATTAAAAAAATTAAATAGGAGATGACGATTGGCAAATTAAATTGCAGCTTTGTAAAAAGCGCCAGCAAAAGAGGGACGGCCCCGCAAACAATACCGCCTATGGCAACAGTTGATTTGAAGGATACGTCATTTTTATAATAATAAAATGCTAAAATTGCCATGAAAACTACATACAATCCACTTAAAAGAATAACGAGCTTCCGATTCATTCAGGAATCCCCCAGTTTTAAACTTTTTGTTTTCTAGCACCCGAGTAAATAGCGATAAGGAGACCACCGGCACAGCCACACAATAAATCATACATTGTGTCCGTATTGCCACCTCGCTGCATCGTATGGGTAAACGTTAAGTCCCCGAGAAATTCATAAATTTCCCATATCAGACTTGAAAAAACTGCAAGTGAGAGAACGAACAGAAAAAGCATGGCAGCCGAAACGCCGCTGCGGACGTTCTCCGGTATTAAACGTTTATATAGAGCAATCCCAACAACCCCAATATAAATCGCTTTAAAAAAATGAAGAGTAGAATCCCACCATTTGTAGTGCAAATAAAAGCTTGAGATTGATCCCAGAAATAAGGAACAAAATAAAAAAATAAAATAGCTGATAATGATTGGAATATTAAAGGGGTTATTTTTCAACCGTAATAAAAAAAGCGGTAAGGCGCTGACCAAAACTCCGCCTAGTGCAACCTGCCATCGAGAGGTATCACCCTTTAAAAGGTAATATATGAATAAGACAGTCATAAAAATAATAAATGCCGAGCTTAAAATGATAATTAATTTTCGCATCATGATTTCATCCTATTCTAATGAATTCCTTAAAATTATGTCCAAACTTAAGAAAATAAGTCTAAAATAGTGATATTAGACTTTTGTTAGAAGGAGTATATGTATAAAATAAGAAAGGAAATTCTTTTAGACGAAACGTGGCGGTGTTTTTATGCAAAGGGCACAAATCCCAACATATGAGCGGATTGCAATTGATTTAGCAAATAGAATTTATGATGGTGAATTTAAAGTCGGAGAAAAAATTCACGGTAGGTCGACACTGGCAAGTGAATATAAAGTTTCTCCGGAAACTGTCAGACGTGCAATTAAGATATTAGAGGATGTCGATATTGTTCAGTCGGCTAAAGGCAGCGGAATTGTGATCGCATCCAAAGAGAATGCCATCAAATATATTCATCGATTTTCCAATTTAGCAAGCATTAAAGATTTAGAAAAAGAAATGAATAGTATAATTTCGGAAAGAGATAGGCTTGACGAGTTGATGCTGGAAACTCTTAGAAAAATAATGGATTACTCAGGTAAGCTTAGGCATACAAATCCATTGGCCCCAATAGAGGTAGAGGTTTTTCCAGACTGCAGCCATATAGGTAAAACGATTTCCGAAGTGAAGTTTTGGCAAAATACCGGCGGTACCGTTATCGGTATGAAACGAAACGGAGAAATGATCATCTCACCAGGTCCATATGCCTTAATTATAGAAGGAGATGTGCTGCTAGTAATAGGTGATGATAAAACTTATGACAGAGTTTTGCATTTTTTAAAGGAATAAAATAAGCCAGTTTCCTCGGAAACTGGCTTATTTTCGGTTTATTGAATTAATCCTTCTTTTTTCAAAAACTCTTTTGCTACCTTTGCTGGAGACTGTTTCAGACTATCAACCTTATAGTTAAGCTGACGCATTTTGTCATCAGTTAATTTACCCGCAAGCGAATTGAGGGCTTTTTTCAATTCAGGATGTTCCTTTAATGTTTCTTGCTTAACTATTGGCACCGCATAGTAAGGCGGGAAGAAATTTTTATCATCCTTTAGAACTTTTAAATGAAAGGCCTCAAGTAAACCGTCAGTGGAAAACGCATCAATAACATCACTTTTATGATTATCTAGGGCTGTATAGCGCAGACCCCCGTCAACAGCTTTCACATCTTTAAAATTCATATTATATTTTTGAGAAAGTCCAATCAAACCATCATCACGATTTGGAAATTCAAGTGTAGGACCTAATATTAAGCCATTGCTGACTTTCGCTAAATCAGAAATCGTATTTAACCCATACTGTTTAGCGGTGTCTTGGCGAACAGCCAATGCGTAAGTGTTATTAAATCCGAGCGGTTTTAATTGTTCAATCCCATATTTTTTAATAAATTCTTTTTGGACAATATTATAGACCTGCTCAGGATCATTTTTGGGCGGCTGCTTTAAAATATTAACCAACCCAGTTCCGGTATATTCGACGTATACATCGATGTCCCCTTTATTCAGGGCGCTAAAGGCTACCTGAGAGCCCCCTAAATTAAGCTTTCTTTCTACTTTAAGATCCGTCTTGTCTTCAATCAAATCAGCCAGCATATTTCCTAAAATTAATTGTTCACTAAAATTTTTCGAGCCAATCACAATTTTATCCTCAGTATTGGCCTTTGCATAAATTGAAAAGGCTCCGGCAGTAACAAGCAGAACGGAAGCAATACCAATCACCCATCGTTTGGTCTGCTTACCTGAAGACTTTGAGGACCGTTGCTTGCTTGTATACGAAAGTGCCGATTCCATTTTACCCACAAGAAAGTCAATCAGAAGTGCCAGAATACACGCAGGGATGGCTCCTGCTAAAATCATGTTATTATCAACGGTTTGCACCCCTGAAAAAACGAGGTAACCAAGTCCTCCGGCGCCGACGAAAGCAGCGATGGTCATTAATCCAACAGCGGTTACCGCTGAAATTCTGATACCCGCCATAATCATCGGGAAGGCAAGTGGCAATTGCACTTTTCTCATTGTTTGACCTTTGGTCAGACCGATACCTTTGGCGGCTTCCAGAATATCCCTATCAATATTAGTTAAGCCTGTATAAGTGTTTTTTACAATTGGAAGCAGTGAATAAAGAACGACCATGATAATTGCGGGCGTGCTTCCGATACCAATAAAAGGAATCAAGAATCCGAGTAAAGCCAAGCTTGGTACAGCTTGAATAACATTTGTCGTCCCAATAACCGGCTTAGAAAGCTTTGGTTCTCTGGAAATAAGAATTCCAAGCGGAATACCTACCACAATCGCGATTAATACGGAAACAATACTTAAATAAAGATGCTGTCCTAGTAAACTGAAAATCTGCTGATAATTAGACGATATATAATTTAAGAAATTACTCATTAAAACGCCACCTCCAAATCAATCAGCTGGCTGCTTAATGCTGATAAAATGCTGCTTCTTGTGATTAATCCAGTTAATTGTTTAGCACTATTCACCACGGGCAAATAGCCTATTTTATGCTCATTCATGGTTGCTAACACTGAAATTAAATTTGCATCTTGGGAAACAGAAAGAACATTTTGTTCCATAATCATTTCAATTGAGGTATTTCGATTAAGAAGTTGAATGCCTTTTAAAGTCACGAGTCCTTTTAGGACGTTATTTTTGTCGGTAACCATTAAACTGTCTACCTTATTGTCCTTCATGATCTCAATCGCCTGTAAGACGTTTCTCATCGCTGTAATTTTTACAGGATTCTGAATCATAATATCCTCGGCCAATAATAATTCGGGATTATTCCATACACGTCGTTTCCCAATAAATCCCTCAACAAATTCATTAGCAGGATTTTTTAAGATATTTTCAGGTGTATCGTATTGAAGAATATCCCCATCTTTTAAAATACAAATCTTATCTGCTATTTTAATAGCTTCATCCATGTCATGCGTAACAAAAATGATGGTCTTATTCCATTCCTTTTGCATTTGGAATAATTCCTCCTGAAGGGAGCTTCTTGTAACGGGATCTAATGCACTGAAGGGTTCATCCATTAAGATGATATCGGAGTTTGTGGAGAAGGCCCTGGCTACGCCTATCCTTTGCTGCTGGCCGCCGCTTAATTCTTTGGGATAACGATGCAAATATTCCTTAGGATCTAAACCTACCATTTCCAGCAATTCTAATGTCTTTTTTTCAATCGACGCCGGATCTTCACCCTTCAGTTTAGGAATCAATTCCAGGTTTTCTTTAATAGACATGTGAGGAAATAATCCTGTGTTTTGAATAACATATCCAACATTCCTCCGTAATTCAATCGGATTCATCTTAGAGATATCTGTCCCGTTTACAAAAATCTGTCCCGATGTGGGCTGAATAAGCTTATTGATCATTTTAAGCAAAGTCGTTTTACCGCATCCGCTTGGACCAATAAAAACGACCAACTGACCTGCTTCAATGTCTAATGAGAAAGTGTTAATAATGGTCTTTGTTCGATATTTCTTAACAATATCTTTAAACTGTATCAATTTCATTCCCCCTTTTTTGTTGAAACGTTACCGGTAATGTGACAACCTAATGATAACACATAAGTTGTCACTTTGTCGAGTTCAAGAAAAAATTAAGCGCCGGATCAATCTTTCCAAAAGATTAGTCATTAAGTAAATAAGAGTTATTTTGGTTCCTCCTTCAGAGTGAACGAGTTGCCAAATGGAATAGCAGATAAGGTATTAAAAATGTTAAGATAAAGATAATAAAAAATTTTCAAAAAAAGGAGGAGAATGTGTTTTGAGCTTTGTCCGAGATAAATTCAGTACGAAGTTTTTCTTTTTCCTCGTGTTTGCTTTTCTATTGATACATGTACCAATTATTGGGGATTATGTAAAAATAATTAACACCCTAATACATGAATCCGGTCATGCTTTGATTGCGCTATTAGGGGGAAATGTTGAAAGAATATCGTTGTTTATGAATTCCGAGGGGGCAACCTATAGTAATCAATCTACATGGATTGGCAGTTTTTTTACCAGTCTTGCGGGCTATACATTTGCTTCTTTTATGGCTTTCCTTTCATTTTTGCTAATCGGAAAGAAAAAACAAATACTCTTTATTGATATATTGTTAGGTTTTATTTTTCTAAATTTGCTATTTTGGGTACGTAATCCTTACGGGATATTTTGGCTTTGTTCCTTTGCGGTCGCCTTTTTAATTTTACTGATAAAAGGAAGTCCAGGTCTAAGAGATCATATTTTACTTTTGATTGCTTCGATTTTGTTGGTTGATTCCGTTCAAAGTGCTTATGAAATCTTAATTATTAGCTTAATTCAGCCCGGTGCGGCGGGGGATGCTGCAAATCTATCGCAATTGACGCATATTATTCCTGCACCACTTTGGGGGATTTTCTTCTTTATTCAGTCACTGTGGTTTTGTTACTACGGATTGAAGAAAGGTTATTATAAACTGAAAAATTAAAAAAGGAGGACGTGCCTCCTTTACTAATAAAAATACATTTATTTTTGTAAATCTTTTTTCGTTATCTCACTTCGAATACCTGTTTCTTTTGAGAATTCAGTGTCTTGTTTTTTGTTGGCCGGATATTTATTTTTCCTCTCACGATTATCGTTGCGATTTGTCATTTGAAGTCCCTCCCTTCAATACGGTCGATGATTATTTTGTACATGCGGATGTTTTTTACTCAAGTAGATTTGAAAAGCACATTGTTGGTAATAGTTAACATATGATAATACAATGACCGATGGATGAAGGGTGGAGTAATAGAAATGAATATATTAGACGCGATTAATACACGAAGAAATATAAAAAAATTCAGACCAGTTCCAGTTAAGGAAGAGTTGATTCATTCGTGGCTCCAGGCAGCGGCAATGGCGCCTAATCATCGAATGACCGAGCCATGGGAGATTTATATTATTGGAAGTGAAACACGAGCAAAATTGAACCATAAAACGAATTTTGGGAATGCTCCTTTTTTGATGGCAATATTATCCAAACGTGGTGCAACAAAAATTGAGTCTGAAGAAAATGCAATGGCAACTGCCTGTTTTGTCCAAAATTTTAATCTGGCTGCCTGGGCAGAGGAAGTAGGGACATTTTGGTCATCGATAGGAGCGAATGGAAAAAATCGAGAGACACTCGGAATTCCTGATAATTATGACCTCATTGGTGTTCTTGCTGTTGGCTACCCAGAAGAAATACCAGCTCCAAAGCCAAGAACTTCGATTAATAGCAAAATAAAGAAGCTGCCATAAGAATAAATAAAGACAAAGCCAACCCTTCATCTTATGGTTGGCTTTGTCTTTTATGTTAAAAGACTTTTATTTACTGACTCTTTAAACTCCAATGTAAGATTGTCGATGATTTTTTGGACAGGTAAAATTTCTTTAATTTCATCCACTCTTGCGCCAGCAAAAACTAACCCGTTTTCAACATCCCCATTCACTGAGGTAACGAGAGAATCTAGTGTGCAAAAGCGATAAGAACAATTTTTTAAACAATCCTGACATTTAGCAATTTTTAATTTGTCTTGTCCGCTGATTAAGTTAGTAAAATGATTCTTTATCGCCCTCCCTTGTAAGCCAACGGTAGTTTTAACCAGAACCAAATCATCCTTTTGGGCATTAACGTATTTTTGTTTAAAGGCTAATGGGGCATCACATTCTTCGCTGGCCACAAACCGTGTCCCCATTTGCACCCCTGAAGCACCCATAGAAATTGCTTTTACGATATCGCTTCCATTCATAATGCCTCCTGCAGCAATAACTGGAATGGAAACCGATTCAATAACTTCTGGAAGTATGTCAAACATGGGGCGATCAGTTCCAAGATGCCCTCCAGCCTCAAACCCTTCAACCACTACTGCAGAAGCACCCAGCCTTTCAGAAATTCTAGCCAATTTGGCTGAAGAAACAATCGAAATGACCGGAATTCCAGCTTGTTTTCCCCAGGTATACATATCCCTTGAAATTCCTGCGCCAGAGATAATAAAATCGACCTTTTCTTCTAGGGCAGCTTTCATTTTTTCAGCAAAATCATTCATAGCAAACAAAACATTGACCCCTATATACCCTGTGTCTTTGATTAGATTTCTAGCTTTTTTAATGTGAGCACGCATTTCCGCAACTGAAATTCCTGTCCCAGAAATAATTCCAATTCCACCAGCATTTGCGACTGCTGATGCCAGTTTGCTCAAAGAGATACCTACACCCATTCCTCCTTGAAGAATCGGAACCTTTGGCATGATATGACCTATTTTGAGTTGTGGAAAGTTCAATTCATAACCCCATTTCATTTGATTTCTTTTATAACTACTTGTGAATCGTATCATTTTGTTTTTGAACTGTATGTGATGTTTGTTACCTGGTCATAAAGGCAGGTTATATTTCTTTTCTAACAAAACAAAGTATAAGAACAAACTTCCGAAACCAAACTATACGTTATGGATAAATTTTTGAATGGTGGGGAAGAGATGGTAAAACTTTTTACTGACATTGATTTGGATGGACTTGGCTGCGGCTTGATCGCTAAGATTGCTTTTGGGGAAAAGGCAGATGTAGCATATTGCTCCTACCGAAATCTAAATCAAAGGGTGGAAGCATTTATTTCTAATTCAGAGAATAATGCAGAAGAAGTGTATATAACTGATTTAGCCGTCAATAACGATGTTGAGAAAAAACTGGCAGAAAGATTTCGGCAGGGGAAACATATTCAAATGATTGACCACCATGCGACCGCGATGCATTTTAATGAGTATACGTGGGCAAGTGTAAGGGCGGAGTATGAGACAGGTAAAAAGACTTGTGCCACCTCATTGTTTTATGATTTCCTTGTTGAACATGGAAGGTTAGAACGAAATACGGCTTTAGAGGAATTTATCGACTTGGTCCGCCAGTATGATACCTGGGAATGGGATGAAAATGATAATATTAAAGCAAAAAGATTAAATGATTTATTCTATATCAGGAACCGCGAGCAGTTTGAAGAAGAGATGCTAAAAAGGCTGATAGAAAACAAAGATTCATTTGATCTGACTGAAACGGAAAATATGCTTCTTGATATCGAAGAGCAGAAGATAAGCAGATACATTCAGTCCAAGAGCAGACAAATGGTCCAAACCTTTGTTGGCGATTATTGTGTCGGAATTGTCCATGCGGAGCAATATTTATCTGAGTTGGGAAATGCATTAAATAATCTTTATCCGTATTTTGATATGATTGCATTATTGAATGTCGGAGGTAAGAAAATGGGATTTCGAACTATTCACGATGAAGTAAATGTAGCCGAATTTGCCCAAAAATATGGCGGCGGCGGCCATCCGAAAGCCTCTGGAGCGGATTTGACAGCTGAAGCATTTGAAACGTTTATTGTGAAAGTTTTTAATCTTTCTCCTCCTAAACCAGATGCAGATCGAAATGAATTTAATGTGAAAGAAGCCTCCTATGGCAGCAGTTATCAGAACCATAAAGGGGAAATTAGTTTTATTCAGCCGAATGGTAATAGCAGTTATAGAGTATTCCATAATGGAGAGAAACTAAATCAATCATTCTTGTCTTATACAGAGGCTGAACGATTTTTAAAAAGAAACTACGCCTCTTGGCTCCGATATGACAAAGAATATCTTCCATTACTTGCAAAAAATCTCCAGATTTCATTGGAGGAAATAAAAGAAAAATATCCTGAAACTATTAGTAACAGGATTGTGGACATTATAAACATATAAAAAGAGCTTGGGCAGCCAAGCTCTTTTTATGTTCATTTGACTATTTCAGATAAAATTTCATAAGAACGAAGTCGGGCTTGATGATCAAAAATTTGCGAATTAATAATCATTTCATCTGCCTGGGTTTCATCTAAAAAGGCTTGCAGTTTCTCCTTAACAGTTTTCGGTGAGCCGACAATAGAGGTACTCAATCGGCCGGCTAACAGTGACTTTTCATAATCACTGCAAAGCGAATCAATATTTTCGACAGGAGGTTGGAGCTTTCCAGGATTATTTCGGATTAACGCTAGGAATTGCTGCTGCATTGACGTGGAAAGCCAGTTTGCTTCTTCGTCAGAATCTGCGGCAATCACGTTCACTCCCACCATGGCATAAGGCCTCTTAAGTACACCAGAAGGTTTGAAATTGCTGCGATAAAGCGCAAGAGCAGGCTTTGTGTATTCAGGAGAAAAATGACTAGCAAAGGAAAAAGGCAATCCTAGTTGTCCTGCTAATTGAGCACTAAAACCGCTGGAACCCAATAACCAAATTGGGACATCCAATCCTTCTCCAGGAATGGCCTTTACATAATTTTTCCCTGATGGATTAAAGTACGCTCGGAGTTCACCAAGCTGCTCAGGGAAGTCATGGCCATCGCTTCGCCGGTCTCTTCTAAGTGCATGGGCTGTCAGCTGGTCTGTTCCTGGTGCACGGCCTAGTCCAAGGTCAATACGACCTGGAAAGAGAGATTCAAGCGTTCCAAATTGCTCGGCAATGATTAGTGGTGAATGATTAGGAAGCATAATCCCACCTGAACCAACTCGGATGGAAGTAGTGCCAGCTGCAACATGACCAATAACCAAAGATGTCGCAGAACTCGCAATCCCTGGCATATTATGATGCTCTGCAAGCCAATAGCGGTTATAGCCCCATTTTTCAACATGACGGGCAAGGTCTAAAGTGTTCCTTAATGAATCAGCAGGACTTCCTCCTTCAATGATGGGAGAAAGATCAAGGACTGAATATGGGATATCACTAAGACGTTTCATTCTATTTTCTTGATTCATATTGTCAGCTTCTTTCATAAAAAACTTTATTGGGTATTCACAATGAAATTTTATCAGTTCGTTGCTGCCTCTCAAAATGAAATGCCTGCCCCAACTTATTAAGGCTTAATTAAGAATAGAGTGGTAATTTAATCGTGGGTATATTTGATTATTATTTCAAAATTGTAATTCCCATGAAACATTATGTAAATCCGCTAAAATATTTCCGTAATGGTTTTGAGGTATCATGGATGAACAGGGTGATTTGGAAAATTTTTAATATACCTTTTTGAGTGAATTAAACTATGGGGTGATAAAATGGGTTCAATTTCAAAAAGGAGTAAATATTTCGATAATGCCAAATTTATATTAATTTTTCTCGTTGTTTTTGGGCATCTCATCAGTCCTTTAAAGGAACACGATGGGATCCTTTTTACCTTATATTCCGCGATTTTTTTATTCCATATGCCAGCATTTATATTAATCTCCGGATACTTCGCAAAAGGTTATAAAAAACCAGGCTACTTGAAAAAGTCTGTAAAAAAAATATTAATTCCTTATTTTATTTTTCAATCCATTTACTCTGTTTATTATTATCTAAATGGACAGGAAGACAAATTGAATTTTGATTTACTCCATCCGCATTGGACGCTATGGTTTTTAATGAGTTTGTTCTGCTGGAATTTATTGTTATATATCTTTGCAGAACTTAGATGGAAGGGTCTTGTGATTGCTATCGCTATCGGAATTGGGGTAGGTTATGTTGATCATATTGGCAGTTTCTTAAGCTTATCAAGGACATTTGTATTTTTTCCATATTTTTTAATGGGGTACTTACTAAATGGGAAGCAGCTAAAAAGGATTATCAGAGCAAAGTACTCACTTCCATTGGGGATCTTAATCATATCTGTAACCCTTTTATTGGTTGGATTTGGCTTCCCAAAAGATGCAGTTCCATGGCTGTTAGGTGATACATCATATGCAAACATGGGAGGTAAAGAGGTAACAGATGGGCTATTGCGAGGTCTACAATATGGTGTGACATTCATAGTAATGTTTGGGTTTTTAGCTCTCATACCTTCCACTCAGTTTAAATTAACGAAAATCGGAGAAAGAACCTTATATATCTATTTATTTCACGGTTTTATTATTAAATCGTTTCAAACGTTCATTCCGGATGAGCGATTAAATTCCATATCAGGAAATTACCTTTTACTTTTCATCATTTCTTTCTTGATATGTAAAGTTCTTGGAAGTTATTTTATGAAAAAATATACGCAGCCTCTAGTTGAATTAAAAGTCTGATAGCCGAATGTGTTGATCACATTCGGCTAATTTTTTGCCCAATTACAATCCAAGTAATGAACTAACGAAACTTTTCTTTTTTCTTTTGACTTTTCCGTTGTCCAGGACGAGTGGTTTATCTATTTGAGGCTGTCTTTTCATTTCGTTCACTTCTGTTTGAAGTTTTTCTACCAGGTGTGTTAATTCTTTTATTTGTTGCTGAAGTTCTTCAATTTCACGGCGATGCTGTAGAAGCTGGTAGGAAGCAACCGAATCTGCTTTTGCATGAAGACCCATTTCTAGTTTATTAACCTTTTCAAGCAGCTTTTCAAATGTTTCATTCTTCTCCGTAGTGTTAACTATACCTTTTCGAGTTATCTTCTTCTCTTTTACAGGAGCAATTTCTTGAATTAGTGTCCCGCTTTGCAGCTTTTCATGAATTTCTTGTAATACCTCAATGTCCTTGTCGTTAAAATGATAATGCCCTCGTTCATTTCGTTCCATTGGCAGGTCGAGCTGTTTTACCCAGCGTTGAATCGTACTAGTAGACACTCCTAATAATTTAGCGGCCTCGCTTGAATTCATATCGAATCCCTCCAAAGTTAAAATTCTCGTAAACTCCGAACGACGAAATGATTCACAATCAATTAAGCCCAGAATTTCCACCATTTCTTTTCTTTGGTTGCTGCTACATCTCTAAAGCTTGTCAACATTTGTTGAAATGCTAATTCCCTTTGAGTAATTTCTTGACGGTATTGATTTCGTTCTTCGATAAAAAATTCACGGTCAATGGAAATAGCTTCAGCAAGGCTTGAGATTTCGTTATTGGTTACATCAACATAATGAGACAATTCGTCTGTGGTTTCGGAAAGTTGTTTTGAAAGGGTGAAAATTTCTTCAGTTGTTTCCATTGAAACGTTTGCAATATTATTAGAAAGGTATTGCAATGATTCTAGCGTATGTTCAGAAGCTTTTTCAATAGATTCTGAAAGCTGTTGAATATCAGATTGCGTGTTGGCTGATGATTTATAAATCGAATCGGAAATTGATTTGACAGTAGTTAATGTTCCGTTTTTAATTTCTTTTTTTACTTCCTCTAATACCTCTTTACGGACAACACTTCGGATTTCTTCTTTTACTTCATTTAAAAAATTTTGCGTATAGGTATCCATTGCTTCGAAAAAAAGATTAGCATTATTTAATGGATAGTCCTCCGCAACCGCCGGCGTTTTCGGTTCTGAAATGACCTCTACAGAGATGATAGAGGGTTCTAAATCAGTCTCAGCAACATTTTCGGACTCTGGTTTTGGTTGTAGCGATTTGCGAATAAGCTCTTTACTTGCCTTTTTTTCTTGCATACTTTTAATATCGAAAAGCAGGTTTATCTCCCTTTCCCCATAAATTCTTGCCCCTTGTTTTGTCCGGGGAATATCGAGTAACTCATTAAATTCTGTTTCCCACTGACGTAAGGTTCCAGGCGCGATATTTATTTTTTTTGCTGCTTCTTTTAAGGTATAGGTTTTCATTTATAAATCATTCCTCTCTATAAAAATCTAGGAAATAATCATCGTTATGATAGTAATTCACCATTAAGTATCCTATTTTCCTGCTATATGACAAAAGCTATCAAAACAAGACTTAATGTAAGAAATAACAACATATTACTGCAAATTGAGCGCAGTTCTTTTTTGGGAATGAGTAAGTTGTAATAGTTGAGTGTAAACTAAAAGGAACATGTCGAATGAACAACAATTTCTATTGTGATGTTGGCGATAAATTTGATGTAGATTTCGGTAAAATGAAATAGAATTAGCAAAAATTTTATCTTTGAAAATATTTATTTTGTGGTATAGTTAGAAACGGAAATAAATAATTAATCCGCAGGCAGATGCGGTAGAGGTTCTAGCACCCCTCTCAAAAAAAACTAAGAGGAACAGTACTGCTTCTTAGTGGTACTGTTTTTCTATTTTAAGGAGAATGAGTAAAAATGAAAAACAGTAAAGCACTTGTAGTCTTTAGCGGCGGTCAGGATAGTACAACATGTTTATTCTGGGCCTTGGAACAATTTAAAGAAGTGGAAGTCGTCACTTTTAACTATAATCAGCGTCACAGCCTTGAAATTGAATGTGCCAAAAATATTTCAAATGAACTTGGTGTCAGGCACCATATTTTAGACATGGCACTGCTAAATCAGTTAGCGCCAAGTGCATTAACACGGGAGGATATTGAAGTAAAAGATGGCGAAGAGGGCGAATTGCCATCATCCTTCGTACCAGGAAGAAATTTAGTCTTTTTAACGTTTGCAGGAATCTTAGCGAGTCAGATCGGCGCCAAGCATATTGTAACAGGTGTTTGCGAGACAGACTTTAGCGGCTATCCAGATTGCCGTGATATTTTTGTGAAGTCTTTAAACGTTACCCTTAATTTATCGATGGATTCTCAATTTGTCATCCACACACCACTAATGTGGATTAATAAAGCAGAAACCTGGGAATTAGCCGATAAATTAGGAGCTTTAGATTTTGTCAGGGAAAAAACGCTAACTTGTTACAATGGCATTATTGCCGATGGCTGCGGAGAATGTCCTGCCTGTAAGTTACGCCAAAATGGATTAGAAGAATACTTGAAAATTCGAAAGGAGTTTTAACAACTATGTATGGTTTTCGAATTGTTGATAAACTCCAAAAGATTGATGTAGATATCCAAAAAGAGCAGCTAAGGTATCATAATAAGCGTGTCATGGTAAGTAAAGAATTCACCTTCGATGCTGCCCATCACCTGCACAACTATGAAGGAAAATGTAAGAACTTACATGGGCATACCTATAAAGTGATATTTGGGCTCAGCGGTTTTGTCGATGAGCGTGGGTTGATGATGGACTTTGGCGATATTAAAGATATTTGGAAACGTGAAATTGAAGTCTTCCTCGATCATCGGTATTTAAATGAAACTCTTCCGCCGATGAATACGACAGCTGAAAATATGGTTGTTTGGATTTATGAAAAAATGGCTGAAGCACTAAGCAAGGATGAAAGACAGAAACAGTACCACGGTGTAAGAGTGGAATTTGTCCGTTTATTTGAAACTCCGACGAGTTATGCTGAAGCCAGAAGGGAGTGGATGGAAGTTGAGTAAATTGCCTGTAATGGAAATTTTCGGGCCAACCATCCAAGGCGAAGGCATGGTTATCGGTCAAAAAACGATGTTTGTAAGAACGGCGGGCTGTGATTATTCCTGCAGCTGGTGTGATTCATCTTTTACATGGGACGGAACCGGTAAAAATGACATCAATATGATGACAGCTGATGAAATTTGGGAAGAATTAAAAAGGCTTGGAGGAAATGGGTTCTCGTTTGTAACGATCTCTGGAGGTAACCCTGCGCTATTAAAAAATTTAGATACTTTAATAGAACTATTTAAAGAAAATAATATAAAAATTGGCCTGGAAACGCAGGGCAGCAGATGGCAGGATTGGTTTGTGGATATTGATGAATTAACAATTTCTCCAAAGCCTCCTAGTTCAAAAATGGAAACGGACTTCTCCATTCTTGATACAATCCTAAACCGCCTGGAAGGAACCGATCCCTCGAAACATGTGAGCATAAAGGTTGTCATATTTGATGACCAGGATTATGACTATGCCAAAAAAGTATACCAGCGTTATCCGAATGTTCCTTTCTTTTTACAGGTTGGAAATGATGATTTAGCAACAACCGATAATCTGTCATTAGTAAGTCAATTATTGAATAAGTATGAGTGGCTTATTAATAAGGTGATGGATGATGTTGAATTTACAAATGTAAAAGTCCTTCCACAATTGCATACTTATATTTGGGGCAATAAACGAGGGGTTTAGATCGAATTAATGGGGAAAACTATGCGCAAATCGTTTACAGGGTAAAGTGAGGGAATATATGAAAAAGCTGCTATTCTTCTTATGTCTTTTCGTAATTGGACTTCCCGGTGTAGTTTTCGCTCAGCAAAAGGTACCCATCCTTATCTATCACTCGATTGATGAATTTAATGGACACGGTTCAAAAGAGCTATATGTGACACCGGCTAATTTTGAAAAACAAATGATTTATTTGAGAGATCATGGCTATACCATGTTGACCTTCGAACGCTGGCAAGATGTTCAAAAAGTGAAAAAGCCCATTTTTATTACCTTTGATGATGGATATAAAAATAATTTGAAAGCCTTTGAAATTTTTCAAATAGTGAAAACGGATCATTTCAAACCTGCTGGAACTATTTTTGTGATATCAGATTTTATTGGCCGTTCAAATCGTTTATCGCAAACGGACTTAAGGATGATGGCGGATTCTGGCCTGATTTCTATTCAGTCTCATACGGCAACCCATCCGGATTTAACTAAAACGGAGAATTTGACCTATGAACTTAAGGAATCGAAAGAAAAAATACAGAGGATAACGGGTAAACCAGTCATCTCCTTGGCCTATCCCTATGGAAATGCTGATGATCATGTTGTTAACGAAACGAAAAAGTACTATTCCTACGGACTTACTACTACTCCTGGTCCATATACAAAAACCGGGATTAAGAATGAGGTCTATCTTTTGCCTAGAATTTACGTGAAATATTCAACAACACTTGATGATTTTGCACAAATAGTAAAATGACCATAAAGATAGGCGATTACTTTTTATAAGGTAATCGTCTTTTTTTGTGGTTTAGATAATATGCTCATTTTAAGGGGGAATGGGGATGAATTCGGGGATTAGTGTATGGCAAGAGCATTTATTTTGGCTGGAAATTCTCCAGGATCATGCAATTTTTGTTCGGGATCACTTGTCAAAAGAAGCTGAAGAGGCAATTTCCATCGCTGAAAGGTTTAAAGAATCATTCGGTGCCTTACTCAATAGCCTGCAGCAATTGAATCCAGAAATAAGTGTTTCCGCAAGTGAACAAATTGCCTTTGCTAAACAAGCTTATTCTGTTTCATTTGAGTACTATCGATTTGAGGGTCATTTACAAAATCTTAGGATTAAAAATGAAATAAATTTGAACTTATCGCCAACCTATTTAAATGGAACATTGAATGAAAACCAGGAGTACTTACGGATCCTTTCTTATTTTATCAATGGACAGCAACCTGTTCCCTTACGGCTGGATCAACTGCTGGATTTATGGCTGGAGGATCAGCTCGGTCACATCATTTTATTAAGGAATATTGTAGATCCTATTGAATTGGCCGTCGTTAGGCAGACAGATGTGTATGCCCAAAGGTTTCAAATGTTTATTCTCCAAAATCATCATGTAAAGGGATTTCTTAGATTTACGGAACAGGGTTTCCCTCGTCAGAAAGAGCTTGCATTAGAAGTAGGAAGAACCGTTATTGAAATGAATTTGTACGTCAGGTCAATTGTGGAAAAATATAAAGGCAATAGTCTATTAAATAAAACAACATTAAGATTTTTAGAACATCACTTTCCGGAAACGTGCTACTTTATTAAAAAATTAGCAGAATTTGCACCAGAACTTCATTTAGAAAGCACACATTGCTCCTTAAGAAAACCATCTTTTAGCTAAATAGAGAAACTGAGCATCTACGGCTGCTCAGTTCTTACTATTATTTATATGAATATCTCGATAATGACAAAGCATTGTAATCTGTACGAAACTTCCGTGTAAACTACCACAGCTATAATAGAACAAAGACTCTAGTAGGGCGGGTGTTTTTATATGGAAGAGACAATGGTAAAATCTTATTTGCAGAAATCATTAGAAGAGTGGAAGGATGATATTTCACTCGTTCTTGATGAAATTGCGTCTGAATATGATGAGGTGGCCCAGGAATTAAAGGTGTATTCATATAAATATGGGATTACCAAACAAGTTATTCAATCGACAGTTAATGAGGAAATTATTGAGAAAATTCGCCAAATGTATCATAAACCTTTTGAAGAAAGCTATAACCAGCTGAAGGAATACATAAAAGATCTCGAAGAAAAACGAAGAGTTTTCCAAATGTTTATTCAAAAAATTGAAGAAGTAACCAAGAAAGAATCAGCTAAGATTACAACTTATTAATTGTATTAGGAGGCATCCTTTAAGGGACGGCCTCCTTTTAATTTGGCGTGAACCACACCAAAAGGGATTTGCATATATTGATTAGCAGGATGGAATAGCGAGGTGTCAATATATGATAACAGCAAAAATTGGAAGTAATACTTATCAAATCCCGGATAACCTCGAGGAGTATTTTCAATCGTTTCGAAAACAAGTGATAGGGATGAATCAAGAGTTTGAATCGCCCTATGGCAAAAAGAAAATTATTTATGCCGACTGGACAGCCAGTGGACGTTTGTATAGACCAATTGAACAAAAAATGTCTGAAATATTTGGACCATATATGGCCAATACACACACAGAATCCAATATTACCAGTCTAATGATGACTGAAATTTATAAGCAATCAAGAAGGATTATTAAGGAACATGTTAATGCCGATATGAATGACGCTGTCATCTTGGATGGTTTTGGGATGACATCAGTCATCAACAAATTCCAAAGGCTTATAGGTATCAGGGTGCCAGAACAGTGGAAGAATCACCTGCAGATTCCAGAGGAAGATAGACCGGTTATTTTTCTGACTCATATGGAGCACCATTCGAATCAAACCTCATGGCTCGAGACATTAGGAGAGGTAGTGATCATTCCACCCGATCAGGAAGGAGGAGTGGATGTTCATCAATTGGAACTTCAACTCTCTCGATACAAAGACCGCCGAATTAAAATCGGTTCTTTTACTGCCTGTTCCAATGTATCTGGAATCCAAACTTCTTATCATCAATTAGCAAAAATGATGCATCAACATGGCGGGATTTGTTGTGTGGACTTTGCCGCATCGGCCCCATATATCAAGATTGATATGCATCCAGAAGATCCCGAGGAAAAGCTAGATGCTATTTTTTTCTCACCCCACAAATTTTTAGGAGGACCTGGAACAAGCGGAGTATTAGTTTTTGATTCCCGATTATATAAAAATAAGGTACCCGACCATCCCGGAGGCGGAACAGTGACATGGACAAATCCATGGGGCAATCATAAATATTATGATGACATTGAACTGCGTGAAGACGGAGGTACACCGGGCATACTTCAGGCCATTCGAATCGCTCTTTGCTTGAATTTGAAAAAACAAATGGGAGTTCCTAATATCTTAAGAAGAGAAAAAGATCAGCTTGCTCTTTTGCTATCGCAATTAGAGGAGATTCCAACCCTACACATATTAGACGGTCACATCAAGAATCGCCTGGGCATCGTGTCTTTTTATGTGGAAAATATCCACTACAATTTAATTGTCCGTTTACTTAATGATCGATTTGGCATTCAAGTAAGGGGAGGCTGTTCGTGCGCTGGAACATATGGGCATTACCTTTATAACATAGATGAAAATACATCAAAGCAAATTACGGACCAGATAAATCTGGGTGATATGTCCACTAAACCTGGCTGGGTGCGCTTTTCCTTACATCCTATAATGACAAATGAAGAAATTTTAATATTTGTTGAGGCAATGGCGGAAATAGTCAGCAACATTTCTGACTGGAAAAAGGACTATGTATATGATGCTGCGAGCAATGATTATTTTTATATTAACCATATTAGAGAGGATATGTCGCCATTATTCCGCTTTGAATAGGGAGGTATCACAGGCAAGCGGCTTTTCATATGCTAATCAAAAAAAGGGGGTGGTATGGGATGATTCATACAGTAAGAGCTGGTGAAACATTAACTATCATATCCGCTAATTATCGGGTTAGCCTCAGGCGGCTTTATGCTGCAAATCCGGGGATAGGGCATTTGCATGCAGGACAAAAAATTCAAATTCCCGGTTTGCCTGAGCCGAGTACGATCCCTTTTTCTATCCATATTTCAGTAGGGAAGAGAAACCTTGTATTATATAATAATGGGAGATTAGTGAGAATTTTTCCAATTGCAGTGGGGAAGATGCTGACCAATACTCCAACAGGAGAATTTGTCATTGTGAATCGACAGTACAATCCTGGAGGACCGTTTGGCGTTTTATGGATGTCGCTTTCAAAACAGGGATATGGTATACACGGTACTAATGATCCAAGTTCAATCGGCAAAGCCGTTTCCCATGGATGTGTAAGGATGTACAATCGGGATGTTTTGCAGCTGGCAGAAATGGTCCCGAATGGAACGAGAGTTGTAATTAGTCCGTAGATCAAGAAATTGAAATAATCCCACCTCCACGAAAGGAGGGTGGGATTATTTTTGATTATTTATAGATTACGATTGATCCTACTGATTTGTCCTTGGCCTGTCCGTTTACACGAACTTTTAGACCATAGTGCGGGATATCACGGCCAGCATCATCTTGGAAAGTATTATTGAATGATTTGCTATCATCAAATAATGAGACTGCAGGCTGACTTGGAGCACTCAATGTTTGTACGCCTGGATAATTTAGGCTTATTCCAGAAGTAGGATTTAAACCAAAAGCTGCGTCCGCAATATGGAAACGAGTGGTAGCTTCAACAGTTGATCCGTTAGCTAGGAGCCACTGTAAGTCTTGGCTAAGATGGGAATCTACTACTCCTAGGAAGCCATTTCCAGGGTGAACACCTGTCCAGTTATCGGTGTAGCTATCGTCTACATACCAAACAACTAAGCCACCATCATAGCTCATTAATGAGCTTCCGCGTTTAAGGTGGGCAAGACCTTGGTCTACACCTTGTTGATTACGCCATTCTAGTAAATAATAGTGGTCACTGTACTTGTTTCCATCTTCTTTAGTAAAGCCATTTAATGTAAATGGCGTAGTAGCGTTTTCGCCACCGTCTTCAACTAAAGTTTGACCATCTGCTACAACTTTGATGTTATCTGCATAGAAGCCTGCAAAGGAGCTACCCCAGTCAGTTGCATAACGAAGGCGAAGCTTGATTTTTTGACCTTTATACTCGGAAAGGTCAAAGGACTGTGGCTGCCATTCACCATTGGTGCTTCCAGTTAAACCAGGCATAGAATCTTTAATGGTTGGATAGCCTTCTTCTACAACATCAGATCGAGTATTTGCATTACCTAGAGACTTCCAAGTAGCACCATTGTCAGTGGAGACTTGAACAAAAGCAAAATCCCACTGAGGTTCGATATCATACCATGCGTCAAATGTTAAAGTAGCTGAGGTTTTTCCAGTTAAATCGACATCAGTTACCATATTTGTATCGGATTCATCTGCTTGTCCACCCCAATATTCGTAACTGCCAGTTGGCTTGTTAATCGCAGTTACTTTGGTTGGTAGGTTAACACGGACAGCTTGATCATTCTTTCCAAGCGGGGAATTCGCTTGATCAAGTAAAAATTGTGTTCCTTTTGCAGATACATCCTCCCAGTTTACAACTGTAGGCTTTGTCCACTTTCCACCTAGTGTTGATTGGAAGTACTGCTTTGCCCAAGGTGAGAAACCTGTTGGTTCAGCACCAGGAATTTTTCCAGCCCATGAACCGGCTGACATAATGGACCAATAACCAATCGGTTCGTCCGCACCAGAATAAATTGTATCATATTCATCAGGAAGACCTAAATCATGGCCATATTCGTGAGCGAATACGCCAGTAGCTCCATCTTCAGGCATGATAGTATAGTCGTAGAATCCTGGTAAACCTTGGCCAAGTCCATCTGGATCATAGAATACTGCTGAACGGTGTGACCAAATTGCTTTATCGCCTTGTTTTCCACCGCCTGCTTCTTGACCCATTCCAGCGTGAATAATTTGAAGGTGATCAACTAAACCATCTGGCTCCCAGAAGTTTCCGTCGCCATCTAAATCATGTGGATCTTCCAAATCATAGTCTTGTAGTGGTACACCAGCCGCTTTAGCTGCAATTAGGGTATCTTTAATTAATTTCGAAACACCTTGTCCAGGGTAATTATCATGACCACCTGCAGGATTATCTTTACCATAATATTCTGCAGTCTGTGGTAATTTTAACCAACCGTACGCTTTACCATCAATTGTGTAAGTACCGCCAGATTGCTCCAAATAGTATTCTTTCTGAGAAATTTGATCTTCACCATTTGGACCTTTATATTGGCCTTTATCACCAAAAATCATATCTTCATAGTGTTGAAGATCATAATTAGGATAATAGTTGTCAGTATCTGCTGGTGTAAGTGTTCCATGATCTAAATCAGAATACTCAACTGTTAAAGTTAATAGTTTTCCTTGTTTTTGGATTCCCGGCGATTTTTCTTCCTTAACATTTTGACCGGTCTTGTTACCGTTACCTTTCATCATTCCATTATTGTATTCTTTATATTTACGCGCCTTTTCTGCATCCGCAGCTTTAACTTTAGCAGCTAAAGGATCAGATGTTATTCCTTTATTTTCTTTCCCTTTTAACTCTAGGTAACTATGTAGGGCCTTTTGCTGTTCAGCAGAAGATGCGTTCTTGGAGATGACACCGCGTTTAATAAGAGAATCTAACAATTTGTCTTCATTCACTACTGATAAGTCTAATGAACCATATGAATGAGATTGTGAGACAGAAGTTAGACTTGGATGTAGGACTTCAGCCGAAGTTTTCGCATAGTTTCCGGGAAAGCCGGAAAATAGTGTTCCTGCGATTACGGCAGTGGTAAGTCCTGTTTTTAATAGTTTTTTCAATAATCTTCCCCCTTAATAAAAAAATAGAGTGCTTTTTAATAATATTTCGAATATTGAAATAAGACAACGGGATAATTTGCTTAATTTTCCGTAAATTGGAACAAAATATAGTTAATTTGACTTATTTTTCATGGGGGATTATTGTCACATCTTTTCCGTTTCTATCTTCACAAAACGACAAGCGAAATTTACAATAAAACTAGCATAGTAATAATCAGCAAAAGAGGAGACTTTTCGATGAAAAAAGTTTATATCATCCACGAAAATAGCGAATGGACCATTCATCTAACGAAGCGCTTAAATGAATTAAAAGTCCCATATGAAGAATGGCATCTAGACAGAGGAAGGCTGGATCTATCCAAAGAACCACCAGAAGGAATTTTTTATAATCGGATGAGTGCCTCTTCTCATACGAGAGGACACCGCTTTGCACCGGAATTTACAGCACAGGTCCTTGCCTGGCTTGAATCCTATGGGAGAAAAGTTTTTAATGGGACCCGTGCACTCCAGCTAGAGGTAAGCAAGGTTATACAATACCTTGAGTTATCTAAACATGGCATCAAAACCCCACGGACCATTGCAGCTGTTGGCAAAGAACAAATAGTAGAGGCGGCAGCTGAATTTGCTGGGATACCTTTTATTACTAAACACAATCGTGCAGGAAAAGGACTTGGTGTCCAATTATTTCAGTCAATAGATGCTTTACGGAGCTATGTTGAAGGTCCTTCATTTGAGGAACCGGTTGATGGGGTTACTTTGATTCAAGAATATATCCAAGCACAGGAAAGTTTTATTACCCGCTGCGAATTCATTGGTGGAAAATTTATTTATGCAGTAAAGGTAGATACTTCAGAGGGCTTTCAATTATGTCCTGCAGATGCCTGTCAAATTGGCGATTTATTTTGTCCTGCAGGAGATACTGTAGAAAAGCCTAAATTCCAAATCATTGAAGGATTTAATGACCCTATTATTAATAAATACGAACAGATCCTCTCTGCTACCCACATTAATGTCGCAGGAATTGAATTTATTCGTAATTCAACAGGTGAAATATTCACCTATGATATCAATACAAATACAAACTACAATTCAGATGCAGAAGAAAAGGCCGGTAAATTTGGCATGTTAGAGCTGGCCAAGTTTTTAAAGCATGAGTTAAATCAACTAGCTGAGGACTAAAACAATAGGAAAGAGGCAGTTCCAATTGGAACTGCCTCTATTTTTATTCTAGATTTAAGCTTTAGCAGCCTGAATTTGCAGATTGATTTTTACTTTATCACCAACAAGTACGCCGCCAGTTTCAAGTGCAGCATTCCAAACTAGGCCATAGTCAGAACGGTTAATGCTTCCTGTTGCACTGAAGCCAGCCTTTTCATTTCCCCATGGATCCTTTCCTGTGCCTTCGAATGTAACAGCGAAAGTTTCTTGCTTTGTTACTCCACGAAGAGTTAAATCACCAGTCACATTATATTCGCCGTCATCTGTTTTTTCAATATTAGTAGCCTTGAAAGTCATGTTAGGATGATTTGGAGCATCGAAGAAATCAGCAGAAACTAAGTGTCCATCACGATCTTGATTACGAGTGTCAACACTACTTGTTTCAATAGCAAATTCGATTGATGCAGTTGTTAAATCAGTTGGATCTGCTTCAATCGTTGCATTAAAGCTGTTGAAAGAACCTTTTACGTTTGCAATCATCATGTGTCGAACCGAAAAATCTACACTGCTGTGTGCAGCATCTAGTGCCCATTTTGATTTAGTCATGGAAAAATCTCTCCCTTTTTTGTTTTGAAATTATTTATCTCGAAATCTAAATAACTTAATTCAAAATAAATTATATGGTGTTGGACATCTTGTTGTCAATTGATTTTTTATAATTTTTTTTCAATCATGACAAATACTAATAAATAATGGTTTATAAGGAGGTGTTGTATTTTTGAGAAGTTTGAATCGAAATCGTATGCCTTTTTTCATCCTTTTTCTAATACATACATTCCTTCTAATTGTAACGGTACATAAAAGCAAAAATCGAAAAAAGATATTTGTTTTGTTGTTAGCAAATATGGGTTTTTCGTATTTATTTGAGTACTTTGTCTTTAATTTAATGAAGGCATATTCCTATAAACCAAAAATTCTTCAAAAAAAACTCTTTGATAATATTTTGGGTGCTTTTTTATCGCAAGCTATCTATGTGCCATTTACGGCTGTTTTTTTAACAGGAATTAAATCAGGCTGGGGAACAAAAGTAGCTGCAGGACTTTATTTTTATTTAGTAGAAAAAATATTTTTATGGCTTGGGGTTTTTAAACTATCAGGCTGGAAATCAATCTACACGTTAATCTTTCTGCCTCTTTATTTTAAATTAAGTGATCTCTGGTTCGCTTCATTAAATAAAAAAACTTCAATGGTACGGTTTATCTCACTCTTTTTCATGATCATGGTTACCGAGACCAATTTGTTCTTAATATTTGCCTTTATAAGACGCTACCGATTTGGTATAGGAAAGTACCATTCATGGAAAGAACATTTTATCTTATCACCTTTATACACAACGCTTTTGTCATTATTTACAGCTTTTTCATTAAAGAAGGAGAATACATTAGCAGTTAAACTGGGGGTTGTTTTATTTGCAGCTTGTTTAAATAAACTTTTCCAAAGAATCAAGCTGTTAAAAAATAATCTTCATCCAATTTCTTACTTTGGAATAAGATTGATCATGACCTCTATTTATGGAGAATATAGAAAGTGGATATACGGGGATGTAGAAAACGAATCACTGGAAAACAAAAAAACTAATAAGTAGATGCCTAATGGCATTTGCTTATTAGTTTCAAAATTTACTTGTGAAAAAAGAAAAATCATGATAAAATGATTTTTGGTTTAATATGTAATGTGTTATTTATTAAATAAAATACCCTATAATAACATTAACATATTAGTTTGTGAAAGTCAAACAAAAGGACCAAAATTTTTTCTGGAGAGTGATTTCATGAACGAAAAACAGAATAAAGTTTGGCAAATGGAACAAGAACGGGTACTTGAGGTTGTCGAAGAAATTGAAAAAAAAGAAAATAAATTAATGCACAATACCGGCAAAGTCAGTTCAGACGTCTTAGAGCTTCGAAAAACCTTTTGGGAAGATGTTACCGTCAATTTGGATGATCCTGATGATGTTATCGAAACGGCAGCGAGTATTAAACAGCAATCAGAATTACTCTCTGAGCGGGAACGAACCCATAAACAATTGGATAAACACCTTAAAACGCTTTATCGGCTTAAATACTCCCCGTACTTTGGAAGAATTGATTTTTTGGAGGATGGAGAAAAGGCAACAGAAAGTGTCTATTTGGGAATTGCTTCGTTTATGGATCAAGATGACGAGAATTTTTTAATTTATGATTGGCGAGCGCCCATTTCGAGTCTTTATTATGATTATTCCCCAGGACCAGCTCATTATAAAACCATGGATGGAAACATTGAAGGAGTAATGAAATTAAAGCGACAATTTATTATTCGTGCTTCAGAAATAAAAGGAATGTTCGACACAGGTGTAACAATTGGCGATGAAATGCTTCAGGAAGTGCTTGGGAACAACGCAAGCACACAAATGAAAAGCATTGTTGCGACAATTCAACGTGAGCAAAATCTGATAATCCGAAATGAAAAAAGTAAATTACTTATTGTCCAAGGAGTAGCGGGAAGCGGGAAAACCTCAGCAGCCCTTCAGAGGGTAGCTTATTTATTATATCGATATCGTGATACGTTAAAGTCAGAAAATATTATGCTATTTTCTCCAAATCCCTTGTTCAATAGCTATGTGGCAACTGTGCTTCCTGAACTTGGAGAAGAAAATATGCAGCAAGCGACTTTTATGGAGTTCCTTAATCACCGTTTGAGTCATGAATTTGAAGTAGAGGATCCATTCAATCAGATGGAGTATTTGTTAAACGGACAAAATGATGAGGAATTTCAGGATAGAGTTTCAGGTATCCGATTTAAGGCAAGCCTCGAATTTAAACACATCATCGATCAATGTGCATCCAATTTATCAAATGAGGGTTTGCTTTTTAGAGATTTATTCTTTAGAGGTGATGTGTTAATTTCGAAACGTGAAATCCATCGATATTTTTATAATTTAGATAAGAATTACACTATGCCAAATCGGATTCAGCTTGTTAAAGAATGGTTATTAAAAGAATTGAAGCGTGCGATGAAACGTGAGCGTTCAAGAAGCTGGGTGGAGGAAGAGATTCAATTTCTTGAAAAAGAAGATTATATGGAGGCATACAAGCAGCTGCTAGAGAAGAAACATTTTACTGAGAATACGTTTGATGATTTTGAAAGAGAACAAAAACTTCTAGCTGAAATGGTAGTGAAAGAAAAATTTAAACCTTTATTTGCAAGGGTGAAAAATTTAAAATTTATCGACATGCCGGGAATTTATCGGCAAATTTTTGAATTGAAAGATGGAAAGATGGAGATTTTACCAGCCAACTGGGGCAATGTTGGCAGGCAAACTATCGATAAATTAACAAATGGGGAAATGCCTTATGAAGATGCCACTCCTTATGTCTATCTTCAGGATTTAATTCAAGGGCGAAGATCGAATACTTCTATCCGCCATATTTTTATTGATGAAGCGCAGGATTATACTCCATTTCAATTTGCTTTTATCCAAAAATTATTCCCGTATAGTAAGATGACGTTGCTAGGTGATTTCAATCAAGCCATCTTTTCAGGCGCGACGGGCTCCGAGACTGTGTTAACAGATTTAGACCTGAAGGGTGAGGACATTGAAACGTATGTTTTAACAAAAACGTATCGTTCTACTAGAGAAATCGTTGAATTTACGAGTGGGTTGATAGACGGCGGAGATAAAATTGAACCATTTAACAGGAAAGGCAGTAAGCCAATTCTAGAAAGAGCAGAACAATCACAGCTATTTTCTCTCATCACTGAGAAAATCAAAGGCTTTGAGAAACAAGGGCATAAAACAATCGCTGTTATCTGCCGCACAGCAGAGGAAAGTAAAGGCGTGTATAAGGCGCTAAAGAATAATGTCTCGATCCATTTAATCGAAAAGGGTACGATTTCTTATGAAAAAGGCATTCTGGTTATTCCGTCGTATCTTGCAAAGGGGATAGAATTCGATGCGGTCATTTTGTACGATAGTTCAGCTTATAAAAGTGAAACTGAACGAAAGCTCTTTTATACGGTCTGCACTAGGGCTATGCACGAATTGCACCTATTTGCAGCAGGTCCGATTAATCCGTTATTAAATTCTGTTCCGAAAGATACCTATGTAATAATTTAATCAATGTGAAAAGCTGCAGGTTCTGAGAATCTGCAGCTTTTCGTTGGTTCATTTATTTTTTCCATTGCTTTTGAACTTGTTCAAAAGCAAGTAGCAGGATTTCTTCATCGGTAGTATCTCGAGTAGTTATGACATTCGTTAAATAGCTTCTGCCTTCAAATGTAATTGTTACTTCAACTTGTACCATTGGAATCACCTTTCTTTTCTATATTGAATTTGAAAGTTTGCTAAAGTTAATAATGATTTTTTGATATAATGGTTCCAAAAATGGATTGTTAGGTGATCAATTATGTCGATGTTTTTTGAAGAGATAAAGAAAGATACACTGTATATTGCTGTTGAAATAGTTAATTCAAACCCTGAGTATAATGTATTTGAAAACGGTAAAGAAACAAGGAATCTCGAAGACCTTAAAGATGAATTTTTAAATCAAAACACAATTTGTTCTTTCATTAAACTCGATGACACATATATTGGTGTTATTGATTTTATGCTGGAAAATCCAAATGATCATTATCCGTGGTTAGGTTTATTGATGATACATGGTGATTATCAAGGTTATGGTTTTGGTGCACAGGCCTATGCACTATATGAAAAAGAGATGCTAAAACGAGGTTTGGACACTGTCCGAATTGGTGTGTTACAAGAAAATAAAAAAGCGCAGCATTTTTGGGAGTCGAAAGGATTTGTTTATTATAAAACGACATCATCCAAAAATGGATGTGGAATATTATGCTATCAAAAATCAATTGAATAGAAAACTTCCTAAAAGGAAGCTCTTATACCTCAACAGTCATAAATTCCTCCACAAATAGCTGCACCTCATTCTTGTCAATTTGATTTTTCTTAAGTAAGGATTCGACAATGACAAGATGGGCTTGAATGGAAATATTTTTCTTTAACTCTCGAACTGATACATCGCCATTCAATAATTGGATGGCTTTTTCTCTGATGTCTTGATTCTTAGAAGACTTGTAAAGAAGATAGGCAATGCACGTAATCTTATCCACTGCAAACACTCCTCATTAATCAAGAATCGAACTTTTTTTATATAATTCGACCCTCAATATTTATTTTCCTGCTAATTTTCTGAAAATTATTAAAAAATATTAGACTAAAGTCGTAGATAGAATCAAGCTTCTTTACGAGGTGATTAAAATACAAATTCCTTATGATAAAGACATAGAAAACAAATTAATTCGTAAGGGGTTTTGTAAAATGGAAAATAATCAAGTAGTGATGATAACTGGTGCATCAAAGGGATTAGGGAAAGCATTAACATTAGCATTTGCAAGAAAAGGAGCTAGCTTAGCAATCTGTTCACGAGGAAGCAAAGACTTACAACAGGTAAAGCAGGAAGCGGAAGCTCTTGGTGCAGCAAATGTTCTAGCGCTAACTGTTGATGTCTCTAAATCACGAGATGTTGAAAGATTCGTGGCGATTACAGAGGAAGCCTATGGAAAAATTGATGTCTTGATCAATAATGCTTCGATTCTTGGGCCGAGTCCTATACCTTTTTTATTAGATTTTCCAGAGGAAGATTTTGTTGAAGTGTTAAAAGTCAATGCGGTGAGCCCGTTTTTAGTGACGAGAAGGGTGCTGCCTAGCATGCTTTTAAGAAATAGCGGATCAGTCATAAATGTAACCTCAGAAGCGGGTAAAACAGGATATGCAGGCTGGGGGGCCTACGGGATTTCAAAATTTGCGGTGGAAGGACTAACAGAAACATGGGCAGATGAGTTGGGCGAAACGGGTGTCCGGGTTAATATGGTTGATCCTGGTGAAATGGATACAGAGATGCACCAATTAGCAGTACCCGATTGTGACTATGAATTAGCCAATCCCAATGATGTTGTCGAAGTATTCCTTTACCTTGCTTCTGATAAGTCTAGGAAGGTAAATGGGCAGCGATTCCAAGCGCAGGAATTTACCAAAGGAAGTGTTGAAGATGCTTCAAGAAACGCTTAAGTTTGAACTGCCTTCTGTTTTAAATGCCTCCATGCCGCCAGAAAGAAGAGGAGTCCGCAGAGACCAAGTCAAAATGTTGGTCCAAAACCGCAATACATGTCTAACAACACATGATCACTTTTTTAATCTTGATGACTATTTAAGAACGGGAGATGTCCTTGTTCTAAACAGCAGCAGAACAGTACCAGCAATATTAAAATCGGAATTGCTGCGCAAGGGGAATTTAATCTATAGAGAAATTGAAATCCGCTTAGCTCGAAGGATAAATGAATGCACTTGGGAAGCACTGGCTGTTACTGAGAGGGTAGAAAATGGAGATTCGCTTGTCTTTTCACCGAGTCTGACCGGGGAGGTGTTATCTGCACCTAATACCCCGTTTATTACTATCCAGTTTAATCAACGAGGTTCTGCCTTGTATAATGAAATCTATGCAATCGGGGAGCCGGTCCGATATGAATATATTAATAGCCCTTGGGGACTCGATTATTATCAAACTGTTTTTGCTATTCATCCTGGATCTGTTGAAATGCCGTCTGCAGGCCGTGCTTTCAGCTGGGAATTATTATTTAAGCTACAGAAAAAGGGGATAAAGCTCGTTTTTATCCAGCTCCATACAGGGCTAAGTTATTTATTAGATGATAAGTGGGAGCATTCACCTACTGAAAACCGTGAAGAATATAACATTCCAGCTGAGGCATGGGAGGATATTTTACAGGCAAAGATGAATGGTAAAAGGGTAATTGCAGTTGGTACGACTGTTGTCCGAGCAATGGAAACCGCTGCTGTTAACGGTTGTTTATCTGGATGGACAAATCTATATATAAAACAGAATTACGACTTAAAAATCGCTGATAGTATCATAACAGGAATGCATGAACCTGAAGCAAGCCATTTAGATATGCTCTCAGCCTTCGTTAACCAGAAGGATTTATTCAATGTCTATCAGGAGGCAATAGCATTGGGATATTTATGGCATGAATTTGGCGATACGAATCTTATTCTATAATGTCAGGAGAATAGTATGTTAAAACTCCACCATTACGCAATAGAAGTTACTGAAGTTCAAATGGTTAGGGATTTTTATATGAATTTATTGGGATTTGTCGAGGATGAAAAGGTAGAGTTTGCTGGTGAAGAAATCCTATTTTTACGGAATGGAGATTTCCTTCTTGAACTTATTCAAGTAAATCAAGAGGAAACTCCTCCTGGAAATGTTCATCTATGTTTTGAAACAAAAAGTATAGATGATATTATAGAAAAGTTTTTAAAAGCTGGAATTGCTCCTGATGAAGGTCCATATACCCTTAAAAATGGCTGGAAGACGGTTTTCTATAGAGGTAGTGCGAATGAAATATTAGAATTTCTTGAGCCTTAATTTGTTGTATATTGCTTATTGAGTTAAATTTTTTGTATAATATTGAAGGGATAAAAGAAAAACGATATTAATGCCAAATTCTACCTTTCGTCCCGCTTTGGGAGGAAGGGTTTTTATTTATCCATTAAGTAATACATAGGAGGATTTACTTATGAAACAAGCCTTGATCAAGGATTTGTACCGAAATACAGAAACTTATGTGGATCAGAAAGTTCAATTATCCGGCTGGATTAGAACGATCCGTGATTCCAAAACCTTTGGTTTCATTGAATTAAATGATGGCAGCTTCTTTAAAGGTGTGCAAATCGTTTTCGATGATCAATTAGAGAACTTTAAAGAAATTGCCAAGCTGCCAATTAGCTCTACGATTAAAGTGGAAGGAGATTTCATCCACACTCCTCAAGCTAAGCAGCCTTTTGAAATTAAAGCAACAAACATTGCCGTTGAGGGAATCTCTAATGTGGATTATCCTTTACAGAAGAAAAAGCATACCTTTGAATACTTACGGACGATCGCTCACTTAAGACCAAGAACAAATACATTCTCTGCAGTCTTCCGTGTGCGTTCATTAGCATCTTATGCAATTCATAAATTTTTTCAAGATAAAGGGTTCGTTTATGTTCACTCTCCGATCATCACTGGTAGTGATACTGAAGGGGCAGGGGAAATGTTCCGTGTAACCACACTTGATATGGACAACCTTCCAAAAAATGAAGAAGGAAAAACGGATCTAACAAAGGATTTCTTTAACAAAGAGACCAATCTAACGGTTAGCGGACAGCTTTCTGCTGAAGCCTTTGCTTTAGCCTTTCGCAATGTCTATACTTTTGGGCCAACTTTTAGAGCAGAAAACTCAAACACTGCAAGGCATGCTGCTGAATTCTGGATGATTGAGCCTGAACTCGCATTCGCTGAACTTCCGGATATTATGGACCTTGCAGAAGAGATGGTTAAATATGTGATTGGTTACGTATTGGAACAAGCTCCAGAGGAAATGAACTTCTTTAACAGCTTCATTGAAAAAGGTTTATTAGACCGTTTAAATAATGCTCACACTGCTGAATTTGGCCGGGTAACCTATACAGAAGCCATTGATTTATTAAAAGAATCCGAAGAAACGTTTGCATATCCAGTTGAATGGGGATTGGATCTGCAAACAGAACACGAACGCTATTTGTGTGAAAAGGTATTTAAGCGTCCTGTTTTTGTTACAGATTACCCAAAGGAAATTAAAGCTTTCTATATGCGTTTAAATGAAGACAATAAAACTGTTGCTGCGACTGATTTGCTTGTTCCAGGAATCGGGGAATTAATCGGAGGCAGCCAGCGTGAAGAGCGTGAAGAGATATTAGCCGGCAAAATTAATGATCTGGGTATGACCGAAGAAGATTATTGGTGGTACTTAGAACTAAGGAAATACGGCGGTACAAAGCATTCTGGCTACGGGCTTGGCTTTGAACGTTTAATTATGTATCTAACAGGAATGTCTAACATTAGAGACGTCATTCCATTCCCAAGAACAACTGGTAATGCAGAATTTTAAACTTTATTAACAAAAAGAAGACCAATTCACTGAATTGGTCTTCTTTTTAAAGTTGTCTTATATATTTTTCAATTCTTCCTCGAAATAAAATGTGCCAGGATGTTCTTTAACAATATAAGAAAATCTTTTCATATTTTTAACGTATTGCCATTTTAATATAGTAACAACCTCGCCAGTTTCTTTAATATTAACAGCTTGACCGTTATTAAAACGGTTATTTGTGTTTTTCAAAGTAACACCCCTTTTATGATCTATTTAATTATAACATACAATGAATGTAACCAACTCCCCTTTCTATTACCATCTTACTGTGTTATGCTTAACAAAAGTGAGGTGTCATTTTTGACCAATTATAAAGCAAAGAAAAGCAACCTCAAGGACTTATTAGCAAAAAACGGTATGGACTTGGATAGTTTGGAGCGGAATACGCAAATTCCGAAAAGTCAACTTAACGACTACATATCAAAGAAGGTAATGAACCTAAATACTGCGATGACCATTTCCAAAGAATTAAATTGCCAAATTGAGGATTTATATGTTTGGTCTTTAGAGGAAAAGTTAAGTTAATTGTTCCATTAAAAACAGACTCAATTGTGAAGTCTGTTTTTTTTATATCAATGTTTCAATATAATTAATATTTAATATAACATAATTAATTTTTTTATTATTTTTTATCAAAAAAATAAATTGATACCTTTAAAAAATTTTAAAATATTGTATGATGTGGTTAATAAAGGAAAGGAGATTATGATGGCGTATCCGCTCATAACAAATTGCCCGGTTTGCAGCAGACAATTAAAAATTACGAAGCTTCAGTGTACCCATTGCCAAACGACTGTTGAAAATGAATTTCAACTATCTAAATTTGCAGCTCTTGGGCAGGAACAGCTTCAGTTTATAGAAACATTTTTAAAATGCCGTGGAAATATTAAGGAAGTTGAAAAAGAACTTGGAATTTCCTACCCAACCGTACGTGGAAAATTAGACGATATTATTACTTCACTTGGTTACACCACAAATAAAAAGATGGAAATAGATAAGAAAAAAATTGTTTCGATGCTTGAAAAAGGCGAAATCACTGCTGAAGAGGCCATTCATTTATTAAAAGAGGGGGAACTATAAATGAAAGAAGAGATTTCAAGGGTGTTAACGATGGTTGAAGAAGGAAAGCTGAATAAAGAAAAAGCAACAGAATTAATTAATGTACTTCAAGGTAAGGAGCAATTCATTCCACTTGACAAAGATGCTTCGTATTTAAATAAAACATTAAAGATCCGCGTTTCTTCAGAAGAAGGAGATAACGTGAATGTAAACCTTCCGATTAAGTTAATTAAAGCTGTTTTAAAAGTTGGCACGAGTATTGCGGAGAAAATACCTGAGGCTGAGAAATATGTAAAGCATGTTAATGTAGATATGTTAATCGAAGCTATCGAAAATGAAGTAGACGGACAGATTGTCGATATCACTTCGGCAAAAGGTGAAAAAGTTTTCGTGGTCATTGAATAAATCTATGCTTAAAGTCCGAGTGAAATTAAAAGAAAAAAAGGTAACCATACCTGTTCCTTACCCGATCTTAAACCTCCTTTTAAGATTGATTACTTCAAAAAGAATAACAAGTTTAGTAAATAAAGCAATCGAAAATGATGGGAAAAAGTTTACGATTCCGCAAATAGATAGAAAAGACGTAAAGCCACTAATAAAGGCCTTAATAGAGCAAAGGGGATTAACGTTGGTGGAAACTAAATTAAAAGATGGAACTGAAGTAACCGTTCAGTTATGAATAATAAAGAGCACGCTCGAATGCGTGCCCTTTAACATTAATTATTTAAATCACATTTATCTAAAGGAATAACCTTAGTTTTCTTCATAACTTTATATCCAAGCCAAAGGATTAAGAATAACGGCAATCCGATATAGGAAACCATAACACCGTTCCAATCAATATGATCCCCCATAAATGCGGAATAGTTTTGTCCTAGGACAACGAAACCACAAACTGCAAAGGCAAAGATTGGTCCAAATGGGAAGAGCTTTGATTTATATGGTAATAAGTTTAAATCTCTACCCTGAGCAACATAGGCTCTACGGAAGCGATAATGACAAATTGCAATTCCAAGCCAGGCGATAAAGCCAGACATACCAGAAGCATTTAACAACCAAACGTATACAGTTCCATCACCAAAGAAAGAAGCAAGAAATGCAAGTGTACCCACTAGTGTTGTTACGATTAATGCATTTACTGGAACACCATTTTTATTTAATTTACCAAGAAATTTTGGTGCTTTTCCTTCACGTGCCATATCCCAAAGCATACGAGTCGAAGCATACATGCCTGAATTTCCTGCAGATAGTACAGCTGTTAAGATAACCGCGTTCATAACTGAAGCAGCAAAAGCAATGCCTGCTTTTTGGAAAACAAGTGTGAAAGGACTGACTGTAACATCACCATTCGCTAAGTCGCCATTAGTATAAGGAATTAAAAGGCCGATAACTAAAATAGCTAAAACATAAAATAAAAGAATACGCCAGAATACTTGTTTAACTGCACGCGGAATGGCTTTTGTTGGATTATCTGTTTCCCCAGCTGCAACCCCAAGGAGTTCTGTACCTTGGAATGAGAATCCAGCTGCCATAAAGATACCTAGCATCGCCATAAAACCGCCGTGGAAAGGTGCATCGCCGACAGTGAAGTTTTTGAACCCAACAGCTTCGTCTCCCATAATGCCAAAAATCATTAACGTGCCAGTAACGATAAAGATAATTACCGTAACCACTTTCACTAAGGAGAACCAATATTCAGCTTCTCCGAATCCTTTTACAGAAAGGTAATTTAATAAAAACATAACGACTAAGAAGATTCCGCTCCAAATAATAGAAGGAGTGTGCGGAAACCAGAATTTCATGATCATTGTAACGGCTGCTAATTCTGCCGCAATGGTAATGGCCCAGTTATACCAGTAATTCCAGCCAAGTGCAAAACCTAGTGAAGGGTCGACGAATTTTGTGGCATAGGTGCTAAAGCTTCCAGCAACCGGCATGTACGCACCCATTTCAGCTAAGCTTTGCATTAAAAAGTACACCATTACGCCAATAACGAGATAAGAAAGGATGGCGCCTCCAGGACCGGCAGAATGAATAGCTCCGCCGCTTGCCAGGAATAGCCCTGTACCAATTGTACCTCCAAGTGAAATCATCGTCAGGTGTCTCGATTTTAAGCTCCGTTTTAATCCATCTTTGTTAGAAGGTTTAACATCTATGCTTACATCTTCTTTTAATACCCGTGCAGTTTGCATAATTATAACTCCCTTTAAATTAGTTTATGGAAGGAGTTTGGAATAAAAAATACCATCGAGATAGACATCGATGGCATTTATAATACCCCGCATCATACCTTCCGAAAGATAGCTCAACACGAACAGCTGGTAGGGCCATTCGTGACAGTTCTGTTCCTATTTGGAGACAGCCCCAGCATGCTTATTCAGAGAAGAAAGCAAACTTCGGCAGTTTTTCCTTTCAAACGGAGTCAATAATGTCTCTGCATCTCGTCCGTGATACTAATAAAAACCGCGACCTCTACCTCATCGGCTTGATGAGGATTTATTTATGAAGTTTAATATATTACTAAAGTATAAATACTATTGAAAAATTGTCAATGATTCATCACAAAAAAATAATTTAATTAGCATGAAATAAAATTTCTTAATGAATAAATATTCATATAAAAGGAAAAACATAATTGGGTATGAATATTATATTATCCGATATCTCTCGCATATAGAGAATAAAAATAATTGTCAGATAATTTATTATTATTATAAAAAACTATTAAATTTACATAAGGAAAAATTATCGGTATTATTTCTAAATAAATGGAGAAGTATGGGAGGATTTCCTCGTGCGGATATTTGGACTAATAATTGGATCTCTTATTATTGTTATTGCTTTTAACCTTTTTTTAATTCCACATGAAGTGTTAAGCAGCGGATTAAGCGGAATTTCCATGATGTTTGGAATGATTACCCCCATTAATACAGGGTTGGCCAACTTTCTTTTAAATTTCCCGTTATTAATCATTGGATATAAAATGCTTGGGAAAAAATTTATCATGAATTCCATCTTCTCAGTATTAATTATTTCTTTAGGGCTTTATGTAATACCAGTATTCCCAATCGCAAAAGGTACGATCCTTTCCTCCATATTCGGTGGAGCTTTAACAGGCTTAGGTGTGGGAATCGTGTTCCGCTGTTCAGGATCAACTGGAGGCTTTGATATTATAGGAATGATCGTTGCACGTAAAAAAGACTTTCCAATAGGTGTTTTACTTTCAGGCATGAATGCAGTCGTTATTTTAATAAGCGGCTTTTTGTTCACGTGGGATGCCGCTCTTAATACATTAGTTTCGATATTTGTTACGGGTAAAGTGGTGGATGCTATTTATACCGATCATGCAAAATTAACAATCATGATTATAACGGAAAAAGGCGAAGAGATGAGACAGCATTTACTGACTAACCTGTACCGGGGTTTAACCATAATGGATGGAGTAGGCGGCTATTCAAATGATAAACGTAATGTAATGTTTACAGTTATTTCTCGTTACGAACTAAATGAAGTAAAAACGCTGATAACCGAAGTGGATCCAACTGCTTTCGTAAATATTACCGAAACAATTGAAGTCATGGGGCTGTTTCACAGGCGAAGTCCTTCATAAACTAATGCTTGCACTTATTCAAAGTGCAAGCATTTTACTTGTATCGAGGTAATGATTTCATGGTATCGTTATCGGGGGATAAACAAACGATAAGTAACAATTCCCATCCAAAAGGAGGAATCATCGATGGCAACTTCTGTAAGTACAAAAAGTTTGACTGAATTGATTAATGAACGTCATTCAGTAAGAAAATATGATGCAACCTATAAAATCCCTAAAGAAGTAATTAATGATATTCTAAAAGAAGCAACAAAAGCACCATCATCTAGTAATTTGCAGCCATGGCGCTTTATTGTGATCGAAGACCAAGAGGTTAAAAAAGAACTTAGAACAATTGCGAACAATCAAGAGCAGGTGGAAACAGCTTCCGCCGTGATTGCGGTCATTGGCGATAAAGAAATGTATAAAAGTGTAGAAAAAGTTTACCACAGTGCATTTGAAGCTGGATATTTGGATGAAGTAAGCATGAGCCGATTAATCGAAAACACCAACAAAACGTATCCTTTTGCTTCGGAAGAGATTCTGAAAAACATCGCTTCCTTTGATGCAGGACTAGTTTCCATGCAGTTAATGTTAATTGCTAAAGATAGAGGCTATGATACGGTGCCAATGGGAGGTTTTAGCAAGGAGCAATTTGCGAAAAAATTTGACCTCCCTGAACGCTTTTTCCCTGTTGTCCTAATCGCCATAGGGAAAGCCGCTGCACCGGCTCATCATACAACCAGATTGCCATTAGATGATGTTTTAATTGATTATATTTAAATAAAATAACCCCAAGCTTGGGGTTATTTTTAATATATTTAATTATTAATGTACTTTTCAAATACAGAGCCAAAGTCCTTCACGCAAAATTGCTTTTTGCTGTCTTCTAACCATTGGAATGCCGCTTGGTTAAGCATTTTAAACTGAACCACTAAATTGCTGTCAGGACTTGTTACACGGCCTAATGTAGTAGAGGCAACTTCAAGGCTTTGCTTTGCAAATTGAAAGGAAATGTCATTTTCATGTGTGATTTCAGATATTTTGATCAAAGCTTTATATAAGTCCTTTACTTCTTCAATATGTTTTTTATGAACATCAATGGAGAATGGCATAGAACCAATTTTGAATTTAATTTCCACGTCAAGATCGACGGTTCCGGCTGTTTCTAGCATGACATCAGAAATTTTATGGGTAGCATAGCTATATCGGTGCAGCATGCGCTTTTTACTTGTGGCACTTGTGCCGTCCAAATGGATAAGAGCATTGTTCGTAAAACAATATTCATCTGATTTTGATTTAATTAAGAAATAGATTTTTTCATTATCTTCATGCATCACATAATCATCGGCGTCCACTTTATCATAATTCTCCGGCTTAATAACCGCACCAACATCACTTAGTCCCAAAATATCAGCAGCAACTTTTCCGAACATGGTATCTACCTCACTTTATAATTTATCTTGACCACAAATATGTACGTGCGAAAAAGAAGAAAGTTTCAAATTTATCGGTGTAATTATTCTTTAAACAAATAATTCAGAAATCTGCTATACTAAAAAAAGTTGATCTATGTAAGAGAAAAAATTTTTTTGAAGGGGATATAGTCGATGCGGCCCATCATTTTAGGCATCCTTGCCGCTTTCTTTTTTGCGTTTACCTTTATATTAAACCGGTCGATGGATTTAGCCGGCGGGAGCTGGGTTTGGAGTGCATCCTTACGTTATTTCTTTATGGTTCCCTTTCTTTTCGTTATCGTAATCATGAGAAAAAATCTTAGGCAATTATTTGCTGAAATGAAAAAACGGCCAAGTTCATGGTTCTTATGGAGTTTTGTTGGATTTGGATTGTTCTATGCACCAATTTGTTTCTCAGCTGCTTACGCTCCCGGATGGTTAATTGCAGCCACCTGGCAAATCACCATTATCTCCGGTTCATTGTTAGCTCCGCTATTTAATGAAACCATTATGACAGATAAAGGACCAATCCAATTAAGAGGAAAAATTCCATTCAAGGGAATGGCCATGTCATTGATTATTTTATTGGGAATTATCTTAATGCAGCTGGAGCAAGCCAACCATCTTTCTGTTTTGGCGATTTCCTTAGGGGTGGTCCCGGTTGTGATTGCATCTTTTGCTTATCCTCTTGGCAACCGAAAAATGATGGATGTTTGTGGCGGCCGTTTAGATGTATTTCAACGTGTATTAGGGATGACATTGGCGAGTCTTCCACTATGGATTATTTTATCTCTATATGGTTTTCTTACAGAAGGACCTCCCAGTTCGGGACAAACGATACAATCAGGACTTGTTGCCATTTCTTCCGGTGTCATTGCCACCATTCTCTTTTTTCATGCTACCGATTTGGTAAGAGGAGATATGCAGAAATTAGCAGCGGTCGAAGCTACACAATCAATGGAAGTTTTATTTGCTTTAGTTGGGGAGTTGTTGCTGCTGAATTCTTTATTTCCATCAATGTTATCCTGGATTGGAATGATTTTAGTAATGGCTGGAATGGTGCTTCATAGCTATATTTCTCAAAAAAGTACGGCCGCTTCCCCGCCAATTACTAGCAAAGAGAATTCAGTTAGTTCCTAAAAATATTGAATCCTTATCAATCAAATGTTGATAAGGATTTTTCGTGTTCTATCCAATTAAAAATGGACTAAGCTTATCAATTTTTTCCTGTAGAAGAGCAGCATTTTTCTTGTACATTGCCTTTGATTGTTCACAATCCGTCTGATGCGAAAATATTTCTAAATCAGCCTGGGTCTTTTTCAGTGTTGCAAGTAATAGAGGTCTTTGTTGCGGCTCGGGAACCTGAATTTTATCATCATACAGATCCACGGTTAATTCACCGTAAGAATCAACTTGACCTATGAAAACATTTGCAAGTGAAACGTTTAGTTTTTCTAATTCTGTATAGAGCCAGGCTCTGCCTTTTCGAGCAATTCGCAATGGTTCATCGATGATATTTCCATCCATTATAACTGTTTGCGGTTCTTTTTCATTTGGTACTTTCATTTGTAAATCTTTAGGTGTAAGCGGACGGTTTTCCTTTTTTAACAAGGCGGTTAAATTGCCTCGGGGTTCCAGGACCGCAAATTCCACATCTGCAAGCCTAAAAATATCCTTTTGACGAAGCAGTGCTGAAAGCTCGTCAATCGTATATTTTTCTTTCTTTAAATTTTCTTCCAAAACTTTTCCATCTTTAATGACAACCGTACCTTTTCCTTCGACCATGTCCCGAAAACTTTTACTGTATAAGGAAATAAAGTCAACCAACCAGGTAACAAAGCCAAATACCACACACGCCAATATTCCATGATAAATATTGGCTTCAAGTCCGGTTACAACCTCCCCGGCAATACTGCCGATTGTAATACCGGCAATATATTCGAAAAAGGAAAGCTCAGAAATTTGTTTTTTTCCAAGAATTTTAGTTGTTAGAAATAAGAGCAAGATAAATATAAGCGAACGAACAATTATAAATATCCATCCTGGCACTATTTTTCACCCCAATGATTATGAGCCTTTATATTGCGGTTCCTGTCTTTCTAGTTCCAAAACACGGTATTGAAGGTCTTTTTTGATATCGGCCATCGTTAAGGAAGTTTCATGAAACACAGCTTGAGCTTCTTTATCTAAAGAATTTAAGGCAAGCGAAGACAGCTGCGCTTCAATTCCTTTTATGGTAATCAGACACTGCTTAACGTTTGAAGCCACGGTCACTAGAAAAACTTCCTTTCGTTTGTTTTTTAAAGCCTAAAAAATAAATGAAAAATGGGTTGGCTAAGCGCCAACCTAATTGATTATTGATTGTATTGTGGTTCTTCAGTTAAGATTTCTTGAAGACGAGGCTCAAGGCTATCAAGAACTTGTTGTGTTTGCTGGGCTGCTTGTTGATATAGTTGTTTTGCATTTTGGTTATCAGTTGCCAGAGCAAAGGTTTCGAAACTTGCTTGTGCACTTTTTAATCCAGCTAATGCTTGTTTTACCTGTGTTCCTACAGTCATAAGTTGATCCTTCTTTCGTAATATTGATTGAAATTACAAAAATAGTATGTGATTTATCTTGATGCTTATGTACCTTTTTTATATTTGGTTCACTGGAAATTTTTCCACCATTCCTAATTATTTTATTTAGGAAGTGTGCATATAGATGAAACATCATAATCGTGAGGTGATTGTAATGGCTAAAGTTGGAAAAGATGATTTTGTTCCAGGTTTTGTTCCGCACCATAATCATGGTTCTGTAGACTATACTGGTGTTAGTTCAGGGCATGTTCATCAATGCCTTGATGTAACCTCACCGCCAATACCAACACAGGATGGTGGACATATTCATTTTACTGAGGGTTATGTATTATTTGAGGATGGCCATACGCATCATTACAGGGCATATTCAGGACCGGCTATCCCAGTGGGAAATGGAATGCATGTTCATTACTATGATTTCCATACAACAGAAGAGAGCGGCCACAGTCATCATGTTAAAGGCGTAGATCAACCAGCACCTGGAACAAAATAGTATGGGGAAAAACCAGTTAATTTTTGACTGGTTTTTTAATTCAGATTTTTGTGAAACTTTATCTGAGGAGTCACGTCAAATTATTCAGATAATGGTAAAATAAATGGAATAAAATACATAAGGATGGTATTTTTTATATGTTGTTGCCGAAAAGGAAAGAGTCTACAGAGGATAATCAGGTAAAGCTTGTTGCCTATACAATTATTTTGTATATCAGCAGTTTATTTGTTCCATTTATTGTTGTGGCTTCCTATCAGAGTTTGGTCTATTACTCCCGAACCCAATGGTTTTTTACAACGCCTTTAACAGCCTATATCACTTTTGCGGCAGGAATGTTAATAATAGCGTTCGCTTTAACCGGTTATCTTATTTTTCGGCAGAAATCGAATGGCAGCGGAATAAAATGGGTCACTTGGATCTTAATTCTTGGAAGCATACCAGCGTTTGTAATGAGCTTAACCAATTATTATTTTTTTGATGAAAAAGGAATCCATTATAACTCCCTTACTAAAATTAGGGAAGAGGAATTTAAATGGGATAAAATTAAAAAAATTCATATCGTTTATCGAAACCACCAAGGAACCACGGGTATATTGGAATATCAATTTGAAAGCAGGAATGGCAGGGAAATTACCATACCATTTAATGATAAACTTTCAGAAAATAAGTGGCGGGTTGAAAACATGGTAAAGGAGAACAATATTCTGGTAACAGATAATTTTAAAAATCCCATCGTGGATTAGCATAAGAAAGGTCTTCCTTAAAAATGGAAGACCTTATTAATTATATTAAAATATGCTCTAAGACGAGGGGGCGCAAGGCTGTGGTTTTATCGATAAAAATAAATCCATCATACCTTTGACCCATGTTAGAGGGAACATAATTTCCAAAATGCTCATATTCAGGCCGGTATACTACACCTATCGCTCGATGACCAATGGTTGTGGAAAATTCTTCTTGGTTCTTATTATTAAAAATGAGGTATTTATTAAAGGCACCCGAATTGTGCATAAGATATTCCCAGCTTCCATACTGGGCTGGCGGAACTTCAGTGACCTGAAAATCCAGACCCCATTCAGTTGCCGAAATAACGGTGCCGTTAAAGGTTCCGAAGCCGATAATGAACACATCTTCCGGTTTGTTTTGTTCTCTAATTAATTGGCCGACATTTATCATTCCCTCATGCTTCATGTCGGTTGCCCTTGCATCGCCAACATGAGTATTATGCTCCCAAATAATCACTTTTGCGTCTTCGCCATAAAACTTCATTACCGAATCTAAGGCATCTACCATATGTTTGTCCCGAACATTCCACGACCTTACATCACTTGTTACCATCGTTCGGTAGTATTCTTCCGCATGTGCCGTAACTAAGGCATTCACTTCCATATTCAGACTGCTTTCCTCTTGGTCATCGAATCTCCATTTGTTTTTTCGAATTGATTCTAAAAGTTCTAATGATTCTTTCATACAATCGTCCGATAGAAACCCGGCCGAGACTGCATAAGTTTCATGATTCCGGTTAAAGGGTTCATAGCAGGAGAATGCTTTTTTCGCTTGGATTAGGCTAGGGGAATTGTTTTTTTCTAAATATCGGAGGATTTCGTCCATACTTTCCCAAAGACTATATACATCCAAACCATAAAATCCGACTTTTTGTGTTCGAGAATGCTCCAGGTTGTATTCTTTTAACCATTCGATTAGCGTAATGATTTCTTGATTAGCCCACATCCATGTTGGCCATCTATTAAAGGATTGAAGCACCTCTTTGACATCCATACCAGTTTGATCAATCCCCTTTATGTACCGGTTAACACTTTGGCAGGATGGCCAATCTCCTTCAACGGCAATAAAAGAAAAACCTTTTTCCTTAATCAATTGTTTTGAAATCTCGGCACGAACTGAATAAAACTCGGAAGTTCCATGAGAGGATTCACCGAGGAGCACGTACTTAGCATCACCAATAGCATCAATTAAAGGGGTAAGGTCTGTAATTGCGTCGAAAGGTTTTGCGTGTTTTTTTATGGATTCATACATTACATTATCGCATCCCTTCATAGTTCATGTTAGTAATTTTCCCTTATAATTTTCGGCTACTACATAAAAAAGAATCCTATATAAAGGATTCTTTCGTTAACGGTGCATCGTCCACATGCCAATATCTTTGAAGCCTAGTCTTTTATAGATCCGACCTGCCTCAGGATTATCATAAAAGAGGCAAAGAGTTTTTCCTTCTGATAAAACATCATTAAAAAGCTTTTGCATAATCCCAGTGGCAAGGCCCTGACGGCGATTTTCAATTCTTGTGCAAACACCGACAATCATTGCGGAGATGGAATTTTCAGCTGTTGTTGACACACATGAGGTCATAATGCCGTTTTCTTCGGTATAATAGGTCCTTGATGTATTGGACTCTATTGATTTTAGTAAGATTTCACGGGCATCACTTCGAATTTGAAATTCTTTAATCGTGCTGCGAAGGGAAATGATTCTGTCAACATCTTTTATACCAGCTGAGTGTATTTCTAAATCTGTCGTCCCCAAGTTTTCGGGTGAACGGCATTCAGCAAAGTATGTAACCTGTTTTGGTCCAAGTTCCAATTCTTTATAGGACTCGAATCTTTCTACAATATCTGATTTTCCAGATAGATAAAGAGGCTTCTTATACTCGTTCATGATTGAAGCAAAACCTCTAACGTTAAATTCCCCTTTAGCATACGGAATAAATGATTGATAAAAGCGGAGCAGGACGGCTTTGAACTCCCCTTGTGGATCAAATTCCCCCCAAATTTCCTGAAAATCAGAATGATATCCAAATACCTCTAAATCCCCAATAATAAATAAATTTATCGAAGGTTCCTCACGTAAAAAGGAGAGGACCTGTTTGTGATCATTTTCTGATAGTTTTCTAATCATATTAATCTCCCCCTTGGTTCTATTAGATTAATCAAATAATACAAAAAATTCAACCATTTAAAACTGAAAAGTTTGTTGCTTCTATAGTAAAACCTAATGAGTCTACACAAACTACTATTTATTAAAACCTAATAGAGGAGGAGTAAAGCATATGAAGACAGGTCGATTAATTTTATTAAATATCATCATTTTAATTATCCTAGTAGGCGGAGGATTTGCTGCATATTCCTACTACAACAATACTGTAAACTATATATCTACAGATAATGCTCAAATTGCCGGTCAGCAAGTTACTATTTCCGCTCCGGCCAGTGGGAAATTAACTAAGTGGGATGCAAAGGTTGGAGATCACTTTGCCAAAGATGAGCAAATTGGTTCCGTAATTACTACAGGTACTGGAGCTGGAACAGCACCTGCGGAAATAAAGATTACCCTTCCAAGTGATGGAACGGTAGTCCAAACAAGTGCTTTCAAAGATTCATTTGTGGCGGCAGGAATGCCTTTAGCTCAAATGTTTGACCTTGAAAATTTATGGGTGACGGCCAATATCGAGGAAACCAGTATTGATGAAATGGCTGTTGATCAGGAAGTTGATATTTATGTAGATGCCTTTCCAAACACGACATTAAAGGGAAGAGTGGAGAATATCGGATTAGCTACATCTGGGACATTTTCATTATTACCTAATACAAATGCAGCCGGTAATTATACCAAAGTGACACAAGTCATCCCTGTTAAGATAGCCGTTGAGGATTATAAGGGTCTCCAATTAGTCCCAGGTATGAATGTAACCGTGAGAGTCCATAAGTAGGTGAAAATATGTCGATTTATATTTCTGTATATATCATTTTATGCATTTTGCTTTTATTCGTATTGAATTATTTATTTTTGAAAAAAAAGAAGAAGAATGCTAAAAGAGAAAGTGCCATTTATTCTAAGGTTTCTGAGGCAGACAATGAGGATTTACACTTGCAAGTGGAAGACCTATTAAAGGAATCTGCTATTCCTGAACCTGCCTTAGAATATGTCGAAGCAAATGTAATACCAAAGCGAAAAGCAGCTGGCAGATCAAGAATGCAAGATGCCAAAGATGATAGTGGAAAAGGTAAAATTCTGGCAGCATTAATGCTAGGAGCATTTGTTGCGATTTTAAATCAGACGCTATTGAATGTAGCAATCCCGCATATTATGACAGACTTAAATGTTTCAGCTACAACGGTTCAATGGCTTTCTACAGGATATATGCTTGTAAATGGGATATTTATCCCCGTTACTGCTTATTTAATTGAAAAGTTTGGTACAAGGAAATTGTTTATTACTTCTGTTTTTCTGTTTACATTTGGTTCTATAATTTGTTCGTTTTCGGCAAATTTCAGTATGCTGATGGTTGGAAGGGTTGTTCAGGCTTCAGGAGCAGGGATTATTATGCCGCTATTAATGACCGTCTTTTTCTCTTTATACCCACCAGAGAAACGAGGAAAAGCAATGGGGATTATGGGAGTGGTTATGCTGTTTGCACCAGCCATTGGTCCTACTTTGTCAGGTTGGATTGTAGAACATTATTCTTGGAGACTTTTATTTGATGTGGTAATTCCAATTGGCATTCTCGATTTAATTTTGAGTGTCTTTTGGATGAGAGATGTTACTGAGGTGACCAACCCGAAATTTGATTTCCCAGGTTTGTTATTTTCAACCTTGGGTTTTGGCTTCCTTTTATATGGCTTCAGCGAAGCTGGAAGCCATGGATGGTCAAGTGGTACAGTTGTGATTTCCTTAATAATAGGGGTAATCACCTTAATTGCCTTTGTTTGGAGAGAGCTGACCACGAAAAATCCGATGCTCGATTTACGTGTCTTTAAGTACGATATTTTCGCCTTAACCACTATTATTAGTATGATTATTAACATGGCAATGTTCGGGGCGATGATTTTGCTTCCGATTTATTTGCAAAACATTCGCGGGTTTACTGCTTTTGATTCTGGTCTATTGTTATTGCCTGGAGCAATTGTTATGGGTATCATGTCTCCGATTGCAGGAGCACTATTTGATAAAATGGGTGCAAGGTGGTTAGCCGTGATTGGTTTAACCATTACAGTGATCACAACTTGGCTCTTTACCCAATTGAGTATGACTACTAGTTTTAGTCATATTTTATTACTTTACGTGTTAAGAATGTTCGGGATGTCTTTTTTAATGATGACAGTTATGACGGAAGGGCTAAATCAATTACCGCGCCATCTTGGTGCCCATGGGACAGCGGCTTCGAATACAGCAAGGCAGGTTGCCGGCAGCATTGGTACGGCCTTTTTAGTAACGGTGATGACAACAAGACAGAGTGTACACATGGGAGAATATTCGAATCTTATTACAAGTGTCAATCCTTTTATAGCAAGTAAGACAGCTCAAATTGGACAGGGCATCGCCGCATTGACTCATTTGCCGGCAGCAGCAGGCAGCCAGATAGGGACGTTTTTGATCTATGGCCAAACGATGAAGCAAGCCACAATCGATGGTATTAATGATTCGTTTATCGTGGCAACAGGAATCGCTATGGTTGCATTAATTCTCGCTTTCTTTATCAAACGGGCTCGATTAAAAGAACATTAATGACTAAAACAAAGCAGCAGGAGGAATCGATGCTGCTTCTTTTTTTATCCAGTTTTTTAAAGTATATTTCTGGGCATTTATTGAAAAAATATTTTCGGAAGGGGGGGCTATGAATTGACAAAAAGAAGAGATTTAAACCAAAATATGCCACAAATTGCACCTGGAATGGATGATCAGGAAGAATTAGAGCAAAGTGCAACCGAAGAAGAAGTGGAAAAAGGTGAGTTTACGAGTGTTACAACACTTTCTTTTGACGAGGTTGACCCAAGTTAATATGAAATTTCATGCTGCCTGTAAAAGGCAGTCCTTTTTTTATTGGCTGTGTTATAGGCGATTGTTGATTTTAACACTGTTGATTGGAGCGGAAGGCGCGAAGACTCCTCGAAAATGCTATCGCTTCCTTCGTGTGTGGGCGGATTTGAGGATGTAATTCAATGTCCCTGCGGGGTCTCCCCGGACCGCCCGCGAAAGCGAAGCACCTGGAGCTCAAATCAACAACATAGTTTAACATAGCCTTTTATTAGATGTGGCAGGAATAAAAGCATATTATTATAATTAAGTACAATAATTCGTTATACTATATATAGAACATCTAATTTGAAAGGGGCAAGATAATGACAGGAACACAAGAATTAAATGTTATTGCACAGCAGACCGCCATTATGGAAAAAATACAACACCGAAGATTGACAAAGAAAAAGCTTTTTCAGCGAGTTTTGTTAATCACTATTGGTGCTATATTAATGGCTGTCGGCCTTGAAATTTTCCTCGTACCAAACAACGTTATTGATGGCGGTATTACCGGCATCTCCATCATGCTATCGTACCTTACTGGCTGGAAAATCGGTATTTTCCTTTTTATTCTAAATATTCCTTTTTTCTTTATTGGTTATAAACAAATCGGAAAAACCTTCGCTTTATCCACACTTTATGGAATCATCGTTCTTTCCATTGCAACCACATTGCTCCATCCAGTCCCAGCATTTACGCAAGATATTACCTTGGCAACTGTTTTTGGAGGTGTTGTCCTTGGTATTGGCGTAGGTATTGTAATTCGGTACGGAGGTTCCTTAGATGGTACCGAGATACTGGCAATTTTATTTAATAATAAACTGCCATTCTCTGTTGGAGAAATTATTATGTTCTTCAATCTTTTTATCCTTGGAAGTGCTGGATTTGTTTTCTCATGGGACCGTGCTATGTATTCACTAATTGCCTATTTTGTTGCTTACAAAACGATTGATATTACGATTACAGGTCTGGATGAATCCAAATCAGTGTGGATCATCAGTGATAATGCCAAGGAAATCGGCGATGCAATATTAAGTCGACTTGGCCGTGGTGTTACTTACATCAATGGGGAAGGTGCCTATTCTGGAGATGATAAGAAGGTTATCTTTTGCGTTATCAACCGTCTTGAAGAGGCAAAATTGAAGGAAATCGTTACCGAAAATGACCACACTGCCTTTTTAGCTGTAGCAGATATTGCTGAAGTCAGAGGCGGTAGGTTTAAGAAAAGAGATATACATTAAAAATAGTATATTATTGTGATTTTCTGATATTTAATGTCGTATTATGATGAATAAGGTAGGGTTAAACAATCAAGATTTGTCGTACTATGCGCTTACCTCGGAAATAAATAGGCGAAAAATGAAATATTTCCTAAAAAGATGGCAAAATTTATGCCATCTTTTTACGTATCATAGTAATAGTTCATACACTTCATTTAATTGATAGGCCCTTTTTTCGTCCAGTTCTTCTTTTGCATAGTTAATTTCTTTAGGAAGAATGGCATTTAAAAAATTAATTTCTTTTTGGTTTAAATCCCTTACAAATGCCCCTTCCGATGAATAATGACCTTCCGAAAGCTTATGATATAATTGTTTACCCTCAGAGTGTTGGTCAGTATAATTTGATAATATTTCCCTAAGGTACCCTAATGTTTTATCCACGTGTGTCACCCATCCTTTCAATAGCTTATTTTTCGTCGAGAATTTTTTAAATATACACTAGAATATGAAAGGATGAAGACCTGTTAATTTTTGGAGCAGGTAATAATCCGATAACTTAAAATATCCTGGTATTTAAGTACAATATGACCATGCTGGTTTAGAATATCAAATAATTCTGGTTCGAAGTTTTTGGAGAAATTAAATTCTGCTCCTTGGTTGCCAATAATCGGACTAAATTTTTTTAGTTTTAATTTTATTTTTTTAAAACCAGTACTTTCTAAAAGTCTTTTCCAGTCTTCCTCAAGCAATATTGAATCCAAAGCATAAAAATTTTTAATTTCCAATTCGTCTTGCGGGGATAGTTTCTGGTTGATCGTCATTTCATTTGCAATGAGTCTTCCACCCTTTTTTAACACCCTATAAAATTCTTTAAGAGCAGCAGGTTTATCAACAAAAGCTAAAACCGATTCACAAATGATAAAATCGAAGGTTTGATCCTCAAAGGGAATTCTTTCTATAGAGCCTTGAATTACTTGAATAGGGAGCTGCAAGGTTTGAAACCGATTTTTTGCTTTTTCAATCATAATCGGATTGATCTCCAATCCAAATACCTTTGCCTTATACTGCTGAAATATATAAGCCGCAGTCTGACCCGTGCCGCAGCCAGCATCCAAAATGATCGAATCCTTAGTAATCCTTTCGTTTGAAAGGAGGTGTTTTGTTAAGTGGATTCCACCAGGATGGGCTCCGCCAACGCCAAACTTGGCCAAGAAATCAAAATATGTTAGGCCTCCCATAGACACCACCCAGTTGTTTTCTTTTATGCATAGTATGTAAAAAGGGGGAAAGAGGTTCATTTTAATCGAATAAAGCAATGACTTAACGATAAAAATATTATGTAAACTTAAATTGCTTATATTTTGAAGAATTCCTGTTTACCACGGAATTAAGCATTTTCAAATTTCTATCACATATCCTTATATTACCATATTAAAAACCAATATTCATCGTCACCCTATGGATAAGTTGGAATGGAGTGTAAGTTATGTATATCCGTCTTATAATCATCTGGATTTGGAAGCTTTTAGATCCACTATTTTATCAATTTTCCCGATTACACTACATAAATGATCAATCAGTATTCCGGGTTCGCGTAACAAAATACAAAGGGGAAAAATTCGTTCTATCTGATGGTACAATCATTACCAAAAATGATTTCCTTTTAAAAATTCATTTACATAATGTTCAATTACTGAGTGAGTTTTTAAAAATAAAAAATGAACTTTCCAGAGCAAGAAAAATCTATACGAGGGTATTAAAATCTATGCCATTGCTGGCAAGTTATTTAATGGAGCATCCTGAGGAAGAGAAGATAAAAGGTATTATTGGAATTACGACAATAAATAAGGGGGTAAAATCGTTAGGCTTTGAATGTTTTTCACCCTCAAGTAGATGGTATCGGTTCTTAAAAAAGTTAGGCCAGCTCCCAATCATGTTACTTACAAATTCGTCGTCAAAATCTAATACACTTACCTATTTATTTTTATCTAAGGACATTCTATATGAAAAATACGGAAAAAAGCCTGCCAGTCATTAACAAAATAGGCTCTGTTTGCCCTTCATATTCAAATCAAAATTGCACAAATTAAGCAAATGGAAGGGATTTAATCTCTTCTATAACATGCTGAAGGAGTGCTGATAAATGAAAAGCTTAAGAAGACAGCCTTTTTTCAATTTGTTTATGCCTAAACGGAAGAGCAGGGGGGCCATGTGGGCATCTCTCGTAGGCATAGGCTTGAGTGCTGCAGTACTTGGAGTAACAAAAGGAAAGCGTAAAGATATGGCACTTCCTATCCAAAATGCTGTAAAAAATATGGTGCCAAAGTTTAACAACATAAACACAATGAATACTGCTGCCTTAACGGAGTTCTCTGAAGAATTGTTAGAAAGTGCATTAAATAATAAACGTTAAGTAAAAAGTCCGCATTTGATATTATCCCCTTTAAGTAGACAGTGTAAAAAAGCCCGCTAATTTGGCGGGAATGATACACTACTACTTGGAGGGGATTTTTTATGGCTAAAAAGGGGACAAAATTTCAATCCTATACAGAGGAA
>NZ_JAHXYW010000016.1 GCF_019969725.1 Neobacillus bataviensis
CTGAACAATTACCACCTGCTCCAGAAGGACCACCTAGTCCTGAAGCAATTCAAATATTGACTTCCATTGCTGCGAAATATGGCATAGAAATGAAATAAAGTATGTTGTAGTGTACTAGTGGTTTCAGTAGGAATAATTAGATGTTATTCCCATTCATATGAAATGGGGTTTTTTTTATGGTTGCTAGATTGTGAAGAAATGTACTTAATGTAACGGGTGCTTGAGTTAGAGAAAGGATTACTGCGCGATCCTTTTTTTTATTTGACTAACCGGGGCAGATAGTTAATTGAGAAAAAGAGGTTTTACAACCAATTAAAAAGGAAAATTTAACCTTTTGTCGAATATTTTATTGAAGATAGAATATATGTCGAAACGGATGGTGTAGTAATGAATAAATTCTTATTAATTTTTGGAATAGTGGTATTTTTGTATTGCTTATATCTATTTGCTGTATCTATCTATGCAACTAATTCGGACCCATATATTTTTTATATATCTATATTTGGTATGCTAAATGCAAGTATAGCCATCGCTGTTTCTGAAATCTTAGATAAAGTTAAAACAACTAAATCGTAAGAAATCCTATAAAACAGCAATTATGTTGATTTCTTATTCTCCAACGGGTGCTTATGTAAAAGACGGGATACTGCGGCGATCCCGTCTTCTTATTGTGCTAACGTGGCAGTTTAGTGAAAGAAGGAATTGCCAAGTAAAACATCGAATTGAGGAAAAAGGAATCGGAGTATTGGAGTGAAGGTGGAATTATGGAACAAATAAAGATTGGTTCTTGGGTAATTGAAATTGACGTTAAAAGAACAAAAGAATTTTAGAAAAATTATCATTTACTCAATGAAGATTGTAGCTGTGATTATTGTTCTAATTACGTGTTAGCTTGTGATACTTTTCCCAAAGAGATTATAAACATCTTTAATCTACTTGGTATTGACCCTCGTAAAGAAGGCGAGGTCTATGAATGTTTAGAAAACGAAGATGGCACACATCTATATGGAGGCTTTTATCATATTGTTGGCAGGTTAATCGATGGACCTGATTTAGGGATACCAGATGAGGGAGAGAAAGAGTTTTCTTCTCTAGGTCATAATGATATTGAGATAGGGTTTAATAAAGATTTAGCATTAGTACCAAATGCATTCCCTAGACCAGTAATTCAGTTTGAATTTCAAATGAATGTTCCGTGGTTGTTAAGCTAACGGGTGCTTTCCTTAAAGATGGTAATGCCAAATACGGAAGCGTTGAAGGGAGGAACAGAGTTTATTGAAAGTAAAAACAAAGGAAATCGAACAATTGTTATTGATGCTGTTAAAAAAGTTGAAGGAAAAGGATGTTAATGAAATTAATGTTGAAACCGACTATTATTGGCTGGTTGACTGGGATGATGTAGAGGATTTCAACAGCGATTCTTTAGACCTTGGTGTTGGTTCCTTTTGTGATGATTGGAACCATCTACAAAAGATTCTCTCAGGGGAATATGAACCAAATGTTCTTGATTTACAAAGACTTTCTACTCTCATAAACATTTTAGGTAAAACCATACACAAATCGGAAGTTACTCTATAAATAACGGACCTTCTTGTTCAACTAACGGGTGCTAGAGTTTAAGGAAGGGTTGCTGCGGCGATCCTTTTTTCTTGTTTCACTAACGGATCAGGTTAGTTGAACAAGGATGGGGTATACTTGGGTTATATATTTTTTTAGGTGGATTTAAAAATGAAACCATTGATTAGAAAAGAAGAAATTATAAGTTCTGATAAGTTTTTTCAAAGAATTCATCAAGCAGAAGCGGATTATGCAAACTATTGGAAAGAACATACGTTATGGCACTGGGAATTTTGGCTTGCAGTAGCATTATCAATCATTCCTTGGCTAGTTTGGATAATACTGCGAAAGCGTGGAAGTGAGGCAAGATTGCTTTTAGCTGGAATTTTTGGATTAAGTGTAGCTTCTTGGCTTGATTTTTTGGGACTTGTTTTTGGGCTCTGGCATTATTCTGGGAGAGTATTGCCTACCATTCCAACGTTTTTACCTTGGGATTTTACTTTAATTCCTGTAACTCTTATGCTGTGGCTACAATTTAAACCAACTCTAAATCCCTTTTTTAAAGCTGTTATTTATTCCGCATTGACTTCCTTTATAGGAGAACCTTTATTTGAATGGATTGGATTTTATACAACTGCAAAATGGAGTGTTTTTTATTCCTTTCCAATTTACACTATTATCTATTTAATTGCTTATCGAATTAGTAAGGTAAAATCATTTGAACCTTTGTAATAACTAAACATTTCAACAACTGATATTGTGAATGAATCCACTTAAAGTAAGCCGTGCATTCCTTCAACAAGGGATTCCCTTTTTCTTCTTGAACTAACAGGTGCAGGTTAGTTGAACAAGGAAAAATAATAAAAAGACCAATAAGTGGTCTTTCAAAGAGAGTAGTGGGACCTTAGAATTGATTCTTAAAGGAGCAAAATTTCAATCTTCATCAAAGGCGGAATAAGAGTTCTTTCAGGAAAGTTAAAGTGTTTAAAGCTATGACATTATTATAGAAGTTTTTATCTAAAAGGTATTAATGTATAAGATTTAGTGTGTTACTAAATCCCTTGTTGGTGCGTATTACGGCTTTACCTGACAATAGTTAAACGCATATAAAGAGAAAATATTTGGTGTTTATATCCGTTCTAAGACTTTATTCTATGATATGCGAGATCAAGAAAAGGCCAGATCCAACAAGGAAGAAAACTCCTGCAATGATGGCAAGCACTCTAACTATATTCATTTCCTGGGTCTTAGCAGGGGTAAGTGCCTCAGCCGAAGGAAAAGTGACAGTGACAGGGACAGTAATAGGGACAGGAGCAGTAGAAGGTTTATTGGTAGGTACAGCTGGTTGTTGAGAGGTATTAATATTTTGGCTCCAAGTATGTTCATTCATCATGGTGTTTTAATCCTTTCCTTAGTTTAAGGGTTTTCTTGAATCAATTATAAATGCCCATTACGTAATTTAAAGTATGTTATTTTTAGCTAAAAGTGTAAAAAAAATAAATTTTTTATAAAAAGTCCGAATACAACTGATAAAAAGATTTAAGTATCCGTTTGAACTTTATTGTGAAACATTGTACTTACACTAACGGGTGCAAGAGTTTAATAAAAAGTAGCGAATTTTTTTGGTCTTTAAGAGTTGTACTTATATTTATATCTCGATAAAGATTAAATAGTTTTTAAGCAATTTTCTTAAGGAGTGAACTCCCATTACCAGTTTTATTATTGATTTACTAATTGATATTACAGGCGATATAATTGGACATTTCATTCCTAATTTGTCACCCGAATCAAAATTCCAAAAACACATTATCAGATTAAGGGAAGAAGATTGGTTTTCCTTAATGGAGAAGGATTATAGATACGAATATATAATCTACAATAACAGCAGGGTGAAGCGGTTCTTAAGCAGTGAAAAAAATGTAAAAATGATTACAAGTATGGATGCGGAGAAGGAGAAATTCATAAGCTTAGTAAAAGAAGAGCATGCCAGATTTACAAGGTTACGATAATTTTTAAAAGTGCTTTTAGACAGGATAGTAGTGCATGAAGGGAACTTGTTAAACATGTACTTACACTAACGGGTGCATTTGTTAAAGATGAGATCGTTGCAGCGGTCTTTTTGCTTGTTCATCTAAACCAGCTAATAGTTTGTCAATATTTTCAATTAAAGGCTTTAGTAAAAAAAAGGACCATTATTGAAGTGATTACGTATTTTTCAATATTCTGCAATCGGGTGCCTTTCTTGAATAAAAAATTATCTTCTTTTATTACGTATAAAATTATATATAATTTGTAAACTAAATTTATCCACATTAAGATTAAGGAATCGATGATATGATCCAAGATAAGGTGTTATTAATTGGTTTATTAGGTGTTCTGTCAACAATACCAGGAGAGATTGCTTCGAGGATATTTGTTTATTTTGGCATTGGTAAGTATAGTATATATGAATTAGCAAGTCTTATTATTACATTTAACAGGCCTGTATTTACCATAGGATTAATTGTAGATTTTTTAGTTGGTAGTGTTTTTGCAATCTTACTTTACTTTATATTTGAAAAGTTGGGTTCATACTATTTAGTTATTAAAACTACTTTTTCCAGTTTACTGTCCTGGTTAGTATGTGAACTTTTATTCACAGCGACAGTAGAAGGTAAGTATATCCCTATTAGACCCATAAATGATTATTATTCCCATATTATTAGTGCCATGATTTTTGGTATTACATTAGGACTGTTGTTAAAAAAATTTATATTCAAGAAGTTAAATTCATGATAAGTTTAACCCTTTTAAAAAATCCTCAAGAATGAAATATTTCCTTAAAGTCAGAAAAACCTCTCTAATTCCTTTTAATTAAGGAATTTCATGAGAGGTTTGTTTTTTTATATTGCTCTTTGAAAAATATTTCTGAGTAGTATTCCATGGGAATTCAGGAAGCTTTTGGAACCGAAACGAAATTTACAAATCATTTGGTTTTGACAAGTTCTTTGATTCCAACTACTATCAGATTAATTCAGAGGATGAGGCGGAATATGGTTTAATGGATAAACCATTCTTTCAGCAATCGATCCCTCTGTTGGAATCATTGCCTCAGCCTTTTTATACAAAATTCATTACAGTTGCAAATCACTATCCGTATGCAATGAATCAAAAGATACAACCATCGCACCTGCCACAACAGGTGATAAGTCGGTTGATGGATATTTCCAAACAGCGCGTTATGCCGACAAAGCGTTACGTCAATTTTTTGATTACCTTAAAAAGTCTGGGCTATATAATAATTCTATTATTATTATGTATGGTGACCATTACGGTATTTCTGAAAATCATAATAAAGCAATGTCACAAATACTTGGTAAAGAAATTACACCTTTTGAAAATGCTGGATTACAGCGAGTGCCATTGTTTATCCGTGTCCCTGGGATGCAAGGTGGCGTAAATCATGAGTATGGCGGACAAGTGGACCTTCTCCCAACGCTTCTTCACCTGTTAGGAATTGATACAAAAGACTATGTTCAATTCGGCACGGATTTACTATCTGAACAGCATAATAGTTTTGTGGCATTTCGTAACGGTGATTATGTAAGTCCAACCATTAGTTCTATTGATGGTAAATATTATGATTCAACTACAGGTTTGAAATTAGAAGCGGACAAGATACCTGAAGCCAAGAAATACAAACAATTAGTTCAGCAAAAGCTTACGTTCTCGGATAAAGTTGTAAATGGTGATTTATTACGTTTCTACACACCAAATAACTTTACTCCAGTCGACCGAACCAAATATGATTATAATCCTTCTCACAAAGGAGAAGAGACTTCTACTAAATAGAAGGCTGCCATCTTGGCAGTCTTTTTTGCTTTTTGTACATTTATCCCTATATCCACTTATGCACTAGTTGAAAAGCTAAAAGATGAAACTTTTCACAAGAGGTGGAAAAACGGGGGAATATGTAGCATCTATCTGTTAGCAACATTGGAACAGACTGAAACAAATTAGGTGTGATGATTCAATAACGTAGGAATAGTAAAACAAGAAATAATAATAAACAAAAACATCGTGCTAATTGCGGTGTTTTTGTGTGCGAATTATTAATTATTTAACTTACGTAAAAAAACATCTAATTCATCAGTTGATTGAAATTTATATGCATACCCAAAGCAAATCGGTCCATTACCAGTATGCTCTCTCTTAGGAAATTCTAGGAAAGCTGTATTATGATTTAACCCCGTAGATTTTTCCTCTAGTTCTTTATTTTCTTCGACTGTTTTTGGATTTAAAACAATAGTAATCTCTTTATTTGGAAGTAAATAAATTACTTCATCGTTAACAATATTTTTAAATTCAACAGCTTTTGATGTTTCTTTCATCGTTTTGAAATTGTTTAATCCAAAAGTATTTTGTAAATTTCCCATATTACAATTCACCTCTTGTTGTAATTCTATATCTAATTCTATTATAAGGTATAAATCAATAAATATCCTGATAAGTAAAAGAATATTATGGTGCTAGTTCGGTAGCTAAATTAAATAAGAGGGCATTCTTTTAATTAGGCCAAATAGTTGCATATTATCCTTTATTTCCCAATAGTCTTAAATGAAACTACTGTCAAGGAATATTAAGATGGGGGTGGATTCAATGGAGGACCGAAATGAAAAATTAAAAAACGTATCTTTTCCGTTCAGCGCTTAAATTTGCCCCTTGGGAGCTGTCGCATTTTACGAATGGGCACATTGTCATACCTTCTAATTTCCCAGATTATTTGATTAATATATTATTGATAACGGTATACGGACTTTTATTCATCAATTTGGTAAGCTCCTTAATAAACAAAAATAAATAGACTGTATATGACACTATTGCTCGAACTGTTGTTAGGTACAAAGACTAAAGAATCATAGAGTTTTTATTTTAATATTGTTAGAGATGATTTTAATGATGTAAGATGGATGCCTTGTTGTTATAAGTTTTTTTCCCTGTGTATTTTATTGAGTAATACCCGGCAGCCAGCTGAAACAAGACGATAGGTTTCATCAAAGTCACCTGTAAAAAATGGATCGGGGATATCTTTCCTGTATTTGGTCAGGTCAAGCAGCCTAATGATTTTTGGATGATTAGGCTTTCCGGTTATCCTGTATATATTTTTTATGTTGCTTTTGTCCATACCGATAATATAGTCGAATCTCCAAAAGTCTTCTTTCGTTAGTCGGCGTCCAACAAGCCCTTTAGAAGAGATATTGTATTTCTTCAGAATATTAAGAGTTCCTTCATGCGGAGGAAAGCCGATTTGCAATGAACTGGTTGCAGCGGAATCAATTGCGATTTTGTTTGTCAAATTTTCTTTTTTGACTAAGTGGCGAAACAGAGCTTCAGCCATTGGTGAACGGCAAATATTCCCAAAGCATACAAATAAAACGTTGATCATGTACTTAACCCCTTTAAATTTGTCTTTTTTTCCTTTTAATAGTCTTTTTTGAAAGGAATTATGTATTTTCAAATTAGTGGATTGGACAGGTGTGTTGTTTTGCACAACTCCAACCGTTACGGGGGTCTTATTATATTAAGGTACTCAAGCGATGATAAGAAATAAACATACATTGATTAGAGGAAAACATTCCATTAAGCACCATCTGCCATGTACAATGCCTTCTTTTCATTCGTAATCACAAAGTATGTACTGAACAGAAAAATGGAACGGCGCTAGTGGTAATTTTAGAGACTGTTACCCAAAAAATCCTTGTGATTTGTCTTCATTTCTTAAGTGCTAAAATAACTCTTTTTTATTTAACAGATGAATTGTAAAGAACTTCACTTAAACTAAAGGGGTGCGTTTGCTGAAAAGGGAGTTGCAAGTATGCAGCTTCTTATTTTCTTTTTGAACAAACGGGGAAGGTTACTGAAAACAAGATTTCGGAATACTGATTAAAGTGTTATGATAAAGTCAACTTTTAACGAATGTGTGGGTTGTTTTGCTTGCATCCAGATTGTTATCAGACTACTATAAATAGCAAATCTCAAAGGAGGCAAAAATATATGAAAATCATTGTTACCAGTTTATTCGTTCAAGATCAAGAAAAGGCACTGGACTTTTATTCAGAAAAGCTAGGTTTTGTAAAAAAGCATGACGTTCCCGTAGGAGAATTTAGGTGGATAACGCTTGTTTCTCCGGAGGACCAAGAAGGTACCGAGCTTTTGCTCGAACCGAATAACCATCCAGCCGCCAAAGAGTATCAAAAGAAGATATTTGCCGAAGGCATCCCTGCAACAATGTTTGGCATTGCAGATATTCGTAAAGAGTACGAACGGTTATTGGAAAAAGGCGTGAAGTTTACAATGGAGCCGACAAAAATGGGCGAAATCACAATAGCTGTTTTCGATGATACATGCGGCAACCTAATTCAGATTATGCAGAAGTAACGTTTTGTCGAAAAAGTTATCCCATTTAGTGTTTTTATCAGCATTAAAAAAACAACTTTATGTTAACCCTGTCCTAATCTTAGGACAGGGTTATACAATTTTAAGGTTTAATAGTTACAGGAAGTGATAATTTGGTCGTTTATTATTTAATGCTCATACTTGGATCCTTATTTGTAATAGGCGCAGTAATTGCCTTGATTGTTATGTTTGGTACTAAAGACTTTCGATTATTAAACGTAGGTAAGTATCTTGGAATTTTATGTTTTGGTGGTTTACTTTTAGCGATTACTCTCCCAAGCCTAAAATATGTTGTGCTAAAGAAATATGATGTCGTCAGTGGGACATGTGTTATCACAATAGATTCATCAGGTCGTTCTCCTGAAGCGGACTTTAAAATGCTACAAACAGATGAAATATATTCCTTCAGAGATATTCCTGCACTTGATGCTTACGGAAAGTCAATCCCTTATTATTGTGAAGTGACAGTTACCAAAGACCATATGTTTGAAATTAGTTATAAAATATTTGATGTCAAAACAAGAAAGCTAATACTAACAAGTAAATAACATATGGCCGAACCCGTTAATTTGCTTTTTTATTTTCCGCCAAATGTTTGTGCTAGATGCTTGCTTTGTTCTCTGCGGAGCTTTCTGGTAATGGACCGTTCTTTTCCGGTATTAAACAAATAGTGCTCTTCCTCTGTTTCGGGATACACAGTTGGCACTGGGGACGGCCGCCCTTTTTCATCTAACGATACAAAGGTTAAAAACGAAGTCGCAGCAACCCTGCTTTCCCTAGTAAAGTAGTTGTCTGCTGTTATTTTTACAAACACTTCCATCGAGGTGTTCCCGGTCCAAGTCACAAACGCTTCTAATGTGACCGCATCTTGAAGGGTGATCGGGTGCAAAAAATCGACCGAATCGGTACTTGCAGTCACAACGGGTTTTCCACAGTGTTTGACAGCGGCAATACCAGCAACGCGGTCAATTCGGCTCATCAGAGCGCCTCCGAAGAGAGTCTGGTGTGGGTTAGTGTCGTTTGGCAGGACTCCGTCGGTTTGAATTGTTCTAGATTCATTGCAAGATTTTTTCATAAATATAAGGTCCTTTTCTCACTGATTGTGGTTTTTTCCTATTATACCATAGAAAGCTAGAGGGCGATTCTTGTGATTCAATTGAGAATGGAATGCTACTCAAAATCCCACATATAAATCTAAGTGTATACTAATTTGATAGGTGGGGATACTGTTGGGCACCAATGATTTCAATAAAGAACTCCTTCACTATTACACAAAAATACGTGAAGCGAATCATCCTTTTTATTGGTATTGTTTGGCGAATACGCAGGCAAGAGCCGGATTAATAAATGAAGCACTGCAAACGATTGATATGGCTTTGTCCTTTCCAAATCCGTATCCTTCAAAACACAAACTTCTAGAAATACGGTCAAGTCTGCAATCTGCTGATCAAAGAAAAATGCGCACCAACAGTCCCTCCGTCTTAACGGTAAAGAGGGGCGATATTGACGGTGACGGGATAAAGGATAATGTTTTTCTAACTGCGAATAAAACCCCTGATAGTCCATTTTGGAAAGATATCACCTTGGTTGTCCAAAATGGGAGAACCCATAAATATGAATACTCCTCTTTTAAAAATAACTCTGGATACAATCCTACTCTTTTTCTTGGTGATTTTACAGGTAAAAATGGCGATGATCTTTTAGTGGTCATTGACACCGGTGGAAGCGGTGGTGCTATTTACGCGTATATTTTTTCATCTATTAACGGTCAAATAAGGCAGATTTTTGATTCTGATACATTCAATGAATCCTATAAGTATGATGTGACATTTGAGAATCAATACAAAGCAAAGGTGACCAGTTATCATCTCAAACAAAAGTATATTCTTGACCTTACTTACAAGGGGAAGGAATATCTATCGGAAATATATAACTCCCAAGGTATTTTGAAGGAACCCATTAATGGCTGGGTTAATCCTTTGTCAGGTTTATATCCGGTTGATATAAACAGGGATGGAATATATGAGCTGGCAGCGCATCAAAGGATAGCTGGCAGGTACAATGCTGATAGTTTGGGAGAAGTTCAAACCGTGTTGAAATGGAACGGCCAGGTATTTGCTCCTGAAAGGCAGACAGTGGCCACCTATGGAGGGGAATTACAATAGTGGACAGAATGAGTTCAAAAGATAATACTGAAAGCATTTTAAAAATTTGGCATTGACCGATTCATTTTGTTTATTTCCACTTAACTGCAATGAAATGGCGTGCAAACTGACACCAGTTTGACACGCCATTTTTCTGGTTTATTGTATTTTTTGCATATAAAGTAGGGGTACCACCAGCAAAAAGTGGATTTCCAACGTTAAGGAAATACAAATATAAAAAGCCTAATTTGTCGGGTGTTATGGATGTTTAACCTTTCGTTTGTTCCAATGTAATTGAGCAGATTACTGGAATTCTTTTTCAAAAAAACTCATTATGTCTTAGTAGTATTTTAATAGAAATGATTGAAAAACCTTGGAGCTTTTTAATTAATCTAGAGCTGGAGTGTGATCGATCCAATGAATAAATTGATGTAAATATTGTTGAAGATAACGTTTTGTTTGTTCGTCTGTAAGGACTTTCTGATCAGAATCAATCTTTTTATGTACTTGGGAAATCAACACTTTTTGAAATGGAAGAACATGAACCTGCATGGCCTCTAGTACTTGTCTGATTTGCAATTGAGCAAAGGCAGTACCTAAACCCCCAGGAGTTGCACCAATTAAAGCAACCGGTTTTCTGCTAAGAACTGCGGATTCCCGAGGTCTTGATGCCCAGTCCAATGCATTCTTTAATACGCCCGGAATTCCAGAATTGTACTCTGGACTTACAATAATGATACCGTCAACATCCTTGATAGCAGATTTAAATAATGTCACTGTTTCCGGAACACTTATTTCCAAGTCTTCGTTGAATAAAGGCAGATCATTAATTTAAATCCAACGAAATTGATGGGAATCATCCAGCTTTGTTAATGATTGAGCAATGATTCGATTATAAGAGTTTTTTCGTAAACTACCACAAATTAGGCCAATGGTCTTTGTCATACATTTCCTCCTCATTTAAAATCACTTTTCATGTTACCATAATATACCAAAATAGAAGGAGTGATGTTATACCTAATTGTTAGATTATTAAATTTAATTATGTGTTTAAATTTGTCCAATGGTACTCATGGTTTAACGGATGATAGGTGGTTTTAGACGACACAAACTTTTTATTTCTTTTTTGTAGAGTCCTATATTCGCTAACTTTTTTCCACAGTGAACCTCTTGAAATGAGCGTTAAAATTGGTTGAAACAGGTTAAAGAAAAATGATATAAACCTATGAAGATTTTTCTATTACACACAAATTTTATCAAAACAACCAAATTTTTTAATAAATAGGTTGTTTTAGGGTTATTTATATTATATGATTATTTTAAATTATCAAACTATTTAATTATTAGGGGGGATATGGTGGAATCTACTTTGTTAGTAAACGTAACAAGGGGAAATGTAATTGAGAGCATTCATAAGGGAAATGTGGCAGTAGTCGACGCAAAAGGTCAGTTGCTTTATTATGCAGGAAATCCTAAGAAAATTGTGTTTGCCAGATCCTCAATGAAACCAATTCAAGCTATTCCCGTCGTCGAGACAGGAGCTGCAGATCATTATGATTTCAGTGATGCAGACTTGTCCTTATGTTGTGCATCTCATAATGGAGAAAAAATGCACACGGATCGTGTTCTTGCGATACTTGGAAAAGCCGGGCTTGGTGATACCAGTCTAAAATGCGGCACCCATCCACCACGCTGGCCGGATACATACAAAGAACTTATTCTTCAAGGTAAAGAAGTAACTCCTTTATACAATAATTGTTCAGGGAAGCATACGGGGATGTTGATTACAGCAAAACAAATGAATGAACCGCTTGAAAATTACTATTCTTTCAATCATCCTGTTCAGCAGCGAATACTAGCTGCAGTAAGTGAAATGACCGAATATCCAAATGATCAAATTGAAATTGGAATTGATGGCTGTGGTGTTCCTGTACATGGGGTGCCGCTTGAAAATTTGGCTCATGGCTATGCCAAACTAGCCCGGCCAGATGAACTTCCAGAAAAACGCAGGAATGCTATTAGGAGAATTACGAAGGCGATGGTTACCGCACCCGAAATGGTGGGGGGGACAGATCGCTTTTGTACGGATTTCATGAAAGCTGGAAAAGGAAGATTTATTGGCAAGGCAGGCGCTGAGGGCGTTTATTGCATTGGCGATTTGGAAAAAGGTATAGGAATTGCGGTGAAAATCGAAGATGGGGATGGACGAGCAGCTTATCCGGCTGCAGTGGAAGTCTTAAAACAATTGAATTTATTATCAGAGCAACAGATTGAGCTACTAATAAACCATTATCGACCGAAATTGCATAATTGCCGCGAAGAGGAAATTGGGGAGTTAGTTGCTGACTTTAAACTTCAAAGTGCAACCTCACTTTTAAGTTAAATTTAAATAATCAAAGGGGGATTTTATTTGAAACATCGTTCATTAACTTTACTTATTGCCGCTTTTGTAATGTGCAGCATGTTCTTAATTGGCTGCAGCAATTCAAACAGTGCATCAAGTAACACATCGAATGGCAAAAAAAATATTAAACCAGCCACGACACAAACCCTTGCCAAAAAAACAGGAAAAGATATTACGATTGCTGTTGCTAATACTTTTGTCAGCATGGATCCTCACGATACGAATGATACTTTATCCTACTCCGCTCAGAAAACAATGCTTGAAGGTTTGTTAGGATTTGACAAGGACATGAAGGTAGTTCCTGTCCTTGCAGAGAGCTATTCAGTAAATCCTGCAGCAACAGAATTTACCTTTAAGTTGCGACAAGGCATCAAGTTCCATGACGGAACACCTTTTAATGCAGAAGCCGTTAAAGTCAATATTGACCGGCTTGCAAATCCAACCCTTAACTTAAAACGTCATAGTCTCTTTAAGCTTGTAAAAGAAACAACGGTTGTTGATGAGAATACGGTAAAAGTGACCTTAAGCCAGCCATTCGGTGCGATGATTAATACTTTTGCACATCCTGCTGCGATGATGATCAGCCCAAAAGCACTTGAGACATATGGAAAAGATGTTGCAAAAAATCCAGTTGGAACAGGCCCATTTAAATTTGCTGAATGGGATCCAAGTGACCATTTAAAGGTAGTTAAAAATGATCAATACTGGAGAAAAGGCTATCCAAAAGTAGATTCCATTTCATTCAAACCAACACCTGAAAATGGAGCACGTGTAGCCAAGCTGCAAACTGGTGAAGCAGATTTTATTTATCCAGTACCATCTGAACAGGCGGAAAGTATTAATGGTAAAAGTGGAATTGTAGTTGAAAATGCTCAATCCATTATCGTCCGGTATTTATCCATGAATACACTAAAGAAACCGTACAATGATGTCCGAGTTAGACAGGCCATTAACTATGCGATTAACAAGGATGCATTTATAAAGGTTGTAATGAATGGTTTTGCGACTCCATTAGATTCCATTATTGCTCCAAACGTACAGTTCTACGCAAAACAACAGCCGTATCAGTTTAATCTCGAAAAAGCTAAACAATTGTTGAAGGAAGCAGGATACGATAAAGGCTTTACAGCAAAATTATGGGGTAATAACGACACAGGTGCCATTAAAGGAATGGAGTTTATTCAACAACAGTTAGCACAAATTGGCATAAAAGTGGAAATTGTACCAATGGAATCAGGTACAGAGTCAGATAAAATCTGGAACGTTGAAGACCCTAGCAAGGCAGATATTGAATTGTATTATGGCGGCTGGTCACCGTCGACTGGTGATGCGGACTGGGGAATCCGCCCATTATTAGGCGGAAATGATGCTTTTCCTCCAAAATCCTATAACACTGCTTATTATAACAGCCAGGAAGTAAACCAAGGTATCAGTGATGCACTGGCAACCGCAGACCCAGATAAGCGAAAAGCAGCATATGAAAAACTTGAAAAGGCCATTTGGAACGATGCTCCATGGGCATTCTTATCTGTTGACGATACGATTGCAGGAAAGAAAAATTACTTAGACGGTATTTACCTTCTGCCAGATGGTTCATTAGATGTCTCGAATATTGAGATCAAACAGTAAAAGAGGGTGAGCGCTATAGTCATATAGCGCTCATCTAATTATCCGAAAGGGAGGAATCCAATTGTTACGATATTTTAATAAAAGATTAATTGGAATCATACCTATCCTATTTTTTGTTTCCATTTTTATTTTTCTGTTTGTTCATTTGATTCCAGGCGATCCTGCCAGATTAGTAGCAGGGCCGGATGCCACACTTGACGATGTAAATGCCGTCCGGAAAGAGCTTGGATTAGACAAGCCATTATATACTCAATATGTGAATTTTATGACCAATATTGTTCATGGTAACTTTGGACTTTCATTAAAAACCAAACGGCCAGTTCTTACTGAAATTTCTGAGCGGTTTATGCCAACTTTCTGGCTGACTTTGTGGAGTATGATTTGGGCCTATCTATTTGGCCAAATTGTCGGGGTTATATCCGCAACGAAAAGAAATAAGTGGCAGGATTATCTTGGAATGTTTGGAGCCATTGCTGGAATCTCCCTCCCTTCCTTTTGGCTGGGATTAATGCTGATTCAATTTTTTTCAGTTCATTTAGGATGGTTTCCTACAGGAGGTTTGGATTCTTGGAAAAGTTATATCTTACCATCTATCACCTTAGGTGCAGGGGAGGCAGCGTTTATTGCCAGGTTCTCTCGTTCTTCACTAATGGACGTCCTAAATGAAGACTATATTCGCACCGGACGGGCAAAGGGATTAAAGGAAAGCGGCGTGGTTTGGGGACATGCCTTAAAAAATTCAATGATTCCTGTTGTGACCATGGCAGGATTGCAATTTGGTTTTTTGCTTGGCGGCTCCATCGTCATTGAAACCGTGTTTAGCTGGCCAGGTCTAGGAAGATTGCTGATTGACTCTGTTTCCTTTAGGGATTACCCAGTTATCCAAGCCGAAATGCTCTTATTCTCTTTGGAATTCATTTTAATCAATTTGCTTGTTGATTTAATCTATGGATTGTTAAATCCGCAAATTCGTTACGAGTAAATGAACAAGAACAAGGAGGAATGAATAATGGCTGGAGTGAAAATAGAGGAAGTCATCGAACGGCCGCTTCCAAAACCAGTTAAAGGAAAAAAAAATACACCAGCTACGGAGTTTTGGCGAAAGTTTAAGAAACAAAAAATGGCAGTTGCGGCCGGTGTTTTCGTAGGCATCCTGTTTCTTTTAGGTATTATTGGGCCTTATATTACTTCATATGGTGCAGCTCAATTTGACTATAATCATACTTTAGAGGGACCTTCGGCTCTCCACTGGGCTGGAACAGATGCTTATGGGCGCGATATTTTTAGCCGGATTATTATTGGAACAAGGATCTCCTTATTTATTAGCTTATTGTCTGTTTTCATAGGTGCAGTTGCTGGAACCTTTCTTGGTCTCATTAGTGGTTATTATGGGAAATGGATTGACAATATGATCATGAGATTTTGTGATATTCTTTTTGCCTTCCCGGGAATCTTACTGGCGATTGGGATTATTGCTATTCTTGGACCAGGCTTAGGAAATGTAGTGATTGCGATTTCCGTTTTTAGTGTTCCGATGTTTGCTCGGATTGTAAGAAGTAGTACATTAGCTGTTAAAACGGCAGTATATGTGGAAGCTACCAGGTCTATGGGTGCGAAACATGGAAGAATTATCTGGAAGCACATTTTTCCAGGAACCATCTCAGCCATTATCGTAAACTTTACCATGCGTTTAGGAACGGCCATTTTAACGGCAGCCTCTTTAAGCTTTATTGGGCTTGGTGCTCAGCCGCCTTCTCCAGAGTGGGGAGCAATGCTAAGCGGTGGAAGGGATTATTTAAATACCGCCCCACACGTTACTTTTTTTCCAGGGCTTGCTATTTTCCTGACTGTGCTTGCATTTAATCTGCTTGGTGATGGGCTCCGAGATGCGTTAGATCCAAAAATGAAAGATTAACCATCAGAAAGGGGTAAGGTGATGGCTGAAAAATTACTGGATATAAAGAATCTGCAAACTCATTTTATTACTGACCGCGGGGTTATGAGGGCTGTTGATGGTGTTAATTTAACGGTTCATAAAGGGGAGACAGTCGGGGTAGTTGGAGAGTCTGGCTGTGGAAAAAGTGTTACTTCGTTATCGGTTATGCGGCTGTTAAAGGATACACCGGGAAAGATTATAGGGGGAACGATTGAATTTGAAGGCAAAAACCTGGTCGAGATTCCTGAAACAGAGATGCGAATGATTAGGGGAAATGAGATCGCGATGATTTTCCAGGAACCGATGACTTCGTTAAACCCTGTTTATAAAATTGGCAGGCAAATAGAAGAATCCATCATTCTTCATTTAAAATATAGCAAAAAACAAGCACGTGACCATGCCATAAAAATGCTTCAGCTCGTTGGGATACCGAGAGCGGAGGAGATTGTTAATGAATATCCTTATCAGCTTTCAGGTGGAATGCGGCAGCGTGTCATGATTGCGATGGCCATGGCGTGCCAGCCCAAACTCTTGATTGCGGATGAACCGACAACCGCATTGGATGTGACCATTCAAGCACAAATCTTAGACTTAATGAGAAAATTACGTGAAGAAAGCAGCTCTTCGATTTTGATGATTACCCATGATTTAGGGGTTGTCGCAGAAATGTGTGACCGTGTAGTCGTGATGTATGCAGGAAAAGTGGTTGAAGAGGCTGATGTATATACGATATTTGAAAATCCTAAACATCCTTATACAAAAGGTTTGCTTGAATCCGTTCCAAAACTAGGTCAAAAAAGTAATCGATTAGGATCCATTCCAGGGAATGTCCCAACACCTGGCAATATGCCTGATGGATGTAAATTTGCTCCAAGGTGCAGTAAAGTCATGGGTATCTGCAAGAAACAGGATCCAGAATTAACCGTGATTGATCAGAATCACACTTGCAGATGCTGGCTTTATCAAGATAGCGGAGTATTGGAGGTTTAAGTGATGGAAACTCCATTAGTAGAAGTAAAAAACTTGAAAAAATATTTTCATAAAAAGAGCGGCTTATTTGGTAGAAAAAATTCATTTGTAAAAGCGGTAGATGACGTTTCCTTTACCATTTTTAAAGGTGAAACGCTGGGCCTTGTTGGTGAAAGCGGCTGTGGAAAATCTACCACGGGAAGAATGCTGATGAGATTACTTGATCCTACCGAAGGGCAGATTTTATTTGAAGGGGAAGAGATTAGCAGTTTAAACGATAATCAAATTCGGGATATGAGAAAAGAATTTCAGATGGTCTTTCAGGATCCCTATGCATCCCTAAACCCAAGGATGAAGGTGGGAGATATAATCTCCGAGCCGTTAATTATTCATGGGTATCCTAAAGAGAAACGGGAAGAGCGAGTAAATAAGTTACTAGAGGTTGTGGGATTAAGTGCCTATCATGCCGATCGGTATCCTCATGAATTTAGCGGCGGTCAGCGCCAAAGAATTGGGATTGCTCGTGCCCTTGCAGTCAACCCGAAATTAATTATCGCCGATGAACCCGTTTCTGCATTGGATGTGTCCATTCAATCGCAAATTCTAAACCTTTTAAAGGACCTTCAAGATGAATTTCAATTGACCTATTTATTTATTGCCCATGATTTGAGTGTGGTGGAACATATAAGTGATCGAGTAGGTGTTATGTACCTTGGAAAAATTGTTGAATTGGCTGATAAGGAGACCCTTTATCAAAATCCATTGCATCCCTACACAAAGGCATTAATATCAGCAGTACCTATTCCTAATCCTCGGCAGAGAAGAGAAAGGATTATATTAAAAGGGGGTATCCCTAGCCCATCCAATCCGCCAAGCGGATGTACCTTCCATACGAGGTGTCCTTTTGCTTTGGATGTATGTAAAAAAGAGATTCCGAAACTTCGGGAAATTACATCTGGGCATTTAGTTTCGTGTCATTTATACTAGTATAATAGGAATACTTGGAGTTCGGAGGTTATACTAGCGATGTCTAATCAAATTGTTCACATTATAGCATATCAGGAGAAGTCCTTAGAACGAGTAATGAAACAAATAAAGGAAGTTTTGGGACAACACATTAAAGTAAAGCCTACAACTTTAAAGGAAATCCGTCCTGAAATGGTTCATCCAAATGATATTGTCTTCCTTTACCATCCTATGATTAAAGGAATCGTAAATAAACTGATTCCACCCGAGTGTCCCTGTATTGTTGCAAAACGAGACATTAATATGGCTAATTGCAGAGAGTTGATCAATCTCCCTCCAGGTCAGAAGATACTTGTAGTTAATGATACAAAGAAAACGATTGAAGAAGCTGTTGCCTCACTTCGTGAGACGATCTCTGAGCACGAGTACTTTCCATATAATCCTGATGAAAATATTCCAGATGACATAGATTATATTTTAACTCCAGGGGAGATAGATTTATTACCTGATGGGTTAACAAACGTGATCAATATTGGAGATAGAATTTTAGATATTGAAACCTTTATCGAGTTTGCTGAATTGCTCGGTATCGACTATCAACCTCAGATGGTAAAGAGGTATATGAAATCTTTAGTTTCACTTTCATTGGAATATGAGGGAATGGATTACACAAAGGGGAACCGAATGAAGGACATTCGAAATGTTTCCCGTTATACGTTTGATGATGTAATTGCCGAAAGTACGTCCATGGTAAAAACGGTTCAACTAGCAAAGGAATTTGCAAAGACATCTTTCCCTGTATTTATTTATGGTGAAAAAGGAGCAGGAAAAAGTATGCTCGCACAAGCGATTCATCATTATTCCTATCATAACGGAGATCCTATTTTTTCTGTGAATTGCAAATCAAATCCAATTGACATGCTGGAAAAGGAATTGTTTGGGTTTGAGGAAGATCTTATCCATACAATGGGAGCTTTTGAGATAACAAACAATGGAACGGTTTATTTGGAAGATGTAGATGAATTGCCTTTTTCACTCCAAATTAGAATATTTAATGCTGTGAAAGAAAGTAACTTTCTTCGAGTTGGCGGCACAACACCCATTCCATTACAGGCACGGTTGATTGCCTGCAGTACAAAAGAATTAGACCAACTTGCTGACAATGGAACGTTTTATCTTCCTTTTTATGAAATGCTGACATCCCAATCTCTCATCGTCCCTTCTTTGAAGGAGAGAAGGGAAGATTTTGTGCCATTAATTGAGGAATTAAAACGAAGGCTCAAAAAAACAGATGTCATTTTTACAGATGAAGCTATGGAACATTTACTTTGTTATGGATGGCCGAGAAATGTAACGGAACTTTATGATTGTATCACCTATATTTGTTCTATGGGAGAGGATACCATAGGAGTGAAGTCGTTACCAATAAATATACGGATGATGAGCGGGGATTGTAAACTTGGGATATTGAAGGGGCATAAGATTAACCCCTTAGAAATTATTAAAAAAATTGAAGCCCATGGTTTTTTAGAAGAAAATATCGAAATACTGAAAATATTTGCATTAGGGAAGCATGAACGAACCTCATTTGGAAGGCTGACTCTTAAAAAGCGTTTGGAAGAAGCAGGGATTTATCTATCTGAGCAACAAATTCGGATGAGAATGGAAATCCTCCAGGAGCTGGAATTATTAATTGTTCGACAGGGACGAGCGGGGTCCACCATATCACAAATAGGTGAAGAATTTCTTCAATTTTTACAGTCCTCTGCAAACGTTAATATAAAAGGAAGTTATGATTGATTTAAGAGGCTAATGGCGTAATATGATGATTTTAGTAAAAATCAAAGCTTGGTGCTCACCAAGCTTTTTACAATTATTTATGATTCATTTTCAAATTCATACTAAAGTTCATTAGTCATTTTTTTGATTAAATTAAGGCAGGTCTTCCATGGAAGTAAACTATAGATTCCTATCCAACAAAATCCCCACCTGTTCTGCCACAACTTGAGTTGGTTCAGATAAACCATTGGTGATCCAAGCTGTTACTATCTCTACTATAGCTGCTCCAAAAAATTTAAGAACTAAATCCTTACTTAATCCTTGATTTTTTCCTTCATTTACATCTACTTCACCCGCTAACTCCTCGATCACAAATTTTAGGAAGTGACTACGAAAAGTAGGGGCTCCTTTACTCGCTAACATGGTTGAAAAGAATGAGGAATTACGTTCAAAGTATTCAAACCACATCAGATTTCCCTCGGTATAATCCAAATCAGCTGCTGATACGCACAGTTTCCTTAGTTCGTTAATATGTTCTTCAATGAGCTTATCCAGTAAATCAAATTTATCCATGTAATGATCATAAATGGTTCTTCGACCAACATTTGCCCTGTCGGAAATATCTTGGATCGTAATATGATCAAAACTTTTTTCAGACATTAGTTCAATAAAAGCCTTTTTTATTGCTTCTTGAGATTTTTGTACTCTTCTATCCACACTAGACATTCTAGGAATCACCAAGCTTTCTTAAAAGTTATCGCACAAATTTACTCAACTTGTGCAGTAACGCACAAATCACAGCATTTTGATTATTGCCGTTATCCTCTGTTCATTTTATATTATACACAGGTGTGCGATAACGCATCAATATACGATTAACTAAAACAGCTAATATTACTATCTTCGGAATAATAGAAGAGTTTATTAAAATCAATGAGGAGGTTTAGAGTTATGGATCGTATTGAAAAGAGCAAGGAAAAGTTCCACCAGTTATTTGGTGGGGGAGTAACAGCCGCACATGCTACCGATCCTGATTTTCAGGACATTCTGAGCCATTTCATTTTTGGGGAAGTTTTTTATCAAGGTAATCTAGATGATAATCTGCGTGAGTTGATCACCTTGGTGGTTCTTACGACCAATCAAACTTTATCTCAGCTAAAAGCACACGTAAGTGCGGCACTAAATGTAGGTTTAACACCCGTAGAAATCAAAGAAGCTGTTTATCAATGTGCTCCGTATATTGGTTTTCCGAAAACATTGAATGCTGTCAGTCAAGTGAATGAGGTTTTCAAAGCGAAAAATATTGCGTTACCAATTGAAAGTCAAAAGCAGGTTGATGAAAATAATCGCTTTAACAAGGGACTTGCAGTTCAAGTAGAGATTTTTGGTGAGGTGATTGCAAAAATGCGCGAAAATGCTCCAGAAAACCAAAAGCATATTCAGGATTATCTTTCCGCTTTTTGCTTTGGTGATTTCTATACTCGCAGAGGACTGAATTTGAAAACACGGGAGTTGTTGACACTCTGCATCATTACGGCTTTAGGCGGTGCCGAAGGCCAAGTTAAGGCCCATGTACAAGGTAACAAAAATGTGGGTAATGACAAGGAAACATTGATCACCGCACTCACCCACTGCCTTCCATATATAGGCTTTCCAAGAACACTGAACGCATTAGCTTACGTTAATGAAATGATTCCTGAAAATTAAAAAAGGGTGTTACCTATTATTTCTAAAAAGTTTTATTGGAGGAATTAAAATGGCAAAACATGAAGAAGTAAAAAATGGCGTTATTTTCCCAGCGGGAGAGAAAAATGAAGCATATGAACAATTTTTTGTAGGACAAAGTTATCTTAAAGGATTAGTTGCTGATCCTAAAGTGAGTGTTGGTGTTGGGAATGTAACTTTTGAACCTGGATGCAGAAATAACTGGCATATTCATCGCGATGGATTTCAAATTTTATTGGTAACGGGTGGCGAAGGTTGGTACCAAGAAGAAGGAAAGCCTGCTCAATTCTTAAAAGCTGGCGATGTTATAGTCACACACGATGGTGTGAAACACTGGCATGGTGCCGCAAAAGATAGTTGGTTTGAACACATTGCGATTACTGCTGGTACTCCTGAATGGTTGGAACCAGTAGCAGATGAGGAATATAACAAAGTAAAATAAGAGTTGAGGTTAAAAATTACTCTGTTATTCAGGGCTTTTTTAGTATTCATCCCTATGAACATAGTTCTTTAACAGAACATAATAAAAAACTGCTAGAAATTATTCTGGCAGTTTTTTGTATGTTCAGGATTTCCATCTATTGGGGAAACTCCATTCGTGAATAAGTTACAACCTTTGTCATCAACTTAAGAAATATACAAATTAGAAGAAGGTGTATCATGGCGAAAAAATGTTATCGGTCATTCACCATCATTTCTTTATGCATGGCATTATTACTAATGTCATCCTGTAACCAGGTACAAAGAAAAGAAGAATCCAAAAAGGAGAAAACTCCTCGTGAAGTATTAGGGTTTTATACAGAACAGGAAGGAACGTATCCAGGGTCGCAAGCTATAGTTAACTCCCAATTCAAGAGCTTAAGCGTCATTGCTCCCTTTTGGTATAAACTTGATGATAAACGTCCAGGCAGTCTTATAGATTCCGTAACAGCAGATCATAAAAGAAAGGTTATTCAGAGTGCCCATAAAAAACACGTGAAGGTATATATGGTTGTACATAATCTCTTTTATGAAACCGTGGAGAAGGGCAAGCAGGCTGCGAGTAATGTACTCGATAACGAGAATAACCGCAATGTTTTCATACAGAACTTACGCACTGAAATGAATCAATTTAAATATGACGGAATTAATATTGACATGGAAAACTTGTATTTGACTGACCGAGATTCCTTTAGTCTGATGATAAAAAATTTGTCTGATGCACTAAATCGTGATGGAAAAGTAGTTACGGTTTCCGTCCCGGCAAACACAGGTGATTCCCGTGCTAATCCCTGGTCACCATGGTTTGATTACGAAAAGCTTGGTCAATATTCGGACGGGTTAATGATTATGACATATGATGAACACAACCCAAGAACAACACCCGGGTCAACAGCATCAGTCGAATGGACAGAAGCAACGATTCGTTATGCTTTGAAACATGGAGTACCACCATCCAAAATTTTACTCGGTATCGCTGGTTACGGATGGGACTGGGATACAACAGCAGCAGGCAAAGCTAAGTATAGTTCCTTTAAAGAGTTAATGGATCAGCAAACAAAATATAAAGCAAAAATTGTATGGGACTCCCGTTCGCAAACGCCATATTTCAGTTACGTCGATGAAAAACACCATAACCACCAGGCTTGGTTTGAGAATAGCCATAGTCTGCGGTTTAAGCTAAACCTTGTAGAAAAATATGACTTACAGGGAATTGGGATTTGGCGGCTTGGCTTAGAAGATCCAAAGTATTGGACGACTATACCTGAAAAAATAAGAGTTAAAAAGTGATCGAATGGTTATCCAGTATTTATATAAAAGAAATAACTCATTTCACCATGGATATACCCCTGTCAAGTAGACAGTAAATAAAAAGCATTCTCTTCAGCTTTGGCAATGATAGTTGGTTGCCAGGAGATTGTCAAGGAAAGCACTTGACAACCCCCTGGCAACCAACTATGTGGTCAGTAAGCTGAAGAAGGAATTAATCTAATCAGATTGATTAATTTCTTAGGCTGCCTGAAGTCTGTATTTAACTGGGCTTAGGTAGCCTAATTTTTTTTGAATTCTTTTGTGATTATATCTATAAATGTATTTTTCTACCTCTTCTATAACTTCCTCTGGTTTCTGGAAGTTCTTTAGATACATACATTCTGTTTTAAAATGACTAAAAAAGTTTTCTGCGCATGCATTGTCTAAAAAATTGGCTTTTCTGGACATACTTTGAGTAATACCATTCAGTTTGACGGCTTCGTGGTAGTCTTGAGATGTATACTGAAAACCCTGATCGCTATGCAGAATGGTTTTATCAGTCACATCTCTTTTTTTATTTGCTTCTTCCAATGTATCTAATACAAGCTCTAAACCGTTTTTGGAACTGATTTTGTAAGCAACGATTTCCTTATTCCATAGATCACAGATGACTGACAAATATAAGCGTTGGTTGTTAAAAATCAAATAGGTAATATCTGTAACCCATTTTTTATTGGGATTTTCTGCAATAAAGTTCCGATTAAGGACATTCGGAACTATTATTCTTTCACTGCCTTCACGATACCTCTGTCTTTTCTTACGGATTTTAGCCTGCAGCTTCATCTCTTTCATTAGCCGATAGATTCGCTTATGGTTTACCTTTATTTCGTATTGTTGCCTAATAGATGCGGTAATTCTTGGATACCCATAAGTACCATTCGCCTCTTCATAGACTTCTACAATATAATTCTTTATCACCTCATTTTCCTGTTTCTTTGGAGTAATAACCTCTTTTTGCTTTAACCATTTATAATATCCACTTCGTGAAACCTTTGCCAATTCACATAGTAAATTAACAGGATACTGGGTGCTTAGTTCAAAAATAATTTGGTAGTATATTGGGATCTCTTTCTTTTTCACCTCCTTCTCAAATCCATTAGCTTTTTTAAGAATGCATTCTCTGCTTCCAATCTGATAACTTTCTCTTCAAGGGATAGATCCTTTTTTCGAGGACGCCCTGATAAATATTTTCTTTGATCTTCAAATGCACTTAGTGCATCTCCCTTTGAATTTTCGTATTTTTTTACCCATTTTCTAATTGGATACGTAGAAGGCAAATTATATTTATTTGCTAAACGCAGATAACCCATTGTACCAGTCAAATATTCCTGAACAACCTTTAATTTAAATTCCTCTGTATACTTATTAAATTTCGTACCTTTTTTTTTCATGAAAAATCCCTCCTGGTAGAACAGTATAGGCTTTTTCCTAACTGTCTACACAAGAGGGATAATATCACCATGAACTGAGTTATTTACCTAAATAGGCAGTATGTAGTTCTTTGTTCAGTTATTTCCCTTTTTTATTTTGGCAAGTGATTGACTTCATTAGCAACTCTGATTCCAGACTCAATGGCTCCTTGCATCCATCCATGAGTAAGTGTGGTATGCTCACCTGCAAAGTGGACTCTACCTTCAGGTGTAGGAATATAGGGGAAAAGTTCGTGTTCCTGACCAGGCTTAAAAGTCGCTAGTGCCCCACAAGCATATGGATTATCTACCCAGCTAAAGGACGTTCCTGAAACAAACTCTGAAAACACTTGGTCTCCGAAAATGACGGATAAGTTCTTTAAAGCATAGTAAATTCGGTCTTCGTTGGATAAACCATTCCATGTCAAAGACTCATCTGCCCACGTATAACTTGCCAAAACCACAGCCGGACCCTTTGTGCCAATCCCCTGACTAGGGTAATACGTGAATCGAATCGGCAGGTCCGTTATCGATTTACCACCAAATTGATTTTCTTTTTCCCAAAACCTGCTTTTAAACTCGATCCCTACTTTCGTCGCAGCCATATAGTTCAGTTCACGAATCGCTCTCCGTTTATAATAGGAAAAAGAATGGAAGGGCTCCACCTCTACAAAACGTAAGACGGTAAAAGGGATGGTTATGATGGCAAGATCACTTGTTATAGAGGATTGTTTTAAGGTGTGAGAATGGTTGGAATGGATGGTTATACGATTTGGGTGTTGAACAATTTTCGTCATCCTTTGAGAGAACCATATATCATCTTTTAATTGAGGCAAAAATGCCCTAGGGAGCAGGTCCATACCACCCGTTATCTCATAGAAACGATCTGTACTGAAGCTCGCCGATTCTCTTAAAACCTCCAGAAATGACATCCCCATATAGGCTTCATAGTCAAGAAGTAAACCAATCATATCAACCGCACCAGATGAAAAAATAGTTCCATATTGATAATGGTAAGACCTTAAAAATGTACCTAGCGAGAAATCTTTAAATTCTTTTTCGATAAGAGGCCAATTTTTTACAGGATTTTTGTTGATAAAATCGACAATGGGCTGTATCGCTAAATTTAACAGATCCTCGGCGCTCTTGCCTCTTTCATTCCGGTCAACAGGGAAATTTAGAATACCTGGATTACTTTCAAAAATGTCAAGACGTGTTTTGATTCCATTGAGGTAAAGAATATCGACTGGAGTCCGATTGATAAACTGGTTTACGGGTAAACCGAATTTATAGATATACTCTAAAGTTAAAAGATGGGTATCAGGGATCCGCATAGGGCCAATGTTTAAATAAAGCCCACTGCTAAAAGGGGAGCGTATTGCCGCGGCACGTCCGCCCACTTTATTGGTTGCTTCAATAATTGTGACTTTGTGCCCTGCTTCCTTCAGGAGAGAAGCGGCAACAAGTCCAGCTAATCCTGCACCGACAATGGTAATGGTCTTAGGAAAAGGAGACTTTGGCAGTCCATTTCTAATGATACTAATCATTTGTTGAGTCGTTAATTGATGATTTATGGAATTAGGCATCTGATCGCCCCTATATAAAAAGATTAATACATTGTATTCATTGGACAGGATGCCTATGTTTTAAAAGGTTTTTTTGACAGGGCGATGTCAGAAAAAGACTGGCCGGAACACGCTCCTATTAGGTGGTGTCCGGCCAATTTAATGTCATCTTTACATAACTAAATGTAAACTTTTTTTTACATGATGCATATAATACTTTACCCGATGTAAAAGTGACCATACAGGAGGTGTAAACCTTGACCTATCAAGAAAAAAAGAGCATCGTATCAGTGATCACCGTAGTCCTCATTTTCATCTCATTTTGGTTATACAAGTATCCACAGCATCCTGAAGGCGGACTGGAGTCAGCAGAAACCTTTCGTTATTGGGGCTTCTTCGTCATTCAATTGACTTTGGTTTCAATCGTCGTGCACATCATAATCAGCATTATTTTTAATATCGTCTTTAGAATGACGACCAGAGAAAAGGAACCTACATTTGCAGATGAACTGGATAAGTTAATTGCCTTAAAAGCGAGCCGCAATTCTTTTTTTGTGTTTATCATGGGCTTTCTTTTTGCCATGGGATCGATGATCATTTTTGAGCCGTCACAGGTGATGTTCATGATCTTGATTATTTCAGGATTCCTTTCAGATGTGACAGGCTCAGTTACGAAAATTTATCACTATCGGAGAGGAGTCTAACATGGGAAAAAATCTTGTCGGCAATCACATTCGAAAATTACGTTTCAACCATGATGAAATGACACAGCAGCAGCTGGCTGACAAGGTAGGCGTGACAAGACAAACCATCGTCGCTCTCGAAAAGGGGAAGTACTCCCCATCCCTGGAACTGGCTTTTCGCATTGCTCACGCCTTTAACTTACCCTTGGACGAAGTGTTCTTTTATCATAAAAACACAAAGCCATAAGCTTGAATGTGCATGAAATTATGCAGAGAGGGCGATGAAAATGGATTCAACTAAGAAAGCTGCAAAAATTGTGGGTGTACTGTTTATACTTGCTGCCGTTACGGCAATAATCGGTCTTATTTTATACAACCCAATCCTTAATGGTCCTGATTATATGATAAATGGTTCCGAACACGCCAATCAGGTAGTACTCGGAGTGCTTATGGAGCTAATGCTTGTTGTCTCAGCAGTTGGTACTGCCACTACCATGTTTCCGATTTTAAGAAAGTATAATGAAACGATCGCTCTTTGGCATCTTTGTTTCAGGTTTCTTGAAGCAATTATCATTACGGTAGGTGTAATCAGTATGTTGTCCCTATTGACCTTAAGTCAGGAATTTGCAGCTGCAGGAGCCCCGGATTCCGAATCCTTTCAAACTTCAGGTATCGTATTAAAAGCAATACATGCATGGACATTTATGCTTGGTCCTCTTTTCATGCTGGGTATCAATACGATGATGTATAGTTATATTTTCTATAAATCGAGGCTCGTACCCAGGTTTATCCCTATTTTGGGCATGACGGGGGCAACTCTTGTTTTTATTTATGGATTGCTCGTAATGTTCGGTGTGATTGAACAAATATCTGTTTGGAGTATATTGTCACTGCCAGTTGCAGCAAATGAAATGATTTTGGCAGTATGGCTACTGGTGAAAGGATTCGATGAATCTGCACTTGCTTCTCTTTCTGCAAAAAAGTAAGCGTTTATGAAAAATTATTTTAAAAAAACATTTGACAAGATGTCAATTTACCTTGTATTTTATTAATATACTTTAACACTTAAAAGCGTTTTAGCGTTTAAGTATATTGGTAAATATAACAGCCTAGCATTCTAGTAGTACCTTCTTAACAGCCAATAGAGACTGGACGGGTGGTGAAAGTCCAGGTGAGAAGATGTACGAATTACACATGCAGCTTTATGGGCATATTTTTTAGAGTGGACCCGATTGGGTCAAAAAGGGTGGTACCGCGGAGAGTCACTTCGTCCCTTATTTGGGATGGAGGACTCTCTTTTTTATTTTTCAACAAGGAGTGACAGCAAATGGAAGCAACTTTAACAAAAATTCCGAAACATTTACAAAAATATGTAGTGGATCAGCAATATGAAAAATACACAGCGATTGATCAGGCTGTTTGGCGTTATGTGATGAGACAAAATCATCATTTCCTTAAAGAATCTGCCCATCCAGCCTACACGGGCGGTTTAACAGCCTCCGGTATTTCAATTGAAAAAATTCCGAATGTCCATGATATGAACGAAGCACTTTCACCTTTCGGCTGGAGTGCCGCCAACATTGATGGATTCATTCCTGGAGTGGTTTTCTTCGATTTTCAGGCCCATGGCATTTTACCGATTGCTTCAGACATTCGGAAGCTGGAGAATATTCAATATACTCCTGCTCCTGATATCATTCATGAAGCGGCGGGACATGCTCCCATTCTAGTAGACGAGAAATTCTCGGAATATGTAAAACTATTTGGAAGCATTGGCTCAAAGGCACTTGCCACAAGCGAAGAACATGAATTGTTTGAAGCAACCAGAGCATACTCCAACCTTTTAGAAACCGGAACAGCTACAGAAAAAGAGATTGCTGCAGCAAAAGCACTTTTTGAAGAAAAACAAGCGAATGTCACCGAACTTTCAGAGGCAGAGCAAATTTCCAGACTGTACTGGTGGACGGTCGAATACGGGTTAATCGGCACCATGGAGGAACCAAAAATTTATGGTGCAGGACTTCTGTCTTCCGTGGCGGAAGGAAGAAGCAGTCTAACGGATTCAGTCGAAAAGCGGCCATTTGATTTACAGACTGTAATTGAAACCGGCTTTGATATCACAAAGCCTCAACCACAATTGTTTGTATGTGAGAGCTTTGAGCAGTTAATTGAGGCGGTTAAGGAATTTGCCAGCAATATGGCGTTCAATAAAGGCGGGACTGAAAGCCTCGAAAAGGCACTCCGCTCTAACCATACGGCGACCATCCAATATGATTCTGGCGTTCAGCTAACTGGAACCGTAAGTACCATTTTAAAAGATTCGAACGGTGAGGCTTGCTACATTCGAACACAAGGGCCATCGGCTTTAGCCTATAATCATAAAGAACTGAGAGGACATGGGAAGGGAAGCCATGGAGATGGATTCAGTGCCCCGGTTGGAAGATTGAAAAAATCCACGTGTCCGCTAGGAGAAATGGAAATAGGAAAAGAGTACACGCTTCAATATGAAAGCGGTGTGACCGTGACAGGAATTCCTCAGCAATTCCTACGTGAACAAGAAAGGCTTCTCGTTATTTCTTTCGAAAACTGTACCGTTTTATTGAATGATGTGATTCTCTATCATCCGGAATGGGGCATGTTTGACTTAGTAGTAGGAGAGACCATTACTTCTGTCTTTGCTGGAGCAGCAGACTCCGAACAGTTTTACTCCGATTTGGAAGAAGTGGTACAGAAGCCACTGCAGAAAAAGGAAGAAACCATGCTTGAAAAGCTTTACAGCGATGTAAGGAGATTAAGAGAAACGGTCATGATCCGTGAAAAATTGGAAGAAGCTCTGAAAAGAGTACTCGATCAGCTATCTTCTGACTTTCCAGAGGATTGGCTGCTGCGAGTGGAAATCTTTGAGCTTATGGAGCAGCATCATGTGCTTACTTCTTGGAAAAATGTCCTCCTTCAACAGTTGGACGGAATCCAAACGCTTCATCCGGAATTCCCTGAACTGATCCAGAGAGGATTACGGTTAGCGAAAGAGAAAGGTCTGTAAAACTATGTTTATAAAAGAATTAGAGTCTATTTCAAATAAATTTCCTGGAATGATCGATGATCCTTACGCTAGGGACAATCAAAAAAATGTTCAGGTTACTAAAATCTTGTCAGCCTTTAGAAATCTGATTGAATTATGCGGAGATGATCCTGATCGGGATGGCCTTGAAGAGACGCCGTATCGGGTGCTAAAAGCATTTCTTGAATATACGGAAGGAAACCGGGAAGACCCGAAAACCCATTTAGAGAAAACGTTTGATGTAAATCATAGGGAGCTCATTCTGGTGAAAGACATTGAATTCCATTCTCTTTGCGAGCACCATTTTGCGCCATTTTTCGGTGTAGCCCATGTAGGTTATATTCCTAATGATAAAATTACAGGTCTGTCTAAATTGGCACGCTTAGTAGAGGGATATGCTAAGAGATTTCAGGTACAGGAACGTCTCACCAACGAAATTGCCGAGGCAATTGAGGAAATTCTTCAGCCAAGAGGGACGATGGTCGTTATTGAAGCCAAACATATGTGTATGTGTGGAAGAGGGGTAAAGAAATCAAACGCTACCACTACTACCACCGCTGCTCGTGGCGTATTTGCTGAACAATCAGATGCCAGGGCTGAGTTTTTATCATTTTTACAAAGATAAAGTAAACTCCTTCAGTCATTTACTGAAGGAGTATTCTTTTTAAAAGGCTATTAGTACAATTAGTCATTAATATATAGATTAGGTTATATTTATATTTGTAGACTTAAATATCATTGATTAATGGGGCTGATACGATGGAATCATTCTTTTCACCAGAAATACGCCGGAATCCTTATCCGATGTACAAAATGATGCGTGAGACACAACCGGTACTATTCTTTGAACCCTATAACATCTGGTCTGTTTTTCGCTATGATGATGTTAAAACTGTCCTATCAGATCATACTCGATTTTCATCACAATACGTTGATAAAAACTTGCCACAAGCAACTGCCTCCATGCAAACAAGAATGAACTCTAGTTTGATTACGAGTGATCCACCACGACACACGAAATTGCGTTCACTTGTCAGTCGCGCTTTTACCCCACGTGCAATTGAAGCACTTGAGCCACGGATTCATGACATTACGAATGAGCTTCTTGACCGAATTTCAGATAAAGAAAATTTTGATCTTGTACAAGATCTCTCTTATCCTCTACCCGTTATCGTCATAGCCGAAATGCTCGGTATTCCAAGTGGTGACCGTGAACAATTCAAGTATTGGTCAGATGAGGTCGTTGCCTCCGCAGATCAAGCAATCGGTGGAACGAGTGCAGACTCGACAAAAGCTCACCAAGAAATGAATGAATATTTCCGAAAGATTATTACGAAACGAAGAGAAGATCCGCAAGGTGATCTTATTAGTGCCTTAATTCAGGCAGAGGAGGATCATCAGCATTTAAGCGAGGAAGATGTATTATCATTTTGCTGGCTCTTGCTGGTTGCCGGTAACGAAACAACCACAAATTTAATTAGTAATACGGTCCTTACCTTATTGGAGCAGCCGAATGAGTTGGAACGACTTCGCAACAACTTGGACCTACTACCTTCTGCAATTGAAGAAACGCTGCGTTATCGTTCTCCAGTCCAAGCCATGTTCCGATTTGCGAAGCAGGATATTGAAATTAGCGGCACAACCATTCCTGAAGGAAGTCGAATCATCGCTTGGATCGGTTCAGCGAATCGTGACCCCGATAAGTTTGCCAATCCGGAACAATTTGATATGACTCGTAATCCGAATCCGCATATAGCATTTGGTCATGGTATTCATTTTTGCTTGGGTGCACCATTAGCTCGAATGGAAGCAAAAATTGCCTTATCGTTGCTGCTATCTAGAATTCCTCAATTCGAAAGGATAAATGATGAACCTTTGGAAATGGCGCGTGGTTTTATCGTGAATGGTGTGAAGAATCTCCCACTAAAAATCGTTGGTAGATAAAAAATGGCTCAATTATGTAGTTCCTATGTCTTTTCTGGACAAGGAACTTTTTTATTTTAATAAATACCTTACTAACACTTTTTTTAAATTCCTTCTCCCAACTGGTCCATTTTTGTTAAGGGAATAATCCTCACTCTGGAGTAAAGAGGAGGATTATTTAATAGGGCTCATTTTTCAGCAGAAACAAACTGCACCAACAATAATTAATAAAATGAACAGCACTACGATGATGATAAATTCGTTGCACCCATGAACAGGAAAACAACCTCCATAAACAGGAGCCGCACAGCCGAATCCATAAGACAATGCTGGCTGGGGAATAACATTAGCACCAGCAAAATGTGGTATGGCATTATCCATTTTTAACACTTCCTTTCTAAAGTTGGAGAATTACTTAGACATTACACTATATAATACACTTAGAAAGGAAATTAGAGCCCGTCTATATCAAATATGGGCAGAAGCATAGAAATTGAGTAATGGACCTAAAGTATTTTGACCAGAAATCAAAATTAGTTAATAGAAAAGAAGAAAAACATCTTGAATATATAGGTTTTGTTCTTCTTGTCCCTATGAAGGACATTTTTCTCACTTTCCGGATGAGTTAGGGCATTATGAATCTCTTTTAGTGACCGTTGTTCCTGATTACTAGATGGGTTTTGTCCTTCATTTACCTTATGAAGGACAATTCTCTAACTTCCCAAATGAGTTAGGGGATTATGACTCTCTTTAATTGACCGTTTTCGTGATTGCTAGATGGGTTTTGTCTTTCATTTACCCTGTGAAGGAGAATTCTCTCACTTCCCGGATAAGTTAGGGCATTACGACCCCTCCTTAATTGACCGTTCTCCTCATTTTAGGATTGGCTATGTCCTATATCCTCAAATCAACAAGAGGCAAAATCAACATTAATTCTTAACTTACTAATGCATGAGGGTAACCTCCAATTATAAGAAAAGACATGAGATAGTGTTTCATATATTTAATGGTTGATTGTCATAGAGAATTAGTTCATCAAAAAAGATTCTGGCCATAAAATAGAAAATAAGAGATGAAGAAATGAATGATTATGATTAAGGCATCGGAGTTAGATTTAACGATAGATAGAAGGTGATAATATGGAAGCAATCGTCTTGGCTGCTGGATATTCCAGCCGGGCCAATGCTTTCAAAATGACTCTGCCACTGGGGAAAAGGAGCATATTGGAGCAAACGATATCTAAATTTGAAGGAGTATGCAGCAGGGTCATCGTCGTAGCGGGTTATCAAGCGGAAATTATTCAGGAAGAAGTGGCGAAACTCAGCAGTAAAAATGACTATTCCTTTCAGATCCAATTTGTTTATAATGAAGAATTTCACAAGGGAATGTTTAGCTCCATTCAAAGGGGCTGCAACGAAGTAAATGCCTCTGACTTAATTATCACACCCGGGGACTGTCCCCTTGTAAAAAAAGAGACAGTTCATCAAATAGCCAAACACATAGGGGACGTAGTGATTCCAAGCTTTCACTATAAAGGCGGCCACCCCATCAAATTATCAAGCGAAGTGAAGCAGAGAATTCTCGAAACCAATCCAGAAAGTAATTTGCGTGTGGTCCTCGGCGGTTACGAAAAGACATACCTTACTGTAGGTGATCCAGGAGTACTAATGGATGTTGATACGCCGGAGGATTACCAAAAAGCAATTGATTACAATAAAGCTTGAATTTCTCAATATTTCCTGAATATAAATGAATCATAAACGAATACCAGAGGGACGGTTCTCATGGCTTAAATCAGATTAGTTAAGACCACAAGAACCGTCCCTTTGGCACAGAAGGGTGTTGTTGCAATGGTTCTCAAAGACATAAGTACATCAGTGCCCAAAAAGGATCATAAAGGGAAGGTATCGGGCCAGCTGCCCTATATTAGTGACGTGAAAGTGGAAAATATGGTGTATGGTGTTTTGGTTCGGTCGCCGATTGCTTATGGAAAAATCAAATCCATCCAATTACCAAACCTTCCTGAGGGTTATGAAGCGGTAGGCGCTGAGAAAATCCCCGGACCCAATTATGTGAAAATTATTCAAGAAGATCAGCCCATTTTTGCCAATGAGTGGGTCAATTATATTGGCGAGCCGATTTTCATGCTCGTTGGAAAAGAGCTAGATATCCTCTACCGTTTGTTAGATGAAGTGAAGATTGATTTTGAAGAACATCAAGCTGTCTATACATTAGATGAAGCAATCCAACAAAAATCGGCATCCGGGATCAATATGGCAAGCTATGAATTCGGAGAAAGCATAGAGACTATTGCTGCGATCGAGCAGGGAGCCTATCAAATTATCGAAGAAGAATATGATACGGGTTATCAGGAGCATGTTTATCTCGAGCCGCAAGGTATGCTCGCCATTTATAAGGAAGATGAAATTGTCGTCCAGGGATCCATGCAATGTCTTTATTATATAAAAAATGCATTGATAAGCGCGTTAGCCTGCGGTGACGATGAGGTCCGGGTGGTTCAAAGCCCGACCGGCGGAGGCTTTGGCGGCAAAGAAGAGTTTCCTTCGATGATGGCGTGCCACGTCGCCGTTGCGGCAAAAGCCGTCAAAAAATCGGTGATGCTCGTATTCGACCGGTCTGAGGATATGGTGGTGACGACGAAAAGGCATCCGGCCAAACTCACCTATCGAACGGCCCTTGATAAGGAAGGAAATATTTTGAGCATGTGTGTGGACATTTACCTCGATGGCGGAGCGAATGCAGGATTGAGCCAAGTCGTGCTGCAGCGTGCCTTAATAAACAGTGCTGGAGTGTATAATATTCCGCATTTCCATGCAAAAGGTTATGTTTTAAAAACCAATACCGTTCCGAACGGTGCCTTCAGAGGCTTTGGAGCCCCGCAAAGCTTTGCCGGAATCGAAAGCCATATCGGGCACCTTAGTAAACTAGGAAACTTCGAGCCGCTAGAATATAAACGAAAGTACCTCGTCAAGCAAGGAGACCCCACCATCACCAAAGGAATATTCCGAGATCCAATCTTAGTAGAAGATATGATTGAGGACCTGCTTAACGCGTCACAGTACAAAACGAAAAAAGCGGAGTTTCAGCGTCAGAATCAACAAAATCACCGTTATAAAAAAGGCATTGGAACTTCATTGTTCCTTCACGGCTGCGGATTTACAGGCAGCGGCGAAAGAGATCATATTAAAGCAACGGTCAAGCTAGTGAAATCAAAGGACGACCTGGTATGGCTAAAAATCTCCAATTCTGACATGGGACAAGGAATCTATACGACATTGAGTAAAATTGTCGCTAAAGAACTCGACCTTCCATACGAAAGAGTTTTGTACCCTGATCCCGATACAAAAGAGGTTCCAGACTCCGGACCGACCGTAGCCTCAAGAACGACGATGATTGTCGGAAAGTTGTTAGAACGGGCGGCAAAAAAACTGAAGGCACAATGGCAAAGTGGGGTAGAGCAGGAAGTCGTGGAGCATTATGTTCACCGTGAAATGATTCCATGGGACGAAAAAACCTTCACGGGAGATGCCTACCCGGCTTATTCCTGGGGCGTAAATATCGTGGAAGTAGAAGTAGATACGTTAACAGGAAATGTCAAGCTAGAAAAAGTATACGGCAATTATGAAGTAGGGAAGGTTATCGATGAACGGATTATGAAAGGCCAAATTGATGGTGGTCTGGCTCAAGGATTAGCGTATGGATATTTAGAAAAAATGTCATCAAAGAAAGGCAGAATCCAACAAAAAAGCATATCGGATTATGGACCGCCGACTGCAATGGATGTGGTGTCCATTGATAGCAAGGTCTTTGACAACCCGTATGCGGATGGTCCATACGGGGCGAAAGGCGCAGGGGAATTGACGTTAATCGGCGGCGCTCCAGCCGTCCAGGCCGCAATCGAGGATGCACTGCAAACTTCTTTTCAGCAAATTCCGATTACACCGGAAGTCATTATTGAAAGCCTTTGGAGGAAAGAAGGTGAAGGGGATTGATTAAATTTACCCTAAATGGAAGAGTCGTAGAAACGAACGCTCCTCCTAATGCAAGGTTACTAGATTTAATAAGGGATGAGTTTGAGTTAATCGGAACAAAGGAAGGCTGTGGGGAAGGGGAATGCGGGGCCTGCAGTGTGTTTGTAAATAACCTCCTGCAAAACAGCTGCCTAATTCCGATTGGTGCGATTGCCGGTGCCGATATTCAAACGATCGAAGGAATCATGGAAACGGAACAATTTAAGCTTTTAGATGAGAGCTACTCCAATGCCGGAGGAGTGCAATGCGGCTATTGCATTCCGGGGATGATCATGGCAAGTGCCGCTTTGTTATCGAACAATCCTCATCCTTCAGAGGCAGAAATTCGGGATGGCATTTCTGGAAATTTGTGCCGATGTACCGGCTACAATATGATCGTGGATGCGATTAATCTGGCAGCGAAAAAAGGTGACGGCCTATGGCAGAAAAAATAACCGCCTATCGCTTCGATCGTTTAGATCAAACCTTGAGCCAATTGAATCAAGAAGACTGTGCGATAATCGCCGGAGGCACCGATGTCATGGTTCTTCACAAAAGCCGGAGGGGCATACCACCGAAAATTCCTAAACCGATTGTTTTTATTGATCACCTTTCAGAATTAAAACAGGTGTATCACCTTTACAAGGATCTCCACATCGGAGCCTGCTGTACCTATAGTGAATTATTGGATCATCCATTAATTCCTGCTGCCTTAAAAAACGCCATTAAATCGATTGCGGCCCCGGCTATTCGGAATCGGGGAACCTTGGGAGGCAATATTTGCAACGCCTCCCCAGCCGGCGATACGCTGCCGCTTTTATATGTATATAATGCAAAGCTTAAGTTACGTTCTGTAAATGGTGATCGAATCGTTGCGATTAACGATTTTATTAAAGGGCCGCGAAGAGTGCAACGCGATCCAAATGAAATCGTTACGGAGATTATCCTTCCATCTGTATTAGAAGAAGATGCTCATGTCTTTTTTGAGAAAGTTGGCAACCGTAACGCAGATGCGATTGCAAAAGTAGGGTTTGCAGGCTATATCCGGATCAATGATGACCGAATCGAAGATGTTCGCTTCGCCTTCGGGGCGGTCGGACCCACGATGGTTCGTTCCCTAAATATCGAGAAGAAGCTGGTTGGAAAAACCATACCATTAGCCGATTCCGAAATCGCTCAGGTTGTGGCAGACTTCGATAAAATCATACGTCCAATCGACGATCAGCGCTCCACGGCCGTCTACAGAAAAACTGTCGCGTTAAATCTATTACGCTATTTTCTTAGCTCGAAGCAATATCAAACGAATTGATTTTTTCAAAAAAGGGGGAGGGCTATTCATGCTACTAATGGAAAAAGTGGCTTTGCTGACTCGTCAAAACGAAACCTTTGCTTTAGCTATGATAATTGAATCCAAGGGCTCGACTCCCAGGCATGTTGGTAAAATGATTGTATATCGGGATGGTACGATTGAAGGAACAGTCGGAGGGGGCTTGGCTGAACACTATATCATCCAAGAAAGTGTAAAGGCCATCCAAAATGGCCAATCGAAAATCGTTGAATACAAATTGAATCGACATGCAAAAGACGGAATTCAAATGAGTTGCGGGGGAACGTTACGGGTCTTTATTGAAGTCTATACAAGCAGGCCTGAACTCGTTCTGTGTGGGGCCGGTCATTTAGGCCATGCCTTGGCAAAGCTCGCTGATTTCCTCGAATTACCTTATTGCATTATCGATGACCGCGTTGATTTTTGTACGAAGGAGCGCTTTCCAAATGCGACAAACCTTTTTGTTGACAAAGATATAGAGAAGGCATTGCTTGCAGCTAATCTCAATGAAAAGTCATATGTAGTGATTGTGACCAAAGATGGTGATGATATTGTCTTGAAAACGGCACTGCAATTTCCAATTGCTTATGTGGGAATGGTCGCCAGTAAACGCAAGGTCATACACATTTTCAATAAATTAAAAAGCAAAGGGGTTAACGAGGAACAGCTGGATAGAGTCCATTCCCCAATCGGATTGGAAATGGGCGCAGAAACAACAGCAGAAATTGCTATCAGTATTATCGGGGAAATCATCCAGGTGAGCAAGGGGAAAAAGCCTTTGAAAGTGAAACAGTTAAATAGCTAAGTAGAACAAATGCATCTAATTAAGCCTCTTGTCCAATCGCCAACAGGAGGCTTGTTTTGTGTTGTGGTAGGAAAGTCATTGTGTTATTACTGCGGCTGCTCCCCCGGAACATTCACTTGGAGATAACTCCAAACTTATCTCTAATTTGCCCGTACAAGGGACTCCAATCCGTCTTATGAAGAGGCATGATAACTTGTCCTCCGTCTTTCAAAGCGGTGAAGATTTCTCTCGCGTAGTGTATTATTTTACTATTTAAATTCTATTAATTTAGATTATTTTTTGATATTATGAAGACCCTCCATTTTTCCCCCAATCACAATGATAAATTCGACAAAATTTATAACGTTTTTTTCTAAAAATACCCGAAAATTCTTTATTAATCGAGGTTTTATAACATTTATAAACAATAAATACTATAAATATAAGTTTATAGTTTCATGTATAATCCCCCAATTTACTCTTTTAAAAGATGCTTGTACATTTGTAGAAAGAGAACTATTGTCAGAAAAATATATTAATTGGGGAGATGTAAGAGAGAATGAAAAAGAAGTTTATAAAAAAAGCGATGACCCTTACATTGGGGGTAGGTTTAATTTCTAGCAGTCTATCTAATATGTATCTTAGTTTCCCATCTAAAGTACGTGCGGAGACGATATTACCTAAAAGCGGAACAGTATATAGTACAAAGGCTGAACAAATCTTGGCTTCTCTGACTAAAGAGCAGCGGGACGCATTGACAAAACTTCAAGTCACGGAAAGAAATGGACTACAAGGATTTGATGAAGAAGAATTAAAGAGCGATAATGAGATCTCTGTAATTGTCGAGTTTAAATCTAAACCTGAGAAAGTTGCAGTACTTGATGCTGCTATTAAAGGCAAGAACTTGACAGCAGAACAAGCGAAGAACAAGGTTGACCATGAGCACGCTACATTTGATGCTGATTTAAAGAAAATTTTTCCATCCAATCTAGAAAAGGCTGGAAAAAAGTCTTATGAAATAACACGTTCATATAAAACAACCTACAACGGTGTTTCTATGAAACTACCTGCGAACGAAGTAGAGACTCTTCTTCAAGCGGATGCTGTAAAAGCGGTTTATAAAAGTGTTACATTTACTATCGAACCGCCGATTAAATCAGAATCTAATGAAGAAGTAGAATCTACTAAAAGAATAGAGAGTATTCCATTTCTAGGTGTGGACAAGTTACATAAAGAAGGTATTACAGGAAAAGGTGTGAAGGTCGGAGTCATTGACACAGGTGTCGATTATCATCATCCTGATTTAAAAGCTGCTTTTAAGGGTGGATATGATTTCGTGGATAACGATTCAGATCCAATGGAAACGTCATACGATGATTGGAAAAAGTCTGGGAAGCCAGAGACTAACGAAGGTGGATCATCCTATTATACGAGTCATGGTACCCATGTTTCAGGTACGATTGCAGGGCGAGCAAAAAATACGAGCGGTGTAGCTGTAGCGGGAATTGCTCCTGATGCGGAATTATACGGATATCGTGCTTTAGGACCATATGGAACAGGCGAGCTAGATGATATCTTAGCTGCAATTGAAAAATCAGTTAAGGATGGGATGGATGTAATTAATCTTTCGTTAGGGGCCAATATAAATGATCCGCAATTCCCTACGAGTACTGCCATCAACTATGCTGTTCTTAATGGTGTGACAGCAGTTGTTGCTGCAGGTAATAGTGGACCTTATTCGTATACAGTTGGATCTCCCGGAGCAGCTGCATTGGCATTGACAGTGGGGGCAAGCAGTACTCCTATTCCGGTTGCAAAATATACAGGAGAACTAGATGGTGTATTAAACAAAACTTACGATTTAAGCAATCTCTATTCAAATTTTACATCAAATCTAAAATCATTTGAAAAACAGACTATAGAAATTGTTGATTTAGGTGTAGGAACAGCAGCAGATTACACGAATAAAGATGTTAATGGAAAAATAGTCTTAGTCAATACGGGTGGTATTGGAACGCAAACAAAAGTTATCTATGCAAAAGAACATGGAGCGCTTGCTGTATTAACGTACAATAATACACCAGGTGCAGCTCCTACAAGCTTTGTAAGAGAAGACCAAAATTTTATTCCTACTTTTACAATGACTTATGAACAAGGTGTGGACTTTAAAGCTCAACTTGCTGCTGGCAATAACAAATTGACTTTTAAAAATTATAAAGAAGAAAATACAGGAGGAGACGAGTTGGCTTGGTTTAGTTCTCGCGGACCTACACGAACTAATTATGATATAAAACCGGAAATCACAGCGCCAGGAGTGAGTGTCCTATCAAGCGTCCCTGCTTACACCATTTATAAAAATGATCAGTCTAATTACCAATTCGCTTATAACCGCATGTCCGGTACATCAATGGCTACTCCTCATGTAGCTGGAATTTCAGCTTTGTTACTACAGGTAAAGCCTAATCTTCAGCCAAGTGATATTAAAACGATTTTGATGAATACAGCTAAACCATTAGCAGGAAAGAATAGTGTATTTGACGTGGGAGCAGGTCGTGTAGATGCCTATCGTGCCGTCCACACAGGGATGGAGCTCCAAGTTCAAGATGAAACCCCAGTTCGCGTCAATGAAGAAAACTTTGTAATAAAAGAAGAGACAGGTGGACTTAGTTTCGGTAATCATTATGCAAACGAAGAAACATTTATTAATAAGTCTGTAAAAATGACAAACCTTGAAGATAAAATTAAAAAGTTTGATGTGGATGTTCAATTTCAAACAGATGCCAATGGATCATTAGATGCTAGTTATAATAATGTGACATTAGATATTCCAAAGGTTATTCCGGTTCAATCATTAAAAACAAAAAAAGTGCCTGTTTCCATAACTATACCAGCGACTGCAAAAGCCGGCATTTATGAAGGTTATATTACCATCACAAATCAAATCGACAAAAACGAACAATATCGGATTCCGTTTAGCGTTCGAACGATGGAAGAAGGAATAGAATCCACTTCCCTTTCTACAAATGTCCTTTCACCTTACCATTTACAAGTGCTTCCATTTAGTGCTAGTACTTGGAATCAAAGACTGACTTTCAGATTAAAATCTCCTATGAAATGGCTGGATGTCGTTTTGGTAGATGGAAAAACCGGAAAGGATCTTGGATTAATAGAGACGGTTTATACTGATGGTTTTTATGATAGTACAAATTATTATGTTGAAAGGATATTTGAAGGTAAATACAATGCGTTTACTGGAAACCCAGAAAAGCCAATCTCCACTCAACAAAGTTATGTAAAACCTGGATATTACCAAATTAAAGTTATTGGTACAAGTGAACGTGATCATATTTTTACAACTTATAATGACGTTTATGTTGACCCTAACAGACCAACGATGACAACATCTTTAGATGGAAATGAATCTCCTGTCTACGAGTATCTGCCGGGACAAAAAACGTTTCCGCTTCAAGTGAAGGTTATAGATGAAGAAGTAGAAAAGATGGTGGCATCCGGAATCAATGTAAATCAGTCTATCAACTCCGTCACTTATGCTATTAACGGTAGCACTAAGCCTGCCCTTCCAGTCGGGACAGATGGCACAATTAATTTTGATGTACCGATAACTGAAACCATCGCATGGAATCGATTTACAGTAAATGGAAATGACGGAGGGAAAAATCAGACTCCAAAGAAAAATTTCTACTTCGTTAAATTGGGTACTCCTTATGGATATTTGACGACTGATAAAACAGACGTAAAAATGGGAGAAACAGTATCCGCTACTCTCGTTTTAAATAACGTAGATAAGTTAAAAACGTCAGAATGGACTCTTTCTAACATCGGCCAAAACTTTGAGATTGTCGATGCAAAGGCGAATGAGGCACTTGCGAATTACGGTACATCCGTGGTGAATGTTGAAACGACTGGCAACACTTCAAAAGTGAAGCTGACTATGGATGGATCGAAAACAGTGAGCGGAAATATTTCTGCTATCGATTTGACATTGAAAGTGAAGGATGCAGCATTTGCAGTAAGCGCAGCTGTAAATCCAACAGTTGTGTACACGACTGACCTAGGGAATCGTATAACTATTTCTTCTGCGGGAATGGAATGGCAACTCCAGTCAACCTTTTCAGAATTAACTGGTTCAATAAGAGGAGCTGCAGTACTATTAAAAGATTATACAAAACTTGGTGCAACTATTCGAGTAATCGATGCGAATGGTACTGTATATGATGGAACATCGTCAATTGCTAGAGTTGGAGATTACCGTATTTCCAAATTACCGATTACGGATAAACCATTTACTTGGGAAATGAAATTGCCTGGACATTTTATGATGCAAAAACAAATTCAACTTGGGGTCGAGAAGAATGGAAGCATGTTGGGACAGCTTCGTCTATACTATACTGGTATGGCTGGAAACTTTTATGAGTTTGCTGTTCCTGGAGATGTGAATCAAGATAATGTGATCGATGTCCAGGATGCGATAGCAATCCAAAAGGCTTGGAATACAAATAACAGAGCGGCGGATATTAACTTCGACGGAATTGTTGATGCCAAGGATATACAGTTTGTTATAGATAACTATCTAAAACAAAACAGTGATGTTGATAATTCACCGGCACCTATGCAACAAGTTGATGAAAAGACCCTGCAGGATATTTTAAGAGAATTGCAAATTTCAGCTTAGCTTGTGGGGAACAATGGGCGTATAAACAATTTGAAAGAGAGGGAATTCTTATTAATAAGAATTCCTCTTTTTTTAGTAATTTATCACTCTGCATTTTCCATTTCCTACACGTAAACATGAAATTTCCCCCAAACACTTTATCTTCATTCAACCCAAAAGATAGGGGGAAAGGATTGAACAGGGAGTTGTGGAGATGGGAAAAGATTTATTTCAGGCTTTAATCAGAACAATAGATGGAATTGGAAATGGATTTAACGGTGCATATCTCCGCAAAACCACGATATATGACAGTGGTAAAACCTTAAAAAAACAAGATTAGATGGTTAAAAGGATTGAGGTTTTTTCATTTTGCTGGATTGTGTGAAGTAAAACTTAACGTGTCATTCGGAAACTCGATATTCTCGATATTATCCAGAAAAAGTATAATAGGCCTACAGGGGGCGGTTGTGATTCAATTCACATAGCTTTCTGTCACTAATTGTAATTATTATTTAATAATTTTCCGGTTCAGCGACAAAGAAAATGCAAAATAAAGATCAAATTTATCATATTGGCCACAATCATGTGGTCTTTTTTGTGTTCCCTCTAGTCTATATGACTTATTTTCTTCAAATATATTTATTAAAGTGTTTTATTGAAGGATTTATAAAGTTTATTTCCCCCAATTTTATTTTTTTGATTTTTAAAAATTTCGACAAAATTACAGGAATTTCCCTAGAAAACAACTGAAAACTCTATTGAAATAACTGATTTTTCATCTTCATTTATCAAAATAGGCCTAATGGACCATAGGCGAATCCCCCAATTTACTTTCCACTGCCTGCATGTACAATTTGAATTGTATATATTTTCAATAAAAGGAGCTGAGTTAATGACAAAGAGTAAATTAAAGGCTTTAAAGGTGATGACCACTGCAGCTGTAACCTCAATAATTTTATCTTCATTTACAGCTTTTGCAGAAACTAGTGAACCTTCAACAGGTTCACAGCAAGCACAATATACAGCTAACCAAACCAAAATAGATCAAGTATTAAAACAATTGACACCTGAACAACGTAGAGCGATTCAAGATTTAACGAACACTGAAACAACGGGACTTCAATTGTCCTCCACGACTGACTTAACAAGCGACCAAGAGATTTCTGTCATTATAGAGTTTAAAAATAGGCCTGCAAAAACGGCTGTTCAAATAGAAAAATATAATGGTAGAGAGCTTAGTCTAGAGGACGCAGAGAAATCTGTAGTAGAAGACCATACTACCTTCAAGCAAGACTTAGAAGCTTTAAAGATTAAAGGGAAAATAACTAGATCGTATACGCAAGTATATAACGGAGTTTCTATGACTCTTCCTGCAAACGAAGTAAAGAAATTATTAAAATCAAAAGCAGTAAAAAGTGTTTGGGAGAACCAAACAATTCAGTTGGATAGTACAACCGAGATCGCATCAGAAGGAACATCGGCGTACACGGGTAAGGATCCCCAAGAACTTATGGGTATCGATAAACTACATAAAGAAGGAATTACAGGGAAAGGAGTTAAAATCGGGGTATTGGATACAGGTATAGATTATAATCACCCTGATTTAAAGGATGCTTTTAAAGGTGGATATGATTTTGTTGATGATGATAATGACCCAATGGAAACGACTTATGAGGATTGGATAAATGCAGGGAAGCCTGAAAATGGTGGTCGCGCTTATTACACGGATCATGGAACGCATGTGTCTGGAATCATTGCTGGTCAGCAGAAAAATGATGCGATGTACTCGAAATTGGGCGTAGCACCAGATGCTGATTTACATGTGTATCGTGTGTTGGGTCCCTATGCATCAGGAACCGAAGAGAATATTATTGCAGGTGTTGAACAGGCTGTAAAAGATAAAATGGATATCATCAATATGTCTCTCGGAAATACTTATAATAGTCCTTTATCTCCAATTTCTGTTGCTGTCAATAATGCAGTTATATCAGGTGTGAATGCTATATTAGCGGCAGGAAATAGTGGAGGAGCCATGTATACAGTAGGTTCTCCAGCTGCTTCTCCATTGGCGATTACAGTAGGATCAACTAATACGGAAGTAGCTCTCCCTGGATTTTTTGGGACATTTAATACAACAAATAAACAAATTGCAGCTGAAATTCGTTATTGTACAACCGGATTTGGAATTGAATCCAGACTGCTTAAAGGTCAAACCATTGAGGTGGTTGATGCAAATTTCGGAACAATGGATGATTTCGCTAAAATAAATGTCAAAGACAAAATTGCCCTTATATCAACAGGAGGAGGCTTAACAGTTAGCCAGATGGTTGCCAATGCAAAAGAAAACGGCGCTAAAGCTATCTTCATCTTTGATAAGTTGGGCTCTGGATATATTACCGACAGACTCACAGAGATACCTGGCTATATTCCGGCTCAAATCATGTCAGGCGCGCAAGGAAAAGAAGTGAAAGAAGCCTTAAAAACAGGGCCAGCTTTCTTTACTTTCAATGAAATAAATGAAAAATATATGGCTTATGATGATACGATATCTTCCTTCAGCTCTCGCGGGCCAGTTTTAAATACGTACGATATCAAGCCGGAGGTTATGGCACCAGGCGGTACGATTATGTCCACTGTATCAGATCATTATCGCGGAAAAAATTATTTAGGAAATTATAAATATGCTTACGATAAGTTCTCTGGAACTTCTATGGCTACGCCACACGTTGTAGGTATAGCAGCCTTAATGCTACAAGCCAATCCAAAGCTTTCTCCTGAGGACGTAAAAAGTACTTTAATGAATACAGCAGATACGGTTAAAGGCAGTTATACTTACAGCGTGTATGAAGTTGGAGCAGGACGGGTTGATGCATACGAAGCTGTTCATGCTGTTTCTTCCTTCGAGGTACATGATGACACTTTCACCTTAAATGTAAACGATAAGGAAAGAAAGATGAAAGAAATTACAGGCGCATTGAGCTTTGGAACGTATTTTGCGAGTGAGAATGATATTACTGCAAATAAAGAAATTGAGATACAAAATAACAGCAGTCAAGAACAGACTTATGAAGTGAAAGTAAGCTACCAGACAACAAGAATGTCTAATGATGCCGTTCAAAACGGTGTAGTATTGGAAACAGCTCCTTCTGTGACATTGAAGGCAGGAGGAAAAGAAACCGTTTCTGCGGAAATCAAAGTTCCATCCACTGCGAAAAACGGCGGTTATGAAGGATATGTTACTTTTACAAATAAAGATAACGCAGATGATACCTATCAAATTCCATTTGCAATTCGGAAAGTAACTGAAGGTGTAAAATCTATCAATATCGCAAACACTTTGACGACTATCCAGGGAAGTGGAGGTACTAATGTTCTAGGAGGGAATTTTTCGTTAAATTCTCATATGAAATCGATTGATATGTTTTTAACAGATGCAAAATCAGGTGAAGAGCTTGGATTTATCGGAAATTTTGATGGGGCTTGGATCAGCGAGAATACGACAACAAGCTTTGCTTTTAATGGAAATTATTATCCGTTTACCGATGATAAAAAGAACCCAATTTCCTATGATACACAAATGGCAGAACCGGGTTCCTATAATCTAAAATTTGTCTTTACAGATTATCAAGGAAAAGAAACGATTATCGAAAAACCGTTTGTCATTGATAATGAGATGCCAGCTATCGAAACAGAAATGCAAGATGGAATAATTGAAATCGACCCTGCTTCACCAACGATTCAAATCAAGGGTAAAGTATATGATAAACAAATTGAAGATGCAGTGGCTCTCGGATTAGATGTAAAACAGGGCAATAACCGTCTTAATTATAAAACTGGCACCACACCTTATCCAATGACGCATACGGTAGATCAAATGGGGAACTTCAATTATACTACTACCTTACAAAACTACCAACAAGTTCTGCCTATCAGTTTTTACACTCAAGACAGAGCTGGTCTTTCTTCTATACAGAAGGAATTCATTTTTGTTAAAAAAGGAATGAACTATATTTCCACCATTCCTGATAAAAAACAAGTTAAAACCGGCGATGTAATCACTTTTACATCCAAAGCAAACAACAGCACAAGCTGGAAGGAAGCGAAATGGAACTATCAGTTCAACAAAGATTATCTTGCGATCGAATCAGTTGAAGTTCCAGAAGAGCTGAAAGATAAGGTTACATTGGTAACGACAGAAACTAGCAGTGGTCTATCAGTCTCACTTAAGACACTTTCAGGTACCATCCCAGCATCTGCAACACTTCCTTTATTACAAGTAAAAGCAAAAGTCAAAGAAGATAAGTTCATCGATACTTACGTTAATATGTCAGTAACAAATGCAATTTATACAGCTGAGAACGGCACAAATACAACTGCAGTTTCAGCTCATCCGTCTGTAAAAGTATGGCCAAAATATTCCCAGATAAATGGAGATATGAATGGGGAAGGAATCTATTATAGAGATGGATATGGGCAACTACTCACTATGTATGTCAACTATCTTGCATTAGGTGCGAAAGTAACCGTAAAGGACGAGCTGGGCAACACGTATGAAGGGAAAGTAACTGCCGATGCTAAGTTTACAGTGAACGGATTGCCTTCTGATCGTAAAAAATTAACATTACAGTTTGATGTACCAGGTCATTTTACAATCGAGAAATCATTCACAATCGGCCGTGAAGGTGGAATTGGGGAACAGCGATTGCTTTCTTTTAAATCAGCCAAAGCCGGCGATGTCAATAAAGACAGCTTGATTGATATTGATGACGCAGTTTATTTAAAAACCAATTGGAATACATCCGATCGCAGCGCGGACATCAACTTCGACGGAATCGTAGATATGAAAGATATGAATTATATCGTGAAAAACTATCAACTTGAAAATCCAACAGTGAAACCAGCTAAAACACCTAAAGAAAACGCAAATGGTAAAACGCTGGAGGAAATTATTAGTTCATTAAAGTAATTTATTACAAATTGTTTTTGTCAAAGATCAGATGTTCGGTACAGAAGGAGTTTTAATATATAATAATAGAGGTTCGCTTCCTCACATATGTGTCTGAGGAAAGTGTTTGGTAGGTTCATCATACTATGTATCCACGCTTTCCCAAGATTAAGAAACAAGAAAACTAAATTAAATTTCACAGATATGCTAAAAACGCCTTCAAAATAAATTTTGAAGGCGTTTTTTATATATTAATCTATTTAATAATTTTGCAAAAAAAATTCAATCTAAAAAGTACAAGTGAAACTTCAATAGATTTACTAGTTACCTTGTAGTGAAAAATGTTGAAATTACTCGAAAAAACCTTTTTTTTGTAAAAAGATTTTAATTTACAAAATTCTCCTAAGTTACCATAATTATGGTGTGATTGAAATGCAGTGTATGAGTTATCCGGAATTTCTTAAAAAATTGAACAATAATGAATTTAACCCGCTAAATGTTGATGATTGAAAGAGGTGATAAAAATGAAAAAAGAAAATGAAAACTCAAAGTCCTCTCAATTTCTCAAAACAGATGGAGGTAAAACAAAGTCCAATGGCATTGAGGTTCCTTCCATTTCTTTACCAAAAGGCGGAGGTGCCATTAAAGGAATTGATGAGAAGTTTTCTGTAAATGCGGTAAATGGAACTGCTACCTTTTCCATCCCCCTTCCGTTCTCTCAAACGAGGGGCGGCGCTTCCCCTTCTTTAAATTTAACTTATAATTCAGGCGGAGGAAATGGTATTTTCGGTTTGGGATGGACTTTAAGCCTGCCGAACATAAAACGCAAAACAGAAAAAGGTCTACCCCAATATCTTGATAATGTGGATTCGGATACTTTCCTTTTTTCAGAAGCTGAAGACCTTGTTCCGGAATTCACCAAAAAGGAAGATGGCAGTTTTCATATAGATATGGATGGGAATTACATCATCAAGGAAAAAGATTCCCCAGACGGCTTATTCACGATTAGGTTTTATAGACCTCGTATTGAAGGCCTATTTGCCAGAATTGAGAGGTGGTCGGGGAAAACATCACAAGAAATCAAATGGCGTGTCATTACAAAAGAGAATGTAACGACACTTTTTGGATGGAGTGTCGCTTCAAGAATTTCCGACCCAAAGGATGCTAATAAAATATTTGAATGGCTGCCTGAATTTGTCTTCGATGACAAGGGCAATTGCACGCATTTTATTTATAAGAAAGAAGATGGTAAAGGATGTAACACTTCGTTGTTGCACAATCGAAATCGCGTGGAAAACGGGAATATTACATACACCAATCTGTATTTAGAGAAGGTGCTTTACGGGAACAAAACACCATACAAAAAACTAAATGACGCCTATCCAAATGAAACAGATTTCCTGTTCCAAACGGTATTTGATTACGGAGAATATGACAGTAACCCCCCTTATACAAAAGTGAAGGAATGGGATTTTAGAACCGATGCCTTTTCAGAATATAAGGCAGGTTTTGAAATCAGGACCACAAGACTTTGCAGACGAGTATTACTGTTTCATTATTTTGCTGAACTTCCCGGCGGTTCGGCTTTAGTAAAATCCCTCAACCTAGGATACAACTCCGCAAGCAAAGCGGATTTTACCTTCTTAACCTCCATCACCGATAATGGATACATCAAGAAACCGGACGGGACATACACACATAAACACATGCCTCCTTTGGAGTTTGATTATCAGCAACATGATTGGAACAAAGATGTCAAGGCCATATCACCTGATGCTCTCATTCATGCACCTGCGGGATTGGAGGATCCGCTCTATCAATTCGTTGACTTATTCAACGAAGGTCTTTCAGGCATTCTGACCGAACAGGGAGAAGGCTGGTTTTTTAAACACAATTTGCGCGACGGAACGTTTGGACCGGCAAAGCTGGTGTCACCGAAACCTTCTTTTACAGGTCTAGGTTCACAGCTGCAATTAATGGATCTGGATGCGGATGGAAGCAAACAACTGGTCACTATGAACAGTGTACCAAAAGGATTTTTTGAATTGAGTGACACTGAACAGTGGCAGGCTTTCCGGACTTTTGAAAACATGCCCAATATCAATATGGAGGATCCCAATGTCCGGATGGTTGACCTTAATGGGGATGGAAAACCGGAGATTTTGATTTCTGAAGATCACGTGTTCACCTGGTATGATTCAGCGGGAAGAAAAGGATTTGAAAGTTCTCAGAAAATGTGTAAGCCCTTTGATGAAGAAACCGGTCCTAATCTCGTCTTCGCCGATCCGGAACAAACTGTCTTTTTGGCGGACATGTCCGGCGATGGCTTGACGGATATCGTCAGAATAAGAAATGGGGAGGTTTGCTATTGGCCAAACCTCGGTTACGGAAGATTCGGCCCTAAAGTGTGGATGGACCATGCTCCGGTTTTTGACCATCCTGATGCATTTAATCCATCGTACTTGCGTTTGTCCGATATTGACGGCTCAGGTACCACCGATTTGATTTATTTGGGAAAGAACAAATTTACCTGTTGGATGAATTTAAGCGGAAACGCGTTCGACCCGACGCCATTTGAAATCGATCTCTTCCCGGAAATTCATCATGATTCCAACATCACGGTCAACGATTTGCTGGGCAACGGCGTTGCCTGTATCGTCTGGTCAAGCACTCTTGCCAAGGATGCCTATTCGCCAATGAAATACATAGACCTGATGGGCGGAAAAAAACCCCACATCATGATTTCCTACAAAAACAATCTTGGCAAAGAGGTCCATCTGGAGTATACTCCCTCGACTAAATTCTACATCGAAGACAAGCTCGCAGGCAGACCGTGGGTTACCAAGCTGCATTTTCCAGTACACTGTATTTCAAAAACGGAAACAATCGATAAAATTTCGGGTTACAGGTTTGTCAGTTCCTATCGGTACCGTCACGGCTATTATGATCATGCCGAAAGAGAATTCAGGGGTTTTGGCATGGCAGAACAAATGGATACCGAAGATTTTGAACAATGGGCCAAGAGCGATGCGAGCAATATCGTGGACAAAAATCTGCATCAGGAACCGGTTGTTACAAAAAGATGGTTTCATACTGGAGCCTTCGTCGGCAGGGAAAATCTTCTTAATCCGTTTGCTCATGAATATTGGTATGAGGAAATGGCAAGGCAGGGCTTTGATGATGTTTCCAACTATGAAGCTAATTTACCCGATGCCCAGATCATTGCCGCACCGGGATTGTCACCAGCCTTGATCGATCATCTCAACGCTCAGGAATGGAGGGAGGCTTTGCGTGCATGCAAAGGCCAGGGCTTGCGTTCAGAAACGTTTGCTCTCGATTCCCCGATACTAGGAGCGAAATCTGACCAAATAAAAAAACAACTCACACCCTATTCCGTAGCAACGCATAATTGCATAATCGAACTGCTTCAGCCAAAAGGGCAAAACAAGCATGCCATTTTTGTCGTTAAAGAACGAGAAGCCATCAACTATAGCTACGAGCGGAACACTGAGGACCCACGCATTACACATACTCTTAACATCAAACTAGATGAATATGGGAATGTGTTAGAATCAGCCACGGTGGTTTATCCGAGAATCAAAGCGGATCGTTCCTTGCCCATCGAAACACAGGAAGTTCAGAGCAAAACACTGATTACCTATATGCATGGAAGCTTCACCAACGATATTGATACTCCGTCTTCATACAGACTAAGACTACCTGCAGAAGTGAAGACTTACGAGTTAAAGAATGTTGCAAAAAGCAAGCAATTCTATTCCGTGAATGATTTCGAGAATGTTCTTGCGGCTGCGGTTGAAGTGGATTACCATCTAACGGACCATCAACCTGTACAAGATACTTCTCAGAAAAGATTGATTGAACATACACGCACCCTCTATCGAAGCAGCAATGCCAAGGATGCCCTTCCTTTATATAGGCTGGCAGAATTGGCGCTTCCGTATGAAAGCTATCAATTAGCCTACACGCCGGCTCTTATAAACGATATTTTTGACGTAAAGGTTGACGAAAGCTTGATGCTGGAGGGCAAATTCACACGCCTTGAAGGCAGTGACTGTTGGTGGATCCGAACGGGGACCGTCCAATTTATCGACATTGGGGAGGACGAAGCCGACGCTCAAAACCGTTTTTATGTTCCTGTTTCCTATACGGATGCTTACGATGCCGAGACAAAGTTAAAATACGATACCAATTATCTATTCATCGTAGAAACCGAGGACTCTTTAGGGAATAAAACAACGGTGGACCTTTTTAATTACAGAACGCTTAAACCACAACGGATGAAAGACCCGAATCACAATATTTTTGAAGTAATCGAGGATGAATTGGGCTTGGTCAAAGCTATGGCGGTATACGGAAAAGGAAATGAAGCTGACGACCTTCTTGGCTTGTATGAGTTTACTTCTCCAACTGAAGACGAACTGGTTCATGATTTCTTCCATTCGACAGCTTCCGACGTGTTGGTTGCGAATGGAAAAGAATTACTGAACCATGCTACGGCAAGATTCGTTTATGACTTCTTCGCATACCGAAATTTGGGCAAACCGGCGGTTGTCGCCTCCATTGCAAGGGAGGAGCATTTCAAGATAATCAACGATTCGCCCGTGCAGATCAGCTTTGAATATTCCAATGGCCTCGGACAAGTCGTGATGAAGAAATCTCAGGCAGAACCGGGGCCAGCAATGCAAGTGGTAGTGCACTCCGACGATTCCTACACTGTTTCCAATATTGATACTTCCAAGCTGAGCCAGAAGCAGCTAAGATGGATCGGCAGCGGAAGGACTGTATTCAACAACAAAGGCAATGCCATCAAACAATACGAACCATACTTTTCGGTCACGCACAGCTACGAAGATCAGAAGGAATTGGTGGAAATCGGGGTTACCCCCATTATGTATTACGATGCACCAGGAAGGCTCATTAGGACCAAAATGCCCGACGGTACTTTGTCTCGCACGGAATTCGATTCATGGAAACAAGCCGTATACGACCAAAATGATACGGTATTGGAGTCGACTTGGTATTCCAAACGCATCAATCGCCTGATCGATGCGGAGCTCATTGCGGAAGGCAAGGACCCGGAGCGGGAAAAAGCGGCGGCTGATAAAGCTGCTAGGCATGCCGGATCTCCGAATGTTCTGCATTTAGATACGCTCGGCAGACCTGTTTTGTTGATTGAACATAATAAAGATTTGACAACCAATGATGATGAATTTTACCTGACTATTGTCGAACTCGATATCGAAGGCAATCTGCGCAAGCTGACTGACGCACGCGGAAACGTCGTGATGCAGTATAAATACGATATGCTGGGCAACAAGGTGTATCAGCAAAGCATAGATGCCGGTAAGCGGTGGTTGCTGCAGAATATTTTGGGTATCTCACTGCGGTCCTGGGATGAACGGAACCACGAATTTCAATATTTTTACGATATTCTGCATCGGCCGACACACAGTAAGGTTATTGGCGGTGATGGAGATCAACCTCTTAACCATATATTTGAGCGGATCTTTTACGGAGAAGGTGAGGCAGATCCCGAACGAAATAACCTTAGGGGACAGGTAATCAGGCATTATGATACTGGAGGGGTTGTGGAAATGCCTGAATATGATTTTAAAGGGCAGCCAAAATCCACTACCCGTAAGCTATTCAATAATTATAAAGCCGTAACCAACTGGATAGACACTAACTTAGTAACAGATCTTGAATCCGAAAGCTTTACCTTTATTACCGAGAAAGATGCACTTGGAAGAATTACGAAACAAATTGCACCGGATGGGAGCGTTATCACTTCGACGTACAACGAAGCGGGACTGCTTAATGGCACAAGCGTCACTCATTCGGGATCAACTGTTGCTTCTGTTTATATTAAGGACATTCAATACAACGAAAAAGGCCAAAGAAATGAAATTATTTATGGCAACGATGTAATTGAGAGATTTTATTATGACAAGGAAACTTTCCAGATGAGAAGGATTGAAACCAAACGCAGCAATAATGATCCGCTGCAGGATTGGAATTACACATTTGATCCTGTAGGAAATCTTACTCATATCGAAGACAAAAACATTCCTGTTGTGTTCTTTGACAATCAGAAAGTTACCGGGGTCACCACCTATACTTACGATGCCCTTTATCGTCTGGCGGAGGCAACAGGCAGAGAAAACAATACACTTTTGACTTTTGACAGTAAAGACAATTGGAACGACGCCCCCTTCAAGCGGCAAGTACACCCCGGTGATCCGATGGCAATGCGGAATTACACTCAAAGTTACAGCTACGACGCAATCGGCAATATCCTGAAAATGCGCCATCAAGCATCTGGAAACAACTGGACAAGGGATTATACCTACCAGGCTTCGAATAATCGTTTGTCCAGCACAGTAATCGGTGCAACTACTTACAGCTACTCGCACCATCCGCGACATGGCTTTATAACCGCCATGCCCCATTTGCAAGACATGGGGTGGAACTTTAAAGAAGAACTTGTAAGAACCGTCCGCCAGAGGAGAACGGACGGAGGTATGCCGGAAACTACCTACTACCAATATGACGGGAAAGGGCAGCGGATCAGAAAAATCACTGAGAATCAGGCAGATGCAGGTGATATTCCAAGCAAAAAAGACGAGCGTATCTATATCGCCGGATATGAGCTCTACAAACAGCACAGCGGTACGGAAGCGGGATTGGTACACACTACCTTGAGTCTGATAGACAACGGGCATCGCTTTGTCATGATTGAGAAGGAAACTAAGCCTAATGTTATTACCTCCGACCAAACCGTACGCTATCTGCTGCACAATCATCTTGGTTCGGCTGCGCTGGAGCTGGATGAATCAGCACAGGTCATCAGCTACGAAGAATACCATCCGTACGGAACTACCGCCTACCAGGCTAAAAACTCAACCATCCAATGTGCCGCAAAGCGGTATCGGTATACAGGGATGGAGCGGGATGAAGAAAGCGGATTAGAATATCATAGCGCGAGGTATTATCTTCCTTGGTTAGGAAGATGGTGCAGTGCTGATCCCGCAGGGTTGAAAGATGGTCCATGCCTTTACGAATATGGGAATGGCAATCCAATCCGATATTGGGATTTGACGGGATTACAAGGTGAGGAGGCCGGAAACTTTTCACAACACCGCACACCTGGTAGATCGGACGAATATGAACTGAGAATGGATATTGATGAACCCCTGCCTGTAGGCGAAAAGGGATTATCTACTTCAGAAGCAAGAACGCGAGCTTTGGATGTGAATAATAGACAGTTTTTGGATTCAATTACAAATCGAAACACCAAATATTTAGGTATCGATTCCCGAATCACATCGTTACCAATTCGGGATCCGATGTCTGTTAATGATAATCCCTCAGCGTTGTTAACACGACGCTTTGGGGAAGTTAAGGAGCTCCGGGAGATCTTTAATGAAGCGGTCTCCAGTATTAAAAATCCAAATCAATACAAGCCGACGGGCCTGAAAAACAAAATCAATAAAGGCATGTGGGAAATTATTAAGACGGGAGATAGTCAGGCAGCAAAAGACGTTCGAGCGGCTTTAGAACGGTTAGGATTCAGGAATATTCCGGGGCGTGGATACGTTCTTCAACCATCCTCCCCAACGGCACGTATTGCCGTGGAACCGGGACCTACTGTTTTACCTGGAAGGCCGGTACAGCAGCCTGACGCAAGAGACTCTGTTGTACCTGGAAGGCCGATACAGCAGCCGGACACAGGAGATTCTGTTTTACCTGGAAGGCCGATACAGCAGCCTGACGCAAGAGACTCTGTTGTACCTGGAAGGCCGATACAGCAGCAGGACGCAAGAGACTCTGTTTTACCTGGAAGACCGATTGAAGAGCATGATGCAAGAAATTCTATTGTCACAAGAGAGTCAACAACAACAACAACAACAACAACATCCTCAACTTCAAGTTCAAATAGAGCATTCTGGGGTACTGTTATTGTCGTTGGGGGAGTAGCAGCATTGGCTTTAGCTGTAGATATTTTATGTCCACCACTTGCTTTGCGTCATTTAGCTGGAAGTCCTTAACATTGAGATTCTAAATAGATTTAGAGAATTGTAGAAGTAGGACTATTGCAGCTGGGTCGAAGGCTGTTGTCAAAATTTTAATCTACAAAAGGGAGGGTCTCATGAATAAATTGAATTTTAAATTAGACAAGATTACAAAGACGGATATCTCTAATCTTCATGCAGCATTAATTAAACTGAAGTTGCCTATTGCCGCTAATGAAATGGACGAAAAGCTTATAGGTGACACAACGGTGAAAGCATTTAAAGAACTGCAAAAGCAGCATGGTCTTCCCCCAACGGGAAAGCTGACGGAAGAAACGCTAGGTGTAGTAAACCGGGAGCTGTTTGATAGATTTCATGCTTCAAGTAAAACAAGAGCTGCCAGGCTCCATCGACTGCTGGCAAACCTTGGTCTTTCCGTCACGACAGAGGAGAAGAATCGCCGGATCGTGGGAGAGTCCACTCGCCAGGCGATCAAAAAATTCCAGGAGCAGGCAGGACTAGCGCAAGATGGCAAAATCACCGAGGACATTCTGGATAAAATGCAGCAAGAGGAAATCAAGAGGAGGTATTCTTCCAAAACTCAAATCAGCAAGCTCCAATATATGATTCAGCGGTCGCTCAAAATTGCCAGTCTGCCTGACATCATCGCCCAAACAGAATTAAAAGAAAAAAACATCGGCGCCACCACAACGCAAGCAATTAAGTCGCTGCAAACCAAATATAATCTTCCACAAACCGGCCAATTGGATAAAGCAACGCTCGATCGAATTCAAAGCATTGCCGCGAGCCGGGGAGTGCGTAAGCCACAAATGGGCAAGCCTCAAGCAACGGAGCTGGCGATGATCAAGGGAAAACTTCGCCTCAATAAGGTGTCTCCTCAAGTGGCGAATTTGCAGCGGGCTCTGGCCCATTTGGGCTATTCGATTTCGCAAGAGGAATACAAGGCTAAAAAGTTCGGCAAAACAACGCGTGAAGCAGTGCTGGCCTATCAGCAGAAAGAAGTGCTGCCTGAAACCGGCCAGGTGGAAACACTAACCTTAAGAAGTCTGAACACCACTATCTTAACCGTTAATCCTGATGCCGCACTTGCGTCGACGATGCTATACAAGGTTTGCGGCACCGTGCGGGATGAGCTGATGCAGCCGAAAAGCAACATGACCATCAAGGTGTATGAAAAACTATTAGAAGGAGAAAGCGCTGCTCCATTAGCCGTTAAGAAAAACTTTTTGAACGGATTTTTTGATGTCGCCTATCCACCGCCGATTGACAGCAAAACAGGGAAGGTCAAAGAACCATTACATCTCGTCGTCAAGCTTTTTAATGAGGTTAACCAACAGGTCGGTCAGCCGCAATTCCTCTACCAGGTGTCGCAAACCCAATGGGTCAACTTTAACATGGGGGGACTATACAAAGGGGAGCCGGAATATACGGAGATCTTAAAGGTACTTCTTCTAAAACTGGGCACCAAAAAGGTCACGGATCTTTCAGAAACCCCCGTTAATCCTCAGGTTACACAGTTGGGTAAAGAAACCGGTCTTCCTACAGATTATATAATGCGGATGATTCTATCTCAGCTGATTTCGGCCAGTACCAAAAATTCGGTGCTGACTCCCGAGGTATTCTACAGCTTCATCAGGCAGCAGGTCCCATCGACCTTGCCGGATGATTTGCTGAGAGCCACAAACGATTGGAAATCAATTACTGTATTAACGGAATCGGCATTGACAGGGATTATTTTCAGCAGTGAGAGCCTATGGGAGCAAATGCTGAATAATGCGGTGCAGCAAAATTTGGTACCGGCGACACTAACAATGAGCAAGACGCAAATCATCCAGGAGTTTAGAAACCTGAAGCAGCTATATACATTGGAAAAGCCGATTTTAATCGGAGATGGCAATCTGAAATCACTGCTTGCCGAGTCTGCTATTTCATTGGTGAACTATAATCTGGTTGCCGATCTTTTCATCAAACATAACGGATTCAATGAGAAGTTCTGGGCAGCCCTGCAAACTTCGGCAATTGGCGTTAACGTGGCAAAAGGCTTCGAAGTGATCGTTAACCTGGGTAATATTTCCAAGAATCATATCCCTACCGTACGGTTTCTCAAAAGCAAAATAGCTTCCCAACCGCTCATATACAAATCGCCAAGCTCATTTGCGAAGCTAGACCAACAAGCATGGATTAGCCTTATCAACGCTAACGGTAAAAGTGTTCCAGCTGATATGCCCGGCGCAGATGCTGACAAGCGTGTAGCGGCCTATGCTGTGGTGCTGCAATCAAGAGCAGAAGCCCTGTTCCCGTCCGTCGCGCTTGTGGCTGCGGTGAAAAGGGGCGTAAAACATATTTTGCAAAAGCTTGATGCTGTTGCAGCGTTTATTGATAATCATCCCGATTTTGATTTCAAGCGGCAGAACATCGACAAATATTTGCTCGATCATCCGGGGATCCTGCTTGACGCAAAAACCATTGAAGAAACAAAGCTGTTGCAGCGTGTGCATAAGCTGGTACCTGACGCTATAACCGGGAAAGCAGTGCTGGAAGAAGGCTTACATAGTTCTTCGCAAATCTATTTTACCGGCAAAAAAAGATTGACGGATATGCTGGCTAAACAAGGAGTCGAAGCCAAGCAGGCTTCGGCACTTTATGAGCAATCCAAATTGAGGTACATGCAAATACTGGGATACCTGATGAATTTCCGAAGCGATTTTCATGCAGGAAGCCCGCAAGCTATCTCTAAGCAGACCTACACGACGGAAGAGATCCAGGAAACTGTGGGCGATATTCCGGACTTGGAAACGCTCTTCGGCTCACAGGATTTCTGCCAGTGTGAGGATTGTCAATCGCTATATGGACCGGCGGCCTACCTGACCGATCTACTTCGCTTTCTCAAAGAGCATGATTCGCTCATTACGCGGGACGGCAGGGTCTTGACAGTCAAAGATATTCTGTTCGATCGGCGCCCGGATCTTGGAAATATTAAATTAAACAGCGGGAATACTGAAACTCCGATGCCTTATATTGATCTGGTATGCGAGATTTTGGAAAATTATATGGATCCGAAGCAAACGAGTTTTGCCTATCAAACAACAGGGGATGCCAAAGAGAGCCGGGCATTTCCGCAATATATCCGTCCGGAGGCATACGATGCGCTTGCCGTGGCCGATTATCCGATGGATTCCACCTTCAACCTTTGGCAGGAAGAGGCTCGTATATTGCTAGATTACTTGAAAGTCCCACGTGTGCAGCTGATGGAAGCTTTCCTGGATCGGTCCAATTCATCCGTCGAAATGTCTATTGCGGCCGAATATTTTGGCTTGTCATCCTATGAAGCCAAGATGATCACATTACGTGTGGATCCAAACCAGCCAGGGGCCATTGATGTCCTTCAGAAATACTGGGGTGAAAAAGGCAAGTGCTGGTCCCCAGCCACACCGGCATTCGAGGGTATTAATGTCACACTCCAAGAAGTGCCTATGAGTCTCTTATTAAAGCGATTGAAGCTCAGTTACCTTGAGCTGCTGGAATTGCTGCAATTGAAATGGTTAGGCATTCCGCAGCAGAGCATGGCAGGAATTTGCGACCTCGCTATTCTTAGGGTCACACAATTGAATGCTGAACTATTTGATAGAATCCACCGGTTTATCCGGTTATGGAGAAAAACAGGCTGGAAGATGTGGGAACTCGACCTATTGATCCGCAATGAAAAGATAGGCGCTAATGAATTAAATTCCGATACCCTGATCCATCTCAAGCAATTTAAACAACTGCAGGAAAAACTGGCATTGCCGGTGGAAATCCTGCTGACCTTTTACGGTAATATCAATGCGGAACAACGAGTCAAACCGGATCACCCTGACCAGAAGATTCCGCCTTTATATCATCGGATCTTTCTGAATAAAGCGATCATTAATCCAGAGGATAGTCATTTTAAATTGAATGGAACGCTTCCGGAGAGAATCGATCAATTGAAGTTGATCGACGAAACGCTAACGTTTGAAGCGAGCGGAGATTATACGCCTGTTCCTACCATTCTATCGGCACTCGCTATTAAACAATCAGATTTTGAAATACTGAGGGAGAAAACCGATAATCATTTGTCTATGGCATCCCTTTCGGCTTTGCTGCGATACTCGTATCTGGCCAGAAGCCTGAAGCTTTCGGTGAAGGATCTCTGGCTGCTGATGAAAATGACCAATAAGCTGGATGCTGGTAATCATCCATTTTTGTCGGTTCAAACGACCCTTGATTTCATCAAAGACTTTGAAGCGGTAAAACGCTCCGGATTAACCCTGGTGGAACTTGACTACCTTTTAACCGACAATCTTGCCTCCGCTGCCGGATTAAGACAGGAGACAATGGTGAAGCTCATCACAAACTTGCACAACATCTTGGCCAGTCATGAGCAGACAAACGAGAGGCTGGGCTTGGATGAGATTAAGACTGAGCAAATTCTGACATTTAACACAGATGGATTGGAGGGGATGACGGATGAGCAGGTTCTCTCCGCGATCAAACCGCTGCAAGAGATTCTGAAGAGCACGGACTTGGCTGCAGAAGAAAGGGATTATATCATCCGGTATAACCCGACGGAGGGATATGAAAAAAAGGCATTAGCAGAACACATCACGAAGCTTCAGGAAGGCTTGAAGGATTTACTTGACCAAAAAAGCAAGGCCATTGTCGCACATATGGCCGCAGCGTTCGGTCTGAGCGATCACCAGGCCAAGTTTCTTCTGGAAACATTGGAGCTAAAGGATGTAAAGGAAACGCTTCTCAAGCATCTGACTGACAAGTCTCTGCCGCAGGAACAGCTTTTCCCTATCTACATTCTCATGCACAAGATCGCGATTCTCGTACTGCGCATGAAGATCGATAGCCAAGATCTGGTCTATGTTCAATCCAACCATTCGGCATTGGATGTACTGGATTTAGCCTCCTTGCCCATAAAGGAGAAGGCGTCTATACCCGAGTTCAAGCAATGGTTCAACCTGTTTCAACTGCTGGATTTCAAAGCCGTCTATCCCGAACCGGAGGAGGCCTCGCTGCTCCAAATATTGGATCAAGCCAGCGATACAAACACAACGGTGGCGGATATCCATCAAAGTTTAAACCAGATGATGCAATGGAACACTGATGACCTGGCCGAACTGCATGCTGCATGGCATCTAACGAAAGAAGATTACCGGACTTCAGAGGTCTTTGCCAGACTGCAGCGAAGCTTTGACCAGATGAAAATGACGGGTGTCAATTCAAAAACAATGCTTGTTTGGGCTGAACGGGATAAGGCATCCGCCCAGAAGCAAACGGCACGGCAAATTCGCCTGGCAGTGAAATCGAAGTATGAGCAGGAAGACTGGCTGGACAAAATAACGCCCCTTCAGGATATCCTGCGTGAAAAGAAGCGCCAGGCTTTAGTTGCATACCATTTGGAGAAATCCCAGCGGACTCAGACCCAGCGGATCACGCTGAACGGACTGGACATACCAAATCCTCTTTACTGGGACGATTCCAACGCCTTATTCAAATACTTCCTGATCGATGTCGAAATGAGTTCCTGCATGCTGACATCCCGGATCAAACAGGCGATCAGCTCTATACAGCTGTTTGTACAGCGTTGTTTTTTAAACTTGGAAAACAGATATGTGCAAGTCAGCCAGGACGAAAAAGAGGATGTCTCGTCGGAGAACGCCTGGTCTCAATGGAAATGGATGAAAAACTTCCGGATTTGGGAAGCGAACCGAAAAGTCTTTTTCTATCCTGAAAACTGGCTTGAACCGGAGTTGCGCGATGATAAATCGCCGTTTTTCGAGGAGCTGGAAAACGAGATCATGCAAAACGATATTACCCATGAACATGTGGAGGAGGCCTTCTTCAACTACCTGCACAAGGTCGATGACGTCGCAAATTTGGAGGTCTGCGCCCTCTATCACGAAATGGAAGAATTGAACCCGCACGAATTGGGCTATGAAATCAACATCGTGCATGTTATTGCAAGAACTAAGTCCTTCCCTTCAGTTTACTACTACCGAAAATATGACATGAATTATGGGGCCTGGTCGGCATGGGAGAAAATTGAAACAGATATCACAGGAAATCATATCGTGCCTGTGATTTATAATCGCAAGCTGCATTTATTCTGGCTCGTGTTCACGGAAAAACCGTCCAAAATCAGGAAAATCCCGCCTGCACAGCCTACCAGTGGACCGAAGGATGCGCCAGAGCCGCCAAAGATTCTGGAAGTCCAATTGGCCTGGAGCGTGAAGAGGGAGACAGGATGGACGGCGAAGAAGATCGCCAATCGCAAACTGATTCATCCGTGGGAGAGACCCTACTTTGCTTATAACGTGAAGCCATTTTACCAATCTTCTGCCAACGAACTGTGGCTGGATATCTATCTGTCTACATCGAAAGAATTCAATAATCGGCAGTTTTATGACCCTTATCTGGATCAATTTGCCGAATTGACAGGCAACCGATTCCATGAGACGTATTTGCCCTGGCATTCCGCTTCGTTTGTCTTTGATGGGGATGTCAAGGAAGTGAAGCTTAAGCCATTGAACGGAAAGTATCATTTATCCGGTCCAGGCAGAAACGTAAATGACGCAGTCGCAACCAATTCTTACGTATATGTAAATGAAAATTTTGGCGAAGATGGGGCCAACATCACCATGCTCCTGGATAATGAGGTAAGAGAGCGGCTAGCCTTGCCAAACGGCATGCATTATCACAATACCCGCTTGACCAATAACCGGCAGGAAGCGATCAATGACCATGAACTTCGGGTGCTGGAAAATAATAAGACAACGACCTTGCTTACGGGTGCGCTCCCTCCATTCGAGCTGGTGATAACCCAGCAGGACGGGCAATTCAATACATTAATGAATGATCATCCTTTTGTCTACCAGGATAAAGAGCGGGCGTTTTTCATCAAGCCGGAATGGCAGCGAATCATAAACGACAAGGGCTCCACCTATATGAGTATGGAGTATAGGGCACTGCCGTTTTATCATCCTTATACAGCGCTGTTTATTCGTGAACTGAACCGGGGGGGTTTGGATGGGCTGCTCAAACGGAAAATTCAGACAGAACCAAAAGCCTTCCTGCCACGAGGCGTCAATCCATTTTCTTTCGATCGCTATCATCGTACTTCCGTTGTTGAGCCCGATGAAACGGTTCAATCTGAAATGGTCGACTTTAGCTTTGGCGGCGCGTATGCGATATACAACTGGGAGATATTTTTCCATGCACCGATGATGATCGCCTGCAAGCTCAGCCAGAATCAGCGGTTCGAGGAAGCGATGCGATGGTTCCACTACATCTTTGACCCAACAAATATTGAATCCGAACCAAGTCCGCAGCGATATTGGGTGACAAAGCCGTTTTACCAGTATAATGAAGCAGACTATCGGAAGCAGCGCATTGAACAGATTCTCTCACAGCTTGATATAGAAGAAAATAAAGGCCAACTGAAAGCCTGGAGGAACCATCCCTTCAAGCCTCATTTGATTGCCCGCTATCGTCCTGTTGCTTATCAACGCCATGTAGTAATGAAGTATCTGGATAACCTAATCGCATGGGGTGATCAGCTGTTTCGCCAAGATACCGTGGAATCAATTAATGAAGCTTCCTTGCTTTACATGCTTGCCTATGAACTGCTGGGGCCGCGTCCTGAACAAGTGCCGAACGTGAAGCATCAGGATATGAGTTTCAATGAATTAGAGTCTGGCCTCGATGAACTCGGTAATGCCCGTTTCGATGTAATCATCGAAGATTACCTGCCTCCGTTGGATACGGTGCCGGCAATCGATAACTCCGAGACTTTGCCAGCCATCACGACGTTTTATTTCTGTATCCCAAACAACGACATGCTTCTTGGATATTGGGATACGGTAGAAGACCGCTTGTTCAAGATCCGCCACTGCATGAATATCGATGGTGCGGTCCGTCAGCTGCCGCTGTTCGAACCACCAATCGATCCGCCTGTGCTGGTGAAAGCTGCATCGGCAGGCATGGATTTGAGCAGTGTACTGGCAGATGTACGGGTCGCAACACCACATTACCGGTTCAGAGTGGTCGTACAGAAAGCCATCGAGTTTTGCAATGAAGTCCGAACACTGGGTGAGAAGCTGCTGTCTGCCCTAGAGAAAAAAGATGCCGAAGGCTTGGCACTTTTACGTTCCCAGCACGAGATACAGTTGCTCGAAGCCGTGAAGGAGATCAAGCAAAAACAAGTGGATGAAGCGCTTGAAGCGTGGGGCAGTCTGAACAAGGCCTATGCAATGGCTCAAGAGAAAAAGAGCTATTATGACGATAAAGAATTTATGAATGTGCTTGAAACGATTTCGGCTGTCCTATTCGGGGGATCGATCTTCATCAGCGGTTTGTTAACCTATAATGAACTGATGGCCAGTGTATTCCATCTGCTGCCAAGCTTTAATATTGGTATATCTGGATTTGGAGGGACACCTCATACAACTGTTCAGTGGGGATCAGAAAATATAGCCCGGTCCATGCAATCGGTCAATAGTGCGATCCAGCATGTGGGATCGCTGCTTTCCCAGAGCTCATCGTTAATTGGAACGATGGCCGGCTATGAAAGACGGAAAGAGGAATGGGACTTCCAAGCCAGACTGGCAGGAATTGAAATGGAACAGTTGCAGTTCTCAATTAATGCCGCACAAATCCGAAAGGAGATTGCGGAAAAAGAAGTAGAACATCACGACCAGCAAATTGAGAACGCGAAGACGACAGATGAGTACATGAGTTATAAGTACACCAATGAAAAATTGTACAGCTGGATGATTACGCAAATTTCAAGCGTTTATTTCCAAGCTTACCAGCTTGCTTTCGACATGGCCAAGAAGGCAGAGAAGTGCTATCAGTATGAGTTGGGTATCCAGGAGTCTTCATATATCCAATTCGGCTATTGGGACAGTCTGAAAAAAGGGCTGCTCGCAGGCGACAAACTGATGCATGATTTACGGCGTCTGGAAACGGCTTATCTCGATGAAAACAAACGGGAACTGGAAATCACCAAGCATATATCGCTTGCACAAGTGGATCCGCTCAGTCTGGTAAAGCTCAAGGAAAATGGAACCTGCACGATCTCCCTGCCCGAGTGGTTATTCAATATGGATTACCCCGGACATTATATGAGGCGAATCAAGTCCATTTCCGTCTCCATTCCGTGTGTAGCCGGACCATATACCAGTGTGAATTGTACGTTATCCCTAATAAAAAATGAAGTCCGTCTCAATGCAGCTTTGCCGGGCGATCAGTATCAGAAGGGAGAAGAGGATAACCGCTTTAAGACGCAATGGGGCCGGATTTCCTCCATCGCAACAAGCCATGCGCAGAACGACAGCGGTCTGTTTGAACTTAATTTCAATGATGATCGGTACTTGCCATTTGAAGGTGCTGGTGTGATCAGCCAATGGGAGATCAACATGCCGAAGGAGAATAATTACTTTGATTTCGCAACCATCTCGGACTTGGTCTTGCATGTGCGCTACACGGCCCGTGATGGCGGAAGCGAGCTGGCCAAGAAAGGGAATGAAGCCTTACAGAGCATTCTTCCTACTTCATCCATGAGATTGTTTAGCCTGAAGCGGGACTTTTCTTCAGAATGGTATAGGTTCTTCCATGTTACCGGGGGAGAGGATCAGGAACTGGTAATCCAACTCAAACCGGAACACTATCCGTTCTACCTGAGAGGAAAAATAAATACACTCAAGCTGAACAAGCTGGAGCTGTTAGTCGATAGCAACACGACAGCACATTACGAATCCATGATGAAGGTGACCAATACGGCTTATGAGGCTGAACCAACTGGTTTTTCACCACATGCTGACATTAACAGCACGTTATATGCCCTTCGCGACTATAAAGATTCTGCGACCAAACCTCAGGCCCTCGGCGAGCTCCGAATGAAAATGAGGGTATTGGACACAGATTATAAATCGCTAAAACAAGACGATATTAATGATGTGTATCTGCTCTGCCAAGTTAGTCTATAAGAGAGGTAAATAAAAAAGTAATTAATTACACGAATGTAAGGTGTTGACAAAATTGGGAATAATCTGATATATTTAAATTGTCGGAACTACTTAAATGTGTGATATTGGGTTGAAATAGGCGAAAGCTATTATTGTCTCGGAATAAAAAGGGTTTTGACTTTAATCAAAGAAACGCTCACGAAGTCTACTTCGAGAGCTTTTCTTATTTTAGGGGGAAAAAGCCTGTGAAAGTGAAACAATTTATTAGATAAGCAGAATAGAAGACATTTGACTTTTCTAACCAAAGTGTTAACAATATCCTTGAAATGTTATCATTACAAACTAATATTTCAAGCAATTCCGCTAGAGGTGCCTTTTTAAAGGCTGAGATTGACCATAGGAACCGGCCCCATGGCTTAAGTAGAAAAATAAAATATTATCCAACGTTTCTTACATTTTGTAAGGAGCGTTTTTTTATTTATCACTAATACTCAAATATAAAATATAGTATAAATACTTTGTTTTTTATAGCTAACAGGAAGTAAAAGGTAAAGAAGAGATTGTAATGGAACAGTACGAAATTTTAATGCGAACTAAAAGAAGTTCGTTGTAATTAAATCGTAGTATCGTTATTCATGAACACTTACATATGTAATAAAGAGAAGTATGGAGGGTAAACATGGGGAAAAAGTCATCCAATAGTAAATTAGTGAAAAGTCTATCTGTTGTTGCTTTATCATCTAGTTTGACAGTCGAACAAAGATTTACAACCTGCTGATATTAAATCCATTTTAATGAATTCAGCAGATCCATTATCAAAACCTTATAGCGTGTTTGAAATTGGAAGCGGACGAGTTGATGTGTATGAAGCCATTCACTCAAATGTAGAATTACAAGTAGTGGATCAAACTCCGACAATTAATAATAAAGATAAACAAAAACGATTAAAGAATTAACAGGAGGCATTAGCTTTGGTTCATACGGATTCTATTTATAAAGTGAAACACTTGATGATGTTTTAAATCAATTAGGTTTAAAATAAAATTCCGGAGAGAAGTCATTCTTTTGGCTTCTCTTTTTTCATTCAGTAAATTTTTTCATTTTGTTAAGGATCTATTCTCCTTTGGAAAAGAAATTTCAAAATAATACGCAATGACTCGATAATTTGTCCCTTGCAAATAGTTGTCCTTTTGCATTAACTATAGTAATGAATAAATAAACTATTGAAAGGATGATTTAATTATGGCGATTTTGCGTACAGGCCCTTTTCTAATACCAAATTTCACGCTCGGTGCCCGCCCCATAAATATCATAATTGTGACATTAAGCAACTTAACCAACCGAATCCTGAATGTTAGGGCTATGATTAAGCAATCTTCAACGGCTTCGGTCCCAGTTATTTCTCCTGTTTCATTTTCCCCGCTCCTTCCGGCAACGGATATTTCACTTCCACCGAACTCAGTGTCGAGTATGTCTGTTCCTTTGTCTCTTGCCAATTCGACAGAATCAAAAACTACACAACCAAACAGTCCGCGGATTTTATCCGTTATTGTCAGCGGTGACATTCGAAAATCAGGTGACCTCGTTCAGGTGACGGTTGCAGGAGGCTCCTCATCTGATGGTTATTCACTCGATATTTCCGATCCGACGTTGTTCTTTCGACATAGTGACTTTGTAGAAGTTCATCATTACCATCCATTCCCTTTTTATCATCCTCTAGATCCCAAAATTGATGAAAACAAGAAATAACTTGTTTAATGACACAATTTTTCCATCACTCTGATATCTAATATGTCATCATTATATTAAAAAGGAGTGATGGAATTGAGCCACCTTGTTATGATGGAAGTCGCTATGAAAGAGAAAATAACACCTAAGGAACTGGAGTTAATGATATACAGTTTTAAAAAAGTGAAAAATTGCCTGCCCTAAATACCTCCAATTGCGATTTACTGTAGAAAAAGTGTTTTTCAACAAAATGTACATACAAAAAAGGATTTTCAATTCGGGAGCTTTCCTTGGTCCATAACATAGCAAGTTTATATAAAGCATATAAATGATTGCCTAGAATGTAAGTAGAATCGTAAGAATAACATCATATGATTGTATTAATAAATTTCCCGTTTTCTGAATTACATTGTTAAAAAGAGGTGAACAACCAATGAAGGTTGAGTCGTTTTTAAGTGCGGCCCCACATAAAGGTGTAAGTGAAGATTCAGTCTTATTAAATGAAAACTTAAATGTTTATGGTGTTTTTGATGGGTCTACACCACTAATACCATTTAAGGATGAAAACGGAAAGAACGGTGCATATTTAGCAGCTAATATATTTAAAGATTATTTCTTAAGACTCTACCGAAGTAACCTTTCATTAGTTGAAGGAATCGTGACAGCGAATAGAATGCTGAGAGAACACATGAAAAAATACAAGGTGAATCAGGCAAAATATGAAAATCTTTGGTCAACATGTGTGGCTATGATAAAAATTGAAAAAGACGGCCAGATTTCTTATGCACAACTGGGTGATTGCATGATCATTGCTGAGTATCAAAACGGTATAATAAAAGCCTTAACAAGGGATACCGTAAAGGATATAAGTAAAAGAGCAAAAGTTTGGCGTGAGGAACAAAGAAAACAAGGAATTAACATACCAGGTGAGGAGTATTTTCAAGATATTACTAAACAGCTTTTATTTAATCGATCATTGGCGAATAAGCAATATGGTTACACTGTAGCGAATGGAAAAGAAGAAGTGAGAGATTTCATTCAGCATGGTCAAGTAAATATCCGTGAAATGAAGACATTATTAATGATAACAGATGGGCTTTTTCACCCCAATCTATCAATCGAAGAAACTTTTAAAATGATTCATAGGTCTGGTATTGACGTTTATTCCCTTGAATTAGAACAATTTGAAAAAAAGAATCATCTACGTCAAGATGATAAAGCGGGGATCATGATAAGATTTGTCTAAAAAAAAACGGTTTAAGAGGACCGTAACCGTATCAAAATGAATTTAATCAAAATAAACGTTTTCTAGTGGATTCTTTAAGTATTGAAAAGCCATTTCAATTTGTGATTTTGTATTCCGTGCTGTTGAGAGAGTAGGGAGTTCGTTTTCAGCAAAGAACTTTACTTCACTTGTTTCAACACCTTTCTTAGGCTTTCCTCCTAATATTTCACAAAGGATAAATATTTTATAAATATGAAACGCTGAAGGAGGGTGGGGATGGCATTTATTATCGGTTACAGCTAATAATTTGATTGCTTTTACATCGAATCCCGATTCTTCTTTTACTTCCTTAACAGCAACTTCACTTATGGTAAGTCCAATATCAGCCCAGCCGCCGGGTAATGCCCAGTTTCCATCGGAATTTTCCTGAACCATCAGTATTTTATCATCCTTAAAGACTACAGCCCTAATATCGACCTTAGGTGTTGCATATCCTTTTTCACTAGCAAATAAATCTTTGATTAATTGCCTTTCCATATTTGTGCAATGGGCTAAGATATCCACGCTAATATTTCTTATTAACTCAAATCTCTCCAGGTCATAAACATCTTTTGAATACGTTAATCCCGCCTGAGCAATAGACTGAAGCTGCTTGGCCCAATCCAGCCATTTAAGTTCCAAAATCATCACCACCTTTTAGTTTATTAATACTATACAATACCATATATATTAATCTAGCAAAAATCTGGTACAACTCCTGTACTAGATTTGAAAATAAAGATAAAAAATAGGAGTTTGGTTATTTCATATCGTACCAGCGAACAGTCCAGCATTGTTCGCTTTTCTTCTCTATGCGGGATGATGGCAAGCACCAACCCATTTTTTCCTCATATACATGAAAAGATTTACTGATTAAAGAAAGGGGGAGGCTGCATTGTATCCAAATTATCCTTACCAGCCTTTCTATCCATATTACCATGACTACAGACAAGGACTTTTCCAAAAAATTCTTGCTTGTTATCAGCAAAAGCGATGGATCAGATTATCTTTCCGAGATGGAACAACGGTTGAAGGTTTTATAAAGACGTATGATCTTTTAAGGGGAGTATTAATTTATATCCCGATGCAACGATATACGATTTCGTGTGAAGGTGTAAAGGTGGATTCTTTGCAAAAAGCTCAAAATTGTATAGGTAAAAGATCAACTTTGACACTTCCGAACAATATAAACCTTTCATTTTCAATTGAAGGTGTTGACCAAAATCAAAATATTGGTGGTTGGGTTAACATAAATGAACTTATGGCGGTATCTGGACAGGTAATGGATGCAAATTGTATTTAGTTGTGAAGCAAATCGAGGAGATTAAATTAAGAAACTGAAATATGACATAAACCTTCCCTCAGCCCATTCATCATATGGGTTGAGGTTTTTTATTAGTTATAGATTTCAAGCTTGGGTCATAACCAATGGACTTCCTGTATAAAATAAAATGAACTATCAAAAAATGTAAATTTACCGTCTGTGTTGATTACTTGAAGGGAGTTCAATAAATGATAGGTAAGTATAAGCAGCTTGTTGTGACGCTAATCCTGTTTATTTTTCCCTTTTTCTTCTTTACGGCAAAGGCCGATGCGAAAATGGATCCTCGAATTCCCAAAAATAAGATTGTTGCGCTTGTATATGATGATTCGGGTAGTATGTGGGAACAATCCGGAGCAAGTGGAAAACAGCCCATTGATAATTGGAAATATGCGAATTACGCTCTTCAAAGTTTCACGGCTCTTCTGGAGAAGCAGGACCAGCTAAAGGTAGTATTTATGAGTTCACCCACTGTAGCGAATCCTATTGAATTAGATGAAAGACTACGTCAACACGAGATTGATCAAATTCGAGCATGGCAGGGAAAAAAAAACACTCCATTGGCTTCTTTACATACGGCCATAAACGAATTGAATAAAGCGGCAGAGAATAATAGAAACTCAGATTTTTGGTTAATCGTATTAACGGACGGAATTTTTAATGAACTTAACCATCTTGACCCATCTATTCCGACCACCCAAATTGATGCAGATAAGAAGGCACTTTTCTCTAGTTTACAAGATTTGAAGACGAAGGTGGAGAAAAATGGAACCAGTATTCACACCACCCTGATACCTATTGAGACCTATTTGAACCCTGAAGAATTATCCATCATGGCTGATTTTAAACGGCAATGGAAGGAAAGCTCAGGCGGAATTGTCTTAGAAAGCAAAGGGCAGCTGGATATTATTCAACGGATCAATGAGGTTGCTGCTCTCATGACGAATCGCGATCCAAACGAACAGGAGCAGTTTGATTTAAATCCTGTTTGGGAGGGGAATCAATTAGTCCTGAAATCGCCTTTCCCTTTAAGGAGAATTACTCTTCTTGAACAGTCAGCCGAAGAGAATGCGTCCTTTCAAATGAAGGAATTTTATATGAACAACCAACGAATTGAACAGGGTATGGAGGGGCCATTTAAAGTTAAAACCCCCGATGACCCTGCAAAATTAAATCCTCCCATTCGGGGTACCTTCACGCACTTTAAGAACGTGAATGGGGATGGTGTGATCGAAAAAGGCACTTACAAAATAGTCTTTGATAAGAAACCTACAGAAGAACAACAGAAGAATATTGAGGTAGTAGCCGAACCGGCGATTGATTTTAAAATCGGCTTCCAGAAAATCAACAGCAATGGGAGTCTGACGGAGGATCCTTCCGTTTTCTTTAAAGGCAGTAAAATGAGGGTAGAAACGACTTTGTTGAAAAGTGACAGCTCTGATGAAGAAATTGATATCCGCGATATTGATGTGGGAAGTTTGTTTGAAGTGGTAGCGAAAATAGGTCAAAACAATCTTCCCCTTAAATATGACCGTAAACTTAATAAATTCATAGGGGAGTTTACAATACCAAACAACGAAAAAATTCCTGTAAACGTAAAGGTCAATATTAAGGGTTTCTATCAACAAGAAAAAGATACGAGCCTGCAGGTACTTCCTACTCGAAAATTGAGTTTAGTCGCCAATACCGATGCTTGGAGTGCACCGTTAGACAAACTAGACCAGGCACAACCGCTTGTGATCACTCCAATGGTTAATGGGGAAGAAATGACCTCAGAAGAGCTTAAGAAGATCATGAATCAACTTAAAATAGATTCACCTGGAAATATAAAAATTGAAAAGAAACAAAAAGGAAATCAGATTTACATTTATCCAAAGAGTTTATCTCCTATTTTTCGCACCTCCGTGGGGGAAGTACCTTTGCATATTACGCTTCAAGGCCAATACCCTAATGAAGTCGCCGAAGGCACTTTTACACTGACGATTGAGGATATCTCCATTTTTAAGAAATATGGCAAGGATATCATTAAGGCTCTAATCCTGCTGGCCCTTATTGTGTATTTGATTGGAATCATCATTAAACCGAGGTTTGACAAAAATCGTATTTCCATAGAATACAAGCAGAGCCGAAAAAGAGAAAAACTGCGAGAGGCACGTGTAATGACAGAGAACTTCCATACGAGCTGGGTTCAAAGATGGCTGGTGCCCTATTTAGCTGAAAAAAAGAGGATTAGTGATTTAGTATTTAAAGCGGATCGAAAGAAAGACCGGGTATTGCTAGTGAAAGAAAGCCAATACGCTGACCTGATTGTCAGACATGAAAAGCTTTTGGATAGAAGTAAAAAGGCAGACATAGCGATTTATCATAACGATGAAATCCAAATTGAGAGAAGTAACAACTTTTTGGTATACACGTTTAAATCACATTAATAAATTCCTAAGAGGGGGCAGCCAGCATGAGTTTTAACGTACCGACAATTTTAATCGGTTTAGGCGGCATAGGCAGTAATATTGCCAATATGGTATATGGTCGTATTCCCCCTGAGCAGAGAGGCAGAGTGGCCATCCATGCTTTTGATACGGATGCCAGCAGTATCGCCCAATTGGATCATTTGAGAAACTGTGCGACACAAACAAGCACGAACCATTCTGTTAATGAATATCTGCAAGCGAATAAAGAAGTCATAAAATGGTTTCCCAATAATCCTCAAATAAAACGGAAAACAATGACAGATGGAGCCGGCCAGGTTCGGGCTGTTTCAAGACTCGCCTTTCGCTCAGCGATGTCTGAAGGGAAACTGAATGCTTTGTGGGACGGCATTGAACGAATATTTCCAGTGGACAGCGATTCAAGATCGTATAATGTCCGGGTGATTATTATTAGTTCTTTAGTGGGAGGAACCGGCTCCGGGATATTCTTGCAAATTGCTCTTTATTTACGGGAAATGTTGGAGCGGAAGTTAGGTTCGGAAAGTGTATTAATCCGCGGCGCATTTTTACTTCCTGATATTTTAGTAAGAAGTAATACGCTGGATCAAAATGAGTGGGAAGCCGTCCAAGGGAATGGTTACGCCAGTTTAAAAGAACTGAACGCCATTACCTTAAGTGCATCCGGCAATCATAAGCAAAATGTGACCATCGAACTGGAGTATCGCCCCAATCAGATTGATTTAGAGGGCAGGACGGCACATGCAATTACCGATAAGCATCTTCCATATGATTTTTGCTTTCTGTTTGATTACGAAAATACGAAAGGGCAGCATTTGACAAATGTTTCCGAGTATATGGAACAGGTGGCACGTACAGTGTATCTACAGCTCTTTAGCCCGATATCGGCAAAAAGCTTTTCACAGGAAGATAACCAAATAAGAAGCTTAGTAGAATCAAATGGGCAAGCAAGGTACTGTGGTTCTGGGGTCGCTTCCTTAACCTATCCGTATGAAGATATTTTGGATTTTTGTGCATTAAAATGGTCTGTGAATGGACTAAATGACACGTGGCTTCGATTAGATCAGCTATTTCATGAAGAAAAAAAGCGCCATGAAGATGACGAAAGAAATGGAATCCATCATGAAAAACCATTGATCAGAGAGCTTTATGTGAAATACTTTGATCAGATTGTGAATAACCAAGAAAAACCCAATCCATTTTTCCGTCAGCTTGATATGCAGGTTCACCAAATCGAGGATAAAGGAAAAAAGGGCTCATCGAAGGCAGATTTATTTTTACATGAGGTTGAGGAATATGCAAAAAGGGTAATCCGAGAGGATGAAGAGTTAAAAGAGGATTATGAAGAGCATTGTAAGCTTGATGCAGGAAAACTAAAAATAAAAGATCAAGCAAAACAAGAAATAAACCGGATGGAAGCAGCTTTGGAAGACTATGCCAAAGAGATTAACAAGAAAATCAATGAAAATAGTCATTTCATTGCCTACCAGGTAATAGATTCTGATTATCATTCGCCAAATGGCGGGGACGGAAGTAGATTTCATTTAAACACGTGGTTACTGAAAGAGGAATCACCCATTCATCCGGTAGGAGTACGGTATATCCTTTATAGCATTCACAATAAATTGATTAAGAAAATTTCCAGTTTAAGAGAAGAGAATCGTCTATTGAAGGAGCAGATGAATCGATATCAAGACATTTATGATTTAGACCGCAATGATGGTGACGTAGACGATGCAGTCCGCCGCGTTGATAAAGCCTTGAAGCAAGGTTTCCTTTCCAGTATGTTTAGAAATAACTTTAAAGATTTTATCAATGAATATACGGAGAAGGCCACGCATCAGTTTAATACACTGAACCGTTATAAATATTCGATGCTGTTAGAACAAGTCTTTTCAGCTCTCAATCAATCCATTAAGGAAATGATCGGGGATTGGCAACGATTCTTTGACAATTTAATGGAGACAAAAGAAACACTCACAGGTGAGATTCATCAATTGGCCAGGAAGTTTGAGGGTGTCAGTGACCCGACGAAAACCTTCGTTCTGGCAGATAAGGAAATGCTGGAACAAACCTGGGAGCGGATTCGTCAATCAGTGGATAATGGGTATTTACCAGAGGGTATCTCTCAAAAAATTTATTTAAGTCTTTATAACCGATTCATCGAGCGGAAAAATAATCGCGGGTCAGAAGAATTTTATAAGGAAACTAAGGTTGAAGAGTTTTTTAAAGAAAATGTGGTGGCTTTTTGCCGGCAGGAATTGGCGAATAAGCATCAGGACAAATTGGATTTAACCATTATTCAAGCATTAAGGATAGAAGCGGGCCGATTAGGAAAGGATGCGGACGATTACCTTTATCGCAAGATTAAGGCGATTGAGGAGCTTGCTCAACCGTTTGTTCCTATCACGAGTCATTATCGAAGCTTGAAGTTCTGGGGACTCCATTCTGAAAGCTTTAATCTACTCAGTGAGATGGAAAAGAACGAGTTATTTAATGATAAGCAAATTGTTGAAAATGCGTTTGAACGGAATGAAATCGTTTGTTATCGTGCTCATTATGGATTATCGGTCAGTGACTTTAGCAAATTTTCTTCGGGAAAAAATGGGAAGCCGCCAGGAGTTTATTATGAGGCCTATCATCGTTTAGTGAACAAGCTGAATGAGGATGAAAATCGCACGATTACGCCTCACCTGGATCGAAATTGGCATCTTCCTGCCTATATGCCCGACTTAAATCCAGAACGGGCCGAGCTTGAAACCAATCGTACGGACCGAGCGTTAATCCTTGGGGTGATCTATGGGTGGCTCCAGCTAGTCAACTCAGATGGGAAAAGAGTCTATCAATATAGTGGAAATCAGGGCACAAAATTATTACTGAAATTCGGTGAAAAGGTGGAAGAAGATACGTTTTTGCTTCATGAAGCCTTACCGCATAATCCTGTCATCTATGATGAAATTTTAGAAAGATTCCAAGAAACGCAGGAAAATCAAATAAAAAATAATCGAAATATAGAAGAACACGATTTTATGCTGGGTGCTTTAGAAATCTCAAAAGTAAAAAAAGAAGGAATCAGAAATATTCTAGATTTGGTGTTGGCTTATGATCTGGAATTTATCTCCGATCCTTCCTTAACGGTAAGGGCTGATCGGTTACGACAATGTTTGTTAAATGAAATCGTAGAATACTTTATGAAGGTTATGAAACCGGACTCAGCTAAACGGGAAGCGGCGAAGTTGATTAAACGGCTCTGGGCTGAATCACTTGTTAGATATAAAACAGCCCAAGATACAGAAGAGTTTAACAAGTGGATGAATGATATTAATCATAAAATGAGTTCATTAAATCAAGAACAAGTATTTGTATAAGCTTGTGAAAAAGGACTGATTCTTGATGCACTCCATTGTGATACATTTCGGCAAGAAGTATGAAGATTGGCATCTAGTTGAGCCATTTTTTTATAAGCTGCAGAATCATAACGAAGTAATCTTTTACTGGGAGGAGGACTCCTCCTCTCAACCTCTCTATTCCTTATTAATGGATAGAATGATTGAACATTTAGACCGTCTTCGAATAAAGGATTGGCAGTTGATTATTCTCCTGAATCTAAATGATGAACGAAATCGACATTTACGTTTAACGACGCAGCTATCAGAAATGAGGAGAGAACTACTTACACCTTTAAAGGATAAAGGTTTTTATCCTCTTCAAACCATTTTACATTTAGTTGACATGATCAAAAGAAATTCTCATTACGCACCAAACGAGGTAGAGTTAAAAAGGTGTTGGGAGCTGGATCATTTTGGCTTTCTTGTATCAGACCAACTAGCTTTTGGAATGGGCAATGCCTTTACGAAACAGGAAATAAACAAGCTGGATGAAGAGTGGGGGGACACCATCCAGCTTCAAGACATTGTTTTAGACCAACCCGATCATGAATTCATGTTAGCTTTAAAAGCTAAATGTGACCGGGTGAGAAGCTGTCTAAAACAGTTGATCAGTCGAAAAAAGGAGCTTTTGGTGAATCTAGGAGAGGTTCAGGCTCATGATTATTGGATGACCTCGCGGCAGCTCGAGATTGTGTTGGAAGATTTTAAGAATAAGATAAAGCAATTGATGACGCCCCCTTTGACACAAACGTTAACGAACTTCTCGCCATCAAAAGAGCTTTCAAGCAGTTTGAAGTTCCATGTGGGAATCCAAAGTGAAATCGGTGATATTCGGTTAATTCGTCAAGAAATTGACCAAAGCTCTCAGCGGGAAAGAATGAAAGGATATTTGGAACTCGCTTATTTCCTTCTGACCATATGCCACCATCCGTCCCTTATTGAAAGGATGGACAAGGGAAGTGCGAGTGTGATCCAGGTGACGTTAGAAGAGGAGCGTTTACAGAAATTACTAAAAAATTATTATAGCAATTTGGTAAAGGTGAAAAAGCAAATAAAGGATCAACTATTACTCCAAAACCAGTTTCATACCAATCGATTTCGGGATGATGAATTTGCCCCATACACGGCAGCAGCGATTGAAAAGAAAAGGGATTTCAATCCACCACTCTCGAAACATTCCAAGATTACGTATCATTTCTTCGACCAATGGGAAGATCAGCTTTATAAAGCAGAAACCATCCTCATGGATCGTGAAAGGGAGCTTCTTCAAAAATCAAGAGAAGCCCTCAAAAAATTGAATGTATTAAAACGGAAAAATGAATTTTTGGAAGAGGAAGAATGGATTGAGATTAATGATTATAAACAGGAATTGGTTGAAAAGATGAGTCTTGTGCACCAACAGGTAATCGACACAGCGCCTTCTTCGTCAGAAGCTCTTTCTACCTGGAAAAATCATGTGCCCGGAGCGAAAAAGAAGATGCATTTTCTCCTGGAATTGATTCCTAGCCAGCGCCAGTACCAGACGATGGGGGCACTCATTTTTTTAATCTTAATCCTTCCGTTCCTGCATCTGTGGGCAGCCACCACATCTCAGAGAGGATGGACATTCCATTTTACGATAGTCTTTGTTGTGATCCTTGCTGTTACCTGCCTGGGGTATATTTTAACAAAACGAACTTCCCATCGGCCGATTTGGAAATTTCAAGAACAAACCTATGAGCACATCGAAAAAATCTATCAAATGCAAGTGAATTCCCAGCATCAATACAATCATTACCTGAACCAGTTATTCAAGCTTTTTTCGTTACGAAAGTATCACGAAAGAGTATCCAGCATTGCAGAAGAGAAGAAGGAACAGAATCTGCTGCATCGCTATCACCTTATTAAATTAGAAGAATTTGCTCATATGGCAAACCGATTGCTTCATATTCTGCAAATGAATATCGAACAGGACACGTCTAATAAAGAACGTAGTGTTCCAGTGATGAAAATGGAAAAGAGTGTAAACGAGAATCCTATTTATTCACCCTTTCAGCAGGCGGGCTTGCAGGAAGCTGGGGGAAATGGGATCGAAGTATATCTTGGCAGTGCTATTGAACAATATCAATCAACCTATTTTAATGAAATTGATCAAATTCGGATCCAAGAGGATAAGGTGTATAAACTATGAACTTACTTGCATTATTGTTAGGAAGTCTAGTCGTCTTTGTGATCAGTTTCATCCTCCTTTACACGGCAAATTTATCTCAGGAACAGCGTTATAAACAACTTTTGCTCCCGGCCGCAGCCCTATTCACTTCCTTACCTTTACTTCTATTCGATGATAGTCTCACTCGTTTTTATGAAATATTTCTTGATAAACAGATGTCTAATTTAATACCGTATATTCAGCTGCTAATCAATCTTTCGTTTCTGCTTGCGTTTCTGTTTGTAAAATGGTGTTGGAGAATGGTGGGGAGACTGTCTTTTAACTCCCTTGGAACAAAGACAAAAACGTACCGCTGGTTAAGCTGGATTGACACACTTCCGAAAAAAGCCAAAGCCATCTTCTATCCAGAAGATCTCGTAAATAGAACCAAAACAAAGCTATTTGCGCCGGGAACTGTTTCGCTGGTGTATATCAAAAGCCGGGGACAGATCCTTTTGAAAAAAGAATGGACGTATCTTTCATGGTTTTTCAAATATGCTAGTATCTTCCCAATGGTTTTACTGGTGCTCCTTATAATTGCCAGTGTATATCATTTATCGTTGATTCAGAATTTGCCTAAATATCCGATTATCTCCATTGTTCTGTTGATGGAGATTGCCTGGTTCTTAAATGGGCGAAAGGCTGCTTATCGTGAAGGCTTCATCGAGGGGAACGATGCCATCCCAACAAGGCTTGCCACCTATGAGGAGTTATTTAAACAATACAAGGAATTATGGGAAGACGGCTTGCTGGCGGATGGAATCATAAAAGAAAATAAGCTTTTCCCTCATCGAACCAATCATTTTTCTTATGAAAATCTCTCGTCAGATCCGGAGCATCAATTGATTATGAATGCCATTTGTGAGGGAATAAAGAAAAAGAACTTGATCATCGATGAGAGTTATACGAGGATGATGCTAGAAATCATCCAAGAACAAGATGTGTTGATTGAGGATGTCATCTACGAGGATTTCTCTTCCTATTTTTTTCCGGCATTGTACCATTTGCTGACGCAAAATAAGAAGATCTTGATTATTGCCCATAGCCACCATGCTGCTGAGGAAGCTGTGGTATGGCTAACGAATGGAATTAGCGAAGTGGCCGGGATCGATCAAGTATGGAAGGTAAGCACTTTTTTAGATGCCCTCGAGCAAAACATCAATTCCGATGTTTTAGTGGTTTCACCTGATATTTTGCAGGAGAACCGATTCTTGCAATACTTAAGCCAGTTAGAAAAAACAAAGAGATTGGAAGGCATAATGCTATTACAGGCGGAAAAACTGATTCCAACCTATTCCACCATTCTGCATGCGTTTAACTTGAATGTAAGGGAGCTAATTGGCAAAAAACCGCAGTATATCATTTTAACGGAGTGGTATGAAGGATTAGAGCCTGCCATCCGTACAGTCTTGCAATGCGAGCCAAGAGATCTCGTCGCCTCCTCGAGCATAAGTCAAAATTTACTCTATATGGTTTGGAAAAAAGAAGGAGAACATATATTTCAGCAAACCATCCTTCCGAAGATGTCGCACCGACAAATAGAAGCGGAAGTGGTATTATCCTTGCCAGCTATAAAGGCAAATATTGAACCCGTTCACTTCATCCATCAGCGGAAGACCACAGTGAATGAGAGCATACAGGAAATCATGGATGCGAAGTCGGCGTTATTTGAGCTTGGATTTGATTTAGATACATTGGACCATTTTTTAAAAAGGATGAGAATCCATGAACAAAATCTTTCCATTCCGAGTGATGATTTCTCCTTTCTGCTCATTCGAGACCATCACTACAATTTAGTGGATCGTTTGAATATGTGGAAAGGTGCCGGCAAAATGGCTTCCTTTGTGCATATCGTATCGCCGCCCTATTTAATTCGGGATTATTTAGCAAACCAGTTGGAGTTTTTTATGAGCACCAATCGGACTATTGCTCCATTGGCTCCACGGTTATCTCAATCGGTTTGGAGCATTGCCTATTACCTTTTGGAGCGGTTATGTCATTTTTACCTGAACGAAGAAGAAATAGAGAACTACCTAAGGAAAGCGAAGATCAATTCCTACCGCTCAATGGTAGAAGGTGTTCACGAGTTGTTCTCGATCGCTTTTGGTCCTAAATTGGATTACCGATTGAATATCGAATCTAGAGAGTTAGTAAGGTTCGACCGCACGAAAAGGGATTTTGTAAGGCAGACCCAATTTCGGATTCCATATACAGCTAAGGAAAAGATTTTACCAAGAGGGTTCCGTTTTATTGAAATAAGGCATAACAACAAGTGCATTTCGGAGATTTATGAAGGGCATTTTTTTCAACAATACCTGCCAAGTCAATTTCATTCCTTTAATGGCGAACTTTACAAAATCCAAAAGGTGGATCTAGAGCATGGAGTCGTGGAAGTCAGCTTTGAACCGCTTTTTGAGCAGAAATATTACCGTCCTACAATGGAGTATCAAATACGTAAGTTGACAGAAACAGGCTGCTATGAAAATAAAACCATTTCATATGAGCGGGTGGAGGTCAGCATTCGAGAAATGCAGGCGGATGTCAGAGTTCGCACATGCGGCTATGTGGAATTAAGTCAAATGTTGAATCTAAAATCGATGAAGCTTCATTCCTTCCATCAAGATGAGGAGATAATAAGGGAGTATGAGAACGGCCATCTACTAAGAATGGCGATTCGTTCAAAAGAGGGAACCATTCTAAACCCGGCTCAGATTAAATTTACGCTCGCATTATTATTGAATGAGTTGTTTTTGTCCTTATTTCCGGAAACACATCATTTTGTGAAGGTTTGTACCCGATTAGATGGTTCCTTTTTTGATGAGACAGACACCATATCTAAAAAGTTACAACTGATTACGCCATCATTACGGATGGATGGTGAAACGAAAGACGAGGGACAGATCATCATATACATTATAGAGGATTCTCCTGTCCACCTTGGAATTTTAGAAGCGATTCGCGATAATTGGGAAAAAATCTTTGATATTCTGAATGACTATTTGTATTGGTTATCAAATGAAAGTAACGGTACTAGTTGTTACCTTCATTTTGGTTATGACAGGTATCCAACAGAACTTGCCTTACGAGAAACCTATTTAATGATCGATGAGCTGTTAACAAGGAAAAAACTACGGGAAGTGCGAACAGAATATCTCGGACGTTTACAAGATAGTGACAACCTAAAAATGAGTGGCGGCGTTACTCAATGCGTGTTCTGTGGAAATGTGTTTTCATCTTCTCAAGTTCATCAACTCAGTGATGGCAGGCAAAGATGCTTTACTTGCAATGAGTCAGCTATTGACGATGTTTTACAGGTTGAGCCTCTCTATAACCAAGTTCGTCAATTATTCACTGAATTATATCTAGTGCCTTTGCCAGCAGATATCGAGGTTTCGGTGCTAAGTGCTGCAGAGATCCACAAAATAAGCGGCTTACCTTTTATTCCAGAAGCGGGGCAGCCTCGTTTAACCGGTAAAGCAAGCATGGATGTTCATGGTAAGCTTAAAGTTTTAGTAGAAAATGGGTCGCCAAAAATATATACGCTCGCTACTTTAGCCCACGAACTGACCCATATTTGGCAGTTTGAAAATTTAGAGATGGAAAAGCTAACGCATGAAGAGATTGAAGGATTTGCCTCATGGGTCGAAGTACACATGATGACCCATCTGGGAGAAATCCCTTACGCCAACCTGCTCAAACAACAACTCCTAAACCGGCAAGATGAATACGGCAAAGGGTACCGTCTCATCCTTGAAAAATTAGCCAGACAATCAGATACTGCCAATCCGTTTGAATTGTATGCTGCTGAGGAGGTTGGGATGTAAAAGATTTCACAGGAGATTCCACAGGGACGGTTCTCATGGCTCAAAATATGTTTGGTGCAGACCAGAAGAACCGTCCCCCTGGCCATCTTGAAACAAAAAAGACTCCTTAATGATATTATCCCCTTTAAGTAGACAGTGTAAAAAAGCCCGCTAATTTGGCGGGAATGATACACTACTACTTGGAGGGGATTTTTTATGGCTAAAAAGGGGACAAAATTTCAATCCTATACAGAGGAA
>NZ_JAHXYW010000017.1 GCF_019969725.1 Neobacillus bataviensis
AGCTTATGTCCTAAAGTACCTTCTTTGTATTCTTTTACAACCATGAGCTTAAACTCATCACTATATTTAGCCATAAAAAACACCCCAAGAGTCAGATTTTCCTCTAACTTTTGGGGTGCATTACATTGTGACGGCATCCTTTTTTCTTTATTGTACAACTTGGTTTTCATAGGATTCCTGGAATTTTTGAATGTCTCCGGCACCCATAAAAATAATGACGCTGTTGTTAAAGTCTTTTAACACTGATGTGTTTTCTTCAGAAAGCAATTCAGCCCCAGGAATTTTTTCCTGTAAATCCTTGATGGACAGCTTGCCATGCTTTTCACGGGCAGAACCAAAAATTTCACACAAAAAGGCTTTGTCGGCCCTTCGCAGGCTTTCCGCAAAATCCTCTAAGAATGCTTGCGTCCGCGTGAACGTATGGGGCTGGAATACAGCTACAATTTCGCGGTCAGGATATTTTTGCTTAGCTGCCTCAATGGTTGCTTTAATTTCAGTCGGGTGGTGGGCATAATCATCAATTAAAATTTGGGAACCCATATTTTTTTCAGAAAATCTTCTTTTTACACCTTGGAAAGTCATTAATCTTTCCTTAACTGTTTCAGCATTGATTTCTTCATAATGGCATAAACCAATGACCGCTAATGCATTTAGCACACTGTGGTCACCGAAGGTTGGAATGGAAAAGGTATCATAAAAGGTATTTCGTATAAAGACATCAAAGGTAGTCCCATTCGTTGTCTTCACGAGATTTTTAGCCTGATAGTCATTTTCATCCGCAAATCCGTAGAACAAAACAGGAACTTTTGCCTGGATTTTTTGCAGCTGTTCGTCATCACCAAAAGCAAATATCCCTTTTTTTACTTGGACAGCCATTTCCTGAAAGGCAGAAAATACATCATCAATATTGGCGAAATAATCAGGATGGTCAAAGTCAATATTGGTCATGATGGCATAGTCAGGGAAATAGGATAAGAAATGCCTTCTATATTCACAAGCTTCAAAAACAAAGTATTCTGCCCCTTCCTCCCCTTTACCTGTCCCATCACCAATTAAAAAGGAGGTTGGCTTGGCACCAGCGATAACATGGGACATCAGCCCTGTTGTTGAAGTTTTCCCGTGTGCGCCAGTAATGGCGACACTCGTAAAATTTTGCATAAAATCGCCTAAAAAGCGATGGTATCGTACTATAGGAAGTCCGAGCTCCATAGCCCTTTGTATTTCTTCATGGGTATCGGGAAAAGCATTCCCGGCAATAATCGTCATTCCTGGCTCGATATTTTCCTTTTGAAAGGGAAGGATCTTAATCCCTGATTTTTCAAGTGCAACCTGAGTAAAAAAGTGCTTTTCGACATCGGAGCCCTGCACCTGAAATTTCATATCATGAAGAACTTGTGCCAGTGCACTCATTCCAGACCCCTTTATACCTACAAAATGGTAAATAGTCATAGAAGAACCTCCAACCAACGTCTATCTGTAAAACAGTATATGACATCTGTCTGTATTTGCTAACAACAAAAGTGGATGTGCCTATGCACATATCACGTCCAAAATACTTTCTAAATAAATTCATTTCATAATTATAGCATTGTTTATTCATAAAAACTATTTGTGGCATTGAAGCTTTGATTCCATTTATATTTGCAATATATATTATTTGTTCACGTTAATAAAGAATACTATAGATTAACCAATATTACTAGAGTCTTGTATTGACTCTAAGTCAGCCTCTGTAATCAGTACATCTCGCGCTTTGCTGCCATTTGCACTTGTTATATATCCATTCTGCTCTAGCATATCCATCAATCTTGCCGCGCGGTTATAGCCAATCTTAAAGCGCCGCTGCAGGCTCGAAGTGGATGCACCGCCTTGATCGACAATGAATTCACATGCTTCAAAAAACAGTTCATCCTCCCCTTCTGTGACTTGTGCTTTTTTAAGCAGCTCCTCCTGCTCGAATAAATAATCAGGCTCCCGCTGCTCCCTGACATGGGCCACAACAATATCAATTTCTTCATCAGATACGAATGTACCCTGCAGGCGGACTGGCTTTGACGAGCCATTTTCTAAAAATAACATATCACCACGGCCGAGCAGTTTTTCCGCCCCGCTAATGTCGATAATGGTACGGGAATCGACCTGTGAGGAAACAGAAAAAGCAATTCTTGTTGGAATATTTGCCTTAATTAATCCGGTAATAACGTCCACTGAAGGCCTTTGCGTTGCAACGATGAGGTGAATACCGCATGCCCTTGCCTTTTGGGCAATCCGGCAAATGGCTTCTTCGACATCCGCAGGAGACATCATCATTAAATCAGCCAGCTCATCAATGATAATCACGATAAACGGAAGCTTATCTGAATATCTTTTATGCTGAATCGCAAGTTCATTAAATCGGCTTATGTCTCGAACACCCGTGTGAGCAAACAATTCATAGCGTCTCTCCATTTCATCTACCGCCCATTTTAAAGCCGCTGTTGCTGCTTTTACATCCGTAATGACAGGGCTCACCAGGTGTGGAATCCGATTGTATGGCGCAAGCTCGACCATTTTCGGGTCAATGAGCAAAAGCTTTAAATCATCAGGACTCGCTTTAAATAACAGACTTACCAAAATTGTATTAATGCAAACACTTTTTCCAGAGCCTGTTGCTCCCGCAATTAGGCCATGGGGCATTTTTTTTAGGTCGGTTACAATCGGGTTACCGCCAATATCAAGCCCAAGGACAGCCGTTAGTGGTGAAGCTGATTCTTGAAAAACACGGTTCCCGATAATTTCGTTTATCATCACGGGTCTTGATTTTTGATTTGGCACTTCAATACCAATCGTATGTTTTCCTGGGATCGGCGCTTCGATTCGAATATCCCTTGCTGCAAGACTAAGCTTTATATCGTCGCTTAAATTGGTTATTTTATTTACCTTTACTCCAGGCTCCGGCTGGACCTCAAAACGAGTGACAGAAGGACCCTGAGTAACATTGACGACACTTGCCCCTACATTAAAGTTTTGTAAGGTTTGATTTAATAGGTCCTGTTGATATAAAATCCAGTCATTATCCTTTTCTTCCGAAATAGGCGGGCTTAATAAGCTGGAATCCGGAAACCTGTAACCGTCTTGAGAAGCTGGGGGTTGATAGCTTTCAACCTTCTTTTCAGGTTCAGGAGTGCTAGCTTGAACACTTTCAATCTTGCTTGATTCTATTTTCGGCCTTTGCTCTCGTTCTTCCCTTCTAGTACTTTTTCTTGCTTCCCATTTTTCTTTATCTTGTTTGAGCATCATGACATTAAAAGGCAATTTTGACCGAATAGGTCTTGATGTTTCTGGCTGCTCAATTGGTTTCTCAACAACAATCTCTTCTGCAACATCATTATTTTCATATAGATTTTCGCTTTGCTCGGGTTCAACAGGTAAAGAAACAACTGCGGCCATCTCTTCTTCCTTAATACCTAACTGCCCATTATTATGGTCCTTAACCAAAACAATCTCTTCTGTTTCATAGACTGTTTCCGCAGTTGCAGCAATTGAATCTAAATTGCTTTCAAATTCTTCTTCTAAAAAATGGCTTAATTCATGCTCGATGATTGAATCAATTTTTTTAGGCCTATTAAATCCAAAAACAGGTGAAGGGATTTCTGTTGGATGAAAGGGACCGCGTATTCTTTCCGGCTGTTCTTTCTTTGGTATTGGTACTTTAATGTTTTCTTTTGGCATTTCCTTTTGTACTGTTTGTCTTTCCGTTTTCTCTTTCCTAACCCTTTTTTCCGGAATTACTGCCGCTCTTCTTTTTATTGCAGGGGTTTCTCCAATTGTCCGTCTTTTGCTGATTGAACTGTAAGAAGTCTTAAACTCACCTTTGGGATATTGATAAGAGATTCTAATCTCTAAATCCTTAATGTTATCATCATTGTTCAGAAATGGATGGCCATTCGTTTTTTTATTATGTATCGTTAAATGGTTAAATTCCTCTTCCTCATCTTTTTTAAACCTTTGAAAAAAGTCTTGGATCCAACTCAAAACTATCACTCTTTCTCTTTCATCTATCATTCTATTTTATCAGTAATTGATCTTTTTTCGACATAATTTCACAGAATTAGCCGAAATATATCTTCGAATGAATGAAAAAAGACCACCTAGAATGTGATCTCTTCGAATTCTATTTTATTTATTTTTTCCTAAAATAAAAATAGGCTCTAATTCCCCATTTTCATATAAAAAGGATAACGCTGTAATCGGAACCCGGCCATTAGCAAAAAAGCTCATAGCCATTTGCGCTAATACATCGTATCCCCGGTCATTACGGATATCCCCGATAATTAATACATCTTGATGCGGCACGGCAACCACCATTGTCCCGGTAATTTGTTTCTCCATATCATTTAGGAAGCCTTTATTTAATATCCTGCTGGCATCATACCCATCATTCGTGTTAAGAAAATAAAAGGTATTACCGGCAACCGGATCCTCTTTTAGCTGTGTTGTCAGCGATCTTACATTAAATAGGGCAATCTCCTTTATTCGTGAATGGACCCATCCCTCTTTTTCCATCACACGCGCGTCAATTAACCGGTAGGTTTTACCCATATCATAGGCATAATAGATTTTTGTTTCAGCTGTATGTTCATCGATTAAAAACGGGACACCTTCCTCTGCTTCCTTTGGAAAAGATGAGGAGCGAATGACAGGGTAAATTCTTTTTTCGTGATCCGTTAATTGGACGGTATCCTCCATAGCACGCAGGCCTTCTTCAATATAATAAACAACTTCATCGATAGCCTTTTCTTTTTCTGCATTCCATTTGGCCACAATCCCAGGCAAGGAAATGGTAATCCCTTTCTTGACTACCTCACTTTCGATTCTAAGCTGATCTTTTTCGCGGTCATAAGTGATAAGACGATCCTTGGCAGCCAACCTTGTTTCAAGTTCTTTACGCATCTTTTTACTATCCATTTTCAACCTGCTTCCCTCCTTAAAAGGGTATTTCCCTTATTGTACATTAAAAAACTCCCATCTCAAAAGGAGGGAGCTAGTTGGTATTATGATTTCAACCCCGTGATAAATCCTTCAATTTCTTCTTGCGTTTTGCGATCCTTACTTACAAAACGGCCAAGCTCTTTCCCGTTTTCATAAGCAATAAAGCTTGGAATCCCAAAAACATCTACTTGCTGGCATAAATCGATAAATTGATCGCGGTCAATATGGATAAAGGTATATTCCGTAAATTTCGCTTCAATTTCAGGCAGTGCTGGTTCAATAAAACGGCAATCTCCACACCACAATGCTGAAAACATAAAAATCGTTTTCCCATTATCTCTTAGCTGTTCAAATTCCTCGATTGATTCTAAATGTTTCAAATTCAACGCCTCCGTTTGAATTATCTTGATCTTCTTAAATCATATCAGCCATTCTGCCGATTAGTCCATGGATTTGCATTTTTGAAAATGACCCATGACTTTCCTATTATTTACCAAACTTAACTGAATTAACAATTTGCATCATCGCTTTTCCATCTTCAACCAAGTCACTGGTTTCCGTCTGAGTCGTTATTTTTGTACCGCCTATTCCGACTGTCAATTCGTTTTGATCATCATCTAATTCCTTAATAGTTAAAAAGCCAAATTTACTGCCTGAGGTGAATTTTTCATTTGTATTGAGCTGTTTATATTGCTTAACGGTTCCGTTATAAACCACTTTACTTAAACTGTCTTCTTGTGGATTTACGAAAAGTATATAGGTCTTAGAGCCATTTTTTAAAATGATGTTATTGGGTTTTTCATCTTTTATTTTATAACCTTCGGGTAAATAAAAATGAATTTTTCTACTTTTTTCATTTGGCTGTTTCGCTGCTTCCTGAAATGATGATTTCACTGTTTTAACCGTGTTTTTACTTTCATCCTTCAGTGAAGCATGGCTGCAGGCTCCTAATACAAAAAATAATAAGCTCAATATGGTAATAGTTTTAAAAGTTTTCAGGATGCATTCCCCCCTATACACGACAATAGTCCTATCTATATCATACCTTCCAAAATATTCAAAAGACAAGCCTTTTTGTCGAAAAATACCGTCGAAAAAGAGGGATTAATCTTCTAAATGTGTTTTTTGATAGGTATATTGTCCAATAAGGAGATTCATGACATGAGTAAACATTTCCACTCGATTAACGAGTCCATTTGTGAAAATTCCAATTGCCCCTTCGTGTTTTCTGACATTTTTCATATTTGCGTAATCATCCATGACTGGTCCGAGCTCGTCTCCAGCGCGAAGTCTTACTGCTATTTCTTCAGGCAATAAAACCCTGGCACCACCGGCAATAATCGGTGCCATATCTTTTGATGCCAGCGCTCCCCAGTTACAAATCATCAAGCCCTGACTTGTTTCTTGTACGCCGCCTTCGAGACCAATCCCAATATCGCCATTGCCTTGATTTAACGCTTCAACTGCCCGATTAACTGCCCCAAGAATTGTTTCTTCATCTGAAAAGGGCTGAGCATTTACTCCTGAAGGAATATCCATAGCAATAAACTCTGCCTCTTGATTAGGGAAGCAATTTTTTACTGCTGTAATTTTTGCCAGGTTTTTTGATCCAATTATGATTTTCATGTAAGCATCTCCTTTTGCATATGAAAAGGAGGCATGTAGAATGCCCCCCTAAAATTAACTGTTTGCTTTAATCGTATCTACTGTCGTTTGATCACAAGACTTCACTAATTTAATTAACAATTCTTTTGCAGCGGCATAATCATTGACGTGAACGATGGAGGCGTGAGTATGAATATAGCGTGAACAAATACCAATAACTGCACTCGGAACACCTTGATTGGATTGATGTACACGACCGGCATCTGTACCGCCTTGTGAAACAAAATATTGATAAGGAATATTGTGCGTTTCAGCCATATCGAGAACAAATTCCCTCATTCCACGATGTGTGACCATCGATTTATCTAGGATACGGAGCAATGCCCCTTTTCCTAAATGACCAAACTCTAATTTGTTTCCGGTCATATCATTAGCAGGACTCGCATCAAGCGCGAAAAAAATGTCAGGATCAATCATATTGGCAGCCGTTTGTGCTCCACGCAAGCCTACTTCCTCCTGAACAGTTGCACCTGAATAAAGGGTGTTTGGCAATTTCTCATCCTTTAGTTCTTGAAGCAATTCAATCGCGAGACCACAGCCATAGCGATTGTCCCAAGCTTTTGCTAATATCTTCTTTTCGTTTGCCATCGGCGTAAAAGGACAAATCGGCAGGATTACCTGACCTGGCTTAATTCCAATCCTTTCGGCATCTTCACGATCATCGGCCCCGATGTCGATCAGCATATTTTGAATTTCCATTGGCTTGTTTCGTTTCGCTTCGTCTAAAAGATGGGGCGGGATGGAACCGACCACTCCGATAATGGGACCATTCTTTGTCATGATTTGAACACGCTGCGCTAATATCACCTGACTCCACCATCCGCCAAGCGGCTGAAAACGAAGCATGCCATTATCTGTAATGGCAGTAACCATGAAACCTACTTCATCCATATGTCCTGCCACCATAACGGTAGGTCCAGAACCTTTTTTCACACCAAAAATGCTGCCTAATTTATCTTGAACGATTTCATCCGCATACTTTGATAATTGTTCCCTCATGAAATTTCTAACTAAATGTTCATTCCCAGGGGCTCCAGGGAGCTCTGTTAGCGTTTGAAAAAGCTTTAAGGTTTGTTCGTTCATAGTCAGACTCCTTTAGTTTTTCTTGATATCAATATGTATCCTTTTATTTTACAGAAAATCTGAACCCCTTACCACTATTTCTAATTCGACTGTTATATTATCCTCTACCATCCAAATAAGATATACTGAAGTTGGGATTGTTTGCTCATGATAATTTCTGAATAGATGGGGGTGCTTTTTTTGAATTGGAAATCATTTCTTCTCGGTGCTGCCTTTGGTGCCATTGGCGGGTATGCGGCAAAGGAAATCCTAAGCCAAAAAACAACTGTTTCACCTGAAAAAGTTTTGGCGCACGTCAAGAAACAATTTAAACAAAATGGACCTATTAGTGGTTCGTGGATCCACATGGCTGATGAGCCGTACGAAAAGCAGCAAATTAAATATCGGGTATACAAAGGCGGCCTCTCTAAAAACAACAACGGATTAAATGAACAATTTGAGTTTATCGCCGATGCCCAAACAGGTACCATTCTGGATATACAACCTATAACTAACAATTAACAAACAGCCGCATCCTACATTTGATGCGGCTGTTTGTTTTTATTAATTTCGTTTTATGCTTTCGACTATTTTTCCATCTAAGTCCCATTTGACAGCACGGTAAAAGGCATCATGGTAAAACGTAAACCATGCCTTTTTCTCGATTGCATAGGATACCCATTTTTCTTTAGCAGCAATGGAGTCCATTGGATAATCATCATAGGCCATAACCCATAAAACATTATGATGGGCATGTGTCGCCATGAGATCCGCCATATGGATGGACATTTCTCCTTCATCCTCAATAATAAGGATCGAATGCCCGTCGCTATGTCCGCCTGTATGGATCATTCGAATCGCTCCGAAACTCCATGATTCATCGAATGTTTCGACCTGTGTTTCAATGGCTTCCCAGTTTTCTTTCCAATATGTATTCTTGGACCGGATATTCGGGTTTCGCATCTCTTCCCATTCCACATTTGAAGTGATGATTTTCGCATTTGGGAAGGAAGATGTATACCCGTCATCTTCAAGCTTCGTTAATCCACAGGCATGGTCAAAATGTAAATGTGTCATTAACACATAATCGATGTGCCCGGCATTTAATCCCAGTTCGGCTAATGAATTTTCAACCTCAGATTCCCTTGTCACCCCATAATTTCTTAGTTGTTTCTCCGTTAACTTTCCATTGCCAATCCCAGATTCAACTAATAAATTTTTACCATTCATTTGAATTAGAATGGGGTCGGTTGGCAATTGGATTTGGTTTTTCTCATTAGGTGGATATTTCTTCGACCATAATCCTTTGGGAACCACGCCAAACATGGCACCGCCATCTAAATTTGTAACTCCGCCTGATAACCATGTCAGTGTTACGTTTCCAATCTTTAATGTTTGCATTCTTTCAACCCCCTTTATTCTATTTTAACATTGTCCCATATTTAGGAAAAATAAAAAGAACAGTCCATAAAAGGAACTGTTCTGATCATAAGTTTTGATATTTGACTTCACAGCGGTAGATACGATTCCCCATTTCGGAGAATTTCTCTTCGTATTCCGTCATGATGTTACCTTCGTAACCACTCTTATGGAAATCTAAGCTAAGATATTTTAACAATAAGCCGTATTCTGAAAAGCTCATTAGCGAATATTCAAACAGGCCTTGATTGTCTGTTTTAAAATGAATTTCCCCGCCGTCAACCATAATATCCTCATAAAGCTTTAAGAAATCTTTATAAGTCAATCTTCTTTTTTCATGACGTATTTTTGGCCATGGATCTGAGAAATTTAAATAAACACGGTCAACATCATTTTTCGCAAAATATTTCTCTAAATCAGCCGCATTCACATTAAGCAGTCTAAGGTTTGGCAAATCCGCTTCAATTAAACGGTCTAAAGCCGCAACGATGACACTGTCATACAATTCAATGCCCATATAATTAATTTCTGGATTAGCTTTAGCCATTTCGGTAATGAATCGGCCTTTTCCAGTTCCAACCTCGATATGAAGAGGTTGTTCATTTCCAAATACCTCATGCCATTTACCTTTATACAATTCTGGATTCGCTACAATATATTGAGGATGCTGCTCTATTTTATCCTTTGCCCAAGGTTTATTTCTAAGTCTCATTTTCGCACTCCTAAAAATTAATTTCGTTCAAACCATAACACGTGATACTTTTACTTGCAACCCCAATCTTATTGGAAAAAAGCAAAATGCATAAACAAAAAAAGAATTCACAACCTAACTGTGAATTCTTTTTATTAAAATCCCACTTGAAAGGGTGTTTTGTCATGCCTTTAAGTCATAATGACCAGGTTGCCTTACTAAAGGATATATTAAACAATCATCAAACGGATTGCTGCGGGTCTGTAGCAGAATGTGAACAACTAGAACGATTAGTGAAATCCCTCATGGTAAACACACAGGTCGATCAGAATGTTAAAAACATTTTGCAGGAGGTTTATCAATACAGCCAGTATGGTGCAGGGACGTCCAATTTGGATGAACATATCCAATCTAACCAAGAAAACCTATCACAATGGGTAAACGATATTGGTCAGTTTTCTTAATTAGAGGATTTCCGCTAAAAACTTTATCCACTTATCCCTTTCTTCGATGCGGTGTTTATTTTTATACCATTGGATTGAAGATAAGGTCTGTAAAGCCGTATACCACTTCATTCTAAGCCTTAAATGATCGGTCAGCGTTTTCCCGTACATGCTAAGCCAATCCTGCCAATTTTCTTCTGGAATATACCAATAAAGAAGCAGGCCAAGGTCAATTGCAGGGTCGGCTATCATCGCCCCGTCCCAGTCAATTAAATACAACTGGTTGTCTTCCGCAAGCAGCCAGTTGTTATGATTCACATCACCGTGACATACCACTTTTTCTTCACTATAAACATTTTTTGCTTCCTTCTTTAGGAAGTTCAATGTTTTTTGTACTTCAGGAAATTCAAGGATTTGTTCATCCAAGTCATCTATCACTGATTGAAAAAGGGTCTCGGGATCCAAGGGTGACTTTTCTAACCGGCTAAGCATACCCAGCATCGGCTCTGATTGGTGAATTTTATTCAACAGCCTGGCAACAAGCTCCTGATTCATCTCAGATGGTTTCAGCTCCCGGCCTTCAAGCCATTGCTGTGCTGTTATGACATCTCCGTTTTCCAACCGTTTCGTCCAAACAAGCTTTGGGACGATACCTTCTGCCGATAGTACCGCTAGGAAGGGAGAAGAATTCCGCTTTAAAAAAAGCCTTTGATCTTCATAACTTGCATAAAATGCTTCTCCTGTCGCGCCTCCAGCAGGGATAATTTCCCACTCTTGTCCTAATATATGTTCCAAAATTGTTCACCTTCAATTATGCCGTTCTAATGGGAGCTTTTAGATAGGGCTCTTTTCGTAAACGAAAAATAACAATTTATGCGAAAATAGCCTTAGATAAAAACGCATGCGCCTTTTTACCTTTATTTGAAAAATAAAAAAAGGCTATTGAAACCATAGCACACAATAGCCATCTTAATAAATTTTATCTCCAATTGCCTTTTTTCGTCAAGTAATCTTGGGAAACTATTTTTTCACTAAAACATTTAGCGAGATTGGTTCAATTATTATTTCTCCAACCTTAAAGGCTTTAGATGTAGAAATCCCTGCAAATTCATGATTGGCTAAAACAGACCATTCCCCTTCAGGAAGGGTAATCCGGTTCTCTCGGGATGACGAATTAATGATAAAGATTACTTTTGCCTTTTCAAAATAAATTCCTAAAACAGGGGAGTTATACGGTAAAATCCGAACATTCGAGCGAATTTCAGCTTGGGTTTTCATTCGAAAGCAGGAGTATGTTTTTCTGATTTGAATAAGGCCTTTCATATACTCCACATTTTCTTTATATATGCTTTTCCGATCCCAATCGAGTTGGTTAATGGAATCTGGCGAACGATAACTGTTTCCATCCCCTTGTTTCGTTCTAAAAAACTCCTGTCCGCTATGCAGAAAAGGAATCCCTTGTGCCAATAAGACCAACCCTGTCGCAAGTCGATGATATTTCATTCTGGAAGAATCATCTGTATTTTTGTGACAGGCCAGAAGCTTATCCCACATCGTATGATTATCATGACATTCAACATAATTTATTGATTGGGATGGTTCATTAAACAATCCATGTCCTTTTTTATTGAAACCGATGCTTCCTGTCAATAACTCAATTGCTGCCTCAAGGTAATGCTCATTTCCTAAAGCATAGCCTTTATCAAATAAATTAAAAGTACTGCCTTTAATGCTGTCGCGAAACCTATCATTAAACTGGGCTATTCCCGGCATTTTTGCCTGATTCGCTATAATCGCCTTTCGCTCTTGTGGAAGTGGCGTGTTTAAGTTCCAGCCCTCACCCAGAATAATCGTGTCACTTGCTATGCTGTCACAGAGAGCTCTGACTAAATTCATTGTCTCAACATCCAAAATACCCATTAAGTCAAATCGAAAGCCATCAATATGGTATTCTTCCATCCAGTATTGAATCGAGTCTAATATATACTTTCTAACCATCTTCCGCTCAGATGCAATATCATTGCCAACACCAGTCCCGTTTGAAGGAAGTCCTATCTCATTATGTCGGAAATAATAACCAGGAACCACTTTTTCAAAAGAGGAATTCTCGCGGATATAAATATGATTATAAACAACATCCATAATGACCCTGAGACCAGAACGATGAATTTGATCAATTAAGTGCTTTAATTCCATAATTCTGGAATAGGGATTAGAGGGATCAGTCGAATAACTGCCTTCTGGAGCATTAAAATGGAGCGGGTTATATCCCCAGTTATAATCCTTGTTTGGTTCCAGTTCATTAACACCTGCAAAATCATGTACAGGAAGAAATTCAATGTGAGTAATCCCCAACTCTTTTAAATAGGACAATCCCGTGGGACTGCTATCTTTTCCTTTTGTGTCTAATTCACCAGCGCCAAGATAAAGACCCTTATGGTTTACTCCGCTGCTTGGATGAATGGTAAAATCTCTGATATGTGTTTCATAAATAATCGCATCAACAGGGTTTGAGATATAAGGCAGATTGACTTTGGGCCGCCTTGTTTTTGCAAGGTTTACAATCACACCATGTTCACCATTTGCCGTCAAGGCCTTCACATAAGGATCAACTACCTCACGCCATTCCAGGTTAACGTGAACAAGAAAACTATAATGATAGTATTCTAAATCTCCATTTACTGTAACGGACCAAATCCCACGATCCTCCCGCCTCATTTTTACAATTTCTGAAAATTGACTGTCAGGAGGACGTAATTTTAATTTGACTCCAGTTGCTGTCGGAGCCCAAATTTTTAGCAGAGTTTGCTTTTCACCATATGTCACGCCTAGATCGTTACCGTCATAATAAAATTTATCATCAAATGAATTCGTTCGGATGACTGCACCTATCTGAAGATCTGTCTTTCCTCCATGCTCATCCAATATCCAATACTGCCTTCCAAACAAAATTTCCTCTGAAAGCTGGCAAATATACTTCATCTTGTTTTCTATTTGCCGCTTTTCCATAATCGTCAAGGGGATCTGTTGAATGTCATCGGAAACAATGAATGAAGAGGATAAACCATGATGATATGAAAGTGGAAGAAGAATCGTAATGATCTTCAACTCATCTAAGTAGGCAAGAAAATTTCGTTCAGTGGCAATCATTCGAGTCCCTCTCTTTCAAATCAACTATTTCTTTACGAACCCTTCTTGTTAACACTGACAGGGCTTTCTGTTGCAGGTTAATGGTCAAGGGTGTAAATCCAAGATGCTCTCCATCCCCATGAACATAGAATGAGTCATGTGAATGAATGGAAATAACCCTCCCTTTAAAGGTTTTCACTTCTTTAAAATAGATATGATGCCCCCAAAAAACACTTATAAAAACTAATAACAGCTTAATTCTAGATAACTCATGAACTACAGTTATATCGAAGAGTCCATCATCTGGTTCGGCTTCAGGAGCAATTTTCATACCGCCTCCATAATAAGGTTGATTGGAAACGGTAACAAACCATGTTTGTTCAAATATATGCTTTTTCCCGTCAATTGATAAATCAATTGTAGATGTTTTAAAAGTAAAAACCTTTTTTAGGAGAAAATACACATAAACCAAGCGGCCCATTGAAAGCTTGTTAAATAAGGCCTTTATTGGGGATTGATTCACCTCATAGGAAATTAGGGCATCAAATCCTGCACCCATGTTGTTTATAAAATAATGCTCTGAATGATCACCCAGCACTATTTTTCCAGTATCAATTGAGTGCCCTTCCTTCTTCATCAAACGCAGTATTACCTTAAGGGCTTCTATTGGGTCTGAAGGTATTTGAAACCCTCGTGAAAAATCGTTTCCTGACCCCCCAGGGATAAATCCTAAAGTAATTTTATGATTACTTACAATTCCATTCATAACTTCGTGCAAAGTTCCGTCTCCGCCAACAGCTATGATTATTTTTAGGTCATTGTTGCTGGCAGCAATTTGGCTGGCGAGAATTTTGGCGTGACCTGGATATTCTGTAAAAAATGCCAGGTAGGAGATTTGTTCTGCCTTTAATAAGGCTTCGATATGACTCCAAATTTTAAAGCAGTGGCCGTTCCCTGCTTTTGGATTGATAATAAAATATATTTGTTTCATTTCGCCAACCCTTACTGAATGTTATTTTAAAGGATATATCGTTTTGGCTTCATATTTAGGTGTTTTTTGAAGATGTGTTTGGTAAAGCACTACTTGTTGAGCTTGAAAGGTTAGTAGTTCTGGCTGGTGGTCTTGCCACACTTCCAGCTGCTCTCTTTGAAAAGCTTGTTCCCCATTCCATTTTCTAGCTAGTGTAATATGGGGGCGAAATGGCCGAGTTTCTAGTTGGAAGCCAGCCTTTTCACAAGCAGAAAAAACTTTACCTCTTAGTTCATTCAGCTCACGGCTCTCGATCGTATCCGCCCAAAATATCCTGGGTGAATCTTGATTACCAAATATTCCAAGTTTGTTTATTTTCAAATTAAATGCTTTTTCATCCTTTATGGCTTCTCTCACCTTTTTTTCTGCTTCTGCCAGCTTTTCAGAAGCAGCACCCCCTAGAAAGGCCAAGGTAATATGCAAATCCTGATGATGAACCCAGCGGTTAAATGGTAGGCTTTCTTTTAATTTTTCCATCCGGTCCTTTAGGACTAATTTCGTTTCATAAGGGATTTTAACTGCAAAGAAAAAATGGTTCCGATGTTCCATGATAGTTCATCCTTTATTAAATTTTAGTCTATTTTGACATAATTGTATCTACTTAACGAAGAACATTATTCGATATTTTTTACATTGCCAAGAAAATTATTTATCATTAGGATAGCAGGTACAGAAAGGAAGGGCCCAAATGAAAGTCGTAAATAATATTGCCGAACTAATCGGAGACACACCACTTGTCAAACTAAACCGCCTTGCTCCTAAAGACGGAGCTTCTGTATATTTAAAGCTTGAGTTTTTTAACCCTAGTAAAAGTGTAAAAGATCGAGCCGCTTTTAATATGATAATCGAGGCAGAAAAAGCAGGAAAATTATCCAAAGGCTCCACCATCATAGAGCCTACCAGCGGTAATACAGGTATTGGTTTAGCAATGAATGCAGCGGCTCGCGGCTATCGCTCGGTTATCGTGATGCCTGACACGATGACACAGGAACGAATTAATATTTTAAAAGCTTACGGTGCAGAGGTTGTTCTTACTCCGGGGGAGGAAAAAATGCCAGGTGCGATAAAAAAAGCACAAGAATTAGCAAAAGTTATTCCAAATAGTTTTATTCCCATGCAGTTTGAAAATGCGGCAAACCCGGATGCCCACCGTTTCACTACTGCTGTTGAGATTATCGAAGCGATGGAGGAAATTGGCAAGCCGTTGTCGGCTTTTGTAGCCACTGCCGGAACGGGCGGGACCATTACAGGTACAGGAGAAGCTTTAAGAAAACATTATGATAATTTATTAATCCATGTCGTGGAACCAAAAGGGTCACCTGTGTTATCTGGCGGGAAACCCGGCAAACATAAGCTCGTTGGAACCAGCCCTGGATTTATTCCCGATATCCTTAACCAAAATGTATATGACGAAATTCAAAAGATCTCGGATGAGGATGCTTATGAAGTCTCCCGCAGATTAGCTAGTGAAGAAGGTATACTTGTTGGACCATCTTCAGGTGCTGCCTGCTTTGCTGCTTTACAAGTCGCAAAGAATTTATCACCTGATAAAGTAGTAGTATGCATTGCTTGTGATACAGGGGAAAGATACTTATCTGGCGATTTATTCCAGTTCGAATAGAAATAAAGACGTGCTAAATGGCACGTCTTTTTCTAATTCTATAGATTTCCACATTGTTTTTCTATTTCTTTAACAAATAGCTCTTGTAGATTTATTGTAACTGGACCTGGTAAGCCGGCCTTTACTTTTTTACCATCGATTTCGATTATCGGCATGACCTCTGCTGTTGTACTGGACATGAACACTTCATCAGCCTGGGCCAATTCATCGAGGGTAAAGGTTCGTTCCTCAACAGGAATATTATTTTTTAAACAAAGGTCCAAAATAACATCCTTTGTGATTCCTTTTAAAATTAGGTTATTTGATTGGTGCGTAAGGACAATTCCATTTTTAACAATATAGATGTTCGACGAGCTTCCTTCGGTAACATCCTGACCACGATGCTGAATTGCTTCAAATGCCCCTGCTTCAGCTGCTTTTTGTTTTGCTAATAGGTTGCCTAATAAATTAAGACTCTTAATATCACAGCGCAGCCAGCGGATATCTTCAGTGAGAATCGTTGTTACACCCGTTTTCAAACTTTCTGCGGGCCGTCCAACCTCTTTCGTATAAGCCACCAGCGATGGGACGGTCTCTTCCGTTGGGAAAGCATGATTACGCGCTGCGACTCCCCTTGTGATTTGCATATAAATCGTCCCAAGCTGAAGATTATTTTTATCAATAAGTTCTTCAAGTAATTGCGTGATTTGTTCTATAGTAATTGGCAGTGAAATACCGATACTGTTAGAGCTTTTCACAAATCTCTCCATATGTTCTTCTGGAGTAAACATTTTACCGTTATAGACCCGGATGACCTCATATACCCCATCACCAAATTGATAGCCGCGGTCTTCTACATCCACTTTTGCTTCAGATCGATCGATTATTGTACCGTTTAAAATTGCGAATTTCATTTCCGATTTCCCCTTTTATTTACTTATTCATTTTCTGCCAATTCATAGATTGCCTGTGCATAAATCGCTGTTGCTTTTAACAAGTCTTCAATATACATATATTCATCCTTTTGATGGGCAATATCTGGTCTTCCAGGGAATAGTGGTCCAAAGGCTACACCCGATTTAAGAGAACGGGCGTAAGTTCCGCCTCCTATTGCAATTAATTCAGCCTTTTCACCTGTTTGTTCTTCATACACCTTTTTCAAGGTTTGAATGAGGAATTCTTTTTCATCCACATGATGGGGCTTAGAGTCTGAGAAATGGTTAATCTCGAAGCCTTCGTCTATAAGGAGTGCATCCAGCTTGGCTTTCGTGTCCTCCATTTTGTTTGTAACAGGATACCTGCATGTCATGCCAATACTGCCGCCGGATTGTGGCGAAAATGACAGTTTGCCGGGATTGATGGTAAGGTCTCCTGAGATATCATCAGAATAAGCCACTCCAAGGTTTACACCCCTTGAATCGTTAAAGAAATAGCGGGATACGAATTGGAAATAATGGGAGGCTTTCGCCTGTAAATTTTGCTTTGAAAGAAATTCTGCTAAAAGCAGTCCGGCATTTTTCCCGTTTTTTGGTTCCATCCCATGTGCGGAAATACCTTTTACTTCTAAAATTAATGTTCCGTTTTCGGCTTGATGACTATGTTCGAGGTCATATTCCCTCATGAAGGAAGTATAGTCTTCAAGTAACCCCGCTTGATTTTCACTTAATTGTAATATGGCTTTAGCATAATCAGGTACCATATTGTACCTCTTTCCAGAAACAAAGCTGACGACCTCAACCTCTCCCTCAGAGCTGTCTTTGAACGATTTTTGCTGAACCATATCGAAATCCGCGATCCCTTTTTCCGCATTAATAATGGGGAAATCAGCATCTGGGGCAAATCCTAGTGCCGGCATTTCTTCATGCTGAAAATAATGCTCCACACAGCGCCAATTGCTCTCCTCGTCCGTCCCAATGATCATTCGGACTCGCTTTTTAAGTGGCAATCCTAGGTCCTTCACAATTTTCATCGCATAATAAGCAGCCATTGTTGGGCCTTTATCATCCAAAGCACCGCGTGCATAAATTTTCCCATCACGAATTTCTGCCCCATACGGATTGCTTGACCAGCCGTCCCCTTCTGGAACTACATCCACATGGCAGAGAATGCCAAGCAGCTCTTTTCCTTCACCAAACTCCAGGTGTCCTGCTAAATTGCCAACATTTTTTGGAGTAAATCCATCTTTTTCACCGAGCTGAAGCATATAATCGAGCGCTTCTTTAACCCCCTGCCCAAGAGGCGCTTCCGGAGTAGTATTTTCTTCGTCTAAAAGACTTTTAATATGTAATAATCCCTGGGTGTCTTTAATGAGTGCATCTTTTCGTTTTTCAACCTCACTCATCCAATTAATCTTTGTCAATGTTTTACCCCCATGTTAAGATATGTATTTCTTTTTTAACAATATCATTATGGCAATTATCTTATCAATTTTAAAAAAACTATCCAAATATTAAATTGTTTTTTACTAAAAATTCAAAAAATTATCATAAACCACACATTATTCCCCATACGATATAGTATCAGCCATGAAAGAGAGGGAAAAAAGCCGAACAATTTTTGTAAATTTAGAAAGATTATTTTGTTAATTTTACTATAGTGGTAGAAATTTTCAGAAATTATGGGTACAATATGGTTAGATGTATGACATCTAAGTACCAACTTCGAGCATCCATGAAAAGGAGTTGTCTGCGCGGAAAAGAAAATTACATATTGTCAAAGAGGCTGTCGGTAGAGGGATTAAGCCATAGGTTTGAAATTAGGATAGGGAGTGGTTCTTTGAAACCTTCAACTAACCGGATGTTAAACCGCATCAAATGTATCTACATGTTTATCCGCAATAACGGCACTGTAACAACGCAGGAACTTGTAGAGGAATTTGGTATCACTCCTCGCACCATACAACGAGATTTAAATGTCTTAGCCTATAATGACTTGGTCATAAGCCCAAGCCGCGGAAAATGGACTACTACAGAAAAGAAAGTGAAGATGTCATCTTAAAACAAAAAAACATGAAAATAAGCATAAAAAAAGTACACGAGATAATCGTGTGCTTTTTTGTTACTGAAAATTACCGATTTTCATGCATTTGATCAAATTTGATAATGTTATTGAACTCCTGCTCACTTAAAATTCCGAGCTTTTTAAATAAAAATGAATATAGATAAATCCTCCGCTGCAATCGAGGGTTAATATACATCTCATTCGCCTCCTATTTGTATTTATAATATTCGCCGAATCTAATAAAGTTTCCTTCACGCAAAAAATATTCTTTAAGTGAAAAAAAATCGTTTTGAAAGTTTTTCATAGTATGCTATATTAGTATAAAATACTTTAATGCTTAAAAGCGTCTAAGTAAAAGAGAAAAGTGAGTTGAAACAACATGGAAAATAATCAACAGAACTTAAAAAAGGGGTTATTGCCGAGGCATGTCCAGTTTATTGCACTAGCTGGCATGATTGGTACGGGGATATTTAAAGGAAGCTCTGATACATTGAATATCGCCGGGCCAAGCGTCGTCGTTACTTATTTAATTGGCGGGCTCATCCTCTTTATCATCATGGCCGCGTTAGGGGAAATGGCGTTGGCCTTTCCGAACTTCAATGTGCAGCATTTAGTCAATAAAGCATTCGGCTTTCAGGTTTCGTTTATTGTCGGCTGGCTGTACTGGATTAACTGGATCCTTGTTACGGTAGTGGAATTATTAGCAGCAGGAAGTTTTCTGCAATATTGGTTCCCTTCTGCCCCATTATGGCTATTAAGCTTTCTTTGTGCAGTTGTTATTGTAGGAATCAATTTAACCCAAGTGAAATATTATGGTGAACTGGAGTTTTGGTTTGCAGGAATTAAGATTTTGGCGTTAATCGCTTTTATTGTGCTAGGATTTTTCCTTCTATTAGGAATCATTCCTGGTTCCTCACACGATTCCTTCGCCAACTATACAGCACATGGAGGATTTTTCCCACACGGTGCAGGCGGCATGTTTAGTGCTTTTTTAGTGGTTATGTTTTCTTATGGCGGTGCTGAATTAATCGGCGTTGCGGTTACTGAGACTAAAGATGCTGAACGAGTTTTGCCGAAAATTATTAAAGGCGCTGTTTGGCGCGTCATTATTTTTTACATTTTACCGATCCTGATTATTTGTGGACTTATGCCATGGAATAAAGTTTCCGGCGCAGAAAGCCCGTTTGTTCAGGTTTTTAGCAGCACAGGTCTCCCAGGTGCAGCACATATTATGAATTTCGTCTTATTAACAGCCGTTCTATCAGCGGCCAATTCAGGTATATATGCGACATCGAGAACGTTATTCTCGATGGCACAAAGCGGTGTCGCACCAAAAAGCTTGTTAAAAACCTCGAAGTCTGGCATTCCTATAACTGGAATTATGATTACAAGTGCCTTTATTTTAGGCGGAGTTTATTTAGCTTATATAACTCCTAGTCAGGTTATCAGCTACCTTATGACCATCCCAGGTTTTACGGTAATGTTAATTTGGATTAGTATTTGTGCGGCCCAATTAAAACTCCGACCCCTTTATAAAAAGCAATCGGCTTTTCGTGTAAAATGGTATCCATATACAACCATATTTGCAATTGTGTCCTTATGCATCATATTTATTGGATTTCTATTAAACCCTAACAATGTAATTGGATCAACCGTTTCTCTCGTAACGGTTGCGGTTTTAATTATTCTTTCCTTCGCTGTAAAAAAAAGATGGACCTCAGTAAACCTGAATTCTATTAGGCAAGTATAAAAAGTCAGCAAAATTGCTGACTTTTTTCTATTTTAAGAAAGAGAGATTTTTGAAAAGTAGTTGATAACAAATTGGCGAAATTGCTTGGCAGCATCAGAATGATATCGCCTTTTTGACCAACCTAATCCTATTGTTCTTTGACAATTTGGTTCAATGATTTGGAGCTTGTGTGAAAAAGGATTTAAGTTATGCACCCACGACAATCCTGGCACAAAGGCAATTCCGAGGCCTTGTCTAACAAGATCACCAATTACCCCTGGTTCATCCCCTTCGAATGCGATAGTTGGAACAAACCCGGCTTGCCGGCAAAATTCATCAGTTAGATTGCGGAATCCATAACCTGTATTCATACTGATAAACGGCTCTTCCTTTACTTCATAAAGATAAATCTTTTCCCGATTGGCCAGCCGATGACGCGGTGGAACAATTAAATAAATGTCTTCAGTGATAAGCGGTTCCCAAACAAGCTCATCCCCTTCCATTGGCACGGAAGAAATACAAAAGTCAATTTCTGCCTTTTCAAGCTGGAGTTTCATGGAAGAAGTGGACTCTAATACCTGCTGAAATTTAACATCAGGCGATTGCTTTAAAAACGAACTCAATAAATCTGGCAAAACTCTTGGAATGCTGACGGCCAATTTTATTTGATTTTGGCTCCTCTCTGCTAATTCCACAATTTCTCTTTTTCCCTCATTCAACTCCAGAAATGCCCGGTTCACTCGTTCTAAAAACAGTTTACCAAAAGCATTTAAACTGATTTGTCTATTAGCCCGATCGAATAACGGCACACCCAGGTCTTCTTCTAAACGGGATATCGTTTTACTTAAAGATGGCTGGGCAATCTTAAGTTCTTCTGCTGCCCGAGTCATATGCTCAAGCCTGGCAACAGTTTGGAAATACTTTAGCTGCAAAAGCTCCATGCTTAGTCCACCTTCCATCATAGATTAAAGGCTATTATTTTATAGATAATTATATATTATACATTATATAAAAAAGTATATATCATATTGTTTATGCTAAAAAAATTTACGATAATAGGGGGAAATATGAAGGGGATAAATTTAGTATTCAGAGACTTAAAAGCGATGTGGCATCATAAGCATGGCAGAATCGCGTTAATTTTTCTTCTCATTGTGCCATTAATTTATTCCGGCTTTTTTATCGCTGGATATTGGAATCCATATGGCCGATTAGACCAGCTTCCAGTAGCTGTAGTGAATTTAGATAAAGGGGGCATGATGGATAGCCGCCCCATTGACGCGGGAGAAGAATTTGTTAAAAACCTAAAAGAAAACAAGGATTTGAACTTCCAGTTTGTATCAGATAAGAAGGCAAATCAAGGACTTAAAGACGGGGATTACTACATGGTCCTGACGATTCCGAAGGATTTTTCACAAAATGTAAGTACCTTAATGGATGAACATCCTAAGCCTGCCAAACTGATGTATAAAACGAATCCTGGTAAAAACTTTGTTGCCTCACAAATTAGCACGACCGCAACTGAAAAAATGAAAACAAAAATTGCGGCCAGTATCACAAAATCCTATGCAGATGGCGTGTTTGCTAAATTCCAAGAGGTAGCACAAGGATTACGTGCTGCGGGTGAAGGGGCAACTGAATTATATCAAGGTACCAGTGATGCCAAAAATGGAATGGTTAAATTATCGGATGGAATTGAGCGTTTACACGATGGCTCTGAGCAACTCAAGGAAGGAAGCAGTAAACTATCCAGCGGCCAGCAGAAATTAGCGCAAGGGTTAGAAAGAATTCAGGACAGTACCCAACAATTGTCCATCGGATTAACGAAGCTGACAGATGGACATGCCTCCTTAGAAGCAGGTGCGGCTCATTTACTTGATGGTACAAATACCTGGTCTGATGGAAGTAAGAAGCAGGCTCAAGGACTGACACATGCGAAAAGCACAGCCTTTAGTCTTAAAACAATGCTTGAAGAGTACATGCAAAATCATCCTGAAGCAAAAGATGACCCAGATTTACAGCAAATCATCGGAAGTGCCAACAGTTTAGCCCAAGAATCAGACTCACTTAACACTGGGCAAACTCAGCTTGCGGCAGGTGCAGAAGAAATTGCCCTGGGAGCATCCAAGCTTAATGCTGGTATGAAGCAATTTGCTCCAAAAATGCAGGAAGCTGCTGATGGTGCCAAACAAATTTCCGATGGAACAGTTCAATTTACAAGCGGATTTGCTCAATGGGAGAAAGGCTTCTCAACCTTAAATCATGGGATTTCTGATCTAGCAAAAGGCGGTTCTCGGTTAGGTGATGGTTCCAATCAATTGCTTAACGGCCTCGGCCAATTAACAGCTGGTTCGAATGAATTATCGACCAAATTAAATGATGCAGCGCAAAAAACATCCAATGTGCACAGTAATGACCAATTAACATCGATGTTCTCTGAGCCTGTTAAATTAGTAGAATCAAAATTATCCAATGTTCCAAACTATGGTATAGGGATTACTCCTTATTTTCTTTCGCTTGCCTTTTATGTCGGGGGAATCATGGCCGCCAATATTCTGCCATTAGGACGCAGGCAGGACCTAAAGGTTAATGGAACTGTGCACTTTATCAATAAACTTGCCCTTAAGTACTCTATTGGGCTAGTTCAAGCCATCATTGTTGATTTGGTTATTTTGTTTGGATTTAAAGTACATGTGGCGAGCATCCCGATGTTTTTATTATCAAGTATTATTGTTTCATTTACATTTATGACCTTTATATTAATGCTGGTGACGTTATTCGGAGTAGCAGGAAAGTTCCTTGCTGTCACATTTTTAGTGCTTCAGTTGGCCACCTGCGGCGGTACTTTCCCTGGTGAATTGGGGAACCCTGTTCTTAGTAAGATAGGAAGTGTTCTGCCTATGGCACACTCTTTACGGGGATTCCAGGATGTCATTACATTAGGAGATTGGGCACAGCTCGGGCACCAAATTATGATATTAATCTTTTATTTAGTAATTGCTGCCGGGGTTACTTGGGTAACAAGTCATGTCCAGCATTCAAATTCTAAGGTCGATGCCGTACATTAAAAATATCAAAACAAGTAAAAAAGCAGTGCGGTTTCACAACATAAATCGCACTGCTTTCTAAAATTGGCTGCCTTACTTATTGCCGAAATCCCCAGAAAATTGCTTTACCACTGCTTGTACTTCCTCTAATTTTTCTGGTTTCAATAGGCTAATCATCTTCGGGATAAACTGTTGAATATCATCTTGTGAAAAAGTGCCTTCGTTTTGTTTCCTGAAGTTTTCTGTAAGTACTGCTTTTGCTTCATCCTCTTTGCCCTCTTGCACTCTTTGTAAAATAAAATTTAAAAACATTTCTTGTCCTTGCTTGTCCATTTTTTTTGCCTCCTAAAAATTTAATTGATTTACTTTTTCTTTTGATTCTCGATATCGGAATCCGCTTCAACAAATAATCTAAGTGCTGTAAGCTTATTTTCCCAAAATAGTTCAAAATATTGGAGCCAATCTTTTAGTTCAAATAGTGGCTCAGGTTCTAGCTTGTACCTTGTTTCCCTGCCGACTTTCCGTTCTTTAACCAGTCCCGCATCTGCTAAAACCCTAAGGTGCTTAGAAACAGCTGTCCGGCTAATCGGATAATGTTCACTGATAGCTGTAACAGGCAATTCTTGATTGCTTAAAAGTTTTAATAAGCTCCGGCGGGTCGGATCAGCAATGGCTTGAAAGACATCATGCTTTGCTGAAGAAGCAACCATTTACGCCTCAACATATCCTTGCAATTTTTTAACAAGTCCTGCCCAGCCTTGGTTCATGTTTTCACGAATTGGAGCATGCGGTGCACCAAATTCGGTTGCTTTATTAATATCCCAGCCGCCATGGATTAAGGTAAACTCTGTTTTTCCTTCAAGTTCCTTTAATTCAAAAGTTAAAGTCCAATCTTTACCCCAATTGAAAGAAAGACGGTTAGGTGGATCGACTTCTGTGACTTTACAAGGTGACATTCCGAACTGACCAGCATTTAAATGAAATTCATGACCTTCTATCGGTTTCATATCATTGGGCATGAACCATGCTGCAAGTCCTTCTGAGGTAGCTACGGCATCCCAAACTTTATTAATGGGAGCATTATAAATCAACGTATACTTAATATCCTCTAATGTTTGTTGTGTATCATTTCCCACTTGTAAATCCTCCTCAAATTTCTTAAACAAGCCAAATACGAAACCATTTGGTTTCACAATTAAGATAATATAACACCATTTGGTTTCACGTCAAGCATTATTTAAAAAAGAGCTCTGGCATTGAGCTCTATTGGGCAATATTTTTTCCGTAAAAGATTTCGTCCATTTCCAGCTTTAATCTTTCTGTAATTTCAATGTGTTCATCAGGAGTTAATTTATCCTTTGTATATCCAAATAAATAATTATTTAAATCAAATTCACGCAGTTTGCATTTCGTATGAAAAATATTTTCCTGATAGACATTAACATCAATCATATCGAACAATTCGCCTACATCATCAGGTATGTAATTTTGGATTGAGCTGATTTCATGATCGATAAATAGCTTGTGTCCCGTTTTGTCTCTTGTAAAGCCGCGTACTCGGTAATCGATCGTCATAACGTCAGTTTCAAACGAGCGAATAAGATAATGTAGTGCCTTAAGCGGGGATATTTCACCGCAGGTTGAAACATCAATATCGGCCCTAAATGTACTTATTCCTTCATCAGGATGAAATTCAGGATATGTATGAACCGTAATATGACTCTTATCTAATTGCATCACCACAGATTCCGGCAAAGGGCCAGGAGATTCCTCGAATGCTTCTTCTGGGGCGTTTGCTGCAACAGGTCCTTCAGATACAAGCAAGGTGACGCTTGCACCAGCCGGCTCAAAATCCTGGCTTGCAACATTTAAAACATGTGCCCCAATAATATCAGAAACATGTTTCAATATATTTTGCAATCTATCCGCACTATATTGCTCATCAATGTACTTTAGATAAGCCTCACGCTCTTCCCGGGTCCTCGTAAAGCAAATATCATACATATTAAAACTTAGAGATTTAGTAAGGTTATTAAAGCCGTGTAATTCAATTGCCTGCTCATGTGTCAGTTTCATGAACGCTGTCCCCCTAAGATAAAAAGGTAATTATCGCAAGTAAATATTATTAATTTACCCATAGTTCCTTTTTTTATGGAAAACTAATATTGCATGGTAAAAGATACTAATTCCCCTCATAATTCTTCGATTCCTGTGGAAAATAATTGAAGATGAGGTGAAAGAATGAAAAAGTATTTTTGGATTTTAATTGTGTTAATTTTACTTGTTCCTAATATGGCACATGCTGCACCAATTGAAAACAAAGTCAAAGTTGCCTTCTATAGAGATGGATTTGTATGGCTTAAAATGAATGGGAAGGAAACAAGAATCACAAAAGAGCCCTCCGAGCATTCCTATCAGCCGCAATGGTCCCATGATGGGAAATGGATTTTGTATCAAATTGAGCCTCGGAAAAAGCCAAACTCTAACGCGGATTCGCATTCTGAAATATGGATTTATAATGTCGACACGAAAAAGCATATTAGAATCACAAATGACGGGACTAATCCAAAATGGTCTCCAGTTGAAAATATTGTTGCCTTCAAAAACGGATGGGTTTTAAACGTCTCGAACCTTGAACATTTTTATAACATTGCTTTAGGTGTTGGGGATTATAATTGGTATCCGGATGGAAGATCCTTCATTACAGCCTCAAGTGCTTCCTTAAGGCCGGATGGATGGACAAATCCGATTCTCTTTAAAATCGGACTCGAAAAGGATTTAGCTAAAATGACAAGCTTTACTAAAAACGTGAAGCAGTTATTTACCATTCCCAATGAACTAAAAAAAGGAAATGTCAACATGGTAGCGTCTCATCCCTGGGATTTTCATTTTTCCTCTGATGGTTACTGGGTTTCTTTTATTGTTAGTCCCCCAACTGCCTCATGGGCGATGGACAGCAATATGGTTTGTGTTATTGGGGCTGACGGGCAAAATTTTGCGGTATTAGATGAAACCATAAATGAGGGTAATTCTCCCAAATGGGCATACTCCCAAAATCTATTAGGATATATTGCCGGCGGCGGAAGAATTGTCTTAGGCTTTAAGAATAAAGATATGAAAATTACCGAAATGCCTGTCTTTAAATCAACAACTCTTACACCAGCTCATTTTGCAGAGATGGGCTTTACATGGAAGGATGACAATTCACTTTATGTTTCAAGGGTTAAGGAAACGGATTGGTCCAATGAGGCAAAGAAAAGACCAGATCCTTCTCTATTTATGATCAAAATAAAAGAACAAACTCAATCCCAAATTACACACCCGCCTAAAGATTTCGGTGATTATCAACCTCAATTCATTCCCGAAGCCAACAAATTAACCTGGCTGCGAAAAAGGGATATCGCCGACTTTCATAAGCAGGATTTATGGATTTCCGATTCCAATGGTCAAAATGAAAAATTGTGGATTAAAAATATTCAGACATATGATTTTTTTGCAGAAAAGAAATAACAAAAAGCAGCCAATTGGCTGCTTTTTCACTTTACTTGATAGTCTTTTAATAATTCCACTTCTTCATCCGTTAATTCCCTGTATTCGCCAAGCTCAAGTGTTTCATCCAACGCAAGCGGACCCATTGAAATCCTTTGCAAGTAGACGACTCTTTTTCCGACCGCTTGGAACATTCTTTTTACCTGATGGAATTTTCCTTCGGTGATGGTCAACTCAATATCTGAACGAATTCCCGATTTTAAGATTTTCAATTCGCCTGGTTTTGTTTCATAACCGTCATCCAATGTGACTCCTTTGGCAAATGCCTCCACATCTTCCTCCGTTACTTCCCTGTCAATAATAGCAAAATAGGTTTTGGGAACATGCTTTTTAGGGGAAAGCAATCGATGCGCCAATTGGCCGTCATTTGTAATTAACAGTAAACCCTCTGTATCCTTATCCAGCCTGCCTACCGGAAATGGCTCATAGACTTGATCTTCAAGCTCCAATAAATCGATGACTGTTTCACCTTGATTATCCTCCGTTGCCGATAAAACCCCTGGAGGCTTGTTCATCATTAAATAAATATACTCTTTATATTCAATGACTTCACCGTTTAAGGTGATTGTTTGTGTGTTTGGGTCAACATGCTGTTTAGCATCCTTCACAATCGCATTGTCCACCTTAACGGCACCGCTTTTTAACAGTTGTTTGACTTCTTTCCGACTCCCGTAGCCGAGATTAGCCAGCATTTTGTCAATTCTCAAGGGTTCCCCTCCTTCCTGGTAATTTTAATTTTGTCATTAATCGATCTATCCTATCACCGAATAGGCGTCTCGCAAGACCTGATTTTAGCCCCAGGTAAAAATAGATTCCGGCTCCAACACCAGCACTGATTAGGATAATCAAAACAGATTGTACTTTCGAGGCTGGTGAAAGGAATAGTAATAATAATTTATACACGATTTCTGTCCCTACCCACATCATTCCCGCAAAGAAAATAATTAACAAGCTTCTCCTCCATACAAGGCGGAATGGATAGCGAGCGAACAATTTTATAACGATTAAATTAATGATAATCGCTGCGGTATAACCTAAGGTTGTGGCTAAGACGGCTCCTTTTGTTTCCATCATTTTTATCAAAGGAATATTTAAGGTTAATTTTATTAATAAGCCAACCAGCAGGCTTAAAATAGTATAGCGCTGCTCATTAATTCCCTGTAGAATTGCGGCTGTAACAGAATAAAGGGAAAAGAGAATAGCCACTGGAGCATAAACCCTTAATACTCCTGCCCCAAGCAAATCATGCTGATAAAATGCCGTGTACACCGGCTCTGCTAATAACGATAACCCAATAGCCGCCGGTAAAGTTAAAAATAATAGAACCTGAAAGGTTTGGTTAAGCTGCCGGTTTAGGCTATTTCTATCTCCTTCAATGAAAGCCTTTGTTATACTTGGTACAAGTGTTAACGAAAAGGCAGTCGCAAGTGAGACAGGTATGATGACGATTTTATGTGATTCAAAATTCAAAATAGAGAAAAAGGATTCCGCTAATTTTGGCGCCTTCCCTATTTCGGCCATTGCCTTACTAAAGGTAAATTGATCAATGGCTTGAAATAATGGATTGGCAATCCCCACTAATACAAATGGAAAGGCCGAGATAAAGATTTCTTTATAAATTTCTTTAAGAGAGATATCCATTGTTCCTTTATCATGTTGAAGTAACTCGTCTAAATACGGCTTTCTTTTATACCAATACCAAAATAAAACCAGCAGTCCTCCGATTGCCCCAATAAACGCAGCAAACGTAGCAACACTAACAGCCGTAACCATTTTTCCATTAAAAATATGCAATACAACATATGCGCCCAGCAGAGTAAATGTAATTCGGACAATTTGCTCTACTACTTGTGAAAGAGCAGATGGCCCCATCGATTGATGACCTTGAAAATAGCCGCGGATTAAACTCATAAACGGGACAACGATTAAGGCAAAACTCACTGCACGCATGACGGTTGTAACCTCTGATAAATTCGCCTTTTTATCGCCGCTAATGCTCATTTCCGCTAATGTCGGTGAGGCAAAATACATGACTAGGAATGCAAAAAAACCGGTTAATAACATAATCATAAGCCCTGATTTGAATAATTTCCGGCCGACCGCATATTCCTCAAGGGCATTGTATTTTGAAATAAACTTTGAGACAGCAAGCGGGACGCCTGCGGTTGCGACACTTATAAAAATGGTGTATGGAACATAGGAAAATTGATAAAGGGTCGTCCCTGACCGACCGACTATTTGAAAGAATGGAATAACGTAAATTAATCCAAGAATTTTCGATAGTATTGTTCCAAATGTTAAAATAAATGTTCCTCTTAAAAGCTTAGATTGCATAGAATCCCTTCCTACCCGAAGAAATACGTGCGCACCTTCACATAAAAAATTCGACTTTTTTTGCACACTATTAGTAGTTTACAACTCTTTTCCCTCTGATGCTACTAACAACCAAGTTAAATTTGTGAAAAATCGTTTATTTTCACCATGAAATGTTTATAATGAGGTGAATCTATTTAAAGTTGGTGCAAATATGGAATTTGATGTCATTGTCATTGGCGGCGGCCCTTCTGGTTTAATGGCAGCCATTGCTGCGGGTGAAAAAGGGGCTAAGGTGCTGTTAATTGATAAAGGGGACAAGCTTGGAAGAAAGCTGGCGATTTCCGGCGGCGGACGTTGTAATGTAACCAATCGCCTGCCCGTAGAAGAAATTATTAAGCACTTGCCTGGTAACGGCAAGTTTTTGTATAGTGCTTTCTCTATTTTCAATAATGAAGATATTATTAAGTTCTTTGAGGGATTAGGAATCGCATTAAAGGAAGAAGATCATGGGCGGATGTTCCCAATATCTGATAAAGCACAGTCTGTCGTTGATGCTTTATTAACTCAATTGGAAAAGCTTCGGGTGAAGGTATTTAAAAATAGCCCTGTAGCAGATGTTTTGTATGAAAATGGTCATGTTTCAGGAGTAATGTTAAGGGACGGACAAAAAATTGGGGCAAAATCCATTGTCATTGCCGTTGGAGGCAAGTCTGTTCCTCATACAGGATCAACTGGAGATGGCTATGCCTGGGCGGAAAAAGCAGGTCATACGGTTACAGAACTGTTTCCAACGGAGGTTCCGGTCACGTCAAGTGAACCATTTATTCGAGATAAATCGCTGCAAGGTCTTTCTTTAAGAGATATTGACCTAAGTGTGTTAAATCCAAAAGGGAGGCCGCTTATTTCTCACCGGATGGATATGATTTTTACCCATTTTGGAATCAGCGGTCCAGCGGTACTCCGCTGCAGTCAGTTCGTTGTGAAAGCATTGAAAAAGTGGAATCTGAAAGATGTAACGATGAGCCTTGATGCTCTTCCTGATAAAAAAGAAGAGGAACTATTTCAAGAAATTGTGAAGCTTGTAAAAACGGAACCTAAGAAAAGTATCAAGAACACTTTGAAAGGACTGCTTCCAGAACGATATCTACTTTTTCTATTAGAGCAAAATGGAATTGATGCCACGGAACAAGGCGGCACGATTTCCAATGAAAAATTCCGCAGTTTTGCAAAAAGCTGCAAACAATTTATGATTAAAGTTAATGGAACCCTTCCTTTGGAAAAAGCTTTTGTAACGGGCGGCGGGGTTTCCGTAAAAGAAATCGAACCGCAGACAATGGGGTCAAAATTCACAAGTGGCCTTTATTTTTGCGGTGAAATACTAGATATTCATGGTTACACTGGCGGATATAATATCACCTCTGCTCTTGTAACGGGAAGATTGGCTGGAACCAATGCTGCATTGGATACAAGATAAGCGCCTTGACCAGCCCCGAATAGCAACCTCGAGGGGTTAGGCGCTGGAGCTGGACAATTCTCGAAGTCGAAATTTATTCTTTCAATTAAAAAAGGCCTGATGTTAATAATCAGGCCTTATATATAATCATCGCTGAAAAACAATAAATTTGTTCTTCCTCTTCTTCTTCTGTCATCGCTGCCACATTATATTTAATATCTAATAGACTCTTTTCATCCAACCCTCGTAAAAAATGATTCATTTCCTTTTCTAAATCCTTTTCATGCTCGCGATCAAACAATTTGACCTGTATCATGGTACTCTCCCTTTCTTTTTTCTACCATTATCACCATTTTTCTGAATTTTAAAATTAATCTCTTAAAAAAGTTAAGTTTATTTTAAGTTTGAGCTTGTAAATTATTTTCTAGAAAGACATTTTCAAGCTTGAAAGGAGATTTGGCAATGGATAAAAAACAAAAAATCTCTTGGGGAGTCAGCTTTGGCGGCCTGGCATTAGTCGCTGGGATGGTCTCTTATCTTGGATTATCCAATGGATTTAACACTAATAATAAAGTTGCCATCAATCAGGGACAATCCTCTAACAATAATTCTAATCAGCAGACTCAGGACAATTCTGATTTCGGGCAGCAACCAGAACAAGGCAGTTCGTGGGGAGGAGATAGTCAATTTAATCAAAACGATCAAGGGACTGTTGATAATTTTGACAGCAATCAATTTGGCAATAGCAGCGGGCAAGATCAATTCTCAAATGAAGGCGGTCATGGTTTTGGACATCATGGCGGGTTTGATACAACAACGGGTGGAACCTAATGTATAACTATCAATTTAACTCTATGAGTACAATCGTAAAGATTTCAATTAGCCGCGAGCTGTTTGCGAATGATTTGATACCGGTTCATAAATTGTTTGAAGGTGTAGAGGATACCTGCAGCCGTTTCAAAAAGGATAGTGAACTTTCGCTCCTTAACCAGCAAATTGGAAAAGAGACTGCTATTTCGGCAGACATGTTTTCAATATTGACAACGGCTGAGAGCTTTTATAAAGAAACGGATGGAATTTTTAATCCAGGTGTTTTAACAGCTCTTGAAAGCAGCGGTTATTCTAAATCTATTGAATCCATTAGAGGGCAAAAGCTAGAAATAGCTTCCCCCTCAGCGATTGCTGCTATAAACCCTTTTACTTTAAATGAGAATTTGCAGTCGGTTATTCTTCATACCAAAATCGACCTTGGAGGGATTGCCAAGGGCTGGGTCATTGACAAGGCTTCAAAGCTTTTTGAAAAAATGGGATTTGGGTTTATCAATGTTGGCGGGGATATTCGCATTTTTGGTTCCCTGCCACGGCAATTGAACATTGGAATTGAGAATCCATTTGAAAATACAAAAATCATTTCTTCGATCCAGGTAAAAGATGGGGCGCTGGCAACGTCTACTTCCATGAAAAGAAAGTGGAACCTAAATGGTAAACAAGCACATCACTTAATAGATTCACGTACCGGAAAACCTTCTAAAAGTGGGATTGTATCGGCAACAGTTACGGCTCCAACTGCCCTGGAAGCTGATGTTTGGGCCAAAACAGCCCTATTATTAGGTAAAGAAACAGGAAAAGAATGGTTAATAAAAAAAGGGTGCTTAGCCGTTTTGATTAATAAAGACGGAGAGATTTGGGAAGTAGGCGTACAGAATGGAAATCTTTGAATGGTATATGATTAGAGCGACGGGTACAGTGGCCTACCTATTATTATACTTATCGGTGCTCATTGGACTTTACACTCAAGTTCAAAAAAAGCGCAAACGTAATGTAGCTGTTCCGTTGGTTTTGCATGAATCGCTTGCGAATTGGGCGTTGTTTCTTACCCTAGGCCATGTTGGTTTCTTGTTGATTGATACTTATATATCTTTTAATTGGGTTGAAGTATTGATTCCTTTTAATACTGACTATAAGCCGCAGCCAATGGCCTTGGGAATTTTCTCCTTATATTTCTTGATCATGACAATCGTCACCTCAAAAATGAGGAAAAAAATTGGCTATCAGCAATGGCGGAAATTACATGCCCTTAATCCGATTCTATATTTATTCGTTACGATTCACGGCCTTTTTATTGGAACGGATTTTCAGGCAGTGGTGATTGTAGCTGTTAATATTATTCCTACTATACTTATAGTTTTCATGAAGCAAAAGAGTAAACCAAAACTTGAGGTCTCTCCATAAAGGCAAATAAAAACCGATTCCAAATGGAATCGGTTATTTTGTTTCACCTGTCCAGCTCAGCATTCCGCCAACCATATTGCGGACTTTGTAGCCCTGGTCTTGCAGATAATGGCAAACATTCCCGCTGCGGCCGCTTGAGCGGCAGATAAAAATATATTCTTTATCCTTGTCAAAATAATCGAGGTTGGCAGGTATGTCTCCCATGCGAATATGCTTTGCACCTGGAATCATTCCAGAAGCAACCTCTTCATCTTCTCTTACATCGACAAGCTCTAGTTTTTCCCCAGCTTCTAGCTTCTTCTGTAATTCCTCAGGTGTAATTGTTTGAATTTCTTCCATCCCACTCATCCTTTCAGAAAAACATCCCCCCTAAAGAAGGAGGATGCTTAAAAGTATTAGTTTGCTACAATATTAACTAGTTTGCCCGGAACCGTAATAACTTTACGAATTGTTTTTCCTTCGATTTGTTCCTTCACTCGGTCATCATCCATGGCAATCCCTTCTAATGCCTCTTTACTTGCATCAGTTGGCACCATAAGCTTTGTTTTTACCTTACCGTTGACTTGGATGACAATTTCAACTTCCTCATCCACTAGCTTAGCTTCATCATATGCTGGCCAGGCTTCGTAGGAAATCGTGCCGCTGCGGCCTAGTTTTTCCCATAGCTCTTCAGCAATATGCGGACTAACCGGTGCAAGCATTTTGACGAATCCTTCAACGTAATTTTTAGGTAGAACTGTTGATTTATAGGCTTCATTGATGAATACCATCATTTGTGAAATGGCGGTATTAAATCTTAATCCTTCATAATCTTCAGTAACCTTTTTCACTGTTTGATGGTAGACCTTTTCTAAATTCGATGCTTCTATATCCTGCTGAATTTTTGGACTTAACTCCCCATTTTCCTCTACGAATAATCGCCAGATTCGATCTAGGAAGCGGCGGGAACCGTCCAAGCCGTTTGTCGACCAAGCAATCGATGCATCAAGCGGTCCCATAAACATTTCATATAAGCGAAGTGTATCTGCACCGTGACTATCGATGATATCATCCGGATTAACAACATTTCCTTTTGATTTACTCATTTTTTCATTGCCTTCGCCTAAGATCATTCCTTGGTTGAATAACTTTTGGAATGGCTCTTTTGTAGGAACCACACCGATATCATACAAGAATTTATGCCAGAAGCGGGCATATAACAAGTGAAGAACGGCGTGTTCAGCTCCGCCAATGTAAATATCAACCGGTAACCAATGATTGAGTTTTTCTGGTGAAGCTAGGGCCTCACTATTTTTTGGATCAATATAACGTAAATAGTACCAGCAGCTGCCAGCCCATTGTGGCATTGTATTGGTTTCACGGCGGCCTTTCTTACCTGTTTCCGGATCGACTACATTTACCCATTCAGCAATATTGGCAAGAGGTGATTCACCTGTTCCTGATGGTTTGATATCTTTCGTTTTTGGTAACATCAATGGAAGCTGGTCTTCCGGTACGGCTGTCATCGTGCCATCTTCCCAATGAATAATTGGAATCGGCTCGCCCCAGTAGCGCTGACGGCTAAATAACCAATCGCGCAGGCGGTACGTTACCTTTTTCGTACCGATACCTTTTTCTTCTAACCAGGCAATCATTTTAGAAATCGCTTCTTCTTTATTTAAACCATTTAAGAAGTCAGAGTTGATGTGTTCACCATCGCCGGTATAAGCTTCTTTATCAATATCGCCGCCTGCTACAACCGCTTTAATTGGCAGCCCAAATTCTTTAGCAAATTCATAGTCGCGCTCATCGTGTGCTGGTACCGCCATAATGGCACCTGTTCCGTAGCTGACTAATACATAATCAGCAATCCAGATTGGCATTTTTTCGCCATTTGCTGGATTGATTGCGTAAGTACCCGTAAAAACACCTGTTTTCTCTTTCGCAAGGTCTGTACGCTCAAGGTCGCTTTTTAACTTTACCTTATCTAAGTAGGCGTCAACTGCTGAGCGCTGCTCAGAGGTGGTAATTTTATCTACAAAAGCATGCTCAGGAGCAAGCACCGCATAGGTAGCACCAAAAAGTGTATCCGGACGAGTTGTAAATACAGTGAAGGTTTCCTCGTGCCCATCAATGGAGAAAGTAACTTCGGCACCTTCAGAGCGGCCAATCCAATTGCGCTGCATTTCTTTCAAGCTTTCCGGCCAATCAAGTTCTTCAAGGTCTTCAAGTAAACGATCGCCGTATGCTGTAATTTTAAGCATCCACTGCTTCATTGGACGACGTTCAACAGGGTGTCCGCCGCGTTCACTTTTGCCATCGATGACTTCTTCATTGGCAAGTACGGTACCTAATGCCGGGCACCAGTTCACCGCTACTTCATCGATGTAAGCAAGTCCCTTTTCCCAAAGCTTTAAGAAAATCCATTGTGTCCATTTATAATATTCAGGGTCCGTTGTATTTACTTCACGATCCCAATCGTATGAGAAACCTAGTGCTTTAATTTGTCTGCGGAAGGTATTGATATTTTGCTCGGTAAATTCTGCCGGGTCGTTTCCAGTATCTAGGGCATATTGCTCTGCCGGAAGGCCGAATGCGTCCCAGCCCATTGGGTGAAGAACGTTGTACCCTTGCATCCGCTTCATTCGTGAAAGAATGTCGGTTGCTGTATAGCCTTCTGGATGACCCACATGAAGGCCGGCTCCTGATGGATATGGAAACATATCTAAAGCGTAAAATTTCCGCTTATCATATTCTTCGCTTGTTTTAAAGGTTTTTTCTTCTTCCCATTTCTTTTGCCACTTCTTTTCGATTTGCTGATGATCGAAACTCATTGTCTGTTCCTCCTTAAAGTAAAAGCGGAAGCGCCTTAACCAGCCCCGACAAGCATAAGACGAGCCGGCGGGAAGGTTGCTTTTTAACCTTCTCGACGGATTGGCTTAGACCAAAGAGGGGCTAGGCGCTGTAGCTGGATAAAAAAATAAAAAAACCTCTCATCCCAAAAAGGGACGAGAGGATTGTATATGTATCTTCCCGCGGTACCACCCACATTAGTGTTTAAAACACTCGCTTCATTATCCTTAACGCGGTAAACGGCAAACATTACTTTAGATTCATGCTTGCGACTCATAGGCGAGTTCATGATGTACCCGGTTGACTTTCACCAGCCGTCAACTCTCTAAATGCGGATAGGGACCATTACTACTCCTAATCACTGTTTTTTCAATATAAAAGTATTACGGTTATTGTATTAAATTTCCCAACAATTTGCAAGTAACCCCGCTGCCTAATTTCATAATGGACAACAAATTTCTCTTTTAAACCTCAAAACCTTTTGTCCACCCCACGTGGACAAATCATTGGATTTGTCCACGGACGGTGCCTGACACCCTTAAATTTCGGTCGTATAAAAGGGTCGTGACGATTGCAATGAGGAATAATCCAATTAAAACGGTAAATAAGGCTGACATGCTATATAAATCTACAAGCATGCCTCCTAACAGCGGGCCAATCATTCTGCCTCCGGTTGCGGTGCTATTGACGATTCCCTGGTAAAAGCCTTCCCTGCCCTTTGGTGCCAAACTGAAGGCAACTGTCGGGACTGCGGGCCAGATGAACATTTCCCCAATTGTTAAGATTATCATAGCGACTAGAAATTCTGAAAAGGCGCTGGCATTCCCTGCTACAATAAATGAGATAATAAAAATTCCAATTCCAATCAGTATTTGAAGCTTTAATGATGAAGAAAGAAATTTCAACACCCCATTTAAAAGAGGTTGACCTAGAACAATAATCGCTCCATTAATTGTCCATAAAAAACTGTATTGCGTTAAGGTTATATTGATTTCCTGCGTATAGGAAGCGATCGTGGTAGTCCACTGAACATATGCTACCCAGCATAGTAAATAACCTAAGCAAAGAATCATTAATGCCTGAAGATTTGCCTTGGATTTTATTCCTTTTTCCGCTTCTGCTTTATTTTCTTGTTTCCCCGAATCTACTAAAATGCTTTTATACCCGAAAACGGCAATAAGCAGGAAGATCACATACATAACCATATTGGCAAGAAAAATGAGCTGAAATGAGTAATCTGCCACTAGTCCCCCTAGTGCAGCACCTACTGCTACACCAAGATTTTGCGCGACATAAAGGGCATTAAATGCCTTTCTTCCGCCTTCTTTCCATACTGAGCCAGCCATCGCATACATAGAGGGAAAAATAATTCCTGTTCCAAAGCCTACAATCGTTAGAAAAACAACATATTCCGGCCAGCCATGCCAAAAGGTTAATCCGACAAGGGCTGCAAGGGAAATAAAGATTCCTAGAAGAATAGATTTATAGCCGCCTATTTTATCAAATAAATGGCCGCCGTATAAATTTCCGATGACATTTGCCCCTGCATTCAACATCAGAACAATTCCAGCAACCGATAAGGATTTTCCTAAATGATCGTGAATATAGATGGTATTTAAAGGCCATAAAAAAGAAGAGCCGATTACATTCACTGCCATCCCGATAATTAAAAGCCATAAGGCACGTGGCATGAAAATACGCTCCTTTATCATAAAATTATTTCGATATCCTTGGTAATTTTAGACCTTTTTCATTTTCAATGCAATCATTTTCTTCATTGACACCTTGCCACAATTTTGACAAAATAACACAAGAAAACACTGCTTCTAAAAAAGAAACAGTGTTTTAAGTGGTCAAATTATTCTCAGGCTCTTTCCAATACCATCCTTATTCCTTCTTGGCGGGACGAATTAGAGATATAGGGAAAGGGTCTATTTTTTTACAGGAACTGCCGGCACTAATGGTGCTTGAGCAGGGAAGTAGCTGTTTACAGCCATGTCTTTTTTCTTTTCATTCACTTTTTCTTCCAGTACTGCTTTTTTCACTTTTTCAATTTCCTTATCAAGCTCATCCATATTGACGCCTTTTTTCACTAGTTCTTCCGTCGCTAAGCGGATTGCTTTGTTGGACTGCTCAATTGAAATCCTTAGCGAATCCATTGAACCTTGCGGGTTGTGGAAGCCGGCAGAGTTTTCAGCAGCAACAATATCCCAGTACCATTGCCCCTGGCGTACATATTCCTGAGCTTGTTTTATTATATCCTTGTTTACACCAGACGTAATCATTTTGTTTACATAATAGTGTGATGTGGTTGAAACCTCTTGGGCTTCATGTAAGGCACTTACGTTTGCTTCTTGAATTTCAAGAACGCGGTCTTTTAGTTTGTCCAAATCACGGTCACCGTGGCACTGGCCGCATGAGGTTTGCATGGTTTTAAGTGGTGATGTCCACCAGTGTGAGGTGATTTTTCTTTTTCCATCTACACGCTCATATGGCATATGACAATCAGCGCAGGATACATTTGCTTTTCCGTGTGTTCCTGACATATGGGTTTCATACTCAGGATGCTGCGATTTTAACATTGGTGTTCCGGAAATATTGCTAATCCAATCTTTTTCAAACCCATTCTGTTTGGCAATCGTATTATAGTATTCATACATGTCCTCTGGCTTGAAGCCCTTCGTCCATGGGAAAGTAACTTCACTGTTTTTTGCAGAAAAATAATACTCAACATGGCACTGACCACATACGTAGCTGCGCATTTCATTCTTCGTTGGATTGGAAACATCAACACCCTGTGCTTTCAGTGCTTTAAAGAAGCTTGGCCGCGTTACACGTAAATCCATTGTTTTGGGATCATGGCAATCAGAACAGCCAATTGGCGAGTGACCCATGGCCTCCCCTTTTGGCCAAATCTCCTTGTTAAAATTTGCTCCCCAATAGTGTTCACCCATTTCTTCAATCATTTTTGGCACTGCTGTAGATTTACATGTATAACAAGATCCAACTGATTTATCGGTAATCCGTTTAATGCTGCGAATATCTTCTAGGGCATAAGTATGGCCGCGTTCTTCATTGTACTCCGTTGCAAATCCATATCCGTTAAATAGAATTGGCAGGAGCGGTTCTTTATCTGCTTCATATTTACTACGTTTTTCAGAGCCCCCGTAGGCAGTGTCCTCCATTTTTTCATTTTTCTTATAGCTGTTATATTGCAGCGGAAATAATTTTTTAAACGCTTCATTGCTGATTTCGTCCTCAGTTAGGCCCGTTGTTCTTTGACCTGCTGCAGAGGCTGTTTTCTCACCGGAATCATGACCACACCCGGATATGATTAATACCATTGCAGCCAGGAAAAGATATGCCCCAAATCTTAACCTTCCCATTTTTAAAATCCTCCCTTTTTCTCTAATAACTCTCCTGATTTAGGCGGCTCTTTATAATGATCATCCTTAAAGCCTTTTCCATGCGGTACAGTTTTGTGACAGGAAACACAGCTATCTTTAGCATCATGCGATACATTCGTAATCGTACTTTTGTGGCAGGAAATACAGTTTTCATTAATGACTTTCATTGTTCTGTCCGTCGCATGAATGACGTCTGGAATATCGTCTGTGCCTAAGGAGTTGAAGTACACATGTGTCATCCCAGCCCGACCCTTGAAAAATAGCTTTTTTGCTATATTCTCGTGGGGAAGATGGCAGTCATTGCAGGACAATTTCGCGTGAGTTGAGTCCATGAATGAAGTATAAACTGATTGCATCGTGTGACAGTTTTGACAAAAGCCCGGTGAATCTGTATAGGCCATGGTTTTTACAGTTACCAGTGATAAAAATACTCCGCCTAACAGAGCCATAACAACTAAGAGCTTTTTGTCAATTTTAAGAAGTTTTTTAATCATCTCTTCACCTCCCATAAAGATCTTTTTCTCTTTTTATTGTTAAAGTACCTAAGTACCTTAATCCAAATTTGATAACGAAAACTGTGAGCGGTTAATAGATGTGAAAAATTTGTGAACAGATTCACATAAAAACTTTATAAAAGATGCTAGTAAACAAACGTTTATCTAGCAAAAAATGGATGTTCTGGAAACAATTTTGTCATCCAATATCTTATTTAAACCATTAAAAAATATCTCAATCTGTGACGTCCGTCACACATTAAATTGGAGATGTTTCAAAAATGTGAACAGGGTTTTTATCCTATTTTGAAGGTGTTTTTAATGAGAAATTGATATCACAAGTGATTTTTAGCACTTTTGAAAGCGATTTAGATGCAGAAAAAAAAGACCCCTCTAAGAAAAAAAATGAGGGATCTTGCATTTTTATTATGACGATTGGTCTTTTTCTTGATGCATTTTCGATTTTACGGGCTGGCCGCCTGACTTTTCATATTGTTTTTTAGCTTGCTTCACGACATCAACATCTTGTCCGAATTCAAGGTCTTGATTATTGATGCCATTTCGTGTTGTTTGTTCGGGGTTTTGTTGTTTTGAACGTTTTTTCAAAAGGCTCCCTCCCTTAATGCCCTTGCAGGATCATATTATTTTGCAGCTGTTGAATTTGCAGCCTCATTCTGTGAAGCTGCTCCCGCTGCTGTGAATTTGCACTGTGGGCCATCTTTGCAATATCCTGGTAGGTTTCTTCAAGCGTTTGTAAGGCTTTAGTGTAATCGTCGTTATTATAATGCTCTTGTAGGCTGCTATCCTTGTATTGATCTTGGGCATATCGAATAGCATCCTCACATTGCTGCATTAATGTCTCCATGGATTCACGAGTTGCCATCTTTAGAACCCCCTTCTTCTCTTTAGAAGCACACTGCTTCATTTCTTATTCTGTTCTCCATTTGCTTTCCTATGACAATGAACGATTTGATAAATGTTGGGAATTCAACTGTGATAAACGCAATGGATATGCTTTTCGCTTCATGTTAAAATCAAAGTTATGCAAACTTTTTTAAACTTGAATGTTGATTTACGCTCCAATCAACATTATTACAAAATAAAGGAGGTTTTCTGATGCTTCAGACTAAACCTTTTCCATATGCGTCTGATAATAAACGGTATCATACCTGGAATTATCACCTACGAAATCAATTTGGTCATAAGGTATTTAAAGTTGCGTTAGATGGTGGATTTGATTGTCCTAATCGTGATGGTACGGTCGCCTATGGAGGCTGTACCTTTTGCAGTGCTGCAGGTTCCGGAGATTTTGCAGGGAGCCGTGCCGAGCCTCTTGAAATACAATTCAACCAAATTAAAGAAAAAATGCATACAAAATGGAAGGACGGCAAATATATGGCCTACTTCCAGGCCTATACTAATACCCATGCTCCAGTTGAGGTACTGAGAGAAAAGTTTGAGACAGTGCTAAAGCAGGAAAACGTAGTAGGTCTCTCGATTGCTACCCGTCCCGATTGTCTCCCAGATGATGTAGTCGAATATTTAGCGGAATTAAACAAACGAACTTATTTATGGGTAGAGTTAGGTCTGCAGACGGTTCATGAGCGGACAGCATTATTAATCAACCGTGCTCATGACTTTCAATGTTATGTAGATGGAGTCAATAAGCTAAGGAAGCATGGAATCCGCATCTGCTCGCATCTAATCAATGGTCTGCCGCTCGAAACGTATGACATGATGATGGAAACAGCTCGGGAGGTTGCCAAATTAGATGTACAGGGAATTAAAATTCACCTGCTTCATCTTTTAAAAGGCACTCCAATGGTGAAACAATATGAAAAGGGCATGCTCCAGTTTCTTTCGCAAGTGGATTATGTAAATTTAGTATGTGACCAATTAGAAATTTTACCGCCGGAAATGATTGTCCATCGAATTACAGGAGATGGACCAATTGACTTAATGGTTGGGCCGATGTGGAGCGTCAACAAATGGGAAGTACTAAACTCGATTGATGCGGAACTAAAACGACGGGATAGTTGGCAAGGCAAATTTTATCAAGAGGTTTAAATCAATGAAAATGGAACGAATTCTTCCGTTTGCAAAAAGCTTACTTAAAAAAGCTGTACAAACCGGCGATGCTGTCGTGGATGCTACTTTAGGAAATGGACATGATACGTTATTTTTAGCGGATTTGGTTGGTGAAACTGGTAAGGTGTTTGGATTTGATGTTCAAGAGGAAGCTATCCATACCAGTAAAGAACGCCTAAGCGCACACGGAATGTTAGAGCGTGTAACCCTTTTTCATGAAGGTCACGAGCATTTATCAGAAAATATACCACCGGATTACCAAGGAAAAATTACCGGGGCTATTTTTAACCTTGGTTACCTTCCAGGCGGTGATAAAACAATTGTGACCCAACCAGAGACGACTGTTGCTGCCATTGAGCAATTAATGGAGTTGATGGCACCTAAGGGCATCATTGTTCTTGTCATCTATCACGGTCACGAGGAAGGGGCTATTGAACGGGATTCTTTACTTCAATATTGCCAAGAAATAGACCAAAAAACAGCACACGTCCTCCAATATCAATTCATCAATCAACAAAATAACCCGCCGTTTATTGTTGCAATTGAAAAGAGGTAAAAACCAGGCCACGCCTGGTTTTTTTATTTAATCATAAGTCTAGTTACAAAGGATGGCACCGATTTTTGCAGCGAGCGGTAGGCAAGTCCATTGAAATAAAAGAAATAACTAATCCATCCGCCAGATTTAATAATTCCTTTTGCCAGCTTACGTACATTTTTCTGTTTTCGAACCTTTGAATCAGATAAATAGATCCCCAATAACCCGCGATTAATTAGCTGATGGAATTTTTTATGGGGGAGGAATTCCGTATGCCGGTCAGCCTCTATAACGAAATGCTTTAACCGCTTAAAAAGCGTTTCTTCGCTTTCATAATAAGAACAAAAGTTCAAATCGCCTCCGGCAACGTCCTCCTCTTGATCGATAAAATAATCTAAGAGGATATGCAAGCCTTGGATATAAGGAAAATAACCTTTTCGAATGTTTTCGGCGTCACTTGCCTGAAAATCTTCCCTCATCGCATAAGAAATCAGACAAAATATCCCTAACGTTGAACCAGAGCAGGCAGAGAATTCATACCATTCCATTGGCGGCAATTGATTTTGATGGTGATGGAACCACCTCTCGAGCCGCGGCACTCGTTCATCTTTTATAACATGTTTATGAATTTGCAAATCACAATAATATTGGCACAATTCAAGCAGATAATCCTTTATCAGCTCATAATGAGGGACATCCCTTAAAACCTCTCGGCACGCTGCTGATAAATCATTCAAATAGTTATCATCATCCTGATCTTCGCGAAGCCGGTAATAATTTTTCTCTTCCGCATCTATTATAAGTGCATCGTGCATTGATTCGTGAAGGGCCGCAAAATCATCAGGATCAAGTGAGGTGCTGCGGTCACAGAGATTATCAAGATAGTCACTAATCGTTTGATAGGCAACGATAAACCTGATTGCTTTTTTATAATGTTCACCTGAAGTGATAGCGAGAATACTTCCTCCCTCACAATGGAAGGTTTTATGCTCAATACTAGCAAGAGCCTGGGTTCTTAATTCAGGATTCGGTATTTTTTCAGCACGGCTTTTCCAATAAGCCAATTCTTTGTGTACGGCTGGAAGTATTTTTCGGTAAACCCTGGACATTAGAGTAATTGGCTTCATGGAATGCGACAACCCTTTCTATACAATATAACCTATTGCTTTTAATTGACTAATAACAAAATCCTTCGCGTATTCAAATACCTCTTCACGCTCAGGTTCATTAAAAATTTCATGGTAGCATTTTGGCCATTCTTTAAATCTTTTTTCCGATAACGGGACATGATTGAACCATTCCTTAACATTGTCTTTATTAACAATTTTGTCATCGCCGCCTTGCATGACAAGCATGGGAACATCCTGTATCTTTTTTAAATTTAGGAATGCAAGTTTTACGGCATGTACTAGCTCGCGGTACCATCTAATAGAAACCTTCGTTACATAAAGAGTATCATTCGAATCCGCTTCCCTCACGTCTTCATTCCTTGTAGCCATTTGGACGGTTAAACCGGAATTCATCCTTAAAGAAGGGAACACCACATTTAAACCATAGGAGAGGATATCTAAGAATTTGGACGGAGAATTCACCAATCCTAAACATGGAGAAGATAGAATAACCCCCGCTATATTCAGCCTTTCCTCCTGTAAAAGCCTGATTGTGATAAGCCCCCCCATACTATGTCCAAGTATAAACACTGGTAAATTATAGCGGTAGGCCGCCTGAACCCAATCCTTCACCTCAATTATGTATTCATCGAAGGAATCAATATGACCGCGGTTGGCGCGTGTTGTCATACCTTGCCCAGGAAGGTCAGCCATAATGACATGAAAGCCTGAAGAACGCCACATCTCAATCAGCCACCCGTACCTGCGATGGTGCTCCATTGCCCCGTGTACCATCACAATGACCGCTTTTGCATCCCCTTCTGCTTCCCACTTCCACATACTTTTATATCCCCCTAAAAATAATTGACAAAAAATAAAATAAATTTAGCACATTAACTTTTTGAAAAAGGCTCCCAATCTTCGCTACAATAGAACTATCATCAAAAAAGGAGCTACTAGTATGATTTATCCCTTTAAAGATAAGTATCCGTTAATTGCCGAAACGGCCTTTATTGCTGATTATGTCACGATTACAGGCGATGTTGAAATTGGCGAAGAATCCAGCGTTTGGTTTAATTCTGTCATTAGGGGCGATGTTGCCCCGACAAAAATCGGAAATAAAGTAAATATCCAAGATAATTCTATCTTACACCAAAGTCCCAATAACCCGCTAATTTTAGAAGATGAAGTAACGATTGGGCATCAGGTAATTCTTCACAGCTGTATCATCAGGAAACGAGCCTTAATTGGAATGGGATCCATCGTTTTGGACCAGGCTGAAATTGGTGAAGGGGCCTTTATTGGAGCCGGAAGCCTTGTTCCGCAAGGAAAAAAAATTCCCCCTAATACATTAGCATTCGGCAGGCCCGCTAAAGTTATTAGAGAATTAACCCCAGAGGATATAAAGGATATGGAGAGAATCACGAGAGAATATGCTGAGAAAGCCCAATATTATAAGTCCTTACAATCATAATGAAAAAAAAGCACCCCCCGGGTGCTTTTTAACTTAATTTTTCATTGTTTCTAATGATTTTGCGGCTGCATATTCACGCTGAAAGGAATAAACATCTTCGACATATACTTGATGCCATACCATAAACATAAGCACTGTCCAAATTTTCCGGCTGTTATCGGCTTTGCCTTGGCAATGGTCTTCAAGCAGTCTTAACACATATTGTTTATTGATTAAGTGATCTGTATTGCTTTCGCGAATGATTTTTTTCGCCCAATCATTCATTTCGTTCTTTAACCAGTGACGGATTGGCACTGGGAAGCCTAGCTTTTTACGATTCAGTACATGTTCTGGAACAACGCCTTCGGCTGCTTTGCGTAAAATATATTTTGTTGTCCCATTAGCTGTTTTAAAGCCTGTAGGGATTTTTGAAGCCACTTCAAAAACAGCTTTATCAAGGAATGGAACACGTAGCTCAAGCGAATGTGCCATTGTCATTTTATCTGCTTTCAATAAAATATCTCCGCGCATCCATGTATGAATATCGATGTATTGCATTCGGTCAACAGAATCATAGCCTCTGGATTCTTCGTAAAGAGGCTTTGTAATGTCAGTATAGTTTAATCCTGGACGGTACACATTTAGAAGTTCCCGTTTTTCCTCTTCCGTGAACATTTTGGCATTGCCGATATAGCGCTCTTCCATTGGTGTCACGCCGCGTTCGATAAAACTTTTGCCTTTCGTGCCTTCAGGCATCATATTAGCGATTCCTTTTAATAGCACCTTACCGACTCTCGGAATTTTATTAAATACCTCTAATGATTGTGGCTCGCGGTAAATATTGTATCCGCCGAACAACTCATCGGCACCTTCACCTGAAAGTACAACCGTAACATGCTTCCGCGCTTCGCGAGCGACAAAGTATAACGGTACGCAGGCAGGGTCTGCAAGCGGATCATCCATATGCCACATGATTTTTGGAACTTCATTCATATATTCCTCTGGAGTAATCACATAGCTGATATTTTCTACGCCCAGCTTCTCGGCTGTCTCTTTGGCAACATCAATTTCACTAAACCCATTGTGCTCAAAGCCGACTGAGAAGGTTTTGATTGCAGGATGAAACTGTTTAGCAATAGACGCAATGATAGAAGAATCGATTCCACCTGAAAGGAAGGAGCCGACTGGAACATCGCTTCGCATATGCTTCTCAACTGAATCAAATAGGATGTCACGAATTTCTTTGACGAAATCATTTTCAGATTTCTGAACCGGCTTAAAATGGGCCTTCCAATAACGCTTCATTTCCATTTTAGCGCCGATTTTCTTTGTAAAATAATGTCCAGGCTCAAGCTTATTAATTCCTTCAGACAGGGTATTCGGCTCAGGGACAAATTGATAGGTTAAATAATGCTGCAAGGAATCATAATTAAGCACATCGTTCTCAAGGGCAAGAAGAATACTCTTTTTCTCTGAAGCAAAAAAAGTTCTTTCACCATCTTCAAAATAGAAGAACGGTTTGATTCCAAACGGATCGCGTGCCCCGTAAAGTGTCTGTTCTTGTTTATCCCAAATGACAAAGGCAAACATCCCGCGCAGCTTTTCAACCGCTTTTTCCTTCAAATGGCTGTAAAGAGCGATAATGACTTCTGTATCTGAACTAGTGGCAAACTTCAAGCCCTCTTTGAGAAGCTCTTCACGAAGCTCTACATAGTTATAAATTTCGCCATTGAAAATGATCCAATAGCGCTCATTTTCATAGGTCAGCGGCTGGTGTCCGGACTCTATGTCAATGATGCTTAAGCGGCGGAAGCCAAATTGAATATGGTCATCATAATAAAAACCATCATCATCAGGACCGCGATGGGTTATAATATCGTTCATATTTTTAAATTGTTGTTTTTGTTCATCACTATAGCTTTGTGTTTTGTCGTGTACACAACCGATAAAACCACACATTATGTACCTCACCTACTCCAGTTCAAAATATCCTTGCTAAAAAACATACTCTCTTATACTACCACTTTTTTTTAAAAATGGAACTGTGAACTTGAGGAAAATCAAGTACAACCATTTTTCACTTCTTTCGACCTACTTAAACCCGCTATATATTAAAATAAACCCTAAAAAATAAAAGGAGTTACATATTTATATGCAACTCCTTATCAGGCTAATTATAAATTTGCTTGCTCACGTAATGTTTCAGCTTTATCGGTACGCTCCCAAGGAAGATCAACATCTGTACGGCCAAAGTGTCCATATGCGGCTGTTTGCTTATAGATTGGACGGCGAAGGCCAAGCATATTGATAATACCAGCTGGGCGAAGGTCAAAGTTTGCACCTACAAGATCAACTAAAACATCTTCGCTTACTTTACCTGTGCCAAAAGTGTCCACTGAAATGGAAACTGGTCTTGCTACACCGATTGCATAAGCGAGCTGTACTTCAACCTTATCAGCAAGACCTGCTGCAACGATATTCTTTGCTACATAACGGGCTGCATAAGCGGCAGAACGGTCAACTTTTGTTGGATCCTTACCAGAGAAGGCACCGCCGCCATGACGAGCATAACCGCCGTATGTATCAACAATGATTTTGCGGCCAGTTAAGCCTGCATCCCCTTGTGGTCCGCCGATAACAAAACGGCCAGTTGGGTTAATGAAGTATTTTGTATTTTCATCAATTAGTTCCTTTGGAACTACTGGATTAATCACATATTCTTTAAGGTTTCGCTGGATCTGCTCAAGCGAAACTTCTGGGTGGTGCTGTGTTGAAATTACAATTGTATCAATGCGAACTGGTTTGTCATTCTCATCATATTCAACGGTAACTTGTGTTTTACCGTCAGGACGTAGATAAGGAAGAAGCTCCTCTTTACGAACTTCTGTTAGACGGCGTGCCAGCTTATGTGCAAGTGAAATTGGAAGAGGCATTAACTCTTTCGTTTCATTACAGGCAAAGCCAAACATTAAACCTTGGTCCCCTGCACCAATTGCTTCTATTTGCTCATCTGACATTAGTCCTTCACGAGCTTCAAGCGCTTGGTCAACCCCCATTGCGATGTCTGGAGACTGTTCATCGATTGAAGTTAATACGGCGCAAGTTTCCGCATCAAAGCCGTACTTTGCACGAGTGTAACCAATTTCCCTTACTGTTTCGCGGACAATTTTTGGAATATCCACATAAGTAGAAGTGGTAATCTCCCCAGCAACAAGGACTAATCCGGTTGTTACGGAAGTTTCAGCCGCAACACGGGCATTAGCATCCTTTGCTAAAATAGCATCTAAAATGGAATCAGAAATTTGGTCACAGATCTTGTCCGGATGACCTTCAGTTACTGATTCAGAAGTGAACAAACGACGTTTTGTTGACATCTGAATTCCTCCTATATTATTGAAATAAAGTGAGGTTATGTGTGGGGTTATTGCTACCTTGTTAGTTTAACCTCGGGTTGATACGGAACTCATTCCCTTAGTAGTATGAAATAAACACGGGTATTTTATTAATAACCAGCAGTATTATTAATAAACCCGGCTGAAGAACTCACGATGGGATAAAGAAAAAGCGATAATGCAGCACGAAAAACAAAAAACCTTTCCATCGTATGAGGAAAGGTTGAGTGCAAAAATGTTTGCGTGCCTTTCACTCTTATCGTTCAAGGTCAAGCCTTGCCTCAGGTTTAGCACCTTTGCCCGAAAAATTAAAACAATACTATTTTTCGTTTGCAGGTTGCTGGGTTTCATAGGGCCTGTCCCTCCACCAGCTCGGGATAAGAGAGTATCCGTTCAAATTAAAATCATACCCTATAATATCGAATAGTGTCAATTGTTATTTATGAAACTTTTACCATGTATATTGCGTTAATTATAAAAAAATTTTAATTTCATGATATAAATATTTTCTTTTTGCTTAATCCCTGAATAATGTATAAAATACAACTTGAACTAATTAAATAGTATAGACTAATGTTATAAATGTGTTATACTAATTGATATAATAAACGCCATTTAAAATTAAATAAAAAGGATGGTTAATTAAATGAATTCTGTTCATATTCCCAATGAATTAAAGCAATTACTTAAAGAAAATAACGTCCAAATTCAATTGTCTGTTCCACAGCTAGTTGAAAAAATTCTAAGCCGAAATGAAGGATCGTTAACTTCAACAGGTGCAGTTCGTGTTTCCACTGGCAAGTATACAGGACGTTCACCGCAAGATAAATTTATTGTCGTTGAAAATTCAACAAAGGATAAAATCGCTTGGGGGTCCAATCAGCCTATTTCCGAAGAAGTATTTACTAATCTCTATCACAAGGTATTAGAGTACTTAAAGGAACAAAATGAACTTTTTGTATTCAAAGGTTTTGCTGGAGCTGATAAAAAATCGCAGTTGCCAATTCAAGTCGTAAATGAATATGCATGGCATAATTTATTCGCCCACCAGTTATTCATTCGTCCAACAGAAGATGAATTGCTTGAACATGAAGCTGGCTTTACGGTTATCTCTGCTCCTAATTTCAAGGCAGACCCAGCCGTAGATGGTACAAACTCAGAAACCTTTATTATTATTTCATTTGAACAACGCATTGTGTTAATCGGCGGAACGGAATATGCCGGTGAAATGAAAAAATCAATTTTCTCTGTGATGAATTACCTGCTTCCTGAAAACAATATTTTTTCAATGCACTGTTCTGCGAATGTTGGGCTTGAGGGAGATGTAGCGTTATTCTTTGGTTTGTCTGGTACAGGAAAAACTACTCTTTCAGCAGACCCAAATCGCAAGCTGATCGGCGATGATGAGCATGGCTGGTCTTCCAATGGCGTCTTTAATATTGAAGGCGGCTGCTATGCGAAATGTATTAACCTTAGTCGTGAAAAAGAACCGCAAATTTTTGATGCAATTCGTTTCGGTACTGTGCTTGAGAATGTTACGGTTAACCAAGAATCCAGAATTCCGGATTATGATGATGGAACATTAACTGAAAATACTAGAGCAGCCTATCCAATTCAAGCAATAGATAATATTGTTCTGCCAAGCGTTGCAGGACATCCAAATACAATTGTATTTTTAACAGCAGATGCCTTTGGAGTATTGCCTCCAATTGCAAAGTTAACGAAAGAGCAAGCAATGTACCATTTCTTAAGCGGTTATACATCAAAGCTTGCCGGAACCGAGCGTGGAATCACATCTCCACAAGCAACCTTCTCTACTTGCTTTGGAGCGCCTTTCTTGCCGCTTCCAGCAACTCGTTATGCTGAAATGCTTGGTGAAAAAATTCTTGAGCATAATGCCAATGTCTTTTTAGTCAATACAGGCTGGACTGGCGGAGAATATGGTGTCGGAAACCGCATGAAGCTTTCGTATACACGCGCAATGGTTCAAGCGGCCCTTGAGGGAGAATTGAACCATGTAGAAACAGTCAAGGATAAAATCTTCGGCCTAAACATTCCGCTTCATATTGCTGGTGTTCCTGATGAAGTTCTTCAGCCAATTAAAACGTGGGCAGACCCACAGGCCTATGAAGTGAAAGCAAAAGAACTTGCTGCTAAGTTCCGTGAAAACTTTAAAAAGTTTACGAATGTCGCTGCTGAAATCGAAGAAAAAGGCGGACCTATCGCTTAAATATCGAAAAGCCCTTATCAATTTGATAAGGGCTTTCTTACTTCTACTGCTTCTGATTTTTGTAAAATGGTAAACCGGTACTTACCGCTTTTTTTAAGGTGGAAATCTCCTTTATACATCGACATCTTTTTACCATCCGTTGTCGTGTAATCTGTTTTATCTTTAAAGGTGAATTCTGATACTTCTGCACTATCTAATGCAAATACCTCTAATTTTAATTCAGGAGGAAGTTCATCTCCCTCTATTTCGATGGAAACATCCTCGTAGAAACCAGCGTACAAATCTTCTTGTGAAATCATCAAAGTAGAATTACCAACTTTAATGTAGGACTCTTTTACATAGATGGAAAATTCGCCGATTTTTTTATTGCCTGCCGTAAATTCAAGATTCCATATTCCGGGTAAATCAAGCGATTTAAAGCTAGTCATTGCATGCCCGTCTGCCCCATACATACCACCTGAAATGACGGTTGTTGCTAGATGTTCTTTTACCCCCGTTTTTTCATGTACGGCCTCAATATTAAGAGACTTATTTGCAAAATCTTTTTGATAGTCGCCCCATAAATAAATGGCTATCTTCGAAACACCTCTTCTGTCCTTCGCTATCCATTCCAGTGGTGCCAGCAGGCTTACTTTGTTTGGGATACCAAAATTACTATCTGCATAAAGAGGAGAGCCGTCCGTATCTTTAAGTGCAAAATAGTCACCTTGTTGGACTGTTTTAGTTTTTCCAGAGCCCGTAATTTGTGAAGAAGATTCTTTTTTATCAGTGAAATATAGGAGAGGAGCCAACAAACCAAAGATAAATACGGCGGCCAGCGCTGCTAATCTTTGAAAGTTAAATAATTTTCTATGTTTCCTGGTACTTGCTTCGTCTATTACCTTTAACATATCCGTTCTCTGTTCTGTTGTTAATTCATGCTTTGGAAAATTTTCAAGAATCTCTAATAAATCTTTATCAGATAAATTCCTCATAGTACTCCCCCTCCTTCAGGCACTCATTTAATTTTTTTACTGCCCGATGAAATGTTACATTTACTTTATTTTCTGACCAACCGAGAACTTGGCCGGCTTCCTGTGAAGAAAGTTCGGCAATCCCCCTAAGTATGATGACATCGCGATAATTATCTTTTAATTGGTTTATCGCCTCGTATAAATTAGCATATTCCATTTTCCTGAACAGCAAATCCTCTGCAGGCTCAAGGGGTTTGGGTGATTCAGTATCTAAAAGCTTTTTAAGCTTCTGCCAAACGGATCTTTTTCGGTAAAAATCTATGGCTGTATTTCTCGCGATTGAAATCATCCAGGTTTTCGGGCTTGCTTCATTTTTATATCGGCTATATGCTTGAAAGGCCCGCAAAAAGGTCTCCTGGACCAAATCCACTACATCCCTCGATCCCGTATAATAAACTAAAAAATTTGTGACATCTTTTTCATATTGAATGAACCATTTTTCAATTGGATGGGCTCGCTCCAACCTAACTCCCCCTTACTCAATAAACATAACTAATTGTTTTTCTCTAATTATTAGACGTGTTTGGCAAATTTTTCTTACACTTTTTTAAAAAGAAAAAAAGCAGGCATCAATCCGCCTGCTTAGTTCGTGGAATTCAATGAAATTAGTTGATACGTGATGGTTGTGCTGTTCTTTTGCCATTCTACTTTTTTAATCATAGCGGTTCCGTTTGAATCGCTTTCGATTGTTTTTCTAACATCAATTGGAATCTCAATTGGATAAAGTCGGAAGCCTTCCTTTTCTAAAGTAAATAGGTTTTCCTCCACTCGCTTCTCTCTACCCTTTGTTACAATCATCGTATTTAATTCAAGGGGCATACCCATCAAAAATCCGCTCCTCTGCTCTTGATATTCCTATTTTATCATCTTTTACCATTTGTTTTCATCCAGTTCGTTAAATCCTTTACGACTTTTCGATTGATTTCAGGAGGAAAATAATGTGTAAAATTCTCAAAGTACCAGCACTCCAAGGGTTTGTGCAATTCTCTGAGCCTTTTTTCCAGACGGTAAGCATGGTCAACAGACACATTGTGGTCCATAACACCGTGAATGATCAGCACTGGAGATGCAAGGTTTTCAAGCCCATAAAGGGGAGTTCTGTCTTGATACCGTTCTGGATACTTCGCAGGTGTCCCGCCAATTACCCTTTTCATCATTCGTCGTAAATCATTCCGTTCATAGTAGGTAAGGCTCATGTCACTGACACCGCCCCAAGTGACAACAGAAGCTGCTTCAGGAAACTGAATACCCGTAAGCAGCGCCATCACACCGCCGCGAGAGAAACCAAAAATATGGACAGCCTGTACCCTAGGTAAAGATTTTAACAGCAAATAAGCTGAAAAAGCATCCAGCCTGTCATCACCAGCAAAATCTTCATTGCCCTCTCCGCCTTGATTTCCACGATAATAAGGAGCAAACACGATAAACCCCTCTGAGGCAAACTGAGCAATCCTGGAAGGCCTTACCTTCCCAACATTTTTAATTCCCCCGCGTAAATAAAGAAACCCATCCATCCGACCTATACATTTTGGTTCCGCCAGCATCCCCTTAACCCGTAACCCATCAGATAAATACGTAATTACTTTTAATTCCACCTTTGGATTAGGTGAAGGAAACCGCTGTATGTCTAAGATTTTTCCATCATCAAGGTTCAACTCTGTCATCTTTCCTTCCAAATTAATTATCACTGGGCATTCACACATTTTTTTCCTTTTCATACATTATCATAGGCAAAACGCCCAGATTGAATGGTAAATAAGGAGGTTCATTCATGAGAAAATGGTTAAAATTCAGTTTTTCTTTTCTCCTCATTGCTATACTGATGTTTTCACTCGCTGCTTGCAATAACAATGACACAGCTAAGCCAACCAAACTTGAAAAGGTACGAGTTGCTGAGGTTACCCGCTCTATTTTCTACGCCCCTCAATATGTTGCAGCATCAAAAGGCTTCTTTAAGGATGAAGGTCTTGACGTCACCATCACCACAACCCCTGGCGGAGACAAAACGATGACGACCCTTATCTCCGGGGCCGCTGATGTTGCCCTTGTCGGCTCAGAAACATCCATTTATGTATACGCCCAAGGCTCTAACGACCCGGTCATTAATTTTGCGCAATTAACACAAACTGACGGAACCTTCCTTGTAGCAAAAAAGAAAAACGATAATTTTTCTTGGGAGCAATTAAAAGGATCTAACTTCCTTGGTCAGCGTGTTGGAGGAATGCCACAGATGGTAGGTGAATTCGTATTAAAGAAACATGGCATCGATCCTCATAAAGATCTAAACCTAACCCAAAACGTCGATTTTGCCAACATTGCTAATGCCTTTGTCTCCTCCGACAATTACGACTATGTCCAATTATTCGAGCCTACCGCCAGCATTTTTGAAAAAGAAGGAAAAGGTTATATTGTTGCTTCTTTTGGTAAAGAATCTGGCCATGTTCCTTACACAACCTTTATGGCGAAAGATAGCTATATGAAAGAAAATAAAGCTACAATCGAAAAATTTACAAAGGCCATCTACAAAGCACAGCAATGGGTGCAAGCACATAGTGCTGAGGAAATTGCTAAAGCAGTAGAGCCTTATTTTCCAGATACCGATTTTGAGATTATGAAAACCGTTATTGATCGCTATAAGAGCCAAGGCTCTTATGCCACGGATCCTATTTTAGACGAGGAAGAGTGGAACAACCTGCAAAATATCATGAAGGAAGCCGGTTCACTTCCTAAACAAGTAGACCATAAAACACTTGTCAATACCGATGTTGCGAATAAAGTAATAAAAAAATAAATAGGAAAGGGAGGCCGTCAACATGAGCTTTTTAAAGGTTCAGGATATTCATCACACCTATTTCACCAAAGCCTCTGCCACCACGGCCCTCTCCAATATTTCACTTATGGTTGAGGAGGGAGAATTTGTTTCCTTCCTTGGCCCTAGTGGCTGTGGAAAGACAACTCTGCTCTCGATTATCTCCAGTCTCTTGAAACCAACCCAGGGAACAGTCCTTTTAGAAAATAAACCTGTATCTACTTCTAAAAATGAAATTGGCTATATGCTGCAGCAGGATTACTTGTTTCCATGGAAAACGATTGAAGAAAATATTTTATTAGGCCTTAAATTATCAAAACAGCTCAATGAGAAAACAAAGTCTGCAGCACATAGCCTATTAAATCAAATTGGGTTAGTTGGTGTGGAAAAACTGCTGCCTAAGCAGTTATCCGGTGGGATGAGGCAGCGTGTCGCCCTTGTCCGAACGCTGGCAACAGAACCAAAATTGCTGATGCTGGATGAACCATTTTCGGCACTTGATTATCAAACAAAGTTAAAGCTAGAGGATTTAGTTTCCAAAACGTTAGATGAATTCAGCAAAACGGCTATACTCGTAACCCACGATATTGGCGAAGCCATAGCTATGAGCGATCGTATCTTTTTATTCTCAGCAAAACCGGGAAGAATTTATAAAACGTTTGAAATGCCGGAAGAGCTTCGAAATCTTTCTCCTTTTGAAGCAAGAAATCACGAAGCCTTTCAAGGAATCTTTCAAACAATATGGAAGGAGTTGGAGTCACTTGAATCATGAAAAATATAAGGTGGAACTCCTCCATAAAAACTACATTCATTCCTTAAAAATTGAAAAACGGTGGGTTCGATTTTATCAGTTAATTATTTTCGTACTCCTATTTTCGAGCTGGGAATTATTAAGCAGAATGCAATGGATTGACCCGCTCATTTTCAGTTCTCCATCAAAAATTTGGGCTCTATGCTTGGATAAAATTCAAGACGGCTCTTTACTTACCAATTTAGGGGCCACATTAATGGAAACCATCGTAGGATTTATTATAAGCACGATATTGGGTGTCCTGATTGCTGCACTTCTCTGGTGGTCCCCCTTGATGTCCAAAATACTTGATCCTTATCTTGTTATATTTAATGCGATGCCAAAAGTAGCCTTGGGCCCGGTAATTATTGTCGCCTTAAGTCCGGGATACACGTCTATAATCGCCAATGGCGTTATAATTTCAGTAATCATCACAGCTCTTGTTGTGTATACCTCCTTCAAAGAAGTAGACCCCAATTATTTAAAGGTGCTTCAAACCTTCGGGGCCACACGCTTTGAATGTTTTAAAGAAGCCATTATGCCTGCCAGTTTTCCAACCATTATCTCTACATTAAAGGTCAATGTCGGGCTTTCATGGGTTGGGGTCATTGTCGGAGAATTTCTTGTATCCACAAAAGGACTCGGATATATGATTATTTATGGATTTCAGGTATTTAATTTTACACTTGTCTTCTTATCATTATTGGTCATCGCTTTATTTGCAACGATTATGTATCAGCTTGTCGATCTGTTAGAAAAAAAACTTATCAAGGAATAGTGGATTGCTTTAAGCTTGCCACTATTCCTTTTCATTTTGCAGCCATTTCATGCATTCCTCCACGACCTGATCTTTCATGATGAAGCTATAATTTTCTTCAAAACGAAGCTGCAGCAGATTGCCTCTGACCAAAATGGGACCATTTGTTTCGTGGTATGTATTTGTTTTCTCTAACCTTTTTACTTTTCCCCAAAAAACAGCTTTTACAAACGAACCTTCCTTGTCTGACACTTTGTACTCAGCAATATATTTCAATTCACCTAAAATGGCTCCAGTTTCCTCATAGGTTTCTCTCCTAGCCGCTTCCTCGAGTGTTTCGCCGAACTCTCTTTTCCCGCCAGGAAACTCAAGCCCTCGTTTTTTATGCTTGGTTAGGACCCACTCATCACCTAATTGACAAATGACGAGAACATGCTTTGCATCTTCTAAAAAAGCATCATGAGAAAACGACAATGTCACCTTATTTCCATTACTATCTAAAAAATCAATCATGCCCACCCCGCCTCAAATCGTTTTTAGTATTTTTATTATAACAAAAAAAGAAAACCCTAGAGACTAGGATTTTCCCGCTTCTTCTTATTCATTTTTTTGTAAAATATTCATACTTTCAATATGATTTCGTGCCTCTTCATCCCCTAGCTTATGGATCATCCCATATACTTGTTGGATTGTACTATCATAGGCATGATTATCACCGTCATGATGATATTCAACAAATGGAATATGCGCCCTGATAAAGTTTTTCCACTCTGTCGAATAATTTTGGTCAAACAACTCGCGTAATTGAGTAATTTCTTCATCAGTTGCCTGAATTTTATAGCTCCATGTTGAACTAGTGGCACTCTGAGAAATTTCGCCTGTCCCAACATCTATATAATAGGTTTTCTTTTGTTCATCCATTTTTGTCATCCCCTTTTACTATTTATTAATCCACAAAAAGATAAAATTTATTCTTTTACAAATTTCGATTCATTTTTTAGAATTGAATACGATATAATAATCATACAAACTAAGAAAACAGATTTTTCAGTCAATTGGAAAAAGTAATTTTTCGCTGTTTATGGGAATGGTTTACGTTTGTAAAAGAAAAAATACTAATTAAGGCAGGAGGTGTTCAAGTATGAAATTAGTCGATGAACTATATGAAATGTACCGGAACAAGCTTACGGGTGATGAAGAAGATATCGATATGCTCGCATTTGCTTTTTTGGAGGAAATGTCACATGAGGACCTTCTTGCTTTAATTCAGGATATGAGTAAACAGGAATTATACGATTTAATGGGCCTTTATTTAATTGAAAGCCTGAAGGGTAAATTTGCGCAGGAAGAGTATGGACAACATCGCACCAATACTTATTATCCACGAAATATACACTAATATATTACATAAGCCGCGGAAAAAAGGGAGCGCTAGTTTAAGGCTTCCTTTTTTGTTTCATGTTACAATAAGGAAAAGGGGGAATATTCTTGTATACAGTGTTTGTCGTATGCATCATCATTGTTATTGTTGTACTATTATTAGCTGTCATTACAACTTCGAAAGCCTATACATATAAGCATACAGTTGACCCGTTAGAAAATAATCCTAATGTGGATCACGAGCAAAATTCAAATAACAATAAGAAAACATAAAAAATTCCTATTCAAACGAATAGGAACCTTAGAGGAAAAGGGGCGGAGCCCGCAATAATAAAATTGTTTTTAAATGTCAAACTGAAATAATTCATTTGCCATTTTGGATGTGTGAATGCTTTGCTCTGCTCACACCGCCTTTTTTTATATCATCCAAATACCTTTTTTAAGTCTTCTTTACTTTGCTCAAGCCAGAAATTCATTAAACGTTTAGCTCCTTCTAAATCATGAAGCTTTGCCTGACCGCATTGTCTTTCATTTGCTGCAGGAATGTCAGTGATAGTAACGGCATCTTTCATTGTATCCTCAAGAAGATCAATGATTTCCTCTACTGTCGGTTCACCGCTGACGACAAGATAGTATCCTGTTTGGCACCCCATTGGAGAAATATCAATAATATCGAAATGATCGTACTTCTCGGAATGCTTACGGATATTAAAGGCAAGCAAATGTTCAAGTGTATGAATAGCATCAGGCTTCATCGCCTGTTTATTTGGCTGGCAAAAACGAATATCATATTTATTAACAACACCGTCACTTCCTACTTTATGAACACCACAGTGTCTCACAAAAGGTGCTTTTACGGCATTATGATCTAAATCAAAGCTTTCAACTGAAGGCATCAGTATCACTCCTTTTTTTATCTACAAACTATCATACACTAAATCCCGAGTTTTTTCATCTACTTAGTTATATTTAACAAATTTAGACGTTCGTTTTAATATATGGTATTTTGTAAGTAACCATTAATGAGGAGCGACCAAAATGTTAAAAAAAGCATTTATTGCATTGATTCGTTTTTATCAAAACGTAATCTCACCTCTAAAGCCTCCGACTTGCCGCTTTTATCCTACCTGCTCGCATTATGGACTTGAAGCCATACAGCGCTTTGGAGCTTTAAAAGGAGGATATCTCACTATAAAAAGGATATTAAAATGCCATCCCTTTCACCCTGGGGGCATTGACCCGGTGCCTGAAAAACATAAACATTAATTCTCATACCCATTGACAATTAAATCTAATTTTCCTGTCTTCGGATCAATGACAAGGCCATGAACAGGAACTCCTTCCGGCATCAGCGGATGGTTTTTGATGATATCCACACTATGGCTAACACTTTCCTGTACATTATCAAAACCATGAAGCCACTGTTTAATGTCAATGCCTGAGTAAGTTAGAGTATCGAGTGTTTTTTCAGGAATCCCGCGTTCGATCATGCTGTCAATAACGGGACCCGCTTTTAAACCACTCATCCCGCAATCGTGATGAGCTATAACCATAACTTCTTTAGCCTGCAGCTGATAAACAGATATAAGAATACTGCGCATGATACTGCCAAATGGATGTGACACAAGGGCACCAGCATTCTTGATGAGTTTCACATCGCCATTTCCAAGATTTAAAGCCTTCGGCAATAATTCAAGCAGTCTTGTATCCATACAAGTTAAAATGACCGCTTTTTTATTCGGAAATTTCGTGGTTTCATACTTTTCATACTCGCGATTTTCTACGAATTTCTGATTATGGATTAGAATGTCATTTAATAATGATGTGTTTGTCATATAGTACCCACCTTTCTTTTTCTCCTTATAAGCATACCTATCTATTGTGTTTGAGACAAATTTTTTACTTGCAAACAGGCTAATTTTTTTGTAAGATACATATGGAAATCGGAATCGTTCCGTATTATTCAAAAATATTTATTCTGAATGCTAAAAATTTTTCGTCAACAAATCGTAATTAATCCGATTTATAAAATTTTAGAGGAGTTTTTATGAAAAAATTTATTCTTTTCCTTTCTTTTCTAATACCATTAAGCCTGATCTTATCGGCCTGTTCAAATGATAAACCGGCCCCCAAAAATAAGGACCTGTTAACCATCTATACCACAGTATTCCCACTTCAATATTTTACTGAACAAATTGGCGGCAAATATGTTGATGTAAAAACCATCTATCCACCTGGGGCAGATGAACATACATTTGAACCATCGCAAAAAGATATGATGAATCTCGCTGATTCAGACTTATTTTTCTACATTGGATTAGGGCTTGAAGGCTTTGTAGAAAAAGCAAAAGGAACCTTAAAAAACGAAAATGTATCCATAGTAGCAACAGCAGATAAGCTTCAGCTGCCAAAAGATAACGGAGCTCATGAAGACGAGGATGAAGACGAACACCAACATGGTGATGTGAATCCCCATGTCTGGCTAGATCCGATTTATTCAAAGGAAATGGCTGCTGTTATTCGTGATAACCTGGTGAAAAAAATGCCCAAGCAAAAAGAGCTTTTTGATAAAAATTATCAGACACTTGCAGCTCAGTTAGACGATCTAAATGGCCAATATGAGAAAACCATTTCCACCGCCAAGCATAAAAAAATCATTGTGACCCATGCTGCATTTGGCTATTGGGAGCAACGCTATGGAATCGAACAAATTAGCATTTCCGGTCTTTCCACTACCAATGAACCAACCCAAAAAGAATTAGAAAAAATAATTTCCGTGGCAGACCATGAAGGATTACATTACATTCTTTTTGAACAAAACGTTCAATCGAAGCTAGGTAAAATTGTCCAAGAGGAAATTGGGGCCAGAGCTTTACCGATTCATAACCTGGCCATATTAACCAAAGAAAACATCAAGAACAAAGAAACTTATTTTTCCTTAATGAAAAAGAACCTTGATACATTAAAAACCGCTTTAAATAATTAATTTACCAATAACCACTTTTATTCCCTGACACTTACAGGCATGTGCTGCTTAAGATAATCAAATGCTATATCTGTATTACCGAAATAATAAGGAGTGATACGAATGGCACAGGATGTTTTATGTGAAGTAAATAACTGTACGTTTTGGGCAAAGGGAAATAAATGCAGCGCAGAGAGTATCTATGTTGTCAGCCACAAAGGGAAAACGGCTGATAATAGTCAAGAAACGGATTGTAAAACCTTTGAACCAGGCGATCTCTAATAAAAAAATTGAACCAGGCACTCATGCCTGGTTCATTTTTTGGATTAAAATGGAAATAACTTTTGCAAGATTGATGTCTCCTGGAGTCGTTTTTCATTTATGCGGTATCCGATTCCCGGATACTCAGGTACAGCTATTTCTCCATTATGTACGGTCACTTCCGGGCTGATAATGTCTTCATCCCAAAACCGGCTTGAAGCAGAAATGTCCCCTGGAATTGTGAAGCCAGGCAGTGATGCAAGCGCAATATTATGGGCGCGGGAAATGCCAAATTCAATCATTCCCCCACACCATACAGGAATACCTCGATCAAAGCAATAATCATGGATTCGTTTCGCTTCAGAGAGACCTCCAACACGTCCCGCTTTAATATTAATAACCTTGCAGCTGCCAAACTCAATTGCCTTTCGGGCATCCTCGAAGGACACAATACTTTCGTCCAAACAAATAGGTGTTTTGATTTCTTTTTGCAGAATTGCGTGTTCGATTAGATCATCATGAGCAAGCGGCTGCTCAATCATCAATAAATTCCATTCATCTAAGGCTTTTAGTCGGTCTATATCCTTTAATGAATAAGCAGAATTAGCATCGGCCATAATCGGCAAATCCGGGTAATGCCGTCTGATGTCTGCTAAAAAGGAATAATCCTGGTTTGGATTAATTTTTACTTTTATCCTTTGGTATCCCTCTTGAAGGTATTGCTCAATTTGCCTGAGCGCTTTGGCAGTCGAATCTGTAGCAACTACTACACCAGATGGAATCCTTGTCCGTGTACCGCCTAACATTTTTGATAAAGGCTGTGATTGAGTCTTGGCATATAAATCCCAAAGTGCCATCTCTAAAGCAGCCTTCGCCATATTATTTCTTCTCAGCGATTTGTTGAAAAGAACAGATGCCTCATCCGGATTTTGAATCGGGTGTTTTTGCAGCAATGGAATCAAAAAGTCCTGTAACATATGCAAACACGTTGCCACTGTTTCCTCTGTGTACCATGGTGATGAAAAGGCTACTCCTTCGCCAAAACCAGATATGCCTTCTTTATTCGTAACCTTTACGATTATGCTTTCACGTTCATGAACAGACCCTAAATGAGTTTGAAATGGAGATTTTAAAGGCATTTGAATAATAAATAGCTCTACAGTCGATATTCTCATCAATCAGCCCTGCCCTCAATCAGCCATTCCTTAAGATTTCTTCTAAGTAATTTTTTTGCCGCATTTCTTGGCATCTTCTCTATAAAATAAAAAGCCTTGGGAACTTTATACTTTGCCAGCCGTTCTCCACAAAATTGCTTTAGCGCTTCCTCAGAAGGATAATCCCCCTCTTTGATTACTAAAAAAGCAACTGGCACTTGTCCCCATTGCTCATTGTCAATACCGATGACACCGGCATCTTGAACGCTAGGATGAGACAATAAAACGGCTTCAATTTCTGCGGGATAAATATTTTCGCCGCCTGAAATAATTAAATCAGAGCGCCGATCAAGAACATATAAAAAGCCGTCTTCATCTAAGTAGCCGATATCTCCTGTATATAACCAGCCGTCCCGTATTTTTTCTGCCGTGGCATCCGGGCGATTTAAATAACCTGCAGTCACATTAGGCCCCTTAATGATGATTTCACCGGCCGCCCCAGCTTGAGCAGCTCCCCCATCTTCACCTTCGATTCGGATTTCCGAAGGGAATAATGGTTTGCCTGCAGAACCAAGCTTAGTTAGGCTATATTCTGGTGCAAGCGTGACGATTTGGGAGGAGGATTCTGTCATTCCGTAGGTTTGAAAAACCGGAATCTCTTTTTCAGTACATGCCACTAGCAATGGAAGCGGTGCAGGGCCGCCACCTAGCAGCATACAGCGAAAATGGCCAGGAAGCCTTTCTGCTCCAAGCGTCCCCACTACTCTTTTCAGCATAGTCCCAACAATCGACATAATGGAAACATTTTTCTCATTTATATCTTTGATCGTTTTTTCAGCATCGAAGGTTTCATGCAGGACAATCGGCATTCCATAAATGACACTGCGCATCAGGATCGAAAAACCGCTTATGTGAAAAAGAGGTACGCTGCAAAGCCAACAATCGCTTTCATTAACCCCTAAATTTAAAGCAGATCCAACAGCACTCCACCAGTGGTTTCCATAGGACTGCATCACCCCTTTTGGATGTCCGGTCGTTCCTGATGTATACATAATCGTACAAATATCGCCAAGATTGATTTCATCCCTGATGTCAGGCACCTCTGGTTTTCGCTTAAATAAGGATTCTTTCGTTATCGTTCCTATCAGTAGATTTTGTTCATTCATTTTGTCAGATAAGGCTTCTTCAAGGATAAGAAAAGAGGATTTCGAATCCTTTAACTGCCAAACTAATTCAGATGAAGTCAAACGTTTATTCAATATGACCGATTTCACGCCTAATAGCTGCAGAGCAAATAATATAACCACTGTATCAAGATGGTTTTTTAACAATACACCAATAAATTGATCTTGTTGTACGCCAAGTCCTTGGAGCTGTCCTGCGACCTTAAGTGAACGGTCATAAAGTTCTTTGAACGATATCGTCTGATCTTCAAAATAAACAGCAGTTCTATCTGGGGTTAAAAACATGCGCTTTTTTAAAAAATTAGGCATTCTCTCATTCATCATTTCTCTTACCACCTTATATACTGTCTAGCTTTAGCGCCTAAGGGCTTCTGCTTTTCTATTAAAAAACAGCCTGATGGAAATCCATCAAGCTGCTGCCAAAAAACATTAAATCAAGGAAACCGCGGGAATTGACCGAAATCAGGCTTACGCTTCTCTTTAAAGGCGTCACGGCCTTCCTTCGCTTCATCTGTTGTATAGTAAAGTAATGTCGCATCGCCGGCAAATTGTTGTAATCCTGCTAAGCCATCCGTATCAGCATTCATAGCAGCTTTAATGAAACGGAGTGCAGTTGGGCTCTTTTCAAGCATCTCTTCACACCATTTAATGGTTTCCTCTTCAACCTGTTCTAAAGGAACAACAGTGTTTACCAAGCCCATGTCAAACGCTTCTTGTGCATTGTACTGACGGCATAAATACCAAATTTCACGCGCTTTCTTATGTCCAATAATTCTTGCTAAATATCCAGAGCCATAACCGGCATCAAAGCTTCCAACCTTCGGACCTGTTTGTCCAAAAACAGCGTTATCGGCAGCGATTGTTAAATCACAGACTACATGTAATACATGGCCTCCGCCAATCGCATACCCTTTTACCATCGCTACTACAGGTTTTGGAATAACGCGGATTAAGCGCTGCAAATCAAGAACGTTTAATCGAGGGATCTGGTCCTCCCCTACATATCCACCGTGTCCACGGACACTCTGGTCCCCACCTGAACAGAATGCTTTTTCTCCGGCACCTGTTAAAACGATCACTCCAACACTTGCATCATCACGTGCGTAGGCAAAAGCGTCAATCAACTCCATAACCGTTTTGGGTGTAAAAGCATTATGTACATGTGGACGGTTAATAGTGATTTTTGCAATTCCATTATAAGTTTCATATAAAATTTCTTCATATTTACGTCCTGGAACCCATTCTACTGTCAAAATGAAAACCTCCTTATTTATTTAGAGACAAAAAGTCACTTACTATTGTACCAAACTTTTCTGTTTCTTCCACATGAATTGCATGGCCGCTGTTTTCCACAACCACCCATGTCCCATTTTCAAGCCCCTTCAACATCTTTTCCGCAATTGTACAAAACTTTTTATCTTCACTGCCCGTTACCAGCAAAACTTCACAAGAAAGCTGTTGAAGGTTTTGCCACCAAGAAGGCTGAGCGCCTGTCCCCATTCCGATTAAACTATTTGCTAGTCCAAGGGGTGAATTATTTAACCGTTGAAGCCGAATGGACTTCTTGATTGTTAATGGAAGACGTTTCATCGTTGAAAACAATGGAATCTCCTCCCAGTAATCAACGAATTCCGTTAAGCCCTTATCTTTAATAAAATTTGCTAGTTCAGCATCTTTCATACGGCGCGTTTCACGGTCTGCTTCCGATTGTAGACCAGGTGAGGCACTTTCCAGGATTAAATTTCGTATTCTCTCTGGAAAAAGAACTGCAAAGGTTAAGGCAAGTCTTCCCCCCATTGAGTATCCAAGTAGATCCACTTGTTTCGCGCCTAGATGATCTAGGATGCTTTTCAGGTCATTCGCGGCTTTTTCGATTTGGTAGCGGTTACTATTTTCTGGCGAATCGGTTTTTCCATGGCCGATAATATCAGGAATAATTAAATTGGAATGCGTCCCCCAACGTTCACAAAAAGGAGTCCATGTCGTCGAATCTCCAGTAAATCCATGTAACAATACCAGCGGAAATCCGCTGCCGCATTTCTCGACATGATACTTAACATTGTCGATAATTACCTTCATTCATGTTCACCTGTGACAAAATTTGATATTTCCCGGGAAACCACACGCCAAAATTCGCGGTGTTCATCTCGATTTCTGTCCCTATTTGTAGCTACCTCAAAAACTTTCATTCCTTTTGAATTCATTGCCATCTTCATTTCCGATTCAAAGTGATCCCAATCTTTGATTTTTGTATAGTCACCATGAAACATTTTGACCGCATGTTCAAATTCAATATTTAAGGCTGTGCCAAATAGGAGTTCAAAATGTTTCGGATGTTCAGCTTGTGGAAGGAAGGAAAAAATCCCGCCGCCATTATTGTTTACCAGAATAATATTAATATCAATATTGTAAAGCTTTGCGGCAATCAGGCCGTTTAAATCATGGAAAAATGTTAAATCCCCTAGAACCAAATATAATGGGTGAGAGTATAGAGCTGCACCTAAAGCAGTAGAAACAGTGCCGTCAATACCATTTGCCCCTCTGTTCGCGACAGCCCTTATCGATTTATCATTGTTTAAGAAGAAACTGTCTAGATCGCGGATTGGCATACTATTACCAACAAAGATAGTGGCTCCTTCTGGGAGCAGCTCGGCTAATTGATAAAATAATCTGCCTTCACTTAATTCAGCAGTATCACGAACCAGCGTCATATTTTCCTTAGTAAGTTTATTAACTTTCTTCCAATCTTCTAAGAACATAGATGGTGACTGTATTTTTAAATATGTAACAAGCTTTTCGCAAAAAATGGTTTCATTACAGAAAATCATATCCGTCGATAACGAAGATGGGTCACGCCAGCCACCGCCTCCATCAATGACAAATTGATCAGCATTATGGTTTTCTTTTAAGAAAATCGTTAATGCTTTTGATACAGGCATAGCTCCAAACCGTATGACAACATCCGGTTTTAAGTATGACTTTGCCTCGTCGTTTCTTAAGAATGTATCATAGGCATCAATTATTTGTTCCAGGCTGTGTTTTCCACTTCGCAGCTGTGACAAAGGGTCAGCCAAAATCGGAAATTTTAATACCTCGGCCAGTTGGGTAACCGCATTAGTAAACGCTTCATCAGCGATGTTTCCGCAAACGATGATTCCTTTTTCTCTTCCCCTTAGTTTTTCAGCGATTTCTTTAATATGCTCTTCATTAATAGTTAAATCGCCGGTAAGCACCTTCACATATCCGTTTGATCGTTCTTCCGTATGAAAAATCTCTTCATCCAATTTAGGAATCAGCGGCTCACGAAACGGGAAATTCAAATGAACCGGACCAGCAGGAGCTGCGGTAGCAGCTGCTGCCGCTCTTGCACAAAAAGTCCGAGCGTAGCGAATCATCTCATCGCTTTTATCAGGCAGCGCCATTTCCGCAAACCATTTAACATGATGCCCATATAAATGGATTTGATCAATTGCTTGGGGGGCCCCTACTTCCCTTAGTTCATGGGGCCGGTCTGCAGTTAACACAATCAATGGGACTCGTGAATAACGAGCTTCAACAATTGCAGGAAAATAATTTGCAGCAGCCGTGCCTGACGTGCACAGGATGGCTACAGGTCTGTTTGTTATCTTAGCAATTCCTAACGCAAAAAAAGCAGCAGATCGTTCATCCACATGGATATGTACCTTTAAATCAGGGTGTTCAGCCATCACCATCGCCATTGGTGTCGATCTAGAACCTGGGCTTACGACGACATCGGTGACACCAGAGAAGACTAACTCTGCTACAAAGGCCGCAATATATGCGGTTAATGATTCTTGATGACTCATATTATTTTTCCTCCAAAGGCCCTAAGCATTGGCCTAAACTTCAAGCTTGTCTCCATATATTCACTTTCAGAATCCGAATCTGCCACGACACCGCAACCAGCAAATAAAGAGGCTTCATTTCCTTGAATTAATCCTGAACGAATGGAAACAGCAAATTCTCCATTCTTGCGGTAATCGACCCAGCCTAATGGAGCAGCATAAAAACCTCGGTCAAGTTCTTCGACCTGTCTTATTTTTTCAACTGCTTCACTTTTAGGAAGGCCACCCAAAGCGGGAGTTGGATGCAGTCTTTCGACTAATAGCAATAAAGAAGTATCTTGATGGCATTTTCCAATCACAGGAGTATATAAATGTTGGATATCTCGAATCTTCATTATTTGAGGTTTTTCAGGCAAGATCACTTTTTCACATGATTCTTCTAATGCTTCCTTAATCATTTCAACAACATAGCGGTGTTCAATAAGGTTCTTTTGATCCTTTAAAAGCTCTTCCCCCAATTGCCTATCCTCTTCATTTGTTTCTCCCCGTGAAATAGAGCCAGCAAGACAAGTGGAAAAAATTTCATTCCCCTGCTTCTTTACAAGTCTTTCCGGTGATGCGCCGATGAAACAATCGCCGTTCGATTCGAAAGCAAAGATAAAGCTTTCATGCTGTTGATCGTTTAAGTTATTGAGAACCTTTTCAGCCTCGATTTCATGATTGAAAGCTAGTCTAAGCTCCCGAGCTAGAACCACCTTTTTTAACGGACCCGCCGATACTTCCTTCACGATTTTGTCAACCGTCTTTTTCCACTGGTCTGGCGAAATCTCTTCTGTCTCTAGCAGGATTGTTGTTTTCGTCCGATGGCGCTGCCCCAGAGAATTTAAAAGATGATTCCTTTCCTCGACCACTTTATTAAATAACGAAACATCATCATTTGGTGTACAAACAATATTTGTTGTTAAATAGGCCTGCCCCTGAATAATACTTAATAAATATTTGGGTAAATGGAACAAGGAATCAGCGTACTTCGACCAGAGTTCTGTTTTTTCTTTGTATGGATCAAAAGAAAACCCACCGAACATCAATGGACCAGTCCCAATTTCTTTATAAGGGTTAAAAATGATACTATCCCTTAAAAAGGTTTCCCACTCATTTTCAACATGAAAAAAGCGGTCAGTAGCCTGATCCGACTGAATTTGTCTTGTTATCCCAAGTCCAACAAGCACTAATTCGTCTTTGGGATCCTTCCAGAAGAACCGTTCACCCAGATAGCGCTCGTTCCCTATATTAAAAAATGATAAAGGATTGATCGTGTCCATTTTATGAACTTCACTCATTAAAATGGGCCGGTTAAGTTTTTTCGCCTGCTCGACCGCGATGAGACCCCTTTCCTTTATTTCCGTTTCTTGAATGGTTACCAAACAAATCCCTCCAAAACAGCCAAAATTGCTGTTATCCATTCATCTTTAAGCCTTATTAAAGATACTACTCCCATTGTAAATAAGTCAATAATACTTGTCACTACCATCCTGATTCATTCCTATTATATATCAAAATTTCAATATTAGGTTGTAAACGACATTTTCGTTATTTTCCCACTAAGTATTCAATTATAACCAAACAGGTATTATCTTCTAGATTTGAAAGGAAAAATTCATTGACACTACCACTCTGATTCCATACACTTATGTGTGGGAAAGAAACTTTAGACTTAAAAAATTGTCGATATATAAAAATTAATATATAAGGGAGAGACCAATATGCAGCCAAATTTACAGCAAAATTCGAAACCAGCAGTCGAATCTAACCGCGGCTTCCAAGTTTGGTGGCAAATGACCCGTCCTCATACGTTAACAGCAGCGTTCGTCCCGGTTTTACTTGGGACAGCACTTGCACTTAAGTCTGGCAAAATTCATTTCGGGTTATTTATCGCTATGTTGATTGCGAGTTTACTCATTCAAGCCGCAACCAATATGTTTAATGAATACTTCGATTATAAACGCGGCCTTGATAACGAACATTCTGTAGGGATTGGCGGAACCATTGTCCGTGATGGAATCAAACCAAAGACCGTCATGACTCTTGCATTCAGTTTTTATGGAATCGCGCTATTGTTAGGGATTTATATTTGCGCTAATAGCAGCTGGTGGTTAGCATTAATTGGACTTATTTGTATGGCGGTCGGTTATTTTTATACCGGAGGCCCTGTGCCAATTGCTTATACACCTTTTGGAGAAGTATTTGCCGGATTCTTTATGGGAATGTTGATTATTCTCATCTCATTCTATATCCAAACAGGGACAGTCGACAGTACCAGTATTTTAGTATCAATCCCAAGCATGGTACTTGTAGGTGAAATTTTATTGGCTAATAACATTCGCGATCTTGATAACGACAAGGAAAACGGACGTAAGACATTAGCCATCCTATTAGGGAAAAAGAAGGCTATTAATTTACTTGCCGGTATGTTTATTTTCTCTTATTTATGGGTTTTAGGACTTATTATCGGCGGCGTGGTTCCTGCGTGGGTGGCGATTGTCATTTTAAGCGCACCAAAAGCAATTAAAGCTACAAAAGGTTTTATTAAAAATAGCTTGCCTATTCAAATGGCGCCCGCGATGAAAGCGACCGCTCAAACCAATACCATTTTTGGATTTTTACTTGCCATCGGCATTTTCGTTGGACATTTTTTCGCATAATAAAGAGGCTTCTGCACACGAGCAGAAGCCTTTTCTTATAATGATTTAATTTTCCAAATTTCGTTTGCATATTCTTTGATGGTCCTGTCACTGGAAAAATAACCTGCACGAGCAATATTGGTTAAACTCATTTTTTGCCAATGCAGCTGATCTTGATAGGCTTCCCCTATTTTTCGCTGAATGTCTGCATAGGAGGCAAAATCCTTTAAGACGAAATATTGGTCATTTTCTTCAAGAAGAGAATCAAAAATGGGCTCGAATTCATTATGAACATCAGGGAAGAATCCATTCACTAATTGATCGACCGCCTGGCGAATACGATAATCGTGATGATAATATTCAAGGGATTGATACCCGCCATGTTGATAGTAATGGAGAACCTCGTCTGCTGTAAGACCAAACGTAAAGATATTATCCCCGCCCACCAGCTCTTGAATTTCAATATTAGCTCCATCTAAGGTTCCTACTGTCAGTGCTCCATTGATCATAAATTTCATATTTCCTGTTCCTGATGCCTCTTTACTCGCAGTCGAAATCTGTTCACTTACATCCGCTGCAGGAAAGATTTTTTCGGCAAGGGAAACTCGATAATTCTCAAGGAAAATGACTTTGAGTTTATCTCCAATCTTTGGATCATGATTAACCTTATCCGCGACGGCATTAATTAATTTGATAATCTTTTTTGCATAGTAATAACCCGGTGAAGCTTTGGCGCCAAAAATAAACACTCTTGGGGTAATCGTAAAGCTCGAATCCTCTTTAATTCGGTTGTAAAGATGCATGATGTGCAATACATTCAGAAGCTGACGCTTATAGGCGTGCAGGCGTTTGACCTGAACATCAAAAATCGCTGCTGAATCAACAGTAACCCCAGTTTTTTCAAAAATAACATCTGCCAGCCTTTGTTTATTTTCATTTTTAATTTTTTGCAGCTGGTCTAAAAATGGTTGGTCATTTTGATATTTAAGTAATTTAGCAAGGTCTTCTGCAGTATAAGTCCAAGAGGAACCTATTGATTCTGTAATCAAAGCCGATAATTTTGGATTTGCTTTTAACAGCCATCGCCGGTAGGCAATTCCATTCGTTTTATTGTTAAACTTCTCAGGAAACAGTTGATAAAATTGATTCATTTCCCGCTTCTTTAAAATTTCTGTATGCAGCTTTGCCACACCATTTACACTAAAGCTACCTACAATGGCTAAATGGGCCATTTTCACGTAATCATCAGCTAATATAGCAAGACTTCTGATCCGTTCCCAATCACCTGGGGTCTGCTCCCAAAGCCCCTGGCAAAAGCGTTCATTAATTTCTTCCACAATCATATATATCCTTGGCAGCAAGGGGCGGAAAATATGAATAGGCCACTTCTCTAATGCTTCTGACAAGGTTGTATGATTTGTGTAAGAGATGGTATTTTTCGTAATATGCCATGCCTGCTCCCAATCCATGCCCTCTTCATCAATTAAAATCCTCATTAACTCAGGAATCGCTAGTACTGGGTGTGTATCATTAATATGAATACAAACATCTTCATGAAGCCTATGTAAACTTCCATGTTGTTTTCGATACGCTTTCAGAATGGACTGGAGACTTGCCGAAACTAAAAAATATTGCTGCTTGAGCCTTAAAATTTTCCCATCATCATGGGTATCATCTGGATATAAAAACTCCGAAATCATTTCTGTTTCCCGTTTGTATTTTAAAATATCATCATGAAACGGAAATTGTGCTGGCTCAGCATTCCATAGCCTTAATGTGTTAACGGTATTTGATTTATACCCGATTACAGGCATGTCATGAGGAACAGCGGTTACCGTCTCAGCATTCAAATGTTGAAACACGTGACGCCCATTTTCCATCCTTACTTCGACCTTACCCCAAAAAGGAATCTTAACCGCCAAATCAGCCTTGCGGATTTCCCATACATTGCCGCTCCGCAGCCATTGTTCTGGCAGTTCGACTTGGTAGCCATCCACAATTTTCTGTTCAAAAAGGCCATGTTTGTACCGTATACCGTGGCCGTGTCCAGGCAAATTTAGCGACGCAAGCGAATCTAAAAAGCAGGCGGCTAATCTTCCTAAACCGCCATTCCCTAAGCCTGCGTCTGCTTCTAATTCTTCGAGCCCGCTCAAATCAATCCCCAATTGCTGAAGGCCATCCTGAACGATTTCCTCAATCCCAAGGTTAATTAAATTCTGCCTTAGCAATTTTCCTAATAAATACTCAATCGAAAGGTAATAAACCTGCTTGCCCTTTGCCGCATGATAACGTTCGTTGGTGGAAATCCAATCATTGCTGACAAATTCGCGGATCATATTTCCGAGTGTTTGGTATTGATCTCTCGCTGTACTTTCCGAGAAACTTTTTCCACATACCATTTCAAGTCTATTTAAAAAGGATTCTTTAAACTCAGACGTATTAGAAAACATGGGTTTCACTCCTAGTGATAAGCTCTGCATAGAGCTGGTTATAACTAAATGCTGATTGGGCCCAGCTATAATCCATTTCCATCGCCTGTTTAACAAGGGATTCCCAAGTTTCACGATCATGGTAAAAGCTTAAGGCTCTTCTAATCGTGTAGAGCATGTCATGGGCATTGAAATTGCTGAAGGAAAAGCCATTTCCTTCCCCGGTGACTTCATTCCAGGATTTTACGGTATCGTTTAACCCTCCTGTCTCCCGAACAATCGGAATTGCCCCGTATTTCATTGCAATCAACTGTCCCAGTCCACAAGGTTCAAACAGGGATGGCATTAGGAATAAGTCTGCCGCAGCATAAAGCTTATGTGCGAGTCCTTCATCAAAGCCAGTATGAACCTTTAATTTCTCTGGGTAGACACGTGCAGCCTGCCTTAAATGTTCCTCATTATCATAGTCACCGGTTCCAAGAATTATAACCTGAATATCCTCTTGCAGAATTTCTCTAAGGACACATTTGATAAGATCCAGCCCTTTTTGTTTAGTTAACCTAGAAATCATGACCATCAAAGGGGTATTTACAGATTGTGATAAGCCGAATAGCTTTTGAATCTCCCTTTTATTAATTACCTTTTTTTCAGGATTATTTACTGTATAGGTTTGAAAAATTAAAGGGTCAATTGATGGATTATAGAAGTCATCATCAATTCCATTTAAAATCCCCAAAAGGTCTTCATTTCGAGCTTTCAAAAGACCTTCCAGTTTTTCACCATAGGTTGCAGTTTGAATTTCACTTTTATAGGTTGGGCTAACTGTTGTAATGGTATCGGCTGCAACGAGTGCACCCTTCATAAAGTTGACATTCCCGAAAAACTCTAAGTGATCTGGATGGAAGGATTGATAATCCATTCCAAGCAAATCTCCCAAAACTTCCTTTGGAAAGATTCCTTGGAATTGCAGGTTATGAATTGTAAACACAGTTCGGATTAGACCATAACCTTTTCTTTTGTAATATTCCGATCTCAAAAGATAAGGAATCATTGCAGTATGCCAATCATGGCAGTGAAGGACATCAGGGAAAAAATTAAGCTCTGCAATTGCTTCAAGGACAGCGCGATTGAAATAAGCAAATCGTTCACCATCGTCATAATACCCATAAAGACCTTCTCTTTTAAAATAGTATTCATTATCGACAAAATAGAAGGTTACGCCTTGATGGGTGAGCTCCTCTATACCGCAATATTGATTTCTCCAGCCGACCTGAACAGTGAATTCCTTTACTTTTTTCATTTCATTCTTATAATCATCAGAAATGGTTCCGTATTTAGGGAGAATAACCCTAACATCCGTTCCCAGACTTTTTAACTCTTTTGGAAGGGATCCTGCAACATCTGCAAGACCTCCCGATTTAGCAAATGGTCCACATTCAGACACGGCAAATAATACTTTCACGAGTTCATCAACGCTCCTTGTTTCATCCCTTTACGTACTACAAATGGAGAACGGGCACTTCCGGTTAAATGAGTACCAGCTTCTATTTTTACATCTTTATCTAAAATAACGGAATCTAAATAGCAGTTATCTTCAATTTGACATTTCTGCATGATAATGCTGTTTTTAATGACTGCACCCTTCCCAATTTTAACACCACGGGAGATAATACTGTTTTCCACTGTTCCACTGATTACACACCCGTTTGCAATCATTGCATTTTTTACAAAGGATCCTTTAACGTATTTCGTAGGCGGCTCATCCTTAACCTTCGTAAAAATCGGGCTGTCTTTCAAAAATAATTGCTTCCAGACATCTGTCTTAAGTAAATTCATGCTAGTCGAAAAATAGTTTTCAATTGAATCTATCATGACGGCATAGCCGTTGTAATCATAGTGGCAGACTGTGTACTGATGATCGAAATCTTGAACAACGTCTCTCATACAGGTGTAACCCGTCTCGTTTCTCGTTTCTAGCAATTTTATTAAGAGCGAGGTTTTAATTAAATACATTTCCATTGAACTGCCATTTTCATGATGGATTTCGGTAATATCACAGGAAGAATGGCGATGCCAATCAAGAATTGGTCTAAAGTCCATATTAAAAACCGTATAGCAATTGGAGATGATCGCATATTCTTGCGTGCTTCGCTTAAAAAAGTCCATATTGGCCGCAAAATGTTCAAACGACCCTATTTTATTTCCGTCATTATCAACAATCGGTGATGGGAAGAAGAAAAGTCCATCACGTTTTCGGTTCAAATCCCAATTTTTCCCCGACCCTAAGTGATCCATTAAGGAGCGATATTGCATTTTTGGAAAAATAGCCACACTTCGAATACCGGAATTGACCATATTCGAAAGTACAAAATCAATGATGCGATACCGGCCTGCAAACGGCAGTGCTGCCAGTGAACGGTGCGTTAATAAATCTTCCAAATCCTCATGGTATGTGGTGGCATCAATGACGCCTAATAGCTTTCTTTTCACGACTCTAGTCCCTCCTGATTTCTAATAAGAATTGCTGATTCTCTCCTGGCACCACTGTGATTGTTCTAGTTCATTAATATGCAGGGTATAACCCGCTAAGCATTTCTTGGGTCACTAGTATAATTTCATCATCGAAGGAACGAATGACAGTCCCGTCCGGCACTTGCACATCACAAGGAACAATCGCCTTTTCAATCAGGCAGTTATTTCCAATGACCGCATCTGGCATAATAACAGATTCTTTAATGGAAGAGCCTTTTCCAACTGTTACCCCTTGGAAAAGAACCGATTTATCTATTTCCCCTTCAATCGTACATCCTTCGTTAATGAGCGACTCTTTTACAATCGCATCCTGTGAAATATATTGAGGCGGTTGATTTGGATTAACAGAATAAATTCTCCAATCATGATCAAATAAGTCTAAATCGCATTCTTCGTTTAATAGATCCATATTTGCTTCCCAAAGGCTTTGAACTGTTCCAACGTCCTTCCAATAGCCTTTAAACGGATAAGCATAAAGCTTCTTGTTTTCTTCTAAAAGAAGCGGAATGACATCCTTACCAAAATCATGGCTGGAATCTGGATTCCGAGCATCCATTTCTAAATATTCTTTCAGTATATTCCAGCTAAAAATATAAATGCCCATCGATGCTAAATTATTTTTGGGCTCACTTGGTTTTTCCTCAAATTCTACGATTCTCATATCCTCGTTCGTATTCATAATTCCGAACCGGCTCGCTTCTGCCCATGGAACTTCAATCAAGGAAATCGAGACATCTGCCCTTTTTTCAATATGGTATTCAAGCATGCTTTCATAGTTCATTTTGTAAATATGATCGCCTGAGAGAATTAATACATAATCCGGCTGGTATTGCTTCAGGTAATTCAGATTTTGATAAATTGCACTTGCTGTTCCTGTATACCACTTCACTTCGGAAGACTCAGCGTAAGGTGGTAAAACAGTTACCCCCCCATCCTTTCGGTCAAGATCCCAGGCACTGCCAATCCCAATATATGAATTTAACAAAAGCGGCTGATATTGAGTTAAAACGCCAACTGTATCAATGCCAGAATTTGCGCAATTACTTAAAGTAAAATCAATGATTCGGTATTTCCCTCCAAATGGTACAGCAGGTTTCGCTAAATCCTTTGTCAGCGAATTAAGTCTGCTTCCTTTTCCCCCTGCCAACAGCATGGCTACGCACTTTTTCTTTGCCATTTCCTTTTCTCTCCTTTCGTTTTTTAACCGGTCTGATAATATGAATACCAAATGGTGCAATTTTTAAGTTGATGGAATATGGTTTACCATGAAACGGTTCCTCTAACGACATGATTGTCTTTTTATTAATCAATCCGGCTCCGCCATATTCTTGTTGATCACTATTTAAAATTTCCCGGTACTCTCCTAGATGATTAACACCAATCTTATAAGCCGGGTAGCTGACACCAGTAAAGTTACAAATAATGACTAAATGATCTTCTTCTTTCTCTCCTTTTCGAATGAAGGAAAAAATCGATTGATCACTGTTATTAACATCAATCCATTCAAAACCATCATGCGAATGATCCAGCTCATATAGCGGTTTCGAACGCTTATAAACCTTCGTCAATACTTTTACATATGAGTTTAAATTGCGGTGCATATCATATTCCAATAAGTTCCAATCTTGTTGTTCTTTATCCTTCCACTCAGCAAACTGCCCTAGTTCAAATCCCATAAATAATAATTTCTTTCCTGGGTGGGCAAACATAAAGCCGAGTAAAAGCCTTAGCTGGGCAAATTTTTCCCAGTATTCACCCGGCATCTTATCCAAGAGCGACTTTTTGCCATGAACCACTTCATCATGTGAAAACGGGAGCATAAAGTTTTCTTGAAAAGCATATAAAAGTGAAAAAGTCACTTTGGAATGCACCTTTGACCGTGAATAGGGCGGAGTTTCCATATATTCAAGCATGTCATTCATCCAGCCCATATTCCATTTATAATCAAATCCCAAGCCGCCGAAGCTGACTGGGGCAGTAACATTAGGGAAATCCGTAGAGTCCTCACCGATCATTAAAAAATGCGGATCATATTCGTGGACTTCTTGATTTAATTTTTTTAAAAAGTTAATTCCAAAGGGATTTTCACGTTTTTCACTCGTACCATTCGGCCAATAAATGATATTGGCGACTGCATCCATACGAAAACCGTCAATATGGAAATAATCCATCCAAAACATGGCGTTTGAAATGAGGAAGCTTTGCACCTCACCTTTTCCGAGGTCAAAGTTGGCGGTTCCCCATACCGCATTTTCCCTGTCACCCTCATAATGGTAGGAATAAATATGTGTACCGTCAAAACGATATAAACCGTGGGCATCCTTGCAATAATGACCTGGAACCCAATCCAGGATGACACCAATACCATTCTGATGGCACTGGTCTACAAAATAGCGGAATTCATCGGGTGTTCCATATCTGGAGGTAACCGAAAAGTACCCTGTTCCTTGGTAGCCCCACGAGGCATCGAGAGGGTGTTCAACGAGGGGTAGAATTTCTATATGTGTAAAGCCATGTTCGATTACATAAGGTATAAGCTCTGAAGCAAGTTCCTTATAGGTAAGGAAATCACCGTTGGGTTTTTTCCTCCAAGAACCTAAGTGAACTTCATAGATGACGGCAGGTTCGGATAACAACTTTCGGGTTGCTCTCCGATTCATCCATTGATTATCCTGCCATTGATAATTGTTTAAGGAATAAACGATAGAAGCAGTGTTCGGTCGCAATTCAGAATAAAAGGCAAATGGATCAGCTTTAAGCAGCGTTTCACCATATTGTGTTAAGATTTCATACTTATAAACACTTCCTTCGAGGTCTTGATTAATGATGATAATCCAAACCCCTTCGTCATTTACCTTTTGCAGATCATACCCTTCACCATTCCAGTTATTAAAATCCCCCGTGAGCCTTACTTGCGTGGCGTTCGGGGCCCATACGCAAAATCGTGTATAAACTTTATCGGAATTCTTCAAGATATGAGCGCCAAAAAGCTGATGACTTTGAAAAAAATTTCCCTCGTGAAATAAGTGCAGCTGATAATCAGTCGGAAACAATGTATTCACTGTCATGGCTCTCCTCATCCCCATTGAAAATATGTATTTCAAAAACCAATTATAAGTGCAAATGAATAATATTCCTCGTAAAACTTTTTTATCTTTTCTGACAATAACCCCTAATTGCTGTCATGATACTACTTTTTTCGACAGTATTCGACAGAAAACAACGATTTATCTTTCGGTATTCGACAAAAAAATATAAAGTTTTTTTGTGAAAAGAAGCAAAAATTATTATTTATTTTTCAAAAATTGGATAATCCCTTGTGCTAGTACAATCTTGAATTTGTAAGCGTTGTCACTGTTTTCTGTTATATATAAGAGGTGCATATTGCTATTCTGAAATAATAATACCGTTTCAGTTAGCGTGAAATTATCCTAAAATAAAATTTCAAATGTTAACAAAAAATTCACACTTTTCTTTTTACTGTAACGGATTTTTTATTATGATGTAGTTAGAGTTCTTACCAAAGAGAGGACGTATGATATGGCATTTAAAGGCCGTGTGGAGTCAGATGAATTAAAGAGGCTTAGAATATTAAACATACGAATGGAATTATCAGAGCAAGAAAAAAGGCATCTCTTCAACCTAGAAAAAGGATATGAAGGTGAAGTAAATTTTGATTTATTAACCGAAAAGCTTCAAAATGAGTGCTATGTTTTAAATGATTTGCTGCTTAAGAGTAACAATACAAGTTTCCAGATTGATACTACAATCATTTATCAGGAACCAATTTATCTTATTAGATGTGAAAAACCATAAAGGTGACTTTATTTATAAAACTGATAGATTGGAATCGTTATCCGGCAGGGTATATCCGAATCCATTGGATCAGTTGAACAGAAGTTCCACATTGTTTCGCCAGCTCATGCAGAAATCTGGATATAATTTTCCCGTTGAGTCTTTCGCTGTTTTTGTTGACCCCGAGTTTACTTTATACCAAGCTCCTCAAAATCTGCCTTTCATTTTTCCTACACAGCTGAATCAGTTCATGAAAAAATTAAATAAGCTTCCGTCAAAACTTAACAATCGGCATAGGATGCTAGCTGAAAAACTAGTCTCTTTGCATCAAACGAAACACCTTATTCAATACACCCAGTTTATGACTACAATCAATGCCGAAAAGGTTTTATTTGTGCAGGTTGCAGATCGTTTGAACTAGCAATTTCAGCAGATAATAGGTGCTTAGTTTGTATTGGATGCGGATATGACGAAAGGATTGAGTCTGCCATCCTACGTAGTGTTGAGGAAATTAAGCTATTGTTTCCAAATTTAAAGATTACTACAAATATTGTTCATGATTGGTGTGGCGGGGTTGGGTCTAAAAAGAGAATTAATAGGGTACTGCAGAGAAACTTTACGGTAACAGGATATGGGAAATGGACTTATTACGAATAATCTCTCTTTTTCTGAGTCCCGGGTGTAATAAACAGTATAACGGGCCCGGATGTGCCTTTTTGGCCTTCCTGTATTCTCTATGGAAGGTTATTGAGGACTTCGCAGATTTACTTTGCAAGTACCGTGTCTTTTATCGGGGGTATTACAGACTCGGCTGCACTTCTTTGCTAGTGCCGTATCCTCTATGAGGGTTATTGCAGACTCAGTGGCATCTTTTTAGCTTTACCGGGTCTTCTATCGGGGGTATTGCAGACTCGACTGCACATCTTTTCAACTCCCGTGTCCTCTATGAAGGTTATTGCAGATTCAGCGGCACTTTTTTTGCCACTGCCGTGTCCTCTATATCATTTTAAAAACAGTGCCCTATCCTTTTCTGAGTCCCGGGTGTAATAAAACAGTATAACGGACTCGGATGTGCCTTTTTGGCCTTGCTGTGCCCTCAATGGAAGGTTATTGCGGACACAGCAGGTTTACTTTGCCAGTACCGTGTCCTCTATCGGGGGTATTGCAGACTCAGTGGCATCTTTTTAGCTTAACCAGGTCTTCTATCGGGGGTATTGCAGACTCGACTGCACATCTTTTCCAGTCCTGTGTCCTCTATGAGGGTTATTGCAGATTCAGCAGCACTTTTTTGCATTGCCGTGTCTTCTATATCATTTTAAAAACAGTGTCCTATCTTAAAATTAACATTAAAAAAGACTATTCTTTTTCATCCATTATACATTTTAAAATCTTTAATACAAAAAAACTGATGACAATATATCATCAGTTTTTTTGTATGACCCCTACGGGATTCGAACCCGTGTTACCGCCGTGAAAGGGCGGTGTCTTAACCGCTTGACCAAGGGGCCGATTATTTAATTTATATGGCAGAGAAGAAGGGATTCGAACCCTCGCGCCGGTTACCCGACCTACTCCCTTAGCAGGGGAGCCCCTTGAGCCACTTGGGTACTTCTCTATATGGCTCCGCAGGTAGGACTCGAACCTACGACCGATCGGTTAACAGCCGATAGCTCTACCACTGAGCTACTGCGGAATAATGTTTAGTTACTTTGCTATCACTAAAAACTCTGGTGGGCCTAAATGGACTCGAACCATCGACCTCACGCTTATCAGGCGTGCGCTCTAACCAGCTGAGCTATAGGCCCATTTTGGAGCGGGTGATGAGAATCGAACTCACAACATCAGCTTGGAAGGCTGAGGTTTTACCACTAAACTACACCCGCATTTGATGGGGCGGCTGAAGGGAATCGAACCCTCGAATGTCGGAACCACAATCCGATGCGTTAACCACTTCGCCACAGCCGCCATAGAAAGCTATTAAATTTTTATAATAAATGGTGGCTCAGGACGGAATCGAACCGCCGACACAAGGATTTTCAGTCCTTTGCTCTACCGACTGAGCTACTGAGCCATTTCCATTTAAATGGCGGTCTGGACGGGACTCGAACCCGCGACCTCCTGCGTGACAGGCAGGCATTCTAACCAACTGAACTACCAGACCGAATTGCGGAGGCAGGATTTGAACCTGCGACCTTCGGGTTATGAGCCCGACGAGCTACCAGACTGCTCCACCCCGCGACGGTAAAATTTATTTAATTCAAAAATAATATGGCGGAGGAAGAGGGATTCGAACCCCCGCGCGGTTTAACCCGCCTGTCGGTTTTCAAGACCGATCCCTTCAGCCGGACTTGGGTATTCCTCCATATTATACAAAATTACTGGTGGACCTTGTAGGACTCGAACCTACGACCGGACGGTTATGAGCCGTCTGCTCTAACCAGCTGAGCTAAAGGTCCAATTTAAAAGTTCTAAAATAATAATATTTGGTAGCGGCGGAGGGGATCGAACCCCCGACCTTACGGGTATGAACCGTACGCTCTAGCCAGCTGAGCTACACCGCCAAATATATTATTGATATGGTGGAGCCTAGCGGGATCGAACCGCTGACCTCCTGCGTGCAAAGCAGGCGCTCTCCCAGCTGAGCTAAGGCCCCAAAATTAATTAAGAAGTCAATGGTCGGGAAGACAGGATTCGAACCTGCGACCCCTTGGTCCCAAACCAAGTGCTCTACCAAGCTGAGCTACTTCCCGTATTTTAAATGGCGCGCCCGAAAGGAGTCGAACCCATAACCTTCTGATCCGTAGTCAGACGCTCTATCCAATTGAGCTACGGGCGCATTATATTCAATGTTATTTTGTTATTGTAAAAAACATTGGTGCCGAGGACCGGAATCGAACCGGTACGGTAGTCACCTACCGCAGGATTTTAAGTCCTGTGCGTCTGCCAGTTCCGCCACCCCGGCAATCATGGAGCGGAAGACGGGATTCGAACCCGCGACCCCCACCTTGGCAAGGTGGTGTTCTACCACTGAACTACTTCCGCATTATGGCAAGTTATTTTACTATCTCGAAAAATTTTGGTGCGGGTGAAGGGAGTCGAACCCCCACGCCTTGCGGCGCCAGATCCTAAGTCTGGTGCGTCTGCCAATTCCGCCACACCCGCATATTCATTTTAAATGGTGAGCCATGAAGGACTCGAACCTTCGACCCTCTGATTAAAAGTCAGATGCTCTACCGACTGAGCTAATGGCTCATACTAAAAAAGTGGTGCCGGCTAGAGGACTTGAACCCCCAACCTACTGATTACAAGTCAGTTGCTCTACCAATTGAGCTAAACCGGCGAATAATGATGATTATTTTCGCTATCGCGAAAAAATTATGGTGGAGGATGACGGGATCGAACCGCCGACCCTCTGCTTGTAAGGCAGATGCTCTCCCAGCTGAGCTAATCCTCCAAATAACAGCCTGGCAACGTCCTACTCTCACAGGGGCGCGTGCCCCAACTACCATCGGCGCTGAGAAGCTTAACTTCCGTGTTCGGTATGGGAACGGGTGTGACCTTCTCGCCATTATTACCAGACTATTTA
>NZ_JAHXYW010000018.1 GCF_019969725.1 Neobacillus bataviensis
GATCACCCTCTCAGGTCGGCTACGCATCGTCGCCTTGGTGAGCCGTTACCTCACCAACTAGCTAATGCGCCGCGGGCCCATCTGTAAGTGTCAGCCGAAACCGACTTTCAGCTTTTCCTCATGAGAGGAAAAGGATTATCCGGTATTAGCACCGGTTTCCCGGTGTTATCCCAGTCTTACAGGCAGGTTGCCCACGTGTTACTCACCCGTCCGCCGCTAACCACCGGGAGCAAGCTCCCAGTGATTCGCTCGACTTGCATGTATTAGGCACGCCGCCAGCGTTCGTCCTGAGCCAGGATCAAACTCTCCAAGAAAGTTGATTAGCTCATAAAATAAAACGTTGGCTTCATTTCAATAAGAAACGAATATTATTGTTTGTTGACGTTTTTGTTTGTTTAGTTTTCAAAGAGCAATCCATCGCTCAAAAGCGACTTTATTAATATATCATCTGCACTTCGTAATGTCAACGACTTTTTAAAAAGTTGTTTTTTTAACGTCAGCAGCGACGTTTATTAATATACCAAGATATTTTATAGTTGTCAACGGAATTTGAAAAAAAGTTATCCTTTTTTTCTGTCCCTCTTACCTCTTCTCATGTATCTTAAACAATCGTTCGGTGATGCAACCCTTCTAAATAAAGTAAAGAGTACCTTATATCTCTCTTCCATAGCTCTTTTTACTATATGATCAATGCGTTCATCCCTTAAATCAAATAATATTTCATCCATTTCTCTTTTAATTAGGTATTCCATTTCTTTAACTTCTTTTTCATTGATGAGAAGCCCAAACATTGAATTACCCCCAGTGAAATTTCTAGTTATTGTAGTCTTTTCCAATTAATGAAATTTTATAATAAAAATTCTTTAATCATATATTTAAAAAAACAAGCATAGGTTGAAGACAAGGATGGTATTGGACGAGGTGGTCATATATGAATTTCTTTGTTGTGCTAAACGGAAAGGCCTTAAAGAGTGTTGTTCTCATTTTAATCGCCGCATTTTTTACTGCATGGTTTCTCTATATGGAGAACCTTGCACAAATACCTGTCTTTTCAACGAAAGAGGGTCCAAAAGCCGTTTATCGCGGTGAAAAAGACCTTGCTCTAACCTTTAATATTGGCTGGGGTGATGAAAAGGCAGAACCTATTCTAGATACATTAAAAAAGGAAAATGTGAAATCAGCTACGTTCTTTTTATCTGGATCATGGGCTGAAAGACACCCTGATCTTGTCAGCAGAATTGTCAAAGATGGGTTTGAGATTGGTATTCTCGGGTATGATTATGTGGACTATCGTGATTTAGAGGACGTAAAGATCGGCAAGGATATTGCCAAAGCCCAGGAAGTTTTTGCAAAATTAAATGTGAAGGATATTAAATTATTACGTGCGCCGACAGGGCATTTTGATGAGCGAGCATTAAATATCGCAAAAAGATATGGATACACAATGGTTCATTGGCGTGTGGATTCCAAGGACTGGACCAATCCTGGGGTTGGCAAGATCGTCGCAAATGTAAAAAAAGCCGATAAGGGAGATATCGTTCTACTTCACGCTTCTGACTCGGCTAAACAAACTGCTAAAGCCTTGCCGCTTATTCTTCAGGATATTCGTCAAAAAGGCTTAAAGCTCGTGTCCGTTTCCGAGATGATTACTAACGGGGAAGTTCAGTCGAAGATTATCAATTAAAAAGAAAACCGTCCATTTTATACGGACGGTTTTTTTGTTAATTTTTTAGGGCTATTTGCTTTTCGTTTAAGTCTTTCCTGTCTTTCCTTTTCTGATTGTGTATTCAATTTATGGAGAATTAACAATTGATAGGCATTACAGGCCATCAAGGCAAACATCATCAAAAAAAGCCAGTTTTTAGAGTTTGTCCTTAGAACAGGAACCCACTCTACTATCGTTACCACAACCATGAAGAACAGCGCCGGAATAAATGCCTGCTTATTGGTCTGTTTCATCTTATACCATGCCGCCACAGCACCGACTACCAAAAGGATTATGGCCGGTACCAAAAAAGGAAAGATCGATTGTCCAGATTTAGCAAAATTTTCATAACGCAAATAAACCAAATCAAACAGAGCAAATAAAATTAGGACAATCTGAACAGCATTCCAGAGGGAAACAGATTTAAATATTCCTATTCCAAACCGGTGAATCGTTAAATATGCAAAAAAGCCCATTTGGCTGATAGCACTAAATAAAAACCCCATGACAATAAACCAGATTAACGCCGACAATATATCGCCAATTTGAAATCCAACAAAAAATGGCTGCATTTCATTCCAGCGGACAATCAATCCCACAATAGCCGTCGTAAGCCCGCCAACTACTAAAGTGGTGATAAACAACCTTACCAAATTTCGGCTTGTCACCTTATAAACCTCCAGCGTACAAAATAAATTCCATTATGATTGTACCAATCAACATTTGAAAAATCCATATTTTAAAGTTCCAACGAATAATCTTTCCGAGTTTTCTTCATTATAAAATTAAGGATTCATATGTGAAAGGAGCTTGTAAATGAAAACGAAAAGTATGTTGCTCCTCCTACCCATCATGGTGCTCCTAACGAGCTGTTCTTCTCCTGATACCAGCAGCGGAGGGCAAGTGGATTATGACGAAACGAAAAAAATGGTAGTGGATATTCTTAAAACCGATGATGGAAAGAAAGCAATTGAAGATGTTTTGTCCAAAGATGGCATAAAAGAAAAACTTGTGATGGATCAAAAGGTGGTTTCCGACACCATTTCACAAACCCTAACTTCAGAAAAAGCGACTGAATTTTGGAAAAAGACTTTTAGTGACCCAAAATTTGCTCAAGGCGTTGCGAAAAACATGAGATCCGAAAATGAAAAACTTTTGAAGGATTTGATGAATGATCCTGAATATAGAGGTATGATGATTGAGGTTTTTAAAGAACCTGAGATTCAAAAAGAAATGGCAGATGCCTTAAAAAGCAAAGAATATCGCGAACATCTTCAAAAAGTCATTACCGAAACAGTAGATAGTCCATTGTTTAAGGCTAAAATTCAAGAATTACTTTTAAAAGCGGCTGAGGAAGCGAATACTAAAGCCAGCAGTAAAAGCGGGTCAAGTGAAAAATCCAGCGGCAATCAGGGTTCTGGCGGTCAAGGCGGCGGCGGATCTTAAAAAAGCCTATAAAAAAAGAAGCCTCTTCGTTAATCCGAATGGGCTTCTTTAACATTATTTTTTAAGAAGGCTGACTACTTTATCGGCAATTTCCAGATAAATTTTTCCGATTTGATGATCTTCTTGGTAGATAGACGGAGCAAAGTCTTCATCGTTCCAGTCTGGCTGGTTAAGCGGCAGGCGGCCAAGAACCTCGGTATTTAATTCTTCGGCAAGCTTATCGCCGCCGCCCTTACCGAACACATACTCTTTTTCACCAGTTAATTTGCTTTCAAAATAGGCCATGTTTTCGATGACCCCAAGGACCTCATGCTCAGTTCGAAGTGCCATCGCACCAGCGCGCGCAGCAACAAAAGCTGCTGTTGGATGTGGAGTGGTCACGATAATTTCTTTACATGCCGGAAGCATGGTGTGAACATCAAGCGCCACATCTCCTGTTCCTGGCGGCAGGTCTAATAGTAAATAATCAATTTCTCCCCACTCTACTTCATTGAAGAAGCTGTTTAACATTTTGCCAAGCATCGGGCCGCGCCAAATGATTGGGGAGTTGTCTTCCACAAAAAATCCCATAGAAATAACTTGAACGCCAAAGCGTTCAACAGGAATAATCTTTTCTCCTCGAACAACAGGGCGCTTCGTAATTCCCATCATATCCGGTACGCTGAAGCCGTAAATATCGGCGTCAATAAGTCCTACCTTTTTACCTAGGCGTGCTAAAGCAACAGCAAGATTTACAGATACTGTTGATTTCCCTACGCCGCCTTTACCGCTGGCAATAGCAATGAAGGTAGTATCGGCAGAATTGAGAAGATTTTTCTCTTTTTCAGGCTCTGCATGTCGGTGAGCAGCTAAAACTTCCTCCGGCAGTTCGCTAAAGCGAATGCCTACGGTTGCTGCCCCGGCTTCTTTTATTAAATTCACGATTTGTGTTTGCAGCTGCAATTGCTCGCTCGTTCCCGTCCGGGCAATCCCCACCTTTACACTCACATGATTTTTTTCTTCTTTAATCTTAATTTCCTCGATTGCATTCAATTCAGCTAAGCTTTTATGTAAAAATGGATCTTTGAGGCTGCCAATGGCCTCAGTGATTCTTGCTTCTGTTAACATTGAGTAACACCTCACCAATTGAATTCGTTTCCATCTTTCAGTATATCATACATCTCCAAAGAATCAGTTAATTGAATCACAGGTAAACAATATTCAATGAAAAAAGCCAAAATAAACGGAAGGTGTTTCCCACCTTCCCTTAATCTGTTTCTTTTAATTCTTTTTCATTCGTGAAATAACGGATGACCCCACGGTAAATGGATTCCGCTATTTTCTCCTGATACGATTCCTTTTTCAAGTTTTCCTTTTCTGCTGGATTTGATAGAAAGCCTACCTCAACAAGCACCCCTGGTTTTTTTGCATTTTTCAAAATATATACCTGGCTTATTGGCTTCGCCTTACGGTTGGTATTCCCTAGATTTTTGCGGAGTTCCTCTTGGATAAATTTAGCCGCTTTTGCATTTTCTTTGTGATGCGGGGCATAAAAGGTTTGGGCACCGCTCCATCTTGAGGAAGGAATCGCATTTAAATGGATACTGACAAAAAAGTCATTATCGGAATCATTAATCATTTTTAATCGTTTCTTAAGGTCTTCTACTTTTCTGCGGCTATAGCCCTTTGTATCATCATCGGCTAAATCCTTATCAGTATCTCTTGTCATTACCACAAGAGCGCCCTGCTGCTGCAAAAGATCCCTAACTTTTAACGTAATATCTAAGGCAATATCCTTTTCGAGTGTTTTCCCGGTACCTGCGCCCCCATCAGGACCGCCATGGCCTGGATCAAGCAAAATGATTTTGCCTGATAAAGGAAGATTCCAGGATTTCCATGAGTTATTTTCCGAAAAATCGTGCTGTAAGATGAGGAATAATACCAGTAACCCCACTGAAAAACCGATTATTTTCAATCTGCGCTTTGACAACCAAATCATTCCTTCCCGCTCGTCCCTGTTCAATAAACTATATGGGACAAGGGGGAAAAATATTACAACGAAAAGCGGAAGCGCCTTGATTAGGGGCGACAAGCATAAGACGAGCCCCTAGGCGCTGAAGCTGGACAATTTTAATGAAGTCGCAGCTTATGGCGTCTTTGGCCTTTTTCGTAGCCCTCTCTCCACCAAACATGGATGTATTGTTCACATAAATAATAAAGGGACTCACTCATGGCTCCTTCTTGGCCATTACCCCAGTACAGTAAAAAGTTATATAACGTATCAATTAAATGCTGTTCCTCGCGGAAGCAGCGGACCCTTACGTCTTCCAAACTCTCTCCATGGTAGCCAAATTTGCTGAACTTTGCCCCTAATAAAAAAGCTTCAAGGGCGACATCATAGCAGGCTTCCTCTATTCCCGTATTCATAATCATGCTTGAAGCAATATTCGTTGAACCAAAATACTGTCTTACTCTTTCTTTCAGTGTATTAATCGATAAATCCCGCAGGACGGAACGCTCGTATTTTATTTGTTTTTCACGTCGTTTTTCTTTAAAGGTAGTTATTACAGTCACTTCGTTTTCACCTCTTAGAACTATTCTTTATCCCTCGTTCATAAGAAATGCAAAGACGATATTTCCAATTTTTATTTTTAAATTTTAACAACTGGCGATCACCTTGAATATTTTTATAGGGAATATAAAGGAACGGAGGCTAAGATCTTGTGCTGGAAGTAAAAGAATCGAAGTACGGAAGAGGCGTTTTTGCGACCAGGGATATCCAAAAAGGTGAACTCTTAGATGCTTCGCCAATCATTGTCATCCCTCATGAAGAGTATAAATATTTGAAAAAAACAGTGCTGTCAAACTATGTATTTTGGTGGGGGAAAAATGATAAAGCCCGAGCTGTCGCATTAGGCTATGGTTCGTTATTTAACCATTCTTACACACCGAATGCCAAATATAAATTTAAAAGGAAAACAGATACGATTAATTTTTATGCTTATACCGATATTAAAGCAGGCGAAGAAATATTGGTTAATTATAATGGAGACCCTGATGACCAATCGCCCGTATGGTTTGAGGTGTTATAAAGGATGATTCCCCCAAATTGGGGGATTTTCTTTTGAATTCATATTCTTTCCACTAAAGGAAAAGATAAAAGTAATCCTGAATACGGCGGTGACTCAACAAATGGGTTGGTTTTCAAAAAAACACGAGCAACAAGTTGATAGAGAATCACTAGAACAATTCCTGCTGCGTTCCAAGGACTATAAAAAGGTTTCTTATATTAATCAACCAACAAACAACCAGTTTACACTTTCCTTTATATCTACGCTTATTGATGAGAGCATTTTACAGGAAAGCGCACTTCCTTATTTAATGGGAAAAAACCTCGAAAAGATTGAGGATGTTAAAAAGATTGTCGCACTTACGGACGTGGAAATCAGCGATGACCCAAGTGTAATTGAGCAAAAATTGTTTAATGGTTATGTGCTCTTAACGCTGAACTCAGATCATAAACAATTTGCCTTTTTGGCGGCGCAAAAGGAGATTGTAAGAAGTGTTACAACGCCTGAGGTTGAATTTAGTGTCATTGGCCCGAAGGAGGCCTTTGTCGAATCTATCGAGCAAAATATCAATTTAATTCGAAAGCGACTTCCTGTGAAGGAGCTCATTTTTGAAGAAATAACAGTCGGGAGACTTTCAAAAACGAAAATTGTTGTGCTCCATATTGACGGTATTACGGATAAAGATAATGTTCAAACCGTGGTCGAACGGATAAAAAAAATAGACTTTGATGCTATAACGGATAGTTCCTATGTCGTACAACTCATATCTGATAACAAAAACTCCCCTTTTCCACAGCTTTTGGATACAGAGCGTCCGGACAGGGTAACAGCGATTCTCGCAGAGGGGAAAGTAGCCATCTTTGTTGACGGGTCACCGCATGCCCTGATTGGCCCAACAACGCTGGTCGAATTCTTTAGTTCCTTTGAGGACTATTTTCTAAATTGGATGCTTTCTTCCTTTTTCAGGATGATACGGCTATTCGCCGTTATGTTTTCCGTTTTAATAACACCAATATATGTTGCGACACTATCCTACCATTACGAGCTTATACCGAAGGATTTAATGAATACCTTGGTAACCTCACGCCGAGAAATTCCGCTGCCGCCGATATTAGAGGCACTGTTTTTAGAACTGACCATCGAACTCCTAAGGGAGGCAGGAGCCCGCCTGCCGACGAAGGTTGGTCAGACGATCGGTATCGTTGGCGGGATTGTCATCGGGACCGCATCAGTTGAAGCGGGACTGACAAGTAATGTCTTATTGATCATTGTGGCGCTGGCGGCTCTGGCATCCTTTACGACGCCTGTATATAAAATGGGCAATGCCATCCGGTTGATGCGATTTCCCTTTTTATTTTTTGCAGAACTATGGGGTCTGCTTGGAATTGTGTTTTGTTTTTGTCTTTTAATGACACACTTAATCAGGCTTACTTCTTTGAACAGACCTTTTTTAGAACCACTCTATCCACCTAGAATGACGGACCTTAAAGATTCTCTAATTAGGCTGCCATTTAGTAAACAGTCTAAAAGGCCGCAATCTTTAAGAACACAAGATCCTGTTCGGTTTACCCCCATGAAGGAAAGAAAAAATAAAAGTGATATTGACGAATAGGAGGCGGTTATTGGGCTATGGAACAATTAGTACCCGAAAAAGCAAAAATATCGCCTTTTTTAGTTTTTTTTCTAATCCACACAATGCAGTTTGGTATAGGTGTCCTTGGTTTCCAGCGAATTATCGCCATGACGGCTGGATATGACGCATGGATATCGGTTATTATTGCTGGATTATGCATCCACATCATTATTTGGATGATGTATAAAACCCTTGAAACCGTAAACGGTGATTTGGTTTCCGTTCATAGCTTTATTTTGGGTAAGAAAATGGGCAAGCTCCTGACACTTCCTTTTGTTATCTATTTTGTACTTATCGCTTTAACAGTGCTTAGGACCTTTATTGAGGTCATACAAGTTTGGATGTTTCAAGATATGAGTACCTTCTGGTATTCTCTGGCTTTTTGCGGATTAGCGATTTATATTATTTTTGGCGGATTTAGAGCCGTAACAGGTATAGCATTTTTTGGAGTTGTATTACCGTTTTATTTACTATTCAGTTTTTTCTTTACTATCCCTTATGCCGATGCTAGTAACTTATATCCAATCCTTGATCACTCTATAAAAGATTTGCTCATAGCATCTTATCAAATGTCTCTCACATATTTAGGATATGAAATACTACTGTTTTTCTATCCGTTTATAAAAGAACCACAAAAATCAAAGAAATGGGCCCATCTGGGTGTTTTATTTACCACTTTTCTTTATACAGTGCTTACCATTGTTACCTTTGCCTATTTTTCAGAGATGCAGCTTCAGAAGAGTATTTGGGCCACACTAACGATGTGGAAAATTGTTGAAATGCCCTTTGTTGAGCGCTTTGAGTACATTGGTATAGCCAATTGGAATATCGTTATTCTGCCGAATTTTTGCATTGCTATATGGTGCGCCACCCGCGTCCTAAAAAGAGTGACCCATTTGAAGCAAAAATATGGAGTCCTCCTCGTATCATTGGTCGTGTTAATCACTATAAATTTCTTTAAGACACGAACCCAAATAAACACGCTCATAGATTATACGGGTAAAATTTCATTTTATTTAAACTATGGGTATATCCCGCTGCTATTTTTTCTTGTGCTGATTGTGAAGAAGGTGAAGAAAAAGTGATAAAAAATATGATTGTCAGCTTAATTGTCATTACAGTTCTTGCGGGTTGTGTGGAAAAGGAAATCTTAGATGATGTAAATCTGGAGTCTGGGAGTGCCTATGATTATGTAAATGGAAAAATAAGAGGCACTGCCTTAGTACCTATCTATTTGCCCAATAAAGAGGTGCAAAATAAAACCTTTTCTGCCTCTTCTAATTTAAGCAGAGACTTTTTAAGAGATGTCCAGCGTCAATCATCAGATCCACTGGTCACTGGGAGCATTAAAGTTGTTCTTTTTGGTAAAGATCTAGCTAGAGAAAAAGGAATATTAGACCTAATTGATTCGTTTCAGCGCGATCCCAGTATTGGTGCTGGTTTATACCTGGCAGTAACTAATGGGGAGGCAAAAAATGTCATAGAAGGGAATTATGGAAAAAGAGGTAATGCTATTTATTTATCTAATCTCATTCATCATAATATGAAAAACAAAGATATACCTAAAACAAACCTTCATCGCTTCCTATTTGATTTTAATCAAAAAGGGAAGACGCCTTATCTACCAGAAATAAGAAAATTAGGCAAAGAGCAAATTGAAATTAGCGGTATCAGCTTTTTTTACTATGGCCGTGTAGTAGATACCATTCCAGCTTCGAAAATGTTCTATTTCAAGCTTCTTGTCGACAAATATAGCCAAGGGACCTTAAAGGTGACTCATAAGAAAGAAAGAGCTGCTATTGAAAGTATTCGTTCTAAGTACAATATGAAAATAATCTCTAGAGATCCCTTAACAGTAAATGTTCAGCTTAAAATAAAAGCGGTATTAAATGAATACTCTGGGGCACGCGTCACACCAAAGGAAATTAAAGAAATCGAAAAACTCCTTCAGAAAAATATCGAAAAAGAATGCACATTATTAATAACCAGATTTAAAGAAAAGAATATTGATCCAGTTGGATTTGGCCATTTTATAAAAAGCCACACTAAACGCTTCAATTTTAAAAAATGGGAAACAGACTATCCGCATTTAAAGGTTAAGGTTCATGCAGATGTAACTATTATGGAATCTGGCGTAATTGAGTAATTTGTCGAATATGTTCTCAGATTTTGTAGATATTTCCCGGGAATTTGTTGGAATTTGAAAAATAGGAACCCTTTAAAGTCGAAAACAGAAAATTACTGTTATATCGCTAAGCGATACAAAACAAAAAATGCCTTATGTAGGGACTTTTATTTTTGGAATATGGAGAAAAGCCCCCACCATTTTTCTTTTGGTTTTTGTTTTTGTATCGCTTCTTCTAAACGTTTATTAAATTCATTTTGTGAAACCCATTCTTTACTCTGCTCATCTCGCAAATTCTGTATTTCTTTTTGTAAGAATTCACTCTTTTCTTTTTCTTGCTGTAGTAACGTTTCGTAATGAGTATTTTGTTGTTCAGATAATTTTTCAATTTTAGTAATGGTCTTTTGAGCCGAATTTGCAATATTAGAACTTATAACATGATGGTCCTGCTGAAGACGGGATACATGCGTTTTAAGTTGAGACAAATCGTTCGTTAATTGAGCATTCACTTCGCGTGTAGCTGCAACCTCATTAACTAAAAACATTAAGATTTCTTTTAATTGATTAGGGTCTTGGGGTAAATTTTCGTATGGAACGGAAATCGCCATCTCTGTATCAGTGGAACCATTTAATCTTTCTTTTTGTTGATTTACTATGTCTTTCGCCGTTTCGTCGAGGGGCTTGTCCGTATCGCGTAACGCTATAAGCACTCCGATGTCAGATTGAACAAAGATTCGCCGATCGCCATCTTTCAAAAACTCATATCCATTCCGCTCTAAGATCTGGCCATACTTTCGAACAGTTGGTGTTGCAATTCCTACTTCTTCTGCCGCTTCCTTGGTAGAAAAAGCTCTTTCATTCGGTTGTATATCACGTCGCATATCGGACCTCCTTTATTATTAAATATGAAGGTTTTTACCCATATTTGCAATATATATCGCCAAGCGATACAAAAAACAATTCTTTCTTCCCAAATGCTATCACATATGATTATTAACCATAGAAAAAAAACTCCCAGCCATGATGGCAGGGAGTCTTTGATTTTGTGCAAATTAACGCTTTGAGAACTGAGGCGCACGACGAGCACCTTTAAGACCGTATTTCTTACGCTCTTTCATACGTGCATCACGAGTTAATAGACCAGCGCGCTTTAATGTTGGACGGAATTCAGGGTCAGCTTGTAGTAATGCGCGAGCAATACCGTGGCGGATTGCGCCAGCTTGACCAGTGTATCCACCGCCGCTTACGTTTACAAGAACATCGTAGCTTCCTACTGTTTCAGTAGCTACTAATGGTTGTCTTACAACAACACGTAAAGCTTCAAATGGGATATAATCTTCGATTTCACGACCGTTAACAACAATTTTACCTGTACCTGGAACTAAGCGCACACGTGCGACAGAGCTCTTACGACGACCAGTACCAATATATTGAACTTGTGCCAAGTTAATTCCCTCCCTCTTAATTAACCGCGAAGTTCGTAAACTTCAGGTTTTTGTGCTTGGTGTGGATGTTCTGCACCAGCATATACGTGTAATTTTTTGAACATTTGGCGGCCAAGAGAATTCTTTGGAAGCATGCCTTTAACAGCAAGCTCGATCATTTTCTCAGCATAGTTTGTACGCATTTCAAGAGCCGTTCTTTGCTTTAAACCACCTGGGTGTAAGCTGTGACGGTAGTAGATTTTGTCAGTTAATTTCTTACCAGTTAATTCTACTTTAGAAGCGTTAAGAATGATAACATGATCACCAGTGTCAACATGTGGTGTAAAAGTTGGTTTGTTTTTACCACGTAAGATTGATGCTACTTCAGAAGCAAGACGACCAAGAGTTTTGCCTTCTGCATCAATTACGTACCATTTACGCTCGATATTGTTGGCATTTGCCATAAACGTTGTACGCATGAGTTTCCCTCCTAATTAAATCCATTAAGGTTATAATGTTCGCACCATCAAAGTATTCGTGGTTCAAACTGTTCCGGGAATGAACGACCGATTACCCTTGTGCGTTTAAGTTTCAAAATCATATATTTTCAATCACGATGAAGACTTTCCGGGGCTTTATCGTGGGATTAAAAACACACACATATAATATAATAAATAGTATGGGTCAAAATGTCAAGGGAATGTTACACCAGGTTAGGTTGTTTTAGAAAATTATTTATTATAATAAAAGTATGCTTAAAGTGATTAAGTAACCAGTCATTTTGAAGCCGCCTTAATGACCGCCGCTGGCTTTTTTCACCTTTCGCGGGCATTATGAACCCTTCTTAATGACCATCACAAGCTTTTTTCACCCTTCACGGGCATTATAAACCTTTCTTAATGACCATCACAGGTTTTTTTCACCCTTCGCAGGCATTATGAACCCTTCTTAATGACCGTCACAAGCTTTTTTTACCTTTCACGGGCATTATGAACCTTTCTTAATGACCGTTACAAGCTTTTTTCACCCTTCGCAGACATTATGAACCTTTCTTAATGACCGTTACAAGCTTTTTTCACCCTTCGCAGACATTATGAACCCTTCTTAATGACCATCACAAGTTTTTTCACCCTTCGCGGGCATTATGATGCTTCATAACTGCCGGCCACCTAGTTATAAAAAACTTCCCAAAGATACAAACCATGTGCTGGTGCGGTTTTTCCGGCAAGGCGTCGGTCTTGGCCAGCTATGATTTCAGCCATATCCGACGGCGAGCGATTACCAACTCCAACTTCTAGTAATGTTCCTACCAATATCCTAACCATATTATATAAAAAGCCATTCCCTATGAATCGAATCACAAGCAAGTCGCCATCCACGACAAACTCAATGCTTTCAATCGTACGAACTTTGTCTATTACTTCTGTTTTCGAAGCACAAAAACTCGTAAAGTCATGAGTACCAAGAAAGTATTTACTAGCTTGCTTCATGGCATCGACGTCTAAAACATATGGATACTGATATGCAAAATTCCGCTGGAACGGGTCCCGCTTAGAAGAAAGATGTATTAGATAACGGTATTCCTTTCCTGCAGCATCAAAACGAGCATGGAAGGAATCGTTCACTTTCTCTACCGAAAGCACCGAAATATCCGACGGCAGCATGGAGTTTAACGCCATCTCCCATTTACGTTCCGGAATAGGCAGGGCTGAATCAAAATGAATGACCTGACCTTTTGCGTGAACACCAGCATCCGTCCTGCCTGATCCTGATACCTTTACCGGCACACCCTTATGCATTTTTGCTAAAACAGTTTCTAGCTCTAATTGCACAGTCCGCTTATTTGGCTGAACCTGGTAACCGGAAAAACCCGAGCCATCATAGGATAGGATGCATTTATACCTTTGCATGAATTCGCCCCATTATGAACGTAATAAAAATAATAAAACCGATAAAACGACCAAAATCATAAGCTGCACGGAATCTGCTATATGCCAGCTTAATTGGCGGTATTTCGTCCGTCCTTCGCCGCCGCGATAGCCCCTTGCCTCCATCGCAATCGCCAGCTCTTCTGCACGCTTAAAAGAACTCACAAATAAAGGAATAAGCAGGGGAATGACCGCTTTGATTCTTTCTTTAAAGGGTCCGCTGGCAAATTCCACGCCACGGGCCATTTGCGCCTTCATAATCTTGTCCGTTTCCTGCATGAGTGTCGGAATAAACCGTAAAGAAATTGACATCATTAACGCCATTTCATGAACAGGAAACCGAACTTTTTTTAACGGATGCAGCAATGTTTCAAGCCCATCTGTAATTTCGATCGGTGTGGTTGTTAAGGTTAATAAGGACGTCATTAAAATTAAGAAGAAGAAACGTAAGGAAATAAAAATCCCCTGCCGTAAGCCTTCCTCATAAATTTTCAATGGACCTAATTCAAAAATGACTGCACCTTGTTTTGTAAATAACAGCTGCAGGACTAACGTAAATAAAACAAGCCACAGCACAGGTTTAAGACCGCCATATAAAAAGCGAATTGGTATCCTTGATAAACCAAGCATTAAAAAAGTATAAATTCCAATAAGTGCATAGGTTACAACGTTATTAGCGAGAAAAATGATACAAACAAATAAAAAAATGAGAATCAATTTTGAACGTGGATCCATCTTGTGAAGGACCGAATCTGCAGGAACATAGCGGCCAAAAATCATTTTTTCCATCATGAGCGTACACCTCTGCTTAAAAAGTCTGAAACTGCAGATGATAACTCGTCAATGGAAAGATAAATTTTATCTAATTTCATGCCCATTTTTTCCTCAACCTTAAGCTGAAAACGAACCACTTCTGGAACATCCAATCCCATTTGCACTAATTCCACAGGGGTAGAGAAAATCTCCTCTGGTGACCCTTTTTTGGCAACCTTGCCTTGCTGCATAATCACAATTTGGTCGGCATATCGTGCGGCATCCTCCATACTGTGGGTCACAAGGATCGTGGAAAGACCTCTATCCTGATGAAGTTGATAGAACATATCCATTATTTCTTTTCGGCCGCGAGGATCTAAACCTGCAGTAGGCTCGTCCAAGACAATGACATCTGGTTCCATCGCCAGCACACCAGCAATGGCTACGCGGCGCATTTGCCCGCCTGACAGGTCAAATGGTGACTTTTCTAAAATTTCTTCACTAAGTCCCACTTGCTTTAGAGCAACTCGTGCTCGTCTTTTTGCCTCTTCTTCGGTAACTCCAAAATTAAGCGGTCCAAAAATAATGTCTTTTTCAACAGTTTCCTCAAACAATTGATGCTCCGGGAACTGAAAGACAATCCCAACTTTTTGCCGTACTGGTTTGAGATTTTTATTCTTTTGTTTCGCTTTTATTTCATTGTCCCCAATTTTCACCATTCCGTCTGTTGGCTGCAGAAGAGCATTCAAGTGCTGTAACACAGTAGACTTCCCGGATCCTGTATGACCAATCAAAGCCAAATAGGTCCCGGAAGGAATATCGATTGAAACGTCTTGAATAGCTAATCTTTCAAATGGGGTATTTGCTTGATAACGGTACTCTACATGTGAGAGCGAGATGTCCATAGCTCTTTCACCAACTCTTCTTCCGATAAATAGTGCCTGGATAAATCAATCCCTTTTTGACGGAATGCTTTGCTCATTTTAACTGAAAAGGGAATATCCAGCCCAAGTTGTATCAATTGTTCATCCATCGAAAAAATCTCTTCTGGTGAACCTTCTTTAAATACCTCACCTTTATTCATCACGATGATTCGGTCCGCTTTCGCCGCTTCCTCTAAATCATGTGTAATTGAAATAACGGTTAGTAACTTTTCTTCTTTTAAACTTCTAACCGTCTCTAACACTTCTTCCCTGCCCTTTGGATCAAGCATCGACGTTGCTTCATCTAAAATAATAATCGATGGTCTTAAGGCTAGTACACCTGCGATTGCCACCCGCTGTTTTTGACCGCCTGATAGATGGTGGGGCTCTTGATATAGAAACTGATCCATTTTAACTTTTTTGAGTGAATCCTCAACTCTTAGGACCATTTCTTCTCTTGGTATTCCGTTATTTTCTAAACCAAAAGCCACATCATCCTGTACAGTTGTCCCAACAAACTGATTATCAGGGTTTTGAAATACCATTCCGATTTTTCTCCGGATGTCCCAGATTGATTCTTCGTTCAGCTTTACATCGCCAACAGTAATTTCGCCTTCCTTGGGAAACTGCAGGCCATTTAAAAGTTTTGCCATTGTCGATTTTCCCGAACCATTATGCCCGACAATGGCCAGCCATTCCCCTTCAAAAATGTCGAAGGAGACATTCTTAAGGGCATAGCGCTCTTGTGAATCGTATTGAAAAGATACTCCCTTTAGAGATACAATTGACTTTTTCATCAAGCAATCCCCCACTAAGCTAGACTATTCTCATCTCTTATTTTCTTTTAAATACAAAAAAAGCCTGCACCTCGACCCAGTTGCAGCACTGCGCTTCAGAGACTGCAATAAAAGGGATTTCTATAATAGAAATGGGAGGAGGTGCATGAGCTAGACAAGTCGCAAAAAGGAATAGAAGTAATCCTTCCGGGAAAAAATCATCGCTCCATTTTAGTGGAGTCACGCTCATCATAACACTCGTTTGGCTTGATAAAACTATAAAATATTGAATTCCATTTTACAGAAAAAGGGCAAAGAACAAGTTTGTTTGTAAACTGTCCAGCGCCCTTGTTGTCTGTTAAAAGGTATTAAACTAACTCGATAATAACCATTGGCGCACCGTCACCGCGGCGAGGTCCAAGTTTCATAATACGAGTGTATCCACCTTGACGCTCTTGGTAACGTGGAGCGATATCAGTGAAAAGTTTTTGTACAGCATCTTGACCGTTTTCAGCGTTAGCAACTTCGTTACGAACGTAAGAAGATGCTTGACGACGAGCATGTAAATCGCCGCGCTTACCTAAAGTGATCATTTTTTCAACTGTCACACGAAGTTCTTTCGCGCGAGTTTCAGTTGTTTCGATGCGCTCGTTGATAATTAAATCTGTAGTTAAATCACGTAGCATAGCTTTACGCTGTGCACTTGTGCGTCCTAACTTTCTGTATGCCATGAAGGGTTCCCTCCTTTGTTGAAGTCATAAAACGGATTATCATAACGCATGACTAGTCGTCTTTGCGTAAGCCTAATCCAAGCTCTTCTAGTTTTGCCTTCACTTCTTCAAGTGATTTACGGCCTAAGTTACGAACTTTCATCATATCTTCTTCAGTCTTATTGGCTAATTCCTGAACAGTGTTGATTCCAGCACGCTTCAAGCAGTTATAAGAACGAACAGAAAGATCAAGTTCTTCAATAGTCATTTCTAGAACCTTTTCTTTTTGGTCTTCTTCTTTTTCAATCATGATTTCAGCATTTTGTGCTTCATCAGTTAAACCAACAAAGATGTTCAAATGCTCGGTCAAAATTTTTGAACCTAGAGCAATCGCTTCTTTTGGCCCAGTGCTTCCATCTGTCCAAACATCAAGCGTAAGCTTATCATAATTTGACATTTGGCCAACACGTGTATTTTCTACCTGGAAAGCCACACGAGCAACTGGCGTATAAATCGAGTCAATTGGAATTACACCAATTGGTTGATCTTCTCTCTTATTCTGATCAGCCGGTGTATAACCACGACCACGTTTAGCCGTTAAACGCATGCGAAGATGACCATTTGACGCTAATGTCGCAATATGAAGATCTGGATTTAAAATCTCAACATCACTGTCATGGGTAATGTTGCTTGCTTTTACAGGTCCTTCACCTTGTACATCAATCTCAAGTGATTTTTCTTCATCAGAGTAGATTTTTAAAGCTAGCTTTTTAATGTTTAAAATGATGGATGTTACATCCTCTACGACGCCTTCAATTGTTGAGAACTCATGAAGTACCCCATCGATTTGAATCGATGTAACAGCGGCACCTGGGAGTGAAGATAATAGGATACGACGTAAGGAGTTACCCAAAGTAGTACCATATCCGCGCTCAAGTGGTTCTACGACGAACTTGCCATACTTGGCATCATCGTTGATCTCAACCGTTTCGATTTTTGGTTTTTCTATTTCGATCATCATTAACCCTCCTTCAAAACGTCGAAACTCGATTAGTTAGTAAGCTAACCGAAATTCCCCCATGTTTACGTTCCCGTTTTGTGCACAACAACTGGAATAAATCTTCTGTATGTTGCCAAAATTTAATATCATATCCCATTATAGACATATGATACAAAATCTATACAGAAAAATTAAACGCGACGACGTTTTGGTGGACGGCATCCATTATGAGGAACTGGTGTAACGTCTTTGATAGCAGTTACTTCAAGACCAGCAGCTTGAAGAGCACGGATTGCAGCTTCACGGCCTGCACCAGGTCCTTTAACAGTAACTTCTAAAGTTTTCATACCATGTTCAATGGAAGTCTTAGCTGCTGTTTCAGCTGCCATTTGAGCTGCGAATGGAGTAGATTTACGAGAACCTTTAAATCCAAGCGCACCAGCACTTGACCAAGAAATTGCATTACCATGAACATCAGTGATTGTTACGATCGTGTTGTTGAAAGTTGAACGGATATGAGCAATACCTGATTCAATATTCTTTTTAACACGACGCTTACGTGTATTAGTTTTACGTGCCATTTAAATAACCTCCTTTGCCGATTACTTCTTCTTGTTCGCAACAGTCTTACGAGGACCTTTGCGTGTACGAGCGTTGTTTTTCGTATTTTGTCCACGAACCGGTAAACCACGACGATGACGTAATCCGCGGTAGCAGCCGATTTCCATTAAACGCTTAATGTTAAGAGAAACTTCACGGCGAAGATCACCTTCGACTTTTAATTTGTCGATGATGTCACGGATTTTGTTTAATTCGTCTTCTGTTAAATCACGTACACGAGTATTTTCAGAAACACCAGCTTCTGCTAATACCTTTTGTGCAGTATTTTTACCAATACCATAAATGTAAGTTAAAGAGATAACTACACGCTTTTCACGTGGAATATCTACACCAGCAATACGTGCCATAATGAGCGCACCTCCTTCAATGATTAACCTTGTTTTTGTTTATGTTTAGGGTTTTCACAGATAACCATAACTTTTCCGCGTCTACGGATAACTTTGCACTTTTCGCAGATCGGTTTAACAGATGGTCTTACTTTCATTATCCTAACCTCCTTAGTAGTACGGAGTGCAAGCGAATTATTTGAAGCGGTAAGTAATTCTTCCGCGTGTCAAGTCATATGGAGAAAGCTCAACAGTAACCTTGTCTCCAGGAAGAATCCTGATGAAGTGCATGCGGATCTTACCAGAAACATGAGCCAGCACAGTATGACCATTTTCTAATTCTACCTTAAACATCGCATTTGGCAAAGTTTCAATGACTTTACCCTCAATTTCAATTACATCATCCTTGGCCATCAACTCGTCTCCCTTCTCTATTCAAAAATAGTATTCGAAAATGTAAAATTAATCTTCTTATAGGTACAACAATAGCAACCTTAAAATTTTAACATATTGTACAGCATCTGTCCGCAAGTAAATTCTACATTTTTAGGAATTTCTCAGTCCTCATGTAAGTCTTGCCCAACTCTCGGTCCTACATACTAAGTACAATAGAAAAGCCATTTTCTCCCACATACTTTTGTTTTCTTTTGAAGAGATGTTCGAGAGTCGCCCGCTCAGTGTTGCCAATGATCATTAACGTACATCCTCAAGTAATTGCTCGATGTCAGCAAAAACTTTGCGAATATCCTGTTGACCATCAATCGTGCGGAGATAGCCTTTTGTTTCATAAAAAGTTAATAATGGCTCTTGTTGTTTGATGTTGACGTCTAAACGGTTTTGAACGGTTTCCGCATTATCATCAGCTCTTTGATAAAGCTCGCCGCCACACTTGTCGCATTTACCTTCGTTGGCAGGAGGATTAAATACTAAATGATAAGTAGAGCCGCAGTTCTTACAAATCCGACGTCCAGTCAAACGATCCATTAATATACTTTTATCAACGTTAATATTGATTACATAGTCGATTTTTTTATTTAAATCAACTAGTAAGTTTTCCAACGCATCTGCTTGAGGTACTGTTCTAGGAAAGCCATCCAGCAAAAATCCTTTTTCACAGTCATCTTTGCTTAATCGTTCACGAACAATGCCGATTGTTACTTCATCAGGAACAAGTTCACCTTTGTCCATGAAGGATTTTGCTTGTAATCCTAGTTCAGTTCCTTCTTTCATCGCTGCACGGAACATATCTCCAGTTGAGATATGAGGGATGCCGTATTGCTCTACGATTCTTTCAGCCTGAGTACCCTTTCCGGCACCCGGAAGCCCCATTAATACTAAATTCACACGTGTTCCCCCCTCGTGCTATATTTGGTTTCAGGGGCCAATAGGTCCCCAAAACCTTTTACTTTATAAAACCTTTATAGTGACGTTTAACAAGTTGTGCTTCAAGTTGTTTCATCGTTTCAAGTGCAACACCGACAACGATGAGCAAGCTTGTTCCGCCTATTTGTGCCGATTGCGGCAGGTTCGCTAATTTAATGAATAAAACAGGAAGAACCGCAATAACAGATAAGAAGATCGCACCAACAAATGTTAAACGATATAAGACGCGTGTTAAGTATTCTTGCGTGCTCTTACCAGGACGTATGCCAGGAATATAGCCGCTTTGCTTTTGTAAGTTTTCCGCTGCTTGTTCAGGGTTAACTTGGATAAAGGCATAGAAATAAGTAAACGCGATAATTAATGCTGCATAAAGAGTCATCCCGATTGGATGAGAATAGTCAAATACTTTTGTAATCCAAAGTGTAACATCATTCGTTGGAAAGAATGAGGCAACTGTTCTTGGCGTTACGATGAATGAAACGGCAAAGATAACAGGGATAACACCGGCTGCGTTAACTTTTAACGGCATATGAGTAGATTGGCCACCCACCGGATTGCGTCCTTCTACAACGCGTTTCGCATATTGAATAGGAATTTTACGTGTTGCTTGCTGGATAAAAATAACTCCAACAACAATGGCAATAACAGCAAGAACTATTAATGCAACTGTAACAATACGTAGGAACAGAGCTTCTCCTGCATTTTCGAACTGTTGAACATAAATTTGATTAACTGTGTTAGGAATGGCAGCAACAATACCGGCGAAGATGATGATCGAAATACCATTTCCGACACCCTTCGAGGTAATTTGCTCACCTAACCACATCAAGAAAGATGTACCAGCAGTTAAAACCGTAGCAATCAATAGATAAGTTCCGATTCCAGGGTTTTCAATTAATTGGCCACTGGCTAAGTTATTAAAGCCATATGACATACCTAATGCTTGGATAAATCCAAGCACAACAGTGAAATAACGAGTGAATTGAGCAATCTTACGACGCCCTGCTTCCCCTTGTTTGGACCATTCCGTAAATTTTGGAACAACATCCATCTGTAAAAGCTGAATGATAATCGAAGCGGTGATATACGGCATGATACCCATTGCAAAGATGGAGAATTGTTTCAATGCTCCACCGCCAAAGGTATTTAAAATTCCGAAGACACTTAGCTTATCCTGATTAGCAAGAACCTCAGCATTTACATTCGGTACAGGGATAAATGTACCTAGTCGAAAAACGACTAACATTAAAAGGGTGAAAATAATTTTATTCCTTATCTCACCCACGCGCATAAAATTGGAGATTGTCTGGAACATTAGATCACCTCAGTAGTTCCACCAGCAGCTTCGATAGCTTCCTTAGCAGCAGAGGAGAATTTGTGAGCTTTTACAGTCAACTTTTTCTCTACGTTCCCTTTAGCAAGAACTTTAATTCCTGCTTTTTCGTTACTTACAACGCCTGTTTCGATAAGAAGTTCTGGAGTAACTTCTGTACCTTCTTCGAAGCGGTTTAATGCATCAAGGTTCACAACTGCGTATTCTTTACGGCTAATGTTAGTGAAACCGCGTTTTGGTAAACGACGGAATAAAGGTGTTTGACCACCCTCAAAACCAACACGTACACCGCCGCCAGAACGAGCGTTTTGACCTTTATGACCTTTACCTGCAGTCTTTCCTTGGCCAGAACCGATCCCGCGTCCTAAACGTTTGCGCTCTTTACGAGAACCTTCGGCAGGTTTTAATTCATGAAGTTTCATATTGGCACCTCCTTATGAAAGAAAACAATGGATTATTGTTCTTTTACTGTTACAAGGTGAGCAACTTTGTTAATCATACCGCGAATCGCAGCGTTATCTTGGTGCTCAACTGTTTGATTTAATTTACGTAAACCTAGCGCTGTAACTGTTGCACGTTGGTCCTCAGGGCGACCTATAACGCTCTTGTTGAGGGTAATTAAAAGTTTCGCCATTTGATTTCCCCCCTTATCCTAACAGTTCTTCTACTGATTTACCACGTAATTTCGCTACGTCTTCAGCACGTTTTAATTGTTTTAAACCATCAACTGTAGCACGTACCATATTAATTGGAGTGTTTGTGCCTAATGATTTAGAAAGGATATCTGCTACCCCAGCTAATTCAAGAACCGCACGAACTGGACCACCAGCGATAACTCCTGTACCTTCAGAAGCAGGCTTAAGAAGAATTTCACCAGCACCAAAACGTCCAATTACTTGGTGAGGAACAGTAGTTCCAACCATTGGTACTTCCACTAAGTTTTTCTTTGCATCTTCGATAGCTTTACGAATTGCATCAGGTACCTCTTGGGCTTTACCAGTACCGAAGCCGACATGACCGTTTTTATCTCCCACTACGACAAGTGCAGAGAAACGGAAACGACGTCCACCTTTAACAACCTTCGCAACACGGTTAACTGTAACTACGCGTTCTTCTAGTTCAAGTTTGTTTGGATCAATACGACGCATCTTTAAGTGTCCCTCCTTTGTCTATTAAAATTGTAGGCCGTTTTCACGAGCAGCATCAGCTAATGCTTGAATACGTCCATGGTATAGGTATCCTCCACGGTCAAATACAACTGCAGAGATCCCTTTTTCTACCGCACGTTTAGCAACTAATTCTCCGACTTTTTGTGCAGCTTGAACGTTGCTTGTAGATTCAAGACCGAAGTCTTTTTCTATTGTAGAAGCACTTGCTAAAGTAACTCCATTCATGTCATCGATAATTTGAGCATAAATGTGTTGGTTTGAACGGAACACATTTAGACGTGGACGAGCTGAAGTTCCGCTAAGTTTCGCACGAACACGAGCATGTCTTTTCTTGCGAGTAGCGTTTTTATCAAGCTTCGTAATCATTTACGTCACTCCTTTCGTTTACCTATGCGGCATTACTTACCTGTTTTACCTTCTTTGCGACGAACAAATTCGCCTTCGTAACGAATTCCTTTGCCTTTATATGGCTCTGGAGGACGAACTCCGCGAATATTGGCAGCTAATGCACCAACACGTTCTTTATCAGTACCTTTAACGATGATCTTTGTGTTAGTAGGTACTTCGATTTCAAGACCTTTTTCAGGTTCCATTTCAACTGGATGAGAGTAACCAACGTTTAATACAAGCTTAGTACCTTGCTTTTGCGCACGGTAACCAACCCCGATTAATTCTAAGCCTCTTTCGAAGCCTTTGGAAACACCTTCAACCATGTTCGCAATCACAGCACGAGTTGTACCATGTAATGCGCGGATTTCTTTTACATCAGATGGACGAGCCACTGTAATGATGTTCTCTTCAACAGTGATCGCAATCTCAGGATTAAAAGTACGAGTAAGTTCGCCTTTAGGGCCTTTTACTGTAACTGTATTGTTATTTAAAGTAACCGTAACTCCAGCTGGAATTTCGATAGGTTTTTTTCCTACGCGAGACATTTAGTGCACCTCCATTCATTCAAAAACTCGATTACCAAACGTATGCTAAAACTTCTCCACCGATTTGTTTTGCACGAGCTTCTTTATCTGTAATAACACCTTGTGATGTAGATACTAGTGCGATACCAAGACCGTTAAGAACACGTGGTACCTCAGTAGATTTTGCATAAACACGAAGACCAGGCTTACTTATGCGCTTAAGACCAGTAATAACACGCTCATTATTTGTACCGTACTTTAAGAAGATACGGATGATACCTTGTTTGTTGTCGTCGATAAACTCAACGTCACGTACGAAACCTTCACGCTTTAAGATTTCAGCGATTTCTTTTTTCATATTAGAAGCAGGCACTTCTAACTTTTCGTGACGTACCATGTTCGCATTACGAATGCGAGTAAGCATATCTGCAATTGGATCTGTCATGACCATTATTTTTACCTCCTTCCACAACTCTGGGTTTTACCAGCTAGCTTTTTTAACACCAGGAATTTGTCCTTTGTATGCTAATTCACGGAAACAAATACGGCAAAGCTTAAATTTACGGTATACAGAGTGCGGACGGCCGCAACGTTCGCAGCGAGTGTACTCCTGTACAGCATATTTAGGCGTGCGTTTTTGTTTCGCAATCATTGACTTTTTAGCCACGTTTTCGCCTCCCTTATTTAGCGATTACTTTTGGAATGGCATTCCAAATTGAGTTAAAAGTTCACGAGATTCTTCATCAGTGTTAGCAGTCGTTACGATAACGATATCCATACCACGAACTTTGCTTACTTTATCGTAATCAATTTCAGGGAAGATTAATTGTTCTTTAACACCCAAAGTATAGTTACCGCGACCGTCGAAAGCTTTCTTAGAAACACCACGGAAGTCACGTACACGAGGTAAAGAAACAGAAACTAATTTATCCAAGAATTCGTACATGCGCTCACCACGAAGAGTAACCTTTGCACCGATTGGCATACCTTCACGAAGACGGAAGCCAGCGATAGATTTTTTCGCACGAGTGATAAGTGGCTTTTGACCAGTGATCGTTGCTAATTCTTCAACAGCGTTATCAAGAGCTTTTGCGTTTGCAACTGCATCACCAACACCCATGTTTACAACGATCTTTTCGATCTTAGGAACTTGCATAACTGATTTATAGTTGAACTTGCTCATTAGAGCAGGAGTAATTTCTTTAACAAACTTTTCTTTTAGGCGGTTCATGTGTGTACCTCCCTTCTTAATTTAAACTATTTATCTAATACTTCACCGGATTTTGCTACGCGTACTTTTTTGCCATCAACCGTTTTGTAACCTACACGAGTTGGGTTACCTGATTTAGGATCGATAGGCATAACGTTTGATACATGAATTGGAGCCTCAAAGCTGATAATTCCGCCTTGTGGATTCACTTGAGAAGGCTTTGAGTGCTTTTTCACGATGTTTACGCCTTCTACTAGAACACGGCTGTCTTTAGGATAAGCAGCTAGGATCACACCTGTTTTGCCTTTATCCTTGCCAGAAATAACTCTGACTTTATCACCTTTTTTTACATGCATCTTGTCGCACCTCCTTAAAGGCAATTGATTTTAAAATTATAATACTTCTGGAGCAAGAGAAACGATTTTCATAAAGTTGTTATCGCGAAGTTCGCGGGCAACTGGTCCGAAGATACGTGTTCCACGTGGGCTCTTATCATCTTTAATGATTACACATGCGTTTTCATCGAAACGAATGTAAGAACCATCTGGACGGCGAGCGCCACTCTTTGTACGAACGATAACAGCCTTAACAACGTCACCTTTTTTAACAACGCCACCTGGTGTTGCTTGTTTTACTGTACAAACGATCACATCACCAATACCAGCAGTTTTACGACCAGAGCCACCAAGAACTTTAATCGTAAGCACTTCACGAGCACCAGAGTTGTCAGCAACTTTTAAACGTGATTCTTGTTGAATCATGTGTGTAACCTCCCTTCGGATTGAAGCTTATCCGAACAATTAAATAATAACGGCTTTTTCTACAACTTCGACTAAACGGAAGCGTTTAGTAGCTGAAAGTGGGCGAGTTTCCATAATGCGAACAACATCACCGATTTTTGCCTGGTTTTGCTCATCATGAGCTTTATACTTTTTAGAGTACTTAACGCGTTTACCATATAAAGGATGCTTTTTGTATGTTTCAACAAGAACTGTAACAGTTTTGTCCATCTTGTCAGAAACAACGCGTCCTGTGTAAACTTTGCGTTGGTTACGTTCACTCATCTGTGAACCTCCTCTCATTTATTACTTGTTAACGCTGATTTCTCTTTCGCGAACAACAGTTTTCATACGAGCGATCGCTTTGCGTACTTCACGAATGCGAGCAGTATTTTCTAGTTGTCCTGTCGCCAATTGAAAGCGTAGGTTGAAAAGCTCTTCTTTAAGAGATTTTACTTTTTGTTCAATTTCAGCAGTGGTAAGGTCACGAAGTTCATTAGCTTTCATTTGATTCACCACCAATTTCTTCACGTTTTACAAACTTACATTTTACTGGAAGTTTGTGCATAGCAAGACGTAATGCTTCACGTGCGATTTCTTCAGAAACACCCGCGATTTCAAACATAACTTTCCCTGGCTTTACAACTGCTACCCAGCCTTCAGGTGAACCTTTACCGGAACCCATCCGCACTTCTAGAGGCTTTGCAGTGTAAGGCTTATGAGGGAAGATTTTAATCCATACTTTACCGCCACGTTTCATGTAACGTGTCATCGCAATACGAGCAGCTTCGATTTGACGGTTTGTAATCCAAGAAGCTTCCATTGCTTGTAGGCCAAATTCACCGAATGTTACTTCAGCTCCGCCTTTTGTTTGGCCGCGCATATTTCCACGGTGTTGACGGCGATATTTTACGCGTTTTGGCAATAACATTATTATTTGCCTCCTTCCGCATTTTTCTTCTTAGTAGGAAGGACTTCTCCACGATAGATCCATACTTTTACGCCAAGCTTACCATAAGTAGTATCAGCTTCAGCCGTAGCATAGTCGATATCAGCGCGAAGTGTATGAAGTGGAACTGTTCCTTCGCTATAGTGTTCAGAACGAGCGATATCAGCGCCGCCAAGACGACCAGATACCATTGTTTTAATACCTTTCGCACCTGCACGCATAGCACGTTGAATAGCTTGCTTTTGTGCACGACGGAAAGATACACGGTTTTCTAATTGACGAGCAATATTTTCAGCAACTAGTTTCGCATCAACGTCAGCCTTTTTGATTTCAAGGATGTTGATGTGAACGCGTTTGCCAGTAAGTTGATTTAATGCTTTACGAAGTGCTTCAACTTCTGTACCGCCTTTACCGATAACCATACCAGGCTTAGCTGTATGAACTGTTACGTTAACACGGTTAGCAGCACGTTCGATTTCTACTTTAGAAACAGAAGCATCTTTTAAACGCTTCGTGATATACTCACGAACTTTAAGGTCTTCGTGTAAAAGATCAGCGAAGTCTTTACCTGCGTACCATTTAGATTCCCAATCACGGATGATTCCGATACGCAAACCGACTGGATTTACTTTTTGACCCACAGCTTATCCCTCCTTCTTTTCTGTTAAAACGATTGTAATATGGCTTGTGCGTTTGTTAATTTGGCTTGCACGGCCCATTGCGCGAGGACGGAAACGTTTTAAGGTTGGTCCTTCGTCAACGAATGCTTGAGTAACAACTAGAGTGTTAACGTCCATTTCATAGTTGTGCTCAGCGTTTGCCATAGCAGATTTTAAAACTTTTTCAACGATTGGAGAAGCAGCCTTAGGTGTGAGATTTAGAATCGCCACAGCTTCACCAACTTGCTTTCCTCGGATTAAATCAACGACTAAACGTGCTTTACGAGGAGCAATACGAACTGTTCTTGCAACAGCTTTAGCTTGCATTTGGATGCCCTCCTCTCTTAACGTCTTGTTTTCTTGTCATCATTGCCATGCCCTTTGTAAGCACGTGTTGGAGCGAATTCTCCAAGCTTGTGACCTACCATGTCTTCAGTAACATATACAGGCACATGTTTGCGACCATCATAAACTGCGATTGTGTGGCCGATAAATTGTGGGAAGATCGTAGAACGGCGAGACCAAGTCTTAATAACTTGTTTGCTCTCAGTTTCATTTAACTTTTCGACCTTAACCATTAAATGATCATCAACGAATGGTCCTTTTTTTAAGCTGCGACCCATGAAGGTACCTCCCTTCGTGACTGTTCTACGGTTCTATCTTTGAACCGTAGGAGAGACACGTTATTTTTTACGACGACGTACGATAAATTTATCTGATTTGTTCTTCTTCTTACGAGTTTTGTATCCAAGAGTTGGTTTACCCCATGGAGTCATTGGTGACTTACGTCCGATTGGTGAACGTCCTTCACCACCACCGTGTGGGTGATCGTTAGGGTTCATAACAGATCCACGAACAGTTGGGCGTTTGCCTAACCAACGAGAACGACCTGCTTTACCAATGTTAATAAGTTCATGTTGTTCGTTACCAACTTGACCGATTGATGCACGACACTCAGAAAGGATCATTCGAACTTCACCAGAAGTTAAACGAACTAGTACGTATTTTCCTTCTTTACCTAGAACTTGTGCGCTAGTTCCAGCAGAACGAACTAATTGTCCGCCTTTACCAGGTTTTAGCTCAATGTTGTGTACTACAGTACCAACAGGGATGTTTGCTAGTGGAAGTGCGTTACCCACTTTAATATCTGCCTCAGGGCCAGACATTACTTCCATACCTACTTGAAGGTTTTTAGGAGCTAAGATATAACGCTTCTCTCCATCAACATAATTGATTAATGCAATATTTGCAGAACGGTTTGGATCATACTCGATAGTGGCAACGCGTCCTGGAATGCCATCTTTGTTACGTTTAAAGTCGATTAAACGATATTGACGCTTATGGCCGCCACCTTGATGACGAACAGTTAACTTACCTTGGTTATTACGGCCGCCTTTTCTCTTTAATGGAGCTAATAGAGATTTTTCTGGAGTGCTAGTTGTGATTTCAGCAAAATCAGAGCTAGTCATTCCGCGACGACCATTGGAGGTAGGTTTGTACTTTTTAATCGCCATTTTATTCCCTCCTCTTCTTGTTAGTTTTTAGCTTTCAAAGAATTCGATTTCTTTGCTGTCAGCTGTTAATTTTACGATTGCTTTACGACGCTTGTTTGTGTAACCGCCGAATTTACCCATACGCTTGAATTTACCTTTATAGTTCATGATGTTAACTTTCTCAACTTCAACGCCAAAGATTTCTACAATAGCATCTTTAACTTGTGTTTTGTTAGCTCTCACATCAACTTCGAACGTATATTTCTTTTCAGCCATTAGGTCAGTAGAACGCTCAGTGATAACGGGGCGCTTAATGATATCGCGTGCATCCATTATGCAAGCACCTCCTCTACTTTTTCAACCGCTGCTTTAGTCATGATTAATTTATCATGGTTTACAACATCTAGTACGTTGATTCCATCAGCTGTTACTACTGTTACACCAGGAATGTTGCGAGCAGAAAGTGCTACATTTTCATCTAGGTTAGCTGTAACAATAAGTGCTTTTTTCTCAACAGAAAGACCGTTTAAAACAGCTTTGAAATCTTTTGTTTTTGGAGCTTCGAAAGCTAGGCTTTCTAATACTAAGATATTTTCTTCTAATACTTTAGAAGATAATGCAGATTTGATCGCTAAGCGACGAACCTTCTTAGGTAATTTATAGCTGTAGCTGCGTGGTGTTGGACCAAATACAGTACCACCTCCGCGCCATTGTGGAGAACGGATTGACCCTTGACGAGCACGGCCAGTTCCTTTTTGACGCCATGGCTTACGGCCACCGCCTGCAACTTCAGAACGAATTTTAGTTTTATGAGTTCCTTGACGTAATGAAGCACGTTGCATAACAATCGCTTCGAATAATACGTGCTGGTTAGGCTCAATACCAAAAACTGATTCATTAAGCTCGATATCACCAACTTGTGATCCGTTTTGGTTTAATAATGCTACTTTCGGCATTCCTTTGTTCCTCCTTTCTTAAAAAGTGACTATGCTTTTACCGCACCTTTAATTTTTAATAAAGCTTTTTTAGCTCCTGGAACATTACCTTTGATCAATAGTAGGTTGCGCTCAACGTCAACTTTAACGATTTCAAGGTTTTGTACAGTAACTTGTTCTCCGCCCATACGTCCAGGTAATGCTTTACCTTTGAATACACGGTTTGGAGCAACAGGTCCCATTGAACCAGGACGACGGTGGTAACGTGAACCGTGAGCCATTGGGCCGCGTGATTGTCCGTGGCGCTTGATTGAGCCTTGGAAACCTTTACCCTTCGAGATTCCTGTTACATCTACAATATCGCCTGCAGCGAAAATATCTACTTTGACTTCTTGACCAACTTCAAGTGCTGCTAAGTCGTCTCCGCGGAATTCGCGAACGAAGCGCTTAGGAGCAGTGTTTGCTTTAGCAACATGGCCTTTTTCTGGTTTGTTAGATAACTTCTCACGCTTGTCTTCAAAACCAACTTGAACTGCAGTATAACCGTCAGTTTCAACTGATTTCTTTTGAAGAACTACGTTAGCAGCTGCCTCAACTACAGTTACAGGAATTAAGTTGCCGTTACTAGCAAATACTTGAGTCATACCAATCTTTCTTCCTAAGATTCCTTTGGTCATTTAAGTCACACCTCCTGTATATTTGTTCATTTATTTTGATTAAAGTTTGATTTCGATATCTACACCAGATGGTAAATCTAAACGCATTAACGCATCAACTGTTTGTGGAGTTGGGTTAACGATGTCGATTAGACGCTTATGTGTCCGCATTTCGAACTGTTCACGAGAATCTTTGTACTTATGAACCGCACGAAGAATTGTGTAAACAGACTTTTCAGTTGGAAGCGGAATCGGACCAGAAACTGCCGCACCTGAACGTTTTGCTGTTTCAACGATTTTTTCTGCAGATTGATCAAGAATTCTGTGATCATACGCTTTTAAGCGGATACGAATTTTTTGTTTTGCCATTATTTTCCCTCCTTTATTCGCCTATTTTCGAAATAGACAGTTCTCAGTGAAAATTTCCCACACACTCGCCATGGCAAAGCGGCCGGGTGTGTCAGCAACCTTCCACCTCATCGCAGTCAAAGACCAACATTGTCTATTATACATAAAACATAAAGCAAACGCAACAGTTATTACAATTTTTTTTATGCTTTCTGTGCTGAACACTTTTTTAATTATAGCGGCTGACATTTTCAATTTCAATCCCAAAATGTAATCTCCAATATTCTCCTAATTTATTACTCCAAATATTTAATCAATTTAATATGTACATATATAATAGTAGAAACTGTTTTCAACATAAAACACGAACACTCTACTCTGGTATATTTGCTCGTGATTTACCAAAATAGGTTCGAACCAAAATCATTATTAGAGCGATGAATGGTATTCCCACTAATAGCGGGAACCCCACCAAATAAGGCATTTTATTATAAAAAAACTCTTGATAAGCAATCTTATTTTTTGATCCAATCAATGAGTAAATAAAAATGAGAGATATTACGGGGATAATCAAAGGCTGATACCTTTTAAATTTTAAAATGTCCCTTAACCCAATCAAAGCTGCATAGACATAAAGAATAATTTTTATGAAAAATCCTACCGCAAATGTCCCAACAACAATGGAGTCCATCCTCTGGATAATATGGCCAACATTGATCTTTTCGACTGTAAGAAGCAATGGGATTTCAACTGCCTGAGCACCAGTACCAATTACACTAATAATTAATAAAAAGGTCCATGTAAGACCTAACCCACTTAACAAAATGGAAAGTAAGCCCGTTCTTTTGACCAATTCGGGCTTATTCAAGTAAGGGAAAATCATAAGAAAAAGAAAAATTTCCCCAAAAGGGAAAAACAACGTTAGGGGTACAGCATGTTTTAAAACGGGCAGCCAGCCAAATTCTAAAACAGGCTGGACGTTCTTAATTTTGATAATTCCGGAAGCAAAAACCGTTAAATTACCAATTACTCCGAAAGCGGCCATTGCGCCAACGAGGATCTCTGCCGTCCTTCCCACCACTTCAATCCCTAAATAGCAGGCATAAGAAACCAATAACAGTCCGATAAAAATAAATACGGAAACCGGCGTTTCCGATAAAATATAAGTTCCTATTGTATCCCCTAAATGCCGCGCATTGACTGCGGCAACAAATGTAAAATAGCAAATATATACTATGCTTAATGGAAGTCCGATATATTTGCTAAATACTTTAATTAAAATTCCGGTAAAAGGAAGGTTTGGATACCGTTTAAATATTTGGACGTATACAAAGAAAAAAAGAATGAGTGCGCCAAGCATGCCAAGCGTGATTGATAACCAAGCATCTTGTTTCCCTTCATGAAATGAAATGACAAATAAATAGATATTCCCATTCAAAAAAATATGGTTTTCTGGGAAAAGTGAGGAACAAGCATGCTTGAGAATGGTAAAATTCCACCTCATCAATATACAATAATGATTGCATTTTTTATTGTCGGCGGCAGCATTTTGTATACCCCCTCAGGTCTTGTACATAGTGCGAAACAGGATGCTTGGATGGCTAATATTATTGTAGTCGGACTAGGACTATTACTGGTGTCTCTGTTCAATTTACTAGGAAGTAGATTTCCGACAATGAACCTAACTGAATATAGCGAAAAAATATTAGGAAAATGGCTTGGAAAATTCGTATCCTTTTTGTATTTCATTTATTTTTTTCTTAGCCTTGCTGTATTCATAAGACAAATCGGTGACTTTGTAATCATACAAATTCTCCCGGATACGCCCATTTTACCCCTTCATATTCTTTTAATCGCAATAATGATTATGGGCGTGCGATACGGAATAGAAACCTTTTCTCGAGCGATAGAAATTTTCTTTCCAATCATTTTTTTACTTTTACTTATCTTTATCATATCGATTTTCCCTATGATTCAATTTCAGCAACTTCAGCCCATATTAGCCAATGGGATAAAACCCGTAATTAGCGCTGCTTTGAAATCCATTGGAACACCTTATTTGCAATTAGTGTTGTTCTTAATGTTCTTCCCCGCTGTAAACCAAACGACAAAAGCAAAAAAATCCTTTTTGCTTGGAACAATTATTGGAGGTAATGTTTTAACAATCGTTACATTACTAAGTATATTGTGCTTAGGCACTTATTTTTCTGAGAATATGCAATTCGTTACCTATGCTCTAGCACTAAAAATCAATATTGGAGGCTTTTGGCAGCGCATAGAGGCCGTCATGGCCTTCATTTGGTTCATTTCCATCTATATTAAAATCACAATATATTTTTATGGGTCTATTATATGTTTGGGTCAAATTCTAGAACTAAAGGAATATAAATGTTTAACGTTTCCATTAGGGTTAATAACACTTATTCTCTCTCTCATCATAAATAAGAATATAGTTGAATCTGACAAACAAGCTGAATGGTGGACGTCTTTTTCTCTACCTTTTGGTCTCTTTTTTCCATTATTATTATTAATAGTGAGTAAGATAAGAAAAAAGGGCCGGTATTGACGTTCTTGTTATAGACAAATAAAAAAAGCAGATGGATCGTCATCCATCTGCTTTTACATATATTGATTACTCAGTGATATCAGTGATTGAACCTGAACCTACTGTACGGCCACCTTCACGAATAGAGAACTTAGTTCCTTCTTCGATCGCAACTGGAGCGATTAGCTCAACAGTCATTTCGATGTGGTCGCCAGGCATAACCATTTCAGTACCTTCTGGAAGGTTACAAATACCAGTAATATCAGAAGTACGGAAATAGAATTGTGGACGGTAGTTAGTGAAGAATGGAGTATGACGTCCACCTTCTTCTTTTGTTAAAACGTAAACTTGTGCTTTGAACTTTGTGTGTGGAGTGATTGATTTTGGCTTAGCCAAAACTTGACCACGCTCGATTTCTTCACGAGCAACACCACGAAGAAGGGCACCAATGTTGTCACCAGCTTCAGCAAAGTCAAGAAGCTTACGGAACATTTCTACACCTGTTACAGTTGTAGATTTTGGTTCTTCAGTGAAACCTACGATTTCAACTACGTCACCAACTTTAACTACACCACGCTCAACACGTCCTGTAGCAACTGTTCCACGACCAGTGATTGAGAATACATCCTCAACTGGCATCATGAAAGGCTTGTCAGTGTCACGAGCAGGAGTTGGGATGAACTCATCAACAGCAGTCATAAGTTCAAAGATTTTTTCTTCCCAAGCAGCGTCGCCTTCTAATGCTTTTAGAGCAGAACCTTTGATAACTGGAGTGTCATCGCCAGGGAAATCGTATTCTGATAATAGATCACGAATTTCCATTTCTACTAATTCAAGAAGTTCTTCGTCGTCAACCATATCACACTTGTTCATGAATACAACAAGGTAAGGTACGCCTACCTGACGAGAAAGAAGGATGTGCTCACGAGTTTGTGGCATTGGGCCGTCAGTTGCAGAAACAACTAGGATACCGCCGTCCATTTGCGCAGCACCAGTGATCATGTTTTTAACATAGTCAGCGTGTCCTGGGCAGTCTACGTGTGCATAGTGACGAAGATCTGTTTCATACTCAACGTGTGCAGTAGAGATTGTGATACCACGTTCTCTTTCTTCTGGAGCACCGTCGATTTGATCGTATGCACGAGCTTCTGCTTTACCAGATTTCGCAAGAACAGAAGTGATTGCAGCAGTTAAAGTAGTTTTACCATGGTCAACGTGTCCGATTGTACCAATGTTAACGTGTGGCTTTGAACGGTCGAATTTAGCTTTTGCCATTTGGAAAATCCTCCTTTGGATTATAAAAGTTAAGTATATTTTTTTATGGAAGCTGAGAAATGGGGTGTCCCATTATTACAGCTTCCATTACTCACAATAGTAGTTATACTTTATCAAAAGATGAAAATCAATTATTCACCTTTATTTTTTTTGATAATTTCTTCAGAAACTGACTTTGGTACTTCTTCGTAGTGATCGAAGTGCATAGAGAATACGCCGCGACCTTGTGTACTTGAACGAAGAGCTGTTGCATAACCAAACATTTCTGAAAGTGGAACCATTGAACGAACCACTTGTGCATTACCACGAGCTTCCATACCCTCTACACGTCCACGACGAGCAGTGATTTGTCCCATGATATCACCTAGATATTCTTCAGGGATAACAACTTCAACTCTCATCATAGGCTCAAGGATTACAGGCTGACACTTAGAAGCAGCATTTTTAAGAGCCATTGAAGCAGCAATCTTAAACGCCATTTCAGAGGAGTCAACATCATGGTATGATCCGTCGAATAATCTTGCTTTAATATCAACTAATGGATATCCAGCAAGAACACCGCGGTCAAGGGCATCTTCAAGACCAGCTTGAACAGCAGGGATGTATTCACGAGGGACGACACCACCGACGATACCGTTTTCGAATTCGAAGCCTTTTCCTTCTTCGTTAGGAGCGAATTCGATCCAAACGTGACCGTATTGTCCACGACCACCAGATTGACGAGCGAATTTACCTTCAACTTGTGCAGAAGCACGGAAAGTTTCGCGGTAAGCAACCTGAGGTGCACCCACATTAGCTTCAACCTTGAATTCACGGCGCATACGGTCAACGATGATATCTAGGTGAAGCTCACCCATACCAGCGATGATAACCTGTCCAGTTTCCTGGTCAGTATGTGCACGGAAAGTTGGATCTTCTTCTTGAAGCTTTTGTAGTGCAGTAGTCATCTTGTCTTGGTCAGCTTTTGACTTAGGTTCTACAGAAAGTTGAATAACTGGCTCAGGGAATTGCATAGACTCTAGGATAACAGGGTTTTTGTCATCACATAGAGTATCGCCAGTTGTTGTATCTTTCAAACCTACAGCAGCTGCAATGTCACCGGCATAAACCTTAGAGATTTCTTGACGGCTGTTTGCGTGCATTTGCAGGATACGTCCGATACGCTCACGCTTGCCTTTAGTTGAGTTCTGTACATATGAACCAGACTCTAAAGTACCAGAGTAAACGCGGAAGAATGTTAACTTACCAACGTATGGGTCAGTCATAACTTTAAATGCAAGAGCTGAGAATGGCTCTTCATCGCTTGAATGACGCTCAAGGACTTCTTCTTCATCATCTACAGCATGACCTTTGATTGCAGGTACATCAAGTGGAGATGGAAGGTAGTCGATAACCGCATCCAACATTAACTGAACACCTTTGTTTTTGAATGCAGATCCACAGATTACTGGGTAGAATTCAACGTTAACTGTACCTTTACGAATCCCTGCTTTAAGTTCTTCTTTAGTGATTTCTTCACCACCAAGGTACTTTTCCATTAACTCTTCATCTAGTTCAGCAACTGCTTCTACTAGCTTCTCACGGTATTCTTCAGCTTGAGCACGGAATTCTTCAGGAATCTCACGTACTTCAATATCAGTACCTAAGTCGTTTCCGTAGAATACAGCATTCATTTCCACAAGGTCAATGATTGCTTCAAACTGATCTTCAGCACCGATTGGTAACTGAATCGCATGTGCATTCGCTTGAAGTCGGTCATGAATTGTTCCCACAGAATATAAGAAATCTGCACCAATTTTGTCCATCTTGTTTACGAAAACAACACGTGGTACACCGTAAGTTGTTGCTTGGCGCCAAACTGTTTCAGTTTGTGGTTCAACGCCTGATTGTGCATCAAGGACTGCTACCGCACCATCAAGTACACGCAGGGAACGTTCAACTTCAACTGTGAAGTCTACGTGTCCTGGTGTGTCGATGATATTAACGCGATGGCCTTTCCATTGTGCAGTAGTTGCTGCGGAAGTGATTGTGATTCCGCGTTCTTGTTCCTGCTCCATCCAGTCCATCTGAGATGCGCCTTCATGTGTTTCACCGATTTTATGAATCTTACCAGTGTAATAAAGGACACGCTCAGTGGTCGTCGTTTTACCGGCATCGATGTGTGCCATGATTCCGATATTACGAGTGTTGTTTAAGGAGAACTCTCTTGCCATTGGGTCTTTCTCCTTCCTAGTATGAAAGTTTTTATATTGAAGGTTAAATTACCAACGATAGTGAGCAAACGCTTTGTTTGCTTCTGCCATTTTGTGTGTATCTTCACGCTTCTTAACGGATGCACCAGTGTTGTTAGCTGCATCCATGATTTCGTTAGCTAAACGCTCTTCCATCGTTTTTTCACCGCGAAGACGTGAATAGTTAACTAACCAGCGAAGACCAAGAGTTGTACGGCGGTCAGGACGCACCTCAACTGGAACTTGGTAGTTAGCACCACCAACACGGCGTGCTCTTACTTCTAGAACTGGCATGATGTTTTTCATTGCAGCTTCGAATACTTCCATTGGTTCCTTGCCAGAACGTTCACGGATAGTATTGAATGCAGAGTAAAGAATTTCTTGAGATTTACCTCTTTTACCGTCGATCATCATTTTGTTGATTAGACGAGTAACTAATTTTGAATTGTAAAGCGGATCTGGTAACACGTCTCTCTTTGCTACAGGACCTTTACGTGGCATTCTTTTTCCTCCTTTCAAAGAAGCTTCTATTTATTGTCAAATTATTTTTTTGCTGCTTTTGGTCTCTTAGTACCATATTTAGAACGACCTTGCATACGGTTGTTTACACCAGCCGTATCAAGCGCTCCACGTACGATGTGATAACGTACCCCCGGTAAGTCCTTTACACGTCCTCCACGGATAAGAACAACGCTGTGCTCTTGAAGGTTGTGGCCGATACCAGGAATGTATGCAGTCACCTCGATACCATTTGTCAAACGTACACGCGCATATTTACGTAACGCTGAGTTTGGTTTCTTTGGAGTCATTGTACCAACACGAGTACATACTCCGCGTTTTTGTGGTGAAGATACATTAGTTTGTGATTTCTTGAAGCTGTTGTAACCTTTATTTAGCGCAGGTGATTTTGACTTTTCCTCTTTAGTTTGACGAGGCTTGCGCACTAATTGGTTAATAGTAGGCATGAATTTTTCCTCCCTTCATTATTTGTAAGCCCACACATCCAGGTGGTTCATTTTTTTGCAAAAACAAAGTTTTTGCAGACTACTCTATCTACAAAAACAGTTTTTAACGGATAATTGCTACAGCTGCCGCACCTACTTCAATCCCGCACGCTTTCCCGAGTTTTTTCATCGAGTCAACGTATTGGACCGGAACGTTGAATCCAAGAGCTTCCTCTACAATCTTTCCAGTAACCTTTGGTTCTGCATCGGTTGCAACGAAAATTTCTTGAACTTTCCCTTCCTTTAGGGCTTTCACTGTTTGTTTAGTTCCTATAATGATCTTTTGTGCCTGTAATACTTTTTCATAAGACATTAATCATATCCTCCAAAGTATCAGGTGAATAGGAGCACCTTTGATATAGTAACACCTTCGAAATAAGATGTCAACAACACATTTAATATTTTTCTTAAAATAGGGTACCTGCAGGTAAGCAGGTACCTCTAATTAGTTAGTCAATAGCAACTGTTTCTTCAGAAGTTGTATCCCTCAGGACAGGCTCTGCTTTGCGGTAGCGCTGCATGCCGGTACCAGCAGGTACAAGTTTTCCGATGATAACATTTTCTTTTAAGCCGAGTAATTCATCGCGCTTTCCTTTGATCGCTGCATCGGTAAGAACTCTTGTTGTTTCTTGGAACGATGCTGCTGACAAGAATGAATCAGTTTCAAGTGATGCTTTTGTAATACCTAGCAAGACCGGACGACCTGTTGCCGGCATTTTACCAGCAAGTAATGCTTTTTCATTCGCATCCGTAAACTGGTGAATATCCAGAAGTGTACCAGGTAATACATCTGTTTCACCCGCATCGCTGACACGGATTTTACGCAACATTTGACGGACCATTACTTCAACGTGCTTATCGCCAATTTCTACCCCTTGCATACGGTAAACCTTCTGCACTTCACGCAATAGGTATTCTTGAACAGATGTCACGTCTTTTACTTTGATTAATTCTTTAGGGTCAATAGAACCCTCTGTTAATTCCTGGCCACGTCCGACATGATCATTGACAGCTACTTTCAAGCGTGCCGTATACGGTGCATTATAAGTGCGTGATTCAACCTCGCCTTGAACGACGATTTCATGCTGACGGTCACGGCCCTCATTAATACCAACAACAACACCATCAATTTCAGAAATAACAGCTTGACCTTTAGGGTTACGGGCTTCGAAAATCTCTTGGATACGCGGTAAACCTTGAGTGATATCGTCTCCGGCAACACCGCCCGTATGGAATGTACGCATGGTTAACTGAGTACCTGGTTCACCGATGGATTGAGCAGCGATAATACCAACTGCTTCGCCAACTTCAACCTCTTGACCAGTTGCCAAGTTGCGTCCATAACACTTCTTACATACTCCATGGCGAGTATTACATGTAAAGGCAGAGCGAATTTTTACGGTTTCAATACCTGCACCAACAATGATTTCCGCTAAATCTTCAGTAATCAGACCGTTTTCAGGTACAAGCACTTCTTTTGTTTCAGGATGCTTGATCGGTTTGCGTGCATAGCGGCCGATTAAGCGTTCATCCAAGCCTTCAATGATTTCCGTACCGTCTTTTAAGGCACTGATTGTAAAGCCTCGATCGGTTCCGCAGTCGTCTTCTCGGACAATAACATCCTGGGCAACGTCAACAAGACGACGAGTCAAGTAACCAGAGTCAGCGGTTTTAAGAGCGGTATCGGCAAGACCTTTACGCGCACCGTGTGTAGAGATAAAGTACTCTAATACCGTTAATCCTTCACGGAAACTTGATTTAATTGGTAACTCGATTATACGTCCTGCCGGGTTGGCCATCAAGCCGCGCATACCAGCAAGCTGGGTAAAGTTCGAGGCGTTACCACGGGCACCAGAATCAGACATCATGAAAATTGGGTTCGTTTTATTCAAGGATTTCATTAGCTTGCCTTGAATGGTATCTTTAGCCGCACTCCAGATAGCGATAACACGGTCATAACGCTCATCTTCGGTAATTAAACCACGTCTGAACTGTTTCATGACGTTATCAACTTTACCTTGTGCTTCTTTCAGAATTTCTTGTTTTTCACCTAAAACGACGATATCTGCCACACCAACAGTAATACCAGCTTTAGTTGAATGCTTAAATCCTAAGTCTTTCATGCGGTCAAGCATTTTTGACGTTTCAGTAATCTTGAAACGCTTGAATACTTCTGCAATGATATTTCCAAGAATTTTCTTCTTGAACGGATCAACTAATGGCATATCTTTGATTTTCGCAGAGATATCTTCGCCTTTTTCTACAAAATATTTAGCAGGCGTTTCAACTTCTAAATTGTGTCGAGTTGGTTCATTGATATACGGGAATGATTTTGGCAGAATTTCATTAAAAATAAGCTTACCAACCGTCGTGATTAATAACTTATTATTTTGCTCTTCTGTAAAAGTCTCATTTCCTAATGATCCGGCATGTACAGCGACACGCGTATGGAAGTGAGCATAACCATTTTGGTATGCAAGGATCGCCTCGTTTGTATCTTTAAAAATCATACCCTCGCCGACTGTACCTTCACGCTCAAGAGTCAAGTAATAGTTACCTAGTACCATGTCCTGAGATGGTGTAACAACCGGTTTACCATCTTTAGGGTTCAAGATGTTTTGGGCAGCAAGCATTAAAAGTCGAGCTTCTGCTTGTGCTTCAGATGAAAGCGGCACGTGAACCGCCATCTGGTCACCGTCGAAGTCGGCATTGTATGCTGTACATACTAACGGGTGAAGACGGATAGCTCTACCTTCAACTAATGTAGGCTCAAAAGCCTGGATTCCTAATCTATGCAAAGTAGGGGCACGGTTTAACAGAACCGGATGCTCCTTAATAACATCTTCAAGTACATCCCAAACATCAGGGGATACTCGTTCAATTTTGCGTTTTGCTGATTTAATGTTATGTGCTAAGCCTTTTTCAACTAATTCCTTCATGACAAATGGCTTGAACAATTCAAGAGCCATTTCTTTCGGAAGGCCGCACTGATACATTTTTAAGTTTGGACCTACGACGATAACAGAACGTCCAGAATAGTCAACACGCTTACCAAGTAAGTTTTGACGGAAACGTCCTTGCTTACCTTTTAACATATGAGAAAGTGACTTTAACGGACGGTTACCAGGACCAGTAACAGGGCGTCCGCGGCGGCCGTTATCAATCAAGGCATCAACAGCTTCTTGAAGCATACGTTTTTCGTTTTGCACGATAATGCTTGGTGCACCAAGATCTAATAAACGCTTTAGACGATTATTACGGTTAATAACACGACGATAAAGATCGTTTAAGTCTGATGTTGCAAATCTTCCTCCATCCAATTGAACCATCGGGCGTAATTCCGGCGGAATAACCGGAAGAACATCAAGAATCATCCAAGATGGCTCATTTCCTGAACCACGGAATGCTTCTAACACTTCAAGGCGCTTAATCGCACGCGTACGGCGCTGGCCTTGAGCAGTTTTCAATTCTTCCTTTAAGCTATCTACTTCTTTTTCTAGATCGATATCAGAAAGAAGCTTTTTAATCGCTTCTGCACCCATGGCAGCTTGGAATTTGTTTCCGTACTTTTCACGGTAAGCACGATATTCTTTTTCAGAAAGCAGTTGCTTTTTATCTAGGGCAGTATCACCGGATTCAGTTACGACATAGGAAGCAAAATAAATAACTTCCTCGAGTGCTCTTGGGGACATGTCTAACACAAGACCCATCCGGCTTGGGATTCCTTTAAAGTACCATATATGAGATACAGGTGCAGCAAGTTCAATATGACCCATACGTTCACGGCGAACCTTTGCCCGTGTAACTTCAACGCCGCATCGGTCACAAACAACACCCTTATAACGGACGCGCTTGTACTTTCCGCAATGACATTCCCAGTCCTTTGTTGGACCAAAAATTCGCTCACAGAATAAACCGTCTTTTTCAGGCTTCAAGGTACGATAGTTAATGGTTTCTGGCTTTTTGACTTCTCCGAAGGACCATGAACGGATCTTATCCGGTGAAGCAAGACCGATTTTCATATACTCAAAATTATTAACGTCTAGCAAGGGGCCTACCTCCCTTTCGTTCTCCAGGTTTTACCCTTAGTGCGAAAAAAGGTTAAAAGCGCACACACATTGGTTGTGCGCTTTTAACGTATAAATCTATTCTTTTGAACCAACCTTTTCAGATTCAAAGCTTTGTGCATCAGGAACAATGTTTAATGTGTCGACTTGCTGTAAGTCTTCTTCATCTTCCATATCGCGCATTTCAATTTCTTCTTCGTCGCCAGATAGGATTTTCACATCCATACCTAAGCTTTGAAGCTCTTTAATTAATACTTTGAATGACTCAGGAACGCCAGGTTCTGGAACATTTTCACCTTTTACGATGGCTTCATATGTTTTCACACGGCCAACCACGTCATCTGATTTAACGGTAAGAATTTCTTGAAGCGTATATGCAGCACCGTATGCCTCAAGTGCCCAAACCTCCATCTCACCGAAACGCTGTCCGCCAAACTGAGCTTTACCGCCAAGTGGCTGCTGTGTAACAAGTGAGTAAGGTCCAGTGGAACGAGCATGCAATTTATCATCTACCATGTGTGCCAGTTTGATCATATACATGACACCAACAGATACACGGTTATCAAATGGTTCACCAGAACGGCCATCATACAGAACAGTCTTCGCATCACGGGCCATTCCAGCTTCTTCGATTGTACCCCAAACATCTTCCTCACGGGCACCGTCAAAAACCGGCGATGCAACGTGAATGCCTAACGCTCTAGCTGCCATTCCAAGATGGAGCTCAAGCACCTGTCCGATGTTCATACGAGAAGGTACCCCTAATGGGTTTAACATGATATCAACTGGTGTACCGTCTGGAAGGTATGGCATATCTTCCTCTGGTAAAATTCTTGAGATAACCCCTTTGTTACCGTGGCGTCCCGCCATTTTATCTCCTTCAGAGATCTTACGTTTCTGAACGATATATACGCGGACAAGTTGATTCACGCCTGGTGGCAGTTCATCACCGTCTTCACGATTAAAGACTTTAACGTCAAGAACAATACCGCCGCCGCCATGTGGAACGCGAAGTGATGTATCACGAACTTCACGGGCCTTTTCACCAAAGATCGCATGAAGAAGACGCTCTTCTGCAGTCAGCTCCGTTACACCCTTAGGCGTTACTTTACCAACAAGCAGGTCTCCATCTTTTACCTCAGCACCAGTGCGGATAATACCGCGCTCATCCAAGTTGCGAAGGGCATCTTCCCCTACGTTTGGAATATCACGGGTAATTTCTTCTGGTCCAAGTTTTGTATCGCGAGATTCTGATTCATATTCTTCGATGTGGATCGATGTGTATACATCTTCTTTTACTAAACGCTGACTCATGATAATCGCGTCTTCGTAGTTGTAACCATCCCATGTCATAAAGGCAACGAGAACGTTACGTCCAAGCGCTAACTCACCTAGCTCCATGGATGGACCGTCAGCGAGAATTTCACCCTTTGTTACACGGTTTCCAACAGCCACAATTGGGCGTTGGTTATAGCAAGTTCCTTGGTTGGAACGAATGAACTTTAACATGCGATATTTATCAAGATCGCCTTTTACTTCTTGTCCGTCTACCTCTTTAATACGACGAACCCATACTTCGCGCGCTTCTACGTGCTCAACAATACCTTCGTGCTTACAAATAACAGCTGCACCGGAGTCTTTACCAGATACATATTCCATACCTGTTCCTACTCTTGGTGCTTCTGGCTGCATTAACGGCACTGCTTGACGCTGCATGTTCGCACCCATTAAGGCACGGTTCGAGTCATCGTTTTCAAGGAACGGAATACACGCAGTCGCCGCAGAAACAACCTGTTTTGGTGATACATCCATATAGTCAATACGTTCACGTTTAACTACTGTGTTTTCACCACGGAAACGAGCTACGATATCTTCATCTAAGAATGATCCATCATCTCCAAGACGAGAGTTCGCCTGTGCCGTAACATAGTTATCTTCTTCGTCTGCTGTTAAGTAATCGATCCTGCTTGTTACTTTTCCAGTATCCGGGTCAACTCTGCGATATGGTGTTTCAATAAATCCGAAACGATTTACCTTCGCATAGGATGATAAGGAGTTGATCAACCCAATGTTCGGACCTTCCGGTGTTTCAATCGGACACATCCGGCCATAGTGAGAATAGTGAACGTCACGCACTTCAAAACCTGCACGTTCACGTGTTAATCCACCTGGTCCTAATGCTGATAGACGTCTTTTATGTGTTAATTCGGCTAACGGATTCGTTTGATCCATGAACTGCGATAATTGTGAGCTTCCGAAGAATTCTTTAATTGACGCAATTACTGGACGAATATTAATTAACTGCTGCGGAGTAATCGTTGCTGTGTCTTGAATCGACATTCTTTCACGGACTACACGCTCCATACGGGATAAACCGATACGGAATTGATTTTGCAATAGCTCTCCAACAGAACGAAGACGTCTGTTACCTAAGTGGTCGATATCATCTGTATCACCTACACCATGCAGCAGGTTAAAGAAATAGCTGATTGATGCAATGATATCTGCAGGAGTAATATTTTTAATTGGTTCCGCCACATAGGCGTTGCCGAGTACATTAATAACTTTTTCGTTTTCATCCCCAGGCGCATAAATTTTAATGCCCTGAAGGGTAATTTCTTCTTCCACTACGCCGCCAACAGGATTAAAGTTCTTGAAATTAATATGTTTTTCAAGAGCCGGTAAAATTCTATCAAGGTTCCTTCTATCAAGTACTAATCCTTTTTCAGCAATGATTTCGCCTGTCTCAGGATCAGCAAGTGATTCTGCTAAACGTTGATTGAATAAACGGTTTTTAATGTGAAGCTTCTTATTAATTTTGTAACGACCTACATTGGCAAGGTCATAGCGCTTTGGATCGAAGAAACGGGAAACTAATAAGCTTTTTGCGTTATCGACGGTAGGCGGTTCACCTGGACGAAGGCGTTCATAGATTTCTAGTAACGCTTTGTCTACACCTTCCGTGTTGTCCTTTTCAAGCGTATTACGAATATATTCGTTGTCACCAATCAATTCAATGATTTCTTGATCAGAGCCGAACCCAAGGGCACGCAAAAGAACCGTAACGGGCAGTTTCCGAGTACGATCTATTCTGACATATACGACATCTTTGGCATCTGTTTCATATTCCAGCCAAGCGCCGCGGTTCGGAATTACAGTTGCTGTAAATCCTTTTTTTCCGTTTTTATCAAGCTTGCCACTGAAATAGACACTCGGTGAGCGCACTAATTGTGATACAATAACGCGTTCTGCACCATTGATAACAAATGTGCCCGTTTCAGTCATGAGCGGGAAATCACCCATGAAGACATCCTGATCTTTTACTTCGCCTGTTTCTTTGTTTACAAGACGTACTTTCACACGCAATGGAGCTGAATATGTAACGTCCCGTTCTTTAGACTCTTCAACAGAATACTTTGGATCGCCAAGACTGTAATCAATAAATTCTAGTGATAGGTTACCAGTAAAGTCTTCAATCGGTGAAATATCCTGGAACATTTCACGTAACCCCTCATCAAGAAACCATTGATAGGAAGAGGTTTGGATTTCGATTAGATTTGGTAATTCTAAAACTTCACTGATTCGCGCGTAACTTCTTCGTTGGCGGTGTCGTCCATACTGAACTAGTTGACCTGTCAACTGATTCACCCCTCAAATCAAGCGTTATTTAAAAATAATCTATTACATCTTATAGAAAAAACTGTAGGTCTTTCTATAAGACAAAAAGAAAAAGGGTTTTTTCCTCAAAAACCACATTTTCACATTTTGACTATTATTTTGTCATCATTTCCTTCTTACTCCAATTTTATACTAAAAAAATAAGTATTTTTAGGAATAATTCGGTAAATATTATGATGGCATTTTATAATGCTAACACAACGACAATTCCGAGTCAACTATTTTATCGCTTTAATGATAAAATAACCTTTCGATTTGTCAATAGTTTCTACATGGGAAAATAAAGTTTTTAATTTTTCCTGCGCGGATGGTGCACCTTGCTTCTTTTGAATGACTACCCACAGCTCTCCCTGTGTAACAAGATGTTCATAGCTTTGTTCAAAAATATCATGCACCGTCTTTTTTCCAGCTCTAATCGGCGGATTTGTAAGAATAGCTGCGAAGGAATTCTCCTTCACATTTTCCAGCCGGTCACTTTCATAAATGTTCACATTGTCAATACGGTTTAGTGACGCATTTTCTCTAGCTAATTCAAGCGCCCGTTCATTTACATCAACCATATGTACAAGTCGATCTTTATAGGTTTTCGCTATAGACAATCCAATCGGTCCATAACCACAGCCAACATCCAGTACAAACCCTTCCACAGCCGGCATTTCAAAAGATTCAATTAATAACCGTGAGCCAAAATCTACTTCTCTTTTTGAAAAAACTCCATTATCCGTTTTAAAACGAAAGTTATGGTTTCTTAAGCTGAAATCCCAATATTTCGGATCACTTTCAACCTTTTGGGTTCGAGAATAGTAGTGTTCTGACAATAGACTCACCTCCAGGGGAGTATATATTGTAGAAAATTGAGGAAGTAGAAAAAAGCCCGCTTATGCAGCGAGCTTTCTTATATCAAAATTACTTAACTTCAACGTTAGCTCCAACTTCATCAAGCTTAGCTTTGATTGCTTCAGCATCTTCTTTAGAAACGCCTTCTTTGATTGGCTTTGGAGTGTTGTCAACAAGGTCTTTTGCTTCTTTAAGTCCAAGACCAGTGATTTCACGAACAACTTTGATAACCTTGATTTTTTGATCTCCAGCGCCAGCTAGGATTACGTCGAATTCTGTTTTTTCTTCAACAGCAGCCGCACCAGCTCCGCCTACCATTGCTACAGGAGCAGCAGCAGTTACGCCGAATTCTTCTTCGATTGCTTTTACTAGGTCGTTAAGTTCTAAAACAGTCATATTTTTAACTGCTTCAATGATTTGTTCTTTAGTCATGATAATATTTCCTCCTTAGTTTTCGTTTACTATTTTTAAATTGCGATAAAGATTAACTTACGCGCCTTGTTCTTCTTTTTGTTCTGCCACAGCTTTTGTAGCAAGAGCAAGATTGCGGATTGGAGCTTGTAGTACGCTGAGTAGCATAGATAGCAAGCCTTCGCGTGAAGGAAGTTCAGCAAGAGCTTTAACCTCTTCAACTGTTGCAACATTACCTTCAATTACACCTGCTTTAATTTCAAGTGCTTCATGCTTTTTCGCAAAATCGTTAAGGATTTTCGCTGGAGCAACTACATCTTCAGTACTGAACGCGATTGCGTTTGGACCTGTTAATGCATCATTTAAGCCACTAAGCTCAGCAGCTTCTGCAGCACGGCGAGTCATAGTGTTTTTGTAAACTTTGAACTCAATACCGGCTTCACGAAGTTGTTTACGAAGTTCAGTTACTTCAGCAACTGTTAGTCCGCGGTAATCAACAACGATTGTTGATACGCTGCTTTTTAATTTATCGGTGATTTCTTCAACAATATGTTTTTTTGCTTCGATTGCACTGCTCATCTTTACACCTCCTGTAGAATGTCTACATTTATACCAGGCAAGTAAAAGCCTCCATATCAATCTAAGACATGGAGGCAGCATATAACAACTGAACGACTCAGTTGAATTTATTCGCTCTACCTCGGCAGGACATTAAGCCTTGCGGCACCTGCTGTCTACAGTACAAATGTTTATAATATTAAACAACAAAATATATTGTATAAGATGTTGTTGTATTTGTCAATTGGTAAAATTATCTAGCTGCTACTGTAGAAGGATCTACTTTAACGCCAGGTCCCATTGTTGAAGTAACAGTTACGTTCTTCATGTAGGTACCTTTTGCAGCAGATGGTTTAACTTTTAACATAGTTTCAAATACAGTTGTAAAGTTTTCTACAAGCTTTTCGTTTTCGAAAGAAGCTTTACCGATTGGAACATGGATATTACCAGCTTTGTCAACACGGTATTCTACTTTACCTGCTTTGATTTCATTGATAGCACGAGTTACATCAAATGTAACTGTTCCTGTTTTAGGGTTTGGCATTAAGCCTTTAGGTCCTAATACACGACCAAGCTTACCAACTTCACCCATCATGTCAGGAGTTGCAACGATTACATCAAAATCAAACCAACCTTGTTGGATTTTGTTGATGTATTCAGCATCGCCTACATAATCAGCACCAGCTGCTTCAGCTTCTTTCACTTTTTCACCCTTCGCGAATACTAATACGCGTTGAGTTTTACCAGTTCCGTTTGGAAGCACAACAGCTCCACGGATTTGTTGGTCAGCTTTCTTAGGGTCAACGCCTAAGCGGAAAGCAACTTCAAGAGATGCATCGAATTTTACAAAGTTTGTTTGCTTAGCAAGTTCAATTGCTTCTGCAATTGGGTAAGCCTTTGTACGATCTACAAGCTTTGTAGCTTCTAGGTACTTTTTACCTTTTTTAGCCATTATAATTTCCTCCTAATTTGTGGTTTTAGCGTTTTATAACTCCCACGAAAAAGGTTGCAGTAGTTTAAAACTCCGCAACCCCTCATTACAAACAACCAGTTTCACATGGATTAGTCTTCGATTACGATACCCATGCTGCGTGCAGTACCTTCAACCATGCGCATTGCTGCTTCAACGCTAGCTGCGTTTAGGTCAGGCATTTTTTGTTCCGCAATCTCGCGTACTGTACCACGCTTTACTGTTGCTACTTTATTACGGTTAGGCTGGCCTGAACCAGACTGAATTCCAGCTGCTACTTTCAAAAGAACGGCAGCAGGAGGAGTTTTCGTAATAAATGTAAATGAACGGTCTTCAAATACCGTGATTTCAACAGGAATGATCAATCCAGCTTGATCTGCTGTACGAGCGTTAAATTCCTTACAGAATCCCATGATGTTAACACCGGCTTGACCTAGTGCAGGACCAACTGGTGGTGCAGGGTTTGCTTTACCAGCAGGGATTTGTAATTTAACAACTTTAATTACTTTTTTAGCCACGAGACACACCTCCTTAAAGTCCGTGATGTGGTAATTGGGTTCCTTAGGGACCCTCCCACTCAGGCAATTAGTCTTTATATAAATACAAAGAACTTGACAAAAGTCTTGTCTCCAATTCGGAGACATACTGACCTATGAAATATTAACATTTTTTAAAAATGATTTCAAGTTTTTTTACATTACAATTTTTCAATTTGTGTAAAATCAAGCTCCACTGGGGTGTCACGGCCGAACATGTTAACAAGTACCTTAAGCTTCGAGTGGTTCTTGTCCATTTCTTCAACTGTTCCAGTAAAGTTCGCGAATGGGCCTTCCTTTACGCGGACTGTCTCGCCGATTTCATAATCAACATCCACACGTTTTTCATCTACACCCATACGTTTCAATAATACTTGTACCTCTTCCGGCAGTAACGGAGTCGGTTTTGATCCGGAACCTGCAGATCCAACAAATCCCGTTACACCTGGTGTATTCCGCACCACATACCAAGAATCATCGGTCATTACGATTTCAACTAATACATATCCAGGGAAAACCTTTCGCTTTACAACCTTTTTCTTACCATTTTTGATTTCAGTTTCTTCTTCCTCCGGAACGACTACGCGGAAAATTTTATCCGCCATTCCCATCGATTCCACACGTTTCTCTAGATTCGCCTTTACCTTATTTTCATAACCCGAGTAAGTATGGACTACATACCAATTCTTTTCCATTTAAGAGGACTCGCGTCCGTCCCTCCCTATTTTTACTGTCCAGCTCCAGCGCCCAGCGACTAGTGTCCTTCGCTCTCCGCCCTACGATAAGTCAAGCACGAATGCGCTGACGCTCTTCGTGTTTCCTTTATCTCAGTTGGAGCGCTCCAGGCCTGTCGTGCGCTATACGGTCGCTTCCGCTTTTCTAGCCAAATTAAAAAACCCGCATCTACGGGTTTTAGTTCAAAATTCTTTATTAGTCACCATTATACCATGAAGTATAACTTATTATTCAAGAATTAAACGAATCAATTTAGAAATTCCTAAATCTAGTACAGCAAAGAATGCCGCAAAAAAAACAACTGTTGATAAAACGGTAATCGTAGAACGAGTTAGTTCACCGCGTTTTGGCCAGCTTACTTTTCTCATTTCACGTAAAATATCACTAAAGAATTTCTTTATGCGTTGCATATCTGTAACCCCCAGACTATCTTAATCAGCATTGCAAAAAATCTATCGAAATCATTTTGTTTCTCGATGAATGGTATGGGTTGCGCAAGTCTTACAGAATTTTTTCAATTCTAATCTTTCTGAAACTGCCTGCTTGCTTGCGGTCGTATAATTACGCGAGCCGCATTCAGCACAGGCAAGAATGATTTTTTTACTCATAATAAGGCACCTTTACCCATCTTTTTTATCCCTAAAAATGTACCATGTGTCCTATTTAATGTCAATAACCATGAGAGCGGATTCAAAATTTATGCCATATATCAAAGTGAAAATTCGCGTATCTCGAGGTAACGCTCCAATTTTCTTTTCACACGCTGAAGGGCATTATCGATGGATTTAACATGGCGGTTCAGTTCTTCCGATATTTCTTGATAGGACTGTCCATCAAGGTATAGGGCTAAAACTTTCCGTTCTAAATCGCTTAATAATTCTGTCATTTTTACTTCTATATGGTCAAATTCTTCTTGATTAATGATTAATTCTTCCGGGTCAAGTACCTTGGCACCTGACAAAACATCCATCAAGGTCCGGTCCGATTCTTCATCATAGATAGGCTTGTCCAAAGAAACATAAGAATTCAACGGAATATGCTTTTGCCGTGTGGCTGTCTTAATCGCTGTAATAATTTGCCGGGTTATGCACAGCTCCGCAAACGCTTTGAATGAGGTAAGCTTGTCCTCACGAAAGTCACGAATGGCCTTATATAGACCAATCATTCCCTCTTGCACAATATCTTCTTTATCGGCTCCAATTAAAAAATAGGATCTTGCTTTTGCACGCACAAAATTACGATACTTATGGATTAAATAATCCAATGCTTCACTATCACCCTGGTGCACTAAATCGACAATTTCTTCGTCTTCCATCCGAAAAAACTCTTCGTTGATTTTTGTCCCGAAGTCCGTACTCAAAGTAGATCCCCTCCACCGAACAAGCATAGATAAGTATTATTATACATGACAAACTATGAAAATACTATGCTCATTTCTGCCCTCTGCGCCATTTTTCAAAAATTTCCGCCATTTCATCGCTAATCGGGATTTTGGACACAGGTTTCTTTTCTTGGATCTTCTTCACTTTCTTTTCGATGCCCTTCTCAATGGAAGACATTTCAACAAGGAGCTCACGAGCGGATTTTCTTAACGCCCCTTGTCCAAAAATAGCCCATTGTTCTGTAAAATCGGAGGTCGCCACATGAATTTGTGTTCTTCGATTATTTAAACTAATGGCCATTTTTTCTATCCGCTCATCAGCTGTTTCGTTTTCTTTTGTAAAAATCACTTCTACTTTATGGTTTTTATATTTTTTTTCCGTCCCTTGTACATAGTGGGCATCAAAAACAACAATAACGCGATAACCAGAAACGGCTTGATATTCAGCCATTCTTTCAACTAAGCGGTCTCTAGCAGCAGGCAGATCACGGTCCTTTAATTCCCTTAGTTCTGGCCAGGCTCCGATAATGTTGTATCCGTCAACTAGCAGGATATCCATGGCTATCCCTCTAATTTATGACGTTTTCGATATACCTCATACATCAGCAAGGCAGCCGCAACAGAGGCATTTAAGGACGTAACTTTGCCGGCCATCGGTAAATGGATGAGAAAATCACATTTATCGCGAATCAGCCTTCCCATTCCTTTACCTTCACTGCCAATGACTAAACCAAGCGGAAGTGTTCCATCCATTTGTCGGTAATCTTGTTTTCCTTTCGCATCGGTACCGGCAATCCACACACCGCGTTCCTTTAATTCCTCAATCGTTCGTGCCATATTCGTGACACGGACAACCGGGATATATTCTATTGCACCCGTCGAAGCTTTGGCAACCGTCGCCGTAAGGCCAACAGCCCTGCGCTTTGGAATAATGATGCCATGAGCTCCGACAGCATCGGCCGTCCTCATAATCGACCCGAGGTTGTGAGGGTCCTCAATTTCATCAAGCAATAAAAAGAAAGGAGGTTCGTTTTTCTTTTCTGCCGCAGCAAACAAATCATCCATTTCGGCATATTGATAGGCCGCAACGTAAGCAAGGACTCCTTGATGATTTTGGTCCGTCACTTGATCAATTTTTTTCTTTGGGACAAATTGCACCAGCACATTTGCTTCTTTTGCCAATTGGGTCACTTGCTGCATCTGACCACGCTGTGAACCTTCTGCAATTAAAATTTTATTAATATCCCTTCCTGATTTCAGTGCTTCCATAACCGGATTTTTTCCAATGATGTATTCCTGGTTCATCCTTTTTCCTCCTTTCTTTTTTCATCAACATATAAAAATGCCTTCTGAATGAGTTCCTCTAAACGAGTGATACGATCCGTTAGGTATAAATAACCCATCAACGCCTCAAAAGCAGTACTGTAACGATAAGTTTGAACATCGGTGTTTTTGGGGACAGTTCCTGACTTAGCGTTCCTGCCGCGCATGACAACAGCTAATTCTTCTTCATTTAATAGATGATCATCCATCATTTGAAAAAGAATTTGACTCTGCGCTTTCGCTGATACATATCTTGTACCAGCTCGGTGAAGCTGATGGGGCCGAACCTGGCCCCCGTACAAAAGATGACGCCTGACATATGTTTCAAAAATGGCATCACCCATGTAAGCAAGGGCGAGGCTATTCAATTGTTTAGCATCGATTGATTGTTCATAATCAAGCATTGAATTAGCCTCTTTTCCATCTGGTACCCTGTGGTGTATCCTCTAAAATAATATTCATATCCTTCAATTGGTCACGAATTTGGTCAGACAATTGGAAGTTTCGGTCCTTACGTGCCTGAATACGTTTTTCAATTAAGGCATCAATCTCTTCGTCGAGCATTTCCTCTTGTTCCATCGTCAAACCAAGCACCTGAAAAAGCTCTTCAAATTGCTTGGTAAAGGCATCAATGACTTCTATTGCTGTATTTTTTTCTAATAGATAATAATTGGCCAGCTTGGAAAGATCAAAAAGAACTGAAATGGCTTTTGCTGTATTAAAATCATCATCCATCGCTTCGATAAACTGCTCGCGTAAAACGGCTATTTTTTCAAGCCACTCTTGATTATTATGAGTCAAGTCAGTACTTGCATCCTTGCGGTGTTTTAAATTTTGGTATGAGGTCGTTAAGCGTTCGAGTGCCGCCTTCGTGCTCTCCAATAATTCCTCACTATAGTTAATCGGATTGCGATAATGGACTGACAGCATGAAAAATCTTACTACCTGTGGATTATGCTGTTTGATAATGTCATGCACTAAGACGAAGTTGCCAAGTGACTTTGACATTTTTTCATTATCAATATTGATATAGCCGTTGTGCATCCAGTAGCGGGAAAATAGCTTACCTGAAAGCGCTTCTGACTGGGCAATCTCATTTTCATGATGAGGGAAGGTTAAATCCTGTCCGCCTGCATGAATATCGATTGTGTCACCAAGATATTTTTTCGCCATTGCCGAGCATTCGATATGCCAGCCTGGACGGCCAATGCCCCACGGGCTTTCCCAGTAAATTTCCCCTTCCTTTGCCGCTTTCCATAGGGCAAAGTCTAAATCATCCTGTTTTTTATCGCCGACTTCAATTCTGGCGCCAACCTGCAGGTCATCAATCGATTGGTGGGACAGCTTGCCGTATTCATCGAAGCTTCTAGTACGGAAATAGACATCTCCTTCGGATTCATAAGCGTAGCCTTTCTCAACTAACTGGCTGATAAAATCAATGATGATATCCATATTTTCCATAACGCGTGGATGGACATCCGCTTTTTTGCAGCCTAACGCCGAAACATCTTCAAAATAAGCATTGATAAATCGTTCCGCTACTGTTGGAACATCCGTCCCTAATTGATTGGCAGCACGGATTAATTTATCGTCGACATCCGTGAAATTGGAAACATACTGCACATCAAAACCGCGGAATTCTAAATAGCGGCGCACCGTATCAAACACGATTGCCGGACGGGCATTGCCTATATGAATATAATTATAGACAGTCGGCCCGCAAACATACATTTTTACTTTCCCTTCCTCTAGCGGAATGAAATCTTCCTTTTTGCGAGTGAGTGTATTATAAAGTTGAATGGCCATTGACCTTTATCCTTTCTTCCTTCAATTCTTCGAGTTCTACTTTTAACTGGTTTAGTTCAAATTGCATATCCCGCAGGCGATCAGCAACTGGATCCGGCAGGTCGCAATGATTGAAATCTTTATTAATCCGCTTGCCATCCTGAATGACAACTCTTCCCGGCACCCCTACAACCGTTGAGTTTGGCGGTACTTCCTTTAATACGACTGAACCTGCACCGATTTTGGAATTTTCCCCTACCGTAATCGAACCGAGAACTTTCGCACCGGTGGCAATGAGGGCATTATCCTTAATAGTAGGATGCCTCTTTCCTTTTTCTTTACCAGTACCTCCGAGCGTAACCCCTTGGAAAACAGTAACATTATCTCCGATTTCACATGTTTCACCGATGACAACTCCCATACCATGATCGATGAAAAATCTCCTGCCTATTTTTGCCCCCGGATGGATTTCAATTCCCGTAAAAAAGCGGCTGATTTGGGAAACAACCCGGGCTAAGAAAAATAATTTCCGTTTAAAGAGTGCATGGGCAACGCGATGTGCCCAAATAGCATGTAAGCCTGAATAGGTTAGAACCACTTCCAAATAGCTTCGTGCTGCTGGATCCTGCTCAAAAACAACTTCAATATCCTCCCTCATCCTTCTAAACATTAGCCATTTCCCCCTTGTTTTTGTAAAAATAAAAAACGCCCCTGTCATAACGACAGAGACGCTTATGCGTGGTTCCACTCTGATTAGACTGTAAGCTAATCGCTTACTAATCTCACTCTTACTTGTTAACGGAATTGTTCCGCCCAAATCTACAGGAGTTGACTCTTTCGAACTGGGGCTCAGAGGTGCATTTCAATCAATGAGAGGCTTAAACCACTTTCAGCCGGTGATGGTTCTCTCTTAAAAGCATCATTTATCTACTTTTCCTCTTCGTCGCTTTAAGATATAAAAAATTCTTACATATACTATATTACATTTTGTCTGTAATGTTAACTAATAATTTTATTAATTCTCATTTGGACCTTTTGCTTGCCTAAAAGTTCAATTGCCTGGGGGAGATCTGGTCCATGGGTTTGGCCTGTCACCGCTGCACGAATCGGCATGAACAGATTTTTTCCTTTTTGACCAGTGGATTTTTGAACAGCCTTCATGGCTGCCTTAATGCCATCTGCCTCGAAGCTTTCGAGTTGATCGAGTTCTTGAGAGAATGCCTTTAATACTTCTGGAACCTGCTCACCTGTCAGTATTTCCCTTGCATCATCCTCATATACTGCCTCGTCTGTAAAGAACATATCGGACAGCTCGACGATTTCGGCGCCAAAGCTCATTTTTTCCTGTAAAAGCGCAACTAAGCCATGTACCCAGTTTCTCTCTTCTTCGGTCGGGTTTCCGCTGATGCGACCTGCTTTCATTAAATGAGGCAGCGCTAGTTCCACAACCCGGTCAACTTCAATCTTTTTCATATATTGATTGTTCATCCAGGTAAGCTTTTGTTTATCAAATAATGCCGGTGATTTTGACAGTCGGTTTGCATCAAATATTTCAATAAATTCAGCCTTAGAATATAGTTCCTCTTCACCTGCTGGCGACCAGCCGAGTAAGGTAATAAAGTTAAATAAAGCTTCCGGCAAATAGCCTAATTCCTCGTATTGCTCAATGAATTGAATAATCGATTCATCGCGCTTGCTTAACTTTTTGCGGCTTTCGTTGACAATTAAGGTCATATGTCCAAAAATAGGCGGTTCCCAGCCTAATGCTTCATATACCATCAGCTGCTTTGGTGTGTTCGAGATATGGTCATCGCCGCGAAGGACATGAGAAATTTTCATTAAATGATCATCAATGGCAACTGCAAAGTTATAGGTAGGCGTTCCATCTTTTTTAACGATGACCCAGTCACCCATTCCTTCTGATTCAAAGGAAACGACGCCTTTAACCATATCATCAAAGGTATAGGTTTTTCCTTCAGGAACCGCAATACGGATGCTTGGCTCACGGCCTTCACTTTCCAGCTGCTGACGCTCTTCCGGAGTCAAATGACGGCATTTCCCGGAATAATGCGGCGTTTCGCCTCTTTCCGTCTGCGCTTCACGCTCTGCTTCAAGCTCCGCCTCTGTACAATAACACTTATAAGCGTGGCCCTGATCTAATAATTGATTATAGTATGTTTCATAAATATCGTTTCTTTCAGATTGACGATAGGGTCCATACTCACCGCCTACATCGACACTTTCATCCCAATCCATACCAAGCCATTTTAAATATTTTAATTGGCTTTCTTCTCCGCCCTCGATATTCCGCTTTTTATCGGTATCTTCAATCCTGATGATAAATTTCCCGCCTTTGCTGCGTGCGAATAAATAATTAAATAACGCAGTACGGGCGTTTCCGATATGTAAATGTCCTGTCGGACTCGGTGCATACCTTACACGAACTTCGTTTGACATATCTATATTGCCTCCATGGATAATTGATATCGTTTCAACTGATTATTTTATCATTTCTTTTTCAATAAAACTACTGCTTGGGAGGCAATGCCTTCTCCTCTTCCAGTGAAGCCGAGCTTTTCTGTTGTTGTCGCCTTTACATTGATTTGTTCCGGATCAGCTTCTAACAATTCAGCAATCCGTACGCGCATCTGCTCAATATAAGGAGCCATTTTCGGCTTCTGGGCAATGATCGTACAATCGGCATTCACTAGCTCATAGCCTTTTTCTTTTACTAATTGCCATACATGCTCCATCAGCTTAGTGGAGTCTGCATCCTTAAAATTCGGGTCAGTATCAGGGAAATGCTTGCCGATATCCCCTTCCCCAATTGCACCCAGGCAGGCATCAGATACCGTATGCAATAATACGTCTGCATCGGAATGACCTAACAGCCCCTTTTCGTAGGGGATAGTAATACCGCCAATAATAAGCGGCCGCCCCTCCGTTAATTGATGAACATCGAAGCCTTGACCAATTCGAAACATGATTAAAAACTCCTTTTTTTCCTATTGTCTAGCTGCAGCGCCCCAAGGAAAAAATGAACTACTTTTATCCCTGATCAAGGCGCTTCCGCTTTTCTAGTATCGCTTCCGCAAAGAATAAATCTTCAGGTGTTGTCAGCTTGATATTATCGTAATCACCTTCGACCATAGCTACAGGATGGTTGAGGCGTTCGACTAAACTCGCATCATCTGTGCCAAGAAACTGATCCTTCTCGGCGTTTTCATAGGCCTCTTTAAGCAGCGAAATACGAAAAGCTTGCGGGGTTTGCACGGCCCACAAGCTTGAACGTTCGACAGTTTCAGCAACAATACCATCCTGAACCTTTTTCATCGTGTCCTTCGCAGGTACTCCGATAATGGCAGCACCTGTTTCTACCGCCTTCTCTGATAAACGATGAATATGCTCTCTTTGAATAAATGGTCTTGCTGCATCATGAACAAGAATAATCCCTGCGCTTTTCACTGTTTTCAGAGCATTATAGATACTATGCTGTCGTTCCTTTCCACCAGGAACTAAATTGATAACTTTTTTGATTTGGTGCTTTTTTAACAAAGCTATAAATTCCGCTTCATCCTGATGATGAATGGCAAGAATGATGCCATCGCAGGCCTCGTCTTCATCAAACACCCTTAAGGTATGAATCAGGACTGGAATTTCATTAAGTGTGAGCAGCAGTTTATTTTTCCCGGCTCCCATTCTTTTTCCCTGGCCCGCAGCCGGGAGAATGACTTGGTAAGACATATAAATACCTCAATCTATAAAGCTTTTTCTAATAATTTTGGTTTAGCAAAAATCATTCGGCCGGCAGAAGTCTGAAGGACACTGGTAACCAGAACCTCGATTCTTTTCCCGATATATTCTCTTCCCTCTTCTACGACAATCATTGTTCCATCATCTAAATAAGCAACGCCTTGATGATATTCTTTTCCGTCTTTAATAACTTGAACCGTTAATTCCTCTCCTGGAAGAACAACCGGCTTCACGGCATTGGCTAAATCATTAATATTTAATACAGAGACGTTCTGCAATTCACATACTTTATTGAGATTAAAATCATTGGTAACAAGAATACCATTTGTAATTTTCGCCAGCTTGACAAGCTTTGAATCCACTTCACTAATCTCTTCAAAATCGCCCTCGTAAATTTCAACTTTAATGGCGAGTTCCTTTTGAATTCTGTTTAAAATATCTAAGCCTCGACGGCCGCGATTTCTCTTTAAGACATCAGAAGAATCTGCAATATGCTGCAATTCCGCCAAAACAAACTGGGGAATCACAATCGTCCCTTCTAAAAATCCTGTTTGGCAAATATCAGCAACACGTCCATCGATAATGACACTTGTATCTAATATTTTTAAAGATTCTTTAGCTTCCTTTTCAGTCTCTTCTTCCGATGATTTTTTCTTGCTGCTGCCCTTTCCAAAAAGACCTAAGAGCTCATCCCGTTTTTTAAAGCCCACTTGAAAGCCTAAGTAACCAAATAAGAGAGTCAGCATAATGGGTGCAACCGCATTTAACACCGGCACCTGAACAGCGTTTAGCGCAAAGCCGACTAAAAAGGCAACCAACAGGCCAAAAATGAGACCTAGACTGCCAAACAAAACATCCGTAACAGGAATTTTAACCAATGAATCTTCAGCCCATGTAATAAAATTAAACACATAATCTACTGCCCAAAAGGTAATAAGATAAAAAATAATAGCACCTAAAATAGCAGTGACATAAGAATTATTAATAACGGGAATGTCATTAATATGAAGTAGATTGAACAAATTCGGTAAAAACAAGATCCCAAGCGTACCACCTATTATGAGGAAGCAAGCCTGCACAATTCGCTTTAACATTCCTTCACCTCCTCTACTCATTATAAACAGATTCGTAAAATTGAAACCTTGAAATGTTGATTATTTTTCCAAATTGTAAAGGTCTTGAAATAAATTTGTGATGTTAAAATCTTACTCCTCATAGGGTAGCATTGGAAAATTTTTATGTCAAATAATTACCAATTACAAATGGCGGTCCGTATAAAGCCGCTCTTTAATCAATTTAAATCCTTCTTTAATTTTCTTGGCCCGAACCTCGCCAATCCCCTCAACTTCGTCCAGTTCTTCAACGGTGGCAGAAATAATATTGGAAAGCTCGTCGAAACAAGTGATGAGGTTTTCGATAATGATGGCTGGCAGCCGCGGTATTTTATTCAGAATCCGATAACCACGGGGATTTTTATTTTCATCTAAATGAACATAACCTAGGTAGCCCATTAGCTTTAATAACACCATATCTTCAATCGCGCCGCTATTGGCCAGCACCTGCATCCTTTGAAGGACCTCACGGGCTTTCACATCGCGATCATAGGCATAGTCCTTGATAATCAACATGATTTCCTCTTCAAGCTCCGTCAAAATTTCATTCATTTGCAAGCGGATAAGCCTGCCCTCTGTCCCTAGTTCATACAAAAAGGTTAATAGTTCATTTTTAATTTTTAACACCATTTCGAACCGATGAAGAACCAGTAAAAAATCATTATATGTAACTGATTCCTCAAACTCTAAAATACTTAAATTGGTAATACTTTGTTCTAAAACCGCTTTATATTTCTCTAGTGTTTGAATGGCTTGATTGGCTTTCGTTAAAATGACCGCAATATCTTTTAACGCATAACGGAAATTTCCTTGATACAAGGTAATGACATTTCGTCTTTGTGAAATAGCTATGACTAGAGCTTTCGTTTGTTTGGCAGCTCTCTCAGCCGTTCGGTGCCGCATCCCCGTTTCAGTCGAGGTTATATCCGCGTCAGGCGCCAGCTGGGCATTTGCAAATAGAATTTTATTTCCGGTTTCATTTAGGATAATGGCTCCATCCATTTTGGCCAATTCATATAAAAAGCTTGGCGAAAAAGAACAGTTGATTGCAAAGCCGCCGTCGACAATACTTTTAACCTTATCGTTATACCCAATTACAATGAGCCCCCCAGTATTGGCTCTCAGAACATTATCAATTCCCTCGCGAAGAGGCGTACCCGGGGCAATAAGCTTTAATACATCACTAACAGTATGTTCGCCAAGCTTTTTATGATCCATCCGCTACTCCCCCAACGCAGCTTTTAGTGCTTCGGTTACCGACGAAACACCAATTAGTTCAACTCCTGCCGGCCCTTTCCAGCCGCTTAAATTATTAGCTGGCAGGATGACCCGCTCAAATCCAAGCTTTGCCGCTTCCTGGACGCGCTGCTCGATTCTAGATACCCGTCTAACCTCACCGGTCAGCCCCACTTCACCGATAATGCAATCGGTCGGCCTTGTCGGTTTATCTCTAAAGCTCGAGGCGATGCTGACCGCTACAGCTAAATCAATTGCCGGCTCATCCAATTTTACGCCGCCGGCAACCTTTAAATAGGCATCTTGATTTTGCAGGAGCATTCCCACTCGTTTCTCGAGGACGGCCATTAATAGCGGCACTCGGTTATGGTCGATTCCGGTTGCCATTCTGCGCGGGTTTCCGAAGCTAGTCGGAGAGATTAACGCCTGGATTTCCACAAGAACAGGGCGTGTTCCTTCCATCGAGGCCACCACCGTAGACCCTGCCGCACCCCTTGAACGTTCTTCCAGGAAAATTTCAGATGGGTTTTCTACTTCCTCGAGGCCAAACTCCTTCATTTCAAAAATACCCATTTCATTTGTAGAGCCAAAGCGATTTTTGACTGCCCGTAATATTCGGTACGTATGGTGCCGCTCTCCTTCAAAATAAAGCACCGTATCCACCATATGCTCTAACAGTCTTGGGCCGGCAATGGAGCCTTCTTTGGTGACGTGCCCAACGATAAAAATGGCGATCCCTTTCGTTTTTCCAATTCTCATTAGTTCAGAGGTACACTCACGGACCTGGGAAACGCTCCCCGGCGCTGAAGTAATATCCGGGTGGAAGACGGTTTGGATGGAATCGATGATGACGAAACTTGGGTTTGTACTATCAATCGTTCGATTAATTTCTTCGAGATTTGTTTCCGCATAGACAAGCAGATTTTCTGATTTGATTCCTAAACGTTCAGCGCGGAGTTTGGTTTGCCTCAATGACTCCTCACCCGATATGTACAAAACCTGATTGCCTTTACCCGCCAACTGGGAGGATACTTGTAGGAGCAGCGTTGATTTACCAATTCCCGGATCCCCGCCAATCAAAACTAAAGAACCTTTAACGACCCCGCCGCCGAGGACTCGGTTCAATTCATTTAAATCAGTAAGAATTCTTGGTTCACTTATCATTTCGATTGATGTTATCGGAGTTGGTTTTGAGAGGATGGTTGAAGTACCTTGTGAATGGGCAAAAGCTCCTCTTCTATTAGCACCTGTTACCTCTACTTCCTCGACCATCTTATTCCACGAACCGCACCCCGGACATTTCCCCATCCATTTGGGCGATTCATACCCGCACTCTGAGCACATAAACTTCGTTTTTCGTTTAGCCATTCCTATACCTTCCTTACAACTGCAAAAATGAAAAAAGAGGTACACGGTTGGACTTTATTCACGTGTACCTCTACTTGAGTAACTACAGTTATTTTTTGCAGAACTTAAACTATTTTATTTCGTTAAGCTCGTTTGCTCAGCCGATTTAACAACAAATTCACCATTATCAACATCTATTATAGCATGGTGGCCTGTTAATAATGTACCTTTTAGCAGTTCTTCAGAAAGACGGTCTTCAATATGCTTTTGAATCGCACGTCTTAGTGGTCTTGCCCCATATTCTGGGTCATACCCTTCCTCTGAAATTTTGCCTTTTGCTGCAGGCGTTAATTCAATTGAAATATTTTGTTCCTTTAAGCGTTTGACTAACTGTTCTGATAATAGGGTGACAATTTCGTCTAAATGCTTCTTCTCGAGTGCATGGAAGACGATGATTTCATCGATACGGTTCAGGAATTCCGGACGGAAGGCTTTCTTTAATTCCTCCATTACTTTCCCTTTCATATCCTTATAATCTTGGGCGCTGTCCTGAATATTAAAGCCGACAAATTTGTTGCGTTTTAATGCTTCAGCTCCAACATTGGAGGTCATGATTAAGACGGTATTCCGGAAATCAACCGTTCTTCCTTTGGAGTCTGTTAAGCGTCCATCTTCAAGCACTTGAAGAAGGATATTAAATACATCCGGATGTGCTTTTTCGATCTCATCCAGCAAGATGACCGAGTATGGTTTTCTACGAACCTTCTCGGTTAATTGGCCGCCTTCTTCATAGCCGACATACCCTGGAGGGGAACCGACAAGACGGGAGGTGGAATGCTTCTCCATATACTCAGACATATCAATACGAATCATCGCATCCTCATCGCCAAACATCGCTTCAGCAAGAGCCCGTGCTAATTCCGTTTTTCCGACACCGGTAGGTCCAAGGAAGACAAAGGAACCGATTGGACGCTTTGGATCCTTTAGCCCTGCTCTTGCACGGCGGACCGCTTTAGACACTGCAATAACGGCTTCCTCTTGACCAATAACACGGGAATGAAGAACTTCCTCTAGATTTAAAAGTTTTGCAGTCTCCGTTTGTTGAAGCTTCGAAACAGGTACTCCCGTCCAGCTGGAAACAACACTGGCGATATCCTCAACCGTTACTTCGTTATTTTCTTTTCCTTGTTTTTCTTTCCACGTTTTCTTTGTTTCTTCGAGCTGTTCACGCAGACGCTGCTCTGTATCTCTTAAGGAAGCCGCTTTTTCAAACTCTTGACTTTGAACGGCTGAGTCCTTCTCTTTTCTGACATCTTCAAGCTTTACCTCTAATTCTTTTAAATTAGGAGGAGTGGTATAGGAGCGAAGACGTACCTTCGAGCCCGCTTCATCAATTAAATCGATGGCTTTATCAGGAAGGAAGCGGTCCGAAATATAACGGTCAGAAAGCTTTACCGCTGCCTCAATCGCTTCATCTGTAATCGAAACACGGTGGTGTGCCTCATAACGATCTCGCAGTCCTTCTAAAATTTGAATCGATTCCTCAGTTGTCGGTTCATCAACACGGATTGGTTGGAAACGACGTTCTAAGGCAGCATCTTTTTCAATATATTTACGGTATTCATCAAGTGTCGTTGCTCCGATACATTGAAGTTCACCACGGGCAAGCGATGGTTTTAAAATATTGGAAGCGTCAATCGCACCTTCCGCACCACCTGCGCCAATTAAGGTATGAAGTTCATCAATGAATAGAATAATATTACCGGCTTGGCGAATTTCATCCATTACTTTTTTCAGACGGTCTTCAAATTCACCTCGGTACTTGGTTCCGGCAACAACAGTTCCCATATCGAGCGTCATGACGCGCTTATCACGGAGAATTTCCGGCACTTCATTATTCACGATTTGCTGGGCAAGCCCTTCTGCAATCGCAGTTTTACCTACACCAGGCTCCCCGATTAAAACCGGGTTATTTTTTGTCCGGCGGCTTAGGACCTCGATAACTCGCTGAATTTCCTTGCTGCGTCCAATTACCGGATCCAGGCTTCCTTCTCTTGCAATCGCGGTTAAATCACGAGCAAGGCTATCAAGTGTTGGAGTATTAGCGCTTACGGCGCCGCCGCCTTGATGGCCGCCGGATTCATTGCTGCCTAATAATTGAAGGACCTGCTGGCGTGCTTTATTTAAGCTGACACCAAGGTTATTAAGTACTCGGGCTGCAACCCCTTCTCCTTCACGAATTAAACCAAGGAGAATATGCTCAGTTCCCACATAGGAATGGCCTAATTTACGGGCCTCATCCATGGAAAGTTCAATGACTTTTTTTGCTCTAGGAGTATAGTGAATGGTTTGAGACGTCTCTTGTCCTTTGCCAATTAAGTTTTCAACTTCTTTTTGGATTTTATCAGAACCTAATCCCAGTCCATAAAGGGCTTTTGCTGCGATCCCTTCTCCTTCGCGAATTAACCCTAATAAAATATGCTCTGTCCCAATATTGTTGTGACCAAGACGAATGGCTTCCTCTTGTGCTAAAGCTAAAACTTTTTGTGCTCTCTCAGTAAAACGGCCGAACATCATACTCTCACTCCTCACCTATTTTTTCTTTCTCCAAATTTAGTCGTTCCCTTATTAATGCTGCGCGTCTGATATCTCTCTCATGAGGTCTTAATGGTCCGCCGGCATACTGCTGCAAAAATCCCGGCTGGGTTAATATCATTAATTCATTTAATATCGTTTTTGGCATATCATTGATATACCCCATATCTATTCCAAGCCGAACATCGGATAAACACTTTGCAGCTTCCTTTGATTCGATGATCCGGCTATTAGATAACACGCCCAAGGAGCGGAAGACCCTGTCTTCTAATTGTATGTTAGAAGTCTTTCGTAATGCTTCGCGCGCCGACCTTTCTTGCGAAATTAGCTGGCTGACAACGCCCATCAGGTCACGGCTGGTATCCTCTTCCGATTTTCCTAATGTAATTTGATTGGAGATTTGAAATATATTCCCCAGCGCCTCACTTCCTTCACCATAAATCCCTCTAACAACCAGTCCTAATTGATGAATAGCAGGAATAATCCGGTTAATTTGCTGGGTTAACATCAACCCCGGCAGATGCATCATAACGGAAGCGCGAAGGCCTGTTCCTACGTTAGTAGGACAGCTAGTTAAGTAGCCGTGTTTTTCATCAAAAGCATATTGAATATTACTCTCAAGCCAATCATCAATTTCATTTGCAGCATCCAGCGCTTCTGATAATTGCATGCCTGGGAACAAGCATTGTATTCGGATATGATCCTCTTCATTAATCATAATACTAACTTCTTCATTTTCGGTTAATAGAATTGCACCATATGGTGAATCTTCCGCTAAATGCGGGCTGATTAAATGCTTTTCCACCAAGACTCTTTTTTGGAGCGGCTGTATTTCATCAATTTTCAACAATTCCATTTGGCCAAATTTTTGGAGCGGCGAAGTTTTTAAAATCTCTTCCATTTCTAAAATAATCTTTTTCGCCTCTTCGTGTGAAAATAAAGTTGGGAAACGATAATCATAAAAATTTCGGGCCAATCGTATTCGAGAACTTAGGACAATATCGGAATCAGGTCCTTCCGCACTCATCCATGAACTGACCGCTTGATTGAGAAAACGTTCGAGTGACACGCCTTTATTCCCCTCCCTCATGGCTGCTTGCTAGTTGTTTTTCTAAGTTCCGTATTTTATCACGAATCTCAGCAGCTTTCTCGAATTCTTCACTGATGATGGAATCTCTAAGTGCGTTTTTCAGTTCATCTAATTGCTTGCGAAGATGAATTCCACCGCCAATTCTTTTAGGGATTTTTCCATTATGTGCCGAGTTGCCGCTGTGAAGACGTCCCAAAACAGGTTTAAGCTGTTCTTTGAAGGTTTCATAGCAATGTGCACAACCGAAACGGCCTACTTTTAAAAATTGAGGAAAAGTCATTGAACAGTGATCACATTGTAGGACTTCCTCCTGATGAAACGGGCTTTGGTTGGGCTTTTTAAAAGAAGGGTCGATATTTAGTAATCCGGCTAACAGATTATTAAATGCGAAACCCGATTCTCCATTAAAAATAAACATTTCGCCTTTTTCCTGAGCACATTTCTCACAAAGATGCACTTCTGTTTTTTCACCATTTATGATTTTTGTAAAATGAAGTGCTGCAGGTCTTTGATTACACTCTTGGCAAATCATACTTTCACCTCTCCAGCAGCTTGAGTTATTTATATTTTAAAGATGTTAGCATAGCTTTTAGCATTCTGGCTCGTAATTCGTCCCGGTGTGGAAGATCAATATATAAAACAGAACGGTCAATGACACTTAACATGATTTTCGCTTCTCTGGTTGTTATTATTTCTTCCTGGACAAGCCTGAGGATGACGTCTTCGGCACTTGTTTGACTAATTCGATTTTGAATCAACGATAGCAAGTGGTCGATTAGATGGGCTAAATCATGGGATTGAACCTTCATAATTCGTATATACCCACCGCCGCCTCTTTTACTCTCAACAATGTAGCCTCTTTCGATGGTAAAGCGTGTATTGATGACGTAATTGATTTGGGACGGTACGCATTGAAATTTATCGGCGATTTCACTCCGCTTTATTTCAACAAGGTCCTCGTCACTCATTTCTAATACTTGCTTCAAATATTTTTCAATAATATCGGAGATGTTTCTCATCTTCCCACCCCCTTTGTTATTATTTTATCTGACTTTGACTATATTTGACATAAATTATACTCATTTTTTTATCTGGATGCAACGTTTCCGCTACTAATGATTTTCTCCAAATTCTGCGGATGGGAAACGTGTGAATTTTTTTATGTTGATTTTGTTTGTGGTTGGTTTGAGTGATTCTGAATGGAGGGTGGGATTGGATGGAGATAATGGACAATTTATAATTTAACAACCAGCCTCGTCTTGCATATTCTTATTAAGGACATTTTGTATCGTTGATAGTCAATTTTATCCTCATTAAGGGCTATTGGGAACATTTAGAATAGTTTAGCCACTTGTTTTGTCCTTAATAACGGCTGTTAAGGACATTTTGAACTGTTTGACCGCTACTTTTGTCCTCAATAAGGGCTATTGAGGACAATTCGATTGATTTAGCCAGAAGTTTTGTCCTTAATACAAAAAAAGACAATCCTCGTGGATTGTCCTTTTCTTGTGCCTGGCAACGTCCTACTCTCACAGGGGCGCGTGCCCCAACTACCATCGGCGCTGAGAAGCTTAACTTCCGTGTTCGGTATGGGAACGGGTGTGACCTTCTCGCCATAATTGCCAGACTATTTAATT
>NZ_JAHXYW010000019.1 GCF_019969725.1 Neobacillus bataviensis
TTTTTCAAAACTTTCAATTCCCTTTAAATACCTTAATACAATTTGTATCTTATCTTCCGTTTTAAATTTGGACATAAAAACACCCCGTAAATGTTAGTTTAGTGTCTAACATTTACGGGGCAGTTCAATTTTGTTCAGGAGCTTTTTCTTATTTTATGTTTTGAGCGATTTTATAGAGCGGGGCTACTTGATTAAAAACTTCATCAATTTTTTGTATGAGTCCATCTGCCCCCATTTCAATTACGGTTTCTCTGCCAATCGTATACCCACATAATAATTCTGCTTTTTTTATGTTTTGAAAACGGTCAAATAGAGATTGTAATTCCTTTTTTGTCATATCCCCGTGTATAAAAACATCAGGCTTCATATGATCACCTGACCATACATAGTCTTTTGGCGTTTCTTTGAAAAGTTTATTTATTTTTTTAGCAAGCCTTGCCCCAATCACTTCTTTTTGTGGAGCTTCATAAATAACGGCAAACCAAATGAATATGTGGGTGTTCCATAAGCCTATTTGAAAATGAGGCATCATCTTATAACCGCGTGAATTATTTGCGAAGGCTACCCATGTGTCCTTTGGCGGATTGATTGTCCTTCTGGCATGCTTAGCAACATGGACAAACATTTCATCCCCTGTTATCTGTGATAACGTTGGTGCGAAATATTCACCTAAGTTTTCTAATTTAGGACGAATTGTTCCTTTTAGTGCCTCCATTCTAGCCTCTAAACCATCTATTAAAAAGACATCAAAATCTTCATTCGTAAATCCTTTGAAATCCAACATTTCTTTACCCCCAACCAGCCATTTGTCATATATTGTAGCATATCAGGGAAAAGACAAGAAGTTTGAAGCTTTTCTAGGTTAGAGCACATATTTGTTGCAAGATAACAATTTGACTCATATTATACAGTAAAAAAAATAATCTGAAAAATGGGAAAAATCTTCGGAAGGGGAGGAGAAGTGTGAAACAATTGATGAATACTTCATTAAAAAAAGCAAGTGAAAAGGAAAGAACCGCGGTTTTAAGATTGGAAATGGATTATGAATTAGCAGTATTATTTGAGGCGATTGAAGAAAAAAATGAAAAGAAAATGAAAGAATGCAAACAAAAGTTAGAAAAAATCCGCCAAGAATTATTACGATTAAAAGCATTTTAATTGAGATGTTTCTAAGGGGTAACAAGTTAGAATGAAGATTGATATACTACTTATCTAAAACGAACTCCAAACAGTGAGGGGAGTTCGTTTGTTATTGTGCAGCGATAAATAAAAGTCGGCCAAAAGTTGATATGGATGATTATTTTGATTAAGCTATAAATACTAATACATAGGAATTTTGAAAAATAATCCATTTATATTTGGAGGGGAATCATGAATTGGGAAAGTATTTATGCTAACGCTAAGGAATGGGTAATAGAAGCTGGTGACAGGATCCGTTCCTCCTTTGATAAAACCTTAAATATTCAGACGAAATCAAACCCTAATGATCTAGTCACTAATATGGACAAGGAAATAGAACAATTTTTTATTGCGAGAATAAAAGAGGTTTATCCTGAGGATAAAATCATGGGGGAAGAGGGGTTTGGAGACAAACTGACAAGCCTTGAAGGCATCGTTTGGATAATTGACCCAATTGATGGAACGATGAACTTTATCCATCAACAAAGGAATTTCGCGATTTCTCTTGGAGTGTATGAAAATGGTGTGGGGAAAATTGGGATTATTTATGATGTGGTACATGATGAGTTATATCATGCATTTAGTGGGAAAGGGGCATATTTAAATAAAAACCCTATTCCTCACCTAGAGGAAACGACCGTACAAGAATCGATAATTGCCTTAAATGCCACATGGGTAATGGAGAATCGTCGAATCGATCATAATTTAATGATACCATTAGTACGGGCTGTCAGAGGAACAAGGTCTTATGGAACAGCTGCCCTTGAAATGGTGTTCGTGGCTACGGGAAGAGTGGATTCATACCTTTCCATGAGGTTATCGCCATGGGACTATGCTGCTGGGGTGGTTATAATAGAGGAACTAGGCGGGATTGTTACAAATTTAAGAGGAGAAAAGCTGGATTTTCTAACCCAGGACTCCCTTTTTGCTGCCAAACCAGGTCTTCACCAAACGATACTGAAGGAATATTTAAAGGATGGAAAATGGTAAAAGAAGCCAAAACAATTGGCTTCTTTTTTATAGTTTACCGTTTTCACGCATTCTTTTTTTTGTGGAAAAACCTAGTCCCATTATAACAATCACAGCCAGTATACAGCCGATAATACCAAGAATGCTTTTTTCACTTATGGCAACGCCTATCCCCATAATGCTTGCTGCTGCTAAAATTGCGTAAATCAGTAATGGCCATTTAATGTTTTTCATTATTTTTGCCCCTCAAATTTATATTTATTTTCATTCTACATAAAATGCATTTAGGTTTCCACTTTAATTATGGTATAATGTTTTAGTTGTAAATGGGAAACTATAAATAGTTTTATTTTTTATAGAATAAAGGCAGGAGTGGAAATTTTTGAAAATTAGAGAAGATATTCGTAATATAGCGATAATCGCCCACGTTGACCATGGAAAAACAACGTTGGTTGACCAATTGTTAAAACAATCAGGTACATTCCGTTCGAACGAACACGTGGAAGAGCGTGCGATGGACTCGAATGATTTGGAAAGAGAACGCGGAATTACTATCCTTGCGAAAAATACAGCGATTCAGTATAAAGATACTCGAATCAATATCTTAGATACACCTGGACACGCTGACTTCGGAGGAGAAGTAGAGCGTATTATGAAAATGGTTGATGGGGTATTGCTTGTGGTTGACGCCTACGAAGGATGTATGCCGCAAACTCGTTTTGTTCTAAAGAAAGCATTAGAACAAAACTTAACACCAATTGTTGTTGTCAATAAAATTGACCGTGACTTTGCTCGTCCTGCAGAAGTAATCGATGAAGTGATTGATTTATTTATCGAGCTTGATGCTACAGAGGACCAGCTTGAGTTCCCGGTTATCTATGCATCAGCTATAAATGGTACAGCTAGCACTGACCCAGACAAGCAAGACGAAAACATGCAATCCTTGTATGATGCCATTGTTGATCATATTCCTGCACCGATTGATAACCGTGAAGAACCGCTTCAATTCCAGGTAGCACTTCTTGATTATAATGATTATGTCGGAAGAATCGGAATCGGCCGCGTTTTCCGTGGAACAATGAAGGTTGGACAGCAAGTTGCATTGATGAAATTAGACGGATCTGTAAAACAATTCCGTGTTACCAAAATTTTTGGTTTCTTTGGATTAAAACGCGAAGAAGTTCAGGAAGCAAAAGCTGGAGATTTAATTGCTGTTTCCGGTATGGAAGATATTAATGTTGGTGAAACGGTTTGTCCTGTTGAACATCAGGAAGCATTGCCGATTTTAAGAATCGATGAACCAACACTTCAAATGACTTTTGTCGTTAATAACAGTCCATTTGCTGGAAGAGAAGGTAAGTATTTAACCTCGAGAAAAATTGAGGAAAGACTTCGTGCTCAATTACAAACAGATGTCAGCTTGCGTGTTGAAAATACCGACTCACCTGATGCTTGGATTGTATCTGGCCGTGGAGAGCTGCATTTATCTATTTTGATTGAAAATATGCGTCGTGAAGGCTATGAACTTCAAGTGTCAAAGCCGGAAGTAATCGTAAAAGAAATTGATGGCGTTCGTTGTGAACCGATTGAAAGAGTTCAAATCGATGTTCCAGAAGAGCATACAGGTGCAGTGATGGAATCCATTGGTGCCCGTAAAGGTGAAATGCTCGATATGATTAACAACGGAACCGGTCAGGTTCGTTTGATCTTTAATGTTCCTGCACGCGGTTTAATTGGCTATACTACAGAGTTCTTAACAATGACTCGCGGTTATGGAATTATTAACCATACTTTCGATAGCTATCAGCCGATGGTACAAGGAAATGTTGGAGGCAGACACCAAGGTGTACTTGTTTCCATGGAATCTGGAAAAGCTTCTACCTATGGTATCATGCAGGTTGAAGACCGTGGCACGATTTTCGTTGAACCAGGAACAGAAATTTACGAAGGCATGATCGTCGGAGAGCACACTCGTGAAAATGACTTAACTGTTAATATTACGAAGATGAAACAAGCAACGAATGTTCGGTCAGCTAATAAAGACCAAACATCTGTCATTAAGAAACCACGAATCATGACATTAGAGGAATCATTAGAGTATTTAAATGATGACGAATATTGCGAAGTAACTCCTGAATCAATCCGTCTTCGAAAGAAGATTCTTGATAAAAACGAACGTGAAAAAATGGCGAAAAAGAAGAAATACGCTGAAATGAGTTAATTTAGGAGGTTTTGTCGTGGATGTTGCAGAACGACTCTCATTCTTTGCTGCACTCTATAAGGTAAGCGAACAACCCAAAGTCGGTATGTGGCTTTTATATTTAACAATTGTGGCATTATCAATTGTTGTTTATAAACTAGGTTTTGCCAAAAAGCTGCCGCTTGGAAAATCAATTATCATTTACATCTTTTTATTTGTAGGGTGTACAATTCTTACTTTTTTGGGAATCTTTTTGCCTGTTGCCGAGGGTCTTGTCGTTGCGGCTTTGATCTTAATAATATATAAAATCCGCTTACACCAATCAAAGAAGCAGCAGACGGAAGCAAAATAACGGGGGAACAGGAAAATGAATTCCTTACAGGATGCACTTTATAATTGGCTTACGATTAAGATAGTCTGTGATGCTCGTCCCGATGATACAGCCGCTCAAGAAACGCTTGATCTTTTTGATGATATTTTATCCTCGCAGCATCATGTATCGAACATAGAAATCACTACCGATGATATGATGTATTATTTGTCTTATCAACAAAATGGGGAAAATAAAAAAACGCGGTATCCCCGTGAATTGATTGAGGTAATGCTCAATCAAATTAATCAAGAGCCAGAAAAGTATGAGAATTACCCAATCGAAGAATAAAAAAGAAGGCATATTCCGTAAAGGGATATGCCTTCCTCCTTCTTTTTCCAGCTCCAGCGCCTAGGGGCTCGATGGTCTACAGCCAATCCGTCGAGAAAGGTTAAAAAGCAAACTTCCCGCCGGCTTGTCTTATGCTTGTCGCCCCTAGGAAAAAATGAACTGCTTTTTTCCCTGATCAAGGCGCTTTCGCTTTTCTTTTTACCAATCATCTTTCTCCGATTTTGCCCGATAAAACTTAAAATTACCCGTGTCTATTCTGGCATTTGTTTTCTCAGCAATTCTCTCGCTGCAGCTTTTACACATATATGTATGGATAGGGCGATTTCGGAGCCGCTTTGCTGCTAATGACTCATCTTCAATCGCTTCAATTTTATCGCAAATTACACATTTCACTCTCATTAAAGCACCTCTTAATTTATTTATCAAAATGGAATAATTTTATTATACTATACCAGTTCAATGGGCGTTACGTAAAATAAGTGTTTAAGTTGTTAAAAAAAAGGGATAGTAGTAATATGAGAATGTCTGTTTTAAAATAGATATTTGGAAAGAATAAAGGGGTTGTAAAAAATGGCAAATCAGGTAGAAGAAAGGCTGATAAAGCCTTTATATGATGAACTGCAAAAGGAAAGATTCGTTACATTAGCCACAATTGATCATGAAACTGGAGGCCCAAATGTTAGTGCAATTTCCTGGGTACTAGCGAAAGATGAAAGTACGCTTTACTTTGCAGTCGATAACCGTTCGAGAATTCTCGAGAATATTAAAAATAATAACAAAGCCGTCATAAATTTAATTGCTAACGAATCTACATATTCAATTCAGGGAGAAGCAATCATTAAAGAAGAAAGACTTCCTGAAGTTCCGTTAAAATTGGCTTTGGTCGAGATAACTATTAAAGAAGTTAGAGATGTAATGTTTTACGGGTCAAAAATTGTGACAGAAGTTCAATACGATAAAACATATGATAAAAATGCAGCAGAAAAATTAGATCGACAGGTTATGGAAGCAATGAGAAAAGCTTAGGAAATCCTAAGCTTTTTTTCATTAACTTTTTAAATGTCCCTTAAAAAGTTCTAAATGTAACAAAGGTTACAAAAAGAGCCTTATTTATAATGATTCGATTGGTCTTCCTGTTCCTTTTTAAGCTTTTTTTCTTCGTCTGATGGCAGCTTTTTGTCCGGTTTTTCAGTTGCGTTTTTCGGACTTGGTGTAATTAAGTCTCCTGGTATCTCAGGCATTAGGCGGCCTGCAACATCTGCCAGCTCCTCCATAATCCCTCGAACAGGTCTTCCTTTATTAATATCTGCTTGTATTTCTTTTAAACGCTGGGTTGTATCAGCGTCAGCCACGACTACTGCATTAGCCCCATATGGATCCTTTTTTAAGCTCTCAGCTACAGAATATTTAATGGAGCCTACCTGGGAACGATCAATTTTTGCATTTACGTCAATACCGACAATCGCATATTTACCTAAAACAACGGCTGTTGCATCATTAACATTTGGTATACTGGTTGCCAATTTGACTAACCGCTTGGATATTTGCTGTCCTGTTTTACGATCAACATTTTCAATATAACTGTTTTTAACATTCACTAACGACTGATTTCCATTTTTGGCAATTTCTTTATTATTATTGGTATTACAGCCGCTAAGAAATAAACAGATAGTAAATGACATCAAGAAATACTTCATTTTAACCCCACCTTCAAGAAAGTCTTGTTAACATTTATTGTGCGGAACGTCTTCTATCTTTATTCCAATAAACATATATTTTACCAAAGTCCAATCTAGCAAAAGGTTTGTTTAATCCATATTTAACAAGCCTTACACCAAGTGAAGCGGAGGCGTCGCTTTGAGCAAAATATACGTGTTAGATACAAATGTCTTGCTACAGGACCCGTATTCCATTTTCTCCTTTGAAGACAATGAAGTTGTTATTCCGGCAGTCGTTCTCGAAGAAGTGGACTCAAAGAAGAGGTACATGGATGAAGTCGGGAGAAACGCAAGACATGTATCAAGATTAATTGATGGTCTTCGGGCCTCAGGCAAGCTTCATGAAAAGATTCCACTCGAAAATGGGGGGTCAATCAGAATTGAGTTAAATCATCGCACCTTTCATGAGCTTCAAGACATATTTATCGAAAAAACTAATGACAACCGCATCCTTGCGGTGGCGAAAAATTTATACTTAGAAGAGCAAACAAAGGAAAATGGAAAACCGGTAATTCTTGTCAGTAAAGATGCTCTTGTCAGAGTAAAAGCTGATGCAATTGGCTTAGATGCAGAGGATTTTTTAAATGACCGTGTTGTGGAAATCGATCATATATATACGGGTTTTTATGAAGTATTTATACCAATTGAGTTATTAGGCCGTTTTTATGAAAAAGGAGAATTAATTCTTTCAGAAATCGCGAATCATCCATTTTATCCAAATCAGTTTCTCATCATGAAAGATTCCAATGGCAGTTCAGCTTCAGCAATAGGGATGGTAGATAAAACGAGTAAAAAAGTAAAGAAATTGGTATTAAATCAAGAACATGTATGGGGGATTCATCCAAGGAATGTCCAGCAAACGATGGCAATTGAATTATTGCTGCGGAAGGATGTACCACTAGTCACCTTAATTGGAAAAGCAGGAACAGGGAAAACCTTGCTAGCCCTTGCCGCGGGATTGATGCAGACAGAGGATTTCCGGGAATATAAAAAGCTCTTGGTTGCGAGGCCAATCGTACCTGTTGGAAAGGATTTGGGTTTTTTACCGGGAGAAAAGCAGGAAAAGCTGCGTCCGTGGATGCAGCCTATCTACGACAATTTAGAATATCTATTTAATACCAAAAAACCAGGTGAATTAGATGCTATTTTAGCTGGAATGGGCTCAATTGAGGTAGAGGCGTTAACATATATACGCGGAAGAAGCTTACCAAAACAATTTATAATCATCGACGAAGCGCAGAACCTAACAAAACATGAAGTTAAAACGATTTTAACTCGTGTAGGAGAGGGAAGTAAAATTGTATTAATGGGTGACCCGGAACAAATTGATCATCCATATCTTGATGCCTATAACAATGGTCTGACGTATGTCGTGGAACGGTTCAAAGACCAGGTCATTTCAGGCCATGTGAAACTATTAAAAGGGGAAAGATCTGGTCTGGCAAGACTTGCCGCGGATTTACTATAATTTAAATAATAAAACGGGCGCCGCTTGGCACCCGTCTTATTATTTAAGCTTGAACCCTGTTACATTTTTAATAGGATTTTCCTGATTAGAACCATTTCCCATATAAACATGAACAGGACCGTCAAGGGATAATGGTTTGCCGTTATTAGAAAAGCCCAGTATTAACTCATAGGCCTCATCCAAGGGAAACTCATAATCCTTGTCGGAACATTGCACGACAAGAGTACTAGCATCATCGGCTGGTTCCGCATTTTGCAAAAATGGCTTAATAGGAATTCCAAAGGTGCCAGTCAAAACTTTTACTTTTTCAAAGCTCTTCTCTGTCTTTAAAGTGGGCGGATAGATTGCTCCTTCAGTAATCTCACGATCCCAATGCTTAGAGACAGCCTTTGTATACTCCTCCAATGCATTCACATTCTCTTTTTCCTTCGAAAAATACGTGGTTAAATCAACGCGGCGGTCGTCGAAAATCCAGACACCTGGATCAAGAGTTATCGTATATTTCACTTTTCCTGTAATCATCATAATATTTTCCATAGTTTTACCCCCTAAAGTTCACAATAATAAGTATAGCTTTTTTTAAAAGGAATGTCATAATCCATGCAGTAAACCTTATTGTTCTTGCAATTTTTGATAGTAAAAGGTAAAATTTATAGATAAGTTGAATAATCGCTCTGAAATGGGGGGATGAATGTTGGCGTCTGAAATGATCGTGAATCACCAGGAAAAAGCCTTTGCTTTATTGCAGGCTGACGCTGAAAAAATTTTAAAGCTTATCAAAGTGCAAATGGACAATCTCACGGCCCCTCAATGTCCTCTTTATGAAGAGGTGTTGGATACGCAAATGTTTGGCCTTTCAAGAGAAATAGACTTTGCTGTTCGATTAGGCTTAATAGATGGTAAAGATGGAAAGGCGATATTAGATAAATTAGAAAGAGAATTATCCGCCTTGCATGACGCATCTTTAAGAAAATAAACGTCATTAACTCAAACAATGGAATGTAATTGTTTGGGTTTTTTGTTAATTAACTTATTCAGAATATTCTCTATTGAATGAATATCTTAACGGTAACATTTCCTCAAGTAATGAACAGCAGAATCCATTATAATAATACATGAAAATTATTTTTGAAAATGAGGAAATAAAAAATGGTTAAAAAAATATTAAAATCCTATGATTATACATTAATAATTGCCATAATCCTATTATGTGCTTTTGGCCTGGTAATGATTTATAGTGCCAGTATGGCGTATGCTGTCCAAAGATATGAAGTTGCCAGCGATTTTTTCTATCAAAGACAAAAAATATTTTTGCTAGGTTTTGCTTTGATCTTTATCGTTTCAGCTATTATTCCATATAAAATGATGCAGTTTACTAAATGGTTTCAGGTCCCAATGGTATTTGCATCAATTATTATTTTGCTTGGTTTATTCGTTTTTGGACAAACAAAGAATAATGCACAGAGCTGGTATCAAATAGGCAATTTTTTATTTCAACCCGCCGAGTTTGTAAAGCTGGCTGTGATTATTTATTTAGCGTCTGTTTATGCAAAAAAGCAAGCCTATATCAATCAATTTAATAAGGGTGTCCTGCCTCCCTTGGTATATTTGTTTGTAGTATGTTTTCTTATTATTATTCAGCCAGACTTTGGTACGGCATTCATCATCGCCCTTATTGCAGCTACTATCATTTTATCCTCTGGGATGAATCCAAAAAGTATTGCTAAATTAGTAATATCGGCACTAATCATTCTTATCCCGGTAATAATAGTCTTATGGGCAACTGGAAAGTTATTTTCTGCGGAGCAAATGAGCCGTTTTCACGTTCTAAAAAATCCCTTTGCTGATGCCCAAGATGCTGGTTTTCATTTGGCAAACTCGTACATAGCCATTGGCTCTGGAGGGGTTAATGGACTTGGTTTAGGAAAAAGTATTCAAAAACTTGGCTATTTGCCTGAATCACATACAGACTTTATTATGGCTATTATTGCAGAAGAACTAGGAATTTGGGGTGTGGGCTTCGTCATTCTTTTATTGGCTTATGTTGTATTAAGAGGAATTTATATAGGTGTACAATGTAAAGACCCATTTGGAAGTCTGCTTGCAATTGGGATATCAAGCATGATTGGAATCCAAACCTTTATCAATTTAGCTGGTGTATCAGGAATTATTCCACTAACTGGTGTACCGCTGCCATATATTAGCTACGGTGGTTCATCCCTATTAATGCTTGCTGCTGCAACTGGAATTCTTGTTAATGTTTCGATGTTTGTCAAATATGAGAAAAAATATAAAAATAATCAGGAACAAATTGAAAAAAAACAACAGAATCGTGATGGAAATGTTTTTTATCTGTAATCAAAACGCGGGGGCCTTTTAAGATCCTCGCGTTTTTGAAAATACATAGAATTTGAGGTGCTACTAGTGACTAGACAAATCAATAAAGTGTTGGTTGCCAACAGGGGAGAAATAGCGATTAGGGTTTTTCGCGCTTGCACAGAACTGAATATTCGGACTGTTGCGATTTATTCCAAGGAAGATTCTGGAGCCTATCATCGTTATAAGGCAGATGAAGCTTATTTAGTTGGGGAAGGCAAAAAACCAATTGACGCCTATTTGGATATTAATGGTATTATTGCTATTGCTAAAAAAAGCGGAGCCAATGCCATCCATCCGGGATATGGATTTTTGTCTGAAAATATTCATTTTGCGAAAAGATGTGAAGATGAAGGGATTATTTTTATTGGCCCGACCTCGAAACACCTTGATATGTTTGGAGATAAGGTTAAAGCAAGACAGCAGGCAGAGTTGGCGGATATTCCCGTTATTCCTGGAAGTGATGGTCCTGTAAATAATCTTGCCGAAGTAGAGGATTTTACAGAGAAGCATGGATACCCGATCATTATTAAAGCTTCACTTGGCGGTGGGGGCCGTGGGATGAGAATCGTCAGAAGCCGTGAAGAGGTTAAGGAAGCATTTAACCGTGCGAAGTCTGAAGCGAAAGCAGCATTTGGGAATGACGAAGTATATGTGGAAAAGCTTATTGAAAAGCCAAAACATATTGAGGTGCAAATCATCGGTGACAAGCAGGGGAATATAGTCCATTTGTTTGACAGGGATTGCTCTGTACAAAGGCGGCACCAAAAAGTAGTCGAGGTTGCTCCAAGTGTCTCCATTTCTAATGAATTGAGGGGCAGGATATGTGATGCAGCAGTAAAATTAATGAAAAATGTATCCTACCTAAATGCTGGTACTGTTGAATTTCTTGTCGCTGGAAATGACTTTTATTTTATTGAGGTAAACCCGAGAGTACAAGTTGAACATACCGTAACGGAAATGGTAACAGGAATTGATATCGTGCAAACCCAGGTTTTAGTTTCTGAAGGTCATGACCTTCATGGTCCGATTATTGGGATTCCTGAGCAGAATAAAATCCAGCTGAATGGATACGCCATTCAGTCACGTGTTACCACAGAAGATCCCCTAAATAATTTTATGCCAGATACAGGAAGAATAATGGCTTATCGCTCTGGCGGAGGATTTGGGGTAAGGCTGGATGCTGGAAATGGTTTTCAAGGTGCGGTGATTACACCATATTATGATTCATTGCTTGTTAAGCTCTCAACATGGGCATTATCTTTTGAACAAGCTGCTTCCAAAATGGTTCGAAATTTACAGGAATTTAGAATAAGAGGAATTAAAACAAATATTCCTTTTTTAGAAAATGTCGTCAAACATGAGAAGTTTAGAAATGGTGAATATGATACGTCTTTTATTGACACAACCCCTGAGCTGTTTATGTTTCCCGTACGTAAAGACCGTGGAACCAAAATGCTTAGTTATATTGGAACAGTTACCGTAAATGGCTTTCCTGGCATTGAAAAAAAGAAAAGACCTGTATTATCAAAGCCAAGAATTCCAGCCTTACCATATGACATGCCATACCAAGAAGGAACGAAGCAAATACTAGATAAGTATGGTGCTGAAGGACTGATTGATTGGGTTAAAAGTCAAAAGCAAGTCTTATTAACGGACACGACATTCAGGGACGCTCATCAATCCTTATTAGCGACTCGTATGAGGACAACAGATATTGTTCACATTGCCGAACCTGCAGCAAAACTTTTACCAGAGTTATTTTCTTTTGAAATGTGGGGAGGTGCCACATTTGATGTGGCCTATCGTTTCTTAAAAGAGGATCCTTGGAATCGTTTATTAACATTACGTGAAAAAATTCCAAATGTTTTGTTTCAGATGTTGATACGCGGTGCGAATGCCGTCGGCTATAAAAACTACCCTGATAATTTAATTAAAGAGTTTGTTCAGCAATCGGCTTCTGCCGGAATTGATGTGTTTCGAATTTTCGACAGCTTAAACTGGGTAAAGGGAATGGAAACGGCCATTGATGCCGTTAGACAAACAGGAAAAATTGCGGAGGCATCCATTTGTTACACCGGTGATATTTTGGACCCAACAAGAACCAAATATAATCTAGCCTATTATAAAACATTGGCTAAAGAACTTGAGAAACAAGGGGCTCATATTTTAGGAATAAAGGATATGGCAGGCTTATTGAAGCCGGAAGCAGCCTATAGGCTAGTATCTGAATTAAAAGAAGCGGTTGATATTCCAATCCATCTCCACACACATGATACCAGTGGAAACGGAATTTTCACTTATGCACGTGCCATAGCTGGTGGTGTAGATATCGTGGATACGGCACTAAGTACAATGGCGGGCTTAACCTCCCAGCCAAGTGCTAATTCTTTACATTACGCTCTAGAAGGGTCAAACAGGAAACCGGCCGTTAATATCGCTGCACTTGAAAAGTTATCCTATTACTGGGAGGATGTCCGTAAGTATTATCAGGATTTTGAAAGTGGGATATTATCACCGCATTCCGAGGTTTATCAGCATGAGATGCCTGGGGGACAATACAGTAATCTTCAGCAGCAGGCAAAAGCAGTCGGGCTGGGAGAACAGTGGGATGAAGTTAAAGATATGTACTCCCGTGTAAATAAGATGTTTGGAGACATTGTTAAGGTTACCCCTTCCTCAAAGGTAGTCGGCGATATGGCATTATTCATGGTGCAAAATGAGCTGTCAGAGGAGGATGTGTTACAAAAGGGACAGTCACTTGATTTTCCTGATTCTGTTATTGAATTATTTGAGGGATATCTTGGACAGCCTCATGGAGGTTTTCCTGAGGAACTACAAAAAGTGATTTTAAAAGGAAAAAAACCATTAGAGGTCAGACCGGGAGAGCTGTTAGAATCCATTGATTTTGAACAGCTAAAGAAAGAGTTATATCAAGAACTTGGCAGACAGGTTACTACCTTTGAAATTATCTCCTATGCACTGTATCCTAAGGTATTTCTGGAATATATCAAGACGGTTGAACAATTCGGAGATATTTCAGTACTCGACACCCCAACATTTTTATATGGAATGCGATTGGGTGAAGAAATAGAAGTAGAGATCGAGACAGGAAAAACACTGATTGTAAAGCTTGTCTCAATAGGTCAGGCCCAAGCTGATGGAACAAGAATTGTGTATTTTGAATTAAATGGACAGTCTCGTGAAGTGGTTATTAAAGATGAAAGTATTAAAGCCACGGTATTATCCAGGTTAAAAGCTGATCCAAAAAATGAACTCCATCTTTCGGCCTCGATGCCAGGAACAGTTATTAAGGTACTGGTAGAGAAAGGGGAAAGGGTAGAACGCGGTGATCATTTAATGATTACAGAAGCGATGAAAATGGAAACTACCGTTCAAGCACCATTTACAGGGGTAATTAAGGACATCTATGTAGTAAATGGAGATGCTATTCAGACGGGGGATTTATTGCTTGAATTAAATAAGGCTTAAAAAAAGAGCTGCCGAAAAGATTTCGGCAGCTCTTTTTAGTGGTTCCTTTTTGTCCTCGAATATAAAAGGATAAAGTAACTTAAAACACCAAACAGGCATGTTATAAAGAAGGCATGCAGCAGAGCGATATATAGATTTAAGCTGGTAAAAATAATCAAAGCTCCTGCAATCACTTGTAAGCAGACAAGGATGAAGGCAATAATCCAGCCCCAATATAGAACTTTTTGGTTCTTATAATGGCGAACGGCTAAAAGAGTAATATAGGCAATCCAGATAAAAATGATTCCTGCTGCAGCCCTATGTCCCATTTGCACCCATTCGTACATATTACTTGGAAGCGCTGGGGCGTCATTCAGGCACAATGGCCAATCCCGGCAAACAAGGCTTGATTTTGTATGGCGCACAAGAGCTCCGGAATAAATGACCAGATAACTATAAATAGATACCGCTACAATATGGAATCTCATTCGCTTATCAATTACCAGTTTTTCTGCTTCAAATTTTTTATCAACCTCAAAAATAAGCAAGGTTAATAAAAACACAGATGCGAACGAAATGAGCGAAATCCCAAAATGCAAGGCAAGCACAAAATCAGATTGGCCCCATTTCACAGCGGCAGCGCCAATTAAGCCCTGCAGAAGTAAAAAAAAGAATGAAAGTAAAGAAAGAAATTTTGTTTCCCTTATATCACCAATTTCCTTCCAGGACCAAATGGATAGAACTAACACCATAATTCCACCAACACCTGAGACAAGCCTATGGGCTAGTTCAATGATTAATTTAGGAGATATTTCTAAAGGTAAAAACTTACCATGACATAAAGGCCAAGTGTGGCCGCATCCCATTCCAGAACCAGTTTTTGTAACTAAAGCCCCTCCAATTAATATAAAGATCATTACGATTGTAGTGGCTACAGCCAACCACTTCAAAGAGCGTCGCAAAAAATTCACCTCTTAAAAAAGTTCAATCATTTGTCAAAGAATTTCCTTGACAGTATAATGAATGAAAAAAGTAGAAAGATTAAAAGTACCTATCCCATCATAACGAATAAAAAGGAAAAAGAACAGAATTTCAGTCAAGATTTTTAAGGTAAATTTTTTAGTCAAAATATCCTAATAAATAATTTATATTTTACACTATTATTATAGTGAAAAACGTTGAAACTCTATATGGAGTTTGTTAGAACTAGTATGGAGGATTGGAAAATACATATTATTTTTTAACTAGATTTTAAAAAATGCAGTATAATAAGCAGTGAATAGCCATTGACACAAATTAGTCAAAAATTATTCAAAAAAAGTTCACAAAAATATCGCAAAGTGTGATTTAATATACAGAGAAAGTGTTGTTGAAATCACGGAAATTAATGGAAATAGAAAAATAAAAGTAGAATTGATACGCTTCTGTTAGTGAATATTGGTTATTAAGGATTAGGAGGAAAAAATATGTCCAACCCAAAGGCTTATGGAGATGCCACCCTTGAGAATGGTACTTCAAGCCTTCATGCTGATACAGAAAAAACTTCTGTTTGGAAAGATTTTATGGCACTAATAAAAATTGGAATTGTGAATTCTAATCTTATTACCACCTTTTCGGGTTTATGGCTGGCACTGCATTTTTCAGGGCAAAGCTTTTTAAATAACCTTGATATTGTATTTTATACAGTAGCAGGTTCCTCACTCATTATTGCTGGTTCATGTGCAATTAATAATTACGTGGATCGGGATATTGACCATTTAATGGATAGAACAAAGGCTAGACCTACAGTAACAGGGAAGGTACTTCCGGTAAAAGTTCTTGGCTTGGGTATTTTACTTATTGGACTGGGAACACTGTTTTTATTCTTTACTACCTGGACTGCAACAGTAATTGGACTGCTTGGAGTTTTTAGTTATGTTTGCCTCTATACACTGTGGTCAAAACGCCAATTGGTATCGAACACAATAATCGGGAGTATTTCAGGAGCAGTTCCGCCATTAATTGGTTGGGCAGCAGTAGATGGAAATCTTGATCCAATGGCATGGGCCTTATTTGTCCTGATGTTTGTTTGGCAGCCGCCACACTTTTATGCACTTGCCATGAGAAGGGTTGAGGAGTACAGAGCAGCGGGAATTCCAATGCTTCCTGTGGTTAAAGGATTTAAAACCACAAAAATTCATATTTTAATCTGGGTGGCGCTTTTGTTGCCAATCCCAATTTTTCTAACTAAATTAGGAATCCCATTTCTAATTCTAGCTACCATACTAAATATTGGCTGGCTGGTGTTAGGGATTTATGGATATAGGATCAAAGATGACATAAAGTGGGCAAAACTAATGTTTGTTTATTCATTGCAATATTTAACTATTATTTTTGTGGCGATGGTTTTAGTTACATTAATTTAGTTTTGCTAAACGATTCTTTCCTGTGAACAATAGTACTTTTTATTGAATAGGGAAGAATCATCCTACATACTTCTTTGGTCAAAAAAAATTCAAGAATTTATAAGCGAAAGAGGGGTTTGATTAAGCTATGAAAAGGCTTGCAAAGTGGCGTTTGATATCGTTGTTTGCGATTTTAGCGCTTGTACTCTCCGGATGTGGTGAACCGTACCTTTCTACGTTGAATCCTGCCGGTGAAGTTGCAGACATGCAATATGATTTAATGAAGCTTAGTACATTGATAATGGTTGGAGTAATCATTGTAGTAATGGTTATTTTCGTCTTGGTTTTTATCCGTTTTAGAAGAAAAGACGAGACAATTCCAAAACAGGTTGAAGGTAGTCACAAACTAGAAATTATTTGGACAGTTATTCCGATTCTCTTACTTTTAGTTCTCGCTGTTCCAACTGTGGCAGCTACATTTAAGCTTGCAGATGTATCTCCGATGGACAAGAAGAATTCAAAGGCACTCGTGGTAAACGTTCGTGCCCATTTATACTGGTGGGATTTTGAATACCCAGGACAGAAAATTGTAACAAGTAATGAACTAGTTGTTCCTACAAATGAAAAAGTATATTTCAACTTAAAGTCAGCAGATGTTAAACACGCATTCTGGATTCCAGCTGTTGGTGGAAAGATGGATGTCAATACTGAAAATGTCAATAAATTCTGGCTTGAGTTCGATGATAAAAAAGCAAACGATGCAGGAAATCTTTTCTATGGTAAATGTGCGGAGCTCTGTGGTCCATCCCATGCTTTGATGGACTTTAAAGTAAAAGCAATTAGCAAGGATAAGTTCGATGCTTGGGTAACGGCAATGCAAGATGTAAAAGAACCGTTAAAAGCGTCAACTGCCGCAGCTTCAGAAGGACAAGAAATTTTTAATAAGAGCTGTATCGGCTGTCACGCCGTTACACCTGCTAACAAAATGCCTGATACTGCACGAATCGCACCAAACTTATCAAACTTTGGTGACCGTTCTCGCGTAGCGGGTATAATGGAACATAATAAAGAAAATGTGAAAAAGTGGATTGAAAATCCTGAAACGTATAAGCCAGGTAACTTGATGACTGGTAAATATGGTAACCTGTCCGATGATCAAATTGATGCATTAGCAGATTATTTAATGGGATTAAAGGTTCAGGAATAAAAGGGGAATTGGTTGAAAGGGAGGTAAAATTGTGAGTACCTATGCTCAAAAAAAGGGATTCGGCGCAACTTTATGGGACTTTTTAACAACCGTTGACCATAAAAAAATCGCTATCCTATATCTCATTGCAGGTGGATTATTCTTCATAGTAGGCGGAATTGAGGCAGTATTTATCCGCATCCAGCTTGCAGTGCCAAATAATGATTTTGTAAGTGCAGGATTATTCAATGAAATTATAACAATGCACGGAACTACGATGATTTTCCTTGCAGCAATGCCGCTGATTTTTGCCTTTATGAATGCGGTAATGCCATTGCAAATAGGAGCCCGCGACGTGGCGTTTCCATTTGTGAATGCTGTAAGCTTTTGGTTATTCTTCTTTGGAGGAGTGTTCCTTAACCTTTCATGGTTTTTAGGCGGCGCACCTGATGCAGGATGGACTTCATATGCATCACTTGCCATTGCCTCAAAGGGACATGGTGTTGACTTCTATATTTTAGGTTTGCAGATATCAGGTTTTGGGACGTTGATGGGTGGTATTAACTTCCTTGTTACAATCATCAATATGCGTGCACCTGGTATGACGTATATGAGGATGCCTTTGTTCACATGGTCAACATTTGTAACTTCAGCATTAATTTTATTTGCTTTCCCGCCATTAACAGTTGGCCTTGTGTTAATGATGTTTGACCGTATGTTTGGATCTCATTTCTTTGAAGCTGCAATGGGCGGTAATACAGTTATTTGGGAACATCTTTTCTGGATTTTCGGTCACCCAGAAGTATATATTCTTGTATTACCAGCTTTCGGTATTTTCTCTGAAATCTTCTCAATGTTTTCAAGAAAACGTCTATTCGGTTATTCTTCAATGGTGTTTGCAACCGTGTTAATCGGTTTCTTAGGATTCATGGTTTGGGCACATCATATGTTTACAACAGGTTTAGGACCAGTAGCCAATGCGATCTTTGCTGTGGCAACAATGGCAATTGGTGTACCTACAGGTATAAAAATCTTTAACTGGCTGTTTACGATGTGGGGAGGCAGTGTGAAATTCACGACTCCAATGCACTACGCATTTGCTTTTATTCCGACATTTGTGGCTGGTGGGGTAACTGGGGTAATGCTTGCAGCTGCAGCAGCTGACTATCAGTATCATGATACTTATTTTGTAGTCGCTCATTTCCACTACGTTATTGTCGGTGGTGTAGTATTTGCTCTCTTAGCTGGTACACACCTATATTGGCCAAAAATGTTTGGTACAATGTTGAATGAAACATTAGGTAAAATTACCTTCTGGACTTTCTTTATTGGATTCCATATGACATTCTTTATCCAGCACTTCTTAGGCCTATGGGGTATGCCACGCCGTGTATTCACATACCTTCCAGGTCAAGGTTTTGAGACAGCCAACGCGGTTAGCTCACTTGGAGCAGCATTTATGTCTGTTGGTGTCATAGTTATGTTAATCAATATCATCATGACTTCCGTTAAAAATGTTAAAGTTGGAAATGATCCATGGGGAGACGGAAGAACATTGGAATGGGCGATTCCATCACCTCCGCCATTCTATAACTTTAAGCAGCTGCCACTTGTTCGTGGATTAGATGCATACTGGATTGAAAAAATGGAAGGTAAAAAGGGTATGACACCTGCTGAACCACTAGGTGATATCCATATGCCTAATTCATCATTTTTACCGTTTATTATGTCTTTAGGATTATTCATTGCCGCATTTGGTGCAATGTATCATGTAGATAAAGTATCATGGGCATTGCCAGTAATGATTATAGGCTTATTTATTACTTTCGGCGCAATGTTCACTCGTTCAGTCAAAGATGACCATGGTTTCCATATTCACAAAGAAGAGCTTATGGACGAAGATGATAAGGGGGTTAAGGCATAATGCACGCTGAAGAAAAATTCACTTATGAAACATGGCCTGCTGCGCCGGAAAAATCAACCCTTGAAGCGAAAAATAAATTCTTAGGTTTTTGGTTCTTCTTAGGCGGAGAGACAGTTCTTTTTGCCTCACTCTTTGCAACTTACCTTGCATTGAAGGATAAAGTACCGAATACAAACATGCCTTTAGCAAAGGATTTATTTGAATTGCCGCTGACATTTGTGGCTACTATGCTGTTATTAACGAGTTCATTAACAAGTGTTTACGCAATGTATCACATGAAAAACTTTGCTTTTAGCAAAATGATGGTTTGGCTTGGAATTACGGCTTTATTAGGTGCCGGATTCCTAGGCCTAGAGGTTTATGAGTTTAGCCATTATGTTCATGAAGGCCATAAATTCACAAGCAGTGCATTTGGATCTGCCTTCTATACATTAGTTGGCTTCCACGGTGGACACGTTGCATTTGGTTTGTTATGGTGTATTACCCTAATGCTGCGCAATGCAAAACGCGGTTTAAACCTTTACAATGCGCCAAAGTTCTATGTATTTAGTTTATACTGGCACTTTATCGACGTTGTTTGGGTCTTTATCTTTACCGTAGTATATTTAATGGGGATGGTGGGATAAAAGATGGCAAATCCACAATTAAATTCTGGTAATCCACGAGTTGACATTGAATATCGACGCCGGAAAAATGCGGAAGAGATGAGATATCAGGTAGTTTCCTTTGCGCTAATGATTTTCTTGACTTTAATTGCATTTGCGGCTGTAGCTATTAAAGGATTTACTTCTTGGTTTACAGTTCCATTTATTATCCTTTTAGCTGTTGTTCAAGTAATTTTTCAGCTTTACTATTTCATGCATATGAGCCATAAAGGCCATGAAGCTCCATCGCTTTTCCTGTATTCAGGTGTATTAGTTGGAGCGATAACAGTATTAGCTTTTTCAACGATTATTTGGTGGTAAATAGATAAAAAAGAAAATCGGCTTTGGCCGATTTTCTTTTTTAAAACTGGAAAATTTCATCGCTTTGCTTCTCAATTAGGCCAAGGGTATAATAGAGCTGTGCTATTTTTAATTTATACTGAGGTGATATGCGGTGCTTTCTTTAGACATATTTGGTTTTAAAGCACTTTGGAGCCCTTATTTTTTAGTAATATTGGCAGTTTTAACTGCGGGATTTTTTATCCTGACTACTAAATTCAGGAGTTTATTTCCTGGCAGTGAACCTTTAACAAAGAAACAGGGTTTATTATTTTTTGTATCGATGGTTCTTCTATATGCGATCAAGGGATCTCCTATTGATTTACTTGCCCACCTTATGTTTTGGGTGCACATGATTCAAATGGCCGCCCTAGTATTAATCGTTCCGCCCATTTTTATTTATGGTGTACCGACTTGGATTTGGAGAAAGCTTTTTAGTGTTAGTGTAATCAACTCTTTGTTTAAGATTTTTACACGACCACTGATTGCTTTAATTCTATTTAATGGATTCTTTTCGTTTTACCATGTTCCAATTATTTTCGATCACGTGATGCAAAATATTTGGCTGCATGCGGGTTATTCCATTCTTTTGTTTGTTGTTGCTATTTTTATGTGGTGGCCATTAATTAATCAAATGCCGGAACATCAAAACTTAAACGGTTTGAAAAAGGTCGGCTATATATTTGCCGATGGTATTCTGTTAACCCCTGCATGTGCGCTTATTATTTTTGCTGATACACCTATTTATGCTACTTATTCTGATCCACATGTTTGGGGACAGGTCATGAGCTTATGTGTGGGGACTGCTAACTTTGATAGTTTAAATTTAAGCGGGCCTGAGCTGTTTAGTTCGATGTCGTTGATCCATGACCAGCAGCTTGGCGGTGTGCTAATGAAAATCATCCAAGAAATCATTTACGGCTTGATGCTTGGACATGTTTTCTTTGAATGGTACCGAAAAGACCAAGCAGAAACTGACAGGGAATTGAAGCAATCATTGAATCCATCGCTGATCAAATAATCTCCCAGACACTTGGGAGATTTTTTTATAGTAGTCTGTGTTAAGGAACATTGTTAATTTTGTCATTCTGTTGATTGGAGAGGAAGGCGCGAGACTCCTGCGGGAGTACGGGACAGAGGAGACCCCGCAGGCGCTTTAGCGCCGAGGAGGCTCCCCGAACCGCCCGCGGAAAGCGAAGCCGCCTGTAGCGGAAATCAACAGGCCACTTTAACACAGCCATTGAACATTGGTCAATAATGGATTTAGATTGAAAACAAGGGGAAAATACACTACTATTATTATAGAAAAATGTAAAAAGAGAGGACTTATTAATGAATTCCTTACCGATATTACCAACAATAAGTACCACCTTTATTGTTTTAAGCGGGATTACAGTTGCTATCGGCTGGTGGCAAATAAAGCAAAAAAAAATAGAGGCTCACAAAAAGACAATGTTCATGGCAAGCTTATTTGCCCTAATTTTCTTTATTATTTATGCTTCTAGAACCATTTTTATAGGAAATACTTCATTCGGCGGCCCAGATAATATTAAAATATATTATACCGTTTTTTTAGTATTTCATATCACATTAGCTACCATTGGTGCAGTATTAGGTGTAATTTCTTTAATAACAGGTTATAAAAATAATCTTTCTCTTCATCGCCGGCTAGGCCCCATTACAAGTATTGTTTGGTTCTTTACTTCGATTACCGGTGTAGCAGTTTACTTGTTACTTTACGTATTTTACCGCGGTGGAGAAACGACTTCCATGATAAAAGCAATTCTTGGGTTTTAAAATAAGAAAGACGCGTGATTATGTTCACGCGTCTTGTCTTTTTTACTCAGCAAATTTACTAACTTCATTCTTTACTTCATCAAGTATTTTTTTGCACTGGCTAACAAGGGAAGCTGGAAAGTTTTCACCCTCGCCATATTCTACCCCATGAGGATAATAATGCTTTCCTAATAATGGTGTCATTAATTGAATTGTTGCTTTAAAAGTATCGACATCACCTTCAACCGCATAGCCTTGAACACGAAGGTAAAAGACGCCTTCCTTCATTTCAAACTTGCGGTCATATGTAACACGGTCGTAGTCCCATTGACCAGCGCGAATTAAACCGTGATTATGCATTACTTCATCCAAACGGTTAATTTCAGCTTTAAATTTTTCAATTCCAATGTTCTCGAATTTCACAATAAATCCCTCCTAAAAAACAATGCCATGCCCCTATAGATTCAGTATTGGTATTATAGCAAGTTTAATTCATTTTTAATAATAGAGGAAAATGCGATAACTTGCAATGGATACATTCAACGAATAAATCATTCTCTATTGGACAACCTAGATTATGTTCCGAGCAAAAAAACATGGGGGCGAGAAAATGGAAACAATCCGTGATATTATGACAGATGAAATTGAATGCTGTACATTATTAGATAACATCTTTGAAGTTGCCGTAAAAATGAAAGAACTTAATGTTGGTGCCATCCCAATTGTAGATCAAGAAAAACTTGTCGGAATGATAACAGATCGGGATATTGTAATTCGGGGAGTAGCAGAAAAGCACCCGGGTTCAACAAAAGTGGAAGATATCATGAGCGATAAGCTTATCACCGTATCTCCGGAAACCTCCAGCAATGATGCAGCTAAGTTAATGGCGGAGAATCAAATACGCCGGCTTCCAGTGGTTGAGGATGGAAAACTAGTCGGAATTGTCTCACTAGGGGATTTTGCTATTCGTGAATTAACAGATGACCAAGCGAAAGAAGCTCTTACGCAAATTTCTGAGCAAAACTATAACGGGGTACAGCATTAAAAAAATTATTTTCAAAAATAGAAAATCGATGATAAAACAGGTACAAAAGTACCTGTTTTATTTATTTAATTGTTTATTTATCAGACATTTTTGATAATAACTATTACTTAACATGTTATTGATGATATAATTATTTTATCTATACATATAATGATAGAAAAAGTAATAGAGAGGGTGAAAGCCTCTGAAAGCTTTGTTAAGAATCTTAGTACTGTCAGCAGTGTTCTTAACAATTGGATTCTATGCCAGTATTAATGATAAACCTAAAGATAAGGTTCTGATAAAAGAAGATCATACATCTGAAATGCAACAATCGGGGGTACAAGAAAATCCTGATACTAAGCCAAGTAATAAAACTGCTTCTGAATTGCCTAAGCAAGGATTAGCATTATTAATAGGCAAGGATATTGCTTCCCTTGAAAATGAATTAGGGAAACCAGCTCGAATTGATGAAACACTATATGGCTATCAATGGTATATTTATAACCAGGATTATAAACGGTATTTACAAATAGGTGTTGAAAATCAGCAAGTTGTGACCATCTATGCCATTGGTGAAAATCTGGATGTCGCTCCTTTTGAGATTGGCCAGCCAGTAGAGGAAATATTTAATACACAATTTATTGATACAAATATTAATATCGATTTAAATGGAAATTCATATCGTTTCGAATTGAATGATACAGATTTGAATCTTAGGCCCATAGTTCAGTTAGGGAATGTCTATGTGCAATTATATATCGATAAGTTTACAGGAAATCTTTCAAGTGTTAGGTTTCTAAATGCGGACACGCTGATTAAGCAACGTCCTTATGAACTTGTATACACCGGGCAATTAATCGAACCTCCGACACCTGATGAAACTAAGTGGAAAGAGATCGAACGCGGAAATGAACAAGAGATCTTTGATCTTACCAATGTATTGCGCATAAGACACAAATTAAAGCCTTTAAAATGGGATACTCCGACCGCAGAGGTGGCTTTTGGTCATAGTAAGGATATGTCGGATAACAATGATTTTTCCCATACATCAAAAAAATTCGGAGACCTTTCAAATCGGCTTAAAACAGCAAAAGTTGCCTACCAATCGGCTGGAGAAAATATTGCTGCTAATTATACAGATGGACCTGCAGTCGTGGAAGGCTGGCTGAATAGTAAGGGACATCGTGATTCATTATTAAATAAAGACTATACACATCTTGGAGTAGGTGTTTATAAGAAATACTATACCCAAAACTTTATTCAAAAGGCTGAACAATAAACTACCGTAAAAAGGTGACAATTGCTTGTCACCTCAGATTGTCGAGAAAAAGTATTTTTCTCGGCAATTTTTTTGAATTGATTGTCCTGCTATCAGGCCTGTTGATTAACAAAAGGTATTGCAACACACTTTTTCATCCTGGATAAATGCGTTTAATTCTTTTTTATTTTTTAAATAGGTTAGAAAAAGGTCTTAATTTATAAACACTCAGTTGATTGGAGCGAAGCGACGAGGAGGCTCGCCGGCACGCTCGCGGAAAGCGAAGCGCCTGGAGCGCAAATCAACTGACAGATTAAAAGCCTATTTAAATTCATGTTTCTCAAACTGACTAAATAAAAATTTTGTCCCGTCCCATTTTCCAATTATACGAATCTTTTCTCCTATTTGAAAAGATTCCGTAATGACACTTTCAGTAATGGGAGTTATTTTTTTTGCCGTAATTAATTTTGCATCCGTTTGGATTTGAAGGATCTGTACAAAAACGTATCTATGGTAATAAAAGCGCTCTTTCTCTTCAACAATGCTTTTAATTTCCCCCGTTAAAACTGCTTCTGGATGGACATGGCTCATGGAAAGCCACTTTTTGTCATGCTCTTTCCTTTCTTTCTGTGTAAGCCAAAAAAAATAAAGGCAAATAATCGGAATGAGAATGGCGGTAACCATCTTAAATCAATCTCCCCACACAATTATTTTTTTATGATAAAAAAGGTACCTGTTGCATGGGCAATTTTTTTTCCATCACTGCGGTAAGCCTCTCCTGAAACCACCATTGTTTTTGTTCCTTGATGAACCATTTCGGCTCTGCAGCGGAGCTGTTCCCCGGCACCTGGAGCAATATAATGGATGTTAAGCTGATTGGTCACAGCACCATATCCTTCTGGGAGAAGATTATTTGCCAGTGTCCCCATCGCAGTGTCTATTACAGTGGCAGTTATTCCGCCATGAACGATCCCCAAGTTATTATCAAGTGTGGGATTAAGTGGAATGATTATTTCACAAGAATGATTGTCTATTTTCTTTTCCATATGGAGAATCCCATCCAGATAGATATTGTTTTTACGATTAATCTTCCGTTGAACTCCTTCCATTAGGATAGACAAGGCTTTTAAATCTTCCTCTGACCCCGTTTCGATGCAGTTTTCTAAAAGTTGACGCAGTTCATCTTTCATACTTGTTACCTCTTTCAAATCTTTTTCTTAAGTCATATTACCATTTACAAGAATATTAATAAATATTTTAACCTTCATAAGAGGTTTCACATTTCAAATTCTTTTTCATATTGTATTATTGGCGATGATTATGGGCAGAGGTGAGAAATATGACGCAAAAAAATTTGCACCCATCCGTATTAAAATTTAAAGAATTTGTTAAAAACAATCCAAATCTCATTCAAGAGGTAAGGAAAGGGAAAGCAACCTGGCAGGAGTTATATGAGGACTGGTACTTATTGGGGGAAGATGATAAACGCTGGGAAACACTTGGAATAGAAAAAAGTCCAGAACCGGAAGTAAGTACGGAGTCTAAGGGAGATTGGATGTCCAGTGTTATCGGTATGGTGAAGAAAATGGATCCAAATCAAATGCAAAATCACATTAATAACCTCAGTCAGGCACTCGGTGCGATACAAGGAGTAATTTCTCAATTCCAAGGGAATGGTGCTGCAGGCGGTTCAGCAAAGCCTTCAGAAGGACCTAAACATCCATTTCAATTTAGAAAAGATTAGAGGAAGTGACGATAAGTATGCGTAAAGATGTTCTTGAATATTTAGAAAGACAAAAGGATTTAAAACAATTTGTTAGAGAGCAGCCGCTATGGTACCGAAAGCTGTCACGAAATCCATATGACCTGCAGTCTCTTGAGGTAGCGTCATTACATTATTATAGAAAGACGATACCTGACCAGGTTGAAAAGTTTTCAAATAGTGTACAAATGGCTTCCATGATGTATAGCATGTTTCAGGCAATGAAAAATCAAAACTAACAAAGACCACATGCAAGTAGATGTGGCTTTTTTTATTTTTTTACTTAAAGACTAAAAAATGCTAAGGAGGCGAAAAATACAGGAATAGAAGGAGTGATGGGCGTTGAAAAAATTTATTCCACTAGGTCTAATAATGTTGTTGGGCATATTTATATTAGGGTTTAATAAACAAGAATTTCCTTCCCTTTATGTCAAGCACCATACAAGAGGAAATCAAGTTATGGTCGAATGTATCGTAACAGGGATTAGTTTTCGAGAATCAGAACATAACAAGCACAAAGTGGGCAAAATGGTGGTATGGGTCGATGGAAAAAGGAATTTAGAAATCGCCTCTGCAGCTTTTATCATAAAAAATCTTTCTCCTGGCAGCCATACATTAAAGCTTGAAGTCGTGAAACTAAATAATGCACCATACGGTTTAGACAAGGAATTTGTGGTAAATATCCCTAAATAAACGGAAATTTTGTTTTTCTCCAAGCTTTCATGTTAAAATAGCTTTGGAGGTGAGCGCAAATTGCTTGCTACTTTAGAAAGAATTGAATTATTGGATCAAGCAGACCAGTTAGCCAAAATGGTATTAGAATCCGAAATTGTAGAACATTATCAGATATGTTTATATAAAATGCAAACCAATAAGGAGACACAGCGGAAAATTAATCGCTTTGTAAACTTAAAGGAGCTTTATGAAGAGGTACAGCGATTTGGGAAATATCATCCTGACTATAAAAGGGTCATGTCCCAAATTCGTGAATATAAAAGGGAAGTGGATTTAGATCCGCTGGTGGCAGAATTCAAGTTAGCCGAGAATGATTTGCAAGCTCTTTTGGATGAAATTAGCTTGTTAATTGGAGGAGCAGTGTCCAAACATATTAAGGTACCGACAGGCAATCCGTTTTTTGATAGCGGCCATGGCAGCGGCTGCGGCGGCGGAGGAAGCTGTGGATGCGGATGAAAAAATCAGCTTATTATTAGCTGATTTTTTTTCCCTTTTACAAAGCTTTTAGAAAAGTTTAAATTGAAATATAATGTTTTAATATGCTAGACTTATTTAAAATGATGGTTTATCTGAAGGGGTAAAAAGTATGTTTGTTCAAAGACAAGGATTGGTGGTTTGGCTATACTCTTTAAAACAAGCGAAAATGCTAAGACGCTTCGGAAATGTACATTACGTTTCAAAAAAACTGAAATATGTTGTTTTATACTGTAATCTCGAAGATGTCGAAGGAATTATGGAAAAGTTGAATTCTTTTTCATTTGTAAAGCGAGTAGAACCTTCTTATAAGCCATTTTTAAAAATGGAATATGAGAATTCTGCGCCAGATAAAGCAAAAGAGTATGATTATAAAATGGGCATTTAAAAAGGTGGGGCATTCTTTTGCCTCACCTTTCTTATTGAAGTGGAACGATATAATGATTCAATCTTAGAATTCCAATTAAATACTGATAGAATAAATCTTTTTCATGAAAAAGAGAGGAAGGTTTTACTGACAATTGATAAATTTCTTTACCAAGTTCCCTGGCAGTTTGGGCAAAAAGATTATATCGTTTGTTTTCTGTATAATTGGGATTTGGGATCCCTTCCCGGCAAATATAAAGTGCTTGAAATTTTCCTGGGTCTGTAGGTTTTAAACCAACAACCAAGGAGGATACTTCCTTATCTTCAATTTTAGTGTGGAGAGCCATCATAAGCTGCAGGCGATGCTGATTTGCTTTGGCTAGTTCAATCAGTTCATATAAATCAGAATATCCTTCTCCAAGTTCTATAAAGCGCTGGATCAAAAAAAAACTCCCCTTTTAGCTGTTAATTTCATCAATACTTTATCACTTCTTGTCTCTATTTTGAAGGGAAAAAAGAAAAAAACCCTGCAGAATTAATTCTACAGGGTCCTTCTACATCCTAACAATAGGATAGAAGGCAAAGGGAGAGGAGAAACCGGAGGAAGAACTTATGGGGAAACGTAAGTCTTCTCCGCGGTTGGCAACAACATCCTCGAATTGATGTTGTTAATATCATTATTTCCAACACCAAAAAGCTTATACGTATTTTTTTATAAAATTTCAATTCAGGCCAAAAATATGATAGGATGGAAAAAGATTATTTATTAGATAAAAATGTGGTGATATATTAGTGAGAGTGGTGTCAGGCAGTTGCAAAGGTAGACCCTTAAAGGCAGTTCCAGGTAATTCAACCAGACCAACCACGGATAAGGTCAAAGAAGCAATTTTCAATATGATTGGTCCTTATTTCGATGGCGGTATGGGATTGGACCTTTTTGCAGGAAGCGGCGGATTAGGTTTGGAAGCGCTTAGCAGAGGATTGGACAAGGTTATCTTTATTGACCGGGAGTCGAAAGCAATCCAAGTTATTCACGAAAATATTAAAGCATGTAAATTTGAAGAGAAAGCTGAAGTCTTTCGTAATGATGCCGAAAGAGCAATTAAAGCTCTTATCAAAAGAGAAATAAGCTTTGATTATATATTTTTAGACCCGCCCTATAAAAAACAGCAGCTCGTTAGTTTAATGGAAAAAATGGACGAGCAGGAATTAGTCAAAACGAATGGAATTATTATTTGTGAACATAGTTTTGACGTAGAATTACCACGTAATGTGGGAAGGTTTACACAAATTAAACACGAAAAATATGGAATTATTGCAGTGACAATTTATTCAAGAATGGTTGAAGAGTAGAGGAGGAGTCATTTTGGCTAGTATAGCCGTTTGTCCAGGTAGTTTTGATCCAATTACATATGGCCATTTAGATATTATTCGCAGAGGGGCCAAGGTTTTTGACAAGGTTTATGTAGTGGTATTAAATAACATAGCAAAACATCCGCTATTTACGGTTCAGGAACGGATTGAGCTAATCCGTGAAGTTACAAAAGATATACCAAACGTACAAATAGACGAATTTTCGGGATTACTCGTAGACTATGCAAAAAACGTAAATGCAAATGCCATTCTTCGCGGCCTTCGGGCGGTTTCAGATTTTGAGTATGAGATGCAAATAACCTCGATGAACCGGGTATTGAATGAGGATATTGAAACCTTTTTTGTCATGACGAACAACCAATATTCCTTCTTAAGCTCAAGTATTGTGAAAGAGGTCGCCAAATATAATGGCAAGATTTCAGAGCTTGTCCCGCCAATTGTTGAAAAAGAATTGCACAAAAAATTTAATGCTTAACGACATAAAAAGAGCTGGGCTTTGAAGAGACCTAGTTAAATAAGACAAAGGAAAAAGCACCCCCTGAATCGTATTTTAAATAATACGTAACTCAGGAGGTGTTTTCTTATGGGGAGGAAAAATGCTTACTCAGAAGAAGTTAAAATGGCCGTTATTGAGATGAAATTGAGTGGTGAGTATTCAAACCGTGAAATTATGGATAAATTCGGAATAACCAATGTTACTCAGGTTAAAGGGTGGATGCAGTGGTATCGTGAAGGGCAACAATATCGTTTAGCACAAGGGATCGGAAAACAATACAGTTATGGGAAAGGTCCTGAGGAATTATCTGATATTGAACAATTAAGGAGAGAAAATGAGTACCTAAAGGCACAAATAGAAATTTTAAAAAAGTTCCAAGAAATCGAGAGGAGTTGGTTCCAGAAACTGTAGTCAACTTAGTTGAAAAATTAAAAGACAAATATTCTGTAACCTTTCTTTGTAAATGTATTGGTATACCCAGATCAACTTACTACAGATGGAAGACTCAAGGTGGAAAAGATAAAACTGAACTAGAAATACAAATCATTGAAATTTGTAAACGTTATAAATTTAAAATTGGCCATCGGACAGTTTAAGCCTGGCTTTTACGTGATTATAAGAGGAAGGTTAACCGAAATACGGTCCAACGAGTTATGCAAAAATATAATTTGCAATGCCGGGTGAGACTAAAACGTAAGAATAATATAGCTGGAGAAATGAAGGTAGTGGTCCCTAACCATTTGAATAGGAATTTTAAAGCATCTAGACCGAATGAAAAATGGGTTACAGATATTACTTACCTTCCATTTGGTCAATCTATGCTGTATCTCAGTACAATCATGGATTTATTTAATAATGAGATAATCGCATACCGAATTAGTACCTGCCAAGATGTGTCTTTAGTTATAAATACATTAAAAGACGCTGCAGAAGGCCGTGATACGAATGGAATAATACTTCATAGTGATCAAGGGTCTCAATATACGTCCTACTCATTTCAAAGAATAGCAAAAGAAAAAGGCATTACCACAAGCATGTCCCGGAAAGGCAATTGCTTGGATAATGCCGTGATTGAATCCTTCCACTCCACCATAAAGTCGGAAGAATTCTACTCTCAAGGAAGAGAGTTTCTTACAAATTCAATTGTAATTGAAAGAGTTAAAAATTACATCAATTATTATAACCGTATACGACTTCAGGCAAAATTAAACTACCTATCCCCGATTGAGTTTAGGGAACAGGTAGCATAATTGGTGCTTTTTCATTGTCTCATTTTAATAGGTCAGTTCACTTTGCCTAGCTCTTTTTTATTAATTTTTCTTTAATCTGAAAAATAATAGCAAAACATATAATAGAAGGGAAAAGATCGTAATTAATGGTCCAATTTCTATTAACCGATTGTAAAAATGATTCGTCCATGTACCTTCACCAAAGAAACCTACTGGTAACGCGTTGGAGGGCTGCTCGTTATTTGAAAAACGAATATAGATGGGTTTCCATAAAACAAGTGCAAACAGACTTGCGAATACTCCTTGAAGGATTCTAGCCAAAAAAAATGGTTTAAATCTGATATCGGTTTGAGCAAGAATACTGGCAACCTGTGCCTGCACACTAAAACCGCTAAAAGCTAGAATAAAGCTCGTTATCATGGCCTTTTGCAATAATGTTGACTCATGAACAAGACTAGTAAGCTGACTTCCTAAAGTGATTTCAAATAATCCTGAGATAAACGGGATGCTTAGCATTTCCGGGATAGACAGAGAGGAAAGAAGAAGCTCAACCGTTTTTGCCAGTGCCGCAGTAATATGTAAATGGTAAAGCAGTTTATTGATCACGGAAAATAATATAATAAAGCCACCCACCATTAAAAGGGTTTGAATGGAAGAATTGACGGCATCACCAAGAAGTTTACCAATAGGCCGATTATCTTTTAACCTTGTTTGATGCAGAGCGGAAAGAGCTGATCTTATTTTAGAGCTATTCCGTTTCTTCGCTTCCTCCTCCGGTGTTTCATTCCCGTAGAAACGCATGATAAGCCCGACGCAAATATTTCCTAAATAATGAGCAAGTGCAAGGAGAATTCCCAAATGGGTATTATGAAAAAATCCGATTGAAACGGCTCCAAAGATAAATAATGGATTAGAGGAATTTGTGAAACTAACAAGTCTTTCTGCTTCAATTTGTGTTAACTGTCCTTCCTGGCGTAACCTTGCCGTAAATTTTGCCCCAGCAGGGAAACCTGAGGCCATACCCATTGCCCAGACAAAACCGCCAACACCTGGTACCTTAAAAAGCGGTCTCATCAGGGGCTCTAGCAGTACCCCAATAAATTTTACAACGCCAAAACCAATCAACATTTCAGAGACAATAAAAAAAGGTAAAAGGGAAGGGAAGACAATTTCCCACCACATATTAAGCCCGCGAATGGAGGCGTCAAAGGATTCTTGTGGGAAAGAAATAAGTGAAGCTGCTAATATAGTAACTGAAACTGATAAAAAGACCGTTTTAAGTTTCGAACGAAACAATGGTATGGTCCTCCTTCCCTGAGTTTGTTTAAGCTCATACTGTCCAATCCATGATTTGAATGATAAAATAAGAATACTTCGTGCATAAATGCCTTGTCCCATATAACTCAAATATACTCATAGAACGCTAATTTAGACCATAAGATTGAACGAGTTTCAATTTTATGGCTTTTGTGATATTATTCATTTTTTTATCTAGGAGGTACGGATATGGAGCACCCGAAAATAGGCTTGGCACTGGGTTCAGGTGGAGCACGTGGGTTTGCTCATTTAGGTGTCATCATGGCATTAACAGAAGCTGGCATTCCCATCCATTTGATTGCAGGAAGCAGTATGGGTGCTCTTGTCGCCAGTTTTTATGGGGCTGGAATTGACCTGGACCGATTATTTAAATTATCAACCGCATTCAAGCGGAAATATTTTTTAGATTTTACCGTTCCGAAAATGGGATTAATTTCTGGAAAGAAAGTAAAGGAATTTATCAGGCTTTTTACTCATGGAAAAAATATAGAGGATTTATCGATACCGATTGGTATTGTAGCAACTGATTTATTAACTGGTGAAAAAGTTGTTTTCAAAGAGGGAGCTGTCGCTGAAGCCGTCAGAGCCAGCATTTCTATTCCGGGAATCTTCGTTCCTGAAAAATATAATGGAAGAATCTTTGTCGATGGCGGAGTTTCTGACCGTGTTCCGGTTTCTGTAGCTAAAGAAATGGGAGCAGATATCGTAATTGCTGTCGATGTTTCGAGAGTGAAGCGTAACGCTGAAATAACTTCGATTTATGATGTAATCATGCAAAGTATTGATATTATGCAGGCCGAAATTCTCAGCAGTCGAGAAATTGCTGCGACCATTATGATTCGCCCGCCTGTCGAAATTTACAGTTCCCGTGCATTTACCAACATCGAAGAGATTATTAAAATGGGAGAAGAAGAAACAAAAAAGCATATACAACAAATAAAAACTGAAATTGAACAATGGAAGGGGTGAATTTAGCTTGCGTAAAAAAATATATATTGGATCGTTCTTATTGCTAATTTTTATACTAATTGGTGGTATGTATTATTCATTACCTTATTATGTTTCAAAGCCTGGTATGGCAAAAGAACTTGCTCCAATCATATCGGTTGAAAATGGTTATAAGGATGAAGGGAACTTCATGCTGACTACAGTTAGGATGGGCAGGGCTAATATTTACTCATATTTAGAGGCGAAAATCAGAAAATATGAAGAAATTTATCCTGTGGACTTGATTTTAAACAAAAAAGAAACGGAAGACGAATATAATGCCAGACAGCTTCATTTAATGGCAGGATCGAAATTGAATGCTATAGAAGTGGCATACCGTAAAGCTAAATTACCAGTACATTACAAATTTAAAGGGATTTATGTCATGCAAGTCCTGCCTGGTATGCCTGCGGAAGGAAAATTGCAGGCTGGTGATCGGATATTTAAGGTGGATGGGCACGAGTTCTCATCTTCGGAAAAATTTATTGATTATGTGGGGAAAAAAAAGGCTGGGGAAGAGATTACCGTAACCTTTCTAAGAAACAAAGAAGCGAAAACAGCAAAGGTGGATTTGCAGCCATTTAAAGAGGATCCGAAAAAAATAGGCATTGGAATTTCTCTTGTGGATGATAAAGAAATTAAGGTCAATCCAAATGTAAAGGTAAGAACGGACGAAATAGGCGGTCCATCTGCAGGATTGATGTTTTCATTGGAAATCTATAACCAGTTAACGAAAGAAGACTTAACCAAAGGGTACCAAATAGCTGGAACAGGGACCATTGATGTTGATGGAACTGTTGGCCCAATCGGTGGTATTGAACAAAAAATTGTTGCTGCTGACAAGGCTGGTGCTGAAATCTTTTTAGCCCCGAATGAAAAAGGAGCAAAGGATTCTAATTATAAAGCAGCAGTAAAAACAGCGCGTGATATTCATACCAAAATGAAAATAATTCCAATTGATTCATTTGATCAAGCCGTTGATTATTTAGAAAAGCTTCCAGAAAAGTAAAAAAGATGGTGAAAACCATCTTTTTTATATTACGTCACGATAAAGGCCTTTGTTGATAGTAAACTCTGTGATTGGAGCACAAATCAACAGCCTATTTTATGTAGATTGGCGGCTTTTTAAATTCTTCGTGGAACAGTTCACTTTTGGAGAAATTAGGAATCACCATGGAGTAAATACGAGCCGCTTTAATATCATGAATTATGTTTTTATCTTTATGTGAAGACAGTTTAGAAACAACAGGAAGGCTGAATTGTTTTTTCATCTTATTTAAATATTCTTTTCCTTTTTCCGTCATGCCTAAGAGCCTTAAATATTGGGCTTTATCTGTAAGTCCCGCGATATCTGTCTTTTTTGTATTGGTTAAAATATGGACGCAAAGCCTTTGGAGTCTTGTCCATGTATAACGCTTAGTTTTTATTTTTTGCATAAATTCATGGAAACTATTGGATTCTATCGCTGCAGAAATCAGTCGGTTTTCTAGCCCTTCCTCTACCTCGTAGATTTCTTTTAGCTGTTCAGGGGTAACTTGTATAAGCTGGAATTGCAGATAGCTCCAGTAATTCTCCCATTGATGAAACATATGATATTTTTGAAAATAGTCGATTAACAGCTGTTTTGTGGGTAAGGGTACATATTGACTGATATCCGCCTTATGGTCATCTTCTGAAAAAATCGCCTTTCTTATACTCGTGGCACTGGCAATTGTTTCAGATGCAAAATGTTCGTCATGATAGTCGGCATTTTTTCGAGCCACAGTTAACGGCTTAATCGAACTCTTTTGTTTATGAATCGCTTTTATGTACTGAAATCCGAGAATATTATTTGGCTTTGCCAAATCTAAATACCTTCCTGAATCTGATAAATGCCCAAATGCCATTGCTATCGCCTTTGGATAACTAACACCAGTATTGATAAAACGTTTAATATTTTCATCAAAAATCTTTTGATTTTCTTCGAGGAAATCAACAGTTTGATGAAATAAAAAAATATCTCCGCTTTCACTTCCAAAGCATAGCGACTCACAGCCAGCTGCATCCAAAATAGAGACTGCGCCATTTGCAAAGGTTTCTGCCTTTTGGACGGCAAAACGGTAAGGAAGTTCAAAAACGAGATCAACCCCATTTAAGAGAGCCATTCGTGCCCGGTGCCATTTAGATACAAGAGCAGGTTCTCCTCTTTGTAAAAAATCCCCGCTCATAACAGCTATCACCACATCCGCCTCCGCTGCTTCCTGAGCAGCCTGTAAATGAAAGGCATGTCCATTATGGAAAGGATTATACTCGACAATTAAGCCAACAGCTTTCATCTGATTCCACCTAAATTCTTGGCAGTGTTAAAAGTTATTATAATTTTGAAACTCTGTTGATTAGAGCGGAAGGCGTGAGACTCCTGCGGGAGGACGGGGCAGGGGAGACCCCGCAGGCGCATAAGCGTCGAGGAGGCTCCCCGGACCGCCCGCGAACCGCTCGCGCCTGGAGCGCAAATCACCAGCCAAGTTTAACACAGCTAAATTCTTAATAACAAATTTATTATCATTATAGCAAAATTATAAGGAATCCAATCAAATATTATGATAAGATTGGGAAGATGTTTGTAAAAAGCTCTAATGGACACACTAGTATAGATAATTTCTTATTAGTAAAACTCGCCTAAATAAGGTGTAAAGAAAAAACATTGACAAAAATATTATCGAAGGCTATAATTACCTTTGTTGCCTTGGGGTGATTCATTTGAAATGGACATTAAGTCAGTTACAAAAATATCGAAACAAGGATTTTCTGATTGATGATATCATTCGGGTTGATGAGATTAAAGAAACGGATCCATCCATCCGAGAAGTTTCTCCGATGCATATAACTGGTCGGGGTGATATTGATTCAACGAAAGTGGCATTCCATTTAAAAATAGATGGTTACCTTATCCTTCCTTGTTCTCGTACTTTAGTGGATGTAAAACTTCCGATTAATGTCGAAACAACTGAAACGTTCCTCTTACAAGGTTCAGAATATGAAACTGAAGAGGAATCACATCAAGTAAAGGGTGATGTGATTGATTTAAAACCAATCATTCGCGAAATCCTGTTACTTGAGGTTCCAATGCAAGTTTTTTGCGATGATGTCGTGAGTGAAGATGCAGCTCCGCAATCCGGCAAGGATTGGGAAGTTATTCACGAAGAGGACCGATCAAAAAAGATTGACCCGCGACTAGCAGGGCTTGCTAAGTTTTTTGACGAAAACAATTCTTCCGAATCATAATTCGGCAAAACAAGAAGCAAAGTGAAGAACCAGCATTCCTGGCCTTCATTACTTTCTTATAACTCTTTAAGGAGGTGGGAAGAATGGCTGTACCTTTTAGAAGAACTTCTAAAACTGCAAAAAGAAAGCGTCGTACTCATTTTAAATTAAACGTACCTGGTATGGTAGCTTGCCCAAACTGTGGTGAAATGAAACTTGCTCACCGCGTATGTAAAGCTTGCGGAACATACAAAGGAAAAGACGTAGTTAACGACTAATTTCAACTTCGATAAAAAGCACAAGGAGCGCTCATGCCCTTGTGCTTTTGTCATTTCAAGCGAACCTCCAAAGAAGGGATGTTGTAAATTGTCATACATAATTGAAAAACAGGAAAAGGGTTATTTGTTATTTACCATTACAAGAAGCGAAAAAAGAAATGCCATAAATTATGAAGTAATGGATGGGTTGGCTGAAGCAATAAAAAAATCCATGCAGGGGGACATAAAGGCATTAGTTATCACTGGTGATGGGGAACGTGCTTTTTGTTCTGGCGGAGATTTATCGGTCTTTCATTCCCTTCATACGAAGGAGGAAGCCTATTTAATGCTTTCTAAAATGTCCAATATTCTTTATTCATTGTTATGTTTACCGATTCCGACAGTCGCTCTAATGAGTGGGGCTACTGTAGGTGGCGGTATGGAGCTTGCAACAGCCTGTGATTTTCGCTTGGCACGTAACGGGGTTAAAGCAGGGTTTGTTCAAGGAAAGCAGGCCATAACCACGGGTTGGGGAGGTGGCTCTATTCTTGCGGAAAAACTTCCAGCTTCTTTTGCCATGAAATTATTAATGGATGCAGAGCTCCAAACAGCAGAATTTCTTAACGATCGTGGTTTTATAGATGCACTTTTTGAAAATGATCCTCTAAAGGCTTGTGAAGAATTCCTAGATAAGCTATTATCCAACGAGGTGAATGTTTTACGATCGTATAAAAGAGTATGGATTCGCAAGTGGGAGGAAACTAAACTTCGAGAAAGAATAGAGGAAGAAGTTAAAAATTGTGCCATACTTTGGGAAAGTGACGCCCATCTTGAATATGTACAAAGATTTTTAAACAAAAAATAATAAATAAAGAATAAAACACCAGTCTTGTTAAGTCTATCTTTTCTAGTAGATGCATATGTATTATAAAAACACTAGGAGGGATATTCTGATGTCACCAACTCGACAAGATGCTTGGTCTCAGGACGAGGATTTGCTGCTCGCAGAAGTGGTGTTAAGACATATTCGCGAAGGCGGTACACAGCTGCAAGCGTTTGAAGAGGTAGGAAAACAGCTAACAAGGACCTCAGCAGCCTGTGGTTTCCGCTGGAATTCGTATGTTCGAAAGCAATATAAAACTGGTATTGAGCTAGCGAAGAAACAGAGAAAAGAATTGAAAAAACAAGCTGTCGAAAGTGAAGATACGCTGATTCAGGAACTAGGTCAAGTCGAAAGCGTATCATCAGCGCCTAGTAACGAACAAGAAAGTCCAATTACCTTGTCAGCAGTGATTCATTTCTTAGAGGTACTCAATAATAAAGTGGAGCAAACATCCTCTATAGAAGAGGATAGAAACAAATCTATTGAAAAAATCAAAGAGTTGGAAAAGAAAACTTATTATTTGGCTGCGGAAAATGAAAGACTGTCAAAAAATTTGAAGGCGATTGAAGAGGACTACCGTTCTTTAATTGAAATTATGGAAAGAGCCCGGAAAATGGTTGTGTTACAGGATGAGGATCGGCAGCAAAAAGTGAAATTTCAAATGGACAAAAACGGAAATCTGGAGAGAATTGAAAAATAGAGAAAGCGGACTACACGTCCGCTTTTATTAATGTTGTGCTTCAACGCCTTCCGGGTACCATACTAATGGATTTTCTCCACGGTCACGTTCCATATCGTATTCTACATTTTTGAAGTTCATTTTTTCCCAAAATCCGCTTGATTTTACTCTTGGATTCGTTTTAATTGGTAAACCGAAGCTTTTGGCAAACTCAACTAAAAGTTTTCCATAGCCTTTACTTTGATAATCAGGTAAGACCTCAAGCTTCCATAATTCTAAATAATTCTGCGGAGGATAGAAATAGCGGTCAAATTTAGCATCAATTTGATATAAGCTCATTCGGGCTACTAGTTTGTCCCCATAATATATACCGTAAAATGGTGAGTCACTATCATTATCAACCATATTCGCTTCAAGATCTTCAAACATGGATAACTCTTGAATTCCATACTCTTTAAATTTTTTAAACTCTTCTAGCGTTTTAAAATTAACTTTTAGTCTTTCCACTTTTGCTGCCATTGTCGTACCTCCTAAAATGATACCTTCTATTTTCGTATACCTTCAATATAAGCTGAATACAAAAAGGTAATAATTTTTGCATTATTCAAATGAGTTATTTTCATTATATAACAAAAATCAAAAAATTTCTTCTAGGAAACACAAGAAACCGTTTTCATAATTTGCAGGAAAATCAGAGAATGATGTAGAAATTTATAAACTGGAGGAAGAATAGGGTATGAAAGGGGAAAAAATGTGCGAAAAATATTAATTGCTAATAGGGGAGAAATTGCACTTCGCATTATTAAAACCTGCCATGAGATGGGCATTGAAACGATAGCAATCTATTCCGATGCCGATAAAGAAATGCCTTTCGTAAAAGCAGCCACTAAAGCAGTATGCGTTGGAGAACCACCTGTTAACAAATCCTATTTACAGGCTGATAAAATATTAGAAATCGCGAAAAGTGAAAAAGTAGATGCGATCCATCCTGGTTATGGTTTTTTGTCTGAAAATGCCAAATTTGCAGAACAGGCAATTAATGAAGGAATTATTTTTATTGGACCTAAGTCAAAGACAATTGAATTAATGGGGGATAAAATTGTTTCCCGTCAAACGATGGAGAAGGCAGGTGTTCCTGTCGTCCCTGGAAGCAGTTTTGGTCTTAAGACGGTTGAGGAAGCATGTAAACTGGCTGATGAAATTGGCTACCCTGTTATGCTTAAAGCGAGCGGCGGCGGCGGTGGAATAGGCATGGTGATGTGTGAAAATGAGCAAGCGCTCATTAGGTCCTATGATTCGACAAAATCAAGGGCTATGGCCTATTTTGGCTCAGAAGAAGTATTTATCGAAAAATATATTGCAGAGAGCCGGCATGTCGAGGTACAGGTATTTGGCGACCAAGCTGGGAACATTGTTCATCTTTTTGAAAGGGATTGTTCGATTCAAAGAAGGCACCAAAAGGTTGTCGAGGAGTCACCATCGCCATTCCTTTCAGTCGAGGTGCGTAATAGAATGTTTGAAACCGCAGTAAAAGCTGCTCGTGCTGTAGACTATGTTAATGCAGGTACGATTGAATTCATTGTTGATGAGAAGGAAAATTTCTACTTTCTTGAAATGAATACCCGTCTGCAGGTCGAGCATCCTGTTACCGAAATGATTACAGGACTTGATTTAGTTAAATGGCAAATTCTTGTCGCAAGAGGTGAGACTTTGCCGCTAATGCAAAATGAGATTAACTCGTCCGGAAATGCGATTGAATTCCGTCTGTATGCTGAAGACCCTGTACGCTTTTTACCTTCGCCAGGGAAAATCACCACTTTAAACTGGAATCAGACAGAAAGCGTAAGGATTGATTCCGGATATGAAGAAGGCGGGACGGTAACCCCATTTTACGATCCAATGATTGCAAAATGTATTTTCCATGGAGAAACCCGTCAAGGAGCATTAGCTTCAGCAGAAAACTTTTTTAAAAACGTACAAATTGAAGGGATTAAAACAAATGCCCCTTTATTTTTAAATATCCTCGCAAATGAAGATTTTCAAAATGGGTCTTATACTACAGATTTTTTAACAAAAAAATTAGTCAAATAAGGAGTGTTAGAGTATGAAAAAAATCACAGCATCAATGGCAGGTACAGTATTAAATGTTTTTGTCTCTGCAGGAGATCAAGTTAATACCGGCCAGGAGGTATTAATGCTTGAATCGATGAAAATGGAAATCCCAATTGAGAGCGAATCAGCTGGTACTGTTCAGGAATTAAAGGTAAATATCGGTGACTTTGTCAATGAAGGCGACGTTCTAATCGTCCTAGAATAGGGTTCTAAGGGGGAGCAAAAATGGCAACAACGAATACGTTAAATGAGCAATTAAATGAAAATCGTAAAAAAATTGAAGCTGGCGGCCATCCAAAATATCATGAGAAAGCCAAAGAGCAAAAAAAGCTTTTTGCCCGTGACCGCTTGGCTTTATTGTTTGATGACGGAAAGTATGAAGAAGATGGAAAGTTTGCTAATTTTAAAGCAGGAGATCTTCCGGCAGACGGTGTTGTTACTGCAATCGGAAAAATACATGGACAGACTGTTTGTGTTATGGCCAATGATTCTACCATCAAGGCAGGTTCCTGGGGAGCGCGTACAGTAGAAAAAATTATTCGGATTCAAGAAACAGCTGAAAAATTGAAGGTTCCACTATTCTATCTTGTCGATTCCGCTGGAGCGAGAATCACTGATCAATTAGAAATGTTCCCGAACCGCCGCGGCGCTGGAAGGATTTTTTATAATCAAGTCAAACTCTCTGGAATGATTCCTCAGGTTTGTATTTTGTTTGGTCCATCTGCTGCGGGTGGAGCGTATATTCCAGCCTTTTGCGATATCGTCATAATGGTCGATCAAAATGCTTCTATGTACCTTGGTTCACCTAGGATGGCGGAAAAGGTTATTGGGGAAAAGGTTACACTGGAGGAAATGGGCGGAGCCCGGATGCACTGTTCTGTAAGCGGCTGCGGTGATGTCCTCGCTTATAGCGAAGAAGAAGCGATTGAATCTGCCAAGAAATACATCAGCTATTTCCCGGCAAGTTTCAAAGAAAAAACAAAATTGATAAATGGAATAGAAGCAAAGGAAGGCCGTGAACTTGAAGCGATTATTCCGGAAAACCAAAATGCCCCGTTTGATATGTACGAGTGTATTGATAGACTAGTTGATAATGCTAGTTTTTATGAAATTAAAAAGTTATTTGCACCCGAGCTAATAACTGGATTAGCTAGAATCGATGGAAGAGCTGTTGGGATTATTGCCAATCAGCCTAAGGTTAAGGGCGGCGTTCTATTTGTCGATTCTGCGGATAAAGCGGCAAAATTCATCCAGCTTTGCGATGCTTTTCATATTCCGCTTTTGTTTCTGGCAGATGTGCCTGGATTTATGATTGGCACAAAAGTAGAACGTGCAGGTATTATCCGCCATGGCGCTAAATTGATTGCTGCAATGAGCTCTGCCACTGTTCCAAAAATCTCAGTCATTGTTCGTAAGGCTTACGGTGCAGGTCTTTATGCGATGGCGGGCCCGGCGTTTGAACCAGATTGCTGTATCGCTTTGCCGACAGCTCAAATTGCTGTCATGGGGCCTGAAGCTGCCGTTAACGCTGTTTACTCCAATAAAATAAATGAAATTTCAGATCCGAAAGAAAGAATCGCTTACGTCCAAGAGAAACACAAAGAATATAAAGAACATATTGATATTTATAAACTAGCTTCCGAATTGATAGTCGATGAAATTGTTGCGCCGTCAGAATTAAGAAACGTTCTGATTCAACGCTTTGCCTACTATGAAACTAAAGAATTAACCTTTAGTGTACGCAAGCATCCGGTATACCCAGTATAAAAAGTAAACCCCTTTTCTATTAATGTCGAAAAGGGGTTTATTTTTTTTAGGTTGTGTAAAAGGACATTTTTGTTTTTATAGCTCTGTTGATTGGAGCGGAAGGCGCGAGACTCCTGCGGGAGTACAGGACAGGGGAGAGCCCGCAGGCGCGTCAGCGCCGAGGAGGCTCCCCGAACCGCCCGCGCCTGGAGCGCAAATCAACAGCCAAGTTAATATATCCAATTTTTTTGAAAATGCTACTAACAGACTTTCATAAGTATCTGATAAAATTGGATAAAGAAGATAAAAAGAGGGATTCTTATGAAAATTGGAATTATCGGTGCGGGATCAATTGGATTGTTATTTGCTGCTTCCTTAAACAAAAGTTTTGAGGTCAAAATTTACACAAGAACGCCCGAGCAAGCAGTTGAGATAAATAAATTTGGCATTGAGGTTCAAAAAGGATTTGAACGGGAGGAATCTTTCGTACAAGCATTTCCTATTACTGAATGGAGCGGATTAGAGGACTTTACCATTATTACTGTGAAACAATATCAGCTTCCAGAGCTTATCTTGAATGTTAACCAATTACCTGAAACTCCGAAAAGCCTTTTATTCCTACAAAATGGGATGGGTCATTTAAAACTGCTTGATCAAGTTCGTGCACATAATATTTTTGTCGGCTCTATTGAGCATGGGGCCTTACGAGATAATTCAAATACTGTCACACAAAATGGTGAAGGTGTAACAAATGTTGCTGTATATAAAGGGAATTCAGAACTATTACGTTTATTAATAAAGACTGCCCCGGAGGATTTTCCTTTAGTCATGAAGGAAAATTACTACGAAATGCTCTTAAAAAAATTAATTGTAAACGCGGTGGTCAATCCATTAACAGCCATCTTGCGAGTCAAAAACGGAGAATTAATTCAAAATCATTTTTTTAATAAGGCTTTGAAAAACCTTTTTAACGAAATCTCTTTTATTTTGAATATTGAAAAACAAGAACCCTATTTTGAACAAATCATTAACATTTGTAAGATCACCGCTAATAATCGTTCTTCGATGTTAAAAGACATAGAAGCCGGCAGGCCGACAGAAATTGATGCAATTTTAGGGTATCTATTAGAGGAAGCAAATAGACAAAATAAAAAGGCCCCACAAATAGAAAATTTATATTATTTGATTAAAGGCAAAGAATTGGAAAAAGGAGAGTGTTAATTTGAGCAGCATCATTTCAACAATATTAACCCTTTTCATTACTCTGCCGTTTTTAGGTTTATTGGTTATTTTTTTTATTTTTAAATTGGTGACAAAAAACACCCGTAAATCAGTACATAAAGCGTTAGATTATACAACTGTTTTATTCATCTTTTCAGTCCACTTTTTAATCTTAACAATTTGGGAGAAATCTCTGTTTTGGTTAATAATACTGATAATGATAATTATTGCCATGATGTTTGTTCTAGTCCATTGGAAGGTAAAGGAAGAAATTATCATTAAAAAAGTAATGAAGGGTTTTTGGCGCTTTAATTTTATTTTATTTTTTTTAGTTTATATCAGCTTAACATTATATGGATTAATTCATCGCGCCTTGACTTTTACTTTTTCTACCTAAAGATGGAGCAAATATTTTTTTTTATTGGGGTAGGTAGTGGTATACTCGTTAAAGAATGAATTTGGATGATCAGAAAGGGAGTACATAAATGGAGATTTTAAATCTCTCTTTACCAGCAACCAATCGCTTTGCTTCAAATTATTTGGAACAATCTGCTGAAATTCAGCCATTTTTCCATTATCGCTATAATGAACCAAGCGAAGATGAGAGAAGGGTAGAAGAATTAAGGAACAGGTCGTTTCCCCGCCATCTGGTTGCTGCTCATATTGAGAGCTTTATGGAGCGTTTTCCATCTTCAAATGCGGTTAAAAGCTCTATTGAAAAGCTGAAGCAGAATGAAAGCGTAGTGGTTATTGGAGGCCAGCAAGCCGGTATCCTTACAGGACCGCTCTATTCAATACATAAAGTCATTTCCATCATCAAATTGGCGGAGCAAAAGGAAAGGCAGCTTGGCATTCCTGTTATTCCTGTATTTTGGATTGCTGGAGAGGACCATGACTTCCAAGAAGTAAACCATGTGAATGTTCAAGTTAACCAAAAAGTGGATAAATGGACCTACCCAGAAAAAGTTATTCAAAAGAAAATGGTGTCTGATATTCAATTAAACAGGGATACTTGTCTTAAATGGGTTAAAAATTTAATTGAGAACTTCGGTGAAACGGATCATAGTAATGATTTGTTGGCCTTTGCGGAAGAAAAAATTAGGAAGTCAACAACTTTTGTCGATTTCTTTGCTCAAATTATCATGGAATTGTTTAAGGATTTCGGCCTGCTCATTGTCGATTCCGGTGATAAGGATTTTCGCATGCTGCAGAAAGAATTTTTTAAAAATCAAATCGTTCATCATGACTCGATCAATTTCTCTTTACTGGAACAGCAAAGAGAAATTGGAAAAAAGGGCTATCCGATTACCATTGAAGCTGGTGAAGATAACGCCAATCTGTTTTTCTATGATCAAAAGTTAATGGAACGGATTTTGCTTGAATTTGATCGTGCACGAGACCAGTTTGTGGGGAAAAGTGGCGGTATTTCTTTCTCAAGAGAAGAATTATTGGTGATTGCTGCTCAAAATCCTGAAAAATTAAGCAATAACGTGGTGACGAGGCCCCTGATGCAAGAATGGCTTTTTCCAACCCTTGCATTCATTGCAGGCCCTGGTGAAATTTCTTATTGGGCAGAATTGAAGCTCGTTTTCGAGCACTTTAATATTAAATTGCCGCCAATTGTACCACGATTAAATTTAACCTTTTTAGATCGTTCAGTTGAAACTGATTTAGCGGATTTAAAGTTAAATTTAATGGACATATTACAGCGTGGAACGGTTCTTGAAAGAGATCATTTTCTAACTTCCATTAAAGACAAAGAAATAGATGAATTGTTTTTACAAACAAAGGAGCAGCTGAGAATTCAATATCAGTTAATTGAAGCGAAAACAGGTGAGCTGGATCGCGGCCTTCTCCCGCTTCTAAAGAAAAATGAAAATTACTTATTAAAAGAAATTGGTTTTATGCAATCTAGACTCGAAGATGCCATTAAATTAAAGCATGAAGTTAAATTAAGTAAATTTACTCGTGTTGATCTTGCTTTAAGGCCAGATGGCCATCCGCAAGAACGAGTTTGGAATGTCTTTTATTATTTAAATCGGTATGGTATGAACTTTATTAATGACCTCATGACAGGCTATTTTGTATTTGACGGCACCCATAAGGTTATTAAACTTTAGAAGAACCTCACTCATATGTGGGGTTTTTCTTTTTTTGTGAAAAATTACTTGGATTAAAAAGGGATTTCATGATTTTAGGACGAATAGTTAAAAAATAGGTGGTGGAAAGTGGGGGAATGTGGTACATTTTTAATAGAAAGTGGGGGTAATGGGTATGTTCATGGGTGAATACCATCACAGCATTGATAATAAAGGCCGCATGATCGTGCCCTCCAAATTCCGAGATGAACTAGGTGAAATGTTTATCATCACAAGAGGTTTGGACCAATGCTTGTTTGGATACCCGTTATCAGAGTGGGAGCTGATTGAAGAAAAGCTGAAAGGGTTGCCACTTACAAAAAAAGATGCCCGAGCTTTTACTAGATTCTTCTTTTCTGGAGCAACCGAGAGTGAACTGGATAAACAAGGAAGAATCAATATCCCTGCACCACTATTGCAATATGCAAAGCTGGAAAAAGAATGTGTGATTTTGGGTGTTTCCAATCGAATTGAAATTTGGAGCAAGCAGATTTGGGAAGATTATTTTGCAGAATCAGAAGAATCTTTTGCGGAAATTGCAGAAAATATGATTGGCTTTGATATATAATGGATAAGTTATATTAATATATTTTCTGTCCAGATTATCGTTTGATTGGAAAAGGTGGTACGTATATGTTTAAACATACAACTGTGTTATTAGAAGAAGCTGTTGACGGCTTAAACATTAAGCCAAATGGTATTTATGTTGATTGTACTCTAGGCGGAGCAGGCCATAGCTCTCTTATTCTTTCAAGACTTGAAGCAGGAGGCAGGCTGTTTGCATTTGACCAGGACGAAACAGCGATAGCAAATGCAAAAGAGAAGCTGTCCCAATACGGAGAACAATTAATCATTATTAAAAGCAATTTCTTGTATTTACAAGAAGAACTTGAAAATCGAGGAATCACTAAAGTAGATGGAGTCCTTTACGATTTAGGAGTGTCCTCCCCACAGCTGGATACACCGGAAAGAGGCTTTAGCTACCACCATGATGCTCCGTTGGATATGAGGATGGACAATGAATCTGATGTGTCAGCTTATGATATCGTAAATCATTGGTCATATGAAGATTTGGTTCGCATCTTTTTTAGATATGGAGAAGAAAAATTCTCAAAGCAAATTGCGCGGAAAATCGAAGCAGCCCGAATGGTAAAACCAATTGAAACAACTGCAGAGTTGGTTGAACTGATTAAAGATGCAATCCCTGCACCTGCCAGAAGGAAGGGCGGTCATCCTGCCAAGCGGATTTTTCAAGCAATTAGAATTGCAGTTAATGATGAATTGGCTGTCTTTGAGAAATCACTTAACCAAGCGATAGAATTGTTAAACCCTGAAGGGAGAATTAGTGTCATTACTTTTCACTCCCTAGAGGACAGGATTTGCAAGGCTGCCTTTAAAAAGGCAAGTGAAACACCTGATTTACCTCCAGGCTTACCAATTATTCCAGATGAGTACAAGCCTATTTTAAAGCTGGTTACTCGAAAACCGACTCTTCCATCAGATGAAGAATTAGAACAAAATAATCGTGCGCGATCTGCAAAGCTTCGAATTGCAGAGAAACTATAGGGAAACTTACAAAAAAATAATCCGGAGGGGAAAGAATGAGTAATCTTGCCAGGAATTTTGAGCAGCAACAGCAGCAGCGTGTCGAAAAAACAGTACAAGACAGGAGTCAAATAAAAATAAAAAAATCCTGGCTCACTCCAGGGGAAAAAATTATTGGGGTGGCTTTTGCAGGATTAGTGTGTTTTGGGGCCATCCACCTTATTTCAAACCAAGCTAAAATTTACGATATCAATAAGGATATTCAAAAGGTTGAAACGAAAGTAGAAGAACAGCAAAAGGTAAACCGAGATCTACAGGACCAAGTCAGTGAATTAAGTTCATACGAACGGATTTTTGAAAAGGCTAAGAAAATGGGTCTTTTAATAAATGAAAATGACGTCAAGGTTGTGCAGAATAAATGAACAAGAAACAGCCATATATGAATTTAGGAGCAGCCTGTTTGTTTGCACTCTTCGGCCTGCTCTTTTTTGTATTATTATTCAGGTATTTTTCGATTCAAATTACCGGAGAAGTGGATGGTCAAGCTCTCGCCGCAAAGGCGGAGCAAAAATATAGCCGCAATGGAATCTTACAAGCAACAAGGGGAACCATATTTGACCGCAATGGTGAGGTTGTTGCCGAAGATACGACTGCTTATAAATTGATTGCCATTCTTGATAAAAAAATGACAACGAATCCAAAAGAACCGAAACATGTACAAGATCTTAATAAAACTGCAGAAGAATTGGCTAAATACATTGACTTGGATAAATCAGATATATATCAAATTTTAGCGGATGGAAAAAAAAAGAAACGGTTTCAGGTGGAGTTTGGCCGTTACGGAAAAGATATTTCACATGAAACAAAGAAAAAAATTGAAGCCTTAAAGCTTCCGGGAATTACCTTTACCCGTGATTCGAAACGATTTTATCCTAATGGAGTATTTGCTTCACATCTAGTTGGATATGCTGACCGGATTGAACAGAAGGATGGGTCGTATAAATCGATTGGGAAAATGGGGATTGAAAAAGAATATAACAAGAATTTAACCGGGGAAAATGGCGAAATCAATTATGAAAGCGATTTGTGGGGGTATATCCTTCCGGATGGGAAAGAAAAAATCAAAGCAGCACAAGATGGAAATGATATTTATTTGACCATCGATCAAAAGATACAAACCTTTTTAGAAGATGCGATGAATAAAGCAGATAAAGATTATAAACCAAAAAAAATTATTGCAATTGTCGCTGATCCGAAAACTGGAGAAATTTTAGCGATGGGTCAACGGCCATCGTTCCATCCAAAAACAAAAGAAGGTATTGAGGATGGATGGCATAATGAAGCTGTTGAAACTTCCTTTGAACCTGGATCCACGATGAAAATTTTTACACTTGCTGCTGCTGTTCAGGAAAATGTTTTTAATCCAAATGAGCAATATAAGTCTGGTTCTTATCAGGTAACCAACAAAGATAAGGCTATCCACGACCATAATGGATCGGGGTGGGGTACAATCACATATCTTGAAGGCGTTCAGCGTTCATCAAACGTTGCCTTTGCAAAAATAGCAAAGGAAAAATTGGGTTTTGAAAAGTTTAGAGAATATTTAACGAAATTTGGCTTCGATAAACCAACAGGAATTGAATTGCCGGATGAAACTTCCGGGAAAATTCAATACACTTATCCAATAGAAAAGATTACGACGGCATATGGTCAGGGGACAGCAATTACACCGATTCAACAAATTCAAGCAGCTACAGCAATCGCCAATGACGGGAAAATGATGAAGCCGCACGTAGTCGAAAAAATTGTCAATCATGATACGGGAGAAGTAATTAAAAAGGAATCTCCGGAAGTGGTGTCAACCCCAATTTCTGCAGAAACAGCAAAAAAGGTTCGCGACATTCTGGAAACGGTTGTATCATCACCTAAAGGCACAGGAGTTCGCTATAAAATAGATGGGTACGATGTTGCCGGGAAAACAGGGACTGCCAATATCCCTGGTCCGGATGGGAAATATTTGAAGGGTGCAGACAATTATATGTTTTCATTTTTAGGAATGGCACCAAAGGATGACCCAAAGCTTATTGTGTATGTGGCTGTTCAGCAGCCGGATCTTGATGGAACCGGTCAAGGGGCTTTGCCAGTATCCGAGATTTTTAACCCAGTCATGAAAAATAGTCTGCATTATTTAAATATCCAACCCTCCACAGTTGAAAAAACAACTGTCAATAAAATTACAAGCTTAAAGGGTCAGACAGTTGATGAAGCGGTAAAAACGCTTAAATCACAAGGGTTAGAGCCCGTTGTTATAGGCAATGGCAAAGAAGTCGTTAATCAAATGCCAAAAGCAGGAACCACTGTTTTAGAAGGTGAGAAAATCATTATTCAAACGGATGGGGAGTCTCTGGCACCGGATATGCTGGGCTGGTCCTTAAGAGATGTAATGAAAATAGCCAACATAGCTGGGTTGAAATTAAATTCAAAGGGCAAAGGTTATGTCGACCAGCAGAATATAAAGCCAAAAACGCCATTAAAAAAAGGCGATTTCCTTATTGTGGATTTAAAAACACCAGAAGAACAATGGGACGCTGAGAATAACGCTAAAAAAGATGAGCAAGGAACAAAAGAGGAAAAACCGGAAGAGAAGATAAAGGATTAGTTTTAAATCCCGCTGAATAAAGCGGGATTTTTACTGGTGAAATCAAGTCTGTTTAGCGGTCTAATCATATAAGTACAAGCATATAAATGAACGATAAGAAAAGGAGGATCGTTCATACTATGCGTGTGTCAAATGTAACTGTTCGAAAACGACTAATGATTGCCCTATTCATTGGGATTCTAACCTTCTTAATTATTGATGTCCGGCTTGGATATGTTCAATTTTTTCTAGGCGATACGTTGACTGACCGAGCAAAAGGGTCCTGGAGCAGGAATATCCCATTTGAACCCGAACGGGGCCAAATAGTAGACCGCAATGGGGTACCACTTGCAACCAATATTAGTGCACCAACCGTTTATGTGATTCCTAGACAAATCAAAGATCCGGCAGCAACGGCAGAAAAGCTTGCTACGGTGTTGAATATGTCAAAAGAAAAGGCCTATCGGGATATAACCAAAAAAGCCTCGTCAGTCCGGATTAAAGAAGGAAGAAAAATCTCTCATGATAAGGCAAAGGAAATCAGAGCTTTAGGTCTTGAAGGTGTATATATTGGTGAAGATTCCAAACGTTATTATCCATATGGCAGCTATCTTTCTCATGTTTTAGGTTTTACTGGAGTGGACAACCAGGGATTAATGGGTTTAGAACAATATTATGATAAAGAGCTAAGCGGCGAACGTGGTGCAGTAAAATTTTACGCCAATGCTAAAGGTGAACGAATGAATAGCATGGCGGATGATTATGAGCACCCTGTTAACGGTTTAGATTTAAAGCTGACAATTGATTCAAAAATCCAAACCATAATGGAACGGGAATTAGATAATGCCGAGGCCAAATATAATCCGGATGGCATTATAGCGATTGCCATGAACCCAAATAATGGTGAAATCCTGGGGATGTCAAGCAGACCAACATTTGACCCTGCTAATTTCCAGAATGTTCCGCAAGAAGTCTATAATCGTAATCTGCCTGTTTGGTCAACCTATGAGCCTGGTTCTACCTTTAAAATTATTACCTTGGCTGCAGCATTAAATGAAGGTAAAGTAAATTTAGAAAAAGAACATTTTCATGATTCCGGCTCAGTCCAAATTGCTGGAGCTAGATTAAAATGCTGGAAAAGGGGCGGCCATGGCAGCCAATCTTTTTTAGAGGTTGTACAAAACTCTTGTAACCCTGGATTTGTGGAACTAGGGGAGCGGTTAGGAAAAGAAAAGCTTTTTAAATATGTTAAGGATTTTGGCTTCGGGCAAAAAACAGGGATTGATTTGCAGGGAGAAGGAACAGGGATTTTATTTAACTTAGACCGTGTAGGTCCTGTGGAACAAGCGACCACTGCTTTTGGACAGGGGGTATCGGTTACTCCGATTCAACAAGTTACGGCAGTGTCAGCGGCAATTAATGGCGGCATTTTATACAAGCCTTTTATTGCAAAGGAGTTAATTGATCCTGTTACCAAAGAGGTTGTAATGAGGAATTCTCCTGTTGAAAAAAGACGGGTCATTTCTGAAAACACTTCAAAAGAAATTCGCCATGCCCTTGAGAGTGTTGTCGCACAAGGAACAGGCGGCAGGGCATTTGTAGATGGATATCGTGTCGGGGGAAAAACAGGTACAGCCCAAAAAGCGCAAAACGGAAGATACTTAGAAAATAACTTTATCGTTTCGTTTATTGGTTTTGCCCCAGCTGATGACCCGCAGATTGTGGTGTATGTAGCAGTAGATAACCCAAAAGGAGTTACAGCCTTTGGTGGAACCGTTAGTGCGCCAATTGTGGGAAATATAATGAAAGATGGATTGACTGCCTTAGGAGTGCCTCCTCGAAAAGATCAAATAGAGAAAAAAATTAAATGGCCGGATACCCCATTAATAAAGCTGCCTGACTTTGTTGGATTATCTAAATTGGAACTCCAAGAACAGTTCATTAATTTAAAAATTGATGCCAGTGGTGAGGGGGATGTAGTTGTCAGACAGTCTCCTGCACCAGGTACAAAGGTAAAAGAAGGGTCAAAAATTAGACTTTACTTTGGTAAGGAAGAAGAATAGAAGAATGATAACCAACTAATGGGCGGCCGGAAAATTTTCCGCCGCCTAATTTTTCTTTACGCTTTAATTACTAAATAGCAAAATAAAATGTTTTAATGTAAAATAAGATGGAACTTTCGTCAGCAGAATAAAGGAACTTTATGCTGGCAAAATTGTATGCAGGGGCATGAGAGGATTTGAGATCAATGAAGTTACACAAGCTGCTTGAGAATTTGCACTTATTAACTCCTTATGAGGGAGAAAACCCGGATATTTTTTCAATTGAAAATGATAATCGTAAGGTGCAAAACGGGAGCTTATTTATTTGTATTAAAGGCTACACCGTGGACGGACATGATTTTGCGGATTCCGCAGTAGAAAAGGGAGCCGTGGCCATACTTGCAGAGCGTCCATTACCATTAAAGGTTCCCGTAATCATAGTTCAGGATACAACAAGAGCAATGGCAGTACTTGCTGATGCCTTTTACGGCCAGCCAACAAAAAAACTGCATTTAATTGGAATTACAGGAACGAATGGAAAAACAACAACAAGTCATTTAATTGAAAAAATATTTTCAGACCAAAAGAAGAAAACAGGCCTAATTGGAACAATGTATACTAAAATTGCTGATAAGGTCATGGAGACAAAAAATACCACTCCAGAAAGTTTAACACTGCAAAAGACGTTTCAGCATATGGTTGATGAAGGCGTCGAAGCAGCAGTAATGGAGGTTTCTTCCCATGCACTTGATTTAGGGAGGGTACATGGCTGTGACTATAATGTGGCGGTATTCACCAATTTAACACAAGACCATTTAGATTATCATAAAACAATGGAAGAATATCAGCGCTCAAAAAGCTTATTGTTTGCTCAACTTGGCAATACATATGAATACAGTAAGCCCAAATTTGCAGTCTTGAACGCAGATGACCCGGCTTCAGATATGTTTAGAAGGTCTACGGCGGCTCATGTTATTACATATGGAATTGAGGAAAAAGCCGATTTCCAGGCAACAAACATTCAGATGACATCTGCTGGTACAAATTTTGAACTCGTAATAGGAAAGAGCAAATATTCGATTAACATGCAGTTAATCGGTAAATTCAGTGTTTATAATGTTTTGGCGAGCATTGCAGCAGCTTACGTATCAAGAATACCATTAGCTGATATTATAAAGTCAATTGAAAATGTAGAAGGCGTTTCCGGAAGATTTGAACTGGTCAATGCCGGGCAGGATTTTACGGTCATTGTTGACTATGCCCACACACCAGACAGCCTTGAAAATGTATTGAAAACAATTAAGCACTTTGCGAAGAAAAGGATTTTCGTAATCGTAGGCTGTGGAGGAGACAGAGATCGGACAAAGCGCCCTTTAATGGCTGAGATTGCGTGTAAATTGGCAACGGATCCAATTTTTACTTCAGATAATCCAAGGAGCGAAGATCCGCTAGCTATCTTAAAAGATATGGAAGCAGGGGTTAAGTATCCCCAATACGTCTATACCATCATTCCTGATCGAAAAGAGGCAATAAAAAGTGCGATACAGCAGGCAGATGATGGTGATGTGGTCTTAATTGCCGGGAAGGGCCATGAAACCTATCAAATCATTGGAACACAAGTTTATGATTTTGATGACCGGCTAGTGGCACTTGATGCAATTAAGGGGAGATAAGTATGTTTCTAGCTTTATCAGACTTGTCCGTTCTGTTTAAAGATCATCTGGGCGTACAAGATGAACTTTTGTTTTATACGGTTACTGACCAAGCGAATGTCATACAGCCAAAAGGCCTGTTCGTTTCGGTAAATGAGGGAACTGAAGATCTTGCGGAGGCAATGGCAAATGGCGCCATTGCAGCTATTTGGGAGCGTGGTAAAAAACTGCCCCATTATACGCCGAATCAGTTTCCGGTATTCTTTACTTCTGATAGCGTTGAAGCAATAAAAAAACTATTACAACACTATCTTGAAAAATTAAATGGAGAAATAGAAGAGACAATGGAGATAACTAACTTTAAATTTTCAAATAAAGAACTTCTTAATAAAAATAGAGAAACATATGATATTGCTGTGATGCTAAAAAAGTTAACGAAACAACATGTTATTGATTCTGAAGGGAGGGAGTAAAATGCTGGAGCAAGTTATTTTTTTCACAATCATTATGGGCTTTCTCGTTACCGTATTGCTTTCTCCAATATTTATTCCCTTCTTAAGAAGGTTGAAATTTGGACAAAGCATTCGGGAAGAAGGTCCTAAATCGCACCAAAAGAAAACCGGAACGCCGACAATGGGCGGAATTATGATTTTATTTTCTGTTGTCATCACAACAATCGTCATGACTGGGAAATTTTCAGAACCAACCGTAAAAACCTATTTGCTTTTGCTTGTAACCCTTGGATTTGGATTACTAGGCTTTTTAGACGATTTTATCAAAGTCGCGTTGAAACGAAATTTAGGATTAACCTCTAAACAAAAGCTTTTAGGTCAAATTATTATATCTGTCATTTTTTATTTAGTTTATAAACAAAATGGTTTTTCTACTGAAGTAAATATCCCATTTACAGACGCTTCCTTTGATTTAGGGTGGTTTTTCATCTTTTTCATTATATTTTGGCTTGTCGGATTCTCCAATGCTGTCAACCTTACAGATGGACTCGATGGCTTGGTGTCAGGAACGGCAGCCATTGCATTTGGGGCTTTTGCTGTCCTTGCATGGAGTCAATCTCAAATGGAAATAGCGATTTTTTCTGTGGCTGTTGTGGGTGCTGTTTTAGGATTCCTCGTTTTCAATGCCCATCCAGCAAAGGTTTTTATGGGAGATACAGGTTCGCTTGCTCTTGGAGGTGCGATTGCTACCATTGCGATTCTGACAAAGCTAGAATTATTGCTTATTATTATTGGCGGAGTATTTGTGATTGAAACTTTATCAGTTATACTGCAAGTAGCTTCCTTTAAAACAACGGGAAAAAGAATTTTCCGTATGAGTCCGCTGCATCATCATTATGAACTGGTGGGGTGGTCTGAGTGGAGAGTTGTTGTAACGTTTTGGAGTGTTGGATTAATACTTGCTATCCTTGGAATCTATATAGAGGTGTGGTTGTAATTGAAGCAGATTGAAAAGTATCGTCATAAAAAAATTCTTGTTCTCGGCTTAGCCAAAAGCGGTGTAACAGCTGCTGCATTACTACATAAGCTTGGAGCATTTGTAACAGTTAATGATAAAAAACCATTATCTGAAAATCCTGAAGCCCAAGGCCTTCTAGAACAGGGGATTAAAGTGATTTGCGGCGATCATCCTGTGGAACTTCTTGATGAGGGTTTTGAGTTGATTGTAAAAAATCCAGGGATTCCTTATAACAACCCGATGATTGAAGGGGCAGTTAATATGGGAATTCCGGTTATTACAGAGGTTGAGCTTGCCTATGAAATCTCGGAAGCTCCCTATATCGGAATTACCGGTACAAATGGTAAAACAACGACGACAACACTTGTTTATGAGATGTTGAATGAAGGCAGCAAAAAGCCATTAATTGCCGGTAATATTGGAACCGTTGCGTCAGGCGTTGCCGAAAAGGCAACGAAGGATAACACAATCGTGATCGAGTTATCTTCCTTTCAGTTAATGGGAATAGAAACTTTTAATCCTAAAATCGCGATTATTACCAATCTTTATGATGCTCACTTGGATTATCATGGGACTAGAGAGGAATATAAAGCAGCGAAGGCGAATATTACGAAAAACCAAACTGAACTGGAATATTTGATTATTAATGCAGATCAGGATGAAACCTTTGAAATTGCCCGTCAGTCTAAGGCAAAAATCATTCCTTTTTCCACGCAGAAGGAATTGGCTGAAGGTGCCTTTATCCGTGACGGATGGATTTACTTTAATGATGAAAAAGTAATGGCAATTGATCAAATTGCATTACCTGGAGTACACAATTTAGAAAATATTTTATGTGCTATGGCTGCTGCAAAACTTTCTGGTGTGGAAAACAAAGCGATTCAGGAAGTACTCCGGACCTTTACCGGGGTAAGGCATCGCTTACAATATGTTAAGGAAGTTGACGGCAGAAAATTTTATAACGACTCAAAAGCTACCAATATTTTAGCAACTATTAATGCTTTGGCTGCCTTTGAAGCCCCAATTGTTTTACTTGCAGGCGGGCTCGATCGCGGCAACGAGTTTGATGAACTAAAGCCGTATCTAAACAATGTAAAAGCATTAATTACCTTCGGGCAAACAGCAGAGAAGCTTGAGCGGGTTGGTCGTGAAGCAGGAATAAAAGTAATCAAGCATGTCGATAATGTGGCTAAAGCCGTGCCTGAAGCATTTAGTTTATCAAATTCAGGTGATGTCATCCTATTATCTCCTGCTTGTGCCAGCTGGGATCAATACAAAACTTTTGAAGTCAGGGGAGACATTTTTATCGAAGCGGTGCATAAGCTTAAGTAAGGGCTTGTCTTACTAGTGTCCTCACTCACTACTAAGCCCTAAAACTTGCAGTTGAGGTGTTTAGTGGTGCCGACAAAGAAAACGACTCCTGATTTTATTCTAATGATTGTTACATTTACGCTGCTGGCAATTGGGCTTATCATGGTATACAGCGCTAGTGCTATTTGGGCGGAGTATAAATTCAATGATTCCTTTTTCTTTGCCAAAAGGCAGACCCTGTTTGCAGGGGTAGGGATTGCTGCCATGTTTTTTATCATGAACATAAACTATTGGACATGGAGAACATGGGCGAAAACGATTTTAATTGTTTGTTTTGTATTGTTAATTTTGGTTTTGATTCCGGGAATCGGAAATGTACGTAATGGTTCGCGAAGCTGGATAGGAGTTGGCGCATTTTCCATCCAGCCCTCTGAATTTATGAAACTTGCGATGATTGCCTTTTTAGCCAAGTATTTGTCTGAACGGCAGAAATTAATTACATCCTTTAAGAAGGGGCTTGTACCCTCATTAGGACTTGCCTTTGTCGCCTTTGCTATGATTATGCTGCAGCCTGACCTGGGCACTGGAACAGTAATGATGGGTACTTGCGTGGTGATGATTTTTATTGCAGGTGCCAGAGTAAGCCATTTTGTCTTTTTGGGACTATTAGGAGTGGCAGGGTTTGTTGGTTTGATTGCATCCGCGCCGTATCGTATTAAAAGGATTACTTCCTTCTTAGATCCTTGGTCCGACCCACTGGGAAGCGGATTTCAAATCATCCAATCACTTTATGCCATAGGTCCTGGAGGTTTATTTGGACTCGGACTTGGTGAAAGCAGGCAAAAGTTTTTTTACTTACCTGAACCGCAAACAGATTTTATCTTTGCGATTCTTTCTGAGGAATTAGGCTTTATTGGCGGCTCGTTTATCTTGCTATTATTTGCACTTCTTTTATGGAGAGGAATTCGTATCGCTTTAGGGGCACCTGATTTATATGGCAGCTTTCTTGCAGTGGGGATTATCGCAATGGTCGCCATTCAAGTCATGATCAATATCGGGGTTGTGACAGGGCTGATGCCAGTTACAGGTATTACCTTGCCATTTTTAAGCTATGGAGGATCCTCGCTTACTTTGATGCTAATGGCGATAGGTGTTCTCTTAAATATTAGCCGCTATTCTAGATATTAAAGGATACCCTGTGGTGGCAGGGTTCTTTTTATTTTACAATTAGATAACATTCTTTTGTCATTTGCTTTCTTTATACGCTTTTTATAGTAAGATAGGAATGCATTCAGGTTTTAAATCGTTAATGAGGTGGAAAAATGAAAATAGTAGTAAGTGGCGGGGGAACTGGCGGACATATCTATCCTGCACTCGCCCTCATTAGAGAAATCCAAAAAGAAAACAAACAAGCTGAGTTTTTATACATAGGCACCAGTAATGGTTTGGAAAGTAAAATTGTTCCGAGAGAAAATATTGCTTTTAAATCCATCCATATTACGGGTTTTAAAAGGAAGCTCTCCTTTGAAAATGTGAAAACCGTTATTCGATTTCTTAAAGGCGTTCAGGACAGTAAAAAAATTTTAAAAGAGTTTAAACCGGACATTGTCATTGGGACTGGCGGGTATGTGTGTGGACCTGTCGTTTATGCAGCTTCTAAGCTGCGTATTCCAACGATCATTCACGAACAAAATAGTGTCCCTGGACTTACAAATAAATTTTTAAGCCGCTATGTAAACAAAGTAGCCATTTGCTTTGATGAAGCAAAAGAATTTTTTCCAAAGGAAAAGGTCGTTTTTACGGGGAATCCCCGCGCTTCTGAGGTAATTGGCAAGGATGGAATTAAAGGGAGGCTTTCAGCAGGCATGAGTACTACCAAGCCAGCAGTACTCATTTTTGGCGGAAGCCGCGGTGCGCGCCCAATTAATGAAGCTGTTATCAAGTCTTTATCGGACTTTGCTGAAAAACCATACCAGATTCTATATGTTACTGGAGATGTTCATTTTGAAGATGTTCAAAAAGAAGTGGAGTTAGTTGGGAATCCCCAAAATGTTGTCATAAAGCCATTTATTCATAATATGCCAGAAGTTTTGGCAGGTATTGATTTAGTTGTCTCAAGGGCTGGTGCAACATCTTTAGCGGAAATTACTTCACTGGGCATTCCAAGCATCCTTATTCCGAGCCCATATGTGACAAATAACCATCAAGAAAAAAATGCCCGTGCTTTAAGTGATCATGGAGCAGCACAGCTTTTATTAGAAAAAGAGTTAAACAGCAAAAGTTTAATTGGACATATTGATCGAATTCTTTTAAATAGCGAAAATCTTAAGGAAATGAAATTAAAAGCTAAAAAAATGGGTGTTCCCGACTCCGCTAGCAGGCTGTATCAGGTTATGGGCCAGCTAGTTAAGGGTGTACAAAAGTAGCCCGTATTCATTTTTTGCATAGACTAAAATATACGTATGTTTGGAAAGTTAGGTGGTAAATTTGGACGGTATCGTAGCGGAATTGCAAGCTTCAAAAATCGGAAAGGTGAAGGAAAATGAACCTCTTGCCCATCACACAACAATTAAGATTGGCGGTCCTGCCGATATTTTTATAGAGCCAACATCTGTAGCAAACTTAAAGAAAGTTATGGATATCATTAAGAAGCATCAGGTAAATTGGCGAGCCATAGGAAGAGGATCGAATCTTTTGGTTTCTGATAAAGGGATTGAAGGGGCCATAATAAAACTCGGTTCAGGCATTGATCATCTTAATATAAATGGTTCGGAAATCACAGTAGGGGGCGGCCATTCCCTTGTTAGTTTATCAACGCTTATTAGTAAAAAAGGGCTATCAGGCCTTGAATTCGCCAGTGGTATCCCAGGGTCAATGGGCGGTGCTGTTTATATGAATGCAGGGGCACATGGATCAGATATTAGTAATATCTTAACGAAAGCTCATATTTTGTTTGAAGATGGAACAATGGAATGGCTGTCAAATGAAGAAATGGAATTCTCCTATAGGACCTCTGTCTTGCAGAAAAAGCGTCCCGGAATCGTTGTTGAGGCTGTTTTTCAGCTAGATGAAGGTGAAAAGGGAAATATTGTAGCGCAGATGCAAAAAAATAAGGATTATCGAAAAGAAACGCAGCCTTGGAATTACCCATGTGCAGGAAGTATTTTTCGAAACCCATTGCCTAATTATGCAGGAAAACTAGTAGAAGTAGCCGGTTTAAAAGGCTTCAGTATTGGCGGAGCAAAAATCTCTGAAATGCATGGGAATTTTATCATCAACGCTGGAAATGCAACGGCAGGGGATGTGCTTGCTTTAATCCAGCATGTGAAGGATACCATCTATAACCTTTATGAAGTTAGAATGGAAACAGAAGTTGAGATAATTGGAAGGAAATAGAATTTAATTGCTAAATTTATCCTTACTTTTATGGTAATAATTTTCTTACGAATGACAAATATTGTGGTATAATTACTGATAATATTATAGGTGCGAACTCTCTAGGTAAACGAATGACGGCATGATTTTTCGTGCCGTTGTTTCTCTTTTCAAGCTATTATTTAAAGAGTTAATGGACAAGCTTATTTGTTGTTATTTTAGGGCAGCTGGCTTTTATGTTGGGGGAATTGTGAATGGAAAATGGTAAAATCGTTGCTCTTGAGGATCGTATTCCAAAACTGAAAGAACAAAGAAGACGTAAAGCAAACAGACGGCTTGTGCTTTTGCTTATTTTGTTTTTCATGATGATCGTTGCGGTAGCCTATACACAATCACCACTTAGTCATGTTAAGACGATTACACTTAAAGGTAATGAGATCTATTCTAAAGATGAAATCATCCATAAAAGCGGCCTTTCAAATAATACGAATATTTGGAAAGTTAGAAAGGATGCTGTCGTTTCAAAAGTGGAGGAACTCCCTGAAATTAATAAGGCTGTTGTAAAGCGAAAGTGGCCCAACACGATTATAATCCAAGTTGTAGAGCATAAGAGAATCGCATATTTAAAAAAGGATACGTCCTACTTACCAGTAATGGAGAATGGAAAGATACTTAAAGAAAGAAAAACGGAAATGGTTCCAGTAAATTCTCCGACTCTTTTCGATTTTAAAGAAGGGGCAGCTCTGAACGAAATGGTAAAAGAGCTAAAAAAGCTTCCAATTGAAATAACAAACTCCATTTCTGAAATTCATTACACTCCTAAAAAAACAGATCGGTACCACGTTTCCTTATTTATGAATGATGGCTTCGAGGTTAGTGCCACATTAAAAAGCTTTTCAGAAAAGATGGTCCATTATCCTTCTATTATTGGCCAATTAGATCCGAATAAAAAAGGAATTATCGATTTAGAAGTAGGGTCTTATTTTAGGGCTTTTGAATCGGAAGTGGAGGAAAAGAAAGTTGAATAGGATGAAGGTGAAGGGGAAACACGTTATTCTGTCTTTTGTCTGCCTTGTTTTAGGATTTATGCTTGCTTTCTCCTATCATTTGACGCAAATCGAAAAACAAAAAGAAAATCCCAATCTATCAGGAAAGCAATATGAAAAAACACTTACACTAAGAAATCAATTGATTGCCCAAGAGGAGACCAACCGAAAACTGCAAAAGGAATTAAATCAAAAGCAGGATAAAGTACAAAAAAATGAAAAGAATCTCGCAAAAGAGGCCCAGGTGTTTCAAAATTTAGCTGAAGATGCAGAAAAATACAGGATGTATCTTGGTAAGGTAAAAGTAAAAGGCAGCGGGGTAAAGGTTACCCTTACCGATGGGGCTTACGACCCAAAAGAAGATAATATTAATAATTATCTTGTCCATGAGCATCATGTATTTAAAGTAGTCAATGAACTTTATATATCGGGCGCAGATGCAGTTGCGATAAATGGGCAAAGACTTACAAGTCATTCTTATATTGTCTGTAATGGCCCGGTCATAACAGTCGATGGAATTCAGCATCCTGCACCATTTATCATTACAGCTATCGGCGACCCAGAAGTGCTCTCGTCTTCATTAAATTTAACCGGCGGGGTAAAAGATCAGTTGGTTAATGATAATATTATTTTTTCTTTGGAGAAAGAAAGTGACATTACGCTCAATCCAATTTTAGGAAGCTAATTTAACAGGATTTTGCTGTCCACGAAAAACAAAGAAGGCAAGGTGAAAAAAGTGGACAAACAAAAATTAAATATTAGTTTTACCTTGGTAGCAGCGGTTGTGGGTTTTATGATTGCGATTCAATTTCAAACCGTGAAAAAACCTGAAGAACGGGATACTAGAGACATTTGGCAGCTCCGGGAAGCCCTGCTGCAAGAAAAAGAGCTGCAGTCTAATTTATTGACTGAAATTCGTTCTAATGAAGAAAAGCTATCAGCTTATGAATCTAAGAGAAAGCAAAGCAAGGAACAGGCCTTAAGGGATACATTTCAGGAATTAAAGATCGAGGCTGGTTTAACCGAGGTAACAGGCCCAGGAATTACGTTAGAAATTGAACCTGTAGTTGAAGATATTCAATTAGGAGACCCAGTTACAAGGGTTGTTTCCCCAGAATTATTGAAGAGATTGTTGAACGAATTAAATATGTATGAAGCGAAATATGTATCCATTGACGGTCAACGAATTATTAATACAACCGTTATCAGGGATATCAATAATGAAACAAAAATTGATGGCCATTCTATTAAAAGTTTACCAATAGAGGTGAAGGTGGCTGTTGCTGATTCAACTACGGCTGAAAAATTATATAATCGGATGAAAGTATCAAAAGCAAGGGATGAATTTTTTACTGAAGGCTTGAGGCTGAATATCTCGGCGCCTATTCCGAATATTAAGGTGCCAGCCTATGATAATCCAATTCGTATTCGGTTTTTGGAACCGATTAAAGAAGGGGTCGGTACCTAATGTGGCTTCCGTTTATGGGACTTGTCATTGGAATCATTCTTGGTTTATTGACTGAGATCCGAATTCCAGAAGAATATTCAAATTATTTGTCGATTGCTGTCTTAGCGGCATTCGACACGTTATTTGGTGGAATTCGCGCATACTTGCAAAATATTTATGATGAAAAGGTGTTTGTATCAGGCTTCTTTTTTAATATTTTACTTGCAGCAAGTTTAGCTTTTCTCGGTGTTCATCTTGGTGTAGACTTGTATTTAGCAGCAGTTTTTGCGTTTGGGGTCAGATTGTTTCAGAATATTGCTGTAATTCGTCGAATATTATTGACGAAATGGTCAACAAACAAAGAAAAATTAGAAAAAAGTTGAAAATTTTTAAAGGGAATCATTTAATTGTGACGAATATTTTTATAAGATATGACTTGGAAATTAATTGAACAAGAAAATTGTTGTTCTATTTTAGGAAAAATAAAGGAGGTGCCAGAGAATGAACAGCAATGAAATATATGTTAGCCTTGACATCGGTACATCCAGTGTAAAAGTAATCATTGGTGAAATGGTTCATGATTCAGGAAAAGGCTCGTTAAATATTATAGGTGTCGGAAATGTAAAATCTGAAGGGCTGCGTAAAGGTTCGATTGTCGATATGGATGATACGGTTCATTCTATTAAGCGGGCAATTGAACAGGCGGAAAGAATGGTAGGAATGGAAATCAGGGAAGTGGTCGTTGGAATTCCAGGGCACCATGTTATGCTTCAGCCTTGTCACGGTATTGTAGCTGTTTCTGGCCAAAATAGAGAAATTACAAATGAAGATGTTATTCGTGTCATTGAAGCTTCCCATGTCGGATCAATTCCTCCAGAGAGAGGAAATATGGGAGTAATCCAAAGGCAATTTATCTTAGATGGTAAAGATGAAATAAATGACCCGCGCGGCATGATTGGTGTCCGTTTGGAGATGGATGGAACGCTGATTACTGGTTCAAATTCTGTTTTGGCCAATACCATTCGCTGTGTCGAGCGCGCTGGTCTTAGTTTTTCTGATATTATCCTGCAGCCGCTGGCAGCTGGTGAATATGCTTTATCCAAGGATGAAAAAAACCTTGGTGTCGCTTTGATTGACCTCGGAGGCGGTTCCACTAACATCTCTGTTTTTCAAGATGGTTTTATAACTGCAACTGGTGTCATTTCAGTTGGCGGTGACCATATCACAAAGGATCTGTCTGTCGGACTCCGAACTTCTACTGAGGACGCTGAAAAAATAAAGATGAAGCATGGACATGCCTTCTTTGATGAGGCATCAGAAGATGTAGTGTTCAGTGTTCCGATTATCGGCAGTGATCAGCACCAACAATTTAACCAGTTGGAAATTTCTGATATTATTGAAGCAAGAATGGAAGAAATTTTTGAATTGGCTGCCCATGAATTAAAGAGAATGGGCGTCACCAGTCTGCCGGGAGGCTTTGTTTTAACGGGCGGCGGTGCCAATATGCAAGGAGTTTTAGAGCTTGCACAAGATATGTTTCAAAATCCAGTTCGAATTGCAGTACCAGATTACATTGGTGTAAGAGAACCTCAATATACAGCAGCGGTTGGCTTAATAAAATATGCCTATAAGAATGCTAGATTACCAGGTGGCACGATCAGCTCTTCATCATCAGTTTCTGAGCCAATCGAAAAGAGAGTACCAAAACAACATCAACCAAAAGCAAAAGTAGAAAAACATCCGGAAGAAAAGATGTCATCAAAAGTAAAAAAATTCCTTGGTTACTTTTTCGAATAGGCATAATCGAAAAGGAATATCGACGAATTAGGAGGATTTGTCATGTTAGAATTTGATACAAATTTAGATTCTCTTGCAACCATAAAAGTAATCGGAGTTGGCGGCGGGGGTAACAACGCCGTAAACAGAATGATTGAACATGGCGTACAAGGTGTAGAATTTATCGCAGTAAATACTGACGCACAAGCATTGAATCTTTCAAAAGCTGAAGTGAAAATGCAGATTGGTGCAAAGCTGACCAGAGGTCTTGGAGCGGGTGCGAACCCAGAGGTTGGAAAGAAGGCCGCAGAGGAAAGCAAGGAGCAAATCGAGGAAGCATTGCGCGGAGCGGATATGGTTTTCGTTACAGCAGGTATGGGCGGCGGAACCGGTACAGGTGCAGCACCAGTTATTGCTCAGATTGCCCGCGACCTTGGTGCTCTAACCGTTGGTGTAGTTACCCGTCCATTTACTTTTGAAGGTAAAAAACGTTCAAATCAAGCTTCAGGCGGAATTGGATCAATGAAAGAGGCAGTCGATACTTTGATTGTTATTCCAAATGACCGGCTTCTTGAAATTGTTGATAAGAGCACTCCGATGCTTGAGGCGTTCCGTGAAGCAGACAATGTCCTTCGTCAAGGGGTTCAAGGTATTTCCGATTTAATTGCAACACCTGGTCTTATTAACCTTGATTTTGCTGATGTAAAAACGATTATGTCAAATAAAGGCTCAGCGTTAATGGGTATTGGTGTAGCTTCCGGTGAGAGCCGTGCTACTGAAGCAGCGAAGAAAGCCATTAATTCACCTTTATTAGAAACATCAATCGATGGAGCACAAGGCGTTTTAATGAACATTACTGGCGGGACGAACTTAAGTCTTTACGAAGTTCAAGAAGCAGCTGATATCGTTGCAACGGCAACGGATCAGGAAGTAAACATGATTTTCGGTTCGGTTATCAACGAAAATTTAAAAGATGAAATTATCGTTACCGTTATTGCAACTGGCTTTAATGAAGAAGTCATTCAGCCAAAGGTAACCCGTCCTACTTTTGGACAGAATAATAAAGCTCCAGTAAATCCGATTAAGAGAGAACAGCCAAAGCGCGAAGAAGTTCATCAAGAACCAGTTCGCAATAACAATTCTTCTCAAGAAGAAACACTTGATATTCCTACATTCCTTCGTAATCGTAACAGAAGACGATAATTTTAAAAAAAGGCATAGCCCATAAAATAAACTGTACCCGATAGAGTAGACACTAAAAAAAGGTCTGCCCTATCGGGTACTTTTATGTATAATGAATAAAAAATGTGGGAATCGGAGAATAATTTTATGTCAAAAAAACTCTTCAACGATAAAG
>NZ_JAHXYW010000001.1 GCF_019969725.1 Neobacillus bataviensis
ATTCCTCATGCACAAAACGTTCCGTAAACAAATTTAATTAAACCATTTATACCTTTAGTCCATCGGAAAACTCTATTAAGTTTTATATCCAGATTATATTTTATGCAATTTTGGCTTATCCCCTCTTAAACTCCTCCTTTGTACCTAAAGGCAATAAAAATAGCGGGGTATAAACAAGTTTGCATAAAAACTTGCATATATCCAGCATTTTGTAATCGATCATAAATTAACAATCGCACCCGTTAGTATAAGTACAATTTTTCACAAATTTTCTTTAAGTCCACAGCATTAGCGGTGGTTTTTTATTTTTACCAATGGTTTTGGATATTAACCCAACGATGCCATTGTCAGGAATTGTAGGAGAGCTGTCTCCTTTTAGGTGTCCCGTATCAGAATGAAACAGGATAACATATTGTCGATAAGAAAATATTTACACTCATAATTTCTCATGATAAATTCTTAATAAGGAACGATTTATACCTTAATAAAAGGTGAGAGAGGAGCGGTTTTATGTTAAAGAAAAAATTAATCGCTGTTATTGGGGGGATGGCTTTAAGCCTTAGTATAGTCGGTACGGCTTTGGCAGCACCCAATTCCGACAATAGTAGTGAGACCAATAAACAATTGACACAAGTGCGACAAGCCACGGAGAAGTACCACGACTTTAAGGTGGCACTACAAAATGGTTATATCAATACTGAAGAAGTTGCAGTTAGTCCTGAAGGTGTAATGGGCATTCACTTTGTAAATCCAGCGTTGATGTTTGATGGTGGAGTTCTGAATCAAAACCAACCAGAAGTTCTCCTTTATAATCCGAGCAATGATGGCGGATACAAATTAGTGGGTGTGGAATATTATGTTCCTGCTTTTATGACAAATGAGCATCCAGCCTTATTTGGCCACCCATTTGATGGCAGTATGCTGAATCATGATCTAGACCCAACCAAATTAACTGGCGCAGAAATACAAAATCCACTTAATAGACACTATGATTTACATGTATGGTTATGGCATGCCAATCCAGCAGGAATATTTGCTCCCTGGAATCCATCTATTAAGATAAAATAGGGAACACAAGCCTAACGTGATAACCGTTAGGCTTGTGTTATAAGGAACTTTTTTTCATTCTTATTATATGAATTCTAATTTAGGAAAAACATACTTTATTTTGTAACGGAAATGTAATAATTTTAAAACAATTTCCATTAGAAACTAATGACATAATACAAAATGCCTAGAGCATAAATTTAGAAGGGGATTATGTTCCCATTTTTAATTTATGGAGGTGGTGTGTTTTGGCTAGGTTCAGTTTTATTTGTTGATTTTCTACTCATGCCTGTAATTTCAAGTCTTGAACCAAAATATCAAAGTGCAGTAATGAAGCCGTTAGGCAAACGTGCAAGTGGTGTAATGATTACTGTAAGCACTTTAACGATTTTATCGGGAATTGGTATTGGATTTAAAATTGGAATTTTTGATAGACTTTCAACAACTTATGGCACATATTATATTACTTCTTTATGTATTGCTATTGTACTTTGGTTTTGGGGATTATTTGTATTAACTCCGACAGAAAAAAAATTAAGACAGTATAAAGAAGGAACTCCAGAATTTTCAAAACAATTAGCTAAACTTAAAATGTTAATCATGACTGAATTAATTGGTATGCTAGTTTTATTTGTGTTTATGGTGCTTATGCGTTTTGCTTAATAATTTAAATTTGAATAAAACAAAAAAGAAAAGGTTGCGGAATACCATTTCTTTTTTGTTTGTTGCTATTTTGTACAAACATAGGAGAAATTGCCAAATGATTTCAATCTCAAGAAGAAAAAGCCGCCAAATTGGCAGCTAGATCTTCCACTCTTGCACCAGTAAGCTAAATAAGCATTTTAAGAAGCCATTAAAACTCCCCAGCGTCTGTTTCTCTTCTAATTGGAAAACTTTCCTTTGCAACATCCTCAAGATGGAGTGTTCCGTGAATACCATTAACTTTTTTCTTATCCACCATTTTTGAGTAAAATCTTTCGTAGAAATCAGTGTCGTCAAGGTTTGGGAAATCACTTGTAAATGCAATGTCATTACCATTTGAAAAAAAAATATCAAATAGTTCAATATCCACTTCATAAATTTAAAACGTACTGTTAATTGCACCGTCAATTACCTGAACATTTTTCTTCATAACATTCTCCTTTTTAAAGCTAATTCCATTTTAATTCACCTTTAAAAAAGTGATTTCCTTCTTAAACTAAACTGCCCCGTTAGCTGAATAAGAAAAAGCCACCAAGAATTTTTGGCAGCTGAATCGTCAACTCTTGACCCTTTGCTTAAAAAGAAACTTAGAATAAATAGGAGGTTAAAACGTTCTTTAGTCAATAAAAGTATGATATAACAAAAATAAATTAAGACTTATAATAAGTACGGCAATTATCCACGCGCAGATCGAAGTTACTAAATGGTTTACAAGTTTCCCCATTAGTTTTTTGTTACTTGTAAACATAATTAAAGGTATTAAAGCAAATGCAATTCCAAAAGAGAGAACGACTTGACTTAAAACAAGAGCTTTAGAAGGATTAATTCCCATTAGAATTATTCCTAACGGCGGTATCATTGTTATAAATCGTCTCAAATAAATAGGTATGCGTCGTTTAATAAAGCCTTGCATAATGATGTCACCTGACATAGTACCAACTGAAGAACTTGATAATCCTGCGGATAACAATCCAATTCCAAAACATATTGCCACAAAGGGTCCAAGTATTTTTCCAAATTCATTAAAAGCAAATTCTAAATCACTTACATTAAGTCCGTTCTTATTAAATAATGCCGCTGAGACGATTAACATACTCGCGTTTATCCCACCTGCAATAATCATCGCAATAATGACATCTACAAACTCATATTTAAAAATCTTTTTCCGTTCTTCTTCAGTTTCTCCGACAATTCTATTTTGTGTTAAGGCAGAATGCAGATAAATGGCATGTGGCATCACTGTTGCTCCCAGCATCCCAGCCCCTAATAAAACGCTATCAACATTCTGAAATTTGAGCGTGAAAAGACCAGAAAGAATTGCCGTTGCATCTGGTGCTGCATAGATAACTTGAACCCCAAAAACTATTACAACAATAAAAATCATAGCTGTAATAACAGCTTCTAACAGACGCATTCCTCGCCTTTGAATCTCCAAAATGACGAATGAACCAATGGCTGCAATAATAGCAGCGAAAACAAGTGGGATATCAAAGAGTAAATAGATTCCAAGCGATGCACCAATAAATTCTGCCAGATCTGTTGCCATAACGACAAGTTCAGCTTGTATCCATAAAAGTATTGAAGTCTTCTTTGAAAACTTTTCTCGGCAAACTTCAGGGAGGTTTTTACCTGTTGCAATCCCTAACTTGGCAGACATCGTTTGAATCAAAACAGCCATTAAATTAGAAACTAAAATGACCCATAATAATGTGTATCCATACTTAGACCCTGCCGAAATGTTTGTTGCATAATTACCTGGATCGATATATGCCACAGCAGCAATAAAGGCAGGACCTAAAAAAGGCAGCAATCTTTTAATTCCATTAGAATCTCCTTTTATAGGAGAATTAGAAGTTCTATTCAAAGAGTTAGACAATTTTTGGGTCCAACCTCCTTCTTTTATCCGAACTTATAGTTTATTTTTGGTAAACTTTTTTTCGCTAATGCTTTTTAGGGGTCTCAGGTTGTAAACCATGAAGTTATTGGGCTTTCTAAAAGATTAGATACCAACAATAATAAATACAGTATTTAAAGATATCGGAGTAGTATTTTTTCCAAATTTTTTTCGTTATCGGCACCACTATTTTAGTTTGCTTTCTTTTTAACAGGCTATGCTATTTGAGATTCTTCTTCAACAAACCTGCCCCGTTAGCATAACAAGCAAAAAAGACCGCCGCAGCGATCCATCTTGAACTCTTGCACCTGTTACTTTAAGTACATTCCTTCACAACTGTAAATTAAATTGATATGTTGCTTTTACGAATTAGCAATCCATGATTGTCGGGTAGGCATAATAAAAAACACGGTTAGAAATAACTGTGCCCAAAATTAACAATCACCATGTTTATTTAGATGCAGTGGAGGTGGGACAAGCCATCCTTTTTCTCTATTTAAACGAAGCACTTTTGCTCCAAGGGCTACCTTTTGGTTATGAAATTGAACGTACATCATAGCAACGTCTTCCCTGATGGATTTACCGATTACTTGGCTGCAAGTTACTAATCCAGCAGCAATAATAGCGGAAAGTGTAGCTGCAATTGCTGGATCTGGAATTCTTGCACCTACTGGAATCTCCTCCAAACATGCATCTGGGGGCTCTGGTGCAGCAGGTGGTAAGCCCACACCGTTTTCTTTTATAAACTCTTCAACCTGTTTTTTTCTTGCTGGCAAGTTTCAATTGCCTCTACTAATAACTTCTTTAAATCTTCATCACCTGCGTGGTTGATCATCGTTTGGTTTGATAACCTGCACTCAGACTATTTCCGACTAGTTGAGAAGCCCAAATATCAAAGACTTCCCCGTAATGTAAAGGCTCTTCCTTTGGATTTCCAGAAAGTACTCATATACGAGCTGCATTTATTACCAAATTTAAGGGTGTGCACTAATAAATGTATATTTTTATAATAGTATCTAAACCTAAAGTAATGCTATTGGATTGAAGCGGGTGATCATATGGCAAATAAAGACAGCATCATCTCGATGCAGGATAAAAATTATTATACGACCGAAGAATTAATTGACCACAAGATAGATATTTGGCAAGAACATGTTCTTTTTTCTGGCTAATGGTGGTTTGGGGTTGCCCTCTCAATTATCCCGTGGAATTAGAAAAAAAAAATTACAGATCGAATAATGTATGTCGGCTTTTATATAATGGCAATTTCAACCCTGCTTGATATTTTAGGAGACCAAATAGGTATTTGGCATTATCGGTTTCATGTAATCCTGACACTTCCTACCTATTTCCCATGGGATGTTACGCTCATGCCTGTATCGGTAATGATTCTCTTGCAATTCTTCCCAAAAATAAATCCATGGTTTAAAGCAATATTTTTCGCACTTTTAACTTCCTATATAGCAGAACCATTTTTTGACTGGCTGGGCATTTATGAGCCAAATGCCTGGCATTATAGTTATTCTGTCCCGATTCAGATTCTTCTTTTTATGAGTGCATTTTGGCTTACCCAACGGACTAAGTTTTCTCCATTGTAATAAAGGAACATGGATAATTTTTTCATTGGAAATACTCCTTTCTTGTAGCGAAGAGAGGAGTATTATTTTACAGGGAACTACCCTTATTCAATAAACTGCCCAGATAATTTAAGCACAACATTTCACAATCTTTCTTGTGCGAAAGGAAAAGGCGACCTCCGTCTTGAAGAATCGCCCCCGTTACTTTAAGTACAATTCTTTACAAAATTACTTTTTCTCACATAGAAAAGGACGAAGTGCTTCTGCATTACCCCTGCGTGGAATAAGTAAAAATATTATCACTAGATACCCTTAATTGTCAGGTCATTTGTTGGAAGAGCTAAATTTATATCTTATACTGCTGTCGTAATAGACCATACAAAAGGATCATTCATTTCATTCCAATTTTGTTTCATCTCCTCATCAGTCAACAAACATCTGTCTAAAGAGGCTTTTACAAGTTTTTTATCCATGTCGATTCCAATTAGGACAAGTTCATTTTTCCGATCTCCATACTTTTCATCCCAATCATTTCTTAATTCAGGATTTTCTTCAAAATACTGAGTTTGCTGTTCAGTAGGTAAAGAAGCAATCCAGTAAGAAACGGGCTCTAATTGTATCGATGGACCAGCTTGCGAGAATAATAAAGCTAAGTCATTTCTAGTTGCACACCATACAATTCCCTTTGCCCTCACTATCACTTCAGGCATTTCCTCTACCCAATGATTAAATCTTTCAGAATGAAATGGAACCGAGCTTCTATAAACAAAGGAGCTTATCCCATACTCTTCCGTTTCAGGGGTATGCTCAGGTGCCTCTAATTCTTTTAACCATCCTGCCGATTGGCTTGCAGTTTCAAAATTAAATAAGCCTGTATTTAATACCTCTTTAAGTGGAAGTTTTCCCTTAACGGTACGATGGAATTTTGCTTCAGGCTGGAGCTTTCTTAAAAATACCTCTAGTTGTCTTAATTGCTCCTCTTCTAGTAAATCACATTTATTTAGGACTAACACATCACAAAACTCAATTTGGTCTATTAATAAGTCCGCAACAGATCGATCGTCAGCTTCACCTAATGCCTGATTTCTTTCTAATAGAAGGTCGCCAGACGCAAAATCGTGCCAAAACCTATTTGCATCTACCACCGTGACCATGGTATCTAGCCGACAATACTTGGTCAGGTCAATCCCCAATTCTTCATCAATATAAGAAAATGTTTGAGCAACTGGGACTGGCTCGCTAATACCAGTTGATTCAATCACAATGTAATCAATGTTTCCTTTTTGGACGAGCCGTTCCACTTCCTTTAAAAGATCTTCTCTTAAAGTACAACAAATACATCCATTCGTTAGTTCTACCAGTTTTTCCTCCGTCCTATTAAGCCCGCCTCCTTGTTTAACCAATTCGGCATCTACATTAATTTCGCTCATGTCATTGACGATAACCGCAACTCTTAATCCCTCACGGTTTTGAAGAATATAATTTAATAATGTTGTCTTACCTGCACCTAAATAGCCACTTAAAACGGTTACTGGAATTTTACTCTCTTTCATTTTATCCTTCCTTTCCTTTTTTTAAATCAAAATCATTACGATTTAAATATTATACTTATCCATGAATCATTGGAACATTGTTAATGTCCGCAGATTTAACCATCAACTCTGCAAAATATCTACTTCGTTTCTCTATGTATTGTATAACGCTTCAATCTAGGAGAATATTTTCTTAATTCAAGCCTTTCAGGATTATTTCTTTTGTTCTTAGTAGTGATGTAATTTCGATCCCCTGTTTCTGTACATTGCAAAGTTATTTTTACTCTCATATACTTTCCTCCTTTTAATAAATCGAAATCATTACGATTTGAATTTTACATTAGCTCTTTATATTTTGTCAATCTCGATATGTAAATTATGTTATTTGAAGCATTGTCACTTTAAAAAATTGACAATTTTAGTTTGAAGTCCAACTAAACGCTGCCCTTTTAGATCCAAAAGAAAAAGCACTAAAAAGGCAGCGTGAACTAATTAATCTAAAATCGATAATTTCAACGCATCCAGATTTTTTTTCATAACACCAAAATAGTCTAATCCTTGTTGTTGCTCTTCTTTCGTTAATCCTTCTAACGGATTTAATACTTCCGTTTTAGCACCTATTTCTTTTGCTAACGTTTCCGCCACTTTTGAAGATGTCATTTCCTCAAAATAAACAACCTTCATATTTTTCTTCTTTGTTAATTCCGTTAATTCAGCTAATTTCCCTAATGTGGGTTCAACATCTGGCGATAATCCTGCGATAGCAATTTGAGTCAATCCATATTGTTTTGCCAAGTATCCAAATGCAGCATGTTGTGTAACAAATTCTTTCTTCTTGGCTTTATCAATAGTCTCTTTATATAAGTGATCCAAATCTGCTAACTCAGAATTTAAAGCCGTTGCATTTTTTTGAAATTGGTCTTTATTACTAGGATCTGCCTGTTCCAAAGCCTTAGCAATTGTGTTAACTTCTTGCTGAGCTAACACTGGAGAAAGCCAGACATGTGGATCTTTAGAAGCAGTATGCTCCTCCCCTTCCTCGGATTCCAGTGCATCCATCAATTTAATCCCACTGGAAGCTTCAACAACCTTTAATTTAGAATCATTAATACTTTTCAATACCTTTTCAGTCCAAAGTTCAAAGTATTGGCTATTGTAAATAAAAACATCTGCGTCTTGAATTTTTGCCATATCCTTTGCTGTCGGTTCCCAATCATGTGGTTCTACACCATTTGGTATTAAAAGTTCCACGTTTGCTGAGTCGCCTGCCACCTTTTTTGCAAAATAGTACATTGGATAAAAAGTAGTGACAATTTGCAGTTTTTTAGATCCTTCACTTGTTTTTTCACTTTTCGTTGAAGCTGTGTTTGAGCAACCACTTACCATTAATAGAAAAATAACTAATGGGACTAACAGTCTTTTCATGTTCATTTACCTCCAAAATTATCTTTAATTAGGAATTATTACGATTTAAAGTGAATAATTATTTTGTAGTATTGAAGATTCTTAGTAATGTACAAATCGTAATTATTACGAATTAAATCTTATAACGATTATTTATTTATGTCAATCATCAAATTTTAATGAAATGAATTAAGTATAAGTGCATATCCATATGATAGGCTTGATAGATTTGAGGAGGTAGACTTGTAATGACCTTTATAAATAAGATGGTAAAAGATAGCCTCGTTTTACTATTATTTTGTTTATTCCTTTTTCTATTTCTTTTTGCGGAAGAATTAAAAAACATTTCTTTTTTTACTAGAATCCCTAGTACGTTTTTTAATGTAAATACCATTTTTCTTAGTATTATTTTAGAAGCCATTCCATTTATTTTACTTGGTGTATTTGTATCAGCCATTATCCAATCATTTGTTTCCGAAAATGTAATCCGAAGGTTTTTGCCCCGTAATGCCTATTTAGCCCTGATACCTGCTGCATTACTTGGGATAATCTTTCCTATATGTGAGTGTGCCATCGTTCCTGTCGTTCGCAGGTTAATAAAAAAAGGCATGCCTTCACATGTAGGTGTTGTCTTTATGCTTAGTGCTCCAATCTTAAATCCTGTCGTTTATGCGTCTACTTATTTTGCATTTAAAAGCACACCTTATGTCGCCAATGCAAGGATGTTTATAGGATTTATAAGTTCCATTCTTATTGGCTTAATCATTTACAGACGTTTTAAAGGTGAAAATATTCTTAAAGTGCAGAAGGAAGACCATCATCACCACCACCACCACCAAAGAGGAAATAAACTATTAGAAACTCTCTATCATGCAAGTGATGAATTATTTGATACAGGGAAGTATTTGTTCATAGGTGCATTTCTTGCCAGTTTATTTCAAGCCTTCTTGGACAGAAATGTTCTCTTATCAATAGGGACAAGCACAACTTTTGCACCTATGGCTATGATGGGACTAGGATACGTCCTTTCTGTATGCTCTTCAGCAGATGCCTTTGTCGCTTCTTCATTTGGTTCCACTTTTACAGAAGGTTCCATCCTTGCATTTCTTGTTTTCGGTCCTATGATTGATATAAAAAACACCTTCATGTTATTCGGTTATTTTAAGAAAAAGTTTGTCATTTATCTACTATTGGTAACTCCTCTTGTCGTCTATTTTTCCGTATCTATTTTTCAACTGATTTTTTTATAAAAGGGGTGTCCTATGATGAGGCCTAATAAAGTCCAGGATTTTTCTTTTCATTATCTTATTAGGGGAATTATTTTGATTGGATTTATGCTACTTTTATTTAAATTACTTCTAACGAATAATATATCTCTTTTAATTGCACCAAAAATGATTCGATTTATTTATTTTACTCTCTTTATATGCCTTATTCTTGGAGTTCTTTTGATTATTAGAGGAACTTCAGGGAAGGATCATTCTTATCAATGTGATTGTGACGGGGATCATACCTATCCTTCCTCTTTCGTGAAAAGTGTGTTTCTTTATTTATTGTTTATTATTCCTATAACCACAGGATTTCTTTTCTCGAACAATGTTTTGGGCAGCTCTGTTGCAATGAATCGAACAATTAAATTGGGAGCCGCCTCTCAACCGCCTCAACAAAATAAAACTTTAAATACCATTTCAAAGGTACAATCATCATCTAATACCAATAAATCTAATACATCAACTAACACACAAAGTGTACTTGATAATCAACCTGAGCCTTTAACTCAAAAAGAATATGATGCATTAAAGAATAAAATATTAAAAGCTAATATCATTAATATTGACGATAGCCAGTATGTAAACATAATGAACATTATACAAGATAATCTAAATGCGATGATTGGAAAAACGGTAACCACAAAAGGATTTGTGTATCGGGAAAAAGAATTTATGCAAAACCAGATAATTGTTGCTCGATTTGGAATCACATGTTGTGTTGCCGATGCCTCTGTATATGGAATGATGGCAAAAGGAGAGGTAGCTGCATTGCCGAAGGATAAATGGGTTCAAGTAACAGGAAAAATTGAGCAAACCCAATTCAATGGGGAGACAATTCCCGTTATAAAAATTAACCAGCTTTCAAAAATTATTGCTCCTCAGCAGCCCTATGTGTTTGATTTAGGTATTAAAATTGAGTAGTCCTTTGCAAATTGTCATAGGAGACACTTTTCAGTAATAGTGTTTACTTGGGTTGGTTCAGCATCATTGGCATTTGTGCAGCTATTGTAGCCGCATTATCCTACTGTCGTGCTAATATGCTCTCAAAAGCACGATTAGTAATTGATATACTAAAAGGCGCCTTCTTATTCAAGAAAAGCGCCCTATAAATGGAATAACCCCTTAACTCCTAACAGCAAGTTTAGTTATTTTTAATCCCATTGGTATTCTAAAACCACGCCTTTTGTTTTATAAGGGGTACAAACAACATTACTTCTTCTAATATTTCTTTACCTCTTTTACATTACAACATAGATAAGCGATGAATCTTGATTTGTATTTTTAACTAAACCAAAACGTAATTCAGATCCGAAATAATTCATTTTTCTCCCCCTTTAAAAATATTTAACTCCATTATAATTTAAATCCTTCTTCCACTCCCGTTCGTCGAAAAAGAAAATGTTGCCGTAATAACAGCCCTGATCTTCAACTCCTGCATCCGTTAGCACACCAAGAAACTTAATTTGTTCTACGGTTAGATAAGGCAGAATCTTACTATCAGTTCCTTTCCACCTATTATATAAATAAAAAAGCCAAGATGAGTATGAATTCTCATCTTGGCTTGTCTTTAGCTCAAATATTGTCTAACTCACTTCCGCCTTTATGAAGTTGGTGATAGGATTAGCGCGATAGCACTCTTATCCAAGTTAAAATCCCAATCCACAAAAATATCATTTACTTTTGTTTTAAGAATAGTTTCAAATTGATTGCTATTATGTAATAATCTTTTCTCAAGATTTCGTTTTGCCAACTTCAATGTTTCGGAATTTCCTAATCGAATTAATTCTCTTTCGATGGGAACCAAAATTTCTTTTCGAATTACGACTAATGTTCTTGGGTTTAATTGAATGGAATGAATTTCTTCTGGCTCCTTTTCGACTTGAATACTGATTCTTTTTATTTCTGAGTGAATATTTTCTTTTCCTTCATAGTTTTCATCATTTAAATGATTAGTTTCGTTTGAAGAACCAAAACAAACAAAAATACCACTTTTATTATCAATTCCCCAATCGTAATAAAATTCACTGATTTCCATGCCAGTCAATATTTTAATATAGGCCTTAAACTCAGGAATAAGTGTTTTCATCAACATATCTCTCGTCCTTAATACCATGGCTTCTTGACCTTGGGTTAATAAGACACTTTCAGAGGGTGTGATAAAGTTTCGTAAATAAACAGTCACGGAAGATTGATAATTTGAAACAAAAACCGATTCAGGACCTTTTCCAAAGTATTCTCGAAGTGTTCTTCCGATGTAGCTTGCTAACTCCAAATTCACCTGATTTTTTTCCAAAGAAAATTCATCCTTTTAAAAGATAAAAGCTTTCTTTATTTTAACCCTTTTTTATTTTAAATATTTTCTCATATTATCATCGACCTTTACTTAATTTGTCCCAATAAATCGATATAGTATGCGTTTAAAACTGAATATATTAGTTATTGCGATATCTTCGAATAGGTTAAAATAACCCAATTTTTCTAGAAATAGACTGAAAAGATTGAAAAGTTAATTGTTTGAATATAAAATAATCAATGGATAGAAGAAAAAATGCTTTTATCTAAATGGATTGCATCTAATTATCTAATTACATATGTGTTTTTTACTATATAAAAAAAGGGCATATTGATGGTAATGAACTAGACAACATAGATTGAGCTAGACATAAGTCAAGGTGGGGATAATGATTCCTATCTTGACTTTTTTTTTTTTCCGATAAATAAAGAGGGAGAATCTTAAAAATGATAAAGATTGCAATTGTGGATGATAACATTCAATTTACGGAGTTACTTAAAAAATACTTATCTAGTCTTGATGATATGGAAGTAATGGGAGTTGCCTACAATGGCATAGACGGATTGGGGTTATTAAAAAGGGAACAACCAGACCTAGTTATATTAGATTTAATTATGCCTTATTCCGATGGACTCTTTTTATTAAAAAAACTTGATAAAGAAAAAATCGATACAAATGTTTTAATACTAACTTCTATCGGAAACGAGGATATCATAAAAAAAGCCAGCGAATTCGGGGCACGCTACTTTTTGTTAAAACCTGTTGAATTATCCCATTTATCCAATACAATTAGAAATATTTGCCCAAAACAGAAAGGGTCGTCCTTTGTATATACAAACACAGAGAAAAAAGAGTTACTCCATAATAAAAGAGGTCAAAATATAGAAAATCGAATAACAAATGTATTACGTTTGATGGGGATTCCAGCAAATCTAAAAGGATACTTTTATTTGAGAGAGGCTATTCAAATGGTATTCAGTAACTTTGAGATATTGATGGGATGGGGAGGTATAACAAAAGTAATATATCCCACCATTGCAAGTAAATATCATACCACCCCCAGCCGAGTTGAAAGAGGAATTCGACACTCAATTGAAGTTGGATGGAATCGTTCAAGTAATGAGGTACTAGAGTTGTTATTTGGTAACACACTAAACACATTTAAAGTCAAACCCACAAATGGCAAATTTATCGCTATGATTACCAATTATTTGAGAATACAACAGGATTGTTAAGGTAACACGAAAAAACTGTCTTCTTCAAAGACAAGCCACCTCCTAAAAAAGAAAGCCCGATATTAAGTTTTCTTTTAGGAGGTGGTCTTCTTCAGTTGCCTGCCCGTGCCTTATAACGGTATGAGTTTCTTTTGTCGTTATCTAGGTTATTGGGTACCGCCTGTAAGATGCGCATCAAACATATCAATGATTTCTAGGAACCTATCAGCTTCCCGGAAAACATGGTCTGCTAATAGAGGATGAATAATGCTCTTTATTTTACATTGCTCAATTAAATCACGGGCTGTTTTCTTGAAGTCCCTAAGAGATGCGACCGAAACCCTATTTTGATCAAGGAATTGATCTAAAAGAGGAATTGTTTGTGATTGTGGCTTCATAGATTCTAAATCCCTTGCTTGATACAGCAATTGATCAAAATCATTGCTGAAATTCTGTGCTACGTCAACTAGTTTCCTTTCTGATGGATCAAGGAGATGACCAATAAATTTGGCATGGTCTGCCATAATCCTTAAGAAGAAGACATTTTCTTTAATAATTGCATCTGGAAGTGCTTTTAATTTTCCTTCATTTAATTCAATTAATCGTTTTCTAAAATAATTTGCTTCCCTACTTGTATGGTCAACTAATAGCGGGAAATTATTTGCCCCTGGTAATTTGCATGTGAGAATTAGTTCTAATACCTTCCGTTTAAATACGAAAATATTAGTTGCAGCTTGTTGGACCTCTGAATTAAATCTTCTTATTTGTTCTGGATCCGTTTGATTATTAAAAGAATGTGCAGTTTGTTCGATGTGTTCAAATAATCGATAAAATTGATTAGCCTCTTGAATGAGTTGAGTATCCTCTGCTCTAAAACCTAATCGAAGAAATAAAGAATGCTCTTTCATAATCCTAGCCCAAAAACGTATTTCATTTAAAGAGCGCTCAACAAACATTCCAGATGTAACACCGGTATCAGCATGCAAAGGTGTATCTTCCCCGTTCATACTATAACCTCCCCTAAATACTTCCTTTGTTCTATTCATATTTACATGGTCATTTGAATATGCCTTAAAGCAAAATCTGCCTATAGCTATTGTTAAAAATATCCATTTTCCATATATCTTTAAATGCCAAAACAAATATCGTGTGAATTAGAATAAGTCGTTTAAAAGGATGAAATGGGGAAACGATATCAATAGAATGTTAAAACTTGGGGCTGGGTAGATGGGTTTACTAAGCAAATCACATTAGGAGGAAGAAGTTATGACAAATGAAAAACTAAAAATAGGAATTATATTGGGAATAACACGTTAAGGTCGTGTTAGCCCACAAGTTGGAGATTGGGTAAAGGGGGGAGCAGATAAACGTGGAGATGCAGAATATGAAATTATAGATATTGCAGAATTTAATTTACCTTTTGTTTTTACAACTGCGGGCAATGAACCAGGATTGAAAGCATGGTCGGATAAGCTAGCTAATTTAGACGGTTTTGTTTTTATTGTAGCGGAATATAACCACAGTATTACAGGGGCCTTGAAAAACGCCTTAGATTCTGCTCGTGATGAATGGAATAACAAAGCAGCTGGTATTGTAAGTTATGGCTCCACTGGGGGGAGCTAGCGCTGCTGAACATCTCCGTGGAATTTGTGGAGAATTACTAATTGCAGATGTTAGGGTACATCCAACATTATCTTTATTCACCGATTTTGAAAACGGAACAACATTTAAACCACAAGAACTACACTTAAATAATGTAAATGCGATGCTTGACCAAGTGATTGCATCGAGTGGTGCATTAAAAACGTTAAGATAAAACAATTTTTATGAATTGTAAAATACGAAAATAAACACCGATTTTGTTGAAAAAGTCGGTGTTTCTGATTTATTTAGTTTTTTTCCTCTAGTTCTTTCGAAAACAACCCGATACTCGAATAAGATGTTCATTCATGATGATTTCTCCCATAGTTCAATCCATCTTCCTTCAGGATCAGCTATCCAAATAAATGTTCCATACTCGCTTTTCTCAGGTTGTTTTAAAAGTGGTATTCCAATGTTATTGAAATGCTCCATCCAAGCTTCGATATTTTCTACTTGAAAATTTAGCATCACAGATTGATCTTCTGGAAAATAATCACTATCTTCTTTAAATAAAGAAAAGATGGTTTCGTTGTCAACATCTGGCTTGATGATCGTACCATTCCACTCTCCCATCGATAAACCAAAAGTTTCTTTATACCAATTATTTAATGAAACAACGTCTTTTGTTCTCCAAAAAACCCCACCGAAACCTTTAATTTTCATGGTCTTGTCCTCCAATTATATCGTTAAACGCTTCTTCCCTTTAGCCACCCATTCCCTTATTAGGATCAGGTTTGCCCATTATAACTTTACAGTAATTAAATTAAGAAACCTCGAAATACTGGTAAATTACCTTTATCCCATCCTCGATGTCTTCTTTTTCGATTACATCTATTCCTTTTGATTCATAGATATTTTTCCAGAATTTTATTGCTTTGATGTTAGTTACCATCTGACCAACCGCATACCTTCCTGGAAACATTTCGAATAACATATCACAAGCCAGCCTTCCAAACCCTTTTCTTCTGTATTTATTTATTATAAAGAAGGAATTAATAATATATTCGGCACGCTCTGGATTTGTAAATGGTCCACTTTGCAACAAAATAAATCCTATTAGTTTCTTATCAAACAAAAGAAAAAACGGTGTAAGTCCCACTTTTTCAAAAAACCAATCCAAAACATCAAATTCAAACAAACCGTTTTCAGGATTTAAATCAATTAGAGGATTAAATTCTGATAGATCGTGTAAGAATAATGTTAGTAAGTTTTTTAATACTTCTTTTCTATCAGAATCAACCCTTTCAATCAGTAATTTCATTCATTTCTCCACCTTTAGGCTAAAAATCTTAGAAACATTCACACATTTAAATTCTACTTCAATTACAATAACTCCTTTTTCACTAACCTGACCGATAGTACAAAAAGAAAAAAGGTTCGCCGCAGCAACCCTTTCTTAAACTCTCGCATCCGTAAATTGATAACAACCATATTTATAAATCAATGTTTCTTTAAGAAGTTTAGCATTTCATTGAAAGCGTTTTGGGATGATTTTTTATTATATTTTGTAGCGTATGGGTCACTAAATCCGTGTTGTCCAAAGTATTTATATATCTCTATATTCTTTTTATCTAAATTTGAAATTAACTCATCCACACTAAAGGAGTGTTCCTCTTGAGGAAAGAATAAAATTGTAGGACATAGTGGTACTATCTGCGTGAAATTCCTAATTCTCGAACCATAGTATCCCACAACCCCATCAAGGCACTCTTCCTCACTACACAACCAAGCAACAGTTGCCCCAACACTAAATCCAATAATATATATTTTTTGGTATTTATTTTTAACACCTAATAATAAATTCTTTATTTTATGTACAGCATCAGAGAACCCTACATTCTCCATAAAATTGAGATAGGCATTCTCCTCTTCAGAATAATCAAATGGTTGTTCTCGATCTAATAAGTTCGGACAGATCACATCAAAATCCTGTTTGGATAATAAATCACAAAAATTCTTTATATGTTGATTAATACCATAGATTTCGTGTATCACAATTAACAAATTACCTGATTTTTTCAGTATCTGAATCATTTTTATCCCCTCTTAAAAATCTCTTTTCCATCAGTCCCGCCATTTGTTTTGAATTTGGATTTCCTTCATTTCGTAATTTATTAATAATGTTAATATAATCCCTTTCATTTCGGTTCTGACTTAATTTATAGGCAGCCTGAATTTCTCCCACCTTAATCTTAAATCCAACTATCCCTTTCAGTTCACTATCTAAGAGCTGAGGTGAAAGTTTATCCCATAAAACTGGATTTTCACGATTTTCTTCATATTTTTCCAGCATGATTGTTAATTCTTCGATTAATTCGTCTCTTTCTAAAATGATTGCTTTACCATATACATGGACGGCTTGATAATTCCAAGTTGGAACCTCTTCATGCCCATACCAAGAAGAAGAAATGTAAGCGTTTGGTCCTTGAAACATTACCAGCACATCTTCACAGGTTTCAAATGTTCTCCACTGAGGATTACCATAAGCCATATGCCCAGTAAGATAGTAATCATCACCTTTCTGAATTAATCTCAAAGGCAAGTGAGTGGCAATTGGTTTCCCTTGTATTGTTGTTACTATCGTGCCAAAAGAGTTTTTTTGAACAAAATCCCAAATTTCCTCAACATCTGTCACCTTAAAATATTTAGGAATATACATCTTAATCCACCTTTCAAAAATTTATATAAAATCATTTTTTCGTTTAAAAAAGAGAAACCTTTTTCCCTTTCTCGGTTAGAATTTTCTTCATACTTAGCACAGATTATTGTTGCAAATGCAATAATAATAGTATATGTTAACTTTAACCTAACTTTGTTGCATTTGCAACAAAAATATAATGTTAAAGGGGTCGAATAAAGTGAAATATGTTATTTATGTAGTAGGAATTTTCATATTAACTCTTGGTATTTCTTTCACCATACAATCAAACCTTGGAACTTCACCTTTTGATGCGCTTTTGGTGGGACTGTCCCAAAATGTGGGGCTTACAGTGGGGAGCTGGGAAATCATCTTAGCATTTATATTGATCGGTTGTAATTCATTTTTAAAGAGACAAAGACCTGAAGTTTTGGGGTCGTTAACAGCCATTATAACCGGTATTGGTATTGATATGTGGCTGTTTTTATTGACCAATTTGATAACACCTAAACTATGGTACAGCAAAGTTGTTTGTTTTGGAATCGGCATAGTTGTTATAGGGTTGGGAACGGCAACCTATTTGCACACAAACTTTGCACCGATTCCCATTGACCGCTTAACATTAATCATACAAGAATTAACTAGAACCAATATATTTTTTTCAAGAACATTGATTTACCTTGTATTCTTGATCATGGCTTTGTTTTTAAATGGACCCATTGGTGTTGGAACTTTATTAACCGTTTGTTTAGGGGGGCTAATACTGAATTTCTTCATGCCAGTTACTAAAAAAGTTTTAGACCGCGTATTAACACCCTCAAGTATATCAACAGATAATGTTAAAGATAAAAACCATTCAATATAGGATGGTTTTTGGTTATTAAACTGCTTCGTCTTTTACTATCATTAATTTTTGGATCATTAAACATATGAACCCTTGTTAATGTAATTAGCTTAAGCAGGGTTCTTATTCGTGGGTGGTATATAAAAAGATTACCTTCTCAACTACTCATATTAATAATAGATTAGAATGTTTTAACCATTTTCTCTCTTCATTACAATAAAGGGTTGTAATATTAGAGAATTTTCTGTAAATTATAGTTAAAAAGGGTGAGCTTCATGAATATTGCAGAGGTAAATGATCAAATTAGATCTAAAAAAGGAATTATCGGGAATGTGGAAAAAGTTTATGAAAACTCCGTAATGATTAAAATACATATAAATCCTACGGATATTTTTTATGAAAATAATGTAACCGTTATCAATCATAAAAACTACGAAGTTATTAAAAAAGCAGCATTACAATTCTAAAAAAACCTGGACATTAGTTTAAATAAATTGAAGTGCCAAAAAGTATTAAATATAAAAGCCTCTATCGTTGATAATTACTATTATCAACGATAGAGGCTTCTCTTATTGAACTAAACCCCGTTAGCTAAATAAGAAAAAGCCACCAAAATGGCAGCTGGAAACTTTTAATCTAGCACTCGTTACTTTAAGTAAATAATTTTACAATCTTTTTTAAAAGTTAGCTTAAGGATTTAATTTTCTTTAAAGGAGTTGCATCGGTTCCTTTAAAACTTTTGCAACTTTTGAAAGTGAAATTTATGAACTTATTCGAAATGAAAAACCATTAGTTGGCATATTGTATTATCTAGGCAGCTCTTTTTTCGGCATCATTATGATTTATATTGCAGTAACATTTTTTCATACTTTTTCAAAAAAAAATAAATTAGTTTGTGGAATTTTGGAGGTTTTGGATTTTGGGTGATATTATAAAGGTATTTTTTATGAATAGTATTAACGATCTTGACAACCTTCTTATTATCTCAGCTGTTATCCGAAAATATGGGTATAAGATTGGAGATTTGTTAATTTACATTATTCTCAGTATAACCTTAAGCCGAACCATATATGTAATGGTTATTCATTCGTTAGCGGAATTACCGGGTTTGAGATTCATTACAGGAGTAATTATTCTATTTATTGCAATTCGGTTGGTATGGTCTATTGAAAATGATAACAAGGCAAGAACGATTCCAAGTATATCGATTTTCCGAATGATATTGATTGTGCTTGCTACAGATTTTTCAGTTTGTTTAGATAGTGTAATAATCACAGCGGAACTATCATCAACCCCCCTTTTTATAATAACAGGTATATTCTTAAGTGTATCGGCTGTTTTTTTCTTATATAATTCGTTTTCGGAGATTTTAGGAAACACATCTTGGATTCAAGTAATTGCAAGTGGATTAATAGCCCATATTGCTATTTTAAGCATAGTTAAAGACCCCATAACAAGAATACCAGTACTCTTTATTGAAAAATTTTTTGAAATACACATTAACAGTTGGATAAATATTTTTGCATTAGACATAGCCATTATTGTGATTATAATCGGGGTTATAAGGAGATTCCAAAATCGAACTATCCTTTAGGGAGATTGAAAGCTTGGTATGAACACCAAGCTTTTTAAGCTAATATAAATTTTGATCAATCTTACATATAAAGTAAAAAAGTGTTTTAGGTTCATCGAACTGCAGCCAGATATTACATACTGGCTGCTGTTTCGTTTCTTCATTGAAGATTTTCTTCATGATGACCCTTCTTTAATACATCAAGTGCATTTTCCTTTGAAACAAAGCCGAGCTCTTTCCAGGTTGATTCAGTTGACCATGGTTTTCCTGGATTGTCAGAAACACCATAATACGTTCCATATTTGACTGTGGATTCGAGGGCTAAATCAAACAACTGGACGGTATCTTTATGGGATAATAGAGTCCGGTGCAATCGCTTCTTTTCCATGACTGTCTTCTTTTCGTCTTTTGGCACACTGCCAATTCGTATATTGATGACAGATAGCGGATGATCAGGGTTACGAGCTAAGATATGTCCAATATTTTCTGAGGCCAGCTTCAGCACCCCATAAAGACTATTGGAGAATGGATAATCCCCGGTTGTGATTTCCCTCCCTAATTTTGAAATGCCTTCAGCTTCGTAGTAATCCGTTGTATGATTGCTGCTGGCAAAAATTACTTTTGGAATCTCTAATTGGAGTGCCGCATGCATGATGTAGAAAGAGGACATTAAGTGAATCTCAGTCATCTTATGAAATTCGGCTACATTTTTTAACTCATTTTTGGTTTTAATGTTGAGTAAATTGATAAGTACATCTGAATCCTTTGGAATGCTTTTTAGTAACTGTTCAAAATCCGTGGCATCGACCTGAATAAAATTCTTTTGTTCATTAGGTTTTATTTTATCAAGGATGACAATGTCATATTTAGTCCGTAATCCATTTCGTAAAATGGTTCCAATGGTTCCAGCCCCACCGATTATGGCAACTTTCTTCTTCATTTTGCTCCTCCATATTCATCAGAGATGCTTTAACGTCTCTTTCTTTCATTAATTAAACCAATAAAAAGAAAAAGAACTAAAAGGACCTGAAGACATATCTCTACAATACTGCATACTTTACCTGCAATAGCTAATCTTTTTTCTTGTTGGTTTGAACCTTTCAATCTCATTCAAACTTTTAGAGGAAATTACAATACCAATTTTTTCTCTTATTGATTATTATTCTTCTCACCTTCAAAACTTTCCTTATTCAGGTATCCTGCTTCGTTAGCTTAACAAGCAAAAATGACCGCCGCAGCGATCCATCTTGAAATTTTGCACCCGTAAGTTCAACAAGAAAAAGCTGACAATCATTAATTGATCATCCGCTCCAGCACCAGTTATTTTAATAAGCAAATACACATTAACGAATTCTTGCCTTGCGGAAGCCATCAAATACACTGATGGCCGCCGATAATATAAAGAAGAAAATTCCACCGCCAACGATCCTCGTTGTAAATTGATTAGGTGTTATAGTAAATAAATCTGTCATATACGTAATAAAATCTTTGCTTAGTACATTTGGATTTATTAATATGACAATAAATACAATGGTTGCAATTAGTTGAAGGACAGTATTGCATATTGCCATTTTTTTTGTCCATTGTCCCTTTATTAATTTGTAAAGGGATAATGCTATTTCGAATCCGATCACAATAACGACGATTGGCCAATACCGTAGTAAAACCTCTTGATTTAAGGATGGAGTAACGAAATCCAATCCGTCTCTACCTCCTTCATATACACCTACAAGATGATTCGCATAAAAATAAAGTGTTGCCCATATTGCAGTCCACATTAAACCTCCAAATACTTCGAACTTGGAAATGGCTTTTTTCTTAGGGATATTAGGGATATTTTTCAAATCATCAGGAGTCCATTTTTTAAGGCTTGCTGTTAGTGGCTGCTCATCTTTTCCTTTATCTGTTCTTTCTAAAATAGCAAACACTATAGTTAGCCAAAAGATTACTTGGATCCCTACTTCAATGATTCTCCATATTCCTTCGCCCAAAAGTCTCAAAACAACATTTATTACCGCTTCTTCAGCGCCATATCCGATAAAATATTCGGCAATCATCGAGATTAATGAAATGACAGCGGCAATCGGTAAAATCATTTTCAACAGCGTCATATATACATCAAAATAGCGAGGACCAATAAGATGCATGGGCCGATCTCGATAACCACTAGCCAAAGTAACTGGACTCCCTAATTTTTCAAGAACTATCTTTACATCTTTTTCACTGTAATCATCAGGCAGCATATCCTCTATAGATGACCGTAACTCGAGTGCAATATCCTCACGATTTTTTTCAGGAAGCCTCCGAGTAACTTCCTGAATATAAACATCAATTAGATTCATCATCTTCCTCCCCCTTTAATAAGCTATAAAGTTCTTTTGAATTCTTCATCCATTCCTTTTTTAACAGCAAAAATATCTCTAACCCATATTCACTTAAAACATAGTACTTACGGGGTCTACTCTCAGATGTATCCCAACTACTCGACACTAACTCCTGTTTCTCTAATCTGCGAAGCAATGGATATAAGGTACTTTGATCAATGGCAATACCTGATCCTTCCAATAATTGGACAAGTGAATATCCATATTGAGGGGTTCGTAACTGACTTAAAACCGCTAATGTCAACGTTCCTCTCCTTAGCTCTGTCGTTAAAGAATTCAATAAATTACTCATTCACCCACCTCATTTTTATTACTATATGTCATACAGTATTTAATTTATGCTATGCGTCATACACTATTGTTGTGACAAAATCAATTGAAATTAATAACTAATATAAAATATTAATAAGGTTAATAAGTAAGGAACATAAAAAAAAACACAAATTAGATGTGTCTAAAATGTGATTTCTCTTTTGTTTTTTATTCAACTAACTTGCTACGTTACTTCAATAAGGAAAAGCCGCCAGTATTCACTTATTAAGCTAAACTGCCCCGTTAATGTAATAAAAAAGATAGTATGAAAGATTTTTGGTTTATTATTTTTAAGAAACTCTATTATGTCGTTACCGAAAAACAGTAATTGTTTTCACCCAGGAATGAGATAATAGACCCCATTCAAAATGTTTATCGATAAAGAAATAATGCCATAAGTTGAACTTTGATAAAGGTTGTTTATTTTGCTGTAGAAGAGACAGGAGATTGTTGTTTTTCCCAATCAGTTGGTCCTTCCATTGGCAGAAGAAATTTTCTCCAAGATTCTCCGCTTTGTTTATCGAATAAAATGATGTTGTTTTGGCTTGAGATTAACTCATATCTAAATTTGTCACTCTGATTTACTAATTCCTTTTGTTTTGATTTTAAAGATTGTGAAATAATCCAAGCACTTAAAACAACACATAGACCCAAAAAGATAACAGAAAAAGACATTAGGCTTTTATTCATATTTACCCCCTTATTTTTCCTTGAACTTATTCCACAACATCAACAATTAATCTCTTTCAAAATGCAATACCCTTATTGAAACAAAGCCCCCGTTAATGAAAGAATGGTGCTAATAAGAGCAATATTAATGAACCAGAAATCAGAGACATACAGACTTTTTTAGGAAGTTTTACCTTCCCTCCCCCTTTGTAAAATCCAGAAAATTGAAGTTTATTTCTATACAATACAAAAAGCAAGTTAAGGATTGCTAAGCCTACTAACCAACCTCCGAAGGTATTATCTACATTTATTCTCAAACTAGCATAGATTAATTTCACAAAACCTCCTATTAATCCACCAAAAATGAAAAGTATCGCAGTAATACGAACTAATTCTAATATTAATCTCAACAGAAACCATTCCTTTCAGAAAAAAGGTGCAATAAATAACACATTATCTACACCAATTTCTTAAACTAAGCTGTCATGTTAGTACAACAAGAAAAAATAGTCTGCCGAGACAGGCTTCCTGTACCTTTTACTTACTAAACACTAGTAGAAAGAAAATAATACATAGATGATAATATAATTAAAACCGCCAATAATCCAAAAAGAAGACGTTTCATATAAATACCTCCTTTTATTACATAATCGACCTGCCCTCTCGAAAAGTATTCTATGCCGTATTTTATAACTCCTTCTTAATCTAACCTGCTTCTTAGTTTAAGAATAAAAAAGGACTGCCGAAAACAGTCCTTTTTGTTGCCCAATTCAAAGTATATTTTTTTATAAAGGTGCTTTAGTAATTTTATAATTTTTATGATTGACTATGGTTGTAATTGGTTCGTCTTTTTCTTTATTGTGTCCGTACTTAACAATAACAGAATTTTCTCTAACAACTGTAACAATTCCTTCATGGCTTTTCCCGTCACGCTTAAATAAAATATTGTCCCCGATTTTAGCTGTTGCCATTTTATCACCTCGAACTTATTATTTTCAGCAAAGAAAAAAAAATGCAGGATCAATTAATATACAAGCTGTAGTAATTTCGAAAAATAGAAGGCTGCCTGAGCAACCCTTTGTTAACTGCTATCTTTTTGATAGCATAACCATTCTCTGTTTCAATATAGGTAGTCCCTAGAATATATTCATCATCTTCTCACCTAAAATACCGTTTCATTTAACTTCTCACTCTAGTCATTTCCATAATAATACCATTACTTCTTCATCTAACCTGCCCCATTAGTGCAAAAAAAAAAGGGATCGCCGCAGCATCCCATTCTTACTCTTGCACCCAGTTTTGTTAAATAACAACCTTAAGAACAGCAGGTCACTAGTATTTAACAAATGTCGTTACACTTCGTTTTGAGGCAATAGTACGTCTAGAAAGCTCTTCTTTCCATTTCTTTGAGTCTAATTGGTATTCACCATATTGATCCTTGTAAGTTTTTTTCAGGAGATTAATCGTTCTAGCCTCTTCTGGATGATTATGTGATAAGGGGTAACCATGACGTCCTTCTTCAAAAATATATTGTTCTACGACATCCCCTATTTCCATAAACGAATCCAAATATGTAATAAATTCGATGTTACCTCCTCCAAGTTCATAAACATAAGGAAGTGTAAACGGTAAACTTTCCTTATACGCTTCGCCATTTAAAAATGCATAATTATTTTCACTTGAATGATGTTCAGGAATTGGCTTTAATGTAGCAATAAAAAAATGAGATGTCATTGCAAAAATTCCTTTCAGTAAAAAGCAATATTTTACTAAGCACCCGATAGCTTAAGTACATTCCTTCAAAAGGATTATATTCCAAAGTGTATCATGTATTTATTTTCCTCTTTAGCCTTTATTATTTTAGAAGCTAACTGATTAAGTTCAGTCAAATTTTTATATATCGTTGAAGATGTACTCACATCATAAAACATTAATAAAGATTCAGGTGGAATAATTGTAATTCCCCAGTAAGCTAACCCAAACTCTGGGCGTTCAAGTGAATGAAAGTAGGTTCTCATACTAGATAAATGCTCACTTAATTGAATAATAATTTCATCATCAACAGAAATACAATTATATTTTTGTGGTTCATAACCAATATTTCTTTTCACATTTTCAATATTATCAATTATTCCAAATTCATGAACAGGCATCATTATCGACCTCCTGATACACATAGTATAATGCTTATAACACTAAATTGGTCTTTAGTCTAATAATAAAAGCCGCCAATATGGCAGCTGGACCTTGAACTCTTGCACCCGTTAATTTAAGTACAATTCTTCACAAACTTACTTTAACAGAAAAAGGGCTGCGGTAGCAGCTCAATATTACCGTAACCTGTTGCAGGGATATTTGCTTTTCACACCATTGAAATAATTCCTCACTTTTAAGCACGAGATCGAGCACCAGCTAAAATAGAAAAGAAACTTAATTAGCGTTCTCTAATTATTTTTAACATTTCCTCTTTGTTTCCATTGGCGAACATGTACCGAGCAACTAGTGCATCGTTTCCACTACTATCTGGATTATACGCTGGTGGATGCCAAAGATGAAATACTTTAGCGTCGTAGTTCACAAATTTTCCGCACAGGGTATTCACTGACCATGCAAATGCATCATCTTCTCCTCCCCAGCCGACAAAACGTTCATCAAAACCACCGACTTTTTCAAATTTCCTTTTAGGAATAAGATTTACTTTACCGGCAAATCCATCGTACATCCAATTAACTTTCTGGCACTCTTCTAATTTTACATTTAGAGGCCAGCCCGGTTTATTTCTTATGACTCTTTCTGTAATTTCCATTGGAAGATCATATACTTCCGTAAATGGAATTACCCATGCTGCATCACGCAATAATTTTATTGATTCTAGAATAATGTGAGGGTCGAACACAGTATCAGCATCAACAATTAGAAGAATATCTCTTGTTGCTTCTCTTGCAGCAAGATTTACTGCCTTGCCTTTATTAAATCGACTACCTTTTGTTGTGCCAACAATCAATTCGGCGCTAGGCATTGTTGTTTGAAAGAATTTTTTTACCCATAAAAATGCATCAAGCCGAGGACCGAAATCATTTTGAAAAGGTATTATTATTGAAACATTCTCAAACATATAACTTCACCTTCCTAGGTAAAAGTACATTCCTTGTTATATTCATATTCCTTATCATATTCATTTGAAAAAACTTCGATATGGCAAAACGCATGTCCAAGATAATATTTCTTCAATGACTCATTTCAAATCTTGACCTCTTAAGTGGCACAAGTAAGTACCCTTCACTCCACAATAGGTTCGAACTGCGTAAAAAGATCAAAGTTTAATTTCCATTAAAATGGTTATCATGGTAATAAAAATAATAATAAGGATGTTAGGTAATGCAAAATATTTTTGAGGCAGCTTTCGATTACCTAAAAACAACATATGACTTTGAGCCAAAACCTCGTCCCCATATAGGCGAAGCGATGGGATGCTGGCTTTATTACACTGCCCTAGCAGAAGAAGTCCCTGTTCTTGAAGCTTCTTTAAACACAACAACTGATGATGATTTAATAACATTGATAAAAAAATCAAAAAATCTTGGAGAACATCAAAAGAATATCCTCAAAAATTTTATGATTAATGAAGGGATACCCTTGTCTCAAGAATCTGAATCTAAACCGAAATCTGACCCAAACAGTGTACCTTTAGGTGCGAAAATGACTGATGAGGAAATCGCCAATTTTATTTCTGTAAAAATTGCCACTAATATCATTATGTGTGCTACAAACATGAGTCAAAGTATTCGTAATGATATTGGTCTAATGTGGGCAAGATTCCAAGCAGAAAAAATGATATTTGGTATGGAAGTTAAAATTGCTATGCGTAAAAGGGGTTGGATTAAAGTTCCACCTTATTTTTATACACCTGGGGCACCGAGCAATTAATTACGGTGCCTTTTTCGATTCCTATTAATTGCACAATATCCCTCTTGAGCGGCATAAAAGCTGCTTTAATGAACACCTGAAATTTTTAAAAATCGAAACTTTGTAATTGGTTAATACCCAAAAACTTCCTTTTGATGTGTTACCGTTTTCAATGATATTTTAAATAACGGCTCTCAATCAGAAACAGGGGGCATCATTGTATTGGTTATTGGAAGCAAAGTAATTTTCGAATCAGAAATTTATGTTATTCATTGGATTTACGATAGTGGATATTGCGAAGTAAAAAAAGATAATGATATAAAGTTAGTTAAACTCTCCGACCTAACACCACTGGAATAAACATCAATCAGATTTCTGATTTGGGAGTCAATTAGCACTCGTGCATCGAGTGCTTTTATATTTGCATAAATATATTTTAGAGTCAGGGGACATCTAAGCCATATGATGCACCTTTTCTTCTTCAACTGTCCTGCCCCAATAGTCGAATGAGAAAAGGCTGCCGCAGCAGCCAATCTTCTTTAATTCAAGCACCCCTTAGCTCAAGAAGAAGCAAGTATTACAAAATTGTTCTTATATTATTTTTATAAATATCCACTTTGTTTGCTATAAAATTCAATGATTGAGTTTTTCCATTTATTTCAAGACCAATATTTATTGATAAAGGTAATTGAATTTTTGTAACAACTTCTTCTAAGGCATAGTATTCGTCTTTATTTTTATTATAAAAAACAACTGAACTAATAATTACTTCATCATCTTCAATATCAAGACTGCACATCATTGGAAACTTTTCACCATCATTTGTTGCTAATTCCCCTGATACTATTGAACCATTTAGATCTTCTGTGAAATTATTTGTTTCTGATGGTCTTACCCACGTTTCGTTTTGTTCTACATTTTCCTCTTCATCAATTGCCCATTCCCAAATCGTACTTTCTTTAAAGTCTTCTATGGTTAATTCATCGACTGGTTTACTTTTACTCATAATTACTATCTCCTTTATTGCCCGTCTAACGGATAAATTCCATTTAGTGACATATAAATCCTTCTTCAAGTAACCTGCCCCGTTAGCTGAACAAGCAAAAAGACCTCCGCAGCGATCTCATCTTTAACAAATGCACCCCTTTAGCTGAAGAACTAATATTATAAAGTGTTTAGTTATAATAAAATAATTACACCAATCTTCACCCCAAGTATCCGTTACAATTCTTCCATCTGGCAGGGCCTATCGTAAATTAATTAATTTTTTCCATAGTTTATTAGTTTGAACTAGAAGCATTTCAAAATGTCTAATATTCGTCCGTCGGCATCCTACTCCATGTTGCGGAAAATCGGTTTTCCCGCAGCCTCGTAGCGCAAAAGAACCGAACCGCTCCGGAACGTTCTGGATTCAAGCAATTGCAGGGCCGTCGGTATCGTTCCAGAATCGAAAAACCGTTTTCCCTTTCCGAGCAATACCGGAAACTGCCAGATGTTCATGCGGTCAATCAGCTCGTGACGCAGCAATGTCTGGATTAGGTCGCTGCTGCCGGCGACGTGCACCTCTCCATACCTCTCCTTCAGCAATGGCACACTTGTGGTCACATCCGCATCGAGAAGCTTTGAGTTGTTCCAATCGACGCTCGTTAATGTGCGGGATACGACATATTTAGGTTTCTCGTTCAACAGCTTGGTGAACGGGTTGCTGGCCGGAGCCTGCTGCCAGTACGGCGCGAAGATCTCGTACGTTTTTCGACCGAGCAACAGCGCATCGAGACTCGCATAATCAGCCGCGATCAGTTGTCCGGACTCTGCATCGACATACGGTGCCTGCCACCCGCCATAGCCGAAACCGCCCTCGAGATCTTCATCGAGCCCTCCCGGAGCTTGAATAACGCCATCCAACGTCATGAACATATGTACAATCAGTTTTCCCATGTTCCTTTTCATCCTTTCTAAATAATTACTTTAGGAAAATTAAAAAACCTTATTTAGTATTACAATTTCAACAAACAAAGTATAAATTCCTTGTTCAACTAATGCTGCTCCGTTACTTGAAAAAAGAAAAAGCGATCCCTCGTTATTGAAGAATCGCCCCGGATATTTTAAATGAAAACCTTCAAAATAATTAGCTGACCAAACGCCACTCAGAATCTCTTTCGAGCTGTTAAATTAGCCATTATTAAAAAGGCAAACACAAAATGTGCTCGCCTTTTTATAACAATGTGGAAATAGATATAATACTTCGGGATACTTAATGCTTATGTGACAGGTTGCATTCTTAACATTGAAGTCTTTCTTAATAGCAAAGAGTCTCTTAAATAATTCAACCTTTGGTTTATGTTATCCAATAAGAATGCTGCCTTAATTAATAATGTAATTAAAGCTGAAAATAAGCAAATAAGTTTTTTCAAAATATATCCTCCCACATTGAAGTTTAGTGTTAAAAAATAACACCAGTCTTATTATTCGCTTTAAAATAAAATTTAATGATTATTATTAATAATTTGAACCCGGTCCTCCATTTGTGGTGGTTCTTCAAACCATCCTTGTTTAATCTTAATTTTAATTCCTTCATCCGCGTAGAAATAAATATCCTTTGCAATTAATGCAGTTTTTAAAGAAATGTCATTTCTTAAAGTAAAAAAAGTCCCAAAACTACTCCCAACCATACAAAACCCGTTTAGAAGGAAAACACAATGCATCATGAGTTTTTCAGAAAATGGGGGAATGGTTGAAGTTGTTACCGTACTTCCCGAAGTAGCGGAAAACTGAACATTGCTATCTAAAAGAATTTCTTGAAAAGTTTTAATTTGCTTCTTACAAAGTTCTATTCCTTTTACAAAGAATTCTTTAACCTCTTTTGTCTTTGAACATTGAGCAAATCCTGTAATAAGCTGCAATCCAACATTATTTGACTCCACTGCGTGATGAAGTATACCCAGTTCTAGGTCATTCAAAGCCCTCTTAGGATCAAATAGGTTCAATCCACTCATATAACTTTTACTTTTAATAAACTCAGTTGACTTTGGCATGGTCGATTTTGGAGGAAGAGAAAGAATCCCTTTTTCTAGCAAATATTGAGTGGCTAACATATAAATTCTTTGAGTGGTAGAAGTAAGTCCCTCATAAAGCCTCATCACTTGGTTGTTGTAAGCCATATTCATATTCATGGTGTACATTCCCATACTAACTTCTTTTAAAATACGAACAAACATAATATCAAATCCATTGTCATACAACTTTGGTGCTTCTAAGTTCACATCTTCTTTTGTAAATCCAACAGGCTTCACCATTCCTTGGTCTAGAAATATCTTTTCCATCTCTAAAACATAAGAATTCAGTGATTCCCACAAACCGCCCGTAATATTTTTAGCCCGTGGGTCATCTGCCTTTTCAAAGAAATATTCTAACATCCTGAGAATCAGTGTTTTTTCTTGATAAGTTAACCAAAGTGTTCCCACTTCTGATGCACTTAAAGGATTTGTTAGGGCCAATAGAATTAACCTCCAAGCTTTTTTTTTATTTTTCACGACCAATTTACTTATTATGTAAAAAGAAGGAAATTAATACATGTGTAACGACGCCATGCAAACCATTCTTCTTCAACTTCCAGTTAGTGCAATAACCCCCAAAAGGAATATATTCCAAATAAAAAAATGATAAGACCTGATAATCGGTTAATCCATATTAAGGTTTGTTTTTTTAGAGCTTCCTTGAAAAGCCCTACAACAAAACAGAGTATAAGCCACCAAATTCCTGAACCAATAAATACACCCAAAACCAAAGTGACCACTGATCCTTCATTAACTTGAGTGAGTCCTAATCCGGAAAAGATGCCAATAAAAGATAATATCGTCATAGGGTTTGTCAAAGTAAGGAGAAAAACTGAGGCATAATCCCCAAGTAAATGCTGACGTTGGACTCGTGCAGGGATTTCTGATGCTTTAGATATTGCTGTTTTTATTCCTAAATAACAGAGGAATACTCCCCCTGCTAAATGAAACCAAAACTGGTATCCTATAAAAAAATTTGTAATAAAGGTCAAACCAAGCCCTGCAATAAGTCCATAAACGGCATCCGCACTTGCTGCCCCAACTCCCGACACAATTCCATATATTCTCCCCTGACTTAATGTTCTTTTAATTACCAGGACACCAATAGGTCCTACAGGTGCAGCAATAGAAAAACCAATAACTAAACCTTTCAAAAACACAAGAATCTCCATAGGTGGCTATCCTTCCAAATAAAATTTCTAAAATTTATTATAGTGTAATAATATGTTACGCTATCCTGCTTTGAAGCACAAAAAAAGCTGTCTTCAATTGCAGCTGGATCTTTAACATAAGCACCCGTTCAATAAAAAATAACTCATTTATAATATTCAATCAACCAACAATCCTGATATTCCCCCTCTTGGAGTCCATGATACGGGAGTATCTTAACTTTTTGTGTAAATCCTCCAAATCCATCTTAAACTAATATGCTTCGTTTGTAGACAAGAAAAAGGGCTGCCGAAGCACCCCAATCTCGATAAGTCTTTTTTTCACTATATCATGCAGTTTCTTGTAATGAATTTTAGAGATTGGGCTTTTGTTTTTCACAAAAGCCCTGACACCTTTTAAATTTAGTCATATTTTGTAAGGAATAGATGTAAAGGAGGTTATTAAATGGACGGTGTTGGAGCTGGTGGAGGTTTCGCATTAATCGTTGTATTGTTTATCCTTCTTATTATTATAGGAGCGTCCTTTATGGGCGGAGGATTCGGCGGCTTTTATTAATTAACTAATAATCATTAAAAGGAGGGGAAATTTATGTTCGGATATGGAGGATTCGGCGGCTGTGGCTGTGGTGGCTTCGGTTACGGTGGCGGCTTTGGTTATGGCGGAGGTTTTGCCTTAATCGTTGTCTTGTTCATTTTATTAATTATCATTGGAGCAACTATCTTTTATTAAGAAGAAGCATCCAACCTATTTTTTTCAAATAAAAAAGCCCTTTTTTTTAGGGCTTTTTTATCTGGCTTTCATGCACTGAACACAACACATAACACCTTTTTTGTTGAATCTGAACCAATAAATAATAGTACAGTAAGAAAAAAGACCGCCGCAGCGATCGCTTTCTTTTTCTCTAGCACATGTTCCTTGAAATAGAAATTTCTCGCATAAATAAATTGAATTTTTTCTATTAGAACAGTCAAGTATAGACTATTATATAAAAGTACGATACATATTATTTACCGTTTGGAGGAACGCATTGTGAAAATGGAGCATGTGGGGATTATGGTCAATGACATGGACGAGTCTTTAGAGTTCTATCAAAAGATCCTCGGTTTAGAATTAAGAAATAGAGAGTGGTTAAATGACACTGTTGAGCTTGCCTTTTTATTTTTTCCTGAGCAGCCGAGTGTAGAGGTTGAACTTGTCTACGGCGGCCCGGTTGAAAACGAAGGAATAGTTAACCACTTGGCCTTTACTGTTGAAAACATTGAAGCTGAACTCGTACGTTTTAAAAAAGCAGGCGTCAAATTAGTAGATGAAGAACCTCGAAGCATTTTAAATAATACTGTTAAAATTGCCTTTTTCCAAGGTCCAAATGGTGAGAAGCTAGAACTCGTAGAAAGATAAGTGTATATAGCAAAGTGAGTGGCTCGCCGCTCTCCTTTTTTGGAAAAAAATGTTTATTTACCTATATTATATAGGAGAAATAGAGGGGAAATTTTAAAAAGTGTCCCTCTTTCCCCTATTAGTCGTCTTTAGTTAAACTTTTTAATAACTTGTGGTGTTTATGCAGTTTATGGATAATATAGCTGAATTGGAATACTGAGAATACTTGAATGTAGTTGGCTAGGTCGCTTAAGCCAATGACATTAAGCATGATAGCTGTAACTACTATGGTAATCCAAAACTCTAGTGACCTTATATAGCCTAGCACAGAATCTCCCCTTTCCGTAATTTATACTAGAATCCTCTGAAAAAAATTTCAGTCCATTGCGGGTAAAGTTCTATTATTAGAGTCGTGAAAGTGAGAAATAATCCACTTCATGTCCTCGTTAAAGTTAAGAATTGACCTGAACGAAAGTGCCATTAATACACTTCTTTTCAATAAGGAATTTATCTATCAATATAGTTAATGAAATAAATTCTATTATTGAAAGGGACAAATTATTTAGTTAATCCGCAAATTTTTTCTTATTGATATTCATTCCTTCTTCCACTAAATTGCCCATTAATTTAAGTGTATTTCTTCACAAACCTTTGGGCCAAAGATAAAAAAATTCTCATTTTATTTCAATTAAATCCTTTTATTGTAAATTTAATAGTGTGATAGAATTAATAATGGGGGGCTTTAATTATGACAAAAGAGATCGAGCCTAAATTTGTAGAAGAAATGGAAGTTGAAACAAACTATAAAATTAAAAAAATCAACAGATTAGCTTTAGGTGGTACTATCCTTGGGATTGCAGCGATGGTTGGAATTGCTTGGTATTACATAAGTGGAAACGTCCAAAAATACGAAGCTGAGAAGTTTACGCAGGAACATCCAAATGATGCTATAGCAATAGCTGCCAAATTGGAAGACACAAAAGCTAATGCAATCGGTCTCTTTAATGGTGAAGATAAGGTTCTAATGACTATGAATCAAATGACACATCAGAAAATAGCTGCTGAAGAGAAGAGTGGTGCTGTACCAATGACTAAAGCGAACATTGATGAAGTTACTGAATTCGTTGAAGACAGCGATTTTGAGCATAAAGATGAAATGCTAATGATTTTAGACAAATGGGCAGAAGGAGACTTCTCTACTGTTGACGGTGACCATGACTATATCTTGAAAATGCAAAAAGGTACTAAAGGCTGGTCTACTGGATTGTTCACACCTGAAGAAGAAGCTCAATTCGTTTTGGAAAACTGGGGTAGCAAATTAGACTAAAAAAGGAAGTTGAAAATGGACCATTAATGTGTTCATTGTAATGAGAAAAACGTCCCTGAAGAAGGTATTCTTTGCTTTGAGTGCCTTGATAAATTAATGGAAAAAATAAAAGTAGTTGATCCAAAAAGAGTCCTCCATTGAGGGCTTATTTTTTTGAATATATATTCATTTTATTATTAGGCTCTGTTAAACTTGGTTTTTGATAACTACCCGTTTTTCTTACATCCGCATTATGAAGGATAATTTTCTCATTTTCATGAAGGGATCGGGTATTTAAAACTAAGAAAAACCAATTTATACGAATAGTCTCCTTTTATATTATTTTTTTGGATTTCCATTCATATTGTATATCAGGTAAATTTTCCTCATTTTCGTGTCCTCTACTAATGATTTTAAATCCATTCTTTTCATAAAATCGTTGTGCGTTTTCATTAACTTCAAATGTATATAATGTTAAGCTCCCACTTGATTGTTCTTTTACCTTATCAAGTAATGTTTGACCTATACCGATTCCTTGATAATCGTAATGAATATATAGTTGGCTTATCTCCCTTTCATTATAGGCGATCATTCCAACTACTTTGTCATCCATTAACGCTAAATCTATTTGATACTGTCCTGGTAATATATTATTTAAAAAATTGATATGATTTTCAAAGCTATGAATTTCTTTCTGTCCAATAGCCCGTTCCTTACTATCTCGCCACATTTCCACGGTCTGTTTAGCATACTTAGGATGATACTGAGTTATTATGAATTTGTATTGTTTCACTACATTACCTCCTTATTATTTGTTTACTGATTTATATGTTGTTTCCTGTCTTTAAAATAGATGAATATTACACGATACGAGTATTTTATTTTGTAAAATTTCTTTCTATCTTTTTTATTATCCTGCCCCGTTCGTGGAACAAAAAAAGGATCGCCGAAGCAATCCCTGTTCTTCAACTCTTGCACTCTTAAGTGAAACAAGGTTAACACTTGCACACCATTAAATGATTTCCATCTGGATCTTTAAATTTAAACCAATGGTTATGCTCAACACCAGTTGTTAATTCGACATTTTTACCCCTCATAAACTCATATGCTTGTTCAATATTGTTAGTATTTAAATGAAAAGGCGGGGTTTTGAAAATATTATCCTCTGAATAAATTTTGCTATCTAAAACAATTCCAGTTCCATTCATAGGAATAATATATAAATGACCATATAATATCTCACCATCTGCTGGTAACCCTAATATGTCACAATACCAATTACGTGCTTCTTTTACATTACTTACAGGGATAAAAATGGTTCCAATTTGATTTAATATAGGGTTCATTAAATACCTCCAAAATGAATTTCTTATACATAGATTAATTCGCTCCAAGTCATTTATTCCCTTCTTGTTCGATAAAACGACCGATGTTACTCCCCTATTATTCTATTTGCTGTGTGTATTTAAGGGGAAAGGATAAAAATATTGACAGAATTGCTGAACAAGTGTAATTTTATTGTTAATTAAATATTACTACTATTCTTATATAGAGAGGTGGAGGGACTGGCCCTTTGAAGCCTCGGCAGCAGACATCTATTGTACTGTGCCAATTCCAGTAGCGAATGCTAGAAGATAAGAGGAGAACCCGTTATGTACATACGCCCTCTTCTTATTTGTGTGAAGAGGGTTTTTCATTTTAAAAGAAAGAAGGAAATCATTAATGACAAAAGTACTTATAAAAGCACCATTCAAAGCCGACCATGTTGGCAGTTTTCTTAGAACTGAACCGATTAAAGAAGCAAGAAAGTCTTTTTCAAATGGGACGATCGATGAAGAAGCTCTAAAGGCTGTAGAGGACCAAGAAATTGAGAAACTAGTACAAAAACAGATCGAAACAGGCCTAAAATCCATTACGGATGGCGAATTCCGGCGTTCATGGTGGCACTTGGATTTTTTAGCTGGTCTAAAAGGAGTCGAATTCTTTGAAAGTGAATATGTTAGTCACTTCCAAGGTGCAAAAACAAGAAATAATGCCATTAAAGTAGTTGGAAAAATAGATTTTGATCAGCATTATATGATCGATCACTTCAAGTTCTTAAAGCAAGCTGTTGACAAGTTTGGGGATGGCAGTCAAGTTGCGAAATTTTCCATTCCTAGCCCGAATATGTTATTTACAAGAATTCAAGGCGATGACTATTATCAAGAAAACCGTGAGCAGTTTTATCATGATACGGTAGCTGCTTACCAAAAGGCCATTCAGGCATTCTATGATGCTGGCTGCCGTTACTTGCAATTGGACGATACGTCCTGGATTGATTTTGTATCGGAAGAACGGATCGAAGCAGTCGTTGAAAAACTGGGTATGGACGTACGAGATATCATCAAAACAAGGGTAAATTGTATTAATGAGGTCATTTCCGGTAAGCCTGAGGATCTGTTGATTACGATGCATATCTGCCGTGGAAACTTCAGATCGACTTTTATTACAAGTGGTGGATATGAACATATTTCTGACGCGATTTTCGCTGATTTAAAAGTAGATGGTCTGTTCCTGGAATATGATGATCAACGTTCAGGGGATTTCGAACCATTAAAAAACTTTAAACGTGCAGATCAATATGTTGTACTGGGATTAATCACATCTAAACACCCGGAACTGGAAGACCAAGAAACCATTAAAGCGAGAATTAAAGAAGCAAGTCAATATATTCCTTTAGAAAACTTGGCATTAAGCCCCCAATGCGGATTTGCCAGCACAGAAGAAGGAAACCTTTTATCCGAAGACGAGCAATGGAATAAAATAAAACACATCATTGAACTAGCAAATAATGTTTGGGGCTCCATCTAACTTTTTGATATAATCATAATTTTATTGATATCCTCCTTCTATTCATTCACCGGAAGGAGGTATTTATCTTTCTAAAATCCGACTAAATCAAACATCAATAATAGAATGGCTATACAGAATAGCCTAATTTAGATATTGACAACCCTCATAACTTCGTTAAAGGAATATAGTATCAAGAAACGAAAGTGAATAAGGAGGGACAGTATGTATTATCATCAATCTTCATCATCAAGTCCATGTCCAACGTATCATCACTACTCGCTTCCTAGAACAATATCCGTTATCCCCTATCACTATCCTTATCCACCATGTACCCCTCGTTCCTTTGAAGAAATGTGGCTATGTAATTACAATAACCTACAAAGAGGATTCTACTCCACACCGCAAATTAGTTCTTACGAAAATAATGAAGCTTTTCAACCCCTTTGGGAATCGTTTAGGTGGTTCCCTTCCATGAATTATATGGGGGATCCGAAAGATACGGCAAAAACAACCATTGAAAATAAATGGAAATCGTTAAATGGTGCTCCGGGAGCTGCAATTTCTTATGTGGAAAAGATAGAGACAGGTTATCGAATACGCTATCAGAATGGTGCAATTTATACTAAGAAAGCAAATGGACCTGCTTATTGGGTTTATGGTGCAATTAATGAGAGGCATCATGCATTAGGTGGAGTCAAGAGCTGGCTGGGTTGGCCTGTTTCTGATGAATTACCAATAAAATATGACGAAGGCCAAGTCATGCGTTTTGAGCATGGTGAGATCTATTGGTGGCCCGAGACAGGTGCTATCGAAATCGATCAAGTGGTGTTGACTTATAAAGGGATTCATTGCTTTGGTCCGACAAGTGGACCTGGATCTGACGAGGTTTATGCAACCATTAGCGTAGCAGCTCCCACTGGAAGGGACAATGAACCAGTAAATGTTTCAACATCCCTGACTAAACTTTACACAGATGTTGACAAAGGGGAAAGTTTCCCGGATCATATAGAACTCTATCGTGGAAAACCTTATGGTTTAAACCTAACATTTGTTTTAATGGAACACGATGAAGGGGATCCAAATAAGTATTATAAGACAGTCCATTCGACTGTCTCTACTGCTGCCGCAGCTGCAACTTCAGGAGTAGCAGCGTTAGGCGGTCCACTTGTAGGAGGAGCTGCAGCCCCTATTTTGAAAGCACTTGTAACACCTGTGGCAAAAGGGATAAACAGTTTACTTGGCACAGGAGACGACTTAATCGGACAGTCCACGATTGTTCTTACATTGAAGGACCTCGTTCAGCTTTCAGCAAGACCAAACGAAAACGTCCTTAAAAATCAAATTCCCTACAAGATCGAGACACCTCCACTCTCCGGTCAAGGTTCTTCGTATAAAGGATATTTTAGTTTAAGCCGCGCCTAACCTTATTCGATTTAAGAAATCCTCTAGAAAAATTCTTTTAATAAAAATGCAGCCCTCCCTTTATTACTGGGAAGGCTGCGAACGGAATGAAAACCGTTAAGTGTATTTATCTATTATCTACGTTTCTCATGCATATACTTCATCCACTTTTTCTGTTTATAACTGCTGATAAAATACCCTACAACCGTGACTGCGGTTACTCCAATCGACAAGTTAAAAATAAGAGTGTTAGGTACAAAGCATCCTCCTGCAATTCCTATAACCCCTAGTAATATACCAGCAAATAATCTGCTTTTCGTATTTTCATAGATGGTAAATTGAAATTGTCTCCTTTGTTCGATTTTCTTCAACTCTTCTAATTTTTGTGGTGCATTTAAAAATTCTGTAACAGAATGAACTATTTTAAAGATTGGGTGGGATTGAACCCATTGCCAGACAAACGACCATCTATTCCCCTGTTTATTTATCCACTCTATGAAAACTGGTTTTCCTAATTCCATTAGTTCCGCTTCTGGTGCCAGATTGCGTATGATTCCTTCAATGGTTACGAAGGAACGGCCTAAAAAGACGAATCTGGTTGGAATTTGAATGGGCAGGGCTTGAATCATATCGTTCATCTCTAATTTTAAAGCCATCAGATCCATTTCTTTTAATTGGGCGGGGTGGAAGGACGTGAATTCAGCTAGCAGCCGTTCCATCGTTCTGGAATTTGCCTCTGGAAGCAAGAAACCTAAATGAAATAAGCAATCCACCGCTTTCGAATAATTTTTTGACAGAAAGCTTTCAATTAAGCTCTGAAAATACATGGCATCCTTTTTGGTGATTTCCCCGATCATTCCAAAGTCTAGTAAGATGATTTTTCCTTCCTTTGATATCAGCACATTTCCTGTATGCGGATCGGCATGGAACGTCCCAGGCTCCAACCATTGTGGAAGAAATACTTTCATCAGGTTTTGTGCGATCTCCTCGCAGCTTACTGGTAAATGCTTTATGGCATCGGCATCGGTCAGTCGTATTCCCTCTACCCATTCCATTACCAGTACGCTTGGGGTGCTAATTTCCTCATACACAGACGGAATTTGCACAATATCCATACCCTTAAATCTCTCATTAAAATAAAGAATGGTATTTAGTTCTTTTGCATAGTCAAGTTCCCTTTCAATCACTTGTCTTAATTCCTGAAAAAGCACTTTAAAATTGATGAATCCTTTCGGAATAGGTACTAGGTGATCGGCAAACCAAATAATGATACTTAAAATTCGAAAATCCGTCTGGACAATTGAATCTATATGGGGGCGCTTTACTTTAATCGCCACCTTTTTTCCATTCTGTAGCACTCCTTGATAGACTTCACCAATCGATGCCGAAGCAATGGCTGTTTTTTCAATCGATTTAAAATGATGATGAAGAGCGCTTCCCCATCCATTTTCAAGTATTTTCTGAATTTCATTCCAGTCAGATGGTGGAACTTTATCTGTGAGATCATCGATTTGCCTGATAAAAGCTTGTGGTAGTAAATCGGCACGAGTGCTTAGAATCTGGCCGATTTTGATGAGCAAGCCTTCCAATTCAAACAGTGTTTTGCGAAATCGTGCTCCTATTCTCCCCCAAAGACCTTCCCATTCCGCTTTCGGTTTTCGCAGGATCTTATACCAATATATTTGCAGGAAGATGACAAGGGCCATAGACAACACCTTGTACATTCGAACAAGCTTACTTCTAGTTTTCATATAAATCCACTCGCTTTTTTGGCGTTTTTATTTATGACGATTTTCATAAAATAAAGTTTCATTTATAAGACTGTAATTCTGATAGAATAATTTTCATGTGCAATTGTAGACCCATTGTCTCTTTACCAAGTTCCGTTTAGGAGTTTTTTCATATATATATACGAAATAACAAAACGTACAGACTTTGTTATAACATATAAAAATGCAAAAACCCGCTACAATTGAGCGAGTTCACTTTTGAATCATTTATTATATTTCATATTCGTAGGGTAAACTGGCTAACGGTAGCGTTCTTCTTTAAATGGATTGGCTGTCATCGAATAGCCACGCTCTTCCCAAAAACCGGCCTCGTCTACTTTCATAAACTCAATTCCTGAAACCCACTTAGAGCCTTTCCATAGATAAAATACTTCTGGTGGAATAAACCTTAGCGGATAACCATGTTTTGGATCAATATCCTGCCAATCATGATTTTTATCTTTCCATCGATATACAAACAAAGAATCGTCCCCTAATAAAGGCTCGAGCGGTAGATTTGCTGAATAACCAAACTTGTCTCCATTGTAATACCCGTAAATTTTAATGTATTTTACATCTTCATTCATTTCGACAAATTTCAATAACTCTCTAAGTGCAATTCCTTCAAACGTTGTATCAAATTTAGACCAGGTGGTAACACAATGCAAGTTAACGCTTGAAATAGTCTTTGGAAGCTCCATGATTTCTTTATAGGATAAGAACTTTTCTTCTTTTACCTCGCCAAAAAGTCTGAAATTCCATGTGGTTTCATTAAACTCGGGAACATCCCCTACGTGCAGGATTGGCCATTTTTCTGTTTCAAATTGGCCTGGCGGAAGCTGCTTTTCCATCATACACCATCCTTTTTTCCTCTTAAACGTTAATTAAATCACAGTGTTTTGTATAGTATGCCATCTCACTATTTAGTTATTTACATAATCCGGCTTCTGATGAATTTTTTGTAAAAGAAGTATTCATCAGATTCTTCTCCTTCCTGTTACATATGAAGGAAATGACTGGTTAAACTAAAGAAGACGTAAATAGGTCTTCTTTTGCTAATTCCACAATATTACCTAAATATATAATAGCAATTATATCCCACAATATCGACATTATTAAAAAGTATAAGGATTATTCTACAAAAGAGGTACGAATAATGAATCAAATTCCTCCCTATCGAAGACAAAGGGCTTATTTATCGCAATTTACAACTGGACAACTTCATTTGAAAAATCCGTGGGTCGTAGCCTTTTTTTCATTTTCATATCCGGGATTTGGACATCTTTTGCAGCATAGATACGCAGCAGGGTTTCTTTTAATTTTATGGGAAACCTTTATTAATGGAGTTGCACATGTGAACCTTGGGATTTTATATTCCTTATTGGGTGATTTTGATGCTGCAAAAGTAGTTTTGAATGAACGATGGTTAATTCTTTACGTGGCTATATATATGTTTGGAATATGGGACGGTTATCGATCCACGGTGGATTTGAACAAACAATATGTATTAGCAGATAGAGAGGACGCACCTATTTTGAATAAAAAAATGGGATCGTGGGACATGAACTACTTGGATAAACGTAAACCATTAGTAGCTTTAGCATGGTCCGTTTTATTTCCTGGTCTTGGTCACCTTTATATTCATAATGTTATATCGGGATTTTTTATATTTCTCTATACAGTAGCAATCTGTTATTATGGTAATATTTTGTCTGCCATTCACTTATCCATGTTAGGTGATTTTGTAAAAGCTAAAGAGGTTATAAATATGCAATGGGCACTTTATTTTCCATCCATATATTTTTTTATCATTTACGATGCCTATTCATCTACGGTTGAGCTCAACAAATTGTTTGAAAAAGAAATGTCAAAATACTTACGGAATAAATACCAAAATATTAATTTTAAAACTCCCATTTGAAAGGGGTGTAAACATTATGTTAGTCATCGCTTCCTTTGAAAACTCGATTTTTATTGAGCTGGCCCTTTCGGAACTGGAACAAAATGATTTTTCAAATGAAAGGATACTGGCTGCCCCTCTAGATAAAAGAAGTGAACAAAGGAAACTATTTGATACCATTCATAGGGCAGATGGCTTAAGTCTATTTGATTCAGCAGCAATACTTGGTACATGTTTGATGCTCTTAGGGGCCATTTATGGTTATATTTTAAAATGGGGTCCAATTATATGGGGTATAATTGGTGCTATTATTGGTTTGCTTTTAGGATTTCTTATAAAAATGATATTAGTTAAAAAAAATAAACATGGACTCAAAAATATTACATCAGAAATTGTTTTAATGATTCGCTGTGAAGAATATGAATGCAAAACCGTTGAAAAAATCTTATGGGAAAATCAGGCTCTCGGACTAACAAGAATAAAGAATATGTAGTTTTTGTTTAAATGAACCAGCCATTATTTTGGCTTTTGAAGATTATCATTCTAAACAGTATTTTACCAATAAAGGGGAAAGGGTATCGAGTTTATTGATACCCTTTTCTCTTTAATTCTAATTTTTATCTAAATATGAATGGAACCGTCCTCCCTGTCCTACTTTAATTTAATGCCAATAAATTTCAGTTCTGTCATTTCTTCTATGGCATATTTAATTCCTTCTCTGCCTACTCCACTTTGTTTTACTCCGCCGTAAGGCAGATTATCCTGCCGGTAGGTAGAGATATCATTAATCCAAACACCGCCAATTTCTAATTGGTCTGCAACCCTGATGGCTCGGTCAATATCCTGGGTGAAGACTCCCGCCTGCAAACCGTAAATAGAGTCATTGGCATATCCGATGACTTCCTCTTCAGTATCAAACGGAATCACGGATACGATCGGTGCAAAAACCTCTTCGGCGATGATTTTCATATTGCGATCAACATTGGTCATGATGGTCGGGGAAAGAATGGTTCCGTTTCGTTCACCGCCCACTTCTATTTTTGCACCATTTCGAACCGCGTCATCAATCCATAGCTTCGCCCGCTCGGCTTCTTTCTCGGTAATCATCGGTCCGATGTCTGTGGCTTCCTCTAGTGGATCGCCAATTTTCAATGCCCTTGTTTCATTGATAAACTGATCCAAAAATGACTGATAAACATTTTTTTGTACAAAGATTCGTTGAGCATGGATACAAACTTGTCCTGAAAAAGAAAATGCTCCTACCACTAATCTTTTTACAGCCGTTTCTATGTCCCCATCTTCGAAAATGATATTAGGGGAATTGGAGCCTAATTCTAGGGTTACTTTTTTAAAGCCGGCGGTTTCACGAATTTTCTTTCCGACTGCTAAGCTTCCTGTAAACGAAACTTTATGGACTTTTTCATGTGTGACAAGTGGTGCCCCTACCACTCCCGTTCCCATTAACAAATTTAATGCTCCATCCGGCAGGCCCGCTTCCTGAAATAACTTGACTAATTTATAACCCGATACTGGTGTTTTCTCGGCAGGTTTGAACACAATCGTATTACCTGCAGCAATCGCTGGTGCGATTTTATGCAAGGACAGATTCAGCGGAAAGTTAAAGGGAGTGATGGCCCCCACCACACCCAATGGGATTCGTTTCACAAGCCCCATTCGATTTTCCCCGCCAATGGCTGCATCCATTGCCAGAACTTCTCCTGTAATATTTTTAGCAAGTTCCGAAGCAAACCGGAGAACTTGAACAGAACGATTGATCTCATCTCGGCTATATTTGATTGGTTTTCCAGCCTCTTGGACAATGGTGTCTATAAAATCCTCCGGCTTTTCCTCTAATATGTCGGCAGCTTTTCGTAAAATATCACTCCGTTGATGTGCAGGCATCTTCTTCATCGTAGAATGAAAAGTTTCAAAGGCATTTTCTACTGCTTCATTCAGATCCGTTTCTGTCGCTAAAGCTAATTCCGCTACTATTTCTTGGTTGTAGGGATTTTTCACTTCAAGTGTTTCCCGATTAGGTTCATTTCGCTCTTGACCATTGATAATCGAACCGAGCCGCATGTTGACCCTCCCTTTCTTAGCATTGAAGATGACTTAATTTCTCCGTTAATTTCATGTTTTCACTATAATCAACTGGGCAATCAATAAAGACTGGTTTGTTCATGGCAATGGCTTTTTCTAGTGCAGGCTTAAGTTCCTCTGCTTTGCTAATTTGCAATGCTTCAAATCCGTAGGACGAGGCCAGCTGGACAAAGTCAGGATTTCCAAATTTAATATGGGAAGGACGGTTAAACTTTTTCATCTGATGCCATTCGATTAAGCCATACCCCTCATCTCTCCATAATAAAACAATAATGGGGAGATTCAGCCGCTTAGCTGTTTCTAACTCAGCGCCGGTCATTTGAAAAGATCCATCCCCGCAAACAGCGACAACCGTTCGATTCGGCTGGGCAAGTTTCGCTCCTATCGCTCCAGGGACCGCGATCCCCATTGATGCCAAGCCATTAGAAATTAAACAGGTATTCGGTTGATAGGTATGGAACATTCTCCCTATCCATACTTTATGTGCCCCCACATCCGAAACCACAATATCCTCTTCTTTTAAAACAGCTCTTAGATCGGAAATAATTTTCTGAGGTTTGAGCGGGAAGCTTGTATCGTCACTAAATTGCTGCAGCTCATTCAGAGCCTTATTCCGAACGTTCAATACCCATGAATTATTCCTTTCTCGTTGGGAAAGAACCTTATGTAACTTTTCTAAATTCCGTTTGATATCTCCTACTATGTTTAGTTTTACAGGATAATGTTGATCTGTCTCTGCTTCCTCTGTATCAATGTGTAAAATGGAGGTGGCACCATTAGGATTCCATTTAGATGGAGCATATTCTGCAATATCAAAACCAATTGCGATTATTAAGTCAGCATGATTAAATCCACAAGTAATGTAATCATTCCCGCCAATGCCTGCTGTCAGTAAATTTAAGTCATGGGTCCAGGGAAGAGCTCCTTTTCCCATGAAAGTATGGACGACTGGTATATTGATTTTTCCCACTAAAGCCCGTAATTGATCAGCAGCATTTCCTCTCGTTATTCCGTTACCAGCTAAAATGATTGGGTGCTCAGCATGTTCAATAAGCTGGGCTGCCTCTTTAATGACTTGATCCCCTGCTTCTGTTAAAGTATGGACTGTTCCTTTTAATGGAGTTCCTTCTACCTCCATTCCAGCAACATCATTGGGGAGATCGATGTGGACTGCCCCTGGTTTATCCTGAGTCGATACTTGAAATGCTTTACGAACTGCCTCAGGTATGATTTCTCCCTTTTTTATTTGTGCATTCCATTTTGTTACAGGTTCATAGATATGAATTAAATCATAATACTGATGACTAATTTTATGCTGCCGGTCTAAACTAGCTTGGCCGGTAATCGCCACAATGGGATTCAAATCCATGTTGGCATTTGCCACACCTGTTAAAAGATTTGTTGCGCCTGGCCCTAAGGTGGCTAAGCACACACCCGGTTTTCCCGTTAACCTCCCGTAGGTCCCTGCCATAAAAGCTGCGCTTGTTTCATGTCGGGTTACGATAAATTTAATCGTTGAATCCAGAAGAGCATCCATTAGATCGATATTTTCCTCTCCTGGTATCCCAAAGATATATTCTACATCCTCTTCCTCTAAACACTTAACTAATAATTCAGCTGACTTCACTATTACACACCCTTTACAATGGATTGATAAACTTCTTCTAATGAATAAACATGATTTCTTTCGTCTTTGTAAACGATATGTTCTGGTTTAAAATGCACGGGTGAATCCAAACCAGCTGCGGCAGCCAGACGGAACAACCCTTTCCGCATACTGATTAAATAATTGGCCGTACGATACTTTTTCTCATCAATGACAAGAGCCTTTTGTAAATCGGGATCGGTTGTGGCTACACCGACAGGGCAAGCATTTGATTGGCATTTTAAGGCTTGGATACAGCCTACTGTAATCATTAATGCCCGTGCAATATTGACGAGATCTGCCCCCATCGCAAGAGCAATAGCGATTCGATCTGGTGAAAAGAGTTTGCCAGAGGCAATGATTTTCACTCGATCACGGACGTCATATTTTATAAGGGCATTGTTTACTAATGGAAGAGCAGCTTTAATTGGTAATCCAACACTGTCAGCTAGTTCCTGATAAGAAGCACCCGTACCGCCTTCACCACCGTCTACGGTGATAAAATCGGGGCCTTTTCCGGTTTCTTTTATAGCTTTTGCCAATTCATCGGCTTCGTGCATACTTCCAATAACGCATTTCATACCAACCGGTTTTCCTGTTTCCTCACGAATCCGTTCCATAAAATTAAATAAGGACGGGAAATCACTAAATTCTTTAAACCTATTAGGGCTATCAATGGACTTAAAGGGTTCTACCATCCGAATTCTTGCGATTTCCTCTGTTACTTTTTCTCCATCAATATGGCCGCCGCGTGTCTTTGCCCCTTGAGCTAATTTAATCTCAAACGCTTTTATTTGAGGGATTTGACTTTTCTCCTTTAATGCTTCCCAGCTGAAATTTCCCTCTCTATCTCTTACTCCAAATAATCCGGGGCCAATTTGCATAATGATATCTACGCCGCCTCTTAAATGATATTCTGAAAGCCCGCCTTCGCCTGTATTCATCCATGCCCCCTTCGCGATAGCTAAGCCTTTGGAGAGTGCGGTAATGGCATGATCACCTAAAGAACCATAACTCATTGCGGACATCCCAATTTGCCCTTTTACAATGAAGGGGTGCTTTAAATTTTTTCCAATCACGATCGCATCCTTATCGTCTAATAAATAGGCGGATGATTCATTTTCCTCTAACACTTCTTTTTTCTGTGTAAATAAAGGTTCCTTTAACAAGAGGTAACGATTCGTCGTTACTTTTGTCTCTTGGTCCATTTTTAATTCCTCTGTTAATTTAGGAAACATGGAATTCCGAATATAAAAACCAGCTTCTTCAAAATCCCGTTGTGAACCATATCCAATCACATTACGTTTATACTTTGCTTGTTTTACAATATGTTGAAAATCGGTTCGAGAAAAAGGTTTTCCATCATTGTTACTATCAAATAAGTACTGACGAAGCTCTGGTCCAATTGTCTCCAAAAAGTATCTTGCACGTCCTAAAAGTGGATAATTGCGAAGAATTGGATGCTGTTTTTGCGTTCGGTCGATAAATAATAAATACAATCCTACCACTAGTAAGAACAATACAAACAAAACCAATAGAACAAAAACAATGATGATTAAAACGTCGGCAATATTCATTATCATTTCCTCCATAAGTAAACACTTTATTGATATTAAAAATGGAATTTATAATGATAAGATTCTCTTTATGGGGAAATTTATCCTTAACGAAAATATGAGTTAAATGTAAAGAGCCTGACCTCTGGTGAGGAAACTTATTACCCCACCGGAAGTCAGGCAGCCTAAGGCAGCCTTAATTAACTTACACTCCCTTCGAATTGAACATCCCAATCATCGGATTCATCGTCTGTTTCACAATCGTCAATATCTGAATAAAGAATTGAATCAACTGCTATTCTTTTTATTTTCATGGTCTCCAATCACTGTCCTCCCTAATTTATTTATGGTATTCGTATGCATGTCCAATCCATTTTGTAAGGGCAATGGTTTAGAAATTATTAAATGAGTGGAGCCAAACAATTCTTTATATCTTTAGAAATAGTATTGAATTGATATACTAAAGAAATCATCGATGAGGGAGGAATTTGTCATGTTAATAGAAATGTGGACTGATTTTGCTTGACCTTTTTGCTATATTGGCAAGAAGCGTCTGGATGACGCTATTCAGAAAATCGATTTTCCTGTTGAAATCGTGTATCGCTGCTTTGAATTAGATCCTTCAACAGAACGAAATGTTCCATATAATGTTTACGAAAGTTTATCAAAAAAATATGGGATGAGCCTCGATCAAGCTAAGGCGAGCTGCCGCAACACAGAGCGCATAGCTCGGGACGCTGGGTTGGAGTATCACTTTGATAAAGTCATTTTAACCAATACTTTTGATGCTCATCGATTAACAATGTATGCAAAAAAGTATGGGATGATGAAGGAAATGGCAGAACGACTCTTGCGTGCTTATTTCACCGAGGGTAAACATATAGGTGACCATGCCACACTTGTTCAGCTGGCTGAAGAAATTGGATTGGATGGTCCGGCCGCGAAAGAAATGCTCTCTGGTAAGGAAATGAGTGATGCTGTTTACGCAGACGAAGTTCAAGCCCAGCAATACGGGATTCGAAGCGTACCCTTCTTCCTAATTAACAAAAAATACTCGTTGACCGGGGCTCAGCCTCTCGAAACATTTGTCCAGGCTTTCAAGCAAGTCATGCAGCAGGATGGTCCCTTCACTAACCTAGGCGGGCAAACCGGTGCCACTTGTGATAATGAAGGTTGCGAGATTCCGTAGAAATAAAACATAAAATATGATGCCCTAACTCATCTGGGAAGTGTGAGAAATGTCCTTCATAGGGTAAATGAAAGACAAAACCCATCTTGGAAACAGGAGTACGGGCAATTAAAGGCCTTCATATTGCCCTAACTCATCCGGGAAGTAAGTGAAGTGTCCTTCATATGTTAAATGAAAGAAAAAACCCAACTAGTATACAGGGGAACAGGTAAAAAGCCGAAAATAAGCAAGCAGTGAATAAACACTTGCCTATTTTCGGCTCATTGATCATTTTGATTTCTCTTTATCCCTTGTATGCTTCCCGTAATTTTTCAAGATCAAATTTCTTCATTTCAAGAAATGCTTTGGTTACACGCGCACGTTGCTCCGGTGTGCCCTTGCTCATCATCTCGTCCATCGCAGTAGGCACAATCTGCCAGGATAGGCCATATTTATCTTTCAGCCAGCCGCATTGCTCGGCTTCAGGAACAGCAGAAAGCTTTTCCCAGTAGTGATCAATCTCTTCTTGTGTGTCGCAGTACACCATAAAGGAGAGTGCTTCGTTAAAACTGAATTTGTGTTCATGAGCGCTATCCATTGCAGAAAACCACTGGCTTTCAAGCATGAAATCAGAGAACATGATTGTTCCTTCTTTGTCAGGTTCCAAGCCTTTAGGGTAGCGGGCAATAAGTCCCTGCTTTGTGTTTTTAAATACTGATAAATAAAAATTAATAGCCTCTTCCGCGCTGCCGCATTTATCACCGACAAACAAGAGTGAAGGAACTATTGCAGGCCGCTCTTCACCTTCTGGGTTGGTAAGCATTAACTGCCAAGACAAACCATATTTATCCTGAATCCAGCCAAACTTCTCACTGAACGGATACTGACCAAACGGCATTAATGCTGTGCCGCCTTCGGACAATTTGTTCCAAACCTCAGTTATTTTTTCACTAGCGTCTTTTTCTCGCGATGGGTCAAAATTAACGATGAAAGACACGGACGGATTGAGCTTGAAATAAGGTCCTGCGCTGATGGCCATAAACTTCTGCCCCCAAAGCTCAAAAGTGACTATATCGGAGTCGCCAGATGGTGTGTCGTGGATTGTTGTTACATTCGTAATTTTGGAGTCCGGGAAAATGGAAGCATAGAACTCGGCAGCTTCTTTTGCCTCCTTGTCATACCATAAATGCGGAACGATTTTTTGATTTGTTTTCGACATGATATTCCTCCTTCATTTCAAGCCAAGAGGACGGTTCTTATGGGCTAAATTAATCTCATTTAAACCATTAGAACCGTCCCTGTAGCAAATAATGTCCCTTATTATTTTAGCACTTTTTTCCACTATTCTGCCAAGCTCAAGGAGCAAATCATTTCATTTTTACAAAAATGGATATAACGAAATCGAATATTTATGAGTCATTTAAAAAAGAAGGTACGAATTCATTAACCTTCTTTTTGTAATTAAGCTTTATTGTTTTTTCAATTCATTAACAATCTCATTAATGCGTTTTTCCACTTCATATAGGTTCTTCTGCATCCTTTCACGACGACCGGTCAAAACTTGCAATTCCTGTTTTAATTCCTCTGTTTTGCTCATGATATCCCCTCCTGAGAATTTCTCTACCTGCTTCTTATAACCTCATTTTTTCTTCATCGCTAATTCCCTTCTGTCTTCTGCTAAAGGAGGCTGTTCCAGCCAACCGTTCTCAATCACCATGTCCATCCAATCATTCCCAATTTTCACATCACCAGAAATGGCCATCATGTAATGTGGAGTCAAGTCCCTTCTGGGTGACGATGCCCATCCAGTTCCGTAATATACCATTGCGGTTGAGAATAAAAATCCGACTTGATACATCATTAGCTTTTCTGAAAACGGAGACGTGGTGGATTTCGTAACTTCCGCTTCTAAAGTGGGCGGTGCAGGTAAATTTTCCTTATTCAATAAGTCATGAAACATTTGGATGTGGCTGTCTTTTGTTTTCACGGCATCCAAAAAAAAGGCTCGAACCTTCTTGGATTGAGCGACTTGGCAAAAGGCAACTGTGACTGCTTTCGCCATGATGCTCTTTTTCAAATTAAAATAAATATCGGTAATCTCAATACAGCTTAACGGCCTTTTTTCACCAAACCAACCTGCTATAAAGTTTTCGTCTTTGACAAAATCAGGTTTTTCAGGTGGAAAAACCACTGGGGGGCGATAGTATAAACCTTTTTCCATCAAAATAGTCTTTGTCCGATTACATAATTCAATTACGGAAGCATTACAACTCGTAAAATAATCACGAACGTCATATCGAGCACTTGTGGTGAGCGCCCCGCTGTACCCATGACAGCCATGGATAGACATGATATTTAAAAAATGGAGACACAATACATCAGAAAAAAGACGTGGTGTGTTTGGAATCATGTCATGATTCGTAAATCCAATTGGAATTGGAAAACCTTCATTTAGAAAGAATTCTTTTATTTTCTCCAAATGTTCGGTACCGAGAGAGATCGCATATTCAAAAACATCTATGATATCCTTGTCCTCTAGGTGTTCGATCATATGTTTATGAAAGCAAAGCCCTGCTGTTTCGTTTAAATATTGTGTCCAGAGGGCAGCAATCTCTGCAGAAGTCAATTTGGTTTCATGAGTGGAATTCACACGAGACACCTCATTGTTTTTTCATAGATTGTCTTACATGGAATTTAAATATACCTTATCTTTATTTAACTAAACATAGATGATAAAAGATTAACAAAAAAGAGTGTACCAAAAAATGGTACACTCTTACGTTTAGAAATAGTTAAATTTCCATATTATTTTTCCGTGTCAAATATATATTTTCCTACCCAAGCTGCGATTACACCACCGACAATTGGGGAGATGATATATACCCATAATTGGGAAACGGCATCACCGCCAGCAAATACTGCTGGTGCAAGGCTTCGTGCAGGGTTTACGGACGATCCGGTCAATGGAATGCCCAATAGGTGAACTAATAACAGCGTTAATCCAATGACAAGCCCAGCGAAAGACGCATTTCCTTTTTTACCAGTTACGATCATAATCACTAAAATAAAGACGAAAGTTAAAACCGCTTCCACCAAAAAGGCTCCTGATGATTCAAGATTGGCAAAGCTATTTTGACCTAGATTTTCTATAGGCATGTTCGATATTTTTAAAAAGGTTTGTAATAGTGCTGTTCCTAATAACGCACCAATGACTTGTGCCACGATATACCCTGCAAGTTCCTTGGCATTTATTCGCTTATTGACAAACATAGCGATGGAAACAGCCGGGTTTAAGTGATATCCAGATATGGTTCCAACGCTGTACGCCATTGCTACTAAGGACAATCCGAAGGCGAGGCCAATACCAAAAATACCGATTCCATCCACTCCGCCGCCTAAAACAGCTGTTCCAGTTCCGAATAAAACCAATACACATGTGCCAATCAATTCAGCAATCCCCTTTTTCAACATAAAAAATTCCCTCCTCACAAGTGGTGAAAACCTGATTTTGCAAAGAATAGGGTCATTTTTGCAGGGTTTATTCATGGCTTATCGGTTCCTTATGCAGTTTGACACGTTAAGCTGTAAGCTATTGTTTTTTCCTTAGAGCTCTAAGTTAATATGAATATATGTAAAAAATGGTTCGATTAAGACTTTCTCATCAAGATTTAATCCTGATTTTTAATAACCGGGATAGCGATTCCACCATTCCTCTGTCCTTTGATGACCTGTAAGTAAATCATCTGCAACTTGGATGATGATATCATTCAATTCTACCTTCTCTACCCAGTCTACTGGGATTTTATTAAGTCCCAGATATGCTCCTAGAATATTCCCTGTGATGGCACCGGTACTATCACTGTCCCCATTGTGGTTAACGGCAGCTACAATTGCTTTCTTAAAATCACTCTCGTATTTCAAAGCACAATATACAGAAACCGCTAAGGCTTCTTCCCCCACCCAGCCTTCTCCAAGTTGAGTAATGGCCTCATAATCAGGAAGGTCACTTTTTACTAAGTCCAGTGCTTTCTCTAGAATCCTTGTGCATTCCTCATGGTGTTCTTTGGTTTTCAGTTCCATTATGGTTTGTTTGACGGCAGTTTGGATATCTGCTCCTTCTATAATGGAAGCGATTATGGAGGCAAGTGCGCCTGCTGATAAATAACCTGATGGGTGTCCATGAGTTAATGCGGCACAATCAGCTGCCATATCGAAGGCTCTTTCTTTTGGACAAAACAGTCCAATTGGAGCAACTCGCATGACACCTCCACAGCCTTTACTATTATTAATGGGTTCTTCAATCGTCCCATGCTTTCTGCTGGATAGAGCTGATAAACATGATTTACCTGGTGCTCTCCTTGCATGGAGTTCTTTAACACCAAGCAGCCAGCCATCATAAATCCATTCGTATTCATCAATCCTTGGGTATCCTTGTGTCAACAGCCACCTTTGATAAGCAAAGAAAACAACTGATGGGGGATGACAAATTCCTCTTCGAATGCCTCTGGTTTCTGCTCTTAAGATTCCTTCAGCAGTGAAAAGTGTCATTTGTGTATCATCCGTGATTTCGGCTTTCCCAGACGATACTAGTTGCAAGTCTTGAATCCCATTGGATCCATATCGATGAACAATTTGGTCATGTTTATTAAATTCAACTGGCCAGCCCAAAGCGTCACCAATCGCTCCGCCGATCAGACATCCTCTAAAAAATTCTTGCGCTCTTTGCATAAAAAATTCCTCGCTTTCAAACTTTCATTTTGCACCGAGTAAAATTTTGTAGTTAAATTTTGTAAGCTTGGGTAATACTCATAACCTATTATAAACAAATAAGGTGAACCAAAAATAACACACCCCTAAAATATAAGCATTTTTAAATAAAATTTTAGGCTGTTCTAAACTTACCTGTAGATTTCCGACTCTACATGTAAAAAGCAGGAAGGATTTTTCCTTCCTGCTTTTTTATTTATAAGAGCAGCTTTAGCCACTATAAACACTATCACATGTTGCAGGTTTTGGTTCATAAAAACAATGTTCTTTAAATTGTCCAGATTTTGGTTGACCATACCATGTTGCAGGACATGGAGCATGTGGATTGAAATACCATAATGCAAATTTTGCCGGGTGATCTCTCCAATAGTCCAAATTCTGTTTTGCTAATCTTTTTTCAGATGTTCTGGCTCTTTGATAAAATACATTCCCTTTTTGAACAGCTTCAAAAGAAAAGTTTCCTCCTTGTACTTGAAAAATAACTTGGTTAACTGATCTTAACCCTTTAAAGTCTAAACAATTTGCTACAAGACGATTTACAATGACATTACCAACATATAACATTCCCTGTTTTCCTTCACCTTCGGCTTCTGCTCTCATCATCCGTGCCATTAAGGCAACGTCCGAAGTCCGGTAATTAGCTCTTGGCATTTTATCACCCCAAAAATATAGTATGAAAAAAAGCCTACAATGTTGTCATTGTTTAAAAAATAAGAGCGCACAAGGACTTGCGCATTTTTTTAAGTAAAGATACACTTCTATTGTTTATTCAGTTATATCCATACAAATTTTGAAAGAGGGATTGATCATGAGGCAGATTAGAAACATTTATTGTGTTGGCAGAAATTACGCGGCCCATGCAAAAGAATTAAATAATGCGGTTCCCACTTCCCCATTTCTATTTTCAAAGCCCACTCATGCCTTTGTGGAAGCCAATGGCCAGGAGATTTATCTGCCTGGAAATCGCGGGTCTATCCATTATGAAACAGAACTTGTGATTTATATTGGAAGAAAACACGAGAAAGGCATGAAGGCAGATGAAGTGATCGACCTAATGGGAATTGGCATTGATTTTACTTTACGGGATATTCAAGCTGAATTAAAGAAAAAAGGCTATCCATGGCTGCTTGCAAAGGGATTCCCTCATTCAGCAGTTATGAGTCAATTCATTGAATTTCCTGGAATTAACCAATTAATGGACAAGGACTTTACGCTGATTAAAAATGGAGAAATGGTACAACAAGGAATTATTAAAAATATGATTTTTGATTTGCAAACGATAGTGGATTTCACCTCTGAACATTTTGGCCTGGGTGAAGGTGACATCATCTTTACAGGAACACCAGAAGGAGTCGGACAAGTTTTCGACGGAGATCATTTGTCATTAAAATGGGATAACCAAATTCTTGGAGATTGTGTGGTTAAATTAAAATAATGCCAGGGGGACGGTTCTCTTGGCTTTAACTAATCTAATTTAAGCCATGGGAACTGTCTCTGTGGCACCGAAATTTTTCTATCCATTCCGCTACGTTCATGGTAGAATCAAAACGTTGTGAAATTTTCCGGCGGTGATTTACCATGAAAGAATCTGTTGTTATTAAACAAAAATATAAATTATCTCTATCATTTCGCTTTTTAAAAAAAGACCTGGTCTTTTCCATTTCTATTATCCTTGCAGCTGCAAGCTGTTTCATTCAGGCTCCAAAACTGGAGTATATTAATTTTCATGTTTTGGTCTGTCTATTCAACTTAATGCTGGTGATTAAGGCGTTGGAAGAGCTTAAGATATTAGACAAATTGGCGATTAGTCTTTTAAATAAATGCAGGAATAGTAAATCCGTTTCAGCGATCCTGATTTTGCTGTGTTTTTTTAGTTCGATGATTGTGACAAATGATGTAGCATTACTGACTTTTGTGCCATTGACTCTTGTTATCAGCAAAAAGACACATTTGCCCATGATGGAGACGGTGATCCTCCAGACAGTCGCTGCCAATATCGGCAGCAGCCTGACACCAATGGGAAACCCTCAAAATTTGTTTATCTATTCCTATTTTGGCATTACGCCAATGCCCTTTTTCTCAACCGTCCTATTCATGGCTATTCTTGGGGTCAGTTCTCTTTATTTTTTCATTCACAGACTTCGGGGGAATGAATTAAAAGTAGATCTTACTCCCGTTACAATAGAGGATTGGAAAAAATCATTGGTTTGGGGACTGGTACTTGGCGTCATTATTGCGTCTATTTTTGGAGTCATCCCTTATCAAATCGCATTCATAATCACATTGATGATTTCATTTTTATTAAATGCAAAAGTATTACTAAAAATTGATTATTTGCTGCTTGTAACCTTTATTTGTTTTTTTATTTTTATAGGAAATATATCTCATTCAGAAGCCGTACAAACCTTTGCTGGAACAAGCTTAAAGAATCCTGCTTCTGTCTATTTCAGTTCAATAATTTTCAGCCAAATGATCAGTAATGTACCTGCCTCCATTCTGCTTGCAAACTTCACAATGGATTGGAAACCTTTGTTACTCGGTGTCAATATTGGCGGGCTAGGAACGATCATTGCATCTCTCGCTAGTGTCATTTCTTACAAACTGTTTATTCAGTCCAATCCAAGCGAGGCCAAGCAATATTTAATCAAATTTAGTATTTATAACTTCTCCTTTTTGGCGATTTTCGCACTTATTCAATATGTAATCTTAAAATTACTAAACATTATTTAACAAACGGTATCCCCGTTAAAATGAAGGGCCGCTATTCCTGATTTAGGATAGCGGCCCTTCATCATTATTGATTTTAAGATTATAAAAAATTCACTTTTTTTAATAAGTGTATTATGATATAAATGTGATATCACTTTCATATCACTTTACTTGGGGAGGGAAACGTATGAGAGAAAAATCCGTTTTTAAAATGAATGGTTTTGCCGCACTAATCCTGGCGCTATTGTGTATTATTTTCGGAGTTTATTTACTGGTAACGGGAACAGAAATTCCTGGAAAAGTTGCTGGAGTATTTGTCGTTCTTTTAGGTCTCATTATTGCGACAAGTTTAACCGTTGTTCAGCCAAACGAAGCCAAAGTATTAACTTTCTTTGGAACTTACCTGGGTGTTATCAGGGACCAAGGGTTATGGGCAACCATTCCATTCACCTTCAAACGAAGTGTTTCTTTACGGGTTACCAATTTCAACAGTGAGAAGCTTAAGGTCAATGATTTAGAAGGAAATCCAATTGAAATTGCTGCTGTTGTGGTTTATAAAGTGAGAGATGCCGCCAAAGCCCTGTTTGATGTGGAAAACTATAAAAATTTCATTCAAATCCAAAGCGAAACCGGTATTCGTCATATTGCCAGCACCTATGCCTATGATTCGTTCGGAACTACAGAGAACACGCTGACTCTTCGACAAAATAGTGATGAAGTCGCAGATGTACTCGTATCGGATTTACAAAAAAGACTAGAGGTTGCGGGTGTCGATGTGATTGAGGCACGGATCATGCATCTTGCGTATTCTTCGGAAATCGCCTCTGCCATGCTTCAAAGACAGCAGGCACAAGCTGTTTTATCAGCACGAAAAGTCATTGTTGACGGTGCCGTCGGTCTTGTCAAGGCTGCTATTGACCAGCTCGCGGAGCAGGAAATTGTGGAGTTGGATGAGGAGAAAAAAGCCCAGATGGTGAATAACCTAATGGTCGCCATCGTTTCTGAAAAAGGAACGCAGCCAATAATCAATACAGGAAGCATTTATTAAGGTTGTGTAATAAATGAGTAAAAGAAAATCATTTCCGCTCCGGATTGACCCCAAATTATATGAAGTGCTTGAGAAATGGGCGGAAGATGAAATCAGGAGTGTAAACGCCCAAATCGAAGTCATCTTAAAAGAGGCAGCCAAAAAAGCAGGAAGATTAAAATAAGCCAAGGGGACAGTTCTTGTGGTCTTAATTAATGAAATTTAAGCCATGAGAACCGTCCCCTTATCAGATTCAATTAACAAACGATTTACGAAATTCCGATGGTGAGCAACCCATGATTTTTTTAAAGTTATTGCTGAAATATGCTAAGTCGGAATACACTACTCTTTCGGCAATCTCAGACATTCTTAACGATGTATTTTGTAACAGCCGTTTACTTTCCTCAATACGAAGCTCGGTAATATAATCAACAAGTTTTAGGAAATAAATTCGTGAAAGAATTAATTCCTAAATGGATATACTCCCGAAAACCTACCGCTATTGCCATAAAAGCAAACCAGGCAAGCAATAAAAGCGTAATTTCCTCTGACCAAAAAATACAAAATTAAATAATTTCCTAGTCATAACTTGTGTGGTTACTACCAAAATCAAGGCAACCAACGATAGTAGAGTGAATTTTTCGAAAACAATATCAATGGCTAATCCTATTTTTTTGATGACATTCATTTGATCCCCCCCCAAATTGAAAACGTTTACTTGTTTTTTATTTTAAGAATCTAATGAATGTTTTTGAATGTTCTTTTTTTAGGATAATTTGTGATTTTTTTAGGTTGAATCTTTTTATTAGTTTGATAAACTAACAAAATTATAACATGGAGACGGTTCTGATATCACTAATCTAAAATCATTTAAACCAGGCGAACCGTCCCCGTGGATTAAACATAAAATATAATAATCTTATTTTTCCTAATTGGAGGGATTTTTTTATTAAAAAAATTATAATGAATGAAGCGATTCAATCAAAAGAAGTGAGACTCGTTTCAGAAAGCGGTCAACAAGTATTACCCACCGCTCAAGCACTTAACATGGCGAGTGAATTGGGATTGGACCTTATCCAAATCAGTGCGTCCGACCCGCCAGTTTGTAAGATATTAGATAGCGGTAAATACAAATTTGAGTTACAGAAAAAAGAAAAGCAGAGCAAACAGAATCAGCAGACAATCGAAACTAAAGAAATTCGTATGTCCATCGCTATTGGTGATAATGACTTTCAAACAAAGGTAAAAAGTGCGATTTCCTTCTTAACAAAAGGTTACCATGTAAAGGTAAGCGTCCGTTTTCGCGGAAGGGAAATCACGCATACAGAAATTGGCGAAGAACTACTCGCTAATTTTTGCCAACAGGTCAACCACCTAGTGAATTCTAAAACAAATGCTTCCTTACAAGGCCGAATATTATCGTTATTGTTAAAACCATAAAAAAATGCGGGAGCCTTTTGACTCTCGCATTTTTTTATGGTTTTTTTAAATAGGTTCAACCTCTATTTTTACCACATTTATATTATTACTTACATACGCCCAATTCTGGGGTGCCGGCAGACTGATTTGCCAAAAAGTTGTGCCAACTAATTGGTAAACATCAATAAGGGTATACTTTTCAATATAGCTTCGAATGTCTTCAAACCAAACTACATGTTCTTTCGTGCCGCTCCAATAACGATACCATGGAGATTTAGCCGAGTCATCAAATTGAATAGATGCTCGATTTAGGATCGCCTGATTTTGTGCGTCTAGTACGGAAAATCCCTTCGTTTCCTTTGTAATGACCTCTTTATCATATCCATATAATGCCATGGCGATTAGCATTTTCCCGGGATCTGTTTTGGTTAACGCGTAGTTAATCACTTGTTCTACCCATCTAATTGGTGAGATTGGATCGGGCGGACCGCCCGGATAGCCATAATCGAGCGTCATAACTGCCATAAGGTCGACTGTATTTCCAATCGCTGCATAATCATAAGCTCCGACAATCCGATTGGTCGGTAGATCCGCTGTTTTGGCATGAACGTTTACTTGTAAAATTAATTCGCCCAGTTGTTTCTTTAATTCTATTAAAAACAAATTAAAATCTTTACGATTTGCCGGTGGGATGAATTCAAGGTCAAGGCTTACCCCGCTAAACCCCCTCGTTATTGTGAGATTGACGATGCTTGCAACTAAATTCTGTCGATAGGTTGAATTTCCAAGTACCTTTCCTGCCAGCTCCGCACTAAACCCCTTGGCCGTAAAGTTACGAATCATCAATAATGGTGTAATGCTTACTTGATTGCATTTAGCAATAATGACAGAATCGTCGGTTTCCATAAAAGCAAAACCCTTATCTGTAAAGGAATAATTCACTACCGCTAAAAAGGTTAACTGACTGGATAAAGAATCTAATATCGAAAGGGTTGTCGTCTCTGCTGAAGGTACCAAAAATCCAAGTGTATTTATTTCCAAATGAATGGTTGAGGGTATGGAAATGATCTGACCGACCCGTAAGTGATTGAGATCTACTCCCGGATTAGCAGCACTTATCAATGAAAGGCTAGAGTTAAATTGTTGGGCTATTTTCCAAGGGTAATCGCCCGTCTTTATTCGATACGCACGGTTCGGCAGCGTATTGTCTGGAATATAAAGAGCAAGACCAGGAACAAGCGCTGTCGATGTTAATCCGTTTACACTAACAATTGAACGAATGGAAACATTATACAATTTGGAAATAGACCACAGATTTTCTCCAGTACCAACAACATGGACAGACATCCAGTCACCCCTTCCCTATATTAAAGAATTTATGCCATTTAATCGTTCTTCAGAATTTAGTATTCTAATATTTCTAAAGATGATAGTTCTCTCAACAAACCACAATGCCCGTCACCCTCTTATTGAAACCATCACAGGCGCTGTGAACCTAGCACACTGCCCGTGAAACATGATGTTATTAAACACTTTTTACTCTCTTTTTTGATGGTGGAGTCATATAGGTCAAACGACTTTGTTTTACCCCCATCGTAATTAAGCTTTCTATCATTCTTGTTGCTGCAAATGCAGGATCGATCACGGGAACATCATAGCCGTTTTCCTTTAAGCGCTGCTGAAGCTCCTCAGCTACCCCCATAAATCCAGTGCAGCCTAAGACAAGCACATGGGCGTTATCCAGTTCGATGGCCTTAATCATTTCTTCATACAATGCTTTTTTCAACTTATCCTTTTCGTGAACTTCTAATACGGGGATGTTAACGTATCGCACAGAAGCAAGATTTCCATTTACCCCTACTGTTTTACTAATGTTTTCAATCATTGGGACAACGTTTGGTAATACAGTTACGACCGAAAAAGATTTACCCAAAGCACTTGCAAATAACATGGAGGATTCACATGGACCAACGACTGGAATACTCAAAACTTCTCTTGCAGGCTTTACTCCGGGGTCTCCAAAACAATTACTAATGACCCCGTCGTAACCCTCTTTTTCTGCCTCGATTGCTTTTTCTAAAAAATTGGGAACACAAAGCGCTTCATCATATTCACTTTCTATAGATTCAGGCCCATATTCTAGGTTGACAACGCCGACTTCAGTGGATTCAGAAGCATAATAGGTAAATTCTTTATTAACTTCCACATTGAAAATATCCGATGTTACTGGCATAATTACCTTGATTTTCATCTATCTACACTCCTTTTTCGGCCAGCAGGAATTTACCCACTGGCCGCTTTCATTTATCAGGGCTACACTAATTGTTGTGATTGAAATTGCGCTAAATCACCAGCTGCTTTCACACGAATGCGTGTGGCATTTCCTGGCATGTAGGCAAGCGGAACATCTTCAACATCAACGATAACTAGCGATTCAGGATCGGCTCCCGCATTGATGGCCTCGCTTCTTGCGATAGACTTGGCATCCTCCAGCGCTTTTTCCCTGCCAATGGTCTCGAGGGTGTAGACCTTTTCGACTTGCCCGCTTACTTGGGAAATCGCGGACCCAATGGCATTCGCAACGCCGGAATGCTCCGGCCTGATTACCTCAGATGCTCCGTTTAACGTTTCCGGAAGTAATATGCTGCCTCCGCCAACGAGAATCACCGGTACTGGCGCCGCACTTGTTTTCATCTTATCTATCGCTTCCTCGACCAACTCTACCATTTTTTGATAGACTTTTTCTAATAGTGTTTTATCCAAATGATCAACCTTTGATGGATCTCCCAATTCTACCTTGCTGAGTGCGACCGCCACGTCCGTTGTGGTTAACGTATCTCCGCCAAAAATTAACCCCTTCTCTGGCAGACGGTAGCCAACACTATCTGGTCCAACCGTGAATTCACCGTTTTCTTGGATGCGGACAATGGTACCGCCGCCAAGGCCGATGGAAACAAGGTCCGGCATCCTGAAATTGGTCCGGGCTCCGCCGATTTCAACTGCTAATGACGATTCCCTTGGGAACGATTGGACTAACACTCCAACATCAGATGTCGTTCCGCCTACGTCCACCACAATCGCGTCACTAAGATCGCTTAAATAGGAAGCACCGCGCAAGGAGTTTGTCGGACCGCAGGCTACGGTGAAAATCGGATATTTTACCGCGTACTCGACTGACATCAATGTACCGTCATTTTGTCCAAAGAATACTCTCGCTTCAATACCTTCCGCTTTTAACGCATTGATGAAGCCATCTGCTGCGGTTTTCGCCACATTGACAACCGCCGCATTCAAAATCGTCGCATTTTCTCTTTCCAACAATCCAACTGAACCAATTTCGGATGATAAAGAAATCGCTACATCTTCGCCAAGAACCTCACGTAAAATTTCACTTGCCCGCTGTTCATGGGATTGAGTCACCGGAGAAAACACAGATGTAATCGCAACAGAATCGACTTTCCCTTTGATTTCATAAGCAATTTCATATAAACGCTCTTCATCTAAGTCAACAATCTCTCGGCCGTCAAATTCATGTCCGCCGCGGATCAGATAAACATGCTGCCCAAGTGCCGCACGGAGATCGTCCGGCACGCCAATCAGCGGCTTTACGGCTAATGTGGCCGGTGCGCCAATCCGGATTGCAGCAATGCTATTCAAGCGTTTCCGTTCCACGATAGCATTGGTACAATGTGTCGTTCCAAGCATGGCATATTTGATCTGTTCACGAGGTACATTGGCATCGTCAATGATTTTTTTCATGGCATTGTAAATACCAGTCGCGACATCTTCTGTCGTTGCCGCTTTCGTTTCAGAAACTACCTGATTATTTTGATCTAAAAGTACGGCGTCCGTATGGGTTCCGCCTACATCGATTCCAATTCGATAGATACTCATTATAAAGCCACTCCTTTTTTCACAAGCTCTTCTACAGGCACATAATCTACATTGTAGCCAAAGTATTTTGGACCTACCGTGTCAATCCCTTTCGCCGTTCTCCATTTCGGGTGACATGGAATACCAATGACAACGCATCTGGCTCCGTAACGAATTCCTTCTGTTGTAATCGGAAGTCCGGTTTCTGCGTCGAGAACAGCAATAAGGTCAGGTGTGACGCAAAGTAAACGCTGTTCGGTCTGTGCGATTAAATGTTCATTTTGGAAGCTTAAGGTGCATGTTTCACCTTTATACTCATTTAACCCCTCAATTTTCGCCTCGCCTCTGGCAAAACCTGTCTCTGTTTTCCGGTTTATATCACTAACTTTTCCACTGAAGAGTTCAAAGCCTCCGACTGTTATCAAGACTTGTTCAATTGGATTGACATTGTTTACTTTAGCGAGACGGATTGATTTTCCAATCTCCTCCTCGAGCTTTAGGATTCCATGAATCCCGCTCTGCTTCAATTCCTTTGCTGCCATCGGATAAATCGCACACATGACAGAACCGCCCATTTGAATGGTTGCGGCACGGGCAATCCGCTCTGTCCAAACATTATTAATCGTTGAAAGAAGCAAGGTGTTTCCTTTTTCATCGGCCAAAACACCAGGAGTGGCAGATATACCATCTAAATAAAAGGTCACCATTTGCAATTCTGGAAAGGCACGGCCCATTCCATCCGCATCAATGACAGGAAGACCTAATCTTGCCGCAGTGGCAAAAGGTAGCATGGAGTTCACACCGCCCGCTTCGATCGGGAAGGTTGCATAAATCTTTTTCCCTAAATATTCTTCAAGATTTTTAAAGGCCTCGATGGCTTCCTCTCCGCTAGGTGCTTTTTCGAGCATAACGGTTGGTGCACCCATCATTGAGGATGGAACTACTAATGCGTCCTCAGGGACTTCATCTGGATCCAAAAGAGTGACTTCGCCATATTCTTCTATCGCCTGCAGGGCCATCAGTTTGCCAATGTACGGGTCACCACCGCCGCCAGTTCCAAGCAGTGCAGCTCCCACCGCTATATCTTCGATTTGTTGTTTTCCGATTTTTCTCATATTCTAAAAACCTCCAATATTCAGATAATTTATTATGCAGCTTGCCCTTTTGAAGCATTTTTGTTAAAAACTGACTTCACGATTAGCATACCAAGGTAATAAACGACTGCACTTACTACAAGAGAATTGATCGATGGAATACCTGCTTTGACAAAATAACCGGCGGCAAAACCTGAACCCCAGGCAATCAACGTTATTGGACTCATTTTTTCCGCCTTTTCTGGCAATGTTCCAGAAAGTCTGCTTTCGTCTAATTCTTTGCGGTGCGTTTTTAAAACAAAATAATCAATGACCATTATTCCGGCAACTGGCGGAATAAAAACCCCTAAAAGAATCAAGAAGTCAACGAATTTATCGAGGATCCCCATGACTGAAAGAATGGTTCCAATTACACCAATGACAAGGGTGACCATCCCGCGATTTAATTTCAGATTAAAGACGGAATCAAAGATGTTCGTAAAACCTAATGATGATGAATATAAGTTCAAATTATTAATTTTAATGGTAGAAAATACAACTACGATCGCCCCAAGCCAGCCGGATGTTTGCATCATAATGCTGACAACGTCATTTGTCTTTGCTGCAAGTGCCATTAGCACCGCAATCATGTTAATCCCAAGTTCACCGACAAAGGTTCCAATCATCGTCATCCAAAATACATCCTTACCATTTTTCGCAAAACGGCTAAAGTCAGGCGTAATGACTGCCCCGATGATAAAGCCTCCAGCTACCATTGTCGCTGCCATACCTAGTGATAAAGGCTCCCCTGCAGGCTGGCTTTGTGTTAAATCGAAAATCGAATGTTTGCTAAGAACTTCATAGATTCCAACTCCGACTGCTAATAAAAAGGCAGGTACGGCAATGGATGCTGTTGCACTCAACAATTTAAAACCAAAAATAACAAGAATTGTAACACCTAAACCGGTAAGTGTTGCGGCAACAGGAAGAGTTAATTTACCATTTGAAGATTGAACCAATCCATTGGCAAACACGGAGTTTTGAACACCAAACCAGCCGATACAGGCAATCGCAATAATCGCCCCAATTATACTTGATCCATAGCGGCCAAATCCGGTCCATCGTGACAATAGACTCGTTGAAAGACCTTCTCGTGCACCTGCATACCCTAATAGAAAACTAATGACCTGTAGTATTACGCTGCCGAAAATCGTAGCCCAAAACGCCTGCCAAAAAGTCATTCCATAGCCTAATGCCGCACCCAAAATAAACTGGGAAATGGTCGCGAGAGCCCCGACCCTTACAATCGTAATGCTCCACAACGAATGACGTGCTGTTTGTGGTACCCTTGATAACGAGTAGTCATCACCTAAGCTAATTTTCTTTTCCATTTGGATCAACCCCTATTAAATTTTTAAATACGATCCATCGCCTGCAGGTGTAATCTGCAAATCTCCAATCGCCTTCATACGAATTCTCAATACTTCCCCCTTAAAATAATCAAAAGGAAATTCTTCAATCAAATCCACCTTTATGCTATCTTCTTTTGCTCCTTTACGTCGAAGCTGTTGAAAAAGCTTGCCTTTTTCTTGTTCAAGAATCTCTTCTTTCGTCTGATTCATTAACCAAAACACCTTATCGGTCTGAGCGCTCAGTGGTGCATAACAGGCACCGATGGCATTACTAATATGGTGGTAAAGAGGATGGTAAACCCTTTTGTATTTACCGAATAAACGGTTAACAAGTAATTTGCTGCCTCCGCCAACTAGAACAACGGGTAGTCCATCGCTGTTCACCTCTAGACGAGCAACCTTTTCCTTAATTTCCTGCGTTACTTTTTTAATGACCAATTGACAATCCTCATAGGATAACTTTCCCAAACCATTTAGTGTCATCTTTTCGTCTGCAAACATTTCTGGATTCACTTTTAAGAATGAGTCCGTTATAGTCCACGAATCTCCTCCCCAAGAAATACCTTGATGCTCGAGGTCATTGGCAATTGTTTCTTTTATTTGAACAACTCCGTTGTCCATCGAAATCAGGCTTCCGCCTCCAATAGGCAATGAATACATTTTGGGTACGCGCAAATTGACATCAATGTTTAAAAAAGAGGTTGAGCTCTCAGCTGATTCCGGCTGGCCATTGCGAATTTTCCCGATTTCAATGGTACTCCCGCCGAAATCTACGACAATACATTCTCGTAAACCACTTAAAATGCTTGCCCCTCTGAAACTATTCGTAGCTCCTGAACCAATCGTGAAAATTGGGTAATCTATTGATTCATGCAGCTCGATTAATGAACCATCATTTTGTGTAAGCCAGCATGGGCAGTTAAGTTTCAGCTTTCGAAATAAATCGGTTAATTCCATCATGGCTTGACGAATAACCTTTGATAATATGGCATTTAAAAGGGCAGCATTTTCTCTTTCAATGAAGCCAAAGCTTCCTAATTCGTGGGACATCGTAATTGGCATCTCTGGGAAAACATTCTTTAGTTGATCTCTTAAGTAAAACTCTTCTTGCGGATTTAATGGCGAATTTACTGCTGCAATACAAATCGCTTCAATGTTTTCCTCTATTAAATTCTGATAAAGGTTATCCAATTCCTGAGGCACAAGAGTTTGTTTTGAATCGTCATAAAAATGCTGAAGATGATAAACCTTGCCAATATAACGCTTCAGATGTTCGGGCCAAAATAAAGCTGGTTTCACGTGTGACGGACTTTTCATGATACGAATTACCGCGGTTTTCGATAGTTGTACAGGATGATAAAGGGCATTTTGTACGTGGGTGGTCCCGATAAAGATGCCTTCGATTTGTTCTGGAACTATCCGTGCTTCCTGGATGACAGCTCTCGTTGCTGTTTCTATTCCTGAAATAATATTTTTTGAGGTAAGTTGCTTTTTCCAGGAAAGCATCTTCCCTTCGTTCCCGACGATGACGACATCTGTATTCGTTCCACCTACGTCAATTCCAAGCTTCATCATGGTGTTCTCCTTGCAATGGTTGATAAGAAACAGCTAAATTAAAATTTTGGGGCCCTACATATTCAAGCATTTCCTTAGTCCGAAGGATGTTGGGAGCAGGAACAGCTAGTATGAAGACGGACAGACCACGTTGGATTTCGGAAACATTATAGGGACTTAGTTTTTCAGCATCTAAGACAAGAATTAAATCAGGCGTGGTGCAGATATAATTTTTTTCCTTAATGGAAATGAATTCATTTCTAAATTCGATCTCCACTCTTTTATTGGAAAAAGAAGATTGGCCATCCACGGCGAATTTCCCAATTAAGCTCTCAGATTCGAACCACCTGCTCACTTCCGATACAACACCTGAGATAATAGGAATGGGTTTTCCATAAAGGGAGTTTTCGAAAACAGCCATCATTTCTTCCATTTTTTCACTTCCCCTTGTTTCTTTTGTTAAAGCTTTTCCTAAGCGAAAAATCAAATGAAGGGAACCAGGAATCATGGAAGCTTTTACTTTACTCGCTTTTGCCCCAAAACCTGCAAAATGAACATTTCCCCCGTTTTTCATCATAAAATCCTTTGCTATTTCTGAAACGAGTTGAATATCTTCAACCCTTTGAATGATTGATCTTGTCTCTTCGGCTAGAAGGACAAGTGGTGAAATAGAATTTTGATTGAGATGAAAGGTTGTCATCGATATTTCAGGAAAGGCCCTGCCCATGTAATCCCCATCGACTACCGGCAAATTGTTTAGAAAGGCTGTCAGGATGGGGGCTAATCCATTCACTCCACCTATTTCGACGGAAATGACGGCTTCCGCCTTTTGCTGGGCATTATTCTCATACAGCTGTAAAGCCTGACTCTCCTCTTCGCCGGAAGGGATGCGTTCATTGTAAAAAACCGTTGATCCCATCATACCCGTTCCTACCACCCATTCATCTTCGAGATCTACTAGGGTCTTTACTGTTATCGTGTCTTCCTCTTTCATCATCGATAAAAGTAAGTTCTGAATGGTAAGGAGATTACCACCACCTCCACAGCCAATTAACTTTGCACCTATTGCTAATAATGGAATATCCTGCTTTTTAATTTGCCATGCCATAGAATGCTCCCCTTTCCTATTACTAACGCAAGTATCGTGCCAAAATAATAAAACCTCTGAAGCCAGAGGATAAAAGGATGTTACGAATTTAAATTTGAGAATTATGAGAAAAATTTGATAATGATAATTTTAATTTTACCTAATAAAAGCCCTTTTTCTCATATTTTTTCACATTTTCTCATTTTTTCTCACTTTTTAACAGATTTATTTGATTTTGTATTTATTAATCTTTCTATATAACGTAGGCAAACTTATGTTCAAATGGTTTGCCACCTTCTTTTTAGCGGAAGTGTCCCGGCCAAACTGATCTAATAATTCGATAATTCTTTCTTTCTCGTCCGATTCCCTATCCGTTCTGCGAGGCTGAGGATTTTCATCTTCTTTAACCGTCCCAATTTTAGCCGTCGTCCGCAAATAACCCGGCAGGCTTTCAACTGTTACCAAGTCGCCTATTTCCAATTGAACGAAATGATAAACCACGTTTTGCAATTCTCGAACATTGCCTGGCCACGAGTAGGCAAGCAGTCGTTCGAACACTTCGGCAGATATTCTTTTTGGCGATCGGAATTGCTCTTTAGAAAATTTATTCAAATAAAAATCGATAAGGATGGGAATATCTTCTTTCCGTTCCCTAATAGGCGGAATCAGGATGGGAATAACATTTAACCGGTAATACAAATCCTCGCGGAAATCCCCCCTTGCCACAAGATCCTCCAGATTTCGATGTGTGGCTGTAATGATGCGGACATTCACAGGTGTACTCTTTGTATCCCCCACTCTTTCGATTTTTCGTTCTTGAACCACACGGAGTAATTTTGCCTGCAAAGGAAACGGAAGATCGCCAATTTCGTCCAAGAAAATCGTTCCACCATCTGCTAGTTCAAATCTCCCCGCTTTATCGGCGGTTGCCCCGGTAAAAGCTCCTTTGACATGACCAAATAGTTCACTTTCTAGTAAGGATTCAGGAATAGCTGCACAATTTAAAGGGATAAACGGACCATCCTTTCTATAGCTTGCCTGGTGTATAGCCTGGGCAAACACTTCTTTTCCTGTCCCGCTTTCTCCCCTTACGATAACAGTTGTATCACTTGGAGCAATCCTTTTGGCCATGTCGACGACAGTTTGAATAGGGTCACTGGTACCTTTGATATCATGAAAGCTATAAAGGACGCGTTGTTCTGCAATCTTCTTTTTCAAATCTTTTATCGGAGTTAAACGGATAAGGTAAGAAATAAAGATTCCATCAGCAAGCAAAGGTTTCACCATTGCTGTAAATGCTTTTAACTTACCGCTTGGCAGCAAGCACGAAACTTTCCATTCCTGCTGCTTCTTACTTGTTTTCATTTTTTGCCAATCGTCTTGTGAGAGGATATCTGAAATATTCTCACCGATTAAGACCGTTCTCACTTTATTAAATTCTAAACAGACACGATTACTTACATTATGTATCGTCCCATCAGGGCCAACGATTAACACTGGTTCTTCGATAAACGAAAAAATCCCATTTACTTCTTCCAATATAGAGTGGTTCGTATGCCGCAATTGGTTATTCTCTAACGTTTTACAGATCCATTCCCTGCAAAAATCCAGCCGGACGTCTAGTTTGTTTTCGTTCTCAATCAGCCAAGATTCATACCCCTCTAAAGGTGCAGCCACCAGAACCCCTACTACCTTTCTCTCCTGAAAAATTGCCTTTATTATAAAGGTATTGGTTTGGAAACATTCTATAATGGAACAACTCTCGCATGTATGCTCCAATTTGTTTTTCACGAAGATATCCATACCTGTTTGAATCACTTTATTGAGAATGGGACAATATCTCTGTTTTATGTCATCAGGAAGAAGTTCAACTTTTACAGGATAAGCGTCAAATATTTTTTTATAATCAAGTTCTGTATCCATATGTATCACCTATGCCATTAAAGCAATTCTTTCTATATATAAAATCATTAAGAAAATTTTATCAAAACTGAAGCAAAAACAATAATGGAAATCACTAATTGAGTTTGCACAAAAACAAAATTTGATATAAAAAAGAGACAATAATTGCAAAAAACGGCCTTAAAAATGATTTTTTACCATTCGAATTACTAAAGAAACTATTAATCTTTTAAAAACTAAAAATGATCTTCGTTTAACTTTTAATGGCGAAATCCTCGAGTATGATTGGTTGAATCAATGACTTTTTGTAAAAAATAAGGTCAGAAGTCCATGGGGACGGTTCTCTGGACCCATGAATCGAAAGGTAGGTTATGCTTGATGATGCAAATTGAATTGCATGGTACGGTCTTTTATGATCCTGCTACAAATGAATGGACGGGATCAGGAACGGGTTGGTGGATTGAAAAAACGGAAAAAAATATTGCGAAGATCACGTTTGAGGAAGCGATTACGTTTGATCCTAGAAAACCGTCAAAAACGAATAATTACAGTTTGTCCATAAGTAATATCAATGATAATGGAAATGTAGATTCCTATAACGTCGATGAGGATGGGTTTATTCTATGCTGGGAGGATTACTCCAACGACACATGCATCGCTTCTTTTCAAGTCATAGGAACAAAAGTCAGTTTCGTCCCTAATGACAGAGCTCTTGGAACGGACGAAAGCGTTGCGGATATCTACGCTGCTGAGCTCCTTTTTAGTTATGAAGCAAAATATGGTGTCATTTCACTGATGGGTTCAGGGTCCATCTCCTCAAAGGAAATTGCAGAGAAGAAGTTAAATGTCTTGAACAGCCATGCAGGAAAATTGCAGACCGCCATTGAAAAGGACCAAGACCCCTTCAATATGATTCTGCTTCAGGGTAAATTGGAAAGAACAAAGATTAAAATGGAACGGCAACATCGAATCGTTGAGAAAAGTGCAAAATATTGGGATTCAGCACTAAAATTCGGAGAATTGTGGGGACATTATTCTGCTAATGAACAAGAAAAAGCACTTGGAGGCTGTTATGTTCCTCTTTGTACTGGGGGAGGTCCAGGTATCATGCGGGCAGGCGCACAAGGGGCACGAAGCCAGCATGCCCATGTGATCGGGATTGACTGTCAGTTTGGTGTCGACAATTTTTTCAATTTAAAGGATACCTATTCTGTCCATTCCAATCAACGTCTAAGGATGAATAATTTTTCGATTAGAGAAGGAGTTCTGATCAATTACTCTCATGTCATTCTGTTTTGGCCTGGAGGTTTTGGGACTGCCTGGGAAGTATATGAAACACTATCAAAAATACAAACCAATCACCTTAGAAGACACCGAACCAAGGCTATTTTTGTCCATCCCGAGTATTGGGAGCCTTTCTTTAAATGTATCGACCATATGCGTGAGTATGGTGCCATTAATAGCTATGGGGATAGGATAAAGATCCTTGGTGTAGATGACCAGCTGCCCGATGAAGCCTATTTGGCCGAAGTGGCATCCGGCCCGGAGGAAGCATTTGAAAAAACAAGAGCTTATGTCGAGCAACTATACCGGAAAAATCAATTAACATTAAAAGCCTGAATATCGAAAATTTCTCGAGGGAATCAGACACGGCTTCTATTCTGATTCCCTTTGGGGGACCTTCTGATATTGCTCATTTGGCAGACACATATCCAAAATCATAATCAAAACAAACCTGATAAAGCTCCTCTATTTCTTCCCTGCTAGGGACTTTAGGATTGTTCCCAGGGCTGCCGCTGGCAATAGCATCAGTAGCCATTTTACTAATGAAGCTATCAAATTTCTGTTTATCGATTCCCCATTCTTTCAGGTTAGGAATGTTCAATACCTTGCAAAGGTGCTTAACAGCGGCGACGGCCACCTCAGCAGCAGCTTCATCCGTCAGGCTCTTATCAGGTTCAAAAATCCTGCCTAAATCTGCTAATCTTTCAATACATGTGTCCTTGGAAAATTCTAATACAGCAGGCAGGAGCATGGCATTTGAAAAGCCATGAGGAACATGAAATAGTGCACCAATCGGCCTGGACATACCATGGACCAAACATACCGAAGCATTGGAAAAAGCTATACCTGCTTGAAGCGCCCCTAATGACAAGGCTTCCCTTGCATCAATATTTTCTCCATTCTCATAGGCAGCTACGAGATTATTGACGATTAATTTCATTGCGGATAAAGCCATTTCATCCGTCATTGGATGGGACTTCCTTGAAATATATGCCTCAATGGCATGACTAAGAGAATCTACACCCGTTGCAGCCGTTACATGCTGCGGCGACGGTACAGTTAGAATGGGATCTACAATGGCAACTGACGGCATAAAGGCTGGCTGTTTTATCATCATTTTGACATTATTTGAAGTATTTGTGATAACAGTTACATCTGTCGCCTCCGAACCCGTCCCTGCTGTCGTGGGAATGGCAATATGGGGAACTGGAGTAACGTCCGCTGCCTTTCCACCGTTCATATAGTCACCAATGTAACCATAATTAGTGGCCAAGACCGCAACGGCTTTTGCTGTGTCAATGCAGCTTCCCCCACCAAGGGAAATCACCAAATCACAATTTTCCACTCGAAAAAGCTCCAATGATTCTTCTACAAATTTGTCCGTCGGTTCCGACTTCACACCGAGATAAACTACACTCTCAACTTCGTTCTCCGAAAGCATTTCCTGGCAAGTACGCACAAATCCAAGCTGATCGATAATCTCATCGCTGACAATCAGAGCCTTTTTTCCAAATTGTGATGCCTGTTTACCAATCTCTTCAAACGCGTTTCTACCATAAATAATCGCTTGTGGCGCTCTAAAGAATTTAAACGTTTCCAATCAAAGTCACCTCCCAAAGTCAGCCTATTCTATGTAGGCCGGGTTTATGTATGCTACATAGGAGAACATAGAAAAAGAAGTTTGAATATTGACCAATATTTACCGATATAGAATGTGCTATGAAAGGATTATCAGTAATATGATATTAATATTCTTGATTGACTAGCTTTATATTTTATAAGACTTGGAGATGATCCATATGAGTCACTTTTCACCCGTTAACGGATGGCTGCATTATACGAATCGTGCGAAACAATCTCCAGAAATTATGTCAAAAAGACGTGTCGATTTGAGTTATCAAAATGCTTCTGCAGAGGATCTTGGTCAAGGTTTCAAACGTTATACATGGAGATCTGGAGTTCTGATAAATAGTCGTGATTATTTAGAATTTCGATTAGAAGCACAAGAAAATGAAGGCGTTATCAGCGCGGGGTACTTATCTGATCCAATGGAAAATATCTATTCTTTACAAAATGGCCCTATCCAACCGAATGTCATGGTTTTAGTCCTCCACAATGCCTCAAATACCGAATCAGCAATTTTCCCTTGGCTCGTGGTTAAGGGGGAGATATAAATTAAACCTCGTTGAAAAAAGTTACACTTTTTCCAACGAGGTTTAATTTTGCTTATTACATATTCTTATGGAGTTATCTCTTTTCAATTTTCCCATCTTTATTCCGTGAAAATCTTCCAGAGTCAAGCTCATTGACAGGATCAAGACGGCCCCATGGCCAGCCCCCGAACTCTGTTCTGCGAAACTCACTAAATGCATTCCGAATCTCCTGTTCGGTTGTCATGACAAAGGGTCCATATTGCACAACGGGTTCTTTTATTGGCTCACCTTCAAGAACCAGCACATACCCTTCTTCGGCCCCATTGATAATCTCGGTTTCTTGGTCACCTGCCAGTTTAACACGGTGAGAAACTGGAATAACATTTCCATCTATTTTAATTTCATCACCTTGATAAAAATACAAATTTCTATTTAATGTATCTGAAACAGATGGCAGAGAGAAGGAAGCGTTTGGTTCCATATGAATAAGATAAATACCAACATGGTGGTTTGAGTCCTTGGCCCATGAGGCATTGGTTGGCTCTAAACTAGTTTTCTCCTGCAATCTTCCTGCAATCAGTTTCACCGTTGTTTTCTTCCCATTTGAACTAACTGACTGAATTTCAGGTATATCTTCATCCCACAGCATCTTATACTCTGGATCTGCTGATTTATTTTTTGCTGGGAGGTTCAGCCAAATTTGAAAGAGCTCAAGATGGTTCCCTTTATCTTGGTGAACTAGCGGGAACATTTCCGTATGCTGACAGCCCTTTCCGGTTGTCAGCCATTGCACATCGCCATTCCCATAGCGCCCCGATGCTCCCATGGAATCAAAATGATCAACAAACCCTTCTAAAACCACTGTTACCGTTTCAAACCCACAATGTGGATGCGCAGGGAATCCTGGTACCGTTTTTCCATGATACATCCGAAAGCCGTCACGTAACGTAAAATCTTCACCTAGGTTCCTGCCTTCTAAAGAGGTACTTGGCCCCTGCTTTTCATTTCCTGGTGGATAAGCATCTTTATGATACATCGTTGCGAGGAACGGATCCTCTGTTTGCCAGGGAAAGCCCAGCCTTTGTACTGTTAAAACTTTTTTGTCTGACATAATTTTCCTCCATTTTATTTCGTAAGAGTATTACTCCATAACATGCTGCATCATTGACTTTAATTCAGAAGAAAGCTTCATAAACCATTCCTTATCCCCTGTTGCTAATGCCAGGTCAATTAAGAATTGAATTTGCGTCTTATTACTAACATTAGAAACAGGTAGTGCTTTAACCTGTTTACTTAAAAAAGGAATTGTTTTGCCTATCTTTTTATCATTGTCACTTGTTACGACAGTCACCTTTACTGCCCCGTCCGGAATATCTGGTAACAGTGAATCAACGTACCCAATGATTAATTCACCATCCAGTGATTCTCCCTTGATCCAGTCACCCGGTTTTAAAAACATACCTTATCACCTTCACCTATCTGTAATTTTTTTTATTACATTTCTAATAAAAAAGTTTGCAGCCATAATATTCGGTCATAGCCGCTTTCTAACAAGTTCAACGACCTCTTTAATGGTATAATCCCTTAAATATTCACCCATATGTTCTTCGGCTCCTAAGAAAATGCTGCAGAGCACTCTTTGCATGTTCGCACCTACAATGCATCTTTCATTTGATTCAGGACATTTAGGCTGCAAAGCTCCTTCTGAGGTAATTTTATATATATCCCAAAGATTCACTTCACTTAGATCTAGCGCAAACAAAAATCCGCCGCCAGTTCCCTCTTTCGATTTAATGAATCCATGTTTTTTTAACAAACTTAACACTTTTCGAATACGCACCGGATGCACTCCGGCACTTTCGGAAATAGCATCACTTGTTGACATTCGGTCCGGCTGAAGCGCAAGATAAGTTAAACTGTGAATGGCAAGGGTATAATCACTATTCATGGCTTCCTCCTTAAAAACACTTAAATGTATTGTCTGCATCTTTATGAAATATTAATCAATGCACTGTAATACTAAACATTACAGATTAACTAGTCAAGCATTTTAGCTAGGTTATACATTCCATTGTTTTTTGACTTGTTCTTCTGCTAAGCGTTTAATTTTTTTCCAAGTTGTATCTTTTTCCACAATAACATTGGTTTGATAATTACGATCTTTATAATGAACTGTTACGAATACTTCAATCATTTCTTACTTCCTCCTTTTAAAAAACATATTAATTAGCGAGTCTTTGTAATTCCGTATTCAAAAATGTGCGAAGCTTACGGGGCAGAAAGCTGCGGATTTCGTCCTCGTTATACCCTACTTGTAATCGTTTTTCATCTAGGATAATAGGCCTGCGCAACATTTTTGGGTTCTCAATGATTAATTGATAAAATTCATTAAGCGGCATAGATTCAAGATTTACATTTAATTCCTGGAAAGCCTTTGAGTTAGTCGAAACAATTTCGCTCGTCCCCTCTTCAGTTAAACGGAGAATCGATTTAATCTCATCGACAGTAAGCGAATTAGATAAAATGTTTCGTTCAATATATTCAATTTGATGCTCTTCAAGCCAAGCTTTTGCTTTTCGGCAGGATCCACAGCTTGGTGTCGTATACAGAGTTACCATATTTTAATCACTCCTAATATATAATTTGGTAAGCACGCGAGACAAACTCTATTTTCATATAGAGTATATACCCGAAAATTTAGTGATAAAACCTGATGCTCAATGCCATATTTTATTAATTGTAATAAAAAACCTTACAGTTTCTATACTGTAAATTTAATCGTTACAGTTAATATTGTCAACTGTAAAGTTTTGGTTTGAATTTGTTTTATGTATTAATCACTTTTACTCCAGCTTAAAAAATTTGCCAAAGCTCTTCTATTCAGGCCACGATAGGAATGAAATATATTCCTAACTGATTACTTATTAACTGGCCCGTTTGTTTAATGAACTTCAGAAAACTGAATAAGAGATTAAGTAAAGCTTAACATGCACCATCTTTTATATAAGAAAAAGAAAACCTCACAAATAGGAGGTTTTCTCATCAACTTAAAATCGTCATTTCCTTTTTTACTTTATACCTAGTTCACTTAAAATACTGTCCAATGTAGCTCCCTTATAGAAGGTTCTGGCTTGTGGTGAATTTGCTACAGTTGGATTGGATAAACCATAGTTTTTCATAATATAATACATATCCTTACTATCAACAATCTTATCGAAGTTTAAATCAGAAGCTGCATTATTTGTACCCCAATTTTTTTGCATCTCGATGGCATCGAGAACATCAATAACGTCATCTTTATTCACATCCCCAGCCAGTGCAAGGTCCAAGCTATCGCGAACGTATTTTCCAATTAATTCACCACGAATGTTGTTAGATAAATAATCGAGCGATTTATACATCGTAAAATGTCCAGGAACATCAACCTTAATCGTGTATGGGTCTTGATCCACTTTAATGCCGCCAAACGTATATTCTCCTGCTTTTGTGAAATCTGACGGTTCGATTACAGTAGTTCCATCATTTGAAGTTAAAGTGATTTTCGTACCAAGTGTCCTGTGGTCAATCGATGAAATGGCTTGACCTGAAGCTGGATTTTTTGCTCCTTCTACGTTTACTGCACCAACTAATTTAGATATTTTTGCCTTTACATCAAAAAGTTCGTTAAAAGTATAAATATTTTCCGTTTCTACATTCGATTGGTCAGTAAAGGACGCATTTTCAGCATAGTATTGTGACATAGCAGTATAATCTTTATCCAACGATTTCATATCGAAATTAAATAGCTTTAAATCCTCTGGCAATGGTTGATTGCCTAAATAAGTAAACGTAAAGGTATATGCAGTCCCGTAACTATAGGGTGTTGGTGAAGCCGTAACCGTCACTTGTGCATCACCGTATTGTTTTACGGCATCATTCACCTTTACATTTTCGATCGCAGCCTGTGTATTAATAATTTGCAGCGTCATTTTCGCTGTTTTCAAATTCTTCATATTGTTGGAACGAACGGAATAGTTAATAGTTTCTCCCGTTTGAATAGAATCTTTATTGGCCTTCAAATAAAAATATGGAGTTGTATTTTTCGTAAATGCGATCCTTTTTTCAGAAGTGCCATTGTAAGCAGCATCCAATCCTATAAAACTGACTGGCAATACATCGAATTGACTAGAAACTAAAATTTTATCATTATAGTCTCCATTCTTATCAGTTTTAATCGCTCTGCTAGGGTAACCATTGTAAAAAGGTATGACAGAATAATTCGATGGGTTTACAGGGATACCGTAACTTTTCGTTTCTTCCATTTCAGGATCTTCTACATGTACTTTAAAGTCATACAAAAATTCGCCTTTAGAATTTAGATCACTATCACTATATTCAATGACCTTTTGCTCCAATGAATCAAAGCTTGTCGTTACATTTGGAATTCCAAACTCATGCATAAAATCTTGTGATGCTGTGAAGGTATCTCCCTTCTCATTTTTTCCTATAAGTTTTGCGATATAATGGCCGGGTTTTAAAATTTTCCAGTCCTTGCTGATTGGATTTTTCTTATCGCCGGTAAATGGATAGTAATAATTACTAATTAATCTCGGAATCTTATAAAGGAAATTTTCATCCATTGTAATGGTATTAAAGGATCCAACAACCCCTAAATCTTCACCTGTCTTTGGATCAGCAATGACAACATCCAACGTTTTCATATGTGATTTGATTGCGATTTCAGCATCCATAAACGGATAATAAGCCAAGGAAACTGTTTTGTTCGTGGAGTATATTGGATTAACTATTTTAAATGTATCGATTCCTTCATTCACTACACGGCCGCCGAAAGGAATTTGGTATTGCTCAGATGGATCATCATTGTTTGTAAATAATATATATCCTTCGTATGTTCCTCTTTCTGCGGTTTTAGGTATGTTTAAATCAAATTTGATGTCCCTGTCACTATTTCCGTCCACTTTTACAGTGTTTGGACCTTCTAATGTCACATTGTTTTGAGCGGCATCCTTTGATCCTCTTAACCCTGTTTGGAATTTTACATCGACGCTGAAGGTTTTATTTTGTTTTGTAAGACTTTTTACTGTAATGTGTCTGGAATCGGAAATATCTTCACCGGTATAACCAAATGTTCCAAAGCTAATTCCACCTGTTAAATTCTCAATTGATTTCTCTTTTCCACTTAGGTTCATAGGAGTTTTATCGTTGACGACAAACTCCATACTCGAGTGTATCGCTTCATACGCATCGACTCGGCCGCTTCCTGTTTCAAAGACACTATAGTCTTTTGATAATGGGTCAGCCGTATTCATTAGAATCGACTTAACGTCGGCTGGCTGCAGATCCTTATTCGCTTGTAGTAATAATGCTGATACACCTGCAACATAAGGTGTTGCCATTGAAGTCCCTGATAAGCGTTCATATGCATAGTTATAATCTTCTGGTTCCGATCCATCAGCCGTTTTATTATTCATATAAAATGGAACAGTAGAAAGAATGGAAACGCCTGGTGCCGCTACTTCCGGTTTTATTTCATAATTTACCCGGGAAGGACCTCTTGAACTAAAACCTGCCAGTTCATCTTCCGCTGTTTTTATTTTTGAATAGTCACCAAAAGTGAAATCTGTTTTACCAGCTTGGATGGCTGCTAAAATATCTTTGCCTTCTGCATTGGAAACTGAAAATGCCGGAATGGCATCTACCGATTCACCTAAAAATGATTGAATCGCACCCTCTGCTTGGTTCGCTTCATCATTATACATAATCACTGCAGCTGCACCATTTGCTTTAGCATTCTTGATTTTATCCAATAAACCGATTGATCCTCGCTTAATAAACGCAATGTTTCCGTTAACGCCTTTCCCAGTAAATTCACTTGGATTTCCTAGACCAACATTTACAAGTTTATAAGTTTTTCCCTTTAATTGTGTTAAATCATCACTATAGTTTCTTGCAAGCTGTCTTAATGAATAATCCTTTCCATTTTGAACACCTGCATATTTATAAATATCAATAGCAATGGATGATGCTCCAACCGTCAGCGCTAACGATGCAGCTCCCGGTGAGCCGAGTGTATACATCTTATCACCGGTATTCCCGGCAGCTATGACAGCGGTAACTCCATTTAAAACTGCATTATTAACAGCCATAGAAGTTGGATAGTTCGGGTCATTTATCGAGGCACCTAATGACATATTGATGACATCCATACCATCTTTTACAGCACGATCGATACCTGCGATTACTGCTTCACTTGTACCACTGCCGTATGGTCCAAGGACACGATAACCATAAATATCGGCCTCAGGTGCAGCTCCTGTCATTTTATATTCACTATTTGCTGTGCCACGGCCCGCAATGATCCCCGAAACATGCGTCCCATGTTCTGTATAGTAAGCACGGCCGCTATTTAATTCTGGCTTTCCTGATTTTTTCCAATTACTGTATGTTGTTTCCATCGGGTCGCTATCATTGTCGACGAAATCATATCCGCCTTTATATGCATTCTTTAAGTCAGGGTGGTTATAATCGATTCCTGTATCAATTACCCCAACCTTGATTCCCTTGCCCGTGAAACCTTCAGCATGTAAACGATCTAGTCCATCATATGGAGTATAATTCGCAACGCCGCTTTGCTCTTCTTTTGATTGATCGTTAACCACATCTTGAACAGGGTCAATTGTAAAGGTTTCATTACTCCAAACGCTTTTAACAGCATTTGATTTTAATAGATTCTTAATTTGGTTAGCAGGCAGACTTAAAGAAACACCATTGAAAGCATGTTTATATGAGTGATTTATTTTAACATCTACCTTTTTATTATTTTCATCAGTCAATTGTTGAACATCTTGGGTAAACATTTCATGATCTTGGTCAACCAAGTTTGCTGCTTCAGTCTCAGATAGTTGTTTACCTTGTGCACGGGCAATCGTTTGAGCAACCTTAGGAGGCTTATTCTTAAATTCAACGATAACAGTTGTTTCGTTTGTAGAGGTTAAATCAACCTCCGATGAAAGTTGTAACCCCGTTTCTTGATTCGTTGAAATTATTTGCAGTGCTGCTCTTTGTTCTGGTGTTAAGCTGGCAAGCACTTCCTCCGTCTTCGGATAATAACTCGCCGCTTTGGAAACAAAAGGTACTTGTCCAATAGAACCTAAAATAAAACTGGTTGATAGAGCAGCCACCGTTAAGCTTTTGGCAATTTTACCTTTTTTAGCTTTTTTCCCCATGTTTAGACCTCCATATCTCTATAATGCATATGTAAGTGTTGATGAAGTACGAAACTATAATTCTAAAAACAAATTAGTATGGTTTCTTCTTTAAAGAAATTACATATGCATTTACAATTATCAAAAATATTCCGTCTATTGTAAATTGGGGGAATTTTTAATCAACCATTAATTCATCACAGTAAATTTCTTGTCGATTTATATATTAAATTATCAATTTAAAGGAAAATCTGTAGAACTTTGTCGCAATTTCTTTTTTAAAAAAATAGAAATCTGTCTAAAGGTTGGGGGAATAATGAAAAAAATAAAAAGCCCCCTCATATTTAGCAGGGGTCCCCTAAAACAAAATCTACATTAAAAGCTTCCGCCCTATTTAATAAAAAATCTGACGGATCTCTCCCATATAAATATAATCGATGCATCGGTCTTGTCATTGACACGTATAGCAATTTGATGTCCAGGTCTATTTGTGAGTAGGGTTCTTCCAGGCATACGATTAAAACGGAATCAAACTCCAGACCTTTCGATAAATAAGAAGGCAAAATCACAATATGCCCTTTCTTCATTTCTTCTCTTTCTTCTAATAACTGAATCGGAAGCTGACTATTTTCAAACAGCTGATGGATTCTTTGGCACTCTCGATCCGTACGTCCAATAATCGCGATGGAGTGGAGCTCTTCCTCTTTGAGTGAGGCAATATCTTGTTCGAGCTTCAGCCTTATCTGGACTGGATTCGTTGGATCAATCGTTTTATACAATGGTTTTTGGCCATGCCGTATGACAGGTTCGACCTTCGGCAAATCTTGGTCGATCAATTTAAGGATATCATTTGCTAAATTCATAATTTCAACAGTTGTTCGGTAGCTTTTTTGTAAGGCTTGATAGTTGGCATTCGGGAAGATATCTTTCAGAACAGGTGTCCAGCTATTCATTCCCCGATAGGAATGGATTCCTTGAGCCAAGTCCCCAACAATGGTAAACAGGTCTGTTTCAAAGCCTTCTTTTAATGCAGCAAATTGAAAATAGCTGTAATCCTGCGCTTCATCAATGAAAATACTGCGCATCTTATATTTTTCATCAATTCCTTCCAATTTGGCCTTCATATAAAAGATCGGGGCTAAATCTTCAAGTTCGTAGGCTCCTCGATCAAAGATCCTCTGACAATATTTACTTAGCAGCTTGCATTCTTGTTCTTTTAGTGTAGTGGAATGCTTATTGATCAGTTGCGGAGAAGACATTAGTTCCCTATACAAAGTAAAAATATCTTTCGTGGCAAACGCTTCCATATATTTTTTGACCGCCACCTTTGACTCCTGCTCCACCCTTTTTATCCTTTGCTCTTTCTTATCCATCAAGTTAACCACTTTTTGTTGTCTAATTTCTGGATCCAGCTTCCGGCTATATACAAACTTCTCAAGTGTTTCTTCATATTTCTTGTTAAGGTTTGATAGCATGATGGATTTCTTCTTTTTTAAATCACTTTCTAATAGTGTTTTTATTTTTCCAATCCGTTTATAGATTGGTAAATACGTATATTCTTTTAAAAATAGTGTTTTGAGCTTTTTGCCCTTCATCAGAACGGATTTTTCAACGATGAAATCCTCGCTTGGGGCAAGATTTAATTCCAATTCATTCACATAATTTTGGATTAATTCCTTAAATTCGAGCGAACCCTTGAAGCTTGATACCCATTTGATTGACTTATTTTTTCCGGTATCTTCAAGGAGCTTCATCAGCTTGGAATTAGGAGAAAATAGTTTTATTTTCTGACCCAAACAGCTTCTCATAAAATCAATATAGGTGGTTTGATTAATCTTATTTACCCCTAGTTCCGGCAGGACGGCCGATATATAATCAATAAACAGTCGGTTTGGTGCTAGAATCATTAATTTTTCTGGAGGAAATTGATAACCTAAGGAATAGAGAAAGTAGGATATTCTATGGAGTGCGATTGTTGTTTTCCCGCTTCCAGCGGCCCCTTGGACGATAATCGGGTGTTTCAGTGATGCCCGGATTACTTCATTTTGCTCATTTTGAATGGTTGCTACGATTTCGGTTAATCGATTGTCAGCTTTGCCTGACAAGGATTTCTGCAAAAGTTCATCATGTGTAGTTAAATCAATGTCCCTGATTTCTTTTAATAATCCATGGACAATTTCATACTGCCTCTTTAAGGCTAAATAACCCGTTTGTGTCTCCCCATATGCTTCATAAGACACCTCTCCCAACCGTCCGTCATAGTAGACATTGGCAATTGGCGATCTCCAATCGACGATGATCGGCTGCTGTGTCACTCGGTCAAACAGGGATACCTTGCCTATGTACAACGATTCTTCCTTTTTCGTGCTATCGCTCGTAAAATCAATCCTTGAAAAATAAGGTTTGCCAATCACGCTTTCTAACCTTTTGAGTTCACTTTCCGCTAATCCAAGAAAACTGGCATTCGCGAGGAGATCGGTATAGCTCGTACTGCTATCCTTAGAATTTAGATCGGCAAAAGATTGTTTCATATTTTCAACGAAAAATTCCTTATTCCCCTTCGAAATATCTAAAACAGTTCGGATATATTCCTTCGTAAACTCTAACCGCTCTACTTCTGCTTGATAGTCTTTATGGTCACGGACAGACACTTGATCCTTGGCGCTCATCCTATTCACACCTCACCTCTCAATTCAATTTTCGAAGCATGGGATAATTAAGATTAAACAAAACTTTTATCCTAGTCAAGTTTAAAGGCCGTGGCCAAGCCTCTCTTGTTGAACCACGAGAACCGTCCCAGTGGAGCTAGCGTATGTTATTAATGTAAGCTAATTCAAAAAAAATGAAGGAGGAAAAATATATGGGGAAAAGAAAGGGCCATGATTTTGATGGTCACTGCGTGTGTGATGTAGTTCGGACAATAAAGGATATACAGGATAATGCTGTTAGTCCTATAGAATGTGAGGAGTGTACCAGTTGTTTTAATGAGCCGCTTGGTTCATTGGTATCACCAACAAACGAGGAACCGGTCGACACTCGTGTTTTCGTTTTATCAAATGCGGATGGTTCGCCGTTTCATGCATTCTTTAGTGGTCAAAACGAAGCATGTGTATCCATCTTCTTCCGTGTTGAGGAAGTATTTGATAACTGCTGCGCTACCCTTCGAGTATTGATCCCCGGTCATTGCCAAGACGGCGGGTTTTGTCCTGTCCAGCTTGTGTCCAGCAATGACCGATGCTGTATTGATCTTAGAAATGTCTGCCAAGTAGATCGATTCATGGCAAGCCACGACTGTATTACAGTCGATTTAAAATGCTTCTGCGCTGTTCAATGTATTGCCGATGTATTTTTAGGAATTTGTGACTAACATTAAACCATTAGAAATTTGCCTCTTCCTTTAGCCCGCATGTCTATACCCTATCGTTAAAAGGTGCGCCATTATTGGCACACCTTTACTCAAGACCTTCATCAGGAACATCTTCACTTACATAAATTTCATTTTAGTAAAAAACTCCTAGTAAAACGAGTATTTGGTCGCGTTTTGATTCGGACAAGGCCTGAATATACTCTAATTGATTCTAAAAATTTCCAAAGTGGAATTTCCACCACTTATAGGTTTTAGAACAGGAGGTCATAAATGATTGTATTTGAACGGGTAAATAAGTTTTATGGGGATTTTCACGTCTTAAAAGATATTAATCTCACCATCCATCAAGGTGAAGTTGTTGTCGTCATTGGTCCTTCCGGTTCCGGCAAAAGTACCTTGCTGCGTTGTATCAATCATTTGGAAACCATCTCGGACGGGACACTCACCGTAAATGGGATATCTGTAGGAGATAAAAAAACAGATATCAATCAGCTGAGGCGTAATATCGGCATGGTTTTTCAGCATTTTTATTTATATCCCCACAAAACGGTACTTGAAAATATTACTCTAGCTCCCAAAAAAGTATTGGGCCAAACGGAAATGGAAGCTAAGGACACAGCCAAACATTATCTTGATAAGGTCGGGATTTTAGATAAGGCTGAAGCCTACCCTTCCCAGCTTTCTGGCGGCCAGCAGCAGCGTGTAGCCATAGCCCGCGGTCTCGCCATGAAACCGCAAATCATGCTTTTCGATGAACCTACCTCTGCACTGGACCCTGAAATGATCGGTGAAGTCCTGGATGTGATGAAAACCCTCGCCAAGGAAGGCATGACGATGGTCGTCGTCACCCATGAAATGGGCTTTGCCCGCGAAGTTGCCGATCGAATCGTCTTTATGGATGAGGGGCGAATATTGGAAGAAGCAATTCCGGCTGAATTTTATAAGAATCCCCGTGAAGAACGGGCTCGCCTATTTCTCAGCCGTATTTTAAATCATTAATGGGAGGGAAATGAATTGTTCAAAACGAAACATATCGTAAAATTGGTGTTGGTAACCATCGTGGCTGCCCTTTTTCTTGCAGGCTGCGGGAAGGACAAGGCCTCTACTGGTTCCAGCAAGGATGTGCTTGCAAAGATCAAGGAAGATAAAAAAATTGTGTTTGGCGTTAAATATGACACGCGTTTGTTTGGATTGAAAAATCCTAAGACTGGTGAGGTCGAAGGATTTGACATCGATCTTTCTAAAGCACTTGCAGAAGAAATGTTTGGCAAGGATGTAAAGCCGTCGTACGTTGAAGTTACTTCGAAAACGAGGGTAGGCCTCCTGAATAACGGCAAGGTCGATGCGGTCGTTGCAACCATGACCATTACGGAAGAACGTAAAAAAGAAGTAGACTTCACAGATGTCTATTTTGACGCCGGGCAGTCCTTGCTTGTAAAAAAAGGCAGCAAGATTCAAGGCTTGCAAGACTTGAAAAAAGGCACGACGGTGCTGGCGGTAAAAGGCTCAACCTCTGCGATCAATATTCGTGAGAAGGCGCCTGAAACTACTGTCCTCGAATACGAAAACTATGCTGAAGCTTTCACCGCCTTAAAGGCTGGTAAAGGTGATGCCCTGACTACAGATGATTCCATCCTTTATGGTATGGCCGAAGAAGATCCGTCCTTTGAACTGGTTGGAGGAACATTTACCGAGGAGCCGTACGGGATTGCCGTTAAAAAAGGCAACCAAGAGCTTGTCGATGCATTGAATAAAGCATTAAAAAGCCTGAAGGACTCTGGAAAGTACGATGAAATTAAGAATAAATGGATTAAAAATTAAAACTATTTCTTTACGAAACAGCCAAAATCAATGATTTAAACCCGGTTTCTCGTCAGGATGGGGAGTCGTCTGTCTAAAACACACCTTCCCTTCCTGATTTATGAGGAGGAGATCGATTGCTGGATTTCACGATACTAACGAATCATCTAGATTCCTTTTTGGAAGGCTTAGAAATAACCCTTATTTCTAGTTTAATAGCTTTATTGTGCAGCTTTATTTTAGGAACCCTTCTGGCCATCATGCGAATTGCCCCCATTAAACATCTTAACTGGCTGGGGACGGCTTATATTGAATTTATTCGTAATATACCTGTACTGGTTATCGTGTTTTTCACCTATCTAGCAGGAAACTTTGGCGGAATGATAGCAGGAACCATCGGCTTAACCATCTACACTGCCGCTTTCATCGCCGAAGCCATCCGGGCAGGAATTCTATCCGTACCAAAGGGACAAATGGAGGCGGCCCGCTCGACAGGCTTGAGTTACGGACAGGCCATGAGATGGATTATACTCCCTCAGGCTATAAAAATCGTAATCCCTCCCCTTGGCAACCAATTTATTAATTTGGTAAAAAATTCATCGTTGTTAGCTGTTGTCGCAGGCGGCGATTTAATGTATCAGGGGGATTTAATATCGGCAAAAACATACGTCACTTTTGATACTTATATTTTTGTAGCCTTATTTTATTTAGTTTTAACTATCCCTTTAAGTCTTGGCGTCCGATTTTTAGAAAAGCGCCTTGCTAGAAGTAATTAAGGAGGTTAAGTGATGGATTTTCTAGCACCTTTCATGGAAGTCTACACATTCGACAATTTTAAATTTTTGCTAGAGGGTTTTGGGGTCACCTTGAAGGTCGCTGCCATTTCCATTGTGCTCAGCTTCCTTATTGGTGGTCTTATCGGCACGCTTAGGTATATGCAGATTCCCGTCATTACTCCTTTACTTGCTGTGATAGTCGAGACGATTCGGAACCTTCCTTTGCTGCTCATCATCTTCTTCACCTATTTTGCCTTGCCTGAAATCGGAATTGAAATGGAAATCTCGACGGCAGCGATTGCCGCCTTGACAGTCTTTGAATCAGCCATGCTGTCAGAAATAATCCGAAGCGGATTGAATTCCATCGAAAAAGGCCAGATTGAAGCAGGACGTGCTTCAGGGCTAAGCTACCTCCAGACATTACGTTACATCATTTTGCCCCAAGCTCTGAAAAGAATGGTCCCTCCGATTGTCAGCCAATTTATTTCACTGCTTAAAGATACATCGTTAGCCGTCGTCATTGCCTTGCCGGATTTATTGCATAACGGACAAATCATTTACGCCCAAAAAGGATCGTATGTAATACCTATATTCCTTCTGGTGGCATCCATGTACTTTATCGTAAATTATGCGCTGTCACTTCTTGCGAGAAGGTTAGAATTAAGACAAACATAACAAGTCCGGCTCCGTTCATTGAGCTGGACTTTTTCGTTTGTTACTATGGAAAAAATATATAATGCTTTGCAATTTATACTAATATAAATCTAATAACATAACCGCAGAAAGGACGAGAAAAATGATTATTCGCGAACGGGAACATAGCTTTATCTTGATTTCCCAGCATGACCATGCCAAAATATCAGGGGTAATTGCGCAAAATTGGAAGGATTCCTATTTTAATGGTGTGGAAAAAAAGGCGGAAGTCGTTCTTGGCATTTATGAGCATGATCGAGGCTGGATCGAACCAGATGCCGCTCCGTTATGGAATAGCAACAAGCAAAAACCGCACTCATTTACAGATTTCCCCCTTGATTTAAAGGTTGCCTATTACAAAAAAGGGATTGATGAAGTTGAAAAAATGAGCAAGTACGCCAGTCTTCTTTGCAGTTTACATTATGTCTCTTTTCTTCAATATGAAGAGGATCCCATCGGAGCAAAATTTGTAGAAGACGAAATCACCAGGCAGCTGCACCTATTAAAAGCGTGTGGGATATTAGGAAAAATGAGTAAGGAAAAACAGTTACAGTACCATCTCAACATCTTAAAATTCTGCGATAACCTCTCACTATATATTTGCCTAAACGAACCAGGAGCTAAAAAAGAAAGAGAGCATCCTTTTTATAAAAACGGCATCTCCCCTTCTTTCTCTTTTTCCAAAAATATGCCAATCCAGGTCAAATGGTCTGATCAAGAAACGGTCTCGCTCTCGGTGTCTCCTCTAGAAAAAGAAATACAGGTGCAATTACTGTATAAGGAAGTTAAAAAAGAAGATATCATCGCGAACGGGCTGCTATCAGTTTATTCAAAAACCCCCTTTTCCCATAAAAATGTGGCGTTGGCAGCTGGTATCAACTAAGAAATGCCCCATTAGTTTTGTTGAGTAATCACATACTCAGCCTTTTGATGTCTCGAAACATATTTATTATCGGTAACCCAGAAACGCCAAGGATAGTCCCTCGCTTCGCCAGAGTTGTCAATTCCAATCCGTTTCCCCGCGGATATGCTTTCCGGACGGAATCCTGCTGCAACAAATAATGGAGGTAGAGTCAATTGGTGTCCATAGTCCACCATGGTAATTGCCAATGATTTGGTCAGTTTTCCGGGTCCGTCCGTCAGTTTTGTCACATCATCTATCCCTCTCCTGGTTTTCATCAGCCCGATGCCGTATACAGGTTCCAGGGCCCGTATTAAAACCGCTTCAGGATTTTCTTCCCCTCCGCTGACTACATTGAAAAGGCAATGTGTATGCATTAAATAAGTATAAGCAAGGCCGGAACGATGAAACATGATCTCCGTTCTTGGCGTCCGTTTGTTATTAAAGCTGTGTGCAGCTCTGTCACCGGGACCAATGTAGGCTTCTGATTCTACAATATATCCAGCGGCTATCCCCTCATCCGTTTCTTTCACAAGGAGGCTTCCGAGCAATGCCTTTGCCAATTCAAGTGTAGGCTGTTCAAAAAACGACTGTGGTAATGGAACAAGTTCTTTAGCCAAATCTCCCAAAATGAATACCTCCAATAAAATGATTGAACATAGAGAAAAAAATCGTATGGTATGAATTTACCATTTTATTTTTAAATTTCAATTTCTTAGTCGATTGTCAAAAAAATTGTTATAATATAGCACATATGGAAGATGTTCGATGAACTTTATCGATTCCTGCAGAAGAAGGAGAAAAGCAATGATCTGGTTAATTATTTTGACACTATTACTTGCTGCATCAGCCGCCTGGTTAGGTTATACCGTAAAAAAAGAAAAAGCTAAACAAAAAGTATTGCGAAGCAACCATTTCGAAGAGCTTGCTGCTATGAAGGAAATCCAGAAAGCTTCTATGGAAACAGCAGCAGCCACCTATGATGAGAAAGTATTCCTTTTGTCTGAATCCTACCAACGTGAACTAGAAAAGCTGATGATTGAAAATGAAGCGATCCGAAAAAATTATCGAAACCCTGGGGAAATCAAAACCCATCAAATACTAGAAAATTTTAAAAATGATTTAATTCGAAAAAGAATTATTCCGCCAGATGAAATGATTATCATGCCGAATATTTTTATCCCGGAAGGAAACGGAAGTACTAGGCAGATTGATCATCTTGTACTTTTATCAACAGGTATCTATTTAATAGAGACCAAACACTGGAAAGGCCATATTGTCATGGGATTAAATAGAATGGGCAGCCACAAGTTTTCTTTCTTAACCGATTTAGTAGACCATGAAAAAGAGAAAACACTGATCTTTACTAAAGGTGATTCGGGAGAATTAACCGTAAAAACATTAGATAACCCCATTTGCCAGATTCAACAAACTGCCGTCCTCCTATCCAATTATTTACAGAGTCAAGATATTAAAACATGGATCAACACTTTGGTGTTTTTTAATCACGATGAAAAAGAAGTTCACGATTGGTCGGATAACAGCATCGTTAAACGGATTTCGACTCAAGACCAATTACAACAGTATTTTATTCATGAACTCACATCCCGAGATAGAATATACGGAGCTTTTCAGCTAAAAAATATCAAGCAGATTATCGATAATGCCAATTATTTTTAACTTTTAACCAACTAAAGTCTGGTCATAAAACTTGTTTTAAAGAATATCTATGTTAATAGGAAACGTAAGTCTTAACTTTTACATGGAGAAGCCAGAGGAATGAAACTCACTTAGGTCAGGAGGGGAGCTAGGATAAGCCTTCAGGTTATGATCCAGTTGCTTACACTTATAGTGATGATCATTGGGCTGGCTGTAAAAGACAACAATTAAGACTAGACACCGCAAAAAACGAACCCACCGAATGGTGAGTTCGTTTTTTGTTGATTATCCAATAAGAAAATAACAAATGATCAGAAATATTTGTTGAATTTTTTTCCTTAATGATGGTTGGGATATATATAAACTCTCAGCTGTTTTCGTGATATTCTTTTTTTCGGATAGCCCCTATTCTAATCCAATTTGTTAATTGGAAATAGATTTATGTTTTATGTACCAAATTAGCTTGTTATAATGGTGTCTATGATATACATAGGAGGATGCCGCAATGACGACATTTGAAAAGTTAAAACCCATTATCTCAGATCAACTGGGTGTCAATATGGAGGAAATCAAACTGGAATCATCATTCAAAGATGATTTCGTAGCTGATTCGCTTGATATGGTGGATCTGACAATGGAAATTGAAGATGAATTCGCGATTGAAATTAGTGACAAAGTTGCAAAGACGCTTCAAACGGTTGGAGATGTCGTAAACTTTATTAACAACCGCAAATAAACAGAGACCAAAATAAATAGCAAAAAAATTATGAAAGGCGTAATACCTTTCTCTTTTTTTTGCATAAAATAATATAAAATAAAAAACTATTAAAATATTTAATTGAAATTTTGGACAACCTCTTTTTCAACTTCTACTACAAATTTACCATTTTGGAGGTGTTAGGTTGGACGAGGAATGCAATCTCCCTTATGAAGACACCATTTTCTGTATACACTGTGGACTTCCGATTGACTTTGGTGAACCTTATTTCATCTATGTAGAAAAAGATTTAAAAGGTCATAAGGTTTATTGCTGCGATGAATGTGCTTAATGCAAATGCTTTACCTTAATAAAGTGGTGACTTTACGTCACTTTTTTTTTATTTGAGGCTGGAAATGTACAAAATATATTGCAGGGTATTTTTTTGAAAAGGAGGGAATGAATTTGAAAGAAAAAAAATTAGCTGCCGAAGAAGCCGTTCGCTACATCAAAGAAGGAATGACAGTAGGATTGGGTACCGGGTCGACTGTTTTTTATAGTTTGATGAAGTTGGGAGAACTAGTAAAGAATGGGTTAAAAATACAGGGTGTCTCTACCTCCAAATCGACAACAGCGTTGTGTGAACAGTTAGGAATTCCCTTGATATCGATTAATGAGGTCAACAGAATTGATGTAACAATCGATGGAGTAGATGAAGTAGACCACAAATTTAATGGAATTAAGGGCGGCGGCGGCGCATTGCTGTTTGAAAAAGTGGTTGCTTCTTTTTCCGATAAAGTTATTTGGGTTGCTGATTCAAGTAAGGTATCACAAAGTATCGGACATTTTCCTTTGCCTGTAGAAATCGTTCCCTTTGGCTATGTTCATGTAATAAGAACGTTGGAAAGTCATCAACTTCACCCCCAACTAAGGATGAAACAAAATGAAATCTACAAAACGGATAGCGGGAATTACATTGTCGATCTGCACTTGAAGGAAATCGAAAATGTGGAACAATTAAGTTCATTTTTAAAAAATATGACTGGTGTTGTTGAACACGGTTTGTTTCTAAATGTTGTTGATACGTTAATTGTCGGGGATCATGATCGTGTGAACATAACTAGTGTCAAATAGAAGTTTCGTTATAGCTTCAAAGAGTTTTGAAATATTTGAAACTCCTTTGTATTTTAAACGTATACTAATAAAATCTATTTTTTAAAAACATTTGGAGTTGGTTATGTTGGAAACGACTGATTTTTTAAAGTCTGAATTAAAAAAGATTGAGGATTGGGAGAACGAGCAAAAGGATTTATGGTTTTGGGAGAAAATTGGCCGTCTGCCCTTTAAACTGCTGGATAAAATTACGCCAAAATTCATCCAAGAAAAAATTGGATTGGCGATTGATGAATTAGGAAATTACATACAAACGGGAGGACAATATTTACTCAAGGAAGAAAGCATACTTAAGAAGTTTTCCCCGAAGGAACCTTTACCTGGGCATGAACTACTGCGAATAGAGGACCTGAATCAAGTTCCGATCGGTAAGATGGATGAGGTTGCAGATGAAATCAAAAATTCACGAACAAAATTTGCAACCATTCAGGGAGCAACAACAGGGATTGGCGGGCTGTTTACATTGGCGATTGATGTCCCTGTCCTTCTGGGATTATCCCTTAAAGTATTGCAAGAAATGGCCATTTGTTACGGATTTGATCCTAAGGAAAAGTCGGAAAGGATATTTATAGTAAAATGTTTGCAATTTTCGTCCTCTGATATTGTCGGGAAAAAGGCTATTTTAGAGGAGCTTTCTTCGTTTCAGCAAGAGAACCGGAACAATCAAATGATTTCACAATTACAAGGATGGCGTGAAGTTGTGACTACGTATCGCGATAATTTTGGCTGGAAAAAACTCTTTCAAATGATTCCGATTGCCGGGATGATTTTCGGTGCGTTTATTAATCGCTCCTCCATTGGAGATGTGGCCGAAGCTGGTCAAATGTTATTCCGAAAGCGAAGAATATTGGAACGAATTAACCAATTAGAAAATGCCAGATGATAAAAAGGGTCCAAATCTATTCAAATAGATTTGAACCCTTTTGCTTCATTCGGAGTTTTCGTTTGGATCCTCCTGATAATGCTCGTTTAAAAAGGAATTCTCTCCACTTGCAAAATTCACCGAAAGTAAACTCATTTCCGGATCAAGTCCATATAGTCCTTTAAACTCTTTATTGACCATGTCCCCACTTTGAAATTGGGGTTCTTTCTCATTTTCCTTCATTTTGTTCACCTCATTTGTTTATTTTTTTTACTATTGTCTGCGTTTAGTTGAATAAAATTCTTCTAAAACGATAATTGGGATTTTTTAAAGCCATTAACAAAATCTTCTACGGTTTCAATCTCGTCTTCAGAAAGCTTTCGTCCCACCTGATACCTATATGCTACCAATATTTTCTGTTTAACTCCTTTAAAATCCTCCGTGTACCTGGCAATAGTTCTGAGCATTTGGACTTCTTGTTCCAGAATCGATCATTAAATTTTTATGCTTTCCAACGACCATCCCTAATATCGGGCGGTCTGTCTCAGAAACTGGTGTCATATACCAAAATCTCTCACCAATTTTCTTCACTTCTTGCATGACAGGGTCCCTCCCTTATTTTTTCGTTCTTCGGAAGTAAAATATGATTACAATTGCTGCAAAAGGGAGGAATAGCCAGAGCCAATTAAAGGCCGGGTTATTCTCTTCTTCATATGTGTCGTCATCAATACCGGTAAAATCCTCATTAGACGAGGCTGTTTCGACTATATCTGGCGCATCGGTATTCGGTTCATCTTCATTATAAGAGACAGTTTCCGAATATGAATCTTCTTGAACTACCTCATCATCTGGTATTTGTACATCCATATCTTCTAAATCCGCAAGTGTATAAACGTTCCCTGCTTCATCTTGATATGTAGGTTCATCATCGTATATCTCGTTTAACAGTAATACAGCCGATCCGAAAAGAAGCGTTTTGGATAGCGCATCTCCGGAAAAATACCGTACAGCTTTAGGATATTTTGTCGTGAGTGAAGAATAGGATGGCGGATTTCTTGTTGTGTTCTTGGTACTGTTGCTTGAGCTCCGATTTGTCGGTGAAGAGGCCGGAGCAGACATTTTCGGTTTGGAAACACTTGAACCAGATCTACTTGTACCGCCTGAACGTGTTTTTGCTTCTGTGAAGGTATTGCCAAGGATAAAACTCATGGCAAAGACTGCAAGCACAGTAATTATTATTTTTTTCATCCATTTTCCCCCAGTTACTAATATTTACAACTTAATTAATACCTTATTTTAACATTTCATTAAATTAGTGGATATCTATTATCATTTATTTTGGAAACAATTTTCATAAATGGATGGATGCTCTTGATCTAAGAAGGAAAATTCCTATTTAGAAAGAAATAGATATAAAGATATATTAAAAAGGAGTGTTTTTCATTGGATCAAGCAATTATTACATATCTTGCAGAAAACAGAGATAAGCATTTAGCAGAATTGAAGGAGTTTTTGGCGTTTCCTAGTATTAGCTCGCTTCCTGAACATAAGGATGATGTTCAAAAAGCAGCCAATTGGGTTGCGAAGTCACTTCAAGAAATCGGGATGGAAAAGGTCGAAGTCTACCAAACGAAGGGCCACCCTGTTGTTTATGGTGAATGGTTAAAGGCTGAAGGAAAACCGACCGTTCTGATTTATGGCCACTACGATGTACAGCCCGTTGATCCGCTCCATTTATGGGACAGCCCGCCCTTTGAGGCGGAAGTTCGCGATGAGAAACTCTATGCGCGCGGGGCTAGTGATGACAAAGGCCAGGTGTTCATGCATCTCAAAGTATTACAAGCTATTTTTAAAACAACAGGAACCCTGCCAATCAATGTTAAATTCTTGATTGAGGGCGAAGAAGAAATCGGAAGCCCTAATCTTCCTCTATTTGTTGAGGAAAACAAGGAATTATTATCATCGGATGTGATTGTTATTTCTGATACGAGCATGATGGAACGCGGTAAACCAGCGATTTGCTATGGATTAAGAGGCCTATGTGGAATACAAATTGATGTAAAAGGTCCAAAAAGCGACCTTCATTCCGGATTATACGGGGGCACGATTCAAAATCCTATCCATGCTTTAGTGGCGATTGTGAATTCATTCCACAACGAAAAAGGACAAATCACAGTGGAAGGCTTTTACGATAAAGTGGCAGATTTAACTGGTGCTGAAAAAGCCGCCTATGAATCACTGGGGATTAGCAACCAGTCCTTTATTGATCAGACAGGTGTTCCTGAACTGTTCGGTGAAGAAGGCTATACCACCTTGGAAAGAAATTGGGTCCGGCCGACACTAGAAGTGAACGGCATTTATGGCGGCTTTCAAGGTGAAGGCATAAAAACCGTTCTCCCAGCGGAAGCACATGCTAAAATCACTTGCCGACTTGTACCAGATCAAGATCCGGATGAGATTGTCGAACTCCTGCAAAAGCATGTTCAATCCCATACCCCACCGGGAGTAACAGTCAATGTTTCACTCTTTGATAAAGGCGCCGCATATGTTACACCTTTTGACCATCCGGCTATCCAAGCTGCCGGAAGAGCTTATGAAAAGGTGTATAATATTCCAACCTCCTTTACACGTGGAGGCGGATCAATTCCAATTGTGGCCGCATTCGATCAAATTTTAGAAATACCAGTAGTTTTGATGGGATTTGGGCTGCCAGACGAAAATTTCCATGCCCCGAATGAGCATTTCAATCTGGAAAATTTCGATAAAGGGATGGAAACTCTAACTTTTTATTGGTATGAGCTTGAACAATCACTTTAAAAGGCAAAAGGGCTGCTCCATGGGAGAAAGCCCTTTTTTGAAACAATGCAAAAATAAAAAGAGTCAACACCTAAGTTGACCCTTCTGAAGAATTAAAAGGTATGCGCTAAATCCTTTGCCCGAGCAATCGCATTTTCTTTAATTTCTTGTGCTTTATCAGGCTTGGCATTATGTCCTTCTACAAAAAGTCCTTCAAGTGATGGAACTCCAAAGAATTGCATCATCACATTTAAATACCGGTGTCCCATTTCCATTTCAGCAGCGGGGCCTTCAGAATAAAAACCGCCACGAGCTTGGATATGCAACGCTTTTTTATCAGTCAATAAACCAACTGGACCTTGTTCTGTGTATTTAAAGGTTTTACCAGCAACAGCAACGGCATCAAGATACGCTTTCATAACTGGCGGGAATGAAAAATTCCAAAGCGGAGTTACAAATACATATTTATCAGCTGCAATAAATTGCTCCGATAATTCAGAGAGTCGGCCCACTTTTGCTTTCTCCTCTGAAAAAAGCTCCTTAAAGCCTTGCCCGGATCGTAGTTTCCCCCACCCGCTAAATACGTCAGCATCAATATGGGGAATATTTTCTTTAAAGAGGTCAATTTGCACAATTTCGTCAGTTGGATTTACTTCTTTATATGTCTCGATAAATGCATTGCCGACTGCCATACTATAAGATTGCGTATGATCATGCGGATGAGCCGTAATATATAATACTTTTGTCATTTCTGTCCAATCCCTTCATAATAAATATTGGTTGCTATAGCAACTATAAGACCTGCTCATTCTAACAAAAAAATAGTTGCATGTGCAACTATTTTGGCTCAATACATTTCATTTCCACATTTTGTCTCATTTTTAACAATACTTGTTTCACAATTTGTTGTTCTTCCTTTGAAATTCCAGCACACACCGTACGGTTGAATTCTTCCGCCAGCGGTTTGATGATTTCACCAATTTTTTTGCCTTTTTCAGTGAGAAATACATTAAACGAACGATTGTCAATTTCACTTATATGTCTGCTGATAAATCCCTTTTTTTCAAGATTGCATATCATACGGGCAATATTGGTTTTATCTTTTTCAAGCTTTTTAGCAATTTCAATTTGTGTCAGCCCGTCCTTTTCCCAGAGGAGCAGCAGAATTAAATTTTGTTCCGGTGCAATATTTAACGGTGCTAGCTTGGTTTTGATATAGCTGGTTAGGGTCAGGTCTGTTTGATGAATCATAATACTTAAAAAATCATTAATTACAACTTTCATGTAAAAGCCCCTATCATCTTCCATATGACCGAATTATATTGAAATTAAACCAACCTGTCAATAATTGGAACATAATAAAAAAACGCTCCTTACATCAAGTAAGAAACGTGTCGAAAACTTACATTTTCCTCAGTTCTTCAAGAATCTCCTGAGCTCTGTACCCCACTTCAAAATCATAAAGCTCTGCTTTTTGTCCATTTGCTGCTTTTACTAATTCATCAATTAAGCGATTGGGCTTTGTTTCATCAAACGAAATGACATTAAGTTCTTCACCATTTTTTCCGCCTTTTAATTCGCCCCAGTTTTCTAGTGAAAGAATACCTTCTGAACCATATGCAGTATAACCGATATGTTCTTTACCAGCGATTTGGCTTAAGCCTTCGATTAATACTGGTGTTCCATCTTCAAGCTCACCCGTTGCGATCACGCCAGTCTCACATTTTTGGGGATCATCAGGCAATTCTAAGCGCGTTTGGATATTTTTGATAGCGCCAAATACCTTTAAAGTTTGCTGGATAAAATGGACACCGACCTCTAGTACAAATCCCCCTTGCTCTCTTTCCCCTACCCAGTCATTTTTTTGCCAGAAACGCGGCCATTCTGGAAAATGCATAGTGAGTTGTAAACGACGGAGCTTGCCAACGTAATTTTGGCCAATCATTTCCGCAAATTTAGTGGCTCCTTGTTCATAATTAAGCGGGAAGTTCATCGCATGGATGACACCTGCTTCTTTTGCAGCTTGAGCCATCTCTTTTGCTTCATCCAATGAGTTTGCTAAAGGCTTCTCACATAGGACGTGCTTTTTTGCTTTTAGGACATCCATCACAATGGGATGATGAAATTTCGGAGGTACCGCAACATAAATAAGGTCCACTCTTTGATCAGCAATTAAGCCTTGGTAGTCAGTATAAGTATGAACTCCACCAAGCGCATTAGATGTTTCTCTAACTAGGGACTCTAACCGATCACAAACAGCTGTGATTTCAACGTCGGGATGTTCCTTGAATTTTTTTATTAAGCGTTGACCAATGGCTCCTAAGCCAATAATTCCGATATGTAACATGAAAAATTCCTCCCTTTTTATCCTACATTATACATTATTATCAATAATAAAATGGACCTCTCGTGAGTAATTGCTCTTTTTTAAACAGCCATTATTTTAATTCTATCGTACAAACATTTCTAGCATTCTCTAATATCATTTATTAATAATTTATAAAGGTGGTGATGAAAGTGTGGGATCGAAATTGGAAGAAATCAACAGGAGCATATGTATATGTTACACTCACAGGTTCTGAACCGATATTAGTAAGACCAGGTGAAAATATCCGCTTTAATCATCATGGCGCATTGGAAAATATAAGATTTTCCAAACAAAAAGGTTCCTTAACCGTTTTGAAATCCGGAGCCTATAAGATAGAGTATACTTTGTTAATAGATTGTCCCGCTTCCACTTCGGTTTATGGTATTTTCTTGAATCATTCATTGGTCCTAGAAAATCTGACTAACTTTGGCATTACAAGACAAGTGGATAATGCTACTCTTATGCTTGTAGGACAAGCAATTATCCATATTCCCCAAAATTCCACCATTCAGCTTAAAAATATAGGATCTACAACAGATACCCTATTACCTGTACAAGCTGGCAAAAGTATAAATGCAGCTTCCTTATCGATTGTGAAGCTAAGTTGAAGAGAAACCTCGCTACTTTCAGGATGCGAAGTTTTTAAATTAAGAAAAATGTAATCAGAATATCAAGGAAATGTAACCTAAATATGGGATAATCACTATTTCAAGGGGGTTTCTATCTTTAATTCAACCTAGGTGGTGCAAAGTTTGGAACGGACAAGAAAGAAAAGAAAAAGAGTTAAATGGGGTAGGGTGTTAGGTGCCCTGCTTTTATTAGGGATCCTTGCCGCTGGTTTTCATCAAGTATTTCAATACATTGAGGGAACCATACAGGTGATTAACCAACCACTTCAAAAAAAGGAGGGAAAACCTTCAGTTCAAGCAGAGAAAAAGAATTTAAGTTCCATAAATGTTCTTTTATTAGGAAGTGACTCACGGGGTGAAGATCATGCCCGAACGGATACAATTATGGTTGCCCATTATGATCCACAAACCCATAAAATGAAACTTATTTCTCTTATGCGTGATATGTTAGTCTCTGTTCCTGAACATGGGCAGCAAAAATTAAATGCCGCTTATGCTTTTGGCGGTGCTGAGTTATTAAGCGAAACCATTAAAGAAAACTTAGGGTTAGATATACAATATTATGCGATTGTCGACTTTAAAGGATTTGAAAAAGCTGTCGATCTCCTTGTTCCTGATGGAATTGAAGTAGACGTTCCACATGAGATGTCTTATGGTATAGGAATGACCTTAGAAGAAGGTAAACAACAACTACATGGTAAAGAGCTGCTGGGATATGTCCGTTTCCGACATGACGATTTAAGTGATTTCGGCCGGATTCAGAGACAGCAGGAAGTGGTCTCAAAATTGACTGAACAAGCTGTCGGCCTGCATAGTATCGTAAAACTTCCTGAACTTATAGGACTTTTGAATACATACATAGATACAAATATTGATAGCTCCACTCTCTTGTCGATGGGGAAAGATCTGTTCACGAAAAAAGGTAGAAATATAGAAACATTGCGTATCCCTGAAGAAGGCAGTTTCCAAAATAAAACTATTGATGGACTTGGTGAAGTATTAGACGTAGACTTCCAGCAAAATAAAGAAACGCTTAATAAATTCATAGAAGAAAAAAGTGTTGCTTCACAATAATTAAGACGGCACCTGAATCACGGGGTGCCGTCTTAAGCTTTGATTCGAGATGAAATCCTAATAAAAGTGTTCACCTTGGGATAAATGAAGAATGTTATATATTACTCCATCCATTTTTGTTAACCCGCTTAAATCGCTCAAAAAGTAAAACACATCATACTCCCATTTATCCGGATTATAGATAACTAAATATTCTGCATGATCAATTGTTGGGATACTTTCTTGGATCGTTTCTTTTAAGTTATTTAAACTTTCTTGTGGTTGGATTTTTCTTGTGATTTGAAATAGGTACTTATTTTCTATAATGTTAGACGTAATCGTATCAATTAGTGGAATTCCCACCTTTACGTGCTGCCAGCCAAAGGACCTTAAAATATTGTCGTAATAGCCATTAAACAAAAACTTGTTAAGCCCGTTGCTGTCTTTCCAAAGATATAAAGGACAATAACTATTTTGAATATTATTATTAGTCCCCTTTTCCGTTACCAAATACAGTTTAAATTTGAGGTCTTCAAATCCGTCTGTTTTATGGCCATTATCTCTTACTCTGTTTCTGATAATATTCATATCATAATCACTTGGCAATGTAATCTTGTATTGTGTTGCAATCATGTAATTTAAGCCTCCTTTTTTCATCTTTATTCTTATGCAATTTTACCAAATATTCTCAGATAAAAAACCCAAAAAAGCTAGTCCCTTTTTAAAAAGGCGACTAGCTTTTTTAACAAAGATTATATTTTTTTAACTTTAATGGGACTAACCATTAAAAGGGCCAGAATCATGGTTATCCAAGCATTGCTGTATAGAAATAATCCCATTCCGGCTAAGGGCAGACCCGCAGCGGGAATAGGCAGCCCCTTAAAATACCCTATCGTTGGTTTAATACTAAACCTAGCTAACCTTAATGCACCCATCGTTGGAAAAAGAATAAAGGCTAATGAGGTAAAAAATGATGGCGCCGCCAGCGAATGGAAAAGAAGGGCTGGAGCAACGCCAAAGCTAACAATATCTGCTAACGAATCCAATTCGACCCCAAATTCACTATTCACCTTTAATTTTCTCGCGATTCGCCCATCCAGGAGATCTAAGACTGCCGATAAGAAAATAAAAATGCAGGCCATTTTCAAATAACCGCTCATATTGAAGGTAATTGAAAATACCCCGCATAATAAATTTCCGATTGTAAACAAATTGGGAACAGATTTTACTAGAGGCTGCAACAAGGTAGAATCCCCCTGACTTTTAACAATCCTTCTACCCCTATAGCATTTTCTATCTCGTTTTCCATTATTCATCATTCAAAAGTAGGTGCGGCTTTTTCTTATTGCTTTTTAATGGGAGTAACGACGGCAAATAAGTTTTCGGATGGATCCGATACATTAATTTCAATGATCTTATATCCATTCTCTCCATCATTTAACTCGTTTTTCAAAATGAAATCATTGTTATTCATATCTCTTTCTTCCTCTCAAACAAAATACTCACAGAAGCTACTATATGTGAGAGGTTAAAATATGTGCATAATTTTTCGAAAAATAATTCTAATATTAGCTTTGTTTTGGTTTAAACGTTTTACAACAGGTTTCGGCTGAGTTGACAGCTGAATCTTGATGATTCTTTTCACCTAATTCGGAAGACATTTCCGTATCATATCTAGCATGGTTATCTAGTTCCACCATGATTTTTTCAGCTGTACAAACATTTCCTTCCCCATAATACGTACAGTTTGCAATTGCACAAGAAACTTCAACTTTTGGCATTGTATCACCTCCAAATTTAATGTCCATTTCTCTTACTATTTTTCGCAATAACGATTATTTCATTCAAGGGTGAAATCGTCTCCAAGCAACGAAAAGGAGCCCCAATAGGCTCCTTAACAGTTTTTTATTAAAATTTGGAATGATAGTTTTCAATTTCCCATGTATGAACAGCTGTACGGTAGCTATCCCATTCGGATTTCTTCAGGGAAACATATTCATTGTAAACGTGCTCGCCTAGTGTATTAGCGGCAATTTCTCCTGATTCTAGTTCCTTAATGGCTGCTGCCAGGCTGCCAGGCAGGTTATCGATTCCACGGAACGCTCTCTCTTCTTCATTCATGTGGAAGATATCTTCATTAATTGGCGCTGGTGCTTCAAGTCCCTTTTCAATTCCATCTAAGCCTGCAGAGGCAATAACTGCAAAGGTTAAGTATGGATTTGAAGATGGATCTGGACAACGTAATTCCACACGTGTCGCCAAACCTTTTTTTGCTGGAATCCGAATAAGAGCTGAACGATTGGAAGCAGACCACGCAATATAACAAGGCGCTTCATAACCTGGTACTAGACGCTTATAAGAATTGACTAGCGGGTTTGTTACGGCAGTAAAGCTCTTTACGTTTTCAAGAACACCTGCAATAAATTGGTAAGCTTTTTCTGATAATTGTAGTTCATCAGAAGGATCAAAGAAGGCATTTTCGCTTCCTTCAAAGAAGGACATATTAACATGCATACCAGAACCATTGATTCCGAATACTGGTTTTGGCATAAATGTAGCATGTAATCCGAATTTCTTAGCAACTGTCTTCACGACCCATTTATATGTAGTAGCAAGGTCTGCAGCAGTTAGGACATCTGCATATTTAAAGTTAATCTCGTGCTGTCCTTCTGCTACTTCGTGGTGTGACGCTTCAATTGTGAAGCCCATTGCCTTTAACGCACGGTAGATTTCTAAACGAACGCGCTCGCCAAGATCATGTGGAGATGGTTCGAAATAGCCTGCTTTATCGCCGAGTTCTTGAGTAGCATAGCCATTTTCATCCGTTTTAAAAAGGAAAAATTCTAATTCAGGACCAACTGAAATGGTGTAACCTTGATCGGCAGCACGATCTACAGTTTTCTTGAGAACGTTTCTAGTATCCCCTTCAAAAAGAGATCCATCAGGATTCTTAACAGAACATAAGAAACGAGCTTCTGAATAATTAGCCTCAACTGTCCAAGGAAGTACAGCAAATGTATTAAGATCAGGCTGAAGATAAAGGTCAGATTTATTAATTGGGGAAAAGCCTTTAATTGAAGAGCCATCAAACATCATTTTACCTTCGATTACATCTTCTAATTGTTCACTTGTTACCGTAACGTGCTTAAGAATCCCTTCAATATCGACAAATTGTAAGTGTAATAATTCAACACTTTTTTCTTTAATTGTTTCTTTGATTTGTTCCAGAAGTGCAGTATCTACAGGTACATTTGAAATAAGTGTTTCAGTCATGTTACATTACCTCTCTATCTCATGTTATGTTTTCTCACATCAAATTTATAAGTTGATTATAGTAAAAAAAAGTTCTTTTGACAATCATTTTTTGCATACTTTTTTGAATATTTATTCTAAATTTTCCGTAAGCGTTTTCATTTATTTGAATAGGACGCTGATTTTTTTCCCATAGATTGTAGTGTTCCTATTTATAAATATACAAATATATGTATTTAAGTTGCATATATAAAAAAATGTCCCAAAAGCTAGGCTTTTGGGACACCCTCGAAATAACCTTAAAAATTTATCATCTACTCAACTCACATTGTACTTGTATCAATTACGAAACGATACTTCACATCTGAAGCTAATACGCGTTCGTAGGCTTCGTCAATTTGGTCGGCTGAAATTACTTCAATCTTAGGAACAATGTTGTGTTTCGCACAGAACTCCAACATTTCCTGAGTTTCACGGATACCTCCAATCATGGAACCAGCAAATGAACGGCGATGACCGATAAGTGAAAACACATTTACTGACAATGGCTCTGCGGGCGCACCCACGTTTACTAGAGTACCATCCAAAGTTAACAGTGAGAAATAAGCATTAATATCAATTTTTGCACTTACCGTATTAATAATTAAGTCAAAGGTTCCGGCAAGTTTCTTGAAAGTTTCTGGCTCGCTTGTGGCATAGTAATGGTCTGCGCCGAATTGCAAGCCATCGTCCTTTTTACTCAATGATTGTGACAGAACGGTGACCTCGGCCCCCATCGCATGTGCGATTTTCACTGCCATATGACCAAGACCGCCCATACCAACAACTGCTACTTTCTTTCCTGGGCCGGCCCCCCAATGGTTAAGTGGAGAATAAGTCGTAATACCCGCACAAAGTAATGGTGCTGCGGCGTCAAGTTCAATGCTATCAGGAATTCTTACTACAAAGTCTTCCGTTACGACAATATGAGTAGAATAGCCACCTTGAGTAGGCTCTCCATATTTATCAACACCAGCGTATGTAGGGACATTTCCATTGAGACAGTATTGTTCTTCCCCTCGGCGACAGTTCTCACAATCACCGCAGGAGTCAACCATACATCCGACCCCTACTCGGTCACCGACCTTATATTTTGTGACTTCTGCTCCTACTTCCGTGACTATTCCCGCAATCTCGTGTCCAGGTACGAGCGGATAGTTCACGGCCCCCCATTCGCCGTGAGCTGTATGGATGTCAGAATGGCAAATACCAGCATATTTAATCTCAATTAGAACATCATGCAAATCAAGATCGCGCCGTTTAATTTCAGCTGCTCGAAAGGATTTGTCTGGACCATCTACAGCTCGTGCTTTTGCAGTTATCATAAAAAAACCTCCGATAATTTATATTTTCCAAGAGAATGCGGCTCTTCTTTCTCTTGCATAATTAATGTTAATCCTTATAGTTAACTCTAAGTCAAGCGATTAATTTATATTTCTTTTGATCTATCAGAGGACTTTGACATTCAGCAAATACCGTGATAAAATCTCACCAACCCATAGAGTTAACTCGAAGTCTAAATCAATGAGAATAGGAGATAAATGATGAAGACATATTCTATTAGCGAAGTTGCAAAAGAATTGAATCTTACACCATATACCTTGCGTTACTACGACAAAGAGGGTCTTTTACCTTTGGTAGAACGGACACCAAGCGGAACACGATTGTTTAAAGAATCCGATGTCGCCGCTTTAAAAATAATTGAATGTCTTAAATCCACCGGGATGCCTATCAAGGAAATTAAAAATTTTATTGATTGGTGTTCTGATGGGGATTCCACATTACAACAAAGATATGATATGTTTATGGAACGAAAAGCTACTGTAGAAGCACAGATGGAAGAATTAAAAAAAACAATGGAAGTCATCGAGCATAAATGCGTATACTACAAGACTGCATTAGATGCCGGAACGGAAGACATTCATAAAAAATCTAAAATAGGAATTTCCGTTACAAATTAACAGAGAGCCACCTGTATTTCATACTTTGTATATGAAATACAGGTGGCTCTATTTATATCATATAAAAGCAATTAACGACTTAGATTACTAATTTTGCCCCTGCACGAGTATGTTTCTTGGCGGTATTTCCCCCATTCCACTTGATTCCCCAATAAAAACATCAACAAAATCACCTAAATTATTATCTTTTATTTAATAAAATTTCCTCCTTGATTTAGAGATAACTCTAACCTTTATACTTAATCAAGTAGCGAGTACAGAGGCAAAAGCAAAAGAACCCCCATTGCTTCGGGGGCATTTTATTGAAGATAGGAGATGTTTTTTTGGTTAAACGAAATAATTTATTGATTTTCATATTAACCTTAGGAGTTTTCGGAATTCTAAATACCGAAATGGGAGTTATCGGGATATTACCTTCCCTTGCAGACCACTATGATGTCAGTGTAACTCGAGCAGGGTTGCTGGTGAGCCTTTTTGCGCTTGTCATTGCCATATCTGGTCCAATTTTGCCGTTATTATTTTCAGGAATAAATCGCAAGAAGGTCATGTTACTCGTCCTTGGTGTTTTCATTCTTGGGAACAGTGTATCCATATTTACCACGAACTTTACCATTGCATTGATTGCCCGTATCATCCCAGCATTTTTTCATCCAGTTTATTGTTCATTGGCATTCTCCGTTGCTGCTTCCGCAGTTCGGAAGGAAGAAGCTACAAAAGCCGTGTCCAAAGTTTTTATTGGAGTATCTGCGGGGATGGTAGTGGGTGTACCTATTGTAAGTTTTATAGCTAATGCCGTTTCAATTGAAATGGCGATCGCATTCTTTGCCATTGTCAATACCATTGTATTTATTGTTACATTACTATTTGTACCATCGGTACCTGTTAAAGAAAAACTTTCTTACGGATCTCAATTAAGCGTATTAACAAAATCAATAACTTGGCTATCCATTGCAGCTGTCATTTTCATGAATGCTGCAGTATTTGGAATTTATAGTTATCTTGCTGAATATCTGAAAACTGTAACGAATATGCCTTCAAATACGATAAGTTTAACGTTATTCATTTATGGTGGAGCTAATATTATTGGAAACATTGTAGCAGGAAAGTTACTTACCCATAATGCCAGCAAATTGGTAGTATCTTTTCCTTTTGTTTTGGGAGCTGTTTATATCATATTTTTCTTCGCAGGAAAGTTTACCGTACCTATGGCAATCATTACTTTGATATGGGGAATTTTGGCTGGCATTGGGGGTAATATCAATCAATATTGGATTTTGTCTTCAGCTCCCGAAGCCCCTGATTTCGCAAATGGTTTATTTATCACATCATGTAATATAGGAACAACCATTGGTGCGGCTGTAGGCGGGCTATTTATATCAGAAATGGGTACAAAATACGTCATATTTGTGGGAATCTTATCATTGATACTAAGTTTGGTAACCATTCTACTAAGAAACTATATGTATAGTCCTGCAAAACAACTTTCTGTATAAGAAATAAATTCAACTTTTTATAAAAGCATCCTGTTCATTTTGGATGTCTCCTGTCCTACTATCTTATTAGATTTTTGGCTATGAAAAAATCTGCCCTATCCCTCGGCAAAAAAATGGAGGAATAAAAATGTCAAACGATATAAAAGTTGCGCTTGTCACCGGTGGGAATCGAGGAATTGGATATGAGTTGGTCAAACAATTGGCTTTGGACGGTTTTCGTGTCATTTTAGCGAGCCGGGATCCAGAGATGGGTCATAAAGCTACACAGAAGCTAAAGGATTCAAATCTGGACGTTTCGTTTATGGTGATAGATGTAGATAATCAAGAAAGCATCCATCAAGCAGCATTTACAGTAAATGAGCGATTCGGAAGATTAGACGTGTTGATTAATAATGCTGGCGTGTATTTGGATAAGAATCAAAAGTTAGTGGCCATGGATCCTTCCATTCTGGAGAGGACGATGGCAACGAATTTCTTCGGCGCATACCATGTGATCCGATCCTTTATTCCCCTCATGGAAAAACAAGGTTATGGGAGAATTATTAATGTTTCCTCGGAATATGGAGCCATGAGCGAAATGCAATATCATGGAGTCGGCTCTTATAAATTGTCTAAACTTGCCCTAAATGGATTGACACGATTGGTAGCGGCAGAAATCCAAGGTGATATCAAAATAAATGCGGTCGATCCTGGATGGGTAAGTACAGATATGGGTGGGCCATCTGCTCCAAGAACTCCTAAGCAAGCTGCTGAGTCAATCCTCTGGTTAGCGACGATAGGACCCGAAGGACCTAACGGAAAATTTTTTAGAGATGGGAAACAAATCGATTGGTAACAGTTTATATTTACACAGATGTACGATAACGTAGCAGCATGCAATTTGCTTACGTATCAAATTTTACTCTCTTCAAAAAAAATGAGTTTCCGCTAGACCAAAATTTCTCCTGGGCTGTCAGTAGTGAATGATTAGAAACTACTACAGCTCCAAATATTAAAGCAGATATCAAACGTTCTAATTATAGATAAAATTAAAGACCACCTTTTTTTCAGCGGCCTTTAGTTTTCTTATTCAATTAACGACCCCGTTTGTTTAAGTACATTTCTTCACGACTTTTCAGTAATATTAGCATTAATATCTATTAAAAAATCACCTCACCTTTAAGAACTCATAAAGGTGAGATGATTTTAATCAAGCTTTACAAAATCCCCTTCTTTGATTTGATTCTTTTCAAACCATCCAAGATTCACTTCAATAGCATAATGATAAAAAAGTTCCGGATTATAACTAGGACATTCTTTCTCCTTACAAGGAACCATATCTAGTATTTTTAGAATTTTCCCATCTGTATCAAGAAAAGCAATAGATAAAGGAATTAATGTGTTTTTCATCCAAAAGCCACCATATCTTTTTTCTGAAAACACAAATAACATCCCCTCGTTTTCGGGTAATTTTTCAACAAACATTAAGCCCTTTTTTATTTTTCTTTTAGTATCTGCAACTTGAACGGTTAAGCTAGTTTCCCTGTTTCCACTGAGTATTTTTATCATTTTTGTTCTTATTCTATTTTTCATGTTCACTCACCTTTGAGTATTATTTAAGCAGGAAAGAAATTTGATATCTTTTAAAAAGAAATTATGAGATTGAAATTTCCTGTTTTCGAAATAAAGAAAACAAGAAGAAAAAATAAATAGGAAAGCTACTTTTCACTCCTAATACTTATTCTATGGTTTTAAATTAAATACATTGTTTTCATTAATTACAGCAACAATATATAAGCTGAAAAGAAAAAGCGAACTCCTTTAAAGGAGCTCGCACACGTTGGGTCATTAAATAATTGTATTTATTCAGTATTCGCTATTTTTCGGTTAAGTACTTTAACCATTGCTCGTGGGGTCATTTTCAACATCCGTTTTTTTTATACCTTTACTTATATAAGGTTTTGCACTCTTTTTTTTGTTTGCACTAGCTTGCCAACGATTCCAACCCTTCTTGTCTGTTCCTCTCCCTGTACCACCTTTTCCTTTAGCTTTACTCATAAAATCACCCCATTATTATTCTAGGTTGAGTTACCTATTTTCTGGTTAGTTTTAATCATTTTACTCGGTTATTAACCACTCATATTGCATTAAATAACATCCATCCAGTCTCCCATACTATTGTGTAGAAAATAAACTAACATTATTTCGGCAGGTGAATTATCATAAATTGCGGCCCTTATATAAAAATCATCTACTTCTAATTACACTATTTTTATGATGTGACTCACTCTTTATCACAGGTGCATTTTTTCCAATTATTACGCATATCACTACAACAATCGCTAAAACAATCGTTAGCCATGTAATCGATTCTCCTAAGAACAATACAGAAAATCCAATCATTAAAAAGGGCTGTAAATATTGAATCTGTCCAACTCTTGCAATCCCTCCTAAAGACATCCCACCGTACCAAGCGACATATGCTAAAAATTGGCTTACAACAGCTAAATAGATCAAACTTATCCAAGCTTCGATAGGCGCCTGTAACATATTTAATGATATGCTTAAGCCAACAGGAATAATAAAAAACGGGGCTCCAATTAATATAGCCCAAGCGATGACTTGCCAACTGCCAATCTCTTTTGATAGTTTTCCACCTTCTGCATAACTTAATCCAAGTATTAAGACAGCTACAATTAGTGCAACATCCCCATTTTGCAATTGACCTAAACCTAAATACACCGCATAAAGAAGCACTGCTATCGCACCAATAAAACTCGCAATCCAATAGCGCTTAGAAGGTCGCTCTCCTCCACGCCACATAGCAAAACCAGCTGTCGCTAGTGGCAGTAAAGCCAATTCAATTGCGCCATGTGAAACAGGCAGTGATTTCATTGCAAATGTTGTTAATAACGGAAAGGCGAGTACAGCACCAACTGCAACAATACCTAAGCTTTTCAATTGTTTTTTATTAGGTAATGATTCTTTTTTTATGATAAGAATGATACTTACGATTATTGCTGCAATAACTGTCCTACCCAACCCAACAATTGTCTCACCGAAATAAGGGACAGCAATACTTGTAGCTGGTAATGTAAGACTAAAACAAACTATGCCAATAAAGCCGATCAGCATTCCTCTTTTTATATTGTTTTCCATTCAAATTCCCCCTTCACAAACATACAAATGTATTCCATAATCATGGTTAAAAGGAATAGGCAATTAAACATGATTGTAATTGATATAAACTCTTTTTAATACAGTAAAAATCCACATCTGTCATGGGACAGATACTAAGGAGAATATATATGACAACAAAATATAAGGGTATTTTAGAATGGGTGATACAACAAATAGAGGATGAGCAGTTTAAAGCAGGAGATAAATTACCTTCTATCCGGCTGCTCGCTGAACAATTTCAATGTAGTAAAAATACGGTTGAAAAGGCATTACTGGAATTGGAACAACAACATATTGTCTATGCTAAACCCAAAAGTGGCTATTACGTTGTTGATTATTATCAAACACCCAGTCCGAATGAAAAAGATATTGATTTTTTATCTGCTGGGCCAGATAAACGTATTATGCCTTATGGGGACTTTCAGCATTGTATGAACCAGGCGATTGACCATTATAAAGAGCAATTATTTACTTATAGTGAGCAACAAGGACTTTTTTCTTTGCGAAAGGAGCTTGCGAAGTATCTACAACATTTACAAGTATTCACGAAACCTGAACGACTTGTTATAACTTCCGGCTCACAACAAGCGCTTCACATTTTGTCCGTCATGCCGTTTCCAAATGGGAAAAAGAATGTATTAATTGAGCAGCCTACTTACTTTGGAATGATAGATACCTTACAGTTAAATCACATTACAACATTAGGAATTGAATTAACAATGGAGGGGATTGATTTTGAAAGGCTTGAGAACTTATTTCGAACCAATGATATTAAATTCTTTTACATCATTCCAAGATGCCATAATCCACTTGGGCATCATTATACAAATGAAGAAAAGAAAAAAATTGTTGCTCTTGCAGAAAAATACGATGTATACATTGTAGAGGATGATTTCTTAGCAGAGTTAGATACGGATTTAAAAGCAGACCCTTTGTTTGCGTATGAACCTAACGGAAGAGTCATTTATGTAAAGAGTTTTTCGAAAGTATTTTTGCCAGGGCTACGTATTGCTACTGTTGTACTCCCTGAAAAAATGATTCCCACCTTCGTAAGCTATAAATTTAGCACTGATTTCACTTCATCGCCACTTTCACAAGGAGCATTAGAAATCTATTTAAAAAATGGCATGTTTCAATATCATTTAGAAAGCGTAAAAAAATTGTACATAAAAAAAATGAAAACATTATTAGAAGCCTGTTCATTGTATTTACCGAACTATATACAATTTACAAAGCCAAAAAGTGGTTTTTATCTCACCATCTTTTTGCCTTCACATATAGATGTCAATAAATTGATTTACCTATTACATGAAAAACATATTTATGTGGACAACGCTTCTAGAATGTACTTAGCTGAAAACAAACAGCAAGCAATTCGACTAAGCATTTCACAAGTAAATGAAGATAAGATAAATCTCGGAATTCAACAATTAGCAACTTATATAATCGATATGTGTGAAAAAAAGAAATACAATCCACTCTCGTTTAAATCTTATCATTAAAGTCAATAAGACATCTTTGTATCATAGGAAATGATAAAAGTCCTTATGCTTTTTACAGAAGGACTTTTAAATATGTTTATAATTAATTCTTATTCCTAACTAGTTCATCGCGATCCGATGCCATTGGAGGCTGTTCCAACCATCCATTTTTTATCATAATATTAGCTCCATCTTCAGCATACAACTGAACCTCTAAGGAGAGCCTGTTATACATTGCACTAATATCACCTCTAGGACTTTGACTGACAGCTGTACCGTAAAACCCTACGCTCAAAGTAACCAATCCAGATGTGTAGAACATCATAAGTTTATCAGAAAATGTATACGCAGTACTATTAGTTATTTCTGAATCCCATCCCATAGGTCCAGGGAGTTTACTTTCCTCTAACTTTCCTCTAAATAATTTAATATGTTTATTCCCAATTTCTAAACCTTTTAAAAAGAATTGTGTTACATCCTTATTTTGTGCAACCTGACTAAATCCAGTGAGTGTCGCAACTCCCAAAGCGTTTCGTTGGAGATTGGCAAATAAATTGTCAACTTCAGCAGCTGTTAATGGTCTTTTCTCTCCAAACACATCTAACATAAACCATTGCTTTTTCACAAATTCAACCTTTTCTAAATTAGGCATGCTTGGAGACCTGATAAATAATCCTTTTGACAATAATAATTCCGTTGAAATTTTATATAATTGCATTGTTTCGGCAAGGCATTCCATATAATAGTCTTTAATGTCATTTCTTACAGATGCTGCTACACTTCCAGCATATGATATGAGACCAATCTTAGACATTTGGTTTATAAAATTAAGTACAAAGCTGTCAGAATAAAGTCTAGGAGCAGATAAGTCTACATCCTCTTCTATACTAAAACCATATGGAACTACATTTTTTTCCTCTTTTAAAATAGCTGTAATCTTTTGAATATGTGACTGAGATAAATCTAAAGCATATTTAATTAGAGGCTTAATTTCTTCATCCTCAGCTTTTTCTAAAAAAAACGAAAGTACACATATGCTTGAACTATCATTTAAGTATTGTATCCAGATTTGAGCAATCTCACCTGCTGTTAGCCTAATCTGGTTTCCCTTTTCTTCCATAAGTAACCTCCAAAAAAGATATCCTAAAAAATACCTTCCCCATAAATTACGTATAGTATGTATTAGTTACCTTAATACCAACTGTGCAGAATATGAGCCCAGCAATTGAAAAAGCTCATCATGTACTTTTATAAAGGACTTAATTAATATGATTGTCCCTGATAAACCAGATCCTCATGCCGCAAAAGTGTTGCAAGAGGCACTAGGCGGTCAATTTGGTGAAATGAGAACAATGATGCAGTTTTCATTCCAAAGTGCGAATTTCAGAGGAAAAGCAAAACCTTATCGTGACTTAATTAGAGGGATATTTCTTGAAGAGCTTAGCCATGTTGAACTAGTTCAATCGACCATTAATCAACTATTAAATGATTCTGGTGAAAACTTGCCAGGTAACCAAGCTTCTGAAGGTGCTCCATTGGATGATGTTATACAATCTGGTGCCAATCCACACCATTATATTATGGAAGCCAAGTCTTCACTTCCAGTTGATGCAGGAGGTAATCCGTAGAATGGATCATGGGTATATGACCATGGGAATCTAGCTGCAAACCTTCTAAATAATGTTATCCTAGAATCCACTGTGTTCTTCAAAAGTCAAGAATTTACGAGATGAGTAACAATAAAACATTAAGGGAGACGATTGCGTTTCTATTTGTTCGTGATAATGCTCACCAAAATGCTTTTGCAAAAGCGTTAGAAACTTTATGTGTTAATTGGGGCAAACTATTTCCCATTCCCAATTATGATTTAAACAAATATCCAGAATGTCGTAAATACGTGGAAATGGGATTCCATAATGCACAATTCAATTTCCGCCTTGATAACACGCGCATTGGAGAAATCTTTCAAGGGACAACTCCAAGTAGGAATGGCGGAGATCTTTCAGTCGTTGAACCGCCAAGTGGCTATCCCTTTCCCGAATTCCCTGATATGCCAAATGAACCCTGAATTATGTTAATCGTAATTCCAGGACTGTTTTTGTTTTAAATTGTTCCTTACCATAGCGAGAAAGGCTAAATTGTCACTTCTGGTTTATCCCTCATAGTCTCCCCTTCCCCAAAAAGATTTTCGGGTTCTTTAAATAAGTTAGATAATATAAGCAACAAAAAGGATTGCCACAGCAATCCTTCCTGAACTTAAATCCCCATATTCTAATAACTATTTTAAGCTTATTTATCTTTTTTAAAAAAGAGGCCATGTCCATTTTCTTGCGGAACAAATCCTGATAAAGCCTTAGAGTTCTCTACCCTATTTTGTTCTGTAACTGTTATAACTGTGTATTGATTCCCATTTTCATTAGGACTGTTTTCTCGTATATCTTGTTCCTCTCTTGTTACAATTCTATATTGGTCCCCCTCTTCAATATCTGCTTGTCCTAAAAATACACTTTCTGAAATTGGTTGTTCTTTTGCCAATACTTCTGTGCTTCCCAAGTCTTTCATAAATCCAATACATAGTATGAGCACTCCTACAACTACAAAAATAAATACTGATTTCCTTTTCATAAGTAACCTCCTATTTATTTACCAAATTGTTACATTCTATTAAATCTAAACAAATAATATAACCTTCAACTAAACTGCATCGGTTAGTACAGTAAGAAATAAGACCGCCGCAGTGAACTACGGCAGTATGTTTTTTGAATGTAAAAAAGCCGAAAAAATGCAAGAAATGAGTAAAAACTTGCATATTTTCGGCTTATTGATAATTTCTATTATAAAACAAAAGGACACGTTAATTGAATTCTTATTGAATTTTCGCCCCCTTCGTATGTCTTAACTGCTCCAACACACTTGGGTCCTTGATTTTATTATCCTCCGCAAGTATCATGACCTTTGATAGGATCTCCGCTGTTTTTGGATCTTCATCTAGGAATGGCAGGAAGAGCTTTCCTCTATGCTGCGAGTGAACTGGTAGGATGTTCAGGTTTCCACTTGCTTGCTTGTAGGCCATGGCACTACCTAAGTGGACACCGTATTCCCCGAGATTTCCTTTGATCATTGCGAAGTTTCCTTCGATCCTTACATTGTTAATTTTCATCAATCTTAGAGATTCCTGTAGGATGGCTGCTCTCATTTCAATTGTTGTTAGGCTTGCTTCTGGGTCAACGCCGCCAACATGGGCGATACTTACGACTAGGTCTACATCTCTCATTGTTTCAGATAAGATGATTTTTGGTATTTTGCTTAACTCTATGCTTTTATAGGTGTTTCGGTCAAAGAATTCTACCGTTTCAAGGGTTGGGCTTTCGACGTCAGAAGGTGAGAACCAGTCTGCAATTGCATAGATTTTTGCAATGATGTTTTCCTTATGATAGACCTTTTGCAGTCCTTCTTCATAGTTAACGGTCCACAGGCGATTTCTTAACAAGGCAACAGCTTTCTTTGGCTGAATTTGGTATCCTGCATAACGTCTGGATTCTGTTCCCGCTGCTTCTTCGTCTGCATTTAGTTGGTATAGCTCACGGAATACCTGTTTGAATGGCTGCTTGATTTGCTGATCAAATAGATACCGCTGGTAGTCACTCCAGCTGCCGCTTTCATATAGGTGAACCGGGTGAGCGATTGTAACTTTATCGTCTGTTTGAAGCTGATAGCTTTCCCCTGTTGGAGTTTGAAGCTCTTCTCCAGTAAAGAAGCCTAATTTGTCACCAGCCTTGAACACAAGCTTTTTCACAAGTGGAGCAACAACTGGATTTTTCATCATGTTGACGAGTTCCTGTATTGTGAATGGTGTTTCTAGCTCCATAGAGCGTTCAAGTTCCGCTTTTGCTCGGCTATATTGCTCCTTCAGCCCTGTGTTTACTTCTTTTAGCTCTAAGATGTATTCATGCTTTTTGTATTTTGGTGGGACGGATTTCAGCTCTTTGTTGTTTTTGATGATCTTGATGGCACCCTTCCCATTTACATCAATCACTAGCTGAACCGTCATATCGTCAATCTCCACTGGCTCTAGGACGTGCAGGACCTCTTCCATTTTCCGCGCTTCCATCTCCCAGCGTAGTCTTGTTACATCCTTAAACCCTGCATTTCGAGCGAGGTTATCTAGTGCAATCGTAACAATCTTTGCTTCACTTGCACGTCGCTGTGCTCCAAATTGCTTGCTTTCTTTTAAAAATTTCTGTATGAACTCGTAGCGCTGTAAGACATCATTCGTGTTTGCTGATTCGATTGGGATCAAGCTGTAGCACAGCAAATGATCCTTGTTTCGCTTCGTTTCAACGGAGGTTTTTATATCCTCTAAGGTTAGCTTACCAAGTGTCGCATCAGCAAAAAGCTGGGCACGGCGATGGTTGGCACCTGCTGAAATATATTTTGCACAATCATATAAAATATTGAAGCGCTCCTCACCTAATTGCTTGTAAGCCTCTTTGAACCAATCAATATCAAAGGCACCATCATGGAATTCCTCTGGTGTGATCGGTGAATAGTGCGCAACTATCGTTTCCTTTTCAGCAGAGAAGGATTCGTTCGTATGCGCATGGAAATACCAGGATGCACTCTTTAGCCCATCCCATTTTAAATATGCTGCTACAATATCTAGCCATTGTGGTGCATACATCGCAGCCTCAAGTAAACGTTTGTCAGCGATCTTCTTTTCTTTTACAAGTTGTGCCAGTAGCTCCTCGTTCTCGCCCTCCTTCGGGTGACAAACTTGTAGTAAGTGGCTCAACGCTTCCTTCTTTGTTATATTCATATTGTCATAGTAATAGAAATAGCCACGGACGAACGATTCTTTATCGAGCCCTGATAATAACGTTATCAAATACTCCATTCCCTCGTAATACATGATACCTGTTGCATGTGGAGTGACCTCTGTTTGGAGGTCACCACGCTTCAGTTCAATATCAAGGATACGTGCGATGACCTTTTCTTTTATCGGCTCAATAGAAGGATGCTCTTTCGTGATGCCCTTCTTCGCATTTGTTAGATCTAAAATGTGATCTCTACTATTCTCTCTTCCTAATAACTCTTTTGTCAGTTCATTCTCGTCAATAAGCTGTAGATCATAGGCTCGGACTAGCTCTTCAAGGTCTGGACCAAATCTTTTAAAGTTATTAATAGTGTATAACTTATATAATAGAAGCAAGTAGGTTTTGTTGGATGCCTCATCATACACATTTGCCTTTGCCCAATCTAGCCACGGGAATGCAATAAGCTGATACATCTGGCGCTCTGACTTCCGCTTCTCCTCAGGGATAGCCTCAATCATCGTATGAAGCATCCCACTTGCTGTTTCGAATATGTCTTCTTTGTTAAGGTCCTGGAAATAAGACGATACAATTTCGTTCATCTGACTATAATAAAGAAGCTCAGGTGCAAAGGTATAGAATGCCTTTACCTTCTTTAATGGATAAACGCTATCGAGAAACTCCTTGCGCCAATCAGTTGGCTTCTTATAGTCATCCATTTCCCAGCTGTTAATCCTTTTATAATAATAGCGATACACTAGGTCTAAACTGAACATGACATTTAGCTCGATAAGCTCTGGTGTAGTGATTTTTGTTGTTTTAAAATAGTCCTCCCAAACCTCAGCTAGTGGCAGGTCATCGATTCCCTCCCGCTTGTCCTGCATGTTGACGTTTTGACCTCGTCTTAGAGTTGTACCCACTAGGTGCATTTCCTTATAACCATACCAATCGACTTCATATTCGTGCTCGCGATGCTCGTGAATTAACTCGGAAAGGCCAGTTAGGATCTCTTGGATTCTTGTAAAATCGGTCGAGAACACGTTACTGGTTTCGACTTTTGGGATATGGTCAGTTGGCAACTTGCATTGTTTTTCTGGATCGTATAGACCGAAACCGTTCTTTAAGTTATATTCCTCTTTTGTTGTAAGCTTGCCGATTAATAGCTTTTCTTTTTCAGTCGGAGCCTTGATAACCTTGCATTTGTCTTTTACCTTTTTGAATTTTTCCGGCGATGCGTCTTTTAACTCTGAGATCATTTCAAGTCCGCCGACCCGTTGCAATTCACTTTTACTTGTTAAAAGTCGGTCTAATGATTCTTCTAGTTTTTCGTCTACTAGCTTTAGTAAAAGCTTAATAGCACTTTGACGGAGGTTTCCTGTTTTTAATTTTAGGATTGCTTCAACTTTGTCTATTTCGTCTGGTGCGAGAGTTAAATCTAGGATCCGTGTCATCGCTTTTTCACGATTGGTCATGCTTTTATCAGATAAGCATGCAAAAATATACTCCCGTTGAGCAGGGTTAGATTGATCTTGAGTAAAGCAATCGAGTAAATAGCCTCTCGTGTCTGAGTCGTACATGTCTTTTTTCTCGATGATTTGCTTGATGAGTCCCTGGTCCATATCATAGGCAATCAGGTAAAGCATCTTTTTTACGATGGAGTCAGCAGAGTACGCTACCTCTAAGCCACTGAAAACCCTGGATTTGATTGTTATTTCTTTTTTAGGAGCAGTGTCTAACATTGCTTTTAAAAGAGTGAACTGGCGTAGTCGCTCGGACCTTTCTTCAAGTGCCGGAATGCGTTCGAACTCGATTTTATGAATATACTGATTGGTCTTACGGTTCCAGTTCCACGAAAAATAGCACTCGTACGTATAGTTAGAGAGCAGAAAGACCTGTAGCTCCTGGTCTGTTTCGTCTAGATGCTTGGAGGCAATCGTGTACTTGAGCAGGTCGTTCTGACTCTGGACGAGCATATATTGGGCGACTATCTTCTGATAGGTTTCGCCGTTATCCATAAGCGCGTTTACCTGGTGGTTGAGGTCCTCCTCTTCGATTACTGCACTTGCCCATAGACTTGTGTACAGCTTGTTCAAATCCTCACTCTGCAGCCACCGCTTGCGGAGGTCAGGATTTGTTAGGCATTCATGGATGTATTGAATCATTTGCTTGGTAACGCGGGCCTGCTCTGCCTCAAGGGTTAAGCCTGTCCACACGTCGATTGCTCTAACAACAGAGCTATATCGGATTAGGTTGTTGTCAAGGATAACGTTAAGCAAGTGTGTTGTTGCCGCTAGTGTGCCTTCATCCATAGTTTCGACGATGTTTTGGCGGAGACCCTCTTGAAGTCTCGCTGCCACAAGAAGCTCGCCGATGATGGTATAGGCTTCCTCACGATGGCTGAGCAGCATGCCCTTTATCATCTCTCTTGTGAGGAGGGCAGTGTTGTTGTCACCATAGATGACTTCTTTAAGTGCGCTTAGCACGTCGTCGTTTTGCTGGTCTAGCTCGAAGGCGATAATGTCGCTGGTTACCTGGTTGTTTAGGTCAAGGTGCCGGTTTGTAAGAATGTCCATGATGGTAACGTTGTATTTTGCTAGATCATGGAGTGATGCGCACTTTTCGATGATTCTGTTTAAGTGGGCTGTTATGTTTTTGGTGCGGAATGGTCTCCGGTCATAGCCCGTTGAGTAGGAATACTCGGTTGCGTGATTGATGATGTATTTCATGACAGTAGCGTGGTAATCGCCGAGTACATTCCGCGTAAAGTCCACTAGCCGGTTGAGCTTGTCTTGGTCAGTTTCTGCTTGCTCATTGAGCGTATTGGTGAAGCGACGAATATGTCGTTCCTGGTTATAATAATCCGTTTGCATGTACTTTAGGATGTGCCTTGCTAGCTTTTGATCCTTTTCATCGAGTGTTGCGATCTTTGCTTCATAATCTATCAAATTATTTTCGCTTGATTCTATCGTCATTTAGGTATCCTCCTTTGAGTGGACCTGGGGGACGGTTCTCCTGGTTTCATTTTGAGCCACAGGAACGTCCTTCTTGTTTAGTTCAGTCATCCTACCACATCCGGCCCGTGAGCATTGTCAGGCGTATGAACACGACTTCGGCGTCCTCTGTTACCTCTAGTGGGGTATCTAGCTTCTCAGCTTCTTCGTCATTTATGAACACCCGGTAAAATCCGTCTTCAAAGGCTTGAATGGCGGTTTCGATTGCTTTCGTTAGATCTGCTTGCTTGTCATTATATAGTGTTTGGAAGCCTACTTTTCCGGTTTGGGCTTGCTGCTCGATTTCTGAGTTGGAAAGAAAGTTAATAAGTGGTGTTTCTGGATTGATAGCTTTTTTGTTGAACGGTTCGACGTTTTGTGTTACCACTTGGGTAATAAGTTCTCTTAGTGTGTTTGGTTTTTTTAGCATCTCGTATGATTGTTTTGTGATGAAGTTTTTGCGTTTCGCTAGGGATTTTAGTGATATGTAAATGTTCATAAGCAATTTCCTCAATATTTCATTTTTATTAAATATTATCATTTCAATATATGTTATTGTTGCTTTTTCTAATAAATTTCTTTGATTGCTTCTTTGACAAACCTGTCCGTTTGTTTAAGTACAAATTTTCACAATTCTTTGTTAAAATAAATTAAATATTTAATTAGATAAACCGGACTAGAGGTGAAGTAAATTGTATTGGACTCCATTATTTGAAAACGATGTACCAGTAGCACACTATTGCTCTTAATGGAGTAAGGGTGGCTACATCTCTCCGTTAGGGGCATTTTGACCTAATTAAACTACGGAGGGAATAAAAAATTGAAAAACACCTTATTAGGTTCTTTATTTTTGATTTTGGCTTCCAGTATTTGGGGCGGTATGTATGTGGTTGTCAAAGTTGTAGTAGCGGTCGTAGCTCCACTGGAACTTGTGTGGTTAAGATATTTGGTTGCTATTGTGGCACTCCTTATTGTCGGCTTCGTCACACAGCAAAATTGGCGTATAGAGAAACGTTATTTCTTATTAATTATAGCCATTGGAATTATTGGTAACGCCATTTCAATTGTCACTCAGGAAACTGGAACAATGCTATCGTCTGCCCAAATGGGAGCGATTATAACTTCGTCTACCCCAGCGTTTATGGTTATATTTGCTCGCTTACTACTAAAAGAACGGTTGACCTTAAAGAAGATTCTGTCCGTTTGTTTAGCAACAGTTGGGGTTTTTCTTATCGTTGGAGTCGGTCATTTGGATGTATCCAGTAAACTTGGAGGCATCTGGCTACTGATTGCTGCTTTAACGTGGGCACTTATGTCTGTACTTGTTAAGCGTCTTCCAAGTGACTATTCACAAATTGTGGTAACGACCTATTCAATCCTGGTAGCCCTAATTGTGTTGACTCCTTTTGTTTTGCCACGGTTACACGAAATTAATATTTCTCAAATGAGTCACCCAACGATCTGGGGGGGACTTTTGTATTTAGGTATTGTCTCAACAGCAGGTGGATTTCTACTTTGGAACCGTGGATTACAAATGCTTAATGCTTCAAGCGGGGGAATATTTTTCTTTTTTCAACCCGTGGTTGGAACATTGCTGGGGTGGCTTATTTTAGGAGAGACCATAGGAGTAATGTTTTGGATAGGATCTATCTTAATCCTTATAGGTGTTTTATTCGTTATTAAACAGCAAGATTAATATTCACCCCCTTCAATTAAAGCTGAAGGGGGTTTAGATTTTTGTAGGGAAATAATTGAATTCTTCTTAATTAAGAAAACAGGCTCTTCAAAACAATCCTATATTCAACTTACACACCAGTCACTTAACAAGTTTTAGTTCTAACTCATCTTTTTGGCGCAAGTGATGACGAAAATGCATTCCAACCAAATCATACCATTCCCTTGCATTCAGCCATCCGAACCCTCCATGTTTTACTTTATAATTTGGGTTTATATGATCCACTTTTGATTCCCATTGTCTCAACCTTAGAATTACTTGATCCATTCTGCTGATAAGTTCGCTATCTAAATTATTAGGTGGAGTATTTAGTTCATCCGGTAATTTAATTTTAATTGGTGGAAACCCTCCGATCTTAAATAAGTGCTCACCAAACTCCGTTTTCCCAAGGGGTTGTTCATCTTTTAAGGTGGCACATGTTTCCGAATTATCTAGATACTCATGGGCAACAAGGATTAAATGGTCATACATTTGCCCAATAGACCAAACCGCTTCTTCAGATTTATATCTTAGCTGTTCCAAAGAGTAATTTTGAAGCTCGTTTTTGTAAGAATTAATCAGTTTAAGTTCGCTCAGTTTAATTCCCCCTTTGTATTAATTAACTCAAATCTAAAACTTTTTAAATTTTTTGTATATGTAACTAATTATTCAATTTTCGATTACTTTTTCAACAAACCTGCCCTAGCTTTAAGCAGGCGTCCTATCATATGAAATAGTTTCATTGCAGCTTGAGCTTGATTCCTCTTATTCTATTATACTTTTCGTAACTTAAAGTACTTTTTCACAATCTTTTGCTTCTAACCATTTTGGTCGGAAACTCCTTCTCCAATTAAACTCACCGTTAATTGAATAAAAAATAGGATCGCCACTGCAATCCTATCATCACCCGTTTGTTTAATTTAATAATAAATCCTCTATATACTTTCCAATCTTGTCCTTAAGAAGCTTTATTAAGGACATTTTGCTTGATCTCGGAGCCAGTTTTGTCCTTAATAAGTCTTTTAAGAGTGCTAGAAATTAATTTATTGGAGTTTTTTCAGCAACCTTATTAACTCCGTTTTTTTTATTTATTAGCTCATCTAGCTAAACAGAATTTCCTGTTATTATCCAATTGTCTCCGATTCCAACCGGAATCCTTCCACGACCACCTCTTCGTCGACCTCCAGCAATAAGCATCGTTTTCCTTCATAAGTAATATATTTTACATATTTCAGGTCTTTCGGGTTGATGGTTACATTGGCCAATTTGGTCTCGATTTTTATGGTCTTTGGAACTAAGCTGCTGGCTTTGAATTCATATTTTTCATCATCTATGATTTTTTTAATGGCATGTTCCACTTTTGCTGTCTCTACATTTTCCACGCCGCTTACGGTCAAAATGCGTTCGATATCCCGAGAATCCAATGTAGGAATTTCACTTTCTTCATTTTCTTGACTCTCTTGAACCAACTTATCGATTTCCTCATAAACATTGGAAATAACCCGGGATTCCACTTCGTCTCCCATCACTTCTTTTAAAATAAAATCGAAGCAGTCCTTATCTTCCTGGGCAGTAATAATCTCTTCGCAATTGAGCACTTCTTCAATAAATCTAGCATCTGGTTGATTCGCTTTCCCTGCACAATAGAGAAGATGGTTTACATCTGCCGCATTGTCATTAAAAGCAGGGAACAAAAAGCCGGACAATGGAGAATCTAAATTAATAATAGGATCAAAGAAGTTATGCGATTTGAATTCTTTTTCAATATAATCAAAAGTCAAAGCACTTTTCGGTTGATCCGTTTTATTCAGACTGCAAAGGATAAATGGGCTCGAATAGACTTCATCATCCCCGCCTTCTTCGGTTTCCGCATTCCGTTTCCGGGTCGCTTTTCGGTATTCTCCCCGGATAAAGGTCACCACTGTATCAAATTCATATTTCGTGTTCGCAAACATTTTCAAGACGATTTCCAGCATGTATTCTTTCCAATCATCGGTTGACTCTTGTTGTAATCCTTCGAAAAGGAACATTTGGGTGCTGTCTTCCACATCGCGAATGAATTTCAGCTCAAACAGTTTAGCATCAAGCTGCCCTGTTAATACCTTCTTAAAGTTTGTTAAAAACAATTCTTGCGCTTCTTGTTCTAACATTTGAAACGGCTGGCTGACATGATGGTAAATCTCGCCTGATTCTTTCTGCACATAAACATTGAAGATTTCTAGAATTTGCAGGTTGTAATTGTCTAATTTAAATTGTTTCCGGATATTAGCGATATCTTTTTTATTCATTTGATTCAACTCCCATCCCTGATTATACTGTTCAGGAGGAGAAATAGGAATACTCTATAATTCCTACTCTCTAATGATTGGGTTTTTTAATAAAAAATGACAGGACTACATTCATCACCGCTAACCCTAAACTGATAGTAAACACAAGTGAAGAACCTTCTGATGCTGCTAGTGTTGGTTCATTTGCAATGGCTAAGTAACTATTCTGTTTGGCTGCCATAATCGATACCATTACTGCAATACCAACGGCGCCTGCTACTTGTTGGATTGTTTGGGTTAACGCAATTCCGTCCGGATAGTATTGTCTGGGAAGCGAATTTAGCGTGTTTGTTTGTACATTTGCAAGTACCGCCCCAATACCTAACATCATGATAATATGAGTTACCACGATCATCCATAAAGCCGTATCTGTGCCAAACTGGGAATAAAATAAATATCCAAGGGCCACTAGTATAGTTCCAGGTGTAATAACCGCTTTAGAACCATATAAATCGAATAAACGGCCAATGGTTGGCGCTAATATACAGTTAAGCAGGCTTCCTGGCAGCAGGATTAAACCAGTTGTAAAAGCAGCGATAACTAAAGCCATTTGCATATACATTGGCAAAATGACAAGCATGGACAACATATTAAAAAACGTTATAAAACTCATAATAATACCAAGCACGAATTGCGGGTATTGAAATGCTTTAAGATTCAGCATCGGATTCTTCATTTTCGTTTGACGAATTGAAAAAAGAATCAATGCACAAACCCCAGCAATGATGGAGACCATAACAGTTGAATGCGTCCAACCGTGCTCACCGCCAACACTCACTCCATAAACAAAACCACCGAATCCAATCGTCGAAAGAATAATAGATGCTGCATCAATTGAAACCTTACGAACCTCATTTACATTCGGTAAATAAAGAAGCCCGAAAATAAGTGAGAATAGTATGAAAGGGATTGTAACCAAAAAAATCCAGTGCCATGATAATGTATCTAGGATAAGACCGGCTAATGTTGGTCCAAGCGCTGGGCCAGCTAACATAACTAAGCCCATAACTCCCATTGCAGCACCACGTTTATTTGGAGGGAAGATTGTAAAAATAACATTCTGTGTTAATGGCAAAGTAATCGCTAAACCCGCCGCCTGAACGATTCGTCCCGTAAGTAATACACCAAAAACAGGTGCGGCGGCTGCTAGGATTGTCCCGGAAATGAATAGTGTTACAGCAGCAATAAACATTTGCCGTGTTGTAAATTTCTGCATCAGGATACCTGTAACCGGGACTAAAATGCCCAGAGTAAGAAAATAGGCTGTTGCAAGCCATTGAATCGTAGTAGCACTAACATGAAAGATTTGACTTAAATCTCCTAAAGCGATATTTAAGGCCGTTTCACTAAAAAGTCCGACAAAGCCTGCCACCAAAAGTGCAGCCATGATCGGGCCGGTTTTGACTTCTGTTGTAGTTCTCGAGACTGTATTGCTTTGTTTTTTTGCTATTGATCCTGTTTGTGTATTCACGTATTAAACCCCTTCAATAATTTTTTGGCATTACATTATTGTCAACTAGGTTGACTAACTTAGTTTAAAGAAAAACCACCTTTTTGTCAACCAAGTTGACAAAAAGGTGGTTTTCTTTTTACCCGGCCTTATTGTTCAATTCCCCATTCTAACTTTAATAGATCTTTAAGCATATTTACTTGCTCCAAACCTATTTTTTCTGCGATTTTATCCTCAAGCTGGGCTTTAAGTTCTGCATTTTTTTCGTAGCATTCCTCACCTAAAGCTGTTAGCTGGATACACTTCTCTTTCTTGTTGTTTTCTAAGTTTGCAATTTCTACTAATCCTTTTTCAGAAAGATTTGTAATAAACTTATGAATGGCTTGGCGGGATATTTCTACATTTTTGGTAACATAGGAAATGGTCGGTCTCTTCTTATAAATCCTGGCCATGATATACCATTCAGAATTGGAAATATAAATCTCACTGTTATCATTCCATGCTTTTTCTGAAATCTTTCGGACCAAACTATGTCGCTCGCTCAACAAATCTATAAGGTCTAAGTGTTGTAATTCAGAGTTAGGAATCAACCCATTCACTCCAATCATATTCTTCGCACCTACTATACAAAATCCGTTATTGGATGTCAATTTAGTTGACTTCCTTCCCTCGAACGTGCTTTTCGGTAATATAATCCGTACATGAATACAGCCATAATGATTACAAAGGAATAGCCAATATAAATATTCCGATAAATATTTTCCGAAGATAAACCTTCCTGAAGGGTTAATAATAAGCCAGAAACTGTCACTCCCAGCCCCGCACCGAAAAATTGCATTAATTGGACGATTCCTATCCCCGACCCAATTTGAGTCAGAGGCAGGATTCTGGTGATCTCGTTCGAAATGCTTGATGAAATGGCCGTAAAGCCCACACTTGCGAACATATAGGTTAAAAGGATGAAATAGGGATTTAAGGTTGTTAACCACGCAAATAGGATAGTGGCACTTAATAAAAATATTTGCCCAAAAACGATAACCGGTGCATTCCCAAAGCGATCAATTTTTCTACCAATAATTTGTCCAGCTATCACCGCCAAAATGGCTCCTGGAAAAATGATTATTCCTACCTCTGCTGGTGCTTTCTTGAATACAGTTGACAGAATAATGGGCATTAAAAACAGATTTGAAAAGTTTATGAAAAACGCTGAACAACTAATAAATAGAAGTTTTGTATATTGCTTATTTCTGAGGAGTATTGGTGGAATAAACGGCTCTTTAATCTTATTCATATATCTCCAACTTACTGTCAATAGTACAGCCGTACCTAATAAAAAACCATATGAAAGTGTGGAGAGAGAAAGTAACAGGCCCGTAACACTAAGTCCCGTTAGAATGGCACCATATAGATCGAAATGTCCTTTTTTAATAATTTCCTTAGGCAATAACCTTAAGAAGAAAGGAATAGATAGAATAGAAAATCCAGTGATAGCGAAAAGATAATTCCATCCTAAGTATTGAGTAATAACTCCTCCTATTACAGGTCCTAAACCAAATGCCAATGAAGCAGCAGACGCAATAATCGCCATCGCTTTTCCACGCCTTGATACTGGTATATAGCGCCCCGCCATGATCATGCTTAATCCCATCACGGCTCCTGCCCCTGCAGCTTGAAGAATTCGAGCTCCTAATAATAAAATAAAATGATTGGAAAAGAAACCGATGATCGAAGCTATTCCTAAAATGCTAATTCCAAAGAGTAGAAGTCTTGAGAGAGGAATAAAATCCGATAGCCTGCCAAATGTCAACGTTGATATAGCAAACATGATTGAATAACCGGAAACAAGCCAAGATGCGGTGGATGAGTTCAAGGAAAATTCATGAAGGACAACTGGCAATGCAACATTAAACATAGTCGTATTCATTACTACCAGCAAGGTCGTAAAACTCCAAATGAAAATGAGTTTATTCTCTTGAAAGGACACCTTCATTTCAGATTGGGTAGAATCAATTATAATGGAAGACATTTGTTCCCCGCCTTACTTTTATAATTTTATAATCATTCTAGTAATCTAAAGGTGGATTTGTAACAATGGAAGAAATGATATGCAAGGAGTCCCATTCTCCACCAGAAACTGACACAATTGGGTACTTTTTCGGAAAAAGCGTTTTATCGATTTCATTAATTGTAAATCCTTTTTCATGTAAATCTTTTACTTCACCGCAAAGGTTTTCAAGATCATTTAACTTTTGCTTCAGCATTACTTTTCCGTCTTTTATGTACCCTGAATGGGAGCAAAATATCGTTTCGAAATTATACGATAACAGCATTCGAATGGAATTCATAATTAAACGGATTGATTCACTTTTCATAATGACCTTTGTTTTCGGTGCAACATATAAGTCACCTGTAAATAACCTGCCTGTGTCTTCATGATAAAGCGAGATATGGTCATCTGCATGACCTGGTGTATAAATCACTTTCCACTCTTGACTCTTAGTTTGAATCGTTTCTCCTAGCGGCAAAGCCGTAAACTCTTTTCGTATCCCCCAAGCCAGCTGGCGATATTTGGGATATGGGCAGGGCTGGGCACAAGTGCTAATTCCTTTATCATGTATAAAGATGGGGACATTTCGGTTTTCTTGGAACCATGAAGCTGTCCCTGTATGATCCTCATGACTATGAGTTAATGTAACCAGGTCAATCGAATGGCTTTCATAAAATGGAATTAGATCAGATTCAAGGTGTTTACACCCGGTATCAATTAACATTCCGTCTACTAAAAATACATATACTGATCTTCCTTTTTGTCCTTCCCTTTCAAAGCTTCCCTCAATACAAGTAACGTCTTCTCTTGCGTAAACATTTATCATGCGTTTACTCCCCCTTTCCTTAAACTCCCTTATTCGTGTTACTAATTCCTATTTCAAAAAGGATTTTCTTAAATTGCTGAATTTCCTCTACATCAAAATCGGACATCACTTCTTTATTCATGTCATCCATTTTTTCACATAATAAAACCTCCATAGATCTCCCTTTCTCAGTCAGAAAAACCAGCTTGTTCCGGCGATCATTAGGATCCACTCGCCGTTCTATAAACCCGTTTTGTTCCAACCGATCGATTATTCCTGTTATCGTTGCACTGTCCATAAGAAGTTGTTCAGCTAAAGCATAACCAAATTGTCCATCCTTTTCCCATAGCCGACGGAGCAATGCAAATTGTACAGGCGTCACACCATAAGAGGCTAGCTTAGATTTACTCACTTGATTCACTCTTTGTAAAGCTTTCGCTAGTAAAAAATGAACACAGATATCGAATTTTTCCATCATTCTCCCACCACTATTTATTTAAATTTTCTGACTAATAAGAATATATCATGTTCAAGATGATTTGTATACAAGTAATTCGTATGCAAGTGATTTGCGTAAACGAAACTCACACAGCAAAAAACCTGCATGTTTAAGGCAGGTTTTTTGCTGAAATTATTCGCCCACTATTTTCGCGTTCTTTAGCATCTCTTCTGTTAATGAGATTCCTTCTTCTTGAGCAGCTTTTTTATTGATGTACAACTGAAGGTTTTCTGGGAAGCCGACAGGAATTTCGCTTGGTTTTTTACCTTTTAGAATTTCAACAGCCATTTTTCCTGTTGTATAGCCAAGATCGTGGTAGTCGAATCCATAAGATGCGAAGGTTCCCCGTTTTACAGAATCACCTTCACCGACAAAGGTCGGGATATTTTTGTCATTGGCTACTTTAATCACAGATTCTAGTGCAGAAACAACAGTATTATCTTTCGGAATATATAATACATCCGCACGCCCAACCATTGACTCTGCTGCCTGCTTCACTTCGGAACTGGCTGTGATCGTAGTTTCAACCGCCTCCAGCCCGGCTGCCTTTAGAGCGATGTTAGCATTTTTAACATTAACAACAGAGTTTGGTTCACCGTTATTATAGATGATGCCAACCTTTTTGGCATTGGGAATAAACTTTTTAATGGCATCAATCGTATCCTTAATCGCATCAGGGTGTGTATCGGATGTTCCGGTCGCATTCCCGCCGGGCTTGTCCAGGCTTTGTACTAGTTGGGCCCCAACTGGATCAGTTATGGCAGTAAACAATATTGGAATATCCTTCGTCGAGTTGACCACCGCCTGAGCACTTGGTGTGGCGATTGCCAATATAAGGTCATTCTTGTCGGCCACTAAGTTATTGGCAATGGACTTATTATTGTTCATGTCTCCCTGAGCGTTTTGATAATCAATCTTTAAATTCTTTCCTTCCACATAGCCGGCATCCTTCAGTGCCGCAATAAATCCTTCTCGAGCCGCATCAAGGGACGGATGCTCGACAATTTGTGAAATCCCTATTTTTACCACTTTCTCGTTTTTCTCCTTTGCTTCTCCGCTAGTTTCCTTACTTCCCGCTCCACATGCGGTTAGTAACATTAACACTCCACATACCAAAAGTACTAGACTCTTTTTCACCTATAAAATCCCCCTAAATTATGTATTCTACTAATAAAAAAAGGTTAACCCCCTCATTCTAAAAATTTATAATATTCAGATTTTATCATGCTAAGTATTTCGGGACAATAGTACCTTTCTATTATATGAGAATTTATTCTAGTACGTTTTACCTAATTTCCGTTCCAAAAATTTCTGGTTTTAATACTAAATTTCGGAAAATAATAAAAGAGGAGTAAAACAAGATCCACTGCTGGAGGAAGTAGATTTGGAACATACTTGGTTTTCCTTGATACCGTTTCTGATTGTCATTGGCATGTCTATTTGGATAAAAAACATCCTGCCTGGTCTGGTAGTCGGCCTTCTTGTTAGTTCCTTCCTTGTGTCTGCCCATTTTTTAGGCGGTGCCCATCAGGCCGTCACCTATATCGTGACAACCTTGTCTAATGAGACGAACATGAAAATTATCGGGTTTCTTTATTTATTTGGCGGCCTCGTAGGGATGATGAATATTTCCGGCGGGATTAAAGGTTTTTCCGAATGGATGGGAACAAAGATTAGAACGGAGCGGGGCCTGCTCGGGTTCATCTGGCTTACCCTCCCTTTTACCTTTATGATGCCAATGTTTCGAATCATGATGATTGGTCCAGTCGTCAAAGCTCTTGCGAAAAAAATAAACATTCCGAAGCAAAAGGTCGGACTGACAATGGATATTTCTACAGAATCCGTTATCGTCCTTTTACCCGTTGCCACGGCCTTTGTGGGATTCATGGTCTCGTTAGTTGAAGGCAGCATTAGAGGACTTCACATCGGCCAATCAGCGTATCAGATTTTTTTGCTGAGTATTTTATTTGATTTTTTTGCGATTACGATGCTTGTCATCGGACTCATTCAAACCCTTTGGTCTTCTTCTAGAAAATCACAGGATACACGCTTAAATAATGAGCAGGAACTATTGGAAGAAGAGCATGAATTTCACCGGATGGGCATTAAAAGAGAATTATCCCTAGTCCAATCACAGCCATGGAATTTGATTTTTCCTGTTTTTTTACTTTTAGGACTTTCCTTGTTTCTTCTATGGAAAGACGGTACTGCTAAAGGGGCCAAAACCGTTTTCGATGCCTTTTCGAAAGCTGATGCCACCTTCGTCATGCTTCTTGCCGTATTTATAACTCTAGTGTTATCCTTTGCTTTCTATATCTTAAGACGGCTTCCTTTAAATGAAATTTTGTACCATTTTTATGATGGCGGCAATCAAATGATGGAAGCTATCAGTATGCTTGTTTTGATCTGGTCCTTGACACTTGCGGCCAATGATCTTGGATTTTCCACCTTTATCAGTTCAACATTAGGATCCTTTTTACCACCTTTTTTGACTCCAGCAACCATTTTTTTGCTAGGTTCCCTTACAGGGTATTTTATTGGTTCATCATGGGGAACGTGGGGGCTGTTTATGCCATTAGGAATATCCTTGGCTTCAGCTACCGATGCTTCCATTCCGTTAACGGTCGGTGCAGTGTTTGCCAGTGGTGCATTTGGCGCTTTAGCATCCCCATTAGGCGATACGACGATTACGACAGCATCGATTCTCGATATGCCTCTTATCGATTATGCGCGGTATAAACTGAAGGTTTCTGCTTTGGGAGGGATTATTGCTGTTGTACTATATCTTGTTTGCGGTTTCTTTATTTCTTGAAAATGAATCTCCATGCATGAATGGTTCACCTTGAATAGCTCAAACTAATTAGTAAAGATAATTTAAGGAGTGAACTTCTTGAAGAAAATAAGTTTGGTTTCTGTCGTAATGGTTGCTGCCCTTTTAGGTTTAACCGGTTGTAATAATGATAAAGCATTAAATAACAGAAACAATTTGAGAACAAACAATAATAGTAATAAAGAACTCAAAATTAACAATGTTTCCAACCAAAATCTACGCGTATCAGCACGCGCCAGTAATAATGTGGAAAGTCTTAAAGAAGTCGATCAGGCCCATGTCATCCTTCGAAATAATGATGCCTATATTGCGGTCAGTTTAAAAAATAACACTAGCAATACTGGAACTGATATAATTGGCACCAATGATGGTACGACCGGAACGAGAGATACCACTACAAATAATATCGATCGTACCAGGCTGGGAGGCCGTACGGTTGGATCTGGCGATAATACGAATTATAAAAAAGCGGCATCTCCACTTGATAAAAAAATTGAAAGACAAGTACGTGCTGCTGACCGTTCCATTGATAATGTCTATATTTCGTACGATACTGCCTTCTTTGGTAAAATGACAAATTATACAAACGATTTACGCAACGGAACTAACAGAGATGGTGTTTGGAACGATTTTACGAATACGATTAATGGAGTTTTTCGATAAAGCTGCCGAAATTTTTATTCGGCAGTTTTACTTGATTTACCGTGGCAGCTTTCTTTTGGGCTTTTAGGGCAATGAAACGCCTTTTCATTTACCTTTGACTCTCTTTTTCCGGCTTCTGGGGCAATGATACGCCTTTTCATTTACCGTAGATACTCTATTTTCGATATCTCCGGTAATGAAACGTATTGCTGGAAAAGCACTTCTCACTGCGACTGCATCAGGCGATATACACACCAATCACATTCTTTAATTTGCACTAAATTTGGCTGCTGTCGACCCTCAGGAAGAACATATACAAAAGCCTTATAGTCTCCACTTTCGGTATGTACTGATTGAACAACTCGATCATAATAATTGTCTTTCCCCGGACCATAGTATTCTTCGAGCATGTCCAGTGCTTCAAGTTCATTGTCATTCACTTGATATAGTTCACCATATACCCGTTCTCCTCTGGACTGAACCAAATAGGGATATCCGCTGCCAGAATCCAATAGTTTACCTGTAGTCCAACACTTATCTGCCAGACATTCAGCATTTTTAAGGAGATGGTGATTCCGCTCATACCTCCTTAACGTCCCATATACAAAAACCAAATGCTTCTTCAAACTCAGCCCTCTCTTCTAACTAAAAAGATTTGATTTTTCCATTATAACCGTTTTAACTTCAAAACCATTTGGATTTTTTACTATTCCCTCTTTGGTAATAACATAACCTATAGATTCATATAAACGTACATTATCGGATAAACTCGCCCTTACTTTACATACGGCCTTAATTTTTCCTTGTTTATTTGCATAGTTTTCAAGCCACTTTAACATAGACTTCGCAATGCCCTTCCTTCTTGCAAATGGCGGAACCGATACCCTTGAAAAGTATATAGAATCATCTTGTAACATAAATCTTAAAGAACCGACAGGAACTTCATCTAAAAAACATAAAATGAAACTCTCAGTACCATTTAGAAAAGAGTTTCTAAGAATATCAATTGGTTCATTAACTGCACTAGAAGGAACATCAAGATCACGATACTCATCAAAGGCTTCCTTCATTAATTGATGGGCAATAACAATTTCATCTTCATTTCCTATTCTAATTTCAAACCCCATAATTAACGATTTTCCCCCCTATTAATCTTTAACTCTTCCACCTGGTAAATATGTTCATAATGAATTGATTATAGGGACAGCATTACTGTCCCCCTAGCTTCCATTTTATTGGTTACTTATTATGACTATTAAGTGCTTTTAATGCTTTCTTTGCAAGTCCACTCTCTCCAGCAAATTCTACATCCGCTTTTGGCATAGCATTATTTAATTGCTTATTCTTATTCTTATTCTTCGCCATTTTTTACCCCCCTTTAATTTTATTTTCCCATGGATGCCCGATATTGGGATCCACGATTTTAGTTTGCTTTCTTTTTGGTTTGCTATGCTATATGATGACTTATTAAATCAGCTGTGCAAGTCTAAATTAATTGAAAAACCTTCGGCGTAAGACGAAGGTTCAAAAAACTTGTTTATTCTGTTTTTCAGTTAACTTGTTAAAAGGACGTATTTTTCTTCTAATGTCTTCTTTAAGAATAAAGCGACTTCGAGCATTCCGTATTTTCCAGCTTTTGCTTCTGCATCAGAATTATAATTCGTGTTTGTATTAATATCGTAAGTAAAAATTTCACCTTCACCATTTTTGATGAACTCGATTCCAGCAACTTGAATATTATTACCAATTAGAACCTCTTTATATTTTTCTAAAATTTCGTCCTCAAACCCTTCAATGATTTGGAACTTAGGTTTCTCTTCTACCTCTTCTCCTACCGGGCAGAATAGATCGCCAATTTGGCATGCGTCCGCTGGGCAAAGTTCAAATCCTTCCGAAGTATCAACCTTTACGGCATAAACAAAGTTTCCTCCTACAAACTCACAGCGGGTTATGTAGCTTTCAGGAGATTGAATGTACTCTTGAATAAGGGTAATGCCATCGACCGGTTCTTCGAAATTCGGTCCTTCTACATAAGCTTTTAAAGCTTCTACACTATGGAATAATTGAACACCTAAGCCTTTACCGGCACGGTTATGCTTCGTAATAAAGGGCTGTCCTGCAAATGCTTCGGCTGATTTTATAATGTTTTGTTTTCCAACAGCTGCAATTGTTTTTGGAGTTTTAACACCATACTTGTTTAACTCTAAATATTGTAAAACCTTACTAACTTCTAGCTTTAGAGCGCTCGTTCCATTTAACACTGTGCGCCCATGTGCTTCAAGCCAAGCTAATACTTGCCCAGAAAATTCAGCTGCAAAACGATGATCACGTGTATGAGAAGATGCACTCATACGGCTATAGAAGATTCCTTCTGGCGGCTCTTTTGATAAATCTAACGTTCCTTCGTCCAAATGCCATTCTTCATAAGGAACACCAAGTTCCGCTAACCTTTTTGTTAAATGGACTGTCCACTCACTATTTTCATGTATCACATATACCTTGCTCATCTCTAAGTCCCCTCACTAGTTCTTTATTAAACTACGTTTTTGTTCAACTAATGGCATAACCTGCTTTGCAAAGCGTTCCATTTCCTCTAGTTGAGGCGAAAATTGCAATAACAATAGGTTTAAGCCAGCTTCTTCATATTGTATAATTCGATCTGCAATTTGCTCAGGTGTTCCAACTAAGTTCGGCCGTAGGCCGCGATTGGATACAGAGTAATCCTGTAATTGGATTTGTTGCTCTAAGTGTGATTTAGTGGTGAAATCCTTAAAGCCAGCATATCCGCTAGTGTCTTTCACAGTAGTGATTTTTTCAAGCTCAGCCAGAGCTTCTTCTTCTGTATCTCGGCAAATAGCATAAGCTGCCATTCCGAAAGAACTAAATGGCTTATTGCCAGTTTGTTCACGCCGTGCCTTCATATCGGCTATTTTTCGATCAATCTCTTCAACTGTTCCACCGTGCATAACATAAGCATCACATTTTTCTGCTATGGTTTGCTTGCCTTTTTCACTTTCACCGCCTGCATAAAGAATCGGATTTGGTCTTTGAACAGGTTTCGGTGCAAGCTTCGTATCCTTTAAATCGTAAAATTGACCAGAATAATTGAAGGTTTCTTCTGTCCATAAACCTTTTAGGACATCAATAAACTCTTCGGTACGAGCATAACGCTCATCATGTTCTGTAAAAATACCTCCATATTGACGTGCTTCTTCTGCCCACCAAGCTGAAACAACGTTAAGAGTAAAACGGCCGTTACTGATTTGATCAATATTTGCTGCCATTTTTGCTGCTATAGCAGGATTATGAAAACCTGGGCGTATCGCGGTCATTATTTCAATTTTTTCCGTCACTGCCGCAAGTGCTGCTGCTGTAGACCAGGCTTCAAGAGAATCATACTCCGGTCCTTTAATATCATTTAAATATAATTCAGCTATTAAAGTAGTCGAGTATCCCCACTTTTCAGCCGATTGAATGACCTTTTTAGCATATTCAAAGGTTGGAGGCATATTTTCATCTTCTACATTTCGTAACCAGCCTCCAAAAATCGGCAACCAAAAACCAAATTTCATATGTATTCTCTCCTCTGCTATTCTAATTCTCTAGTTTTCCTATTATTTAAGTAGGATTTGTCTATAAAATAAAAACTCTCCTCCTAAGAAGAGAGTTTTATTACTCTCTTCTCATCTTTCAAGCGATGTGCTTGATGGAATTGGCACAGTATTCATAAGAACCTGCTGCCGAGGCTTCAAAGGGCCAGTCCCTCCACCTCTCTGGATAAGAAGAAAAATGTACATTCAATTTTTAATTAACTAATGTGATAATAGTTTAAATTTATCAAATTGTCAATAAAATATTTCTAAACCCGAAATGTTCTTCACAATATAAATGGAATGTTAACCTTTTCCTGACCCCAATGTTTTTTTTAAAATTGTACCTTTTCAAATGACATTTGTATAATACAATTTATATTAGCATTTTAATTTTTGGGGTTTTGTAGAAGTGAGGTAAATTCAAATTGGTTCGAAAAATTATTAATTTAGCTGTTGGAAAACCAAAGGAATATAATTGGAACAATAAAATAGAACTTACTGGAATAGGAAAATCCACTGTTGAAGCCCTTGAGGTGAAAAAAACTGGTATTGTTGGTGATGATGTTGCAAATCACCAATTTCACGGGGGACCAGACCGTGCAGTATGTTTGTATCCATTCGAGCATTACTCTTATTGGGAAGAGGTATTTCAAAAAAAGCTTATTCTACCTGCTTTTGGGGAAAATATTACTGCAACAGGGATGACGGAAGAACAGGTTTGTATTGGTGACATATATAAAATAGAGGATACTATTCTACAAATAACACAAGGGAGGGTTCCTTGTGTAACTATCTCCAATTATAATGAAGAAAAACAACTTTTAAATAAAGTGGTTGAAACGACTCTAACGGGCTACTTTTTTCGGGTATTGGAAGAGGGTACAATTAAGTTCGATTCGGAAATAAATCTTGTGGAAAAACACTCAAAAGAAATATCCGTTTCTTTTGCTACAAAAATTCTTTTCCATCAAAAACAAGATAAAGCATCAATTGAAAAAATATTGACAGTTGATGCTCTTTCAGAGGAATGGAGGAATAGATTTTTAAAATTGCTATGATTCTCTTTTCGAAAACGGTGGATAACACTAAAACCTAGCCAAAAAAGCTAGGTTTTAATTTTTTATTTGTTTGTCAACAGCCCCATAAGAGGGCCTTTTTCTAGGTTAATTTCTCTTATTCCAAATTAATAGCACATAAATGATGCACCAATAATGATAAGAAGAATGAACAATACTACGATTAACGCGAAACCACTCCCATATCCACCGCTCATTTTATAACACCTCCAGCATAATGTTTTCTCCCGCTAGAACGTGTATTGGTATTGGTTTATTAATAAGTCATAGATGCTCCAACAATAATTAAAAGGATGAACAATACTACGATTAAAACAAAAGAACTGCCTCCGTAAAGGCCGCCACCGTAGCAATTACCGCCCCAGCCGTAACCAAACATATTACTCACCACCTTTTGGAAGAACTCAAATTTGTATTATTTTAGTTAAGATAAGGTTAGCTTGGATTAGCATCAGTTAATAAGATAAAATAAGCAATTTGCCTATAAAAATAAAGACACGTCAGCATTATACGCAAAAGCTCTTTAGGATGTTACAAGGAAATGACAAATATGCTGGTGGTCTCTATTAGCAAGTACATACATTCAAAAATCTATTAAAACAGAATAAAAAATAGGAATGGTGTGATAGCTTCCATTCCCATTTCACAATAGCCTATAAAAAAACACCAGCGACTACCGTGCTGATGTTTTTTGACATTTTATGAAAGTAATTTTCCTAAATAATATGGCATTTGGTGTCGCCACCAAATCCAATCATGCGAAACATCTTCGCCCCACTCATCAAACAACGCTGGAATTTGTTTTTCTTCAAAGGCTTCTTTTAATGTAAAGTATGAAGGAAGCCCATCCTGTTCCCAATCACCCAGCCCGGTACAAATAATGATATCTGCCGAACGATATCGATCAATAAACCAGCCGTCATTTTGATTCCATATGTAATCTTTCGGAGAATTTTCGTAAACAAGAGGATCATTTCCGTAATCTCCAAAAAAGTAACGCGCATCGTAAATACCGCTAAGTGCAACGGTTGTTTGGAAGACATCCGGATGTCTCAGGAAAAAGTTCAACGCATGATATGCCCCCATACTACACCCTGTTGTCATCATTGGATCAAACCAACCTGTTTTATGCTTAATAAAAGGAATAGCTTCTGAAATCACATAACGGTCATATGCCGCGTGGGCTAATGCACGGTCATGCGCCGGTTTTGAGTCGTGCAGCCAGCTTTCGCTATCTATACTAGCTAACGTAAAAAACTGAACTTTTCCGGATTCAATAAATTCATGACACGCATCAATCATTCCAAAATCATAGTATTCAGTATGCGTCCCTCCAGATGAAGGAAAAACTACGATAGGCATGCCACTGTGTCCATATCTGTTCAACAGCATTTCACGTCCTAATTCGCCACTCCAATGATTTAACTGTTCTATATGCATAAAAAAATCTCCTATCCCTATACGTTTACAATGCTGCAATTTTTTCGTTCATGTACAAAACGGATAATCTCATCCACTTCTTCTTGCGAATCTGCATTAATGGCATAAAATTGATTTCCTTGGAGTTCCGCAAACGCTTCTGGCATGCGCTGTTCAAACTTCACACCCTCGCCAAATCGTTCAGTAATAGCATTCGTATCATGTTTATACTCATACGCATCACGCTGTGTTATACCGACACAAAACTGGTTTTCGGCATCGGGCTCCTTAAATTCTCCTCCTGTCACAAGAGAAGCATACTGAGCAAATAAATCAATGGAGTACGCGAAATTGTACATATCAACCGTGTAGCCGCCAGCCAAGCGGTTATTATATTCAAGTGCAACATAATCCCCATCTTCTAATTTAAAAAACTCAATATGGAAAAAGCGTTCTTTCATGCCAAAAGCTTTCACAATCGCCTTTCCATAAGTTTCGAGCTTTGGATCAATTTCTTTTTGAATCACATAAGCTAAATCCAACTGACCCTTAACGAGTTCCAGAGTTGGCACATTATATGTAAAACTTGTTTGGAAAACAATGTTCCCTTTCTGATCTACTAAACCATCAAATGTACAAAGCACGCCTCCTTCGACATATGGTTCTAAGAAGTATACTTGTGCTTCTCCCCATTCTTCTTCAAAATGACGTACATCCTCTTCTGAACTTAATTTAAAGGTTGCAGCTGATCCAACTCCATTATCCGGTTTAGCGATAACTGGCAGTCCTAATTCATCAATGGCCTTAGATAACTCCTTTTTCGTTTTAACGACTCTTCCTTCTACAACAGGCACTCCTGCTTTTTTAAACAGCTTCTTCATTTCAGATTTATACTTAACTTTTTTCAAGTCATTCGTTTTATTGCCGTACACGTTAAATTGCTCACGCAACTGTGCATCAAGTTCTAACCAGTATTCGTTATTGGATTCAATGCGGTCAATTGGACCATGTTTATAAAATAAAAATGCAACAGCACGTTTCACTTCATCTACATCTTCTAAATTAGTCACACGATAATATTCTGTTAAAGAGTTTTGTAATTTGGAACCTAATTGGTCATATGGCTCTTCGCCAATTCCTAAAACATTGACACCTGAGTCTTTTAAACGATGAGCAAATGACTGAAAATTACTTGGATAATATGGTGATATCAAAATATAATTCATAAAAAAGCTCCTCTCTCAGAATCAAAAAATTCATTATTTTCACAACTAAGGTACAGTTATTTTAATTTAAAATCAATCTAAAATTCCAAAAATATTAAAAAAGTGATAGATTCCTCACATGATCTAATACAGTAAATATATTATTCAGTTTATTCAAGACCACTTCTCACTTAAGAAACGTAAACATTCTGGCAGGTGTTTTGCCCAAGCTTTTTCATCATGTTCTTCATCCGCAAAAATATTTAAACGAATGCTATCAATTGGAACAGAGCCTTTTATCAGTTGTTTATAATACTTAAGCGAGCAATCGATATATGCCTGCTTCATATTACCATACATCAATTGTCGATCGGCATCATCGCCTTCCTGAGTCCCAACTTGAATGTACACGCGTTGTTCAGGATCCAGTTCTTCTCTATCAATATACCTGTCAAAGGCTTTACTCGTAATCCAATTGGCTAAAGAAAAAATGCCTAAACCACCAATTTGATCTTTATATTCAATACCCATAAAAGCCGAAATATTTCCTCCAAGTGAACTGCCAATCATCGCTGTATGATATTTATCCGATTTAGTTCGGTAATGCTTATCGATAAACGGCTTCACGACTGTCATAACAAACTCAGCAAACTCCGCGCCTCTGCCGCCTAGTTCAATATCTTCAGGAAGAGGGCTTTCAGTAATTTTCCAAGGCGTATATTCATTAATTCGATCTTGTCCAGCGTTATCTATTCCAACAACAATCATCTTCGGTAAATCGGGGTTTTGTTTAATTGCGGGAATAACTTTCCATGAAAACCCGCTATAAGATTCACTACTGTAGAAAACATTTTGTCCATCATGCATATAGACAACTGGATAATTTATATCCTCTTCTTTATCATAATTTTTCGGCAATAAAACACGCACGCGACGTACTTCATTTTTATAAGACATATGTAATTGGTGTGTTTCTAGTTTTAAATAAAAATAGGATTGATTCATTTTACCTTCCTCGCTCCTTTGATATTATATTAAATATACTGAATAAATCTAATGTTCACAATAAAAATATTGATCCATGCATTGGCAGATGGAAGTACGTTAAGCGCCACGATCAACAAAACAACAAGCGGTACCTTAAAAATACTTCTCCAATCCGTTAGATAGGTGCTCCAAATTTCCCCTTGTTTTTCCACCTCTTGTGAAAAGTTTCATCTAAAGGAGTTATTTTGCACTTTAAGTAAATATAATAAAACCCCATTTCTCAGTATTAAAATTGAGAAATGGGGTTTTATCGATACTATTTTTGTTTTAGTAATTGATCTACAATTAATTGAGACTTTAAGCCTTCTAATCCATCAACAAAGGGTTGAGTATCATTTTGAATACAATACATAAAATGCTGTACAGCATCTTCAAAGCCTCGTTGTTTTAAAATTGTTTCCCATGATGAAGAGAATGTGGTAGTTACAGCATTTTCTTCTTCTATTTCAGTTGTATTCATGTTTTTTACACGAATAATTGCTCCATCTGCTACCAGTTCTAGTTGTTCTAAATTTGTCCCTGCTTTTCTATGCATGGCTGTGGTAATAGATTTACTTTGAGAGGATTCATACATATGCTGTGCATATAAAAGTTGATTTTCATCGTTCGTATGAATTTTTCCATACTGTACATTAAGACCTCCATCCCCCAGCCAACGCGCTGTATCGACTAAGTGAAGGTAATCATCTAACATGGTGAACTCATAAGAATAAGGTCCTAAACTGTCCGTTCTGTGCTTTTCAAATCGAAGCCAAGCTATATTATTCGCTCTTTCCTTTACTTTCACATACATTGGGGCAAAACGGCGATTAAAACCAACCATTAATTTTCTTTTCATCTTCTCACTTAATTCGACTAATTTTTCTGCATCTGAGATGGAAGTTGCCAATGGTTTATCAACATATACATCTATCCCTTTATGAAGTAGTTCTGAAACCACTTCATAATGAGATTCAGTAGAGCTGTGTACAAACATTGCATCACACTCTTGAGCCAATGCTGGTAAACTACCAAAATCTTGTATACGATACCGATTGCAGATTACCTTTCTTTTCTCTCTATTGGGAGAAAATGCACCTACAAATGTCCAATCTGTTTCTTTTGAAAGAATAGGCAAATATGCTTTCTGAGCGATACCACCCAGTCCTACCATACCAATTCTAGGTTTCAACAAATAAATCATCCTTTATCCTATATAGATTTTGGTTCCATGGACTATTTTACAACTACTTTCTAAATTATCCCAAATAATAATTTAACCCAAATACTGCATAAATTTACGAAACTTATGATAGGCCTGAGTAAAGGCAAATCGAACTAATACCATACTCCATTAATAAACAGAATGAGTCCAAGTCCCCATCAATATATATTCATCAAGAGGAAAAACTGAATCTTAAAAGGAAGAATACCAATTTATGTGAATTGGAGGAAAAATGAATGTTCAAACCTAATCCCTCAAATACAGCCATTGTCATAACGGACCCACAAAATGACTTTCTGTCCCCCGGAGGTAAAGGATATCATCTAACAAAAAAAATTATTGAACAATACAACACACTGGGTAACCTTGAAATTCTAATAAGAACAGCAATGAGTAGAGGATACCAACTTTTTGTCTCCCCTCATTATTTATATCCCCATGATTATAATTGGCAATTTACTGGAGCTGAACAAGAAATGTTACTAAAGCTTCGAATGTATCAAAAACAAAATGACTACACTTCTTTTGGAGCCGACTGGGTTCCTTCACTAAAGCCATACATTTTATCTAACCAAACTGTCATTGCGACCGCCCATAAGATTGCCAGTCCGCAGACAAATGACCTTGTTTACCAATTACGTCAGCATAGGAAAGAAAAGGTGATTTTGGCAGGTGTCTTATCAAACATTTGTGTAGAATCCCATATGAGAGACTTAATCGAAAATGGATTCCAAACAGCTGTTGTTTATGATGCCACTGCCACCATAAGTGAGAGGGATTTTCAAGCAGCTGTTACAAATTATCATGCATTCAGCAGTGCTACATGGTCAACTCAACAGGCGATCTCACTATTATAAAATTAAAACACTGTACCTCGAGTTAAGTATAAAAGGGTTGCTTGTGAAAGCAGCCCTTTTTATAATCCTAAAGTTCTTTCGCATAATGGTGTACTTACCCTAATTGGCGTTTAAATTCTTTACTGGCGATGAAGTAAGCAATGATTATGATACCAACGCACCAGGAAAGCGCGATCCAGATACCGTTGCCAACAGACCCTTCATACAACAGGCCACGAATTGCATTTACGATTGAAGTCACGGGCTGGTTCTCAGCGAACGCACGAACAATTTTAGGCATGGTTTCGGTGGGGACAAAGGCCGAACTTATAAACGGCAGGAAAATCAGCGGGTACGAGTAAGCTGTCGCCCCTTCCATAGACCCCGCTCTCAATCCAGGAATAACCGCCAGCCATGTCAGTGCCAGCGTAAACAGCCCGAGTATCCCAGCTACCCCGAGCCAATCCAGGATACCAGCGCTGGAACGGAAGCCCATCAATAGCGCGACGAGGATAACCACCACGACAGTAAGCACATTGGAAACAAGCGAAGTCAACACGTGAGCCCACAATACCGATGAGCGCTTGATGGGCATGGTAATGAAACGCGCCATCAGCCCGCTCTTTACATCCGTAAACAGCCGCAAGGAAGTATAAGCGACGCCGGATGCGATAGCCATTAGCAAAATTCCCGGCAATAAATAATTGACGTAGTTGTCCGTACCTGTCTCTATAGCGCCGCCAAATACATAGACAAACAGCAGCATCATCATAATCGGCGTAATCGCCACCGTGATAATCGCATCGGGGCTTCGCATGATGTTGAGCATCAAACGCCCTAATAGAACCCCTGTTTTGCTTTTCATTTACATCTCCTCCTTTTTGCCGACGATTGCGAGGAAAATTTCCTCCAATGTCGGCTGCTTCTCGATGTACTCCACTTTCGCTGGCGGGAACATCTCCTTGAGTTCAGTAAGGGTACCAGTCGTGATGATTTTTCCGCCATGTAAGATGGCGATACGGTCCGCCAGTTGTTCGGCTTCCTCTAGGTACTGGGTCGTCAGCATGATGGTCGTGCCTCCGTCGGCAAGCTCCTTGACGGTATCCCAAACTTCAATCCGCGCTTCGGGGTCAAGCCCTGTCGTCGGTTCGTCGAGAAAAATAACTTCCGGGGTACCGATCAGGCTCATGGCGAGGTCAAGCCGGCGTTTCATCCCCCCGGAATATTTGTCCGCCCGGCGGTTTGCCGCATCGGTGAGGCTGAATCTTGCAAGCAGATGGTCGGCGACTTGAGCGGGATTGGAAACTCCCCGTAACTTGGCGATCATCATCAGGTTTTCCCTTCCTGTGAGCATGCCGTCTAAAGCTGCGAACTGCCCTGTCAGGCTGATACTCTGTTGGACATGATTTGGTTGACGCTGGATGTCAAAGCCGCAAATACCTACTTCGCCGTCATCGGGCTTCATCAGCGTCGACAGAATGTTGACCGTCGTCGTCTTACCCGCTCCATTTGAGCCCAGCAGTGCGAAAATTTCGCCTCGCCGCACCTCAAAATCCACCCCCTTTAAGACTTCCTTATCTTTAAAGGATTTTTTTAACCCTTTTACAGAAATCGCTGCATTGCTCATACTTAATCCCCCTTTTTAAAATCGTAGCTTGGCGCTAAATTGTCTATAATTCACTACTCAGTCTTACTGATAATCTGTATTACTTACTACTTAATTAAAAATATAACTGAATAGTGAAGGTGGCACAATCACATTTGTAACCAGCTATTCAGTCGGAATTATCTATTGATTTTACTTATTTCCAAATTGCATCCTGATAATCTAATCCAAAACTTCACGATACTTGTCGACATTGATTTTAGCGTTTGCCACTAGTTCGAGGGCAAAGGAAGCCAAGTCGTCCCCTGTGACGGTTTGCGTCGTTAGTGTCGATGCCAGGTACTAGGCGAAAATCCACTAGGATTTCGCCGTTAGCCACGACCAATCGTATCGTTCAACTTCTTGCGATATTTGTCCCTCCAAGTTTTCTCGTCTTTCACTAGCTCGTCGCAGAAAGCCGCCACGTCTTCGCCCGTGAGGTCAGTAACTTTCTTGCCTTCCGCTGCACCTTCCTCGAAGAGGTCGAGAATGCCGCCAAAGATACGGCTGCTGTCCTTCCAGTCGATGGGGCCGCCACCAGCAGTCCACATATATTTTTGAATAGCTTTGTAAGCGTTGCGGTACTCACTTGGAAGTGCCTTCGCACGCGCCTCCATCGCCTTCCATTCCCGCTTGTCATCCAGACTTCCAATAATTTTTTCAAAAATACTCATATTATTTCTCCTTTTAATTTTATTTTATTTTTAAGTTCAGTAATTTTACTTGAGACGAAATCCCATTTTTTCCAAAAAACTTCAAGCTGCTCTTGACCTGCTGCGTTAAGTGTGTAAAATTTTCTCGGCGGTCCCATAGTGGATGGCTTTTTCTCGATGTCCACTAGATTGTTTTTCTCAAGCCTCATGGTAATCGTATAAACTGTCCCTTCAACCACATCAGTGAAGCCAAGTTCTCGCAGCTGTTGCGTGATTTCATAGCCGTAAGTTTCGCCACGGCTGATGATTTCAAGCACACAACCCTCAAGCACCCCTTTCAGCATTTCTGTGATATTTTCCAATTTTTTACCTCCATTTATATTTTACTTATAATTTTTAGTACTCTGTAACACAGGTATTTTGTGTTGCTGATATTCAGTATTACTGACTACTAGTATATAGTATTACCGAATACCATCATTTGTCAATAAAACTTTTCATCAAAATGCCCGTTTTTGCGTCTTCATAGGTGTTTATATCAAATTTATTTTCGAACGGGTTTCAGAAAATATGTAGTTGAAAAGAAAAAATCTTCCCCTTCTAACAAAGGGAAAGACGATGAAAATTATTTTTTTATATAATGAAGCATCGCAAGCTGACCTAATTTTTCTGCTTTGGTTAATGTGTATTTTTGAGTAATATCATCTCCGTTATAAAGGGAAATTCCTTTCCCTAATATAATCGGGGCAATGGCTAGTTGGATTTCATCAATTAAATTTTCCTTAAAAAATTCACGAGCTAAATTTCCTCCACCAATTAACCATATATCCTTACCAGGCTTTTGTTTTAAATTTTGAATGAAAGTTTTAACATCTTCATCAATAAATGAAACATATTCATCGGATCCACTACTAGATTTAGAAAACACATAATTTTTATAATTGCTATAAGGATATTCGATATCAAATCCACGTACGACATCATAAGTTCCTTTACCCATAATAACCGTGTCAATTCTTTCTAGGAGTGAATTGTAGCCAGAATCTCCTTCTACTTCAGTTGATTCTAACCATTCTAATGTACCATCCTCATTTGCAATATAGCCGTCAATGGATGTGCCAATATATAAAATAATGTTACGCTGTTTATTCATGTACATCTCCAATCCTTTGTTTCAGATAATACAATTAGTGATTTTAATGGCATTTAAATCTCCCCTTGATGGTTTAATAATATGTGGTTTATAATAGTGTGAATATTAAAACATTAGCTAACGATATTCAACTTTCCTATCCTTTAGTCTAACAAACATCTATATAGTATTATTGATAAAATCAAAATGCTAATCGAAATAGGGGGATTATTATGCCATTATCAAATATTAGTTTATCCACTTGGAAGCCATTTTCAGCATCACCGCCACCTCCGTTTACTCCAGCTGTTGAACCAGCATTGAATAAGCTTATATTAAAAACAGATTAAGAATCTGCGAAAATATAAGCTGTTTCGCAGATTCGAAGGAGTAGACGATGAAATCTAACATTCAGTTTATATTATCAATGATCATTTTCGGTACAATTGGTTTAGTTGTAAGATACATTGATTTATCTTCGAGTGAAACAGCCTTACTAAGTAGTTCAATCGGATGTCTATTTTTAATGTTCGTATTTTTTGTGATGAGAAAATCCATTCCGTGGAAATTAGTGAAAGCTAATGCTTCCGTTTTATTACTTTCTGGGATTGCATTAGGCGGGAATTGGATTTTCCTGTATCAATCGTACGATTATACAACAGTCACTAACGCAACCTTAGCCTATTACTTTGCACCTGTGTTTGTTATGATTCTCTCACCAATTATTCTCAAAGAACAATTAACTATCAAAAAGATTGTTTGTATTGGTGTTTCGATAGTAGGTATGTTATTGATTGTTGGAAATGGAATAAGTGCATCTGAAAAAGATGATCTACTTGGGATCTTTTTTGGGTTAGTAGCAGCTGCATTTTACGCTGCATTAATGTTATTGAATAAATTTATTCAAAACTTAGCCAAGTTAGAGATTACGATCATCCAACTTGGTACAACAGCTTTACTTCTTTTGCCCTATGTGCTTGTTACGGAAGGATTCGGTATCTTGGAAGTATCAAGTTCATCCATTCCCTTCATCATACTGTTAGGGATTATGAACACTGGTCTTGGATTTTGGTTATTTTTCTCAGGTATGCAGAAGTTAAAGGGACAAAGTATTGCTATGCTAAGCTACGTGGATCCCTTTGTTGCTATACTAATTTCAGGGGTAATCTTACAAGAACAAATGACTATTATACAAATGTTTGGTGGGGCATTGCTTTTAGGTTCCACTTTTGTAAGCGAAAATCAATCCGTGAAATTATTAAAACCATTATTGAATAAAACAGCTAAATAAAGAAATGAACAGTGGGAAGCATTCGATCTCCCACTGTTTTGTATTTAAACAGACTGGTGGTATAATCTTTCAATTTCTTCATGAATTTTTTCTGGGTCAATTCGTTCGAACAACGGTTCAACATTTGACAAATACTGTGACTTAACCAAAAACGCTCTCCATTCCGTTTCTGTTGTGTTTATCATTTCCTTGACTTTTCTGCTTGAAAAAGGAAGAAATGGCGTAAGGATATGAGCTATATTTGCAATTAGATAAACACAGTTCGCCAGCGTTTGTTTGCAAGACTCGGCATCATCCTTTATTTGTTTCCATGGTTGTTGTTCATCAAAGTATTTGTTCGAAAATCTAACAGTTTCAAATACTTTTTCCAATCCTAGTTTGAAGGCAGCAGTTTCAATGCAATGACCTACTTCCTTGTATAAGCTATTAACTTTATCTTGAATATTCGAAGTTATGTCCTTTTCAGGAATAGCACCGTCAAATGACTTTTCAATAAATTTTAATGTCCGATTAACAAAGTTTCCATAAGCCCCTAATAACTCACTATTATGACTGTATATAAACTCTTTCCAAGAAAAATCAGCATCTCGGTTCTCTGGTGCGTTGATTGTTAAGAAATACCGAATGGAATCTGGTTCATACCTTTCTAGAATATCTGGAACCCAAACAGCCCAATTTTTACTTGTAGATAATTTTTTCTTTTCCAAAGTCAAATACTCGTTTGAAACGATATGCGATGGTAATGGTTCTTTTCCAAGACCAGCAAGAATTCCAGCCCAGATTATGGAATGGAAAGGGATATTGTCTTTCCCGTGAACATAATAGGATTGAGTGGAGGAATCCCAAAATGTTGAATCATCGCTAGCTGTTTCCTTTGCCCATAGCTTGCTTGCAGTGTAGTATCCTGATACAGCCTCAATCCAAACATAGATCTTCTTATCTTCATATCCAGCAACTGGAACACTAACCCCAATAGGCAAATCCCTTGAAACGGCCCTATCTTGCAAACCTTCCTTTAAGTAGCGTTTCGTAAGAGAAATGGCATTTTCCCTCCATAGGTTATTATTGTCTTCTGCTTCTTGAGTATAGTTTTCCAAAACATTTTGGAATGAGCTTAACGAAAAGTAAAAATGCTCAGTCAATCTTGTAGTAGGTTCGTTTCCGCAAATTTTGCATTTTCTTTCAAGTAATTCAAGTGGTTCTAAAATCGTTGAACAATTGTCACATTGATCGCCGCGCGAAGGCTCTTTACAAAAAGGACAAATTCCTTCAACATAACGATCAGGTAAAAACTGTTGACAATGTTCACAATAGGTTTGTTCGATTTCTTTTTTGTAAATCAGCCCTTTCTCAAGTAACTTTAAAAATATCTCTTGAACGATTTTATGGTGATGGTCAGTGTCAGTTCTTGTATAAGTATCGTATGAGAATCCTAATCTTGAAAAACAATCTTCGAATTCTTTGTGATAACGGTCTGCAATCACTTTTGGAGAAACACCTTCTTGTTTTGCTCTAACTGTAATCGGTGTTCCATTACAATCGCTTCCTGAAACATACAAAACTTTTTCTCCCTTTAAACGGTAATATCTCGCTAGAATGTCGCCAGGCAACAAACTTGAAATATGACCTAAATGTAATGAGCCGTTCGCATAAGCCCATGCCCCACCAATAAAAATACTCATTGATTAAAACCTCCTAATAAAAATATCATTTTAAAAACAAAAAAACCTCGCCTTAACTGTAATAGTTAAGGGCGAGGTTTGAATTTCCACGCGGTACCACCTTAATTTGCAAATAGTTCACACCATTTGCCTCAACAAGTACGGAGTATTAAAAGCTACTCTTAAACTGTGACATTGATAACGAGTGCCAAATCCCGTCGTAACCTACTAATTCTAAAGTACGTTCAGTCCGAAGCTCAGAGACCATTGTTCAAATGAATGTTTTTGCTTCTTTTCAGCTACCGAAGCTCTCTGGTGAAAAACAATAACATTTTACTTTTTCTCTTCATTGCCTTTATTAAATAATTTAACAATAGTTTATTCAAAAATTTCCCAAGAGTCAATATGAAATAATTTTTATATTTAAAATGTTAAATCTTTTCATTTTTACTTGAAAAACCACCAAAATGGCGGCCGGATCATCAGCTCTTTCTTGTCACGAAGTGTTCAAATCTTTTTGACTTGTTTGTGAACTGTTTCATGAAGAACTCCAAATTCAAAATTAACGAATTTATAATAGCCATGTAACCAAGTTGATTATATGTATATTACTTTTGACACTATTCAATCATTCACACCAAAAAAGAGAAAGTTTCTTATCTGAAAAATTGACAAAAATGGAAAGAGGGAAAAAAATGTTTTGTTATCAATGTGAGCAAACTCCAACCGGAGGCTGTAATGTAATCGGTGTTTGTGGAAAAGATGAAACGATTGCAAGTTTACAAGATACAATTATTTTTGGATTAAAGGGTATTGCTGCCTATCGTACTCACGCTAACCAGCTGGGATTCACAGATCATTTCGTAGATGCAACTACACACGAAGCCCTTTATTTGACACTGACAAATTCAAACTTTAACTTACAAGAGCATATCGATATGGCGATGAAAGTTGGTCAATCGGCAGTGCGTGTTATGGAGTTACTAGATGAAGCACACACAAGTAGACTTGGAATTCCGCAACCGATTCGAGTAAGCCAAAATAAAATTGAAGGTAAATGTATTGTTGTAACTGGTCACAATCTTTTTGCTTTAGAAGAATTATTAAAGCAGACGGAAGGAAAAGGTATCAATATCTATACCCATTCTGAAATGCTTCCAGCTCATGGTTATCCGGTATTGAAAAAATATTCGCATTTAAAAGGAAATATCGGGAAGGCTTGGTACGATCAACGCCGCCTTTTTGAAAAATTCCCTGGAGCTATTTTAGCGACTACCAACTGTGTAATGCCTATAAAAGGAACTTATGCAGATCGCATGTTTAGTTATGAAGTAGCCGGTTTAGAAAATGTCCAAAAAATTGTTAATGATGATTTTTCACCATTAATCGAAAGAGCATTGGAACTACCTGAAGCCAATATCGATTCAGATGAAACACTATTAACCGGATTCCATCATGAAACAGTTTTAGGTTTAGCACCAGAAGTTATTGCAGCTGTTAAAGAAGGAAAAATTAAAAGATTTTTCGTTATTGCTGGTTGCGATGCACCTGGTAAAGGCGGAGAATACTACCGTGAGCTTGCAACATCCCTGCCTCCTGAGACAGTGATCCTTACAACATCGTGCGGAAAATTCCGTTTTAATGATGTTGATTATGGAACTGTACCTGGTACAGATATTCCACGGTATATTGATTTAGGTCAATGTAATAACTCGGTTTCAACCATTAAAATTGCTAAAGGGCTTGCAGAGGCTTTTGAATGTGAGATTAATGAACTTCCTGTCAGCATCGTGCTTTCTTGGTTTGAACAAAAAGCAGTCGCCATTCTTTTAGGGTTGTTCAGTTTAGGTATTAAAGATGTCAGAATCGGACCAAAACCACCTGAATTCATTTCTGAAGGTGTAATGAACGTTCTCCAAGACACATTTAATTTAAAATTAATCGGTACAGCCCAAGAGGATATACAGGAAATGCTTCAACTTTCAAAATCTTAACCGCAAAACATGGTTAAAACGGAAAAAAGGTTGAGGCTGAAACCACCCACATTAGAGTAAAGGTTTAGTCGAATAAGAAAACCCGAACCCGCGAATTAGGTTTTTCAATATTAATATGTTACACTTTGTTTACCATTTGATTTACCGTTTCCCCACCCATTCTAAGGTGGGGTCTTTTTTTTAAGCATTAAAAAACAGACTCCAAAGTGGAGTCTGTTTTTTTGTTTTTGAATTAAGCTTTACGAACGTTAGCCGCTTGAGGTCCACGGTTACCTTGCTCAACGTCAAAAGTAACGGATTGACCTTCTTCAAGAGTTTTGAAGCCTTCTCCTTGGATAGCTGAGAAGTGAACAAATACATCTTCTCCACCTTCACGCTCGATGAATCCGAAGCCTTTTTCGCTGTTAAACCATTTTACTTTACCATTTTCCATTTTTCATTTGCCTCCTAGTGTGTTAAACACACAATATATTACTATCCTTGCTCTTAGTGATCATCTAGAAGAAAAACACCGAACAAAAATATTTATTAAAGAATATCACTAATTAAAAGCGTTTTCAAGTTTACAATCTTTTGACCAGTTAAGTGCAATAATTTCATATCTTACTTACCATTTTCTAACAGGTATGAAATAATCTCTTGATTCGTACTTTGTAGAGAGCTAGGAATATCATTACGATTTGAAATTAAGCTAAAATAAAAAGTATCGACTTTATTCTGATATAAGCTATATCGTAATATGTCTTTTTTACTTACGAGGTTACTTAGAATTTCTTCAAAAAATTCCCCCTGAGACATCATATCCGTTGCTCCTAAGTGAAAAATCCCTTTTAAATTACTTTCAATCATAAATCGTAGTTGTTTTGCTAACAAAACATCTAAAAGATTGTTACATATGAGATTGCTGTACACATCTATCACTTTATTATTTTTTATACTATCTTTAATTAAGTTCCATCTCGGTGAATCCATACCCCATATCGCTGGAATCCGGATGATTATTACTCGCTCATCCAAAGCTTCTTTAAGTATATTTTCACATTTAATTTTGAAGTTCCCGTAATCTGATTCAGCAATAGGTATATCTATTTCTGAATGGGATTTAGAAAAGTCTCCATCAAAAACATTAGTGGTTGAAAAGTAATAAACACGGGTACTTTTATTTTGCAAATCCATAGCCAATTTCTTATGAAACTCAAGTTGCCGATCAAACTCTCCTCTAAGGCACGAAATCACTATGTTGGGTTTAATTGAATTTGTTATTATTTTTAGTTTATCGAGATGCTGTACTTCTAATTGGAACTGCTTATCAATAGGAAGACTAGTTAACTTAGAAGAATATGTTCCGTACAGGTCAAAATCATATTTCAATTCATCAATTAAAGCTCTGCCTACAAGCCCGCTTGCACCAAGAATTAGTATCTTTTGCATCATATTTCCCCCTTCGACAAACTTTTTATAAAGAATCAACTTTAAATTTCAAGGAATCTCCTTGTGTTTACCTCTTCCAGTCTTTCCTTGATGATAGCCTGCTACATAGAATACAAGTCCTAAGAAACCAAAAACAACATCCTCAGAAACACCTAACTCTCCAAGCAACAAACAAATACAAATAATGATTACAACAACAACAATCGATATTATAGTAATTTTATTCTTTTTTCTATTGGACTCCTTTTGTTTATCTCTTCCTGTCCTTCCTTGATGGTAACCTATACCGCCGAGAAGCAGCCCTAAGATTCCAAAAACAACATCCTCTGAAACACCCATTTCTCTAAGCAACAAAGAAATACAAATAATGATAATGATAACAACAACAATTATCGAAATAATATTAATTTTATTCTTTTTTCTATTGGAATTTTGTTTGTTTTTTCGTCTCACCATACTCCTTCACCCCTCTCTTTGAGTATACGAGTGATTAGAAAAAGTATCCCGCTTTTATATTGGCGTGCCTAATACACGCCTTCTATATTAATTGAATTATTAATTACTAAAAATTCCCATTTGAAAAAATAGAAAGAAGCGACTGTTCCGTGAACAATCGCTTTCGCTATTTTTGTCAGAATCCAATTACAATATTGTGATATACCCTTCTGTTCCATGCACCCGAATGCGTTGCCCATCTTTTATCAGTTTGGTAGCATTTTCTACTCCAACAACTGCTGGTAAGCCATATTCACGTGCGATTACTGCTCCATGGGTCATCAGTCCACCAACTTCGGTGACTAAGCCTTTTATCGATACAAACAAAGGTGTCCAGCTAGGGTCAGTAAAGGCAGTGACTAATATATCTCCATCTTCTAGATCAGCATCTTCCATGTTTAAGATGACACGTGCCCTTCCCTCTATCACTCCGGAAGAAACAGGCAGACCTACAATAGCTTCAGGAGGGAGATTTTCACGGTTGTACTCCCCTGTAACGATTTCACCATCAGACGTGATCACACGTGGAGGAGTAAGTTTTTCATATAATTTGTACTCCTCTTTTCTTTTTTTGATGATTTGGTAATCCAGTTTATTTGTGCGTGCTGCTTCGTGAAGTTCTTCAAAAGTGAGATAGTATATATCTTCTTTTTCTTGAATAAGGCCCTTTTGTGCGAGTTGTTCGGCTTCTTTTAGTAAAGCCAGTTTATAAACGAAATAGCGACTAACCATGCCGTATTTTGGATATTCACGGTAACCGATGAAATTTCGGACTAGGTCGATCATGCGTTTTGTTTCTTTGGCTTTTTGTTCACCATCCGGTAATTGCTTCAATCGCTCTAATACGTCCTGTTCTTTTTTCAAAGCTTCCTGTAAACCTTGTTCAAATTTCCGTTTGCTGGCATTAGGTTCAAAGTTTTTGATGTTACCCAGAATCATGGGAAGAAGTGTAATTGGTTTTTCAGTCCAACGAGTTTTAGTAAGATCAATTTCTCCACTACATCGCATTCCGTATTTGTTGAGATAAGTATAGATCGCGTCTCGGGTTTTTTGTCCACCTTCAAACTTAACCAGTTCATCCAAAAAGTTATCATCTTTTACATGTTGTAAATAATTAATTACTTCCGGATAAGGACGAATCACATCTGCTACATCCAATAACGCCAGACCCATTTCTGAAGTAATATTGTTTGGTACAGATTGTGATAGTGTGTCTGCAACGTTTTTTTCACCTAACCACTTATTTATTTTTTCATTGATCCATGATGAAGCATCCATAGCTGCCATAAACACACGCGAACTCTGTGGATTAAATAATATCTTCTTTAATTCCTGGATATCTTCAAGAATAAAATGAAATAAATCCAATCCTGATTTCGTTTGGATGTTTTGTTTTAACTCTTCTATTGATGCTTGAGTACTCTTGATCAAATCAGCAACGATGGCCGGATCGCTGTCGATTTCTGCGAGCATATTTGTATGGCTTCCGCTGGGACTCGGTGCTTTTTGATCATTTGCTAACGATTTAATAAAATCTCCTCGCTCTATTATGGTCATGAGTGCATCTTTCATGAGCGGGTCGTGTTGGCCCATGGCATTTAATAACATTTTTCTGCTGTCAGTTGAAGCCAGCCTATGTGTGATATCAACAAACAACCTTCCGCCAGCTTTACGCATAGGTGCAGGAGTCGTTAGCAGGTAAAAAGACAATCCCAGTGGTTTTATAGGGTCGGTCATCATTTGTTGATGACCGACAGATATATATACGTGATTTTCTTGATCATTCGCTTCTGGGATCGGGAAAAGCGTAGTGATTGGCCGACTTTGGACAATATAAAAGGTATCATCAACCAAACACCATTCGATATCTTGCGGACAGCCAAAATAAGCTTCAATCTGTCTACCGATACGTGCCAGTTGTAAAATTTGATGTTCAGTAAGTGTTTGAGTCTTTTGCTGATCAGGATCAATCTGCACAGTCTCTGTACCGCCTTCTTTTAATCCATAGATAGCTATTTTTTTGGTTGCAATCCTCTTATCAACGATTTTATCTTCTTGTACTTTATAACAATCCGCAGATACTAAGCCAGAAACCAGTGCTTCACCAAGTCCAAAACTGGCATCGATTGATAGCAGCTTTCGATTAGAAGTAATCGGATCAGAGGTAAATAAAATCCCTGACGCCTGTGGGAAAACCATACTTTGAACGATAACGGATAAATAAACTTGTCTGTGGTCAAATCCATTTTGCATACGGTAGATTACCGCGCGGTCCGTAAATAGAGAAGCCCAACATTTGCTTATATGCTGCAAGATGGCTTCTTTTCCGATGATATTTAAATAAGTGTCTTGTTGACCAGCAAAAGAGGCATGTGGTAAATCTTCAGCAGTCGCACTAGAACGCACTGCATAAGCATGTTCATCACCGAGATGGGAGAGATAGTGTGTAACTTCTTTCACAACATCGGAAGGTATTTCTACTTCCATAATGGTTTTTCGAATCTTCCGGCTGATTTCACCAATTTGTTCTCGCTCCTGTACTTTTAGCAGCGTTAGTTGATCCAACAAAGCCTGATATGTTTCGTTTTGTTCGATGGCTTTTTGGTATCCCACTGTTGTAACACAAAATCCTTCTGGTACTTGTATTCCTTCAATTTTTGATAATTCCCCTAAATTTAACCCTTTTCCGCCAACCAGCAAAAGCTGCGGTTTATCCATTTCCTGAAAACCGAGAACCAAAGAACTCATTCTACATCTCTCCTAACCAGTAAGGTTCTATTGATTTTAGCAGTAGTAATTGAGAATAAAAAGTCTATTTTGACCATTTTTTATATGCTATAATTAAATTAGGGAGAGTTTGAAAAAAATAGCCTGGTCCTTACAATACAGTAATCTGATTCCCCGGTTCATCCTCTCGAAAGCATGCCTTTCATTCAATAAAAAAGATTTCCTTTATGAAAATAAAATTCTTAAGAAGTTCACTTTCATTGATTGATATACTATTTGTCAAATCTTTCGTTCTCAATACAAACTCTTTAACCCCAATAAATTCTGATTCAGTAATTAAGTAAAATTGTGTTCCTTTTTTATAGCCATTGAATTGCCTTTTTAGTGTGTATACCTTCATTGATAACCTCGAATAATGTGTATTTTTTATAAATGGAATTATACCATTAAAAATAGCTCTGACATTTATGTTAAAAAGAAAAAACCGCCCTTAGGCGGTAGTGATTAACTGACAATACCGTAAGTTTAAAGAGGAAATGGTTTTCGACCTCATTCCCCCTCAAACATTACAAAAGTGTTTTTTCCTTGCAATTTAGCTTTATACATAGCTTTATCTGCATTTCTAATTAAGCTGATCGCATCTGTTCCATGTTCTGGAAAAAAGGCCAAACCAATACTTGTTGAAGTGTAAATCTGAATATTTTTTATGTTAAAAGGTTTGTTAATCTCTTCAATGATTCTATTAACAATTTTTGGGGCCGAAGGTTTATCAATCTTTGGTAAAAAAACCAGGAATTCATCTCCCGCAAAGCGTGAAACTGTATCCTCTTTACGTAAACAGTTTAATAGTCGATCTCCCATTTCGATTAATAAAAGATCACCAATTTCATGCCCATAATTGTCATTTACATGTTTAAATCCATCAAAATCAAGAAAAATGACTACACCAGCTTGTCTTCCCCTTCTTAGATCAATCAGTGAACCGGTTAATATTTCTTCAAAATATCTCCGATTTGACAATCCAGTCAATGGGTCAAAATAGGATAAAGCTTTATATTTTTCTTCTGCTCTCTCTAATCTGATTCTTTGTTTCATAACAATAAAGAGAAATGGCGTAAAAAGCATTGTAGTAATAATGGTGCCAATGAGCGCTTCTATTCCACCCATAGGTATTTTCCATAACCAGTGAATAACACTATATAAGATGTTAAATTCAGTAATCTTTATTACCAATAAGCCAATTAAGATAAAAACTATTTTATATGACCATTTTATATATTTATTTCTTCCTGTTCTCAAATAATACATCCCCATTTTAATAATCCTCTTAACAGATTACTAAATCTAATTTACTACTTCAAATGTAGTTTACTGGTAATAGCTCACATACTATTAATCTACAAACATTTTCTTATCTTTATTTATATGGGCATACACACAGTCAACTAGGTATTAACCTACATATGGTACACAAAGTAAGTTCATGTGCATAGGAGGTTTAAGCATGACAAAATTTTATTCTTTTCATGGGACCGTCACCATGATTACTGATCTTGTTGGGCATAATAGTGAAGGAGATGGCTGTAATAAATTAATATCTGTCGTAAACGAAATGGGAGCAATAGTAAATTTCGTGGTGTCACCGAGCACTTATTTTGTAGACCATGTAATGGTGGCAGCAGGAGATCGTGTGACTGGATATTATGACGGAAATGCACCTGCTCCACTTATTTACCCACCACAATATCAAGCACTTGTCATGGTAAAAGATAGTCCATATCAGAATGTTAAAGTAGATTATTTTAATAGTCAGTTAATAAGTAGTGATGGACGATTACGATTAAATATTTCTCCATACACTCAAATGGTTTTAACAAATGGGCAATCCTTTACAAGTATCCCTGCGAACAGAGATCTCATTGTTATCTATGGGCCATCCACAAAAAGTATCCCCGCCCAAACCACTCCATATAGAATTATAGTATTGTGTTTGAGGTTATTATAGAAAATTCCTGGTTGGGATCATAGTTAGTATAAAAGAACCTTTTAAATTGTAATTACTTTGATGCACGAGAATATTTCCTCCTCCACAGATTTAAAGTTCCATTCATGTGGATAGTAACCTAATGGATTGCATATCATTTCTATTCCCTTATATTTACCATGGTATCTGGAATGAATATGACCAAAAATATATTTTTCAACTCCATATTTCATGGCCAATTCCTCGAATCGTGAACTGCCCATCATCGCATTGAAAAAGTCCCAACTAGGATCATTCTTACATAATACAAACTGTGAGCAGGGAACGAAATGTGTTACCATAATGATATTTCTTCCGCGATATTCGCTTAACCAGTTCTCTATTCTTGTAATATATCGTTCAGTTACTTCATAATCATTCCTCGTCCAATGAGCATTTGTTTTATCTGGCCACGTAAAGTCATTAAAAGTACCAGTTTGGAATTGTTCTTTGGTATATCCTTCTATTCCAAAGGTGTAATCATACCAGCCTCCATCGCCAATAATAACCCAATTTTCATCTAATTTGACTGGACCATTTCCAAGGTTCCCTTGAAACTCAAGTAGTGTTTGATAAGCTAATTCAGAATCTTCATGGTATATATCGTGGTTTCCATGTACAAATAATATCCTGGTTTGTGGATATTCACTTTGTAGTTGATTTAACAGGTCAAGACTTTTTTCAGGGCCAGCAGTCATATCGCCGCTAATGATAAACACTTCCGGTGAATGGAGTGCGATCCATTTTTTTAACGTTGCCATTATATCAGACTTTGTATTTTTACGATTTAAACCTTCATGAATATCGGACAAAACCGCAATTCTCATTCAATCACTCCCGCTCAAATTTTTATGAATATTCCTGTTTTTGTATGCCAATGGTGTCATGTTCATCGCTTTTCGGAATTTATCAATGAAATAGCTTGTGCTGTTAAATCCTACTTGATAGGCAACATCTGTGACACTGGAATCTGGTTGTTGCAATAAAACTAAACTTTTTTGAATTCGAAAATCGGTAACGTAATTCAGAGGAGTTTTCTTTAAAATTCGTTTGAAGTATCGACAGCACTCCGAACGACTTAATTGCCCAGCTCGTGCAATATCGTCTAAAAGGATTTTCTCAGGAAAATGCAGGTGGATCCAATCTATCATCTGCTTCATTCGTTGACTCTTTACCATTTCCGTCTGCTCGTACTCTAATTCAATACCATTAATAATTAAGTTCTTCCAAATTAATGTTAGATGAATGCTGATGTCGATTTCATAGAATGGAGGATTTTCTTTTATCAATTGATTGATTTTCATCATAGAGTCCAAAATATTATTCGCCCAAAGCTTCTTTGGCACTAAGAGTAAAAAAGGTATATTAGTCGCCTGAATATAAGGGTTTACATAGGTTGAATAAAGTTCTTGTGATAAAACGAAACTTGGGGAAACATTTAAACAAATATAGGTACATCCCGAAATATTCTTATCCTTTGCCATGTGCAGGCATCCACTATTTATAAATAGACCCTCGCCTTCCCGCACAGTAATATTTTCTTCATTTACTTGAAAAATGGCTTCTCCTTTTACAATGAGAACAAACTGAAATTCAATATGCCAATGAAGTGGTATATATCCATTTACATTTTGGTTAATCGTTGTTTCGTAACAAGCAATCGGCAGCACAACTGTACGATGTTCAGTTAATTCTTTTAAACTTTGGTCCACCATAAAATCTTTAATTTGCACACTACCGCCTCAATATAATTATATTTTTTCATTCAATTTGAGTATTATTTAAGAGGTTTTCCACTTATTATTTAAGATATTATAACACTATTTTTATATTTGAAGGTGGAGAATCAACCATGAATAGACGAAAGGGAATGTTTCTTGTTATAACGGGAGCGGTATTTTGGGGAATCGGTGGCACAGTTGCCAAAAAGCTTTTTCAGCAGTATCAAATCGATGTGGATTGGTTGGTTACGATTCGATTGCTCATAGCTGGTTGTTTACTCTTAACGGTTCAATATTTCATTAAAGACCGTTCCCAGATACTTGGGGTTTGGAAAAATCGGAGGATCGCTATTCATTTGATTATCTTCGGGTTAGTGGGTATGCTTTCGGTTCAATACACCTATATGGCTTCTATTAAACATGGAAATGCTGCTGTCGCAACATTATTACAGTATTTAGCACCTGTTATGATTATCTTATATTTAATTTTTCGGAAACAAACGGTCTTAACACGAAGAGATTTGCTTACAGTAACGCTTGCTTTAGTTGGTTGTTTTTTCTTATTAACAAACGGCTCCATCTCTCAGTTATCTGTGCCAACCCTTGCCATCGTTTGGGGTGTTTTATCTGGAATAGCTTTAACATTCTATACTCTATATGCCGTTCCATTATTGAAGCAATACGACTCCCTTGTCATTGTTGGATGGGCTATGATTATCGGTGGTTTTGCATTAAGTTTTATCCATCCGTCTTGGCAAATGGACTTTTCAAGTTTACCTTTAAAAGCTTATTGGTATTTAACCTTTATTATCGTATTTGGTACTATGATTGCATTTTGGTTCTTTATAGAAAGCTTACAAAGTCTGGAGCCTAAAGAATCAAGTCTTTTAGGCAGCATAGAGCCACTAGCAGCTGTTTTAACAACAGTCTTTTGGCTAAAAGAACCCTTTAGTTCTTTCCAATGGGTTGGTACAGCTTGTATTATTGGCATGATATTTTTGTTGGCTTTGAATAAAGAGCCTTCTTCAAGTACAAGCCAGCCTTCAAAAAATGAAGAGCCCCTCAGAGTAAGTTGATAGAGGGGCTTTAATAAAGTCCCACTTTAGCCAACAAAAGTATTTTTCTTTAAATCATTCTTTCTAGGTTATATTGATAAATATATTACATATGTTAGGAAGAGCTTTATTTGCTCTTTGATGTATTTTTAGGAACAGTAAGTAAAATCTTAGTGTTCTTTTTTGTATTTGCGTATGATGATTTATATAAGATTTTAGCGGGTAATATAATCCTATGGTTAAAAGCAATTCAATTGCTTATACCTTACGGAGGTACTTTATGCGATATTCCATGTTTAAACGAGCCTTAATTGGGAAACCGCTGAAAACAAGTGAATTAGGCGAACAACGATTAGGTAAATTAAAAGCACTTGCCATTCTGTCATCCGATGCCCTTTCTTCTGTGGCATACGGCCCAGAACAAATTATCATAGTGTTATCTACTTTAGGTCTTATTGCTCTCTGGTATTCGATACCGATTGGTGTAGGTGTCCTTATTCTTTTAGCTGCGCTAATTTTGTCTTATCGTCAAATTATCTATGCTTATCCTCATGGCGGGGGTGCCTATGTTGTCTCCAAAAGTAACTTGGGGAAAAATGCAGGATTAGTAGCAGGCGGTTCGTTATTAGTCGATTACATCTTAACAGTGGCCGTTAGTGTTTCAGCTGGTACGGATGCGATTACATCGGCATTACCACTATTACATCCCTATAATGTGCCCATCGCTTCCATCTTAGTCATTTTGATTACGATTTTGAATCTCAGAGGTATTACGGAATCAGCTTCTGTCCTCGCCTATCCCGTCTATATATTTGTCGTTGCGTTAGTCCTTCTGATTGTAGTGGGACTGTGGCAAATTGTTAGCGGACAGATTCCTTCCCATCTACATACTCCAATTGGGACAGCTGTACCTGGTATAAGTCTATTTTTACTACTGCGTGCCTTTTCATCAGGCTGCTCGGCTCTTACAGGAGTCGAAGCGGTTTCTAATGCTGTTCCGAATTTCAAGGAACCAGAAGCTAAAAATGCAGTCCATACTTTAATGATGATGGGCATCATTCTAGCGGTTCTTTTCACGGGAACAATGTTTTTAGCCTATTGGCTGGGGATCTCTCCTAAAGCAGAGGAAACAGTTGTTTCCCAGATGGCATCTAAGGTTTTTGGGAGAAACTTCCTTTATTATTTTATCCAGGGAACTACGGCTCTTATTCTGGTACTAGCGGCGAACACTGGATTCTCTGCTTTCCCTCTGTTAGCGGTTAACTTCGCGACTGACAAGTATATACCGAGAATGTTCCTAAATCGCGGGGATCGACTAGGATATTCAAATGGAATCCTTACTCTTAGTGTGGCATCCATTATATTGATTGTCATCTTTAGAGGAGAAACAGAACAGCTTATTCCCCTTTATGCGGTAGGTGTATTCATCCCATTCACACTGTCGCAAACAGGTATGATTGTGAAATGGATAAGAGAAAAACCTTCTGGCTGGCTATTGAAAATGACCATTAATCTAATTGGCGCACTGATTACTTTAACGGTTGTGATCATTTTCTTTATCACAAAATTTTCTCAAGTATGGTATGTTCTCATCTTTTTACCGCTTATAGTCTTTGTGTGCCATCGGATTAAAAGGCATTATGATGCAGTGGGTGAACAACTTAGGATTGCAACAGGTGATGATGCTCTTCCGTTAGAGGGCAACATTGTCATTGTCCCGGTCGCTGGGATTACCAAGGTTGTAGAAAACTCATTAAACTATGCGAAGTTAATCGGTGACTCCGTCATTGCCGTTTATGTAGCCTTTGACCGTGAAAGTGAAAAACAAATGGAGGATAAATGGAAGGAATGGCAGCCAGATATTCGGCTTGTGACTTTGTATACATCCTACAGAAGCTTATTACGACCGATTGCACGCTTTATCGAAATTGTTGAGGAAAAGGCAAATGAACAAAAGTACACCCTTACCGTATTGATTCCTCAATTTATTACAAAGAAAAGATGGCACGATATCTTGCATAACCAATCAAGCTTATTATTACGACTCTACCTCATTTATCAAAAAAATGTAATTGTTTCAACCGTGCCATTTCGATTCAAAAAATAACATGCATTTTTGGTATTTGGTAAACAAAATATTAGGGATTCCAAAAGTTATTTTTGGAATCCCTTTTTCTGGTTTATTTTTTCTTCTTCTGAGCTATCCCGCTTCATAACAACAATTCTAATGCATCAGAACACGCCATTTTCATTGGGGGAATTTTCCGGTATGGGCTGACCTACATCCCATAACTCAACGATAAGGTCGTTACGGAATCGAAAGATATGAACCACAGCTGCCCCAAAGTCCTCTTGCGTTTGCTTAACATGGGAGTAAACCACAACGGTATCCCCCTCTTCGATTACACGTTTTACCTCAAGGGTTTTGTGAGGATTCTTAGCGGCGTTTTCTTCCATTGCGAGCATAAGAGAATCAGCATCTCCACGGAAAAAGGCATTATGATGACGGAAATCAGGGCCAATATACTTACTGTATGCTTCGCGCACATCCCCCGATGCAACCAGCTGTAAAAACGACACAGCCTTCTCTCTTAAAGAATTCTTCATTGCCATTCATCCTTTCTTATTAATAGATTTCAAAGTTATGTATTTGTAGTTCCATTATATATCCAATGTATTGAAATTACACCAACATGTTAAGTACAAAAGAGCAAAAGAAAAAGGGCCTAAGCCCCAAACCCTCATTTGTTCTTTTCCTTAAACCATCCAATTTTATACCCATTGAATAGAGCCAAACTCACCATGCGGATGGTTTTGTAATTTAAATTTCCTATACTCATTTTCTAATTTTGAAAGTGGCAGCGAATGAAGCTGTTGATCTTCTTTTTTATAAACGTTTAAGAATATTAGTTTATTGATAAGTTTTTGCCGCTTTTTTTCATCGTTATTTCTCATCATGAACACTCCTTTAGTTTTCACTAAAACCTTCCCCTGAAAATAACAACTTTAAATTCGGTCTGAATAATTTTTTAATTTGATTAATTTTTATTATAAACTTACAATTCCTATCTGTAAAGTATGAATTAATATTTAACTCCCTCATTCCCCAATTTCTGCAAAGATATGGGGCTTTTCTTCCGATTGTCCGCATAGAATGTGGACAAGGGTAAGTGCTCTCTCAATGAAAAAAGTTAACTGGAGGGAATGACTTAATGCAATTTATTGAAGATGTTAAAGAAGTGAAATTTAGCTTTTTGGAAAAACCGCCGGCGTCATCTATGACTTATGCTTTTGTTTATGTTAATAATCACAATAAATACTTTGCTGTTAAAAATGGGGAGCGTTTGTCACGTAGTGAATTGCGGATAGGTAAATATAAAAGGGTTTATACAGTCAATATGCAGCAGCATACCATCACTTATAAGGAGGAAGTCCCTTCAGCAACAAGAGGAAGAAGGTTTTCTGTCAATCTGTTTATCGATATTGCCGTTGAACACCCTGAAAAATTAGTTCAACAAAATGCTGGAGAATTTGGCCACATTATTAACAATAATCTGCCCTTCTGGGTGGAGTCGGAAGCAAGATTTTATCCTATTGAAGAGGATCTTAGTTTTGCCCGGCATATTGAAGAATTTTTTCAAACCTCGCCACTTGTTAAAGTGTTAAGGGAGGCCGGAGTTGTTGTTCGAAATATTCGTGTTTTGATCAGGCAAAGTATTCGGGACCAACGCCATGATGAGGCGATCGCCGATTTAGACCGGAACGCTGAACTATCTGCCTATCAAGAGGCTCTGGACTTGGAGGAAGCTCGCCGGATATCGGCCTCGATTAAAGAAGCCCTTCAAGCTGGAGATTTTATCACTGCAGGGAAGCTTGGGGAAAAAAATGAAATGGCAAAGCGGTTAGTGGAATCGGAGTTTAGCCAAAATCAAACTTTCAAATATGAGGTAAACAAACAACTTTTTTATTTGATCAATGATCACACTATTGACCAGTTTGAGGCGGAACAAAGATCGGCCAAGCTAAAAAAATTATTTCCCTCTCTCCCCGTCAATCAGGAAAATACCAATGAAAAAAAACAGATTACTGGTCATAAAAGAGAACTCCTATCCTATTTCAATAAAGGAGAATAGCGATTGTGGAATCCATTTTAAATCAGCTGTTTTGGATCTGGTCACTTATTTCTTTCCTGCCGGAATGGTTGCGCCTTTTTTTGGCTCTCTTTGTCCTCCTGCAACTCGCAAGGCTGATTTTGTTGTACATTATTCCTCCCTTCTTCAACTTGTTGGTCCGTTTATTGAAAAAAATGTATTATCTTATTTCTTACCCCATCATGGCACTTCTTTGCACGATTCAAAGAAGCCGGAGAGAAGCAGGAAAAGCCGGTATATCTGTTTGGATTGATTACATTGAAGAAATGTTTGCCTTGTTCGAAAGATTTTTCAACAAAATGATTCAGCTTTTCAAGAAACGGAGAAGGAATAAGACAAGGATTAAAAGATGGACCTTCTATTCTGCTACAACTTTAGTAATTTTGCTGACTGCAGCCATCATGAACAATCCAAATAAGTGGTATACACAAAAATGGAAGAAAGCAGAGGTATGGTTAAACCAAGAACATGTGCCCAGACAAGCATCCGTGGCTTCCCCTAATCCAAAAGAATTCATTTTAAATAAGGAGTATAAAGAAGGCGGAAATATTCGGGAAGCACCCACACTAACTGCGCCCCGTCTATACACGATTACAAATGGAGAAATCATGCACTTTTTGAATGAAGAACAAATAGATTCCAAAGGAATTAAGTGGCTAAAAGTTCAAACCGCAAACGGGATCGAAGGCTGGATTTCAGCCTTGATTGTCAGGGAAAAATAATTAATTGAGGGGGATATTTACTTATCATATAAATCCCACGAAAAAAGCGTTAATCCTCCTTGGATTAACGCTTCGTCTTTCTATGCATTTTTAATTGCCCTCAGGTCATTAATAAAAGCTAAAACAACTTCCTCTTTTGTTGCCCAGGACGTAACTAACCGAATTGCAGAGTGATCTGAATCGACCTTTTCCCAAATGTGGAAAGAGTACCTACTTTGGAGTTCAGTAATTAAAGAATTAGGCAAAATTGGGAAAATTTGATTGGATGGTGAATGTGTTAGAAACTTGAAATTTGCTTTAACCAGTTCCTGTTTTAACATGTCAGCCATATTGTTAGCATTCATAGCTAGGTCGAAAAATAAATTTTCCCTGAAAAGCTCAAGAAATTGGATACCTAAAAGTCTTCCTTTCGCAAGCAGTGCTCCTTTTTGCTTCATATGGAACCGAAAATCTTCTTTCAATGATTCGCGGCAAATGACTAATGCTTCACCAATTAGGGCTCCATTCTTCGTTCCGCCAATATAGAAGGCATCCACAAGTGCTGCAATTTCATTTAATGTAAGGTCATTTTCTGTAGAGCAAAGTGCAGACCCTAATCTGGCGCCATCCATATACAAAATCAGATTGTTATTACGGCAAAATTCACTTAATTTCTCCAGTTCGCTTTTATTATAAATGGTGCCAATTTCTGTGGAATTGGATATGTATACAAGCTTCGGTTTCACCATATGTTCGTCTGTATGAAAATCCAGAACTTGCTTTAGGTGTAAAGGGGTTAGTTTCCCATCATCGACATTAACTGTTAGAATTTTATGCCCAGTTGCTTCAATCGCCCCTGTCTCATGTGTAAAAATATGACCGGTGTTTGCCGCAATAGCAGCCTCGTGTGGTCTTAGAAAGGATGAGATCGTAATAAGATTTGTTTGTGTCCCGCCAGCGATAAGGTGGATATCTATATCTTCTCGTCCGATTCTTTCCTTTAAAAGGTCTACTGCTTTTTGAGTGTAGCAATCTTCCCCGTAGCCATCCTCCTGCTCAAAATTGGTTTCGATTAAAGCATTCAATATTCTAGGATGTGCCCCTTCACTATAATCGTTCTTAAAACTGTACATTTGATGTCCTCCCATTAAAATATGTATTCTCCCGATTTTATTCCCTAATAAACCAAACCTTAGAAATTAAATCATTCTTCACTTCATAAATAGCCATTAAGCCTGTGCTTTCACCCGTTAGTCCATTGGTTGCGATCTCCCAGTCGATTACCTTGTTTCCAACTATGGAACGGTTTTTGATTTCCGCGAACATTTTCTTTTTGAAGGTTTCTGTATATCGTTCAATTAGTGCCTGCTTGCCGCTTAATGTTATTGTATTATCCGGGAAAGTCAACACGGTAATATCATCTGAGTAAGTCGTTGCAAACCCTTCTAAATCCTGATTATTGTAAAATTCAATTTGTTTTTGTACCACTTTTTCAATCGACATAACTAAGCTCCTTTCAAATTCTTAAATGATATATAAATAATATCATAATCTTAATATTCTAACTGAACGCAACAAAAGCCAGCTTTTAAAAACCGGCTTTTTTGCTTTCTTATAAAGTTTGCGATGCTTTTCCGGCACTTGGATTGGTTTGAATCCAAATTACCTGTTTCAATTGAACATATTCTTCTTCAAGGTCTTGCAGTGTCCATTCATAAAGATGCTTATTATTTTTCTTAAAAACTCCTAATTTAAGGAGTTCATCGATTAGATGTTGCCTTTTTTGCTGGCAAGCATTTCGAAGATTATTTTTCAAAACGAAAAACCTCCTAGTTTGCTTTTGGGATTTTACTGTGAAAATTGCTTAGAATAGAACGACGAAAGAACTAAAAAATATTCATTAATTAAAAAATATTGTTTCAACTCCTTCCCACAAATGCCATTGTAATTCCTTAAATTAGAAAAAATTGTCGATTTGACACCTATTTATCGATTCTTAAACAAAATGTTATTTAGACTTAATAAATGAAATATTTTTGATGGACCCCCTATTTCCTGTTATAATCAAGCCAGATTCATTTTTGCGAACAATAATAGGTGATTACATGCGAAAAAAATATGCTAATTTAGAGAATGTCAGTACGAACAAAACGTTTAAAGACATGATGAGATGGCAAAAAGAACGAAAAAGCAAGGTAAAGGATTTATCGGTAAATATCGAGCAAAGTGCAAGTAAAATGGTTAAAGAACTACAGGAAAATCGAAATAAAACCACTTATACTTGGATCGGCCATTCGACTTTCCTGATTCAATTAAATGGACTCAATATTTTAACGGATCCTGTATGGGCACAGCGGATGGGGTTTCAAAAGAGATTAACTGTGCCTGGAATCCCATTGACGGACATGCCCGAGATAGATGTTGTGATCATTTCTCATGGCCATTACGACCACTTGGACTTTCAGACGATCAAGCAGCTAAAAGGGAATCCTCAATTTTTTGTACCAATCGGATTAAAATCGCTTTTTCTCAAAAAAGGTTATCATCAGGTTATCGAATTGAATTGGTGGGAAACGGTTATACATGAAGGACTTACTTTCCACTTTGTGCCTGCTCAGCATTGGACACGAAGAACGGCGACAGATATGAATTCGTCCCATTGGGGCGGCTGGGTTATCCAGAATCAAATAGAAACGTTTTATTTTGTTGGAGATACCGGCTATTTCACGGGCTTTAATGAAATTGGAGATCGCTTTCACATCGATACGGTGTTTATGCCAATTGGGGCCTATGAGCCAGAGTGGTTTATGGCCTCATCCCATATCTCGCCCGAAGATAGTGTTAAAGCTTTTTTGGAATTAAAAGCAAAATTGTTTGTTCCGATGCATTATGGCGCCTATCGGTTAGCTGATGATACTGGCCCTGAAGCGTTAGAGAGGTTATATCGTGAATGGGATAAAAAGCAATTACCAAAGGAGCAATTAAGGGTATTGTTGATTGGGGAAACTGTAACTAACGGAGGCTGTTAATAGCCTCCGTTTTTTAATATATGTTTTTGAAGAGGCAGGTTAAGCCCAGCAATTCCCTCCGCAATCAGTTTGGCGATTTCCCTTGCACCCTTTTCTTGAAAATGAATCGGATCCTGTACTCCACCAGGGTAATTTGGATGTTCTCCAGCTTCCAGGAATAAAAAAAACTCCTTTGTTTTTTCTGGTCCAAGTTGTTGATAAAGTGCCATACTTTTCGACGTCAGATCAATGACAGGGACATTCTCCTTCCTGCCAACCACCTTCATTGCATCAGGATACTGTCCGTGGGTGGACAAAGCCTTACCGTCGGTAGAGAAATTCCTTCTTTCGACCGGTGTTACAAGAATTGGGATGGCCCCTTTATTTCGGGCACCGTCAATATATTCTTTTAAATAACGTTGATAGGAAGTGGCAGGATCTGTGTAACGGGATGAATCATAGCTTTTTTCATCGTTATGGCCGAATTGAATGAGCAAGTAATCTCCCTTATGAATTTTTTTTAAAATACTGCGTAACCGCCCTTCGTTAATAAAACTTTTCGTACTTCTCCCCGGGACGGCTTCATTTTTCACGATAATTTGTTCATCGAACATTTGAGGGAGCATTTGCCCCCACCCAGCCCTCGGTGCCCGATTGCTGGGATAATTTGCAACAGTGGAATCACCGGCGAGATACACTGTTATCCTGCTATTTTGTTTGGCTATTGATTTATAGGTTTTCAACCCGCTAAATACTAACAATATGACTGTTAGCATTAAAATACCTTTCAGGTACCATTTCTTTTTCAAATGTTTCTCCTCCTGATGCTTAAGCGCATGATAAAAACCTTCAATTAGATGAAGGTTTTAGCCAACTCATTATTAGCAAAAATTATCTCACGTTGTTGTCTCATTTTCATAAGCAATTACGACTACTTTTTTATGGGCTTGCTCACTTAATTTTTCTTCAAGTGATTGAATTTCATTGATTAATTGTGGTGAAAGTGAAGCTGCAACATATTCTTTTGTTTCATTTGTCATGTTTACACCCCCCTCTTTAATTATAGTGTTTGACTTTCGATTTTTATATATGTATGAGCTCATTTTTAGCTGATAATTGATTTCGGCCGCGCTGTTTGGATTGAAGCAATAATTGGTCGGCATAAATATATCCCTTCTCCATGGATATATTTTCGGTTACATCATAAAAGTAAAGGCCGAAGGATGCAGTATAGGGGATTGATACGTTTTCTCCATTAAACTCTACTGGAACCTGACTGTTTTCAACACCTTGTCTTATTTTTTCTACCAGAGCCACCGTTTGATCATAACCTCGATTCCTCAAGAAAAGCGTAAATTCTTCCCCTCCGCTTCTGAATAAAAAATCATCCTGATTAAGATAGCTTTTTAAGGTTGCAGCAAAATGCTGGATTACCCTGTCACCGACTGCGTGATTATAATTGTCATTGATGGTTTTGAATTTGTCCAAGTCAGTGACCACAATCCCAATTGATTCATTTCCTTGATTTAACTCTGCCATCTTTTTATCCATTAAGGCACGATTGGAAACACTTGTTAAAAAATCGGTATAAGCCATTTGTTCAAATTGGTCTCGTTCCAGCTTATTTTGCAGGTATTGAGATTTTGTAATAAAGGAATGGTTAACCAAATAATTCAAAATAAAGAAGCTGATTAATATCTCCCAATGTCCTTTCTGAAAGAAGACAAATAACATTCCGTTTGTGAACGAGATTTTCCCCATATCGGGAATACTTCTACTTTTAAAAAATTGAAATACCTCCTCCCTCGATTTTATTTCCCCTAAAAAGTAGAAGATGATCGTGAGGAACGTATCTGATATAACAGCATTTATTGTTGCCAGGAAAAACATTAAAATCCAAAAGCCAAATGGTATCGCTTGAAAATATTGTTGTAAGGCTTGGAACACAAAATAGGAAATAGTATTTTGTAATACAAACGATCCGACGTTATAAAAAATGTGCTCGAATTCGTCCGGATCCGCGGTTTTGGTGATCTTTTTATAAAAATAATTGCTAAATCGGTAGATCGTTTCGAAAATAAGTAGTCCTAACGGCCCGGAGAACATGACAAAAGACAAACTGTAGTTCATTCCATAATCAAGTGTCACATTTCCTTGTCGGCTCATGGTACGTAAATGAAAATAAAGCGTACTAAAAAACCAATACAGGATCACTGCCTTGATAAAAAGTGTGTTTTGGAGTGGAACACGATTTGACCAGATCGCCAAGGCCGCAGCGGCAACGAATAATATGTATATGAATATTCTTGCCCTATTCGTCAAAGTCCCCCTCCTTTCGAAGCACAGTTTGAATGCGTCTATGTCTAGATTCCCCTTGTTTTTAGAATACAAACGTTTTTTAATTTACTGCAAAATAAAAAGAAGCAGTTGATCGAAGACCATCATCTGCTTCTTTTTTTCAAGAGATAAATTCTCTTTTTGATTTCTTTCTCCATTTTTTGAAAAAAGTTTGCCAAACTCTTATCAGCGGTTCCGTCTAATATGCGCTTGCTTGCTAAGGCGAGTGCTCCAGTGATCTCTGCATCAGTCATGAATGAAAGGCTGGTACCCCCATGATTTTCTGTAATAAGCAAAACTCCATTGCCATTTAATTCTCCAAGGTTCCCTTTTCCCTTTACATGGAGTCGGTAGGTTGAAGCTGGATCCTCTTCTATCGTGTAGATTTCCAGCTTAAACATATCCTTAATTGGTCCTAAATGAATTTCAATTTCAGCCAGGTAATTTCCAGTCGATCTTTCTTCAAAATAACGGCATCCAGGGAGAGAGTTTCTAAGTACATTTTCATCTTTAATATATTTCCATACAATAGACCTAGGTAATTCAAAGGAGTGTTCATAATTGATTTTCAAAGCGTACTCCTCCTCCATTGGCTTTTATTCATTTATTTATATTCAAATGGAGTTTGTGTTGTTAATTGAGACGATAAGAGTTTAAAATTAGTTGGTGCAGTCTTTTATAGAGGAGGTAAAATTCGCTTTGATTTATCTTTTTGTAGGTATAGCTGGTTCATTAGGTGCGATATTAAGATATCTAATTGGAATGACCTTTTTTACGAATAGCACTTTTCCATTCGCAACTTTACTGATTAATTTATTTGGGAGTTTTTTATTGGCCTGGCTGACAACCAATTTTTTCAAGAAGTTCTCTTTCTCACCTCAGATGTCTACTGTAATCGGTACCGGTTTTGTCGGTTCTTTTACCACTTTTTCAACTCTCAGTGTGGAAACCGTTAAATTGTTTCAATCCGGAAATATGTTACTGGGTGTTCTTTATGTTTTTGTCAGTATTATTGGAGGATTATTTATGAGCCGAATAGGATTTAAGGTCAATAATGAGGTGGAAAAATCGTGACAATCCTGCATTTGATAATAGTCGGAATTGGTGGTTTTTTCGGGGCGAATGCTCGATATTCCATAAGTAAACGATTAAATCACGAATCTGCCATACCATTGGGAACATTGACGGTTAATTTATCGGGTGCATTTCTTTTAGGTGTGATCACTGGCGCGAAAGCTGATATCATGATTGTATTATTATTTGGAACTGGATTTATGGGGGCTTATACAACCTTCTCAACGCTGAAATTAGAAATGATAAAGTTATTCTTTAAAAAAAATAAAAAGGACTTTATCCTTTATACCATCGTTACTTATGGGGCAGGTATTACGCTGGCTTATTTTGGGTATTTGGTTGGAAGTTTTTTTTAGGGTGATGAAATAATTAAAACAACCTTCCCAAAATGGATTTAGGAAGGTTTTTGTATGCATGTTTTAGTTATATTAATATTACTTAACTTGTTTGGAAATCAGGTTTAAGCTTCAATCAACAACAAGACTTTACATTCCCATGCCTGGCATTCCGCTCATTCCAGCGCCTGGGAAGCCGCTCATTCCCATTCCTGGCATTCCACTCATGCCTGTGCCTGGAGATGTGCTCATGCCCATACCTGGAAAGCCGCCCATTCCCATACCTGGCATTCCGCTCATGCCCATGCCTGGAAAGCCGCCCATTCCCATACCTGGCATTCCGCTCATGCCCATGCCTGGAAAGCCGCCCATTCCCATGCCTGGCATTCCACTCATGCCCATGCCTGGCATTCCGCTCATGCCCATACTTGGCATTCCGCTCATGCCCATACTTGGCATTCCACCCATGCCCATACTTGGCATTCCGCTCATGCCCATACTTGGCATTCCACCCATGCCCATACTTGGCATTCCGCTCATGCCCATACTTGGCATTCCACCCATGCCCATACTTGGCATTCCGCTCATGCCCATACTTGGCATTCCGCTCATGCCCATACTTGGCATTCCACTCATACCCATTCCTGGGAAGCCACTCATACCCATTCCTGATGTCATGTTTTCACCTACTTTCACTATATATACTATGATTTTTATAAAATTGGGAGCTTATTTTCTTCTAAAATTAGGCGGATACACTTTGAGCTGATATTAAATTGTAAAGTCCCTATTACAAAGCTGAAAAACTGCTTTGTTATAATGTGGACTTGTTAGTGGTTTGAATTTTACGAAATTTCCAAAAGAGGTGTAATGGATGAAACTTATACTACCCATGTTAATCATATTAGGATTATCTACTTTTCTAACAACCCCAAAGGCTAATGCGGAAGCAAACATATCGAATCAAAATTCTTTGTCCCAAGCAGCATCACATAATGGTATCAATGAAAAATTGCAGAAAATCAATCAAGCAATTCATGATAATCAAAAGGCAATTGTTGAATCTGATTTAGAGGTCGCAGCGGCCAAATCTGAAGTACAAAAGCTTGAGAAGGATATTAGTATTTTAAAAAACAGCATGGAAAAACGAAATAATGTATTAAAAGAACGTGCCCTTTCCTATCAGCAAAGCAATAGACATTTAAGTTATCTCGATGTTTTGTTAGGTTCAACTAGTTTGAGTGATTTTATTGACCGGGTAGGAGCAGTAGCATCGATTGTGGAGGCAGACCGGACCCTTTTGGAACAGCAGGAATCCGAAAAGAATGAATATGACAGTAAAAAGGCCGCTTTAGACAAAAAACTCACTGGACTTCTTAACACGAAAACAAACCTCGAAGGAATGCGTTCCATGCTTTCGGAACAAAAAGGACAATATGAAGGCTTAAAAAAACAGATTGAAACTGTTAAAGTTACGGAATACATAGAGCCTCCGGTTTTGGAGGATGGAAACGTTAAGAAAATTATCTCCGCAGGCTATAAATACATCGGAAACTCTGTCTATGTGTTTGGTGGAGGAAGAAATGAATACGATGTAGCCAACGGAAGATTTGATTGTTCGGGCTTTGTTCATTGGGCTTTTGCCCAGGCGGGGATTGAATTAGGTTGGAGTACAGATTCAATAAAAAATTCTGGTGCACAAGTTTCGTTAAGTAAAATGCGGCCAGGAGACCTTGTTTTTTTTGATACTTATAAAAAAGATGGCCACGTAGGCATTTACCTAGGTAACGGGAAGTTCATTGGATCGCAAAGCTCTACCGGAGTCGCGATTGCCGATATGTCAACGGGGTATTGGAAAGAGAAGTTTAATGGAAGAGTGGTTCGAATGTAATTTTTTGTTGAACTAAATGGTTCACCACGAAAAACTGGCTACGTGACCGAATTCTCTTCTCAACTTCGTTTTGGGTAACTAGAACCACTCTACGTTCCTGAATTCTCTTCTCAACTTCGTTTTGGGTAACGTAGAACCACTCTACGTTCCTGAATCCTCTTCTCAACCTCGTTTTGGGTAACGTAGAACCACTCTACGTTCCTGAATTCTCTTCTCAACTTCGTTTTGGGTAACGTAGAACCACTCTACGTTCCTGAATCCTCTTCTCAACCTCGTTTTGGGTAACGTAGAACCACTCTACGTTCCTGAATCCTCTTCTCAACCTCGTTTTGGGTAACGTAGAACCACTCTACGTTCCTGAATCCTCTTCTCAACCTCGTTTTGGGTAACTAGAACCACTCTACGTTCCTGAATTCTCTTCTCAACTTCGTTTTGGGTAACGTAGAACCACTCTACGTTCCTGAATTCTCTTCTCAACTTCGTTTTGGGTAACGTAGAACCACTCTACGTTCCTGAATCCTCTTCTCAACCTCGTTTTGGGTAACGTAGAACCACTCTACGTTCCTGAATCCTCTTCTCAACCTCGTTTTGGGTAACGTAGAACCACTCTACGTTCCTGAATCCTCTTCTCAACCTCGTTTTGGGTAACGTAGAACCACTATACGTTCCTGAATTCTTTTATCAACTTCGTTTTGGGGTAACGTAGAACCACTCTACGTTCCTGAATCCTCTTCTCAACCTCGTTTTGGGTAACGTAGAACCACTCTACGTTACCCTATAGTGATTCTTCAATGGATTTAGGTCACGTAGATGACTCCTACGTGACCGTATTGGGTTTCTTCTTTTGATTTAGGTCACGTATCCCCCTCATTTTAAAAAAATTTATCAGGAATGACCCTTTTTCACTAAGCTTCCTTTAAATCCGCCTGTTTTTTCACAAGGACCCTTATCACCAACAACGTCAAAATAACCGCAGCGACCAAATAAATCACCAACGCTGTGACATCAGTACGCAAAATATGATAATCCCCAGTTGAAATAATGGAACGGAAGCCTTGTACTGTATAGGACATTGGCAGCAGCGAATGGACCGTTTGTAAAAACGTTGGTGTGAGCTCGATTGGAAACGTTCCTGCACTCGAGGTCAACTGCAAGACAAGCAACACAATCGCTAGAAATCTCCCAGCATTATCCAAAGCAATCACAAGCAACAAAATAATCGACATAAACATCAAGCTTGCCAGAAAGGTAAATAGGTAAAGAAAACCAGGGTTCACAGGATCCAATCCAATTAATTTTATTAAAAAGAGATTGGTAATGATGCTATGAAAAATAGATATAAAAGCTAGTATAACCCATTTCGATAAAAACCAGGCCATCGCCGAAGGAGGCCGGGTGCTGGTGGCCCGAAACGGGAGGATCGTGGAAAGCAATAGAGCCCCAACGAACAAACTTAAGGATAAGAAATAGGGAGCTAAACCTGTTCCATAGTTTGGTACACTATGTACCAATTGCTCTTTTAGCCTGACCGGATTGGACATCATCTCATAAATAGGCTGTCCGGAATGAATGGCTTGAATTTGTTTTGCTCCATCTGTCAATTTATCCGTTAATTCCTTGCTGCCGGAAGCAAGGTCCACTTCCCCATCTTTCAAGGTTTGCAAATGGCCAATCACGCTATTCCACCCTGTATAAACATTTGTTGCCCCAGTAGAAATTTTTGCCTGTGAAGCAGCTAATTGCTTTGCACCATTTGATAGGTCTTTCAATTTAGCAGCAATCGTGGCTGATCCCGAACTAAGAGTTCCTGTACTTTGTGCGGCTTTATTCAATCCTTGATTAAAAGGGGTAAAATTCGAAGCGAATTTTACTAGACCACTACTGAGACTATTACTAATTTGAACCATTTGCTGATAGGCAGTGTCATTGGCAGATTCAGGGTGGCCAGTTGCATACCCTTCCATCGCTTGGCTTAATTGCTTTGAACCATTCACCAGCGGTCCCATCCCAGATGCCAGTTGAGCAGAACTGCTATTTAACTGTTTTAGTCCACTATCCAATGTTCCCAAACCACTATTTACCTGAGCCATACCCGATTGTAATTGCCCCGCACCATCGGATAATTGTTTGGCAGCATTGCTTAATTTTTGTGCTCCGCTTGACAGTTGACTTAACGGATTGACTTGCTTTTGCATGCCGCTGATAATTTCCTCGGTTCCTGACGTTATTTTGTTCAAGCCTTCGGTAATTTGGCCTGAACCTTTACTTGCTTCGTTCATGCCCTCTCCGACCGATTTAATATTGCCAAAAACGACTTCAGCATAATTTTTGCTGATTTGCTGAGCTAATTTTGTTCGAATCTTATCGACGGCATTTCTTCCAATTTGCGAGGCAATGAAATTGCTGCCCATATTCACTTTATAATAGAGATTAAGCGGCGTCGGTTTTTGCTCGGTTAGCGTCGTGGCCCTTTTGGAAAAATCGCGTGGAATATAAATTTCAAAATAATATTGATTATTTTTTAGTCCTCTATCAGCCACACTTTTACTGACAAAATTCCATTTAAAACTTATATCGTTCTTCAATTCTTTAACCAGATCATTACCTATCGCGTACGAGCTCCCTTTATAATCGACTTTTTCGTCGTCATTAACTACCGCGACCGGCAGTCTTTCTAAATGAGCGTATGGATCCCAGTTCGCCCACAAATAAGTTCCACTATATAGGATGGGAACAAATAAAATCACAATTAACGCTACCATCAGCTTTGGATTTTTAACCATTTGTCCCCATTCATGTCTAATCCAGGAAAACATAGTCAACGAATATACACCCTCTACTGTCATATCATATCTTTCATTATTTGTATGAATTGGTAGATTTATGTGTATTGAAAATGAATGCAAGAAAATTTAAGTGAAATTCCTGTTTGCATGGAAGGATTATTTTACATGAAAACAGAATAGTAAATTATCTATTCATTTCGATAAGCGAAATGAAGAAGAAAAATAGGTGGTGTGTAATAGATGGTTTTGTTAAACTCGCATAAAAATAATAGAATTATCCCTTACAATCATAAGATGGCTCCGCTTTTTATTCGCAACACCTTGCATTCCCTCATTCCCGAAGGAACAAAGCATATTTATGTCGTTGGAATTGGTTCCAATAGAATCAGCGGCGACAGTCTAGGTCCGTTTGTCGGGACCTTGCTTTCTAACCTGTTTCCTGGCCACTTAACTGTTTTAGGAAATCTTCAGTCTCCTATGGATGCGAAAACCCTCATTCCGGCGTTTACGCGGCTCAGCCTTCCAGATAATAGTTTTGTTGTTGCGATTGATAGTGTTCTAGGTTCAGTGGGGATCGTGAATTCCATAGTCGTTCGAGAAGGCGCGTTACTGCCAGGTGAAGGTCTTGGAAACCAGCTTCCTCCTATCGGCGACTGCAGCGTGATGGGAGTCGTCCTAGAAAATGATCCATCTGTGGAATCTTCTTTATTTATCACAAACCTTCACCTGATCTATACGATGGCTGTTAATATTGCAAAAGGAATTTCGCTTGCAGTTCGGCAGTATTTTAACTATCCTTCAAACCACCCGATTCTGCTTCATAATTAATATCCATTTTCCCTGATTACTCGGGGATTTTTTTTATATAGCCTTCTGTCAAAAAAAAATTTTCGTGTAAACGCAACCAATTTCCTTTCAAAATCCATTTATGAAAAAATTAGAGTATAATTGGAAGGGAATAAAAGTAAACAGGGGTAGAGATCATTGAATAAACAAAATAGCAGGTATCGTTGGGTGGTATTCGCCACCGTCTTGTTCACTTATTTTTTAATCGTGAGTCAAAGGACAGCACCGGGATTAATTTCCGATCAATTAATGAAAGATTTTAACATTACGGCGGCAACCATCGGACTCTTGACCAGTGTTCAATTCTTGGCCTATGCTGGGCTGCAGGTTCCGATTGGTATCCTTTCTGACCGGTTTGGTCCAAATGTGTTTTTAATCGTTGGGGCTATACTCAATGGGCTGGGAACGGTACTTTATAGTCTTGCAACAAATGAATATATGCTTCTTATTGCCAGATTGATGGCAGGTATGGGTGATGCGACGATTTGGGTTAATTTGGTTTTAATTATGAGCCAATGGTTTAAAGTAAGAGAATTTGTCGGCTTACTAGGATTCGCTGGGATGGGCGGAAGCCTTGGTTTCTTAATGGCAACCGTTCCCTTTTCCGCTTGGATCACCTTATCTGGCTGGAGAACTCCATTTTTTATTACAGGAATCCTATTATGTTTATGTGGACTTCTTTTATATATTGTTCTCGTAAACAAACCAAAGAAAATTTTTACGAACGAAGCTTTAAAAGTTAAAAAAGAGAAAAAGCGTGAAAATACGTTGGTTTTATTAAGACGGATGTTCTCCGATCGTCAAGCATGGGCAACCTTCTTATGTCATTTTGGCTTGGTCGGTACGTATGTTGGTTTTATCGGTTCTTGGGCTGTTCCTTATGGCATGCATGTTTACGGGATGAGCCGATCGGATGCTAGTCAGTTGATTATGTATGGTTTGGTTGGGGCTCTTATTGGCGCTCCGCTCACAGGCTGGATTTCCGGCCGTCTGGAGTCCATTAAACGACCATATATCATTGTCCATATTATTGTTTTTATTTGCTGGATTGCTTTCCTTTTATTCAATGGCAAGCCATCTTATAGTATGCTGGTGGTTCTTTTCTTTATCATTGGTTATGGAAATGGGGCTAGCTCGTTGACCTTTGCTGTGGTCCGCAAATCTTTCCCGATGAAAGAGGTAGGGGTGGTTTCAGGATTCGCCAATACAGGTGGATTTTTAAGCGCGGTACTTCTGCCAATTATTTTCGGAAAAGTATTAGACCATTTTCATGCGGCCAGCAGCAGTGTTGGCTATCACTATGGGTTTATCATCCCCGTCCTGTTTTCCATGTTTGGCTTAATTGGGGGCATTCTAATAAAAGAACAGCGCCAGGAAGCCAATCAGCCTAGTGAAATGTTGGCTTAGGTTAATCTTTTAATAAATTTTTTATGTCAGAAGGGTTTCTATTGAAGTATTTGCCAATCAATTCGGATGACAAAAGAATACGTTTTTTGATCACGCTGGTAATTGCCTTTATTGGTGGAATAATTTTCACTATCATTCATACGCCTATACCATGGCTGCTTGGTCCGATGACCGCTGTCCTGATTGGCGCAAGGTTAGTGAAGCTTCCGTTATTCTGGCCAAGATACATTCGGGATATCGGGCTAATCATTGTGGGTTATTCCATAGGACTTTCGTTTACAAAGGATGCTCTATTGCAAATTGTTGAAAAGCTTCCTTCGATGCTCCTTATGACAGTAACGCTTGTTGTATTTTGCGCGGGAATTGCTTTCATTATCTCCAAACTTACCGGTGTAGATTATCCAACGGTGCTAACAGGCAGTATTCCAGGCGGGCTTTCTCAAATGATTACCTTTGCCGAGGAAGTAAAAGGAATTGATATCACAACAGTTACCTTCCTTCAGGTGGCAAGATTATTGATGATCATTTTCTTTGTTCCCTTTCTGGTTTTAGGACCTTTTTTTCAAAAAGTTAACTCGGGTCCTGTTGCAGACATCACTCATAAGACAGCAGCATTATCTGAACCATTTTTCCCAACCATTCTTTTGTTTGCGGTTGTCTGTGTGCTTTGTGCTTTCCTTGGAAAAAAACTTAGGTTTCCCACTCCATTCTTATTGGCGCCGATTATCGGAACTGCCGTCATCAATATTTCCGGACTACATGGGCCTCCCCTATCTCCAACGATTTTGGACCTTTCACAATTCCTGATTGGCGGTTATATAGGGTTATTATTAAAACCGGAAAAATTGCCGCACAAAAGTAAAATGATTACCCTTGCCCTAATAAGCGGCATGGTCATGATACTAGGCTCCATCGGCTTAAGCTTGCTGCTTGTTTTCTATTACCATATTACTCCGTCTACAAGTTTTTTAAGCACAGCACCCGGCGGTATGGATCAAATGGGTATACTCGCCCATGAAGTGCATGCAGATTTATCAATGGTAACCGGGTACCAATTATTCCGGCTCCTATTTATCTATTTTGCGGTTCCGCCAATATTGAAGTTGTTTTTTAGGGTACGGAGGAAAGCGAAGCAAATATAAAGCGGTGTTCACATTGAACACCGCTTTATTTATTATAGAGTTTTGTAATACAAAACAGTCGCATGCAGCTCCCCGTTTGCTGACTTGGCAAAGTTCGGGATTCGTCCTGCTTCGATAAATCCCAATGATTGATAAAGTTTGTTAGAGGGATCTCCCTCCCTAGTATCTAGAACTAACAATGACCGGCCTTCTTGTATTGCCCGTTCCTCTGCTTTTTGCATTAATGCCCGACCTAAACCCTGCCGCCTAAAGTCAGGATCCGTAATGAGCTTGGCGATATCGACTCTATGTAAACCGTTTGGTTTCCTGCATAAATGTAATTGAACACTCCCGACGATTCTATTGTTCATTTTCGCCACAAATAAAATCACACCAGGAGATAAAACCGTTTCCCAATACTCCCTAGCAAATGATGGTTTCATTGGCGGCAGAAAGCCTACGGCTGCGCCATCATCGACTACTTTCACCAATAGCTCAGAAAGCTCCGAGATAGATTTCTCAAGCGAAGTCAATTCCTCAATAATCAACCTAAACACCCCCTCTTTGATGATAACTCACAACATCAATCAGAACTACAAATATGGCAGATTATCTTACATTTTAATTACCATTTTAGACCATACTGAAATAGAAACAATTAAAAGTGAAGGATGAAGTAGATTGCATGTTGTTTTTGACGCGATTATCCGTACGTGTATTGCCTATATCGTTTTAATGGTCGTTTCACTATGGATCGGAAAACAGGTTAACTCCCATACAAATTATTATAATTTTGCTTTGTCAATCACGATAGGTTCTTTTGTTGCGAACATGGGATTTGATACAAATCTCCACTTCGGTCCGATGATTGCTTCTTTTCTCGCCCTTATTTTGATTTATTTTTTCTTATCCCTTATTTCTGCAAACAGCCGGCCCTTTCGCAGGTGGCTATCCGGGCAGCCAACGGTCATCATTGATAATGGGAAAATTCTGGATGCCCAAATGAAAAAAATAAGATATACCTTGGATGATTTAAATCAGCAGCTTAGAGAGCAAGGAATATTTGATATTTTTGAGGTGGAATATGCGCTCTTAGAGGTGAGCGGCAAATTATCAGTTTTGAAAAAAACACAATTTCAAAATGTCAGCAAGAAAGATTTTAATCCTGCTAATTCAAGCGAAAACGTTATCCTGCCAAAAGAACTCATTATGGATGGAAAGGTAATTGAGAAGAATTTTAACCAAAATTTTTCAAAACAATGGCTGGATCAGGAATTAAAATCGCGAAGTTTACAAATCAAGGCGGTTCAATATGCCGTCATTTCATCCAATGGCAGTTTATTTATTGATTTATTTGACGATCATTTGAACTCACCGTTAGACACCGAATGAAAATGGCTGCCCTAAATACTGGCAGCCACTCTTATTTAGACTCTATTTTTTTAAAAAGTGAATCTGCGACCTGTTAACAAACTGAATAGGGCGATAATTAACGCGATGCGAATAGCCAATCTTACGGCGCGGCCTCTGATTCTAGTACGTAAAATAATGCTGTCGCCGCCAACATATTCTAGTGTTCCTGTATAGGTCCCATTATTCGTTACAACTTCTACTTCTTGACCAACAAGCCTATCTGCAAAGTCTCGAAAACTTTGTGAGCTCATCCAACTCAACTCCTTTCATTTCTATTAAATGAATTTTTCATAGAAATGATTGGGTATTTGCAGGACAAGCTTTTTATAAATGTTAAACATTGACTACATTCGTTGATTCTTTGAATACGTCTACTAAATAATCTACCGCTGTTAAATAGACCATCCCGTTACCTTCAAGCTTTGGAGAATATCCTAATGGGACCGTTCTCCTTATTAATTGGGCATACAGTTCTGGTTCTGATAGATTTCTCTCGAATGCTTGATTTGACAAAGATTTTATAAGAGCCAATGCACCTGAGACATGTGGTGTTGCCATTGAGGTTCCGCTGAGTCTAGCATATTTCCCCTTCAAATAAGTGGATAAGATATTTTCACCGGGTGCCACCACATCGACCTCTTTATTGGAATTACTAAAATCAGAAATATGACGTTCAAGGTTGATCGCTCCTACACTTATAACCTCGTTATAGGATCCAGGATAATCGAATTCATCTGTAGAACCTTGTCCATCTCCTTCATTTCCTGCAGCACAGACGACTAGAATATTATTGGCCACCGCTTTTTGGATGGCTTCGTGTAATTCCGGTACATCCTCTGGCCCGCCGAGGCTCATCGAGATGATATCCGCCTTTTGTTCAATGGCGTAATAGATTCCATTTATAATCCAGTCATATTGACCGGAGCCATTTCTATCAAGAACTTTTACAATTAATAGATTTGCTTCAGGGGCAACTCCGACTACGCCCTGCTGGTTCGCAGTTGCTGCGATGGTCCCGGCAACATGTGTCCCGTGCCCATTGTAATCCTTATAAATCGATTTGTTCCCTTTGTCATCATTCGTAAAATTGCATCCGCCAATAATCCGTTCCTTTAAGTCAGGATGTGCGAGATCACAGCCTGTGTCCAAGATCGCAATGGTAATGCCCTTCCCTTTTGTTTTTTCCCAAACTTTCGGGGACTGAATCATTTCAACCCCTTTTGGCACCTCGGTTACTTCTTCAACCTCTGCCATTACCTGGTACGGAATCAAGCGTACTTTTCGCTCCATCGTATTCCCCCTAACAGATTTTATGGAAGCCAACCCATGATGATTAATAATAGTTTAACAATTCTGAAACTATTAAAATAGGTTCCTTTGGACTGTTTTTCCTCCTTTCACTCGTAATATAGGGACAAAGGATTAAAATAGACAGGCTGTAAAAATTACGAAAAGCAATTTTAATCAAATTAATACATGATGGTAATCTAGGAAAAAATTATCTATGTTACATTGAATTTAGATTTTACTAAGTTGGGATATGAGTTGAGGACATGCTAAATGTGAAAGAAGTAACGAAATTACTAGGTGCCGAGGGCATTACAACGAGCGAGCAAATGGTTATCCGTTGGATTCTCGATGGAAAACTAAAAGCGAAACGGACTACAAATTTAAACATTGACTACCTGATTAAACCCAATGATTTGGCTGCCTTTATTTTAGAAAAAATAATAGAAGAAAATCGCAAAAAATTTGGTGTTGATTATCAGGATTGGGAGAAAACCTTCAAGGAAAACCAGAAATTGAAGGATGAGATTGAGGAGCTCAAAAGTAGTTTCCGTATCGAACAAGCGAAAGTGCGATCTTTGAAAAAAATGCTGCAGGCGGAATATGCTATTTCAGAACCTGCTTCTATTAATTTTCCGTCGTTATTAGGATTAGACGCAAATGCTGACAAAGATTTGGTAAAGAAAGAGTTTAAAAAACTACTAAAAGCATTACATCCTGATCGCGGCGGAGATGATCGGCTTTTTAAGGTGTTTTATGAACACTATGAAGCAGCAAAATCGAATTAGCGTTAATATTTTTCTACAAATGATAGGAACTACATATTAAATGGTGTCGTTTTATGCAGGATTTTTACTATCTTGATAAAAATCTTGGGCTATTTGTAGATAAGTTTTCTAAGGTGCTGGCAGGAAAAACTGGACACAATCGAAAAATATTAAGGAAGACAAATCAGATGTCTTACTAATTAGTTGAAAGGTGGTCATTGTCATGGCTATGGAATTATCCCTACAACAAATTGTCGAAGGAATCCCGAAGTCCTTATTGAATGCATCTGATAGAGATTTGGAAGGTTTCCAAAACATCATTGATGAAACGATTAAATTAAGAGAGGCGCACCGAAACCTGCAAAAAATGGTGAAAAACTTCTCCACATCTACCATTCAGCGCTCTTAAAAACGAAATGTAAAACGGAAGGTGAAAGTCACCTCCCGTTTTTTTTTATCGTTTAATTGCTATACATTTTATCGCCACGCGGGCGATTAATTCCTCGGCTCGTTTCCAACGTCAAAAGTGTGGACAAACATTAGTGTTTTTTACCTATTTTTTTATACTCATTTTCTCCTAATCTTGTTTTTTCTAGCCTCCTATTAATAGTAATTTAATCCTTATTTTTACATTTTAATTTATTTCCATATTCGAAATAGTCAGAAAATGCTATTATTTTCCTGTACAGATAAAACATTGAGGGGGTTGAATTTTTGAAAAGAACTCTAGTATTTTTGATTAGTTTTTTACTAACAGCCATTTCAACTACAGCGTACGCCGAACAGCCTGGTTTATCTGATTTTCCAGAACCCGTTGATTCCCAGTCCTGGGTTCTGCCTCGGGATATGTCCTGGAGTGATTACCGTCCTGTTCCAGGAATTGACTGGAATACCGCTGAGATTCAACCAGAAAGAGTTATTAAAGGAGCATTAATCATCGTTGATTTCCCCGATCGCGATTTTATTTTAAGCCAACCTGAGGGCTCGGAGATAGCCGGTAATCCAATTGGCACTGGAAAAGTCCCTCGTGATCAGCTCGGCAAATGGTGGGAGGATTTCCTTAATAAGCCTTCCTCATTAAACAATTATCGAACAGTTAATGAATACTGGCGTGAGAATTCTTTTGGCAAGTGGAAAATTGAGCTGAAGGCATTTGGTCCGTATCGAATGGATGGAAATGAATTTGAGTATGGACTGAATGAATTTGGACAGCAGGTAAACATGCCTGCAGGATTCAAGGGAAGAAATCTTCGTACAGAGGCAGTTCAAAAAGCTCAAGCTGACCTGGCAGCATCCGGTGAAACCTTCGACTTTAGATTTATTGTTCATTCAGGGTATGATGAATCTGGCGTTTGGCAGGAGCTAGGCGAAATGATGTTCCAAAACGCTAAATCCGTAACCCCTTCTTTTGGTCCTAATGTTGCAGGAATGTCAAATTCAGCTGTAACCCGCTATGTCCCATGGACTTCTTGGTATGCAGCAAAAGGGATTTGGTCAAGTGCTGGCGGTGGCACCTCTATCCAAGGTGAAAATGATGGAATGGGTACCTTCGCACATGAATTCGGCCATATAATGAGCCTTGGCGATAACTACAACAATCCATATGGTATTCCCGTTTCTCGTACTTATTCTGGACCTTGGGAGTTAATGAGCCGCGGCAGCTTCAATGGCCCAGGCGGCCCGCACACAAGATGGATGGTTCCATCCACATTAGGCGCATCGGCCCCTTCACATCATATGCTCCGGAATAAAATCAAGCAGGGCTTCCTGGCACCTGATCAATATCTAAGTTTAGATCGAGACAAGCTTGTCGAAAGTGGTCCAGTCTTTGCGGATATCATTTCACGCGAGGTGCCGACCGGCAGTCAATTTGGACGTACTGGTCTTCACGGTATTAACATCAGCATGGTGGACAATACACCAGCGAACTCTCTTAGTGATGATTGGCGTGCTGACATGCAGCGCGGTGCCAAATGGTACAATAATTACACCCTCGAAGTTGTTGACAGAGTCGGATACGATTCATTTGTCCCAGACTCTGGTGTATTATTAGCGAAAACAAAGAATACCGAGTCTGCTCCAAACATTTGGGTCATTGACTCCCATAAAGAGGATATCAATTTGGTCGACTTTAAACGGCCGGATGGTACAACTGCTATGCTGTCTAAAGGTGATTATCAGCAGTTAGCCGATTCTCTTTTCAAGGCTGGTACCGGGGCTGGAGTTGTTAGTGAATATAAGGATGAAAATAACAGGCTCCACTTCTATATTTTAGGAAAAAAACATGACGCAACTGGTGCACTTTCATACCGGGTTGCTGTCCGTAATATAGATGGTGCAGGTTCCTTTACACGCGGGGTTGCTATTGCGAATGGCACGTCAGAATTCGCCGCACCTGGAAGGGTCGCTGTTTATAATTTCAGTGTAACGAATTCTGGAAACAGCAGTGATCTCATCCGTCTTAACGCCAAGACACAGGCTGGATGGGATATCATGTTGGAGAATAACGTTATCGAAGTAGAGGCTGGGAAAACGGTTAATGTTCCAGTTTATGTAAAAATCCCTAAGAATAGCAAAACTGGTGTTCAACCGGTGCCTACGGATCTTACATTTACTAGTACCTCAGAAACGGACCCTGCAAAATCAGCTAGCGCCACTAGACGAATTGGCGCTGGGAATGGAAAATAAGATCTTCCCTGAGGCTGAACCAAACATTGGTTCAGCTTTTTGTGTTTTGTGAGGCACTAATCTCGATTCGCAAATAAACCAGATTAATTCGCAAATATATCTAGTGAATTCGCAAATAAACTAGATATATTCGCAAATAAGAAATAAACTTTTGCAAAATCGTAAATTATTTAGTGTAATATTACATCTCTTCTATGATTTATCAGCGAATTCCGTAAGTTTATCGGCGAATTTCCCGAATTTATCAGCGATTCCAAAATCATACGTAACTTTTCTCTTTCAAATCCGAAAAAAACAATTTCTCTGCATTCGAATTAATTTTTCAACCATCCTATAAATGGAGGTGAAATTTATGCCAAAAAATAATCCGATTGAATACTCCGGAAAGGTTCTGGATCATCGAAATAACCTGACGGGGCCAGACGATTCGGGTAAGAACGGGTATCCAAAAGCACCAAAACATGTTGTTATACAAGAGTCAAATAGAAAGGAGTGAACCGGATGGATGGAAAGTATAATACAAATGATGATGCCACGGTGGAATTGAAGAAAGTGATGAGTAAATCACAGCCAAGAAAGAACCCGAATATGAGCGATGCTGAATATAAGATGAAATTTGAAGGAAAGAAAAGCTAATAAAACAAACAAAGGGCAAGGTTAAAATACCTGCCCTTTTTGTGTCTCATTTTGGATATAGAATTTCATCGATGATCCCATATTCCTTAGCTTCCTCGGCACTCATGAAAAAGTCGCGGTCTGTGTCTCGGGCTACTTTTTCAAGCGGCTGCCCTGTCCGCTCGGAAATGATTTGATTAATATGTTCCCTTAATTTCAGAATCCTCCGAGCGGAAATTTCGATTTCGGTTGCCTGCCCTCTCGCCCCGCCCAATGGCTGATGAATCATGATTTCACTATTTGGCAGCGCATATCGTTTCCCCTTCGTTCCCGCCAGCAATAGCATCGCTCCGAATGATGCCGCCATGCCGGTACAGATTGTTCTAACGTCCGGCTTAATGAATTGCATTGTATCAAAAATAGCAAAGCCCGCAGAGGTGGATCCGCCAGGGCTATTAATATAAAGGGAAATTTCTTTATCCGGAGCATCCGCTGCTAAAAATAGTAACTGGGCAACAACACTGTTAGCCACGTGATCGTTGATTTCATCCCCAATGATAATGATTCTGTCCTTTAATAACCTTGAATAAATATCGTAGGAACGCTCCCCGCGATTGGAATGTTCGATTACATATGGAATGGTACTCATGATTAACTCCTCCTTAAAGCGATGAATTGGCTATGCCGCCATACAGAGAGTGCTTGAAGGAGAGTTTGATGGAGTTGGCCGTGTTACGAGATTTGTTCCGTTAAACATACTTTGTAGTGTTGGGATAGTTTGAATAAGGACGGTAGGGTCTTCCATTAACAACGATTTTTTAAAAAGCTCTGTAAGCTGCTCCCGCTCCTCTTCATCCCAGAAAATTTCTAAGGAATGAGAATGATTTTCTTTTTCCAACCGCTTTTTGGCTCGATGCAAATTGGACTTTACAGCCATTTCTGTTGTTTCTAAGATGTCGGCAATCTCCTTTATTTGATATTGAAATGCCTCTTTTAACAAAAAGATGATTGCCTGCTTTGGTGTAAATTGCTCGATCAGCATATCGACAGTCTCATCCAATTGATGAGTTGTCGATACCTTTTCAATTTCTGATTCAATCGTTTCATGCTTCCTTTTTCTGAGCAGATCAATCCAATGATGGTAGGCAATTTTATTTAATAAAGCTGTAGACATTTTTTGCTGATATTTCAATGCCTTCAGGTACGTTTCTTGGGCGATATCTTCGCCATCCCATTTATTTTGAGCAAGGAAGCGGCAATATCGCTGCAATTTTGGATAATGTTCTTTCCAAAATGGATCGTCTTCATGATGTGGACCTTCTAACGGGAATGGTCTCGGCTTGTGTGACATGTTTTTTTCACTCCTTTAGCACTCTCTACACTATAAACGATTTAAGGCAGGGGAAAAGATACGGGGTCCTAAAATATTTTTTATTAATATATGCAAGGGGGAAATTGAGCAACTAGGTTATTTTCATTTAGATTATTCGTCAGATTTTGTCCCCTAATACCTATGGTGTATTTTTCAGGAGGACATTCTTTTTTTAGCATTTGGATGGTGTTTACCCATATATTTATTCTACACCACTATTAGAGGGGGAATTGATTTTATGAATCAACAAACCTTAATAATGGATTTAGATGATACCCTCATCCACTGCAGCAAGTACTTTAGGAAGTCTAAAAACCAATTTGCTGATCAAATGCTCGATTGGTTTCATTCTGCAACGAGAGAAGAGATCCTCCAAAAACAGTTGGAGATTGACTTAAAAAATGTTGAAGAATTCGGCTTACATTCTTCCTTATATCCCGAATCGCTCGTTTTAACCTATAAATATTTTTGCGTGAAATATGGAAGAGGAATTTCAGATTTTGAAATAAAACATATACACAGTATCGGCCAAAGTGTTTTTCAGATTGATGTGCAGCCGTTCCCTTATTTATATGAAGTATTGGATAGGCTGCAGGAGGATGGCCATGATTTAGTTTTATTTACTGGCGGCGATGAAAAAAATCAAAGAAGGAAAATTAACCAATTAGGTTTGGAAAATTACTTTGGAGAGCGTGTGTTTATTTGTGAACACAAAAATTCATACGCGTTGCAAATGGTCCTGGATGAGATTGCGACGGAGAAGTATTTCACCTGGATGGTCGGTAATTCTCTTAAAACAGATATTAAGCCAGCGATTGAGCTTGGAATTAATGCCATCCATATCCCAGCGGAAATTGATTGGAGCTATAACATATTGGATATTGATATTGAACCAAACGGGACTGTTGCTGAATTGCAATCACTGCTGCAGCTTCCGGAATATTTGCGGGATTACGCTTTTTATCAGGTAGCTAAATAATAGTTAAAACCCTTGATTAAGTGACATGAATCAAGGGTTTTTCTTTTTACATAAAGTGAGGCATTGAAATTTGCTGATCTTTATTTTTTTCGTACAACTTTTCAACCATTTCTTGATGGACCGCGTCATTTACACTCATTTTACGTTTTTTGATGGTAATAGTTAAGAAAAATATATTTAAAGTCATTTTTGGTTCCTCCTTTATAGAGCTATATCTCGTATCTATTGATTTCATTATAAGGGCTGTTATTTTTAAGCGAATCGATATTGGGAAGGATTTCTTCAGCATTGATGGTCTTAAAGAAGTCTGGAACTTTGGTCGTAGAAATTCATTTAAAATGACTAGTCGGTTTATTATTTGACCAAAAAAATATATACTCCCATTTAATTTCCTCCTCCTTAAATAGACTATATAGTCTATTTTTATTTTACCTTATCTTGGTAGGTTAATCAATTAGAAAAAATAAAAAAGACAAGCATCCAATCAGATGCCTGTCCCAAATGTCCGCGTGGAGTGGACAAATCACCTAAAATGTCTTTTTACGGTGCCTGACACCAAACTACAAACAACACATATATACCCTCTCCGGTCGACCCACGGTTCCGTAGGCCAGGTCGGCGGCGATTTTTTCTTGGGCTACGAGGTGTTCGAGGTAGCGTCTGGCGGTGGTTCGGCTGACGCCGATTTCTTTGGCGACCCGTTCGGCCGTTAAACCCTCGTCCACTTTCTCGAGAACCTCCAGTACTTTATCAAGAGTAAGCGGGTCAATCCCTTTTGGCAGATACCCCCTGTCGCCACTTATGCCTCCAGCTCCTTCACTTTCCTTACGAATAAGCATGTCCACCTGCTGCTGGGTAACATGGGTATTTTCCATATTTAATTGAATCAGCTTATTGTGATACTCCTGATACCTTTGCAAAGATTGCTTAAATCGGTCAAAAACCACCGGCTTAATAATGTAATCAAATACCCCAATGCTAATAGCTTCCTGGACCATTTGTATCTCTTTTGTGGCCGTTATCATGATGACGTCCATTTGTTTTGCTTGCTGTTTGGTTTCCTTCAATAGCTCAAGTCCATTCATATCAGGAAAATAAACATCCAACAGAAGCAAATCGGGCTGCAGGATCTCAATTAAGGTCTTAGCCTCCACATAACTGGCGGCAATCCCAACCGTTTGGAAACCTTCCAGCTGTTCTAGAAACCGTTTTTGAATTTCCGCAATCCTCAAGTCATCCTCAACAATTAACACTTCGATAGGCTTGTATCCCGTCACTTTCATTCAAACTCCCCCTTTGCTTTGGTATCGCCACCGTAAAAATCGTTCCCTCTCCCGCACTCGAAGAAAAGGTAACATAACCCCCTAAATCGTTTATTGCTTTTTGTACCAAACTTAAGCCGATTCCGGCATTACTCCCGGTATTCTTGGTTGAAAAACCTGCTGAGAAAATTTGGTCCTGATGCTTTGAGTCTATACCTTTCCCGTTATCCTCTACTTCAATTATCAGGTCTTTTCCAAGATCCGTTAAAAACAGTGAAACTCGTTTTTCTTGCATGCCATTTTCCCTAACAGCTTCAAAGGCATTATTGACTAAATTTCCTATAATAGTCACTAATGAATCTCTGCTAATTTCTAAAGGGAGATCCTTAAAGCTGCTCTCTCTATCTATTGAAAGATCAATTTTCAATTCGCTTGCTAAACTTGCTTTTCCTAAAATGAATCCTGCAATAATCGGATCCGGAATTTCCCGCATTAAAAATTGAATAAACCCTTGGGCGACGTCCACCTCTCTAGAAATAAAATCAATAGCTTCCTTATAGGAACCGAGCTGGATCAAGCCCAGTAAAGTGTACAGACGGTTGGAATATTCGTGCGTCTGGGCACGCAGTCCTTCCGCATAAGCTTTTACATGTGATAATTCCTGAAGGAGCGAAGCAAGCTCGGACTTGTTCCGGAAGCTGGCAACAGCTCCTACGACTATTCCCCGCTTATTAAAAATAGGAATGCGGTTAGCCAAAAAGACGTCCCCAAAAATCATTATTTCCTGATCATACTCTGCTCTTCCTGATCTAACGACGTCATAAAGCTTCGTATTTTCAAGAACATCATCAATTTTTTTGCCCCTTAGTAAAATATCATTCGGAACATTCAAAATTTTATGAGCAGTTTCATTTACAACTGTGATCCGGCCATCGGTATCGATTGCGATGATCGCCTCATGAATAGACTCAAGTATCGCATGCTTTTCCTGATACATCCAGGCTATTTCCTTTGGTTCAAATCCGAAAATGGCCCTTTTGATATTTAAAGAGATTAGTAGAGCAGCAATAAGTCCTCCTGCTAAAATAATCAGCGAAGCAACAAAGATTTTCCGTTGTATTTTCGAAACTTCTTTTTGAATATCAGTCTGAAGATAACCAACCGAAACAACACCAATGACCTCACCACCACTAAAAATCGGTGCTTTTCCTCTTAAAGAGGGCCCAAGGGTTCCTGTCGATTCAGAAATGACCGATTTCCCTTTAAATACACTGTCATTATCTCCCCCAACCATTTTTTGCCCTAAACGGCTTGGATTGGGGTGCGAGTATCGGATTTCATCCCGGTTTCCAATAACAATAAATTCTGCCCCCACCTGATGACGAATTTTCTCAGCAATGGGCTGAATAATGGCCGAAGGATTTTCGGTTCGAAACGCTGCTTGTATTTCAGGCATATTGGCGATCGATTGCGCTACCGATAAGGCCTTCGACCCGATTTCATGCTTCAAATTGGTTTCCAAAATATTTTTAAAAGTAAATTCAATAATCGTTCCCATCACAATAATCAGAATGGAGATCCCGAGCATTAACTTAGTATGTAATCGCATTCAACCACCCCTTACTCTATCATATAAAAAAAATCTACTATTAAAAAGAGGACAAAAAAATAAAACAGCCTTTTTTAAGACTGTTTTTATCTTTACAAGCAGAAATCCACCAATTCTTTCCTTTTACTAGCTAGTTTGCCAATCATAAGCTTCAAATCTTTTAAGCCTTCCCTTAATTGGTGCTTTCGACCTTCGATCATCCTCTTAACCTCTTTAGGGTTTGGTCCTCCTTGAATCCTTCTCACTTCGACAAAGTTTTCAGAGGATATAATTTTTTTCCAATCTTCCTCACTGAGCGATACTTTGGCCAAATCCTTAAGCATTGAATTTATTTCATCCACCTTCCAATCGAACAATTCTTTTTGCTCTTTAACCGTCCTTTTTGAAAGGGTGCTCGCGATGGAATGTGCTTTTTTAAAGGAAATATTATAGTTCCTTGTCAAGGTGTCGGCGAACTCGGTAATAGTAATGCAGGATTTTTCAGACATGACCTTTAAATGCTCCTCGTTTACAGTTAGTGTCATCATAACGGCATACATGATTTTCATTACGCGGTTGGCTTTCGAAAATGCCCGATATAAATGAGGCTGCAAATCATCCTCCGTATCGACAATATCACCGAAGGGCGTATTATGAATCATTTGAACCGCTGCGAGCGCATCCCCATAAGAACTGCTTGCCAACGCCCGTGAGTGTTCGATCGACACTGGGTTACGTTTCTGCGGCATAATACTGCTGACTTGAACATAGGGGTCCGCTACCATGAATGAGCCGAATTCTCTTGTGACATGCAAGAGAAAATCTTGAATCCATCTTCCGGTATTCAACATGCAGGCCATTAGAGCGGTGGACGCTTCTAGTAAATAATCGGCACCCGCGATCGAGTCATAAGAGTTTTCTATTACATTATTAAACCCTAATAATTTACAGGTACGAGAACGATTGATTGGAAAACCGGTCGTCGATAGGGCTGCCGCACCGAGCGGAGATTGATTAACCGTTTCAAAGGCAGACCAAAGACGTTTGATGTCACGCATTAACACATCATAAATGGCTAATAAATAATGCCCTAAGGTCGTTGGCTGTGCGGGCTGGGTATGGGTATAGGCCGTCATATAGGTTTCGGTATGTTCTTCAGCCCTCTCAAGTAATACCTCACCCAATTGATAACTACTTTCAAGCAGCTGTAACAGATGTTCCCTTAACACCAGGCGGTACATGGCCACCCCCATATCGTTCCGGCTTCTCCCGATATGAATTTTTCCGGCAAGCTCTTCGCCGATTTCCTCCGCTATTTTAGCTTCAATCATAAAAAATAAATCCTCATATTGTGGATCGTAAGTGATTTGAATTGAATCTGTACTTGCAACCTTATTAATCCCCTCCAGCATTCTTCTCGCTTCTTCGGTTTTTATGATTTCCTGCTCCTTGAGCATGATCACATGAGCCCGGTGGATGTCGAACATAACGTGAAAAAGGTAATCCCTTTGATCGTTAAAAACCGGTTTTAACAGTTCTTCCTCGTAGGTCTTTCCGGGAAAAACCTGCCCTTCCTTTTTAATAAACTCATTATTCATACATTCCACTCCGATTATGGTCCTTTATTTAATTATACGAATGAATTATTTTAAAGTGATTTTTAAAATAATCTTTCGACACACGAAATAAGATGCTATAATAAGCAAATGGATTTACATCAATGAACGATCAGAAAGGCGTGTTTATGCCTATGTCAGGTAGTAATCAAAAAACTCTATTAAGCTTGTTTTTAGTATCGGTTCTGTGGGGATGCAATTATCCTGTTAGTGCTTACTTGCTTCAAGGATTTTCACCCGTGTTTTTGTCAACCGTCCGGATCTGTTTTACGTCACTGTTTTTAATCATTGTTGCCTTCTCCGTTAAAGGGATGAAGAGGCCAACAAATACGGAGTGGAAATACCTGCTTGGTGTTGGTATCTTTGGAACGCTTCTTAATCAAACCTTTTATTTTACGGGGCTCAAACACACAACACCTGCAAATGCTTCTTTAATCCTTGCGCTTTCGCCCATTGCTACGATTTTATTAGAACGGATTATTTTTAAAGTAAAATTAACCTTAAAAAAGGCGTCGGGAGCGTTGATCAGTTTAATTGGCGTATTTTCAATCATTGGGGTTGGAAAAGGTTCAATCGGAATTTCATGGGGCGATTTCAATATTTTAATCGCGATGCTTTGTCTTTGTATAAGTCTATTATTTATTCGAGGACTGTCGAAGACGATGAATTCCTTTGTCATTACGATTTATGCAACTGTCCTTGGCAGTGTCTTTATGATTCCCGCCGCTGGGGTAGAAAGAATTGTCAGCGGATCGGTCGTCAGCCATTCCATATTCATGTGGATTTTACTGATTGCAGCAGGGATTCTCGCACAAGGTGTGGCCGGTTTTTGGTGGAATAAGGGAGTTGCGAAGGCCGGTGCCGGTACGGCTTCCATGTTTATGAATATTCAGCCGTTTGTTGCTATAATTGCCTCCCATTTTATTTTGGGGAACCCGATTTTGATAAGCCAAATTATAGGTGGAATCCTCGTTTTATCTGGGGTTTATATTGCGAACTTACCATCTGTGAAACCTCTCATTAAACGAGGGACTAATAAAATGGCTTAATTGGATTTTTTTCCTCGAACAATTCTTTTATCAATCACATATCTTAACAATAGGTGGTACACCAAAAAAAGACCGCATCCCGAACGATACGGTCAAACTATAACTCTAGAAGTTTATGGATAATCCATCAGCGTCTGCCAACGTAGGTGGATTATTCTTTTTGTGTAGGTATAATACTCATAGACGATCACTCTTTTCTTACGGTAATTGTATTGTTTTAATATGCTCCAAATTTCGGATTACCCTTTCTCCATCGGCTGTTATTAAAGTGATTTTGTTATTGCGAATTTTTTGGAGTAACCCAATTTTTTCATTATGTTCCCCTCCATCAATAATCACTAGTTGATTTTCAAATTTTTTCAACTGCTCATCTAGTGATCTTGCTAATGGTGTGGCTTTAGTCATTTGTTGCAGGTTTTCGCTGCTTAAGGAATAAGGCGTTGTGTTTGGCGGATAGGGAATTAGCCATTTAACATGATTCATCGAAATAAACATTTTTTTGTATACAGGAGAGTGAAAAACAAAATAGTCATTCATAATGCTGGTTAGGTAACCATGAATGGATTTATTTCCTGCTACATACACCTGAACAAATAGTCCTTTAGCAAAATTTAATGCTTTTCGAAACGATAATACTTCCATTTCAATCGGTTTTTCTGAAGGTGGTTGATAAGAGTTCTCTTCATCTTCGTTTAACATGGTTTCTTTCAATCTTTGAACATGAATAAAGGGAATATAGAGGAAGGAATGTTTTTTGTTATCGTATAAAACAATCATGTCCGATCCACTATCCAGAAGGGTTCCTTTGTGAAAATTTCCGCCAGAAATTTCAACTTCAATATTTTTCCCTATTAAATCAACAAAATCAACTAACATCTTAAATCTCCTTTTCCCAAATGGTTTAGTTTTGCAGTACCCCGCCAAATAGCCAGGAAACCCAATAATATAAAACGACTAAGGTAAATAATACAGCTGGAGGTATGACAACACTTGTGATTTTAACGTATTCCCACCAGGTAATTTTCACTTTTCCTTTTCTAACTATGTGCATCCACATCAGGGTTGCAAGCGTCCCCATTGGAAGTAATAACGATCCCATATCACTGCCAATTACGTTTGCCAGGTAGGCTACTTTCAATTCAAGTAAACTTAGATCCATATTCGTTAAAGTAAGTGTTCCAACCATAAGAGCCGGGTGATTATTAAAAATATTGGAGAGTACTGATAGAAGGACGCCCATCATGACACTCGCGTGCAGCAGGCTACCAGCAACAATCGGCTCCATAAAACCAATCAGCCAGTCTGTTAAGCCAATATTATTCAGACCGTAAATGATGACATACATACAAAAGGCGAAAACAATGATATACCACGGGGTTTTTTTCAACATATCGATTGGCGGTATTTTTAGATAAGCCCATCGCCAGGCCAACAGGACCAACGAGCCAAAAACAGCCATCAGTGAGACAGGAATGTTTAAAAAAGAAGCGACGAATAGGCTGACTCGGACAGTAAAAACGAATAAAAGAACATTGCGCATAAATCTCGAGCGGTCTTTTTCCGAATTATGCTGAATTCCGGACTTTAGTGGATGATAGGATTTAAGCGACAATCCTGTTACTTCCGTTGGAATTTTTTTCGGCAATACTTTGTAAAAACGAAGGAACAAAAGCCCAACGAGCAGGAGCAATCCAAGTGTTGCCGGTACAAACATCATGGCGGTATGCAAGTACAAACTCATATGGACAATTTTTAAAGCGATTAAATTGACAATATTACTTACACCGATGGGAGCACTTGAAGCGGTGGCAATCAGGCCTCCTGAAAGTAAATATGGGATTTTTTGATGATTTTTTAAGCCCATATTATTTAATAGCATGACTAGAATGGGTGTTGTGATTAAGATGCTTCCATCATTATTGAAAAAAAGTGTCATCAGAAAGCACAAAAGGTTGACATACCAAAATAACCGAATCCCTGAGCCCTTTGCCTTCGCAGCCAATTTTTCTGCCACCCAGTTGAAGAAACCAAAGCTTTCTAACACGATTGCCATGACAATCGTCGCCATGATCGTAATGGCTGCACCACTGATGGTGTCTGCAATGATCCCGAGGTCTGTGAGTGTAACACTTCCGCTAAGCACAACGATAATCGCCCCAATGGAGGCTGGGATTGCTTCATTAATGCCCCTTGGCCTCCAAAGAATAAATCCGAGGGTAACCAAAAAAGTAATGATGGTTATCCAAACGGTTAAATGAACCATTTTTTTCTCCTTTCATCTAGCTGGTGATTCAGGATGTTTCCCTGAGACGACTTACCTCCTAATATCTGTTAGTCCGCTCATGTCCCCCCCTTCCATCTGTCCTTCTTGTGTTCTTGTACTCTATCTATATGTATCTCGCATAAGACAGGCTTTAGGTTTGTACCCTTTTTTCCTATAAATCCACTAGAGTCTAAAAAAATAGCACTAGTATTTTGGGAAAAAATAAAAAAGCGAAGCAGTAAGCTTCGCTTGGTAAAAACTATTATCCCTCAACATTAATAACGACTTCTTTCCCTTTTTTCTTCATCATGAAAGGTACAATAAGCCAGAGGGCTGTAATTAAAAGGAAGGCCAGTGAAATTGGACGGGTAAAGAATACACTGTAATCGCCATTTGAAATGGTTAAGGCTCTTCGCAGGTTATTTTCAACCATTGGCCCTAATACCAATCCTAAAACGAGCGGTGCGATTGGGTAGTCGTTTTTGCTTAAGAAGTATCCTAACACGCCGCAAGCTAATAAAAGCAATAAATCGTACATCGACACCTGTACGGCGTATACCCCAAAAATAGAAATCGCGATAATCATCGGAATCAAAAATTGCTTTGGTGTTTGAATAATTTTTGCGAACACCTTTACAAGTGGCAGGTTTAAGATCAACAGCATGATATTTCCGATAAACATACTCGCAATGAGACCCCAAGCAACCTGCGGATGGTCTTCAAATAATAATGGACCCGGCTGGACATTGTACATCATTAACGCTCCCATTAAGATCGCCGTCGTCCCAGATCCCGGAATTCCCATAGTTAATAAAGGAATCATCGCCCCGCCAGAGGCCGCATTATTAGCGGATTCCGGTGCCGCAACCCCGGCAATCGCGCCTTTGCCAAATTTCTCAGGATTTTTCGAAATCTTTTTTTCCAAAAGATAAGAGAAGAAGGATGCCAGTGTTGCCCCGGCTCCCGGCAAAATACCGACGAAAAACCCTAAAATGGATCCACGGGCAATCGGTCCTGCGGACTCTTTCATCTCTTCTTTAGATGGGATTAAATTATTAATCTTCGCCATTTCCCCATCTTCTTCTTCTTTTTCTAAAATCGTTTTAAAAACTTCGCCTAGGGCAAACAACCCAACAGCAATCGTTAAGAATTCAATTCCCTGGTATAGCCATGGCACATCGAAGGTAAATCGAGCAATACCTGACACACTGTCAATCCCGATAGTTCCAAGCAGTAAACCGCAAACGGTCATAATCAAAGCTTTTGTAACCGACTTTCCAGCTAAACCGCTGACAGCGCCGAGACCCAATAGCATCAAGGAAAAATATTCGGCCGGGCCAAATTTAAGTGCCACTTCTGAAAGGGGTTTTGCAAGAAACATCAACGCAATTAATGTGACAATTCCAGCTACGAAGGAACCAATGGCCGCAATCGATAAAGCACTGCCGGCTCTCCCCTTTTTAGCCATTTGATAACCGTCTAAGGTTGTGACAACAGAAGAGGATTCTCCTGGTGTATTTAATAAAATCGAAGTGGTTGAACCACCGTACATAGCTCCATAATAGACTCCAGCCAGCAAAATAATTGCACTAGTCGCCGCTTGCTCGGGCGGAAGGCTGCCAGTGATGGAGGCCGTAACAGGGATAAGCAGCGCGACACCGCTCATCGGGCCGATCCCCGGCAAAACCCCAACCGCTGTGCCAATTAAAACCCCTACGAATGCAAAAATAAGATTATACCAAATAAGTGCTGTTCCAAATCCTTGAAATAAATAATCGAGTGTACTCATTTTTAGCCTCCTCTCTTAAAACCAAATAGGCCAGCCTGGAAGTGTCCCTTTTAACACGTCTACAAATAAGAAATAAACGAGTCCAGAAAAGGCTGCGGATATAATGATGGACATAATTAACTTTTTACGTTCCATCGTTTGAAAGCATACAAGTAAAAATAAAAACGTCGTAATAACATAGCCGATGGTTTCTAATGTTAATATATAAAACAAGGTAGCCGCAAAGATAATAAGGAAGGGCTTGTACTCTAATTTTTCCTTATTGCCCTCTGCACCCTTAGATTGGTTTGCTTCAAAAAACAAACGGATACTTAATAAGACTAGTAAGATACCTAATATAAAAGGAAAAATGTCCGGTCCGACAACGCTTCCATAGGATGAACTTGATATATGTCTGCTTCCGACAATAAATAATACTCCAACAGCAAGAAATACAATGGATGCAACCCGATCGAATTTTATAGCCATTCATAAACCCCCTTTTAAAAAAATCGGGAAGGAGAATCTTGCTCCTTCCCCTACTTTTTTACTTCTGCATGCCTAATGCTTCTAGTAATTGTTGAACTTGTTTTTCTTGTTCACCTAAGAATTTTGTGAAATCAGCGCTATTTTTATATTCTAGTTCCCAACCTTGTGTCTCTACTTCTGTCTTCCATTCAGGAGATTTTACAAGTTTATCGATTGTTATTTCCCAGTAGGATTTTGCTTCTTTAGACATTTTTTCTGGGCCAAACACTCCGCGCCAAATCGTGAACTCAGCATCTACACCTTGTTCTTTAGCCGTTGGCACGTCCTTAAAATCACCGCCTAAACGATCCGCTGCCGTAACAGCAAGCACACGAACCTTACCAGCTTTTAGGAACTCTTTTACGCTTGAAGCATCTGTTCCAATAACATCAGCATTACCGCCAAGAAGGGCTGTAATGGCTTCCCCTCCGCCATCGTAAGATACATATTTAATTTTTGTAGGATCCACTCCATATTTAAAGGCTGGAAGAATGGAAATTAAATGGTCCATAGAACCTGGTGCGGAACCGCCTGCAAAAGTAAGTTTGCTAGGATCCTTTTTGACTTCATCTAAAAGGGATTTTAAGTCAGTAAATTTGGAATCCTTTTTGACAACAATCGCGCCGAAATCTTTTGTCAATTGAGCAAGCGGTGTTGTATTTTTGTAGCCGTAAGGGCTGTTTCCTTCTTTTTTCAAGTTGTTGATAATAATCGGCGGTGAATTGACGAACAGCATTTCGTTATTAGCTGCTTGCTGTGTGGCGTATTCAGCCATAAACACGGCACCTCCGCCGCCTGGCTTATTCTCCACTGTTAATGGCTGACTGACGAGCTTCGTTTCGCTCAATACCTTTGTAAAGGAGCGGGCTGTTAAATCCCACCCTCCGCCAGCACCAGATGGCGCTACAACAGAAATCGCTTTTCTAGGATAGCTTGGACCAGCCTCTTTTTTACTAGAACCTGAACTTGCTGTTTCTTTACTGCTGCAAGCGCCTAAGCTTAATGCCAATGCACCTGCACACATTACTGCTGAAATTTTTTTGATCGAAAACATTTTTCTATTCCCCCTTGTAACCGTTTTCTTAATTTTACTCAAAATTTAGAAGATTCATAGTTTTTGCATTTAAACAGCATTAAAAACTTATAAACCATTTTGTTCATTTTGTTCACAGCAGGATGTCCTAGAAATGTAGAATCAATATTAAAAATTAAAAGCTGGAATTTTAAAAAAAAAGAAAACGCCATTCATGATGAATGGCGTCCTTATTTAGTAAGCTCTAAACTACTTCCTTAATTGCAGCTCCGACAAACTTTCGCTTTTGTATATAGATAAGTCTTAAGGATAAGGCGACTCCTGCTGCCAGCAAACCAACGGTCAGCCCAATCCAGTAGCCTCTTGCACCCAAGCTGGTAAAGTTGGCGAGAAGGTAGCCGACTGGCAAGCAGATCAGCCAGTATGCAATTAAGGTCATAATAAAGGCAATATTCACATCTTTATATCCTCTTAATGCAGCCTGAGCAGTTGCCTGAATGGCATCCGCTATTTGGAAAAATAAGGCAAAAATTAAAAAGTTTGCCGTTAGGTTGATGACAGCTGTTTCATTCGAATAGAAGCCGGCGACTTGATAGCGGAAGGCTACGACTAGTAATCCTGTTAAAATGGCGATTAATATGGCAAGATACACACCAAGCCAGCTATATTGTTTCGCATCTTTATAACGCTTTGCCCCCACCTCAAAACCGACGAGTACGGTCTGGACCATGGATATGCTAATAGGAATCATGTACAAAAAGGATACAATATTTAAGGCCGATTGATAAGCAGCAATTGTGGTCACATTAAATTTACTTAAAAGGATCGTCACCACCGCAAACATACTCGTTTCAAAAAAAGTAGAAAGCCCCATTGGCACGCCAATTTTTAAAATCTCTTTACATTTTTCCCATGAAAATTCCTTCATGTTTTCAAATATCGGAAAGGTAGAAAACGGTTCTTGTTTTTTCACGATGAAAATGGTCATTGCCATAAAGGCCCAATCGGTAATGGCTGTGGCATATCCAGCCCCTGCCCCGCCAAGCTCTGGGAAGCCCCAATTTCCAAAAATCAGCACGTAGTTCAACAAGAAATTAAGCGGCAAGGATATTATCATAATGATCATGATCACCCTAGTCTTTCCAAGTGCATAAATAAACGATCTCAGAACATTAAAAACAAACAATGGCAGGATTCCGTAACTAAGTCCGACGAGGTAATCAAATGCGGTATCCTGAACTCTTGCTGTCAGGTTCATGCTATCTAAAATCGGATCTAACAAGAAGAAACCAAGAATAATTAATAGAATTGTGATAAATACAGAAAGATATACTCCATGTTTTACAACCGAGGTTACCTCATGGCTCTTCTTCTCACCAAACCGCTGTGCTGCTATAGGGGAAACCGCGAGCAGTATGCTGCTGATTCCTGTGAAAATCGGACTCCATATCGAGGAGCCTATTGCGACGCCAGCCAGATCGGAAGAATTGTATTTTCCTGACATAATCGTATTAAAAAACACCATTGAAAACATGCCAAGCTGTGTAATTAAGATGGGAATTAACAGGACGAAAATTTGTTTAGTCTTTTGCTTTATGGTAAAAGTCTGATTCATAATAGCGTTCTCCTTGAGTAAATAAAAACCCGAAACTTCATTATACGCTATATTGGATGATAATTCCTCACTTTTTAATGATATTTCCAAAAAAAGAGAACTTCCAATGGAAGTCCTATTTCTTTACAATTTTTGATGGGTTATTAACCTTGTACAATACTGGTTCATCAACGAGGAATTCTTCTTCGACGTCTTTTCCTTTTGCCAATTTCTTAGCGGCCACTTTGCCGTCAAATTCAAGGGAATCGCCAGGAACTAGTTCGAATTTTTTTAGTGTTTTACTGTGACTGCACCACGCGAGGCCAAGGTCAAGTGGGTTATCCTGTACAATCTGCACATGTTCTAAAACCACCACTTCATCATTTTCTTCATTAAATGGATTATAGGTCATCGCAAATTGTTTCACAGTGGCCGTAAAATGAACTTTATCAGCCGGAAGCTCGAGTTTAGGCGCTTTCTCTTTCTTTGGTTTAGCCTCCTTTGCCTTTGGTTTCGGAGACTCTTCTTTTTGAGCTGTTTCCTTTTTCACAGGGGCTGGCTCCGTATTCTCTGTTATTTCTTTTTCCTCAATCGTTAGCAGGCTTTCTTTTCCGAAGCTTCCCTGCTGCATTTCTTTTAAATAGGCAGGATGAATGCAGCTAACCTTCCCATCCTGAAATTCAATAACCAAAGTATTAAACTCACCATTATTTCCGTAAGCTTCATAGCCTTTGATGGTTACGATGCGCTGGGCGTTTCTGTCCTTGTACCAGAATTCCTTTTTGGCCTCCCTTGCCGAGGATAAACCCCATTCCTTTAATTTTTCCTTATAATGATCCTCGTCGCGGAAGCTTTCATATTCCCCTTTTGGCGGAATATATTGAGTCAAATCCTTTTGTGTTTCCTGGATTGGCAATCTAGCCACTTCCTTCCATCTATGTAAGTGTTTATATTATAACATTAACCCTGACAAATCCTAAAATTAGAACGTTCGATCGCCCCATCGGCATTTCTTTTATTTTTCAAAAAATACTTAGTGCAACGAAGGATTTTGTATGTATAATAGCTTTAGATATTAATAGTGAAGCTGGTGGGGGCACATGCGTACCTATAATGAAAAAATCAGTATTTATCATGGAATGGTGTCAATAATCGCTTTAAATTTAGCTGGTAACTACTTTCCGATTTTCGCCATCTCAATTCTTGGAGCAAATAATTACCAAGTAGGTTTAATTAGTTCTCTTCCTCCCTTAGTTACACTCATCATGACGATTCCAGCAGCGATCTTGTTAAATAAGCTGGATGAGCAAAAGAAAACGGTTGCGATGAATGTTTTTTGGGCGAGAGTGATGTTCTTACTTTTAGTGGGTGTGGTTTTTCTTCCACCTTCCTATCAGGCTTGGACTTTCTTAATCCTTATCGCGGTAATGAATGTACCTGGGACGATTTCTAACATCGGCTGGCAAACGCTTATTAGTGGAATGATTCGTGAAGAACGGAGAGGAACCTTTTTCAGTGATAGAAGTCGGTTACTAACAATTGTAGGCATGGTGACTACACTAATTATCGGTATTGTCATGAAAAAAGAAACAGATAATGCTGCTGCGTATCAGTGGTTATTTTTTATGGCCTTTGTTTTTGGCTTACTTGAAATGTTTTTCCTGCTGAAGCACAAAGAAACGGCCCAGCCCAAAACAAATATCGATCGAAAGAACTCATCGATGGATTGGTCTATTTTTAAAGATCAAGGATATAAGTGGTTTCTTATTGCAGCACTATGCTTTAACTTTGCCTGGCAGATGGCATGGGGCTTATTCAATATTTACAATGTCAAATACGCACATGCGACGATTCTTTGGATTAGCTTATTTTCTGTTGGCAATCAATTGGTGCAGATATTCACCTTCCCATTATGGAAAAAGTGGGCGGAGCAAAAATCGAATACGTTAATGCTTGTATGGGTTGCGGCCGGTATGGCTTCTGCCCCGATTTTGACGGTTATGTCTACAAATCTTTATTATTTAACAATTGTAAGTATGATTTCGGGATTTTTTCTATCCGGGACCACCCTATTATTGTTCAATCTATTGTTGGAGCAGTCTCCGGCGGAGAAAAGAACCTATTGTATTACCACCTATAATGTCCTGTTAAGCTTAGTCGCGTTTATCGCTCCGCAAATCGGGATTTGGCTGTTAGAGGTAACGGGGATACAAACCTCTATGGGAATTAGTTCCATTCTACGGTTTATGAGTGCGCTGGTATTTTTGTTAATGTACGTGAGATTTATGAAAACTAAGAAACCAATCTTGGAAAAAAGCTAGGGTGCCTGCCCTAGCTTTTTTTGCTGAAATATATAGTTTGGGACTTTCATACTTTAATATAGGGAGTTGATTATGAAAACTGGAGGACACTATGATTATAATAAATAACCAGACAGTTAAGCCAGAGACCCTTTTTAAAGAGGTTACGAATGCAGAACAGCGGACGATTTTAAAACAAATGGCAGCCAATCAAGTGGAATATATGTATCAAGATACAGCCCATTTAAAATTTGAGCTTTTATTTCGCTCCAATACCCTTAGAGCGGCAAGGGAACTTAATAAGAGCGGGGTAAAATTTACGACGTTTAATTATGCTTTTCCGAATCGGAAACTTTGGGATCGGTTGAGTAATGGCGGCTTCCTAATAAAACCTGGCGTCAGCCCTTCTGTTGCGATATTAGACATCATTAAAAACGGCTCTCTCTATGCATTTGAATGCTCCACTGGAATTGCGATTGTCCTATACATTGCCACTCTTTATTCCATCGGCAGCGAACGGTTTAATGTTCTATTCGACCGTCTTTATTTAATGGACTGGCAATTTGATGAGGATCTGCAGATTTTCCAGAAGTACGGGGATGATTTTATCCCTGGTGATGTCCTTCACTTTAACAATCCTGATTTTGACCCGAAACAGGCGCATTGGCGCGCCGAGAATGTCGTCTTCTTCGGAAATGACCAATTCTACGGCCATGGTGTCGGAATTAGAAATGCCAGCACAATTATAAAGTTTTTAAATACAAAAAGAAAACCAGATCCTTCCAAATCCGCGTACTTAATGAACCTCATATCAAGGGTATATTATCAAGGATTTTTATAAGTGAAAGTTTTAATACAAACTTAGAAATGGTAAAATAAATTGATTTACAATAATTGTGTGTGGAGGAAAACTATGTCTGTTGATGTTTATTTAAATTTTAATGGCAACTGCCGTGAAGCAGTGGAGCTTTATGCACAGGTATTTGGAACAGAAAAACCACAAATTATGACCTTTGGAGAAACACCTCAGGATCCCAATAATCCTATGCCAGAAGAAGCAAAAAATTTAGTTATGCACACACGGCTTAACATCAGTGGCAGCAATGTAATGTTTTCTGATACTTTTCCAGGGATGGAGTTTGTTGAAGGAAATAACGTAAATTTAGCATTTGTCAGTAAGAATCTGGATGAGATTAAAAATGCTTTCCATCAACTTAAGGAAGGCGGAAAAGTGGGCATGGAGCTTCAAGAAACTTTCTGGAGCAAATGTTACGGAATGGTAACGGATAAGTTTGGAATACATTGGCTGTTCAATTATGACAGCGGTGAAAATGGAATGGGATAAACAAAATGAAAGACCCCAACAATGTTGAGGTCTTTCGTTTTATTTATAAGCTAAAAATTAATAAATGAATCTTCGGGTTTCACTGTTTCTTTTATTACTTTGTTTTCTTTTAGCCATTGTGCAACTTTGTTCCAGGTTTCAGGGTCCTGGTAGCCAAAGTTTTTATCCTTGGCATCCATTAAAGGAAGTAGGATTTCCAAGCTTTTCGTTTCGACATCCTTTTCAAGCGGGGAGGATTTGTCTTCATGCTTCATTAGGACGGAAAGTCCCTCTTCTGGATGTTCAGACACATATTTTTGGCCCTTTGTGATCGCCGCCATAAACTTTTTAAATACATCTGGCTTCGTTTTTAATCCCTTTTCACTGCCAACCAATACCAATTCATAATAATCGGGAACACCATAGTCGGCAGGGTTTAATGTCCGCATAGGATGGCCCTCTTTATCTAACAATAATTTCTCATGATTAATATAGCCGCCAATAAGGGCATCTGTTTTCTTTGTTGCCATCGCCGGAATCAAGTCCCAGCCAACATCAACCATTTTTATCTTACCTGCTTCTCCCCCATCTGCCTTCACCATTGTCGATACAATCGCTTCATCCAGTGGAATCGATGGATAGCCAATCGTCTTACCAGCTAAATCCTTCGGTGATTGAACCGAACTATCAGCAGGGACCATTAACTGGTTTAGGGGATGGCGGACAATTGCCGCAAAGGATTGGACAGGGATATCCTCTCCTCGCGCCACTAATACTTGCGGTTGATAACTCAAGGCCATATCAATTTTGTCTGCCGCTACAAGTTTTAGAGGATCATTTGTATCAGCTGGCATTTGAATATCTACATCCAAGCCTTGCTCCTTAAAATAGCCCTTCTCTTGTGCTGCATAAAGGAAAGAATGGACGGCATTAGGATACCAATCCAGCATAAGGCTTACCTTCTGAAGCTCCGCATCCTTGCCTGAGGATTTAGAAGATTCACTTTTCCCACACGCACTTAAAAGTAATAACAATAGACTTAACATTATTAATAAACTTTTTTTCATATCTACCTACAACCTTCCATGATGTTAACGATTTTGATTTTTCAATAACTGTTTTTCTATTAAACCTATTAGTAAAAATAAGACAATCCCAAGCAAAGAAAGAAGAAATATGGCAGCAAATACTGCATCTGCCTTTAAGTTTCCTGACATCCTTCGGCTAAAATAACCGAGCCCTTCACTTGCCCCCAGCCATTCTCCGATCGTCGCCCCCACCACACAATACACAACAGACATTTTCAATCCGGAAAAAATAGAAGGCAGTGCCATCGGCATTTGGATCTTCTTAAAAATCATCCAGCGGCCCGCACCCATGGTTTGCAATAATTCACTAAATTCCTTCCCGCCTGCCTTCAAGCCATCATAAGTGCTCACGACAATGGGAAAAAATGCTGTTAAAATCGTGACGGCAATTTTACTCCAAATCGAATAACCAAACCACATAATGAAAATAGGTGAAATCGCGATCAACGGAATCGTTTGCGAGATGACGAGAAAGGGATATAAGATTTTTTCTACCGGTCGGAAAAAATGCATCCCTACACCTAACAGGAGACCTCCAGCGAGAGAAAATCCGAATCCAATTAGGACTTCCTTTAATGTTGCAGGCAAATGCTCTTCGAACAGAAGCTCCCGGTTATCGATCAGGGATGCCCAAATCGCCGATGGGGAGGGCAGGATAAACGCTGGTACCATTCCATGCTTGACGATCCATTGCCACAAACTGACAAGAAGGATGACCACAAGCAAAAATAACCCATAATCGCCCGTCCATTTTTTTAAATTACCTTTCATGTTGAATCAGCCACTCCAATTCTTTTCGCATCGCCATAAAATCAGATTGATAGATTAGTTCTGAGCTTCTAGGTCTCGGCAAGCTGACTTTTATTTCTTGGATGCCGTTCCCTTTTAACAAATAAATTCGATCGCTTAATAAAATTGCTTCCTCAAGATCATGGGTGATGAACAGGACCGTTTTTCGTAATTCTCCCCACAGCCCCAGTAACCAGCTATGCATGTTGCGTTTCGTTAAAGAATCCAATGCGCCAAACGGCTCATCCAGCAATAAGAGGTCTCTGCCTGTCACCAATGTTCGTAAAAAAGCGACCCGCTGCTTCATCCCTCCGGAGAGTTCATTTGGGTAAGCATTTTCGTAATCTGCCAGTCCAAAACAGGCTAACCATTCGCGGACTCCTGGGATTTTTTCTTGGCTTTTTTCCTTTGTTACCTCCAGTGGCAGCAACACATTGTCCAAAACCGTCCTCCATGGCAAAAGAAGATCTTTTTGCGGCATATAGCCTACCTGTCCTAATCTTCTTTTTGTATCCTGCTGCCCAATGCGAATTTCTCCCACGTCTGGCTCTAGTAAACCCGTAATCAATTTAAAAAGAGTACTTTTTCCAGACCCGCTTGCTCCGATCACGGATACAAATTCGCCTGGTTGTACATCTAAGGAAATTTTTTGAAAAATAGGTCTTTCGTCGCTAAATGAATATGTCAGATCTTTGATGGATAGCATGGACGAATTAGACAGGCCAATCGCCTCCCTCATAAACCATATCCCAGAACATGTATTCAAATCGGGAAGTCGTCAAAAAGTGTTCTTCTAAAATGGCCAGCTCCCGTTCAGGTTTTCCATCCGCGTATGCATCCAATAAATTAATGAGCCAAGAGGCAAGCTCGCCAAATTCACTTGAAGAGTACATTTTCACCCAATCACCATACTGATAGTGATTGATAGAGTTCGGATAGTTATCTGCTAGCATCTTGCTAATCTCCCAATAGCTCCACATACACGGCAGTAAAGCAGCGATTAATTCCTCTAATGAGCCATTTTGGGCGACATTCAGCATGTACCGTGTATACGCCAAGTTGATGGGAGTCGGCTTTGTTTCTTCAAGCTGTTGATGTGTAATTCCAAATCTTTCAGCGTACTGACGATGGAGTTCCATTTCTCCATGCAGGGTTTCGTTTAGGAGTTTAGCGAACGCCGCCATTGTCTCCAGGTCTCCTGCCCTCACTACTCCGAGTGCAAACAACTTAGAGTAGTCGATTAGGAACACATAATCCTGCTTCATATAACGGATAAAGGATTCAACAGGTAATTCCCCGGTCCCCATTCCGACAACAAAAGGATGCTGGTGTGTTTTTTTCCAAATATCTTCTACTTTTTGATAAAGCCTTTGTGAAAATTTCATTGCTGGTCCTCCTTCCTTGTATTGCACCACTCTGCAATAAATACAGCTAATACTTTTGTAAAATCCAGCAATTGCTGGATTTCTACTTTTTCATTGACAGCATGGGCATCTTCAAGTTTTCCGGGTCCGAAGATAACCGTCGGAATCCCCGCCCGGCCAAGCCAGCCTGCGTCTGTTACAGTGGTTGACATACCAACTGCTGGCTCAAAGCCAATCAATTTTTCAAAGGAATTTGTTAAAAGCTTTGTTCCAGAATGTTCAGGATCGATTTCTAATGAAGGGAAAATTTCCCCGCGGTCAACAATCATCGATTTACCGCCCCAAACAAATTCCGGAGGATTTTCCCTAAGCCATGGATCTGAAGCAGCGACAGCACTAATATGCTGTTCAATTTCCTTAATCACGTCATCGTAATCTTCATTCGGGTAAAAATGTACCGTGATCCATAAAGAGCAGCGGTCGGCCACAAAAGCTGCATGCCGGCCTCCCTCAATGACTGCAGGATTGATCGTATTGGTGCCAGGCGGAAAGCCATCATAGCTTTTCGTTACCGCCCAATGCCGTTCAAGTTCTTGAAGCCCTGTAATGATTTTTGTCATTTTCTCAATCGCACTGGCCCCGTTGATGCCTCCGCCAGCATGAATCATGTTCCTCCTAAGCCCATCGTGGTAGGTTTTCCTACTTTGAATGGTAATCCAGCCAGTAATGACGCCGCCCTGTCCTTGAATATGTAAGTCGCTTGTATCGACAACAACGGCATAGTCTGCCTTGTATCCTTTTTCCATACAGGCTAGCGTACCGGCCTCCCCCACTTCCTCCCCAATAACCGATTGGAATTGCAGGTCACCTTGTAGCGGAATGCCAAGTTCTTTTAAAAGTTTAATAGCCAAAAGGGAGGCAGCGATTCCGCCCTTCATATCGGCAACGCCGCGGCCGTATATATAGCCATCTTTGGCAATGGCTTCAAATGGCGATGAATTCCACTCTTTATCATCCCCTACCTCGGCCACATCCACATGACCATTCACAATTAAGCTATTAAACTGCTCAGAAGATTCACCGTGTAAAATCCCTACGACATTAGGATCACCAGGGTAAACGTCCCATTTTTCCGTTTTAAATCCCAACTCTTCCAGATAGCCTTTAATATAGTCCTGTACCTCGGTGGTATTTCGGGCAGGGGGACTTACTGTAGGATAGGCTATTAGCTTTGTTAACAGTTCCAGCAATTCCTCTTTTCTCGCTTCTACTTTATCCGATATCCGATCCAGAAGCTCTTTTCTCATTTGTCCACAACCTTGGAAGCTGCCAAATTCACAACTTTATTTTTTGAAAAAATTGTAAGAATAACAAAACCAATCAGTGCACCGGCAAAGGAGCTAAAAATAAACAATGGAATAAATCCAAATAAGGTCGCTTTTTGTCCAAGAATCAGCGTTGCGATTGGATAGGAAAGGAGTGCTCCCAGGATGCCAGTTCCAATGACCTCACCTATGAAAGCAAGATATATTTTTCTAGTTTTACAAAATAATAAGGATGCCAATAATGCCCCAACCATGCTGCCTGGAAAGGCAAATACGGACCCGGTTCCCATTAAGTTTCGCAGTAGAGATACACAAAAGGCCTGAGCCACTGCGTAATAAGGGCCTAACAGTACTGCCGATAATACATTCAAAAAGTGCTGAACAGGAAAGACCTTGGTAAATCCAATCGGAATCGATACTAAACTACTAGAAATCGTGCCTATCGCAATCATCATTGCCGTTAATGTAAGTTTATGAGTTCTTTTCATCCTTTCACCGTTCCTTTTAATTTCTTGGCAGCTTCTAAAGGTGACTTTGCAAGGCTGATTGCTGTAATAACGGAAACACCATCTGCTCCGGCTTCCACAATAGATCGGGCATTTTCTGCCGTTATCCCGCCAATGCCGACAATTGGGGTTTGGTATCCATTTTTCCTAAGTGTTTCAATAAGTTCTGTACCCCGTGACGGTTTGGCATCCGCTTTTGTTTTTGTCGGAAAAACGGGTCCAATACCGAAATAATCTGCGCCTTCTCGAATCGCGGACATCGCTTCCTCTGTGGAATGGACAGACACCCCGAGGAGTTTCTCACCAATTTTTTTCCTAACAGTTTTCACAGACTCGTCCTCTTGCCCGATATGGACACCGTCAGCATCAATCGCCAGTGCCAGCTCGATATCGTCATTGACGATGAATGGGATGTGATGCTCTCTGCATATGCTTTGAAGTTCTCTGGCGAGAGTATATTTATCCTCTCCAGTTAAAGCGCCTTTTCCTTTTTCACGAAATTGAAAAAGGGTAATCCCTCCAGCGATGGCTTCTTTTAATACCTCAGTTGGGTCCTTCAGGCAGTTAGGGCTGCCCATGATAAAATATACTTTTAGGTAGTCTCGTAAATTTTTCATAAGCGCAAGCCCTCATTCTTTACTCGGTATCCCCAATGGTTGGTTGGGCCATGTCCTTTGCCAATCTCCAAATCAAATTGGATCGCATCATGAATAAAATCCTTGGCTAATGCGACTGCCTGATATAAAGGCGCACCTTTTGCAAGTTCTGCCGTGATGGCTGCTGAAAAAGTACAGCCAGTTCCGTGAGTGTTTTTCGTTTGAATTCGTTCCTTGGCAAAAGTGTAGAATTCTGTCCCGTCAAACAATAGATCAATGGATACAGATTCATCCTCATCATGGCCGCCTTTGATGATAACGTTTTGGACGCCAAATTCAGATAATCTTTTAGCAGCATCTTCCTTATCTTTGGCGGTATGAATCGACATGCTAGTAAGAACCTCTGCTTCCGGTATGTTCGGTGTAATGACCCTTGCAAGCGGCAATAAATATTTTTTCATTGCTGAAATGGCTTCTAGCTGTAGTAAAGAGGCGCCACCCTTAGCAATCATGACAGGGTCTACCACAAGGTTTTCCCAATTATATTTACTAATAATTTCAGCAACCGCCTCGATGATTTCTGCATTAAACAGCATTCCGGTTTTCACGGCATCTGTTCCCATATCATCGCCTATTGCCTCTATCTGTTTAACCACAGCTTCGACTGTCATCGGATACACCCCATGAACACCCAAGGTATTTTGGGCGGTAACAGCGGTTAAAGCTGACATACCAAAAACCTGTAATTCCTGAAAAGTTTTAAGATCCGCCTGGATTCCGGCTCCGCCGCCGCTATCCGACCCTGCAATCGTTAATGCTTTTTTCATTTTATTAGCCCCCTTAAACCTGTCTGATTGCGCTATGTTGCCTGATATCATCAGTGGAAACAACTGACAATTGGTTTAAAAATTCGATTTGGAAACTGCCTGGACCTTGTTCAATTGTTTTTTGTGCTGCCTTTTCGGCCGCAATTCCATAAAAAGTTAAAGCAGCAACGGAAGCCTTTATGAGATCTTTTTCGACACCTGCAAAAGCACCGATTACGGAGGTCAATAAGCATCCAGTACCGGTCACCTTTGTTAAGATTGGATGACCATTAGCAATGGCATAGGTGGTTTTACCATCGCTGACGATATCTTCTTTTCCAGTAATGACAACTAAGCAATTCATCTTTTGGGCAGCTTTGATCGCAAGGTCAATGACATTCCCCTCGGTATTTCCAGCGTCAACGCCCTTGATTTCCCACTTTTCACCTACAACATTTGCGATTTCTGCCGCATTGCCTCTAATGATTGCGACTTTGACTTCCTTCATGATTCTTTGGGCCGTTTCGGTTCTATAGCTTGTTGCTCCAGCTCCTACTGGGTCAAAAATGACCGGGACATTGTGTTCATTCGCAGATTTTCCTGCAAGAATCATAGAATTGACGTTTTGAGAGTTTAATGTACCAATATTTAAAACGAGTGCACTAGCGATTTTGGCCATATCGGCTACTTCTTCCTCGGCATAAGCCATAACTGGTGATGCCCCAAGTGCCAGAAGCCCATTTGCTGTAAAATTCGTTACCACTACATTTGTGATATTATGTACAAGCGGATTCACTTCTCTTACTTTTTGTAATGTTTCATACAAACTGTTTTTTTCCATTAGAATTTCCTCTTTCCTTTTTTAACATAAAAAAACCAGATCCATATTTGGACCTGGTTATAAGCAAGTAAGCGTAATGACTATTCTCGACTACTTTCCTACGCTGGTATTATCCAGATCAGGTCCGAAGGGTTAAAAACGTTGCCGTTTCCTCTCAGCCCGCATTATGGGCACCCCTAGTAGATACTAAACATATTAAATTTAAATCAATAATACTCCTATAAAAATAATATGTAAAGAAATAAAATGCTTTTATTCTTTTTTCGCCAGCTCCATGAGCTCCTTTAATTCATTGGTAAATCCTTTAACTGCCCGATTATCAACTACAGTTACTGGAACCCCTAAAAAACCGTACTCTTCCACTTCCTTTTGATATTCAGGGTTGGTAGAAACATTCCTGGTTTCAAACGGGATCCCTTCTTCTGTGAGGACTTTTTTAACCATCGTACATTCAATACAGTCGTTTGTCGTATAGACAATTACATGCTTGCTCATTGTTGGTTTCTCCTTTTTAACTGTTCTTCAGATCATAAAATGTTATCGTGTTTTGCCATAATTTATCAGAAACATCTTCAATTGGCAATTTTTTTATTTTTGAAATTTCTCGGATTGATTCACTCATCATATTCGGATTGGTCCTTTTACCGAAAAAAGGACCTTCGAACGGCCATGGCCCGTCTGTTTCAATCATCATCTGCTCTAATGGGTACATGTGAACGATGTTCCTTATTTTTTCTTTATAGACAATATCAGGGGTAACAGAAATAAAATACCCATTCTCTATCATTCGAGTGATGGTTTTCTGATCTCCCTTAAACCAATGAAAATGTGCCTTTTTAATAGAGTATTTTTCTAAAAGGTCGCATACGATAGGTGCATCGTCATAAATTGCATGAAGGATAATTGGTTTTTCCCAGGCTGAAGCCTTTTGAACAAATATCTCCAGAAGGGAAAGGTACTTTTCGTATTGGCTGGTAGAAATTTCATTCTCTTGCCTTAAATAAAAAGGAAGCCCTACCTCACCGATGGCAATCATATTTCCCATGTTTTTTTCGATCCAGCTGAATAGTTCACCTAAATACTTTTCATTTGGTAATGATTGCTCTGGATGGTATCCGAAAGCTGCCCTCACTTTGTGGAATTTTCGAGATAAATCAAGATTCCTCATGCATGATTCAAGATTAAATGAAACGGATATCAGCCATTCTATTAGAGAGGGTTCTACCATTATGTTATTAATTTCATCATCTTTGTACTGATCCAAATGAATGTGAGCATCAATCATCCTCAACGATAGACTCTCCCCTCAAAAGTTACAGAAAGCGCTTTCATCCGACATCTTCACTCGAGAATTGTCTTTTCATGCGCTTTCCCAAGGAATAAACATTTATTTCCTCAGCATTATTTAACATAAAACACTACTATTCAGCTAATTTTAACAATCATATTCTTTGAAAAAATAATATCCGTGTAATTAATGAAAACATAGAGAAGTCATACAATCAAGTGATCCCTATTATAAATTTAGTAAATATTGAATTTAGATAAATAATATAATTATAGTATGGGGGTGTGCTTTAGTGGGAAAAGATATTCAAGTGGTAAAATCAGAACCGGGTAACAACAATACTAAGAATGATATTAGAGTGAACAATAATTTCAGCCTTACAATCAATTTGGGGGATTCCTTAAATCTACTTGCTTTAATTGCAGGGATTTATTTATTAAGGAGTATCGCTAAAAAACAAAATTCGAAGAAAGAATAGATGTAATGGAAAAACCTATATTAACTCACAAAAGAACACTAGATATAATCCAGTGTTCTTTGTGACATTCTTTAGTTACAAACATAATTTATCCAGCAATAGTTTCTTTTTTATCTTAAATTCTTCTTCAGTTATAAAACCAGACTGTCTAAGTTCTCCTAATTGTTTTATCAGCATTATAACTTCAAGGTCGTTATCGTTAGGATTTTCGTCACAATCATTTAGAAACTCAACGACTCCAACTTTACTAACAGATATTAATGGGAGAAACAGTACCCAAAGTACTGATACAGAAGAGAACAATTTACCCAAGTTACTACCTCCCTTCTATTAATCTAATATATATTATGCCTTTCAAATATATGTAAATAAATATTCCTCCCAAAATTCTATAATATTTTTAATCTACTATGCTATTTATTCTCGCAAATATCATTCCAAATGAATACTCTATAGCAAACATGCTATGGAGGTTAATAATATGGAACAGATAAATAGAAATAATGGATTGGAAAAACATATCCTTCTTTTTGGCTCAACATTAATTTTTAAGACATCAAGCATTTATCAAACTATTTTCGTTACTGAGAGGAGTACATTCGAGGGAAAGCGGGGAAAATTCAGAATGCTTCAATTTTCTTCCGACTCTATTCAAGGAATAATGAATTTGGAGCAGCCGCACTGCCTCGTCGCTTCATACAGTCGAATCACTGTGGATCTAATTGATCACTATGCATCTGATTTTAAAAATGGATTTATAATTGGCCATGGAATTGGGACAGTAAGTTCACATTATTCCAATAAAAATATGTTAACGGCAGAAATTGACCCGGTGGTCGTCGAGGTATCTAAGAAATATTTTGGACATACCGGTAAGAACGTATTAGTTGGTGATGGACAAGCGCTCTTAAAGACTAGGGAGGCAAACTCTCAGGATATCATTTTTTTGGACGCGTACAGCGGCACTGATATCCCAATTCATTTAACAACAAAAGACTTTTTTACCCTGACGAATGAAAAATTGGCCAACAATGGAATTCTAATCATGAACTATCTTGGGAATCTGCGAAATGATAAATTCTTGCATACTTTACACGCGACCATTTCAGAAATTTTTCCTTGCGTAAAGGTATTCTCAGCCCTTCCTAATAAAATAACGAAACAAAATCTACTTATTGTCGCTAGTCAGCGAATTCTGGATGACTTTAAATCACAAGAAGCGACTCAAATCCAGATTTGATTTAAAGTAATTAATTAGAACAAAAACAATTCTTTTTACGATCTTCTAAGAAATTCAAAAAAGGGTCTTTTATATCGTAAGGGAGCAAAATAAAAGCGAATCCAAAAAGTTATTCTTACCTAATAAATTTGCGTGAAATCGGAAATTTTCTCCTTGTTTTCCCCATTTCGCAAAGTTAGCTAGCCTTTTTTTTATTATCGTGATATAAGTCTATGCTTGTCCTTTTTAATAACATAGAATGTATTTTGTAAGGGGCCCTTAAAAAAATTTCTTTTCAGATAGGGGGGAAATTCATGTCTTCAGCAATTGATCTTCAAGATATTCTTTGTCAACTAGGAATTGGTTTAATTGCCCTTGTACTATCAGTCCTTATTATTCTGGCTGTTATCCTTGGCGTTAACCCAACAGATCTTGAAACTGCTAGACGTAACCTACGTTGCGCATCCTAATGAATCCCTTGCAGTAACAACAAACCGAAAGGGATTTAAGCTTATCTTAATAGATGAGTAAATGAACTCTAGAAAATCATTTCAATATGATTTTCTAGAGTTTTTGGTTTTAGGAGATTTTTGTTTTATTTATAACGAAAAGAAAATTTTTTTATTACGGTGATATTAACACACTACATTTTTAGTTTTTCAACATAGGATGTAAGGAATTTTCCGAACTTAATTTATTTAAAACAAAAAGGTGGTTTAATGATGAGTAGTAATAAGAATGAAAAAAAGGATCAGAAACCGAGTAATGAAGAATCTGGTAAAAATCTTTCCAAAAATCAAAATACACTTGATTTAGGTGCCATTATGCAGCTGGCATCATCATTGCTAAAGAACGATTTGGTTATGAAATCTGTTACGGAACTTAGCAATAAAAATCTAAACTCTGTAACTCCTGAAACCAATGCAGCTGATACACCAGAAAATGAGGAGATGTCTTCTATAGCTGATACACCAGAAAATGAGCAGATGTCTTCTATAGCTGAACAATTAGAGAAAATCGCCAACGAATTTTCAGAATTAAAAGCCGAATTATCAAATCTAAAAGAACAAAATAATTATCTTACTAAAATGGTAAAGAAATTATACGAGTACCGAAGAAGATAGTGCTAGTATATAGAAGAATTTTTATAAAAAAAACCTTGGAAATCAAGGTTTTTTTACGTAAATGTTGGGAGTAAGCTTTTATTAGTTATTGTTTCCCGGATTCTTTTTCTTCTCATTTTTCTTATTTCGTGATTCCTTTTCTTTGGCATTGTTTGATGAGTCCGTCGTCTTCGCTTGATTCACTGATTCCTTATCTTCCTCTATCTTAATTACCTCTTCCTTATTTTCAACAATCGGTTCAAGTAATGCTTTTTCTTCCACTTCTTGTGGGATTGCCTTTGTTTCAACAAGCTGTTCAAGACGATTGACTCTTTCAAGTAATTGAGCACGCTCTTGTTCAGCCAGTCTTCCTTTCGAGGAATAATATGGATCGCTTTCCCACCAGTCCATTCCAATTTCTCTGGCTTTATCCACCGAAGCAACCAGCAGCCTGATTTTAATGGTGAGCAAGTCGACGTCCGCTAAAGCTATTTTTATATCCCCGGCAATCACGACTCCCTTATCTAAGATTTTTTCCAAAACATCTAGTAAATTGTTGGATTGTGTTGAATGCTGAATGGGCATAAAAATCTCTCCTGTCAGTGGTTTAAAGAAGTCTTCCCAACGGGCCCAATTCTATATTAAGATCTTCTTTTTCTAAACCAAAAATGATCTTTAATTCTTCCATTTTTTCCTCAAGCCTCATTAATGTTAACCCCAATTCCTCCAGTTGTTCTTCCGTGAGGGAATCACTCTCCACCCGTCTCATCGCCTGTCGCTCCATTAATTGACGGAGGAGTTCAATGATCGTGAGCACTAGTTTGGCTAATCCTTGCTCTACTTGATTCGAGTCCAGGGGTATCCGTTCCATCAACAATGACCTCCCCTCCATTTTTCCGTTCCCGAGTGCCAAAAGCACTTTCAATCGATGAAATCAGGAGCTTAAGGTCAATAACAATTAAATCGATATTGGCAACTGAGATTAATATTTCTCCTCGTACCACTACTCCTGTGTCAATGATACCGTCTAATAAATCCAACAGGGTCATTTCTTTATTTTCAAAAAGATGATGCCTCTCCATCTTTATGTCTCCTTCACCATTTTAGAAAAATGATAAGGCGGCCAAGGACCGGTTACTTGAAAACCACATCCCAGTGGTTCATATGTTTTTTCTATATCCTGTATTTTGTTTAAAAAATCCTCCACTTTACTTGTATCTAGTAAATAATCACAATTAATCAACATGTCATCTTTTCGTTCCGTTACATCTTTCCCCCAATTTTTACGTAAATTGAAATCAGTGAAAAAGGGGTGAAGTTCCTGATTGATTTCATGCCACCATCTGCTTTGTTCCAGCTCAAATTGTGAAGCAATCAATTGTTCTAGCTTCTTCTTCATTAAAAATTGCTTACCCTTTGGCATAAACGCTAATTTTTCCTTTAAATCTTGAACAGCGGCATTATGATTAATAACATGAGTTAAGGCCTTATCCGGGTTACAATACATTTTCACATTCCACTCTTGTTTACCCTTTAGGCTAAGGAGCTTTTGATAAAACTCATCATATTGTTCTGTTAATAACCCCTCTAAAGTATCTTCTTTTTGGAAAATGGTGCAGAACGACATGGGAAGAAGAGTAATATAATTGTGAATAGCAGCGATGATTTCATGATGATGTAAGGCTTTTTCCTTTAACCATTCTGCATCCTTAACCAGTTGGTCTATTTGTTGTTGGGAAAAATCAGGGGCATTTACCGGGGTAATAACGACTGCTAAATCTTTATAAGTTTTCGTATAGACAGGCTTTAGGTCTATTCCTGTTGGTAAAGGGACCTCAGTACCTTGAAATTCATCTTTTAAAGCGACTCCGTACATATATATATAATCTGTATCAACCTGTAATTTGTACAAGGCAGCCTCCTCCTCCTTTTAAAAAGTCTTACTCATCCAATAACTCACTTTTTTCACGTTCTTTGGCTATTTTGTATCTGGTAAGCAATTCCTGCTCCCGAAGAACGTAGGCTTCTTCATCAATTTCCTCCAATTCGTACATCAAATGCAACTCTATTAGCTGTTGCTGAATATATTTGATATCATAGAATTCTTGTTCCACTTCTTCTTGAATCTTTTCCCCAAGCTTGATGATTGATCGGAATGGCAATGATAATAATTTAAACATTACTATTTCCCTTCTATCCTTAATCGGATATCGACAAAATTATAGGCGGGCCAAGGGCCGGTATACTTAAAATCTACTTTGTCCTTCCATAATTCATAGACATCATTCACCTGTTGGTCAAAGGCCTCTTCTTTTTTACGATCCACCAAAAAGGCAGCATTTAAAAGAGTTTTTCCAGGTATGGTTGCATTTAGTTTTCCTGCTTCCGCCAGCTCTAGCAAGGGGGTATAGATTTCTTTTTCCACGTCGTTTTCTAACCCTAAAATAAAGTTTTGTGCTTGTTCTCCTAATTGAATCTGATCATAAAAGGATGCCGGATTGGAGATATCTATTTTAGATGACTGCCACTTATTTAAAGTCGGATTATTTTTCATTTCTTCATTTATCCATGACTTTTTTGCTATCACCTTTAATCCAAGCTCGATTTTGTTCTCCAATTGGGTAAACAATTTATCAAATTCATCATGCATATGCTTTAAAATCAGGAGCACATCCTCTTCTGAATGAAGAACATTTCCAAAACTCATGGGGATTACCCCATAACTTTTTATAATTTCGGAAATCATGTTCTGATGAGCAAATAAGTTATTTCGATCAGGCAATACTTCACCTTTGACTTTTGACACCACCATTGCTATATTCTGATGGTGAATCGTATAAACTTTATTTTCCAAATTATTAAGAGTTACTTTACCAAAGTGCTTTGGCTCCTTCTCCCGTATGGCACAAAATACATACACCCTATTTTGGGTACTCATTGCTGGTCCTCCTACCCTAACAATTCCTTTAAAATTAGTTCCTGAACAGCTTTTCTGTTCAACTGAGGAAATATTTGCTTTACTGGTCTCATTAATACATCTTGACAAAGTGCTTGGTATTGTATATTCGTTGCCTTAATTGGAATGTCTGCTTTTTGGGCAATCGTTGCAATCATGAGAGAAACTCGTAAACTAGGACAAAATCCCTTTCCGTGGGATCTTAGTTTTGAAACAAGCCTTACAACTTCCTCCGCTTCATCTTGTTTGATTCCTGTTTTCTTATGAAGAATCTTTATCTCATCATCAGTATTACACGTGTCCAAACTGATTGTGATTAATCGATCAAAAAGAGCATCCGGTGCATGAAAAGTTCCTGCATATTCATCGGGATTACTTGTAAAAATGATGGAAAAGTCTGGATGACAAGGGATAAATGAGTCCTTTTCCTTCCCGTAAAGAGGCAACACCTTTTCTTCTAAGAGGGCTAAAAATATATTATTCGTTTCAGGAAGAGAACGTGAAAATTCATCGTAAATAACCACATGCCCATATTTGACCGCTTGTATAAGCTGTCCCTCGACCCAATTCGGTTTAATTACTTGCTCATGTTTGTAAACTGAGTGAATATAATTATCGATGGTCTCTTTTTTCGTTATTCCATTTTGAAAACCCAATAAATCTTTATTCGATAATTCGTGATGGCCGCGTATGATGGTAACAGGCCTATTCATTTGTGAGGCAATATGAAGGGCCAAGCTTGTTTTACCAACTCCTGATGGCCCGACGAAATGTACAGGATAACCAGCTTTCATGTACAATTTTGTTTTTCTAATAATATCCTCTATCATTTTTGTCTTGACGAACATCATCACACCTCCTTATAACTTTTTCTTTCAACAAAGAGCCAAGGCTTCACTTGCCTTGGCAACACTTTTCTTACTATTTAGGAAGATTCGACTTCGCCTTCCTCTTTAAAAAGATGATGATGAGGGTCTTTTAGGAGTCCAACTGCTTCGGCGTATTTTAACCATGTCTTGACACTGGCAATAACTATACGGGCTTCAATTGTTAGCAGTTGAATGCCAACTAAAGAAACGCATGCCCAAATGTCTATAACTACACCTTTAGTCAATATACGGTCAATTACCTCAGCTAAACTAGAAGTATCTACACTCTTTTGTACACCAGCCATTTAATCTCCTCCTTTCATAAGCCGCATTTCAAAGGGGAAATCCCTATAGATTATTCTTTTTTTTTTGTACAGGTGAAAAAACTTGCCCTTTTTTAACAGCCGATCTCTTCGATAATTACGAATTACATTAGTATATGTTTATTATTTTATTTGGAGTGGACGAGAGTATAAGGTGCTACTGACTGATTGTTTATTTTTCGGGATGAAAAGCGATTCTATATGGCTTTACAAATCAAAAAATTGGTCCTACTCTAACTTTAGTTAACTAATTGTTAGGGGGGGTATTTTTGGAAGAGTTTGTTTATCTGATCAGACCAAAACGCAAGGATTTTATTGATTCCATGACACAAATGGAAGCGAAAATTATGGAGGAGCATTTCGAGTATCTAAAAGGTTTGTTAGCAAAAGAAAAATTAATTCTAGCAGGACCCTGCTTAGACGGAGCATTTGGAATTTGCGTATTTAAATCAGAATCATGGGAAAATGCTGAGAAAGTAATGAAAAATGATCCTGCAATTTCAAACGGAATCATGAGTTCAGAATTACATAAATATAGAGTTTCTCTTATGCAAGGGAAATAAAATTATGTTATCTTCACGTAGCAGGCGTCAATTGACACCTGCTTTTTTGCGTTTAGGCAGGGATTTTATCTTTAATTTCAATAAACATTCGACCATTTTATCCTCTTGTCCCCCCATTTTTGATTCAAATCAAAACAATATTAAAAAAGTAATCATACAATAACTTATCCACATTTATGTTAGGGGGTAAACAATGGAAAGTTTTTTTCGCTTAAGGCGGGATCAAGATAGCGAAGGTGTTATAAGACTGCACCCGGAGGTTGCCAAATTTATCGGTATCACCCGCTGGACTGAAAGGATTTTTTTCTTTGGAAGTCAATCACTAAAGGCACCTGTTTATACGTCCCATAACCTTCAGGAAAATGAGGTGGGCATTTCTTCAGATATTCTTGATCATTTAAACATTCCTCTTAACTGCCATTATGAAATTTTACTAAAAGGCGATGAAATCCACTTCGGTCCCTTTATTGGGATACTAGCTGGAAATTCATTTAATTCTATCAATAGTCAACTAGAGGACCTATTGGATTATTTATTATATTACAGTGAAATCAAGGGAGCTGTTCTTGTTTTTTCACTTGATGGTGTAAATAAAGAAGATCAAACCATAAAAGGTTATCTTTTTAATCCTAGATCCAAACAATGGGAAAAAGGGACGTTTCCTTATCCTTCCTCTATTTTTGTTCTGACGAAGAAGGCAAGTTCCAGATGGATTAAGCATTTTCAATCTGTTATCGGTGATGCTGTTTTTAATGATTTTCATTATAATAAATGGAATATTCATAAGATTTTAGAGTCCTCCTATATTGTGAAGGATTATCTGCCACATTCCATTTTGTATGAATCTCCTGAAGAACTGTACTCATTTTTAGAGAAATACTCTAAGGTGATGGTTAAATCTATCAGCACCACAAAAGAATCCTATATTTACAAAATCTCAAAAGAAAATAACTACATCATCTTCACGAATCCAAAAAAGGGAGAATCGAAGAAAATACGATTCTCTGAAAAAAACCAAGCCTATGAATTGTTTGCTAAGTATTTTAAAGCAGGAGAATATATGATCCAACAATCAATTGAACTGCAAACTACACATGATCGGACCATTGACTTTCGGGTGATTGTTATTAAGAATTCAAAGGGCAAATGGCAGGCCATGAATATGTTTGCACGACAAGGTAAACCGGGCACTGTATTAAGCAATATATATCCGTTTGTTGAATTAGGAAAAGAGACGCTGAAAGAAGTTTGGGATCTTAATGAAGTGAAAACGGCCATGTTGGTGAAGGAAATAGCTGATAAATCGATTGAAGCGGTTAAGGTAATCGAAGAAAAAGGAGTTCACTTTGCCAATGCCAGTGTAGATGTAAAAGTTGATGAAAATGAAGCTATTTGGATTCTGGATGTCCAGCATCGAAACCCTTCCCATGAAATCGCACTCGTTGCCGGTTTTCCCGACCTATACTACGAAATCCTTAAAACCAATATGCTCTACGCCAAAAAACTAGCCGGATTTAATTAATTCATTAATAAACACATTACCACAACTTATTAGATGTAGGTTATTGCAGTTTACATAATATTATTATGTAAACTGCACAAAAATAAACAAGGCAAATGTCCGCCTGAGGTGGACATTTGCCTTGTTTTGTCTTTTTTTGGTGCCTGACACCTATCTTAACATTACCCCTGTTACAAAGGTCAGAAATACGTGGGTGCCAAGTTTGACGGTTGGTTGGACGTTCGTGTCCTTAAGCGGGTCCAGGCAGACGATGTCCATGGCTTTTACTTTTGGATGGCGGCCTGCTGCTAGCACGCCTTCCAGCAGTTCTGCGGTTGTCATGCCCCCCGGCGTTGAGGCCGGTACCCCTGGAGCATAGGCGATATCAAGCACATCCATATCAACAGTTAAATAAATTGTATCTACTTTAGCAGAAAGCTCTTCTAAACATTCAAGAACGGTCGCTTCGATGCCCTTTTTCCGAGCGCGGCCTAAAGTAATATAGTTAACACCCTTTTCGTCTGCATATTGCTTTAATTCCTTAGTATTAAAAAACCCATGCAAGCCGATGTTGTACATATTCGAGCCTTCCACTACACCACTTTCAATCAGGTTCCGCATTGGTGTACCGTTTGAAGGGCCATTATCACTCATATCCCTTAAATCAAAATGGGTATCAAACTGGAGAATTCCAATTCGCTCCTCAGGCTTCGCCTTATGAAGCCCCTTCACCATCATCGCCGTAATCGAATGGTCCCCGCCAATAGCACAAACCTTCGAATTACTAAAATGACTGTGAAGAGCCTCCGACGCCTCAATAATATTCTCATGACAGCGGCGGATATCGGTAACATGCATTGGGACGTCCCCCACATCCAAAGCACTCATTTCCGCTAAGTCAAGGTCCTCATCAAGATTGTAAGTGGTAAAACCCTTCCAAGCACGTCTAAAAGCATCAGGAAATTCCGATGCTCCAGAAGCGCTAATCGATGAACGTGACAAAGGCACACCGACAACGATAATCTCCGCTTCTTTGCTCTTTTCAGCATCAACCGCAGCATCGAGCGGCTGAATCCATTCATGAACCTTCTCCGGAGCACGTCCCTCCGGTCTTACCCATGTAAAGCTGTGAGGATTAATTTTTGGATAAAGAAAGCTCTTCACTGAGCTGACCTCCCTTGACAACCATTGCACCATTTTTCACAACCGTGTCCACGTGGTTAACACCATAGGAGTATTGAAGCTTCATATAGTTTGGCACATTAAAAATGGTCACATCACCTTTTTTGCCAACCTCCAAGCTGCCAATCTCAGCAGCACGATTAATCGCATGCGCCGCATTGATTGTGGTCGCCGAAATGACTTCTGCAGGAGTCATCCCCATTTTCAAACAGCCAAGACTCATGATGAATGGAAGGGAAACCGTTGGCGATGAACCTGGGTTGCAATCCGTTGACAAGGCAACCGGTACACCCAAATCAATCATTTTCCGGCCATTTGCAGACTCTGCCATTAAAAAGTACGCGGTTCCTGGAAGTAATACGCCGACTACTCCCTTTTCCGCCATTGCCTTCATGCCCTTTTCAGATGCCTTCAATAAGTGGTCTGCAGAAACCGCACCCACTTCAGCAGCTAGCTCAGCACCTTCATACGGCTCAATTTCATCCGCATGAATTTTCGCCAGCAGCCCGTGGCGTTTACCCGCTTCAAGGATTCTGCGTGATTGCTCCGGTGTAAACACTCCATGCTCACAGAAAACATCATTAAATTCGGCAAGGCCTAGTTCGGCCACCTTTGGGATCATTTCGTCAATCAACAAATCCACAAACGCATCCGGATTTTCTTTATACTCTTTCGGAACGGCATGGGCGCCCATAAAGGTAGAAACAAGGTCAATCACATGCTTTTCATTCAGCTCTTTAGCCACTTCTAGCTGTTTTAATTCCGTTGCCCACTCCATGCCGTATCCGCTTTTCGCTTCGATCGTAGTAACACCATGACGGAGGAACGCGTTCAAACGCTCATAGCTTTCACTAAAAAGCTGTTCATGGCTGGCAGCCTGTGTTGCCCGTGTCGTCGCATGAATCCCGCCGCCGGCATTCATAATATCCATATAGGTAGCCCCTTGAAGGCGCATATTAAATTCGTTTTCTCTGCTTCCGGCAAAAACAACATGGGTATGTGGGTCGACAAGACCAGGGGTCACAAGTTTACCCGTTGCATCGACAACCTCTGCGTCAGCTAAACGAGCCATATACTTTGCTGCTAATTCCTCATCCGTACCAACAGCCTGAATCACTCCGTCTTCAATCCAAACGCTGCCGTTCTCAATTATATTTAACTCAGACATCGCCCCCTTAACAAGGGGAGCCTTAGAGCTCCCCTTTAGGGTAACGAGCTGAGAAGCCATTCTGATAAAAATTGCTTTACTCATTCGTTTCCAATCCCTTCAATCTTAGTCTTGTTGCAGCATTGGCATCTTGATGCCTTTTTCCTTCGCTGTCTTAATGGCTAAATCATAGCCTGCATCTGCGTGACGAACTACACCCATACCAGGGTCAGTTGTTAATACGCGCTGTAAGCGCATTTCCGCATCCTTAGTTCCGTCCGCAACAATTACCATACCAGAGTGCTGGGAATATCCCATACCAACTCCGCCACCGTGGTGAAGGGAAATCCAGCTTGCACCGCCAACTGCATTGATCATTGCATTAAGAATTGGCCAGTCAGAAACTGCATCACTTCCGTCCTTCATTGCTTCTGTTTCACGGTTCGGCGAAGCAACAGATCCAGCATCCAGATGATCACGGCCGATAACAATTGGTGCAGAAACTTCTCCAGAAGCAACCATGTCATTGATGACTTTCCCAAAGCGGGCACGGTCTCCATAGCCTAGCCAGCAAATACGGGCAGGAAGTCCTTGGAAAGCGATTCTTTCTTGAGCCATCTTAACCCATTTACAAAGATGCTCGTCATCTTTAAACTCACGAAGTAATGCTTCATCAATTTTGCGAATATCTTCTGGATCGCCAGATAAGGCTGCCCAGCGGAACGGTCCTTTTCCTTCACAGAATAATGGACGAATGTAAGCAGGGACGAATCCAGGGAAGTCGAACGCATTTTCAACGCCTTCATCTTTTGCAACCTGACGGATATTGTTACCGTAGTCAAAAGTAACGGCGCCTTTTTGCTGCATTGATAACATAGCTTTTACATGTGTAGCCATGCTTTGTTTAGAAAGCTTCACATATAGTGTAGGATCTTCTTTTCTTAACTTCGCTGCTTCTTCTAAAGAATAGCCCACTGGCACATAGCCGTTAAGCGGGTCATGGGCAGAAGTTTGGTCTGTTAACACATCAGGGGTGAAGCCTTTTTCAATCATTAATGGTAAGATTTCTGCCGCGTTACCAAGAAGACCGATAGAAAGTGCGTTGCCTTCCTTTTTCGCCTCAAAGGCTAATTTTAATGCTTCATCAAGGACTTTTGTTTTTACATCCAAATATCGTGTTTCAATTCGACGATCGATTCGCCATTCCTCTACCTCAATAGCAATACATACGCCATCGTTCATCGTTACGGCAAGCGGTTGAGCGCCGCCCATGCCGCCAAGACCTGCGGTTAAGGTGATGGTGTGTTTTAAGGAGCCGCCAAACTCTTGACGAGCAAGCTCTGCGAATGTTTCATAAGTACCTTGAACAATTCCCTGGCTGCCGATGTAAATCCAGCTTCCAGCTGTCATTTGACCGTACATCATGAGGCCTTTTTTATCTAACTCATGGAAATGCTCCCAATTTGCCCAAGCAGGTACGAGGTTTGAGTTTGCCAGTAATACGCGTGGTGCATCCTTGTGGGATTTCCAGACCACAACCGGCTTACCAGATTGAATTAAAAGTGTTTCGTCCTCTTCTAACTCTAAAAGCGTTTTCACAATAGCATCAAAAGATTCCCAGTTTCGAGCTGCTTTTCCGATTCCGCCGTATACCACGAGGTCTTCTGGTCTTTCTGCTACTTCCTGGTCAAGGTTATTTAATAACATGCGCAGCGCTGCTTCTTGAATCCATCCCTTTGCGTGAAGTTCAGTTCCTTTATAGTTTTGAATAACGCGTGGTTTTGCCGTATTTGTCGTTTCCATTATCGTCACTCCTTAATATGATTCTACTAGTATTATAAAAATATAATCTTCTGAAAAATACGGTTGAAAAAATGGATGAAGGATAATATTTATGTTTTCATCTAGAGGATATTTAGGGGACAAGCTAGTAAAACTATAAATTTTTTAGAAATGGATATTTTTTTTAGAAAAAAAGACTCAGAGCTTATTCTGAGCCTTTTTCACTGTGGTGTATATCCATCTTTTTCATTCGAAATTCTCTTGGTGCGATTCCAATGGCTTCCTTAAACATTCTGCTAAAGTAATTGGAATTTTGATAGCCAGCAAGCTGCGAAATTTCCTTAACAGGTAAATTGGTTTCCGTTAAGAGCCGTTTTGCCTCCTTCATTCGAATCCTAGTCAAAAAATCAGTAAAGCTTGAGCCCGTTTTTGAAATCAGCAGATGGCTAAAATAGGATGGATTTCGGTCGACATATTTGGCAACATCTTCAAGTCTAAGATCGCTGTTCGAAAAATTTGCCTCCATAAAAGCAATGCCGCGCTCAATCGGGTCTTGCTTAAAATTACTTATGCTTGCTTCGGCACCTATAAATAATTTTTGCACGAATAGGATGAAATTTTGCACAGTACGGTAAAGAACGGTGTCATATAAAATGGAATTAAAAATATAACGGTATTCCCGTTCAAAGCTTTGGTCTGCATCAAGATTATAGGTCATCATATATCTTCTCACTTGAGCAAGGATACTGGTTAATCTGATTCTAACCAAACCTGGATCGGGATAGCGCTCTTTTAATTGAAGAAATTCATCATAAAGCCATTTTTTTATTTTTTCTAAGTCACTGTTGGCAAGCATGTCCACCCATTCACGCTGCTCAGGAGGCGCCAGAAAAGGATCGATATGAACCCAATCCGGCGAATAATCAAGTTCAACTACTTGCTGGTATCCCTTATAATAAGTAAATTCGAGCATTTTTCTCGTTTGCAAATATTTTTGATTGAGCGTTAATGGTGACGAGTTGCCCTTATGGACTACAATCGCAAGGGGTTCGGAGAATTCCTCATCCCACTTTCTCATCGCTTTTTGACATTGTTCCTTAATATTAGCGCAGATTTCCTTAAAGAGAAGAATCACCATGTCATTTAAGGCAAAAATTCCGGGCAAATCCTTAAAAGGATACTCCGTTAAAAAAGAATGCAAGATTGGAATCGTCTCGATACTTTCTGTTTGGAACGCAGCGATATGGTAGTTCTCCGAGTTTAGGGTTTGTGGAATAAATAGTGCTTCATAGGAAATATCTTTATATAAATTTGAATGATAATTGCTGTTAAGATTGTTTTTTGTGCCAAGTTTCCTCGACGCTTTCTGATAAGCGGACTTAATCTTGGTTGTAGAAAAAGGTTTGATCATTAACTCTAATGCCTGCATATCAATCGCGAGCCTTGCCTTTTCGAAGGTCGCTTCGGCACTAGTCAGCAGAAGAATGGGGTCATAAATTTGCATGAGCTCACGAAAGCTGGACCATTCCTCCTTGCTGACCATATCCAGCTCCATCAGCACAATATCCGGAGATTCTTTTTCAAAATGAACGATGAATTCTTGAAAATTCGATGCTAAAATAATGTTGGTTACTGGAATGGAGGAAGTTTTCAGCAGCCACTTTAATCCTTCTCGCTCGTTTAAATCGCGGTCGGCAATCAGCCATTTCCCTTCCATCCTCGCTCACCCCTTTCAGAAACATTATACATAAAAAAAGGATCCAGTGGTAAACGATAATAAAAAATGAAAAGGAGTGAGCATGTGAGGAATTTTGTAAGTCTATTCATCGTCCTGTTTACTTTTTCAATAAATACCCCGATCTCTGCCAACACACAAGAGCCGATTAAGGGGATTTATGTGAAAGCCGAAAACACACAAGGTCCAAAGTTTGAAAAATTAATGAATCTGATCAACCAAACAGAATTAAATGCGATGGTTATTGATATAAAGGATGACCACGGCAATCTCACATTTCAGCCCTCTAAAAATTCACCCTATTATGCCGCCAGTCGTCCTTATATTAAGAACTCATCTGCCTTAATGTCGAAACTAAAGAAAAATAATGTGTATCCGATCGCCCGGATAGTCGTTTTTAAGGACAATGTTTTAGCGAACGCTAACCCCGATTGGTCGTTTAAAACTACCCAAGGGATTTGGAAAAATGCACGGGGTGATTCATTTACAAACCCTTTTGTCAAAGAGGTTTGGGACTATAATATCGGCATGGCGATTGAAGCTGCCAAAGTGGGTTTTAAAGAGATACAGTTTGACTATGTTAGATTTCCGGAAAAATTTTCGACGTTTGAGGGTTCATTAACCTATATCGGTCAAAGGGAAGGAAACGGCCGAGTCGCTGCTGTTACCGGGTTCGTAAAATATGCGAAGGAAAAATTGAAGCCTTATGGGGTCAAGATGTCAGTCGATACGTTTGGAAATGCAACCGTTATACCGGAAGCACCGGGAATTGGCCAAAATTTCTCCAAGATCGCTGAGAATGTGGATGTCATTTCTGCTATGATTTATCCAAGCCATTGGACCGGCATTTTCGGAATTACAAAGCCTGATTTAGAGCCATATCGTCTTGTTTCCGAATATGCAAAAGTTGAAAAAACCCGTTTAAATAAATTGACCTCCCCTCCTGCTTCAAGACCATGGCTTCAGGATTTCACCGCTGCTTGGCTTGGGAAAGGGAATTATAAAGTGTACGGAAAACAGGAAATTGAGGATCAAATTCGCGCCCTTCATTCACAGGGCGTCAATGAATATTTATTATGGAACGCAGCGAACAACTATACACAAAATGTGGATTACACACCGTATTAACGATAAACAAAAGGGACAAATACTCATTGGAGCGGGATTTGTCCCTTGGCTTTTTAGATAGTTGAAATAAATGGTTTAGCATCAAGGAAGGATTCTTTACTTAGCAGACTCCGGACCTCATCAGGAACTTTAACCTTACTTCTTAATTTTCGATCGATAGTGGTAAGGACTGCCTCTGCTGAAACGACAAGTTCTTGTTCATCCCTGATTATTTTTTGTGTCAACGTAAAGCTGGTATTCCCTACGCGTTCAAGTGTCGTTGTGATAAATAGGTTGTCGCCTTGGAATACTTCCTTTTTATAATCAACGCCAATATGTACCGCTACTGCTTCGACACCAAGCAGTATACAAAAATGGTACCATTCCTTTCTTGCCTGATCCAAGTATTCATAGAGTTTCACATTATTTACATGACCCTGTTTGGATTCGGCAATGAGTTCTAATTCGGTATAAGTCAATGGGATCGTCCCTTTCATTTGAGTAAGTTCTTCCGTAAATACTTTTATTTATACTGTATAACAATCTACTAACATATGAAAGAAAGAATCCATTTTTCTAAATAAGAAAAAACTGATCCTCTAAATAGATCAGCTTAAAGCGGTCTTTTCTCAATCTTTTTTACACTTGAAAACATAATTCCCACTACAACACCGAAAATAACGGAAATAAACTTTATTGAACCTGTGGAAAGGGAGAGAAAATTTAGGGTCATTCTGTTGCTTTCATTAACCACTCTTAAAAGAAAATCCTCCATCAGCGGCTCGTATAGGATTAAACATGGGATTAGCACCAAGGGAACAACCAGCCAATTTCGAGTGATTATATTTTTGGTTAAAAATATAAAAATTATCGAAAATAGTATAGCGAAGCCATAAACAAACCAGTTCATATACTGAAGAGCACGGCCTGGCTGATTAAAAAAAGCCAAAATTACGAGATAGACAATCCATAAAAGTGAAACCAACACTGCTAAAACTTGTGTTCTAATTAAAAATTTCATACTAAACTCTGCCTCAATTCCCTCTAAATTCATACAACTACCATAACCAAAAACAATCCAATTAACAACACTGACCATAACTATTTTTCAATAATAATTTAAATATTTCAAAAAAAAATAAAAGATTTTTTTCATGTTATAATTCGTGTAAATCTAGAAAATACATATGTTTACAGGAGGCGGATTTATGGGGAATGAGGCACATTTAAAGAAAAATATTGGCTTCGCTGTTGCAACATCTTTGGTAGTTGGTACAGTAATTGGCTCTGGAATCTTTATGAAACCTGGTATCGTCATTTCTTCAACCGGTAACTCAACTCTTGCACTATGGGCATGGATTATTGGCGGAATCATAACACTGGCAAGCGGTTTGACAATTGCAGAGGTTAGTGTAAAAATCCCCAAAACAGGCGGCTTGTATGCGTATATTGAAGAGGTATATGGGAGGTTTTGGGGGTTCTTATGCGGTTGGGTTCAAACCCTGATTTACGGCCCTGCGATCATGGGCGCACTTGGTCTCTATTTTGGTACACTCGTGGCGAACCTTTTTGGTTTCTCAGCATCAAGTAATACCATCATTGGAATCATAACCATACTCTTTCTAGGCTTTATGAATTTATTAGGCACACAATATGGTGGATTCATTCAAAATATCTCTACGATTGGAAAGTTAATTCCTATCATTTTAATTGCCGTTTTCGGCCTTTTCCAGGGCGATGTTCAAATCCTGAATATGGACAGCGGGGTAACACAATCATTAAGCATGGGAGCAGCAGTATTAGCAACACTATGGGCATATGATGGCTTTATGAACGTAGGATATATGGCCGGCGAAATGAAAAATCCAAGCAAAACACTACCTCAAGCTATTATTACAGGGATATTAATTGTTATTGCTGCCTACTTGACAGTGAACCTTGCCATGCTGCATGTCCTGCCTGCGAGTAAAATTGTTGAATTAGGTCCGAATGCAGCAAGTTCCGCAGCTGCTATTCTATTTGGAAAAATGGGCGGAAACCTGTTATCCGTCGGCATTCTCGTTTCTATTTTCGGCTGCTTAAATGGGAAAGTTCTTACCTTCCCGCGGATCCCCTATGCGATGGCAAAGGATGGATTCCTGCCTGCAGCTAAAGCCATTTCTTCCATTCATCCAAAATATAAAACACCGGTGGGGGCGACCTTGCTTCAATTGGCCATCTCTATCATTATGATGCTAGCGGCAGATCCTGACCGTCTATCTGATATAGCGATTTTCACAGTATTCACCTTCTATGCACTATCTTTTGTGGCAGTCTTCTTACTAAGAAAAAAGTCAAATTCCAACAACCAAAATCTTTATAAAGTACCTTTATATCCGATTACACCAATCGTAGCCATTCTTGGCGCCTTATATATAATTGGCAGCACCGTCATAAACAAACCTTTAGACGCATTCCTATCGATCCTTATAACCATAATCGGAATCCCAATCTACTCAATATTAAAATCAAAGCAACAAAAGCAACAACCACTATCCAAAGTAAGCTAACCCACAATGGCAGGACTTGTCCACCCCAGGCGGACAAAAACACAAAAATGTCTTTCTATGGTGCCTGACACCATAGAAAGACATTTTTTTACTTATATTTTTTTATTTAGCTTATGTCCTCAACTTTGAGGATCATTTCTTTTTCGATGTGGCTGGCTCGAATTCCAAATTTAGGTGTCATTGGACGCAGGGTTTCTCCGAGCAGGATTTTAATTGCATGATATGGGAGATTGATTCCTGATAGGCAGCTAATATGCATTCCGCCGCTCATTCTAGGATTAATCTCAAGCAGCTTCGGTACCCCGTTTCCATATTTCATTTGGATATTGAAAACATAGGGCAATTTATATTCCTCATGAAAATCACGAGCAAGATTCATCAATTCAAGACTTTCTACCAGCTCCCTTACCCGGCCATCCCCCTTCATCCTTGGTATAGCCGCATACAGCTCGTCTTGGGAAGCCAAGCAATCAATACTATATTCTCTACCATCCAAATATTCCATCACCATTAAATCAGGAAAGGATTCCTGCTGACTAAAAATTTCACAGGCATATTTGTACGGAATCCGAAAGCGAATTCCATGCTGGAAAAGCTGCTGAATGGAATCAACCTCTTCCTTGATCACACGAAAACCATTTGCCCCTTCACCAATGACTGGTTTAAAACAAACTTCATGTCCTTTTTCTTTCAAGGACTCATATGCCATTTTAAATCCATCAATATTATTCACTACATAATAATCGGGTATTAAAAAGCTGGGAACCCTCTGAGCTATGGATTGATAGGTGGCTGCTTTATTGTCTACAGTCTCCATTAAATCAGCATCAGGACAAACCAACACTTTGACACCTAATTCCTCAAACTCCGCCAAACGCTTCGAAATGAGCACATTTTCTTTTCGGGGAATAAAAAGATCAATCCCATGGCGCTGACAAAAATCAAGACAAAAAGCAATATATTCATCCCCTGACACTTCCGGCTCAGTAAATGCGTAATCACAATTTTGCAGATATAATGCATCCTTATTAGGATGTGTACCATAAATAAGAAATTTCCGACCTTCATCGTTCGCACGAATCAAATCCATATAATGCGAAACCGTCGTAAACCATCGATTAAACCAAATCTTCATATGAAACCTCTTTCATGTTGTAATTTAGGACTTTTCCATTATGTTCCAACAGAATCAATTTTATAACACGAAAATTATATTAAAAAAGAAAAACGCTCCTGTGCAAGCAGAAACGTTTAAACAAAACACTTAACATGATTGATTTTTGCTGCAAAATCCTTAATAGCCTCAAAGTCTAAATTTGATTGTTCAGTAGTGACTCCCACACAATTACCGTATCATAATAACTTAAATCCAAATCAACCTTATCTCGCTTCAAATCCACCGTCAGAACGTCCCCTAAAAGCTGTTCTTTTAAATATTGTACTGCTTTTTCTGTGGTCCCATGGGATGAGCAATAAACAATTAAACTTTTCATTGTATTTACACCCCTTTTTTCAAAAAAACATTTGGATGGACTACAAGTTCATTATATAATCCGAACAGCTCGTAGTTTTGTATGAATTTTGGCAATATTATTACAATTTACATTCAATTGATTATTCTCTTCACGAATTCCCCAATTTCTTGAATCGCGTTTCTCGCTTCCGGCAAAAAATCCCCACTCATTTGCCAAACATGCCACATCCCATCCCAAACTTTGAACGATACATCGACTCCAGCCTTTCTTGCATGGGCGGCGAGCAACTCCGCATCACTTTGCAAAATTTCATGATTTCCCACTTGGATAAGCAATGGTGGCAGTCCTGTTAAATCAGCGAAAACAGGTGAAATCAAAGGGTGGTCTAGGGATTCTCCGCTGGCATATTCGCGCGCCGCCTTCCATACACCCTCTACATTCAAATAGGGATCCAAACTTCTGTTTGTTTCATAGCTTTCACCACTGCTTGTTAAATCTACCCATGGTGAAAGGCAAACAATCCCAGCAGGAAGCGGTTCATTCTGATCCCTTAAAACTAAAGCAGCAGCAAGACTTAAGCCCCCGCCGGCAGAATCCCCTGCAACAATAATATTAGAAGCTTGATACCCCTCTTCAAGCAGCCACCGATAAACACGGACGGCATCTTCTATAGCCGCGGGAAATGGATGCTCTGGCGCCAGCCGATATTCCGGGATCAAAACCTTCACCCCAGCAGCCTTCCCAATTCCCGCCGCAAGCGTACGATGGGTTTGAACGGAGCAGTATTCATATCCGCCGCCATGTAAATACAGAATCACCTTATCATTTAGAGAGTCTGGTGGAGAAATCCACTCAGCATACATTCCTTCTATCTGAATGGATTCAACGATACTGTTTTTAGGCATCCTTAACCTTTTTGAAGCTGCATCAAGTTTTTCGCGCCTTTCTTCAATTCCCACTTCCAGCATCCGTTTTCCCATAACTCTTTTAACTGAAAGTTTAATTACTTTTTCTAAAAAATAACTTTTGAAACTTGGCATGATTCCTTTCTCCTCTATAGACAACGATTTATATATTTACATTATACTAGAAAAATCATTATTACATATTATTTCCAATATTAATTTTTTCAAAGATTCCGTTAATATTTTATAACCCTTCTTCCATTTCTACCTTCCTGTAGTACAATTAAATTAACTGGTACAACCCTATCCGGAGGTTTTTCATGAATCGTCTTACTGACCACCTAATTATTATATCCTTTGATTGTCTCTCAGCTTTAGATTATCCCATCATTAAAGAACTGCCCCATTTTAAGACCATTCTAAACAACGGGGCCTACGTCCAGCATGTTCAATCCATCTACCCATCTGTGACATATCCCTGTCATGCCACGATCGTGACTGGCAACTATCCAATCCGCCATGGAGTCATAAATAACACCCTGCTCCAGCCTGGAAGGCTTTCCCCGGATTGGAATTGGTTTCGTGATTCCATTCGCGGCACAACCCTATATGATGAAGTCAAAAAAGCAAACATGACTACTGCAGCGCTGTTATGGCCTGTTACGGCCAAAGCCAATATTGATTATAATATGCCGGAGATTTTCGCCAACCGCCCATGGCAAAATCAAATTCTTGTATCTTTAATGAGTGGGACCCCGCGGTTTCAATGGGAACTAAATAAACGCTTCGGACATATACGCAAAGGTTTGAATCAACCCGAATTGGACGACTTTGTGCTCGAATCAGCAGTAGATACCATAAAAACAAAGAAGCCGAATTTAATGATGATTCACTTTACAGATTTAGATTCCCAGCGCCATTATCACGGTTTTTCCGGCGATGAAGCGATGGCAGCGATTCACCGCCATCATACTCGGCTCGGCAGAATCCTCGATGCACTTAAGGAAAGTGGAATCGAAGAAAACTCAACCATTGTTGTATTAGGTGATCATAGTGCCTTGGATGAAAATAAAGCGCTTCATCTAAATGTTCTTTTGAAAAAGCAAAACCTCATCACCACCAATCCGAAAGGCAAAATAATTAATTGGAAGGCCTACTGTAAAAGTTGTGATGGCTCCGCATATATTTATCTTAAGGACCAGGAAGATCTAACTACAATCCGCGAACTCCAGGCACTGCTGGATTCCCTGCTTCAAGATCCTGACTCCGGAATTGAAAAAGTTTTCACTGGTGAACAGGCTGCGGAAAAAGGGGCAGACGGACATTGTGCATTTATGTTGGAGGCAAGGAAGGGATATTATTTTCTAGAAGACTATGAAGGAGATTATCTCAAATCAATTTCACAAGAAGAAGTAACTCTCGATAAAAAATACACCCTGGCCACTCACGGATATTCACCAGAAAAAGAGAATTATGGAACGATTCTAATGGCAGCAGGAAAAGGGATTCGGCACACCACCCTGCCTGAAATCCGACTCATTGATGAAGGCCCAACCTTCGCAAGATTACTCGGTGTCAGCTTAGGCAATACAGATGGAAGAGTGGTTGAAGAATTAATAGATTTATAAAAAAATAAAGGGGGATACGAGATGAGCCGGATGACAAAGCAAGAAAAAAGTTGGGTTTTATTTGATTGGGCCAATTCCGCCTATTCCATTATAATCACCACAGCCGTTTTTCCGTTATATTTTAAGGCAGCTGCCAATCAGGCAGGACTTGCGGCGGCAACTTCCACAGCCTACTGGGGCTATGCCAATTCGTTTGCGACCTTGCTAATTTCCATTTGTGCACCTGTTTTGGGCAGCATCGCCGACTTCAAAGGGTTCAAGAAACGATTTTTCACCTTCTTTTTTGCTTTAGGTATTATTTTTACCTTTTTACTGGCAGTAGTCCCAAGCAACCAATGGCTAATCCTGTTAATCTGTTATATGGTCACGGTCATTGGCTTTGGCGGCACCAATATTTTCTATGATGCTTTTCTAGTCGATGTGACGACCGAAGAACGAATGAATCAGGTATCATCCAAAGGTTATGCGATGGGCTATATCGGCAGCACGATTCCCTTTATTATTGGGATTGCCTTTATCATTCTTGCGCAGCAAGAAATCCTTCCTCTTTCCGTTTCAGTTGCAAGCCAAATTTCATTTGCGATCACAGCGTTGTGGTGGGGCTTATTCACCATCCCGATGCTAAGGAATGTAAATCAGATATATTATAAAGAACGAGTTCCAAACCCGATCAGGAATGGTTTTAAACAATTCTTTGGGACGTTTTCCAAAATTAAATTATACCGCCCGCTATTTCTATTTTTACTTGCTTATTTCTTTTATATTGACGGGGTTAACACGATTATTACCATGTCAACCACATATGGAGCAGATTTAGGTATCGATTCACAAAGTCTATTAATCATTTTATTTGCAACACAAGTCGTGGCTGCGCCCTTTGCTGTTTTATATGGGAAACTAGCCGATAAATTTAATGCCAAGACTATGCTGCTCGTCGGTATATTTGTGTATATCGTCATTTGTACGTATGCTTATTTCCTAAAAACGACCTTAGATTTTTGGATTCTTGCGATGCTTGTTGCTTCTTCACAAGGGGGAATTCAAGCATTAAGCCGCTCCTACTTTGCCAAGCTTGTTCCTAAAGAACATGCAAACGAATTTTTCGGCTTTTATAGTATCTTTTACAAATTCGCCGCCATCCTAGGACCTTCTCTAATGGGATTTACAGCGTATGTAACAGGAAATACAAACAGCGGAGTATTCAGCTTAGTCGTCTTATTCATCATTGGCGGTCTGATCCTCCTCAGAGTACCAGAAACAACCAACATCTCAAAATCCAATTCTATTTCTCAATAAAAACCTGTCTATGACCTCGTCCACGACGAGGTATATTTTTTTAAAAAACAAGGGGCTTGTCACCATAATTTTAGATAATTTTCTATATAATGTTACAAACCGATTTTCTTTTTGATTCGTTTATTATTGTAAAGGGAACAGGGAAATGATGAGGGGGATTGCCTTTTTTATGCAAAATAAGAGTGATGTCGAATTGATGCAATTAATTAAAGAAAAACATCGCCCTGCTTTAGAAGAATTATATGATCGCTATATTAAACTTGTATACTCGTTTAGTTTAAAAGCGACGAAAGATCCTGATAAAGCTAAAGTGATTGTCCAAGCTGTATTTATGCGGATTTGGACGACGGAGACTGGTTACAATCCAGAAAAAGGCCAGTTTGTGAATTGGCTCCTAACCATTACACGAAATATCACGATTGACCATCATCGGAAAGATAAAAAGGATGCTGCGTTTGTCGCGATTGGACAGGACCAATTGGAGCAAATCCCAGGATATCCTTCCAATAATCCCGCTGAGATTGTATCAAGAAAGCTCCTGAGAGAACAAATACAAAAAGCCTATCAATATCTATCAAACAGCCAAATTGAACTTATTCAGTGGCTATACTGGGAAGGCTATACGCTCCGCGAAATAGCGGATATGAAACAAGAACCAATCGGAACCATTAAAAGCCGGCTGCATCAAACTCTTAAAATCTTACGAAATCGTATGGTAACGGAGATGGGGGAATGAAAAAATGACGATTAATCACAGCTGTTCATTGTCCATTGAATTAGTCTCTTACTTGCTTGGCGAAGCAACAGAAGAAGAAATGATTCTATTTGAAGAACACCTTCTAAACTGTTCAGATTGTCGCACTGAAGTCCAAGAAATGCGGGAGGCGTGGAATTTGATCCCTTTTAAATTGGATGATGTTGAAGTACCTTCTGAATTAAAGTCAGAAGTCATGAATGCCATTTTTCAAGATGACAGGTCTAGTACCCCCACCCCTCTAGAAAATAAACCTCGTCCAGAATCCAAACAGTTTGTACGTATTCGGCAAACCGTAATTGGAGCTGCTGCTGCAGTCCTTTTATTAACCTTTGGCGGTGTTTTGTGGAACAATTTTCAACTCAGGGAAGAGCTGACGGAGGTAAAAGAAAAAACACAGCTCCCTGCTGAAGTCGTAAAAGTTTATTCATTAAAATCTGCGGATCCTGCTTCAAGCTCCGCACAAGGAAATGCCTGGATTTATCAGCAGGGGGATACAAGACAGCTGGTATTCAAGGTTCAAGGACTGGCCTCCACTCAAGGTTCCGAAGCCTATCAGGTTTGGTTAATCCATGATGGAAAACGTACCAGCTGTGGTACATTTCAAGTGGATCAGGACGGAAATGGATTCCTTTCCTATCCCTTACATGGTGATGACTTAGCTTTTGATGCGATAGGTGTTTCACTCGAACCAGATGCCAATGGAACACAGCCCCGTGGGAAAAAGGTGTTAGGTACCTAGATAAAAAAAACCCCTGATTCTCGTTAATGAGATTCAGGGGCTTTTTGCTTAAGTATTTGGGTATTCCGTTATTTTTTGATGCTGTTTGTTAGGGATGTTATCACCCAGCCAACAGGAGCACCACCGACAGGATGGCTTAGGGTTCTACCCTCAATAGAAGATGCGGCATTATTATTAGCCAAAGTACCATCTAGTTTAAAATTATAGTAAATACTCCCACTATTAATATCTTTATCTTTAAAGCTAAATGTAAGTGCCTTATTAAATGCACCAATGAGTTGATTGGTTTCCATATCCATTACCCTGAATGCAAAATTCATCACTACCGTTTCTCCCGCTGGAGCTTTTGCTTGGAAAAAGTTATTATCCCCTTCAAGAACTTGAAAAGTCACATCATGAGAAAATGTCCCTTCTGGAATGGTAATTTTGATTCCAGAATGACTTATTTTTGCTGCTTCCCCTGCTTCAATTTTCTTTTCAGCCACTACTTTTGGAAATCCATTTTGCGTAAAATCAGTCGCTGCGAATGCCACCGCACCAAACAAAAGCACAGAAATTAATGATAATACTGTTACAAGGGTAAAACGAATTTTCATTAACTGACATCTCCTTCATTTATTCGAATTGGGCTTTCGTTAAAAGTTAACGAAATGTTCGCCTATACGGTTCGAAGAAAAAGAAAAAAAATTCCCATGCATTGAAAACTCAAGATTCTATGCATGGGAAAAAATATATTCAATTACTATTTACGTACTATAGAAACATTCTCTAACATACCACCAGAGCTTGATACGATCTTAAGAGTACTGCCCGCAACAAACGATGGACCTATATCCCTAAACCTGAATGCACCTAAAGTATCAACGTCAGCAGTTCCTAATACCTTCTCATTCTTATTTGGATCAACCAGATAAATAGTAACTTTAACACCAGGTCCAAATACATCAGAAGTGCCATCCAGCCTCCATGTCGAAATCCTCGTGCGGTATTCGGCAGGTTGTGCTGTTAACTTATCCTTGACCGTCGTTATCTGAACTGTTACTGGTGCGGACGTTCCCCCTTTTCCAGTTACGGTAAGACTAAACTCTAAAGTCGTAAATTGCTTTGGAAACTTAAACGTTGGTTTAGCAGGATTGGCTAAATCAAGGTTCACTTGAGGTCCTTGGGTTTGCTTCCAAGTGTACGTCAGTGCATCAGTCGAAGCACTGCCATCCAAGGTGACATCCGTTCCTTGGGCAACTTGTTGGTTAGGACCAACGATTGCCACAGGAAGCGGCGGCATCGCATCCTTTACGGTAACCTTTACTGTGCTCGTCGATTCTTCCCCTTTCGAATTTTTCAGCGTTAATTGGAAGTCAAGATCCCCCATTCCAGTCTGTGCAGTAAAACTTGTAACTAATTCATTTGGTTTTTCCAATACTACTTTTGGTTCTTGCGGGGATATTTGTTCCCAAACAATTTGGTCAAATGTCCCGGTAGATTTCGAACCATCAAGGGTTACCGTTTCTCCAGCAACGACCGTTATAGGGTCCCCGGCATTGGCCACAGGCGGGCTGGAAGCCTCACCAGTGACATCTACTGGAATTGTAACTGAACCCCCTGCTGTAGAATGGATTGTAAGGTCAGATGGTAAATAACTTGAATTTATCGTCAAACCATTTTCAGTTATAGTGCCTTCAAAGCCATCAACAGTGAGTGTCGGTTTATTCACCTTATCACTTGAATCGGCTTTCACGGTAATGGTAAAGGTTTGATCATTATAAGTTGCCGTTGCCTCCCCAGTTACTTTGTCAACAGGGACTTTAGTCTTTATAGAATTTGGTTTATCCGATACATTCGTAATGGTTAATTTCTTTGGTTTATCTCCTGTGAATGGAATTCGGGCAAAATACTTCCCCTTAGATCCCCTCATCCGAATTGACTTATCTTCCGCACCTTCTTGGGTTACATCAATCTTGTAAGCCTGATCTTCTTCTGTAAAAGCAAAAACATCTACCGTTCCACCATCAATAGGATTGCCCTCATTATCAAGATTGCGGCTATAGGTTGCTCTTACAACATCGACACCAGCTGTTGTGGCTTTTTTACCCATTAAACTAAATAGATCGGTTTTGATACAGTTCGCTTCAATTCCATCTGACCCGACACATTTATTGTCAGCGGCAGCATCAGCCCCTACTCCTACACCTTCAATCATGAAATAGTTTTTATAGCCGCCCTTAATTTTGTGGTCCACATTCGGATCTCCCACATAACCTTCAGGGGCGCCTTCATCCCATTCCAAAAAAGAACCAATTCGACTATTCATCGCTGCACTGAACCCACCCGAAAGACCGATATCTTCTACGAATCGAATTTCCCCATTTGCTGGGTCCTTATCATCTGCCGCAGTCGCCACTAATTCGTCCACACCATATGGGTGTGTGATTTTATATTTTTGGCCAGTCACTAGACCATCAATTCGGAAACGGACCCTGCCGAAGACGATCTGGTCACCATCTACTGGCAGCCCATTTCCGAAAGCTGCTTCCAAGGCAAATGTTCCAACTGCCCTGCCGTCATTAGGCAGGTTGTCAATCACCGAGCCTGCTAACTGATAAAAGGCTTCTTCGGGAAAATTATTATTTTTTAAAGAAATTGGTGCATCTGGATTCGGAATCTCTTCCGGTAATAATGCACAATAAGGATCATTTACATCAAGACAAAGCTGTAGTCTAGTATCATCGTCTTTATACCAGACAGGAAAACCATTATCTTGATCGATTGGCCCAACTTTGGTCAATTTAAAAGTAGGTTTCTCAATTGTATCAGCTTCTGCCCAGAAGATTCCTCCACTAAGCAGGACTAGAGCAGACAATATCATAATAAATAGTCGTTTTAAGGGATTTCGTTTCCGCTTAATTTTTTTACTGGAATGAATATTTTTTCTAGGTTCCAACCCTAACCGCCCACCTTTACAATGGAAATATTGTTAAGAAAAATTACTTCAACATGGGGAAATCAAATAATCTTATCTCTTACTTCAACTGATTTACTGAAACCTGGATATTCTTTTCCAATCTTATTAATCTCGATTCTTGCATTTTGAAACAGAGGATCTAGGAAACTCAAATCCTCATTTTTTATCTCCAGATATTCGTTAGGCTGCATGATCTTATAGCTAAATATGTGACCAGTTTTATTGAGCTCTTCCTTTTTACTCCATATGGTTTTTACTCTGGATAGACTGATCATTATTTCCTTGCTATATGGCGATTCATTTCCATAACGGTCAACCGCGGTAACGGCATAATAATAATTTTTCGGCGACAGCGGATCTGTTTCAGCAAATGAATTCGTATTAATACTCTCTCTATTAACCTTCTTAAAATCCTTTTCAAGAATCGCTTTCCGATAGATGTTGTAACCAATAATATCTTTGCTTATCGAGATATCCCAAACAATAGTTTTCGATTGTTTCCCTTCTCTTACATTTAGAGGTGGGCTAGGCTGTCGGTCAGGAAGCGAGAGCAATTGGCTTTTCGGCTTGTCATGAATGCGGAGAATTCCCCATAAGCCGCCTTCTAAATATCGTCTCAGTTTCATCTCGCGATAGAGATAATCACCTGCCGGATTTAGGTAACCTTCTTTTTGAATCGGGATAATATCCAGTGATTCTCCGGTTGTCAGCGAACCTTGACTCGATACAAGCTTGGAATTAGGATCGGTCCACTGATAATGCCATCGATTGCTATGGAGCGTAAAGACGCTTCCTCTTGAACGGTCAGCTGTCTGCATTACTCTTAATCGAATTGGGTCCCCTACATAGCCTTCTGGAATCGGAGTTGAAGGGTCACCATGAATAACCGAGCTGAACACGAGTGATTTATCTAGGTTGGCAGCCAGACGATGTTTAAACGGCTCAGAGCTATAATTGATCCCCTTTTCACCACGGTCTTCCATATCTGCATGTTCTCCCGTTTTTGGATCTACTTCACCCGGTGTTGGCGCACTGCCATCTTTTCCGATTGTAAAAAGTCCATCTGAAAACATAAGCGCCTGTTCCCTGAAATCGGGTTTATCAGGGAGGAGGATATCAGCACGAGCGCCGGATAATAAGGTTTTCCCGGTCATCGGATCTCTGTACTGAGAACCCTTCGGTTCTATGATGAGCGACCCATAGGCGCCGTGCAATCGATGGCTGCGAATGTCTCCATAATCATAAAGGATCGTGCCCCCGTATTCTTTGTCTGCAAACCAATTATAGGTAATCGATTCTCCAGGACCGATGGTTTGATCATAGTTATAGCCTATGGTTGCACCATCCGACCCCTGGACATCGTATTGGACCATTTGCGGGTGAAGGGAAACACGGTTTGAATTTTTCCAATATACCTGCCCTGCCATTAGCAAGTCTGGGTCATTCCTATTTACTGGAGGTTTAAAAGGCAAATTATTTTTCAACGTCACTTGAATGCATTCACCTTCATTAGCCCGGATGACAAGGGGCTCGCCACTTTTTTGGCCTTTTAGAATGGCGGAAACATCTTGAGTTAACGCAAACATGATTCCAAATGGATCATGGTCCCCCGCTTTGTTATACTGAATATCCTTCATAAAAGCAGTCACATCAAATTTTTTCACCGGCGCCGAAGGCGGGCATGGATTGCCGGTACTCTTCGGTTTTATCGGATTACGATTGGTTTTTTTCATTTGTTTCACTTTTTCTGGTTCTGTTTTCGTTTTCAATACTAGACGGTCCGGCAGGCTCTTCAAGCCGGCATTTTGCTCACCCCAAACTCTCACAAAACCCCATAATCCGCTCCATAAATCCTCGATTGGCTGCGATGACCATAAATAATCCCGTTGTTTGACTCCGACTGGATTCGGCTGAATATCCATGGAGAACTGTTCTGACATTCCAATCGATTGGGTAGATGTTATCTCTGAGTCCTTGTTTCCCGATTCTTTTTTCCAATTCAATCCGTGAACATTAAAGTTATGCTGCGTTTCATGGGCGCCTTGAATTAACCGGATTTTAATCGGATCGCCAGGGTAGGCTTCAATAATAGGTGTTTGCGGGTCACCATGAACCCAAGAACTGAATACATAAGCTGGATCCGCATTATTTCTCCTAAAGAATGGCTCGTTCGAGTAATTGACCGCGGCATACCCATGGGCTTTATATACTTCCGAAGGATCTGCCTCTAATGGAAGTAATTTTCCGTTTTTATCCCACATCCGGGCAAAATCGTGATATAAGAGGACCTGCTCACGAAAATCCTCTTTATTAGGCGGGACAATCATGGCTTCCGTTCCTGATTGAATTTCCAGTCCTGTCTTGGGATTGAGCCATTTTGAGCCTTTTGGTTCTACTATTAATGCCCCGAACGTCCCATGAAAGCCTTTTTCGCCAGCCGACATATGGTCATGGAAGAAAATATTCCCCTCTTCATCGGCGTACCAGCGATAACGAATTTTTTCACCTGGTAGAACACCTTGATTATAGTTCCAGCCGACCGCTGTTCCATCTGACCCAAGCGGATCAAAGCCAACAAAATGGATATGGATTGAAAGCCTGTTAGGCTCTTTTGCCTTATACAAATGGTTTTCCAATGTCACTTCGACGCAGTCCCCTTCATTGGCGCGAATAACCAGTGGGCGAGGCCTCAAGGTTCCGTTTAAGATCTTGGCCTCATCTTCTGCGAGGACATACATCCTGCCTTCCTTGTCATGATCTCCCGCGTTATTGTAGACAATGTCCGTTTCAATCCCTACAATGTTATATTTTCGAACGGGAGCATTCTTTGGACAGCGGTCAAAATTGGGCGCCCCTGGAACCAAAGCCCCTAATGCTGCTTTTTCACCCTCTGTTGGCGGACGCAACTCAGGATCCGGAGGCTTTGGAGCTTGTTTCCCTAATTCTCCCGGAATGTATTTCGGAAATCCTGGGTTCGCTTCGGTTGGACTTTCTGGAGCCTTTCTATCCTTAAGCGGCAATAAATCAGGTTGTAATTTATCAAAAACCCTTAACAGTCCCCACATTCCTTGTAAATAATGAGGAAACAAATGACAATGCCATAAATAATCACCTGGTGCCCCTTTACCATCCTGAATATAGCCGGCATTATTGGTCAAATCGAGCGTTTCGGCACTCCCGATATTCAGGGTTTCTGAGTCCACCGTATTTGTCTTTTTCGTTTCACTTTTCCAGCGGTGCCCATGGAGATGGAACACATGGTTTTCATCTTGATTGGCACCAATTATTCTAAATTTAATCGGATCACCAATGTAGGCAGGGGTAATTGGGGTTGCAGGATCCCCATATACCCATGAAGAATAGAACATCGTCGCATCTTTTCCATCTTCGGTTAAAGCGTTTTGCATTCGTTCATCTAATGGCTCAGCTCGGTAATTAACCGCATAAAGTTCTTTTTCAATACCATTCACTTCCTGTCCATCTCCATCTGGCGGCTCTGGAATAGGGTTTTCTTCCTCTTGCGGTTTAGGTGGAGGCGGTGCGGTGCTGCCGGCGATTGCGTCAACACCATCATGGAAAAATAAAGCATATTCTCGAAAATCCGGTTGATTAGGGAGTTCAATATTAGCGTATAGTCCGCTCTTTATCTCTTCCCCGGTTTGCAGGTCCGTCCATTTGGCTCCTTCTGGTTCAACAATTAATGCACCGAATAAGCCATCTCCCATAGTTCCTTTACCATGGGCAGGGTCCGTAAAATAAGTAAAGTCTGCACCATTGGAAAAAAGGAACGTACCTTCTTCATCGGCATTCCAGTGGTAGTGAATTTCTGTGTTTGGCGCGGCGGTGGAATCGGGATTATATCCTGCGGCCGTACCATCCGATCCCTTAACGTCATAGCCCACTCCTTGAATATGAATCGAGGCCTTCTCTTTTAACTTATTGGTAAAAGCAACCTCAATACAATCACCCTTATTCGCCCGAATGGTAAGCGGCTGCACTTCTTTGACCGGTTTGCCTGGATTCCTGGCAATCGAGTTTTGTATTTCATCAGCCTCTTCTTTTAAGGCATAAATCTTGGCATCTGGATCATGGTCACCAAATTTGTTGTAAACCATATCTATATTAAGAGCAACTATTTCGAAATAACGAACACGTGAGGCTGGCTCGCATTTATTTTGTAAATTATTTGTCAGTTCAGTTAAGGTTGGGGTTCCCCCCTGAGTAGCTTTTGTTCGTAAAATGGTATAGTTTTGTTTGTTCGATTGCGATGGATCATGGTGGTTGGATGAAGAGACCTCGGCACTTGAAAGACTTTGATTGGTGGCCGCCACCATCTCTGGTGCCTTGCCAGACTTCTCAAGGGCAAGCTTTTGCGGCGGCTGAGATGATTTCATGATGATACCTACAGATATTGCAGAAATGGTCATTAAAATAATTAAGCTAAAAACAAGTATAAACAGTGACTTTTTATTCAAAATTTGACCACTTCACCTTCTATTAATATGATAAAAGTTTCCCAATAAGCAGTTTAAAATTAATAGCATAAATAACTGATTAAAACACTACAAAAATTTATATGTTTAGGACTTATCTAATATTACTTTTATCATCCTTTCGCCTATATTGTTATTGTTACAGAGTACATTAGTCCTAAATATATTGTGAGTATAAAACTAATAGCAAAAACAATAGCAAAGGCGACACTCGTTTTTTTAAAGCTTAAAAGGATAAGGGATAAAAATAGCAATGAGATCAGCATCAATATTGCTGATGGAACGGTTGGTGCAAGTTCTACTTTGCTGAAGGGAATTATATTTTTTGCCAGAAGCCAATCCATCCAGGTTGGTTTCGCCGCTGTAGAAAAACCACTGGACACTTCATACGGAGGGGATAAAGTTCCTAATACCCCGGTGCAAAAAAACACAATCATTAAAATAATACTTTCAGCTCTTAACCATGTTCGAGGATTGAAGTTTGACAGTTTCGTAGATTTTTTGGATAGAAAGCCGTTTATGAAGGCAAAAGCCAAGACAGGAATAATGCTGATGTGTTTCAAAAGTAACATTCTTCCGTATGGTACCTGCCAACTGTTTAAATATTGCCCGCTTTTCATTACAAAAAACATGAGGAAAAATCCACTAATGACAATGATGATGAAACATCCCATGGCAAGTGGTGTGAACCAGCGTAAAAAGTTGGGCCATTTATCACGATCCCGAGAAAACCAGCCAACATTTAGTAATAACCCCACCCATATCGTCATCGCGAGAAAATGGATTGTATGGGCTAATATTCCTGGCCAGAAAGCTAGGGATGCTGCATGACCAGCATTACCAATTGCAAAAATCATTAATAGCAGCCACTGCGCCCGAAAAAATTTAGAACCATTTACATAAATGGTTACCCATAAAAACAGCGAAAAAAGACATAAAAAGATCCACGCCCGGCCAATTTGAAAGCCGGTAATGACAGAAACTGTGGCAGATAGTAAGCCAAAACTGTTTTTATAATAAAGGACAGCTTGTAAAATTGGGGCAAACGTACAAACGATAATTCCAAGCGTGCAAAGCAGCAAAACAGGTTTAGAAATAAAAGTGGAAGGTATTTTGTTTTCCGGAACAAACAGCAGTACAACATGCCCTGCCAATAAAGAAAATAATATATACTGGCCAAATTCAGTAAAGGGAATTAGGTAGCTCATTTAGGCTCACTTCTTTCTAAATGACAAAATTACTGCCAAACCTAGGATGACTAAAAAGCCGATAATTAACATAACAATCATCCAATTTGAATTCTTTTCCTGTGGCTCTAAACTGCTTTTTTCTAATTTTTCCTCATTGTTAGTAACGGCAGGCATGATTGGGTTGTCCTCATCAAGGGTGATCTCCTCTTGATTAGCAGTCAGTGCATTCTTGCTCTGATTGACTTGCTCCCTTTGAACCTGAAAATTTATTTCACCTGTGATTGGATGTCCATCATTTCCTGCAATATTCCATTGAATACGATATGACCCATTTTCCAACGGTTCTGGTAATATCCCTTTCATTGTTGCCCCTTGGATTTGAACCTGATTAAAAGGAATTTCCGTACTATCCCTTAGGAGTTTCATAGTACTAAGATTTTCAATTTTTTCCGCAAAGCTTAGCGTAATCTCTTTAAGCTCGTCAGAAATAATAACTCCTTCGGCCGGGGTGGAAGCTGTTAGCTGCGTATGCGCACTCGCAATACATGGGATCAACAAAAAGGCAGTGAATAATAATAAGATTAACTTGCCCAAAAATGTACCCCCTTCTTTTTTCCTAGTAATTTAGAAATATTATCTATTTTAATTCTCACAATCTTTTACAAATCCTCTTTAAATTAGAAAATTCTGATAAAAAGATTTATTCAAGATAGGAAATAACTAGTACAAATGTCCTTTAAAAAAGCCCCCCTTTCGCCTGGGAGGCTGTCTGTCAATTTTTACTTAATTGTAATCGGAATCCTGCCATTTAAAAGAAAAGCATCGCTTAAATGATGTCTATATTCTACTTGAGCAAAGGTGTTCATTGGTTTTTCTGTCCTGAATAACACATCACACCTTTGTGCCGTACTCATCTCAAACGGAGTACCTGCCTTAAGCGTGTAAGGATGATTATATTTACCATACGGAGGAACACCGAAGGAACGTCCATCACAGGCAATCACGACGACATCCACCGGGAACGTGATATTGATTTTCACATATGCGGCACATAGCATCCGAACTAGGACTGTCTGGTTGATCTTTGCATTGATGGAAACCTGCATTCCCTCAACTCCGCTATTATAGGCGGCCGGTACGGTCACACCAGAGCGCATAGTCGCAGTCCCCCCAACACGGCCAGGGAAATATTCACCGGTAACTACAAAATAATCTGGATTGTAATCATTAAAGGCAAAGAAATTGTACTTTCCAGAGTCATTAAAGTGAAATTCATCATTGATACCAGGCTCATCCCCATGCTCAGGGAAGGTCTGGTGTGCATCCTGTGCCTGTTCACGCCAGATGGAATCAATGTCGTCAATGACCCATAAGGCCTCGACATCATATGGAACCGTCATCGCATGTGGATCACCGCTTTCAAGACTGCCGCCAATAAATCCAGGGAATTTCGGGAAATTTGTAAGATTCGCGGCTGTCCGGCGTGGGTAACCACCTACATTTTTCCCATCTGTAGGATCATACGCATCTGGCGGCTCAATAATAAGAAAACCATATAAGCCATATTCAAAATGCTGAAGGGTGTTCCTATGGCAATGGTAAAAGTAACTGCCAATATGATTCGGCTGCCATTGATAGGCGTAGTCCCCTATCTCCATAGAGCAGTGCCCCACCCCATCATTCATTGCAGTTGGTTCAATGCCATGCCAATGAACCGTATGCGGCGGCTGCCCATGTCCTTTAACCTGGCTATGAAAAACAACACCACGGGGAACACGGATTGTTGGGCCTGGAAAGATCCCCTCTGCTGCTTCCGGTACATCGGGATTGGCAATAAGAAAGAATTCCAGTTTCTTTCCATCCCACGTTTTTAAATCCGTGCCATGCATCAAATCAACCCTTTGCGTATTCGGAATCAGCATGGAGGCACCCGGAATATTTGCAGCAACAAAGGCAGGTACAGGATTTGTCGGCGCTAAAAGCTCCGGCGTGGGCGGACTGGCTTTTGGTGGATTGAATGATTTTACCCAGCTGGCCTCATGGCCTTTTACTGACCTGCGTGGGATTTGATAACCTGGTTTAGATGATGACATAGCATTTCTCCTTTGGCCATTCAAAAATATTTTTCTAGAGTATGATTCTTTTTCCTAGTTTCCATGTAATTGGTGTTCATTCTTTACGGGATTGGTGTTAGTTGGGTTATTAATTATCTGCGTTCTTGCATTTGTGTTTGTGCTATTGGATGTCATGGTATGGGATCCATCCATGCCCATTTGTGGGCCTGCAGCCCCCCCAGTTTCTTTCGGACCATGATAGGTTGGAGCATTCGGAAAAGTCGTTACTCCTCCTGGTGTATTCCGATCTCCAATAAAATGAATTCCACTCATCATTCCCAGACCGTAGTTACCGCCCTGCGAAGATTGGCTTGCTTCCGAGTGGTCATGCATTGGATAACAAATTGGTGAAAGTTGAACAGCGAGATCATAATCACCGACCTTTTCACCAATGTCTGGCATGTGTATGTTTATTTCCTCCGTTGGTGGCCATACCGGGTGAGGGGTAGAACCGACAATCCTTGGATTCGGGATGGACATTAACGGTTTATCAGGAAGCCCTATTCCACGCTCATTCGGAACATCAGGCGGACGAATAAACGGAACGGCCCATTCATATATCTCCAGCGGATCAACCGTTAAAGTGTCCATCCAAATCGGATTCTCTTGAACAACGCCATTTACCCCAATTCGGTAGACGTGGTTTGCATGAATGTGTAAAGAATGCATGGACAGCCCTGCATTTAAAATCCTGACTACAACTGGTTCTCCAACCCTATGGTTCGGGGTAATATAAGGATTATGGGCGGCAAACCAGCCTGAATGTCCATTAATTGTGAAGAATTCAGGTTTTTTGTTTAATCCATCCGGCCTGTACCGGTCATATTGAAATGCTTTCATGAACTGGGCTGCCGGATAATCTTTTCCAGGTGTATATTTCCCTACCTCTTCAAACAAACGGGAGCTTGCCTCATGAAGCACCCAAACATATTGTCTAAATGCGGGGGTATGGGTGGCATCATCCCCTTGCTCCCATGCTAATCCTGGGAAATGTTCAGTTGAACCAAAATCATCAAATAGCTGTTGGACAAAAGGAGTTGGATTAGTATATGGGGTGAATCGATGTCCGCTTACTGCCTTACTTGGCATGACTACTAATGCCCCGTGAAGTCCCATCACCCGGTTCACAGGGGCGTTTAAATTGTCGTAATATAAATAACTCCCCGCTGTTTGTGGGGTAAATTCGATTGTTTTTGTTTCTCCTGGTCGAATAGGTCCACTATCTACCAATCCGCTTATGTAAAACGCATGAGGTTCATCGAGGGAATTGGTTAGTGTAACTTTTACTGTAGTGCCAGCCGTTGTAAAAATATGAGGACCTGGAACCTCTGCTGGGAAAGTTTTCTCTTTATAGAACCAAAAGTAACATTGTGCCTTGTTTATTGAATTGTGTGTTGCCATATCCTTTACGGCATCCGTTATGGTAAAATTAAGTTCTTGTACTTGTTTTGCAGTGGCTAGCAGCGGGTTTTTGGAGATCCATGACGGCATGACGCTCCCTACAATTAATGATGCAATGCCGCCCCCCGCATACTTTACAAAATCTCTTCTCTTCATGTTTTCCTCCTTTACGCACATTAAAGATCAGATTTTTTTCTTTTCCTCATGGTGGACTATGGCCGTCATCAGGAAGGTCAAACCTCCCTATCAAAAAATACTCCAAAAGGACCATTCCGACTCCTGGAGTGTAAACTTCCTTTTCTATTCTTGGGTTTTTTTTCTATTTGACGGTACTTTATAACTATTCAGTGCTACTTGGGAAAATTCCTAATTTAATTTCGAAAGTTTTATAGGCTTATTTTACTATTTTTAAAAATAGAATGACCCCGGTTTTATTCACCAGGGTCATTTATTTTACTTTATAATAGGTATCTGAATAGCCTTCTTTCGAATTTGGAGATTGTTCGACCAGGAATAGGAGTTGGGATTGTTTTCGTGGATAAGCATAGGCCTGATAGGTTTCACTTAAAAAGTTATATCTAGTCTTCTTTATGGCAAAATCATGATGGTATTTTTTTTCTAAATATTTTTCCATATTCATCTCTTGTTGTTGTTTCTCCCATGGTGTTCCATAAAATTGTGAGTATACGTAAAAGCTAAATCCGAGTAATAGCAAGGATACCAACCATAAAATTATTTTTGTGGCCTTAATATACCCCACCTCACAATTATCTGAATATTTAAAATATAGTATTCGACGTTTTTTTGAATTATTCCTTCCAACCTGGCATTAGGACTGACATAAATATTCAAAAAAAAAAACGAACCCACCGGTTCGTTTTTTTGTTATCTTTATTTAACATCGTATCCTTGATCATCAATAGTTTCTTTAATAGTGTTTATGGATACGACATTCGCGTCAAATTCTACATCTACTTGGCCCTTGTCAAGTTTAACTGCCACTTTTTTAACTCCTTGAAGAGCTCCGACGCTGCCCTCTACGGCTTTCACACAATGACCACAAGACATTCCGCTGACATTTAACGTTACATTTTCCATTTTGATTCCTCCATTATTTTTTCATTAATTTTTGGATTGTTGTCAAGACCTCATCCAAAACCTCATAATCCCCATCTTGGATTCGCTCCACGACACAGCTTTTCATATGTCCTTCAAGTAATACCTTGGCAACACTATTTAGTGCCGATTGGGTGGCGGAAATTTGGTTGATTACGTCATCACAGTACGTATCTTTCTCGATAAGTCCCTTAATACCGCGAATTTGACCTTCAATCCGGTTTAACCTTGTAATCAGATTGTTCTTTACTTTATCTGAATGGTGGCTTTTCCGATGGCTCCCTTCAGGTTCACAGCAGGATTCTTCTTCTTTGCCAAGTTCTAAAGACATCAAGACCGCCTCCTTTTTCGTCATTATATCATACCCCGGTACCGTAATTCGATGAAGATGGTGTGACATTGTCTATCCGAATCCATTATATTACTTTATTTCTATCGCATGCCTGAGATCGATTCCCTTTTACTAAAGTTTAACTCTTTGGAATCTAAGTGCATTTAAGACTACAGAAAAAATCAACAATGAGCTTTACTCAGCCAAAATAAAAAAAGAGCTAACAGATAGCTCTTTACCTCTTCATAACCCCCACAATTATCGCACCGATAATGGCCCCTATTGTGGCAGAGCCAAGAATCATAAAATAGATAAGGTCTCCTAATGCTGACATCTCTGGCCCTGGAAAGATCCACGCTTTAATTCCCATAATGAAGGTACCAATTAGAAATAGAAGGGCAGGAATCCATTTCGCCCATTTGGACTTAAATTTCATCAAGAGGAATGGTAAGAGAAGTCCAAAAAGAAAAATTATAAAAAGGAACATACGCTTTCTTCCTTTCAGTTGATGATTTATTTCTTACTATATTAGACGTTCTTATGATTTGACTGTTTCATTATTCAAGATTGTCCAAATACCCAATTTTTACAATACATGCTCTTAAAGGAAGGATTTGGTTCAATCTTTAAGCATCCACGAGGTATTTTATTGAGATTCCATCTCAGTCCAATATCCCCCGCCTGACCCCCTTATATCGACTTTGTGCATTCAAAATCTGAATGCTAAGATTAAAACTGTGCACTACAAATAATCGCTCAAAGCGAAATTAACCGGAGGGATTCGTTATTCATTATTTAAAGCTGAATTACACAAATGAAATGGAAAAAGCGATGATGAAAGCCCATGGAGTTTGTTACGAGGTTTATCGGAGGAACCATCGAGTCAGGATGAAGGTTGAACAACGAAGAGAGCGAGAGCATCAAAAATACCAGCGAATGCTTACAGAATTAGACCGGAAATTACACATAAACTATATTGAAAAAAGGGCAAACGGGATTACATTTTGATGGTCTAAGTAACCAAAAGAAGACTTAAACATAAACAAGGGTCACGTAGAAAACTTCTACGTGACCCAATTATTTTTGCTTCCCAATACCCTAGTGTAGATTAATTGACTTCAAAAAACGTTCATGCAATACTTGAACTACATTTCAGGTATTTATGCCTAATGAAACCTAAATAAGGGAGTTTTTTATGAATCAACGGATCATAAGTTTTACGCTAATGATTACTCTCTATTCAGCGTTAACGTTTTATATTGGCTGAAATGGATAGGTTTGGCTACATTCTGCATTTGGACTACAGGACAAATGGATTTATGGATTCATTGTTGGACTAATATCATTTTCCTACCTTATTGGTTATTTTCTGAAAAAAATGGCCATTTTTAAAGTAGTGGGTGCTTATTGGTTTGGCTTCCTTCAATACGCTGTCCTTTTCCTTCCACTTGCGAACCTTGTTGGGTTGATTTTGATATTTTTCAATTTTCCTTCACTTGCTGTCGTTAATTGGATAGGAAGTATCGTATTTTCGGCATTTCTTATTGTGTTTATTTATGGCAGCTATAACGCATACAGCCCGATTGTTCGTAAGTTTTCTATTTCCATTCCAAATCAAACAAGTAATCTTTCGAATCTTAGAATCGCGATGGCATCCGATATGCATTTTGGCAGATTGTCAGGTTTAGAGCATGCCAGGAGGCTTGTTCGCGAAGTGAACTCCCTTAATCCCGATATCATATTATTGCCGGGTGACATCATTGACGATGACCCTGAGCCATTTATCCAAAAGAAAATGGGAGATGTATTGAAGCTGCTATCTGCTCCATTAGGCGTATATGGAGTTCTAGGAAATCATGAATATTATGGAGGAGGAATTCCACGGTTTTTGCAGGAAATGGAACAGATCGGTATTACTATATTACTAGATGAAGTAATCACAATTGCTGACAGCTTTTATTTAGCAGGCCGGAAAGACAAAACCGATCGTAATCGAATGTCTATTTCTGACTTATTATCTGATACACTTAATACACTTCCGATCCTTATGATGGATCATCAACCATCGGATCTCATTCAGGCAGAGAAAAATCAAGTCGACCTTCTAATGTCAGGGCATACTCATCGTGGACAATTGGCCCCAAACCATCTGATAACAAGAAGAATGTTTGAAGTAGACTGGGGTTATTTGAAGAAAAATCAGCTCCATACGATTGTGTCATCAGGCTTTGGTTTTTGGGGTCCCCCGCTTCGAATTGGCAGCCGTTCTGAAATTATTCAAATTGATGTATCCTTTAAGGAGGCAAAATAAATTGCCATTTGAAAATATCTAATAATTTTTTCATTTTTCTGATATTTTTTCTCGCATTCTTTACTTTCCATCATATATAATAGATAAAATAACATTTTTGAAAGGTGTTGGTTAATTTGGCAAATCATTCTGAATCAAAAAAAATCTCGGTTAATTCTACAATTTCTTTAAAAGGAATTGTTAAGGCCATATTTAACGATACCATTCATGTTCAAATTGGTGGGAAAATTATTACACTGCCATCTTCAGATTTCCTTTTGGAAAACAAGTTAAGTAAATAGATAAAAGGCGATATCTCCTCACAGAGATTATCGCCTTTTTTACTTCGTTAGTGCTGTTTTTTGATAACACTCACACGATATGATATGATCATTTACCATTCCAACAGCCTGCATAAACGCATAACAAATTGTAGTGCCGACAAATTTAAAACCTCGTTTTTTTAAATCCTTGCTTAATTTGTCGCTGATTTCCGTGGATGCAGGGACATCTTTTAATTCCTTAAAGTGATTTTGAATTGGTTTGCCACCTACAAAAGACCAGATATACTGACTGAAGGAGCCAAATTCCTCTACGATCTTCAAATACGCTTTTGCGTTCGTAATTACCGCATTGATTTTCAGCTTATTTCTAACTATTCCTTCATTCAGTAAAAGCTCCTCAATCTTTTTTTCATCATATGTAATAATTTTTTCTGCTTCAAAATGATCAAAAGCCTTTCGATAATTCTCCCGCTTTTTCAAAATCGTATACCAGCTTAGACCAGCCTGAGCTCCCTCAAGATTTAAATACTCAAACAGCAAACGGTCATCATAGACAGGCACTCCCCATTCCTCGTCATGATAATGGATATATAATGGATCCTTATTTACCCAGCCACACCGATTCAAATTTTCCACTTCCCTATTTGTTTAATTCCTTCTATTATCATTGATTTCCCCGTTATTATCTAGTCCGAAATCTGCAGACTGATAAATTCCATTTTCTTATGTTAATCAAAATAATCTAAAAAATAAAAATACTCCTTCTCATTTTAACTAACTTATGATAGTGTATATAACAGAAAAAGGATTGACTGCACCAAAGAAAATAAATGAAGGATTTCCTTCATTTGGAAAGGACGGAAGAATGGAAAGGGACTCTTTTCAACAATTGGTTCGGAATAAGTTCTCCGACTTATCAGCAGGTCAAAAAAAAGTGGCCAAATATCTGAGTGAAAACCTCAATCAAGCGGCCTTCAAAACGGCCTTTCAGATTGGCCGGCAGGCAGCCGTAAGTGAAACCACCGTAATACGATTATCTTATGCATTAGGATTTGAGGGTTTTAGCGAAATGCAAACGACGATTCAACAAGGGCTCCTTCAGGATAATCAAGCAGATTCTGAAAATAGTAACCGCTTGCCTTTCAGATACAGCGACCCGTTTAAAAGAGTAATTTTAAACGAAATCCAACTCTTAAAGCAATTAATTAATCGAACAAATGTCGAAGAAATTTGGAAAGCCGTTGATACCATTATCAAGGCAGATCAAGTATTAATTGCCGGACATATGCTTTCCCATGCTGCTGCCTACTGGTTTTCCTATATGCTCAGCTCCATTAGAGATCATGTAACATTGTGTTCACCAACTGGAGAATTTCTAGAAAAATTTTCAAACCTTACGAAGGACTCAGTAGTGGTCGTTTTTTCCTTTCCGAGATACTCCAATGACACTATTAAATTAGCTGAATACGTAGCTGAAAATGATATATGTTTAATTGCCGTAACCGATCGCCTGCTTTCTCCTGTTGGAAGAATTGCAAATATTGTCCTAACCACAGAGGAGAATGCCCAAACTGGCAGCAATTCAATCGCATCAGTTATCAGCTTAGTAGATTTGATTATTGAAGGGATCCACGAAAAAGACCAGGAACGGGTCCAAAACCATCAACAAAAATTAGAAAAAATGTATACCAGCTTAAATGTTTTCAATGAATAAGTGTAACCGAAATTATTGTAAACGCTATCACTCATGAGTTTGGTGAAACATTGAGTGTGAAGATTTTCAATTAACATCTACCGATCTATCATTTAAACTAGCTATTATTATTTCATTATAAAAGAGGTGTATCTATGCAAAATTCTGCACGTAAATCTGACGTTGTTGTACAATCCTCCTTACCAGAAAAAGAGCATTTAGAGCGTAAGCTTAAAACAAGACATTTAACGATGATCGCCATTGGCGGAACAATTGGAACCGGTCTGTTTTTAGCAAGTGGGACGACCATTCATGATGCCGGTCCTGGCGGTGCTTTAGCTGCTTATCTTATCGCAGGGATTATGGTTTATTTCTTAATGACAAGCCTTGCAGAGATGGCTGCATTTATTCCTATTTCTGGTTCATTTAGTACATATACTGCCAGATTTGTCGACCCTGCTTTAGGTTTTGCTGTTGGTTGGAACTATTGGTATAACAACGCGATCATTCTTGCACTTGAATTGTCAGCTTCAGCTTTAATTATGAAATACTGGCTGCCGGATGTTCCAGGAATCGTCTGGAGTGCCCTATTCCTTGCCCTTATTTTTGGTCTTAATGTATTATCTGTAAAAGGCTATGGGGAATCAGAATTTTGGTTTTCCTTTATCAAAGTGGCAACTATCATCATTTTTATCGCTGTCGGTTTATTGATGATTTTTGGAATTATGAATGGCCACACTGGCGGTTTTGACAACTTCACGAAAGGTGAGGCTCCATTTAAAGGAGGTCTAATGTCGATTTTCAGTGTCTTCATGGTTGTGGGATTTGCATTCCAAGGAACGGAAATGGTTGGGGTTGCAGCTGGGGAAAGTGAAAACCCAGAGAAAAATATCCCTAAAGCGATTAAGCAAATCTTCTGGCGCATTCTATTGTTTTATGTCTTAGCCATTTTCATTATTGGTGCATTAATCAGCTATAAGGATCCGAATCTATTAGGCGGAGATCTTGATAATATTGCCGTTAGTCCGTTCACACTTGTATTTAAGCATGCAGGACTTGCATTTGCGGCGGCAGCTATGAATGCTGTCATTCTTACTTCTGTATTATCTGCCGGAAACTCATCTCTATATGTTGGATCACGTGTTCTATGGGTATTGGCGGAGGAAGGTAAAGCTCCAGCCTTTTTGAAAAAAGTAAATAAAGGCGGCGTACCAGTAAATGCTTTATATATTACGACATTAGTTGGTATGCTTTGCTTCCTGACTTCCCTATTTGGTGACGGTACCGTTTATTCTTGGTTATTGAATGCGGCAGGCTTAGCTGGATATCTCTCTTGGTTAAGTATTTCCATCACTCATTTCCGCTTCCGAAAAGCCTTTGTCGCTCAAGGCAGAGATTTTAAGGAACTGCCATATTTAGCAAAATGGTTCCCATTAGGCCCAATTTTAGCAACAGTGTTATGTTTAATTGCCATGCTCGGAACCAATTATGGAGCCTTTATCGGCGCTAAGATTGACTGGTATGGAATTGCTGTTTCCTATATTGGACTGCCACTATTTATATTGGGTTATTTAGGCTATAAAATAACTAAAAAGTCAAAAGTGGTACCATTAAAAGAAGCCGATTTTAGCAGAGAATAATTTTTAAAATCAAGCAGCCAGGCTATCAGCCTGGCTGTTTACTTTTTAAATCGATAAGCACGTCTTTCTGCGTATTCCGAGCAAGGAATACATACTTTTAAAGTTTCACCTTTATCATTGATATAGGTTCTAAGAGGTTTTACCTTCCTTTTGCAAATGGCACATTTGTTATTGATTAAATATAAACACAATGGTTCACCTTCATTTAATTATTACTATTACTCTATTCTAGGATTTCATATTTTCACCTAGACTGTTGCCCATATTTGTCCCCCCAATGTGGTTTCGGGCATAAAATGACACTACTAAAGATAAAAAGGGCGGGTGAGGTATGGGATTATTTATCAACAATCGGGAGCACCCTGAAGTGTTTAAAAATAAGCAAACTATTAATGAACCTAATCAAGCGTACTCGCGGAAGGATTATTTTACCGAGCTAATTAATGAACTTAGAATGCAATCACAGCTTAATAAAGAGACCGAAGCCATTCATTGGAAAGAGGTTGACATTCAACTCCACGACCTAAGAGAAAATCATCAATATCAAAAGGAATTTGAAAAGCAGATCATCCAATGCTTACAGACTATTAATGATAAGCAGCTTGAATTGCAAAAAGATTTGGCAGGAAAACTTACCGAACAAGTAGAGTTTGAAGGGAGGGTTTTGCAGCGTTTAGATACACAGGAAGCCCTGATTGACAAAATGTCACGACAGCTAAACAATATTCGTTCCATCCTTTTTGAAAGGACGAATTATTTAGCGGCAAAAATTGAAGATGGCTATAAAGTAACTTCTTCTTATGTTTATAAACTAATGACTGGCTCTGAAAAACCATTAACCTTCTTTCTATTGAATAATAAGAAGGAAGAAGGTCAGAAGCAATCCGACCAGCAATAATCTTATATTTTATACGAAAAAAGTTCACGGCTGTTAATGACCGTGAACTTTTTTGATTTAGGCTACACTCTGATTCGGGTTATTTGCCGTTTTTGCTGATCTTGTAACCGCACTTACAACAAACGTAACGACAAGATTAATAATAAGGGCAATAACTCCAACATTTAAGTCTTTTATAAATTGTGGCAGTGCAGGGAACAGTGTTCCAACCGTTGAAGCACTAATTGTAATGTAAGCAACTGTAAATACTCCTACTGCAATTCCTGCAAAGGCACCTGCCTTCGTCACAATGTTCTTTTTAGCTAAGCTGAATACTAATGCCGGGAATAGTTGAGTTACTAAGCTATATCCCATCAATAACAAAGTCACAAGAGTGTCGCCGCCTTTAAAAGTAAAATAAAGAGCGATGATTGCCACTGCAGGGACAAGATTTTTAGCAAGTTTTGAAATTTGCTGATCAGATGCCTTAGGAACAAATACCTTATATACATTTTTCGCAAGAAGAGTAGCTGCTGACATCATAATCATAGACCCAGGAACGATGGCGGTTAATAAGCCGGCAGCACCGATTAAACCTACTACCCATGGATCAAACGTTTGCATCGAAAGCTTTAACAATGCTAGGTCACCAGCAGCACCTTCTAAACCTTTTACTTGAAGAATTGCCGCGAAGCCTACAAAAAATACAAATAATAACACTAACTGATACAGTGGCATGATAATGGCATTCTTCCGGAATACCTTTGCACTTTGGGCAGAATAAATCGAGCCGAAGGTATGAGGCCACATATAGAAGCCAAGTGCTGTTAATAGAACGGTAGAAATAAACCAAGAAACACTTAAACCAGTAGCGGGCAGCGCAAGAAATCCCGGTTTTGCAGCTTCAATCGCTTCAAACATTGGCTGGAAGCCGCCATAATAATGGATCGGTAAATAGATTCCTAGGAATAAGACGACACCGAGAATCATTATATCCTTAATTACTGCTGTCCATGCCGAACCGTGAATCCCCGAAATCATCACGTATGCTGTAACAGCGATAACACCGATCCAAATCGCAGCCGTTGATGAAATAGAACCGCCAGATGCTTCTGAAACAATAATTCCGAGTCCTTTTAATTGCAAGATAAGGTATGGAATAAGTGCGACAACACCTACTAGCGATACAAAAACTCCAAGAAATGGGCTTTTATATTTGCTGACAAAGAAATCGGATTGAGACATCAATTTGTTATCTTTCGCATATTTCCAAATGGCAGGAAGCAGCCAATAAGACATGATATAAGCTAAACAGCCGTATCCTAAAATATAATATGTTGGGCCGCCTTTCCCGTATGCCCATCCACTTCCACCTAAGAAGGTAAAGGTCGTATAAATCTCACCAGCCATCAACAAGAAAACAAAGATGGTTCCGAAGCCGCGGCCTCCGACTGACCATTGCTCAAGGCTCATGTCCTTCCCCTTTTGGGCCTGGACACCAAGGAAGATCGATAACGCTAAAAATCCGAAAATAATAATTAATGCGGTATTCATTAAATCTCCTCCTTATTTTCCGGGTCCAATTTAAAAACAATCGCCATGATGCCAGAAGTTAGTACTACCCATAAAACGATATAAAATAGAACAAAAGGCATCCCGAAAACATAGGGAGTGACTTTATTGACGAAAGGTACGCCCCCAAGTAAACCAATGAACGGAATAAGTGCAAGAAGCTGATGAAATTTCATAACCTAACCCCCATTTTTTTATATCTATTCTGCTTTGTTCTACAAACTTCACCCCAAAAATTTAAATGTTGCATTTAGGAATGTTTTCACACCGATTTCGAGTGCATCTTCATCAATGGTGAAGCGTGCATGATGATGTGGATACGTAATTCCTTCCGCTTCATTTCCTGCTCCGACATAGAAATAACAGCCTGGAGCTTTTTCCATAAAGGCCGAGAAATCTTCACCGCCCATATTTGGTCTCATCATATCAAGGGCTTCTTCACCAAAAACTTCTCTAACAGTTTCTTCAATGACAGCAGTCACTTCGTTGTTATTGATAACGGGACGATAGCCAAATTCATATTTAAAATCATAGGATCCTTCATGTGCTTCCGTGATCCCCTTTACGACACGTTCCATTTTTCCCGGAATCGATTCACGCAGTTTAGGATCGAGGGTTCGAACCGTACCCCAAAGTGTAACAGCCCCTGGAATAACATTATGCGTGGTACCGCCGAGAATTTGGGTTACAGAAATAACTAGGCTATCAAGCGGATCCGTATTCCTTGAGACAATGTGCTGCAAATTGGTTACAACCTGGGCCGCAATCGCGATGGAATCGATTGTTTGATGCGGGAGGGCAGCATGTCCCCCTTTCCCCTTTACTGTAATCCAAAAAGTATCCGGAGCGGCCATCATTGGACCGTAAACCACGCCAACTTTGCCTATTTCCATTGGGGACCACAGATGTGTTCCAATTACTAAATCGACCCCATCCATTACACCAGCATGAACCATTTCTTCAGCACCGCCAGGAAAAAGCTCTTCGGCATGCTGGAACAAGAAACGAACTTCCCCTTTAATTAGGTCCTTTAAACCTGAAAGTATTTTTGCTGTTCCCAAGAGCATTGCTGTATGCCCGTCATGTCCGCATGCATGCATGACCCCTGGGTTTTGGGAAGCAAATTCAAATGTGTTCTCTTCCTGAATTGGAAGAGCATCCATGTCCGCTCGAATCGCAAGAGTTTTTCCCGGTTGAGTTCCAATCAAACGTGCCATGACACTTGTTTTTGTCGGCCTGGAAATTTCCAAGTTTCCAAAAGAATGTAATGTATCAAAAATAAATTGGGCCGTATTTTCTTCATGAAATGAAACTTCCGGATTTTGATGTAAATGTCTTCTCCATGAAATGACCTGTTCCTTTAGATTACTTGCCAATTGATTTAGATTTGTTGAAGTACCTGTACTCATTGAAATCATCTCCAATTTATTTCATTGTTACATTAACTTTTTGGACAGCCAGTTTCAGAACTGTTTGATAGAGGACATTCGCTCCGTCTCTACAATCTTCTTTTGAGCTCCATTCAGCTGGATCGTGGCTTATTCCATTCTTTGAGCGAATGAAGATCATCCCCATTGGACATAAATCCATTAATTGCATCCCGTCATGGCCCGCTCCACTAGGGAGAAATTGAACCTCAAGCCCAAGCGATTCAAATGCTTCGCTTGCAGCATTTTTGATCAAGTCAGAGCATGGGGCAGGTGCAACCCGTTGCAGATCTTCAATGGTTAACTTAACACCTTGATTTTCACAGATCTTTGCAGCAGCTTTTCTTATTTGATATTCCACACCGTCGCGGACATTCTCATCAATATCCCGTAAATCTAAAGTGAATTCGACATGGCCAGGAATGATGTTGATTCCCCCTGGTAATACTTGAACTTGTCCAACAGTCCCCACTGTCGTTCCCGTTTTTGAAGCTTCCTCCTCAATCACTAACATCACTCTTGCTGCTGCTGTTAATGCATCATGCCTTATTGGCATTGGAGTCGCTCCTGCGTGGCCAACTTCCCCTTCAAAAGTGAACTTAAGCCACAACGGTCCAGCGAGTCCGGAAACGATCCCAGTTGAAAGGTTCTGACCTTCAAGGACTTTCCCCTGCTCTATATGAAGCTCCACATATGCTTTGACATCCCCAGGTTTACGGGCAGCTTTCGCAATTTCATCAGGGTTAAGACCACTGGAGACGAATGCTTCCGCTATTGAAATCCCCTGTTTATCTTTATTCAGCAGTTCCTCCTGTGTAAGGGTACCAGCGATTCCTCGGCTGCCAATCATACCAAAGCTGAACCTTGCTCCTTCTTCATCAGTAAATGCAATGACTTCAATTGGATGTTCTGTTTCAATCTCTTCATCATTCATCACTTGGAGTGCTTCAACAGCAGCCAGAACTCCCAATGGTCCATCGAAATTGCCTCCATTAAAGACTGAATCGACATGGGAGCCGGTCAGAACTACTGAAGCTTTCGGATTCAAACCTTCTTTTCTCCCAATTAAGTTTCCAACTTCATCTTCCCGAACCATTAGTCCAGCTTCCTTCATAAAGGATGCAACCAGATTCTTGGCATCTCTTTCTTCCTGGGTAAAGGACAAACGAGTAACTCCCCCAGATTCTGTTTTTCCAATTTCGCTTAGGAGCTGTAATCGGCTCCATAATCTTTCTGCATTTATCAAGGCTCTACCCCTTCTGCCAATTTCATAGTTTTATTGTGTTAATAGAATGGCGTGTATTTTTTATGTATTTATAATTATAAAACTTATCTGAATTTTTATAATGTTTTTTTGCACAAAATTTCGAATAAACAATTTGTGTAAAAACACAAAAATAAGCGTTAAATATCCCCTATTCCTTATTATACCTTATAAAAATCATACAATTACGAAAATTTTTTGTTAAAATAGATAATAGAAAGTAATTTTTTCATTATTTTAATAAATTAGATTTGAGGTGCATCATGAAGGAAACACTTAGCCATCGACAGCTGCAATCATTAATTCATGTATCCAATGTTTTAAACTCTTCCTTGGATATCGATACTATTATAGATTCAATTATGGTTCAAACCGTCTCTGTTATCGATGCAGCCCATGGAGGTGTTTTATTTATCTATGATCCAAAAGAAGATGTGCTCATTCCAAAGTCTGACAGCAACTTTAAATCCGAAATATCAAATGTAAGACTAAAACCTGGTGAGTCGATGACAGGCCTCGCTTTCACTGCACAGAAATGCTTGATATTTCATAACAGGACGGAAGTGGAAAAGGCAACCGCTACTCTTTCCGAAAAGAACCTGGCACTAATGCTTAAAACAATACCGACAGTCCCTTATTCAACCATTTGCGCCCCTATCCTGTTAAAAGGGGATTGCATTGGAGTAATTACGCTTGATTCCTTTGATCCGTCGCTTCACTTTATTCCGGAGGATATTAATCTATTAACCGCAATTGCCCACCAGGCGGCCGTTGCCTTGGAAAAGGCCAGCCTCTACCGCGAGCAGGAAGAGACCGTAAGGCAGCTGGAATCATTAAATGACACTATTTCACAACAAAATGAGATGCTTTCCCGCTCGGTAGATGTCCATAATCAGCTGGCTAAACTAGTTTTAAACGGCGAAGGGCTTGATTCGATTATTTCCTATTTACATGTGACAACCGGTCACACGGTATTGCTGTTAGATGATCTGGGCGAGCTGATCTATTCGTCATTTCAGAACACTCCGAGAAATATTGACTTATCCACGATAAAACAAATGGCACAGGATTCTATCAAGACACCTGGGACTTCCCGTTCTTTTCATGAAATAACCTTGAATGATGGGAATCAGTGTTTAACGGTGCTCCCAGTGGGGGCAATGCCGACCTTATATGGCTCACTTGTCATTGTTGCACCAGAAAAAATGCGCGAAGTGGATATTGCCGCATTGGAGCATGCTTGTACCGTTATTGCGCTCGAGTTAGTGAAAGAACAAGCCATTTTTGACGCTCAAGAACGAATAAATGATCAATTTATCGACGTTCTCTTTTCCGGAAAAATGGACGACACGATTCTTCAAAAAACAAAACAGATGGATTTTGACCCTATGGGGGACTATATGGCACTCATCATTCGTCTTGACGAATCCGATAATATCCCAAAACGGAACAGTATTATCCGCCATCTGGTCCAATTAGCCAACCGCGTATTTTTAAAAAATTTCTTAAAGGGGATAGCTGCCAGGAATCACGATCAAATCGTCATCCTTTTAACTTTTCAACAAAAGGTGCCTGCTTCATATGCCCATCATCAGGTTAAAGAGCTCGTATCGAATTTCCAGCAGGAAATTCAATTAAAGAATTGGGGAACAACAGTTTCCATCGGGATCGGCCGGATTCATTCGAGTTTATTGAAGGTTACCAAATCTCTGCAGGAAGCGGCGAAATGCCTGCAATTCCTGCGGAGCTTTAGAGGGAAAAACCAGGTTATCAGTTATAAAGATCTCGGTGTCCAAAGGCTTCTACTTCAAAATACTGAAGAAGAACTAACTGATTTTATCAGAGAGATTCTCGGTCCTTTAATGGAGTATGACCAATCCAGGAAAGGGGAACTCCTCCCTTCCCTATTTGCTTATCTTGAACACAATCAAAATGCTAAAGAAGCGGCAGAAGCCATTCATGTTCATACTAATACACTTATGTATCGCTTAAAGAGAATCGAAGACATACTGTCAACGGATTTTTCGGACAGCCAGCAATTTTTGAACATCCATCTGGCTGTAAACCTTTATCCGTTTTTGAAAGACAAACTGCAAGAAAATAAGAACCATACCGTTCTATAAAAAATGGGCGCACCAGTATTTTCTGGGCGCCCATTTGTACTTTATACGACTGAAATAATAGGCTGGCTCAAAATCCCTCCCTATTATTATCCACCCGGTTTACCAGCGAACTAACCCAAGTAAAAAACCGTTCATGCCGATTGTATGCATGAACGGTTTTTTATTACAATTCACCTTTAGTGAAAATATCTGTTAAGACAGGAACAATTTGTTTTTTACGGGAAACAACACCTTTTAAGGTTGCGGTGTTATTGGAAAGTGTCACATTATAAGCTTTTTCTATAGCCGCAGTTTTGCTTCCTAGCGCTAAACCAATTGAATCGTTAGTTAAAATATCTGTAACGACAAATAAGAATAAATCAAGGTTTTTTTCTTCGATTTTTTGCGAAATAGCAGCTTCTAATTCCTCTTGACGTGATAGGACATCAGCCGTGTCAACTACATTTACTTGCGCAATTTCCACTTTGCTTACGCCCATTTCGAATCCTTTAGCATCCAGGCTTAAAAGTTCTTCAATTGATTTATCCCTAACATCTGCACCAGCTTTAAGCATTTCTAATCCGTAGCTTTCCGCATCGACACCAGCGATTTCTGCCAATTCACGTGCTGCGGCCACGTCTTCTTGCGTGCAGGTTGGTGATTTGAATAACAAGGAATCAGAAATAATCGCTGAAAGCATAAGTCCGGCAATTTCAGGTTTAATTTCCTTGCCATTTTCCTTGTACATTTTATTTAAAATAGTTGCTGTACATCCAACTGGCTCGCAGCGGTAGTAAAGGGGATCACTTGTTTCAAAGTTGGCAATCCGGTGGTGGTCAATTACTTCTAATACACGAACATCAGTAATATCGTTTGCACTTTGCTGACGCTCATTATGATCAACTAAGATAACGGAGTTGACTTCCGAAGCCACGGCTTCAACTAAACGTGGAACCTCAGCATTAAATTTATCAAGCGCAAATTGTGTTTCGCCATTAATTTGGCCAAGGCGGATAGGCTCAACCTCTAACCCTAGCTGTGTTTTTAAGTCTGCATAGGCGATCGCAGAACAAATTGAATCTGTGTCTGGATTTTTATGTCCGAAAATCAATACTTTTTCCATTTTTATTACTCCTAATCGTATTAAATTATGTAAGACCGCCCCATTAAATGAACATGGCCCTATTGGAAATTATATAATAATACGATTTAGGTTTCAAAAAAAATTTATTCGGTGATTTTTTTTAGCATCTGAACCTGCTCTGTGGTTTTATTAAATCCAAGATCCATTAGGTATTGAATAACTGGATAGGAGATAGATCCATTGATGATCGTGAAGATCACCTTATTATCGGCATTTTCAGTGATCGCGGCCAAAATGGCATTTATGTTCTGGACATTCACTTCTCCTAATAGTTTCAACTGATATAAAAATACCTTCTCTAGCTGACCATTTTGATTCCACACTTTCTTATACAAGCCATATCCCAATGGATTTCCCGACTTACTATAATATACTTGTGCTTCACCGGACATTACGCTCTGCCATTGGCATTGCCATGGGACATTTTCTTTATAAAAAGGAAAAAGTGCGAGCTTTTCTGGGCGGATCGATTCTGCTTGAATTGGGTTCACATTTGTACCCTTTGGTGTCCCGCTCAAGAATACGAGTGAATCGATAATCTCATAACCAAATCTTTGGTATAGGCGGATGGCTTTCTCATTTTCCTTTATTGCTTCAAGCGTGGCAGCTTCGACCCCATTTTCCTGATAAATTTTTAAGGTTTCTTCCATTAATAGTTGGGAAACACCTTTCCCTCGATATTCTGGAGCAATTCCCGTTCCTCCATTCCAGGCTGTTTTTTTACCCTCCACCGTGCGAAACCCATTCACTACGATGGCGATTGGTTCCTTCTGATCAAATGCAACAATGGAATCGTTCAATGAAAGACCTTCATTTACCATGCGATTAAAGAACAAGTCGGGTGTCATTTCAATTTGGACAAAATATTCTTCAAATCCTCGGTTCCAGGCCATAACCGCCTCTTCTATGGTGCATTCGGTTAATTTTTTTATAGTATATTGCATTCCTTTTCCCCTCCTAAGCTAAAATACAGAAATACATCTAGGCTTTTCGATTGAGAAAAACAAACGGTTCATAGTCTGGATATACTTGGAATTTGATACTTCGATTCTTCCTAGTAAATATAAATCTTTAAAGGTTACAACTCCCATGAGCATTGAAGAAAAATCAGATATATCCAATGAGATTTCAACATCATAATCCCCATTTGAAGCCACTTTCACCCAGCCGTTATGAGCATGGAGAATTAACTCGACATTGTTTTGCAGCAAAAATGTATCCTTAATCTTAAGTTTTACCTTCGCCGTTACCTGGTTGAAATTATGATTCTTTAAATCTTCAAAAATCCCATGAACATTAATGATGCGATACATTAATCCTACACCTGAGAGGTTGCTTTCATGATATACACTAGGAAGGAGATTATGAGAACCATTACGTGGATCCTCAATCAAATAGTGGACATTCTCCTCTTGGGTATTCAAGACAATTCGGTTTACCTGGTCCGCTTGGGTATGGAGAAACGTGCTAATTTCTAACAAAGCTTCTGGAGTTTCGAAAATCATTTCTTTGATGACTAAGTCATTGTTTATAAAATTGGTTGGGCTCCTTTTTTCAAATGAAAACTGCATATAGCCTTTGATTTTATAATCCTCTTCAAATCCAATTATTCTGATGTCTGGATTCTTAAACATCCCTTCTAATTCCGCATCAGTCTTATAAAACATGCCATGGGTTTTTATAGCATACCTTGAATAACAATCCCTTACTTTCTCTTTATCTTTTAAGCTTAAAAACCTAAGTCTTGTTTTACTCGGACCTAGTGGGAAGCTTTCCGGAGTGATTCGATACTGGTGCATCTTTGGTCCATACCCAAACCCCATCTTTTTGTAAAAATCAGGACGGAATGGATAAAGAAGCACCATATTTGTTCCCTTTTCTAAAAAGGAACTTAGAAAATATGAAATGAGCTCCTTGGCTGCTTTTTCTTTTTTATGTAAAAGATCGACTGCTACAAGCCCAACTCCCCCTACAGGAATGAATTTTTCGAAAAGGTTCATTTGGTAGTAATGAAGCCTCATCCCTCCCAATAATCTGTCATTTCTAAACAATCCGTAAAAATCGAGGGAAGCATCTTGGTCCTGTCGCTCGATAAATCTTTTTAAAGTGGCTTCTTTCATCTCTTTTGTTGACTGCATCATCCCAGGATAAGCATTTGTCACGATTTCTACGAATTCCTTTAATTCATCGTTATGTAATTTTCTAATCTCGCTCATCGTTACCCTCCTACCAAAACCGACTATTCAGTCTATTTTCATTAAATCAAATCCTTAGCTCTTTTTCAATATTTTCTGATAAAAATCTTTCATTACATTTTGACATGTTTTTTGTTAAGATTAGTCTTAGTCAAGAATTTTTGGGGAGGATGTTTATGCCACCAGTTGTTTCCGATAAATATAAACAAGAAAAGAAAGCGGCAATCCTCAAGAGTGCCTTCGAATGTTTTGCTGAAAAAGGATTTCAAGTTGCAACGATAGACGATATCGTTGCCCATTCCAAAATCAGCAAGGGAGCCATTTATAATTATTTTAATTCCAAGGATGATATTTACATTGAATTAATGAATCAACATACCAACGAGAATATTACTTCGCTAAAACGCGAACTCGAAAAATTGGCTGATACAAGAGAAAAGCTGGATTATTTTTTTCATCTATATAGTCACCTTGATCAACACCCCCAATTTTCCAATTCAACCCGGGTACATATCGAATTTTGGCTGTATTCCACTAGAAAAAACGAACTACGCGATATCATGCTGGCTCGATATGAATTGTATAAAAACCTTTTTAAAAGTATTTTGGTGGAAGGAATTGAAAAAGGGGAAATCTCAACAAGTGTTAATCCTGATGAACTTTCCTTCATTTTCTGGGGAGTTATTGATGGTATCTCCTTGCATTTTGCCATGCTATTAGACCAATATCCTTATCAAAAGGTCTATAAGGAAATACAAGAACTAATATATACTAAATTAGGATTTAACTAAAAACCCATTATGGATATGCCATAATGGGTTTTACTTTTTACTTTACTGTTTCTTTTGCCTCTTCAAACGGCCATGCTGGAAGTGTGCTTGATAAGGGCTTGTCCTCGCGGTAGCCTAAAACATATTCCGCCTGCATAACAGTATGAATTTCACGAGTTCCTTCATAAATAACTGGTGCCTTGGCATTTCTTAAATAACGCTCTACCGGGTACTCATTGGAGAATCCATAGGCCCCGTGAATTTGTACCGCATCGTTTGCAGCTTCCCAGGCATAATCACAAGCCTGCCACTTTGCTAGAGAGGTTTCACGTGTATTTCGTTTCCCTTGATTTTTTAACCAGCCGGCTCTAAATACAAGTAAACGTGATTGCACTAGGCCCGCTTCCATTTTGGCAATCATTTGCTGCACAAGCTGGTGCTTGCCAATTTCTTTTCCAAATGTACTCCTTTCATGACAATATTTTAAGCTTGCTTCTAAACTGGCCATGATGGTCCCACATGCACCTGCTGCCACAGTAAATCTGCCGTTATCTAGGGCAGACATGGCAATTTTAAAACCTTCCCCTTCTTGTCCAAGTAAATTTTCTTTCGGGACTTTCACATTATCAAAAAAGAGTTCCCCCGTATTTCCCGCACGAATTCCCAGTTTCCCTTTAATTGCTTTTGAAGAAAATCCTTCCCATTTCCTCTCTACAATAAATGCGGATATTCCATGATGTTTTTTGCTCTTATCCGTGTAAGCAAACACCAAAAAGTGATCGGCTACATCACAAAGGGAAATCCATGTTTTAGACCCATTTAATATGTAATATTCGCCTTCTTTTACGGCTGTTGTTTGCATCGCCGCAACGTCGGACCCGGCATTAGGCTCGGTTAATCCAAAAGCACCAACCTTTTCACCCTTTGCCTGAGGTGTGAGATACTTTTGCTTTTGTTCTTCATTACCCCATTGCAGCAAGGTCATGCTGTTAAGACCAGTGTGAACTGATACCGCTGTACGGAAGGCCGTATCTCCTCTTTCTAATTCTTCGCAGACAATGGCCAAAGAGTTATAATCCATGCCGCTGCCGCTATATTGTTCAGGAATACAAACACCCATAAGTCCTAAATCAGCAAGGCGTGTTAGAATAGACGATTCAAAATGCTGTTTTTCATCCCATTCTCGAATATATGGGTTAATTTCCTTGTCTACAAACTGTCTTACTGTTTTTCTTAATAATTCTTGTTCTTCTGTAAGTGAAAAATCCATCATTGTTATGTTCCTCCTGAGTCAATTGTAAGGTTATTTGCAAGAATCCCTAGTTTATTTGCGAATTTTCATTGTTTATTTGCGAATCTGACCCATTTATTTGTGATTCTAGCAATTTTATTTGCGAATCACCCCAGCCAAGGAATTTTTATTCTCTGGCCGGGACACAATTCTAATCTACTTAACCGTCAAGGGAACAACCCTTTGCCCAATCGCCGCAATCAATTCTTTTGGCATAGGGAAACTCAAGGCCGCCGGGTCCTTCATTACGGCTGGAATCGTCTGCAGCAGTGCTTCTTCCGAAATATTGTATTCTTTAAAATCAGCCGGTAAGCCGCACTTTTTCTGGAGCAAGCGAATTTTATCCACAACCTTAGATAAAGCGGTTTCAGCTGAATCTCCCTCCACATCCACATTTAACGCTTGTGCCAGTTTAGCCGCCTTTGGCAAATACAGCTGCGGAACCAGTTCCATAACCACCGGTAAGAATACAGCGTTTGCCAAGCCATGCGGAATGCGGAACAACGCACCATATGCATGGGCCATATTATGAACTGGAATCGCATTTAAAGCGAAGCTGAAGGCGGTAATTCCCATTAAACTCGCCTGAAGCAGATCCATCCGGGCTTCAAGGTTCTCGCCTTCTGCCACCGCAACCGGAAGATTTTTTTCAATTAAGCGAATCGCATGGAGGGCATAAGCATCTGTTAATCCCGTCGCTGTCGGTGATGCCAATGCTTCAATCGCATGAGTTAACGCATCAAAACCTGTAAAAGCGGTAATGAATGGCGGAAGCCCGACAGTTAAGTCCGGATCTAAAACGGCCATATCGGCATTTATAAACGGATTGATGATATTCGTCTTCATTTGAATATCCTCATTATAAATAACAGCAATTGGCGACACCTCTGATCCGGTACCCGCTGTCGTCGGTATGGCAATATGCGGAATGGGGATATGGTTCGCCTTTGGAAAAGACTCAAACAATAAGCCGCCCGGAATAGCCTCTTTAATGTCGGCAAGCCCTTTATGGAGTGCATACTTCACACCTTTGACAGTATCAAGGACACTTCCGCCGCCAACCGCCAGCAAACTATCTGCCCCGACTTCCTTTGCATAACGAACCGCATCATTAATACAACGGCTTTCCGCATCTTGAGCAATGTCAAGATATGTTCCAACTAGCTGCGGGCCGCTTCCATGGCTAGTCAGCTCAAAAATAGACGCTACTTTTTCGACGATACCTGCTTTTTCTAGGCCTTTATCGCTTAAAAGAAGTACACGTTTTGCACCAAGCCCGGCAAATAAACTCGGTACCATGGCCCGTGAATTTGAACCGCTGTAAATTCCAGTACGTAACATGAACTGTGATAAGGTTGTTTTCATTTTAAATCCTCACCTCTTCATTTGTTTTGGCCGAATAAAATACCGTACCAATTACGCCTCTCCAGCTCTGGGGACATGGAAGTGTGAACATGCTTCACTTGTGTATAGGCATCAAGTGAATGCTGCCCCATTTCCCGGCCGATGCCGCTTTGTTTATATCCGCCGAAAGGAGCATCACTGCGAAGCATATGCCAGTCATTGATCCAAACCACACCTGCTTGAAGCTTTCTCGCAACCTCATAGGCCTTATTTACGTCACGGGTCCAAACACCTGCAGCTAATCCATAAATCGTATCATTTGCCATTTTAATCGCTTCGTCTAAATCTGAATAACGGATAACAGATAGTACTGGTCCGAAAATTTCCTCTTGAGCAATTTTCATATCATTAGTTACATTGGTAAAAATCGTCGGCTCGATAAAATGACCTTCTTCACAGCCTGGAACCTTCACTTCTTTGCCGCCGCAAACTAATGTTGCTCCCTCTTGTTTTCCAGCCTCAATGTAAGAGAGAATGGTTTCTTTTTGTTTTCTCGAAATGACAGGTCCAACATCCGTTGCGGGATCAAGCGGATTTCCGAGCTGTAATTTTCCAGCCAAGGCCACAAGTCCTTCTACAACTTGGTCATAAAGCTTATCTGGGACAAATAACCGGGTACCAGATTCACATAACTGACCGGAATGCAGGAATACCCCAAACAAACTTCCAGGGAGGGCGATACTTAGGTCGGCATCTTCTAAAATTATATTTGGCGATTTTCCCCCAAGCTCTAGTGTAGTATTTTTAATCGTCCCAGCGGCAAGTCCCATAATTCTTCTGCCAACCTCGGTTGATCCTGTAAAGGCAACCTTGTCAACCTTTGGATGTGTTACCAGGGCCTCTCCTACTTCTGCACCAGGACCTGCCACAACGTTTATGACACCAGGAGGGACCACGGCAGAGATAATTTCTGCTAGTTTCAGAGTAGAAAGCGGGGTGTAGCTGGCAGGTTTGATCACAATGGTGTTCCCCATTGCCAGTGCCGGAGCGATTTTCCATGTCGCGATTACCATTGGCAGATTCCAAGGGGTGATGGCTGCACAAACGCCAATAGGCTCTCTCCAGATAAAGTTATGGGCCGGCCCAGGGAATGGTGGAACTGGTAGAGTCTCAGAAAAAGGATATTCTAACGTAAATTTTGCAAGCGTTTGAAATAAATCAACCATTTGTAAAATATCGCTGCTGCCAATTCGGCGGACCGTTCCACCTGAACTAATTGCTTCCAAGTAAGCCAATTCTTCTGCATTCGCAGCGATTTGATAGGAAATAGCATAGAGTACATTTGCCCGATCCTTTGGCTTCATACTTTTCCAATCGCCATGGTCAAAGGCATCGCGCGCTGCTTTCACTGCACGATCCACGTCAGCCGGCGTTCCTTTTGCAACCTTTGCTGCCAGCTCTCCGGTTGCTGGGTTGAACACATCAAACATTTCCTGGCTGCGAGCTTGCTCCCACTTTCCGTTTATAAAGTGGGGAAAAGCTGGCACCTCTACCTTTACTGTCATCGTAAAATCCTCCTTAGTTATATTTTCATTACAGAACCCCAATCTCACTGTCTGTTACTCTATAAATCTCTTCGATTTTTTTACCTTTCGCTCTAGCTAACACTTCCATTCGGACAGATAGTTGTTTTAAGGTAAAATTCATGACATCATCAGGATTTCCTCCGAATGAACTTACCTCCCTTCCAGCAATTCCTTCCTGATTTAACCGAATAGCTAACGGAGTCAGTTCTGCCATTTTGGCTGCAACAAAATCAAAGAGATGCGGATGCTCACAAATTAATCTTTGCAAAAGGAAGGTGCCGTAGCCGATATGTCTTGACTCATCCTTCTTTAAATTCCCTATTCCTTCAAGGAGGCCTGGCATTATATTTGACTTTTCTAACGCTTCATAAAAAGAGTAATACCCCGTTTCTGCTAATACGCCTTCAACAAACATGTTGTAAACGACAGATGCCTCGGCTATCGCTTCTGGAGACTGGTCGGTTATAAGGCGTTCCATCGTTGTTGGGAGAATTTCATAGAAAATTTTCTGATATGTTTCTGTATGAAAGTGGGAAAGGTCCCCTCTCTCGCCAAGAGCATTTAACACAAGACGGAAAAATTCGGTGTGCTTGGCTTCCTCATATAAAAAAGTGGTTAGAAACATTTCTTCTTCAAGACGGCCTTCTTTGGCAATGGCCATAATTAGTGGAAGAAGATCAAGTGTAACCGCCTCTTCCCCTGCCTGGAATTGCGAAATCAGCCTCAGTATATCTTGTTTTTGTACAGCGTTAAGGGTTTTCCAATCCCGCTGATCCTTGCTGAAATCTATATCTGCCGGATTCCAAGTTCCCAACCGCTTTGCTTTTTGATAAAGACGATAAGGGAAAGAATCTTCAAGTAACCCTCGTTTACTAGTCGTTAAAATGGTCCTTTTTCCCATACGTTTATTCCTCCTTTTTATCTTTAGGGTTTGATTACAATATCCGAAGCCCCTTTACGCAAATGTGTTTTCAAGATTTTCCCTACTCCATTTCGAGGCAAGGACTCAAGAAACACTACTCTTCTAGGTGTTTTGTTTTTAGCGAGATGGTCCTGGCAATAAAGGATTAATTCCTCTTCCGTCACATCATTACCCGGTTTCCTGACAATGCATGCGACCATTTCTTCACCCATTCGCTCATCTGGGACTCCGACAACTGCTGCTTCAAGCACCTGTTCATGAGCATTGAGAATTTCCTCGACATCACGCGGGTAAACATTAAAGCCGCCGCGAATGATTAAATCCTTTTTCCTGTCGACAATGTAAACATAGCCGTCATCATCAATCCGGGCCATATCACCGGTATATAACCACGAATCCTTTAACACTCGAAGTGATTCTTCCTGATTTTGGTAGTATCCTGGCGTTACACTATCACCGCGAACGATTAATTCGCCCACTTCTCCTATAGGAAGCTCCTCACCAATTTCATTCACAATTTTCACTTCTACCCCCGGAATCGGAATACCGACCGACCCTGGTTTGACTTCATAGCCTTTCTTATGGGCCGTGACTACCGGTGCTGCTTCTGATAACCCATAGCCTTCATAGACCTTTGCGCCAAACTTTTGTTCAAACGCATTTAATAATGCGACAGGAAGCGGTGCTGATCCTGAACCTACTGACTCTAAGCTCGATGTGTCATATCGGTCAGCCTCTGGATAAGAAACTAAGGCGTGAATCATCGCAGGAACGGCTGAAAAAGTTTTAACTCGGTAATTCTCAATCGCGCTGAACACTTCTTTTACATCAAAGCTGGAGAAAACGACAATTGAACTTCCCGTAAGGAAGCAAACATTGGAAACCGTCAGACCATAGACATGCGCAAGCGGCAGAACCCCAAGTGTAGTTCCTCGCTCTGTATCATTATGTTTGGCGGAATTCGCTGCATTAGAATAGAGATTTTTATGAGTTAAGAGAACACCTTTTGGATTTCCGGTAGTACCAGATGTATATAAAATTACTGCTGTATCTTCTGGTCTCACTTCACCAAACTCACGGCTTTCCCCTTGCGCCATTACATCATAAAAGTTTTTCGCCCGGTCATTTGATGGCTGATCCACCACAATTAACTGTGGTTTTGACGGTAATCCTTCTAGAGCTTTTTCAACATTTTGAGAAACATAGGAGGAAGTAATAACTGCTTTAGCCCCCGAATTTAAGGCAATGTAATGAAGCTCTTTTGGATGAAGAGTGAACATAACTGGAACGATGATCGCTCCTGCCCTGGTAATTCCTTGATAGGCAAAAAGGACTTCAGGACAATTGGGCATGCAGACAATAACACGGTCGGCTTTGTCAATGCCAAGCCTCTGTAATCCATTGGCTAATTGTTCAGCGTAATTTTTCGTTTCCACATTTGAATAAGTCTTATTCTTGAAAAATAAAAGCGGATACTCCCCAAACTCAGTGATATTGGTCTCTAGCAGGTCCTTTAACTTCATTAAATCCTCTCCTATTTAAAAAATGAAAGAATTTCCCCATCTTATATTGCGTGACAGACGACAATCGAACCCTTATGTTCATAGCGGACAAGTTGTCTTTCCTCAAGCAAATCTAAATGACCTTGAATTTGTGATAATCCTAAAAACACAGTTCTGCCATGTAATCGTGGATACATTTCAGAACAAATCTCAAATATTGTTTTTTCTCCGCTGCGAAGAATTTGTATGATCTGGTCACAACGTTTTTCCTGTTCTTGCAATCTTGTTTTTATCAACGATAAATGTTCAGAAAATGCCTCTCCGTGACCTGGGTAAATCATCGTTAGTGGCAGCCGGCTTACTTTTTCGAGAGAGTGACGGTACTGAAGGAGCGGCTTTGGCCTGACATTCTCCCCAGAATTAGGTGGTTCGATAAAAGCGTTTACAGAAAAGGCCTTTATAAGATGGTCACCGGCAAGCGCATCCCCTGTTTCGGGATTCCAGAGTAATATGTCACATTGGCTATGACCGGGAACATGTACTAGTTCAAACCTATGTCCACCTAAATGAATTTCATTCCCTTCATTTAGGAAGGAAACATTTCGCCACTTTTCCTCTTTGAAGCGGCGTTGAATGATGTGTTCGAAGGGATCTGCCCCACAGCTTTCTATAAATTTATTAAAAAACTGCTGGACTTTCTCAAACTCATTAAAACCAGCATTAATCGAACCCTTCGCCTGCTCATGGACAAGAATAGGTATATCTATTTCTTCTTGAATATGTGGAATAGCTCCTGCGTGGTCTATATGGATATGGGTAAGCACAATTTGATCAATATCTTTTAAAGTAACTCCATAATTATGTAATTTTGATTTAAGCTTCTGAAAGGACTCTTTACCGGGATTTCCTGTATCGATTAACGTAACGGTTTCACCAATCGCTAAAAAGGCATTTACTGTACCTTCAGCAAAGTGGGTTTCTAATTCAAGGGGGACTATTTTAACCATTCCATTGTCCCTCCCTTCCAAAAATATTATTCTACCACCACAATACGCAGGAGGTTTATCCCATCTGCTATCAAAACTATATTGCTAGCAATCATATAATATGATTAACTTCTACCAAAATATGAAAATTTTTTATTTTTTTCAAAAAATAATAAATCCCCCTTGTGTACAATCACGGCTGAAACATTATCGTAATTTCTACAAGGGGGAAAAGCTTTTTTAAATTGGCTATTATTCTTTTATTTTTAGAAATTATTTCACTTTAATTGGCACGATTTTACCGTTTTCAACTGCAGCAACTACTAACTCTGATTCGAAACCGCCATCCTCGCCAATTTTAGGAATATTGTAAACCTTTGCTTTATCTGGCAAGTTATCAAGACCCTTTTGCATATTGGCACGGATTTTTTCAACATCGTCAACGGAACCCGCAGCCTTCATAGCTTCAACGAATGCATACATACCAATGTAATTTAAGCCTGCTTCAGAGCCAGGATCTTCATTATATTTAGCTTTATAATTCTTTACATATTCAGGAACAGCAGCCTCATCAGAATCAACTAATGGCATTACACCAATTGCTCCGTTAAGTGCATCATAGCCGCCAGTAATCTTTTTCATTTCATCTAATTTAGCCTGGTCCATAATGATAAAACCACCCTTAAATCCAAGCTCTCTTGCTTGTTTTGCCACTTTTGCTGTTGGTTCAGATGCACCACCAATAAATAATACATCCGGCTTTTCTTTAAGAGCATTTGTAACGATTGTAAAGAAATCAGTTTCTTTTGCAAAGTCAATAGAAGAATTGTAAACCACTTTTCCACCTTGTTTTTCCCAATATGGTTTAAGCTTTGCAGACCAGTCCTTGCCATATTGAGATGCAGTTGGAAGGAAAGCAATTTTCTTTCCGAACTTGTCCATTGCATAATCAGTAAACGGCTTTAGATAGCCATCATAACGAGGAGGAATTCGGACAGTTAGTTTGTTGCCAACATCAGAAACTTTCGGTTCACTTGTGTAAGCTCCAATAATGAATTTATCCTGTTGGTTAAATACTTGTAGTGCAAATACGCCGCCGCTATGCGGGGTAAAAATAATTGGCGTTTTGTTTTCCTGCATTAGCCTTTTCGCATTGGCTCCTGCTTCATTCGGTAAGTATTTATCGTCCAAAGAGACGATATTTAATTTGTACTTTTTCCCGCCAACTTCAAATCCGCCAGCGTTGTTAATTTCCTCAGCTGCCATCGAAATACCGTTTAGGGTACGCTTACCGTAAAATGCTGCAGGTCCGCTTAATGGCCCAGTGTAACCAATGTTGACTGTTCCGACTTTATCTGACTTACTGCCGCCGCCATTTGATGCTGGCTTGCTAGACGTTTTATCGCTTGTACTATTACATGCAGCCAAACTGAAAATCATAACGAAGATAAAACACATCATTAATAAAGACTTCATTCTTTTCATTGGTCTTCCCCCTAGTAATAATTTAATTTTCCAGATTCTGACTGTGATGAATGGTCCCTTCATCACCCCCTTAAAGGCAATGTTAGACTTTAAGCCCCAATATAGGCTTTTCTGACCTCATCATTAGCAAACAATTCGGATGAAGTACCTTTTAGGACAATGGAGCCGTTTTCAAAAACATAGCCTTTGTCAGCAATTTTTAATGCAGCGTTGGCATTTTGTTCAGCTAACAGGATGGTGGTTCCTTCTTTATTAATTTTCTGAATGACTTCAAACATTTGCTCAACGATTAATGGAGCAAGGCCAATGGATGGTTCATCCAGGAGCATTAACTTTGGTTTGGACATCAATGCTCGGCCGATGGCAACCATTTGTTGCTGACCGCCGCTTAGAGAACCCGCAGCGTCATGGCGCTTATCCTTTAAAATTGGGAATAATTCATATACATGTTCAAGAGATTGCTTGATTTGCGCTTTCTTCTTACGATGTACATAGGCACCCATATTAAGATTCTCTTCAACAGACATTGCAGGGAACAGTTTACGTCCTTCAGGGCATTGACCAATTCCTAATTGGACAATTTGATCAGCTGACTTCCTATTGATTTTTTCCCCTTCAAAGAGAACTTCGCCTACTGCTGGCTTGCTTAATCCGCTTATAGTTCTGAAAGTTGTACTCTTTCCAGCCCCGTTTGCGCCTAATAGGACAACGATTTCCCCAGCATTTACTTCAATATTAATGTCATGGACGGCTGTAAAGCTTCCATATTTGACAGAGACATTATTAAGGTTAAGCAATGGCGCTCCCTCCCAAATATGCTTTAATAACCGTTTCGTTATTACGGATTTCCGCTGGCCTGCCCTCGGCAATTTTTTCACCATAGTTCAAGACCATAATTTTGTCTGCTATTCTCATAATCATTTGCATTTTGTGCTCGATTAAACAGACCGTAATCCCTTTTGACACCATCTTTTGCATTAATTCCGCTAAGCCTTCGGTTTCATCAGGGTTCACACCAGCAGCCGGTTCATCTAGGAAAACAATTTCCGGATCGGTCGCTAGCGCTAGCGCAAATGCCGTCCGCTTCTTCTCCTCTTGAGTTAAGCTGCCAACAATGTTACCAGCGATGTTTTTCAAACCAACGAATTCTAACACTTCCATTGCTTTGTCACGGCATTGTGCCTCTTCCCTCTTCAATCTAGGCGTTCTAAAAATTGCATCCACCAGGGTAGATTTCGTTCTTAATCTATGACCGACGATAACATTATCTAAAACGGTTGATTGTTCAAAAAGATTAGTAGTTTGAAAGGTCCTAGCGACTCCAAGTTCAGCTATTTTATTGGATGGCATGGTGGTAATGTCCACTCCTTTATAAATAACCTGTCCGGAAGTCGGTTGATGGAATCCGCTGATCAAGTTAAAAAAGGTAGATTTCCCAGCACCATTAGGACCGATAATCGCATTAATTTTCCCTTGTTCAATCGTAAAGTCGACATTATTAACGGCTGTATTACCACCGAACCTCTTCGTCAGATTTTTTGTTTCTAAAAAGATCACGCCTATCCCTCCTTCACTTGTTTATCTGAGATTGTATTTTTTTCAATAACCATTTCTTTGGCAGTTCGTCGCTTAGACACAGGTGCTGATTTCTGACTGCCTTTTGACCTGATCATTTGGAAAAGACTAGAAACTCCTCCGACGATACCACGAGGGTAAAAAATAACCAATAAAGTTAATACAGGTCCAAATATGAGCATCCGTTGATCCTGTAAATCTTGTAAAAATTGGGATAGCCAAACGATGAGCAGCGTCCCGACAATAGGACCGCTTAATGTTCCAATCCCTCCTACTAGTAAATAGGTTAATAAATCAAACGTAATTTGAATAGCACCAATGTCAGGTCCAATAAAGCGTACAAATGAAGCATACAAAGCACCAGAGAGACCAGCAAAGAACGTAGAAAGAACAAATACGGTTAATTTGTTTTTCATCGTTGAAATTCCGATGGTTTGCGCAAGATCCTCACTATTACGAATCGCAATATAGGTTCTTCCTGATAAAGAGTGAATAATTCGATACATAACTAGAACGACTAGGAGTAAGAACACTAAAACAAGATAATAATTTGATAGTTCGTTATCAAATTTGATTGGTCCAATATTGGCTGGGGCCGGAATCCCAATTAATCCGCGGACGCCTTCTGTCAGGCTCTCCCATTTATCAATCACTAGATAAAGAATATAACCTAAGCACAATGTATAAATGGCGAAGAAATGCTCTTTTGTCCGTAAGGCAATTACGCCGACGATAAGACCTAAGATACTTGTAATAACTAGGGCTAACAAAAAAGCCATCCAGAAATTCATTTGTGCTTTAACAGTTAAAATTCCAAGTGAATACGCACCGATGGCAAAGAATCCGGCATGTGCCAAGGAAAGGTATCCCGTATAACCAGCTAGTAAATTGAGACCATAAACCCCAATCATCCAGATGAAGGACAAGGTCATGACGTGAATAATATACGTATTATTTTGAGTCATTAAAGGAAAGAAAACGGCAAGTAAAACTAAAACAGGAATGACGATTTTTTTATTTAAGATCGTTGACATTAATGGCCCCCCTTTGAAAACAGTCCAGTCGGCTTCACTGTTAAGATAATAACAAGGAGGATAAAGGCAATGATGTCCTTATAATCATTAGAGATATAGGTTGCACCTAAACTTTCACTAAATCCTAAAATATAGCCTCCTACAATCGCGCCTGGGATACTTCCCATTCCGCCAAGGATGATGATTACAAATGCTTTTAAAATGACGAGCTGTCCCATCCCTGGGAATACTAGATTAATAGGTGCCGATAATGACGAAGCGATCGCAGCAAGGCCCCCTGAAATCATAAAAGTTAACATGGCAACCTTGTTCGTATTTACCCCAACTAAGTTTGCCCCTTCACGATTTTGGGACATGGCAATGATCGTTGAACCGGTATAGGTCTTTTTTAGGAATAGATATAACAAGATCATTACGACAATTGCAGCGATAACAATTAACAGCCTTTGCATAGTAATCGTTAAACCAAAGATTTGTACAACACTTTCATATGGGGTTGGCATTGACTGGTAATCAGCACCCCAAAATTTTTGAGCGAATGCCTCCAAGAATAAGAGAATACCAATGGCAGCAATCTTATCATGGATTGGCGGTGCCTCTCTAAGCGGGTGAAAAACTAACCGTTCCATTAATACCCCGATGAGACCTACCACAATTATTGAAACGAATATCGCAATCCAGTAATGAAGTCCAAATTTAGTCATCATGGTTAAGGTTACATACCCGCCCATCATGTATAATGCACCATGAGCGAAATTTGGAATGTGCAGAATACCATAAACTAACGTTAATCCTAATGCTACCAGGGCATATACACTTCCAATGGTCAGACCATTAAATAACTGCTGAATTAAAATCTCCATTGCTCTCCCCCTTTTTGGTTGAAACACAGCTCGTCCACAAAATATTCCATCCGGTTGGCCCTCCATTTGAAGCTCACCGTTTGATATTATTGAACTGTATTTTCCGCTTTTGCTTTTTCCTCATCCTGCAGAGTACGCCATAAAATCTTTCCGCTTGATGTCATTGGGAACTGCTTTCTGAATTCAATGTATCTTGGGTATTTATACGCGGCCATATTTTCTTTTGACCATTCAATGATTTCTTCTTCAGTTACTTTCCCTTCAAAGCCTTCATTTAAAATGACAAATGCTTTGACGGTTTCTCCTCTTCTTGGATCAGGAACGCCTACCACACAGGCCTGATGGATTGCTGGGTGTTTATAAAGATAAGATTCCACTTCTGTTGGCCAAACCTTAAATCCAGATGCATTGATCATCCGTTTCACACGATCGACAATGAAGAAATAACCTTCTTCATCATACCGGCCAATATCACCTGTTCTGAAAAACTTTTTCCCGTCTAAATCGATAAATGAACTTCTATTTTCATCATCACGGTTATAGTAACCTACCATTACCTGCGGACCATTGACGATGATTTCTCCAACTTCACCGACACCCAGTTCTTTTCCTGATGCAGGATCGATGATTTTAGCATCCACATCAAAGGATGGAATACCAAGGCATTGCATTTTAGGTCGTTCTGCCGGATTGAAATGGGTTTGGGCAATTGTTTCTGAAAGTCCATAGCCTTCCACAAATCGTAATCCCGATAGTTTATATAATTTTTCACCAACTGCCTCTGGCAGTGCAGCGCCCCCTCCAGAAATAGAGGTTAACGTGGAAATATCCTCCGCTGTTAATTTAGGATTCGCTAAGAAATCGACAATCATTGTCGCAATTGTAACCCAATGGGTACATCCTAATTTCTTAATTAAATCGACAGCAGTATCCCGGTTCCATCTCGTCATTATCACAATGGTGCTGCCACTGTATATTGGCATATGCATGCTATGCACCATTCCGGTGACATGGAAAAGAGGAAGCGTCATGAGATGAATCGCATTTGGTGTTGACTGTGACCAATGATAACAGCCAACCGTGTTAGCCTGTACTGTCTTGTTCGTATGCATACAACCCTTTGGCAGCCCTGTTGTACCAGATGTATAAGGAAGGACGGCCAAGTCATCACCCTTAGATGTGTGTTCAGATGGAGTTAGATTTGCCTGAATGGCATCACACCAATGGTAATGGTTAGCTTCAGTGAAGGTTGCTCTTGGCAATTCAACCTCAGTCGGCAATACTCCTTGAAAATCTTCCCCTTTATAATCGGAATAAGCAGCAATTAATAAATTCTCAAGGGAAGTTCTGCTTAATAGAGGCTGGACTCGGTCGTATAGTTCTTGTCCAGCTATTGCCGTTTTAATTCCACAATCCCGGATATAAAATTCTAGTTCATTGGCAACCAGCATTGGATTGATCGGCACTACAACGGCATTCGCCCTAATAATTGCATAATAGCCAATAATGAATTGCGGCGAATTTTGCATGAACAGCAAAACCTTGTCACCTGTACGGACTCCTAACTTGTGCTCTAAATACCCTGCTAAGGCATTGACCTCAGCATCCAGTTCCTGATATGTAAGTTTGTTTCCGTAATAATATATAGCATCTTGTTCTGGATAACGACGTGCACTTACTTGAAGGTTGTCATAAAGCGAAGTAGAAGGAACCTTCAAAGATTTCGCAAGTTTTGGCCAATATTTGTGATGAAGAGTTAACATGGTGCAGCTCTCCTTTTCATTAGAATGTTAAATGGAGTTTGACACTATCTCCTTATTTGATATTCCGTTAAGGACCATATCTAGAAAAATCTCAACCACTTTTTCAACTGGGACTTCGCCGTCAGGATTGAACCAATAATAGCTCCAATTCGTCATTCCAAGAATCCCCAATGTTAAGATATCTGCTCGGAATTCCTTTTTGATTACGCCTTGATTAATTCCTTCTTCAACCAATTTCTGCGTATTTCTTCGGAATTGAGCTCGTTTTTCTTTTATCTCTTCTACATGTTTTTCATTTAAATGCCTATTTTCCCTTGTAAAAATCCGGGCACTAGGGCCTTTAGATTGTATATTGTTTATGAGCATAAAGATAATCTCATAAAGTTTTTTCGTAAAATCATAGGAATTGTTTTTTAAAATGACTTCCTGCTGTTTCACAATCTCTTCAATATACGATAAGTGAATATCCTTCAATAGTTCTTCTTTACTGCTAAAATAATAGTAAAAGGTTCCCTTCGTAACACCCATTTCTTGAACAATATCCTGCACAGAAGTGGATTTAAAACCATTTTGGTGAAATAAATGGATACCTGTTTCCATAATTCTTTGCTTCATAGGTTGTTCCTTTCGACTATTAATCTAGGTGGAGGGAAGGGGAGGCAACAAGCTGCCTCCTTTTCCTAATGTTTAGTTTGATATTATTCGCGTTCAATGATCGTAGCGATTCCTTGACCGCCGCCAATACAAGCGGTAATCAAAGCATATTTTCCTTCCGAGCGATGTAACTCGTATACAGCTTTTGTTGCCAGGATGGCACCAGTTGCTCCTAACGGATGTCCGTGGGCAATCGCTCCCCCGTTAACATTTACTTTTGCGAGATCCATTTCAAGTTCACGATTACAAGCCAACACTTGAGCAGCGAAAGCCTCATTAATTTCAATTAGATCCATTTGTTCAAGTGAAAGGCCTGATTTTTCCAGCACTTTTCTAACCGCCGGAACAGGTCCAATTCCCATGATATTCGGATCTACACCCGCTACGGCATATTGGCGAATAACAGCTAACGGAGTGAGATTTAATTCTTCCGCTTTTTCCCTCGACATGATAACAAGGGCGGATGCGGCATCATTTAAACCTGAGCTGCTTCCAGCTGTAACAGTTCCACCTTTCAAGAAGGCTGGCTGAAGCCTTTCCAATGCCTCGATAGTCGTTTGCGGTCTTGGGTGTTCATCGGTATTAAAGATCACAGGTTCACCTTTTTTTACCGGGATTGCGATCGGGACAATTTGTTCGTCAAAACGACCCTCTTTCATTGCTGCTGCCATCCGCTGTTGACTTTGAAGCGAAAATTGGTCTTGTTCTTCTCTTGAAATCTGGTATTTTTCCGCCAGATTTTCTGCAGTTATTCCCATTGGCGGATTACCGGCCTCTTCAGTTGATACCTGTAATTTAATAAAACTTGGAGGTTCGGCATGATATGGTTTTTCCGGACGTGCCATCAAATATGGGGCACGGCTCATGCTTTCAGTCCCGCCAGCCACAAAGATATCTCCATCACCTGCTTTAATCGCTTGGGCTGCCAGATTAATAGCATTAATACCAGATCCGCATTGACGGTCAACGGTCACCCCTGGAATATCAATCGATAATCCTGTTTGGATGACTGATAATCTAGCAATATTTCCTCCACCCGACAGAACATTGCCAAAAATAACATCATCAATCATTTCAGGCTTAATTTTCGCTCTTTTTACAGCTTCTTTGATCACTTCTGCACCCAACACATGTGCAGGAACGCCTGCTAGGGCACCGCCCTGCCTGCCGATCGCTGTTCGAACAGCTGAAACGATAACAGCATCTCTTTTCAAATATATCGACTCCCTTAGTCAAATTTTTCCTACTGTCTCTTACATAGCATGAGCGCCGCCGTCTACCACCACAATATCACCAGTAACAAAATCTGATGCTGGCGCTGCTAAAAATAGCGCAACCCCTTTTAAATCAGTATCAGTGCCAAACTTTCTTAATGGTGTACCTTCAAGGATGGCCTCACCGCCTTGGTCAAGCAGCCCTTTAGACATTTTCGTTGGGAAGAACCCCGGTGCAATGGCATTAACGTAGATACCATGTGGACCCCATTTAACTGCCAGATCTTTTGTAAAGGTTATGACTGCCCCTTTACTAGAGTTATAGCCAATGGCATTCATATATTTTGGATTGCTTCCCTGTAAGCCTGCAACGGAAGCAATGTTAATGATTTTTCCAGCTTTTTGCTCGATCATGACCTTTCCGACTGCCTGGGACATTAAGAAGGTTCCGGTTACGTTAACATTCATAACCTTTTGCCAGGCTTCAAGCGGCATTTCTTCAACAGGAGCTCCCCAAGAAGCTCCACTATTATTAACGAGAATGTCAATTCGTCCGAACCTCTCCACTGTTTGTTCTACGACGTTTTTTACATCTTCAGGATTGGAAACATCACATTTTAAAGCAAAGCTTTCAACCCCCAGCTTTCTAAGCCCTTCAGCCACTTCTTCACAGGCCTCAAGCTTTCTTGAACAAACAACAACATTTGCTCCCGCTTCCGCAAAGCCCTCAGCGATTTGCTGGCCTAGACCTCTGCCGCCTCCAGTAACTATTGCCACTTTTCCTGTTAAATCAAACAGCTTTTGAACATGCATGATCCTTCCTCCTATTAAAACCATTAACGGTATTTTTTCAATTCGTATCTTGCAATCGCTCGCTTGTGAACCTCATCCGGGCCATCCGCTAATCTCAAAGTTCGGATATTCGCCCAACTGGCTGCCAGCGGTGTATCCTCACTGACCCCTGCTGCACCAAATGCCTGAATGGCGCGATCGATTACCTTTAATGCCATATTTGGAGCCACTACTTTAATCATGGCAATTTCTGCTTTCGCTTCTTTATTCCCCACTGTATCCATCATGTATGCCGCTTTAAGTGTCAGTAATCTCGCCTGCTCAATATCAATTCTTGCCTCGGCAATCCATTCCTGAATGACACCTTGCTCGGAAAGCTTTTTACCGAAAGCTGTCCTCGATTGAACACGCTTACAAAGTTCTTCAAGTGCACGTTCTGCAGCTCCGATGGTTCTCATACAGTGGTGAATTCTTCCTGGACCGAGTCGACCTTGAGCAATGGCGAAGCCCTTCCCTTCATCCCAGAGCATATTGGAAGCAGGCACCCGAACATTGTTATATTCAATTTCCGCATGACCGTGCGGGGCATGGTCATAACCGAAAACTGGCAAAATCCGTTTAATCGTTACCCCCGGAGTGTCAAGTGGTACTAGAATCATAGATTGTTGTTCGTGAGTTGGAGCAGTTGGATCGTTTTTACCCATGACAATCGCTATCTTACAACGTGGGTCTCCGGCACCTGATGACCACCATTTTGTTCCATTGATGACATATTCATCGCCGTCCCTGATAATACTTGACTGGATGTTGGTCGCATCAGAGGAAGCCACATCTGGTTCTGTCATCGAGAAACAGGAACGAATCTCGCCGTTTAATAACGGTTTAAGCCATTGCTCTTTATGCTCTTCCTTTCCATATCGAACAAGGACTTCCATATTTCCTGTGTCTGGTGCTGCACAGTTAAATACTTCAGGTGCGATGCTGGATCGGCCCATAATTTCACAAAGCGGAGCATATTCCAAATTCGTTAATCCTGCACCATATTCACTTTCTGGTAAGAACAAGTTCCATAATCCTTGCTGTTTTGCTTTTTCCTTCAACTCTTCCATGATGGGAGGAACCTTTGAAAATGGAGCATTTTTATCAATTTGCTCATGATATATCTTTTCATTTGGATAAATATATTCTTCCATGAAGTCATTAAGCTTTTTTTGTAACTCTTGCACTTTTTCAGAATAAGTGAAATTCATCATTAACACTCCTTTTAACATACTAACTAGTTGGTATGTTACTAAATTTAATATATCCATAATTTTTAGAATATTCAACACACTGCTTTTCGACAAATTTCTCATTGATATAGTAGAAACATATTTATTTAGCCAAAAGAGCCCGTTTTTCATGTATTAATACAGATATTCTTATATTAATCTAGTATTTTTTGAAAAATTTTTTTATTACGACTGTCGAACTATCTTATAGACACCTGTGCCTTTTGCAATAAGTTGATTATTTTCATCAATTATTTCCGATTCAATCGTGGCTAATTTATAACTTTGCTGGAGTATTTTTGCACTGGCAAAAAGATCTCCGGTATTTACGGGAGCAAAATAATGCACATCCAAATTCACAGTTGATATAGATGTTTGATAAATTGTGCGCAGTTGAATGGATTGAACCATGTCAAGCATAGAGGCATGTACTCCGCCATGCAGAGAATTATTTGTGTTTAATAATTCTTTTTTTACTGCCAGCTTGAGTAAAATTTCATCTTTATTTCCGCTTACAATCTCAAATCCGATATGCTTAAAAAATGGATTCTTTTCAAAAATTTTATAAATTTCTTTTTCCACCATCAGCAACTTCCTCCCCCCTCCCTTCCTTACTTCTGTTTAATCGGAGTTGCCTTGAAAGTACCTATTCCCTTAGCAATTAGAACCCCGTCTTCAGTGAAAATCGTCCCCTCAGCCGTCACATATTTGCCTTCATGCTTCAAAATTTTTGTTTCAGCCTGATAGGTTTCCTTTGGCAATAGGTCGAAAAAGGAAAGATTTAAATTAATCGTGGTAGCAAAGGAATTCGTTTCTATGGAGATGGTGGCACCCATAGAGATATCAAGCATCGTTGAAAAAACACCAGGATGAATCGCTCCATCATCCTGGAGCAAATGCGGTTGCAAGGGTAAATTTAATTCAAACCTATCAGCGATCGTGCTTTTAAACCCCATATAATCAAAAAATGTAGATGATGTCTTTGGTCTGTTCACTCCCATGTTCCTTTCTACATAACCTCGACCATCAATGCCATTCCCTGGCCCCCACCGACGCAAAGAGTAGCAATTCCCCTCTTTTTCTCACGGCGTCTTAGTTCATGAATTAAGGTGGTAATGATTTTTGCTCCTGTAGCCCCAAGTGGATGTCCAAGGGCAATAGCGCCGCCGTTAACATTTACCTTATCCATATCTAAATTTAATTCACGAATAACCGCTAAAGCTTGCGCGGCAAAAGCTTCGTTCAGCTCAATTAAATCAATATCTTCAAGAGTTAATCCTGTGCGCTCCAGAAGCTTTCTAACTGCCGGTACCGGTCCAATGCCCATGATTTCAGGAGAAACCCCTACAGAGGTCCAATCTACAATTTTGGCCAGCGGCTTTACCCCCAATTTTCCAGCATGACTTGCTGACGTCAGTACTAATGCGGCTGCCCCATCATTTCTGCCACAGGCATTTCCAGCCGTAACAGTGCCATTTTCTTTAAAGGCAGGGCGAAGCTTTTTAAGTGCTGCCAAAGACGTTTCCGGTCTTGGATGTTCATCAACTGTAAAGGTAAATGAGCTTTTTCTGCTTTTAATCTCAACCGAAACGATTTCATTCTGGAAATGATTATTATTGATTGCAGCAGAAGCTCTTAATTGACTTTCCAGCGCAAAAGCATCCTGGTCCTCCCGGGAAATCGAAAATCGCTCAGCAACATTTTCTGCGGTTATGCCCATGCCAAGATCATGGCCATAGATTTCAACGGGCTGTTGACCTGCTTCAGTATTCGAATCTACAAGTTTCGTATTATCCCCTCCAAAGCGGGAGTTTCTTAGATAAATAGGGGCATTGCTCAAGCTTTCTGTACCGCCCGCAACTACGATTTCTGCCTGCCCGAAGGCAATTTGCTGCGCGCCGGATGCGACCGCCTGCATGCCGGAAGCACATAAGCGATTAATTGTAAACGCTGCAGCGCTTTCAGGAACCCCTGCCCTTAATGCTGCAACTCTGGCCACATTCGAAGACTCGGTTGTTTGCCTGACTTCCCCCAATATTACTTCATCAACTTGATCGGCTGAGATCCCAGCCCTGTTAATCGCCTCTTTAATGGCAATGGAGGCGAGCTGTCCAGAATTAAGGCTTTTTAATGCACCGCCATACCTTCCGACAGGTGTACGAACAGCACTTAAAATAAAAATCTCTTCCACTATAAAGTCCCTCCTGGATTAATAGATTAGCTATATTCTTTTTCTAATTGTGCGGCGATAATATTTTTCTGGATTTCAGAGGTGCCCTCATAGATTCTTGTAATCCTGGCATCGCGATAATAGCGTTCTACTGGATAATCGGCGATATAGCCTAGTCCCCCATGGATTTGCACAGCTTTATCTGCCACACGGTTATATACCTCAGAACCATAAAGCTTCAGCATCGCCGCTTCTTTGATCACCTTCATTCCTTGATCAACCATCCAGGCGACGCGGTAGGTAAACGAGCGAAGTGCTTCAATTTCAACCGCCATCTCTGCCAGCATATGGCTGACTGCCTGATTTTTGATAATCGGCTTGCCAAATTGGATCCGTTCTTTGGCATATCTTGTTGACATATCCAATAGTTTTTGACAGGACCCTAGATTTCGTGAAGCTAAACCAGCACGGCCATTTGCCAATATCTTTAACGCATTTACATAACCTTGGCCTTCAGCTCCCAATACATTTTCAACTGGAACCTCACAATCTTCAAAAATTAATTCTGCAGAATGCGATCCTCTTAAGCCCATCTTTTTTTCAATTGCTCCCACCTGAAAGCCTGGAAAATTCTTTTCCACAATAAAGGATGTAATCCCCTTGGCACCTTGATCAGGATCTGTAACGGCCATCACCGTAAAAACACTTGCCTCTGTGGCATTTGTAATGTAATGCTTCAAACCGTTTAAAATGTATTTTTCACCTCGTCTCACCGCTGTTGTTTTTAAATTAGCAGCATTTGATCCGGCAACCGGCTCCGTTAAAGCAAATGCTCCTAGTTTTTCTCCGCTTGCCATATCGGGAAGATACTTTTTCTTTTGCTGTTCATTTCCCATTTCAACAATTCCCACAGTTCCAATTCCTGTATGTGCTCCAATTAGTGTGGTATACCCATTATGTGTTTGCCCGATTTCCTCATATAAAGCACATTTACCCACCATGCCAATCCCAAGGCCGCCGTACTCTTCAGGTATACTTAAACCAAACAGTCCCAGTTCCTTGGAGAGATTAATGATTCGTTCAGGAATATGGTTTTCTTCTTCAATTTGCATTGCAACAGCTTCAACCTCTGTTTGAATAAAATCTCTAATATTCTTTTTCATAAACAGAATGTCTTCGTCTAATTCAAAGTTCATTGTTGTCACCCCTAGTTCATCTAAATGTAATCTTTAAACCGTTTTCTTTGCTTCTTCTAAGAGGACTCGCTTTAATACCTTTCCAACCGTATTCCGCGGTAATGCTTGGATGATCTCGAATTGTTTAGGCACTTTGTATCGGGTTAAAAGCTGATAGCAATGCTCACGCAACGCCTCTTCATTTATTTCCCTGCCCTGCTTTGGCACGATATAGGCTTTCACTAATTCCCCCGCTTGGCTGTCTGGTATGCCAACCACTGCTGCTTCAAGGACATCAGGGTGTTCGTACAGCACTCCTTCAACCTCCTGCGGATATACATTAAACCCGCCAACAATAATCATTTCTTTTTTTCGGCCGACTATATAAAAATATCCGTCCTCATCCATCGTGGCTAAGTCACCTGTATAAAGCCAGCCATCACGTAGAGCCTGGTTCGTTTCCTCAGGCTTATGCCAGTATCCTGCCATCACCTGCGGCCCTTTTATCAATAATTCCCCTACTGACTTCTCCGGTAGATCTTCCCCATTATCATTAACAATGCGGCAGTCTGTTTTCGGCAGCGGAATTCCAATGCTTCCAACCTTCATCAATCCATCCGGTGGATTTCTGTGAGTCGATGGCGATGTTTCAGATAACCCATAGCCTTCACCTATCGATACGCCTGTTAAACCTTCAAACTTCTTCAAGATTTCGATTGGTAAAGGAGCAGAACCACTGGTACAGGTTTTAAAGCTCGTTAAATCATAATTTTCAATATTCGGATAATTCACAAAGGCATTGTACATTTTTGGGACACCTGGGAAGAACGTCGGTCTGTAAGTTTGAATGAGATAGAGTACTTTTACCATTTCAAACTTATTGACCAATACATTGGCTGCGCCAATGTAAATGGATAGGTTCATTCCACTGGTCATCCCATACACATGGTAGAGGGGAGTTGCAGTTAAGATCGTTTCTTCGCCAAAAAACATTCTGGCTCCGTAAAGCGCTTTACTTTGAAGGACATTAGCTGTCAAATTAAAATGAGTCAGCATCGCGCCCTTCTTTTTACCAGTCGTTCCACCTGTGTATTGAATCACGGCAATGTCATTTTGGGCATCAATAGCACATGATTCAGTCATCGGTGGAAAGCTGTTAATTAACTGACGAACACAGTAAAAATCTTTACTTTCTTCGGAAATTTCCGTGACAAAAACTTCATTAAAGCTATAGGATTCTTTGAGTTGTGATATTTTTTCAACACCAGACGGTTCAGTAACCAAATACGTTATTTCAGCATCATGAAAAATTTCAAGAAGTTCTCTTGGGGTGTAGTGCGGATTAATCTGAACTACAATCATTCCTAGCTTCAAAGCGGCGTAATAAGAGATAACATAATATGGATGATTGGACACCATTAATCCAAGTCTATCCCCTTTATTAGCTCCTCTGTTACGCCATGCAGCGGCAAGCTTGTCTACTTGATCTTTCAACTGCTTATAGGTCAAGCTTTCATCTTCATAAATGATCGCTGTCTTGTCACCATATTTCCTTACCGTATCCTCCAAAAATGAATATAAACTCACTTCCGGGATTGAGAAGGAAAGATTGGTCGTCTCGGGGTAATGATCCATCCAGGGACGTTTGTGCTCTATAAACAAACCTATCACCTCACTAAATGGAATCTCTTAAATATATTCTTTATTTGTCTGGTAGTTTAATAGATAATAGATGGTTTCAAGGACAGGCGTTTCAACCTTTAATTCCTTGCCTTTTTTTACGATATAGCCGGCGATGGATTCAAGCTCAAGTGTTTTTCCTTTAAGCTTATCCTGCAGCATCGAGGTATGATGATTTCTTGCCAAGTTTCCTTGTGCAAAAATAGTTTCGTAAAAATTCTCATCGATAGAAAAACCTAATGATCTAGCAACTGCAATTCCTTCTTTACATATTTTTTCGGCAGAGGAATACAAGCCTTCATTTTCAAAGACAGCCCCCACCTTTGACTCAATTAAGGCAGTTATTGGATTGAAGGTGACATTCCAAAGTAACTTTTTCCATTTAATCTCCAAAATATTGCTCGTGGTAAATGTATCTATGTTTGCCGCATTAAATTGAGCTGCAATTTCATTTACCTTTTCAGATAAACGATTATCCAAGGCCCCAATCAAAAGCCTAGGCGGTACGCCAATTTGTTTCACAGCACCCGTCTCAGTCACTATGGCCTGGATATAAGTAGCGCAGGATAAAATCCGCTTTTCTCCAAAGATGTCAGCAAGAATTTCTTCATTATTCACCCCGTTTTGAAACGTCATAATAAGGGAGGATTCTTTTAAAAACGGAAGGAATTTTGTTGCAACCTCTGTTGTACTTGTTGATTTCACACAAAATAATAACAGGTCAATATCTGAAAAGGACTCATATTGATCGGTAAAGACACCTTCAACAGTAAATCGCTCCACTTCACTTTCAATCGCTAGTCCTTTTTCTTGCATTCTTTCAAGTGTGGTTCCACGTGCTAAAAAAATAACCTCATGACCTGCCTTTTGCAAAAGCCCTCCAAAATATCCGCCAACGGCACCGGTGCCTGCTACCCCTATCTTCATATGAAAATCCTCCAGATTATATGTATGGATCTGAAAAGACGCAGCTTCATCTTTTCAGATCACTTAATTAATCCAACAAATCCGGCTGCTCTTTCACAATCCGGTTCCATAATGGCTGGAATTGGAACCAGCCTGCTTCATCCGTTCCGACTGTTTCATAGGTAACAGCCGCATTTTCATCATCAATGACGATTGGTGATCCTACCGACTCTGCAAGTATTTGAGCCTGGCACGACCGTTCCATTGTAATAAACCACCATGCCGCTTCATCTACAGATTTTCCAACTGTCAATAGACCATGATTTCTTAAAATACATGCCTTTCGATTTCCTAAAGCTTTTCCAATCCGCCGGCCTTCCTCAATATCCAAAACGACACCGGTGAAATCATCGAATAAAGAATGATCATTATAAAATGCACAGGCGTCTTGGGTAATCGGATCAAGGAGTCTTCCAAGAGAAGACCATGATTTGCCGTAAACCGAATGGGCATGAGCAGCGGCTATGACGTCAGGTCGAGCCGCATGAACTTGAGAATGGATGGCAAATGCTGCACGATTAACAGGATAATTTCCTTCGACGACCACACCATCATGATTACATAGAATTAAGTCGGAGGCCTTGATCTGACTAAAATGCATCCCGAATGGATTTACCCAGAAGTGATCCTTCCGCTCAGGATCGCGTGCTGTAATATGTCCGGCGACCCCTTCATCGAAGCCAAATTTAGAGAATAAGCGGAAAGAGGCGGCTAATTTTTGTTTTAAATGCTGTCTTTCCTCTTCAATTGATGAGAAAACTGGCGGCTTATAGCTCAACGTCATTTTTGTGGACATACTATCACCCTTTAATAATTGATAGAAATAAACCCAGCATTATGAAGAAATCCATTAAATGCCGGGTTTTTTAAATTTTCAATTCTGTTTATCTTGTTAGTATTGGTGATATACTACTTCACCTTTTAAAACATCCTTGCCCTGACCGTTAACCGCTTGAACGGTAAAGCTAAGTTTATTTTCTTCCTTTTCCTTCAATACCGCTTTAAGGGTAATGACATCGTTTAAAAATACCATGCCTTTAAAACGGATTGAATAATCTTCGATGAAGCCTTCCTCATAGTACTCGGTAAACAACTTTGCAAGGTTACCCATCGTCCACATCCCGTGTGCAATGATGCCTGGCAATCCTGCCTTACTCGCTTCATCGTCAATCGTATGAATCGGGTTAAAATCCCCGGAAGCCCCTGAATATTTAATAAGGTCCATTCTTGAAACAGGTTCTAATTGAATCTCTTTTAACGATTCGCCAATTTGTAATTCAGTTAGTGTACTCATCGGGTCAACACCTTCCTAACAGCTTCAGAAATGACAACCGTGGAGGTTGAACTAAAAATGGTATTCCCTGCTGCATCATCGCCATAGCTTTCGAGAACGAGGAAGCCCATTTCACCAAAGTTACCCTTTTTCTCAAAGTAGTTTTTTACTTTTGAATAACAGTAAACCTCTTCCCCCACTAATAAAGGACGGACATAATGAAAGGTTTGTTCTCCGTGAATTAAGCCTTTATTTGGAAGATTCAATCCTTCAATCACACCATAATCAAAAACCCTTGGGAATGTCGGCGGTGCAATATTCTTGCGGTATCTGGACTGTTCGCCAACTTCTTCATCAAAATAAATCGGATGAAGATCGCCGATAGACTCGGCAAATTTCTTAACAGCTCCTCTTTCAACAACATTTTTCACTTTGTTTGATTGCTTGCCAATTTGATCTTTAAACAATTCATCCTCACCTCACCTAATTAACATTTTGGTCCGCCGGCTACATAGATGACTTGCCCATTTACAAATGAAGACTTTTCATCTGCAAAGAAAGCAACAGCATTAGCAATATCCTCAGGCTTACCGCTTCTTCCCACAGGAATATTCGATACGCTTGCCTGGATTAATTGCTCAAAGGAAATGCCAATTCTTGCAGCCGTTTCTTTTGTCATATCGGTTTCAATAAATCCAGGTGCAACAGAGTTCGCAGTAATTCCATATCTTCCAAGCTCAATTGCTAAGGTCTTAGTAAAGCCTTGCAAACCTGCTTTAGCAGCTGCGTAATTGGCTTGGCCGCGATTTCCAAGAGCTGAAGTAGAAGAGATATTAATAATGCGTCCATACTTTTGTTCTACCATATACTTCTGAGCTGCACGTGCTGCATTAAACGATCCTTTCAAATGTACATCCATAACCGTTTGCCAATCAGAGTCAGTCATTTTGAACAACAGATTATCGCGGATAACACCGGCATTATTGACAAGAATATCGATCGAGCCGAATGTATCATGAACCTCTTTTGCAGCAGCTTCTACCTGCTCAGCATCGACAACGTTTGCCACCTTTGTATATACTTCATAGCCTTTTTCCCTTAATTCATTGGATGTCTCACTTAATGCCTCTTCGTTTAAATCAATAATAGCAACCTTTGCCCCTTCGCTTGCAAAAAGCTCGACAATGCCTTTCCCGATTCCACGGCTTCCCCCTGTTACAAAAGCTACTCTTCCTGCGAATCTTCCAGCCATTTTTCTTCCTCCCAAAATAAAAATTTCTTTTTAGACAACGCTTTCAAAAAAGAATTAAACGTGTTGACCAACTTTTGCATGACCTTTAATCAAGTTACGGGCAATGATCATACGCTGGATTTCATCAGTTCCATCGTAGATTCTCCAAAGTCTTGCTTCACGGTACCAGCGTTCAATTGGCAATTCTCTTGTATAACCCATACCGCCATGAATTTGCAGAACTCGGTCTACCACTCTGTTCCCCATATTTGCTCCATATAATTTAGCCATAGATGCAAGATGGCGATTATCTTCTCCTTGGTCAAGGGTAAAGGCAGCATTTAGAACAAGCCAGCGAGCCGCTTCAATTTCAACGGCAGAATCAGCAATTTGCCATTGGATTGCCTGGCGCTCAGCGATCGGCTTGCCAAAGGTAATTCGTTCTTTGGAATAATCAATGGCCATTTGCAATAAGCGTTCAGCAGCCCCTACTGCTCTAGCACCAACGATCCATCTTGCAAATCCAATCCATTCTAAACCAAGATTGTAGCCTTTATGCAATTCACCAAGAATATTTTCTTCAGGAACGCGCACATTATCAAAAACCAAGCCAGCTGGACCCCATTCTCCCATTGTATGTATATATTCAGATTTCCAGCCCATATCACGGTCGACAATAAAACAGGTTACACCTTCACGTCCACGTGTAGCTTGGTGTCTTTCTTTATCCGTAATGGCAATTGCCATAACGAAATCAGCTTCGTTTCCGCCGGTAATAAAGGTCTTTTCACCATTGAGAACCCATTCGCTTCCATCTTTTACAGCCGTCATTTTAATGTTTTGCGTATCAGATCCTGCTCCTGGTTCGGTCATGGCAAAGCATGACTTCTTTTCACCATTGATTGTCGGGATGAGGTATTTTTTCTTTTGTTCTTCATTTGCATAGTAAAGAATATTATCAGCAGAACCGCCAAATGAAAACGGAACAAATGTCTTGGAAACTTCCATTAACACAATCGCCATCATCATCTGACCTAAATCTGCACCGCCATATTGTTCAGGTGTGTTTATTCCCCAAAAACCTGCCTCTTTTGCCTTCAATTGTAATTCTTTTAATTTCCCTGGTGGCAGACTTGGTTTGCCTTCCCGCTCATTTCTAAGGACATCGTTTTCTAGTGGGATCAGTTCTTTTTCTACAAATCTTCTAATTGTTTTTTGCACCATTTTCTGTTCATCTGTCAGACGCAAATGCATAATAATCACTCCATTCTTATTCTTGGAATCTAGTTTTTTACCATTAAAATTAATATGCAATGATCAATCGGAACATACCTACCGGTTGGTATGTAATTTAATTTTATTTCGAAATTTCAGAAAATACAAGTTTAATTTATATGAAATTTAATTTTTTTCTCTTTATTGACTATTTTATTGTATTTTTACAAATGATATATATGATATTCCTTCGTGAATATCCGTTTCAAATCCTAGGATGAGGTGATATTTGATGAGCTACAAAGATCATTTAGATTCACGCTCAGAGCGAATTTGCCACAACAACACGAGACCGAAGTTTGCCAGATCACAGGTAAACGGCGAGACTCAATTGACGCAAAGTGCGATCATCTTAAGGAGCAATGCTAAAGCTCACCGCTGGTAAGAGCTTGGCAATGGAAACGAAATGGGCCTTTTCTCGATTAAAAAAATTGGGAAAAGGCCTTTCATTATATTGATATTCTTAGCTATGAACGATAACATAAATGGAAGTTAAATAACATACAGGAGAGACAATTGCAATGTTTGAAGAGTTTAAAATCAGAGATGCAGAAATAAACGATTTGCCGATTATTGTGGAAATTTACAACTCTACGATTCCCGGCAGAATGGTAACAGCTGACACAGAACCAGTAAGTGTGGAAAGCCGTATGAAATGGTTTGACGATCATTCCCCTGCTTTTCGTCCTTTATGGGTGGTTGAAAGTAATAGTAATATATGCGCCTGGGTAAGCTTTCAATCATTTTACGGCAGACCCGCCTATAATGCCACGGCTGAAGTTAGTATATACATTCATCAAGACTTTAGAGGAAAAAAACTTGGTAAATACTTAATTCAACAAGCAATAGATGCTTGTCCAAAACTGAAAATCAAAACTCTGCTTGGATTTATTTTCGCCCATAATGAACCGAGTGTTAAATTATTCAACAGCTTTGGTTTTGAGAGATGGGCCCACCTTCCAAATGTAGCCGAACTGGATGGGGTGGAAAGAGATTTATTGATCCTCGGTAAAAGACTATAAAAAGGTAACAATAGAAATGGTACAGGAATTTGCTTTAAAATAGATTTCCATAATAGAAATATTCCAAAATACCTAATTTTCCTGTACTATATTATGTGAGAAAATAATTTCTTACATTCTTGGAAAATAATTTCCTTGAAGGAATTGGAGAATTTCATGGAGAAAAAAAAGCTAATTTTCCTCTATTGCATTTTAAGTATTATATGGATATACGGTACAAATTATTTAATTAATCAGTTTGTGCCGTCTTCTTATATGAATTTTGCCGCAAGATTTAAAGAGGTCCTATACATCTTTGTCACTGGATGGTTCATCTACTTTTTAATTGTGAAATCACAAGAATTAAATGCTTCAAAAGAAGACCAAAAGCGTCTTTCGACGTTAATCAATTCTATGGTTGATTTTGTAAACTTTAAGGATGGCGAAGGCAGATGGATTGAGGCCAATGAATTTGGATTACAATTATTTCAGCTTGAACACGTAGATTATCGGGGAAAAAAGGATTCAGAATTAGCGGAATACACCGAGTTCTATGCAGATGCGCTCAGATATTGCGAAATTTCGGATGAGGAAGCATGGAAAAATAAAGGAATAACCCGGATTGAAGAAGTCCTTCCTGTGCCAGATGGAACCATTAGAACCTTTGATACCATTAAAGTTCCTTTATTCCATCCTGATGGGAGCAGAGAAGGTTTAGTTATTATTGGTCGGGATATTACTGAAAGAAAAAATATGGCAAGACAATTAGCCGAAAGTCAGCAGCAATATAAATCAATGTTTGAGTACAGTCCGGATATCGTATATATGTTTGACTTGGACGGAAACATAACTAATCTAAACCCTCACTTTGATGTTATAACCGGCTTCAAACGCGAAGAGATGATTGGTAAAAATATAAGGACTTTGTTGCCCCAAAAATATAAAAGGTATCTCAACCGATTTATTTCTTCTTTAGTTGATGATAGTAAGCCTATTATGTATGAACTGAAAATTCCACATGCGAATGGGAAAACACTAACAATACAAGCTACCTCACTCCCTATTGTTATTAATGGGAACATAACAGGAATCATTGGCTATGGCAGAGATGTGACGGCCTTAAGACAAACAGAGGAACGTTTAAGAAGGACGGAGAAACTGTCGGTTGTTGGCGAGTTATCTGCGAGTGTTGCCCATGAAATACGGAATCCGCTCACCTCATTAAAGGGTTTTGTTCAGCTTTTACAAATGGAAGATCAGAAGCACCAATTCTATTATCAAATCATGTTAGATGAATTAAATCGGATTAACCACATTGTTGGTGAATTATTACTATTAGCCAAACCGCAGCTGTTGAAATACACAACTGCAGATATTCAAAAGCTTTTGAACGATGTTATTTCCTTATTAAGCACTGAGGCGAGTTTATATAATGTGCAAATTGAATCAATTTATCCGGAAAATGAAATCCTTATAGATTGCGACCCGAACCAGCTGAAACAATTATTTATTAATATTATTAAAAATGCGATTGAAGCCTCCATAAATGGCGGGAAAGTATCCATTATCCTGGAAAAGGCAGAAAACGAACAGGTAAAAATAGCTATCAAAGACAATGGTTGCGGAATTTCTAAAGAACGTTTAGAAAAAATTGGCGAACCATTCTATTCTTCAAAAGAAAAAGGAACCGGTTTAGGTCTAACAGTCAGCTTTAAGATTGTTCAATCTCACAAAGGAACAATCAGCTTTGAGAGTCAAAAAAATCAGGGAACGTCTGTAAACATTACACTTCCAATTAGACAGAGCCACAAAAAATCAGCCATTAATGCCTAAGTTGAAGATAGCTCACCTCATGGTGAGCTTTTATTTTTTTTCCTGTTTTTAAAAAAGGCAATTACCAGCAATAACGAAGGGATAATAATTTGCATTGGCCATGACACATAGAAAGAAACGATTTGAAGCCCTTCTATAATATGCTCTGAAAAATTGGAGGCAATCATCATAGATGCAATCAAAATAATCAACCCAATAGGAAAGCCAAGCTTTTTCTGGTCTTTAAATTGAAAGATATCTGCTGCACCCGCCACGGCAGCATAGTAAAAAATTGCGATTTTAAAAAATCCGCCAATGACAAGATATAGCATAAATAATACATCCAGACGCTCAATAAAATTGGCTAATTCAATTTTGCCAATGGTCGTAAGGAGCGGGAAATTTGATCGAACAAATAGATCGCCTCCTAACGCTGCAATATTAATCACCGCGGTTATGGTAATATTAATTCCACTTAGCAGCATTCCTCCCATGCATGCCTTTCTCACTTTTTTTGGATCTTTCAAAAAAGGCAGAAACATTGTAAAGACAACCATTTCTCCAAAAGGAAATGTGAGCGTTTCTTTTACAAATGTCCTTAATACCGGTTTCCAGCCTTTATCAAAAATGGGCAGTAAATTCTCCAAATGGATTAAACCAGAAATAACGATTAGAACCATTCCACCAATCGCCATAAAATACACTACCAAAAAATAAAGCTCCCCCACCCTGGCAATCACTTCAAAACCTTTATGTATTGCATAAATAATGGTCAATATCATTAACGTATTAAGGATGAACATTGGTGTACTTGTATAAATAGTCGTTGTTAGCAATTCTCCAAAATCACGCAATACCCTTGAAGCAATATACATAAACCAAACTACATAAATTATTCCAATAAAGCGCCCTAACCATTTCCCGACTATTTCTTGAATAAAGCTGGTAAGGGGCAGATCGGGATAATACAAAAATAAACGATAGTAAACCAAAAAAAGAAGTAACCCTGCGGACATGCCCATCAGAATTGCAATCCAGGCATCCTGGCCCGCTCCCGCTCCCATTCCGACTAATAAAGAACTGCCCATTTCAAAAAGGACCACTAATACGAACATTTGATATGTATTTATTACGGCCTTCTCCATGTCCTACACTTCCCAATCCACTAAGGGCTTATTTCTTCATACTGGACCAAAACGGCTTTGTCCGAATTCCTTCTCGGCGAATGAATGAGTTAATCTTAACGTTTACTTCCATTTGGGCAAAATGCTCATTCCAATTTCCTTTTATTTCTCTCCAAAGCTTTGGGTTGGCACGATGAACCCTTTCTCCAATCCCAAAAATATCCGCTTTATCTTTTTGTGCTATTTTAACCGTTTTTACAATTTGTTTTTTAATCCTTTCTTCAACAACCTTTTCTATTTTATGAATAATGTCAGGGTTGGTTATATCAACGTCAACATTTGCTTCACTTATCCAGCTTTCATTTTCAATATTAATATGGCCAATCGGTTTTCCATTTTTGAACGTAACGGACACTTTTGTTTTGGATCGAAGCGGCGCAACCGAAATAGCATCCTTCTTTCCGTCCCAGTCTACATTAATATCAGTGCTTTCAACCTTGTTTAAAATCCATACAATCCCGCGGGCAACATGACCATCCACCCATCCCTTAAATTTTCCATCTTTAAAAATCGCGATGCCTTTCGATTCAATAGAAGCATTGGATTTTGACATCTGAAGGTTTTCCATTTTTTTCACTTCATCCTTCGGACCAATCACGCTATAACCAGAAAGAATTGGTTCTTTCCCCTCACTTACCAATCCGCTTAAAAAATCATCAACACTTACACTCATATTTTCACCCAGCATTTTTTCTGTTGTTTTGATCTCTTTTGTAATTTTATTCACTGGGATTTTGTCCAGATTAGTCAGTGCGGTGACGATATTTTCTGCAGTTGTCCCTCTAGCCACTATTAGTTCCGTTGTTGTCCTAAATTCCGGATCACGGTCCAATGCATCGATTAAATTCAGAAGATCTTTCTTTGCCACAGCTTCACTTACTACCACTATGTTCGTGTGTGCATAATATAAGCGCCGTGAAACTTTTGTGGTGGCCTTCCTTGCCGCCTCCGTTAGTGTGTTCCCGGAGCTTTTGTAGACAGCAATTGGAAGCCCTTGACCTCCTCCATTTTGACCCGCGGACACATTAGCCGGAATAACAATCTGGAATGAAACGTCAAACTTTTTATCTTTTCCTTTATCAATGCCCATCGCCATGACAAAGGCCAAATCTGTCAGCTCTTTTTGATTCCAGCAGGCAGTAAGGGCGGGCAAAATCAAAACAATAAGTGAAATAATCAAAAAATATTTACGCATTATGAATCACCTTTGCTTGATTGATCATCCTCTTGTTTAGGCGGGCTTGGTTTTTGATTTCCCCCGGCCCTTACCATATTTCCTTTACTAATAAACATTGGTCGATTTTTCATTGCCCAAATCGGAAAACGAATGAAGATATCCTGCTGATTTCGGATGTTAAAAGGGGCTAATGGCATCATATACGGGATGCCAAATGAACGTAAGGAACATAAATGAATGGCCATAAACATCAGACCCAGCATGATTCCATAAAAGCCTAATGCGGTTGCCAATCCCATCAAGACGAATCGGAGTAATCTTGCCGCAATCGCCATTGCAAAAATAGGCGTGGAAAAGTTCGCAATCGCCGTAATTGAAACAACAATGACCATAACAGGAGAAACAAAACCTGCCTGAACGGCAGCCTGTCCAATAACTAACGCCCCTACAATCGATGTCGCCTGACCAACAGCACGCGGAAGCCTCAAACCCGCCTCCCGCAGTATTTCAAAGGTAACCTCCATAATCAACGCTTCCACAAATGCAGGAAAAGGAACACTTTCTCTTTGTGCAGCAATGGCAATGGCCATGGTGGTTGGAATCATTTCCTGATGAAAGGTCGTCCCTGCAATATAAAGCGCCGGTCCCATTAAGGCAATCAAAAAAGCCAGGATTCTTAGGAGCCGAATGCCTGTCGAAATATCAAATCGGGAATAATAATCATCCGGGGCCTGGAAAAATTGAATAAAAATCGCTGGCGCGGAAATGACAAATGGTGTGCCATCCACTAGAACAGCTACTCTCCCTTCAAGTAAATGGGAGGTAATAACATCCGGTCTCTCAGAATGAAAGGTGGTTGGAAACGTCGTCCAGGTTTGATCTTCTATTAACTGCTCAAGGTAACCGGAAGCCAAAACAGCGTCCAAATTTACGCGATTTAGTCTCTCCTTCACTTCCCCAACGATTTTTTCATTAGCAATTCCTTTTATATACATAATTCCAATATCCGTTTGTGTAACTGTGCCTAACCTCATCGTTTCGAGCCATAAATTTGGGCTCTTAATACGCCGCCTTATTAAAGCCGTATTCGTTCTAAGTGTTTCCGTAAAAGAATCCTTTGGACCACGAATCGATAACTGCGTGGATGGCTCTGTTATGGAACGCTTTTCCCATCCCTTCGTTTCGACGCTTATGGCTTTACTATAACTATCAAGGAATATTAAGGTATTACCTGATAATAGCGACTCATATAGTTGATTCCAATTTACAATTACTTGCAGATTCCCTAATCCATTTGCTTTATCCACCAAACATTGAAAAATATCTGTATCTTTATCCATTTCGTCATCTAATAATGATTCCAAGAAAAAATCACTGAGCAACTTATTATCAGCCAAACCATCTACACAAACGGTAACACCCCGTAATTGATGGAATTTAAAATCACGATAGATAATATCTGAACTATTGCCAAGCTCTTCCTTTATACGCGTTATATTTTCTTTTGATTCTCTTAATATTGGTAAATCTTCTGGTTTTTGCGGGTCTTGCAATTGCCTATAATTATCGTTCTGTCTTTTTTTCTGCTTGTTTTTCAAAATGTTAGACAAAATCGACACGTAAACTCCGCCTCACTAAAAATATTTAAAATGTTTATGCCAATATTGGGTATATTGCCCAAAGGAATCTATTTTATCCAAATGTTCATTTCTTCTGCTCGATATTAAAACGGATAAATTAAGATCATTGAAGGATATTATGATTAACATTAATGTGAGGATGAATCGTATTGAAAATAATCTTTGTAACCCTATTATTGGCGCTAACCTTATTGGGCTTGATCATTTCCATTGACTTTTTGATGGGGAAGGGTATTTCAGATATATTTTGGAATGCAATGAATCCTTTTAAGGTTATGGAGCCAACAGAATTCATCATATTATTTTTATTTATCCTCTTTTTTTTCCTCACTCCCCTATGGACCTTTATGAAGAAAAAACGACAGAATAATCCCCCAAGTAATACATAAAAAAAGCTCGCCATAATTAAAGCGAGCTTTCTTCTTTATTGTTTCCATGAATATTTGGTGGAGACTTTCTTTTAAAAAACCTGAGGAATACATTAACTCTATTTTTCCATTTGTTCTTTCTTTCGTAATTTGGCCCATAAACATAGCGATTCCACAAATAATAGATTATTTCCTCAATGATCAGAAATAGGCAGCAAAATAAAGCAAAGATACCAGCCCAGCACCACATTACAAGGACCCCCTTCTCAAATAGTCCTTACATTCTATTTGAAAAATTCTATCTATTCTTTATTTTACCAAAATAATGGAAAAATGTGGAGAAATAAGGTTTACACCGTTTTCTCCGCTGTGGATATTTTTGCTCTGATATACGACCTGTTTCCGACGGTGAAGAAAATAATACTTCCCAGTGTGAGGATTGAAATAATCCAAAACATGAATTGCCCGTGGTAATGACTGAGGAGAATTCCTCCAAATATAGGACCCAGGAAATTCCCTATTTTTCGGAATTGGCCCGCCCCAAAATAAGTTCCACGTAAATGTTCCGGTGCTAATTTGTCCATCATCATACTGTTTGAAGGAAAAATTAATATTTCACCAATCGTTAGAAGAATCATGGCAATAATGGCAATCACCCAGCCATTGATGAAGCTAAAGCCAAGTAATCCTGCGGCGATAAATAATGAACCCGCAGCCATCGCTTGCATTAAGCTAAATTTTTCAGCAAAATGGCTGATCGGCATCTGCAAGCATACCACCATCACAGCATTAACGGTAAGCAAAACAGAAAAAATGGCTACACCGTTTTCCAGTGTCCCTTCCAAGAATTGCGGCAAATTGGAGTCTATTTGGACATAGCCGATGTTAATTAAAATGATCCCAAATAAAAGATATCTTAACGCTTTATCTGTCTTGATAATCTTAAATGCATCCACAAATGATACAACCTTTTTCGTTTCTAATTGTTTAGTAATAATGAGTTTTTTCATTAAAATATAAAGAACAATTCCATATGCCAAGTAGGTTGAACCAGTAATGGCGAAAGAAAGCTTTGCGGAATGATTAGCCAAATAGGCCCCTAAAAGAGGTCCTACTGAAGCCCCAATGTTCATGGCGGTATACCTTAAGGAGTACACCCTCATTCTAATTTTCCTATCAGTCAAATCTGCCATAAGTGCTTGTGATGTTGGCTCAAAAAAGGAAGTACATAGTCCATTAATGGCATTTAATAAAATGAACCATCCCTGACTATTTGCTACTGTAAACCCATAATAGACAAATGCTAACGTAAACAAAGCGGTGAGCATAATCGGCCTTCTGCCAAACCGGTCTGATAAATGGCCCCCTATGAATCCTCCCACTGTGGCCATTAAAGGGCTCATACCGACCGTCAACCCGATAATAATTGGAGAAAGATCGATATGACGTGATAAATAAATCGATAAAAATGGCAGTGTCATGTAGGCAGAGCCTCTAGATAATACAGTGCCAATTAATAATACCCAGACAATTGGGTGGAATTGCCCAATATAGTTTTTTATTTTATTCATATGTATGGCCTCGCAAATTATTTTTTACTTAATTAGTAAACTATGTTAGAGGCAAATTGTAAAGAATTTTCCTAATATTATTGTTAAACATAGCAGTTTACCTTCGCTCGAGGAGCTTCGCTTTCCGCGGGCGTGCCGGGGAGCCTCCTCGGCGCTTTAGCGCCTGCGGGGTCCCCCCTGCCCCGTACTCCCGCTGGAGTCTTCGCTCCTTCCGCTCCAATCAACAATGGCCTTTAAATTTACCAATTTGATTAGTTCGGATCTTTATAATTCATAGCCCTTTCACTATCTCCAAAGCCTTTGGTGGTTGGATCTTGAACGAGACCGAGCATGGATAGTATTACAAATATTGCATTTACTAATGTTAATATTGAATTTTGAATCGTATTAGATAGTTGGAAATCGGTAATCCCTAGTGAATTTAATCCAGCCAGCACCAGTTGGGCAACAATCATTAGCTGTGATATAAATGCGATTACCCAGTTTTTGTTGCGAAATCGGACCTTCCAGTTAATCATCATCCCATCCCCTTTCCTATGTTAAATTATCTTTTCTATAACATATGCTTGGTCTGAAATTGGTTGTCCACGAATATCACGAAATAACTTATTGTTGGTCTTTTCTCACAAGAAAACTTATAATATTAAAATCAATCATCCCTAAAAGATAAGGAGTCATTATGGACAAGTTACATCCGTTATGGGAAATGATCGTTCGCTTTTGGAAAAAGAGACATTTAACTCAAATTTTTTTATTAATCATTCTTGTTGTGGTTCTTGTAACCATTTGTTATTTTGCATGGCTTGCTACAAGAGCGAATGTTCAATCCCTAAAAGAAGGTTTAAGCCAGCCGACCGTTATTTATGATAAAAGTGGCAAAGTGGCAAGCAATGTCGCAACAAATCGAACGCAAGGCGTTAAAATTGAAGAACTGCCAAAATATGTGCCAAATGCCGTAGTGGCCATTGAAGATGAACGCTTTTATGAGCATAGCGGCTTTGATGTACAAGGAATCGCTCGTGCCTTTTTTGGAAACCTTTTTGCAGGAAGGATTACTGGTGGCGGCAGCACGCTAACCCAGCAGCTGACGAAAAATGCCCTTCTTTCACCGGAACGTACCTATAAGCGAAAAGCTGAGGAATTGTTTTTAGCTGTAAAAATTGAAAAGGTTTATACAAAAGAAGAAATTCTGCAGATGTACCTCAATCAAGTTTATTTCGGAAGCGGCGCTTGGGGAATCGGCAATGCTTCAAAGAAATATTTCAATAAAAATATCAAGGACATCAGCGTCAGCGAAGCAGCCATGCTTGCAGGGCTATTACACGCACCTAATTACCTTGACCCGTATAAAAACTATGACCTGTCGATAAAACGGCGAAATGTGGTATTGGCCAAAATGAAGGAATTAGGGTTTATCAATACGACCCAGTATAATCAGGCCAAAAAGGAAAAAATCCGTCTTCATGACGGCGGGGGAAGCTTTGTTGACCGTAAATACCCTTATTATGTCGATGCTGTTTTGAATGAAGCGATTTCCAAGTATGGATTAACCCAAGATGAAATCTTAACGAGAGGATACCGAATCTATACAGAAATGGACCAGAACCTCCAGGCAGGACTTGAAAAAGTGTATAGTAAAAACTCATTATTCCCTAGAGGAAGAGGAAATACATTGGTTCAAAGTGGTTCGGTATTAATGGACCCTGCCTCAGGTGGTGTCCGTGCCCTTGTCGGCGGCCGAGGTGAACACGTTTTTCGCGGTTTTAACCGAGCGACTCAATTAAAGGCACAGCCTGGTTCCTCGATCAAACCACTTGCCGTATATACACCTGCGCTTGAAAATGGCTATGACTATTCATCCGAGCTTGTCGATGAGCCGATGACGTTCGGTAATTACAAACCGGAAAATTTTTCAAAAAACTACCAAGGCAAGGTTCAGATGTATAAGGCTTTGGAAGAATCGTTGAATATTCCTGCCGTTTGGCTGCTTGATCAAGTGGGCTTAAATAAAGGGCTCGATTCCTTAAACCGGTTTGGCATACCTGTTGAAAAGGAAGATCGAAACCTGGCTATTGCCCTTGGAGGAATGAGTAAGGGCGTGTCACCCTTACAAATGGCTAATGCTTTTTCAGCTTTCCCAAATGGCGGAAAGCGGCAGGACAGCCATTTGATTACAAAAATTGTCGGTCCAACTGGGAATATTATCGCGGAGCGAGAAGCGAAAACGACAAAAGTCACCTCTAAATCTGTCGCCAATGAGATGACCTCGATGCTCTTAAATGTGGTGGAAAGTGGAACAGGAAAGCGAGCCCATATCCCTGGAATGCAAATTGCAGGAAAAACAGGCTCGACTCAACTTCCCTTCGCCAATGTGAATGGAACGAAGGACCAGTGGATGGTTGGCTACACACCAAACCTTGTCGGCGCGATTTGGTTGGGCTATGACCAGACAGACCGGCAGCACTACCTGCCGAGCGCAAGCTCAGCCAATGTGGTTCCGATTTTCAGAGAAATCATGCTGGAATCACAGCCCTATCTTCCAAAAGATAACTTTGAGGTCGTTTCTATAAACGCCAAGCTGGCCGGAAAAGAAAATATCGAAAAAAGCATCCATGATCAGGCCAAAGAAATTGGTCAGGAATTAAATGAAAATGCCCAAAAGATTGGTGCTTCAATCAAAGAACATGCCCCGGCATGGAAAAAAGCATTGGATAGTGCACTTTACAATATAGGAGAAGCAGTTAATTCATTAGTGGAGAAACTCAAGTAATAAGAAAATAGCACGCTGAAATCAGCGTGCTATTTTTCTTCATTATTCTAACAATCCATATTTTCTTTTAAATCTTGATAAAATTTTAATCCAGATATCACCAAAAATAAGAAAAAAGATCACATTTGATACAGAATGAAATGTATCGAAAAGGATACTTCCACCAAAGTAAATTAGAAACGCCTTAATCGTAATGTGACTTTCTGCTTGTGTAACAGCTAAGAACCCCCATACATTCATAATCAAGCCAAACAAATAACCCCAGATGATTCCAAAAAATATCCGGCCCAATTTTCTATTCATGAACTTTGTTTTTCGCACAAGCCCTGCCGTTAAACCAACCAAACCCCAAGCAGCCATCTGCCATGGTGTCCACGGACCTTGGCCCAATATCATATTTGATGCCAGAGCTGCGACGGCCCCTATTATAAAACCACTTTCCGCACCAAAAACAAATCCTGCCATCATAATGACAAAGGTCGTCGGCTGGACGCTGGGGATACTGGCAAAGGGAATTCGACCCACTGCAGCAATAGCCGCTAATACGGCCAAAAGGACAATTTCTCTCGGTTCCACTTTCCTACTTTCAAACCGAACGAAGAAAAACAAAATCGAAATAAATACCATTCCAAAACTTATCCATAAATAGGAGTTCTCAAACCTCATCGTTAAATATAGCAAGATTCCGGCAAGCAAAAGAAAAACAATAGCCCAGACTTTTTTGAAGTTGCGCATCACTATTGTACCTCGCTGACCGTCTGAACAGCCCGATTTTGTAAATCACGGGCAATTCTTTGCAGCATGGTTGTATAAAAGAAATTACTTTTGAAGAATTCGCTGGGTACATCCTCGGATGTAATCTTCCCCTGAAACATCATCCCGCATTTCGTTGCATATTGAGCAGCAAATTCTACATCATGTGTCGACATCAGAATTGTCATACCTTCAGAATGAAGTGATTGGAGAATATCGGCTAAATTCTGTTTTGAAATGGGATCCAACCCTTTTGTCGGCTCATCGAGTAACAGTATCTCAGGTTTTCTTATCAGCAAACACCCTAATGCTGCCTTTTGCAGTTCCCCGCCGCTTAGGTCAAAGGGGTGGCTTGATATAAGATGTTTAATTCCTAAGTTGTTTAGCAGAATATCCACTTCATGAACATTGTTTAATTCCCAATGCTTCATGGTGTATTGGATTTCTTTTTCTATCGAATCTTGTATAAAAAACAGTTTTGGGTTTTGTGGTAAATAGCCGATTAAATTTATGAATTCACTGTTCTTCATGATTTTCGTTTTCTTTTTGTTAACTAAAATTTTTCCCATTTCAGGCTTTACCAATCCAGCTAATATCTTTAAAAATGTAGATTTCCCAGAGCCATTTCCGCCTAACAAGGCATAAAATTCACCTTTAGCCAGGCTAAAATCCATATCATTTAATATGAAATCATTTTTCTTATCATAACGGAAAGAAAGGTTTTTTAGGCCAATTCGTTCGTCACCAATTGGATACTCCAGCTTTTTGGGTTCTTCTGAAAAGAACGCGCTGGATTCCTGAACCCAATTTCGTCCTTCCTTTACAGTTAAAGGGACTATCCCCGAACACTTTTGGCTTAAAAATAAGCGTGGGATAGTTGGTACAAAAGCCTGATTTTTCGAGTTCCAAATTTGTGGAAGAACCTCTCTTGGTTCCCCGCTAAATAGGATTTGCCCTTTTTCCATCATGATTATTTCATCTGCAAGGGTAAATATTTCTTCCAAGCGATGCTCTGCCATGATTATCGTCATGCCAAATTCCTCGTTCAACCGCTTAAGCATATCTAAAAACTCCCGTGAACTAACGGGGTCAAGCTGTGCAGTTGGTTCATCCAATAGTAAAATATCCGGCTGCATTAATAGAACAGAGGCAAGATTTATCTGCTGCTTTTTCCCGCCTGAAAGCTCATGGGATTTCCGATGGAGCAAGGGCTCCGCTCCAAAAAAATGGACCATTTCAGCAAGACGGTTCCTCATTTCATTCGTCTTCAGTCCAATATTTTCTAATCCAAATACAAGCTCATGAAGGACATCGTCGGCTACAATTTGATTTTCTGGATCTTGAAATACAAAACCAATTTCCTTCGACAGCCCCGTTGTCTCCTCTATTGGCACACCATTAATCGAAATCTCCCCTAACAGAACTCCATGGGGCTGAATTTCTTTTTTTAACAATCTTAATAAAGTACTTTTGCCTGATCCAGAAGGCCCGAAAAGCACCACAAATTTACCTTTATTTATTTTTAAGGATATATCCCTTATGGCTGGTTCTAAGCAATCTGGATAGGAAAATGTTACTTTGTTTAATTCAATATACGCCATCGGAACAATCCACCTGCTTCTATGATTATTGGAAAACTTAAAAATAGTATGTAACCAGCAAGTACAAAAGAATCCATGTGTGAAAGCTGCCAGGTTTCCATGATTGGATAAATGGTTAAATAACCTAAACCGTGTACCCTATTAAATAGTATAAACACAAATAATCCTACTAGATAAACCACTGCCGCTGCGTCTGATTTCTTAAATTTAAAATATTCGTAGGATGAACGCGGCCCATTTCCGTAACCCCGTGCTTTCATGGAGTCCGCCGTTTGGATCGCTTCCTCAAGGGAATAAGTTAATAGGGCTTGCACGTAGAGCATTCCAGTTTTAACTCTCATACTCCATTTTCCCTGACTCACAGAAATCCCCTTACTCCTTTGGACGACTGAAATCTCTTCAAGCCTTCGCCTCATCAGCGGAATAAAACGAAGGGTCAACATCAGAAGGACAGAGAATTGCGGTAATATTTTTGCAAATAAAAACAGCAGCTTATTTGGTGTCATAATCACGTTATAGGAAACAAAGATGGCAATGACACCGATAATGGACAGGGCGTTCATCCCGCCATAAACAACGGCTTCTAATGTAACCCGATGCTGTCCCGCTTCGAATAACAGATGTCTTCCTCTTTCATTAAAAAGAGGATTGATTACGATCATGAGAATGAAACTTGTTATGATCAGAAATAACCAACGTTTAAGACCTCGGAAACGATCATGGAAAAAATTTATGATGAGGATAAGCAATAAGCCTACTCCCAAATAGAACGGATGCAGCAAAAGAAGTAAAAGAGAAACTGCCCCAACATAAAAGAGGAAGGGAATGAAAGGATGAAATTTCTCAAATCGCTCTTTCATTCCCATTCCCTCCTAACTCCCTTCCGTGTAATAACATTCAATCCGATCACCGTCTTTAACCTTTATGACTCCTACACTTTTAGTAATACTGGCACCATTGTGTTTAAAAACCCAGCCGCTCTTAGCACCATAATCAAATTCATAAATATTGTCAATTCCTTCAATATAGGCTGTTGCCCCGCTTCCCCGTGAATCGACAGTGATTCCTTGTTTTTTGGCAGCCTGTGTAATGATATCAAAAATAGTATCTCCATCATTAAAATTAACCTTCGTTGCTCCAAGAATGGTCCCGCGATCTTTTGGGCCAATGATAGAAAGAGTAACGGAAGTGACAGGTTTAGGCGTTTGAGTTGGTGTATTTGGTTTTGGTGTCGTGGCAGCGGCAGGTGGTTTAATTTGTTGAGTTGAACTCGACGTACCGCTCGTTTTTGCCGGCTGAGTGGTTGTCTTGCTTGGTGTACTTGGTGTTGTTTTCGGCTGGCTAGTTTGGACAGTTTGTGTCGTTGAGTTAGCTTTTGGAGCGGCTTGCTCTGCTTGTTTTTCTTCTGTCGGAGCGGCAGTATTAGTCTCTTTCTCTTTTACTTGCGCTGTTTTCTGTTCTTCAACAACTTTAGAGTCTTGTTGTTCCTTTTTTACTTCTACAGTCTTTTTGTTTTCATTTTTTGCTTCCTTCGAACTGTCCGAACTTTGACTGCAGCCAATTAAGCTAAAGGCTACTAGAAAAATAAAGATTAATAATGCAGATTTTAGTATTCTCATCTTGTTGCCCTCCCCATCCGCCCCCTCCTTGTAAAAAAGAGAGGGCAAGGAATTATATTGCCTTACGTTTCCTTTGGATCATGTATAATACGCTGCCAAACATTAATAAAAATAATCCCAATGTTAATAAGTTATACATATTTGAAGCTGTATTTGGAAGCTTGTGGCCTTTTTGACTGGTAGGTTGAACTTCAGTTGCCGGCGTTTGGACAGTAGGCTGCTCTGCCTGCGGTGTTTCCGCCTGTGGTGTTTCCGACTCAGGTTTTTGTTCTGCTAATGCCATTTTATACAGTGCACCATTTCCTTTTGAATATAGCTGATAGGCAACTACTGCTTGAAATGCCAGTGAGGTTGTAAATACGTCACTAGTGTCTCCGCCTTGCCAATCAAAACCGCCATCAGCATTTTGGAAAGATAAGAAAAATTGGAACAAGCTGCTGTTACCTTTAGTAAATTGTGTACCATTTGCATCTATCCCTAAAGCAGAAAGGGCAATAATCACTTGTGCAGCAGTTGAGCTATTATCAATCTTACCGTTTTGATATTGCGAATTTAAATATTGAATCGCGCTATCTACTTTTTCTTTAACGCCTGCCTGATTTTTATAAGGTGCGAGAGCAGTTAGAATCATCCCAGTCGTGTCAATGTCACTTGTTGTGCTTTCATCCCAAGCCCAACCGCCATCAGCGTTTTGTCTTTCAATTAAATGGGTTACGAGCTTTTCCCTTGTCCATTGGGCAGTATTTGGAACAGTGAAATCCGCGCTGTCTAATGCAATCAATGCGAAGGCTACTCCGTTCAATCCCTGTTTGGTGACATTGCCATTATAAATGGAATCAACGAGGTTGTAACCTTCAACATTTGTTGGGTCACCCCCTGCTGCAAGAATCCCGAGTACATAGCGCTCTGAGTCAGTAATTCTAGTAAACTTCCCTTGTCGTTCCTTTACTAACACTTTTACGGAATCAAGATAGTTGGCAGGAATAGTTTTTCCGGCCTGCTTTAGGGCAATAGCTTCCCATTCGCCAATTTGCGATTTTAATACATAGTTACTAACTGAATCGACTGCAGCTTGAAGAGTAGCATCTGAAATCGTTCCAGCCGGTGGATTTGTGGAGGGCTCGCCATTGCCGCCTGTCCCTGGATCCGGTTGAAAAGACTCTAACTGAAAACTGATTTGGTTTCCTGCCTGAAGGGAGTAGCCTTCAGCACCTACGGATGCCATTTCTCCGTTGACATAGAATCCCCAATAATTGTTACCTTCTGCTTTGATGCCATTTAGAGATGTAATCATTTTTCCGTATTGGGTATCGGTATATCCGACATTTTCAACGCCAAGCGCGACTTGTAAAAGCTGAAAAGCATTAGGGTGACCGATAATTTCAATTTCAGGTAATTCCTTAACAATGTTTTTCTGATTGTCCATTACTTTAAGTGAAACTTTATTTTCTACAGGCTTAGTCCAGTCTTTTAATTGGAAAGTTAATTTATCGCCATTTTGAACGATATAGGAATCCGCTCCAACCTGAGCAGAAACACCGTTAATGTAAAAAGCCCAAAAATTGTTTCCTTCCGCCTTTACTCCATTAATACCGGTTAACATTTTTCCATATGTAGTGTCGGTAAATTCAACGTTACTCTCGCCAACAGCACTAATTAAACTTTGCGTTGCTGTTTCGTTTTCAGACAATGAAACAGATGTTTCAGGCAGGACCGGATTTGTTTCATCCGTCCCTATCACGGTAATAGTCCCTTGTTTTCCAGGGTCAGCAGCTAAAACAGGTGTCTGAACGCCGCTTGTGATAAGCGTGAATACAAGTAACAGGGCTAACCATAAATTCTTTCTCTCTAACATCCTCATTTCTCTCCCCTTATACTAATCTTAAAATTTTTTGACATAAAAAAATCCCCCAAAAAGGAGGAGTGCTATGTACCAAAATAGAAATACGAAAAAATTCTATTTTAACACACTCCTATCCGCGTAGGCTTTTTGTGTTTAAAACAGGCAGGTTTCCTGGCTCATGGTCATCGCTTCCTATGTCTTCCCATCTATTTGACAGTGACATTTTATAGGTTGCTCCCATTTACAGTGGCGGGACCGCGTTGGCTCTTTCCAACTTCCCTTTTAAGCTTTAGGTCAAAAAATTAGACTTTAGCACCTGTTTTTCATCATATTTTTTTATGTTATTTCTATTATAGTAAACCACAGACTGGTTTGTATATGGTTTTAAACGAATTATTGCTCAATGTTTCGGCAAAGGTTTGCCATTTCAATTGCTCCTGCTGCTGCTTCCCAGCCTTTATTGCCGGCTTTCGTACCAGCACGTTCAATCGCCTGTTCAATCGAATCGGTCGTTAATACGCCAAATATAACGGGAATGCCGCTGTCTAAATTGATACGAGATACTCCTTTAGCGGTTTCATTACAAACATAATCAAAATGAGGAGTAGAACCGCGAATAACGGTACCAAGCGTAATGACAGCATCATACTTTTTGCTGTTCGCCATTTTTTGGGCAATTAACGGCAGTTCAAATGCGCCCGGAACCCAGGCAACGTCAACATCAGACTCGCTTACACCATGTCGTTTTAGTGCATCCTGCGCACCGCTTAATAATTTGCTTGTGATAAATTCATTGAAACGTCCAACTACGATTCCAATTTTTAAACCTGAACCAACTAAATTTCCTTCAAAAATATGTCCCATCTTAATTCCTCCAATGATAAATTTTCCTTAGAAATTATTTGCAGTATCTTTTTCCTTATTCTTTCGATATTTTATTAATTCTTCAATGGTAATCATTTTTACCCCTAGTTTATCGGCAATTTTACGAAGATCTGGAACACGTGCCATCGTTCCGTCTTCATTCATAATTTCGCAAATGACTCCCGCAGGCGCTGAGCCGCATAGTTTAGCAAGGTCTACGGCCGCTTCGGTATGTCCTGTTCGTTTAAGAACTCCGCCATTTCTTGCGACAAGCGGAAAAATGTGCCCCGGTCTTTTAAAATCTTCTGGCTTTGATTCCGGAGCAATCATGCTTAGAACTGTAGCTGATCGTTCAAATGCTGATATACCTGTTGTTGAAAATTTATGGTCAATGCTTACCGTAAAGGCAGTTCCTTGCGGATCCGTGTTTTTTGTAACCATCGGATTAAGTTCCAGCTTTTGTGCCAGTTCTTCGTCAATTGGAACACATATAAGGCCTTTCCCATGGGTAGCCATAAGATTTATAACATCGGGGGTCGCTTTTTCAGCAAGGGACAAAAAATCTCCTTCATTTTCCCTATCTTCGTCATCACATACAATAATAACCTTACCTTCTTTCAAATCTGCTAAAGCTGCTTCAATCGTATCAAACACGATAAATCCCTCCTAGAAAAACCCGTTTTCTTCTAAAAATTTAGCGGAAATCCCTCCGCTGCTTTTGCTCTGATTATTTTTTCCAAAATTATTCATAAAATGTCCCACGTATTTTCCAATCATATCGCATTCCAAATTTACGATATCACCAGAGTCTTTTTGCCCTACAATACTTTCACCAAGGGTATGCGGGATTAAAGATAAGGTAAAGCGATTTTCGGATACCGCAAAAACTGTAAGGCTAGTCCCATCAACTGCTATAGATCCTCTTTCAATGACATATCTTAATAATTCGGGGTCTGCTTCAATTTCATAATATACGGCATTTTCGAATGCTTTTTTACTTTTAATGATTCCTGTACCATCAATATGACCTGAGACGAAGTGACCGCCAAATCTTCCTCCAGCGGCCATTGCCCTTTCAAGGTTGACGTTAGAACCACGTTTAACCATATTTAAACTCGAAGCCCTAACGGTTTCTGGCATTACGTCAACAGTAAAGCGATTTGCCGTGAAGGAGGTCACAGTCAGGCATACTCCATTAACAGCAATACTATCTCCAAGATGGACGTCTTCAAGAATTCTTTTCGCGGCAATGGTTAGGACAAACGACTCTCCCGTCCTCTGAATATTTAAGATTGACCCAATTTCTTCAATAATTCCTGTAAACATTTTTCTTCTCCTTTATAAAGGAATACAAAAAACCCTGAAGAAGTTTTTCTTCAGGGGCAATTAAAGACAATAGGAAAGCAAGGCTTAGAAACAGGCAATTTTTGCCCTTTTCATAATCCTGTTTTTTCCTTCTCCCATCCAGACTTTAACTGTCGGCCCTGGAATTTCACCAGATCCACCGTTTAACTAGTACGTTAACCGGGTCACGGACTAAGAAGCATCGCTTCATCACCGCCGGTTAGGAATTTCACCTTACCCCGAAGGAATTATTAAAATATACTTTCTATGGTAGTATACTTTAATAAAAGAGTAAAGGGAAATGGCTCCTATTTTCAGAAAAATCCTGTAATGTCCTATTGTTTTAATAGGTTTTCACAGGTAAGTAGATTTCAAAATGGAGATCTCCATTCGCATTTTGTTGTTTATGTTCTTCTTTATAGACTTCTAAACTTAAGGCATAGTGATCCTGTTCATAGCCATATTCTTTCATCCATTCGAACATTTGAAGGTATGTACTCTTAACTTCCTCTTGCGTGCCCTTATGGACCCCGACGACATAGTTTTTTCGCGGGATAGAAAATCCAACCATGCCTTCAGGGATGGCTTCAATTTTTTCTACTGGTTTCGTGACATAATAGGTAAACTCCGTTTCCCTGCTATGAAATGGCGCAATCAACACTGGTTCTACTGTTTGATTGGGCACTTCACTTAAGCGATTCTCCATTTTTTTAAATAGACTTGGAATGATCTCACCCTCTGAATAGGTTCCACTCCAAGAAATTCCAACTACTTTTATCTCTTCTTTTTCTACTACTTGGATTCCCAAGCTAATCCCCCCTTTAAAAATCATCATATTATTAATATTCTAAATTTAGTACTCAAATTCCTGCTTAGTAATTCGGCTAATATAATATTTCATAAAAATTTCTATTAAAAAAACAACCTATGTTCTAGGTTGCCTGCGAAAGAAATTATTTCAAAATATCTTGTGAAACATTAAAAATGTTCCATAGAAAAGTAGCATATATCGCTGATAGGATCCAAGCTAACCATGGTTTTTTAAAGTGGACAGCCAAAACGGAAAACATTACAAAGCTAAAAAATGCAGACCACCATAAATTCCAGCCGTTTTTATGGATCAATGCACCTAATTTCAAATCTGTGTATTCATTTATCGTATAGATAAGTGTCCAAGCGAGGATATTAATTATTTTTTTCCAAGCCGTCTTCGGCATATGACCTAGAAATATGCTGATCGTAACAGGATATTTTATTAACATAACTAAGAAAGCAATATGCGTATGCTTTGCCCATGATTTATCGCTTCCAATCGGAACATATTCCCACATGCTATGTTTAAAAAATAAAAACTGATACACCAAATCCCCAACCATCAAGAAAAGAAATGTAGGGTAATAGGCCTCCCAATTTTTCCAATCACCCCATTTTATCGCTGAAAAAATAAAAATGGCCCCATATATCACGTTCAGATTCACATAGTTGCTCCTTCACTTTCTAATTACCTGTATTTTTTCCAGTAAATTGTAAATTTATGATGTAAAAAAGCAGAGGTAAATAATATTTCTCTGCTTCACTAGTTTCCTGCATCTGCAACGCTATTCGGATCTTTAATCATTCCATCTTCAATCTGCAAATCACCGTAGGATAGTCGTTGAAGTTCATTCCATACAGTCAGTTGTTCCCGATCATTTTGTTTTACAATTTGATCGTTCGAGATACGATAAGGAACAAAAGTCATCCCAATTTTTTCATTTTTTATATCCAAGTGTAATACACCCGTTTGCGCTGCATTCCCTTTTATATAGTTAGGAAAAAGGAAATTTCCGAGTGAATAGGAAATCGGTTTGTCTTTATAATATTCAAAGCCTTGCAGCACATGGGGATGACTTCCAATGACCCCATCCGCACCTGCATCAATCATTAACTTTGCCCATTCTCGCTGGAAGGGTTCGGGTGAGCGCTTGGTTTCAATGCCTCAATGGATAAACACGAATAAATAATCGGAGTCCTCTTTTTCTGTTTGAATGTTGCGATTGATCAGACTGATATCATAACCATTCGCAAGACCAGGTTTTGAAGCTGTCGCGACCCAGCTAAAGTCAGGCAGAACCTTCGAAAAAGCTAGTATTTTTTAGATAGGTATTAAAAGAAAGGACGTTATTCCAAATTTAAGAAATAACGTCCAAAAAAATTGTATTTAGGAAATTCTAATATGTAAAAAAATAGATTATACTGTACTTAACACCATTTATAGGAGGCTAATATGTCTGAATCCAGTCAAGAAACACAAAAAAAGAAAATCAGCTTACAAGAGGCAATGAAACAACAGCTTGAAAATAAAAAGAATAAGGCAGCCGCTGACAATGCGACTTTGAATGGCTCCCAAGCTACTAAAAAACTAAAGAGCCAGCAAACGAAAAAAGTAAGCAACTCGCGCAGAAAAATGGGTGTCTAATGAAAAGCTAAGACAATAAAAAACAGACTCAGATTACTGAGTCTGTTTTTTATTGTTACTTATGATTTACGGACGTTAACCGCTTGTGGTCCACGTTGTCCATTTTCGATTTCAAACGTAACCTCTTGACCTTCATCTAGGGTTTTGTAGCCTTCACCTTGAATTGCTGAAAAGTGAACGAATACATCGTCGCCGCCTTCGCGCTCAATAAATCCAAAACCTTTTTCACCGTTAAACCATTTTACTCTACCTGTTTCCATTTCTTTGTAGCCTCCTAGCATGTAGCTATAACATTATTTTGCAAAATATACTTGCTTGATTATTTTTACCAATCCTTTTTCTTCCTATACAATTCTTTACCAAAATATTTAAATATTTGTATTTGATAAGACCCATTTTCGAATCGCTTTTGCTACTCCATCCTCTTCATTCGTTGCTGTGACCCAATCGGCAGCTTCTTTAACGGCATCTTGAGCATTCCCCATTGCCACCCCAAGTCCAGCTTCTTTAATCATCGCCATATCATTTAAACTATCCCCGACTGCCATAACATGATTCATTTCTATCCCTAGGCGCTCGCAGACAATTTTGAGTCCTTTTGCTTTATTGATTCCAGTTGGGTTTACCTCGATGTTTTTTAGGGTGGAATTGCTTAATTCAAACTCCCCTTTTGCCTCTAATTCATTTTTTATAAACTCTCTTGTTGCATCATCCTCGATATTAAAGCCAAATTTTAACCATTCCTTTGTATGTAAATCCCCAGGCATTTCATCATGCCAATTTCGTTCCGTGCTGATTGCCCAGAACTTTGTTTTATGCTGTTTAGACAACTCCCACATCCACTCGATAAGCTCTGATTTAACAAGATTTCTTTCGACGATTTCCCGTTTTTCATCCCATATTTCACTGCCATTTACAGTAACCAAATACGATGTGAGTTCAAGAGAGTCCGCGTGTTCCCTGCTGGTGAGCAAGGAACGTCCAGTGCTTAGAACTACAAAAATGCCTTTTTCTTGTGCTTCCTTAATTGCCTGTCTATTTCCTTCTGATATTTTTCCTTTTTTGTTTAAAAGTGTCCCGTCCATATCCAGAGCAATCAGTTTAATGTCAGTAGCCATTACGATATAACCTTCCCCTTTCAAAAGTTTTCATTGTTTAAGTAAACACTTTTTATGAAAAAAAATCAAAGTTCTTCACAGTATGATATAAAAAACTGCGATAAAATCGCAGTCTCAAATTATTGCTGATATTGCACACGGTGGAGATTGGCAAAAATTCCTCCCTGGTCAATCAGTTCATCATGACGTCCCTCTTCAGCAATGCCTTCTTCGGTCACGACGATGATTCTGTCGGCATTTCGGATTGTTGCCAGCCTATGGGCAATGATTAATGTGGTACGATTTTGCGCAAGTTCTGTTAAAGCTTCTTGAATGACTAATTCGGTTTCTGTATCAAGAGCCGAAGTTGCTTCATCCAATATTAAAATTGGCGGGTTTTTCAGAAACATTCTGGCAATGGCAATTCGTTGTTTTTGACCACCGGAAAGCTTTAATCCTCTTTCCCCAATTTGTGTTTCGTATCCGTATGGTAGGGAAGCAATAAATTTTTCAAGATGGGCCTGGCGGGCAGCTTCTGCAATTTCCTCATCAGTTGCCTCTTGTCTTCCATAGGCAATATTTTCACGGAGTGTTCCTGTAAAAAGAAATACATCTTGTTGAACGATGCCTATCTGTGACCGCAATGATTTTTTTGTCATATTTCGAATATCAAGTCCATCGATGCAAATAGCGCCGCTGTTAACATCATAGAATCTTGGAATCAGCGAGCAAATCGTTGTTTTCCCAGCACCAGATGGACCGACAAAGGCAACGGTCTCACCTGCACATATATTTAAATTAATATTTTCTAGAACTGATTTGTGCTCGTCATAGCGAAATGAAACTTCATTGAAGGTAATATTCCCATTAAGAGCAGAAACTCTAACGGCTTCATCAATATCTTTTACATCCGGCTCATCATCGATTAACTCGATAAACCGTTTAAATCCAGCCATTCCTTTTGGATACAATTCCATAATTGCACTAATTTTATCAATAGGTTTAAAGAGGACATTGACATAGAGGACAAAACCGACCAGCTCTCCATAGGAAAGCTGACCTGAAAAGCTTAACCACGCACCGTAAACTAATACGATAATCGTAATCAATCTTGTCATCATGTAAATGCCTGATAGACTGAAGGACATCACTCGGTATCCCCCAAGTTTAGCGGAGCGATATCTATGATTATTTTTTTTAAATCTAGCAATCTCAAATTCTTCATTAGTAAAGGATTGAACGACACGGCTTCCAGAAACACTATCCTCGACGCGGGCATTAACATCAGCGATGCTTGAATACATTTGCCCCCACGCCTTGTTCATTTTCAAATTACAAACAACCACAAGTAAGATTAATAACGGAAGAATTAAAATTGAAACGAGGGCCAGCTTTACGTTTATGGTAAGCATAATCCAGAAAGCCCCGATGAACGTCATAACGGCAATAAATACATCTTCAGGCCCATGATGGGCAAGTTCGCCGAGATCAAATAAGTCATTTGTTATCCTGCTCATTATATGCCCGGTTTTGGTATTATCAAAAAAGCGAAACGATTGCTTCTGTACATGCTCAAATAGTTCTTGCCTCATATCCGTTTCAATATTAATACCGAGCTTATGACCCCAATAATTGACGACAAACTGCAGAAACGTACTTAATAGATAAAGGATGAATAATTCAATACTTACCGAAACAATGGATGGCCAATCACCTCCAGGCAACAGTATGTCGATAAACCATTTAACCGCGAGCGGAAAAGCTAATTCTAAGACCGCTACCACCACTGCACTGCTAAAATCTAAAATGAATAGCCTTTTGTGGGGAAAATAATAAGAGAAGAAACGCCGAATCATACCATTCTCCTTTGTTCAAAAGTAGCAATAATAGGATTATATGAAAAAATTATGAACAATTTCAAGTTTTTTGAAAATAAGACTTTAAGTGGTTTTTTGGGGATTTTGTTTTATGTGGGCTGAAATTAATGCCTCTTAAAGACAAAATTGGTCTTGTTTCCATCCAAAATGTCCTCAATAAGGCATATTAAGGACAAAATTGGCTTTGTTTCCATCCAAAATGTCCTCAATAGGGCATATTAAGGACAAAATTGGCTTTGTTTCTATCCAAAATGTCCTCAATAAGAACCTCATTAATGGCAAAATTCCATTTGGTACCAATCAGTTTAATTAATGATGGTGATGGCTGCCTTTTGATGGATTGGTAATGACCCATTCCTCTTTTGGCACTTGGAAGTATTGAATCCATACGCCATCCAAGTACTCATCGTTTTTATCGAGGATAAAATCAATATCCTTATCGGTTTTAACAACTTCATCATTTTCAGTTGGCGTATCAAGCATTAAATCATAATGCGCATGATCTCCGTGAATACTGGTGACGTATACTCGGAACATTTTTCCTTCTGCTTCTTCCACATCCATCATTTTTTTCAATGCTTTAGCTGCAATTCGATTAATTTTGACTTTCATCGTAACTGTCTCCTCTTTTTATGTAGTATTAACATTATCTCACTATTATTCTAAAATAGACAATTTAAAGCCATTTTTCAGCAATGATTAAGGCTGTAGAATTATATTTCCAAACTATTCCATGATTAGCATTTTAAATCCTTAACAAATTTGTCACAACTTTTTTCAAAAACCTATATTATCATCATAGACATCTTGGTAATATTGTGAAAGAGGAAACTTAATCCGCAAATTAACCTAAAATAATAATTAGTTTAATTGGATTTTCTGCTTGTATTTTTTTAAAAATGGAGTTATCCTATTGAAGTTTGTGAATGAATTCACGTAAGGATTGTGAAAAAATGAACAATTTGCCTGAGAGGAGCTTTAAAATGTTTAAAAAGGGCTATTTAATCCCCCTACTGGCTTTCCTGCCTGTCTTATTATTAAGTGGCTGCAACAAAATGGTGGTATTTGACCCAAAAGGTCCTGCTGCCAGAGACATTCTTGGTTTGATAAACTGGTCACTAGTTTTAATGCTGATAGTCGTTGTCGTTGTTTTCGGATTATTTGGGTACATTGTTTGGAAGTACCGTGCTACACCAAAGAATAAAGACTACGTGCCACCTGAAGAGCACGGCAGTACAAAATTAGAAATCATTTGGACTGCGATCCCGATTTTGATTGTTATTGCTTTAACAATTCCTACTGTAAATACCATTTATAAACTAGAAAAAGTTCCTGCAGGGTATGAAGATAAAAAACCAATTACCATCAATGTCACTTCAGCTGACTGGAAATGGATCTTCAGCTATCCTGAGCAAGGCATTGAAACTGTGAACTATGTTAACATTCCCGCTGGGACACCGGTTAAGTTTAAATTAACCTCTGCTGGAACAATGCAATCCTTTTGGGTTCCCGCACTTGGCGGTCAAAAATATACCATGAACAAAATGGAAACAGAGCTTTATTTGACTGCTGATAACCCTGGTGAATTTTTAGGAAGAAATACGAACTTTAACGGCAAGGGATATGCCGATATGGAATTTACTGTTGAAGCAAAATCCTCTAAAGACTTTGAAAAATGGGTTAAAGAAGTAAAAGCAAACGCTCCTAAGCTTACAGAGAAAAAATACAATGAACTTTTAAAACCAACTCACTTAGGGCGTGAAACATTTACTGGCACCCACTTAGCATGGGTCGACCATGGGAAAATGAATTCGAAAACTTATACAAATCCTGAGTTATACAAGGTTCACGGAGTTCAAGGTAAGATTTTTAAAGATGAAGAAAACAACACGGAAATGAATGATTCTAACGGAGGTGAACACAATGGGAATTAATTGGCATGACTTTTTCATTGTAGGAAACCCATTAATCCTAGGTTCACAGATTGCTATAGTTCTAACGATGGTTGGCATAGTTGCCGGTGTAACCTATTTAAAAAAATGGAAATGGCTGTGGCGCGAATGGCTGACCACGGTTGATCATAAGCGGATTGGGATTATGTACATTCTTTCAGGAGTATTGATGTTCTTCCGCGGAGGTGTTGATGGTCTGTTAATGAAGGCACAAACCTCCCGACCTGAAATGAAATTTTTAGATGCACAGCACTATAATGAAATCTTTACAACTCATGGCGTTATCATGATTCTGTTCGCGGCAATGCCATTGTTAATTGGTTTAATGAACGTGGTCGTTCCGTTGCAAATTGGAGCTCGTGACGTTGCCTTCCCGCAATTGAACGCCTTAAGCTTTTGGCTGTTCTTCAGCGGCGCGATGTTGTTTAATATTTCTTTCGTTGTCGGCGGATCTCCAGATGCTGGCTGGACGGCATACTTCCCTCTTGCCGGTAAAGAGTTTACGCCTGGGATAGGAAATAACTATTATGCGATTGCCCTGCAAATTGCCGGGATTGGGACATTGATGACGGGAATTAACTTCATTGTCACGATTTTAAAAATGCGTACAAAAGGCATGACATTAATGAGAATGCCAATGTTCACCTGGACATCCTTCATTGCTTCGGTCATTATTGTCGCATCATTCCCTATCTTTACCGTTGCTCTTGCCTTGATGACCTTTGACCGTATTTTCGGTACCCATTTCTTTACGATCTCAGGCGGGGGAATGGATATGATGTGGGCGAACCTGTTCTGGCTATGGGGTCACCCAGAAGTATATATCGTTGTACTCCCTGCTTTCGGGATGTTCTCAGAAGTTATCTCAACCTTCTCACGTAAAAGGTTGTTTGGATATAATTCAATGGTATTTTCCATCGTCGGTATTGCGTTTCTGAGTATGCTAGTTTGGGTTCACCACTTCTTTACGATGGGTGCAGGACCTGCAGTCAACTCTGTCTTCTCCATTACGACGATGATGATTGCCATTCCAACTGGTGTTAAAATGTTTAACTGGCTGTTCACGATGCGGAAAGGCCGGATTGAATTAACAACTGCAATGCTCTGGGCACTTGCATTCATCCCATGCTTTGTCATTGGTGGTGTTACCGGGGTTATGCTGGCAATGGGTGCAGCTGATTATCAGTACCATAATACCCTTTTCCTTGTAGCCCATTTCCACTATGTATTAATACCAGGCGTAGTATTTGCCGTATTTGCCGGTCTTTATTACTGGTGGCCTAAGATGTTTGGACACATGTTAAATGAAAAAATTGGTAAAATTCATTTCTGGTTCTTTACAATTGGATTTAACTTAACGTTTATGCCAATGTTCTTCCTAGGATTAGATGGGGCTGTTAGACGTTCTTACACCTATTCTGCTGAATCTGGTTATGCTCCATTATTCCTAATATCAACGATTGGTGCCGTTATTCTAGCGATTGGCTTTGGTGCTCTATGCTATAACATTTACTGGAGCGCAAGATATGCAGACCGTAATATTTCAAACGATCCATGGGATGCACGTACACTTGAGTGGGCTACCGCTTCTCCAGTTCAATTCTATAATTTTGCGAAACTTCCAGAAGTGAAATCGATAGACGCTTTCTGGTATATGAAGAAACACAATGAAGGTCTTACTTTAAAGGATGAAGAAGTAGAAGAAATCCATATGCCAAGCAATTCAGGACTTCCGTTTTATATGGGTGTTATTTTTGGAATCACTGGATTCCTCTTGGTATTCGAATGGAAGCTTGCCGCCCTCGTGGCTACGGTCGGAATCCTTGCTGGGTTGATTATCCGTTCATTCGATTACAATGATGGGTTCCACGTTCATAAAGATGAGATCAAGAAAACTGAAAAGGCATGGAGAAGTGTGAATAAAGGGGTGAACAACCATGTCAGCTAACGTCAATACTGCTTTGCCGCTTGAATATCAAACAGAACAAAATAGAATGAATATTTTGGGGTTCTGGATTTTCCTTGGTGCTGAAATCATCCTATTTGGAACATTGTTTGCTGTCTTTTCTGTTCTAAATGCCCGCTATGCTGGCGGGCCTACCCCTAAGGACCTTTTTGAAATAAAGGATGTCATGGTAGAAACCATCCTGCTGTTAACGAGCAGTTTCACCTGCGGTCTCGCAATCTATGAAATGCGCCGCGGAAACCGTAATGGCTTGTTACTTTGGTTCATCATCACCCTTTTACTTGGGGCTGGGTTTGTTTTCATGGAGGTTACAGAATTCATTCATTACGTCCATGAAGGCGCAACGATGCAGACAAGTGCATTTTTATCAAGCTTCTTTGTTTTACTTGGAACACATGGTCTTCACGTTTCCATGGGGATTGGGTGGGCAACGATGGTCATCATTCAAATTTTCCAGCGCGGCTTAACACCTGTCACCGCCCGTAAAACGTTTATTATCGGTTTATACTGGCACTTCTTGGATGTTGTGTGGATCTTTATCTTTACATTTGTTTATTTAGCAAGGATGGTGGCGTAAGATGGAGAAAAATCATAAAGGATTCCCTGTTACACATGTAATCGGATTTATTATGTCTCTTGTGCTAACCTTTGCAGCACTAGGAGTTGCCATCAAAACCTCCCTTCCGTTTAAAACCATACTTTGGATTATTGGATCGCTTGCAGTCGTCCAAGCAGGCCTTCAGTTATACATGTTCATGCATATGAACGAAGGCGAAGATGGAAAATCCCAGGTAATCAACGTAGCTTACGGCTTCTTCATCGCAGTCGTCACAGTTGCGGGATCCATTTGGGTTATGTCTTTCGGGATGTAATAAGAAAAACGTAACAATAAAGGGTGTCAGGCACCATGTGAAATATTCACAATGGTGCCTGACACCCTTTTGTTATTTTGGATTTCGTTTTCGTTTTGTCCTTACAAGCTGGTAGCTGATAAAAGCGACATATAAAGGAATCGCCACATATATAAAGTATGGAAACCGGTACTGTTCTTTTTTAAACACGAAATAAATGGCATATCCTAAGAAAAGCGTGATGATGATCCCGTATTTTGGCAGCGGGATATCCTTTAGACTCGGTATTTTAATCGTACTAACCATTAAATAACATAAGACAAAAAACGAAATAGGCAGGATAATCTCAGGCATCTTCCATTGAAACGTTGTTAACAAAGTCAACAGACCGCCCGCCGCGGTTATTGGGACACCTGTGAAATATTTAAGGGACGATTTCACCGCATTAATATTAAACCTTGCCAATCGATAAGCTCCGAATAACGGGAAAAGACCGGAAATCGCCATGCCCGGTATCCCAAAATAAGAAAAGTAGGAATAATAGGCCATCATCGCAGGTGCCACACCAAAGGTGACGATATCTGCCAATGAATCAAGCTCTTTCCCCAGTTCACTTTCGACCCTCAGCATTCGCGCAATCCGACCATCCATACTATCCAGCATCATCCCTATTAAGATAAGGATGGCCGCATTTTTATAATCACCTTGTGCCGAATACATCACCGACAAGAAACCGCAAAATAAATTTAACAGTGTAAATAAGTTAGGAATACTATTTCTAATAATATGTATCACTCCAATTTTTAACCGCGAAGCTTTCAGTCTTAACCTCATATCTCGCTTTTATATTTCTTATTATAACGTTTTTCCTTGTAATATTGGAAAAACCATATTAACACAGCCAGCCAAAATCCACTGGCAAAATAACCCCCGATTACATCACTTGGATAATGTACCCCTAAATAAATGCGGCTTATACCGATTGAAAGGATCATCACAATACTAAAGATAATCAAAATACTTCTTCCCCATTTACTTGGAATATGCCGCCAAAGTAAAAAGGTGATGATTCCATAAACCGTAAAAGCACTCATCGCATGGCCGCTTGGAAAACTGTATCCCTCAATCTCAATCAAACGATGCAAATCCGGTCTGACCCGCTGAAATAAATTCTTTAAAATCCCATTAATACAGGCGGAACCAAGGATAGCTGTAATAAATAAAATAAGTTCAATTCGATGATGCAGTACTTTATAAAGGAAAAACATAAGCACCAGACTTAGAATGATAACAAAGGATGCTGAACCAATAAACGTAAACGTCTTCATGACACTTGTTAATCCAGGGGATTCTTGATCTTGAATCATCTGGATCACCACTCGGTCAAACATGATTATTTTCTGGTCGCTGATTAATAAGGAGATGAAGCTAAAGCCTATTATACATACAAAGCTTACAATAAAAGCCATCATCAAATAGGCCCTTAAAAACATAAAAATTTCCCTCCACCTTAGTATATTTTCACCTTAACAGAAAAAGAAGAAAATGTAAAAAAGCAATTCCCCGCCAAAGAGGAATTGCTTTCACTCATTATGAAACCTTTGGTTCTTTTTTCAGCGGATTGGATTCCTTGTTTTTCGAGAAAAACCATCCTGCTGCTGCAATACCAGCTAATACAACATAAAAGCTAATCTTCCAAGCAGTTGAATGGACAAAATCTTCATTTAAAATAGCAAGCTCTGGATGTGAAAGTGTATAAACGGCAAGCTTTACACCCACCCAGCCGACAATTGTAAAAGCAGCAATTTCAAGACCTGGCCTTTTTTCTAATAGCTTCACAAACTGATTTGCGGCAAAGCGCATAATGATAAGTCCGATAATTCCTCCGGCAAATATAACCAGGAATTTTCCTCCATCAAGTCCGCCTATTGCTGGAAGCGGTGTATCTGGAAGAACAACGGCCATCGCTACCGCTGCAAGAATCGAATCAACGGCGAAGGCAATATCCGCTAATTCCACCAAAAGGACTGTTCTCCAAAAGCCCCCGCCCTTTCGAATCTTACCATCCTTTTCATTCTCTTTCTTTTTTAAAACCTTGCGGAAAATATGATTACCAGCCATAAACAATAAATAAAGGGCACCGATTGCTTGAACCTGCCACACATCGACTAAGAAAGAAATCGCAAATAATGAAGCAAAGCGGAACACAAACGCTCCTGCTAATCCGTAAAATAATGCTTTCTTCCTTTTCTCTTCAGGCAAGTGCTTTACCATAATCGCCAAAACCAAGGCATTGTCGGCAGCCAAGAGTCCCTCTAATGCAACCAAAATCAATAATACCCATCCATACTCCAGTAAAAGAGTTAAATCCATGAAAAATTCCTCCCTAAAAGTTAGATTTTTTTCAAAATACTCCTTATGCCATAAAAATAGGCCTTTACTGTATACAGTAAAGGCCATGTAAAAAAGCATACAAAAAGACCTTTACAGTAAAGTAAAGGTCTTGCTAACAACGTAAATGTTGCCAATAAAGCCGGAGAATGAAATTCTCGAAATGACGACTTTATTGTAGCAGCTACTCCCCTTTAAAAAGGAAATATTTAATTACTATTAATATATGATATTTTATTCGAGATGTCAATTTAAAAATAAGACTTCGAAGTTCCTCATAAGTTGATATAACTTCTTTAAACACAAGAGTTCGTGAAATCATAAATTAAAATCCATATACCTCAGCATATTTTTTCTCCAGATACTCGACAAGGTAGTCTGCGTTTAATTCCTCACCCGTCACCTTTACGATTAATTCATTTGGGGTGTAAAGCTTGCCGTACTGATGGATATTTTCTTTTAACCATTCTTGAATCTCGTCGAATCTGCCATTTTCTATATGGGAATAAAAATCAGGCAGGTCTTTTTGAATCGTACGAAGAATTTGTGCTGCATAAAGGTTGCCTAAAGAATAGGAAGGAAAATAACCGATACCGCCAAAGGACCAGTGAACATCCTGAAGCACGCCTAGTGTATCCGTACTTGGAGTAACCCCAAGGTAATCCTGCATTTTTTGGTTCCAAATTACAGGCAAGTCTTTTGCCTCAATCTCTCCGGCAATCAACGCTTTTTCAATTTCATAGCGCAGCATAATATGAAGATTATAAGTTAATTCATCTGCTTCCACACGAATAAAGGACGGCTCAACCGTATTCACAGCCCGGTAAAATTCATCAACGGAAACATTCTTCAGCTGGGCTGGAAATTGCTCCTGCAGTTTAGGGAAAAAGAACTTCCAAAATTCTTTGCTGCGGCCGACCATATTTTCTAAAAATCTTGATTGCGATTCATGAATGCCAAACGATGCTCCGCTTTGAAGGATGGATGCTTCAAATTCAGGATTAACATGCTGCTCGTAAATTCCGTGGCCGGCTTCATGAATAGTACCGAACAGGGCTGAGCGGACATTTTTTTCTAAATAGCGAGTCGTTAATCGGACATCCCCTGTATTCACGGTTTGAGCAAATGGATGTACAGTTTCGTCTAGGCGGCCGGCATCAAGATCAAACCCAATGATTGGCAGGATATAACGATTAAAGGCTTTCTGTTTTTCAATTTCAAATGACTGCTGAAAAATTTCAGCCATAGTCCGTTTTCCATTCCCTCTAATACGCTCTAAGAGTTTAACACTTGATTCTCTTAACTTAGCAAACAATGGATCTAGTCTTTTTACTGTTAAACCTGGTTCAAACTCATCTAATAAAGCATCGTATGGATGCTCCTCATAGCCGTATATTTCAGCAAACTTACGTTTATAGTCTACAATTTTTTCCAAGTAAGGGAGGAACCGTGCAAAATCATTGTTCGCTCTTGCTTCCTCCCAGGCATCATTAGCCTGTGCCGTTAGGATGCTGTATTCCTGAAAAAGATCGGCAGGAATACTCTTTGATTTTTGATAATATGCTTTGTATTCGCGAATCTTTGCTTTCGTATTATTGTCTAATTCCTTTGCGTTCTCCGTTTTTGATAAGGTATCCAGCAGTACACCCATTTCACTTGATACCATTAGCTTAAACACTTCAGTTCTAAGAGTACCGGTTGCTTTGGCGAAAATCGCTCTGCCTTTTTTCGGCGCCATGACCTTTTGGTCCCAATCAGTCAGCCCTATGATACTTGAAAAATGGGTGATTTTTTCATCTAGTGCTGTAAATTGTTCTAATGCCTTCTGTAAAACTGGATCAATTACTTTCTGTTCCATATGTAGAAGACCCCCTATTTTCTGTTTTTTATGGGAATGGTGATGAACATTACCAATTCAAATTCATTATAAATTAAAAATTCTAATAAGGGAAAAAATTAGAAAATCTTTTGGTTGACAAAAAAATCAGTTCAAAAAAATTCTGTCGACTCCTGCATTCTTATCCCCTAATTATTAGATAGATAGGAAATACTTTACATAAATTTGATATGGAACGTAAAATAATAATATCGTAAGATGTTTACTGGCTGGTAAAGGATGTGCGAACCTTTGGAAAAGCAAAAAAAGAAAAAATCTCATTTTCCCTTTCGGTTAAATATATTGTTTTTTAGCGTATTTCTTCTATTTTCTATCCTTATTTTACGACTTGGCTTTGTACAGATCGTCTATGGGGAAAATTTTAAAAGAGATTTAGAAAGAAAAGAGGATATAACGGTTAGTAATCCGGTCCCAAGAGGAAAAATGTATGACCGGGATTTTAAAGTTATTGTTGATAACATTCCAAAAAACGCCATAACTTTCACCAATGAAGGGTTCAGTCAAAATGAAATGATTGAAACAGCTGAAAAACTAGCTAAACTTATTGAGAAGAAAACAGATAAGGTGACAGACCGTGATCAACGGGATTTTTGGATTTTGAAGAATCCAAAGCTCGGCGAAGCCAAAATTACCAAAAATGAAAAAAATTTATATGAAGCCAAAAAACTAACCGATCGGGATTTATATAAGTTAAAGCGGGATCGAATAACTCCTCAGGAATTGAAAGAAATCGATCAGGACCTGGAAGTACTCGCCCTTTATAGAGAATTTATCAGCGGGTATAAATACACACCGCAAATTATTAAAAATGAAAGCGTTACAGAGCAGGAAATTGCGGCCGTAAGCGAAAATCTTCAATCCCTTCCTGGTGTTGACACCACAACAGATTGGGACCGGACCTACTTGTTCGAAAATACATTAAGATCCGTGCTTGGAAAGGTAACAAAGTCGGATGAAGGCCTGCCCGCTGACAGATTGGATTATTATTTAGCAAAGGGTTACAGCCGAAATGACCGGATTGGGAAAAGCCAACTGGAAATGCAATACGAGGATATTCTTCATGGCTACAAGTCAAGAGTCAAAAATGTAACCGATAAAACAGGAAATGTGATTGAAACCAAAACAATCACAAACGGCAAAAAAGGAAATGACCTTGTCCTTACCATTGATATGGATCTTCAAATGTCGGTTGATAAAATTATTGAAGAAGAGCTTTGGGCAGCAAAACAATTTCCTGGAACCAGTCTGACCGACCGTGCTTATGTGGTGTTAATGGATCCTAGAAACGGCGAAGTCTTGGCCATGTCAGGAAAAAAAATAGAAAGAAATAGGGAAACTGGCAGAGTAGAAATGGTAGATGATGCTCTGGGAACATTTACGACCACCTATAATGTAGGTTCTGCTGTGAAGGGAGCCACCGTCTTAACAGGGTATAAAACAGGGGCCATTTCTCCCGGTACCATTTTTGACGATGCCGGGCTGAAAATCCAAGCCACCCCCTTGAAAAAATCTTATACCTACCTTGGGAAACTGAACGAAATCAATGCCTTAAAAAAATCCTCCAACGTTTATATGTTCCATACAGCCATCAGAATTGGTAACGGACATTATGAATATGATAAACCTTTGAAAATTGATAATACCGCCTTTGATACTATCAGAAATTCATTTGCATCATTTGGTCTTGGTACAAGAACCGGAATTGATTTACCGAATGAACAAACGGGAGTTAAAGGTCAAAGCAAACTCCCTGGATATTTACTCGACCTCGTTATTGGTCAATATGATACTTACTCTGCAATGCAATTGGCCCAGTATGTTTCGACGATAGCAAATGGCGGCTACCGAATGCAGCCATATGTGGTCAAGCAAATTCGCGAACCGATTGAAGGGTCCAATGAACCTGGTGCAGTTGTAAAAGATATTCATCCAACGGTCCTAAATACGATTGATGCGAAAAAAATGTGGATGAACCGTGTACAAACAGGTTTTAGAAAGGTCATGCAGGAGCCGGGCGGTACAGCCTATAAATTTTTCAGCGGTGTTACCTATGCTCCAGCAGGTAAAACCGGGACTGCAGAAGCCTTCTATGACGGACCGCTTCGCAGTCGTTTTGGGAAAGAACCGCCTCCTGTCATGAATCTTAGTTTAGTCAGTTATGCACCGAGTACAAATCCCGAAGTAGCCATGGCAGTGTTGGTTCCATGGGCTTATGCCGGTAAAGAGGATAACAGAGCAAACCTGAAGATCGGCCGCCGCGTATTGGATATGTATTTTCAAATGAAAAAGAAATAGGATGCTTCAAGGGCACCCTATTTCTTTTTTAACACTGATTTAACTGCCCGCTCAATTTCAGCATATCCGGTACAGCGGCAAATATTTGATTCGAGCCATTCCTTTATCGTCTCGTCATCGGCATCTGGATGCTGCTCAATTAACGAGTGGCAATTCATAATAAAACCAGGTGTACAGTAGCCGCATTGAAATGCAAAATTTTCGACAAATGCCTGTTGAATCGGTGCATTTTGCAATCCTTCGATGGTCGTTACCTTTTTTCCGATTGCTTCCACGGCCAGCATTAAACATGATTTCATTGGCCAACCATCTAGGTTCACCGTACATGCACCGCAATCACCATTTAAACACCCAGGCTTTGATCCTGTGAGTCCAAGCTTCCCGCGCAAGGCATATAAAAGGGTATCAGCTGACCTGACAGTGACAACTCGATTATTGCCGTTAATGTTTAATGTGATAGTATGGAATTTCAAATTTCACTCACCTGCCTTCAACGAAACTATCAAACTCTTACCTCTCAAGCCCCGCCAATACATCATAAAACAAATTCTGTAAAACAAATAAACGATATTCTGCAGACCCTTCAACATCATCTAATATTGGATCTGGTACGACCTCAAGGGCCCCTTCCACTCTCGCTGCAAGCGACAGTCCTGTATTGTTTAATACAGACTCAACTTCCTTGCTTCGAAATGGAAATGGACATAATCCACTGATGGCAACACGTATTTCCTGGCCCGTTTTCAAAGCCGCAATCGTTATCAGGGGGTAGCCTGTATCCCATTGCTGGCGGTGTTTTATACTAATAAACGGTGCTGTTATAAACTGGCTGTCGGTTGCTAATTGGACTAAAAATTCGCCTCTTTTCAGTCTTAGCTGCTCATGAAAGATTTCATTAATGGGAATCACCTTTTTACCCTCAGGTCCAATAATTAATACTTGACTGTCAGCAAGCAAAAAGGGTAAAACAGCCTCTCTGTAAAAAATTTGCGCACAAATATTTCCGCCTAATGTTATTTTCACGCGAGCGGTATGATCGGCGATTTCACTGGCTGTCTTCGTTAATAATGGGAAAAGGTTAGCTTCTTCAATTTTTGTCAGAGAAAGCGTGCTCCCTAGTATTAAATGATCCCCGCTTACCTTCATTACCTTAGACTCAGCAATATCCTTAATGTCTATGACCGCATCAGTATAAGCCAAATCGATTCTTCCGAGTGTAATTAATTCCGTTCCACCAGAAAAAAACATCGGCTGATTGCCCTGTTGGTCTAAATACTGAAATAAATCAACAGCTTCTTTCAGTGTTTGAGGCTTATAATAATCAAAGTCAAATGGAAGCATTACTTTGCCCCCTTCTTTGCCTTCCAAATTAACTCCGGAATCAAAGGCAAATGATTTAGGGATACCCCTGCTGCAACTGACAGGGCATTTCCAAGCGCTCCCGGCATTCCCATTAACCCGAACTCTCCCACTCCCCGGGCTCCATATGGTGAATCGAGCTGTGGAGTTTCAACAAATCCAACCAAGTATTCAGGATTTTCACCATATCTAAGCGGCCGATAGGTTCGAAGCTGTGGATTTAATACCCTGCCGAGCTCATCGAAATAAAAAGTCTCACGGCCGGCGAAGGCGATACCCATACTCATCGCGCCCATGACCTGTCCTAATGCCGCTTTTTCATTCAAGACCTTCCCAATATCGACAACGGTACATGCTTTAACAACGCGGTACGTGTAATCGCGCCGGTCAAATTCAACTTCCACTCCATAAGCAGCAACTGACCACTCCGGGCCTGGCTTGCCGGCACCTGTTTCGGGATCTAAATGCGTTAAATGCCTTAAAATATATTTCCCCCTGCCAATGATTTGTCCTCCAATTGCGTTTCCGTTAGGATAGGTATAGCCATAACCCACTTCTTTAAAATGGAGTCCAATGGCAGGATCATCCCTTAAAAACACCCTGCTATCGGCAACTTCCAGGTCTTCTTTGGGAGCCCTTAATGCACATGAGGCTACTTCTTTTAATTGATTAATAACATCGTCAGCCGCATTTAGCACCGCTCTCCCCGACATAAAGGTTCCTCTGCTGGCTACTGTTTTAAAATGCTCTGGCATCGTTTGTGTATCCACTTCCATTCGAACATGAATCTTATCAACATCCATTTTCAAACGTTCAGCCAATATTTGGGCGAGAACGGTTTTGGTTCCTGTTCCAATTTCAATTACGCCTGTCATCAAATTTAGGCTGCCATCTTTATTAAAGGTGATAATGGCGCCTGAAGGAGCATTCGTGTCAATTGTTGACGTCTTCCAGCTGCAGCTAACTCCTTTAACCCTTATAAACCTTTCGTTTATTTCTTTTATGGGTCCTTCATCCCAATTGAATATTTCCCTGACCTTTTCGATACATTTTGGCAAATTCCCAAGGTTACTTTTATTTAATCTTACCCTTGTGGGTGTGGTATTTCCTGGTCTAATAGCATTGATATACCTTAATTCAAGCGGATCCATATTTAATTTTTGCGCAAGCAGATCCATTGTTCTTTCAATTACGAAGGAAAGTTCCGAGTGACTGAAACCTCTGAAGGGTGAGGCATAGGGATGATTCGTATACATGCAGTATGAGTCGCACCAAACATTTTCAATATTGTAGGGACCTGTACAATCAACCGCTCCAGACCTCGTCACATCGATTGCTTTATCCGAGTAGGCACCGCCATCCCATAAATACTGAATTTCCGTTGCCATGATTTTCCCATCCCGCTTTGCCCCAAACTTAACCGTCGCATCCAAGCCAATATGGCATGGGGAGGTAATAATATCTTCTTCTCGTGTGTTGAAAATTTTTACAGGCTTGCCACCGACCTCTTTCGAAGCTAAATATGCAAGAATCTCAAGCTGTACTGGTGCTTTTCCACCATATGCTCCGCCAACAAAAGGAGTATGAACAATTATTTTCCCAAGATCCTCGCCAAAGTAATCGGAGATTAACCTTTTAACCATAAACGGTGCTTGAGAAGAGGTCATAATGATAATATTACCATCCGGCATAATCTCTGCAGTGGCGCACCTTGTTTCCATTGCTGCATGGTCGGATGGAGCAAACGAAAAGGTTGCTTCTACTACAGTGTCACTTTCCGACCAGCCTTTTTCCATATTTCCCTTACGGATTTTAATATGGGTAGCAATGTTGGTGTCAGGCACCGGATGTGAATCTTCTTCCTTTTTGTATTCACCTAAACGCTCATGGAGAAGCGGAGCATCCTTTTGAAATGCCTGTGTTGGAGAGTTAACAACAGGCAGTAATTCATATTGGACCTTTATTAGATCGCCAGCTGTTTTGGCTTGTTCAGGAGAATCAGCGACGACAAGTGCAACAACTTCCCCGTGGTAACGAACCTTATCAACCGCAATCACAGGCCGGTCACGAATCGCTTCCCCTGTTAATGGATAGTGATTTCCGGCGAGAATTGCATGTACACCCGGAACTTTCCAGGCCTCCTCAGTGTCAATATCGACAATTTTGGCATGACCAAAGGGGCTGATAACCTTATGCCCCGAAAGCATTGAAACTGAATGATAGTCATTTGTATACTTCGCCCTGCCCGTCACCTTATCAAGTGCTTCTTTTCGAATGACACTTTTGCCTATAACCTCCAATCTCCAGACCTCCCTTTTAATGCCCAAATTTCTAGTAATGCTTGGTAGTCCTCAAAGGTATCAATATCAAAAAAATAGATGCTGCCATTTAGTTCCATTTGTTTACCTTGCAATGCTTTCTCACCGCGAATTAAGGAGCGTGCCCCCTGGTCTCCTTCCAATTCCATTAAAGATGGAAAAAGCTTTCTTCCAAGAAGAACAGGCGGTTTAGAATTTCCATTTTGCGAATAACTTAAATGAGAATACTCATTAGAAGCAGAGAATTCATCCACTAAACGATTGATCATCGCGCTTGTCACAAATGGCTGGTCGGCTAGGAGTATCACTACTCCGTCCGCTCCTAGTTCTACTGCAGCCTTTACTCCTGACTTTAAGGAAGCACTCTGTCCCCGGTCAGCTTCATCACAAACTAGAATACTTACATCTTCTCTACTTGAAAAAGGAGCTAACCACTTAAGTGAATCTCCTTTTCTTGTAACCGTTATGGTGTGCTCCAGCTTTGACTCCAGCGCAGCCCGTAAGGCCAAGCTTCCCAGCCATGTTCCATAGATTGGTAAATTCAGTTTACTTCTGCCCATTCTAGTGCTTTTGCCGGCAGCCAAATATATTCCAACTAATCTGGAACTGTCCATAATAACTCCACCTTTTTACGAACCGGCTTTCTTAACACTTCAATCATTTCAGCTACGATACTAACAGCGATTTCAACAGAACCTCTTGCACCAATTGCGAGGCCAATGGGAGAATGGAACCATTTGGGAAACTCCTCATTTCTAAGCAGCCGTTGGGTTCTTTCTTTCGGTCCCAAAATACCTAAGTATCTAACATTCTTATTAAGTATGGACAGAAGGATCTCTTGATCTTTCTGAAAATGATGCGTCATGATAATCACAAAATCATAGGGGGTAAACGAAATTTCTTTCAGCAGCTCACTAGGAAATCCCAGTAAAAGACGGTCAGCACCTGGAAAATATTTTTTTTGACAGAATTCGTTGCGCCAATCACAAATCATAACAGAAAATCCAGTTTCTGCCGCCAAGGATACCAATGGTCTGGCATCAGGTCCTGCTCCGAATACAATCAATCGTGGCTTTGGCTGATAGGTTTCCTGGTAAATAGGCAATCCATCGGTGACTCCAGATTTTTCCTGGATATCAACATTGGGTATGACACCTGACCATTGACCAAATGGGCTCCCTTCTTTGGTAAGAAAAACATACTCTCCCACATTGTCTAAATTTTTTAATACCGTAACAGGAGTATTATTTTCTAATTGTTCCCTGACCAATATCAAATCCTTTTGAAGCTGTGTGGTCACGGGTTCTAGTAAAATATCAATTGTCCCATTACAGCCTGACCCTTGCCCCCAGCCTATATCCTTTTCGTCGCTCATGTCATAATGGAGAGTAAAGGCCCTTTGCTTTTCGAACACGTCCTGTACCCTTACAGCTAAATCAGTCTCCAAACAACCAGCACTTAATAGACCAATTTGACTGCCATCCTCAAAAAAAAGCATGGAAGCTCCTTCTTTTTTATAAGCAGAGCCGTTTACTCGAATGATAGTCGCAAGTACCTTTTTCCCAGAGCCCATTATTGCATCCAAAATTAGGAATATATCTTCCATCAAAACTCCCTCACTTCAGACAAGTAAATTCCTAATTTATTTATATTAAGGTGGTAGCTATTCCTAGAATGGTTAATTTTTCATTCGAATCATTCATAGAAATTAGTAACATCAAGAAAAAGGGGAGGTTTTCATGAAATTAACGAAATTTACAGATCCTTTACCTATCCCCCCTGTTTTAAAACCAAAGTGGAAATCTAAGGAATACACGTATTATGAAGTGGGCATGAGGGAAACCAAACAATCGTTGCATCGTGATTTGCCTAAAACAACGATTTGGGGATATGAGGGAATTTATCCAGGTCCCACAATTGAGGTTGAAAAAGGAGAAAAAGTATTTTTCAAATGGGCGAACGATCTGCCAGCGAGACATCTTTTTCCAATTGATCACACCGTTCATGGAGCGGAAAAAGAAATACCAGATGTTCGAACTGTCGTCCATCTTCATGGGGGCAGGACAGAACCAGCGAGTGATGGCTACCCCGATGCCTGGTTTACCAAAGACTATAAAATTAAAGGAGCCTTTTTTCAAAAACAAATTTATCAGTACTTCAATCAGCAAAGCGCTCGTGCCCTTTGGTATCATGACCATGCAATCGGGATTACCCGATTAAATATCTATGCTGGGCTGGCTGGATTTTATCTTATTAGGGATGAGAAGGAACGTTCGCTGAACTTTCCAAGCAGACCCTATGAAATACCGCTGCTTCTCCAGGATCGATCGTTCCATGAGGATGGATCGTTATTATATCCGGAACAGCCTGACAAAAATTATTCTGGAATCGTTCCATCGATAATATCGTCATTTTTTGGAGAAACAATTCTTGTTAATGGGAAGGTTTGGCCTTATTTAGAGGTTGAACCAAGAAAATATCGCTTTCGGTTGTTAAATGGGGCAAATTCCCGTTTCTTCGGACTATCCTTGGATTCAAAGCAATTGTTTTACCAAATTGGCACAGATAGTGGATTTTTGGAGCAGCCGATTGGAGTGAAAAGATTATTACTTGCACCAGCGGAAAGAGTCGATGTCATAATAGACTTTACAAACTTAGAGGGTAAGCTTGTTACGTTGAAAAATGATGCACCTACTCATTTCCCCATTGGGGACCCGGTCGACCCAGAAACAACCGGAGTAGTTATGCAGTTTCGAGTAAATAAAACCTTGTCCACGATTGATACCACTGTGATTCCGCCCCATTTAGACTTGATTGGCAGGTTGCCGGAACAGACTGTATGGAAATATCGATTTTTAGAATTAAGTGAGGAAAAGGATCAATATGGAAGACCGCTTTTGCTGCTTGATAAGAAGAAATGGGATGATCCAGTTACCGAAAATCCCATTGTCGGTTCAACTGAAGTCTGGAATTTCGTTAATACTAATGGCGATGACCATCCAATACACGTCCATCTCGTTCAATTTCAAATTATCGACCGCCGCCCGTTTGATGTGGAATATTTTAAATCGACAAACCAAATTAATTTCACAGGCCCGCCAGTCTCCGCAGATCCTACTGAACGGGGCTGGAAGGACACGGTAAGATGTCCACCTGGTCAAATTACAAGAGTCATCATTCCTTTCTTCCCCTATACTGGGCAATATGTCTGGCATTGTCACATGCTCGAGCATGAGGATTACGAAATGATGCGGCCATACATTGTACGTCCGCTGTATTAGCTTATATTTCGAGGCAATTCGTTCAACCTTTTTAACAAAGAGGTTGTTTCGTGGTATAAAGTAACATGAAATTGATGTTTTTCTAATTCCTTAGAGATCGTTACTTTTAAAACTTGACCTGGCGGGCTTATATCCACCGGGTTTTTATTTGCCTGAAAAAAAGGTTCCAAAACCTTCAATTGCTCTGACCACATTAATTGTTGATTGGACGTAATGGTACCCGCCGCTGACCAGCCCATTAATGTATCAATGACGGCAGAGATATAAGAATATCCTTGAGTTAAAAAATAAATCTTTTGATGAAATTTCTGCAGTTCTTTTACACTTTTTTTTGCAAATGGATTATAGATTTGACTTTCTGTTGCATCTTTTAACAAATTTTTAAGCTGGTGAAGATCCTGCAGTAATTGTTTGACCCCTAATTGCAACTCATACCCTGTCTCCTTATCTAGACCTGACTGAATCCATTTAGATACCCTTATAAAGACAATTGTTAATTGTCCCGAAAAATGATGAAGTCTGTGTGAGGCCTGCTTTGTAAAATTGGGTGGGAAAATTAGCATATGGATAATAACAGCCACAATGGCTCCAATTAAAGTATCACGAAAACGGTCGATTGGATAATCGCCTGATTTATGGCCTAACACAAAGACCAATAATATGGTTAAGGCAACTTGGTGAATTGCTGTTTCATCTCTTTTCAACCATTTTGCGATAAAACAACCAATTAGGATTAGGCTCCCGAGAGTCCAGCCGTTTACTTCTAAATAAGGCGATAAAATAACAGTAATTGCTATTCCGATAACAGTTCCTACCATTCTGTGATACGAAAATCGAATCGATTGATTGACTGTTGTTTGTAAACAGAGGATGACAGAAATTGGTGCTAAATAAGGATGATTTGAGCCAGCAAGCTTAGCAATTTCCCAAGATAATGCCGAAGCAAGTGCCATTTTCCAAATTAAATGCGTTTTATTTTCCATTTGTTTTTTTAACTGCTGATTATTTTTCATCCAATTCTAACTCCAATATTCACTAAATTTCAAAGTTAGTTATTCCCTTTGATGAAAACTTTATTAATTTCCTTTTGTATTCATTAATTTTTTAATATTTTCTTTCGGACTCCAGCAGTTAAATTTATAGTTTGTTTTAGTTTCATAGCCTAAACGGCTGCAGAAATAGCGCATTCCTTCAGGTTTCTTCTCGGCTATAAAGTGTTTGCACGTAGCACAACAATGGAAATCTTTCAACCTGCTCACCTTTCTTAAACTATTAAACTTTCTTTCATAGTTTGTTCATATTTATCGATTAAGATATAAATAGGTTCACAAGAGAACCTTAACCTCCGCCCCCCTTTATATAGATTTTGTTTGGTACCCGGCCTATGGCCGGGTATATTTTTTTGAGGACAATCTTTATGTATACTTCTTTCGAACCCTGTCAATAACAATACCAATCACGTTAATAAGAAGGTGTTAGGATTGAAGGGTATATATTTTATCAATGACCGAATAAGTATAAATGGATTATCAATGGATGAGAGCAAAAGACATCAGGAACAGTCGATTAAAAATTATATACAGCAGAAGAAGATAGAGATTGTTACACTTAATCCCTATCAAATATATGATTATTACACTATTCCACATGCCCTTTTATATGATTTAAAGAAAGAAAATCAAGCATTTGATTGCTTGATCTACTATTCCACTCTAGTTTTGGAGGATTTTATTTACAGCTATCCCGCCAAATGGCTTATATTAAAAAGCTTTTTTTCCAACATTATCCAGGTTGAGAACCAGAATGATGTAAATATACAAAATGTCATTTAATCTAGAGATTTTTTGGCTGTTTTTCGATAAACGATGACAAAATTGATGAGGAAAATAATGAGTATATAGATTCCATATAAGCCAAAGGAATAAAGCTTACTGCTTTTAAATAAGGCTCCTGCAAAAGACAAGATTAAAATATTTGGAAGCTTTCCAATTGTGGACGCAATAAAAAAGATTGGCCATTTAACATGACTTAATCCACAAATAATATTAACTATCGGTGCAGGAATGATTGGAACTAAGCGGCATGAGAGGATTGCTACGAAGGAGTTTGTGTTAAGAAAATCCTCGTATTCTTTGACTTTTGTATGCTTAGCTAGTTTTGCCTGCGCGAAATCCCGAAATCCATACCTGCTTAAAAAGAAAAATCCCATAGTCCCAATCATGGCACCTGTTAATGAAACAAACACCCCCTGGACTGTTCCAAAGACACCGCCTATGATTCCTGCTAATACAGGAAAGGGAATGACTGGAAAAAACACACAAATAGCTACGAGAAGCATACTGATCAGGAGTGAGACAGAGCCGCCTGCTTTTATTAATTGTAATAATTCATCCTTCTGAAATAATCCAATCGCAATGATCAACAGTAATATCGTTAAACTTACGAATCGCTTTAACATTTTATCTCCTCTATACTTCAATTAATTTGAATTATTTTTTTGATGAATAGGAAGCCAAATGGTTACGATGGTCCCTCGTCCCTCTTCACTCTCAACTTTTATTTTTCCATGATGGCTTTCAATAATTCGGTAGCTGATCATTAAACCGAGACCCGTTCCTTTTTCCTTAGTTGAATAAAATGGTTCACCTAGCTTTAACAGCCTTTCTTCAGGTATACCGCAGCCGTTATCCTTAATTTTAATAATAACAGCTAATTCATCCACACAAATAGAAACATCAATCCGGCCCTTTTCGGACAATGCATCTAGGGCATTTTGAATGACGTTCATGAAAACTTGCTTTAATGAATTCGGATCACCAATAATCGAAGGCACTGATTTATTGGAGATAAAATCGATCTCATGATTTTTCATTAAAGCTTGCGTTTGTAATAATTGAACCACCTGTCCAACAAGACTATTTATTTGAACAAGACTGGTTTTTTCTGCATGTGGCTTTGCCATCGTTAAAAATTCAGAAATGATTACTTCGAGGCGCTGTAATTCATCCAACACAATACCTAAGTAAACTGGATTAATTTCTTTTTCTGCGTTTAATATCTGCATGAATCCTTTAATGGGAGTTAGAGGATTTCGAATTTCGTGGGCTACTGCTGCAGCCATTTGGCCGACAACAGCCAGCTTTTCGGATTTTCGCAAGCGTTCACCTGTTTCAATCCGGTGCTGGATATCCCGTGATACTGTAACAATTTCCTTCACTTCACCAGTAAGAGGATCTATTAAAGCCTTTATGGTTGACTCTAACCAAATAAAGTTTCCGTCTTTCTTTTTACAGCGGAAAGTAACTAACATAGAAGTATTTTCCGGTCCTATAAGGCTATGCTGTATTAACATTGCCTCAATATCATCCGGATGAATGAATTCCTCTGGATTTTTTCCAAGCAATTCCTCTGGTTCGTAGCCCAGAACCGCCTTTACTGAGGGTGATATATATTGGTAGGAAAAATCCACTTGATGCAGCGCGATGACATCTGATGAATGCTCAGCCAGCAGTCTGTATTTTTGTTCACTTTCCCTTAAAACCGTTTCCATATGCTTTTTTTCTGTTATATCAATAATTTGTGCGAGAATATACTCTTCCTCAGTTCCTTGGGCTTTAATTTTGGAAACATTTAAAATGCCGGTCTTAATTTCACCAGTCTTGTGTATATACCTTTTTTCAATTTCATACTCATTTCTTCGTCCACTTAAAATCTCTCGAAACAAATGGACATCATTGGCAAGATCCTCTTTATGTGAAACTTCCTCAATAGATAATGCCGCTAATTCGTCCATTGTAAACCCAAGAAAATCACAGAAAGCAGGATTATATTGCATATTCGTAAAATCAATCCGGCCAATTAATTGAGGAATCCTTGATTGATAAAATACTTCCTTTAAATGTGTGGAATTAAACATAAAATCCTCCCGACAAACTTGCAGCTTAAAAAAGAGATACCTATTTAGTATAAAGCTAAAACCCTATTTCATAAACTATTAATTTTCGAATTTTCTTGAAAATAAGACTCAGTTGATTTCCGCTCCTATCAACATAAAAAAACCTTTTATCGTTTTGGATAAAAGGTCTTTTTAATATTTTATTAATACGGGGTTCTTGCACCAAGGTACTTTGGTTTCCAGTAGGTATTTGTCATATCGGCTATTGCAACACCGTGTGATCCCGCTTGAATAAATTTATTATCGCCTAAATAAATTCCAACATGTGTTGGCCCCGGTGCATACGTTTCAAAAAATACTAAATCACCAGGATTTGGGGTGCTGATCACCTTTAAACCAGACCACTGGGTTGCAGCTGTACGTGGAATTGTTATGCCAACTTTATTTAAGACATAACTTGTAAACCCGCTGCAATCAAAGCCAGCCGGAGTATTTCCTCCCCATAAATACGGGGTTCCGATATATTTCTTAGCTTCATCCATTACCATTTGCGCCTTTGAAACCGTTGGTGCCGGAATTGGTGATTGCAAATTCGCTGTAACCTTCAATACTTGGCCCACATAAATCGTATCTGATGTTAAGTTATTGATAGATTTAAGCTGTGTTACCGAGAGATTATTTCGGGCTGCGATTCCCCAAAGGGAATCCCCTTTTTGAACTGTATATGTTGTTTCGTGGGTATGCGGAGCTAATAATGATAGTTTTTGATTTACAAAGATATTATCGCTAGTAAGCTGATTCCATGCCCTTAAATCAGCAACTGACACACCGTTCGCTTGCGAAATTTTCCATAGGGTGTCCCCTGATTTGACCGTATAGATATTTTCATGTGCGTATACAGACCCTCCAAAAGAAGTAAACAAGATGCCGGCAGCGGCCGCAACGGTCAGTAGATGTTTTTTCATAGAGGCGCGACTCCTTTTAATATATTGGTACATACATCATAAAGGAGATAGATGCCTGGTTAATATGGCAAAGATATGGTTTTCAATACAGTTCATCCCTAAATTGGTAATGAATGCACTTATTATTACACGAAAGAAATATTGCCTTTCTAGGCACTGTAAAGGCTAGAACTACTTTTTTCAAAAACAGGTTAAGCTTATGTAACATATTTGTAATATTTTACGGACTAGATTTTTTACTATTTTCCTAGAAAACAATGTAGAAATTTTGTAACAAACCTCCCATGCACACACCGGCGATAAAATTATAATGAACCTATAGAAACAATTTAAATGTTTTAAAAAATAATAATGAATCTGGTGATGAAAATGCAAGGAATTAGTAAAGGCCATCCAAAGCTCAAAGGACATCAACATGGAATGGGTAAGACAATTGATTATGATCAAAACCCATTTATCGTGATTTGGGAAGTAACAAGAGCTTGTCAGCTAAAATGCGTTCACTGTCGCGCTGATGCGCAGGTTACCCCTGACCCGTGGGAATTATCCCACTCGGAAGGAATCAATCTCATTGACCAAATTTACGATATGGATAATCCAATGCTTGTGTTCACAGGCGGAGACTGCATGATGAGAGAAGACTTATTTGAACTCGCTGATTATGCCATAAAAAAAGGTATGCGTGTTTCAATGACACCTAGTGCGACGCCAAATGTAACTATTGAAAAAATGAAAAAGGCAAAAGCAGTAGGCCTTTCACGCTGGGGCATCAGCCTTGATGGACCAACTCCGGAAATTCACGATCACTTCCGAGGAACACCAGGTTCATTTGAACTTACGCTTGAAAAAATAAAATACTTAAATGAATTAGATATGCCGCTGCAAATTAATACGGTTATCTCTCGATACAACTATGATCATCTCGAAGATATGGCCAAGTTAGTTTGTGAATTAAAGGCAGTAATGTGGTACATCTTCCTGCTTGTTCCAACTGGCCGCGGTCAATTAGACGCATGTATTTCACCTGCAGAGCATGAAAAAGTTTTTCGCTGGCTATACGAATTAAGCAAAACCGCTCCATATGATATTAAGACCACCGCAGCACAGCATTACCGCCGGGTGGTATTGCAGCAAAAACAGCGGGACCATTTAATCGAAAAAGGCGAAATTAAATACGAAGATACGATTACAACTGATTTCGCCTCGATGCACGATGGCTTAAAGCGTGCGCCAAAAGGTGTAAACGATGGAAACGGCTTTGTGTTCGTGTCTCATATTGGCGATGTCATGCCAAGCGGTTTATTGCCGATTGTCGGCGGAAATGTTCGTGATACTCCACTTGCAGAAATTTACCGGGAATCGAAAGTATTCAAGGAGCTTCGCCAGCCTGACAACTATAAGGGCAAATGCGGTGTCTGTGAATACAACAAAATTTGCGGTGGTTCCCGCTCAAGAACGTATGCGGTAACTGGAGACTATTTAGAGAGTGAACCATTCTGTGTCTATATCCCACAAGCAATGAGGAATAAAGAATCTTCCTCTTTAGTTTAAATTAATAATGGGCATTCCAATTTTAGGAATGCCCATTTTTTTCATTCAATTAATCCCGTATCACTGATTTTTACTTTCGTATCTACCTTAAAGGCAAGTTGAGGATAAATTCGCTGCCATTCTTCCCAATCATTCTTATTAAAATGGCGGGAGCGATAACGTAAGCCAAAACCAATCGGGTCTACATTTGCTTTTTGAATTTTCACCAGTACCTCTTTAATTTGCTTTTTTAATTGCCTTTCTGCAGCTTTTTCATATTGGGATAAATGTTCATTCGTTATTTTTACGGTCGTTTCCTCAATATTCCCTTTTACCTTCACACTCAAATTAATGTATGGCTGTTTTCCTTTTGGTGTAAGAATTTTATATTTTGTTTTTATTTTGGACGTGTTCACGATAAATTTCTTATTTCCTGTTTTTACCCATAATGCACTTTTATTTTCCCGATTCATTATGTGATTAAGGATTTTCGTCTCTTCTTGGGCTAAACTAAGAGTCAATCCACTTTTATTAAAAAGCCCTACTGAGTTAATTTCTAGTATATCTTTTTTCGCTTCAATGATTGGAAGAAAGGGGTCTAATCCTCTTTCAATTAATCTTTTTTTCATATCAAAATAAAACTATGAAATGATATAGGGTGTTTCTGACCCTTCTTTTCCTAGAGAAAGAAATAAAGTATTGGATGGGAGCTGTTCTGATTTAGGCTTTACCTTTAGGACTTCCATCGCTGTTGGTTTACCGATTGCCACCCATGCAATTTCTTGGATATCTCTTCTTCTTGCTAACCAATAATAAACCCCTGCGTTATCGGTTAATTTAACCATTTCTTCGCTGAACACCACTACTTTGGCATGACTAAAATCAATTTCTTTATCAACTTTTGTTTTAATCGCCCTTACGGCTTCTGCCATGGAATCAGCTTTTTCAGTAACAATGATAAAATCATTTGCCTTATTCTTACCCCCCGGTATCGCAAATTTAAGGCTGACCAGATATTTTTTCGAACTGTTCTTTGTTTTATCAACCCCGATACTGACAACAAACAAACGTTTATCGATGTCTTTAAAGCCACAGCCATTTAACATTAAGACTGCTGTTAACGTGATTATGATAAATCTCCACTTAACAAGAGTTTTCATGCTGTCCGCCTCCTAGCCCAAAGGAAAAAGATAGAGACGGTCATCACTTCAGCACCAAGAAGAAGGATCAACCAATAAGCAGTTATTTTATTTAAGAGAACCGTATTTAGAAAAATGACACCTGCAAATGCACTGCAAGAAAAGGCAGCCAAAATCATCCAATTTATCTTTTTGTTTTCTTTTCCCTTAAAGATGCCCTTCAATAATTCAAAGGCTACATGCCAGTGAATGGAAATACTCATGAGTGAAATACTCATATAAAACATTAAAAAGATGTATAAGACACGTCAATTGGACTATAAACTAATCGGAGAGAATCTGAAGTAGAAATTCACGGATAGAGATATTCCTGTGCCCCATCTGAACCGTGAAAACCAATGGGAATAAAAAACGTGGTAAATAAATTAAAAATCCCCAAAAATAAGATAATAATAAAATTCCAATACCTTATTTTTTCTTTGATTACTCGATTAAATATGATTAAATTCGTAAAACCAGAAAAACTATAAGTTGCTGCTGCTAGGGCCTTTATATTTGGTCTCTCAAATATATGTGTCCCGAGTTCCATTATAGAATCCCAGCTTAAGAATCCCTGGTAAGCGTCTTAAAGATAATAAAACCTATTAACGGTGTATTTAGAAATAAGACAATTTCCAGAAAGTATATGACCCTTTTTGTCGGGAGCTGGATAATCAGAAAAATCGCTGCTAACTAAATCGTGATCATTAAAAGTTTCGGCATCTCAGGATTAATGAAACGGCTTAATATATCGGTAAAATTAAGTAATGTAATGAGCCCAGCTGAAAACCAAAGAATTTGAATACTCCCTAAGTGAAGATTTACCAGCCAACGGTGTTTTGAATCTGCTAATATTTCTGGTAAACCCTTGCCTGGAAATTTATTAAGAGTATGACTGTATAAATAATTCATTCCAATCCCGATTGGTATGGCAATAAGGACACCCATAACAGAACCCTCATATCGATGCTCAATCAATATTTTCGGAACAAAAATAATAACATTGATCAGCATATTTAATAACACTAAAATAGAAAGATAAAATCCTGATAAAATAGTACGGCCACTCCCCTGATTAACTCTTCAAGAGTTTGCTCTTTATTCTCAAATGGTTTCACCTTTGGGTGTGATTGCAGATAATTCAGAAACCTTTCAGCCGTCGCATTTTCGAAAAAAGGTTTGACCACATAATCTTGGATGACGGTCTCATCACTATTCGTTTTTATATATAAAGCTTCAATGTATTTTTCTTTCGTATGGAGTTCCTTGAAAACAGCATCCTCAGACTGCATTATTTTTTCTTTTAAATCTTCTTTGATGGATAGAACTTTATTAGATGGCATCTCCATGCTCCTAACAATTTCTTTCATCCTAATTTCCTCAAAGATTGGAATTTTATTCTATTAAATCGGGAATGTTGATTTTAGACAGCTTTTATTTGAAAGGAAAATTAGGAAATGATGATAAAGGAAAAACAGGTATCACAGGCATTTTTTCAATTTATTCTCCCCTTCTCATGGAAGGCAGTTACGATACGCAATTTCATCTTATTTCTACAAAAGAATCAATTTACCCCATATCGCTTAAAAGAATTACATAATGAAACGGCCTATTATGGAGGCTACCAAGTCTTACACAGTGATATGGAGGCTTTTTTTCATCCAATAACCTCTCAATTTCTCTTTCCATCATCCGGTCATGAGAAGGGATTTCAAAGGTATACGAAAGATATAAACGTAGAGAGCTTGTTGACAATTAACCATCAAAAAATTCCGTTTCAAATCCATTCCATTGATTTAATCCTCTGTCCTTATGAGCTTGGATTCATTACAGTACGGACAGAAATAAAGGATACCTCTTTATCGAATGCAATAGATTTTGCCAATCATTTTAATAGGAAGGATTATGAGGATTTGCTTCCAGATTTGAGACACTTTGTTAATTTGGATTCACCACCCCCATTTTTGGAGCCAGACAAAATGCATATCCAATCGCTTCTTCATTTCGCTGATGGAGAATCCATTGACGAAGTCGATGTATTCCGCTCAGTAACGCTTTGTGGGGAGAACGTGGGAAATCATGAATATATAACCAACTATGTAAAAGACCACAGCTATAGCCGTTGGGCTCCCAATACATATATCTGTGTAAATGAAAACTGTTTTTCTTGTCTAACCAATAGCAGCACCCCAAAATTAATGGCTGTGGCCAAGCGCTTTTACGGAGAAAACTACTATTTGCATCTAATCAATCTATTTAATAAATTGGTGTTTGTTAAAATTGCCCAAAACTATTCAACCATTCGCATTGAGAAAGATTATAATGAAATAGAAAAACTAATTTATTTTATTAATTCGTTTACTTCAAATTTTTTCTTTATAGAGTATCCAACTAATTTAGAAGGTCAGGAGCTTTTTAAACTCTTTAAACGTGCCTATAATATTGACTCGTTGTATTTAAATACTAAAGAGACACTTTTCAGCTTATTTAAGTATGAGGAAAATTCAGTGACAAAAAAGGACAGTATGCTCCTTTTAGTTCTCACGCTTTATACGGTAATCTGCGGTATCTTCAGTATGAACCTATTTACAAAGGATCTAGAAGGAAAGATTGATTGGTCACATTTTAAGTCATATAATCCCTTTGAATACTTCGCGGTTTTTATTGTTTTTAGTGGTATTATTGTGGTAGCCATACTTGGTTTCCAAAGCTTGTATCAAGTCATTCAAGAAAGAAAGAATAAAAAGCAATGGGATGAGCAGGCTGTTATTTCATCCCAAGTTCCCAAAAAAAGTAACTAGGAGTTATTGATATGATTAGCTTCATGGGTATTACCCAGTCAAATACATTAGTAAAACAAGAAACGATTGATAAATTAACTCTACCCAAATATAAACGCTTTTGGGTGGATTTTAATGAACCAACTGATGAGGAGATAAAACATTTAAGCGAAACTTTTAATTTTCATCCACTGGCTATTGAAGATTGCATAAATACTACCCTTCAAAGACCTAAACTCGATTATTACGATGAATATACATTTTTTATTACTCACATTGTTCGAGAAGAAAGAGAGGAAATCATAAAGGAAGAGCTAGAATTTTTTGTAGGTGAAAACTATATAGTTACTTTCCACCTTAAGCCTTCTATTGAAGTTGCTCAAGTAGTGAATAGAATAACAACTTTAACCAACTTAGATAAGTTTACAAATACTCATGTGTTTTATGAAATTTTAGACAAAATCGTAGACAACTACTTCCCTATTATTTACAAAATTGAGGATAAGTTAGATGAAATTGAAGATAACACTCTTAATAAACCAATGAATAATTTATTAAAAGAATTATTCGAAACAAGATATATGTTATTAAATCTAACGCATACTGTTAATCCAATGCGTGATTTGCTCTACCGAATGTTAAATTCTCAGCATTTGAAAAACTTAATTACAAGAAAAGAATATTATTCTGATATCTACGACCATCTTTTAAAGTTATCGGAAATGCTGATGGCAAACCGAGAGATAACCGCTGACATTCGGGATAACTATCTTTCGTTAAATTCCCATCAAACCAATAATGTGATGAAGGTTCTTACGATTATGACTTCCATTTTCGCTCCACTAACATTAATTGCAGGAATCTTTGGGATGAACTTTAAAAATATGCCTGAATTGGATTGGAAATATGGATACGGCTATTCTTTGGTTTTAATGGGCGTAATTGGGTTATCAATGTTTCTCTGGTTTAAGAAAAAGGGATGGTTTTAATTTACGTGCACTATTGTTTAATTTTCGATATAAGCCAATCAATGTATAATAGACTGTATGAAAAAACAGAAAGGGGTACATTCCGTGCAAAATAAATATACAGAGGAAACCATGAAATTATTGACGGACTTAGTATCAATTCCAAGCCCGTCCGGGAATACAAATGAAGTTATAACTTTTGTTGAAAAATACCTTTCCGAGCTGAAAATTGAGACGAAAAGAAACCGTAAGGGCGGATTAATTGCGACGATTGAAGGCAAGGATCAAAGCAGACACAGGATGCTGACGGCTCACGTAGATACACTCGGGGCAATGGTTAAGGAAATCAAATCGAATGGGAGACTCAAAATTGACCTAATCGGCGGATTTAAGTTCAATTCGATTGAAGGAGAATATTGCCAGATAGAAACAAGCAGCGGCAAAAAATATACGGGGACCATTTTAATGCACCAGACCTCCGTCCACGTATATAAAGATGCCGGAAAAGCAGAACGAAATCAGGAAAACATGGAAATTCGAATTGACGAAAAAGTACATAATGCCGATGATATTCGCGCACTTGGAATTGAAGTAGGTGACTTCGTATCCTTTGACCCGCGTGTTGAAGTAACACCAAGCGGCTTCATAAAATCCCGCCATCTAGATGATAAGGCAAGCGTAGCTTTGTTGCTCCAGTTAATGAAGCAGATAAAAACTGAAAATATTACACTCCCTTACACGACTCATTTTCTGATTTCTAATAATGAAGAAATCGGCTATGGCGGCAATTCCAATATTACACCGGAAACAGTTGAATATTTAGCCGTTGATATGGGAGCTATCGGCGATGGTCAATCTACCGATGAATACACCGTATCCATCTGCGTAAAGGATGCAAGCGGCCCTTACCATTATGAATTACGAAAAAATTTAGTTGCTTTAGCAGAAGAAAATCAAATTGAATATAAACTTGATATTTATCCGTTTTATGGTTCCGATGCGTCTGCAGCCATCCGTGCCGGCCATGATATTGTCCATGGACTAATCGGACCTGGTATTGATTCATCTCATGCCTTTGAACGGACTCATCAATCGTCGCTTGAAAATACTGCTAAGCTTTTGTTCCATTACATTCAATCAGATTTAGTTCTATAATCATCTTTTCAAAAAGGCCAAGTGTCACAACTTGGCCTTTTTTATATTATTTTTTAGGATTTGGTCACTTAAAATTAATTCTTTTCTCATCTAATTTTAATGCAACAGATTCAAAACCGAATTATTATAGTTAAGTCAGTTGGGATTTAGGGGGTACACCACTATGTTTGCTAGATTTAAAGCTTTCTTTCTCAATCAAAGGATAAAGTGGTTCGGCCGCTTTGTCTATTATTTGCTGATACTTCTTTTGTTATTTTTTATGTACGGTTTTAATGATGCAAGTGCCGGTTCTTATATTTACAACGACTTTTAATGTGAGGTAGGTAAACAATGAGAATATTAAACACCATAAGAGAGCTTGCACAATCACAACCCGAAACATTGGCCTATATTTCACCCAATGTGGAAATTACTTATTCCGAGCTTTGGAGACAGTCTGATCAAGTGGCTGACTTTCTTATAAACCAAGATTTACAAAAACAATCACCGATATTGGTATATGGACATATGGAAGCCTCAATGCTGGTTTCTTTCTTAGGCAGTGTAAAGTCAGGTCATCCCTATATACCGGTAGATACCTCGATTCCGTCGGAGCGGGTGATTAATATCATTAACAGTGCTCGAGTGGAATTAGTCATTAATTGTTCTGGGCAAGAGTTGGACATTGATACGACTTCAATTTCTGTTGTAATTTTAGAGGAAATCCTTTTGGGGCAACCCTTTGAAAACCAAGTTGACCCCAAAAACTGGGTTGAAAACCAAGATAATTTTTATATCATATATACCTCCGGCAGCACTGGTAATCCTAAAGGAGTTCAAATTTCAGCAGCTAATTTGGAGAGCTTTGTGGATTGGATGACTATGGATTTTCCGATCAATGGACCATTTCGATTTATAAATCAAGCACCTTATTCCTTTGATTTATCTGTTATGGACCTTTACCCTGCTTTGGTCAGCGGAGGAACCCTTTTTGCTATCACGAAAGAAATGATTGCAAGGCCAAAACTTTTATTTGAGGCATTATATGATTCTAAAACACAAATTTGGACATCTACGCCCTCTTTTGTGCAGATGTGTTTAATGGACCCCTCTTTTAATGAGGAGCTGCTGCCTGATATTTGCGTGTTTTTATTTTGCGGGGAAATTCTCCCTGTTGGCATCTGCCGGCAATTATTCGACAGGTTTCCTAAAGCAAAAATATTCAACACATATGGACCAACAGAGGCGACGGTAGCAGTAACCTCGATTGAGGTTACTGCTGAAATGTTGGATTCCTATCCATATCTCCCGATTGGAAAACCGAAAGAAGATACACAGATCCTATTTTTAGATGAAAATGGTAAAGAGGCTTCCCCTGGTGAGAATGGAGAAATGGTTATTGTCGGTCCAAGTGTTAGTAAAGGGTATCTTGGACAGCCGGAACTAACGGAACGGGCTTTTTCTCAATATAATGGGTATCTCGCCTATCGCACAGGGGATGCCGGCTACCAAAATCAAGAAGGGCTTATTTTCTACAAAGGCCGGATTGATTTTCAAATTAAACTGCATGGCTACCGAATGGAATTAGAAGAGATTGAATTCCATATTGCCAAATCAAAATTTGTGAAAGCTGCAGCCGTCATACCAGTTTTTCAAAATGAGAAAATTGACTATTTAGAAGCCGTGATTATCCCTGATCATTATGAATTTGAAAAAGAATATCAGTTAACGGGTGCGATAAAAAAAGAACTTCGCGAAATTCTCCCTGCTTACATGATTCCGAGGAAGTTCTCCTATCATAAGGAGCTTCCGATTACGGCCAATGGGAAACTGGATCGAAAAACAATAAAGGATATGGTGCGGACATGACGCCATATGGTTCCTTCACATTCTTTTTCATCATCGGAATCCTTTTAGCACCGACTATTATTCTTGGTTTACGGGGAAAAAGATTTCATACCTATAATATGTTGGCAACGATTGCTGCCTTAGGTTTGATATTTTCATCTTCTCTTAATCAGGCATTGGCGTTAATACTGTTTACCATTTGGCAGGTTTTATTAATCAGGTTATATATCCATTCCCGAAAACAATCGAATGGCAATGGCATTTTTTACACGGCGGTTTTTCTATCAATTCTGCCCTTGGCCGTTTCGAAGCTCCTGCCTTATTTTTCGCACCTTAGCGTAATTGGTTTTCTGGGAATTTCTTATTTAACCTTTAAGGGTACACAAATCATTATGGAGATTAGAGATGGGCTTATTAAAAAGGAACTGCCGTTATCTAAGCTGTTATATTTTATCCTGTTCTTCCCAACCATTTCATCGGGTCCGATTGACCGATACCGCCGGTTTGAGAAGGATCTAGAAACGCAAATTTCCGGAGATGATTATAAGCAGCTCCTTTATGATGGAATCAATAAGATCTTCCTTGGATTTTTATATAAATATATTATTGGTTATTCTATCAATCATTTTTTTATCGCTAATTTACGATTTATTGCCCATAGCCAATTTCAGCATCACTTATATTATATGTATGCATACAGCCTCTATCTCTTTTTCGATTTTGCAGGATATAGTGCTTTCGCGATTGGTGTTAGTTATATTATGGGAATTAAATCTCCTGAAAACTTTAACAAACCTTTTATCAGCCGGAATATCAAAGATTTTTGGAATCGCTGGCATTTGAGTCTCTCCTTCTGGTTTCGAGATTATGTTTACATGAGGTTTGTTTTCTGGATGACAAAGAAGAAATGGATAAAAAACCGCAACATTGTCTCAAATCTTGGCTATATTTTACTCTTTTCAATCATGGGCTTCTGGCATGGCCTTGAAATCCAATATATTCTCTATGGAATTTATCACGCCCTACTGATGGTTCTTTATAATTCATTTGAACGATTTAACAAGAAACATAAATGGTGGCCAAACAATAAATTTACCCGTGTTGCAGCTATTATCATTACGTTCCATTTCATTTGCTTTGGGTTTTATATTTTCTCAGGACAATTATTTCAAAAGGGAGTTTGATTAACATGGAATTTAAAAATGAAGTTATCGCATTATTAGCTGAAATCTGCCAGGACGATGTTGTGAAGGAAAATCCGGATATTGATTTATTTACGTCTGGTCTGTTGGATTCTTTTGGCACTGTTGAATTACTTGTTCAGGCCGAGGAACGGTTTAATATTCTCATTCCTATCACAGAATTCGATCGCGAAAGTTGGAACACGCCAAATAACATTGCCAATTTATTGGCTGATAGAAGATGAAAAAACCTTTATTTTCACCAATTTTCTTAGCTTTCCTTGTTCTGGCTATGTTGATACTAATACCCAGCCAATGGATTGAAGACCTCATTCCAAAATCTAGAGTTGCTCAAGCGGCAACGGAATTAAATCCATTTATGTTTCAAGGAAAGTATGTTCAAGAAAAGATGTTGGAGAATAAACAGTATTTGCCGATTTATGGCTCATCCGAGCTTGCAAGGCTGGACCGTTTTCATCCGTCCAATTATTTTAAGGAATCGAAGGATGGATTTACACCATTTCTTGTTGGCCGTGGCGGGACAGAATCGTTAATTCACTTTTTAAATTTTGCAGAGCATACGAATCAGCTTAAGGGGAAAAGGCTCGTTTTTGTCCTGTCTCCGCAATGGTTTCAACCGGGAGGAGCAGACGAAAGCCATTTTGTTCCCAATTATTCTTCCCTTCAAGGATATGATTTTGCCTTGAATCAAAATATAGATCCAGTGATAAAGAAAAAAGCCATTAAGCGTTTGCTTACTTTTTCTCCGATAAATAGTGACCCGCTACTTTCAACGATATTAAAAGCGGAAATTACGAATGATCCTTTGACAAAGAAAAAGGCTGCTATCTATCGTCCCTTTGCCACTCTTTATCATGATTTATTGGTTAAAAAGGATTTTTATTATACGCTCGCAGGCGGTTTTTCCCGTAATCGTGATATTAACAAAAAAGTCCGAAATAAATCCTGGGACCAATTAGAAGTCCAAGCTGAGCATTTGGGTGAACGACAATCAACGAATAATCCTTTTAATATTAGTAATTATCAATACAATAAAATAAAGAAAATGGTTCCTTCCTTAAAGGATTCAAAGGTCGGAGCATCCTATGGTGAATCCCCTGAATATGGTGATTTCCAGCTTGTCCTTGATTTGCTGAAGGAATCAGGAGCAAAACCATTATTTGTATCTGTTCCCGTAAATGGGAAGTGGTATGATTATACAGGATTTCCGTTAGAAGGCCGGGAAGCGTATTACACCCGAATAAAAAAGCAAATTGAGTCCGAGGGCTTTCAAATTGCCGATTTTTCAAATCATGAATATGACCCTTATTTTATGAAGGATACGATTCATATTGGCTGGAAAGGCTGGGTATATACAGATAAAGTTATAAAGGACTTTTATGATGGGAAAAATGTATCTGATACTTTAGCTCAAGCAAAATTGCTGAAAAACTAGAATAATTATAGTATATCCGTTATAATAATGTAGACTATTTACCAGCCACTCACTAGGAGATGTAATTATGTTTTCAAATATTGGTGTACCGGGATTAATTTTAATTTTAGTGGTTGCTTTGGTTATCTTTGGGCCAAATAAGCTGCCGGAAATTGGACGCGCGTTTGGCAAGTCAATTCGTGAGTTTAAGAGAGCGACTGAAGGAATTGCCGACGATATCAAGGAAGAAATTAAAGAAGATATAAAAGAAGCGAAACAGGAAAAAATTGACTTAAAAAAGTAATATCACAAATGAAAAACATCCCTTCGTTCGAAAGGGATGTTTTTGTTATTATTTACTTCCGGGATTTCTGTGCCATCGCTTGAAACTGGTTCATAAGCATTTTTCGGGATTTTTCATTTCGAAGTAAAAACGCTGCCCCTAAACCTACAGTTGCCAGCATTAAATTTTTTCGTTTCATTCAGATACCTCCTCAAATCTGCATCATTATTAATTTCCCCAGGTTTTACTTTTTAACTACTTAAATTAGAAAAAGCCAATCCTTGAGAGTTGGCTTTTTCACTACAGTAATTATTTCTTTAATAATTCTTTTAGTTTTTGGTTATGTTCTTTGGTTTGCTGTAATAACTGATTTAATAGCAGCGTTGCTTGTTTGTTATCTTTTTTCTCAACGGCAAGACTTAAATCATGGTACATTTTCCAGTGTCCCATCCCCTTGCCGCCATGTGCCTGCTTTATGAATTCCTCTTTTGTAATTTTACCTTCATCCAATTGCTTTTTTAATTCCTGCATCTTTGCCATTTTCTCATTTTTCCATTGCTCGCGCTTCTTTGCATTTTCAGGACTCATCCACTGCTTGTGAAGCGTCTTTCTTTCATCAAGTACCTTCGTCCATTCGGCTTTCTTATTGGGTGTAAATTGGTCTACCCAAGCCAGAAGCTTTTGCTCTCTTTCCTGCATATGGGCTTGCCAGTCTCTGTGCATTTGATGATGCTGTTTGCCTTCAGCACAGTCACAAGGCGTTTTTTCCATGTGTTCTACCGGTGCATGTTCATGTGCACCCACAATTCCTGGAAATGTCAATAATAGCCCCAACGACAAACTGAACAATTTTAACTTCATTCAATATCACATCCTCACTTTTATACTTAGAAGATTAAACCAGTTTTAAATTGGCACGAATTTATCATGCCCAGTTTTTCAAAAAAAATTTACCATTTTGACAAAAATTTAGGGATAACACTCTTGAGTTCTTTTTTACTGTGTCGTAATCTATAAATAAGAATTTATGTGAAATATTTCACAATAAAACGCAGGAGCGACTGCTCTATTTTTTAAAAATAAATTTGTGAAATATTTCACATTATTAGGAGTGAATAAATCATGAAAAAACCGAAAATCGTAATCTTGGGTGCCGGATACGGCGGAATCATGACAACTAAAAAACTTGAAAAGCTGCTAAAACCAGGTGAGGCGGAAGTAATCCTGATAAATAAGCATGATTATCATTATATTACAACCCAGCTTCATAAAATCGGTTCTGGAACAGCAGTAGACCGGCAAATTGCCATGTCCATTCCCGACCTAATTGACCAAGACAAAACTCATTTAAAAAAAGGCACAGTCTCTTCTATTGATATCAACTGCCTGGAAATACACCTAGAAGGCGGAGATACAGTGGAATATGATTATTTATTAGTGGCATTAGGATTTGAAGTTGAAACGTTTGGAATCCCTGGTATTAAAGAAAACGCATTTGAAATAAGAAGTTTTAGAAGTTCTAAAGCCATTTACCATCAAATTATCAAGCAACTAACTCTTTATAATGAGGATCAAGATCCTTCCCGCTTGACCTTTGTCGTGGCTGGAGGCGGCTTTACAGGAATTGAAATACTTGGCGAATTAGCTGAAGGACTTCCAAAGCTATGTAAAAAGCATAATGTTCCATATGATAAGGTGAGAATAGTCGCTGTTGAGGCTGCAGCTTCAGTGATTCCATTTTTTCCGGAAGAATCTATTCAATATACAACTGAAGTGTTAGAAAAAATGAATGTGGAATTACACATGGCAACCAAAATTTTGGAATGTACGCCTGAAAAAGTTAGTCTAGAAAATAATCTGGAGATTGCCACACGGACACTTATCTGGTCATGCGGGGTAAAAGGCAACTCAATCCTGCAAAATTGCGGATTACCACTCATAAAAGGTAAAATCCCTGTAGACCGCTTCCTTCGAGTTGAAAACAGGAAAAACGTCTTTAGTATCGGAGACTGTTCATTATTCATGAAGGATGAAAAAACAGCATTGCCTCCAACCGCACAAGTTGCCTTACAGGAAGCCGATATATGTGCAAAAAATATTGTTGCCACAATACGAGGGAAAGATCTAACAGCCTTTGAATACCACCATAAAGGGTCTGTTGCCTCCATTGGAACAACAGCGGCTGTTGGAAAAGTTGGCAAATTCCGCCTTTCTGGCTTATTTGGAGCGTTTATCAAACAGGTCATTGAAGCAAGGTACCTATATAATCTTGGTGGTCCTGCTCTTATTGTAAATCAGCATTTTGGTGTTAACCGTGAACCAGTAAAAATTACAGCAAAACAATAACCTGACTTTATTCAGTAATCCCCCTTAAATCCCCCCCATGTAAGGAGAACAGCCCCATTTTTTTAAATGGGGCTGTTCGATTAGGAGATCGGAATAAGGATTCTCGCCAATTCATTAAAATTAGCTGCAAGTTTAGCCTTCTGGTTTTGCGATGCAAAATAATTTATATCGCTAAAACGATGGAGAATTGTATACGTCATTAATTTTTTTTGCAGTACGTGATTCACCTGTATTTTGGGAAAACCATAAGACTCAAGGAAATGCTTAATAAGTTTTTGATTACTAATAAACATAAACAGGATAGGTCCTAATAGATCATAGTCACCATCTCCCAAAAAACAATCAGCAAAATCAATAACGCCAGTTAACTTCCAATTTCCATTTCTATTGTTTAACAGTAAATTAAAAGGAGTGTATTCACCTGTAAGCAATTTATTCTCAGGATTTGTGTTAATATATTTTTCTTCTACATATAAATCTAAATCTGAATATAAATTCGAATTTAACTCCATATTTTGGTGGTAATGCTTCATATTTTTGAACTGACTTTGTATAAAACCGTTCCAATTATTTGGCAATTGTTTTAAACCCGTAATCGGAACTTCATGAAATTCCTTTATCGTCTTTCCTAAATCTTTACTTAGATTCTCTTGTTCCTCATTTGTTAAGCGATCCCAAATATCAATCAACAGTTCCCCCTGAAGCTGGGTCATGATTAAATAATTCCAGCCTTCAAATGAACCATGATTGACCAGTTTTGGTGTATCGACGATTTTTATTTTTCCTTCAAGAATTGTGAGAACTTCTAATTCTCTCGTATACTGTTCATTTAAGTGCTTTGGAAATAACTTTATGACAAATTGATTTTCTCCGAAACTGTAAACAATATTGGCACCATAATGATATCTACGAATGTCAGTTAACGGAAATTTTTCCAGGATCAGTATTTCTGCAATTTTTTGATCCCAAAATGAACAATCCCCTTTAAGTAATTCATATTGTTGTCTATTAATAACTGATAATTTCATTATAAACTTCTATACCCACTCCAAAAATTCCATACGATTGCCGAATGGGTCGTGGATATGAATCCGTGAAGCTCCAGGAAGATTATCGTCAGATGTAAAATCAACTTGTTTCTCCTGAAGGCGGGCTTTTAAGTCTTCAATATTTTCAACTACGAAAGCCGGGTGTGCTTTTTTAGCTGGAGCAAACGGTTCCTCCACTCCAATGTGGATTTGAAAGGTACTGAATTCAAACCATACCCCGCCGCGTTTTTTTAATTCCTCTGGCTTCTCCACCTCAGTTAACCCAAGGATTTCACCAAAAAATTCTCTTGCAGCTTCCTCACACCCTTTTGGTCCTGCAAGCTGAACATGATCAATTTTTTTAATGGTAAATGACATACTGACCCCTCCAGATCTTCATGTATACACTATTATTTTATAAAATTAAAAATTTTCTATCAAATATAAATTATAGGAATAAAAAAACTATTTCCGCCGGATCGGAAATAGTTTTTCATTAATAAACATCTTTTTTTGTAAACACTATAAAGGAAACAAGAAGGGCTGCTGCCCACCAAACAAACAAAACCATCATTGAAAATGAAAGATTCATTCCTTCAATGGGTGGTGCCGTCCCTTTCATGTAGTCCGTTAATCGTAAATTGACCATAAAAAAGTATTTTGCTGATTCCCAAGATGAAACCATATTACTTAAGATTGCACCTGAAATTAATGCAGCGAGCATTACACCCATACCAGCGGCCGTACTTCGAATCAAAACGGATAACATAAAGGATAATGTACCAACTACTATAGAAACGAACCATACAAGCCCAAAATCCATTAACAAGAACTTCCACAGTCTTAAAAGCTTGACTTCTGACGTATTTAAACCTGTATCCGTCACATTAAATCCTGTTAAAATCGGGGCTCCCCAGCCTTTATAGCCAAAAACAACCCCAGAAATGGCATAAGACAAAATACCAGCAATCGCAATCACTAATGATACTGCTAAACAGAGAGTTATGTATTTACTTATGAGTACTTTCCACCGTTTCACAGGTCTTGTTAAAAGCAGCTTTATCGAGCCAAGACTATGTTCAGAAGAGACCAAATCACTGGCTATGACCATGACCATTAAAGGGATAAATAAATCAATCGAGCTTTCCAGGAAAATCCTCATAAACGTTGGGGCACCCGGCTCTGCTGGATTAATGTCATGGTCCAGATAATATTGCTGCTGCTGTAAAGAGATTTGAAGCTGCTTTTTCCATTCGTCTGAAATTCGGCTGCTGCTTAACCGATTAGTCGTATCGACGATCTGCTGCTGTAAAATCGTTCTCCAGTCACTGGTCCCTAATTTTTCACGCTGGGTTTGAACCTGCTTATACTGTGCATATGTAAATAACATAACGAGAATACCGATAATGATGGCAATGACAATCAAGCGTTTTTTCGCTATCAGCTTCATCATTTCATTTTGAATCAGTTTATTCAATCGTATCACCCCCGGTTAATTCGAGGAATAGGTCTTCGAGTACAGGCATTTTTCGATTGATTTCAATGACAGACACTCCTGCTTCCACGAGCCGTTTATTCCATTCCGGTGTCTTCTTTTCATCGAATTCTGTTAAAATGGTTCGATCATCTTTTTCCTCAATGGATGTTAAGGAGCTTAATACTTGTTTTCCTTTTTCAAAAGGATCTATGTGCCAAACTACTCTTTCTCGATTCTCCAGAAGCTGTTGTACCGTATCAACACGGATAATGACGCCCTTAGAAATAATCGCCACCCGGTCACATAAAAGTTGGATTTCGCTCAATAAATGGCTGGAAACGAGGACACTTAATCCTTCTTCTTCTGCCAAAAAACGGATAAACTGCCGCATCTCCCGTATTCCTGCCGGATCCAGCCCATTTGTGGGTTCATCTAAAATTAACACTTTAGGTTTTCCCAGGAGTGCCTGAGCAATTCCTAATCTCTGTCTCATCCCTAAGGAGTAGGTTTTAACCTTATCATGAATCCTTTCCGTCAATCCAACAAGTTCAGTAACTTCTTTTATTCGCTCATCGCCAACATCATCAAGCATTCGGGCAAAATGGAGCAAATTATTATACCCTGATAAGTATGGATACAATTCCGGATTTTCAACAATACAGCCAAGGCTGGTCATCGCTTCTTGAAAATGGTTTTCAATATTGTTTCCACAAATTTGAATACTGCCAGAAGTCGGTTTGATCAAGCCTACAAGCATACGAATGGTGGTTGTTTTGCCGGCCCCGTTTGGTCCAAGGAAGCCGAATACTTCCCCTTCACGCAAATCAAAAGTCAAGTCCTTAATTATCTCTCTTCTTCCGATTACTTTTTTTAAATTTTTCACTGATAATGTGATTTTTTTCTCCATATATTTCCCTCTCCTTACCAGGTGAGTAATGAAGCCACTCTTTCCGCAATTAAACGATACCCTTTTGAATTTGGATGAAACTTGTCAGAATAAAGATAATCATTAACTTTCAGTTCAAATAAATCAAACGTAGGAACAAATACGATTTTAGGAAAAGCTGCACTTACTTCTGCACTGTCGTAATTCCAGTGACGAACGACCTTTGACATTTCTTTTCCTTGATTCAATTCAATAAAGGGATTGTATAAACCAATAAAAAACACGTTTGCCTTACTATTGCTTTTACGGATTTGTTCGAAAATAAATTTCAAATTATCAAGATATTTTTTCTCAATAGTAGCAATGTTTCCTGCTTGGAAGTCAACTAATCCTTGCCCGCCTCTAAATAAATCGTTTCCGCCAATTGTTACGAGTACCATGTCAGCTTTTTGGATTTGTCTTTGTACTTCCTTTTCTCCGATTTGCTTTCTAAGCTGGTCCGATCTTTGTCCATTGATGCCGAGATTTGTTAACTGAACAGGACGCTTTGTTTTTTCCTTAATTTCATCCATTAAAACGCCGACGTATCCTTTACCAGTCTCATCCCCCGTTCCACGTGTGAGTGAATCGCCAAGGGCCAGGATGGTTAATCCTTTTTTGTTTTCCACTTTTTTAGATACCGTGTTTGTTTCCGGTACTTTCTCTGGTTTACCTGCATAATACTCACCCACTGCAAAGCCAAGACCGATCAGCCAGAGGAGGCAAAATAGGACTGATATGACAGTAATGGATCGTATGACATTTTTATTCAAAAAACTCATCCTTTCTGGCCTTTTCTCTTATTTAATCACAGATGAAGAATGAATCAAACTTTCAGGACTTTCAAATATGTAATGTTCATTATTTATTAACATTTCATTTTTGACTGGGCTGTTGATTTGCGCTCCAGGCGCTTCGCTTTCCGCTCCAATCAACAGTGTTAAATAATTAAAATGACCTATTTCAAAGTAAAAATAAAAGGAATCCGCATATGGATTCCTACTTTCTTATTACCTAGTTTGTTCTTGTTTTAAGATTCCTTTTTTATATTTTTTAAATAGCAAAACACCTAAAAGTAATATTCCGAGAATAATGCAAATTACCATTATGTATTTCTTAATGATCCCGTGAAATAGGAGCTCCCAATTCGGACCGAGCATTTTTCCTAACAAAATAAAGCTGGCAACCCATAGAAAAGATCCTAAAAAAGAATAGATGGAAAATACCTTTATAGGCAGCCGGGTAATTCCTAAGAAATAGCCCGTAATATGTCTTAAAACAGGGATGAAAAAAACAATAATTAAAAGCTTGTTTCCATATTTATTAAACCATACTGAGGTGGAATGAATCTTTTCCGGGCGAAAACGCAACTGTGAACCATATTTTTCAAAAAAGGGCATACCAAGCTTAGCCCCAATATAGTACGAGACGATCATACCAATTACACAGCCCAGTGTAGCTGCAATGACACAGCCAATCCAGTTTAGTTGACCTTGAAATGAAAGAAAACCTGCATAACCCATCAAGGCTTCCATTGGAATCGGCAGTACGATAATTCCAAGTGCCAATGAGAGAAATAGGACGAGGTATCCATATTCGTTCATAAAGGAAAGTAAAAACTCCATAATCTTCACCTCTCCCTAATAAATAGTTAAGACCATTTTTTGTCATAACCATATTTTATCCATCTTTCGCATATATAGTAATCGAATACCCATTAATTATTAATAAAAAAATGCCGGCTTCCTGGTTGGAAACCGGCATTTTACACTATTAATCTTCTAAATTGCCCTTTGGACCAAAGAATTCAAAGTGAATTCTTTCTTCATTTACTCCTAATTCTTTCAAAAAGCGATTAATTGCTTTCATAAAAGGTACTGGTCCGCAGAAATAAAAATCGGCATTTTCAATAGAGACTTTTTCTTGCAGCCATTCACTTGTCACATAACCTTCTACATCGAAACGATTGTTCTTGCGGTCTTCCTCTGTTGGTGAATCATAGAAGAAATAGGATGATACATTTTCCAGTTGAGATAATTCCTCTACTTCATCCCTAAGAGCATGAACATTTCCATTGGCAGCGGCATGTACAAAGGTAACCTTTCGTTCCGGCTGCACTTCCACAACCGTTTTTAACATGCTCATCATTGGTGTTAACCCAACGCCGCCACTTAATAGAACCAATGGTGTTGATTTTTCTGTATCAAGGACAAAATCTCCTGCTGGAGCACTTACCTTCAAAATATCTCCTTCATTCACTTGAGCATGAAGGTAATTGGAGACCATACCATCAGGACATTGTACTCCTGATTCACGCTTAACACTGATTCGGTAATAATCTTTACCAGGTACATCAGAGAGACTGTATTGACGAATATGGGTATATTCCTCTCCCTCGATCTCTAGCTTGATACTGATATACTGACCTGGAATAAAGTCCGCGATTTCCTTTTGATCCTTAGGCTTAAGGTAAAAGGACGTAATGACATCACTTTCAACTACTTTCCTATCAACGACAAAATTTCGGAAGCCATCCCATCCGCCTTTTTGGCTTTCAGCTTCATCATACATTTCTGCTTCAATACTAATAAAGGCATCTGCGATGACACCATAGGCTTGAGCCCAGGCGTCAATAATTTCATCTGTTGCTGCATCGCCTAAAACCTCCTTAATTGCAAGCAGCAGATGTTTTCCGACGATTGGATATTGTTCAGGTTTAATCCCAAGGCTTCGATGCTTATGGGCAATTTGTTTTACAACAGGAATAATGGCTTCAAGATTATCAATATACATGGCAGCGGCATATACCGTTCCGGCAAGAGCTTTTTGCTGCCTGCCCTGTTTTTGGTTTGCATGATTAAAAACATTTAAAAGTTCTGGGTGATTCCCGAACATTAGCTGATAAAAGCGCGTTGTAATCTTTTCTCCATGTTGTTCTAAAACGGGTACGGTTGATTTAATAATATCAATTGTTTTTTGGTTTAGCATTTTAAACACTCCTTACTTGTTTTCCCTATTTCCAAAGTGATTATATTGCTAAATTCACATCAATTAAGTGATTTAAATCACACTTTGCTATGATTCATTAATTTTTGCAAAACATTTCACAAATTGTTCACTTTTTAATATGACAAATGTAACTAGTGATAAATTTGCTATTTTTGTATTGTGAACCTAGTTAGAAAAAGGATTTTATAAAGGCAGGATAGGAAAATATGAAGAAAGCAAAAATTGCTTGGATCACCGATACGACTTCTTCTCTAAGTAAAGAATTCATTCAACAGCACCATGTACATGTGATTCCCTTGCACGTTGTAATTAATGATGAATTTTATAAGGAAACAATTGATATTTCCGAACAGGAATTTTATGATCGAATGAAAACCGAAGATGGGAAGTTTCAGTCCTCCCAGCCTTCCATTAATGATTTTGTAGAACTTTATCGTCAATTAAAAGAAGACTATGACTTTGGAATTGCTATCCACGCTTCGAGTCTTTTAACTGGTACCTATCTATACTCTGTCATGGCAGCTGGCCTGGAAGATTTTAAATTGTTTGCGATTGACTCACAAACTGGGTCTTATCCGTTATCTTTTTTAATTAAACGCGGAATTGAACTGGTGGAGCAGGGGCTGGAAATTCATGATGTAGTTGCTGCTTTAAATGATTATCGTGAGGACACACGATTATATTTAGTGCCCTCCAATTTAGATCAGCTTCACAAAAGCGGCCGTGTGTCAGGCAGCCAAAAACTATTAGCGTCCCTTTTTAATATCAAGCCGATCTTATCAATCGAAGAAGGAGCTGCAAAAATTAAAGATAAAGTCCGTACCGATAAAAAATCACAAATGTGGCTTGTTAATAAATTAAAGGAAGACCTCGAATCTAAAAAGGTTCAAAAAGTAGCCATCGTCCATGCCAATGACTTGGATAAGGCAATCCGGCTTGAAAAATTAGTAAACGACTCATTCCCAGGGATTGAAACAGAAAATTTAATGCTAATAACCGTTGCGGGAGTACATACGGGGGTTGGGACACTTGGACTTTCGTGGGTATGTGAATAAAAAGACTCTTTATTAAGATGCATTCATGAGGACAGAACCCCTGTTTATAAAGTAACTCTGTCCTCATAAAATTATCGTAAAGTTATAATATCCGTTTAGTTTTTGCTTCTTCTAACCAAGAAGGAAATTCATTTAAAAGCTGGTTATACAATTCTTCATCCGTTGTTCTTTCGATATCTTTAATATGGAAAAAGTTCGCATTATCGACAAAGCGTCCTTCCATCGAGTCTAATTTTTCGAGCACTTCAAAATTGGAATCTCCTATGCCAACAAATTGCCAGAAGATGGGTTTATTCGAAGATTCGACCACAGGTTTCTTAATCGTTCTTTTGCAGCCGCCATCATTAATAAAAACAATAAATGCTGGTTCTTTAGATGGGGATTCAATGGTGTATTTCTCAATAACGTCCTCCATAACAGGAGGCTCATCATTTCTCCCAAATTTATGAATCAAATCGTTATTTAAAATATACTCTTCAACATAATTGACAAAATCACTCTCAGTGACTGATTTTAAACGAGAAAATTCATTGTCATACACCCAAACATCCAGTGTGCCATCATCATCGAATTGGCTGGCAACTGCCAAAATCCGCTCAACCACCTTCTGAACAGTACCATTTTTGTATAACCCTCTCATTGAGCCAGAAATATCCAACACTAAACCAACTCGAGCCACAACATTTGTCAGTTTCTTCTTTTCTAAAACAATACCCGCTTTTTTCTTAAGCAAACTAATTGTTGACATTTTAATTCCCTCCTAATATGTATGGTTGGAGTCCTAACATTGATAAAAGATTCTTCTATTATTATACTCTATTTGAAAAATATGTTAGTAATTTCAACCAATACTAAATTATTATTTTGTATAATATGATAGATTGTTATATAAAAATTTACTGAAATGGATTTGAAATCATGAAGAATAAGAAAAAAGTATTTCAGTTGCTGAGGCTATGTATGGCTCTAGGGCTGATCTATTTCGTCTTTTTACAAGTTAAGATTAGTCAATATAGTGATGTGGAAGCACCCAAGAATGCAGATTATTTGATTGTCTTGGGGGCAAGGGTGAAAGGAACAGTCCCTTCACTAGCCTTTGCCAGCAGAATAGAATCAGCAGCGAAATATTTAACGGAAAATGAAAATACAATCGTCATTGCCTCTGGGGGAAAAGGACCTGGGGAAGATATATCCGAAGCAGAATCCATCAAGAGAGAGCTTATTAACAAAGGAATTAGCGAGAATCGTATTATCCTAGAAGATCAATCAACTGATACATATGAAAATATTCGTTTCTCAAAAATGCTGATTCCAAAGGATGCTAAGGTTGGAATCATCGTTACAAATAATTTTCATTTATATCGGGCCATTTCAATTGCACGTGACAATGATTTGGAAGTGAAGGGCATACCTGCGAAGACTCCTTTGATAGCTGTACCGAAATCCTATACTCGTGAATATTTAGCGATTACGAAGTTTTATTTTAAGAGATATATTCTAGATAGTATATAAGAGTACCAATTTTGGTACTCTCTTTTTAATTGGTTTATACGGTTTTTGCAAATATGCAAGTGTCTCTTAGTTCATTACCATCTGCTGAAAAAGCATCATTTTTTAAAATGCCTTCTAAATTGAAGCCCAGCCGTTCAGGGATGGCTTTACTTCTTACATTTTTTGAATCGCAGCGAATCTCAACTCTTCTTGCTTTCAATTCAGTAAAAGCAAAATTTGTAATTGCTTCTACCGCCTCCGTAATGTACCCTTTCCCACTATAACGCGAATCAATCCAATAACCAATCTCAAATTTTGGGACATCCCAGTTAATTCTATGTAAACCAGAAGATCCAATGAATTTACCAGTCTCTTTATCATATAGGTGCAGCCTTAAATCTTCGCGAGTTAAAAACTTGGCGTGTGCATCACGCATGTTTGCTTCAACGTCAAGCTTAGTCTGCTCCCGATGGGCCCATGGCATCCATGGCTTCAGTTCTTCTATTGAAGCCTGCATAGCTTCGTAAACGGCTTGTCCGTCGCCTGGCATTGGTTTGCGGATCAGCAGCCGCTCTGAGTAAAATTCTTCTAGAAAGTCTTTTAGTATAGGTTTCATCTTTTTTGTCCCCCTTCTGACATATTAAAATTCGCTACTCATGACGTGATTCCTTTTTTTATTTAATTACTATGTTTTTTGTAATTATTTCCCATTAAATGTCTAAAAGTTCGTAAAATTGGTAGTAAGTGTCCGAAATTACGTTGTAGGTTTCAAAAAAATATGTAATAAGTATAGATAGGTTGCATTAATTTCCAATTAATTTCCACCTAATGTCGTTAATTTCGTAAAATTGGTTGTAAATCTCCGAAAATATGTCGTAAGTTTCATAAAATATGAAATAAGTATAGGAAGGTAGTATAAATTTCCAATTAAATTCCAGAAAAAGTCGTTAATTTCGTAAAATTGGTTGTAAATCTCCGAAAATATGTCGTAAGTGCTAAAAAATATGTAATAAAAGACCCTTCCGAATCGGAAGAGCCTCCAAAAATATAATTTTTAATATGCTTTTGCCCAATAAACCATCTTATCTGCTTCTTTTCCGCAGCAAACACAGTTTTCAGACAGTTTTTCCTGCTCGAATGGGATACAACGAGATGTCGCCGTCGTGTCTTCTTTAATTTTTTCCTCGCAGGCTAACTCGCCGCACCACATTGCTTTGATAAAGCCTGGTTTTGCTTCCAGTGATTCCTTTAATTCAGGAAGTGTCAAGGCAACAGTGGTTCTATCTTCACGATGATTCAAGGCTTTGTTATATAAATTGCTTTGAATGTCATCCAATAATTCAACCAACTTTGTTTCTAATTGATCCAAAGGAACAATTACCTTTTCTAATGTATCCCGTCTTACTAAGACAACTTGCTTGTTCTCAATGTCCTTTGGTCCGACTTCAAGACGAACTGGAATTCCCTTCATTTCGTACTCATTGAATTTCCAGCCTGGCTTTTTGTCGCTGGCATCAATATCAACACGAGCAACAGTGCCAAGAGATTTTTTCAAATCATAAGCAAAATCAAGAACGCCTTCTTTATGCTGCGCAATTGGCACAATCATAACTTGAGTTGGTGCTGCTTTTGGCGGAATCACAAGGCCGCGGTCGTCGCCGTGAACCATAATTAGTGCTCCGATAATTCTTGTTGTAAAGCCCCATGATGTTTGGTGAACATATTGAAGCTTACCTTCTTTGTCCGTATATTGAATGCCGAATGCTTCAGCAAACCCTGTTCCAAAGTGATGGGAGGTTCCAGACTGTAATGCTTTTCCATCATGCATCAAGCTTTCAATTGTAAAAGTGGCTTTGGCTCCGGCAAATTTTTCTTTTTCGGTCTTTTGTCCTTTTACAACCGGAATCGCAAGAATTTCTTCACAAATTGCTGCATACACATTCAGCATTTTAATCGTTTCTTCCATCGCGTCCTCATCAGTCGCATGGGCCGTGTGGCCTTCCTGCCATAAGAACTCTAATGTCCGTAAGAATGGACGGGTTGTTTTTTCCCAGCGGACTACGTTAGCCCATTGGTTATATAGCTTTGGTAAATCTCTATAGGAATGAATGATATTTTTGTAATGCTCACAGAATAAAACCTCTGAAGTCGGACGGACAACTAATCTCTCTGCCAATTCTTCAGAACCGCCATGTGTTACCCACGCTACTTCAGGAGCAAAACCTTCAACATGATCCTTTTCTTTTTGAAGCAGGCTCTCTGGGATGAATAATGGCATATATACATTTTCATGCCCTGTTTCTTTAATGCGTCGGTCTAGTTCATTTTTAATATTATCCCATAAAGCATAACCGTATGGGCGGATAATCATTGAACCGCGGACGCTTGAATAATCAATTAAATCTGCTTTTGTGACAACATCTGTATACCATTGGGCGAAATCCTCGTCCATGCTGGTTACATCTTTTACAAATTCCTTTGCCATTTTTGACACCTCATTATAATATTTAATAAAAATTTTCGACTTTGAGAATAGTCTAGCTCCAGCGCCCAGCGGCTAGTGTCCTTCGCTCTTTTCCCTACGATAAGTCAACATCGAATCGCTGCCGCTCTTCGTGTTTCCTTTATCTCAGTCAAAGCGCTCCAGGCCATACGCCGCTAAACGTGCGCTTCCGCTTTTCAATAAAAAAAGGCCTTGATCCTAAAAAGGGACCAAGGCCTGGCGGTACCACCCTAAATTTATAAAGCGATTGCTTTAAACTCTTTGCATGATAACGGATTTTATCCGCATGTATCTTCAAAATTATCCGATACAGAACTCAGAGGCAGGTTCAAATGGGGATCTTAAGAAACCTCGCACCAATGGTTTCCTCTCTTTGTAAGACCGTTTCAATTTACTAGTCCTCGTCAATGTTTCAATAGTATTTTTTGAAAATTATATATGTCCCAAAACAAAAAGTCAAATCTTATTTTGGGATATTTTTCATTCGAAACCAAAATACTGCTTTCAACATACAGATAAATCGGTTAAAATGCAAATAATTAGGAAATAACGGGGTGATTTGCATGAAAAAAGAAGACAAGGATGAACTCGAGCAGGAAGAAGAAGAAAAAGAATTATTGCTTGAATTGATAAGAATGCAAAATGAAACCCTAAAACGAATTTATAAAAATGCTCTAGATAAAGAAAATCACTCAAAGCCTTAATATTCATAAAACGTTCAATTGCCCCTAACTCCAAGTCAGATTTTTGCATTTATAATATTCTTATGTTGTTTAATCTTAATAAACCCTAACGACATAAGAGGAGACTAATATGGACATTTTTTCGGTTATTTCAGCAGCTATTGTTATGATTTGCTCAGGGTATTCTATTTTTCTTGTTTACCGCAATAAAACCAAATTGGAAGGCACACAAGGTGTCATGATCAGTATGGTCATTGCGGTTATCACAGGCCTGCTTTCAGGGAGTATCATCGGCATCTTATCCGGGGAGACCTTCCTTGTCGTGGGAGTCAGTATGATAATTGGATTCGTTATTGGGTTCTTAGCCGGACATCCGATTGGATTATTGGCAATCTTAATGGGCTCGATTGCAGGTTTGATGGGTGGTATAAATGGCGCAATACTCGGAGTATTTCTTCAATTCATAAACCCTTCGATTTTATTAGGTATTTTAGTTGGTTTTTATATACTTATCATCGGTTTTGTCATTGTTTATATTTTTGTAGCGACAAATAGTAAATATTCGATAAATACCGAAGAGCTATCACCATATGCGATTATTGGTGCAGGAATTGTGCTTGTTTCCTTATTTTTATTTATGTATTCGAGCGATATGGTCAAAATACCAGGCCAAACAGAAACCGCTCAAGCTCAAACCCAAACTCAAACCACTCAGGAGACTGCAAATACAGAAGTGGATGTGACAAAGGAACAAACTCCAAAAGTAAAAATGCATGTAACCGAAAAGGGATATAGCCCTAACGTAATCAGGGTTAAAAAAGGAGTGCCTGTTGAACTGGAAATCAAAAATCCGCTTGAGAACAGTTGTTTATCCACTTTTATGATTCCAGATTTTAATATTAATAACGTTAACCTTAAAACCGGTACAACCAATCTTACCTTTACACCGGACAAATCAGGGGAATATACCTTTAGCTGCGGCATGCAAATGTTTAAAGGAACTATCATTGTAGAATAGAATTATGAAAAGCACACGGGGCAACCGTGTGCTTTTCACATTTATTAATCTACAAATACCTCAAAATTTTCTTCTTGGCGTTTTCTTCTTTTTCGATCGGCACTGAGAACTTTAAGTGATAAATAGATACCAGACCCCGTTAAAAAAATCATGGCAATTGCAGTAAGGTCGATCAACCATTTGATATTAGTATTGCCAATTCTCCCTTCATGTAGCCCCCTAATCGTGCTTACGATAGAGCCCTGGCCCATACCTTCACCTCGTGTTCTGAAAGCGAAGTTACCGGTATTCCCAAACCCTGGTGGTCCTTGGAATTGACCATTCGCTTGACCTGGCATTTGACTATTCGCTTGTCCTGAATTTTGACTCGTACCCTGGCCCCCTTGGTCTTGATTAAACTGGCCTTGATTAAATTGTCTTTGGTTGAATTGTCCTGGTTGGAAATTACCGCGGCCGCCTTCAACTTGGGCTTGGCCAATGAGCCAAGGTTCGTTCATCAGCAGTCCCGTGATGGACTCCATTAAGATTAGAACAGAAGCAATTAAGCCGATCCACAAATGTGCTCTTCTCATTTTTTTCATATGAAATTTTCTCCCTTCAAATACCATGCTGTATTTGGACAAATTGATAAGCATATTATGAAGGGGTTTCCTTAAGATTTTCTTAAAAAAAGAACCCAAATTTAATTTTTTTGGGTTCTTGGAAAAATGATTTCAATTGTCGTACCCTTTCCAAGGGTGCTTTGAACTTTTGTTTTTCCATGATGTTTCTCAATGATCCACTTGGCGATTGATAATCCAAGACCGGTTCCTTCAGCGGCTGTCCGAGCTTTATCACTTTGATAAAAACGGTCAAAGATTTTAGGTATATCTTGTTCAGGAATGCCGATTCCATTATCCTTTACCTCTAAGATAATCGAAGAATGGGTCTGCCTGCAGGAAAGCAGGATATCCCCGCCTTCGTTTGTGTATTTCATCGCATTATCTAACAAAATAACAATCAGCTGATGAATCCTTTCTTTGTCCGCATAAAATTTAACTGGTTCATTAGCTTCTAACCGAAGCGACTTTTCTTGGTACATCGCGATTTCTTCATAGTGTTGGAGGATTTCCTTTATAAGGGCATCCAGCTGAAACGAATCTTTCTTCATTTCGATTTGATCGGAGTCAGACCGTGCCAGCGTTAAAAGGTTAGCTACCAGCTTGGACATGCGTCTTGATTCCGTAGAAATCGCAGATACATCGAGTATTTTATCCTGTACGGTGGCGGAAGGACTTCGGAACAATAAATCCGTCTTTGCCTGGATAACAGCAAGAGGCGTCCTTAACTCATGTGATGCATCAGAAACAAACTCCTGCTGCTTCTGCCAGGCATTCTTTATCGGGACGAGCGCTCTTCCTGCTAAGAAATATCCCGATGCTAAAGCACAAATAATCCCTAGGCCGCATCCGATCAGCATTATGATCAAAAGCCTATCCAAGAGCTCTTTCTCTGAATTGACATTGCGGATGAATTGGACTGTTATTTTCCCAAATTGAGGATGATAGACCTTATAAGCCATATAACGGAATGAAAAATTCTCTACATCAACATCCTGTAAAGTTTTTAACTTTTTCGGGCGAATAAATTCTTCGTTATCTTGAAAAAGCTCAGATTCCCGGTTTTGTTCTGCTAAAAGATTGTTATTCGCATCCCAAATCAAGGTCATAATTCGCGGGTCTCTCCGAATGAATCTCGGTCCAGTCTCTTCTTCATCATGCTTAGCACTTAGCCCGGGCGGCCGTTGGTCTTGGTCTTCAATATGGTTCACGGATTCCAGTAATGATTGATTAACATCCTTATAAAGTCGATTTTCGGTATAAAAATAAATGATGCTCCCAAGGATGCTAATCAAAATGATAAAGACCAAGGAGTTTAACAGAGTAAGTCTAATATGTGTTTGACGAAACATGATATACTCCTATTCCTCGCTCAGCATATATCCTACGCCACGAATCGTTTTGATATCTGCATGATACCCAGATGGTTCTAGTTTTTTACGAAGATGGTGCATAAACACTTCGACTATTGCTATTGTCGTATCGGAATCAAAGCCCCAAACCCGGTCATAAATCTGTTCTTTTGTTAAAATCGCGCCTTTGTTTTGGATTAAATATTCCAATAGCTCATATTGCTTAGTAGTAAGCTTAATAGAATCACTATCGACTTGAATATCTCTTTCCTTCCCGAGCAGCTCAATTCCTCGATACTGAATCGTTTGATTGGTCGTTAAACTGCCGCTTCTTCTTAATAATGCCCGAATTCTTGCTTTTAGCTCAGCAGCCTGAAAAGGCTTTACTAAATAATCGTCACCGCCGAAGTCCAAACCTTTTACGCGATCCTCTAAGGAATCCCTGGCTGTCAAAAATAGGACAGGTATTTTGATGCCGTCCCTACGGATGGTTTGCAGTACTTCAAATCCGTCAATTTCCGGAATCATTACATCCAAGACAATCGCATCATGAATATTCTGCATCGCTAAGAACAATGCGTCTTCCCCATTGGATGCTTGATCCACTTCAAATTCATCCGATAAAAGCTCGACAATAGATTCTAATAATGAAAGATTGTCTTCTACAACTAATAACCGCATATAATCTCTCCAATTTTAATATAGGCTTATTTAATACGTTCATTATAAAGCAAACGGAGCGGACACAACATAGTCGAGTCCGCCCTAAACTTAATTATTCATAACGAAGGGCTTGAATCGGGTTTAATTTAGATGCTTTATTAGCAGGGAACACCCCGAATACCACACCAACAGCCAATGAGAATAAGAAGGATAAAAGCATAACGGATGATGTAAAGGAAACGGTTAAACTTAGAATGGAGGAAAGTATTTTCCCAATTCCGACTCCGGCGAGTATGCCGATTAGACCGCCAACACCGCTTAATACGACTGCTTCAATAAGGAATTGAAGAAGTACATCACGCCTTTTCGCTCCAATGGCTTTCCGAATCCCGATTTCCTTTGTACGTTCTGATACAGATACCAGCATGATATTCATTATGCCAATCCCGCCAACTAATAAGGAAATGCTGGCAATTCCGCCTAACATCATCGTCATTGTACTAGATACGGAGCTCATCGTATCCATGATATCCTGCTGGTTTGTCACACTATAGGAATCACTTTTACCTGGATACATTGAAGCCAATGCCATTTCTACTTCATTCATAACGAAATCCATTTGATCCTCGCTTTTTCCTTGTAAATAAACTTGATTAATTGATGTGCTTTTCACTAACCGCTGCCCTGTGCTTAGCGGGACAATCACGACATTATCACCACTTTGACCTAGTGAGCTTCCTTTAGACACGAGAACCCCTACAACTTTAAAGGATGTCCCTTCAATTTGAATATATTGACCTACTGGATTTTCCGCGCCAAAAAAGGTGGAGGCCGTTTCCGAGCCGATAACGGCAATTTTCTGTCTATATTCTATATCAAGGTCATTAATAAAACGGCCATTACTTACCTTAGTATCCCGAACTTTGGAATAATCAGCATTGGTCCCTGTTAACGTAACTTGTGAGGTGGTTCGATCCTTTTTCACGTTTACACGGCCGGAAACCACCGGGGATAATGCTTTGACTCCATTCAGTTTACTTAGCTCATTAATTTTATCTTCTGTTAGGGTTAAGTCCGTCCCAAAGGTATTAATTGTCAAAAGATTTGTCCCTAATTGATTAATTTGGCTGGTAACGTTTTTTGCCGAACCTTGGGCAATCGAGACGAGCACGATGACGGAGGAAACACCAATGATCATGCCGAGCATCGTTAATGCTGACCTTAGCTTGTTACTTTGAATGCTCCGCAATGCCATTTTAATAGATTGCAAAATTCCCAATGAGTTCACCCCCATTCTCCTGAAGCTGTCCGTCTTGAATGCTTACCATTCGCCTTGCTTCTTTGGCAATCGCTAAATCGTGGGTAATTAAAACAATCGTATGGCCTAACTCGTTTAATTCTTTCATTACCTGCAATATTTCTTTGCTGGTTTTACTGTCCAGCGCACCTGTCGGTTCATCAGCGAGAAGGATGGAAGGATTGCCAACAAGGGCTCTAGCAATCGCTACCCGCTGCTGCTGGCCGCCTGAAAGCTGTGTAGGTAAATGCCCTGCACGCTCTTTCAATCCAACCTTACTAAGTCCCGCTAACGCTCTCTCCCGACGCTCTTTTGCTGGAACACCGCTATATAACAAGGGCAGTTCCACATTTTCAAGGGCAGTTAATTTTGTTAATAAATTAAAATTTTGAAAAATAAATCCGATTTTTTGATTCCGAATCGTTGCTAACTGATTATCATTCATTTTTCCAATATCCTTACCATCAAGGAGATACTTACCGGCCTGTGGCCGGTCCAGGCATCCAATCATGTTCATTAAGGTTGATTTACCTGAACCTGAAGGGCCGATAATAGCTAAAAATTCTCCTTTTTGGATATCAAGAGATACATTATTTAGGGCATGAACTGTTTCACCACCGAGTTTATAGGTTTTCTTTAAGTTACTAATTTGAATAATCGGTCTTACCACTAGTTTCCGCTCCTTTCACCAAATTGCCTTTGTCCGGTTCCGCTGCGGTTAAAGCCGCCAGTGTTACCGAAACCGCCGAATCCGCCTCCAAAACCGCTGCCCTGCATCATTCTTTGGCTATTATTCCAGGTGCTTCCTGTCGCTAATTGCGGTAACTGAACGGTTTCTCCTGCCGTTACTCCATCTGTAATCTCCACATAATCTTCATTCGCTAATCCCGTTTTAACAGTTTTTTGCTCGGTCCCTGAATTTTGATTAGTTGTTTCTGATGATGCGACAATGACATATTTTTGATTATTGGACGTGTAAATGGCATCAAGTGGTACATAAAGGGCATTATCTTTACTTGCGGTTAAAATACTGGCTTCTGTACTCATTCCAACTTTGAGGTTGTCGGGTTTATCGATATGGATTGTTACATCAAAGGTAGAAACACCATTTGTTGATGTCCCTTCCTCGGCAATAGCTGTAACTTTTCCCGTGTACGTTTGGTCTGGAAAGGCATTGACTTTTAAACTAACTGTTTGGTCTTTTTTAATTTTTGGAATATCAAGTTCATCAATTTGAACGACGGATTGTAAATCTTTGTAGTTTGTTAAATGGGCAACAACTTGTCCGTTTGTCACACGTTCTCCTGCAGTAACAGACATGGTGGTGACAACACCATCAGCAGGCGCTGTAACAGGGTTACTTCCGTCAGTAAACGTAATAAGCTCGTCCCCTTTCTTTACCTCGTCACCTGCAGCGGCTAACACTTCATCTATTTCGTTGTTATCAATCGTTGATTTAATATCTTCACTCGTAACTGGCTGTATTGTTCCAGAACCACTAATCTTCACTTCTAATTTGCCTTGTTGGACAACAGCAGTCCTTACACTGGCTGAAGCCGTTTGTGTGCTATTTTTTGATGAATACCATTGGTAGCTAACAAATCCTACTACTAAAACACCCAAAGCAATATAGATCCATTTTTTCATTTTTGCCTGCTCCTTTTTAATCCAGGCCGCATGCCTGGAGATGAAATATTTTGGAATAAGCCTATTATTCAATTCAATTCTTAACTTTTCCTTAATGGAAATAATTGAAGCACGCTGATCCTTGAGTCAGCGTGCTTCTTTTCTTTTTAATGGATTAAAATATTCCGTATTTACTATTCCATAGTAGGCAAGGTCTTCGTATTCTCCCCATTTAAGGACATGCTGCTTTAAAGTGCCTTCATGCTTCATTCCAATTTTCTCCATAATTCTCCAGGAGCCTTGATTGTTCGTAAATGCTGCTGCAAAAATCCGATTTAGATGGAGTTCTTCTAAGCCAAGTTTAATAACTGCCTTTGCCGCCTCTGTTCCATATCCCCTTCGCCAATATTCCTTTCCAATCCAATAAGCCAGTTCCCCTCTTTCATGGTGAATATTGATCGAAAGGTTAATAATGCCTATTAACATACCATCCTCTTTTTTTGTGATGGCGAAAATAACAAGCTTTCCCTCTTTCTCAGCTTCATTCATCTTTAAAATAAACTGCTTCGCAGCTCCTTTTGGATAAGGATGCGGAATGGTCAATGTAGTTTTTGCTATTTCATAATCTCCAGCAAGTTCTTCTACCCGTTCTGCATCACTTAATAGTAACGGCCTCAGCAGCAATCGTTCCGTTTCAATCATTTTCTTTATCCCTTCCCTATTGCATCTTTTTACTCATTTTAGCATAATATTCCATTATGAAATGACGAAAACTTATTTTAAATGAAACTTTTCTAAAGCTAAACCGTACATATTATTAATTAACAAATTAGGAGTGAAAAGTGTGGGTGTTACGCTTAGTAAAGGCCAGAAGGTGGATTTGACTAAATCCCATCCCGGCCTTCAAAACGTTGTTGTCGGCCTGGGATGGAATATTAATAACCTGGGTTCTAATTTTGATTTGGATGCTTCGGCATTTTTATTAGGTGCCACTGGAAAGGTAAACAGCGATCAAGATTTTGTTTTTTATAACAATCCCTCTGGTGGAAATGGTTCCATCCTATATAGTGGAGATAATCGTATTGGATCCGGAGTAAGGGATGATGAACAAATCAAAATTGATTTAAATAGAGTTCCTGATCATATACACCGAATTGCATTCACAATTACGATTCATGATGCCCAAGTGAAACAGCAAAATTTCGGACAGGTATCCGATTCCTACGTGCGGATTTTTAATGAATTGACGAATGAGGAATTAATAAGATTTAACTTAGGAAAAGATTTCACAGTGGAAACTGCCATTGTCGCAGCAGAACTATACCGCCATAATGGAGAATGGAAATTTAATGCGATTGCGAGCGGATTTCAAGGCGGTTTAGCTGCATTATGCAGTAATTTTGGGATTACTGTTGACGATCCAGCCCCTTCCGCACCAATTCAGCCATCACCACAACAAAATTATCAACAAAGTCCGAGTACCCAAAAATCATATCAGCAAAATACAAGTAATCATAATCCATATCAGCAAAACCAAACTCAATATGATCCATATAGGCAAAGTCAAAATAACCAACATAGTTATCAGCAGCCCATTCATTTACAGCCCGAATCATCAAATCGGCAGCCTGCTTTTGGATATCCAGCGCAGAGCTATTCCACATCCTCACCTTCTCCAAATACATATGGCGGAGATGACATCATATGTCCGCGCTGTCACTCTTCGAATGTAAGGACTGGAAAGAAGGGCTTTGGTCTAGGCAAGGCAGCTGTTGGCGGTCTGATTCTTGGCCCTGTTGGCCTGCTCGGCGGTTTTATTGGGAAAAACCAATTAAAGTTTATTTGTAACAATTGTGGAAGCACCTGGTCCCCTTCCAATACGGATTATATGGAATGGGCCAATACGCAAAAGAGAAAAGCACAAGAATTATTTAATCGTTATAAAAGCCAGGATGTTTTGGAGGCAGTTGTAGCCGCCTGTGCATTGACAGCCATGGCGGATGGATACTTAGATGCTGCAGAAAGGCAAAAGATGCTAGATTTTGTTCACCAAAGTGAGGAATTAAGAGTTTTTGATACCAACAAAGTTATTCAGAAATTCAATATGTTCATTTCTAAAATGGAACATGATCGGATGATGGGTCGGGCTGAAGCCTTCCGTGCCTTAGGTAAAATAAGGCCGAAACCAGAAATCGCCCGATTAGTGGCCCGCTATTGTATTGCCATTGGATATGCTGATGGACAATTTGATCAAAATGAACAGCAGATGGTGGCTGACATTTGCCGCGAGCTGGGGTTAAATCCAGCTGAGTTTCTATCCTAAATGCACATAGCAAAAGCCTCGTTCCAGACTGGAATCGAGGCTTTTCTTTTTATACTTTCCAAACCCGTTTATTTTCTACCCGCTTTGTTAGTCCTTGTGCATCCAATCGTTCTAAAAATGGAATCATGTATTTGCGGGAAAGGTCAAGAACTTCCTTCGCTTCCCCTACATCAAACTCGGAGCTTGTTCGCGTTCGAAGCTTTTCCACTGAGGCAGCAAACACATCCCCATGATAAGCAAATTGTTCATCCAACGGAACAATTAAGGCTTCATCCTCCAGAAACCGCTTTAAATCAGATTCTAGATTTTCAGGAATACCCGCTGCTTTAAAATAATCTTTTACATAACGGACCTTTAATCCATCGTTTTTCATTTCCGTCAGCATATTTTCAGTCCTCTTTGCCCAGTTTTTCGTCACATGAGGAACAAAAGATGCTAATGAAACAAATTGTTCTCTTCGCTTAAATAGGCTATTAGTGATTCCATTTTCAATCACATAATCAAGCAGCGTCTTAGGAAATCTTTTTTGCATCGATTGTAGAAGTTCTGCTTTATTTAATCCCTGTTTCATCGAATGAGCTTGATGAAACTCCTGCAATCTATCAAAAATATCTTCTTCAATAGAATTGATTAGTAGTCGATGAGTGTATTCCTTTCCATTATATAAAACAAATTCTTCATCACCCAATTGATTGTTTAGGGCTTTTTCATCAAGTGCAGTCCGCTTTATCAGCTCAGAGAGCGGCAGGCTTTTCGCTTCAAATAAAGCAGCCGTAATCCGTTCTTTTGGAGAGCCAGCCTTTTTCTTTTCAAGTTCTTCAATTGTTTGATTCCCAAAACGATATTTTTGCCCTCTAGGGTCAATTACCCATCCGCCGCCAATTGTTTCCTGCGGGCTTGGTCTCCGTAAAATAAAACGGTCGCCCCGCTTTGTGAGAATTTCTTCTTCAAGTCTTAGCTGGCAAAGAATTTCTCCATTTTCTTCTTTAATTTCATTTCGGTCAAAGAAAACAATTCTTCCCATTACCTCTGTCGTACCAATATGGAGTTTAATTGGCATTCGCTGCTTAACCAAATGCTCGAGCTCATCAACAATTCGAATGGCGACATCAATAGTCTTCGTTACGATAAAATGCTCGGAAGAAACCAGCACATCCCCACGCTCCAGGTCTTCCTTAGAAACACCAGAGAGATTTATTGCGGCTCGCTGCCCTGCATAGGCTTTTTGTGCTGGATTATGATGGACTTGTATTTGACGGCTTCGAACCTCGATCCCTTTTGGCATGACGAGTAATGCTTGCCCTTCCTCGACTGTCCCTTCATATACCGTTCCACGGACAACGGTTCCCTGCCCCTTTACAGAGAACACCTGATCAATCGGAAGGCGAAAAGCTCCTTTTGCATCACGCATTTCTTGTTTCTTTAATGTCTGAATAATCAATTCTTTAATTTCATTGATTCCCTTATGGGAAAGGCTGTCAACGAGCACAAAGGGTGAATCCTCAAAAACGGTATCAGTAAGTTCTTCTAAAATATCATCCTTAACCAATTCAATAAATTCCTCATCAACCCGGTCGATTTTCGTAATCGCTACTAAGCCATTATTCACACCCAAAAATTTTAAAATATCAAGATGTTCCCGCGTTTGAGGCATGACTCCTTCATCTGCAGCAACGACCAGCACCACAAGGTCTATCCCAGCTACTCCAGCAATCATTTGCCTAATAAACCGTTCATGACCAGGAACGTCAATCACAGATATCTGAATTTCTTCATCTTCATATAATGGAGCAAATCCGAGTTCAATGGAGATTTGCCTTTCTTTTTCTTCTTTTAAACGGTCAGTATCGACATTGGTAAGCGCCTTTGTCAGGGACGTTTTCCCATGATCGATATGTCCTGCCATACCAATCGTAAAATATCGTTTTTCCAAGTTTGCCACCTACTTTATCGGTCTTCCCCTTTACTGTAGCTTTAAAAGGAACATTGTTCAAGAGAACTTTTTTAGACAAAATCATAAGCCCCAACAGCGCCACAATATTCCCCTTTATCTAAAAAAACTGCTTCTAGCTCAAATCTTTTCAAATAGTATTCTAGTGTTGATGTTAATGATTCATTTCCAATTAAGGTACTGCCAATAAGCACAACTATTTTAACCTGATGAATAGCGGCAGCTTGCAGCGTAAAGAGGGCAATTGTTTCTGCGATCATATTTGTAACAGCAGCCATTCGATCGGCATCTGAATGCTTTACCTTTAATCCCTTTGCAAAGTTAGCCGCCGTTAAATGCCCATCAATTGGCGGTTCGGCCGATTCATAAATATCTTTTACCAGCAGATCAATATTCTCTTTCTCACCTTTATTAGCAAGATTAATAAGATCCTGAAAATCTTCCTTTTTGGTTAATAGGGAGCCAAGACCGATAAAGGTACCTCCGCCAATTCCACTGCCGAGGATGCGCTCATACTTTTCCCCAGCTACTAAATGCCAGGATGTTCCCGTTCCAATGTTCACAATTAAAAAGTGTTGATTGCTTCTTTTCATTTCCTCCAACATTAAAATCCTTGCACCCTCGCAGGTAGCTTGAAACTCAGGAATAAGAACAGCATTATGTAAATAATTTTTTTGAATTAGGTGGGCCTTTCCTCCTGTTAAGCCGACACTTGCATTTGGAGCTGCTATTTTGAACCATAAAATAGCTTCATTTATTTGATTTATATTATACTTTTTATAATGCTTTTTATTATTTTCCTGATAAACGATTTTCACGAGTGACCCGCCCGCGTCAATCCCTGCTTTTTGATGTGGCAATCCTTTCACCCCCGTGGTTATATAGAAATCGATATAATAAAACTAAAATAGATTGGACAAACAAATAAATACAGATGGAGTAAATAATGTTATAGCCATCTTTGTACTTAAAAACGCCCATTTTATGATAGATCCATTCGATTCCAAGCGAAAAGGCAGTAAATATTGGGATAAATAACACTAGGTGCTGATCTCTTATTCGAAGTTTTTTATAGAGGAATAAAAAAATATAACCGGCAGGCGGATATAGGAAATATACCAGTATATCCATGACTGTATAGGCAGGTCCGTCCATAATATCGTATAAATCAAATGGAGTAGCACCGAAGGAATTATCAAAAATACCAGAAATGGTCAGGCTATATAAAAAGATAAGAACAGTGAATTGTTTAGAAAATATCTTAGGAAGAAAGTAATAGATGATCCATGAGAAAAATACCGCAGCAATTACAAAGTAATCATTTAAACCAAAGCCTTTTTCTGTCAACATCATCTCCTAAATCCACCTCCTTCCCGTCTAACCGCTTAAACCACTTCAAACCTATAATCATAAAATACAAATATAGAAGATAATACCCTAAAGTAAAAAAATGATTCCATTTCTTGAACCTGTACAGTTCAAAACTGAGGCTTACTTTATCGAGCCCCAAAATGAATAAACAATAAATGAATAGGTACATTAGCCTCCTATTGTTTGGGCAGTTAAAAAATAGAAGGGTGAAAAATGAGACAAACAAAGGTATAAACACGCTTCTAAAAAGGAGAAAGGAAATATACAATTTGGGATCTATTGTTGTTTTCATCCATTTAAATGTTTCAAATAAGCCTAAATAGGTATTAGAATTAATGAGGCAGCTTAGTAATACAAGAAAAGCCGCTTCCTTTTTCGTGCCCCAGCTTTTTTTACGATTAAAAATGAACAACCCCATCATAAACCAACTTATGACAAAATAAAAGGTAATAACCATGAAATCTCCTTAATTGAACATTTTCCTGACATCATTAATTCTATAATTTCCTTATTTTTAAAAAATACTTTAAGTTTTTTTCAATTGGGCAGTTGAAAACTTAAACGATGAAGGAGCCCAAACATTAAGGCTCCTTCATTGTTTTATTTTTTAGATTCTATCGTTTTCAAATCGTTTAACAGCATGGATTTTTCATTTTCGTTTTGAACTTGTTCGGCATATTCTTGTGCATTCTTTGAGTGTTCTATTGCTAAGTCGCGCTGATCTAAAAGGACATTCGCCCGACCTAATGCTTCGTATGCATACCCCACATAAAAGGGTTCTATCTTATTCTCTAAACTAACATCAAGGCAGCGCTCCGCATAGTATTGTGCTCTTTCCCCGTTGCCAACGGTTGCGTACACTCGTGAAAGCTGCCAATAACCAATTGATAGATTTTTAGGGGTATGGTCCTCCACTTGAGTCCAATGCCAAAAGGAGGAATGGGCAAGATGTACCATTTTCTCCTCTTCCTCTTTCGTTCTCTCTGAAAGATCAAGGATATCCCACGTTGCATTAAAATATTTTACGGCCAATTGTTTGTGTGTGAAAGTAGATGTTTCCTTAACTGTCATTATATTTCTTCCTTTCTTTTTTCGAAATGGCTAATAAATAATCCAGGTACAACCTCAATATCCCCCGTTAACTGAAACCCATTTTTAAGATAAAGATTCTTGGCAGGGCTGTTTTCTTTCCCGGTTGATACTTTAAATATCCCTAAGTCAGAATGATTTTTCTCAACATGTGTCAAAAGTTTTTGCGCAATGCCTTTTCGAAAATGGTTTGGATGGACAACCATTCGGCAAATCGTAACCTCTTTCCCATCAATAGTGTAAGAGATAGCCCCCGTCAACTCGCCATCTTCGAAATACCCAAAAAATGTTTCCCCACTCTCCTTTAGATCCTCCATGGACTCCTTTAAGGGCGGTATTTCGAAAAAATTGATTAACTCCGCCTCAACAAGATAGGAAGCTCTTTGAAGGTTAAACAGGTCTTTTAGTAAACAATCTTTTTGAAAGTTGATCTCTCTGATCATTGTGCGTTCTCCCTCTTTAATGTGAAATTCCTCTTTTACCTTTCTACATTTCTAGAAAAAATACCTCTCTTTTTAGATGTATTCATTTTTAGTGTTGATTTATTTATATTTTAAAATTGGGTATAGTTAATTAATCAGAATATAAGGAGGAGATTGCATGTCTGCGGTAGTTTTTATGGCCCTTTATCGGCCAAAACCTGGTAATGAGAAAGAATTGATGGAAGTCTTGAAAGTACATATCCCTACTTTACGTCAAGAAGAGCTAATTACAGACCGTGAGTTATTAACGCTTCAAGCTGAAGATGGTACCATTATCGAAATAGCTGAGTGGAAATCGACGGAAGCGATTGAAAAAGCACACCAAAATTCAAATGTTATGGCTGTTTGGAATAAAATCGGTGCACTTGCTGAATTGACTAGTCTTTCAACTCTTGCTGAAGCTCAGTACCCCTTCCCTAACTTTAAAGCCCTTTAAAATTCGGGACAAAGCGAAAATAATAAAAAAAGCAGTGCGATTTCACCGTACAAATTGAAATCCACTGCTTTTTAACTTTAGTTTGTAAACATAAATTCAGTCGTACTTCCTGTCTGTCCTGAAATAACTTCCAGTCTGACATCTATTCGTTCTTTTAATTCCGGGACATGAGAGATGATGCCTACCAGGCGCCCGCTGCTTTGGATATCCATTAATGCTTCAATTGCCTGATCAAGCGATTCAGGATCAAGTGTACCGAAGCCTTCATCAATAAACATCGTTTCGAGGGAGACGCCGCCTGCATAATTTTGAACAACATCAGCAAGACCTAACGCTAAGGATAAAGATGCCTTAAAGCTTTCACCACCGGATAAGGTTTTAACATGGCGTTCCTGTCCTGTATATTGGTCAAATACAAGCAATTCCAAGCCGCTTTGGGCATTTCCTTTTGAACGGTCTGTTTTCCTTAACAGCTGAAAGCGACCAGAAGTCATTTTCCTTAACCGTACATTGGCTTCACGAAGAATATCATCCAAGAAAGACGCTAGTACATACCGTTCAAAGGTAATCCGGAAATTATTCTGTCCTTTGGCAATCTCGGAAAGATGTCCGATCAGCTTGTACCGTTCTTCTAGCACTTTCATTTTTTCATTCAAACGTTCAACCTGGCCATAGATATCCTCATTATCCCGTTTTTTCACAAAAAGATCGGTGCGTTGATTTGTGAGATTTTCAATTTCATTGACAACCTTGGTTAGCTCGGACTTAATCCCTTCAACATCTGGTGCTTTCACATCAGCCAACAGTTCCGTTAACTCTCTCAAACGATCCGTTACTGAACGCAGCTCTTCACGATAATTACGGATTTCATTTTCAAGCCTGCGAATTTCATTTTCAACTAATTTCGAAGCATGGTACACACCGAAATTTTCAAATCCCTGTTCAGAGAGTCTATTTTTGAAGATTTCACGCTCTGCATTGAGCTCTTCCTGCTTTTCAACAAAGTGCTTCATTGCATTCTGTAATCTTGCCGTTTCAGCCGCAAGCTTTTCTTTTACTGTTTGCAAACGCTGCTGCGCGTCTTCCAGTAATTTCACCAAGTTTTCATAGCTTTTACGCGAAACAGCTAGTGCTTTCTCATATTCAGCCTCTGAACGAAGGTTCTCTGGAATAACATTCATCAATCTAGTCAGATTTGTTTTCTTTTCTGTAAATTGAATCGTTAATTCCGTTACCTCTCCAGCAAATTGCAGGATTTCTTTTTGTAATACTAGCTTTTGAGCTTCTCTTTTCTCTATCTCTGTCTTCACTTTCTCTAGTTGTTCAATTTGTAGCGATAATTCTCTTTGTGTAAGAATAAAACTATTTTTCACAGCGATAACTTCCGACTTAACTATTGAATATTCACTTTCTTTAAAATCGGACCGCTGTGTACGAATTTCCTGCAATATTTCATCCAAGGCTTCCTTTTGGACCTTCTCGGCAGATTGGCTTTGGTAAAGGGCAGCCTCATCGGCTGACTTTTCTTTTTCCAAATGGGCCGCTTGTTCTTTCGCAGCCTTCATATCCTGTTCCGTCGGAATGGTGTCATCATGCTTAAAGGCTGGTGCAGGATGGTGCTCAGAACCGCACACAGGACATGCCTCACCTATTTGAAGCCTTGCTGCTAAAAGTGATGCCTGGCCATGAAGCCATTTATTCTCCAACACTTCCACAATTGACTTAGCATCTGCTAATCTTGCAGCTGTATTTTCATACCGTCCCGTTGTATGTTTAAGATTTTGCACCGCATTTTGGTGGCGAATATGAAGTGTCTGATATTTTTCTAGACGTTCTAACTCGGCATCGAGCTTTTCTACCTGCCGCTCATTTTCTAGGAGGGTAAGCTTTCCCTTTTCGATTTCTGAACTTTGCTGCTGTAAAAATTTAAGCCGTTCATCTAATTGCTCCAGTGTTTGTTCAGAATGACGATGTTTGTCCTTAACGTTTTTTAATAATGCCTCCACTCTAGAAGCCTCTTTTACCATAGCGGCAAATGAATAAACATCCTCTTTCATATTCAAGAGTCGATTAACCCCGTCAAGCGCGGACTTACGCTCTCCTTCACGGTCCATCTCTTTTTGAAGCTGCCCTTCATATTGGGTAAGCAGCTCTTGTAATTTTTCAATATCGACTTTTATGGATTGGACATTTGCGCCAAGCTGGTCTTCTTCCTTTTTCAGGCGATGACATAGCGCTTCTTGCTCGGCTAAAACGGCCGCCTTTTGGGCCCTTTGAACCTGCTTTTCTTTTTCTGCAAACAATTCCTCTTGAGAAATCAGCGTGCCTCGCTGTTCCTTCAATTCCTCTTTCGTTTGCAATTGTTTTAGGATGGTTTCGGCTTCGAAAAGCTGATTTTTAAGCTTGTCCTGTTCTTGGGCCTTATTTCTCAATTGAAGGTCCAGCTGTTCGATCCTATCCCCTAAGCCTGCTATTTCTTTTTGCAGGAGCGGCATGATAATTGTATCGTTCACGCTGTCTGCTTCCAAAAATTCACGCAGCTCTTCATTTACAACAGCATGGATACGGCGAATTGCTTCATTCCTCGCTTGAACTTGATCTTCAACGGACCTTTTCAGCTCGGCAGCTTCATCCTTCAGTTTTTCTTCGACCATTTTATAAAACTGGGTATGGAATAGTCTTTGTAAAATGACTTCCTTATCCTTACTGTCAGACGTCAACAGCTTTCGGAATTCACCTTGGGGTATCATTAAGATTTGACGAAATTGATTCGCATCAATCAGCATAATTTCTTTAATTTTCTCTTCTACATCGGTGATTTTGGAAGCGAGCAGCTTTTTCTCACCCGACTCATCCAACATATAAAGCTCGGCTTTTGCACCAATTGAGGTAAAACCATTCCCTTTGTCTTTTTTCTTCTGCTGTTGAGGCGACCTGGTGATTGAATACACTTTGTTTCGAAGGGAAAAATCTAATGTGACCTCTGTTAATAGCTCGTCCTTGGCAAATTGACTTCTTAACTCAGGGCCGTTCCTGTCCTCCCCGCTCGCTTTGCCATAAATGGCATAACTAATAGCATCAAAGATCGTTGTTTTGCCAGCACCCGTTTTTCCAGAAATCACAAACATCGTCCGATTTCCCAGCTTGGAAAAGTCAATCGTCTCAGTACCTGCATAAGGGCCGAACGCCTGCATCGTCAGTTTTAATGGTCTCATTTCACCATTTCCCCCTTTAGTACTTTTTCAATAACTCCAACCATTGCATCCTTTTTATCCTGGGTAAATTCGGACGTGGTCATTTCCGTATAAAATTGCTCGAATAACTCAATCTCTGATTTTTTCTCACTTCTAATAGCATTGAAAGACTGCTTTTTCTTTAAATCAGTTACATCAATTTTCCGCTCAAGGTGCAAAACATTTGGAAATACCTGACGCAGTTTATTAATCGGATCAATTAAGGCCCCTTCATCAAGCAGGGTGATTTTTAAATAGTCATGGATTCGTTCTTTTTCATAAAAGTGCGGGTCAAGTAATTCTTCCAAATGTCCTTCTAGTTCCCGCATATCATGTTTTGGTGTGAGGGAGCGGTAACGATGAGTAAAGTTACCTTTATCATCCATTTCAATGATCGAAATAGATTTGTTCTGTTTGGCTTCGGAAAAAGAGTATTTTAAAAGGGATCCAGAATATTTCACTTTGTTGTGTTTAATCGCATCCGGACTGTGTAAGTGGCCGAGTGCAGTATATGAAAATGGTTCAAACAGTTCGGCACCGACGCATCCCGAGCCCCCAACGGACAAAATCCGTTCGGAATCTGAGGTTTGTCCTCCCAGCACAAAGGCATGACCGACCAAGACATTGGGTTCATTCGGAATTAGCGTTTCTTCCATTTTGCCAATCAGTGTTTTCATCGCATCCTGATGAGAATGGATGGAATCATCTCCTAAGAGCTGTCTTACAACACCCGGTTCGGCATAAGGCACAAGATAAAAGTTTACCCCGTTGATATGGACAGGCTTGAAGCTGTTTGATAACTTGCCAGATAAATAGAATTGGCTATGCTTGTACCACGAGCTGCCGAAAGAAAGTCTTTCAGCACTATCGTGATTTCCGGCAATGGCCACGACAGGTGTTTTTAATTCAACATTAATTTTAAAAAGAATTTCATCAAGTAACTCAACGGCATCGGTTGGTGGAACGGAACGATCATATAAATCGCCTGCGATGACAACGGCATCAGGCTTTTCCTCAGCGACAATTTCTATAAATTGTTCAAGTGCTTCCCGCTGATTTTCTGTCATATAAACACCATGGACCAGTTTGCCTAAATGCCAATCGGCTGTATGGATAAATTTCATTTGCTTCACCCCACTGCATTTTTTCTCAATGCTTCTATTATAGCAAAATACCATTCATTAAGGTCTTGGAAATGCTGGCAATATACTGGAATTAGGGATGATTTTTTTGTAAAATAAAAAACAGCCCGGCAATTTACCGGACTGTTATAATTGGTTTTTTTAAATTACTTTTTAGTTACGTTAGCAGCTTGTGGTCCACGAGCTCCTTCAACTACTTCGAAAGAAACTTCTTGACCTTCTTCTAAAGTTTTGAAACCTTCAGATTGGATTGCAGAATAGTGAACGAATACATCGTTTCCGTCTTCTGCTTCGATGAAACCGAAACCTTTTTCTGAATTAAACCATTTTACTTTACCGTTTTTCATGTAAAAAAATCCTCCTATTGGCTTAAATACAAGCCATGTGTAAAATTCACCAAATTACAACGTGATAGCTTTACTTCAGTTCCTCATCCAAACATCGGTTAAAACTTTGAACAAGCTTGTAACATAAATCTAATCTCGTGCAACGGCTGTTTAAAATATACCCCTTTTAGGCCTATATGTCAAGAAACGCACTATTGACATAAACCAACACGTTTCTACATTTCTACCAATTTCTGTGTCGAATATGACTATTAAATTGGTGGATGCACAAAGCCAGACAATGACTTTGCAGGATTTTGTCGAAAAGTTATTGTAATCGCTTACTGATGTTCACTAAAAGACCGACGAATTTAATTCTTCGGCCCAACGGTTTCTTCTTCATCTTCTTCTTTAAATTTATCCAATATTGTAATGGTATCAACAAGATGATTATTAAAGATTTGTCTGGCAACAGCCAACAGTTCAATAATCATCGGGTCCTTCAGTGTGTAAATGACCTTATTTCCCTCTTTAGTTCCTGTAACTATATTTTTAGCTCTTAAGATCGTAAGCTGTTGGGAGACAGCAGAGCCTTCACTGCCAACCAGAGTTTGGATTTCGTTGACGTTTTTATCCCCTTCTGCTAATAGTTCCAAAATGCGGATTCTCAATGGATGCGCCAGCGCTTTAAAAAAATCCGCTTTAAACTGCTGCATTTCAAGATTCAATTCTTCCACTCCTAATTATTATTAGACGGTAGCTGTTAGTCCCTTCCTACCTTCAACAGCCTCAGTGGCAGATAGCTTCTTACATTCCCTGAAAGCAAAATGCTTACAGCCAAGGCATTTATTTTTATTAATTTGCTCCAGGGCATATTGAATGGCTTCTCCAGTATGCTCAAAAAAATGCTCCCCGCCTATCGTTTGATACAAACCAGTTCTCTTTAGAACGCTTTCCGGCTGGGCATTTAAGCCTGATATCAATACTATACCATTTTTCGAAAAATGATGAACAATACTAGATAAATTTGCTTCACCTGTTGTATCCATCAACGGGACCCTGCTCATTCGCAGCAATAAAATTTGGGGGCGGTAGTTTATTGTGCTCATAATGGTTTTTTCAAATGTTTCGGCTGCCCCGAAGAATAAAGGACCTTCGACATTAAAGATGCTGATTTGCGGGCAGTCATGTGTATCAGTAACCATGCCAGTTTCTATTTTTTCATTCTTATGCTTTCGATTTGGCAAGGCCTTTGCCGTGATCATTAGGTCGCTCATCCTTTTTGTGAACAAAAGGGCTGACATGACGAGCCCCACCTCCACAGCGGTTGTCAAATTCACAAAAATCGTCAATAAAAACGTAACTGAAAGGACTAGTGAATCTGTCGATTTTGTTTTTAAAATATGAGCAAATACCTTCCTTTCACTCATATTCCAGGCAACGACCATTAAAATAGGTGCCATAGAAGCAAGTGGGATGTATGATGCATATGGTGCAAAAAACAGCAGCACCAGCAGGACGACAATTCCATGGATGATACCTGAAAACGGCGACACAGCACCATTTTTAATATTAGTGGCCGTCCGGGCAATCGCTCCTGTTGCGGGAATACCGCCGAATAATGGTGTGATTATATTGGCAATTCCCTGCCCGATTAGTTCCTTATTACTGTTATGCCGGCTATTCGTCATCCCATCGGCCACAACAGCAGACAGAAGTGATTCAATTCCGCCAAGCATCGCAATGATAAAGGCGGGTTTCCATAATTTCATATATTGCTCAATATTCAGGTTCGGTATATGGAGTGCAGGAAGTGTACTTGGAATTTCTCCATATGACGTTCCAATGGTTGCGACTTGTGACGGGTAAAACAAGGTTGCTGCAAGTGTGGATACAATTAAGCCGAGAAGCGGCCCAGGAACCTTAGGTGCAATTTTTGGTGTAAAAATAACCGTTATTAAACATATGAGTGCTGTGATAATACTAAAAACATTCATTGAGTTAAGATGGACTATGATTTCTTCAATGTTGCGAATAAATTCCTCATGCTTCCTGATACCCTCTAAACCTAAGAAACTAGCTAATTGTCCAGTGAAAATCGTAACCGCGATCCCTGCAGTGAACCCGATTGTTACTGGTCTAGGGATATATTTAATGAGCGATCCAAGTTTCAATGCCCCCATTAGGAGAAGAATGACACCTGCCATAAATCCAGCAACCAGAAGATTTTCATAACCGTATGTCATCACCACTCCAAACAAAATTGGAATAAAAGCACCGGTTGGACCGCCAATTTGATATTTCGATCCTCCCAACAGAGAGATGAGAATTCCTGCAACAATCGTCGTATAGATTCCATACTCTGGCTTCACCCCTGAAGCAATAGCAAACGCCATACCAAGTGGAATTGCGATAACTCCGACAATCAAACCCGAGAGCAAGTCCTTTGGTACGCTTTTTAATGAATATTGATGGAACCTATTGTCACTGAACATATGCACCCTTCTTATCTTTTTATTTTTGTATATCTGATTATTTGAATATAGAATAATTCGCATATTCTAGCAAGAGTTTTGTTTGAAAAATAAACCAAAAATTTTAGCTTGTCTTCTTGGTTCCATTAATGTTAAGATGGTTAAGCGATGAGCTGAATTGTGTAAGCCGAAAAACATTCCTTTTAGGAACACACAATGTGGGGTGTGGTTTTTCGCCTCAATACGCAAAAGACGTCTGTTTTTAACAGACGTCTTTTTATTTTATCTTCATTTAAAAATAGTATATTTTTCCTAAATTTTTTATAATGTAAATAGGTGAACATTATAACATTTGGAGGGATTACAATGAACAATCACGAAATCGACTACAAGATTTATGGCGATGATATGCAGTTCGTCGAAATAGAACTTGATCCTCATGAAACAGTTGTAGCAGAAGCAGGAAGCTTCATGATGATGGAAGATGACATACATATGGAGACCATTTTTGGTGATGGATCTGGAGGCGGCGGCCTGATGGGAAAACTATTTAGTGCAGGTAAACGTGTTCTTACAGGTGAAAGCTTGTTTATGACTACCTTTACAAATAACGGTGCAGGAAAAAAGCGGGTTTCCTTTGCCTCTCCTTACCCTGGTAAAATCATACCAATGGATTTAAGCCAACATGGCGGAAAAATCATTTGTCAAAAGGATGCATTTCTTGCAGCGGCAAAAGGGGTGCAGGTAGGGATTGAATTCCAGCGAAAAATTGGTGCAGGCTTTTTCGGCGGGGAAGGCTTTATTATGCAAAAGCTGGAAGGCGATGGTCTGGCGTTTGTTCATGCTGGCGGCACGATTATAAAAAAAGACCTCCTGCCCGGCCAAACTCTAAGGGTGGATACGGGCTGTTTAGTAGCGATGACCAGCAGTGTGGGGTATGATATTGAGTTTGTTAAAGGTGTTAAAACTGCATTGTTTGGCGGTGAAGGATTATTCTTCGCGACATTGCGCGGTCCCGGCTCTGTTTGGATTCAATCACTGCCCTTCAGCCGTCTTGCCAGCCGCGTATTTGCTGCAGCCCCTTCTCGCGGCGGAGGAAAAGACGAAGGCAGCATTGCTAAAGGGATCTTTGATATGTTTAGCGGAGATTAATAAGATGGAAAAAAACCGAGCTTCGGCTCGGTTTTTTAACTAAACAGATCTAACTTCTGGTTCTTATTACATATTTTTGGGCACTTACAACTTATTTTTTAACACATACGACATGTTTCCAGAGATTTAATACACAATATTCGATACTTACGACAGTTACTGGATATTAATTGGTAATTCAACTTACACCCTGTTCCTTATCCCAAGACCCCTGCATTTTACGAATCGTCACAATTTGACCAATATGGTAGGCATTGTGAAGAGTAATACTGGTTAGAGTCTCGATCCAAGGATGATTCGAGTCCGGATTAACCGGCTGATCTAATTTTGCATCCTCACATTCACTCACCGCTCTATACCAATCCGTCATAACTGAATTAAACCTTTCGACAGCCTCAGCCCATTCTAACACTGCAGTGAAAGTAGAATCATTATCCCCTTGCTTTTCAGGAATTGGAATTTCTTTAAACCGATTTAAATAACGTTCATTCCAAAAAACCAAATGACTGACGATTTCCAAAATGGAGTTTTCGGATTTCTCCCCTTTCCACACTGCCTGCTCATCTGTAAGTCCTGCAGCAGCACTTTGAAAGGATACGAACCAGCCATTTTTGTTGTGAGATAATAAAAATTGCTCAAGGATGACATCTTTTCGATTCATGGACAACTCTCCATTAATTTTTTATAAATTCACGAAAACCACTTTTTATCCCATTCAGCTTTCTAAAGCTTACGTAAAAGCTCAAAAGATCCTCGTTTTACAAATGTCGTGGATTCGGCCTTTGAAACCTTTTTCTTCTTTTTCACAACCTGCAGGCCATTCATGTTTTCTTCTAGTTCTTTTTTAATCATATTCACAAGCGCAATGACAATAAAAAACCCTATCACAGGACTAAAGATAGTCCAAGGTGCAAGTAAAAATTCTCTGAAATTCTGTCCGATCAATCCTGCCCATTCATTCGTGATTGTTGCAGGAGTTGGCGGCGGCTTATCAGGATCATCAAGTCCAAAGATTCCCGCCCTATTCCTTCCGCCGAGAAACATTCCAAACAGCCCAAGCTGCATTGTTATGTGAAGCGTACTGATCAGCTGCTGAACGGTAAATAAAACGCTGTAAGAACGTAAGTAGGGTAGCAATTGTCTTCTTATTAGATGAAATTTACCCGCCCCCATCAGAATAGAACTTTGTACGAAGGATGTTTTTAATAACTCATCCGTTACATCAGAAGCGAATATTGTGACGGAAGGAACGCCAATAAAAACGAGAATAATAATTTGATAGGTTACAATCGATGAGATGGCTACATCATTAAAATTCCCGACAATCGGAATCATTAAAATTATACCTATGAGAATTAAAGGGATATAACGGAAAGGCAGGAAAAAGTCTTTCACATAACTTTTTAAAAAAGGGGCCCAGATTGATAGAAATATCCCCAATAATCCTCCAATTAGCACCCTTAAGATGGCGACTCCAAATGTGGAAATAAGCGTGAATTTTGCCCCATAAAGCAAAAGCCAATGCATGTCTTCACCATTTCGATTGGTTCCAAGTATATGGTCTTCGGAAGGTGGAAACGGAGCTCTCCCAATGATCTTTCCCTGTTCATTTTTAACTAAAACCTGATGATTATAATCTTTCGGTCCGTAAGCAGGATAGAAAATACTCATTACTAGCAGAAGAAGAAGTAAGGAAGAAGCGATTATTGTTATTTTATATTTCTTCATATTGTTACATGCTCCTTCCCTCTTATTAATTTTGAAATCGTCCAGCCTACTGCTTCAATGACTAACAACGGAATCGAAAACATTAACAAACAAACTACGAGCGAGGCGAAATCTCCTCCCATAGAGATGATTTTTAAAAATTGCTGTGTAAATCCATTAATGTTAAACAAGTATTCAACCAAATAAATATTAGAAAGTAATACCCAAACAATGGTCCTTAGCTGTAAGACAGAAAGTGGAAAAATGTTTCTCATAATATGTATAAGCAGGGTTCTGAGGCGACCGATTCCTTTGGCTTTCGCATAGAGCACATATTGCTGGGATTGTTCATCCGTCATAACCTTAATTAAAAATTGAATCAATAAAAATAAAGGAAGGAAGGAGACTGTCATGATTGGGACAAAGTAGGGCTTTGCACCAAAAACTCCATATAACTGTAAAAATTTAATTCCTGTTTCTTTATAGAGCATGATGACAAAAAACTGAAATAAAAAAATCACTTATAGATCTGGGACTGCTTCAAAAAAGTTAATGCCACTTTTTAAAATATTTCTCAGCTTCTCCGGTGCAAGCATAATCAAAACAGCAAATACCAAACCCATGAAAATAATAAAGATTAAGCTAAAAAATAAGATCGTCATTGAATACTGATAACTTTCGGCAATGTCCAATTGCTTAAAAAACGACAAGTAGGCAGCATCTTTTATTTGGAGAAGAGATTGAAAATCTGATTTCATAAACCCCCAAAACGTTTCAAAATTAAACACAACATGATTTCTTCCAATTCCTAATAAGGATGGAAGATTAAAAATAAAAAGGAAGCCGCCAATAATTAAAACTAGTCGAATAATAATTCGTAAAAATCGTTTCATTTCATCCCCCTTAAAATCAACTTTTTATAATATTCGCAATTTAGATAGACGAAATATGTTTGAGAAAGTTACACAAAAAATGAAAAGCATGCAAATTTTTTTTGCATGCTTTTCTATCTAGTTCAAATCAAGCTCCCTGAGTTTTGCGAAAGCCTGCTCTCTTTTTAAGTTATATGACTGCCAAGGATTATTTTCTGTAAGGGCCTGCTGCTTCCGTTTAATCAATATTCCTTCCAGCCCATTTATTGATTGATCTTTTTCATAAAGGTCAATTAAACCCATTACACCTGTATAAGATAGGTCGTTGAGATAATATATATCGATCTTCCCGCTTTCCGTGTAGCGATCCATATTCTCCTTCACCACCATTTTATCTAAGTCTATTACTGTGATGGTTGTGAAATAAATCAAAGAAGAAATAAAGTAAAAATGAAACAAGGACAGTTTTTCAACCCAGACTTTTACCAATGTATACATGAAGATGACTACAAGGAATATCATGAACGAATGGGCAAGTATCCTAGTAAAAGTGAATCCATAGGCGTCCTCGTACATGCCTAAACGCATAAAGGCAGATATGAGCATTATAAAACTAGCCAATACCAAAAAGGTAAGCAAAATTTGCAAAAACCGCTTTACCAAATTAGCACCATGATTAACCACGGTTAGGACTACTACTGTAATCGATAAATTGATCATCGTGACAAACAATAGTTCAAAGAAGCCTTTTCGTGCGTATTCTGCGTACGTATAATCCCCTTGCAAAGACCCGCTGAAGAAATATTTAAACTGAACCATCGTAAATAATAGGTATACCGCATTGATTACAATTAAAACCGTAATAGTAATAATTGAATCAAGCTTGGAACCTGAAACGTTAGCGGTCTGTTTGATAACTTTAATTTGTTTTTTAGAAAGAATCTGCAGGAATCCAAAAAAGCCAGCGGTATAAAAGAGAATAATTACAACCCTAAAAATACTTTCTACATCGATGACGTTAAACCACTCCGGTATTCCGCCAATCATCCGTTTAAACTGAGCATCTGCTGACATAAGTAGATTTAGTACGATAAATAAAACAGGCAGTGAAATGACCAATCCAATAAGTACTTTTTTCCATATGACGGTCTTCCCCTCGTCAACACCTTGTTTCAATCCCTTTGCAAATACCTGGGAAAACGCCGCATTATATTTTACAGAATTTAATAGCATGGAAAACAGATAAGGAATCATTCCAAGTTGATTCCAATTCATTTGTTTCGGACTGGTGACTAAAACAAGATGAAAGATAACCAAGCAAGGAATTGCCATAATATTGAGTCCATACATAACCTCGTTGTCGTTCAAAAAAAAGCTTGCAGACAGGAGCCAGATGCAACAAAGAATCAAATAGCCTATTCTTTGATGGGAAAAAGTGTATCTGCGGTAACGCCAAAAAAATACCGCGTAAAAACCTAAAATAAATACAAAATAAGAAATTCCAATTTTCCCCCGGAAAAATGCTTCTTCCCCTAAAATACCTATCAGTAAGCATAAAACCAAAAAAAGCCAATCTGATTTATTAATTTTCGTATCCATCGTCATCCCACTTTCATGTAGATTTTCTATATATATAGTTTTACTAGGTATATACTCAAAAAAAACTGCTTATATCGATGCTTTCCTTCCCCAGCGGTAGCCAAACCAGCTAATTGGATAAAGAAAAATGGTAAAAATGATACAAGCAAAAATAAATGTTTTCGTTAATAAAGGTGCAAACCAAGAATGAGGTATGATTTCAAATACTGTCAGAACCATTAACAATAAGTTAGGGATAAGAGAAAGTAAGAAGGTTTTTCTTAAAAGGGTTTTCCCCCTATGGCCAAAACCTTTGCCGATTTCATATCCGAGCAGTGCCCAAAAAAACATGTATAAAAAGGCAATTAGAATAGGAATAGCGGTTAAATGGTGCCAAAGGGCGGAGAGCCATTCCCATTGATAAAGATTATGGGCAAGCGTTAATAAACTTCCTCCACCGAAAAAGATGATATTTAACAGGATGAACAGCCATTTCATATTACTCGGAGTAACCGAGAGCTCCTCGTTCCACAAGCCAGAAATCTCATCCGGACTGCCTAAACGGGATACAATTCTATCATAAATTTCAGCTTCAGTATTAAGATCATAGGATTCAATAAGGATTTCTTCTATATGTGATTCATATTCAAGAAGAATATTCTCTTTTTCTTTATGGTTAATCAATCCCTTTGATAGTTCTTCAAGAAACCTACTCTTTGACCGTTCCATGCTTGGATCTCCCAATTACTTTATTCATAACTTGAACAAAATCCTGCCATTCCCGTGTTTTCTCATCTAACAGTTCTCTTCCGGCATTTGTAATCCGATAATATTTACGTGCGGGACCCTTTTCCTGCTCCTGCCAGTAACATTCAATATACTCCTGCTTCTCGAGCTTGTGCAAGGCCGGATATAAGGTCCCTTCTTTTACGCTCAAGCCATTATCGCTGCGTTGTTCCAGCTCTTTCACTAATTCATAGCCGTACATATCGCGCTCATTTAATAATTGCAATAAGATTAATGAGGTACTGCCTTTCACTAATTCGCGGTTAAACATATTCTCACCTACCTAGAAATATTAGGTACATAGAAATTCTACATCGTTCTAATTCATTTGTAAAGAAAAATAGTGACGAAAATTTAAATCGTCACTGATTTTTTTCTATTTCATTTTAAGGTCGTTTTTTTGGCGCTTAATGAACTGGTCTCTTTCACCGCCATCTGATAATACCTCTTTGAACGCATGATTTGCTTTGTCCCCCAAGAACATTTCTGATGACCGAATCGTTTTTGGTGGAAGGTTATTATTTGGAGCAGCCTGTTCATTCCAATTTCCCATTTCTATCACCTCGATTTTATTGTTTGAAGTATGGACTGAAATATCCAAAAAAACGCTTGGAAAAATCCCAAGCGTTTTTACGATTTAGATAATCATTTTTTTGTTGTCCTGAAGCTGAAGTTCTTGTTCTTCGGTTCCGTCCTGTTCACGATTCTTTTTAATTTTAAAGTGATAGATCAAGTAACATGCTGCCACAAATGGTACGCCGAGATATAATGCTAACCTTTGGGCAGGGTCGAACGCTAAACTAACTAGAACGGATACATTCAATAATAATGCAATAATCGGAAGAAGTGGAAAAAGTGGTGTTTTAAATTTCAGATCTTCCACTTTACCGCCTTCGCGAATAAACTTTCTCCGGAAAGCAATTTGTGACGCCGTGATGGAAATCCAACCGACTTGTGCTCCTAATCCTGCAACGGAAAGCAGCCACATAAAGACGGTTTCTTCTGCAAAAAATCCTGAAAGTAAGGATAATAAAGCAATACCGATTGTAAAAAATAAAGCGTTAATCGGAACTCCACTTTTGTTTACTTTTGTAAGCTTTGGACTTGTCATTTTTTCTTTAGACATCGCATAAAGCATACGTGTTGCTGCATAAAGACCTGAGTTCGCAACAGAAAGCAGGGCAGTTAGAATGACAAAGTTCATAATATCTGCGGCATAAGGAATACCGATACTATCAAAAACGACAACAAATGGACTTTCAACAACTCCCGCTTTTTCCATCGGAATTAATCCAGCTAAAACGAAGATTGCTAATACGAAGAAAAACAGTGTCCGCCAAACCGTTTGTCTAATTGATTTCGGAATGGTTTTCTCTGGCTCTTCACTTTCACCTGCTGCGATACCAATTAATTCGGTCCCTTGGAATGAGAAGTTTACCGCAAGCATCGTAACAATTAGTGCTGTGAATCCGTGCGGCATGATCCCGTGTGCTGTAAAATTAGATAAGAATGGTGCAGCATGTCCGCCCTTCATATCAATGAGACCGAACATGGCAGCGCCGCCCAAAACAATAAACATAATAATAGCTAAAATTTTAATGCTGGAAAACCAAAATTCTGCTTCACCAAACGCTTTTGCTGAAAGAGCATTTAGAGCAAACAATACAATCGCAAATATCGCACACCAAATCCAAATCGGAGAATGTGGGAACCATCTTTGCATAAGCTGACCGGCAGCTAATAATTCCAACGCCACCGTAACAGACCAGCCGAGCCAGTATAGCCAGCCAAGTGCGAACCCTGTTCCTGGTCCAATAAATTTGGTCGTATAAGTTTGGAAAGACCCTGAAACAGGCATGGCAACGGAAAGTTCCCCCAGACAGACCATGGTCAAAAACATGATTAAGCCGCCGACAATATACGAAAGAATGGCACCTGTTGGTCCTGCTTGGCTAATCGTATATCCTGAGCCCAGGAATAGACCAGATCCGATAACCCCTCCAAGTGAAATCATAAACAAATGTCTTGACTTCATCGTTCTTTGTAAATCATGTGATGCATTGTTTTCCGGTAAATTCATTCAATTTCCCCCTTGTTCCCTTGATGAAGAATGCGCTTTCAAAATATAGACAGTTATGTCAAAATAGGATAAATTTTGTAAGAGGAATGGACTTTCACCATCCTGTCACAAATGAAAGATTAAAATATTTGTCGAAATTTATCAACGACCAAATCTTTCTAAATTTATCACTATTTCTATTTTATATAGATGCAATTTCTATGCCAACTTTCTAAATCCTAATTTATGAACATTTTTCGAACAATTATGCCAATTTTTTTTGCAGATTTTAAAAATATTTTGCACATTGGACGCAAAAATACTCTTCCCATTAAAATGGGAAGAGTATCATTTTTTTAATCACTGCCTGTAATTAGTAAATCATCTTGGATAATTGCTAGAGAAGTTTCTTTGGTAACTCTTTGGCCCTTCTTTACATGCAGCGATGTAATATGACCGCTTATGCCAATCGAAATCTCTTCAATCTTACCATTATGGGCTTTAATTAAGAACAATTTTTCCCACTCATATACATGATTGTTCTCTTTAGTTAAAACTTTTTCTACGGTGCCGGAACAAGGACTGTAAATAGTTTCCTTTACCATTCGCAAATTTCTTCACTCCTATAATGATTTCGTTCGTCATAGCGGTTTTGATAATAGATGAAAGTTGAGTTACCATATAAATTTTACTTTTTTATACCCAGCCGCGGAACCTTGATGCCTCGGCCACTTTTTTAATACCAACCATATAGGCAGCTAAACGCATATCTACTTGGTGTGTTTCAGCAGTTTGATAAATATTTCCAAAAGAACCAACCATTACCTTTGCTAGTTTTTCATTCACTTCTTCTTCTGACCAATAGTAGCCTTGATTATTTTGCACCCATTCAAAATAGGAGACTGTTACACCGCCGGCACTTGCTAAAATATCCGGAACGAGCAGGACACCACGTTCTGTCAGAATTGTTGTTGCCTCAAGTGATGTTGGTCCATTTGCCGCTTCCACAACGATGGATGCCTTAATATTTGCTGCATTCTCCGCCGTAATTTGGTTGGAAATGGCAGCAGGAACAAGGATATCACAGTCTAATTCAAGCAGTTCTTTATTCGTAATCGTATTTTTAAATAATTGTGAGAAAGAGCCGAAACTGTCTCTTCTATCGAGCAAGTAATCAATATCTAATCCGTTCGGATCGTAAACGGCACCATTTACGTCAGAAACAGCGACAACTTTTGCTCCTGCATCATGCATAAATTTCGCTAAGAAGCTTCCGGCATTTCCAAATCCTTGAATAACGACGCGCGCCCCTTGTAGCTCGATACCTTTTTTCTTGACTGCTTCTTCAATACAGATGGTTACGCCTCGGGCAGTCGCAGTTTCACGGCCTTGTGATCCTCCTAAAACAATCGGTTTTCCAGTAATAAATCCTGGTGAATCAAACTCGCGCAAACGGCTGTACTCATCCATCATCCAGGCCATAATTTGCGAATTCGTGTAGACATCCGGAGCTGGAATATCTTTTGTTGGACCGACAATCTGGCTGATGGCACGAACATATCCGCGGCTTAATCTTTCAAGCTCTCTAAAAGACATTTTACGCGGGTCGCAAATAATGCCCCCTTTACCGCCGCCATATGGAAGATCTGTAATTCCGCACTTTAAGCTCATCCAAATCGATAAGGCTTTTACTTCTTCTTCGTCTACTTCAGGATGGAAGCGGACGCCGCCTTTTGTTGGTCCCACTGCATCATTATGCTGAGAGCGATATCCAGTGAAAATTTTAACCGAACCGTCATCCATTCGAACTGGAATTCGAACTGTAAGCAAACGAATTGGTTCTTTTAATAATTCATACATTTCGGTTGTATAGCCTAATTTATTAAGTGCTTTTTGGATGACTGTTTGTGTTGAAAAAAATAAATTTAATGATTCTTGCTCTTTTTGCTGTTCTTTCGTAATTTCATCTACCACTTTGTTAGCAGACATATTTCGGCACCCCGTCGTATTATAAATTATGGTTTATTTAAAAATTATTAAGATAATACTGCTTGAATTTTTGCAATGGCCCAGTCGATTTCTTCTTTTGAAATGATTAACGGCGGTGCAAAGCGAATTACGGTATCATGTGTTTCTTTACATAATAAGCCTTCTTCTTTTAATTTTTCGCAATATGGTCTTGCTGCTTCTGTTAATTCTACACCGATAAACAAGCCTTTGCCGCGTACTTCTTTAATCATTGGATTGTTAATTGTTTTTAATTGATCAAGGAAGTATTTTCCTAGTTCTAAAGAGCGTTCCGCCAATTTTTCTTCTTCAATGACTTCAAGTGCAGCCAGGGATACAGCACAAGCAAGCGGATTTCCGCCGAATGTGGATCCGTGTGAACCTGGGTTAAAGACGCCTAAAACATCAGAGTTGGCCACTACACAAGAAATTGGGAACACACCGCCTCCTAGTGCTTTTCCTAGAATCAACATATCTGGCTCTACTTCTTCCCAATCGCAGGCAAACATTTTTCCTGTACGCGCTAACCCGACTTGGATCTCATCAGCAATAAATAAGACATTGTTTTCTTTACATAAATCTGATGCTGCCTTTAAAAACCCTTCAGGCGGTAAGAGAATTCCAGCTTCACCTTGAATTGGTTCCATTAAGAAAGCTGCTGTATTTGGGGTAATTGCTGCCTTTAACGCTTCAAGATCACCATAAGGAATCAATTTAATTCCTGGAAGCATTGGTCCGAATCCACGCTTATACTCAGGATCAGAGGATAATGAAACAGCACCCATTGTCCGGCCGTGGAAGTTTCCTATACACGCAATAATCTCAGCTTGATTTTCAGCAATTCCCTTCACATCATAACCCCAGCGGCGCGCAGCTTTTAGAGCTGTTTCAACTGCTTCCGCTCCAGTGTTCATTGGAAGAGCCATATCTTTATTTGTCAACTTACAAATTTTTTCGTACCACGGTCCAAGTTGATCATTATGAAAGGCACGAGATGTTAAGGTCACTTTATCTGCTTGGTCTTTTAATGCTTGAATAATTTTAGGATGTCGGTGCCCTTGGTTAACGGCTGAATAGGCACTAAGCATATCCATGTAACGATTACCTTCTGGATTTTCTACCCATACACCTTCTGCTTTAGCAATAACGATTGGCAGCGGATGATAATTGTTTGCACCGAATTTTTGAGTTTGTTCAATAATTGTCGTTGATTTTGTCGTTGTTCCGTTCATAATCTTTTCCTCCTTATTTACATGCCTTAGAGCATTTCTGATGTTGTTTTTGCCTGCATATGAAGCAGTAAGTAATCAGGACCGCCTGCTTTAGAATCTGTTCCTGACATGTTGAATCCTCCAAATGGCTGATAACCAACAATTGCGCCGGTACATGTGCGGTTAAAATAAAGGTTTCCAACATGGAATTCCGCCCGGGCTCTTTCAATATGTTCGCGGTTGTTTGAGATTAATGCCCCTGTTAAACCATAGTCTGTATTATTGGCAACCTGCATCATATGGTCAAAATCACGTGCTTTACAGAAGGTCACAACCGGCCCGAAAATTTCTTCCTGCATCAGGCGGGCATTTTCATCTAGATCCGCAAATATCGTTGGTTGAATGAAGTAACCAGTTGAGTCGTCTCCTTCTCCACCAGTCATGAGCCTGCCTTCTTCCTTACCAATTTCGATATAGTTCATGATTTTCTTGAACGATTTCTCATCAATTACTGGTCCCATATAAGTTTCAAGTGATTCCGGGTTTCCTAGTTTAAGTGTTTTCGTTAAGGCAACAGCTTTTTCGAGTACTTCATCATAAACATCCTGATGAACGACAGCCCGGGAGCCTGCAGAACATTTTTGACCTGAGAAACCAAAAGCCGAATAAACGATGGATGCTGCAGCTAAATCTAAATCAGCATCATTATCGACAACCACGGTGTCTTTACCGCCCATTTCTGCAATTACACGTTTTAACCAAATTTGTCCTGGATTTACCTTGGCAGCACGCTCATAAATACGGCAGCCCACCTCACGTGAACCTGTGAAAGATACAAAACGAGTTTTCGGATGGTCCACAAGATAATCACCAATTTGTGCGCCACTGCCTGGGACAAAATTTAATACTCCACTTGGCAGCCCTGCTTCATGCATTAACTCAACAAATTTTGCGGCAACAATTGGCGTAGAGTTTGCAGGCTTTAATAGAACGGTATTACCGGAAACAATTGCTGCCACTGTTGTACCTGCCATAATCGCTAATGGGAAATTAAATGGTGAAATAATGATCCCGACACCTAGTGGAATATAGCTAAATTGGTTATATTCTCCGGCGCGGCTTTGAACTGGTACACCTTCTTTGATTTTCAACATTTGTCTGCCATAGTACTCAATGAAGTCAATTGCTTCTGCTGTATCAGCATCCGCTTCTTTCCACGGCTTTCCTGCTTCTTTTACTAGATAACTAGAAAATTCGTGCTTTCGGCGGCGCAAGATGGCAGCAGCTCGGAATAAGATATTAGCTCGATGCTCCGGTTTCCATGTTTTCCATGATTCAAAAGCTGTCAATGCCGCAGTCATCGCTTTTTCCGCTAATTCTTGATCGGCCATTGAAACGCTGCCAATGACCTCTTCTTTATTAGCCGGATTAATAGAAACGATTTTTTCTTCGGTCGTAATCTTTTCACCGCCAATGACCACTGGGTAATGAGTTCCTAACTGGGATTGGACATATGCTAGTGACTCTTCAAAAGCTTTAATATTTTTTTCATCTGCAAAATTTGTAAACGGTTCATGTGTATACGCTTGCATTTTTTTACCCCCTTTTATTGTTCCGTTAAAACATTATGCAAGTTCCGTGCCAACATTATTTTTGCGGTGTAATAGGGTTCCTGATAATCATACCGCCATTATTTTTTGCATAATTCCGCATTATTTTTACCGTAATGCAAAATTATTTTGCATTATTACGTTTTTTTTGATTAAATAAGTGCATAAAGGATTAAACAAAGGGAATGAAGTCATCGTGGAAAGTACAAATCAAACCATTCAATACTTACAATATTTAAATCGGATGTATAAACGGATATTAGATGAGGTCGATGTCGGGGTACATGCCGTCGACGAAACAGGCAAGTCGATTATTTATAATAAAAAAATGATGCAAATGGAATCCATGGATTTTCAAGACGTTATCAATAAAAAGTTATTAGATGTGTTCATGTTTAAGGATGACCAATCTAGTACTCTCGTAAAAGCACTACAGGAAGGCAAGGAAACTGCCAACGTTAAACAAACCTACTTTAATAATAAAGGCCAGGCAATCACAACGATAAACAATACCATCCCTATTTATCAGGGTGATGCCCTGCAAGGTGCTGTCGAGATAGCAAACGATGTGACAAAATTAGAACGTCTCATGAAAGGAAATTTGAATAAGGGGTCTACGAGGTATACCTTTGATAAAATTATTGGAAAAAGTCCTGCTATTCGAGAGGTTATCGAAGCGGCCACCCGCGCAAGCCGTACCTCTTCTTATGTATTAATTGTCGGCGAGACCGGCACAGGGAAAGAGCTTTTTGCCCAAAGCATTCATAATGCCAGCGGCCGGTTATCTGCTCCCTTTATCTCGCAAAACTGTGCAGCTTTACCTGACAATTTAATTGAGGGCCTGCTTTTCGGAACGAAACGAGGTGCGTTTACAGGGGCAACAGATCACCCAGGATTATTTGAACAAGCGGAAGGCGGCACGTTATTGCTTGATGAAATCAATTCCTTAAATTTAAATCTTCAGGCAAAATTATTGCGTGTTCTTCAAGAAAAAATGATACGGCGCATCGGGGATACCAAAGATACACCTGTTGATGTCAGAGTCATTGCCAATATAAATGAGGATCCGATTGATGCCATCGCCAATAATCATTTGCGAAAAGATTTATATTACCGCTTGGGTGTAGTGACCATCTTTATTCCGCCATTAAGAGAAAGAAAAGAAGATATACCGTTATTAGTGGAGCACTTTATTGAAAAATATAATGAACGCTTCCAAATGAATGTAAAAGGATTATCTGAGGAGGTTAAACAATCCTTCTTTGAATATGAATGGCATGGTAATGTCCGTGAATTAGAGCATATTATTGAAGCTGCAATGAACATTATAATGGATGAGGAAATTATTCGTTACTCCCATTTACCCTATCAATATCGCAGCAGAATGCAGCTGAAGGAGCGGATGATCCCCCTCTCAACTGTAGATACATTTATAAATGAAAATGCAGATACCACGGTTCCATTAAAGGACCAAATGGAATTATTTGAAAAATCTTATATCGAGCATGTCTTGAAAAAAAATGATTTTAATATCTCTAAAACGGCGGGCCTTCTAGGTCTAAGCCGGCAAAGCCTGCAATATCGGATGAAGAAATTAAACATTGAGAATAGCTAAAAAGATAACCACTAGGTAAAAAGTATTATAGATAAACTTATAAATTAGTCTGTTGATTGGAGCGGAGGGCACTCGACTCCTGCGGGATATAGAGGTCACTGGAGACCACGCAGGCGCCAAAGTGCCGAGGAGGCTCCAGGACCTCCCCGCGAAAGCGAGTGCCAGGAGCGGAGATCAACAGGCCAAATAGCAGCGACAATCAGTTAATAAAAAATTCAAGCAAAATAAAAAAATGCCGAGAAAAATATCCTTTCTTGACAATCTGACGCTCACAAAAGTGAGCGTTTTTACATATAAAATATTATCAAACAATAATAAAGAAGTTTGATAAATGGAAAATACAAGCATAAAAATTCCATTTTTCCCCCATACTAATGTAAAAAGATGAGGTGAATTAAATGGGACTTCTCAACTCATTTAACCAATGGAAAGAGACAAGATATCAAAATCATGTTTCAAATATGAAAGACCAAGGCAAATGTCCTGATTGCCAAGGCAGAGGCTATACAGTTTATCCTTATAATGAATTTGCATATTTTAATTCCTTTGAATGTCCAGGGTGTCAAGGCAGCGGCAATTATACGGACTGGGAGGAAATGAGATAATCCTTACAAAAACCTTTCACAGCTCTAAAAATAGAGCTGTGAAAGGTTTTTTAAATTAGTCCCATGCTAATTGCTTCTTTTATTTCTTTTTCTAATTCAGTCGAAATCTTCCCAAGGTGCAAGGCATCACGCAATTCTTCTTTTGTTAGTGCGGTTCCTTCATCGTCAATGGGTTCTGATATGACCACTTGGAAATCGTCCTGGAGTTCAATAATCGAGTCAAGTCCTAAGTATTGACTAATTTCCTGAAGATAATTTTCTTCTGCACTCATATCTTGTGAGGCTTTACGAATCTCACTGGAAGTTTTGTTAAAATCTTTTTTGGCATGCTTTAATTGTTTAAGAAAATTATTTTTGGCATGCTTTAATTGTTTAAGAAAATTATTTTTAGCATTGATTGTATCTTGAAGATAGTCATATTTGGCCTTCATTAACTGATATTTTAACTTTTTCTTTTCTTGGTGAATTTCTTCGACATATTGCTTTTTTAAGTCCTTAAGCCTTGCAAGAACCACTTCGAGACGCTTTGCCATAAATGTATTGATTTCATCAAGCCTTTGACTTAATTCATTCATTGTTTCTTCTACTCGTTTTAGATCCTTTTTCACTTGATCATATACTTCCTGTGTTTCTTCACCCCGATTAAATGCTTCTTCCGTTTTCAGAAACCGAACCTTGACATCCTCAAAAACCATTTTTCTTACTTCAAATTCTTCAAAAAGTCCTTTTTTAGCAGTGGCATAACTTTCTTTCACGTTCGTCGCTTCATCAATATATTTTTGCATCATTGAGGCGTATTTACTTTGATCCATCCCATAGTTCCCCCTTCATCGGCTAAAATATTTTTTTATAGTCGATTTCATCCGTTATTAATCAAAATATGCAACAAACCAAGTGAAGGTTTAATAGCCATGAATAAATGGGTTTACTTCATCTGATAAAAAGACCAGCATCTTAAGGATGCTGGCCAAAGGTATTAATTCTATAATATCCTATTTAAATGGCTTTCTTAATAAGACTTTTATAAGCATTTGAGGTTCTTACCTCAACGGTAAGAGAACCTTTTTTTACAATAGCTTTTAAGACAATCGGTACACCAGTGGTATTTTTAAATCGAAAATCCTTACCTCCGTAGGATACTGTAGCATCCCTTCCTTCAGGAACGTATCCTACATGAAGGGAATGATGATGCTTTTCAATATAGCTGACAGCTAGCTGATCAATGGCATTATACAGGGTTGAAGAAGTCTGACAAATCCCGCCGCCATAGCCATCGACTAATTTCCCATCCTGAATCTCAGGTGCTTTTTGATAGCCGTGGGCTGCATCACTTGGGCCAACGGTTGTATTATAAGAGAAGCTGTCTTGGACACCGATGATTATATTATTAATAGCAGCTGCGGATAAAGCAATGTTTTTTGACCTGCCAGCAATCCCGCTATTAAAATGGGTCGTATATGAAGCGACAACTGTCTCCCCTAAATGGGATACGTCTTCCACCTTATAACCACTGGCAGTTACATATAGCGGGACTTCTACATCGCCGCCTGTTTCTGAAAGCTGGAGGATCTTTTCTGTTAATTCATCCTCATCTAGAATGGTTTGAGGAGTTCCTTTAATAACCTGACCATTTGCATCCAATTTATCAAGAATCATTCTTTTATCATATCCAGGGCTATCTTTTGTTCCCCGTGCAAAATCCTTCGCCATTTTTGCTATTTCGGCTTTATATTTTTCAACGTCGGTTTTAAATCCCATATCCTTTGGAGAAATTGTTTTTATAACCGTTTTAGTACTCGGGTCGATAATATTAATAAAAACAGGTTTCTCTTCTTCTTGTTTTTTAGGTTCATCCTTCTTTACCATTTTCTTTTCTTGCTTTTCCGTTGCATGTGCTACCTTTTCTTTTGATGTTTGCAACGAACAGCCCGCCAATCCTATTAAACTGCTTGCTAATAAAAATGAAATTGCCCATTTTAATTTTTCCATTTCCCTCAGCTTTTCCCCTTTTGATTTTCGTCGTTTTAATCTTAGACGTTTTCACACACAATTTTGTTTCAAAAAAATTCCAAATTGCTGCTATGAAAATATGAAACTTGTATCTTTAGTTTTTAATTCTATCACTTTACCAAAAATAAAATAATGACAAAAGTACTAATAAGGAGAAAAAGTCATTATCTATTCTTCCCTATGAATATTTAAGGGCAATTTGTAAATATTAACATTAAACTGGAATTTAATTGGGGGTGCTAAAATGTCTGTGTATGTTTATCAGACGTTTGAAATCAAACAGGATAAATTTAAAGAAGGGATTGATAATTTAAAAGAGATTAAAAAATTTCGGAATGAAAATTATGACCATAAGGTTGAAATATTGACTCCCATATCCGGAGAAGACCATACATATGCACTACTATCGACCTATGAAGGATTAGCAGAAATGGAACTTCAAAATAAAAAGATGTTTGATGATGAAGAATATTTGAAGCTAATTGGTGACTTTTTTCTAGAAAATATCATTCAAGGCAGTATGTATACGCAAATATACAGAGCGTTAAATGAGATGAAATAAAAAATCAAAGTCCGGCATTATGTAAATAAGGTCGGGACTTTGATTTTTTATACTTATTGCACAAAATGGTCATTTCGAATCTAAGCGAAAAAGGGATAATTTTATTAGGCACTATACATAATGTATTTTATCACTTAGAATCATTTAACAATCGAAAACTAGGAAAAATCCTCTCCTCACTTTGGTAGAGACGAGATTTTTCATAGATAACCTCCTATTACGCCGCACCCTCTCCTTCGGCCGGATTTTGAGCTTTTTTTCGATCCATCATGTGTTTAATGAAGAATAATCCTGCTACCATTAGATAAGCATAGACGAAAGGCATTAAGGCAGGCTGGGCAATCGCAACAGCAGCTGAGTGGATAATGCCTAGGAATGATAATGTTGCTGCAATGACAGCGACAATGGCTGCCCGAATTGGTTGGTTTTTTATAGCAAAGATCGCTAAGCATCCCCACAATAAACTACTAAGTGGAGCACCATTACCTAGATGGAACATGCCGTTATAATAAACACCATGGTGTGACATTGCTTCAGCTGTTACTTTAGCCGCATTGGTTCCAGCGGAGGTTAAAACGTTATTGGCTAGTGATAAAGCCCAGTTCCCAATCCATGGAAACAAACAAATGAAGATAACCGGAACTTCCAATTTCGGACTTTCACGAACCACTTGGTTAGCGGTTACGATACCAACATATACAAGAATCGGCACGATGGCGGAAACCGGTATGACAGCTAATAACAATCCTCCAATACCAAAGAGGGAAATGACTAACATAGAGAGGCCAGTTGCGATAGAATATCCAAGACCTGCACCCATGGATTTCCAACCAGCATGACCAATATAAACAGTTACTGGATAAGGGTTACCGCATAAAGCACCAATAGAAGAGGAAATACCATTTGCAAGCATTACCCGGCGTGTTTTATAAGGGTCGCCGGCAGCATGTGCACTTTCAATGTTTTCTAGGTCAAAAATATAGTTAGATAATCCAAGTGGTACAGCTGAAGCTAAATATGGAAGTGCATGTGCAATGCCAGAGAATAAGCTGTCAGCATGGAAAGTAGGAGGGTTAAATCCTAACGTATTCAACGCTGCTGAAATGGCTTCAGGACTTTGCAAACCAAATGCCCACGCAAGAGCAGTACCAGCGGCAAGTAATAAAAAGCCTGTTGGAATCTTTGCGAAAATAGGTGATTTACCGAACCAGTTAATAAAAATAATGATTAGGACAACAAAAGCTACCACAGGAGTTTCAAAGGATTGGAGCATTGGATTCATAGCCAGCAGCAATAATCCAAGTCCAGATAAACATGATAAAAGGACAGTTCTAGGAACAAGTTTTCTTAGTGTGTCACCTAGGAAAGCACCAACGATTAAGATTAGGGCTTCAAATAAACACCAAACTAATGCAAGTGAAAATGCGAATTCAGCATTATTAGTTTCTTTAAATACCGGCAAAATGACTAAGAAAGTAACAGTAAAAATAGAAGGAGCACTAGGGCCTGATGGTAAGGCCGTAATATCATTTCTTCCTGTTTGTTTTGATAATAAATAGCCAAAAACAAAGTAACAGCAGCTTGCTAGAAAGACGCCGAGTCCAAATCCAGGGACAATTCTTCCATAAACTATTTCTTCTGGAAATCCGACGACAAACAGCAATAATGAAATCATCGTTAATAGATTGGTTAAATTGTTGGCAAGTAAGCCGAAATAGGCAGCCCAGTCGCCTTTTTTCCAAAATTTTAATGTCTGATCCATTCCAAATCACCTCTAATGAATTAATTATAAAAATTTGAAACCCTTTACATTAGGAATTGTATTCTCAAAAAGCTATTAATTCATCGTCCACGCATACCAAAAAGAACGCCTTTCATTTATACAAGTTATACAATAGAGTTTGTACAAAATATGTCTTCTAAGCTAGACTAAAAGAAACTCCGAAAATACGAAATGAATTATGTTATAATAACGAAAATTCAACTAGAAAAAGACTGGATTTACTATCATGATTGGACGTGTGGATAGGAATGAAGAAAACAGTAATATACAAGCAAATTGACCAATGTACCATTAAGGCTGATTTTTACGGAACGAGCATCGAGAACTCTCCAGTGGTTATTTATATTCATGGGGGCGGGCTGATTTGGGGAACAAGAGAAGAATTGACAGAAGAAATGATCCAGCTGTACACAGATAATGGGATATCCCTTTTTTCAATCGACTACCGTTTAGCCCCAGAGACAAAACTACTGGATATCCTTGAGGATGTTGAAGACGCACTTCTGTGGCTGCAAACAGAAGGTGCAAAGCGATTTTCTATTGATCCAAAAAGGATTGCAGTAGTGGGCAGTTCAGCCGGTGGATTTTTGGCACTTTCTACTGGGACATTTAAACATAAACCTCGTGCAATCGTCTCCTTCTATGGATATGGCGATCTATTAGGCAGCTGGGCAACAAGTCCGAGTAAATATTACCTTGAAAAGGACCTTGTTTCGAGAAACCTTGCTAACGCACTAGTTACCGATCAGCCAATTACAGAGGCATCTGTAGAGCAAAGATTCCTCCTCTATGTGTATGCAAGACAACACGGAGATTGGATTGAAGAAATCACTGGTGTTAATCCTGCTTTCAACAAAGAAGCACTCCGTCCTTTTTGTCCCAAACACAATGTTACGAAGGAGTACCCGCCAACACTTTTATTACATGGTACAAAAGATACGGATGTCCCTTACGAGCAGTCAGTTTTTATGAGAGCTGCTATTTTAAAACAGTCCGTCGAAGCAAAGTTAATTACGATCCCTAACGGAGAACATGTATTTGATAAAGAATTCGATAATCCCATTGTTCAAAGTGCACTAAAGCAAGTCATTGAATTTCTACATACTCACCTTACAGGTATAGAGTAGCACTAAAAAAAGGCTCTGTTAAACTTTGTTGTTGATTTGCGCTCCAGGTGCTTCGCTCCAATCAACTGTGTTAATAATCAACATTGCCATTTAACAGAGCCCAAAAAAAACGACTTTAACATTCATAAATTTGAATATTAAAGTCGTTTTTTATAAGTTTGTTACTTCTCGTTAAGCTTATGAAAATGCTCAAATAAGTAATCGCAATCATCTCTTGGTTCTACTTTAACCATTTTTATGACGCTATTATCTTCACCTTTTAAATATTTGCGCAGGTGCATATCTGAAAACCCATGCTTATCAGCATCTTCTTTTGTATTAACATAGTAAACCTCATTAATACCCGCCCAAATCATGACAGATACACACATCGGACATGGCTCACAAGTTGCATACATTACACAATCTGATAAATCAAAAGTCCCTAATTTTTTACAAGCTTCTCTAACAGCAACCAGCTCTGCATGTGCGGAAGGGTCTGTATCTCTCATCATTGTATTGCTAACAGCGGCAATGACTTCACCATTGCGTACAATTGTTGCACCAAATGGTCCGCCAATTTTTTTGTTCATTCCATCAATCGTTGCGTCTACCGCCATTTTAATGAAATCCATAGCTTTTTTCCTCCAAGTTTACTTTTACTCTGTTACAGGTCCAATATTTTCTTTTTTATTTATATAGAGTTTAAATGCTAAAAATCCTGCAATTAATAGATATCCCCAAACGAAAGGCATTGCAGTTGTTTGTGCAATTCCGATAGTGTTTGTATGAATGGCACCTACAAAGGTTAAAACAGCCCCGAGCATTGCGGCTATTATGCCTCCAATAGGCGTGTTACGGATCGTAAATATAGCTATACACCCCCAAAGAACACTGGTAATAGGTGCACCATTACCTAGAGCAACCAAGCCATCGTAGAAAAGTCCAGCATTATGCAGGGCAAGTGTAGAAACTTGATTGGCAGCATTTCCAACCGACATACCAGTAGCTGAAATTGCATTATTAACAGCCGTAAGGGCCCAAGTAGCCACCCATGGGAAGAAACATACAAATATTACTGGAACTTCAAATTGCGGACTGTTTTTGACAGCTTGATGCCCTGTTACAATCGCTATAAATACGAGCATCGGAACAATAGCCGCAATTGGGATAACAGCTAGCAACAGACCCATAAGACTTAAAATCGATAATATGAATATGGCAACAGAGCTAGCAATAGAATAGCCTATACCTGCACCAACTTCTTTCCAACCTGCATGACCTACATATACTGTTACTGGGAATGGGTTACCACAAAGGCCGCCTATAGCAGAACAAATACCGTTTGTAAGCATAACGTCTCTAGTTTTGTATTCATCTCCACAAACAGCAGCTGCTTCAACGTTTTCAAGATTAAAAATGTAGTTTGCCAGCCCTAGAGGTACAGCAGTTAATAAATATGGCAGAGCAGCATCAATATGATCAAAAAGCCCATTTAAATGAAGCATAGGAGGATTAAAGCCAAATGATTTCAGCGCTTCACTAACCTCAGCAGGACTTTGATATCCAAATAGCCAAGCAATTGCAGTTCCAATTACGATCAATAATAATCCCGTAGGTATTTTCTTCAATATTGGATGCTTACTTAACCAGTTCATGAAGATGATGGCAATTGCAACAAATGCCACAACAGGCATTTCAAACGATTGCAGCATTGGGTTCATACCCAAGAATACAAATGCCAAACCTGCTAAGGCTGCCAGCAATACAGTTCTTGGGACGAACTTTCTAAGAGTATCACCCAGGAATGCACCTATTATTAGCATGGTAGCTTCAAAGAAGCACCAAAGCACACCGACTGTTGTTGTGAAAGCAGCATCTTTTGTTTGATGATATAGAGGAAGCATAATAACAAATACTATAAGAAAAATACCAGGTGAACTAGAGCCTGATGGTAGTGCGGTAACATCTTTTCTACCTGTTTTCTTAGCTAGTTTATATGCAAAATAAGCAAAAACAAGGCCAGATAGAAGGACAGCAAAACCAAAGCCGGGAACAATTTGTTTAAAAACAAACTCTTTTGGCATACCAACTACAGTAAGTAATAATGAGATCATAACCAAAAAGTCTGTCAAAACATTAACGAACAAACCGAAGGAAGCTGCAAAGTCTCCTTTTTTCCATAAAGCTATATTTCCCATGTAAAAATCTCCTTAAAAAAGTATTCTTTCTTATTGCAGCTAAATTGAAAAATCATTAATTTTTTAAATCGTCATGAGTTTCTTTTTTTTTACAATATGGGTTCCTGCTTTTTCTTGAATCGCATCCTTTAGACTTTCAGGGTTTGTAATGATGACCCTCGAACCGCCCTTTTCCAAGAAGTTTATACTTGCTTCAATTTTGGGAAGCATGCTGCCTTGAGGAAAGTGGCCTTCTGCAACATACTGTTTTGTTTCTTCAATTGAAATATTTTCAAGCGACTGTTGATTTGGCTTACCAAAATGAATGCAAACTCTGGACACGCCAGTCGTAATAATCAAGGTATCTGCCTGAACTTGTTCAGCTAATAGGCTTGTTGCAAAGTCTTTATCAATAACGGCATCAACGCCCACATACTTATTGCTTGCTGCTTTAACGACTGGAATACCGCCGCCGCCGACAGCAATGACAACAAAACCGGCCTCAATTAAGGTTTTAATTGCGTCTTTTTCTACAATATCAATTGGTTTCGGTGATGGTACCACTCTTCTGTAGCCGCGGCCGGAGTCTTCAATAAAGATCCAATCCGGATGTTCCTTCTTCATTTCTTCCGCTTGTTCAGAAGTAAAGAATGAACCTACAGGCTTTGTTGGATTTTCAAAATTCGGGTCATCCGCACTAACTGCAACCTGTGTAATAACAGTTGCCACTTTTTTGTTAATGCCTCTTTTGGCAAATTCATTAATCAAAGCTTGTTGAACTTGATAACCGATTCCGCCCTGGGTTTCGGCGCCGCAATTGACCAGGGGCACTTCCGGCATTCCGGCAATTTCATTGGCTATTTCAGATCTTCTTAGACCGAACCCTACCTGCGGGCCGTTACCATGTGTAACAACTACGTTTAAGCCTTCGGCAACCATATCAGCGATATTTACTGCCGTTTCGCAGACGGCTTCATATTGATCTTGAACGGAATCACGTCCATTTTCGCGGACTAATGAATTCCCTCCGATTGCGACAATCACTAATTTTTCCACTGCGTTCTCTCCTATCAGTTTTCTAGTTGTTTAATAATTTAATAGACTGCTCTTTATGAAGATGATATAAAGGGTTCGATGGGTCATGTTTAATGGCATTCTCAATTGCTTCTATCGCTTCAATATGTCTCCCTAATGATCTGAGACTGTTAGCCTTGTGGAAGGAGAAATCATAGCGATGTGGCTGCATGGCAAGCAGCTTATCCATTTCCCTTACTGCTTCCTCATGTCTGCCCAATTCTCTTAAATAATTGGATTTGTGGTAACGGTAAAACGTTTCATCAGGGTTTAATTCACAAGCTTTATCATATTCTGTAAGCGCTTCCTCAGTTTTGTTCATTAATCTTAAGCAATTTGCTGTATAGAAATAGAAATCAAGATCATTGGAGTTGATTACTAAAGCTTTGTTGTACTCTTCCAGCGCTTCTTCGTATCTCTTTAGTTCTTGCAAGCTATATCCTTTGTAGTAATAATAATCAAGAGTGCTTGGGTCCTCTGAAAGAGCTTGATTGATTACTAGGATTGCATCTTCAAAGCTATTTTCTTTATATAGCTTTTTGGCAGTTTGAATCGCTTGGTTATCTTCTTGATATTCCTTTTTAAGAATTTTAACTACTTTATCCTGCTTTAATTCTTCGGCATGCTGAAGGGATGATTTTCCGTCTCGATCTGGCAAATTCACATCTGCCCCAGCTTTCACAAGAACTTCAATAATGTTAGAGTATAATCGGCCTCCATTACCCAAAATCACAGATTCTAGAAGTGCTGACCAACCTAAATTATTCACATGATTGACAGGAACTCCTGCATCTAAGCATACTTGAACTGTCTTTAAATACCCTTTCTCACTTGAAGGTAATAGGGCTGTACCTCCAAAGCGATTGACACTTTCAAGGTCCGCTCCATACTTTAACATCAGGCTAAGAATTTCATGAAAACCATTTGCACCAGAACAAATGAAAGGAGTTAGCTGGGTAATATCTCTGGTATTTACATCACTGCCTGCTTCTAACAACAGTTTTACAGTATTTGATTGATTTTTTTGAGTTGCCGCCATTAACGCTGTCCGGCCATTTTCATCTTTAAAATCAACACTGGCGCCGTCCTGTAGTAATCTTCGTACAGCTTCTGCATCTCCCTGTTCACTTGCATAGATAAGTTCCATATTTAAGGATCTATTCTCCATTTTTAACCGCTCCTGTTCTAATATCACCAACACTGCTCCAATGACGCATTTGGGGAGGTTACCAAAACCAAATTATCAAGGTTTCGGATATCGCCTTCCCCAATACGTGTAATTGATTAATGAATATTTTCGCTTAAGGCCAACATTGCTTTCTCAAAAGACTCTACTGGTGGATGGGTAATCCCCGCACCAATCATTCCAATACCTGCCTCTTTATGGGCAATTGCAGTATTTATAATTGGCATAATTCCGGTTTGAACAACCTTTCGAACATCAATTCCAGTTGGAATACCCATAAAATCAAGTAAAGGAATTGTCACGTTAGGGTTTTGCGCTGTGGTGATTTCTTTCATTTTAGTTGTAAAACCGATCGCTTCTTCCACGGTACCACCCACTAATGCCACAATTGCTGGAGCAGTTGCCATTGCAAATCCGCCGAATCCATAGGTTTCAGTGATAGCACTATCACCGATATCAAGTCCGGAATCCTCCGGCTTGTAACCAGCAAACATTGGACCAATTACTTTTTGTGCTGGACCAGTAAACCATGTGTTTCCTGCCATTCCACTGACACGGATTCCGAATTCCACACCGTTACGAGCCATCGTTGTCACAATGGTACTATTTTCAATACCATGAGCTGCATCTAGGGCACATTTCGCCATTGCCATCCAGGTTGGGCCGGAGAAATAATCGCTGCTTGCTACAAAATCCAATACTTCCTTCTTCTGCTCGATTGTGTAATCTGTTTGCAAAATATAAGGAGCTAATGCTTGTATTAATAGAGTTGTTCCAGCAACATTCCGGTTGTGGCACTCATCTCCCATATGAAGGGCCTGTGCAAGCATCAAACGTAAATCAATGCCCTCTGAATTTAGTTTCATAGCATCTCTTAAAATAGGACCAAATACATCGCGCATCCAAACTAAACGATCGATAACACTCTGATCATTAGCGCCCATTCTAAGAATTTTTGCTAGCTGTTCACTTAAGTTTGTATAGGCAATATTGCCATATGTTTTGTTCTCAACGATATGCATGAACATTGATGCAGAAGTAACGCCAGCCATAGAACCAACACAGTTGTGTTCGTGACATGGTGAGAATGTAATTTCACCAGATGCAGCAAGCTCAGCTGCTTCCGCTAAATTCTTGGCCAAGCCTTCAAATACCAACGCACCGGTAACAGCCCCCTTCATCGGACCATTCATTTTATCCCAAGTGATTGGAGGTCCGGCATGAAGAATGGTTGTTTTTGTCATACCAGGAACACAGTTAATCGCTTGATCATAACCAATTAATACTGGCTGCGAATTTATAATTCTTTCAACTGCTAATCTATTAGCTTCTTCAATTTTTTGCATAATAGCTGGATTTTCAAGTTTATCAAGAGCCGCAATTAAAGCAGGATTCCCCCTACCAGGAGGTGTCCAATCTAAATGAATGACTTGTGCACCTTGTTGTAATAAATCATCTTTGAATGACTCAATTCCTACATTGACAACATGTGGCTTACTTTTAAAAAGTTCATTAATCTTACTCATGACTATTCTCCCTTCACAACAAATTCACGAGCCAATAAACCTGCATTCTGCATGCTGCTTGCATGAGTTACATCAGCAGCCAACAGTTTATTTATTTGCTCTTCATAATCTTGCGGATCTAATTCTGTACCAAGTACATATCCAATGATTTCTAAATGTCTTCCTTCTTGTTCCGCCTTCTGTTTTGCTTCTATAATGGCAGGAAGGAATGCTCCGACTGGATCTTCGTGAGCACCGTAGCCTAAAACAAAGTCCATTACGATTACACCAACGGATGGATCTTTTGCCTCTTGAATAAACCTTTCTAGACGAGTAGACGGATCAATCATTGGGTGCGGCTTACCTTGCGTGTATTCATCATCGCCAAAGTCGATAAATGTATGCTCCTGGCTTGTATATCTATCTTTCAAACGAAATTCTGGATTTCTTTGAATGTTACTGTAAACATTGTCAAACTTCTCCATTGCCGCATGCATTGCTTCATCAGCCAACGTTCCGCCGCTGAAAAGTCCACGAATATATTTCTGTTCCGCAGTTAACTTTGTGCGAACTTCTTCAATAAGCGGAATATTTAATGCTCGTTTGTTTAACTTGCTTTCATCTGCTCCAGCTAAAAGTACTGCTTTAAGTGCAGCTTCTTTGGACATTTTTGCAAAATGGGCGCCCGCAGCAGTAATTTTTTCTTCATCACCGCCAACAAACCAAACGACAACCGGTTTTTTACATAATTTAATTTTTGCTAACACTTTCTCTTCTACGCTAGATGCAGGCGGCTTTGAAACAAGAACGATTACATTTGTTTCTTCATCGTCTTCAAGTGCTTGAATACCATCAAGCATCATGATTCCTCCTACCTCTTCTTTCAAATCTCTTCCACCTGTACCGATCAATTGGGAAATTCCGCCACCAAATTCGTGGATGCGTACGCTTACCTCTTGGCTGCCAGTTCCAGATGCCGCAACAATACCGATGTTTCCTTTTCTTACAGCATTTGCGAAGCAGAGGGCTGTATTGCCGATAATTGCTGTTCCACAGTCAGGGCCCATCATTAATAAACCTTTTTCATGAGCTAAATTCTTTAATTGAATTTCATCTTCGATGCTTACATTGTCGCTGAACATCATGACATGTAAATCATTCTCAAGAGCTTTTCTTGCTTCTCTGGCTGCATATGCCCCATTTACAGCAATAATCGCCAAGTTCGCATCTTCGTTATTTTCGGCTGCCGCGGAAATCGTAGAATATTTAATATCACTTTTCCCTTTTTTGCCTGAATCTTTTTTAGTAAATAAATCATTAATTTTTGCGAAAGCGTTTTCGCAAAGTTCGTCAGTTTCAGCTTTTACTACAATGATTAAATCACTTGTGCCAGCTGCCTCCACTTCAGTTGTCATTAAACCGACATTTTTCATAACCTCTTTATTCATTTCTGTTCCCATTGCAATAATGGCCTGTTCCACACCATCAATTTGATTTGCTTTCGTTGATAGCGACATTAAAGAAACTGAATCGAAATATGTGTTTGGCTTAATTAAGGCTTGAACTAACATAGTTTACCTCCTGCTTTTATATTGGCTTCTAATCCGCAGACAAGTCCTAGGGCTAGATCTGTCCCAGATGAAGAACCGATGTTTAATACTTTATTTAAAGAGAGAATTAAGTCATCCTCATTCCCAATTAACAAGGAGTTAACCAATGAAATGATAGACTCTCTCACTTTACCAATGGATGCTTGCTTTAACGCTGAATAACTGATGTCATTCGTTAATGGTTTGGCTTTCTTTGTTACTTTTTCACAAAATGACCTGTGTTCAAAAAGGGGACTGTGCGCCATATGAAAGGTTATAAATAATCCAGTTAAGAAATCATCCCCTGATGGTGTCAACCCAGGTCCAAGTCCTACCAATGAAACGGCATGTTTAATTGCAAGGTCTATTCGATTCATGGCTAAATCATTTAAAAGAGATTTAGTTCGCTGTTCAAGCATTTTGCACGTTTCAGCTTCAAATGGGTTTAAGGGTTTTGGGCATTTTTTTATCCCTCCGCCTTTACCTTGACAATCAATGTATTTCCTTGCCCTCCTAACATTGTGAAGGAGGAATTCTTCATTGTTTGGATACGGCGGCAGAAGGCTTTCCCTTGTAATTGCTTGACTAATATTTAAGGCGAGTTTATTTGAGATGTATAAGATTTTATCTTCCACAAACACCCTGTCATTTACCTCAATGTTCCATTGACTAGTATTTTCTGTATCAACAATTAACGTATTGGGTGCATTATCAATAGATCTGCATGCAATCGTGAATAACTCGCCACTATCGAAACATTGAATATTAAAGGTCCGCTTAAATACACTATGAACAAATCCTAAGAAATTAGAGCCATTTATTCTCTTGATAAAATCGACATCACCAGATAATATATTTCTCACGAAAAACACCTCATAGATCCAGACTTTTTAGCTCTAATTTCTAATATTCAAATTGAACCCCCTTACAATTTCATTTGACAATTTAAAACCCTTACATGATTATTTTAGTAATAATGCATAAGACAGTCTTCGTTTAATCAAACCAAAAAGCTCTATTTTCATTTGTGCATCGTGCACAATGAAATGTGTGGAATTTTTGACAAGGGAGAGGTAAGGATTGCTTCGAGTTAAAGATCTTTTTGAAATAAAAGCTATCGATGGTTTAAAAATAGTGGCAGGAGAAAAAGGAATTAATAATGAAATATCATTGGTTAACATCATTGAAAATCCAGAGGCCTTTGATTGGCTTTCACCTAATGAACTTCTATTATCAACTGGATACATTTTTAAAGATGATACAGAATTACAAATTAGAATACTTAACGAACTTTCACAAATCAATTGTGCTGGCCTTATTGTAAAAATGAAACGATACTTCGAGACTCTGCCGCAAGCTATGATCGATCACGCTGACAAGTTAGGGCTGCCATTAATCGAGTTACCCTTTGAATATACATTATCAAGAGTTATTTCTATCATTAATGAAAAGGCTTCTGGAAGATACGACCTCTTGAATAGAAAAACATTGGACATGCATAACTTGTTTTTTAGAATTACCCTTGAAGGCGGTGGAATTGAGAAAATTTCATCAATGCTGTCGGAAACAATTAATAATCCGATTATTTTAGTAGACAATGATTGGAAATTACTACATTATACTGAGCATGTCGATAACAAAATCCCGCTCGCCTATTGTCTTGATTTAGTCAAAAACAGATCTGTATTCAAAAATGAATTCATCGAAACCATTCCACACAACATCAGTGAAATGAAGAAATCCATTAATCGGATGTATCGTTTAGAAGGGATGGAAATAAAATGCCGCATTCTTCCTGTTGCTGTATCCAATAATATTTATGGGTATTTAGTTGTTTGGCAGACAGTCCGTGAATTATCGGAGTTTGACTTTATTATTTTAGAACAGGCGTCAACCAATATGGCGCTAGAAAGGATTAAAGCAAAGGAAATCGAGGAAGTAAAATTAAAAATTAGGGAAGATTTCTTTGATGATTTATTAACTGGAAAAATAACCTCCAGTGAAACCATCCAGACCTTGAGTGAATTGCATGGACTAAATTCTAGTTATAAATACTATTGTATCGTCATTGATATTCAGTCAAAGGAATTGGACAAATATATTGACTTCATTGCACGAAAAGTCCAATTGGAAATCCGAACCAGAAAATGTGTGGACTTAATCTATGATCATTCAAATTTAGCAAACGGGGAGATTACTTGTTTTTATCGAAATAACCGCATTATCATTTTAATTGGTCAGAATGAACATAGACCGCCGATTACTGTAGTCGAAGCGAAGCTTTACGGTTCAAAAATTTATGATATTCTCAAAAAACAACTGAATGATACCATCCTACTAATTGGAATTGGAAGGCAGTATGAAAAGATCCATTCGCTGCACAAAAGTTTTTCAGAAGCTAATGAATCCTTAAGGCTGATGCAAAAATTTGATGAACGCGGCGGGATATCTCATTTTGAAGATCATTCCGTTTATTATTTCCTGGATTCCAATATTAAAGATCTAGAATTAGAGGACTTTTTTATGAAGCATCTTGGAAAAATCTATGAACATGATCAATTACACGGAACCGGTTATCTTTATACATTAGAGAATTATTTTTCAAATAATCTTAATACCAGTGAAACAGCAAAAGCAATGTTCTTACACAGAAATACGCTCATTTACAGGATTGAAAAAATAAAGGAGATCTTGAATACCGATTTAAAAAATTCAGAGGAACTGCTGCAGATTCAACTTTCTTTAAAGATATTTAGACTTTTAAATAAAAACTTGCGATTAGATTCAAAATGAATGGTCCCGTCCAAATTCTAGACGGGACCTTTTACTATAACACTTATTGGAGTTGACCAAATACCACTTTCCCTTTAAAGATAACAGCCTCACGTTTTGGTGTTCTGGCAACGGCTTCTGCTGAACAAGAAGCATTTAATAGAACAAGGTTGGCATCCTCGCCATTAAGCGGCCAGGCCATTTCTCCATTTTTAGTTAATGGTGTTGGTCCGCCTGTTGCAAATTTTAACGACTGGGCAAGCGAACGTTCATCACTTTTCCGATAAAGCTCACAATACTTTGTTACTTTTTCTAATAGATCCCCTGTTCCGTATGGGCCCCATGAGTCATAGAAGCCATCACAGCCAAGGAAGACATTGACACCCTTCTGTTCAAATAACTCGATTGGCGGTAATGTTCTGTTTATAGGGATAGTGGACATGATTGACATACCTAAATCACTTAATTTATCAGCAATTTCTTCTTGCTGCGGGAGCGGAACATCACCTAAACAAAAGGCATGGCTGACAGCAACGCGATTGTACCATTTTGCGTCTGCTGCCAATTCTGCTAATTTATCGACTGTATAAAAACCAACATGGCCGCCGTCATGCAAATGAATATCAACATCAGCATCAAATTCTACTGCAAGGTTCATAACCTCATAAAGAGACTTTTCGATATTATGATCAATTCCGGCTGGGTCTAAGCCGCCAACTAGATTCGCACCTGATCTCATCGCCTCTCTCATTAGCGGTAGGACATTCTCTCTTAAAAGTCCGTGCTGTGGGAAGGCGACAATTTCATAGGTTAGTCTATCTGAATAATCCTCAAGAGCTGCTTTGACGCCCTCTAAATTTTTTAAACCGATATAGGGGTCAATATTTACATGAGTGCGAATATGTGAAGCACCTTGTGATAGCAGTAAGTCGATCATGGCGCTTGCCCGCTGTTTAGTGGTTGAAGCCAATTCCGGTAGCTCCATCGCTTCCAGACGTAATCGTTCTTCCAAATTCTTGGCTGGTATTGGGGCTTTCCAATTTAGTGAAAGATAGGTTTTATCTAAATGGTTATGCATTTCTTTAAAAGTTGGCACGGCCAAATATCCTTTCCCATCAACCGTTTTCTCGCCGGATGTTATGGGAAAACGGTTCTTCTGCTTTTCGACTATTTTTCCATCTTGTATTTTTAAATGAAAAAGTTCTGTCTTTGTTTCATAGACTCCCTTTTCATCCTGGAAGTAGCCTGTTTCTAACCGTACATTTTTTAACCAATATGAGGTTGTCATTGTATCTCCTCCTTATATGTCTCTTTTAAAATTGCTGTTGATTTGCACTCCAGGCGCTTCGCTCCAATCAACAGGGTTAATAATATAATTTCAGCGTTTAACACAGCCTACATCTTAAACTCGTACTGAATCCGTTTCTGTCAGCTTGCTTTCCACTTTTTTCCCTTTGAAAAACAACGCTTCTACGGTTGCTCTTCTTGCAACTGCTTCTGCTGAACATGATGCATGGACGAGCATCATGGTTGCCTCATCGCCAACCTTTGGCCAGACGCGCTCTCCTTTTTCATTAAGTGGCGTCACACCGCCAGTTCCGTACTTAAGGACAGTAGATAAAGAATATTCGTCGCTCAATCTGAATCTTTCGGCAAGAGTTCCTAGCTTTTGGATTGTATTGCCTGTCCCGAATGGGGACCAATGATCCGTAATACTATCATGGCCAACAGAAACGGGAACACCTAATTTATCTAGAGTTGGAATCGGAATCGTCGCCCGATTAATCGGTACTGTCGTAGTCACATCCATCTCTTGATCTTTTAAAATAGCAGCCATTTCCGTAAGTGCTTCCCCATTTAAATCGCCTAATGCAATCCCATGGCTAACGGTGGATCTTCCTTTTAACCCTGCTTCCTTTGTATAATGTGCCATCCTTTCAAAAGTAAATGCCCCTAAGGTGTTGGGATCATGAAGATGAATGTCGACGCCTTTATTATTTTCAACCGCAATATCAAAGATGGTAAATAGGGATTTTTCGATATTACGGTCCACTGTTGCAGGGTCAACCCCGCCAACTAATGTGGCGCCATTCTTCATGGCATTCCGGATGAGCTGCACTGAATCACTTTTTAATAGTCCATGCTGTGGAAATGCGACAATATCATAGGTGAGCACATCCTCGTATTTTTTCAAGGCATTTACAGTTGCCTCTAAATTTTTCAAACCGATAACGGGATCCACATTACAATGGGTGCGAATATGGGTATGTCCGTTTTTCAATAATAATTCAATCATTTTCTCAGCCCGTTCTTGAGCCGTTGGAAGCAGCTTCGGAAGTAATTCTTTCTCCTCTTCCAATCTAGTAAAAATACCGTTGGTGATAGGTGTACAGGCTTTCCATGGTCCGCCATAATATGTTTTATCGATATGGATATGCATGTCCCTTAAGGAAGGAAGCAGAAGCATACCATTAGCATCCTTTTGCTTTACGTCCATTTCAGGCTTTATATTTGTAATTTCAGTAATGGTTCCGTCTTTAATCTTTAAGTGGCAAAGTTCGGTCTCTGTACCGGAAATACGATCATTTTCATATGTAAATCCTTTTTCTAAGCGGACATTTGTCAGCCAAAATGTTGTCATCCCAATTCCTCCTAATTTAAATTAGGAAAAGTACTTTTTTTTCAAAAGTACTTTTCCCTTTTCTTATTTTATGACTACATCATCAATCATTAAATAACTTGCAGCATTTAACCAGAATCCACTTACATTTTTACTATAGGCAGCGATATGCTCGTAGTTTCGGATTGGAACATAAACGGCATCGTCAATTTCCTTCTGCATAACTTCTTCATAAAGTTTTAAACGCTTTTTCTCATCTGTTTCTCTTCGTGCGTCTTCAATCATTTTGTCTACATCAGGATTGCTATAGTAGAAATGGTTTCCTGGAGGTCCCTGAGATGCTGAATGGAATAGGTTATATTGGTTGTAATCTCCATCTCCTGTTGCATTTCCCCAACCGCCAATCGCCATGTCGTGCTCACCTTTTTCAATCATACCGATATATGCGCCATACTCCATAACTTGGATTTTCACATCTACGCCAATCCCTTTTAACTGAGATTGAATAACTTCTGCCATATTGATACGTTCTTTTCGGTCACTCGTTAATAATGTCACTTTAAGGCCTTTTTCATAGCCAGCTTCTTTTAATAGTTTCTTTGCTTCGTTTAAATCATAGTCATATGGCTTAACTTTATCACTATAGCCAAACACTTTCGGGCTCATCGCTACATTTGCAAGCGTTCCTACATTATTATAGACACCTTTGATAATGGCTTCTCTTTCAATCGCGTGGCTGATTGCCTTACGAACTCTTACATCATCAAATGGCTTTTTCTTTACATTGAATCCAAGATATTCAACAGCTAGTCCCTCTGTACGGTAAAGAGCCATTTTATCAGAGGCTTCAATGCGATCAATTTCTGTTACAGGTACTTGGTCATTGATTTGTGCTTCTCCTGTTTCAATCATGGCAAGACGAGTAGCATCTTCAGGTACAACCTTGAATACAACACGATCAATATTAGGTTTTTTGCCCCAATAGTTTTCATTTTTCTTTAAGGAAATTTCTTGTCCTGTCTTCCAAGACTCGAACACAAAAGGCCCTGTCCCAACTGGATGCTGAGATAATGAATCCGGATTTTCTGCCAAAGCTTTTGGACTAATAATACTTCCCTCATTACTTGCCAGAATAGATAGAAGTGGCGCATACGGATATTCAAGGATTAATTGAACCGTGTTTTCATCCACAACTTTCACTTCTTTAATCATTGAAAACTTTTCGCGCTGCGGTGAAGCTGTTTTCGGATCGAGCAACCGATCAAAGGTTTTTTTAACAGCATCTGCATTAAATGGTGCACCATCGTGGAATTTTATGCCTTCTCTTAATTTAAATTCCCAAGTAGTACCATCGATCACTTTCCACTCTTTCGCTAATAATGGTTGAATTTTAAAATCTTTATCTGGTTCAACCAGGCCCTCATAAACCTTTTGATAAACAATATTTGCGGAAGGTATATCGGTAATAAAATGCGGGTCTAGCTTAGTTGCATCAGAAAGCCTGACTACGGTTAGGGTTCCGCCTTGCTTTGGCCCTTCTTGTTTATTTGCTGACTCATTAGATGTAGATGGTTTTGTAGAACATGCTTGAGCAATCATCAGCATTAATCCAATTAATACAAATAGAATGCCATTTTTAATGGTTCGTCTTTTTCTCTCCATTTTCCCCTGCTCCTTTGTTGTTTTTTTAAAAATTCAGAATCTAAGATGTAACCAATTTCACCTGCCTCTAAATTTGCTTATCTGCATTATAGAAGATGATGAACAAGAATATTTACAGAATATTTACTGAATTTTTAACTATTTTGACAAACAATTTAAAAAATATTTACATTCATTAAAATTTTGATAATTTGTACATATTCCCATTGAAAAAATGGTTTGGAAGGGGGATTAACCAGCGAGAGTCAGCATCATGTTTTTTCAAAAAATATAAGGAGGTTTTTTCATGTCAGTAGAAGTGAAAACAGAGCGTTCTGTCGTAATCAAACAATCTATGAGTCAACCAAAACAATCTAAATTGAAAGATTTCTTATCTGTTTTAATGTTAAATAAAGCTGCTTTAGTTGGGGCAGTGATTATTGTTTTTTATATTCTCATCGCGATCTTTGCCCCACTTTTGGCTCCCTATGATCCATATGCAATAAAATTGGAAAATAAATTAATGCCGCCCTCTGGTGACCATTGGATGGGAACAGATGATAAAGGAAGAGATATTTTAAGCCGGATTATTTACGGTTCAAGACTTTCCATGGGTGTTGGATTTGCAGCTGTATTTTTCGGTGCATTCTTCGGTATTATTTTTGGACTTGTCGCCGGCTACTATGGAAAATGGGTTGATTCTATCATTATGAGAATGATGGACGTTATGCTGGCTTTCCCGGGAATCTTACTTGCTCTTGCGATTATTAGCGCCCTTGGACCAAGTCTGATTAATGTTACGATTGCAGTTGGGGCGTTTTCAGTCCCATTATTTGCCCGTATTGTCCGCGGCTCTACCCTTGAGGTCAAAAGACTCGAGTATATCGATGCCATAAGGTCGTTAGGTGCCAATGATTTGACGATTATTTTTAAACATATTCTTCCGAATATTCTTTCACCCATTATTGTCCAAGGGACATTAAGACTTGCTACTGCGATTCTTTCCGCAGCAGGATTGTCATTCCTTGGTCTTGGGGCACAACCCCCTTCACCTGAATGGGGAACGATGTTAAGTAATGGAAGGGATTTCTTGTTCTCTGCCCCTTATATTGCTATTTTCCCAGGGTTAACGATATCAATACTCGTACTTGGATTTAATATTTTCGGAGATGGATTACGCGATGCGTTCGATCCACGAATGAAAAAATAATAGTTTAAAAGGAGGATGGCCCATCAATGTTAATGTTTATTTTTCGTCGTTTATTACAAACCATCCCGGTCGTAATCGGGGTAACGTTCGTTGTTTTCTTCATTATGCAGCTCGTTCCTGGTGATCCTGCCGTTTTGCTCGCAGGTGAGGGGGCTTCTAAAGAAACTATTAATGGAATTCGTGAACAATTAGGATTAAACCGGCCTTTATTGGTTCAATATTTTGATTACTTAACGAATATCTTTCATGGTGATTTTGGCACTTCGTTAAAAAATAGCCAGCCAGTTTTGGATGAAATTATGGTTCGCTTACCGATCACCATGGAGCTTGCATTTTTTAGTATTCTTATCACCATCATTTTAGGGATGGCTGCTGGGATTATTTCAGCAATAAAGCCTTACTCCCTTACAGATACAGGTGTAATGTTAGTTGCCCTTCTAGGGATTTCACTTCCAAGCTTTTGGTTTGGATTGATGATGATGTATTTCTTTTCCGTTAAGCTGCAAATTCTTCCCGTTGCCGGATGGGACAGCATCTTGCATGTTATTCTTCCGTCCCTTACATTAGGTGCCGGGGGTGCCGCCATCGTAGCCCGGATGACTAGATCTAGTATGTTAGAGGTCGTTCGTCAGGATTATATCCGGACAGCGCGTGCCAAAGGACTTCGTGAACGCGTAATTATTTATAAACATGCTTTAAGAAATGCTCTAATTCCAGTTATCACCGTAGTGGGGTTACAATTTGGTTCTCTTCTTGGGGGAACGGTACTTGTTGAATCGATATTCGCCATCAATGGACTAGGCCGTATGATTGTAGATGCGATTCGGATGCGCGATTTACCAATGGTCCAGGGCGGAGTATTAATGGCCTCGCTTATCTTCGTAATCGTGAATTTATTTGTAGATGTATTTTATCGATTCTTCAATAAACGGATTGAATTAAATTAATAGGTGGTGAATGTAGACATGACTGAGAAAAACAAACCTATATTAGAAGTCAAAGGATTAAAAACCCATTTTTATACGAAGCGGGGCGTAAGTAAAGCAGTAGATGGCATCGATTTTACACTTAAAAAGGGTGAGACCTTGGGTATTGTCGGCGAATCCGGCTGTGGGAAAAGTATGACATCCCTTTCGATTCTCCGTTTAATCCCCTCCCCTCCTGGTAAAATCGCGGGCGGGCAGATTCTTTTCAAAGGAAAGGATTTGGTGTCCCTTCCAGAGGACGAAATGAGGAAAATTCGCGGAAACGAAATTTCAATGATCTTCCAAGAGCCGATGACCTCTTTAAATCCCGTCATTCCGGTTGGTGAACAAATTGCGGAAGCTTTAAGACTACATCAAAATATGGGAAAAAAAGAAGCATGGACTAAATCCATTGAAATGCTCAAACTCGTTGGAATCCCCTCTCCTGATAAAAGGGCAAAGCAGGAGCCTTTCCAATTAAGCGGCGGTATGCGCCAGAGGGTCATGATTGCGATGGCACTCGCCTGTACCCCTGAGGTATTAATTGCTGACGAACCAACGACAGCTTTGGATGTTACGATCCAAGCACAAATACTAGCGTTAATTAAAGACCTGCAAACCAAGTTAGGCATGGGTGTCATCATGATTACACATGATTTGGGAGTTGTCGCAGAAACATGTGACTCCGTTGCAGTTATGTATGCCGGCAATATTGTCGAGCATGCAGCTACCGAATACATCTTCACCAACCCAAAGCATCCCTATACCCTAGGGTTAATAAATTCTTTACCGAAGATTCACGAAGATCAGGAAGAATTACAAACGATTGAAGGCAGTGTCCCAAGTCCTTATAATATGCCGATTGGCTGCAGGTTCGCCTCAAGATGCCCTTTCCAGCAGCCAATATGTCATTCCAAACAGCCGGAGTTAGTAGAACAAGCTGATGGCTCAAAGGTTCGCTGTTGGATGTATACAGATAAATGGACTGGTCAAGTTATTGAAAAGGAGGCTGTACAATAATGCAAACTGTGGAAAAAAAGAAATTATTATTAGAAGTGGATCATTTAAAGCAGTATTTCCCAGTTAAGACAGACTCCGTATTTAAACCAAAAAACTATGTAAAAGCTGTTGATGATGTTTCCTTCCATCTCTATGAAGGGGAAACGTTAAGTATTGTCGGTGAATCTGGCTGCGGAAAATCAACGACTGGACGAGCGATTTTAAGACTGGATGAACCGACAGACGGAAAAGTCTTATATTCTGGGCAAAATATACTCGATTTTAATAAAAAAGAAATGAGAAAGCTTAGAGGAGATCTGCAGGTTATTTTCCAGGATCCTTTTGCCTCACTCAACCCACGGCAAACGGTCAAGCAAATATTAAATGAAGCAATGGCGATTCAACAAGTTGTTCCGAAGGAAAAACGGATGGAAAGAATGTTAGAATTACTTGGTTATGTCGGTCTTCCTGAGGAAGCACTAGATCGCTATCCCCACGAGTTTAGCGGAGGGCAGCGACAGCGGATTGGAATTGCCCGCGCTCTTGCGGTAAATCCTAAATTAATTATTTGTGATGAGGCGGTTTCTGCTTTAGATGTATCCATCCAAGCGCAAATACTAAATCTATTAAAAAAGCTGCAAAATCAATTTCAACTCACCTTCCTTTTTATTTCGCACGATTTAAGTGTCGTACGTCATATTTCTGACCGGGTTATGGTAATGTATCTTGGTAAGGTCGTTGAAATTGCAGAAAAGAAAGCACTATTTGATTCACCGCATCATCCTTATACAAAGGCATTATTATCATCTATTCCTGTTCCAAATCCAACGTATTCAAGGGAGAAAGTTATATTAAAAGGAGATGTCCCCTCCCCTATCGACCCGCCTAGCGGATGTCGTTTTCATACCCGCTGTCCGTTTGCGACAGAGAGGTGTAAAATAGAAGAACCTGCTTTACGCGAGATAAATAAAAATCATTATGTCAGCTGCCATTTTGCAGAGCAGCTATTCCAATAAAGCTATTTTCAAAAATGAAATAAATTAGATAAAATATTATATTAAAAAAGGGAGTGAGGTTTGACTCCCTTTTTCTACATCTAAAGGAGCATCTCGTTCCATGCTTAATATTGAAACCTTCTCCCTTTATATCATGCTATGTGTGTTAGCCCCTTTATTAGGTGCTTTTACCTTGTTGTTCTTATTTGTATTTGAAAAAAGAATTGACCTTCTAGAAAAACAAACACGGGAAATTGCCCTTGAAAAAGAGCTGCAAACAGCGCTATATAATCAATTAAATCAAGAAATCCAGCCGCATTTTCTCTTTAATACATTAAATTCGATTTTAAGCTTAGCCAGGTTAGACAGAAAATCGGAACTAATTCGCTCGATTGAAACTCTTTCAAGATTACTTAAATTTAAATATAAAACCAATTCCCCCCTTATTACAATCAATGAGGAATTATCTTATATTAATTACTACTTGGAAATACAAAAAATAAGGTTTCGTGAAAGACTTCATTATGAAATATCGATCGATCCAGAGGTTGGCCAATCAGTTATTATCCCTTTTTTAATTCAAACTCTTGTCGAGAATGCCTTTAAACATGCCTTTGAAAAGCATATCGGTGAAGCCTTTTTAAAAATCATAATTAATAAAAAAAATGAAGAAGTATATGTAACCGTTTGGAATAATGCTCTAGAAGGACAGGTCCTCCAATCTAACGATGGCGGGCTTGGATTAGAGAATATCGCCAAAAGGCTTGAGATTCTTTTTCCCGGAGATCGTACTTCCGTAACATTAAACAATACAGATATTGGGACCACTGTAACCGCCATTTTCCCATTAGCAAAAGAAGGTGCAATGTAATGAATATCCTTTTAGTCGATGATGAACCGCTTGAATTAGAACAACTTGAATATTTAATTCAGAAAAAATTTCCAAACTGGAAATTTTTCAAGGCCCTGGATGCCTCCCAAGCCCTTCAAATTATCAAACAACATGAAATCTTTCTTGCTTTTTTAGATATCCAGCTGCCAGGAAAATCTGGTTTGGAGTTAGCGAAGGAACTGACCAGTTCTTATTCGATGGACATTATTATGGTGACAGCATTCCAAAATTTTGAATATGCACAGGCCTCGATAAGATTAGGGGTTGTTGATTACATTACAAAGCCTGTTATTGAAGACGAGCTGATGGGTGTATTGAGTAAGTATGAAAGGTTGGGGCGATATACTGAGCCAATCATAAACGCATTACAAATCATCCACCAGGAATATAGTGAAAAATTATCATTGAATTATTTGGCGTCTAAAATCCACATTAACCCTGCTTATTTAAGCAGAAAATTTCATGAGGAAGTCGGGATGGGCTTTTCGGAATATTTAAATGATTACCGTTTAAAAGAAGCGCAAAAAATGCTAATCGATTCCCCTGATTTAAGCATTAGCACAATCTCTGAAAGATGCGGCTTTAACAGCCAGCACTACTTTAGTCAAATCTTTCGAAAAATGACTGGACAATCACCCCGTGACTACCGTTTAAAGGAGACATACCGTTGAATAAGAATTCTTATCAATTTTATATTAGCGGTGCAATTAAATTAGGTGTTGGCTTTGGGGTTGTCAGTCTTTTAGCAAGGTGGATAACAGGCAATACCATCCTTTCCTCTCCTGAAACGTTAATTAAATACGGATTAACAGGAGGACTCGGCTATTCATTAATGGGGGCATTAGCTCTCATTTTGTTTGGATTTATTGCCAAGGTATTGCGTGATAAATTCCCTGAGGAACAAACGATTGGGGATGTATTAAGAAAAAAATTAACACCTGCCGGCTACTGGATTGTCATCGCTGTGCTTATTTTTACGAGCCTGCACTCTTTATTTATTCAGGCAATGGGTGCCGGAATTCTCATTCACATTATGTTCCCTATTCCTGTTTTTATTGGGATGTTGTTGTTTTTAGGATTTTGTTTTTTTGTCGGGGGAGTGGGTGGAATGCAGCGGATCCATCAACTTGCAGGTGTGAATGTCACCTTAATCTTCGGGACCGTTATCGTTATCCCTGTCTATTTCTATATCCAGGAAGGTGTTCATCCTGTTTACGAGGGAATCAAATTATATCATCCGTACATTTTATTCTTTAAAAATACAGATTCGATCTGGTTTATTTTCACAGCTATCTTGATTGGTTTTGGACAGGCCATGATTGACCGGGCAACATGGCAAAGAGTTTTTATTATTCAACGAGAAAAAGTACAGATGACCTTTACCCTTGCAGGTGTTATTTGGGCCACGGTTCCACTGGCCTTTACCTCACTCCTCATGATTATTATGTTTGGCAGAAGCTACAAAAATATATATTCTTTGCTGTTTGAACTTGTGGATAAAATTCAATCAACCATGCTCATTGTTTTATTTGTCTTATTTTGCTTTAGTGTCATATCGTCTGCCATTAGTTCAGAGCTCCATGCCACGACAACCTTGGTTGTTAAAAACATAATAGAATTATTTCGTCCTTTATCGGATCGTGAGAAATGGAAATTTTCCTACATTTTTTCCGGTATCGTGTGTATTGGTTTACTTCTTATTGTGAGTATCCTTTCACCTAACCCACTGCAGCTTTTGTTTTTCTCCGGAAATATTTATGCAGCAATCATAGTGCCGATGTTATTTATTATACTGAGCAACAAAACTTTACCTGTAATCATTCCACTTTCCTCCTTGATTGGTACTGTAGGTGGTTTGTTACTAATACCCTGGAACGACAATTTGCTGACCATTTGGGTAAGTTTCATTATATCTGGTGTTATCTGTATATTGGTTATGATTTATCAACAATTTTCAAGACGTTATAGACCTATAAGAAAGTCGGGGTGAGTCTTAATTGAAACAAGAAGATTCCATGATGTATAGCCCGGATTTATTACCAACAGCCCCCGAAGCTCGTACCTGGAAATTTGGACATTATTTCTCCGTTTGGATGGGCTCCGTACATAATGTCCCATCCTACGTTACGATTGGTGGTTTTTTTGCGTTAGGTTTATCCATATGGCAAGTATTTTTTATCATTATCCTTTCAGCCCTCATCTTGTCAGTTATGATGATCTTGAATGGGCATGCCGGAGGGAAATATGGAATCCCCTTCTCAATCTTAATCCGGACAAGCTTTGGTCGGAAAGGAGCCATTTTTCCGGGAATACTTAGGGGAGTTGTGGCAGCGATTATGTGGTTTGGACTGCAAACCTATGCTGGCAGCCTGGCTGTCACCATATTGATTGGGGAAATTTGGGCGCCCTATCCAGCATTAGGAGCTACTTGGAGCTTTTTAGGATTAAGTCTGTCCAGTCTTATTTCCTTTTTGCTCTTTTGGATCATCAATGTTTTATTTATTTTTACCGGCATCAAATCATTAGGGAAGTTAACGAAGCTGCTCTCTCCTTTGGTTTTTGTGGTTTTTGGCGGAATGGCAATTTGGGCCATTCATTTTGCCGGAGGAATCGCTCCCATCTTAAACTATCGGTCGAAAGGTGTAGACGGAAATAGTATTTTAATTATTTTAAGCTGCATTTCCGCCATTTTAGCCACGTGGGTAGCGCAAATACTAAGCGTTTCGGATGTGACTAGATATTCTCGATCCAATAAAGAACAATTTTGGGGTCAAGCTGCTGGGCTTTTGAGTACTTATTTATTGTTTGCCATTGCTAGTATTACGATTATCATTGGGTCAGAGGTTGCCTTTGGGGTACCCATTTGGAATGTTCTTGAAGTGATCGATCGATTTGATAGCAAATTTGCAATTGTCCTTTCTTTGCTAACCATTTGTTTATCGACATTATCTGTTAACATTGTTGGAAATATTATTCCTGCCGGTTCTCAATTTGCTGCCTTATTACCGAAAAGTCTCAACTTTAAATCTGGCGCAATACTTGCTGCGGTGATGGGTTTACTGATTATGCCCTGGAAGCTTATGGAGAACCCTGAAAGTATTTTTACCTTTTTAAATATGGTTGGAGGAATGTTAAGTCCTGTAATCGGGGTGATGCTTGTGCATTACTTTTTAATAAATAAAAAAGAAATTAATTTACAAGAGTTGTATTCTTTAAAAATCAATATGCGAATAACGAATGAATATCATATTCCTGCCATACTATCTACTCTTTTGGCCGGCAGTCTAAGCTTACTAGGAAAATTTATCCCAAGCCTTGAACCGCTTTATAGGGTATCCTGGTTTAGTGGAATCCTTGTTTCTGCTATTCTTTATCTAATATTCTATTATTTTAGCAATTGGTTTATTGCCCGCCGGTTGGGTCAGAATACAGCAAGCATACCAAAAAGGGGATAAGGGCATTATCCCCTTTTGCTATAAAAATTAAGTTAACGACCCAGAAACCAAGTTACCTTGGAAAAATACGGCTTTTCGGTTTGAACGCCTTGCAACGGCCTCTGCTGAACAGCTTGCTTCTACCAATACTATATTGGCTGTATCTCCTTCTTTTGGCCATACCCGACTGCCTTCTTTGTTTAAAGGAGTTATTCCGCCAGTTATATATTTTAAGGATTGTGCGAGTGATACTTCATCTGTCCAGCGGCAGCGTTCAATTAATCTTCCAACTCTTTCAAAGACATCCCCATTTCCCGTCGGCCACCACGAATCATAGATATTATCGTTGCCGATAGCCACTTCCACACCATATTCAGTTAAAAGATTTACAGGAGGAATGTTTCTTCCAATTGGAAGACTTGTAACAATTGAAATTCCTGCATCTCTTAAAATTTCCGCCATTTCAATTGCTTCTTCACGAGAGACATCTCCTAAACCAAAAGCATGACTGACTGCTACTCTTCCTTCCCAGCCTGCTTCTTTCGTTAAGATGGCAAGTCGCTTCATCGTGAATGTACCTAAATGGCCAGGATCATGTAAATGCAAATCAATATCGGCATTCCCTTCAACTGCCAAATCCATTAACTGGACCAACGAGGCTTCAATATTTTGATCGACCGTCGCTGGATCGACAGCTCCCACAAGTCCTGCCCCGTTCCTCAACGCCTCTCGTAATAATTCTGGTGTTCCGGGACGGAGTAACCCGTGTTGGGCGAACGCTACAATTTCTGAACTTACTTTATGGGAATAGGTTTCTAAGGCATGCTGCACGCCTTCTAAATTTTGCAATTTCACTTCAGGATAAATATCGACATGTGTTCGAACATGTGTGGAACCATAGGATAATAGCTCTTCAAGCAGCGCCTCTGCCCGCTGTTGTGTGCTGGATGGGATGGATGCGAGAATATTTTTTTCAATATTACAGCGGTCTATTACCCCTTTAGCCGGGATACATGCGCGCCAAGCATCACCCATGTAAGTTTTATCTAGATGGACATGCTTTTCAATAAAGGAAGGGAGCAAAAGCAGGCCTTTTGCATCTTTAACCGGATAATCATCTTCCCTTTGTTCTGAAGCTTTGATGATTTTTGCTATTTTCCCATCCTCTATTAAAAGGTGACAAAGTTCTGTCTTTGTTCCTACAACTCTTTCATTCTCTTTTTTATGTCCAGTTTCTAACCGAGCATTCTGTAACCAATATTTGTTATTCATTTCAAAACTTCCTTTCATTTTTTATTAACAAGATAAAAGGGGTTATCCAATGGATATCCCTCTTATCTGATAGAGTCTATTTTATTGAGACATCATTTAATTCCAGATAGCCAGATGGACTAATAGCAAAGCCTTTTACATCCTTTGAGACAGCTGCTAAATTTTCAATAACTCGAACTGGAATATAAACCGCTTCTTTCATTTCTAATTGTTGTGACTGGGCATATAATTCTTTCCGTTTTTCTTGGTCCTTTTCACTGCGGGCAGCTTCAATTAAGCGATCCGCTTCTTTATTACTGTAGAAGAAGGTATTCCCAGCTCCACCCTGTGAGTTTGTATGGAAAAGGTTATACTGATTATAATCGGCATCACCCGTCGCATTTCTCCAGCTCAGGATAAACATTTCAGTGTCTCCCTTGTTTGCTTGGTCAACAAAGGTACCGTACTCCAACACCTGGATTTTTAATTTTACTCCAATCCCTTTTAATTGTGATTGAAGTACTTCGGCCATATTCACTCTTTCTTTGCTATCCATTGTTTTAAGAGTCGCTTCAAAGCCATTTGGATAACCTGCCTCAGCCAGTAATTTCTTCGCTTCATTTAAGTTATATTCGTACGCTTTCATATCAGGATTGTAGCCGAAAACTTTTGAACCTAATAACGAATTAGCCTTCTTCCCTACGTTGTTATAAACCCCTTTCAGGATGGAATCCATTTCAACTGCATGGGCAATGGCCTTCCGGACTCTTTCATCATTAAATGGTTTCTTTTGAACGTTAAATCCAATATATTCGGTTCCATATCCTTCACTTCGATAAACATCTACTGCCTGCGAAGCTGCGACCGTATCCATCATTGGGACCGAAAGCGGTTCAGCAATTTGGGCTTCTCCCGTTTCCAGCATGGAAATTCTGGTGGTTTCCTCGGGTACGACTTTAAATACTACTTTGTCGACCTTTGCTTTTTCTCCCCAATAATTTTTATTTTTGGTTAAGACAATTTCTTGTCCAGGCGTCCACGATTCAAAAACAAATGGGCCTGTTCCATTTGGTTCTTTAATAATGTTCTTTCCGTATTTTTCGATGGTTTTCGGACTAATAATTCCGCCTTCATGGCTTGCCAAAATTGAAAGCAGCGGGGAAAATGGCTCTGATAAAATAAACTGAACAGTATAATCATCAATTACCTTTACTTCTTTTACCATTTTAAAAACAACAGCTCTTGGAGAAGCTACCTTAGGATCTAAGAGGCGATCAAATGTAGCTTTCACGGCATTAGCATTAAAATCGGTACCATCATGGAATTTAACACCTTTTCTTAATTTGAATTCCCATGTGGTATCATTCAACTGTTCCCATTTTTCTGCTAATAATGGCTGGATTTCGGCATTTTTATCACGGCCAACTAAACCTTCATACACTTTGCGGTGTGTAACGCTTGCTGCATTAATGGTAGACATAAACTGCTGATCTAAGTTTTCTGCATCAGACAAACGGGCTATCACTAGTGTCCCACCGTCTTTTGACGCTGTCTTCTTCCCAGTCTCTTTTGTGCTCACGTCCTTATTGGTTGAGCACCCGGTAATAAGAAACAACACCAGCATCACCAGAAATAAACTTCTTCCCCCCCGAATTGCATTCATCGACTCTACCTCCTGAATATTTTTATAATATTTGTTATTACTTGTCTAATTATAGAAAATATTCAGATAATTTTATTTCGAAAATATTTACTTTAATTTTCAATATCTTTACTTCTTTTTAACAATTTAAATAGAATCTACTACTTTAAAGGAAGGAGGAAATAATTCATTTTCTTGCAATCTCTGATAATCCCTTTCTAAATAGCCCTTTCTCATCTTGTTAAAATACTTCTGTCCTTTTGTTTTGATTTCTTCTAAATCTAAATTAGGGATTTTTTGATCTTTCATTACGATTTTTCCGTTGATAATAGATAGCTTTACGTCCCTTCCTGATCCACTTGCAATCATAGTCCGGATTGGATCGTCAAGAACTCCCAAATGATAACCATCTAAGTCAATGGCAATAATATCTGCTTTTGCGCCAACTGAAAGTCGGCCGAGATCCTCTCTTCCTAGAAATTTTGCAGCACCAATTGTAGCCGCCCGGAAGAAATCTGCGTAGGTGGAATCCTCTAGTTCTTTTTCGATGAATCGTGAAAACATACTTCCGGTCCGAATGTTTTGGAACATATCCGGTGGAAAGGTATCTGTTCCAAGCGCCAAATTGATTCCCGCTCTTTTATATTTTGCAAATGATTCTAATGCTGACATATGTCTGCCAATGATTAATGGACAATGAATGACAGTAGTGTTCGTTTCTTTTAAAAGAGCAATATCATCACCCTCACCTTTTTGCGTGTCACTATATCCAGCAATAAAATGAGCATGGGGAATTCCCGTTTTTGGACCTAAGAAGCCGAGGTTATATAAATACTGAATTGGTGTTACTCCGTACCTTTCTAAAATGGCATGGTACTCAAAGCTTCCCTGGGCTGCATGTAGTTTAATGGGAACACCTAATTGATCACTAAAATATTTTGTTTGTGTGAGACTTTCTGCCGTTTGACACTCAATCCGTTCCGGTGCGAGCATCCCCCTGACCAATCCATCATTTGTGCCGTCGAATTCCTCCACAAACCTTACTGCCCGCTGTAAACCTTCTTTTCCTGCCGCTTCATCCCAGTATAGTTTAATCGTACCATCAGGCTGTACCACTCTAATCCCTGATTGGTAGCTTGGACCAAGATAAATTCTTAATCCCAGACTAGCGGCATGATGTGCTGCCGCAGCAAGCTCCTCATACGTTTCTGCCCATTTTTTATAAAAAACAGATGTGATTGGCATCGCAGTCGTGATCCCATGAAGAATCAGTTGTGAATATGCGTAAAGGGATTTGAAGGCCTCCTCTTCAGCGGTCATGACCTCATGATGCCCGTTTTGAACATACTGCTCTGACCAAAGCAGGTTCTTCTGTCTTCTCGAACTAGCCTCTACATGTAGGATATCATGGTCAATATCCCCGAGAGCATTTAAATCGATAAAGCCTGGACTTATGACAGCATTCCCTGCATCGATTTCCTCGTTTACTTCACCTGCGTAATTTTTTCCAACATAAATAATGGTGTCGTGTTCATAAACGACTTCAGCGTTTTCGATTAGGACGTGATCATGGCCATCAAAACCGATGACGTATCTGCCTTTTAGTTTTGTTTTCATTTCATCTAGCTCCTTTCGTCAGAGTGGACCATAGTACTTCCTATTAATTATAAAGAAATAGTATTTTATTTATTTTCGGAATAATTACTATTTTTTAAAATATTTTTACTTCTAAATTTCGAAACCTCCAAAAATACCCCATTACGATTTGTAAGAGGGTACGTTATGTGCTCTTCATAGTGATCGAGGCCTTTTTCAATGGTGCATTTTGTCCTTCATCTCCTTTGATAAAAGACAATTTGCCTTTTTTTCCAAGAAGTATTTATCTAATTTCTTCGCACGTATGGGCGAATTGCTCATATGGTATAATTAAGGCAGAAATTATTTATTAACCTCACCCTCACTGCAACGGATTCCCCTTTTAGACTCCAAAAAAATGAACGAATTTCCAAATCGATTTCTGCTCCCTGGTATTGCAGTAAATAAAGGGGGGAATTTAGATGCTACAAGTCATCATCCTTCTTCTTTTTCTCATTTTCACCATTTTTCTGGTGTTAGGTGTGATCTCCAAAATCAAAAGAACGGCCGGAAAGTGGATTTACTTTAGCCTGTCTGCGATAAGTTTTATAGGTGTCCTATACATGTTATTTTTTCAAACTCTGAACATATTTGACCAAGGTAAACCAATTAAATCACCCACTGTTGAGACTCCTGTTGACAGCGGTCAAAATAACGGTCCTGTTCCAGGCAAAGAAGATCCACCTGTTAAGGAGAATCCGCCGCCGGAAACTCCAAATGAGGGAAAACCAGATAACCCAACGCCGGAAACTCCCGAAAAAATTAATGTACCCGCTGATGAAATTGTGAAGTATGAAGTTGTTAAAGGGGATACACTATACGCCATTGCAACTCGCGCAGAAGTAACAGTGGTAAAAATTAAACAATGGAATAACCTTAAATCCAATGTCATTTATACAGGACAGATTTTAAAGCTTTATGGAAAAAACGTAGAGCCCCCTCCGCCTGTTGAACCGCCGAAGCAGGATCCACCTCCAACTACAGCTTCATCCGTACTCATCTCTAACGGCAGCCTGCAGAAAAAAGAAATTGCCTTAACCTTTGATGCCGGAAGTGATGCCGCAGGGATTGCGATCTTAGATGTTCTGAAAAAATATAATCTTAAAGCAACCTTTTTCCTTACTGGCAAATGGGTTGAAAAGTATCCAGACCTTGCAAAAAGAATTGCCGATGAAGGACACGAAATTGGCAACCATTCCTATTCCCATCCTGATGCAGTAAAAACGTCTGCCGCTGCCTTTAAGCAGGATATTCTTAAGGCGGATCAGGCGATTAAAAAAGCGACCGGAAAATCCCCGCAGCCCTATTTCCGCTTTCCATTTGGTTCTTACAACCCCTTAGCATTAAAAACTGTTGGGCAGGCAGGTTATCCATACAGCATTCAATGGTCTCTCGATACGATTGACTGGCAGCAGCCATCAACCGAGACACTCGTTTCAAGGATAAAAGCAGGTGCAAGCAATGGCGATATCATTCTTATGCATATTGGGGGCATCAATACCCCTGAAGCAGTCGACGACGTCATTCCGTGGCTCCAAGTACAAGGCTACCAATTGGTTACACTAACAGAACTATTAAATTAAAGTAGGGCCGGCAAACCTAGCCGCCCTTTTTGCATTTTTTATAGAAAGAAATCATAAAATGGACAAGGAAGGTTTATTGGGGAGGGATTATTGCAGCTGAATATGAAAAAAACACTGTTAACCTATTTCTGTTTACTATTTGGAGCTGCGCTGCAAGGTTTCTCTATGTCTATCTTTTTATTTCCGCACTCGATTCCTTCTGGAGGCGCAGCAGGGCTAGCAATATTATTGAATCACTGGTTTCATTTATCACTTGGATTTTCCTTATGGCTGGCTAATATTGTTTTTTTAATGTTTGCCTTAAAATATTTTGGGTTCACCTGGACAATACGAACAATTATTTCAGTTGCAACAACCTCTACAGTTGTCAGCTTCTTAACTTCTCAAGTCCCCTTTCAGCATATAAATTTATTGTTTGATATCGTAAGCGGCTCCATCTTTTTTGGTATTGGAGTAGGTTTGTTGATTCGCGCAGGTGCTTCGAGCGGAGGAATGGTCATTCCGGCTTTAATGATCGCCAACTACAAGAAATGGAGCCCTGGGAAAGTAATGATGGGCATAAATTTTATTATTTTTCTATTAACCGCACTTGTTATCAACTATAAAATCGTTGTATTTGCAATTATTTGCCAATTTTTCTCTACCAATATTATTGACTATATCTATAGTTTCAAGTTTCAAAAACTAAGTTTTTTATCTGCAAACTGGAGAAAAAAATAGAAGATCCCTCCTACAGGATCTTCATTTCCCTTAAATAGGCAATGACTGCCTCGACTGACTCATCAATTGATAGTTTATTCGTTTCAATAATGATTTCTGGATTATCTGGAATTTCATATGGCGAGGAGATTCCTGTAAATTCAGGGATTTCCCCCTTTCTCGCTTTTACGTATAGTCCCTTGGGATCCCGATCCTCGCATACATCAATAGGACATTTAACAAAGATTTCAATAAACTCTTCAGGTTCGAATAACTGGCGAACAAGTTCGCGGTCCCCCTGAAAAGGAGAGATAAATGCCGAAGAAACAATATGACCGCTATCAACAAAAAGCTTCGCTACTTCCCCAATTCTACGAATATTTTCCTTTCGGTCCTCGGGCCTGAAGTTTAAATCACTGTTCAAGCCATGGCGGATATTGTCTCCATCTAATACATAACTTCGAAAGCCAAGTCCGAATAATGCATGATCTACTGCGTTAGCCAACGTTGATTTCCCGGAGCCTGATAAACCGGTAAACCATAAAACACAGCTTTTATGCCGATTTAATTGATGGCGGTCTGTTTTTGTAACAGCGGATTGATGCCAAGTAATGTTGCTATTCCCCATTTAATACACCCTTTAGTTTTTGGTATAAACTTCCTTCATCCCTTGAATCAGTATCTCTACAACCTCAGGACGGCTGAATTCCTTGGGGGGCTGTTCTCCGTCCTTCAGCATCCCTCTAACCTTTGTACCTGATAAAATAACATGATATTGTCTGTCATGAGGACACGTTTTTTCCGAGGCCATATTTTCGCATTTTTTGCAGTAAAAACTATGTTCAAAAAAGAGCGGTTTAATTCCTAATTCATCTTCAGAAAAGTGGCTGAATATTTTCTGCGAATCATAGGTTCCATAATAATTACCTACACCTGCATGATCTCTTCCTACGATAAAATGGGTACAGCCAAAATTCTTCCTGACCATTGCATGAAAAATAGCCTCTCTTGGTCCGGCATAACGCATGGAAGCTGGGAACACAGATAAAAACACCCTATCTTTTGGGTAATAGTTTTCTAGCAGCACTTGATAGCTTTTCATTCGAATTTCACTTGGGATATCATCCGCCTTTGTCTCCCCAACAAGCGGGTTTAGGAAGAGTCCATCGACAGTCTCCAGTGCTGTTTTTTGGATATATTCATGGGCCCGGTGAACAGGATTACGTGTTTGGAAACCTACTACCGTCTTCCAGCCTAATTCTTGAAATTTCAGCCTTGTTTGAAAAGGGTCTAAATAGTAGGTTGTAAACAATAATTTGGGCGGCCGTTTAATAAGGGTAATAGGACCTCCGACATAAATTTCTGCTCTCTCAAATAGTTTTTTTACACCTGGGTGATTTATGTCCGTTGTCCGGTAAACCATCTCAGCCTCTAATTTTTTGTCCGGAATAAAGATTTCCTCAATGCTCATCACGCCATAGACCGTACCATCATGAACTAAATTGATCGTATCTCCAGCTTTGATTTCCATTGCCTTCTTTTTGTTAATGGCCAGTGTAATCGGAATAGACCAAGGCAATCCATTTGACAATCTCATACTTTTCACAACTGTGTCATAATCCACTTTTCCCATAAAACCTTCGAGCGGACTATAAGCTCCGTTTGCGATTAATTCCAAATCACTTAATTCTAATTTGTCTAGTTCTATATGGTTAAGCGATAAATCGATCGGGTAATTAGGGTCTATACGATTGATTAATTTACCGCCATGGGGCACACTTTCACTCACCATTTCTTCCTCCCAAAACCTCTATTATTGATGAAGTCCGCATTCTGTTTTTGAATGATCCGACCAGCGGCCAGATCGGCTGTCAACTGTATTCTTGATTGCTTTTGTACATGTAGCACAGCCTATACTTGGATAACCTTTATCGTGCAATGGATTATAGGGGAGCTTGTTTAAGTGGATATAGGTCATGATATCGTCCCAAGTCCAATGGATAAGGGGGCAAATTTTTATTTTATGGAATTTTTCATCTCTATTAATATAATTCGTGAGGCTCCTTGTTGGGGATTGTTCTCTTCTTAAGCCAGAAATCCATGCTTTCACATCATTTAGGGCTTCTCTTAGGGGAACAACTTTCCTCATATGGCAGCAAAGATTGGGGTTATGCTTCCAAAGTTCTTCACCATACCATTTCTCCTGCTGGCTGAGTGTCATAATGGGTTTTTTCAATCTAATTTGTAATGTTGGATAACGCTCTTTAACTTTTTCAATTAATTCATAAGTCTCGGAAAAATGCAGGCCGGTATCAAGGAAAATAATTTTGGCGTTTTTCTTAACCTTATGGATTAAATCAATTAATACGATCCCCTCTGCTCCAAAGCTGCAGGCATAAACAATTTCATCTCCATATTCCTGGAACGCCCATTTTAACACGTCTAAAAAGTCTGGATACTTTTCTAGAATCTCTGCCTCTTTTCGTTCATCCCAATTTTCATAAGTCAACATTTCAGGCAAATCCTCCCCTCCCATTCAAAATGTAACGGTAATACATTCATTGTTTTCGATGGTGATCTTATTCATATTGTTTACATGACCATATTGATTATAGGAAATTGCCGCCCTAATCCAAGAACCATGGCCAAATGCTAGAATATTAGAGGATTTTCGATATTTTTCTAAAAACAATACAATTCTTTTCTCTAAATTTTCAATACTTTCACCTAAAACAATTTCCTTTGGGGATTGTCTCCACTTTTCACCGAATTCTTTAATCATGTCAGTCTTTGGCACACCTTCATAGGCCCCAAAATCTAATTCGTCCAACAAACTTTCTATTTCGCATTTATATCCATAAAGCCTTGCTGTTTGATGAGTGCGCTTTAAGGAACTGGCTAAAACATGAGTAAATGGGGATAGTTTTTCGAGAAGCATTTGATTGTCAGTAATCTCTTTGTTTACGGCCTCGGTAATTTCCGAAATTTCAATATCTTGCCGTCCTTGAAGCCAAGTCTTTTTATTCCATTCTGTTGGAAGATGTCTGATTAAGGTAAGTTGCATTCATGTTCCTCCAAAAAAAAGGTTTCACTTCTAAGGCCGCAACGCTGGGCTTCTAGAACTAGGACATCAGTTAATTTTACATTTCCTAAATTAACGTTCGGTCCGATTTCATTTATAAAGTACATTTGGTGTTTAGCGGAAGGCGCTTCAAAAATTATTTTATTATGATCAATATCTCTCAGTAATTCCTTAATTAAATCGGATTTTATGTTTCCGCATTGTTTATATATACCCGAAGTTCCTGAATCTCTTCCTTCCGTAATCACATAATCACAGCCGGCTTCTAGCAAAAGCTGCATTTCCTTTCTCCATTCAGAGACTGGCATTTCTTTATGGCAATCCTTTGAACCTACCTCTGAAATCACATGAAAATCCTGTTTAAAAAGAGAAATCAGATAGAGGCGTTCTTCTATTGGAATATCTAAGGTCCCGTTTGAAATTTCGACCCAGTTCACACCTAAATCATGTAAATATGTTTGATACTCTTTGAGTTTATTTTGGAAATAGCATTTTTCAAATAAAGTGCCACCGCAATAAGGAATAATATTAAATTGCTTATACAGCTCTATTTTTTCCTTTATGTTAGGTGTAACTACTGCAGACCCGATTCCAATTTTTGCAATGTCAATGTATGGGCTGTAATCAGCTAAAATATTTTTTAATTCACCAATTGGAGTTCCGAAATCGACAACTGAAGTCAAGCCGTAGGTCCTTGTTCCGGAAGTCCTTTTTGGCAAGGTTAAAAAATCCATAAGGATGCGCCTCCCCTATTTTTCTAAAATAGATTATTCGGAAATTGGGTGAATGTGTAAATAATGGGCCCATTCCTTAGAAAATAGGCATTTGCCTGAATAATCGAAAGCCTCGCATCAAACAATAAAATAGCTAATTATTATTGTCAGGGGTGTACACTCAGTGCCGAAGCAAAAACATAAAGGCTTAACGATTTTCGCCATCGGTTCCATTCCGATGATTCTTGTACTGGGAAACTCGATGTTGATACCGATTCTTCCAAAAATGAAAGCTGTGCTTGATGTTTCTCAATTTAAAGTAAGTTTCATTATTTCGGTATTTTCGATTGCGGCTGCTGTATCTATTCCCATTTTAGGTTACTTATCAGACCGCTTTTCCAGGAAGGCCGTGATCATACCTGCGCTCATTTTATATGGAAGCGGCGGTTTTTTAGCAGGAGCTGCAGCCGCTTGGTTTTCCAATTCTTATATGTGGATCCTAGCAGGAAGAATTATGCAGGGGATCGGCGCTGCTGGGACTGCACCGATTGCCATGGCTTTAACTGGGGACTTATTTAAAGGCGGAGAACAAAGTAAAGTTTTAGGATTAGTAGAAGCATCAAATGGCTTCGGTAAGGTTATTAGTCCAATCATTGGTTCATTATTAGCACTTCTGTTCTGGTATGCCGTATTTTTTGCCTTTCCGATTTTTTGCCTTATCTCTGTACTATTAACGATTTTTTTTATCAAGGAGAAGAAAAAGGAAAAAGAGCCGCCGCCAGTTGGAAAATATATTAAAGGGTTGATTTCCGTATTTAAAACAGAAGGGCGCTGGTTATTTGCCGCCTATTTAACTGGGGCAACCTGCCTATTTGCTCTTTTTGGAATTTTGTTCTATATTTCCGATATTCTGGAAAAGGAGCATCAAATTGATGGTTTATTAAAAGGAGGTATCTTGGCCATTCCCCTTTTATTTATGACCACCACCTCTTATATAACTGGAAGTAAAATCGGGAAAAAGATGAAATTAATGAAATCGTTAATTATTTTGGGTTTGCTTCTAATGACTGCGTCTTTTTCGACCTTGATTTTATTTCACAAATTAGTTCCTTTTTTTGCTGTTCTTGTGATTAGCAGTATTGGGACAGGACTTGTTCTCCCATGTATAAATAGCTTTATTACAGGATCTGTACCAGCTGATCGGAGAGGCTTCGTTACTTCTCTATATGGATCGGTCCGTTTTTTAGGAGTAGCCATCGGCCCGCCTATTTTTAGTAAATTAATGGAGTGGTCCCGTACAGGAATGTTTTTAACAACTGCCGGATTAACGTTGCTTTGCGGCTTGCTTTGCCTTATTCTAATTCATGTCGCGAAAAAAGAACCTGCAGAAGATAGCGACACTCTTTTTGAAAAATTACAATTCACATAAAGGGATGATAGGATTGCAAATATATTTTTCACCTGAGGTAATCACACCTCAATTTCAAGTCCTTAATGTCGTTGATTCAAAAAACAAAGCGGTCGGGAATGTTGCCTTTTTGTTTGATGAAAAAAAGTTGTTTGTTTACGGGATATTGGAAGAAGAAGGTGTGGGTGCGGACTTTAAAGATTTAGTGACTCCTTATTTAAAAGGTTTGACAAAAGCAAAACCAGGTCTTGATATATTCACCTGCTTATATATTGGATGTAAAAAAATTAAACTGAATGACGAGGAAGAAAAATAAAAGGTGACTCAAAATAATTACTTTGAGTCACCTTTTTTTGTTAACAAGACATTTAACCATTACATAATTTAATTTTGTAAATTCATCTTGTTATAGATAAATTCGGGGTGTGCCTAATGAGTATTGGTATTATTGTAATGGGTCTTATAATTGGATTTTTGGTGGGCCTGACCGGTGTTGGAGGTGCCGCGTTATTGACACCTGTATTAATCCTGTTAGGTATAAATCCGGCCATTGCTGTAGGAACTGATCTTGTATATAATTCCATCACCAAGCTGTTCGGTTCGATCCAGCATTGGAGGCAAAAGACAATTAACCTCCAGCTTGTGAAATACTTGGCTATGGGCAGTATCCCCAGCGCCATCGCCGCAGTTTCGATCCTCCATCTTTTTGATTCTTTTTTTCACAATCAAGAGCTGGTGATTAAACATGCACTCGGATATGTTTTAATATTAGTAGCCATAACCACACTCATAAAAACCTTTGCAAAGGATAAATTTGAATTGAATTCTTTTCAAATGAAACCTATTCATGACAAAAGGTTTTTAACAATAGGTATTGGCGCTATATTAGGATTTATCGTTGGGCTTACTTCCATTGGTTCAGGATCATTATTCGCTTTAGCCATGCTGTATCTTTATAAAATGAGACCCTCAGAGCTAGTCGGAACGGATATCGCGCATGCCTTTTTACTGGTCACCGCGGCAGGAATCATGCATGCGGGTATTGGCAATGTCGATTATCTTCTAATGTTTAACCTTTTACTAGGTTCGATCCCAGGTGTCATTTTAGGCAGCACCTTATCAGCCAAATTCCCTGCAAAACCTCTACGGACGATTATGGCCGTAATCATATTAATCAGTGGGTTTAAACTAATTTGACCTTGATGCCTGCTAGTTATTCAAGGTCTTTTTTTCTTGTTTTTTTCTTGTGACCTTTTTTACGAAAATAAACAAGACGACAATCATCATTTCCAAGAATAGTCCTAATGAACTCCATGTATAAAACGAATAATGGAGGTGATCCATATTGTTTTTATAAATGAGAATCGATAAAAAGCCCAGAATAAATGAAACCGGGAATAAAAATTTGTTTGTATTGGATTTATAAAGGAAACTAAGGCAATGGTTTAATGCATATAGTACATAAGAAATTTTAACAATGAAGGCTGGTACCCAGACTGCTACAATAATTAAATCCAGCCGGTCAAGAAAATCTGTTATATTTATTTGCTGAATAAGAATAAGACTTGGATACATGGCTTCTTTGACAATTTTTGTCCCTAAAACTGCAATTTGTAATAGAATTATAATAAAAAACAGGAATAACCCAATGGCAGTTCCAGTTATAACCGCGCTTTTTGAAGAACTAATTGGATTTACATTTCCGATGATAATAAGAAATAAAATAATCTCTCCCATCCAGGAAAAGGAGAAATAAACAGATTTCATTAAAGTTATGATGGTATTAAGACGTGGAAGCGGCATTAAATTTCCTGGCTCCCACTCATTCAGCAGCAGGAACGGAAGAAGACAAACGACCGTCAGCAGAATGCCAAAATAAATGGCATTTATTCTGGAAACTACTTCAAGCCCAGACATAGTAATATACGAAATAACTAGTACAGAAAGGACCATTAAAATATCAATAGGTGTATTTGGCAATAATACAGCTGCAATGAAATCAACTATTGACCTTAGATCTCGTAAAAAGACAGATATTACAAATAAGAGAAAGAGAAAAATAAATCCTTTCTCCACTATTTTGCTTTCCTCTCCGATGACAAATAAGTGTTTAAAAGATTCTGCCCCGCCTTTTTTTCCAAAAACAACAAAAATAATGATCAACGTTATGGGAAAAATCAGAAAGGGAACAAGCCAAGAATTTTGTCCCCCGATATGGACTATAATTTGCGGCAAACTGATAACGGTTGAGGAAAATATAAAGTTGGCTGTTAAAAAAATTAATTGGAGATTGGATATTTTTTGCTTCATATTTTCACAACCATTCTCGAAAGTCTTCCAAAAGTATTATTTAAAAAAGATGTCGCACTGTTTAAAGAAACATCGAATTCAACGAGCAAAGAGCAGCCAATTGCCACCAAGACGAGTAAATATACCCATTTACGTTCCTTCTTATCAATAATTTTTGCTTTATGGATAATAAAAACATAAATAGTAAGAGACAACCAAACAATTATTACTCCTAAATCCATATCGTCATTCCTTCTCAATCTTTCCAGAATTTGTCGCTCTTTGGATATCTGCATCCACATTTATACGTACCTTTAAGCTTGGCAAAGTATTTGCCCAATCCTTTTTCCACTTATCTTCCCAATCCTGATTATGAGTTTTGTAAAGATTCCAGCCAAAACCAAAGATATCCACTCCTAATGAGTGAGAGTGTTTTAATATTGTTTGGATATCACTTTTGATTTTTTTCTCCATTTGTCCAATAACCCAATGATAGGTTTTGGGATCCTCAATCCGAAGGTTCGGCTCATTTTCAAGCAGAGTGCCCGTTGCCCTGATTGAAAGATTAAACTCCGGTTTTCCGTTCACAATGTTAACGTTAGGATGAACTTGGTGGTTAATGATTTGCAAGGTTAATTCTTTATTTTTAGAGACAGGGAAAGAAAAGCTTTTCTTTTTCATTTTTTCGAGAAGCCACAAGATCCCTTGGGATTCATTTTTATTGGTAGTAAAGGAAAGCTTGTCATCTTTAAAGACGGCAAAACTACTCATGTTGATTTCTTTCCCGTCTTTTTCCTTTTTGATTGTGCCCGTATTCTCAATGAACGGAACAATTGTATCGATACCTTGTCGGTCTATATTCTGAATGGCATCCATTACCGTCATATTTATACCTGCTTTTGCCATCTCCCGAATCGCTTCGCCAGAAAATTGTTCCATTCTCGGCTGTGCCTGAAGCATATTGACAGCATCTCCTTTGGAAATGACCAGAATTGTCGATAATCTTGATTGCGGCTGAATGAAAACAGAATTTAAAGTCTCCATTATGCCCACTTTGGCAAGATCCTCTCCAACAATCATCACCCTTCTATGAGAAAAATAAAGCTTTCGAGATAATCTTGTTTGAATATCCTCGATACCTTGCCGTAGATTTCCACCTGTCCCCTGAGCTACTAAAAAAGGACCTTCGCCACTCGTTCCTCCGCCGCCGCCGCTTGAACCTGCTCCTCCAAGAGAGCTTGGCAAAGGGATTTGAACCGAAAAACGGTATTGCCGATTCTTTCCTTTATCTACTCCTGTTGCCACCACGAAGGCCAAATCGTTTACCTCAGTTCGATCCCAGCAGCCGGACAATAAAAAAACAGCACAAACAACCACGAATAGAAAACGAATTTTTCTCATTGGTTTATGAGGAGCTCCCTTCATCGCCGAGTTTAGGTGGAGAAGGCATTAAATGATCTCCCTGCCTTTTCTGATCCTGTTTCACAAATTGATCAGGGCGCTGATCCATTGCCCACCATGGAACCCTGATCAGCACATCCTTAAGTGCTTTGAAAGATAAAGGCGCCAATGGCGAGAAATACGGTACTCCGAACGAACGTAATTTACAAAGATGCGTCAAAACCAAAATAGTGCCGATAATGGTACCAAACAGCCCAAACATCCCTGAAAGGATCATTAATGGAAACCTAAGAATTCTTATTGATATTGACATATTAAATCTGGGAATCGTAAAAGAAGCAATTCCCGTAATGGAAACTACAATAACCGTCGGGGCTGAAACAATACCTGCTTCCACTGCAGCCTGGCCAATAACGAGTGCTCCCAGGATTCCAACAGCCTGCCCGACAACCTGCGGGAGGCGAACACCAGCTTCCCGCAATGCTTCAAAGGACAATTCCATAATCATCGCTTCCACAAACATCGGAAATGGGATCGCTTCTCTGCTGGCAGCAATAGATAAAAGCAGACTGGTTGGAATCATTTCTTGATGATAGGTGGTTACTGCCACGTAAATGCTGGGCAATGTTAGTGCAACAAAGATAAGGAATATCCGGAGTAATCTTAAAAACACCACAATATGATAACGCCCGTAATAATCCTCACTGGCTTGAAAAAACTGCCAAAAGGTGGCAGGCATAATCAGGGCAAATGGTGTCCCGTCCACTACGATGGCCACTCTTCCCTCGAGAAGATTTGCCGCAACCGTATCAGGCCGTTCTGTGTTTTGAATTTGCGGAAACATACTCCAAGGGCTGTCTTCAATAAACTCCTCTATATATCCGCTCTCCAGAATTCCGTCTATTTTGATTCGATTGAGTCGGGATAAGACCTCTTCCACTAGTTCAGGTGCTGCCAATCCCTCAACATAAAAAATGGCAATGTTAGTTTTAGTTTCCTCTCCAATGTCTTTTGAAAGAATTTTTAGGCGGTTCGATCGGATTTTATGCCGGACAAGTGCCGTATTAACCCTTAATCTTTCCGTGAATCCTTCTCTAGGTCCGCGAACCGCTGATTCTGTTTCCGGTTGCGCTACCCCCCTTCTTTCTCCTCCCTTTGCATCAAATATTAATGCTTTTGCGACCCCATCAACTAAAAGGACTGTATTAGCTTTTAAAACATTGCTGACCACTTCATCAAGTTTAATGGTTTCCCCTAAAGAGCTAATCGAAATAACTCTTTCCTTTAAAAGGTCAGCGGTTATCCTGTTGCTTTTGATATCTTCAATTAATTGTCTTAAACCGTGCATTTCAATAGCTGCAGAATCAACAAACCCATCGACAAATATTAGATAGGCCTCCACTTCCCCAACGATGAAATTCCTGAAAACAACATCCGAACAATCTTTAAATAAGTCCTTCAATATATCAATGTTCTCTGAGAGATCAGTTTGGACAACCTTATTTGTTTCATCACTAGACAGTGCACTGGATTTGGAGATTTGTGATTTTTTATATTTCTTCATAATTAGACTCCGTATTTTCATTTAAAAATTAATGTAACCCAGAAATAGAAAATTATCCCTTTTATTGTTGTCCTTCATAATTTAAAAACATGTCCTTTTATCGGAAAAATCAACATATAATTTGTTAGAAATAGTTAGAAACAGGAGGATTTCATGTTTACCTTTATTGAAAAAGCCGTATTGGGCATGGCATTTTTAAGAATTATCTCAGGATGCATTGAGATAAGTGCTGCTATTTTAATGATCAAGTTTAATTCCATTGAAAAAGCACTTATTGTTAATGGTTCTCTTGCATTAGTGGGACCTCTCATTTTGATTTTAACGACAACAATCGGTACTCTGAGCATTGTTGAAAAAATATCATATCTAAAGATGCTATGGATTTTCCTAGGTGTCAGTTTCATATTAATAGGCGTAAAGTCATAGAGTCTTTTCTTCCCCATCCGTAAATGGTATGATACTTTTCGAGATTACTATTTTACAAGGATGGATAAGATGTACAAGCTGCTTAATATGGCCCTTATTTCCACTTTAGCGCTTTCGGGCTGCAGCCTATCAAAGGCAGACGCAAAGATGCATAAAGCAGAAAAACCGGTTAAACATTCAGAGATATCTAAAGAACCTAAGACTAAAGAACCCAAGTATAATCAGCCAGAAGTGAACAAAATGACAGTCTTCCAGCCAAAAGCTGGCATCTCAGTCAGCCCCTTCGCCTATGAATCTGCAAATGCTATGATATCCACAATAGATAGAACAGTAGAAGTATCAGAGATAAACTACCATATTTGGCGTACAGCCGACGGTCCCGCGAGTATGAAATCCTTTATTTCAAATCAAAAAGAAAATAATTTTTCGTTTTTATTTAATACGAAGGAATTTTCGGGAAAGCGCGGCGAGTACCAGGTAGAGGCATATGGTATTCTCCCAGATGGAACTGAAGAGCTGCTGGCAAAATCGTCCGTAACGTTTCAACAATATGTACCAATTCTGATGTATCACGCGATTGATGAATATAAAGGTGAAGGACTAAAAGAGTTATTCGTAACTCCAGCTAATTTCGAAGCTCAAATGCGCTATTTAAAGGATAACGGCTACACCCTTCTCACCTTTGAACGCTGGGATGAAATAAATAAGGTAAATAAACCGATACTCGTTACATTCGATGATGGCATGAAAAATAATTTAAATGCTTTTCATATCCTACAAGAATTGAAAGATGATAAGTTCCAGCCCGCTGCCACGGAATATGTCATCGCCGGCTATATCGACAGCGGGGATTATCGCTTATCCTCATTAGATATAAAGGAAATGGTGAATTCGGGAATATTCTCTATTCAATCCCATACGATGTCCCATGCGGATCTTCCGAAAATTATAGATTATGAGGAAGAGCTTAACGCTTCAAAGGAAAAAATTGAACAAATCACGGGCAAACCTGTAATTGCCATCGCTTATCCCTATGGTCATTTTAATGATCAAGTTGTAGCTGAAACAAAGAAATACTATCAATTTGCCACTACCACAAAACCAGGACAATTTATTCAGAAGGGTGAACCTGATGAAATGTTGGTCATGCACCGCGTTCGCATCTCTTACTCTACAACTATTAACCAATTCGCTGCATTAGTTGCACCAAAATAGGAAGCTGGATAGCTTCCTATTTTATTTTTCAAAAATATTTAGTACTTACACATTAGATATTCTGCCAAAATAATAATTCGTTCTCCGGAGTATTTGGGGATGAGAAAAAAACGATTTGAAATTAAATCGACATGTTTTTCTTTCTTTTTCTTACCTTGCTTGTTTTGTAACCGTTTACAGTTGTTAAAACCTTTTTTTATAAACAACGCATGATGTCGAAAGTGATAATTTTGTCGAAATTTATCTAAATCTTTAATTTTCTGACATCTTATATTACCAACTCAGTCATGTTATAATCTATGTAAATATTATTTTAATATTATAAATTTTTAAAATTGGTTAAATTGACAGGAAGGAAGGTCCATAAAAAAGACATGGTAACTAATGAGAACGCTGCAATTCCGCAGCCTAAAACGTACGGCCCGCTTGGTAACCTCCCACAACTTGATTTACATAAACCAACACAATCGATCATGAAACTAAGCTATGAATACGGTCCAATTTTTAAACTAAAATTTCCAACAGGGACTGGTATATTTATTTCTTCTGCTGAATTAGTTGAAGATGCATCCGATGAGTCGCGTTTTGATAAACTTGTCAATGCACCGTTGCAAAAAGTACGATCCTTTTCCGGTGATGGTCTTTTTACGAGCTGGACTAAGGAGGAAAATTGGAAGAAGGCTCATAATATTCTCCTCCCAAGCTTTAGTCAAAGTGCCATGAAAGGATACCATTCGATGATGGTGGATATTGCCATCCAGCTTATCCAGAAATGGGCTAGGTTAAATTCTGACGAGAGTATCGATGTATCGGAAGACATGACCCGTCTCACGTTAGATACGATTGGATTATGCGGATTCAATTATCGTTTTAACAGCTTTTACCGTGAAAAACCACACCGTTTTATTAAGAGTATGAGCCGTGCTCTTGATGAAGCAATGAATCAAAGCAATCGCCTTGGCATACATGATAAATTAATGGTAAAGAAAAAGCAGCAGTTTAAGCGTGATATTCAATACATGTTTTCTTTAGTGGATCAAATCATTGAAGAACGTAAATCGAGTGAAGACCATGACGCGGAAGACCTTCTATCACGAATGCTTAACAGTGCGGATCCAATTACAGGTGAAAAGCTAAGTGACGAAAATATCCGCTATCAAATTATTACATTTTTAATTGCCGGACATGAAACAACAAGTGGATTACTTTCCTTTACCTTGTATTTTCTAATGAAACATCCTGAAATCTTGGCAAAGGCATACCATGAGGTAGACAGAGTACTAACTGGTACTGTTCCAACGTATCAGCAAGTTCGCAGTTTGAAATACATTCGCATGATTTTAAATGAATCCTTAAGACTATGGCCTACAGCACCGCTCTTCTCTCTTTATGCAAAAGAAGACACGATGCTGGCTGGAAAATATCCCCTAAAGAAACGGGATGTTGTCAATGTATTTAACCTGAAACTTCATCGTGATCCATCAGCATGGGGCGATGATGTTGAGGAATTCAGACCAGAAAGATTTGAGGATCCAAAAACCGTCCCTCACCATGCCTATAAACCATTCGGTAACGGCCAACGAGCATGTATTGGACAACAATTTGCAATGCATGAAGCTACATTATTAATAGGAATGATTTTAAAGCACTTCCAGCTGGTAGACCATACCAATTATCAATTGTCCGTTAAAGAAACCTTGACTCTTAAGCCGGACGGATTAACGATGCAGGTTCGTCCGCGTGAATCCCAAAGTGCGGCTGCCCTATTCCTAAATGAGACTGGTAGTGATATGACTAAACAAAAGATGGATTTAGCTCCGGTTAATCAATCCGTTATTGGTTCGCACAATACCCCTTTTCTTGTCCTTTATGGTTCAAATATGGGTACTGCAGAAGGGATTGCCAAGGATTTGGCGGTAACAGCTCGTTTCAAAGGTTTCCAAAGTGAAGCTGCTCCGCTCGATGGGTATGTCGACTCCCTGCCTAAAGAAGGGTTAGTAGTAATTGTTTCCTCTTCTTATAATGGCAACCCGCCAAAAAATGCCCGCAAATTTGTGAAGTGGCTTAAAGAAGATGAAACAAGCTTAAAAGGAGTTGGTTATGCTGTTTTTGGATGCGGTGACACCAATTGGGCAAGCACCTATCAAAGTATACCGACTTTTATAGATGAAAAGCTGGCTGAAAAAGGTGCCACTCGATTAGTACCAAAGGGACAAGGCGACGCTAGCAGCGATTTTGAAAAGCAGTTCGAGGATTGGCATGAACAATTTTGGCCAAATGTCATCGAGGCATTGGGTATAGATTTCAAGGAAGAGCCTGATCAGTCTATCAATGGATTAACAGTACAATTTTTAAATGGGGATTCCCAGCCTCAAGAAAAGGCTAATTTTGGCGAGAATGTCCATATTGAAGAACTTCCGCATAATACAGCAGGACTAGTGGAACGAGCTCTTCTTCGTTATGGTTTGGAAGGTAATGACCAATTGCTTTTAACAGGAATGGAACATAATGCAACACATCTTCCATTAGATTTTCCTGTTCGTGCCTGGGATTTGCTAAGCTTTAGTGTTGACCTCGAGGAGACTGTTACTCATGAACAACTTCAGGAACTTGCTTCCTTTACAGTATGTCCTCCACATAAAAGAGAAATAAATGCACTTCTTAATGAGGATTTGTTCAAAGATCAGGTCGTTGATAAAGGCATTTCAATGCTATCCTTATTAGAAAAATATCCGGCATGTGAGCTTCCTTTTGAAAGATTTATTGAGCTTTTATCGCCAATGAAACATACAAGTAAAACAAAATAAAAAAAGAGGCTGACCAAAAGTTGTATTGTCGACTTTTTGCGTCACCTCTTTTTTCTATTCAATAAGGACGGATTTATTGTATTTTTTTAAAAGCATGGCAAATGTTTGTCGTTCTTCATCCGTCCAATTTCTCGTTACCTCTCCTACTCTTTTCATCCTGATATGTTTTTCTTCTTTTAATTCCTTTAAACCTTGTTCTGTTATCTGAAGCGAATATGCCCTACCATCTGTTTCATCCGGAATCCGATACACTAAGCCTTTTTGTTCTAAAGAAGCAGCTTGTCTACTAACAGTAGAAATATCAAGTTGAAATTCACCGGCCAATGCTTTCACTCCAGCAGCACCTTTTGTAGCTATTTGATGAAGTAACAGATATGCAGAGCGGTCAAGATGGCCGACTTTTTTATGAGAAGTTGCAGATGTAATTCTGCGAATGAGGACTGCCAATTCTATTTCTAAGATTTCCAAGGAATCATCATACATTTTCTAACTCCCCCACCTAATTTTTTCTATGAATAATGATAACATATTCCGATGAGCAAATGTAATGCAGGACAATTATGCATTATTAATTTACGCTATTGACACTTCGAATAATAGTTGTATAATACAAATATATACTTTCATTATACAACTATTTTATTAAAAAGAAACATTTATAGGGGGGAAAATCATGAAAGCAAAAGATATTATGGTTAGCCAAGTATATAAGGTAAAGGAAACTGATACAGTCAGATCTGTTATCGATAAATTTATTGAATATCAAATAAGCGGCCTTCCAATTGTTAACGATAGAAATGAAATAGTTGGATTTATAAGTGATGGAGATGTATTGCGATATATTGGAAAACATGATGATCACATCGTGGACAGTTTTTATTTTGCCTTTGTTATAAAAGGAGACCAGGAAGATTTTGAGGATAGAATAGAAAGGATCTTAAATTTAAATGTAATGGAAATTGCCAAAAAGAAGGTTTTCACAGTGTCCTGGGAAGAGGATATTGAGAATATTGCTGCTTTTTTAGGAAAGAAGCAAATTAAAAAGGTTCCTGTTGAGAAAAATGGGGTATTAGCAGGAATAATCAGCCGTGGAGATGTAATTAGAAATTCCTTTAAAGCATTAGTTTAATGTCAAAGGGAGACTTTTTTAAAAGGGGAGAATTTTGAATGCCGTCAACAACACAATCTATTTCGTCAGGTTCAGCAAAGGTAAAAGCCGAATCTAGTTTACTAAAACAACCAAAGGCTGTCTGGGCCGTTTTTTTCGCTTGTATCATTGCTTTTATGGGTCTTGGACTTGTTGACCCAATCCTTCCGGCAATTGCCGAGAAGCTGCATGCATCACAAAGCCAAGTAACCCTGCTATTTACAAGCTATAATGCCGTTATGGCTGTGGCGATGTTGATCACTGGCATGATTTCGTCAAGACTCGGAATTAAATGGACTCTTATGGCGGGGATTGTTATCATCGCTGTTTTCTCTGCATTGGGTGGCTCTTCCAATGGTATTTGGGCACTTGTTGGTCTTCGTGGAGGATGGGGTTTAGGTAATGCCTTGTTTGTGGCAACTGCTTTAGCAGCTATTGTATCGCTCTCAAATAGCGGAACTGCAAAAGCGATTATCCTTTATGAGGCAGCTATCGGACTTGGAATCTCTGTTGGTCCCCTTCTAGGAGGCTGGTTAGGCGCCATGTCATGGAGAGGCCCATTCCTTGGTGTCGCATCCTTAATGGTCATTGCCTTCTTTGGTTTATTAATTTTAATGCCAAAAGCTGCATCACACAGTACTGTGAAAACTAAAACATCCTTGGCTGATCCGTTTAGAGCCTTGAAGCATTGTTCATTGCTTGTTTTCGGTATCGCTGCAGCCTTATATAATTTTGGATTTTTCACATTATTAGCCTTTGCACCATTCGTTATGGGCTTAGATGAACATGGATTAGGCTATGTTTTCTTAGGTTGGGGAATTTTATTAGCTGTTACTTCGGTTTTCATGGCACCAAAATTACAGTCTCGCTTTGGCACCATTAAATCTATGTGTGCAATGTTAACTTTGTTTGCCCTTGTTTTAGTTGCAATGGGTATTTGGACTTCAACTCAATGGGTAATTATCGCAGCGGTTATCGTGGCGGGGGCATTATTAGGCAATAATAATACCCTCATTACGACTGCTGTAATGAACGCGGCCCCTGTGGAGCGGTCAACTGCATCTGCGGCATACAGCTTTTTACGCTTTATCGGCGGTGCGATTGCTCCTTATACAGCTGGAAAACTAGCCGAGATTTATAACCCATCCGTACCATTTATTGTGGGAGCTGGATTTGTATTAGTTTCCGTGCTGTTTATCTGGTTTAATAGCAAGCATATTAAACATGTGGATGATATTGGGGCTGGGCATTAATATGATGATGGGATCTGCTATCTAGCAGGTCCTTTTTTTTATAGGTTCACAGTGACCGCCGGCATCTTTTTTTTACTGCTCACGGGCACTCTGACTCCTTCACAGTGAACACTTTCTTCTTTTTCTACCACACACGGTCACTCTGACTCTTTCACAGTGACCGCCGGCATTTTTTTTACTGCTCACGGGCACTCTGATTTCTTCACAGTGACCACCGGCATTTTTTTTACTGCTCATGGGCACTCTGATTCCTTCACAGTGACCACCGGCATCTTTTTTTACTGCTCATGGGCACTCTGACTCCTTCACAGTGACCGCCGGCATCTTTTTTTACTGCCCACGAACACTCTGATTCCTTCACAGTGACCACCGGCATTTTTTTTACTGCTCACGGGCACTCTGACTCTTTCACAGTGACCGCTTATTTCTTTTTCTACTGCTCAAGGTCACTCTGTCCCTTTCACAGTGACCGCCGGCATCTTTTTTTACTGCTCACGGGCACTCTGACTCTTTTATGCTAATGCAGCAAATATTTTTTCAATACAAAAGAACCAGTAAACATTACATGACTGTTTACTGGTTCTTTATCGATTTCTATTCAGTAAACCCAACCGACATTTCATCCGGATCGGAGCCTACGCGTTCATCCTTGTTTAGCCCATCAATTTTTTCCATATCCTCTAGAGATAATTCAAAATCAAAAATATTGGCATTTTCAATGATGCGCTGTTCTTTGATTGATTTTGGAATGGTAACCACTTTATTTTGTAAATCCCAGCGCAAAATCACCTGAGCTGCGGATTTTCCATACTTTGCAGCAATTTCAGTAATCACTGGATCATTTAATAACTGCCCTTGTTTAAGCGGCGACCATGCCTCAAGCTGAATACCTTCCTTTTGACAAAAAGCGAGTAACTCTTTCTGGGCAAGATGCGGATGATATTCGACCTGGTTAACCATTGGTTTAATTTCAGCATCCTTTAGTAAGTCCTCTAAATGATGCACTTTAAAATTACTTACACCAATTGCCCTGACACGACCGTCTTTATAAAGCTTTTCAAGCGCTTTCCACGTTTCTTTATACTTGGTTTTTCCTGGCCAATGAATGAGATAGAGGTCCAAATAGTCCAGCCCAAGTTTCTTTAAGCTTGTTTCGTATGCTTTTAGAGTGGATTCATACCCTTGATCAGAATTCCATACTTTAGAAGTAATAAACAATTCTTCTCTTGGTACACCTGCCTCTCTAATCCCTTGACCTACGCCTTCTTCGTTTTGATAAATGGCGGCTGTATCAATGCTTTTATAACCATTTGTAATTGCAGCCTTTACAGATTCAATTACTTCCGAACCTTCTTTAACTTTAAAAACACCGAGTCCGAACCATGGCATTTCAACGCCATTATGTAAGGTTGTTGTATCCTTTAAACTTGTTAGCATCGATATTCTCCTTCCTTAGGGAAAAATTTTTCCTACTTAAAATACTATAATAAATTGTGAAATTTATCCAAGAACTATGCTCAAAAAATAAAGCACCCAAAAGAGTGCTTGTCCGAAACCTTATTCTACTGCTCTTTGAATAACAATATCCTCTATTACACGGTGCTTACTTAATTGCCCAGTGTGAACAATTTGCTGACCACGATTTTGCCTTTTGAGCACCTTTTGATTTACTTCATTTAATAGCAGACCAGAAAATAATAAATACGGGACTACAATTACCCTTCCGGCCGCACCGGTGCTACTATTCTCTAAACCTTCATCCAGTCTCGGCTCAGCTGCTGCCAAAAAACAAACGGAAACACGCTCAACACCAAGACGCTGACGAATACCTAAGGAAATTTCTTTAAAGGCATCGTGAATAGTTGGATCACTGCTGCCTCTCCCGACAATCAGGATAGAATCGTTTGAAGATATATCTGATACAGTATCTCTAACAAGCTCAGCAATACCATCAAGGAGGATCCCCTGTACTCCGAAAGGATCCTTTACCTTTATCGGAATGTGTGGAAAATTCTCACGTAAGGCAAAAATAATATTAGGGATATCTTCTTTTATATGACCAGCAGCTAAAAGGAACAGCGGAACAACAGTTACTTCTGTTGCTCCCCTTTCCACACATCGCCGAAAGCCCTCTTCAATAAGTGGGTGAGTCAACTCAAGGAAACTGATTTCCTGAATCGGAACATTAATCCTTTCCATTACCCTTTGGATAAAAGATATGGCTTCCTCCGCCCCTTTTTTTGAACGAGTTCCATGGCCAATGTATAGAATCGCCTTCACCGTGACTGCTCCCTTCGCACGAAACCTTCTAAATTATGTTCTTCTCTCGCAGGTAATTTAATACCTGCTCCACTGCTTCTCCAACCGTAAGCAGATTAGAATGAATGGTGATTTCCGGTTTTTCAGGGGCTTCATAAGGAGAATCAATCCCTGTAAAATCTTTAATCTCACCACGGCGTGCTTTTGCATAAAGCTGCTTAGGATCGCGTTTTTCACATTCTTCGATTGGACAGCTAACAAAAACTTCAATGAATTCTCCCTCTTCAAATAAATCCCTTACTTGTTCCCGATCGGAGCGGAAAGGAGAAATAAAGGCGGTTGTGACGATTTTCCCGCTATCCACGAAAAGCTTCGCCACCTCCCCAATACGGCGAATGTTTTCTGTCCTGTCATGGTCTGAAAAGCCAAGGTCTTTGTTTAAACCGTGTCGAATATTGTCACCATCTAGAACATACTCGTTAATTCCCTGGCGGAACAATTCATTAGAGACAGCATTAGCGATTGTCGATTTGCCAGAACCAGAAAGACCAGTAAACCAAAGTGTACAGCTTCCGTGTCCATTTTGTGCATTGCGATCAGCTTTCGAGATAGTTGTATCATGCCATGTGATATTCGTTGATTTACTCATCTTAGTTCACCCTTAAACAGTTGTTTTTTCTCTCATGCCTTCAATTAGAACTTCGACCACTTCTTTTCTGCTGAAGGTGGACGGTGGAAGCTGTCCGGCACGAAGTAATTCTCTAACCTTTGTACCTGAAAGAATCACACGATCTTCCTTACCATGCGGGCAAGTTTTATCCGATGCCATACCATCACATTTTGTGCAGTAAAAGCTATGCTCAAAGAATAAAGGTTTAATTCCAAGTTCCTCTTCTGTAAAATTGCTAAAAATGTACTGCGCATCGTAGGTTCCATAATAGTTGCCTACTCCGGCATGGTCACGGCCGACAATAAAGTGGGTGCAGCCAAAATTCTTCCGGGCAATCGCATGGAAAACCGCTTCTCTAGGACCAGCATAGCGCATTGCGGCAGGGTAAACTCCAAGCTGAACACGTTCTTTTGGATAGTAGTTTTCTAGTAATACACGATAGCTTTTTAGGCGAACATCTGCTGGAACATCGTCAGACTTTGTTTCACCAACAAGCGGATTAACAAACAGTCCATCGACCGTCTCAAGAGCAGCTTTTTGAATATACTCATGTGCGCGGTGAATAGGATTACGAGTTTGGAAACCAACAACAGTCTTCCAGCCTTTTTCTTCAAATAACGCACGGGTTTCTTTTGGCTCAAACCAAACATCTCCGAAAACGCCTTTTTCCGGTTTTTTAACGAGCACTACATCACCTGCAACATAAACAGGGCCTCTTTCAAATAGACGCTTCACACCTGGATGAGCAAGTTCATTTGTCTTATAAACTTCAAGTGCTTCTTTCTCTAAGTCTGGCTCATACCATTCAGAAACCTTAATGACTCCATAAACTTCATCATTATATTTTAACTTAATTTCTTCCCCCGCAACCAACGTAGCCGCAAATTCATAGGAAACTGGAAGGGTAACAGGAATTGACCAAATTGTATTATCCGCCAAACGCATATTGCTTACAACTGACTCATAATCTTCTTTCCCAAGGAAACCTTTTAATGGACTAAAAAGCCCAATGCCAATCAATTCAAGGTCACTTAATGCAATCGCATCAATTATAAGTTCTTTTTCAACATTAGAGAAATCATAGTAAGGATCGAATGCTTCTACAAGCTTTCCTCCATGAGGTTTAGGTAAAAATGACATAATAATCAACCTTTCTTCACTAGTTTGAATTCATTTGTGATTGTTGTATTGGAAGCCGCACCAGACGGTGAAGACTTTCTCATTAAGGATAGAACTCCGAAAACGGAGATGAGTGCACCTAGCATTACAATGATTGGGTAAAAATTTTGGACAATTACTAATTGGATGATCGTATAGGAAAGCACCATTGATAATACGGGTGAAACAATCCAAACTTTCAATAACTGTACAACGATGTCCTTTTTCAAAACGGATTTCCCGTGCTTGGCAAAACCAATTCCTATAATCGAAGACGTAGTGATTTGCGTTAAAGGCACCGGTATTCCGAAAATGGAAGCAGCAGTGACAATGCTTGCTCCAGTACCTGAAATGACACAGCCTTCCTCTAACTTAAGCGTAGTAATTTTTTTGCCATTTGTTTCAATCACTTTGTGACCAAGAAGGAAAGCACCTAAGGCAACAGCCAGACCGCCCCAAAGAACTCCACTTCCTTTAGACATTAAACCCGCAGCCACTAATGGTCCAACAGCATTTGCCACATTGTTCATTCCTGCTGAAAAGGCTTCGAACAATCCCATGATGATAACCATAACTGCTAAAATGGGCCCAGCCTTTGACTTTTCAACAAAGGACTTTATTGGTTTTATTTTTAAAAAGCTTGCAGCAAGGATGGCAATCACAAAGGCTGCAAAGGGTGTAAACAGCCAAAACAGGGCAATCCATAAAAGCTTCCCTAAGTATACCGATTGATAGACAATGCCTGCGCCAACCACAGAACCTACTGTCACTTCACTGGTGGATAGCGGGATTCCAAATACATTTGCTAAAAATAAGGATAAGGCTGCTGCAGCTAACACAATTAAGGCAATCGCATTTGTAAAAGTACTGCTTGGAACAATACCGCTGCCAATTGTTTTGACAACTTCTCCACCACCAAGCCAGGCACCCAGGAAGACTACTATTCCACAAAGGAACAAGGCCACTTGTTTTTTAATTACTCCAGCACCATAGGAAATTCCCATTGAGGCGGCTGCCCCGCTGGCCCCAATATTTACGGCAAAGAATAATCCGATGGTAACAGCAATGATTGTAAGCGTTAGAACCCCCTCCTTACGATGAGTGCAAACCGCACTCAGTCTTGCTGCTTCCAGTCCAGCGCCCTTCACGTGAATCACCATTAGAGCTTACAGCCTGAGTACAAGGAAAACATCCTATACTTGGATAATTACGATCGTGCAGTTCGTTATAAGGAAGGTCTTTCTCGCGGATATAGGACCAGACTTCATCCCATGTCCAGTGAATCAATGGACAAATTTTAATATTTTCAAATTTGTCATCCTTGTTTAGAAATTGAGTATTTTGCCTTGTTGGAGACTGCTCGCGGCGAAGCCCCGAAATCCATGCTTCCTTCTGGGTCAGTGTTTCCCTTAACGGAATTACTTTTCGAATTTGACAGCATTGGTTTGGATCCCGTTTCCATAAAGCTGACCCATATTGGGCAGATTGTTCATCCAATGTAAGTGCCGGCTGTTTCTTTTCAATTTTCAATGTTGGGAAACGGGCTTGGATTTTATCAATGACATCATAGGTTTCCAGAAAATGCAGCCCTGTGTCTAAAAAGACGATATGGGCATCCGGATTTACCTGTTGAATCAAATCAATTAATACAATTGCTTCCGCACCAAAACTGGATGCATAAACAATTTTCTCCTCTGGGTAATTGTTATAGGCCCACTTTAGAACGCCAAGAGCACCCTTAGTTTCATCTTCTATAGAAAACGTATCGGAAATTTGATTCCAATTTTCATAAGTTACTGAACTCGTCATTTCTTATTAGCCTCCTCTCAGTCTATAAAAAAAGCAGTCTTCCATCAGAATTTTGGTGAAGACCGCCTCTAGTTTATCTAGTCAGCGCGTTTTATTTGATTGAAGACGAACCTTTTCATTTTTCTCAATTTGTATTACCTTTCCATCTTGAACCACTAGGGTGATGGATCCGAATTTTAATGTGCCAAGCATTTGCTCAAGGTGTGAAGCAATTTCTTGCCATTCTGATGGTTTCAGATAATTCGCCCCCCTTTTCACAAAAACGCCTTTCCCATTAAGGAAAGGCGTCTTCACTTATGTAAAACACCTTATCTCCCAAAATGAGCACATTTTGCTGGAATTGGCACCTTTCTTCGTAGGTTGCCGGGCTTCAACGGGCCAGTCCCTCAGCCGCTCTAGATAAGCGATATTTAGTTGATGACATTAATCCTACTATACCAATAGGGATTCGTCAATATAAATGATTAAAATATTTTAACAATTTATTTTGTTTAAAATAACTGCGTTTAGAATAATTTAAAGCTGCTGGGAAAAAGCTACTATCAAACCATTTAATGATAAGGAGATCCCCAATGGATAAAGAACTATCTTATGGAGATGATTATAAATTTATTCCCGCCACTTCTATAGGAAGCGGCGTCGGGATTGATGTATTACCAGATTTGTATTGTCACACCATTCAGATTGTCAATATTTGCTTTATAGGTAACCCTGATTCAAAGTCATTTGTGTTGGTTGATGCGGGAATGCCCGGATCAGCAGATGAAATTATCTCGGCAGCAGAGCAGCGTTTTGGTGCTGGGAGCAGGCCGCAAGCGATTATTTTAACACATGGACATTTTGACCATGTGGGTGCGATTATTGAGTTAATGAATCATTGGAGAGTCCCAGTTTATGCGCATGAAATGGAATTACCTTATTTAACAGGTAAAGAAAGTTATCCAGAACCAGATCCGACTGTAGAAGGCGGAATGGTGGCGAAGATGTCTCCTCTATTTCCAAATGAGCCAATCAATCTCGGAACGAGAGTTGAAAAACTCCCTTCTGATGGAAGCGTTCCACATTTACCTGGATTCCGCTGGATCCATACACCTGGCCATACACCTGGCCATGTTTCCTTTTTCAGAGAGGAAGACCGTGCTCTAATCGCTGGAGATGCTTTTATTAATGTAAAGCAGGATTCTTTATATAAAGTCATTACACAAGAACAAGGTATTAATGGTCCGCCAAGATATTTTACAACCGATTGGCAAGCAGCATGGGAATCAGTTAAAAAATTGGAAGCTTTGAAGCCTTCTGTTGCTGTAACCGGCCATGGATTGCCAGTGACTGGAGATGTATTGGAAGATGGCTTGAACAGCCTAGTGAATGAGTTTGATCGAATTGCAATTCCGAATTTTGGTAAGTATGTTGATCGGAGCCTGCATTAATTAATAAAAAAGGATTGCAAGCTTCGCTTGCAATCCTTTTTTATTTAAACCATGATTTTGCAAATATCATTAGTAAACTCAACCGGATCATTAATCGGCAGACCTTCAATTAACAAGGCTTGGTTGTACAACAGGCTGGTGTATAAAGACAATTTTTCTTTATCATTCGCAAATGAATCCTTTAACGATTTGAATACTTCATGATTTGTATTAATCTCTAATACCTTGTCCGCTTTTATGTTTTGGTTGCCAGGCATAGCTTTCAAAATTTTCTCCATCTCAATCGTTACTTCACCATCAGTGGTTAAGCATACCGGATGGGTCTTTAATCTTTTTGAAACCCTAACATCCGTTACTTTGCCGGATAAGATGTTTTTCATATAATCAAAGAGGTCCTTGTTTTCAGTCTCTTCTACTGAATCATTCTGCTTATCATCTGCCTCAATTCCGAGATCACCACTAGAGACAGATTTGAATTCTTTTTCCTTATAGTTCATGAGCATTTTAATCGCAAACTCGTCAATATCATCGGTGAAATATAGAATCTCATAACCCTTGTCTGCCACTAGCTCCGTCTGCGGCAATTTTTCAATTCTTTCAATGGAATCACCGGTAGCATAATAAATATATTTCTGGTCCTCCGGCATTCTTGAAACATATTCATCTAAGGTTACCATTTTCTTTTCTTTAGAAGAATAGAACATCAAAAGATCCTGCAATTCTTCTTTATGTGTTCCGAAATCACTGTATACACCGTATTTTAGCTGTCTGCCAAATGACTTGTAAAATTCATCATATTTTTCGCGTTCATTTTTCAATAAAGCCTGTAATTCGCTTTTGATTTTCTTGCTGATATTTTTCGCGATCAACTTTAACTGGCGATCATGCTGCAGCATTTCACGTGAAATATTCAGTGATAAATCCTCCGAGTCGACCATACCCTTAACAAAGCTAAAGTAGTCCGGAAGTAAATCAGAGCATTTGTTCATGATTAATACTCCACTGGAATAAAGCTCTAAGCCTTTTTCAAATTCAGGTGAATAGTAGTCGAACGGAATGTTTTCTGGGATATAAAGGATGGCATTATATCTTACAGCACCATCGACACTAATGTGGATATGTTTTAAAGGCTTATCAAAACCATAATGCTTTTCTGCATAGAAATTAGTATAATCTTCGTCCGTCAGGTCCTTTTTGTTTTTGCGCCAAATTGGAACCATACTATTGATGGTTTGTTCTTCTTGATAATCCTCGTATTCATTTTCGCTGCCTTCTTTAAGTCTTCTTGAAGAAACCTCCATTTTAATTGGGTAGCGAATAAAGTCTGAGTATTTTTTAATGATTGATTTTAAACGATATTCCTCTAAATACTCATCGTAATTCTCGTCTTCCGTATTCTCTTTAATTTTTAAAATAATTTCGGTACCTACGGAATCTTTCTCACATGGCACGATCGTATATCCTTCCGCTCCACGAGATTCCCATTTGTAAGCCGTATCACTCCCTAACGGTTTGCTGGTAACTGTAACAACGTCAGCTACCATAAAGGCAGAATAAAACCCGACTCCAAATTGACCAATGATTTCATGGCCATCTTTCACTTCATTTTCGCTTTTAAAGGCTAAAGAGCCGCTCTTAGCAATAGTTCCAAGATTATTTTCAAGCTCTTCTTTCGTCATCCCAATCCCAGTATCTGTGATCGTAAGAGTTCTGGCCGCCTTATCAGCCGCTACCTTTATGTAATAGCTATCTTTATCAAAGGTTAAAGAATCATCTGTTAACGCTTTATAATAAAGTTTGTCAATGGCATCGCTGGCATTGGAAATTAACTCTCTTAAAAAAATCTCACGATGAGTATAAATGGAGTTAATCATCATGTCTAATAGTCGTTTAGATTCTGCTTGAAACTGTTTTGTTTCCATCATTTAAGATATCTCCTTTCAAATTTGAACTCGTTAGCACTCCATCACTTTGAGTGCTAACCATTATTTTAAATAACATAAATATTTTACTTAGTCAATCCCTCAAAGGAAAATAAAAAAACTGCCCAAGATAATCCTCGGGCAGCTGGTTTATTTATTTTTTATTGGAATCAGCTGTATCTTTTTTATTATAATCGTATTTTGAACGATCAACGGGCGTAAAGTTTTGAGGGGTGTAGAAACGTAATAAATCCCCATTCACAACTTTATCCGAAAGTAATAATTTTTCTTCTACGATTTTCTGATCTTTCTTAGCCTCTTCTATCTGTTCATCATTTATTTTCATACCGTTAGTTGAATTATAGAATTTACCATCAACAGAGGTAATCGTTGGACTAACAAAATCTCCATTGCGGAATGGAATCAGATCATCGTGCTGTTCTGACAATAAATCAGTTCCAAATTGAATATAATTTTTTGTATCAATACCTACCAAATGCAGCAGTGTAGGAAGAATATCAACTTGTCCACCATATTCGTGATTTACTCCGCCTTCCATACCGGGTACACGAATGAAGAATGGTACACGTTGTAATCCAGTGCTTTCAAAAGGAGTAATTTCTTTTCCAATCACTTTTTCCATAGCTTTATTATGGTTCTCTGAAATACCGTAGTGGTCACCGTACATAATAATAATGGAATGATCATATAGACCTGATTTCTTCAAGTAATCAAAGAATTGCTTTAACGCTTCGTCTGCATAACGGGCAGTCTGGAAGTATGAATCAACTGATTTATCCCCCGTAGTAGCTGGTGCGATGGTAGCTTCTTTTTCATCAAGAGGATAAGGATAATGATTCGAGACGGTAATAAATTTTGTATAAAATGGCTGCGGCAAGGTTTCTAATAATGGAATGGATTGATTAAAGAAAGGCTTGTCCTTTAGTCCATATTCCGCCAAGTTATCAGAGTCCAATTTATAATATTGTGAATCAAAAAATTTGTCATAACCAAACGATTTATAAATTTCATTTCGGTTCCAAAAACTTCCCGAATTCCCATGGAAAACGGCTGAAGTATATCCATTCTGTCCTAAAATAGCTGGAGCTGCCTGGTACGTATTTAAACCTTTAGTAGTATAAGCCGAGCCCTGTGGTAACCCGAATAACGAGTTTTCCAGCATAAATTCTGCATCAGATGTTTTACCTTGGGCAGTCTGATGGAAAAAGTTATCAAAATATTGAGTATTCTTATCTTTCGTTAATGAATTTAAAAATGGAGTCACTTCTTCTCCATTTAACTTGTAATTAATCAAGAAGTTTTGCATGGATTCAAGATGTAAATAAATCACATTCATACCTTTACCGGCACCAAAGTACTTCGGATTAGGACTAGCATAATTTGATTGTGTATAATTGAGGACTTCTGTAACGTCATCACTGTTTGCCATAACTCTTTGGGCAGATGCTTTTGTACTATTAATTGCATCGTAAATCGTATAATTATACATCCCTAAGTACTTCACAATATAGTTACGGTCAAATCCTCTTGTTAATAATTGAGGACGATCAACTTCAGCTAATGCAAGATTGGTACATGAAATGAATAATGTCATGGAAAATAAGGCAGCTAATTTATGGCGGCCCATATCTTTGACCTCAAGTTTTACAAAACGAAAGGCCATTAAAGCAATCAAAACAAAGATATCCACAAAAAACAAATAATCGTAAGGCCTTAATAAGGAAGTGACACTGCTGCTTACGTCACCAAAATTTTGTGTCTGAGTTAATGTCGGGAGTGTAATAAAATCATTAAAGAAACGATAATAAACGACATTTGCATATAAAAGAAACGACAAGAAAAAGTCGATAATAATAAGCCATATATATTTTTTACGGCCCTTAGAAAAGGATGCCAATCCTAAAAAGAACAGAGATGATCCTAATGGATTAATAAATAATAAAAACTTTTGTAAATAATTTTCTATCCCTAAGTCAAACTGTGTTAGTTGAACTATATAGGTTTTTATCCACAGGAAAATAACGGCCAATAAGAAAAAGCCAATATATTTATTAAAAATACCTTGACTCTTTTGAAATAAAGTATTCATTTATTAACACCTACCTTCTAGAACAGTATTACATATTTTTAGAACACAGTTCTATATCATATTCAAACCAATCCATCTATCTTTTATCATAATTGCTAAATATGTCCTATTTATGAACGAATTAAGAAATAAGGAGAATTTTTAATAAAAAAAACGCACTAAATCATAGTGCGTTAATGCTCTATATTTTTATTTAATGCCTAGCGCTTTTTTCGTTGCTGGTCCAACAATCCCATCAACTGTCAGCGATCGGGCTTTTTGAAATTGTCTTACTGCATTTTCTGTCTTTACTCCAAAAATTCCATCTGTCCCTTTCGTATTATAGCCTAAGGAAGTCAACTTTCGTTGAAGTTCCATTACGGCAGGACCCTGGCTTCCTTTCTTAAGAATCCCTCCATTTGTACTTACTGGAACTGCCGGTGTACTAGACCCTCCTGAAACCTTATAGCCATTGGCTGCAGCAATTGTATTAAAGGATTTTCCCGATGAGGTGATTACAACTGGAGTATTGATCGGCACTTGACTGAATAGCCACTCTACCTCGTTATCATACATCCGAATACAGCCGCTGCTCACATACCCTCCAATGGAACTTGGATTATTATTTCCATGAATGGCGTACGTTGTTCCCCATGTACCTCGTGCATTTAGTCCGAGCCAGCGGTTGCCAAGGGGATTACGTGGGTCTCCTCCAGGTATATGCCCCTTATAGTATGGCCGGTTCACAATCTTATTCACAATTTTAAATTTTCCTTCCGGCGTTAACGAATTGCTTCTTCCCGTCCCAACTTTAAACTCGCGGATAAATCGACCATTGTCATAGTAAGCAAGACGATTATTTGCCTTATTAATGATAATAAGCTTGCCCCCAGAAGCCGCATACCCCTTGGGAATCCCAAAAGTGAAATTTGCCAACATCAAAAAAGCCAAAACGAACAGTAACACCCATCTTCTTGGCACTTTTCCCCCTCCAATATGATGTTTAATTGACCAATCCGTGTATCATATGTTGGAGGGGCTTGTTTAGATTACAAAAATATTAAAATTATTACATTTACGAAAAATAAAAAACACCCAAATATTAGACACTTAATTATTTCAGTGGCCAACATTTGGGTTATAAGTTATTTCACATTTAAGAGACAGGCTTTTTTGAGAACTTTAGTGTAAACCCTTCATAACCATTTGCCGCAATTTCATCGCATTTTTGGCGATATGCACCAACACCGCCAAGATAAATCAAAAATCTGCGCGGTTTTCCTGGAATATTCGCCCCCATATACCAAGAGTCAGTCTTTGTAAAGAGCGTTGCTTCTGCAACCTCCCTGCAATGTTGACTCCATGCTTCTTCAGCATCAACATTTGCCTCAATCGTTTCCATACCATTTTCACGAAGATACTCGATGCAATCCCCAATCCATTCCACGTGTTGTTCAATTGAAACAGGCATGTTGCTTAGAACGGAAGGACTTTCTGGACCGGTAATCATAAAGAAATTGGGAAAGCCGGAATTGGCTACTCCCAGGTAGGTTCTTGTCTGGGATCCTCCCATCCATTTTTCCTTAAGGGACACACCATCTTTACCCCTGATATCCATTTTTAACAATGGTCCTGTCATACCATCGAATCCCGTTGCAAATACAATCGCGTCAAGTTCATACTCTGCTTCAGTGGTTTTGATCCCCTTCTGTGTAATTTCTACAATCGGTGAACTTTTTACATCAACCAATGAAACATTGTCACGGTTGAATGTTTCATAGTAATTGGTATCAATGATTGGCCTTTTAGTACCGTAATAATACGAAGGAAGTAGCTTTTGGGCCATTTCTGGATTTTTTACTATTTCGCAAATTTTAGAGCGGATAAATTCAGCCGCCGTTTCGTTAGCAGCTTCATCTATGGTGATGTCATAATAGGAGCTAAAAATGCCTAAACCGCCATTTTCCCAGGCGTCGTTGTATACCTGCTCACGTTCTTCTTTGGAAACTTCAAGTGCCGACTTGGTTGGAGTCGGTACAGGCTGACCTCCTTGGGACTCACGCATTTGCTTTTTGATTTCTTTAAAGTTCTCTTTTGATTGCCGGATGTATTCAGGGTCATAAGGATGATTCCTCGCCGGTGCACTGTACTGTGGTGTCCGTTGAAAGACTGTAAGCTCCCCCGCCTCATCAGCAATTACTGGGATTGCCTGGACCCCACTTGAACCAGTACCGATGATTCCAACCCGTTTACCTGTGAAATCAACTTTCTCATGTGGCCAGTGCCCTGTATGGTACCACTTACCTTTAAAATTTTCTAAGCCTTTAAAATTAGGCAGATTGGCAGCAGATAAACAACCTACGCCGGTGATGAAATACTTTGCCGTCACAGTTGCCCGATCATCTAGCTGAATCCTCCAGTTATTTTGATCTTCATCGTAATGTGCCTCCGTGATGCGTGTTTTGAACTGGATATCGGGACGCAATTTGAATTTGTCCGCAACGAAGTTTAGGTACTTTAGTATTTCAGGCTGTTCAGGATATCGCGATGACCAGGTCCATTCTTTATAAAGTTCTTCCGAAAAAGTGTAGTTATAGTAGATGCTTTCCGAGTCGCAGCGCGCTCCTGGGTAGCGATTCCAATACCAAGTGCCACCAACTCCTTCTCCTGCCTCAAAAACCCGAGTGGAAAAACCTGCCTCGCGTAAGCGATACAGCATATACAAACCCGAAAAGCCTGCCCCAACCACGACCGCGTCGAAATTGTTAAGCTTATTGGTCATTGATCCCTACCCCCACACTAAGAATTATTGATTAAACTCTACTAACCTTTTGGTCAATTTCACTTAAAAATTGGGTGAATTTAGAAATAGATTCTTTAATTCGCTCAGGGAAAACAGCCATGTTCGTAAAGTATCCGTGGACTAAACCTGCTTCAATGGTTGTTTCAACTCTTACTCCAGCCTGCTTAAGGCGTTCAGCATAGGCCAAACCTTCATCTCTTAATACATCATTTTCTGCTGTTAGGACATAAGCCGGCGGTAAATTGGTTAAATCCTCAGCCAATAAAGGCGCCACATATTTATTTTTTGTATCCTCTTCACTATTAATATAGTAATTTCCAAACCAAATCATTAAGTCACGATCCAACCCAAAGCCGTTTTCGAATTCTTGATAGGATTTCGTGTCGTATCCCAGGGCTGTTACTGGATATATCAATACTTGTGCCGCTATTTTTGGTCCATTTTGTTCCTTTGCAAGCAATGATACTACGGCAGAAAGGTTTCCACCTGCACTATCTCCGCCCACCACAAGATTGGAAGCGTTTCCATTTAAAGTCGCATCATTTTCACTGACCCACTTCAAAGCTGCATAGGAATCTTCAACAGGCACTGGGAACTTAAATTCCGGAGCCAATCTATAATCCACGGAAACTACAACTCTTCCTGTCCTATTTGCAAGCATTCGGCAGCTGGCATCTGCTGTTTCAAGATCCCCGATCACCCAGCCTCCGCCATGGTAATAAACAAAGAGAGAAAATGGTCCTTGGCCTTCAGGGGTATAAATTCTAACTTTAATCTCAGCATCATCGGCGACAGGAATCATTCTATCCTCCACCTTTGCAAGTGGAGCTAGTTCCACTTCAACAGGCGGTGCTAGAGCAAACATTTCTCTAACTGTCTGTGCGTCTAAGGACTGGAGTGCGGGCATTTGGCTAAACATTTCTAAGTATACTTTTGCTTGTGGGTCTAAATTGGCCAAAACACATCTTCCCTTCTTAATTGAATATTTTTCATACATTAAGAGATACGATTTCTCATAATGCCTATCTATAGGATATAATTATTTATATAATTAGAATATTCCCAATTTAATACGTACTATATCCCCTAAAAGGAGTTGATAATTTGGCTTCTCAGTATACCTTACAGCAGCATATCCATAAGCTGGATCATGCTTCATGCCATGAGGAAAGGTTATATAAAATCCTCGAATCATATATGGAGCTCTTTCCTGTCAAGAATGCCTACTTATTTAGATTTTCTCCATTAGGCTACCTTGGAGAAGGTATCATATTATTGACTCAAAATGGAATTGTGCATATAGGCGAAATTCGTGATGATATCCGTTCATTACCCATCATTTATTCCGCTATTCGTGAGAAAAAAGCGAAGCATTGCACTGGTTTGGATCTGCTGAAACAAATTAGCAGTAAGTACATAACGACCTCTAATATGAATTCTGTCGTGGTTGTACCCATTTGCTACAGGTCTGTGGTTATTGGATATATTTGTTCAAATGAGGTTTCTGGGGAAGCAGTTTTTGACGATAAAACTCTGACAGCACTGACCCTTTATGGCAAATTAGTCGGAAAATACCTTGAAAAGTATGAGATTGCTGAGGATTCACAGGTATTAAGCAAACGGGAATTAGAGGTCATGAGAAGAATCGCATGGGGAGAAAGCACAAAAGAAATGGCTGATACTATGGATATAAGCGAGTTGACGGTTAAACAATATGTGAAATCAGCCATCAAAAAACTGGGAGCGCAAAATCGTTCACATGCTGTCGGAGAACTATTTCGAAAAGGGATTATTTCTTAAAATATTGAAAGCGCTTTATTTCGTGTCAGGGGGAGAAAAATGAAGTGGATTTTTCCATTTATTTCATTTGTCGGTGGTGTTGCAATAGCAATTCAAGCCCAAATTAATGGAGGATTAGGTAAAAAAACTGGAGCCTTGGAAGCATCATTCATTTCGTTTTCAATAGGTTCACTTGCCCTATTTTTTCTTGTCCTTTTCTTTGGCAAAGGTAACCTTGGAGCTATTTTTTCTGTACCAAAATGGCAGCTGCTTGGAGGGTTACTAGGAGCATTATATGTTTGCATTATGGTGATAGTTGTTCCAAAAATTGGGGTAGCCCCCACCATGGTTGCTGTAATAGCAGGGCAATTAATCATTGGAGCCTTAATCGATCATTTTGGCCTTTTTGGTGGAAAAACAATTCCAATCGATACAAAAAAGATAGTAGCTATTATCCTATTATTTACTTCTGTCTTACTGTTTCAAAAAAAATGATTTTCTTAATTGGTACAATTATATTGACTTTACGCATTGTGACTTAATCACAATGCGTTTTTTGTTTCACTGTTTAATTCATAACCTGCCGTCCTGAAAAATAAACTTTATAAGATAAAGGCCATTGTCCAAACTAGGAGGGAGTTTATGTTTAAATTTTTTTCTTTTAGAAAAAAACAGAAAGAAAATAATATAAACTCTCAAATTGTTACGAAACTTGACCGGATCATTGAGCTGCTTGAACAGGGTCAAAAGCAGAGCAGCGATAAAAATCTCCATTTTGATCATGTTCAAATTGATTACTTGGAGAATATTGTTTTCCGCTTGGATAATATTGAAATTGACGAGCTGAGTGGGAAATTAATTATCGGGAATAATATCAGCAGCACCGAAGACTTGATAGAACCGCTTATTCTAAAGGTTGACAAGGAAAGTGTCAAAAAAGAAGCAAGGTCTGAACACGCTTCTAATCACCAAGAAAAAATGGTTAAAACCTCAAAAGGATTTCGATTCCGAAACGATTTATAGATTATTCCTTCATGATATTGGCAATTTTGATATCCTGGTCTTCAATGATCGCATCAATTGTATCTTGATCATAATTCAGATTGAAATTATTTGATAATTGATTGCTATTACCAAATAAACTTCCTTGCGAATGATTCACTTTTTGATTTGCGTCCATCCCCGTTACATGTCCTTTTCCTACGAAAATTGAGCTATTATCCACTTGTGTATTTACATTAATGCTATCAAGATTGATATTTGAAGCTTGATTTTCTTTCCCCGGAAAATCAAAGGATAAATTTATATCCCGATCATCAATTGGTGTATCAACAAAATCAGGGTCCAGTAATATCGAAGTATTTTGATAGAGAAAATTGGATCGACCGCTAATACTTCCAATTACATTATTCTCCTTTCCATGTGCGCTCCAGCCAATAGCATTGTTATGTTCCCCGATAAATATGCCGGATTGTCTCTGCATGGTTTGGACATTTATTCCCCCGATAAAATTAAATTGTGAAGTTTTCAACATAAATGGTTCACCACATTTTAAATTTGTATGAAATTACTGTATGTTTGCGGCTGCTGGATGGTGATTTCCCTCAGAATAGTGTCATTAGCCCACGGATTGAATACCCTAATATATAATGAAGCAAGGGGATGGCTACGTGATTAATCTCTCACTTGGAAAAATCGATATCATGAATTTGAGTAAATCCGCTGGTATTTTTATCGGTAATAATAACAAGCTAAAAAGTTTTCATGCCACTGAGGTCACAAATGAAGTAATGGGTGTTATTTCAGGAGATGAAAATAGCATCAGAGAAAATCAATGGGTTAAAACCAAAGTGATAATGGAGGATGAATAAAAATGGCGTCACCTATTTTATCCCCAACTTTTCATATTGGAACGATAAAAATTGGAAGCATTGAAGGAGCTTCCTGCTTTAGCATCGGAAATAATTTTATTGAAGACTTTAAAAATAACAAAAAACATTATCAAGGATTAGGTAACATCCATGGCGATCGAAACAATCTTGCCCGTACGAGTGCATCCTTAACGAATTATGAACAAAAAGCGACGAAAAGAAAACAACTAAAAGAAGAACACAAATTGCAAAAAATGGCCAAAAACAAACAACAAACCCATTTATAAATTGGGTTTGTTGAGCTATCCCTTCTCTATGCATTTCCACCAATACTTGGTTTAAAGTCTTGGTCAAATATAACCCCATCCATAACTTCAAAACTATCTGCATTATTAACGAGGTTCCCTGTTACAGCATTAAGAGAACCATAAATTCCCCCAATCCCTAAATTATATTTTCGGTTCGCGTCCATCCCTGTTACGACAGATTCCCCGATAAAGATTGCCGCACTTGGCTGCTGGGAATTAACATTTAACATTCCTAAATTGATTACTGAGGGCACCCAATTTCCTCCTATTCCAAACACTCCGTAACTGTTAACCATTTTATGTTCTAAACACAAAACCGGTGACGAACAACCTTAATGATTAATTTTATTAGGAGGAAATGGTTCCTCAAATTTGTTCAGCGAATTACAACAGGTTTATGTTTTTAGGTAATTGAACGGAAGTCAAAATTTCTAGTTCAGTTAATCTTTTCTGAGTATAGGAAGACCCATTTAATAAGTGATGATCAAGATATGCTGGGTGACACATGACTTCAACTGTTAGCCCATCATATATCCCATCATTTAGCCTGTAAAAGTAATCTGCTCTTACCCCGTCCCCATAGAAATCGGACAACGAAACATCAGTGAAGGATTCAACATTAGGAATGGAAATGAATCCATTGGGCCGAACAGGCAGCCCGTATTTATGAGATAAGTTTTTAACCACAGGATACAATTCTTTCATCGTATGAACATGGTGGTGACTATCAAGATGGGATGGTTTTAGATCTGAACGGATAAACCGGTCAATCTGAGCAGTCCACTCTCTTTCTAGTTCCTCTAATGAAATATCAGTTGGATTAAAAGCCGACAAGGAATAAAAGTACCCTCCTTCATCAACTAATGATGGTACGTTATCAAGAATGGGTTTCCCGCATGTAAGATTGAGATGAATTCCTACGCGCAATTCTGGATTATTTTTCGCCAATTGAATGGCATGTTCTGTACCGTCCATATTCATCATCATCGTCGTTGAATTTACAATTCCATACAAAAAGCTGTCAACTATTCCATGGTTTACTCCATGGCTAAAGCCAAAGTCATCAGCATTTACAATTAAATTAATCATTTTTAATTCGTCCCTTAGGTAATTTCTCTTAAAGGTTTAGAAATCATTTGATTTTCTGATAAAGCTCAACCATTTCTGCAGCCAGATCCTTCACTGTAATAGCATTCATTAAATGATCTTGAGCGTGAACCATCAAAAGAGAAATCTCCGTTTTTTCTCCCCTAATTTCCCGCTGAATGAGCGAGGTTTGAATATGATGCGCTTCATTTAAGGCATTTTCTGCTTCCGTTAATTTTCCCTCTGCCTGTTCAAATTCTCCTTGTTTTGCGGCTTGTATGGCTTCCATCGACGCGCTTCGGCCATTGCCGCCATGTAGAATGATTTGAAAGATGACAGATTCTAAATTTTCCATTCTATCTCTCTCCTCTTTTGAAATTGCGGCAGGTAGTCTTTGTGTGCTTCGAGCATCTCGTCTAAGATAACCTTTGCCAGACGATCACTTGGTACAAGAGGGTTAATGGTCATGGCCAGTAATGCCATTCCATAATTACCACTGATGGCAGCTTCAATCGCAACCCTTTCAAAAGATTTGATTTGCTGTACAAGTCCTCGAATTTGTATTGGTAATTCACCAACAGAAATAGGTTTCGGTCCATCCTTCGTAATAACACAGCTGATTTCAACAGCTGAATCATAGGGCAGACTTGAAATAGCGCCTCTGTTGATCGTGTTAACTGCCTGTATGTCCCGTTTATCGGTATACATCGAATGAATCAGCCGAACAGCAGCATCGCTATAATAAGCACCGCCCCTTTTCTCTAATTGAGGGGGCTTAATGGCTAAATCAGGATCTTTATATAGCTCAAACAGCTCATTCTCCAGCTTTTTTACGACCTCTGCGCGGGTGCCGCCATCTTTATAGTTTTTCAATTCTTTCTCTAACATGTCTCCTGATTTATAATAGTAGTTATGATACGGGCACGGAAAAACATCTAAAGCTTTCAGAAATTCAGGCTCCCATCCCATTGCATGGATGTTTTGCATGGTGATGCTGTTCTTCGGGTCATTAATGAGGGAAATCACCTGATCTTTAACAGATACACCATCGATAAAAACATCTAATCCATAAACCATGTGATTTAATCCAGCAAAATCAATTCTGACCCTGTGATGGTCCACTCCTAACAGATTGGCAACGCCCATTTCCATCCCGATAGGTACATTGCACAGCCCTACTACTCTACGAATATTACTGTAACGAAGCACTGCCTCCGTTACCATACCCGCGGGATTGGTAAAGTTAATGAGCCAGGCATTGGGACAAAGCTCCTTTATATCCCGGCAAATATCAAGAATAACAGGAATGGTCCTAAAGGCTTTAAATAAACCTCCCGGCCCATTTGTTTCCTGACCAAGTACACCATGCTTTAATGGAATACTTTCATCTTTTTTACGAGCTTCCAGTAATCCTACACGAAATTGAGTCGTTACGAAATCGGCAGACTTTAATGCTTCTTTACGATCTAACGTTAAATAGATTTTAATCGGAACTCCTGCTTTTTGCACCATTCTTTTTGCTAGATTTCCGACGATTTCAAGCTTTTCCTTCCCTTCCTCTACATCAACCAGCCAAATTTCGCTTACAGGAAGTTCAGGATAATATTTAATAAAACCTTCTATTAATTCAGGGGTATAACTGGAGCCTCCCCCTATCGTTGCTATTTTTAAACCTTTTTTCATTCTTCCTCACCTCTGGTTGCTTCGATTAGATATTTAATGTGTTATTAGGTTGTGATGCTTCTTCTACCTTTTCTCTCCTTGCATTCATACGTCCTTGAGCAATAACAAAAGGCAAATATATAATGATCGATATGCCTAAATTTACTGCCGCTAAAATCGCGCCGGAAATATGTCCTCCGGTTGCTAATAAGCCGCCCACGATTGCTGGTGTTACCCAAGGGATATCTGCGACAACGGGATGGACCAAACCTAAGCTGATAGATAGATAAGATACAATGGTCATAATAATTGGTCCTAAGATGAAAGGAATAAACCAGATGGGATTTAATACAATCGGCAATCCGAAAAGAATGGGTTCATTAATTTGGAATATCCCCGGAGGAGTACCTAAGGCAATTAATTGCTTATTACGCCTTCGACCGGCAATAATCATGGCTACAAGCAAGCCTAATGTGGCTCCTGAACCTCCTAAATAGACAAAAGCATCTAAGAATGAGCCAGATAGGACGTGATATTTGCTTAAATCATCTACACCTTGGGCATACATGTTGACATTTTCCTGCCCCAGCTTTGTCATTAAAGGAGTGGTAATTCCCCCAAGGATGTTTGGTCCGTGAAGACCAAGAATCCAAAAGCCATGTACCAAAAATACGATTAAAATAGCAAACAGGATGGAGTCCACTGCGCCTGTGAGAGGTGAAACAAGTACTTTATTGATCCAGTCGTTTAAATAAACTCCGTCACTAATAAATTTGCGTAAAACTAGACCAAACAATCCAATGATAAAAATCGTTGCCATTCCAGGGAGGAGCTTAGCAAATGATCGTGATACTGCCGGCGGAACGCCATCAGGTAATTTAATGACCAGATACTTAACTTTAGCTAAACGGACAAAAATTTCAGTAGCAGCAATCGCAACAATAATACCAGTGAATAATGCCGTTGCATTGAAATAATTCCAGCCAATAAACCCCCAGGCACTGCCTGTTACAGCTTCACCGCCCTCAGGCGTAATCGATACGTTAGCAACTTGAGGAATGAGAACAAAGAAGGCTGCTCCAGCAACAAGCATCGCTTCAAAACCATCGTCTCCATAAGACCTTGCCAATTTATAGGCAATTCCAAAAACCGCGAAGATGGTCATAAAAGCAAGGGTGCCCCACCATATATCCCCGCCTAATGTTGTCCAAGTTTCCCCGAAAAGGGATACCATTAGTTTTTCATAATATTTTCCGATCCCTGGGACTTTTCCTAGATTGTTTAGGAGCACTGCCAAGGAACCGATCATGGTAATAGCGATCATCCCGACTAATGCATCGCGTATAGCTAGAAGGTGCCGATTGTTCCCCAATTTATTTGCAAAAGGCATAATAAATTTATCGATAAAATTCATCATCGTATCTACTCCCCTTTTATTAATTGAATGGCCTGCTTTAAAACTTCCTCTCCATTGCAAAGACCATAATGCATCGGGTTAATCAATTCAACCGGAATCCCCAGCTTTTCTCCTGTCTTTTTTAGCTGAGAAAGCATATAGCGAACTTGCGGTCCGAGAAGCAATACATCTGCCTTATTGATTTGTTCATTGATTTCAGTAGAGCCCACGGCCCAAATGGTACACTCTATTCCTTTGGATTTTGCGCTAGCTTCCATTTTGGCAACCAATAGACTCGTAGACATACCAGCTGAACAGCATAATAAAATGTTCATTCATATCCCCCTTGTGAAAGCGATTACATATTTTAAATGATTGCAAAAGCATGTTTTGTTTATAGGAACCTCCTTTCACCAGATTGCAAAAATGAAACCAATTTCAGATAAAGCTATATGCGATGTTATACCCATTGTAATAACAATTCAGAATATTTACAATACAATTTTAAATCATTTGTTATTATTTTTTATATTTGTAATAACAAATATAAAAATTTGTATTTTACTAGTACATTTCCTTCCAGTTTTTTGATATTCTATAGATATTGAGGGGGAAGTTCAAAATGATTGAAGATGTAAAAGACGGAAGCGCGCTGCACCTTAAGGTAAAGGATGCAATCATCCAGTTGATAAACGAAGGAGAATACAAACCAAACTCTCAGCTGCCGACAGAGGCAGAATTTTGCGAAAAATACGGAGTAAGCAGGACAACCATTCGAACTGCCTTACAACAATTGACAGTGGAAGGCTATGTCTATCGTAAACGGGGCAGCGGAACATTCGTATCGGCAAATAAAGTAAAACAAATTTTAACTACTACGGTTGACCATTTTTCCAGTCAAATTTCAATGCAGGGAAAAAAACCATTAATCAAGGTATTGCAATTAGATGTGATACCTGCAGACGAATTTCTAAGTGAGCAATTAAAGATTCCAGAAGGTGATCCTGTTAATGTCCTTGAAAGAATCCGGTATGTAAATGAAGAAGCGATTCAGTATGAAACCGCTTATTTACCTTGGTATAAAACGCCGGCTTTAAATAAACAAGGGTGTGAAAAATCATTATATAACCAATTGGAAACTCAATTTGGATTAAAAATTGACAAGACCATAGAAAGTCTTGAGTTGTTTATCGCAGACCAGGAGGCAGCTGAAAAACTCCATATTAAAATCGGTGATCCATGCTTTGTACTTGATACCTTTGCCTATCTTCAAGATGGATCAATCATAGAATTTTCAAAAACCATCTACCGTGGTGATTTGGCCCATTTTGTCATTGAACGAAATTACTAACGATAAAAAAGAAGGAGCAATGATTTATTCATTGCTCCTTTACATCGATCCTATTTACTATTACACGAAATTCTTATTGGGTACATTTTTTTGAAGTGAATGTTTCGTACGTCTTTTTGTTAATCTTCTGTTTTTTTCCGTTTCGTAAAGGTAATGAACAACAAAGTAAGAAGCTATTCCTAGAACAATCCCGAAAAAAGTCATACCGATTAAAACATGAACTCCTCCATGCAGGAGCGTTAATAATGAACGGAAATCGCCATGCATTAAACTTTGAAACGAGAATGGTGTATGGTGCCCAACCCTAACTTTCATTGGCAGGATTAACTTCCCTATTTTTCTAGCAAAGGGTAATAAAATGATTGGTAAGAATGTAAGCTTTCCAATCACGTTGCCAATAACAGACGCGGGTAAAGATCCTTTAGCCAAACGTACTGCCGGAATGAATAATATATATATAAGTGATGCTGTTGAAATCACTAACATTTCTAAAGCAAATCCAATCGCAAACCCTAACGATACCTTTTTTGCCCCTCCTGAAGACCGTAAAAGCTTTACATAATTCAGCTTAAAAGCCCTTCCAATTCGTGTGAGAATATTATATTTTTTTTGATTTATCTTCATAGGTCACCCCGTCTTGAAAATAAGTATAGTCATTTTAGTTAAAGTAAATTATTCAAGGCCAGGCCTAAACTCTAAAGCGTTGTCACTTGAAATTAATTCTTCTTACTTACAATATAGCATAAAATAAGCCTTTTGTTCTAAAATGAAAATTAACAATTTCAGGGGATTTTTAATTTTCTTAAATATTAAAAAACCTCCGCCCAATTTTTAGGAAAGAGGTCCATAGAACTAACTGCGTTTAAAGCCTTCTTCAACTAAAAACATCTCAGCTTCCTCATAAGTGCTGAAGGTTTCTTCCAGGTTAAGTCCAAAATAAATATTCCAAGCTTCGTCTTCATTTATTAAAAGAAGTTGTTCATTTTCTGCGTTAACCCAGCGTTCTTCTTGATTTTCCCCAATAATTGCCGTCTCTGACACCGGTTTTTCAACAGCAGTTAAGCTAATGATGGATTCTTTAATGATTTGTTTTAATTCTTTCGCAGAAAAGTCACGGATATTTGCCATGCCTTTATCATTAGTCTGATAATTTTGCAGCCGGCCAGCATAAACAAAGCCATTTCCATTTGGATGAAGGTGATAAACAACATTTTTCTTATCGGAAACACTTTCGTTAAATTGGAAATTAACCCTGCCAAGCGAAACATTTACTCTCTCAAGTTCAGGAAATTCTTCTATAATTGCAAGTTTTTCTTCAAAATTTAGCATATTTGCCTCCAGACGATAATAAATACCATATTCTTATATTTGATTATTTTAACACTTTTTGTCTAACATAATCCAAATGTAAATACATTTGATGAAACGCCTCGAACGGATCCCTTTTTGCCAATGCCTCGTAAATCGCAGTATGATGTTGAATAGTTCGTTCCGGTTCACGAATTTTAATTTCACTATTTATTTTCACATGTGTAACTATTAAAGAATCTATCATACCTTCGACGATCGGATTATTTGCACTTAGGGCAATCGTCCGGTGAAACTCAATATCTGCTTCACCATAGTCTTTGTCTTTATTATTAGCAATAAAATCAATTGTTTGTTTTAATGTAGCAAGCTGGTCCTCATTAATTTTTTCAGCAGCCATTGTCACTAAACCTAATTCCAGTGCCATTCGGGCCTCAACCATTGCCGGCAGATTGTCATAGGCAAGAGCCAGCATGATCGTAAATGGATGACTGCTGATCTTATTGTTAAAAAAAGTACCTTCACGCGTTTTACGTGTTATAACGCCTAAGGACTCTAGTGAACTGAGGGCCTCACGCAGGACGGGGCGGCTAACATTTAGAATTTCCATCAATTCCATTTCAGTCGGAAGCTTATCTCCCGGTTTCAATTGACCGGATATTAATAGCTGGACAATGCTTTCCAGGACCTGTTTTGCCAGGGTATTACGATTCACCGATTCGAATGTAATTTTTTTTGGAGAATCACTCATATGCTCTTTCCTCGTATATGTATATTTGTAAGACTAATTATATAATATCTCCATAACTGTTTGTACTAAATGATGCAAAAAGCTGCCAAAAACTTGGCAGCTTCAAACAATCGAAAAGATATTATTTTTTTATTTCAATAAACGGCAAATGTTTTCAGATGAAAATGCCAAATTTGCTTCACCATTATCCAATGCATCTTTTAAGGTTGACACTTCGTTTAAAATGCCGACAATCGCCGTAAATCCACTATCATATAATGGCTCCACTCCAGAGCCAATCCTTCCTGCAAAAGCAATGACGGGAACAGAATGTTTCCTCGCAATGGAAGCTACCCCGTATGGTGTCTTGCCAAACAAGGTTTGCCCGTCAATACTGCCTTCACCAGTAAAAACATAGTCAGCACCTTTGATGCGAGCCTCTAGAGCAGTATATTCAATAACAAGGTCGATACCTTTTTTTAACTGTGCGTTTAAAAAGGCCATTAATCCGGCACCAAGTCCACCTGCTGCACCTGCACCGTTAACTAAGGCAATATCCTTACCCATTTGCTGTTTTATTATATCGGCAAAATGAGCTAAATTTTGATCAAGGATTTGGACAACTTCAGGTGTCGAGCCTTTTTGGGGACCAAAAATGGCTGAGGCACCGTTATCACCAATCAATGGATTGGTTACATCACACGCTACATCAATTTTGACGGTTTTCAATCTTTCATCCATTCCGCTTACATCAATGGTATGCAGCTGATTTAGTGCTCCACCGCCAAATGATAGTTCTTCTCCGTTCTGATCTTTAAACGAGACACCAAGTGCCTGGAGCATCCCTAATCCGCCATCATTTGTCGCGCTTCCACCAATTCCAATCAAAAATCTGCTCAAACCTTTATCCAAGGCATGTTTGATCAATTGGCCAGTACCATAGGTTGTGGTCAACAATGGGTTTCGCTCTTCTGGTTTGATTAATTCAAGCCCGCTTGCACTTGCCATCTCAATGACCGCAGTCTGCCTTTCACCTAAAAGACCATATACCGCCATCACTGGTTTTCCTAAAGGTCCAAGGACCTCTGTCTTAACCAATTCACCATTCGTCATACTTACGAGCGATTCAACCGTTCCTTCACCGCCGTCCGCCATCGGAACTATCTCACAATTCGAATCAGGAAAAACTTTCTTAATTCCTTTTTCCATTGCAAGGGCAGCTTTTTTCGCCGTCATACTTTCCTTAAATGAATCAGGCGCCAGCACAAACTTCATTATAATCTGTCCTTTTCATTTATTTTAGCTTGGAAAAAACAGGGATGACCAATCAGCCACCCCTTAGATTTGTTATCGTACAAGGCAAGGTCGTTTGTTATCGAACTTCCAGCCCGGAATGTAGAATTGCATACCTACTGAATCATCACGGGAGTTAAGTCCCATGTTGTTGTATAGTTCATTAGCCTTCAGGATTTGATCCATATCCACTTCAACACCCAAGCCTGGTTTGTTAGGGATGGATAAATGACCATCCACGATTTGGAATGGGTCTTGCGTCAATCGCTCAATACCTTCCTGCCAAATCCAATGTGTATCAATGGCTGTGATTTCGCCAGGTGCTGCTGCAGCCACATGAGTAAACATAGCAAGCGAAATATCAAAATGGTTATTGGAGTGTGAGCCCCAAGTTAGACCCCATTCATTACACATTTGCGCAACACGAACAGAACCCTGCATGGTCCAGAAATGTGGATCGGCAAGTGGAATATCAACAGATTGCAAAGAAATCGTATGCCCCATTTGACGCCAGTCCGTGGCAATCATATTCGTTGCTGTTGGAAGTCCAGTTTGTCTTCTAAATTCTGCCATTACTTCGCGGCCAGAGTAACCATTTTCAGCACCGCATGGATCTTCTGCATAAGTTAGAATACCATGCATATCCTTACATAATTCCACTGCTTCTTTTAAGGACCAAGCGCCGTTAGGATCTAAAGTAATTCTAGCATCTGGGAATCTTTCTTTTAGAGCTTTAATCGCTTTGATTTCTTCCTTACCTTCTAACACGCCGCCTTTTAATTTAAAGTCTTTAAAGCCATAAAGTGCTTGAGAGGCTTCTGCAAGTTTTACGACAGCTTCCGGTGTTAGTGCTTCTTCATGGCGGATACGATACCATTCCACGTCAGATTCAAGATTACTGTAGTAAGGTAAATCTGTTCTATTCCGGTCGCCAATGTAGAACAAGTAGCCTAGCGTTTTTACTTTATCACGCTGCTGACCTTCTCCCAATAGGGCAGCCACAGGTACATGTAAATGCTTTCCTAATAAATCAAGGAGGGCAGCTTCAATTGCAGTTACAGCATGGATGGTAATCCGCAGGTCAAAAGTTTGTAATCCACGGCCGCCTGAGTCACGACTAGCAAACGTCTTTCTTACATTATTTAAGATATTATTGTAATTACCTATAGAAGATCCAATAACTATTGATTTTGCGTCTTCCAGGGTTTTTCGAATTCCTTCCCCGCCAGGTACTTCCCCTACACCAACATTACCGTTGCTATCCTTCAAAATGACAATATTTCTAGTAAAATAAGCTCCATGTGCACCGCTAAGATTTAATAGCATGCTATCACGGCCGGCAACAGGATATACTTCCATTTCTGTAACAACTGGAGTAACATTAACAACATTTTGTACGGTATTCATCGTGATTTCTCCAATCTAAATGGTTTTATATTATCGGCTTACTTCCACATTTGCTAATTTTTCATAATATTTTAATAGACTGCTATGATCATCGAATTCATGTCCATCTACTTTTAAGGCATACATCATTTCTAGTACAGCGGCTGTTAATGGAGCTGGAGCACCAAATTCATGGCTTGTTTCCAATGCATTGGTCAAATCTTTTATATGCAAATTAATGCGGAAGCCTGGATTAAAGTTTCTATCTAGCATCATTGGTGCTTTTGCATCTAGAACCGTACTTCCTGCTAAGCCGCCACGGATTGCCTGATAAACAGATTCTGGGTTTACTCCAGCTTTTTGAGCTAGCACAAAGGCTTCAGATACGGCTGCAATATTTAACGCAACGATTACTTGGTTAGCAAGCTTTGTTACATTACCAGCACCGATTTCACCAACGTGTACAACGGATCCAGCCATAGCTGCTAATATTTCTTGAACTTGTTCAAATACTTCCTTCTTGCCGCCAACCATTACAGAAATCGTTCCATCAATTGCTTTAGGCTCACCGCCGCTTACTGGGGCATCCAGCATTTCTACTCCTTTTTCCACTAGTGCTCGATAAACTTCCTGTGATGCTGCAGGTGCAATAGAACTCATATCCACATAAATTAAACCTTCGTGTGCTCCATAAATAAGACCATTTTCACCTAAAGCAACTTCCTTTACGTTTGGAGAATTGGGAAGCATTGTGATCACGATATCAGCTTTTTCAGCGATCGCCTTTGGAGTTGATTCTACTTCTGCTCCTAATTGTTCAAGTTCTTTTACTGCATCCTTGTTATAATCACTAACAATTAACTGATAACCAGCCTTGATTAAATTTTTGCTCATTGGTTTACCCATAATTCCTAGTCCAATAAATCCAATTTTCTTCATTATTTATTCACTCCTACAAATTTTTTTATTTAAAGAGCGGTACAAGTAAGTACCATTCTTATTTAGAAATTTTGAAACCATAGCGGACAGCAAACTCCCAATATAATGGGCCATATTGCTGTATTTGCTGCCCGGTTGACTCAAAAGATCGTAATTATCCGACGAACATATTAAGAATTAATACCCCGATTAACCCCAAGATAGCAAGTGTGGTTGTATAGGTTGTTCTTATTTTTATTGCTTCACCGACCGATAAATTAAGGTATTCCTTAAACATCCAGAATCCTGGGTCGGTTACGTGAGAGAATGCAAGACTTCCGCATGTAACCGCAAGAGTCATTAATTCCATGCTTATTCCTGACGCTTGAGCGATAGGTAGTACCATCCCAGCAGCAGTCATAACAGCTACCGTTGCTGAACCAAGAGCAATCCGTAAGAGAGCAGCGATGATCCAAGCTAGAATGATTGGAGACATATTCCAGCCAGCTGTTATATCTTTGATATAATCTGCAATTCCACCATCAACAAGAACTTGCTTAAATGCGCCGCCCGCACCAATAACCAAGATGATCATTGCCATTGGCTTAACAGCATTAGAACAAGACTGCATAACATCTTTTAATGGACGGCCAATTTTTGGTCCTAAAAGCCACATAGAAATCAACAGGGCAATTAATAATGCCATTTCTGATGAACCGATGAAATCCATTACGTGCCTAAAACCGTTGCCTTCTGGTAAAAATAAAGTTGAAATAGCATCAATCGCCATAAGTACCACTGGAATTAGAGCAACGAAAATACTTGATACAAAGGATGGCATTTCTTCTTCTTTAAACGTTTTGTTCGTAATAAGGCCTTCCGGAATCACTGGATTAATCTTTTTAATAAATGAAAGTCTAGGCCAAGTAATTGCGATAAAAGAAGCTACAGGTATAGCAATAATTAAACCATATAAAAGAGTTAAACCCATGTCTGCATGGAAGACGCCAACAACGGCTGCTGGCCCCGGGTGTGGCGGGAGAAAACTATGACACGTTGATAACCCGATCGACATTGGTAAAGCAACCCATAAGAGATTTAACTTTGTTTGACGAACAATGACAAACACAAGTGGAATTAATAACACAAAAGCTACTTCATAAAACATGGTTACGCCAAGTACGAAGGCAGCGATTAATATTGCAAATTGAACTCGTTTAATGCCCATTTTGTCTACTAAAGTTGTAGCAATCCGCTGTGCAGCTCCCGCATCAGCCATCACTGTTCCAAGCATCGCCCCAAGTCCAACAATAAGAGCCGTGCCGCCCAACTGACCTCCGAGACCATCACCAATGGTTTCCCAAATCTTATCCAATGGCATTCCTACAAGGAAACCGACAAATAAAGACGTTAAGAGAAGAGCAACGAACCCGTTCATTTTTAGCGGAATCATTAAAACTAGTAAAAGGACAACTGCTAAGGCAACATACAATAGTGGCATGTTTTTTCTTCCTTCCCTTAGGAAAATTAATAGATTTCGTAAAGCTCTAAGTCTTTTAATACATTAGCTAATAATTGCTTATTTTCAGGGCTCATCTCTGCTGCAGGACCAAAGGCGTAACCTACATCGATTCCTACCATTCTTAAACCTTCCTTTAACACAACAGGGAATGTTGCTTTATCGACAGCTAATCGTAAGGGAGCAAGTTTAAACTGTAATTCTAGTGATTTTTGATAGTCACCGGCCACAAATGTGTTGTAAATATCAGCTACTAATCTCGGAGCAATATTTCCTGTACTTGCAATCGCACCAGTCGCGCCGTGACATAAACCCGCATAAATGAGTGTGTCGCGTCCTAGTAAAACCGAAAATGATTCGCGAGGAGTGACCCGTAAGTATTCAGCTGTCTTCGTCATATCTCCACTTGAGTCTTTAATACCGATAATGTTGTCTACCTTACTAAGTTCTTCGCAAGTCTTCACATCAATTTTCACTTGGGTGCGGGCTTCGTTCCCATAAAGAATAATTGGTAAGTCGGTTGACCTGGCAATCGCTTTAAAGTGCTCAACTAACTCCGTTTGAGTAGGTGACATAAAATATGGAGTTAGGACCGATAATGCGGATACGCCGCCAATTTCCTTCACCATTTGAGCTGTTTGAATACAATCTCTCGTAGTGATTTCACTAGCCCCACAATAAACTGGAACTCTTCCAGCGGTGTGATCCACTGTTACTTCCACGACGCGGCGTTTTTGCTCAGGTGTTAAACCGTAAATTTCGCCGCTGCTCCCTAAAATAAATAGTCCATGGACCCCACCTGCAATGGTGTAATCAATTACTTTTCTTAGCGCCTCTTCCATCAATTTTCCGTTTTTGTCCAAAGGTGTTACTAATGCTGGAATGACTCCTTCTGGCCTAAACATGATTGACTCCTCCTAACTCTCAACTATTCTTGCAGTTCAGATAACAGATTTGAAAAATGATTTAATTGCGAACAACTTCACATACGTTGTTTTTATAAAAAGGATTATTATGTCGATTAATGCTATTTAAAACTTTGTAATCTAATAATAACCTTTACAGTCCAAACAATTATGCGAAATTTGTTCCAACTTCAAGACACGATTCCAAGTTTATTGGTTTGTGAAACTCTTCACGTATCTATCGTAAACGGTTTTGAAGAAAATAACTTCGTTCAACTGAATGAAATTTGTTTACATTTTATTAGGCATTTGAACAAAGGTTTTGTTGGGATCATCACTGAATATTAGAAATAAAAGTTAGTCAAGCGTATATTTAGTGACGATGAATCCAACTTTTTTAAAAATTTTTAGCATTTCGAGTAACCGTTTACATTTTTATTGTATAATTGTCTTACAAATAAATCATCATTCAAATTCATAATAAATTGAATATTTTTTTGGGCAATTGAACAATTTTGTGGAGGTTCTCAAAATGAAAATGAACAAAGTGCTGGCTCAAGAGATTGCCGATAAAGTAATGAAAGTTATCCCTTATAACGTAAATATTATGGATGAAATTGGATTGATTATCGGAAGCGGTGATGAAGAAAGGATCAACACTTATCACCAAGGTGCCATTTCAGCAATTGAACGAGGCACCATTGTTGCAATCTATGATACAGATGGCGGAACAAAGCCAGGAGTAAATATTCCCATCCGCTATAAAAATAAAATAATGGGCGTAATTGGTATCAGCGGTGACCCTAATATTGTTGAACCCTTTGCAGAATTGGTCCGCGTTACATCTGAGTTATTAATCAATCAAGAATTTTTATTTAAAGAGCGCAGAGTAAAAGAACAAATGAAAGAGGAATTTTTATATCAATGGATATTTAGGAAAGATGAATATGATACTGCCTTTATGAATAGCGGCGAAGCCATCGGGATTAACCTTTCATTAGTAAGAAAAGCAGTTATTGTCAAGGGAAGCATACAAAACGTCCCTTACTTACTTGACCAGGAATTTACCTTTAAACTAACCCCAGATACCCTATTATTTATCGTACCTAGTGAGAGTGATATAGTAAAAAGATTAGAGACATCTATTTCCCCTGACAATACGAGAGTCGGAATTGGGAGCAATGAGACACATACGGCAAAGTCCGTTGAGGAAGCTAACCGTGCGATTGAAATAGCAGAGAAAATGGAACTTCCACAAACCCTTTGCTATTATCGAGAGTTGAAATTTTATGATTATTTAACAAAAAAAGATATTTCCCTAGCTGAAATGAGTTATTTATTTAAGGAGCTGGATGAAAATCCAAAAGGCCAAGAGCTGATAGAAACACTCATCTGCTTTATTAAATATAATGGCGATATGAATGCCATTTCCAAGGAATTACATATTCATCGGAACAGTCTGGCCTATCGCTTACAAAGAATTGAAATCCTCACAAACAAAAACCCAAAAAAGTTCACTGAATTATTTCAACTGTTTGCTGGATATGTCCAATATAAAATGAGTTAAAAATAGGCCTTCACACCTAAAATGTGTGAAGGCCTATTTTTTATCCAATAATTGAAATAATGGTAATTCCGATTACAGCAATGATAGTTAAATGAAGACCATTTGCTCGAAGGCCTGTTTGCACCCCTGAAATGCCAGCAAATCGGCTGACCATTAGATTTAGACCCGAAAATGGGCTAAGCGCTGTGGAAATAGACCATGTAAGCAATAAAAGAAGAGCCAAGCCAATATTACTCATACCCAATTCTGCCGCATTTAATTGCATAGCGAGGGCACCTACGGCAGCAATCTGGTGAATGCCGATATAGGTGATGGATAAAACAATCACCATGATGGCTAGGGCGAATAAGAAAAATGATTGCTGTGCTAAAGCACTCAGGAAGGAACTAATGCCATTTGCGGCAGTTGTGCCTTTCATTGCAAAGGCTAACATACCTGCACTCATAAATAGCATAATTTCATTGTTCATCATTGGTACTGTCCTGTCGCGGAAATCCACTAATGGCGAGATTAATCGCTTTCGATCTGCAGAAAACACACCAAACAATAGCGGGACAATGATAGAAATAAGGAAAACAATGACAATCATGGACCAATGCGTGAAATTCTCGATTACTAAACAGGAATTCATAATGACTACGACAAATAATACTAGTTTTATAAGCTGATTGCGATGATTCCTTTCTAGTGGTTCCACTATTGCTGCTTCATCCTTTAAAGGATGCCTTTTCTCCCAAATAGCGAACAAAATATTCCCAACTAATAAAGACAACAAAGATAAGCCAATTCCATAAACAATATACTCTTTGAATGAAACATTTAAGTAATGAAGGACAAGTGAAACCGATGCAAAATATGGCGACCATAAAACGGCAGTGGAAAAGCCAACAAGATAACTTTTCGCGGACATGGCCGAAGGAAGTTTTAACTCCTCTAGGAATTCATTAATAATTCGAACGGAACCCAGATTTAATATGGGCCCCAATAAAAAAAGTGTCCCTGTTATCCCAGCATATAATTTTATGGGCTGATGCAATAAATTGTGCAATAAAACAGACACCGATTCAAAGTAGCCGCCAAGCCTCAGTGGAATGGAAAGAAGCGGTGCTAATGTAATCAAACTAAGCAAAGGGAGAATTAAAAAGATCCCCTCACTAATTCCGTTCACACCCGTACCTTTATTCCATTCAATGATGATTCCACCTGCCATCATGATTAGGCCCAAAACACGCGGAAAGCGGTCTGCTTTAAATGCACTCCCCAAAAAGGCAAATAAAGATAAGGCCACAACTACATATTGAAGCCATTGAACTTCAATAAAATATTGTACCAAAAATAATGCACACATCCCCAATATGAGATAACTTCGCATACACTAATCCTCCTTGATGTTTGAATAGAATATTGTTTTTATTAAAAAAATAAATTTATATCCATAAGGAGGTCCTTACGTTTGGAAAAGCAGTCTGGAAAAGATAATTCATTAGAAACCAATAGCAACCTTTCTTTACTCGAACAAGTCAAAAGAAAAAATTTGATGGATTGGGGAGAAATTGAGCTTGCCGAAAGTGTCCTGAACAATAATACACGGGAAGAATAAACTGCTCCCAATTGTTAGACTTAACCTAACAATTGGAGAAGCAGTTTCTTTATGGCTAAAAAAATTAGGTTATTGGTGCTGGATTAAAAAGAGTAAAATCGTTATGAAGTTGATACTTTTCTGCTAAACATTGTTTTCGTCCACTTGCCACATCGATAATTTCGTTGAAAAGTAATGTTCCAATTTCTTCAATTGATGCTTCTCCTGTGGCAATCGGTCCCGCATTAATATCAATCAAATCTTCCCACATATCTTTCATATCATTTCTAGAACATACTTTAATAACAGGTGCCGCTGCCAAGCCATAAGGAGTTCCTCGTCCTGTCATAAATACCTGGAGGGCCATTCCACTTGATAACTGACAAGAACCACACACAAAATCACTTGCTGGTGTTGCAGCAAAAATCATTCCCTTTTTGGTGGGTCTTTCTCCAGGGGAAAGAACTTCAACAATTGGCGAAGATCCTGACTTCGCTATGGATCCCATCGCTTTTTCTACAATATTGGATAGCCCGCCTTTCTTATTTCCAGGTGTCGGATTGGCAGATCTGTCAACTTTGCTATTTTCAAGATATTCATCATACCATTTCATTTCTGATACTAATTTTTGTCCTACTTCCTCGTTCACACAGCGTTCTCCAATAATATGTACCCCATCGCGCACCTCGGTTACTTCAGAAAACATTACCGTTGCACCGGCCTGGACTAACATATCCGCCGCATAGCCTGCAGCCGGATTCGCGGTTACACCAGAAAAAGCGTCGCTGCCCCCGCATTGCAATCCGATACATAATTCTGAGAGAGGAAGTTCGACACGCTTTCGTTGATTCAATTTTTTGAGTTTTTTATCCGCCATGTTCATCATTTCAGCTATGATTGCATCATGACCCTTAACATTTTGTAGAATGACCACATTATCTGGAGAAATATAGGCTTCATCCAATAACATGTCCAGGGTAAGTTTTTCACACCCCAAAGAAATGACCATGGTTTCTCCCCCGAAATTCGGATGTTTCACCATGTTTTGAAGCATACGAATCGGAATAACTGCTTCCGGGGCATTTATCGCTACACCGCATCCGTAAGCATGATTAATAGAGACAACATCATCAACATTTGGATAAAGAGGAAGAAGCTCCTCTTTGATCTTCTTGACTGCATTATTCAAAATACCTGTTACACACTGAACCGTTGTGACGATTCCTAAAATATTCCTGGTTCCAGCGTATCCATCATTGGAATTTGGATAGCCCATGAATGTCTTTACTACCGATTGAGGCAAATTTGTTACCAAATTGGTTGCAAACTTCATTTCATCTAATGAAGGTGGGATCGGGAGTTCAAGCATATGCTCATTAATCCAATCACCTTTTTTTATTGGCTGCAATGCATAACCTAAAATAACACCATAGCGAATGATGGCTCCACCTTCCGCTATATCTTGCAAAGCAATTTTATGTCCTTGGGGAATATGATGATTAGCTGTGATATCTTCCATCACAATAGTGCCTGATGGAATCGCGTTAACTGTAATGGCAACATTATCATTTTCATTGATTTTTATATAATGATTTAATCCCACAGTCTTGCCTCCTCACTCTTGTTCTTTCCTCAAAAAAATTGTAATCTGAGAACAAAACAAAGTAAAAGTTATATATTTTAGATTTCTCTTAATAAAATTAAGAGTTAAGTGAGGACATTCTCGAATATGGACACAAAACAACTGGAATATATGATTAAAATTGCCGAAGAAAATAATATAACGAAAGCAGCAGAAAAACTTTTTATTACCCAGTCAGCCTTAAACCAGCAGCTTTTAAAACTAGAGAATGAACTTGGAACCCAATTATTCGTTCGTTCTCGAAGCAATTGGCACTTAACAGAAGCAGGAAAAATTTATGTGGAAAACGCAAAAAAAATAGTGCGAATTAAAAAAGATACGTACAATCAAATAAACGATATGATTGATTTAAAAAAAGGAAAATTAACAATTGGTCTAACCCCGGAACGTGGAACTGAAATGTTTGCAACCATTTATCCTATTTTCTATAAAAAATATCCAAATATAAAAATAGAACCTATTGAAATGGCTGTAAAACAACAACAATATGAAATTTCATTAGGAAATCTTGATCTTGGTTTCTTAACTTTACAAGATTCTCAAAAATCTAATGACGAATATATCCATCTTTGTTCTGAAGAAATTATTTTAGCTGTTCCCAGCTCACACCCCCTTGCTGATAAAGGAGGAAAACTGGGTGAAAAACTTCCTAAAACTGATTTAAAACATTTTGAATATGATTCTTTTGCTTTAATGCAAAAAGGATCAACACTTCGCGAAATCTATGATCATCTTATTATGGAAGAAAAGCTTAATCCAAATATTCTTCTAGAGACCAGAAGCTGTCATAATTTATTTAAAATGGTCGCTGAGGGTATTTGCTGCTCTGTATTTCCGCTTACTTACGCAGAACATAGTCCTAATGTCGTCTATTTTTCTATTATTCAAAATCCAGGATGGGAAGTATATGCGAGTTATAAAAAGGGGAGCTACCTAAGTAATATTGCAAAAGACCTGATTGAAATTGCTAGGGACTATTGGTTAAAAAAAATGGAGAAATATAGTTAAGTCAAGGATGTTTTCTTTACAAAAAAACTGCTCTCATTTTTTTGAGAGCAGCTTTTTACACCATTATAATTTTTTCATTCTTTTCATTTAAATTCGTCTTATATTTATTTTTCAACTGGTTCCCCGGCTTTTCCCCAATGTGTTTTAGGAATTTCAGTGACAAGTACTCTAATATTCTCCTTCGGTGAATCTAATGTTTCGGATACAGTTTTCGTAACGTTACGGATTAATTCGGCAACTTTTTCTTTTGGTCTTCCTTCCATCATTTGAACATGAATAATCGGCATCTAACCACTCCTTCCTCGTTCCTTACTATATTACACTGGAGTATATAAAAAAACTACACAAGTGAAATCACTGTGTAGTTTAGTTTTTTATGATATTTAACTAATCAGCTAAACTTTCTTAAAAGTGCTTAGATCCCGGACTATTTTTTGTAACAAAGAAATTTCATTATCTATTTGTTGGCTGATTTTTATGACTTCCGGATGAGACAGCCCTTTGCTTTTGGCCAAAACATACAAGGCATTTCGATGTTCGCGTATGTCCTTCCTTAAGTCAAGAGCATTCTTTAGCATCATGAATCTTGCTCCTCCTTAAGCTTTTACCCTTCTAATAATAGGGAATGTGGGTCTTCCAGCAATTCTTTTACTGTTGCCAAGAAGCTGACAGCTTCTTTTCCGTCAACAATCCGATGATCGTAAGACAGGGCAATATACATCATAGGGCGGTTTTCCATTCTTACTTCATCGATTGCTACTGGTCTTGTTTGGATTTTATGCATGCCGAGAATCCCTACTTGAGGGCTATTCAAGATTGGTGTGGACATTAAAGAACCAAACACTCCACCGTTTGTAATCGTAAATGTCCCACCCTGTAAGTCATTTAACGTCAAGGCGTTATCACGGGCTTTTTTACCAAGATTGCTGATTTCCCCTTCAATTTCGGCAAAGTTTTTCTTATTGGCATCACGTACGATTGGAACGACCAAGCCCTCTGGTGCTGCAACAGCAATTCCGATATCGTAAAACTTCTTGAGAATTAATTCGTCTCCTTGAATTTCTGCATTTAAAAGCGGGAATTGTTTCAAGGCAGAGACTACGGCTTTTGTAAAGAATGACATGAAACCAAGACGAACACCATGTTTTTCGAAAAAGGCATCCTTCCGCTGATTACGTAGATTCATAATCGCAGACATGTCAACTTCGTTAAATGTGGTTAACATCGCTGCAGTATGTTGAACTTCAACTAGACGTTTGGCGATAGTTTGACGTCGGCGAGACATTCTTACGCGTTCTACTGGTTTATCAAAATCTTCATCTATTTGTTTTTGTACAGCTGGTTTTGCGCTAGTTTTTTCGACTTTTGGCGCTTCCTGTACCGCAGGAGTTTGAGTATGTGCTTTCACATCATCTGGTCTAATTCTTCCAAGTGGGTCACTGCTGCGTACTTGGCTTAAATCGATTCCTAGCTCTCTTGCCATTTTTCTTGCCGCTGGCGACGCAATCGGACGTTCAGCTTTCGGAAGTTCTGGCTCAGGCTGGGTGCTTGGTTGATTGATCGTTTCTTGTGCCGGTTTTTCAGGAGCTGCTGTCGATGAAGCCGGAGCAGAGCCTTCAGCTGCATTCTCTTCTATAATGGCAATAACATCGCCTACTTCTACCGTATCACCAGGCTCTTTTAATACCTTTGTGACAACCCCTGAATCTTCGGCATTCAATTCGATATTAACTTTGTCAGTTTCCAATTCTACGATACTATCACCCTTGGCAACTTTATCCCCAATATTAATAAGCCATTGTGAAATCGTTCCTTCTGAAATGGATTCCGCGAGTTCTGGTACTTTGATTTCAATCATGTGTCAAATCCTCCTGTGAAATATGTTAAGTCCACTATTAAACTTGTTTTGTGACGATGGTGTGGCTCTATGGGACTATCCCACTGGTTTTTTCTGTGTTTTGTCCCATAGAGCTCTCCTATAGGACACTTTCCATCCGATTCGCCAGTGTTTTGTCCCATAGAGCTCTCCTATGGGACACTTTCCATCCAATTCGCCTGTATTTTGTCCAATAGAACTTTCCTATGGGACAAAACCTAGCAAATATGCAATATTTTGTCCTATAGAGTTCCTCTTAAGCACTTTCCATTATTAGCGTGCATATAACTGAATTTCTTGTCTCTGTGTATTAGTATCTACTAAACTCTCAGAATTTAATGTTTGTTGGACAATGCGTTCTTGTTCCTTTTTATGAACAAGTGGATCTCCGCCTGCTGTGCTGGAACGGTATTGACGTCCAATGTAACCGACTGATAGTCTGCCAGATGCAAGTTCAAAAAGGGTTGGGGCAATATAATGCCACGCTCCCATATTCTTCGGCTCTTCCTGCACCCAAACGATCTCCTTCAAATTAGGGTAACGCTTTACGATGGCTTCTATTTTTTCCTGCGGGAAAGGATACAATTGTTCAATACGAACGATGTGTACCTCATCCAAGTTTCGCACTTCTTTACTGGATTCGATTTCTACCGCTAAATCGATGGCCATCTTACCCGTTATTAACACTAAACGCTTTACTTTATCAGTTTCTTTCCCAAGCTGCGGTTGTTCGATCACCGTTTGGAATCCGCCTTCGCTAAGAGCGGCTGCTGGAGAAGCGACCTGTGGGTGACGAAGCAGACTCTTTGGTGTCATAATCACCAATGGACGAACAAATTCTGATCCTAACGTAGCGGCCTGACGGCGTAAAATATGAAAATATTGAGCCGCACTTGATAAGTTCGCAACCGTCCAGTTGTTTTCCGCTGCCAACTGTAAGAAGCGTTCCGGACGGGCGCTGGAGTGCTCAGGACCTTGACCTTCATATCCGTGAGGCAGGAGAAGGATCAGCCCTGATTTTTGCCCCCATTTTGCTCTTGCTGATGATACAAATTGATCAAAGAGTGGCTGTGCCGTGTTGGCAAAGTCTCCGTACTGCGCTTCCCACATGACAAGCGTTTCAGGTGCAAATACGTTATAACCATATTCATAGCCTACTACTGCAGCTTCTGACAGCGGACTATTATGAACCGCAAACGATGCGGTAGCTTGCGAAAGATGGTGCAATGGCGAATACATTTCGTTTGTTTCCGCGTCATGGAGTACAATATGACGCTGTGCAAACGTTCCACGCTCGGAATCTTGACCAGTTAAACGGATCGGAGTGCCGTCTTTTAACATTGACGCGAAGGCTAGCACTTCGGCTACCGCCCATTCCACTTTTCCGTTCTCATCCAAGGCATTTTCACGGCGCTCGAGAATCCGCTTTAATTTTGGATACACACGAAAACCTTCTGGCCATTTCAGCAACTCACGATTTAATTCTTGAAGAGTGTCAAGCGGCACTTTTGTCTCCAACGGTGGAATTCCTTTTGCAATCACACCCGGAACCGCTACTTCTGCTGGTGCTTCACCCTGCTGCTTCTCTGATACTTTGTCATACTCTGCATGTAATAGTTCTTGAACACTACGATTGATTTCATCAACTTCTGGTTGATTTAGAGTGCCCTTGTTTAACAGCTGTTCAGCATACAATGCTCTAACTGTTGGATGGTTCGTAATTTTTTTGTATACCTGTGGCTGGGTGACCGCTGGATCATCCATTTCATTGTGGCCAAATCGGCGGTATCCGACTAAATCAATCACAAAATCCTTTTGGAAACGAGCACGGTATAAATAAGCAAGACGAACAGCCTCTAGGCAAGCTTCAGGATCGTCTGCATTAACATGCACAATCGGGATCTCGAATCCTTTTGCTAAATCACTAGAATATCGAGTAGAACGAGAGTCATGGCTGTCAGTCGTAAAGCCGACCATGTTATTTGCAATAATATGGATCGTTCCACCGGTTCGATATCCTTTTAGACCGCCTAAATTCAATGTTTCCGCTACAATTCCCTGGCCTGGGAAAGCTGCATCTCCATGGACCAAAATGGCAAAGGCTTTCTTTACATTCTGCTCTGGATAACCTGGTTTCTGTCGTTCTTCTTGCGCGGCCCTTGCGAAACCTTCCACAACCGGATTGACAAATTCGAGATGACTTGGATTATTCGCTAAGGTAATACGTGTGCGGACCGTACCTGAACCTTCCACAAATCGGTCCCGGCCTAAATGGTATTTCACATCCCCTGTCCAGCCTTCGCTAATGTCGACCAAATCTGCTGACGGACCTTGCTGCTTAGCATAGGAATGCTGGAACTCAGAGAAGATTTTGCTATATGGTTTTTTTAACACATGCGCGAGTACACTTAAACGTCCGCGATGGGCCATTCCAATTACGACATTGCGGGCTCCCTCTTCAACGCCTTCACGAACTGCTTCATCCAACATTGGAACAAGCATGTCTACCCCTTCAATGGAGAATCTTTTTTGACCAACGAAGGTCTTGTGTAAAAACTGTTCAAAGCCTTCGACTTCTGTCAGACTCTTTAAAAGGTTTGTTCGTTCTTCTTTCGATAAAGAACGCTTCAAGGAATCCTTTTCAACCATCTGAGACAGCCAAGTCCGTTCTTGTTCATCACTAATGTGGTTAAACTCGAAGGCAAGGGAGGATGTATAACTTTCCATTAAACGATTCATGGCATCAAATGCGGTTTGTATGCCTTCCGGTGCATCCTCCCAAACGAAGTTCGCTGGAATCGCTTTCAGGTCATTTTCATTCAGCCCATACTTTCCAAGGGCAAAAATCTCATGATTTTGTGCATTCGCCTCTAATGGATACATGTTTGCCGCTAAATGTCCATTTGCGCGAATGTCTTCCAAAAGTTTTACCACTTTCATTGCTTTAGCAATATTTGCCGAAGGGGCAGACGATTCATGTTCAACAATACCTTCTAATTGAGTTGTTTCATAAGAAAGAGGTGAGCCCCATTGAATGAATAGCTCGTTTAATTTAGGATCAATGGTTTCTTCCCCATTTGCAAAACGCTCATATTGTTCGATTACATAACCAAGGTTCGGACCATTAAATTTTCTCCATGGATTTGGTTGGTTTTTCCGTTCTCCCATTCACATTACCCCCATGATTGGTTCATTAATTTATGTTATATTTAAATAGTTTTAATGAAATACTTTATCAATTGCCTAAGAATAAGGATAATGTAATAATTGAAATAAATAAAATGCGAAAAAATTATATTTATTTATAAAAAATATTTATATCAGATAGATGGGTGAAACAATGGATTACCGTGATTGGGAAATACTGAAAGAACTATATAATCAAAAAAATCTAACAAAAACAGCACGACTATTATTTTTAACTCAACCTGCATTAACAAGTCGGTTAAAGCATATGCAGGAAGAGCTGGGTGTTCAAATTGTAACCCGTGAAAGCAGGGGCATACATTTTACCCCCCAAGGAGAATATCTTGTCCATTGTGCTGAAGAAGCGCTCGCTCATTTAGAAAAGATTAAAGAAAATGTCCAAAATATGAGTAATAACGAGAGTAATCTTATCGCAGGAACGTTAAAATTGGGGGTATCTAACTTTTTTGCGAACTATGAACTTCCATATATATTAAAGCAATTTAAAATCAAATACCCGCATGTGGAATTCAAAGTCATTACGGGATGGAGCAGAGATGTAACCCAACTGATTCACAATAAGGATGTTCATATTGGCTTTGTTCGAGGAGACTACGGTTGGAGAGGATTATCAACGCATCAGCTATTCGAGGAGACCATCTGCATCGCTTCCAAGGAACAGATCAATATTACTGATCTCCCTCGTCTGCCAAGAATCGAATATCGAGGAGATTACTTATTAAAATCTGTCATTGATCATTGGTGGGCGGAAAATTATGCCGAAGCTCCCTTTATTAGTATCGAAGTCGATCAAGTGGATACGTGTAAGGAAATGGTATTAAACGGTTTAGGCTATGGAATCTTGTCCAGCAGGGTCCTGGCCGGGATAGATGACTTATACAAGACCCAATTGAAGGATCAAGATGGAAATCCGATATTACGAAGAACGTGGATGTATTATCATAAGGAATCTCTGGAGTGGAATGTTGTTAAGGCATTCGTCCAATTCATTGAAGATTTTGGTTGGATGGATAGTTAATTATTTTTGTGATGAAATAGGGTCACGTAGATTATTTCTACGTGGCCCTATTTACGTCAATCCATACATACTTCTGCATCCGATGGAAATACTTTCTAATGTTGTAAATTAAGGAGGCTCATTTATGTTGGAAAAACAAAATAATGAAACAGAAGATATGTTAACAAACCAGCAAGGACATCCCGTCACCAACAATCAAAGTGTCCGTACAGTCGGTAACAGAGGTCCTATGACATTAGAGAACTATGATTTCTTAGAAAAAATCAGTCATTTTGACCGTGAACGAATTCCTGAGCGGGTCGTGCATGCTCGGGGTGCTGGGGCCCACGGGTATTTTCAATCGTATGGGACCGTTAACGGCGAGCCAATTTCCAATTACACCCGTGCCAAGGTCTTTACCAACACAGATGTCCAAACACCTGTATTCGTTCGCTTCTCCACGGTTGTTCACGGCGGTCATTCTCCTGAAACATTGCGGGATCCAAGAGGTTTTGCAGTTAAATTTTATACGGAAGATGGCAACTGGGATTTAGTCGGAAACAATTTAAAGATATTCTTTATACGTGATCCATTAAAGTTTCCTGATATGGTTCACTCATTTCGTCCAGATCCGGTAACAAACGTTGCAGATCCTGAAAGAACCTTCGACTTTTTATGCCAAAGTCCTGAATCTGCCCATATGGTAACCTTTGTCAATTCCCCTTGGGGCATACCTGCGAATTATCGGCAAATGCAGGGATCGGGAGTACATGCTTATAAATGGGTGAATGAAGAAGGAAAAGCTGTATTAGTTAAATATCATTGGGAGCCGCTTCAAGGGATTAAAAACCTTACCCAAAAAGAAGCCGATGAAATTCAAAAGACCGATTTCAATCACGCTACCTTGGATTTGTATAAAGCCATTGAAAAGGGCGACTATCCAGAATGGGAGCTTTATGTTCAAGTCATGGAGGACGGAGAGCATCCAGAATTAGACTTTGATCCACTTGATCCAACCAAGCTTTGGTATAAAGATGACTTTCCATGGCATAAGGTTGGAAAAATGGTGTTAAACAAAAATCCTGAGAATTACTTTGCAGAAGTGGAACAAGTAGCATTTGGAACCGGTGTACTTGTCGATGGACTGGATTTTTCTGATGATAAACTTCTGCAGGGCCGTACCTACTCCTATTCGGATACACAGCGTTACCGAGTTGGCACAAACTATTTACAACTGCCAATTAATAGCCCAAAGAAACATGTGGCCACCAATCAAGAAGGCGGACAAATGGACCATCGGACTGATTTTGGGAAAAGCAAAAACATTCATGTGAATTATGAGCCTTCGTTAATAGGCGGATTAAAGGAAGCGAAGAATCCTGGAAAAGAACATGAGCCTTATGTTGAAGGAAACCTAAAAAGGGAAACCCTTCCGCGAGAAAACAATTTTGGGCAGGCAGGCGAAACGTATCGGAGATTTAGTGATTGGGAACGGGACGAATTAATTTCCAACCTTGTCGGCGCACTTAGCTCATGCCGAAAAGAAATTCAGGACAAGATGATTGAAATCTTTACAACTTGTGATGAAGACTATGGAAAAAGAGTTGCGGAAGGCCTTAAAAACGCTGGAACGAATGAAAATACTAAAATGGAAGAGGCCGTCCAACAAGCTGAACAAATGGGGCAGCCTTCTGATCCTTATTAAAAGCGGAAAGAGCTAAACTTAATATGTTTAGCTCTATTTTTCTATCTTATTTCAAAACCATTTACAATCCCCAAATTGACCACTCTTTACTGAAAAAGAGCAATAAATTCATTAAACAGAATAGAATCTCCTTCTATATGTAGTTCCCCTGTTTGTTTTGCCACGTCACTGGTTCTTGCTCCTATTATAATTTCCTTCCAAATCTTTTCGTCCGCTTTAATAGTAAGAGCTGGTTCTTGGGCTACTCCTTTTCGAATTTCTGCAATCCCTTTTCTAATCTCAATTTTATAATCTGCAGCTTGATCGATAATCCCAACATTTACAGAATACGCTTTATCGAGGCATTTCTCGGGTTTAAGGAGAATAGTCATATTTGAAAAGAAGCTGTCAAGCGGCATTGCATGTGCATAAGACATCCTAGTTTGTAAAGGTTTGGTTTTCGGTGATTTGGAGTTGCCTTTTAACTCATTAGCCTGTGAAAGATAATAGGAGCGATTATTGGAATTAAAAGATCTTAAACCAAGTTCAGTTAATGCACCTATTTTTATTTGTTTAACATCATCATTGTCAGGCAATAATTTCAAAAGCAGATCCGAAAGCTCTGCAGCCCATTGATACTCTTCTTTTTCTAGTGCCTTTTTCGCCTCTTGAACTAAGACGTCCGCTCCTCCTGCTAATTGGGCAATTTTCTGTGCATAAATTCTTGGAGGCAGTTTTTCCAGATTTGTAGCGTTCCCATCAAACCAGCCTAAGTAACCATCATAAATAGCTCGAACAGCTTGCGAAACACTTCCATAAAGTTCCCGAAGCTCACTATACTCCAGCAAATGGTTAGGCAGAGTAATCTCTTCAACAAGCTGGTCCGGAGTTTTACCTTTATTCATTCCACGAACAGTGCTATCATGAACGAATTGAATGGCATCTCTATACATGGTTAATAGCTCAGCGATTTGTTCGGAACCAAAGACCGGTTCCGTATGCCCGAGGACTAAATATTCTGCTTGAAGATCCCTCATTTTATCTAGGGAATGAACCCATTGCAAAACAGGTCTTGGAGAAGTTCCTCTAATGGTGTACAAATTTGGGAAAGCAGGATAATAATTATCTGCACCCAGCAATACTTTCTGCTCTGGAATCCAAATAAAAATTTGATCATCTGTTTCCCCAGGAGCGGAAACAAGCTGTAAGGTTATATCTCCAATGGTTAATTCCAACGAATTCTCAAAGACCTGTGTCGGGAATATTAATTTTTGTTTAGTTGGACTCACCCTTAATGAAGGACCTAATCCGCTGCATGGTGTATGTTCAGGCGGCAGGTAAACCCCAAATTGTCTTCCCCCGCGTCTGTCTAGAATGTTTTTAAGTTGGTTGAATTGAGTAGTAAAAAATTCAACTGTTCTTATATTAGAATAAATTTCTGTATGTTCATTCATGAATACTGACGCACCGTTCACATGGTCTGCATGTCCATGGGTATAAATGATTGCGGCCGTTGGAAGTGGTGAAATTTTATCAAACTCTGCCTTAATCTCCTCTGCAGCCTCAATGCTTTCAGTCGTATCGACAATAATATTTCCATCTTTAGTAACAATAAGAGTTGAATTTCCAAGGCCATACCCTACAGCACAATAAATGTTTTCGGTAACTTTCTGTATCCTTTTTTCAAAACGTTTTTTGTGCTCCTCTAAATAAGCAAGAGCTTTCGCTTTCTCATCTATAATCATTTTTTGCATTACATTTTCCTCCCTATTTATACGAATCAAAAGATCTTAGCTAACGGATGATGTAAATTTGTTTGAAGATTGAATATTATTAACATGATCGTGAGATGGCCTTGCAAAAATCGCAAAAAGAGCCGCACCAACAACTAAAAGAACTGCGAGTACGTGAATATTAAGATTGAAGCCGTTGTTTGCCCCTGCCCCTTGAATGACCTTACCAAAAATGATGGGTCCGATGATCCCTGAAGTAGTGGCAATGCCCATCATAATCCCGGACATCAGCCCTTTTCTCTCAGGAAGGAGACTGTTAACAACGATCGGGCAAATGGTAAACAACAATAAAATGAAGGCATTCTCAAAAATTAAAGCAATAATCATTAGCGGTACTGAATTTGTTATAGTGTAGATGTAAAATAAGACTCCTGCCGCGGAGACACATATGGAGGATAACAAAACACGTGATAACCAAACATTCTGGGTTTTCTTATAGATTCTGTCAGAAATAACGGAAGCAAAAACCGATAATACCGCCCCAGCACCCCCGCTAATAGCTTTCATGTATCCCATTATTTGTGGAGAAACATGTTTGACCTCTGTTAGATATGCTGGGCTAAAAACAAGGCTGAAAGTAATCACTGCATATCCAATGAAGGCAATCAAGGTTGTAAAAACAAAGGTCGGTGAACGTAAAATTTTGAAAGTTTTTCCCCAATCTATTTTGGCAGGAACAGTGTCTACCTTATTGACTGTTAATGGGGGTTTCACCCTGCCTAACCATAGCCAAAAGATGAAAAAGGCCAAACTTACAACCCCAAGGCTGAAAAACGCTTCGCGCCATCCGAATTTGGCTATGAGGAGCACTAGTATTGGAACAGATACTGCCTTTCCGATGGTATTCCCTAAGTTCAAAATGGATAAAGCGAATCCTCTCGATTCGGGTTTGAACCATTTACTTAAATGACTAACAGCCGTTGCAAAAAATGGACCTTCCCCAGCACCGAGCATTACGCGCGTCAATATCAATAAAGGTAACCCTGCCACAAAGAGAATCATAGATTGGGCAATCGTCCAGACAAGCGCCATAATCAAGAGCATTTTTCCAGTGCCAATCCGGTCAGACAATCCAGCACCAACTATCCCTGCAATTGAAAATAACCAGAAAAAACTGCTGCCGACTATCCCCCATTGGCCATAGTTTAGATTCAAATCATGCATTATCGGAACCGCTGCTAATCCCGTGATTGTCTTATCAGCAAAATTAATAACCGCCAGTACGAAGATTGAGAATAATATAAGCCAACGCACGTCTACCATCCTACCTTTCAACACACAATTCATTTTGAGGAAACGCTTCCAAATCAGAATAAAAAATAATAACTATCTATTAAAGCTGTTCTAGAAAACCTTTGGTCCCCCACCTCTTTTCGTTTAATTTTACAAAAAATTATGAAATGCTTGAATTTATTATACAATCTAGATTATCATTAATAAAATTAAACATTTTAATAGATACATTAGATAGATTTATAGAAAAGGGAGAAATCCATGCAGATTGAACAATTAGAATACGTGATCGAAGTAGCAAAAGCAGGAACCATTTCAACCGCTTCTAAAAACCTTCATGTTACTCAATCCGCTGTCAGTCAATCTATTTCATGTCTGGAAGAAGAACTGGGGGTTACGTTGTTCCATCGTTCTCGTACAGGGACCATTCCAACCGATGAAGGTAAAAAAGTTATTCAAAAAGCCTATGAAATTATCACGAAAATCCAAGAATTAAAGCTTGAAATGCAAAGTGTAAAAATGGTTGTGAAGGGTGAATTAAAGCTAGCTTCTATTCCAACATTCATGACCTTTCTCCTCAATCCGCTCGCTGCATTTAAAGCAGACTTTCCTAACGTGAATCTTGAAATAAAAGAACAAGAAACACAAGAAGTGGTAGATTCGGTCAATCAAGGTAATGTTGACATTGGGATGATCGCCATTCATGAGGGACTCAAGGATAAAACGGAGGATTTAGAGTTTTTACCGTTAATTAAAGGAGAAATGAAAGTTTATGTGCCCAAAAATTCTCCACTCGCGATTTATGATACGGTTACACCACACGATTTAATTAATCAAACCATTGTGATGTACGACGGGGACTATGTTAAATGGTTTGTCAATAATTTCTTACAACAATTCGGTCCATTGAATATCCTTTTTAAATCCAACAATACAGATGTTATTAGAAAAGCGGTCTTAAAAAATCTAGCCATCACCTTTTCTCCCGATTGGTACCCAAGAAACCACGAGTTACCGTTAAAAGATAAGATAAAAATGCTACATATCATCAATCATCATCCAGTAAACATGGCATTTGGACTAGTTTATTCAAAGAAAAGACCCCTTTCTGCATCGTCGGCAAAATTCATTAAGTATGTAGAAAAAGCATTCCAAACAAAGGATCATTTTACAAACTAATTCAAAAAGAAAGAAAGCTGGGAATGAAATCACATTCCCAGCTTTCTTTCTATTAAACGGTTAACAGCCCTTGGGCATACTTATGTTTTATTTCCTTCTTATCAATCTTTCCAATCGGAGTAAGTGGGAACTTATTCTGGAAATAGACCACTTTAGGAACCATATACTTCGAAGTGCTCTGCTTGCAAAATGCGATGATTTCCTCCTCCGTACAGTTGAAACCTTCTCTTATGGCTACAACGACGCAGACCGCTTCGCCCCAATCCGGATCGGGAACACCTATACACGCACTCATCGCAACAGCGGGATGATGATTGACGACCCTCTCCACTTCTGAAGAATAGACGTTCATTCCGCCAGATATAATCATATCCTTCTTCCGGTCTACAATATAGAGGTAACCATTTTCATCCATCCTCCCAATATCACCCGTATAGAACCAACCGTCACGAATGGCTTCTTCAGTAAGTTCGGGTCTTTGATAATATCCCGCCATCATGGCAGGAGATTTTACGATGATCTCTCCCAGTTCATTTAACTCAACATCCTTCCCTATATCATCAATAAGGCGGATCTCTGTCAAAAGGCACGGTTTCCCGCAGCTCTTCAAGACTTCCTGATTGTGATGGTAGGCCCAAAAATGGGCACTTTTGGATAATCTAGAAATAACAATATTGCATTCTGTCATTCCGTACTGCTGGCGCATAATAGGTCCAAACACTTCAAACGCTTCCTTCAAACGCTTTGGTGAAATAGGAGAAGCACCGTAATAAATATTGCGCATCGAGCTTACATCATAATCCATTTTCTTCGTCTGGTCGAGAAGCCTGTACAGCATGGTTGGAACCATGAAGGTGGTTGTAATTTTATATTCCTTAATGTTTTCGATAAACTGTTCAGCATCAAAGGAACGCATGACATAGATATGGACGCCTGAGGTTAGAGCCCTCCAAAGCAGAGAGCCGGCGGAATGCACGATTGGCGTGCTCAACAATACCTTGTCTCTGTCGTCTAGCGGGTCTTCAATGGCAGCAGAAAGAAGGCCGGCGGCCAATCCTTCCTGTGTATGCATGACGCCTTTGGGGGTGCCCGTCGTCCCTCCTGTGTACGATAGGACAGCTAGATCTTCCGGCATGGCGGCAGGCAAAGCGAATTGCTTTTTTTCCTTTGGCCACTGGAATTGCTCAAACTGGTCTGGATACTCAACTCCAAATTCGGGAAGCCCAATAATATGGATATTCGGACTATTAGATTCTTCCAAGTATTCAAGAATGGTTGCAGTATGTGCTTGGGAAGCCATAATGACCACTTTTGGTTTTGCTTCCCTCAAAATGAAACCAACTTCACGAGTCCCCAGTTTCTCTCCTAACGGGACTAACGTTCCTCCACTTTGCTGGACTGCCAAACCAAATAGAACCGCCTCTAGGCTATTAGGAATCAGAGTGGCAATATGGGTGCCCCTCCCGCAACCTAATTCGAATAAATATGAAGTTAGGAGTTCTGTTTTGGCCAACAACTCCTTATATGTCAACGTCTCCTCTGATGGAAGCAAGGTCACTGCGGGCAGTTCGCCAAATCGTTTTAATCCTTTAAGAAGCAATGACTGGAATGTCATCTTTTGCATCATCAATCTTCCCCTCCTCCAAAACTATCAAACTATGATTAATCCCTTAATAATTCTTTTGCAATCGTATTTTTTTGAATTTCCGAGGTCCCAGTAAGAATTCGGTACATTCGTGAGCTTCTGTACATTTTTTCGACCTGATGCCCTTTAACCAATCCCTGAGAGCCGAATATTTGAATAGCTTTATCAGCGACACGGTTAACTACTTCTGATGCAAAGAGTTTGGCCATCGAGGCACCTGAACGCTCTTCCTCTCCCCGATCAATTTTTTCAACCACATCGTAAACCATACATCTTGCTGCGTAGATATCTGTAGCCATTTCCGCTAACATGTGCTGAATGGCTTGAAAATCCGCAATAGGCCGTCCAAATTGTACTCTCTTTTTAGCCTGTTCTACTGATAAATCAAGAAGGTGCTGAGCCATCCCGACAAAACCGGCAGCGTGGGAGGCGCGATTCGTGTTTATTCTTTTCAACCCAAGGAGCAAGCCTTTTCCCGGTGCTCCGATAATGTTGGAGGCAGGTACACGGCATTGGTTAAAAATTAATTCAGCATGAATGCGTTCTCCCGAGATTGGAACTTGAATGTTCCCCAGTTCAAAGCCGGAATGGTGAGGTGTTTTTTTATCTACTAGAAAAGCTGTGACTCGTGGTTTCTCTCTGTCTACTAATTCTTTCGCTATGACTATAGCAAAATCAGCATAAGGGGCTGCACTGATAAAGTGCTTTTTCCCAGTTAATATATAGTCCTCTCCATCTCGAACGGCTGTGGTTTCAATTGCAAAGGCATCCGAACCAGCATTTGGCTCCGTAAGTGCAAAGCAGCAGCCTGCATTTCCGGCAACCACTGGGATGACATATTTTTCGATTTGCTCCTTTGTAAAGCTTTCCAGCATTTGACCAATTCTTAACGGCCCGCCAATTTCCCCAAGTACTTGACCCCATAAAACGGCTCCAGAGCGAGCCAATTCCTCTTTTAATTGGCAAAGTCCTTTTAAGCTGATATCCTGTCCCCCATATTCAATCGGGAGGTTAATTCCATAGAATCCTAATTCTCTAGATCGCTGCCTTACCCAGTTAATCGCTTCCCTTGGAATATCTTCCTCTGCATTCAGCTGGTGCTCCTGTTCATATGGAAGCAATTCAGTTTGAATAAAATCCTGCAATTTGGTACGTAGCACCTTTACGTCCTCTCCCAGCGTCGTTAACATTGGTTTCCCTTCTTTCAGTTTTTTTATCATTGTTTAAATATTTTAAATCTTAAACCAATTATAAATATAAATTATTTTTAAGTAAAATAAACAATTATTATGTATGCATAAGTGTAATTTATGTAAATCAAATAAAAAAATTAGTTCCCTATCCTTGTAGGAAACTAATATTTTAAGGTAGTAGTATAGGATTCTAGGCATTTGATAAATTCCTTGGCTGCTTTTGAAAAATTCAGTTTCTTCGATCGTACGTAACCAAGCTCCATTAAATTGAGATGATAATTGGTCAAAGGAATAGGCACAAGCTCACCGCTCATGTAATACGGATCATTGTTAATACCAATTTCGTAAGATAGCGTGATCGCTAATCCCTCGGCAACCGTTTTTTTAATAACCTCTGTATTATTGGTTAGAAATAAAATATCGATCTCGCCATATTTAGTAAAAAACTCTTGGAGAAATGCTTTCATATTGGGCCCGTTATAAAAAACGAGAGTTTGATCCTGCAATTCTTGTGGTGTTATACTTTTTCTACCGGCCAAAGGGGAATTTCTACTGACAGTCACAACCACCTTAGCTTCCATCAAGGTTTGAAAATCCAACTCTTCCTCTTTCGGATTTTCTCTCGCGATATTTAACAAGCCAATGTCGATTTTATTTTGTAAAACATCCTGGATAATCTCTTGTCCCCCTTTTTCTTCTATAACAATTTTTACATTGGGATACTTTTTCTTAAACAAAGCCAAAGATTTGGGCAGCACCGTCAGAAATAACCCCTGTGTGGCTGAAAGTCGTAATTCCTTCTCCATCGTGCCCGTATGCGCTTGTGCGCTATCTTTTATTTCTTCCAGCTTGCTTAAAACTTCGTACGCTTTTTGAATGATGTCCTTCCCTTCATCCGTTGGTACTGTTCCCAATCGCGACCGCTTAAAGATTTTGATGCCCAGTTCTTTTTCAAGACTTGTAATTGCCATGCTGATTCCGGCCTGTGATATATGGAGACTTTCAGATGCAGTAGAAATCGAACTAGTTTCAGCGACCTTAATGATATATTCCAATTGTTCAATATTCATGAATGATTCTCCTTCTATTTCTCTTAATTGAATCATACAACGAATAGAAAGCGTGTTCAAATCACAGAGAATATTTGTTTTATTAAAATTTTATACAGCTGCTGTTTTATTTTCATAGCCTTTTGTTGACTTTGCTGAATTACTTTTTATGGAAAGGGCAATTACCGTTCCTACTAACGCTGAAATAACTAAAAACCAGAAGGCTGCATTATAGGAGCCCTTAAATAAGCTAATAATTAAGCCGATTGCTGAAGGGGAAACCGCTCCGGCAATTTGGCCAGCAAATGTTACTAGCCCAGAAGCAGAACCCGTAAGTTCCTTTGGCGAATATTTAATAATAATCGTATAAAGAACAGTTCCGAAGAAAGATAACGCTATGGAATTAAGTGTTAGAAACGTAATAATCATTGCAATAGACGTGGCATTTGCCATTAAATAAAGGAAAATTGCGGAAGCAAGAGCACCTGCAGCAGCAAGATGTTTCTCCCGGCCGGCCATAAATTTATCGAGAACCCATCCACTAACATTAAACATTAGAAAGCCGATAATATAAGGAATGGCCAATAAACTGCCTGCCGCTACAAAATCCACTCCTTTTTCTTTCACTAAATAGATAGGCATCCAGGTGATCAGACCGTAGTTAATAATATTAGATAGAAATTTAAAGGAGATAATCTTCCAAATGTTTTCTATTTTTAATAATAGCTTCAAAGGAACTTTATTTTGTTTCTTGCTGCCTTCCAACTTGTCCTGGATACGTTGCGGCTTCAGGATAAACCAAATTCCGAATGCTATAATCATGCCTAAAATACCAGCAAATGAAAACATCCCTCTCCATCCGATTGCTGCCACCAGGGCCGCAGCAAGAGCGGTACCTAATATTCCTCCTATGTTTTGAGCAGAAAGGAAAAAGGAATTGGCCCTCCCACGTTCTTTTAGAGGGAAATGATCGCGAATGGTAGACATACTAGAGGGATAAAAAGGACCTTCTCCTAATCCAAAAATAAATCGGATGAATAATAATGAAACAAACGACCAAGCAAATCCAGTCAATAACGTAAACAAAGACCAACTAAAGAGGGATAAAGTAATCATGACCCTTGCACCAAATTTATCTGTCATCCATCCGCCAAGCGGCTGCATAAGCGAGTAACTAATAAAAAATATACTAATCAGCAAACCTGTCTGGGACGTTGTAAGATGAAACTCCTGCCCCATTGGAATAACCGCTACATTAATGGCTACCCGGTCAAAAAAACTTAAAACCATTCCCAAAAATAAAAGACCCATAATCATCATTTTTCGATTTCTACTAGCATACATCTCCATTCCTTCTCACTCCAATATCTCATTTTTTCGTTAGCAACTTAAACGGAAGCGTTTTCAATTAATAGTTCAGAATTTTATTAATGTTAGATTAATTCTAACATAAATCCAATTTAATTAAATTCAATGATTGTTATGTAATCATAAGTTATATTTATATATGTACAATAAAAAGAGGCCGTCAAACGGACCTCCTTTCATCCTCTTTTAGTTTGTGATCGGCTGGACAAAAAGCCCATCGCCCTGCAGCCATTCGGCTAAAAATACTTTTTTGTAATCCGTTATATTTTGCTTTTTCAATTGTGATTGCAGCCAGGATTCATCAAAGCCCAATTCCATAATTTCATCCCATAAAACCTCACCGTCCCGGATGATGGTGACAGGAACAAATACTGCTTTTGAAGGGAAATTAAAATCTTCCTGGGTAGTTTTTTGAAATTTTGTCTTTTTTAGAATACTTAAAGACCCGTTTGCCTCTAAATAACAATAGGCCACTTCCCGAATCGAAAAGGTTTCACTTTGCCTCAACAAACTTTGCAGCTGATTAATATTCATCCTATTTTTCCTTAATTCTTCACGATCAATCATTCCATTTTTAATGAGGGCAGAAGGCTTCCCTTCTACCGCACCCCTAAATGATAGGAACTTTTGACTTAGATACTCAACTGTAAAAAGTAATCCTCCCCAAATTGCCATGGAATAAACAATATAGAACACTCCTATTTTATGATCGTATAATGCATTTCCAAGAAGTTCTCCCAATACAATCGCAGCGATAAAGGTAAAAGGTGTGATTTGACTAATAATTTTTTTCCCAACAAACTTCACTATTATGAACAGCGAAAAAAATCCAATGATAAGTTCTAATGTAAGGTACATAATTTTCATTAAATAACAAACTCCATTCAACACAAGGCCTTTAAAGTATTTGTTTAGTATTCTCAAATATTGTGAAAATAATGAAAGGGATGAGGCTTTTATCTCATCCCTTTCATTATTTCATTTATATAATTGCTTTAACACATACAAATATAAATTAGCATTCGATTGGCTCTTCACTAAATCAATTGCCGTCCAGCCATTTTGAAAATAGTGTGTAAATACTTGCCGGGTGCTCATTCTCCACGATAAGGCAAGCTCTGAGCTATATTTCTTAAGATTTTGCATATCACTTGGGACTGGTACAAAAAGAAAACTTGACTCTAAATTCTTCTTGTATTCCGCTTCCAATGGTACGGGGTATCCGTTGGAATCATTCCCTACCTTAATTAATAGGGAATCGCTATTGATTTCATACTGGTTTGGTTTTTCAACCGCTTCATCCTTAATCCACCATTCTACAGTAAAACGATCAGACGGCATCCCTTCATTTAGTTCATCCTGCATTTCTCCATAGCAGTTTTCAACATATGTGTTACATCTTGCTCCAAGCTTATGCAGATTCAAATTTCCATTGACGGTTTCCAAAGGATCGTATGTCCAGGTAATTAAATCATACCCCTTTTTCGATGCTTCTTCTTTTTGCAGGCGTTTCAGTTTTTCACCAATCCCTAATTTCCGATACTCGGGATGGATCCCTAATATATGGGAACATAAATAGACCTTTTCTCCATTAAAACCCGGAAAGCTAAATTGAAATCCAATAAGTTCTTCATCGATAAATGCCCCCAGCATGATTCCCCCATTTTTAATCGCTGTAAGGGTTTGGTGGATTGGTGTGGACTCATACTCACTCCAAATGATTGACTCTAGAACTCTGACATTCTCAAGTTCTTCGATGGTTTCGATAGCACGAATACTGATATTTTTTGTATCGCTCATTCCATGTCTTCCTTTTCCTATTGATTTCACCATTCTACTTCTAAACAACCCTTTTTAGGAAGCTTTTTAACCTGTCGCTTTTCGGACTGCTGAAGAGTTCTAATGGCGGCCCCTGTTCTTCAATGACACCATCACACATATAAATCACCCTGTCTGCCACCTCTTTAGCAAACATCATCTCATGCGTTACCACAAGCATGGTCATGCCGTCCTCTGCCAATTGCTTCATGACCGTCAGAACCTCACTCACAAGTTCCGGGTCTAGCGCAGAGGTTGGTTCATCAAATAACATAATTTTTGGATTCATCGCAAGGGCGCGTGCAATGGCGACTCGCTGCTGCTGACCACCTGACAATTTGCGGGGATAAACATCCTTTTTATCCCTAAGTCCCACTTTATCTAAAAGGGATAATCCATTTTCTATCACTTCAGCCTTCGATTTTTTCAAAGCATGGATTGGTGCTTCGATTATATTTTCCAATACCGTAAAATGGGGGAATAAGTTAAATTGCTGAAATACCATCCCCACTTCACGGCGGATTTTCTGGATAGTTCTTGGCGAATAATTGAGTTCGGTTCCATCAATCAAAATTCGGCCGCCTGATAGGGTCTCAAGGCCATTTAGGCAGCGAAGGAGCGTACTCTTTCCCGAACCGCTTGAGCCGATAAGAGCTACTACTTCGCTAGGATACACCTGTAAATCAATCCCTTTTAGGACTTCCAGCTGATTGAAACTTTTATGAACATCTTCAATTTGGATGATCGGATGAAGATGATCTTTCACTCGATTGGACATTGCCCTTCTCCCTTCTTAATGTTCGCTGATAGACAATTTAAATTCTACCTTCCTCAGGAAAAATGATAGGATTGTTGTCATAATTAAATATAAAAGTGCCGCGGTAATATAAAATTCGATAAAGGCATAGTTCGTTGCGGCAAATCGCTGGGAAGTCATCATCAGTTCCGAAACCGTTACAAGCGAGGCTAACGATGAATCTTTTAATAAAGTAATAGATTCATTGCCGATAGCCGGGATGCTCACTCGTAAGGCCTGAGGAAAAATAATCCTCCGCATAATGGTAGGATAGCTTAGTCCCAACGACTGTGCAGCTTCCATTTGCCCCTTAGGGATGGATAAAATCCCTCCTCTTAAAATCTCCGCAATATAGGCACCTGCATTGATTCCAAGAGCTAAGACGGAGGCAGTGAACGGTTGTAATTCAATCCCAATTTGCGGTAAGCCGAAATAGACTAAAAATAATTGAACCAGTAAGGGTGTCCCCCGTAAAGACCAAATATAAAAACTAGCAAACAATGATATCGGCTTAAATTTTGATAATTTCATGACGACAATGACGATTCCCAAGAATAATCCTAAAATGATGGAAAGAATGGAAATTTCAACTGTTAAGACGGACGCTTTTAGCAAGAATGGGATATATTCTTTTACAAGAGAGAAATCTAACATATGTTTAGCCCCTTATCGGATGTCTTTGCCGAACCACTTTTTACTAATCGCTTCAAAGCTGCCGTCTTTTTGCATCTCAGCAATTACCTTATTGATTTCTTCACGAAGTTCATTGTCATCTTTTCGGATGGTGATACCAGCCTTCTCCGTATTCAATAAGCCATCCACTGCTCGGAATGAATAATTCCGATCGATAATAATTTTTGCCCCAACGCCTTGGTCGGTTGCAACCCCATCAAGTCTGCCAGCTACTAAATCCTCAAAAGCTAGGAAATCATTTTTATACAATTTGACATCTGCCCCGTTCTTAGTGGCCATTTCTGCAGCTGTTGTTGAAATCGTTACGCCGATTTTTTTGCCTTTCATATCCTTTGGAGTTTTAATGGCAGAATCCTCTGGGACAAACAGCTGATTACCGGTGGTGAAATAAGAATCGCTGAAGGAAACCTTTTTCTTTCGTTCTTCCGTAATCGCCATATCAGATATAATAATATCAAACTTTTTACCTATTAAAGCTGGAATCATACTATCCCATGGGTTTGCTATAAGAACAGCTTTTACACCAAGTTTTTTCGCAACCTCATTCGAAATGTCCACATCAAATCCTTCTAATTCGTTGCTTTTGTTGATGTAGTTATACGGAGGGTACGCCCCTTCAATAGCAATATGAATTTCACCCTTACTTTTAATTGCCTTTAGAGTCCCACCGTCTGCTGAACCACTCGTTTCTTTACTGCCGCCACATGCTGCCATGATTAACATTAAAACCATGATTCCCATTCCAAGTACAGCTTTTTTCATCTCTCTTCTCCCCCAAATTGTCATATTCACTTCCTATTTTGTTTAAAAGTTGCAAGCACGGTTCGAGTAAGAATTTCAATTCCGTCTAATAATGATTCCCGGTGAAATTTCATATTTGGATGATGCAAGCCAGGCTGTAAATCACAGCCTAACCCCAGCATGGCTGCTTTCAGATGAGGGCGCTCCTTTGTATAATAATGAAAGTCCTCCGCACCTGGCGTTACCACCGGCGCCTTAACCTGCTCCTCACCCAATGTTTCCGCAATCGCTTGAACCATAATCTGTTGGGCTTCTTCATTTAACACTGCTGCATACACTTTTTCTTGATGGTCAAAATCAATTTTAACCTCATAAAGTGCAGAAACTCGCTCTAAAATATGGTCAACTTTTTTAACCAACGCATTCATCGTTTCATTGGTTTGGGCCCTCAAGTCTAAGTGGAATTGGGCCGATCCAGGTATGATGTTACTGTTTTCACCGCCAGCGCTGACCTGCGTCATTTTAACAGAATAAGAGTCATACGGATTTAAACGGATTCCCTTTAACTGCTCGATTATGGTTCCAACCACTTCAATCGCATTCACCCCTAAGTCAGGCCGCGCTCCATGGGTATCAAAACCTATGATTCTAGCAGAAACAGTTTCCGCTGCCCCATGTAAAATACCAGGTGATGCCGTCCCTTTCGAAAGCTCATGAATAGGACGTAAATGGACGCCATATAAAAAATCAATGTCATCCACAACTAGTTTTTCGATCATTTTTATAGCTCCATTGCCCATTTCTTCTGCAGGCTGGAAAATTAATTTTAAACGCCCTGGCAAATCGACCTGTATTTCTTTTAATAAAAGCAGCATCCCTAAAACCATGGTCATATGGGCATCATGACCGCAGGAATGATTGGCTTGAAACGTCCCGTTGACCTCCTGCCATAACGAATCCATATCAGCGCGGACTCCAACGGTCAAAGAATCCTCTTTTCCATTCCCCCATTCACCGACAACACCGGTATGGTCTGGAAAAATCCTGACAAGACATCCGTTTCTTTGTAAAAAATCGGCGATGTATTCAGTTGTTTTTACCTCCTTCCAACTTAGCTCCGGATGCTCGTGTAGATGGTCAAATAACTGAAAAATAATGGGCCTTAATTTTTCCAACGTTTTTTTCATGATCATTCCCTCATAACTTTGTCTAGTCTTGAAGATGGACTGTCTCTTTTTTAACCGTTAACTCCTGAAGTGTATCCTCCTGCACGTCAACCCCTAATCCTGGCTTACCGCTTAAGTGAACGAAAGGAATTTGATATTCCAAATTGCCAATGTCCTTACTAAATAATAATGGACCAGTCAATTCGGTACTGGTGATATTTTTTCTAGCCATAGCAGTATGATAGCCGGCTGCCGAACCGATGGAAGATTCGACCATCGATCCTACTTGGCAGGAGATTCCTGCATATTCTGCCGTTTTAGCCATATGGATCGCTGGATAGATTCCTCCAGATTTCATTAATTTTATATTGATTTTATCGGCCGCATTTTTCTTGATAATTTCATGAAGATGCGAGCCATTATGAACACTTTCGTCTGCCATAATTGGGATAACCGTTTTCTTTCTAAGCTCTGCGAGCCCATCGATGTCTCCCATATTGATTGGCTGCTCTAGCCAAGAGATACGCAGCGGTTCAAGTAATGGAAGGGCCTGAGCTGCGGTTGAATAATCCTTCCAGCCTTGGTTGACATCCACTCGAATTGGGACCTCATATCCTACCGCATTTCGAACAGCTTTCACCCGTTCTAAATCCATATATAGGTCAAAACCAACTTTTAATTTTAAGGAGCTGTACCCTAGAGCAACAGCATGTTTCGCTTTCTCGGCCATAATTTCAGGTTCTTCAATACTTAACACTTTTGCAAAAGTGAGTTCGTCATGAAATTTACCACCGATTAATTCGTATATAGGCTTGCCCGTATATTTTCCCATTAAATCATAACAAGCGATATCAATCGCCGCTTTTGCTGCCGGATTAGCGTGAATGCGGCTCTCCATAATGTGATGGATTCTTTCCATCGCAAATGGGCTCTCACCCTTAATGGCTGGCAATAATTGATGTTTTAAAATTTCAATCGCGCTAAAAAAGGATTCTCCAGTTACATGTTCATCCGGAACGGCTTCTCCATACCCGATTAAACCATCATCCGTTTCAAGCTTCACAATAACGGAAGGCATGTAATCAAAGGTTTGATAAGAAATTATAAATGGTGTTTTTAATGGCAAGTGGATGCCAACGATGTCTGCTTTAATAATTTTCAAGATGATCTCCCTTTCGTTTTAACGACAATGTCGTTAAGATGTCGTTAATTGTTAATATAATAATATGCTGTAAATTCACAAAAATCAATATTTTTATAAATTCAGCATATTACTTAATTTCTCCGTGATATTATATAGCGCACGAGGACGCCCTTGATCATATGGCTGCTCTTCACCGGTAATGTGTAAATATTTTTGTTCAAGGAATCTTTTTATTATCCGTTCCGCTGACCGCCTGCTTACGGCAAAATAATCAGCTAATTCCTGGGCGGAAAAAGAACGAAATTGATTGATTCTCAGAAAATCAAAAAACCTTAGCAAATTCTTCGCCGTCATTTTCAGTTGTTCAGCTAACAATTGAATTTCTTGATCCTCGTTTTTTAACGTATAATGTTTTTCATTTTCAAATAATGGCCCAATTAATTTTTTATCTTCATCTAATAGATAGACAGTTGTCTTTTCCGATGAATGTTTTTCAGTAAAATACAATGCTTGGTTTGCATGGTTTTCCGCATCATTCATGGTATAACCGTATCCAATTCCGATTTGTATGGATGATTTTATTTTCCCTTCAAGTTCTAAGATATTTTGCAATCGCTCTTTCTGAACAGCTTCCAATGATCCTCTATTGGTATAGATGAGAAAAGGCTGGAAATGATCGTGTGACACCCTTGCATTTAACTGTCTTGCCATATCGTGTAAATGTTGTAGGATTTGGAGTCTAAACACTTGTTCATCCGGATGTGATGGATAGTTATTAACTTTAATGGAAAGAACAGCAATTTGTGAATCTTTAGTTTTCTTTAGCCTTGTCAACGATATGGACTTTTCCAATGATTCTTTTAAAGTTTGTTTAGGCTGAACCATATAAATCGATGGGATACCTAATTTCTGAAGATCTTCATATACTGCGTGAATGCTAGTTAACGCAAATTGTGTTTTTTTCTCTTTATAAAGCTCAGCGTGAAACTGTACAAATTGCGAAAAATCAAATGATGACTTCTCTTCCTCAAAGTTAAAAATCCAAGGATAATCTTTTATAAAATTAGGTCCATTTGAAATCTGTATTTCTTTTAATACATTTTCAATGAAATCCTGCTTCGGTAAATCAATCGAAATCTTTTCCAGCGGTATCTTTTTATGAAAATAAATGGAAAATAATGATAACGAAACCACAAACTCGTGAAAAGGAACATAAGTTGCCACTAGTTTGTTCTCGTTTATTTTTCGTTGACCAAAATAAAAGGCAATAGCTCCAGAAAAAAGTAACGTATCAACCTCTTTTCCTGCTTTATCAATCAAATGGTCAATTTCCCAAGGAGATTCATAGGTATAGTCGACAAACGATACTTCTGGAAATAATGGATAATATTCAGAAATGGCTTCGATAAATAAGTTTGATCCTAAAACACCAATGACGAACATATTTACAACCCCTATGTAAACTTGAACACTTTTTTAAACAATAGTATACCATGGTTATGTGAATCAGTGACGATATAAAAGGAGTTACAGGCTAAATAGGGCTCCAAATAATTTGAAAGCCCTTAGTTTTTTATTTGTAAGGAAAGAATTTGATTGCTTTGAATACCGAAGTGGAATGTATAAGCAGAGGAATTTTTAAGTAATTTTCGGAGCGATAGGATGTTTACTAATAAAATGGATCAATGCTTGATTGAATTCTTTAGCCATTTCTACCTTTGCAAGATGACCCGCTTTATTAAAAATAACTAGGTCAGAATCGGGGATTTGTTTTTTCATACTTATCGGGATTGTAACGGGGATTATCGCATCATAACGTGCTCCTATCACCAGCGTTGGTACTTTTATTTCCGCTAATAAAGAGCGGTTATCTACACCAACAATGGCATCAATAGTTTTAAACATTCCTTTCACATTGGATTTTAAACATTTTTCTATATGTCTAACATTCTCCATGCTCCAAGTTTTAAAACAACTTCTTACTGCGATCATTTTTCGCATAAAAGGTGGAACTAAAAGGGATTGCATTTTAATTAATTGTCCAAAGATTCCTCCTAAATGATTGGAAAAGTATGGTGTTGTACAGGCAAATACTAAGGTTTTACATTTCTCAGGAGCTTGACGGTAAATTTCTTGAGCAACAATTCCTCCCATAGAATAACCACAAATGTGCGCGCTTTCAATATTAAGGAAATTCAATAGAGTTAATACATCCTTCGCAAAATTAACTATGGAAATTCCTTCATACGTATGATTATTGCCATGACCTCTTAGATCAGGAATAATGAGTTCATATTGGTTAGCTAACTCGAATTGTTTAAACCATGCCTCTTTGCAGGAAGAAAAACCGTGAAGCAGAACTAATGGCTCTCCACTGCCCATCCTTAAAAATGGCATTGGATTATTACCCGTTATTGCTTTCTCCAATGGCAATACCCTCCTTTACTAAGGATTTTTCATTTTATTTCCAAGTTATGTGCTTTTTTTATAATTAGACCTTATATGTGTAAAATACATATATGATTTAATCAGCATTATTGAAATTCCATTGGCACTCCCTATTTATAATTGTACTTTCTGTGTTAATAGGGATTGTCCGCTATTTTTGGATGGAGAGATTAAAAGAGCGATTCTCAACTGAGAATCGCTCTAAAACGTTTGTTTCTAAGATAAAAATGATCATTCAATATTTAAAAGACTTTGTTATGATTTCCCATTGTTCCTCGTCAGTAAGTTCACGGTAATCTACTTTTATCGTATAAATTAGATTTTTTAAAGGTTTAATCAAACAATTTCCCATATCAAATTCCCCTCTCCTAGTACAATATTAGCACCTTTTATTACTCCTCTGAATGTACTAAGTTGTTCTTAAAAGCCATTTTGATAGTCTAGGTTTGTTTTAAAAGCGTTGTTTGCATTCACCTATAATCACTATAATTTCAAACGCTTTCAAATGCAACGTAATTTTACGAAATTTCAGAAATTCACCTTTTGGCAATGAGAAAAACCCGCTGTCCCTTTTCAAGCTTTAATTAACAAATTTCTCCTCCAACCACTGTTAGATCTTTTTCATTTAAAATAGCTGCTTCAATGGATAGTTCAAGTCCCTTTACAATCAAATCCAGACTCATACTTGGTTGTCCGGGATTTCGGACAATTTGTTCCGGCAAAAATGGAATATGGATAAAGCCGCCCCGGATGTTCTTTCCGCTTGTATCCAAATAATTCATTAAACCATAGAAAATATGATTGCAGACGAATGTTCCAGCCGTATTCGAAACGGCAGCAGGAATTCCGTTTTCGGTCATATTTTTTACCATTGCTTTAATTGGCAGATTGGTAAAGTATGCAGATGGCCCACCTGGAACAATCTCTAAGTCGATTGGCAGATTATTCTCGTTATCTGCGATTCTTGCATCATCCACATTGATGGCTACCCGTTCCGGAGTGATCGTGGACCTCCCTCCTGCCTGACCCACGCAAATGACAAGGTCTGGAGTGATTCATCAATTGCCTCAATAAGCCTGGTAACTGCCTTGCCGAAAACCGTAGGTATTTCCCATGTAATAACATCATAGCCTCTAATTACTTTTCCATTTAATTGCCTTACTGCTTCAAGCGCGGGATTGACAGGCTCACCGCCAAACGGGTCAAAACCTGTAACCAGTATCTTTTTCATTGCCATTTCCCTCTCAATTAGTCTTGAGTTACTAATTCTTGGATACGTTCTTGATGGGTGTAGACATTAAATCCGTTTTCACGAATAAAGCCAACTGCGGTAATTCCAAGGTCATCCGCCAGACTTAAGGCAAGATTCGTTGGGGCAGATTTCGATAGGATTATGCCCACTCCAATCTTAGCTGCTTTTAGCAAAACCTCCGATGAGATTCGGCCGCTAAAGGCTATAATTTTATCCTTTAGTGAAATTTTATGGATAATGCAATAGCCAAAAAGTTTATCCAAGGCATTGTGCCGTCCAATATCAGTTCTTGAAATGATGATTCCTTCCTTGCTGCATAAAGCAGCATTATGCACGCCCCCTGTTTGCTGAAAATGTGGAGAGCTTTCCTGAAGCTTCTCCATCAATTTGCGGCATTGATGAGGTGTAATCGTCAAATTTGATCTGACGGTTTTTGCCGTTTTGACATCATTATGAAAGTAAAACTGACGCCCTTTCCCACAACAGGAACCAATAAATCGCTTCGAATGAAAATCTTTTTGTATTGAATGTTGGTTAATTAGATCCACATAAGCGAATCCCTTATCCTCATCGATGTGAAGCGATTTGATTTCTTGATAGCTCCGAATCACTCCTTCAGAAGCTAAAAACCCAACCACCAATTCCTGCAATTCAGAAGGGGTGCATACCATTGTGGCAAACTCGTCACCATCTAATATGATCGTTAATGCAGATTCGATAGCTATGTCATCCTCAGCCTCAACAAATCGCTGTCCATTATACCTGATAATGTTTTGCGAGGTAGTGATTTCATTTATCACAGCTCTTTCTCCTTTCCATTAGTATTAACCTACTTCTGTTTCCAGGTCGGGAATTGGATTTTCCAGGTAATCTGTATCTTTTCTAGCATTATATCTCTCTGCTTTTTCAACATTAACCGTGATATTGTAATCCGGAATTCCGGCAAATTTCTCATACCGGCCGCGCGGGAGCAAGAAGTTTCCTTCCGGGAAGTGAACTTCAATATTCCCTGGTGCAATTTCAACGAATTTTGCTTTGCCTTGGAATACGCCAAAACCGTTATATACAACAATTCCTTCACCTTCCGCGATGCTCAGCTTTTTGGCATCAACTGAATTCATGAGAACGTCATACCGGCCAGCACCGTTTAACGGATCTACCTCGTTATATACCATTGAATTAAACTGCTTGCCGCGGCGGGAAGTGACGATAAATTGTTCAGGTTTTTTATTTAAATCTGGAATCTCAACTGGAATCAATGTTCCCTTTCCATCAGAGGTCGGACAAATCCCGTCCTCACATAACCATGCGCCGCCCCACTGGAAGGAGTCTCCCTGGTTTTTCAATTGTTGGATGCCTTCATAATCAGGATTTGCTTTTGCGATTTCTTCCCGGACGGCATAACCATTGGCAAAATTAATCGAATGGGCCGATTCGGGTTTGACACGCTTGGCAAGATCAATATAAATTTTCCATTCTGCTCTTGCTTCTTCGATTCTATTTTTATTGCCGGGTATCTCAGGCGAGAAATATACCATCCGTTCCGTTGATGTACTCGTGCCGCCATCCTCCTGCTCGTATCGTGTTTTTGCCGGCAATACGATAACCGCCTCTTTAGCATCAACCAAGGTCGAGGTGTTTAAAATAATGTCCTGGTGAACACGTACCTCCAATTCAGATAATGCTTTTTCAATAAAATCAGGGTCCGGCATCGTTTCTAAAAAGTTCCCACCGGATAAGTAATACAGCTTGATTTTTCGCTCGTGATCATCCGGGAGCACAATGTTTTCCAGTGTTATCCCCACGATATCTCCCTGCCACGTTGGAAGTTCAAATCCCCAAAGCTTTTCGATTCTTTCTACGTTAATAGAATCCCAGCCGCCGCCAGGTAATACAAATGGATCTGCACCCATCTCGCCGCTTCCTTGTACACTAGAGTGACCACGGAACGGCATCAGACCGGCATGCTTTCGTCCAAGATGTCCCCGAAGCAGGGCCAGGTTTGCCACTTGAGAGATATTGTCTGTTGCAAAGGAATGCATCGTAAGCCCAAGTGCCCATGCATACACAGCATTCTTGCTTTTGGCTAAAATCTCTGCCAGCTCGATAATTCGTTCCTTTGGAACACCTGAGGATTCAACGATGGATTCCCAGCTTTGTTCTTGGACCTTTTTCTTTAGCTCTTCATAGCCATGTACATGAGCCTCAATAAACTCATGATTAATCGCTGAGCCATATTGGTTCTCTTCCATTGAAAACCAATGTTTCATAATCCCATGCATGAAGGCGATATCACCGCCAATGTTGACTTGATAGAAATCATCCGCGATTTTTGTTCCAAACAATGCCGATTCCGGGTTTGAAGGAATCCAATATTGATCCATCGCTGGCTCCCGATACGGATTTACGACAATGATTTTGGTTCCTTTTTTCTTGGCCTCAAGCATATATTTGGAGGATACAGGGGAGGAATTCGATGCAACACTTCCCCAAAATAACAAGACATCAGTGCCAATCCAATCTAAATAATTGCAGGTGGAAGCCCCTACTCCTATAGAACGCTTTAAAGCGGTTTTACTTGGTGCATGACATATCCGGGATGCATTATCGATATGATTGGTCCCGAGAAAACGGGCCACCTTCCCTGCCACATAATAGCTTTCATTTGTTATCCCGCGTGCCGTCAGATAAAAAGCATATTGTTTTGGATTTAACTTACGCATTTTCAGCGCAATCATTTCCATCGCTTGATCCCATGTGAGACGCGAAAATTTCCGTTCCCCTTTTCTCCGGATTAACGGATAGGGGATACGTCCGAGCTTCCGAAGCTCAGAACTGTCAAATTTCCTTAATTCGTCAATGTCTGCATGAAGAATTTCCGGCTTAATCGCTGGCATCGTATTGAGCCTTAACACATTTAAGCGGGTTGTACAAACATGCGGCCCTGTTAATGTCTGGTCATATAAACCGGAAACGCCAAGCGCACAGCCATCACAAACCCCTTTGGTGATAATATTGGCTGCATAACCGAAATTATCTTTATTCTCCCAAGCGACTTTCATAGTATCACGAATATGTTTTGGTTTTATTTTACCGAGACCAAACGGAATGGGACTTACCCAGTGTTTTGGTGCCGGCACCATTGATTTTTTCTGCGGCCCCGGATGCAATGTTTTCCCCATAATACGGTCCTCCTCTAAATATCCTAAATTCCAATAAAAAACCACCTGGGAAAGAATTCATCGCATAAAAGGATGAATGCTCCAAGGTGGTTAGCCTCATACAGGTTCGCTGCCAACTACCAACAAACTGTCATTCGGTAAAAGTTATTAATTAAATTTATTCACGAAACTCCTATGCTTCCTGTTAAACTTGTAAACGATAAATCTTCTTAATATTCACAACTTGTTCACAATTGATGGTTTTTATATTACCATGGAAGCGTATTCAATTCAAGTCATAAACAAACCAAACTCGCTCTCTTGAACTGGCTCCCTTCATTGTTAGAATGAGTCCAACAATTCGGGTGCAATTCAAGATTGGCGAGTTTTTCATTTTCGACCTATTTTAAAGTTGGAGCCAAAGCAACCTCTGGTGATGTAACCTTATCATAAAAATCGACAAATTTATCACGGTCTTCACTATCACGGTACGCCATAGCGACACGTGGATGCTCGTTCAAGACACCAGAAATCATATAAGGAATAATATAGCCCCACTCCCACTTTTGACGCATTTCGAGCATATGCTTTTCGATGATGCCAAGAACTGGCTTAAGCTCATAGCTTGGTTTTTGGATGTAGCTGACCAAAAGCTCTGTGTTGCAGTTACCAGCTGCACGGCCCATGCCATAAACGGAAGAATCCAAAAATGTAACGCCATTTCGAATTGCCGTCAAGGTATTAGCGAATGCCAGCTGCATGTTGTTATGGGTATGGATACCAAGCTGCTTGTTAGGAATCAACTCTTTGAACTTTTTCACTTGGTGGTCAATATCCACAGGATCTAGGCTTCCGAAAGAATCAACGATATAAACAACATCGACAGGACTCTCTTTCACCAATTGAAACGCTTTAATCAGCTGTTGTTCCGGTACACTGGATAGCGCCATGATGTTTAAGGAAGTCTCATAGCCCAAATCATGAAACATTTGAACAAGCTCTAAGCCTTTATCTACTTCGCGGATATAGCACGCTACCCGAATCATATCTAAAACGCTTTGTTCTCTCGGAAGAATGTCGTTTGGATCAACCCGTCCAATATCAACCAAAGCAGAAAGCTTTGTAAACTTTTTCTCAGGAATAATTTCTTTCAGGAAGTTATCGTCAAGAAATCTCCAAGGATTTGGCTCAGTCGCTTTAAGCAGCTTTGGAGAATTTTTGTAGCCAATCTCCATGTATTCAACACCGGCTTCACTTAGGCCATTATACAAGTCTTGAACAAATTCGACACTGAAGTCCCAATTGTTAACCAAGCCTCCGTCTCGAATAGTACAATCTAAAATTTTGGTGCGTTGTTCCATGATCGTTTTTCCCCCTGTTTCCATCAATTAAGAATATTATTTTTAACTTTCATGCTTTTAAGTACTAAAATAACTTATGGTGTTTATATCATAGTTTGTTCAGATAAGTCAATCTATTTACCTAAAATACTCCCTCTGAATCTAGTATGTATGTGTAATGGAATAAAAAAACTGCCCATCATTTTGAGCAGTTCCATTCTATTAATTACAATAATTAACCCGCCAGCTGCAGATTAACCTCGGTCAACGTTCATTCAATCACCTTACTATGGCAGCTTATAAATAGTCATTTTTCGGTGATTTAATATTAATTCGTGTGTTTAACTCATTAGCCAATAGCAATATAAAGTCTTTGCTAAGATTTAACTTAATAGCAGAATTAAATGCTTCTAGCAAATGTTCAGTGCTTAGGTTTTGCATATGTGTCTCACTCCACTTTACTCAAATACCTTCTTTCAATTAAAAATATAAGAAAGGAATACTAAGTTGTAAAATGTCATCAGCCATTGGAACTCATTGTTTATTTTTCAAAAACTTGTGCAATTAAGAATGTGGTTTCTTTTAGATTTGTACTTTATTTACTAGGTGCAACAAGTATTCGCACGCTATCTTCTAATCGTTCAGCAATATTGTGATGAGTTTTCCTAGCTTGTTTTAAATAGTTGTCTGTGACAGCTTCCCAAGCATTAAATGCTTCATTTGTATATTTAGTGAATGACTCGCTATTTTGTTCAACAAGCTTTTCTGATCTTTCCATTAAATCAAAGGCTGTGTTAATTGGAGTTAAATAAAGCTCCTCTAGTTTACTAGCTGCTTCACTTACTTGTCCTTTTAAAGATTCTGTCACTTCTTGAATAGCTTCATTTGTTTTAATAATAGAGTTTTGGAATAAGCCATTACGCAAATCACTATTAAATTTTGTCGCTTGCTCAAAGAGACCCTTTAACGTTTTGCGGTAAACTCCATTGAACTTTGTTGTTTCCTTAATAGCTTTTAAGTAAAGTTCTTGGCGCTGTGCTCTATATTCTCTTGTACGAGTTACTGCACTTTCAATTTGATCCCAAAATGTTTCAATAAATGACTCTGTAACATAACTTGTTTCTTTTTGCTGCTCTACTTTTTGAATTTCAACTTTTGCAACCTCTACTTTTGGAGCCTCTACCTTTTTAACTTCATTTTTTACGACATCTTCTTTTTGAATTACCTTTTGGGCCATCATTATTCCTCCTCATTTACTTTGTAAATTTCTCTATTTTATCCTCTAATTGAAAAAAGAGGTATGTAGAGTTCAAGAATACTAGGTCACGATTATGTTTTACAAAATTACTATATATGTATTTTACACATATAGGTCATGTTTCGTCAATTGCACATCAACAATAAAATAATTAAATTTTATTAATATTATAAAAAATGGGTTTTGAACAATTCTAAAACCACCATGCTTTTATTGACTATATTTTCACTTCACGAAAAGTCACATATATATAACCTATATGAGACACCCCTTATGCATATTACTACCATTTAAACCTTAGAAATCTATTTTGAATGTTTTCATTATTTCGGGAACTACGTTGTTTATGAAATAATTTACTTGTAAATATCTGTGGGGATTTTCCGATTGAATAGGAATAAATGATATTATTGTCTCCCACCAATTTTACTTCCGTTTTTCCGGGATTACCGAAGTCCAGGATATTAAGTTACTTGTTTACTTTTTGGCATTATTATTATCAGAACTGAACCTAACTCTTGATCATATATTAATAAGGGGTGATTGAAATGGATAACCATCTTGAGCAATCATTTGATATTCGTTTTTTGAAAATTGGCCAGATGATCAATAGTGGCGTTCTGCAAATTGGTGTTGGGGCTGGTAAAGCTCAGCGAGTCGCTCCTGTTGGATATACAACAGTTGGAACTACATTAGTTCCACTTACAGGTCCTATTGAATTTGCTGTCCCCTTACAAGCAGCTGTTCGTCAGAAATCTTGCAAGAAGTAATAAACAGTGGGAGGTATTTGTTATCCCACTGTTTTTGTTTTTTTAGTAAAATAAAAAACCAGGCAAGATGCCCGGTTCCTGGTTTAGAAAAAATCCTGTATGGTTTACTTTATAGGTTTGTCCTCAAGCAGGTCCTCATAAATCTCATTGTATTTCTTGGCAGACTGCATCCAGCTATAATCTTGACTCATCGCATTTTGCACTAAGCTATTCCAAGTTTCCTTTTGTTGATAAAAATAAATCGCTCTTCTAATTGTATGCAGCATATCATGAGCGTTAAAATTCTTAAATGTGAATCCGTTGCCGCCACCAGTACTTTCATTATAAGAATGCACCGTATCATTCAATCCGCCTGTTTCTCTAACAATCGGGATGGTTCCGTACTGAAGGGCAATAAGCTGCCCTAATCCGCAAGGCTCAAACTGTGAAGGCATTAAAAACAAATCAGCCCCCGCATAAATTTGATGTGCCAACGCTTCATTAAAGCCTAAATAGACCCTTACCTTTTCTGGAAATTCTTGCTCCATTCGACTAAAGAAGTTTTCAAATTGATGGTCTCCGGACCCAAGAACGATGAATTGGACATCCTCCTGCAGCATGCTGTGAAAAACATGGTGGACCAAGTCTAACCCTTTTTGTGCGGTTAAGCGGGTTACCATCGCCATTACGGGTGTGTTTTCCCTTTCCGGCAGTCCGAAATATTTCTGCAGCTCTTTCTTATTTGCCGCTTTACCCTCTATTGAATCTAGATCATAGGAAACCGCGATATCTTTGTCAGCTCTGGGATTGTAGGCAACGTCGTCGATGCCATTTACGATGCCAACAAGCTTATCGCTGTGCTTTCGTAAAAAGCCATCAAGTCTTTCGCCAAAATAGGGATACTGAATCTCCTCTTTATAGGTCGGACTTACAGTTGTTACGATATCAGATGAAACAATTCCGCCCTTCATAAAGTTAACATTTCCGTAGAACTCCAGCTGCTCGCTGTTAAAATATTGATAACTTAATCCTAACAAATTACTCATAACTTCATATGGGAAAATCCCCTGGAACTGCAAATTGTGAATCGTAAATACCGTTTTCATGTCCCTATAAAGCGGATTGAAACGATACTGGGCGTCCAATAAAAAATTCACCATGCCTGTGTGCCAATCATGACAATGAATCACATCAGGGAAGAAATCAAGATGGGGAATGCATTCCAATACTGCCTTCGAGAAAAAAGAAAATCGTTCCCCATCATCATAATGGCCATATAGAGTATCACGATAAAAATAATATTCGTTATCAATTAAATAATAGGTAATCCCGTCATGCTCGAAGGAATAGATGCCACAGTATTGACTGCGCCAACCGAGCTGCACATAAATCGCCTTTTGAAATTGAAATGATTTTCTCAGCTTATCTGGAATTAAACTGTAATTTGGCAGTATAACGCGTACATCTGCCCCTAACTTTTTTAACGCTTTAGGCAATGCACCCGCTACGTCTGCAAGACCGCCTGTTTTCACAAACGGGACACACTCAGAAACTGCAAATAACACTTTCACTTATCCTCAACGCCCCTCTTGAACTGTACCTTTACCTACTATATAAGGTGACACTAAGGTTCCTGTCAAGTGTACACTATTTTCAATCCTGACATCTTTATCGATAATGACTCCATCCAGTACACAATTTTCACCAATTTGACACTTCTGCATGATGATGGAGTTTCGAATCACAGCGCCTTTTCCAACTTTAACAGAACGGAAAAGGATGCTATTCTCCACTTCCCCTTCAATTACGCATCCATTTGCAATCATTGAATTGGCAACCTTGGCTTCCCTCTTATACCGTGTTGGCGGCTCGTCCTTTACCTTCGTGAAAATTGGTTCTTCCTTTGAAAATATTTGCTTCCAAACGGCCGGCTGCAGCAAATCCAAACTATTTCGATAATAGCTTTGAAGCGAGTCAATAATCGCAATAAAGCCTGTACATTCATACAAATTTATTTTAAAGTTATGACGTTTATCATGTACTACATCAAAAATACTGTAATATCCTTGATTCTTGTATTTTTCAAAAAGGGAAAGCAATAAATCTTTGCTCAAAATATAGGTTTCCAGCGATTTCCCATTATTACATACTTCCGTAATATCCGCTTCCGTTTCAATATGATGATCCAATATTTTACAGAAATCAATAGTTCCAATTGTGTAGCAATTGGTGATGACAACGTACTTTTGCTTACTGCGTAAGAAATAGGTGATATTTTTCGAGAAATGTGCAAATGACCCAAATCGTTCGTACCGGGATTTTCCATCTGGCGTGAACATAAACAAACCATCACGCTTTCTGTCCAAATCCCATTGCTTTCCAGATCCTAAATGGTCCATTAAAGACCGTATCTCATGTCCGGTGAAAATCGCTACATTCGTAATCCCAGAGTTCACCATATTTGATAACATAAAGTCAATTAAACGATAACGTCCTGCAAAGGGAAGAGACGCTAAGGTACGATGTGCAGTTAAATTCTGAAATGTATCAAACTCATTGGTTGCATTGATAATGCCAAGCATGGAACATGACAAAGTATCCTCCTACCTTTCCTATTAAGTTTTTGTGACTAATCTTCATCAGCAAACAAAATTACAGCATCTTTGTTATGTGAGGGACGAATAATAGCATTATCTTCCACCACCATACCTGGTGCGACAATCGCTCGCTCGATCACTACATTTTTTCCGACACGGGCGTTCGGCATGACAACAGAGTCCTGAATAATACTGCCTTTCTCCACTGTAACGCCTTGGAACAAAACTGAATGCTTAATCGTCCCTTCTACAATACAGCCCTCATTAATCAATGACTCCTCGATTTGAGCGGTTGGAGCAATATATTGAGGCGGCTGATTTGGATTCACAGAATAAATTCTCCAATTACGATCATAAAGATCCAGGTCCGTATCCTCTTTTAATAAGTCCATATTGGCTTCCCACAAGCTTCCTACCGTACCGACATCCTTCCAATAGCCTTGGAAAGGATAGGCCACGACCCTTTTCTTTTCTTCCAGTAATAAAGGAATGATATCTTTGCCAAAATCATTGCTTGATTCAGGATTTTTATCATCCATCTCTAAAAACATTCTTAAAACCGGCCATTTAAAGATGTAGATTCCCATCGATGCTAAATTGCTTTTTGGCTCTTTCGGTTTTTCCTCAAATTCAATAATTTCTAATTCCTCATTGGTATTCATAATTCCAAAGCGGCTGGCTTCTTCCCAGGCAACCTCAATAACGGAAATCGATACATCTGCTTCTTTTTCGATATGGTAATCAAGCATTTTGGAGTAATCCATTTTATAAATATGGTCGCCAGAAAGGATTAGAACGTATTCTGGATTGTATTGTTTTAAATAATTTAAATTTTGGTAAATGGCATTTGCCGTACCTTTATACCACCTGACGCCTGCCGTTTCCGAATAGGGAGGCAATACGGTAACCCCGCCATTAATTCTATCTAAATCCCAGGCACTGCCAATCCCGATATAGGAATGTAAAACCAGAGGCAGATATTGGGTCAATACACCTACTGTATCTATTCCTGAGTTTGTACAGTTGCTTAACGGAAAATCAATGATTCTATACTTGCCTCCAAATGAAACGGCCGGCTTGGCCTTATTTCTTGTCAATGCACTAAGACGGCTTCCCTGACCGCCTGCCAGTAACATTGCTACGCACTTTTTTTTCTGTACCATTATTTATTTTCCCCTTTCTTGTTTTCACTGGTCGTAAGATGGATATACCAAAAGGCGGGATGGTCATCTCCAGATGGCAAGGCTGATTATGAAACGGCTTTTCAATTGTCTTGATTTTCTTTTTATTAACCCTGCCGGAACCACCAAATACTACCGCATCACTATTTAAAATCTCATTGTAATAATTGTAGGAAGGAACTCCCACTTTATAGTTTTCATAAACAACCTCTGTAAAATTGCAAACCATAATAAGAATATTGTCTTCAATTTTCCCTTTTCTAATAAAGGAGAAAATACTTTGATCCTTATTGTCTGCATCAATCCACTCAAAGCCCTCATTATCATGGTCCAGTTCCCACAATGGTTTTGAACGTTTATACAGGTGCATCAATTCTTTAAAGTAATCATGGATGTAGCGGTGCATCTCGAATTCGTGTAATTCCCAATCTAAATCCTCTAAATCCTTCCATTCATCAAACTGACCGAACTCTCCGCCCATAAACAAGAGTTTTTTGCCAGGGTGTGTCATGAAATACCCAAACAATAAGCGAAGCTGGGCAAATTTCCGCCAATAATCACCCGGCATTTTATTTAAAAGGGATTTTTTGCCGTGAACCACCTCATCATGTGACAATGGCAGGACGAAGTTTTCTGAAAATGCATACAGGAGGGAGAAGGTGACTTTATCATGCAATTCCTTACGATTCTGGGGCTCTGCTGACATATATTTTAAAATATCGTTCATCCACCCCATATTCCATTTATAGTTAAAGCCTAAGCCGCCTTCATAGGCAGGTGAGGTTACTAGCGGCCAATCTGTCGAATCTTCCGCCATCATCAAAATGGCTGGATTGGCATTAAAGACAATCTCATTCAGCTTTCGCAGAAACGATACGGCAAATTCATTTTTTTGATACACGCCCCCGGCATGCCAGTACAGCATATTGGCAACTGCATCAATCCGAAAACCGTCAACGTGGTAGTATTTCATCCAGAATAAGGCGTTCGAAATCAAGAAGCTCCGCACTTCAGGTTTTCCCAAATCAAAATTGGCTGTTCCCCATATTTCATTCTCGCGTACGTATGTATCTTCATATTCATATACAGGCTGCCCATCAAACATATACAAACCATGGGCATCCCTGCCATAATGTCCTGGAACCCAATCAAGGATGACCCCTATACCACTTTGATGGCATTGGTCGATAAAATACATTAAATCATGCGGTGTACCAAAACGACTTGTCGGTGAATAATATCCGGTTCCTTGGTAGCCCCAGGAACGATCATAGGGATGTTCAATTATAGGCATGATTTCAACATGAGTAAATTTATGCTCAAGGACATATGGGATCAGATCCTCAGCCAGCTCTCGGTATGAATAAAACTCCCCATCGTCCTTTTTCTTCCAAGAACCTAAATGCACCTCGTAAATGGTAAGTGGTTCTTCATAGACACTTTTCTTTCGTTTATTTTTAAACCACTTTTGATCGTTCCAATCATATCCCTCAATGTTGTAAACGATTGATGCTGTGTGCGGCCTGAGCTCAGAATAAAATCCATAGGGATCTGCCTTTAGGATCGTATCTCCCTCAGCAGTTATTATTTGATACTTGTATATCTCGTGTTCCAGTAAACCTGGAATAAATAATGACCAAATTCCTTCTTCATTTAGTTTTGTCATACCATGCCGGCTTCCAACCCAATTATTAAAATCCCCAACCACGTTGACCTCGGCGGCATGGGGAGACCAGACAGAAAAACGAGTACCCTTAACTCCATTCTGTATTTCAAGATGCGCCCCAAAGACCTTGTAGCATTCATACAAACTTCCTTCGTGAAAAAGGTGGACATCATAATCTGTTGGATGTGTTAAGGTCACAATTCTCACCTCTATGCTGCTGAATTTTCCATCTCCATAATCAAACGCTCTAATTTGTAGCATGTTAAAAGAAGCTGCCCATTATTCTGGACAGCTTTGCAAAATCAAACGATTAAAATAAAATGGTTGATAAAAAAACCACAGTGGTTACGGTAATCATGCTAAGCAAGGTAGACAGCAAAACGACTTGAGCGGCATATTCTGGATGATTTCCATATTCTAGAGCAAATAAAGCACTATTTCTTGATGTTGGGAAGGAGCTGGCAATAAACAACGCCTGTGCTGTAGTTCCATCTAATTTTAAAAGAAAAATAATAAGTAATGCGATGGCCGGTGAAAGAATGAGACGGCCAAATAAACTTAGAAACAGCGGCAAAGAAAATTTGCTAATTTTTATATAGGCACTTTGAGCACCAAGCGTAACGAGTGCTACGGCCAGAAAAGCATCAGAAGTATTGCTGATTGGTGTCCATAGAAAATCGGGTAATTTTATATGAAGGGTGTGGAGAATCAATCCCAATAAAAAAGCATAAATAACTGGATTTTTTAAAAACTTCTTTATAGCTATAATTCCACTTTGATCAACGGAAACCGAATTTATCAGCCCATAGGTGTAGGTAAGTAAGTTCTGAAAAATCATGACCACAATTTGAATGGACGCACCCAATGGACTATGCTGGAAAACAAGCTGGCTTACTGGTAGCCCAAAGTTTCCAGAATTGTTAAGGACCACGCTATTTTTGAAGGTCGACGACAAGCCGTTTTCAAATTTGGCTGCTTTCGAAATCACTGCCGTAATAAGCATTAAACTACTGCATTGTATTAATAAAAAGCTCAATACATGGACAAGTGTTTTTCCGCCAACATTTGTTTGATAAATATTTACAAAACTAACACAAGGCATCAAAAAATAGTTATTTAATTTAGATAATGTATTCATATCAAACTGAAATTTTCGATGTAAAAATACTCCAGCCCCTATTAACGTAAAGACTGGTAAAATGACATTTATTAATATAAGAAAAAATACTTCCATAATATTCCCCTTCTGTTATTCCCCATTAATGAAATATAGTCCAAGAACCCTCAAGTGGAGAGCTCTTGGACTATGGCAAATTTGTTAAAAAGGAATAATGGTCAAAATTACAGCAACTAAAATCATAACTGCTGATGATGCGCAGGCCCATTTTAGGAATGAACGCTGCAGGTCTCCGAAATCTTTACCAACCATTCCCACCAATAAATACGTAGATGGAACTAACGGACTTAACAGGTGAACAGGCTGCCCTAGAAGAGAAGCTCGTCCAATTGCGGCTGGATCGATTCCATATACGCTCGCAGCTTTAGCAAGTAAAGGCAAAACTCCATAGTAGAAAGCATCATTGGACATAAAAAACGTAAATGGTGCACTAATGATAGCAGTAATAATGGCGATGTGTGGACCTAAAGCACTTGGGATATGAGAAATCATAATGTTGGCCATTCCATCCACCATTTTTGTCCCAGAAAGAATCCCTGTAAAAATCCCTGCTGCAAAAACCATTGAAACAACAGACAAAGCATTATCAGCGTAGTGCATGATTCGTTCTTTTTGTTCTTTTAAATTTGGATAATTGATCGTAATGGCAATGGCAAAGCCTATCATGAACAATACGGTTGATGGCAGTACCTCTTGAATAAGTGCAACTAACAATAGAATAGTAAGTAAATAGTTTACGATGATTAATTTTGGACGCTTTAAGTAGTCATCCGCTGTTGTAGCAGCTATTTCTGAAAGAGTGCTATAATCGATTTCTAGGACACCAATCCGTTTCTTTTCTTTTCGTCCAAGGAGGTATGCCATAAACAATACAAACAACACACCGCCAACCATACTTGGGATTACGGGAGTAAAAATATCGCCCATTTCAAGATGTAAGGCTGTCATCGCTCTTGCAGTTGGTCCGCCCCATGGAAGAAGGTTCATAACTCCTGATGATGATACAGCGATTCCAGCCAGTACCAATGGTTTCATTCCGATTCGCTTATACAAAGGAAGCATAGCAGAAATGGTAATCATATAAGTAGTTGTTCCATCACCATCAAGAGAGATTAATAGCGCAAGGACGGCTGTTCCTATTGCAATTTTTACCGGATCCCCTTTTACTAGTTTCAAGATTGTCGAAATGATAGGGTCAAATACCCCTGCATCGATCAATATCCCGAAAAAGAGAATCGCGAACAGGATCATGATTCCTGTCGGTGCCACGCTTTTAATCCCCTCAAGCGCCATTGGCCCCATTTCTTTTCCGAATCCGCCGATTAAGGCAAATACAACCGGTACCACCATTAAGGCGATCATCGCTGAAAGACGTTTTGTCATAATTAATACCATAAATACAATAATCATTAAAAATCCTAAAGTTGCTAACATCGTCTTCACCCCTTTTGTTTGTAAATTAATAATAATCAAAATTTTCTAGAGTGAAAACGTTTGCAAAATAAAGTTATTATTGTAAATAAAGATGTATTTTGTACATATTGTTCACGGATATAAGAAAATCGTAAGCGCCCGTTTAGCGCACGACAGGCCTGGAGCGCTCCAACTGAGATAAAGGAAACACGAAGAGCGTTAGCGCATTCGTGCTTGACTTATCGTAGGGCGGAGAGCGAAGGACACTAGTCGCTGGGCGCTGGAGCTGGACAATTCTCAAAGTCGAATTTTACATTTTTAAATAGGATAATATTTTCTTTCCGGTCTTCCGACGATTCCATAGACCACTTCCGCCTTGACTTCCTTTATGGATGACAGGTATTCCAAATAGCGGCGCGCTGTGATTCGGGAGGCTCCAATTTCATTTCCCACCTCTTCGGCAGAAAGGCCTTGGTTTTTAACCTGTAGAACGTTTTTCACCTTACTTAGTGTAATTTCATCAATTCCTTTTGGCAATCCAGCTTCCTTACCTAGCTTTTCAATTTCTTTATTTCCAAAAAGAAGGTCCACATATTTTTGGTTTATTTCCTGTTCTGAATTTAAAAGAGAGTGCTTTTTGATAAAATCGAGAATGACTTCGTCAAATCTTTCTCTGTTTACTGGTTTTATCAAATAGTTTTCGACTCCATAAGCCAACGCTTTTTCAATGAACGCTTTATCGGTTGCTGCTGTTATCATAATTATATTTACTTTTGGGAATTGCTCGCGGACAATGGGAAGCAAATCAGAGCCGAGCATGTCGGGCATGTACACATCCAATATTAATAAATCCGGTGCATTTTCCTCCAGTAATTGAAGCGTCTGACTGCCATTCAATGCTTTTCCAGCCACTTCAATTTCCTTAAATTTTTTTAAAAATTTTTCGTGGATATCAGCGATCCGAAAATCATCTTCTGCAATAACCGCTTTTATCTTATTCAACTTTTTGACTCCTCTCGTATTCCTTTGGAAGGTATACCGTAAAGACCGTCCCACTTTCAGGATTACTTTGAACTTCAATCATACCATTCATTTCAGTCACAGCCTCTTCTGCATTTGCAAGTCCAAATCCCCTAGGCTCAACTCCAGTCTTTGAAGTAAAGCCCCTATTAAATAGGAGTGGAATTTCTTTCTCACTAATTCCTTTTCCATTATCGGCAATCTCAAAAATGATATCACTTCCGATATCGGTCGTGAACAATTTTACGGTAGGAGATTCTTTACCGTAGACAGCTTCAAAGGCATTATCAATTAAGTTCCCCAGTATAATGATCAGGTTCGAAAGTTTAATATGGGCTGGTAATTCCTCTAAAAAGCTGTCAGCAACAATTTCAAAGTTTATTTTCTTTTCCGAAGCTTTTCCTAGTTTTCCTAATAGAATCGCCTGAACCTTGGTATCTCTAATATGGTTAAAAACAATAGAATTCTGAATCTGCAAACTTTGCGTTTCCGTTTGGATCATCTCGATTGCCTGTTCATATTCGCCGAGCTGAAGCAATCCCATTAACACATATAATTTATTGGTAAATTCATGTGTCTGGGCCCGTAAATCTTCCGAATAACTTTTTACTTCTGATATGGTATTGACCATTTGCTCAATCTCGGTTTTATCCCGGAAAGAAGCTACGACTCCACTAATTCCCGTTTCATCAAAGAGCGGTGTGCAATTGACGATGACGGTTTTATTCTTCCAGACCATTTCTTTATCCTCTTGCGGATTTCCCGTTCTTAGTACCTCATATAGGTAGTCTGAAGGGAACAGCCCGTCCACCTGCAAATGGCGGACAGATCCGTTAATATGTAAAAGTCGTTTCGCTGGCTGATTCATCATCGTGATGAATCCATCTTTATTGATGGCCAGAATTCCTTCCTTAACACCATGTAGGACGGCGTTCTTTTCTTTATAAAGTGACGCTATCTCATAGGGTTCAAGACCCATTGTATCCTTACGGATGTTTCGCCCAAGGAGAATGCTGCCAATAAGCGAAATAATAAGGGCAAAAAGTGAAACAAGAAGCACCTTGGAAAGAGTGTTCATAATTTGCTGCCTTACATCCTGTAGTAGGAAACCTACAGAAACGATTCCGATTACCTCTCCCTTTTCGTTAAAGATAGGAGATTTCCCTCTAATCGAAGGTCCAAGTGACCCATTCGCTTTGGAGACATAATATTCTCCTTTGTTAAGGGCTCTTTCATTATCTCCACCCCTCATTTTCTTCCCAATCTTAGAGGTTATTGGATGTGAATATCTAATACCTTCTTTGTTTCCAATGACAACAAATTCCGCCCCCGTCTCTTTGCGGATCTTCTCTGCAATCGGCTGAATCGTTTTAGATGGATCGGATGTTTCGAATGCTGAAATAATGGGAGGGATAAATGAGACCGTTTTCGAGATTTCCAATGCCATCCGGCCCTTATTTTCCTCTATTTGTTTACTTTCCATATAGCTAAAGAATACGGTCAATAGCAGAATCAACAATAAACCCAACGATAGGACCAGCCCAAATATTTTTGTTTGTAATAATATTTTTTTTGTTTTCAGGCAGCACACCTCCTTTTGAATCTGCATGGATTATGTTTAAAAACCATTATATCCTTAATTGCTGGAAAATTGTTTGTAAATGTTTTCATTAATAAAAAAAACGGCAGCAAACGGCTACCGTAAAATCTTACCTTCATACAATGGACCTTGAACCACTTTTTTGAGTTGTTAATGAATGGTTTATCGTTTCTAATGATGCTTCTAACCGCTCTTTGGCTTCTGAATTTAATTCATAGCGGTTATTTCCTAATTTATTAATTTGATTGTCTAAAATAAATACCCCTTTTAAAATATTGGTTGCTCCCAAAGCAGCAAGTACAGGTTTTAGGGCATAATCAATCATTAATAAGTGACCAAAAGTGCCGCCGACCGCAATTGGTAAAACAGTCTTACCCTCAAGGCCGCTTTGCGGCAGGAGATCCAAATACGTTTTTAATACTCCTGTGAATGATGCTTTATAAACCGGTGTGAGAATTACGATAATATTTGAATCCTCAACCTTCAGATTCGCTTTTTTAATTTCTTCACTATCAAACTTCGCCAGAATTAAATCTTCTGCCGGCAAATGGCGGACATTTATGATTTCCGGAGTTGTCTGTACTCCATGGAAATAATTTAAAACATCATGTAATACACCATTTAATCTCGTTTCCTCTGATGGGCTTCCAGAAATAATTGTAACGTTACTCATTCGTTCGAACTCCCTTTCATAAATAATTTTTTAAATCCAAATTAAACTTAGTTCCGTTTTTGATTAATTAATTGAATCGACCCAAAATCGCTATGAGGATGATTAAGTGAATGGAATCTTTTATATTCGTCTTCAAGTTGCGTCAAGGATAATTCAAAAAGATGTTGATCATCTTTCTTATAGACATTAAAAGCAATGAGTTTGTCGATTAAATTTTTCCGCTTATTTTCCACAGCTTTTCGAAGAATCTCTCCCAACTCAATCACTCCTATATATAGACTTTAAATTCCATCCTTTATAAAAATGGCTGATACTAACATTTCAGTAATTTAGATTTAACAATTCTCTTGATGTTTCAAATAAATAATACGCCGCTTTTATAAGCGCAGATTCATCAAGAGTGAATGCGGGATGGTGCCATTCCTCGGTCCCATTTGTACCAAAAAAAGCAAATGTTCCTGGAATCTCTTGAAGATAGTAGGAGAAATCCTCACCAGCCATAGAGGGTTCCGGATCGATAATATACAACGACTGCTTTTCGGCAGATTTCTTGGCAACCTCTGTGACTGTCTTATGATTGCTAAGTGGCGGCGGTCCTGCAAACCAATCAATTTCCACTTCGTGTGAAAAAGCTCCGGCAATCGCTTCGACAATGTTGTAGAACCTCGACTTTACTTCTTCTCGGATATCCTGATCAAAGGTTCGAATTGTTCCCTCCAGTTTTACTTCCCCTGGAATGACGTTCCACGTACTGCCGCCGATTATCTTCGTCACACTCAGTACGGCACTATGAAGCGGGGACACATTTCGACTGACCACGGTCTGAAGAGCTGTAATAAGATGGCCGGCAGTGAGGATTGGGTCCTTTCCATTTTGCGGTATGGCGGCATGACTTCCTTTTCCATACAGAACAATTTGAAATCGATCTACTGCTGACATTAGTGGGCCTTCTTTTAGACCAATGGTGCCAACAGGCAGGTCTGGTTTATTGTGCAGGCCAATAATCGCCTCAACTCCATCAAACTGTCCGTCATCTATTACCTGTTTAGCGCCTCCTCCTAATTCCTCTGCTGGTTGAAAGATCAAGCGTATGGTTCCATTTAGCTCAGACTGATGTCTTTTTAAAAGACGAGCCGCACCGATAAGTGCCGCTGTATGAAAGTCATGACCGCAAGCATGCATGACCCCTTTATTTTTTGAAGCATATGGCAGGTTCGTTTTTTCCTCAATTGGAAGTGCATCAATATCCGCACGTACCGCCACAATCGGACCAGGTTTCCCTCCTTTTATGTCAGCAAACACACCTGTTTTCAACTCCGTTCTCCGGAGCGGGATGTCTAGTTCTAAAAGCCATTTTTCAATGGACTCCGTTGTTTCAAATTCTTGTTTCGATAATTCCGGGTATTGATGCAAATGACGACGAATCGATATCAAGTACCGCTCAAATTCCTCCTGATTCATAACAAAAATTCCTATCCTATAAATCAAATCGATAGCATTTTACTAAAATATCATTGTTCATAAATTCTTTCGTTCGATCACGCTTAAACCCTAGCCATTCATACAATCGAACCGCTTTTTGCATTTTATCACCGGTGTGCAAATACAATTTATCGGCTCCCTGCGACTTTGCAAAATCTAGACTCGCTTTCAGTAATTCCTGGGCGATGCCGCGCCCCCGCGCCTCTGGATGAACAGCCAATAAGCGAACGATCGGGGAAAAAATTTGTAATTCCGGTCTTTGATAGGCCTTTTCTGATGACAGAAATAACTGTAACGTACCGAGTATTTTGTCATCGCTTTTCGCAATCAAAATCTTTTCCACGTCAGGATTGTCTACAGATCCCTTAATATTTGTTAAATAGGCCTCCCAAACTTGAGGATTTGCATAAGCATCCTCATACTGCTGATAGCTCCCCACTAATAAGTTACGAACTTTTTCTTTTTCATCTTCCACTAATTCTTCTATAATAATTTGGTTAATTGCCATAATCGACACCTTCTCCCAATTTAATTAGTATTTAATTCACCCGTTCTTTTAAAGGGGAAAAAAAAGAGTCACTAGAAATGCGCTGCAAGAATCGACGGGTCCGTTCTTCCTTTGGAGCATGAAAAATTTCTAAGGGTGTACCTTCTTCTACAATCACTCCTCCATCCATAAACAAAACACGATCCGAAACTTCCCTTGCAAAACTCATTTCATGTGTGACCACGACCATCGTAATCCCTTCCTGTGCGATTGTCTTAATAACGTAAAGCACTTCGCCGACTAATTCAGGATCAAGAGCAGACGTAGGCTCATCAAACAGAATGACTTTAGGATTTAGCGCCAGCGCCCTCGCGATTCCTACCCGCTGTTGCTGACCGCCTGATAATTGGGATGGATAGTGATGTAATTTATCTTTAAGACCTACTTTTTCCAGCACCAGTTCGCTTCTGTATCGGGCATCCTTTTTCTTCACTCTTTTCGCGACGATCAGCCCTTCCATTACATTTTGCAACACCGTCTTATGGGCAAATAAATTATAGTGTTGAAAAACCATCGCCGATTGTTTTCTAATAGACAACATCTCCTTTTTCGTTGCCTTTTCGGTATTGACTTGTATATTTCCAATTTGAACCATGCCTCCATCAGGCTTCTCCAAAAAATTTAAGCATCTAAGCAGCGTCGTTTTTCCCGAACCACTTGGACCAAGAATCGTTACCACCTCGCCTTTTTCGATCCTCAAGTTAATCCCTTTTAACACATCCGTTTTATTGAATGATTTTTTTATTCCATTTAAATTAATCATGATACGCCTCCTCGACTATACGATGTCACCCTTTTTTCAAGTAAAAAAGAAATTCCCTCTACCATAACCGTAAGTCCCCAATAGATGATTCCTGCCGCGATAAAAGCCTCTAAAAATTTCAGATTCGTAGAAGCAACGATATTGGCGGCACCCGTCAATTCTTTCTCTGAAACGAGAAACGCAATAGAGGATGTGTGTAAAAAACCGACAACTAGATTAGTAAAATTGGGAATAGACTGCGCCAAAGCCTGTGGAAGAACGATTCGGAACATCGCTTGAAACTTTGTCATCCCCACAGAGTAAGCAGCTTCCAATTGACCAGTCGAAACACTAATGATTCCTGAGCGGATAATTTCAGATAAATAGGCACCTGCGGCTAACGACAAGGCAATCAAAACAAATAAAATAATCGGTATTTTGTTTGTTTGAATGTTTAAATCAAATTTGGATGACACCTGATCAATAAATAATGGGATTCCATAATAAATGACCATAATGTGCATGATGATTGGCGTACCTCTAAAAAAAGAAACATATCCATTCGCTGCCTGATGCAGGAACCTTATTTTATATATCCTGACTTGTGCCACGGCCAATCCGATTAAAAAACCGACCGCCAAGGGAACAAGGGTTAATATTAGCGTAATGGGAATAGACTTAATGATTTCTTTAAAAGCGGTCCAGATAAAAGGAATATCGATCGTCATGTATATCCCTCCTTTTTAGGCAGCTGCTGATAGATCAGCTTTCTGATAACGATTGAAATATTTTTCCATTTTTTTAAATACCTTTTCAAACAATAGAACAACAGAATAATAGATAATCGAAAGAGATATATACACTTCCAGCGCATGGGCGGTTGCTGAAATCAACGTATCTCCTCTCCCCATCATATCCATCACACCAATCGTGAACGCGAGTGAAGTATCCTTTAATGAACCGATAACGGAGTTAGCCACATTAGGAAAGGCAATCCGAAGTGCCTGTGGCAAAACGATTCGAAAAAAGTTCTGAGTGCCGGTCATTCCTACTGAATAGGCCGCTTCCGTTTGCCCTTTATCAACCGCACGTATGGCTCCTCGAAAAATTTCTGAAAATCCAGCTCCATTACTAATCGCATAAGTAATGATTACGAAATAAATAGCCTCCAGTTTTGAAATATCAATATTGATAATCTGAAGGACGGCAGGTAACCCATAAAATACAAGGAATAATTGGATTAGAATTGGTGTCCCGCGTATAAAAGAAACATATAAAATGACCAATTGATTTAAGATAGGTATTTTAAACAGCCTCGGTATAGCGGCTGCTACACCGAGGATAAGTCCTAGAAAAATTGATGCTGCTAAAATCTGAAGAGTTACCCCTAGATAATGAAATAATGTCGGTATAAATTCGATAATTAATGAAGGATCAAATGCTTTCCCCATTTATTAACCACCTCCAAACACTAACTTCCAACTTGTTAAAAGTTGACTGTGTAGTCAGCTCCCAGCCATTTTTTACTCAATTCACTGACTACGCCTTCTTTTTTAAGCTCAACGATTGCTTCGTCGATTCTCTTTTGCAGTGGTGTTTCATCCTTTCTAAGAAGGAAAAAAACTTTTGAATTCAAGAGCGGTTCACCGACCACTTTTTGCTGGGCATCCACAGACTTATTAAGGAAATCTACAGAGAATGGTGTTGTAATCGTGGCATCTGCCCGGCCAGTTTTAAGTTGGTTAATCGTTGAATCTGGCCCATTACCTGCATAGACAATCTCAATTCTAGCGTTATTTTCCTTGTTATACTTTTCTAAGAAAACAGCGGAGTTACTGGTTGCACTTACGATCGCTTTTTTCCCTTTTAAATCTTTAATCGAGTGAATATCATTATTATTTTTATTGACCGTTACATGTAGTGGAAAAATATTATAAGGTTCGTTATTAAAAAGAAACTTCTTTTGTCGTTCTTCATTCACTTCCATTTGGTGGGCGATAAAATCAATTTTATTTGTTTCTAAGCTAATTAAAAGATTAGAGAACTCCATTGTTTTGAATTCAAACTGATATTCTGGCAGCTTTTCATCAATCTTCCGAACTAATTCCACATCATAACCGGTTAATTTTCCATTCTTATCAATAAAGCAGACATTCGGAAACTGCGTGCCTGTGCCGACTATAATTTTTTGAACCTTTGTTTCACCTTTAGTTGTTTCGGAGCTTGCCTTGGAAGTGTGATTTGTTTCTTGTGAAGAGCATGCACCGAGCGCTAGAGTTAGCAGTACCGTTATTAAAATCGTTAATTTTTTCTTCATATCACTTGCACCTACCCTTTATATTTGCATTAATTTCTATTTGTTTAGTCGGAATTATTTCAATATTTTATGATTAAATTTTTCTAGCACTTTCTCGATATGTTCGATTCCTACTTGTGTGACTCCCTCATATACCTCATCTTTGCCAATTTCAACCACTGGAACATGACGGACACCATACTTGACTTCCAAAACATCTCTGCGATCATCATGGTGGGTAACATCTATTGTTTCGTATTTAATTCCCTTGTCTTCTAAATATTGTTTTACCTCTCCGTAATAGTGGCACCCTTCTTTTGCCCAAACCACAACAGTTAATTCTTTTCCCATTTTATATTCCTCCTATAATTTTCATATATTTTTAATAAAATAGGCTCCCTATTAAAGATAGATCATCTTTTAATAGAGAGCCTCTAGTTGACTAGCCGGCAGATATTCTGATTGTAATAACTATTTTTATTTAGTTTTATCATTGTGTAATCACCTTTTTTGTATAAAGGTTTTCCGGAAAAGGAATTCCTAGGTTTGCGCGTAATGTGTCAGCTTCGTATTCGGTTCTAAATAGTCCGCGTTTTTGCAAAATCGGCACTACATGATCCACAAAATCGTTCAATCCATTTGGAACTGCTGAACCAATAATAAATCCATCAGCACCTTCTTTTTCAAACCATTCCTGAATGAGGTCCGCCACTTTTTCCGGAGTTCCAAAAAATGCAGGTTTTGGTGTTGTTTCTCTTAAAGCTACTTGGCGGAGCGTTAAATTATGTTCCTTAGCTTGTTTTTTTATTCGATTAGTATGACTTTGGAAGCTATTTTGACCTAAGTCTCCCAGATCAGGGAACGGTTCATCAAGTGGATATTGTGAAAAATCGTGATGCTCAAAATATCGGCCCAAATAATCCAGCGCTTTATCAACTGAAACCAAATTAGCAATTTCCTGATATTTTCTTTCTGCCTCTTCCTCTGAATCCGCAATGATTGGTGCGATTCCTGGCAGGATGACGAGTTCCTCCGGATTACGTCCGTATGCTTTTGCTCTATTTTTGACATCCCGATAAAATTCTTGTGCCGCTGCTAATGTTGGATGGCCTGTAAAGATGGCATCTGCTTCTTTTGCTGCAAGGTCTTTACCTGCATCGGAGGAACCAGCTTGAAATATGACCGGTCTGCCTTGCTTTGATCTGCCGATATTAAGCGGGCCTTGCACGGAGAAAAATTCCCCTCTATGATTCAATTGATGTAATTTATCTTGATCAAAGAATACTCCAGTTTCTTTATCCCAGACAAATGCATCATCCTCCCAAGAATCCCAAAGTCCTTTGGCTACCTGCAAATATTCAGCTGCAATCCGGTATCTTTTGGCGTGATCAGGATGTTGTTCAATCGTTTTGCTAAAGTTAAGAGCCGTTTTTTCAAGTGGGGAGGTAACCACGTTCCATCCAGCCCGGCCCTGGCTGATATGGTCAAGCGACGAAAATTGCCTTGCAACATTGAACGGTTCACTATACGAGGTGGATAATGTACCCACGAGACCTATTCTCGAAGTGACCGCAGCAAGGGCAGACAAAATGGTAAGTGGTTCAAAACGATTTAAAAAGTGCGGAATAGACTTCTCGTTAATATGCAAACCATCTGCGATGAAGACTAAGTCAAATTTACCCTGTTCTGCTTTCTGTGCCTGATTGGTATAAAATTCCAAACTTACACTTGCATCTGGTTGAATATTGGGATGCCTCCATCCAGCAATATTTCCGCCAACACCATGAATAATTGCACCAAATTTTATTTGTTTTGGATTAGGCATTTAAGATCCTCCTTATTAACTCCGAGTTATTTTATAGGAATACTTCTATTGTTCTTGTGCTTTATCCTACCATTTAAAAATTGGAAATTCTATACTTTATCTGATAGAAAAATTTATTGTTTTCATTCGGAAATTCTATCAATCTAACTTACACCATGGCTAATATGCTGTTGAACAAAACGTTGGCACTCCTCTATAATTAGCTCCTTGTCATGGTCCAAAGATGCCACATGATAGGAATTTTCCAGAACAATCATTTCCTTTCCTGCAGACCCTATATGATTCATAATATAATCTGTATTTTCCGGCGGAACGACATGATCGACAGCGGACTTAACACCTAAAACTGGACATTTAATATCCGGAATTATTGCTGGTGTTATGTCCATTAAAGTTTGCAGTTGATGAATGGCTTTAATAGGTACTTTTTCGTAAGTGATTTCATTAGCATCTTTTGCCTTAATATCCGGATTTCCTTCATCAATAAATCTTGGAATGGCTTTTCCCCTTAAATGGTCATAAGACGGAAGCGTTAAAGCTGGATTAACCAAGATAATACCTTTTACATCCGGATATTTATAAGCAAGCCAAAGCGCCAGGGTCCCACCCATTGACTGGCCTAATACAAAAATGCTGCTGCAATGCTGGGCTAATTTTTGATATCCCTTTTCCAAAGATTCAAACCACTCTTCGTGTGTGCAATTCTCTAAATCATAATAATGGGTTCCATGCCCTTTTAATCTTTGTGCCAAAACCGAATACCCCAATTGTGCAAGTTTTTCGCCAACGTAATGCACACTTTGTGGAGTACCGACAAATCCATGTGAAATCAGAATCCCAACATTGCTTTCCTTATAAAAAAATTCTTCTGCCCCCTTAATAATAGGAAATCTTTCTTCCATCATTTTCACCCTCCTTTTACTTCAATCCGACTAAACACATTAACTAAGTTGGAATTAGAATAAGAAAAAGGAATTTTTTATTCGGTTATAAAGAAATAAATTGATTGTATTAAGATTCCACCGCAGTGGCTTCCGTTTCCCAAACTGTACTTGAAACCATTTCCTAGCTTGTTTCACAAGTTTTAATGAATCTACTTTATTTTTGGGCGTATTCTTTATTTGGCGTCTCCTTGATATCCTCTTCTGCTTGGTATAACGGGCTTAATAGCTGAAAGGATCGAATTCTTTCTTCATCTTTTTCAATCGGTGTATGTAAAATGAATTCATCCACCTGATAGTTTTTGTGAAGCTGATCTAAGATTTCTTTCACCAAAACAGGGGTTCCTATAATAATATCGGCTTCTTGCTCCGTGATTTCATATGGTTCACCCGCCTGCTTTCCGAACACTTCTGCTTGTTCAAGCGATTGTAATGTCACCGAGCGTCCGCTTTGCAGATGGACTTTTACAATTTTTCTATTGTCTACGAGCGCTTCTGCTTCAACATGGGTAGGAGCGGCAATAACCGCCAGTGAAATGATGAATTTTCCGTTAGGAAAACCTTGCCGATAGGCATTTGCCGCATTTCGAAGTATTCTATCATCACTATTGATAAATTTGGCAAAGACGAATGAGATTCCTAGACTTGCAGCAAGTTCTGCACTATTTACACTTGCACCAAGCAGAAAAATTTCAGGTTTTTCATGGGGAATGGGAGTTGCTTGGATTCCGGCAAGCGGGTGATCATCTTCGACAGAATTTTCAATTATTTTTTGCAATAACGAAATCTTTTCACTAAAGTCATGCACATTATTGACTGTCCCAAATTGTAAGGCTTTGGTTGACAATGGAAGCCCGCCTGGTGCTTTTCCTATGCCAAGGTCAACTCTTCCTGGAGCAAGTGTCGATAAGACATGAAAGTTTTCTGCAACTTTATATGGACTATAATGCTGCAGCATTACTCCACCTGAGCCAACTCGAATAGTGTTTGTTCTTGCCAATAGGTATGAAATCAATACTTCGGGTGAGGAACCTGCCACTTGGTCTGAATGATGATGCTCTGATACCCAAAACCGTGAATAGCCCCATTCTTCAGCTTTTTGCGCCAAGCATACGGTTTTCTGTAATGCATGAGAAGCGGTGGTTCCAGGAAATACTGGGCTCTGATCTAAAATACTTAGTTGATAACTCATTTAATTTCGCCTCCGTTTCTATTCCGATATTACCAATTGGAAAAGTATGTTTTATTTTAATTGTTGTTTATCCTATCACTGAAAATACTGAACTGGCAATACTTTTACTGATAGGAAAATATAGATTATTGATAAAAAAATTCTATCAAAAAAATTTTGTTTGTTTATTCTCTCTACAGTGGTATTATCTTTCCTCCTTGAGCATCATCTTTCAGAAATTCATTCAGTCTTTTTGTTAGACCGCCATGGCCAAAGCGAATAAATTTATGTTTATTTGGCTCGTGCATCTCATCTTTGACAAAATCTAAAAACGCCAAGAGCTGAATTCTTCGGCAATATATATTGTCAATTCCATAGTCATAAAACCACTGATCGATCGTATTGTATATCCCTCGATTGACTCCGTACTGTTGATTACACCAAATAAAAAATGGAAAATCCGGCAAGTTGAGAAACCTGCTGGCAGCTAAGGAACCTACAGTCTTTTTAAATGTTCTGACCGAATTTTTACTTTGAGGTTTCATAAACGTCAACTCCTTATTTACATATAACCAACAATATAAACCCGAATAGTCGGAATTATAGTTTTACTATTCCCTGTTTTAAAATTCGCGGGCTGTTTTATTTAATTGAGATTAATCCTATCACCCAGAAGATGGTAATGGCAATATGTTAACTGATAGAAAAAATCAATCAACAAATAGGAATAATTAATCACATTTGATGCTTTGCTTTTCAAATTCTTTAACAGATAAAAGAATATCATTCCATAGCTGTTGATTTTCGAAATTATTATTTAAGTAGGCGGCATAAATATGCTGATTCAAATAAATAAAATGTGAAACATCGATTTCGATTAGCTCCCCTTGCTCCAATTCTTTTTTTACGCATAGGTAAGGTAAAAATCCTATGCCATTTTTGCTTAGGATGATCGATTTTGCCACTTCAAGATGGTCCACTAAAAATTCAATATTGGGTTTTACATTAGCCACTTCAAATAATTTGTGAATCCGATTCCAGTCAAAAGCACCACACTCGAAAAATACCATCGGTTCCATGGCCAATTGCTGGATAGAAATATTTTTTAGAGAATGAAAGGAGTGATCCGGATAGACAACTAATCTGACGGAATTATTTAAGAGCTCATGCTTTTGAATTCCATGATGTGATATCTCCTTTAAAAAGGCGATATCGACCTGTTTCTGAAGAAGTTTTTCCAGCAATACTTCGTTTGGCGCTGAGATAAATTTAAATCGCAGCTCTGGATGGGATCTTTTCAAGAAAGGTAGGGCAAACGGAATAAAGTATTGTGAGGTAATAATATTTGCCCCTATGACAATTTCCTCTGGATTATCTTCGTTTTTCAATAGTTTCTTTCCTTGATTGTAGGTTTTTATGATTTGCTCTGCATATGGAATAAAGGCTTTTCCTTCTTCCGATAATGTCAAGCTTCTCCCCTTTCGTAAAAATAATTCGATGCCTAAATCCCGTTCCAATGTTTTAATTCTCGCAGTAACGGTTGGCTGAGATAAATAAAGAGCTTCTGCAGCTTTATGGATACTTTCTAAATGAACCACGTACATGAACGCTTCTAGATGATCGATATTCAATTCTTCCAACCCCTTTCCTGATTTAATTATTTACCGAAGCCAATAAAAAAGGCCCCTCAACACACGAAAATGTTGAAGAGCCTTTGGACGACCAATCGGCAGATATGATTAATTAATAAGTTTTCTAAATTTTACTCCAATTAATCCAATGTGTAAAGTAAGAATTTATAAAACATTCTATTATGGCACGCGATTAAGTTGGAACATATTGTTCATTAAAAAAATAAGTTTTCTGTAATATTATTAACTTAATAACTACAAAAATATTTCCTATCAAATAAATCTATCAATATCGGGGGGAGTTTTATGCTTAAGAAGGTTATCTCATCATTATTAACGTGCACATTCATCCTTGCTGGAAACTTTCCTATTTCAATTTTAGAGCCGGAAGAAGTGGAAGCTTCAACCTATAACAATTTAGCGCAGCGCCCATTTATGGGCTGGAGCAGCTGGAGTTCAATTCGCAAGAAGCCGACAGAGGAAAACATTAAAGCAGCTGCTGATATTATGGCAGCAAAATTTAAGTCGCACGGCTACGAATATGTCAATCTTGATGATTACTATCAGCTTGATTGGACGACAACCGTGGACAAGTATGGCAGATGGGCTGTCGACCCTAAGAAATTTCCAAATGGCATGAAGGCAGTTGGGGATTATATCCACAAAAAAGGATTAAAATTTGGTCTGTATGTCACTCTTGGCATTCCTAAAGGGGCGATTGATCAAAACACCCCAATTGAAGGAACACCCTACCACGCAAAAGATATCGTTGACCTGAGTAAAGGGCAAAAAGTAAGTTTTAATTTTGACAATATGTATGCGATCGATTACTCAAAACCAGGAGCGCAAGAATATATCGATTCTTGGGCAAGGCTGTTTGCTTCTTATGGAGTAGATTACCTTAAGATTGACGGAGTTCGCAACCAGGACATTCCTGATATTGAAGCATGGGCAAAAGCTTTGAAGAAAACAGGGAGACCGATTCATGTGGAGTTATCCAATAACTTGGATATCAACCATATTTCGACCTGGCAGCAGTTATCCAATGGCTGGCGGACTGATCACGATGTCGAGGCCTACGGCACACCAACAAACACCAATTGGAAAAAGGTGTCCAGAAGATTTAGTGATGTCGCAAATTGGCAGCCTCATGCTGGGCCAGGCGGTTGGAATGACTTGGATTCATTAAATGTGGCTAACGGAAGTAAGGATGGTTTAACAGAGGAAGAAAAACGTTCGTATGTTTCTCTCTGGGCCATTGCCGCATCCCATTTTGTGATTGGGAGCGACCTGTCAAAACTAGATGACTATGGAATCAGTCTGCTAACAAACGATGAAATTATTGGGGCGAACCAAAGTGGCATAACAGGGAAACGGTTATTCAAAACCGAAGATTTGCAAGTATTCTATCAGAAACTGCAAGATGGTTCATACAACATCGGGCTCTTTAATACTGGAACATCAACTCAACAGGTAACTGTTAATTGGTCAGATTTGGATATTGATGGACCAGCTTTGGTTCATGATATGTGGAGCCATCAAGATTTAGGAAAAAAGGACTCTGGATTCACAGCTAGTCTTGCCAGTCATGATTCCCGGATGATTCATGTAGTATCGGCTTCATCCCCTGCAGTTTCTCCTAATAGCGGGGAAATCGAGGTGGACCCGTCCAATGTTTCGTTGAACTGGGATGCCCAAGCCGGTGCAGACAGCTATCATGTTCTAGTAGCTGCAGATCCTATTTTTAAAAACATTGTATCTGATCAAACCATTTCTTCGCCGTCAATCGATTTAGCTGACTTGGAAACCGATACTCGCTATTACTGGAAAGTATCTTTTGTTTCAGAAGGAACCGAAAAACAGATTGGCATCTATTCCTTTCATACCAAAATGACAACAGCGCCTGATTCACCAGACTGGGTATTAGCCAATAGGAAAAATAAAGATTCTATTACACTTTCCTGGAATCCCACATTCGGGACGGCTTCTTATACAGTCTATCGAAAGGAAATTAACCGTTTAGGACTCAGCAGCAGTTACAAACCAATCGCATCGAATTTAACAAATCCGAACTATGTCGATAAGACTGCACCACAAAGGAAGGGCACACACTACTCGTATGTTGTTACAGCCAAAAATGCTATCGGCGTGAGTGAGAAGTCTCCTGAAGCTCAGACAGACAAACTATCATTTTCAACTTATCTTGCTGTTCTTCTAATAGGTTTTATTTTAGTAATTTCATTAACAATCATTGCAATTGTTATTAAAAAATATAAAACATCTGGACGAAGTAATTTTAGAAAACCGAAAAATTTTGGTCAAGAAGAGGTATGGGACTAACAATTTAAAGAAAAAAGAGTTCGGACCATTGTTCGAACTCTTTTTTTTATAAAACCAATACATACTGGATATGATTGGGCGAAATGGCTGTTACGGCATGAATATGATAGCCAATACTGAGTAATTGAGATAGAGTTTCAGAACAATTGAATCTCGGCGGCTCTGTCGGTGCATGAAAGCTTTTATATAGGCCAATAAATTGGTTATTTGCCGTGCAATGCAGCAATATGACATGTTTACCAGTCCACGCCTGACCTATTATGGGTTGGGGTTGGGTATCTCTATAGTTCATCAATAAAAACACCTTCATAGTTAGATAAACTATTTTATGAAGATATCCTTGTCTATGGTTCTGAAAAAACATAGAATGTTATTTTTTTTCATTTATAATCAGTTTGACTATGACCAAAATATCTATTGCATGACTTGTTCATTTATTAAATAGGACACGAATCGAATCAAGTGACTGATTTAAGATATCTTGCAGCTTCTTTAAAAATGATTGCCCCTCATCAGATTGCATAAATGTCGAGATTTTTTCTGAAGTAGCACTTAATTGTTCTTTTACTTGGTTCCAGTCAATATCCATGTCCTTAAGATCATTGAAGAAGTCTACTAGCATATCTAACTCTGAATCTGTTAATGTAATCCCTAGCTCTGTAGCAGCTTCTTCAATTAATGCACGCAAATCAGATTCTGTTTTCGGTTCATTCTTGGAAATTTCATCTTTGACTTTTCCCATGAGAGCAGCAGCATTATCCGCTCCTATAGAGTCACCGAGCTGTGCAGTTTTCACCATTTCTTCATTCGCCGCTTTTTTGACTTCTTCAGGAATTTCTTTATTGGTTGTCGCTTCATAAGCTTTCATAATTCCTGTTAATGCAGCTGTTCCTGATACAGAATATGGAGCGGAAACGTGAATGGTTGCATCCTTTACACCTGCTGTAATCAAGGCATTTGTATACATTTCATCCGTAACCCAAGTAATATTGTTCGTTTGAACCTTTAACCCGGAATCTTTAGCACCGATTGTTATACTTGCTGATGAAATGGCACGGTTACCAATTTGCGCCTTGGGAATAAACTCCCCTAAATATTCATGCTCTTCTTTATTGGATACAGTAATAATTTGTACGTAATCCGATACCTCTAACTCTGATAACATTTCATTTTTTTGCTGTTCTGTTAGGTTTTCTCCTAAAGTAACAATGACATCTCCTTCTGATGCGTCTGCAAAACAGATTGAAGGTACAGAGAATAGGATTATTATGACAAGAAACATTGCCTGTAATTTTGGTTTCAAAATAAAGACCTCCTTTTTACATGCAATTTTTCACATTAGAATGTTTGACGATAATTCGCATTTTTCAATACCTAAACATTCCACGTGGTTGCAGAAATGGAAAAATTGGCTTTGCATTATCTTAACATAGAGGTTTGAGATTGCATTAAAAGAATTGGTAACATTTATTCTAATAAAATTAAGATTCTTACATGGTAAATAATAATATTACAACCATAAGATTAAACCACAAAAATCTTAATAAATATGACTTTTGTTTTGCGAAGAAAGTTCTTGCTTTTTCATACTCGTCTCTTTGGGGAAATGTTAAAAGACAGAACTGATTGCATCCAGTTCTGTCTCTCTCTAAATAATATATCTTGTTATGCAGGCAATTCTACAATAAACGTAGTCCCTTCATTCTCTTTACTTATCACCTGAATGGAACCGCCATGCAGATCGACAATCGTTTTGACGATGGATAATCCGAGACCCGTCCCGTCGATTGTTCGGGTACGCGCCTTGTCCGCACGGTAAAAGCGCTCAAAGCTCTGTTCTATTTCAGAATTACTCATCCCTATTCCTGTATCCTTAAACGTCACGTAAACAAATTGCCCTCTTTGTTCAAGTGAAAGTTCTATATTACCATTTGGCTTATTGTATTTAATCGCATTAGATAATAGGTTATCCCACACCGTATTCAGTAAGGATGGATCGCCGACAATTTTTATATCTGGCAGAGAGTAACTAAGCATAATCTCTTTCTCGCTTACTGCCCATTGGTAATGTCGTACCAATTCCTTAATTTGCCCGCCAACATTAAATCGTTTCTTTTTTACGATATCCTCATTTCGATCTAATGAAGCGAGAAGCAATAATTGTTTTGTTAAGGTAGACAGCCTCCTAATTTCACCATTAATGATTGATACATACTGTTTTCTATCTTCTAGACTTATGAGTTCATTTTCTAAAAGGCAGGTGTATCCTTTTATATTCGATAACGGCGACTGGATATCATGAGATATATTAGAAATGAATTCCTTTCTCATCTCATCCATTTGTTCTAATTTCCTTGCCATTTGTAAAAAACTTTGTGAAAGCTCTCCTAACTCATCATGGCGGTTAATTTCCAGTTCAACATTAAAACGACCGTTTGCCAGTGATTTTGTTGCTTTAGTCAGGGTGGATATCGGTTTAACTAAGTACTTCGTATTAATAAGGACCATCACAATGGACAACGTAATCGACAAGACCAGGATCCAGCCAAATAGAACATGCATCTCGCCGAAAAGAAATTTTATATCAGGCCGCACAAATAGAGCAAAGGTTTTTCCGTTAAATCTCAAGGGAACCCCAATGGTATTCTTTAGTTCATTGGCAAAAAAGCCTGTCACAAATGTTTGCTGTGGAAAATCAAGAATCCCGTGAAAAACATGACCGTTTAAGACATACTTTTCAGTTGAACCTGACAGACTTTTGTCCCTGAATGGCTCGCCAAAAAAAGTTCTGTATCCCAGAGGATCGACGAGGCATATTTGGTATCCCACTGAAGAGGTGCTATCCAAATACTCTTTCAGGTTAATCTCAGGATGTTTTTCAGCAAAGTCAGCAATGTCCAGCGCGACTTTTGTATTTTTTCTATCATTAAAAGGCTTTAGCTTTTGTTGATAATAGATATTGGAGATGATAAAAGCCAAGATAAAGCTAATCAACATCATGCCAATGGTGATAACAATAAATTTCACATAAAGGGACTTCATGTACGTTGGACCTCCAAAAGATATCCCACACCGCGTACTGTTTTTATTTGAAAATCATCTGTCAACTTATAGAAACGCTCCCTTAATCTTTTAATATGGACATCAACTGTTCTTTCGTCCCCTTGAAAATTCAATCCCCAAATCTGTTCAATGAGATGTTCTCTGGAAAACACCTGCTTAGGATTCGAAATGAAAAAAGCTAATAGTTCAAATTCCTTTAGGGGTAAAAGAAAGGTTCGGTTCCCAATCTGAACCTCATAGCTCCTTTTGTTGATCGTCGTACTGCCAATGCGCAGAATCGATTCATCTGCTTGATGATCATATCGCCGTAACAACGCTTTAACACGATAGCTTAATTCCTTAGGTTCAAAAGGCTTAATAAGGTAATCATCCGTGCCAGCTTCAAATCCTTGCTCTTTGTCCTCAATTTGATTTTTGGCCGTTAAAAGAATGACAGGAATATCGTATTGTTTTCGAATTTCTTTCGTTAGGGCATAGCCATCCATGAAAGGCATCATCACATCGACGACGGCCAGATCACATGCTGCCTTCTTTAATATTTCCAGCCCTTCCATCCCATCTTTTGCCTGGAATACTTGATAACCCTGTTCAGATAAATGAATCGTTACAAGCTGTAAAACATTGATATCATCATCAACAATTAAAATATTGGTCATGAATGCTTCTCCTATAAAAATGAAAATGTCTACAAAAGATTAAACGACACTTTGCAAAATCTGTCCATCACTCATTTTAATGACATGATCGGCAAATGAAAGCATTTCTTCGTCATGAGTGACCATTAACGTCATTATGCTTAGTGTTTTCGTTAAATTTCGGATTAACGCCATCACATCTTTAGAACGTTTTGAATCCAAACTTGCCGTAGGTTCATCCGCGAAGAGAACCTTTGGTTGATGAATTATGGCACGGGCAATGGCAACTCGCTGCCTTTCCCCGCCGGATAAAGAGGACGGATAGGCGTTTTTGCGATGGTCCATTTCCACTAATTTTAGTATTTTGTTAATTTCCTTTTTATGTTTACGTTTATTGATTTTTGATTCTGATACCTCCAACATGAGCATCAGTTGTTCTTCAACGGTGAGAAAAGGAACCAGATGGGCAAATTGAAAGACAAAGCCAAATTGAGTTGCCCGGATTTTTCGCACTTGTTCTGAACTCATTTTCGCTATATTATTTCCTTCGAATAGGACTGCTCCGTCCGATGCGGGCTGAAGACCTGCCGCTATGGTAAGGAGTGTGCTTTTACCAGATCCGGACGCTCCAACTAATGCTGTTACCTCTCCTTCCCTAAGAGAAAGATTCACTCCCTTTAAAATCTCTTCCTCCACTTCACCATTTATAAACGTTTTTCGAACTTGATCGATTGTAAATATCGTCATTTTATCCCTCTCCTTGCTGAATCGCTTGTAATGGTTCTATCTTTTTAATCTGAACACCGGAAAGCGTAGCTCCCATAAAACCGATTACTAGGAAGACAATCGATAATTGTACGGTTGTTTCCTTGGTTAAATGGAAAGGCATTCCTTCAGGCGCCGCCAGATTAAACAATTGGCTCAGGGTAATCGACAGACCAAGCGCAATGATGGTGATCAACACCATTTGGGTCCACATCATTTGAAACAAAGCGCTTGTTTTCACACCAATGGCTTTTAAAATACCATATAAACCAATTTTTTGAACATTCATCATGTAGAAAAAGATCGCAAACAACATTCCGCTAATCACAACTAAAAACCAAATAATCATATTCAGAGACATCTGTTCTGCTTTATAACTCGGAATGGTATTAAGGAACTGATCCTTTGAAAAAGCTTGTAGACCAGTGTCTTGTTTTGAATCTCCCGGTATGAAAATAAGTTGCATTTGGTTAGTCCGGTAAATTTCTTGGTAGTCCTCCATATTGATATACGCGACGGGTGCATGGCTGTATTTACTGTGATCTACAAAGCCTTTTACAATAAACTTGCCATCGTACTGGTTATTCGTTAACGTATCACCAATTTTTATCCCATCCTCTTCCATAGAACGGTCCAGTACGACTTCTCCTTTTTTTACATGTTGAAACCACTTCGATTCGGTTGACGTAACAAAAGCGACGCTTCGCTGCTTATCATCAGGTTCATTCAAAAAACCCATTTGAATTGAAAAGGCTGCAGCGGTTTGGTGTTTGTCTAGTATTTTCTTTTGGGTGCCGCTATTAATTCTTGATAGATTATAGGTTTCGTCTGCTTCTTTCGTCATATAAAAGTGGCCATTTGGCAAATCTTTAATTAAGGCTGCATTATCTTGGGATAAACCGTTTGCTAAACCAGAGATGATAAACGTTAATAAACTAACCAGAAAAACGATGGAACCTAAAATCAAAAACCTTCCTTTATTTTTCTTCATTTCTTTCCAAGCAATGTTCATCTTCTTCATACCCCCAAATTCCTCTTTGACATCCTTAGTTTATAATCCGTTTGTGAACGGACGATGAACAGGAAATGACATTTATCTTTAGATTTTCTAGCACACTGAATTAGGTATGTAAAAAGGATTGGCGGTAGAATTCGCCAATCCTTTTATCTATGTGAAAACATCTTATTTTTGGACAAGCATAAGATGAAATAACGATCATTTCTACTGAAAGGGATGTTCAGCCGTGACTTATAATAGATTTAGACTAACCGCTTCACTATATGCCTTAATGTCCATTAGTTTTTGGGGAGTCTCATTTGTATCGACCAAGGCGGTTCTTGGAAAGCTTGACCCCTATTCATTACTCGTTCTTCGTTTTGGAATAGGAGCCTTATTTCTTCTGTCGTTATTACTCATACAGCGTATCCGGCTAAAAGTCTCGATTCAATATATTCCCCATTTAATGATATTGGGCATTCTTGGGGTATTTGTGCATCAAGTCCTACAAGCGACGGCATTGCTGACGATCAATGCGTCTTCTGCTGGATGGCTCATTTCACTTTCCCCCATCTTTACGGTTATCTTGTCCATTCTCTTTTTGCATGAGAAGATGAGTATGACTAAGGCTGCGGGTATGGTGCTGGCTATAACAGGTGTGTTGCTGGTCACAACGACAAGAAGTGGACAATCCTTTCACATTACCCTGAACATTGGCCTTTTTCTCATGATTCTGAGCACATTGAACTGGGCTGTTTATTCGGTGCTAATAAAATCTTTAAAAATTCCTTATTCCCCTCTTTTAGTGACATTTTATTCTAGTTTACTTGGCTTGATTCTTACCACTCCTTTTATCATCCGGAACAGAGGGTGGGAATCCCTTTCACTCCTAACCCATACTGAGTGGGCGCACTTATTGTTTCTGGGGGTTTTTGTTTCTGGCGTTGCCTATTGGTATTGGGGGAAGGCACTTGAAATATTAGAAGCTTCAAAGGTTTCGATGTTTTTATATTTAGAGCCTCTCTCTACTTTAATTGCAGCGGTTTTGCTTTTAGAGGAAAAAGTTTTATTCATAAGTGCTGCCGGAGGAATCATAATTATAATTGGAGTCATTGTCGTTAATGGTCAGCTTGTGCCTCTGTTGTTCAGCCTCTTTAAGAATAAACGCCCATAGGAGGATAGCTTTATGACTTTGACAAGTAGGATTAGGAATGTGTTGGATCCCTTAAAATGCCCATCAAAAGCCGAGTTGAAAAAAGCTTTATTACAATTAGATCTGAAACTTGATGATCTTGCTGGCTTACCGGAACCATCCGAGGGAAAGCCTTACAATAGGAAGCTTCTTTATAAAAATGAAGAAGTCGAGATGCTCGTGATGAATTGGTCTCAGTTGGAATGCGCCCCCCATGATCATGGCAATTCCCACGGCTGGATACAAGTCCTCTCCGGCACCTCCCTGAATTCGGTTTATGAGGTGAAAGGAAATGGCCTGCCATTTGAATTGTTCCATGAATACCATCATAAAGGGAAACATTTTTATGCACCGAAAAAAGCCATCCATAAAATGAAAGCTTCTAACTATACCAATTTGGTCACTCTCCATCTTTATTCCCCTCCCATTACCGGTATGATTGTCTATGATTTAAAAAAATGTGCGGCTTGCGTTGTTTCTGACGACTGCGGAGCATGGTGGCCTGACGAACAATATCAGAAAGTAAAAGAGATAAAACTAAAGATTGATGCTGTATTTGATAAATGACTAGGAGAAGAAGGCAACTACACGAGCTTTAAGGGCACCCCAATTGTTCAACACGACAAACAATTGGGGTGTCTTTTTATCGAGAATCGTTCATCCGATATGAACGATTCTCTCTTTTGCTGCCAGATACTCTTGATATAGCTTGTCAACGAATTCTCCTGCACCAGTGACCTCATTAATGACTCCGATTCCCTGGCCGGATCCCCAGATTTCCTTCCACGCTTTCGGCTTTGATGATCCATCGGAGAAACTCATCTTAGATGGATCGCTTTCTGGAAGGGCCTCAGGATCCAATCCAGCTTTCCGGATGGATGGAGCCAGATAGTTTCCATGGACACCTGTAAACAAATTACTATAAACAATATCGTCAGATGTAGAATCAACGATTGCCTGCTTATATTCATCAACAGCATTCGCTTCATGGGTCGCAATGAAAGGCGATCCAATATAAGCAAAATCAGCCCCCAGCGCTTGGGCTGCTAATACCGCATTACCATTGGCAATCGAGCCGGACAAGGCAAGGGGACCGTTGAACCATTGGCGGATTTCTTGAATCAATGCAAATGGGCTCTTCACGCCAGCATGACCGCCAGCACCGGCAGCAACAGCAATCAACCCATCTGCCCCTTTCTCGATTGCCTTGTGTGCAAACTTGTTATTGATCACATCGTGCATCACAATTCCACCGTAACTATGTATGGCGGCATTAACATCCTCACGAGCCCCAAGGGAAGTAATAATGATCGGAACTTTATACTTCTTACACAATTCCACGTCATTCTCGAGCCGATCATTAGACCTGTGCACGATTTGATTAATCGCGAACGGGGCAGCAGGCCGGTCCGGATTCTGTGCGTTGTACGCTGCCAGTTCTTCTGTGATTTCTGCTAACCATTCATCGAGCATGGATGCAGGCCTGGCATTTAGTGCCGGCATAGAGCCAACAATTCCTGCCTTACACTGTGCAATGACTAGTTTCGGATTACTTATGATAAAAAGAGGTGCGCCGATTACAGGAATACGCAACCCTTTAAGTATTGATGGAATATTTGACATGATCACATTGCCTCCATTTGAAAATTTATTTTCTTAATACTGATGCTGTACTAAACTGACCATCCGTTATGATTAATGCATTTAGCTGTCCTCCAAAAGCACATCCTCCATCGATGCCGATTACTCGGTTCGGACCAAAATATACATTATTATGATTATGTAATCTTCTAGTTGGTGTATGGCCGAAAATGATCGTTTCACAACCTTTATACTCATAAATAAATTCATCACGAAGATTGAGAAACTCAACTTTGGTCGTGCTTTCCAATCCTTTTTTTGGATTAATTCCTGCGTGAACAAAAATCAATTCTGACTCCTTTTTATATAATGGGAGCGATTGTAAAAAGGAAATTTGTTTACGAAAACAATCTATGATGGTGTTTCTTACTTCATTTTCTTTTATTTGGTTATGCAGCAATTGAGAATATTCAACACTGTCCATTCCAAGTCTTTGCAGGCAGCTATTAATCGTAGCCATTCCGCCAATTCTGCCATAGTAGAAAATGATTTCTTTATCATCCAGCCATCGTAAAAATAAATCATCATGATTGCCTAGTAATGCCGTTGCACCTTGGCCGCACCAATCTATTACCTTATCTACTACACCCATACTATCTGGTCCGGAGTCAATATAGTCTCCTAGAAAAATAACTTCATCTGGTCGAGCTTTGGTCTTTTGCAAAAGAAGATCAAGCTCCGTTGAACAACCATGAATATCCGATATGACTATTTTCCTCATTTTTCACCTCTCTTAAAAATTGCTAATTTATTGAAAAAAAGGGTGAACCATAAATTAACTTTGATTTATTATTTCAACATAATAGGCATGAATTCCTCTGAATTTTCTAATTTTTATTTAGGAATCGATGTTTACATTTTGAACGGGGCCTTAGTAAAAAAATAAAGATGAGGCACGTAAGCCTCATCAATGCATAATATTTATTGAAATCCTTGGCGCTCCAAATCAAGGAGTTGTATCTTCATCTCTAATCCGCCTCGGTAGCCGGTCAACGAGCCATTTTTTCCAACAACACGGTGGCATGGCACGGTAATTAACACCGGATTAGCACCAATTGCCGCGCCAACTGCTCGAACAGCGGCGGGTTTATGGATATTGTTTGCAATGTCAGAATAGGATTTTGTCTCTCCAAACGGAATATCACAAAGTGCGTTCCAAACAGCGACTTGAAACTCTGTACCATGAATATCATACGGGACAGAGAAATTTTTTCGTTTCCCCTCAAAATATTCCATTAATTCGGCTGCATAAGGCACTAGCTTTTCCCGATCCTCCACGAGAGAGCTGCCTGGAAATCGTTTTCCTGCCCAAGCAACCAACTCCTCAAACGGTTTATTCTGTGAGCCAACGAAACAAAGTCCTTTCTCTGAAGCCGCAAGATTTAATTTCCAATCTTTAAATATAAACTGTGACCAATATATGGGGGTTTTAATTTGAGCCTTCATTTTTGAGGTACCTCCGAATTACTTTGAAATTGTCGATATTGGGCAGGAGTGTATCCTATCGCTTTTTTAAATAAGGTAACAAAATAGGGGATATTAGGTATCCCTACCGCTTTTCCAATCTCAGCAATTGCTAGGTCAGACTGAAGCAATAAATTTTTCGCTGTATTTAATCTGATATGCTGGATATATTCTACAGGAGTTATGTTGGTAATCCTTTTAAAAGTCCGATGCAAATGATAGGGGCTACCATGGCTCATTTCTGCCAATGTTTCTAGCGTCAGCTTTTTAGGATAATTCTTATCAATGTATTCTGTAATGAACGCAATCCATTCGTTATCAGGTAATCGCTCATTTGTCGGCTTGCATCGTTTACACGGACGAAAATGGGCCGATAGTGCTTCTTCTGCGTTTTGAAAAATTCGGACATTTTCCTTTTTAGGAATGCGCGATTTGCATGAAGGCTTACAGAAAATCCCTGTGGTTTTAACAGCATAGAAAAAGTGATTATTATACGATGCATCGTTACTGATTATGGCATGCCACTTTTCATCGGTTATCATTTCACCGTTTGAATCCTCATTTTTCATATTGTCCTCCACCAGCGTTTTGTTAATATCAATATAACTCTTTTTCGATTTAAAAAAAGCATATTTGGATATAAAAGCAAGATAATGAAATTAAAAACGCACTGGCGGAAATTTCTCCAGTGCGTTTACTTAGAATATTAAAGTTTTTTCTTCATTTGAACCTTAAATTCCAATCGTTCAATTCAGATCTAGAGGCCGTAAATTTTCTTCAATTTCTTTTCGACTAGGCTCTAAAAATGGCGGTAATGCTAAATTTTGACCCATTGTTTCCATAGGTTCATCGGTTGCAAACCCTGGTGTATCGGTTGATAATTCAAACAAAATACCATTTGGCTCTCTGAAATATAACGCTTTGAAATAAAAACGCTCTACCTTGCCTGAATTTGGCAGACGGTTATCCTTTAGGCGCTGAGCCCATTGATCGTATTCTTCTTCATTCGGAACCCGAAAAGCAACATGATGGACTCCTCCACGGCCTAACCGAGTTCTTGGCAAATCGGGCCTTGTCTCAATATGAACTTCTGCTCCGCTGCCTCCTTCTCCAGTTGCATAAACCAGGATTTCTGGGAACTCCCCTTCAAGAGATGGATAAGAACCGACAAAACGAAAACCCATGACTTCCGTAAGGACTCCAATCGTTGGTTCAGAAATTCCAACAGTAAGTGTTACTGGCCCTAAACCTATAATGGCATGTTCTGTTGGAATATCATCCCGCTGCCAAGGAATACCTCCTCTTACACCTTTTTCACCGTTATCTGCAACAAGCATTAATCGAGTTTCATCAAAGTCTCTGAAAGCTAAAGTATCACGTTGAGCTCTTTTTTCAATTTCACCATGTTCAATTCCATAGTGGCTAAAACGTTCCTTCCAAAATTCCAATGAATTTGTACTTTTAACTCTTAAAGCGACTGTAGAAATTTCAGAAGTTCCTCTGTAAGAATTTCCAAGTCCAGGGATGTCAAAAAAGGTGATCTCCGTACCAGGTGTTCCTTCTGCGTCTGCATAAAATAGATGGTATGACTTTGTGTTATCCTGATTGACTGTTTTTTTCACCAGCCTCATTCCTAAAATTTTCGTATAGAATTCATAATTTTTTTCGGCTTTCCCGGTCATAATTGATATATGATGTAATCCTAATAGTTCCATTATTTTCACTCCTTCTTAGATATTTATTTTATTTTTTCGTTTTAGATTTAGTAATTATTTAACTCGAATTAAAATATCTTGAATATGAGATAATAATAATACGAATAAACTTTTGTGTCAATAGGTATTGATTCTTTTTATTCAATTTCATTAAATGAAACGACAAAAAACGTTCCAATCTTTGTTTTTCGATAATAGATTTGCTCATAAATACTCAACAAAAGGGAATATCCATCGGATTTCATAAGAAAGTGACGATGAAAACTCAGCATACCTTGAAAGGAAAGTAAAAAAAGATATTGAATTTATAAACCTATACAGGGAAAAACCCTATTACAAAATCGGAAAGGTTGTGAGTTTATGAGACTTCTGAATGTACAGCCTAAGAAAAACTTCAGCTACATCTTCGTTCAATTTCCAGGAATGAACATGAATGTCCCAATGCTCTCGAACGATGAGGGAAAGGCGGTGAATGATGATGTTGCTTTATGTATCCAATTAACTAGCAAAGGGAAGGTTGCTGATTTATATCTCGTCCGCACCCAAAGTATTAGACCCTTTGACTTTGAAGAAATTGGAGCAAAAGCAATATTTCGAGTCATCAAGCAACAAGAAATCTCTTCAGACTCACAAACGAACAAATCCGAAGAATTCGTCACGTTTATCACGGATGAAGCAGCGGTTGTCCAGAAGAAATCGGAGACAGGCTATCACTTCGTCTTGGTATTAAATAAACGTGAAATCGGGATTGTCGCTTCGATTGAAGAAGAAGTTCTTCAGACGGAGATGAATTTATCGCAGCTTAACGAGAAAGTAGAAGTGCGCAATATGGAACGCACTGTTAGTAAAAAAAATAAGGCTGTCCTAGAAAGGAGAGTCAAAAAGAGGATTTTCTTGGGAGGCAGTGTCTTCCAGTCTGATGTAGTTCTTGATCAAATCCGAATACTTTTGGAGGGCGTAAAAAGAAAAGTTATAGTATTTTCTCCTGCCGCGTTAGATTTCATCGGTCCAGGTGATCAGAACCATCCAATTTTAATTATGAGGAGGTGTTGATTAGCATTATCCATTACGGAATAAAAACTTCATATTATTAATAATATCGAAACACAAGGATTAATAGGATAATCCTTCTCGATAAAATATAAATGAGAAAAGAAATTAGGAAAGGGACAAATAAGTGAGAAATTTAATATAGAGACTTAACCATGGGGTTAAGTCTTTTTTACTTTAATTGAGTACTAACAAAAATCCCGCTTACCATGAAGCGGGCTTTCTGTTATGAGGTTTGAGGACGAAGCTTTGATTCTCGTTTTTTCCTTAATATTCTTTTTTCTATATAATAGGTAGGAATGATGATGGCTGCCCATATTGCAAAATAGTTAAGGACGACGAGAAATGGATTGCTGCTGCCCCCATGTCCCTCTTTTCCATGGAATTTTCCTTCACGAAAATCTCCGTTAGGCGGTGCTTGATTTGTATTCGTTGTCGTTGTATTCCCTTGGTTCGTTGTGTTCCCATTATTGGTTGCCTGCTCACTTTGCTGCATTTGTTTCGGCATAAATTCACCGTTGCTAGGCGTTGCAGTTGAGGCAAACCATTGAATTCCACCCGCCAAAATAGCAAGGGATAGAATAACTGATGCTAAAACACCCTTCCTAAGTTTTCCTTCCTTCGATTTAAACGCTTTTTTACAAATACTCATGATCCATTGCCAATGTACCCCAACATGTAGACCAACTAAAGCTAATGTTACATCAGCAAAAAAACCGTGAAGTTCACGGATTGTATGACTTCCTTCAATGGCGAGACTTGGTAAAACCACCCTAGAAATAAGTATCCCTGTTACAATGACAGCTGCCATTGAAATTAAAAGGAGGATATTTAATAAGAAACTAAATCGCGTTTTTTTTGGGAGTATTGGATCTAATATTTTTTTGGTTGTATTGATCACCCATTGGTAGTTCAAACCTATATGGACAAGGATTGCAACTCCTATTACCAGACCAGCTATTTCATGAATCGGTAAACCGTCTAATACTCTTGGATTCATTAGAAGCACAAACGTAATAGCCATCAACAAATCAAGGACAATTTTTGTATAATTCTTTTTCATAATTAATCCTCCGAATTTAAATAGTAACCTTTAACTGATTCCCATTATATTTGGATAACCTTAAGATAAACTTAAATTCAAAGTTAATTTTCGGTTAAAAAAGTGAATTAAAGGACGTTATGTGACTGAAACTTGGGTCAAAAGAGGATTTCGGTAACGCAGAAAGGGTCTACGTGACTGAACTCTTAAACAAAAGTGGATTTCGGTAACGTAGAAAGGTGCTACGTGACTGAATACGGAATCAAAAATGGATTTGGGTTACGTAGAAAGGTGCTACGTGACTGAACATCGAATCATAAGTGGATTTCGGTAACGTAGAAAGGGTCTATGTGACTGAATACGGAATCAAAAATGGATTTCGGTAACGTAGAAAGGGTCTATGTGACTGAACATCGAATCATAAGTGGATTTCGGTAACGTAGAAAGGGTCTATGTGACTGAAGACCGAATCAAAATTGGATTTCGGTATCGTAGAAAGGGTCTACGTGACTGAACACCGAATCAAGAGTGGATTTCGGTATCGTAGAAGGGATCTACTACGAAACTGAATCTAAGATTGTAAAGTTTTCTGCCCTCGCAGCAAAAAAAAGCGACTTTATTGTCCGCTAATTCCGGAATAAAGCCACTCTTTTGGAAAATAATTACTTAAATTTAATACACATCACGCTGGTAGCGCCCTTGACCCTTCATATCATCCAGATAAGCCTGAGCTTCATCACGAGTCATGCTTCCTTCCTTTTCTATTACGGTAAGAAGCGCTTCGTGGACGTCTTTTGCCATATATTGCTTATCTCCACAAACGAAGAAGTAAGCTCCACTTTCCAGCCAAGCATACAATTCCTTACTGTTTTCAAGCATTTTATGCTGAACATATACCTTCTGTTCAGAATCACGAGAGAACGCAGTATCTACTCTTGTCAATACTCCATCTTTTTGATATTTCTCTAACTCATCTTGATAAAGGAAATCTGACGCTGCATGCTGGTCTCCAAAAAACAGCCATGATCTGCCAGGAGCTTTATTCACTGCACGTTCCTCGATAAAGGAACGGAATGGGGCAATTCCTGTACCAGGACCAACCATAATGATATCTTTCTCTTGGGACTCTGGAAGATGGAAGTGTTTATTTGGCTGAACAAATACTGAAAGCGTATCCCCTTCTTGAACACGTTCTGCAACTAAAACTGAACATACCCCTTTTCTCTCGCGGCCGTGAGCTGTGTACCGAACTGCGCCGATCGTTAAATGCACTTCACCAGGATGAGCGGCAATGCTGCTGGCAATGGAATAAAGACGCGGAGTCATTTTTCTTAAAAGTGAAACAAACTCTTGTGCTGAAGCTTTCCATGGACCGAAATCACGGAACATATCAAGCAGATCGCGACCATTGGTATATTCTTTCAGCTGATTCGCATTTTCCACTAACACAAGCTTTTTTAGCTCTTCATTTTCTGTAAAGTCAGCTGCCTGTTGCAGGATTTTTTTCGATAATAGTGTGATTTCAAAATAAGATGTCAAAGCTTCTTTAAGTGGAAGTGTTTCACCCTGTTTATTAATGATTACACTTGCTTCTTCATCCCACGCCATCTCGTCTATTAAAGAAGCCACTAGTTCTGGGTCATTCATAGGAACAATACCAAGGGCATCACCTGGGACATAAGAAAGGCCTGATCCCTCTAATGATAGCTCAATATGACGCGTTTCTTTACTAGAACCTGCTCCATTTAAATTTACATTGTTGAGAACTTTCGCTTGAAATGGATTCGTTCTTGAAAATGGTGCTGCCGTTTTATCTTTTGGGTTTTCTAAAGTAATTTGCATAATCCTCACCTCAAAAAGTTTGCATTAAAAATTTTGTTAGATTATCATTCAAATTTTTGTTCGGTCCCCATTTGATCATTCAATTGCATTAAATAGGCATCCATCAACAGTATCTTATACATTTTCTAATAAAACAACTAATATATTCACATTTCCATTAAAAAGCTATTATTCTTATTTTACAACTAGATTTTTTAATTGAATGTGTCCTACATCACATCAGTGCTTTTGACTTTTCTTTTACTATACTTCCGCAAGTGTGTTCTTAATATCATAGTCCTTTTTCTTTTCCTCAAGCCATGTTGAATACTCTGTTTCAATTTTTTGCTCCAGTAATAACTCTTTGATTTCCGCCTTACTAACATCATAATTTGCTTCTTTTGCTTCCTTTTTAGCCTCTACCTTAATTATATGATACCCATATTCGGTCTTCACTGGGTCACTAATTTGGTTTACAGGGAGCGAAAAGGCAGCATTATCAAATTCTGTTACCATATCACCTTTTGAAAAATATCCAAGCTCTCCGCCTTGATCCTTCGTACTATCATCAGTGGAGTATTCTTTCGCTAGTGCCGTAAAATCACCGCCATTCTCAAGCTTTTGTTTGACTTCCTTGGCAGTCTTTTCATCGGCAACGAGGATATGGCTTGCTTTTACTTGCTCAGCCTGGGCAAACGAATCTTTATTCTCCTCAAAGTAGGTTTTTATTTCCTCTTCCGTAATCTTGATTTCCGGTTCGAGTAACTTCTTAATCGTCAGGTAATTTTTCATTTCTTCTTTAACTGCTGAAAGTTCAGTATTATTGCTTTCTAGAGCCGAGTTAAAAGCCTCCTCGCCTCCATATGATTCTTGTAATTTTTCAATCTGTTTATTTACATCACTTTCAGAAACGGTAATTTTTTGGTTTGTTGCCTCTGAAGCAACAATTTTATTTGCAATTAATTGGTCAACCGTTTCTGAACCATATTGTTTTACCATTTCATTATATAAATCATTTTTTGTTATAGCCTTTCCATTAATCGTTGCAATGGCATCGTCTTTTTTCAGAGCAAAACTAAGTATAATTGCTGATGCTGCAATTACTGCAATGATAACTAGTAAAATCTTTTTATTTTGTTTTATTAACGACATACCTTAAGTTCTCCCTTTCTTATTTGATTTCTATTTTTCTCTTACATCAATTGATAGTCTTATAATGAAGGGGATTCCTTAAGTTTCACTTAATAAAAATGGAGACAGAAAAAAACTGTCCCCCCAAAAAGAGACAGTTAATGTTTCCCAATTTTAGCGATTAAGGTTTTGCCTAAATGAGCAGTAACAATCCATTAAGGTTTTGCCTGCAATATTAGTAGCAATCCTTCATCTACTGATTTAATTATATTAATGATTATTCATTACATTGTTAACTTGTTTTAGTGTTAAATATCCAATTTGCGGGTACCAATCCATTTTACCATTTCAGGATCTCTATGTGAAAAGAACAAGCTCTCTTTCGTATCTAACGCAGCAATCCTCTCCATATCCTCAATGCTTAATTCAAAGTCAAAGATAGTAAAGTTCTCGATGATTCTATCCTTACGAACAGACTTTGGAATCGCAACGACTCCTTTTTGTGTCAACCAACGTAAAATCACCTGGGCAACGGATTTATTATATTTTTCCGCTATTGATACTAAAATTTCATTCTGGAACATGTTATTTCGTCCTTCAGCAAATGGGCCCCATGACTCGATTTGAACATTGTTCTCTTTCATAAATTTAGCATTTTCTATTTGCTGGTTGAACGGATGTGTTTCAACCTGATTAACAGCAGGGATTACGTCATTATGAATGATTAAATCAATCAACCGGTCTGGATGAAAATTACTTACTCCGATAGCCTTGATTTTACCTTCACGGTACAATTCCTCCATAGCACGCCAAGAACCGAATACATCGCCATATGGCTGATGAATTAAATATAAATCCAAATAATCCAATTGCAGTCTTTCCAGAGATTTAGCGAATGCTTTCTTCGTGCTCTCATAGCCAGTATCCTGAATCCAAAGTTTCGTGGTAATAAAAAGTTCTTCTCTTGGCACGCCACTTCGTTTGATCGCTCGGCCGACTGCTTCTTCATTTAGATAAGAAGCAGCGGTATCAATCAGACGATAGCCAGCTAGAATAGCCTCATACACACTTTGTTCGCATTCTCTTGCATCTTGAATTTGATAAACACCGAAGCCTAGAATAGGCATCTCAACACCATTGTTCAAAATTACTATTTGCATACAACATTCTCCTGTTTTATTTATATTTTCTGCTTTTATTTGCCCACTCTACTTGCGTATTCTCCTGGGTAGCGATCTCCCGCAATCTCAATCTTCGAGAGCGCATCATTCAAATCACTTAGTTCCTTAGGAGTCAGCTCTACTTCAGCTGCACCAAGATTTTCTTCCAGACGCTCCAATTTACGCGGGCCTGGAATTGGAACAATCCAATTCTTTTGGGCAAGCACCCAGGCTAGGGCGATTTGAGCCGGCGTTAAGTCTTTTACTACAGCAATGTTTTGGATCAATTCGACCAAAACCTGGTTCGCTTCGAGATTCTCCGGCTTAAAGCGAGGTACAATGTTGCGGAAGTCCGAGTTTACGAATGTAGCATTCTTATCAATTTTTCCGGTTAGGAATCCTTTTCCTAGCGGACTGAATGGAACGAAGCCAATTCCTAGTTCTTCGAGCACAGGCAGCAGTTCTTCTTCAGGACTTCTCCACATCATGGAGTACTCACTTTGAATGGCCGTCAGCGGATGAACGTCGTGTGCCCGGCGAATTGTTCCTACTCCTGCTTCAGAAAGTCCCCAATGCTTCACCTTGCCTTCCGTGATTAGGTCTTTGACGACTCCCGCTACTTCCTCAATTGGCACACTTGGGTCAACACGATGCTGATAGTAAAGATCGATCGTATCAACTTTAAGGCGTTTAAGCGAGCCTTCGACTGATTGCCTAATGCGCTCCGGTTTGCTATCAAGCATCTGCTTGCCGTTTTCCATTTGGATACCGAATTTTGTGGCGATGACCACCTTTCCCTTAAATGGTGCTAGGGCTTCGCCTACCAGCTCCTCATTCACAAATGGACCATACACTTCGGCGGTATCGAAGAAATTCACGCCCTGATCAATCGCCTTATGGATTAGGGAAATCATTTCTTTCTTATCTGCCGCTGGGCCATAACCATGACTCATCCCCATACAACCGAGCCCTATCGCAGAAACTTCTAATCCACTTTTTCCTAATTTGCGCTTTTGCATTATTTATCTTCCTTCCTTTTCTATTTTCAGTTGATGTTCATTTGTTCTTTCTACTCACTTATTATCCATCAAAGAAAATCATAATCGGTATCCCATTCGTCGCAAAAGATTGCCTAATCCTCTCACAACCACTTACGCATATAATAACGAGGCATTATAATAGAAATATGAAAACAATGAAATTAGGAGGATCGTATGTCTGAAAATTTATTTAAACAGCAGGATGAACTCGCTAAGCTTATTGAACGCCATTCAGGCATGGACGGTGTTCATGCTACCGATATTCCCTCTTTATTTTTCATTCGAGAGTCTAATGTTACCGAACCAGTTTACAGAGTATACAAACCTTCCCTTTGCATTATCGTTCAAGGCGTGAAGGAGGTATCTCTTGCGCAGGAACGCTTTCGGTACAGTCCTGCCGATTACCTGGTTGCATCCGTTGACTTGCCGGTTACCGGCCAAGTAATAGAAGCTTCCTCCAACGTTCCGTATTTAGCTATTAAGCTTGAATTTACACCAAGTCAAATCTTAGAGGTATTGAGTGATTCCGAAATTCGGGTTGGCCCAAAAGAAAGTGCAAAACGAGGTATGTTTGTCAGCAGGGTCGAGCCTTCTTTGTTGGATGCAGTAATCAGATTAGCTTTATTACTAGAAAATTCTAAGGATATACCGGTACTTGCTCCTCTTTTCAAAAAGGAAATTCTCTATCGGGTTCTGCAAGGGCAGCATGGATCTGTATTGGGGCAAATAGCAATAGAAGGAAGCTCTACTTTTCAAATTAGTGATGTTATCCAACATATCCTGGATAACTATGAGAGGGCTTTTCGCATTGAGGAACTTGCGGAAATAGCAAACATGAGTGTTTCTTCACTTCATAGACATTTTAAAGAAGTAACCGCGATGAGCCCGATACAGTTCCAAAAACAACTGAGACTGCAGGAAGCCCGTCGCTTATTATTATCCGAGTCAACAGATGCCGCTGATGTGGCATTCCGAGTAGGCTATGAAAGTCCATCGCAATTCAGCCGTGAATATTCCCGTATGTTTGGTTTTCCACCTAGAGAGGATATTAAGCGCCTTAGGGGGAAATATGACGATAAGATAAATATAAATGCATGAATCCATGCTCTTATGGTTAGACGAAATTCCATATCTTATTAAACAACATTAAGGAAATCCAAATGAAAAAAGAAATCGAGAGGAGAATTTTATGACAGAAACAAGTACAAAAAAAACTTCCTCAAAAAAGAAGAGAAAGATAACACATTTTCTCGACAATTTAAATTTCTTGCGTTTACTTAAATTAATCTTTCTTATTTTCCTATCCCTACTAATTGTCTATCTCTATTATTTGCATACAAAAGGAATTTTGATTTCCAATTTAACCTTACTGTGGAAATTACATAAGAAGGTTATTATGATTATTTTCGGGTTTGTATCATATAGTTTGGGTGTTTATTATTTGGGTTTTAGGAAAGGGAGAAAAGGCTAAAAGGAATGCAAATAAAAAGGGACGAATTGTCCCTTTTACGATTTTTTGCAAGATAACCCCCACAGCATCTGCTCTGGGGGTTATCTTATTTTTATAAAGCAATATAATTCCTATTTTTATTTATTACAATAGCAGCTACCTGTTGAATATTCAGCGGGTTGGCGAACGATTCCATTTTAGAATTATCGGACCAGGATTTTGCATTTCCGGCCCATGTATTGGTTGTTCCACAATAGGTTACTTGCCCGCCATGGCGGACAAATGTCTGTGCCCATTCCAACAAATTTTGTGGATGGTCGCTATGGAGAAAATCAGGTATGGACATCCCTAATTGTTCTGCAATCGTTGTTTCCGCCTCAGGATTGCCAATCATGGTTGCCAGTCTTCCTTTAATTAATCCATTCACACCCTCTCCATTAAAAAACATTGTCACTGGAGTTCCGTACCGCTGCAGGTATACCGCGGTCACAAAAGCTGAAAAGAAGTTAGGGTAAACCGATGTCTCAAAATTTGAAAAGCCGTTTCCTGCACTGTCTGGACCAGAAGATACATGTATTAAAAGTGGCTGCTGACTTTGAGCAGGTAAAAAATAACTCACTATTTCCCCTCCCGAAATTTAGCCTATTGCATTTTATGTGAATAGCTAATCATGGGTGTTTGGGAAAACTCTATTAATTGGATTCTTGTTATGAGTTATTCTTCACATTTAATTCAATAATTTGCACTAGTTCCTCAATAATATCGTTCAGTTTCATCATGCTTGTATCTTTCTTAAGAATATTAGAAGTTTTATACAGCAATATTTCCTCTTGCTCACTCACAAAAATGCCCCCATTCTTAAAATGATGAACTTTTCATTCCTAATGACCTTTAATACTCATATATGTAATTTACAGATATTATACATCATGCTACTTGTATATGTAAATTACATATATAAAATTTTTGCAAGAATTCAGAATAATGATAAATATCAAAAAAGGCCACTAATCAGTGACCTTTCATCAAGACAAAAACATGAAGTTAGTTAATTCCCTGCTCAATCATGGCATTTGCTACCTTTAAGAAACCTGCTATATTGGCACCGACAACCAGATTTCCTGGGGCATCATATTCTTCTGAGGCTTTCATACTCTTACTATATATATCTTTCATAATCACTTGTAATTTCATATCCACTTCTTCTTGTGTCCATGCTAACCTTGCACTATTTTGGGCCATTTCTAACGCTGAAACTGCAACACCACCTGCATTTGCAGCTTTGGCAGGTGCGAATAAAACATTATGCTCCATAAAAGTATCAATGGCTTCTAAGGTGGTAGGCATATTCGCTCCTTCTCCGACAGCCTTTACCCCATTCAAAATTAACAGTTCTGCTGCTTCCTTATTTAACTCATTTTGAGTTGCACATGGTAATGCAATATCGCATGGGATCGTCCAGATTTTTGAACATCCTTCTTGATATACTGCATCTGGATGTTCCTTGACGTACTCATTTATTCTTTTATTCTCTACTTCTTTTATTCTTTTAACCGTATCCAGGTTAATGCCATTTGGATCATACACATAGCCGTTTGAATCGCTGCATGCTAACACTTTAGCACCGAACTGTATGGCTTTTTCGATTGCATAAATCGAAACATTCCCCGAACCAGATACAACAACCGTACTTCCTTTAAAGCTTAATCCCTGAGAATTCAGCATTTCTTCTACAAAGTATACCGTTCCGTATCCTGTCGCTTCTTTCCGTCCTAAGCTTCCTCCATAACCAATGCCTTTTCCTGTCAGTACTCCTGCTTCATAAGCACCTTTTAACTTTTTATATTGTCCGAACATATAACCGATCTCTTTAGCCCCAACACCAATATCACCAGCAGGAACATCGATATCCGGCCCGATATGTCTGCTTAGCTCTGTCATAAAGCTCTGGCAAAAGCGCATAATTTCTAAATCAGATTTACCCTTTGGATCAAAGTCTGAACCGCCTTTTCCGCCTCCAATTGGCTGTCCTGTTAGTGAGTTTTTAAAGATTTGTTCAAAACCGAGAAATTTTATGATGCTTGCGTTAACAGAAGGGTGAAACCGCAGCCCTCCCTTATATGGTCCAATCGCACTACTAAACTGAACACGAAATCCACGATTCACTTGTACATTCCCTCTATCGTCCACCCATGGGACTCTGAAGATTATCATTCGCTCCGGTTCCATCATTCTTTCTAAAACTGCTAGTTTAATATAGATAGGATTTTTCACTAAGACAGGTACTAAAGAGTCAAGGACTTCTCTTACAGCCTGCTGAAATTCCCATTCATTTGGATTACGCAGTTGAACACTATTAATTAAACGATTGACGTATTCCTTTACAATTTGTGTTTGATTCTCTTCCACTCTTTCCATCATTTTCATATGTTTTCAGCCCCAGGTTAGTTTTAAAATTAAGAAAATTCCTTTTCTTCAATATGTTTTCATTTTATAATTTATTAATTAATAGTTACAATCTTAATATTCGATGAAATGCATGCGTTTTACGCATTAAATGGAGTGATTTAAAAATGGAGACAAGGCAAATTCAGTATTTCATAGAGGTGGCAAAAAGAGAGCATGTTACAGAGGCAGCAGACGCCTTGCATGTTGCCCAATCATCCGTAAGCAGACAAATTTTCAATTTAGAAAACGAATTGGGGGTAAAACTTTTTATACGTGAGGGAAGAAGTGTAAAGTTAACTCCAATAGGAAGAATTTTTTTTGAAAGAATGAAGCAAGTATGGAATCTGATGGAGGATGCAAAGCGAGAAGTAGAAGAAAATTTAAATCCTGAAAAAGGAACCGTTCGAATTGCATTCCCAATAAGCATGGCGGCCCATACCTTGCCGTTCATCATTTATGCTTTTCGCACCAGGTACCCAGAAGCAAAATTTCAAATGAGCAATGCCCTTTATTATGATTTAATAGACGGTGTTATAAATGGTGAATTTAATTTGGCCATGATTGCCCCCATGCCCAATCCGGAAAAAGAAAAAAAAATAAAAGGTGCTACTCTATTTACGGAAAATATCGTTGCTCTCATCCCTCTTCATCATCCGTTATCTGATCGGAAATCGATAAGGTTACGAGACTTAAAGGATGACCCATTTTGTGTTCTTCCGGAAGGATTTGTTTTTCGCGAACAGGTTGTTGGGGCTTGTAATGATGCCGGTTTTCCGCCCCAAATCGCCTTCGAAGGAAAAGATATTGATGCATTAAAAGGATTAGTCTCAGCAGGTCTGGGTGTAGCTTTGATGCCTGAGATGACTTTGGTGGATAATACACCCCGCTCCACTGTCATGATCCCATTATCTGATGAGAATCTCACACGATCAGTCGGTGTCATCTACCCTGCCCAACGGAAACTTCTTCCTACCGAAGCCTTGTTTTATGATTTCCTGCTTGAAACCTATGAACGATTACATGAATTTAAAAAATGAATGAACTTAAAAAGGAACCTGAGTCAGGTTCCTTCAACTATACTTTTCGCCGCTTTTCTGGCTCTCAAAAATCGGACTACATTTAAAACAATGGTTTTTAAAACAGCATACGTTGGGACAGCCAAGACCATTCCAAGTACGCCTGCCAGATTGCCTGCAGCCAAAAGAATAATGATAATGGTTGCTGGATGCGTATCCAATGATTTCCCTAAAATCATCGGAGACAGGAAGTTCCCTTCAATTTGCTGGGCAACTAGGATTACGACGATTACCAATAAAGCTTTAGTAGGTGAATCAAAGAATCCGACGAGCACTGCCGGCGCACCGCCAATGATCGGCCCGACATATGGGATTATGTTGGTGAAGGCTACAATCAGCGCCATGATTAATGCATAGCGTAAACCGATAATTAAGTATCCAATAAAGGCTAATGTACCGACAGCCAGGGCAACCACCACCTGCCCCTGAATGTAGGCGGATAGGGTCTCTCCTGTTTCTTTTAAAATTTTTAAGCTCTCATCCCTGTAATCGGAAGGAATGAACTTTGATACTGCTCTAGGAAATTTTTGTCCATCCTTAAACATATAAAATAATAAAAATGGAACTGTCACAAGAATAATCGCAATATTAGTGACGATGCCAAAAAAGCCGAGAAGGATGTTAGTCAATTTGTTTGGAAGTGTATTGGCATACGCCAATAACCGCTGCTGAACATTATCAATCATTTCACTTTGCTGGTTCCTAAAGTTTTTAAACTCTGAAGACTTGATTACATCATTAACATAATCAGTCGTCTTATGAGCAAATCCAGGGAGATCATTGGCAAGCTCTGTCGCCTGTTTGGAAACAGCAGGGACGAGGCTTCCGGCTGCCAAGACAAGAAGACCAGCAAACACAACATAAAGGACCAAAATGGCTGCTACCCTAGGGAGTTTTTTACGTTCCAGAAAATTCACAACCGGATTCAAAAGGAAATATAGGAATCCAGTGATGAGAATTGGAAAGAAAACCGTCGAAAAAAACACCCCTATAGGCTTAAACATAAATGAAATCTTGGTTGAAACGAAAATAATCGACAAAACAAGCAAAATTTGAATCAGCCAGAATTGTATTTTAGATTTTGACACGGATATGTACCTCATGCTTCAAATATTTGGATAAAGTATATCAAAATCTTGGAGAAATATACAGTAAATATCAAAGTTTTTATTGAAGTCCTACCTACATTTATAAAAATTCAAATAGATAATTAAGAAAAAAGCCAATTCTTTCTTTATAAATAGAAAGTAAATCGGCTTTTTATTTTGAAGTTAAGTCCTTACTACTTTTTCCTCTATGCTTACTTCATTTTCCTTTTTTCTAGAAGATAAATTTGCTAACGCACCTGGAAGGGCAATCATCGCCGGCAAAAAGATTGGAAGAAGCACAAAGCAAAGTACAATCAGTCCTGTAATAACTGCTACAGCTAACTGATATAAAACCATAATTCCAGCAGGCATTAGTGTCGCAAAAGTGCCTCCTAGTATAATGACGGCTGCAATAATGACTCCGCCTATATGTCTAGAAGCCACCACGATGGCGTCTTTCTGTGACATATGAGGGTATTCCTTAAAGCGCATCATTAAGAATATACTATAGTCTACTCCCAAGGCGACAATAATGATAAAGGAGAAGAACGGAACGAAGGAAGATACCCCTTCATACCCCTTCAAATCTATGAAAATATAGTTAATCACGAACATGGCTGCATAGTACGCTCCCAAAAGGGATGCCGTGATGAATACCGGTGTCCAGAAAGATCTTATAACAAAGAACAACACGAGCAATACTCCGATAATGACGATCGTTGTCGTTCTATTCAAATCCCTGCTCAATATATCATTCGTATCATTTGTAGTCGCGCTTGGTCCAGCTGTACCAAACTTGGCATCGGAAAGCTCTGTTCCTTTAAGTCCATTGGAAACCGTTGCATTTATTTTATTAATGGTACTTAAAGCTTCTGGAGAATAAGGATCCGCTTTTAAAACAACCAACATTTTTGTAATCTTTCTATCATTGGACATGAAAGCGTCTAATGATTTTTCAAAGTCCTTGTCCGTCAAGGCTTCTTTCGGCATAAAGAAAGTTTTATTTCCTTTATATTGCGTTAAGAAACCGTTCGTTTGCCCGAGCCCATCAGATATTTGCTTAAGCCCGCCGTTTACATCCGATAGTTTTTGCCCAAAGACACTGAAACCATTGAGCCCGTCTGCCAGCTGCTGCTGACCCGATTTCATTTGGCCAAGACCATCTGTTACCTTGTTCATATTTGTTACGATTGTGCCTATTCCTGAAGAAGTTTTGCCAAGTCCACCTTCAATATCTTTCAAGCCAGCTGCCATTTGTGATAAACCACTGCTCATGCCTGAAAGATTTTTATTGGCTTCTGCAAAACCGGCCGTTACGGTATTGTAATTATCATTTAATGCTTTAATACCTTCAGGCGTAATTTGACTCAAATTTGATAATGAGTCATCGATTTCTTTCTTTAATGCCTGGTAATTCTCATCACTATTGGCATTTGCATCACTCTGACCAAGCTTTGTTACCAATGATTGCATTTGTACCAGCGAATCTTTTACATTAAGAAGTTTCTGCGCATCAGCTTGGTATTGGGTCCCCATCCCTTGGAAACCAGCCTGCATTTTTTTATAATTTTCAGCTAACACGGCAACACCGCTGCTCATCTTTGAAAGATTTGTTTCGATGTTTGCTATACCATTGCTGATTGTTTGTGAATTACTTGACCCATTATCGATACCAGCTTGTAATTGCTTTAATCCATTGGTTAAGGCGTTCATCCCATCTTGAAGCGTTGCTGTACCCTCAACCATTTGAGTGACCTTCGAAAAGTCAGCTGATCCGAGCTTTTCTTGCGCCTGCTTTAAGCCATCATTGATTTGATCCACACCATTTTGCGTTTTGGAAATGCCATCCGTAACCGATCCCATTTGACTATCGACATAAAAACCATCAATTGGTTTCCCTTGAGGCTGTGTAACCGAAGAAACCTGCTTCACTCCCTTAATAGCCTTGATGCTTTCCGTTACGTTATCAACAACTGCAAGCGATTCATTATTATTTAATGCTGAACTATTTTCAATGACAACAGTCGCAGGCATTGCCTGGCCCTTGCCAAAATGGTCCGCAATGATATGAAAGCCCTTTGTAGAAGGATAGCGATTTCCAAGTTCTCCAATTGTATCAAAGTTAAGCTTTTGTTGGTGGAAATACACCATTGGCCCCAGGATTAAGACGATAAGGATCACCGTTATGAATGGACGCTTTGTCGCAAAAGTTGATGTTGCTCCCCAGAATTTGTTTTCCTTATGCCCGCCGCCTGCATTCTTGGACGGCCAGAAAAGTTTATTGCCAAGAACTTTCATCATGAAAGGTGTTAAAGTCAGAATTTCTAGCAATAGGATCGTTACACCGATTGCTACAACCACACCAGATTTATAGATTGGTGACTCCGCAAAAACAAGGGCAAGGAATGCAATAAACACCGTGAGAATACTATAAGCAATCGTCTTTCCTGCCGTTTTATAGGTTCTGATGATGGATTCATCTATCGAATGCCCATGGGATAGTTCCTCCCTAAATCGATTAAACAGAAGGATATTGTAATCCGTTCCGATACCAAAAAGGATAAGCACTAAGAGCATTTGGGTGAGACTTGTAATCGGAAATCCTGCCTTATCAATTAATTGAGCGGCAATTCCCATGGAAACTAGATAGGAAAAGGCCACCGTTACTAAGGAAATCAAAGGCGTTACTACTGACCTAAACGCAATAATTAGCACAACTAAAATAAAGATTACGGTCAATGCAGCGCTCTTCTCAACTCCGGACACAGAAGCTTTTAGATAATCATTATTGATAAAATCTTCCCCGCTAAGATAGTACTTAACAGGTACTTTTTTAAGTTTGCTATCAAATTCTTTTTTAATATCATCCACTTCTCTTGATTTCTTATCAAGCTTAAAACTCACCATAAGAGTCGTGCCATCTTTAGAAACCAAAGAGCTTTTTGCTTCTGGCGTACTAAAAGGATCAATCATATCGGTAATACCAAGCTCTTTGCGGCTATCGCTTATCAATTTTACCTGATCCCCGATTTTTTTCATTTCTTCTTTAGAGATTTTATTTTTATCATAAAATACGATAAGGTTGTTCGTACCCTTGATAGTATCCATCTTTTTGAGGATGTTGTCCGCTATGACCGAAGGGCTTCCATTTCCCGTTCCTTGCTGTCCTTTTTGCCGCAGGATGGCATTGATGTCAGGCTGAATGACTGTAAGCAATATTGTTGCAATCAGCCATAAAGCAAATATAGCCCAACGGCCTTTTATGATTGATCTCACCTTACTTGTTCCCCTCCTATTTTGTTTAACATGTTTATTTTTCCTGTTGGTCTACTTTCAGAAAAAACAAAACATCATCGAATTCCCTCTTCACATTAGTCACTATAACAAGGGAATAGGAAGGGTTCAAAAAGCAAAATAGAACGAGTGAATCAAAATAATACATTATTGTCATTTTGTATTATTACAACATGACTTGGTTGAAGATTTCGAACAGCTCCTCTTTCTTATAATTATATTCTTTACTAACCCAATTCTGTAAGATGGTTATAAAGGAAGTGGCATATAAGTCACACATGACCTCAGGATACTTCGACTGATTGATTTTTGTTGAAATTGGATCATTCTCTGTTTTTGAATGTTCACGTAAAATATCACTGGCAGTTTTGACCATACTTTTGAAAAAGATATGCCCATCCGATCCTAATAACGTATTTTCAAATAACACAAAATGTTCATCTACATAATCGACCAGTAATTTAAACGTGTCAGTATTACATTCTTTATTTAATTTAATAATCTCTTCAGATAAATGATAAATAAAATCTCTTAGCAGGCTGTATTTATCTTCATAATACCGATAAAAAGATGTGCGATGAATTAACGCATCATCACATATATCTTGAATCGTGATATGTGAGAATCGTTTCGTTTGTAAAATGCGCATAAAACTTTGTATAATTTGGCGCCGTGTGCGCTCAGTCGTATAGTTCATAGTACACATCCCTTTCATGAATTCAAAAGCTATTATGCTCCCATACTGGAGTAATTTCTGTAATAATTTCATTATTTAATATATGTTGCAGCTCGTTTTTCTTTTGTTTGGCTACTGTTACTTGATGGAGATCAGAAAAGAAAATGTAGGATTGATTTTTATATAGCTGACCTTCTCTTGCTGTTGGGTCATGTAAATCAAAAAACAATTCTACTAGTTCATCATAAGATACTTTCCACGGATTAAACCATAATTCTACTATCTTTACATTTGAGTCTTTTAGATATCCTGTTCGAGCCTTTTCAATCCCACGAAATCCTGTAATAAATGCTTTTTGACTAAAAAATTCGCTTGCACCAAACACTGCTCTTTCCATTTAATATCGCTCCTCTTGAGCGATAAGCCTTCTTCCCATTCAAAAAACCTCTCTTTGTTTAAAAGAGAGGTTAGTATGATGAAATACTTTCCTCTCATCTTTCAAAGGTTTATACCTTTGCAGGAATTAGCACCGTTTCAAGTCAATAGTTTGACTGATGGTTGCCGGGTTTCATAGGGCCTGTCCCTCTACCACTCTGGATAAGAAGTTTATCGCTATTTATTTTTAATAACAATAACACCCACTGAACTGAAATTCAAGTAAAAAATCTCGGGGATTGCCTTCAGCGGAATGGATCAAAAAGGCAGGAAATGATTGTTATACTACGTACACAAACCCACTAAGCACACTATTGAAGAACTTTCAATATAGAATCTTTATGTTCCATTACATATTTTTCCATATGAAATTTCCTTATATTTTAATATTTTTTTTTGCAATTTTAATTATTCGGATAATTCCTTTATCCTATTCATAATGAATTTAAAATCTTTAAATTAAGGACATAAAATAAAGGAGCGAAGGAGACATTTTATGTGGATTATAACTCTTTATTCAGATTTAAATATTACCTTGTTTGAAATGGAGACAGAAGAAGAAGCAAGAGAGGCATTCAAAAAAATGAAAGGCTGTAAAATTCTTTCAGAAATTGTTTACTTCAATTATCCCCAGCTAGGTACTAATTGAGGTAATTTTCAGGATAAAATGATCCATTTTTATAAAAAAGCCATTCTTAAACCGGAAGATTGGATAAATAGGGAGAATATGTATGAAAGCAAAATTTTGTAGAGAATCAAGAGTTATACGAACAAGTCGTGTATTTCCAAATGACGTAAACAATCACAATACATTATTTGGGGGACGATTATTGAGTGATGTGGACCAGGTAGCGTCTATTTCCGCTGCTCGACATAGTCGCAGGGAATGTGTTACTGCTTCAACCGATTCAGTTGACTTCTTATGTCCTATTCACACATCAGATTCAGTTTGTTTTGAATCCTATGTGACATGGACAGGTACATCATCCATGGAAGTTTTTGTAAAGATTATTGCTGAAAATTTAAAATGTGGAGAACGTAGAATTGCAGCTACTGCTCTACTAACCTTTGTTGCACTTGATCAGAATAAACGTCCGGCACATGTTCCCCAGGTCATTCCTGAAACAGAAGAAGAGAAAAAATTGCACGAAACTGCACCAGAGAGAGCAAAAATGCGTAAGGAAAGAAAACAAAAGAGCAAAGAATTAGCCACTTTCTTAACAACAAATTAATTAGCTTAGCTTTGTAGCCAGGTTGGACAGTAGACTTCACGGGCGTTAAGTCATTTAATGAGCTGCCTGGTTGTTCCTTCTTAATGGCTATGTTAGATTAGCACATTGATTTCCTATTAATCAAAATGGTGGCAAAAAAAAAATAAAAAAACCCTTATTGTATAAGAAATTTACAGAAATAAGGGTTTTTTAGATTCATATTTATGAATACAGCAGCGCCAGCATATGACTGGAAGTGATCTTCGCCTATAGATTCACGAGAGGAGTCTGGCAAGCCGGAGAAACGTCCCCCGTGTTACCTTACCTTTTCTCTAGATAAAGCAGTTTTAAATTGTTCGATTAGAATAGGAACGATTTCAAAGGCGTCGCCAACGATTCCATAATGGCAGTTTTGAAAAATGGGGGCTTCTTTGTCCTTATTAATGGCAATGATTAAGCCGGAATTTTTCATTCCCACAATATGTTGAATCGCACCGGAGATCCCAATTGCAAAATAAATTTTCGGCGTCACGGTCACACCGGTCTGCCCTACTTGATGTGCGTGTTCAATCCAGCCGGCTTCCACCACATCCCTACTGGCACCGACCGCTCCTCCAACGGTTTCCGCCAATTGGTGAATTAACTGAAAGCCCTCGAAGCTCCCTAATCCTTTTCCGCCGGCAACAATGATGTCCGCTTCGTCGATTCTTACTTTTTTAACGGTTTCCCTTACAATTTCCAAGACTTTTGTACGAATATCTTCTTCCTTTAAGGATATAGTTTCTTCCACGATCTTCCCTGTTCTTCCTGGCTGAGAAGGCAGCGCCTTCATGACCTTGGAACGTACAGTCGCCATTTGCGGCCGGTATTTTTTACATAAAATGGTCGCCATAATATTTCCGCCAAATGCCGGTCTGCTCGCTAAGAGTAACCCTGTTTCCTCTTCCACATCCAGTTCGGTCGTATCCGCCGTCAAACCAGTCGGCATATCGGTGGCGACCGCGCTTGCCAGGTCTTTTCCCGTTGAAGTGGCACCGAAAAGGATAATTTCTGGTTTATATTTTTCCGTACAATCCAGCAGCGCCCTCATGAAGGATTCGGTTCGATAATGCTTAAAGATGGGTTGGTCATAGACATATACTTTATCTGCTCCAAATTCAAATACGGTTTGTGTTAAATGTTTAACATTTTCCCCGATTAAAATGCCGGCCAATTCCACTCCCCGTTTGTCTGCCAACTTTCTTCCAGCACCCAATAGTTCAAGAGAAACGGAAGCAACCGCTTCATCCTTCTGTTCGATGAAAACCCAGACTCCTTGGTAATCTTGGAAATCCAATTACTTTTCCCCCTTCACTTCAAACAGTTCTCGCTTTTCGAGTACGACAGAAAGCAACTGCTCCACTTGCTCCCGTGGGTTGCCTTCAAAGAAAGTTCCCCCTGCTGGTTTTTGCGGAGCCCATACTTTAGAAACAATCGTTGGGGATCCCTTCAAACCTAGCTGCTTAATATCAACCCCTTCCAGGTCATCAACAGACCAGATATGCGGTTTGTATCTAGCAGCTTTAATCATGTTTGGAAGCGGAGAATACGGCACTTCATTGATTGTTTTTTCAACAGAAAACAAACACGGCAATGTGGACTTGACGACTTCATAACCGTCCTCCAATTTACGGTGAACAATGGCATAACCTTCTTCTTGATTGATTTCCTCTACTTTATTTACAGAAGTCAGCGGTGGAATATCAAGCCTTCTTGCAATTCCAGGTCCGACTTGCCCGGTATCACCGTCGATGGACATTTTACCGCAAATAATCAAATCCACGGGCCTCGTCTTGGCAATTTTTTCAATCGCCTTCGTCACGGCATAGCTCGTTGCCAATGTATCCGCACCCGCAAACCGTCGGTCGGTGATTAAATAGCCCTCATCAGCGCCTATTTCAATACACGTTTTGATCGCGTTAACCGCTGGTGGCGGCCCCATCGTGACAACGGAAACGATTCCGCCATACCTTTCCTTTAGACGAACGGCCTCTTCAACCGCGTGTGCATCATATGGATTCAAGATTGCAGGCGCTGTCCTGCGGTCCATTGTATTTGTTTTTGGATTCATCTTAATAATTTTGGTGTCAGGTACTTGCTTGATACAGGCTACAATATGCAGCATTTTACCCCTCCCTATACTTGCCAGCTGTTTTCGGCTAGTAAGCCTTTTTACGCTCGTTTACTATTACTTTATTTATTGAGATGTCCTAACATTCGAAATTTCTGACAAATATCTCTATAAATAATGCTAATAAAGACCAAAACAAAAAAACGCACGAGTGGCAGAGAGGAGCCATACTTGAAAAATTTAAATAATTTTCTGTTCTGCCACTTGAGGGATTTTTTGCCTGCGGGATATAACGAAGTAAACAGCAATCAAGCCGATTAATTCACCAGTCGAAGCTGCAATAGCACCTGCACTGCCATTTAGTGCCGGATTCCAAAATACTAACGGAATAATTACGAGGACCACAGTGACCATATTAAAAATTTGCGGTTTTAATAGAGACTTTGTACTTTTTTGAAGCATAAGAATGCCCCCAAAGTAATCCACCCAAGGGAAGACCATCGTTTTAATGATAAAAAATTTCAATACACGCAGACTTTCAGCTGCCAATGTCATGTCAGCACCAAGCAATGTTCTCATAAACCAAGGGCCGGCAGCTGTAAAACTAAGAATTGCCAGCAAAACAGATGGAACGATACTGAAAACAATCACGCATTTTATAACCATTCGTTTGTCTTTTTCATAGAATTGCAAGACAATCTGATGAGTGTACATAAAAAAGCTGAGTATCAAGTTGGTAATGCTAAAAGCCAATGCGAAGGAGGCAATCCCTAAATGTACATCTTGAATTTTGCCAAGGAATGCGTAAATGATCGGAATTAAAATTGTCTGGAAGGATAAATAAATAACTAACGGAAAATAAAAATTAGAAATTTCTTTTTGTCTCAATGTTGTTTCCGTTTCCTTTTCGTTTTCTTTAACAATCGAATTCCCCCGCCAGACACTTATGAAGCACTCGATTCCCATACCTGCTAAAAAGATAATCGCACCTGCGGCACTTGTATTTGCATGATTAGATAAATTCAAATATGCGGCGACAGCAAACATACCTGCCAGCCGAACAACAACGCCAAAGGTTAACCATTTTGTTTCCAGCTTATTAATAATCATTCCCTGATATAAACAGCGGAGGCCGGAAACTAAGATGACGCCTGAAAGAACGAGAAAGGTTACCCTCAAGGAGGCCATAGAATCCGCTTCGGCATTAAAGCCATATATAAACACCAAGTCTCCAAGCCGAGTGAGACCAATTAATGCACATAGGGCTGTTATTGCAAGTGAAACTTTGATAAAAAAAGCCGCAATTTTGTTGAAGGAAGCTTTCCCTTTTGCTAAAGCTGAGCTCGTTTGCCTAAAAACTAAGAGCGGCCGTTCAAGGATTCCAAATAAAGAAAAGGCAATAGCGTAATTGGCAATAATGACCTCGGCATGGTCGGCCCGGCTTAAGGTTCCATTTATAATGACATGAGAAATGGACGTTAGACTTGCGGATACGGCCAATGGAATAAAAAATATTAGTATCCTAATAAAACTGGAATCCTTCAATATCTTTGACAAAGTAAATTTTTCACCCCTTTTCCCTTTCATCTCCATTTTTTTACAGGGTCATTTATTTTTATCACGAGTTCCGAAATAATATGACTATTTTAGCTTTTTAAATTCGATTGGAGAAAAACCCGTGTATTTTTTAAAACTGCTGCTAAAATATTGGGGATTTGAGTATCCTATCCTTCCTGCTACCTCATAGGTCTTCAAATCTGTTTTTTGAAATAACTCCATCGCCTTCTCCATCCTCGTTTCAAGGAGAAAATCCCCAAAGTTGAAGCCTTTCTCTACTTTGAAAAGATTACTTAGATAGGCCGCGTTCACATGAACTTCTTCTGCCACTGTTTGGAGACTTAAATTGGCCACATGGTAATTGTCACGAATAAATTCAATCGCCTTGTTAACCAATGTGTGCTTTCGATTTCCATTTAGCCTTTTTGCAAAGTCAGCTAAATCGGAAGCAATTATTTTAATTTCGGAAAAGATCTCATCGATGGTCTGCAATTTTAATAGCCTGCTCTCGAAATTTCCGAATTTTGTATAGTCCCAGTTTTTTGCTATTTTAGATGATTCATAAAAAATTAATCCAATAAGCCTAACCGCGAACAAAACCATTTCCTGCAGGGATACTTTTTTATTAGTCAGAAGTTCATTTTTGGCATTCTCTAATAGCTCCGTCACTTTTTCCGGAAGTCCCAGGAAAATATATCTAAAAAAATCTTCTTCAATTTTTAGGTGTTCAGCCACTTCTGCACACTCTAAAGTTTCAATTTCTTCAATGGAATAAGCTCGATTGATACCTACCATATGACGAAATTCCATCGCTTTTACTGCTTCTCGAAAGGCGCAGCTAAGGTGTGCCAATTCATGATTGATTCTTCCCCTTGTAATCGTTATGGTCGTATGAAGGTTTTCTTGTACTGTTGAAAGGAATTCACTGGTTATACTGGTTATTGAATGTGTAAAATCCTCTGCCAGTAATGTGGAACCAAATAGAAAGACAGCAAAATGCTCCGTTTCAGCGTTAACAACACGGCCTTTAATTTTATAATGATCAAGGATATTTCTGCAGTACTCCATAATACAGTCCTTCACTGTCTCCATTTTGTGGAGGGAGCCAAAATCTGTTTGGTCCAGTTTGACATACAGTACCGCAACAATGGTCTCCTTAGGCTCCATTCCTACTATACTTAGCTCTTTAACTATTTCATCAATCGTCAGTTCGTTAAGACTTAACCTTTTAAGTAATTGCTGCTGGAAATAATATTGACTTTCGGTGATATAATTTTCTTTCCTCAGTTCCAGCTCTAATTCGATTGCAGCTTGTTTCAGCTTTTCAATCAATTCACTAGTTTCCACTGGTTTAAGGAGATAATCATAAGCTTTTAACTTAATTGCCTCATGAGCATATTTAAAATTTTCATAACCCGTCAAAAATATCACTCTTGTTTTGGGATTATGTTCTTTGATCACCTTAGTCATTTCTAGTCCATTCATAAAGGGCATTTGAATATCGGATATAACTATATGTGGATCATGCTCTTTGATAATTTCCAGACCTTGTTCACCATCGGCACCTACTCCAACCAAGTCAAATCCATATTCCGTCCAGGGTATAACACTGGATAATCCTTTACGGATAATTCGATCGTCATCAACTATTGCTACTTTATACATTATCTATGGCCTCCAGATATTTTTAGGACTGGGAATAGGTCCTCCTTCCTATCCTCAACATTCCAGATAAAACAGCTAGAACCCATAATCATTTTATGGGTTCTTTACCGTCTATTTTAGTTTGCCAGTACCAGCCTTAGCTTTTACCAGTGCTGGAACAGCCTGTGTCGGATCAATTCTTGTAAATAAGGATGGTTCCCAGCCAACATTTTCATTTAGCTGCACTGTATGTGTTTGATTAAAGGCATCGACTAGATCGACTTCATTCGCGGAGCTTTTTCCATTGACAAAAGATCCACTTTCATAAATAGTGGTGCCCTTCCAATCTTTGATAATTTCTCCAGGATCGACATCAAAATCGAAATTAAAATAATTGTTCTCTGCATAAATTTTTGAGTTTACGCCAACTCCAAGGGCATAATCAAACTCATAATCTGAGTCTTTATTAAACTCATAATAATTGTTGTAAACATGGACTTGACCATAACGGACCCTTGGCAGACGCTGTGTGAGGTTTTTGTAATAGTTATGGTGAATCGTGACCTTTAAGTGCTGCCCGTCGCTCGTTCTACTATCACTGGAGCCGATCAGCGAGGTCTTGTCATGGTCCTCTAACACATTGTAAGAAATCGTTACATAATCAGCACCGTTAGTTACATCAAGCAAACCGTCATGCTGCTGGTAGGTTCTTCCGAAAACTTTCCCAAAGTCTTCATCATGATGTTTTCCATCTGTAAACTTATTATGGTCAATCCAGACATTGTGCGAGTTATTTGTTACCGTTACATTATCATATTCGGAGTTCCATTCACCAAACTCACCGTCTGTCGGATCCCATTGCGGGAAGAAATCAACAGGTGCTTCAAATTCGATATTGCGGATAATAATATTTTCCACTGCGCTCATGATAAAGCTGCCGCCAATGATTTTAGCATCATCGCCCAGTCCAATAATGGAAGTGTTTGAGCCGATATTCACAACTATCTGCTCTTTTTGTTTCTGAGCGGAGCGGGCACGTGCATCCTCGAGCGGGCCAGACACTTCATCTTTGTGTCCCCATATAGCAGGATTATAGGCTTCGAGGTAGGCATTATAATCATACGCCGGATCTGCATAAAACTCAGGTCCGATTGGATTATTATTCAAATCTACATTAAAGTCAATCGTACCTTTAACAAAAATAATTTTAGGGTTGTTATCCTTGCCGCCGTCAAGAGCCTTAAGAAGCTCGGCTTTATTTGTTACGGTGAACACATGGCTTGCATCGGCCTTTGCTCCGCCAGTTGTTCCCTCCCCATAAGAAGCCCAGCCATCTTTCGGTGCCAGTACTTCCGTTCCTAAATCGGATGAAGCTGCTGAAACCGTGGTAATACCCATTGTCAACAAAGAGACTGCTAAAAGACTGCTAAATGTTTTTTTCATCCTGAACACTCCTTAATTTATTATTTAATGAAGAAATATCATTAACTTCAATGCTGCCTATTTAATAGTGGATCCTCATTTCTTGCCTTTTATTTTATCCGAAAACGCTTACACGAGGAATTCAATATCTTTAGCTGTTTGTTTGATATTTTTAGATGTTCGAAATATTTTAAATATTATTTAAGAGTGCACGACAAAAAAAGACAGCTTTGAAAAGCTGCCTTCTTTTACACTATCCGTTTATTTTAATCCTGGGGGCATTTGTTTCACATGGATGTCAAGCTTTGCCTCCAATCCATGGTAAGAAGCAGTAACAGAAGTTTTCCCTTTCTCCCCTGCTCGAAGATTGCCTCCCCGGTCTACTGAAGCAATCGAGATATTACCACTCTTGAACTGAACTCCTGAAGCTAAAACTTTTTCAGAGCCATCAAAGAATCTAGCAACAACAACCAGTTTACCTGTCTCCCCTTCTCTTAGAGCGTCAGGGCCTTCCAGGCTAATGGACACAGGATCTGCTGGAAGTGCGCCAACATAGCCTTTATTAAGGCCTGCGCTATTTAGGAAACTATCAGGAGTGATACGAAGAAAGCTGCCATAGAGGATATTACCATCTATATCTCTATCAAACTGGCCTGGTATCTCAACACTGACAAAGTCCTTAGAAGTAACGACGGTCCCCTCTTTGTTGGATGTTTTGGAACCGTCAAAGAAGAAATTCGTGTTATCATTGTTACCTGAAATAAAATCTTTTACCGCACCAGAAGCAGATCGATAGGAAAGGTTGTTTTTAAAAGTCCCCTGCTCTTCAGCGTTGAAATATGGATTGATTCGGAATACATAATTAAACCTTTTATTATTAAAAGCTGTGTTATTTTCAACAACCATCTTACCTGGATTAAAATTGTCCGTAAAACCGTCCATATTATTGTCAAAGGCAATATTGTTTCGGACAATATGGGCCACCGGCATGCCTTCCCCACCAAGCTTAAAACCATTACCAGCGTTTCCATCTTGATTATAGCCATTGCTCAGTTTACCGTTCGAATAGGCAATGTTTCCTTCTAGTGTAATCGGCATATTGGCGCCTTCATTCGTCCGGTTATATAAATCCCAGCCATCATCGATATTGTGATGAGCGATGTTTCCTCTGAAGACATTTCCGACACCGACCCCAAGCTTGGCGGCGAATCCATCTGCATTTTCATCGGAAAGGTCGCGGTTATCATGGGATTCACAATTTAAGATTAAGTTATATTTCGGCCATAAATCCGGATTGGAACCACTGCCGCTAATTTGCAGTCCCGTATCTCCGTTATAGTTGAACAGCATCTGCTCGACAACATTATGGTCACCGCTTACCCGCATTCCGGTTGAGGACGCCTTCGTGATCTGGATACCAAACAAGTGCCAGTAATCTCCATTTAATTGCAGGACACTTCCAAGTTTCCCTTGTCCGTCAATCACTACTTTTTCACCATTGTAAGCCATTAACGTTTTCACTTTTTCTTTAGAACCGCTATATTCCTTCTTAATATTAACTATAGAAGACGGAGTATATGTACCCTCGCGCATGTAAATGGTTTCACCAGGTATAGCGAATTTAATGGCCGTTTCCAGGTCAACTGGATCATTAATTGTTCCTTTGGCAGAACTAGTTCCCTTTGGTGATACAAACAAGCCTGCCCCGTTCGTATAAATTTTCTTAGTTACGGTAAGGTCCTTGGTGATGGTTGCAGTGGATGGTCCTTCACTTGGTGTAAAGGTAACGGTAAAATTGGTGGTTTCGTTATCCAATAATGTACTGAACGAATAAACTTGATCCCTTTGGACCGATGCCCCGCTCACTACTTCTTCCCCATCTTTTAATACTGATAACGTACCTTTATAATTGGCAAGTGCTTTCAGATCAAACTGGTGTGAACCAGATTCCGGCGCCGAAAGTAAATTCATTGCTGGTTTATCTGGAACAGAATCCGTTGGCGGTGTGGGTACAGTATATGCCTCACTAAGAGTAAGCTTTGCATTTTGAATGGTCATTTTGGCATTTCTGGCTGCATAAAAACCAACATACATATGATCCTTGTCCATCATTTGAACAAGATCAGCTCCTTTGATTCTTTGTTCAAATGTTTTTTCTTCAGCCAAATGAGTGAAGGTAGCAGACATGATAAATTCTGTGTCAGTACGCTCCAGCCTTACCTTAACAGGTGTACCAACAGGAAGTTTATATTTTGAATCTGTTGTAAAAGGAGAGGCTTTTAATTGGCTTCCGAGATTTCCCCATGGATAAACAACACCTGTCCTGTAAATAGGTGCTACACCATTGCGCATCATCCCGACCCCAAAAACATTGGAAGCTGCCGGAACCTCTTCATAACCAAGGATCATGGGGTCTTGCCGCGGGGCACCAATCGTGTCCCTGACCATAATCCCGGCACTTTCCTGTCCATTTGGTCCAGCCCCAGTTTCCGGACCGAACTGTTCAATGGTCATGTCCGCTTCCAAGACAAAGTTATCGATATTAGGATTGAGCTTTGTATAATAGAATGTCAACCCATCGTGTCCAGGAGCCAGCTTCCCTCCCCTGCTCTCCAAGGTAATATTTCCTTCAATGGTGCCTGGCTTTTCTGGTGCTGCATAGTTTGTCCCAATTTTTTCAGGCAGAACATTCGCGGCAAAATTCAAATCGGTTGACTGGCCAAATGTAACGCTTTGCCACACTAAATTCTCACTTTGGGCGGTGCCCTCCTTACCGCCTGTTTCTTCTGCATATGCAGCAGGAATGCTGCTGCATATGAAAAGCGAGGCAAGAAATACACTTCGAATTTTTGTTAGTGCCTTCAATTTTCTCACTCCCTATTTATTTTATAATGTGATTACGTACCGGGACTAAATGAGATTCCTCGATGCCCTCAAGAACAAGACGTGCGATCGCTTCCGCACCAGCTTCCTGAAAATGTGTATTATCCTGAACACCATTTGGATAGTTCACATGCTCACCAGCATCAAGGAAAAGAAAAAGATCCTTTGTCCCTTCTGGCCCAAGCTCTTGGAATAACGCCTTGCTTTTAGCCGTGAGGTCGATAACTGGTACATTTTCTTCCAGTCCAAGCTCTTTCATGGCTACAGGGTATTCGCCATGCGAATCACGAGCAATCCCTTCTTCTGTAAAACGGCGGCGCTCAACAGGAGTAACGAGGACAGGTGTTGCTCCCTTTACCCTTGCACCGTCAATATATTGCTTTAAGTAACTTTTATAAGTGGAATGCGGTTCAGTATAACGAGTCGGATCCTCCACTTTTTCGTCATTATGTCCAAATTGAATAAACAGGTAATCTCCCTTTTCGATTTGATTTAAGATAGAATCGAGCCTCCCTTCATCAATAAAACTTTTTGAGCTCCTTCCAGAGGGAGCCTCATTTTTGACAACGATTTTATCGTCGAAGAATCGATCAAACACTTGTCCCCATCCAGCTCTTGGCGCTAAGGAGTCCTCATAGTTAGAAACCGTTGAATCTCCTGCCAGATAAACCGTTATTCGGTTTTTGTGAGTGTTATCCTCGTTAGCAGCTTTAGATGGAAGAGCACCCAAAAACGAAGAAACTGCTAAGAAAAACATGGTTATCAATAAAATTTTTTCTTTTAGCTTTTTTCTCATCATATTCCTCCTCTATATTCTCATTTTTTAAAAGTTACTCTTTAGGATCCCAGCCTTTCAGAACATTTTCAATGTTGTACAGTTTGGCCTCTTCGTCGGACAGTTGCCTGCGATCCTCATTGATGACAGCTCCCGGGCCATAATTTTTATATTCATTAAATCTCGCGTCTTTGTAGGAAAAACCTGACATATCAGTCCAGCCTTGCTCAATGATATGTGGCCCGAGATAACTATTCATAAAAACTACACTTCCGATGGCATTAGGATCGCCGCTTGGATGCCAAGGCCTGCCCAAATAAACGGTACCTGCCGGAGCATTGCTTAACAGCTTTGAGTTCAGGAATAAGTATCCATAAGGCTCCGTAATCAATGTACTGGCAGCAGTTACAAATCCATTATTCGTGGACGAGCCGCGGTCAAGAGAAAAAATCTCACATTCTTCGAAGACGGCACTTGAACGCCCAAAAATGAAATCAACATCACCCTCGATATAAGATTGGTAGAAATATTGTGTTCCGCCATTTACATACAAGGTGTCCTGATTCCCAATAAACCGGGAATTTTTAAACGTTTGCCGGTCTCCTCTAGCGTAAACCGCAACAGCCTGCTTATTGTTAACATTCACACTTTGCTCATCAAATGAATTTTCAAACGTAAGGTTCTCAGCGGTAAAATCATCTCCATAGATATAAACGCTGGCACTTCCGGTTGTCCCATAGGTTCCGCCTTCAGGCTTTGCCCTACCAGAGTAGTTATCATAAGTTATGATGGTTCCGGAAGCGTTTTCACCTTTGAGGTGAATAAAAGGCTTATCCTTAGGAATGGTCACAAGCTCCTTGTAAACACCATTTTCGATAAACACTTCCACTTTTTCGGTATTATTAGCAGGAACCGCGTCAATTGCACCCTGGACCGTAGTATAATCCGCCAGGCCGTCCTTGGATACGGTCAATAAATTCGGTATTTCGTTCAACTGCGTTGTAATATCTTTGAGCTTTCTGTGATCATAAATCTTTAAAGTATTTCCACTGATATCTTTGGAGTCTTCCTTAACTACTGAGGCAACAATTTTGTCTTCCATGATGAAGGATTCTGAATTAATGGGGGTTTCGGATTCATAAAAGATGACAGTTTGACCTTCTTTTCCTTCAGCGATTGCGGCTCTTTTCACTTCAAGACTTTCTCCATTTTTTAAAAAAGAGACGTCATTTACGTTAATGGATTCTAGCTTTCTGTCAAAAGTTACCGCAATCAGGTTATGACCAATGTAATCTACTTCTTTGATTTTAACTTTATTCCCTGGCGGATAAACTTTCGGAGTTTCTGTTTCCATCCCTTCCGCTGCTATCCCTAACATTTTTAACTTTTTCATATGAAGTCCGCTAATTAATTAAGAAGCATCTATCACGTTAATCTTGGTTTCAGAAGCAGCAGCGGAGGATTCCATATAGTTTGGTGATTCCACAGCTGACTCAGCAAAACTGTAAACTGGATGAAAACCACTTAACATTGCGGCCAATGTCACTGAAGAGAGCACCATTTTTTTATTTCGCTTTTTAAAATCGTCCAATTCTATTACCTTCCTTTCGCAAAGTCTAAGTGTTATTATGCAAGCGAGTTCCTTTTTTGAGAATACAAAATTTTTAGATAATTGTTTTATATTTTTTACTTTTTAAAAATCAGTAAAATAGTTTCAGTTTTACTTCTTCATATTTTCTAGATTTATAGTAACAATTACTCATGAAATTTCCTGAAGACAAAAACACCACCACATCCCTTATTTGGTACTGATAGAACTGTTCTAGTCATATTCTTATAAAAGAAAACAATAAGAAGGAGTGGAAAGCCGGGTGAAAAAAGTGAAGGTTCGTTTACGTCCGATTGTCAGTAAGATCAATTTACCCACTGTTTTGAAAACAACTATCCTTCCGGGTGACACAACTGAACGATTATTTATTGCAACGCAGGTAGGTGAGATCTTTTACATAGCAAACTCAAGTTTAAGTACTTTTTTAGATATTCGTCCTCAAATCATTAAACTTGGGGAGTCCGGGGGTGGTTATGATGAAAGGGGATTGTTGGGCCTTGCGTTTCATCCCCATTTTTATTATAACGGTCTGTTTTTTCTTCATTATTCACTCGCTGGAACACAAGGTCCAGGTGCAGGTGCACCAACTGAGGGTTTTAATCCTAACCCGTGTGATCCCAAAACCTTAAACCTAAAGTGGGAAAATAGAGAATCTCAATATGATCATATTGATACAGTAGAAGAATGGGTTTTACAATCGAATGGGCTGCCTCAAAAACGACGGACATTACTTAACATAAGAAGACCATTTATGAATCATAATGGGCTCAATAGCTTAAACTTTTCACCTGAAACAGGGAAACTGGTTTTAACAACCGGGGATGGCGGGTCGGGCTATGATCCATTCAATTTAAGTCAGGACGATATGGAAATCGCCGGGAAAATTATTGAAATTGATGTAAGTAAAAATACATTTATCAATAAACCACCAGTAGTCACACGTTTTAATGAACTGCCCGTACCAATTCAGGAAACGCTTACGGTTATGGCCAAAGGGGTCCGCAATATACCAGGCATTTCCTTTCAACGATTTTATAATCAATTTATCAAATATGTGGGAAATGTCGGACAGGATTTGGTGGAGTCGATTTTTTCATTCTTACATCATAAACCAATACCGGTTCCGCAGCTTGTTCAAGCTTCTTTAATGAATATGGAACCAGATCCAGAAGGATTTATTAACTTTGGCTGGCGAGGCTGGGAAGGTGCTTTTCCTACATCGATCATTAGGAATTGCACTAATGCCCAGGGTTTAGACGAGAAAACAATGGCTTATTACGATGAAGCAATCAAAGTTTCAGTAAGGCGTCTTCAGCCTCTAACCAGTTATTTTCATAAAGACCAAAGGCCCGATAAGTTTGGAGGAACTGCACTTACAGGGGTGCAAGCCTATTTGGGAAATGGAATCCCCGATTTAATGGGAAGCGTTGTGTTTACCGATCTTGCCCGAAAGGAAGAGTCTCGCCCTCCTGTTAGAGGGGTTTTAGCTTATAGTAGGGTAAGAACAGATGGTAAACTAAATGATTATAGTGTGATCGAAACTGATTATAATTTTGGATCTCAATCATCTTATTATGTTAATTTGGGAACGAACCTTGATCAAACCAGACTATATTTAGGGGTTTATGGCTCAATGAAAGTGACTGATTTTAACCAAGGAACTGTTTTTGAAATTGTCCCATGAATTAAATTACGTTAGAGTTTTTCTTTTTTTCACGTAATAAATCGTTTCTATTCAATATGGCATTTAATTTTTCAGAACCTAATAACATGATGGCAACAAACCCTGCAACGACAAATGGGAAGATTCCTATTGTTGAGTGTGCGGCAATGAAACCAAGAATTGGCGGCAGGAACGTACTGCCTGTATAGGCAATAGCCATTTGATACCCCATTATGGTCTCTGAATGTTCCTGTCCAAATCGTTTTGGTGTTTCATGTAACATACATGGGAAAATAGGTGCTAATCCTAATCCAACCATAATAAAACCAACTAGTGAGATCGTGGACGGCAATGGAAGAAATAGAAGTGCCGCACCAAATAATGCTAGTAATTGTCCCATCCGAATAAGAGTACGGTTTCCTATTTTTAAAGTAATAAAGCCTGTTATAAATCTACCTATGGTTATTCCTGCATAGAAAAAGGAAACCCATTTTGCTGCTGTCTCTACGGATAAATCTTTAACATTTACTAGGAAACTACTTCCCCAGAGACCCATTGTTGCCTCTGCGCCACAATAAAACAAGAAAGAGATCAAAGCTAGTTTAACTCCCCTAATTTGCATGGGTTTTTGATTTTTAGCATCTGCTCTATTCAATCCACTATTATGTTTTTCTGGATCATTAGCTAAGATAACCTGACTGTTTCCACCTACCTTATTCCATAAAGGCAAAGTGAAGAATAGAATAATAACTAATGCAAACTGAAGACCAGCAATGGCAAGATACCCGCTTCTCCATGAATGCTGCCCTGAAATAAATTGAGCCATAATCACTGGACCAAGTGTAGCCCCAACTCCCCAAAAACAATGAAGCCAGCTCATGTGGTGTGCTTTGTAATGGGAAGCTACATAATTGTTTAATCCCGAATCAACGGCCCCTGCACCTAATCCAAGTGGTATAGCGAAAATAAACAACCAAAATAGCGATGGAGCAAAATGAAACCCAAGCAGTGCTCCAGCTGTCATGAAACAACTGAAAAATGTAACAATGCCCGTTCCGAAGCGTTTAAGTACTGCTCCGCTAGCAAAACTGGAAATGATTGTTCCTCCAGCGATTGTCATAAAAAGCAATCCTGCAGTCTCAAGCGGTGCCCCAAATTCCGATTGCATCATAGACCATGACACTCCCAATAAGGAATCAGGTAACCCCAAGCTGATAAATGCCAAGTAGATAATTACTAAAAAGAATGTAGCCATGTAAAACCCCGCCTTTTTTTATAAGTGTCTTAGCTGCTTTTTCCGGTGATCATGAGACCAAGACCAAGACTTTGTAATCCAAATAGATAGTCTTGTTTCCAATCACTCATTTTAAGATCCGGAAGATGCTCTGCAGGAATATATCTAGAGCTTCGTTCTGCAATATGGTCTAGAATCAATTGATCGACTTCATCCTCGCAAAAAATAATGGAATGAGGGTTTATGATTGCAGTAAATGAAGCGATTAACCTACTAATAGCGTCAATCTCGTATTCCTCAGATATAGATGCTTTCTTCGTCCCGACTCCAGTTTTCAAAGCCTGCCCGAAATTTCGGTAATCATATTGTGGGACGAATGAAACCTCTCCTGAAAAATTTGTGCTGCCTCGTACAACAACTCCATTTACCATAATGCCGGCACCTGGACCATTTTGACCAGAATATAAATAAATGAGCGATCTAATTTTCTTTGCCTTTCGATCGTGATAGCCAAGGACTGCCGCATTCATATCGTTTTCTATTACTACAGGTATAGAGAAACGATATTCTAAGTATCCCTTCAAATCAAAGTTTTGAAGATGGTCATAACCTGGTATATAAATAATCCGTCCATTATCAACGGAACCAGGTACACCAATGGCTATAGAACTGATTTTAGGATACTTTTTGATTAACTCTTCAACACACTTGGTTAATGATGTTAACTCATCATCGATTAATGCACTTGAGGTTTTCCCCTCGTCTTTTACTTCTCCTAAACAGTTAAAGACAATATAATTGGTTTCTGTTTTTTCCAAAAAAATGGCCAGCCCTAACATATATTCCGGATTGTATGTATATCTTTTTGCCCTTCTACCACCACTTGAATCATCAAGGCCAACTGAAATAAGTTCACCGTTCTTTTCCATTTGGCTTAAGAATTTACTTATTGTAGGGAAACTAATTCCTAATTTTTCGCTAAGTTCAACTTTTGTTGCACTTCCTATTTCTAAAAGAGATTTACGAATACCGCGAAGAATTTCCATTCTCATGGATTTTACAGTCGTATTCACAAAAGTCACCGCCTATTAACATAAACTTATTAAAGACGTTTAATAAGTATTCATTAAAAAACTTATTAAACGTCTTTAATAAGTGATGCTGGTAATATATCATAGAAAATTACCAAAGAGCAACAGAAAGAACCGTCCCTGTTCCATATTTTATACCCACTGAATAAATCCAAACTCAAAAAGTAAATAAGGCAATAAAAAAGCTTCTTTCGCTTGTTCAGCAAAAGAAGCAATATATAGTTGCCGATTACCTCTTTAACGAATTACCTTACTGTGAAAGGTCTTTCAAATGCTCAACAGCACGAACAAGAAAATCAGGTTTACCAAAACTTCCCGATTTTAAGACAATTAACATTGGACGTCCCAATGCCAATCCAGACGGTAAACCAGTCTCAATCTCTTTAAGAACATAGTTTCCTCTTATGCCTAATTTCCGGCTGACAGTTCCGGAAGTGTCCCCGCCTGCTACCACCAATCTCTTTAAACCGGTGGAATTTACAATCTTCTCTGTAACATCGGCCAACATCGCCGACACCATTTTACTTATTGTCAAAGAATCAATATTTTGCTTCAAACCAATTTCTTTTGTCTCCAATACCACTTCTTCTTGATTATTTGCCATAATTAATACGTCTTTGCCTTGTTTCAAAAATAGCCGAGTTTCCTCGAAAACACGCCTTACTTCTTTCTCTTCATCATCTTGGTGCTTTCAAAAATAAATAATGAACATACTGCCACTAAAGCTAAACTTAAACATCTGTCAAACGCTTTGTTCAAAAATATCCCTCCTATAAGAATGAGTGAGAAAGAGGTGATCTCTTCTCACTCATAATAAAATGCTAAACTCTTATTTTTTAGCTTAGCCAAGTTTTTTATATAATTTTAGATAAGACGCTTCTTCAGATTCCATGGAGGCAATTAAATCCTTAGAATTCATGTAACCATCCTGAATTCCTAGTCTTTCTAATTCAGCCTTCCACTAGCTTCTTTTGACATATCCTTCGGACCATATAGGCCGCGCCAGTTCTCTTTCACTACGTCAAAGCCTTGTTCCTTATATGTTGGAATGTTTGAGTATTCCCCAGTAATTCTTTCAGTAGAACTAATTCCTAACACTCTTACATCTCCAGATTTCAAATATTCAGCAACACTGGATAAGTCAGACGTGAGAACATCCGCATTTCCGCCAAGCAGCGCTGTAACGGCTTCTGAACCGCCATCATAAGCTGTATACTTCACCTTCTTGCCATCAATTCCATAGGAATCAGCAACAAGAATGGCATTCAAGTAATCCCATGTTCCTGGTGCCCCGCCGCCAGAAACAGTCAAGGAGGTAGGATCTGCTTTGATTGCATCCATAAGCGATTTCAGATCTTTATATTTTGAGTCAGCTTTTACGGCAAGAACCCCATAGTCCACCTGCAATCGGGCCAGAGGTGTCACATCACGGAAGGAAACAGTAGCTGTTCCTTCACCCTTAATGAAGTTAAGAACGAACGGAGTAGAAGCAAGCATAAGTTTAGTGTCATTTCCCACTTCCTGCGTAGCAAATTCGGTCGTACCTAGAACTTGTCCACCGCCTGGTTTATTCTCGACCGTAATCGGCTGGTCTACTAAGCCTTTTTCATTGGCAAGTTTGGCGACGATTCTTGCGGCTGTATCAATTCCGCCCCCAGCCCCCGATGGAGCCATAATTGAGATCGCCTTTTCAGGTTTGTATTCTTTCTGTTCTTTTTTAGAATTTCCACCTGATGTTTTGTCCGTTCCTGAACAGGCTGCCAAACTAAAAGCCAGAAGACCTGTCATCACGACCATTAGCCATTTCTGTTTAAACATTTGATCCCCTCCGTTATTTTTCATATTTGTTATCGCTTTCATCATTAACTTTAAAATAGAATACTATTAAAATAAAATTCACTCTTTTTATCTAAAACCATAACTTTTTATTATGCAATTATTCTATATATTAATTACTTGCAAAATATTTAGAATTTTCAATTGATTAGAGTAGGATAATCGATTAAACTATTTTTGATTCCTTCTAGTTATATTTATCCATTCCTTTTTACTATTATGGAATGTACAAAGTATTAGGTAACATAAAAATATACTCTATAAAAATAGTAAAGGAGCTAACCATGAGCGAAATTGTTTCAGCATTTCAAGAAATTCCAACCACCTGTATTTCTGACACCATGCAAGGGCTAAATAATATGGATCCATCCATTAAACCATTAAAAGAAGAATACAGAATGGCAGGCCGCGCCTATACTGTTAAAATGCCTGTCGGAGATAATCAATGTGTTTTACGTGCTATTCGTGAGGCCAAGCCAGGAGATATTATCGTTGTAGATGCCAAAGGTGATACCTATCGAACCATCGCAGGGGATTTCATCCTTGGGCTGGCGCAAACATTAGGCATAAAAGGGGTCGTAACCGATGGGGTTATTCGAGACATCCTCGGGGTAAAAATGCTGAATTTTCCAGTTTTCTGCAAAGGTACCACAGTTGCCTCAAGTGCTAAGGGCGGCTGGGGTGAAGTCAACGTCCCGATTTCTTGCGGCGGCACCTCAGTAAGTCCAGGAGACATCATTGTCGCGGATGCTGATGGGGTTGTAGTCGTTCCGCAAGCAATTGAGGAAGAAGTTTTAAGGAAAGCAAAAGAAAAACTTGTGAAAGATCAAGAACGGGATGAGAAAGTTTCCGGTAAACCAGATGAAGTAATCCGTTATTTAGATAGTATGTTGAATAATAATAGTAAAAGCAGCCGCTAATGAAGTGATCCCGTAAAGTTAGACACGTATTTCGGGTTAGGCAGCGAGTTAGGCATGAGTCCGGTATTGTACTGGGCTCATGCCTATTATTTTTGCCTTAATTCGTTTGTGATTATAGGGAATAGGTTGGTCTTGCAATATGTAAAAAGAAGCTGCTCATCCCATTTTTGAAAATACTTATTTTATTCTGTTTTAATGAATATCTTTTTTCTTAAATCGACCACCATATACGGAAGATACATCAGTAGCAATGATAAATGCTTGGGGGTCTAGCTCCCTAATGATATCTTTCATCTTGGTCTCCTCAAGCCTTGTAAAAACACATAATATAACTCGTTTATCTTCGCCGCTATAGGAACCCTCTCCGTGCAAATAGGTCACGCCCCGACCTAAACGCTCTGTTATCGCATCCGAAATCTCGTCAGTATTATCGCTTATGATATACACGGATTTCATATCATCCAATCCTTTAACAACAACGTCAATAGTCTTGAATGCAATATAATATGTAAGCATTGAGAATAAAGCATTTTCTAAAGAGTAGACAAAAGCTGCAATCGTGAAGATAATCACATTTACAAACATGATAATTTCACCTACAGAAAACGGGAGTCTTTTCTCAACTAAAATTGCCAATGTTTCTGTACCATCTAAAACTCCACCATTTCTGATTGTTAAACCTACCCCTAAACCTAAAATTAAACCACCGAAAACAACTGCCAGTAACTCATTATTTACGATAGGTTTTACATGATGCATAAAAGAAGTCGCCACAGAGAGAGCTACAATTCCATACAACATGCTAATCGCAAAGGTTTTACCGATTTGTTTATATCCTAAGAAAAAGAAAGGCAAGTTTAAAATAACTAAAAATATACTTAGATTTATGGCGGTCACATGACTCAAAATCATGGATAAGCCCGTTACACCACCGTCGATCATATTGTTTGGAATTAACACTGCTTCTAAACCATAAGCCATAATGATGGCACCAATAGTAATAAATACCGCTCTTTGGACAATATTCCTTAAGGTTAATCTTTTGTGTTTTATTCCCTTTTTTGCTTCAGGTGTATTCATTAAATCTCTCCCTTCCATATTTATTATTGTTTCCCTATTGTTAACAATTCAAATAATATGCCCATTTTATAATCATACGAAAAAGCTAGTCGGAAACTTGACCAGCTTTTTCACAAAAGTACCTGTCCATTTATAAATGATCGGGTTTCTTCTATTTAATTCGTTTAATTCTGTTTTCCTTTTTGGCTTTCATGAGTTTTTGCTTTTTGACCATTTTCCTTCTAACTATTTCTTTGGAACAATCTTCACTCCATGAAATTAATTCTTCATCAGACATTGTTGGTATTCTTTCAATTATTTCTATTAATAAATCCGATTTAATCATGTTCAAAAATCCCTTCTTATGATTATGGAGATAGTCTTTACCTGTTGTAATGCCGTTTATACTAAGAGTGTTTGGATTTCCATGATATAAAATATTAATTCTGTTTATCACTTTTTATAATTTGTTATAATCAAGTAAGTCTAGTTATAAATATTATGCTTTTTAGTATTTTACTCAATTTAGAAAGGGAAGAATTTATCATGGTAGAAGTAAGAACCCCTATTCAAATTGGAGAAGCAGTTGAAAAGGTCATGAGTTTTGCCCGCTTTGGGGAAGCAGAGGAAGTAAAGCTTGAACAAGCATATGGAAGGTACTTAAGCGAAGATTTAATTGCAGACCATGATGTACCTCATTTTGATCGTTCTGGGTATGATGGTTTTGCAATTTGTTCAAAAGATTCACTTACAGCTAGCAGAAGCAATCCTGTTGTTTTTGAGGTCATTGAAGAAATCGGTGCTGGTTATGTTGTAACGAAAGAAGTGAAACCATTTCAAGCAGTCCGTATTATGACAGGTGCACAAATGCCAGATCACTGTGATACGGTTGTCTTACTTGAGTTAACAAAGGAATTTGAGAAAAGCGGAAAAAAATACATATCTATAGAACGATCCTTTCAAGCAGGTGACAATGTATCTTTTAGAGGAGAAGATGTAAAAAAAGGAAATGTACTAGTTCCAAGAGGTACCTATATTAATCCTGGTGTTCAAGCGTTACTGGCAACATTCGGTTACCACCAAGTTGAAGTTGTAAAAAAACCTCTTATTGGCATTTATGCAACAGGAACTGAACTGTTAGATGTAAATGAGGAACTTCAACCTGGGAAAATTAGGAATAGTAATGCACATATGGTTCATGCACAAATTGAACGTGTGGGTGCTATTCCTGATTATTTTGGAAAGTTAGCCGACAATTTTGAAGACTGCTATAAAGCTATTTCAAATGCAATAAACGAAGTAGATATTTTGATTACAACAGGTGGTGTATCTGTTGGTGACTTCGATTATTTACCTGCTATTTATGAGAAGCTTGGTGCACGTGTATTATTTAACAAAATTGCGATGCGTCCAGGAAGCGTCACGACCGTTGCGGAATTGAACGGTAAATTATTATTTGGTCTTTCAGGGAATCCTTCAGCTTGTTATGTAGGGTTTGAGCTTTTTGTAAGACCCATAGTTAATACATTATTTGGCTCAAAGAAGCCTCATTTAAAAAAAGTAAGAGCCAATTTACAAGCAGATGTTGCCACTTCAAATGCATTTACTCGATTTGTGCGAAGTTATCTGTCCTTTAGCGAGAAAGGGTTACAAGTCGAACCAGTTGGATTTGATAAATCAAGTATGGTGTCAACACTAGCAAGAGCAAATAGTTTAATGGTATTGCCAGGTGGGCCAACAGGTTTCAAAGAAGGTGCGGTAGTCGATGTGCTGCTCCTGGAAGATGTGGAAGGCAGCGAGTGGCCGTGGTAAGGAACACTGCTAGCTGTTCCAAAAAAGAGGGCTGCTGAATTTTCCAGCAGCCTTTTTTATAAGGTCTCATACTTCATTTTCCCTGTCTGACTTAAATTGCTGGGAAGATAAATTTCTGTTTTTATAACTATAATTAGTTTTGTTTGGTTATATTTCGTTTGAAAGGGAGAGCTTGATGAAAAAATTATATCTTTTATTTTTTACGGTGATGCTATTATTAGCCTTATCTGGATGTTCAACAAAAGAACAGAAAGAAGCAGCTTCTGAAAAGAAAGTGGAATTAACAATTTCAGCAGCAGCAAGTTTACAAAATGCCTTAAATGATATTAAAGCAGATTTTGAAAAAAAACATCCAAATGTCATTATAAATTATAACTTTGGAGCATCTGGGGCACTTCAGCAGCAAATTTCCCAGGGAGCACCTGTCGATCTATTCTTCTCTGCTGCTGAGGACAAATTTCAGAAATTAGTACAAGATGGACTTATTGAAAAGAAAAACGGAACAGATTTAGTAGGAAACGATCTTGTCCTGATAGTACCAAAGGATTCAAATAAAGAAATTAATTCATTCGAAGATTTAACAAAAGCTGATAAGGTAGCACTTGGTACCCCTGAGTCCGTTCCAGCAGGGCAATATGGTAAGCAGACCTTAGATGAGCTAAATGTTTGGAAGTCAATTGAAGGAAAAGTAGTATATGCAAAAGATGTTCGACAAGTGCTTACGTATGTCGAGTCTAACAATGTTGACGCAGGTCTTGTATATAAGACAGATGCTATAACTTCTCAAAAAGTTGAAATAGTTTCAACCGCGACAGAAGACACACATGATCCGATTATATATCCTCTAGGTGTAATTAAGAATAGTCCACATCAAAAAGAAGCCCAACTATTCTACGATTATCTTAAAGGTGACCAATCAATGAAAACGTTAGAAAAGTATGGATTTAAGAAACTAAAATAGGTAAAAATGGCACCAACTTTTGGTATTACACAAAGGATCTGCCGTAAAGGACACTAACAAAAAACTAATATTGGTCAAAATTTCCATATTAAGTTCATAAAATTTTTTGCCAGAGTCCAAAAAGATATGATATATCAATAACATAGAAGTTTAAAAAATATACATAAACAGGGGGAATTCTAAAGACATGACAGTTCTACAAATTTTAAGTTTAATAGGAATCGATATTTTGTTATCGGGTGATAATGCGGTGGTTATTGCATTAGCTGCTAGTAAAGTCCCCCAGCATTTGAGAAATCGGGCAATTTTTGGCGGGACATTAATGGCTATTGTATTAAGGATTCTAGCAGCAACTGTTTTAATTCAGTTTCTAGGAATCCCCTTCGTGCAATTAGTGGGCGGTTTAATCTTGTTACGTATCAGCTACAATTTAATCGCAAATAAAGAAGAAGAAAACGCAAATATCAAACCATCAGATCAAGTTCTAGCAGCAATCAAAACGATTGCGATTGCCGATTTTGCAATGTCTATTGATAACGTTATTGCGTTATCAAGCGTTGCGGAAGGAATTCTGCCGATTGCAATTGGAATCCTCATCTCCATCCCAATCATTATTTTTGGCAGCAAATTATTAACGAGTTTAATGGAGAGATTTCCTATTATCGTTTATGCTGGTGCGGGTTTACTAACCTTTGCTGCAGGTAAAATGATGGTTGAAGATAAAGGCTTAGAAAAGGTCCACATCTTAATTCCAGAATCACTTCATTTAGTTATTCCAATTGCTATGGCTATCATTTTGGTGGTAGCAGTGTTTGTAAAGAACAACGTAGGAAAAGAAGCAAAAGCTACAATTTAATCATGGGAAAGCACCGTTGAAAATCGGTGCTTTTTCTTTGCCAAAATCTCAATAATAAAAGGCTCTGTTAAACTTGGTTGTTGATTTTGCTCGTTTTTCATACCTCCACATTATGAAGGACATTTCTCTAGTTTTCATGATGGGATCGGGTATTAAAAACTCTTTTTATTTACCGTTCACCTGATTACTAGATCGGTTTTGTCTTTCATTTACCCTTTGATGGACATTTCTCTCACTTCCCGGATGGGTTAGGGCATTATGAACCCCTTTTATTAACCTTTCACCTCTTTTAAGGATCGACTTTGCCCTTTAATAGAGTCTGTGTTTACATGGCCCGGCTTTGGTTTCTCCAATGTATTTTCGATCTGCTTGTCCATTGATAGGTATGCTTCGCGAACATTAATATTTTTATTGAACGCCTGTAAATATAATTTATGAAATTTAATAAAAGACTTATGCCTTCTATATGCTTCTTGGTTAAAATGTCCTCACACGGTCCCATAATACTGACTACAATAGACTGTTACTTTTAAAAACAAGTAGGAAAAATTAGAAGTTTATAGAAGATTATTAGTATTTAGTTTTTAGGAGTGTTCTGTCATGATGAAGAGAGATCTAAACAAAAATTTGTTTAAGGCAAAAAATCTGTATGGGCAATTGGAAGCCCTTCGTGGGTCTTTTCTTCCCCCCTGGGAAATTTTCGCTGAAGGAGTGTTGTAAGTGTCTAATAAATATTGTCCTCTTTGCAGGGAGGAAAACAAATGCACAAAAGATGCGAACTGTTGGTGCAATAACGAAGAGTTCCCTAATGAGATTTTCGAAACCGTCCCTGCAAAAAGCATAAGAAAAGATTGTATATGCCAAAAATGTTTACGTAATTTTAAGGAGAAAGTCGATAAATAATGGTTTTCCTCCGGGATATTATGATGAATAAAGAGAAGTATCAAACTCGTTCAACCACAGTTTCGTTTACACTTATACCTTTGTCATATCCACAAATTTAAGTATATATTAGAATTTACTTAACATTTGGTCTAGTAGGAGGGTTCCTACCTCCTACTAGACTAGTTCGATTAGCTACCCAACACACAAAAATTTTTTAATAATCATGATTAAACATATTAACCAATAAAATTATATTTGTTAAGTTACTTTGAAAAATTCTCATTTTTCCTTCCAGCTTTCTGCCTATCACTCACCCGACTAAGCGGCATATGGACGATCTTTGTTTTTCCTTTTATAAAATCATTTACCAAGAAGTGCTTGATTTTTTTTATTAAATGTCTTTAAGAAAGGTATTGAGTAAAAGATTTTAAAATTTGCTTCTTTTTTACAAAAAGAACAGTTGCTTTTGAAATTTTCAACTTTAACAACATGAGGAATATCAAGTCTGTTGAGAGCCTTCTTAACATGGTATTTACAAACTAACACTTTTACAATCCCCTTTCATTAAATTTCCTTAATGCAATTTAAGAAAATCAAAAAAAGTGTCATCGTCTTCAAGAATTTCTACTTCACATTGTTTATTTAAAGGACATTTCACACATTGATTAAATGAATTCATCTTTTTATATCGGCTAGGTTTTTTAATCCAATCCTTTATAAATCCAAGATATTTCAACCCTCTAGATATTTCTTGTTCAGTCGGATAGAAAATGTACTTTTTTCCTTCTAAAAGGCTTATCAATTCTATTCTTTCGGGAAGAACACCAAATGCTTTATATGAAAAAACAGTGGATAAATACTGATATAGCATGATTAAACTATCATCACAGTCGAGGAGATATTTTTTTAAAATAAAAGTATCTTTTGACCATTCTCCTACTTCAAATGTTACTGATATTGCTGATTCTAATTCCGTAATATAGGTATGTACTTTTTCGTAAAGGAATAATGGAGGGGTTACAGTCTCATTGGATGATAATAATCTGAGTAAATGATCGGTTATTTTTGATAAGACAATATAATATTGAATTTTATTGTCAAAGATATTTACATTAATGGTTTTCCAATTTTGTTCTATTAACTTTAATAAACCTAAATTATTTTGTTCTTTAATTGAAAGATGAAAATAATCCTTTACAATTTTATTAATTACCTTCTGAACCACCTGTCTCCAATGAATTGGGAGGTTAGGTTCATTTAAAATATATTGATTATAAAATCTGTACGGACAATTAATAAAAGATTCCAAATGATAATCAGTGAGAGTTTTTATTGAAACTTCATAACTATTTTTTACCATTGAAATACCCCTTTATATAGGACTTCTCATCGCACTTTATTAGTTCCTGACATCAATTGAGAACCATTATCAATATATATCTAGATTATAATTGAAAATGATTATCAATGTCAACAAAAAAAGCGACTTTCATGTGAAAGCAGCGATATCTAAAATAGTGGGTGGGAACGGGCTTTTTGATATGTACTTCATCAGATTTTACAGTACTCGGTTGTAATCCATTCCACTTAGGGATTTTATTCATAAATTTTTTTGCAAATAAAAAAATTCCGCTAAGATATTGATTAGCGGAAAAAAATAAATATTTTTCTTTCTAGACTTTAGCAATCAGTTCTCAAGCAGGTTTGATTCTTGCTGGCACTTATTTTTTTAGTTACTTGATGTACCATCAAGTACCGATAAATCAAGCTTTCTTGATTCGTTTTATTTTGATTTGTAATTTTAAAAACTTGGGCCCCCTGACCCCCACACTAGCCCTTTTGGTTCTTTCTTACAGTCAGGCTAAAGTTGTTGCGGCACTGCATCAATCGATGTTACATGTACACCTGGCCGCCGCCCGTGGTTCCATTTTCCATTTAGTGCGCGCTCGATTTGGGCTCCCAGCTGCAGTAGCAATCCATCGTCTCCTTGCCGTGTAAGCGCATGAATTCCAAGCGGCAGCCCGTTCTTAAGTTCAGCCATCGGCAACGAGATGCCCGGAAGGCCACAAAGGTTGGCAATCGGAGTATACGAGAATATCCCCCAGAGGTTTCTGAACCAGTCGTAGACTGAAGGATTATCACTTATTGTCAGATACTCCTTCGTTCCAACCAATGGCGTAGGCAGGGCAATCGTCGGGGTCAGGATGATATCCCAGTCTTCAAAGAAGGCGGCTACCCTGCGGGAAGTGTCGTTGAACTTCGCCTGCATCTTGGCACGTTGCGTATACGAGGCGGAACGGCCTTCTTCCCAGACCCGAATACACAACGGTTCAATAAGATTGGCAGGTGGCTTTTCCAAGCCTTTTTGCTCCAATAGACCCTGAATAGTTTGTGTAAAGTTCATGATATAGCACTCGGTTTGTGCCTCGTATGCGGTATGAAAGTCAATGTCCGGAATCACCCACTCGACGTGATGGCCAAGTGCTTCGAGAAAGCGGGCCGCCCGCTCCAATTCAGCAACTATGTGTGGTGTGGACGAGTAATCTCCCCACTCATGTGAAACGGCGATACGAAGTTTTTTCGGATCCCGGCGTATCAGCTCGGAGTAAGGCTCCGGCGGCATCCAATATGGCATGAACTCGCCTGGTGCTCCACCCCTGCAACTGTCCACAAAGGCTGCGGTGTCACGTATTGTGCGTGAGTGGCAGCCCTGAGCAGAGACAACACCCATCAAGTCAGAACCGTAAGGGCCAACCGAAAAGACGCCACGGGATGGCTTCAGACCAATGTTGCCGTTAACACCCGCAGGAATTCGAATTGAGCCGCCTCCATCAGTTGCATGTCCGATTGGAATGATTCCTGCCGCAACCGAGGCTGCCGTGCCCGCAGAAGATCCGCAGGTTGTATAGTCAAGATTCCACGGATTTCGCGTAACATAGACTTCTGGATTCTCGGCTGAACTGCAGAGCCCAAACTCAGGTGTTGTCGTCCGCCCGATGATATTGAGACCTGCTTGGCGAATGCGACTGGTAAGGAAGCTGTCGGCTGAAGCACGATTTCCTCGCATCAACAGAGAACCCATTTCCTGTAGACGCCCTTTAACAGTGGGTCCTAGATCCTTAATCAGAAAAGGTACTCCCGCAAAGATCCCGGCAGGGTTCGTTCCGTCTTTCATGGGGTCATTGACCGCATCATCGAAGACCTCTATGACGGCGTTGACCGAAGGATTTAAGTCGCCGATAGCAAGGGCAACCTGTTCGGCCACCTCTCGCGGGGTAATCTGACCCTTCCGCATCAATTCGGCGAGACCGATGGCATCAAAGTTAGACCATTCATTCCAGCTCATAACTAATTTCAAAAAGTCTCACTCCTTCACATTTGTTCGGATTGGATATTTTTATCCACATAGTTATTTACAGCGACTTATTACAGCTCTGATTTATCTTTATTAAATAAATCTTTATGAGCGATAATTCCTTCAATACTTTCTGCTGATTTAACCGCGTTAATGATCGCCATCTCCATGACCTTTGCTGCAAGCCCGCCAATCACATCTACTGGAACCCTGTCTCCTCCGGTAGCCACGGCAAAAATGGTGTCCCCATCAAACAGAGTATGAGCTGGATAAATCGTTCTTGCGTACCCGTCTTGAGCCATTTGGGCAACCTTCGTTGCCTCCGCCTTCGTTAAATCCGCATTGACCGCAATAACGCCAATTGTGGTATTAGACCCAACAGGAATAGTAGGTTGATAGTTTTTTTCAAGAAGCTTGATACTATCAACAAGCTTCCCTTCTTTATAAGGTCCTGCCAAAATTTCTCCCGTGGAAGGGTCGCGGACATCACCAGCAGGATTGACAGCCACTATCGCCCCTATCACCACACCATTTTCTAAGCGGAGTGACGCACTACCGAGACCGCCCTTCATACAAAAGCCAGGACCAGCCAATTTTCCAACGGTAGCACCACAGCCGGCTCCGTAATTTCCTGTGCTAAACATTTCTGCTGTTGCCGCCTTTGCAGCCTCGTAACCCATCTGTTTATCGGGTCGAATTTTGGGGTCGCCGTACGGCAGATCAAACAACACAGCTGCTGGAACTATTGGAACCTTAGCGACACCCACATCTAAGCCGATCTCCTCATTCTCTAAGAATTGCATTACGCCGGAAGCGGCATCCAAACCAAACGCACTTCCACCGCTTAAACAGATGGCATGAACTTTATCAACTAAATTAACCGGGTCTAAAAGATCGGTTTCCCGGGTTCCGGGAGCGGACCCTCTTACATCCACCCCCGCTACCGCACCCCTTTCAAAAAGAATAGCGGTACAACCGGTCAATGCCTGTTGATTTTCTTTATTGCCAACTTTTACTCCCGGCACATCTGTAATTTGATTATGCATCCCTTATAAATCCTTAGAAATCTTTGATTTTTGTGTTTTGCCAATCTGTTTCCAAGCTAATACGACCGCTAATGTAACAATAGTACCTACAATGGCTTCAGGAATTCCGTTTGTGATTCCGACGGTCCAGGCTACTCCCGCGGTTAAATAATGGCGGACTACAGCCATCGTTAACACAAGTACAGTATTCGCTAATGTCCCGATAAATGCAGCAGCACCAACCGCTATGTATTCATTTTTGCGGCGGAGTCCAACATATATTAGCCATGCAGCCACACCGATAAAAAGCCGCGGTAAAATCGCTACTAATGGATCCTTAAAGAGAGGGACTGTTGCGTTTAGGAATGAGGATATTCCAAAAATCGCGCCAACAATTAAGCCAACCAATGGTCCCTGCATAATCCCCCCAATAATAGCGGGAATGTGCATGATTGTGGCATTTCCAGCTGCTGTTGGAACTGGAATATACCCCAATCGTGTTACCCCTAATAAAATGGCAACTGCACCTAACACCCCAGCGATGACAATATCACGAACTGTTAAAGATTTTTTCATTCAAATACTCCCCTTTTGTTTTTGGATTTTTTAAACAGGCTCTTTATTTGCTAAAAGATTGTGTTTTTTTGATTCGCCGATAAACATTCGAAAACAGCCTTTAATTAAAAAGGAAACGGATAAAAAAGTAATAGTAATGAGAAAAGCAGTCCAACCAGTAGGACAAGATAGTCCTTCGTAATTGCTTTATATACGGAGTAGGAACTCCTTTCGCCTCCTGGGGTATAGCAGCGTGATTCCATTGCAAGAATCAAATCCTCCGCCCTTGATAAGGCGATATTAAATAAAGGGATAATGATTGGAAACATTTCTTTTGTTCTTTGAACAATTCTCCACCAGCCGCCAGTACCAAAGTCAGCTCCTCTTGAGGCTTGTGCTTTCATCATTTTTTCCATCTCGATGGCGAAGGTTGGGACGAATCGAATTGCAATCGTTGTAATTAATGAGATTTCGTGGACAGGAAACTTAATTTTCTTTAACGGGCTCAATAAGCTTTGAATGGAATGTGTTAATTCTGTGGTGGAAGTTGATAAGGTGAGAACACTGCTTAAGAAGATAATTTCAATAAATCGAACGGCAGATACAACTACCAAACGAATGCTTTCACTGGTGATTAAGATAAAGCCATAATCCACATACACCCTGCCATCAGAAAAGAGCTGTCCTTGAAAAAGCAGCTGTAAAACAGCTAATATGACAATAAATGGAATGGCTGGTTTCACACCGGATAAACCGTAGCTGATTGGGATTTTGGATGCCCAGAATAAATAAAGAGATAAAACTAGACCAATGGCATTTCCGAAATAACTCGTATTAAAGGCAATCGCCACCACGAGAATGACAAAAACAAGAAGCTTTATTCTTGGGTCTAATCGATGAATAAATGAGCCTGTTGGTACGTATTGACCGATTGTAATACTACGGGATATTTCAAATTCGCTGGACATGTTCTGAACCCTCCTTCTTGCCGGCAAGAACCTTCATAATTTCCTCTGCTGCTTCCATGACGGAAAAAGCTTCCGTATTTACCTGGTATCCAAGATCAGTTAATTTATAAAGAACCTGTACTGTTTCGGGGGTCCCTATTTGATGATTCTGCAGTTTTTCTTTATCCGTAAAAATTTCTTTCGGGGTGCCTGTTAACACGTCGGTTCCTTCTGCCATCACATATACTCGGTCTGCCAGCATGGCAACCTCTTCCATATTGTGTGACACAAAAACGACCGTTAATTTTTCTTCCTTGTTTAACCGTTTAATTTTATCCAGCAATTCCTTTCTTGACCTCGGATCCAGACCAGCTGTAGGTTCATCAAGAACTAATATCTTCGGTTTTAAGGCTAGAATTCCTGCTAAGGCTACCTTCCGTTTCTGACCGCCGCTTAACGCAAAGGTCTGTCTGTCCTTCATTTCCTCAAAATCTAAACCAACCACGTCCATCGCCCATTTGACCCGCTCCCTCACCTCCTTAAGTGGAAGACCTAATTTAAAGGGCCCATAGGCAATGTCATCACCTATAATTTTTTCAAAAATCTGATCCTCCGGGTTTTGAAAAACAAGTCCCACTTTTTGCCTCAGTGTTTTCAAATCCACCTTTTTCTTCGATAAATCTTCCCCATCAATGATTACTTTTCCAGATTCCGGACGCATCAGTCCATTGAAATGCTGGATTAGAGTCGACTTTCCGGATCCTGTATGGCCAATGATGGCTATGCATTCACCTTCTTCTGCATAAAGGTTGGCTCCTTTTAAGGCAACATGCTCCATTGGGGTTCCCTTCATATACGTATGGGATAGGTTTTCTATTTCGATGATTGGCCTGCCCGTCATGTTCCCACCTCCTCTTTGTGAAATTTCTCCACTTCTTCAATAAACTCATTTTCCTGAATGATGTCCTTTGAAAAAGTGTTAAATTGGCTGTGAATCACTTCGGCCATTTGGCTCACTGAAGGCACTTCTAATTGCAGATTTTCTAATTCCAGCTTATGTTTAAAAATTTCAAGCGGCGGACCATCCATGACAATCTGCCCGCCTTCAATGACGATAATCCGGTCAGCTTCCGCCGCTTCCGACATATGGTGTGTAACGGTAATAATCGTCATTCCCATATTGTTCATTTTCCTCATCACCTGAAGAACTTCTTTCCGGCCAAAACTGTCTAGCATACTTGTTGCTTCATCAAAAACAATGCAATCTGGCTTCATAGCCAGCACCCCGGCAATCGCGACCCTTTGCTTCTGTCCCCCGGAGAGGTGATGCGGCGGTCTGTGGCGGAACTGAGACATTTTGACAACATTTAAAGCTTCATCTACTCTCTTTTTCATTTCTTCTCTTGGCACGCCAATATTCTCCAGGCCAAATGCTACATCTTCCTCCACAATCGTCGCAACGATTTGGTTATCTGGATGTTGGAATACCGTGCCAACCGCTTGACGAATAGATCGTTTCTTGTTGACATCCTTTGTGTTATGCCCGTGTACCCAGACATCCCCGCTGTCTGGAGTCAAGATCCCGTTAAGGTGTTTGGATAAGGTAGATTTTCCTGATCCATTGTGGCCAATTATGGCTACATATTCTCCAGGGAATATGGAAAAGGAGATATTCTTAAGAACGGATACTTTCGTTTTTTCATTGATTTTGTATGAAAAAGAAACATTTTCTAAACGAATAATGGACTCCATTTCATGCTCCTTTCATTTTTCTAATACTTAGAAATATTGGCTTTTCGAATGGTTTATTAATTGCTAGCATTCTACTGAAACAAAATCCCGTCATTACTGTCAAACTTACGCCCTTAATATTTCAGCGCCACGTTTTTTAATTGAGTATAATTTCGGAGTGCCTCTAGCCCTTTCTCCCGGCCAAAGCCGCTTTTTTTGTATCCGCCGAATGGCTGGGCGATGCCTCCACCTGCCCCATAGTGATTGATGAATACTTGGCCGCATTGGAGCTGGCTGGCAACACGGTGAGCTCGCCCGCCGTTTTCAGTCCAAACACCGGCAACAAGTCCGTACGGTGTGCCATTTGCGATTTCGATTGCTTCTTCTTCTGATTCGAAAGTGGTTACTGTCAATACAGGGCCAAAGATTTCCTCCTGTGCAAGAAGATGGCTTGCAGGAACATTATCCAAGATGGTTGGCTGAAGGTAGTAGGCTAATTCTTTCCCTTCTATTACCTCACGCTCTCCACCGGTTACAATCCTAATTCCGTCTTGTTTAGCCAAATCAATAAAACTTTTAATACGATTAAATTGCTTTTCAGAGAGCACTGGTCCGAGATCATGATTGTCCATACCAGGACCGATTGAAAGCTTCTCCATAGCTGCCGCAAGCTTCCCTACGAAATTTTCTTTTATTGATTTTTCAATTACCAAACGGGACCCTGCAGAACAAGTCTGGCCTGCATTTTGCACAATGGACTTAAGCACCCACTTAAGTGCTTCCTCTTCATTACAATCTGCAAAGACAATATTTGGGGATTTTCCTCCAAGCTCAAGGGTAACGGGTACAATATTTTGGGCAGCTGACTCCATAACTCTTTTCCCTGTCTCTACGGAACCAGTAAAAGTAATATGGTTTATATCAGGGTGACTTGAAAGCGCAGCACCTGCCTCATGGCCGTAGCCTGTAACAACATTCAAAATACCTTTTGGCAGCCCTAAAGGCTCTATTAATTCAACTAGTTTAAGAGTCGTTAACGGAGTATCTTCTGCTGGCTTCAAGATAGCAGCATTCCCGGTTGCAATAGACACAGAAATGCTTCTTGCTGCAATTTGCAAAGGATAATTCCACGGAATAATATGTCCGACAATTCCGATCGGTTCACGAACAGTGTAATCAATGATTCCTGGTTCAACTGGAATCGTTTCTCCAAGAATTTTATCTGCTATTCCAGCGTAATATTCAAAATAACGTACAGCAATCTCAACATCCACAGCAGATTGATTCAGTGGTTTTCCGACATCTAGCGTCTCTAACTTTGCTAATTCTTCCTTATTCTCACGAATGATTTCCGCTGCCTGATAAAGAAGCTTCCCCCGATTATAAGGACTAAACGTCTTCCATTCTTTTGAATGAAATGCTTTTTTTGCTGCATTTACTGCAAGGTCAATTTCCTCCTTGTCCCCTCTTGGAACAAAAGCTAAAGTTGAACCGTCTCCTGGATTTTTCACTTCTATTAATCTCTCTTTTTTAGGGACTATCCATTCACCATCTATGTAACATCCTTGAATTTCTACATTAACTGCCGTCACTAGTTAAATCCCCCTTCCACCATCTACATTTAAGACAGAACCTGTCACAATAGACGCTTCCTTTGAACACAAATAGACAAGGGAATTAGCAATATCACTAGGACTAATCAGCCTTCCCAATGGAACACTTTTCTTAAAAACACTTTCCTTTGTTGCCTCAATATCTGTATTCTTCGCTGCAAAATCCCCAAGCATATTCGTATCTGCCGGACCTGGGTTCACAACATTTACTCGAATCCCGTAATCGGCTAATTCAATAGCCAATGCTTGCGAAAATGAAACGGCAGCTCCCTTTGAAGCGATATAAGCATTTAAGCCGGGCCGAGGCCTCACCATGGAAATAGAAGCGATATTAACAATCACTCCACCACCATTGTTTTTCATATAAGGTACCGCAGCACGGCAAGTTAAAAAGGGGGCTGTAGCGTTTACACTCATAATCTTCTCCCAATCTGCTAAGCTCACTTCTTCAATCGGTGTTGCTGGCTGGGCGATTCCTGCAATATTAACAAGACCGTCGATCCGCTCAAATTTCTTAAATGCAGCTGAAAAAACATTCGCAACTTCCTCTTCCTTTGTTAAATCCGCAGCAATCGGCAGTAGTTGATCGCTTTCCTCTACTCCATCCACATTTAGATCAACAGCTACCACTAAAGCTCCTTCTTCTAAAAATCGTTTAACCGTTTCTTTCCCCATTCCGCCCTGTGCACCTGTAACAACAAACACTTCATTTTCTAATCTCAACATTATCGCCCCTCTTTAACAAATAGTGAGTGTTGTATAGCATCACAAATCGCTGAGCCCAACTCACTGGTCGTTGAATTGCCGCCTAAATCAGGTGTTTGTACTTCTTTTTTTACAAGTACCTTTTCAATTGACTCCAAAATGACTGCCGCTAAGTCCTTTCTACCTAAATGCTCAAGCATCAGTGCTGCCGACCAAATCTGTGCAATCGGATTAGCGATGCCTTTACCGGCAATATCAGGAGCAGAACCATGGACAGGCTCGAACATGGAAGGGAAATCTCCTTCCGGATTTAAGTTTGCAGATGGGGAAAGCCCAAGCCCACCGACAACCGCGGAGCCTAAATCACTTAATATATCCCCAAACAAATTGGAAGCAACAACTACTTCAAAATCCTCTGGCCTAGAAACAAAATAGGCTGCTAGAGCATCAATATAATAGCTTTGGAGATTAATAGCCTGAAAATCTTCACCAACCTCATTAACAGCCTCGTCCCATAGTTTCATTGAATGGATGATCGCATTAGATTTTGTCGCGCTTGTAACTGTCCTCTTACCATGGTTTTTAGCATATTCAAAAGCAAATCTTGCAACTTTTTTCGTACCTGTTCGTGTGATAATAGTATTTTGAACAGCAATCTCCTGTTCTGTGCCTGGATACAATCTGCCTCCACTATTTGAGTATTCACCTTCAGCATTTTCCCTGACAATGACAAAATCGATATTTTCACCTGTATACCGGCTAGGCACTCCCTTCAATAGTTTAACCGGGCGTAAATTAATGTACTGCTTGAAATTTTTCCGTATTGGCATAATTAGCTCCCATACCGTTACATCATCAGGGACCCTTTTATCGCCTATCGCTCCGAATAAAATAGCATCATATTTTTTTAATGTATCGAGAGCGTCATCTGGCATCATTTTTCCATTCCTAAGATAATACTCACTGTTCCAATCAAATGTATCAATTTCGATTTGAAGTGAAGGGTCCAGCTTTTTGAGCAGTTCAATTACTTTTACTGCTTCGTTCACTACCTCCGGGCCGATACCATCCCCGGGGATAACTGCAATCTGATAGTTAGTCATATTTTCCACCTCTTATTTATTGAAATAAGATACGATCAAACTTAAATAAAGCGCTTACAAGAGTAGAATGGATTAAGGACATTTCCATATTTAATTTTCAGATTCATCTATTTTTGCTGAAAAAACCTTTTCTGGTAATTCAAGATGGTTACGCATTATTAAAGAAGCCTTACTGCTATTTCCATTTAAAATTTGAAAATAAATGCTTTCATGCTCCATTAATATCCTTTCAATAACGCCTGGAACCTGAAAAAATTTGGATATCTCTGAACGATAACTATCAATAAGAAGCGTAGTAATTTTTTGCAATACTTGATTATTTGAAGCTTTTGCTACAGCAATGTGAAATTCAACATCCCACTTAGCAAAATGTTCATAATCGTTTAAGCTTTCCTTCATACCCTCGATCGTTTTTTCAATTTCTAAAAGATTGTAATTTGTTCTCCGTTTTGCGGCTAATGAGCTAGTTTCACTCTCAACGATTTGTCTCGCCTCCACTATTTCAAGAAGGTTATTGATATTATGGAAAATTAATGATGAAAATTCTGGAGCAACAAACGTTCTTTCTTCTGATTTAATTAGGTAAGTACCTTTTCCTTGATGAAAACTTATAATCCCTACTGCAGATAATTTAGTTAAAGCTTCTCTAATAACAATTAAGCTGACCTGATACCGGTTTGCCAATTCCTTCTGGGACGGCAATTTATCACCGTATAAATATACTCCGTTTTCTACATCTTTTAAAAAGACATCAACCACATCATCGACCAGGGATTTACGTTTTAATGCCATGTTTTCCACCCCCTTAACTCTTCATATGATATGATAACTTAAGTGTATTTTATATACACAATTCAGAATTGTCAATATATTTAAAATTATTTTATTACTTAAATAATTGATTACTTTGATATAGAAAAGTGTGTTAAAGTGGTCTGTATTTGTACTTTCTCCAAGAAAAAAGCCCCAAACGGGACTTCATGTATGACTTATTATCCTATTTATGGTGGATAATTCTAGAAACTTCATTATTAAAACTTTTCTTTTTGCTATTCAAAACATCAACAAACACTCTTACTTGACTTGGATTATTATGGACACTAAAATTTAACAGATAACAGACTTATAGGAATAGAAAATTGATATCAGAGGGAAGTGGAATCCTAAAATGAAGCAATACAATACGCGTGCCATTATGGCGTCGCTGCTCATCTGCGGTTTCGTTGGCATGTTCAGTGAAACAGCTCTCAACATTGCGATTAGTAATTTAATGGTTGTGTTCCAAATTTCGGCCGCGACCGCACAGTGGTTGACGACAGGATTTCTGCTTACTCTCGGCATTTTGATGCCGATGACTGGGCTCCTTCTGCAATGGTTTACGACGAGACAATTGTTTATCGGTTCATTAGCGAGCTCGATCGCGGGCACACTTATTGCGGCGCTCGCGTTCAATTTTGAAATGCTTATGATCGCTCGCGTTCTTCAGGCGGGCGGCATGGGCCTGCTGATTCCGCTCATGTTCAATACGATCCTTGTCGTCTACCCACCGGAGAAGCGTGGAGCGGCGATGGGTTTTGTCGGACTTGTAATTATGTTCGCACCAGCGATTGGTCCGACAGTAGCAGGTCTTCTAATTGAATATTTTACATGGCACTACATCTTCTGGCTCTCGCTGCCGTTTTTAATGCTAGGGCTGTTGGTAGGGCTAAAGTATTTGGAAAATGTTACGGAAGTCACGAAGCCTCGTATCGATCTACTGTCTGTCGTATTATCAACGATTGGCTTCGGGGGCGTTGTTTTTGGCTTTAGCAAGGCAGGCGAAGGAGTAGAAAGCTGGACCAGCCCGGTCGTTCTCTCGTCCATCATCATCGGACTTGCGGCACTTGTGTTGTTCACATTAAGGCAGGTGTTTATGCGTGAGCCAATGATGGATCTTGGCGTCTTTAAATACCCCATGTATAACGTGGGGCTGCTTATGGTATTGGCATGTATGATGATCATCTTGTCCAGCATGATTATTCTGCCACTGTTTCTTCAAAACGGGATGAAACTTTCCGCTTTCACTGCTGGGCTTATGCTGTTGCCAGGCAGCGCGCTGAACGGCATCCTTTCGCCGCGCATGGGGCGTTTGTTCGATAAATATGGACCAAAGTGGCTTGTTATTTCCGGCCTCGCCGTCGTGGCGATCATGTTGTGGTGTCTCTCCAGCATATCGTCCCAATCTTCGATTGCATATATTGTCGCCTTGCATATTGGATTAATGGTAGGTATCTCCATGGTCTGGATGCCGGCGCAGACGAACGGCCTGAACCAGCTTCCGCCTGAGCTTTACCCACACGGTACGGCAGTCATGAACACGCTGCAGCAGGTTGCGGGTGCAATCGGAACAACGATTGCGATCATCATACTAACGAGCGGTATGGATAAGTATATGCATGAATCCCCTGCTCCAACCAAACCGACCGAGATGGCTAATGCGATGACGCTCGGCTCACAGCACGTGTTCTTGTTCGCCATGATCGTGACGCTGTTCAGTCTTGTTCTAGCGTTCTTTATCCGCCGTGTCATCGTTAACCATGCTGAAATGAATCCAATGCATTAATTTTTTCAAAGGGAGCCCGCGACGGGCCCCCTTTTTTTCTTACAGCAGATTAAACTCATAGCATTGCTTTATAAGTATATGATCCTTTATATAGCTGTTCCCACTGTTCATGTAGCCTTTCCGCTGTCTGATAGTCATCGAAGTCCACTTTTGAATCTGCCTGTAATTTCTCTTTTAAATGGCGGCAGGATTCTTCCCATTCCTCTAAACTTTTAATATCAATAAGTTTTGCAAACCTTGGTCTCATACTTTCCCAATTAGAAAACATGTTATTACACCATTCAAGCAAATATTCATGGTATTGCTGTTGTTCCTCTATATCCAACCATTTATCTAATTCAACCTTAATCTCCTCTTGTAAAGCTTCCGTTACCAAAAAATCTTCATGGAGTTGTTTTTGCTCTTCCAATTCCAAACGTTGATCAGACTCGACTTCAATCACTTTTTGATAAGCATTCGATTCTTTGAATAGCTGTTCCCACTGTTCATATAGCCTTTCAGCTGTCTGATAGTCTTCGAAGTCCACTGTTATATCTGCATGTAATTTCTCTTTTAAATGGCGGTAGGATTCTTCCCATTCCTCTAAGCTTTTTATATCAAAAAGTGTTGAAAACCTTGGTCTCATACTTTCCCAATTAGAGTAAATATTATTACACCATATCAGCAATTCTTCACGGTATTGCTTTTGTTCCTCAGATACCATCCAACTATCTGATTCATCCTCAATCTCCTCTTGAATACCTTCTATTTCCCAAAATTCTTCTTCATGGAATTGTTTTTGCTCTTCCAATTCCAAACGTTTATCAGAATTGACTTCAATCTCGTCTTTATTAGCTTCTGTTTCCAAAAATTCTTCATGGAATTGTTTTTGCCCTTCCAATTCTAAACGATTATCATAATTGACTTCACTCTCTTCTTGATAAGCATTTGATTCTTTGAATAGCTGTTCCCACTGTTGATATAGCCTTTCAGCTGACTGATGGTTCCCGACTTCCACTTTTAAATCTGCCAGTAATTTCTCTTTTAATTGACGGCAATATCCTTCCCATTCCTCTAAAATTATTATATCAACAAGTTTTGAAAACCTTGGTCTCATACTATTCCAGTAAGAATAAATGTTATTACACCCTTCCAGCAAATCTTCACGGTATTGATTTTGTTCTTCCATTTTGCTGCATTCCCCTCACAAAGGTTAATTATTTTTTTATTATCCTGAATATAATGACACCAAATTTAAATTAATTTTCCACAATTGTCCTAGGCTTAGGTATTCATGTATATATAAAAACAATATGACGTTACTAATAAATCGGAGAGGGCTATTTCACCATTTCTAAAAAGAATTAATCTTAATCAAAATAATTGCTTCTCTAAAACAACATTGTATTCCCTGTCTTCAATATCCTTACGTTATTATATAAGTAGTACATGGAGGTGCTTATCATTGATAAACCCATTTGAAAACAATGAAATTCCTATTCTTGAAACAGAACAGTATCTTATAAGAGGTCTAACACTTGAGAATGCTCCGGCATTATTCGAATTTATAAGCGATGCGGAGACAATGAAATTTGTCACTCCTCACCCTATAAAAACACTTAGAGAAATGGAAAAGAAAATAAAGAATCATCTTGCAAACTTTCAAATGGAGAAAGAAATTCCTTGGGTGATCATCGAAAAAAGCAGCTGTGAAGTGATTGGACTGTTTCGACTTCATAAACTCCACATGTGGCATAAAAAAGCAGAAATGGGGGCCTATTTGCACCGAGACTATCACAAAAAAGGCGTTATGACCGAGGTCTTAAAGACCATTTTACCTTTCGTATTTAATGAACTTGGACTAAATCGCATTGTCGGAGATTTATTTGCAGAAAATCAAGGTTCAAAAAAGCTTCTTGAAAAATTCGGCTTTCACCAAGACGGAATCCTTAGGCAAACAGACTTTGATGGTTCCAAATTTCACGACACCATCGTCTACTCATTATTAAAAAAAGAATTCAACCAATAAGCCTAGTGGGAGGTTCTTTTGGCTTTTTTTACTAGTAAAGAAGTAGAACGAACTCGCTCCGCAATGATAGAAAAATAGTAAGTAATTTCCTTATTTGGGTCATGTTTTTTATATAATCTATTGTTAAAAGATTACATAAAAAAATTTACTATTTTTCCATAAAAAAAACGCTTATAGCAGCTGTAAATTATCTTATTTTCCCAAGGCACTTCTCCTATCCATATTAATTTCCCATTACATATTTTTCATTTATTTATCATTTACTATTAAACTACATAAACCGACCTGTATATTTCGAAAATTTTGTTGAGGAGTATCACAAAAGGGGGAAATTATGAAAAATACCGATCAATAAAAGCATATTGAACAGATTGGGGGAATAGACAATTAATTCTGAAGAAAAGTTAGAAGAATTAGTGGATTACATTGCCGTTTTGAAAGATTACTATTTGACTGTTTTATCACAGGAAAAGGAGGATTATAACAAAGCGTTTATTAAAGGTAAGTTAAATGTATTAGATGATATTAGAAAAAGACTAAAAAAATTGGATATAACAAAATAGATATTTACGAAAATAAGTTTTAACGAAAACCTTCTCAATTAGAATTAGAGGGTTCTTTTTTGAGGTGCTTATCTGGATATTTACATAGCAAAGAAAAAAGAGCTCTACCACCATAAAATTGGAAGAGCTCTTTTAGTTAATTCGTAGTATTTATTTCATGTTTTTGACTCTTAGAGTAAAAGCTTATAAAGATAAATGAAGCGAGTAAGAAGAGGAAAAGAATGACTCCCACAATTTCGAAATCAATTTCTGCCCAAGGATTAAAGAACGTAAATGCCAGATAGAAGGAAACCCCGTAGGCCAAGACGACAATCACCCAACCCATTAGTCTTGAGGCAGCTTGACCGATTTTGCTGGACTGGTTCACCATTTTATAGATAATCAACGAATCAATTGTATCTGTAATCATCATGCCAAACATAAAAACTAGCCCTAAAAATAAAGGAGTATATTTACCTGCATTTCCTGCCGCCAAAGACCATACAGCCGTTTGACTTACTGTCTCGGCAGCCAAGGCAAACAAAGCGCCTACTAAAATAATAAGAAATGGATTTGTAGTCCCCTTTGCAATTTTTGGAATAAACTTTCCCTTTAGTCCGCTCAGTTGAAACTCTTCGTGATTGTTTCTAGTGCGTAACAGATTATACGTATTTAACGTTCCAATAAGGAATAAAGAAATAATCGAAACCCATGATGCAATATTATCAAAATAAGCTGGGAATGAGAAATTCTCTATCACCATTCCTAAAATACCTGCTGTTAATGCTACCATTCCCCCGTGACCCAATGAAAATAACGTCCCCACCCAACGTGCAAACGAACTGCCCATTCGCCAATTATAACGGGTTTGTCCATCAATAAAGGCAAGATGATCCGCATCCAATCCATGTCGAAGCCCCAATACAAAAACAAGTAAAAACAGTGATACTGCTTCCATTTAATAATTCCTCCCTTTTATAAACAGTTGGAACATAAAAAATCAATCTCTTGGGATGATGATTACAGACACCCTAGATTCGATCGATTTTTTCCTGATTCCCCCATTCCTCAAAAAATATTAGATTCCGAAGAGTTCTTCTTTTCTCCCAATTCGCTTCCTCTAGAATGGGAGCGGATGGATATTCATTGGTGTATCCAATCGAAATTAAGGCGACTGGATCAATATGAGGCGGAATCTGCAAGATATCCCTGACATCATTTTTCTTATAAAAACTTACCCAGCCCATCGCTAACCCCTCTGCAAATGTCGTAAGCCACATGTTTTGGATCGCACAGGCTACCGAAAGAATATCCGTTTCCGGTATCGAGTTTCTTCCTAATACATGGGAGCCCCCACGTGTAGAATCACAGGTGACACAAATGGTTAACGGTGCCTGTTTGATGCCCTCAACTTTCAGTTCTAAAAATTTTGTTTTTCGTTCATCCTCATAGTGGATGGCCAATGCTTTTCGTTCCTTTTCTGCCGCCCAGGCCAACCGTTCTTTTATTTCGTCTGAAGAAACGATTATAAAATTCCAGGGCTGCATAAACCCTACGGATGGCGCATGATGGGCCGCTTGAAGAACTCGTTGAATCACCTCAGGGCTTACCGGATCTGGGAGAAAAGTGCGGACATCTCTCCTTTTATAAATGACATCGTAAATCACTTCTCGTTCCTCTTGACTAAACATGTTAACCCCCTTTTGAAGTCAAACTTTGAGAATCTTTCAAATCATTTTCTATTCCTTGCTTTTATAATGAAATAAATTTATAGGAACACCCTTGAATGCGAGTGACATTTCCCTAATTAAGTGTGAAACCACCAATTTACTGTTTGGAAGATTTCCATCTAGTAAAATACCCGCGACCGTTCCACTGTGGGCGACAACGATTCCGCCCTGATAGCGATGGGCCAACTGATCTAATAGAGGAAAAACAGGCTTTGGCAATATTTTTTGATTCACCCGTGCACTGAGGGTTGCCGCCTCCGCAATATAAGTTATATTTTTTTCCTTAAACCCTTTTGTAACTAGATCAATAGCTTTAATAAATTGTTGTTGATCGTCTTGGCTGTACTCTTTCGGAACTTCATTAAATTCTATTGTGTTGATCATTCCCCCAAGGTCGATACCAACGAGAATGAATGGGGGTAAGACACCAAAGCTTGCAATCAGCTGACCGTGAATATATTCATAGACCACGACTTCCTCATACATTACCCCATCGGTAGGCTCCACCTTTGCGGCAATCATCGAGATCATTTCATTGGTGAGCGGAAGACTATAGCTGTCAGCAATTGCTCTTAATGCAGCAACAATATCAGCCGAACTGCTGGCCATTCCCTTGCCTGCAGGAATATTGGAATGTATTTCGAGATACCCGCCTCCTCTTATCCCAAAAAGTTGGAGTAACAATTCTCCCGCTTTCTTTGCTTTCATTTTGGAATTTACGACCCTTATCCGGGAAATGGCTGTGTCTGGAACAAATCTAGCCTCACTTTGTAAACTCGGGATGGGCAAAGTGATTAAAAACGGGCGCTCCTCCATAATTCCTTGGACTAATTCTCCAAATGTGCCATTGCAGCTTCCTTTTCCTAGTTTCATTGTTCAGGCTCCTATTCCCCTACTTCAAGCCCAGTTCCACTACTATCGAAAGGACCAAAAATAACACGACACAGATAATGGAGGTTGTTTTCATAACCGTTACTGTATGCAAAATATCATCTGCTTTGATTTTCCGTAATGGTTCACCCATCTTTGCCCGTTCAGAGGCTTTACCGAAATAATAATTCGTTCCTCCAAGTTGTACTTGAAGCGCCCCTGCGATTGTCGCCTCTGGGTAACCGCTATTTGGACTCGGGTGAAGTCTGGCATCCCGTTTCATCATTCTCCATGCGCCTTGTACATCAAGACTTTTGATCGAACATGCAAGCAGCATTAATCCAACCGTTAACCGGGCAGGCAAATAGTTTAATAGATCATCTAGTCGGGCCGAGGCCCAGCCTAAGTTTTGATATTTCTCATTCTTATATCCAACCATCGAATCTAGCGTATTAACCGCTCGGTACAACATTGCAAGCGGGGCACCCCCGATCAGGGCAAAGCATAACGGTGATATAATAGCATCGACAATGTTTTCGGCTACGGTTTCCACAGCCCCCCGTGAAATTTCACTTTCCTCAAGGTTTTCCGTATCTCTTCCGACAATCATTCCCAGACTATTTCGTGCAGCCCTTAAATCCTGATGTTTCAAGTGTCGGAATACTTCCAACCCTGCATCAGCCAATCCTTTTGTCGCGATAGTTGTTGAAATTAACCAGATTTCCACAATGACAGCAAGAAAATGATTCAGCTGATTGAGTCCGTAAAGCAGCACAGTAACGATTAAATAGCTGCCGCCAGCAATCAGAATAGGAAATAAGAGTCCTGCCAGTTTCAAATACCTTTCCTTTACGGTGAAAGAACGAATGGCTTTTTCCAAAAGACTAATAGACTTCCCGATGATGACCACCGGATGTGGCAGCTTACGGGGGTCACCGATGATTCGATCAATAAGATAAGCAATAACAATATAAATAGCATGAACTAACATCGAATTCTCAGCCCTCCTGATTCCTTACTGCTTCACATGTGGCCTCATAAACAAGGCAGCCGATCGTATTCCCAATGGTGGTGGCGGTACCGGCAAAAAGATGGGTTGGAAGATAGTCTGCTTGACTGGCAGCCAAGACAACCGAATCGGTGGTCGTTCCGGTAGCAAACTCTCCAGATTCCAATTTTATTTGTAAATCTTGCAACGCTGCGGCCTTTGCCTCCGTTGCAGTGATAATTCCGTTAATCATCGCAGCTTCTGTCAGTCTGCCATCAATAAACAAAAAGGTGTTAATCGTTCCGCATTGGTACGCTGAATAGGACTTCCGCTTTCTTCCTGCCCTTTCTCGATTTCCTACACCTGCGGTGACACAGCAGACAATCCGAAACTCATCACCATATTCCTCGTGGATGGAGGCACAATGAATTTTAGCCGCTGTTTGTAAGCCTGCGGTCTGTTCCAACGGGTATTCCCATTCGATGATTTTTTGTTTCATTAGTAGAATGGGGTCATTGGAGGCATAGTCCAATGGGACCTGCCAATTGACAAAGTGGCTGACCTGTTGGAAGCCCCCGCCATGAACGGCACTACTGAAAGCAGCCAATCTCCGTGGGAACTCAAATAAGAGATGGTCGTCTTTTTTCACCATCGTTATTTCCGGCCATATTCTCGATGTAAACTGATTCTGCTTGCGAAATGGCTGCACCTTTTTCTCCTCGCTCTTATCACTAATTTGATATCGTAAACAACTTCGTCTGGTCATGCCACTCCATCACCATAGCTTTTCCGTGTCCGAGTCCTTCGACGTTCCAAAATTCGTTTGAATCACCTTTGACCCATTTACTTAGAAACCATCGAATGGGCCCTCCATGACTAACGATGACAATCGTTCCAGCTAGTTTTTTAGTGGTTAAAAAGGTCTCCAACCAATCATCGACCCTTTTCCCCAACTGTAGCAGTGTCTCTCCATTTGGAGGAGCGACCAAATAGGGATTGCGGATCCACTTCTCGAGCCTTTCTGATTCTTTCTGCCTAATTTCTTCATAGGTCTTGCAGTCAAAATCACCGAAGTGTAATTCTCTAAGGGCAAATATCGGTATTGGTTTTAACTGAAATTCATTTCCAATCAACTGAGCACTTTCGACAGCCCTGATTAGATCACTAGTATAGATGGCAGAGATCGGTTGAGTTTCTGTCCTTCTTAAAATCTCGCTCAAGTTCTTTAGCTGCATCCGTCCCTGTTGATTTAATGCTGCATCATAATGTCCTAGATAACGTCTTTCTGCATTTTCATTCGTTTCACCGTGCCTGACTATAATGATTCTCATTCCATCAGCCTCCCAATCGCCAAGGCCAGAAATAGAGAGACACATTCGCTCCATTCCACAATGGCACCATAGCAATCCCCTGTTAGCATGTTTAATTTCCGGTAAATGTTTAAAATAAACAGTAACGTCAGAAGGCTCGTCATGAATAACAACATAATCCCGTTTAATCCTGCTGCCCAATAGCTAATCAGCAAAATCAAAATCAGATGGATCAACATAATAGGGTACGATAAAAAGGCTGATAGACCGGAACCAAGTCCTGACTCGTTTCGATACGGCCAGAATTTGATCGCACAAATGAGCAAAAATCGAGCCATCCATGGACTTAAAACAAGAATCAACGGCTCATGAATTTCAACTACTTCATACACCGCGACGATTTTTCCTGCAATTAAGCAAATAGCAGCAATCACACCCATCGCACCCACGCGACTATCCTTCATGATTTCGAGCATTTGCTCACGGCTTCGATTGCTGCCCAATCCATCCGCTAAATCCATCCAGCCATCGATATGTAAACCACCTGTGATCCATATCCAGACGAGAACAATTAAAAATGCATTAACAGGAGCCAGAAACAACTTTCCAAATCCAAGCATAGCCAGACATAGCAAGCCACCAATCAATAAACCGATCAACGGAAAATAAACGGGGCTTTTTTTCCAATCGGTATTTGAAACCTCTATCTTCGGAATGGGGATGCGCGTAAGGAACATCAGGGCTGCTAGGAACGCTTTCATTACTTCAACCTCAGTGGCAGACCGGAAAAGACGGCGTAAGCTTCATTTGCTTCGGCTGCCACTAATTGATTGATTTTTCCTAGAACATCCTGAAAAAAACGCCCTAACGACGATAAAGCCACCCCGCCCAAACCGACCTCATTCGAAACGACTATGACATGCTGATGATTTTCTTGTACCCCCTTAATCCAGAGTTCCACTTCCTCTATTAAACTGGTTTTCTTGTTTTCTTCCTTCAGTTCCTGCTCTGTCAACCACATGCAATGATTGGCCAGCCACGAAGAAATACAATCAACTAAAATGACATCGTAGTCTTGATAGACGGTTTGAACGGAAGTGAGTTCGTTCGGCTCTTCTAATACGCCCCATTCACTTGGGCGCCGCTTCTTATGACTATCGATTCTTTTTTCCATTTCTTGATCGGCTTGAACCCCGAACGCAACATAAAGGACTCGGCCTGCATGACTGAAGGCCAAGCGTTCGGCAAATTCACTCTTTCCAGAGCGAATTCCTCCAGTGACATAGGTTAAGGTCATGATGGTTTCCCCTCTTTGCTTACTTCAATTAAGGCTTGGATCAAGCATTGATTTTCCTCTTCGGTTCGAATCGCAATCCGAAAATCCTGATCTGATAGCCCCGGGTACATGGCACAGGAGCGTATTAAGATTCCTTTATGACCCATGCGCCACTGTAATTCAGCCGCCGTGATGTCAGCTTTTATCCTAACTAACAGAAAATTCGCTTGTCCCGGAAAAACCTTCCACCCAAGCTTCTCTTCAATTGCTAGTTTGACATAGCTTCTTTGCCCCTGAATCAGGGTAATCGTTGCTTCCTCGTATACCTTTTCGTCCAGGACCGCTTCACCAGCCAATAGGGCCATTTGGTTGACACTCCAATTTACTTGTTTCGCCTGCAGCTTTAAAATCAGGTTTGGATTGGCCACCATATACCCAAGCCGGAGACCAGGGATCGCATAGAACTTTGTCATCGAGCGAACCAGGATTACCTGTTTCCATCGTTTCAAATCTTTAAGAAGCATAATTTGTGTTTCGATCGGAAGAAAATCAATAAATGCCTCGTCTATGATCAAATATGTATTTGTCTTCTCTGCCTGTCCTGCCATCTCGACAAGTTCTTCCTTCGAATACGTGACACCAGTGGGATTGTTGGGATGTCCAACAAATACAAGATCGGTGTTCGCTATTAATTGTAGAATTTCCGATCGATCCGGCTTAAAATCATTTTCTTCCCTGCCAAACAATGGTTTGATGCATGCCCCAAAAGCTCTAGCAAGCTGTTCGTATTCCGAAAAGCATGGATAGATGACTCCCACTGTCTCAGGCTGCAAGCCTAAAATCGTAAGAGCGATACACTCTGCTGCCCCATTTCCAATTAAAATCTGTTCTGGTGAAACGGAGTGCTTTTCCGCCAGTTTTTGTTTGAGAACACGATGGGCGGGATCGGGATAATGGACGATTGACTCCAGCTGCTCCTTTATCAACTCCATTACCCTAGGAGGTGGACCGAGTGGATTGATATTCGCACTGAAATCTAATAGCTGAGCAGAATCTTTACCAAACAACTGTCGGGCCGTCAGTAAATCGCCGCCATGTCCAAATTTTTCAATATAGACCATTAAAACTCAATTCCCTTCACGGCAGGAATTCCTTCGTTATAATAATGCTTAACGGGCCTCATTTCGGTTACTAAATCCGCACAAGCGATGATTTCCTCTTTTGCTGACCGTCCGGTAATCACTAAATGCATCCCCTTAGGGCGCTGCTGAATCAACTCTATTACTTCTGTAAACGGAAGAACATCGTCTATCGGGAATTTATCAATCGCGAGCACATTATTTAGTTCATCTAAAATGACAACATCATAGCCGCCAAACTGTACCTTTTCTTTTGTAAAAGCCCACGCTGTTTTGAGGGCTTCCCGATGTTCCTCCGGTGTTTTCGTCCACGTAAAGCCGACTCCTGTCTGCACGATTTCAATCCCCAATTTTCCGAACGTAATTTTTTCCCCATATGTTCGATCAGGCGATTTGATAAATTGAATCATCAGCACCCGTTTTCCCCGGCCGGAGGCACGAACTGCGAGCCCAAGGGCTGCCGTCGTTTTCCCTTTTCCATCACCGGTATAAACTAATGTAAGACCGCGCTTTGCTTTGTTTTCTGTTACCTCTTCCATCCGATTCACTCCTCGTTACAACCAGACTGTTTTTTCTTCAAAGGATGTCCGGGCCGGCACCTTTGCCTTTTTTATTACTTCTGGATCGGGATAACCGATAAACAAATTTCCGATTATTTTCTTGTTTTCGGGTGAGCCAATAAACTCATACATTCGTTGGTCACGAACAAGTCCGACGCCCCTTGTCCGCCAGACCAGACCTAATCCTAATTCTTTGGCGGCAAGCCACATCGAATGGATCGCACAGCATACGGCATATTCATTATCGGCAGATGCCTCTTCATCTTCTTGAACGATGTCAGCGGTAACGACAATATGGACCGGAGTGGTTTTTAGTACCTTTAAGGAGCTTTCGATTAAATTTGGTTTGGTTGGAAAGCGTTCCTGTAGATATTCATAGGCCAACGCTTCATAGCGTTTTTTTGCTTCGCCTTTAATCACATAAAAGCTCCATGGCTCCCGCATCCGGTCATTCGGTGCCCAAGTCGCTGCTTCTAATAAGGTGTGAATTTTTTCGTCTTCGACCTCTCGAGCCGTATAATCACGGATCGCTCTTCGATTTTTGATTTCCGCAATAATCGACATCTTAGTCCCTCCCTACTCCTACCTCTTGCTTTTCTTCTGCTTCTTGAAACCATCGTAATTTCTCGCGCAGGCCGACCACATCACCCACTAGAACAATCGCCGGATGAGTAATCCCATCTTCAAGGGCCCGTGCTTCGATATCCTTTAAACTTCCAGTCACCGTCTTCTGCTTGGCCGTCGTCCCCCATTGGATGATGGCGGCTTTCGTATCAGGGCTTTTTCCGTTTTCAATTAATTTCGAAACAATATAGGGTAAATTCCCAATACCCATATAAAAGGCAATCGTATCGATTCCTTGAGCGAGGGCTGGCCAATTTAATTGATCCTCATCCTTTTCCGCTCGGCAGTGGCCAGTGACGATCGCGAAGGAGGAAGCATAATCACGGTGGGTCACAGGAATACCGGCATAAGCAGGTGCTGCAATACCAGATGTAATCCCCGGCACCATTTCATAGCAAATCCCATGTTCTGCTAGAATTTCCGCTTCTTCACCGACACGGCCAAAAATACAAGGATCGCCTCCTTTTAATCTCGTAACCGTCTTGCCCTGACTTGCTTTTTCAACTAATAGCTGGTGAATTTGATCTTGAATGATCTGATGTCTTCCTGGCTGTTTGCCACAAAAAATGAGCTCTGCCTCCGCCTTGGCATATTTCAGCAGTTCCTCATTTACTAAGCGGTCATATAAAATCACATCCGCCTGCTGGATACACTCCATCCCATAAACCGTAATCAGCTTAGGATCTCCCGGTCCAGCACCAACAAGATACACTTTTCCATTTGTCATCTTCTCGCTCCTTTCCTACATTATTCATTTGAAATTCCAGCCGATGCAAAGGTGGCCATTTCTTTCAGCATTAAGGCCGCTGATTGTAAGATAGGAAATGCTACTGCTGCCCCGCTTCCTTCACCCAGCCGCAAATCTAAATCAAGGAGTGGCTTCTTGCCTAATAACTGCAGCGCAATTTCATGTCCTGGCTCGACGGAACGATGGCCGACAATCATATACTCCGCTGCTGTCTCACAGATTTCTCTTGCCAATAGAGCAGCGATTGTGCAAATAAATCCATCTACCAATATCGGGATTCGGTTCCGCGCGGCGGAGAGCATTGCACCCGTCATCCCGGCAATTTCCAAACCGCCAATTTTTGCTAAGATATCGATGGGATCCTTCCGGTTAGGGTTTCTTTCCTTTAGTGCCCGTGTGATGACCTCTTGTTTATGACGAATTTTTTCTGGTGCAATCCCTGTTCCTCGGCCAACAAGAGTACCGATGTCCAGTCCGCTTAAAACCGCGGCAATCGCACTGCTTGGCGTCGTATTGCCGATCCCCATTTCACCAACAATTAGGCATTTGATTCCCTGTTGAATCATCTGTTCCGCCCGTTCATAACCAACAGCGATGGCTTGTTCGGCCTCTTCTCTTGTCATTGCATCCTGCTGGCAAAAATTGTTGGTACCATAGCGAATTTTCCGATTCACAAACCCGTCAGCCTCAATATCTGCAGCCACACCGATATCGACGACTTCAAACATGGCTCCGATTTGCCGGCTAAAGACATTGATGGCCGCACCGCTGTTTAAAAAGTTCATGACCATTTGCACGGTTACTTCCTGCGGGAATGCGGACACCCCTTCTTCGACTACGCCATGATCAGCGGCAAATACGATCACACCGGGCGGTGACACGACCGGGAAGGCTTCAGATGTCATTTCCGACAGATGAATGGCTAATTCCTCTAATCTCCCCAAACTGCCCGGAGGTTTGGTTAACGTATCGATATACGCACGAACTTGCTGTCCCATTTCTCTATCAAGAGGCTGGATTGCTGTTTTTACGCTATTCATTGGGTGATCCCCCTTTTTTGGTAATCCTTCATTAAATGTTCAATGACATCCAGTTTAACGTGTCCCCTTACATGTTCTGCCAGCCGGTCAAACGCTTCTTCCCGCAATTGGTTAAAAGATGGGCGCTTGTGGATGGGCTCCAATCCCTTTTTACGGCGGAGCTGATTAAGCAATTCCTCACGAAATTCATCATTATGGAATATCCCATGAAAATAAGTGCCAATGATGTTTTCGTCCGGGGAATGACAGCCATCCCATTTTTCATTCGTAAAAATAAGCCCTTGGGACGCTCCTGTCGCCACGGTTTCACCCATATGAATCTCGTAACCTGTCACATGAAAGTTTTTTCCGAAAATATGCAACTTCCCATTTGATAGGATCGTCGTCTTTTCTTTCGTAATGGTCGTTTCAATTGGCAGTAACTGAAGGCCTTCGATTGCTTGATGGAGCGACTCGATCGCTAACGGATCCTCAATTTTATCACCAAGCATTTGATAGCCGCCGCAGATCCCGAATAGAACGGTTTGTTTCTTTTTCTGTAATTCTGCTATTTTTTGAGCGATGCCGCTCTTTCTTAAAAACAGCAAATCTTCAATTGTATTCTTACTGCCGGGGAGAATGACTAAATCCGGATAGTGTAATTGATCCGCTCTCGTTATGAAACGGACATGACAATCCGGCTCGGCAAAAAACGGGTCGATATCGGTGAAATTGGAGATTTTCGGATACTGAATCACCGCGATATCCAATTCTTTTTCAGTATTTTGAGTGGCTGTATATTGATTTAAAATCACGGAATCCTCGGCATCAATATTTAGATTTTCCAAATAAGGGATTACGCCGAGAACGGGTTTACCTGTATACTCCTCAAACCAAGTTAATCCGGATTCTAGCAGGCGGATATCGCCGCGGAATTTATTGATGATTACACCAATCACTCTGTCGCGGTCCTCTGGTTCCATCAGCTGAAGGGTTCCTACTAAACTAGCAAACACTCCGCCTTTTTCGATATCCCCAATTAAGATCACAGGGGCATCCGCCATTTTGGCGACCCGCATATTAACCATTTCACGGTCATTCAGATTAATCTCGGCCGGACTGCCAGCCCCTTCAATGATAATCCGTTCATAATTTTTGGACAGGGTGGATAATGATTGTTGAATCAGTTCCAATCCCGTTTGAAAGAATTCCCTGCGGTACCTTCCTGCTTCCATATTCTTATATGGTTTACCATGGACGACAATTTGGGATTGGTTATCCCGGTTCGGCTTTAGTAGAATCGGGTTCATATCGGTGGTTGCCTGAATCCCTGCGGCTTCGGCTTGAACTCCCTGTGCTCTGCCGATTTCTTTTCCATCCACGGTGATATAGGAATTTAACGCCATATTTTGTGATTTAAACGGAACCGTTTTATATCCGTCCTGGGCGAAAATCCGGCAAAAGGCGGTGACGACAACACTTTTGCCGACATCTGAATTGGTACCTTGAAACATAAGCGGAAGAGCTTTAGCCATTTTCTTTGAACTCCTTACATTTCTTGATTTAATTTTCGACCAGCCTATTCTCTAATTATGGTGATGGTGATGATGATGTTCATACCCATGTTCTTCAGCATATTTACGGAAATTTTCTAAATCTTGCATTCCCGTGGATGTACCGTTTATGGCCTGATTCATACGTTCTAACAGTACTGTTCTTAACTTTGGATGATAGCCAAAATACTGAGCTATATCAATTGTTACATGCGGATAAGTCTCTTTAAACTGATCGGCCATTTTATTCATTCTATCCATTAAAATTCCCGTAAATAAAAAATACGGGAGCATGATAATTTTTTTTGCGCCTAATTTTATACAGCGTTCCATCCCATCCTGCACAGTTGGCTTCGTTACCCCCATAAAGGCACTTTCAACGATAGTTACATTTAATTTCTCCCACAATAATCTGCTGATTTTATAAAAATCACCATTAGCATATGGATCGCTGCCGCCACGTCCAATTAATAAAATAGCCGTATCCTCATGTTTTTGATCTACTTCAAAACCTGCTTCAGCAAGTCTTGTTTTTAAAATTTCAAAAACTTCCTCATGAACACCTATCGTTTGGCCATAAGTAAATCGAACATCTGGGAAATGCTCTTTAGCATGTTCGATCTCTGCAGGAATGTGCAGTTTTGAGTGTCCTGCATGTAATAAAATGATGGGAATTACATGGATTTCATCTGCACCTTTTTCAACACACAACTGAATCCCATCCTCAATATTTGGTGATGCAAATTCTAAAAAACATGTTTCTACTAAAAGGGCTGGATCAATGTATTCTTTCATTTGCCCGACAAATTCGCGAACTTCTATATTCCCTGCCTCCCGCCTGCTGCCATGTCCAACAAATAATACAGCTTTTTTCATCGGTCCATTACCTTTCTTGTATTTTTCAATACCTTTTATGCGATCTTCGCTGCGTTTCCGCACACCGTGCTCCATTGAATAAATGATCGCATCTTCTTTAACTTCATCATGAACAATATCACGTGCAGTTTCTTCATGTTGAACCGAATACCATGTCCCTTTTGGGTAATCAATTACGACGCATTTATCTTTACAGCGGCCGTTACATCGTGTACGCGATGTATGAATATGCTCATCTAATTGGTTTTTTCGGATTTCATCTCGAATTTGCTGCGTGACCTCCTCAGCTCCTGCTCCCATACAGGTTGCCCCATTGCAAATGAGTAAATGACGCTGCATTTGCGTTAAATTCCATGTTGTCATAAAGCGACCTCCCCTCTCCCATCATCTTGTAACCACTATGTCTATTTGTTTTATCAACAGTGCCCCCGATTAAAGCCCCTTTTATTAATGTCAAAACGAAACTTAGTCATGTAACTTCACAGGCTCCCAACTAATGATCGCAGCATAGAATGAATAACGGTATACATACTGGCCATCCTCCATTGCTATAAAGCGTGCGAGTGATGCTTTCACATGTGCCATATCAAACCGAGGTGATAAGATTTTTTTGCTCTGTGCTTCATATAATTGCTGCAATGTATCATAACGATACTCACGCTCCAGCTTAAGCATTTCACAATTTGCATAAATCCCTAACTGATACAGCATATTGACGATGGTAATATAATCACGGCGAGGATGTTTAATGTCATAGCCAAACTGCTCATCTAAAATAACGTAATGCGGTTGAATAGGTCCTGTTGTTAAACCAATGATGGCGCGCTTTTTGGCAAGACTGTTCATTTTTTTCAGCGCCGCATTCATTTCATACATACGATAAAAGCAGTTCACCCCAATAACAAAATCATGCTGCTCAATTTGCGCTTCTTCCCATTTACTATAAACGAACTGAACATTTGTATCGTTTTCAAAGTATTGTTTTAAATAAGCAAGCACACTTTCAGAACCATCCACTAAAGTTAAACTTTTGACATCTTGATGGAGTTGGAAGGTGTAGTTGCCCCATCCCGGCCCAATTTCAATACAAGTTGAATTTTTAGGGATATGTTGTTTCATTTTTTCGTAAATTTTTTTTGCATAGTTATCTGTTTGCTTGTATGTTTTTTTCTTCATCGACTGAGCCCAATATGCTTCTTCCAGCACATCATCGATCATTCTTTCTGGCATCTTGCCATGCCAGTCTAACATGCCTTCTTTCCACAGCTTTTCAAAATCAAATTGTAAAGGGGAACCTTTTATCATTTAATTTTCTCCTCAATCTCGACAACATAAATGGACAATCCTTTTCTGGTGAATTGGGTACCAGTTTATGTTTTAACATGGCGTCCTGGGTGCTTAAAACACAAGCCCCTTCATCGCTTTGACATCCTGATCAGAATAATAATATTTTATGGCATCAATCGTTGACACAAAATCAGCATCCTCACCGATTTTCTCCTATACGCTGCTCCAGCCACGCTTCACATTTTTGTTTTTCACCCTGCTCCATCCATTGTAATAACTGTGGATCCAGGAGCTCTGCTAATAGCTGTTTTTTCGCATCCCCCGTAAACAATTGTAAAATTCGCTGACGCGCTTCCTTTAAAAATGAAACATACTGCGTGTAATGTACTCCAAATTGCTCTTCTAAATCCGTCTTTACTTGGCGTGTCAGGCCTGGACTTGCCCCGGACGTCGATACAGTCAATACGAAATCACCACGGCGAACGACTGCTGGATTGATGAAATCAACGCGTCCTTTTGCATCCGCACGGCTTAGTAATTGCCAATGCTGTGCCGCTTCTTCCACTGCATTATTTACCTCTTCGTCATTTGTAACGGCGAAAATCAGTGCTGCATCATCTAAGTCAGCTGGTACAAATGCTTTTTCTTTCCATGTCACAAGCCCTTCATTGATGTATTGCTGCAATTTTTCGGTTACAGCTGGGCTTATCACTGTTACTAGTGCCTTTGTTGGCAGCAGCGCTTCTACCTTTTGACGCGCTACATGTCCGCCCCCAACAATAACAACCTTTTTATAGTCAATATTCATTAATAGTGGGAAATAATTCATTGTTTACCTCCAAACATGCTTTCAGCCAATTTTTCACAAGCTGTGGATTCGAAGCAAAATGAAAGTGTGTATAGCCAGCAACAATATTTTTATGTAGATAACCTTCCTTCTGAGCACGAAAACGGCCTTTACTAAAATAAGCTGGTGATGTATGCTCCCCTTCATACCTTGAGTAATGGAACTCATGCCCTTTTGCCTGCTCCTCTGCATTGATTAGAAAGTTGCCAGGAACACCCGTAATTTCCCTGTATCCAAGTGCCGCTAATTTATCTTGCATCCGCACACGTCCTGGAATGATCCCGAGCATCGGAAATACCTGTCCTTGACGATTCACAATTTCCTCTGTTAAATACATAAAACCGCCGCATTCCGCTAATGTTGGTACCCCTTGCTCAAGCGCGGCTCTTATTGATTGCTTCGTTTCCTCATTTTTCCCCAATGCTTCAGCAAACTCTTCCGGGAAACCACCGCCGATATAAAGCCCCTGCGCATTTTCTGGAACTTCCTCATTTTGTAAAGGAGAGAAGTAATGCAATGTGGCACCATATGTACGGAGTAATTCTAGATTTTCTTCATAATAGAAGTTAAAGGCGGCATCCTTTGCAACTGCAATATGTACTTCTTGTCTTTGCGGCTGTGCATCAAAGATAGATTCAGAAACCTCTAATGGTTGTGTTTTTGTAATTTCCAGCAGTTGTTCAACATCCACTGTTTCTTCGATTGCTTCTGCAAGACTATCAAAATATGAATCTAAATCACCACGTTCTATGGCTGGTACTAAACCTAGATGACGGCTTGGCATCATTGGTACAGCTCCTTTCGGCAAATAACCAATGACGGGAATTCCACATTCTTGTTCAATTGCTGCTTTGACAATTTCAAAATGGCTTTTACTTCCTAATTGATTGGCAATAATACCAACAATATTGGAGCTTTCCTCTAACATTTGAAATCCTTTGACAATCGCAGCCGCACTTCTTGCCATACTTGCTGCATTGACAATTAAAATGACGGGACTATTTGTGATCTCACTAATATGAGCAGCAGATCCTTCATTTGATAATGGGGATTTTCCATCATAAAAGCCCATCACTCCTTCAATAATAGCTGCATCTGCATCTTGGCTCGCTCTTGCGACAATTGCACGGACTGTATCATGGGACATCATGAAACTATCAATATTACGAGAAGGGCGTTTTGTGACTGCTGTATGATACGTTGGGTCAATATAGTCCGGGCCGCATTTAAAGCCCTGGACTGTTAATCCACGCTTCATAAGCGTACGCATGATGCCAATTGTGAATGTTGTTTTTCCAACACCGCTTCCTGTGCCGGCTAGAACAAATCGATTCATCGTACTTCCTCCTCAAAATTGACACGTGCAATCGATATAGTCACATTTCCGCTTTTCTTTTTCTCCAGCAGTAACTCTTTCGCATTCGCATAATGCAATGCGGCCGGCTCACTGACCCCATATGCACCTGTATATTTAAAGACTGTTTCTGATGGGTTTTGCATCGGTATTTCATTTAGCTGGTCAGGTGTGTAAGTTACAAACGGCCAGTTATGTTTAGCAGTTAATTCAAGCAGGCCTGTTTCGTTTTTCTTTAAGTCGATGGTCGCAACTGCTTTGACACTTTTTTTACTTAAACACAGCTCAGCTAATGTTTCATCTATGACTTGTTCAATTTCTTCCATTGCCGTACCACGATTACAGCCAATGCCAAGTACAATTGATTTTGGACGATACACAACTCCGTTCTCGAGCAGCACCTTTTCATGTGCCTCAATTAAACGATCTGTAATAAGCAGTGCCGCTTGTGGCTTTGCCATGATCGCTTCATCTATCGTTGGATAAATTTTTAAATTGTCAGGCATTGAGCGATCGTACATCCACCAATTTTTTTCACCCGTTTCCTGCACAATCGCAACATGCTCTTCATTGACAACCGATGCACTAACAGGTGTTAATTTTTCTTCACTATCCCACATCCACCCAAATTGGGCGCCAAATAAATCCACAGGAATCGTTTTTTGAACATCTGAAGCTGTTGTTACAACTGGTGCAGCATCAATCGCTTTTGCAAATTCATGGGTTAAGGCATTGGCACCGCCAATATGCCCCGATAATACGCTGACGACATACTGACCTTTATCATCCACCACTAACACGGCAGGATCTTTCTTTTTATCAATCAAAAGCGGAGAAATCATGCGGACGACAGCACCGAGGGAAATGATGCAAATGATTCCTTTATACCGCTGGAACAATGCGGGCAATAGTAGGCGAACCGTACCATCAAATAACTGAATTTGGCGCGTTTCTTCGTCACCCTGCTCGAATTTCTTCATATAATAAAGGTCCACATACGGAAATTTTTCCGCGTAGCTTCTTGCATGTTCCACCCCATGTTTCGTTATGGCAACGAGGGCATATGGTTTGCGCTTTACAATAACAGGAATTTCACCTTCACGTAAACTAATCATTTGCTTTCACACCTTTGCGGAAGCCATGAGTAAAGGTTTTGTCATAGAGCTTCGAACGATAATTTTTTTCATGGATATGCGGGTCTAATGCCCAGCCTGCTAGAATCATCGCATGCTTGCGAATGCCGTTGACACGCATTGCTTCATCTAATTCAGCCAGTGTTGTCCGCACAATTTTTTGGTCAGGCCACGAAGCACGCTGCACAACAGCAACTGGTGTATCATCTGCCCAGCCTGCTTCCTGTAATTCTTTGGTAATTTTCTTTGTTAATGTCGCACTTAAAAACATTGCTATCGTACAGTGATGGCTTGCCAGTGCCTGTAATTTTTCTAGCTCTGGCACAGGTGTACGCCCTTCAGCCCGCGTTAAAATGAGCGTTTGAGTTAAATCAGGAATCGTCAGCTCCGCACCAACTGCTGCTGCAGATGCAAAAACAGAACTTACACCTGGAACAACTTCATAGCTAATATCATGCTGCTTCAGCATTGCCACTTGCTCCATCGTTGCACCGTACATCGCCGGGTCGCCTGTATGTAAACGTACAACCTTTTTGCCTGCATTGACACGCTCGACAATACAATCCACCATTTCCTGAAGATGCATCCCTGCTGTGCGGATAATTTCTGCCGACTCCTTCGCTTCCGCTACTAACGTTTCGCTTACGAGTGAATCAGTATACATCACAACATCTGCTTCTTTTAATAGCTTTAGACCTTTCACCGTGATTAAATCCGGATCTCCCGGACCTGCTCCGATAATCCAAATTTTCTTCATTATTTGCGCACCACCATACATGACAAGTAATTTAATTCTGCACCCCGTAGTTCATTGATCTTCCAAATTATCTCTTCATCAGATGTAACTTTTGTAACGACATGTGTTTTTTCTAACAAATTCATTTCCTCCAGTAGATTGAGCATTGCATCTATAACTTTTGCTACTTTGATAAAGACGATCGCATCGTGGTTTTCAATTACTCGGCGCATTTCTTCCATATCCTCCGTAGCAGGAATCATGGCGACATGATCATCACCATCAGCCAATGCAATCCCTAAGCGATTAACAGAACCATTAAACGAAGAAATGCCAGCTACCGTTTCAATTGGAACATCAGGGTACATTGATTTCATTAAGTTCATTAAATGTATAAATGTGCTAAACAGCATCGGATCCCCTTCAGTTACAAAAGCTACATCTTTTCCTTGACTTAAATAGCTATAAATAGTTTCAACAGATTTTGTCCACTCAGTACGCAGGGTATCTTCATCTTTTGTCATGGGGAATACCAAACCAAGCATCTCTTTTTCTGCCGGATTAATATAAACTTCAACAATACGATGGGCATAAGATTTACTGCCCTTTAATTTTTTGGGATAAGCAATGACCGGGCTTTCCTGCAATCTGCGAAATGCTTTTACTGTGATTAATTCTGGATCTCCTGGCCCAACACCTAATCCAAATAAGGTTCCTATTCTCATGATTCTTTTCCTTTCTTTGCTGTCACTATATAGATTGGATTTAACGGTTCAAATCGTGTTAAATTTAAGATTGGCTTACTTTTTGAAATTTGTGCCTGTAATATCGATACTTCACAGCCTAATATTTTTAGATGCTGCAGCGCTTCTGCCAGATTTTCGATCGTTGCAATATTCATAACAAGGCGTCCATTTGGCTGTAAGCGTGAAATACATGTTTGCAATAAATGCTCCATATTTCCACCGTTACCGCCAATAAAAATCGCATGTGGATCTGGAAATTCAGCTAGACGGTCAGGTGCCTTCCCCAGCACTGCAACAAAATCTGTACGATGTTTTAATTGATTTTCCAGACAGTTTTTAAGGTCACCATCATTTTTTTCAATTGCATACACGGCACCTTCCCGAGCCATTTTCGCTGCTTCAATCGCAACAGATCCTGTGCAGGTTCCTATATCCCAAACAATGCTATTTTCCTTAAGTCCCAACTCCTGTAGACAAAGAGTCCGAATTTCTCTTTTAGTAATCAATCCTTTATCCGGCTTTCGCTGAAGAAATGCATCATCCGGAATTCCAAGAGAAGAACGTTCCACTACCTCACGCTGTTTTAAAATCACAACATTCAATGGAAAAAAGGAGGATTGCTCCATTTCGTCCAATGTGAAACTGCGGCAGCGCTCGTTTTCACCTTGTAGATTTTCAGCAACGAAGGCATCATATTCTGTCATGCCAAAACGCTTTAAATATGTTGCAATTGCTTGCGGACAATTCGTTTCATCTGTTAATACAGCAATTTTTTTACGTCCATCAATTCTTTGTGCAAACCCTTTAATGGAACGACCATGTAAGCTGACAATATACGCATCCTGCCAGCTTTCCTGCATTTTAGAAAAAGCGAGCTGTACCGAGCTGGTATAAGGATAAATTGTTAATGGAAGCTTCTTCGCAAGTACACCGCCAAGTCCATAAAATAGCGGATCACCGGACACTAAAATAACGACATTTCGTGTTTCTTGCTGTAATTCAGCTGTTAATGCTGACAAACCGCCTTTGATTACTTTTTTCTCTTTTTTAAATTCCGGGAAAAATTGTAAATGCCGCTCCCCGCCTACAAGTACATCACTTTCATTGATCCACTCAGCATATTGGGGGAGCAATCCTTCCGCGCCATTATCCCCTATACCAATCATCTTCATCCAATTTGTCAATATTCTCAGCCTTTCCTAAACAGTCTCCATTCATGGCATACAAGGTTGTCGACACTTTGATGTCAGTATTCATATGATTCAAAGCATAGTAGCAGCAGTTTTTGCAAAGTGCTGCAAAGAATGCCTCGTTTCCCTGAAGCATATCTCCAACTTGTGAAGCTGTATTCGCCTGTAAAATTTCTCGCTGCGTCTTCTCATCAACACCTGCTTTATTGGCAATACCTGCTAAAAACTCAAAACTAATAGGTGCACTCTTTGAGTGAACCATCATAACGCCTTGGGCAACTTTTGAGAACTTCCCCATCATCCCTACTAACGAGACTCTCGGAATCTTCTTCCGTGCAATATTTTTTAAGGTAAAACCAACAAAATCGCCCATTTCTATAAATGCTTCTTCTGGTAAATGAGGATATTGCTGCATAGCATATTTTTCACTGCGCCCACCCGTTGTAATGACTAAATGCTCACATCCTGATTCTTTTGCTACATTAATCGCTTGTACGATACTTGCCATATAAGCAGAACTTGAAAATGGAACCACTGTTCCCCGTGTCCCTAATATCGAAATTCCGCCGATAATGCCTAACCGCCCATTCAATGTTTTTTCAGCAATTTCTTTACCATCTGGTACAGAAATAATTACTTCAATTCCGCAATCCAATTTAAAGTTTTCAATTGCTTCTTGTACAACCCCATATATCATTTTACGTGGTACGGGGTTTATCGCTGCTTGACCAACTGGTACAGGTAGTCCCGCTTTTGTCACTCGCCCTACACCAACCCCGCCATCTAAATGAATGCCTTTTTCTTTTGAATAACTAACGGTACTCTGAATTCGTGCTTGATGCGTAGCATCAGGATCGTCCCCGGCATCTTTGATCGTTTCGCACATTACCCTGTCTTCTGACACTTGAAATGCGGATACTTTAAATGTTGCATACTGGCCAGCCGGTAAATAAATCGTGACTTCATCTGGTACCTTTCCTACGACAAGAGCTTGCAATGCTGCCTTTGTCATCGCTGTTGCACAAGCTCCTGTCGTATAGCCGTGGCGCATTTGTGAAGGGTCTTTTTTATTTCGTTTCTTTTGCTCGTTCATCCGCCATAATCGAAATGGCATTAAGTGCTGCGACTGTCACTGTACTGCCACCCTTTCTCCCTGCGTTCGTAATAAATGGAATTCCTTCCAGCAATGCTAACTCCTCTTTCGACTCTGCTGCTGATACGAAGCCAACTGGCATTCCAATAATTAAATCCGGTTTTGCCTCACCTTCTTTAATTAAACGAATTAACTCCAGCAGCGCTGTTGGCGCATTGCCGATGGCATAAATTCCTCCTTCATGTAAACGCGTTGCCTTTTGCATGGAAATAATAGCCCGTGTTGTTCCTTGAGCCTTTGCTTCCTTTGAGACATCGTCATCTGCAATATAACAATGCAAGTCACCGCCATGCTTTTGGAATCGCTTGCGGCCAGAACCACTTTCAATCATTTGTACATCGGCCACTACATGACGGCCCGCTAAAATGGATTGAATCCCTGACTCAATGGCATCAGGCGTAAAAATCATGCTGCGGCCTAACTCAAAATCTGCTGAAGCGTGAATCACCCGCCGAACAACTAACCATTGCTCATCTGTAAATGTATGTTCGCCCATCTCTTCTTTGATAATGGCGAAACTGTGATCATAAATCTTGTCCGGATCGACCGTTACAGGAATAAATTTTGTATTAAAGTTCATGTTTGCCATGAAAAAAACCTCCCAATAGTTGAGTTACTTCTTCGAAAGAAGTACAAAAATTTTCATATTCAATCGCTGGCCGCTTTATTAAAATTACAGGAATCCCCAATTGCAGAGCAGCTGTCATTTTTTCATCTACAGATCCCACTTTGCCGCTTTCTTTTGTAATCATTAGAGTCACATTATATTGCTCACATAGTGCTTTATTTAATGATTTTGAAAATGGACCCTGCATCGCAATTATGTCCTTTTGTTTAATGCCTAACCTATGGCACTTTTCCATGTTCCCTATATTTGGAAGCATTCTACAAATAAGCCGAATTTCATCACGCATTAAATATTCCGTAAATATTTCCAACGTTTTGCTGCCTGTTGTCAGCATAATCGTTCCTTTATGAGATTGAGCTAATTTAGCTGCATCTTCATAACTTTCAACTTCTGTAATTAGTGGAGAAATAAACTGCTCTTCTGGCCTTTCATAACGAATATAGGGAATATTAAATGCTTGTGCTGCTGCCATTGCGGTTTTCGACGCTTCTTCCGCATATGGATGGCTGGCATCGATGACACAGGTCATCTTTTGCTTTTGAATAAGCGCCATCATATCATCAACTGATAACCGCCCTACTTGATAAGGAATATGGTGGTCATTTAAACTTTCGGCTGCAGATTCTGTGACAACTGTTGCTAATAAAGGATAGCCTTGATTTTGCAATTGAATGGCTAATGCTCTCGCATCACTTGTGCCTGCTAAAAATAAAATCATGTGTTCCTCCTAATCTCCACATGGTGCCGGCTCGACTTCAATTTTGGAGCTCATATCTTGATAGTTAAAATACTGAATTTTTTTCACTCTTTTAAAATATTTAAAAAGGCGTTCATTTGGATGGGCATTTTGTTTGTACTCTTCTATAATTTTCGTTAATAACGGCAGCAGCTCATCTGGTTCAATTCCTTCTGCTACTGGCTGAGCAGCATGAGCTGTACGGCCAACCGGCTTTGCGCCAATAAATAAATCAAATCTTTTCTTGCGGTAAACGATCCCGATATCATCGAATACTGCCCGATAACAAGCCATACCGCAGCCGTTGAAACCAATATGTAATTCTTTTGGAAGCTTTAAGCCCCCCAATTTTGCTGCTATTTCTTCTGCATATGGGATCGATTCTGCTTTTTCACCGTAGCAAAAATCACAAGCTTTTACATTTAAAACATCGCCTACAGGCATGACAATTAAATCATTTTGTTTAAGTCTTTTAACAATCGATTCAGGCTGATTTGTTGGAATCTTTAATAAAAACCGATGATCCGGTGTATATTCCATGGTGCCTGTCTCGCCAATAGTTTCTGCCAATACGCGCATTTGGTCTGGCTTAATAAATTTATTGGCAACACCAGGTGAAACAGCAAATTCAAATATATCTTCAACTGCTTGTTGTACTAACAATGGATTTACTATTTCAGTTTTAGTCACCATAGATAAAGCCTTTAAAGCCAAATCTAATGAGCTAACTTCTTGTTTTTTTCGTTCAATTTGCTCATAACCAGCTTGCGCTTCCCCTGTTTCTTGATTTAATGCCCATGGTTCGGCTTCCTTTTTCAAACGCTGATGCGGTTTTAGGCTTTGTTTTTCTTCACCTAACGTATATTTACGCTGATAACCTCGAGGGGTAATGATTTTATTGTCATAAAAAAAAGTAGAAGAATTCCCGATAATAACCGTTGTCAGCATTCCGATATCATGTTCAAGCATTTCAGACAGTGTTGTCAGCACTATATTTTGATTTTCACGATAAGCACTTTTCACAAGACCCACCGGTGTTTCAGGTGAACGATATTTTAATAGAATATTTTGCGCCTCTACAATTTGGCGTGTCCGTCTACCGCTTTTCGGATTATATAAAGCTATAACGAAGTCCGCCATCGCAGCTGCTTCAATGCGCTTTTCTATTACAGTCCAAGGCGTCAAATGATCACTTAAGCTGATCGTGCAGGAATCATGCATGATTGGCGCACCCAATAAACTCGCACAAGAATTAATGGCTGAAATACCTGGAACAATTTCTACCGCAATTCCTTCTTTTTCAGTCCAGCCCTTTTCAATCAGCACTTCATACACTAATCCAGCCATACCATAAACGCCTGAATCTCCGCTGGATATGACTGAGACAATATTGCCAGCTTCAGCTTTCTTTACTGCATCCTGTGCACGTGACACTTCTTCTGTCATACCCGTACTGACAATGGATTTTGCTTTTAAGAAAGGTTCAATTAGCTCCACGTATGTTTTATAGCCAATAATACAATCACTTTGCTGTAAGGCATCTACAGCACGTTTTGTAATGTGCTCACGATCACCTGGACCAAAGCCAACAACAAAAATTTTTCCCTTATTCATAGGCTTACCTCCAAATAAAAAATGCCTGCACTCCTTTTAAAAGGAATACAGGCATGATGTGAAATAGCAGTATAAATTAAGCATACTGAAACACAAAAACAATAAGTATAATTGTCCCGCCTATACTTCTCCCTCCGAAAAGCAAGTGTCGTTTAAATAAGCAGGTTTCCTGACTTAAGCTTCTTTTTACTCTTACACCTTCCCGATTTCTCAGTGGCATTGTAATTTCATCAGCTCTTACAGTAGCGGGGGCTGTACTAGACTTTCACTAGTTTCCCTTTTACCTCACAAATGTGAGCACTTATTTAAAGTATTTTATTAAATTTTTTATAACTATACCATATAATCTAGAAAGTTAACATACTATTTTTTTTTGAAAATTAATAAAATCTTATTTAGAACAACTCCTTTTGTTGGAAACTAAATGAACCAAATATAGATTTGCCATAAACCTATTTCAGCCATCCAAAGCACCTCTAGCTCTTCTTGATAAATAGGTGCTATGGAAAATAAAATGGCGACCAAGCTTGTCATTAAGAATACAAAAGGGACGAAAAGCTATAAACGGGATTTTAGCCTTGATAATACCCCTATACTCATTAAAGTAAAGGTAAAACAAGCCACCAAAGGTAGGAAGTGCATGCCACATAAGTTAGCTGTTGCTTGAATTGGACGTGTTAATTCACTCATCTGCAAAGATAACGATTTAAGACTCCCAATTTGATCAAGCTCGCTTTTGTGCCACAAAACCTTGGTTAACTATCTTTTTATTATTTAAGAAACGTGATAATCCAAATGTTGTAATACTTGCAAATACAACACTTAACGCACTAAACCATGTAATGGAGGATAATGATATTTGCCCCACAATTAATCCACCTAAACCTGCACCAACCGCAAAACCTAATTGCATCATCGATTGGTTCAGACCTAACAGCACATCTGAAGATTCAGGGGATATCGTTGCTAAATTATATTGCTGAGTTGCACCTGATGACCATCCTGCAAATGACCAGACTAACAATATAATAAATACTGCAATAATTGTATTGTTTATGCAATCAGCGAAAATCCTCTAGGTCCATACATTTTCAAAGGGAAAATCCTGACCCCTGTCATTGGCTGGACAACCCATCATTCGATTGTTCATTTTGAGGATAAATGGTATTTTTGTTATCATGACTGCTCCCTATCCGACGGAGTTGACCATAAACGTTGTGTTAAATACACCGAACTAAAATACAATGAAGACGGAACAATTCAAACAATCTATCCTTACTCTAACTGAGCATGGAAAGTCAATAAATGACAATAAATAGGCCTTGAAAAGGCTTATTAGCCTCCAAGGGCTATTTACTAACACAGTTGCCTGAAAGTGAAAGTCTCAAACCCATCTTTCATTAAGGCAATTTTCGTAAAGATTGTTGTTTTTCGTATATGTTCATCAACCCGTATAAAATGATTCTTCGTGGCATCTTTTCGTAAGAACATTTGCGAAAATTGCCTAGAAACTTTGTAAATGACCCTTAATAAGTTCTAAAAGCAACAAAGGTTACGAAAAGAGCCTTCATTAATTGAAAGTCTTGGAATCCACAAGGAATTTTTTTATCATAAACGAAGCAGCTCCTAGGGCGGCAGCATTTCTGTTGAGTTGGGAAATGAAAATCTCATTTTTTAGCGGTATATACCTTGAGACCCTTTTTGAAACCGCCTTCTTAATCGATTTTAAAATGATTGGATTAGCCTCAATCAAGTTGCTTCTCAAGATAATCGCGTCGGGGTTGAAAGTATTGATCATATTTGTTAAACCAATTCCTAAAAAATGACCGAATTTTTCTATTTCCATCAATATATCCCGATCGTTTTCCAGAATCATCTTATTGGCCTTTTCATGTGTCATTTCCACTCCATTTTTTATCTTGGAAAGATTCTTGAAAAATGCACTTTCAGATGCATACAGCTCCCAACATCCTTGGTTTCCGCAGCCGCATTTTTTTCCATTGAATTCAATACTCATATGTCCCATTTCGCCTGAAACTCCATCAGATCCGCGGTAAAGCTTGTTATTTACAATGATCCCGAGACCAATGCCAGTTCCTACGCTTACATAAATGCTGTTATCAGAATTCTTGATTTCACCATACAATTTCTCGCCAAATGCACCGGCATTTGCTTCATTATCAATAAATACAGGAAAGGTAAATTGTTCTTCCAGCAAATCTTTTATGTCGACTTTGTCCCAATTTGAGTGGGGAGTAAATACTACCGTTTGATTCTCATTAACAAATCCGTGAACCCCAACCCCGATTCCAATAATGCCATACGGAGATTCCGGTGCGTGATTAACCACCATCCTAATTCTTTCAATTAAAATTGAATTAAGCGTTTCCATTGACTCGTTTACAAATTCAAAGTAGTCCGAAAAAACCTTATTCCCCTCTAAATCAATTAAAATCGATAAAATGTAATTTGCCGCAAGTTCAACTCCTATAGCATATCCGGCATTTTTATTAAAAACTAGCAATATAGGTTTTCGGCCCCCGCTCGATACTCCCATCCCAATTTCGGATATGAGATGTTTTTTGATTAATGAATGCGCTTGCAAAGAAACGGTTGCTTTGTTCAGGTTTGTTATTTCCGAGAGTTTTGCCCTGGAGATGGGGTAGTTCTTAATAATTGTACTCAGAATTATTTTTTGGCTATGCAATTTAATATCGTTTTGATCTACTAATTCCACTTATTCTCCTCCTCTCTTTATTTGTTTTCCAATTCAAACGAAGTGCCTATTCCTTTATTTGATTGTTTTTATTATATCGCAAAAATTCACAAATTTATATATTGTTCATTTTAAACATATGTGTTAGCATTAAATCACAACTTAGTTTATCCTATAAACAAACTAAGTTTAGAATGGTTTTGATTTTTAGACGATAAAAAATGTAGACGATTTCAAATTTTAATTAATAGTTAAAGAGGTGAAAACAGCTTTAAACGCAATATATTTAAAGTTTTCCAGATTTTAAGTTTTGTTTAGGATATTTTAATTTAGTATAAACATATTGTTAGTTTATTTATGAAAACAAACTAAGTGAACAAATGATTATTTTCATCAAATAAGAGATTCCTTATATGGGAATATTTTTAGTTAGGTGTTGAATGCAACAATCCACTTTATAAAGTATTTACCGATTTTTACACGGATTGGCTTAAAGGGTTTCTAAATTTTTTAACCACCACTGAAAGCGGTTACCCCTAATTTTTTATCTATAAAAAATCGAGAGGCTCATACTTTCAAATAAACGATTTTACCAATGTCTAAAATGTAAGCGGATAAATCGATTTGAAATTTAACTAAAAAGGAGATCTATGATATGGCTTTAAGGGAATCAACAGTTCAACAAATGAACGAAAACACACAAAACATTCAACAAAACGAGTATCATAAGCTCAACCTTTCTGAACGTATCGGTTACGGTCTCGGGGACTTTGCCCAAAACCTCGTATTTGGTACAGTCGGAGGGTTTCTGGCTCTCTATCTTACTACCGTTAATGCCATAGGTACAGCAGCAGCTGGATTCATCTTCTTGTTTGTCCGTATCGTCAACGTATTCTGGGATCCAATGGTTGGTACCTTCGTCGATAGACATACTTTCAAAAACGGAAAATATCGTCCTTGGCTTCTGATTGCAGGTATTCCACTTGTTATCTTAGCAGCGATGCTCTTTGTTCCATTTCCAGCAATTCGTGGTTCAGTGCCAATTGCCTTTATCACTTACTTCTTGCTCGACTTGGTTTATTCTGTCGTCAATATTCCTTACGGTTCGCTAAATGCTTCACTGACACGTGACCCTGAATCCGTAGATAAAATCACAACTACTCGTATGATGCTGGCTAACATTGCTAACCTCTTGGTTTACACACTGTTTCCAATGTTTGTCCAAATGGCAGCACCAAAAGACCGCTCACTCAAAGACACAGGTTTCTTCGGTCTAAAAATCAACATGGGTACTTATACGGATGCATCTGCAAGTCATGCTTGGTTTTGGGTTTACATGGTTTACATGATACTTGGCGCTGTGGCTTTGTTCTTCTGCTACCGTCTCACAAAAGAACGCGTTGTCGCTACTAGGGAACAATCTGCCAAAGTGAAAGCTACCGACCTGTTCCTTGAATTGAAGAACAACAAACCACTCGTTATTCTTGGTTTCTTCTTTATGCTTGCATTCACCTTCATGTTCTTCATGAACACAGTGAATGGATTCTTTAACCAATACACGGTCAACCACTCAGACTGGATGGGTGCAGTAGGTCTCATCGCCTCTATCCCTGGTATCGCTTTCCCAGTCTTCTGGCCAAAATTGAGGAAAATCTTTGGTAAAAAGGGATTCTTCCATTTCTTCCTTGGTATGTTTGTTGTTGGTGAAATCCTTACTTGGATATGGTCGTTAGATGGCATGCACGATTCACTCTTCCTTGCTTATGTTTCAACCTTCATCAAACAATGGGGTCTCACTTCAGCAACAGGTTTCATGTGGGCACTCGTTCCTGAAGTTGTCTCATATGGTGAAATGAAGTCTGGCAAACGTAACGCTGCTATCATCAACGCTATCATGGGTCTCTTCTTCAAGATTGGCTTCACTCTTGGTGGTGCCATTCCGCTCTGGTTCCTTGCTGCCTACGGCTTCAATGGAAATGCGGTGAAGCAAACAGCTAGTGCTCTTTCCGGTATCAATATAACAGCTATCTGGATTCCTGCAGCGCTTGCTATCGTTTCGATGATTGTTATGGCTCTTTACCCTCTTTCAGATAAAGACGTCGAAGATATCAATAAGCAGCTCGATGCTTCTCGTGCCAAAGCAAAAATCAGCTGAATAAGATATTAGCATTAAAACTCGTGAACATAAAAGTTCACGAGTTTTTCTTTTTGTTAATGTTTATCATTTCAATTACACATATACTTTACCTATAAAAAAGAGGCGGACCACAATGGTCCTGCCTCAAAAAAATGAAAGTTATTGTTCCTGTAAATTCAGATGCCCTTGCTGCCGTTTAAATTTCGCTATAAAAAATGTTAATGTAGCAGCCAGGAATAAAACAAGGAATATAGCAATATGCGCAATGTTCTCCCACATAAAACCGAAGTCTCCAGTTGAAATAATCGCCCTAAAACCAGAAACCGAATAGCTCATCGGCAAATAATGATTGATCGTTTGCAGGAATTTCGGACTAAGTTCTATCGGGAACGTTCCTGCACTGGATGTTAATTGTAAGATCAAGATAATAACAGCAATAAAGCGTCCAGGATTATCAAGAACCGCAACAAGGAAATGAATAATAGCCATGAATGTCCAGCTAGTAAAGATACTAAACATAATAAAGTAAGGAACACTCTTCACTTCGAGCCCCAGTCCCATGAGCAGCACCGCATCCGCGATTAATGCCTGAGCAATTCCTACTGCTAAAATAACACCGGCTTTTCCGAGAAACCAGCTAATTCCGTTCTTCGGTTCTGTGGCTGGTTTATACATTGGAAAAATAACGGAAAGCATCAGAGCACCAACGAATAGACTTAATGCCAAGAAATAAGGCGCCAATCCGCTGCCGTAGTTTGGAACTTGGTTCATTTTGTAATCTTTAACATTGACTGGCTTTGCAAACATATCATATACGATGTTGTTGGCCTTTACATCACTGGCATCTTTTGCCCCGTCACTTAATTGATTACTCAATTCCATTGAGCCATCTGTAAGTTTAGCCATTCCTTCCTTTAAATCAGTCGAGCCATTTGCAAGACTGGTCATTCCGTCCTTTAGGTCAGTTTCACCCCTATAAAGGGAATTGGTACCTGTGGTTAATTGAGTCGCTCCCTGTGCCAGCTTATTCGTTCCATCTTTCATAAGAACAGAGCTGGATGCCAATTGACCTAACCCAGATGTAAGGCTGCTTGAGCCACTTTTAATTTGACTGAATCCTTTTTGTGCTTCATCTAAATTCGAACCAAACTGGGCAAGACCTTGAGTTAACTGTTCTTGGCCAGTTACTACCTGTTTCGCCCCGCCTGATAATTGGTTGATACCATTAGCCAATTTCTGCTGTCCTTGGTTTAACTGATCAGCACCATCTGCTAATGAATCAGAGCCTTGCTCTATTTGCCCGGCACTCTTTGCCAAGTCACCTACGCCAGAAACAACCTGCTGGTTTCCGTCCGATAATTGGTTCAAGCTATTAATCAGTTTTTCCTTCTCGGTAGGATCAATCGTACTATCTGACATGGCATTTACTTGATCAAGCAATTGCTTCAGCCCAAGGCTTACTGAATCAGCACCGGACTTTGCTTTAACTGCTCCTGCCTCCCATTGTTCTAAGGAAGCAGACAGCTGTGAAGAACCTTCTGAAAGCTGCTTTGATCCTTTCTCAAGTTCAGGCAGACTTTCTGCAGCTGATGCTAAGCCATCAGACAATTGCTTTGTGCCAGCTTCCGCTTGGTTTGCACCTGCTAACAGCTTAGTGTTCCCGTCTTTCATTTGCGTCAGGACAGTATTAAATTGTTGTAATCCGTTATGAATCTGCTCTGAACCATTTGAAGCAGATACTACCCCATCTGAAAAAGCAACCGATTTAGCTGCCAATGTTTCAAGTTTTTGCTTGATTGACTTGGCGCCGGAATCAACTGATTTAGCGCCATTTGCTAACTTTTCTGCACCGCTGTCAGCAGATGCAATTCCATCCGCTAGGCTGCCGGTACCATCTTTGGCTTCAGCGATTCCGTTATAAAGTTCACCTGCACCGTTACTTGCTTTTTTCAACCCACCAGCTACATCTTTTAAACTATCAAACATGGATTCCGCATACGTCTTCGTAACCGAGGCCGCCACTTCCTCCTTAATTTTTTCAATGGCTGAATCACCGATTTTCGATGATAGATAGTTATTGCCTTCATTTACGGTATAGACCAGATTTAGTTTCTGTGGATTGGTGCTTTGTAACGTCGTTGCATTTTTTGAAAAATCTTCAGGAATTTCAATCATCAAATAATAATCTTGATTCTTCAAGCCATGCTTTGCTTTATTTTCACTGACAAAGTCCCAATTAAATGTTTTCTTCTCTTTCAAGTTATCAACTAAATCCTTACCAATGGCCAACTGCTCTCCATTGTATCTGGCACCCTTGTCATTATTAACAATCGCCACTGGCATTCTGTCCAAATGGGCATATGGATCCCAAAATGCCCACAGGTAGGTTGCGCTGTATAGGACAGGAATCATCATCACACCGATAATGGCGATAAGCAATTTGCGCGTACGAATAATTTTTAGAAATTCGCTTTTCATATTTGCAAAAGCTTTCATGTTGTTCACCCCTAAAATATGTCTTTTTTCATAAAATGACTAATACTCTCATTTGGTCATTCGATTCTAAAAAAATCCTCACTACTTGTTGACCATTTTAGTATTTTAGTCATTTTTGATAAAATGACTATATCACATCTTATTATTGGGGTTCAACATTTTTGTTTAAAAAAACATTTCATAAGATCACTGAGGAAAATTATAAAAGGGTCCTATAAAGAGAAAACTTTTTTAAAGGATTGTAAGATGAGAAAAAAGATAAACATTAATTACCATGAAATGAACGATAATAATTGATATCCATAATGACATTTTAGATTTAAATTAAACGATTCTTTCAAAACTCGAATTCGTGTCGCATGAAATGGAACAATTTCCGTGATTTTTTGAAACCTTTTCCAGTTCACAGAACAACCTAAATAAGGAGAGAGGACTCCAATAGGAATAGGCCACTCTCCTTATTTAAAGCTCTCCCCAATTTATCAAACATATCCTAATTGATGATCAATTCATATAGCGATATTCTCTCAGATTATTCAAAATAGAGATTTCCTGTAATAATTTCTCTCCAACATTCGTTTCTTTAACCTTTTTTCTCTTTAATTCTTTATCCACCAATCTTTTTATGGATAAAACATCTGTCCCGTTAAGCAAAACATCTTCTTTTGAATTAAAATGCTTATGGGCGACCAGTTGCATACCGTAGGAATTATACAGTAACGTATATCCTGCTATACCTGTTGTTGATTGATAAGCTTTGGAGAAACCTCCATCGATCACGATCATCCTACCATTTGCTTTAATTGGATTTTCTCCCTCAATTTCTTTAACAGGTGTATGGCCATTTATAATATGACCCTGGTCAGGATTCAGATCAAATTCTGTTAGGATTTTGCGGCATATTTCTTCATTTTCACGTAAATGGTAGTATGGGTTCTTTCTCTCTCTATGGGTTGCCTTGTCCTTAATAAAGTACCTCTCAAAAGTTGTCATTTCTCTTTTACCAAAGAGTGATGAATATTCTCCTGTCCATAAATACCAGACCATATCTGTCGCAAGATCATCTGTCTCTTCGGGATGTGCAAAAGCATGCCGTAAATAATGTTCAAAAACATCAAGTAAATCACGGCCTGAATAAGTTTTATTTTCAATAACCATTTTTTCCATATTCCCTTTTTCATCTAAAGGAATACAACCATGTATTAATAGGTTCCCGTTATATTTTAAATACAGACTCCCTTTCTTCATAAGGAAATTCATATGTCTGGCCAGCTTTTCTGAATGCTGGACTGAAAATAATAATCTTTCTATAACCTGCTTTTCTTCTTCTAATAATTGATCCGGCTGCTCTGGATTTACCGTTGCAAAGCAAATATTTTTTAGAGGGTAGGTTTTCCCATAAATCGTTATTTCGTTCTTGTCATAATCAATTTTCTCAAGCAAAAGCCTTTCTGACATATTAAAATACGGGCGTCTCTTTATAATAGGCATTTCGAGTTTGAACTGAATCATCGCAATTGCTTGATGAATTTTCGTTATTTGTAATTTTTCATGATCAGATTGTTTCTTATCTGAATGTACCTTAGGTCTGAAAGCTGGATTGTCCTCATAGTATTTCTCCGCAAGATTCAGCAGGGGTCTGAGATTGATTCCATATATATCTTCAATAATATCCAGATTGTCGTATCTTGCGCAGATACGAATGATATTAGCGAGACAAACCATTGAACCAGCAAAAGCGCCTAGCCATAGTACATCATGGTTTCCCCACTGAATATCAACGGAATGATAATTAATCAGAGTATCCATGATTTTATCAGGTTCGGGTCCACGATCATAAATATCCCCAACTACATGAAGATGATCGACAACCAATCTCTGGGTTGTATACGCAAGTCCTGTTATGAGTTTATCAGCTTGACCTAAGGAGATGATCTGCTGGACAATTTCTGTATAATATCGCTCCTTATTTGTAGATTGATTCGTTTTGTATAGCAGTTCTTCTATTATAAACACAAACTGACTCGGCAATGCTTTTCGTAATTTCGAACGTGTATATTTGGAGGAAGCTTTAGAAATAAGCCTTATCATCCGCTCGATGATTACTATATACCATTGGTTTAATTCTTGTTCATTGCCAAAATGATTTTTCATTAATTTTAACTTTTCTTCAGGATAATAAACTAATGTCGCAAATTCATTAATTTCTTTTTCAAATAAAACATCTTGAAACAAGTCCCTGATTTTCTCTTTTACATTTCCTGAACCATTTCTTAACACATGTTGAAAAGCTTGATACTCCCCATGTAAATCACTGACAAAATGTTCTGTCCCCTTTGGTAAATTAAGAATGGCTTCCAGATTAATAATTTCAGTTACCACTTTTTCTTCACAATCATATTTTTGGACAAGTAAATCTAGATATTTTGAGTTCAAAATCATGTATCCCCTTTCAAAATTCACCATTCAATTTCTATCTAATAAATTGAGATTAATTATTAATATTATCAGACAAAACTTAAATAATAGTTATTTTACTATTTAGAATCTCTCTGTCAACAGATCAAAAAACCACATATAGGATATAAGAATAAAAATCGTTAATCTTTGCGTAAACTCATTACCTAAATAAAAAGAGGAGAATATTCCCCTCTTTTGGACTAGAATTTAGTATGATTTTATTTTACTAATAAGATTTGTTACCATGATATAACTTTTTCCCATAGTTAGGGTAACAAACGACAATTTGATCAAGCTCTCTGTTGTGCCGCAAAATCTTGGTTGATTACCTTTTTATTATTTAAGAAACGTGATAATCCAAATGTTGTAATACTTGCAAACACAATACTTAACGCACTAAACCATGTAATGGAAGATAATGATATTTGCCCCACAATTACTCCACCTAAACCGGCACCAACCGCAAAACCTAATTGCATCATCGATTGGTTCAGACCCAGCAATACATCTGAGGATTCAGGTGATATCGTTGCCAAATTATATTGCTGAGTTGCACCTGATGACCAGCCTGCAAATGACCAGACTGTCAATAAAATAAATACTGCAATAATTGAATGTGATATGAATGAAAGCACGACTAAAGATGTTACATTTACAAGTAACCCTCTTTTTAATGTAAAAATTACGCCTCTTTTATCTGCACTTAATCCACCTAGTTTAGAACCAAATAAGCTTGCAACTCCAAGAACAAGTAATGTAATACTTAAAAGATGATCACTCATACCTACAGTATTTACAAGGAATGGAGATAAATAAGTAAAAATAATCCCGTACCCTGTCATTAAAAAGAAGGTGATTGATAAAGCTAAAGCAATTTTTGGTTTTTTGAACATAGCAATTTGTCTCGTTAAAGGGATGGAAGCCTCACCATTCATTTTTGGTATTGTATTTAAAACAATAAAAATGACAAGTAAAACTAATAATGCGATACCGATAAATACAAATTTCCAGCCATACGTGGAGGTAATAAAACGTCCAATAGGAACGCCAATGATTAATGATGCGGTAAATCCCATGACAACTGTTGCAATAGAACTTGCCTTTTTATTAGCAGGTGCAATCTTTGCTGCGATACTTAAAACTGTAACGACCGCTACACCTGTACTTAAAGCCATAATAATGCGAGCAATCATAAAGAATCCATATCCTGGAACAATCACTGAAAGTAAATTTCCTACAATAAAAACAAATAACGTATAGATTAGTAATTTACGTCTTTCGATTTTAGCCGTTAATACCATTAATATAGGTGTACCAATTGCATAGGCTAATGAAAAGACTGTTATTAATTGACCAGCCGCTCCAATTGACACTCCTAGAGCATCTGCCATTTTATCCAAAATACCTGCGATGATGTATTGCGAAGTGCCAACTAAAAAACTTATCAATGCTAAAATATAAATCTTTGTTGTATTTGACATTTGAAATTTTCTCCTCAATATCACTTTAAATTTCTATATTTCTATAAACACTGAAATAGTAGTCAAAATGAAAGAAGCTATTTTAAGCTTCTTTCTATTCTAATGCTTTAAATTAATGTATTAAGATGCTTCTTAGCATCGTAAACTTCCAATTCTTCACCATTTTTTAAACGATGAATAAAATCAGGATTAGAAATCAATGGACGTCCGAAAGCAGCGACATCAATTATTCCTTCTTCAATCGCATGATTCGCCATTTCTGGATTTAATGTACCTACCCCAATAATGACACCATCCCAGTATTTTCGGACTAATTGATGCATCGTTTTCCCATCTGCAAGCACTCGATCAAATTGCATAATCGATGGGTGAATCATGGTTGCACCCGCTTCCTTAAATGCCTCAACAAATGTACGAATAGCCATTTCTGGATCTTCCCACATGTAATTTGGAATATCGGCTTTATGAGCAGAGAATCGGATCATTGTTCGTTCTGTACCGATTGCATCGATAACTGCTTTAATTACTTCCTTCATGAACGTTAATCTTTGAGCAAGGTCACCACCATATTTGTCTGTACGATGATTTGTTATATCTGAATTAAATTGGTCAATCAGGTATCCGTGGGCACCATGAATTTCCACACCGTCAAAACCTGCTGCTATTGCATTTTTCGCAGCTTGCGCATATTGATTGATGACTTCATTAATATCTTCAATTGTCATTTCTTCCGGAACATCATATGGCTTACGGAAACGTGAGACAAGGCCTTCTGCTGGAATAACTGATGGTGCTTGTGGAGGCAGATTTCCAGCAAGCTCGTGATGAGATAAACGACCAACATGCCATATTTGAGCGATCATTGTGCCTCCCTCTTTATGCACAGCATCCGTTACTTTTTTCCATCCTTTAATTTGTTCGTCTGAATAAATGCCTGGAATTCCAGGATAGCCTTTGCCACGAGGACTAATGACCGTTCCTTCTGAAATGATTAAGCCAATTCCATCGGCAGCACGTTTTCGGTAATATTCAACAATATCCTCTCCTACTACGCCCGTTTGATTATCTGCAAAGGATCTTGTTAACGGAGCCATTGCGATACGAGAGCGTAAATTCAAAGCACCGATTTTAATCGGTTCAAACAATTTACTTTCTAAACCATTTTTTAAATTTCCCCAAGAATTTGTTTCTCTGATAATTTGAGCCATATTTTTTTCCCCCGTTCATTTATTCGGTATTTCTATAAATACTGAAATTGATTTAAAAATTAATCCGCTTTAACATTAAAGTAAAGCGGGAGCATATTGTGCAAGGACTTCTCGTTGTAAACTGTAATATCTGAAGGTTCCCTCTCTGCGAACGGCTAATAATCCGCAATCGAGTAATGGTTTTAAATGATGTGTCAATGTTGAATTGGCAGGGACTTTTAATTGATTTGCCATTTCCAGGCATGCTAACTCTGATTGTTGAGCAAGTAATTTTACGATTTGTAAACGAGTCGATTCACCTAGTGCCTTATAGACTTTTACTGCAATATCATCATTCACCGATAAAAACCTCCTTTCAGCAATCTTTATTTCAGTATTTCTAGAAATATTGTATTTAATTAAAGATGCTCTGTCAAGTGATTGCTTTTCCATTTTTTAATTCAAAGGCTGTTTTGCTATTACAAAATAAATTATTATTTGACTCTGATTATAATGATCTTGTTTTAGTATTTGCTCAAAAAACGGTAAACCATTTCAACAACCGAAATAGCAAGGAATTATCGTAAGATGGTAAACAAAAGCGGCTTACCTATATTAGGTTCCATGATCTAAGACACACCCATGCGACATTAATGATGCAGCAAGGAGTACATCCAAAGGTTGTTTCTGGTAAAAGTGGTAGGTGACAAACAGTACTCCATTGCAAATAAAAAATTCCGCTAAGATATTGATTAGCGAATAAAATAAATATTTATCTATTTAGACTTGCGCACTCAGTTAATCTTGCAAAAAATTGCTGCAAGGAAAGTGGAATGCTATCGCCGATTTCGGAATTACCATGTGGGGAGTGGTGTTTAAGTGCTAGTTTTACTCCTATTTCAAAGAATAAATATGCTCAGCCATCCTATTGTTTCATCTTGCTCCTTGTTCAAAGAGTGTCAAATCATTTTACCGGGACATTCCTATTTTAATCATGAATTGAAAGCCTGCACCAGTAGTTGAAAAGAAATGACATTTTTCCCTCGTTAACAATCATATATTATTCTCACAGGAAGATATTTCTTTCAAAATAAACAATAGTTTAATAAAATTATATTTGGGGAATATTTTCTAGTTTATAGTTCTGGAGGAAAAATTTTTCTCTACTAAATTAATACAATGCGGGAGGAGCAAAACGAATGCAAGAAAATGGTAACATTGGAAAGTGCCCGTTTCACGGCAGCGCTACTAGTACAAAATCTAGTGGTACATCAAACCGGGATTGGTGGCCAAATCAGTTGAACTTAAACATTCTCCATCAGCATGACAGAAAATCAAACCCTATGGGAGAAGAATTTGATTATGCAGAGGAATTTAAAAAGTTAGACTACAATGCGCTTAAGCAAGATCTCCGCGAGCTCATGACAGACAGTCAAGATTGGTGGCCTGCTGACTATGGCCATTATGGACCGTTCTTTATCCGTATGGCTTGGCACGCTGCAGGTACATATCGGACAGGCGATGGCCGCGGTGGTGCTGGAACGGGTAACCAACGTTTTGCTCCTCTTAACAGTTGGCCGGATAACGGGAACCTTGATAAGGCCCGTCGACTGCTATGGCCAATTAAGCAAAAGTATGGAAACAAGATTTCCTGGGCTGACTTGTTCGTTCTAACAGGTAATGTCGCAATAGAATCCATGGGTGGTAAGACATTTGGTTTTGGAGCAGGACGCGCTGACATTTGGCATCCAGAAGAAGATATTTACTGGGGTACTGAAACTGAATGGCTTGGAGATAAACGATACACAGGAGATCGTGATCTTGAAAATCCACTGGCTGCCGTACAAATGGGGCTTATCTATGTTAACCCTGAAGGTCCAAATGGCAAACCAGATCCCCTTGCAAGCGCTCGTGACATTCGCGAAACCTTTGCACGTATGGGAATGAACGATGAAGAAACAGTGGCTCTAATTGCTGGTGGCCATACTTTCGGTAAGGCACACGGTGCCGGAGATGCAGCCCTTGTAGGTCCAGAGCCGGAGGCGGCTCCGATTGAAGCGCAAGGCTTAGGCTGGTTAAGCACAAACGGCAGCGGTAAAGGCCGTGATACCATTACCAGCGGTATTGAAGGTGCTTGGACTGCTAATCCGACACAGTGGGATAATGGTTACTTTGATCTTTTGTTTGGTTATGAATGGTGGCTTACAAAGAGTCCTGCAGGTGCATGGCAGTGGCTTGTGGTAGACCCTGCAGAGGAACATCTTGCACCCGATGCAGAAGATCCATCCCTTAAAGTACCTACGATGATGACCACCGCCGATATGGCATTGCGTCATGATCCGGTATACGAAAAGATTGCCCGCCGATTCCATGAAAATCCAGAAGAATTTGCCGAAGTGTTTGCCCGTGCCTGGTTCAAACTTACTCACCGTGACATGGGTCCTAAAGCAAGATATCTTGGTTCGGAGGTTCCCGAAGAAGATCTTATCTGGCAAGATCCTGTACCTACTGTCGATTATGAATTAACAAATATAGAAGTAGCTGCGCTGAAAGAAAAAATCCTGAACTCAGGACTTACGGTCAGCGAACTGGTCACAACTGCTTGGGCTTCCGCCAGTACCTTCCGCGGCTCGGATAAGCGAGGCGGTGCTAATGGTGCCCGCATACGTCTTGCTCCACAGAAGGATTGGGAAGTAAATCAGCCGGAGCTGCTTGCAAAAGTCCTCCATGTACTCGAAGACATTCAAAGTACTTTAGATAAGAAAGTCAGCCTTGCCGATTTGATTGTCCTAGGTGGCAGTGCTGCGGTAGAAAAGGCTGCACGTAATGCGGGCTTTGATGTTACCGTTCCTTTTGCTCCAGGACGCGGCGATGCAACACAAAAACAAACGGATGCGGAAAGCTTTGAAGTATTGGAGCCTGTTGCTGATGGGTTCCGTAACTACCAGAAGCAGCAGTTTAGTGTAAGTCCAGAAGAGCTTCTGGTAGACAAAGCACAACTCTTAAACCTAACTGCACCAGAAATGACTGTACTTATTGGCGGAATGCGTGTTTTAGGTACTAACTACCGAGGCACTAAACACGGAGTTTTCACAGATCGTGTTGGCACACTTACGAACGACTTCTTTGTTAACTTGCTTGATATGGGAGTAGCTTGGACTCCTGTAGAGGGAGGCGTATATGAAGGACGTGACCGCAAGACAGGTGAAGTAGTGCGGACAGCAACGAGAGTAGACCTCGTGTTCGGTTCCAACTCTGTTCTCCGGGGTATTGCAGAAGTGTATGCTCAAGACGATAACAAAGAGAAGTTTGTGCGCGACTTTATCGCGGCATGGGTGAAAGTAATGAATGCTGACCGCTTCGACTTGAAGTTGAAGAAGGCTGTGTTAACTGGTAAATAAATTAATAAAGCGTGTAACTTAATTAATAACAATAAACTTTAAGGAGAGTGAACTTTCACTCTCCTTTTTACATCCGAAACTGGTCCTAATTTTATTTGCCCTGTCCTTCCTTCAAGTCCTATCAAATCGGCGAAAACACATATACCTGCATGACACCAAGGCACTCAGTCACATTTTTTTGTCTCTATGATTGAAGGTTAACTAAAAAAATCTTCATTTTAAATACTTGGTACCAGTACTTCCTTTTTAATTGTCAAATTTAACTCAGGAATATCTAAAAACTTCTTTATTGCTATGGCACAAGCGCCCATTACGCAAGCATTCGTACCGAGATCTGAAATGAATATTTCTTTATAATTACTAATTGAAGTTTTTAAGTTTAATTTAATGGTGTTCATGGCATCAGGAAGCAATTTCAATAACTCACTATTTAACACCAGTATCTCAGGATTTAGTATATTAATTATATTATTTAGACCAATAGATACATACATTATATACTCATCCATTTGAGTCATAACAGCTGAATTTCTGGCAATAACAAGACTTTTTATATCCTGGTAGGTCAATTTTGGTTTATCAATTATCTCAGAAAAATTATTAAAAAAACTGGCTTCAGAGGCATATAACTCCCAACAACCGTTTTTCCCGCAATTACAAGGCTTACCATCAGGAGAAATGATCATATGACCCATTTCCCCTGCAAATCCATGGTACCCTTTTATCAGTTCCCCGTTGAACAAAAAACCGAGACCTATACCTGAATACATACTTAGGCTGATTGAGTCGTTACTTTGATGGAAGTGAAATACTTTTTCTGCAAATGCACATAAATTTGCATTATTTTCAACATAAACTGCTGTATTTACACTTTTCTCTAAATCACCCTTTAAGTCCTTGTTATACCATTTATGATGTGGAACAAATGAGATAGTTTCGTCCTTCTTCACAGTTCCATGAATTCCCAATAATTTTACTTAAGATCAAGCTTTTGTTTATCTTTTTAAGATAAGCAGCAACACCAATTTCCATAAAGCTCATCACTATTCAAACAAAATATTTATATCAAACAACAATTTATGGGCTTAGGATAGGCTAGGTTTTATCCCTTATAGTGAAAATCAGGTATTTCTGTCCAACGTCTTCGCAGCTCATGTGCAGCATATTTTGGTTTCCGGTCGCGCGTAAAAATGCCCTTTTTGTTTCCTTGAACCCGAACAATTCCTTGGCCAGTTGCAAAATCAGCAAAGTTCCATACCTGTTCACCAACGAAATGATCAAATTCATCAAACACTTCATGGTTTGCTTTATAAAATGCTACTTGATATTCTTCCGTAAACATGACAGGTTCTACATCGTGTAGTCCTGCTACCGTATCAGCGCCATACTCAGTCATCATAATTGGTTTGTTCGGGCACCTTTTAAGCCAGCCATTAAACTCAGCACGAAGCTTTTCTTTAGCTGAAATTAAATCGCCGCCATCCACATACCACCCGTAGTATCGGTTAAAGGCGAGGATATCCAGTAATTCCGCAATTTGATCCTTTTCAGGTGAAGATTGAATTTCAGTCACAATAGTTACAGGACGTTTTTGAGGGTCCAGTTCTTTTGCCTGCTCGACTAGCGGCTTAAAGTATTCATACGCACCTTCTTCTTCCGTTGCAGCTTCGTTGGCTATATTCCACATAACCACTGAAGGATGGTTTTTGTCACGCTTGATAAGTTCTTTGATCACCTGTTGATGATGCTCGAAAGTTTTAAGCTCCTTCCAGGTATCCCGTTTAGGCCCACCCAAAAAGACCACCATCATGTTCAAGTGCAAACCAACTGCAGGTACTTCATCTATGATGACAAAACCTTCGCGGTCAGCAAGGCGCATGATTTCTTCTGAATATGGGTAATGGGCTGTACGGAAGGAGTTTGCTCCCGTCCATTTCATCAGGTTGAAATCCATCACATTAGCGGCCTCATCAAAGCCTCTTCCATGGATCGGTGTATCTTCGTGCCTGCCAAAGCCTTTGAAATAAAATGGCTTATTATTAATAAGGAACTTCCCATCTTTGACCGCTACTGTTCTAACACCAAAGGGCTGTTCATATATATCAACGGTTTCCCCATCCTTTTCCAGCTCAACTTGAAGTGTGTACAAATAGGCATTTAAAGGCTCCCACAGCCTTACATCTAGGATGTTGATAGTGCCATCAGATCCTTCTGCCTCACCTACTACGTTTCCAGATTCGTCTATGGCCTTTACTTTTACTTGTACTGTGCCGGCTGCCTCAATCGAATAGTGAACCTGGCCATCTATATCCGTTACAATCGTTACATCCTTAACATAAATAGTCGGTGTTGTATAAATTTTCACTGGTCGGTGCAAACCGGAGTAGTTGAAAAAGTCAAAATTCGGCTGATTGCGTTTTACTTTGCCAACACCAGGAATATCCTTTTCTATTACTGTTCCAACCGGTAACGTCGAATAATCGACAATATTGTTGACAGCAACTGTTAAGCGATTTTTCCCTTTTTGTAAATACTTATTTAATTCTGCCTCAAACGGTAAGAAGCCACCTTTATGCTCGACAACAAGCTCTCCATTGACATATACCTTTGCCAGATGGGTTGCCGAACCAAATCGCAATACCACACGTTCTGACTGAAGTATAACCGGAACAGAAAATTCCCGTTCATACCAAACCCAGCCAACATGATCGCGTATATTGGCATTTACTCCAATGTCATTAAAAGAGGAGGGAACAGCCATGCTCATAGCCTCGGTTAATTTTGTATTTTGCCAGTTTTCCTGAAATCCATTTCCCGAATCAAGTTTAAATTTCCAAACCCCGTTCAAGTCAATAATACTCCGTGTTTCAGTAACGATAGGATATAACATTTTCAGTCTCCTTTTTTTTAAATCATAGATATGTTCATCAAATTTTTGATTTAAATTTATAGTTTTATAGGGCTACTTCTTCTTGAACATTATCTAAAACTTCATTCAGTTGCATTAGGAGAGCGTTTAACATATCTTCAGTAAATTTGTCTGGATTGAAAGCAACCATTGCACGTAAAGGCATAAATTTCATCATCGCCTGAAACATTTCAAACGAATCCGAGTCTTCGGACATATTTGCAAATGGGCCTCCTTCATTTGCCCTTGTAAGGGTCTCTTGTACAATCGGTGAAAGAATTGGATCAGCGATGAGATCCCCAATTGTTGTATTTCTATGGACTGATTTTTTAATAGTAACAGTGGAGTTCACTTTAATACTGCCTCTTAAAATGATTTCAGCAGAAGACTTACCGACTAGCACTTCAAACAAACCACTTTCCACATGCCAGTCATGAATGTCAACGTTGTAATATGCAAATGCTCTTTTATCCAAGATAAAGGTAACGTCTTTCTCCTCTCCTGGTTGTAAATCGACCTTTTCAAAGCCCTTCAGTTCTTTTTCGGGACGGATTACAGTACCTTCCACATCCCGAACATATAACTGGACTATTTCCTTACCGACCACTTCACCTGTATTTTTCACCGTAACCGTCACTTGTACGGTTTCCGTATCATCCATTTCAGACTTTTCTATTTTAAGGTTTGAATAGTCAAAGCTTGTATAGCTCAAACCATAACCAAATGGAAATAACGGTTCAATTGCTTTAGCATCATAATAGCGATAGCCGACAAATATTCCTTCCTTGTATTCTACTTTGTCTCCTTCGCCTGGGAAGTTGAGGTAAGAAGGATTATGACGTAATTCTTTAGGGAACGTTTCTGCTAATTTTCCACTTGGACTTTCAATTCCAAAAAGTAAATCAGCAATCGCTCCGCCTAGTGCCTGACCTCCCAAATATCCCTCAAGCAGGCCTTTTACTTTACCAAGCCATGGCATTTCAATGGGTGCGCCATTACTTAATACCACAACTAAATTAGGTTGAACATTCGAAACTGCTTCTATTAAAATCCGGTGATTATCCGGAATTCGCAGATGCTCCCTGTCATATCCTTCTGATTCATAGCGATCCGGAAGGCCAACAAAAAGGATTGCCACATCTGACCGTGCCGCAGCATCTTTTGCTTCTTCTAACAATTTATCATCGATCAAATCAGTTTTTAGATCGTACCCTTGCGAAAAAAGTAAATTTGCATTTGATGCACTCTTCTCAATTTCGTCAAAAATATTATCTAGTTTAGTAGGTTTAATATGAGAGCTTCCTCCGCCTTGGTATCTTGGTCTTACAGCAAATTCTCCAATGATGGCAATGTTTCCTTCCTTTTTTAATGGGAGGATTTGATCCTCATTTTTTAATAAAACCATACTTTCTCTTGCTACTTCTCTAGCTAAATGGTGGTGTTCCTCTTTATCATAGACAGCGTTTTCTTTTTTGTTATCAACAGCCATAAAAATAATATTTAATAATTTCTCAACGGTCCTGTCTAGAGTATGTTCAGAAAGCTTACCACTTTTTACAGCCTCAATTATTTTCTTATCACCAATTCCATTGCTTGAGGGCATTTCTAAATCTAATCCGGCTTCTACCCCTTTTGCACGCTCATTTACGGCACCCCAGTCTGAAACGACAAATCCTTCAAAGCCCCATTCATCCTTTAAAATATCCGTCAATAATGTTTTATTTTCTGAAGCATACGTCCCATTTACTTTGTTATAGGAACACATTACCGTCCAAGGTTGTGCTTTCTTAACTGTATTTTCAAAACTAGCAAGATAAATTTCTCTTAATGTACGTTCATCAACGATAGCATCAACAGACATACGACGATGCTCCTGGTTATTGACTGCAAAATGTTTAAGGGAAGTCCCCACTCCTTCGCTTTGAACACCTGTTATATGACTTGCAGCCAATTCGGAAGATAGATATGGATCCTCTGAAAAATATTCAAAGTTTCTTCCGCAAAGCGGTGAACGTTTAATATTTGCTCCAGGACCAAGAAGAATAGCTACATTCTCTGCCTGACATTCTTCGCCCAAAGCAGTTCCTACTTTTTCAATAAGTGAACGATTCCACGTACTAGCAAGACCAACTGCTGATGGGAAGCAAGTTGCTGGAACACTATCATTAAGTCCTAAATGATCAGCACTTTGTTGCTGCTTACGAAGACCATGTGGACCATCTGTAACAAAAATGGATGGAATCCCCAATCTCGCTATCCCTTTTAGTTCCCAGAAATTCAAACCAGAGCAAAGGCTCGCCTTTTCTTCAAGTGTCATTTTTTCAATTAAATGTTTGATATTTCTTTTCATAGAATCCTCCTTAAAAATGTTTAACGCTTTCATAATTTCATTTTAAGACACAGGCATTGTTTCCACTATTCGAATTACGACTACCTATTTTCATTAATCCGACTTTTGGTATTTTGTGAATGTATAATTGCATAAAGTCATTAGTAAAAATGCAGGGACACTTCCACTAAAAAAAGGAATTATTCCAGGAAACTTAAATGTTATAAAAAAGAAAATTCCTGTAAACACAGCCATTATTAAGGTTGCGATTGGATTAATTGTCATAAGGATGACTGCATTTTTAATGACTCCTTTAACCCCAACATGGAAATGTACTAGGACCGGAAAAATATAAAATAATGTAAGTAAGAAAATTAAAATCAAAATAACATTGGGAATATAAAGTAATTTGAGTATAGGCATCGATATGACTTCTATTATCTTTATATTTGAGTATAGGAAACTTCCTAACGCGATCAGAATCAAACCGACCCAATTACTTTTTATAAATTCACTTTTATAAACCGTCCAAAATGTTTGAAATACATAAATATCCTGCTTCATTACCCACTTTCGGACAACGGCGAACATCGCTGTTGTGGCAGGAAATAAACCTAGAATAACCAAGCCAAGAAACGTAAAGACAAGCCAAAGCAGGTTTACATACATTAATCTCAAAACCCACACGGAAATACGATGAATGCCGTTCATAAAGCCTTCCATTAAGAATGACTCCTTCCTGTATCGCTGCTATGAATAAATAATTTTAAGGAAAATAGCCCTTATATAGGGCTATTCTTCTAAAAAACTATCATCCTTTGACAGAACCTAACGCAATTCCTTTTACCAGGTATTTTTGGAAAAATGGATAAGCAATTAAAATCGGTAATACCCCAACAACAGCAATCGCCATCCGTACACCTGTTGAAGGAATTTCTGAAGCTGCCTGACTGGCGTTTGAACCCAAATCACTTGTCGCTAAAAACTGTATATCCGCAAGCATCCTGTTTAAAATGTTTTGGATACTGAAAAGTTGTGGGTCGGTAATATAAATGAGACCGTTAAACCAGTCATTCCAATAATGAATCGTTTGAAGTAATCCGATCGTTGCCAAAATGGGCAACGATAAAGGCAGGATGATAGAGAAAAAGGTCCTAAATTCACCTGCACCATCCATCCGTGCTGATTCAATCACAGGCTCCGGAATGGACGTTATAAAAAATGTCCTCATTAATAATACGTTAAAACCATTCATAAGCAGACCAGGTACGATTAATGCCCAAATCGTATTCTTTAAATCAAAGATTTGTGTGTATACAAGATAGGTTGGGACGAGCCCACCGTTGAATAATAAGGTAAAGAATACAAAGAAAGCAAAAACATTTCTATAAGGTAAATCTCGGCGTGATAGTGCATATGCCAAAAATGCAGTTATCGCCAAACTAACAACGGTTCCAAATACAGTTACGAAAATTGTAATACCGTAGGCCCTTAAAATACTTGCAGAATTATTCAATAAATACTCATAAGCGGCAAAGCTAAATTCCCTGGGAAAAAAAGAGTAACCATCCTTCAATATGACTTTTTCTCCTGTAAGAGAAGAAGATAAAAGAATGATAAACGGAATGATGCTGCCTGCCGCAAGTACGATTAAAAAGATATGGGAAACCAATTGTGTGATTCGATCTGATTTATACATTCTTCTTTACCTCCAGCTTAAAATAATGCATTGTCTTTACTTTTTCTGCGGACAAGATAATTGGATAACAAGACCAGAACAAATCCAACGATAGATTGATATAGACCGGCTGCAGCGGACATCCCGATATCTCCTAACTGCATCAAACCTCGGTAAACATAAGTGTCAATAACATTCGTGGTATCGTAGATTGCCCCTGAATTCATTGGTACTTGATAAAACAAGCCAAAATCCGAATAGAAAATTCGTCCTATTGACAATAATGTCATCATGATAATGACTGGCATAATCGAGGGAATGGTAATATGAATAATTTGATGCCATTTATTCGCCCCATCTAAAGTGGCTGCTTCATAGTACTCCTGGTCGATTCCGATAATAGCCGCCAAGTAAATGACACATAGGAATCCGACGCCCTTCCATACATTGATTAAGGTTAATATATAGGGCCAATATTTTGCTTCGTTATACCACGAAACTCCATCCAGCCCAAGTAAAGGCAGAATCGTTTTATTCAAATACCCCACATCTTCGCTTAAAAAGGCAAATCCGAGATAACTGACAATAACCATCGAGATCAAGAATGGCATTAGAATAACACTTTGATAAAAGCTCTTCGTCAGCTTATTTTTGATTTCATTGAGCATAATGGCTATTCCAATTGCCAGTATAGTATTTAAGATAATAAATCCTCCGTTATAAAGAATGGTATTTCGGGTAATAACAAAGGCATCTCTTGAACTAAATAAGTACTCAAAGTTTTTAAAGCCGATCCAATCACTTGCGAAGATACCTTTCGCATAGTTAACATCTTTAAAAGCAATGACCAAACCGAACATCGGTAAATAATTGTTGATCAGTAAATACATTAATCCAGGTACCATCATGATAAAAAGAGGTAAAAACCTTTTAAATTTGATCATCCTGCTATTTACCTTTTTAGCCGGTATCGCTTGGATGCTTGCTTTCATTTTCTTTACTGTCACTTCTGACATACTTTTTCCCCCTCGCTGAGTAAATTGTTTCCGCTTACAAATAACTTTCATTTCGTTCTATAATTTTATTTTATTAGACTAGTGTTATTGGTACTATCCATAAAACGACTTCTTATTTTCGTTAATCCGACTATTAGCAATATGGTATTCATTTCAAACAATAAAAAAAGAGAGCTAGCATTAGCTCTCTTCCTTGACCTTACTTCTTATTCCACTTGTCAAATTGCTTTTGTTTTTCCGCAATAATTTTTTCAAGACCTGATGCTTTAAGCTTACTATTAAATTCTGGCAAGCTCTTCTCTGGATCCAGAGTACCAGATTCAAGTCCCAGCTTATACTGATTTAGTACGTTTGTAGATGCAGCAATTTCAGTTTTTACTGGATCTGGATTGAACGTAAAGCCAAATGCCGGTGAAAAAACAGCTGATTCGTTATGTTTTTTCATTATATCCCAGTAATTTGCAGGGTTTCCTTCCCAAGGATAAGTTAAGAAGTTATTTCCAATTTCCCACTGGTTAAATACATATTTTGATTCCTTAACGCCTTCCGGCAATTTAATGGTGCCATCCGTATTTTTCACATAATGTTTACCTTCCACACCAAGATCTAGCAAATTCATAATGTCTTTATCAGTATAAAGTAAATTGATAAATTCCATTGTTTTTTCAGGATTCTGACTGTTTCGCGCAATCGACAAATTGAAGCCCGTGGCTGCATCTGTGAAGGAATAAACATCCGTTAATTTTACTGAAACCATTTCATGGCCAGTTATTCCCGTCTCTTGTACATCAAAACCTGGCTTCATTTTAGCAAGATAGCCAAATCCTTTATTTGCTTTTACAAGATTAGCCGCAGATTCTTTTGATGTTGCTGAATCCTTAATGATATACCCCGCCTTGAACCACTTTCGCGCTAATTTAACAGCTTCAACATATTGCGGGTCATCAAACAGATTCACAATATTCTTATCTTTAAATGACACCACTCCAAGGTTGTCCCCTAGCACATCAAATTTTCCAGCTGTGAGCGCTGTAGCGACGGATGTTCCTGCTGTTGTGTTGACTACTGGTGTCAATGATGGTTCATTTTCTTTGATGACTTTAAATACATCTTCCAAATCCGTAAATGTTTTGATTTGAGAAAGATCAATCTTATATTTATCGACTAAATCCTTTCTCATAGCAAAACCATAATAAGAACCCCAGTCTCTTATACTTGGAATACCATATATTTTCCCGTTAACTTTATTACCTTCTAAAAGATTTTTAGGAACTACTTTTAAAACTTCTTGACCATGTGATTGGAGCAAATCATCTAATGGTAGGTATTGACCTTTTGCAGCTTGTGTATTGTAGCCATAGAATGATGAAGACATGATTAAATCCAGTTTTTCGTTACTTGTTAACATTAAATTTTGTTGTTGTTGCCATGCTGCACCACTAATTGGTACTAATTTAACAGTGGCATTGATCTCCTTTTTAGTAATTTTATTAATTTCCTCTTGAACCAAAGGAAGATCATCGACCTTTGAACTTGTTGTTAAATAAGCCATTGTGATTTCATATGATTTATTCTCGGAGCTACTACTGTTGCTTGAACTGCTTTCCTTTGAACTGCACCCAGCCAAAACTAAAAAGACGGACATAATGATCATTAAAAACCTTGTAACTGACTTCAATCTCTTCATCTTTCTTTCCCCCTTATTCTTTTTGATTTGTTGAAAACTCTCCTTGAAAGCGTTAACAACTATCTGAATTAAGTATAGAGGATGGGTAAAAATAGACTTACTAAAAATACGACATTTTATTTTTGTTATTACGACTTATCTGAGGAGAGCGCCATTTTTCGATATTCCATTGGATTTAATTGTGTTGCCTTTTTGAATATAGTAGAGAAATAGGAAAAATTCGAGTATCCAGCAGATAAAGCCACTTCGCTTACAGGTAAATTGGTTCCTGTCAATAGCTTTTTTGCATATTCAATACGTTGCTGTTGCAAGTATTCGGATATAGATACCCCGGTTTGTTTTTTAAAAAGTCTTGTTAAATAATCAGGATTGAGATACACATAATTTGCAATTTCTTCTCGTGTTAACCGCTGTTCACCAAGATGGTTTTGAATATACTGTTTAACCATATTAACCACAGAACCTTTTTCTTGAGGAACATGAAGCTGGCTCATGGCTACATCAGCTATATAAATGACCCACTCTTGGAGAGAATTCAACGATTTCAATACTTTTACAGGCTTTTCAGTCAGCAAGTTTTGTGAATAGACCTGATTGGCTTGAATGCCCTTTACCTGTAGTTCATAGAAAACCAATTGCAAGAAATCTTGATAAAAGAAATGGAGGGATTGTGCGGTTATATCATCATCAGATTTTTTCCATTTCTCAAAATATTGATTGATGGCACCCAATAATTTTTCCTTTGGACCGTTTTTCATTAAGCTCGACCAATCGACTGGTAGCAATGGAATCGAGCAAGAATCCTTTTTTTCATTTTTATAAACAATGGTCTGGTTACTCTTGGTTACATTGTTACGATCAAGTTCCTGCAACTTGTGAACCGTACTTACAACTTCCTCGATAGGAACCTGATTGCCAATATAACAACAAAGTTCGCATAAGAAATATAATGCAAATCGAGAGATAAAATCATTAAAATTACATGTAAGCTCCTCAATGTTTGCTGCTTTTACCAGGGGCAAAATGACCAAAATATAACCAGTTCCCAAATTTACTACATGGGCATCCATAATGGATTTTGCAATTTCTTCATTCACGGCGTTTTGAAGGGCATTCTCCCTTAATTTTTCTTCATGGACCGACAGTTCCTTTTTCCAACGTTGAACATGAAATAAAATGGGAAGAAATGTTGTGTGCTCCGTATATGACAAATGATGGTACTTCATATGCTCAAATATCTTGTCAATGGTAGAAGGGACAACTTGGTGAATGAGATCTAACCAGAATCGTTCCTTCATGACAGATTGGTGAGATTTTTTCAGTTGATGGTAAGACTCCTCCACCAGTTTTGTATCCTGGTCCTTTATAATTTTTTCCAAGGCATTGTGAATAACACCTTCCAGCTCTTGATAATCGACTGGTTTGAGTAAATAGTTGAGACTTTTCAATTGCAATGCTTGTTTTGCATATCCGAAATCTGAATGACACGTTAAAAAAATCGCTTCCGTACTTGGGTAATGTTCCCTGACCCATTTTAAAAGGTCAATTCCCGATCCTTTAGGCATTTCAATATCACAAAGCAAAAGATCCACCCTATTATTTAAAAACACCTCTTGAGCCTGCCTCATGTTATTGGCTGTATAAACAGTAGAGATATGGTGTTTTTCCCAATCAACACCAGCCTGAACCCCTCTAATTGAATGAATTTCATCATCAACGATAAGTACATGAAACTGATTCATCATCATACCCCTTTCCTTTATTGAATTTTTTATATCGGTACCTTCATGCGGACAGTTGCACCTTTTCCTTGTTCGTTTGAAAAGTGTATATGGGCATACCCTTCATATAACAAATTCAACCTTCGCTTAACATTCCAAAGGCCAATACGTTCCCCTTCCTGGTTTGTAAGGGATTCATCATTTTCCAAACTACATAAAACCTCTTCAGGGAATCCTTCACCAGTATCCTGGATTTTAATTTCCATAAAACCGGGGTCTTCATTGTCTTTTTTAACAGTTATTTTAATTTCAATCGGTTCATCCATATTAAAAGCATGTTTAATAGAATTTTCAGCAATCGTTTGAATCACCAAAGGCGGTATATTGCATTCCATCAAATCTGACGATGCTTCAACCTCATAATTAATAGCTTCTGGAAATCTAAGTTGTTGAATCTTTATATAATTTTCCGTATGTTTTAATTCTTCTTCTAAGCTAACGAAATACGAATTACTACGAAACATAAAACGAAAGTAATTGGCCAGGCATTTGGACATTTCTTGAATGATGGCAAAATCTTTAACCGTTGCAAGATTATAAATGATGTTTAATGAGTTAAGGAAAAAGTGCGGGTTAATTTGTAATTGTAAATGCTTTAGTTCCGCCCTTTGTAAATTTAACTTTTCTTCGTATACATTGATTTTCAAGTCTTTTATCTCGGATATCATATGGTTGAAGGTCCCATTCATGACTTCAAACTCCGTAGAATTATGGTTCATGGGAAGCCTTACTTCCATATCACCCTCACGAAGCTTTTTCATAGCTGAAACAATCCGTTTTATAGGTTGAAGAAAAACCTTTCTCATGATAAAGATAAATAGAAATAAGAACAAAACAGCTCCAATAGAAATAACAGATGAAATTCTTTGTAAAAAAGGAAGTTTCTCTAAAATTTCACTTTCTGGTATCAAAGCTAAAAGATAAAAATCACCACTAGATGATTTTTCCTTCATTACCATAAAGCGTTCATTATCCCCAGAAACCGCAAACTTATTTCCCTTAAAGGTTAAGTCTAATTTTTCATCTTCTATAAATTTTTTATTGGTAATCGGCTGCAGCTTAGAAGTTGTAAGCAGGGCTCTGCCGGTTTCTCCAAAATCAATATACTTAAAAGGCTTAACCAAATTGTTCATATTTACCCAAGCCCCAACATAAACTCCATCTATATTTAAATAGTATAGTAAATAATAGTTTTTCTTTCCCTTCCATAAGTTCCATTTGCCCTCGCGAAGATTTTCCGGTTTATTCTCAAGCAAATCGTGGATTTCATCCGTTGCATTCATGCGGTCTGTAAAATTTTCATCATTTTTCTGAGTATAAAGGAAATCTTTATAGGATGATGAATAAAGAAAAATCGAGTCAATTGCGGTATAAAAGTAAGATTGATTATTTATAGAATTAGATAATCGAATTTTAGCCTCTTCATAATCGTTAAGATCAAAGTTTTCATGATATTGAAGAAAATATAAATCGGTATTTGCGGAAAGTTGAAATATATAATTTCCGACACCTTCCAAACTCTTATCGATTTGATCCATATAAATATTCAGCATATTTTTGTTAGATTGAGCCACTTGGTTTCGAATTACTTCATTGGCATAATAATTATTAATAATGTGAAAGATGATTAATGGACCGATTATGAGGAAAATAGTCAAAAAGAGCTTAAACATTAATGAATTGATAAGTGGTTTAAGCGGTTTCATAAGTGTTCCTCCTGATATATAACTTTACTAAAATAATATATCTATTATACATTATCGTTGTTAAAATATTGAGAAAATATAAAATTAATAAAACATCAATAATTGGAAGGTATTTTTATAAAGAGAGCCATGAAATTGGTAAGGAAATGGAACTGAATGGTTAAAAATATATCTTTTTCGTTTGAACTTTTTCTTTCCTTTTCCTATAAAGTTATCTAAACACCTGTTTAATTAATATAGAATAACTGAAAGCCCTTTCCTACTGTAAAAACGACTTTTTTTATCAAATTTCCGACTTTTTTTCCTGAGAAGGGTGAACACATCAATGTTCTCGAATACCTTTTCTCAAATAAAAAAAACTCCAAATTTGAAGTTTAATAAAGCGTTCAGTGATGGCATTTTTTCTGGATTCATATTCACCTCCCGATTGGAGGGAACTCTCTCCTCTGCCTTCCCGGTACCCAAGGTCTTCACTAGTTTCGAATATGCCCGGATGAATTGCCCCTTTTTCAAAGGAACCCTCAGAATATAGCTGCTTTAAATAAAATAAAATGGTGTAAAATCTTTACACCATTTTTCCAAAGCTTTTCAAATACTAGAAGCATGATATAAAATGAATAAAATTACAAGCCCAATCCCAACAACATAAGCAAGAAAAACTGGATTTAGCAAAATAGGATGTCTTCGAGTCTTTTCATTGATTTCGGCATCAAACTCGCTTTGCCTTGCAGTTACAAATCTTCCAGTTGTTAGAGTGTATAATAGTCCTCCTACCAATATTAACAATACCAAACCAGACAAAATAAAATACAAGTCAAACAATGTAATAACCACCTTTTTTCCATATTGTTTGAGAAAACATGTTGTAATATTCATCAATTTTTCTTTCACAAAAAAACAACAGTGCAAATTAAATTGCACTGCTGTTTGAGGAACCTCTTTTATACCCTATTCGAATGCTCCTTAGTATCTTCAATTATGGACTGCAATCTTACTATCTCTCGTTTTTTCAACAACTACGCCATCAAATGCAGCTTTATAAATGGTATAGATATCTTCTTTCAATAAAGGCATTGGACTACGAGCTAAAATACGTTTTTGCTCAACCGCATCATTCGTTAAACTTTTAAGTGCATCTTCAGCAATGTTAAATCCTTTTAAAGAAGATGGAATATTTACATCTTCAACTAATCGTTTTAATTCAGCTACACATCTGTATGATGCTTCCTCTTGTGAAAGATTTGCAGAACTAAAACCCATTGCATCGTAGATATCCTTCATCCGTTTTTCACAGCTTTGGCGGATATAGCCAAATACATATGGAAGCAATACTGCATTTGAGTCACCGTGTGCAATGTGGAATTGGCCTCCTAGAGGGTAAGCTAATGCGTGAACACCAGCAACCCCGGCATTGAAGAAAGCAAGACCTGCAAGGTAACTTCCGTAGCTCATATCAGTACGAGCTTGTTTGTCTTGACCGTTTGATACAGCCGTACGAATTGAGTTGCTGATTAGGCGAATCGCTTGCAATGCTAACGCATCAGACACAACACTCGCATTTTTAGAAATATAAGCTTCCACCGCATGTGTAAGTGCATCAACGCCTGTTGCAGCTGTAACTTTCGGAGGTAATGAAATCGTTAAAGCAGGATCAACAATCGCTACATCAGCTAATAAGTAGTCATGCGTTACAACATCTTTAGTCGTTTCTAGTGATAAAACGGAAATATTAGTCACTTCTGAACCGGTTCCTGAAGTTGTAGGTATTAAGATTTTAGGAAGACCTTTTTTTGTAATCTTTTTCGTACCAGTTAAGTTTAAATAGTCTTCTACTTTACCTTCATGTGAAGCTAATACTCCTGCAAGCTTCGTTAAATCTAACGCACTTCCCCCACCTACTCCGATGACCATGTCGAATTGATGATCACGTGTGTAGGCAACCAATTTTTCACCGATAGCCAATGGAGGCTCGGGTACAACATCGGTATAAATTTCTGTTACAAAGCCTGCTTCTTCAAGCGGATCTACAACCTTAATTGTTAATCCGATATCAAATAGGAATGGGTCAGTTATGACAAGAATTTTTTTCACCTCAAAGCGTTTTACTTCATCTAAAAGGTGTGCTAGCGAATCCCATCCAGTATAACTAAGTGGTGTAAAAGTAATTTTTTCAGACAATCTTGGTCACTCCTTAATTTTGATTCCAAACGACAAGTTTCGTTTCAGTCATTTCATGGATTGCATATTTTAATCCTTCTTTACCCGTTCCGCTTTCTTTTACGCCTCCGTATGGCATTTGGTCTACGCGGTAAGTCGGGATATCGTTAATCATGACACCGCCGACTTCAAACTCTTTTGAAGCTTTGAATGCTGTTTGAATATCATTTGTGAAGATCCCTGCTTGCAGGCCATAATTGGAATCATTAATGGCTGCAATCCCTTCTTCAACAGAAGAAATACGATTGACCACTACAATTGGCGCAAAAACTTCCTGGCAGGATACTTTCAGAGCAGGTTCTACATTCGTCAAAATCGTTGGCAAGAAGACTCCATTTTCAATCACGCCGCCTGTCACGATTTCAGCACCGTTCTGGGCAGCTTCTTGTACCCAGCTTAGTGCCCTTTCTTGTTCATCAGGATTGATCATCGCAGAAATATCCGATGTTTCTGCAAGCGGGCTGCCAATGACTAACTGCTTTGCAGCAGCTGTAAATTGTTCAATAAATTCATCGAATAATTCATCTATTACATAGGTGCGTTGCAATGAGATACACACCTGACCTTGGTTTGAAAAAGCTCCAGCAACACATTTAGGAACGATTTGGGACAAATCAACATTTTTATCAATAATTAAACCAGCATTCGAGCCCAGTTCAAGAGCAACTTTTTTCAAGCCAGCTTTGTTGCGGATCCCAATCCCAACAGAAGGACTGCCTGTGAATGTGATCATTTTTACTTTGTCACTGGTAACCAATGTATCACCCACGGTTCTGCCACTACCAGTAATCACGTTAAAGGCACCTTTAGGCAAAGCTGTTTGATCAATTAATTCTGCTAAAAACAATGCTGAAAGAGGCGTTTGTGATGCCGGCTTAAGAACGATTGTATTTCCTGCTGCAATCGCAGGTCCCACTTTATGTGCGACTAAGTTTTGCGGAAAGTTAAATGGAGTGATCGCCCCAATGACTCCAAGTGGCTGCTCGATCGTGTAACCGAAGCGGTTTGCCCCGTTTTTCGCTGCATCCATTGGAATCATTTCCCCAGTTAAACGTTTGGCTTCTTCAGCCGCAAATTTATAGGTTTCAATCGTACGATCGATTTCTCCTAATGCGAATTTCATCGGTTTTGCTGCTTCTAACGAGATAATTTCAGCGGCCTTTTGTCGATTTTCAATAAATAATTGGGCAATATGTTCTAAAATCGCTGCACGCTCATAGGCAGTCAGTTTCTCCATTTGTTTTCTCGTGTTGTAGGCGATTTCAATTGCTTGGTCTACTTCCTCACGTGTTGCTTGTGGAATTTGAGCGATTACTTCTTTAGAGTATGGGGAGTGGAGATCTGCAAAATTCTCTGCAGTCTTCCAATCACCGTTTACGTAATATTGCTTTTTCATTTAACTTACCTCTTTCATTTCTTCTTTTTTAGATGATTCCACGGAATCTTTGACGAATGTATGATCAACTTCTCCTTTGAAGAAGTCTTTACCATAAATTAAGAAGCAAAGCAGAATTCCAACTGCAAATGCCCATGAAGCACCTTTGATGACAAGGAGGGCAGCCACAATTCCAGCTATTCCTAAATCACGCTGGCTCCGTGCCTGCATGATCCCAATCCGGACACTTACATAACCTTGGACAAGCAATGTCAAAGCTAAAGCTACACCTAAAATCGGTTGAACTAAGCTGACGATTGGCAATAATAAAAGGGCTGTATTTGTACCCCAACGGAAAGAGCCAATTCCCCCAAAAAACGAATTCATCGCTTTTTTTCCTTCTTTAAAGCGTTCAATGGCGACCACCTGCATCGCGGCCCACATTGGACCACACATGGTAATATCAGGACCAATCATACTCATCAGTGTGTTTCTACCACCAAAAATTAAATGTGCCCGGTTTGGATTGTAATCCACTTTTTCATCGGTTCTAACTGCATCAGATTCTGAAAGCAATGCTTTCGTTTTAAGAACATCACCGAATACCACTAGATACGTAGCCAGCACGGCAGGGATTGCTTTTAGAAAAAAGGCGACCGCTGGAAATCCTAATCCGAAAACAGTGTACTCCGCAAACAGGGTCGCAAAATCTGGTTTACTAAATCCCCATTGAATATTAGGCCAGTTTGCTTCTCCAAATAGTGGGGCAACAATAACTGCGAGAAAAATGGCCGGAAGAATGCCTAGATTACCTAATAGAGTGAATAAAAATCCTTTATTATTTTTTCTAATGCGTTCAAATGACTTTGAAAAAGTAAGGAAAAAGGCAAATCCTATACAAATCGAAATGGTGAACGGGAATTTTTCAAATTGTCCGCCTGCTCCAAAAACGGAAGTGACTGCTCCAATACCAGCCCCAAGTATGATTCCTGTTTTAATTGCATTTGGAACCATATGGACAACTTTACTTGCTAAGCCGGTAATACCCAGAATGATGGATAAAATACCTAATGTTAACTGAAAGGCGACGAGGGCATAAACCCGATCTGGTCCCTCTTCAAATTGAGTAACAAACAAGACAATTAGCGGAATCGCTGGTGTAATCCATCCTGGAATAACGGGATCACCCAATATATGGTGAAATAAATAAAGCAGCCCGTTTAATACAACAACCGCTAAAGCAACCTCAAAAGGCATGTGTAAATGTTGGCCTAATAGAGTAATAGCCCCCAAGTCAACTGCACACATTAATAGACCTTGAACATAATCTGGCCATTCAAACCGATAATGAATAAAAGGCAGCCTAATCTTAAAAGGCCCCGCTGGCATGAATGGTGATTCATCCCCATGTCGACGATTTTTCCATTTCATAAATTATTTCTCCCCCTTTGGTTGTAACCCCTTACAAATTTTTGTGAATATACTACCCCTTCTGTAAATTCACTTATGAATACGTAACCATTTTTGAGAAAAGTAAATTTATTCTTGTGACCGCTTTCCTCCAAGGAAAAGGGTCACAAGAATTTTTTTAAGTAATGAACATTGCACAAAATGGTTACGTATTCATTTTTCGCAAAATAGAAAAACTAAACATTATTGTTTATTTTCTATTTTTCTAGTTGTTCTTCTGTTGAATATTTTAACAGGTTCAGTTATTTTAATGCAATCATTTTTTTTATTTTCTATCATTTCAATTAATTCAGAGATTGCCAAGAGTCCTAGATTTTGCTGTGAGATACTGCCTACAGTCGTCAATTGGATCATTCCATGCTGACTAATGTCTACGTTATCAATCCCAATAATACTTAAGTCATCCGGTACTCTGAAATCTTCCCCAATGGCATCGTCTAATAAATTTAATGCCAAAGAATCCGCACCAGTACAAATGGCTGTAGGACGACGCTCCAGTTTCATTAAGCGGTGAAAAGCAGTTGAAATTTCTTGTTTAGAAGTATCAGTGTTGAAGATATATTGTTCGGACAATGGTAGTTTATAATCTTTGATTGCTTGAAGAAATCCAGAATAACGGTTTTTAAATGAACTGACAGTCAAAGGTCCTCCAACCCATGCAATGGTTTTATGACCCAGCTCAATCATGTGTTTTGCCGATAAATATCCAGCTTGAAAATTGTCAATTTCAACAAAGTTTTCATTTTTTTTATGCTTTCGATTGTATGTAATGAATGGAACATCCATTTGTTTAAGCTTTTCGAATATTGGATCATCAATCAAAATACACGATAGAATGATACCATCCACTTTATTTTCAAAAGCAGTCGCATATGCTTCAGGCAATTTATGATCGTTTACGTACTGTACGTTTACCCGGTACCCCATTTCATTAGCATAATTTATAATCGCGGATGTTGTATCAACAAAAAATGGGTTGTGCAGAGGTCCGGATAAAAGAGCAATTGTATTTGTTTTATTTTGGACAAGTGATCGCGCATGAGCATTAGGTATATAGTTCAACTCGTCAATTGCTTTCATAACTTTATCAAGGGTAGGTTTTTTAACAAATTCTGGCGTGTTTAATACGCGAGAAACAGTTGTTTGGGATACGCCTGCGTGTTTTGCGACGTCTTTCGATGATACCAAGGCGGTACCTCCTTTTTGTATAAAGATTAATTAAACGCCAATGTATTGGTGAAGACGGATGACCATGGAACTCCACGTTTTTTACCATTTAGATAATTATATAATATCTAGAGGCATTTTTCTTGTCAGTTTCTAATAATACTCATCCTTACTGATGTATTAATAGCTGCATTCAGTCTGTTTGATTCCCAAACATTCACCTTCGTTTCGGAGATACATTAATAAAAAAGACCATTTTCGAAAAAATGGTCACATTTTACTTTATTTAATTGTCTATGATTACCTACTTGTTCCTATTAATATAGATTTCTAACACAGCTACATTGCCATATAATAACTATCAACCTTCAACATACATCGAAGATAGCCCTGCACGAACTTCAATACCCTCTGTTACGAGTGCTGAACGAATTTTGCGGGCAAATTCAAGGGCGTGCAGTCCATCCCCATGAATGCAAATCGTATCTGCTTGTACTTTGACGAGATCCCCTTGCACTGAGCGGACGAGACCTTCTTTTACCATACGGATAATCTGTTGGACAGACTCTTCGTCATTGGTCAGTAAGGCATTGGCTTGTCTTCTCGGCGTCAATGTCCCATCTGATTGGTAGGTTCTGTCTGCAAATACTTCATGGGCCGTGTGCAGCCCCAGTTTTTCTCCGGCTTTGACAAGCTCACTACCTGCAAGGCCAAACAAGATTAAACCTGGATCTGCCTTGTAAACAGCTTCAGCAATCGCCACCGCTAGCTCTGGATTTTTGGCTGCCATATTATACAATGCTCCATGAGGTTTGACATGCCGTAAGCTTCCACCTTCTGCATGGGCAAAAGCATGGAGAGCTCCGATTTGGTAGAGAACGATATCATAAGCTTCCTGTGGAGAAATATCCATGTTCCTGCGGCCAAATCCTATTAAATCCGGCAGTCCGGGATGAGCACCAAGCGCAACGCCTTTTTCCAATGCCATCTTAACCGTCTCTCTCATCGTTGAAGGGTCCCCGGCATGAAAACCGCATGCTATGTTGGCGGACGTTACATAATTTAAAATTTCTTTGTCATTTCCTTTTTGATACGTGCCAAAACTTTCACCCAGATCACAATTTAAATCAACAAACATCTTCATTTCCCCCTGCCTTGATACTGTAATAAAATCGCCAAGCCCGCCTTAAAATACAAAAAAGCGTCTCCTATTCACGAGCGAGTCGCATTGCGGGTGATCAAATCGATTCCTCGGGAGAACGTTTTAATCATTCCCTCTACTTTCATCATCTCTTGCTGTGCTTCCATCAAAGAAATTTCCTTAAATCTGATTGTTGTTCCAGGTTTTCGCTGAGCTAAAATCGGTAAATCAACAGATGCAACGAAACCCAGCTTTGGATAACCACCCGTGGTTTGCCTGTCTGCCATGAGGATGATTGGCTGGCCATCAGACGGGACCTGAATCGTTCCTGCCGTTACAGCCTCAGAAAGGAGTTCGAGCGGCTGCTCCAAATCCAGCCTGGAGCCGGATAACCTGTAGCCCATTCGATCAGATTGCGGAGTAATTTGGAATTCTTGTTCAAAAAAGGCGCGTCTGCTTTCTTGTGAAAATTGATCGAACTGTGGCCCTCGAATGACACGAACGGTTGATTTTTCATAAGAAGGAAGCATGGTTTCACCAATGTACCAGTCTGCAGCCACAAACGGGATCCTGTCACGTTTATTTGCTAGCAGCCCAATAAGCTGCATGCTGTTGTCATTAGGCTGGTTCATTTGCAGGTGATCGCCTTTTTTTAGTGGACGCCCTTTATATCCTCCAATTCCTGCCCGTAAATACGTGCTCCTGCTTCCAAGGACTTGGGGAACATCAATACCGCCAGCAAAGCTAATATAGGCGCGACAGCCTTTTTTCGCTTGACCAAACTCGAGGACACACCCTCCTTTCACCCAGACGGGACGCCAGGATGGGACCGGTTTTCCATCAATCATTGGGGCGAATGTCCCGCCGCATATGGCAATCAGCTGGTCTTCATAAAACTTTAATTTCGGTCCAAGAAGAGTGATTTCCAGGGCAGCATCGTTCTCAGGATTACCGACAAGTCGGTTAGCAAGCCTTAATGCGAGTGTGTCCATCGCACCGCTCACGATGACACCATGCTGTTGATGTCCGAATCTCCCCATATCTTGTACGGTAGTGCTTAGTCCTGATTGAAGTACTTCCACACTCATCAATCTGCCCCTCCCAATGCAACGTATTCTTCCTGTGTAACCGACCTGAAACGAACAATGTCTCCGGCTCGTAGTAAGCTTGGCGGATTCTCTTCTGGCTGAAATAAGGCCAACGGGGTTCTCCCGATTAGCTGCCAGCCGCCAGGACTTTCAATGGGATAAATCCCTGTCTGTTCCCCGCCTATTCCCACACTCCCTTCAGGAATGGCTAAGCGTGGCGAACGACGGCGGGGTGTACTGATCCGTTTGTCCATGCCTCCTAAATATGGGAATCCGGGGGCAAAGCCGATCATATAGACAAGGTATTCAGTCTCGGAATGAATGCGAATCACTTCGTCTGGTGTTAGACCATTATGGTTGGCGACTTCCACCAAATCCGGGCCGAAATCTCCACCATAGCAAACCGGAATCTCCACCCTTCTTGCTTCTCCTGCCTTCCTGCCCGCGAATTGTGAGACCCTCTCCTTCAAATTGCCAAGGACCCATTCATACGGAACCGAGACCCCTAAGTGAAGCAACCGGATGGGGTCATAAAAAACGGACACCGTCGTAAAGCCGGGGACAATTTCAACCATCCCCTCAAAAGGATGTTCCTCTAAATAACCTGATAATGCCATTACTTTTTCATGTGTCCTACTGTCAATACCATCGCCCAGCGTGACAACAATTCCCGAATCTCCAAGCGGACAAAATGGGTCGAAAGCCATCCAATCCCCCTCCTTTGTCCTGTTGCATAGAATGAACTAAAAAAAGAGGAGTTTTGCATCCCCCTCATTTATTAGCTGATTTGACCGCCAAGAGCAACGATGTCTTTTTCAAAAGTTACAGCTGTCTCGATTGCTGCCTTTAAACCATTTACAATGGTTTCTAACCCCATACTTGGCTGCCCTGGATATTTCACCGCCTGTTCAGGAAGGAACGGTATGTGAATGAATCCTCCAATAATGGCATGATTTAATGATGCAAGCTGATGCATTAACCCATAAAACAAGTGATTGCACACAAACGTTCCAGCTGTTTGTGATACGGAAGCAGGAATCCCTTTATCCTTCATCTCTTTTACCATTGCCTTGATCGGTAAAGTAGACCAATACCCAACGGGTCCATCCTCCACGATTGCCGTACCGAGAGGCTGGTTGCCTTCATTGTCCGGAATGCGGGCGTCATCGACATTGATCGCCACCCGTTCGACCGTAATATCGGATCGTCCACCCGCCTGCCCGACACAAATGACGATGTCAGGCTTTGTTTCAGCAATTGTTCTTGCTAAATGATCAAGCGATTTATAGAAAACCGTAGGAATTTCAGAGACTAAAATTTCATATTTTTCCGTAACGGTTCCTGCCAGTTCTTTAACAGCTTCTAACGCTGGATTGACAGTTTCACCACCAAACGGATCAAAGCCAGTAACTAATACCTTTTTCATCCTTCTCCCTCTTTCTTTGTTGATTGCAGGATTATTGGTTTCCTTCCCGGTAGCCCAATTGGGAAGATATTTCCCTTGCAGCATTCTTGATTAAGTCAATTAATTCCGGTAGGCGATCGGCCCCAAAGCGTGAATCAGGACCAGCAATGCTGAGTCCGGCTGCTAGAAAGCCGGTATGATCAAAAATCGGTGCCGCAATGGAAACCGTATCATTTTCCAATTCCGAATAACTGATGGTATACCCAGATTCTCTTGCTTCTGCCAAAACCTCCTTCATTCTTTCCATATCCGTAATCGTCCCATTGGCCATGGCCGCCAGTTCCGTTTCTTGTAAATAGTGTTCTTGCTCTTCTTCAGTTAAAAAGGCAAGGATAATTCTCGAACAAGCCCCTGCATATAACGGGGATCTTCGGCCAACCTTGGTATAAAGCCGGACAGGATGGGGCGTGTCCAATTTTTCGATATAGATGGCATCATTACCATCCTTGATAATCAAGTTAACGGCCTCTTTTGCCGTATCCCTAAGTTCTTTCATGATGGGCAAGGCGAGCTGCCGGATATCCAATCGATCAGCAACTAATTGGCCAAACTGTAAAAATTGCAGCCCAAGCAAATATTTGCCCTCATTGTTTTTTTGCAAAAAACCCATCGTTTCGAACGACCCGACCATACGATGTACAGATGTTTTTGGCACTCCCAAAAGGTCGACCATTTCATTTAATGACAGTTCCGAATGTTGTAAAAAAAGATTCAACACATCCATCGATTTCACAACGGTTATATTTTTGTTTTGCATCCCTTACTCCTCTATTTAATCGATCTCATTTTATTATAGCGAGAATAAATACATTAACAGAATATTAACTCCTAAAATAATCAGTGCAGTTGGAACTTGTACCTTAATGACTTGATATTTATCCTTTAAATCCAGTAAGGCGGCCGGAACAATATTAAAGTTTGCACCCATAGGTGTCATCAAGGTTCCACAATAACCGGCAAACATTCCGATTGCTGCCACATGGTTGGCGTTCACGCCAAACTGATTGATCAGTAGAGGTACGGCAATTCCGGCTGTCATGACCGGGAAGGCGGCAAAGGCGTTCCCCATAATCATGGTAAACAAGGCCATTCCAATACAATATGCAAACACGACCCAGAAAAGAGAATGGGTTGGAATCACATTGCCTACCAGCTTTGAAACAACGGTTCCCACACCAGCCGTTGTAAACACAGTTCCTAACGTAGCCAGCAATTGCGGAAGTACAGCAGCCCAGCCAATCGATTCCATCAATCTCCTAGACTCCTTAATAGCAGTGCCAGGTTTGTTTTTTGTCATCACCAGGCCGACAATGAGCGCAATGAAAGCAGCAACCCCTAACGATACAAGGGTCAGACTCGTTTGATCAAGCACAAATGTGCCGCCTATTTTGACTCCTTTTAAACCTACTGATCCCGCCACCGTTAAAATTGGAATTAATAGTGCAGGAATAAAGAGCTTATTGCCTAAGCGTTTACGGTTATTCTGTCTTTTTTCCACACTTGCCTCATTGTAACTGCCAATCTTTAATCCGCCGAAGCCCGCAATTAAAACAAGCCCGATTGCAAGAAGCCCCATATAAAAAGGTGGAATGACCTTTCCAAATAGTAGCGTTACCCCATATAGGCAATAGAAAAGTCCTGATGTGATACGACGTGGATTTTTACGGTCCAAAAAGGTATAAATACTTCCTGCGATTGTGATGATTCCTAGAAAAATATAAACATCTTCAAGAGAAATAAACATGGATTACGCCTCCTTTTTCTTCGGAGTATTTTTGCTTGCTTTGTTACCAAGAGTGCGATCGAGTGAGCGATCCAATAGGTATAACCGAATGGCATGGACGATTAATGCTGCAATCGCGGTTGGAATCGCCCATAGGGCCATCTTCAATGGATCCGAATGAATATGGTTTTGTTCAAAGAATCCTTGCATCAATAAAATGGCACCGACGGCGACAAACACATCTTCCCCGAAAAAGACACCGATATTGTCTACTGCAGCAGTATGGGCACGGATTTTGTCCCTTACTTCATCAGGAACCTCTCCATATTTAGCCTCGGCAGCACCTTCTGCCATTGGCGCAACAAGTGGACGAACCATTTGTGCATGACCGCCAATCGAAGTAAGACCAACGGCTGCAGCCACTTCACGAATAATAAAGTAAACTGTCAAAATGCGTCCTGTCGTTGCTGCTTTTATTTTGGCCACCACATGTTCAGCTTGATCACGCAAACCATTACGTTCCAACAACCCGATAATCGGAAGCGTCACAATAAAGACCGCCATATAGCGATTGGTCGTAAACGCCTGACCAAATTGCGTAATAATCGAATAAAGGGACTGATGGGCAACAAGTCCTGTAACAAGGCCTGCCACTGTAACAACTAATAAAGGATTTAAACGGATAATAAAACCAATAATAACGATGACAACTCCTATTAAAACCATCTTTCCAACTCCTCTGCATTATTTTTTCTTGTTGTTAAAACTATGTTCCTTGCTATAGGCGCTAAAGCGGGCGAATTCGTTCAAGCCCGATTCGGATTGTTCCATTTTTTATTGGTTCAGTCCTGAGCTGAATGTTCACCGCTCTTTCGTTCATCCAGTCAAGGATTGCCTGATGAACGACATGGTGGGCATGCTTGCATGCAGCCAATTCTTTGTCATATACCGTTTCGTCATTCACTTCAGTCATTAAATCCGCAGTTATCCACTGACTGAATCGTTCAATGAAATCATACGATTCCTGATTTGATTGGCTTTCTCGTGTATACGCAATACTTCGATGTGATAATTCCACAGGGAAATGGACAGCATCGAAATCGTTCCCCCAACGTCTGTACGTGCTTACCCACATAGCATTGTCTTCTGCCACGGTTTGGTCTTCATCCAGTCTTTTCGTTACGAATGAACGAAGAGAAGCATGTGCCTCACGGTGGTGAGGGGCAGCGTCCGGCAATTCACGCCAAATTGTATACATCCTACTGATTGGAATCCAATAGGAGACCGGAAACCTTGGCGGGCTATTATAGCCGCTGAAAGGCTGGATCCATTCATGGGATGGAATCCCATGGTCATCGAGCACAACATCCGGCGACCAGCGCTGCCATACGATTGGATAAACCCTTGCTTCGCCAAACGGGGCATCCGGCTGGAAGCGATACTTTGCATACTCCAACCCGCACGCATTATATCGGGCGGCATGCAGCTTCCAATAAGGATGCTCGGCTGCCATTTCAGCATGTAACGCAGCTCCATCGACATTTTCAAGCGGAACAACGACAAGGTTGATACGGTTTAATAGCTTTGGGTCATCTGCCAGCTGCTCAATGAATTGAAGTGCGGCATTCGTGCTTGAAACCTCATTGGCATGGTGCCGAGCATTAAGGAAAAAGGTCGGTTTGTAAAGACTGTGCTTTTGGAAGGAGGAGATCGTTTCCCCTGTTCTCCCCTTCGCAAACAGCTCGACAAGCCAAATCCATTGCCCATTAAAGGAGAAATCAATCGGGACAGCTTGTCCAGGCAGCCGCGATTTCCGTGCCTCTAACCATTTTTCAATATCTTCGTTCACGAATACATCGGTGTCGAGCGACTTTTCGTTCAAGCTTTCTGCAGATCTCGTAGACTTTTGAAGGCCCGGCACTGCATTAGCCAGCCACTCTCCACACGATTTTTCCAATTGAGCATCGGGTAATCCACTAAATAAAAAGGACAATTTTTCCCTAGACTTCGTTACCGCCGTAACTCTCCCCTGTTGCATGATATCGGGAGGATATGGTTGGATCGTCAGTTGTTCTCCATTTTCGTATACAAGCACCGCTTTATGTTCAACGGGCATTGCGTATAAAGCAATCTCCGCTTTCGGCTTCCCGCCAATTTTTTCATGCATGAAGGGGAAAATGCCTCCAGGTGCATCCCAGCCTGGATCTCTAACCCGTTTCCCATGGTCATGTAACGCATGGAGAGTGAAGAAATAAATATCTTCATGCAATGCTTCCAAAACTGAGCTAACTTCTTCAAGGTGCGGAAGCCTTACATCTACCGCATCCATTTCGATGTGGCACACAAGACGGGAAAATTTAGGAACACCTTCGTGATTCCCAATTTTCTTGATCAACTGCGGCAGCACAATCTCCTGGTACCATATCCAGAATCGATAAGGATTGGTTTGGAAGGATTGACCAGCAAGTATTTTGTCCTCTTCTTTTCGATAGATCCGGCATCCTGCAAAAGGAACCATCACATTTCCACGTTCAGGCTGATTCAGCATATAAGGGCAGCTCTCGACCCAACCTTCCCAGCTAGACGAAATCAGTTCCCGGCCTTGCTTGTCTCTAGCAACCACTTGAAACATGGGCGCTGAGCGCTCATCGTTTAATTGCAGCTGAATTCTTTCTAACGGCAAAGACAATTCCGCAGACAAAATCGCATCAAACGGATACAGCTCTTGTAAAAATCGGTGAACAAGATCAAGGTGCTTTTTCTCCGGTTGAAAGGCCCTGGCCTGGATTTCAATACTATGAATCTCTTTTTCTTGTTTTAGCTTAGGCAATACCTCTTCCATCGCCCAATGCAAGCCGGATTTATTGGCATCCCGAAAAATAAACTCTGCTCGAATTCCCAAACGGTCGTTTAGGATGGTTTTTAACTGATGACTCCACTCATGGAAACTATCTCGACTTACCGTTGTTGTGATTTCAATAAAAAGCCGCTTGTCTTCTTGATCGAGCTGTCCAAGGGTTTCCAACAAATAGGCTTCCATATCCGCCAATTCCCCGGAATCCTCCCATTGGGCGGTCCAAATGGGCTGATCTTCTGTAACGGATAAAGTAACGGAAGGAGACCCGCTTCCCTTTTCAGTTAAATACCGATTCCACAGCTCAGAAGGATAGGCCAAATTTTCAGAGATATTGAACCGATTGACCTTTCTGAATTTTAATTCTGCAAAAGCTTGCATTCCCAGCTGAGCCCTGGAGCTGATGTCTTTATTCAAACTTTTAAGTGCATTAAATCGCTGTGTCCATGTATCTTGTTCTCCACCAATTGATGGAAACCATTCATGAATCAATTCCCGGGCTGCTGGAACGAGTTTGTCGGCATGGGCACGTATACGAAGCGCCGGAGTGCCCGCCAACTCGGCAAGTTCCCATTTGGTTTGATTACTGGCGTGGTCTGTCGTTTCAAACGAAATGAAGAATCTCCCGCCAGTTTCCTCACCCATACATCTTGTCATCGGAAAACACACATATCCCGCTGACAGAGCCAGTCTTGCTGCCAGTTCAACATTAGCAATCGTTTGATCTATATGAGAATTATTTATTTTTAATAAAACATCAAGGGTAGGAAGTATTTCTCCATCTTTCTGCTGATAAAGCCCCTCCGCTGTAAAAAGCGTATGTAGCGAATAGGTCTCAAGTTGTTTCACACTTTGCTTTAAAGAAGATTGTGGTAAAACATTCGTTTCTTTCGAAATAAATAGAAAAGACTCTCCTTCTTTATAAGCTTCCATAAAATGATCTGTTACTAGTGATCTGGCAGCATGCAAAGTCATTTCTGGTGAGGTACCAGTAATGACAAGCAAAGTCTGATCTTCGTAGTGACTAAGATATAAAATTCCTGACTCCTCTAGATGTTCATTTCGGACGGTTAGAAGCGCCTCTGACCTTTTTCCGAGAACTTGAGCTAAGTATTCGCTTTCATAACCAATCACCAAATGAAGGCTTGAAGTTCCTCCGGCAGGTGCAGGATCTAATTGATCAACGATAAACAGGTGGTCGAAAATCGGAAGGGGTAACTCAGTTAAATGCAAGCCAATTCTTCCGGCTATCTCCACCATAGCAGCAGTCTCCCAGCTTGTTCGATGAGATGAAACAGTAATTCGCGCTTGAATTCCAGTTGGAGCTACTTGCTCATCAATGGAATATAAGAGTCCGTTTATACTCCATAATTGTCGAATATCTTTCATGTTCCACCCAACTTTCGTTGTTCCGTTTTTCGGAATTACTGTTCCGAATTATTATTTAAATCATAATATTTATAAAATTAAAAATCAACATGATTTGTTATAAAAATAAGAAATGGATAGAATTACACAATCTTAGAAGCTAATAGACTATCTATTATGGAAAATCATCGTTGATAAATTTGAGTTCACACATCAAAAAAACTCACAACCGAATCTACCATGAGTTCTTTTCCATACATCTCTTAATTACTTATTGTATGTTTCGTTTCTATACAAATTAAGAATAAAGAGACCCCTTCACGATAATATCCGCGAAGGGGTCTTTACACATTTTTGTAATTTTCACCGTTTGTTATATGCTAAATTAATGTGTTTTTATTTAATTGCTGTTGGGTCAGGAGTCAGAGTCTTTTTCCAATCATCAGCGAATTTTTCTATGCCTTGATTCGTAAGCGGATGCTTTGCAAGTTGCTCAATGACAGCATAAGGAATCGTTGCAATGTGTGCACCAGCCATAGCGACACGGGTTACATGATCTGGATGCCGAACAGAGGCTGCGATAATTTGAGAGTCCAAGTTATGGACACGTAATAACTCAGCAATTTTCTCTACTAATTGGACACCATCTTCAGAAATATCATCTAAGCGTCCTAAGAATGGAGAAACATATGTAGCACCGGCACGAGCAGCTAATAGCGCTTGGTTTACAGTAAAGATAAGTGTAACGTTTGTTTTAACACCTTTATTTGCAAGATAGCGGCACGCTTCCAAACCATCCAACGTCATAGGAAGTTTGATGGTTACCTTCTTATCACCACCATTTATAGTAATCAACTCTTCTGCTTGCGCAATCATTTCTTCAGCCGTCACAGCATCTGGAGTTACTTCCGCTGAAACCGATTCAACCTCTGGCACGGCTTGACAAATTTCTGCTATGCGATCTTCAAATTTAACTCCTTCTTTAGCGACCAAGGAAGGGTTGGTTGTAACACCAGCTAACACACCAATTCTATAAGCTTTTTTGATATCCTCAATATTTGCAGTATCAATAAATAATTTCATAAAGAACTTCCTCCAATTTTAATAGTTTAATAGATTTTTTGTCGTTTGAACCACATTATCTACGGTAAATCCAAATAACTCCATTACCTCAGCTCCAGTTCCAGAAGCTCCGAAGGTTTCAATTGATAGTACTTTTCCTTCTGCACCTATATACCTTTCCCAACCTAGGGAGATTCCCATTTCAAGTGCCAGGCGCTTTGAAACAGACGATGGCAGAACAAACTCTTTATACTCTTTCGATTGACGATTAAACAGTTCCCAGCTTGGCATGGCTACCACACGAACCGATACCTCTTCTTTTTCCAATTCAGCTTTCGCGTTAACCGCCAATGATACTTCAGATCCTGTCGCAATCAGAATAACATCAGGATTCTCATTCGTTTGGGTTAAAACATAAGCCCCCTTAGAAAGGTTCTCGATATTTGCTTTTGTCTCCTCAAACACTGGTAAGTTTTGACGGCTTAGCACTAAGGCGACCGGACCATGTGTTTGTTGAAGAGCGTACGCCCAAGCACTTGCTGTTTCATTTGCGTCCGATGGCCGAATGACGCTAAGTCCAGGAATCGCACGAAGAGAAGCTATATGTTCAATTGGCTCATGGGTTGGACCATCTTCTCCAACAGCAATCGAATCATGTGTAAAAACATAAGTGATTGGAAGTTTTTGCAAGGCTGCGAGACGAATTGACGGCCTGAGATAATCATTGAAGACAAAGAATGTACTTACAAAAGGTTTTATCCCCCCATGAAGTGCCATACCATTGCCAGCAGCTCCCATTGCATGTTCACGAACACCAAAGTACACATTACGACCACCGAATGATTCTACTGCGAATGCTTTTTCTTCTTTCATATCTGTCATAGTAGAATGAGATAGATCTGCACTTCCTCCAAAAATAGAAGGAACTGATTTTACAAAGTGGTTAATTGCTTCCCCACTAGCTACGCGAGTCGAAATAGCTTTTCCAGTATCAAAGGTTAAAATATCTTGCGCATTGATAAAAAATTCACCGGTAATGGCACGTTCAAGTTCATCTGCTAATTCCGGATATGCTTTTCGATAAGACTGGAATAATTCCTTCCATTGATGTTCTTGATTAATCCCTCTTTGTTTTAGCTCTTCAAAATGAGCTTTTACTTCTTCCGGTACAAAAAATTCTTCTTGATAATTCCAGCCATACACCTTTTTGGTTGCTGCTGCTTCTTCTACTCCGAGTGGATTCCCATGTGCCTTATTTGTGCCAGCCACTTTTGGACTACCGTAACCGATAATGGTTTTAATTTCAATAATAGTTGGTTGATCCATATTTTGTTTTGCTAATTCAATTGCCTTTGCGATATCTGTTACATTATTTCCATCTTCCACACGTAAATATTGCCAATGAGCAGATTCAGCTCGTTTTTTAATATCTTCTGAAAAAGAAAGGTTTAATGAACCGTCCAAAGAGATGTCATTTGAGTCATATAAAGCAATTAATTTTCCTAGTTTCATATGACCAGCCATAGACATAGCCTCATAAGAGATTCCTTCCATTAAATCTCCATCACCAATTAGAGCATATGTATAATGATCGATTACAGAGAATCCGTCTTGGTTAAACTTCGCAGCTAAATGAGCTTCAGCCATTGCTATCCCTACAGAATTCGCAATTCCTTGTCCTAAAGGTCCCGTTGTAGCTTCGACCCCATCTGTATGACCAAATTCTGGATGGCCCGGTGTTTTGCTATTTAGCTTTCGAAAGTTTTTCAAGTCTTCTAGAGACACATCGTACCCAGCTAAATGAAGCATACTGTATAACAAGCTCGAACCATGTCCTGCAGAAAGAACAAATCGATCTCGGTTAAACCATTTTGCGTTACTAGGGTTATGTTGTAAATGATTTGCCCATAGTGCATACATCATTGGAGCAGCTCCCATAGGAAGACCGGGATGACCAGAATTAGCGCGATTGATAGCGTCAATGGATAAAGTCCGAATCGTATTAACAGCCTGTGTTTCAATGCTATGCATCGATTTATTTCCTCCCTCACAATGTAAATCCTCTGTTAAAACAAGGATATCAATTTTGTTTTTCTCGTTTTTACGTTAAAAATCATCTTTTTTCTTGTTTAATGATATAATATAAATAAAAACAAGAAAAAACAAGAATTTTTTTAAAAATTCCCTCATTATTTTTTTTAAATTTGTACATTCAAGAAAAAAAATTATACTATAAGAAAAACCATGCAAATTCATGGAGGTCTTGTATTATGTTAAGAAAAGAAAGACATAGAGAAATTCTTAATATACTTGAAAAAGAAGGAAAAGTTGTTGCTAAAGAACTTAGTATTATGTGGGATGTTTCCGAGGACACAATAAGGAGAGATTTAAGGGAAATGGATTCCTTAGGTCTTCTCAAACGAGTTCACGGAGGGGCCTTCCCTGCTTCTTCAGGCCCTATTACCTTTTCTGAAAGAACAGAAGAAAACATAGATGAGAAAAAAGAATTAGCTCAAAAAGGGGTCAAACTTATTAAAGATGGTCAAGTTCTTTTATTGGATGGAGGAAGTACATCGAATCTCTTTTTGGCACAAGAAATTCCTTACGATTTTAAAGGAACCATTATTACGAATAGTCCCTCCATTAGTCTGACATTATCGAAACATCCAAATGTTGAGGTTATGCTCTTGGGTGGTACATTCTTTAAGGAATCGTTAGTTACTGTAGGATTGGATGTCGTTGATACACTTAAAAAAATTAGAGCTGATCTTTGTTTTTTAGGGGTATATTCTCTACACCCAGACTTCGGTATCAGTATTCCACATTTACAGGAGTCCTATGTCAAACGGCAAATGATTAATAGTTCAAATAAAATCGCTAGTCTTGTAACAAGAAGTAAACTTAATACAATTTCCAATTACTTAGTGGGGCCGGTTTCGGTACTTGATTACATGATTACGGAAGAAGGATCACATAGTTATAATTATAATAAGTATAAGGAATTAGATATTGAAATCATTTGATATAGTAAAAGGCACCTGGGCTAGATAATTATTTTGTTCATCAATTTGAGGTATATTATTAGCCCCTAAATCAAACACATTTTCTTTTTGAAAGAGGATCGTCTTCCCAAAAACAAATTGGACAAATATCATAATCTCCTTTACTACTATTGTAAAATTTGAGCATGAAAGAATTAGAGAAGCAGACTTAAGAAATTTGAAATGGCCCAGTTAAGGTACTGGGCCATTTAAGTTAATTAAATCTATATAAGTTCATTATTAAAACTTTTATTATTGCTATCCAAAACATCAACAAACATTCCAATTTCCCTCGCAAACACCATCTTAACCATTCCAACCGGGCCATTTCGTTGCTTAGCAATCTCAATTTCAATAATCTTGTTTTCTTCATTTTCTCTATTGTAGTACTCATCCCTGTAAAGGAGCATAATCACATCCGCGTCCTGTTCGATGCTGCCAGAGTCTCGGAGGTCAGACATTCGGGGGCGTTTATCAATTCTTTGTTCCACTCCCCTGGATAATTGGGACAGCAGAATAATCGGAACCTGATATTGTTTGGCAATCCGTTTCAATTCTTGTGTGATACTGGCAATCGCCAAATCATGCCGGTCATGTTTCCCAGTTACGGTAATTAGCTGAAGGTAATCAATCACGACAAGATAATCGCTGTCTGGATATTCCCGCCTAGTCTTTTGGATCCTTGCACGGATGTCGGAGACCGTTTGGTGGGCATGGTCATCGATTTGGAAATTCCATTTGTAATAGATCTCAAGCGCTGTCGTTGCTTTTGCTTGGTCTTCCTCAGTAAAAAGCCGGTAAGAATTCCTCCATTTGGCGCCGTCTATTCCCGTAAGGCCGCTTAACATCCGTTTAACGAGCTGCTTGTTAGGCATTTCAAGGGAAAACACGTCAACAACACCCCCTTTTTTACAGCAGTTCATGGCCAGGTTCAAAGCAAAAGCCGTTTTCCCCATTGAAGGCCGTGCAGCCAGGATAATTAAATCCCCTTTGTTCCATCCACTTGTCATTTGATTCAGCGACACATACCCTGTATCGATTCCCTGAAGATCATCATGGTCTTCATACATTTCATCGTAAATTTCCATAATGACATCCTGTTTCGTATCCTTGTGCACCCGGCCGAGTTCTTGCATGTGGAGATAGGTTTGGTAGAAGCGTTCCGCGTCCTCCATATTTCCATTATTTAAAAAGTTAGCAGCGGCCCGCTTCAGCTCTCGATTTTTATAATATTCTAGGACAATCCTTTGGTATTCTTCGACATTAGCAGCCGACGGACATATAACGGCCAGCCGGGATAAGTAACTGATGCCGCCAATGGCTTCCATTTTCCCCGTACCTAGTTGATCGAGCATCGTAATCATATCAATCAGCCGATCTTGCCGCCGTAGTTCCAACATCGCTTTAAAAATGAACTGATTACTTCTCTGGGAGAAATGTTGTGGTTCAAGAATAAGTTCATGTATGATAGAAGGCTCCAAAAAGACCGCCCCTAAAACCATATTTTCTGCCTCAAGCAATTCAGTTTGTTCATCGGCATAATAGCCATTGAGGCAAAGGTTTCCTAACTGCAAATTGTTTGTCCCGTTCAATCCGCTCCCTCCCTTCCTGTTCCCATTGTTTCATCTTATCGAGAAATGAATTTCTTTTTTCACAAAAAGCAGCAATGTCTGAAATGGTGGGTGGGAAAGGGCTTTTTGCTATGTACGACATGAGATTTTGCAGAACCCGGTTGTAATCCATTCCACTTAGGGATTTTATCCATAGAGTGATCGTTTCATCACTGATTCTAAACTGGGCATAGATAGATTCAATTTTTTCTAGGATTTGAATTGCCTCCATATGATCCATCATCAGCACCCCTTACCCCAGTCGTCCCTGTTCTTCTAGGCGCTTTATTCTTTCCTGCAGCGTTTCAGATTTACTATGTTTTTTCACTTCACTTTTATGTATTCGTGTTAAAATCGCCGTTTCGTAATATGCCATGCTATTAATCGTTCCATGTGGGTTATTTTTTATGTAATTTAAATACGTCTCATCCATCCAGTCTAACAGCATTTCTAACGCAATATTTTGCTTAGCAACTCTCTCCAATGCATTAATGTCCTTTGCAGACAAGACCCTGCCCCGGTTTCGAAGTTTAATAAACCGTTCAGTAATGGCATTTTTTCTCGATTCATATTCCCCTCCCGTCTGGAGGGAACTCACCTGATCATCTTCATTTTTTTCTTTCTCTTTATTCTCTATTTCTTGATTTAGTTGCACATTCGTTTCGTGCATGTTTCCCGGTTGTTGCATCATCGTTCCGCGAATGGGAGGGCAAAAAAAATCAATATTTCCGCCATTTTGAATGTCCTCGTACCGCAGCACGGTAAATAGAGTTCCAATGCTTAACTCTTCTGTGGCGATCAAGCCTTTTTTGACCAGTTTATCAGCAGCCCGCTTAATTGTACTTTTTGAATACAGCTTCTCACCTCTGCCTTCCCGGTACCCAAGGTCTTCTACTAGTTTCGAATATGCCCTGATGTATTGCCCTTTCTTCAAAGGAATCCCACAAACCCTTTTTTCATCTTCCCGTGATGCCTGTATCAACAACAGCAAAAATAATCGAAACGGAACAACCTCTTGCCACAATTCTGTCTCCAGCACATCCCGATATAATTTCACCCAACCGCACATATCCTGTCACCTCTTATTTCTTATTTCATTACCTATATAGAAAAGTAGAGGGGAAATGGTCAGGGTTACGGAAAATATTTTTTTGACCTTTTTGTGAACTGGTGAAAGTGTTAGCCAACAAACAGTACTACATTGCACATGAAAAAATTCCGCTAAGATATTGATTAGCGGAATAAAATAAATATTTATCTATTTAGGCTTTCGCACTCATGTCTCAAGCAGTTTTGAAGTTTGCTTACATATGTTTTTCTAGGACCTTGATGTATCCTAAAGTATCTTTTATCACCTTGTCGAATCTTCATGGGGGATTCGAACACAAATCTATTTTGTTTCGGCACCAATGGGTTTGGCGCGGGTAAAATAAAAGACTACAAGTTACTTTAATTATAATATTTCACGAACTTTTAACAAAAGTTGTTTCTCTTTAGGAAATGTCTTAATATTCAAGTTATATATTTAAACGCTTGCTTTGGTGATTGGCTCCTTTATTTTCGGGAATAATGTTGTAAATTGTATAGATTGAAAGCATGATGGCTGTTGCAATTGAAAGAACCAGGAGATTGTAGATTGGGTTAATGGTTAGCCCAAAAACACGATAATTTGTTCCCCAGTTATAAAATGTTTCCAATGGAGTTCCAGGCTCAGGTATTACACTGTAGAAATAAAATGAAGGCACACCATGACTAATGAAGATGTTATTGAGGACGATTGTAATCAAAAAGTAAGCTGCTAAAATCGCAAAACTTTTCAAGAAATCTTTGAAATTAATTTTTGGTCTGTAGATATATATCAAGTACAGGGCACCTATTACGATAAACACATGTAATATCACGTAACAAATGGCACTCACTTCAAATAAGCTAGAGTAATGGACTAATGGATCGGCGAATACTAATGAAATATAGCCAGCTGGCAATGACAACGTAATGGCAATCAATGATAAATATCTGTTTCTGGTAAAAATCGCTCCCGGTACAATCAACCAAGCAGACAAATGGCATAATTGCAATGGGATTAAATCGGATACCACATTCCCCATAAAGAAATTATTTATATTCCTAATGACCATAAATAGTATTAAAATACCAGCCATTACCTTGCCAACTAAATGCTGTTTTTCAAAACTTTTCCCTCTCATCACTTTGATGATGACACAAGTAATAATAATCGGAGAAATCATTAAGATGTAATGCGGCCAAGTATACATTTCAAAATGCATAACCTTTCCCCCTTCACCTTAAGGTAGAGCCGATTTCATTTCAAATTTACTGTTGCACATTTAGCTGATCAATTACCTTGCTTCAAAAAACAACTTTTCCTTCACTATTTAGTTTATTTATGATTTTAGAATTATTATGCCTACATACAAGCTCAAAACATGCTAGAACGAAAATCACAGATATAATTACCCTTGTTAAGTCTTGACCAAGGCAATCTTATAACCATAGAAAGTGAATCTGATACCCTTAAATTGTACGAGTGGCTTAACTCTCAGACTGCTTAAACCACATAAACCGTTCAAACATCCAACTCATTTTTTTCGATAGTGTAACTCTTCCATGTTTCCTTAGACCCTTATCTATGCAAAAACCCCCAAATATAATATTTGAAGGTTCTGAACACACACACTTTTGGCTTCTCAGTTTCTCATAGTTTCGTTCAAAACGAGCAAAAGACCGTGGTGGTGAGAAGTTATGTAATTGATTGAAATTGTTTTTTGGCGGGACATCGTATTAGCCCTCCACCAATTTTATATAGAAGAAAAAACCCTCTTCATAAGAAGAGAGCCCGTTTCCTTATTATATCTACTTTTCAAAAATTACCTTGAAGGTTGCCGGGCTTCATCGGGCCTAATCCCTCCGCCACTCTGGATAAGAGAATATAAAACTCAATTATTTTGTTTGCGGCCCAATCTCTTTTTATTAAACTCTCGTACCTAGAAGGTTGCACTTAGTAACTCATTGGCTCTGCAACATGCGCAGAAATGACTATTTCCAAAATCCTTGAGCTCTAGATCTTGTCCTACACATTTTTCCTGAGCATACAAACATCGTTTTGCAAACCTACAACCAGGTTCTGGATCAATTGGACTTGTAAGTTCTCCAATCAGTTTTACTCGCTGCATCTTTTGACGTATGTTTGGGGCGGGTATTGCAGAAAGCAATGCTTGTGTATAGGGATGAACAGTCTTTTTAAACAATTCATCTGATTCTGCAATTTCAACAAGCTGTCCAAGATACATAACCGCTATCTTGTCTGAAAAATATTTTACGACGGATAAATCATGGGTGATAAATAGATAAGTCAGCCCATATTCAGCCTGAAGGTCCTTAAGCAAATTCAGAACCTGGGCCTGAATCGAAACATCCAAAGAAGATACTGGTTCATCGCAAACAATAAACTGTGGATTCAAGGAAAGTGCCCTTGCAATTCCAACACGCTGCCGCCGTCCCCCATCAAGTTCGTGGGGATAAGAATTGATAAATCTTTTACTTAATCCAACAACATCCATTAAACGTCTGACTTCGGAATCAAGTTCCGCCCGCTTTACTTTTTTATAGATTAAGAGCGGTTCTCCAATAATTTCACCAATGGACATCCTCGGATTTAGTGAGGCAAACGGGTCCTGAAAAATAATTTGTAGATCTTTTCGCAAGTCATGAATCTGCTTCTTATTCATTTTACAGATGTCTTGCCCATTGAAGAGTATTTCCCCGCTTGTCGCTTGATGAAGCCCTAATATTAAGCGTCCTATTGTTGACTTCCCGCAGCCTGATTCGCCTACAAGCCCCAATGTTTGACCGCGCTTAATACTGAAAGAAACATCATCGACGGCATGAAGTGTTCCGTTTTTCGATTTAAAATGCTTTTTAAGGTTCTTAACCTCCAGAATATTATCTGACATAATTGACTTCCTCCATAAACTCAGTAGAATCAAGCTTGCCCTCGTGGATAAGACATTTCACTATATGAGTTCCGGCAACATTCGTCATTGCCGGTTTCATTTTCGTACAGACTTCATTCATGTGCGGGCAACGCGGATGGAATTTACAACCCGACGGCAAGTTTGTAGGATCCGGCATCTGCCCTTTTATCGGCTTTAATCTATCAACCTTTTCATCCAGCGTAGGAATGGATCTAAAAAGGCCTATCGTATATGGATGTTTTGGACTTTCAAAAACTTCTTCAACCGTTCCGATTTCTACAATCTCACCTGCATACATAATGGCGACTCTGTCACATACCTGAGCAACGACCCCAAGGTCATGCGTAATGAGAAGAAGCGAAGTGTTTAACTTTACTTTCAAATCATTCATCAATTCCAGCACCTGTGCCTGAATCGTTACATCCAGTGCAGTCGTTGGTTCATCCGCCAAAATAAGCTTTGGTGAACATGCGATACTCATGGCGATGACAACACGCTGCTTCATTCCCCCTGAAAATTGATGTGGAAATTCATCAAAACGATCCTTAGGAATACCGACCATTTCCAACATATCAGCGGCCTTTTGCTGCGCCTCGACTTTACTGCATTTCTCATGGAGATAAATCACTTCCGCAATTTGGTCGCCAACGGAATAAACAGGATTAAGGCTTGTCATAGGATCTTGGAAAATCATTGATATTTTATTACCTCGAATATGACGCAGAAAATCCTTTTTTGCTTTTAGAAGGTCTATACCTTCAAAAAAAATTTCACCGCTGGTTGTTTTGCCTGGGGGGTCAGCAACAAGCTGCAAAATGCTGAGTGCTGTTGTTGACTTGCCTGCGCCTGTCTCCCCCACCAGACCAAGGCTTTCTCCGGCATTTAAACTCAAATCAAGGGAGTTAACTGCATAAACGATCTCATCATCCGTTCTATACTCAACATTAAGATTCTTAATTTCAAGTAGTTTACTATCAGTCATAGTTACCTCCTAATTTTTCAATTTAGGGTCCAATGCATCACGCAATCCATCCCCAAGTAGATTGAGAGAAAGAATGGTTAACATAATCGCTATGCCGGGGAAAGCGCAAATCCACCATGCATATCGTATATACTGCCGGCCCCCACTGAGCATGGCGCCCCATTCTGGAGCAGGAGGTTGAATACCGAGGCCGATGAAGCTTAAGGCGGCAATTTCTAATATCGAACCAGCAATACACAAAGTTGCTTGAACGATTACTGGGGCCATAGAATTGGGAATGATGTGTTTAAAAATAATTCGCACATCATTTGCACCAATCGCTCTAGCCGCTTCAATAAACTCTTCGTTACGAATGGACAAAACAGAGGCCCTTACGATTCTAGCAAATGGAGGTATATTTGCTATACTTATAGCAATTAACAAATTCCTCAAACTTGGGCCAAGCGCAGCTACAATGGCAATAGATAATAAGATACCGGGGATGGCTAGAAAAATATCCATAATCCGCATGATAATATTGTCGACCCTTTTACTCCCATAACCAGAAATGGCCCCAATTAAACCACCTACAACCGTTGCAATTAGTATGGTTGTAAACGCGATTGGGATTGAAACTCTCGCTCCATGAACGATTCTTGCGAGAATATCTCTCCCTAATTCATCAGTCCCAAGCCAATGTTTTGCTGATGGTGGTTGCAGCCTCTCTGCGGCGTTTTGTTGAATCACTACTGTGTTATAATCAAATAAAACATTTGCAAAAGCGGCCGAAAGAATGATAAAAGTTAATATAACTAAGCCGGCAACTGCCAGTTTATTCTTCCTCAAGCGTTTCCAGATAGAAACCAACTGGGACTTTTTTTTCTTTTCCGGTAATATTTCAGATCTTTGGTTCTTACTCGGTATTATGGTTGTATTCATTCCCTACACCCTCTTCGCCTTGTACTGTGCTCTAATACGCGGATCAAAAAATGCGTACATGATATCAGTGCCTAGATTAATAACCGTAAACATTGCTGCTTTAATAAGGACAAGTGATAATACAATAGGCGTATCTTTTAATTGAATTGCCTCAACTAGAAGTCTTCCAATTCCAGGCCATGAAAAAACAGTCTCTATAACCACAGCGCCGCTAATAAGAAAACCAAACTGCAACCCCGAAATGGTAATAATCGGTATCATCGCATTTCGAAGCGCATGTTTAATAATTACTTTATACTCCTTGAGTCCCTTGGCACGTGCTGTTCTGACATAGTCCTGCCTGATTGTTTCCAAAAGGGAAGAACGTGTCATTCGTGTAATTATGGCAAGCGAGTTTGTACCTAAAGCAATTGCCGGTAGAACCAAGGACTTTACCCCACTGAATTCTGAAGATGGAAACCACCCTAAACCTGCGGCAAATATTATGATTAACATTAACCCAAACCAAAAGTTTGGCATTGAAACTCCTATTAAAGCTGTAAATGTTGACGTTGAATCAAATATTGAATTTTGCTTAGCTGCTGAAATAGTTCCCAATATAATTCCTACCACAATAGCAAAAATTAATGCAGCGATGGCAAGAACGAGGGTATTTGGAAATCTCGCCAGAATTTCATCAAGTACTGGTTGCTTTGTTGAATAAGAAATACCAAAATCACCTTGAACAGCATTTCCAATATAATTTAAATAACGGACAATAAATGGCTTATCGAGACCGAGCTCTTTCGTCATCTCAGCATGCGCCTCAGGTGTATAGTTATCACCTAAATACATCTCAACAGGATCACCAGGAGTAAGATCCATAATGGAAAATACAATGAAACTTACTCCCAATAATACTGGAATCAGCATGGCAAGCCTGCGTAGAATAAATTTATGCATCTGGCACCCCCTAAAAATCTAATTGACGTACCTGAAAAAATAAGCTTTTACGAGATTGATAGTTTTTTAGTTACATGCCGATAGGATATCGGCATGTAACTTAGAACAAACCTTATTTACCAAAATACGTCCCATAAATGTAATGCGTTTTTCCAGGATATAAGCCGAAGCCGTTAACTTTTGACTGCATACCTGCATTTAAATGCTCAATGGCGATTGGGATAACGGGAACTTGGTCAGCCACAATTTTCTGTACGTCTGCATAAAGCTGCTTAGCTTCGTCGGGATCTGTTGTTTCACTTGCTTTATCTAACATTGCATCGACTTCTTTCGTTGCCCAGAACGAACGATTGCCTGAAAGTCCAAAGGCTTCAGAATGATAAATAGCTCTAAGCATACTATCAGGATCGATAGATGTTTTTGTCATAAAGAACAGGTCATGTTCACCCTTTCCTGTAGAAGAATAGAATGTTCCTGACTGCATCAACTTGATTTCAACATCAATCCCAATCTTACTAAGCTGCCCCTGAACTACTTCCGCAGCACTTTTTAGAACCTGGGTATCAGGAACCCAAAGCGTTGTCTTAAAGCCATTTGGGTGCCCAGCTTCAGCGAGCAAGCTTTTCGCTTTGTCTAAATTGTAATCATACTTAACGGTATCGGGCACAGAACCAGAAAGGTTTGGTGGAAGCATGGTATTATGAGCCGGAGTTGCGGTACCATTAAAAACGATATCGATAATGTCCTTAGTGTTAAGTGCATAGGCGATTGCTTTTCTGACGCGAACATCATCAAGATTAGGCTTTTTGGTATTGAATCCAAGATAATTTACCGTTGTACTGGTAACTTCCTCCACTTTAAGATTTTTGTTATTCTTGACTTTATCCAAATCAGTAATTGCCAAATCATAAGCTAAGTCAATTTCGCCAGTTTCAAGACCGATAGATCTGTTGATTGCTTCAGGAATATGCTTGAAAATCAATTTCTTAATTTTGGGTTCGCCCTTGTAATAATCAGGAAATGCCTCTAAAACAACATCTCCACCTAGATCCCAAGAGACAAACTTATATGGACCGGCACCAATGGGATGTTTATTAAAATCTTTATCACTCGTAGCTGCCTTTTTGCTTACTATTGCAGCTGCATCAAGTGTCAGCCTGTACAATAGAGCATTAAAAGGTTGTTTTGTCACAAGCTTAATTGTGTAATCATCAACAATAATGATGTCTTTGATAATGAGGTAATTGTAATTTACACCAGGACTTGCTATAGTTCGTTCAAGACTATATTTCACATCTTCAGCTTTCATTTCTTCCCCATTATGAAACTTGACACCCTTACGAAGATGGAAAACGGTTGTTGTTTCATTTTCTACTTCCCAAGATTCTGCAAGGGAAGGTACAATCTTCATATTATTATCAAGAGATACAAGACGGTCAAAAATCTGCGTTGTTATACGGTATGTACCAACCGCGGCTTGAATCTGAGGATCCATATAAACTGGCGCATCTGGAACTCCAATCGTTAGAGTATCCTTTGTACTATTTGTGTCTTTTGCACCATTTCCAGCTTGACTAGAACAACCGGCAAGAACACTGCCAAATAGAATAAGAACGATTAGCAAAACTGACATTTTTCGTCCCATTTCTTCATCCCCTTCTTTTTCTATTTATTTTGAGTTTCATAGATTCTAAATGGAATCTTGCAAAATTTTTGTTTGTCCTGTTAAAAACTTGGTAACGGAGCGTATTCGTTCATCTATATTTCCCACTAGTGACTGCGGTGACTCGCAAAGTGGACTTCCCTTCGAAATCCATATTGCCAACTCAGTAATATCGATATCTGGATGATGTTCAAACCAACCTTCGTTCCGAAACGGTATATCTAGTTCAGCACGGTGGATCTCTCCCCAATACCAGGCATCTGGATCACTTGCACTAATTCTGCTTATCAGGGCCGACCAGTCGATACACCCTTTTCCTATTGGAGAAAGTACTCGGGAGAATCCGCGTCCATTCCAAATAAGGCGTGCATCGTCAACATGGACTTGTCCAATGAGACCCGCAAGACGGTCTGCCGCTGCAATTGGATCCTCCATGCGGACGATAAGGTTTACGGGATCGAATGCAACGCAGAAAAGATCGGGATCGAGTACTTCAAGGAGTCGCCGAACCTCCCAAGAAGTGATTTCCTCGTGTGTCTTAATGAGCACTCGTGACCCTAGAGAACGGAGGTCGGGTTCAAGTCGTTTCAAAAAAGAGGAAACCTCTGCCAATTGATCTGACCAGGCAACCGAACGATTAAAGCGGTCTTCTTCCATACCAACAACCAGCATCACATTGGGTTGTCCGAGCTGGTGAGCTGCCTCCGTTAACTTTAGCAAACCTTTTGCAAGGTTCCCGTTTCCGACTTTCAATGCATCTGAGGATCGCTCTGGCCGGTATGGATTAACCATCCCGATTTGGAGTCCAAGCATGATGCCTGATTCCTGTGCGACTTGCCGGATGTCATCCAATTCCGACTGATCCAATGTCGGACTGGCATTCCGGGCGGTCCCAATGAAACAACCTTTCAGTCCATGATGGAGCGCTTCCTGAATCGAATCCCGTACATCAAATGATGAACCGCAGAAATCCTTCGCGAATATTCCAACTTTCTTAGGCAACTTGTCAAGCATGGGCCCTATCCCCCCTTCTAATACCAAGCTCCTGACAGATATTTTCAATGTGCTGTCTTGAATACTCGATACACTGGATGGCTTCAGGGTACTCAAAGTTCTCTGAATGATGCTGCTGCCAAGTTTTGACCATTCCCTTACGAATACGTTCAGTGTAGTCACGAACGAGTTCAAAATAGGCTGCAAATTCTTCTCGTGAAAGGTCAGGATGCCCCGCGATCCATTCTGGGTTATAAAGTTCTAGAAAGTGCGGCTCACCTTTTACCGCGCCCAATCGTGGAGGATCACATTCAATTGTTAAGTTAAGGTCAGGGCGATATTTGTTCAGTTCAGTTAGCACCGCAGTAAAATCGACAAGACCTGATCCGATCATACGTGACTGGTAATATGCACCATCTCCTATAAGTTCAACATAAGCGTCCTTTAGGTGTGTCTGACGTACGTACGGAGCAATGCGCTTAGCGGCATAGACCGGATGCTCACCCCGAATATGGATGTTACCTGTATCAAAGACTATCCCTACAACATCCTCACCGACAGCTTCAATAAGTCGGAGAATTTCAAATGTTGTAATCTCCTCGTGTGTCTCAAGATTCAAGTGGATCCCGAGGTCCAAAGCAATGGGCTTAAGCTTCATCATAAAGCGCCGTGTGGCCTCTAGTTGCTCTTCCCAGGACACATCAGTTCTGAAGCGGTCTGTAGTGAATCGACCTCTATATTGTTGTTTTATCCCGGCAGTGGAAATCCAAAGCTCTCTAATATCGAATTCTGCGCAAGCTTCCATCATTCTACGAAATCCGAGTAAAGTATCCCCATCTCCGATATCTCGTATCTCAGGTGTTTCGGGAAGCGCAAAGGGATTTACCTTACCAAGACCTGCTTCAAGATAGAGTCCGAGCTCGTCGGCACGCTGACGGACATCACGGATCACAGATTTGTCAAGTTTCGGACTAACATCTAGGATAGTTCGGAAAAACACTCCTTCCATCCCAAGACTTTTGGCATGATCGAGAATGCCTACCGGTCCTCTAAACTTCGCCTCAGGTATTTTTCTACCATCAATTCCAATACGCATTGATATAACCCCTCTCATTTTTAAAATGAATTCAGAATATTCTGATTATTTTACAGAAATTTCGACAACTATGTTGCCCCGTTACTGCAGCCAATGCACATCAGATAGATTAATTTTCCCACCTCCTTTTCCAGTTATTGGCGGATCGGTATCGTTTCAAAATTAGAATTGACCTTCTCCGTTTGAACGATTTTGAACTACTGAATTACCTGTAAGGGTAGCTCTATTACTTGGTAAGTACTTCCTGACAATGGCTTTTCTACTAAAGCCTGCTACTAGACTAGGAAAAACTTGCACCATTAGGCTTAGCACCATGACAAGAAGCGCAAGAATGGTATCTTTCCCTTTTATTGCAAAAAAAGGCTCCGATAAAGGCTACAATTGGGACAATTACCTTTGCAATTTTAGTAATAGCGGCTTCAGAAGGTTTTTGTAAGCCTTTTCAATTTAAACTGCCTTAATGGTGCCATTCATATTTACAAATGTGTTCTTTTCTGTTTTGATAATAATATAAACTATGAAAATTGTGAAATTACCTTTTCTAATACGGGTATTAGCAATTGTTATAATCATGTTGAAAATAATTCAATATAGAAAGGACCTCAAAGATGGATTTTGAATTGAAAGTTTTCTTGGCGGCAGCAGAACTCTGCAATTTTTCTAAAGCAGCAGAAAAATTAAATTTGACTCAGCCTGCAGTCAGCCAGCAGATTAAACACCTTGAAGACCAATTCGGAACTTCTTTATTCATACGTTCGAACAGGCTTAAATTAACACCATCCGGAGAAGCATTAATCCCTTATGCAAAAAAAATCCTTTCCCTTTATAACGAGGCTTTTATCATTGCCACCGAAAAACAATCGGGAAATAGCCCGATTAATATTGGCGCCAGTTTTACCATTGGGGAATACATTCTTCCCGAAATCATCGCTTCCTATAAAAACAGGTTTCCTGACAGTTTCATAAAGGTTCGAGTCAACTATACAAAGGAAACCATCCAAAAATTAATGGATGATCAGATTGATATTGCTTTGGTTGAAGGAGATGTAAAAAAATCTTTCTTGATAGTTGAACCCTTTTGGGAAGATGAGGTTGTCTTCGTTATATCCTCCAAACACCCTTGGGCAAGTAGGGCCGAATTAAAGGTGGAGGATTTAATAAATGAACATTTTATAATTAGAGAGGCCGGCTCTCACAAGTTAGCGGAACAAACGCTTGGTATGTTGGGAATTCATTTGAATGGTTACAACACGACAGAAGTTGGTAGTACTCTAGCAATCAAAAAGTTTGCAGAAATTGAAATGGGCATCGCCATACTTTACTTATCGACAGTAAAAAACGAAGTCAGACAAGGTACTTTAAAAGCTTTACGACTTGCCGGACATCCAATGACTCGTCATTTCCGCTGGGTTATGAAACCAAATAAATACGTAACCAAAAATATAAAAGAATTAAAAAAGGTGGTTTTTGAACCTGAAAGCTGGCTAAATGAAAGTCTCTATAAATAGAAACCAAGGAAATCTGCATTATTGGCATTGAACCATCAAGAGATCCAATTGACCGATAGCTTTATACATGATGACGTCGAAAAAAGCATCGAAAACTTCTGCAAGCTTGTAAATGAAGGCACACGGAATACTGATGAAGTGATTTTAAAACTAATGCTAGAAAAATAATAGTTTCTTAAAAATAGCGAATTTCACTCTCAATTCATAGGGTAGAAACATTCGCTTTTTTTTGTCAATAAAATTAAAAGCGGGTTATTTTTTTTGATAAACACTCCAAATTTTAATCGATGATTCAAAATGTCTGTCTTCGCTATTTCCAAGACGGAATAAATATTAATACCTTTTTGAGGGTTCTTTATTGGGAACAAAAATCTTGGACACCTACGGCGATATTTATCCAATGTAAGTGTATTTAATATCTTTTTAGTACTTTTGCCAATACTTTCTCCACGTTTGTATTTTCGAACAGTTTTCACTTGCATAAAAATAGCCCCCTATGAATTAATATAGGTGACTAAGAGTAAATGTCCTCCACAGTTTCGCTAAACAGTCTTCAACAGTCTAGTCAATTTTGACCGTTTAGACTGTGGAGGGGAAATTTTATTATAAACGTTGAAAGTGTTGCCATGTCGGGACTGCGTGGGAATCGAACCCACCAGACCTGGCACGCAGGTCTCAAGCAGTTTTGAAGTTAGAGGCAAGATATCTTTTTTGGTTCCATTCAGTTTTATGTAATGCTGTAAAGTCTTAAATTAATACACTTTTTAAAATATCATAAATTATTTAGTTTTATCTATTAAAATATAATCTGTGATCAAAGGTGTCACCAGTTTTCTTATATTATTTAAAGGATTAAACAAGTAATTGAGGAGGTTTATTCAAATCTCTTCATCTACCATTTTTCACCCAAAGGTAGCTTTTTCATAATTTAACCAGTGACCTCAACCCTGTCAATTATGGATTTACTTTTAGGATTATAACAGTTTAATTATTAAAAGTATTGATATAATGAAGTTTTAATTAGTTACTTTATGATTGAGTTTTTATTCGGACTAATCTTACACAATTTCATTTTTTATCCAATAATAACTACCTATACTTAAATATTTCCTCTGAATTCAGGCGTTTCACTTCATAAAAAAATACTTGAATGAATTTTTTGGTATTTACTCGAGTTTGAGTTGCTTGTATTGTTGTATTTTTTTGCAATTCCTTGATCCTTTGGTGGACGACGGTAAAATCAAAAAATTTTGAAGCATAATTTTCAAACTTTGGATTTGAAAAATCTGTTAAACCTATAGACGCAAAATGATTTAACGAATGAGTAATCGCCCTGCGAATGCGTTGTTCGGAAGCTTTTATCTCTCGATTAATATCAACTTGTGCAGCTGATAGTCCAAGTTTTTTTTTCGATATTTGTACAAATATCTCTTTAAGGGTTGGAAAATGTTGTTCAAAAGTATGTGTAAGTTCATACTTAAATAAATATTGAAGAATTTCTATTAAATCTTTATGCCCATTTTCTCCTACGATCCCTAATTCAGCCAACAGAAATTCCCCGACCTCTAGAATTCTTTTTTCATTTAAAATATTGGATTTGTCAACTTTTGGCTGATTCAAATTTAATAAACTATTTAAAGAGGTTTGGATAACATTAATCGATCTTTCTAAATTGATCCGTTCTATTACTTTTCGAATAACTGTTAATACTTCAATCCGATTAATTGGTTTGCTAATATAATAATCGATCCCGAGAGAGAAAGCTTCACCAATTAGTTCTTTTGATTCAACTTGTGAAATCATGATAACTTTTCCAGAAAACTCACCTTTTATATGACGAATTGTTTCAATACCATCGCGGATTGGCATTAATAAATCAATAAATAAAATATCGATTTGTTTTAAATTCAAAATGTTTCCTTCTAATAGGCAGCCATCTTCCGCTTCCTCCACCACTTCTCCCAGATCTTCGTCTTCAATTATTTGGCTTAAGATTGAACGAATAGCACTATCATCATCCGTTATAAAAAAACGCATGGAACCACCCTTACCCTTTCTGTATCAAATTAATAATTGGTAACTCGATTGAAAAAACAACGCCGTTGCTATGATTATTCTGGAATAGGATCTCTCCTCCAAGGTCTTTCACTACTTCTTTTACATATGAAAGTCCAATCCCTGTTGAAGGTGTTCCTAAATGATCATACTTCGAGGTAAATCCAGGCTGAAAGATAGCATTTTCATATTTTCCAGGGATGCCAGGTCCAGTATCAGCAACTTGAAATACAACAGTATCACTAAGTTCACGCAGACTTAAACGAACGCTTCCCTTTTCTATAATTGCTTCCACTGCATTCGCTACTAAATTATTGATGAGAGATAACACGGTATAAACATGATAATTGGGATGGTTCCCTTCTACGGAATATAAAAATTTAATCTCTTTTCCTAGTGAGTCGGCATATTTTTTATTTATTTGTATAATTAATTGAATTAATTCAGCAGCATTCATATAGTCTTGAAAACTCTCATTAGTAATTAATTTTGAGAGCCCTGCAAAAATTCGTTGGTTATCTTTTTTAACTTCATGAATTTCACCAGCAATACGTAATAACTTTTGACTAAACTGCTGGTTTAATACATGATGTCGTTGTTCCTGTTCTTTTAAATTGCGATATAAATGATAAGATTCCTTTGTTATATTCTCTACATTTTTTAATGTTTTTTTTAAATAAATCTTTTCTTCATATAAATTGGAAATAAGCATGAGCATATGTTCATTTTGTTTTCTAATTTGTCTTTCCCTCTTCTGTACTTCATACAATTTCATCATATTGAAAAAGCTAAGAACAATAAAACTGTGGGTGAACGCGATCATGATTATCTCACTTAGTTTCGTGAAGGTTATCGTTGTTTCTAATACGAAATATTGAATCATTAGTTCAACCATGTCGGACAAAATTTCGATTAAAAGGCCAATAAATCCGATCATTAAGGGTCTATTTTGAAAGCGGTTGGTTTTCACTAAAAAAAAGAGCAAAGAATAAGTGAAATAATAGAAAAAACTGGGATATTGGGCTTGGAAGGAGGATGTCCAGTCAAAATTCTCCTGCTCAATAAGGTCTAAAAGAATACGAAAATGAACAACCGCTGTTCCTGTTAAAAAACCCGGTAAAACTGCTGGTGTTTTCTGCAGCAATAACAAAAAAAAGAAAAATGCCGGGGCACCTAAGCTTACTCGAAATGTTTCATTTAAAGGATAAAACTTTATTTCACCTGCCAGTGGAACGGTTAATACCATTAGAACAAGAATATAGACGTCTTTTTTAACTAAAGTACTTAGGTTCAAGGAGTCACCTCCCTAGTTTTATTTGAAATCAGTATACAGTCTCAACGACCTCAATACAACGCTAAAATGATTTATAAGAAATCTCTTACTAATTGGGCTCATCTTATTTTTGAAATATATATTTTAGTTTTTTTGTAGTTTTCCGTCAGATTATATAGTTCCAATCATAAATTAAAGATACGTTTTTATGGAAATATTCTGAAAGCGCTTAAAAGTATTCCATTTTTATGTCTTTATACCAGTTCTGTAGAAGGTATTAAAGGCAGGAAGTTTTCATTCAAAAAATAAGAGAGGTGGAAGGATATGGTTGAAGGGATGATTATAGAGCAAAACGATAAGCTTTATAGCCAAAGGAGTGCTTTCTTAGATGAATGGGTTGCACATTATAGATCCTATGCTACTAAAGGGAAAACCGCCAATTATATTCCTGCTTTAAGAACGAAAAACGTATCGCATTTAGGCATTTGCATCATAAAACCGGATGGAACAGCAATAAAGTCAGGGGATTATGAAGTATCTTTCACATTGCAAAGTATATCAAAAGTGCTCAGTTTTATAGCCGCATGCTTGAGCTGTGGAATTTCTTATGTGTTAGAGAGAGTTGATGTAGAACCAACTGGGGATGCCTTTAATTCCATTATTCGTTTAGAAATGCATAAGACGGGAAAGCCGTTTAACCCAATGATTAATGCTGGAGCGATTACCATAGCTTCACTCCTGCCAGGAGAAACTTCACACCAAAAATTAGAAGTTCTTTATAAATTAATCGAAAAATTGATAGGAAAACGCCCAGCCATTAATAAGGAAGTGTATCAATCTGAGTGGAAAACATCTTACCGAAATAGAGCTTTAGCATACTATTTAAAGGAAACGGATTATTTAGAATCGGATGTAGAGGTAACTTTAGAGGTTTACATGAAACAATGTTCGATAGAAGTAAACACTGAAGACATAGCCTTGATTGGACTGATTCTAGCACATGATGGATATCATCCTATTCGTCAAGAACAAGTCCTGCCTAAAAAAGTAGCTAAATTAGCCAAAGCCTTGATGCTTACTTGTGGGATGTACAATGCTTCGGGTAAATTTGCGGCATTTGTCGGTTTGCCAGCCAAAAGTGGTGTATCTGGGGGCATTATGGCACTAGTTCCTCCAAACGTCAGAAGTGAACTGCCTTTTCAAGACGGATGTGGTATTGGTATATATGGACCAGCTATTGATGAATATGGGAATAGCCTAACAGGTGTTATGCTATTGAAACATTTAGCACAAGAATGGGATCTAAGTATTTTCTAATAAGCATCTGCAGAAACTTTGCTTCTGCCAAGTAATAAAAGGAAGACACTAAGTCGCTAGATTTTTATATTTTGATATCAAACTACTAAACTTTTACTGGAGTGATAAACATGCAACAATTACTACATGCCATTATTAGCTTTTCAAATGATTTTCTATGGTCAAAGTTATTGATTATTATGCTAGTTATATTCGGTCTTTATTTCACATTTAAATCGAAATTTGTACAGTTTAGAATGTTGAAAGAAATGGTCCTTGTTTTAATGGAGGGGAGAGCTGTTTCTAAAGAAAGCATTTCCCCATTTCAAGCGTTCTGTGTTGGAATGGCGGCACGCGTTGGAACAGGTAATATCACAGGAATTGCCATTGCAATTGCCTTAGGCGGTCCTGGAGCAGTATTTTGGATGTGGATTATTTCAATTATTAGCTCAGCATCCAGCTTTATTGAAAGTACGTTAGCACAAGTATATAAAGTAAAAGATAAAGACGGTTTCCGCGGCGGCCCATCCTATTATATGGATAAAGGATTAAACAAACGCTGGATGGGAGTATTATTTTCCATTTTAATTACGCTTTCTTTTGGTCTTGTATTCAATTCTGTCCAATCAAATACGGTTACATTTGCTTTTGAAAATGCATTTGGTACAGATCGTTTAACTGTAGGGATTATCATGGCACTTGTTTTCGCTGCGATCATCTTTGGCGGTGTGAAGAGTATTGCAAAACTGGCTGAATACAAGGTTATGCTTTTAGCTGTGTTATACCTTGGTATTGCATTGTTTGTCATAGCTGCAAACATAACAAAAGTTCCGGAAATTCTTACTCTAATTGTGAAAAACGCGTTTGGCTTTGAACAAATGGCAGGTGGTTCACTTGGAGCTGCGCTGATGAATGGAGTTAAACGCGGCTTATTCTCGAATGAAGCTGGTATGGGAAGTGCGCCAAACGTTGCAGCAACAGCAACAACAAGTCATCCGGTCAAACAAGGACTTATTCAAGCTTTTGGCGTATTAACTGATACACTGATTATCTGTACAAGCACAGCATTTATTATTTTACTTTCTGATGCTTACAAACAACCAGGGCTAAATGGTATTGCACTTACACAAGCAGCATTAAGTGAACATATCGGTTCATGGGCATCAGGCTGTCTTGCCATCTTTATTTTACTATTCGGATTCGGTGCGTTAATTGGTAACTATTATTACGGGGAAACAAACATTCGTTTTTTACATACAAGTAAAGCATGGTTGATGCTCTACCGAATTAGTGTATTCGCCATGATTATATTCGGTTCAGTTGCAAAGATTCAACTTGTATGGGATTTAGCAGATTTATTTATGGGCTTCATGGTGATTGTAAACCTAATTGCCATTCTTCTATTATCAAAAGTGGCATTTAGTGCATTAAACGATTACATGAAACAGAAAAAGGATGGTAAAGATCCGGTATTTTATAAAGATACGATTAAGAATCATGAGAACATTGAATGTTGGGAACTCTCTCAAGTTGATTCAACCTTAGAAAAGGAAAAGGCTATATAATCATAAGACGTTTAAACACATGATGGTCTGAATATCTTTAGATTTTTTCTGATAGAATCCTGCGTATTTATCTAAAACAAATCCACTACTTTGACATTCAAGTAGTGGATTTTCTAGTTATCATGATAAGGTTCTTAAACAGCAGTTGAAGCAAAACATGGATTATTATAATAAATAATCTCGGAAAGAATCTTGCATCCTTTCATATTCTTGAAAGCTTCCCTTGCCTCTTTTTCTGTAGTAAATTCGAACATCGACGTATTTCCGTTTGAATAGAGAGTGATGATCCACATTAAGAATTCCCCCAATAAAAGATTACTGTTCCTCTTTTTCATTGACTGATAGATAACTTCTAATACTGTAGCTTAAATTTATAATAGGACCTACACAATCATACAGAAGAATACACTTTTTTGTTAATCCAAGAGCTAGTATGTTAGTTAAAAAAGAGGCTAGTTCTTTATTTTTGTTTTCTTTCTTTATGATTAATCGTTTTCATATTTCCTTTTAACCAATCGAGTAAGTTTTCGTGACGAAATTCTTTGTTTCTATAAACCTTTTCGCATTATATCCAACCCCGGTAACGCGAACCTTCAGCCGGTTTTCTTATTCCAACCATATATGCTGCTAAACGCATATCAACTTGACGAGTCTGTGATGTTTGATAAATTTCTTCAAAGGAAGCGACCATTACGTTTCTCAGTTTTTCAGCAACCTCATCCTCTGACCAATAATATCCTTGATTATTTTGAACCCATTCAAAATAAGAAACGGTGACACCACCTGTACTTGCCAGTATGTCCGGTACAAGGAGGACTCCTCTTTCATCCAAAATTTTTGTCGCTTCAAGGGATGTTGGTCCATTCGCTGCCTCCACCACAATCGCTGCTTTAATACGATCAGCATTTTCTGCTGTAATTTGGTTTGAAATGGCAGCTGGTACAAGAATGTCACATTCTTTTTCAAGCAATTCTTGATTCGTAATGACATTAGTAAATAAATTTGTTATTGTACCGTAACTATCGCGCCGTTCAAGTAAATAATCAATATCAAGTCCTTCTGGATCATATAGAGCACCATTTGCATCTGAAATACCAATCACCTTTGCTCCGGCGTCATGCATGAATTTGGCCAAAAAGCTTCCTGCATTTCCAAAGCCTTGAATGATGATTCGTGCACCTTGCAATTCAATGTTTCTTTTCTTTACAGCTTCTTCAATACAAATTGTTACGCCGCGAGCTGTTGCTGTTTCACGACCTAGTGATCCCCCTAATACAACCGGCTTACCCGTAATAAAACCAGGAGAATCAAATTCACGAAGACGACTGTACTCATCCATCATCCACGCCATGATTTGAGAATTTGTATACACATCGGGTGCCGGAATGTCTTTTGTCGGGCCGACAATTTGGCTGATTGCACGAACATATCCTCGACTTAATCTCTCCAGTTCCCTAAACGACATGGTTCGCGGGTCACAAATTATACCACCTTTTCCACCGCCGTAAGGGAGATTTGCAATCCCGCACTTTAGACTCATCCAAATCGATAACGCTTTTACCTCAGCCTCATTGACTTCAGGATGAAAACGTACTCCACCTTTTGTCGGACCTACTGCATCATTATGTTGTGAGCGGTAACCGGTAAATATTTTAATAGACCCGTCATCCATTCGTACTGGGATACGTACCGTGATCGTTCTAAGTGGTTCTTTAAGCAGCTCATATACATCATCGGTATACCCTAATTTTTGAACCGCCTCTTTTATGATCAACTGAGTTGAACTTAATAAATCTATTGTTTCACTTTGCTTTTCACCTGGCTTTTGGATTTGTTCACTATTAACAAGTACTGTCATTTTTCTTTGCACCTCTTAGTCTATAAAATGGTTAATTTGAACCCAATCATCTAATAGAATTCTTTCATGCTGAAGTATGAAATTTGGGAAATCCCCACCTCTTGAATCCTAAAAATGAAATGAACAAAAAAGTATTTGAAGCCCTGTTTTCTTCACCTGCTCTACTCAGGTTAACTCTTCACTATTATCCAAAATATTAAACGCTTTCACATTTTCTTTATTAAAAACGTAGCTTTACTTTATAATAGGAACTACATAATGATACGGAAAAATACAAAAATAGGATGAATTTTTTTTTAAAAGTCTCCCTTTAATTTCGAGTTAAATAAATACTTTTGTCCTAAAACCGGTTGCCTATTTTTACGGAATCTTAAACATTCATATCAGGATATAGTGCATCAACCTCTCCTACCCATATACCAAGCAGTTCCTTAAAGGCACCTGGATATCCACCAATTCTTACACTATCATCTTCATCAACAATGCCACTAAAGAAGGTTGTTATGAATGTACCGCCCCTACTTACAAATTTATTAATATTTTCTATTGAGGCATCACTAACCATATATAAAAGAGGAGCTATTACTATTTCATATTTTGATAAATCTGAGGTAGGTTCAACTATGTCTAACGGTATATTTAAATCATATAAGGCTTTATAATATTTCATTATTCTATCAATATATGTTAAATCTACACTAGAACCACTTGAATATTCAACTCCCCACCAATTAGCCCAATCCATAATTATTGCTACCTTTGATTCAGTTCTAGAATCAATTATTTTATCCTGAAGGTATTGTAATTCCTTGCCTAATTTGCTTAGTTCTTTTCCGATCCGCGTATTTTCATGTCCAACATGAGGCACCATAGCAGCATGAAATTTTTCACAGGCTCCTAGAGATTGCCTCCATTGAAAAAACATTATTCCATCTGCACCGTGGGCTATACATTGATAGCTTAACAGCCTCATTACACCTGGTCTTTTTTGAGCATTAAAGGCCTGCCAATTTTGCTGACTAGGGGTTTGCTCCATCAATAAAAAGGGTTTTCCTTTTTTTAATCCTCTTATCACATCATGTCTAAAAGCAATTACACTTGGATGATCTTTATTGGACGGATAACTATCCCAAGAAGCAACATCACATTGTTCTCCCCACCTAAATAAGTCTAACTCATGGCTAATACTCCATATATTAGTAGTATAGATGTTTCTTTATGATATTTTCTTATTTCCTGCACTTCTCCATTAAAGCATTCTAACAAACCATGATCAGGGTTATGGAAAATATCTTTTCTCATAACTGGTGAAAGTGGTAGCCGACAAACAGTACTACATTGCAAATAAAAAATTCCGCTAAGATATATTAGCGGAATAAAATAAATATTTGTCTTTTTTGACTTGCACATTCTGTTCTCAAGCAGGTTTGAAGTTGGTGTATTTCTATATTTGTTAGTTAATATTAGTTATTGAAAATCTTTGGACAGTCCTCAGACTACCTAATCCAAACCCCGTTCTTATCAAAGAGATAGGATATGCGGCCGATGGTTAAAGTGCCTGTTGCCATGACGCCGTTACTGTTGAAGTAGAACCAGACATTGCCGATTTTCAACCATCCGACCTGCATCACACCGCTGCTCTTAAAGTAATACCAATTCATTCCGCTCTTCAACCAGGCCGTCTTCATGGCTCCATTATCAGCGAAGAAGTACCACACCGAACCAGCTTTCATCCAGCCGGTGGCCATCACGCCGTTGCCATTAAAGAAGTACCACACCGTGCCAACCTTCAACCAGCCAGTAACCATCGCACCACTGCTGTTCATGAAATACCAGTTCGACCCGTCCTTTACCCAACCGGTTTGCATCGCACCCGTGCTATCAGCAAAATACCAGGTCGAACCGACCTTATACCAGCCAACCTTCTTCTGGAAGGTCGTAGTGTCGTAATAAACCCATTTACCATTTTCCTTAACCCAGCCTGATTTCGGCTTTGGTGGTTCTGGATTTACTACTTTTGAATTAACATACAATCTTCCTTCAGTCATCATGGTCATTTCATTTCCATTATTATCCTCAACTATAACCTCTACCTGTCCGCCGTTTAGTACAATGTCCTTTGCCTTTGGAACAATCCATTGTCCAACATAATGACCTGTACCTTTTCCAGCTGCATCTAGTTCCTCTTTCATTGGCATTTCAATGGCAGAACCAGTTGTTGTTTGTATACCCTTAGGCTCATTTACATTACCTATAGGTGAAATAATTCTAAATACTGCCCTCTTTAATTCTGATTCTGAATCAAATTCAACCTTAACTACATCATCAGAATTTAATTTTAAATCTTGATCTGGTTTCAAATTAGTAATACCTGTTATTGAATATTTTACATTTACAGTTGCGCTCTTATCTGTTTCATTTCCTGCCTTGTCTCTAGCAACAACATTTATTACATTTTCCCCTTCCTTGGACATAAGCTTTGCTGCCCATTTCCCATTTGAATCTATGCCTGTCTTTGTTCCGTTAACTTCAACATATTCTAAATAATCATCTTTAGCTGTTCCTGTTACAGTTATAACCCGATCATTTATATTTGCGTTATTATGTGGGCTTGTAATTTCTAAAACTGGTGCTGTCTTGTCTACTATAACCTTTATTTCCTTCGAATAAGGAGTGGATCCGATATCTGTAATAGTTTTCGCCTTCAGAATATTAACTCCCTCTTGAAGTACAGCATTAATTAAGAAGCTTCCATCATCATTTGTCTTTCCATTTGCTATATCTTCATCTTTGCTAAATATATGAACGTCCATTCCTGGAGCTGCCATACCTTTTATTGTTACGTTTTCATTATTAAAATATGAGTTGTCCGCTGGTAAGGTAATAACTGGAGCTAGTGCTTCAAGCTTAATTGTTGCTCTAATCATCATGTTTCCAAAATCTTTATTCGCTAAAGTGAAGGGGCCTCCCTTTACAAACTGCCATGATCTTTGTGCTGCTATTGAATTTTTATCCAACATAATTGCTGGGCTTAGAGGAGCTATCTTATCCTGTATAAAAACCATATAAAAATCGCCTGTTACCACAATTTGCTCCGAGGTTAAATCAACAACTGTCCATTTTCCTTCCTCTCTAGTAGTAGTTGCATTAAATGGCCCTGCGATTATTTTTCCAGGAGCGCCATCCTTTCCACTTGCATCATAAACTGCCACCTTAAATGTATTTCCACCTGGTATTGGCCACTTTGGATCAAACATAAATAACCCAGAAGTTACTATTGCTGAGGTCTGTCCCTCTGGAAGTGACATTCTTACCGCATAGCCGCCTCCTGCATCCCATTGATTCACTGAATATTCTGGTGTTCCATCATCATAGCCTATCTCTCCTGGAAAATTTATAAATGGTTTTAGCTGAATATCATGTGAGACATTTTCATTACCCGTAATATCTACAGTAAATTTCTCATCAAAATAGTTCTCTGCTGTAACCTGTACTGTATATTTACCTTCATATGCAGTTATTGAGTAATTACCCTCTGCATCAGTTGTAACTGGTGCTACTGCTGCATCCTCAATTACGTAAACTTTAGCACCTTTCACAGGTTTTCCTGTTTGGGCATTAATGATTTTACCTTTTAATGTTCCCTTAGGTATTGGAACCATTGTAAAGTTTGCATTTTCAAGAACTTGGTTTTCTGTTACTTGAAGCTTCTGATCCTGTGGATAGTATCCATAGGTTTCAGCTCTTAATGTATACTCTCCTGCTTTAACCTTAAAACTATATGAGCCGTCTAGCGGATTTGTTTTTGTTGAACGACCATTTTCAACAATAGATACTGTAGCTGGTAATGGAAGTCCTGCTATATTAGCATTTGTCTCTACAGAATTTATTATTTGTTCTTTTGGGCTGTTGCTTAAAGCTGATGTGCCACCTGATGCTGCGAATAGGTTTGTTAATCTATTCATCAGTTCTTTAGGGATGTTGCTTAAATTTGATGTGCTGCCTGATGCTGCAGATTTATTTGTTAATCTAACATCATCTATAAACCATCCCTGATGATTATTGGCGTCAGCAGACATAAATAAAAATACGATATTTATTTTCTTTCCTGCATATTGGCTTAGATCTATTTCCTCATTTGAATATCCTCCTGTCGTAGTGCCTACATATGCTGCTGTTAATTGAACATCCTCAGAGCCGTCAGCTACAACCCCAACACCTGCAAGGGTATTTTCTCCTATATCATACCAATTTTTAAACTGTAAATAAGCCTTCCCTTCCGGCAGGACAATATCAGGCGTTTTCATTGCCATAACTTGATTTCCTGAATACGTTCCTTCAAGATTAGTAGCTAAAACCTTTTCTCCCGAGGCTGCTGCCTTAGGTCCTGTTGTTGGTTTTCCCCACTTCCATTGATTCGGCGCTCCGGGAATGTTTTCCCATCCTGTCATGTCTGTTTCAAAATCATTAAAGTATCCTATTGTAAGTGCAGGTTTAACAATTATTGTATAGATATCACTTGTAACCTCGTTCTTTCCAAAGTCAATTATTCTCCATCTGTAAGATAGATTTGATTCTACTACTCTATCAGCTGGAATTACAGCTTCATAGCTTCCTGACTTGTAGTCCCCACTCTTCCTTTCAGCTGCAACCGTTGTCCACTCATCCGATGGATTATTTCTATATTGAAGCTCAACTGTCTCAACGCTTACATTATCCTGTACATCTATTTTTAAATCTTGTTTCAATCCTTCATATGTCTCTGTAACAGGTATATGTTTAAATGTTGATGGAATTGTATCCTCGGCTTCTTGTGATACTTGGCCTTTAATCTCAGAAATTCCTTGCATAACTGATGTTACAGCCTTAAAAGCATTTATAACACCATATCCATATCCATTGTTAGGGGTATTAGGATATTCAGAGTCAGTACAAGGAGTTGCTGTTTGCTCTATTATTTTTTCTATTTCATCTACAGTTAAAGATGAATTGGCTTGTCGAAGTAATGCAACAAGTCCTGATGTATGTGGACCTGCCATCGAGGTTCCATTCCATCCACCCTCATATTTACCACCTGGAACAGAAGATCTTATATTAACTCCAGGTGCTGAAATTTCTGGCTTAATTATTCCACCATATGGTGATGGCCCCCTTAATGAGAAGCCAGCTAACTTGTTGTTTATGTCAGTTGCTCCTGTTGCAAAGGATTCTGGATAGTTTGCAGGATTAGCAACTGATCCTGGTCCACCAGAATTGTAAGGGGTTGTATTTCCTGCTGAAAATTCTGGAAATATATTTGCTGCTCTCCAGTTTGTTATAATTGTTCTATACCAATCATCTATTCCAGGGCTGCCTCCCCATGAGTTATTAATAACATCAGGAGCCATTTCTGGATGTGGTACTCCATTTCTATCTTTAGGAGCAAGCATCCATTCACCAGCTTCTATTAAATCAGCATCTTCTCCACCCTCTTCTGTAAATGCCTTAGCAGCTATCCACTTTGCTCCTGGCGCAACACCTATCTTATTTGTTCCATTTGGTTCTGAACCAACCATAGTACCCACTGTATGGGTTCCATGACCGACATCATCGTACGGTACTGAACCGTTAGTTTCAGTTGCATCAAACCAATTGAATTCATGATTTGGATTATCTGGATTAGCTGGGTCATATCCTCTATATTTTGTCTTTAATGCCGGGTGATCCCACTGAACTCCTGTATCTATGCTGCCAACGACTATCCCTGTTCCATCTATTCCCAAGGTCCAAACGTCAGGCGCCCCAATTTTTTTAAGACTCCATTCTACATTATCAACCGCTTGAACAGCAGCTCCAGTAGTTTTTTCAGGCTCGATTAACTTTGTAATTCCATTAGGTTTTATACTTTCAACCTCAGGCATAGCTGCTATGTTTTTCATAACTTCCTCTGTTGCTGTAACTGCCATACCATTTACTATGTAAAAAGATTTAATATCCTTTACATTTCCGTTATTTTTTTCTTTTTCTAAATACTTCTTCAAATTACTCTGTGATGAATCTGCTTTAATTCTTAATTCAGAAACGATTGATGAACGAACTACTAACTCTTTTTTTACATTTGATAGTTGCTTATTCTTAGCCTTAGCTTCATTAGCAACCTTTACTGTATCTACCTGATCCTTAAATTTAACAAGAAAGGTATTTTTAGACTTGTTGGCAAATTCTTTTTCAAGTTCTGGACTTATTTTATTCTCTATTACTTCTTTAGATTCCTGGTTATAGCTATTCATATTATTTTCATTTGCATAAGCCTTAACATATTTTCCAGCAGGTGCAGCAAATGAACTTATGGTAAGTAGGAAAGCTATCGACAATGCAAGCCATTTTTTGTAGATTTTTATCATGTTTATACCTCCATATTGGATCCGGTCTTAGTGTCATATCTGGATGAGACGGATCAATCCCCGTATCAATGACACCAACAACCATTCCTTTTCCATCATAACCTGTATTCCAAGTTTGAATGGCTTGTACCATAGCTTTACTAGTCAGCATATTGGGTTTTTCTTTTGGTCTTTCATATTCATTTACAAGATTTACAGATTCTACATTTGGTAAACTCTCAAGTTCATCAATCTGACTAAATTCGATTTCTCCACTGACACCGTTAACAACTGTTGTAAATGTGTTTTTAACTTAAAAATTAATTTCCTCTTCTTTAACATCTGTTAAAAACTCCTTTTGCTCGACTTTAATTTCTGTTTGCAACACTACTTTTTTTGCTTCTGGTAAATCTTTATATTTTACACCTTTTTCAATAGAATAGGAGCTTGCTGCATCTCCTTCTAACTCAACGATAACACGAACTTTGTCGTGTTCTTTTAGTTCTGTCGGTACTACCGCAGTCTCTTGATCTGAGCGGTCTCGTCTAATCAGTTCATCAGGTTTTACCAATTCTACCTTTACAGTTTCTACACTTGCAGCACCTGCAAAAGTCGCTGAACCTGAAATGGTTAATAATGATGCCAACCCTATCGCTGTGAACTTTTTCAATTTTTGACGTTTCTTTAATCGCCTCTCCCCTTCTCTTTATTTTTTGGCAATAAAAAAAAAATGTCCCCCCTACAAAAAACTCAAAACATTTCCCATACTGATCATTACTTTTTTTATAGTAATAGTATCAGTATGTCTAAGATTTAGAGATTCATTGCAAGTGCTTAGAAGTTCTTGCACCACAATGAAAGATTAATATAAGTTGCTTTTAGTTCGTGTTCTTGGCTGCTGCAACTTATATTAAAAATTTTAAATTTTTATGAATTTTTTGTAAAATCACGAAATGTTATGGTAACCATAACATTATTTTATTGATATTCAGCACTATACTAATATGCACCAGTCCAAAAAATCTGGTTATGGTCTACAGATATAAAAAAAGAATAAAGCGTATTTATTCTCTAGAGGAATCGCATCTTATACTACAACTTAACAATCGATGGAAAACATACTAAAAAGCCAAGGCTTTTTTCAAGAAGCACTTAGCTGATACCGCGATCTTTTATCGCCATTACGTTCATCTCCTTCGTATATATTATACGCGAACAAATGTTCTATATGTAAATAAAAATTAAAACGCCACCCGTTAAGGTGACGCAATGGTTATTTAAATACGTTATTCAACGGAGAGTGCGCGCTGTTCTGATTCTGTATGTCTATGTTTGTCATTTTTACATAACGTCGCAACATATTCATATGAGAGTGCCCGAGTATGCGCTACAAGCTAAACGGATCGCCTCCGTTTAGTTTCGCAGTCCTTGCGGATATCGGAACCACATGGCCGACTCGAGTCTTCGTGTCCGCTGCTTCGGCCGCATCAATCTACGATATTCCTCAACGGTGAACGCCTCAACGACATCTATTGGCGCTTTAATCGGCTTAAAGCGTTTATGTATCGCCTCATGAATCCACGCTTTATCCTCGTAATAATAACGTAAGAAAGCACGCATAGTCCTAACGCGAATATTAACTGTACCTGGAGTGTAATTCATTTCTTCGATCATATACATAATCCATCCGACGAATAATTCGGTAGTCATCTCATCCGCTGATATTTCTTTTCCGATATAAGTCTTAAAATATCCAAAATTATTATAGTGCTCTTGGATCGTCCGTTTTGGCACCCTTCGCCCTTCTTTACGAGCATAAACTCCTCCAACATCTCCGTAATAGTTAGCATGACTTCAACCGGAACCGGCCATTTTCTTCGAGTTAAACCTTTCCGCATCATAAATAAAAATCCCCTTCCGCAAAAATTAATAGCGTAAGAGGACGAACAGTTTTCGGCTACTATCAAAACAGTTTTAACCGAAAGTCTTTCACCGTCTTGCAACGGGACTGGGCGGAAACTTGTAAGTTAACGGTTCAATCAACGGCAACAATCACCGATTCAATCAGCGTCAAACCCTTGCGGGAGTAAGAACGTTGGCGGGACTGCGTGGGAATCGAACCCACCAGACCTGGCACGCAGGTCTCAAGCAGTTTTGAAGTTTGCTGGCACCTGTTTTTCTAGTACCTAGATGTACCTTGAAGTATTGATATATCAAGGTTTATTGATCACTAGTGTTTTCTTGTGATCTGTAATTTTAAAAATTTGGGCACCAAGCATGGCACCAGAACACCTTACCACTAGTGATATTTTTATATGATATATCTAGTTGGCGAGAATCCCAAAAAATCACACTAGTGAAAATTTCACCAGTGCGTCTGATATGTCATGATATTCATTTTGACATTTGAGTCTAAATAAACTGGGACAATCGAATCCAATGACGATGGTATCCACAACTGGGCAAGAGCTGGAGACAAGAAATGTTTTACGATATATTTGCTATCTACAATTACTGCTCAACCTATCCCGTATCAACTTCATATGATTTTTTTTATAATTAATTTTTTTAGCAAATAATCTTGCTGATCTGTAATCTAGCATATTATTTCTCCGGCCAAATTTTTACATTTGTCTCCAATAGCCATTTATGTTCTTCTTCAGTAACATGAACAAGTGTTATACTATGTTAGATGGTTAGTTGTTAGGGAGAACATTGTTCTATACTTCTTAACCCGCTTCTTTGGTTTATTCCAGGAGCGGGTCTTCTATTTTTCTGAGTTATTCCTCTGATTACCTAGGCTGAACCTTTTTTATTCTTATGATTCTTGATTATATGTTCTGCTTTTACTCTCGTACTGTTGCTGTTGAGTCTATCCATTTCCTTACGTATGTTACTTATCTCATCATCTGTGATGATGGTTCCTGATGATTCATGGCGTTCTATCATCTTTTCCAGTTTTTCGATAAACTGCCTGATTTGTTCTTTTTCATTTTCTATTCCTTTTTCCACACTTACCTGAATCATTTTCTCCCGTTTTTCTTTTCTTTTTTCATCTATTAAGTCTGATATCCTTACATAAAGAAGGACGATGAAAGCAATGCCGGATGCGATCGATAGTATTCCGAAAACAGCCCCTAATAACGGAAGCGGACCTAATACCCTTTTCCGTTCATTCAAAATTTCCTGATCATTTTTGGTGTAATAAACCTTTGATTCGTCTTCGACATCTCCCGGCAGACCGGTTGAGGAATAGTAGTCTTCAATGACTTTATAGGGCTTGATATCCCCCGAAAACAAATCGGCGTGTTGTTTTTCGATATTGCTGACCGCGACGGAAAAGCCGCCATAAGAAAAAAACGAGAATAAACTGATGAATAAAAAGAGTAACGGTTTTCGCACATGCATCCCTCCGTACCGTTGATATAAGGTCATTGTACCAAACATGCCGGAAGAACAGCGTCGAAATTTTGCGAGAAAGAATAAAACCGCCGGACCGGCAGGTTCGCACCCTATTTAATAATGTCATTATGTTTTACGATATTTTGAAATCATGTGCACAGGTCTTTCTTTATGTCCAAATCCGGGTTTGGATAAAATGTCTTCCTGCACTAGGCTATATGTATCCCCGTTCTAATTACTCCATCACCAGTTTGATGAAACTCCTGCGCTGCTGTTTAAATAGACCTTATTCTTCTCTGTTTTTACCTTTTCGTGTTACTTTTGAGTACAAAAAAATTAAGTTATAAATATAAAGCAAGTAAATAAATAATAGATAAACATTACGAAATGGGGAGGAATGGCAGTATGAATTGGGTTTCATTATTTCATTCATAGCTAGCTGGCAACATGCTGATGAAAAGATACGTCGAAATAGAAAGTATTATGAAATAGTTTTCTATGAAGCAAAACGTCCAGATAGTTGGTGCTTTTATATATGGTCAGACGTTCCTATAACAAACGAGGAAATGCCAAGAGTACTAAAAAGAGATTTTTTAGGTGTTAGTGGTTTATCTCAACAACACATTGATAATATATACGATGTCTATGAAATTACAGCAGAACAATTTACTTCACGTTGCGGCATCAAAGCATAATAGCTTATCCTTTATAACGTACGGGTCTTACGGTAACGCACTCAACCCGCTCCTTTGGTTTGTTCCAGGAGCGGGTTCAACATTTTTGTAAGTTATTTCTTTGCATATGTACCTGAAAATTGACTATGTTTCTTTTTCTGAGAAAAGGTAAATATAACAAGGTTACTGTCATGATTTGCTACTTTACGGTCTATGACAGCAACCCTGTGACTGGCCTACTAGATTATTTTAACCCTAATTTAGTTAATACATCATCTAACGTTATACCTTTATACGAACTCTTTGCTTTTGGTGCATCTGAAACTGTCGTATTTTGTAATCCAAAATTCTTAACAACAAAATCCATATCCTTTTTATCAACTACTTTATCGAAGTTCAAATCTGATCCCAATTTATTTGTTCCCCAATTATTTTGAATCTCAATTGCATCTAAAATATCAATAACATTATCTTTATTTACATCACCTGCTTTAGCTTGAGTTAAGCTAAAACCTAATCTTCTACCAAGTGTTTCTCCTCGAACTTCATCTGAAATCACCAAAGACTTATACATTGTAAAATGACCTGGTACATCAACTTTGATTGTATATGGTTTTGGATCGGCATTCAGTTCGTCTGCAACATAATTTCCATTTTTATTTATAAAGAAAGCATCTACAACATTTTTTCCATCATATGAAGTAACAGTCACTTTCGCACCAATATTTTGTTGATCTAAAGCCCAATTCGTCTGACCAGTTTTAGGATCAATCGCCCCTTCTAATCTCATTTGACCCTCTAATCGAGAATAATGAGTTTGTTTTAAATCAAATGCTTCCATATAAGTATAAACATTATTTTTTACTACATTGGATTGATCAATTGTAGTTGCAGTAAATTGCATGTCCCACCAGTTTGCGGGAAAATCCTTCCAATAACGATTGGCTGTTACTAAGTCGAAATTAACTAACTGCATATCTTCTGGTAAAGACTCATTTCCTAAATAATTAAATGTAATAGTATATGTTTTTACATTAGTTGTATCAGTAGATGTTACAGTTACTTGAGCATCACCGTATTTCTTTACAGCATCACTTACAACGACATTTTTAATTGTGGCTAAGTCTTTATTATCTACTTTTAATACTGGAACTATTATCTTCGCAGTTTTTAAGTTTTTCATATTATTTGAACGAAGTGAATAATTGATTGTATCTCCAGTCGAAGCTGTTTGTTTATTTGCTTTTAAGTAATAATAAGAATAAGTTTCAGGCACAAACACTACCCTTAACTTTGCTGTATGATTTGACGTAAAGTTTCTCGCAGCATCATTCGCATAAAAACTTATTTTATATGGTATTTTACCCTTTGGTACAAGTATTTGATCTTTGTAGTTTCCATTTTTATCTGTGTTTCTTGGAAGCTCTGGCCAACCCTCATTGTTATATGGAACAACTTGATTACTTGACTGATCAATTGGAATTCCAGCTCGATTTGCTTCATCTACTTCTGGATCATTTACATTGATATTAAAGTCATACAAAAATTGTCCGTTTGAATCAAATTGACTGTCTTTATATTCAATAACCTTTTGATCTAACGAATCAAAGCTCGAAGTCATTGTTGGTGCGCCTTTTTCATAAATGAAATCGGCTGATTTCGAGAATGTTTTCCCCTGATCATTTGTCCCAATCATTTTTAATTTATAGTGACCTGTTTTGGCAAGAACAATGGAATCACTTATTGGTTTTTTTGGATCCCCTGTGAATGGAAAGTAAGCGCCGCTAAACCCAGTTGTAATTCCGTAAACTAGGTTTTCATCTATTAAACGTCCATCCAATGTTCCAATTAGACCTACATCTTCTCCAGTTTTTGCATCTTGGACCACCACATCTATATTTTTCATATGTGATTTTAACGAGAAATTAAATGATTGTGCTGGTAATGCTCTATCCGGTATAGATATATCACCAGAATACATAGGGTTTGCGATCGTAAGGGTATCAATACCTTCATTTACTACTCGAGAACCAAATGGAATTTGATATGTTTCTGTTGGATCTTCTTTATTTGTAAATACGATATATCCCTCATATGTTCCTTTTTCAGCTGTTTTTGGAATTGACAAATTAAATTTGATAACACGCTGACTATTCCCTTCAATATTAACAAAACTTGGTCCATCTAATGTCACATTATTTAAAGCTGCATCCTTTGAACCTCTTAAGCCCGTTTGGAATTTTACATTTACATCAAATGTTTTTGATTTTTCACTACGGTTTTTTAACATAACATTACGTTCATCTGTAATATCTTGATTATCAAATCCAAACGTGCCAAAGCTAATGCCACCTGTTAATTCTCTAACCGATTTTTCATTTTTATTCTTGACCATTGGCGTGCGATCATCTACTTGAATCTCAACATTTGAATGAATCGCTTCATATGCATCGACTCGACCACTACCGATTTCAAATACACTATAATCCTTTGATAATGGATCAGCCGTATTCATTAAGATTGATTTAATATCTGCTGGATCAAGATTTTTATTTGATTGAAGTAAAAGTGCAGACACACCTGCAACATAAGGTGTTGCCATTGATGTACCTGATAGGCGTTGAAATGCATATTGATAATCTTCAGTATGTGTTCCATCTACATTTTTATTATTAATATAAAATGGAACAGTTGACATGATTGATACGCCAGGAGCAGTTACCTCTGGTTTAATATCATAATTTACTCGAGAAGGTCCACGGGAACTAAATGCTGCTAATTCATCCCCTGGTGTCTTTACCTTTGTATAATCTCCAAATGTGAAGCTTGCATCACCTGCATTGATGGCTGCTAATATTGCTTTTCCATCAGCATTTGAGACTGAAAATGCTGGAATTGCATCAATCGATTCTCCTAAGAATGACTGAATTGGTCCTTCAGCACTATTTGTTTCATCATTGTACATAAGTACACCAATTGCCCCTCGTGCTTTGGCATTTTTGATTTTATCGATTAACGCGTTCGTGCCCCGTTTAATGACAGCAAATTTTCCATTTAAATCCTTGCCATTAAAATCAGCTGCTGTTCTAGCTAGTCCAACATCAACCAGCTGAACTGATTTTCCCTTTAATTGAGAAAGATCGTCTGAATAATTTCTTGCTAACTGTCTTAATGAATAATTATTGCCATTTTGCACACCTGAGTATTGATAGACATCAAGTGAAATTGTTGATGCACCAACTGTTAGAGCTAATGCGGCCGCTCCAGGTGAACCTAATGTGTAATTTCTATCTCCACTATTTCCAGCCGCAACCACTGTCGTTACACCACTTAAAACGGCATTGTTTACAGCAATTGAAGTTGCGTAAAGTGGATCGTTTAATGTATTACCTAATGACAGATTTAGTACATCCATACCATCTTGGACAGCACGATCTAATCCTGCGATAATCGCATCCGTCATTCCACTACCATATGGTCCAAGAACTCGATAGGCATAAAGGTCAGCTTCTGGTGCTGCACCAAGTGAACTATATTCACTATCCGATACACCTCGTCCACCAATAATTCCCGCCACATGTGTACCATGTTCGGTATAGTAAGCGTTTCCATTACTGATTTCAGCTTTACCTGATTTTTTCCAATCGGCATAGGTTGTTTCCATTGGATCATTATCATTATTAACAAAATCATAGCCCCCCTTATAGGCATCGGCTAAGTCTGGATGATGATAATCCATACCTGTATCAAGTATCCCTACTTTAATTCCTTTTCCAGTGTAACCTTCTGCATGTAGACGATCTAGTCCATCATATGGCATAAAATTCGCAACATTGGCTTCATCCGCTTTTAATTGAACACTGTCCTGAGGAGGTGGATCAATTGAAAATGTTTCATTGCTCCATACAGATTTAACTGCTTTTGATTTTAATAGATTCTTAATTTGATTTGCTGGCAGCTCCATAGAAACGCCATTAAAAGCCGTTTTATAGGAATGCTTAATCTTATAATCTACCGCTTGATTTTGGTCGTCTGTTAAAATTTGTCCTAAATCTTGTATAAACGTATCATGATCTTTTTGCACTAAATTGGTAGCATCTTCGTCAGATAATTGTTTTCCTTCTACACTTGCCAGCATTCGTGCCACTTTAGCCGGCTTATTGGCGAATTCAACAATAACCGTAGTATGTTTAGTAGAATTTAAATCAGTATCCGCAGAAAGTTGGAGACCTGATGTTTCATTCGTAGAAAGTTGATTAAGTGCCGCTCTTTGTTCTGCTGTTAAACTAGCAAGTGTATTTTCAGCAGAAAAAGTAAACGCTTTTGTTACTTTCGGAACTGGTCCAATAGAACCTAAAATAAAACTGGTTGATAGAGTTGCTAAAGCTAAGCTTTTTACAATCTTACTTTTGATTGCTTTTTTCCCCATTTTACTTCCTCCCAATCTTTTTATTACATATGTAAGTGCTTTGAATTAATGTACTATGAATCGAAAAGAAATTAATTATTATTTGTCTTCCTTTTCTATCGTACGGTACCAATACAGGTTACTTATGCACTTACAATTATTAAGAATAGGGTCAATTTTGTAAATTGGGGGAATATTAGGTGAATAATGTTGTATATTTGATTTAAAAGACTTATATTACCGATTAACGATTTTGAAGATTTGTGTCGGTTATTCAATTTTTTTGGTGAACAATCACTTATCCCAAGTTAATTTATACTTAACTAACGTCCTTTTTTGTCTTTTATTAAGAGGATAAATATTATCAAAATTGGGGGAATATTCAAAAATTACTTTTAAATCTGAGGCAATTGTAACCGAATTTTGATTTTTCTAAATATTAATTAAGGGGATCTTTATATAATTTTCCGAAATTTACCTCCAAAATAAAAAGTAAGAGGAAGACCTCCAACCTTTTTGGTGAAGCATATCTAAATTTAGAGTAAAATTTTCGTTTGAATCTATTTACGCTTAACAAAAGTTCGTAGTTCTCTACGTAAGATTTTACCCGTGCTATTTTTAGGCATTTCATTAATAAATTCTATTTCTTTTGGTACTTTATATTTAACTAAATGGTTTTTACAAAATACCAACAAATCATTAGTACTAACCATTGGAAGAATATTCAAGTGATTTTTATGGAGATTTTGAAAAAGTGGTTGAGACCCGGCTTAAACGGCTACTGAAAAAGGCTGGGATCAAAAAAACATTACACCTCATTCTTTCCGGCATACCCACACCTCCCTATTGCATACCCCTTTTCTTGCGTTATAAATATTTCCTTCTGTAAAGGCCTGATAACCTTCTGGTTCTTTCATAATTACAGTTTTGATACACTTTATTTTCAAATTTTCAACCCTCCACAATATTTCTCAAGTCGTGCAGCTCTATCATCGAAAATATTCACTTTTAATGTTGTTTACTTTTCCAATGGAAATACCAATTAATTGGTATTAGAGCAACTAATAAAGGCCAGATAATTTTTAATATATCTAAAATATTTTCAAACATATTTGTCACCCTTTTTGCTCAAGCCATGTAGCATATTCTCGTAAGGTTCACTTTTTCACTGACTTCTACCTCGGGGCAAGCCCATCGGGTTTTCTTGGTGTGTATTTCTTAACCTATTTGGAGAATACTAACCAAAATATACCTATGAGGTGCACAATGAAACGCAAAATTATTTTTCACCCAAACTTTAAGAAACAACTTGACCTTGTTTCTCAAAAAGCCATCCAAGATGTCTTGAAAGAATATAAAATAAACCCTAATAAAGTCTGTAAATAGATTGGTTATTGTTGCGCATGGCAAAAGTAACAGTGTTTGCAAAAAACAGACTTTTATTTTTACACATTTTTTATCCAATAAACCCTTTTAGTGAAAGTTTCTTAATCTTTCCTTCCTTGGCAGATAAGTTATAATCAACAATCTCTATCCAGTCGGCCTCTGTAAAACTTAATACAATACAACCATTAGGATAAATTAGTTTAATTTTTCTCTCCAATAAAAATATGCTAGTCGTTACGATGTTAACTGAATGTTGAAGTGCCGGACGTTGCTCGTTTTGAATCGCTTGAATCTCACTACTTCCCCTCGGTGTGTAAAATGAACATTGTAATGAACTGACTTTTTTGATAAAACAGTATTCAAAATAAACGCCCCCTAAAATTTCTTTCTATAGAAAAATGTATCTGCAGTTTCAAAACCATAGGACTCTGGATTAAATAGTGTTCCGTGCTTCCTACAAACAGAATTCCCCCAGGCCTTAACGCTTCACTAAACTTCATATACAATAAGTGTTTCGCTTCTTCCGTGAATTAAATAATTACATTACGACATACAATTAAATCGTTTGATTTCTCAAAATGATCCCCAAGAAATTTAACGTCCAATTGAACTATAATTGCTAAAAAAAGGAGATAAAAATGATTTTATATAAGGTGTCCAAAAGCGGTAAATATCATATTGTAATGGATTTATTAGATAAGAAGTCAAAGTGTGGTCGTTATTTAATAGAAACGATTTAAATGAATTTAGAAAAAATGATTTTCATGAAATATGCAAAAACAAATTGGTTTGTGAGTTACCAAAGCTACATAGGGAGATAATGTTAAAAGGATAACTATCGTATAGGCAAATTGTACATATACAAGAACTTAATCAAGCATAAAATTTCCTAAAAAAAATAAAGCATAAAGTTTCCAAACGGAAATTTTATGCTTTACGTCATTCACTGTGACTTGAATCATATTTTTGCCCGATATTGAACCATATTTTTGCCCCCCTTGGTATTACAGTCTTTTTACCTTGCATATATGAATAATTAGAAGTGCTCCTAAAAAGACAATACTTCCTGCACGCGGTGCATCTAAATCTTGTGTGATCATCATTACCCGTTTTCCCCTATATAAGGAAGATCTGCACCTTTTCTTTGGCTTGAATCTTCTTGTTTTTTTATAAAACTTTCCATTAAAGAAAAATAAGAAAGATTTTTATTTTTTAATTCCTTCTTTATTAGTGATAGGGTGTATTAATATCCTCCTTTTCCCCAATTAAAAGCTGTCTTTTGGGTAAATCGTTTCTTCGATTGTCAGCGCTTTTTCCTAAAAATCAATACTCCTTATATCAAAGTCATACTTTAACCATAGAAATGTATATTAAAATGCTTTTAGAATACCAAAAGCACCTATCTACGTTTGAGGAAGAAATAGATGCTTTAGCAAAAGAAATTCAAAGAATATAAGATTATTCAATCGATCCCTGGTATCGGAGAAAAAATCGCGGCAACAATTATTTCTGAAATCGGCGAGATTGATCGGTTTAATCACCCTAAAAAGGTCGTAGCTTTTGCCGGAATTGACACAAGTATATTTGAATCTGGTAGATTTAAGGGAACGGTCAATCGTTTCAACCCGTTCTTTCACCGCTACTTTCTTCAACGACCTCCTCCCTTATAATTTTATTGTCTGATTAATTTTGAAAAATACACTCTGTTACAAACCAGTTTTCGCTTAGAAGTTATCTTAATGAATCTATTAATCTAAACATAGATTCTATGTTAATTTAATTGATGGATTTTTATTTCCTTTTCATAATGTAAAATTAGCGCAGGATTTACCATTCCCGTTTTAATTTCCAAAGTATTCAATAACCCCATTAAAACACTGCGTAAAAAGAGATACTTTCCCTGATATCCTAACATTAATCCAGCAGCAAAACCTGCTACTGTAGCATCTCCAGAACCAACAGGGTTTATTGGTTTGATTTTTGGAATAACAACACGAAATAGCTGTTCTCGATGCTTAATGACGGCTCCTTGATCTCCAAGAGTTACCATTATATAAGGAACAGGAACTGGAAACTCCTTAAGCTCATTTATCAACTCTTCTTTGGAGTTTAAAGTTTTTCCAATTAACTGTTCAAATTCAGAAATGTTAGGTTTAATCATGGTTGGCAATGAACATAAAGATTCTTTCATTGCAACCCCACTTGTATCTAGTAAAAAGGGCTTTTGAAATCGATGTGCCATATTAATTAATTCCTTATAAAACGTTGTAGGAAGTCCTAATGGTAAACTCCCCGATGCTACAATAACAGAGGCTGCCTTAAATTGTTCCTCCATTGCCTTTAGGAATGTAATTTTTTCTTCCTCTTTAATTAATGGTCCCTCTTCCATCACTTCGGTTTGAACTAAATCATGCAGAACAGCAATACAATTCCTTGTATCTTCTTTAATCGGAATAAAGGAGTTGGATATCCCTTCACGTTCCAATTCTCTTTTAATATAATGGCCATTGGTACCACCCATGAACCCAGTAGCCTTAACCGTTAAATTTAAACAATTAAGAACCCTGGTCACGTTTAGCCCTTTACCACCGGCTGTTTTCATTGTGGAATTACATCGGTTTGCTCCACCTAATTGAAACCCCGATATTTGATAATTAATGTCAACTGATGGGTTTAGCGTTATCGTTAAAATCATGCTTTACCGTTACTAAGGCACATCTTGATTTTTTCGATAGCAATTTGTTTCATTGCTGCCTTTGCTGGTGCCATATATTTTCGGGGGTCACTTTCATTTGGGTAATTAATCATGAAATCCCTTAGGGCTTTAGAAAAAGGAATTTTCAGCTCCGTAGCAATATTCACTTTGCAGCATCCCAGAGCAATACATTTCCTTACGTCATCAACTGAAATTCCTGATGCACCGTGTAAAACTAGAGGAATGTCTAGTTTCTTCTGGATAATAGCCAGACGATCAAAATCTAGTTTAGGTTCTGATGCATACAAACCATGAGCAGTACCGATTGCAACGGCTAAAGAGTCAATCCCTGTTTCTCTCGCAAAAACGACGGCAGCATCCGGATCCGTGTAGAAGGAATCCTCTTTTTTCACGATAAGGTCATCTTCCTGACCTCCAAGTCGTCCAAGTTCCCCTTCAACTGAAGCATTATAATGTCTTGCCAGCTCAACGATTTCTCTTGTAATTTGAATATTTTCCTCAAAAGGGTGGTGAGAGCCATCTATCATGACTGATTTTACACCTAACTGTAAAGAAAACTCGATATCAGTTCTTTTTTCATGGTGGTCCAAATGAAGGGCAATCGGAGTTGAATATCGAGCTGCAGCAGACTCCACAATCGCTTGTATATAATCTCTTCCAGCATAAGCAAATGTTCCAGGGGTAGCAGCCAAAATAACAGGAGAGCTTAATTCTGCTGCAGCTTCAGTAACAACTTGAATTGTTTCTAGGTTATGAATATTGAATGCCGGAACGGCATATCCTCCCTTTTGAGCTTTAGTCAGCATTTCCTTTGTATTGACTAGATTGGAAGTCTTAACACTCATTTGAATTCCCCCTACTATTACAATGAATGGATGGTAACACCTTGGACTACCCTGTTTACCATTCCATTTATACTGGGGTTATCAACTTTTAATCCTAACTGAATCGATTTTTTAACAGCAAGTGCCTGAGCAAAAAGCACATAAATAAGTCCGAGATAAATGTCTTCTAGTTCCCCATCACTATTAACAATTAGTTGCCAATCAGTTGTTTGCAGTACTTCATGATCGTAACAATTATCTATACTTACAATCTTTAAATCTAGATTTTCTTCATACAACTCTTTTAGAAGATCTCTATCATATCTCCGAGTATAAGAATCTCTTGAAAGGAATAGGACCACCAATGTCTGGTCATTCAGAATAGATTTTGGCCCATGACGGAATCCTAGGGGAGTTTCATGCATAGAAATGACTTGACCAGATGTTAATTCCAAAACCTTTAATGCTGATTCGCGTGCAATACTTCCTAAAATACCAGAACCTAAGAAAATAATACGTTCGAATTCAAACTGAAAAATATGACCAAGATCATTCGAAAGTTCATTTAATAAAGATTCGCCAGAAGTCGATAAATTATCAACAATACCTTTTAGGGATTCTAGTTTTTCATATTGGAAGACTAATAAACTTGATAGCATCATACAGGTAAAACTACTAGTCATAGCAAATCCTTGATCGTTTGATTCAGCAGGCATTATAAGAAGCAGCGCTTTGGAATCGTTCCTTACTTTTTCAGCCAAATCCCCTTTTTCATTACATGTAATGACGATTTGATAAAAATCACTAATTATTTTTTCACCTAGTTCAACTGCAGCTACGCTCTCAGGACTGTTACCTGAGCGAGCAAACGAAACTAGAACAGTTGGAATATCATCTTGAAAATAATAAGTGGGGGCCGAAACCAAATCAGTTGTTGCTATTGCTTGAAAATCAAATCCCTTATTTGAATAGTTTTTTCTTAAAAATGGAACAACCGTTTCTCCAATAAAAGCTGAAGTACCAGCGCCTGTAAATACAAAACGAACTCGCGAATGCTCAACAGAAAGATGTTTAAAAAACTGTTCAATTTTGTCTTTTTGTTTTAAGACCAGCTCAAATACTTTTTTCCAAAGTTTTGGCTGCTGCATGATTTCATTAACTGTATTCGCTGCACCCAATTGTTCAATATGTTCTTCTGAAAATGGTAGAAACATATTATTACCTCCATTTATGCCAATTTATCAAGCAATCTATAATATAGTTCAACTACATTCATAATCATGGCTCTTTGTCCGTGAAATGGAATTCTTTTAAGTGGAAGTTTTTCTAGATGATGTTTTAAGCAATTTTCCTGAGTAATATTCTGTGCTAACACTTTTCCTAGTAATGTTGTGATGGCAGCTCCATGCCCAGCACAGCCTACAGCATAGTGGGTACCATCCTCTAATTGACCAATATGTGGAAAAAAATCATAAGTCATCCCTAGGAAACCTCCCCACGAATAATCAAAACCAAACTCTTTCAATTCAGGAAATACTTTTACTAAATCAGCTAAGACCTCTCTGTATGTCTCAATACTTTCATTACCCCGAAGACTATCTTTCCCACCGAATACTAGTCGAAAATCTGGTGTTAGTCTGAAGTAATTAAGAAAGTTTTTGGTGTCAAAAATCATGCGGTTATTTGGAATTAACTTTTTTGCTAGTTCTTGTGGAATTGGCTGTGTAGCAATCATATAGCTCGCAACAGGTAATACAGACTTGGTTAATTTTTTCTTAAGGCCATCTGTATAACCATTGGTAGCAATTACAATATGTTTTGCTTTTATTTTTCCTAAGGGAGTTTTTACGATGGTGTATTTTGAAGTATGTTCTATAGAATCTACCCTTGAATGTTCATAAATAGTTCCATTTAAATCCTCAACTGCCTTTGCTAATCCAAGAGCATAGTTGAGTGGATGGAAAGAAAAGCTTTGTGAATCTAATAGGCCGCCATGATAAAGGGAGGAATTGAGTTCAGCATGCATTTCATTTTCCTCAATAATTTTTGTTTTATAATTACCATACGCCTCTAAAAATTCCTGTTCTCGTTTTAACGCATTCAAATGCATAGGTTTATATGCTGCTATAAAATGGCCGCTTTGTTTTAAATCACAATCAATGTTTCGTTCTTGTACGATAGACTTCACAAGATTAATCCCATCTAAAGAGAATTCAAACATATTTTTTGCAACGGAATTACCATATTTTTTAGATATTATATTCATTTGATGGTGATAACCTGGAAGAATCATGCCGGCATTACGTCCACTAGCCCCCCAGCCAACCTTGTGCTGCTCTAAAACAACAGTGTTTACCCCTTTTTGTAAAAGATGGTAAGCTGTTGAAAGTCCCGTATAACCTCCACCAATAATGACTACATCCGCTTCTTTTTCCCCTTGTAATGTCTCTTTTTGTGTACGATTATTTGAAGTTGCTTCCCATAAAGATATTGATTTCATCTTAAGTACACTCTCCTAGGAGTATTTTCGTAATTCACTAAGAGTAGGATAAGTTTTTCGATCTCTTTGGGTGATGACGCGGGATGCTAAATTGTTGGCGAAGGATAATCGGTTTAAAGGATTCTCCTCCCAACGACTTGCGTATAAATATCCCATGTCAAAAACATCTCCTGCACCGGTTGTATCCACTGCAGTTACCTTTGTTCCGGCCTCTCTGATGATTTTCCCCTCTTTACAAAAGGCAGCACCTTTCGATCCAAGCTTTACAACCACTTCACAACAATATTGACTCACAATATGAAGTGCATCATGCCAATCTTCTTTTCCTGTAAGATTACAAATTTCAGTTTCATTTGGCATGTAAACATCCACATATTTCAAAATTTCTAGAGTTTGAGAAACGGTCTTTTCCGACCATCCATTTGGGTCCCAGCTTGGATCAAAATAAATCTTCTTCCCTAGTGCTCTTTGTTCTTTTGCCACAACTAGTGCATCTTCCACTGAAAATTTAGGGAGTAAATACGCACCGCAAATAACAATTTCTTCACACTCATTTAATAAGTGCTTTTTACTATGGTACATTTCCAAATCAAAATAGTCATGCGCACCGGAAACTGTTGTGATGGCCCGTGATCCATCCTTGTGAACAATAACAAACCCTACACATGTTTGTTGATTCGGCAACTTAACTATTCCTTGTGTCTCTAAACCTCGTTTAAGAAGGGCTTCTATTAAAAAGTCACCATATTCATCGTTTCCAACACTAGAAAGAATTATTGAGGGGATACCTAGACTATGTAAAGCTAAGGCCATATATCCAGCTGTTCCTGCGATACGCTGTTCAAATCGATCAGCCAAAATTTCAGTATCCCATTTGGGTGCTTCTTTTACACTTCCAATGATAACATCTATATTATAGTTTCCAATGATACCAACTGGTTTTACCATCACTTTTTACCCCGATTCATTTCTTGGTATTCAATTTCTTTTTTATCAAATGAGATGAACGACAACACCCGAATCATATTGATTCCAACTATTAGTGGGTTGATGGGTCAACCTCATGTGGAGAATAACCCTCAAAAAAATTGAGGGTATTATAAAAGCTCTGTATAAAAGCGGCAACGGTCGCCTCGGATTAATGACCGGCAAAACTCAACAGGGATCCCTTGATTGTCATATGCTATACGTTCTAAAAGCAGAGCTGGATTCCCCTCTCCTACTTGTAGAATCATACTTTCATGACTACGGATTAGAACCGGTTCAAAAACCTCTTTAGCCTTTGTTACATAGATCCCATACTCCTTTTGCATTACATCATATAAGGAGTTATTTTCTAACATTTTCGCTGTCAGGTTGGGAAACAATTGCGTTGGAATATAGGATGTTTCTAATATAATGGGTTCATCTCCACTGCACCTTAATCGGTTTAATTCAAATACTTGATTGTTTTCAGTAAGCTGTAGTTTTTTTGCTACACCAACTCTTGCTTCGTTTTCTTTAAGGCTGAGAATAATGTCTTTAGGATTTAATCCTCTGCTTTTCATCACCTTGCTAAAACTATAAAAATTGGATAATGATTGATCAATTTTCGGCGCTGACACAAACGTCCCCTTACCCTGAATTCGATTTAGCATCCCTTCTTGGACAAGTTCATCTATCGCTTTTTTAACCGTATTTCGGCTAATATTATATTCGTGCTGTAATTGGATTTCAGAAGGAATCATGAAACCAGGATTCCAAGTTCCAGATTCAATATTTTCCAATAAGATTTCTTTTAATTGGTAATAAAGTGGAATAACACTAGAAGTATTTAGTTTTTTCTCCATTTATCAGTCACCTACTTTCATATTTGAAATTTACTTAACCATTTTGTTTTTCATAAGCCTCCGGGGCAGCACACGAAATGAATTCAGCCACATGTTGATAATCAATATCTGCTGCTTCAAAAACAGCATAAGGAACGACACCGTGAGCTGCATCTGTATGTCCAGATAATTGATTACTTGCTGCTACTCGTCTCATTCTATTTTTTATTGCTTTTATCCTATCAGTCCCGAGTTCTTGTCTTGCTTGTTTTAATTCCGAGAATCCATTAAAATCTAATCTTTCTTCTAGTAAAGAATCTAGAGAAATAAATTGAATCTGTTTCCCCCTTAAATCAATATAAAGTAAATCACCTGTTTGCAGATATAGAATTCCTCCACCATGCAGGGCTTCCGGTGTTACATGACCAACAGCCGCCCCAAGAGTAACACCTGAATATCTTCCATCACTAATAACAGTTACCAGCTTTCTAAGTTTTCGATTCGCATTGATATGCTGCATCGGTGTATACATTTCGGGCATTCCAAATGCCGCTGGGCCCTGGCCAGAAATAACAACTGTAAGCTTTAAGGCACCATTGTCGGCCATTTGATCAAACAATTCACTATAAGGTAATTTACATAGTTTAGAGTAATTTTCTCTATCATTATGTTTTAAAACGGCAAGCAAGTGTTTATGACTGAATGTTTTATTCAACTTAATATTTTCTAAAAAATTCGAATCAAGTAAGCTTTGATTTGCAGTTTCTTCATTATCAAAATAAAGAGTGAAATTAACTTTTTTATCAAATGAATTTAGTTGAGGTGTTGGCATTCCACTAATTTTAACAACTGCACTTTCAAAAAAGTTCCCTGTTAAGACATCAACCCCGCTGAAGGAACGTCGTGGTGAAGAAAGAATGACTTGATCCTTCTGAACGTGATTTGCGGATAAATTCTGCTTTCCTGCTAGTCTTTCTTCCCATGTTGTTCCTGTTACTGTAGGAGCATCTACATCCATAGGAACTCCATTATTTATCAATTCATAAAATAACGTTTCCATCCCTTTACTAGTGCCACTACAGCATTGATTAGCCAATGTAAAAATGTCTCTTCCCTGCGTTAAACTATAATCGAATAAATCAGGAATAGGATATTCCTGGCGAATTCGTTCATAGTCCCAAAGGGTAAAGTTAAATCCTCCATAGAGCATCCCTGCTACAACATGCATCATTAGATTCGTCGAGCCACCTGAGGCACTGTGAATGCGAATAGCATTCTTAATATTTGTTGCTAACAAATTCGTAACACTAAACTTAGGATTATTAATTAATAGGGCCATGCTTTCTACCGCTTGATGGAGTTGTTCTTTTGAAGGGGATTGGGTTAACAGCTCCAGTGCCGGATGGACAAGTCCCAGACCAGAAACCACATGCCGTGAACTATTCCCTGTTCCGTTAAATGCACATACACCGCCATCTTTACCACAGGTACTTACAGCAAGTCGTTTTTCAAAATCTTTATGTTCAATATCCGTGATTATTCCTCTACTTCTTGCTCTTTCAAACACCCCTTGAAATGATGTATTTGTTGAACAGACCAATACATAACTCAATGTATCACGAATATCTTCTGCGATATCCGATGCCCCTAAAAAATCAGCACGGTCTGCAACACTGTGTAATTCTTCGATCAGTTCATCAGGATAGCTTCCGCCACTCATTACATGCGCTGGTGCAAATGTTGCAAAGAACGGTGCCTCCCCTCGATGCCGTCGGACCCGGTCCACTTGAGCTAAAGCACTAACTACACCTAAAGGTTGCTTGTCACACCCCTGAATAACAAACGCGCCATGATAACTGTGGGCTTCGATTTGATTAACTATCATTTGTGCCACAGCATTACGGCTTTGAAGAGAATAACTCATCCCTTGGTTATCCTGTGCAGTTCCATCACACATTACTGGTGTAGAAAACTGGAAGGGTACCCCTCCGTTTTCCCAAATTCTAAGCGCCGTAATTGCAATCGTATGGTAATCCATGATATGGGCAGGGTGATCCGGAGACCCTCCAATAATGGCAATACGAGGGGCATTTGCTTCCAAACGATCATAAATATTTTCAAGAGTCCAATCAGGGCTTGGTCCATCATATGAAGAACTCAATACTTGTTTTGAACGATCTAACAGACCCGCAACAGTGATAGGCTCATTAGATTTCCCAATAACTGTATCACGATAGGGATTAATGGTATTTTCTATTAGTGGAAATTTGACTGTCATAGAACAATTCTCCTTATTTATAATGCAATTCTATGAATCTTACTGTTTCCAAATAAATAACGATACCCTGCGTTTTTAATAATATCTGCCGCAACTGGGTTTTGATTAAACTGCGCTCCCCCAAGCCAGCAGAAAATATCAACTTCTTGCTGAAGCTTTTCTTCTAAAATAGTTTTTGATTCAACAATTTCGCGTTTCATTACCTCTTCAGGGGTGTCTAATGAAATCCTGTAATGGCTGCGTGTATGGCTACAAATTACATGATTTTTTGCAACCTCCCGAACCTCATCCCATGTCATTGCATACCGCCCGTCATGACTATATTCATCGAATTGGTCAATATCAATGCTATGATTTTTGGCAAATTCCTTCTGTAATGGTACAGGAGTATCTACAAAATCAGTGATTATATGGTACCATCCAATAAATCCATATTTTTCAAGTAGTGGCAATGCCACATCATAATTGTTTCGATATGCTTCAAACATAGAGATTATGAGCCCTGGTTTTTCCTTTTTCCACTCTTTTGTTACAAAAAACTCTTCCAAGTCTTCCTTTGAAACTGGTGAAAAATTCTGTTGATAGTATTTCAGCTCTCTCTCAAGCTTACCTTGGTCGACAAAATGGGTATTATGATAGTTTATTGCACGGATATATTGACCACGAAGTAAATTTTCCTTTACATCCTTAACCAATGTATTCTCCAAAATATTCCACTCCTTCCATTGTACATCATGTCCAAGCATACATCGGGTTTTGCACACAAAATTTCCCACCACTTATTTCTATATGGGTTCCTGTTATATAAGACGATGCATCAGAAGCCAAAAATGCAACTGCAGAAGCTACATCCTCTGGTTTCCCCAACTTTCCAAGGGGGATAGTTTGGAGCATCTTTTCCATGTTTTTCTCAATCAAAGGACCAGTCATAGGTGTTTCAATTACACCTGGTATATAAGCGTTCACTCGAATATTTGCAGGAGCAAGTTCACCAGCTAATGTTTTTGTCAAACTTAATATTGCAGCCTTGGAAGCTGCATACGCTCCGCTTCCTGCGGAAGGGATAATGGCCGCAAATGATGCGGCATTTAGAATAACTCCACTCCCATTTTCTTGCAAGTAGCTCGAAGCAACCTTAGTACCAAGCCACACTGATTTCAAATTAATATGAAAGACAGAATCCCAATCATTTTCTGTCATATCTAACAGTTTTTGTTGCGGATAGATGCCAGCATTATTGATCCAAATATTTATTCTCCCAAAACGTTTAACTGTATTTTCAGCAAAGCGACTTACTTCTTCATAGTTTGACGCGTCTGCACTTTCGAAATGGATGTTGAGCCCTTCTTGTTCGAACTCTTTTAAAAGGTCCACACCTTTTTCTTTGTTCCTTCCGCAAACACTTACGTTACAACCCTCTTCAAGGAGTTTCCTTGCAATTGCTTTACCAATTCCTGAAGTGCCGCCAGTGATTACTACTGTCTTTCCCAGCAATCCTAAATCCATTGTTTCACCTCTTATAAAAGCTAATTAAATGGTCTTTTGAATAGTCTTCTCTCCAAAAAATTGAGGTAAGTATTGTTTGTGCGCTTGAAGCAGTTCATCTGTAAGCTTTTCTGCAACTTCTTCACTTGTTACCGCGCCATCAAGGAGCATCGCTTCAATCACAAAGTCTCGATTACCGGTAATTGCTGCTTCAACAGTGAGATCAACCACAGAGAGACGCTTTCTAATAATGGATGCGAGTGTTTCAGGGAAATCAGGTACGAACATTTGATAAAAGCCATTTCCAGTAGCAACAGCTGGCATTTCCAATACAGAATTAGCAGGAAGATTAGGTACAGCACCTTTATTTGGACAGTTAATATAAAAGGTTTTACGTTCATCGTGGTAAAGAGAACGGAGGATTTCTACTAACTGTTCATGTTCACCCTCTGTCCGATTGAACAATTCGCTATTAAATTCGAGTTCGCCTTCAGCCTGACCTATCATATTGCTGTATACACGATCGCCACGTTCAATTACTGCCTCAAATGGAAATGCATTTTTGCCCAGGGTATGGTTGTAATACTTTCCTTCGGGAAAACGTTCAGGGAAAAACTCAACTACATGCCTATCTAAAACGGCTGGAACAGCACCATATTTTTCATAGAACGCCCAAGAAAAAGGATTATCCATAAATTGCGGAACCTCTGAATCCTCAAGCATTGGATTAAAGAAATTATATTCGTGACCTTCTTTTGCCACTTTTTTCTTTTGTTCTTTAAGTACTTTATTCACAATCGGCCAAGCATTCTCTCCGTCAACACGAAGGTCATACAGGAAAGTTAGATGGTTTAATCCAACACCAATCGAAGAAATTTGTTCTACGTCTACACTTAAGAATCGAGATAAATATTTTTCTAGATATATAGAACCGTGACAGAGACCAACAACAGGAAAATCCACTACTTTTCTAACAGCAGAAATAATAGCCGTCATTGGGTTCGAATAGTTGAAGAAATATGCTTCAGGACAAAGTTCATTTACATCCTTTGCTACTTCAATCATTGTTGGAATCATTCTTAGGGCTCTTGATATCCCCCCTGGCATAGTAGTATCACCAACAGGCTGGTAAATTCCATATTTACGTGGAATGAATACATCATTCTCCCAAGCACGGCGACCGCCAACTGCAATAGTCGTAACTACTACATCCGCACCGGGAAGCAATTCACGTCGATCTTGTGAGGAGCTAATAACGATGTCTACATTCATCTTGTCAACCATTTTTTGTGCTAATAAGGTAATAGAATCTAAGGCTTTTTTATCAATATCTACTAATCCAACTTCCCAAGAGCCGAAATCTTTTGCCTGAATAAAGTCAGCAAGCAAACCTTGTGTAAAAACAGCACTACCTGCACCAATTAGAACAATTTTTTTTCGATTCTTTGACATTTTTATTTTCCCCCTTCAACTGAAAGTGCATTAACAAATGCTTCACAAACTCTGTTAAAAAATAAACGTAATAACTCTTTTTGCTTGTCAGCATCAGGCTCTTCCATAATCCCCTTATGTTGCAGCGGAGTGAGAAAAAGCTTTACAAAAGGAGCTTCTTCCTTATTTAAGTCATAATGTTCTGACATTTGAATGTATTGCCAGACTTGATTAAAAAGTTCTTTATTACTGTTTTGATCCACTTCTGCGAAAATACCAGCCTGCTTTTTATAGCTGTAAATAGCACCAAAGTAGATATAAAGTTCTTTTTGATTCCTTTTATTCTTTAAAAAACAGCGATAGCCTGCTGCGTATGAACCAAAATTATCTCCTGCCTGGTGATCGAGCCTTACTTCAAAGGAATCGCCTTTAGTTGTTTCAATTACTTCCTTGACTGTTCGAGTCAAGTTAAATAAAGATAAGAGGTCTTTTAGCTCAACTTTAAATTTCTGTAATTCAACTGCGTTCCTCATAGCTTCTCCTTTCTTGCTGCCGCTAAAAGTGCCTCACAGCAGGAAACAAAATAATCTTGAAGAAACTCCGCTTGTTTTACAGCCGATTCAAACTCCGTTACCTGGCTTAATATGTCATCGGGAAGAAATAATTTTAAATAATCACTTTCTTCTTTATTGATATGATAAACAGAGGAAGGACCAATCTGATCCCAGACCCTTTCATAAACATCAAGGTTATTGTTTCTATCAAGTTCAACCATTAATCCTACCTTCGTACTTGGCAGGAATATAAAACCAAAGTGAATGTATAGGGATTTATTGCTTTGCAGGTCCTTTATGTAACAACGGTATCCGAACCAATGTGGGCCGTTATTATCTTTCGCCTGATAATTAATTTCGCAATAAAATCGATCCTTAGAAACCGATGATGCAACATACTCAAGGACTTCATTGCATTTGTGAAAAGAAAGCAAAGTTGGAATATCCAACTGAAAAGCTTTTTGTTCCGTTACGTTCACCATGTGTTCACACACCTCTATTTCCAATCTTCTCTATTTTCAGATTACTGAAGAGATATTGATATCCTGCCTGACGAAGATATTTTGAAGCGGATGGGTTTCCTGAGAATTCCTTCCCTCCAAGCCAAGCAAACGCAGATATTTCGGACTGTATTTGCTCCTCGATTTCAATCTTAGAATCAATAATTTCCCTAATCATATCCTTATCAGTTGAAAACTCAGTTAGTTCACTGTGTGTTTTAGTATGACTGGCAATGACATGACGTTTGCTTAGTTCACGTACTTCCTCCCAAGATAGAGCAAAACGTGAATCGTCATATTCATTTTCGCCAAGCAACAAAGTATGGGCTGCGGCATATTCCTTTTGCTGATTAGAAGGTACACTTAAAAACTCTGTTGCTAAAAAAAACCAACCCACAAAACCATACTTCTCTAAAATGGGATACATAATATCAAAGTTATTCCGATAGCCGTTATAAAAATTGATAATCAACCCAGGCTTCTTTTTGTTCCACCTTTTGGCCTCAAAAAATTCATCTAAATCCTCTTTAGAAACTGGCTCAAAATGTTCCCGGTAAAAAGCAAGCATTCTATCGTATTCTTCTATCCGGCAATTAGGAGTGTTATGGAAATTGATTGTTCGAATATAACTTCCATTAAGTAGAGATGGGTTTACCTTTGAAAGTGTCATATTTATCACCTTATTTTGGAGTTCCCGAATTGAACGAAAAATATTTTTCAGCAAGTAATTCAAACGCCTTGGCAACATCAAGCTCAGTCAACTCGTGACCTTCTGTCGTAAGGTGAGATATTAATTCATTTGCTGCCTTAGCTAAGAGGAAGTTAAACATAGGATCTCCTGATTGAATGGATAGAGTATCATCTTGACTATTAGTTAAATCATCAAGCATAAGGTAAACAGGAATACCTTCTTCACCATAGTTTCGATTACTACAAAAATCATATAGAGTTTTAAACTCTTCCTTTGTAAAAATTAGTTTTTCTAATTGTTCTAACAGAATATCTGATGTAACTTCAGTACCCATTTTAATTCACCCCATTTAATTGAAAATTTCATCACTACTTAGAACCTGTAAGTGAAATTCCTTCTATAAAGCTCTTTTGTGCAATTAAAAAAATGATGATCATTGGTAATACAGACATAACTGATGCGGTAACCAGTTGATCAAATCTTCCAAAATGTTCACTTAAGAATGAGTTCAGACCAATTGGCAGCGTCATGTACTTCTCTGAATTGACGGAAATTAGCGGCCATAAAAATGAATCCCAGCTTTCCATAAAAAGAAGGATACTTAACGTTGCAAGAGCCGGTCTTACCACTGGCAAGACGATGCTGAAAAAAATCCGAAAATGTGAACATCCATCCATTTTTGCAGCTTCGATTAGTTCATTCGGTACATCTAACATAAATTGCCTCATTAGAAAAATTCCAAATATGTTAAAAAAATACGGAACTGTTAATACTGCATATGAATCAATCCAACCAAGATCCATCATGATAGTAAACAAGGGAATCATAAGGACTTGATAGGGGATAATCATCGTCGCCAAAATCATTGAGATGACATATTTTCGTCCCCAAAAACGATATTTTGCAAGCACATATCCGACTAAGGAGCTGGTTAAGACACCCACAAATGTATTTAAAACTCCAATAAAAACACTATTTGAAAGGTAATGCCAAAATGGCATAACTTCCAATACTTCTTTATAATTGGCCAGTGAAAAGCTTTTCGGAAACCATGTTGGTGGAACTTGCAGTAATTCGCTCGCAGGCTTAAAAGAAGACAACATCATCCACCAGAATGGAAGCATCATAATCATTGCGCCTAACAACAACAGTGTAAATTGCAGGATTTTGAACCTTTTAAACCGAAATGTCCTTTGCACCATCTTGTCTCCTTTCTAATAAACTGTGATCAATGTATACCCTCATTTTTATCCGACCGAGTTAAAAACCATTGAATTAGTGTAATGAATAAAACGATCACAAACATGACAACAGCTATCGCTGATGCATAGCCAATTTCCGAATTGGTAATCCCTTGCCGGATAATATACAGAACCAGAACCATCGTACTATTTCCAGGGCCGCCATCGGTTATGACTTTAATAGGATCAAATATTTTGAATGCTCCAATCGTTGAAACAATCCCTACAAAGATTAAAATTGGTTTCATTAAAGGCAACGTAATGTATCGAAAAATATGGAATCTATTAGCCCCATCTACCGTAGCTGCCTCATAATACGTTTTAGGAATAGTCCTTAACGAAGCTAGTAAAATTACAGTGTAAAAGCCTACATCTTTCCAAATCTGAATGACACTTATAGATGGCAAGGATTGCTTAGGCGATGTGAGAAACCCTTGTGTAGGGAGGCCCAATAAATTTAATAAGTAGTTAAATAGTCCGTAACTTGGATTGTATAACCAAGACCATACAATACTTATAGCAACCATTGAAGTAACTACTGGCAAAAAGTAGAATAAGGTAAAAGTTTCTCTAATTTTCTTATTAAATGAATTAAGTAATAGCGCTGCTGTGAGAGATAGAGCAATAGTAGTTGGCACAATATACAGGACGGCGAAAATTGTATTTTTCAGGGCAATATGAAAGGAAGGATCACTGAGCAGTCTTTTATAATTTTCTAGTCCAATAAAACTCTCATCGTTGTAAGCTAAATTGGCATCTGTAAAACTATTTTTAAAAGTAAGAAAAATAGGATAGAACATGAATGTAAAAAACCAAACTGCGGTTGGAATTAACACGACCAAAATAAAAAATTTACTTTGAAACCTATCATGTTGAATAGTAGATTTTAACTTTGAAAAAGCTCCCACTTTATCTATCTTCCTCTGAAGCTCTGTTTTCCCAATTTGCTCCGATATTCTAGTATCATTCAATCATTGCTCCCTCCTTTTTAAATAATGAGAGGGAATAAAATTTCCCTCCCATTTAGTTAAGGTAATTTCCTGTTACTTCCTATTGTTCCTTTCAATCATTTGATTCGCTTGGTCTTCCATATTTTTCAAGCCTTTATCAATGGATACTTCTTTTTGTAAAATAGCAGCAAGATTTTGACGAACAATAGTCCAAATTAATTGGCTTGTATCTCCAGTATAAGCGCCGGCATCACGACCATCATTAGTAATCTTTGAAGAGATAGCAATCGCTTTTTCTACTGAACCCACTGCAGGATCATAATTTGTGTTTACAGCTGCATCTGTTCTGGAAGAAATAGAACCAACCTCTTTTGTCCAATAATCCTGATTATCCTTTTGAAGTAGGAATTTCACCAGTTTCCAAGATTCTTCAGGATGTTTTGATTTTGCACTTACCAGATATCCCCAACCGCCTTCTGTTACAAAATACGGCTTAGACCCATCAACAAATGGAGGTAAATTGAAATACTGGTATTTAAAATCTTTAACATCCGAACTGATACTTGCTGCATACCAAGGTGCTCCGATTGTCATCGCATTGGATTTTCCAACAAAACCATCAAATCGTTTACTAAACCCTTTATCATGAACTCTATGGTCACCTGATATCAAGCCTTGTATAAATTCAATTGCTTTTTTTGCCTCTGGAGATGTAAAGTTAACTTTTCCATTTTTCTCATCTCGATATTCTCCACCATACTGCCAAATTAATGATAAAAACATTGCCTCTTCCTGACCGCCAATTACACCTAAACCAGCTTGTTTCATAACACCGTTCTCAATCACTGTTAATTTTTCTGCAAAATCCCGAAGCTCTGCCCAAGATGCGGGTCCATTATTTTTTACCCAGGACTCAGGAATTGTTAATCCTGCTTTTTTAACTAAATCTTCATTGATCAATAATCCTGGAGACTCCATCGAAATTTCATTAGGAAGACCATAATATTTTCCTTTATAAGTTCGGTTCTTTAAACTATCAGGAGTAAAAGTCTTTTCAATTTCCGCTTTACTCATAACACTTTCTGGAACAGGAAGGACCTTCCCACCTTGAGCTAATTTAATAGAGCTTCCGAACATTTCTAGAACGTCAGGAGCGTTCCCAGTATTAAAAGCAGTACTTACTTTGGTTGCATACTCCGGAAAAGATTCTAATTTAACCTTAATGTTTGGGTTTTCTTTTTCAAACTTGTCTATTAACGTTTGTGCTGCTTTCTTATAAGTTGGATCTGATTGTGTCCAAAATTTAATATTTACCTGTTTTCCGCTACCATTTCCGGAACTAGCGGTATCTTTAGAACACCCAATTAAAATAGTAGAAATCAAAACTACAGTTATTACAGTTGAAAGAAACCATTTTACCTTTTTTCTCATAACCCTCACCCCAAATATATTAATTTATTGAAACGCTAGGATTTACTATATAAGGGACCTCTTCCCCTTTAAAAAAGGATACTAAGTTTTTTGCAGCACCTTCCGCACATGCAAAGATTTGCTGATCAGCCAAACCTCCTATATGTGGTGTAAGAACAACATTCTTTAGTGAAAAAAACTTACTTTCTGTTAAAGGTTCATCTTTAAATACATCAAGTGCAGCTCCAGCAATATTCCCTTTCAATAAAGCTTGATAAAGGGCATCTTCATCTATAATTTCCCCCCTCGAACTATTAATGATAAAACTAGAATCTTTCATTAAATTAAGCTCTCGTTCACCAATCATATGAAAAGTTTCATCACTTAAGGGGCAACAGATAACTACTATGTCAGAATGGAATAATAATTCTTCCTTAGAAACAAATGTTAAATGATATCTATCGACCAACTCATGTCTTTTCGTTCGTACATTTGCAAGAATATTCATGTCAAACCCAATGGCTCTTTTAGCTACTGCTTCGCCAATCGAACCCATTCCAATAATACCAATAGTCTTTCCTGATACAGCGGTACTTTTCTCTACACCACTTACCCATTTACCTGAGCGAATAGCTCGGTCCCCTTTAACAATTTGACGCATTACGGCTAGAATTTGACCCCAGATAAAATCTGCAACCGCATTAAAACTTAATCCAGGCATGTTAAAAACAGAAATCCCTTTGTCCGTGGCAGCGCTTACATTAACATGATTAAAACCAGTACAGTTCAAAGAAATTGCCTTTAAGTTATCAGCGTTTGCAAGAACCCGTGATGAAATAATGTGGTCTCCTCCGAAAATAGCTCCATCAAAACCTTGAATTGCTTTAGCTAAGTCCTCCTCCGTCCAATTTTTTCTTTCATTAGCTGGGATTGTCACTACCTCACAGTTTAATTCTTCTAATACTTTGTAGGCATCTTTTTCTGTCTCAAATGTGTTGGAAGCTATAAGTATTCGTTTTTTTTGCGGACTTTCCGTCATTCTTCCCACCCTTTAATAAGATTAAGTTTGTTTTCCTGTTTGGTGAACTAATTGAAATTTGTTGATTCTGAGGCGTAAACATTGCAAAGTTGGAGTTTGTTGAACAAGTTGAAGTGTAATTGTAATGGCTGAATCTAATTTAAAATGTAACATACACGGGTTGTTGGGTCAACCCGTTTTTTTAATTTTTTGAATATTATTCTTATAAAATATTTATCTTTATATTTTAGTTTACTTTGTGTTTTATTTAAGATTAAATATCTCTTTTACTTGTATGTAATTCCCAGCTAATCGTCCTACTGGCTGTAATTTAATTAGATTAAGTTTACCATTTTGATAGTATTCATTTTTAAGGTGGATATGAACAACCTTACCAATAACTAAATGGTATTTCCCTAAAGGGACAATTTTATCGAGCTTACATTCAAATTGAATAGGTGACTCTTTTACACCCGGCGGTTTTACTATAGTGCTATTCAACTGATTAACGCCAATTTCATTAAATTCATCAACATCAGGAAGGTAATCTTTTGAACTTTGTTCCATCTCTTGAATTAAATTGAATGGTACAAAATTAAAAACAAACTCATGTGTATCACGAATATTAGTTAAAGTGTCTTTGAATGTCCCTTCTCGTTCCCCTTCTCCAGGCCCGATCGAAAAACAGATCATTGGCGGTTCTGAAGAAACAACTGTAAAAAAGCTAAAAGGAGCCAAATTAAATCTACCTTCTTGACTCATTGTGGAAATCCAGGCAATCGGTCTTGGTGAAACAGCTCCACTAAGAATTTTATATAATTCACTTTCGGATAATGAAGAAGGATTTAGATGCATTTTTCATCCTCCATAAATTTCAAGTTCATTAACAGTTTATTAATGTCATAAAGCTGCTAAAACTAATCTACCATACAGGGGTTGATGGGTCAACGTAATATTCCGAATTTTACTAATATTAAGTATTTTCTTCACTTGAAATCCAATGTGCAAAATTTAGTCGCTCTTATCGACCATCTCCTCCATTTTTTGTGCTGGCCGAAAAAAGTAATGGGGAATCGTCAAAAGGTACAAGACTAAAAAGAGATTTGTTTCAAAGTTCTTTTAGCTCAAAAGTAAAATCCACCGGTATACTGTGGTTTAAATGTTTCGGTCATTCTCTCTTGTTCCCGTGATAGATGATGGTAATGACATCCCCTTTTTTTAGGGTGCCTAGAGTGGTCCGGATCCTGCGTACCTTGCAGCAGTCCATGGCAAGGTACTCATAATACTAATCCCCGTCTTCTTCAATCGAATCGCTACCGTGACTGTTAGTAAAGACCGGGAGGTCTCTTCCCTTGAATTTGGCATCCGCGACTCCGTAATAGGATAGCTCGTATTCCATCCGCCGAGCGTCCGGCGCGTATGGTGCATAGAATAATTATACCAATGGAGTAATCTTTTGTAATTTGGGGGAATTTGACCTTTTTCACACCACTTTTGCCACCGAGGTATATTCATCCCCTCACTTACAAAAATGTCAACCGTGATTTACAATTTAGTAAGAAATATTTTACAAGTGGTGATTTTCAATGAACGAGTTTGGTGAATATTTAAAAGCCTTAAGAGGTAATAAATCAATAAGAGAAGCAGCAGAGGGAATTGGAGTAAGCCATACTTATCTGACTACATTATAAGAAGGATTTGACCCTCGTACTAAAAAAACAAGAAAGCCAACACCAGACGTAATTAATAAGATTGCTTCTTATTACAACATTCGAAACAAACGGTGATTTAGCCATTAAAGCTGGCTATGATCCCTTTGAATATGTCCATATATCTTCAGAATTTTATAAGAATCTGGAAGTTCAACATTTATTAAAAAACAAAGAAGCAGTCTACTACAATGGTAAATTGCAAACAGGCGAACAAAAAAAGCGAGCTGCCGATATTTTGGATGCGCTTTTTTAAGAATAAAATAAGGCAGCCACAAAAGGTGACTGCCCAAACCCAATTTACGCTTTATACTAAATTATTGATAGGTGAAAATTTCTTATGTTGTCCTTGGACATCCATATTGCTCACCTGAATATTTCGAGTGTTTTGTAGTATCACTAAATTTTTATAAATGGGCACCAAACTCGGCACCGAATTTTTTCTAAGATGGATACCATGATGTATAAATTTAAATCATGGAAGATGGGATCATTTTGACATCCCTAGAACAAATTAAATATGATTATCAAGGACTAGGCTGAAAGAATAAAATATTTTTTGTTTCTTTAAACATTAGTAACTGTTGCACCCAATACTAAAATGTTTTTTCCAATTCGATAACAATCACAAATCGATGGGATAGACACCATATATATTATCTTCTAAATGCAATAGTGGAGATTCTGCAACACCTCAGTAGTTTTGAATTACAATCATCGCTGGAAGAAGTACATGTAACCATCCATAAACTAGGAAAAAAATATAAAGTTAAAACAATAACGATAACTTAAAAAGAAAAAGGATTTCTTAATTAGGAGCTCATTCTATATTGCGAGCACATTTTTAACTAAATGGACGTTAGGTGAACAAGACTGTTTTTATGTCAAGAAAACATATGAACTATCGCAGGTTTAGAAGCCGCAAGGGCAGAGTGGTAATATTCAATCGATTCGAAGATTTAATTATTCCGCCTCATAATCGTCTATAATTGGCCTCCTTAAATCGATTTGATATCTCAAAAGCTTAACACTTTAGTCTAGTTTACTGAAGTTAACATTTACAATTAAGTCCTGTAAACTCCTATTGTTTTCTTTACAGAAATTATATAAGCTTTCCAAAATTTCATTCCGGTCGGAATCAAAATATTGAAGAATAAGGACTTCATCATATTCCAAAGTGAATGTGTCAACTAATTCTGCATAACAAAGGATATCAATTTCCTTCCTCAATTCCTCAGGAGACAAACTTAACTGTCCCTGTAATAGGGATAAAATAACCTGTATTCCTGAACCATACGACTTCACTTTATACGTTTTCATTGCATAATATATAAATCTACGAGTGTTTTCTGGTATTTGGTTAAATATAGGCAAATTTCTGCAAATCTTTTATAAATTCTTTATATTGACTTGGTTCAACATCAAAATATTTAACAAATGACTTTGCCGTAAATCCCATAATCTTTGTAGGTTCAAAATTATAAAAAGGCTTTTTGATATGTTCAACATACTTATTAATATTTTCATCAATATAATCATGTATTTTTGTCAGCTCATCACAATCTTTGTCGTTAATGGTTAAAAGTAAATCGTAAATATCCTTAATGATGATTTGAAATTGATATTTACCATTTTTTACATTTGGTTGGTATTGAAGGTTCATGACCGATATGACCGCCAATGACACGTATAATTTTTGTCGCAAAAAGCTGACTAAAGAGAGAGTGAGCGTCTATAGGAGGGGTATTTTCTTGTGAGTTTACAGGCGGTATGGTCGGTATTACTATACAAAGTCAGGATTATATTCCATTGCGTAAATAATGCGTAAGTCGAACTCTTCTGCTTAATGCTCGTCAATGATTGGCTTCCTTCCCGCTTAGTATCACGCCAAAAATCCTTCTGAGTCTTCGCTAATTCTGGCAATTGAAATGCTGCCTGCCATTTAACCATACCGCGATCACGTATCGCCATATAATCGCCCCCTTTCTTAATATTATATAAGAACCTATGTTCTGTATGTATACATAAAGGTATATAAGGAACAATATTAGGAATCCTCCATATGAAACCATCCCTTTAATTCAAGGGTGGTTTTTTTATATAAGCTCCATGTTTGTCCATGTCTTTATAAGACAACCCTCATAATATATTAATATCCCTTGATTAAAGTAAGCATTTACAAGAGCGTCTTTTGGCGCTTTTTCTTTTTTCGTACAAAAAAAGCCACCCGTTAAGGTGACATTATAGTTTATCGCTTTATCTTGCGCGGTTTATTCAGCTTCCAGGAAAATTGTCGCTGCAATATGACGGAATAAATGCGGATGTAAATTCTTGTTATCCCTGCCTACACAGCGTAGCCATTTAATCTTTTCGGAAATGCTCGCAGTTGACGAAATGACTGTCCTTTATTATGTACATTTTGTTTAATTAATCACTTTTTATCGGTAGATTCCATTCGGATGAAAGTAATGCATCCAATTTTTCACTTTCTTAAAGTGCTTATCATCCATAACAAATGATTTTACCTCAGTTCCAAAAAGATGCTAATGATAAGCTTTAAATTGTTCACATCCTCTTAAAAGCTCAATTGCGGCTTCTTGCCCCATTCTTGATGTGGTTCCAGCCACAATAAAAGGAATATCCTCTTCATAATGAAGTAATACCTTGCCCCCAAAATAAATGTTGTCCAGTTCAGGTAATTCCTCTTTCATCGCCACTTCCATAATAACAAGTCGACTCATTTCCTTCACCTCCTTCTTTTAATAATTATGAAGTTTTTTTTATCATTCGAATGGAAAAATTATGAATTTGATTTGAATTTTATCGACTGCAACTATTAGCCTCCTGACATTAGGAGATGATTCCAATAACCTCCTAATTTCTGTAATCCATTTCCATAGTATAATTGTATAGAGGTGAAAAATATGTTTATAAGCCCAATGCTCCTCCATAAATCCGAACAGCCTTTTAACAATGATGATTATGTTTCAGAACCGAAAATGGATGGGTTCCGACTCATCTATTCCCATATAGAAGATAAAAAGCTTTATACACGCCATAAAACCGATGTTACCAATCGTTTTCCTGAACTATTGAATTTAGACATTCCAAAGGGAACCGTTTTGGACGGGGAAGTGATCGTAACAGATATTTCAGGTAAACCTGATTTCGAGGCAGTCATGAGTAGGTTTTCGGTGTTCAATTCGGAAAAGGTGAAACTGTTGGCAAAACTGGAACCAGTGTCTTTCGTGGCATTCGACGTACTGTATTATAAGGGTGAGAAGGTAACTCAACTGCCATTATATAAGAGAAAAGAAATCCTAGATGCGATAATACCAGTTAATACCCCCCTTTTAACCAAAGTAATGAGTATAGATGGGAACGGTATTACCCTCTTTAACCTAATCAAAGAACAAAACCTTGAGGGAATTGTACTTAAGAAAAAGGACAGCCCTTATGAATTGGGAAGCGGTCATACTCCTGGCTCAAGGTCATTAATTACCAATATCTAAATGTAATAGTGATGGGATATCTTAAAGATGAATTTGGTTGGCTATTATCCTCCGAGGAGGGTCGGTATGCGGGGATTAAAAATGAAAACCCTTGAGGCGGAATAGCTGAATTCATTGTTGGAAACTGCAAAAGAAAAATCATTCGTGTATTATCCGATCATCAAAACGTCTATTCACACTGGAATGCGAAAAAGTGAATTAATCGGATTGAAATGGGATTACGTGGATTTTATTTAGAGCCAATAAATTTTATATTTGCGAAACCATTACGGAGGCGAATGGAAAGTATTTTTTCAATGCACTCCCCAAAGGAAAAGAACCAAGAGGAGTAAAATTAACAGCTAAATTAGTAAAGTTATTACAATCTCTTAAAGCCGAACATGACCATCGAAGAAAAATTCTTGGTGAAACGTACAATCCGCATAATCTTGTCTTTTGCAATTCAAAAGGAAATATAATGGCTCCTTCTGAAATTACGAGGGCTCTAAAGAGAGCATTAAAAGCTGCTGGACTCCCAGATATCCGGTTCCATGATCTGAGACATTCTCATGCGACCATTTTGCTTAAAGAGAATGTAAATGCAAAAATAGTCAGTGCTCGATTAGGTCACTCAAGAATCAATGTTACATTGGATACCTATTCACATGTAACAAATTCGATTGAAGAACTAGCTGTTAACACCTTGGATGAAATTCTTCAGTAACTTCAATGGTACAAAAATCACAAACGGCACTTTTGGGCACTTAACATAAAAAAAGACCGAGTGCCCTCAGGTCTATGTAAGAAAGGAATTCGCTGGAACCCTTGATATGACTGGATTGGCGGGACTGCGTGGGAATCGAACCCACCAGACCTGGCACGCAGGTCTCAAGCAGTTTTGAAGACTGTGGAGGGCACCAGCACCCCAATCAGCCCCATTCCATAATCTATTATTCGTAATCATAATACCTTGGTATATTGTATTTTACAATAGGATTGCCTTATTTGTCACTTTTTCGACAACTATCTACTCCTACACCAATTGCCAACCAATTTACATAGCACAAACTTAAAAGGAGTTAACTTGTCATTATTGTCAAAAACATACTATAATAAGTTGAAAAATAGTTTTTTGTAGGTGAATAAGATGCTTCATGGTTGGTTTTTATGGTTTATCCTTTTCTGGGTCGTTTTCCTGGTTGGTTCATTTGCCATCGGGGGATATTTTATGTTTCGAAAGTTTTTGAAGAAGATGCCGAAGGAAGATGGCAAATCCGTAATGGATTGGGAAGAACATTATGTAAATGAAACACGTCATTTGTGGAGCGGCGATGAGAAATCCCTTCTAGAAGATTTAGTTAGTCCAGTGCCCGAGCTTTTCCGTGATGTGGCGAGGCATAAAATTGCCGGTAAAATTGGCGAACTGGCTTTAAAAGAAAATGCTGCTAAAATTACCGAAGAACTGGTCATCAGAGGCTATATACTTGCAACACCCAAACGAGATCATAAATTTTTGCGTAAAAAACTGTTTGAAAATAGAATCGATGTTGCTCCATATGACCACTTATTTTAATCCGTTCCATTCTAGGAACGGTTTTTCTTTTGACCACAAAAAATTGCCCTGACAGCATAGCTGCCAGGACACAATTCATGTGTATTTCATCGAATTCCAACCATATCTAGACTAATATGGAGATAATACCTTGAACCTTCATAGCTCAACCAGCTGGATACCAATCCATCATTATTGCCTAGATAATATCGATTTCCTGAAAATGTTACCCACCCGTTCCTTAGTGGTTCGGGATTTTCATAGAATTTTAACTGGCTCATGACAGGTGTTGCTGCCGTGTTCATCACACCATTGGTATCTTGATAATACCATTTGCCCTTAAAATTAAACCAGCCTGTATCCATTTCTCCTCTCTGATTGAGATAATACCACTTGCCTTCGACTTCCACCCAGCCCGTTTTCAAGATTCCGTCCTGGTCAAAATAATAGCTTTTTTCTCCTGATGACAGCCAGCCGGTTTTCATCTCTCCAGTTTTCGGATCAAGATAATACCACTTGCCATTTTCCTCAAACCAACCTGTTTTCATCACCCCTGTTAGATCAAAGTAATACCTTTTGCCGCTTTCTTCTACCCAGCCTGTTTGCCTAACCCCTTTTCCATCCAGATAATAAGTCTTTCCGCCAAGAGACATCCAACCTGTCTTCATGACTCCCTTATTATCAAAATAATACGATTTACCGTTAACGGACTGCCAGCCGGTTTTTGCCGTCCCATTAGTATAGTAATAGGTTTTACCGTTCGTCACTACCCAGCCATTAATCGGTGCAGGATTCTCATTTTCTATTCCACCACTTGCAGGAACGCTCACACCATACCCATTTGCTTGAGCAATCGTGTCGAAGCTGCTGTTCGAATAGGTGATGACCACAGTTGTAAACATTTTGACCTGGTCAAACAGCCAGCGCACTTCCTCATTATGCATTCGGACACAGCCGTGACTGACATATTTACCAATTGAATTTTCATTATTATTGCCATGTATCCCATAGGTGGTGCCGTATGTACCTCTCGCTTCCAGTCCCATCCAGCGGTCTCCTAAAGGATTCCTAGGGTCTCCACCCGCTATATGGCCCGTATAATAGGGCCGATTTTTGATCTTGTTGACAATCCTAAATTTCCCTTCTGGCGTCAAACTTCTTGTTTTTCCCGTTGCCACTTTAAAGCTTCTAACCAAATGACCGCCATCATAAAAGGCAAGCGTATTCGTCCTTTTGTTAATGATAATAAACTGGGAATTGCCTGCCGCTTCTATTTGAGTTGCGGGTAACAAAAGACCTAGGAACAGAACAAAAATAACCGATACTTTTCTCATTGGTATCTCCCCAATCACGTAGTCATCCATAAAACACATGAGATATCGGAGGATTCTGTTAAACCAACACGAGACAATAGCAAAAGTAGTATGCAAAAAAAATAAGCTTAATAATTTTTATTAAGCGATTTCACTTTATATTCATTAGCAGAGCATTAAAAAAACACTGACTCGGGAAGAGACAGTGTTTATCCATGTAATTGCTTATAGAGTTTTTTATAATCCCGGTACATAGCCACACGCCATGGCACAATCATGCTGAATGCAAGCAGGAAGAACATGCCGCTAAGCTGGCCAATATCAATTGTACTGCTTAAAATCGTTTTTAAAACAACGCGGAGTACTAATAATCCGACTAAAATAAATATAAACGCCTTTGATCGCTTTAAATAAATATCATTGTCACGAATTTCAAATTGTGAGGTTTTAATCAACAATATCGAAAAAAGCATTCCGACAATGACCGCTTCTAATATTTCCATCGGTGTTAACCGAAATTGTGGGGCCAGATACATTAGGGCACCGCTGGACATGAAAAAAGGCGGCAGGATAATCTTCTTAAGATTTGTGGGTTTGTTTGCTGCCTTCATTCGTATGAATAAGACAAAAAAGCCCATAAAAACTGCTCCGATTGAAGAAACAACAACGTAGTTCATAGGATTCTCTTCCTTATCTAAGAATTTACTTACATATTATACATCAGAATATAAAAATTGAACAAAATTTTTATATGAAATTAGAATCCAGTAAAGCCCCCAAACAAACGGGAAAACAAAATAATGATTTTGGTCATCCAATCAAAGAAAAGTACAATCCCCATGACAATCATGATATAGCCGCCAATCTTCATAATCCTGCCGCTGTTCTTTTTAATCCATTTCATCCGTCCTACAAAGAAGGATAAAATAAAAAATGGGATTGCAAATCCTAAGGAATAAGCAAACATGTATAACACACCTGATTCAGGATTTGATCCAGCAAGTAGAATAACAGATGATAGAATCGGTCCTGTACATGGGGTCCAGCCAGCTGCAAAAGCCATACCGATTAAAATGGATCCTAAAAAGCCCGACGGACGATTCTTAAACTCGAAGCGGCGATCCTTCATCATAAACTCAGGTTTGAATACACCCACGATAATTAATCCGAAGAAAACAATAAAAATTCCGCCCAATTGACGTATGAGGTCTTTGTAATTTGAGAAAAAGCTCCCAAGAAAAGATGTCCCAAAGCCGATGGCAATAAAAATAATCGAAAATCCTAATAGGAAAAACAAGGTGTGAAGCAAACTTCGCTTTTGCAGTAAAGCATTTTCACTTTGTAATTCCCCTACCGACATTCCAGTGATGTACGATAAAAAGGCGGGATAAAGCGGCAGACAGCATGGTGAAATAAAACTCAAAAATCCCGCACCTAAAGCTAAAAATATATTTACATCTGACATATTAACACTCCCACTATAGTCGATACCCTTTCATTCTAACAAAACTTTAACCTAAAAGATAATGATTATCATGAATATTTTGTGACTCTGACTACTTTCTGTCCCTTCAACATACTCTCTATTTTCAAAATTTATGTCCGTCGAGATTGGATAATTTCTTACAATTTCCTTTGAAATTATTTACATCATAGGTTATACTAGTAAAACAATGCCTTTTGGTAGTTTAGTATTATTTTTCTACCAAAAAAATTGGAGATTATCCGGAAAGGAACTCGCCCGTGATCAAACAAGATTTAGTAGTCCTTATTGAAAAAAAGCGAGCTGAATTAATTCAAGTCGCGATCACTAACGGCTTGACCTCCTCCGTTGCCATTCGCTACAGCCAGGAGCTAGACAATCTATTAAATGAATATAATCGAATGTATATAAAGAAAGTATCACACTCTACTTATTAAATCATGCAAAAAGCCTGGCAGCACGCCAGGCTTTTTTTCTATAAATTCATGACATCCTCATATCTTTCGACTGCTCCATTTTGCAGAAGGAACATTTTGTGATACAACCCGCCAAGAGCCAGCAGCTCTTGATGCGTGCCCCGCTCTACGATTTCTCCCTGATGCAGCACAAGAATGAGATCCGCATCCTGGATAGTTGATAAACGGTGGGCAATCGCAATGGTCGTTCTGCCCTTTCGCATTTTGGACAGCGCTGTTTGAATCGCTTCTTCGGTTTCTGTATCAATATTGGCCGTTGCTTCATCCAAAACTAGTATTTTCGGATTCGCGGCAATTGTCCTCGCAAAGGCGATGAGCTGTCGTTGACCGCTTGAGAAGGTTGCGCCCCTCTCTACTACCTTATGGTTAAATCCGTCATCTAGTTTTTCAATGAAGGTATGGGCCTGGACAAACTTTGCCGCCTCCATTACCTGCTCATCAGTCATGTCTTGATTATGAAGGCGGATATTATCCTTGACTGTTCCATAAAACAAAAACGGATCCTGGAGGACAAGCCCCATTTTTTCACGCAGTTCCGGTTTTGTATATTGGCGAATCGATTCCCCATCAATCAAAATCTCACCCTGTTCATATTCATAGAAGCGCATCATTAAATTAATAATCGAACTTTTTCCACTTCCGGTATGACCAACGAGGGCGACTGTTTCGCCCGGATTGGCAGTAAAGGAAATCTTTTTTAACACATTCCGCTTACCGTCATAGGAAAAACTCAAGTCTTTAAATTCTATTTTTCCCTTTTCGATTGTCATTTCTTTTTCTTCGTTCTGAGCCGGTGCCAGCTCCTGTTCATCTAGTAATTTAAAGACTCGAGAACCAGCCACTATGGCTTGCTGGTATAAAGAGAGTCTCATCATCATTTGATTAACAGGCTCAAAAAAACGGTCCAAATAATTGATAAAGGCATAGATGACACCAATTTCAATGCTGTGTTGGAAGGAAGTAATGCCGAAGTAGCCCAGTACAATGATAAGGGCAAACGTATAAATCAGGTCAATGGCCGGCCTTAACAGCAAACCGTCAATTTTTATATTTTTCATTCCTGCACTGTAGTGCTGATTGTTAATCTCACCGAACTCATAGCGCAGACGTTTTTCCTGGCGAAACACTTGAATAATCGACATTCCCTGAAGTGACTCTGCCAGCTTCGCGTTTAATTGGCTCAGTCTCTCCCGCATGGCAAGGTAATAGCGTGAACTTAATTTTCGGTACAAGGCCATGACGTAGATAAGGATGGGAATGATGATGACGCAAAACAAGGCTAGCTTTACATTCAAAATGAACATCGCAATGAATATACCTGACAGCAGGAATCCGCTTTGAATAAACGTGGATAGGACCGTTACAAACATCTCTTTAATGGCTTCCGTATCATTCGTTACCCGTGACACAATGCTTCCGGCCGGCGTCTTATCGAAATACTTTAAACCAAGTGCCTGCACCTTGGAAAAAACATCAATTCGCAGCTGCTGAATGATATAAAGGGCGATCTCCTGAAACTTCACTAATTGAAAAAAGAACAGGATTGCTTTTACTATCTGGATTCCCATGTAGATGGACCCCAGAATGAGTAAAGGCCGAAACGCAAGCTTCCCTGGCGTCAAATAATCATCGATAAAAATTTTAACCAGGATTGGGAGAACGATATCTCCTATCGTTGTTAACAGTAGTAAGATAAAGGCAATCCCGATGATTTTTTTATGCGGCTTTGTATAGGAAAGAAGGCGGTATAAGACTTTTCGTTGCTCCCGTTCGGAAAGCTGTACTTTCTCTTCCATATTAATGCCCCCCATGCTCAACCAACTCTTCAAGCTGCTGGTGTAAATACATTTCTTTGTACCATCCGTCTAATTCCATGAGTTCTTCATGGGTACCTTGCTCGATAATTCGGCCATCCTCAAGAACTAGAATCAGATTGGCGTGTTGGATGGCACTCAAGCGGTGTGAAGTAATGATCGTGGTTTTTCCTTCTCGGTTTTGCTTTAATGACGAAAGGATCGCTTCCTCTGTTTTGGCATCTACCGCTGATAAAGAATCATCAAGAACCAATACTTCCGGATTCATTAAGAGTGCTCTGGCAATGGAAATACGTTGCTTTTGCCCGCCGGATAACGAAACTCCCCGTTCTCCGACGATCGTTTGATAACCATCTGTAAATTGAAGGATATCTTCATGGATATTAGCTAAGGCTGCGGCCTTTTCAATTTCCTCTTTTTCTGCTGAAGGATTGGTAAAGGCAATATTTTCTGCCACAGTCGCTGAAAATAAGAAATGATCCTGTGGAACATAACCGATTGCTTCGCGCAATTTTGCTAGTTTATAGTCTTGCAGTGTTTTTTCCCCAAAAAGGATTTCCCCATGATACCCTTCAAACTCGCGAATAAGCAGTTTTAACAAAGTTGTTTTTCCTGCACCCGTTTTTCCTACAATCCCCAGGGTTTCACCTTTATTTAAAGAAAAAGTGATATCTTTTAGGATGGGGCGTGATTCACCAGGATAAGTAAATTCTGCAAGTCTGTATTGAATATCACCGCACGGAATCATGTCCACAGCATCCTCTTTATCGGTGATTTCTACTTTTTCTCGAAGAAGTGCCGCCACCCTGTCATAGGAAGCACGGCCGCGTTCCACGATGTTAAATAACCAGCCGAACGCTAGCATCGGCCAGATTAATAGGCCTAAATAGGTCGTAAATGAAATTAATTCCCCAATCGTTAACTCGTTATTGAGAACATATTTTGCGCCAAACACAATGGATAGGAAGAAGGAAATACCGACAATAATCGAAATGGTAGGGTCATAGAGGGAATCTATTTTTGCCACTACAATGTTTTTTTGTACAACGTCTTCCGATTGTTTGCGGAAATCGTCTATATCTTCTTGTTCCTGACCAAATGTTTTGATGACTTTGATTCCTGTTATACTTTCCTGTGTTTTATCGTTTAGTGATGAGAAGGCTTCCTGAGCCTTATGAAAGCTTTTATGTAACATGGTCCCGAACCAATTGGTTAAGATCGCCATAATCGGCATGGGAATCAAGCAAATCAGCGTTAATTTCCAGCTGATCGTAAATGCCATGGCGATGATGACAAATCCACCGGTTGAAAGCGAGTCAACCAGCGTTAAAACGCCGGCACCGGCTGTTTGTTGAATCGCTTGGAGGTCATTTGTTGCATGAGCCATTAAATCACCAATTCGGCTTTTTTGATAAAAGGCTGGCGACATTTTCGTAAAATGCTGAAACAAACGATCCCTTAGTATCTTGCTTAGTTTGACGGACGAACCAAAAATCATAATTCTCCAAAAATATCGTAGAACATACATCGATAGACCTGTGCCTACCAGGACCAACATCCATTGAAGCAGGATCCCCTTTGTCATTGTTCCATCGTGAATATGGTCTGCAATAATACCGATTACTTTCGGCGGGACCAAGGTTAAAAGCGCTACCAACATTAAAAGAAAAATCCCGAATATGTATGCCTTTTTCTCCTGCTTAAAAAACCAGCCTAATTCTAAAAATACCTTCATTCAAACGCCCCCAAAGGATGTTGTTAAAAATGACCATCCGACATGCTGAAGTTTTATTTTATCAAATATTTGTAAAATAATAAAGATTAGAAATAATCGCCTTTTTTGCATAAAAAAAGAGAGGATCCCTCTCTCCTTCGTCATATTTCCAATCAAAAAAAACACTTAATAGTTGAGTGCTAAGTGTTCTCGATTCATTATTTAAATTTAGTCCAATCATACATGGTTTGCTTTTGTTTTCTAATTCTTTCAAGTTTCTTGCTTTCCACTTGTTTTTCTTTAGTAAAGTTCATGATATAACCACATTCTTCGCAAATATAAGAAAATAAGTTTACTCTCTCGGGAATTCGGTTTAATGGATTGTCCTCTTCAGATTCCAAATAAAACTGCACCCCTGCTTCAGTCTTAACATTCCACTTAATTTTCTCATCAAATTTTTCGTAGTTGGCAACAAAATATCCTTTTCGAAAATGTGTTCCTTTACAGACAAGACATTCAATTTCACTTACATGCTTTTTCACTTCCAGCACCTCCAATAAATTTTATGAAGGTTCGCGACTTCTAATAACACATAAGCAGAAAAAGGTACATAGGTTTAATTTATAAGACTAGTATTTTGTGTGTGCATTTTTTTGCTTATCAAATTTCACAAAAGTCCGTTAGCCAAAGTAAAGTCTGTAATGTTTGTGATCTAGACTTGCCTGAAGTATTCCTTGACAGGAATATTCTACTTTGGGTATATTAAGAAAGAATATTGTTTTAAAGGAGTTGGGAAAATAAGGGATGGATTATACGACAATCTTAAGCGCTCTTGCAGAGCCTAATAGGTTACAGATTGTTGAATTACTTCGTTTGGGCCCTTTAACAGTGGGGGAAATAGCAGACCATCTTCATATTCGCCAGCCTCAAGCATCTAAACATCTCCGTGTATTGTATAAAGCAGGAATGGTGGAGTTTTCCGTAGAAGCGAATCGTCGAATCTACAATCTGAGGTCAGAGCCCTTTAAAGCCTTAGATTTATGGCTGAAAAAATACCGCGACATTTGGGAAGAAAAATTCGACAACTTGGATCGTTATTTGCAAGATCTACAAAAGAGAGAAAATAAAGAGAATGAAAACTAAAATTATTGGAGGAATCACCATGTCCACTCAAATCAAAATCACACATACTTTCAATGCTCCACGTGAACTTGTGTTTAAGGCATTAACTGAATCAGAACATCTAAAGAACTGGTGGGGGCCAAAAGGTTGGACATTCGAGGTTTCTAAATCAGATTTCCGTCCGGGCGGTGTCTTTCACTACAGCCAGAAACCTGCAGACGGCAACGTAATGTGGGTTAAATTTGTATACAGTGAAATTATTGCACCAGAGAAAATTGTTTACACTAGTTTCTTTTCTGATGAAGAAGGTAACATTGTACGTGCACCCTTTGACGCAAATTGGCCTATGGAAACCCTGAATACCATTACGCTAACCGAGGATGAAGGAAAAACAAACCTTACAATGACTGTGGTTCCCGTATCCCCGACAGCGGATGAGATTAAAACCTTCGAGGATTCAAAAGAGATGGCTCAAGAAGGATATACCGGAACCTTTTATCAATTAGATGAATACCTACCAAAGATATAAACCGTTAAAATTTCCACAGCAAAAACACCGACCACCGGTGTTTAACTAATAAAAAGAGTGGCCATTTCCAGCCACTCTCCATAAATGTTTTGAATTAACCTACTTAATCCAAGCACCATCTGATCCCAATCTATACTTACCAATCCAGGTACTGTAGGCCATTTTGCCATTGCTATATAAATAGTACCACTTTGTACCGACTTGAACCCAGCCAGTTGCCATCGCACCGGATGATTTTAAGTAATACCAACTTCCACCATCTTTCAGCCATCCTGTTTTCATAGAACCATTAGTGTTTAGATAGTACCACTGACCACCCGTGTAAACCCATCCTGTTTTCATCACTCCAACACTATCTAGGAAATACCATTTACCACCATCCAAAACCCATCCCGTTCTCTTCTCGCCAGTTTGTTTATCAAGGAAGAACCATCTACCATTATCCAAATACCAACCCTTATCTTTTACTCCATTTGTATAATGATAAGATTTGCCCCCCTCTACAAACCAACCATTAAGGACAGAACTAACAACACGAACAGTGGTTACTGTACTTGCATTTCCTGCTTGGTCTGTTGCAGTAACATTAAATACTGTTCCAACTGGATAAGCACTAGGGAGATAAACACCAAATTTACCATCTGTACCAGTAACAGCACTGCTAATTACTGTTCCAATAGTCGATACTTCAATTGTAGAGTTTGATTCTGCTGTTCCTGTCAAAATCGTATCATTGTCATCAATACGATCAACTTGTGGTGCTGATGGAGGAGTGACATCTTGAGATGGCAGTTGATCTATGTAATCCCAAGCAATAGCATATGCATCATCTGTTACAAATTCCCCTATATTTAGGGCACGAATAAAATACACTCCTGCTGGCAGATTATACCCTGCTATCATTTGGTGATCATCAAATTGTGCTGCTTCAGAATCAATAATATTGTCGTATTCATCTGTTAGAACAAATCCAATATCAGATAGTGAATCCGTAGGCATTGCTCCAATGATCCCAATTGTACCATTTTGCGGAAGCTCTATTGCATAAGTGTCAAGGTCCATATCATGGTAAAACGTACCTAACATTATATCTCCTCTTGGTAGATAGTCAGCTTCATCAACGAAATCATTTGGCTCAACTTCGCTTAGATAATTTCCTGTCAGTTCTTGAGTTGAATACCCCTTGGAAAATTTTTGAGCTTTTGATATATCCGATTTTTGAGATTTAAATAATCCCTTAGTCTGTTGTGAATCTAACATTCTATCAAGCTTAGAATTGTTAAAGCCTTGTACAACATGACTTTGGGCTTTTTCTTTATCAAGTTCCCCCTTAAAAGAATCATAAGGTGATTCAGCCTTTGCATTAATTCCCCCTAGCAACATAATTCCCGCTGATAAAGCTACTAAACTCCCTAACCTTTTAAATTTCATGCTATTAGCTCCCTTTTTTGTATTTACTAGGAAATTATAGCACTATATACCAAAAATAATGGAAATTTCTCTCAACATTTTATCCCATTTTATGACATTTATCCTACTTTTATAAAAATATGATTGGCCCTACCCGAGTCACTCTTAGTTCTAAATTGTCTTATGTGTAACATTTCTTACCTCACAGTGATTTATGCACTCACTCAATTATGACATCTTCCAATAACACAAAAAACCACCCTCCATTGGATAAGCTACCAACAGAAAAGATGGTTTCGGATTAGTTTGATGAAGATTAAGCAAAAATAATACAAATTTATGATGAAAAATTCACTCAACAACAAAATGTTGTACAAAAACTTGTCCTATATTTGCTTATAAATTATGTTCAAACCGTTGATACGAGTGGGTTTTATTTAGATTGCTGCTTGTTCATTGCAGCCATCATTTGGTTGATCTTCTTCTGAGAAGGCTTCATACCCATTTGCATCATCATCATTTTAAGCATTTGCTCATTGATTGGCGGATTTTTCTTTAAATAGCTCATCATATATCGGCGAGCAATGAAAAATCCTAGTGCTACACCAGCAACTAATGCTAGTATACCAACTAGAACGTACATCATAAAACTTCCTCCTTCATGTTGTCTACCATACTACAGTGTACTAAATAAAACGGCATAAAACAATATCCTCTTGCAATTAGATTAATTTTCTTTCCTTAATCGGCTTTAACCAGCCAAAGCGTTGATGTTCAAGGTCAATCGCCAAAAAGGAAGATTCACATTTTCGAAGCACTTCGAAATAAGCTGTCTCTGCCTCATAGCTTCCTTGCGCCTCGACTGTTATTAAATCTTGAAAAACTTCTAATTTTGCCGTACTTAGTTTTCCACTTAATTCAATATAGTATGCACCATGATCGGCTCTAAATCCTTTAATTCTCCCCAGCTGCTTTTGAATCAAATTGTGGATTTTTAATACCTCCACTTTTTTGGTTATATAGTCAATTTGTTTTTTCGTTATAAATTGAAGCTCACCTTTAGCATGTTGATGTTCCTGAAAAAGCTGATAAAACAGCCTCTCTCTTCCGAAGTAATGGGCGGCAAATTCATCTTCTATTAAATATAGTTGATATTTTCTCACACAAACCTCTCCTTCGCTGTCAACCCTTTTATCTATTATAAAAAATCAGAAACAAAACATTTGTCTTACGGTGGCAAAAACTTTCACTATTTTTGTCGATTGAGAGTTTCCTTACCAATTTTATGAATTCGGTAATATTTTTAACTTTCCTTTTTAATTTTAAAAAGTTCAAATTTTTGTAAAAAGTAATATTGTGATTTCTGATACAAAAAAAGAGAACGGATTAATCCGTCCTCTTCTAATAAAATATTTTATTTATGCAAAAGTGCTTTCACGCGGGCAACTACGTTACTCACTGTGAAGCCGTATTCTTCCATAATCTTTTCACCAGGTGCAGATGCTCCGAATTTGTCGATTGCTAATACATCGCCTTCATCACCAGTGTATTTGTGCCAGCCGAAAGATGCACCTACTTCGATACCAAGACGTTTTTTCACATTCTTAGGAAGTACGGAGTCCTTATATTCTTGGGTTTGCTTTTCAAAACGATCCCATGATGGCATGCTTACAACAGAAACGTGAACACCTTCACCTGCTAAAGCTTTTTGGGCTTCAACTGCAAGGCTTACTTCAGAACCTGTTGCAAGTAATAATGCATCTGGAGTTTCTCTTTCTGATGGAGAAACTACATAAGCACCTTTTGAAACGCCCTCGTATGCGTTAGTGTCCGTACCCTTTAATGTTGGTAGATCTTGACGTGTTAAAACAAGTGCTGTAGGAGTGTTTTTAGATTCAACAGCTAGCTTCCATGCTGCAGCAGTTTCATTTCCATCTGCAGGACGAATGATTGACAAGCCTGGCATAGCACGTAGTGCAGCAAGCTGTTCGATTGGCTCGTGTGTTGGTCCATCTTCCCCAACCGCAATACTGTCATGAGTAAATACATATGTGACAGGCAAGCCCATTAATGCCGCTAGACGAATGGCTGGACGTAGGTAATCAGAGAATACGAAGAAAGTACCTCCAAATACTTGTACACCGCCATGAAGAGCGATACCATTCAATGCAGCACCCATTGCGAATTCACGAACACCAAACCAGAAATTACGGCCATCGTAAGAACCTGGCATATAATCTTTTGTTCCCTTGATCATCGTTTTGTTGGAACCGGCAAGGTCAGCAGATCCACCAATAAAAGTAGGCAGGTTTTTGGCAATTGCATTTAAAACTTCACCAGAGGAAGCTCGGCTTGCAAGGGCTTTGCCTTCACTATAAACTGGAATGTCCTTATCCCAGCCTGCAGGTAGTTCTTGATTTAATGCCTGCTCAAGTTGACTAGCCAATTCTGGATATTCATTCTTATATTGTACGAAAAGGTCATTCCATTCTTTTTCCTTTTTCTCACCTGTTTCCACAATTAGCTTTTGGAAGTTATCATATACTTCCTGTGGCACATGGAAATCTTCTTCAAATGTCCACTTGTATGCTTCCTTAGTCAATTTTAACTCATCAGCACCTAGTGGTGATCCATGAACGCCAGAAGTACCGGCACGGTTTGGTGAACCATAACCGATTACAGTTCGAACTTCAATCATAGTAGGGCGGTCAAGGTCGCTTCTTGCTTCTTCTAGCGCCTTTGCGATTTCTTCAAGATTGTTGCCATCTTCTACACGTACATACTGCCAGCCATAAGATAAGAAGCGGTCTTTTACACTTTCAGAGAATGATTTATCTAAGTCACCATCAAGTGAAATATCATTTGAATCATAAAGTACAACTAAACGTCCTAATTTCAAGTGACCTGCAAGAGAAGCAGCCTCGGCAGAAACTCCTTCCATTAAATCTCCGTCACCACAGATGCTGTATGTATAATGATTCACAAGTTCAAAATTGTCTTTATTGTAAACACTTGCTACGTGACGTTCTGCCATGGCCATACCGACTGCCATTGCGATACCTTGACCAAGCGGACCAGTCGTTGCTTCAACACCTTCAGTGTGGCCATATTCTGGGTGTCCAGGAGTTTTACTTCCCCATTGACGGAATTGCTTTAAATCTTCCATAGATAAGTTGTAACCGGATAAATGAAGCATGCTGTATAACAATGCAGAACCGTGGCCTGCAGATAATACAAAACGATCGCGGTTAAACCAATGTGGATTCTTCGGATTATGGTTCATGAAACGAGTCCACAATGTATAGGTCATAGGGGCAGCACCCATCGGCATTCCCGGATGACCTGAATTTGCTTTCTCAATCGCATCTATAGACAGAGTACGAATGGAAGTAACGGATAAATCATCAATAGTATTAAACATGAATTACATCCTTTCTGCATCACTTGAATACATCTTAATATTATATTGCTACCGAAATTAATTCAACCAATAAACTTAATAAATGAAATTAATTTTCGTTTTGTTTCTTATTTTGATCCATATAAAAAAGGAATACAAAAAATAGTATTCCTTGAATTAATGAAGATTATTTTTCTTTCTTTCTTTAAGTTTTTCTGGTGTGACATCGTTTCCTAATGGATCAACGAACTTTGTATTGGTTAACGTTTCAAGCATATTGGAACGAAAAGTTGCTAGATACTCACTTCTAAGTTTGGATTGCTCTTTTGCTTCTAATTCCGTTAATCCGGTTGTTTTCGCTTTCCTCGCAAGCTCATTGATTCTTGCCATTTTCTCTTTGGACAGCATTTAAACACCAACTTTCATAAAAAACTGTGTACATAGCAACTGATTTTACTAAAAAATAGACCTTCTGACAAGGCAAAAGGTCTACTCATCTTGTGATTCCATATATTCCTGGTATCTACGATGAACCGTGGCTTTGGAAATATTATACCCAAATCCTCTTAAAACAGCGGCTATTTCATGAAAAGTTAAATTGTTCTTTCTTAATCTTATAATTTCCTCAACTGGAACTTCAATTTTTTCTCGGCCTGAAGCTTCTCCAAGGTTTTTTAAATTTTTTTGGGGGTTATAGCCCTGTTCAACAGCCCTTCTCATTCCACGCTTAATTTTTACATTATGAAGCTTTCTTTGATACTCTTCCACCATACTAACAATTTTCAATACCATAGAATCCGACTCTGAAAGCTGTAATTCACCATTATGAGAAATGCTATAAAGTTTAATTCCCTCTTTTAAGATACAGTGCAAGAGTGCAATTTTGGCGTTCCCCCTTCCAAGACGTGTTTCGTCTTGAATTAGAAGGGCTTGTACATTTTTATCCTTTATCCGTTCCAAAACATGAAGGATCCCATCTCTTTCAAAGTCATAGCCGCTTGCCTGTTCTTTGATTATTGAATCAACTTCAAAATGATGCTGTTTTGCAAGTTGTATAAGTTCTTCTTCCTGACGCTGTAATGAGGTTTCCTGCGTTTCTTTATTTGTGCTAACCCGGCAGTAGATGATTGCATTCATACCATTTATTCCTCAATGGCACTTGCAAATTGTGTTGTATCTGGAGCTTCATTGCTGACTGGGATCATAATTTTATCGCCGGGGAAAATTTGATCGTCCACATTTTTATTGTGCTTTTTCACCCAGCTGACAAACTCTTTATTGGATAGTGAGTGCTGGCCGGCATATTGGTCGGATAGCTCCCAAAGTGAATCTCCTTCAGAGACAGTTACTTTTATAAATTTATCCTTTTCATTGGCATTTGACTGAATAGATAAGATTAAGGCAAATGAACAGCTTATAAACATTAGAATAATAGCAAATGAGTATTGGTTCCAAATCTTTTTCATGATTAACACCTCTAATTAGAATATATGTTCGCTTTTGATAGATTTATTATAATTCGAACATTTGTTTGTTGTCAACCAAAAATTCGAACTTATGTTTGTATAAAAAGAGCGAACATGATATAATTAAGACAACATTAACCAGGCGAGGTGCATTTTATCATGGTAAAAATATCAAAGCGGCAGCAGGATATCCTGGATTTCATAAAAGGTGAGGTTAAGAGCAAGGGCTATCCTCCATCCGTACGTGAAATTGGCGAAGCGGTTGGACTTGCATCCAGTTCCACTGTACATGGCCATTTAGCTAGATTAGAAAGTAAAGGTCTTATTAGACGGGATCCAACAAAACCTAGAGCAATTGAGATTTTGGAAGTAGATGAGCTTGCTCATATCCCAAGAAACAATGTTGTCAATGTTCCAGTGGTTGGTAAGGTAACAGCGGGATTACCTATTACTGCCATTGAAAACGTGGAAGAATATTTTCCACTTCCAGAAAGACTTGCACCTGCTGATGAACACGTATTTATGCTAGAAATCATGGGTGAAAGTATGATAGAGGCTGGAATTCTTGATGGAGACTATGTCATCGTCAAACAGCAGCAAACAGCGAATAATGGGGATATTGTTGTAGCGATGACAGAAGATGATGAAGCTACGTGTAAGAGATTTTTTAAAGAAAAAGATTTCATCCGTCTACAGCCGGAAAATTCATCTATGGATCCTATCATTTTACGAAATGTTTCTATTCTTGGAAAAGTTATCGGAGTATATAGACATATTCATTAAAAAAGAGTCGGCATTTCACTTGCCGGCCCTTTTTTTCACTGAAATAATTGTTGGGAAAATTTTCGATAAATAATTTACATGATGCACAAATTTGGAAAATTCAGTATTTTTTCCCATGCTCAAGAGTTTCCAAGTTTAGTATAATGGTAATACACCAAGATTTACCTTAGGTCAAAAAAATCCAGGCTTAAGGAGAGTGAGAAAGAAGTGTTCATTGACATTATTTTCTCTTTAGTGATTGGTGGGACGGTTGGGATTATTGGACATGTTCGTAAGCATGGTAAAATTATTATGCCTCGGAAAACAAAAAAATTCCTTTATCTCGGTTTTCTAGAAGAAATGCTTCTAGGTGCAGTTGCAGCCCTTCTCCTCGTTTTGTATACAGCTCCAAATTCTTATGTTGAGAATATTATTTTTTCACTTGTTGCCGGGATTGCAGGTGATGCTGCACTTTCGGGTTTTAAACTGATTAAACAGAATAGTGAAGAGAAGTAAAATTGGATTATAAACCAGCATCTGAATGATAAGATGCTGGTTTTTTGTTTAGAGAAGGTCTTGTTTATTTTCAGTTTGGACAGTTCATTGACGGACTTGCATGAAAATGTATTCTTCGGTAAATGAAAGAGCCATTCATTGCCCAATGTACATGAAAAAGAGCTTCAACGGTAAATGAAATGGCAATTCATTGACCAAAATCCAATAATCTGTGCCTCCAAGGTAATTGAAGTCGGTTTCCGTACGAAGGCTTCTTTTTTAATAAATAAAAAAGTCTTGACGCTATAAAAGCGACAAGACTTTCCAATCTTAATACATTGACATATACTGATCGCGTTCCCATTGGTGAACGACGGTACGGAACATATCCCATTCGATCTCTTTTGCTTCTACAAAGTGTTCTAAGATGTGCTCGCCAAGACCAGCTACGATTACTTCGTCTGACTTTAATTGGTCTAATGCTTGAGCAAGAGTTGCAGGCAGATCGATGATGCCTTCCTCTAATCTTTCTTCCCTGCTCATGACATAAATGTTGCGGTCTACTGGTGCTGGAGGAGTTAAGTTGTTCTTAATTCCGTCAAGACCCGCTTTTAATAGAACAGCCATAGCAAGGTATGGGTTAGCAGCTGGGTCTACGCTACGTACTTCAACACGAGTGCTTAGTCCGCGGGAAGCCGGGATACGGATTAATGGTGAACGGTTTCTAGCAGACCATGCAACATAACAAGGTGCTTCATAGCCAGGAACTAGACGCTTATAAGAGTTTACAGTTGGGTTAGTAACCGCTGTAAAGTTAGGAGCGTGCTTTAGGATACCTGCGATGAATTGACGTGCAGTGTCGCTCATTTCAAGATCGCCAGTTGGCTCATAGAATGCATTTTTGCCATCTTTGAATAAAGAAAGGTTGCAGTGCATACCTGATCCGTTAACACCGAATAATGGCTTTGGCATGAATGTTGCGTGTAAGCCGTGCTTACGAGCGATTGTTTTAACAACAAGCTTGAATGTTTGGATTTGGTCACATGCTGTTAAGGCATCTGCATATTTGAAATCGATTTCGTGCTGACCAGGTGCCACTTCGTGGTGGGAAGCTTCAATCTCGAAGCCCATTTCTTCTAGTTCAAGAACGATATCGCGACGGCAGTTTTCCCCTAAATCTGTTGGAGCAAGGTCAAAGTAACCGCCTTGGTCGTTCAATTCTAGTGTTGGCTCACCTTTTTGGTCTAATTTAAATAAGAAGAATTCTGGCTCAGGTCCAAGGTTAAAGTTAGTGAAACCAAGGTCTTCCATTTCCTTTAACACTCTTCTTAAGTTGTTACGCGGGTCACCTTCAAAAGGTTTTCCTTCTGGAGTGTAGATATCACAGATTAAACGGGCAACTTTTCCTTTTTCAGCTGTCCAAGGGAATACTACCCAAGTGCTTAAATCTGGATATAGATACATGTCAGACTCTTCAATACGAACAAATCCTTCGATTGAAGATCCGTCGAACATCATTTTGTTATCAAGTGCTTTTTCTAATTGGCTAATAGGAATCTCAACGTTTTTAATTGTTCCTAGAATGTCAGTGAATTGTAGACGAATAAATTTAACATTTTCTTCTTTAGCAAGACGTTGAATATCTTCTCTTGAATACTTTGGCATTTTTCAATCCCCCTAATTTTTTCATAAAAAAATTTTAATGGAAAAAGCGTGACATATCACCTTGACGAAGTGAGGAACGATTTAATCTATTAGAATGAATCAATTCGTTTCGCAGCAATTTTCTTAACTGATCATCTGTTAACTCGCGTTTTGCCTTTTCAGCATGCTGCTCAAGGACATTGGCTTGTTCTTGTTTGACCAAGAAAAGCTGTTTGATTCCTGCCATATTGACTCCTTGATCAATTAAATCTTTCACTTCTAAAAGCCTAGCAATATCATTCAAGCTAAATAGCCGTCTATTCCCCTCAGTTCTTGCTGGAGAAATCAATTGGTGTTCTTCATAATAACGGATTTGCCTTGCTGTCAACTCAGTTAACTGCATGACAGTTCCGATGGGAAACAACGGCATGGAACGGCGAATTTCCTTTCCACTCACCAAATTTCTCCTCCCTTACTATCTATCATATTGTCATTATATTTGACGTTAGATAATATGTCAATCTTATGTAAGGAAATCTAACATGATTTTTGAATTATTATTATAGTTACGTCTGCGGAACAGTTTTAATTTCAAATACTTTGATTTATTGGGTTTAAGGACGGGCATTATTATCTTCGCATAATTACCGTTTTGATGATTTTTCCGCGCTTACGGGCATTAGGAACCTCTCCTAATTACCGCCCTGGGAGTTTTTTCTCGCTAAAGGACATTAAGAACTTCTCCTAATTACCAGTCTGATATTTTTAACGCTCTTAAGGGCATTAGGAGCCTCTCCTAATTACCGGCTTGAGGTTTTTTCCGCCCAAAAAAGCATTAGGAGCCTCTCTTAATTACCGGCTTGAGGTTTTTTCTGCCCAAAAATGCATTAGAAGCCTCTCCTAATTACCGACTTGAGGTTTTTTCTGCCCAAAAAGGCATTAGGAGCCTCTCCTAATTACCGACTTGAGGGGTTTTCCTCCCAAAAAGGCATTAGGAGCCTCTCCTAATTACCAGCTTGGTTCTTACTTAGGCTTGACTCATGGAACTGCTTTCTTGTATATTTTCCTACTTCACTTCAATTAATCCTTTTTCAATTAATTGATCAATTGCCAGACAAACTGCCATTTTTACATGGGCATAGGTTAAACCGCCCTGGACATAAGCTACATATGGCGGTCTGATTGGGCCATCTGCGGTCAGTTCAATGCTTGCTCCCTGTATGAAGGTTCCCGCCGCCATAATGACGTCGTCTTCATACCCAGGCATGTAGCTTGGATGTGCGGTGACGTATGAATTAATCGGGGAGGCAAATTGGATAGCCTGGCAAAAGGCGACCATTTTATCGCGGTCATCAAATTGGACCGATTGAATCAAATCTGTCCGCTTCACATCCCACTTCGGCGATGAATTCATTCCCAATTTTTCAAGCGTGGCAGCTGTAAAAACAGCTCCTTTTAGTGCTTGAGCTACAACGTGCGGTGCTAGAAAGAACCCTTGATACATTTCCTGCAGGCTATAAAGAGAAGCCCCTGCTTCGGCTCCAATCCCAGGGGAAGTCATCCGGTAAGAGCATGCCTCGACCCACTTCTTCTTGCCAACTATGTATCCTCCCGTTTTCACGATGCCGCCGCCAGGATTTTTAATAAGGGAACCTGCTATCAAATCAGCTCCGACATGACATGGCTCTATTTCCTCAACGAATTCTCCGTAACAGTTATCTACAAATACCACAACGTCCTGCTTGATTTCCTTTACAAACGAGATCATTTCACCGATCTCAGGAACCGTGAACGATGGACGGGTAGCATAACCCTTCGAGCGCTGAATACCAATCATTTTTGTGTTCGGTTTGATTTTCTTGGCCACTTCATCCCAATCAATTCCGCCCTCATTGGTCAAGGAAACACTATTATAGGAAATGCCAAATTCCTTTAAGGAACCGACACCATTCCCGCGAATCCCTACGATTTCTTCAAGCGTATCATAGGGTTTACCCGTGATATAGAGAAGTTCATCACCTGGGCGAAGGACGCCAAATAACGCAATCGATATCGCATGGGTTCCAGAAATGATTTGCGGACGGACAAGACCTGCTTCACCGCCAAACACATCCGCGTAAATGGATTCCAACGTATCTCTGCCAATATCATCGTACCCATATCCGGTTGAAGGGATAAAATGCGAGTCACTTACTCTGTGTTTTTGATAGCTTTTTAAAACGCGAAATTGATTGGTTTCCGCTCTTTCGTCGATTTCTTTGTGTACCCCAGCGATTTGCTGTTCCACTTTTTGAACAAGCGGCTGAAGCTTTTCCCCATTCATTAACTGTTGAAACATGGTGTAACCCCTATCTACATTTTATATTTCTGTAACTGCCCTGTTATTTGATGGTCTTTTAATGTGTAGCCCTTGCATCGATACAACTGGTCTTCTTCCTCAAAGGACAATTCTTTTAAAATCGTCTCATTTTTTAGTTGTGAAAGAAGTTTTCCTTCTGTTGAAGGTACCTTTACCTCATAAGAATCCATCATTTCGATGATGGTCTTTTCCATTTTCACCTTGAGGGCATGGCGGTCTTCTTCATTAAATGCACTAATAAAAGCCGTCGGTGTGTCGGCAGTCGGAACAAAATCAGGATGCTGGATATCCTTCTTATTATAAACCGTTAATTGCGGGATATCTTTTACATCCAGATCCTCGAGCAGTTTATTAACTGTTTTTTCGTGTTGAAAATAATCCGCATTCGACATATCCACAACATGGAGAAGCAAATCTGCTTCTTTTACTTCTTCAAGTGTCGAGCGAAATGCAGCGATTAGAGCTGTAGGCAAATCCTGAATAAATCCAACTGTATCGGTAATTAAGGCTAAAAACCCGCTTGGTAAAATTAATTTCCGGGTCATTGGGTCAAGTGTGGCAAACAATTGATTTTCCTCATAAGACTCCGCTTCAGACAGACGGTTAAACAACGTTGATTTGCCAGCATTGGTGTAACCGACAATCGCTACTTGAAAAGCTTTATTTTTCTTTCTTCGTTCCCGATATCGTTCCCGGTGCTGGACGATGACAGCGAGCTGGGTTTTAATATCATCGATTCGGCGGCGGATGTGACGGCGGTCGGATTCTAATTTGGTTTCTCCTGGCCCTCTTGTTCCGATACCTGCCCCCAGCCTTGATAATGCGATTCCCTGTCCTGCTAAACGGGGAAGTATGTATTGAAGCTGCGCAAGCTCGACTTGTAGTTTTCCTTCTTTGGATCGTGCTCTTTGAGCAAAAATGTCTAAAATAAGCTGTGTCCGGTCGATAATTCTGGCATCGATTTCAGAGGCAAGATTCCGCTTTTGACTCGGAGATAGCTCATCATTGAAGATAACGATATCAGCTTCAAGCTCTTCCACTAAAGCGACAATTTCTTCCACCTTTCCCTTGCCGATATAGGTTGCCGAGTGAAGACGATCTCTTTTTTGCACTACAGACACTAATACTTCACCCTGCGCGGTTTCTGTTAATGAGGCTAACTCTTCCATCGAATATTGAAAACGCAAATCATCATAAGCTATCGTTTGACAGCCGATCAGAATTGCTTTTTCTTTCGTATCTTTTTGTTCCAATCAACATCCTTCCCTTCACAAAAAGCTCTACGTCTCATCATAACAAAAAAGCTTTTTAATCTCTATTTTTCCCTATAACAACCTTATTAAAAATAATTGTTGTATTTTTCTTTATGCGTGGTAAAATTTTAGTATTTCATGAAAGACAACAAGGGGAATATGATTATTATGACATGGGAAGTTTTAAGTATGATTGGCACAATTGCTTTTGCGGTCAGCGGCGCGATTGTGGCCATGGAAGAGGAATATGATATTTTAGGAGTTTATATACTAGGAATTGTTACTGCCTTTGGCGGAGGGGCTATTCGAAACCTGTTAATCGGTGTACCCGTTTCGGCTTTATGGGAGCAGGGATTATTTTTTCAAATCGCTTTATTATCGATTACAGCGGTGTTCTTATTTCCATCAAATCTCCTTAAGCACTGGCAAAAATGGGGCAATTTGTTTGATGCCATAGGGTTATCTGCCTTTGCCATTCAAGGTGCGATTTACGCGGCAAATATGAATCATCCACTCAGTGCTGTGATTGTTGCTGCAGTCCTAACCGGAATCGGCGGCGGGATCATTCGCGACTTATTAGCCGGTCGAAAGCCAATTGTCTTAAGATCGGAGATTTATGCCGTTTGGGCAATTCTAGCGGGCGTAATCATTGGCCTTAAAATCGCTTCAAGCTCATGGGAATTGTATACACTATTTATCCTGGTTACCGTATTGCGCGTTCTTTCCTACACCTTTGATTGGAAACTGCCGATACGGAGGCTGGGAGCACATTAAAAAAATCGACGGTGACTGACCGTCGATTTTTTTTAATCTTCTTCAAACACCAAATCATTGCTTCGCAATGTCATCAAATCATGCCTATCATAGCTATTTAGCATTAAAAGCCTCATGGCTTGAGCACGAATCGATTTTTCAATAATATTGCGGACATAGCGGCCATTTGAAAAACTGCTCGGACTTAAAACGGCTTTTACCCAGATTAAATGCTCTTTTAACTTTTTTTCAGCCTCATGACTAAAGGTGTATTCTCGTTCTACTATCATCCTGCCCGCAATTTCCATCAGCTGCTCAATATTATAATCAGGAAAATCAATGACCAACGGAAACCGTGAATGGAGACCGGGATTTAGCGTTAGAAAATAGTCCATTTCTTGTGAGTAACCCGCAAGGATGAGAATAAATTCATGCTGTTTATCTTCCATATGCTTGACAAGTGTATCAATTGCCTCTTTTCCAAAATCCTTTTCCCCGCCGCGTCCTAACGAATAAGCCTCGTCAATAAATAAAATGCCGCCTTGAGCTTTTTTGATCAAATCACGTGTTTTTTGGGCGGTATGTCCGATATATTCACCAACGAGATCGGCACGTTCCGCCTCAATTAAATGACCTTTGGACAAAACACTCATTTTTTGAAACAGCTTGCCAATTAACCTGGCAACGGTCGTTTTTCCGGTTCCGGGATTTCCTTTAAACATCATATGCAGCGCTTGTTTTCTAGCCTTTAAGCCCATTTCCTCGCGTTTCTTGTTTACATAAATCCAGGCATAAATTTCCTTTATCATTCGTTTCATTTCATCCATACCAACCAAAGCTACCAGCTCTTCTTCAATTTCTTTTAAGGCTGTATGCTCTGGGGGAATGACCTTTGGAACAACTTGAAAGTCAGGTAACTCTTTCGTTACAGTTTCTCTTTTTTGAGAATTGAGAACAACTTTTATTTGGCCGTTGCTTTTCATTCGCATACGTTGGTCCAAAGCTTTCACCTCTCATTCTGCAGACAGTATACGTTTGGTAGGATTTTTGTTAGCAAATTTTTCACTAAAAGTTTTTCTTTTAATAAATTGGGATACATAATCCTTCATTTTATGTGTATTCAATGCCTTTGCATTTCATTAAATAAAGTTGAAAAATAAAAAAGAGCCCTTCCAATATGGGCTCAGATTTACGAGAGAGATTATTGATTATCCAGATCAAGCTGCACATTACGCTGAGGTGCAAATGTTGAAATAGCATGCTTAAATACTAATTGCTGTTTCCCCTCTGACTCAAAAAGAACTGTAAAGTTATCAAAGCCCTTAATTTGGCCTCTTAATTGGAATCCGTTCAATAGGAACACCGTAACGTGTGTGTTATCTTTACGGCACTGGTTTAAAAATTGATCTTGAATGTTAATTGTGGTTTTCATTTGTATATCCTCCTCTTTTATCTCTACTAATATGTATTCGATTTTACTTGAAGCTTTCCTTCAACATAATGTGAAATTTCCGTTATTTTTTTCGTGAAATCGTTCACATCTGTCATATCAAACCATTTTACATCCATTTTGTTACGAAACCAAGTTAATTGCCTTTTGGCATATCGCCTGGAGTTTTGCTTTAAGGTTTCAACCCCATCATCAAGGGAAACTTTCCCATCCAGGTATTCATAAATTTCTTTGTAGCCAATGGCCTGAATGGATTGACAATCCCGAAGGCCTTGGTGATACAGGCTTTTTACTTCATCTAAAAGTCCTTGTTCCATCATTAAATCTACGCGGGCATTTATCCGCTCATAAAGCATGTCTCTTTCCATTGTCAGGCCAACGAGTGCCGTATCATACATTAGATCCGGCTCCTGAGTCCTTTGGAATTCTTGCATCGTCTTACCTGTAAGATGGTAAATTTCTAAGGCGCGTATAACTCTTCTGACATTATTGGGATGGATTTGAGCTGCGCTTTCTGGATCCACTTCAGATAATTCTTTATAAAGTACCTCATTGCCAATTTCTTTTGCTCGTTGTTCTAACTGCTGGCGAAATTGTTCATCACCTGAAACATCGGAAAACTGATAATCATAAATGACCGATTGAATATAGAGTCCAGTTCCACCGGCAATAATAGGAAGTTTTCCCATTTTGGCAATCTCTTCTATCTTTGCCCTGACAAGCGATTGGAATTCAGCAACGGAAAAATTTTCGTTAGGCTCCTTAATATCAATCAAATGGTGGGGGATTCCCTCCATTTCCTCTGGAGTTATTTTAGCCGTTCCAATATCCATGCCACGATAGATTTGCATTGAATCACCGCTGATAATCTCACCATTAAACTGTTTAGCCATTTCAATACTCAGCTTGGTCTTTCCAACAGCGGTTGGTCCGATGATGACTAATAATTTTTGTTTTGAATCCAATATTTTCACACTGCCTTATACCTTTTTTAAATGGAAGGAGTTCATTCGTTGACCTTCCACCACTTCATCGTAACACAATTTTGAAAAGCAGTTGAACATCAAATAAGTATATACAAAAAATTTCTTTTCTATGCGTGTTGGGTCGAATGAATATATTTTTTTCAGTTTGATTACAATCTGATGAATTTTTCGTCCAAATTTACAAAACGATAACGGTTCATTTACAAATCGCTTTTCACCCCCAAATTCATGTTAGGCTTAATCGTACACTATTTTGTAAAAAAAACTCGCAATTTGTCATGCGGGTGTTACGTAAATATTTATAAATTAGGAAATTAGGTGAATAAAATGCTATCAAATTTATCAAATTATGATATTGGTATTGATTTAGGAACTGCAAATATATTGGTATATAGTAAGCATAAAGGGATTGCGCTTAATGAGCCATCTGTAGTCGTGGTTGATACCACTACTAAAAATATTGTTGCCGTCGGCTCGGAAGCATATGAAATGGTCGGAAAGACTCCAGAAAAATTTGTCACCATTCGTCCATTAAAAGATGGTGTTATTGCCGATTTCGACATTACCACCGAAATGTTAAAGAATATCTTGCGAAAGGCTTCCAAAAAGCTTGGTTTCGCTCTACGTAAGCCAAATGTTGTCGTTTGCATCCCTTCTGGTTCTACTAGCGTAGAAAGAAGAGCCATTCATGATGCAGTGAAAAATGCAGGCGCTAAAAAAATCACCTTAATTGAAGAGCCAGTTGCGGCCGCGATAGGCGCTGGGATGCCAATTGATGAACCTGTTGCCAATGTCGTGGTGGATATCGGCGGCGGAAATACTGAAGTCGCGATTATTTCCTTTGGCGGCGTCGTATCTTGTCATTCCATTAAAGTCGGCGGAGACCGCCTGGATGAAGATATTATTCAATACGTTCGTAAAGAATACAATGTGTTGATTGGAGAAAGAACGGCCGAAAAAATCAAAATGGAAATTGGTTACGCCTTAATAGATCACGAGGAGCAATTTAAGGAGATTCGCGGACGTGATTTAGTATCTGGATTGCCAAAAACTATTAAGCTATCATCCTATGAAGTTAGAAATGCTTTGAAGGAACCTTTATTGCATATTTTAGAAGCCATCCGCGCCACACTTGAAGATTGTCCCGCAGAACTAAGCGGCGATATTGTCGACCGTGGTGTTATCCTTACAGGAGGCGGTTCATTATTGAACGGCATGGAGGCATGGTTAAGCAAGGAGATTGTAGTTCCAGTACAATTGGCAGAGAATCCGCTTGAATCTGTAGCAATCGGAACCGGAAAAGCAATACCATATATGAATAAGCTGCAAGCTGCAGTAAAATAGTTAAAAACAGGCTGTTCGACAGCCTGTTTCTTTTATACATTTTGTTGTTTTCGCATTCGGTTGAAGTATAGGAAAATCGGAAAAGGTATAACGATGAATCCAAGGCTTTTAATGATTTGATTTTTTGCACTTTCCTTAACTCGGTTTTTTTCATCTTTAACTGTTTGTTCGTACCTTGCTCGAAGCTCCTTCTCCGTCAGCACCTTCTCGTCTTTCACTTTATTATCTTCTCTAATTTGTTTAAAATCTTCATAGCTCTGATAATAACTTGGCGGACTAATTAAATCGGCTGCCGCCATAAAGATGGATATTCCACCTCCAATGACCATCATTAGAGTAGCAAATAAGACTAAATACGTATAAAGATGGCGTATCACTGCTTCTTCCCCCTTTTCTTTATTTTTCACGGCATAAACAATAACAAAAATAATGATAACGATGGGTAAAAATGCACTTAATAGGCTTAATGCGATCAAGGACTCATCCTCCCCTCTTACCAACATTATACAATGATTAGTGTAATTTTACACCTTCAATTATTGGTTATTTATTGATAGAAAACAACAATTTTTTACAAACTCAGCGATTTTAGTTTATGTGCCGAGTTGCCATTCTCGAATGGTTTTCGGACACGTAGAACCTCTCCACGTTACCTAATTCGCTTCCTCGGAACATTTTCAGGCACATAGACCCATTCTACGTTACCCAATTCGTTCCTTCGAACGCTTTTCGGGCACGTAGAGCATTTCTACCCATCAATTGATAATAAAAAACAAATTTATATGTTGACAGGGATGCCAAATGTAACTATTATAGTTACAGGTAATCAATTTAATTACAATCAAAAAATTAATTTATAAAAAACATACATTGGAGGAATAAGCTATGAAAATGCTTGTTACAGGTGCAACAGGGAAATTGGGATCGAAGGTAGTAGAAACGATTTTGAATACTGTTCCAGCAAGTCAATTGGCGGTAAGTGTCCGCAATCCGGAGAAAGCAGCCGGATTACAGGCTCGGGGAGTTGAAGTTCGACAAGGAGATTTTGATCGTCCAGAAACATTGGATGCGGCTTTTGCAGGTATTGACCGTTTATTACTTATTTCCGCGGATGGGGACAATGAAACTAGAATTCGTCAGCATACGGATGCGGTTGCGGCGGCAGAACGTGCAGGGGTAAAATTCATTGCTTATACTAGTCTGGCGAATGCAAGTGAAACCACGATGTTCCTTGCCCCTCCACACGTTGCGACAGAAGAAGCGATTTTGAAAACTGGTATTCCTTACTCCTTCTTACGCAATAACTGGTACTTAGAGAATGAAATTCCAAGTATTCAAGGTGTCCTCGCAGGAGCTCCATGGGTGACATCCGCTGGTTCTGGCAAAGTCGGCTGGACACTTCAACAAGACTACGCAGAGGCAGCGGCAGCAGTACTGGCTGGAGAAGGCCACGAAAATACCATTTATGAGCTTTCTGGCAAGCCATTGTCACAGGAAGAACTGGTTTCTGCCCTAGGCACTGTATTAGGGAAAGAAGTCCCTGTTCAACAGGTGGATGACGCCACTTATGCTGATATCATGAAAGGTGCTGGTTTACCGGATTTCCTCATTCCATTCCTAGTTGGCATCCAGAAAGGCATCCGCAACGGAGCATTAGAAATCGAAAGCAATGATTTCGAAAAGCTTCTTGGCCGTCCGGCTACGCCAATAAATGAGGCATTGACTCAGATTGTTAACGGAATCTCTTTAGCTAAATAATAGAACATACTTAAAACCGACCTTTCGAATGCAAAAAAGGTCGGTTTTTTTATATGAACGGCAGTTCATTACCCAATTTATTCAGAAGAAGGCTCCTCCGGTAAATGAAAGATCGTTTTTAAACACAGAAAAGGCACGTAGCTCATCACTACGTGCCTTTTCTGTGCTTCAATGCAGTTTCTCCATTATTTACATGACCCGTTTAAACATCTTCTCCATTTCATATACCGAATAATGCACAATAATCGGTCTTCCATGCGGACATGTAAACGGATCGGATGCCCTACGCAAATCATCCAGCAGCGCTTGGATTTCATCGTTGCGTAAATGGCGGTTTGCTTTAATCGAAGCTTTACAGCTCATCATAATGGCTGCTTCCTCACGAAGCTTTTTGATATCCACTTTTTTCATCAAAAGTAACTGTTCAATCATCTCTTCAATGATTTGTTTTTCCTCACCCTTAGGAAACCATTGCGGGTGGGAGCGGACGATGAAACTATTCATGCCAAACTCCTCGAGAAAAACGCCAACCTTTTCTAGCTCACTCGAGTATTCATTTATCTTCAGGTATTCGTCAGTTGAATACTCAAACGTTAATGGCACGAGCATTTCCTGAAGCTCGGACTGCACCTGCCCCACTTTTTCACGGAAGTATTCGTACTTAAGTCGTTCCTGAGCAGCATGCTGATCGACGATATAAAGACCATTTTCATTCTGCGCAAAAATATACGTTCCATGCATTTGTCCGATTGGATACAACCGAGGGACCCGGCTCTCATCTTCAACAGGCTCTGGCTCTGGCACAGTTTGTGGCTCAACCGGAGATTCAATTCGTGTTTCAACCAATCCAGAAATAGGATCATCCATATCCTCATAAGTATCTGCAGGTACCTCACTAAAAGGATCAACGGACTCCCAGGTTTTTAATTCAGAAATCGATTCTTTTGGTTCGAAAGTATAAGGTCGTTCTACTGTTACTTCAGGCGCTTTATAAATGACAGGCTCCTTCTTCACAAACGATGTATTCGATAGAGGAGTACCCTCGTCCAAAACCAAAGAAGTTTGTTCCGATTTTGGCGTTTCTTTTTTCACAGGGGTATAGGCAGTCGGAATTAATACCTTCGATTTGAAAGCCTCTTTAATGATAGAAGTTACGAGTTCATTCAATTCCGATTCCTTACTGATGCGGACTTCCATTTTCGATGGATGGACATTTACGTCGACAAGCAAGGGATCCATATCGATATTCAAAAGCACAATCGGGAACCGGCCAATAGGAAGCAAGGTATGATACCCTTCCTGTATCGCTTTTGCCAATGGATAGTTTTTGATAAACCGACCATTGATCATGGTTGAGATATAGTTTCTCGATGCTCTTGTTACTTCTGGCATCGAGGCAAATCCAGTAATTTTATAATCAAGCGACTGACCGGAAATGGGCACGAGCTGTTTGGCAATACTCATTCCGTAAATCGCCGCTAACACCTGACGAACATCGCCATTCCCATTTGTCTGCAGCAGCTTCCGCTCATTATGAATCAGGCGGAACGCTACCTCTGGATGCGATAGCGCCAACCGGTTCACCACATCCGTGATATTTCCAAGCTCTGTGTGAATGGTTTTCATATACTTCAGACGTGCAGGCGTATTGAAAAATAAATCGGTAATCGTAATATCCGTGCCGCGTCTGCTGGATGCTTTTTCAAAGGTTTCTACCTTGCCGCCTTCAATGACGACCAAATTTCCAGCACCCTCGCCAGTAGAGGTCTTCATTTCAAGCCTGGAAACAGAAGCGATACTTGGCAGGGCTTCGCCGCGAAATCCAAGAGTGCGAATCCGGAATAAATCATTTTCATTTTTGATTTTAGAAGTAGCATGCCGCTGAAAAGCAAGCAGCACATCATCCTCTTCAATTCCGTTCCCATTATCAGTGATGCGGATCTTCGCGAGTCCTGCTTCTTCTACCTCAATTTCGATGACCGTGCTGCCGGCATCAATGGCGTTTTCCACTAATTCCTTCACGACAGAGGCAGGGCGTTCGACTACTTCTCCTGCCGCTATTTTATTTGATAAGGCGTCATCTAATTGGATAATCTTACCCACCAGCAATCGCCTCCTACTTTAATTTCTTTTGAAGCTCATACAGCATGTTAATTGCTTGAAGTGGTGTTACATCTAATAAATCCAGTTCTTTGATTTTATCCAAAACTTTTTTCTCTTTAGTAGAAAGCTCAGGCTTTTTTGGTTCCTGCGGTTCATCGAAAAAGGATAACTGCGCAGGCTTTTCTACCACTTTTGCTTCCACTTTTACTGGAACGATCTGAACCGCTTCAGGCTGTTCAAGTGCTGTTAAAATTTCATTGGCCCGGTCAATTAATTCAGCAGGCAGCTCTGCCAGCTGAGCGACATGAATACCGTAACTCTTGTCAGCAGGGCCTTCCTTTATTTTATGAAGGAAAACAACCTTGCCATTGTGCTCAATCGCACTGACATGGATGTTTTTTAACTTCAATAGTTCTTCTTCCAATACGGTTAATTCATGATAGTGGGTTGAAAACAGTGTTTTCGCCCCAATCCGGTTATGAATATATTCAATGATGGCCTGTGCAAGAGCCATCCCGTCATACGTTGATGTTCCTCGTCCAATCTCATCAAATAAAATCAAACTGTTTTGCGTTGCGTTCGCAATTGCATTTTTCGCTTCCAACATTTCGACCATAAAGGTACTTTGGCCTGAAATCAAATCATCGGCCGCCCCAATTCGGGTAAACACTTGGTCAAAAATCGGCAGCACCGCTTCATCAGCCGGGACATAACATCCGATTTGCGCGAGGATGGCGGTCAAGGCAATCTGGCGCATGTACGTGCTCTTACCGGACATGTTTGGCCCCGTGATTAACAGAACTTCCCGGTCACTGTCCATAAAGCAATCATTTGGTACATATTCCTGGGCGTTTAACACCTTCTCAACAACCGGGTGACGTCCATCTTTAATTACCACACGGCGTTCCGTTGAAAATTGTGGTTTCACATAACGGCGTTCCTCACTCACTTGTGCGAAGCACTGGAGCACATCGAGCTCGCTGACGGTTTTCGCAAGTGCTTGCAGACGTGGAATTTGTTCTTTGACGATTTCACGAATTTCCGTGAATAACTCATACTCGAGCTCGCCGCACTTTTCTTCCGCTTGTAAAATTAACGCCTCTTTTTCCTTTAATTCAGGGGTAATAAAACGTTCCGCATTGGTTAATGTTTGTTTGCGCTCATACTGACCTTCCGTTAAGAGGTGGAGATTGGCCCGGGTGACTTCAATATAATAGCCAAATACCCGGTTATACCCTACCTTCAACGATTTAATCCCGGTTTTCTCTCTTTCCTCACGCTCTAGTTGGGCAATCCATGTTTTCCCGTTCCGGCTGGCATCGCGATATTGATCTAACTGGGCATTGTAGCCGTCACGAATCATATTTCCTTCTTTTAAGGAAAGCGGCGGATTCTCCACAATAGCCTGTTCCAATAAATCAGTCACTTCTTCACAAGGATCTAGAAGATCTGCGATTTTATTCACTTCTTCATTCTGCATACTGTTTAAGATTTGTTTTAAAAAAGGTATCTGAATTAAGGAACGTTTTAATTGAACCAAGTCGCGTGCATTCACATTTCCAAAAGCAACACGGCCTGCTAAACGTTCTAAATCGTACACTTCTTTTAATTTTTCACGAAGTTCCTGACGCTCAAAATAATGGTTCATTAGCACTTCTACTAATTTATGGCGGTATTCAATTTCGTCTTGGACAATCAATGGACGGTCAATCCAGTGCTTTAACATCCGGCCGCCCATGGCGGTCATGGTTTCATCCAGCAGCCATAACAGTGAGCCTTTTTTTCCTTTTGAGCGAATCGTTTCGGTTAATTCCAAGTTCCGTTTTGAGAAATAATCAATTTTCATAAATTGATGAATTTGATAGGTTGTTACTGGCTGTAGATGATCAAGGCTTCTTTTTTGCGAACGATATAAATAATTAAACAATCTTGCCACCGTTTGCTTGAGCTTGTCCTGATTTAACCCTTCGAGCAAATGAGTAAAATTTAAATCTATTGAACTATTATCTTCAAACGAAATCGCAAGGACATCGCGTTCACGCATTTTCTTTTGCAGGTCGCCATCAAAACTGCTGGCAACGACCACTTCCTTTGCACCTAAAACGGCCAATTCATTCAATACTTCATCAAAGTTATTGGATAACAAGGTTACTCTGCTTTCACCTGTGGAAATATCGTTATAGGCAAATCCGTACGTTTGGTCGTCAAATGCTGTAATCGATGCAATATAGTTATTCTCTTTATCTGATAACCCTTTGCCTTCCATGAGCGTTCCTGGAGTGATCAATTGGACCACTTCACGCTTTACCATACCTTTTGTTAGTTTGGCGTCTTCCATTTGCTCGCAAATCGCTACTTTATAACCTCTTGAAACGAGCTGTTCGATATATCCAGGGGCTGAATGGTAGGGAACACCGCACATCGGGATCCTGTCTTCCGAACCACCTTCACGGCTTGTTAAGGTTATCTCTAATTCTTGTGATGCCTTAATTGCATCCTCAAAAAACATTTCATAAAAATCGCCTAAGCGAAAAAATAAAAAGGCATCTTGATAATCTGCCTTTACGGTTAAGTATTGCTGTATCATCGGCGTATAACCAGCCATAATGACCTCCACTGTTTTAATCTTTCGAGTATCTTCGACAAACTATTATACCATAAATGAAGGGTGAGGCACTCAGCGATTACTTCCAATTCTTTAAGACAAAAAAAGAGCTTGAGTTAAACTCAGCCCTTTTCAATAACCTATTCTTCTCTAATTTTATTTTCTCTCCCAAACAGTCCTTCTTGCCATAGTTGATATATGTAAAGAGTGATTGAGATTAGAGTCATATACATAATCCCTTCAAGAGGTGACAAGTTTCCCCCACTAGTAGTAATTCCGAGTTTCTTCCATAAAGCTCTGAAACCGAAAGAGTAGATACAATCTGTAATCAAATTAACAAGGAAATAAATCCAAAATTTACGGAAGGTAAAATAAAAAATCCAGATCGTCCCTACCAAAAATACACCATATACGGTATGTACTTGTGCTACCTTATCCCACGAAAAAAGAGTTTCTTTGTATTTCCACCAGCCATAAGTCCAAGCAATTTGGTAAAAGATTGTGTTAATAACCGTTGCAAACAAGGCAACCGGCATATACCTGCGAATAGCCGAGTTTTTTAAAAAGAATAGAGAAAGCCATGGTACTAAAAAGAAGGCCCAAAAAATGAGGTTTATCATCACTGAAATCTCCTTTGGTGTATTGTTATAAAATACCCAAATTCCATTGATTAATTCTTCAAATATATAATGTTGTCATCAAAGAAAATAATTTTTTAAATATTCCGATTAATCTATCCCCATCTTTTACCATACCATGATATTATTTAAATAAGGGTGGTGAATTTATGGAGTGGTTTGGCCGAAGTAATACAAATTATGATTTTGATATGTTTTCAGTTAGTCACTTTGTTATCATGACCATCTTATTTCTGGGTGCCATTTTGATTTTTCTTTATCGAAATAAACTGAAGGATGAGAAATGGCGCGGTGTGGAAATTGGGATTGCTGTTTCATTAATTTCAATTGAAGTAACCTATCATTTTTGGATGGCTATCAATGGAAGCTGGGATGTAAGTCATGCATTTCCGTTGGAATTATGCAGCATCAGCTTGATCCTAACGGTCATTTTATTGCTGACTAGAAAAAAATTAATCTATGAGATTTTATTATTTACGGCATTATTAGGTGCCACTCAGGCAATATTCACTCCATTATTAAATTATGAATTCCCACATTTTCGGTTTTTTCATTTCTTTTATACTCATTTAATGGAGATTTGGGTTCCTTTGTATTTCACTTGGGCAAAGGGATACCGCCCGACCATTTGGTCCGTTTTGAAGCTGTTTGTTTTCTTGAATATTTTAATGCCCATTATTATGTTGATTAATAAACTAACAGGCGGAAACTATATGTTCTTAAGCCATAAACCAGATGGTGCCAGTTTATTAGACGTTCTGGGTCCATACCCTTTCTATATCCTCTCAATGGAGGGGTTATTAATCACCCTTAGTCTTTTCGTCTGGCTTATTTTCCGTGAGAAATCACCCAAAAAGCTGGAGGCAGACCGGGATTTGTCCATTCCATAAACAATCCAAATTAAGAGAAACCGGGCATTGCCCGGTCCTTTTTTTGTCAAGCGAATATCTCCTAAACCTTTCCTCTCTGTTCTTTTTTAAAAATTTCTGAATATTTATTGTTTTTAATTTTAATTTGTGCTATTTTTATATTCATCAAAAAGAAGTTTATACTTCATTTTATGCATAATTAAAGGAGAGACTTCATGAAAGAACAAACCATCAAGGACAGGATTGAACTGTATTTTAATGAACTATCGAAGGCACAGCAAAAAGTGGCAAACTTTGTGCTGAAAAACCCAACCTTTATCGGTGTCCATTCTGCAGCCGAAGTTGGGGACAAGGCTGGCACAAGCGAGACAACAGTTATTCGCTTCTGCTATGCAATAGGGCTCGAAGGATATACCCAGCTGCAAAAAGAAATTACCCTATTTGTATTTAACCATACATCTGAAAGTACACTGGGGAATTACGTATCCTCTAAAAAAGAGCTTTTCAATGACCAGTGCCTGGTCGAAAAAGGAATGAACAAAGATAGCTCTAAAATTATCAGAATTGCCAAACAAATTGATAAGAAACTATTTAATGATGCAACACATAAATTACATGAAGCGAAAAATATTTACATTGTGGGTGCCGGTGCATCGGAGTTTGGTGCTCAGTGGCTGCATTTTACGATGAATATTCTTAGGCCTAATGTCAGGCTTATCCAAACACAAACAGCAGAACTGATTCGAACCCTCCAGGAAATCGATGAACAAGCGGTGGTAATTGTCATTTCACTACACCGTTATTTTAAAGAACCAATACAAATAGCCAAGGCACTCCATGAACGGGGTATTACGATTCTGGCCGTTACAGATTCTAAACTTGCTCCTATCAATAATTATTGCTCCTACGCTTTTATATTAGAACAACCTGAGCTATCAACCATTGATCTTATGCCTTCTCTCATTTCCTTTTTAAATATATTAGTTACAGGGATGATGACATTTGATCCAGTTTACTACAACAATCAAAGGGTTAAGTACGATGATTTTCAATATAGCTTTATTTCGGACAGGTGGAGTTGACAATGGTGACAGAACAAACATTAGCTGAACGTTTAAGTTCAATTTTCGAACATTTACATAGGAATCCGGAGGTCAGTTGGGGGGAAGTTGAAACAACCGCATTTATTGCAGACTTTCTTCGAAAAGAAGGTTTTGAACCATATACATTTGAAAATATGACTGGATTATATGTAGATATTGGCGAAGGGACTCCCATGGTTGGATTCCGTACAGATATCGACGCTCTATGGCAGGAAGTGGACGGTCAGTTCCGCGCCAATCATTCATGCGGACATGATGGGCACATGACAATGGCACTTGGCACCATTCTTTTATTAAAAGAACTTGCCCCAACACTTACAGGAGCCGTGCGTATTATATTTCAACCCGCTGAGGAAAAGGCACAAGGGGCAAAGGCACTTGTGGAGGAAGGCGTTGTTGATTCGCTTCACTATCTGTTCGGGACACATGTAAGACCGCATTTTGAACTACAAGACGGGACGTATGCGCCGGCACTTTATCATGGGGCTGCAAAACTTTTGACCGGAACCATAAAAGGAGTGGAAGCACACGGATCCCGGCCTGAAAAAGGGGTAAACGCAATTGAGGCAGCAGCCGCTTTAATTGACGGGTTAAAACGGGTTTGGATTAGCCCGGCTGAAACTGCTTCTATTAAAATGACACAGCTTCAAGCAGGCGGCACCTCAACAAATATCATCCCTGGTAAGGCAACCTTTAGTATTGACGCAAGGGCTCAAAATAATGAAACGATGGAGGCATTAACTGCCGGGTTTGAAAAAGTTATCACTGCCGTGAGTATGATGTATGGAGCTTCGATTGATTACCAAGTGGATGCCCATATTGCCGCCGCTCAAGTGGATGAAACGGCAAAAGCGATTATGCAACAAGCGATTATCGATGTAGCAGGCAAGGAACATTTAGCACCGGAAATTGTCACTCCAGGCGGAGAAGACTTCCATTTTTACGCTTATAAAAGACCAAAACTAAAAACAACGATGCTTGGACTTGGCTGCGGGGTCACCCCCGGGTTACATCATCCACATATGACATTTAATCGAAAACGGCTCCCGATAGGGGCTCAAATCATTACAAGAGCCTTAGTATTGGCATTACAACCAATAGAAAGGAGCGAGAATTAATGATTATCATTCGAGAACTGAAAACAATTGAGGAAATGGAACAAGTTCAAGAACTGGAATGTAAAGTTTGGGAAATGCCCCCCACTCCAACACACCAAACGTTAACGGCAGTAAAAAACGGCGGCATTATGGTCGGTGCCTTTGACGGAAACCGATTAATCGGTTTTAGCTATGGCTTTGCCGGCTTCCGTGATGGCAAAAGCTATTTATGCTCACATATGCTCGGAATTGACGAGGATTACCGTTCACACGGCATAGGTGAAAAACTTAAGCTTGAACAACGTGAAATTGCCATAACGAAAGGCTATGACTCAATGCACTGGACATATGACCCGCTTGAAACCCGAAACGGATATTTAAATCTAACCAAGCTTAATGGGATTTGTGACACTTATGTAGAAAATTGCTACGGTGAGATGAAGAACGTCTTCAATCAAGGACTGCCGTCAGACCGTTTTGAAGTGCATTGGCATTTAACCAGTCGTTATGTTGTTGAAAAACATTTACCAAATATAGATTGGCCTGCAGCTATAAACACCATTTCATTTAATGAAGTAGGCCTGCCTGTTTACGTTGGGGGCATTGAGCAGGATCTAAACCGCCCTGCCTATTCATTGGCTGTACCAAAGGATTTTCAAGCCTTAAAAGCCGCTAGCCAACCACTGGCGATGGACTGGCGAATACAGACGCGAACACAGTTCCAACGCTTATTCAAAGCGGGATATGCCACTGTTCGATTACAGCCAAATGAAACACACAATAAATACATTTTTGTAAAAAAAGATACGTTAGCACTAGGAGGAGAAACAAAATGAAGATTACAGACATTACGATTCGCCATTTAAAAATGAAATTAAAAGCACCCTTTACTACTAGCTTTGGAACATTTACAGACAAAGACTTTCTATTACTAGAAGCAAGAGACGAAGACGGAACCATTGGATGGGGCGAGTCGGTAGCCTTCCATTCCCCTTGGTACAACGAAGAGACATTACAAACAAATTGGCATATGTTAGAGGATTTTTTAATTCCGTTACTATTAAAGAAGGAAATGAACCATCCTGATGAAGTGAGTGAACTTTTTGCCCCCATCAGAAAAAATAATATGGCAAAGTCGACCATTGAAGGTGCCATTTGGGATATTTATGCACAGCAAACCAATCAATCTCTTGCTTCTGCACTCGGTGGAAAAAAAGAAAAAATTGAAGTTGGGATTAGTATTGGCATTCAAAAATCAATTGACGACTTAGTAGCGTTAGTCGATGAATATGTAAAGGAAGGCTACAAACGGATTAAAGTGAAAATTAAGCCGGGCTGGGATGTTGAAGTCATGCGAACATTGCGCGAGAAGTTCCCTGACGTTGCGATTATGGCAGATGCAAACTCGGCATACCGTTTGGAGGATGCAGAGCTTTTAAAAAAGCTGGATGAGTTTAACTTAACGATGATTGAACAGCCTTTAGCATCGGATGACATCATCGATCATGCACAGCTGCAAAAAATACTAAAAACTCCAATTTGTTTAGATGAAAGCATTCATTCTGTTGAGGATGCGCGTAAAGCGGTAGAACTGGGCAGTACAAAAATTATTAATATTAAAATCGGACGAGTCGGCGGTTTGACGGAAGCAAGAAAAATCCATGATTACTGTGAGGCAAATGAGATTCCAGTATGGTGCGGCGGCATGCTTGAGTCCGGGATCGGACGAGCACATAATGTTGCATTAACTACTTTATCAAACTTTATTTTACCTGGCGATACAGCAAGCTCGAATCGTTACTGGGAAAAAGATATTATCCTGCCCGAAGTTGTGGCGGAAAACGGATATATTCAGGTACCTCAAACTGCCGGAATTGGCTATGAAGTGGATCTGGATGCAGTAGATGCATTTACAGTAGCGAAAAAACATTACAAATAATGGGGTGAATAGGATGAAGAAAAGCTTACAAATTGGCGGAGCGTTCGTCGGTTTAATTGTCGGGGCCGGCTTTGCTTCAGGGCAAGAAATTATGCAGTATTTTACCAGCTTTGGTATTTGGGGAACCGTTGGAGGAATTATCGCTGCTGTGGCGTTCGCATTTTTAGGCTACACCCTGGCACAGTTGGGCTCTGACCTCCAGACATCATCTCATAAAGAGGTTATTTACTATTTAGGCGGTCGTTATATTGGGTTCATTTTAGATGTTATCATTACCTTCTTTTTATTCGGTGTAGCTGTTGTTATGTTTGCGGGTTCAGGCTCGACATTCAAGCAAATGCTCGGCATTGATCCCATGATAGGCAGCGTGATTATGGTGGCTGCCACCATCTTAACTCTATTATTAAACGTAAAAAATATTATTAATTTAATTGCAATCATAACCCCTTATTTAATGGTCATTATATTTGTGATTTTAATATATTCTATTTTTACCATGGATATATCTTTCACTGAAGCAAATTCATTAGCAAAAGAACAAAGTTCCTCAACTTCAAACTGGATTATGGGTGCACTGCTATATGTATCCTATAATATCGCCGCGGGTGCCGCATTATTGATTGTTATGGGCGGTACCATTAAAGACCGTAAAGTAGCGGGACTGGGCGGTATTTTTGGCGGAATTATGCTTGGTATATTGATCATCTTAATTAATCTCTCAATGTTTGTAAAAATGGATATCGTAGGCGGTGTGGATATGCCAACACTTGAACTCGCCGCACAGATTCACCCGGCAGTAGGCATTCTAATGGCGATTGCTTTACTTGGTATGATGTACAACACAGCAGTGGGTATGTTCTACGCCTTTACAGTCCGTTTCATTAAACCAGAAAGTAAATCCTTCAAGCCGGCCGTAGTAGTGACCGGGTTACTGGGATTCGGCGCCAGCATAATAGGGTTCACTACACTTGTAGGAAAAGTATACTCCACAATGGGCTACCTAGGCTTTGCCCTAATCTTAGCAATCTTGATCGCCTGGGCAAGAAAAGGAAAAAGTCATAAGCCTGCTATAACGGCATAATAGATGTAGCTTGGTTCTAATCTTACAAAGGACCAAGCTTTTCTATGGATTTTCCCCATGCATTAACAATTTATTATTGACCTTTTTCTATTAACTAATTATAATAAGGAACGTTCCTATAAAAATTTTCTCAGTAACTCAGCACGTCCTGAAAATAAATATTCTTTAACTTGTCCCGATAGCTCAGCAGGATAGAGCAACAGTTTCCTAAACTGTAGGTCGGAGGTTCGAATCCTCTTCGGGACGTCAAAAAGCCTTGATTTTTCAAGGCTTTTATTTTTCTTAAAAATATGCATCCTATAATGATTGAAAAAACTTACCATAACAATAAAATGTTTTTGGATACTATTTAGTTTCAACCAAGACAATTTCGTTAACAATTGGAATTTCCTTTGTTAAGAGTGTTAACAGAGTTTCTTCGACATGATTATCAATTTCGCAAATTGTGATTGCCGGACCATTTATTTTTGAACGTTCATTCGCCATCCGAGCGATGTTAAATCCGTTTTGGTAAAGAACAGCTGATAATTCGGAAATAACCCCTTTTCGGTCTTTATGGCGGATCACAAGTGTCGGCCGTTCGCCGGAAAATTTTAAAGGATAATCATCCAGTTCCTGAACCTCCACCTTGCCCCCACCTAAAGAACTGGCCAACACCTTTACAGTACGTGAAGCCCCTGATAATTCTACAAGAACGGTGTTAGGGTGATAACTTCCAAGCACCCTTTTCGTAAATTCATATTGTAAGCCCTGTTCTTCGGCAATTGCCTTTGCATTTGGGATGCCATCATCTAGGGTCGATAATCCCATAACACCCGCTAACAGCGCTAAGTCTGTTCCGTGTCCTTGGTAGGTTTCAGCGAAGGATCCCATTAATGAGAACCTCACATATAATGGTTTTTCATTCAACAGCTGGTAGGCAATGTTCCCAATTCGAACAGCCCCGGCCGTATGCGAACTTGAAGGGCCAACCATTACAGGGCCGATAATTTCATAGGCACTTTGGTATTTTGCCGGGCCGCAGCCACTGGCTTTTTCATTGAATATCTGTTCTTTTAATTTCTTGCCTGTTGGAGTTCCGGCAAGACCGCCTATCCCTGTTTCTCTCAATGATTCTGGCATTTGCTGTCCTACCTCATGCATCACATGGACTACCTCATCCGGAGGGATGATGCTGACTACCCCTGCTAACGCCATATCTGCTGCAGCTTGTGCGGTAATCGCATGTAAACCGTTACGGATGATGCACGGGATTTCCACCAGCCCGGCCACTGGGTCACAGACCAACCCTAGTGAATTTTTCAAGGCGATTCCAACGGCATTTCCAACCTGCGTCGGTGTTCCACCGGCCAGCTCAACAAGGGTGCCGGCTGCCATTGCTGTTGCAGATCCGACTTCGGCCTGACACCCGCCGGCAGCCCCTGAGATTGATGCTTTATTCGCAATAACCAAGCCAAGGGCGGAGGCAGTAAACATGGACTGAACAATTTGCTTACGGGTAAATTTTCCGCTATCAAGGGCATGAACCAGTACAGCCGGCAGGATTCCTGCTGAGCCTGCTGTCGGTGTTGCCACAATCCGCCCCATCGCCGCATTTACCTCTGAAACCGCGAGCGCAAACGCTGCAGCATTTAATGTTATAGGGTTTATAAAGGAATTCCCATTTTCGGCATATTGGTGAAGGCGGTGACCGTCCCCGCCTGTCAAACCGGTCCGGGACATAACAGGCCTCATCGTTCCTTTACGGACAGCCTCCTCCATCACTGCAAATTGCTCAGCCATTTTTTCAAGTATCGTTTCTCTAGGATCACCTTTCTGTTTTACCTCTGTATCTATCATTAATTCCGCAATAGTTGTTTTCTCATTTTCAACAAGTTCCATTAATTCACTTAAACTCGTAAAAGACATATGCTCACTCCCTTTAAAGAAGAAGGTCCTTACGCCTGAAGCATAAGAACCGTCTCTCTGTTTCCTACTTACTTAGGAAAAATCCGCATAGATTGCGATTTATCAAATCCACTCCTGAACTCTATATTGTTTGATACACCTTTTGTTTATATATCGGAGGTGTAAGCTCTTTCGGGATTAGCGACTCATAGGTTTCTCCTTCAAGCCTTTCTATCAATTCCTTTTTAGCCTTTTCAAGTAATTCCGGATTTTCAAGAGCCGAAATAGCTGTACACGCAATGGCTTTTCCCGCTAATAACATGGCATCATGGGCATAGCTTTCTTTACCTTGCGCGACAGCCTGCCAAGTATGAAACGGTGTTCCAAACGCCCAGGTGGAAGTAACACATTGCGCCGTTGGTACATTCCAGCTAACATCGGCAACATCCGTAGAACCTCCCATAAATGTTTCTTTTTCAGAAAATGGGGCGATAAAGTCGGCAATAGGCCGTTCGGCTAATTGAGAAGCTCCCTGTTTTCCCGCTTGTAAAGCTGCCGCACGCTTCTCCTCGTCCGTCAATGTTTCATAAATGATTTTTGCATAGTTTATATTCTGTTCTGAAGCAAGGGGAGCTCCAATTTCTTGCATATATTGGTGCATCACTTTTTCAAGAGTTAAGTTAGGAATTAAATTATGGCAGGAGCCTTGAATTTCGTAATCTACCTTCGTTTGCGTCATAAGTGCTGCACCACGGGCACAGTCTACTACCCTGTCATAAAGCTCTTTTACTTGATATGGTTTCGGTGCACGGATTAAATAAGTCACTTCCGCCTCTGCCTGAACAACGTTTGGAGCCAATCCACCTGTATTGGTTACAGCATAATGAATCCGAGCTTCATCAATCATGTGTTCTCTCATATAATTGACACCGACGTTCATAAGTTCGACTGCATCTAATGCACTTCTTCCTAAATGTGGAGATGCACCGGCATGGGCACTTCTCCCTTTAAATTTAAAGTGTGCATGGATGACCGCATTTGCAGTGGAATTCATGACAGCATTCATTGTGGCAGGATGCCATGAGAAGGCGGCATCCACATCTTTAAAAAGACCGTCTCTTGCCATAAATGTTTTCCCATATCCACTTTCTTCTGCCGGACAGCCAAAATATTGTACGGTTCCAGCAAGCTTATGTTCTTTCATATAATCCTTAACCGCAATAGCAGCCGCTAACGATCCTACCCCCAGTAAATTATGTCCACAGCCATGGCCGTTTCCATTTTTCATAATGGGTTCAAACGTATAGCTGCTCGCTTGTTGGCTTAGCCCTGCCAAAGCATCATATTCACCAAGAATCGCAATGACTGGATGACCCGATCCATAGGAGGCAATAAAGCCTGTTTCAAGACCAGCTATCCCCCTTTTTACGGTAAACCCTTCATCTTCCATTGCTTCGCAAAGCAAATCAGCTGAACGAAATTCCTCAAATCTGGTTTCTGCAAACTCCCATATTTGATCACTTAGCTCTTCAAACAATGGACGTTTTTCATCTATTAAACTAGTAATTTTTTCTGATAAAGCAGTCAATTTTTCCATCTCCTAACTTGCATTTTTTTTGAAAGAAGGAACCTCTTTCTTAGAGCGAATCAAAAATAAAGATCCCGCACACAATAGTGCAAACATAATCAGCATAATAAAAGCCACTGTATAAGAACCGTCAAAAGCATCGACTAAAAACCCTATTAACATCGGAGTAAGAACCCCAGCGAATTGTGCACCTGTATTAATAAAACCATTTGCCGTTCCTACAACCTCTTCTGATAACATTTTTAATGGCGCTGAGATGATTAAAATAATATTAAACGACATGAATACAGTAACAACACTTTGATAGACAGCAAACATAGCTATGTTTGGTGCAAAAGCCATTAAATAAAGAAAAACCGCCGTTAATACTGCAAATATCGCTGCTATTACCTTATCTTTCCCTTCAGGTAATTTATCTAAAATATAGCCACTTGCAAGCATCGCGATAATTCCTGCAACCGCTGGAATAGCTGAAATATACCCAACAGATGTTAAGTCCAGATGTCGTGCCTTAACTAAATAGGTTGGCATCCATGCCATTAATCCCCATTGCACGGCATAAATCGCAAAATAGGCAATGAACAAATTCCATATAATCGGAGTTTTTAAAACATTTCTTAATGGCGCTTTATTTTTGGAAGGGTTTTCAAACTTGCCTACAGTTGAACCTTTCCGCTCTTTTAAGAAAAAGACGTAAAGTAAGGTAAATATAATGCCAATAGCACCCGCAATATAAAAGATCATTCTCCAACCGATCGTTTGCATAGACTGGGTACCCAAGATTGGTGTTATTACTCCCATTATCGTACCGGAAGTAAGCATGAAGGACATAGCCCGGCTCCGTTCATTTTGCGGAAACCAACTCGCAATACCTTTTGATGCAGATGGAAAAAAGCTTCCTTCTCCAATTCCAAAAAGAAATCGAATGAGGATTAAAGACATGAATGACCATGCCATTCCGGACAAAATCGTGAAAACGGACCAAGCAAAAACAGCCATGACAATGATTTTTCTGAAACCAAAACGATCTGCGAGCCATCCACCTGGAATTTGCATTAAGGCATAACCTGCAAAAAAGCTGCTTAAAACAATTCCTGTCTGGGAGGCACTTAACTGGAGATCCTTTGAAATACCTAAAATCGCATAATTCATGAAAAATCGATCAAAGTTTCCAATTGACCATCCTAAAAATAGCAAGATGATAATGACATACTTCCAGTTCTGCGATAATTTGGATACCATAACGTTCCTCCTTGCGAAATTTGTTGAATTCTATTTAAGTATAAAAAATTTGAACTATTCAAACAATGTTCAGTCCTATATAATATTTACATATATTATGTTGAGTTCTACATGTAAGTCCTATAGGGGGAGTGTAATAGTGGATACCTTGATGAAAATCAAACAATTTTTAATAGATAACTGCTCCCTCTCACATTTTGAGGTGTGGCAAAGTATAAAGGGATTAGATTTTTCACTCGTATTATCCCATCATATTGACAAAGAAACGCCGGTACCAAGAAGATTTTTCAATGAAGAAATACTAACACATGAAAATTTCACCGATATTTACTACCATTATTCCAATCATACAACTATAGTTATCAGAATCAGTAAATCTTCCGTACTAAACAATGAGAGCAAGCAGGAACTTAAACCGATCATAGATTTACATTACTTGCAAGTAATGCTAGATCGAGAAAAATATATTAGGAACAAAATGATGGAGAGTATCCGTGATATCTCCGTACTCGAAGATTTAAATGACTTGTTAAAGAAAATATTAGGAAATGCCATATCTGTTATTCCTGCAGCAGATATGGGAGTTCTATGGATGTACGAACCAAGCTTAGATGTGCTATTTCCTAAAGCTTGGACGGGCGGACCTAATGAAGAAATTAAAAAAATGAGGATGAAGATCGGGGAGGGAATTATTGGGAAAACGTTTAAAGATAATAAATCTTTTATTCTTACAAATATAGATGATATTATCTCAGAATCCTCTAACATTTCGGCAGATAATCTTTTTTATCTGTATAATTCTGTCCAATTTGACGATTTAAAATCCATTATTTCGGTTCCAATAAAGGTTGAGGAGAGTACTTTATGTGTATTGATTGTCTATCAAAATGGTCCTTATCCCCTTTTAACGAAAGATGATCAACAACTGTTAGAAAGCTTTTCTGATCAGGTCTCGATTGTATTAAGAAATTCGAAACTTTACCAAAATCTAAAAAAACAAAATGATCTTTTAATTCAACGAGATACCATACACAATACGTTAATAAAACTGTCGCTTCAAAATAAGGGTTTACAAAAAATCGCAAATGAAATAAAAAAGATGATAAACCATCCATTAATGATTGTAGACTTAACAGATCATCAACAATACTCAAGTCCAACCCAACGGAAATGGGAACTTCCTCTAGAGATAAATACAAAATTAAAAACTCAATCTTTTTTTACTAAGTCTTTAAATAATCAGTCATTGTATATTCACCCTATTATTGCGATTGATGTACCGATTGGAATAATGGCAGTGGATATGGAGGAGGATGAACTTTTTCCTTTAAACAAAATGATTATTGAACAGGCAAGTTCTGTGATTGCATTAGAGATTATCAGAAATCAAACATTAGTGGATTCTTATTATCAAAAAACAAATGATTTATTTAATGATTTTATTCAGTGCCGAGAATATAATCTGATACGAAAGAAGGCCATGGAGCTTAGAATTGATGATCATCCCTATTATTTGGCAATCGCAATTCATATACATCCTCATGCGGACTTTCACTTTCTTAATATGCAAGTGCATAAACTAATTGCCCAAATAAAAAAACATTTAGGAATATATGTTTCAACCGTTTTTGGTTATGGACATAAAGTGACGTTGGTATGCCAATTTAATCAATATGCAGATCAGGATTATGTAAAAAAGAAAGTAGAGCTTATTCATTCTAATTGGATGAATTTCCATGAAGAATCGCTAAAAATAGGGATTGGTACTTGCTACCCAAGTATGGATAATATAGCAAAAAGTTACTCCGAAGCGGATAAAGCCCTTTCTTTTCTTATCTCGAGGCAGCTTAAAAGCATCGTAAATTATCAAGATATTGGCATTAATCATCTATTTATTCACCAACCTATGGATGACTTGAACTCTTTTATTAATGAAATTTTTAATCCGCTCCAATCTGATAAAGATGGTTCGTTAGATTTAGAACAAACCCTGCTTGTCTATATGGAAAACGACCGTCAAGCTACACAAACAGCTAAACTTTTGCATATCCATGTTAATACCTTATATCAAAGGCTAAAAAGGATCGAAGAAAAACTTCAAATTTCCTTTTCGAACCCAGAAGACATTTTAAAACTACAGCTTGCATGTTATTTAAGAAATTCAATAGTCTGACTTAGCAATTACAGCAAGATAGGCCCGTAATTTATGCAGCATTTATACTTTTTACCTTTGTAATGCTTTAGTAAATAATACGGATCAAAAGTTAATGAACAACAACAAAAACATTTTTATAAGCAAAAAACACGCTGAATCGATTATCAGCGTGTTTTAGCATTTATTAATGCTTAGATTTTAAATTAAATGACATAAAGCTTGATGATTAGGGGAGACTTTCCTTAACTCAGGAATAACCTCGTTACATTTATCCATTTTTACTGGACATCTTGAATAGAAGGCACACCCTTTTGGCGGATTTTTGGCACTCGGTATATCCCCTTCTATATTTATTCTGTGCTTCATTTTTTTTTGTTTCGGATCTGCTATGGGAACAGATGATAGCAGTGCCTTTGTATATGGGTGCTGTGGATTATTAAATATTTCCTCACGAGTTCCGGTTTCGACAATTTTCCCTAGATACATGACCGCAATTCGATCGCTAATATGTTCAACAACACTTAAGTCATGTGAAATGAAAATTAATGTTAAACCTAATTTTTGTTGCAGTGACTTTAGTAAATTTAAGATTTGTGATTGAATAGAAACATCTAATGCTGATACTGGTTCATCACAAACAATGATTTGTGGATTTAGAGCCAAGGCCCTGGCAATTCCGATTCTTTGCCGCTGTCCGCCTGAGAATTCATGGGGATATCGATGTAAATGATGAATATCTAAACCTACTAATCTCAAAAGTGAGATTATCTTTTCTTCTAATTCTGTTTTTGAGAGCGTTTGATTAATAACAAACGGTTCACTTAAAATCTTTTTTATACTATGTTTAGGATTTAGGGAACTATATGGATCTTGAAAAATTACCTGGATATTTTTCCTGTATTCTTGCATTTCATATTTTTTCATTTCTAAAACATTTTTTTGGTCAAATACTATTTCCCCTGAAGTAGCATCTGTTAACCGCAGCAAGGACATGCCCGTTGTACTTTTTCCACAGCCAGATTCACCGACAATACTAAAAGTTTCCCCTTTTTTTACTTGAAAAGAAACCCCATCCACTGCCTTAATGACTTCTTTGGACTTACCGAAAAAGTTACCTTTTATTGGGTAGTATTTGGTTAAGTTTTTCACATCGAGCAGTATTTCTGCCTTTACATGTGCCAACAGCGGACCCTCCTTGTTTGTCCTATTACCTCCAGTTGAGGTTCTTTTTCAATACATTCGATTGTCGCAGCCGGACACCTTGGGTGAAACCGGCATCCTTTCGGCATGTGATCAAAGTCCGGAACTGAGCCTTCAATGGCATATAATTCTTTTTTAGGATCTCCTAATTTTGGAACGGAGAGCATTAATGCCTTTGTATAGGGATGTTTTGGTTTTTCAAACAATTCTTCTACTTGTGCTTCTTCAATCACTTGACCTGCATACATGACAATTGCTTTATGACAAGTTTCAGCAACAACCCCTAAATCGTGCGTAATCATGATGACTGTCATATTTAACTTTTGTTGTAGTTCGTATAATAGTTCAAGTATTTGAGCTTGAATGGTAACATCTAATGCAGTTGTTGGCTCATCGGCAATTAAGATTTTAGGCTTACATGCAAGTGCCATTGCAATCATAACCCGCTGTCTCATACCACCTGAAAGCTCATGAGGGTAAGCTTTCAATTTTTCTTCGGCGTCAGGAATTTTCACTTGGTTTAAAACTTCGATGGATTGTTGCTTAATCTCTTTTGCAGAAAGATTAGTATGATATTGAAACACTTCGGCCAATTGATTTCCAATCGTAAAGGAAGGATTTAAAGAAGTCATAGGCTCTTGGAATATCATCGAAATTTCCTTGCCGCGAATTTTGTTTAGCTCTTTTGCCGTCATTTTTGTCAGGTCTTTTCCGCAATAGGCGATGCTGCCTGAGCCAACTTCCATTTCCTTAGGTAAAAGACCCATAATCGACAAGGCCGTCATACTTTTTCCACAGCCGCTTTCCCCAACGACCGCGACGAATTCACCTTCATCAATGGCGAAATTTACATTTTCCAAAATGGCGCTAAACCCATCCCTACTTTTTCTGCCGACTCTAACATTCTTCATCTCTAAAATTGTACCCATATCCGCTCCCCCTATTTTCTCTGTTGTTTAATATGGGGATCAAAAGCATCACGGATTGCATCCCCCATTACATTAAATGCAATTGATACTAGTAACAAGGCCAATCCTGGAAATAGTACTAAACCAGGTATAGAGGTAATATATTCAAAGCCTTCTTGAATCATATTTCCCCAAGTAGGAGTAGGAGGCTGCACTCCTACTCCTAAAAAGCTTAAACTGGCTTCAATCCGGATTGCTGATGACATATTAAGTGTAGAAATAACAAGGAGCGGTCCTAAAATATTGGGAAAGATATGTTGGATAATCACACGAAAACTGCCTGCACCTAATGATATGGCACTCTTAATATACTCTTTCTCTTTGATTTCCATTGCCGATCCTCGTGCCATCCTGGCTACACCTGGAATTAACCCGATGCTTATTACGATAATTAATGTTGTCATGCTGGAACCGAGAGCTACGATGACCATTAATCCAAATAATAGAAGAGGAATCATCATAATGGATTCAAGTGCTCTCATGACGATATCATCAAGCCAGCCTCCCTTATAGGCTGCGGTCATTCCAAGAAATCCACCAATAATCGTACTGAAGGCGACAGAAATAAAACCGACAAAAAGGGAAGTTCGCGAGCCCCAAATAAGTCGGCTTAAAATATCTCTTCCAACAACATCCGTCCCAAGCCAATGTTTTGCAGAAACTCCCTGAGCCCGGCTAGTTATATCCTGTACAAGCGGGTCATAAGGCATAATAAATGGAGCAGTTAAAGCGAGTAACAACATGAAAACTAAAAAAAGAAGCCCAATCATGCCTAATTTGCTTTTTTTAAAAGCAGTCCATTCTGCAGATTTTTTCCGTCTAGCTTTTGTTTTTTCATTGCGAGGCAGTTCTGTGATCAGGTTGGATCCTGTTTCTTTCGGTAATGGCTGCGTCATCCCGGCATCTCCTTTCTATCTGGGTCTAATTTTTGGATTCACTAATGAATAACTGATATCGACTACGAGATTTACTACAATAACCAATACAGCAAACAGGATTAAACATCCTTGAAGAATGGTAAAGTCCCTTGTGAAAATGGCTCCAACCGCGAGACTCCCTAAACCTGGACGACTAAAAATGGTTTCGATAATGACAGTACCGCTGATTAATGCCGTTATATCAATTCCAATTACAGTAATGACAGGAATCAGACTATTTTTCAAAGCATGTTTAAAAATCACAACCGTATTCGGAATTCCTTTGGCTCGTGCTGTCCTTATATAATCCTGGTTAACTTCATCCAACATGCTTGCGCGCGAGAATCGCATCATTACACCTGATAGAATGATTCCCAAAGTTACTGCAGGAAGGACTAAATGATACAAACTTCCCCAAAGACCTTCCCCAGGTCCCATTGATGGAAAAATATTCATCTTTAATGAAAAGCCTAAGATTAAAAAAATCCCGAGTAAAAAAGGAGGAGCTGATAATCCAATCATGGAAAAAACTCTGACGATTGTATCAATCCACGAATTGGGCTTTAATGCTGAAAGAATCCCAATTGGTATTCCAACTACACAACCAATAACGATACTGGCAAACGAAAGCGCGAAAGTAGGAGTTAAATTCTTCGCAATCAAAGTCATGACCGGTGTGCCTGAAGAAAGTGAGTCTCCCAGGTTTCCTCTTAAAAGATCCCCCAAATAATGTACATATTGCTGCCAAATCGGCAAATCAAGGCCCATTTGCACCCGTAAATTATGTATTGATTCTTTACTGGCATTTTCCCCTAATATCACGGAGGCGGGATCGCCAGGCAAGACCCTAAGGGTGAAAAAAATGATACTAATCGTAAGAAAAATGGTAGGAATCGCTATTAATACCCGACGTAAAAGGAATTTTATCAATGAAATCACCCCGCAATTTGATAGGTGTAGAAGGAGTGAGAAAAGCTTCACTCCTCCTTTTAAATCATTTCTTTATTGCAAGTCAGTTGTTTCATATATTGGATAGGAATAAACTAACGTCCCTTTAATATCATAGCCTAGATTGACTTCTGTCCTTCTGAAAAGAACATTATTTGTTTCAATTAAAGGAATCACTGCATAATCAGCCATAATTTGTTTTTGAATATCTGCATACAATTCTTTTGCCTTGTTTTTATCCATCTCCTGAGTAGCCTGGACGATTAAGTCGTCTGACTTATTGTAATGTGAATAGTTTGTGCTACCAATTGATGAACTAAGAAAATCGGAAAACGCAAAAGATGCAGACTTGAAAGTACCCGCCTTCAAAACGACATTGTTTAAACCTTTGCGAATATTTGCTTGATAGGTAGGAATATCAGCTTGCTTTAATTCCATTTTGATGCCTACTTGTCTTAGTTGTTCCTGGATGTAAGTCATCAATTTGAAATAGGCTGGGCGAGTATTGACGAAGTTCGGCGGCAGCTCCAGCCCATTCCGATAACCCGCTTCTTTTAATAATTTCTTTGATAATTCAGGGTCGTATTTATAAACACCTAAATCTGTATGTCCATCGAGGTTACTTGCTATCGGTCCTGATGCTAACATAGCGACTCCCGGATCAGTAACCTGCTTCACATATTTGTCCATATCAATGGCATGTGCAATTGCTTCCCTAACACGTTTATCATCAAGCGGTTTAATAGATGAATTTAGATGCAAAAGCCAGTTTATAGGCGCTCCCGGAAAGTCAATTTTTAAATCCTTTTTGGTTTTCATTTTTTCCAACCAAAGTTTATCGCCACTTCCAGTAGCCAACTGAATCTCGCCCTTCTCCATGGCAATATCAACGGCATTTTGGTCTGTCATTGTCACAAATTCGATCTCATCCAACTTCGGTTCGCCGCGGAAGTAATTTGGGTTTTTTTCTAAAACTACTTTTTCATTTAATTTATATTCCTTTAACATGAAAGGCCCAGTTCCGACCGGCTTTACCATCGAATCTTTACCGGCAGCCTCGATTGCCTCTTTCTTTACAATCGCACCGCCCATGTCATCCACCAGTAAGCGTTGCAGAAAAATGGGATCCGGCTGATTTAATTGGAAAACGACCGTATATTTATCTGGAGTCTGAACCTCTTTAATTACTTTTAGATCCTCCGTATAAGCTGAACCTGTTTTAGGATCCAGCAATCGATCAAACGTATATTTTACGTCTGCGGATGTGAATTCTCCATAATCAAATTGCCATTTGACTCCTTTGCGGAGATGGAAAGTCCATATCGTTCCGTCAGAATTATTTTCCCACTTTTCGGCAAGATCTCCTTCAATGGCATTCACATCAGTTGTGCCTGGTTTAAAGTGGACAAGGCCATTATAGATGGGTTGATTGACAGTACGATCAGGGCCAGAGCTGCTGAATGCTGGGTCTAAATGGGTTGCGTTGCCTGGTACTGCAACCTTTAGAACTTTTGGCCCTTTATTTGTTTCTTTTTCTCCGGCAATATTCGATTTTTCCGTTGTTTTCGATGTTTGACTTGACGAGCAGCCTGCTAAGACAAGAACTACACACATAATAAAAACTACTCCAATATTTATCCATTTAATTGAGTTTCGCATTGAAACCCCCCCTATTAAAAGTTACTTGTCTTCTAAACTTCCAAAAGCATATAATTAAAAACATATTTAGTTCAAATATTCAGCGACCGCCTCAAAAACATTTGCAAACAGTTTCGATGTTTCATTGCTGTGACCCGGGTGAGTCGAGAATTGGACAGCCACCATCTCAGCTTGAGGGGCAATATGAACCCGTTGTCCATACAGTCCGTTCGCCTCAAATGACTCGAATCTATTGTGAGTAATCCACCATTGATTATGATATGAAAAGCCCGGTCTTGAATTGGTTTTATCACTCAGTGCAAACAGTTCCCGATTCCCCCCCTTACGAATTTCGTCAATAACCGCCTTTGGTACAATCTCTTGTCCATTGAAAAATCCATCATTACGTATCATCTCCGCGAAGCGGGCCATGTCTCTAAGAGTAGCATTGAGCCCGCCGCAAGCCTGTTCAGTGCCATGTCCATCAACAATAAAGTAGGCGTCCTCTTCCGCTCCCAATTTCGACCAGATCTCTTCGCTTAGAAGATCTGAGAGAGATTTGCCGGACACCCGGCGGAGAATCCAACCCAGTACTTCGGTAGGACCATTGCTGTAACAAAACAATGAGCCATGTTCGCCGGATTTCCTTATCACGTCAAGAAAATCATAGATTGATTTTGGCCCCTTATACCCTTCGTTTGCTGGTGTTGTCCCCATTGCGGTTAATAATAACTTCCGTTGGTTGTCAATGTAGTTATCATTTGGAAATAAAATAGGATAATCACAAACTACCTGCATGTCAAGAAGCTGTTGAATAGTTGCATCACCAAAAGCACTTTCTAACAGTTCAGGAATGTACATGTCAACCTTATCATCAGCCTTCAGATTTCCTTTGTGCAGCTCCATAGCGACGAGCGTACCAACAAATGATTTAGTAACCGAAGCAAGTCCATGCGGTTGATGAGGTTTCATGCCTATAAAATACTTTTCATAAACAATCTTTCCCCTGTGCATGACAAGGAAAGCGTCCGTGTTACTCTGAATTAATGTTTCCTTAAGTGTAGTAGACTGACCCATGTCATCAACAAACACCAGCTCATCCAAATTCTGTGGTACACTGTCCAAATAGGCCGGTATGCAGTTACCACGCCGAACGTTAACACTAGGCTGTAACTGGCGGGAATGATGCATAGCCCAACGCAGGTAAGGAGATTTGTACCAATTTCCACGCGTAACCGTTTTCTCTTTTGATGGTGGAAACCCATCCATTAGCCCGATTACTTCGGGATCAGTTTTGTGGGCATCCGAGAAGTTTTTGCTTTGGGATATAACGTTCTCTATGCCGATAAAATGTTTGTTTGTGTTGTTTGACATTTTTTACACTCCTAAGAATTTTATAGTTTTCTATTTTTAATATTGATTATTCTAAAAAACTATTTTTCACGCGGATCATCTAATTCCACTTGAACTTTTATACCCGTAACCTTTTCTATCGATTTTGCGAGCATCATTTCCAGCGTTCCCTTCGGTAATACGCAATCCATACATGAAGTTTCCTCGAATGAAATTTTTAATTGAATAAGTTCGTTTTCTATATTGGATATTTCCAATCCTACCCCATCTGCCTCCATGGCCGGGCGGTATTGATTGAGCACATTCTCTACACTTTTTTTTATATCAGGCATGGTTCCACTCCATTTCTCATTCTGTTTTCCCATAAAGAAGGATGCTTTCAATTCTTTTAGCAGCTTCTATTGCCCGTTCTTTTAATAATTCATCCGTTAAACTGCCGATTGGATGTTTCACTAAAACAAAGGGATAATCAGGTATCCCTTGAAGCTCCGCCATCATTTTAGAAGTCATTTCAAATGGTTCCGTGCAGATAACGGCCGTAGGAATGCCATATTGTTCAAGAGTGATCCCATCATGCAAACTGCATGAACTGCATGAGCCTCAATCGCCGATAGCCGTTAAAACAGCATTACACTTTTTTAGAATCTGAATTTCGTTTAATGTTACCTTTTCACTAGGATGCTTTTTCGCTAAAGAAATCGTTTCTTTGATAGCATATTTTTTTCTTAAATGTTCAATTGCCATTTCCATAAGCATGTCCGCTTTATGTTTTGAGTTGGTTAACAGACCGATAATCGTGCCATCCAATGTTCTTAATCTTGGCGCCTTTTCTTTGTTATCCTGTGCAACATCAGTGATGGTTGGGTTTAAAAGCTGAATCATTTTACCAGTGTTCATCTTAATCCTCCTCTTTTTCGAATTGGTTTTGTTACCATTACATTTCCTCTGCCTCGGCTCCATGAAGGGAAAAATGAGGAATGTCCACCAGCATCGCCGCCTCCAACAAGGACAACAATATCATCAGGAGATAGCCCGCGATGTGCCCATTTATTTTCGTCACCAACTTTCATTTGCCCGGCAATCTTCCCAGTTCGTTTAAGGTCAGCTATAGTCCTTTTGGCATTTTCATATAGAAATTCTTTAACCTGCCATTTTGACCATCCATCATTCTTTACATATTGGACATGCTCCGGAGCTAATACGACAAGGGATTGCCCTTTACTAAAACTCCCCGCTGCAGACATAGCATCAGCCGCTGTTAATAATATCCCTTTAGCATCATTACTATGGTGGTTCAAGATATTGTGGGGAGCCTCACTTGCAAAAATGGTAATAGTACTTTCATTGGGGTCATAACCCAAATCGACATGATAAGGGTTCCAAGGACTCTTTTCTTCTAATTCGCCAAAACAAATAGAATACTTTCCAGGCCACCCCTGTGTTGATTTATCAAGAACTCCAGGTTTTGCATTCAAACAATTTAAATAAATTAAGCGAATTGCACGGCCAATCGTTGAATTCGCCCGCCAGCCAGGACCAAATAAATTTACGCCGCAGTTTATCTCTAATTCCTTCCTGATGGGTCCATTGATAAAAATAAGTGATGCTGCACCACCAGTGCTAGTAACCGGGGCATGGAGAGAATACTTAGGATCACTCATAGCCGAAAGCACAGCTTCAATTACAGGTGCATAGCTGGGCAAACATCCCGCCATGATTATATTAATTGCAATTTTTTCGGCAGTTACTTTTCTCCCTCGCACTGGTTCCGTTAATAAAATTTCATCCGGATCCCAGCCGGCTTGATCCAGAAAAAGGTCAAGCAATTTCCTAGTTGGCGGAACGACAGGAAGTCCATCCGTCCATCCCTGCTGATAGCAAAATTCAATTCCTTCCCATCCATCATTCACTAATAACTCTTCCAGTTTTATCATAGATACCTCCTGGTACGACTCATTAAATAATCAGCAATCTCGAAAAATAGTTTATGAAACAGGTTATAACTTACCAATATTCCTTACAATTCAAAATCAATATTTTAATAGCGAGAACATTTAACATACTGCGGGCTCAAGGGGAAAACGCTTACAGTTAGAGATACGGACACCGAGGGAGTGGGAATGAACATAGTGAAAGTTACTACATCGATGAAAGTTAGGAATAATATTTGAAAATCGATGCAAAACGTGATCTCTATTGATTTCGATTTTAATGATCGGTTACATTCGTGAATATTCGTAATATTAAATTAATTATATTTATAAATTTAATTTAAGTAAAATAAGCATTTTTGATATTAACATAAACAAAAGTTATGTTTAAAAAACATAGCTATATATCTTCGTAGGCTATAAAATACAGCCTTAGGGTTTACTTAAGATATGTATTAATGCAAAAATAATGTAACCACTTTCCAATATTTCCACTAGATTTGTAGTAAAGATTCCTTTTAGCGAAAAAACTCGCAACAGTTTCCTAAATTGTAGGTCGGAGGTTCGAATCCTCTTTGGGATGTCTAAAAAAACCTTGATAATTCAAGGTTTTTTTTGTTTAGATTAATTGCAACATCTAAGTAAGTCTTTTTTTCTCTATACTGCCAATTTGCCTTGTCCATAATCTTCTGCCCCGAATATATTATAGAACCAATCATCTTAAGGTAAGGTGAATCGCATATTATGGAATTTTCCCCAGATAAACTCCTCATTTGCTTCCGTACCCATGTTTCTAGTCTGAAACGCCTTGAAATCCATCAAGAAATTGGAGCGACGTTGATTGACCATATTACAGAGTTGAATGTCGATGTTGTCTCTGTTAAACCTGATCAATTGACTGCAAGTTTGTGTCGTTATTCCGCTTGTAATGAAGTGGAGTATGTAGAACGCAACTGGATCGCGAAAGCAACCAGCAAGCTTAATGGAAATTCCCCCAACGACTCTCTTTCTCCTCTGCAATGGGGACATTTAAAAATTCAGGCTCCGCAATCCTGGAGTAGAATTCCATCTGAAGTCCTCAATCCCAATCTTTCACATAATCGGGAGTTAAAACCGGTTGTTGTAGCGGTACTAGATTCAGGAATAAATAAGCATCATCCTGACTTGTCACAAAAAGTCGTGCTGAATAAAAACTTCTCGAATTCCTCTTCAATGGATGACTTGTATGGACATGGCACTCATATCGCTGGGATTATTGATGCAATTACGAATAATAGAATAGGTGTGGCTGCTGTTGCCTTTAATGCGGTAAAATTGATGAACGTGAAAGTATTGGATGATAATGGACAAGGTACCATCAGTCGCACTGCGAAAGGAATTATCTTTGCTGCTAATCACGGAGCAAAAGTTATAAACATGAGTCTTGCCTCTCCAGAAGCAAATGAAACGTTACACCGTGCTGTACGATATGCTACAAAAAAAGGAGTAGTGTTGATTTCATCTGCAGGAAACTATGGAACAAGTCAGAAACACTATCCAGCGGCTTTTCCTGAAGTAATTAGTGTGGCTGCAACCGATGAAAAAGATCAACTTGCAGGCTTCTCCAACTATGGAGGGTCATGGGTGGATGTTGCAGCACCTGGTGTTTCTATTTGGTCGACACTTCCTACTCATTCTAATCCTATGGGAAGTAGGGATACAGGACCTCTTAGCGGAACATCCCAGGCATCTTCGTTTGTAAGCGGACTGGCTGGTCTAATCTTGGCCATTAATCCAAAATCTAAAGTAAACGTAAGGCGAATAATAGAATCGAATACAGACCCAATCCCAGGGCAAGGCACTTTATATAAGTTTGGACGAATCAATGCATTTAAAGCGGTCAAAAATGTGCCTTAAATTTCCCAGATCCACTAAATTGTGCTATAAAGGTTGGATTGGATATGAATAACAATAATCCATGTATTTCTATATTTATAAAAGAGCTTCAAGCATTACTTCATTCTGAAAAAATATTATTATAGTTTCATTTTTCTAAAGAAACAAATAAGAATCGAGGTTGACTCAAAAAGTCGTTAAATGACGGCTCTTTTGAGTCAGTCTTTTATCTTTGTACTACTTTCTGCAGTAAAAAACAGAAAATACGGTCGAACTACCACACCATTTTTGAATTTCATTTGCGGAAAACTTCTACCAGCTATCTTTGCATAAAAAATAGCCCCCTAAAATTATTTATAGGCGGCTACCTCAATCGGCTTAACCTAAAATTTAGCCCTCTTAAATATTGCTTTTAAGAGCATACCTATGACAACTCCTGGAATCACGCATAACATTGGAAACCAAACTGTTCCCAACAAAACTCCAAACAACTTCACTCTCGCTGAATACATAAGTCCAACAGTCACAAAATAGGCGGAGAAAACAAACGGCAAATAAGAATAGGGTTCCCTGCCTCCACCAGCATCTTTATAAGCGTCCCACATTGCAAAAAAGTAAACACAAGGATAAAACATGAGCCATTTATATTCAGTATGTTCAATGGCTTTCAAAATTTCACCATTAAAACTATGTAAGATTAATTCATTAAAATGAGATTGAACATTAATAACAAATTCTAATGTAATAAATATAATCCCTTTCAGGTAATTTCCATTAAGTAATTGACCAAATCCAGGGAGAGCAATACTCCATAACAATTTTTCTTTTGGATTCACATCTGTCTAACCTTTTTCTTTTAGAATTTTAATACAAATGCTTTGCTGATGATTACACATCATTTGATAACTTATTTCTCTCAACTGCATAGGGCAGCTGCTCCATCCAGCCGTTCTCCACCATTAGCTTTGCTGCATCTTCAACAAATCTTGAAATGTTCATTAATGATTTTGAGTACATGAGTGCCAAATCATGTCTTCCATTTACTGCCTCAGAATTTCCAAATGCCCTAATTTTCATGGCGAACATGTCCATCTTATGAAACAACATTAATTTATCTGAAAATGGAGAAAATGTTGATTTTGTTACCAAATGATCATGAAGAGATGGTGCGGGCAAATCACTTTCATGAAGTTTTCCCATGTATATTTCAATGTGTTTATGAGTAAAATTTTTCCCTTGTATAAACAAATCCCGAATCTTTTCTGATTTAACGACTTGGCTAAATGCCATAATGAGTGCTTTGCTTGTTGTGTTATTTTCAATATTATCGTAAAGATGAGTAATTTCTAATGCGTGTAATGGTCGTACATCTCCTAAAAAGCCATTTAAAAAATCTTTGTGAACAAATTCCACTTTATCGGGGACTGGAATAATAGGTGGTTTGATAATAAGCCCTTTCCCCATTAATATATCTTTGATTTGTTTCATCAAAGCCATGGTAGACTCCATACAATTAATAAAAAACTCTTCTACATCCTTTCTATAAACAAGCGGTACAGCAACGTTATAAATACTCATCCCTGCTTTGGCAGCATATTTTAAGTAATGTACGTAGTATTCATCTTGAAACAAACGAGGAGCCCCAGCATTTAGATCTTCTTCTTCTGAAAAACCTTTCGGAATAGGAAATTTATCTTTCTCAAAAATCCCTTTTGTTGTTCTTAGGAACTCCGTACTTAATTTTAATGCATTTTCTAACAAAGTTTTAATATCTGGGTCTTCAACATGTTGAAGAAAATACTTTAAAATACATTTTGACATGCTATTTCCCATATAGGTGGCCCACAGTTTCCCCATTTCAGCTGCTGTAAGTTCTTCACTTAAATCCGATTTTGCTGAATTAATATTAATAGGTTTAAGTGTGTACATAGAAAAATCTCCCTTTTTATGTTTTGCTTAGTATTTTCCTCATTTCAAAATCATATTCTGCATTAGACTTATACCAAAAATGAGAAAATCTCTAGGACGTACAAAAACCCTTGCTCTGCAAGGGTTTTTCGTTTTAGACCATAATATTTATATATTTAAAATAGACAGTTTACCGCCAATTTTCTTATTAGATCGTTCTACCTTTTTGCACCTGCTTGAAGGAGAATCTTCTCAATTTCTACGAAGTTTCTTTCTCTCGCATGTTGAAGAGGTGTTACTCTCTCGGAATCGGGTATGTTAACATCTGCCCCGTGGTCAATTAATAGCATGATGGTTTCCTGCTGTTTCTTTCCGCCATCATTTAGAACAATAGCCTCCATTAAGGCTGTCCAGCCTAAATTGTTAATATGATTGACATCAATTTCTGTTTTTTCTAGCAGTACTTTTACCACTTCTACATATCCATGTTCGGAAGCTGGAATGAGGGCTGTTCCACCGAACCTGTTTAAAAGTTTTGGATTGGCCCCCGCCTCAATAGTAAGTCTTAAAATCCCAATATAACCCTCTGCACCAGCATAAAGGAACGGATTATTCTTCATATGATCCTGAATATTAACATCCGCCCCCTTTTCAATTAAGGCTTTGGCTGTTTCTATATCATTAGCATAGGTAGCAATCATGACCGCTGTCCTTCCCATACTATCTTGGCTATTTATATTTACTCCCTTATTTAAAAAACTATTAATCTCGTCTATTTTTCCGTTTTCTACAGCCTTAAAAAATTGATTTTTCATATTTACCTCCTTTTCAATCGGAACTTCACTTGACTTTTCAACAATTTTGGGATTTTGACAACCTGCCAAAATAAGGAACATAATACAAAAAGAAAGTAATTTACGTTTCATAAACAAACCATTTTACTAATCAATCGATAATTGGATTAGTTTATTTGTTCTTTTTTCGTTTGATAGTCCAACTTGTTCATAGATTTTTTTTGCTTGCAATGCAAGAGGATTTCCTTCCATCGGATTGGCGAAATAAATCTTATTCATATTTGCAAGGTAAATAGCGCTTAAACACATTGGACACGGTTCTCCGCTTGCATACAATTCACATTCCGATAAATCTTCTGTCCCTAATGAACGTGAAGCTTTACTGATGGCCTGCAGTTCGGCATGTGTGGTTGGATCGTGTGTTGCCAGGACATCGTTAACTCCTTCAGCAATAATTGCTCCATCTTTTACAATAACCGCCCCAAATGGCTTTCCGCCTCTATCCGCATTATTCTTTGCTAGATTGATGGCATATTCCATCCATTTTTTATTACTCATTGAAAACCACTCCAATTAATTATTTAGTTTATTTCTGATTATATTAAACCGATATCATATATCCTGCGCCCCAAACTGTTTCGATAAATTGAGGATTAGAGGGATCTTTCTCAATTTTGCCGCGGATTTTTCTTATGTGCACTGTGATCGTGGTAATATCCCCAGAGGAATCGAGGCCCCAAATGGTTTCGAAAAGATCTTCTTTGCTAAAGACACGATTTGGATGCTGTGCTAAGAAAAGTAATAGATCAAATTCTTTCGCAGTTAAAGCGACCTTCTGATTGTTCACATAAACCTTTCGAGCCATTTCATCAATGACTAGCCCTCGGATGCTTATTTCCTTTTTGGTTGTATCAGAACTCCCTAGTAACCGCTCATAGCGGGCCAAATGGGCCTTCACTCTAGCAACAAGCTCGCCAGGACTGAACGGCTTAATAATATAATCATCGGCTCCAAGACCCAAACCTCTTATTTTATCAATATCTTCCTTTCTAGCCGAGACAAATAAGATGGGGATATTCTTTACAGCTCTAACTTGTTTACAGATCTCGAATCCATCTACCTCTGGCAGCATGACATCGATAATTAATAAGTCATAATCTTTACTTAGTGCCCGTTTTAACCCTTCTTTGCCAGAGGTTTGTAATTCAACATCATAACCATTAATCTCAAGATAATCTTGTTGCAGTTCTCCAATATCAAGATCATCTTCTACGATTAAAACTTTTTTCAATGTATTCACCACTCTATTTCGCCTTCTTTAATGTAAAGAGGATGCTCGTCCCTGCTCCTAATTGACTTCTCACCGAAATATCGCCGCCATGCTCCGTGATAATCTGCTTTGAAATGGCAAGACCTAGTCCGCTTCCGCCGGTAGATTGATTTCTTGATGCGTCCACACGATAAAAACGCTCAAAAATATATGGAAGAGATTTAGGCTCGATTCCAGAGCCATTATCATGGACCTCAATTTCAACAAAATCTTCCTCTTCATTTATTAGAATGTTTATGATTTTTTCTGGTTTTTTCATATGCTTTACGGAGTTATCAATGATATTGGTCATTACCCTCCTTAATTGATCACGGTCAGCAATTACTATCGCAGCATTATCCATCCGATTTTCTACAGTAATCTTAATCCCTTTTTCCTCTAAATCAAAATTTATTTCCTCAACAAAGTTTTTTATATAACGGAATATATCAATGTCCACAAAGGCAAACGGAAGTTTTTTTAAATCAAGCTTTGAAAAAAGAAATAAATCATCAATTAATTGATCCATATCTGCCGCTTTTCGTTTAATAGTAGAAAGGTATTTCTCCAATTTCCCTTGTGACACAGCAACGCCATCCTGAATACCTTCAATATAGCCTTTAATAGAGGTTATCGGGGTTTTTAAATCATGAGAGATATTGGAAATTAATTCCTTTCTGCTTTCCTCATATTGAAGTTGCAGGTCAATGGATTCTTTAAGTTTTATCCTCATTTTGTCAAATGCATCGCTAAGCTGGCCAATTTCATCCTGTCTTTTATTATCAATCTTTACATTTAAATTACCTTCTCCCATTTGTTCTGTTGCCTTTTTCAAAGAAAATAACGGCTTAATAATACTCTTAGATACAAAATAACTTAATAGACCATTTACAAGAATTAAGGAAAGAAATAATAATCCGAATATTAACGGAAACAAACTTCTGGACAGTTCAACAAAAGGACTAACTTCCCTCATGATGACAACACTGCCTTTTTCCTGATCAGGAAAATAAAAATCAAACTTTACATATAAAAAAAATTGATGATTTATACTGATGGTGTCTCTTACTTTAATATTTTCTGGTTCAAATGAAGGGAGCTTTTTTACGTCCTTTATAGAATTTATAATCTTTGAGGAATGAACAATTTTTTCACCTTTACGGATGATTAATCCAGAAGTAACAGAATCTAACTTTTGATCAAATTGTTTAAGCAAGGTTTCATTTAACAATTGATTTGGTTGTTTTTTAGCTAAATATTTAACATCCAGGAATACATTTTCCTCTGGTTTTGTTAAAGGCTTAAGCGCATATTGACGTGTATACAAATCTTTAATACTGCGGACATCACCTGTAATCGCCACTGGTATTAACATAGCGCTTATTATGAATAATACAAGAGTTACGATTAGCATTGTTGTATGTGAAATTAATAGCCGCCACCGAATGGACATAAGCGTGCCTCCAGATCCGAGGTACAGTTTTAATAAATTTACCGAAAAGGGAACAAGGTTGTCACCTGTTTGTAGACAACCTTGTTTCAAATTCTATTGTTTCCTTAAAAACCAAATTTTGGTTTTAGATTACCTTGATATGGTTCATGTTCCACGAATATCGTAATGTCCTTACCATCTTTGTCTTTACCCGTTCTTTTATAGGTAAATTTCTTTTGATTAAGCTCTGTAAGTTCAAGAGCGGCACCATACTTCCTATCTCCAATTGAAACATGTGCTCTTATTTTATTTCCGTGGAGAACATCGAAGTAGCCATAATCACCGCGGCTTTCGCCTGTTTCCGCATTGAAAAACTCATATTTATTTGTCTTAGCATCAAATTTTGCCAGACTTATAAAATTTGAATTATACATTGTAACATCATTGCCTTTTTCATCTAAAACCTTTGTTCCGTGCCAAAGGGTGCTGCCTAAAATTTTATCTCCATCAACGTTTTTAACAATATCTCCTGTACTAGTGTTCAACTGCTTGTCTGGATCAGTAAAAGATAAATCTTTTTCTTTATAGGGAACATGTTCAACGAATACTTCTACATCGTTACCAACAGCATCTTTCCCCATTCTTTTATAAGTGAAAACATCTTTATTTAGTTTTACCATATCGACAACCGCTTGGTAATTCATTGATTCCGAAATTAATATTCTTTTCTTTCCATCATTTGTGATAAAGAACGTTCCTTTATCGCCGCGACTATTACCCGTTTTAGCATCAAAAAATTCATATCTTCCTGATTTCGCATCATATTTCGCAAGACCAATGAAGTTTGCATTTTCTTTTGTTAAGTTATTCCCATTTTTGTCGTATACTCTTGTACCTTGCCATTCTGTACTGCTAAGTATGTTGGCCATTTTCTGACCTTTAGTCAGTTTATGTTCTGATTGCTTTTGTACTGCTGTTATCTCTTTCTTTTGCTCACTAGCGTTAACTGGCGTACTTGTACTAATAGCTGCTATTGCTATTGTCACCCCGAGTAAAGATGAGATTAATTTTGCTTTATTGATCATTTTTTTCATCTCCTAATTATGACTTCGTCGACTTAAATTGATTGTACCTGACAGAACTTAACTCCCTATATAAATAATATTAACAAAGTCTTAACTTTTAAGTTTTAAACCTTAAGTCGTTGTTTATTTCCGTTTTCGCTGGTTTGATTTTTTTATTTTCATTAACTTTGTTGGCGGCTGCTTTCGAATCCATTTAACGAAGCGGTTTAGTTGCTTATCTTCGCGAAGCTCCTTTAGGGTTGACAAACGGGCAGCAATTTCCTCATTTGTATATAGTGCATGAATTTGTTTATGACATGGTATACACAGATTGGCAGTGTCCCCGAAGGTTCCTCCCATTTCTTTAGGAAGGAGATGGTGAATTGTAATTTCAACCTCACTTCGCCCGCATAACTCACATGTACCCACCTGACTACCTACTTTCAAAAATAATCTTTAAGACCAGTTGCAGTTAAAGGAAAAACCTACTTACCCGAAAGTAAGTAGGTTTTTCCTTTACTATTCACTGTCTTGGGTGGTATTAAAAAATTCTCTCTGATCTTTTTCGTCAGCTTTTACATTATTATTGGCCTTACCCATTTTTCCATCTGATTCATAACTTAAATTTTGCGGTGTTTTTATATTTTTTTCCATAATAATCTCCTTTCAAAACTAGTATGTTCTCCATCATTTTATTGTCTGATTACGGTTGAAAAATATACTCTATTATAAAATACTGTCGCCTCCTGTTTTTTAGTCCTAATGGGTTTAATGAACTGCTCTTATCGATCCTCATCTCTATTTTTTTGTGCTGACGGGCTTTATAAGCTGTTTCTGGGATATTTGAATATCAAATATCACTTAATAAATAAAAAAAAGCGCCAACCCCGATTAACCAAGGTTTAACGCTCCCCGCCTTTAACTGTATTAAAATCTCAGTCCATGACCAAGTTTATAGACATTCCCATCGCTATCCTTATAGGCATATTGAAGTCCTTCAGGCATGTATTGGTCCTTGTCGTAACCTGGTACATCGTTTCTTGATACACACTTACCATCTTCACCTACTGCAATCACTTCTTCACTCGCAGGCAATGTCAACGGTAATACCCCAACTGGACGGCTATTGCCAGCCATGACTTCATACTGTGCCTTATAGTAGGTATCGTATCCAGCGATCAATACATCTGCAAGAGGTTCAACATTTCCAAGAATCCACGGCAGAATGAGATTTACGCTTATAATCACTTTTCCTCCACGGATATGAATACTGTCCGCTACTTCCTTGAGATGATCCATTCCAGTCAAAGTCGTTTCTTGATACGTAGAACCGTCTAAAGCAGTTAAGGTTTTATCCTCGCATATTTCGAGTTCTAATAGTCCAGGTGTCGCGTTGAAATAAGCGCCGGATTTTGGACTTAAAAACAAAATAGCGGTGTCAGCTTCTTCATAGTTATCTGTTAAAGTAAACTGCCCGAGCTCTTGGCATTCTTTTCTTGCTTTTTCAGTGTACAAAGCTGCCCGCTCTGGTTCCTTGTGAAAAACTTCGATATAAACCCTCTTATTATCAAGCTTTTCAGCTGTTAATGGCAACGTCTGATTGTGATTTTTTAGAACAGTTACTGATTTTTTATGGGCTTCATAGGCAGCATCCCAGTTAGCCTGATCACTAACTACTTCAGCAGCATGTTCTGGTGAAACGTAGGTACGATCATCGAATAGACCTAAAGCAAACATTTCTGTAAGGAGTCGTACATTTGCTTCATTGATGCGTTTTTCACTAATCCAGCCGTTTTCGATTGCTTTTTTAAGATTTTCAACATCATTGGTATCTGAAACAAGATCTGTCCCGGCATTAATCGCTTTTGCAAAACGTTCTGCTTCGCTTAAGGTTTCAACGCCCCAGCTCATTTTATTTGTAACGCCACTGTCACTATTGATATAACCTTTAAACCCAAGCTTTCCTCTAAGGATATGATTTAAAAAATAATGATTAAATGTAAAGCCCACCTCTTCAAAAGGGATGTCTTCACCTTGGAATTCTTGAACTACACTTTTTTTGATGCTTGGAATGGAATAATATGGCATAAATGATGAAGTGCCATGGTCTGCCGCTGCCTGAAACGGAGGCAGGTGATACTTTTCTAAGCTTCCTGGCGTTGGGTATAGATTCCACTTTCCTTCTTCATAATGAGGATCAAATCCATTTTCCCTTGCTCCTCCGCCTGGAAAATGCTTGGTTGTCATCGCAATACTATGGTTTCCTAGTTCCTCGCCTTGGAATCCATCAATGAGACGGCCGATCGCATCCGAAATAAATTCCGGGTCTTCGCCAAACGTACCATAGATCCGTTGCCATCTTGGGTCTGTGACGGTATCAGCCATATACATATATCCCTTTCTAAGCCCTACCGCATCCCACTCATCATGGGCTATTTTGGCAAATTGGCTGATAAGGGAGGAATCCCCGCCATTTTTAATCTCCCCTTGTGCTGCAGCAGCAAGGCCTAGCGTTCCCGGCCAAGTTGAGAAAATCCCAGCTGCATCATTCATACCAAAGATAAATTCTGTATTTTCATTTCTTGAATTCGATGCGATTAAACAAGGTATACCAAGACGTGTTCCCTCACATACCTCATTCATGGTATTGACCCACTCTGCCATTTCGGCCGGGCTCCAATTATCGCGTAGAATGAAGTGCCGCAAATTCATGTTTTCAATGGTATGGGTTGTTCCCCATATTTTTGAAGCAGCAAAAATATTTTCACCCTTCTCCACAATACTTTCATCCAGCACGCCATCATGGCTTGTCTTGCTCTTATCCTTTTGAGAAAGGCCCATCTGACGGGTATTGATAAGCATCATGCCGACCTTTTCATCGATATTCATCAATGAGACTAGATTCTCCGCACGTTCTTTCGGGCTCAACCGCCAATCCTTATATGGATCCAGTTTTCCATTTCCGTTCAAATCTTTAAACTTTAATCCGTCAACTTCAATAATATTTTTGACTCTGACTTCTAGATCCGGCTGTTTATGTGTTTGTTCCATAATTAACGCCTCCTAAGCTTGATGCATATCCCTTAAGATTCATATTAGCGTTTTGATCACGGTTTCACACCCAAAATTGCTGACTTTTATATAAAATCGCCTACTGGTAATAAATATTTTTCTATTTATGTACCGCCTTGATAAAATCTGAAGCGGTCATTCCTTTTACCCCTTTAAATATTTTACAAAAATAGTTATAGCTGCTAAATCCCACTTGCAAGCCAATGTCAGTGATGGATAACCGCCCTTGTTCCATAAGAAAAACGGCCTCATTTATTCGCTTTTGATGAAGATAATCAATCAAACTAATATTCATTTCTTCTTTAAATTTCTGCGCGAGGTAGGATCGATTAAACCCAATTTCATCTGCTATCCTTTGCAAATTAATGGGTTCCTGAAAATTGAGATTGATATACATTAACGCTTTCCTTACCACTTTGCTGTGCCCTTTAACAGAAAAATTCTTAACCGCCTCACAATATTCATCTACCATATTGAAGCTCAGCTTATCTAATTCGGCCATTGTAACCGCTGCCTCAATCTTAAGGGCAAATTTTTCCGAAATCGCGTGTAAATACTGAGGTTCCACACCTCCTTTTGCAGCAGCCAACCGGTTCATCGTATTGCTTGAAAAGCTAAGATTCTTTTTCGCCCTCAAAGGATTCCCCGGAACTCTGTAGGAAAAATCACCTGTAAAATCTATCAAAGCTTTCATTGCATTTTCTTTATCTCCTAATTCGATAAAATGCAAAAATTTCTTCTCTGCCTCATACCTTAATTTAACTTCAAACCCATTCATATCATAATTCTGCGGCTGTACGTCTGGCTGATATTGCTCACTGCCTTTTTTCGTCGTAATGAATTGAGAAGCAACCCTTGGGTTAACTAATAAATTTACAATCAGCTCTCCGATTGCTAAGTAGGATTGTCCCAAATTGGGTAATGATTTATAAAATTTCTCAAATGGCTTTAACCAACTATTATCAAGATGATTTACCTTCAGGACATTCCAGATAAATTGGTCCGTTACCCGCTCATTCAAAAAAGGTCCTGCTAAAAATATCCCCTGAAATTGTCCTTCCACATGCAGGCCAACTGCCAAATACGAAAGTTGAAAAGAATCTGTATGAAAACAAAAACTATATTGATTTGACTCTTCTACCGCTTTTTGAACATCCACATACATTTTTTTTCGGCTTTCAATAAATATGTAGGGCTCACTATCATCTGATATGTGCACTATTGTTTGTAATTGAGGATCCACCACTTGTACATCTAGTTTAAAGGCATTTTTAATTAGCCAGCATTTACTTATTAGTTCATCCACTTTCATCATCCTTCAAATTCTTTCCTACCTCTTTATAATGTGAAAAAAAGCAAGGAAAATTTCTCCTTGCTTTTTCAATGACGAATAATTTTATGTGTCTACCCCATATGGCCTGATTTTTTTACTTTCGTTTGTAAGTATTTTTTATTGTACTCGGAGATATCCCCCCAAAGAGGAGTTCTTCCGGATACGGGCAGCCCTGCTGCTTTCAATGCTTTAAGTTTTTTGGGATTATTGGTAATGAGTGTTACCGGTTTTGTTCTTAACGCTTTAAGGACTTCGATGGCATCATCGTAATTCCTTGAATCATCCGCAAAACCAAGCTCCTCATTCGCCTCTACGGTATCGAAGCCATTTTCCTGTAGAATATAGGCTATTGCCTTACTAAATAAGCCAATCCCTCTGCCTTCATGGTTGGCTAAATAAAATAATGCCCCTGTTCCATGTTCAGTAATCATTTTCATTGATTGTTTAAGCTGATAGCCACAATCGCAGCGCTTGCTGCCAAAGATGTCTCCAGTATGGCAGATCGAGTGCATTCTAATTAATGCTTCCTCGTCATATTCAAAATCCCCGTAAACTAGCACACTTGATTGCTGATAATCCGCTAGATTAGCAGATGATAGTTGATTAATTACACGCTGAAAATCTTCCGTTGCATTTTCGCTCTTCAGCCAACTATACCATTTAAACTCGACTGTTTTCCCATATAAATTAACAGGCAGCTTGATTGGTCCAACCAGATAAATGGCTTCACTGCCTTTCTTTATCATTTTTATTTTATCTTCTAATAAAGAGAAAACATTTGAATTTAATTGTACTTGTTCCATTATGGTTTCCCCCGATTTCATATATTTATAGATTATAATACTAAACGACAAAATTATCTTGATACGTTCTCTCTTTCACAAACTGCTGCATCTGTAGTCGTTCGACTTCATCACGGCGAGTCAATTCAAACTGTTTTAATTGAGCAGCTCTTACATCCTGTTTATCCAGTACCTCTCTAAGGACATCTGCTAAAACATCCGCATCCATTAAGGCACAATTGATGCCAAAGGCTCCAGTTGGACTCATCGTATGGGCTGCGTCCCCCATAATGACCACTCCGTCCTTCACCCAAGTTTGACATTGACTGCTTTGAACCTTTAATAAAATAAAATCGTTCCAGGATTGAATTCGCAATCGCAGCGTTTCCGTTAACTCTGGAAAAGCCGCCATTACTCGCTCAATAAAGGGAGCGAAAGATTGTTTTTTCAAAGTTGGATACGAGTTCTCTTCAATATTCCAGCCAATTTGGATAAACCCGCCTGCCTGGGTAAATAATGCAAGCTGCTGTCCATCGATAAGGGCATTTTTAATGACCGGCTCCCAACCTTCAGGGCTTGGGATTTTTGCCCATAGCAGATCATACCCGTGTTTTATCGTTGTAAAGGAGAAATCTGCAAGTTTTCTTACAGACGAAAATCGCCCATCCGCACCCACAACAACCTTACTGCGAATGGTCATTTCTTCGTCGCCATTAATCGCTTTCAAACCGGCAACACTGCCAGCTTTATCAAACATTAATTCAGACACCTTTGTCCCCATCATCAATTTGTAATTGGTAAAGGATTCAGAAGCTGAAATCAATGCACTTAACAGATTCTTTTGCGGAACATGGATCCCAACATGCTTCTCTCCATCAGCTGGTGTGACGGTTTTGATTACCTCTCCGTTGTAGCTATATTCGATTCGGTCCATTAAAAGAAGTCCAGCTTGCTCGACTTGATGATAAAGACCATGTTTTTTTAAAATTCGTTCTCCGTCCTGGTTAAGATGTTCGCCCCTGAATTCCTTGTCTATTCCCTCATGACGTTCGAGAACAATCGTTGAAATACCTTTTTTCGCAAGCAAATATCCTAAAAGGGCGCCGCCGGGACCTGCACCAACAATGCAAACATCCGACTTCATATTCATGATTGAAAACCCCTTTTTTCATTATGTTAATGACATATTGATAAAATCAATTGGTTAGAGTAAAATGAAATTGGTTAGTTACTTTATGTAAGTAATTATATTTTTAAAACTTACTTATGTCAAATTAATTTGTTATGTATTGTAATTATACAATTAATAGTAATATACTAATAAAGGGTGATGAACAATGAATCAGTCTATCATTTGTCCTCGATTCGAAAAAGCGATGGGAATTTTGAGCCAACGGTGGACAGGTCTTGTCCTTTATCAGCTTTTATCAGGTCCGAAACGCTTCTGCGCATTAGAATCTTCTATGGGAATTAGTGGAAGAGTTCTCTCAGAGCGACTTAAGGATTTAGAAAATCTTGATATCGTTAAACGCGAAGTATTCCCGGAAACACCAGTACGAATTGAATATTCCTTAACCGAAAAAGGGAAAGCTTTACAGCCGATTATTAAAGAAATAGAAAAGTGGTCCCAAACCTGGCTGCCTATAGAATCAAATCAATAATAATAAAGGATGAATCTAAATAGGCTTGCGCCCTAAAGATTCATCCTTTCTTCATTCCAACGGTTTAAAACCTTATAGGTTTGCCGCTTTAAAGGTATCTCCACCTTCAATTGTTCCATTTTCAAATCCCTTATTAAACCAGCGTTTTCTCTGCTCTGAGGTTCCGTGGGTAAAGCTTTCAGGAACGACATATCCTTGTGCTTTCTTCTGAATATTATCGTCACCGACAGCCTTTGCCGCATTCAGTGCCTCTTCAAGGTCTCCTTTTTCAAGATAGCCTTTCCCTTCTGCATAGTGAGCCCAAACACCCGCCAAATAATCGGCTTGCAATTCAAACCGTACAGAGTACTCATTCGTTCGTTTCTCTGCTGCGGAAGGCTGGTCCCCCAAATGCAGGAGGGTTTGGACGTGGTGTCCTACCTCATGGGCGATTACGTACGCTATCGCAAAATCGCCGGGTGCCTGGAATTTTTGTTTTAGTTCTTCATAAAAACTTAAATCAATATAAAGTTTATGGTCAGCTGGACAATAAAACGGCCCAACTGCTGAACTGGCCGACCCGCAGGCCGACTGGACACTGCCCCTGTACAAAACAAGCTTAGGATTTTCGTATGTCAGCCCTCTCTTCTTAAATTCATCTGACCATACATCCTCTGTATCAGCCAGGACAACAGATACAAAGCCAGCTTGTTCCTTCTCTTGTGCTGATTCATCTTTTGAAACATTTAAATTTGAATTAGTATTAGATGGTGTGTTACTAATAATATCCCCAGGATTTCCTCCGAGCAGTGTAAAAAGGATGAGAATTATTACTCCGCCAATACCACCGCCAATCATGGTTTTGCCGCCAACACCCATACCCCTTCGATCTTCTACGTTCGTGCTTTGCCGTCTTCCCTTCCATATCATATTTTTACCTCCCTAAGCGTTGAGAATTAACTTTAACTATTTCCATTTTGTTATTCCCACATTAAAGAGAAATAAAAATGTTTATATTCTGGTAATTACCTTATTAAAATAAAAACCGCCTCCTAATTTTTTTAGGAAGCGGTTTTTTTTAAAGTATAGATAAACACAAAATAATTCCTTAGTTATCATGAACAATTGGCTGGTCAATCACATCAGTATCTACTGTGGTGGTTGAACTAGGTCCATTAAAATTTAGGATATTAACACCAGTATTTGAAGCTCCTGAACCATGTGTACTCTTCAAAGCATTTTTTGGGGAAACAAACACTGCCCCGCCAAATTGTACAACTCCACCCGACACTGTATCAATTTTAACCTGAATTGGAAAACCGGACATATTAGACCATCCTTTAAAGTTAAGTTCCTTAAATCAAAGTATGCCAGGTTCTACCATTTTGTTCATGCGTATAAATTAACACTTCCTAATCTTGATTCCCTCTTTTGGATTAGCTTGAGAATACTTTATGTTTATTTTTAGAAAGCAGCGGTCGGTTATTGTCCCAAAAGACATTGACAGGAAGCTCGAAGAAGTGAGTGAGATTTTCACTTGAAATCATTTCTTCTGTATTTCCCGCTGCATAAACCTTCCCTTCTTTCAATAATAGCGTTTTATTGAAAACAGGCAGGATTTCCTCCACATGATGAGTAACGTAGATAATGGTTGGAGCATCAGGCTGTGCCGCAATACTTTCGATCGATTCCAACAGCTGCTCTCGCGCAATAAAGTCCAATCCGTTTGTTGGCTCGTCCAGTATGAGCAAGGATGGATCAGCCATTAGGGCACGGGCAATGAGAACCCGCTGCCTTTCTCCTTGAGATAATGTTTGATAATTTCGGTTGGCATACGCGTCGCAGCCAAGCACCTCTATTAGAGAACCTGCCTTTTCTCTCATTTCATCTGTTGGGATTTCGTACAGTCCAATGGAAGCAAATGCTCCGCTTAGAACCACTTCAAAGGCATTATCTCCGGAATGGAATTTTTCTTGGAGGGAAGACGAAACAAACCCAATTTGCTTTCGAAGCTTCTCACCGAGGTAGGTTTTTCCGAATTCCATTCCAAGTACATTTATCCTCCCTGTTGTCGGGAAAAAGTACGCGTTAAGGAGATTTAAGATGGCTGTTTTACCGGAGCCATTTAATCCAAATAATACCCAATGGTCCCCCTTTTCAATTTGCCAGTTCACATTTTGCAATATCCACTTTCCATCCCGTTTTAACGAGACGTTATCTAGTTGTACAATCATCTTGTTTCTCCTTTCCTTTCCTTTCTTTTTATAATCCTATTATTCCACTAACTGAATTTTTTGAAAATAAAAAAATACAGGGGAATCACATTGGATTCACCCTATATTATTAAACAAGCACTTTTTTTAGTTTTTCCGTTAGGGATGGAATTACAGTTTTATAATCGGCAATAACGCCAATATTGGCCCGTTTAAAAATCGGCGCTTCTTCGTCTGTATTGATGGCAACAACGGTTTTCGCAGTTGTAATTCCTGCCAAATGCTGACTTGCCCCCGATATTCCTACTGCAATATACAGGTCCGGAGAGACAACGGCACCTGTCTGCCCTACCTGAAGGTTTGATGGAACCCATCCGGCATCGCAGGCAGCACGGGATGCTCCTATAGCACCACCTAGTAAGCTTGCAAGAGCTTCCAGTTCTTTAAAGCCCTCAGGTCCGCCGAGGCCACGGCCTCCGGAAACAATGATTCGGGCATCCTCTAGGCGAATGTCCGACAATGCCGCCTGAATTTTCACCACAAGCTTCGTAACGGCCATCTCTTCCGGAACTGTATAATCAATCGGAATGATTTCACCAATACGGCTCTCAACTGGGTTTCCCTCATCTTGGCTTTTTTGTCGAATCCCCAAAACAATTTTAGAACGAGTGGTCGAATACTCGCCGAAGGCTTTATCGCCATAGATTGGACGAATCCAGGTCAGTTTATCATCATTAATTTTATAATCGACTACCTCTGTTAGAGCAGATGCGCCCATACGTGTGGACAGTCTTCCTGCTAAATCCTTGCCGATTTTGTCAAAGGAAAGAATAAAAATGTCTGGTGTCGTTTGCTCAATTACTTCAAAAAGGCTATTTACGTACAATTCAACATCAAATTCGTCTAATAACGGGTTAGAAACGGTGTAAACGATGCTTGCCCCGCAGGCAATAGCATCCTTAGCAACCGAAGCTGCTACTGGCCCAAGCAGGACAGCGCGTACTTCTCCGCCAGTGGAACTAGCCAAGCGGGCACCAAATGCCAGTGCTTCACGGGCACCAGAGCTTAAGTTTTCACCCAAGTGATTGGCAAATACAAGAATTTTTGTCATGGGGAATACCTCCTAAAAAATCTTGAGCGCCAATAGCTTGTCAGCTAATTCGCCCGCAAGTTCCGCTCCATCATTTCCTGCCAAAAGCTCGCATGGAACTTCCTTGTTTAAAACGAACGCCCGCTCAAGCTTAACCCCTGGCAGACACCGCTCATCATCAAGTTCAAGGTCCTCTGACTCGAATAGGGTGATTGGTTTGGTTCTTGCCAGCCTGATATCTTTGACCTTCGGCAGCCTTGGCACGTTTGTCTCGGTGCTAATAATGGTAAATACAGCTGGAGATGGGACACTGACAACAGCATAGCCCCCCTCTGCTTCAACAGTGGCCTTTACATTTTCTGTTTCCACTTCAAGCTCGGAGACAAGCGTAACACAAGGAATGCCGAGTTCTTCAGCTATGACTGGCCCAACTAACCCTTCTTCGATGTCACTCGCTTGATATCCAGTTAATACAATCTGTGCTCCGCCCAAGGTTTTGATTGTTTGTGCCAGTATATGTCCTACTGCCTGTCCGTCAAGACTTTCCCATTCTGAATCCCAAACGCGTACCGTCGCATTGGCTGTAAATGCCAGTGCCCTTCGGAGGACACCCTCCGAAGATTCGTCTCCCAAACAGAGAGCTGTTACGGTAGCTCCCGGCGTTTTATCGCGCAGCTGGATAGCCAGCTCTAGTGCGTTTTCAGCAAAGGAGTCAAGTACCAGGTCAGTGTCGGCATTCTCTGGTCGATTCGTTTCCGGATCAATTTTAAAACACTTTGGGGTTATTTCCGGGTCTAAAACCTGTTTTAGACACACGACGATATGCATTTCTCAACTCACCTCACAATTTTGAAATTTAGCTATTCAGCTGAGTTCCACTTCCCCTTACGGCAAGACCCTGGTCATTTTTTGGATCTGGAGAAGGCTCTAAATGATATAATTCTCGTAATCTTGCAACTGCTTCTGCAGGTGGTTTGGCGTTGAAATACCCTTTGCGTGTCATGTAGACACCAGAATGTTTACTGAGGTCAACTAACGACTCGCACATCTTGATACCCGCTGCAAAGGAATCAATGACAGGAACGTCGCCAATCCGCGAGATTCCATGGGTTGCCAAGAATACGTTCATCGGCCCTTCTCCAGGTACAATCACATCGGCGCCTTGAGAAATGGCCGTCTCAGCCGCTGTTTTAAACGCAGCAATTACGTGTTCTGGATCATTAAATCCCGCTAATACAGCGTCAAAGCCTGCCTCAGTCTGGACAATTGGTCCCAATTTACTGCCAAGTCCGTAGCGGGCCGCATTTTGCCGGAGTTCATCAGCAAGTGGTCCTAGGAAATTTACTACCCCTATACAATCCCCAAGCATGGAGGCCATATGGAAAGACGCCTGACCATAGCCAACAACAGGGATATCAACCAGTGTCCGTGCTTCTAAAAGGCCTACATCTGGAATAGTTGCAATGAACATTGCGTCATATCCTGCTTTTTCTGCCATCAGTGCAGCTCTAATAAACTGCTCCCGGTGCAGGTTTTGCAAGTATGCATGAGTAATAAAAATTCCTGGATAATGGGTCGGATAGGTCTCTTCTGTCATTCCATGCAAAACGACTTCGACGTCCGGGCGGGCAATTCGGTTTACGTGATATACGATGGCATCGCGATATTGCGGAATTCTGTCAATCGTAGTGAGACTTTGATGCCAGATTTTCATAGGTGGGGCCTCCTTTTTTATGTTTTTTTAGAATTAATCTATCAAACTCGTATTTTTCTTTAAAAAATTGCTCTATTTTTATGGTTTGAAATTTTATCAGCGAATTTTAATGATTTTTTTATGATAGAGTCTATCAAACTGGTATTTTTCCTTCAAAAATTGCTCTAATTTTACGGATTAGAAATTTTATCGGCGAATTTTACCAGTTTATCGGCGAATTTTTGATTTTATCAGCGAATTCGACCACTTTATCGGCGAATCTTCAATTTTATCAGCGAATCTAACAAAGTAACCATTTTTAAGTCTTTTTAATTGTGAATTAACAAAAATATTTACCTGAACATGTAACTCAATTAACAATTGTTCTCACAACTGCTGCTTTCGAAGCCAACCGGCCGAATACCGCTGCCTTCCCTAACGAGCTGCCAGTCATATAACCAGCCCCATGGAATCCGCCTGTTACCTCTCCTGCCGCATACAATCCCGGAATCGGCTCGCCAAACGAATTTATGACCTGACCAGCTGGATTCACAGACACACCAGCGTAAGTTGCCAGCATCGCAACTGTCGATTCAAATGCATAAAACGGTGCCTGTTCAATCGGTGTGGGTTTGCCGTAATTATGTGTTAACGTTTTCCTGCCAAAATCAGGGTCTTCTCCGTTTTGTATTCCCTGATTGTACTTGGAAATAGTCTCTTCCAACACTTCCAGAGGCACATCAATGCAGTCAGCCAATTCCTCCAAAGTGTCAGCAACGTATAGAAGGCGGCGGCGGCGAAGCAATTCAAAATCGTAGAGCGGATCATCAAACACACTTTTATCCATTACGGTTTGGTCCCAAACCTGATAGGAGATGCCTTCAGGCTGCTCGAAGGCTGCCCTGCCCAAAAGCTTATAGGAAATAGATTCATTTACAAACCGCTTTCCAAGCTGATTGACCATGATCGCACCCTTGTAAAATGCCAATCCCTGAGACTTCACCGCTCCAGATGCCGTTGGGTGGAAACCATATGTTCCATTTAGATACGGCAAATCTTGAACCCATGCCCCATGCTCCCAAGCCATTCGAATGCCGTCTCCCTGATTCCCGGCCCCGCCAATTCTGAGAGCATCCTTTAATTGCGGTGCAAACTGGCCAAGAAATTCTTCACTTTTTGCAAAACCGCCAGATGCCAGGAGGATTCCACCTGCAGCTATAACGGTCTGTTTCACTCCATCAAATTCGTAAAGAACACGATCAATTCGGCCTTCAGCATTTTTCAAAAGTCTTTTCACCGGTGTATTAAAACGAATCGTCACATTTGGCAGCTTTTTGACCGTTCGATACAAAGATTGAATTGCCTGATGAGGATCAATAATGTGCCCGCGGGGAACACTGTGACCACTGACCGCTTCAAGGGCGCGAAACTCCACACCGTGCTCAACCAGCCATTTATAGGTTTCAAGCTGATGCTGGCCATAGGCTGCCACTAATGCTGGATCATTCACCCCGCCGCCTACCTCTATCATGTCCTCTAAAAGAGATTTAGTAGAGTCCGTAATGCCGGCATCCGCTTGCATATCGGTCTCGGCGAATGCCATGTAACCAGAGCTTAGAACGGTGCTGCCGCCAAGCTCCTCCAGTTTTTCGAGAAGAAGGACAGAGGCACCCAGTTCACCTGCCTCGACAGCTGCGCACATTCCTGCGAGTCCCCCGCCTAAAATAATCAAATCATAGGTTTCCATTGACACTCACGCCCTTTTACTCGAATGTTTTTAACAAATCTAAGGCCGCCTCGCATACCTGCATATCATGAGAATAATGTCCGCCGCTTACCCCAATACCGCCGATCAGCTCGTCATTGATTTTGATCGGATAGCCTCCTCCAAAAATAATCAATCGTGGAGTATGAACAATGCCATGCAGTAATGGTGCATCATCCTTAATTCTGTCGTACCATTCATGTGTCGCTCTGTTATATGTTGCCGCAGAGAAAGCTTTGTTTTGGGCAATTTCTAAGCTTAAAACAGGTGCACCATCCATCGCGGCAAAGGATTTTAAATTTCCAACCCGATCGACAATGGCAATACTAAATGGGATTCCGAGTTCTTTTCCTTTAACTAAAGCTGCTTCTAGCATTTTATTTGCCAATTCTAGACTAATATTTTTTGATTCAATCGCTGTAACGAACTTTTCCATCTTTTATTACCCCTTTTTATTTTTTTAAAGCCCCACCGGCCGGCCATAACCAAATGCTTCAATCGCTGAAGCAGTTACTGCTCGCATTTTTGGCAAACATAAATCAACCACAACCTGAGCGAGATCGATTGGCTGAAGCCAATTTTCTTTATTCACATCAGGTGCAAGCTCTTCCATCATCTTTGTATCAACTGGTCCTGGACAGACCGCATTCACTCTCACTTTGTAAGGCTTTAATTCTTCTCCTAATGCTTTCGAGAATCCAATCAACGCATATTTGGAGGCAATATACGCACTTCTGTCGGGACCACCCTTTGTTCCCCAAATTGATGATAGATTGATAATCACACCGTCTTTTTTTTCAATCATTTGCGGTACAATGGCCCGGGTGCATAAATAAACGCCGCGCATATTTACATCCTGTACAAAGTCCCACTCTTCAACTGTCGTTTCTTGAAATGGTTTTAGGAGCATCACACCTGCGTTGTTTATTAAAATATCAACAGAGCCTAACTTTTCTTGTGTTTCTTGTACGGCTCGATTGATATCTTCTTCCGAGCGAACGTCCCCAGTCAGTGGAATCGTTTCGACGCCAATCTCTTCTCTTATATAATGGGCTGTCTCTTCACTTTCTGCTTGATGGTTGGAAAAAACAGCTACCTTCGCGCCTTTCTTTGCTAAGAGAATACAAGTTTCTTTGCCAATCCCTCTGCCGCCTCCAGTAACGAAAGCTACTTTGTCTTTTAATTCCAATTAGGACACCCCTTAAATTACACCTCAAGTTTTTTTGAATCTGCTACGTAAGAAACTGCATGTTCACCTGCACGGCGGCCAAATACAATCCCTCTTAACACGGAGGTTCCGCCGGGATATTTCCCGTAGTAGAGTCCAGCGGTTTCACCTATTGCGTATAGACCCGGAATGGGATCGTCATCTTGTGATAAGACGCGGCCATTCGTGTCAGTTGCTAACCCACCGTTTGTGAAAACATTGGAGCAGACGATTGGATAGGCAATATACGGTGCTTTGTCTATAGGGATGGCCCAATTGGACTTTGGAGGTGTAATGCCCGCTGCTTTTTTTCCGTCCTTTTTATCCCAATGGAATTCTCCAGGCTGAACAGCAGCATTGAATTCGTTGACTGTAGCCTTTAACTGATCTTCCGGCACACCGATTTTTTCGGCCAATTCTTCAAGCGTGTCAGCGATAATCGCTGGTTTATCCGTTTCCAATGCTCGCTCATAATTGGGGATATCGTACATTTTTTGATCGCCAATCATATAGGCGACATGTCCAGGAAGATTGTAAAAAATAGTCCGGGCCACTTCTTCGTATTGTTCATCGATGGTGGTTTTTCCCTCATCTACGAAGCGTTTTCCATTTTGATCAACCAAAATGAAGTAAGGGTAGGTCATAACAGCCGCTTCTTCACGCTTACTTCTTGGATCGACCGGTTCTGCATGGAAAGAATCAAACTGACCGGCTGTTTTTGCGCCAAGTGCCATCGCCATCCGAATTCCTTCGCCCTTGTTGAATAAACCGCCCTCGGCGACTGTCGGAATTTTATGGGCATCCCTGCCGATATACTGGGCCATCATTTCCTGATTTCCCTGGAATCCTCCCGATGCCAGCACAACCACGCCCACTTTTAATTGAAGCGAGTTGCCGCCTTTCACTCGGACCAAGAGGCCATTTACCGCGCCGTCTTCGTCGAGCAGTAATTGCCAGGCTGTTGCTTCGTATATAATCTCAACACCTAATCCGCCTGCCCGGCGCGACAGGGTGTCAACAATGGCACGTCCGCCGCCAACCGGCAGCAATCGAGGCTTTGATGATGTTAAAAACATGGTTGGAAGGTAGTCAAAATCTACTCCCTTTTCTTGCACCCAGCGAAGCGTACTGCCGGCGTTCTGAACGAGAGTTTCTATGTACGCCCGGTCGGAATAGTTATCTGAAAAAGCCAGCATGTCTTCGACAAAGTTTTCAGCAACTTCATCTAAATTCTTCATCCTCATATAAGAAGCTGTCCATCTTGAGTTCCCGCCTCTGTGGTCATAGTCGGCTCGTTCCAAAATAGCAATTTTTAAATTCTTCCCTGCTTTCTTAGCCGTTTCCGCTGCGGACAAGGCAGCTGATGTTCCGGCCACCCCGCAGCCTATTACTACAATGTCATAATCCAGATCTTTTGCCATCTCAGCTTCCTCCTTTAAATAAAGCCTGCTTTTCCGAATATTTTTCTTCCCACACTTTGATTTGATTGAGCTTAAACAGAGATTGCCTCTCTTCCCATGTACAGATCAAATCGCGGACATTTTCTTGTGAGCCTTCTGCTTTTAATATTTTTAAAGATTCAGTGATTCCTTTAATCGCTGAACGTAATACGGTATTCGCACAAAGGATGATTTTAAAACCAATTTCTTCTGCTTCATTTAAAGAGATGAGCGGGGTTTTACCGCCTTCCACAAGATTGATTACCTGCGGGATTCCCTTTAAAGAGCTGGTTATTTGCTTCAGCTGTTCCAATGTCGTCGGCGCTTCCACAAAAATAATGTCGGCTCCAGCCTCTGCATAGGCATGTGCCCGCTCTAGAGCATTTTCGATCCCATTTACGGCCAAAGCGTCCGTTCGGGCCATAATGGCTAAATTTTCATCGTACCTGGAATCCAAGGCAGCCTTTATTTTTCCTACCATTTCTTCTTTGGAAATGACATCTTTCCCATTGAAGTGCCCGCATTTCTTAGGGGAAACCTGGTCTTCCAATTGAATGGCTGCCGCACCGGCCCTTTCAAATTCTCGTACAGTGCGCATTACGTTTATGGCATTGCCAAATCCAGTGTCTGCATCAACGACAATGGGAATCGTGGTAACATCGGTCATCCTTGCAACAATATCAGCCACTTCCTTTAAGGAAGTCAGGCCCACGTCGGCCCAGCCTAATTGGGCATTGGATATGCCGGCTCCTGTGGCGTAAATAGCCTTAAAGCCTGCCTCTTCTATTAATCTAGCTGACATGGCATCATAGCCTCCAGGCAGGATAAAGGAACCTGGCTGTTTCAAAAGTGCTTGGAACTGGTTGGTTTTCGTCACTTGTACAATCCCCTTCTTTTATTAGTTCACCCACTGTAGATAAAAGCCTGATTGAAAAAATGGGTTTCCCGATTTCCATAGTGGGGATATTCTTGTTTTGTTAGGACCTGCCTGTGCCAGATTATGTTTAGATGATCATCGTGGGCGGCAGGTAACTCTAATTCCATTTGAGGAAGAAGCAATTCTTGTTCTGCTGTAACGGTTATTTGCACTGCTTGCGATTGACCTCCTGCTTGTATCGTCACGACATAACGGCCAGGGGCCGGCAAGGTATAGTAAGGTCTTACCTTTAATGCCCTACCGTCCCACTCACACCCCACTTCGTAGTGACGTCCTAATAACGCAGGCAATTCCTCTACATTTCCATTTGCTAATTTTTCTCTGATGCAGGTTGAACTAATTTTCTCACCTTGGCATTCTACTTTTTCGACTTTCGTGACTGCCAGGATACCGCCGGAGTCGTTTTTTAACCGGTCCATATTTCCCTCCCCCCGAAAGCCATAGGTATAATCAAAGCCGGCAACAGCATGGACGACACCAAGATCAATTAAATATTTAGCTGCAAACTTTTCTGGAGTTAGCGAAGAAAACTCTTTGTCAAATTCAACAATATAAAAAATGTCCACTCCAAGTTCACTAAATAATTTCTCTTTTTCAGAAAGCGGCATCAGATACTCTACCTTTGTTTTTCCATTGGATAAAACCGTTTTGGGATGAGGAAAAAAGGTCATAACAGATAATAATAGATTCTTTTCCCTTGCTTTCTGAATAGCTGTTTGAATGACCTCACGGTGTCCTTTATGAATTCCATCGAAAAATCCTAGCGCCATGACGCTCGGTTTTGCCTCTTGCTGCCAGTACGTCAGATTTTCGGGATTCAAATAAATCGTTTCCATGCAGCTGCCTCCTCGTTAAATATTCTTGGTACTACTAGTAAGTCCACAGAGAACCCGGCCGAAATTTTCTTTCGAGGTAATCGGCGACACCGTTCTGTGCGTGTAAAGAGCTGCAAAATCACGGGCGATGCGCTGCATCGGATTTCCATTGCCAACATAGGCAGAGCCTGTTGCAAGAACTAAAATATCAATGGCTTCTTTACAGGCTTGAACAGCATAGCCGATGTTCGCCAAAGCTTTTACTCGATCAAACTTACTCATATACTCGCCGCTGGCAGCGCTTGAATCGAGATTATCGGCAACTTGATAAAAATGCATGGCGGCGGTTTCAATTTTGAGGGCTGCTTCCGCTGCCTGATGGTGAGTAATGGCTGCATCGCTTAAATATTGGGTGCTTAAATTGGCTGCCGGGCGATTCGGCAGTTTTTCCATAAATAACTCGAGTGCTGCTTTCGCCATTCCTAAACCCGGCACTCCGATTGACATGGCCAGTGCCGGGAAAAGGGCCGTATTATAAAGTGGAATATCACGGAAATGAGTGGATTGGAATTTACCGTTGATCGCATCTGTAAAGGAGACAACCCGGTGCTCCGGTATAAAAACGTCTTTCATATTGATGCTGTTACTACCCGTCCCTCGTAACCCCATTACATGCCAGTCGTCAGCAATTTCCACTTGACTCATTGGTAACGTAATTAAGCCCTGGTCAATGATATTTCCTTCCTCATCCACTATCGGCATCCCGAAATATCCCCAGGAAGCATGAAGAGAGCCTGAGCAAAATGGCCAATAGCCTTCTTCGATGATGTAACCGCCTTCAACTTTTTTCACTTTAATTTTTCTTGGTTCAAATACACCGGCAAAAACGATATCATCACTAGAGTCATAAATTTCTTGATGTGTTTTTTCGGAAAAAGATTCCGAAATCATTAATTCACGAAGACAGCATAGAGCAACGACCCAGCCGGTGGAACCGCAGCCACCGGAAATTTCGGTAACGATATCGGTATAGGTTCTCATGTTGGTTTGGTAGCCGCCAAATCGTTTTGAACGAAGAATATAAAAAAGGCCTGATTCTTTTAATTCTTTAATGGTCGCTTCTGGGATTCGGCGGAATTGCTCTGTTTCTTTCGCCCGTTCGCGTAATCTTGGAACAAGCGATCGTGCTTTTTCCACAAGTTCAGTGTTTAGATCCAATAATTCACTTGTTAACATGACTTCTCATCCCTTCGGTTTGGTTTCTTGAGTAAATTTTAGAAAATTCGGTCACTTCAATCTAGAGTAAAAATAGTTTGAGTTGGAGGAGTTTTTCGTTAGTTTTTATTGGTTTTTTTAAGGTGCTGGTTGATTAAGATGTCGGGAGTGATGTTTATCCATAAAAAAACACCTAAAAAATGATTTTAGGTGTCTCTCTAAGCTATTGAATCTTCTTTCTCTCGGATAGCATCCTTTTATTCTCGGATAAGATTATTTAACACTCGCATAACCTATTTTTACTCGCGGATAAAATGATTTTACTCTCGTATAGCATTGAATTACTCTCAAATTAATATCTAAGCGCGTTCGACTCTAATCCGGCCAACACTCGCCCATAATTTTCTTTCGTAATCGTCGGTGAAAGCGATCGGTGCGAGTATAACGTCATAAAATCGCGGAAGACTCTTTGCAGTGGATGTCCTTCATAGACATATCCAGATCCACTCGCCAGCATCAATATATCAAGAGCCTCTTTACACATCTGATTAGCATACCCAATATCGGCCAAGGTCCTCACTCTTGCATGACGCTCCATATGCTTGCCGCTCTCTGCCCATGAATCAAGCTCATCAACCACACGGTAATAATGCATGGAAGCAGTGTCAATTTTCATCGCGGCATCAGCAAGCAATAAATGGGTGCTGGTGGCATCCTTTAAGTATTCCACTCCGATATGGCTGGCTTTCCGGTTTGGTAAAAACTCTTGGAAAAAATCTAAGGCTGCCTTCACCAATCCTAAACCTGGCAAACCCAAGGATAAAATCAGAGAGGGAAAGAGAGCTGTGTTGTATAACGTGATATCGCGAAGATGCGAAGAATTAAAGTTTCCCTTCAACACTTCTGAAAAGGACACAACCCGATGGTCAGGAATGAAGACATTTGTCATTTTAACACTGTTGCTTCCAGTTCCCTTTAAGCCCATCGTATACCAATCATCCATGATGTCTAATTCCGCAAATGGCAATGTCATCAAGGCTTGGTCAACCAATTTTCCGTTTTCATCGGTGATCGCCATACCGAAATATCCCCAGGTTGCATGCAGAGAGCCAGAGCAAAACATCCAGAACCCTTCCTCCACCAAATAGCCGCCATCTACTTTCTTGACAATGCATTTTCGTGGTTCATAGACTCCGGCAAACAGAACATCCTCCTCGTTCTCCCCGAAAATCTCCAGATGCGTTTTTTCGGCGAAGGATTCTGCTACCATTAATTCACGAATGGCACATAATGCTACGATCCATCCCGTTGAAGCACAGCCGCGGGAAATCTCGACAATACAATCTGCATACGTTCTCATATTGGTCTGCAAGCCTCCATACCGTTTAGGGCGAAGCAGCTTAAACAGTCCAGCGTCTTTTAATTCCTTCATTGTCGCTTCTGGGATTCGGCGGATTTCTTCCGTTTCCTTCGCTCTTTCTCGCAATCTTGGAATAAATGAACTGGCCTTTGCTACTAAACTATTGTCGATTTCTTTTGCTAAAGTCATCAAACCATCTCCTCTTTTTCTTTTAATTGGTGGATATAACGTGAGGCATTTTCCCCGGCGATCTTTCCGAAGACAGAGCCAGCTGTTAAACCGGTTCCGCCTGGGTAGTTAAAATAGAATAGCCCTCCCACCAACTCACCAGCTGCATACAATCCAGGAATCGATTGCGACAATAAATCTTGAACTTCCGTTTTATCATTTATTTTTAAACCGCCAAAGGTGAAGGTAATGCAAGAGGTAACGGCATAGGCTTCAAAGGTCCCTTCGTCTAACGTATTGGCCCAATTGGATTTCCGAACCGTTAATCCTTCCGTGCAACGCCCATCCTTCACATTAGGATTAAAAGGAATGTCTTTGCGGACGGCTGCATTGTATTCTTTCACCGTTTCTAAAAATCCTTCCTGATCAACACCATCCAATTTTTCAGCTAATTCTTCTAGTGTATTCGCTTTTACCTTCGTAACCCTTCTGCCCCGATATTCATCTCTTAAAAGGTGTGCCACCTTTTGATCGAAAATTTGCCAGGCAAACTGTCCGGGCTGTTCGAGTATGATCTTGCCTATTTTTGCATAGGTGTAATTGCGAAAGTCCGCTCCTTCATCTACAAAGCGCTTTCCTTCTGCATTTACAATTATTCCAAACGGATAACTTAACTTTTGTGAGCCTTCACCGAATTCCGGTGCATATCGATCGCCGCCGACTGCATGAGCGCCTGACCAGTTGCCACAGGCTTGTGCCCCAATATTTATGGCCATTTGAATCCCATCACCCGTATTAAACCGGCTTCCTCTTGCCTTGGCTAGGTCCCATTTCGGTCCCAAGTAGCGCGTACGCATTTCCACATTGGCATGAAATCCTCCGCTCGCCAAAATGACCGATTTCGCCAAAACCTTGGTTGTTTTCCCTTTATGTTTAAAAAAAACACCATGTACGCCTGAATCATCATGAATAATCTCAGTTGCCATCGCATCATAAAGAACCTCTACTCCCAGTCGTGATGCTTCATCATGCAGGGCGTCAACTAACCCTTGACCGCCGCCGACTGATTCGATTATCATTCCGCCCCAAAATTTGAATTTGCCGTCCACCTTAAATGCTTGCCGGCCGTAAATGGGCACAAACCTTACTTTATGATTCGTCAGCCATTTCATTGTTTTAAAGCTCTTGCTCGTTAAAATCGAGGCTAATTCCGGATCCGTTCGGTAGTCCGTAATCCGGCACATATCTTCAAAAAATTCTTCCTCCGTATAACTACCGAAGTCGGAACTATCGATTTCTTGCTGAGAAAGTTCTGGCATAACTTCCTTTAAATCATCGATTCCGTTATAAGCAAATCGGACAGATCCATGGGTATAGGCACTGTTTCCCCCTTTTTCTGCTGCCGGCGCTTTTTCTAATACAATGACCTTTGCTCCATTTTCTCTTGCTGAAATAGCAGCACACATGGCTGCATTTCCAGCACCTACAACTACTACATCGGTTTCATATACTCTGCCTTCAGTCAAAATCTCACCCTCCCTTTCAAAAAAGCCGACTCAGGTCACTGTTGAGTCAGCTTTCTTGATTAAGCCTCAATGGTAGGTTTATTCATTTCCTTATCACTAACCGTTTCACCCCAATAGGTGTTTGCAATGGAGTGATCTTCTTCGGTCCACTCCACTGCTTCCCAATCCGGTTCAAAAATGAGATAGCCGCCGCTGAATAATTCAACCCGGCATCCGCTTCCAGGGTCTAATACATACAGGTAAAATGCCTGTGAAACCCCATGCTTTCCCGGACCGATGAAATTGATCCCGTTTTCTTTCAAAATATCAGCAGCTCTCAAGATATCTTGAGCATTATCATGCCAATAGGAAATATGATGAAGCTGGTTTGGTGTTGTCGCCTCAGGTCTTGAAATAACTGCAATATCATGCACTAATGGGGTGACGCTCATCCAGCCGGCAACAACTTTTTCTTCCTGGTACTTTACATATTCACGAAGCTTAAACCCTAACTGACTGCCTAAGTAGTCAAGAATGTCACCGACATTCATAGAAGTTGCGATATTCACATGGTCAAACCTTCGTGGTGAGCAGCCGCGGGCCCAGGCTTTATAGGTTTGATTTTTTAAAACAGACCGTCTTTTTTCATCAGCTTTTGGTTTTTCGACATCATAGTAGATTTCAAAGGAGTGCTGGCTTGGCAGTTTAAAACGAATGGCACGGCCCTGCCCGGTTTCTTCACCCGCCTCAATCCACTTGACTTCGGTTCCTGCTTTTTCAAGCAGCTGGGCAAATCCCTCTACATCTTCAGGGCGCTTGGTTCTCCAGCCGATGTGATCCACATATCCGCGGTCACCTGCTGTTAAGGAAAGGGAGTGATGCTCAAAATCACCCCATGCTCGAAGGTAATAAGTTCCATTTTTTTCTTCCGTCACTTCCAAGCCAATGACATCTCGGAAAAACCAAAGTGATTTTTCTAGGTTGGGTGTCACAAGAGCAACGTGGCCCAGTTTCGCAATTTCAGGTAAAGTCATCCTTAAATCCTCCTTTAAATTTTTTTAGAAAAATAATCTTTGATTAATTGATTAAAGCTATCTTTCTGTTCAATTTGCGTCCAGTGACCAGTTTGACCGTAGACATGGAGCTGAACGTTCGGTAAATACGAAAGCAAATAATAGCTTGATTCAATCGAGCAAACCATGTCATCCCGTCCATGGACAAGTAAAATTGGATTTTGAATTCGTTTTAGGGCTGTCACTGGAACGGGAACAGCAGCAGTCGCAAAAATGGCATCATTAGACCGTTGAATTTCCGGCCTCATCGCCAACTCATAACGAGTTTCGGCAAGGGCATCGATTTCAGGTGCTAACTTTTCGGCATCATACACAAACCAGCTCATGATTTGGCGCATTTTCTTTTCCGATGGATTGTCATAGAACCCCTTGGCACGGGCAAGCTCTGTGCTAAGCTTCGTATTTGGAGTTCCGCCAGGTCCCATTAGAACTACCTTCTCAAATCGTTCAGGATATTCCAGTAATAATTCGAGCGCAATGGAACAGCCTAAAGAGTTTCCAACAACATGTGCTTTTTGAACGCCAAGTTCGTCCAGCAGTTCAATCAGCTGATTGACCCAATGATCCATCCAGCCCTGCCGATTCTTTGGCAGTGAGTCAGGATGGCTGCTATTACCGAAACCGAGGAGATCCGGTGCAAGACAGTCAAATTGTTCGTTACAGGCATTCAATGCATAGCGCCAATTGGCCCATGCAAACACACCAGGACCGGATCCGTGTAAGAATAAAATGACTTCCGAATTTCCCTCACCAGAGCGATTTAAATAAGTTTCATAGTTTTTCGTTTTGATTAACTTTTGTGTAATATTTGGCATGATTTGCTGTTTCCTCCTTATTCCGGGATTGTGAAAACCCTTTCAATAATTTGTCTTATTTAAATTTTAGAAAATTCAATTATCTCTTTCTAGAGAAAAAATTATTCGAATCCAACTACTTTTTCGGTAAAATTTATTGGTTTTTTTTCTAAAAATAAAGAAAACCGGGCAGTGAAAACCCGGTTTTTCCAATAAAACATATGAAAATTTAACTATATCACTTTTGCAATCCGTAGAGTGTCAATCCATCTTCTTTAACTTTAATTCTCCACACTTCGTTTTTCGAAGATTCGGTTATATATAAGTATCCGTTATGGAAAGCAAGGTTCGTTACGAAGGTTCCTGCGCTCTTAGGTAAGCGAATGATACCACACTTGAATCCACTGGCGTTTAAAACGACAATTTCACCAGCTTGGAAATGGGCTACATAAAGATTTCCTTTTTTATCTACAGCTAATCCATCTGGCCCGATTCCACCTTCAAATTGTCCAAAAACAAATGGGGTTTCCGGTGAAGCTATAGCATTTTTTGATGGAACAGAAAGAATTCGATTTTTATCAAATTCAGAAATATATACGCGCTGTCCGTCCGCTGAAAGGGCTACTCCATTTGGATAAGCAATATTTTCTGCAAAAAGGACCGGTTCAGAACTGTTAGGTGGTAAGTAAAATACACGACCAGTTGGATGTGTTGCACTTGAACCTATCGGCTCTGTAAAATAAATTCCGCCTGATTCATCAAATACTAAATCATTTAGTCCCTTAAAAGGACTACCATTGTAGGTTTTAACAATAGTGGTTCGCTCACCTGTAGAAGGATTGTATGCATACAGTTCTCCTTTTACATCGGTTATAAATAGACGTCCGTCCTTGTGAAACTTGGCCCCAACAGGCATATTATATTTCTCGCCAACAGTAACAACTTTGTCCCCTTCGACAGTCATGATTTCTCCAGTCATGGGACTAACCATCCAGATGTTACCATTACGGTCGAAATTTATCCCCTCCATGAATCCGTGCCCAGTGGCGATTTTTTCCCATTTAGTACCAGGTTGAATAATTTCTGAAATTGAGTGTCGATCTTCTGGCGGTACGGGTTTTGATTCATATAATGCCTTAGCTCCTGCAAAGGTTGCAGTAACAAGTGAGAATATTAGAATTAATGTTAATACGAATCCCTTTTTTTTCATGTTTCGCCTTCCTCCCTGATTTAACTAAGATTCACTAGGAAAAATTAGTGTGTTTATCCATTCGTTATCTCTACTGGCCCTGCATCAACTAAATCCTTCTGATTATTTTTTACTAGTTTTAAAGTGAAAAGAGTGACGAGACTGATCAGCAAGAATGCAGCAATTATAAACATCGCTTGTTTGAAAGTTAAAACCCCCATAATATATGGCCCTACAAAACCGCCCAAGGAAGATAGGGTACTTACTAATGCAATGCCGGCAGGAGCTGTTGTTTCCGAAAAGAAGAAGGTTAAATAGGCATAGAACGTTCCGGAAATACCATATAATCCTGCTGATGTAATGGAGAGCATAAGGACCATAAGCGGTACCGTTGATACGAAGGCACACCCAATGAAACCAATCATGGCAACCGTTACACATATTCCTAAATGCAATTTATGGGAATTGGTTCGGTCCGCATTCCAGCCTGTAAAAAGAATCGAAGGTATCGCAATAATATTAGGGATCATTGCAAGCCAGCCTATCTGCAAGTTTGTCGTGGAAGAAGCAGATAACGATTTAATGATGGTCGGCATCCAATAAGAAAGAGCATTCACGGCAATAAAACCTGCAATATTAAATAACGCTAGCTTCCAAAGCTTTGAATCTTTTAGCATTCCAGAATGGGAGGTTTTGTTTACTTTCCCGCTTACCTTTCTTTCCTTCTCTAACTCTCCTTCAAGCCAAGTTTTTTCTTCAGAAGTCAGCCATTTTGCATTTGCAGGTTTGTTTGTTAAATAAAGGAGGGCGACAATCCCTAAAATTACAGCTGGAATCCCTTCCATAATGAACATCCAGCGCCAGCCTGCCAAACTGCTCCAGGTTATATTATCCATAATCCAAGTTGACAAAGGTGCACCAATTAGCCCGCTTACGGGAAGGGCAACAAAGAAAAGGGCCGTTGCTTTACCTCTTTCCCGCGCTCTGAACCAATAGGTTAAATATAGAACAATCCCAGGAACAAAGCCTGCTTCAGCTGCTCCTAATAAAAAGCGTAATATATATAAGTGTGTCGCAGACTGAATAAATCCAGTTAAGATGACTACGATTCCCCATGTAATCATAATGCGGGCAATCCATAAACGGGCTCCAACTTTATTTAGTATCAGGTTGCTTGGAACTTCAAAGAGAAAGTAACTGATAAAGAATAAACCAGACAATAAACCAAATGCTTCTGCCGTTAATGCCAAATCAGCATTCATCTGCAGGGCCGCAAAACCTAAATTGATCCTGTCCAAAAAAGCGATAACATAAAGGAGTAAAATAAAGGGCAGTATTCTTCTCATTGTTTTCTTTACTGTACTTCTTTCAACAGCTGTTACCTGGCTCAAACAAACCCCTCCTAAAAAATCAATTAAAAATGCTTACATTTATAAATTTTAGAAAATTCTGTATTTTATTTCTAGAATAAATTTTACTTGATTTTTTACTATTTTTAGGTAGATTATATTGGTTTCTGATTTTCGGTAATTTTTATTGGTTTTTTCCATATTTACACGTAAAAAAGAGCACTCCAAAACGGAATGCCCTCAAATCTAAAGATTTTATTAAATTAAATTTCCAGCTCGCCCAAAGCAATCAGAGAATCTAAGATTAGCAAAAGTTGATAGCTTTGTGATGAATCGCGTAGATCTTTTTGAATCAGATTTTCAATCTTGTTGATTCGATACATAAGGCCGCTCATTGATAGAGCTAGGTCATCCATCGTTTGTTGGAGTTTCCCGCCATTCGCTAAAAAAACATAAAGAGTTTTTATCAATTCTTTCTGTTTGCTATCACTTAATTTATAAAGAGGGCCCAGCTCTTGTTTGGCAATTTTCTTTATTCCGCTGACATTTTTTGAATTGATCAGTACACCGACAATTCCTAAATCGCTAAATTGAATAAGTTTCTTTTCGGTAGCCATTCGTAAAGCAATTAACGATTCTTCCAAGTTATCTAAAACACTTTCAATTTCTTCTGATTTATCACTGATTCCGATTTTATAATGGTAAGCGGGATAGGTCGTTTCAATATGTTTAAGAATTTTTTCCATCGCACGCAAAATGTTGGCCATTTCAGGTATCAGCATGATAAAGTTTCCTTCATATTGACCTATTAAGGCTTTATATCCCTGAATATCCAGATATTTAGCGATCGATTCTAAAAGCTGTTCAACATGATCTGTTTGTTTCTTTGCTGCCTTCCCATTTTCTTTGTAGTCAATTGCTGCAATATAAAAGGGATTTTCAAGATCCATTCCCATATATCGCCCGCGATTGATGATTTCCTCTCTGGAAGAGTATTGTTTCTTTAGAATTTGCTCTAAAAAATATCCCTTCATTTTTTCTAGTGCTTCAAAACTTGTTTTCTCATTTAAAAGGAGCAACGACGCAGCATTTGCGACACGCTCAATAAACATAATATTATTCTCAGCGCTTTTCTCACAATCTCCCGAATAAAGAAAGGTGCAATAGCCAATTACTTTTTTCTGCACAATGATCGGTGTAATAAGACGTTCCTGATGTTCTGTTTTTAATCGGGTTGTTTCATTAAATAGGAGCAAACTATTTTTCTTCCTATTTTTTCGAATTAAACTTTCTTTTAGTTCTTTACTGAGACGGCTATATTCAACGTCATCCAATCCAGCATAAACAATTTTTTGAAAGCTTAAATCCTCTATAGATAAGGGAATCCGTAAAAGTTTAAATGTTGTATTAGCAATTTCCTGAAGATTGCTGCCATTTGATACGCTTTCCGTTAATTTTTTATGAAAGATCGATACCTTTTCGATATAATTCCGCTGCTCCAGCAATTGCTCATAGGTATACTCTAATTCTTCAATAATATTGGTTTCATGATAGAATTTCAACTCATCCTGAATATCGCTTCTCCAATCCTCCTGAAGCCTTGCTTCAAAGCAGCATTCTGCATCCCCTTTGGCAATACAACTCGTTTCTTTTACAATGACACTTTTCTTACAAACGGTCGACATATAGCCGCTTGCATAGCCGGTTAAGGTATGACATGCTGGCATATCTGCTAAACCGTGATTTTTAAGGTGTTCATTTGCTTCAAATGAGTCAATCCACTTCCCTTTTCCAATAATCGATTTAATCGTTTCTGAATCACTCATTTCTATAACTCTTTCAGACTGTATATCTTTTATATGACCAGTACTGAGATGAAGGATGGATGCTTGTTTAAGAAGGTCGTCAATCGAGGTACTTGTTAACATGGCCTCTTCTGCATCACTGACACCCAAGCTCCATCCATAGCGAAGCAGAAATCCCTTGGCTCTTCTTGTCCCTAAGTTCTCTATGATTCCTTTACGCAAAAGTCCAAAGGCCGAGGTAGTCGTGAGAATTTTTTTATTTCCTTCTTCTGAATGGTGTGGTTCCAGAATATTAACCAGGTTCCCCTTCATGATCTCACCTTTTTCCTAATACGGATTCAATTCAAGTGTGAATAGGGTCTATTTTGAACTAACAAGGTTTTGGCTCTTTACCACTTTATTTGTTTGCTCGCCAAGATCAATTTTCCCATTTGTACTTTTTATTTGGCAGCGAATGGTATCCCCATCGTTTAGGTATTTACCACCCTCTAATTGCTTCTCCGCAAGTAAGTCCAGCTTTTGCTGATATGGGACAGACAAGTTTGATAGCAATGCATTTACTTCTGGTGAAAGATTCAGTGCAACCCCGCCGCCAGTGCCGGTTACGATTAAATCCCCTGGAGATAGATCCAAAACCTCTGAGAGTTCAGTTAGTGTTTCTGCAGGTTTGTATAGTAGTTGACTAGAATTGCAGGACTGCCTTAATTCATCATTTACCCAAAGATTGAGCTGAAGGTCGTGAATCAGTGGCAGTTCATCTTTTTCAAGCAAGTAAAGATAAGGGCCAACAGGACAAAAAGTCCGAAAGCTTTTTCCTTTTAGCCATTGGCCCTGAGGCAATTGAACATCACGGGCAGAAACGTCATTAACAATCACTAGACCAGCAATATAATGATGAAGATTTTCGTCTGTCACTTCCAATTGCTCCGTGATATCCGCTCCGATTACCAGCCCTAATTCAAGTTCATAGTCCAGCAGTTTTACATTCAAAGGGCGAATAATTTCACTATATGCACCGCACAAAGAACTATCGGCCTTACTAAAAATCATATTAAAAGGCGGCCTTGCTGCTTCCATTCCTGTTTCGGAACGATGTGTAGCGTAATTTACTCCCTGACAAATTATTCTCGCTGGCTTAGTCACCGGACTCAACAATGTTACTTCATTTAATGAAAGGCTCTCTGCCTTTTCCTGATTTTTTATTTTTACTGCTTCCTCTTTCCCCTTTTCCAAAAAGTCAGCTAAGCTGTTAAATGTACCTTGTAATACACGGATTATTTCGCCAGATAGAACTCCCCATCGTTCTTTTTTGTCTTTTTCAAATCTTACAACCTGTATCCCCAAATTCCTGTCCCCTTTCAATAATCAAAATTTAGTTAATATAAAGACTCCTTACATTCTGCATACAAGGAGTCTCCCATTTCATTTTCTATTTAAACGTTGCAGATACTGAACCAAGATGATCAAATTCTGCGGTGAAAATGTCACCGGGTTCGATGACAACTGCCTTTGAAAGTGCTCCGGCTAGAATGAATTCTCCTGCATGAAGAGAAATTCCGTAGCTGCCAAGCGCATTTGCGAGCCAGGACACCGCCATGGCCGGATGTCCCATTACCGCTGCTCCGATTGCCGAATCTAGAAATTCACCATTTTTATAAACTCTCATCCCAATTCTAGCAAGGTCATGACCATTGATTGGGGTCGTTTTTTTACCAATTACCGCTCCGGCTGATGAACCATTGTCAGCAACTGTGTCCTCGAACTTGATTTGCCAATCCTTTATCCTGCTATCGATAATTTCGAGTGCCGGAACAACATAATCTGTTGCATCGATTACATCCTTTAACGTAATCCCAGGGCCTTGTAAATCTTTTTTCAAGACAAAAGCCATTTCAAATTCGACTTTCGGCTGAATAAATCGATCTAGCGAAATGGTCTCACCATCGTCAAAAATCATGTCATTTAGGAGATGTCCATAATCAGGTTGATTTACATTAAACATTTCCTGCATGGCTTTACTTGTAAGGCCAATTTTCTTTCCAACTATCACCGAACCATTTTCTACCTTCCGACGGATTTGCTGAAGCTGGATTTGATAGGCATCATCAACAGAAATAACTTCTGGTGATGATGTGAAAGGCTCAATCGGTTTTTTGTGGATTTCCGCCTCCAATAAGGCAGTTGCTGCTTTTTGAATATCCATTAGTGATGCCCTCCATTAAAACTTATGACTAAACTGTAACAGTTTTTTCTTCAGCTAATGCGCGGTAACTTCCGCTGTAAAAAATAAGCGGTTCTGCCTCTTCTAGATGAATATCAGTAACTCGCCCGATAAACAAGGTATGGTCACCTTCCACATGCTCTGCCGAAACCTCACAGGCAATTTGGGCGACAGCGCCGGCCAAAACCGGTTTTCCATCCAAACGGTCAAACACCACTTCACGTGGTTCCTTTATTTGACCTGCAAAAATCATCGAAAGTTCCTGTTGATCGGCTGCTAAAATATTGACGGAAAAAGATTTGCTTTGCTTTATTTTTTCAAGAATGCGGGCTTTTTCCCCGATAGAAACAACAACTAGCTTTGGACTAAGTGATACCGACATGAAGGCATTGGCTGTCATGCCATGTACATCACCATCAAGGTCAGTAGCGATTACCGTTACACCCGTTGCAAATTTTCCCATTGCTGTTCGGAATTGACGATCATCCATATTTATAACCCCTCTTTGCTATTTGATTTATGCCTCAATGGTTGGATTGTTCTCTGGCTTAGTATCCATCTGGTCGCCCCAGAAGGTAAAACCGATATCCATTTCATCTAACGTCCATTCAATTGGTTCCCAATCTGGTTCAAAGATCAAATACCCATTTGTGAATAATTCGACTCGTAAACCGCTTCCAGGATCGATGGCGTAAATGTACATTGCTTGCGAAATTCCGTGTTTACCTGGTCCTTTAAAGAAAATTCCGTGTTCTTTTAAAATATCTGCTGCTCTAAGGAGATCTTGTGAATTGTCCAACCAATAAGATATGTGGTGGATTTGATGTGTAGTTGGTGAGAATGGGTCATGGCTGACGGCAATATCATGAACTAGTGGCGTGACGCTTAACCAGGCTCCGATTAGGGAATCATCTGGTGCTTTTACGTATTCACGCATTTTAAATCCAAGCTTTTCTTTTAAATAATCAGAAATTACATTTGCCTTTAATGAAGTGAGGATATTAACATGGTCAATTCTTCTTGGAGAAACACCGTGTGCCCATGATTTGTAGGTCTGATTCTTTAACACCGAACGTTTAGAAGGCTCCGCTAGTGTTTTTTCCATGTCATAGTAGATTTCAAAGCGATGTTCACTTGGCAGCTTAAAGCGAATCGCTTGTCCTTGTCCTGCTTCCACACCAGCTTCAATCCAAGTGACTTCTGTACCTGCTTCTTCAAGAAGCTTGGCAAATCCCTCTACATCCTCAGGACGTTTTGTACGCCAAGCGATATGATCAATATGCGGTTTATCACCAGCTGTTACTGATAGAGTATGATGCTCAAAATCTCCCCACGCACGTAAATAATGAGTACCTTCCACGACTTCTGTTTCTTCTAATCCAATGATTTCCTTAAAAAACCACAGCGATTTCTCAAGATCAGTCGTAACTAAAGCAACATGCCCTAGCTTTGCAATTTCTGGCAGAATCATAGAATGGACCTCCTGAATTTCATAATATTATAAATACACACTCTATATCAAATAATCAAAATACTTTTTTTACAGAAATATTGGTTTACGAGGTTAATTAAACAAAATAAGTATTCGGTTCCTGTCCAGATAAAACTCTTCCATATGTTTCAATTAAACTAGAAGGTGTAATGAATCCATGTAAATGCATCGCCAAGAAGTCTCGATATACTAATTGAAGGGGATTATTATTGTAAGTAAACATAGAGCCAACGCCAGCAACAAGGAGATCAATGGCTTCTTTACATAATTGGTTCACATAACCAAAATCGGCTTTCACCTTTATGACTTCAGCTGTGTCCATTACTTGGCCGCGCTCTGCATAATCGTCGATCTTATCTACGGCACGATATAGATGCAATTGTGCGGAATCTATTTTCAACTGGGCTTGGGCAACCTGTAGATGTGTAATCGGTGCTTCAGCTTGTTTATGATAGAAGGTATTACCAATACCAGCCTTTGGAAGCCTTTCCATATAAAGATCCATGGCAGCCTGTGCAAGACCAAGTGCTGGACCCACAATCGACAAAGTCAAGGATGGAACAAATGCGGAGCGATATAGACCAACGTTTTTAAGCGGCTCAATTAAATAATGGCCTTTGCTTGCTAAACGATCCAATGAAACGCGGTGCTCTGGAACAAACACATTTTGAACTCGGCAGCTGTTACTTCCGGAACCCTTTAACCCCATAACATGCCAGTCATCAAGAACTTCTATTTCTTCGCGAGGAATGACCATGATGGCAAATTCTACTCCGCCTTTATCATCGACTAGAGGGAATCCAAAGTAGCACCAGTCAGCATGAGGACTGCCCGAAACAAAGGGCCACTGCGCCTCTTCCACTAAATATCCACCGTCGACCTTTTTTATATTGCACTTGATTGGTTTAAAATTCCCGGCCAATACAACATCTTTGCCTGTACCATAGATTTCATTCAGTGCTTTTTCTCCAAATGTGTAGGAGATCATGTAGTCACGAATATTACTTAAGCACACGAACCAGCCAGCAGATCCATTGCCGCGGGAAATTTCCGTCACCACTTCGGTAAAGGCCCTCATATTGGTCTGATAACCGCCAAACATATGGGGTCTTAGAACTTTTAAAAGCCCCTCTTTTTTTAGATCATCCACAATTTCATCGGGGATTCTGCTTTTAGTGTCAATATCTTGACTATACTCTCTTAATTTAGGAATGAGGGCTCGAGCTCTTTCTACCAAAACATTTTTTGTTTCTAAAACACTTTGTTCCATAGAATAACCTCCCTTTTTTAGTCCGAGAAATATGATTAATTAAATACTCGATGCTTTAAATCAACATTCTGATATTTTTCACCTACTAATTGGGCTACCCGTCTCATATGTTTTTCCATTAAACTTTTCGACATTTTACTATCCTTTTCTTTTAGATAGTAATAAATCATCCAGTGCTCTGATTGGGACTGCTTTCTTCGCTCTGGGGTAAACAATTCCTCCGGGTTCCCAACAAAATTTAGGTAATCCCAAAGCTGTTTTGCTAGATTTAACGTATAAGTTAATTTAGATGCTTCATAAATGGTCCGATGAAAGTCAATGTTAAGACTGGAATAATCGTCTGTAGATAAATCCGGATTATCCATTTTTGTTAAAATGGTTTCCATATACGCAAATTCTTCATTGGTTAAAGATAATGCAGCCTGCTCCGTCATTAAGGCATCCAGATTGGCACAAACTAATAGTCGTTCGATTACTTCTGCCGGGTCTGGCCTTTTCACATATACTCCTACTTGAGGAATAATAGAAAGGAACCCTTCCTGTTCTAGTTTTGATAATGCCTTGTGAACAGGGGTGCGGCTAATATTTAACTTTTCGGTTATTTCATTTACATTGATGGCGGTCTCGGGTTCCCAGACACCTTCTATTATTTGTCTTTTTATATAGCGATAAGCCTTATCAATTTTCATCTCATACACCTGCAACTCTCTCTTGGATTGGTTATCCCTATAATATGGCAATTCTCAAGTGAAAGTCTATCATCACTTTAAGAAATACTAGTTTTATCTACTAAAATAGGGAATCAACGGTGTATTATGGAGATTCATTTCTATAATTCACCACTGAAAAAATCCGATGTAAGTTTGATAAATCTTTCCTTTTGTTCTACCTGTGCCCAGTGGCCGCAGCGCTTGAAAACATGCAACTGGGCGTTTGGCAAATGATTCATGACGTAAAGGCTGCTTTCGAGTGGAACAAAGCGGTCCTCATGACCATGAATAAGTAAAATCGAATGATCCATTTCTTTCAGTGCTGAAGGAGGGACCAGCATATCAGACAAATGGGATTTTGAAAAATTCTCCTCGTATGATTTGCGGACTTCCGGTCTCAAAAATACCTCTAACCTCTCAGCCACTATTTTTTCCAATTCATCCTCAAGGATTCTTTTATCATATAAGAACCAGCTTAATAAATTTTTAAATGCAACAGGATCAGGATCTTTATGGAAGTTTGCTAATTTAGCAAGCTCTGGAGTTGGTTCAGTTAATCCTCCGCCTGCACCCATTAATACTACCCGCTCAAATCGATCAGGAGCGTACATGAGAAGATGAAGGGAGATGACACCGCCTAGTGAGTTTCCCACCAAATGGGCTTTTTCCACTCCTAGATTATCCATCAAATCTAAAACCTGCTTAACCCTTACTTTCATCCACTCCGCACCATTTTTCGGGTACGTTTCGGGATGGTCGGTATTAGCAAACCCAAAGATATCCGGCGCCACTACATGAAATTTTTCTTGGAGATGTGGTAATATGTGCTGCCAGTTTGATTTGGCACTCACCCCTGGCCCGCTCCCATGAAGAAAAATGATTGTTTCAGAGGCTTTATCCCCGCCTTCATAAATAAAAGTTTGATAGTTACCAGTTTGAACCTTTTTTGCTAAAACATCTGCCATTCGTCGAACCCTCACTTTGTAAAAATATTTTGGTTTAGGAATAATTCATCTAACTAAAATTTTAGTTTTGTATTTTTAATACAAAAGTAGTAATAAAAAGGGTAAAAAAGCGCTTTCTTTTATTAACTATAATTTTACTCTTCGATATTTATCCTTGTCAATGAATTCAGAAAATTATTTTTACTCGAACTTTATGTAAGGGAAATTGTTTAAATTTAAGAAGCTAAAATAACGAAAGTTGATTTCATCATTTTAGCTTCATTTTTCAGAGGAATATCATTGACCGATGGTAACTTCCAAATCGCTCTTCGGTGCCCTTACGCTAAGCGCCCAAATCAGTGCAAGTACAATGAGTCCCACGGCACTTACTGCTAATGGGAATCTGCCGATACCCTGGTTAAAGATGTTTTGGACAACTTGAAATCCAAAGGGTCCCAAGATTCCGCCCAACCCTTGACCAACTACTACTAATCCTACAGCTGATGCGCCTGCAGGGGATAGTTCAAAAACTTTAGCAAACACTCCAGGAATCCCAATTCCCATTGCAGCACCGCCAATCAGACTTCCCACAAAAATCATCGGTAAGTTTGGAGAAAAGTAACAAACAGCCATCCCTGCTCCAGTAAATAAAACAGCTATAGGTAAATAATAATTTGGAAGTTTGTTTTTTATTTTTCCAAAAACAAAGCCGGCAAGCAGTGTTCCAAAGGTAAAGACAGAGATTGCAAGGCCGGCCTCAGTTGCAGTCCCCAGTTTATCCGCTTGAATGACAACTGAAATGTTTGTTACATACCCATAAATTAATCCAGAATAGATTACCTGCCCCAAGCAAACCCAATAGATTGCTTTTGGCAGTCTTGGCTGTTGAACTGCCTGAGTTGTTTCCGCCTGCTGTTTCTTTTCAGGCTCTGGAAGGTAGAGAATAGTAATAGCAAGGATCCAGATTGGGAATAAGTAGGTTAGGAAACCATACTGCCAGCCAAAAGCATCCGCTAATATTCCGCCGACTAACTGGAAGAAAATCGCTCCAATACATGCAATAGAGGCAGTTCCAAGTCCAATTAAGAAATCTCTTTCTCTGCCGTCAAAGAAATCCGTAATGATATCAACTGATAAAGGCATTGTGATGCCAACGCCAAGTCCTAAAATTCCTCTCATCACAATGATTAATGGCAGGCTGTCAATAAATGTTGGCATTATTCCGCCGATGATGAAAAGCGCTAAACCAGTAAATAATAGAGTTCTTTTCTTGAAAGTTTTGGAAAGTTTACCGTAAAAGAGTGCAGGAATGATTTGAATTAATCCCGGGAAGGTAGCAACTAACATGACGATGGTGGGATCATATTGTGGGAAAGCTTTAATGATGTCAGCCATGATGGATCCGGCTACCCCTGCAGCAACATCTTGGAATGCAAGAATAACAACTAAAAACTTAAGGAAATTTCTGCTGATTGACTTTACAGCCATTTTATTACCTCCCCAAATTAAAAAATAAACTATGAATCCGCTTTCACTATTAACACTACAAAACTTGTCGTTTTCGTGGCCAGCAAAAACAACAGACTAAAATTCCAGTTAGAAAACGGGACTGAAATTCTAGTTAAGGGGTTTTTCTTAGAAAAACTATAAAAAAAGCGCTTTTTTTAATAACTGTAATTCTACATTCGCGCAAGTATACTTGTCAATATATTCGAAATATTTTTTATTTTTAAAAATACCATCATTATTTCGCTAAAACACAAAAAATGCGCCTGATTTCTCGGCGCATTTTTCGGAATTAGGTTTCAGGTAAAATTATAGTTGAAAGACTTTTTCTAAAATAGAGATTATTCCTCTGTTAATTTCCGGTACTTTCCACTGAAATAAATAAGCGGCTCAGAATCCTCTATTTTAATTTCTTTTACTTTCCCAATAAAAAGAGTATGATCACCTTCTACATGAGCAGCTGAGACTTCACAGGTAATTTGGGCAAGCGACCCATGTAAAACGGGTATTCCTCCCAGCCAGTCAAACTGTACTTCACGATGTTCTTTCAGTTGTCCGGCAAAAATCATCGACAGCTCCTGCTGATCAGCAGTCAATATATTCACCGAAAACGATTTGCTTTGTTTTATTTTTTCCAGCATATGTGCTTTTTCAGCTATTGAAACAACTACTAGTTTTGGATTAAGGGAGACAGACATGAAGGCATTTGCTGTCATTCCATGCACTTTGCCATCCACTTGTGCTGCTACCACTGTTACACCTGTAGCAAATTTCCCCATTGCGTTACGAAATTGACGATCATCCATCTATACCACCACTCCCTGTTTACATACTATTTAATGAATATGTCTACAGTGATATGGAAATGATTATTTAATCAATTTACGTCCTCATTGTACAGACACTTTACGTACCGTTCTTATCGACCGTTATGGCGAAAATTCTTTGCTGACGGGATTTATGAACCGCTCTTATCGACCGTCAAGGTGATAATTCTTTGCAGACGGGCTTTATGAACCGCTCTTATTGACCGTCATGGCGATATTTCTGAGCTGACGGGCTTTATGAACCATTCTTATCGACCGTCATGGCGATAATTCTAAGCGGGCGGGCTTTATGAACCGCTCTTATCGACTGCCATGGTGATTATTCTAAGCGGGCGGGCTTTATGAACCGCTCTTATCGACTGCCATGGTGATAATTCTAAGCGGGCGGGCTTTATGAACTGTTCTTATCGACTGCCATGGTGATAATTCTAAGCGGGCGGGCTTTATGAACCGCTGATGCCGGGCACACTTTAAAAAGCAGGCACAAGGAAACTGTACCTGCTGCATTACTTGTCATCAAACTATATATTGGAAATGAGGATTCCAAAACATGCGGAAAATAATAAAATATTTAACCCAATCCCAATTAATGCACCTTGGCCCATCCGCTTTTTTCCCTTCGTGAAACATACAATTGGAATCACCAAAAGGGCGATTGCAGCTAAACCTACATAACCAAGAAAAAAAGGTGACCCAATTAATAATACTAGTAACCCAATAAGATAAATTCCGAGTGTGATCCCTATTCCAATCCATAGGTCTTTTAAGGAGCCGCCCTTCTGATTCCCCTGATTTTGACTCAAATACGTCCACTCCCTTTTTATTCAGCGTTAATGAAGGTTTTCCCCTCAAGCTCAGCTCGAATTTTCATAAGCTCCAGCTCTTTATCATCGCGGTAAAATAAATTATAGGTGTCAAACGGAATGATTCTGCCATCTGGATGGGCTATATGAACACAGGATTTCTTGACTGAGCGGACATCGAAATTATAGGCATCTAAAAATTGCATAATGATGACGCGGAACACATTGTCATAGCCAATCGGTCCAGGCATTGCTACCTTTGGCAGACAGCATAATAAATCTTTCAGTGACAATGCCGATGAATCTGGTGAATGATTTAAAGAGAACAATTTAAAAATCATATTTTTAATATTATCGTCCTGCTCAAAAACGATTGTATTCCGCTCTCCTTCAAGCAGAATGTTTGGATCAATTAATCCTGTTAACGGGGTTACTGTATCATTGAGTTTGAGCGCGTAACCCATGGCAAGACAATCCGGGTGACATGGAACAGGAATGATATCCTTTGAGCCAAACACATTTGATTGGTCGATAATCATTTGCCTGACTTCACTTAACGTTAAGCGATTGGTTGACGGATCATAATCTTCCAACCTGCCGGCTGCTTGAATTGGTTGGAAAGTGACTCCTCTGACACATTTTTGTTTCAGACCATATTGAATGATTTTTCCTACTTCCTGGTCATTTAACCCCTTTTTCAAAGTCACAACTAGCGTCGTCGAAATATTATATTCATTTAAATTCTCGATCGCTTTTTGTCTAATATCTCTTAAATCTACTCCCCTTAATTCCTCAAGTGCTTCTTTTTCAAAACTATCAAATTGAAGATAGATTTCAAAACCTGGAGAATAGGCGGCCAAACGCTTCACAAATTCTTTATCATTTGCAATACGGAGCCCATTAGTATTCACCATAATATGCCTGATTGGTCTTGATTTTGCCATATCAAGTATTTCAAAAAACTGCGGATGTATCGTCGGTTCTCCGCCGCTAATCTGGACAATATCAGGATTGCGTTCATTTTTAATAATATTATCAAGCATAAATTCAATTTTTTCTAGACTGCGGAAGCCGCCTTTATGGGGAGATGACTCGGCATAGCAAATGGGACATTGGAGATTGCATTTCTCGGTAATTTCTAGCAAGGTCAAACAGCTGTGCTGTTCATGGTCTGGGCATAGGCCGCAATCATACGGACAGCCATATTTAATTGGGGTATTCCAGCGGTACGGCATTTCCGAAGGCTTGATGAATTCACGGCACCATTTATAATATTCAACATCCGTTGAAATCAAAACCTTTTCTCTTCCATGGTGGATACAGTGCTTCACGAGGAAGACTTTTTCGTTTTCAATAATAACTTTCGCTTCCACCTTCCGTAAACAAGTCGAGCAAATACTGTTTGTTAACTCATAAAATAAATAAGGACGGTTAGGCATGGATTTCTCTCCTTTTTTCTGTTTGTTTTTTATGTATAAGCCAAATGTAATATGCGATTCCTAGTAAACTGGCAAGCTGAATATTGTTAAGGATCCAATATGGATGCGGAGTTGGTTTGATAAAATCAATCATGAAGCGAAACATGAGGTAACTTAACATGAATAGCTGGTACAGCAATCCTTCCCAGCCGATATTTTTCTTTTTCATTTGAAAAAGCAGCAAGGCTACAATCCCCAGGAAGACAAGCTCATATAATTGAGTTGGATGGCGCTTGATTCCATCCCCAAAGTCAACACCGGTTATCCATGACGTAGCAATCCCATAAGTATGGTCATCCAAACCAGTTAAAAAGCAGCCAATTCTTCCAATCATCATTCCAACTGCTAATGGGAGAACAAAATCATCACCAGTGGAACGGGTCCATCCAATCCATTTTTTCGCTGTTTCAACCCCTATTAATCCACCTAACAAACCACCCACAATGGTTTTTCCTTCAATTAGATAAACAAGATTATCCCAGTTTTCCAATGTTTTGTTCGGATCCTCCAGCCAATAGAGAAATTTCGAACCAACGGCGGCACCTAAAGTGGCACCAACAATAACCCATAAGGCTTTATCCATTGGTATTCTTTCTTTATTTCGTGTGTATAAATACACACGAAAGCCAATAAAGTACGCTAATGATTCAAATAACCAATGAGGATGGATGCCGAAAATATAGAAAGGAAAATTCACATTTTCCCCGCCTTTCGAAAAAATTTCCTGTATAAACGGTACCCTTTTCTAATACCATCCACAACATAAAAAGGAATCGAAGGATGGTATTTTTTAAGAAAAGGTCTATAAATCTTGTAATACGCTTTTTTCAAATCATCCCACTTACTGCAATAGCCCTGCTTGTAGAAATCTGACACATCCACGATATATCCGCGTCCGTTTGACATGACGACATTTTTGCCGTGAACATCGAAGGGGTTCAAACCGACCGATCGAGCATATTCCAGCCCATTATCAATATCCTCAATTACACTTTCAGGAATTGGTACACCCTTTACTAAAGCGTCAAATAAAGTAATCCCGTCAATTTTTTTTAAAACTAAATAGCTGTCACTGTAAGCATAGAGATGGGAGTATGCTTTATGGTCCCCTAGTTTTTTATAGACTTCAATTTCCTTTTTTAGCTCATCAGGATCTCTTCCGTAAACCTTTACAACCAATAAAGGATTCAAATCGTTCGAAAAAACTCCAGCGTAATTACCGCTTCCAACCGTTTTCCAAGAGCTTGAACGATTTTCGACAATGATGGGATCGAAAGGGCTTGGAGTCGTTAGAAAAATCTGCGGTAATAACTCGGTCTCTATTAATGATATATATTTGCCTATCTGCATTTACACACCCTCAATCCAAGAAAAAATAAGACTGGCATCATTTGTTAAAATTATTTTCTCATCTTATCTTACCTTCAAGCAAGAAAAAATGTTATTCCTAAATTGATAATATCTTTATTTTTAATACCTCACCCATTACACTGATACATAAGGGGTGATAACATTTGGATTTTCCCACTTTAGGAACGAAAAGACTGAAATTAATTGAAATAACACATAAGCATATGGATAGGATTTATGAAATTTTATCATTAGAAGAAGTTACGAGATTTTATGGGACCGACCCCTTCATTTTACAGGCGGAAGCTACACGATTAATTGACATGTTCCAGAAAAACTTTCATGAAAAGCGCGGGATCCGTTGGGGAATCAAACTGAAGGAAAATCAAAGGATTATTGGTACAATCGGTTTAAATGTCCTGAATTTGAAAAATAAACGCGCCGAAATCGGCTATGAATTGCATCCAGCCTTTTGGAAAAAAGGGTATGCCTTCGAGGCAATTAATGAGGTACTAAGATTTTCATTTGGCCAGTTGGACTTATATCGAATCGGGGCCGTTGTATATCCAGAAAATGAGGCATCCTTACATCTCCTAAGAAAAATCGGCTTTACGAATGAAGGGTTGCTGCGGGGCTACATTAGACAAAATGATCAAAATCATGATACATATGTTTTGTCATTGCTAAAATCAGAATGGACAAAAAGCCAGGAATAAAGGTATCCTGGCTCCTCTTATTCTTCGAAATATTCCTTAAATGCTTTTGGATTTTTTACGTCCTCATTATGATAATATGGATTATTTTCGGTTGGGTCCTTCGGGTCAAGATTTGTTTTGATGACTAGCATTGGCTCTGATGAACTTTCTGCGATTATTCTGTCATTTAACTGATCAAAATCAGCTATTTTCTTATTTCCGGGCTGTCTTGGTTCCATTTTTTTGCACCTCCTAGAATTAAGGTGCATCCTTTTGCTGGAAAAAATTCACGTTTAAAAAAGAAAAAAACTAGGAAGTAAAAACCTCCTAGTTCATGTTATTCTTCTTCCCCGCCGACTAAGAAATCTGGATTTAATTCTTCAAATTCCTCGTCGTCAACATCCGGTCCCCAGTCATCGTCATCACATTTATGGCTTTTAGAGACGGCAACACAAATTTTTGTTTCGCCAATCACTTCAACAAGGAATTCCCTTTCCACATGTACAATGATGCGATTGCCATTTGGGGAGATGACTGCTTCCGTACAATTCGGCTGCTGCAGCACGCGAGCAACAATCTCATTGTCATCCAAGCAGTCATGATCACGGTACTTTAACTTAATGACATCTGTATAAGTAACACGTTCAGTTACTACTTCTGTTTTGGTGTTATCGTTAAAAGAGTACCAAACGTTGATGTCATACGAGCCGTGTATCTCTACAGTCTTGCCGACTTTCTTCGCGTTGTATTTATGGTTGATAATCCAACAGCCAAGGATGCTGGTTGGACTGTGTGCCGGGCTTATTGTATGATTGGACTGGGTAAATTTACGTCCTTTCGCTACGACGGCTTTTGCAAATATCTCTCTGTAATCTCCCATTTCGCGCGAACCCTCCTCATTCAGTTTCAATTCATCCTATGCTAATTTATAGACTAGTGTGATATATAATTTTGGAAATACTGGTTAAATGTTTAGATATGATTCATTTTATGCGCGTTATATAGGTATGTGCCTTTTTGCCTTGTACTTTAAAAAAAGGTAAAAAAATAGAGCCGGCTTATTATATAAGCCTGGCTCTATTGATTAATGATCGTGATCGCAGTCGTCGTGGCCGCCGCATTCGCCGCCATGTTTCATGCTGGCACCTGTTTCGCCCATCAATACATTCCCACCAGTGGAAATGATGATTTCGTCAGTTACAGTATTCGAAATGGTTGAAGCAATAATCTGGAGCAATTCATTTACATCCATTTGAGATTGCTTAAAGTCTTGAACAACTGGAATTTCATCCAACTCTTGTTCGATAGATGCAATTTTGTCTTCCACCTTTTTCAATGCTTCTGGTTTCCCATAATGTTGAAGGTTTACTGCTTGCTTTTGCAAACCTTTAATATCTGAAATTAATGTTTTAACCTTTGGGTTTTCATGAATCTGTGCTTCTGCTCGTTTAAAAAAGTCCACTTCTTCTGTTTCTGCAATCATGCGTGCTAATTCTGTAGCACGAGCGACGATATCATCTTTAGTATACTTCGCCACCTTATTTCACCTCTGCTGCTTCTAATTCTTCAACCATTTCTCCGTTTAATGACCATGTTTTGGCTTCTGTAATTTTTACTTTGATGATTTTTCCGATAGCTGTTTTAGGCGCTACGACGTTCACAAGCTTGTTTCTTGAAGTGTAACCAGCAAGGACATCAGGGTTATTCTTACTTTCGCCTTCGATAAGTACATCAAGAACCTGACCCTCGTGCTTTTTCATCGCTTCGAGTGAAAGTTCATTTACAAGAGCATTTAAACGCTGTAGACGCGCTTTCTTTACTTCCATTGGAACATTATCCTCCATTTTGGCAGCAGGAGTTCCTTCCCGTGGAGAGTAAATAAATGTATAGGCTAATTCATAACCAACTTCTTTATAAAGAGACATTGTTTCTTCAAACTGTTCATCCGTTTCGTTTGGATACCCAACAATAATATCTGTAGTCAAAGCAACATTTGGAATGGCTGCTTTAATCTTTTTAACAAGCTCTAAATATTGCTCTCTTGTGTATTTACGAGCCATAATTTTTAATACATCTGTTGATCCAGATTGAACTGGTAAATGGATATGATCCATTAAATTTCCGCCCTTAGCAAGAACTTCAATCAAGCGATCATCAAAATCACGTGGATGGCTCGTCGTAAAACGAATTCTTGGAATATCAATCTTACGCAATTCATCCATCAAGTCGCCTAAACCATAGTTCATACCATCTAAATCTTTACCATAAGCATTTACGTTTTGACCAAGTAAGGTAACTTCCTGGTAGCCTTGTGCTGCCAGATGGCGCACCTCTTGGATAATTTCCTCTGGACGACGGCTTCTTTCTTTACCACGTGTATACGGAACAATGCAATACGTACAGAATTTATCACAACCGTACATAATGTTAACCCATGCTTTGATATTTCCGCGGCGGACTTTTGGAAGGTTTTCAATAACGTCTCCTTCCTTAGACCATACTTCAATTACCATTTCCTTTGACATATACGCTTCATGCAAAATATTTGGTAAGCGGTGAATATTGTGAGTTCCAAAAATCATGTCAACTTGTTGATACGTTTTCAAGATCTTATTAACTACAGATTCCTCTTGAGACATACATCCGCATACACCTAGTAGTAAGTCTGGCTTTTCCATTTTCAATGCTTTTAAGTGGCCAAGTTCGCCAAATACTTTGTTTTCCGCATTTTCACGAATAGCACAAGTATTTAGAAGGATAACATTTGCATCCTCTGTGTTGTCAGTTGGTTCATAGCCTAATGCTAAAAAGATTCCGGCCATAACTTCTGTATCATGCTCGTTCATTTGGCAGCCATATGTCCTAATATAGAACTTTCTGCCTTCACCCATTCCTTTGAATTCCTCAGGAATAGAAAAATCATTATGATATTTAACTTCTTCTTTACCACGCTTTTTTGCATCTTTTAAAGAAGGTGCGGTAATGACTTGCTCAAAGTATTTGCTGTAGTCCTTGGCGGATTTTTTGTCCGAAGAATTAGCAGCTGCTACTTGCTGACCTTCTAATCGTTGCTTTTCATTCATGTATAAAGACCCCTTTCATTTAAAATAAAATACGTCTATAAGATTATTTTTTGTAATTATTTACCTGTGCTATAAAGATAGGATGCCGATTGCTCTATCTGCACATTATTATAGTATAAAGGTTTACAAGACTGAAAACAATAGTAATCCCTGTAAACACGCTGATATATAGTCAATTATGTATTCAAAATAATGCCGCCAAATAATAATGATAATGGAAGACTGTCATTTTATATGTGACGTTTTTCACTTAATTAATGAAAAAAATCCCGAGAAATACATTTTCCCGGGATTTTCATTATTATTACATAAATTCTGCAACTAATTTATCGAAGTGTGCTTGATCAAGGTTTAATTCTGCATCCACTAACGGAGCTTCTGAGTATCCAGTAAGTAATTCTTGATAAGATGGACGCTCTGTGTTTTGGTAAATAAGTCCAGTAACTAAGCCGTTATGCTTCATTAATGTCTGCATTGCCATTTCACGGTTTGATGCATCATATCCCTCAACATCACTTAGTTTTGTTAAGTTTTCTTTAAACCAGTCGTAGGTGTTTACTTTATTATAGGTTACGCACGGGCTAAATACATTGATTAATGAGAAGCCTTTGTGTTTAATCCCCGCTTCAATTAATGCTGTAAGGTCTTTTAAATCAGTAGAGAAACTTTGTGCAACAAAGGTTGCTCCTACTGTTAAAGCTAATTCCATAGGTGAAATGGATTGTTCAATTGACCCCATCGGAGTAGATTTTGTTTTAAATCCAACTGCCGAACGTGGAGATGTTTGTCCTTTTGTTAAGCCATAAATTTGGTTATCCATAACAACGTAGGTAATGTCAATGTTACGGCGAATGGCATGAACGGTATGAGCCATACCAATTGCATAACCGTCACCGTCACCACCAGAAGCGATAACTGTTAAATCACGATTGGCCATTTTAACACCTTGGGCAATCGGAAGTGAACGGCCATGGATTCCATGGAAACCGTAAGCATTAATATAACCAGAGATACGGCCTGAACAGCCAATCCCTGAAATGACGGCTAAATTTTCCGGTACTAGACCAACATTTGCCGCCGCACGTTGCATTGCAGCCTGTACGGAGAAGTCGCCACAGCCTGGGCACCAGTTCGGTTTAACATCATTTCGAAAGTCTTTAAAAGTGGCCATTTAGAACAACTCCTTACATTTTGAATGAACTTCGTGAGGTAAAAATGGATTTCCATCATATTTTAAGAATTTAGTAATTTTTTCAGCATGACCAATATTCATTTTCATGATATTTGCTAACTGTCCAGTTGCATTGTTTTCCACTACAATCACTTTTTTGGCAGAACGAACGAGTGGAAGCACTTCGTCTGAAGGGAATGGATGAATTAAACGAATTTGAGCATGGTTGACTTTTAATCCATCTTTTTCTAAGCGTCCCATCGCTTCTTCGATCACACCACGTGTTGAGTTAAAACCAACGATTAACAGATCTGCATCCTCGTGTGGCGCATTTTTATAAACAGGTGTGTTAAAACGAATATTTTCAACCTTACGGAAACGTTTATCCATTTGAGCATTACGATTTGTTGCAGATTCAGATGGTTTTCCTGTTTCAGCGTGCTCAACCCCAGTAACATGGTGAATACCATTTTTCATACCTGGGATTGTACGTGGAGAAACACCATCTTCTGTAACTTCATAACGCTTAAAATAACCTTTGTTTTCAATTTCAGGAAGTTCTTCACTTACGAGCTTACCGCGTCTAATTTCTACTTTAGAGATATCAAGCGGTTCAACTGTCTGCTTTCCTAATGATAATTGAAGGTCAGATAAAACGATGACTGGGCATTGATATTCTTCTGCAAGATTAAACGCTTCTGCAGTATCATAGAACGCCTCTTGAACAGTACTTGGAGCCATAACGATTTTCGGAATTTCACCATGTGTACCATAAATCATTGCCATTAAATCTGATTGTTCTTGTTTTGTCGGAAGCCCTGTTGATGGACCACCCCGTTGAGTGTCCACAATAACAAGCGGAGTTTCTGTAATACCAGCTAGTCCAATTGCTTCCATTTTCAATGATAATCCAGGACCTGAAGAAGCAGTAAGAGCACGTACCCCACCGTAGCTTGCTCCAATTGTCATGGTAGCAGCTGCGATTTCATCTTCTGTCTGGATAACTGTACCGCCCACAGCAGGTAATTTCTTAATTAAATATTCCATGATATCTGATGCAGGTGTAATTGGATATGCAGCCATGAAACGGCATCCAGCAGCCATCGCGCCTAATGCAATCGCATCATTTCCAATCATAAACATACGGTGTTTGCCATCTGCTTTTTCTAGTACCATTGTTGGGACATTTGCATCCATTTTTTCTTTCATATAATCAAAGCCCGCTTTAATGGCATCCATGTTTTTCGCAACAACTTGATCGCCTTTTTTGCCAAAAATCTCACGAACTACTACTTCAAATACATGAATATCTAGGTCTAATACTGCAGATGTTGCACCAATTGCAACCATGTTCTTCATTAAAGAAGTCCCTAGCTGAGTAGCAATCTCAGTGAATGGAACCGCATACAGAGATGCTTCTGTATCTTCAGGCTTTTTTGGATCAAATTTTGCATCAGCAAGGATTACACCTTTAGTGTGAAGTTCTTTGTAATTCAAATCAATTGTTTCTTGGTCAAACGCGACAAGGATATCAAGATCGTCAGAAATGGAACGAACTTCTGTTGTGCTCACGCGAATCTTATTGTTCGTATGGCCGCCTTTGATACGAGATGAAAAGTGACGATAACCATACAAGTAATATCCCAGGCGATTCAGTGCGATTGCAAAGATTTCCCCAGTACTTTCAATACCTTCCCCTTGTTGTCCGCCAACTTTCCACGAAAGTTGATTGATCATGACTTACACCCCTTTGGATATGTAAAAAATAAGTAATTAAACATTAATAGTGTAGCACTTTTCCGAGTAAATCACTAGAATTTTGTTTATTTAATGCTTTAAAGACTTAAAATCTAGAAAAATGGATACGTACTAAACGCTTTCAATTCTAGACCTATGGACTCAAAATTGCAACCCTTTCAAGCGAAATATTGTCTAAAATATGTATATTTTTTTATTATTTTAACTTTGATATTTTCTACTACCTTAGTCACATGAATAACAACAGTTCAATCCTCTTTTTTTATGCAGTTTTCGATTATATCCACTACTTAAAGTACATTCCAAATGGATATTTCAATCCTTTGTTGACCTATATCAGAATAATAATTTTATAATTGTAATAGCAAAGTATCAAAGTAGAAAATTAGTATCCAATTTTGTAAAAAAATAGAAATAAAAAAACCTGCTGGATATAACCCAGACAGGCATAGGTAATGGTGCTTCGTTTTCTCCGCGTTTTGTATACTGAACTTCCTTTTAACGCGGCTCCACAATTAACTTTATAGCTGTGCGTTCTTCCCCGTCAATCAAAATATCTGTAAACGCAGGGACACAGATCAAATCAACTCCGCTAGGTGCTACAAATCCTCGAGCAATGGCTACTGCCTTTACGGCTTGATTTAATGCACCCGCACCAATGGCCTGTATTTCCGCTGCACCTCTTTCACGCAGAACTCCGGCAAGTGCACCAGCTACAGAATTAGGATTAGATTTTGCTGAAACTTTTAATATTTCCATTCCTAGCTCCCCCTTGTAAAATCCCGATCCCGCATGAGCAGTTTCATGAACAAATCAGGTATATAGCATTCCACTGCTACTATATTCAATTTGAAATTGACATATTCCGGCTTGGACGATAAAAAGGAAAATAAAAAGAGCAAATTGGGTAATTTGCTCTTAAGAATACAACGGATGATCATCATTTATTAGTATTGGTTGTATCTTTTTAGCTAGACCTGTTTTTCGGTCCAAATCAATTAAAACAGCACTAAGCTGGTTTCTTCCTCCGGAAGGCACTTCAAACCGGACTGGAAGGCTGGTTAGGAAGCGTTTGAGGACGGCTTCTTTTTCCACCCCTAAAATGCCGTCATATGGGCCAGTCATGCCCACATCTGTTAAATAGGCCGTTCCCCCAGGCAAGATACGATTATCAGCCGTCTGGACATGTGTGTGGGTCCCCACAACTGCAGATACCCTTCCGTCTAAGTACCAGCCCATTGCCTGTTTCTCACTTGTTACTTCTGCATGAAAATCCACAAATATAAAGGGAGTTCTTGCTTTTGCAAGGGTAACGAGTTCATCTGCTTTTTGGAAGGGACAATCAATAGGATTCATAAAGGTGCGTCCCTGCAGATTAATGATTGCCACTTCTAACTCATTTATTTTTAGAAAAACAATACCTTTCCCAGGTGTATCTTTTGGAAAGTTTGCCGGTCGGACCAAATATTTGGCTGTATCAATAAACTCAAAAATTTCTCGATTATCCCAGGCATGGTTCCCCAATGTTACAGCCTGAGCACCTTGTTCTAAAAACTGACGGTAAATTTTTTCAGTAATCCCTTTTCCACCTGCTGCATTTTCACCATTGATAATCGTTAAATGAGGTCGATATTTTTCTTTAAGCTTTGGCAAGTACTCCTTCACCATATCTCTTCCAGGTGAACCGACAACATCACCGATAAATAATAAATTCATGTTATTGCCCTTTCATAAATAAAAATAGTATTGATTAAATTGTATCACAGTTCCTTAGTATTTAATCGCATAAGAGTCCTCAAAAAATAAAAGCGGTGCATGCGCACCGCTTTATTTTGCATATTCTACAGCCCGTGTTTCGCGGATAACTGTAACTTTAATATGTCCTGGATAATCGAGCTCTTCTTCGATGCGCTTGCGAATATCGCGTGCAAGACGATGTGCTGCAAGATCGTCAATTGTATCTGGTCTGACGATAATCCGCACTTCACGACCTGCCTGAATAGCAAAGGATTTCTCAACACCTTCATAGGATTCTGAAATCTCTTCAAGCTTTTCAAGACGACGAATATAGTTTTCAAGCGTTTCACTACGAGCACCTGGTCTTGCAGCTGATAAGGCATCAGCAGCAGCAACTAAAACCGCAATAGTTGAAGTTGGCTCTGTATCACCATGATGTGAAGCAATACTGTTGATAACTACAGGATGCTCCTTGTACTTCGTTGCAAGTTCTACTCCTATCTCAACATGGCTTCCTTCCACTTCATGGTCAATTGCTTTACCAATATCATGAAGCAATCCCGCACGTCTCGCTAATGTTTCATCTTGACCAAGTTCAGCGGCAAGCAAACCGGATAGCTGTGCCACTTCCATGGAATGCTTAAGCACATTTTGACCATAGCTTGTACGGAACTTTAAGCGGCCAAGAATTTTGATAAGATCAGGATGGAGTCCATGAACACCCACTTCAAATGTGGTTTGTTCACCCACTTCACGGATATACTCATCCACTTCGCGACGAGACTTCTCAACCATTTCCTCAATTCTTGCAGGGTGGATACGGCCATCTTGTACAAGCTTTTCAAGTGCTAAGCGGGCCGTTTCACGACGAATAGGGTCAAAGCCTGATAGAATAACAGCTTCAGGTGTATCGTCAATGATTAAATCAATTCCTGTTAATGTTTCAAGTGTACGGATGTTTCGACCTTCACGGCCAATGATACGGCCTTTCATTTCATCATTTGGAAGGTTGACGACAGAGACTGTCGTTTCCGCAACATGGTCAGCAGCGCAACGTTGGATTGCTAACGAAAGGATTTCCTTCGCTTTTTTATCAGCTTCCTCTTTTGCACGATTTTCGCTTTCCTTGATCATAACCGCAGTTTCAACGGATAGTTCTTGTTCCATGCGGTCTATTATGATCGACTTAGCTTCTTCGCGAGTTAAGCTCGAAATTCGTTCAAGTTCTGTTTGTTGTGTTCGTACCAACTCGTCCACTTTGCTTTCCATCTCTTCAATATGCTGTTGTCTTTGGTTTAGAGAATCATCCTTCTTTTCTAATAGAATTTCACGCTTATTTAACGCTTCATCCTTTCGATCTAAATTCTCTTCTCTTTGCAGTAAACGGTTTTCTTGTTTTTGCAGTTCATTTCTTCGTTCACGAACCTCACGCTCCGCTTCAGTTCGAAGCTTGTGAATTTCATCCTTTGCCTCTAACAGGGCTTCCTTTTTTAATGAATCAGCATCACGTTTCGCATCTTCAAGAATCTGCTCTGCAGCATTCTTTGCTCCTGCTATTTTTGCTTCAGCAATGGATCTACGAATAAAATAGCCAACAACGGCACCGACGATAAGGCCAAGCAAAATGGAGATGATAGTAATTGGTTCCATCGTTACACCTCCTCTTGCTATGAACTTTTGTTACATTTTTTAAGTGTCGGCATGTACATTGTTTAGACTCAACATACAGCAAGCACTAAGGCTTTTCGAATTGTCATATTTCCAAAAATGTAAAATATACATGTTAATTGTAATTGTGGGAATATACATTGTCAAGGTTTTGTCCAAATAGCTTTTTGAAATATTTCGAATTCGTCATCTCTTCTTCATTCTTATTGGTTGGCATTGGATTTATAATTATTAATTTTTATGTATATTTATCCAATTTGTTTAAAAAGAGCAAAACCCTTTTCTGGGTTTTGCTCTTCATTTTATTGATCTAGTAACTCAAATTGCTCGTCATCATCAGCTTCAGTCACTGTTTTATCGCCATCTAAGCCATAGTGATCACGGATCTTTTGTTGAATTTCAAGGCGGACACTAGGATTTTCCTTTAGGTAAAGCTTAGCATTTTCACGGCCTTGGCCTAGTCTTTCATCGTTATAAGAATACCATGAACCGCTCTTAGAAACGATATCTAGTTCGGAACCTAAATCGATGATTTCGCCTTCTTTTGAAATTCCTTCTCCATACATAATATCGACTTCTGCTGTACGGAATGGAGGGGCAACTTTGTTCTTTACGACTTTAATTTTTGTTTTGTTTCCGACTATGTCATTGCCTTGCTTTAGTGCTTCAGCACGGCGTACTTCCAGACGGATGGTGGAATAGAACTTGAGGGCGCGGCCTCCTGGAGTTGTTTCCGGGTTCCCGAACATAACACCGACTTTTTCACGAATCTGGTTGATAAAGACAGCGATTGTTTTTGATTTATTGATTGCACCTGATAGTTTACGAAGTGCTTGAGACATCAAACGAGCTTGTAAACCTACGTGTGAGTCTCCCATTTCGCCTTCGATTTCTGCTTTTGGTACTAGAGCAGCTACAGAGTCAATAACAATAATATCGATTGCTCCGCTTCGTACTAGTGCTTCTGCGATTTCTAGTGCTTGTTCACCAGTGTCTGGCTGGGATAATAATAGTTCATCAATGTTAACGCCTAATTTTTGGGCATAAGCTGGGTCCAGGGCATGCTCAGCGTCGATAAATGCAGCTTGTCCGCCTTTTGCTTGGACTTCAGCGATGGCATGAAGGGCTACGGTTGTTTTACCAGAGCTCTCTGGCCCATAAATTTCGATTATACGACCTCTAGGATATCCTCCTACCCCAAGTGCGGTATCAAGTGCTAATGATCCAGATGGAACAGTTGAAATTTTTGTTTCTGTTTGCTCACCCATTTTCATAATTGAGCCTTTACCAAATTGCTTTTCGATTTGTTTTAGCGCCATTTCTAAGGCCGCTTTACGATCACTCACGAATTATTTCCTCCCTTATCTATATAAACAGAAGCTTATTGCCTAAATCTATCAAGTAAAACCTATTAATAATATAACCTCTTTTTGGGTATTTGTCGAGCAAAAAGTCGAACATTCATTCGACTTTTTTCTAAACTATTTATACTGGAAAAACAGACAAATATACCCATCATAAACGGTTTTTCTTGATAATTTTGCAGAGAAAACTACTTTTCATGAAGTTATCTGAAAACTGATTCAAAGGTGTAAGATCTTTCATTTACCTTCTGACCACTTTTCTTCAGCTCCCAGGCAATGAAACGCCAACTTAACCCCCAAAAAAATCACAGAACCTTATTAAGCATTCTGTGATTCTTTCAACTTCTTTATTAAATAATAGCATCCATACTTAACAGCACGGACCCTGTTTGCTTCCCGAGTGCCAGCAAGCACAAGCTTTTCAACAGCGGTTGGCATTCCCTTTATCGCGATCCCAATATAAACCGTACCTACCGGCTTACCCTCTAACTCATCAGGACCGGCCACACCGGTAAAACTAATCCCAATATCCGCACCAAAAATCGACGCTGCATTTTCCGCCAATTCCAAAGCACATTGTTCACTTACGGCGCCAAACTTATCAAGTGTCTCAACCGAAACCCTCAAAACCTGATGCTTTACTTCGTTTGAATAGCAGACTACACCGCCATTAAAAACAGAGCTAGCTCCTGATACCGAGGTAATTTCCTTTTGGAACATCCCGCCTGTTAAACTCTCAGCAGCCGTTATCGTTAACTTTTTCTCTTTTAACATTTTGGTCAATTCATTCAAAAGAGAAGTATTGTCATAGCCATATAAAAACTCGCCAACGCGCTGATTTATCTTACGTTCCACATCATCAAGCATCGAACCTGCAACAGTTTCATCCACATTCTTAGCTGTTAGCCTTAAGGTAACCTCTCCATCCCCGGCAAGAGGAGCAATCGTTGGATTGCTTTGCGCGTCAATTAAATCCACTATCTCCGTTTCCAATGCCGCTTCCCCTATACCGAAAAACCGCAAAACTCTTGAAACAATCTTCTCATTGGAGTCCCCATCAGGAGAAAGTGCGATCCTTCCATAATGAAGGAACATCGGCTCCATTTCCTTTGGAGGCCCTGGCAGAAGCATATATATATGTGCGTCCTGTTCGAGTACCATCCCTGGCGCCATGCCATGATCATTCGGAAGAATATGCGACCCTGCTAATACAAGAGCCTGCTTTCGGTTGTTTTCAGTCATCACCCGGTTTGTCCGCTTGAAGTAATCCTCGATCGAAGCTAAAGCCGTTTCATCCATTTCAAGTTCTTTGCCTAAATGGCGGGCAATCGTTTCCTTCGTCAAATCATCCTTAGTCGGTCCGAGACCGCCAGTAAAAATAATGATTTGCGAACGCTTTTCAGCAATTTCAATCGCGCTCTTAAGCCTGTCCGGATTATCACCAACAACCGTATGAAAATAAACATCCACACCGAGCCCAGCTAATTGCTGAGACAAAAAGCGCGCATTCGTATTCACAATTTGACCGAGCAACAGCTCAGAACCAACCGCGATAATCTCAGCATTCATTATAAACAGCCCCCAAATCTATTTAGAATTTTTTAAAACATGACTGTTTTTAGCAAAATAGTCCCAGCCGGACCAAATCGTAAATATCATTGCAACCCATAACGCAACGATATCAAAACGAAATGGAATCATAGCAAAAATAATATTATGTAATAAAAGCGAAGAAATCGCGATAATCTGCGTCCAGGTTTTAATTTTTCCCAGCATATTTGCTGCCACTACTTCCCCTTCTCCTGCAAGCAAGAGGCGTAGGCCTGTTACAGCAAATTCCCTGCTGATTATAATGATGACAATCCATGATGGTGCATAGATATCATTAAGCTCAACGAGAACAATAAGCGCTGCTGAAACAAGTAATTTATCAGCAAGCGGATCAAGAAATTTCCCCATATTCGTGACAAGGTTCAATTTACGGGCATAATGACCATCAACCCAGTCGGTAGTAGACGCAATGATAAAAATCAACGCTCCAACAAAATGAGTTACAGGCATGTCTGCTCCAAGAAAGGTCATATCACCCCAGTCAAAAGGGACAAGCATGATAATCAAGAACAATGGAATAAGCAATATTCTTGAAACCGTAATTTTATTTGGTAAATTCATTTGTGTATCCTCCTATATAAGAAACCGCAACAACCATTAGGCACGCCAAAAATAGTCATCACTAGATGACTATTGGGTTTTGGGAACATATTGAATCGTAATGTTCTGTACATTTTGCGTCGGTGCGATAGCGTACTCGAGTTTTTGGTCATTCACATAGATTTCAACGCCCGCAGCGTTCCCAACCCGAATAACAGCATTGCTTTCTGCTGTCAAATCTACTGTTTGGCTTGGAAGCTTATCTTTATCAAGAGTCCATTGATTAACCATTTTCCCCGTGCTATTTTTAACACCAACCCAAGATTTCCCGGTTGCTACCAATTTCACAATAAACTTTTCTGCATTTTTTAAGGAATAAGTAGAATTCCTTCCTTGTGATTGAACAACTGTTATTTCCTGTTTAGGTGCTTCAACAACAGGAGTCTTCTCTTCTTCTTTTTTGGTTTCCTTCACTTTTTCAGAATCTTTCTTCTCAAGCTCATTGGCTTTTGCTTTTTCGAGATTCTCTGATTTAACGAATTTAACTTGTTCGTTATCTTTGCTTAACGATTCATTGGAATCCTTACCAGCATAATTATAAAGAAAATAATATAATAGACCAGCAACGCCAATGACAAAAACACCAATTAATACTTTCGGAAGGATATCAAAGATTTTTGAATTCCCTTCCGAAATAGCTTTATGGGTTTTAACCCTAGAAAGTTGAGGGATTTCATCATTTAAGCTTGCAGGAATTTCACTTTTATATGTTTCAAAAATTTCATCAGGATTTAGGTTAAGTGCTTCTGCATACTGCTTAATGAAAGCACGGACGTAAAAATTCCCTGGCATACTTGAATAGTTGCCTTCTTCAATGCTGATTAAATATCGTTTTTGAATTTTGGTCATTGTTTGTAAATCATCTAAACTAAAACCTTTTTCTATTCGGGCTTCTTTTAGTCGATTCCCTAGTTCAGTCACTTTATTAACACCTTCCAATTTTTAAAAATCAAAATCTCCAAAATCAGATCCGGAGAATAAATTATTTTGGTCCACTACCTCATATGTAATCTCTTCATCAACATTATTCCTCAACTCGATAATATAGTCAAAATCATCGAGGGTGTACTCGGAGTTTTGGACAAAGATATCAGGGTGTTCTATTACTTTAACAGATGGTAATCGCATAATTTCACGAACAAGCTGCCAATGGCGTTCGTTTGCCCGTCGGGTAGAAACGATTCCGTCTAGAATGAATAGGTTGTCAGCATTGTACTCATCTTCAATTAGTTGATTCCGAATTGTTTGTTTTAAAAGGGTAGAAGAGACGAATAACCACCTCTTATTGGCACAAACACTTGAGGCTACAATTGATTCTGTTTTTCCGACACGAGGCATGCCGCGAATGCCAATTAGCTTATGCCCCTCCTGCTTAAACAATTCTGCCATAAAATCAACTAATAATCCAAGTTCATCCCTTACAAAACGGAATGTTTTTTTATCATCTGCATCTCTCTGAATGTATCGGCCATGTCTAACAGCCAGCCGATCTCGCAGTTTTGGTTCCCTTAGTTTTATTAATTTTATTGTGTCCATTGTATTTAAAATTGACTCAAGTCGTTTAATTTGATCGTCATCTTTTGCTAAAATCAAAAGACCGCGTCTGCCTTCATCTACTCCGTTGATGGTTACAATATTAATAGAAAGCATTCCTAAGAGGGATGAAATGTCGCCTAAAAGTCCAGGCCGATTTTTTTGAATCTCATATTCTAAATACCATTCTTTTTTCATAAACTGCTTACCCCCTAAAGAAGTTTCGACAAATTTTTCATATATCTTTATCTAAACCTTATCATAAATGATTTTGATGTAAGATGAAAGAAAAAACATGGAATATATTTCTGAAATAAAAAGAGAGGAGCTGCCTCCTCTCTTTTTAATGATTATCCATTATTCTTAATAAGTTTAACCATCATATTGGCAATTGCCTGCTGCTCTTGTGGGTCAGCAACTGACCAGAGGTCTGATAAAATTCTTTCTTGCTCATTTTTTGGCTCGACTTGGTTTGCTAAATAATCACCGATTTGATAAGCAAGTTTACTAATTGCACCCTCACTCATTCCCTCATCTTGTGCATGATGGAGACGATTAGCAAGAAAGTCTTCCCACTGTTTCCAGTTATCTAAAACTGACATAGTAAATTACCTCCTTTAAAATGGTACACGGTTATTTTGTGATGGGGAAGCATGAACTATACATCGAAACTTGTGAACTTTTATGTATACCAGCCGCCATTAACGGCAAGGACTTGTCCGGTGATATAACTCGATTCATCTGAAAGCAAAAAGGCTACACATTTAGCAATTTCCTCAGGCTGCCCTAATCTTCCCATCGGAATTTCAAATTCAATTCCTTTTAGCTCATCCTCTGAAAATCCTTCCATCATTGGCGTATTAATTGCTCCAGGGGCAATGCCATTAACTCGAATGCCATTTAAGGCTACCTCCTTACTAAGCGCCTTTACAAAACCAATCTGAGCACCTTTGGCAGTTGAATAGGCTACCTCAAAGGCAGCACCTGTTTGCCCCCAAATAGAAGTAATGACAATAATACTGCCTAACCCTTTACTTAAAAGTTTGGGGAGAAGTTCTTTAGTCAGCATTAACGGATTAAGGACATGTACATTAAATAAGGCTTCAGCATCCCTTTGTTCCAAATCAACAAGGAGGCCGTACTGACTGTTCCCGCCGCAATGGATCATCGCATCCAGCGAAAAGATGTGCGGGCAAATTTGTTTATAACCATCCGGTGTAGAAAGGTCCGCACTAATCGGCATGTATTCACCGCCAAACGGAACGAGCTTGTCTAATAGTGCTTTAATTGAGTCTACATTCTGATTGTAATGCAAGTATAAGCTGTACCCATTTGCTGCTAGATTATATGCCACCGCTTGGCCGATTCCGCCGCTCGCCCCCGTGATCAATGCATATTTTTTCATTCTCGTCACTCTCTCTAAATAATTGACAAAGCGAAAAAGCGCCTGCTTGTGCGGCGCCTCCGCTTTTCTTATTTCTTGTTTTTCGGAATTACTTGACATACAGAAAAACGTTCTTCCGAAATAACCTCTGATGCCAGTGATTGTACATCTTTTAAGGTGATTTTTTCAAGCGTTGGGACGACATCAAATAAATTCATATCGTTAAATGCATATCGTGTAAATTGATTTGCAATGTATTCTGGTGAATTGACGGCACGTAAAAATGCTCCGATTTTTTTCTTTTTGGTCCTCTCTAACTGTTCTTCCGTGTAAGCTGCTCCATTCTTTGCCTCAATAAGCATTGTTTCTAGCTTTTCAGCAAGCTTATCAGGTTCGCCAGTATCTCCGCCAATCATCGCAAAGCCAAAGCCTTGTTCCTGGGTATAATCATAGGAAAACGTTTCATCAATTAACCCTTCATTATAAAGTTGATCAAAATTTGCTGAGCTTTTGCCAAACAGCAAATCAAGGAGGACATTCATCGTTAATTCATTTTTTAACATTTCATTTCCTGATTGATCCACGTGAAGCGCTTTAATTCCCACTAAACATTTAGATGTTTGCACATTCATTTGCAGCACCTGTTTTTTCTCTGCTGCATCTGATGGTTCTTCATCAAATTTACGCTTGATTTCTGGCATATCTTTGTATTCTTTTTTGGCCTGGTTTTCTCTTACCTGGGTCATAAAGCGTTCCGGGTCCACTGGCCCGACAATAAACAGCAGCATGTTGCTTGGATGATAAAAGGTATTATAACATTCATAAAGCCAATCCTTTGTTATATGAGAAATCGATTCGATCGTTCCGGCAATATCAATTTTAACTGGATGATTCTTATAAAGGTTTTGAATTAAACCAAAATATAAGCGCCAATCAGGGTTATCATCATACATGGTAATTTCTTGACCGATGATTCCTTTTTCCTTTTCAACTGTTTTTTCAGAAAAATAAGGATCTTGAACAAAATCAACCAGTGTTTCTAGGTTCTTTTCGACATCTGATGTACTTGAGAATAAATAAGCCGTTCGGGTAAACGAGGTAAAGGCATTGGCAGAAGCTCCCTGCCGGCTGAATTGCTGAAATACATCCCCGTCTTCCTTTTCAAATAATTTATGTTCTAAAAAGTGAGCAATTCCATCGGGAACTGTCACAAAATCATCTTTGCCCAGTGGGACAAAGGTATTATCGACCGAGCCGTACTTTGTCGTAAAGGTCGCATAGGTTTTATTAAAACCCTTCTTTGGCAAAATATAGACGTTTAAGCCATTGGGCAATTTTTCATGATAAAGCTCTTCCTGAAGCTGGTCAAAATTAATTTTTTCCATTATGCACCCGCCTCCGATCCTGTTAAGAAATAAATCGTATCAAGCTCAATTTTTTTCGCTACCGCAGTAATCTCTTCCTTCGTAGTCTTTTGCATTTCAGAAAGCCACGTGTCAAGACTAATATCTGAATCCGAAATGACATTATGATATAAAATTTCCGTTAACCCTCTAGAGGTATCAATGGTTTCGAGAATTTGATTTTGGATGACAGCTTTCGTTTGATCCAATTCCTGATCCGTAAAATCTCCATTTTTCATAGCTTCCATTTGTTCGTTAATAATTCCAACGGCTTGATCATAGTTCTTTAAATCAATCCCTGACATAACCATCATCAAGCCTTTATGACTTTCAAGCCGGCTTGCTGCATAATAGGCAAGACTTGCCTTTTCACGGACATTGATAAACAATTTGGAGTGTGAAAAGCCACCGAAGATGCCATTGAACACTTGCAGGGCAAAATAATCAGGATCACCATAGACAATATTGGTTCGATAGCCCATATTTAGTTTCCCTTGCTTTACATCCTGCTGTTCCTTAACCTCATTGACCTTTTCAGTTTTTGATACTTCCTGTTTTGCACACTCTTTTGGCTTCCGATTTTCAAATTGAAGCAGTTCTGAAGCAAATTTTTTAACTTCTTCTTCTTTTACATCACCAATAATATATAGGTCCATTTCATCCTCTAAAAAGACTTGTTTATAAAACTCATATAAATTTTCTGGAGTAATTGCATCAACATCCTGGGCTTCCCCATTTACCTGAAGGGCATACGGTTCACCCTTGCACATTTCCTCTAATAACCGAACATTCGAGTACCGCATTTTATCATCATATACGGATTGGATTCTCTGCTTTAGGGTCCGCTTTTCTTTTTCAACGGTATCTTTATCAAAGGCGTTACCTGAGGTGTTTGGTTTTGTTAATACTTCCGCCAATAATTCAAATCCCTTTTTTAATAAAGGCTCTGAATCACTTAAGAATTTCTCATTGGCGATTTCCAAAGAGAAGCTCATTACATGGTATTCGCCTTTCTTGGCTAAATCCACGAACAAAGTGGCACCATATAGTTCATCTAAATAAGAACGTAAGGCTGTCGTGGAAGAATATTGGGCCGTGCTGCTTTGTAAGACCTGTGGCAGAAGCGCCCTTTTTGTCACATCCTCTTTTGTTAAAGGAGCTTTCATCCTCCATACAAAAGTATTGGTTTTATATTTATCTGTTTCAACAATGTGGAGTTTATATCCTTGCATTTCGATTACTTTTTCAACTGCACCCTCCATTAACTTTCCTCCTTAATATGTAAGAACAGTTTTCTTTATATCTTTTCCTTTCAAAAGAAACCTATACTTTTTACTATAATTTGCCAAGCTTGGTCAATTCAAGCGTTAACTCTTATTTCTTAAACTTTTATGTTGATTTGCGCTCCAATCAACATGTTTCAAACTCAAATATGTTCTTTAACTCAGCCTTTAAAAAAATAAACCCACAGTTCGCATGGAACTGTGAGTTTGAATTTGTTTTAACGGCTTCCTTTAATATAGTGTGTACCAACTGCTTTTGGTGCATCGGCACGACCGATGAATCCTGTTAATGCTAAGATGGTTAACACGTAAGGAGCGATTAACAAATATACATTTGGAATTTCTTTTAGGAATGGCAAACTTGAACCGATGATACTAATACTTTGTGCGAAGCCAAAGAATAATGCCGCACCAAGAGCACCAAGAGGATGCCATTTACCAAAAATCATAGCTGCGAGCGCCATGAAACCCTGACCACTAATCGTAGAGTGGCTGAAGTTTGAAGTAATGGATTGTGCATAAACAGCACCCCCAACCCCACCAAGTGCTCCTGAAATGATAACGCCAAGATAGCGCATTTTAGTAACGTTGATTCCCATTGTGTCTGCTGCCATTGGGTGTTCACCGACAGAACGAAGACGAAGACCGAATGGAGTTTTAAATACGATATACCATACAATGATGGCAACAATTATTGCTAGAAAAGATGTCCAATACGTATTTTGGAAAAAGATTTTTCCGATAACAGGGATATCCTTTAAAATCGGGATATCAATCTTTCTGAAACCTTGGCTGATAATGCCAGTTTCACCTTTATCATAAATTAATTTGACCAAGAACAGGGTAAGTCCTGTTGCAAGTAAGTTAATCGCAACACCCGAAACGGTATGGTCAGCACGGAATGTGATTGATGCAACGGCATGAAATAAGGAAAATACCGCACCTGCTGCCATGGCAACGATTAAAGCAATCCAAGGAGTTGCACTGCCGAAGGTATCTACAAAGGTTAAGTTAAAAACAATCGATGAAAAAGCTCCGATTACCATTAAACCTTCAAGTCCAATATTAACTATCCCTGAACGCTCCGAGAAAATTCCGCCTAATGCAGTGAAGACAAGTGGAGCTGCCCACAACAACGTGGATGGAACAACAATCATTAAGATATCCATTAAACTCAACTTACTTCACCTCCTTTTTACTGAATCGATCAAGAAATATTCTTATGATGTAGCTTGATGCTACGAAGAATACAATTAAGGCAATAATGATACTTACAAGTTCATTTGGTACACCCGCTTCAAGAGGCATGTTCAAAGCTCCAACCTCTAAAATACCGAATAAGATAGCGGAGAAAAATACACCTAGAGATGTGTTTGCCCCTAATAAAGCAACAGCAATTCCTTCAAAGCCGACACCTGTAAATCCGCCTTTAACTGCAGCATAGCCGAACGTGCCTAGCCCTTCCATTGCACCCGCAAGGCCTGCAAATGCACCTGAAATTAACATGGAAAGTATAATATTTTTATTAACACTCATCCCTGCGTAATGTGCTGCATGCTGGTTAAATCCAACAGCCCTTAGTTCAAAACCTCTTGTTGTTCTTTCAAGTAAAAACCACATAATAATACAACAAACAATTGCGATAATAATTCCCCAATGAAGACGTGAGTAATCCGTAATACTTTGAAGAAATTCTGAACGCAGTGATGCGGACTCATGAATTTGTTCCGTTTTGTCACCGCTTTTTGCAGCAAGTACGTTTCTAATAATATAGTTGGTTGTATGAAGAGCTACATAGTTCATCATGATTGTCACAATTACTTCATGAACACGGAAACGTGCTTTTAAAAAGCCAGGAATAAAGGCCCAAAGTGCACCCGCAACCATCGCTGCTAAAATAGCAAGCGGCAAATGGATAACACGCGGAAGATCAAACGATACACCGACCCATACTGAAGCCAGCCAGCCTACAATAAATTGTCCCTCAACCCCGATATTAAATAAGCCTACACGGAAAGCAAATGCTACCGCTAAACCAGCTAAAATATATGGAGTAAATTGTCTGATTACTTCCCCAACATAATACGTTTCGCCAAATGCCCCATTCCATAAGGCAGTGTAGGCGTCTACGGGATTATACCCGCTGGCTAGCATAATAATCGTTCCGACAATAATACCTAATAAAACTGCAATAATTGGCGTTAAAATGCCTGTTAAGCGTTTAGACATGCGTTCCTTCACCCGCTTCCTTTCTATTCGATCCAGCCATCAATAATCCTAATTCTTGTTCAGTTGTTTCTTTTGGATTAACAACAGCTACGATTTTCCCCTCGTATATAACGGCAATCCGGTCGCTGACATTCATAATTTCGTCTAATTCAAAGGATAGAAGCAAAACTGCTTTTCCATTATCCCGCTGTTCAATTAAGCGTTTGTGAATAAATTCGATTGCACCAACATCCAAGCCCCGGGTAGGCTGTGCAGCAATTAGCAAGTCTGGATTGCGGTCCACTTCACGTCCGATGATCGCTTTTTGCTGGTTTCCTCCTGAAAGAGCACGCGCTAAGGTATATTCACTTGGAGTTCGAACGTCAAATTCACTAATAATTTTCTTAGCTTGTTTATATATTTCTCGGAAGTTAAGAACTCCATTTTTGGAATATGGTTTTTTATAATAATTCTGTAAAACTATGTTCTCGCCAATTGGATAATTTAAAACCAGTCCATGTTTATGGCGGTCTTGAGGAATGTGACCAACACCAGATTCAGTAATTTTTCTCGGTGTCAGATTCAATAATTCTTTTCCATTTAACTTGACGCTGCCACTTTCTGATTTGCGCAGTCCAGTAATGGCCTCAATTAATTCTGATTGACCATTTCCATCAACACCTGCAATTCCGACAATTTCTCCAGCTCTTACGTCAAGAGTTAAGCCGTTAACAATTGATACCCCGCGGGTATCCTTCACGACTAGATCATTTACTTCCAGAACATTTTGTTTTGGTGCTGCTTCCTTCTTTTCCGTTTTAAAGACAACCTCACGCCCTACCATAAGGCTTGCGAGTTCATTAGGATTGGTTTCACTTACATTTACCGTTCCAATCCCTTTACCTTTACGAATAACGGTACAGCGATCCGCCACTTCCATAATCTCTTTTAACTTATGGGTAATGAGAATAATGGATTTTCCTTCCTTTATAAGCGTTTTCATAATTTGCATTAATTCTTTGATTTCCTGAGGAGTTAATACAGCGGACGGCTCGTCAAAAATGAGAATTTCCGCACCACGATAAAGGGTTTTTAAAATCTCAACCCTTTGCTGCATACCAACAGTAATATCAGAGATTTTGGCTTGCGGGTCCACCGCTAACCCATATCGTTCAGAAATTTGCCGTACTTCTTGTTCTGCTTTTTTAATATCAATCCGGCCGGCAGTTGTAACTTCCCGTCCAAGGATAATATTTTCGGTAACGGTAAAGGTATCCACAAGCATAAAGTGCTGGTGCACCATTCCAATCCCTAAATCATTCGCGATATTAGGATTGGTAATGTTAACTGGGTTACCTTTTACTCGGATTTCACCTTGTTCTGGCTGATAAAGTCCAAATAGCACGTTCATTAAAGTGGATTTACCCGCTCCATTTTCACCGAGTAAAGCATGAATTTCTCCCTTTTTCAATTGAAGGGTAATGTTATCATTCGCAACAAAGCCGCCAAACTCTTTACGGATGTTAAGCATCTCAATTACATATTCCATTTTTTCTCACTCCCTGTGATAAAGGTAAAAGGAAATTTCGACCAAGAGTAGTAAGAGGTCAGACCTTTCAAATGTTTTAAAAAAACAGGGAAATTTTCCCTGATAAAATCTTAAATGAAAAGTAGAATATCATTCTACGCTTCAGTTAGGATTTTCATTAAGAAGGAATAAGCAGGAAGGTTTTTATCCCACTTATTCCTTTTATGTCAATTATTTTGCGCTAAAATTCTTTAATTCATCACGAGTTCCAGGAACTTTTACAGCACCTGATTTAATTTTTTCAGACCAATCTTTAATGGCTGCTTCAATTGCATCTTTGTTGGAAGCTTTGCTGTTGATTGGGGCTAAGCCTACACCATCCTCAGCCATACCGTAAAGTGCGATTTCACCGCCAGGGAAATTGCCATCCATAGCCTTCTTAGAAAGGTCTTGCACCGCTACGTCTACACGCTTAAGAGCTGAAGTAAGAACTACATCTGGACCCATGTCGTTTTGGTCACGGTCTACACCAATGGCCCAAATTTCTTTGCTAGGGTCTTTTGCCTTACGGTCAACTGCTTCTTTGAATAATCCGTTTCCAGTAGCGCCAGCTGCGTGGAAAATTACATCCGCGCCAGAAGAATACATTTTAGATGCGATGGATTGTCCAAGTTCCGCTTTATCAAATGCACCGGAATATTGAACATCCACTTTAACCTCTGGTTTAGCTGCCTTTACACCAGCTAAGAAACCAGATTCAAAACGTTCAATTACAGGGATTTCCATACCACCGATGAAACCGATGTGGTTAGATTTTGTTTGAAGTGCAGCTGCTACACCAGCAAGGAATGCTGCTTCTTGCTCTTTGAAAAGTACGCTCGCAACATTTGGTTGTTTAACTTCAGCATCGATGATGGCGAATTGTGCATCCTTTTGCTGTTTCGCGATTTCTTCAACTGCAGCCTGCATTAAGAAGCCGATTCCGTATACTAAATCGAAATCTTGACGTACAAGAGTGTTTAGGTTTGTAGAGTAATCTGCGTCAGATTTGGATTGAAGGTAATCATAGCCGCCCTTACCTTTTTTCATTCCGTTGTCTTGACCGAATTTTTGAAGACCTTCCCATGCAGATTGGTTAAAGGATTTGTCATCGACACCGCCGACATCAGTAACCATTGCTACAGAGAATTTCTTTGCCTTTTCTCCACCTTTAGATGTTTCGGTACCTTTGTTATCATCACTTTTTCCACAAGCACCTAAAAGTGTTCCAGCAGCAAGAACTAATGATAGCGCCATTCCAACTTTACGCATTTTCAAGGTATTGTACCCCCTAAGAAATTTTTGATTGGTTTTTAGTAGAAATGTCCGAAAAGCAAGACTGTTTGCGTTTTCATGATCCTGCAAAAAAATTTTAAGTTCTTTTTCTTAAGACATGAAAACTAAACTTATCAGCTTTAAAATAGTTTACCGAAAATAGGATAGGTTCATCCATTTCATCGAAATGCATTTGTTTTAAAACCAACAATGCTGTTTCCGGATCACATTCTAGAATAGGAGAAATTCGTTCATGATAGCCTATTGGCTCGATTTTGGCAACGGCATATGTAATCCTGCGGTTTGCTTCTCCATCCAATATGTTGAAAAGAGATTCTTCACCATGGGAAAAGGTATCTGGCAAAATACGTTCAGGTACTTTGTCGATACAATAAACAACAGGTTCCCCATTTGCCGTCCTGACCCTTTCTATCACGACCATTTCCTCGTCAGCAGAACATGAAAACCGACGAATATCCTCTTCGGTTGGACCCTGTGTTGATGAACTTAAGAAAATCGTTCCAGGTTTCATACCAGCCTGTTTAATCATGTCAGTGACACTATTAAGCTGTTCAATCCCTGAGGTAAACAATGGCTTTGCATTAACAAAAGTGCCAACCCCATGGCGCCTGATAATAACGTTTTCCTCTTCAAGGATGCGTAGTGCTTCCCTGAGGGTCGCCCTGCTTACACCAAGTTGTTTCGCAAGATCAAATTCAGAGGGTAACTTTTCTTTTTCTTTATATTCCCCTCGTTCAATATCCTGCTTTAAACGATCGATCACTTGCAAGTATAAATGCCGGTTATCTGACTTTATAGACATTGCTGTTTCCTCCAGCTCTTTTCCTAAGACATCAGACCTCTGATATCATTCCTACTAATCGAAATTTATATTAACATTTTTTAAGTGATAAATAAATAGATATTCAAAATTTTGTCGAAAAAAGGCATGAAGATTAAAATTGTCACAAATTCACCTGAAAACACGGGAAGAAATCTGATATAATAAATATCTTCAATTTGGATAATAGGAAATTTTTAGGCAAAAGATAGGAGATTTTTCTTAGACCAATGAAAAATGCATCTACTACTATAGTATCAAATATTTCTCAAACTACTATAAAAAAAAGAGCCCTGGGGCCCTTTTTTAAGAACTCTGTTCCTCTTTAGGTTTTGACTGCAAAACAGCCCTTGGTTTACTTCCTTCATAAGGGCCTACTACTCCCCTTGCTTCCATCTCATCTATCAGACGGGCAGCTCGAGTATAGCCTATGCGAAAACGACGCTGCAGCATCGATACAGATGCTGTTTGCATATCAATAATTAATTCAACTGCTTCATCATATAATTCATCCTCTACGGCACCTGTTACCTCCGGAATATCATCTGGAATCATTTCTTCTTGGTATTGTGCCTTTTGCTGTGAAATGACAAATTCAACGGTTTCTTCAACCTCTTGATCCGATAGGAATGCCCCCTGCACACGAACAGGCTTAGAAGCACCCACTGGTAAAAACAGCATATCCCCTCTGCCGAGAAGCTTTTCAGCCCCTCCCATATCTAAGATCGTTCTTGAATCTGTGCTGCTCGAAACGGCAAAAGCAATTCTTGATGGAATATTTGCTTTGATTACCCCTGTAATGACATCAACTGAAGGCCTTTGGGTAGCTATGATTAAATGAATACCTGCCGCACGTGCCATCTGAGCCAGCCGGGTAATCGAATCCTCTACATCGTTCGATGCTACCATCATTAAATCGGCTAACTCATCTACGATGACAACAATATACGGTAATAGCGGTTGTTTATCATTCTCTTCAAGGTTATGGCGTTTAACATGGTCATTATATCCTTCAATGTTTCGAGTTCCCGTATAGGAGAATAGTTCATATCTTCTTTCCATTTCACTTACTACCTTTTTTAATGCCTGAGACGCTTTTTTAGCATCTGTCACAACAGGAGCAAGTAAATGAGGAATTCCATTATAGACATTTAATTCAACCATTTTTGGGTCAATCATCATTAATTTGACTTCATGCGGCTTGGCACGCATCAAAATACTGGTGATAATTCCATTGATACAAACACTTTTTCCACTTCCGGTTGCTCCGGCAACAAGCATGTGGGGCATTTTATTTAATTCAGCAAGGACCGCTTCTCCTGTAATATCTCTGCCCAAGCCAATCAGCAATTTCGCTTCTGGCTTGTCATTTTGGGTTGCCTCAAGTACCTCCCTGAGGGATACCATCGCTACTTCTGAATTTGGCACTTCAATTCCTATGGCTGATTTACCTGGAATTGGCGCTTCAATTCGAATGTCCTTTGCAGCAAGTGCTAATGCTAAGTCATCACTCAGGCTGACAATTTTACTTACTTTAACCCCTACATCTGGATGAACTTCATATTTCGTTACAGCAGGACCTAAATGTACTTGGGTTACACGGGCTTTAACTCCAAAGCTTTGAAAAGTTCGTTCAAGCTTGGCAGCATTTGCATGAATGAGTTCATATTCTCCGCTTTGATCGGTCTTCTTCGGATGTTTAAGAAGTCGTAAAGGAGGCAGTTCATAGGCTGCATTTTCGACTTCTGTGAAGGTTATTGGCGGAGAATTGTCATCATCGTCTTCTTTTTGTGCTGTTGTTTTTCTTTTAGACTCTTTTGGATTTCTTTGATTCGTTTCCTCTTCGACATATGCCCGGTCAGCAAAACTGGATATAATTGGTTCTGGAATAATCATTTCTTCTTCTACAGACTGAGGCTGTGCACTTATAAGAGGCTGACTTTCGGTTTGAGGATTTTCTTGCTGCTGCCGTCGTTGTGTCTTCCTCTCGTTCCGGCGCTCTTGTTGTTTTTGCTTCCATTCAGACATATCCGTTGTAAAAGCTTCCCATTGATTTTTTGTAAAACCAAACAAAGTAACCATAATTTTTCCGACAAAATCGCCAAAGGATTTACCGGTCAATAAAATAAATCCGATTAATATAAAGATAAAAGCGATAATTTTTGTACCGGTTTCTGCGAATAAGTAATGAAATAACGCAAATAAAATAGCTCCTAAAATTCCGCCTCCAAGATCGGTTGTACTCGTTTCCCCTTTTAAGTCCATCTTAAATAATTCCCATGTGTTACTAATGACACTTGGATCATTAAATTTCCCATCATTCGTTAACAAATGAAAAAGGGTTACATGACTTAAAAGCAAGAGAGCTGAAATAATAAAATAGCTCCCCACTAATTTAATATGGAAGAAAAAAGGAAGCTGACGTTTCCACATTAAATAAATGCTTAATAAAACTAAGCCGATTAAACCAAGCATATACCATTCACCCATCCAGAATCGGAAAAAGAGAACGGTCGCTTTTCCAACTGCTCCCAGCTTTGCAATCGAAATGATCGCTAACGCTAATAGGGCTAATGCTGATAATTCATATTGTAGTGTTCGTTTAATTTGATTATCTCTTCTTTTAGGTTGTCTTCTCTTTTTTTTAGCCATCTGATCACCTTGTATATAAATTATGGAATATTTAGAACGGTAAAAAGGAAGAAAGCAGCCTGATTGGCTGCTCTTGTCTATTTAACCTGATTATACCATAACTTCTTTAGAAAGCGGACAATCCTTCAAGGCTGGAAATAGAAATTTTTGAACCAGGGCATATTCTCTCATCTAAATAGTGCTGTGGGTCACTGCTTAAAATACGAACAACATGGACATTTTGTTGATCCGTAAATTCTACTAAAAGCGGGATCCCTTGATAAGTGATCATCTGCTGCTTCTGGAACGGTTCTGTTTCATAGGGAAAAATAAGTTCCTGCGGCATCATCGTGTATAAGATCATTGAATCAACCCTTCGCTTTTTTCTTTATTCATATCAATCATTTCATTTAATTTCTTCATTGCATGCCCAAGTCCGCCAACTTCATCAATTAATCCATATTTTACAGCGTCGACGCCAATGACATTTGTTCCAATGTCTCTAGTTAGGTTCCCCTTTGCAAACATTAAATCTTTAAAAGTTTCCTCGGGTATTTTGGAATGTTTTGTTACAAAATTAACAACACGTTCCTGCATTTTGTCTAAATATTCGAAGGTTTGCGGCACCCCGATTACCAAACCCGTTAAACGGATAGGATGAATTGTCATTGTAGCCGTCTCGGCAATAAACGAATAATTACAGCTAACCGCAATAGGGACTCCTATCGAATGACCGCCGCCTAATACAATAGACACAGTTGGTTTTGATAGAGTTGCTAACATTTCTGAAATGGCTAATCCAGCTTCCACATCTCCTCCAACCGTATTTAAGATTATTAAGACACCTTCAATTTTAGGATTTTGTTCAATTGCGACCAGCTGGGGAATGATGTGCTCATATTTGGTTGTTTTATTTTGCGGCGGCAGTGCCATATGCCCCTCTATCTGGCCAATAATGGTCAAACAATGAATTCGTGAATCATTAGAAAGCTGGGGAACGTTTGTCTGACCAAGCTGTTGAATTTTCTCTATTAAAGGAGAAGTAGATTTTTCCTCTTTTTGAGGCTCTGTACCTTCCCCATTGCCATTTTCATTTTTTTGAAAATTATTCATCCTAATACTCCCTTCAAGCATGATATATTTTAGTATTTACCTCCTATACAAAATCATGCCAACAGAAATTCCTAAATTAAAAAGACACTGGTACCCCAGTGCCTTTTCTGTGTTTATTTAATTATACTTCCATAATGATTGGGAGAATCATGGGACGTCTTTTGGTTTTTTCAAATAAAGAACGATTTAAGTCATCTCTTATTTCCTGCTTTAGGCTGGCCCATTCAAAGGTGTCCTTGGCAATATTTCTTTCAACGATATCACGGACTAATTTTGTGGATTCCTCCATCAATTTTTCCGATTCACGGACATAAACAAAACCTCTTGAAATGATTTCAGGTCCTGCTGCTATTTTCTTTTCTTGTTTGGTTAAGGTTACAACGACGATTAGAATACCATCTTGTGATAATAGTTTTCGGTCACGCAGTACAATGTTTCCTACATCGCCAACACCGATTCCATCGATCAGGACATTCCCAGAAGGAACCTTCCCAGTGATCGCTAGTTTTTCTTCCTTCAGTTCAACTATATCTCCACGGTCCGGGATTAAAATTTGTTCATCTTTAAGGCCACATTCGAGCGCCAATTTTCGGTGAGCCTTTAACATTCGATATTCCCCATGAACAGGAATAAAGAATTTTGGCTGCATAAGGTTAATCATAAACTTCAATTCTTCTTGACTGCCGTGACTCGAGACATGTATTGTCCGTTTGCCGGAGATAACATTTGCTCCCGCTCTGAACAGCATATCCACCGTTTTAAATAAAAACACTTCACTTCCGCGAAGCGGGGATGCCGCGATAAGTACCGTATCACCAGGTTCTATGTTCACTAGCTTATGAGCTTGCTTGGCCATTTTTTGCAGGGCTTCGATTGGCTCTCCCTGGCTTCCTGTCATCAGAACAACAATCTCACGATCAGGGTAATCCTTTATTTCTTGGATGGGAATGATTAAATCCTCTGCAACCTCTAAATACCCTAAATCGAGGGCGATATGATAAATTCGTTCAAGACTTTTGCCAACCACCGCAACTTTGCGCTTGTTTTCTGCAGCGGCATCAAAAATATGCTGCATTCGATTAATATCCGAGGCAAAGCAGGCTGCAATAATTCTTCCTGGAGCATTATAAAAGGCATTGGACATTTCCCGCTCAACAATGGCTTCAGAAGTAGTATAACCAGGTTTTTCTGCTTCGGTGCTATCAGACATTAAGCAGAGTACACCCTGTTCCCCGATAGAAGCCATTTTTCCAATCTCAGGCTTGTACAGCTTAGTGGCAGCTTGGTCAAATTTAAAATCACCTGTATAAACGATAATACCTTCAGATGTATGGATACAAACACCAACCGAATCAGGGATACTGTGATTAGTCCTGAAAAAGCTTACATTAACTGAATCTAAATCTACAATTGTATTTGAATCCACCTCAATGAAATTTGCTTTTCCATTAAAGTCTTGCTCTTTCAATTTCGCATTTGCAAGAGCTAAAGTTAGTTTTGTGCCATAAACCGGTACGTCGATTTGTCTTAGCACATAGGAAAGTGCGCCGATGTGGTCCTCATGTCCATGTGTTAAAAAGATTGCTTTTACCCGATCCTTATTTTCCTTTAAATATGTAATATCAGGAATTACCATATCAATGCCAAGCATTTCTTCCTCGGGGAACATTAAGCCGGCATCAATTATGAATATGTCTGTGTCTACTTCAACAAGATACATATTCTTTCCGATTTCTCCAATACCACCAAGTGTTATAAACTTGATGGAGTTATTTTTTTTCTTTATCACGTTCCGTTTCCTCCTATGCTGAGTTGACCCGATCGAAATCAGTTATGATTATTATACTTGAAATTAGAAAACCTTTACAACATAAAAAAGCGAAAGCACCTTGAACAGGAAAAAAGCAGTTCATTTTACCCTAGGCGCTTTCGCTGAATTTCTAAAAAGAAAAGCCAACCGAACTCATCTTTCGGCTGGCTTAAAAAAGTTATTTATTCTGTAAAATTGAAATTAATGTTGCTCGTTCTTGTTCTGTTAATCCCACTAGTGGCAGTCGTACAGATCCGACGTCCAATCCTTTTAACTGCAACGCTGTTTTAACGGGAGCAGGACTAGGAGCGGCAAACAGCCCCTTCATGATTGGCAGCAGTTCCTGATGAAGTTTGGCAGCTTTTTTATTTTCGCCTTCAAAGAACGCTGCAATCATTTCTTGCATTTCATTTCCGATTACATGGGAAGCAACCGAGACTACACCTGTACCTCCAATAGCAAGCACAGGAAGAGTTATGGCATCATCACCGCTATATAAGAGAAAATCATCATCCGTGTTAGCAATAATGTGTGTAATGGCATTTAAATCGCCGCTTGCTTCCTTCACTGCAACAATATTAGATATTTTTGCAAGGCGTATAATTGTCTCTGGAAGTATATTAACAACCGACCTTGCAGGAATATTATAGACCATTACCGGCAGGGAAGTCGCCTCAGCAACAGTTTTAAAATGCTGATATAAGCCTTCTTGATTGGGTTTATTATAATACGGAGCAACCACCATAATACCATCAACACCAAGCTGCTCTGCTTTTTTAGTTAATTCCACTGAAGCATAGGTATTATTGCTTCCTGTACCGGCAATTACCGGAACACGTTTATTAACCACCTTCACCACATGAGCAAACAGGGCCAATTTTTCCTCTTTTGACAGAGTAGGTGATTCACCAGTAGTACCAGCTATTACAAGTGATTCTGTACCATTTTCAATTAAATAATTAACTAATTGTGTAGTTTTGGCAAAATCTATATGCCCTTTATTATCAAAAGGAGTAACCATTGCCGTGGACAATCGCCCAAAATGAACCATTTTCTTTCTCCTTTCAAACCCCTAGTAAGAAATTATAAATCCGAAAGTTTAAATTCAAGGGACTCTTCTTCTAATTGAAAGGCATCATGTAATGCATTTACTGATTTAACTAAGTCATCTTGTTTGACTAAAACCCAAATTGTAGTATGGCTGTCTGCAGATTGTAAAATTCGAATTCCCTGATCGGATAATGCCGTTACGATTTTGGAAGTTACCCCTGGAACACCTGCAATTCCTGCTCCAACAACGGATACCTTTGCGCAATGACGCTCCACTTGCGGGTCATGACCCATTTCCTTTAATACCTTTATGGCCAGATCCGTCATTTCATCTGTAACCGTATAGACAACACCATTTGGCGAGATATTGATAAAATCAACACTAATTTTTTCATTGGCCATTGCTTTAAAGACTTCTGCCTGCAAGTAATATTGATCTTTCTTTGCAAACACCTTTATTTGGGTGACATTTGAGACGTGGGCAATCCCCGTAACAGTCCGTTCTCTTATGTCACTGCCGCGATTATCCTTATTTAACGTTGTCACCAACGTACCCAAGGTATCAGTATAGGTTGAGCGAATCCGAATTGGCACTTTTGCCTGCATCGCAATTTCAACTGCTCTTGGATGGATGACCTTTGCACCCTGATAGGCCATATTACAAACCTCTGTATAGGTGACAACAGAAAGTGGGCGTGCATTTTCAGCGATGCGCGGGTCTGCTGTCATGATCCCTTCTACATCAGTAAATATATCAATCCATTCTGCATTTAAGGCAGCACCAAGAGCCGCTGCTGAAGTATCACTTCCGCCTCTGCCAATGGTTGTTACATCCCCATTTTTAGCGGCACCCTGGAAGCCGGCAACCACAACAACATCGTTATTTTCTAATTCTCTTAAGAGACGGTCGCATTTCATTTCGTTAATTTTTGCATTGGTGTGGTCATTATTAGTTTTGAACCCTGCTTGAGCCCCTGTTAAGGCTGCTGCATTTATACCGCTTTCCAATAGCATATTCGTAAACACAATACTCGAAATTACCTCTCCGCAGGACAATAATAAATCATGTTCCCGTTTTGAGATTTTGCTTAAGTTCCCGCCAATTAATGATAAGAGAGTGTCAGTCGCATAGGGATCTCCCTTTCTCCCCATCGCTGAAACCACTACTACCACTTTATAGCCTTCCGCTAAAGCTTTCTCAATATGTCTTTGAGCATGTTTTCGGCTTTTCTCATCCTTAACAGATGTCCCGCCAAATTTTTGTACAATAATCTTCATGTAACACCAAACCCTACCTTTTTTGAGGTAACTTTATTTTACTAGACCTAATTTTACTAAGCTTTCGGCAATCTGGACTGAATTCCAGGCAGCTCCTTTTAGAAGATTGTCAGAAACTACCCACATATGGAAACCGCGGTCTTCATCGATATCCTTTCTAATCCGTCCTACAAATACATCATTTTTCCCGACACAATGAGCTGGCATTGGATAAATTTGATTTTCAGGATCATCCTGCAAGATTACCCCTGGTGCGTCCTTTAAAAGTGCTTTAATGTCGTTCGCACTTACACCCTCTGCCTCAACTTCAAAATAAACGGATTCAGAATGCCCTACTGCAACTGGCAGACGTACACAAGTAGCAGATACCTGCAGCTCAGGAAGGTGCATAATTTTCTTCGTTTCATTAATCATTTTCATTTCTTCATAGGTATAGCCATTATCTTGGAATTTATCAATTTGCGGAATCGCGTTAAAAGCAATTTGATAATGATTTTTATCTGATTTTACAGGTAAAATAGCTGGATCATATGACTCTTCATTTAAAATAGCCTTTGTTTGATCCATCAATTCTTGAATTGCTGCTGCACCTGCTCCGGAAACAGCTTGATAGGTTGACACAATAACTTTTTTCAAGCCATATTTTTGACGAACAGGTTCTAATGCTACTACCATTTGTATTGTGGAGCAGTTTGGATTCGCAATAATTCCATTATGTTGATGCAAATCAGCTTCGTTTACTTCTGGCACAACTAGCGGAATATCTGTATCCATCCGAAACGCACTAGTGTTGTCCACGACGATGGCGCCTCGTTTTACAGCTTCGGGAGCAAGTTCCTTGGAAACACTGCCGCCCGCACTGAAAAGAGCAATATCTACACCTTCAAAGCTTTCAGGCTTTGCTTCCTGAATTGCTATTTCTTGACCATTGACCTCTACTATTTTTCCTGCAGAGCGTGCAGAGGATAGTAAGGATAATTTTCTAATAGGGAAATTTTCTTTTAATAAAGTTTGGATCATTTGTTGTCCAACCGCTCCTGTTGCCCCTACCACCGCAACGTGATATCCATTTTGATTCATGCTAGTTCCCCTTTCATATCGACTGGCGGGTTATTTCCTTCATTTAGTTCTTTAGCCAGCTTGTCGTAATATAGTATTGTTAAACTCGAGCAGTGGGTTAATCTTTTAACCCACTGCCAGAGAGATTAATTTATTTTATCATATTCCCAGAAAGAAATAACCTTTTTTGCCGAAAGAGGTCAGTTATTTAGTCACCATCTTTATATCGTTCCACTAGCACCGGTTGAATTTGTCTACCTTCGATAGCTGCTTCCACTGTTTCCGATAGCATCGTCATTCGTGCCACCATGGAATTAGGCTTCTTAATAGGATCATCTTGACCATATGGTATAAAAAAGATATTTTTCGTGGCCATTAATCTCATTAAGTTTACTCCATTTAATCCTAGAGCATCATTTGTAGAAATTCCGAGAACCACAGGCTTTAGGTTCCTTAATGTTGCTTTCGCAGCCATTAATACGGGGCTGTCATTCATTGCGTTGGCAAATTTACTCATGGATACGCCAGTCAATGGAGCAATAACCATGCAATCTAAAGGTATTTTTGGACCTAACGGTTCAGCCTTAACGATCGAATCAATAACCTTGTTACCCGTTAAATCTTCAATTCGCTCTACCCAATCTTCACCTTTTCCGAATCGGGTTTCTGTATTTTTTACAGTAAAAGTCACAACTGGCAGTACCTCTGCTCCCGCGAGCACCAGCTTTTCAATTTCTGGAAAGACAGCATCGTAAGTACAATGGGAGCCGGTTAAACCAAAGCCAATTCTTTTACCTCTTAAACTCATTTCACTTTCCCCTTTCGCCCGTCTAAATCTTCTTGCAGCAGTTGAGCAAGGACATTTGCCAGTATTTGACCTGCTGTTTTTGGTGCGACAATACCAGGAAGCCCTGGTGCAAGCAAGGCTTTGATACCTCTTTTTTCGGCATACCGGAAATCAGTTCCACCCGGTTTTGAGGCAAGATCAATAATGAGCGTGTGTGAAGGTAATTGTGATATCACCAAAGCTGTTACGATTAAATGTGGTGCTGTATTTATCAGAATATCGGTATCCTTCACTTTATTGACAAGATCGTTTAAATGGAATGGAGTTAAACCCATTTCTGTGATACGTGCCAAATGCTCGCTTTTTCTTGCTCCAACCTTCACCTTTGCTCCTAGTGCTGCAAAGGTTCTTGCCACACTCATACCACATCTTCCGAGTCCTAAAACGGTAATATGGGACCCGTGAATGGTAAAGTCCGTATGCTGAATGGCCATCATAATGGTTCCTTCTACGGTCGGAATTGAATTATAGATAGCCACGTCATCCCGTTCGAATAATTGCACGAGAGGTCGTTTGCTTTGTTTGGTAATTCCATTCAAATAGCCGTTGCTAATTCCTGAATAAATCGTACAGTGTTCAGGTGTTTTTCCAAGCATTTCTTCTGTGAGAACAACCTTTTCATTTGAAAAGATCGTTTCCACCTGTCCTTCTAAATTTGTCCCGGGCACCGGTAAGATGATTGCGTCTATATTTGAAAAATCAACTTCATCCAATTTTTCCTTAACCGCACCAGTAAAGGCATGGTCAAGCTGCTCGAAACCAATTAGCGATATTCTCGCATCTAATTCAGTTAACTTTCGGATGATTTCCAGCTGTCTGGCATCTCCACCAATCACGGCTATCTGCATCCCTGTCAGCATGAAAACATTCACCTTCTTTTTAAAAAAATCCCTTTAGGATTCCTTTTCTTCTTATCACTTCAACATCTTATGTAAGTTGCTTAAAATCGGTGAGTTTTCCACCCATAGTAAAATAAAAAAAGCCCAAGCAAGGTTTTATTTGCTTGGGCTTTAAGAATATCTATTCATTTTCTGGAACATCAATAATGATCATATCCGACCCTATTTTTTTAATATGGTCCCAGGGGACTCTTATTTCTTCACCTTGTTTGCGAAATCCAAACCATTTTACTGACGGAATGAGAAGTGCTTGGATTTGTCCTGTACTTACATTAATTTCTAAATCGGTTTGACCAAGAACACCGAGGCGCTCTGCCTTTTTTACATCGACAATTTCTTTTCCGCTTAATTCACTTAACCTCATTTAAAAGAACTCCCCTCTTCTCCCTTTACTAATAGTTTATAGATGGAGTCCTTTATTTAGAATAAAGAAAAAACAGTTCGTACAGGAACTGTTTTTTAAGCAAGTTTATTTGGGAATTCTCCATCTGGACTAATTAAGGTCACAGAATACTTATCATTAAATACTTGTCGGGCCATTTCATCGACACTGTTTTTTGAAACTAGATCAATTTGTTCGATAATTTCATCCAATGAACGATGGCGTTTTAACAGCAGTTCATTTTTACCATTGCGGCTCATTCTGCTATTGGTACTTTCTAAGCTTAACATCAAGCTTCCTTTTAACTGTTCTTTACTATTAATTAATTCTTTTTCGGTAATGCCGTTTTGTTTCAATTTATCCAGGGTTTCTTGGATCGTCTCAAATAACACATCCAGTTGTTTCGCTCCAGTTCCACCATATACCGTTACCACGCCGCTATCCTGATAGGCTGAGTGATACGAAAAAACGGAGTAAGCTAAGCCTCGTTGTTCACGAACTTCTTGGAACAATCTTGAACTCATGCTGCCGCCTAATATATTGTTCAGGGTAATAAGACTATAAATGTCTTCATGTCCCACCTTTAAGCCTTCAAATCCAATACATAAATGAGCTTGCTCTGTTTCCTTTTTTCGCGAAATTCGATTGGAATGAAAAGCGGGAATATTCTCTGGGGTTTCCTTGGCCCCTCCTTGATACGAGCCGAAATAGTTCTCAACTTCTTGAATAAATGCTTCTGATACATTACCTGCAATTGAAATAACAACGTTTTCAGGAGTGTATCTTTCTTTAATATATTCTTTAAGTGTCTCACCACTAAAGGTATTTAATGTTTCTTCCGTACCTAAAATGGGGTATCCAAGCGGATGATCTTCATATATAGCCCTGCTTAATAAATCATGAACAATATCGTCTGGTGTATCTTCATACATTTTTATTTCTTCCAAGACAACATTTTTCTCTTTCTTTAATTCCTCTTCCACAAAAGTGGAATTAAAAAACATATCTGCTAATACATCTAAAGCAAATTTGGAATGGGTATCAAGAACCTTTGCATAATAGCAAGTGTACTCCTTTGAGGTAAAGGCATTAACCTGGCCTCCAATGCTGTCAAAGGACTCAGCAATTTCCTTAGCAGTACGTGTAGATGTTCCTTTAAAGAACATGTGCTCCAGGAAATGAGAAATACCATTTCTCGCAGGATCTTCATTCCTAGAACCAGTTCCAATCCAAATTCCAATTGCAACAGATCGTACGGTAGGAATATTTTCTAATACAATTCTTACTCCATTTTGGCAAGTGTATTTATTTATCATCGACTTCCTCCTGTCTCTAAACAGCAGATGTTACTATCCAATTGTTAATTATACTTTTAATGTCTATTTTCTCCAAACTTTTGGAACTCTTACTTTATTTATTTTATGATTCTATTTTCACTCATTAACTCCGAAACCGTACCAATCTTTAAATTTTTTTGTTCAATTAGCGTGATTAAACGATCCAGCGATTTTGCGGTGGATTCAGTTGGATGCATGAGAACCATAGAACCATTATTAATTTTTGTTATGACCCGATTAATTAATACTTCAGGGGAAGGCTTTTGCCAATCAATAGTATCAACAGTCCACATGACTGTTTTCATGTGTAATTCATTGGCTACTTTTACTGTTTCATCCCTGTAACTTCCGCTTGGAGGAGCAAACCATTCACTTTTTTCACCAGTAGCTGCTTCAATCACTTCATTTGTCCTGATTATTTGCTGCCTTGCCTGAGCGGCGGTCAGTCTTTTCATATCTGGGTGGGAATAGGAATGATTGCCTACCTCATGACCAGCACTGACTATCATTTTTGCAAGCTCTGGATTGTTTTTGACCCAATTACCTTCCAGAAAAAAACTGGTGGAAATATGATGTTCTTTCAGCGTTGCGAGCATTTGTGATAAATATTCATTGCCCCAGGCAACATTGATGATAAAGGAAACCATCGGTTTATCTGGGTTGCCTTTATAAATCGGGGAAGGCGGCAAATCATTAAGGTGAACCTTTGGTTTAATTTGTGTAAAAACCAGTTTATTTTTATCAAAAATGCCTTTTGATTTCATATTTTTATATGAGGCTGCAATATTTACCTTCAGTCCATTATATCCAGGAATGGCCTTCCATACTGGATCTATTTTGGCATCGGAAGGTGAAATTTCATATGTAGGCGCCTTTTTCTCAATTGTTTGATAAAGAGAATCGGTCTGTTTTGCTGCCGGAAGTGATGTTTCCGTCAATTTGGTAACATATCTGTTTACAAATGGATTGTTGACTGATATCCATGCAATTAAAATAATAATCATCAAAATAAATGACTTTCTCATCAGCGCTCTTCCCCCTTCCATAAAGAATATGTACAAAGAGGACAAGGTAGAACGAAAAGCGAAAGCGCCTTGATCAGGGAAAAAAATAGTTCATTTTTTCCTAGGCGATGAAGCTAGACATACATACGAAAAGTCAGGAGCGCCCCCCTGACTTTCCTATTTATAAATGTATTATTTTGATTCTTCTGCTTTTTCCTTCTGTTCCTTTAAAACGGCCTTTCGTGATAGGTTAACCCGGCCTTGCTTATCTATTTCTGTTACTTTTACTAACAGTTCGTCGCCGATTTTTACAACGTCCTCGACCTTGCCCACACGCTCTTCGGCAAGTTCAGAAATATGGACCAAACCATCTTTTCCGGCAAAAATTTCGACGAATGCACCAAATTTTTCAATCCGCTTCACTTTTCCTAGGTACATCTGTCCAACTTCCACTTCGCGAACAATATCCTCAATGATTTTCTTCGCTTTTTGGTTCATTTCTTGGTTAGCAGAGGCGATGAAGATCGTACCATCCTGTTCAATATCGATCTTAACACCAGTTTCTTCAATAATTTTATTGATTTGTTTTCCACTTGGTCCAATAACATCACGAATCTTATCAGGGTTGATGGCCATCGTTAAGATTTTTGGAGCAAATTGTGAAAGTTCCGCTCTTGGTTCCGCTAATGTAGCAAGCATGGAGTTTAAAATATGCATTCTTCCAACCTTCGCTTGCTGCAGAGCCTCTTCTAAAATTTCACGGGAAAGACCTTCAATTTTTATATCCATTTGCAATGCTGTTACGCCTTTTGCAGTTCCAGCTACCTTAAAATCCATGTCTCCAAGATGATCTTCCATACCTTGAATATCGGATAAAACGGTATAATGTTCCCCGGACTTCACGAGACCCATCGCAATTCCTGCTACAGGTGCTTTAATTGGCACCCCGGCATCCATCATTGCTAATGTGCTGGCACAAATACTTGCTTGGGAGGTTGAACCGTTGGATTCAAGAACCTCAGATACAAGACGGATTGTATAAGGAAAATCCTTTTCTGAAGGTACGATTGGTTCAAGTGCTCGTTCTCCAAGTGCACCGTGACCAATTTCACGGCGGCCTGGTCCACGGATTGGGCCAGTTTCCCCAACACTAAAGGATGGGAAGTTATAATGATGCATGAACCGTTTCTCTTCCTCTATTCCTAATCCATCAAGGATTTGGACATCACCCATTGCACCAAGCGTACAAATGCTCAAGGCTTGGGTTTGACCTCGAGTAAACAAACCTGAACCGTGAGTACGCGGCAAGATGCCTACTTGAGAAGATAACGGACGAATTTCATCTATTTTACGGCCGTCAGGACGGACCTTTTCAACAGTAATTAAGCGGCGAACTTCACCCTTAACCATCTTGTCCAAAATTTGTTTCACTTGTTTCAAATCTTCATCTGTTGCTTCTTGTTCCTCATATTTTGCAATAACTTGATTTTTTACTTCTTTTATTGCATCTTCACGGGCATGCTTTTCTTGAACTTGAATGGCATTTACCATATCGGCTTCACAAAGTTCTCTAACTTCAGCTTCAAGTTCTTTATCAATTTCATAGAGAGTTATTTCTCTTTTTGGCTTGCCAATTTCAGCGACAATTTTTTCTTGGAATTCAATCAAGCGTTTAATCTCTTCATGACCAAACATAATTGCTTCCAGCATGGTTTCTTCCGGCACTTCAAGCGCACCAGCTTCCACCATGTTAATCGCATCCTTCGTGCCGGCTACCGTTAAGTGAATATCGCTTTTTTCTGCCTGCTCGACAGTTGGATTGATGACAAATTCATTGTCAACACGACCAACTACAACACCGGCAATTGGACCTTCAAATGGAATATCTGAAGTGCTAAGTGCCAAAGATGAACCAAACATTGCAGCCATTTCTGTCGAACAATCTTGATCAACACTCATCACAATACTAATCACTTGAACATCATTACGGAATCCATCAGCAAAAAGCGGGCGTATCGGACGGTCTATTAATCGGCTCGCTAAAATCGCCTTTTCACTTGGACGGCCTTCGCGTTTAATAAAGCCCCCTGGGATTTTACCAACTGCATATAACCGCTCTTCGTAGTTAACTGTTAATGGAAAAAAGTCTAAATTTTTAGGTTCTTTTGAAGCTGTTGCAGTACTTAGGACTGCTGTATCCCCATAACGAACAAGGACTGCACCATTTGCCTGTTTTGCTAATTGTCCAATTTCAACAGATAACTTGCGGCCAGCCCATTCAATGGAGTACTCGTGTTTCGTTTGTTCCATATTTTTACCCCTCTCTATCTAAATCACTTAGGAGGATGATGCGAAAGAATTTCTTTCACTGTAATCATCTTACTAAATCTTTTAATTATAAAAAAAGCCTAAAAAGCTTATGTTATCAAGTCAATCACATATAATAGTATGCACAAATAAGTCCAGTCTTAAAATATGTATAAAAAATTCTTTATTTTTTATTCTTTAAAAAAACCTAATAAAAAAGCGGGAAAAATCCCGCTTCTGTAGACTAACGACGTAGGCCAAGCTTATTGATTAACTCACGGTAACGTTGTACGTCTTTGTTACGTAGGTAAGTCAAAAGATTACGACGTTTACCAACCATTTTCAAAAGACCGCGACGTGAGTGGTGATCTTTCTTGTGAGTACGTAAGTGCTCGTTCAAATTGTTGATTGATTCTGTAAGGACAGCGATTTGAACTTCTGCAGATCCAGTGTCGTTCTCATGAGTTTTATACTCATTGATTAGTTCATTTTTACGTTCTTGAGTGATTGCCATCCAGTTCACCTCCTAAATTTACAAATCCCCATTTACCGAGCAAGCGTTGGTGATTCGACTTGCCAAGCAAAGGTTATTTTTAATACGTATTTAAGAATACAACCTTTTCCGTCAAAAAGCAAGCTAAAACCTTAATATAATGTAGGAAAAACTCTAAGAACGACCAAACTTAAAAAGAATGTCGATTTCTTTCAAAGTAGGCTAATGCCGTTAGCTTGTCTCTTTCAATTTGGGCAACAAGCTCCTCAATTCCGGAAAATTTTTGTTCCTTTCGAAGGTATGGATGCCACTCGATGACCACTTCTTCTCCGTAGATCTCTTGATTAAAGTCAAACAAATGAACCTCAACGGAAACTCTTAAAGATTCTTTATTAAAAGTAGGCTTATATCCCACATTACACACACCGTTAAACCAAAGATGCTTAACCATCATTCTTACTGCGTAGACACCAAGCGGAGGGATAATATATTCTTCATTAACTCCTATATTAGCAGTAGGAAAACCAATGGTTCTTCCCCTTTTGTCTCCATGAATCACTATTCCAGAAGTTGTATAAAACCTTCCAAGTAAATTTGGCAGATCCTCCATATTCCCTTCCTTTAACATCATACGGATTCTTGTTGAGCTTACCTTTTCATTCCCTTCTGAAAACTTGGGAACGATGGTATAGGAAAATTCCTCTCTAGAATGGAAGGGCAAGGTTTCCATTGTCCCTTTTCCCATCCGGCCATAAGAAAAATCAAATCCAGCTACAACATGTTTTACATTAAGACCAATCACAAATTGATCAATAAATTCTTGAGGTAAAAGATTGGCAAATTCAGCCGTAAAATGGACGATAAATAGGTAATCAATCCCTAATCCCTCAATAATTTTGATTTTTTCTGATAACGGAGTAATGTATTGTACATGCTGTTCACCTTTCCCTAACACAACGGAAGGGTGGGGGTCAAAGGTCATGACCGCACTTTGAAAACCTTTATCTTCAGCCTGTTTTTTTGCCTCTAATATGACCTGCTGATGACCGCGGTGTACACCATCAAAATACCCCAAGGCCATCGCAAGAGGCGGATAATCGTGTTTTTTTAAATTGAATGGAAAACTAAGCTTCTTTACTTCCAAATGAAACTCACCTTTTCTTATACCGTAACCTTTACACTATCTCATTTCTTAAGACTTTAACTGGTTTAAGCAGCTCTGGCTTAGTTGGATGCTTGGAATAAATTGCAAGAGCCAGTCCCTCTGTAGTTTCAGCGATAATAGGTCCGTTACTTGTTTTTAAATGTTCTGGTATTTTTAATAGTGCACCATTTTTAACTTTCTCTGCTACTGTATCATTAATCAGTAATTTCGGCAAATGAGAAAGCGCGGTTTCTAAAGGCTTCAAAATCTCTTCGATTTTTCCAGCTTCCATAAACTGTTCTATTTCATCAAAGGTAAAACAATCCTTTAATTCAAAAGAGGCCGATTGGATTCTAGTAAGCTTAGACATATGCGCTGGGTATCCTAGGGCTTCCCCAATCATTACTGCTAACGTGCGAATATATGTCCCTTTGCTGCAGCTGACTCTAAAGCGGAACTGGATCGTCTCCCCAGAAAATTCATTCCGATCATCGAGGAGGTCAATGGAATAAATATTTACCTTCCTGGTCGGCCTTTCCACTTCTATGCCTTTCCGTGCATATTCATAAAGACGTACTCCCCCTACCTTTACAGCAGAATACATTGGCGGAGTCTGTTCAATTTCGCCTGTCAGCGACTCAAGGACCTTCATAATTTCTTCGCGGTTAATGGTCCTATCTAATTGCTTCTGTTCAACTATATCTCCAGATGCATCTTCAGTTGTTGTCGAAAAACCAATAGTTACTTCCCCTTCATAAGCCTTACCGGCATCTGTAATATACTCGGCAACTTTGGTTGCCTTTCCGATACAAATAGGAAGAACCCCTGTCACATCTGGATCAAGTGTTCCCGTATGTCCTACCTTTTTTGTTTTTAATATCTTTCGTAATTTAAAAACACAGTCATGAGAGGTTAATCCTGCTGGCTTAAATAATGCTAAGATTCCTTCCAATTAATTCTCTCCGATCTAAAATTAATAAATTGAAAAAAGGATAGACAAATGTCTATCCAGTTATTCTTCTTCATGTTTTTCCATTGGTTTATCGCTGTCGTGTAATTGATGAAGAAGCGTTTCAATTCGATTTCCATAATCGATTGATTCATCAAATTCAAAAATGATTTCAGGTGTTTTACGCAAACGAATACGATGGCCAATTTCAGTCCGGATAAACCCTTTTGCTTTTGCCAGGCCTTTTAACGTATTCTCTTTTTGCTCGTCATCACCTAAAACTGAAATAAAAACTTTTGCTTGTTGGAGATCTCCTGTTACTTGAACGTCTGTAACGGTAACAAAGCCAATCCGTGGATCCTTGATTTTACGGCCGATAATGTCACTTAGTTCTTTTTTCATTTGTTCTCCCACACGATTTGCTCTGTGGCTCATGAAATTCACCTCTTAACTTAAAGCCAATCTATATCGGTGATCGTTCTTTCTATTTCAGGAAAAGAGTCGATTAGTTTTAATGCGGACTGCAATTCCTGTTCAGTTGAAACCCTATTAGAGGTGACCGCAACGATAGCAATTTTTGTCCGCTGCCATACATCTTGATGGTCCACCTCTGATACGGATATATTATATTTTTGTTTTAAGCGGGATATTATTCGCTGTAAAACGGCTCGTTTCTCTTTTAAAGAATGAGCATCATATATGATACATTCACAAACGGCCGAGCCTATTATCATTTACGCTCAATTTCTTCCATAACGAAAGCTTCAATGATATCTCCTTCTTTAACATCATTGAAGTTTTTAATGGTAATACCACATTCGTAGCCTTGCGCCACTTCTTTGGCATCATCCTTAAATCGTTTTAGGGCATCGATTTGTCCTTCAAAGATAACCACACCGTTACGAATTAAACGAATACCGCTGTCTCGGGTAATTTTACCATCGGTAACATATGAACCAGCAATTGTACCCACTTTGGAAACCTTGAAGGTCTGACGAATTTCTGCCTGCCCAATAATTTTCTCTTGGAATTCTGGGTCAAGCATTCCTTTCATTGCGGATTCCATTTCTTCGATTACCTTATAAATGATGCGATGAAGCCTTACATCAACCTTTTCTGCTTCTGCTGCACGCTTGGCATTTGCATCAGGACGAACGTTAAAACCAATTACAATCGCATTTGAAGCAGCGGCAAGACTAATATCAGATTCATTAATGGCACCAGCGCCACTATGAATAATCTTAATGTTAACACCCTCAACATCAATTTTTTGCAAGGATGCTGCAACAGCTTCTGCAGATCCTTGAACATCAGCTTTTAAGATGATGTTTAGATCCTTCATTTCCCCTTGCTTTAATTGATCAAAAAGAGTTTCCAGGCTAACAATTGATTTTTCGCCGCGTTGAGCTGCCAATGCTGATTGAGCACGAGCTTCCCCAACTTGACGAGCTGTTTTTTCGTCTTCAAAAACAACAAATCGGTCACCGGCTTGTGGAACGTCATTAAGTCCGGTAATTTCAACAGGAGTTGATGGGCCAGCTTCCTTCACACGTCGTCCAAGATCATTGACCATTGCACGAACACGGCCATAAGTATTTCCAACAACAATTGGGTCTCCTACTTTTAACGTTCCATTTTGAACTAATAAAGTAGCAACTGACCCACGGCCTTTATCTAACTGTGCTTCAATAACCGTACCGACAGCTTTCCTATTTGGATTTGCTTTATATTCTTCCACTTCACCTACAAGAAGAATCATTTCAAGGAGATTGTCAATACCTTCTCCTGTTTTTGCAGAAAGAGGAACAAAAATGGTTTCCCCGCCCCATGCTTCAGCAACTAATCCATGTTCGGTTAATTCCTGCATAACTCGGTCTGCATTTGCAGCTTCTTTGTCCATTTTATTTACCGCTACGATAATTGGTACTTCCGCTGCTTTGGCATGGTTGATTGCTTCCACTGTCTGTGGCATAACACCATCATCGGCAGCTACAACTAAAATGGTAATATCGGTAATTTTTGCACCGCGTGCACGCATTGTTGTGAATGCAGCGTGTCCCGGTGTATCAAGGAAGGTAATTTTCTTACCATTCTCCACAACTTGGTACGCACCAATATGCTGTGTAATACCGCCTGCTTCGCCTTCTGTCACTTTTGTGTTTCTGATGGAATCAAGCAAAGTTGTTTTCCCATGGTCAACGTGACCCATAATCGTTACAACTGAAGGTCTTTCCACAAGTGATTCAGCTGAGTCTTCTGTAAAGTATACTTCTAGGTCAGTTGTATCAACCTTAATTTCTTCCTCAACCTCAACGCCATACTCACTTGCAATCAATTCAATTGCATCTTTATCTAAAACTTGATTGATTGTCGCCATGACGCCTAGTAAAAAGAGCTTTTTAATAATTTCTGATGGCTCACGATATAATTTCTTAGCAAGCTCTGCAACCGTAAGTGATTCACTAAAGGTAATTTTAGCAGGAAGCTCTTTTTCCTTTTTCTTTTGAGGTTGTTGTGTTTGCTGAACATGAGTATTATTTCTCTTTTTATTATTATTATTGTTATTATTACGATTTTGATTATTGTTGTTATTAAAAGGCTTATTCTTAGCTTTTCCAGAATTAAAGGCTTTATTTTCTTTTGACTGATATTCCTGATCATGCTTTTTGCCTTCTTTATTCTTTGGCGCTGTCACTACTTTCACCTTACTAGGCACAACCGTTTTATCGTCATCATCCTCAAATGCTTTAGGTGTCGACTTTACCTGGACTTGAGGCTTATTAGTTTGCTGCTGCTGTGCAGGGCGTCCGTTTGTTCGGTTTGCCTGCGATCCCGATCCATTGTTCTGCTTTTGCTGCGAGCTATTTCCCTGCTTTTGCTGCTGTGCATTCTCTTTATTATTGTAAGTAGCGTCCAGCTTTTTAATGTCTGAATCCTCTAAAGTTGCCATATGATTTGAAACCTCAATATTCATTTCTTTTAGTTTTGTAATAATTTCTTTACTTGAAATATTATGTTTTTTTGCATATTCATAAACGCGTAGTTTACTCATTTTTTTTCACCCCCGCAAGATTTAATCGAGCAACGTTACCAGTTTCTTTGCAAATCCATCATCCATAACAGCTACAACAACGCGGGCTTCTTTGCCAATCGCTTGACCTAGGAGAAAACGGTTCTCCACTAATTTATATGGAACCTCATATGAATTACATTTGTCTGTAATTTTTTTAGTTGTATTTTGAGATGCATCTGCGGATAATAAAATGAGTTTTGCTTTACCGCTCCGTATCTCCTTCACAGAAAGCTCCTCACCCGATATGATTTTGCGCGCTCGATTGGCCAAGCCAAGCAATGACATCCATTGATTTTGATTCATTTGGATAGTCAATTCTCCTTCTCTACTAGCTCAAGTAATTCATCATATATCGAATCATTTATTGTAACCTCTAAATGATTTGATAAGGTATTTTTCTTCTTGGCTAGTAAGATTGCTTCTTTGTCCTTAGAAAGGTATGCCCCCCTGCCGGATTTTTTTCCCGTCAGGTCGATGGAAACTTCCCCTTCTTTAGAGCGAACGATGCGAACGAGTTCTTTTTTCGGTTTCATTTCACCGGTTGCCACGCATTTGCGCATAGGAACTTTTTTCTTATTGTTCACGATCATTCACCTCTACTTTATTCCAATTCTTCATCATAGTTGAAATCATCATCAACTTGATCGTCAAAAAGTCTTATTGTTTCTTCTCTTGGATAAATCCCAATTTCTCGAGCTTCGGTTTCAGATTTGATATCAATTTTCCAGCCAGTCAGCTTGGCTGCCAAACGGGCATTTTGTCCGCGTTTCCCAATTGCCAGTGATAGCTGATAGTCAGGAACAACGACAGTGGTTGCTTTCTCATTTTCATTTACCATTACATCTAAAACTTTAGATGGGCTTAATGAATTGGCAACAAAGACCACTGGATCATCAGACCATTTTACGATATCAATTTTTTCACCTTTTAATTCATTTACAACCGCTTGTACCCTGGTTCCCTTAGGACCAACACAAGATCCTACTGGATCGACCTCATGGTTTTCGGAATGAACAGATATTTTTGAACGATCCCCAGCTTCTCTGGCAACCGATTTGATTTCAACAGTTCCGTCATAAATTTCAGGAACTTCAATTTCAAATAAGCGTTTGAGTAATCCTGGGTGGGTCCTAGATACAAAAATTTGTGGACCTTTTGTCGTTTTTTCTACCTTAGTAATAAATACTTTAATCCGATCATGCGGCTTATATCTTTCATTCGGCATTTGTTCATTTACCGGCAGCAAGGCTTCAATTTTTCCAAGGCTTACATAAATAAATTTGGAATCAAGACGTTGAACAATCCCCGTCATAATGTCTTCTTCACGGTCGATAAATTCTGAATAAATAATTCCGCGTTCAGCTTCCCTTACACGCTGAGTGACCACTTGCTTTGCCGTTTGAGCAGCAATTCTGCCAAAATCCTTTGGTGTTACTTCCATTTCAACGACATCTTCAACCTGATAGTTCGGATTAATCCTTCTTGCATCTTCGATTGAAATTTCGAGTCGCGGGTCGAAAACCTCGTCAACCACTTCTTTTCTAGCAAACACACGCATAGAGCCTGTTTGTAAGTTTAGATCAATTCTAACGTTCTGCGCTTGATTGAAATTTCGGCGATAAGCCGAAATCAATGCGGCTTCAATAGCTTCAATTAAAATATCTCTGGAAATACCTTTTTCTCTTTCCAGTATCGTAAGAGCATCTAATAATTCGCTGCTCATCTGTTTGTATCCCCCTAATCCTCTTCAATTTATTGCTATGAAAAAATTACAGCCAGTCTGGCACTTGCCACTTTTTCATAGGGAATTTCAATAGTATTCTTTCTTGTTTTGATTTTCACTTCGATTTTTATGGTTTGACCATCAAATTCTAAAAGCTGACCTTCGAAGCTTTTTTCACCATCAATTGGCTCATAAGTTTTGATAAAGACATTTTTGCCAATCGCTTTTTCGAAATCCTTCGCTTTTTTTAATGGTCGTTCCGCCCCTGGAGACGACACTTCAAGAAAATAGTTATGTGGGATTGGGTCCACTTCATCAAGTTTTTCACCTAACTTTTCACTGACCACTCCGCAATCCTCTATATCTACACCAGTCTCTTTATCGATATATACGCGAAGAAACCAACTTTTTCCTTCTTTGACATACTCGATTTCGACTAATTCTAAACCAAGTTCTTGAAAAATTGGTGCAGCAAGCTCTTCAACTACTTCCGTTACTTTGCTCATGCTATACCTCCCTTTCCAATTATTTCACCCATATTTTATGTAGTTCACGGAAAGTTTTATCAAGTTACTCTGTAAAAAACCTTTATAACAAAGACGAAAGAGTGGGAGGATTCCCACTCTTGTACACGAGAGTATTTCTTAGTATTTCCAATAAAACTATAACATAACCATGATTGATATGCAAACCAAAACCAAAAGCGGAAGCGACTTCGGAACAAGCTAAGCTTGTTCCTGCGAAGCTTATTCTCTAAGAAGCTTTCCTTAGTGTACAGGGGCGGCAAGCATAGGACAAGCACTGACAGAAGGCGCTTTTTGCCTTCCGAAGTGATTGGCTTATGTCTCGAGCCCCTAGGCGCTGCAGCTAGACGTTAAAAAAAGTTAGAAAAGTGATAACTGGTTTTGTTCCGGTAGAGATTTTAAACAGCCTTGTTTATCTAAATACTCCAGTATGGTTTTTGATACCTTGCCGCGCTGCTGCAGGTCTTCTTTTGATAAAAACTCTCCATCTCCTCTTGCCTTCACAATATTAAAGGCCGCATTCGTTCCAAGTCCAGGAATCGAATTAAACGGTGGAATTAGTGTATTTCCTTCAATGATAAATTCTGATGCATCAGATTTGTATAAATCGTAATTTTGGAAGGAAAAGCCTCTTTCAGTCATCTCAAGTGCCAGTTCCATTACGGTCAATAAGTTTTTCTCCTTGTTAGAAGCCTCTAGACCCTTTGCATTGATTTCTTCGATTTTTGCCTTAATGGCTTCTGAACCGCGTGACATAGCCTCAATGTCAAAATCCTCCGCACGGACTGTAAAATAGGCAGCATAATAAAGGAGAGGAAGATGAACTTTAAAATAAGCAATTCTGACAGCCATTAATACATAGGCTGCAGCATGGGCTTTCGGGAACATGTATTTAATTTTCTTACAAGAGTCAATGTACCACTCCGGCACTTCATTCTTCCGCATTTCTGCTTCCATTTCTTCGCTTAAGCCTTTACCTTTACGAACTGATTCCATAATCTTAAAGGCAAAAGACGGCTCAAGGCCTTGGTAAATGAGATAGACCATGATATCGTCACGACAGCCGATTACTTCACTCAAATTACAGATCTTATTATGGATTAACTCCTGGGCATTTCCCAGCCATACATCCGTTCCATGTGATAGACCTGAGATTTGGACCAATTCTGAAAACGTCGTTGGTTTCGTATCCTCAAGCATCTGACGAACAAAACGTGTACCGAATTCAGGGATACCAAGTGTTCCTGTTTTACACATGATTTGATCCTCGGTTACACCTAATGATTCCGTACCGCTAAAGATTTTCATGACTTCTGGGTCATCAGTGGGAATCGTTTTTGGATCCATTCCGCTTAAGTCCTGAAGCATCCTAATGACCGTAGGGTCGTCGTGACCAAGGATATCAAGCTTTAAAACATTATCATGGATGGAATGGAAATCAAAATGGGTTGTTTTCCATTCAGAATTTCTATCATCGGCAGGAAATTGAATCGGTGTAAAATCATAAACATCCATATAATCCGGAATAACAATAATACCGCCGGGGTGCTGACCCGTTGTTCTCTTTACTCCTGTACAGCCTGAAGCGAGGCGTTCCACTTCCGCACCGCGGATTTGCAGATTATTGTCTTGCTGATAAGCTTTAACGTATCCAAATGCCGTTTTATCCGCAACCGTGCCAATTGTTCCGGCACGGTAAACATATTCTTCACCGAACAAGACTTTTGTATAGTTATGAGCACGCGGCTGATATTCTCCCGAGAAGTTCAAATCGATATCGGGAACCTTGTCCCCCTTAAATCCGAGGAAGGTTTCGAACGGGATATCGTGACCATCCTTACGGTATTTATCACCGCAATTTGGACAATTTTTATCAGGCAAATCAAAACCAGAACCTACAGATCCATCATTAAAGAATTCCGAGTGTTTGCAGGTTGGGCAGACATAATGCGGCGGCAATGGATTTACTTCGGTTATTTCGGTCATGGTTGCGACAAAAGAAGAACCGACGGATCCTCGAGAGCCTACAAGGTAGCCATCATCTAAGGATTTTTTCACGAGTTTGTGTGAAATCAAATAAATAACTGCAAACCCATGGCCGATAATACTTTTTAATTCTTTTTCAAGTCTGGCTTCCACGATTTCTGGAAGGGTATCCCCGTAAATTCTTCGTGCCATGGCGTAACTCATCTCACGCATTTCCTCATCGGCACCTTCAATTTTCGGGGTATATAAATCGTCTTTAATAGGTTTTATAACTTCAATCATATCAGCAATTTTATTGGTGTTTGTCACGACAATCTCTTTTGCCTTCTCTTTGCCGAGGAACGAGAATGCTTCGAGCATTTCATTCGTTGTTCGGAAATGAACGTCCGGCAGTTCATGACGATTAAGAGGATTAGCTCCCCCCTGTGAATTAATTAATATTTTTCGATAAATTTTATCATTTTCATTTAAATAATGGACATTCCCGGTTGCAACAACTGGAATCCCTAATTTATCACCGAGTGCGACAATTTTTGAAATAATATCTTCCATTGCCTTTTCATCACGGACCAATTCCATTTCAATCAATGGGGCATTAACTTCCTTTGGCATAACTTCAAGATAGTCGTAGAATCCAGCAAATGCCTCTACTTCTTCAGGAGACTTTTGCATCATCCCTTCAAACACTTCGCCTTTATTACAGCCAGAACCAACAATAATACCTTCTCGATATTTTTGAAGAACAGACCTTGGAATACGTGGAACTCTATAAAAATATTCAATGTGAGAAATTGAGATGAGTTTAAATAAGTTCTTTAAGCCAAGTTCGTTTTGTGCTAATAAAGTGCAATGATAAGGACGAGCGCGCTGATAGGCATTTCCTTTCCCCATATTATCGTTAAATTCATCATGATACTCAATTCCTTTTTCAAGGGCATCCTTTAACATTTTTAATAACAAGTATCCAGTTGCTTCCGCGTCATAAATTGCACGGTGGTGCTGTGTTAATTCAATATCAAACTTCTTTGCTAACGTATTTAAACGATGGTTTTTTAATTCTGGATAAAGGAAACGACCAAGCTCGAGTGTATCAATAACTGGGTTTTTTGCTTTCTCCAAACCAATTTGTTTATAGCCTACATTCAAAAAACCCATATCGAAAGAAGCATTATGGGCGACAAGGACCGAATCTCCAACCCAATCATGGAATTTCCGCAATACCTCTTCTACCTCAGGAGCATTTTGCACCATATCATCGGTAATTCCAGTTAAGTTGATTGTCGTTGCTGAAAGCCGGTGATGCGGATTAGCAAACGACTCAAACCGATCAACGATATCCCCATCCTTCACTTTAACGGCCGCAAGCTCGATAATGGTATCATAAACAGCAGAAAGTCCAGTTGTTTCAACGTCAAAGACAACAAACGTATCTTCAGCCAATAGTCGGTGGGCATCATTATAAGCGATTGGTACACCATCATCTACTAGGTTCGCTTCTACACCGTATAAAATTTTGATATCATTTTTCTTTCCGGCGCCAAATGCCTCTGGGAAGGATTGAGCAACGGCATGATCCGTAACAGCAATAGCCTTATGGCCCCATTTTTTTGCCTGGGCAATTAGCGTACTAACAGGTGTAACAGCGTCCATTTGGCTCATAGGTGTATGCAGGTGAAGCTCTACACGTTTTTCCCCTTCAGGAGCAGTATCTTTCCGCCCTTCAGGTTTAATTTCATTAATATCGTTACCAATCATGACGAGGTCACGGACAAAGGTGTCATTTTGAATACTTCCGCGTACTCTTACCCACATTCCTTTTTTTACAAGCTGGAACAGCGCGGCATCCTCTTTGTCACGCGAGAACATTTTTACCATGATTGAGCTGGTATAGTCGGTAACTTTAAAGGTTAACAATGAACGACCGCTTCTCAATTCACGAATTTCAGCATTAAAAATGTAGCCTTCAACCGTGACTCTTCTTTCTTCATCCACGATTTCAATCATGCTGCGAAGGTCGCTGTCATCCTTGATTGTAAGTCCAATCGAAAGCGGTCCTTCCGGAACTTCTCCGCCCGCTTGTTCCTTTTCCGCTTCTTTCTTCTGCAATTCTACCATTGCCTGAAGTCCGCGTTCCTGGTCTTCTTTTTGCTTAGCTAGCAAGAATTGTTGATATTCTTCATTTTTATCTTCACTTTTTATTTCCGTCTCAATCGATAAATTCGGAAAACCATAGGTTTGAAAAATATCAGCGATGATTCCACCGTATTTTCGTTTTAATGCTTGACCTTCTGTATCATTACGGACAGAAATAGTTATCTTATTTCCATTCACTTCTGGAATTTGTTCATTTAATAGCTTTATTAACGGGGGAGCAATGCCATCTATTTGCTGAATGCCGTAACTCCAATAGTCTCGTATTAATTCTGCCGTTATGGTTTGGTCGATTACGCGAATTTCATGTGAGATGGTGGCAATATTTGCAAAGGTTCTTTCGAGTTGTGAAGCGAATAAAACATATACATTATATGGAAGGATTTTCTCGAATAAAAATTGAAAATGCCACTTCCTTGCTTTTTTTTCAACTAATAATCGTTCAATTTGGGCATTGTTGAAATGCACTACTACAGCATCCTCGATCAATTTCAGCTGCTGGAGCAAGAGTTGGAATCGCTCTTTTTTGCCTAAGGCATGTTCGCTCATCGTACCCTCTCCCATCTATTAAAAATCATTTTATCTCTTTGTCAAAAAATAATTATATCACATCACGGAAAACTATTCGGCTTTATTCGACAGAAAACTTCATCCATTTTGTATCTACTTTTACCAAAAAAATTAGGACCGTAATTACGGTCCCATTGATTATTTTAAGAAAAATCTTTGAATGTCATTCCAAGTCACGACGAGCATGAGTAACATGAGGAGGGCAAATCCAATAAAGTGGACCATGCCTTCTTTTTGTCTGTCGATCGGCTTCCCTCTGACCGCTTCAACAGCAAAAAACATTAATCTTCCGCCGTCGAGGGCTGGAATAGGCAATAAATTCATGATTCCTAGGTTTATGCTTAAAATCCCTGCCCATTTCATTAAATAATAAATCCCCGATTTAGCAACTTCATCAGTAGACTTATAAATTCCTACAGGACCTGAAAGAGCATCAATGGAAAACTGCCCTGTAACTAATTTTCCAACCATCACAAAAATTTGCTTTGTCCAGAAATACGTTTCCTTTGCACCGGCAGTAACTGCTTTTACTGGAGATTTTTCAAAGGGACTGTAAACACCAATTAGCCCCATTTTTTTCCCTTCAACCGTTTTTTCAAGAGGAGTTACTTGAATTTCTTTCTCTTTTCCGTCACGGATAATTGAAAAATCCAATTGCTCATTAGGGTTTTTTCTAATGATTTCAACAACATCAGACCAGCTTGAAATTTCAGAGCCGTTGATACTTTGAACAATATCTCCTTTTTGTAGGCCGGCTGCTTTAGCGGCGCCATCAGGTGTGATTTCCCCTAATTTCGGTTCATTAGTCGGTACACCCTGTAATAATGCGATAAGGGAAAAAACAATAAATGCTAGAACAAAATTCATCATAGGTCCTGCAAAAATCGCCATAAATCGCTGCCCTAACGTTTTCGAACCAAATTGACGGTCAATAGGGGCAATTTGCGATTCCACGCCGTTTTCCACGATTACAGCCTGTGGATGAATCGTAAAGGTTCGCATGTTTTCATCATCATCTTCTGGAAAACCTTTAATAATTAGTTCTTTTTCAATATCCGCATATTCTACTTCAACAATCCGGCAATTTGGATATTTTTCTTTATTATTCAAAATTATTTTGCTTACTTTATCTGCTTTATCAAATAATAGTCCAATCCGGTAGCCTGGCTTAATTTCAACCATCTCTGGATCTTCGCCTGCCATCCTGACAAAACCGCCGATGGGTAGTAAACGAATGGTGTAAGTAGTTTCACCTTTTTTATGAGTAAATACTTTTGGGCCCATACCGATCGCAAATTCACGGCAGAGGACACCTGCTCTTTTAGCAAAAATAAAATGACCTAATTCATGAAAGAAGACGAGTGCGCCAAAAATCACAATAAAGGCAATAACAGTACTCAATAATAAAACCACCTTTTTTATAGAAGTGAACGTACATATTCTCTCGTTTCTTTATCTACCTGATGAATCGTTGTTAAGCTTGGATGTTGAATCGTTTGATGAGCGCTTAGTGCTTTCTCGATCAAATCTTCAATTTGTAAGAAACGAATTTTACCTTCCAAAAATGCAGCCACAGCTACCTCGTTCGCAGCATTTAAAACGGTCGGCATCGTTCCGCCTTCTTCGCCTGCTAAGTAGGCAAAATGCAAGCATCGGAACCGTTTAACATCCATTTCCTGAAAATGTAGTTTTCCTATCTGAGCCAAATTCAACCGATTTGAAGACGGAAGCGGCAGCCTGTCTGGGTAAGTGAGCGCATATTGAATGGGCACTCTCATATCCGGTGTTCCTAATTGGGCGATTATACTGCTATCATGAAATTCGACCATGGAATGGATAATACTCTCTTTATGCAGCAGCACATCAATCTTTTCATAGGGCATTTGAAACAGCCAGTGGGCTTCAATGACTTCTAATCCTTTATTCATCATCGTAGCCGAGTCAATCGTAATCTTAGCCCCCATGGACCAGTTTGGATGATTTAATGCTTCCTTAACGGTAACATTTTCTAATTCCTCTCTTGTTCGGTCGCGAAAGCTGCCACCGGAGGCAGTTAGAATTAATCTTTCAATATTCTTCTCCCTCTCACCTTGTAAGGCTTGGAAAATAGCTGAATGCTCACTGTCCACAGGAAGAAGCTGGACATTATTTCGTTTTGCGGCCTCAATTACTAAATGCCCAGCCGTAACAAGTGTTTCCTTATTGGCAATCGCAATGATTTTGCCGCATTCAATCGCCTGTAAAGTAGGATTTAAACCAACACTTCCTAATACGGCATTAACGAGAATGTCTGCCTTCTCGTAAGTTGCAACCTCTATTAGCCCTTCCTCACCATAGGTGAATTTCACGGCCGGAAATTCTGCTTTTAATGTATTAAAATCAATATGTTCTTGTACAGAAACCAGCTTTGGCTGAAATTCAACAATGATTTTCCTAGCGAAATCAATATTTTTTCCAACAGAGAAGGCTGCTAATTTAAATTCAGTTGGGTGCTCACGAATGATATCTATGGTTTGAGTGCCAATTGAGCCTGAGGCACCCATTAAACTTATGGTTTTCAAAAATGAATCACTTCCTTGCTTAATACCAAAGGTGGAATAGATGTAACAACGGCCAAACAAATAACAGACTGTCAAAGCGGTCAAGAATGCCACCGTGGCCAGGCAGGATATTCCCCGAATCTTTCACATTAAAATGGCGTTTAAAGGCCGATTGAACAAGGTCGCCTATTTGTCCAAAAACAGAAAGAACAACTGTTATTCCCATCAATGGAAGCAAGCCGACATTGATATCTGAAAGGAATTTAAACAGGATAGCGACAATAACAGCACAAACGACACCACCTATTGATCCCTCAACAGTCTTATTTGGACTAATTTCCGGCCAAAGTTTGTTCTTCCCAAGTGCTTTTCCGATAAAATAGGCACCAGAGTCCGTTGCCCAGATAATAAATAAAGAATAAAAAATGAATACAAGTCCGCCTTCATCGCGGGTTTCAAAAAAGAAATAGAAGCCGATGCCCACATAAATGGCAGAAAGTAGAGAAAAAGCGGCATCTTCAAATGTATATCGATTTTTTGTAATCACAGTATACGTTAGTAACAACATGATAAACACAATACAAAGCTCTGTTTTGGAATAATAAAAGCTATCGATAATGTGATTATATTTCTCAGGGAAAAGAATGACCCAGAGAAACAAAAGAGATAGTAATCCATGAACGGAAAAAATGTTAAGATTTTTCATTTTTAACAATTCATATAATCCAATTGTCGCTAAAAAATAAGATAATATTACAACTGGAAGCCCGCCATAAAAGACGATTGGCAGAAAAAGGGCTGCAGCTATAACTCCTGTAATAATTCTTTGCTTCATTTAATAGTTCAACACCTTTATGATCTTTGAGGTCTACAATATTCCACCAAAACGGCGCTGGCGTTTTTGGAATACTTCAATGGCTTCTAATAAATGTTCTTCACTAAAATCAGGCCATAATACATCCGTAAACCAAAACTCAGAGTATGCCAATTGCCAAAGCATAAAATTGCTCAAGCGGATTTCACCACTGGTTCGAATTAAAAGATCCGGGTCGGCGAATTCTGATGTCATTAAATAGGAAGAAAATACTTGTTCGTCCAGCTCGTTCTCCTTTAATATACCACTTTTGCTATCATTTAAGACCTGTTTTACTGCATCGATAATTTCAGCTCTGCTTCCATAATTTAAGGCAAAGTTTAAAACTAGTCCATTATTATGTTTTGTTTCTTCAATAGCTTTTTCAATCGCATGAAGTGTATGTACTGGAAGCTGATCTTTATATCCCATCATTTTTACTTGAACATTATTTTCAACTAATTCAGGAAGAAAGGTGCCCAAAAATTCTTCAGGTAATTTCATGATATATTCCACTTCGTTTTTTGGACGTTTCCAATTTTCTGTTGAAAATGCGTATAATGTCAACGTTTTAACCCCTAGATCATTTGCCAGCATTGTTGTTTTTCGGACAACCTTCATGCCTTCATGATGACCGGCAATTCGTGGCAGGGCTCTTTTTTTAGCCCAGCGACCATTACCATCCATAATAATCGCTACATGTTCAGGTACAGGTAATTTTTTTATTGCTTCTATTTTATCTCGGAGTGTGGAAGAGTTATTTTGGTTCTTCCAAAGCCTAATTTTATTAAACATAACATTGCTCCTCCAATTAATTAATCAGTTCCTCCGATATAAAGTGAAACTTCATATGTATGTATGCTTTAAGGTAGTCTGCTATTATCATACCAAAAAAGCAGGAATATATCTCTATTAAATACCTTATGTAAAATAAAAGGAATTAAGAATAATGTTATCCCTAATAAATAGTGAAAAAAACCCCCTTTACAGAGGGTTCAATATATGTTTTATCTTACACTTCCATAATTTCTTTTTCTTTGTCTTTTGTGATTTGATCAATTTTATTGATATGTTCATCGGTTAACTTTTGAATATCATCAGAATATCCACGGAGGGCATCTTCTGTAATTTCCCCGTTTTTCTCAAGCTTCTTCAAATCGTCATTTGCATCCCGGCGAATGTTTCGAATGGCAATTTTAGCTTCTTCAGATGCCTTTTTTACCACTTTGACAAGCTCCTTACGGCGCTCTTCTGTTAATTGCGGGATGGCAATACGAATAATCGATCCGTCATTGCTTGGATTTAAGCCTAAATCTGATTTAAGAATGGCTTTTTCTATCTCACCAAGAATGGATTTGTCGTAAGGCTGAATCACAAGTAATCTTGCTTCTGGTGTTGTGATCCCTGCCAACTGATTCACAGGGGTTGGTGCACCATAATAGTCAACAGTTATTCTGTCTAATAGAGATGCACTTGCTCTTCCTGCACGGATGCTGGCAAGCTCACGAGTATAGGATTGAATACCTTTTGTCATTCTTTCTTTCGTCTGGCTGATGACTTGTTTTGGCATTAGTTTTTCCCCCTAACTATTGTTCCAATTTTTTCACCCATAACGGCTTTTTTAATATTACCTTTTTCCATAATCGAGAATACAATAAGCGGAATATCATTATCCATACATAAAGAAGAAGCGGTTGAGTCCATAACTGCTAATCCTTCCTTTAGTACATCAAGGAATGATAAATCATCATATTTAACAGCATTTGCATCGATACGCGGGTCTGCAGAATATACTCCATCAACATTATTCTTTGCCATTAAAATAACTTCCGCATCAATTTCAGCTGCACGCAGAGCAGCAGTAGTATCTGTTGAGAAATACGGATTTCCTGTGCCTGCTGCAAAAATAACAACCCGTTTTTTCTCCAAATGTCGGATTGCCCGGCGTCTAATATACGGCTCAGCAACCTGGCGCATCTCGATTGAAGTTTGCACACGTGATTCAATACCAAGGTGTTCTAAACTGTCTTGAAGCGCTAATGAATTCATGACAGTAGCCAGCATTCCCATATAATCAGCAGTTGCCCGATCCATCCCCATTTCACTGCCAATTTTACCACGCCAAATGTTGCCGCCGCCAACTACGACTGCTACTTCAACACCTAATTCTGCTATTTCTTTCACTTGTACTGCGATCGATTTAATAACAGAAGGTTTAATTCCAAAGCTCGATTCACCTGCAAGTGCCTCACCGCTTAATTTTAAAACAACGCGTTTGTACTTAGGACCGCTCATATAAACCTCCGTAATTATGTAAATTAGCTTAATCTTTAAAAATAGGGAACACAACGTGTCCCCTATTTAAAAACTATTTCTGTAACTTTGACTATTGTTTATTAACTTGATTCATAACTTCTTCAGCAAAGTTATCTTCACGCTTTTCGATGCCTTCTCCTACTTCGTAACGAATGAACTCACGAACAGTAGCACCTTTTGATTCAACAAATTGACGGACCTTTTGGTCAGGGTTCTTAACGAAAGTTTGGTCAAGTACACAAACATCTTCAAAGTACTTTCCAAGACGGCCTTCAACCATTTTAGCAACAATATTTTCAGGCTTGCCTTCGTTAAGTGCTTGTTGTGTTAGAACTTGACGCTCGCGCTCAATTTCATCCTGTGAAACTTGGTCACGAGAAACATATTTTGGATTTAATGCAGCAATATGCATGGATACGTCTTTTGCTGCACTTGCATCAGTTGTACCCTCTAGAACTGTTAATACAGCGATACGGCCGCCCATGTGAAGGTATGCACCAAATGCATCGTTATCTGTTTTTGATACTAGAGCAAAACGGCGAAGTGAAAGCTTTTCACCAATTTTTGCAATCGCTGCATTGATGTGCTCTTCAACAGTTGTTCCGTTTTCCATTTTTTGAGCTGTAGCTTCTTCAACAGTAGCTGGCTTGTTTTTAAGAAGGTGTGCAGAAAGCTCTTGAACAAGAGTTTGGAAACCTTCATTTTTCGCAACGAAATCTGTTTCAGAGTTTACTTCAAGGATAACTGCATCGTTACCTTCCACAGAAATAGCAGCTAATCCTTCAGCAGCAATACGGTCTGCCTTCTTAGCAGCTTTTGAAATCCCTTTTTCACGTAACCAATCAATTGCTTGATCCATATCTCCATTAGTTTCTGTTAGCGCGTTTTTACAATCCATCATACCTGCGCCCGTTTTTTCACGAAGTTCTTTTACCATTTGAGCAGTAACTGCCATAATTTATTTCCTCCTTTAATTACTATGTACTATACTCATATCTTAGCCATTCAAACTAAAGATAAACATTCTTTAAAAAAAGGTGATAAAGGGTCTCCCTCTTATCACCTTTTAATTTGATCACTTCATTTAATTAAGCTTCAACTGCTACTTCTTCGCCTTGTTTTGCTTCAAGGATCGCATCAGCCATTTTACCAGTTAAAAGTTTAACCGCACGAATCGCGTCATCGTTCGCAGGGATAACTACGTCGATTTCGTCTGGATCACAGTTAGTATCAACAATACCTACGATAGGAATGTTTAACTTCTTAGCTTCAGCAACTGCGATGCGCTCTTTACGAGGGTCAATGATGAATAATGCATCTGGAAGCTGCTTCATATCTTTGATACCGCCTAAGAATTTTTCAAGGCGTTCTTGTTCTTTCTTTAATTGAACAACTTCTTTTTTAGGTAATACTTCGAAAGTACCGTCTTCAGACATTCTTTCGATATCTTTTAGGCGGCCAATACGCTTTTGGATTGTTTCGAAGTTTGTTAATGTACCACCTAACCAGCGTTGGTTAACATAGTACATACCAGAACGGCCAGCTTCTTCTTTAACAGAATCTTGAGCTTGTTTCTTAGTACCAACGAAAAGAATTGTTCCACCGTTACCAGCAAGTTCCTTCACCCAGTTATAAGCTTCTTCAACTTTCTTAACTGTTTTTTGAAGGTCGATGATGTAGATACCGTTACGCTCAGTGAAGATATATTTCTTCATCTTAGGGTTCCAACGGCGAGTTTGGTGTCCGAAATGTACACCAGCTTCAAGCAATTGCTTCATTGAAATTACTGACATTTGTTTTTCCTCCTAGTGGTTTGTTTTCCTCCGCTTGTCTCATTTTTAAACAGAAACTGTAATTTACAGCACCATCTGCTTAAATCAACAGGCGTGTGTATTAACACCATGAAATAATATAGCATATGTACCATCTACAATCAAGAGAAAGTTTATTAAAATTAAAAATCCCCGGCAGAGACCGGGAATTTTTTATCTATTTAATTAGATTTTAATTTATCAAGCTCAACAAGAAACTTATCATTTAACACTTTGATGTAAGTTCCTTTCATTCCAAGGGAACGTGATTCAATTACTCCAGCACTTTCAAGCTTTCTTAATGCGTTAACAATCACAGAACGAGTAATCCCAACACGATCTGCAATCTTGGAGGCAACTAATAAGCCCTCATGACCATTAAGTTCTTCAAAAATATGTTCAATCGCTTCAAGCTCACTGTATGATAATGAACTAATCGCCATTTGAACAACAGCTTTACTTCTTGCTTCTTCTTCAATTTCTTGTGATTTTTCATGTAAAATTTCTGTACCAACAACAGTTGCACCATATTCTGCAAGAATAAGATCTTCATCATGAAACTTCTCATGTAATCTTGCCAGTATTAAAGTTCCTAGGCGCTCCCCACCACCAATAATTGGTACAATCGTGGTTAATCCTTCACGGAATAAATCTCTATTTTCAACTGGGAAAGCAGTATATTGGCTTTCAATATCAAGGTTCGAAGATGTTTCTTGAAGATTGAATAAGCTGTTTGTATATTCTTCAGGAAATTGACGATCCTCAAACATCTTTTTCATTCTTTCATTTTCAATTTGCTGATAAATCGAATAACCCAGAAGCTTTCCGCGACGACTAACGATGTAAACATTTGATTCAATAATTTCACTTAAAATTTCCGACATTTCCTTAAAGTTTACAGGCTTCCCTGCTGCTTTTTGCAATAAAACATTAATCCTTCTTGTTTTTGTAAGTAAATCCATCTGTTTCTTCCTCCTAATTAACTACAACCATTATTAAATTTTATTTGTTAAACGATTATTGCAACATATTAGGCAATTCGTTCTAAAGAATAAATTGACTTAAATCTTTATTTTTAGAAATAGCTCCAAGCTTTTCTTCTACATATTGCGGCGTGATGGTGATTTTCTCCATCGAGATTTCTGGAGCTTCAAACGAAAGGTCTTCTAAAAGCTTCTCTAAAATCGTATGAAGTCTTCTTGCCCCAATATTGTCTGTATTTTGATTCACTTCGTAAGCTACTTCGGCTATTCTACGAATAGCATCGTCAGAAAATTCAATTTGTATACCTTCTGTTTCCAATAATGCTTGATATTGCTTAATTAATGCATTATCTGGCTCAATCAGAATCCGGAAAAAGTCCTCAATCGTTAATTTTGTCAACTCAACGCGGATTGGAAAACGTCCTTGAAGCTCGGGAATTAAATCTGAAGGCTTTGCCATGTGGAAGGCGCCCGCAGCAATAAATAAAATATGATCGGTTTTAATCGATCCATATTTTGTTACCACAGTGGATCCTTCAACAACAGGCAAAATATCCCTTTGAACTCCTTCTCGTGATACATCTGCGGAAGATCCCCCTGAATTCTTACTTGCAATTTTGTCGATTTCATCGATGAAAATAATTCCTGTTTGTTCAGCACGATAAATAGCTTCGGAGGTTACTTCGTCCATATCAATTAGCTTTGAAGCCTCTTCATTTGTTAAGACTTTTCTTGCTTCACGAACAGTTAATTTTCTTTTTTTACGTTTCTTCGGCATAAAGCTGCTTAAGGCATCCTGCATATTCATTCCCATTTGTTCGATTCCTGAGCCTTGAAGCATATCAAACATCGATGGAGCCTGCTCTTCAACTTCAACCGTAACGATTTCTTCCTCAAGCTGTCCGAGTGCCAGCTTTTCTTTCACAATTTTCCGCTTTTCTTGATTAGAATAATCTTCTTGTTGATTTTCCTGCTCTCCAGATGAACTTCCGCCTCCGAATAACATTTCCAGAGGATTCTTATAGTTATTAGACTTTTTTGCAGAAGGAACAAGCAAATCGACAAGCCTTACATTCGCATTTTCTTCGGCACGTTCTTTTACACTATTCATTCGATCTTCTTTTACCAAACGGACAGATGTTTCAGCTAAATCGCGGACCATTGATTCCACATCACGGCCGACATAGCCTACTTCGGTAAATTTAGTGGCTTCCACTTTGATAAATGGTGCACCCACCAATTTAGCGATTCTTCTTGCGATTTCGGTTTTACCAACACCAGTAGGACCAATCATCAAAATGTTTTTAGGAATAATTTCATCACGAAGCTTTTCATTCAATAAGCCTCGTCTGTATCGGTTCCTTAACGCAACTGCAACTGCCTTCTTAGCATCCTTTTGCCCAATAATATATTGATCCAGTTTTTCAACAATTTGTCTAGGGGTTAAATTAGTTGTTCGTCCCATTTATTTCAAGTCTCCTTTCCGTTATAGCTCTTCCACGATAATATTGTGGTTCGTGTAAACACAAATTTCAGCAGCTATTTCTAAAGAAGCTTTGGCAATTTCTTTTGCAGATAGATGCTCTCCAGCATATTTCTTTAAGGAACGTCCTGCAGATAAAGCGTAATTTCCACCCGAGCCTATGGCAAGAATCCCATCATCAGGTTCGATTACTTCTCCAGTTCCTGAAACAAGCAGTAAATTTTCTCGGTCCATGACAATCAGCATAGCTTCAAGCTTTCTTAAAATTTTATCGCTTCTCCACTCTTTAGCAAGCTCAACAGCTGCCCTTTGAAGATTGCCGTTAAATTCCTCCAGTTTCCCTTCAAATAATTCAAAAAGAGTGAAAGCGTCTGCAACTGAACCCGCAAAACCGGCTAATACTTTTCCATTAAATATCTTTCGCACTTTTCTTGCTGTGTGTTTCATCACAACAGCATTTCCAAATGTCACTTGACCATCACCAGACATTGAACATTCCCCATTATGATGGATAGCAAATATAGTTGTCGCATGAAATTGATTCATACCAATCATCCTCCTTCAGGAGTAGTCAGAAATACATAAAATAAAAAATAATTATGTAACTGTAAATACATACGCAAATAACCTATAGGAAATCACTGATATCATGATGATAATGTTCAATTTTATATTGTGCGTAATTCCTCTTTAATTGTAAATACTCCTTAAAAAACTTTAATAAAAGATTCACAATTGCTTTTCCATAGGGCTTACTTCACAAGGGCTACTAAATAGTAACATACTTCAATAGCCCTTGCAATAAATTTTACAAAACTTTCACAAAGTTCTGAATTGTTTCTAACGCACGATTTGCATGTTGTAAATTTCTTTCCTGCTTTCCTTTTATCTTAACAGGCAGCTCCGGAAATAATCCAAAGTTCGCATTCATCGGCTGAAAATTATCTGGATTTGCCGTTGTGATATAACGAGCCATACTGCCGATAGCAGTTTCTGCAGGAAACTCGATTGTTTCCATTCCTTCTACAAGACGAGCGGCATTTATTCCAGCAATTAATCCGCTGGCAGCCGATTCCACATATCCTTCTACTCCCGTCATTTGACCAGCAAAAAATAAATCTTCGCGATTTCGGAATTGGTAGGTAGCCTTTAATACCTTCGGTGAATTAATAAACGTATTCCGGTGCATAACTCCATAACGGATAATTTCTGTATTCTCCAGGCCTGGAATTAATTGAATGACTTCCTTTTGGGCCCCCCATTTTAAATGTGTCTGAAAACCGACAATATTGAAAAGAGTTCCGGCGGCATCGTCCTGCCGCAGCTGTACAACTGCAAATGGTCTCTTCCCTGTTTTCGGATCCTCAAGCCCAACTGGTTTTAATGGTCCAAACAGCATGGTTTTCTTTCCTCTTGAAGCCATGACTTCAATCGGCATGCAGCCTTCAAAAAAGATTTCCTTTTCAAATTCCTTCAATGGGACCGTTTCTGCAGTAATTAACGCTTCATAAAAACGATTAAACTCTTCCTCTGTCATCGGGCAATTTAAATAGGCAGCTTCTCCCTTATCATATCGGGACTTCAAATAAACTTTCTCCATATCAATGCTGTCTTTTTCAAGAATAGGGGCTGCTGCATCATAAAAATAAAGATAATCTTCACCTGTTAAGTTTTTTAACTGCGCTGAAAGGTCCGGGCTAGTCAGAGGACCGGTTGCAATTACAGTTGGACCAGATGGAATCTCGGTTACTTCTTCATTCATAACGGTTACGTTTTCATGGTTTTTCACCATTTCCGTCACTTTCGCAGCAAATTCATGGCGGTCCACTGCCAGGGCGCCACCCGCCGGAACGGAGCAGGCATCTGCAGCCGCAATAATGACAGAATCCAGCTTCCGCATTTCCTCTTTTAACACACCCACTGCATTTGTTAATGTATTCGCTCTTAAAGAATTGCTGCAAACTAATTCAGCGAATTTATCGGTATGATGTGCAGGGGTCTGTCTAACAGGACGCATTTCGAATAAACGCACCTTTATTCCTCGTTTTGCAATCTGCCATGCAGCTTCACTGCCAGCCAGACCCGCACCAACTACGTTAACTGTAACATCTTTCATATATAAACCTCCTGAAATCTTGCTGATGGAATATGTATATCAATAACCTTCCCTCATTTAAGTCCAACTTGCATTGTACTATACGAATCAAAAAGAAAAAAGTTTTAAATACCAATAAAAATAAAAGAGCGGGCTTTGCCCACTCTTAGCTTTGCGGTTCTTCCTTGTAATCACAACTTACACATTGAACTTGGACACCCTTTTTTAATTTCTTTTCTACAAGGAGTCCTTCGCATTTAGGACAAGTTCTTGGCAGTGGTTTATCCCAGGAAATAAACTCACATTCCGGATAATTGGTACATCCGTAAAACAGCCTTTTTTTCTTGCTTTTACGTTCGATAATTTGCCCTTCTTTACATGTAGGACAAGTTACCCCGATTTCTTTTACAATTGGTTTTGTGTTGCGGCAATCAGGGAAATTGCTGCAGGCCATAAACTTTCCGTAACGTCCCATCTTAAAAACCATCGGACTGCCACAGTTCTCACAATCCTCGCCTGCCGGTTCGTCTTTTATTTCTATTTTTTCCATTTCCTGTTCCGCTATTTTTAAATGTTTCTCGAAATCAATGTAAAATGCATCTATCAGTTTTACCCACTGCATTTTTCCATCTTCAACATAGTCTAATCCTTTTTCCAATCTGGCTGTAAATTCCACATCTATGATTTCTGGGAAAAATTCCATCATCACTTCATCGACAATTTCTCCAAGCTCAGTTGGGACAAACCGTTTATTATCAAGAGCAACATAACCGCGTTTTTGAATCGTATCTAATGTTGGAGCATATGTGGACGGTCGTCCAATTCCGAGCTCCTCTAACGTTTTAACAAGCCTTGCTTCTGTGTACCTTGGCGGCGGCTGCGTAAAATGCTGTTTAGGGTCAATATCCTTTTGAAATATTTCGTCCCCTTCTTTTAGGTCAGGAAGCATCTTATTCGGACCATCCACTTGATCATCGGTTCCCTCGACATAGACCTTCATAAAGCCCGGAAACTTTATTTTTGAGCCAGTGGACCGGAATAGGACATTGCCATTTTGCAAATCAACGCTCATCGTATCCATTACTGCTTGAGCCATTTGGCTTGCTAAAAATCGGTCCCATATTAACTTATATAACCGAAATTGATCGCGTGAGAGAAACTCTTTTATGCTATCTGGGTTCCTATAAGTACTTGTTGGACGAATCGCTTCATGTGCATCCTGGGCATTGGCAGATTTTTTTTCTTTCTTTTGCTCATCTTTTAAATAATTCTCACCAAATTCTTCTTTAATATAATTTGCTGCCTCAGTTTGAGCCACTTCGGAGATTCGAGTGGAGTCTGTTCTCATGTATGTTATGAGACCAACCGTTCCTTCTTTGCCAAGCTCGATTCCTTCGTATAGCTGCTGCGCAAGCATCATTGTTTTCTTAGCACGAAAGTTTAGCTTTCTTGCGGCTTCCTGCTGCAGTGAAGAAGTAATAAAAGGAGGTGCTGGATTACGTTTCCGCTCTTTCTTAGTGACGGAGATAACCTTAAACTTATTCCCATCGATTTCCTTAAGGACCGTTTTGACATCCTGCTCTGATTTAAGCTCTGTTCGTTCCCCGCCAACAAGAGAATGAAAACCACCACTAAAATGATCTTTCCCCTTATGAAATTCAGCTTCAATTGTCCAATATTCTTCAGGAACAAAAGCTTTTATTTCTTTTTCCCGATCAATAATCAGTCGGACAGCAACAGATTGAACCCGTCCAGCACTTAGCCCCTTTTTGACTTTTTTCCACAAGAGAGGGCTGATATTATATCCGACAAGACGGTCTAATATTCTTCTCGCTTGCTGGGCATCAACTAAATCCATGTTTATTGGCCGGGGCTGTTTAAACGATTCCTTAATCGCATCCTTTGTGATTTCATTAAAAACTACACGACAGTCAGAGTGAATATCGACATCCAAACTATGGGCCAAATGCCAGGCAATTGCTTCCCCTTCGCGATCAGGGTCGGCCGCCAGAAAGACTTTTTTTGCTTTTTTAGCTGCTGTCTTTAATTCTTTTAAAACGGGGCCTTTTCCGCGTATGGTAATATATTTTGGTTCAAAATGGTTTTCTGCATTTACACCCATTTGGCTTCGTGGTAAATCCCGTACATGCCCCATGGATGCTTTTACTTTATATTTATTCCCTAAATATCGTTCAATCGTTTTCGCTTTTGCTGGCGATTCGACGATTACAAGAAAATCTGCCATTCAAATATCCTCCTTAGAGGGAAGTATGAAAGCGCCTTGAAGACGGCAAAAAGCCAGTTTCTAAGAGGCTTACAAGTTGAGTAGTTTTTCTAAATTCCAGTTATGCCAATTTAACCGGATAAAATACTTAATAAAACTGCCCTATCCCATGTTTTTCAATTCTATATAAAATGAATTCTATTTATACTTATTTTAATTTATTCTTTTTTCGAACGTCTGATGGAAAATGTATAACATATTAGAAATAATTTCAACCTTTTTTAGCTAATTTCTCCATTAAGCAATAAAAAACCTGCAATTATCTAGAATTTAATTCTAATTTATCTAAAGTTTAATCTTAATTCTTCTAAAATATCCTCAGCTTTCGTTACAAGTTTTGCCCCATGTTGGATTAATTCATTCGCACCTATTGAGTATGGATTAAAAATACTTCCTGGCAAGGAGAAAACATCTCTTCCTTCATTCACTGCATAATTGGCTGTAATTAAGGACCCGCTTTTTCTCTTTGCTTCTATTATAAATGTTCCATTTGAAAGTCCACTAATGATTCGATTACGTGCAGGAAAATGCCATCTTAGCGGCTTTGTGTCCGGTGGGTATTCCGAAAGGACAAGCTGTGTTTTCATCATTTCTAATGCCAAATTCATATTATCCTTTGGATATATATGATACAATCCGCCTGCTATGATGGCAATTGTATTCCCCCCGTTTTTAATTGCATATTCATGCGCAAGTGCATCTATTCCTTTAGCTAGTCCACTAACAATAAGGACATCATTTTCAATTAATTCAGGGAATAACAGTCTAATAGCATTTTTTCCATACTGTGTTGCTTGGCGTGAACCTACTACTGCAAGCCTTGGTTCTTTTTTTAGCAGCGATAAATCCCCTTTTGCAAATAGTGCCCAAGGCGGCTGAAAAATTTCTTTTAAATTCGAAGGATATTCTTTATCAAAAATCGTGATGACTGAAATATCGTTTGTTTTATATTGACGGATTTGTTCGTGAATAGTTTCAGAATGAAGGTTTAGGGTAGAAGATTTTGCAGAAGGTTCAGCAGGACATGTATGTGGGAATAAATACTTTTCAAATGATTGCAACCCGGTATTTTCCAAAGTTTGAAGTGTGGGATCTTTTTTTAGTAATCGAAAAACAGTATTCCATGAAATATCCGGATAATGAAGTAATGCAACTAGTCTTTCTTTAAAATCATCCATTTTGAAACTACCTCCATATAATTTTTTTATACGCTTTCTTAAATAGTTGTTGATATACGCTCTATTCAACAGTTTTTAAACATCAACAATTTCCTTTAAAAAAGCCTTTTTATAAAGAAATAGCCCCTCATTGTATGAGGGACTCTCTGTTAATCTCTTGGTGATGAATATTAGTGTGTTTTACACTTTTCGTATAAACCTTGTTCTTTAAGGACTTCAATTAATGTTTCACCCATAACAGACGGAGTATCTGCTACTTTAATGCCGCATGCGTTCATAACACGGATTTTTTCGTCTGCAGTTCCTTTACCGCCAGAAATGATCGCACCAGCATGGCCCATACGTTTTCCTGGAGGTGCAGTACGTCCGCCAATGAAGCCTACAACTGGTTTCGTCATATTAGCTTTTACCCACTCAGCCGCTTCTTCTTCAGCAGTTCCACCGATTTCGCCAATCATGATAACGGCATATGTTTCTGGGTCTTCATTAAATGCTTTTAAAACATCGATGAAGTTAGTTCCGTTAACAGGGTCTCCGCCAATACCAACAGCCGTTGTTTGGCCGATTCCAGCTTGTGTTAATTGGTGAACTGCTTCGTATGTTAATGTTCCAGAACGTGATACGACACCAACATGGCCTTTTGTATGAATGTAACCAGGCATAATACCGATTTTACACTCATCTGCCGTAATAACACCTGGGCAGTTAGGACCAACTAAACGAGTCTTTTTGCCTTCCATGTAACGTTTAACCTTAACCATATCTAAAACTGGGATATGCTCAGTGATACAAATTGCAAGATCTAGTCCAGCATCTACTGCTTCGATAATGGCATCTGCTGCAAATGGAGCAGGAACATAAATAACTGAAGCATTTGCGCCAGTTGCTTCAACTGCCTCTTTTACAGTATTAAATACAGGCACGCCTTCAACTTCCATGCCGCCCTTGCCTGGAGTTGTACCTCCAACGATTTGTGTACCATATTCAAGCATTTGTTTTGTATGGAATAGGGCTGTTGCACCTGTAATCCCTTGAACAATAACTTTCGTATCTTTATTAATAAAAACGCTCACGTTAATTCCCCTTTCTACGGATCCTATTTCACTAATGAAACGATTTTTTGTGCACCGTCAGCCATGGATTCTGCAGCAGTAATGTTAAGTCCTGACTCAGCCAAAATCTTCTTACCTAAGTCAACATTCGTTCCTTCTAAACGAACAACTAGAGGGATATTCAGTCCAACTTGCTTCGCAGCTTCTACAACACCCTCAGCAATAACATCACACTTCATGATTCCGCCGAAGATATTAACAAAAATACCTTTTACGTTTGGATCAGAAAGGATAATTTTAAATGCTTCTGTAACCTTTTCTGCTGTGGCGCCGCCTCCAACATCAAGGAAGTTTGCAGGGTCTCCGCCGTAGTGTTTTACGATATCCATTGTTGCCATAGCAAGTCCGGCACCGTTAACCATACAGCCGATATTTCCATCTAAAGCGATATAGCTTAAATCATATTTTGAAGCTTCGATCTCTTTTGGATCCTCTTCTTCAAGGTCACGATACTCTAATACGTCTTTTTGACGGAATAAAGCATTAGAGTCAAAGTTTAATTTTGCGTCAAGTGCCATAACTTTTCCGTCACCTGTTACAACAAGCGGATTAATTTCAGCAATTGAGCAATCTTTTTCAATATAAGCATTGTATAAGCCCATCATGAACTTAACAGCTTGATTGACTAGTTCCTTCGGAATGTTAATATTGAAGGCAATTCGACGTGCTTGGAATGGCTGAAGGCCAATAACCGGGTCGATTTCTTCTTTGAAAATTTTCTCTGGTGTTTTTTCTGCAACTTCTTCAATTTCCGTTCCGCCTTCTTCAGAAGCCATTAACGTAACTCGAGAAGTAGCGCGGTCTAATACTAAACCTACATAGTATTCTTTTTTGATGTCGCAGCCTTCTTCAATTAGGAGGCGTTTAACTTCTTTTCCTTCAGGGCCTGTTTGGTGTGTTACCAATGTTTTACCTAAGATTTCATTAGCATATGTACGAACCTCATCAAGGTTTTTCGCAACTTTAACACCACCGGCTTTCCCCCGTCCGCCTGCATGGATTTGCGCCTTAACTACACATACTTGTGTTCCTAGTTCTTTTGCCGCTTCCACTGCCTCTTCAACAGTAAAGGCCACTTTTCCATTAGGAACCGCTACCCCGTACTTTCTGAGGATCTCTTTGCCTTGATACTCATGGATATTCATTTCCCATCCTCCTATCAAACTCTTCTAAAATTGACTCCGTTTTCATTTTATATAATGACACATACCTTGTCCACCATTATGCTGAAAAAATTAATTCCTCATTAAATAATTATATATTTAGCTGTTGATTTGCGCTCCAGGCACTTCGCTTTCCGCGGGCGGTCCGGGGAGCCTCCTCGGCGCTTAAACGCCTGCGGGGTCTCTCTTGCCCCGTTCTCCCGCAGGAGTCTCGCGCCTTCCGCTCCAATCAATAATTAAAAATGACTTTTAACAAGGTCAATTTTTATGAATAGTAAATATTTACAATAATAAAAAACAGGTCGGTGACCTGTTTTTTATTATTGTATTTATTTATATTTTCATACTTAATTGTTCGTTTATATTTCTTTCAAACATTTCCTTAACAGGGGAAAAGCTTTTTCTATGATACGGAGTTGTTCCATGCTGATGTAGTGCTTCAATATGTTCTTTCGTTCCATATCCCATATTCTTTTGAAAACCATAGGCAGGATATTGCTTTGAAAGATCTTTCATTAGTTCATCGCGGGCTGTTTTAGCAATAATGGAAGCGGCAGCAATGGATACACTTTTTGCATCACCTTTAACGATCGATTCAGAAGGAAGGGGTGTTCGGAGCTTCATTGCATCAATCAGTAAAAAATCTGGTTCTAGTTTTAAAGAAGCAATACTTGAAGACATCGCTTTTTTGGTCGCTTCATAAATATTGATTTCGTCAATTTCCTCGGCCGAAATTATTGAAATGCTATAGGAAATCGCCTCTCTCCTTATAATGGCATCATATTCGAGACGTTTTTTCTCTGTTAGCTTTTTAGAATCATCTATTCCTGCTAAGAAAAAGTTATCAGGTAAGATTACTGCCGCTGCCACAACAGGACCTGCAAGTGGTCCTCTGCCGACTTCATCCACACCTGCAATGAATTGGAAGCCCTGTCCCTTCATTTTCCGCTCATACTGGGTCATTTCAAAAAACTTTTCTTCCAGGGATCGTTCTAGTTCTCTCTGTTTCTTCCACTTGGCCAAACAAGATTGAACCCCTTTCCGTTCATCTTTCTCGAGCTCTAACAAAAAGGGATCCGTTTCTGTTAAAATGGAGGATAATTTTTCTACTATTTCAGAAATCGCTAACTTTTTCATATTTGTTCACCCGATATCATTAATAAAGCTCTCCGTTTGGAGAGCTCAATCATTTTAAACATTCTGTTCAGATTGCTGAAAGTCCTTTGGTCTTTCAAATGTAAGTGGCCCGAATTTCTCAGAGCGAATTTCCCTGATAACCAGTTCTGCCACTTTGTCATAATCAACCATGCCGCCGCCCATTAAACAGCCCCTGAGCTTACCGATGTGGTCAAATAGCTCTACTACGTCTTCCGGAAGTTCAGTTAGTTTATAACGCTCCTGCAGACGCTCTGGGTAGGCACGTTCTAAAAATCTTAACGAATATACTGTAAGGTCCTGCAGGTTTAAAAGTACATCCTTAATCGCGCCTGTTATCGCCAGTTTCATTCCAACCTCTTGATCCTCAAACTTGGGCCATAAGATTCCCGGCGTATCCAGCAGTTCCATTTCTTTTCCAACCTTAATCCACTGCTGTGATTTTGTCACCCCTGGAGTGTTTCCTGTTTTGGCGATATTCTTTTTTACAAGGCGATTAATTAGCGTTGACTTTCCAGCATTAGGAATTCCAACGATCATTGCACGGATCGCTCTAGGCTTAACTCCTTTTGCCCGTAAGCGATCAAATTTTTCCTTCAGGATTTCTTGCGATGCCTGAGCAATGTCTCTCATTCCCTCACCGGCATGAGAATTGATGGCGAGTGCTTTAATTCCCTTATCAGCGAAAAAAGCAATCCATTCCTTTGTTGCCTCTTTATCGGCCATATCCGATTTATTTAATAAAACTAATCTTGGCTTATGCTGAATAATTTGATCAATCATTGGATTTCGAGAAGAAAACGGTATTCTCGCATCTACCAGCTCAAAAATGATATCGACTAACTTTAATTTTTCCGTGACCTCTCTGCGAGCCTTGGCCATATGGCCAGGAAACCATTGGATCGTCAAAGCAAGTCACCTCCTTTAAAAGCGGAAGCGCCTTGTTCAGCCCCGACAAGCATAAGCCAATCCGGGGCTAGGCGCTGGAGCTAGATAATAGTACTATTTCACTGTAACGATGTGTGCATCGTTTAATGGCCAATATACAATGCTTGTCTTGCCAATTACTTTACTCATTGGAATCGTTCCAATGTGTCTAGAATCTTTACTGAAACGGCGATTATCTCCCATGACGAATAATTCCCCAGGAGGAACTGTTTTACGCCCTACTGCTGTTTCTTCTAACTTAAACGAGCTTGTTAATGGACCATCATTTACTTGTTTCTTATATTCATCTAAATAAGGTTCTTTATACGCTTTACCATTAACATATAAAACATCATCTTTATATTCAATGGTATCTCCCGGAAGACCAATAACACGTTTTATGTAATCCTTATGTTCTGGTGCATGAAAAACGATGATGTCGAATCTCTTGGGTTTTCCAATATCATAACTAAACTTGCTCACAATCATACGGTCCTGATCCTTTAAAGTCGGCATCATCGATAAGCCATCCACGACAATTGGAGCAAAGAGAAAGTAACGAATTAATGCAGCTAATATAACAGCTATTAATAGCGCTTTTGTCCATTCCCAGAGTTCATTTTTCTTTTTTACCATTTGTGTCCCCACCAATCTTAGTAACAAAATATCTTATAAAGCCTATTTTACATAACTTCAGCCTTTTTAACACGATGGGAAAATGTTTTTTAATCAAACTTTAATAAATTGATTAAACTTTATTAAAATCTGTATAAAAAAAGAGCTGCTCATGAGCAAGCTCTTTTCTTTTCATGTTATCGAATCTCTTTAATTCTTGCTTTTTTACCGCGAAGGTTACGCAAGTAGTAAAGCTTAGCACGGCGGACTTTACCGCGGCGAATTACTTCAAGCTTCGCAATTTTTGGTGTGTGTACTGGGAAAGTACGCTCAACGCCTACTCCGTAAGAAACTTTACGAACTGTAAAAGTTTCGCTAATTCCACCACCACGACGCTTAATCACTACACCTTCAAATAACTGAATACGCTCACGAGTACCCTCAACAACTTTAACGTGTACACGTACAGTGTCACCAGGACGGAACGCAGGAAGATCAGAACGAAGTTGTTCTTTTGTGATTTCTTCGATTAATTTATGCATCGTTTTCAACTCCTTCCAACAGATGCTCATGCACATCTACTAACAATTACATTGCAGCGGAACATCGTTATAAGACTAGATTCTGAAAAGGTTCAGCTCAAGTCACAAGAAGTATCATACCATAATTGTCGTTCTCCCGCAATACTACTTGTATTCTTTTTTTATTTCAGCTAACCATTTTTCCTGTTCTGATGTAAGTTCGATTTTATCAAATAAGTCAGGACGCCTTTGTAGTGTTCTTCTCAATGCTTCTTTATTGCGCCATTCTTCAATTAACTTATGATTACCTGACATTAGTACATCAGGGACCTTCAGCCCGCGGAAATCTGCAGGTCTTGTATAATGCGGATGTTCTAAGAGGCCTGTGCTGAAGGAATCCTTCATATGTGATTCCTGATTTCCTAATACCTCCGGCAAAAGGCGAACGACACTGTCAACAACGACCATGGCTCCAAGCTCACCACCGGTCAAGACATAATCCCCAATCGAGATTTCATCCGTAACCACATGCTGCCGGATTCGTTCGTCATAACCTTCGTAATGACCGCAAATAAATATCAAATGTTCTTCTTGAGCTAATTCTTCGGCTTTTCGTTGATCGTAACGCTTGCCTTGAGGACAAAGGAGGATTACCCTTGGATCCTTACTTTTTGCTTTTTCCTTGAGAGCACTTACACCATCAAAGATGGGCTGAGGCATTAAAACCATTCCAGCTCCTCCTCCGTATGGGTAATCATCAACAGAGGAATGCTTGTTATCAGCAAATTCACGAAAATTGACAACATTATATTGGACGGCCTTTTTCTCTGCCGCTTTTTGTAAAATAGACTGGTTAAACACCCCGGAAAACATTTCGGGGAAGAGCGTAAGGATGTCAATCTGCATCATGAAAGCAGCCCTTCCATCGGCTCAATTAAGATGACTTTTTCTTTAACATCCACTTTTTTAACAACATCATGAATGTAAGGAATTAATAAATCCTTTCTTCCCTTCCCTTTAACAACCCAAACGTCATTGGCACCTGGTGATAAAATTTCCGTAACTTTTCCAAGTTCTTCCCCTTTTGTTGTCGCAACGAGGCAGCCGATAATTTCATGGTAATAAAATTCATCCTCTTCCAAGGTATCCAGCTGTGATTCAGGCACCTTGAGAATTCCTTCTTTAAACTTTTCAACTTCATTAATATTATGAAAACCTTCAAATGTCAATAATTCAAAATTTTTATGGGTTCGATGGCTTTTTACTGTTAGCTCAATCGGCGTTTTGGAATTTGGCATAAACAAATACAATACATTTCCTGCTTTATACCGCTTTTCAGGGAAATCCGTTTTTGAAATGACACGCACTTCTCCTTTTATTCCTTGGGTATTTACGATCTTTCCGACATTAAACCATTTTTCCATACGATTATTCACCTTCTCTTATTTCCTCAATGATTCCATCTTTAATTATAATAACAGGTTGTCCAAGTTGTTGACTCCAGGAATCGCCCACTTTTATTTCAATTAGGGCCTGAACTTCCTTTTCCTTTAATTCACTGCCTAAAGGTAGCATATGTAATTGTTCAATTTGGAACTCTAGGAGTTTTTCTTTTTCTAATCGTTTATTGATTTCTTTTTCAAAATGACTTTTTAATTCTCTTTGCGAAAAGCTTTTGGTTTTCTCCAATCGTTTTAATTCAAATTGAAGCTGACTGCATTCTTTTTGGAGCTGAAGCTTTTGGTGGTTGTATTGTTCAAATAATTTTTCTTTGCTTTTTTCCGTTAGAATTTGCTTTACCACAACTGTTTGGATAATTTGCATAAAGATGGCTCCTTTCTTTTCTTATAGCAAAAAAGGGAGGAATGTTGATTCCCCCCTTTCATCTAGATGCAAAAAGCTATTCACCAATTTCGAGAAAAATTTTCTTTTGTTGTGATGATCCTGCTGCATAAACAACAGTTCTAATGGCCTTTGCAACACGCCCCTGCTTGCCGATTACTTTTCCCATATCTGTTTTGTTAACAGAGAGCTGATAAGTAACGCGGTTGTTGTCCTCTGAGACGTCAACGCGGACGTCTTCAGGAAAATCAACTAGAGGCTTAACAATCGTTTCGATTAATTCTTTCATAGTTACCTACGATTACTTGCTTAATTTTGCATTATGGAATTTTTCCATGATGCCTTGGTTTGAGAAAAGGTTACGAACTGTATCAGATGGTTTTGCACCGTCTTGTAACCACTTAAGAGCTAATTCTTCGTTGATTTCAACAATTGCTGGTTCTGCAACTGGATTATAAGTTCCAACTGTTTCGATGAAACGTCCATCACGTGGTGAACGAGAATCTGCTACTACGATACGATAGAAAGGAGTTTTCTTTGCTCCCATACGCTTTAAACGAATTTTAACTGCCATTTTAAATAAGCACCTCCGAAATTGTTTCACACAAGATAGTATATTATCAATTAATATATCATTTGTAAAGTGTTTTTTCTTTACATACATTATTACCAATACTTTACACATTAAAACGGTTTAAATGGGAATTTAAATCCGCCTTTTTTCTTTGATTTCATTTGCATGCCTGTCATTTGTTTCATCATCTTTTTCATGTCTTCAAACTGTTTTAACAGACGATTTACCTCGGTGACAGGCCGCCCGCTTCCTTTCGCAATCCGGCGTTTCCGGTTTGCATTTAAGATCTCGGGATTATTTTTTTCTGCCTTCGTCATGGATCTTATAATGGCTTCAACATGAGCAATTTGCTTTTCATCAATCTGCAGATTATTTAAGCCCTTAATTTTGTTTGCGCCAGGCATCATTTTTAACAACTCATCAAGGGGACCTAAGTTACGAACTTGTCCAAGCTGTTCCAAAAAATCCTCCAGTGTAAACGAAGCTGTCCGCATTTTTTGTTCTAATTCTTTTGCCTTTTGTTCGTCAACATTGGCTTGAGCCTTTTCAATAAGCGTCAAAACATCGCCCATGCCTAAAATTCTGGATGCCATTCGTTCTGGATGGAATGGCTCAAGAGCATCCATTTTCTCGCCAAGACCAACAAATTTAATTGGGGTCTGGGTTACGGCACGTATGGAAAGTGCTGCTCCACCCCGGGTGTCCCCATCAAGCTTCGTCAAAACAACGCCTGTTAATCCAAGCTGTTCATTAAAGCTTTGGGCCACATTTACAGCATCCTGACCAGTCATAGCATCTACGACAAGGAAGATTTCATCAGGCTTTGTTAGTTCTTTAATGTCCTTTAACTCATTCATTAACGCTTCATCGACATGGAGCCGGCCAGCGGTATCGATGAGGACATAATCATGATGCTCTTCCTTTGCTTTCGCAATTGCCTGCCTGGCTATTTCCACCGGGCTGACTTGATCGCCAAGGGAAAAAACAGGCATATCCAATTGTTTTCCAAGCGTTTGAAGCTGTTTAATTGCGGCTGGACGATAGATATCAGCGGCAACGAGCAGCGGTTTACGATTATACTTCTTGCGAAGCAAAAGCGAGAGCTTTCCAGTGGTAGTGGTTTTACCAGCACCCTGGAGACCGACCATCATGATGACAGTTGGCGGGCGGTTTGAGGCCGCAATCTTGCTCTGCTCGCCACCCATCAGCTCCGTTAATTCCTCGTTAACAATTTTAATAATTTGTTGTCCGGGTGTTAAGCTTTTAAGGACTTCTTGTCCGACAGCACGCTCGCTGACTTTTTTCACAAAATCTTTGACAACTTTGAAGTTAACGTCTGCTTCGAGTAGTGCAAGACGCACTTCGCGCATCATTTCTTTTACATCCGCTTCATTAACCTTTCCTTTTCCACGGATTTTTTGAATCGTATTCTGCAGTCGGTCGGCTAATCCTTCAAATGCCATTCATGCCGCCTCCTAATCTAATTTTTCAAGCTCGGCAATTGTCTCATACATCGCCTGTTTTGAAGGTGTCTCCTCTTTAAGCAACACTTTTACTTGCTTTAATAGCCTCGCACGCTCTTGAAATTTATGAAATAATAAAAGCTTTTCTTCATATTCCTCGAGCATTGCTTCCGTCCGCTTAATATTATCATATACGGCCTGGCGGCTGACATCATACTCTTCAGCAATTTCACCCAATGAGTAATCATCTAAATAATAAAGAGACATATAGCTTTGCTGCTTTGGTGTTAACAACGAATAGTAAAAATCATAAAGATAGTTCATTCGTGTTGTCTTTTCAAGCATCATACTTAAATGCCCCCTTGTTAAGTGAAATGCCTTTACAAAAGTAAGTTTACACAGTAAGACATTATCTGTCAAGATAATACCTTTACATCTAATCTTCGGTCTTTTCTACTTGATCTGCAAATAATCCATACACATACTTTTCGGCATCAAATTCCTGCAGATCATCCATTTTCTCTCCTAAACCTACAAATTTAACTGGAATCTTTAATTCGTTGCGAATTGCGAGAACGATTCCGCCCTTTGCTGTCCCATCTAATTTCGAAAGTACAATGCCACTGACATTGGTTACTTCTTTAAAATTCTTAGCCTGAATAAGCGCATTCTGTCCTGTTGTCGCATCAAGGACAAGGATTACTTCGTGGGGTGCTCCGGGAATTTCTCTTTCGATGACACGTTTTACCTTTTCCAGCTCTTTCATCAGGTTCACTTTATTTTGTAAACGACCGGCTGTATCACACAATAAAATATCAGCTTTGCGGGATTTCGCTGCCTGAATCGCATCATACATTACGGCAGCAGGGTCAGATCCCTCTGCCTGCTTGATAACCTCGACACCGACTCTATCCCCCCATACTTCAAGCTGTTCAATAGCTCCAGCCCGGAAAGTGTCGCCTGCAGCCATCAAAACTTTTCTTCCCTCACTCTTAAACTTATGTCCTAGTTTACCTATTGTCGTTGTTTTTCCGACACCATTGACACCGACAAAGAGGATGACGGTTAACCCATCCTCCTGGATGTTTAATTTTGAAGACTGTCCTTCGCCTGCATTATAGATGTCGACAAGCTTTTCAGATATAACACTTTGAACCTCCTGAGGGTCTTGGATGTTCCGCCGTTTCACTTCCATCTTCAGCTCATCTATTAACTGCATAACGGTGTCAAAACCAACATCGGCCTGAATTAGGATTTCTTCTAATTCTTCAAAGAAGTCTTCGTCGACTTTTCGGTATCTCGCCACAAGGTCATTGACTTTTCCAGAAAAACTGTCCCTTGTCTTCGTAAGACCTTCCTTAAACTTCTCTGTAACTGTATCCGTTGATTTTGTAATCTTCTCTTTTAATTTTTTAAAAAAGCTCATTCTTTCACTTCCCTTAAATTAAGATTTAACAAGCTCTTTTGTATCGTCTAAACGAACTGATACAAGCTTTGATACACCCGATTCCTGCATGGTGACTCCGTATAAGACGTCTGCTTCCTCCATTGTCCCTTTACGGTGTGTAATAACAATGAATTGAGTCTCTGAGCTATATCTCTTTAAATACTGGCTAAAACGGTGGACGTTTGCTTCATCGAGTGCCGCTTCCACTTCATCAAGAATACAGAAAGGAACAGGACGTACTTTTAATATCGAAAAAAGCAGGGCAATGGCCGTTAATGCTCGTTCGCCACCCGATAGCAGCCCTAGATTCTGAAGCTTTTTACCCGGAGGCTGAGCAACGATTTCCACTCCTGTATTTAATAAATCCTCCGGAGCCGTTAATACAAGGTCCGCTCTTCCTCCTCCGAAAAGTGCCCTGAAAACTGGTTCGAAATGTTCTCGAATCCCTTGGAAGGTTTGCTCAAAGCGTCTTTTCATTTCCGTATCCATCTCTTCAATCACCTGGAAAAGTGTATCCTTGGCTTCTTGAAGATCTGTCCTTTGTTCATTTAAAAATTCATACCGTTCGGAAACGCGCTCGTATTCTTCAATAGCTCCAATGTTGATATTACCAAGCTCCTCGATGGCCAGTTTAATCAGCTTGACCTTTTTGCGGGCTTCTTCAACTGGAACAGTTAGCGGATACTGTTCCTTAGCTCCTTCAAAGGATAATAAGTATTCTTCTCTTAGATGAGCTAGTCTGTTTTCAAGCTCCACATCCAAGCGGTTTAGTTTTACCTCTTCATCCTTTAGTACCGTTATCAAACCTTTATGAATTCTCTTTAATTCCTTAGCTTCAAGCTCCAAATCTTCCAGCGAAACCTGAAGCTGGACCCGTTCTTGCCTTCTTGTGCTAATTAGATTTAGTGTTGCAGCCTTGTCTTCTTGTTTTCTTTTTGCAGCAGTCTCTAATTGTTCTTCACCCGAAGAGCTATTCGTCATTTCTGATGTTAATAGGCTGAGGTCTTCAGTAAAGACAGCAAGCTTTTGCCTGCTTTCCGCTAAATCTTCATTAAGATTCGCGAATCGGTCCTTGGTGTTTAAAAATTGCTCGTTTTTAGCCGCAAACTCAACCTTTAACTCATTTATTTCGGTTACCAAGGCTTCTTTAGATGTAAGATCATTGGTCTTTTGTTCAGTCAGTCTTATAATTTGACCGTCAAGTTCCGCAATTGAAACCTTATAATTTTCCATTGCTGATTGTAACTCTATTTTTCTAGTTAGCAATGTGGTTTGTTCTGTCGAAAACTGCCCTTTTTCAAGATCGTAAATGGCTAATCGGTCATTGATATTCTTTTCTTCAAACTCCGCTTCTCGTAAGTCACCCTTAACAGACTGTTCCGATAGTCTTAGTTCTTCACCATTTTTACGCATTGCCTCAAGGTCTGACTCTGCCGTTTGGACATCTTCTTTTAATGATTTAACCTGCTTCTCCAAATCCGCTGTTTTCTCTTCCATAATGACAAGCTTACCCTTTAATTCATCAAGCTCACCTTTTCTTGTTAATAGCGAGGATGTTTTTTGTTTTACGGCTCCACCTGTCATCGAACCGCCGGGATTGACGATATCTCCATCGAGGGTAACTAATCGAACACGATATTGGAGTATTTTCGCCAATTCATTGGCACCCTTTAGATCCCTTGTGATAACAACGTTACCCAAAAGGTTTTGAAAAATCTCGGCATACTTTTGTTCAAACTGAATCAGGCTGACGGCAGTACCCACCAGAGAAGGGTGATTTTGAATCGAAGCCATTTGAGCTGATGATAAGGGACGTCCCTTTACAACACTTTGTGGTAAAAAGGTTGCTCGTCCAAAAGAATGCTGCTTTAAATATTGAATAGCGGCACGGGCATTTTGTTCAGTATCAACTACGATATGCTGTAAGGCACCACCAAGTGCGGTTTCCATGGCAATTTCATATTCTTTAGGAGCAGAGATTAGTTCGGCAACGGCTCCTTCAATACCATGGAGTTTTTTTCCGCGGGCCTTGAGAACTTCCTTTACACCTTGGAAAAAGCCAGAAAAATCCTCTTCCATTTCTTCAAGCATATCTTTTTTGGACTTTGCCTGCTGCAGAAGCTGATAGGCTTGATACAAGGTTTTCTCTTGTTTTTGATAATTGTTTTTTACCGTATCCAGTTTACGTTGTTGCTCACGAAAGGCAACAACTTGTTCACTTAGCTTCTTTTGAAGTTCATCTAATGAAGCTTGAATTTTCCTTTTTTTGCTTTGGGCAATTTCTCTTTCTTGAAGATACTTTTCATTTTCCGCATCAAGACGTGAATTTTTTCTATCCTGCTGCTCAAGCTGCTGGTCAATGTATTTTAATTCGTTTTTTGCACCAGCTTGGTCATTTAACAGCTCAATATATTCACTTTTTAAGCTTTCGATTTTTTCGTCAATATTTTCTGCAAATAATTGCAGCTTTTCTTGTTTTTCCTTTAACTGTGTTTGTAAGGTTTTTACCTGCTCACCAAGCAGCTTAACCGATTCGGCTAAAGAGTCTCTATTGTTTTGAAGTTGGCTGATTCGGTCCGTTAATTCAAGGATGTTCATTTCCAACTGCTCTTTATTTTGTGCAGCATTCTTTTTCCGCTCTTTTAGAACTTCTTTTCGTCCCTCCAGCTTTTCAAGCTCCTCACTGGCATGAAGCAGGACATTCTGCAGGTCTGAAATCGATTCATCTAAGGCCGTAATCTGGTCTCTAGTTTCAACGATTTTTGCTTCTTTGACTTGCAATTCGGAAGAAAGCTTCAATTCCTCATGTTGGTGTTCTTCCAGCTGTTTGGAAAGATTCCCCCATTTTTGATGCATGTCTTCAATTTCATAAACGGTTAGAGCTACTTCAAACTTTTCAAGCTCCTCTTTTTTCTCTAAAAAATCCTTTGCTATCGACGCTTGAATTTTTAATGGCTCTACTTGGCTTTCAAGCTCATGTAAAATATCATTTACCCGGTTAATATTGTCTTGTGTCTCGGCAAGCTTGACCTCGGCTTTTTTCTTTCGGTTTTTGTATTTTAAAACACCTGCAGCTTCTTCAAATATTGTTCGGCGGTCTTCTGCTTTACTATTTAAGATTTCTTCTACTTTCCCTTGGCTTATAATGGAAAATGCTTCCCGTCCCAGCCCGGAATCCATAAACAAATCTATAATATCCTTCAAACGGCACGAGTGTTTATTAATAAAGAAGTCGCTTTCTCCTGAACGGGAGACTCTTCTTGTAACACTTACTTCATTATAATCAACCGCTAATCCTTGATCTTGGTTGTCCAAGGTCAGCGTCACCTCAGCAAAATTAACAGCCTTTCTAGTATCACTTCCAGCAAATATAATATCTTCCATTTTACTTCCGCGAAGTGATTTTGCTGACTGTTCCCCTAATACCCAGCGGATTGCATCTGTAATATTGCTTTTCCCGCTGCCATTAGGACCTACTACGGCCGTAACCCCAGGGACAAAATCCACACTGATGCGGTCAGCAAAAGATTTAAAGCCAATAATGTCCAACCGTTTTAAAAACATTCCTTTTTCCTCCCTAAAATGCCCGGGATTACTCCTCTAAAACATTTGTCATATCTAGGTTGTTTTCGTTTTAAGTACATCCAGCGCCATTTGAGCCGCATGCTGTTCCGCCTCTTTTTTGGATCTTCCCGTCCCTACCCCTAATTCTTCGCCATTTAAGGAAACCTTTGACACAAACTCTTTATTGTGAGCAGGTCCTTTTTCTTGTAGAACACGATATTCAATTACTCCTGAACCATCTCTTTGAATGAGTTCCTGTAATTGGCTCTTAAAATCCATCACATGAGAAAAAGCACCAGCATTTATTTTTGGGAAAATAACTTTTTCAAGAAAATCTATGACTTTTTCAATTCCTTGGTCTAAATAAAGTGCGCCAATGAACGCTTCAAAGACATCGGCGAGAAGTGCCGGCCGCTCTCGTCCGCCCGTCATTTCTTCCCCTTTGCCGAGCAAAATTAATTTTCCAAATCCTAATTCATTCGCAAATGCTACGAGTGACGGCTCACATACAATGGCCGCTCTTAGTTTGGTTAATTCTCCTTCTGTCATCATGGAATATTTCTTAAAAAGGAATTGTGATATTGTCAGTTCAAGTACAGCATCTCCCAAAAATTCGAGCCTTTCATTATCTTCAAAAGGCTTTCTGCGATGCTCATTCACATAGGATGAATGAGTAAAAGCTTGCTTTAATAATTTTTCATTTTCAAATTGAATTTCAATTATCTTTTGAAACTCTTTAAATTGACTTTCTTTTGCGCGATTGTCCATTTCTTTTTCTTTCCCATTTCTGCGCATAAGTTCTCCACCTTGCATTTAATTTACACATGACTATAATACTGAGTTTAAAAAAATTTTGATAAAAACGCAAAGAAACTTGGCAGCACTAATGGAACTGCCAAGTTCTATTCTACAGAATAAAGCCCCGTTTGAAAACGGAGCTTTGTGAATAATTCCAACGATTACTTCGTGCTATTTATGTAATTAACAGCATCACCAACAGTGCTGATTTTTTCAGCATCATCGTCAGAAATTTCCATATCGAACTCATCCTCTAATTCCATTACTAGTTCAACTACGTCAAGGGAATCAGCGCCAAGATCATCTTTAAATGAAGCTTCAAGCGTAACTTGAGACTCATCAACACCTAAACGGTCAACGATGATTTTTGTAACACGTTCTAATACCTCTGCCATGCTCGTTCACCTCCCCTCAAGCTATTATAGAGTATTTCTTTCAAATAATAAATGAAGAAATAATAAAAATGCACATTAACTTTGAGAAATGTCCAGCACCAGCGCCTAGGGGCTCGAGGTCATAAGCCAATCCGTCGAAAAGGTTAAAAAGCAACCTTTCCGCCGGCTCGTCTTATGCTTGTCGCCCCTGGACAAGGCGCTTCCGCTTTTCTGTTTACATTACCATGCCACCATCAACGTGGAAGGTCTGCCCTGTGATATAGGATGAATCATCAGAAGCAAGGAATGCCGTGATTTTTGCGATATCTTTCGGCTCACCTAATCTTGCTAACGGAATCTGTTTTAGCATTTCGGTTTTTACTTCTTCTGACAATTTGTCTGTCATATCAGTGGTGATAAATCCTGGGGCAATCGCGTTAACGGTAATATTTCGTGTCGCAAGTTCTTTGGCTGTCGTTTTCGTTAAACCAATGACACCCGCTTTGGCAGCTACATAGTTTGCCTGACCTGGGTTTCCGCTTACGCCGACAATGGAAGCAATATTGATAATACGGCCCACTCTTTGTTTCATCATTTGTCTCGTTACGGCTTTCGTTACTAAGAAGACGCCTTTAAGGTTGATATTAATGACATCATCCCATTCTTCTTCTTTCATTCTCATTAATAAATTATCTTTTGTAATTCCAGCATTATTAACAAGAATATCAAGCTTCCCAAAACGATCAATGGTCGCTTTCACCATTTCTGCAACTTCTTCTGTATTTGAGACATCGCATCTTACAGCAAATGCATCTAGGCCAAGTGCTTTGATTTCATCCACGACTTCATTCGCTTTTGCTTCACTTCCAGCAAAATTAACAGCGACATTGGCTCCCTGCCTTGCTAGTTCAAGCGCAATTTCCCTGCCTATTCCTCTTGATGCACCAGTTACAAGGGCTGCTTTACCTGTTAAATTCATAGCTTTTCCTCCTTTAATGCGTCGATAACGGACTGACAGGTTTCCTCATCAGAAACAGAATAGGTTTTAACGCTGCGATTAATCTTTTTGATTAAGCCAGACAGCACTTTGCCCGGTCCAATTTCGATAAAGGTATCCACACCTAACTCAATCATTTTTTCAACCGAATCCTCCCATAATACTGGAGAATAAAGCTGCTCTATTAATTTTTCCTTTATTTCAGCAGAGTCGCTCATTACGTCTGCAGAAACATTGGCTACGACTGGAATTTCTGCATTCTTCATATTCAGACTGTCTAAAACAGCACGCAATTCACTGGAAGCAGGCTTCATGAGAGAAGAATGGAACGGTCCGCTAACTTCAAGCGGAATGACGCGTTTTGCTCCGGCCTGCTTCGCTTTTTCACCGGCAAGCTCAACACCTTTTGACGAACCGGAAATGACGATTTGACCTGGGCAGTTAAGATTGGCAAGGGAAACAGGAAAACCTGAATCATCCACTGCTTTTGTCACTTCAGCAAGTTTTTCACGGTCTAAGCCAAGAACAGCTGCCATTGTTCCTTCACCATTTGGAACTGCCTTTTCCATATACTCTCCTCGTTTACGGACAGCATAAACACCTTCCTCAAAAGTTAAGGCGCCCGCAGCAACAAGGGCCGTATATTCTCCTAAGCTGTGACCAGCAACAAAATCAGCCTGAATTCCTGATTTTTGAAAGAAATTTAACAGTGCAATACTCGTTGTAAGTAAAGCTGGCTGAGCATTTGTTGTTTTCGTCAGCTCCTCTTGGGGACCTTCAAAAATGAGGCTGCTTAGGCTGCTTTGTAATCTTTCATCTGCCTTTTTAAAATAATCCATCACTTCTGGATGCTCATTTGCAAGCTTTTGACCCATTCCAACGACTTGTGACCCCTGTCCGGGAAAAACAAATGCAATTTTACTCATCTTAACACTCCTTACTAGAGTTCAATTTTGGAAGTATTCGTTTCTTCTACTGTTTTTTGAATTTGTTCGATGACATCTTTTTCGACCATTTCCCGTGTTTGCCGAATGGCGCTGAAAATGGACTGAGCATTAGAGGAACCATGAGCTTTAATAACTGGAGCCTTTAACCCAAATAGGGCCGCTCCCCCATACTCCGAATAGTCCAATTTATTTTTCAATGTCATTAAGTTTGGCTTTAAAACAGCTGCAGCAAGTTTACTTGTAAAACTGCTCATTAAGGCTGTTTTTAACATTTTAAACATCGATAGGGCTGTACCTTCAATGGTTTTTAACACCATATTCCCAGTAAAACCGTCGGTCACCACGACATCGGCAACACCATCAAGTAAATCCCGTGCCTCCACATTGCCGACAAAATTTAAATTTGTATTTTTTAAAAGGTCAAATGTATTCCTTGTCAATTCATTTCCCTTTTTTTCTTCTGTTCCAATATTCAAAAGCCCTACTCTAGGGTTTGTAATGCCCCTTACCTTTTCACTATAAATCGAACCCATGATGGCATTTTGCAATAAATGTTCTGGTTTAGCATCGGCATTTGCCCCAACGTCAAGCAGGAGAAAACCTTCGCCGCCGATTGTTGGAAGCGTTGGAGCCAAGGCAGGACGATCAATTCCTTCAATTCTTCCAACAACGAACAAGCCTGCAGCCATAAGTGCACCCGTATTTCCTGCTGAAATACAAGCATCAGCATCACCGTCTGTCACTAACTGCGCAGCAAGGACCATGGAGGCATTTTTTTTGCGTCGAACCGCCCTAACGGGTTCATCAGTTCCGAGAATAACTTCGGTTGTATGTAATATGGAAATTCTGTCATGGTTTGTTAATGTTTCTTTAATTTTATTTTCATCGCCCACAAGGGTAATATGTATATCAGGATAGCTATTGACAGCCTTCATCGCCCCTAAGACAATTTCTTTTGGAGCATGGTCACCGCCCATGGCATCGATTGATAGTTTCATTGGTCTCATCCTTTAATGATTTTTCGAACGGTACATTTCAAAGTTTCCGGTAAATACCAGTTCATTATTCACAAAACTTGTCACTTCGACATATGTTCTGAGAGCATTTTCATCGATTTTGATCACTCTTGCTTTGGCAATCACTCGTTCATTCAATTTTACCGATCGATTGAAATGAATATTAGCTTTTGCAGTCAAAGCCAGTTCATCATTTATTACAGCTACCGCTAATGAATTTGCCTGGGCAAAAACATGATGTCCGCGAGCAATTTTATTCCGCTGAAAAACATGTTCTTCTTTCACATCAAAAATTGAAATCGCACTTTGGTCTAATTCAATATCGATAATTTCACCAATGACTTCTTCAATAGGCAGAGAGCGGACTTCATCGTCAAATCTTTTTTCAGCTACTGTTTTAATCCGTTCACGAAGCTCCGGAATGGATAATTCCAACCGATCCAGACGAATTGTTTGCACACTTACTTGAAATTTTTCAGCGAGTTCCTCGTCTGTAATAAAAGGATTATCATTAATGGTTGAGATTAACAATTGTTGGCGCTCTTTTTTGGTTCTTCGCATAATTTTCCACACCGTCCGAAATCTTATGACTAGGTACTAAGAGTAGTATAAAATTTAAAAAAGCAGATTGCAAGGATAAGTTTTCTTCCTTGCTATCTGCCTTCTCCCCTTAACATTGCATTTTTCAAGCGAAAATATTTATTAATCTAACTTTTCTCCTTCTAAAACTCCTGAAAATTCAAGCTGATTTCTTAAGTATTCGTATTCATCAGAAGTCCAAAAGCTTTTCGACTGAATCAGCATTGCAGCATCATTTCTTGCTGTTTCAAGGGCGCGGTAATCATGAACCATATCTGCCACCTTGAATTCCGGCACGCCGCTTTGTTTTCTGCCAAAAAAATCTCCTGGTCCTCTAAGTTCTAAATCCTTTTCACTTAGAACAAAGCCATCGTTCGTCTCTGTCATAATCCGCATTCTCTCTTGGCCTACTTCTGATTTAGGACTCGCCAGCAGGATACAATAGGATTGATTGCTTCCCCGGCCGACACGGCCGCGCAATTGGTGTAGCTGTGAAAGGCCAAATCTTTCCGCATCATAAATAACCATCATGGTTGCATTCGGTACATTAACCCCCACTTCCACAACCGTTGTCGATACTAAGATTTGAACTTCATTTGCACTGAACGCTTTCATGACTGAATCCTTATCATCCGAACTCAATCGTCCATGCATCAGACCCACTTTATACCGATTTTGAAAATAGTGGCTTAAAGTGGTATGCACATCAATTGCATTTTGCACATCAAGCTTTTCCGATTCTTCAATAAGCGGGCAAATGACATACGCCTGGTGCCCACTAACTAATTCTTTTTCTACAAACCCAAGAACACGTTCCAGCATTTCAGGTTTTGCCCAGTACGTTTCAATTGTTTTTCTGCCCGCTGGCATCTCATCGATGATACTAACATCCATTTCGCCAAATACCGTGATCGCCAATGTCCGGGGAATTGGTGTAGCTGTCATAAATAAGACGTCGGGGTTTTCGCCTTTTTCCCGTAATACCCGTCGCTGCTCAACACCAAAGCGATGCTGCTCATCGGTTATCACGAATCCTAATCTTTGAAAGGATACTTCGTCCTGAATCAAGGCATGTGTACCAATTAAAATATCAATTTTTCCTGCCGCTAATTCCTGAAGAATCTCTTTTCTCCGCTTTCCCTTTACTGAACTTGTTAAAAGCTCGCACCTGACTTCAAAGGGTTCAAGCAGATTTTTTAAAGATTCTGCATGCTGCTCCGCCAAGATTTCAGTCGGAACCATTAAAGCTCCTTGGAACCCCGCTGTCACACTTGCATAAAGACCTATGGCCGCAACGACCGTTTTCCCTGAGCCAACATCTCCTTGAAGTAAACGGTTCATCCTATATGGAGATTTCAGGTCCTGGATAATATCATTCACCACTCGTTTTTGAGCATTCGTCAGTGGAAAAGGAAGCTCTTTGATAAATTCCTTCAATTTGTTTAAATCATAGTCTTGAACAATACCAGGTGAATGCTCTCGTTCAAACTTTCTTAACGCTTGCATTTTTAATTGAAACAAGAGAAATTCCTCATAAACAAAGCGGCGCCTTGCCTGTTTGACTTCTTCAGGATTTGAAGGAAAATGCATGGCTTTTATCGCGTCTCTTTTGGTTAAGAGCCGATATTTTTGGATAATAAAAACTGGTAGTGTTTCCTTTACCAGGCCTCCGTATTGTTGAAAGGCTAAGCTAATAAATTTTCGAATCCCTTTTGTTGTTAATTTTCCTCTTAATGAATAAACAGGTTCAAAATCATTGTGTTTGGCATTTGGTCCTGCCTGCATTTCACTTGCTGTAATGGTTTGCCTGTGAGCATCCCATTTACCAGTTACGGTTATCGTTTCGTTCATGACAATTTTATTTTTTAAATAGGGCTGGTTAAAAAAAACTACTTTAATCAGATAGGAACCTACGAAGAGCCGAATCGTCAGCTTTGACTTTTTTCTGCCATAATAGTTAAGAGAAGGCTCGCTATGAACCTTCCCTTCGACTGTGACCTTCTCATCATGCTGTACTTCTGTCAGTTCTTTTAGCGAATAATCTTCATAACGATATGGAAAATATTCTAATAAGTCATTAATTGTAAAGATTTTCATTTCCGAAAAAATTTCAGCCGTTTCCTCACCAATTCCCTTTAAGACCGTGATTGATTGGTTAAGATTTGGATTCATTATTAACAAGCGGTATCCCAAAGATTTTTGCTTCTAGAGCTCTACCTGTAGGTGTAGCCGCCAACCCTCCTTGAGCTGTTTCTCTTAATGACGATGGCATCGATTGGCCAATTTTGAACATAGCGTCAATTACTTCATCACAAGGGATGCGACTTGTAATTCCTGCAAGCGCCATATCTGCTGCAACCATTGCATTGGCAGCCCCCATAGCATTTCGCTTCACACAAGGGACCTCAACAAGTCCGGCAACCGGATCACATACTAATCCAAGCATGTTTTTTAACGTAATGGCCATTGCCTCTGCACATTGCTGTGGTGTCCCTCCGGCCATTTCAACAATAGCTGCTGCCGCCATCCCTGATGCTGAACCTACTTCGGCTTGACAGCCTCCCGCAGCACCGGATATTGATGCATTATTGGCGACTACAAAGCCAAAGGCACCGGATGTAAACAAAAACGATATCATTTGCTCTCTTGTTGGGTTCAGCTTTTTCTTGACCGCGAACAATGTACCTGGAACCACCCCTGCTGAGCCAGCTGTAGGTGTAGCACAAATTGTTCCCATTGCTGCATTGACTTCATTCGTTGCAACCGCTTTACTCACGGCATCGAGAATGGTATCCCCCGTTAAAAAGTTGCCTTTTTCAATATATTTCTGCAGGAGAACCGCATCTCCGCCTGTTAACCCTGAATGAGAGGTAACACCCTTTAACCCTTTTTCAACGGCCTCTTCCATGACGGTAAGATTTCTATCCATAAGGGCGAGCACTTCTTCTCTTGTCCTGCCGGTAACGGTTACTTCTTGCTCGATCATGATTTCTGAGATTTTTTTATTTTGACTGTTAGCCATTTCTACTAATTCAGCGACATTTCGAAACATAGTTTTTTCCCCCCTTAATCGACAATTTTAGTCACTTTTAATATATTAGGAAGCTCTTCAAGCTCAATTAGGATATGATCATTAATATTTTGGTCTACTTCGATTGTCATAAGCGCAAGCTTTCCTTGTTCTTTACGAGAAACTTCCATGTGGCCAATATTAATTTCGTATTTTGCCAAAATGTTGGCTACGCTTGCAATTGCACCAAAGCGATCATTATGAACAACTAAAATGGCCGGATGATTTCCGGATAGTTTAAGTTCAAAACCGTTTAGCTCTGTCACTTCAATTTTGCCGCCGCCAATAGAGATACCCACTAATTCCAGCTCACCATTATGATCACCGATAATGATTCTTGCTGTGTTTGGGTGATCGGTAACAGCATCTTCTTCAATAAACCGAAGTTTAATGCCTTTTTCTTTTGCAATATCTATGGCATTAATAATCCTTACATCATCCGTTTCAAAATCTAATAATCCGCCAACGATGGCAACGTCTGTCCCATGACCTTTATACGTTTTCGCAAACGAGCCATATAAAGATATATTGGCCCATTTTGGCTCTCTGCCAAATAGGCTTCTCGCTACTCTGCCGATTCTTGCCGCTCCGGCTGTATGGGAACTAGAAGGTCCTATCATAACGGGCCCAATAATATCAAATACGCTTCTATATTTCATAAGAATTCTCTCCCTTAGCGTAATTCTCTCTAATAAATTATATTCAAAACATATTTTCTTGTCTCATATGCACAAAAAAAGAAGGGGTAACCCCTTCTTCTATTTTATCTCTTCATTATTCAATTGAAAAGATAAAAGAATATAATGGTTGTTGGCCATTATGGATTTCTATTTCAATATCACCATAATTTTCTTCTACAAAATGTGTTAAGGAATTTACTTCATCTTCCGAAACGTCTTCCCCATAAATAACAGTTAAAATTTCGGAGTCTTCATCTAACATTTTAGAAAGAAGATCTTCAGCCGCTTTTCCTTTTTCCTTGTTTTTTACAACAATTTTCCCTTCGGCAATACCCATGAAATCATCTTTCTCAATTTCTAACCCATCAATTTGGGTATCGCGAACAGCAAAGGTAATTTGACCTGTCTTGACATGCTGAAGCGCGTCCTTCATAGCTGCTTCATTTGCCTCTACCTCAGCAGAAGGATTGAACGCAAGAAGCGCCGAAAGCCCTTGCGGTACCGTTTTGGATGGTATCACGTAAATCTCTTCTTCGGATACATCACGTGCTTGCTCAGCCGCCATTATAATATTCTTGTTATTCGGTAAAATAAATACCTTTTTAGCATTTACTTGTTTGACAGACTTAACAATATCCTCCGTACTTGGATTCATTGTCTGCCCGCCTTCAATCACAGCATGCGCTCCAATGCTTTTAAACAAATCGGCAATTCCAGATCCCATAGATACCGTTACAATTCCATATTCTTTCTGTTCCTGCACCCTTTCTGCCACTAAAGGAGTGTGTGTTTCGCCAACAATATTGGAATGCTGCTGGCGCATGTTTTCAATCTTCATATTGATTAAATTGCCGTATCGCTGTCCATAAGTTAAAACCTCACCCGGCTGTTCGGAGTGAATATGCACTTTGACAACATCTTCGTCCGCAATAACTAATAATGAGTCTCCGTACTTGCTTAAATCATTACGGAATTCACCTTCATTAAATGGATTTTTGGCTGTCTTAGCAGTTTCAAACCTAACCATAAATTCTGTACAATACCCAAATTCAATATCCTCAGTATTGATATGGCCTTGAACGCTTTTATGGTGCTCTGCACTGACCAGTTCATTCATGGTTGGCATGGCACTTGGTGAATCTGGGAGTTTTTCACCCTTTAATTCGGCTAGGAATCCTTCGTAAACGAAAACAAGACCTTGTCCGCCGCTGTCAACCACACCGACTTCCTTTAAGACAGGAAGTAACTCTGGAGTGCGCTTTAGTGAAGCTTTTGCTTCTTTTAAAACCTCTTCCATAATTACAATGATATCATTTGATGTTTGTGCAGCTTGAACTCCCTTTTGGGCGGAATCCTTTGCAACTGTTAAGATAGTCCCTTCTACTGGCTTCATAACAGCTTTATAGGCAGTTTCTACTCCGGCTTCTAGTGCAGTGGCAAAATCTTTCCCTGAGATGGCAGATTTACTTTCTACGGCTTTTGAAAAACCGCGGAATAGCTGGGAGAGAATTACGCCGGAATTTCCGCGCGCTCCCATCAGCAAACCTTTGGAAAGAGCAGCGCCCACCTTTCCTATATGTTCCTGAACATTGTTTTTTACTTCTTTTGCCCCGGAGGTCATTGATAAATTCATGTTCGTTCCGGTATCACCATCGGGCACTGGAAAAACGTTTAAGGCATCGACCATTTTAGCATTTGCAGACAAATGGTTGGCACCCTGGATCACCATTTCGGCAAAACGTTTTCCATCTAATGCTGTTATTGACACAAAACTTCCTCCTCACTACGAGTTCGTCACACGAACTCCTTGAACGTAAATATTTACCGAGTCAACGGCAAGTCCAACTGTCTTATCGAGGGTGTATTTAACCTTTGATTGCACGTTGTGGGCAATTTCGGAAATTTTCGTTCCATAGCTGACAATAATGTACATATCAATATGTAATGCCTCATTTTCCTGGCGGACAATAACGCCCCGGGTAAAGTTTTCTTTACGTAAGATTTCTGTAATTCCATCTTTAATTTGATTTTTAGAGGCCATACCTACGATTCCATAGCATTCGATTGCCGCTCCTCCGGCAATGGTAGCGATTACTTCATTTGAAATATCAATTTGTCCGTACTTTGTTTTTAATTCAATGGACATGAATCGTTCCCCCTTTGGAAAATTGCTCCTTGACTACAGTCATTTTACTATAGTCGGCACAATATGGAAAGTCATACTTACATGTCAAGGTTTTTTTCTTGAAAGGTTTATATACAAGTATTGCAATCACCAACGTTGTATGTTAAATTATTAAGGTATCTCAAGCAGATGAAAATCAGTATATTGCTGTATAAAGCTTTTGGTAGTTAAGGAGGGAAATCATAATGCCACGTAAATGTGTAGTAACTGGAAAGAAAACAACAACTGGTAACGCACGTTCTCACGCTATGAACGCTAATAAGCGTACATGGGGTGCTAACCTACAAAAAGTACGTATTCTTGTTGATGGGAAGCCAAAGCGTGTTTGGGTTTCTGCAAGAGCGTTAAGATCAGGTAAAGTTGAACGCGTTTAATAAGAGTTATAAAGGCCAGAGCATCCATTAAACGGATGCTCTTTCTTTTTAAGTATTTCCCACAGGACAAAATAAAAAGCACCCAAATTTAACGGGTGCCATAACATTCCATTTTCTATTCGTTTTTCTTAAATGCACCAATCATCGCCCGGACAAGTCCGCCTAAAAATCTCGGCAGTTTAATCGTATAAAATTTCATACTGTCCCTCCTCACCAATCTCCCGCTTCTTATTCATCTCAACTTTTTTCGTACGCCCTTACATACTATTCAAACGGACGAAAACAGTACCAAATTGTAAGACCTATTAATCATGGCTTCTTATCACTATTAATATGCCTTCGGAAAATGAAAAAGTACCATAATCACTAATAAGTTCATTACTAATACATAGTGTTGAGCCGAGAGAAATATGCTGATTTTTCAAAGGAAATTTGAAGCCCTCTAGTGTGATTCCGCTGACGGTAAGCGTTAGGGGAACAAAAGAAATATATTTTTCAGCATTCATTTTTTTTATTGTATAAGTCCCTGGTTCTTTTAAAAATAACAGGTTATTTCGATCAATTAAACAGATATCTACTGTTTTTTTTGCTCTTAGGGGATTTAGTAAAAGCTGTACATTTGCGAATAAATGATCAAGTCGTCCGCCCGTTGCACCAAAAATACGAATTTTCTCTGGATTCTGTTCTAATGCCCAATTCAGCGCGAGTTCCATATCCGTTTCATCTTTTTCAGGTTTAAAGCGTTTTAATTCTTCCACTTTGCTTTCAATAAACTGTAATTCCTCTGGTGAAACAGAATCAAAATCTCCAAAAGCAATGACTGGACTTATATTGCACTTTAATAAGTGAAAAACACCCCGATCCACTCCGACCCATATCGTGTTTTCCTCCTCATACTCTTTCAAATCAGGAAGAAGGTCTTCAGGACCTCCTGCCAAAATATTGATAATCATCATGAAAACCCCTTTACTGTATGCAAAAAGCCGACTGTATAAAATCGGCTTATCTTTCTTTATCCTCTTATTGATGAGATGGCTTTTGCGTAATCACTTTCATTGTAAATTGCGGAGCCTGCCACTAATACATTGGCCCCTGCTTCAATACATTGCTTCGCGGTTTCCGGATTTACACCACCATCGATTTCAATCTCAATGTTTAAACCTTTTTGCTCTGCCATTTCTTTCACTTTTCTTATTTTTGGAAGGACCTCTGGAATGAATTTTTGTCCTCCAAACCCCGGATTAACAGACATTAACAATACCATATCAATATCCCCAATGATATGTTGTATGGTTTCAACTGGTGTCGCAGGATTTAAGACCACCCCTGCCTTTACACCAAACGATTTAATCGCTTGAAGCGTTCTGTGCAAATGACGGCAAGCTTCCACATGGACCGTAATGTAATCTGCTCCTGCCTTGGCAAAAGCCTCAATATATTGATCAGGATTCTCAATCATTAAGTGTACATCAAGCGGCAGTTTTGTAATGGGTCGAATGGCCTCAACAATGAGCGGTCCAATCGTAATATTCGGAACAAAATGGCCATCCATTACATCAACATGTATGTAGTCTGCTCCACCTTTTTCAACTGCTAAAATCTCTTCCCCCAGTTTTGAAAAATCGGCTGAAAGAATGGAAGGTGCTATTTTCACCATGGTTAGTACCTCGGCTTTCTATCTTTTATTTCTTGGAGGAAATCAACATAATGTTCATAGCGATATGCTGGAATTTCCCCTGATTCAACAGCTTGTTTCACACCGCATTTAGGTTCGCTAATATGGAGGCAGCCGCGAAATTTACAATTTTCGCTCTTCTGCAGCAATTCTGGAAAACATGCAGTTAAGTCTTCTGCCTCAATATTGGTGAATTCTAATGAGCTAAATCCAGGTGTATCGGCAACAAGCCCTTCGCCAATTTCAATTAGCTCAACATGCCTTGTCGTATGCTTTCCTCTTCCTAAATGTGATGAGATATCATTTGTTTTTAGCTCCAGATCAGGTCTAAGAACATTTAGTAATGAGGACTTTCCCACACCAGATTGGCCGGCAAAAACAGAAATTTTATGGTTAAGATGCGGATTCAACTGTTCAATTCCGGACTCTGTTTCCGATGAAGTAAGAATGACTTCATATCCAGCCGATCTATATTGCTGAGCATATTCCATAATCAATTTGTTTTGCTCATTGTTTGTCAGGTCCATCTTAGTAATACAAATGAGTGGCTCAATATGATTAAATTCCACTAATACTAGAAATCGATCTAAAAGCACGGTGCTGAAGCCAGGTTCTACAGCTGAAAAAACAAGAATGGCCTGATCAACGTTCGCAATTGGCGGGCGGACTAATTCATTTTTCCGTTCTTTTACTTCAAGAATATAGCCTTCCAATTCGTTTTCTGCTTGAAAAACAACCTCATCCCCAACCAGAGGGGTGACTTTATTCTTTCTGAATACCCCTCTGCCCCGGCATTGAATTAATTCCTCATTATGAAGAACATAGTAAAATCCACTTAATGCTTTTACAATTTTCCCTTCAGGCATAGCCACACTCCTTGCCCTTAAACTTCACAAACGGATGACTTCTATTAAAATTTTTACGAGTGCTCTCATTTTTATTCAAATGTAAAGCCATCCATTATATTATTCTGTATCATCATAGCTTATCGTTTCATCCGCGATAACCTGCAAATCACGCATAACTTTATAGCCGGCCTTTTTTCCGTACGGAATCAACAATTTAATTTGCTTTTTCGTCGTCTGTGTAATGGTAAATTTTTCAGCCGGCTCTGTCATACTGTGCGTCATATCCTCTATATAGATTATGACCTCTTGTTTTTGTCCTGGCTCACCAGGTAAAGGCGGTTCATATTCGATGGTAATTTCTTTAATTACCTCTTTTGGCGGTTTTTGCTCTTTTCCTTTTGAAATCACAACCGAAACCTTGTCACCTTTTTTCAATTCTGTTCCCTCTGCCGGTGATTGCGAAATGACCATACCTGACGGAATATTTTCATCATATTTTTCTTGTGAGGCATCTAATACCAGCCCTACTAATGTTGCATAGTCCTGTGCACCCTTTAAATTATATTGGGTTAAGTCACTTAAAACAATTTTTTCCGGTCCCTTACTGACCTCAAATTCTAATTCAGTATCTTCTGGAACCACTTTTGTACCTCCAGGTGGATTCTGGCTTAAAATGGTACCTGGTTCACTATCGTCGTTTTTCTCCACTTTATTTATAGCTTTAAAATTCTCCTGCTCTAATAGACGGACCACATCATCATATTGACGGCCAACATAATCAGAAAGATCATATTTTTCTTTTCCAGAGCTAATGTATATAGTAATCCCCGCATTTTCCTTAACTGTAGTCCCGGCCTCAGGGTCGGTTTTAATTACTTTCCCTTTTTTAACATCCTCATCTGGTATTTCAATTTGGTCGGTGACCTCGAGTCCTTTTAATTTTAGCTTGGAAATTGCGTCATCTACATTCATTCTGCTTACATCTGGAACTTTGACGTCCTTTGCAGATAATAAATCAGGTAAAAATGTAAAAGTTAATATTCCTAGAATGGCCAGAATAAGAAAAGTAGATATTAAAATTATCGGCCACTTTATCCGTTTTTTACTTGTTTTCTTTTCTTTATTTGCATCATTTTCTTGTTTAATCGCCGGCTTTTCATTGCTGTGCACTAATGTTTCATCAAGGTTTTTTAAAGGCTTATCATTCGTGATAACTGGAATTGCTTTTGTTGCCTCGTCATCAACTGGTATAGAAAATTTAGGTTCATCATCCCTCTCAGGGTCGAGAGCTGTTCGAAGGTCCTCCTCCATTTCATCAACCGTATTATACCGATGGAATGGATCTTTGGCCGTTGCCTTAAGGACAATATTTTCGACGCTTTGCGGAATTTTGGGGTTCCATCTTCTTACAGAGGGTGTTTCTGATTGCAGATGCTTCAATGCAATCGAAACGGCGGATTCTCCTGAAAACGGAAGCCGGCCTGTCAATAGCTCAAACATGACAATCCCTAATGAATAAATATCTGATTTTCGATTGGCCATTCCTCCGCGGGCTTGCTCAGGTGATAAATAATGGACAGAACCCAAGACGGAATTTGTCTGCGTGATGCTTGTTGCACTAAGCGCCATTGCAATACCAAAATCAGTAATTTTCACGTATCCCTCTCGGTCAATTAAAATATTATGAGGCTTTATATCGCGATGAATAATATGATTTTGATGTGCATGGGAAATGGCAGATGTTAATTGCATCATTATGTCTAGCGCTTCTTCCACTCGAAGTGGTGATTGCTGCTGTATGTATTGTTTTAAGGTTTGCCCGTTTACATATTCCATAACAATATAATATAGGGAATCCTCTTCACCAACATCGTAAATGCTAACTATATTCGGGTGAGCAAGACTAGTAGCTGATTGAGCCTCTCTATGAAAGCGTTTAATAAATTCCTCATCATTTACAAAATCTAGCCGAAGCATTTTTACGGCAACATCTCTATCTAGAATCATATCATGGGCTAGATATACATTTGCCATACCGCCTCCGCCAATCATTTCGAGGATTTTATAGCGGCCGCTTATTCTTTTCCCAATGATCATTTTTCATCACCCTCTTTCATTTTCATTATTAAACTCTAGAATGATTAGGGTAATGTTGTCTTCTCCGCCATTATCATTTGCCATGATAATGAGTGATTGTGCTTTTTGTTCAAGCGTAGTTTGATTCTGAAGAATTTGAACCATTTCTGTGTCACTTACTTTATTGGATAACCCATCTGAGCAAATAAGCAGATAGTCTCCTTCCTCGAACATAATGGTTTTAATATCAATCTTCACATCTTGTTCAGTCCCTAAGGCTCGTAATATCCAATTTTTCCTTGGATGATGCTCCGCATCCTCTTTCGAAATTTGTCCTGTACGGACTAATTCATTGACCCAAGTATGGTCATCCGTTAACTGTTGGAATCCGGAATCATTTAAAATGTAACAGCGAGAATCGCCCACATGGGCAATCGATGTAAAATTGTCTGTAGCAATCACCGCTTCGATCGTTGTACCCATTCCTTCACATTCCTCATTGCTCCTGGCATGTTCATACAACAATCGATTAACCTCAAGAATATTTGACTTCAACCATTCTTCAGCTTGGTCAGCAGTATTTAACCCTTGAGCCTGCTCCCATTTTTCCTGTAAGTATGTCACTGTCATTTTACTTGCAACATCACCGGCACGGTGACCGCCCATGCCATCTGCTACAATGGCTAGGCGATGTCCGTCCCGATTGACAAAAGTTCCACCATTATCCTCATTATTTTGGCGAACTTTTCCTTGGTCCGTTTTAAAAACAGCCTTCACATTCTGTCACCTCGTCTCTTCCTTCCGCTCCTTTGCACGAAGTTGTCCACATGCTGCATCAATATCATGACCGTGCTCTCGGCGAATTGTCACATTAATTCCACGTTTTTTTAGCGTTTTTTCAAAGGCAAAAATTTTATCTTTAGGTGTACGGACATAATCTCTTTCAGGTACATAATTTACCGGTATCAGATTCACATGGCATTTAATCCCTTTTAATAGGTCTGCTAATTCCTCAGCATGCTCTGTCGAGTCATTTACACCGCCAAAAAGACCATATTCAAAGCTTATGCGCCTTCCTGTCTTATCGATATAATACCGTACTGCTTTCATTAAGTCATCAAGTTTATAGGCTTTGTTGATCGGCATCAGTCTTGATCTTAATTCAGTATTTGGAGCGTGAAGTGAAATGGCAAAATTGATTTGCATATTTTCATCAGCAAATTGATAAATCTTCGGAATGATTCCGCTAGTCGAGACGGTAATATGGCGGGCACCGATATTCAGCCCTTTATCATGATTAATAATTTTTAAAAATGAAAGCATATTATCGTAGTTATCAAACGGCTCCCCGATTCCCATAATAACAACAGAGCTTACACGCTCCTCCGTTTCATCAAGAGCTTGCTGGACTTTGACCACTTGCGCAACAATTTCTCCCGCCTCAAGGTGTCTTTTCAATCCACCTAGGGTTGACGCGCAGAAGGTACAGCCAATTCTGCAGCCCACCTGCGTTGTTACACACACCGAGTTTCCATAATCATGGCGCATGAGAACGGTTTCGATTGAATAGCCATCGTGAAGCTCGAAAAGAAACTTAATTGTTCCATCGGAAGAGGTTTGTTGAATGACTGTCTTTAAAGGTGTAAGTTGAAAATGACTTAATAGTTTTTCACGGAGTCCTTTAGAAACATTACTCATATCCTCAAAAGAGGTAATTCTTTTTTTATAAAGCCAATCAAAAATCTGCTCAGCGCGAAATGGCTTTTCACCATTCTCCGACAGCCATTCCTTTAATTCATGAAGCTCCAATGAATAAATTGATTTTTTCTTCATCTCTACTGCTGTGTTCGTCTCAGTTGTATTTAATTGTTCCAAAAACTACACCTTCTTTCTTAAAGCTGCAATATAAAATCCATCAGATCCAAATTCCTGAGGAAAAATTTGTAAATCAAAGCCGGTAATCAACGGCTGAACGGCTTCAGGCATCCTATCTTTAAAAGAAAAATCCCCTTCAAATTCTTGATTATTTTCTAAAAATGTTTTGACTGTATTTTCATTTTCTTCTTTATCAACGGTGCATGTACTATATACCAGAATGCCGCCTTTTTTCAATAAAGGAGCAACGGAGGTTAACAGATTTTGTTGAATGGTACTTAATCGTTCTAAATCTTTTTCGGTTTTCGTATATTTCATATCTGGTTTTCTTCTCATTACCCCAAGGCCAGAGCAAGGAGCATCAAGAAGAATTCGATGGAAAGATTCATTGTTAAATTTTTCTTGTAAATGTCTTGAATCAGAGACATTTGTTTTTATATTTGATAATCCTAAACGGCGGGCATTATCATTAATTAATTTAACCTTGTGCTGGTGAAGATCAACGGAAATCACTTCACCCGTATTATTTAGTTTTTCAGCAATATGCGTGCTTTTTCCTCCAGGAGCTGCACACGCATCAAGGACAAATTCTCCTTCGGATGCACCTAGTGCATAGGTCGCAAGCATCGAGCTCTCGTCTTGAATCGTAAACATTCCATATTTAAAGGCAATGGTAGAAGCTAAGTTTCCCTTTAATGACCTTATCGCCTCAGGAATGATTGGGCTTTTTTCAATTTGAAACCCATCTTCCTCAAGCAGCGAAACACATTCATCTCTAGAAATCTTTGTAAGATTAACTCGTGCTGTTTGCATAGGCGCTGTTAAGTTAATTTCACACATTTCTTTTGTTTTATCATAACCAAATTGATTCACCCATCTATTCACAAGCCAAAAAGGGTGGCTGGTCTCGAGTGAAAGACGTTCAATAGGATCAACCACTTCACTTAATGCAGGGATTCCTTCTCTTTGAATACTACGAAGCACTCCGTTTACCAGACTGGCTATCCCTTTATGCCCGCGTTTTTTGGCAATTTCTACCGCCTCAAAAATGGCGGCCCGGTCAGGTATTTTATCAAGGTAAACCATTTGATAAAGAGTCATTCTTAGTAAATGATGAATCCAATCCGCTAATTTCTTATTATCTTTGACAAATGGCTTTAAATAGTAATCCAGAGCCATTCTCCTTTGCAATGTTCCATATGTCAATTCAGTAAGTAATCCGACATCTTTTGGAGATAATTCGTTTTTTTCTATGGTGGTATTTAGCAGCAAATTGCTATATGAATGGTTTTTCTCAATGGTTGTCAAAAGATCCATTGCGGTTTCGCGAACATTGTTTTTCTTTGATGTCATGTTATTCTCCTAGTAGGCTGCCTAGTGAAATTTTTGAGCCTGCTCCTCTTAAAAATTGTTCACTCATCATTTTCGTTTTTCCAGAAGGCTGAAGTTCAAGGATTTTAATAGAGGTATCATTCCCAGTACTCACTGTAATGCCATCTGATTCTAGTTTTACAATGGTTCCAGGCACTTGGCTCTTTATACCTAAAACCTTTTCTGCACGCCAAATTTTTAATACTTGTCCATCCATCGTCGTAAAAGCAACAGGCCAAGGGTTTAATCCGCGAATATGATTGTATATATCTTCCCCGGTTTTCCCCCAGTCAATCTTTTCCTGTTCTCGTTTAATATTCGCAGCGAAGGTCGCTTCTCCATCATTTTGCGGAATTGGTTTAAGTTTTCCATCCAATAATAACGGTAATGTTTCTGAGAGCAGCTTTGCTCCCGCCTTACTTAACTTATCATGGAGCGTACCAACATTGTCATCTTCCGCGATAGGCACTTCTACTGACTTTAAAATATCTCCTGCATCTAGTTTCTCTACCATATACATGATGGTTATTCCTGTTTTCTTTTTCCCTTGCATAATCGCATAGTGGATAGGCGCTCCGCCGCGCAATTCTGGAAGAAGGGAAGCATGAACATTAATACAGCCATGTGCAGGGGCTTCTAACAGCTTCTTTGGCAGAATTTGGCCAAAGGCAGCCGTTACAATTAAATCTGGGTTTAGTGAGAGGATCTTTTGAAGCTCTTCTTCCTGACGGATTTTTTCCGGCTGAAAGACGGGAATCCCTTGTTTTAAGGCTTCCACCTTTACTGGAGGAGGTGTTAAAACTTTTTTTCTTCCTACCGGCCGATCTGGCTGGGTCACAACCCCAATTACTTCATACCCATCCGCAAGTATTTGTCTAAGTACCGGAACGGAAAAATCAGGTGTCCCCATAAAAACAATTTTGGTCATTCACTTTCTACTCCTTTTAACTCATCTTCCTCAAGGTATCTTGATACTTTTGTGGTGAATAATATCCCATCAAGATGGTCGATTTCATGCTGAATGGCTCTAGCAAGAAACTCCTCTGCTTCTAGCGTGTAATGTCTCCCTTTCCGATCGAGAGCTTCTATTTTTACATAATTTGGTCTGGTAACTTCACCATATAATCCTGGAAAGCTTAGACATCCTTCTGGTCCTGTTTGCTCTCCTGATGTAGATAAAATCCGAGGATTAATCATTTCGATGGTTCCTAACTCATCATCAATATCAACGATTGCAATTCTAGCATTTAAGCCTATTTGCGGGGCAGCAAGTCCAACCCCATCATATTCAATCATCGTGTCGTACATATCATCAAGCACTTTCGCTAGCTTTCGGTCAAACTTGTCTACTTCTTGGCATTTTAGCTCGAGAATGTCGGCAGGATAAGTCACAATTTTTCGTATTGCCAAAGCTTTTCCTCCAATATTTATCATGGGTATGGTTTTTATTTTATTTTTTCCACTATTACATTAAGATAAACGGGTTTACGTCAATCGAAACCTGAAGCCCTTTTGCTGCATCCTTTTGATGCTGGTCAAGAATGATCTTTAGTGCCGCATTCAGGTTCGGTTCCCGCTTGTATTTTATCAGACATTGATAGCGATATCTATTATTTATCCTTGGTATGGGCGATGCTGCTGGCCCAAGTACAACTGCTTCGTTTGAAACCTGTGAGCGGACATAGTTCACAATCTTTTCCGTCGCTGCTACAACTGTCATAAGCTGCTCATGACTGACAGTGATCAATGACAGATAATAAAAGGGCGGATAATGATGCAATTTTCGTATCATCATCTCACGTTGATAAAAAAGGTCATAGTCTTGCTTACCGGCAAGTTCAATACTGTAATGCTCAGGCGTATAGGTTTGAATAATTACCTCCCCAGGCAATTGATGCCGGCCAGCCCTTCCGCTGACTTGTGTTAACAATTGGAATGTTTTTTCCGAGGACCTAAAATCCGGCAAATGAAGCATCGTATCGGCGGAAAGAACCCCAACAAGTGTTATATTAGGAAAATCTAAACCTTTGGCAATCATTTGGGTCCCTAGTAAAATATCAGCCTTTCCATCCTGAAAATCCTTTAATAACCGTTCATGCGACCCCTTTTTCCCAGTTGTATCGACATCCATACGAATGACCTTTGCTTCAGGCAATATTTTCCCCAGCTCATCCTCCACCTTTTGTGTCCCCGTTCCAAAATAGCGGATATACTCACTTGAGCACTCGGGACAGACCTTTGGAACATAGGTTTCGTAACCACAGTAATGACATTTCATTTGCCCGCCGGCACGATGGTAGGTAAGGGAGATGTCACAGTTCGGGCAATTTACCACATATCCGCAATCCCTGCACATAACGAAGGAGGAATGTCCGCGTTTATTTAAAAATAAAACAGACTGCTGTTTTTTCTCAATCCGGTCTTTTAACATCTCAAAAAGCTTTCGAGAGAACATCGAACGATTCCCTGAGCGAAGCTCTTCCCGCATATCAATGATCTCAACAGAAGGAAGCGTCTGCTTATTCATCCGAGATGGAAGCGTTAAAAGCTGGTACACCTTTTTTTGCGACCTGGCAAACGATTCAAGAGACGGAGTGGCACTTCCTAATACGATTGGACAGTTATAGGTCTTTGCCCTTTCGATTGCCACCTCCTTTGCATGATAACGCGGCATTTCCTCTTGTTTATAGCTCGTTTCATGCTCTTCATCAATAATGATGATGCCAAGATTTTCAAATGGGGCAAAAATGGCTGACCTGGCCCCGACTACCACCTTTACTTCTTTACGCTGAATTTTTCGCCATTCATCATATTTTTCCCCGGCAGACAACCCGCTGTGCAACACTGCAACCAAATCGCCAAATCTTCCTTTAAACCGATTTACCATTTGCGGTGTGAGAGATATTTCCGGGACAAGAACAATTGCTTCCTGACCTTTTTCAATGACCTGTTGAATCGATTGAAGGTATATTTCTGTCTTGCCGCTTCCTGTTACACCATAAAGTAAAAATACCTCATGACTATTTGTTTCGATAGCATTCAGAACCGGTGCAATGGCCTTCGTTTGATCCTCAGTTAATGGCAGGGCTCGAGTTCGTTCAAAAATTCGATTTTCATATGGATCGCGATAAACCTCCATCTCACTCTCTGTCAGCAGATTCTTATCAATCAAGGCTTTAACAGTTACAGATGAGATGTTAAGGTTTGCAACAAGTTGACTTAATTCGATGGCGTTATTCTGCTCTAGAAAAAAGGCAAGAACTTTTTTTTGTTTTTCTGCATTTCCGGGTAAACGGTCCATTTCTTCTTTTAACGTATCAGGTGGAACATGCGGCTGAACATATCTTACTTTTTTTTTCTTGACCCTTTCCTTAACCTCGTAAATAACTTCGAGATGCCCCTTTGCTGATTCCCGTTGAAGAAGTGAAACGATTCCACTTTTTAATGCTTCCTCCCAATTCAGCATTCCATTATGTTTAAAATAAGAGTGAAGCCCTTCAGGTAAATCTGATATTACAGCACCCGGAGCAAGCTTTACCTTTTTTTCATATTTTGCTTTTAATGCCGCTGGCAGCATGGCCTGGTAGGCAAATATTTTAAAGCAAAGAGTATTTTCCGTTAACCAGTTTCCAAGCTCTAATAATTCTTGATTTAAAACGGGCTTAAGGTCCATAGGCTCAATGATTTCCCGGAGCTGATTAAATTCTGATTCAGCTTTTATTTCCGTAACAAAACCTTGAATATTCCTTGGTCCAAATGGAACAACGACTCTCATCCCAGGCTGGATTGTTTCCCTCCATCGCTCCGGGATGAGATAATCGAAGGCTTTATCCGTTTGTTTAGTTGGCACATCAACGATTACAGCAGCAATTTCCATTTCATTTCATATCCTTCAGAAGTGAAGTTGTTTCTTCAATAATTTTTTCGGCCACCGCTGTTTTTGACATCATCGGTAATGTTGCAACGGAGCCATCCCGTTTAAATAATGTAACAATGTTGGTATCCGTTCCAAAACCGGCGCCTTCTGTTTTGACATTATTGGCAACAATCATATCCGCATTTTTCGTTGCCAATTTCTTGCGTGCATATTCTTCTACGTTATCTGTTTCAGCAGCAAACCCAATAAGCAACTGATGCTTCTTCCTTTGGCCGAGTTCAAATAATATATCCTTCGTTCTCTCTAATTCAATGCTCGAGTCTCCGTCCTTCTTTTTCACTTTATGGTCAAAAGTTGTTTTAGGGCGATAGTCGGCAACGGCTGCTGTTTTAATTACGATATCAGCTAGTTCATAAAAGCTGAGAACAGCATCGTACATTTCTTCTGCACTTTCTACCCTCACTACATTTATTCCAGCTGGTGCAGGAATTTGTACTGGACCTGATACCAAGATAACTTCGGCACCTTGCTTTTTTGCTTCTTCAGCAAGAGCATATCCCATTTTTCCGCTAGAGTGGTTTGAAATAAAGCGGACAGGATCAATTTTCTCTCGTGTGGGTCCCGCCGTTACGATAACCTTCTTACCATTAAGTGGTTTTATTTCTTTTTTTGTAAAAAACTCTCCCACCAATTCAACTATTTTTTCAGGCTCTTCCAAACGCCCTTTTCCGATATAACCGCAAGCCAGAAACCCTTCACTCGGTTCAATAAATTGATAGCCGTATTGGGCTAAAATCGATATATTATTTTTCACCGCCGGATGGTCGTACATATGTACATTCATGGCTGGGGCAATCCAGACTGGTGCCGTTGCAGCAAGCAGGGTAGTTGTAATCATATTATCGGCAATACCACCAGCAAGTTTTGCAATCGTATTGGCTGTTGCAGGAGCAACGAGGATAAGATCGGCCCAGTCTGCAAGGTCAATATGGGCGATTACCTGCGGATTTTTTTCATCAAAGGTATCGGTATAAACCTCATTTCTAGATAATGCCTGGAAGGTTAATGTGGTAACAAATTTAGAAGCCGATTCGCTTAAAATCACTTTTACTTGCGCCCCTGCTTGTACTAGCTTACTGGTCAATGCCACTGCCTTATAGACTGCAATACCTCCGGTCACACATAGTAGTATTTTTTTTTCATTTAGCATGTTTAAACCCCCACTTCAAATCCAACACATTTCATCTCTTTCATTATGCTAGAATATAAGCCATTTTTCAAAATAAAAAAGGCTGACCGTTAAGGTGTTAGCCCTTCCAAAGTCACGCCTTCATTAAGTCTTCATTTTTTTACTCAGCAGGAGTTTCTGCTTTCTTCGCAATCCGATAAGTCAGCTCGCCGCTGTAAATTTCCTCTAGTGCTTTGCCAACATATTTATAAGAAACATACTTCGGCAATCTTTCATCTCTTGCTTGGGACATCGCGCGGGCACGCTTCGCGGCAACCGATACAAGCGAGTATTTTGAATCAATTTTTTCAAGCAAAGAATCAATAGAAGGATATAACATTTTATTCAACCTCCAGTAATTTTTTATAGCGATGTTCGACTCGTTCTCTGCGGCAATGTTCGGCTACGACAATAGCTTTAACCCGTTCACAGGCACGTTCGACTTGATCATTTTCAACGACATAATCGTATAATTCCATCATTTCAATTTCTTCGCGGGCAGACAGCATCCGATTATGAATAATGTCTTCTGTTTCAGTTCCTCTTGTCACAATCCGGTTTTTTAACTCCGACAAGCTCGGAGGCATTAAGAAGATGAATAACCCTTCAGGAAATTTCTCACGGACCTGCCGTGCACCCTTAACTTCTATTTCTAAAAATACGTCTTTTCCGGCATCCAAAGTTTCACGAACATAATCAACAGGAGTGCCATAATAATTCCCAACAAATTCGGCGTACTCTAATAACTTTCCTTGGTCAATTAATGTTTCAAATTCTTCTCTTGATTTGAAAAAATAATCTACCCCATCGACTTCACCAGTGCGCGGCTTTCGGGTTGTCATCGAAATAGAATACTCAAATGCCGTATCCGGATGGGAAAAAATCTCTTTGCGAACCGTTCCTTTACCAACCCCGGATGGCCCTGAAAGCACGATCAATAATCCTTTTTCCTTCATTAGCAAAAATCCTACCCTTCCTCAATTGATTCATCACGGTCCGTTAAGCGATGTGCAACCGTTTCTGGCTGTACGGCAGATAAAATGACATGGTCACTATCCATTACAATCACTGCTCGGGTACGTCTTCCGTATGTAGCGTCTATTAATGATCCCCGATCCCTGGCATCTTGAATGATTCTTTTTATAGGAGCAGATTCCGGGCTTACAATGGAAATAATTCGATTTGCCGATACAATATTTCCAAAACCAATATTAATTAACTTAATCGACATGGTAATCATCCAATCATCAATAATATATTTTGACCGTGTCAAACTGTTTCTAAACAAGGCCTATTCGATATTTTGAACCTGCTCTTTTAACTTCTCGAGTAAGCTTTTCATTTCAACCACCATTTTGGCAATATTTGAATCATTTGCCTTCGATCCAATTGTATTTGCTTCTCTGTTCATCTCCTGAACGAGAAAATCCAGTTTTCTTCCGATGGGTTCCTGGTCGGTTAAGGCTTGCAAAAATTGTTGGATATGGCTCTTTAATCTTGTAATTTCCTCATTAATGTCAGCCTTATCGGCAAAAACAGCTACTTCCGTTAAAATCCTGGTTTCATCTAATTGTCCATTCACGAATTCCACCATTCTTTTTGTTAAGCGCTCTTTAAACGACTGAACAACAAGAGGTGCAAATTTCTGAAGTTCAAAAATAATTGATTCCAATTGGGAGATGATCGCAATTAAATCTTTTTTTATTTCTTCCCCTTCAGAAGTCCGCATTTGTTTCAATAAAAGTACTGCTTCCTCCGTTGCGGCAAGGACTAAATTTTCTAAATCCTCATTCCCAGCTTCACTTTCTTCAATATGTATAAGATCCGAACGATTTAGCAAATCCTGAAGTGTTACTGTACCTTCAATACCATACTTTCCATGTACTTCCTTGATAAATTGATAATATTCTTCAATTAGCTTCCAATCAACATGGAGTTTCCTGGTTACAGCACCTTCGCCCTCTAAGCTTACATAAACTTCTACTCTTCCACGGCGAATATGCTGATTGAGCTTCTTCTTGATTTTATCTTCTATTTTTAAAAGCTGTCTTGGCATGCGAATATTCATTTCACAAAATCGGTGATTTACCGTTTTTACCTCAACGTTCACTGAGAAAGAACCTGAATCAGCCTTCCCTCTTCCAAAGCCTGTCATACTTATAACCATCATTTGCACATCCAATCTTTGAAAAAATGATCGGTTCTAAAAACTTAAATAAACACAAAAGGTAATAGAGGGTTCTATTACCTTTTGGATTATAACATACTTTATTTTGTTTTTCTTAACAAAAATGATCCAGCTAGTAAAAAAGTTGGTATTGATGATAACCCGACAATCAACAGCCAATCTTTTGCCGCGATCGGCAGCGTATGGAATATTGGCTGGAATGGCGGATAGTAAATGACCACAAACATGAGGGCAAGAGAAGATATGACTGCCCATACTAAATACGGATTTCCAAACGGGTTTCTTGATAGCACTGATTTTTCACTGCGGCAATCAAAAACATGGATTAGCTGTGCCATAACAAGTGTTGCAAAGGCTACCGTTTGTGCATATTTCAATTGGCTTGGATCATTATGATAAACAACGATAAAAGCAAGTAAGGTCACAAGTCCAATCAAAAATCCTCGGGATACAACCTTCCAACCTAGACCACGCGAAAAGACCCCTTCATTCGGGCTCCGCGGCCTCCGTTTCATCACATTTTCTTCCGGGCGGTCAAGACCTAGCGCCATGGCTGGCAATCCATCCGTCACCAAATTTACCCAAAGAATTTGAATAGGTACTAACGGCAGGGGCAGTGCTAAGATCATCGCAAACAACATAACCAATATTTCTCCGACATTGGAGGCAAGCAGATAGCGGACAAACTTTCGAATATTTTCATAGATATTCCGGCCTTCTTTAATGGCTGCTTTAATTGTTGCAAAATTATCGTCCAATAAGACAAGGGCCGAAGCTTCCTTCGCTACATCTGTACCGGTAATTCCCATGGCCACTCCAATATCTGCTGCTTTGATAGCAGGCGCATCATTCACCCCGTCGCCTGTCATGGCCACAATATGCCCTCTATTTTGCAAGGCTTTGACAATCTTCAATTTATGTTCTGGTGAAACCCTGGCAAAGACTGATACATCATCGACGATTTCCTCAAGCTCCTCAACGGACATATCAGACAATGCTTTCCCATCAAGAACCTTACTTTTCTGCGTTAGAATTCCTAACTGAGAGGCAATCGCTTTTGCTGTGATGACATGGTCACCGGTAATCATCACCGTTTTAATTCCAGCCTCTTTACATTCTTTTACGGCTGCTTTAACCTCAGGTCTTGGCGGATCGATCATTCCCTGTACGCCGATAAAAGTTAATTTTTTCTCAGCTTCTTTTTCACTTAAGATAAGTGTATTAGCTGAAACAGGTTTAAAGGCAATGGCAATTGTCCGCAGTGCCTGTGAGGCAAGTCCATTAATCGCATCCTGAACCTTCACTTGCGTTTCTTTGTTTAAATATTGAGTCCGTTCATCCCAAAGAATGGATTCACTAATTCCTAAAATGACATCAGGTGCTCCCTTCGTGACGATGAAGTGCCGCCCTTGTTTGTCCTTTACGTGAATACTCATCATTTTTCTGGCCGAATCAAATGGAAATTCATTAATAATGGTAAATTCATCTAATAACTTCTTTCTTGCAAAGCCTGCTTTCATTGCACTTACAAGCAATGCTCCTTCAGTTGGATCCCCGTCGAGAATGTAATCATCATCCTTCATTACTAAATCCGAATGGTTGCAGAGCATCCCGAATATCAGCATTTGCTGCAAGGCTCTCTCGTCTTTTGGCTGAACAGTTCGATCATTCCGATAAAAATTTCCTTGCGGCTGATAGCCCACTCCATCTACTGTCCAAGTATTTCCCCCGCTCCATAAATGGGTAACCGTCATTTTGTTTTGCGTCATGGTTCCCGTTTTATCAGAACAAATAACCGAAGCACATCCGAGCGTTTCGACCGCCGGCAGCTTCCGGACAATGGCATTTTTCTTTATCATTTTTTGCACACCAAGAGATAAGGCCACCGTCACAATCGCAGGCAATCCTTCCGGTATAGCCGCAACAGCCAAGGATACTCCAGCTAAAAACATCGTGTAAAGGTCATGTCCCTGAATTACACCGACCGCCACAACCAGCACGGTCAAAGCTAGAGCGACTGTTATTAATATTTTTCCAAGCTGCTCCAAGCGGCGCTGAAGTGGTGTTTCTTGTGATTCCGCACTCTGCAGTAAATCTGCAATTTGTCCCATTGCCGTTTTCATTCCTGTAGCAATGACAACCCCGGCGCCGCTTCCCCTTGTAATCATCGTTCCCATGAAGGCGATATTCTCCATATCACCAATACCTGGGTTAGGATTCGTTAAACACTCTATATGCTTTGAAACAGGCACTGACTCACCAGTAAGTGCGGATTCTTCAATTTCTAAACTTCTTGATTCTATGATTCGTACATCTGCGCCAATTCGGTCACCGCTTGAGAATTTTAAAATATCGCCGCTGACAATTTCTTTCGAAGGTAATTTAATCCACTGTCCGTCCCTAAGGACAGAAACCTGCGGCGCGGATAATTCCTTTAATGCCTCTAGCGATTTTTCCGCCCGCCTTTCTTGGAAAAATCCAAGAAACCCATTTATGATCACGATCGCTATAATAGCAATGGCGTCAATATACTCTCCTAACAAACCGGAAATCAAGGTCGCTGCCAGCAGCACTAAAACCATAAAGTCTTTAAATTGACTAAAAAATAAGAGTAAAGCTGATTGCTTTTCTCCTTCGTCCAATTCATTTAATCCGTACTCTGCGATTCTACTTTTCGCTTCTTCCTGTGATAATCCAGTTGAAAAGTCGGTTTCTAAGGCCTTTTCTACTTGATTTATCTCCATCTCATGGAACTTCATCCGACCATCTCACTTCCCCCTTGTATAACATGTCTAAAGAAAGCTTATTCAGGGTCGTCCAAAAAAATGCTATCATTAACATTCTTGCAAGGGGAAAATAGGACAGTTTTTATTGAAGTAGGATATAATTAAACATATGTTTGAAGAAAAGGATGTTTTCCATGTCATTTGATGGTCTATTTACAAAAGCAATGGTCGATGAACTTTCCCGTTCATTAAAGGGCGGACGTATAAATAAAGTTCACCAGCCTTATAAAAATGAAGTCATTTTAACAATTAGAGCAAACGGGCTAAATCAAAAGCTGTTATTATCAGCTCATCCCAGTTATGCCCGGGTGCAGTTAACGAATGAGGGATACGAAAATCCGAGTGAGCCGCCAATGTTCTGTATGCTGCTGCGAAAGCATATTGAGGGCTATATATTGGAGGATTTATATCAAGTTGAAAATGATCGGATGATTATTTTTGAAATTAAAGGAAGAAATGAAATTGGCGATATCAGCTACAAGCAGCTCATTATTGAAATCATGGGCAGACATAGCAATATCGTATTAGTGGATAAAACACGCAATGTTATTCTTGATAGCATTAAGCATATTTCTTTTGCCGTTAACAGTCACAGAGCGATTATGCCGGGCCAGCCATATATTTTCCCGCCTGAACAAAACAAATCTAATCCTTTTTTTGTTACGGAAGAGGATGTTTTAAAGAAAATTGATTTTAATAGCGGGAAACTGGATCGGCAGCTGGTCGAGCATTTTGCCGGCACTTCTCCGCTGTTTGCAAAGGAAGTCATTTTTCAAAGCGGTCTCGCGAATCGAACGACCCTTCCTCGGACTTTTGTTGGTTTGGTTAAGAAAATTAAGCAAGGCGAGCTATCTCCATCTATCATGTCTTCGGGTGGCAAGGAAGCTTTTTATTTATTTCCGCTTGCTCATTTAAAAGGAAAGGTAAAAAGCTTTGAAACGCTTAGTGAAATGCTCGATCGCTTTTATTTTGGCAAGGCAGAGCGAGACCGGGTTAAGCAGCAAGGAAATGATATTGAACGGTTCATTATCAATGAAAAAGAAAAAAATGAAAAGAAAATTGAAAAGTTGGAGAATACATTAAAAGAAGCCGAAAAGGCAGAGCAATTTCAGCGTTATGGTGAGCTATTAACGGCTAACCTTTTTGCCGCAAAAAAGGGCATGAAAGAAATTGAAGTTCTCAATTATTACGATGAATTGGGAGGGACGATTGCCATTCCTCTTAATCCTCGTAAAACTCCATCAGAAAATGCGCAAAAATATTTTTCTAGATACCAAAAAGCTAAAAATTCGATTGCCGTTGTGATGGAGCAAATTGAGAAGGCGCAGCTTGAAGTGGAATATTTTGATAATTTATTGCAACAGATAGTGTCTGCGTCACCGAAGGATATTCAAGAAATTCGTGAGGAGCTTGTCGAGGGCGGCTATATCCGCGAACGTCAAAAAAGGAATGGGAAAAAGATCCAAAACGCCAAGCCGGTCCTAGACCACTTTTTATCAACTGATGGGACTGATATTATCGTCGGAAAAAACAATAAACAAAATGATTATTTAACCAATAAACTTGCAGCGAGAGATGAGATTTGGCTCCATACCAAGGATATTCCTGGTTCACATGTAGTCATTCGAAGTAAGGCTCCATCGGAGGAAACCATTCTTGAGGCCGCCAATTTAGCTGCTTACTTTAGCAAGGCGCGAAATTCTAGTTCGGTTCCTGTTGACTTTACAAAGGTTCGCCATGTTAAAAAACCGAGCGGTGCAAAACCTGGATTTGTGATATATGATAATCAGCAGACCGTTTATGTTACTCCTAATGAGGAACTTGTGCTTAAATTGAAGAAAAATTAGTAAAGCCCCGGGGGTCCGGGGCTTTTTTAGTTTATTCCCACTTCTTGCTCCATTTACCTGGATCCTTGCTCCAAGAAAGCAGACTTTCTTGATCATTTTGACCAATATACCCATTATCAATAGCCGACTCCACCAACGCGGCAAAATTTGTTAAAGAAAAACTCGTAATTCCTTCCTGCTCAAAAGCATCTTTTCCTTTATCCAGCCCATATGTAAAGATGGATACGACACCAAGTACTTCACAGCCAGCCTCTCTTAATGCCTGAACAGCTGTGATCACACTTCCGCCAGTTGAAATTAAATCTTCAACGACGACCACTTTTTGGCCTTGCTCTACTTTACCTTCGATCTGATTTCCTTTCCCGTGCCCTTTTGCTTTTGAGCGGACATAGCACATAGGCAAATCCATTAACTCACTCACCCAGGCAGCATGAGGAATACCAGCCGTGGCAGTCCCGGCAATTACATCCACTGTACCAAAGTGTTCATTGATTAGCTTTTGTAAGCCGCTGGCAATTTCCCGACGAACCGCAGGAAAAGATAATGTTAAGCGATTATCACAATAAATCGGAGAACGCAGACCAGAGGTCCACGTAAACGGATCCTGCGGCCTTAACGCAACCGCGCTTATTTCTAATAATTTTTCAGCAATTAAGTGTTTCATTGATGTTCTCCTCTCCATGCTCTCATCCAATCATTATAGCTCTTCAACGGGTCGGCGGACCTTGTTATCGAACGGCCGACCACTATCGCACTAACTCCTGTAATTCTTGCAAACGCAGGGGTAGCAACCCTTTTTTGATCCCCAACATTATCCGTCTCCATTCGAATTCCAGGGGTGACAGTTAAAAAGTCAGATCCTAATTGTTCTCGAATCGCGTGAGCCTCCCAGGCTGAACACACGACACCATCTAAACCAGCTGTTTTTGTTAACGAAGCATAGTGAAGAACGGACTCATTTAAGGTAACAGGAATCAGCTGTTCCTTATTCATTTGTTCTTCAGATGTGCTTGTAAGCTGCGTAACTGCGATACATTTTGGACGGTTCCGCCCGGCAGCAGTTCCAGCCTCTAGGCCTTCAAGCGCTGCCTCCATCATTTCTTTTCCGCCAGCCGCATGGACATTAACAAGATCACATTCCAATCTTGCAAGCCCCTTCATGGCACTTTTCACGGTGTTTGGAATATCGTGTAGCTTCAAATCAAGAAAAATCTGATGTCCTTGCTCTTTTAACATATGAATGATGGAAGGACCTTCCTGATAAAATAGCTCCATGCCCACTTTTACAAAAAGCTGTTTACCCGAGAATGGCTGTAAAAACCGGCTTACTTCTGCTCCGTCAGCAAAATCAAGCGCGATGATAAGCGAGTTGTTCATGCTGCTTCCAGCTCCTTCCTGTGCATTCGCTGATATGTTCAAAACCTAATTTTTCTAATAAAATCGGCAATTCTTCAATAATCGTCGGACAAACAAATGGATCCACAAAATTAGCTGTTCCCACGGCAACTGCACTTGCCCCTGCATAAAAGAATTCAATCACGTCTTCTGCAGACTGAATGCCGCCCATTCCGATGATCGGAATATTTACTGCTTGACTGACTTCATAAATCATCCGTATCGCAACCGGTTTAATCGCTGGGCCGGATAATCCGCCCGTCCGGTTGGCCAGAATCGGTTTCCCAGTTTTTATATCAAGGCGCATGCCAACGAGCGTGTTTATCATCGTCAAGCCATCAGCACCGCCATCTTCAACAGCCTTTGCCATTTCAACGATATTTGTGACATTCGGCGATAGTTTCACATAAACAGGTACTTCAGAAACTTCTTTAACTTTTCTGGTCAATTGCTTTGCTACCTCTGGAATCGTTCCAAAGGCGATACCGCCGGTTTTAACGTTCGGACAAGAGATGTTAAGCTCAAGAGCATGTACGTTTGGAGCTTTAGATATTTCTTTTGCCACTTGTACATAATCATCTTCTAAAGATCCAGCAACATTCGCAATAATTGGTACATCATATTGCGAAAGCCATGGAAGTTCCTCGGACATGACTTTGTGTAAGCCAGGGTTTTGCAGGCCGATGGCATTTAACATTCCTGCACGTGTCTCCGCCACACGCGGTGTAGGATTGCCAAACCTAGGTTCTACGGTTGTTGCCTTAATCATAATCGCCCCAAGCTCACTCAAATTATAAAATTGGCTGTATTCTCTGCCAAATCCGAAACATCCGGAAGCCGGCATGATTGGATTCTTTAAATTTAAGCCCGGTAACGAAAGTGTTAAACGACTCATATCAGCACCTCCCCAGCACGGAAAACAGGCCCATCACTGCAAACTTTTTTATAAGAAACTCCAGATGGGTCTCCTGCACTTTTACACACACATGCAAAGCATGCACCTACGCCGCAGCCCATCCGTTCCTCTAAGGATAAAAATACTTTTTTATCCTGATAAGCCTGTTCGATAGCTCTGAGCATTGGAGTAGGCCCGCATGTATAAATACAATCAAAACTTAAGTCCTTAATTACATCTGTTACAAAACCTTTTTTCCCATAAGATCCGTCGACCGTTGCAACATAGGTTTCACCATTTTTCATAAATTCTTTTTCGTAAAAAACAGCAGACTTTGTTTGAAATCCTAGCACATGAATGACCTTGACACCCTTAGCCGTCAATTGATTGGAAAGTTCATAGAGCGGCGGTACACCGATTCCTCCGCCGACGAGGAGAGCCGTATCACCGGTGCTCACTTCCTCAACAGGAAACCCATTTCCTAATGGACCAAGAATATCTACTTCCATTCCCGCTTCCATTTTCGCAAGCAGTGAAGTTCCCTGCCCCTCTTTCCGGTAAATCATCGTAAATTCTTCGTTCGATTTTTCATAAGAAGAAATGCTAATCGGCCTCCTTAGAAGGGGGTCCCAGGAATTTGAGACCCGAAGATGAACGAATTGTCCAGGTGCTTGTATGTCATGGGTGAAGCTTGCTTTTACAGTAAGCTCGAATATATCTTCTGCAATTTCGTGTTGCGCGACGATTTTGCACAATTCTTTACGGATCATGCAAAAACCGCCTCCTTTTCCGGAGCTTTCATCGCTTCAGCAGAAAAGTTCATTGATTCAATCACTTTTAGTATGGCATCTGCTGTATCCAATGAAGTTAAACATGGCACCCCATTTTCGACGGCTTCGCGGCGAATTCGGAATCCATCACTTTCCGGCTGTTTGCCTTTTGTTAAGGTATTGATGATAAACTGAGCCTCGCCTCCATGGATGACATCCAATAAGGTAGCACCCTCTGAGCCGATTTTACCGACTACTTTTACCGGAAGTCCCGCAGCTTCTAAGACTGATGCGGTTCCGCTCGTCGCCATTAAACGGTATCCGATGGCGGCAAACCTTTTCGCAAGCTTTAAGCTTTCCGCTTTATCCTTATCAGCAACCGTGAATAACACTGTTCCAAACTTGTGAATGTTCATTCCTGATGCAACTAAACCTTTGTATAACGCTTTTTCAAGGGTGATATCCTTACCCATTACTTCACCAGTCGATTTCATTTCAGGTCCAAGGCTGATATCTACACTTTTCAGTTTGGCAAAGGAGAACACCGGAACTTTGACAAACACGCCATCTTTTTCAGGTACTAAACCTGCCCTGTAACCTTGGTCCAGTATAGACACTCCCAAAATAGCTTTTGTCGCGATTTTCGCCATAGGTACATTGGTTATTTTACTTAAGAATGGAACAGTTCGGCTTGAACGCGGATTTACTTCAAGAACATATACTTGGTTATCAGATATAACGTATTGAATGTTTAATAGTCCGACAATATTTAAGCCAATCGCTAATTTCTCTGTGTATTCTACTAGCTTTTGTTTAATTTCCGCTGTTAAAGTTTGCGGCGGATATACTGCAATGGAATCCCCTGAGTGAACCCCAGCGCGTTCAATATGTTCCATAATTCCTGGAATCAACACATTCTTACCATCACAGATCGCATCGACTTCGATTTCTTTACCAGTTAAATATCGGTCGATTAAGACTGGATGTTCTGGATTAATTTTCACGGCGTTCTCCATATAACGGAGCAGTTCATTTTCTTCGTAGACAATTTCCATTGCCCGGCCGCCTAACACATAAGAAGGACGAATCAGAACTGGATAGCCGATTTCCTCCGCAATCAAACGTGCTTCCTCAACAGATAAAGCCGTTTTCCCTAGAGGTTGCGGAATATTTAATTGTTGAAGGGCATATTCAAATTTATCTCTATCTTCTGCACGGTCTAAATCCTCAAGGCTGGTTCCCAAAATTTTCACACCATTTTCAGCTAGCTTTCCAGCTAGATTAATAGCAGTCTGCCCGCCAAATTGCACGACCACTCCGATTGGTTTTTCCAGGTCAATGATGTGCATAACATCCTCGATTGTCAGCGGTTCAAAATAAAGCTTATCCGAGATACTGAAATCCGTTGAAACTGTTTCTGGATTATTGTTGATAATAATTGCTTCATAACCAGCTTCTTTAATCGCTTTGACAGAGTGAACAGTTGCATAATCAAACTCAATCCCCTGACCGATGCGGATCGGACCAGAACCAAGGACAACCACACTTTGTCTGTCGGTAACGATGGACTCATTTTCTTCCTCAAATGTTCCATAGTAATATGGCGTTTCTGATTCAAATTCAGCTGCGCATGTATCAACCATTTTATAGACAGGAATAATTTGATTGTTTTTTCTAAAGGTGTAAAGTTCTGTCTCCTTCATTCCCCATAGTTCTGCAATCTTTTGATCCGTAAATCCCTTTTGCTTTGCTTCCAATAAGATTTCAGCGTTTAAAGGATTTTCTAATAGTGTTTCTTCTAGTTTAATAATTCCTTCTAGCTTTTTAAGGAAAAATAAATCTATTTTACTCCATTCGTGAATTGTCTCAATTGAGGTTCCCCTTTTTAAGCTTTCGGCAATGTAGAAGAGTCTTTCATCTCCAGCTTTACGAATTCGCTTTTCGACAAGCTCATCTGCAAATTCATCCGCACCATTCAATTCAAAGTGATAAACACCTGCCTCAAGTGAGCGGATTGCTTTTAATAATGATTCTTCAAAATTACGGCCAATCGCCATGACCTCGCCAGTTGCTTTCATTTGGGTCCCAAGTGAGCGATTTCCGGATTCAAATTTATCAAAAGGCCATCTCGGAATTTTTGTAACGATATAATCCAAGGCTGGTTCAAAGCTTGCATAAGTTTTTCCTGTTACAGGGTTCTTCATTTCATCAAGTGTAAGTCCAACGGCAATCTTTGCTGCAAGCTTCGCAATCGGATAGCCTGTTGCCTTTGATGCAAGGGCCGATGAACGGCTTACACGCGGATTCACTTCGATAATGTAGTAGTTAAAGCTATAAGGATCAAGGGCTAGCTGAACGTTACAGCCGCCTTCAATTTTTAACGCACGGATAATTTTTAGAGAGACATTTCTTAATAATTGGTATTCTCGATCACTTAATGTTTGGCTTGGTGCTACCACAATGGAGTCACCGGTATGAACTCCAACTGGATCAATGTTCTCCATATTACAAACGACAATTGCGCTATCATTAGCATCGCGCATGACCTCATATTCGATTTCCTTGAAGCCGGCAATACTTTTCTCCAACAAGCACTGGTGAACAGGACTGTTCTTTAAACCGCTCGTCACGATTTCTTCTAGTTCTTCTTGATTGTGACAAATACCGCCGCCCGTTCCGCCTAGGGTAAAGGCTGGACGAACAATTACCGGGAACCCAACCTTTTCTACGAAGACTTTTGCTTCCTCTAATTCATGAATGATTTCACTGTCAGGTACCGGCTCCCCTAATTCATTCATTAAATTGCGGAATAATTCACGGTCTTCAGCTTGTTTGATTGCTGACAGCTTCGTTCCAAGAATCTCAACATTGCACTCTTCCAAAACGCCGGAATTTGCTAATTCCACAGCTAAGTTAAGTCCTGTTTGCCCGCCAAGAGTGGCTAATAGGGCATCAGGGCGTTCTTTTCGGATGATTTTGCTGACAAACTCCAGTGTCAAAGGCTCGATGTAAACAGCGTCGGCCATTTCTGTGTCTGTCATAATGGTTGCTGGATTTGAATTGATCAGAATGACACGGTAGCCTTCTTCTTTCAAAGCCATACATGCTTGTGCGCCCGCATAGTCGAACTCTGCTGCCTGCCCGATGACGATGGGTCCTGATCCGATTACTAAAATGGAGTTTATATCTGTACGTTTTGGCATGCTGCTGTTCCCTCCTGTTTTTCCGATTCAATCATGTTTAGAAACTGTTCAAATAAGCCATTTGCATCCTCTGGTCCAGGGGATGCCTCAGGGTGGTATTGCACTGTGAAGGCTGGATAATCTAAATGCTTTAAGCCTTCAATCGTATCATCATTTAATGCAATATGAGTAACCGCAAGCCTAGTATTGTTAATCGATTTACTATCAACCGTATACCCGTGATTTTGGGAAGTTATTGACACTTTCCCAGTTGAAAGTTCTTTTACTGGATGATTGGAACCACGGTGGCCGAATTTCATTTTAACGGTATCTGCACCGCAGGCAAGAGCAAAGAGTTGATGACCAAGGCAGATGCCGAAAAGCGGAACTTTTCCAAGCACTTCTTTAATCATCTGAATGCCTTCTGGAACATCCTTTGGATCCCCAGGTCCATTTGAGAGCATGATTCCGTCCGGACGAAGCTGAAGAATTTCATCAGCCGTTGTATGGTACGGAACAACAACAACATCACAGCCGCGTAAATTCAGTTCTCTTAAAATCCCGTGTTTCATCCCAAAATCAACAAGAACAATTCTTTTGCCTCTTCCTGGGCTCGGATAGGCATTTTTAGTGGAAACTCTTCTTACTTGGTCTATAGGTAGGCGCGTTTGTCTTAATTTCCTCAACACTTCATCAGCATCGTTTTCAATGCTGCAAATGGCTCCTTTTAATGTTCCATACTGGCGGATTATCCGCGCTAATTTTCGTGTATCAATGCCGGCGATGCCAGGAATTTTCTTCATTTTAAAATATTCGTCGATGGTAAATTCACTTCTCCAGTTAGAAGGGAAATCTACGGCTTCTTTGACAATAAATCCTTTAACGGCAGGATTTATTGATTCAAAATCATCACGGTTAATACCGTAATTTCCGATTAAAGGATATGTCAGCATGACAATTTGTCCGCAGTAGGATGGGTCAGATAGAATTTCTTGATAACCAGTCATACCCGTGTTAAAAACCACTTCACCAAAGGTGTCCATATGGCTTCCAAAACCTTCTCCGATAAAAATCGTTCCATCTTCTAAAATTAGCTGTGCTTTCATGCTGTTACACATCCTTTTTCCCAAACTATTTTTCCTGCTGCGATCGTTAATTCTGGCCAGCCTTTACATTTCCAGCCGCCGAATGGAGTGTTTTTCCCTTTGGATAAAAACTCATCAGGATTTATTTCACGCTCTTCATTTAAGTTTAATAATACGATATCTGCCGGCTCCCCAACTTCAATTTTCCCATATGGAAGTTCAAAGGTTTCAGCAGGCTTTTGAGTCATATAACTAATAAGCTGCTCAAGTGAGATGACATTTTTTAGCACCAAGTTAGTATAGAGGAGTGGGAAGGCTGTTTCTAAGCCGACAATGCCAAAAGGCGCTAATTCCATCCCTTCACTTTTTTCTTCCTGTGTATGTGGTGCATGGTCGGTTGCAATAAAATCAAGCGTTCCATCCAATAGTCCTTCAAGTAAGGCTAATTTGTCTTTCTCATCCCTTAATGGAGGGTTCATTTTATAATTGGCATCAAGCCCTGGAATATCATCTTGAGTTAATAATAAATGGTGCGGCGTCACTTCCGCTGTAACTTTAATGCCTGCCCGTTTTGCGTCCCTAATCACACGGACTGATTCTTTCGTACTGACATGGCATACATGGTAATGACAGCCTGCTGCCTCAGCGAGAAGTACGTCTCTTGCAATTTGTACAGACTCACAAATGGAAGGAATGCCATTTAAGCCATTTCTTTTCGAAAAGCTGCCTTCGTGTACACATCCTTTGTTGATGAGTGAATTTTCTTCGCAGTGGGCAACAATCGCCATATTTAAATTCGCAGCTTTTTGCATGGCTTCAAGCATCATACTGGCCGTTTGGACTCCTACGCCGTCGTCGGTAAAGGCAAAAGCACCAGCGTTTTTAAGCCCCTCGAAGTCGGTCAGTTCCTGTCCTAGCAATCTAGTAGTAATGGAGGCATATGGTAAAACTCTGACCTTTGCCGTTTCTTGAATTCGCCTTTGCACGTCCGCCATAATATTTACATTATCAGGCACCGGTCTGGTATTTGGCATAGCTGCTACCGTAGTGAAACCGCCTTTTGCTGCGGCAAGCGTTCCGGTTGCGATGGTTTCCTTTTTCTCACCGCCCGGCTCGCGAAGATGAACATGCAGGTCGATAAATCCAGGCGTTACCAAGAGTCCTTCTGCATCCACTTTACGATCCACGTTTTCTTCTATTTTTTTCTCAATTTTTGTAAAAATCCCATTTTCTATTAAAATATCAGATTGTTTATTTTCGCCATTAGATGCTATGTAGCTGGCGTTCTGAATAAGTATTTTCATTAGTATATCCTCCGTTCATACTTTCGATTGATCTTTTTAACACTGCCATTCTGACAAAAACACCGTTTTCCATTTGCTTAAAAATTCTTGAACGCTCACATTCTATTAGACTATCAGCAATTTCCACGTTTCTGTTTACCGGTGCGGGATGCATGATAATGCTTTGTGGTTTCATTTTCTTTTCCCGCTCAAGGGTAAGGCCATACTTTTGATGATATTCAGAGGAAGTATAGCTTCCCTTTTTCTGGTGACGTTCATGCTGGACACGTAGTAGCATTACAACATCTGCCTCCTGAATGGCCTGATCAATCGGAATAAATCTGGACGCATGAAGGCTATGATTATCAAACCATTCTTCTGGACCCGAGAAAACAACTTCTGCTCCCAGCCTTGTTAAGGTGTCAGCATTTGAACGTGCCACCCTGCTATGCCGAATGTCACCGATGATGGCTATTTTTAACCCTGTAAAACTTCTGTATTCTTGATAGATGGTTAGCAGATCCAAAAGGGATTGTGTCGGGTGGTGGCCGCAGCCATCGCCGCCATTAATGATCGGTATATTCACTTTTCCAACAAGTTCGTCAAAATAACGATCTTGGCTATGCCGAATCACAATTGTATTTACTCCGATGGATTCGAGCGTTTTAACTGTATCGTATAAGGTTTCTCCCTTTTGAACACTTGAGGTTTGCACTTCAAATGGGATAACACTTAATCCTAATTTTCTTTCAGCCAGCTCAAAGCTGCATTTCGTTCTTGTGCTATTTTCAAAAAATAAGTTGGCTGAAAATAATTGACCGTCCGGGCGCCATTCCATGCCATCCGCAAACCGCTGTGCATCATTTAAGATTTGATAAATCTCTTCCACCTTTAATTCGTTCGTGGTAAGTAAATGATTTAGCAACTCGTTCCCCACCTTTTCCTATTTTTGCAAAAAAACACCCTGACCAAATGATCAGGGTGTTTTGAATCCACACATAATCCGCGCTAAAATGCGGTTTAAGTGATAACACCCTTATAAGCCTCTCTTGGACTTCTTTTAAAAGGTTTTCTTGTTATGCAATTTTCTTCGTTTCATTCGTTTGTTCTGCTTCAAACATATTTTCTTCTGCAGGCTGTCTTCCAGGAAGAATGAGGTTTAATAGCACCCCAATGATAGCCGCTAAAGCCATACCTTGAACTTGGATATTAAATGGCAGTTTCACGATTGCTCCACCGATTCCAATAACCAAAATGACTGATGAGATGACCAAATTGCGTTTATCACCAAAATCGATTTTACTGTCTACTAACATTCTTAACCCTGATGAAGCAATGATTCCAAACAACAGGATTGAAACTCCACCCATGACAGGTGTTGGTATAGTTTGGATTAATGCTGTTACTTTCCCAATAAATCCGAAGATGATAGCAAGTACAGCAGCCCCTGCGATGACATAAACACTGTAAACCCGTGTGATGGCCAGGACGCCGATATTTTCTCCATAGGTTGTTTTTGGCGGACCGCCAATTAGAGCTGAAATCATTGTTGCAGTTCCATCACCTAGAATTGAACGGTGTAATCCAGGTTCTTTAATATAGTCATGACCTACAACTTTGCTTAATACAAGCTGGTGGCCAATATGCTCAGAAAGAGTAACAACGGCTACTGGAATCATTAATGCGGCTAGATCCCATGTAAATTTCACTTTGTAGCTTACAAACGGAATAATGAATTCCGGCATTTCAAACCAATTTGCTTTCAATACTGGACTGAAATCGACAATCCCGACCATTAATGCGTAGAGATAACCAACCACAATTCCTCCTAAGATAGGAATGATACTTAACATTTTCTTTGCGTAGATAGAGAAGATAATTGTTGCTGCTAATGTAACAAGCGCTACAGAGAAATGAAGCATGCTGTATTTTCCAGCTGGATTATTCATTGCCATACCTACTGCAGTACTTGATAGGGCTAAACCAATTACTATAATAACGGGACCTACCACGATTGGCGGGAGCAGATTCATAATCCAGCGATGTCCTGCTTTGCTAATGACAAGCGCTACAATCCCATATACAAGACCTGCTATAAAAGTTCCAACCATCGCTGCGCCAGGGCCCCCTGCAGCTTTTGCCGCAATTACTGGAGCGATAAAGGCAAACGAAGATCCGAGATATGCGGGAACTTGAAATTTTGTAATTAGGAGAAATGCCAGTGTTCCAAGACCGCTCGATATTAACGCAATGGCTGGGCTTAATCCAACCAGGTATGGTACAAGAATTGTCGCGCCAAACATCGCGAACAAATGTTGCAAGCTTAGGGTAAGCCATTGTGAAGGTTTCGGAACATCTTTTACGTCTAGGATTGGTTTATTGTTCATATGGATTTCCCCCATTTTTCTTTATTCTGTGATATTTCTTAATAAAAAAACCCTCTAAGTCCATGGCAAGACAAAGAGGGTATGGAAAAGCCGTAAAATGATACCGGCCTTTTCCCCTTTGTCAGCCTCACAGGACTGCATTTAAAAGGGCAAACTATTTATTTGTCAAATATGCTTACTTGATCAATCTGGTCCACTTCAACAAGTTCGACTACGATTTTTTCATCACTGGATGTTGGGATGTTTTTTCCAACATAATCGGCACGAATCGGAAGTTCCCGATGGCCCCGGTCGACTAATACGGCAAGCTGGATGGCTGAAGGCCGCCCTATATCCATTAAGGCATCAAGTCCTGAGCGGACCGTACGTCCTGTATATAAAACATCATCAACTAGAATGACTTTTTTATCACTTATGCTGACTGGGATATCAGATCCTTTAACTAGCGGTTCTTGATTTTCCGTTTTCTTCGATAAATCGTCTCGATATAGGGTGATATCAATTTCCCCAACAGGTATTGGACTCCCCTCGATTTCCTCGATTCTTGAAGCAAGCCGCTTGGCCAAATAGATGCCTCTTGTTCGGATTCCAACAAGAATACACTCTTCAATCCCTTTATTTTTTTCAATGATTTGATGGGCAATCCTTGTTAATGCACGGCCAATTGCCTGCTCATCTAAAACAAGAGCTTTCTGATTCATAGGACACCTGCTTTTTATAAAATAAAAACCTCTCACCGATTTGGCGAGAGGTTAACGAGTCATTTCAACTAATAAGGGTATAGATTCCCCCTTAGTAGCAACCGTTCCTTCTCAGCCTCACGGGACTGAATTTAAAGGCTTATTAAGCTATAGTTATCTTACAATAATACTAAAATAATGTCAACGATTATTTCGAAGCTGGCCAAGCAGCCTTTCTAAATCTTCAGGAAGTGCTGCTTCAAACTCTAAATATTCATTTGTTCTCGGATGTGTAAAGCCAAGCACTCCGGCATGCAGCGCCTGTCCCTCAATATCAAGCGTTTTCTTCGGCCCATACTTAGGGTCCCCTGCAAGCGGGTAGCCGATATATTTCATATGAACGCGAATTTGGTGGGTTCTCCCCGTTTCTAATTGACACTCAACAAAGGTAAAATCTTTAAATCGCTCGATCACATGAAAATGCGTGACCGCATGCTTCCCATTATCAACCACTGCCATACTTTGTCTGTCCTTTGTATCTCTCCCCAGCGGGGCATCAATCGTTCCAAAATCATGTGGAATAACTCCATGAACAATAGCTTTATATTTACGGGTAACGGTTTTCTCAACCAATTGATTGACGAGGCTTTCATGAGCCATATCGTTTTTGGCGACCATTAAAAGTCCGGAAGTGTCTTTATCAATCCGGTGAACAATCCCCGGTCTTAACACTCCATTAATACCGGATAAATCTTTACAATGCGCCATTAAACCATTCACCAATGTCCCCGTCATATGTCCCGGTGCTGGGTGAACAACCATACCTCTAGGCTTATTTACTACTAGAACATCCTTGTCTTCGTAATAAATTTCCAGGTCTAGCTCTTCTGGAATAACATCTAATTCTTCTGGATCGGGAATAGTTATTTCAATTTCATCCTTCAGTGCACATTTATAATTTGTTTTCACTTTTTGTCCATTTACTAAGACATTTCCATCTTTAATCCATTGCTGGACTTGTGTTCTTGACCATTCTTCATCGAGACTCGAGATGACTTTATCAATTCGATCCCCTTTTTGCTCTTCAAGAATGGTGTGTTCCATTTTCTCCATAAGACTTCTCCTTCGATTCCTTCTCTTCTCGAAGCATTTGAATCATTAATAAAATAACTCCTATTACTAATGCTGAATCAGCAATATTGAAGACAGGAAAATTATAGCTAAAAATATATGTGTGGATAAAATCGACAACTTCTTTTCGAATTAAACGATCAATAAAGTTACCGATAGCCCCGCCAAGCATAAAAGCAAGTGAAACTCCCAATAGCCATTTACCTTTAGCTGCTTTGTAAAGATAATACATAATGCCGGCAATAACAAGAATGGTTATTACATAAAAAAGCCACATCTGACCTTGCAGAATCCCCCATGCCGCTCCGCGATTGCGGTGGGATGTAATGTACAAAATATTATCAATGATTGGAATGCTTTCACCTAAGTACATATTTTTTACAATTAACCATTTCGTAAATTGGTCCAAAATAATTACAAAAAAAGCGATTAAGTAATAAAACACTAAGATCCCCCACATTTCGCCTAGACTTATCCTTAGCATTTTAGCATACTTAATCGTAAAACGACAATGTAACATCATAAAAATGACTAATGAATCGTTTTTTTACAAAATACCTCTAATAACTCTGAATCTTTAACGGTCTTTAAGGTAGGAATTATTTTTAACAAATCATCCGGTAAAAATTCCCCTGAAATTTCGCATTGACCAAAATTTCCATCCTTTAGCTTCTGAATAGCACAATTTATGTCAGCCAATTCTTGTTCAAAAATGTCTGTTAACCAATCTTTTTTCTGTTTGTTTTTTAATGAAATTTCAATTTCTTCTTTCGTTTGACGGAGTTCCAAAAACAGCTGTTCCTGCATTGCATTCATAGTTGTTACCTCCGTTTTGTCATTTGTAATATTATTTCCTCAAGTATTTTTCTGACACGGTCAAACATTTGTCACAAACAACAACAATTAACGGAGAAGGAAAAAATTAAAAGCCCCGTTTCCACGGGGCTTCATGATTATGCTAAATGTGAATAGTTTTCTTTAACAACTTGTGCACAGCGAGGGCAAAGTGTTTTATGATCTTGGTCTTGACCTACTTCAGGTGTTACCACCCAGCAGCGTTCACAGGTTTCACCTTCTGCCTTGGTGACAACAATAGCAGCTGATTCTAATTTCAGCGCATTCTCAGGTGCTTGATCGTATTCACCTGCTACTTCAAAGCCTGAAACAATAAATAATTGCTGCAGGTTTTCTTCAATCGAATCGAGAAGGGCTTTTGTATTATCATTAACGTACAAGGTGACTTTAGCCGTTAACGATTTTCCAATAACCTTATCATTTCGTGCTTCTTCTAATGCTTTTAAAACATCATCACGAAGCTTCATAAATGCCGTCCATTTCTCTTCTAAGCTCTTCGCCCCTGGAAGATCAACATATTCCGGTAAATCTGTTAATTGAACACTTTCCTCCTGAACTGCCGGAATGAATTTCCACACTTCATCAGCTGTATGGGAAAGGATAGGAGAAACCAGTTTTGTTAACGCAAGCAAGGATTCATACAAAACAGTTTGAATCGCTCTGCGGTCCTGATGGTCAGCGGCCTCAATGTAAAGGACATCCTTTGCAAAATCTAAATAGAAAGCACTTAAATCAAGGGTACAAAAATTATTTACTGCATGGTAAATCCCAGCAAACTCATAATTTTCATATGCTTTTTGAACATATTTGATTAGTTTATTTAATTTAACAAGCATGAATTGATCCACTTCACGCAAGTTTTCATAGGCCACTTTATTCACTGTTGGATCAAAATCTGCTAAGTTTCCTAAAAGGAAACGGAATGTATTACGGATTTTCCGGTAAACCTCAGCAACCTGCTTCAAAATTGCATCGGATACCCGAACATCTGATTGATAATCAACAGAAGCAACCCATAAACGAAGGATATCAGCACCTAATTGATTCATAACCTTTGCGGGCACGACAACATTACCTAATGATTTACTCATTTTTCTGCCTTCACCATCTAGTGCAAACCCATGGCTTAATACACCTTTATATGGAGCCTTTCCGGTCACAGCAACAGCTGTTGATAAAGAAGAGTTAAACCAGCCGCGATACTGGTCAGATCCTTCTAAATACAAATCAGCCGGACGAACTAAATCCTCCCGCTCAAGGAGAACGGCTTGATGAGAAGAACCTGAATCAAACCAAACATCCATGATATCCGTTTCTTTTGTAAAAGTTCCATTTGGACTTCCTGGATGTGTAAAGCCCTCTGGTAGTAAATCTTTTGCCTCACGCTCAAACCAGATATTAGATCCATGTTCACGGAACAGGTTTGAAACGTGATCAATTGTTTCGTCAGTGATAATCTCTACACCATTTTCAGCATAAAATACAGGAATCGGAACACCCCAGACACGCTGACGGGAAATACACCAGTCACCACGGTCGCGAACCATATTAAATAGTCGTGTTTCTCCCCATGCTGGAACCCACTTTGTTTCCTTTACCGCTTCTAAAAGTTCACTGCGGAAGTCTTTAATAGATGCAAACCATTGAGCAGTAGCACGGAAAATAACCGGCTTTTTTGTTCTCCAATCGTGCGGGTAGGAATGGGTAATAAAGGTAAGCTTTAATAATGCCCCTGCTTCCTCCAGAGCCTGACCAATTGGCTTGTTGGCCTCTTCGTAAAATATGCCTTCGAATCCAGGAGCTTCATTCGTCATATAGCCTTTATCATCAACAGGGCAAAGCACTTCTAAACCGTACTTTTGACCAACATGGAAGTCATCTTCCCCATGGCCTGGTGCAGTATGAACACAGCCCGTACCAGCATCAGTTGTAACATGTTCCCCTAACATGACTAAAGAATCACGACCGTATAACGGATGAGAGGCAACAATGTTTTCTAACTCTGAACCTTTTACCTTCTGGACTGTGGTGACATTTTCCCAGCCAATTTCTTTTGACACAGCCTCCAAAAGGGCTTCAGCCACTAGATACTTGTTCCCATTAGTAGAAACCACGACATAGGTCAGGTCCGGATGAACTGAAATTCCAAGGTTTGCCGGAATCGTCCAAGGAGTTGTTGTCCAGATCACAATTTGTGTATCCGTATCAAGGACACCTTTTCCATCTTTGACTTTAAAGCCAACATAAATGGAAGGGGAACGCTTATCCTGGTACTCAATTTCTGCCTCTGCTAAAGCAGATTCACTAGATGGAGACCAATAAACCGGCTTAAGACCTTTATAAATATAGCCCTTTTTCGCCATTTCTCCGAATACCTTAATTTGCTGGGCTTCGTATTCCGGCTTAAGAGTGATATATGGATTCTCCCAGTCTCCGCGAACACCTAAACGTTTAAATTGTGTCCGCTGATTATCAATTTGCTCTAGTGCGTAGGTAGTACATAACTGACGGAATTCAGCTACGGTCATTTCTTTACGCTTAACCCCTTTATTGGTTAATGCCTGCTCAATCGGCAGTCCATGTGTATCCCAGCCAGGTACATATGGAGCATGATAGCCGCTCATTGATTTATAACGGACAATCATATCTTTTAAGATTTTATTAAGAGCATGCCCCATATGGATATCACCATTTGCATATGGAGGTCCATCATGCAGGACGAACATTGGCCGCCCCTTTGTGCGCTCCTGCACTTTTTGATAAATATTCATCTCTTCCCATTTTGCCTGGATATCCGGCTCTCTTTGTGGAAGATTGCCCCGCATCGGAAATTCCGTTTGCGGCATCAATAACGTATCTTTATATTCCATTTTCTCTTCCTCCTGATACTTTCATAGAAACAGAATAGCCAAATGACCAATAAAAAAACCCTCTCATCCCAAATAGGGACGAGAAGGTTTGATTCCCGCGGTACCACCCTGATAAATAGAACGGGTATACTCGTTCTATCCTCTTAAGATTCGTAACGTGAATAACACGCCAAGATCTACTTTTCCATTAAGAAGTTCGACCTTAGGACTCTAGGGTGATTTTCCAATTTTTCTGCTTTACCGGGCTTTCACCATCCCCGGCTCGCTTAAAAGAGCCTTCTGAAAAATTGTACTGTCCCTTTCATCGTCAATTGCCATCTATTCAGTATAATCTGTTAAAAAATTATATGCTAATTTAACATATTTCGTCAAGCTAATGAATCTTCTTCTTCGTGGATTTTTAATTCTGTGGCATCCACTTCGTATTCTAATAAGTGATCCCAATCATCTGTATTCAGCATATCCAGCTGAGCTTCAATTAACATCTTAAAACGAGTTCGAAATACTTTAGATTGCTTTTTTAAATCCTCGATTTCAAGTGCAATCTTTCTTGCTTTTGAAAGGGATTCGTTTACGATTCTATCCGCATTTTTCTCGGCTTCCTTAATTATGAGCTTCGCTTCCTTTTGAGCGTTACGTTTTACTTCTTCACCAGCTTCTTGAGCAATGATGATAGACTTATGAAGTGTTTCTTCAATATTTGTAAAATGGCCCAGCCGCTCTTTCATTTCATTTAAACGTTCTTCCATCTCTTTTTTCTCTCTGAGAACTAGTTCATAATCCTTGATCACTTGATCCAGAAATTCATTAACCTCGTCCTCATCGTAGCCTCTAAACCCTTTATTAAATTCCTTATTATGAATATCTAACGGCGTTAACGGCATGGATGCCACCTCCATAAATCTGGTTCTAATATATGTATAAGGAAGTATTCGACATGTTTTTCGAAAATCCTGCATAAAATTGAATTATTTTTGTTTTCCGGCAGTAATTCGCCATTTTTCTTTTTTTGTTTTCCCGTCTAAAGACATAATTTTAACTCGTCCATATCCTCGAACTGAAATCATATCCCCGGCTTGACATTCAAATGAAGGGTTCTCAACTAATGTCCAATTAACTTTAACAAGCCCTTGTTGTATAAAAAGTTGTGATTTTTGCCGGGAGAGATGATGAATACTTGAAATAACTGCATCCAGTCGTAATGAAGATACTGTTAATTCAATTTCTTCCCAGACTTCTTGAAGGCTAAGGGCCTTTTCGAGCGGCGTTTCCACCAATTTAACCCCAGCTCTGCCAATTGTCTGCAAATTATTCTTAATATATTCGCTGATTTCCGCAGCAGCGAACAATTGAATTTGGTCATTATTGGTTAAGATGTCACCAAATTTACCGCGCTTTAACCCTAAGGACATTAAGGTTCCTAAGACCTGACGATGCTCGATTGTGACAAACTTTTTCGGATAATCAATTTCAAACAGGCTAATCTGAAAATCAGCTTGTTCTGCTGTTAAATAATCAGGCAGCAATACTGCTCTTTTTCTTTCCACTCCATTGCCGCCCCCAAAAAGGGTATATTTTACATCGTTATTTTCACCAATTAACATGGTTAAAATATACTGTTCTCTAGGGTCAAGAAAATCCGTTAGCTTTGGAGTATATTGAGTTTCGACATAATTCTTCCAATGTAATACCTGATCGATATAGTCCCGTTCTTCTGGACGGAAATGCTGATATATGTTCATTCTCGTATACACAACCTAGGGTATAGTTTTTATATCCATCTAGATAAAGTGCTAAGTCCGCTTTGGGCGAAATTTAGGACCAAGAAAGCAACAATTGGCGAAATGTCCATCATGCCAATGGGAGGAATTATTTTTCTAAACGGAACTAAATACGGTTCACAAATGTTGGCAAGAAATCGGCCAATTGTTGTCTCCCTTGCATTTGGAAACCAAGACATCAATATATATATAATTAATGCCCACGAATAAATCGATAATAATTGTGAAAGGAGACTAAAAATAAAATCCATTTATTTTACCACCTCGTTATTTGATTTTCAGTGTCAGGAAAAAGTTCCGATATATTTCCTGAAACCTCGACATTATCAGGGGTACATAAAAAAATGCTCGTGCCGATTTTCTGGATGTCCCCGCCGATAGCATAAACAGCACCGCTTAAAAAATCGACAATTTGTCTGCCTTGTTCATTATCGATGCGCTGAAGGTTCACTACTACCGCACGGCGATTTTTTAAGTGGTCCGCAATCTCAGTTGATTCAGCATAAGCATGAGGTTCAACTAATATTACTTTTGATCCTTTTGACGAAGTGTTGGAATTTGCAGGTTTTTGGACACTTTGCAGACTGACAACATTTTGTGGTTTAACAGGCTGCTTTTTTTGTTTTATGGGTTCAACTGATTCAACATAACCATCATTGTTATCATCATATTCATCATCTAAAAAGAAAAATGTTTTTAATTTCGATTTAATCGTCATTTTTTTCTCTCCTAACCATCTTCACCAACAAGTGCTGTGCCAATTCTTACCATTGTAGCTCCTTCTTCAATCGCAATCGTAAAGTCATTGGACATTCCCATTGAAAGCTCTGTGCATGGAGCAAAATCTAAATTATAAGCCTTTACTTGTTCCTGAAGTTCTCTCAGTTTTCGAAAACATTCACGCAGAACCATTTCATCATCCGTAAATGGCGCCATCGTCATTAAACCCTCTACACTTATATTTTCAAAGGGTCGGAGGGATTCAATAAACGTAATTGCCTCATCGGCAGTTAATCCATGTTTGGATTCTTCCTGTGACACATTTACTTGAACCAAACACTTTATCTTCCGTTTCGCGCGTTTATTAATTTCTTCAGCCAGCGAAAGTCTGTCCAATGAATGAATATATTCAACCTTATCGATAATATTTTTCACTTTTCGAGTCTGAAGTGATCCAATAAAATGCCAAATAGGCTTGTCCTGCAGCACTTCCCACTTTGCAAGAAGTCCTTCATCACGATTTTCACCCAGATTATAAATGCCCGCATCTAATGCTTCTTTCGCTCTTTCGGTGCTGACATATTTCGTTACGGCAATCAACTTTATTTCTTCAGGATCCCTACTTACTTTTAGGCATGCCTCATATATTTGTTGTCTGATTTGTTCTAACTTTGCTGCTACCTTCATAAATGATTGTTAGTCTCCTTCCAGCCAATAAAACTTAACATTCTTCCAGTACTGCCTTGATCACGACGATGAGAAAAAAATAAATCATGATGACAGCTTGAGCAAAATCCAGTAATGCTTATATTTTTATCAGGGATTCCCGCTTTTAGAAGGATTTGCCGATTCACTTCACGTAAATCTAAAGAATATTGGCTATCTCTAATTAGATTATATGGTTTTCCTTCGACATCTTCTAGTGTATTTTCAACTAAGTTAATGACACGATCATCCACAATATAACATTTTTCGCAAATCGATGGCCCGACAGCGACAAATATCTGTTCAGGGTCTATACCTTCTTTTTTCCAAGCTTCAATCATCTTTCCAGCTATTTTTCCAACTGTTCCCTTCCAGCCGGCATGGGCAGCCCCAATCATGCGTGCCTGAGGAGCAATAAAAAAAAGAGGGACACAGTCAGCATAACAAAGAGTTAAAAGAATTCCCTCTTCATTTGTATAAAAACCATCCGTCCCCTTGAAAGACTGTTCATAGGAAGCTGCCCCTAGACCACGATCTTCTTTTGAAACTTTTTTAATAAAAGTATCATGGGTCTGTTCGGCACCTACCCAATTATTTATAGAGAAATCAAGAAGGTCAGAAACTATTTCTCGGTTCAAACCTACATCATTAACATTATCATTAACATGAAAGCCGAGATTTAAAGTTTCAAAGTTCCCTTTACTGGTCCCCCCATTTTTCGTTGTCATTCCAGCAACAAGTCCAGGATATCGCTCGGTCCAGGTGTCAATTAATAATATTGAATTGTTTTTTAAAACAAAGGGTTCCATGTTCATACCTCTAATGTTTTTCTTTAGTTTATCATGAATTGCAAAAATGGTCACCGCTAATGACAAAGCTCAAACTTCTGCTTCTTCAGAAATTCTTTCCACACTTCCTTTATACCTTACCAAAATGACATCCTCACCAATTTTAATGATATTTTTCCAAGGAATGACGATATCCTCATCCTTCCCAAAAAAGCCCAGCACCCTCCCGCTGCCAGTGATTACGACTGCTTCTATTTTTCCAGTGGTTAAGTTTATCTCAATATCGCCAATATTACCCAGCCTTTTACCATCTGCTACATTTACGACATCTTTTATCTGGAAATCCGAAATTTTAACCATACACATACCACTCCCAGTTCCTGTACTATTAAAGAATATATGATAGTGCTGGTCGATTTAGTAACAGAAAAAGCTGCCCCCATTGGACAGCTTAGCTTTGGATATTCTTATTCATTTGTCTTATCGCTGCTTTTTCTAATCGGGACACCTGCGCTTGGGAAATTCCGATTTCATCAGCGACCTCCATTTGTGTTTTACCTTGAAAGAATCTTTTACGCAAAATTAATTTTTCACGCTCGTTTAATCGACGCATACCTTCTTTTAAAGCGATTTCCTCGATCCAGTGGATATCTTTATTTTTCTCATCACTTAATTGATCCATAACATAAATCGGGTCGCCGCCATCATTGTAGATTGGCTCAAATAGGGACACTGGGTCCTGTATAGCATCGAGGGCGAAGACAATTTCTTCATGTGGTACCTCTAAAACCTTCGCGATTTCTTCAGCAGTCGGTTCACGTGAGGTCTCGCTCATGAGTCGTTCCCTAACCTGAAGGGCTTTATAAGCAATATCCCTTAAGGAGCGGGACACACGAATAGGGTTATTATCCCGCAAATATCTTCTTATTTCTCCAATAATCATTGGTACGGCATAAGTGGAAAACTTTACGTTTTGACCTAAATCAAAGTTATCAATCGATTTCATTAACCCAATACAGCCTACCTGAAATAGATCGTCGACAAATTCACCTCGGTTGTTAAAACGCTGTATCACGCTTAGTACAAGGCGTAAATTTCCATTGACGAGCTTTTCTCTGGCGGATATATCGCCCTCTTGCATTTGCTTGAAGAGAATTCTCATTTCTTCGTTTTTTAATACAGGAAGTTTTGATGTGTCCACACCGCAAATTTCAACTTTATTTCGAGTCAATTCTTTTTCCTCCTCACAGGAGCTGCTGTACAAAAAACAGTATTTCCTTGAGGAGGAAAAATATGCACCTGTCCATACGAGTGAACAGGTGCATGATTGTCGAAAATTGCTATAAAATCACGAAATAATAGGTTTTTTTTGGTAGAAAAAAAATTTATTAAACCATCTTATTGAACTCTTTTCGTAATCTTTTAATAATTCTTTTTTCTAACCGTGAAATATAGGATTGGGAAATTCCAAGCATATCGGCTACATCCTTTTGCGTTTTTTCCTCGCCATTAGTTAAGCCAAAGCGAAGCTCCATTATTTGTTTTTCACGATCTGTTAGCTGGTGCAAAGCTTTAGTGAGCAGCTTTCGATCTACATTGGCTTCTAAGTCCTTGGTGATAATATCATCATCAGTGCCCAGTACATCTGACAACAAAAGCTCATTCCCATCCCAATCAATATTTAATGGTTCATCGAACGAAACCTCTGACCTGATTTTATTATTACGCCTTAAGTACATTAGAATTTCATTTTCAATACATCTTGAAGCATATGTAGCAAGTTTGATTTTCTTTTCAGGATTAAAGGTATTGACCGCTTTAATCAGGCCAATCGTGCCAATGCTAATTAAGTCCTCGATATTAATGCCTGTGTTTTCAAATTTTCTAGCAATATAGACAACTAGACGCAGGTTCCTTTCAATTAAAATTGACCTTGCTGCCTTGTCACCCCCGGGAAGCTTCTTTAACAGCATCTCTTCTTCATCTTTGCTTAAAGGAGGCGGCAATGCTTCGCTTCCGCCAATATAATATACTTCATCTGTTTTTAAACCTAATTTTATTAATATTTTATACCAATAGTAGGATAAGCGAAGTTTCCACTTTTTCATTCTTGTTCCTCCTTCTAAAATATGTTTTTCTGAGTATAGTATTATTAACTTACCTTCACGGTCCCTCCTTGCTGCTTTGGTCCTGTCAGCATTTTCGGATGAACGATACATTGAAAGGCATCATCTGCCGAAAGCTGCTGCATCGTGAAGGATACAAGACCCTTTTCGCATAAATACTGGTCTCCATTTTGTTCGATTAATATGTTATCGGGCTTAATGGCCACAATGAGCTGATGCTCTTGTCCCACCACCCGGCAAGGAACAATTCTTAGTCTATTTTGCCATTCATCTGGAACTTCCCCGCTCCCCATTATGAGCGGTTCCGGATCAGTTGCAATTTTCTTGATTTGCTCGGGTATAGCATCCAATTGATTTTTAATGGATACAAACATAACCGGAAGCCTTGACAACGGGTCATAAAGTTGATTTCCGCTATCAACTAATCCTTTAAAAACAAATGTTTCACTGCCTATTTTCAAGCTGACATTGACGATTTGTTCAAATTGGATTTTCGTCATTTCCATACCTTCCATATGTCTCCTTGAAAAATGCCAGGCAACCGGGAAACCAATCAGGACGAATAACCAGCTGACTGGGTCACCAAAGCCCTTCACACTCGACATTAAGACCTTTGTGGTTAACTCAGGATCGTATTGAATGAAATAATGGGCGCCTAATAAGGCTCCACCAATTAAAAAAGTAGCAACATATAACGTCATTAACGCTTTGAGAAAATAAGACAACCGTTTATACCCAAATGCTGCCAGCACCATCATGACAGAGCATAACAGTTTTGCGATTGGATGGTTTGAGTAGACATTTATTGGAGTAAAGGCTAATAGAATAATTAGTGAGCCAATAAATCCTCCAGCCAATAATCTCCAGATTCGTATGCTTCTTTTTAGAAAAATAGCTGTTAAATAAAGAAGAAGGCTATCAAAAAACAAGTTAAGAGCCCAAATTACATCTAAATAAACAACCAAACAGCTTCCTCCTTATTGACAGTTCTATTAATCTGTTACGAAAAAGTATAACGTAGTAGAGGACTAAAAGTGTGTCACTTTCTGTAATCAAAAAAACAGAAATTTTCACTATTCATTAAGGATTTTGTCAGATAATATTTACAAAAAAAGGCATAGCCCCTTTTTAAAGTGTACCCGTTGTAAAGGACATTTTTAAAAAAGGTCATGCCACATCGAGAAGATGATTTCTGTATTCTACAGGGGTCATCTTCTTTAAATTCCATTGATATCTGTAATTGTTATAGTAGGTCA
>NZ_JAHXYW010000020.1 GCF_019969725.1 Neobacillus bataviensis
AAGTAAATAGTCTGGCAATTATGGCGAGAAGGTCACACCCGTTCCCATACCGAACACGGAAGTTAAGCTTCTCAGCGCCGATGGTAGTTGGGGCACGCGCCCCTGTGAGAGTAGGACGTTGCCAGGCACAAGAACAGGGCAATCCGCGAGGGTTGTCTTTTTCTATTGGGACCAAAGAATCCTGTTTGAAGAGCCCCATTGACTGTTCTATGGAACAAAACTTACCTCAAACAGCCGGAAATGTCCCATAGACTGTTTCTATAGGACAAGAATCCAGCTTAAACGGCACGAAATGATCCATAGACCCCTACTATGGGACAAAAAGCCAACTCGAATCATACGAAATGACCCATAGACCCCCTCTATGGGACAAAAAGCCAGCTTAAATCATCGGAAATGTCCCATAGACCCCTACTATGGGACAAAAAGCCAACTCGAATCATACGAAATGACCCATAGACCCCCTCTATGGGACAAAAAGCCAGCTTAAATCATCGGAAATGTCCCATAGACCGCTTCTATGAGACAAACAGCCAGCCCAAATCACACGAAATGTCCCATAGACCATACCCGACTGACAAACCCTTTGGTCTTGTTAAATCTTCGTAATATCTTAACCCCAGCAACCTTTATACCTTCCCAATACCAATACCAATTCCCTCATATAAATCCAAAACCTCATCCCAATGCCACTTCTCGTAATACCAGGTTCCTAAAGTAATATCCTTAATCCATAAGTCCTCTCCTGCGTTCCAAGAAACAAATACATTAGCCCTTTCCCTATCCGTCCTAACCCAAATATGAGAACGGTTCACAAACTTCGGTGCAAAGTCGCCTTTCTTTTTAGGAGGGAATGTCACTTGCACTTGTTTTTTAGAAACCTCAAATATACTCGGCAATGGCCGTTTATTAACATCCACTAACTCACTTTCCTTTGAACGTGAAGCATACAAAATATCATTATTCTTCCAAGCAAAGTCCCGATCAGCAAATCCCTTTGGAGTATGAACTACCCTATGAAAATCTGGCACACTAACCGTCTTTAATTGCTTATTCTTCAATGCCTCTCTGCCTGCCCCGCTTATATATCCAAGAGTATTTTTAGCAGGTCCCCATTGAAACCATTCCTCATAGTTTAACATCTCATCAACTCTTTTAAAGATCTTTCCATCAGAGGATAAAACGCAAAGCATATTACCATCAGCAGATAAGGACGCTGCTGGCACCATTAAAAAACTAATCCACTTATGATCATAAGACCATTTAAACTGACTTGTACTAATATAAAGCTCATTTTCCCCAACAGGCACTGTATAAAAGTGCTTTGTTATCGGCCTATGGGGAACTAATAAAACCTTCGATAATATGATATCAGAATTGAGCTTTTCGCTTTCCTTTGAAGAGGTAAGTAACCCCTTTCCATCCGGTAGCCAAGAAAAATTTTCAATATTCACGGCTACTTGATTACCCAGAAAAGAGGAACCCGTATTTAAAACAAATAAATCTTTTCCCTTAAGAAAACCAATTTTATTTTCCCGAGGAGACCATTGAAAGCCTCTGGTAATATTCGGTGCTACTTTAAAGTGTTTGTTTATTTTAATATTGTAAAGCCACAGCTCGCCGTTATAGGGAGAATCCCCGCCCTTTAGGTAAGCAACCCAGTGACCATCAAACGACCACTTTGGATACCTTACATAAGCTCCGGCAGTGATCCTCCTTTCTCTATCACCGATTTTAATCCAAAGGTCATTCCCCCGAACGAAAGCAGCCTTTATAGAGTTTTCAGCATATACAGGTGAATAGAACGAAATGATAGAAAAAACTAGTAACAAAATTAGAAGAACTTTTTTAAGCATAAAAATTACCCCCATTTTATTCATTTAGTATGCCCTCAATGGTAAAGACTAAAGATGAACGGAATGGAAGAAGGTGACATAATGGACAGGCTCGATTTTCTGCATCAGTATAAATTAACTAGTATTGTATTAGCGGTTGTTATCGCATGGCTAACTGTTTTTATCATAAATAAAGTGATTCATAATTTTTTTCAAAAAACGAATTTTCTTGAGGAACGGAAAGAGCAAACGATTGAAAGCATGATTCGTTCCCTCACCAAATACACGGCAACTCTAACAGTTATATTTTTTGCGATATCGCAGTATGTGAATAATTTTGGCAGAGTATTGGCCGGGGCCGGGATTGTCGGGGTTATCGTCGGGTTTGGGGCGCAAAGCCTGATAAAGGATATCTTGTCAGGAATTTTTTTAATTTATGAAAAGCAGCTTCACAAAGGTGATTTTATTACCGTTAATAATACTTTCAATGGGACAGTCGAGGAGATTGGCCTGCGCTTTTTAAAGGTCAGAGAGTGGAGCGGCAAACTGCTTACGATCAGCAATGGGGAAGTAAAGCAGATCCAAAACTATAATATTGACCAAATGCGTGTTATTGAAAGAGTAGTTGTGAGTTATCGGGAAGATCCATCCAAGGTACTGGAGATCTTGAAAATTGCTTGTGAAAAAATAAATGAATCAAACGAGCCCTGTTTAAAAAAGGATTCCTCCGATTGTGTTGTCGAGCCATTTCAAGTTTATGGGATGACGTCAATCAACGCTAACTTTAGAGGGATTGAATATACGATTACCGGCCTTGTGGACGATACTTTATATTGGGATGCTGCCAAAGAGGCAAGACGGATTATTGCTCAAACACTATATGATTATAAGATCAAACTTGCGGAAGATACGATGGTAGTAAAATCCCTAGTTGCTAAAGAATCTATACAAAGGGACTGACCGTTTATAAATTATGTGCTAAAGTATAGTGTGTAAAAAGCAAGGGGGGACATTTTATGTTGGAAAATAGTTTACTTATGGTTGCCATTATCCTCGTGATTAATATTGTTTATGTTTCTTTTTTTACAATAAGAATGATTCTGACCTTAAAGGGCCAGCGTTACTTAGCTGCGTTTCTAAGTATGATTGAGGTGGTTATATATGTACTGGGACTCGGCCTTGTCTTAAATAATCTGAATGAAATCCAAAACCTGATTGCCTATGCGGTGGGATATGGCATTGGTGTCATTGTTGGGATGAAAATTGAAGAGAAACTGGCATTGGGGTATATTACTGTTAATGTCATTACAAAGGAATATGATAAAGATTTGCCTAAAATTTTAAGAGAAAAAGGGTACGGTGTGACAAACTGGGAGGCAAATGGTCTTGAGGGCGATCGCATGGCCATGCAAATTCTCACCCCTAGAAAATTTGAATTAAAGCTATATGATACGATTAAAAGCTTGGATCCGAAAGCATTCATTATCTCGTATGAACCGAAAGCGATTCACGGCGGGTTCTGGGTGAAATCTGTGAAAAGAGGGAAATTGTTTTCATGAGTAAAAAGAAGATGCAATTTGAAGTGCAGGAAAATGAAAGTATTGAGGAATGCCTGAATAGAATAAAGCAGCAAGGATACTTTCCTGTCCGGAGAACAGAAAAACCCATTTTTCAAGAAGTAAAAAAAGGAAATGAGACGATTTATGAGCCGATAGGCCGTCAAATAGTCTTTGAAGCGAAAATAATAGAGTAAAACACGAACGTTATAGAGTGATTTAAAAATAATGTTCGATTTATTGGTTGACAGTCTTAAAGTTGATTGGTAAGATAAAGGCAGATAATCTAACAAAACAACTTATCTTTACCCTCGTATATCCATGGGAATATGGCCCATAAGTTTCTACCCAATAACCGTAAATTATTGGACTATGAGGGAAAGTCAATATGTTCGGCACACAAAATGGGGCGAGTGCTTCCGTTTTGTTGACCTTAAATGCTCACGCCCGGACAAATGGCTTTCTCTTCTAGAGATGCCATTTGTGCCGGGTTTTTATTTTGAATCAATGGGGGAATCGGAATGGAAAAGCGCGTCGGTGTCATCATGGGAAGCAAGTCAGATTGGGAAACGATGAAGAACGCTTGTGAAATATTAGATCAATTAGAGATTCCGTATGAAAAAAAGGTTGTTTCAGCCCATCGAACACCTGATTTGATGTTTACATATGCCGAAAAGGCTAGAGAAAGAGGATTAAAGGTTATCATAGCCGGTGCAGGCGGGGCAGCTCATCTGCCTGGTATGGTGGCGGCAAAAACCACGCTGCCGGTTATCGGGGTGCCGGTGCAATCAAAAGCCCTAAATGGCTTAGATTCTTTGCTATCAATCGTGCAAATGCCGGGCGGTGTTCCTGTGGCAACCGTGGCCATTGGAAAAGCCGGTGCTGTAAATGCCGGGTTACTGGCTGCACAAATATTAGCAACAGAAGACATAGAACTCGTTAATAGATTAGAGGCTAGACGTGAAACTATGAAACTAGAAGCACTAGAAAGTAGTGATCAACTTGTCTAATAAAACCATTTTACCTGGAGCTACCATAGGGATTATCGGCGGAGGACAGCTTGGCAGAATGATGGCATTGTCCGCTAGAGCACAAGGCTTCAGGATTGCCGTTTTAGAGCCTGCCGAAGACTCTCCTTGCGGCCAAGTGGCGGATTTTGAAATCATCGGAGCTTATAATGACCGCGAGGCAATCAGCAGACTAGCCGAGGTCAGCGATGTGATTACTTACGAATTTGAAAATATTGATGCAGAAACATTAGAGTGGATTTGTGAGAAGGCTTATGTCCCGCAAGGTCCAAAGCTATTAACGATAACGCAGGATCGAATCAAAGAAAAAGCAGCCATACGAGAGGCTGGAGTTGAGGTTGCCCCTTATGAGGTCATCAACAGCCTTGAAGATCTTTTTTCAAACATAAAACGGTTGGGTTACCCAGCTGTATTGAAAACGGCACGAGGCGGCTATGACGGCAAAGGACAACTTGTTTTGAAAAGCGATAAGGATTTACAAAAAGCAGATGCACTCATTAACCATGGGGCGTGTGTACTGGAAAAATGGATTCCTTTTGAAAAAGAAATCTCCGTAATTGTAACGAGGAAACTGAATGGTGAAACGGCATTTTTTCCAGTAGCAGAAAACATTCATCATGAAAATATTTTGCATACAACGATTGCTCCGGCAAGGATATCAGGAAATTTACGAGGCCGTGCAATGGAAAAGGCTAAGCTCATCGCTGATTCCATCGGATTGGTCGGTACACTGGCCGTTGAGATGTTTGTGACGGAGGAAGAAACTATTTACATTAATGAACTGGCTCCAAGGCCGCATAATTCTGGACATTACACGATTGAAGCCTGTGAGACGTCACAGTTTGAACAGCATATACGCGCCATCTGTAATTGGCCGTTAGGCAGCACAGAGCTATTAAAACCGGCAGTTATGGTCAATCTATTAGGAGAGCATCTTGAAAATTTATATCAAGAGATTCCGGCAAAGACAGACTGGAAGGTCCATTTATACGGCAAAAAGGAGCCAAAATTGAAAAGGAAAATGGGGCATGTTACCATTTTACGAGATGATGTTTCAGCGGCACTTTCAGAAATAAGCGAAAGCAGCATCTGGCGCACAGCAAAAGAAATGATCGGAGGATAAAACATGATTGATCGTTATACTAGACCTGAAATGGGAGCTATCTGGACGGAGGAAAACCGCTTTAATGCCTGGCTGGAGGTTGAGATCCTCGCATGTGAAGCATGGTCCGAGCTTGGAGAAATACCAAAGGAAGATGTAAAGAAGTTACGCGAGAATGCTTCCTTCAATATTGACCGTATTAAAGAAATCGAAGAAGAAACAAGACATGACGTAGTGGCTTTTACTCGCGCCGTTTCCGAAACATTAGGCGAAGAGCGTAAGTGGGTGCATTACGGCTTAACTTCTACGGATGTAGTCGATACCGCATTATCATATGTCTTAAAGCAGGCAAATGCGATTTTACAAAAAGATCTTGAAAACTTTATTGAGATTCTAAAAAACAAGGCTCAGGAACATAAATACACAGTTATGATGGGGCGGACGCACGGCGTACATGCGGAACCGACGACGTTTGGCTTAAAGCTTGCTCTATGGTATGAAGAGATGAAGCGCAACTTAGAACGGTTTAAGCAGGCTGCACAAGGAATTGAGTTTGGCAAAATTTCCGGCGCTGTAGGTACGTATGCCAATATCGACCCGTTCGTGGAACAGTATGTGTGTGAAAAGTTAGGGCTGCAAAGAGCGCCAATCTCAACTCAAACGCTGCAGCGCGATCGTCATGCTCACTACATGTCCACAATCGCTTTAATTGCAACATCGATTGAAAAATTTGCTGTTGAAGTTCGCGGATTGCAAAAGAGTGAAACGCGTGAAGTTGAGGAATTTTTTGCAAAAGGACAAAAGGGCTCATCGGCCATGCCGCATAAACGAAATCCGATTGGTTCAGAAAATATGACCGGAATTGCCCGCGTGATTCGCGGCTACATGCTGACCGCATATGAAAATGTACCGCTTTGGCATGAGCGTGATATTTCCCATTCATCAGCAGAAAGAATTATTTTGCCGGATGCGACTATCGGCTTGAATTACATGCTGAACCGTTTCGGAAATATTGTGAAAAACTTAACGGTCTATCCAGAAAACATGAAACGCAACATGGATCGTACGCTGGGGTTGATTTACTCACAGCGCGTGCTGCTAGCCTTGATTGACAAGGGATTATCCCGTGAGGAAGCATATGACACGGTGCAGCCAAAAGCGATGGAAGCATGGGAGAAGCAAGTTCCTTTCCGCGGCTTGATTGAAGCAGAAGACAAAATTACTTCCTTGCTTTCACCAGCCGAAATTGCGGATTGCTTTGATTACAACTACCATCTTCAACATGTTGATACGATTTTTGAACGATTAGGATTGAACTAAAAAAATAGAGGGGCATGGATCGTGCCTCTCTTTATAATGAAGTTTCCCAATATTGCGAACACAAGGAGTGATCCATAATGAGTGAACTACTATACGAGGGCAAAGCAAAACGAATTTACGCAACCAACGATGAACAAGTTGTTTTAGTCGAATACAAGGACTCCGCTACAGCTTTTAACGGAGAGAAGAAGGCAGACATCAATGGCAAGGGCCGTTTAAATAACGAGATTACGAGTTTGCTATTTTTAAAGCTTAAAGAGCAGGGAATTGACTCCCACTTTATCAAAAAGACTTCTGAAACTGAGCAGCTAGTGAAGAAAGTCGATATCATCCCACTGGAAGTTGTCGTTCGCAATGTGGCTGCAGGAAGCCTATCCAAAAGATTAGGAATCGAAGAGGGTCAGCAGCTAAAAGCACCACTTGTAGAGTTCTATCTCAAAAATGACGAGCTTGGCGACCCGCTCGTAACAGTTGATCACATTCTTGAACTTAAGGCAGCAACAACAGATGAACTCACAGTATTAAAAGAAAAAGCACTTCAAATTAATACAGTTTTATCAAGCTTTTTTAAAGAACTAGGGATTCGCCTTATTGATTTCAAACTTGAGTTTGGGAAAGACAGTGAGGGTCAAATCCTGCTGGCTGATGAAATTTCTCCTGACACCTGCAGACTGTGGGATCAAGAGACGAATGAAAAGCTCGATAAGGATGTATTCCGCCGCGATTTAGGAAGTTTAACAGAAGCCTATGAAAATATCTTAACAAGACTTGGAGGACGTCAGCATGTATAAAGTAAAGGTGTTTGTCACATTAAGAGAAAGTGTCTTAGATCCGCAAGGGAAAGCAGTTACACATTCCTTAAATTCCTTAAACTATAACGAAGTAAAAGACGTCCGCATCGGAAAATATATGGAATTGACTTTAGAAAAATCAGAACGTGATATTCATGAGGTAATCAATGAAGTTTGCACAAGTTTACTAGCCAATCCGGTTATCGAAGATTACCGATATGAAGTAGAGGAGTGTGTCGCACAGTGAAGTTTGCGGTCATCGTCTTTCCGGGATCCAATTGTGATGTCGACATGTACCATGCCATCAAAGATGAGCTTGGTGAAGAGGTCGAATATGTGTGGCATGATACTGAGAGCTTAGAAGGATTTGACGGAATTCTTCTTCCTGGCGGCTTTTCCTATGGAGACTACCTCCGCACGGGCGCAATTGCCCGCTTCAGCAAGGTCATGAAGGAAGTCGTCAAAGCGGCTGAAGCAGGCAAGCCTGTACTCGGCGTGTGCAACGGTTTTCAAATTCTTCTAGAAGCAGGCTTGCTTCCAGGGGCTATGCGCCGCAACGAAAGCCTTTCGTTTATTTGTAAACCAGTGGAATTAAAAGTCGAAACCAATCAATCGATTTTTACTGCCGCATACGAAAAAGGGCAAACGATTACGATTCCTGTTGCCCATGGCGAAGGGAATTATTACTGTGATGAAGAAACACTGGCAAACTTAAAGGCGAATAACCAAATCGTCTTTACTTATAAGCAAAATCCAAATGGTAGTTTAGAAGATATAGCGGGAATCACCAACGAAAAAGGAAACGTTCTTGGCATGATGCCGCACCCTGAAAGAGCTGTAGATGAACTTTTGGGCGGAGCAGACGGATTAAAGTTATTTCAATCAATTGTAAAGTCATGGAGGGAAGCAAATGTTGTTAAAGCTTGAGCCAAATCCAGAACAAGTAAAAGCAGAGAAATTATATCAGCAAATGGGTTTGTCCGATGAGGAATTTACAATGATTGAAAACATCCTTGGCCGGACGCCAAATTATACGGAAACAGGCTTGTTTTCGGTCATGTGGTCCGAGCACTGCAGCTACAAAAACTCCAAGCCGGTCCTTAGAAAGTTTCCGGTAACAGGGGAGAAAGTCCTTCAAGGCCCAGGAGAGGGTGCGGGAATTGTCGACATTGGCGACAGCCAGGCGGTCGTATTCAAAATTGAAAGCCACAACCATCCATCCGCTATTGAGCCGTATCAAGGCGCAGCTACTGGTGTTGGCGGCATCATCCGCGATGTATTTTCGATGGGTGCCCGTCCGATCGCTCTATTAAACTCACTTCGTTTTGGCGAACTTGATACAGCACGAGTCCGCTACCTATTTAAAGAGGTTGTCGCCGGAATTGCCGGTTACGGAAACTGTATCGGAATTCCAACTGTTGGCGGCGAAATCCAATTTGAACCATGCTATGAAGGGAACCCGCTTGTCAATGCAATGTGTGTAGGTCTCATCGATCATAAGGATATTAAAAAAGGCCAGGCGCACGGAGAAGGTAATACGGTCATGTATGTTGGCGCCAAAACAGGCCGTGATGGTATTCACGGTGCAACCTTTGCTTCTGAAGAATTAACAGAAAACTCAAATGAAGATCGTCCGGCGGTTCAGGTCGGCGACCCGTTTATGGAAAAGCTGCTTTTAGAAGCCTGCCTTGAGTTAATTCACTTCGATGCCCTTGTCGGCATTCAGGATATGGGAGCAGCCGGTCTTACCAGCTCTTCAGCAGAAATGGCGAGCAAGGCCGGAATGGGTATCGAAATGAATCTTGACCTGGTCCCGCAGCGTGAAACGGGAATGACAGCCTATGAAATGATGCTGTCAGAATCACAGGAACGGATGCTGATTGTTGTTAAAAAAGGAAGAGAACAAGAGATCAAGGATCTTTTCGATAAATATGATTTAGAAGCAGTTGCCATCGGTAAGGTTACAGATGATAAAAAGCTGCGCTTAATCCATCAAGGTGAAATCGTTGCTGATGTGCCGGTAGATGCCTTGGCGGAAGATGCTCCGGTTTATCAAAAGCCATCACAGGAGCCCGCGTATTTCCGAGAGTTCCAAGCGATGGAGACTGAAATTCCGCCAGTTGTGGATTTGAAAGAAACTTTATTAAAAATCCTTAGCCAGCCTACGGTTGCCAGCAAAGAATGGGTATATGAGCAATATGACCACATGGTTCGTACTAATACAGTTGTAGCGCCAGGGTCAGATGCTTCTGTAGTCAGAATTCGCGGCACCCGCAAGGCCTTAGCGATGACAACCGATTGCAATTCCCGCTATGTGTACTTAGACCCGGAAACCGGCGGGAAAATTGCCGTAGCCGAAGCAGCAAGGAATATTGTCTGCTCTGGTGCAGAACCATTAGCGATTACTGACAACCTTAACTTTGGCAGTCCGGAAAAACCGGAAGTATTTTGGCAGATCGAAAAAGCAGCTGATGGAATCAGTGAAGCCTGCCGCGTCCTTGAAACACCTGTCATTGGCGGAAACGTATCCCTCTATAATGAAACAAGCGGGACTGCGATTTACCCAACACCGGTAATTGGGATGGTAGGACTTGTGACGGATTTAGACCATATTACGACTCAACACTTTAAAAATACTGGCGACCTTATTTACCTTCTAGGAGAAACAAAAGAAGAGTTCGGTGGCAGCGAATTACAAAAGCTAGTTCACGGCAAAGTTTTTGGCAAAGCGCCAGCATTAAATACGACCTTAGAAAAAGAAAGACAAAATCAAGTTCTGGCTGCGATTCGCGCTGGGGTGGTTCAGTCTGCCCATGACCTATCAGAAGGCGGTCTAGCTGTAGCATTAGCAGAATCCTTATTTAACGGCAACGGACTTGGTGCGGAAGTGAAAATTGCTGGAAATTCAGTTTCTGCCCTATTCAGTGAAACACAATCACGCTTTTTATTATCAGTGAAAAAAGAACATCAAGTGGAGTTTGAAAGTTTAGTTGAAGCTCAATTGATCGGCGAAGTAAATCTTTCAGGAACAGTCAAAGTCAATTCGGATAGCGAAACAGTACTTGAGAGCACAGTAGAAGAATTAAAAGCTGCCTGGAAAGGAGCGATCCCATGCTTGCTGAAATCAAGGGATTAAACGAAGAGTGTGGTGTCTTTGGCGTTTGGGGTCATCCAGACGCTGCCCAACTTACTTATTACGGGCTTCACAGCCTTCAGCACCGCGGCCAGGAAGGGACAGGTATTGTTGTCTCTGATGGCAAAACCTTAAAAGGGGTTAAGGGCGAAGGGCTTGTAACGGAGATTTTTACAGCAGATGCGATGAAAGAATTAACTGGCTCAGCAGCCATTGGCCATGTTCGTTATGCGACAGCAGGGGGCGGCGGTTACGAAAACGTCCAGCCGCTCCTGTTCCATTCACAAAGCGGCAGCCTGGCGCTTGCACACAATGGCAACCTTGTTAATGCGAATTCCTTAAAACATCAGCTTGAGACTCAAGGAAGTATTTTCCAAACAAGCTCAGATACAGAGGTTTTGGCACATTTAATCAGAAGAAGCGGCTTTGCCCATATGAATGACCGCGTGAAAAATGCCCTTTCAATGTTGAAAGGTGCATATGCCTATTTAATTATGACGGAAAACGAGTTAATGGTAGCACTTGACCCTCATGGACTAAGGCCGCTTTCACTAGGGTGCCTCGGCGATGCTTATGTTGTTGCTTCAGAAACATGTGCCTTCGATGTAGTCGGAGCTGAATACATCCGTGATATCATGCCTGGAGAGTTACTAATCATTAATGAGAAGGGGCTGACTTCCGAACGATTTGCAGTCAGCTCAACTAAAGCCATTTGCATGATGGAATATGTTTATTTTTCAAGACCGGATAGTAATATCCAAGGGATCAATGTCCATACGGCCCGTAAAAACATGGGGAAAAGACTGGCAGTAGAAGCGCCGATTGATGCTGACGTTGTTACAGGCGTTCCTGATTCCAGTATTTCAGCAGCCATTGGCTATGCCGAAGCAGCCGGCATTCCTTATGAAATGGGCTTAATAAAAAATAAATATGTTGGCAGGACTTTTATCCAGCCTTCACAAGCCTTGCGCGAACAGGGTGTTAAAATGAAGCTTTCCGCTGTCCGTGGTGTCGTGGAAGGAAAACGTGTTGTCATGGTGGATGACTCGATTGTACGCGGTACGACGAGCCGGAGAATTGTCACACTACTTAAAGAAGCAGGAGCGACTGAGGTACATGTGGTGATCAGCTCTCCTCCAATTAAAAACCCTTGTTTTTATGGAATAGATACGGCAACAAGGGAAGAATTAATTGCTTCTGATAAATCGGTTGAAGATATCAGGGAACTGATTGGGGCCGATTCATTAACCTTTTTAAGTTTAGATGGTATGGTAAAAGCGCTTGGGCAGGACGGTAACGGTGGTTTTTGTCTTGGCTGCTTTACTGGAAATTATCCGACAGAAATATATCCTGATACACTTCAGTACTATTATCAAAGGGGCTGACGACTTTTGGCAAATGCATATACACAAGCAGGAGTAAATATCGAAGCAGGCTATGAAGCCGTTGATCGGATGAAAAAGCATGTTCAAAGAACAGCAAGAAACGGTGTACTGGGCAGTCTCGGCGGTTTTGGCGGCATGTTTGATCTTTCTGCGTTAAATTTGAAAGAACCAGTACTGGTTTCAGGCACCGATGGAGTCGGCACGAAACTGAAGATTGCTTTTATGATGGATCGGCACGATACGATTGGTATCGATGCGGTTGCCATGTGTGTGAATGATATTGTCGTGCAAGGTGCAGAACCGTTATACTTCCTCGATTATATCGCTTGCGGGAAAGCTGTTCCTGAAAAAATCGAGGCCATTGTGAAGGGAATTGCGGACGGCTGTGAGCAGGCTGGCTGCGCTCTGATCGGCGGGGAAACAGCAGAAATGCCGGGACTTTATCGCGAGGATGAATATGATCTGGCTGGATTTACAGTCGGTGCATGTGAAAAGTCGAAGTTAATCAACGGCGAAGCGATCAAGCCTGGCGATGTGCTGATCGGGCTCGCTTCCAGCGGGATCCACAGTAATGGCTATTCTCTTGTTAGAAAAGTGTTTAACAATTGGTCCTTAATTGAATTCGTTGACGAACTCGGGTGTACATTAGGGGAAGAATTATTAAAACCAACGAAAATTTATGTAAAGCCGATTTTGTCTGCGCTTGAAAAGTTTAACCTAAAAGGGATGGCCCATATTACGGGGGGCGGATTTATCGAGAACATTCCAAGAATGCTGCCTGCCGGCCTAGGTGCGGAGTTGGATGAAAAACGCTGGCAGATCCCGAATATCTTCAAATTGATTTCTGAGGTTGGACAAATCGATTATAAAGAGATGTATAATATTTTTAACATGGGAATTGGCATGGTCGTTGCGGTGGATCAAGACAATGCAGCGGAACTTGTGGAATATTTCCGTCAATGTGGTGAAACAGCTTATGAAATCGGCGTCGTGACCGATCAAGAAGGAATAAACATTAAAGGTTTAGGTGGCCGTCGATGAAGAAAATCGCCGTGTTTGCATCAGGAAGCGGAAGCAATTTTCAAACGATCGTTGAGGCTGTTCAATCCGGTGTGCTTGCAGCAAACCTGGCCCTTTTGATTTGTGATAAGCCAGGTGCTTACGTCATCGAAAGAGCAAAAGCATCCGGGATACCTTGTTTTGTTTTTAATCCTAAAGACTATCCTGGCAAGGCAGACTATGAAAAAGTCATATCTGTACTGCTGAAGGAAAATAAAGTGGATTTGATTGTTCTTGCCGGGTATATGCGTCTGATTGGACCGACCTTATTAAAAGAGTATGAGGGGCGAATCGTGAACATTCACCCTTCCCTTCTGCCAGACTTCCCAGGTAAAGATGCAATAGGCCAGGCGTTAGCAGCGAAAGCAAAATGGAGCGGCGTAACCATTCATTTTGTCGATGCTGGAATGGATACAGGCCCGATCATTGTCAGGGAACGAGTACGAATTGAGGAAAACGAGACAAGAGAAAGTTTAACCACGAAGATTCAGGCGATTGAGCATAAGCTATATCCATCGATTCTACAAATGCTTATTACACAAGGAGAGGTTTTATATGCAGAAAAAGCGCGCGCTAATTAGTGTATCTGACAAAAGTGGAGTTAGCGAATTTGCTAGAGAATTAGATCGTTTAGGCTTTGAAATCATCTCAACCGGCGGGACAAAGAAAATGCTTCAGGAGCAGGGGATTCCAGTATTCGGTGTCAGTGATGTTACCGGGTTTCCAGAAATCTTAGAAGGCCGTGTTAAAACATTAAATCCGTATATTCATGGCGGATTACTTGCAAAGCATGATGAGAAGGACCATCAAAAACAGCTTGATGAGCATGGCATTACGCCAATCCAGCTTGTTTGCGTGAATCTCTATCCATTCCAGCAAACGATTGAAAAGCCGGATGTAACGGTAGCGGATGCGATTGAGAATATTGATATTGGCGGACCGACGATGCTCCGCGCTTCTGCAAAAAATCATCAATATGTCACTGTAGTTGTAGATCCTGTTGATTATGATAAGGTTCTGACTGAATTAAAGGCAGATGGTTCAACGAAGCTTGAAACCAGGAGAAAGCTTGCGGCGAAAGTATTCCGCCATACAGCTGCCTATGATGCTTTAATTGCAGAATATATGACCGATCTTGCTCAGGAAGAAACTCCTGAAAAATTGACGGTTACATATGAATTGAAGCAGACATTAAGGTACGGAGAAAATCCGCATCAACAAGCTGCTTTTTATAAAAAGCCATTAGGCTCCACGTTCTCGATTGCAAATGCCGAGCAGCTTCATGGCAAAGAGCTTTCTTACAATAATATCAATGATGCCGATGCCGCCCTGCAAATTGTTAAAGAATTTACAGAGCCTGCAGCCGTTGCAGTTAAGCACATGAATCCGTGTGGTGTTGGAACAGGGAAGACGGGTTTTGAGGCGTTTGAAAAGGCGTTCGCAGCGGACCCGGTATCGATTTTCGGAGGAATCATTGCATTTAATCGGGAAGTCGATGGACAAACGGCTGGAAAACTTCATGAGATTTTCTTAGAAATTATCATTGCTCCTTCTTTCACTAAAGAAGCCTTAGAAATTTTAACAGCGAAAAAGAATTTACGATTATTAACGATTCCGTTCGAGCAAGCACCAAAGGCAGAAATGAAGATGACAACGATCGAAGGCGGATTACTTGTCCAAGAACAGGATCGTTTCACACTAGAGAATGCCGAGATTTCGATTCCAACTAAAAGACAGCCGACAGAGGCGGAATGGGCAGCATTGAAGCTTGGCTGGAAGGTAGTAAAACATGTGAAATCAAATGCCATCGTTGTTTCAAGTGAAGACATGACACTTGGAATTGGTGCCGGTCAAATGAACCGTGTGGGCTCAGCAGAGATTGCCCTGAAACAGGCAGGCACTAAGGCCGAGGGTGCCGCACTTGCCTCCGATGCGTTTTTCCCAATGGATGATACCGTGGAAGCAGCTGCTCAAGCAGGAATTACCGCAATTATTCAGCCTGGCGGATCCATTCGCGATGCCGATTCCATCAAAAAAGCAGACGAATACGGAATTGCAATGGTATTTACAGGAGTAAGACATTTTAAACATTAAGGGGGAGACATGGTGAAGGTTCTAATCATTGGCCGCGGCGGAAGAGAGCATGCCATTTGTCGTAAAGTAAGTGAAAGCCCGCTTGTAGAAAAAGTGTATGCAGCTCCTGGTAATGACGGCATGGTTGATGTGGCGGAGCTTGTTGCAATAGACGAAACGAACAGCGAGCAGCTCCTTCAATTTGCGAAGGAAGAGAACGTGGGCCTAACGATTATCGGCCCTGAAGTTCCGCTGTTGGAAGGTTTGGCGGATAAGTTTGAAGCAGCAGGCTTGAAGGTGTTTGGACCGCGCCAAGCCGCTGCTGAAATTGAAGGAAGCAAATCGTTTGCGAAGGAAGTAATGAAGAAATACCAGATCCCAACAGCTGATTATGCAGTTTTTACCTCTATTGAGGAAGCGCGTCAGTATGTAGAGGAAAAGGGTGCACCGATTGTCATTAAAGCGGACGGCTTAGCAGCCGGTAAAGGTGTAACGGTGGCAATGACTAAAGAGGAAGCCTTAGCAAGCTTGGAAGACATGCTGGTTGGTGCGAAATTTGGGGCTGCATCCGCACGAGTGGTTATTGAAGAATTTTTAAGCGGCGAAGAGTTTTCGTTAATGGCCCTTGTGAACGGAGAAGTGGTCATTCCGCTTGAGATTGCCCAGGACCATAAGCGAGCCTTTGATGGTGACCAGGGGCCGAATACCGGCGGAATGGGTGCCTATTCCCCTGTTCCTCAAATTGGTGCAAATATGGTTCAAACGGCTGTTGAAACCGTTCTTCGCCCTGCAGCCAAAGCGATGGTTAAAGAAGGCAGAAGCTTTTGCGGGATTTTGTATGCTGGATTAATCGCAACTGCTGAAGGCCCAAAGGTGATAGAATTTAACGCGCGCTTCGGGGATCCGGAGACACAGGTGATTTTACCGAGATTGTCGTCGGATTTAGTGGCTGTAATCCTAGAACTTCTAGATGGCGGTGTTCCGGCCCTAGAATGGGACTCCCAGTCCATGGTTGGTGTGGTAGTCGCTTCGAAGGGTTATCCTGAAGAATATCAAAAGGGTGCCGTGTTACATGGATTAGGTGAATTTGATAAAAATGTATTCACCTTCCATGCGGGAACGCGGAAAAACGAAGCAGGCGACTTCACTACAGCCGGAGGCAGGGTTCTTTTAGTAGGAGCAAAGGCTGAAAATTTAGTTGAAGCGCAGAAAAAGGTTTATGCTGAACTTGAAAAATTAAAGTGTGACGGTGTATTTTATCGAAAAGATATCGGTTCAAAGGCTATCTCGCACGTTTTTTGAGTTGTACATTCCTACAAGGAAAGGGCTGACCGATTACGGTCAGCCCCCTTTTAGATTTCAGGTTGGATTATAAGGAACCTCTATACCTTCCATCCCATCCATGGAATCCGTCGAACGATTGTGATCCTCAATCATTCCCTGGCATTTCTCACATAGCGCTGTTATCGGACAATAACGGACAATTCCTTCAGCAACCTTCATCGCTCCGCATAATGCCACAAACAAATAGGAATCCCGCCACGGGTGCTTCACCAATTTAGAGGTACTCCAAGCAAGAATGGTTAGACCCATCGTAATCCGGATTAATGCGTTTAATATGCCGATATTTGGTCTGATATTCATTTTGTTCACTCCTTCACAACATTTTTACAATATTTATCATTTCTTTACTGCTTTAAATTGTAAAGTATGATAGTATAGTATCTAAAGAAATTTTGTAAGGGCTTTCTTTGTTGATAAATCAAGACTTTATTATATAGATAGTTTTTTGAAAAGGGAGGGATTTTGTATGTTGGAACAACGCTACCGCTGGAAAAATAAACACTTGCGCATGCATGTGTCCGTGTTGGATGGGAAAACGGCTCCCACCATATTATTAAAAAATGCTTTGTATTTAAATCAGACCTTTCGCAAATGGATGCGTGCTAATATTTGGATTTACGAAGATCGGATTGTATATGTTGGCAATAAAATGCCGGAAAATGTAAAGAGCTGTGAAATCATTGATTGTACGGACAAAATCCTTGTACCAGGATACATTGAACCACACGCTCATCCATTTAATTTATATAATCCCCATACATTTGCTGCCTATGCATCACAGTTTGGGACCACGACGTTAATTAGTGACAATATGGCCTTGATTTTAAATATGAAAAAAAGGGAAGCGTTCTCATTATTGAAGGACCTTCGTTCGATTCCAACAACGATGTTTTGGTGGTGTCGTTTTGATTCGCAAACCGAAGTTTTGCATGAAGAAGAGATTTTTTCACACAGTAATATTAAATCCTGGCTTGAGCATGATGCTGTCCTTCAGGGCGGCGAGCTGACCGGTTGGCCGAAGCTGCTTGATGGCGATGATATGATGCTGCATTGGATTCAAGAAGCAAAACGGATGCGTAAGCAAATCGAAGGGCATTTTCCCGGTGCTTCTGAAAAAACATTAGCAAAAATGATGCTTTTAGGTGCTGATTGTGACCATGAAGCGATGACAGGTGAGGAGGTTTACAACCGCCTGATGCAGGGATATATGGTATCGCTCAGGTATTCCTCCCTTCGCCCAGATCTGCCGCAAATATTGGATGACATGAAACGATTAGGCATCGAGGCATATGATAGATTAATATTTAATACGGATGGTTCTTCATCGATTTTTTACGAACAAGGACTCAACGACCAAATGATTCGGATTGCGATTGAAAAGGGAGTTCCCGTAATTGATGCCTATAATATGGCAACTGTAAATATCGCCAGATACTACAATATTGATCATTTACATGGTAATATTGCTACTGGCCGTGTTGCCAATATTAACTTTTTATCAAGTATCGAAAATCCAACACCTGTTTCCGTTCTTGCTAAAGGAAAATGGGTGAAGCGAGATGGTGTGAAGGTAGAAGACGCTTATCCTTCCATCAATTGGGCGCCATATGGATTAAAGCCAATGGAGTTGGATTGGGAATTAACAATGGATGATTTGCAATTCTCGATGCCTTTTGGAGTGAAAATGGAGAATTCCGTTATCACAAAACCTTATTCAATCGCGATTGATGTTTCCAGTGATGAACTGCCAACCAATCATGATGAATGTTTCTTTACTTTAATTGACCGGCAAGGAAAATGGCGGATTAATACTATCTTAAAAGGCTTTGCAACCAAGCTTTCTGCTTTAGCAAGCTCGTTTTCGAATACAGGAGATATTATTTTAATAGGAAAAAATAAACAAGATATGATTCATGCTTTTAATAGAATGAAAGAGCTGGGCGGCGGGATAGTAGTGATGGAGAACGCCGAGATTGTCTGCGAGCTGCCGCTCCAGTTAAGCGGAATCATGTCCGAAGCGTCGGTAGAAGATTTAATGATTCAGGAAAAAAGATTGTTCGAAGAGCTGGCGGCCAGAGGTTATTCTTTTTCCGATCCGATGTATAGTTTATTGTTCTTTTCGTCTACTCATTTACCATACATTCGTGTTACACAGCAAGGAATGTATGATGTGATGAATAAAACAGTTCTATTTCCTTCGATAATGCGTTAAACTGTAATTAGGTAAAGGGTTAAAGCGCGAAAGTGTCTAACATCAAGAATGGAATTCGGGGTGTTGCATAGATGAAAAAATGGGCTGTTGCCATGACAGCTGTCCTTTTACTGTTCTCAGGCTGCAGTAACAAGGAAAAGGTTAAGGAACCGGAAAAAAAGCACGAAGTAGTTGACAAAGTGGTGGAAAAAGAGGACCAGAAGCAAGAGGACCCTTATTTTTTCCCGCTGACTGGTATTAGGTCTAAAACCGCTGTCGATGGTCGAGCTGTAGCGGTAATGGTTAATAATCATCCAAAAGCAAGACCGCAGTCAGGTTTAAACAAAGCTGATGTGGTCTATGAAGTGCTGGCAGAGGGCGATATCACCCGCTTCCTGGCCGTTTTTCAAAGTGAAAAGCCGACGAATATCGGTCCTGTCCGAAGTGCAAGGGATTATTATATTGAACTGGCTAAAGGACTAAACGCACTCTATATTGCCCACGGCTGGAGTGAGGAAGCAAAGAAAATGCTTGAGGAAAATTATATCGATAATTTGAACGGAATGGTTTATGATGGGACCCTATTTAAACGATCAAGCACGCGGAAAGCACCTCATAACTCTTATATTACCTATGACAATATTTTAAAGGGCGCCGAACAAAAACATTACTCTATGGAAAAAAGTCCACCTGCTTTTAAGTTCTATACAGAGGAAGAAAGCAAAAATATTACAGGAAATGATGCCAAGTCCGTCATGATTTCCTACTCCAAAAGTGCAATTTCTGATTCAACCTACGAGTATGACAGTACACTAGGCAAATATAAGCGTTTCTCAGGCGGAGAGCAAACCGTTGATTTAGACACGAAAGAACCTGTTCTGCTCGATAATATTTTTATCATTGAAGCCGTTCATCAAGTAATTGATTCGTATGGACGCAGGGATATTGATCTGAAATCCGGCGGAAAAGGTTATTTGCTTCAAAAGGGGAAAGTAACTGAGGTAGAATGGAAGAATAAGAACGGCTTAATTGTTCCGATAAAGGATGGGGAAGAGGTTCGTTTAGTACCGGGAAAAACGTGGGTCAATGTTGTGCCAACCAACCCTGGACTACAAAAAAGCGTTTCATTTAATGTAAATTAATTAAAAGGGGTAAAGTATATGCAAATAAATAAATTAAGGGGAAAAGAGCTCGATCAATTGTTTAAAGCAGTACTTTCATTAAAGGATTTAGAAGAATGCTACCGTTTCTTTGATGATTTGTGCACGATCAATGAAATTCAGTCTCTTGCCCAGCGGTTAGATGTTGCCAGAATGCTCCGTGAAGGAAATACGTACCACAAAATTGAAACCGAAACGGGCGCAAGTACCGCTACGATTTCACGGGTAAAACGCTGCTTGAATTTTGGCAATGATACGTATGAAATGGTTTTGGAACGGATTAAAGAAGAAAACAGCAAAACGGAAGAAGTATAAACAAACCGGAGAGAGCGCTCTTCGGTTTTTCTTTTGGATTTTATTTCTTATATGGTTTTATTTTTTAAACGATTCCTCTAATGCTATAATGGTGAAATGGACTTATGTAATGGAGGAATCCTTTAATGTATGATTTTCGCGAGTGGCGCCACGTGTTTAAACTCGATCCAAATAAAGAAATTTCAGACGACCAGTTAGAAAAAATATGTGAATCAGGCACCGATGCCGTGATGGTCGGCGGAACAGACGGAGTGACCCTTGAAAATGTCCTTGATTTGATGGCAAGAATCCGAAGGTATACCGTTCCGTGCGTCTTGGAAGTTTCCAGCATTGAAACCGTAACACCGGGTTTTGATCTGTATTTTATCCCAACAATCTTAAATAGCAGCGATACGCAGTGGATTACAGGGCTTCATCATCAAGCTGTAAAGGAATTTGGCGAGATCATGGACTGGGATGAAATCGTCATGGAGGGCTATTGCATTTTGAATGAAGATTGCAAAGCGGCCCAACTAACCGCATCTAATTCCCGTATAACCAATGAAGATGTAAAGGCCTACGCGATGATGGCAGAAAAAATGTTTCAGCTGCCGATTTTTTATCTTGAATACAGCGGCAAATATGGAAATGTGGATCTATTAGCAGACGTGAAGAAGGTTCTTGAAAAAACAACTCTTTTTTATGGAGGCGGCATTTCAACAAAGGAGCAAGCGGCAGAAATGGCCAAGCATGCAGATGTGATTGTCGTTGGCAACGCTCTTTATGACAACTTTGAAAAAGCCTTAGAAACGGTAAAAAGTATTCGATAGAAATTTGCGCTTGAATGCAAGGAACGATAAAATAAAAATAAGAACAAATGTTTGTAATGGTGGTGGAATCATGCAATATTTAACGGATAAGCTTTTGAATGGCCTGAATCCAGAGCAGCAAAGTGCCGTAAAAGCAACGGATGGTCCGCTTTTATTAATGGCAGGGGCAGGCAGTGGAAAAACAAGAGTATTAACGCATCGCATTGCGTACTTAATAGTAGAAAAACGAGTAAACCCATATAACATTTTAGCAATTACCTTTACCAACAAAGCTGCACGCGAAATGAAAGAAAGAATCGGGAAAATGATGGGCGGAGCAGCGGAAGAAATCTGGATTTCGACCTTCCACTCGATGTGCGTACGTATTTTACGAAGGGATATCGACCGGATGGGCTTTAACCGCAATTTTACAATTCTTGACACAACTGATCAGCAATCAGTCATTAAAGGGATTCTTAAAGAAAAAAATCTTGACCCGAAGAAGTTTGACCCGCGGGCGCTATTAGGCGCAATTAGTTCTGCAAAAAATGAACTGATTGACCCTGAGGAATATGCGAAAACGGCAGGCGGGTTCTTTGAACAAACCGTAAGTGAGGTCTACACAGAATACCAAAAGCGGCTTCGCAAAAATCAGGCCCTTGATTTTGATGATCTGATTATGACGACGATTCAGTTATTTCAAAGGGTTCCAGAGGTGCTTGAATATTATCAGCGAAAGTTCCAATACATCCATGTCGATGAGTATCAGGATACCAATAGAGCCCAATATATGCTCGTAAAAATGCTCGCGATGCGCTTCAAAAACCTATGTGTTGTCGGGGACTCCGATCAGTCCATCTATCGCTGGCGCGGGGCGGATATTGCCAATATCCTTTCCTTTGAAAAAGATTACCCAAACGCTTCTGTCATCCTGCTTGAGCAAAACTACCGCTCGACCAAAAGGATTCTCTTGGCGGCTAATAAGGTTATTGAAAATAACCTGAACCGAAAAGCGAAGAATCTTTGGACTGAAAACCCGGAAGGTAACAAAATTGTTTATTACCGTGCTGATAGTGAACAGTCTGAGGCTCAATTCGTTGCAGGAAAAATTAAGGAACTAACCCGTGATGACAAAATTAAACTAACAGACATTGCCATTCTTTATCGTACAAACGCCCAGTCCCGTGTTATGGAGGAAGTACTGCTTAAATCGAACATTGGATATTCGATTGTGGGCGGTACAAAATTCTATGACAGAAAAGAAATTAAAGACATGCTGGCATATTTGCGTTTGATTTCCAATCCGGATGATGACATCAGCCTGCAAAGGATTATCAATGTACCTAAAAGGGGAATTGGCTCAACTTCGTTTGATAAGATTGCTAATTTTGCAGCGATGCATGATATCTCCATCTATCAGGCACTCGATTCCATTGAATTGATTGGTGTAAGTCCTAAGATTACGAAAGCCGCGATTGAATTCCGCGACTTAATTCGCAATTATACAAATATGCAGGAGTTCTTATCCGTTACAGAGCTTGTTGAAGAAGTTCTTGATAAGACTGGATACAAGGAAATGCTCAAAGCGGAAAAATCATTGGAAGCACAAAGCCGCTTAGAAAACCTTGAGGAATTATTATCTGTAACCAAAAACTTTGAAGATACAAACGAAGATAAGAGTCTGATTGCCTTTTTAACAGATTTAGCCTTGGTAGCCGACATTGATTCATTGGATGAAGAGGGTGAAAAAGCGGATTCGATTACGCTAATGACACTGCACTCAGCTAAGGGCTTGGAATTCCCGGTTGTCTTCTTGATTGGCATGGAGGAAGGGGTATTTCCTCACAGTCGCTCGCTTATGGAAGAAGCAGAAATGGAAGAGGAACGCCGCCTTGCCTATGTGGGTATTACGCGTGCAGAGCAAAGCTTGTTCTTAACCAATGCCCAAATGAGAACCTTGTTCGGACGAACCAATATGAACCCAGCATCTAGATTTATCAGCGAAATTCCGGAAGACCTTTTAGAGGGTGTCGAACCAGAAAGACGCCAGGCTTCTCCTTTTGGCAGCTCAAGGTCATTCGGATCATCAGGATCTTCATTTGGTGGTCGGGGAAGCACATTTGGCACCCCATCCGCACCTCGGAAACCCGTCATGCGCCCAGTTTCAGCCTCTTCCGGCGGTGATGAACTTGGCTGGAAGGTCGGCGATAAAGCCGCGCATGGTAAATGGGGTATTGGGACGGTCGTAAGTGTAAAAGGCCAAGGCGAAGGGACGGAGCTTGATATCGCCTTCCCAAGTCCAGTAGGCATCAAGCGCTTGCTCGCCAAATTTGCCCCAATTAAAAAAGCGTAAGATTGAAATGTTAATGAAAGGGCTGGGTATATGGACCTTCAAATCGCTGAACAAAAAATAAATGAACTTAGAAACCTATTAAATCAATATGGTTATGAATATTATGTTTTGGATGCGCCGACCGTTCCGGATGCGGAATATGATCGGCTGATGCAGGAATTACTAGAGCTCGAAGAAAAGTTTCCGCAGCTTAAAACACAAGATTCACCTACGGTGCGAGTGGGCGGTGCTGTGCTGGATGTATTTGAAAAAGTCGAGCACCGGACGCCGATGCTAAGCCTTGGGAATGCTTTTAATGAGCAGGACTTAAGAGATTTTGACCGCCGAATCCGTCAGGCAGTCGGCGATGATTTTTCCTATGTTTGTGAACTAAAGATTGATGGACTTGCCGTTTCGTTAAGATATGAAAATGGGCTGTTTGTTCAAGGGGCGACCCGCGGGGATGGAACAATTGGCGAAGATATTACCTCGAATCTGAAAACCATCAAATCGATTCCGCTCCGTTTGCGTGAAAATGTTTCACTAGAGGTACGCGGTGAAGCCTACATGCCAAAGCGTTCCTTTGAAGCCCTAAACCAGGTTCGTGAAGAGCGTGGCGAGGAGCTGTTTGCTAATCCTCGTAATGCTGCTGCCGGATCACTAAGACAGTTAGATCCGAAGATTGCTGCTTCGAGAAAACTGGACGTCTTTTTATACGGCATTGGCAATACCGGAGAAAGCGGCGTTATTTCGCATAGCGAAGGTCTTGATTACTTAGACCATCTTGGATTTAAAACGAATAAAGAAAGAAGAAAGTGCTTGCTGATTGATGATGTCATTGATTTCGTCAATAGCTGGGTGGAAAAGAGGCCGGGTCTTCCATATGAAATCGACGGTATCGTCATAAAAGTCGATTCATTGGAGCAGCAAGCTGCACTCGGAACAACGGCTAAAAGCCCTCGTTGGGCAATTGCCTTTAAGTTTCCGGCTGAGGAAGTGATTACAACGCTTTTGGATATCGAGTTAAGTGTTGGAAGAACAGGTGTCGTTACTCCAACAGCCATTCTAGAGCCGGTTAAAGTGGCAGGAACAACCGTTCAGCGTGCTTCCTTGCATAATGAAGATTTAATCCGTGAAAAAGATATTAAAATTGGTGATAAAGTTGTCGTCAAAAAAGCAGGCGATATCATTCCAGAGGTGGTCAATGTATTGGCTGACCAAAGGACTGGAGATGAAAGGGATTTCCACATGCCGACCCATTGTCCAGAATGTGAAAGCGACCTTGTCCGGCTTGAAGGGGAAGTGGCGCTTAGATGCATTAACCCGAAATGTCCGGCCCAAATTCGCGAGGGCTTGATTCATTTTGTCTCAAGAGATGCGATGAATATTGATGGGCTCGGAGAAAAGGTGATCAGCCAGCTTTTTGCTGAAAAATTAATCAGTGATGTGGCTGATATTTATAAGCTTACCCGCGACCAGCTATTAGCACTTGAACGGATGGGTGAAAAGTCTGTATCTAATTTATTGAAGGCCATTGAGGCATCAAAAAGCAATTCTCTCGAAAAGCTGCTTTTTGGCTTAGGAATTCGTCATGTGGGAGCGAAAGCAGCCAAGACGTTAGCAATAAGCTTTGGTACTATGGATAAGCTGGCATCTGCTGCGAAGGATGAATTAATCACCATTAACGAAATTGGTGATAAAATGGCCGATTCAATTGTAGCCTTTTTTGAACAAGACGAGGCTGGTGAGCTTATCCAAGAATTAATCGCTGCAGGCGTCAATATGGAATACAAAGGAGCAAAACCTGTTTCCGCTGAAGAATCGGATTCTATTTTTGCCGGAAAAACGGTTGTTTTAACGGGAAAGCTTGAACAATTATCGCGAAATGAAGCGAAGGAAAAAATTGAAGCGCTCGGCGGCAATGTGGCGGGCAGCGTCAGTAAGAAAACCCATCTCGTCATCGCGGGTGAGGATGCCGGCTCAAAGCTAGCTAAGGCGCAAGATCTGGGAATTGAAGTATGGGATGAGGAGAAGCTTTTAGTAGAATTAAATAAGTAGTAAGAGGTGTTATCGACGTGAGAAAGCTCTCATTGCTCGCTCTCTCCTTTGTTTTTTTGCTGAGTGCCTGTGCACCGAATTTTCAGAAGCAAAATGAAGTAGTTCAATCAAAGGAGAAAGTGAAAGGGAAGGCGATTATTCCTAAATATAATATTTCAGACAATTATTACCGGACCATCCTGCCATTTGAACCTGGGGAAGCGCGCGGGTTGGTCGTGAATAATATTAATACTCGCTATGACCTGAACGAATTTGAGACGGGACTAATGCGAATCGCCCAAAATAGTTTCAGTACAGATAAGTATTATTTTCGTGAAGGTCAGGAAATTAAAGGAAAGACGATACGACTTTGGCTAAACCGTAAATTTACGGATCCACAATTAAAGGCTGAAGGCCTTAAAGCCTCAGAAAATATCGGGTTAAACCCTGTAGATACAGCTGCGGCTGGTGCTGAACCAACATCACCGGTTTATTTGGCTCATGTCTTAGAACATGATTATTTAACGAAAGACGATAAGGGAAATGTGTCTCTTGGCGGTGTTTCGATTGGACTTGCCCTCAATTCCATTTACTACTATCAAACTGTAAAAGACGGTCCTGTTTATGAGAAAAAAATTGATTATGCTGACATGGAAAGAGAAGGAAAGAAGATGGCTGAGGAAGTCGTTAAGCGGATGCGGGCGATGAAAAATTTAGCCGATGTACCGATTACGATTGGTTTATTTATGCAGCAGAGCAAATCTTCTGTTATCCCTGGCAGATATATTGCTTACTCAACCGTTGATAAAGGCAGCCAGACATTAAATGATTGGGAAAAAGGAAATGAAAAATATTATTTATTCCCTTCAACAGATGCCCAGGAAGATCATCGTGATGATGTGATTGCCTTCTTAAACTTTAAGCAGGATGTTGAAGAATATTTTCCTAATTTTAATGGTGTCATTGGCAAAGCATTTTACGTTGGAGATCAACTCCAGGAATTAAATATTACTATTCCGATTCAATTTTATGGGAAAACAGAAGGAATTGGATTTACCCAGTATTTGACAGGATTGGTTATGGAGCATTTCCCTAAATATATCTCTGTTTCTGTTAGTATTACGTCAGTCGACGGGCCTGAAGCCTTAATTGTCCGCAAGGCAAACGAAAATGAGCCATTTGTTTATATTTACCAGTAAAGTCCGGCCTTTGGGGCCGGTCTTTTTTTAAAAATTTTATCATTTGATACTCACAAATGAATCATGTAGAATGAACATTGGGTGTAAACGTTTTATACATAGGAGGGTTTCAGAATAATGGTACAACCATACAAACACGAACCATTCACAGATTTTACAACAGAAGAAAACCGTCAGGCCTATCTTAATGCGTTAAAAACAGTAGAAGGTTATTTAGGCAAGGATTATCCTCTTGTTATCGGCGGAGAGAAGATTACGACAGAAGATAAAATTGTTTCTTACAATCCTGCCAATAAAGAAGAAGTGATTGGCCGCGTTTCAAAAGCGAACCAAGAGCTTGCTGAAAAAGCAATGCAGGCAGCTGTAGAAGCATTTAAAACTTGGAAAAAGACAAAGGCAGAAGTTCGCGCGGATGTGCTTTTTAAAGCAGCAACAATCATTCGCCGCCGCAAAAACGAATTCTCTGCACTTTTAACCAAAGAAGCAGGAAAGCCGTGGAGAGAAGCGGATGCTGATACTGCAGAAGCAATCGACTTTCTAGAATATTATGGCCGCCAAATGCTTGCATTGAAAAATGGCGTACCGGTAAATAGCCGACCAAATGAATTTAACCGCTATGATTATATTCCATTAGGAGTTGGGATCATCATTTCTCCTTGGAACTTCCCATTAGCGATTATGGCTGGAACAACTGTAGCAGCAATCGTTTCTGGTAATACCGTACTTTTAAAACCAGCTTCTACAACGCCAATTGTGGCTGCTAAATTCGTAGAAGTTATGGAAGAGGCAGGTCTTCCTAAAGGCGTGCTAAACTTTGTGCCAGGAAGCGGCGCTGAAGTAGGCGACTACTTAGTTGACCATAAGGATACTCGTTTCATCAGCTTCACAGGTTCACGCGATGTAGGACTACGCATTTTCGAACGTTCTTCAAAAGTGAATCCTGGTCAAGTGTGGATGAAGCGTCTAATTGCTGAAATGGGCGGTAAGGATACGATCGTTGTTGATTCTGAAGCTGATTTAGAGCTTGCAGCACAATCAATCGTTGCTGGCGCATTTGGTTTCTCCGGTCAAAAATGTTCTGCATGTTCACGTGCAGTTATCGTTGAAGATGTTTACGATACCGTTTTAAACCGCGTTGTTGAATTAACGAACCAATTAACTATTGGGGATCCAACTGAGCAGGGCTCTTACATGGGTCCAGTTATCGACAATAGTGCGTTCAAAAAGATTATGGAATATGTTGAAATTGGAAAGCAGGAAGGTAAGTTAATGGCTGGCGGCGAAGGCGATGACTCTAAAGGTTACTTCATTAAGCCAACTGTTATTGCGGACCTTGCTCCAGATGCCCGCATTATGCAGGAAGAAATCTTTGGCCCAGTAGTAGGATTTACAAAAGCGAAGGATTTTACTGAAGCGATTGAAATTGCCAACAACACCGAGTATGGCTTAACAGGTGCCGTTATCACCCAAAACCGTGCTCACTTAGAGCAAGCTCGTGAAGATTTCCATGTTGGTAACCTGTACTTCAACCGTTCATGTACAGGCGCAATCGTTGGCTACCAGCCATTCGGCGGCTTCAACATGTCAGGAACTGACTCAAAAGCAGGCGGCCCTGACTACCTATTGCTTCACATGCAAGCTAAAACTACTTCTGAAATGTACTAAGAAATATGAAACCTCTTCTCAAGATTTGAGAAGAGGTTTTTTACATAGGTGTCGATGAAGGACAAAACTGGTAAAGGAAACTGGAAACCGGTCACTAAGGAGAGTTCATAAAGCCCCACCCGCTCAAGAATAAGAAGGAACTGTCCTTCATATTACGGATGAAGGACAAAACTGGTAAAGGAAACTGGAAACCGGTCACTAAGAAGGATTCATAAAGCCCAACCTGCTCAAGAATAAGAAGGAATTGTCCTTCATAAGGCGGATGAAGAACAAAACCCATCAAGAAAGCCAAAGAAATGTCCTTCAACCACACTTAAGGAACCTTCACCACAAACGGAACTGTGGATACTTTCCCCTTTTGTTGAAATTGTCCCCAGATTTTATAGATTCCCTTTTCAGGAAAAATCGTCATAAACGTAACCTTCGGTCCATTCCCTTCCATTGTCATTGGATGAATGTGCAAGAATTTTTCGGCATCTCCGCTTATCGCAACAGCATGTCCCATTGCACCTAAATAGGGCTCCAGATTTTTTATCGGTTTATTGTTTTGGGCATCACGAATGGTAAAAGTCATATGCGAAGTTTTTCCAGCCGTCAGATTTTCAAATGAAAGGGATACTTTTTTACCTTCGACCACTTTCGTTAGCTTTTTATCAGCGACAAGAGGCACTTCCTTTGCTGGTGCACCCTCAACCTGCAGCCAGTGGCTTTCCACACTTGGGTCACCACCGCCTTTAGGGGTAAATTCGGAGATGAGTTTATAATCTCCCCCAGCTGGAAAAGCCGTTTTAAAAAAGAATTCCCCATTTCCTTTATATTCTGGATGAATATGTGAAAAATAAGATAAATCCTTGCTAACAAGAAATAAATGCATTTTTTTCTCATGAACAGTATCAAAAGATTGAATCGGTTTATTGGCCTTGTCCGTGATCAGTATTGAAACGGGAAAATCTTCGTTAGCTTTCGGATGGCCCGAGACTTTCCATTCAGAATTTGTTGGGACTATGTCTGTTGGTGTGGCACTCATTTGATGGTTCATTGTGGTCTTGGGTACTTTTAAGGAATTACAGGCCGATAAAAGAATCATAGATAAAAGACAGAAGGCAATCATATAATATCGCAAGGTCATTCTCCTTTTCACAATAGTCCATTCTACTAAATATACATTCCCTATTTCCACCAATGCAAGAATTTATTGACAATAAATAAGTCGCCTTAAGAAAAAATAATGTTAATATAAAGAAGTCTCAATAATATTGAAACAATTTATAGAAATAATTCGTCATAAAATAAGAAGTGATTTTAAATGGAGGAAAAGGCCAGTTGATACCGTTCTATTTATTACATGTTACAGCGGTTGCTCATAGTGAAAATTTACTTTGGACCTTTTTATTATGCAATATTTTTGTTGTCAGCTCTGGTATTGTCTTTATGTATAGATTATTTACACAAAAAAAGGTGCGGATCGCAGGAATTACGTTTGGCATTGCCATAGCGATTAATTATGTCCTTATCGCTATATACGGTGATATTTTTGATTTACTTGAATAGAGAAGGGGGAAGGTATAATTGAAATATTATCGTTTGTGGGTAATCGCCTTTTTATTAAAATTCATTGGTTCCGCTTGGGATGCCTCCTATCATTTTAAATATTTATTCGAAGAATACTCCATACCCCATATTGTTAATACATTAGGCTTTGCACTGGGTGCCATTTTGCTTTTCCAAGAGTGGCGGCAGACGCAGCACATGGATCGCTTTTCTAGAAACCTGATTACCATTGGCTATGCGTTATTCTTAATCGGGATTCCCTTAGATTTTACTTATCATATTGCCTATGGCATTGATTTAACAACATGGAGTCCGACCCATTTTATTTATTACATTGCCACCGATATAATGATTTTCGGCGTTTGGCGGGGATATTTTATCTTTAGCCGGGACGTGAAACCGACTTGGAAGTCTATGCACACGTGGTTTGCGATGTTTCTCCTTGAATGTTTTATGTTTCCGAACATGCAGCAGGAAAATGGGGCGATTTCTTATGATCAGTATATCCATGGAAAATCGATTGCCTCAAAAGAAATATTAGAACTAATCTCAGACCCTGCCTCCCAAATTTTTGGCGGCATTCCGGAATGGGTGTATCCGATTTATTCTGTGATAATGGTAGCTGGTTTAACGATTATCATTATTAGGATATACCGCGATTTTTCTATTCCTGTAGCGGCTGCGGCACTATACATCCTGCTTAGATTTGTGGGAAAAACGATCTTTTTCGCCGTCGGCTACCCAACTTCGTATGTCCCGATTACGATTATATTAATTCCGCTTTTCTTTTTCATATTTAAAAAGACCAACTGGATTGCAGGCCTCACGGGGAGCATAGCATACTTTCTTGTGTTGTTTGCGATAAATAGATCCGGCATTTTGATCACACCGCCATTGGTAATATGGGAACTTGTCCCAGTTGCTTTAATTGGCACACTTGTCCCGGTCCTTAATTCCCAAATAAAGCGAATACCACTTTGGCATAAAAATAAACAACCGGCTTAAGAAAGGGTGCCCCATTGGGCACCCTCTTCTAATTTAGCGGGACGCTATAGTTGTGACTGTCGCTGATTTCTTAACAACTGATGAACCTTTTATACCGAATAAGAATCTTAATACAGGAACCCGCTTTATTATAAACTGATAACAAAGCATAATCACTACAAACGAAGCAGAGACAAGAAAAATAAGTTTTACGGGCATTGGCCAAGACAAATCATAAATAAGATAGCCAAATAGAACAATGACAGGCTGGTGCAAGACATAAAAAGGCATCGAGGCTTCACTGCCATATTTTAAGAAACGATTTGAAAAAGATAAATACTTGTCTGCCAAGAAAAAAATACATAAAAGCCAGCTCCAGCAATTTAATGAATGAACGGCAAAAAAGATAACATTACTGATCGCGCCCGGCTTCGGGATCGCTCTCATAAACCAAACAATGAAAACAATAGAAGTAATCATCGCAATGCTGAAATGAATCTTAATCGTTTTTTGAAGGGCAGGTTTAAATGCTTCATTTGATAAAAAATAATAGCCGTAAATAAAAATGGCAAAATAAAAGACAAGATCCCAGCCGCCTAAACTGACGGTTTTAATCACCCCGACCAAAAACAACAAAATGGGTAATAGGATAAAATGAATCAAGCCAAATTTGTCTTTTCTGCCTATTTCTTTAAAAAGAGGCAGCGTAAGAAAGGAAAATACCAAAAGGACGAGTAAATACCAAAGGTGTAAACCAAAGAAGGCAAAATTTCCAGTTCCTCCAATACTTAAGTACAATCCGTCAAAATAATGAGGGAAGAAATCAACAAATGATCCATTAAACTGATTGTGGGTTATCCGTTCAATATAAACCTGGGGAGGAGTCAAGAAGACTACACCAAACAAAAGCGGTACTCCTAGACGTACCAATCTCTCACGGATGTAAACCCTAGTGGTTCGTTTTTGGAGGGTATATACCACACTTATTCCTGATACCGCAATAAAAATTGGCATAAGCCAGGAACCAGCAAAAAGCGAAAAAGCTAATATCCCGCCTGAATCTAGCTGATTGTTCTTCACATGCCATGGAAAGGGATTGAAGAACATGGAGCAATGATAAAGAAATACGGCCAGGGTGGCCAAGACGCGAATCCAATCCAAATCATATTGTCTATTATCCTTTTTCATAAATCACCTCTAATAATGGGTTCTAAGAAATTCCATTAATCTATGTTTCGTTTTCCTGTCTCACTTTTATAGATTGCACGATTCCCCATAGAACACCCCGATATGTTAGATAATTCCATTTTATCACGATAGTCTAGGTTTATGACAATAATGTGAAACTCTTCACAAATTTTGTTTGGAATGTGACGAACGTCACAAATTTTAAGCAGAAAGGTAATTACAATATAGCTATAGAGAAAAACGTAATTAATAAATAGGGAGAGACCCATTATGAAAAAATTAGTGATGATCGGTAACGGAATGGCTGGAGTCAGAACTATTGAAGAAATTCTCAGACTAGCTCCAGAACAATTTGAAATTACCATTTTTGGACAGGAACCACATCCAAACTATAACCGTATCAAATTATCAAACATCCTTCAAGGCGACACTAGCTTTGATGAAATCATTATCAATCCGTTAGATTGGTATAATGAAAATAATATTCAATTATATACGGGTGAAGCGATAGTCAAAATCGATGTGGAAGGAAAACGAGTCATCAGTGACAAAGGCCGTGAAGTGGACTTTGATGAATTAATAATTGCCACTGGTTCGAATTCTTTTATTCTGCCAATCCCAGGTGCTGACAAAATCGGTGTGACCGGTTTCCGTGATATCCACGATTGTGAAATGATGATCAAATCAGCTGAGCAATACAAAAAGGCTGTAGTAATTGGCGGTGGATTGCTTGGGCTTGAAGCGGCAAGGGGATTGTTGAACCTAGGCATGAAGGTCGATGTGGTACACCTTATGCCAAATTTAATGGAACGCCAATTAGATTCAATTGCTTCATCACTACTGAAAGCAGAACTAGAATCACAGGGCATGAACTTTTTAATGGAAAAAGAAACTGTCGAAATCCTTGGCGACGAACGCGTAACAGGTCTGCGCTTTAAGGATGGATCTGAAGTGGAAGCAGACCTCGTTGTCATGGCCATTGGGATTAAATCCAATAATGAAGTAGCAAAAAGCAATGGGATTTATGTTAACCGCGGCATCGTCGTAAATGATTTTATGGAAACAAGTGTACCAAGTGTTTACGCCGTTGGTGAATGTGCAGAACATAGAGAAATTGTTTATGGCTTGGTTGCGCCATTATACGAACAAGGCAAAGTGCTCGCAAACCGTATTTGTGGGTTAACAGCAGAACCTTATACAGGATCGGTTACCGGAACACAGCTGAAGGTTGCCGGAGTAGACTTGTTCTCAGCTGGAGAAATCTTTGATGATGGCCAAACCAAATCCATCATGGTTTACAATGAATTTGAAGGCATCTATAAACGGGTCTTAACAAGAAATAATCAAATTGTTGGAATTGTGATGTACGGTGATACAAAAGAAAGTACAAAACTATTCCGAATGCTGACGAAAAAAGAAGATATTACAGGAATTTCTATTTTTCAAACTGAATGCAGTGCCGAGGCAGGCGGCGATGTAGCCTCCATGCCAAATGATGAACTTGTGTGCGGCTGTAATGGAGTGACAAAGGGGGCAATAGTAGAGGCGATTAAAACACAAGGCTTGACCACACTTGATCAAGTAAGCCATTGCACGAATGCTGGACGTTCTTGCGGCCGCTGTAAGCCGATGGTCAGCCAAATTCTTGCCCATACGCTAGGGGACCAATTTGATGCTGCAGCTGCTCAGAAAACAAGTATTTGCGGATGTACCACCATTAGCCGTGAGGAATTAGTAGAGGAAATCAAAGCTAAGGGTTTAACAAGTGTTAAAGAAGTCATGAACGTTCTCGAATGGAACAATGAAGAAGGCTGTACAAAATGCCGTCCAGCGATTAACTACTATCTCGGTATGATTTACATGGATGAATATAAGGATGACCGCGATTCCCGTCTTGTTAATGAAAAAATGCATGCGAATATCCAAAAGGATGGAACCTATTCTGTTGTTCCAAGAATGTATGGCGGGGTGACCACCGCTGCCGGTTTGAAAAAAATTGCGGAAGTTGCTGAAAAATATAACGTTCCTCTAGTAAAATTAACTGGAGGACAGCGTATTGGATTATTCGGTGTTAAAAAAGAAGATCTGCCAGGTATGTGGGAAGAGCTTGATATGCCTTCTGGGTATGCATACGGAAAAACGCTTCGTACGGTCAAAACCTGTGTTGGCGCTCAGTTCTGCCGCTATGGTACACAGGATTCTATGGCTTTAGGCATTGAGCTTGAAAAGAAATTTGAACGTCTTGATACACCGCATAAAGTAAAAATGGGGGTATCAGCTTGCCCAAGAAACTGTTCTGAAGCGGGCATCAAGGACATCGGCTTTGTCGGCATTGATGGCGGCTGGGAGATTTATGTAGCCGGTAATGGCGGTGTTGACCTTCGCCCTGGCGATTTGCTATGCACAGTCAAAACGACAGAAGAAGTAATGGAAGTGACCGGTGCCTATTTGCAATACTATAGGGAAACGGCTAATTACTTGGAGCGGACTTCTAAGTGGGTGGAGCGTGTCGGCCTTAATCATGTAAAAGAAGTTCTAGCAAACGAAGAAACTCGTAAGGCCTTGAATGAGCGAATGGATAAAACATTGAAAAAATACAGTGAACCATGGAATGAAGCGATTCAAAGTGAAGAAATTAAAGATAAGTATTATACTAAACACACTGTCAAGGTGGGGGAGTGAGTCGACATGCTGCAAACAATAACTCGTATACCAGTTGCCCATTATTCAAATGTAAAGATGAGATCCGGATATTCCATCAAAATTGATAACAAGGAAATTGCTATATTTAAATTAACAAATGGCAAGGTGTATGCCATTGAAGACCGCAGCCCCCATCCAAAGGGGGGCGTCCTATCCGAAGGGTTAGTTAGTGGTGAATACGTATATTGTCCCGTTTATGATTGGAAAATTTCATTAGCAGATGGAAAAGTGCAGGCACCAGATGAAGGACAAGTTAGGAAGTTTAAGGTAGAATTAGAAAATGATATTATTTTTATTATACTAGAGTAAGCAATATTCGCGGGGGAGGCTGCACGATGGAAAAAGGTAAGGTATTTTTAGTAGGCGCAGGGCCAGGGGACATCGGATTAATTACCGTAAAAGGATTGGATGCAATCAAGCAAGCCGATGTCATTCTTTATGACCGTTTAGCTAACCCGAAGCTGTTGGAATTTGCCCCAAACAAGTGCGAACTGGTTTATGGAGGCAAGCTGCCGGAACGCCACTTTATGCGCCAGGAAAATATAAATGATTTTCTGGTAGAAAAAGCCTTACAAGGCAAAATAGTTGTTCGTTTGAAAGGCGGCGACCCAGGTGTTTTCGGCCGGGTGGGCGAAGAAGCGGAAGCCCTGGCGCAGCATCAAATTCCTTATGAAATCGTCCCAGGCATAACCTCAGGGATGGCAGCACCCCTATATGCCGGGATTCCGGTAACCCATCGGGAGCACGCAGAATCCTTTGCAGTCGTTACTGCCCATGATAAATCCAAGGATGGAAAACCAAATTTAGACTGGGAAAGCCTAGCCCGCGGTGTGGATACCATCGCCTTTTACATGGGTGTCGGAAATTTACCGTTTATTTGTGAAAACCTTATTCGTCATGGAAAACCTTCAACCACTCCTGTGATCTTAATTCAATGGGGCACATTTGGCCGTCAAAAAACCTTGCAAGGTACATTGGCTGACATTTCAGCTAAAGTGTTGGAAGCAAAGTTCAGCAACCCATCTATTATCCTTGTCGGCGAGGTCATTTCCATCCGTGAAAAAATTAGCTGGTTTGAGAAAAAACCATTACATGGCCGGCAGCTTTTGCTCGCTCGCACAGGTACTAACCCTAGCGTACTGGCAAAGGAATTAATGGCACTTGGAGCCGATGTAATTGAATTTCCAAAATGGAAGAAGACTCCTTTACCAATAGATGTTTTAAAAGCGGCTGCCTTTGAAAAAATTCTGTTTGCCTCACCTGAAAGTGTGGAAGAATTTTTCACAGCCGTGATAGAGCAACAATTAGATATCAGGACGATTAAAGCTGACTTTTATGGAGCATCCATTAAAACCATTAAAGCACTAAACAGCCGTGGATTTAAGGCTCATCTAGCTGAAGAGCCTGGAGATTATCTTGTCGTCGGCGATGATAGCATTTTGATAAAAAGCTATGAAAACGTGATGGTTACAAGCAAGAAAGAAATCGACCAGCAGTTCTTGCCTATTTTTAAAAGAATGTTAGGAGAAGCGGCATTGAATACCATGGTATTCCCAAGCAGCGCCGCAGTTGAACCATTTATCGAAGCATTAAGCGAATGCGGCATTTCTGCTTCAGAGCTTTTGAAAGATTTACAAGTAATCAGTATGGGGAAACAAACATTGGTTGCAGTTGAGGCAGCGGGTCTTCGGTCGGATGGTATGCCGGAACAAGCAACAAAGGAAGCCTTGATAAATTATTTAGAGGGTCGTCAATGAACTCATTCTATCCTATTATATTACGGCTTAATGGTAAAAAAGTGGTAGTCGTGGGCGGCGGTAAAGTAGCCGAGCGAAAGGTGAACGGTTTACTTGGGACAGGAGCAGATGTAACTGTAATAAGTCCGGAGATAACGGAAGCGATTCAAAAACTGGCGAATGAGGGTAAGATTGTTTGGCAGCAAAGGACTTTTTCAGAAGAAGATGTTTATGGTGCTTTTATGATTTTTGCAGCGACAAATGATCGAGCATTAAATCAAAAGGTGAAAGATTCGGCAGATTCTCACCAGCTTGTAACCATGGCCGATAATCCAGATGAATCGAATTTTCATGTTCCTGCACACTTGCAGCGTGGTCGGTTAAGCATTTCTGTTTCAACTGGAGGTGCAAGTCCAACTCTTGCAAGGAAAATTCGTGTACAGCTTGAACAGCAGTTCAATGAGTCGTATGAAGCTTATTTGGAATTTCTGTTTTTAAAGCGGCAATGGATTTTGAAAGAGGTGGAGGATGCCTCTTTTAAAAGAAAACTATTAGCTGCCATCGTTAGCCCAGATTTTTTATATAGTGAAAATCGCGAGCAGGATTTTAAAAGATTATATAATGAGCAAGCAGGTACCTTTGATTAGGGTACCTGTTTTTTTATATGGTGCTAGTACAAAAGTATTAACTAGTACGACTTAAGGATTATTTTACCTATTTTTATAAAATTTTCAGAAAAGTAGTTCCATTTTTTAAAAGTGTGTTATATAATACAAAACGAGGATAGTTACTGTATTATAACAAAGAGGTGATCTGGTTCGTGTCGACGCAAAAGTCTCGTATTGAGGTGACCGGGGCTTCGAAAGCCCAGTATGATGAGATTTTAACACTAGAAGCATTAAGTTTTATTGAAGAGTTTAAGTATAAATTCAGAGGCAGGCTAATTGAACTGTTACAATGGAGGGTTAAATTCCAGCGGGAAATAGGTGCACAAGCCTATGCTGGCAGCAGTTAAGCTGTTTGAAGGCAATTTTTAACGTTAGCTGTAAATGAAAGTCTATAAAAATTAAAATTAATAGATTAATAGGAGGAATTTAAAATGACAAATTCAAGAGTTACTCAATTGCAAGAAAGCTGGGAGTTAGATAAGCGCTGGAACGGGATTACTAGACCATATACGGCGGAGGATGTTATCAAGCTTCGCGGCTCGATTGATATCGAACATACATTAGCAAAAAAAGGCGCAGAAAAGCTTTGGAAGCTTTTGAATGAAGAGGATTACATCAATGCCCTTGGCGCCTTAACAGGAAATCAGGCTGTTCAGCAAGTAAAAGCAGGACTGAAAGCCATATACTTAAGCGGCTGGCAGGTTGCAGCAGACGCCAACCTTTCCGGACATATGTATCCGGACCAAAGTTTATACCCAGCAAACAGTGTACCAAGCGTTGTAAAACGAATTAACCAAGCCTTACAGCGTGCCGACCAAATCACTCATTCTGAGGGTGACAACTCTATTGACTGGTTCGCTCCAATCGTCGCCGACGCTGAAGCCGGCTTTGGCGGACAGTTAAACTGCTTCGAATTGATGAAAGGGATGATTGAAGCAGGTGCTTCAGGCGTTCACTTTGAAGATCAGCTATCTTCCGAGAAAAAATGCGGCCACTTAGGCGGTAAGGTGTTACTGCCAACCCAAACGGCGGTTCGCAACTTAATTGCTGCTCGTTTAGCAGCAGACGTTATGGGCGTTCCTACAGTATTAGTAGCTCGTACGGATGCCAACGCTGCTGATTTAATTACTAGTGATATCGATATGAATGACGCCCCATTCATTACAGGAGACCGGACACCTGAAGGCTTTTTCCGTACAAAAGCAGGCATTGATCAAGCGATTGCCCGCGGCTTAGCTTATGCACCATATGCTGACCTAATCTGGTGTGAAACTTCAGAGCCAAACATTGAAGAAGCAAGACAATTTGCGGAAGCCATCCATGAGCAATTCCCTGGCAAACTATTAGCCTACAACTGCTCACCATCCTTCAACTGGAAAAAGAAACTGGACGAAGAAACGATTGCAAAATTCCAGCAAGAGCTTGGCAAAATGGGCTACAAGTTCCAGTTCGTAACACTAGCAGGTTTCCATGCGCTAAACCACAGCATGTTCGAGCTTGCCCGCGGCTACAAAGAGCGCGGTATGGCAGCTTACTCCGAATTGCAGCAGGCTGAGTTCGGCAGCGAGCAATACGGCTACACTGCAACACGTCACCAGCGTGAAGTTGGTACTGGTTACTTCGACCAAGTATCCATGGTCATCTCTGGCGGAACCTCATCCACAACAGCATTGAAAGGCTCTACCGAAGAAGAACAATTCTCAGCGAAAAAATAAATGCAGATTTGAATCCTTCTCTCCATTTGGAGAGGGGGATTTTTTTATAGGAGTAGTTTACTCTTGCATAGTGGATGAATACTCTCGGATGAGCTGCGAAAACTCTCGGATAATGAGCGAAAACTCTCGGATAAGCAATGATTACTCTCAACAAGTTGAATTGCTCTCGCATAAGACGAATTAACTCTCGGATACCACTGTTTTACTCTCGAATTGGCCATAATCCCAATTTTTTGAAAAGCACACTTTTTAAGTTATTATCATACAAAATAATAGCCTTTTAGATGGAGTTGATTTTTTTGAAAAAGCAAACCGTGGAAGAGGTTTTGCAGCAAGGAATCCATGGGCCCATGGAAACCAAGCCTGATGAGCGGCGTAAATACTTAGGAACCTTGCGTGAACGGATTATTGTGGCCTTGTTGAAAAACCAAGTTGCCGAAACAAAAGTTTACCCCCAAATTGAGCGGTATATGAAGGAAAACCCAAGAGCACATCTTTTTTTAAACGGCAGTATGAGCTATGAGAACCTATCCAAGTATGTAAAAATCGCTACCAAGAATAAAATCGAACACACCATTGTAACCAATAAAGGCCATGATACAGAGTTTGGCTTAATCTTGGCAATGAACTATGCCATTGATAAAGAAGAAATTCTAATTACGAAAAACGTCCCAATTAATCAGCCAGCCAAAAAGAAAAAGGGGCTGCTCGCACGGTTTTTGAAAAAATTAAAATAAGAAAAAAGGCGTAATCCAAACGGATTTACGCCTTTTATTCAGCGGCAGAAGAAATCTCAACAGTCGCCTGCAATTCCATTTCAACATTACCTTGAACAGCGCGGCTGATCATGCAGGAGGCTTCCGCTTTTTTGGCAAGCCGATGTGCCAATTCAATCTCTTTTTCGGCAGCATTTCTTTTTAAGACAATATGCGGCCGATGAATAATCTTCTTATAAGTAATAACCCCTTTGGTGACATCTACTATTCCCTCAGATTCCATCGTTAAGCTTTCCTTCTCAAGCCCGCTTCGCTCCATGATGGCAGCAAGAGTAATGATATAGCAGGTTGCGGCAGCCCCAAGCAGCATTTCATCAGGATTGGTGCCAACTCCCGGACCCTTCATTTCAGGTGGTATCGAAACTTTCGTCTTCAAGTTCGCGGTTTCAATTTCTCCAACATCATTCCTTAATCCCGGCCAATTAGCTTTTAAATGAAAGTGATGTTCAGCCATTTTAAATTCCTCCTTTTTATCTAGTGCAAGATTGAAAATATATGGTATTTTTATAGGAGCGTTGTAAATTATTTTGGAGTAGTGTAAGGATGAAAATATTAAAAAAATTTGCTTTAACCATAGTTCTGTTACTTTATTTAGCCATTCTGACAAAACTTATTTTATTCAAATATATTCCGTTAACAGAGATTATTCATCATTTTAATTTTACCTACAATGAATACCACTGGCGTTCCAACAATTTTGTTCCATTTAAAACGATTTACTTTTACCTTTACTTAGCTGATATCAATTTTAGTATTATAATTGAGAATTTAGTCGGGAACGTTATTGGTTTTGCCCCATTAGGGTTTATTTTACCATTATTATCGAAAAGGTTCTTAAAATTGAAACCTGTCATTCTTGCCGCCTTCAGTCTTAGTTTAACCTACGAAGTTCTGCAGCTGTTATTTGAATTTGGCAGCTTTGATGTCGATGATTTAATTTTAAACACCCTTGGAGGGTTTCTGGGTTTCTTACCTATTAAAATCATTTACTTTTTCTCCAAAATTAAGAAAAAGCAATCTACAAAAAGAAAGAAAGTTAGCTAATTGGAGGGGGATTTATGTCTGTAAAAGGTATAAACCATCTGCTTTTTTCTGTTTCCAATTTAGAGAAATCGATTGAATTTTATCAGCAGGTTTTTGATGCTAAGCTACTGGTAAAAGGAAGAAGTACTGCTTATTTTGACCTTAATGGAAACTGGCTTGCTCTTAATGAAGAAAGAGATATCCCTCGAAATGAAATTTATCAATCTTATACTCATATTGCTTTTTCAATCGATGAAGCAGATTTTAATAAAATGACCGAGAAACTTATGGGATTGAACGTCAATATTCTTCCCGGTCGTCAAAGGGATGAAAAGGATAAAAGGTCGATCTATTTTACGGATCCTGATGGCCATGAATTTCATACAGGGACATTGCAGGACAGATTGGACTACTATAAGCAGGAAAAAACACATATGGAGTTCTACGAAAAATAAGGGGGCAATACTCCTTTTTTTCATGCTAGTAATCTAAAACACCACAGAATTGTTAATACTGATGTAGGAATCATTGCAGTAAAGCGCAAAAGTTTGATATTATCAATATTAAAATAATACTGAAAAAAGGGATTGGGGGTTATCGAACATGTCACGAATTTCCACTGATCAGGTTAAGCACGTGGCCAATCTGGCTCGTTTAGCAGTATCTGAAGAAGAAGTTGAAAAATTCACTAAGCAGCTGGATGCAATTATCTCTTTTGCAGAACAATTAAATGAATTGGATACAGAAAATGTAGAACCTACATACCATGTACTTGATTTGAAAAACGTATTGCGGGAGGACATTCCAAAACAAGGATTGCCGCGTGAAGAGGTACTAAAAAATGCGCCTGAGCATCAGGATGGCCAAATAAAAGTACCATCGATTTTGGGAGAGTAAGGAGTGAAAAGATGAGTTTATTTGATTATAAAGTTTCAGATTTGCATGAGCTTTTACATAAAAAAGAACTAAAAGTTTCAGACCTCGTTGATGAATCGTATAAACGAATTGCCCAGGTCGAGGACAAAGTCCAGGCTTTTTTAACGTTGGACGAAGAGCGGGCGCGTCTTACAGCAAAATCGCTTGATGAGAAGCTTAATACGGATGTGACAAAGGGCTTGCTATTCGGCATGCCGATTGGATTAAAGGATAACATGGTGACAAAGGGCTTAAGGACAACTTGTGCGAGTAAGATTCTTGAAAACTTTGATCCAATCTATGATGCAACTGTTGTGCAGAAGCTTCAGCAGGCAGAAACAGTTACCATAGGTAAGCTTAACATGGACGAGTTTGCCATGGGTTCTTCAAACGAAAATTCACGATTCCAAAAAACACGCAATCCATGGAATCTTGAAACGGTTCCAGGTGGTTCTTCAGGTGGTTCAGCAGCATCCGTTGCAGCAGGGGAAGTCCTGTTTTCATTAGGTTCCGATACAGGTGGTTCCATCCGTCAGCCGGCAGCGTTTTGTGGTGTGGTTGGATTAAAGCCAACCTATGGCCGTGTTTCCCGCTTTGGTCTTGTCGCATTTGCCTCATCACTTGATCAAATCGGACCGATTACGAGAACAGTAGAGGATAATGCCTATCTGCTTCAGGCGATTTCTGGTTTAGATCCAATGGATTCAACCTCTGCACCTGTAGAGGTTCCAAACTTCGCAAGTGCTCTGACAGGAGATGTGAAGGGTTTAAAAATTGCTGTTCCGAAAGAGTATTTAGGCGAGGGTGTCAGTGAATCAGTCCGTCAATCTGTGTTAGATGCTTTAAAAGTGCTTGAGGGACTGGGAGCAGTTTGGGAAGAAGTATCACTGCCGCATTCAAAGTATGCTCTTGCGACCTACTACTTGCTTTCATCCTCTGAGGCATCAGCGAATTTGGCCCGCTTTGACGGCGTACGTTACGGTTATCGTGCCCCTGATGCCGAAAGTTTAATGGATTTATATAAAAAGACAAGAGCTGAAGGCTTTGGAGAAGAAGTAAAACGCAGGATTATGCTTGGCACCTTTGCGCTTAGCTCTGGTTATTATGATGCTTATTATAAAAAGGCACAGCAGGCTCGTACGTTGATCAAAAAAGACTTTGAAGATGTTTTTGAAAAATATGATGTTATCGTCGGCCCAACAACGCCAACTCCAGCCTTTAAAATTGGCGAAAAAATCGATGATCCATTGACGATGTATGTCAATGATATCTTAACGATTCCATTAAACCTGGCCGGTTTACCAGGAATCTCTGTTCCATGCGGCTTTGATGGCGGCCTGCCGCTAGGCTTGCAAATCATTGGCAAACATTTTGATGAAGCAACGGTTTATCGCACAGCACATGCGTTTGAACAGGCAACAGATTTTCATAAACAGAAGCCAGGATTGTAGGGGGTGAAGAGAGTGGAATTTGAAACAGTGATTGGACTTGAGGTCCATGTTGAGTTAAAAACAGAATCAAAAATCTTTTCGGCCAGTCCAAACCATTTTGGTGCTGAGCCAAATACGAATACAAGTGTCATCGACCTTGGTTATCCGGGAGTATTGCCGGTTCTGAATAAAAAAGCAGTAGAATTCGGTATGAAAGCGGCAATGGCCTTGAACTGCGAGGTGGCGACACACACGAAATTTGACCGGAAAAACTACTTTTATCCAGACAATCCCAAGGCCTATCAGATCTCGCAATTTGACAAGCCGATTGGCGAGCATGGCTGGATTGAAATCGAAGTAAATGGCTATACGAAGAAAATTGGGATTACCCGGATTCACCTAGAAGAGGATGCTGGAAAGCTTAACCATGAAAAAGGGTACTCCTTATGCGATTACAACCGTCAGGGAACTCCGCTTGTTGAAATCGTTTCGGAGCCGGATATCCGTACCCCTGATGAAGCCTATGCTTATTTGGAAAAATTAAAATCAATCATTCAATATACCGGTGTTTCCGATTGTAAAATGGAAGAAGGCTCACTTCGCTGTGATGCCAACATCTCCATTCGTCCAGTAGGGCAAGAAGAATTTGGAACAAAAACCGAGTTGAAGAACTTGAACTCGTTTAACTTTGTCCGCAAGGGTCTTGAATTTGAAGAAAAGCGCCAAAGAGAAGTGGTTTCTTCAGGTGGAAAAATCGATCAGGAGACACGCCGCTTTGATGAAGCTACCGGTGCAACATTGTTGATGCGCGTAAAGGAAGGTTCGGATGATTACCGCTACTTCCCAGAACCAGACTTGATGGATATATATATTGATGAAGAGTGGAAGGCACGAATTCGCGCTGAAATTCCCGAACTGCCGGACCAGCGTCAAAAGCGCTATGTGGAAGAGCTTGGGTTGCCAGTTTACGATGCAAAGGTTTTGACAGTTACGATAGAAACAGCTAATTTCTTTGAAGCAACCGTTAACGCCGGTGCGGACGCAAAGATGGCTTCCAACTGGGTAATGGGTGAAGTGTCTGGGTATTTGAATGCTGAAGGGAAAGAGCTGCATGAAGTTGCATTGACCCCTGAAGGCTTAGCAAGCATGATCAAGTTGATTGAAAACGGAACAATTTCCTCAAAGATTGCGAAAACCGTTTTTAAAGAGTTAATCGAAAACGGCGGGGATGCCGAGCAAATTGTGAAAGACAAAGGTCTTGTTCAAATTTCTGATGAGGGAACGCTGCTTAAAATTATTGCAGAAGTTCTTGATGCTAACCCTAAATCTGTGGAAGATTTCAAAGATGGAAAAGCAAAAGCAGTGGGCTTCCTTGTTGGCCAGCTGATGAAAGCGACCAAAGGACAGGCCAACCCGCAATTGGTAAATCAATTGCTGCAGCAAGAATTACAAAAGCGTTAAATGGTTAAGCTGGCAGAACGACTCTGCCAGCTTTTTTAGTGAGAAAAAAGTCGAGCATGTTTCGACATTATTTTTTTCAATTTCCCGGGAAAAACCAAATAAAATAAGGAATTGCTTCCCTATCAATTAAACGTTTGATTAACAAGGAAAAATACGAGAACTTGTCGAAGTCTGAATTATAACTTGGAATTTGAAGTCTTTCGACAAGAATGGAGGATGAAAAAAGGCGATGAACCATCCTCTCGTCATTTTTCTCTTCATATTGATTGAAAAACTCCGCTATTTATATGGTCTAATACAGCTTTTAATCAAACGTTTGATTAGATTTCTTAGAACTAATCAAACGCTTGATTAAAAATGCAAAATACATTGTTTTGACGAGCTTTTCTTCAAAAATCAACTAGGAAGTTTGTCGAAAATAAAAGATATTGTTTTTGGCGGCTAGCTTAATATAATAGTTTAAAAGGGAGGGTTTACCAGTGATCCAAACAGTCTTTTCAACACTTTTTGAAGTGATAGTGCCGCTTTCGATACCGGTTATAGTTGGTGCCTTGCTAGGGCATTTTAAGAAGCTAGATACAAAACCGCTTTTGACGGTGACTTTATACTATTTAAGTCCGGCCATTATATTAGATACCTTGATGAAAGCTCACGTTTCACATAATGATATCTATAAAACGCTGGCGTTTTCATTGCTTAATCTCATATTGTTATGGGCCATTGCAAACCTCTTGGGCAGAATTCTTAAGTTTCCTGCGAGTGAAACCGCAGGACTGACACTAATTTCTGCTTTCACCAACAGCGTCAATTATGGGCTTCCACTCGTTTTACTTGCCTTTGGTCAACTGGGGCTTGAGAAGGCTTCTGTATATGTCATTTGTCAAATGGTCATCGTGAATACTATCGGAGTCTACTTTGCGGCCCGCTCTCATTTTTCTATAAAAACTGCAATCAAATCTGTATTCTCCCTGCCAGCCATTTATGCAGCCTTACTGGCATTTTTACTGCAAAGTTTAAATCTATCTCTCCCTGGCGGAATCGCAAAAGGGGTGTCTATGATTGCCGGAGCATATTCGCCTGTTGTAATGGTTATTTTAGGAGTACAGATGGTGAATGTGAAAATCGCCAAGCTAGAATGGAAGTCTGAAGCATCGTTTTGGACAGGCATGGCCGTTCGAATGCTCGTATCCCCCTTTGTCGCTTTATTTTGCATCTATGTCTTACAGATCAATGGGATTTTGCAGTCTGTTCTTTTTATATTGGCCTGCATGCCCGTAGCAGTAAATGCCTTAATTCTTGCAGAAAGATTTAATGCTTCTCCTAAAATCGTTTCAAAATGCATTCTTTGGACAACCTGCATCTCTTTTATCGTATTACCCTTTCTTATAGTAATCATTAAGTAATAGTTCGACATGTTTTTTATATTTACATAGAGGAAAAACAAGTCTTCATAAGATCTTTCCTTTTTTTAATTAAACGTTTGATTAGTGTTTTTGATATTAATCAAACGTTTAATTGAAATGGAAAAATTCCTTGTAAACCAAGGCTTCACTTATAAAATCTATTAAGGAATTTGTCGAAAAAAAAGCTGCCAAAGCAGCCTCATAGGTTAATTGAATATTAAAAAGAAATCATCGCCCCGCGGTCATCAAATACCGAGCTTGGATTCCAAGCTACTTCCCAAAGATTGTTTTCGGGATCAGCAAAATAGGCTGTCCGACCGCCCCAAAAGGCATCACTTGGTTCCCTTACTATTTTGCCGCCTGCTTGACGGATTTCCTCAATGGTCGAGTCGACTTGCTCCGGCTGCTCAACATTAATAGCAAAGGTTACCCCTCGATAAGTTTCTGTTGAGTGGGAGAGTTCAATACCAGCATCTTTTGCCAATTCTTCGATTGGAAATAAAGATAGGAGAACCCCAGCAGTTTTAAAAACGGCATATTGGTCAGAACTAATTTCCGTTTCTTCCCAGCCTAATGATTGATAAAACGAACGCAATATCGGTAAATTAATTGCTCCTATTGTAATTAAAGTTACTCTTTGCAGAACCATATTCCTTCCTCCCAATGTGTTAATGTTCACTATCTTCTCCAAATCCAAACAAATATCCTTCAACTAATGTAGTTTAATTTGCTCCACAGATGTTAAGATTTAGGAAAGAGAACCAATTAAATAAGCGAGGTACATTTATGACTATTTATATTGCATTACTTCGGGGGATTAACGTTGGCGGGCATAAAAAGATTAAAATGGCAGACCTCAAAAATTTATTAGAGGACATGGGTTTACAAAAAGTGAAAACATATATTCAAAGCGGGAATGTTTTGTTTGAATCAGATAACGAAACAGAAAGGCTTAGAGGGCAACTGGAGGAAGAAATAGAGAAAACTTTTGGGTTTACAGTCCCGGTTATTTTAAGAACATCGGAGGAATACGAACGGATTATTCATGACTGCCCTTACTCGGCCGAAGACTTAAAAGAAGGGGAAAGTGTTCAAATAGCCTTTTTAGGGGGCGAACCTACTCAGGGTGGGATTGACCATTTGCAAAACTTTGAAAGTGAAAAGGATGAATGCAAAGTAATCGGCAAAGAAGTATATCTCTTTTTCCGCCAAAGCATCCGAGATTCCAAATTAGCAACACAGCTTCCAAAACTCGGCGTTCCTGCAACAGTGAGGAACTGGAATACAGTAATGAAGCTGGACACCTTGGCAAAAACAATAGCGGAATAAAAAAACGCTCGGAATCCGAGCGTTTTTCGATTTATTAAGAAGCATCATTTAGTAAGCGGACGCTTTCATCAAATTCTTTTTCGATCTCTTCATTCTTTTTATACGTAACTAAGCTGACAACAACAGATACAACAAAGTTAAGGACGAAGCCTGGTACGATTTCATAAAGAGTATCGCCAAGTCCAACGTTTTTCCAAACGATAACGGTAACTGCACCGACGATCATTCCGAAAAGAGCGCCCCATTTGTTCATCTTTTTCCAGAATAAGCTTAATAAAATGATTGGACCGAAGGAAGCCCCAAACCCTGCCCAAGCATAGGCAACAAGGCTTAAAATCGTGCTGTTTTGCTTAAAGGCAAGCGCACCAGCAACAACAGACACAAGGAGTACAGCCATTCTTCCTAAGAAAACAAGGCGTTTATCACTAGCGTTTTTGTTCATGACTACTTTGTATAAATCCTCAACCAATGCACTTGAAGTTACGATTAACTGAGAAGAAATCGTACTCATAATGGCGGCAAGAATGGCTGCCAAGGCAAAACCAGCGAAAAGCGGGTGGAAGAAAATCTGACTTAAAGAAATGAATACTGCTTCCGGATTATCTAGTTTATGAGCAGTATTATTATGGAAATAAGCAAGACCAATTAATCCAGTAAAGATCGTCCCAATTAAAGAAATAATCATCCAGCTCATTCCAATACGGCGCGCACTCTTCGTTTCCTTGATCGTTTTAATCGCCATAAAGCGGACAACGATATGCGGCTGCCCAAAGTATCCAAGACCCCAAGCCATCGCCGATACAATTCCGATAAATGTAGTGCCTTTAAACCAGTCAAGCTTTGTTGCGTCAATTGCACGAATGGTATCAAACGTTTCAGTTGGTCCTCCAGTAATGAAAATACCGATTGCAGGGACTAAGAATAAGGCAATCAACATCATTAATCCTTGGATGAAATCGGTATAACTTACTGCCAGGAAACCCCCAAATAAGGTGTAGGCAATAGTAACGCCGCCAACGATATAAAGACCTGTCAGATAGTCTGTACCAAATGAACTCTGGAAGAACACCGCTCCAGAAACCAGCCCCGAAGAAACATAGAAAGTAAAGAAAACAAGAATAACGATACCAGATACAATACGGAGCATGTTTGATTTATCTTTAAAGCGGTTTTCAAGGTAACTAGGAATGGTAATAGAATCATTCGCCACTTGCGTGTAAGAACGTAATCGAGGTGCTACTAGTACCCAGTTAAGATAAGCGCCAATCGTTAAACCAATAGCAATCCAAGCACTCGCTAAACCAGTTACATAAACGCCGCCTGGCAGTCCCATTAAGAGCCAGCCGCTCATATCGGCAGCACCGGCACTCAAAGCTGTAACTGCAGGACCTAATGACCTTCCCCCAAGCATGTAATCTGTAAGATTACTAGTTCTTCGATAAGAATACCAACCGATGAAAAGCATACCTGCTAAGTAGATTCCAATCGACACTAATTGAAGTGTTTCATGAGACATCTCTTTTCCCCCTTTGTTATATTGGAAATTATTTTAAATAATATTCCTTATATATAAAATATTCTACCAACTTATGATAACGATTTCTACTGTATATTTATTACTTTTTTGAAATAGGGAATAATGCTCTTAGAATAGCTTTGGATAGGCTGTAAGCAGTTCCGTTGTAAGGAGTACGAGGAATGACTATTATAAAAGTAAATGTATAGGGGGTATTTACCAAATGGAATTAAATGAATGGTTTCAAAAAGGAATGACACTGGATGAGTATACCAATTCTATGACTCGAAATAAAGAGGAAATGCTTTCGATTTATGAGCGATTTACGTTAACTGCTGAAGATCAGCAGAGACTCGAGGCAATAAAATCTCAGGAGCTGAGGGCAATTGTTTTAACAGAGGATTGGTGCGGGGATGCTTTACTAAATAACCCCATTTTAATGAGGATTTCTGAGGCTGCGGCTATGGAAGTGAGGTTTGTCCTGCGCGATCAGAATCTTGAACTGATGGATCAATATTTAACCAACGGCACCTCTAGAGCGATCCCGATTTTTATTTTTATCAATCAAGAAGGTACAGAAGTCGGAGTTTGGGGTCCGAGGGCGCCTGAAATGCAGGCTTTAGTAGAAGAGGGACGCGCCTCCCTTCCCGAAAAAGATGCCCCTGATTTTCAAGAGAAGCAAATGGAATTGTACAAGCGCCTGGGCAAAGCTTATCAAACAGATTCCTCAATTTGGCAGACTGTGGCAAATAGTATAATTAGTACTCTTTTATAAAAAAATCCCCGGTAGAAATTTTTCTGCCAGGGATTTTTTTACAATTTAATGTTCTTAGGGGGAATGCGGTCATTCGCTAAATTTTTATCATTAATTTTTGGCTCGATTCCTAAGATGAAATTTCGGATGTTTGAACGGTGGAGGAAAATTAAAAAGAAAGTGAATAATAGAAAGATAAGTTCAAATTCAAGATTGGGTGAAAGAAAAGCATATAAGAGCATACTGAGGCCAACAGAAATAGAGCCAAGAAACACATACTTCGTTAAAAAGATGACGAAAAAGAATGTAATATAAGCGATTACTAACAAAGGGATATTAGCAATCAGAAGTGCCCCAGCAGTTGTAGCGATGGCCTTTCCGCCTCTAAAACTGGCGAAAATCGGAAAGCAATGGCCGATGACGGCAGCCAGTCCGAAGTAAAGAGGTTCAGCATCAAGGTTGAAAAAAATAGGAAGTGATGCGGCCATTGCGCCTTTGCCAAGGTCAAAAATCAGAACAAATATGGCCGATTTTTTACCAAGTACCCTCAGCGTGTTGGTTGCACCGGGATTTTTGCTGCCATGATCCCGGATGTCGACCCCAAAAACCAATTTGCCGATAATGAGGGCAGTCGGAATGCTTCCAATTAAATAGGACATAAGAAGCAGCAGCCAAAACATAAGAATCTCCCCCATCTAAGAATTTCTGTTTCTAATAGCATTCTATCATAATTAAATGGTATTATTTTGTAGAAATAACACTATTCTGAATTAAAAAGAGGATGAACGATTTGAGTCGGAAACAAAAAATTTTACAGCCTATTATTCCTAATGAGTTAATGCCAATGAATTTTGAGGATCGGGATGATACATATGTTTCAATGGCATTGATAAGTGATTGTTCCATTATAGGAGAAGAAATTGAAAGATTAAAGTTTGAACAAGTGGTATTTCAGAATGTTACGTTCATTGATGTCTCATTTCGCTACGTTGAACTAATTGATGTTATTTTTGAAAGATGCGATTTATCCAATTCTAATTTTGGTGATGCCAGTATTCATCGAGTCGAGTTTAAAGAATCCAAACTCGTTGGCCTGAATCTTTCAGATGCTACACTCCGCAATGTCTCATTTAGCCATTGCAATGCCAACCTTTGCTCATTTGGTTACGGTGATTTAAAACAAGTGAAATTTGATACATGCTCCCTCCGTCATGCTGACTTTTATGAAGCGAAATTTCACCTTGTTGATTTTAAAGAAAGTGATTTATATGAAGTGAATTTTACTGGAGCCGCACTTAAAGGGATAGATTTTAGCAGCTGCACCTTAAATCAGCTCATTTTATCGCCTGAAAGTTTAGACGGATGCATTGTAACTTCTGAACAGGCTATTGGCTTTGCCAAGTTGCTGCTGGGATTGATAATTAAAGAATGACTCAATAGAACCGTGCGGAAACTATCGTGCGGTTTTTAATTTTTAAAAAATTAGTGCGGGGGTTCAGCAGGAATGGTCGCGGGGATAATATTGGTGCCGAGTGAATATTAATATCGCAGGTGCCTATCGTTTTGTTAATTTAAATACGAATCAGTAGATTTTTGCATTTCGAAAAAAAAACGTTATGATAGGAGATGGACGTTTGGCATTACAATTTAATTGTAAGCCTTGATAATAATTGGTAGAATATAGAAAACCAATTGTGATTTCAAAAAATAGGATGATGAAATGATGAAAAGAGCAAGACTGATTTATAATCCTACTTCAGGACGCGAAATGATAAAGCGCCATCTTCCGGAAATTCTTGAAAAGTTAGAAGTTGCAGGATACGAGGCATCATGTCATGCGACGACTGGTGCGGGGGATGCGACAAATGCAGCAAAAATTGCCGTTGAGCGAAAGTATGATGTCGTGATTGCAGCAGGCGGGGATGGCACAATCCATGAGGTGGTAAACGGTTTAGCCGAGCAGGAGTATCGTCCGAAATTGGGAATTATTCCAGCTGGAACAACGAATGATTTCGCCAGGGCTTTGCATATTCCCAGGGATGTTTCCAGTGCTGTGAATATTATCACAAAAGGGGAATTGATTCCTGTCGATATTGGACGTATCAATGAAAAATATTTTATTAATATTGCAGGCGGCGGCAAAATGACCGAACTTACATATGAGGTGCCAAGCAAATTAAAAACGATGCTGGGCCAGCTTGCCTACTATTTAAAAGGGATGGAAATGCTTCCTTCGATTAAAGCTTCCGATCTTAAGATTGAGTATGATGGTAAGCTTTTTGAAGGAGAGGCGATGATGTTTCTTGTTGGTTTGACTAACTCCATTGGCGGGTTTGAAAAACTAGCACCTGACGCTTCCATTAATGATGGGTTGTTTTCTCTATTAATTTTGAAAAAAGTTAATTTGGCTGAGTTTATCAGGATTGCGACGCTAGCAATTCGCGGTGAACACGTGAATGACCCGAACGTTATTTACACGCAGGCCAACCGAATCAAAGTCTATTCTTCTGAAAAAGTGCAGTTAAATTTAGACGGTGAATTTGGCGGCTTACTGCCGGCAGAGTTTGAGAACCTTTACCGTCATTTAGAGGTATTCGTACCACTCGAGAATATCCGCCCGCTTGACCGGCCGAAGGATTGGGTCTCTGGACAAAGATATAGTTAACAAAAGTTCGTTCCTGCGGGAGCGGACTTTTTTGTTTGTAATAAGCATTCTTTCCTGTAACAGATTAGCGAAGGGGATTGTGGTAAAGGGGTCTACGTGACCATAAAGGGTAAGGAAAGGGAAATTGGGTAACGTAGAGGAGGTCTATGTGACCGGAAAGAGTAAGGAAGAACGAAAAAGGTAACGTAGAGGAGGTCTATGTGACCGAAGAGAGTAAGGAAGAACGAAAAAGGTAACGTAGAGGAAGTCTATTTGACCGAAGAGAGTAAGGAAGAGTGAAAAAGGTAACATAGAGGAGGTAAGCGTGACCAAAAGGAGTCAAGAAAAGAAACCGAATAACGTAAAAGAAGGTTACACATTCAGAAATAATAAAGATGAAAGGAAATTCGATTTATTTCACGAATAAACTCTATAATGAAGAATGAATTTGGATGGGGCGAAGGATATGAAAGCATTAATCAATATCGATTACACGTATGACTTTGTAGCCGATGCTGGGGCACTAACATGCGGTAAGCCTGGGCAGGCGATAGAGGGAAGAATCACCCGGCTGACAAAAGAGTTTATTGAGAGCGGAGATTACGTGGTGTTTGCCATCGATGTCCATGATCAAGGAGATGAATTCCATCCCGAAACGAGGTTGTTTCCGCCGCATAATCTTAGAGGAACGGCCGGCCGTGCCCTATTTGGCGAACTTCAAGAGGCTTATGATCAGAATAAACACCGTGAAAATGTTACCTATATGGATAAGACCAGATACTCTGCTTTTGCCGGAACAGACCTGGATATCAAATTGCGCGAGCGAGGAATTACAGAGGTTCACTTAGTTGGCGTGTGTACCGATATTTGCGTTCTTCATACCGCGGTAGATGCCTATAATAAGGGCTTCAAGATAGTGGTGTACAAAGATGCTGTGGCGTCCTTTAATCCAGCCGGCCATGAATGGGCGCTCGGCCATTTTGAACAAACCCTTGGTGCTATGGTGAAATAGACTTTTTAGTGTTATTATTGGATATAATGTTGAAAAGCTGTAATAGTATCCGGAGGTCTAGTTATGAAACACTTTTATCATGATGATAGTTTAACTCTGCATACCGATCTATACCAGATTAATATGGCAGAAACATATTGGAGAGATGGAATCCATAATAAACGATCGGTCTTCGAACTATTTTTCCGCAAGCTTCCTTTTGGGAACGGCTACGCTGTTTTTGCGGGTTTAGAAAAAATCATTCAGTTTATCCAGAACTTTCGATTTAGCGAAGACGACCTGGAATATTTAAAAAATGAAGTAGGCTACCATGAAGATTTCTTAGACTATCTGAAAAATATGCGTTTTACCGGAACCATTCGCTCGTTAATAGAAGGGGAACTTGTCTTTGGCAATGAGCCGATTATTCGCGTAGATGCCCCGCTCGCAGAAGCGCAGCTGGTTGAAACAGCGCTGCTTAACATTGTGAATTACCAAACATTGATTGCCACAAAAGCTTCGAGAATTAAGCAGGTTGTCGGCGATGAAGTAGCGATGGAATTTGGGACTAGACGGGCACAGGAAATGGATGCTGCAGTTTGGGGAACAAGAGCAGCGTATCTTGCAGGATTTGAAGCCACAAGTAATGTACGTGCGGGGAAAATGTTTGGAATTCCTGTAGCTGGTACACATGCCCATTCAATGGTTCAGGCCTATAAGGATGAATATACAGCCTTTAAGAAATATGCCGAAACACATAAGGACTGCGTTTTTCTAGTTGATACATATGATACCTTGCGACTGGGAGTGCCTAATGCTATTAAGGTAGCTAAAGAAATGGGTGACAAAATCAATTTTCTTGGCATTCGTCTTGATAGCGGTGACCTTGCTTATCTTTCAAAGGAAGCACGTAAACTGCTCGATGAGGCAGGCTTTAAGGATGCAAAAATTTATGCCTCCAGCGATTTGGATGAGCTTACCATAGTGAGTTTAAAAGGACAGGGGGCCAAAATAGACAGCTGGGGAATCGGGACAAAGCTTATTACGGCCTACGACCAAGCTGCCTTAGGTGCGGTTTATAAAATTGTTGCGATTGAGGACGAAAACGGCAAGATGGAAGATACCATTAAAATCTCTTCCAACCCTGTTAAAGTAACGACTCCGGGAATGAAGAAAATCTACCGGATTATCAATAATAAGAACAACCATGCAGAAGGGGATTATATCGCGATGGAGGATGAAAAGCTGCCGGAAAAACGTCTGCGCATGTTCCATCCAACCCATACGTATATGAATAAAGTGGTAACCAACTTTACCGCAAAAGAGCTTCATGAAGATATTTTTGTAAACGGCGAGCTGGTTTTTGAAATACCTTGTTTGGAGGAGTCCCGCGCTTATCTTAAACAAAATCTTAATGCGCTCTGGGATGAGTACAAGCGGACAATGAATCCGGAGGAATACCCAGTCGACTTAAGCCAAAAATGCTGGGACAACAAGATGAAGAATATTGAAGAAGTAAAAGAAAAAGTTGCAGCTATGAAGGAATAGGTTGAAAAAGGACTGTTGCGAAGTTTCGACAAGCAGTCCTTTTTAGATTGGCTTTGTTAAAGATTTTTTATCTAATACTAGAGGCTCCAACTAGTGATTCAGGAGTATTCCCAAGTGCTAAAAGGCTGATTTTTGCATACCCAATACCTTTAAATTTATCGAAAAATTGTTTCAGTACTTCGGAATCAGCATCATTTATTACTCTTTGTAATTCCTTTTTATATAAACGGAGTACTGAGCCATAGACAAAATTGGGGGAATATTGACCAGGATCTTCATCCATTATTAAACATCCCATGTAATGATATTTAAATTGGAATGCACGGGTAAGATTAACCACTTCCAACAGTTTTTCAAAAAGGTTTGGATAGTCTTTTTTTAGGTTCTCGATGCTTTCTTTGGCTGCTTTTAATTCTTCTATATTAGATAAAGTAATCATAGATGCTCCTCCTTTATTTATCCCAAGGTTTTTCTATTGAAATATACGCTGCTAATTCTTTACTCTTTTGTCTTCTTAATTTACGGATTTCCGCCCTTTCCTTACCAGTTTGGTAAAGAAACTTTTCTTCTTCCGTTTCTGGAATGATACTTGGAACGATTACAGGCTGTTTATTCTCATCCAAGGCTACAAAAGTCAAAAATGCGGTAGCAGCAATGCGGCGTTCGCCAGTCATGATATCCTCAGCAATAACCTTACAAAAAATTTCCATTGAGGTTTTTCCTGTATAAGTTACAAAAGATTCAACACAAACAGAATCCGTTTGATGAATAGGGCATAAAAAATCGATTGAGTCTGTTGAGGCCGTCACGCATTCTTTCACTCTCGAATGACGGCGGGCTGATAATGTCGCGGCATCGTCTAGTTTTTTCATCAAAACGCCACCAAACAATGTATTGTAGTTATTTAAATCGCAGGATAATACTTGAGCTGTATTAACAATGCGGCTTTCTTTTACTTTTTTTGCTTTCATTGGTTGCATCCTTTCATGCTTGGATTTTAGTAAGTAAAAACTATATCCACGTTATTAAAAGGTTTTTCTTGTCTGAAACAAGTGTAAGCCGCATTGGAACATTAGTAAAATGGTTATATTTCATCAATCCTATAGCTTTTATCTATGTAAATGCTTTCATCTATGCAATGTATATATAGGTGGAAAGTAAAAAAACAGTTCACAAAAATGAACTGTTTTAATCGTTTTGATAACAAATTGAAAGCTGGTCTTTCGTAAACTGCAGCCATTCTTTTGCGGCATAGGAGAAATATTGATTTTTCCCCCAGATGATCCCAAGGTTCCAACTAATAGCCGGGTTTACAACTCTTACTGACCTAACATGTTTATTTAAATGATGGCAAATACTTTCAGGTAAGAGCGAAACGCCAAATTTGCTTGCAACCATTTCTTCAATAAAAGAGCGCTGAGAACTTTCCGAAATAATGTGTGGATTAAAGCCGGCACTATTACATGCAAAAATGATCCGATCGTTAAGGACAAAATCCTTGTTAAACAATATTAACGATTCATTTGCTAGTTCCGCTAAATTGATTTCTTCTTTCTCAGCTAAAGGGTGTGAAGCATGCACGATAAGTTTTAGGTTTTCTTCCATAAAAGAAAAATGCTCAAATAACTCATTCTTAGTTGGAAGAACCACTACACCGACATCCAGAAGATTCTTTTCAACATTTTCCTCTATTTTTTTGGAACCCTCCTCAACCAATTGGAAGGTAATCCCTGGGTACCTTTCATGAAAACTGCCCACGATTTTAAGGAAATGGTGAGCATCAAAAATAGGCGGCAGACCGATCCGAATATGCCCTTTTTTCAGTCCTGTAAGGTTGTCTAATTCCATTTCTAAATTTTTAAATGCTTTGTCAATAAGCTTTGCTTGCTCTAAAATGATGCGCCCTGCATCCGTTAAGGTTAATTGCTTTCGAGACCGATCAAAAAGAGCGACTCCCAGTTCCGTTTCCAAGTTCTTAATCATCTTACTAATGGTAGGCTGAGTAATAAATAAATGATTTGCGGCACGTGAGAAACTATTATAATTCGAAACTTCAATAAAATATTGTAAATGTTTAATATCCAATTTTGCGGCACACCTTCTTGTGTTTATTGTTAACGCATCTTTAAAAAATGGTACTATTTTGCCTAATCATTAGATTGGGCTATTTTAATTCGATTAATCAACTTTATCAATAAAAAACTTGAACTATTATTTGAATTCATGAATATATTTTTAAAAAGAACAGCGGGGAGGGGAATTTTTGAGTTTCCAAGCCGAACATTTATCAGAACCAAGGCAGAGGATTATTCATGTCATAAAAAGTAATGGGGCAGCTTCCATGAGTGAAATAGCGTCCGTATTGGACATTACTGGAGAGGGCGTACGCCAGCACCTTCTGCAATTAGAGAGGGATGGCTGGATCAGCCGTTTTGCAGAAAAAACTAATGGAATTGGGCGTCCACATATCCGCTATCGTTTAACCACAGCAGGAGAGCATCTTTTTGAAAAAAATTACGATCACCTCACGATTGAAGTTCTCGATACAATGGTCAATCATCTTGGAGAAACAGCGCTTAAACAGGTGCTTTCCGCGATGATTGAAGAAAGGGTTCGTGAATGGGAACCGAAGTTGGCAGGGTTAACCACCCTCGAAAGATTAAACGCACTAAAGGATTTTTATATGAAAAACGACTTTTATATGGAGGTCGTCCAAACGGGTAAAGAATATTATCTAATTGAGCGAAATTGTCCTTTTCACAATGTGGCCTTAAAGCGGCCCATCCTTTGCAGTGTTACGGTATCTGTTCTTACCCATTTACTTGGATGTAACGTAAATAGAGTACAGCGCCTTCAGAATGGGGACGGCTGTTGCGCTTTTCATGTACAAATAAATGAACCTGTTGATGGTGATACACCGCTTATCATCATAGAGGATGAAAAGTCCTAATCATAACAAAGGAATGGTGTGGAAATGACTCGAGAACAATTGCTTAAATTGAGTGAGAAATTCCCCAAATTATTTACTCCTTTAGTGGAAGATACGAATGAATATATCTTGGAGGCTCATAGAATTACTAACGCTATAAGAGAATTAATTAAACTTTGCGGCGATGACCCTGATCGAGATGGATTGCAGGAAACACCATTTAGAGTGCTTAAAGCATTCCTGGAATACACAGAAGGGTATCAAGAGGACCCAAGGCTTCACCTGGAAAAGACGTTTGATATTCAGCAAAAGGGCCTGATTTTAATTAAGGATATCGAGTTTTATTCAATGTGTGAACATCACTTTGCACCGTTTTATGGTGTGGCCCATGTAGGCTACATCCCGAGAGAAAAAATTACAGGGTTATCTAAGATAGCCCGCATGGTGGATGGGTATGCAAAACGATTCCAGGTGCAAGAGAGACTGACAACCCAAATTGCCGTAGCTATGGATGAGATTTTGGAGCCAAAAGGGACGATTGTCATCATTGAAGCGAAACACATGTGTATGTGCAGCAGGGGAGCGAAAAAATCAGATGCCTTGACAACGACTACCAGCATCTCGGGGATTTTTCAAGAACGGGCTGACCTGAGGGCTGAATTTCTTTCATTAATAAAAAGTTAGGAGACTGATAGAAATGGAAAATCAAATTAAAATCTCGGACAATGGTCCACTTGCCGTAACCGGTGACTTCCAATTAATCGATGCGGAAGGAAATGAATTTCCTAAAAAGACAAAAGTGTATTTATGCCGCTGCGGTCTTTCGGCTAAAAAGCCTTTTTGTGACGGATCCCATAAGAAAGGTGGGTTTGAAAGCAGTCCAAGGGCTGGGGATGGAAAGTAAATCTACTAAAAAAAGGCGCCAATTGGCGTCTTTTAGTTTTTAGAGAGGCGGATAAGAGCTAAAAACTCTTGCTCTGGTTTCATTTCTTTTGTCCCTTTCGAGGACCGAAGATATATCATTTCGTCTTTTCTATATTGGATGTAAACTTCGAAGGATCCAAAGGTTATTTTGCTTTCATATTTATCGGATGGCACTTTTTCATTTGTGTCATAAGCATCATTAATAATTTGGACAATCGCTTTTATTTCATTTGGATCTGTTACTGTAATACATTCAGATTTTAGAGAATCAGCATGAATACAAATGCTTTTTGGTACTTGATCAATCCAGGGCGATGCATGAAAAATAGGATTTTTGTCAAAGATTACTTCTGTCTGGTTTTCATGTTGATTATAGCCAGCGCCTAAAGTCAATTCACCGTCAAATCCTTTTTTGGTCCATCTTGAGTAAAATCCACTCCAATCATCGTCTGGGTCGTCATTATCAAGTGCTGAATACATAAATGCTTTATTCCAACCGTGCTTAGGTAGTTGTTTTTCATAAAATGCATATACTTCCCGCCAATGGTCTTCTTCCATTACATAATCATTTCTAGTCGGTTCTAATCCTGGAAATAAAGGGATGTCTTTATGGTGCTCAGGAATGATGGACATGCCTTCATAGGTATCATCAGTCACTTTTTGATAGCTGTACCATCCGGACAAAGACACAACGAAAGTTAGGCTGAGAATTAGCCAGTATTTTTTATTTTTCAAGCGAATCTCCCCCAATATTGCCCTTTATTATACAAGGTTAACATATTTTTCCTAAGTAAGGGTCGTGAACTTAGGAACTATTTCTGCTTTGGCGAAAATAGTTTGCTATTACTGGCTCATTTCGTATTTCTGCTCATTCTGTGATACAATTCATCTAGTCAAAACGGAGCAAAGGAAGAAACGAATGAGCAGAACATTGCCAGTAAATAAAAATGAATACATAGACGTAGTTTTTGAAGATTTAACCCATGACGGGGCAGGAGTGGCCAAGGTAGAGGGATATCCGATTTTTGTGCCGAACGGGCTGCCAGGTGAAAAAGCAAAAGTAAAGGTTATCAAGGCCAATAAAGGTTACGGTTTTGGACGTTTAATTGAGCTTTATGAAAAGAGTCCGTATCGGGTTGATATACCAAACAATGAAAAGCACAAATATGGAGGCTGCCAGCTTGAGCATATTAGCTATAAGGGTCAGCTTCAATATAAGGAAAATCAAGTTCGTCAGGTATTGACGCGTATTGGGAAACTCGAAGATGTTATCGTCCACCCGATTATTGGGATGGACAACCCTTTGCAGTACCGGAACAAAGCCCAGGTGCCAGTCGGGGAAAAAGACGGCAAATTGATAGCCGGATTTTTTAAGCCAAGGAGTCATGAAATTGTTGATATGGATGAAAGTGTGATCCAGCTTCCGGAAGTGAACGAAGCGGTACAGGCCGTGAAGGGAATCTGCAGCAAGCTTGGCATTCCCGCTTATCAGGAGGAATCGCATAAAGGTGTACTAAGGCACATTATGGCGAGATACGGAAAACAAACTGGTGAACTGATGGTTGTGATAATTACAAAGACTTCAGAAATACCTCATCAGAAAAAGCTGGTGGAGGAAATTATCGCCCGCCTGCCAAAAGTTAAGTCGATTGTCCATAACGTCAATTCCAAACGGACAAACGTTATTTTAGGGGAAAAGACGACTGTCCTATGGGGGAATGAAGTAATCTATGACTTTATTGGCGACGTGAAGTTTGCGATTTCTGCGCTATCCTTTTACCAAGTAAATCCCGTTCAGACGAAGGTCCTTTACGATAAGGCACTTGAATACGCAAATTTAACTGGAGATGAAAATGTTATTGATGCTTATTGTGGAATCGGTACGATTTCATTATTTTTAGCACAAAAGGCGAAAAAGGTTTTCGGAGTTGAGGTTGTTCCAGAGGCAATTGAGGACTCCAAACGGAATGCGGAATTGAATGGGATTAAGAATGCGGAGTTTGCGGCCGGGGAAGCGGAGGTTGTGATTCCAAAGTGGTATAAGGAGGGCAATGTGGCCGATGTACTCGTTGTCGATCCGCCGCGCAAAGGCTGCGATGAGGCATTACTACGGACGATAATTGATATGAAGCCTAAAAAGGTTGTTTATGTATCCTGTAACCCGGCAACATTGGCGAGGGATTTAAGAATTTTGGAAGACGGTGGCTATACTACCATAGAAGTACAGCCAGTGGATATGTTTCCGATGACCACACATGTGGAGTGTATCTCGCAACTCATTTTAAAGAAAGGCAACTAACCCAATTAAACTGTACCCGATAGAGTAGACACTAAAAAAAGGTCTGCCCTATCGGGTACTTTTATGTATAATGAATAAAAAATGTGGGAATCGGAGAATAATTTTATGTCAAAAAAACTCTTCAACGATAAAG
>NZ_JAHXYW010000021.1 GCF_019969725.1 Neobacillus bataviensis
TTTATGGGATGGTCTGAATTAGAAAAAAATCTGCCTCGTGATACTAAAATAATGAAAGAGTGCCTGCGTAATTACAATAATGATTTTCCAAGCTGGAAGAGTGAATTCTTATTCAACTAATGGGTGCAAGAGTTGAGGATCCAGCTGCCATTTTGGTGGCTTTTTTCTTATTCAAGTAACGGAGCAGTTTAGTTGAATAAGAAATTTTAAAAATAAATTAAACGAGGGTCTTTTTTGCAGGAGATTGTTATTTCATATCAAACTTATAACATAAACGTAAGAATTATAATAAGGTGGAATGATTTGATTGAAAACATTTGAAGATGATGAAAAGACTAAGTTTGTACATATTTATTGTAATACACTTAATAATTTAATCATCATACCCTGTGGAGAGTCCTCAAAATCAAAATTGAAAAGAGTACATATAGAAATTGATGCAGTTTCCAAAGTTAATTATCCATACGATGAGAATGAGTTGGAAGAAACATTATTCAGGTCAATGGAGTTATGCCACTCTAAAGAACCCGATGTGGAAAGTAAACAATCCATTATCGAAAGAGAACTCGGAATCAGTGGGTATAATAAAGCAACAAAAAAATTGGTAAGAAAAAAATTGAAACGAATTCTATTTCAGTGGAATAACATAGAAGGATACTCTATTAGACCGTTATGTCGAGGCTATTTAGAGAAGCATATTATTCTATTAGGTAAAAATATAGAACAAGGTCAATTAGCAGAGGCAGTAAAAAAAACAATTAATCTGAAGCAAAAGTGGTTTTTGAATAAATGATAAATCTATCGAATACTCTTGTTAAAGAAAGTATTCTTACAGAAGATTATTTTTTACCTCAATATCCTCTGGTTACAGTAAAATCAGATGGAACATTGCTGTTTCATGTTTAAGATAAGTTCTTATTCAAACTAACGGGTGCAAGAGTTAAAGAATGGGATCGCTGCGGCGGTCTTTTTTGCTTGTTCAGCTAACGTTGCAGTTTAGTTTAATAAGGCTAAAAGAGAAATACATTGACAGGAATTAATAACCCAGGTTCCGAATATTTTAATTAGATGTTGGAAAAGGAGGTTACTTTCATGCCTAAAAAACGTGAAGTCTGTCTATATAGCCTGGAACAACTTGCACTTATTATCAAGACAAAGTCTGGAATTGTTTACTCTAACCAAGCTGGGGGTTATTCTTGTTTACAACCTTCAGTTGAAGGTGTACTTACAATACTTGAAGATGACACAAAGGAATTATTGCAAAACCTTTCTAAATATTGTTTAAACAAAACAAAATTAACAATTGAAGATGCAAATTTCTTAGACGAATTACTTATGTCTTACTACGGAGCGGGGAAGTTTCTGTCAATAGACAGGAAAAGACTAGATGATTCAATGGAGGCTTGGCTTAATGTAATAATTGATAATAAAACATTAGATAAAACAATTCTGAATGGATTCGATGAAGATGAAGGAGTATTAACATGGAGTAATAGTGATTAAGTTGGCAAACACGTTAAGCTAACGGGTGCTAGAGTTTAAGAACTGGGATGTCTGCGGCGATCCCTTTTTTATTGCACTAACGAAAGCAGATTTGTTGAATAAGTATTTGCGATAAAAAGTATCCAAACTAAAAAAATAACGGTAGCTAAATAGCTCCCGTTTCTAATTTTGACCAACCTAAATGGTAGTCTACCTATTTTACTTTTTACCTAAAAGGCAATAAATTTTTATGTAAATCAAATCCAGAGATTAACTTAGTAATAAAAGAAAAGGAAGAATAAGATATCAATAACTAAGAAAATAATCAGTCCAATCCCTGTATAATCTTTTCCTTTGATAAAAAAATAGACACTGAGTCCAATAGTTAAAATCATTCCTGCGAGTATCACTCCAAACAAAATGGAATAATTCGTTGTCACTAATAATAATTCCATTACCACAAACTCAACGATTAAGCCTATCGATATTCCAATAGCTACTTTGCCTTTGTTTTTTTTCAATGCTTCAAGGGTCATAAAATCCTCCCAATACGGTATTTTGTCATATGTCAAATGGTCTTGTTAATGTATATGCAAATCAGGAAGTTCAAATCAATGCAAATTGAAATTCTTTTTGATTGCTGAGGAGGATTGTTTTGAGGCTATTTTAATTCTAAAATCCCGATTGAAACACCTCTTAAACAGTTACATCTCAACTTTGTGAAGGATTACACTTAAAGTAACGGGTGCGTTTGTTTAAGAAAATGTTCGGGACCGTTAAGGTTCTTTTTTTGTTTTTTAGTTAATAAAAATAATGATTTTAAGTATAAAGTCAAAAAAATAAGCCCTGGGAGGACCCAGAGCCAATCTGTAAGGCTTATTGCCAATCTCTTTTATTAATTTTTAAACCCTCGTCACCAAAGAAGTGCTCGATGTATTTCCGTTCCTCTTCAGCAGTTCTTACTTTCATTACTGGACTTTCACTTGGCTCATTAGGGTCACCTTTTAAATCCCTAATTGTCAGATAATCATCTTCGAAATTAGTGATGTCACCTTTCAACCATTTATCTAAGATCCTTGGATAAGGTTCGGATGTTTTTAGTTCAACTGCCTTGTTTTTCAAATATTGAAGGTTAGCTCGGTCAAATTGGATTCTTTTAACATCCACTGACAGTGGAATACGGTAATTTTCTTCGTCTTTAAACTCAAGCTTCTGAAGAGCCATCGTTATCATTCCGTAGTAGAAGATGTCATTATCCTTCACATTACTCTCAATTTCATAAAAGTTTTTTGCTGCTTTATCTAATTCAGCTTTGCTAACTTCAGGAACTAGCTGCGTAGCAGTCGGTGTATCTGTTTCCTTTTTATTTACTTCAGTCTTACTAATTTTAGGTTTAGTAGGAACAGTTGTTGCCGCTTCAGTTCTATCGCTATTGTAAGAGAAAATTGCGTATGCTCCTCCGATTACTAATGCTAATCCAAGTCCTGCTACAATTAAAGTCTTTTTCATTGATGCTCCCCCATAAATTTATTCAACTTTCTGTGGAAAGTTATTTTTTAATTTTACCATATCTTTCCTCCACAGTACCATCCTGTAAATCCAGAAATGGTTATGAACTTAATTAATGTTCCTGTCTCAATGCTCCGATTTATTTATTCAACTAACTTGGAAGGATAGTTGAAGACTGGCGTTGAATTTACAAATTATACAAAAAATAACAGGAGTGGGGTTATAGGGTGGAATGGCTATTGATGTATGTGAGCAGTGCTTTAGCAAACATAGATAAATTAGCAGTAATTTTTTTAGCTTTTATGTCTATATGGTTCCTAATAAGATTAAGTCAGATAGTACTACTTTTAAAAGATATTAAAGAAGAGTTAAAAAAGAAAAGCATTTGAAAATGAACTGATAATTGTTTCTTGTTCAACTAACCGGTGCAAGAGTTACAGACCAAACTGTCATTTTGGCAGCTTTTCTTATTGCACTAAGGGCAGGTAGTTTCGGATAGAAAATGTTTAGTTATAAAGAAAATAGTAGATTTTTTAACTCCTATGAGGTGAAGATGATGGCTATAAAACTAGGAGAAATAAATCTGTTACAATGAGGTGTATATTGAAAACTTTTCGATTACCCATTTTCATTTTACTTATGAGCCTTATATACATATTTGCCATTCCCAGCAAGCCAGAAGCAATCAAAATGCTATTTAAATTAATTCCAATGTGGCTAATTCTTTTCTATGCTTATAAACAAATACCTGATAAAAAATCACGCCCTCATTGGATTATATGGTGCGGATTATTTATCTGTATGCTAGGTGATGGGCTAATTAGATGGTTCGTTATCGGCTTAACAGCCTTCCTAATGGGTCATCTGTTTTATACAGCAGGGTTTTCCCGTTATTGGCGTTTTACAAAGCTTTCACTTCTTATGATTCTACCTATTGGATTATACGGCTTTGTTATCGGATATCACGTAATCGCTGCATTGCTTCGGAATCATAACGATACCTTAGTAGTTCCCGTACTTATGTATATTGTCATTATATCCCTGATGAGTTGGACTGGATTTTTGTCCCATAATATATGGGCAATAATAGGAAGTATTTTATTTGTCCTCTCAGACTCAATTCTGTCATGGAATATGTTTGTTTCAGAGATTCCCCATTCTGATATCCTGATTATGACAACCTATTATACAGCGCAATTTTTAATTGCACACAGCTTGCGTTTCTTTCCTGGTTTTGTCAGCTATTCTTCGGATAAAAAATAGGCGAAGACTTTTGTCTCGCCTTTTTGTATTTTATAATGGGGTTAAATTTATTATTCTTTTAATGCTTCAATTTGGATGAAAATAGTAATTTTATCTCCTATTAGAAAACCAAATGGATTTATAGTTGAATTTAAAGATAAACCGTAATCGTTTCTATAAATTTGTCCCTTACTACTAAATATCACCTTTTCATTTTCACAAGAATTCTTTCCTGATTTATTAATAGAAATATTGAAAGTTTCAAAACGTGAAAGTCCTCGAACAGTTAATAAACCATAAATATCATACTTATCTGTATCCTTTTTCACAATATTTTTTGATTTAAATGTGATTGTAGGAAATTGCTCATAATCAAATAAATTCGTCCTAAGGTGAGCATCTAGAATAGCATTATGAGTTTTAATACTAGACACATCTATATTGAAATGAATATTTGCTGTTGTTAAATCAACTAGGTCAGCCTCAATTGAAGCATTAAATTTACGAAATGCTCCGTAAACCGTAGAAACGATCATTTTGTTTACTGAAAAATTAACATTACTATTGGCGGGGTTAACGTTCCAATTTGCTTTTGTCATTTTATTCCTCTAATTTCATCTGAGAATTGATAAAAATAAATAAAACATGGTAATAATTACAAGAATATCATATCCCATTTTGATGTGCATTACTTTAATTCGAAGGAGTAATATTCTCATTGAATTAATTAGTAGTTTAGAGAAATTCAACAAGTAGACCAACAACAATTTCTCCGATCAAAAATCTACCACAATCTGGCGAAGAAGAAATTAGGAAAACTCCACAAATATTTATTGACCTAAAGATAGGAATATGTTTAAAATAGAAATCAGTTATTAGTCAATTATTAGTCAATTTAGAAAATTAAAAAGAGGTAACTGCATGGCGAAGGGATTCGACAGAAAAATTGGTCAGCAGGCAATCATGTACGCGTTTGCAGAAGAAGAGGAAGAAGCTTTAGTAAGTAAGTTTACGCAAATGAATTGGCGCTATGGAAAAGGAAAGGTTGGATCAATGGAGCTGCAGAAAATCGTAGCAGCCATTGAAACATCAGCGAAAAGACAAGAAATAGTCAACCCTGAACTTTATCGTGAAATGCATGCATTGTATCATGCGATTATTGAAGCGATGCACGGTGTAACACGTGGTCAAGTTGAGCTTGGCGGAATGCTTAGAACAGCAGGGCTTCGGTTTGCGATTCTTCGAGGCCATCCGTTTGAAAACAAGGCAGAAGGCGAATGGATTGCCGTTGCAGTGTATGGAACAATTGGAGCACCGGTTCGCGGGTTTGAGCATGAAGCGGTTGGATTAGGTATTAACCACATTTAAATAATAACAAGCCTATAGTTATTAGTTAAACAGGGGGCTGTATTGACGACGGGATACGTCTGTCAATACGGCCCCCTTTTTGGTTTTTAAAAAATGATAAGGGGTGTAAGAAATGGTTGTATTAACAGGTCAGACTTTAAAGATTGAAGAAGCAAAAGAGGTTTTATATAATGATGCGTTTGTTAAGGCTTCAGCGGAAAGTTGGAGCAATGTGGAAAAAAGCAGGGAAGCTGTTGAAAAGATCGTAAAGCAAAAGAAAGTCATCTACGGTATTACAACTGGGTTTGGAAAGTTTAGTGATGTATTGATTGATGCTGAAGATGCCGAGCAGTTGCAGTGGAATTTGATTCACTCTCATGCATGCGGGGTAGGAGAACCGTTCCCTGAAGTAGTTTCACGAGCCATGCTTCTGCTCCGTGCTAACGCATTATTAAAAGGTTTTTCTGGAGTGCGTCCCGTTGTCATTGAACGCTTGCTTGAGCTTTTAAATGCACATATACATCCGGTCATTCCGCAGCAAGGTTCACTTGGAGCGAGTGGGGATTTAGCACCACTGTCCCATTTGGCTCTAGTGCTAATGGGTGAGGGTGAAGTGTTTTATAAAGGGGAACAAATGAAGGCCGTCACAGCTTTGTCGAAAGAAGGTATCGTTCCACTGACATTGCAAGCAAAGGAAGGCTTAGCGTTAATTAACGGTACCCAAGCTATGACGGCAATGGGGCTAGTCAATTACATTGAAGCCGAGCAGCTTGCACTTCAAACGGAAGCGATCGCATCATTGACATTAGAAGGATCACGTGGCATTAAGGATGCTTTTGATGCTGATGTTCATCTTTCACGTGGGTATCGTCAACAGTCTGAAGTCGCGGAACGTATTCGGCGAATGATTAGTGACAGCCAGCTTGTCACTACGCAAGGAGAACTTCGGGTACAGGATGCATACTCTCTTCGCTGCATCCCACAAGTACACGGCGCATCATGGCAGGCACTTGATTATGTAAAAGAGAAACTTGAAATTGAAATGAACGCAGCAACCGATAATCCGCTTATTTTCGATGATGGTGAAAAGGTTATTTCGGGAGGGAACTTTCACGGCCAGCCGATCGCATTTGCAATGGACTTCCTTAAAATTGCCATGGCGGAGTTTGCGAATATTTCAGAACGCCGAATTGAGCGTCTCGTCAATCCGCAGCTAAATGATTTACCGCCGTTTTTAAGCCCAGAGCCGGGTTTGCAGTCGGGAGCGATGATTATGCAATATGTGGCAGCTGCACTTGTATCAGAAAACAAAACATTGGCGCACCCGGCAAGTGTGGATTCCATCCCATCTTCAGCGAACCAGGAAGATCATGTAAGCATGGGGACAATTGGATCCCGCCATGCTCATCAAATCATTCAAAACGTCCGCTGTGTATTGGCAATTGAACTTATTTGCGCCTTGCAAGCAGTGGAATATCGTGGAAAAGATAAGATGGCTTCATTTACAAATGCTTTTTATACGGAAGCGAGAAAGCTTATCCCAAGCATTACGCAAGATCGTGTGTTCTCAAAGGATATTGAGGCAGCAGCAAGCTGGTTATATCAAATCGACTGGAAATCATTTGTAGAAGAAAACTTACATGTTAGAAAAGAGGAAATTTCCAAACAGTAATCAAGGTGATGGAGTTGTTTTTAACCCAACATCTTTCAAAATCATCCCTATTTCGGAAATGGGAGGAATAGTTATAGTGGTTACTATGCTCGCCTCTTGTTCAAATCTTTAACGTCATTCCGGAGCATTGTTTGCTCCGGTGACGATTTTCTTACTGAATCTTACTGAACTTATACGATCTAAAGGGTCAAATTATTTTTATTTCGGAAATTCCAAGCTTCGGAGAAAGGGATAACAGATGTTTTTAAAAGAGTTGACAAAAAAAGAATATATTACAATTACTTACTATGAGAATAGTTCATTACTAACATGCAATGGCCGTGTATGTCTAATTGATATACAGAAACAAGCACTTTTATTAAAAGACAGACAGCAAAAAAATCTTTCCATCCGTTTATCCGATATTAGAAAAATTCATTAAATATAGCCTTTTTTTGCGTTAAATAATACATTGGTACATTTAATTCAAACAACTTATATTAGAGGTGCATCGAATGAAAGTGGCAGTTGATATAAATAGCGCACGAGTTCAAAAACAAGATGGCTCGCACAATGACTCATTGGATTTATTAAGTTCCACTCAATCTATTATAAAAATGGCGGTTAGAAAATTAGGCTATAGCGAGGAAATGTATGAGTTATTAAAAGAACCGCTTAGAATCCTCACGGTACGTATCCCCGTCCGAATGGATGACGGTTCCACTAAAATTTTTATTGGATACCGTTCTCAACATAACGACGCTGTTGGTCCTACAAAAGGGGGAATACGTTTTCATCCGGAGGTAAGTGAAGAGGAAGTAAAAGCGTTGTCCATGTGGATGAGTTTAAAATGCGGTATTGTTGATCTTCCATACGGCGGTGGAAAAGGGGGAATTATATGTGACCCTCGCAGCATGTCATTTCTTGAATTAGAACGTTTAAGTCGAGGATATGTGCGTGCTATCAGCCAAATTGTCGGGCCAACGAAAGATATTCCTGCACCAGATGTCTATACAAACCCGCAAATTATGGCATGGATGATGGATGAGTATAGCCGAATTCAAGAATTTGATTCGCCAGGATTTATTACAGGAAAACCGATTGTACTTGGAGGTTCTCAAGGACGTGAAACGGCAACGGCTGCCGGAGTGACGATTTGCATCGAGGAGGCAGCAAAACGAAGAGGGATTCCAATTAAGGGGTCACGCATTATTATCCAAGGGTTTGGGAATGCAGGAAGTTATCTTGCAAAATTTATGAAAGATGCAGGAGCAAAAGTGATTGGCATTTCGGATGCATATGGTGCACTTTATGATCCGGAAGGGCTTGATATTGATTATCTACTTGATCGCCGCGATAGTTTTGGTACCGTAACAAATTTATTTACAAACGTTATTACGAATCAGGAGTTACTTGAAAAAGAATGTGAAATTCTTGTTCCTGCGGCGATTTCTAATCAAATTACACGAGAGAATGCAAATAAGATTAAGGCTGATATTATTGTTGAGGCCGCAAATGGACCAACAACACTTGAAGCAACACATATATTAACAAATCGTAACGTATTACTTGTACCGGACGTCCTTGCAAGCTCTGGCGGTGTAACTGTTTCCTATTTTGAATGGGTACAAAACAACCAAGGTTTTTATTGGTCTGAAGAAGAAGTAGCTCAAAGGTTACGTGATAAAATTGTCGATTCCTTTGAAAGGGTTTTCTCCACGGCCCAACGATACCAAGTAGATATGCGCTTGGCTGCATATATGGTTGGAATAAGAAAAATGGCAGAAGCATCCCATTTTCGCGGCTGGGTTTAAATCTATTATCTATTATTTAATAACCGAATACCCGGTTGATAAAATATAACAAATACCTAGCAATATATAAGAATCTTAATTGGAGGAGATTTTATGTGGGTCATCACTTCCTATTCAAATTCAAATATTACTATGTATGAATTTGACTCAGAAGAAGATGCAAGAGCTGCTGACGAAAACATGGAAGGCTATAGGATTATTTCTGAGATTGTTTACATTACTGATCAAAATAGGGAATTAGTCGCTATTTAAGATCTTTACAATGAATCGACCTTTATTTATTGGATTATAAAAATAATAAACAAATCTAAAAATATTGCTATTTTTGATAAAAACTTTTATATAAACACCCGCAATTTTTAAATAATTTATAAGTTTTCGAATTTTCTGTTCGTATTTTTCAAATGATTTTATTTTTATAATTAAGCCATAGTTAAACAAAAGGAGTTAATGTTATGGAAACGAAAACATCTGGAAAAAGAATCATTAAAAATTATATAGGTACGGAACTACATGCAAAAGGCTGGATTCAAGAAGCTGCTCTTCGCATGCTTTATAACAACCTAGACCAAGAAGTAGCAGAAAGACCAGAAGATCTTGTTGTCTACGGCGGGATTGGGAAAGCTGCTCGTAACTGGGAATCTTTTGATGCAATTGTGAAAACGCTTTTAGAACTAGAAGATGATGAAACACTTCTAGTTCAATCAGGTAAGCCAGTAGTTGTATGGAAATCACACAAAGATGCACCACGCGTATTGCTTGCGAACTCAAACCTTGTACCTGCATGGGCAAACTGGGAGCATTTCCATGAGCTAGATAAAAAAGGCTTGATGATGTACGGTCAAATGACAGCAGGCAGCTGGATCTATATTGGAAGCCAAGGTATTGTTCAAGGTACGTATGAAACATTTGCAGAACTTGCACGTCAAGAGTTTGGCGGATCTTTAAAACATACCATTACATTAACAGCAGGTCTTGGCGGAATGGGCGGTGCTCAGCCACTTGCAGTAACCATGAACGATGGAGTTTGTATCGCGATCGATGTAGATGAATGGAGAATTGACCGACGTATCGAAACAAGATACTTGGATGTAAAAACAAAAGACCTTGATGAGGCGCTTAAAATAGCGTTTGAAGCGAAAAAAGTAGGAAAAGCACTTTCCATCGGACTTCTTGGCAATGCAGCAGAAATCTTACCATTAATGATTGAAAAAGGCTTCAACCCAGATGTACTAACAGACCAAACTTCAGCTCACGATCCGCTTAATGGATATGTTCCAGTTGGTTATTCACTAGAAGAAGCAGCTAGTTTAAGAGAAGAAGATCCTACACTATATGTAAAGCTATCTAAACAAAGCATGGCAACACACGTAAAAGCAATGCTTACAATGCAGCAAAAAGGCGCTGTTACATTTGACTACGGTAACAATATCCGTCAGGTAGCAAAAGACGAAGGCGTAGAAAATGCATTTGATTTCCCTGGATTCGTTCCAGCCTACATCCGACCACTGTTCTGTGAGGGAAAAGGACCTTTCCGATGGGCAGCTTTATCTGGCGATCCAGAAGATATCCGTAAAATTGACGAAGCATTACTTCGTGTATATAAAGATGATGAGCATCTTTGCAAATGGGTACGTATGGCACAAGAAAGAATTGCGTTTCAAGGTCTTCCTGCACGTATTTGCTGGCTTGGATACGGTGAAAGAGCCCGTTTTGGTAAAATTATTAACGACATGGTTGCTTCAGGTGAAGTTTCCGCGCCAATCGTTATCGGTCGTGATCACTTGGATGCTGGTTCTGTTGCTTCTCCAAACCGTGAAACAGAAAGCATGAAAGACGGCAGTGATGCAGTATCTGACTGGCCAATCCTAAATGCGATGATTAACGCAGTTGGAGGCGCAAGCTGGATTTCTTTACACCATGGCGGCGGCGTAGGTATGGGATATTCTCAGCACTCTGGTATGGTTATCGTTGCCGATGGCACGAAAGAAGCAGAAGCACGTTTAGAGCGCGTATTAACGACTGACCCTGGTATGGGTGTTGTCCGCCATGCTGACGCTGGTTATGAACTAGCGATTAAAACAGCGAGAGAAAAAGACATCAAAATGCCAATGTTAAAGCAAGACTAAGACCAGACCGAAACGAATGAGTAAAGCACTTTTTATCAGAAATGCTTCTCAGCTCTTACCTTAAAGGGGAGCTTAACAACTCCCCTTGTAAAAGGTGTGATGTATGAGCAAAAGTATAGAAGAATATCGCCAGGATCTGCATGAATGAGCAAAGAGTAAAATTTTTTGATAGAAATGTGGAGTGGGAATATGACTTATTCAATAAAATTTGTAAAAAAAAATGAACAAACTACGAATTTATGGTCCGGTGGAAAAACAACGCAACTGGCCATTTATCCTGAAGATGCGGAATATAGTAAACGGAATTTCCAATGGCGCATTAGTACTGCTGATATCGAAGTAGAAGATTCCCTATTTACGCATCTGCCAGGTATCCAAAGAGTAATAATGACACTTGAAGGTGAAATGTATCTTGTGCATGAAGGAAAACATTCGGTGGTTTTGAAGCCTTTTGAGCAAGATCGCTTTGATGGTGGATGGACAACACGAAGCAAAGGGAGCGTTAGGGATTTTAATTTAATGTTATCAGGGGGGTGGGATGGAGGGCTTACCTGCATTCAGGTTAATAAGGATATTCAAGATTTAATGTTAGAAATGACAGGAACGGCAGAGGTTTTTTATTGTGTTGATGGAATGGTAGGAGTTGAAATAGGTGAAGAAGACCCTTTATTTTTCGAAAAAGGCGATACATTGATTATTATGAGGGAGAATTTATCTGAGGAAATGAGTATTAAGTTTCGTCGTAAAATGGAAAAAACGGTTACGATTATTAGAGCAATCATGGTTGTTTCGTAACATGAAGCCTAATTCTAAGTATTGCAGCTGCTGAAAAAAATCAATCAATATCACAGTAACTGATGTCTTGGAATTACTTCAATTAATGTACTATTTTTGAAGATTTTATTATTTCAATAAATGAATCTATGAAAGCGCTTTTTTATACAGTCTTATTGTATTTTTAAGATTGTATAAGAATTAATTATAAGAGACTAAAAAAAGAGGTGTTTTATGCAAACGGTACAAAAAATACAAACTCAGCAAACAAATCCAGGAGAACAACATGAACACTTAGAAAGAAAATTAAAAACTAGGCACTTATCAATGATTGCCATCGGTGGAACGATTGGAACGGGTCTCTTTTTAGCTAGTGGTACTACCATTCATGATGCTGGTCCAGGGGGGGCGATTGCGGCCTATCTTATTGCCGGGATCATGGTTTATTTCCTCATGACAAGCTTATCGGAGATGGCTGCATTTATACCAATTTCGGGTTCTTTTAGTACCTATACAGCAAGATTTGTTGACCCTGCCTTAGGGTTTGCTGTTGGCTGGAATTATTGGTATAACAATGCTATTATTCTTGCTCTTGAATTATCGGCTTCTTCATTGATTATGAAATATTGGCTGCCTAATGTTCCAGGCATTATCTGGAGTGCAATTTTTCTCGTCCTTATTTTTGGTCTAAATGTTTTATCTGTAAAAGGTTATGGTGAATCCGAATTTTGGTTTTCCATTATCAAGGTTGTAACCATTATGATTTTTATTGTTGTTGGATTATTGATGATCTTTGGAATTATGAATGGACATACCGGTGGATTTGGAAATCTTACCAAAGGAGAGGCGCCATTTAAGGGAGGTCTTTTATCCATATTTAGTGTCTTTATGGTAGTAGGATTTGCCTTTCAAGGAACTGAAATGGTTGGAGTAGCTGCAGGTGAAAGTGAAAATCCTGAAAAAAATATCCCTAAAGCGATTAAGCAAATCTTCTGGCGAATTCTTTTATTCTATGTTTTAGCCATTTTCGTCATCGGATGCTTAGTTAGCTATAATGATCCCAATTTATTAAGTTCCGATCTTGAAAATATAGGGGTAAGTCCATTTACTCTTGTTTTTAAACATGCTGGGCTGGCATTTGCCGCAGCTGCCATGAATGCTGTCATCCTTACATCCGTTTTATCTGCAGGAAACTCATGTTTATATGTTGGTTCACGGGTCCTATGGGTATTGGCAGAAGAAGGTAAAGCACCAGCATTCTTGAAAAAAGTAAATAAAGGCGGCGTTCCGGTAAACGCGTTATATATGACTACTTTTGTGGGAATGCTTTGCTTCCTAACCTCTTTTTTCGGGGATGGAGCAGTTTATTCATGGTTATTAAATGCTGCCGGTCTAGCAGGTTATCTCTCTTGGTTAAGTATTTCTGTTACTCATTATCGATTCCGAAAAGCTTTTATTGCGCAAGGCAGAGACTTTAAAGATCTTCCTTATTTTGCGAAATGGTTCCCGTTAGGACCAATACTAGCGACAATATTATGTTTAGTGGCAATGCTCGGAACAAATTACGGGGCATTTATCGGGGATAAGATTGACTGGTATGGAATTCTGGTTTCATATATTGGATTACCTTTATTCTTACTTGGATATTTTAGCTATAAAATTGTAAAGAAATCAAAGATGGTTCCATTACAAGAGGCTGATTTCAGTCGAGAATAAAATCACTTTTTCACTAACGCTTTGGAATTTCAAAGCGTTAGTGATATTTATATGGCGTGTTTTCCATACAGATATCAGATGAAATAGAGTATCGTTTGAATGATAATATAGATTTTATTTATAATAAAGTTTTTTTAAAACGCAAATTAGACTATCCACAATCGGGCCAATTCTGCTGCATGAATTGTGCTCTTTTTTATGTTAAGGGCCATTTAATGAAAGAAAAATCTCAAGCATGATTGAATATTCATGTTAACAGCAGCATGGAGTTTGTGAAGGATTGCACTTAAACTATAGAGGCAGGTTAGTAGCAAAGTTATTCATATTAATTATAGAGAATTAATAAAATGATAAGTAACTAATTGGTTACTTTAGCCGAGTAGAAAGGGGATTTTATGAATAAAACAACCTTTTACTTTTGGATGAGTGTAATTGCTTTAATCTCTGTTTTTTCAGGAGAAATTGTAACGTTTATGATGCTTTTCTTAATTCTAGTTACTTTAAAAGAAATACATCAAATCTTAATGGAATTTTATGACGATTGGAAAGGCAAGAACTAACGTTAAAAATATATTCATCATTACTCTTGTTCAACTATCGGGTCCAAGAGTTATAGAAATGATCGCTGCGGCGGTCTTTTTTAAATTTCCGAACTAACTGGAGTTTAGTTTCCGTGCTACCACTGGTTGCTTGCTTTTAAATGCTAATAATGTGAATAGTTGTTGCGTCAGTTCATCCCGAAACATCAAGAATTGGATCGTTGATGAAAGTTAAATAAAAAGGATAAGTATTAGGATTTTGGCAAAATCTCCGTTCCCTCACCATATATTATGCTTACGTACTATTTTATTTCTGCGTTAATTGTTTGAATTCTAGCAAAGCAGAAAGGGAGGTGGAAATTATGCAAAAAGTAATCTATACCGTCGGAATTCCTGGAAGCGGAAAAAGCCATTTAGCACAAGAGCTTGCCAAAAAAGAAAAACTCGTGCTTTTATCTACCGATGACATCCGGCAGCAACTATTCGGCGACGCAGGAGTCCAAAAATCGCGGATTGTCTACCGGGTGCTTTTCGAGAGGTTGAATGAACTTGTCGCTGCAGGCAAATCCGTTGTGGTCGATTCGACCAACATCGAACGGGAGAGAAGGAAGTTCAACCTATCGAAATTAAAAAACGTTAGGAAAGAATGCTACTATTTGGACACGCCGTTTGAAATTTGCCTCAAACGAAACGTAGAACGAAAGCGGAATGTGGAGTACCGCATCATGGAAAAATACCGGAAGAATCTAGAATTTCCCATGGTTGGCGAAGGATTTGACGAGATCCAGATCATCCATACGCCGAGTTTATACGATATCACAAAGGAAGACTTCATTGACTTAGTTGAAAATAAGCTATCCTACGAAGAATTATTCGAAAGGCTTAAACACATGCCGCCTTTTAGCGGCATGTACCGGTTCAACCAGGAAAATCCCCACCATCAGTTCTTATTGTGCGAGCATACGTATCTTGTTTACGAATACATCAACGAAACATATGTAGGGAAAGACAAGTTGGCGCTCGTGATGACTGCCCTTTTTCATGACGCTGGAAAGCCATTTTGCAAGATGTATAAACCCATGAGAGGGAGCTATAGCTATTATGGGCATGAAAATGTGAGCGCTCAGCTTGCCTGCCATTTCCTCATAGAACTTGGGTTTGAGAAAGAATTCGTCCTAAAGGTCGCAAACCTTGTTCAGCTTCATATGCTGATTTCATTCGGCGGAGATAGAGGTGCTAGTGAAATTTATCACCTGATCGGGGATAATGAATTGACAAATCTGTATTTTTTCAGGGAGGCGGACCGATATGGGAAATGATTTTATGAAATATCCCAAAAGCTATCATTTGCCCTGGAGTGAAGGTTTTACTTCGGATGACAAAAGAATGAAGAAAATTGAACACTTCATCGGGAAGGAAATAGTGGTAACAGAAAAGTTAGACGGGGAGAATCTCACGATGTACCGTAACCATATTCATGCCAGAAGCATCGATTCCGCAGATCACGAATCGCGCCACTGGGTTAAGATGTTTCATTCTACGTTCGCCTATCGGTTACCTGAGAAGTGGCGGTTTTGCGGCGAGAATGTCTACGCCACCCACAGCATCCATTATCAGGAACTTTCGAGCTACTTTTATCTATTCAATATCTGGAATAAGGAAAATGTCTGCCTCAGCTGGGATGAAACGGTCAAATGGGCTACGAAACTCGGAATTGAAACGGTACCGGTGTTGTATAGGGGCATTTTCGATGAAAAGAAAGTGAAAGAATCCTACGTTAAACAATCAGCATTAGGCGGCGAACAAGAGGGGTACGTCGTCAGGTTATCCGAATCCTTTCACTATGACGACTTCAAATTTGCCGTAGGCAAATTTGTAAGGAAGGTGCAATAAGATATTATCTTTACTCTTCTAATAACCGATATTGTACATAAAATCATAATTAAGAGTTTGAAATTTTTGAGGGTTGAGGAGATATAAAAATGATAAAAATTGCCTCTGGTATAGGTGAATTTGTGTTTTCACTCCTTTTTCTTTCAGTTTTCTTATATTGGGTTTATATAACATTCATAAAAAAACGTAATTATGTTGTATTTTGAATTTGTTTTTATGTTTTGGTGACTGTATTCTCTCTGGGTACTTACGGGTGCAATAGTTAAAAATACAATTCAGGTGTTTTTATAAGGATAAAGGGAACTTCAACTATGTGAAGGCCCTTACTGTTGTTTTATATTATATTTTTTCATCAACTCTTTGGCGATTTCGATTCCTTTTTCAGTTAGATATACTGATTTTGATCGTTTGCTGTCACGAATAAAATCATTCTCTGATAATTCATTAAGTGACTCGAAAGGGTAACCTTTCCAACTTCTTTGAACTTCACCTAAACCAATATCCTCTTTAAAGGATGTTAAATATAAAAGCAGTAATGTTAATTCATCAATCTGATCTTTCATTTGAACGTTAGTCCTTTCCTTTTTTTTATAATGTAACTTAAACAAAGTAAATATTAAAGCAAGAAATAAGTAAATAAATAGATTGACAAATAATTGTTAGATTACTTTTCTAATGATGTTTATTAAATCTGTAGCTAAAAATTCTGCTCCCTATGACTGCTTTTGTTTATTCTACTAACGAGGGAAGTTTAGTTCAAGAAGGAAATTGTTTTATAGGTAACGAAAGTAGTAGTTAAAACAATTTAAAGGTGAATCGTTATGACTACAGCAAATTCCCATTATCCACGTACAGGATTACGATTAAGATGTGAAATAGGTGTAAATCCAAAAGTAAGAAGTTCTTGTTTAAACTTTGCAGCTTGGTTACGCTTAAATATGGAATTTCCAATTAGGGTTGTTGTTTATCTAAAAAAGAACTATCAAATTAAAAATAGATAAACTAAAGAGTTGGTAAGTGCAACGTTCTTTGCACCATTTGATAAAAACGTTGAACCCTATATAAGAATAGCTACTGGTGACTATAAAGAATTAGTATTAGAACGTGGAGAAATTGATGCCCTTTGGGCTATTTTAGGCAGTATGGCACACGAGATTACCCATTATCAACAATGGGTTGAGGATAAAGATTTGGATGAGGATGAAGCAGAGAATAAAAGTGAAGAAATTATTAGATGGTTTTGCTGAATCTTTATAATAACACTTCTTCTTCTACTAATGGGGACAAGTGTTAAGGAAAGTGATCGCTGCCGCGGTCTTTTCTTGTTGTACTAGCGGGGCAGGATAGTCAAATAACAGTTTCCTTATAGATTAAAAAAATCTAAAATGAAAATTAAAGCGAACATAAAAGATGCTATAAAATATAAAATAAAATTAGCTTTTTTTTCCTTTAATAAATAATTCTCAATTCCAATTAGCAGTAAGAGTAAAGATAGAAATACATCACCATATGAACGATTGATGTCTATGAAAAACAGCGAAAAATATCCAAAAATTAAAACAAGCTGTAAATAAAAAAGGGGTTTTATCCTTTTCTGCTTTTTTTCGAAGAATTTATTTAAAAGACCCATTGTCAAATCAATCCTATCTTAAAGTGTTAATGTAATTATACTTAATTAAGGGCACTTTAGGATAGCACCATTATTTAGAAGTACCCCTTTTAAATAAGATTGTGAAAGATTACACTTAAACTAAAGGGTGCAAGAGTTAAAGAACAGGGATCGCTGCGGCGGTCCTTTTTCTTGTTGTACTAACGAAGCAGGATAGTTGATTAAGGAAATGCTAAAATAGAAGTTGATTTCCGTTGCTTATATTATTAATGTTTATAAGTGCTGCTTTTAATTTAGAAAAAATTTGGGGAGGTAAAAATGGGACTGTTTGATATTTTAAAAAAAAAGGAAAATAATAATTATCATTTAACATTGCAACTTAATGCACGGTTACTACCTATTGACCGTGGCGAGTTTTTCGAGGAGCCTATTAACGAAGCTTTAGAGGCTAGTAAATGCGGAACCACTAACGGCGGCGGAACGATGCAACAGGCAACAGGCGAAATAGAGTTTTGTGATATAGAAATACTCCTTAAACATAACAAAATGGAAAACGTTGATAAACTACTACAAATTATTGATAGAATTGGCGTACCAAAGGGTTCCTTTCTGAGAGCCGATGGTTTCGAACAATCTGTTGGAACGCTTGAAGGTCTAGCACTTTATTTAAATGGTACAGAATTGTCAGAAGAAGTGTATCAAAACTGTGATATAAATTATGTGATTGAAAAAATTGATGAAGTGCTCGATGGTTCTGGTCGTTTTTATAGCTATTGGGAAGGTCCAGAAAATACAGCTTTATATTATTACGGTATTTCATTTAGAGAAATGAAGCAAAGAATGACTTCTTTTTTATCTGAATATCCACTTTGCCAAAAGTGTAAAGTAGAACAAATTGCATAGTACATAAAATCATCTTTAAGTACAAGTATAATAATAGGATAAAACCACATATGGGTGAGATTGTTTAAGATATTGGCTGCCATTTGGCAGCCTTTTTCTTATTCAACTAAAGAAGCAGGTTAGTTGAATTAGAAATGTCATAAAGTTATTGAATAAATAAAGGTTTTTAAATTATATATATCGAAAATATCATAGTTAATTATCCGAAAGTCTCATGGAGGAAGAAATGAAGAGAGTAATAAACATGATTAATCCGAGTTCCAAAGTGTCTGGTGTATCGTTACTTGAATTGAAAAAAGCAGAAAAAGCACTTGGTGCTACTTTTCCAGAGGAGTACAAAGAACTCTTTTTTGAAACGAATGGAGCTAAATTTGGTGATTGGACTTTGTTCCCTATTCAATCGAAAGAACGATCAGCATTAACAATTGATATTGTTAAACAAAATCGTGAGAACAGACCGAAAAATGTACCGAGTGATATGATTTGCATTGGTGAAAATATCAATGGTGATAAACTTTGCTATCGTAAAAGAAAAAGATTTATGCAGGAACTAATCTTTCTTTGGAATAAAAAAACTGGAATAAGCGATTGTAAGGCATCAACTTTAAGCCAGTTTATTGATTGGTATGTGCCGAAAGTGAATACTAATAAGCCTTTAACAGTTGGTACTTTTACAGTTGATAGTGGAAAGTTAATTGTTACTGATCCATGTTATCAGGTGGATGAAGAAGATCTGCAAATTATACTTTCAAATGTGAAAAATGGGAATTGGAAGGCAACCATCACTTACACTGATGAAGAAGTGGTGGAAAGTTTAATTGTATTTCATGGAGAGAAGAAACCAAGTGGAAAATGGCATGATTGCGATAAAACAATTGCAGTTGATTCTGCACAAGCTGGAATCTTTAATCTTGCAGTATTCGGTAGAGATGAAGCTATCCAATATGAAGTGAAAAATGTTTATGACATAGAGATAGATGAAGATGGATTAAAATATTATGTTGCATGTTGTGATATTGTTGCTTCAGATGCACAAGGGGGAGTCGTTCCAGGTGGTGCGGTTTCAATGTCTGGTTATGGTGACGGTGAGTACGAGGTGAAAGTAAAATATAACATTTCTAAAGAGGTTATTGGAGTGATGATTGACTTTGGAGCTGAAGAGGAATAATACTTTTCACAAATGGATAGTGAAATACACATGTTCTTCTTCAACGGGTGCAAGAGTTGAAAATCCAGCCGTCATTTCTGGCGGCATTCATATTGCACTAACGAAGCAGGATAGTTGAATAAGAATTTTACTCTTTCATTGAATAATTTGATATGATAATCTCATATAGTTCGTGTGGAGGAGTAACTTTGGAAAGTAAACGAATTACTAAGAAAAAAATATTGAAATACCTTCTAATTATTGGGGTAGTTGTGTTAGTATATGTTATTTTTTATTCACCTACTTTAAAAATGCCGATAAGTTGGGCAGCCGCTTGGGTAGGAATAGAAGCTGAACCAAGTTATATCCCTTTTGAATATAGTAAGAGTTATATGACTACTTCTTCCTGCGGTAAGAGGTGCGATAAACTAAAATTACATTACATATCAAAAAAAGAAGAGCTCGTTATAACTGCTACAGATTATGTAAGTTGGTATGATGATCCCAAATGGGATAAAAAAAACAAAATTAAAGGAACAAAATATTTTTATCAAGAAAAAAACGGAAAACAATACTTGGATTGGGAAGAAGAAAAAGAAGAGTTAGAATTAACAGTTGAATATAAAGGTGAAAATAAATTAGCTAAATCAGAAATTGTAAAAATTGCAAACTCTATAAAAGCTGAGGGTAAGTTATTAAACTAATGGGTGCAAAAGTTCAACAAGGGGCTGCGGTGGCGCCTCTTTTTCTTGTTCCGCTAACGGGGCAGATTAGTTGAAAATCCATTCTGATATATTTAAGCTAGTTAGATACTTAAAACGTTATACTTTGATAGAAGAACTCACGGATTATAAAAAAAGATTGCTCAAAATCCGTGAGTAATATTTCAAAGTATCTTAGATTTTATAAAAAAATTCTTATAAAATCTCAGTGCAAGCCTTCTGTTAGTTCCCGTAAATTTAAATCTGAAAGTAACATCCCATATACAATGCTATCTGTCCATTCATTCTTATTCCAATAATCCTGAATAAAATGAGCTTCTTTTCTCATACCTATACGCTCACACAACTTTTGTGATGCTTTATTTCTTGCATCAAGGTTGGCTTGTATACGATGCACATTAAATTTATCAAATAACTCCTTGACTAAACTACTCGCGGCTTCTGTTGCATAACCCCTTCCTGAAGCCTCGTTAGAAAAGCTATAACCAATTTCAACAGTATCTTTCATATCTGTATACCATACAGATAAATCACCAATTACTTTAGTATTGTTTACTACTGCCAAACTTAAAGTTGTTTCTTTTGTAAGTTCACCATTTTCTAGCTTTTTATTAAATAATTCCTGCATATTTTCATGTGTCCACTTATCATGCAAAAGATATTTACATGTATCATCGTTGTTATAAATGTTAAATACATCATGTAAGTCATTACTCTTAAACGGTCTAATTGTTAATCTTTCAGTGCTAAATTCCAAAAATAATCCTCCTTTATTCCAAAAAAATAAATGGTTGACAACCTATCCCAATCTTAATCAATTATTATTATAAATGACAAATCTTTTTTATAAAGCTACAATAATTGATTTTTCATCTAAAGAGTGTGGTGTGTAGCATGACTACAATAAGTGACGAAGCATTTTTTATTGGAAATGAAGTAGATTGTGAAGAAATGTACTTAAAGTAAAGGGTGCAAGAGTTAAAGATACAAGATCGCTGCGGCGGTCTTTTTTCTTGTTGAGCTAATTGGGCAGTTTAGTTGAACAAGAAAAGTGACAAATTAACAGGTATATGAAGAAAATTATTTTATAACCGAGGACGTTTATGAAAATAATGACTATTGGTATTATATTGGTTGTTGTGGGATGTAGCATTTTAGGGTGGTTAATTAAAGAATCTTATAAAAATTATAAAAATGAAAGTACAAAAATTAAAATTTTCTATTTCTTATGGGCGGTTATAGGTGTCCTACTAGACACAAGTGGTTTAATCATTCTTTTTGGATTTATATTTTTAGGGATTCTTTTAATTATCTATCATTAACTCTTCAATTAACGGGTGAGTTGTAGATTGAGCTATCAATTAGGCAGCTTTTCTTATTACGCTAAAGAAGCAGGTTAGTGGAAGAAGGGAAATTGAAATTTCTTGTTGAATTTATTACATTCAAAGACTACAAAAGACAGATCAACCTAGAACGTCAAAAAGATGGAGGTAGTATGTCAAAAGAGGTACATTTCTTTGCTACTAAAGCTGATTTAGAAACAGGGCTCAAAGAGTTAGAACTCTATCGTAAATTGAAATATGTAAGAGTTGGATTGTTTGATCAAATGGAAGTTCCAGTTTATACATCTTATAGTGAAATTATTGACTTTGGTATTAATCATTCTGGGGACCATATATCTGAACGGTATCTTGTACTAGACCAAAATATTGAATTGAAAATTGAAGAAGTACCTCAACAAAGAGGAGGATTAAAGTTTGCAGTTGACCAACTAATCAACGGCTCATCAATCGTCTTTTGGCCTGGTGGTATGCATAAAGAAAGCTTTCTTATTTGTGGTCATATATCAACGAGTTCAAAAGAGAATATCTCACTAGAACTCTATAAGGATTTTAGAAAGAAAGTTCTTAAGGGTTTTAAGAAGATTGGAAGTTATTATTGTGGGCTAGAGGCATTGCAAATGAAGGATGAAGTCAGATTTATAACTATAGGTATTCATCAAGATAAGTTATACGACTTGAAAATCTAAGTACTTAATATTTACTAACGGAAGAGTTTAAGATCAGAGCTGTCTTTATGGCAGCTTTTCTTGTTCAACTAACGGAGCAGGTTAGTAAAAGAACGAATTCCTAATCGTTACGATTGTGCGCTATATTTTGGACTATATTTTGTCCAATATGATAAACAATAAAGAAGTCCGAGCGGCAAATCTTGCAAGTTTGTGGCGGATCCGATTTGGTGTACCATAGTGGTGGAAATCTTGATATAGAAGAATTCCCTTTAATAGAAAGCTAGTGGAAAATCACATTTAAAAAGGGTTGCAATTATTCCAAGAGGTGAAGAAACAGTTAGGAGAAAAATAACCAATTGTATTTGCTCCATCCGAATTTTAAAAATAATTGACTCACAACAAAAGGACTGTTTCGGCAGTCCTTTTTTCATTATGGGTTATATATGTTTCGTGGTCAAACTGTGGTCACAAATAAATGTATGTCGAAACAATTTGTCCTCCCTTCCACTGTTTGCATCATGTTTAACTAATTATTCAAAAAAACTAACTGCTATAATTGGCCAAGAAAAGGAAAAATTTACCATTTTAATAGTACAAGCGCCGCCTCTAAAAGGTCTGTTTTTTTATAAAATATACAAAGAAACGAAGGAGGTGATTATGAATGTCAAGCAATTCTAGTAGTTCCGACAGCCATAGCAGCCATAGCAGCCATAGCAACCCTAGCTCAACTTGTAGTATAGCAACTGTAAGCCTTGCTGCTGATGGGACTGTTAGCGCGGTTTCAGGTAACCTACTTACTATTCTTGCAGGATGCGGTATTGACGTAGGTACTACACCAACTTTCGAAGCTGTATTTTCATGCTTAAATAATGCAGGTTTGGATTTTGTAACTATTTTTCCAAGAGCTGGTGTTGCAGGAGGAGTAGCTCTATTCCTACTTTGCGGCTAGTTTAACAACAGGGAAAGCCAAGGGTGTGAACCCTTGGTTTTCCTTAGCATTTTTAAATACTATCACACCGAATGAAGCATCTATGATTTAACGACGAGCAATTATTTTGAAAAGTAAAAGGCTGAAGAAAGGAAGTATCGATTTGATGAACAATAAATCGAATTTACCAGTATACTCTTTGTTCATTCGTCGCTGGGATCTTAGAAAGCTGAATTACAAGTTAAGACCCTTCGATGATCCAGTTCCTGCTAAATTATTCATTGATGATATGAATTTTGATATCTCCACAAAATTCCGGGGTAACTATACTAGAAAACTGCGTAGGAGATCCTACTTTATTAAGTTGAAAAGACTTCAAACCTTTAATGGCGCCCGAGAGTTTCATCTCAATGCTGAATATAAAGATCCATCTTCCATTCGCAATAAACTATCTCTTGATTTGTTTCAATCCTTTGGAGTTCTGTCTCCAGCCTCTCAGCACATTCAATTGTTTCTAAATGGTAGCTATAAGGGAGTCTATTTACAGCTGGAGTCGGTAGATGACTTATTTTTAGAAAATAGGCGTCTCCCATACGGACCAATTTACTATGCCGTAAAAACAGATGCCAACTTTTCACTAGATGGTCACAAAACGAAGGCTCCAAAAGAATCTTTGTTGGTGGGGTACCAGCGTAAAATCGGAACGGCTGAGGATGACAAATTTTTAATTGAACTCATCCAAAAAATTAACATGACTTCACTTGAAGAATTTGAGCAAGAGATTCCAAAATACCTTGCTGTGGACAAGTACCTTCGCTGGCTGGCTGTGGCGGTCTGCACCCAAAACCATGACGGTTTTCTAAAAAACTATGCGCTTTATCGCAATTCCGAAACGGGCTTATTTGAAATTATTCCTTGGGACTATGATGGGACATTTGGCCGGAAGTGGGATGGGGAGACCATTGAACCTGATTCACTCCGTATTAAGGGAAAAAATCATTTAACTAAAAGGCTTTTAGAAATTCCTGCATTCAGATGGCAGTACAGGGAACTGATGGAAGAGCTGCTTAATACCCTTTTCACCCCTGCTTACCTCGAACCAATCATTTCATCTCTCATGGAATTCATTCGCCCGCATCATCTATTTAGTGACCCTAGTCAATTGGAAACGTTTGATGGAGAAAAGGAAGTAATTATTACGTTTATAAAAGAAAGAAGTCAATACTTACGAGATAATTTAAACCTGTTAGATTAAAGGCCCCCAGCCAGATTGGTTGAGGCCTTTAATATGCCTTCTGACTTTATGATTCAAAAGGTTTTTCCTTATACCATTATATACTTGTCTTAATGTTCCTTTTTTGTAACCTTTTTTAGGTTTGTTATTTTTTACCATTAAAAACATAAAGCGATTAAATCGGCATTATCAAGCTTCATAATTGAAGGTATTTATAAAGGGCAAATTGGGACAATTTTAGAAGTTTACGATGATAATCACTTCGAAGTAGAGATAAATGATAGTAATGGAATAACGTTATTCTTAGGTGCATTTTCACGAGATTCTCTTGAGGTTGTTGTTTAACTAACGGGTGCAATAGTTATAGATTGGGGTTGCTGCTGCAGCTCCTTTTCTTCTTCGACTAACTGGGCAGGATAGCTTAAGAAAAATAACATATATCCAAACAAATATGGTAAAATGAGGATATGAATTCAGATGAATATTTAGGGAGATTGAGAAATGGTAAAGAAGAAAAATGAAATGTATGAATGGATTAAAGCCTTAATAGGTGCACTTGCAATAGCAGTCATTATTCGCTCTTTTTTCTTTACGCCGATTGTTGTTGACGGTGCTTCAATGAAGCCTACTCTTCAGGACCAGGACCGTATGATTGTAACAAAAATCGGAGAACCGAAAAGATTTGAAATTGTTGTGTTTCACGCCCCAGAAGGTAAGGATTACATAAAACGCGTAATTGGACTCCCAGGTGACAGAATTGAATATAAAAATGATGTTTTATATATAAATGGGAAAGCTTACAACGAACCTTACTTGGAAAAATACAAAAAATCATTAAAAGATGGAGGAACATTAACAGACTCCTTCACTTTAAAGGAAACCGCAGTAGGTAGTGATACTGTCCCTAAAGATAATTTATTTGTAATGGAAGATAACAGAAGGCAAAGCAAAGACAGCCGTGCTATTGGAGCGATACCATTGAAAAAGGTAATAGGGACAACAAATGTTGTTTATTATCCAATAAAAGATATTAAAATCGTAAATGACTAATTTCTGGTTTGACAAAATAGTTAGACTGTTTTCTTCTTTAACCATCGGGTACGTTTAATCCTAGAAGGATTACCACCCTTTTTTTGTTAATACCTTCTTAAACAAACTGAGCAGCATGTCTGAATAAATATAATATGTGAAGTATTACACTTAAACTAACGGGTGCAAGAATTCAAGAAGGATCGCTGCGGCGGTCTTTTTCTTGTTCAGCTAACGAGCAGTTTAGTTAAATAGGGAATGGTCGAAGAAAGGCTTTTGTCTAATAACCTCAAGGGGTATCTTATTTGTCATGATGAATGAATAAAAACTGGATGAGTCGAATAAATCATAGTGATCTTGTTTTTTTTGTATTCTCAAAATAAATGATTGGAGTATTTCATTGAGAGTAGTTTTTTTCGTTATATGCCCGACAGTCGAAAATAAAGGTAATTTTATGCCATCACTTTTAACTTTGAAGGATTACTCTATACAGTGAGGAGATTGATTTTATGCAAGTTATAGCCAAAATGTTTTTAGAACAACTCGACATGCATTGCTATGAGAATGAGTGGTTTGCATCCATAAATCAGGCGCTTCATGGAGTGAGCGCAGCTGAGGCAGCATGGACAAGTTCGGGAATCAGCAATTCGATTTGGCAGATTGTCAACCACTTGATATTTTGGAATGAAGACGTAATCCATCGAATTAAGGGCACAGAGAATCCGCATAAGGCAGAAGACAATGAAGAAACCTTTGGAAATCCGGGGGATCCAGAAGACGAAATTGGGTGGGCCAAGACAGTGCAGCGCCTTAATGAAGTCATGAATAAATTAAAAACGGTCATTGCGGACCTTGACGATGAAAAGTTAAAAGCTCCGTATGCAGCTAACAGGTACTCTATTGAGCGTTTACTCAGCAATATCATGATGCACGATACGTATCATCTCGGCCAAATTGTTCTGTTGCGTAAGTTGCAATCCTCATGGGGTGGCGTTGATTGGTCCTAAAGCACCATAATTCAGCGACCTTCCTCGCCCAGCCGTAGAAGCAGTATTGACGGTGTGAAGCCCTTTTCTTTCTCTACGGTGAAGCGTGAAGCGGGTGATTTTCCTGCTTTATGGATGGCTAAACGGGTGCGTTAGTCAAATAAATAGAACGTATTTGCAGAGCGATCTTTCGCATATTTCATTGTTCAACAGTCGGGCGCTTTTCTTAAATAAGAAGGCGTCTTTTTGCATGTACAACACATTTAGGGATTGAGTTTAATGAGGTGTAAAAAAAGATTGTGAAGTCCTGTATTTAAAGTAAAGGGTGCTTAAGCTTAAGAATGATCGCTGCGGCGATCTTTTTTCTTTATTAAAGAACGGGGCAGTTTTGTTGAAGAGTAGTGTTTAACTTGTGTTCAACAATCGGGCCATTTTCTTGAACAAAAGTTTTAAAGAAAATTGGCTATATATTAAATCTCTAAAGAAAGATCATTAATTCATAAGTCTGATAAAAAATAGGAAATATTTACCTTAAAATCCATATTTTTAATCTGTAAACTAAAACTTGTTGATAAGATTATTTTTTAGGGAGAAAAAGAAAAAAATGAATTTATCCCTCAAGGAACTATAAGAGCTGTTTCTGTTTAATGATCTTCAATGCTTTTTGTATTTTCGCCACAGTCTAAGGATCAAAAAGCATCATCCCCCTAACACGTTAAATATTAACGGTTTGGGAGCGAAACGGGATTCATTCATTGGTTTACGGCCGAAAATATTGTGTCAAAGATTTATTTATGTTCGGTAAATTTAAAAAGACAAGACACTTAAATATTAGGTGTCTTTCTGATTTAATATTTTTTTAGAAAATTCAGTATTCATTTTGTTTCGGATATATTCCATTAAATGCTTTTGATAGCTACCAACTAGTTGCTATTAGAAAAATAACACTTGTAAAGGAGTCGATTTAATGACATTATCTCAAGGATTTTGACAATATTTATTTGGATGGGAACCACTATATCGTATGCTTCGATCATTAAACCACATAAGTTTTATAAGTATCCACATAGTAAATGCATGCAGCTTCTCTTTAATATCGTTATATTTTTATAGGTTAAATTAATATTTTTATAGAGGAGATTTTCATTTTGAAAAATAAAATAAAAAGTACGATGAGTATTTTATTAAGCTTTGCAATTATTTTCGGCGGAATTGGGCAAACAGTGGTGGCTAAGGGTATTTACGATGCTAAGCAAGGACAACAAAAGATTTCTAGTGAGGAAAATGTAAAACAGTGGTTAAGTGAATATGAATTCTATGAGGATACCAGAGATGGATTAATCTATGAGAAGACTGCAATAAATGAATTAAAGCGTTTCGTAACAGTCATAAAAGATTCTAATGCTAAGTTAGATTCTAATACACTAGATAATCTGATTGTGGAATTTGATAAGACCGGAGACTTTAAGCAAACAGATATGAATGAAGTTGAAATGTTTGAACAATTGATTGACCAATATGAACAAGGAGTTCAAGAGGAGTATTTAAAAGAGGTGGTTCTAAAAAGTGATCTGCTCTTGAATATCAAACATAAGTTAACAATATATCTATGGGGCTATGCATCAAATAACGATTTTAATAAACCAACTGAAGTATTACTTGCAGATATACTCTTTAATTTTTATTTATCGGATAAAATTGTCAATAACAATGCTATCGGGATCTTAAAAGATATCTCTGATCAATCGGATCAAAATGGAAATAAAATAAAAGCTCATTTGGATAACGCTGTAAAAATGTCTGAAAAAGGTAATGAGTTTCTAGTAAAAGATCTTGGTATCCCTGCATCAAAGTCCTATCAAAATGCATATAAACAAGTGTTATTTGGACTTGAAAAAGCAGGCTATACATTTAACACAGAACTCTTTGAATCTACCTCTGACACGGATGGTGACACGATAACAGATGGAATAGAATTCCAAGAGGGAATGAATCCATTTAAAATGGATACAGATGGGGATGGATTAAAGGACCATATTGAATATGAGTTTAAATCAACTATTTCCCCAACAAAATATGATACAGATGATAATGGCATAAGTGACGCAGATGAAGATAGCGATGGAGACGGCCTAAAAAATAAAGACGAGCAGGTTTATCAAACAAATTTGATGAAGAAAGATTCCGACCAAGATAGCTTAACTGACGGATTTGAAGTACAACAGTTTGATTCATTACCTAATAAGGATGATACAGATAGCGATGGATTAAGTGATGGAGATGAATTTGCTTTAAAGACAAATCCGAATACTGCAGACAGTGATAATGACGAGGTCACGGATTCACAAGAACTCCATAAACAATCTATTAGTCAATCATTGAATCAGCCTGATCAATCAGAAATTACTAGTGTAGAAGTTAGTTTTAGTGCAACGGATAATATAAATAAAACGACTAGAATTACAGTAAACAAAGGCAATATTAAAACAGCTAATTTATACGGTCTGATTGGTTTTCCTGTAGGGATCAATACTCAATCAGAATTTGATAAAGCAAGCATTAAGTTTACTTATGATGAAGCACAGCTTGGAGACACATCGGAACAGGATTTAGGCATCATTTGGTATAATGAAGATGAGGAAATGTTTGAAAGCCTTAACGCTGTGTTAGATACAAGTAAGAATACAATAAGTGTGGAAACTACTCAGCTTAGTGAATTTATGATTGTTGATAAGAAAAAATGGCTGGAGATTTGGAGTAAGGAAACTGACTCTTCAAAAAAGCTTGAGGTAAAAAGCGATGGTTCAGGTGGCGAAGAGATAGATTCAGATGGGGATGGCTTATCCGATACCTATGAAACGGAAGGAATGAAAACACCATACGGTATAATCTACACTAATCCTGACATGAAAGATAGTGACGAAGATGGATTAACCGATGGGCAAGAAATGGGTCCATTCAGAACATTCACGTTTGAGATTTTTGGAATTACGATTCATTTTGAAGGTTTCTTTCCAACCAGTTTACCAGACCAAAAAGATAGTGATGGAGATGGAATTTTTGATAATGAGGATTCAAAACCGTTGTACGCTAATTTATCCAATTTAGTCATTTTTCAATCAGACCGACCAGAAGGGTATGATGAAAATGGAAATGTAGCGAATGATATGACAACAAATGATTATACAGGAGATGAAATGACTGACATTAGCTGGATGTTCAATTTTCAATTACTAGAATCATATTTCCCTGGTATTCTCTTTGATGAGTTCGAGACAATGTCCACAAGCTTATTTTCTACGGGAGAAATGGAAGATGTTGTTTTAGATATGATTGATCATTTTGAGGAGGGAACTGGTACAGCGTATAGTAATCAGACTTTAACTAAAAAAGCGAGTGAGCATGAGACAACAAAAGACTATGTTGAATTTGTCAAAAATGCTTTAGTTGATGAGCTAAAGAAAAATGGAGGAAATTTGGGAGCACTTCGGTTTGATAAAAGTACAAAAGCAACTAATACGTTTTATCGAAATATACAGGATAATGCTTCTTACCCGACGTTTAGCAGCTGGAGTGATAGAATAGGCGGACTTACCATTACGGTAAATGATACGTGGGGGAATACGATATCCGTAAAAGATTTTTCAGTAGAGAACAATCACTTTGAAGGTGTCATGCATGTTCGTTTATATGATCATTTTGGGCTGGATCAGCCAGATGTAGAGAAAATGTATGTCAACTTAGCAGGATTTCGTTCTTGGTTTGTCTTACAGCATTATGAAGATTATGATGGGGAATATAAACCCTTTGTTACTTTAATGGAAATGGATATCCCATTCGAGGGGGAATTGAGCAATTAAAGTTAATATAAAAATTCTAGTTTTGATTATTGGTATATTCTTCATTCCATTATACTTAATTGGATGTACAAAGAATGAGGAATCAAGCGGGGAAACAAAGATTTTCGAAATTGCCAATACAGAACAAATCGTTGGTAAAAAGGATGAAGCAGTGGTAACTCTTAGAAAGCATTACATGATCCTGAATCCACCAAAAGCTTTAAAAGATTTGAAAGAATTAGTTGAAAAATACACTAAGAATCATCCAGTTGAAGGTGAAATGGAAGTAATAGAAGGAAAAAATAGGATTTTTTATATGTCCTTCTATAGAGAAAGTGACGATTTGCCAAGAGACTGGCAGCCTGATGAAAGTTACATGAATACGGATCGGATGGAACATCATAAACATGATCTCATTGCATCGATCATTTGGTCAGATGCTGAACCACAAAAAGAATACAATGTTTATGATAAAAGTAAGGAAGGAAGGGTAATTAAGAGGTTGCGTTTTATTGAGGATCAGCTTGTTGAGTGATACACTATCCATACACTAAATAAAGAAATGGAAATTGTTAGAAACTACAACAGGAACACTACATGATAGACTAGGGATCACTATGAATATTTTCCATATTGGCCCTCATTTCTCGAATCGTTTCCATATCCTATTAAAACTTTTATATTCCATAATACCAGTTAATATAATTTTTTTCTTTGTTCCGTTAAAGGGCGCTTTTCTTGAATAAGAAGGCGTCTTTTTGTATTGTACTGGATTCTGGAACAACACTTATTAGGGATTGGAGTTATATTAAGGTGTAGAAGAGATTGTAAAGAATTACACATAAACTATCGGGTGCTTATGTTAAAGATGGGGTTGCTGAGGCAACCCTTTTTCTTATTCGACTAACGGGGCAGGATAGTTGAAGAAGATACATTTTAATTAGCAATACAGGACAAGTTATATGTATAAAGTTAATACTGAAAGGACTTATAAAATGGTTAAGGTGGTTATTTGGTCTATATTTATTATTCCTTGGATTTCTTTGATCTTTTTAGACCGTTCAGCAATTCGCAGATATTTTCCTGTTGCTCTATTTGCCACAGTGCTCAACACAATATTGGCACAAATGGCTTGGACATATAACTGGTGGAAATTTAAAGAGACTCTTTTTAGCTGGGACAAAATAGCACCACTATTTACTGTATATGGCATATTCTTGGTCGGTACAATATGGATATTTTATTTTACATTTCGAAAATTTTGGATATATATTATTGTAAATTTAATAATCGATCTCTTTTACGGGATGGGTCTTACTAAAATGTTAAACAAGCTAGAGATAAGAGAATCTGGTAGTTTCACTCCACTCAAAAACCTTTTGACAATGACAATACTAGCTGTCATTCTTTATCTTTATCAGTTATGGCAGGAAGATATCTATGATAAAGAAAAAGTTAAGTAAAATTCATTCGATTCCTTTTATAAAGAAGGACTTTTCTTCAGCTAACGGGTGCAAGAGTTGAAGACCCAGCTACATTTTGGTGGCTTTCTTATTGAAGTAACGGATGCAGTTTAGTTGAAGATCGATGTTTAACTTGTGTTCAACAATCGGGCCATATTCTTGAATAATTCATAGAAGATTGTGAAGAATGTACTTAAACAAAAGTGCAGGATAGTGAAAGCGATGTAAAAATAGATAAGTGAAAGATTAAAGATAAACATAAAGAGTCTTAGCTAGTAATTAGCTAAGACTCTTTTTCATTCGACGTATTGTATAGGTAGTTCATTTATACTTTTTCCTATTCTGGGGATATTATTCTATGACGTATTGAATAGGAGGTTGTTTAGTGGAAGATAAAACAAATATCAATTTAACTGCTGCGGAAATGTCTGGTTTATGGACTCAATACATGGGCGATACAATAACTGTTTGTGTGAATAGCTATTTCTTAGAAAAAGTAGAAGATGAAGAAATACGTCCTATTATTGAATGGACACTCGATACAGCAAAAGAGAATGTTTCCATCATGCAGGAACTGTTTCAAAAAGAGAATTTCCCGATACCCATTGGATTTACGGAACAAGATGTCAATACAAAAGCTCCAAGACTTTTTACAGATACTTTTTTCTTAAAGTATTTAAGTCAAATGGCTGTATCTGCAATGACAGCCAGCAGTGCAGGACTAACAGTTGCGACACGTCCAGATGTTGTTACTTTTTATAAACGTATATTGAATAAAGGGGTTGAATTGCGGGACAGAACACGTGATTTAATGCTAAATCAAGGGATTTATGTAAAACCTCCTTATATACCTATTCCTGATAAGGTCGATTTTATAGAAAAACAACATTATTTAACTGGTTTTTTTGGGAAAAAGAGGTCTATTAATTCACAGGAAATCACTCATTTATACTTAAACACTCTAATAAATGCTATCGGTAAAGAAATAGTAACGGGCTTTGGCCAGACTGCTCAAAACGAAGATGTAAAACAGTATTTTTTAAGAGGGAAAGAACTTGCCCAAAAATATGTAGATACATTTAGCAATTTTTTAACCAAAGAGGATCTGCCTGCCCCTATAAGTTCAGGTTCGGCTGTTTTAGATACAACCGCAAGTATTTTTTCAGATAAACTAATGATGTTTCATGTTACATCTATGGTTGCAACAGGAATTGGATATTATGGAATGGCATTGGCAGCAAGTCCAAGGAGAGATATAGGACTTAAATATATATCAATAATTCCAGAAGTCGCACTGTATGTCGAAGATGGAGCCAATATTATGATTAAACACGGCTGGATGGAGGAACCTCCACAAGCAGTTGATCGTGATCAATTGATACAGCAATGAATTTCAACAATCGGGCGCTTTTCTTTAATAAGGCGTCTTTTTGCATGGACAACAAATTAAAGGGATTGAGTTTATTGAGGTGTAAAAAAAGATTGTGAAGTATTGTACTTAAAGTAAAGGGCGCTTAAGAAAGGGTTGCTGATACAGCCTTTTTATTGTTCCACTCAAGGGGTTTGTTGAATAAGGATTGATAAAATTTATAATAATTACAGTTATTAGGTTTTAAGGGATGTGATAGCCTTGTGTGGAATAGACTTTGCAATTGGAGTAACCGATAAAGAAGCATCAAAGGCAGAGAAATATGTTCATTTTAATGAAAGAATACACGCTTACTTAATAAAAAAGATGTTATTGCTAATGATGTCTTGAATTGTATCCCTGAAGCGGAAAATTATTGGGATAAAATTAAAATTAATGGCTTGAAATAGTAGTTTTTCTTCATTATTAAAGCCGTTGTTCTTCAACAAACGGATGCCTGAGTTCAAGATGGATCGGTGCGGCGGCCTTTTTTACTTGTTGTGCTAACGGATGCAGTTTAATTCAATATGGGATAATTAAAACGCTTTGGGAAACGAATAAAAGTGGTGCTTGAGCGAATCAAAGAGTCGTAGCTGCGGCTCTTTTTCTTGTTTCACAAACAGGCAGTTTAGTGGAAAAATCGTCATTAGCTTTTTTTTACAATCGGGACAGTTTGTTGAAGATTTAACGTACCTGTGGCTGAAAATTAGCAATAGGAAGAAACGCATATTTTAAATACAATTAGTCATAATATAATGGCAAAAATTTATTGTAATAGGATGGTTTAAATGTACATTATTGTACGCATGATGTTATGGATTCTTGCGGCATGGCGTTGGGGAGATTGGCGGAACTGGAAGAATTATCAGTCCACCTTTCTCTTTTTAATCATGCTGGACCTGTTATATAACTTTCTTACATATAATTATCCGTTGTGGGCATATGACCCTACCGATATTATTCCAAATCATACTTTTAACAATCTGCTTGTAACATTTATCTCTTATCCATCCGTTGTGTTTATATATATCGGACGGTATCCAACTGGAAAGGTAAAACAGGTTGTCTGGATCATCTTCTGGGTGACCCTTTTGTCTGTTGTCGAGTTCATAAACTACATAATGGGTTTAATGAGTTACCATCATGGTTGGAATTTCGGGTGGTCTGTGATTTTTTATCTTGTTCAATTGCCTTTTATTCGGCTCCATTATAAAAAGCCATTATTAGCCTATGGTCTGTCAGTACTGATCATTGTAGGACTGTTATTGCTTTTTAAAGTCCCTATCAGCAAAATGAAATAAAACTAGCTGTATTGAAAATATTTAATCCTTTACAATTTCTCCACCATTCACTTGTAAAATTTGTCCTGAAATGTAGGATGCATCATCGGAGGCTAAGAATACATAAGCATGTACCACTTCAAATGGTTGACCAGCTCGCTTCATGGGACATGTCTTCACGAAGCCATAATGATCTGAACTCATTCAATTTACCGTTCACCTAACGGTAAGGTTATGAAGTTGGAAATAGGTATCGTTTTATTGTTTCATCAGTAGAAGCTAGATAACCACCAGGTGGGTAACCATGGAAACCGCTTGCAGGGGGAAGAACTTGTGGAACGCCTTAAACACTTGTTAGGGTCAACAACGGATGCAACAGAGTAACTTGCTTGACTAGGGTAAATTCTTTGTGGACCAAGGGAAAAGTTGTATTGATTCATTATCATATCGCCTTTTGGTAGAAGTTTAGTTTTCAACCTGAAAAATGCTGGTTTGAACACGACGTTACATTAATGGGAAAATTGGGTATTAATTCTACTTACAAGACATAAAACTTAGTTAGGAATTAAAAATAGGCAAAATTGATGCTCGTATCCAGCCTTTAGCTAATGGTCTGCGTTTGACATGCAAATACTCAAAATATATAAAAGAGTTACATTTAATTTAAGGAGCAGGATACATCTTGATTAATGAATTAAACATATACGATCAAGGCTTTCCTCAACATATTCCCCGAAAATACATGAATAAATGGATTGAAGTAGGATTATCTAACGATTTTTATTTTAAATTTTTCCTGACATATTGGGATAACAATTATTTAGGAGGATACCTTTCCCGAAATGCGTATAATACATTATTTTGTGTACCAACATTACCAAATCAATCTTCACCTCATTATGGACTCAAAAATAATATTCTACAATTTACTCCCAATGAGTGTATAAATAATTGGGTACAAATTGGCTTTGAAAATGCCCAATATCTAAAATTTTATTTAACCTTTGCTAATGAGAATGACATCGGAGGTTTTTTACTACAGAAATCGATAAAAAAACTTGATTTCTCCATTGTTCATTATCAGGAATTTTTCGAAGAATATGAAAACCAATTTCATCCAATGCTAATTAATAACAATATTCAATTATCAAAAGAGGAGAAGACTAGGCGAATACAAGTTATTAATGATGTTTACACTATACTTTTGGCACGTCTTTTGAAACGGGGGTTAGCTTCCAAAGAAGGTGGAAGAATTACTAAACATACTGAATTGCCTAACGCTGCTATAGATGATATTCAATATCTCTCAAATAAGCTATTACAACTTTATAAAGAATTTTTTAATGGTTTTCATGATCAGTCCAATTTCCATCGATTTCATGAATGCTATGAATTATTTTCCAATGGTGAAATTAGAGGAACAAAATATCCTGGACAAGGGCAGCCAGACTCCTCAGATGAATTTTTATTTTCAGAGTTCGCAATTCAAGCTATTGAACTAAACATAGATGTGGAAATTTGGCGTGAACTATTAAAAACATTTGTCAAATCTCAAGAAATTTTTATACAGGTGTATAGACCAAAAGGAATCGAAGTACCTACCTTAGAAGATTATACATTTAGCAATTTCCAATACTTTAAACAAGTTTCCCAAAATGAAAAAGAAAGGCTTAGAAAAAAGTACGATAAAATGTCGTTTTATGAGTTAATACAAGCATACTCTAGAAACCTATTAAAAGCACAGTCTCCATGACCAAGCAAGTAATTTAACGCCCCTTTTGAACGACTCTGTGTAAGATTTTAATTAAGTTAAAGGGGGCAAGAGCAAAAAACTGAGTGGCTACGGCTGCTCTTTTTTTATTATTCAACTAAAGGGGCGGGTTAGTGGAAAAAAGGATTTCTTAATTCTTTTATAGAATAACAGTTAATGGTAGTAAGTAACGTGCAAATGCTAGGAGAAGAATTATGGAAATATCATTGATTAGACATGGAAAATCACTACTAACTGAAAATGATAAAATAACTTGTTTGGAATTTAAGAATTGGGTTGAAAAGTATGATTACAACGGAGTGTTTGAAGAGTTAACATATCCCTCGACAACCCTTGAAAAAATTGCAACTGCAAATGTTGTTATTACAAGTGATTTAAAAAGGGCTGTTGAGTCTGCAAGATTATTAAATCCATTAACGGAAATCATTACTGACCCTTTATTCAGAGAAACGCAGTTACCTTCTAATGCATCTCAATTATGTAATGTGAAATTAAAGCCAAGTATCTGGGCAATTGTATTAAGAATACTATGGTTCAGTGGCTATTCAAACGAGTGCGAGTCTTTGAATCAAGCAAAATTTAGGGCAAATAAGGCATCGCAACAGCTAATTGATTATGCTAATGAATATAAATCAGTGGCTTTGGTTGGACACGGTTTTTTTAATATGTTAATCGCTAAAGAGTTACAGAAAAAGGGCTGGAAAGGTACAAGCAAAAGGGATGCAAAGCATTGGAACTGTATGTCATTTTCCTTGTTCAACTAAAGGATACTTGAGTTTTGAAAGGGTTGCTGTGGCGATCCTTTTTTCTTTTTGCTCTAACGGAGCAGGTTTGTTAAAGAAGGAAAATAAATGAAATTGGTAGAATAAGTAAATTGGATAAAAATCTTAACGTCTAAATATTAATAAGAGGTGAATGTCTATGGGAACTAACGAAGTAAAAAGTTTAAACTAAAATAAGCGCGGGGGGTTAAAAAATATGAAACAATTGGGGACGCTATACTTTTTCTGTGGAAAAATGGGAGCTGGAAAGTCAACTAAATCAAAACAATTGGCGATAGATAAACATGCGGTACTGTTGTCTGAGGATGAATGGCTTTCATCTCTTTATCCCAATCAGATTGCATCATTTGAGGACTATCTAAAATTCTCAGCGCAGCTCAAGCCGTTGGTGAAAAAGCATGTCCAAAACATATTAAGTGTCGGTACAGATGTAGTGATGGATTTTCCAGCTAACACTCAAAAACTGCGAAAGTGGTTTTTGGATATGGCGTCAGAGGTCAATGCAAGCCATCAACTAATTTTCCTTAATCTAAATAACGAGCAATGCTTACGTCAAATTGCACAAAGGCGTAACGAACAACTCGAAAGAGCAGCTTTTGACACGGAAGCGGTGTTTATTCATGTTACTAAATTTTTTGAAGCACCAGAGGCATCCGAGGGTTTAAATATTTTAGAGTTTAGCGGAAAAAAATAACAAGGAGTTCAATGATTCGTGTGTATAGAGTACCTTTTGTTCTGGGAGGTGCTCTATATGATATAAATGAAATGTGAGTAAGAAAAGTTTCAATGTATATATGTTAAAATCGATGTAACTTTGTGAAGTGGTACACTTAAACTAACGGGTGCTTTCGTTGAAGAAGGGTTGCTGCGTCACCCTTCTTATTTATTAAGTCATAGGTCAGGTTAATTGAACAAGTTGAAAAGTGATAATCCAATTCTGGGAGGCGATTTTGATGGGGTTGGCAAGCATAGAACTAAAAACAGAGAGTATTTATTTACGAGAATTTCAGGTAAGTGATTGGCAGGAAGTACATAAATATGCATCACAAGAAAGAGTATGTCGGTACCAGCCTTGAAGACCGAATTCGTTGAAAGAATCTCAATCATTTGTTAAACAAGTTTTAGTTGATTCAGCAAAGGAACCAAGAACAAGATATGCATTAGCTATTATTAATAATAAAGAAGATAGATTAATTGGAGCTGGAGAATTAAACATTAGGGATACTCATAATAAAAAAGGGGAGATAGGTTATATAGTTAATCCAGACTATTGGGGAAATGGGATTGCAACAGATGTTGCAACACTTTTAATCGGTTTTGGATTTCACCAATTAAAACTTCATCGTATTTATGCAACCTGTGATCCAAGAAATATAGGTTCAATTAGAGTTTTGGAAAAAGCAAGGATGAAAAAAGAAGGAAGAATTCGTGAAGATTTGTTGATGAAAGATGGATGGCGTGATTCTTTATTATTTAGTGTTTTAGAGAATGAATGGGTTTAATTTCTACTTCAAGTAACGGGTGCTTGAGTTAAAGATTGGAGTTGCGGCGGCAGCTCTTTTTTTTGTTGCTTAACTAAGGGGCAAGTTACTTGACGAAGGGTTATTTATTTGTAATTTTTTGAAACTTTTCCATTTTTCCAATCGTATTATTTGACTGTGTACTAGCTAAAAAAATAAGGGGGAAAAAAGCATGGATGCATTTCTTGGAGTTATGGGTTTTTTAGGTCTTATTGTATTTAGTATTATGGCTATTGTAAGTGCTTTTAGGAAAACGGGAAAAGGTAAGAAGTGGATGTTATTTGCCGCTGGTTGTTTTGTATTAATGATCATAGGTGGAACCATTAGTCCAGACGCAAAAGAATCAGCTGAGACCACTAAAGTTGAAGATAAAAAAGACAAATCAGGCAAAGAACAAAAAGCTGTTGTTGAGGATAAAAAGAAAGAAGAAGCTGAATTAAAAGCAAAACAAGAAGCAGAACAAAAGGCAAAAGAGAAAGCTGAGGCAGAATTAAAAGCTAAACAAGAAGCAGAAGCTAAAGCAAAGGAACAGGCTGAGGCAAAAGCGAAGCAAGAGGCTGAAGCTAAAGCACAGGCAGAAGCTGCTGCTAAGGCTAAGGCAGAAGCAGAGGCGGTAGCAAAAGCCCAAGCACAAGCTGAGGCACAAAAGAAACAGCAGCAGGAGACTGCAGCAAAGCCCGTTCAAACCACGCAAACTTCATTTGCAAACTGTACGGAACTTAGAAAAGTTTTTCCTGACGGAGTTCCTTCTTCCCACCCTGCATATCAGGCAAAAATGGACCGTGACCATGACAATTATGCATGCGAACAATAAAGAATTATATTAAGATTTCCTTTTTAATGGACAAAAATGCAGGAAGTAATTTCCTGCATTTTATTGTTTCTATTGGCTTCAATCTTATATCATCACTATTTTATCAACAGGGGCGAATCCTTTAGTCTTCCGGAAATTCATGCGGTACTCAAAATTAGCCAAGGCGTCAGACGGATCAATTTCGTTGAAATTGAGGAGGTTCAAGGTGTTTCGGTATATTCGAACAGATAATATAACCATCTCTTCCTCGTACCCTGTCACTGTGTTGAGCCGTTGGTCCATTGCATGAATCAGGACCGATTCGACCGGAAGAAGGGCAAACAAATCACGGGCAATGCGAATCACACAACTCGCAACATAGTCCTGCTGAATGTCGTAAAACTGGGACACCGGCATTTTTTTTACGGATAGCTTTCCGGTCGATGTAAGGCTTTTTATTTCCGCAGGCACCACGCTCTTCGATCGGACATCGAACTCGACTTCCATGGAAGCTGCATTCTCCGCGAAAAACTCAAACCCGCTTCCAAATTCGCTTAAATCATCAAGCGGAGCAAAATCTGCAATGACTTCAAAGTAGGCATCAATGTCTCCATCTACAATCCTTCTTGCCGTCGTCACCATGTGTTCCCAAGAGGCATAGGATTCTTCATCGCGCTTCCTTGCTTCAAGCACTTCTTTTCTCATAAACACCATTTTCTTTTCTTCCTGTTTAAGCATCCTAGCAAAAAAACCAGGCTGATAGTTTTTGATTTTCTCCAACGCTACCCATTCTTCCGGTCCAGGATTTCCTATCGAGTATGGAGGCTGCGTGTCCTGGATTTCGTTCCAGTTGACCTGGTCATCACATTCTTTATGAATGGAACGGAATTCGCATATGGTTTTTTCCTTTTTTATTTTTTTATCCATTTATTTAAGCCGGTGATATTTCATTAATAAGTGCCAATTCTTCTCTAGTTAATAAAGGCCTAACGGAAGCGCCAACATTTTGGTTCACTTGATCCGTTGTTTTCGCCCCAGGAATAGCAGTCGACACTGCCGGATGGGAAAGAACAAATTGAAGGGCCAGTTGGCCAAGTGTTCTGTCTTCTCTTTCCAATTTCTTTAGCTTTTCGACCTTTTCGACTTGCTCCTCAAACCACTTTCGATCCCAATACTGACGAACATCATTCCCTGTAAAGACGGTTTCTTTTGTGAATTTCCCAGTTAATAAACCCTTTTGCAGTGGGCCACGTACAACAACGCCAATATTCTCTTCTTGACAATATGGTAGAATCTCTTTCTCTGCAGCACGATTTAAGATGCTATATTCCACTTGTAAGACATCAATGGAATGATGGCGGTTAAATGTTTTAAGGTAGTCAAAATTATCTGTCGAAATCCCTACAGCTTTTATCTTACCTGCCTGTTTCAATTGATCAAAGGCTTTAAGAAATGCCTCCGTTTCCTGTTCGACATGCCACCAGATGTGACAGAAATACATATCAATATAGTCAGTTCCAAGTCGCTGTAAACTATCTTCAAAAGCCTTCACTACTTTTTCATGACGATCATATATGGGTTCCGGTTTTCTTGTATGCCCCATAAGACCCCCTTTTGTAGAAAGAATAATTTGGTCTCTTTTATCCTTTATAAGTTCCTTTACTAATTTTTCACTATGACCATTACCATAGACATCGGCTGTGTCAAAGAAATTAACACCCAATTCAAAGGCATAATTCATCGCTTGAATAGACTGCTGATCTTCTACAGGTCCCCATGCATCACCGCCAATAGCCCATGCTCCAAAACCGATTTCTGATACCTTTAGTCCTGATTTACCAAGTGTACGATATTCCATTTTCCTCTTCCTTTCTTAAATCACATTTTAGATGAATTTTGATATTTGCATAAAATTTTCACAAAAAAGGGGGGATCTTTTTTGCTTTGAAAAAATCATTATGGGTATCCTCTCTCAATCACTGGTGAAATGACTGCTTCATTCACTACAAACCGAGGATCTTGTGTCACCATATGAAACAAAAATCTTCCCACGTCTTTTGGGTCTAAAAGTTCGGCATTTCTTTCGGCATGCCAATTGGTATCCATACCTCCAGGGTACACAACAGAGCAACGAATATTATATGGCTTGCCTTCCCCGTTTAATGCCTGCGTAAATCCGGTCAACGCAAACTTGGAAGCACAATAGGCGGTGGCATTAGGCCACCCTTTTTTACCTGCTACGGAAGAAATGTTAATCATATACCCTGAATTTTGCCTCTTCATAGAAGGGAAAACAGCTTTAGACGTATAAAAAACTCCACTTAGGTTCACACCAATGATTTGATCCCACTGCTCAACCGTTAACTCTTCAATTGAAGCAGAATAATCAATTGCGGCGTTATTTATCAGTACATCAATTCGTCCAAACTCATTTAATGTTTGATCAACCATCGATTGAACTTGTTGAGCATTAGAAACGTCAGTAGGTATAGGGAGCACTTTCCCTTTTGATGTTTTTAACTCTTGTGCAGTACGTTCCAATTTTTCTTTTCCTCGAGCTGCTATAACGACATTCCAGCCTGCTTCAACAAAAACTTTAGCTGTACCTTTCCCGAGGCCATCACTTCCACCTGTAATAATTATTACTTTATTTTCCAATAGTCATTCTCCTATCTCTCTATTGATAACATTAGAAGGTTACTTGTTTAAGAGTATAAATTTATCGAATATTTAGTACAAGTACTGAAATATTTTTGATATAATAAATAAAATGTTATATAGTATATATTTTATATCTACTATACTTTTTGTATTATTAGGAGGTTTTTTGTATGGTAGAGGTTAAAGAGGTACATATTGATTGTTCTATCGAAAAGGCATTAGATGTAATTGGGGGAAAATGGTCATTTCTAGTTTTAAGAGAATTGTTTGGTGGGACAAAAAGATTTGGAGAGTTAAAAAAAGTAATACCTTCCATTAGTCCAAAAGCTTTGACTGATACATTACGTCATTTAGAAGAAAACGACGTTATTACTCGGAAAGCTTTTGCAACTGTACCTGTAACGGTTGAGTATTCCCTTACGGAGAAAGGAAAAGCATTTAATAAAATTCTAAAAGAGATGAAACACTGGGGAGCCCATTGGGCTTAGAAATTAGCTGTTATTTGTACTATGAAAAATAAACTCAAAGTAACAAAATAAGGCGTAAGCAAACTTATATAAATGTTAAATTCAAAAGCCGATAGAGTTAAAGATTGGGATGGCTGCAGCGATCCTTTTTTCTTATTGCACTAACGGGGCAGGTTAGTGCAAGAAGGAAAATTAATTTTCGTTTAAATTATATATTGTATTTAGGGGGAGCCTTACCGTTGTAAGGCAGAATTATTTGTGCCTTTTTCTTGGGACTTTTATTAATGTTGCAGGTCTTGAAAAAGCATTATGGAATCCGATGATTGTATTTAGATTGTTCAAACAAATTTAAACGAAGTGGCAGTCCATTAGCTTATGTATTGAGAAATATAAACAAAACCATCCTATCGGTAAGGATGGCTTAGGAAAATGGACTAGTATTTCTAATGATATTGTATTCATTTTGTTGGTAATAAGTATAGGTTACTAACTCGATTTAAAAAAAGACCACTCAAATTAATAAGTGGTTGTAAAGTCAAAGCGAGGCTTTAATTATTGTAATTCAAATTGCTTTACCTCAAAAAAGTTCATAAAAAAGACACCCCCTACCGAGCGATAAGAGGTGTTTTATAAAGTCACAAATTAAGAGTTTTGGTTGTTATTTTGCTGGGATTGTTGGTTTTGTTGTCTTACCTCTTGTGCATTTGTTTCGCTAGCAAATTCTGTTCCGAATTGACCAGCACCAGCTTGAGCATTTTGTTGTCTAACCTGTTGGGCGTTAGATCCAGCTTGAGTTTTGTTTGGTTGTTGATTGTTAGCCATAATAAATCACCTCCACAACAATAAAATGTCCTGAACATAATTTTATTATCCTAAAAATTTTAAATTGCTTTACAGCATTTTTCACTTTACTATGAGTAGCTTTTGCAAAATAATTGAGGAACTATTTTTGAAGCTTACTCTTGTTTTTCAATCTTCCGCAATCTGGCGGTCTTTTCATTAATATGAAGGCACTTTATATGGAGCAACACATTTAAGGGATTCTAGTTTATTAATGTGTATTGTCAGTGCATTAGCTTATGTATTGAGAAATAAGTACAAAACCATCCTATCAGTAAGGATGGCTTAGGTAAATGGACCAGGTTTGTTTCTAATGATATTGTATTCATTCTTTTGGCTTATTTAATCAATAGTACACGATTTATTAAAATTTTATTTGACTAATATCTTTTCCTTCATTATCTGTACATAACGAACCGATAATGAATTAATGATAAAATAATCTTGGTCATTTCTCACAATTAAGTATTTGTAACAATCCATCTTCCCATATATTTCTTTTTCAACATCTTCTTTTTTAACATCTGATTCTTTTATTATTTTTTCTATGATTATATCATTATCCAAGGTATAGCAAATTGTAAATTCCTTCAAACTAATTTCCCTTTCATTTTAAGAGTGGTTTAAACTGTCCCAATATCACTCATTCCGAATTATTGAAGCATATTCTTTATTGTATTTAGAGGAACCACACTTTTTGTGCAATATTGTTTACACGATCATTTTATGACTAGTGCGAATAATAATGATTAGGGCATAACGAAGATGAATACTATATTAAGCAAGTTCCCCAAACTCTTTCTATGTATTATAAAAGATGATTGATGGAAGTAAATCCCTCTATTTACCTTTAGCCTTTATACCTATTTGAAGTTCAACTACATAAAAAACTGCTAATTATATAACAGATGCAGGAGTTCAGCACCTAATGGTTGTCCAGTGATTGTGAATAAATGTACTTAAACTAAAGGGTGCAAGAGTGAAAGCAGCAACGCAGTAAAGATGCGTTGCTTGTTTTATGTTAAAAATACTTCCTGTAAAATTCCTGTCTGATGCTTCCGCTTAGCTGGGCATATATCCGAGTGGTTTCACTTTTTTCATGCCCTAATAGGCTTTGGATAATATCTAGAGGTGCTCCATTATTCAATAATTGGGTTGCATAGCTGTGCCTTAGTTGGTGCGGATGAATGTCTTTATTAATGCTGGCGCAGTTTGAAATCCGCTTAATAATGTATCGCATCTGGGCAATGCTCATTCGGTGAGGATCACGTTCCGTGACAAAAATAGCGGTGTCCCTGTCTTTACGATTATCTAGGTATCGTTTTAACCATATTTCGCAGCGGATATTGAAATAGACTTCCCGTTCCTTATTGCCTTTACCTCTTATAATGGCAGATCGGTTCGACCAATTAATTCTGCCTATATCTAAGGAAACAATTTCTCCTATTCGGCATCCAGTGGAGAACATGAATTCAAACAGAGCCTTTTCCATTGGAGTGTTGCATGCCTCCCGTAAATGCTCAATTTCCATTGCGGTCAGAAATTTGGGGATTCTTTTCCCGGTTTTAGGTTCTTTTATTTTAGCTGCTGGGTTTTTGGGAATATGCCCTTCTTCATGAGACCATCGAAACAATGATTTCATAAAACGGATTCGATGAGCTAAACTTGCAGGCTTAAGGCTTTTGCTTGATTTTGCTAAATAAGCTTTTAATTGTTCAGTAGTGATTGTATCAAGTTGAACATCTTTAAAAAAGCGTATGAGTAAGGCGGACTGTAGTTTATATGCTTTTAATGTTTGCGGCGAAAAGCCTTCAATACGTTTATCAGATTCATACTTTTCCCATGCTTGAGACAATAACAAGTTCATCTCTCCCTAAAAAATCTTTTTTTTCAGGAATTATTGACCTGATTCACGAAATTGAAACGGCAGCGCCTATTAAGCTAAAGTGGCAGTTAATGAAATAAGGAGTTTTACCATAATTAGGTTAATAACAGTAAGGATTATCATATGGGGAATATAAATTTATTCGTTTTTTGAAGTATTTTAGCAGTATAATAGTATTGGTATTTCTACAAATGTTTACAAAAAGGGGACAATTTATGAAGAAATTAACCTACTTATTTATGGCGTTTTTATTAGTTTTCCTTGCAGCTTGTTCATCAAATGAAACAACTACCAAAGAGGAAAATGCCAAAAAAAATAAAACTCAAGAAGTAAGCAAAAAGAAAGCAGCCACTGGTGAAAGCAAAAAAAGTACACCTGACGATGAAGCGGAAAAAACGACTAGTGAAAGCGTAGTCAGTCCAAGCGTTCCTGCCACTATTACACCAACGATAACAAGTGTTAATGGTGACTTTGACTACAGTAAATATACACTAATTGTACTAGATGGCGGAGATATGTCAGGTTATAGAAAGCCGAATGTCAGAGTTGATGTCGGGTTTGGCGATAGGGAATATTGGGCTTTTACAAATGAATACGGACAGCTAATTCGTGTTGAGGCAAAAAATATAATACTCCAAAATCCGAATACTGAACATGTTTTATCGTCTGGGAGATACTATTCTGATGAAGCAAATGTTCCTGGTACAGAGAGTCCAACCTTGGATAAAGGGCATGTGATTGCTGACTCGCTTGGGGGAGTATCAAACGCATATAACATTACACCTCAGGACAGCATTCTTAATAGACACGGCGATCAAGCTTATATGGAAAAAGTGATTCGAGATGCAGGAGGTTGTACTGATTTCGTAGCAGTGATTCAATATCCAAATACTCAGACGCAAATTCCTAACCATTATAATTTCACATACAAAATTCAGGGCAGATCCATTACAGATGAATTTGACAATGTAAATCCAGATGAAGTGAACAAAAATTTAGGGAAAACGACAGGTACGAGCAGTACGCCACCGAAAACAGACAATGTACCTGCAAACGAAACGGAAAATAGTAATGAAGATGTTAGTAAAGTGGATACCAATCATAACGGAAGTGTTACGATTGCTGAAGCCAAAGCTGCTGGCTTTAAAATGCCAATTACGCGCGATTCATGGCTCTATAAATATATGGATGATCGAGATGGTGATGGCTTAGTAGGTGAATAAATGGGGTTATGACTCCCATGCGATTATGGACTATTTAAAAGTAGCTTGGCAGGTTAATTCGATAAGGATTAATAAATAAACTGTATTGTACCTAATTAAGGGGATGGTTTTGGTGGAGCTTTAGGAGCTAATTCGTTTCCTTAATAAATTAGAAGAAAGTTAGAATTGAAGTAATGGGTGCAAGAGTTAAATGAGGGATGGCTGCGGCGATCCCTTTTTCTTATTGTGCTAACGAAGCAGGTCAGTTGAAATAGTAATATGATTATTAATGTCGCATTTGAGATAAAAGACGACGATAAGAGGTGGTTGTGGAGTGAATAGATTTTAGGTAAAAAGGATGAAAAAGAAGCGTCCTATGAACGCTTCCAATAAGTAGGTTTTTTACCATTTTAGTGTTGATTAATCTTATATAAAGATTAGTAATAGTTTAAATTTTGAAAAAATAATGAATATTTCGGAATGGAACAGCCGGACCTGAAGATAGGGGACCAGACATATGTGGAGTTGTTGAAATTGGACTTATGTTAAATTGACTACCACCAAATGAATAATATTGGTGAGGGTATATACCATGAATTGGCTGTGCCCAACCTCCCCAAGTTAAAGGAGTAAAACCATAATAGCCCACTCCATTGATACCAGTATTAATTTGGTACATTTTGTTCCCAACTTTCGTCTGTTTTTTTATATTTTATTACTTTAAGAATTTAAATGAGTGTGTCTTTATTGTTTTTAGGTTAAATTTAATATCAAATTTTTCGTTTACAATTTTAAGTTACTGTCCTCATTAATAAGGACAATAAAATAGGACATCAGCATGTCGTCTTTCGAGGATAATGTGCAATACTTGAAATGGTGCTTGTTCAACTAACTGGCAGGTTACTTGAAGAAGGGATTCGTTCAACTTAAATAGAATAATAAGTAAAGTTTACATTTATGAAGGTGGAACAATGGATAAATTCATACAGTTTTTACAATGCTGTTCCTCTTGCTGTAATCATGCACACAGAATATGGAGTGAATCCTAATACAAAATATTCGGCAAGGATTATCATAAAGAAATAGTGAGCTCAATGAATTTTTCTGAATCTTGACATTTCTTACAAAAAATGTTATGATTAAAAAGAATTATTTTTGTTCGGTGTAAAGGATTTGTAACTTTTGATCTTGATGATCACTGAGAGCAAGGGTAGTATTACATTGTGTGTGTTTACACACTAGGAGGCAATACAAATGGAAAAAGGTAATGTAAAATGGTTTAATGGCGAAAAAGGCTTCGGATTCATTGAACGTGAAGGTGGAGACGATGTATTCGTTCATTTCTCAGCGATTCAAGGCGAAGGTTACAAAACTTTAGAAGAAGGTCAAGCAGTGACTTTTGATGTGGAGCAAGGTCAACGTGGTCCTCAAGCTTCAAACGTACGTAAAGCTTCTTAATTTTACAAAACAGGGAAGGCAGGCTCTTTTATGGGAGTCTGCTTTTCTTTTTTCTGTGAAACAAAGAACCCCCACTCGTAAATGAGTAGGGAACATAAAAACAGTAAATCAAATGGTAAACCAAGTGTAGCATATAATTAAGGATTATCCTAATTTTATGAGAGTGGCTTATAAAATGACTCTTATTTTTATGAGATACTTGAAGGATATTTCCTGCTTCGATTCTAATGGACTATCAAGGCGTATTGGGTATTTATGTTAAAATAAAGATTGTGATGTATTGCACTTAAAGTAACGGGTGCTAAAGTTTAAGAAAGTGACTGTCAACTAGACGGTCTTTTTTATGTATAAAGTGTCAAAACTTAAAAGTATTGACACTGAAAATTGGAAGTAATAAAATTAGGGTATCAACAGGTGTCATAACTTATATTCAAAAATCAAGGCAGGAAAGAGGTGGATTTTATGAAGTATGGGTATGCCAGGGTATCCACAATAGGGCAAGACCTGGAAGCACAGATTCAATCATTGGAACAGGAACGGTGCGACAAAATCTTTTCTGAAAAATTCACAGGGACCAAGAGAGAACGGCCGCAGTTTCAAGAATTGCTTTCTATTTTAAAAGAAGGTGATACACTTGTGGTAACGAAGCTGGATCGATTTGCCCGTTCGGCAGTGGATGCTATCCAAATCATAAGGAATCTGTTTGAACAGGGTGTCAAAGTACATGTTTTGAATATGGGATTGGTCGAGAATACTCCAACAGGAAAACTCATTTTAACCATCATGAGTGGGTTCGCAGAGTTTGAAAGAGATATGATCGTGGAGCGAACCCAAGAAGGTAAAGCAATAGCTAAGCTGCGCGAAGATTTTAGAGAAGGCCGCCCGAAGAAGTTTAAAAAAGCCCAAATCGAGCATGCATTGAAACTCCTCGAAACCAACTCTTATATGCAAGTGGAAAATATAACAGGCATAAGTAAAAGCACGCTTATCAGGGCAAAGAAACGACAGGAGCAGCTGAGTGAATGAAAACCGAGACTAGTCAAATGAGTCGACCATTATGGTCGATTTTTTCATTTCGTCTACAGTTATAACAATTATCACTTTTAATGTTTAAATTGTAATTACAGTTGAATGAATATATGGTCAAATTGTAATTACAGTAGGAATATATGGTCAAATTGTCGTTGCAATTGCCTTGCCTTCTTCAACTAACGAAGCAGTTTAGTTGTGCGAAATGTTTCTGGCTTAAATGGAGGATGGTCACATTTTTCTGGTAAAGGCTAGACAGTTCCTGTCGGAACTGAAGGATTATATCGAAGAATCAAATGAAGGAGTAACGCCCTGAAGGGTTCTCTCTTAGTCGAATAGCACTTGATTTAGTAAGAATGATAGTGTTATAAGCTCGGCGAAAAGGCGTGAGAAATTACCGTAGCAGTTTGGCTGCCGAAAGCCTACCCGATGGGGTGGTGTAAACCATGATGCTTGAGTTGAATGAATATGGTGAGAATGCAAATAAACCTACAAGAAAAGGGTAAGCTGACGAACTTCTGAATGGGGAGAAAGCGAGGCAACATATTAAAATCGGAGACTATGGCACAGTTGTTGTTCCACTGACTACAGTTGAAACAAATGGGCGGTACGCTTTGATGGCTGAAAATACTCCACAATTGGTTAAAACGATTTATGTCGTTATCCAAGTTGATGATGAATGTGTGAATTTACAAACGATGAAGGATTGCAGGTAAACCGTATGTTACGATTCCAGTAGCAAGTTACAATGAAGCCGATGCTATCTGTTATATATGGGAAGATGCGTTTAGAAATGGTATCAGTTTAGTGGATGCTACAAAATTTATAATGGAAAAAATTGATTATGAATAATATGTTTAACTAGATGTGGACATTGACAATCACGAGAAGGAGATCACCTATGATACGAAATAAAATAAAGCAGTATTTTGATGCTAATGACATAACGATACCAAAGGCACATCATGCAACAAAAATTGCTCGTAGCAGCTTTACCCGGTTATATCGTAATGAAGTCGTTAATATCAACCTTGATACGATTGATACAATTTGTAAGGAGTTTAATTGTTGTCTTACCGATTTATTCGAATTTATTCCTGATGACCAGATGACGAAGGACGATTTCGTGCAGATTGCAGAGCGTAAATTGCATGTTGAGTACTATACGAAATTGCGACGTAAAGGTAGTAAGAAAACAGCCAAAACTGAGGGTGAAGAGTGATACATTGAGAGTAAAAAATTCCAAGGTAAAAGTGATAGAATAGGGGAATAACAACCGATATGATTAGAGAGAACAGTTGAGATTTTACCTAAAATTTAAAATAAAAAGCCAATTTTTCCTTAGCGTAGGGAAAATCGGCTTTTTTCAAATGCAACACCCTTAGCGTATATTTTCGTTAAAATGTTGGCGATACCCCGTTCCCGCTTATTTTTCTTCTTTTGTAATCGCATATTTCGCCAACCTGCGCATGAATAATGACTGAGTAACACCCAGTGCTTTTGCCGCATCGCGGGTTGATTTATGATGATGGAATGCTTGTGTGATCATTCTTTTTTCGACGCTTTCCAAAACTTCATGTAAAGAATTTCCTACATTTAAAGAGATAGGAACCTCTTGTTCGAAGGTTGAATCGAGCAAGCGTTTTGGCAAATCCTGAATCGAAATTTCATTTTCTTTTGCCATAATAACAAGCTGCTCAATTATATTTTCCAATTCCCGTATATTTCCAGGCCAGTAATAATTTTGCAACACTTCAACCACTTTTGTAGAAAACGTTCGTTTATGGTTATGCAAGAAATTAAACTTCTCCAAATCATAGTGAAGGAGACAAAAGATGTCTTCCTTCCGCTCGCGAAGGGGGGGGATACGGATCGGTAAAATATGTAGGCGATAATATAAATCAGCCCGGAACTTCCCTTCTTTGACCATATCCTCCAAATTACAGTTGGTAGCTGCGATGATACGCACATCGGCTTTTACCGTTTGAGAAGCTCCAATCGGCATGTACGTTTTATTTTGTAGAAATTGAAGGAGTTTGGGTTGTAAATAAAGGGGGATTTCGCCAATCTCGTCTAAGAAAAGGGTGCCTTTCTCCGCAAGTTTGATAAGTCCGTTTTTTCCGTTTGCATTTGCTCCGGTAAACGCCCCTTTTTGATAGCCGAACAGTTCGGATTCCAGGAGCAATTCCGGAATCGCTGCGCAATTAAGATGGATAAACGGACGGTCCTTCCGTCCACTTAGATGATGAATACGTTCAGCTATAAGCGTTTTTCCAACGCCTGTCTCACCTGTAATAAGAACCGTCGTTTCCACACCGGCAACTTTTTCAATAGTTTCCTTGAGCATTTCATAGACCCGACTTTGTCCGATAAAAGAAGGGACTTCTTTGGTCCTCACAAGTTTCGCTTTGAGTTTTTGTAATTCGTGCAAATAAAACCAAAAAGCAGATTCCAATTCTTCATTTCTAATTTGAGAACTGTGACCGACGAAATCTGGAATATCATAACCTAATGTGACTGCATATTTTGGTTCATCATTCTCGTCTAATATGAGATGTCCTGTAGTCACTCCTGTACCTTCTCCAACTTGTTGGATGACGCTGACATTTTGTTTCTTATCTAAAACTATTTTTGCAACAGACGGCTTGAAGATTCCCTCTTTTTCCAATTGAGAAACGTTTTTTCCGATTAGCTCCTCTTTCTTTTTCCCAACCAATTTACAGCTTATATCGCTAACAAAAAGAATCATTCCGTTCTTATCGGTTATATAAATAGGTTTATTCATGTAGTTCATGATTGTGAATAAATATTTTGGTTCGATAGTTAACATATTCTGATTCATCACTTGCTTCTCCTTTAATGACGGATGGATCCACCGTTTATTTTGAATCGGAAATGATTCAAAGATCAATCATTATTGTAAGTAGAGTTGATTCAATTTCGATTCATTTGAATCGATTCATAAAAATTATACTTTAAATATTTAGAAATTTCACACAAAATTACCCGATTTATGTTCATTTTTCATTGTAAAGAGATCTTTTTTTTGGCATAAAACTTGCTATAACAATTTGTACAAAAGGTAAAGAAGGTGATGATATCCATCAGAAAACAAAAAAATAAATTACTTGAGTTAGTAAATTAGTAATGAATTAAATTAAAGAATTGTGGGAAGAGGAGGTTGCCTTTTTACAGAATTTTGGTACGTAGTCGTAATGATTTTTTGCTAGTCATTTTTAAGGGAGGTATGATTTGTGAAGCGTATGGGTGTTCAGGGGTACAACAAGAAGTTCATCTTGGCTATTCTATTTGTGGGTTATATGGTTTCTTATATGGACAGGTTAGTTATGAATCTTGCTGTGGTGCCGATTGGTCAAGAATTGCATCTTAGTCCGACTGCCACGGGAACAGTAATCAGCGCCTTCTTCTTGGCCTACGCAATCATACAAATTCCGATCGGCTGGCTGACAGATCAGTTGGGTTACCGAAAGGTGATTATTTTTTCTATTTTTCTCTGGTCGTTTTTTACAATTTTTACCGGTTTTGCTTGGTCGTTTACCGCTTTGATCGTGATTCGTTTTTTGTTCGGGATTATGGAGGGGGGATATCCTGCTGCCAGTGCAAAAGCTATCACTGAGTTTTTCCCTCAGAAAGAACGAGGGAAAGCACAGTCCATCTTAATGTCATCGAATACCTTTGGCGGTCTAATTACGGGTCTTCTTGTGCCAACGCTCCTGATCTTGTTGGGCTGGAGAAACGTGTTCTTTGCTCTTGGAGCAGCAGGTGTCGTCATTGGAGTGCTTTTTTGGAAATACATTCGGAGTCCGATTCAATCGGAAGAAGCCAAAGAACTACAATCAGTAAACAAGACCTCCATGCTCTCTTTATTGAAAACTCGTCAGACGTGGGCATTGGTCCTCACGTGGTTTTCAATCAGCATTGCTTCGTGGGGCACGGTCTCATGGTTGCCGAAATATATGGTAACAGTACGTCATTTAGATTTGGTTTCTGCGGGGATGTTGGGACTCCTCCCCACAATGGCCGCAACTCTGGGAACGGCAATGGGTGGTTGGTTGCTGGTCAGATTTTCCGGTAGGGAGAAAATGTACTTTGTAATGAATGGTCTTTTTTACACAGTATTTTTATTTTTAGCACTCTTCGCACCTAATGTTGGAATGGTCTTTACCTATTTGGCACTGGCATCAATCTTTTATGGTTTTGTGTTTAGTGCAGTATACGCACTTCCTCACAAGTTGTTTGACAAGAATGTGATTGGTTCCGCGATTGGAATTATGAATATGGGATCGATGATTGGTGGATTCATTGCACCAATCATGATGGGTGTACTCATCTCAGCATTAAAAGGTTCTTATGACGGCGCTTTCTGGTTCTTAATTGCGGCTGGTTTGTCTTCCGCGCTGTTCGGACTAACCCTTCGAAACAACAATCATGTTTCTCACAGGGACGTGGCCGATCAAATACAGTCGAATGCTAAAGCAAAATAGTGGTATTTGGCTATGGAAATACAAATTTAGTAAGGTGGAACGGAAATGTTGATCACGAATATCAGCAATCCGATGGATTAATGCAGAACAAATAACGGGGTGGTAACGATGCTCAAAAAATTATTTAGTAGACTTCAAGAGGTATATCCGGAGTTGGTTAGATTTCGCAGAGATCTTCATATGTATCCCGAACTATCCTTCCATGAGGTAAATACCCCAAAAAAGATCGCTGATATATTAACAAACTTGGGGTTGGAAGTAAGAACAGAAGTTGGCGGAAGAGGAGTGGTTGGACTCTTGAGAGGAGGGAAACCGGGCAAAACAGTAGCGTTACGGGCCGATTTCGATGCATTGCCTATATCAGACGAGAAAGACGTGGATTACAAGTCCCGTATTCCTGGGGTGATGCATGCCTGCGGCCATGACGTTCATACAGCTGCTTTGGTTGGAGTAGCCAAAGTATTAAGCGAAGTGAAGGATGGGCTCGAAGGAAATGTTGTCTTTATCCATCAGTTTGCAGAAGAGGTGATCCCAGGAGGGGCAAAGCCCATGATTGAAGAGGGCTGTTTGGATGGAGTCGATGTCATTTATGGAGCCCATGTATCTTCTATTCTCCCGCTTGGTATGGTTGCTGTTGGAGAGGGATATATAATGGCGGCCGGTGATACATTTGAAATTGAGATTTATGGGAAAGGCGGGCATGGAGCGACTCCTCATTTGACGGTAGATCCAATTGTGGTGGGCAGTCAACTGGTACTCAATTTGCAGCAAATCGTCAGCCGCCGCGTTGATCCATCTAAAACATCTGTTGTCTCGGTTGGTTCTTTTCAAAGCGGACAGGCTTCTAATATCATACCCCACACGGCCAAAATTATTGGAACGGTACGAACCTTCGAGGAAAGCGTACAGGATTTGATAGAAGAGGCCATTGGGCAAATCGCAACATCCACCTGCGAAGGGGCAGGAGCCACTGTAAAATTTAAGTACGAGAAAGGATATCCCGTTTTGTGGAATCATCCGGAGGAAACAATAAAAGCGGACAAGTTAGCAAAAAATCTTCTGGGAGAGGAAAAAGTAATACAAATCCCGCCATATACGCTAACGGGGATGGAAGATTTTTCCTTTTATCTGCAGAAGGTGCCAGGAACGTTTTTCTACGTGGGAGGTGCGAATCCGACGATGAATGCGATATACCCGCATCATCATCCGAAATTTGATGTAGATGAAGAGTCAATGTTGTACATCGGAAAAATGTTTATTACATTGGTTTTTAATTATCTCTCAAACATTATTATTGATGCTGATTCTATGAATCAAGTAGAAGCTTAGTAGAAATCAATTACGTTTAGTAGGCGAATTGGCTGATAAATTAGAACTCCACAAAAACAAAGTTATTAGATCTTGTTTACAGAAATTTAAGAGGTGATCATATGTTTGCTGATGTTGTATTTGTAAATGGACAAGTCATTACCGTCGATTCAGACAATCGGATCGCAGAAGCAGTTGCCGTTAAACGTAACCGAATTGAAGCCGTCGGGACGAACGAGGAAATCAAACGTTGGATCGGAGAGAGCACCAAAGTGATGGATTTGCAAGGTAGGACTCTGCTGCCCGGATTTATAGATTCTCATTTGCATCTGCTCGGTTATGGACTTACAAGGCTAGCGATTAATTGCAAAGACGCATCGATTCAATCCAATGCAGATATTATCGGTGAATTGAAACGAAGGGCAGAATCTACCCCTGAAGGAGGGTGGATCGTAGCAGTAGGTTACAACGAAATGTTCATGTTGGAAGGCCGGTACCTGACCCGCTATCAGCTGGATGAGGTGTCGACGGAACACCCGATTCTAATTGTGCGTCAATGCGGCCACATCATGATTGCAAACAGTAAAGTGTTGGAATTAGCAGGTGTAAACGACCAATCAATCGATCCGGAAGGTGGAGTGTTCGGTCGGGACGAGTCCGAGAGATTAAACGGGCTACTCGTGGAAGCAGCCATGGATCCGGTAAAACGTGTCATGAATCCGACGGAAGAGGTCTTGGCCAGAGCGGCGGAAATCGCTTCGCGCGATTTCGTATCGTTAGGGATTACGACAATTCATGATGCGGGTGGGTACGAGCCGGTCAATTTTCGCATCCTGCAGCAAGCGGTTCGTTCTGATCGCTTAAAGGTTCGGGTGTATGCAATGGTCGTTCACGAGCCTAACTTTATCCGAATGAGAGAGACGTGCCTGTCGACTGGGTTCGGCGACGATCGATTTCGGATCGGTCCGGCGAAAATCTTTATAGACGGAGCCAGCACCGCGCCGACGCTTGCGACGCGTCAGCCGTATGAGACGAATCCGGAAGACAGCGGCATTCTGTACTACACACAAGAGAATATGAACGACGTGCTCATAGCAGCCCATCGAGATGGTTATCAAATTACGGCTCACGCCCAAGGCGATAGGGCGATCGAGATGTTGTTGAATACGTTCGAAGAAGCGCTTAGACAATATCCACGACACAATCACAGACATCGAATCGAGCATGCCGGTTTGGCGATGCCCGATCTCATCGATCGAATGGCTAAATTGGGCATAGTGACCGTTCCTAACCCAAACTTTTTCGCCGAATTCGGAGATATATACATTAAGCACTTCGGTGCTCGTAGTGACTATTTTTACCCAATTGGAGCCTGTTTGAAAGCAGGCATTGTCGTAGCAGGCTCCTCGGACAGCCCGGTCTCGAACTGCAATCCGCTAATCGGCATTCATGGGGCGGTCAACCGACTGACGCCGTCCGGAGCGGTCTTGGGGGAAGAACAGAAAATCTCCGTCATGGAAGCGATTAGGCTGTACACCTGGAACGGAGCCTACGCAAGCTTCGAGGAAGACCGAAAAGGAAGCATCGAGGTAGGGAAATTAGCCGATTTGGTTGTTCTAAACGACCGAATATTGGATGTAACAATCGACAGGATTGATCAATTACGGGTTGAAATGACGATGATTGATGGGGAAATCGTTTACGAGATGGGAAAATCTCCGGATGCAGATGATGCGTTGGAAGAAACCATTAATTTCATTATGTAAATATTCAACTTACACTATATCATTCTATTATTAAAATAAAAGTGTAAAGAAAATATAGGAATTTGATACTAGGAAAAGAAAAAAATGAGCTCTAGACTAGGCTAGTCTAGAGCTACAGATTGTCATAAAAATTTCCTGTTTTAAAAAATATGTTTCAAAAATTAAGTGCAATTTTTGAAAAGTGGCTGTTATCTTTAGGAAAAAGAGAAAAAGAGATTGCTAATTTAGGAGGGGTAAAAATGAAAGCTATTACTGAAGGCGCTTTATTATGGGAACCATCACAGCGGCAGATCGAAAACTCAGGTGTCAGCCTTTTTATGAAATGCCTCAAGCAAGTTGAGTTGCTTTTTAATATTGCATAGATCCATTGTAAAAGCTTGTTCGCACAGGCTATTACAGCTACTTTAAAAGGCTTTCCTTCTTCACGTTTCTTATCATAGAACTCTCTTAACCTCTTGTTACGCGGGATGATTTCATTGGTTGTCTTCTTTTTACGACAATCACCAATAGCGCATTTTACAGCCAAATATAAGGCACGCCTTAGCCTACTTGACCCTCTTTTTGTTATTCTGTTTACGGTTCCCTTGAACCTTCCAGACTCAAAGATACTCGGGTCAATTCCGGCAAATGCTACAAGTTTTTTAGGGTGATTAAACTGATCAATCTCACCGATTTCAGAAATAATCATTGCTGCGATTTTTTCTCCGATACCAGGGATTGACCATGTTTTTTATACGGCTCTAAATCCTCTTTATAGTACAATTCACATAGATGGTAAGCATCGATTTTATCTGTCTTTACTTTCCGTAAACTCGAGCTCTTGGCACGATAAGAGACAAGAGGATTTACAATAATTAATAAATAATCTCTGTCCTCAAAATACTGAACAACTGGAGTATGATAATGCCCTGTAGCTTCAAGAACAATTGGAGGTTTAACCCCTGTTAAGTTCTCAATTTCTCTTAAAAATTATTTTTGTAAGGTTTTTTCTTATCCAAGTAAGCTTGAACCTGACTTTCACCATTTGCTACATCCAGACCAACGACTGGATTCATTTTAAAACTCCTCCTCTAATAATTAAACTCACCGGTACCCCTAATTCCTTCTTGCAGTATCATAGCTTCGCTTGTTATACGAGATCAAAGTCCCAACCAGCCTCAAACATGTTTCTACAAGTAGGGGGCGAACTGTTTACTTTACGGGATCTAATTCCCACGGGTGCTTACGTTCTACCCCGGCTACCGTAATAATAAAACCCATTAAAAATTGGTCAACCAGAAATATAAACTGTACCCGATAGAGTAGACACTAAAAAAAGGTCTGCCCTATCGGGTACTTTTATGTATAATGAATAAAAAATGTGGGAATCGGAGAATAATTTTATGTCAAAAAAACTCTTCAACGATAAAG
>NZ_JAHXYW010000022.1 GCF_019969725.1 Neobacillus bataviensis
TTTCCCATAGCGTCAAGCTAGTAAGAACCCTGAAAGATGATCAGGTTGATAGGTCAGAGGTGGAAGCGCGGTGACGTGTGGAGCTGACTGATACTAATCGTTCGAGGACTTAACCAAGTCATATGAACATATGAAGGTGAACTCGTTTTTACAAACTTCTTCTGTATTATCTAGTTTTGAGGGAATGAAAAAATTAAAATTTCCTCTTGCATAATATAAAAAAGACATTATAATAAAATAGTGTCGATTAAATAGTCTGGTAATAATGGCGAGAAGGTCACACCCGTTCCCATACTGAACACGGAAGTTAAGCTTCTCAGCGCCGATGGTAGTTGGGGCACGCGCCCCTGTGAGAGTAGGACGTTGCCAGGCTGTTATATTATTGTTCCGCAGTAGCTCAGTGGTAGAGCTATCGGCTGTTAACCGATCGGTCGTAGGTTCGAGTCCTACCTGCGGAGCCATTTTTATTTCATCAAGAATATCAGCTATGCTTCCATAGCTCAGTAGGTAGAGCACTTCCATGGTAAGGAAGAGGTCAGCGGTTCGAGCCCGCTTGGAAGCTTACCTATATTTAAATTGTATGGCCCCTTGGTCAAGCGGTTAAGACACCGCCCTTTCACGGCGGTAACACGGGTTCGAATCCCGTAGGGGTCACCATAGTTATTTCGTAATAACGAAAATAACTTTCATGAATTAGGAGGATTAGCTCAGCTGGGAGAGCATCTGCCTTACAAGCAGAGGGTCGGCGGTTCGATCCCGTCATCCTCCACCATAATTTTTTTGCGATAGCGAAAATAATTTTCATTTGTGCCGGTTTAGCTCAATTGGTAGAGCAACTGACTTGTAATCAGTAGGTTGGGGGTTCAAGTCCTCTAGCCGGCACCTTTCTTTTTTATGGAGGGGTAGCGAAGTGGCTAAACGCGGCGGACTGTAAATCCGCTCCCTCGGGGTTCGGCGGTTCGAATCCGTCCCCCTCCACCACTTATATTTTTTTTATTTTTGGACATTCTAGTTACTATCAACTATTGGGCTATAGCCAAGCGGTAAGGCAACGGACTTTGACTCCGTCACGCGTTGGTTCGAATCCAGCTAGCCCAGCCAAGAGAGCCATTAGCTCAGTCGGTAGAGCATCTGACTTTTAATCAGAGGGTCGAAGGTTCGAGTCCTTCATGGCTCATTTTAATATTTAAACCCTAGGTTAACATTGTCTTGGGTTTTTATTTATGAAAATGCGGAAGTAGTTCAGTGGTAGAACACCACCTTGCCAAGGTGGGGGTCGCGGGTTCGAATCCCGTCTTCCGCTCCATAGTTAATGGGGTCTTAGCTCAGCTGGGAGAGCGCCTGCTTTGCACGCAGGAGGTCAGGGGTTCGATCCCCCTAGACTCCACCATCACACTACATATAAAATTTATGCCTTGAATCGTACTGGTTCTAGGCTTTTTTTGTGTTTTCAAAACATTTTAGTCCGTATTGATTTCAGTATCGTTGTTTCTATTAGACAATTTTCCGACTTCATCGGATTATTTTATCCCATAGAGCTCTCCTATGGGACACATCCCAAAGAAATTAAGCCGGTAATGTCCCATAGAACTATTCCATGAGACACTTCCCAAAGTTTTACCTACCAAAATGTCCCATATTGGTATTCAATTGAGAATTTCTTACTTTTTATACTACTTTTTTTCAATAACAAAAAAACTAATTAAACGTTTGATTAGTTTTGGTGTTTTTCGTTCGTATAAAAGTCCAATTATTAACCTAACTGAAATGACGACCAACACGCATATATATACATAATTTTGTCGAGTTGAGTCATCCCACTGAAAGCGGTTAAAATAGTACATATTAAAGGGTAGGAGGAATTTAAAGATGAGTAAAAAACTTTCAATTATTGGGATGCCGATGGACTTAGGACAAATGCGCCGCGGTGTAGATATGGGACCAAGTGCAATCCGTTATGCTGGCATTAATGAAAGACTAAAGCCACTATTTGATGATATCCACGATTTAGGAGACATTCCAATCGGCAGACCGGAAGTCGTAATCGATAAAGAATCAAACCTGCGCAATCTCGATCTTGTTGCAGAAAAAACATCCATGCTGGCAGAAAAAGTAGATGAGGCAATCCAATCCGGTTCATTTCCGCTCGTACTTGGCGGTGACCACAGTATTGCAATTGGAACCTTAGCGGGGGTAGCAAAGCATTATAAAAACCTAGGTGTCATTTGGTATGATGCCCATGGTGACTTAAATACTGCAGATACAAGCCCGACAGGAAACATCCACGGCATGCCTTTAGCTGCGAGTATTGGATTAGGGCATCCGAAATTAACGGAACTGGGTGGTTACTTCCCGAAGGTTAAACCTGAGAACGTAGTCATTATCGGAGCAAGATCCTTGGATGAAGGGGAAAGAATCCTCATAAAAGAAAAAGGAATTAAAGTCTACACAATGCATGAAATCGACCGCCTAGGAATGGCGCACATCATGGAAGAAACGATTGCTTACTTGAAAGAAAGAACAGATGGCGTACATCTTTCATTAGACTTGGATGGGTTAGATCCAAGTGAATGTCCAGGAGTAGGAACACCGGTTATGGGTGGTATCAGCTACCGCGAAAGCCACTTGGCTATGGAAATGCTCGAAGAGGCAAAGATTATAACCTCTGCAGAATTTGTGGAAGTAAACCCTATTTTAGACGAAAAAAATAAAACAGCACAAATCGCTGTTGGTCTAATGGGCTCATTATTCGGAGAAAAATTACTATAAAGAATAAAGCAGCTGCATCCTGTTTCGGTGTAGCTGCTTTATTTTTCCACAAGAGATGAATATTCATTTAGTAGAGAGTCCAGCCTCCGACTAGCCTCAATTACTTCGTGATGGGCAAATGAGTTTACAGACGCAAGTCGAACCATATCCATCCGGCAGCTTTCAATTTCCGCTAATAGTCCCTCCAGTCGGGCACCCATGTAAAACATGACCTCTTTCCAATGTATTATTACTTTTATCCCCAGCAGGAAATTCTTTAAACTAGTATTTGAGCCTTTTTGGTAAATTTTTGTTAATATTATAGGTATGGAGAAGTTTTTTCGTGAAAAACGAAACTTTTTTGCTAACGATTCGTATGAACGTATAGCGTATTGGAGCTGAGAAACGTTAATGGAAGCTATTGTAAAAAAGAGAATAAAACAAGTGATAAAAGGCGATCAGGATGCATTTGGGGAGATCGTTGAAATTTATAAAAACAGTGTCTATCAGCTGTGTTTCCGAATGCTTGGAAATAAACATGAAGCCGAGGATGTGGCACAGGAGGCGTTTATTCGTGCCTATGTGAATATAAAGTCGTTTAACCAAGATTTGAAATTTTCCACCTGGCTATTTCGGATTGCCACCAATTTATGTATCGATCGAATGCGCAAAAAGAAACCTGATTATTACTTAGATGCAGAAGTGGTCGGAACAGAAGGGTTAACCATGTATTCCCAAATTCCTTCCAATACTCCACTGCCAGAAAAAGAGCTGGAAAGCCTAGAGTTGCAGGAAACCGTACAGAAGGAAATATTAAAGCTGCCAGAGAAATATCGGTCTGCGATCGTTTTGAAATATGTAGAAGAATTATCATTAAATGAAATTAGTGAAATTCTTGATCTTCCTCTAGGGACAGTTAAAACAAGAATTCACCGAGGACGGGAAGCTTTAAGACAACAATTACGTTATGTTTGATAAGAGGTGAAACAAAAAATGTGTCCAGAACATATCATCGATCTCATGCACGAGTATTTAGACGAGGAAATTGACCAAGAAAAAGAACGGATCTTAAGAGAGCACATTCAAAGCTGTAAAGAGTGTGAGGCTATATTTAATGAACTAAAAAAAACAGTAGCCTTCGTTAAAAGTATATCAAATATGCAGGCACCGGCAGATTTTACAGCCAATGTCCTAGCGCGTCTGCCTAAAGAGAAAAAGAAGGTTTTGATGGGGGGCTGGCTGAGAAACCATCCAATGCTAGCTGCAGCCTCATTATTCCTAATTTTAATGGTAGGAAGCCTATTTTCCATCTGGAATCAGGACCGGGAATTCTCGGTATCGAAGCAAAAAAACCTGGTGGTTAAAAATAATACTGTCATTGTCCCTAAAGGCGAGGTTGTCAAAGGTGATGTGATTGTTCGGAATGGGACCTTAAAAATTGAAGGGGAAGTGCAGGGAGACGTTACCGTCATAAATGGTGAAAAGTACCTGGCATCCGCCGGTCATGTGACAGGACAAATTGATGAAGTGAACGAAGTGTTTGATTGGATTTGGTATCATATGAAAAGAACGGTCCAAGAGACCATCGAAATCTTTGACCATTCTGAAACCGAATAAAAAACAAGTCACTCGTTTATGAGTGATTTGTTTTTTTTAATGAGATACATATAATAAGTACAAGCTTGATTTATGCTATAATAATGTAGTTGTATTCCAATATATACGTTTTAAGAAAATTACGGAGGAAAAACAATGCCGTTTGCCGATTTTACTATATGGAAGTATTTAGCTAGTATTGTTGATATTCTCCTCGTATGGTATGTCATATACAAACTGATTAACATTATAAGAGGAACCAAAGCGGTTCAGTTACTAAAAGGGATTTTTGTCATTCTTCTTGTAAAAGTAGTCAGTGATTTTTTTGGCTTATCCACTTTAAGCTGGATGATGCAGCAAGTCATAACATACGGGTTTCTTGCGATTATTATTATTTTTCAGCCAGAACTCCGCAGAGCACTTGAGCAATTGGGAAGGGGGAAATTTTTCTCAAGAAGCTCAAGTCCCGATGATGACGATCAGGAAAAAGCTGTTCAGGCAATCATTAAGGCAACTGACTACATGGCCAAGCGCAGAATTGGGGCTTTAATCTCGATTGAAAGAGAAACAGGTATGGGTGATTACATAGAAACAGGTATTCAACTAAATTCTAAGATTTCATCTGAACTCTTGATTAACATCTTCATTCCAAATACACCGCTCCATGATGGGGCCGTTATCATCCAACGAAATAATGTTGCTGCAGCAGCATGCTATCTTCCTTTATCGGAAAGTCCGTTTATTTCAAAGGAGCTTGGAACGCGGCACCGGGCGGCATTAGGAATCAGCGAGGTAACCGATAGTATTACCGTCGTTGTTTCAGAAGAGACGGGCAGCATCTCACTGACGAAAAATGGTGAACTTCATCGTGACTTAAAGGCAGAAGAATTTAAGGAACTCCTCACGAGTGAATTGATGATACCAAACAAGACTAAACAAGCTTCTTCAGCTCGTTGGAACTGGAGGGGGAAAAATAATGGATAAGCTGATGGATAATCGCTGGTTTATCAAAATTCTTGCATTACTTTTAGCCATTTTGCTTTATTCAACTGTATCGAACAAAGAAAATAAATTAACAGTTAACGTCCCAAGCCAATCGACTTCTGCGACGATTAAAGATATGCCCGTAAATGTCTACTATGATACCGAGAATTTAGTGGTTTCGGGGATTCCAAACACAGTGGCTATCACAATTAAAGGGCCTATTACCCACGTCCAATCCACAAAGGCCTTAAAAAACTTTGAAGTGTATGTGGATTTGACAGAAGCTAAGATAGGGAAACAAAAAGTAAAGCTTAAAGTAAAAGATTTATCTGATAAATTAAAAGCCACTATTAATCCTGCTTCTGTCACCGTGAATGTTCAAGAAAAGATCACCAAGGAATTCAAAGTGGAAGCTGAATTTAATGCAAGTCAAGTGGAGGAAGGTTATTCAGCCGGACAGCCGATTGTCGAACCAAACAAAGTAAAAATCACCGGTGCAAAAAGCGTGATTGATCGAATTGCCTTTGTCAAAGCAACACTAGAGGAAAAGTCTAAACTGAAAGAGACGATTACCAAAGAGGCCCACGTACAGGTTCTTGACAAAGACTTGAATAAATTAGACGCAGTGGTCGCGCCAGAAACCGTAAAAGTGACGATACCAATAAAAAATAATAGTAAAACTGTTCCAATTAGTATTCTTAAAAAAGGAACGCCTCAGGATGGTATTACGATTGATTCCATTGATCTGGATGTGAAGGAAGCAACGATTATTGGACCGGAAGATATCCTGAAACAGACTGAAAATGTCCGCGTGGAGGTAGATGTTAGTAAAATTACCGAAAACACTACCCTTAATCTTCCGGTGATCATTTCAAATGGGATCACGAAGGTGACACCACAAATGGTAAAAGCAACGGTCTTGGTGAAAAAGGAAGAGGAAAAAACCGTTTCAGGAATACCGTTAAAAATCCAAGGATTATCTGATACGTACATAGCGGAGATTAATGATCCTGATAATAAGATCATCAATCTGATTGTAAACGGACCAAGCTCGCTTGTAGATGGATTAAAGCCTGAGGACTTTAATGTATATATTGATTTATCCAATTTGGATGAAGGCAGTCATGAAGTGAATATCCACGTGGATGGCCCTGCCAATTTAAACTGGAAGCCTAATAAAGCGACTGCAAAAATTACAATTACGAAAAATGCCTAATACCTAGCAATAATTGTTGAAGGAGCGATTTTTTAAAATGGGAAAATATTTTGGTACCGATGGGGTACGCGGAGTAGCAAATAGTGAATTAACACCGGAATTGGCCTTTAAACTAGGCCGGTTTGGTGGATATGTTTTAACAAAGGATAAAGATCGTCCAAAGGTTTTAATTGGCCGTGATACTCGTATTTCAGGTCATATGCTTGAGGGTGCCCTTGTGGCAGGTTTGCTGTCCATTGGAGCGGAGGTCATGCGTCTTGGCGTGATTTCTACTCCGGGGGTAGCTTATTTAACGAAAGCTTTAGGAGCACAGGCTGGGGTCATGATTTCAGCTTCTCATAATCCAGTAGCAGATAATGGAATTAAATTTTTCGGCCCTGATGGTTTTAAGCTTTCTGATGACCAGGAATTAGAAATTGAAGAGCTTATTGATATGCCGGACGATCAGCTGCCTAGACCTGTAGGTGGTGATTTGGGCTTGGTCATGGACTATTTTGAAGGAGGACAAAAGTACCTTCAATACTTAAAGAATTCCGTGGATGAAGATTTCTCCGGTATTCATATTGCACTGGACTGTGCAAACGGTGCAACTTCTTCTTTAGCGACACACTTGTTTGCTGATCTGGATGCAGATTTGTCTACGATGGGGGCTGCACCAAACGGATTAAATATTAATGCCGGTGTTGGCTCAACACACCCTGAAGCACTCGCAGCCTTAGTGAGGGAAAAAGGGGCCGATGTGGGTCTTTCCTTTGATGGTGATGGGGACCGCTTGATTGCGATTGATGAAAAGGGAGAAATCGTCGATGGCGACCAAATCATGTACATTTGCGGCAAATATCTTAAAGAGCAGGGGCGCCTAAAGCATGGAACAATTGTATCCACCGTTATGAGTAATCTTGGCTTTTATAAAGCGCTTGAAACTCATGGCATTCATAGCGTTCCGACCGCCGTTGGCGACCGTTATGTAGTCGAAGAAATGAAGAAGAGCGGATTTAATCTTGGCGGGGAACAATCTGGCCACATTATTTTCTTAGACTATAACACAACCGGCGATGGTTTATTATCAGGACTTCAATTAGTGAATATCATGAAAGCAACCGGGAAGCCATTGTCAGAGCTGGCTAGTGAAATGAAGAAATTCCCGCAAAAGCTTGTAAACGTTAGAGTGACAGACAAACATCATGTGACCGATAATGTAAAGGTTAAAGAGATCATTGAACAGGTTGAAGAAGAGATGTCTGGAAACGGAAGAATTCTTGTTCGGCCTTCCGGAACCGAACCATTAGTCCGAGTTATGGCGGAGGCACCGACAAAGGAGCTTTGTGAATCGTATGTCGATCGCATTGTCACAGTCGTAAAAGATGAAATGGAACTAAAAGAATAGATGAATCGTCTAATATGCATAAGGGAACTCTCCAAGTCCCTTATGCATATTTTATTATGTATGGTGGTTATAGAAAATGGAAAAAAATATTATTTTGTGTAATTAGTTGACGGGGTGCCTCCAATCATGTAGTATTAACTTGCTTTGTTTATTCAAAGCTTTTTTTACCATTTTATGAAAAGAAAGGTGGGCAGCAGACAAAACGGATTTACTAAAGCGCCTGAACTAATCTAGAGACGTTGATTAGTTGACGAGGAGGAGGTTTATCGAAACTTCGGCGGATACCTCCCGGCTGTGACGCAGGGCCGAAATTTCTTCTTTAAAACACTTAGGCAACTTTGTGGACAAAGAGAAGGAAATGCGCATACTAAAAGTAATGTTTATAAGGGTATAGACAGATACCCGACTAAAACAGAGATAAGGGGGCAAGGTGGGCCTCCAAAGCGTTCTTTGCCCCCTGTATCAGGGAGGAAAAAGAAAAATGTGTGGAATTGTTGGTTATATTGGAAATAATGACTCGAAAGAGATTTTACTAAAAGGTTTAGAAAAGCTTGAATATAGAGGATATGACTCAGCAGGTATTGCTGTTAAAAATGAGAACGGAATTCATGTCTTTAAAGAAAAGGGCCGAATTGCAGATTTGCGTGCGATTGTCGATGAGAACGTTTTGGCTAAAATCGGTATCGGACATACGCGCTGGGCTACCCACGGAGTTCCAAGTAAAGTGAATTCTCATCCGCATCAAAGCACATCTGGACGTTTTACGCTTGTGCATAATGGTGTAATCGAGAACTATGATCTATTGAAGCGTGAATATCTAACAGATGTTACATTCGTCAGTGAAACAGATACAGAAGTTATTGTTCAATTGATTGAACGTTTTGCGAGTGAAGGCTTAGAGGTTTTAGAAGCGTTCCGCAAAACCTTGACTCTTTTACATGGATCTTACGCTTTAGCTCTTTTAGATGCTGAAGATAATGAAACCATCTATGTAGCAAAAAATAAAAGCCCTCTTTTGGTTGGACTAGGCAGCGGATTTAATGTTGTAGCAAGTGATGCAATGGCGATGCTGCAAGTAACGGATCAATACGTGGAATTAATGGATAAAGAAATTGTTATCGTTACAAAGGATGAAGTAACGATTCAAAACCTTAACGGTGAAGTTATTAACCGTGCGCCATATAAGGCTGAACTTGATGCCAGTGATATTGAAAAAGGCACCTATCCTCATTACATGCTAAAAGAAATTGATGAGCAGCCGCTTGTGATGCGTAAAATCATTCAAACATATCAGAATGAGAACGGTGAATTAACGATTGACGAGAAAATCGTGGACGCTTTGAATGCTGCTGACCGCCTTTATATTATTGCGGCAGGTACTTCTTATCATGCAGGTCTTGTTGGAAAGCAATTCATTGAAAAAATGGCGAAAATCCCTGTAGAGGTTCATATCTCCAGTGAATTTGGCTATAACATGCCGCTTCTTTCTGAAAAACCTTTGTTCATCTTCATTTCACAAAGCGGTGAAACAGCTGATAGCCGTGCCGTTCTTGTTAATGTCAAAGAAATGGGTTACCCTGCATTAACCATCACCAATGTTCCTGGTTCTACGCTTTCTCGTGAAGCGGACTATACATTGCTGCTGCATGCAGGCCCTGAAATTGCGGTTGCGTCAACTAAGGCATATACAGCCCAATTAGCTGTCCTTGCGATTATGGCTGAAGTAACAGCCAAGAGCCGCGGATTAGAAATTGGTTTTGACTTGATTCAAGAGCTTGGTTTGGTGGCAAATGCAATGGAAGTTCTTTGTGACTCTAAAGAATTGCTTGAAGTAATCACAAGAGAATTCTTATCTGTAACACGCAATGCCTTCTTCATCGGCCGCGGAATCGACTTTTACGTTGGCCTAGAAGGTGCACTGAAACTGAAAGAAATTTCTTATATTCAAGCTGAAGGATTTGCCGGTGGGGAATTAAAGCATGGTACAATCGCTTTAATCGAAGAAGGTACTCCAGTTATTGCTCTTGCTACTCAAGAAAGTGTAAACTTAAGCATCCGCGGTAATGTGAAGGAAGTTGTAGCCCGCGGTGCCAACCCATGCATCATCTCGATGAAGGGATTAAATATGGACGAAGACAGCTTCGTCATTCCTGAAGTAAATGAATTATTAACACCACTTATCTCTGTCATACCATTACAAATACTTGCCTACTACGCAGCTCTGCACCGTGATTGCGACGTCGATAAACCGCGTAATCTTGCAAAGTCTGTAACGGTTGAGTAATTTGTTCTTAAGAATCGGGAAACGTACTTTATGTGCGTTTTCTCGGTTCTTTTTTATTTTGTTAAAACATAATAAAGGAATATGCAGGCGATTGGTGAATTATGTAAATAGGAGGTGGACAATGACCTTAAATTATAATTTTGCTTTTTCGTTTCAACTTATTCCCATTATTACACTTATTTTAGCTTGGTGTGTTATTGCAATTATTGCCTATCGAATGATGAAAAAACAACAGGTGAAACCAAAGGCCTGGAAAGGTCTCGTTTGTGTTCTGGTCGGTCTTTTTTCTTTCTCGATTAATTTTCCGTCGTTATGGGATACGCCGATTAAGATATCCATCCTACCGCTTGGTGTTTGGATTTTGTATGCCTTTCTAAAAAGAAAGGAAGGGAGCTGGGTGACCTATAGGCGTTTCGCGTGGCTCGGGTTTTGGGCTAATTTTATTTTTCTAGCGGCTGCCCTAATTGCAGTGCCCATTCAAAATGCCACATATCCTAAAAATGAGCTGTCTACCTATATGTCTACCGTCGAGAATGCATCGATCAGGAGTATCCATCCCTCTGGGAAAAAACGCGTTTTAGATACAGATACTTTGCTAAAGCAATTACATAATATGAGTCAAGAAAAAATTCAGGGTATTCAGTGGTATCAAGAAAAAGAAATTAGAAGTGAGCAATCGACCAAAAGGAATGAACGGTTTCCATATCAGCTTTTCGGAACATCTTCAAAATGGGGAAGCGGCCTGTACCCGATTATTTACGTAGAAGCCGATGGAAAAGGAATATTAATATCAGCGCCTCAAAAGCAGCTTTTTTTTCGTTCCAATGAATCATTGCTGAAAGGAGGGGAATAAGCATGCTGAACAAGAGATTCGTCTTTATTGGTTTAGTAGCTGTTGTTATTGTATTGGCGGCGGCAGCCTGGTTTTATTGGGTTAATTTTTCCAAACCAGCCTCCTTTCCCGCTAATGAACAATTGATTGAGAGAATGAATAAAGTTTTTCCAACAGCAGCTGTTAAGAGCATTCAGGATCATGTTCATGTTGATGAGCGGCATGTGTTCGTCCCGTTTGTTTCGGAAGAGGGCCGGTACGGGGTAAGTTATTGGGCTTGGAAGGAGCATAAATGGAAGTTGCTTTCTATAAATAATGCCGGGGAGCCGCGTCTTTGGAAGATTAATAGTAACGATCCTTCAACGTTTTATATAGCGTGGAATTCCCATCCGGATGACAAAGTGAGCTATATGAAATTCTATTTTATTCGTGACAGAGGGTTTCAAGGCCATGATGGGATTGAAACCTATAACCCAAGGATCCAGCTAGAGAAAAAGGTACCCCTTACGGATAAGTCCTATGGCGTATTATCCATGCCGGCTGATTGGTTAGCAATCATGAAATCATTGCAGCAAGAAGGAAATCCTAATATTTCTGATAGACTTATTGATAGTGTGTTACCAAATAATAATAATTTGTATTTTGGGTTTATTCCATTTGATCAATCAAACCAAGAGACAGGTATCATGAACTCCGTGAATGGCAGCAGCTTTACCAATGGTGATATAAATCTCGATTATATAAGTATTTTGAGCAAATCTAAAATTGAAGAACCGTTAGAACAATAATCAGGACATAAAAAACGAGCTTGTTTAGGAGAATCGAACAAGCTCGTTTTTTGATGTCGTGAATCTAGTTACTCTCGCTAGTCGCTTTGTCCTTCTCTAATAAAACAATGAGACCTGGTAATAATATCCCCCTGATTAAGAAGGTATCCAGTAAAATTCCCACAGCGACAATGAAGCCAAAAATAAACAGTAGTTGGATGGGCTGTGTCATCAAAACTGCAAAGGTTGCAGCGAGAATAATTCCTGCAGAGGAAATGACCCCGCCTGTGTTAGCAACAGCAATTTCTACTGCTTTTTTAACAGAATGTTTGGCTCGTTCTTCTTGGAATCTTGAAATAAGCATAATATTGTAATCAATTCCGAGCGCTACCAAAAAAACAAAAGCATAAAGAGGAACGCGGTTACTGATCGTGTCGATACCAAAGAAAAGGTTGCTTAAAAACATTCCCAATCCCAATGCAGCAAAGAACGAGATTAATATCGTCCCCATCATGTAAATCGGCATTTTAACGGATTTCGTTAGGACAATTAACAATCCAAATATTAAAATCGTTTCCAGTAACACGATGATGATGACGTCCTGGTTGTTAACAGAGCGGTCATCGACTTTCACAGCAGTTTCCCCTGCAAAATAAAGTTTCCCATTCAGGTGACTGTCTGTAATGATTTGTTTTTTATGACTTATGATTTTCTCTAAGGCATCCAAGGTCCCGATAGAATATGGATTTCCTTGAAACGTTAGGCTATATTGAATGATCTTTTTGTCCTTGGCAGTTCCAGATAAACGGACATTACTAACACTTGGCTGCTTGGCTAGTGTACTGCGTAATGTTTCCTGCTCCGCGGCCGTGATTGGTTTTGCTGATTCAAACACGACGGCTGTAGGGGCAAGTTCGCCCCTCTCAAATTTAGCAGCTAAGATTTCATAGCCTTGGCGGGAAGGCATATCTTTAGGGAACGATTTTATTGTATCGAACTCATACTTAAGATTAAATAGATTACTAGCAGACAACAGCAGGAAAAGACCGATTACAAAAACGGAAAGTCCGGGCTTCCTTACAACGAAGCGTCCGATTTTGTCCCAAAGAAAATGTTTCTTGGCCGATTGACCTCCAACACGCGGAATTTTAGGCCAGAAGGATTTCCTGCCGAAAAGGGTAAACAAAGCTGGAACGAGTGTAACGGATGCAATCATGATTACCATCATGGTGGCAGCAAAGGTTGGGGCAAAGTTTTTAATATCTCCTAATTGAGCAAAAAACAATACGAGCATCGCCGCTAAAACAGTTCCCCCAGAAAAGAAAACCGGCATTCCAGTTTCCCTCATCGCCGCTTTCATGGCATCAAACTTGCTTTCATGACGGGTGAGTTCTTCCCGATAGCGAGAAAACACAAATAAAGAATAATCAATCATCGCAGCAAATAACAAAATTGACATAATGGATATGGTTTGATTGCTCAAAGCTAGGCCCGCTTTACCCATTATTCCAAGTACCTGCATTACCACTTCATAGACGAAAACGGCTGCTAGGAGTGGAATCAACGCCAATAACGGTGAACGATAAATTACAATCAATAAAATAAGGATTAAGCCCACTGTCGATAAAATAAGGACGACATCTGCACGCGAAAAAAGATCAAGAGAATCTGCGGCAATCCCTGCAGGTCCGGTAACATACAGCTTAAAATTTGATGAATCAGCAGCAACTTTCTTGATTTGTGCTAAAGACTTTTTCATATCCTTTGTTTCTAGAGAAGAATCCAAGGTTAAAGGGATAATCGCCGTTTTCTTATCGGCTGAAAAGAAACTGGCGGCAGCTTGTGGAGGCAGGGCTGCTAACGGGATGATCTGAGTAATCCCTTTAATGTTTTTGTTTTCGAATTTAGCTAAAACCTCTACCAGCTGGGTGGGCTCTATCTGACCATCCCTAGATTGGAAGACTAATATGGCAGGGGTTCCTTCATTAGTAGGAAAATACTGATCCATCTTCTTTTGTGCAATGGCAGATTGGACATCCTTAGGAAGGGAATCTATTCTCGATACTTCGTAATTCTTTGCATTTGGAGCAAACACAGCCAAAACAATGGTAATGATGAACCAGGCAGCAAGGGTGGTCCACATTCCTTTTTTGGTTGAAACATAGTCGGTTATAGCTTGTAAGAATAATTTCATTTTTTGCTGTTACCCCCTTCTTTTTATTAGGTTTAAGGTGACACATGTGTCACTTTAGCGAAAAAAATAAATTGACACTAATGTCACTATGTATTATCTATAAAAGTAACATATGTGTCAATTTAAGGTTTTATGTACATTCCATGGCAAATCATTTCTTTAATGGATTGGACCCAAACCGAATGGGGGATATTAAAATGATTCGGAATGGCGACAGATTGAAAAATATAGCCCAAAATAAGTGCTTCCGGTATCTGCGGATTTAATTTCTTTTCTTCTTTCCCAAGCTTAAGGAAGTTCTGTAAACATTGATACATTTCTAAATGAAACTTGTCTAATTGATCCTTATTTTCTTTCACTTTATTGTTAGCCATTACTGGAATCTGCTGGCCTATCTTAATCATTTTTTGAATGTCGGAATAACTGAAAATAAGATTTAAAAGAAAGTCGAACTGCGCCTCAAATCTATCTAGTAATTCTATTTCTTTTAACTTGGTAAGAAAATGCTCCATTTCATTAAGCATATAGTCGGTAATTAACTCTTCTTTATTTTCATAGTACTTATAAAGTGCTCCCCGTGATACGTCTAAATCAACAGCAAGAAGACTAAATGTAAATCCCTCATAGCCATGCGTGAGAAGAAGCTGTTCTGTGGCTTGAAATAAATCATCTTTAGAAAATTTGCGTTCACGTGCCATTTTTTCACCCCAAGCCTATTATAAACAATGAAGGAAACAATGGAAAATAACATTTTCTAAATGAGTATATTGACTGTTAATAGATTCCAATTTTATACTAGCAATACAATATAAATATCTGAAAATTATGTATTATTTTTAAACTGAAGAATAGATGGCAGGGGGGATGAATTCATGGATTTTGATGTAATCGTAGTAGGAGCAGGCCTTGCCGGTTTAGTAGCAGCGGCAGAGATTGCCGATGCGGGCAAAAAAGTGCTGCTGTTAGACCAAGAATCAGAATCCTCATTGGGGGGACAGGCGTGGTGGTCTTTTGGCGGCTTATTTCTGGTTGATACGCCGGAACAGCGCCGGATGGGAATAAAGGATTCTAAAGAATTGGCTTGGCAGGACTGGTTGGGAACCGCTGGTTTCGACCGGGAAAATGACGAGGATTACTGGGCGCTAAAATGGGCAGAGGCTTATGTTGATTTTGCTGCGGGGGAGAAACGTGCCTGGCTTTATGACATGGGTGTGCGTTTTTTTCCAGTGGTAGGATGGGCAGAACGCGGCGGATATCTAGCTGATGGACATGGAAACTCAGTCCCTCGCTTCCATGTTGTCTGGGGAACAGGACCCGGCATTGTTGCCCCATTTGAACGAAGGGTTAGGGAGCACATGAAAACGGGATTAGTGGAATTCCGCCCTCGTCATCGCGTTGATGGTCTTATTAATAGTAATGGGGCAATTGTTGGTGTGAGCGGTTCTGTTCTTGCTCCGAGCTCTGCTGCCCGCGGGGAGGATAGCAACAGAGACGTAATAGGAGGCTTTGAATATCGTGCGCAATCGGTGTTAGTCTCTAGTGGAGGGATTGGTGGAAACCACGATCTTGTTCGTAAAAATTGGCCGAGCCGATTGGGAGAGCCTCCAAAACATATGATTTCTGGCGTACCCGCACATGTCGATGGCCGGATGCTCTCCATCACCGAGGAGGCAGGGGGGAGAATTGTCAATCGGGATCGTATGTGGCACTACACTGAAGGGATCCAAAATTGGAATCCGGTCTGGACCAACCATGGTATCCGCATTCTTCCAGGGCCATCCTCCATATGGCTGGATGCTCGCGGCCGGCGCTTCTCAGCACCTAATTTCCCAGGCTTCGATACATTAGGTACACTCGAGGCCATTCAAAAGACAGGTTACGATTATTCCTGGTTTATTTTAACGCAAAAAATTATTGAAAAAGAATTCGCCCTCTCAGGATCAGAGCAAAATCCGGATATAACCGGAAAAAGTATTCGCAAGGTATTGGGAAGAGCTTTACCTGGTGCGCCTGGGCCGGTAAAGGCATTTATGGATAAGGGCGAGGATTTTATTATTGCGGATAATTTGGCTGATTTGGTAGCCGGTATGAATAAACTAACGGGTGACAATCTGTTGGAGCTGGCAGAAATCGAGCGGCAAATAAAGGCGCGGGACCGGGAATTGGATAATACCTTTTCGAAGGATCTGCAAATAACAGCCATCCGTGGTGCGCGTAAGTATCTTGGGGATAAATTAATCCGTGTTGCCACACCGCATAAAATTCTGGATCCAAAGAATGGGCCCTTGATTGCGGTCCGCCTGCATATCTTAAGCCGAAAAACATTAGGCGGATTACAAACCGATTTATCCGGAAGGGTCCTAAACGCAGCCGGAGAAGCCATCCCGGGATTGTATGCAGCGGGAGAAGCATCAGGCTTTGGCGGAGGCGGTGTACATGGTTACCGCTCCCTGGAAGGTACCTTTGTAGGAGGTTGTCTGTTTTCAGGAAGAGCAGCAGGCCGGGCGATTGCGAAAGAATTGGGATAAAAAAATGAAAACACCTCATTGGCAGGTTGTCCAAGGAGGTGTTATTCCGTTTGTATTACGCTATTTTTTCCAACAGAAAACGCAGATTACTGTAAAAAACGGAGGGTACCAGGTAATCTTTATATGCTTCAGGGATGTCAAGCTCATGAATATTTTCCATCGTTCCATCTTTTTGCGAGCAATCATATGCAAGCTTTTTAAAGTCTAACAGATAATTTTGCATAACCGTCAAATCCTCCGCAGTTCCAACCTTCCCATGTCCCGAAACAACCACTCTAGCATCCAGCAATTTTATTTTATCAAGCGAGTTAATCCAATTATCGATATCTCCCTGCCTGAAATCTGCATGGCAGCCGATATGCATCAAATCCGCTAGAAAAAGAATCCTGTCTTCAGGCAGATATAGGAACGAATCGCTGGATGAATGACAGCTGCCGCAGGTAATCAGTTCAGCGGAACGGCGCGTTCCATGGAATATCATTTTCTCTTTAAAAGTCATGCTCGGTAAAGTGAGAGAGGAATGATCGGCACCATTGGTAATTGCCGTATATTCACCTAATAAAGTTTCTGTTTCTTGACGTTTAGCTAGGTTTGTTTCCCGCTTCATTTCATTTCTCATTTGATCGAGGTAGTGGGTGTTTTTTTTCACCATTTCAATGAAATTCGGCTGTCGGACCGCAATCTGCTGCCTCGTCTGATTGGTACTAATGATCACTGCATCTGAAAATACCTGGTTACCATGTACATGGTCTATGTGTTCATGACTATTAATGACGTAAGAAGTTTTTCGGCCAGTCAGTTCCTCGGCGGCACTGCGCAAATCTTTAGCTGCGCTTGGAGTGGCGAAGGTATCAAATATAATCGTTTGCCCTCCGATATCAATTATTCCTGCGTTCGCCCAGGAGCCCGTCCCCGGAGTAGAGATGGCTGCATATACTCCTTCCGACATTTGTTGAAGGGAGAAATATTTAGAAATATTCAACGTTTTTCACTCCTTTGTTTTTTATGTCATTAATTATATGATGTTAGTAATAAACTAAACTACTTATTGAGTAAAGAGTAAATCAGTTGGAGGGCATTAGTATGTCTTTTTCCATGCACCTTGCAAATCTTTCATCAGAACAAATAGCCTTTAGTTATTCTCCAGCGCACGAAACCATATTGGCCCTGCATGTTTTTGATGACTGCAAACACCATCCGCTGCACATTCCTTGGGTGATTAATGCCCGTAAAAAAGTTAGTTCCGGTCTAAAAGAAGAAATTGATGCCTTCAGTCTCTTTTATCAACGGCCAATTATTAGTTATTGGGGCCATCAAGGTACGGCCTTTCGCTCTTTTGATAAGGAACTGCAGGGATTTTTGGAATTACCGATCGAGGAATTCTATCAAAAAATTGTTGATTCTATTAGGAGCCATTCAGGCCTTCAACTAGAATTTTTCGAAAAAGCCATTGAGAGGTATCCAAAGTCCCATAATGTTTTATTGGGATTATTAGAAAACCCTGATGAAGTCCGGCTACGATTTACTCATTTATTGAAGGCCTTTTGGGATGCCTGTCTCAGGGAGGAATGGCCAAGAGTAGAGGAACTATTTTTAAAAGATATTACCTTTCGCGGGAAAAAATTAATGAATGAAGGGCCTTTGCCGCTGTTAGAAAGTCTATCACCGGAGATTGTGATTGATTCCAAGAAAAAACGGGCTGTAATCAGGCGGATTTCCAAAGCAGACATCTTTTTTGAGGAAGAAGAGGTTTTATTATTAACACCTTCTTACTTTGTCTGGCCGCACTTATTAGTAAATCGCCGTAACCCGGTGGGAATTAACTACTCTATCATGGAAAACCAGCAGGAAGCCATAAAACCAATGCCTCCAGAGAACCTGTTGAAATTTTTCCGTGCAATGGGGGATTTGACCAGACTTCAGATGGTGCAATTTTTGGCTGAAAAGCCTCGGTCAACGCGGGAGTTGGCCGCGCTGATAGGTGTTACCGAAGGAGCGGTTTCGAAACATTTAAAGCAGTTGCAGGATGCGGAGCTTATTACATCCAGGCGCGAAAGCTATTATGTGTTTTATCAACTTCAATACGAAGCATTTAATGAATTTCCTGTTGGTTTGCAGCAATTTATTCAGCTCGATTAGGGAAACTGGAAGTGAAAATAAATGAAATTGAACATCTCTCATAGACATGGGAGATGTTTTGTTGTTTCCATTGTTTCCCTTATTTTTGTTACAATCATGAGTATGATAGGCAAAAGGAGAATGAGGATGTTTAAGATTTTTATTATTGAAGATGACAAGCAACTGGTCAGCTTGCTGAAAGAGCATTTATATAAATTTGGGTATGACACAAAATCTGTCGATGATTTTGCAGCTGTCCGCACTCAATTTGAACAATATGATCCACATCTCGTTTTATTGGATGTCAACCTGCCGAAGTTTGATGGCTACTATTGGTGCCGGCAAATCCGCAGTATCTCCACGTGCCCGATTCTGTTTATTTCGGCTCGCGAAGGAAAAATGGACCAAGTGATGGCTCTTGAAAATGGAGCGGATGATTATATCACGAAACCTTTTGATTATGAAATTGTCACCGCCAAAATTAATAGCCAGCTCAGACGGGCGTATGGGACCTATGCCAGTTCACAAAATGGACGGACCACCACTGTTGCAGGACTGACGCTTGATGTTGAACGAATGAGTCTTACTTTTAGCGGACAGGAAATTGAGCTAAGCCATACGGAAGCAAAAATTCTGGATGAATTGATGAAAAGAGCAGAGCGGGTGGTCAGCCGTGACCGGCTGTTAGAAAAAATCTGGGACGACCAGGCATTTGTTGATGATAATACTCTGAATGTATATATTACGAGGGTGCGGAAAAAGTTGGCTTCTTTAGAGATTACGGAAGCACTTCAAACCATTCGCGGCCAGGGATATCGGCTCCTTCCGATCTGGGAGGATAATAAATAATGAAGCTTTTTTTCCGCGAGCAAATTCTTCTAATTATTTTTTATCTTCTTCAATTATTGGTCATCTCGTTCATTTATTGGCTGGATGGTTATCGAAATTTGAAGATAAGTTTATATGCTGCTTTCCTTAGCGGCTTCCTACTGATAGGGTATCTCTTCATTCGCTACATGACGAATCGCTCCTTTTATCAACGGTTGGAAAAACCGCTCACATCAATGGAGGACTTTTCAGGTAATCTGCAGCCATCACCCCTAGCAGAAGGTTTACAGCGGCTTCTAAAAAGCCAATTCCGCCATTATAAAACGGATTTACATAATTATAAGTACAAGCTCGAAGGCCATATCCAGTTTATCAATCAATGGGTTCATCAAATGAAGACGCCATTGTCCGTTATCCATTTAATGATTCAGGACGAGGACGACCCGCGATTTACGTCAATTGGAGATGAACTTGATCGGTTAAAAAAAGGGCTCGAGATGGTTCTATATACCGCCCGCCTCGATACATTCGATAGGGATTTTTATGTTGAGACCCTTGATTTGCAAAAGGTTGTCCGAACTGTCACATCAAGCCAAAAACGATTATTTATTCGCGGCCGAGTATTTCCAAGCTTTCAATTTGAGGGGAACTTAAGTGTGGCCACTGACGAGAAATGGCTGTCTTTTGTGTTAACCCAGCTGATAACAAATGCCGTTCGTTATACAGTCGAAGAGGGAAGGAAAATTTATTTCCATGGTTACCATCGGGGAATGAATGTAGTTCTAGAAGTTCGGGATGAAGGTGTGGGGATCCCTTCAAGCGATTTACCACGTATCTTTGACCCCTATTTCACAGGCCAAAATGGCCGCAACTTCCAAGAATCAACCGGAATGGGCCTCTACCTCGTCAAACAAATATGCGAAAAACTAGGCCACCGCATCGAAATAGAATCCACCGTTAACAAAGGGACAATAGTGCGTATCATAATATAGGTGTCAGGCACCATCTGTGTACATCTGTCCTCCTGCGGTGGACACTATTGTTTTCTTACTTATTTGTAAGGTAACTGTAAGTTAAGGAAATGGGAGATGGGCGGGTTTCTCGCTACAATTGGGTTATCAATAATACAGGGAGTGAGATCATGTCCATCTTGGAAGTGAGACATTTAGAAAAGATATATGAGGGGAAGGTCGCCCATAAGGCTTTAGACAATATCAATTTTTCGATTGAAAAAGGGGAATTTGTTGGGATTATGGGACCGTCCGGAAGTGGGAAAACGACTCTCTTAAACTTAATTGCAACGATCGACCGGCCAACCGCCGGTGAAATATTTATCAATGGGAAAAATCCACATGTGTTAAATCGAAAAGAAACGGCGTTATTCAGACGACATGAGTTGGGTTTTGTCTTTCAGCATTTTAACCTGCTGGATACGCTAACGGTGGAGGAAAACATTGTCCTGCCGTTAACCCTTGATGGCGAAAGCGTAAAAGAGATGGATAAAAAACTGCAATATGTGACCAAAAAACTAGGGATTGATTCCATTTTAAAAAAGAGAACCTATGAAATCTCCGGCGGACAAATGCAGCGAACCGCGATTGCGCGCTCTATCATTCACAGCCCATCTCTCATTTTGGCCGATGAACCGACGGGGAACCTGGATTCAAAGGCCTCTAAGGATGTCATGGAGACATTTACAGCTATAAATAAAGAGGAAAAAGCAACAGCACTAATGGTAACACACGATCCGTTTGCTGCCAGCTATTGCCACCGCGTCATTTTTATTAAGGACGGAAAGCTCTATAACGAAATCTACCGCGGTGAGAACCGCCAAGCCTTTTTCCAAAAAATCATGGACATGCTTGCCTTGTTAGGAGGGGAAAGCCGTGACCTTTCCGCAGTTCGCTTATAGAAATGTCGTCCGTAATAAACGGACCTATGCCGCTTATTTTTTAAGCAGCGCCTTTTCCGTACTGGTTTTCTTTGTATACGCGCTATTCATCTTCCATCCGGATATTAAACAGGGTGTGACGAAAACTGCGGCCATCCAATTAATGACAGCTGCGGAAGTGATTATGTATGTTTTTTCCTTCCTCTTTGTTCTCTATTCTGTCAGCACGTTTCTCAAATCTCGGAAACGAGAATTCGGTATTCTCATGATGCATGGAATGACAAGGAACCAATTGAACCTTATGGTGTTTTTAGAAAATATGCTGATTGGTATTGGTGCCATTGTGGTTGGAATTGGTTTGGGGTTAATCACTGGAAAACTATTTTTAATGATAGGGGCGAAGATGATTGGCATCGGTCCGCTGCGATTCTATTTTTCTGAAAAAGCATTGCTGCTGACAACCTGTGCTTTTATCATTCTCTTCTTCTGTATTTCGTTATTCACAACAGCACTTGTAAGAGTAAACAAATTAATCGATTTATTCCAAGCGGGGGAGAAGCCTAAAACAGAGCCAAAGGTATCACCGTTCTTATCATTGCTCTCAGCCGTATTGCTTATTGCCAGTTATTATTTGTCTGCCACTACTACCCTGCAGACATTGATTTTCCGGATGTTTCCCGTAATTGGAATGACCATTGTCGGAACGTATTTCTTTTACACCCAGCTATCCGTGTTCATTACCAAATTACTACAGAAAAACCGCGGACTGTTTTGGAGAAAAACAAATATGATCACCATTTCTTCTCTTCGGTATCGCTTGAAAGATAATGCCAGGATGTTTTTTATGGTGACCATTGTGTCAACCGTAGCTTTTTGTGCCGTTGGGACACTTGCTTCTATGAATGTGATGAATAGGCAAGTGAAACAGGACTATCCGGCAGAAATCAGTTATCTAGCTAATGATGACCAACCTGTTCACCAGCAGAATTTAGTGCAAATTGAGACGGAGCTAAAGGAAAGAAAGCTAGAATATACATCCCATCAAGTTCCGATAAAATATATTGCTGTTGCATCATCTACCGATCGATTTACACCAAAGGAAATACCAGTTGTTTCCTTCTCGGACTATAAGAAAATAATGTCTTGGGCTGGAAATGCTTTTAAGGAAAAACGTCTTGTCGGAAAAGAAGTGCTAGGAATGCGGACGGGATCCTTTAGTAACCCGGAAAAAGTGACGTATACATTAAAACAAGATCATATTAAGCTTCGTCAAAGCAAGATGTCCAAATATGTTGTCCTTCCGATGCAGTTAATTTTTTCTGAGGGTCTCGTTATTAGTGATGAACTTTTTGAAAAAGTAACTCCGGAAAAAACTAAAGTATATACTAGCTTTTACACTAGTGACCTTAAGAAAACATCCGGCATTGGTGATAATCTCGTCGAGCATGGCATGAAGTTTTATTCTGATAAAGTCCCTTACTCGATGACAGTCAGCGGGACTGTATATGAAAATCAAATGAGTATGTATAAGATGATGCTATTCGTTGCGTTACTGATTGGGGCTGTCTTCTTTATTGCGGCAGGAAGCTTCCTATATTTCCGCTTGTATGCGGATTTGGATTACGACAGACGCCATTATTTAACGATTACAAAGGTTGGGTTGACCGATCAAGAGCTGAACAAAATTGTAACCCGTCAGCTATCACTGCTTTTCTTCGTTCCTATCTTAGTAGCCTTCGTGCATAGTGTCTTTGCTTTCATGGCCCTGCAAAGCTTATTCTCCTTATCGATTGCAAAAGAGATTGTCATTGTCCTAGCAAGTTTCTTAATCGCACAATTCATTTATTTCTTCTGTATTCGTTTTCGTTATTTACGAAACTTGAAGAAAACGTTGGTTTAGCAAATACACCGTTCAGACTTCCTGAACGGTGTATTCATATTCATTTAATCAAAATTTTTAGGTGATTTGGTTGAGGTTTACCATGTTTTATTACTAATTCAAGCGAAATGTCCCATAGAATGGCTCTATGAGACAAAACAGAAATGGAATTCAAGCGAAATGTCCCATAGAATGGCTCTATGAGACAAAACAGAAATGAAATTCAAGCGAAATGTCCCATAGAATGGCCCTATGGGACAAAACAGAAATGGAATTCAAGCGAAATGTCCCATAGAAGGGCTCTATGGGACAAAACAGAAACGAAATCAAAGTGAAATGTCCCATAGGGGAGTTCAAGAGGACAAAACATGCAAAGGCCCTGACTTAAATTATCCTATACATTACCATATTGCCTTTTATTCATATAGAGCCCATCGACGATCGCCAATAATTTTGAAATTTTTCCCAAGAATTCTGCTAATTCGTTTCCTTGACTCAAAAACTTGGCACCAATCTAAAACCGCATTAGTCGTAATTTTCATCTCCGGAAATAGAAGCCTTAACTCCTCAACACACCTCAATACCGCGGCTTCAACCAGCTCTTCGTGGCCACACTCACTACACACACACTTATGACCACGAACAAAAATTAAAAAGGAATGGCACAATGCACAAGTAACACCTTTTCGCATCCGATGATAATCATAAGGCGGCAGCCTTGGATATGGAGGCTCTTCAATATGTAGAGAAATTAATTTGTCAGCCAGCTTCTCATGCTTTCCGGTTAATCTTGATGGTATCGTATCCAAATTTCTCAAATAGCTATTAACCTTTGTTGGTAAAATAATGGGCTCGTGTCGAGGGGCTTGGTATAAGGTAAACTCGGGATTGATATGAACAACCCATGGTTCGATAGGTATATAAAGTCCAAGACTTTGGAGTAATTGGCGGAGTAAAGATGAGCTTCGTTGCAACTGAATCAGTGGATCCTTTCGTTCAGTGCCATTAATAGAATAAAACTTTTCGTTTTCATAGTAATATTCACCCTCAAAGTTTTTCACTTCGTTCATTAAAATCTTTGGCTGCGAAATAATCATTGAATCAATTTGGAACTTGGTATCGTGGATCTTAAGCAGCAGCCCATTTAAAATAAAACATTCGCACCCAAGCTTTTCCGTCAATGAATTAAACTTCACCTCGCCTTCATAGCCTTTTTTAAGGCTTAAATATTTGTGCTTGGCATCCATAGGTAAATCCATTCTCGTGTTTAAAATGCCAAAAATAATGAATTCAGCTGTTTTCGTAAGGGGCTTTTTAACCATATGCCACATCCTTTCACAAACATTTTATAAAAAAGTAATACCACACATCGTCCAAAATCATGAATATTTTATTACAATTTAGAAAATTCTTGACATAAATGAGAACCGAATGTTATTATTTTCCTCCGCGACAAAAATACAAGGAGGCGAATTCAAAGTTGATCGAATTAAAAGGCATAAGCAAGTCCTATAAAGTCGCTAAGCGCCAAACGGGACTCCGGCAGGCAGTAAAAGCCCTTTTCCACCGGGAACACACCATTGTCGAAGCGCTTAAAAACGTCTCATTTACCATAAACCCGGGTGAAATCGTCGGCTATATCGGTCCAAATGGGGCGGGCAAATCAACTACCATTAAAATTATGAGCGGGATATTGGTGCCTGATACCGGGACCTGCACGATAATGGGGTACACTCCTTGGAAAGATAGAACCAAGTATGTAAAAAATATCGGCGTCGTCTTTGGTCAGCGATCACAGCTATGGTGGGACGTTCCGGTAATAGACTCGTTTGAACTCCTTAAAGATATTTATAATGTTCCGCAGCAAGAATATAAAACTACCACAGACCTGATTATCGAAACGCTTGAACTGCAAGAAATCATCTATTCACCCGTCCGCCAATTAAGCCTTGGGCAACGGATGCGCTGTGAAATTGCGGCTTCCCTCATACATAATCCAAACATCCTATTTTTAGACGAACCAACCATTGGGCTGGATGCTGTTTCAAAAATCGCGGTCCGCCAATTCATCAAAACGATAAATCAAGAAAAAGGAGTAACCGTGATCCTCACCACCCACGATATGAATGATATAGAGGCGCTTGCAGAAAGGGTAATCCTAATCGGAAAAGGGAGCCTTTTGTACGACGGCCAATTAGAAGAATTAAGAAAGAGGTTTGGCACCAAAAAAACAATTACAGCGGAATATAAACAAAGGGCAAATCCGATTCAAATACCAGGAGCATCCGTTCTTTCATGGTCACCGGAGCGCGCAGTATTAAGTGTAGACACAGCTAACTTTAAAACATCGGATATTATCACTCATTTAACCACCCAAGTAGACCTGGTAGATGTCACAATCGAAACACAGCCTATTGAGGATATCATCGTGCAGCTTTATAAGGAGTATCAAATATGAGGGTATATCTATCCGTGTTGAAGCTTCGTCTCCTTAATGGCATGCAGTACCGGGCGGCTGCACTTGCTGGAGTGGCCACACAATTTTTCTGGGGATCCATGATCATTATGGTGTTTCAAGCATTTTACCAAAACGCCGCTGATACTCAACCGATTTCCTTAAAAGAACTAATCACCTACATATGGCTGCAGCAGGCATTTCTGGTTTTCGTTACCGTGTGGTTTCGCGATAGTGAGCTGTTTGATTTAATCACGAGCGGCAATATCGCTTACGAGCTTTGCCGTCCATGTGAGCTATATGGATTTTGGTTTGCCAAACTGTTGGCGCAGCGGTTATCAAGCGCCATACTGCGTTGTTTCCCGATCTTAATCGTTTCGTTCTTTTTGCCAAAGCCCTACAACATGACTTTTCCACCAAGTTTATCTGCTTTTCTATTATTCTTAAGCTCCCTAATGCTAGGGTTACTGCTTCTGGTAGCCATCTCCATGTTTCTGTACATTTCCGTATTTATAACCATGTCCCCTATGGGGTCGCTGTTGATCTTTGGTATCCTCGGTGAATTTTTTGCGGGTTTAATTATTCCGGTTCCGTTAATGCCATCGTGGCTGCAGAATATAGCTAATGTGCTTCCGTTCCGCTGGACGGCTGATTTTCCGTTCAGGGTTTACTCAGGGCATATTCCACCAAAAGAAGCCCTCATCGGCATTGTTATTCAACTGGTGTATTTGCTAGTTCTTGTTTGGCTGGGAAGAATCAGCATGAATCGTGTTTTACGAAAAGTCGTCGTCCAAGGAGGGTGACCAATATGAAATTATATTTCAAGTACCTTCAAATTCTCTTTAAATCACAGATGCAATACCGCACATCCTTTTGGCTCCTCACGGCTGGCCAGTTTTTTATTCCTTTTGCCGTCTTTGCCGGGCTTTACCTCTTGTTTGAACGGTTCGGGCAAATAAAAGGCTGGCAGTTTTTTGAGGTGGCGCTTTGCTTCGCCGTCATTCATATGTCCTTCAGTTTGAGTGAATGTTTTGCCAGAGGGTATGATATGTTTTCAAGCCTTGTCGTCAGAGGGGATTTTGACCGGATTCTAGTTCGGCCGAGAAGTACATTTATCCAGGTGCTTGGATCAAAATTTGAGTTTACGAAAGCGGGGCGGCTGCTTCAAAGCGCCCTTGTATTAATCTGGGCCTTGAGCAAACTTTCCATTGAGTGGACCCCGATTAAAGCTATTACCCTTGTGCTAATGGTAACAAGTGGTGTTTTTATTTTTACCGGAATCTATATACTTGCCGCTACAATGTGTTTTTGGACTGTGCAGGGCCTTGAAGTGGCGAATATATTTACTGATGGCGGCCGGGAAATGGCTCAATATCCATTAAACATCTATCAAAAATGGGTGACCCGCTTTTTTACCTTTGTGATTCCTTTTGGTACCGTCAACTATTTGCCGTTACTCTATTTGCTTGGAAAAAATAACGGCGATGACCTTCTGTATTTACTCACACCAGTGTTGGGAAGCTTATTTTTCCTTCCATGCTTGCTCGTCTGGCAAATTGGTGTAAGACACTATCGTTCAACAGGATCGTAATCTCAGGGGGAAAGGAGAAACCCACAGGCAAAATTATGACCGTGGGTTTAAAGACTTTTGGACTTATCCTTAATAGGTAAAAAGCGTTTTTCGATATCCTCATAAAACACTAGAAATCGATCTATGATGTAAAGCCTAGGCATGACCCGGTGTACCAATAGTGCAGATATTATTCCTAAAAGGGCGCCAGCAGCCACATCGGCAGGGTAATGAACGCCAACCCAGATACGGGATACACCAACACAGACTGGGATGACAAGCCAAAACCACCAGCCATTTTTCCGAACAATCCAAAAGGAGATAAAAATGGAAAAAAATAAGATTGTATGATCACTGGGGAATGAATTATCAACAGCATGTTCCACTAGCTTATTAACATGCGGCAGTGCGGCAAAGGGCTGGTGATGCGAATAAAACTGGCCCGCAGCTTTTCCAAGGATTTCAGCAAGTGCACAGGCAAAAAGTGACTGGATAACCATCCTTCGATTTTTGGTTGTTCTTGAGAACCAAAATAGGACAATAATTAAGCATAAAAAATACAACATATATTCTGCCATAAAAATCACCATAGGGTTCAAGGCGGGAAATTGTGAACCCAAATCATTGATCGAGAGAAAAACATCAATATTTATTTTGGAAAATGCCATAACCAACCTCCGATATTTTTGATACATTTATTGTAAAAAGAGCCGAGGCCCCGATGCCATGCAATAAGATTACACTTACTTACAAACTTGTAAGCTTTTTAAGCATGGCGAATGGGTCTGTTTTTTTGCTTCCAGTTGAATCCCAAATTTAGCTATGTTATAGTGAAAATATATATTTGACTGAAAAACTAAATTGGTCAAAGGGGCAGGTGTTCGAAAATGGCACTCGATCGGAGAAAAATGATTGTCGAAGCAGCAACGAAATCTTTTTCGTTGTTCGGCTATAAGGCCACGACTATGGACCAAGTCGCAAAGCTCGCGAATGTTGGGAAAGGAACCATTTATACGTTTTTTAAAAATAAAGAAGAGTTGTTTGAAGAGATCATTTCTTCATTGGTGAAGGAAATGATTGCGGAGGCGGAGTTTGTGATTCAACCGGATTTGCCGTTTACGGAAAATGTTCACCGGGCGCTCTATCGCCTCTTAGAATTCCGCTCTCAGCACCAGCTGATGATTAAGCTTGTTCAAGAAGAGAAGGAAATGGGGACTTTAGCGGTTTCGGAAAAGCTCCAGCATGTCGAAAATGAAATAATCGAGTATCTTAAGGGGAAAATGGAAGCCGCGATAACGAAGGGAGCGATTCCGGCAGCAAACACCGAAATCACGAGCTTTCTGCTTTTAAAAATGTATATCGCACTTGTTTCAGACTGGGAAAGGAATCATGACCCTCTAAGCTCAGAACAAATCGCCGAAGTGATGAAGGTATTTTTATTAAAAGAATTAGTGTAAATTTGGTAAAAATGTCTAAATGAACAAGGCAACAAAAAAAGACTCGTGCAAGCACACAAGTCTTTTTTTTAATGATAAAAATTCCGTGAGGACACCGCAAATTGTGGTTCCTCTTTACTTTTAATCGTATATTCTTCCATTAAACTTATAAATGTTCCGAAAAGGTAATTCACCACAGCGCCTAATAGGATGCCGAATCCTAGCGCAGTAAAGAAAAATGAATTGAAACCGCTTCCAAATTGTCCGAGCAATATAAGAATAATCCCTAATCCACTGCCATAGATAGCAATCTTTTTGAAGGTAAATAAGCTTTTTAAATGTTTGATTTGCATCACGATTCACTCCCCTTTACTGAATATTCTACCAATTGTCACAGAATTGTCAAACTTTTTGTCACAAAATCGTCAAACTTTTTTGAAACTTCCTATTGAAAAAAATTGAGGCCAGCAAAACTGGCCCCATTTCCATCTTATTTTTTTGCTAAATTCTGCTGTGCCATTTTCACGAGTTCGCGAACCATGCTGCCGCCAAGCCTGCCGCCGACTTTTCCAGCCTGCTCGGAGGTGAGCTGGCCGTTGTATCCTTTTTGGAGCGGGACGCCTACCTCTTCTGCGGCTTCAAATTTTGCATCCTCAGGGCTGCTGGCTTGTGCGACCTTCGCTTTTAACTCATCCAATCCTCTTCTGGCTTCTGGAACAAGAATTTTATTTCTTCTGGCCATAAAAATCCCTCCTTATCCCTTAGGATTTCCATTGTGAAAAAAATAATCAGCGGCCTATGGATAAATCCTAATTTATCCAGTATAATAACTGATAATCAATTCGGAAAAATCAATGAAAAAGAGAGTAGTTATCTAGGAAGTGATAGCGAGTCAGGGACGGTGGGAGCCTGATACGGAGCAGATAATGAAGCGCACTTTTGAGATGCTTGCCTGAAACTGAGTAGGGTACGCCGGAGAATCCTCCGTTACAAAGGGAAAGCTGGTTCATATTGAACAATTAGAGTGGTACCGCGGGATATTCAAACTCTCGTCTCTTTTTTATAAGAGGCGGGGGTTTTTTGTTTATATAGAAAAAAGGAGGTCAAAAACGATGAATTTTAAGAAGGAACTCGCTGAAATACTTTTTGAGGTACTGGAAGGGGCAATCTCGCTCCATGATCTTGAACTGCTGATTGAAAAACCGAAAAACCAAGCGCACGGTGACTTGGCTTTTCCAGTTTTTCGCCTCGCAAAAATAAAACGTAAATCGCCAAATGTGATTGCGCAGGAACTCCGTGAACAGATCCAATCACCGACCTTTGAAAAAGTAGAAGTGGTCGGCGCGTATCTGAATTTATTTTTAAACAAAAAGCTTGTTTCGGAAAAGGTCGTCAATGCAATCATTAACGAAAAGGATCAATTCGCATCACAAAACATTGGCAATGGAGGTAATGTCACAATCGACATGTCGTCACCTAATATTGCCAAGCCATTTTCAATGGGACATCTCCGTTCCACGGTTATTGGGAATGCCATCGCTCTAATTATCGAAAAATGCGGCTATAAGCCAATTAAGATTAACCATCTCGGTGACTGGGGAACGCAGTTTGGTAAATTGATTACTGCCTATAAGCTATGGGGAGACGAAGAGAAGGTTAAACAAAACCCAATCAAAGAACTTTTGGCGCTTTATATCAAGTTCCATGAGGAAGCTGAATCCAGCCCATCGCTTGAAGTTGATGGACGTGCCTGGTTTAAAAAGCTAGAAGATGGCAATGAAGAAGCATTAACACTCTGGCAATGGTTCCGCGATGAGTCATTAAAAGAGTTTTCAAAAATTTATCAGTTAATGAACGTTGAATTTGATTCTTACGCAGGAGAAGCTTTTTATAATGATAAAATGGACCGGGTTGTCCAACTGCTCGAAGAGAAGCAGTTGCTGGTCGAATCCGACCAGGCGCAGGTCGTGGAGTTACTTGAAGACGAGCTGCCGCCGTGCCTGATTAAAAAATCTGACGGAGCCACGCTTTATGCGACCCGTGATTTAGCCGCCGCCCTTTACCGTAAGGAAAACTATAACTTTGCCAAGTCTCTTTATGTGGTTGGGCATGAGCAAAGCCTTCACTTTAAACAGTTAATCGCTGTGTTGACGAAAATGGGTTATGACTGGGCTAAGAAAATGGTGCATGTTCCGTTTGGCATGATGCTGAAGGACGGAAAGAAAATGTCAACTCGTAAGGGCAAGGTTGTTTTACTAGAAGAAGTGTTAAATGAATCGATTGCAATGGCTCGACATAATATCGAGGAGAAAAATCCAAACCTGCCCAACAAGGATGAAGTAGCGAAACAGGTGGGTGTCGGGGCCGTTATTTTCCATGATTTAAAAAATAATCGTATGAACGATATTGAATTTTCGTTGGAGGAAATGCTCCGCTTTGAAGGGGAAACAGGACCATACGTCCAGTACACCTATGCACGTGCCTGTTCGATCTTGCGAAAAGGAAAGTGGGAGGCGGTTGTCTCGGACCATGCCTACAGCACTTCATGGGAAAAGGAATGGAAGGTTATCAGCCTGTTAATGGAATTCTCTAATGCCATTAAACGTGCAAGTGAGAACTTCGATCCTTCGCAGGTGGCAAAATATGTGGTAGACCTGGCACAAGCCTTCAACAAATACTATGCGGAGGTAAAGGTGCTAGAAGAAAGTGAAGAGCAAGAAGCACGTTTAGCCCTTGTTTACTCGGTAACAGTTGTCCTGAAAGAAGGATTGAGATTATTAGGCGTTCAAGCCCCTGATGAAATGTAAATACATTTTACTTCATAATTGGTTGATTATGGTATAAAATAGTGATGAAAACGTTAGGAGGGCTAAATAGTGAGTGAATTACTTTTTAAAAGCTTTGAATTCGCAAGGAACTACTTTTTAAAAAATGTTGATGCTCTTGATGAGTCCATTGTGGATGTTCAGCCGGCAGGCTTTAACAACACGATCCACTGGCATGTGGGCCATGCGTTAACGGTGGCGGAGCAATTCTTATTTGGCTTTCCAAAAAAATCAACGAATTTACCGGCAAATTATATGGAACTGTTTGCTACTGGTACAAAACCGGCTGATTGGAACGGTGATGTTCCATCTGTAAAAGAATTATCAGTACAGTTGAAAGAGCAAATCCAACGAGTGAAAGAAATCCCTGCTGAGAGTTTTAGTGAAAAGCTGAAAACACCGTTTCTCGGGTTAGAAACCTTCGGGGAGGTCGCGCATTTTGGAATCTTCCACGAGGCGGCTCATTTAGGGCAAATCCAAGCGATGAAACGCGTGATTGAATCAGCGCAGGAAAAATAACAAATGATAAATGAAAGTTCGTTTCTACCAAATTGGTAGAAACGATTTTTCATTTTCAAGAGAGGAAGTTTATGGCTAACCAACAGATGAAAGAAAGACCAAAGGAAAGGATTTGGACAAGGGATTTTGTTCTGATTGTATTGGCGAACTTTTTTGTATTTATTGGATTTCAAATGACCCTTCCGACCATCCCCTTATTCGTTGAGGAATTAGGGGGGAACGATCAATTAATTGGGATTGTGGTGGGCATTTTTACCTTTTCATCCTTGTTGCTGCGTCCCTATGCAGGAAAAACGCTGGAGACACGGGGAAGAGGCTTTGTATTTTTAATGGGATTAGCCATTTTTGTTATTTCAGTGGGCTCCTTTGGATTTATGACGAGCATTATCTTCTTATTTTTGATGAGGGTGGTACAAGGAGTGGGCTGGGGATTTTCCACTACAGCATCCGGAACCATCGCGACCGATTTAATTCCTGCTGCCAGAAGGGGCGAGGGAATGGGCTATTATGGACTCTCAGGGAACTTGGCCTTGGCCTTTGGCCCATCGCTAGGGCTTGCACTGACGAGCATCATCTCTTTTAAGCAATTATTCCTTCTTTGCGCGGGTTTAGGTTTGGTGGCGTTGCTGCTATCTTCAAAAATCCGTTATAAAAAGGTGGAACGAATTCAGGCACCAGCAAAGTTGAATCTTTATGAAAAAAGTGCTTTAAAGCCCTCCATGCTATTGTTCTTTCTGACTGTAACCTTTGGCGGGATAGCTACTTTTCTTCCGTTATATACGGCTGAAAAGCAAATCGAAGGACTACAATGGTACTTCTTGCTTTATGCAGCTGCCTTAATGGTCACGAGAACCTTCTCAGGACAGCTGTATGATCGGAAAGGCCATCAAGCAGTCTATATTCCGGGCACATTATTAATCATGCTGGCAATGGTGCTGCTCGCCTGGCTGCCAAACAGCCTTGTCTTATATCTAGCAGCCATTCTGTATGGGCTTGGCTTTGGAACGGTGCAGCCAGCCCTGCAGGCATGGTCGATTGAAAAGGCGCCTCTAAATCGCCGTGGAATGGCCAATGCCACCTTCTTTTCTTTTTTTGACTTAGGTATCGGTTTCGGAGCGATTGTATTCGGGCAAATTGGGCACCTGCTTGGATACAGCAGTATCTACAAAGCGGCAGCGCTATCGGTCTTTATTTCGATGCTGCTTTATTTCTTTTTTATTTATAAAGAGCGTCGGGGTCTTACCCAGCAAGGATAAATGTTTCAAGATTAGGAGAGGTTTTTATGAGAATAGGGTTTGCCGCTTACCAGGCCCCCTTTGGAAAAATAAGAGTCATTGCAGATGAAACAGGTATAAAACGAGTCGAGCTATTTGAAGAAGACTGGGAAAAGTACTTAGCAGAACATCCATATATTCAAGAAGATATGGAGCTTTGCGGGGAAGCCATTCGTCAATTAGATGAATACTTCTGCGGAACAAGAAAAGAGTTTGATTTGCCGCTTTCGGTAGAAGGAACCGATTTTCGGAAAAAGGTTTGGAATGCTCTCCAAACAATTCCTTACGGTGAAGTGAGAAGCTATGCGGATGTGGCTGAAATGATCGGCAATCCAAAAGCAGTCAGAGCGGTCGGCCAGGCAAATCGGAATAATCAAATACCCATTATTATTCCTTGCCACCGTGTGATAGGGAAGAGTGGTAATTTGGTTGGATATGCCGGAAGCCATACTCCAATTCAAAAAATGCTCCTAGACACTGAAGTCAATGCCACAAAATAAGCTTCCATTTTGAATAGAACCAGAGTGCATGGAGAATCTCTTGTCTCCATGTTTTTTTCTGGCCTCATAATCGAGTGAGTTTCGTAAAGAATAACGATAAGAATGCTTGTCAAAAATAAAACACTTCAAATAATCCCATATGTTGTGATAAAATCAATCGGTAATTCTACTTCAAAAACGGTGGGTGAATCCCTTGCTCTCTTCTGTTAAGAGATTATTAATCGGCCGGCCGCTAAAATCAACGGCTTTAGGCGAACAAAAATTAAATATTTTAAAAGCGTTAGCGATTTTGTCTTCGGATGCCCTATCGTCTGTAGCATACGGGACGGAGCAAATCCTGATCGTGCTTGCAACAATTAGCGTGATTGCGTTTTGGTACTCTATTCCCATTGCAGTAGGGATATTGGTTCTCTTAGCAGCTTTAATTTTGTCTTATCGGCAAATTATCTATTCTTACCCGCATGGCGGTGGTGCCTATGTTGTTTCAAAGGAGAACATTGGCGAGAAGGCTGGTTTAATTGCAGGTGGTTCATTATTAGTTGATTACATATTGACGGTGGCTGTTAGTGTATCGGCGGGGACAGATGCCATCACCTCTGCGTTTCCATCTTTACATGCACACACTGTTTCTATTGCCTGTGTGTTAGTTATTTTCATTACGATTTTAAATCTCCGCGGGATTACAGAGTCTGCTTCGATTCTGGCTTATCCGGTTTATTTATTTGTTGTTGCACTGTTTATTTTAATTGGGGTGGGGATTTTTAAGATCTTTACTGGCGAAGTATCGCCGACACATCATGTAGCCATTGGGGCTCCTGTTCAGGGAATAACGTTATTTTTGCTCCTGCGCGCGTTTGCTTCCGGGTGCTCGGCATTAACAGGGGTTGAGGCTATTTCGAATGCGATACCCAATTTTAAAGACCCTGCCCCAAAGAATGCAGCTAAAACGCTCATTTTAATGGGGTCACTCCTTGCTCTTTTATTTACGGGAATTACTTTCCTCGCTTATTATTACGGAATTGCTCCAAAGGCAGAGGAAACGGTTGTATCACAAATTGCCAAAGAAACCTTTGGACGAAATTATCTTTACTTCTTTGTCCAAGGAACGACCGCCCTTATTCTGGTGCTGGCCGCCAATACCGGCTATTCTGCGTTTCCATTGTTGGCCTTTGCTCTTGCAAAGGATAAATATATGCCAAGGATGTTTACCATCAGGGGCGACCGGCTTGGCTATTCGAACGGGATTGTTTCCTTAGGTATCGCTTCAATCCTGCTTATTATTGCATTTAAAGGGAAGACAGAGCACTTAATCCCTCTTTATGCGGTCGGGGTATTTATTCCATTTACACTGTCACAAACGGGGATGATTATAAAGTGGCTTCGAGAAAAGCCGGCTGGATGGGTAGCGAAGCTAAGTGCCAATTTAATTGGCGCGCTTATTACTTTAACCGTGCTCATTATCTTCTTTGTTACAAAATTAGGGCAAGTATGGTTTGTGTTTATTTTCCTTCCATTAATCGTAATTGCATTCCTGAGAGTTAAAGTGCATTATGAAGCGGTTGGGGAACAATTAAGAATTGATCCGGAAAAACCGGCCCTTCAAATCGATGGGAATGTGATTATTGTTCCGGTTGCAGGAATCACAAAGGTTGTTGAAAACTCCATTAATTATGCCAAGTCGTTAACGGATCAAATTTTTGCGGTATATGTTTCGTTTGATCGTGAAGATGAAAAGCGCTTTGAGGAAAAATGGGAGAAATGGCAGCCGGATGTCCGTCTTGTTACCTTGCAGTCGCATTACCGCAGTGTGCTTCAGCCACTATCAAAATTTATTGATACGGTCGAGCATAAAGCAAGTGAGAATAATTACCGGGTTACTGTATTGATTCCGCAATTTATCACGAAGAAGAGCTGGCATAATATCCTGCATAATCAATCCAGCCTATTAATTCGGACCTATCTGATTTTTAAAAAGAAAGTCATTGTCTCAACATTGCCGTTTCATTTTAAAAAGTAAAAACTGGCAATGCCGCTTGGGGATTTTTGTGATAGAATGATTTTATTAAATAAATATAAAAAAGTTTTCTAGGGTTCCGTGGCTTTTTAGAAGTCAGTCTGGTCCGAGAGAAAACGCACACAAACTTTGAGAATCGTCTAGCAGCAGCGCCTAGGGGCTCGCAGGTCTACAGCCAATCCGTCAAGAAGGTTAAAGAGCAACCTTCTCGCCGGCTCGTCTTATGCCTGTCGCCCCTGGTCAAGGCGCTTCCGCTTTTGAGTGTGTACACGGAAGGATAAAAGCCTGGGAGAATTATCGATGAACGATATTTCTTCTAGGCTTTTTATTTTGGGGAGGGAGAACATGATGGAATTTTTAGTTGAAAATAAATGGGCTATATTAGTCAGTCTTGAGGTACTTGCGTGGTCATCCACCTTTTTTCTGTTATATGCCCGCTATGGATTAAAATCGGATTTCTGGTTTAAGATCGCAACTTTCCTGGTGATCATTACAGGAGTAATTCCACAAGTGTTAATGGGAATTATAAACTTTATCTCAACGGGTAAATTAGATTTATTTACTTTGATCATTGTCCTGCTCATTATTTACGGACTGACCATCGGCAAGCAGCATGTGAAAAAACTGGATGCCTGGGCTCAAAGGAAATTTTCTAAAAACGATGAAAACCACCGCGCTTAGTCGGTGGTTTTCTTTGTTTTTTTGATTAAAAAGTAAATGGCTCCAATCACAAGGGCGGCAATAATAAATGGCACGACAAATGGATGGGCTTTTTCTTTAATATGGGACCAGTTGCTGCCCAAGGTTTGACCTAAATAAAGGAATAGGATGGTCCACGGAAGGACTGCTGCCACGGTATAGAGAGTAAATTTAGCAGCTGACATTTTGGCAATACCGGCTGGAATGGAGATGGCGTGTCGGACAACCGGAATAAATCGTGCCGAAAATATAACGCCGGCTCCGTATTTATTAAACCAATTTTCAGCAATATCGATATGGCTCTTTTTTATCAGGACATATTTTCCGTATTTCTCTAAAAAAGGACGGCCTCCATAATATCCTGCCCAATATAAAAACAATTGGGCAATCGTGCCGCCGATCGTACCGGCAATGACGGCACCAGGAAAACCGAGATGACCTTGAGAAATCATATAACCGCCATAGCCTAAAACAATCTCACTTGGGATAATCTCTATCATCAATCCTAAGGCAATGCCGAAATAACCTAATTGCGATAAGAACTCCAAAATAGAGTTAATATAGTGTGCCATAGTTCACCTTCACTTAAGTAAATATATATTTTCAATATGATTTATTTTATAACAGTTTATCTAATAAAGAAATATTTTGGTTTTCATGAACTAAATGATTTTTCAGAAGAGAACATATAGGTTCGATGGTGATAGCGGATGCTGTACACCAGGCCCATAGCAAACATATTGCCCATCAGCGAGCTGCCGCCATAGCTAATAAACGGCAAAGGAATGCCGGTTATTGGAAGTACCTGAATCGTCATGCCGACATTTTGAAAGACATGGAAGGTCAATACACTGATAATTCCCGTACAGACATATGTATTAAAGGGATCGGTCGTCTCTAAAGAAGTCTTAATTAAATGGTAAATAAGCATAAAGAAAAGGCCGATAACAATACTGCCGCCGACAAATCCATACTCCTCACCGATGACGGCAAAGATAAAATCGGTATGGGCTTCAGGAATATACACTTCGCGTTGGCTAAAACCCTTTCCGGAAATGAGACCGGAACCGATGGCACTTAATGATTTTAATAAGTGGTAGCTGGAACTGGTGGAATGATTATTTGGATCAAGCCAGGCATAAATCCGGTTAAATTGATAGGTTTGAACATGAAGGTATTTTTCAAGAAATTCAGGCTTTTGCAAAACGAGATAAAAAATTAGGCCTGCAAGGGAGGCAGAAAAGCTGTAAATCGGTAAAATGATTTTCCATGTGATCCCAGACAATAAAATCATCCCAGTTAGAATTGAGAGAATAACGAGTGCTGTTCCCAAGTCAGGCTGCAGCATAATTAATCCGAGCGGAACTGCCGTGGTAATCGCCAATTTACATAGTAAACGAAAATCCGTTTTCAGCGATTTCTCCAAATGCTTTTCTTGATGGGTGGTAATGACACGGCTAAGAGCTAAAATTAAAAAGGTTTTAACAAATTCGGAAGGCTGGATTGAGCCTAGTTTGGGAATGATGAACCAGCTTTTTGCCCCATTTCGATGGGGAGCAATGGACTCCGGCGCAAGAAAAACAGCAAGCAGCAACAAAAGACCCAATCCATATAAATACCAGGAGAGACGCTTGTACTGATAGCTATCGATAAAGATGGATACTAAGATAATTCCAGCCCCAACGGCATACCAGAAAACTTGTTTGACTAAAAAATTTTCATCGTACTGGGCAGAGGTTTGTGCACTATAGATGGCCACACAACTTATCAGGAAAAAAAGAATCAATAATAATGTTAACGTCCAATCAAATCGGTCTGCTTTTTTTACGTATCTTTCCATTCGTCACACCCATTTTATCCGCGATTAAGGAGGTGCTGCTGAAAGAGATTAGCTTTGTGCGCCACACCCTTTAGGAAATATATTACATTCCTATAACATATATAACGATTATGGGGATAAAAGGTTTCATTTTTTACATTAAATGCTTTAGAAACATTGTAGCAATCCCAAAATAGGTGAGGAGCGAAAAAATATCATTTAAGGTCGTAATAAGCGGCCCTGAGGCAACAGCCGGGTCGATTTTAAAACGGTACAAAATAAGCGGGATGATAGTGCCCGCAAGTGTCCCAATAATCAACGTGAAAAATAGCGAGCAGCCAACTACTGCTCCTAAAATTAGATTTCCCTGCCAAATATAAGCAATAATCGAAATCAGGACGGCACAGGTGATCCCAATCGTGATGCCTACCCCAAGCTCGCGGATGACCAAACGGACAACCACTCCTTTATTGATATCATATGAGATGAGACCTCTCACGACCACTGCGAGGGATTGCGTGCCGGTGTTCCCGGTCATCCCGGCAATCATCGGCATAAAAAAGGCGAGAGCGACAACCTGCTTAAGGGTATCTTCGAAACTGCTGATGATCCTTCCGGAAATAAGTCCAATAAATAAAAGGAGAATGAGCCACGGCAGCCTTCTGGCGGCGGCTATGAATGTTTTTGTTTCAAAGTCAATCGATTTCCCCGTTGCCGATAATTTTTCAATGTCTTCATTGGCCTCTTTGATGACAACATCGATAATATCATCGACGGTGACAATTCCAACAAGGACATTTTCCTCATCGACAACAGGAACTGCTAAGAAGTCATAACGCTCGGCTGTTTGCGCGACTATTTCCTGGTCTGTCAGGACCGATACAGAAATCACCCGCTCATACATGATAGCTTCGATTTTTTCCTCCAGCCCAGCTAAAAGTAAGTCACGGTAAGATACAACGCCGACCAGTTTTCGGTCTTCATCGGTGACATACAGATAATTCATCGATTCGGCAAACTCTGCAAAGCTTTTAAACTTATCGACTGCTTCTCGAACTGAATAATAGCTGCGAATCCAGATAAAACGGTTCGTCATGATCCTGCCTGCGGTTTCTGGCGGATACTTCATGATATCCTTAACAGCCTTGGACTCCTCTGTGTTCATCCCTGATAGGAGGGAATCCTTTTTCTCGGGAGATAAATCATGTAACAATAAAGCCAAGTCATCGTTATCCATTAAATCGAGGACTTTACTGGATTTCTCAAAGCCGAGCTTATTCAACAAATCGAGCTGCTCTGTCGTTTCAAGCTCCTCCATGAGGTCGGCAAGGACGTCGAAATTTAAAAAGAGAAGAAACCGTCCTTTATGCTTCTCCGGTAAATCCTCATAGATTTTCGCAATATCATAGGGCTGAAGCTCCTCTAAAATCGCCTCAAAATCAACTTTTTTATTTTCTTTTAACGTCTTAATTATATATAAACTTAACTCATCCTGTGACATATCTTTAATCATGCTGATTAACCTCACTTTAAAAACCAATAATAACTTATACATAGTATATGTATTTTTTAGGGTGTCAGGCACCAATAATAAAATTGCTATGATGTAAACGGTGTTAATCAAAAAATATTTTTTGTAAAAGAATTGAAATAAGCTATTTGGCCTATTATTTGATAAAATGAGGAAGTATGGAAAAGGGTATTTGGCAGTTTATTGGAAAAGGAAAATTAATATAAATATATTGTGTTTGAACGGAGGAGTTTGGCTTTGAAGAAGCATCATCAAGACATACGGGATCTCATTTATGTCCATTTAAATCAAACAGACCAGTATGTAATGTCCTACGGTATTGAATTCGATGAATTTACGGCTGCTTTTTCAGGTTCATTAAACCATTTGCTGCTATTAGCGCACCGTTTTGATGATGCTGATTTTAATATGCACACACTGCTCGAATATTGTCCGGAAGATAGAATTAATAAATTGGCTGCAGAAGATGTCTATAGTTACGGGAATTTTTGCTGGATTGATTTTATTGAGGAAGATGGGCTGAATGAGCTGACAGGGCAGGAGATGGCAGAACTTTTATACTTAGGACACCATAAGCATCATTTAAAATTGCCATTTTATAATAAACTGGGTAACCGTTTTGTTTATTTGGCGCAGGATGACGGCTGGTATAACAAAATCTATTACCGCAGCTTCAAGGACTTTTTTCATTTACTAAGCATCGCCCTGGCAGCAAAGCTCGGGGAGCTTAAACCGGAAAAATCCCTTCTCGGACTTAGAAAAAAACGGTCATATCCTCCGGTGGCGAAGGAAATCCTCCTTTCGTTAACACCTTTCATTAAAGAAGGAATTTGCATATCCTTAAGGGATGCGGACCATCAGCGCACGAAGATTGAAGTTCCAATCTGGGTCATCGGCGATTTTGCCAATATGGACGATATGTATGAGGAATATCAGGACATCTCAAATAAGCCATTCCATGCCAAACTCATCTTTGACAAAAAAACGAAGGAATGGAAGCTGAATGTCATATAAAAAATAGGTAGGTTGCCTAGTGTTAATTTTTTCACTCTGTTGATTGGAGCGGAAGGCGCGAGACTCCTCGAAAATGCTATCGCATTTCCTTCGTGCGTGGGCGGATTCGAGGATGTAATTCAATGTCCTGCGGGAGAACGGGGCAGGGGAGACCCCGCAGGCGCTTTAGCGCCGAGGAGGCTCCACGGACCGCCCGCGAACCGCTCGCGCCTGGAGCGGAAATCAACAGCCAAGTTAACATAGCTAAAAAAATAGTCCCGCCTTGGGGCTATTTTTTCATGAGGATCTGGATGACAAAATTCCGATGGATTAGTTTTTAAGCAAGCAGTATCGTTCATAAACTAATCAATAGAGAAAAACATTTAAAATGGGCTATTACACATTTCCTTTCTTAATTAATAAAGTGTTAAAATAATACGTGAATGAGAATATGGAGGTTTGTTTCGTATGAAAACAAAACTAGGTTTGTTATATGGAGGAAAATCCGCTGAACATCAGGTATCCCTGCAAACGGCATTAGCGGTAATTAAAGCATTAGACCTTGAAAAATTTGATATTCATCCTATTTACATAAACACAAGCGGACAATGGATTAAAGGACCGCAGTTAAGTGAGCCGCCGGCAAATGTCAAAGCACTTGAATTCTCTCAAGGAAATCAATTGTCGCCATTATCCTTGGCACCATCCCTTTTCCAAGCCGAGAAACAAGAAAGAGAACCATTGGATGTCATTTTTCCATTGCTGCATGGACCTAACGGTGAAGATGGAACCGTGCAAGGCTTGTTAGAACTATTAAACTTGCCGTACGTCGGAAATGGGGTTCTAGCTTCGTCCGCTGGAATGGATAAGGTAATGATGAAGAATGTGTTTGCGCAAGCCGGACTCCCACAAGTAAATTATGTTGCTTTTATTAAAAGTGAATGGGCGAAGGCGAAGGATGAGTCTTATGCGAAGGTGGAGGAAGAGCTTGGCTATCCTTGCTTTGTGAAGCCGGCGAATCTTGGCTCGAGCGTCGGCATCAGTAAATGCCGAAACCGCACTGAGTTAGAGGCTGCATTCGTTGAGGCTTTCCAATTTGACCGAAAAGTCATTATTGAAGAGGGTGTTATTGCCCGTGAGATTGAAGTAGGCGTTCTCGGCAATGATGAGCCGGAAGTCTCTGTTGCCGGTGAAATTGTGCCGAAAACAGACTTTTATGATTATAAGGCAAAGTATGAAGATGGCGATACAGCCCTAATTATTCCTGCCGATATTAGTGAAGAGGAATACGCTGAGATTAAGGAAATGGCTATCGGAGCCTTTAAAGCATTGGATTGTTCCGGTCTTGTGCGCGCCGATTTCTTTTTAACGAAGGAAGGCAAAGTTCTAATTAATGAAGTAAATACAATGCCAGGTTTCACGCCATTCAGTATGTTCCCGCTATTGTGGAAGCACACCGGGGTCGAGTATCCGCAGTTAATTGAACGTCTCGTAAATCTTGCAGAAGAAAGACATGCAGAGAAACAAAATATTAAATACACGTTCTAATCAAAACAACAGGTGACACGGCTGAACTGCCGTGTCCATTTACATTTAAAAATAAAGGAGGGTATCAACAATGATAAAACGTTCTTTACAGCAAGTTGCTGAAATGATTTCTGCTAAAAATGATATCACTTCATTTGCTAAAACGATGATTTCTGGTGTTTCAATCGATTCCCGTAAAATAGGAGCAGGGAACCTGTTCGTTCCGTTTAAAGGAGAACATGCTGATGGACATAAATATGTAGAGGATTCTATCCGTAAGGGCGCGGCTGCTGCCCTTTGGCAGAGTGATGTACCAAATCCTCCGACCCATTTGCCAATCCTGATTGTCGAGGACTGCCTGGAAGCTTTACAGGAATTAGCACGTAAGTACCGACGAGAGCTAGCCGTGAAAGTCGTCGGGATCACGGGAAGTAACGGAAAAACGACCACAAAAGATATGACAGCGGGAATTTTATCAACCCAATATAAAGTTCAAAAAACGGAAGGGAATTATAATAATCATATTGGCCTCCCGTTAACTGTATTAGGCTTGGATGAGGACTCGGAAATTGCCGTCTTGGAAATGGGGATGAGTGGCCGGGGAGAAATTGAATTTTTAACAAAGCTCGCCTGCCCTGATGCTGTCGTGATTACAAACATCGGGGAATCACATCTTTTGGACCTTGGCTCCCGTGAAGGAATTGCCGAAGCAAAGCTTGAAATCCTCCAAGGCCTGCAAGATGGCGGTATTGCCGTCCTGCATGGTGATGAGCCGCTGCTCATGGAACGGATTCAACAATATAAAGGAAATATTCAAGTTCAAACGTTTGGCAGAACGGATGAGAATGATTTCTATCCAACTGAAATTATTCAAATGGAGCAGGGAAACCGCTTCACCATTAACGCTGCAAATGAATGGTTTGAACTACCTGTGTTAGGAACTCATAATATTTTAAATGCCTTAGCATCGATGCTGATTGCCCGTTATTTTTCCGTCCCTTTTGACAAAATAAACGAAGGGCTAAAAGGGATTAAACTGACAAATATGCGCATGGAGTTAGTCGAAGGCAGTCACGGAGAAAAAATTATCAATGATGCTTACAATGCCAGTCCAACCTCAATGCTCGCTGCAATTGAACTCGTGGCAAACCTTCAAGGCTATGAGCGAAAAGTCCTTGTTCTTGGCGACATGCTAGAGCTTGGGCCTGAAGAGGAGCAGTATCATTCTCAAATTGGAGAACGCTTAAGCAGCGATAAAATTGATTTTCTATTTACTTTTGGAAACCTAGGCAGATATATTGCCAAAGGAGCAAGCGAAAAGCTTGGCGAAGATAGAGTTTTTGCTTTTACTGAAAAGCGCGAGCTCCTTCAAGAATTAGAGCAGTATGTAAACGAAAAAACATTGGTGCTAGTTAAGGCATCCAGAGGGATGAGATTAGAAGAAATCGTCACAGCCCTGCAAGGTAAATAATGGGTTTTAAAAATGGCAGGTGAGCATTATGATTGGCTGTTTATGTATTCATGGTTTTACGGGAGCGCCCTATGAAGTAGAACCGCTTGTCGAATACTTGAAAGAGCGAACAGATTGGATATTCAGTGTCCCAACACTGCCTGGTCATGGTGAGTCGGGGTCGTTAAAAGGGATCCACTTTGATGAGTGGATTCATCATGCCGAGGAAGAATTGAAAAGTCTGATTGAAGTTTGTGATACCGTGTACGTGATTGGCTTTTCCATGGGTGGCATGATTGCCAGCTTTCTGGCAGCCCAATATCGTGTGGACAAGCTTGTATTATTAAGTGCGGCAGCCTTTTATGTGAATCCTAAACAATTGGCAGCGGATATTTTCTCTGCCCTGAAGGATTCAGTAAATGGAAACTTACAGAAGAATGAATTATTTCAGCGCTATAAAAGAAAAATAACAGAAACCCCACTTGCGGCCACCTTGCAATTCCGTCGGCTTGTTTCCTTTATCAAACCTATGCTGCATCAGGTACAGACGCCGACTTTAATCGCACAAGGAGAGTGTGACGGGATTGTGCCGCCGAAAAGTGCTGAATACTTATTTCAGACGATTGGTGCTAATCAAAAAAAACTCACCTATATTAAACAGTCGAAACATCATATTTGTCATTGCGAGGAAAAAGAGGCCCTATTTTCCCAAGTATTGGATTTTTTGATGGAGCAGTAAGGATGTATAGAATTTGTCTTTATTGCATTATACTAATGTAAATGGTATGATTATCATCAACGTGTCTAAAGAACGATGAAAATAGGGCATACTCCTTTGGAGAATGTCTTTTTTTTGATAAAATAATGATGTACCTGATACGTATCGGAAAAAATATTCAGCACGATTTAAAATATTTTCATATAGATGAAGGAGATTGAAAACATTGACCAAGTTTCAAGAATTAGGCCTAAGTCAGGCCACTTTAAAAGCTGTCCTCAAAATGGGTTTTGAGGAAGCGACCCCAATCCAAGCAGAAACGATTCCATTGAGCCTAGAAAATAAAGACTTGATCGGCCAAGCTCAAACAGGAACTGGTAAAACCGCTGCATTTGGAATTCCATTGGTTGAAAAAGTTGATACGACTGCTGATGCAATTCAAGGGATTATTATTGCGCCTACACGGGAATTAGCGATTCAAGTATCAGAGGAACTTTATAAAATCGGATCAGGTAAAAGAGTTCGTGTACTTCCGATTTATGGAGGTCAGGATATTGGACGCCAAATCCGTTCATTAAAGAAAGCTCCTCACATTATCGTTGGTACTCCTGGACGTGTGTTAGACCATATTAACAGAAAAACAATGCGCTTAGATACTGTTAACACGGTTATTCTTGATGAAGCAGATGAAATGTTAAATATGGGATTCATTGAAGATATTGAATCTATTCTTGCATCAACACCGACTGAGCGCCAAACATTACTTTTCTCAGCTACAATGCCGGGACCAATTCAAAGAATGGCAGAGAAATTCATGAAGGACCCTCAAGTTGTTCGTGTGAAAACGAAAGAAATGACGGTTCCTTTAATTGATCAATACTATCTTGAAACACAAGAGAAAAACAAATTTGATGTGTTAACAAGACTATTGGATATTCAATCACCGGAGCTGGCGATTGTTTTTGGCCGTACAAAACGCCGTGTCGATGAATTAGCTGAGGCATTGAATTTAAGAGGGTATACGGCAGAAGGTATTCATGGCGATCTAAGCCAGGCAAAGCGTCTGCAGGTTCTTCGTAAATTTAAAGAAGGAACAATTGATGTTCTTGTCGCAACAGACGTAGCAGCACGTGGTCTTGATATCTCTGGTGTTACACATGTTTACAATTTCGATATTCCACAGGATCCAGAAAGCTATGTTCACCGTATTGGACGTACTGGCCGTGCCGGAAAAGCAGGCGTAGCAATGACATTCATTACACCACGTGAAAAGTCTTACCTTGCTGTGGTTGAAAAAACTACGAAGCGGAAAATGGAAAGAATGAAGGCGCCGACTCTTGATGAAGCGTTAGAAGGCCAACAGCGTGCAGTTGTTGATAAAATCACGCAAACAATTGAGTCCAACAATCTTCATTATTACAAAGCAGCAGCAGATGAATTGCTAGAAGCAAATGATGCTACAACAGTAGTAGCCGCTGTATTGAAGATGTTAACAAAAGAACCGGATACAACTCCAGTTAAATTAACAGAAGAAGCACCTCTTCCGCAAAAACGGGAAAGAAAGCCGTATAATGATCGTGACCGCCGTCGTAAGGATGATTCACGTGGAGGCTACAATTCTGACCGCCGAAAAAAAGCACCGGTCAAGCCAAGAAGCGGTGAGAAAAAAACTGGCGGAAGATCTTCAAAGCCAAGAAGCTTTAACCATTAAGACAAAAAGCATGGATATTATATCCATGCTTTTTTGAATATACTAATTGGGATGGTAGGAGGAGGGTTCTATGTTCTCTAAACCGCAAAAACGAATTTCTGCAAAAGCCCTAAAGGTGTGGCGCATCTCAGGTATCATTAAATCAGCAATTGGCTGGTCAATCACCGCTTTATTCCTTTTCCTCATACATATTTTCGACTGGCCTTTTTGGATTTCCGTCCTCTTAATCGTGCTTGGAGTGATTTTTCCCTTTTTACATATTATTCTATTACCTGCTTTAAGATGGAAGCGCTGGCGATATGAGGTGCGGGAAGAGGAAATTGAATTGCAGGAAGGAATTTTTATCATCACCCGCACGCTCGTCCCGATGGTTCGGGTCCAGCATGTGGATACCGTACAAGGTCCAATTTTACGAAAATATAAGCTTGCCTCTGTGGTTGTTCATACGGCCGCTACTGCCCATGAGATTCCTGCCTTGGAAGAGAGCGAAGCAGAGGAATTGCGATTCTTTATTTCAAAATTGGCAAGGGTGGCGGAAGAAGATGTCTAAACCGAAACGGCTTCATCCAATCGCAAGTGTGATTCAAACTGGTAAGAGATTAAAAGGCTTCACCCTGCCTGGGATTGCCTTTATCATCTCTGTTGGCCGGCATGGCAAGGAAGGTTTAGTGGGTTCTTTGGTCATTTCGTTAGTCGTTGTTTTTATTATTTTATTTACAGGGATACTATCTTGGTTAAGGTTTACTTTTCGTTTCGAAAACGATGAACTTCGGATTGAACATGGAGTCTTTATCCGCAAGAAACGTTATATTCCATTTGAACGGATTCAAAGCATCGATTTGACTGAAGGGATTTTGCAGCGAATATTTGGATTAGTGAAGGTTCAAATTGAAACTGCTGGCGGCGGTGGAGGTGAGGAGGCCGAAGCGGTCCTTTCGGCCATTTCCAAAGAAGAAGCTAGGCTGATTCAGGAGTATGTAGCCGCTGCAAAAATTGGTGGAGCGGGTGAGACGCAGTTTGTTCAAGAAGGACAGCCTGTTTTTAAAATTTCTTTCGGCCAATTAATGATTCTATCATTAACATCAGGTGGAATTGGAGTTGTGATATCTGCCATATTTGCGTTGCTTTCGCAATTAGACGACCTCATTCCGTTTCAACGATTATTTGGCAGTTTTGAAAAATGGGCGGTACATAATTTATTTATCATCGCAATCATCGTGTTTCTTGGGTTTTTCCTTGCATGGCTGATCGCACTGGTCATGACGATGCTGAAGTATGCGAATTTTACCGTTATGAAAACAGAGAAGGATTTCGTCATTTCACAGGGATTGTTAGAAAAAAGGCAAATTACCATTCCTTTGAACCGCATACAAGCTATCCGCGTTAGTGAAACTCTTGTCAGGCGCTTCCTCGGCTGCGGTACTGTCACTATTGAAAGTGCAGGCGGCTCCAATGCGAATCTCGAAGGTGCAAATGTCACTCTTTTGCCGATTGTAAAAGTGAAGCAAATTCAATCAATTATCGAGCCTCATTTACCTGATTATATCTTTGCGAATTCTTTCAACCCAGCCCCTAAACGGGCGATGTGGCGGTATATCTTACGCACCTGGTACTTCGTGATTCCAATTGTCCTTGTTTCGCTTATCTTTTTAAAAGTATGGGGTATGCTTTCTTTCATTTTATTAGCGCTTGTAACCAATTGGGCTATATTAAAATACAAGGCTGCAGGCTGGGCTCTCAATAAGCAGCAGCTAAGCTTGAGGTTTCAGTTTATAAAACGAACAACCGTTTTTATGAAGAAAAACAAAATTCAGAGCTTAGAAACGAGGGAAAGCCTTTTTCAACGGAAACGAAACCTAGGAACCATCGAAGCCAATGTTAAATCGGGAGTCGGTGCTGGGGGCGGGTCTGTCATTGATTTAGAAAAAAGTGATATAGAGAAAATCTTTGAATGGTATTCAAGAAATAAAAAAGGGGACTGCAACGAAGTTTAGCTTCGTTTGCAATCCACTTTTACCTTTGCGCTAAAAAAACAATAATGGCGATAATAATAATCGCACCCCAAATAATAAGCTTTATTGGAGATTGAAAAGACAGATTTTTTCTTTGGCTCCCAGCCCAGCTTGTCGTGACTTGAATGGAATCCGCCAAATCTTTTTTATTAAAATAAGGAATGGCGCCAAGTAAAAAACCGCCAAGTAACCCAAACAGGTGGGCTGTTATATTTATATTTGGCTGTATAAAGGTCATAATTAGACTGACTACGGAAAGAGTAATAATAATTTGGGAATTTTGCTTTGTGAGCATATGTTTCCGAAAAATAATAATCGCAATGTAATATCCAAACAGTCCAAATATTGCACCGCTTGAGCCAACATGCATATATGTTAACGGCTCAAGAAGCAGTGTTGCTAGATTAGCGATGAGTCCGCTGGTGAGATACACGAAAATAAATCTTCCGGATCCTAGCATACGCTCAAGGGCTGGTCCAAATAATACAAGCGAAAAACTATTAAACAGCATATGTGAAAAACTGCCGTGCATAAATGTCGGCGTAATCAGTCTCCAATATTGCCCTTCCATAATATAAAGATTGACGCCGGAAAGGTTTTCGAAGAACCAATCGTTTGGAAACATGGGTAAAATAGTTAAAAGATATAATGCTGCATGAATGGCAATAATAATAGAAACAATCGGATAATAGCGGATAAATTCCCGCAAGCTTTCGGTTCGAGTAAACATTATGGACCTCCTCTCATTACCATCATAAACAGAATGGCTATCTTGTACACTAATATGCTAGTAAGAATTTAAATAGAAGGAAGATAAAACGATGATTAAAGGGATTGGCATTGATATTATTGAACTTTCCAGGATTCGGGAATTGCTAAATAGACAGGGGAAATTTGCGGAGAGGATTTTAACTGCTCGTGAAAAGGATTCACTTGAAACCCTTTCTGAACGCCGTAAAGTAGAATTTCTAGCAGGAAGATTTGCTGCAAAAGAGGCTTTTTCAAAAGCCTTTGGTACTGGAATTGGCAAGGAGTTATCCTTTTTAGATATTGAAATTGCATCAGATTCATTTGGAAAGCCAATTATCGTTAAACCAGAGGTTAATGCTCATTTATCTATTTCGCACAGTCGTGAATATGCAGTTGCTCAAGTGATAATCGAAGAATAAGGATATATTTTTTAAACAGCTTGGCAATCTCCTTATCATAAACCCAAAGGTTGTCTCATATATTCATAGGGAAATAGGAGAGACAAGGTCAACTATGGGCATTCCCTGCCTTTCTCTTCTTAAAATCATATGAAATGAGACAAGAAGGGGTTGAAGGAATGAGGAAAAAGTTGTTGCTGCTCATGACGGGACTGATGGTCATCTTCATGCTTGCTGCCTGTGGCTCTAAATCGCAAGATGATGTGGTGAAGGAGTTAAATGGTAAACTCGGAGATCTGTCCGGTTATAAAGTAAATGCAAAAATGACACTGAAAATGGGTTCAGATTCTCAAGTTTATAACGTTGAAATCTGGCATAAAGATCCTACCTTTTATCGGGTAAATTTGAAAAATGCTGAAAAGGATCAAAGCCAAATGATATTGCGTAATGAACAAGGGGTATTTGTCTTAACGCCTGCGCTAAATAAAAGCTTCCGCTTCCAAAGCGATTGGCCGCAAAACAGCAGCCAAGCTTACTTGTATGAATCATTGATCAAGGATATTGTCGCAGATAAAAATGCCAAATTCTCGACAACAAAGGATTACTATGTATTTGAAACGAAAACCCGTTATCAAAACAATAGTATGCTTCCATTCCAGGAAATTAAACTGAATAAAAAAGATTTATCACCAGCTGTTGTCAAAGTGATGGATCCTGATCGAAATGCCCTGGTAACAGTGGAGTTCTCCAAGGTGAAATTTAACGCCAGCTTCGACAAGGACGCTTTCGATATGAAGAAGAACATGACTCGCGCTCAGCTTCATTTGCCGGCCATGGCAGAGGGCGGCGACAAGGCCTTTACGGTTAAGTATCCGACGGCTGAGTTGAAAGGAACAAAGTTAATTGGGGAAAAAGAAGTGAAGATCAAAAATGGAAAACGAGTTGTATTAACCTATGATGGCAAGAAGTCATTTACTCTAGTTCAGGAGAAAGTTACGGTTAAAGAAGCAACGGCTCCAACATACGTTGAAGGGGATATTGTTGATCTAGGATTGACCATCGGAGCAGTTACTGATCATTCCATCTCCTGGTCTCATGATGGCGTCGATTACATGATTGCTTCGAAAAACCTAACAAAAGAAGAATTGATTGATGTTGCACAATCAGTTCAAGGCGATGCGGTAAAATAAACGCTATCCTACAGGCTCTTTCCTAGAGCCTGTTTTTTTATGGTAAAATATAATAATGTGATAACTCTTATAGGAAGTGGAATTATGGAAAGTCTTGATCATTTTTATCGAGATACCTGGGCTGAAGTGGATTTAGATTGTATAGAAGAGAATATAACCTCCGTGAAAAATCATCTCCCTAAAGAGGTCGAAATCATCGCGGTTGTGAAAGCCAATGCTTACGGACATGGAGATGCTAAGGTGGCTGAAACTGCTTTGGCCGCAGGGGCTGCTTATTTAGCTGTTGCTTTTATGGATGAAGCTATCGCATTACGGAAAAAAGGCATTCAAGCTCCCATCCTGGTATTAGGTGCCTCGCGTCCTCAAGATGTGCATATGGCTGCAAAAAATCAGATCACTCTTACCGTTTTCCAAAAAGATTGGCTTGAGGAAGCAAAAAAACATTTGCAAGCTGGTGAGAAGCTAACCGTTCATATAAAGGTTGATACAGGCATGGGGAGACTTGGCATTCGTAGCAGTGAAGAGTTAAAAGAATTGGAGCAAATGATGGCGAATGAAGCAAGGTTTCTTTTTGAAGGAATCTATACCCACTTTGCGACAGCTGATGAACTGGATCAAACCTATTTTCAGCAGCAATTAGCTGCATTTGAAAATCTGCTGACTGCGTTAACGAAACGGCCGAAATATGTTCACTCCAGCAATAGTGCCGCTGCCATTCGTTTTCCAAAAGCTTACTTTAATGCAGTACGTCTTGGGATTGCGATGTACGGCTTAACACCATCGCTTGAGATGGAAAAAGAAATTCCTTTTTCTTTAAAAGAGGCCTTTTCCTTAAAAGCGCGGCTTGTCCATGTGAAAAAGATGCAAAAAGGCGATAAAGTGAGTTATGGGGCAACGTATGAGACAGGGAAGGATGAATGGATTGGAACGATTCCCATTGGTTATGCTGACGGATGGATTCGTAAGCTGTCCGGCCTAGAAGTGCTGGTGGATGGGAAGCGGGTGCCGATTGTCGGCAGAATATGTATGGATCAATGCATGATTCGCCTTCCTTATGAGGTTCCGGTTGGAAAAACAGTAACATTGATTGGGGCAGACGGTAACCAAACGATATCGATCAATGATATTGCTGCTAAATTGGAGACAATTAATTATGAAATCCCTTGTATGGTAGCAGGGCGTGTTCCGCGGCTTTACAAAAAAGGCGGTAAAATTGTCGAGATAAAAAATTATTTGCTCGATGAATAACTGGGTTAAAAAAAGAAATTTTAACATATTTATGATATTGCGGTTGTTTGTGCATAAAAGAGGCTTTTATTGGCTTATAATACAGTAGAATTATATTTAGTCTATGAATTGGGCTCGTTTAGTGTTATTATAAAATATGGTACAGATAAAAAATGGTGTGTAGTGATGGTGGAGGTGTATGTTTGTGTCTGAAACTGGCGCAACTACGGAAATCTTAGTGAAGTTACCGCAACACTTATTAACTGAGTTAGATGGTTTCGTAAAGCAGGAAAATGTAAACCGAAGCGAGTTTATCTACCAGGCAACAAAAATGTATTTACGCGAACGTAAAAAGAGACAAATTCGCGAGTCCATGAGACGTGGATACATGGAAATGGCAAAGATTAATCTTCGAATTGCATCTGAAGCATTTCAAGCAGAATATGAGGCAGAACACACAGTTGAACGTCTTGTAAGCGGAGGATAAACCTTTGATTGTCAAGCGTGGTGACGTTTATTTCGCGGACCTATCCCCAGTTGTTGGTTCTGAACAAGGCGGCGTCCGTCCTGTACTTGTCATCCAAAACGACATCGGGAATCGGTTTAGTCCCACAGTGATTGTTGCAGCGATTACAGCTCAAATTCAAAAAGCGAAGCTCCCAACTCATGTAGAAATTGATGCGAAGCGCTACGGATTTGAACGGGATTCGGTCATTCTGTTAGAGCAAATTCGTACAATTGATAAGCAGCGGTTAACCGATAAAATTACCCATCTCGATGACGAAATGATGGAAAAAGTGGATGAAGCCTTGCAAGTCAGCTTAGGTCTCATCGAATTCTAGTTAAATGAACGCTCTTTTTAAAAGAGCGTTTTTTCATACATATTCTGCCTTTATACATAAACTGCTTAGAAGCAAGCTTTCATGGCTTGCTTTTTTTTATAAAAATTTAATAGTGCCCGTGAAGGTGAAAAAAGAAAGGTAGCGGTCACTACTCATAAAGCCCGTGAGCAAGAAAAAAAGGAGTGGCGGTCGATAAGAGCGGTTCATAAAGCCCGTGAGCAAGAAAAAAAGGAGTGGCGGTCGATAAGAGCGGTTCATAAAGCCTGTGGGCAAGAAAAAAGAGAAGCGGCGGTCGATAAGAGCGGTTTATAAAGCCTGTGAGCAAGTAAAAAGAGGAGTAGCGGTCGATAAGAGCGGTTCATAAAGCCTGTGAGCAAGAAAAAAAGAAGCGGCGGTCGGTAAGAGCACTTCCAAATACCCGCGACCATGAAAAAGTCGTCGTGAAAAAGTGGGCAACACTCGTTTAATGAAACGACCCTGCTAATTTGATACAATAAGAAAAAAGATTGGAGGATTATTCTTGTGACTGAAACAATGGTAAAAGAAGATCAGTTGTTAGGGAAGATTGCCACCGAACTCGCTATTCCCTATAAGCAAGTTAAAAATGTTATCTCTCTATTAAATGAGGGAAATACAGTTCCATTTATTGCACGCTACCGAAAAGAAATGACCGGCGCTCTTGATGAAGTACAAATCCGCAATATCCTAGAACGCTGGCAATACATACAAAACCTTGAACAAAGAAAAGAAGAAGTTATTCGTATCATCTCTGAACAGGGTAAATTAACAGATGAACTCCAGCAAAATATAACAAGGGCTGAAAAACTTCAAGAGGTAGAAGACTTATATCGTCCATACAAACAAAAAAGACGAACCAAGGCCACTATTGCGAAAGAAAAAGGTCTCGAGCCATTGGCAGAATGGCTGCTAACTTTTTCGAACCAGAGTATCGAAGAGAAAGCAAAAGAATTTTTATCCGAGGAAAAAGAAGTCCGAACGATTGAAGAGGCTATCTCAGGTGCGAAAGACATCATCGCTGAAATGGTATCTGATGATGCGGAAGGCCGTAAATGGATTCGTAAAGAAACAACCAAATCCGGTACAGTTGCTTCTACGGTAAAAGAAGCAGAAAAGGACGAGAAAAATGTCTATGAAATGTACTATGAGTACGAAGAACCTGTAAACAAAATCGTTCCCCACCGAATTTTAGCTTTAAATCGTGGCGAAAAAGAGGACATTCTTCGAGTCTCAGTAAAAATGAATACCGACTTAATCCTGTCGTATCTATCTAAAAAATGGATCCATAAGACAAATTCATATGCAGCGCCGATCGTGTTAGAAGCGGTAGAAGACAGCTATAAACGCTTAATTCAACCATCAATTGAGCGTGAAATCCGTTCTGAGTTAACAGAAAAAGCAGAGGAACAAGCGATTCATATTTTTTCTGAGAATCTCCGTAATTTATTGTTGCAGCCGCCATTGAAGGGAAAAGTCGTCATTGGTGTCGATCCGGCTTACCGGACAGGCTGTAAATTAGCCGTTGTCGATGAAACGGGTAAAGTGCTGAAAATTGATGTGATCTATCCACATCTTTCCGATTTCAAAGCAAAAGAAGCGCGAGAAAAATTCATTAACATCCTGCGTGAATATAAGGTAGAAATGGCGGCAATCGGGAACGGTACCGCATCAAGGGAAACGGAGCAGTTCGTCGCTGATATTTTAAAAGAAATGGATGAAGAAATCTTCTATTTGATTGTCAATGAAGCTGGCGCCAGTGTGTATTCCGCCTCTGACTTGGCAAGGGAAGAATTTCCGAATTTCCAGGTTGAAGAAAGAAGTGCGGTATCCATAGCAAGACGTTTGCAGGATCCATTAGCTGAATTGGTAAAAATCGACCCGAAATCAGTCGGCGTAGGCCAATACCAGCATGATGTTTCACAAAAAAGACTTTCAGAATCGCTGCATTTTGTCGTAGAAACAGCGGTTAACCGGGTAGGCGTAAATGTAAATACCGCTTCATCCTCCCTTTTACAATATGTTGCGGGTTTAAACAAAACAGCTGCAAACAATATTGTCAAAATGCGAGAAGAGACAGGAAAATTCACTAGCAGGGTTCAGTTGAAGAAAGTGCCCCGCCTTGGTGCGAAAACCTATGAACAGGCTATTGGTTTCTTGCGGGTATTAGATGGGAAACAGCCTTTAGACCGGACAGGAATTCATCCGGAAAACTATGACGAGGTAAAAAAACTATTAGCAAAACTGGGCTTTACTACGGACGCTTTAGGTTCCGAAGAGTTAAAAGCTGCATTAAGCGGTCTTGACCTAAAGTCTGTTTCTGAAGAATTGGCGATTGGCGAATTAACGTTAAAAGATATCGTTGATGCTTTGGTGAGACCTGAGAGAGACCCGCGCGATGACTTACCTCGTCCACTCTTGAAAAAAGATGTATTAAAACTAGAGGACTTGAAAGCCGGTATGGAGCTGCAAGGAACTGTACGGAATGTTGTTGATTTCGGGGCATTTGTCGATATTGGCGTTAAACAAGACGGGCTTGTTCATATTTCAAAACTGAGCAACCGATTTGTAAAACATCCATTAGATATTGTTTCAGTCGGTGATGTGGTTACAGTTTGGGTAGATTCCGTTGATATGAAAAAAGGCCGGGTTGCCCTAACCATGCTGCAGCCATCTTAATTCAAGAGAAAACACTGCTTTTAAGAGCAGTGTTTTTTTCTGTAAAAAAACCAGCACTGGTTTAACATCTTGATCTGGTAGCGGTTCTTTTCATAGAAAGCTCTTTTCATTTGGTTTTGAAACCAAGTCGGCATAATTAAAACCTCCCGAAAAGCATTCTTCAATAAGGGTATAAACAATATATGCTATAATAGGTTGTCACGTTCGAAAAGAAAGGGAGGGGAGTTTAAGTGGATGATTCAAGTCTTCAGTTATTGGTAGAAAAAATATCAAGTGAATCATTTGGAAAACCATTTAAGCATCGTGCTTCCTTTAATCCTAGGTTAAAATCAACCGGCGGCAGATATCTTTTAAACACACACAATATTGAAATCAACAAAAAGTATTTAGAACAGCTTGGGGAAAAAGAATTAATCGGGATTATTAAACACGAACTATGCCATTACCATCTTCATCTTGAAGGAAAAGGATATCAGCATCGTGATCAAGACTTTAAAGTTCTTCTAAAAAAGGTTGGGGCACCCCGGTTTTGCACTCAACTCCCAGAACGGAAAGTAAAACGTTCTCTGAAAAAAATACTTGTCTATCAATGCACGAAATGCAGGCAATCCTATCAAAGAAAAAGAAGCATTAATACAAACAGATATGTGTGCGGAAAATGCAAAGGGAAATTGGCGAAGATCCAAGAGTTGATATTTGAGTAACATAAGATTTGGAAAAAATCTTTATTGAAAAATCATATTGACTTTATGTTAGTTCGTCATTATAATGTAAAGAGTCGACAGGGCAATCGCCTAACGTAGTCGAGATAATAATTATTCCGCAGTAGCTCAGTGGTAGAGCTATCGGCTGTTAACCGATCGGTCGTAGGTTCGAGTCCTACCTGCGGAGCCATATTGGGGAAGTACTCAAGAGGCTGAAGAGGCGCCCCTGCTAAGGGTGTAGGTCGGGTAACCGGCGCGAGGGTTCAAATCCCTCCTTCTCCGCCATGAAAATTTTGGCCCCTTGGTCAAGCGGTTAAGACACCGCCCTTTCACGGCGGTAACACGGGTTCGAATCCCGTAGGGGTCATCAGAAATGGAGAATGAGCTGAAGCTCATTTTCTATTTCTTAATTAATTGGTCTGGTAGTTCAGTTGGTTAGAATGCCTGCCTGTCACGCAGGAGGTCGCGGGTTCGAGTCCCGTCCAGACCGCCATTTAATTTTTATTTTTTTCTTATTTTTGGGCTATAGCCAAGCGGTAAGGCAACGGACTTTGACTCCGTCATGCGTTGGTTCGAATCCAGCTAGCCCAGCCATTTCTTTTATTGAGCCATTAGCTCATGAACATGAAATGAGCCATTAGCTCAGTCGGTAGAGCAGATTGCGAGCTTCAATGAACTTACTTCTGCGGGCAATCTGCGAGAAAGAACGAGAGTTCTTTTGAGCATCTGACTTAGGCTAATAAAAGATTAGGGAATCATCTTAGAATGAGCCATTAGCTCAGTCGGTAGAGCATCTGACTTTTAATCAGAGGGTCGAAGGTTCGAGTCCTTCATGGCTCACCTTTAGACAATATTATGCGGGTGTGGCGGAATTGGCAGACGCACCAGACTTAGGATCTGGCGCCGCAAGGCGTGGGGGTTCGACTCCCTTCACCCGCACCAAATATTTCCTCTTGAAAAGCAATTGATAATCTGATAAGATTATTTTTGTCGCCGATTTAATGCGGTCGTGGCGGAATGGCAGACGCGCTAGGTTGAGGGCCTAGTGGGGGCAACCCCGTGGAGGTTCAAGTCCTCTCGGCCGCACCAAAAAAGGATTTGACAAACCAAATTAAGTGTGATAAACTTTAAAAGTTGGTTTTAACAAGATGCGCCCGTAGCTCAATTGGATAGAGCGTCTGACTACGGATCAGAAGGTTATGGGTTCGACTCCTTTCGGGCGCGCCATTATTACGGGAAGTAGCTCAGCTTGGTAGAGCACTTGGTTTGGGACCAAGGGGTCGCAGGTTCGAATCCTGTCTTCCCGACCATTCAAATTTTATATGCGGGTGTAGTTTAGTGGTAAAACCTCAGCCTTCCAAGCTGATGTTGTGAGTTCGATTCTCATCACCCGCTCCAAATTACCTTATATAATTGTTCTTTGAAAACTAAACAAACAAAAACGTCAACAAACAATAATATTCGTTTCTTTCGAAACGAAGCCAACGTTTTAATTTATGAGCTAATCAACTTTCTTGGAGAGTTTGATCCTGGCTCAGGACGAACGCTGGCGGCGTGCCTAATACATGCAAGTCGAGCGAGACTCTTCGGAGTCTAGCGGCGGACGGGTGAGTAACACGT
>NZ_JAHXYW010000023.1 GCF_019969725.1 Neobacillus bataviensis
CACCGGGAGCAAGCTCCCAGTGATTCGCTCGACTTGCATGTATTAGGCACGCCGCCAGCGTTCGTCCTGAGCCAGGATCAAACTCTCCAAGAAAGTTGATTAGCTCATAAAATAAAACGTTGGCTTCGTTTCAAAAAGAAACGAATATTATTGTTTGTTGACGTTTTTGTTTGTTTAGTTTTCAAAGAACAATTTCAGTGTCGCCTAAAAGCGACTTTTTTATCATACCAAGTTATCAACTAGAAGTCAATAACTTTTTTGTTTTTTCTTTTTTAAAACATGTTGTTTCGCAACAACGTTTATTAATATACCATCATTTATCCTTCCATGCAATAGCTTTTTTATACTTTTTATGAAGAAATGGTAAAGTAAAAATATTCGAACTCCTCTTAACAAAAAAAAGCACCGGATCCACCGGCACTTTTTTCAAATATATTATCGGTGACGCATTAATGGGAATAATAGTACGTCACGAATTGAAGGAGAATTCGTTAACAGCATTACCAGACGGTCAATTCCGATTCCCAATCCACCTGTAGGAGGCATGCCATACTCTAATGCTTCGACGAAGTCTTCGTCCATCATATGGGCTTCGTCATTACCCTGCTCGCGCTCTTTTAGCTGTGCTTCAAAACGCTCTCTTTGATCAATTGGATCGTTAAGCTCAGTGAAGGCATTTGCATGCTCACGTGCTACGATAAATAACTCAAATCGATCAGTGAAGCGTGGATCTTCATCATTCTTCTTGGCAAGCGGAGAGATTTCCACTGGGTGGCCAAAAATAAAGGTTGGCTGAATGAGCTTTTCCTCTACCTTTTGCTCAAAGAACTCATTTACAATATGACCATAAAGCATGTTATCATTAATTTCTACTCCGTGCTCTTTAGCATGCGCACGAGCCTCTTCCACGCTCATTTCCTTCCAGAAGTCTACTCCCGTATATTCCTTGATAGCGTCTACCATGTGGAGTCTCTTCCATTCCGGCTTAAGGTCTACTTCGTGGTCGCCATATTGAATCGTGGTTGTTCCTACTACTTCTTGTGCAATATGGGCAATTAAATTTTCTGTTAAGCTCATGATATCACGGTAATCGGCATATGCTTCATACAATTCAATCATTGTGAATTCTGGGTTGTGACGAGTAGAAACACCCTCGTTCCGGAATACACGGCCAATTTCATACACTTTTTCAAGGCCGCCGACAATCAGGCGTTTTAAGTGAAGCTCGATGGCAATCCGCATATATAATTGCATATCCAGCGCGTTATGGTGTGTAATAAACGGACGTGCAGACGCACCACCGGCAATGGAATGCATCATTGGTGTTTCTACCTCTAAATAGCCTTGATCATCTAAATAACGGCGCATCGCGCGAATAATTTTACTGCGGGCAATAAAAGTTGCTTTGCTTTCCTGGCTCATAATTAAATCCAAGTAACGCTGACGGTAGCGCTGCTCAACATCTTTTAGACCGTGGAATTTATCAGGAAGCGGACGAAGTGCTTTTGTTAAGAATACGAATTCTTGAACCTTTACAGATAACTCTCCAACTTGAGTTTTAAATAGGGTTCCTGTTACTGCAATGATGTCTCCTAAATCAGCAGAATCAAAGATTTCATACTGTTCTTCGCCGACTGCATCTTTCCTTACGTATACTTGCAATTGGCCGGTTAAGTCTTGAATATGGGCAAAACCTGCTTTTCCTTTTCCACGCTTTGTCATAATACGACCTGCGAGTGAAACAGAAACATTTTTTGCTTCAAGTTCTTCTTTTTCCAGCTCCCCATATTGTTCAATCAATTCAAGGGTATTATGAGAACGATCAAAACGCTTTCCAAATGGGTCAAGTCCATTTTCACGCATGCTTTGCATTTTTTCCCGTCTGACCCTTAATTGGTCATTTAATTCTTCCTGACTCATGACTAATTCAACTCCATTACTTCTTTTTTATGTAAAACTAAAAAGAATACTCACCAATTTTTTTACATACTATATTATTTTACACAAACTTGAGTATTCAGACATTAAAAATGTTTTTAGATAGAAGAAAAACTGCCAGTTGTTCTACTGGCAGCTTGCATTCTTAAACAAAAGTATTATAGAAAATGAGACAAAGAAAGTCAAACTCAGCCGACAATCGCCTGGTTTTGTTCCTGCTCCTCTACCTCATGAACTAAACCATTTAACAAGAGGACTAAATCTTCACGGGTATTGCACTCATTGATAGCGTTACGGACTCGTGCGTTTCCGCGCACTCCTTTTAAATACCAGGCAGCATGCTTGCGCATTTCACGAACGGCAATATTTTCATTTTTCAAGGCAATTAATCGGTCTAAATGAAGGATACAAACATCAATCTTTTCCCGGACAGATGGTTCATCCATTAGCTTGCCTGTTTCTAGATATTGCACCGTGCGGTAGATCATCCATGGGTCTCCAAGCGCTGCGCGGCCGATCATGACGCCATCAACACCGGTTTCATCGAGCATTCTCTTGGCATCCTGCGGGGTTTGCACATCACCGTTCCCAATGATTGGGATTTTAACAGATTGCTTTACCTCACGAATAATGTCCCAGTTTGCCTTTCCTTCATACATTTGCACACGGGTACGGCCGTGCAGGGCAACTGCCTTGCCGCCCGCTTTTTCAACCATTTGCGCATTTTTAACAGCATAAATATGGTCTTCATCCCAGCCCATCCGCATTTTCACAGTAACAGGCTTTTCAACAGCATCCACAACTGCAGATACCATTTCATAGATTTTATTTGGATCTAAGAGCCACTTTGCACCGGCGTCACATTTTGTAATTTTCGGTACCGGGCAGCCCATATTAATATCGATAATATCGGCATTAGTGTTTTTATCTACGAATCTCGCTGCTTCGACTAGCGTTTCTTTTTCACCGCCAAAAATTTGCAAGCTAAGCGGTTTTTCCCGCTCATCAATATACAGCATATTCATCGTTTTTTCGTTTTTAAAAACGATACCTTTATCACTGACCATTTCGGCACAAACTAAACCAGCACCAAACTCTTTTACCGTTAAACGGAATGCAGAGTTACATACGCCGGCCATTGGTGCTAAAACGACTTGGTTCTTCATTTCAATATCGCCGATTTTCAACATATAACAACCTCCTATTCTTTTGGAGTTAAATCATCTATGGTAATTTTTAAGGAATGTGCAATCCTTTCAAGTAACTCCCCTGCTGGCAGGCGGTTACCTCTTTCAATCTCTCCTAAAATAGACACTGATACACCTAGCTGCCTTGAAAAGCTTTCCTGTGTAAATCCCTTTAGCTTTCGATAGGCACGAATTCGTCTTCCCCATTTTTCCGCTTCCATATTCTGACTCCTTCTTTATCTGGTAATTCATTTAACCATGCTTCAAGAGGTTTATCTTTGATAGGTAATCTACTATCATGATTAATTTCTAAAAATGGAATCATAACAAAAGCCCGCTCTAGCATCCTAGGGTGCGGAACAATTAGCTTCTCTGTTTCAATATTTTCTTGGTTAAAGGTTAGAATGTCAAGGTCGATTGTCCTTGGCCCCCATTTTATTTCCCTTTTTCTCCCAAGTTCAAATTCTGTTGTTAAACATCTATCTAATAATTGGTCTGCATTTAAGTCAGTGATAATCTCAATCACCATATTTAAAAATAAATCCTGGTCCTCATAGCCGACAGGATCTGTTTCATATATAGAAGAATAATTTACCAGCTTAATATCTGAATGACTTGTTAGTTTTTTAATTGCACTTACCATATTATCATAACGGTTTCCCATGTTAGAGCCAAGGGCAATAAATGCTGTATTTTCCACTTTTATCTACTCCTCGTTATTTCTACAGCAACGGATTTGTAATGTCCCGGAATCGGCGGGTCCGGTTTAATCACCTTCACAATCACCTCATCAATAAGCGGGAATGCAGCAAGCACACTTCCGGCCAATTTTTCGGCAACCGCTTCAAGTAGTTTAAAAGGCGTTCCTTCGACGATTTCTTTACATAATTGGTACAGCTCGCCATAATTGACGGAATGCTGCAGTTCATCGGTTTCGCCTGCTCTTTTTAACTCTAAGGAAACAGTTAAGTCCACGATAAAACGCTGGCCAAGTCTGGTCTCTTCCGGGAAAACCCCGTGATAGCCATAGAACTCCATTTGGTTCACAAATATTTTATCCAATCACTTCACCCTTCCCCATTAGCGCATCCATCATTTTGGCCATCCGGCTCATTTCCTTAACATCATGAACTCGAATGATTTGACAACCCTTTTGAATACCGTAACAAATGGTTGCGCCTGTTCCCTCCATTCTTTGATCAACAGGGAGATTTAACGCTTGTCCAATCATTGTTTTTCTGGATGTACCTAAAAGAACAGGATAACCCAGCATGACAAATTTATCTAAATTCTGCATGGTTAGGAGATTTTCTTGATAGTTTCTGGCAAAGCCGATACCTGGGTCGAGGATAATTTTTTCATCCTTTACTCCTGCTTTTTTTACGATTGCAATACTTTCATAAAGGTCATTTAATACATCTCTCATAAAAGAGCTGTAGTTTCGGTCATGGCGATTATGCATTAATATGATTGGAACATCATACTGGGCCGCTACATCCGCCATTTGATCATCTGCTTTAGCTCCCCAAATATCATTAATGATATGGGCTCCTGCTTCAATTGCCTGCTTGGCTACCTCTGCTTTATATGTATCGATGGAAATCGGTATTTGGACGTTCTCGGAGATAGCCTTAATAACTGGAATAACCCGTTCAAGTTCTTCCTCTGCTGAAACGGCCGCAAACCCCGGTCGTGTTGATTCGCCGCCGATATCAATAATATCCGCACCATTCGCCGCCATTTCCTTTGCATGGCGGACGGCATGTTCAATTTGATTGAATTTACCGCCATCGGAAAAGGAATCTGGAGTTGCATTTAAAATTCCCATTACGATTGTTTTTTTACGAAAGTCTAAGGTATATGGACCACAATGAATTTGTTCCTGAGCTGTATACATCCCTATGCCCCCCATTAAAATACTCCTTTTATCATACATGATATAGCCGTTCATTTACAAAAAAAGAAGTGCCGGCAAATGCCAACACCTCTTCAGTAATTTTACTCAGCTTCATATTGATAAAGCGGTGTACTTAAGTAACGTTCTCCATTATCCGGAATAATCGCAAGCACTTTTTTACCTTTGCCTAATTGTTTCGCAACTTTTAATGCTGCAGAAATAGCGGCTCCAGAAGAAATACCGCCTAGAATTCCTTCTTCTCTAGCTGCACGGCGGGAAGCTTCAAATGCTTCTTCTGTATTGATTTGAATAACCTCATCATAGATTTCTGTATTTAATGTATCAGGGATAAAGCCTGCTCCAAGTCCTTGGAGCTTATGCGGGCCAGGTTTTCCACCAGATAGGACTGGAGAATCCTGCGGCTCGACTGCGACAATTTTTACATTTGGGAATTTTTCGCGAAGAACACTTCCAGCTCCTGAAATGGTTCCTCCTGTTCCAATCCCTGAAACAAACGCATCTAATTGATCCATTTGCTCGACAATTTCTTTACCTGTTGTTCTTCTGTGAACCTCAGGGTTAGCTTGGTTTTTGAACTGCTGTGGCATGAAATAGCCATTTTCTGCAGCAAGAGCCTCTGCACGGGCAATGGCACCTTTCATTCCTTCTGGTCCTGGTGTTAATACAAGCTCACCGCCATAGGCACGAAGAAGATTTCTTCTTTCTAAGCTCATTGTTTCCGGCATTACAAAAATCGCTTTGTATCCTTTGGCTGCTGCAATCATTGCAAGTCCAATACCTGTATTACCGCTTGTCGGCTCAATGATTGTATCAACACCAGGCTTAATTAAGTCTTGTTCTTCAGCCGCTTCAATCATTGCTAAACCAATACGGTCTTTTACACTGCTGCCTGGGTTAAAATATTCTAACTTTAAGTAAACCTCAGCGCTATTTTCATCTACTAATCTGTTTAATTTTACGATTGGCGTTTGACCAACTAATTCTGCTACAGAATTTGCAACACGTACCATAAAGGACACCCCTATTCCGAGTATTTTTATTGGATTTATATCATTAAATTTACCAGTTACATAGTCCTATTGTCAATTGTTTTGTTTGTAGAATTGTGAAAATATTATAAAAAAAGAAAACACAGAATAGTACCGTGTTTTCTATTATTCCTTATTCTTGCCATAAAACCAGTCTACTTTTGCTTCGTCCCAGAAAGTGGCTGCTGACGCTGGTTTTTTCATTTGATCAAGGGCAATTTGTCTGCGGAGTTGATTCTTTACCTCGGAAAAGGAATAGGTTTCTCCGCTAATTTTCCCTTCAAGCTTAATTAAAGCATACCCTTGCTCCACTTTGAGCGGTTTACTGTATTTCCCCTTTTTTAGCTTTTTAGCTGTCTGGAGATAAAGTTTAGGGTAGCGCTCATCCTCTTCTGTGATAAAACCGATATCCCCGCCTTCGTTTGCGGAAAACTCATCAATGGACTTTTCCATTGCCAGTGCAGAAAAGCTGGAGCCATGGGCCAACTCCTTTGATGCCTTAACTGCTTCTGCCTTTGTTTTCACAATGATATGCGATAAATGATAGGCATCCGGTACATCGAAAAGATTTTTATTCTTTTCATAATAGCTTTTTAATTCTTTATTTGAGATCTCTACATCTCTCGTTAAAAGCTCTTCTAATAAAAGAGTGCTGCGAATTTGTTCCTTCCACTTTTTCTCATTAGCCTGCTTTTTTGGACTAAAAGTATTATAAGTGGTCTGCAGCATGCGATATTCACGTTCAACATCTTCGTCCGCAATTTCAATATCGTATTTGGCCGCCATTTCTTCAATGACCTTTTGATCAACCATTTCCTTTAAGACGTCTTTGCCATATCTTGCTTCAAGTTCATTCAGCCAATCTTGTCTCGAGATGGTCTTTTTCCCGATTGTCGCTACCGCCTCTTCATTGACCAATGCTCCATTTGCCTCGTTCACCTTAGATAAGAAAAAGGCAGCCGTCAGGCAATTGAGCATAATGAGGGCAGCAATCACCATCCAAAGCTGCTTCCTGCCCAACCGGTTCTCCCCCTAATGAATCTCTTATTTCGCCTCTTTTTTAAGTTCTTCTAATTCTTCTTTTGTGAATAGGTATTTTTCATTACAGAAATGACAGTGCGCCTCAGCCTGACCGTCTTCTTCAATCATATCATTAATTTCCTTTGCACCTAAACCGACAATCGCACCAGCAAAGCGCTCCTTGGAACAGGAACATTGAAATCCAACCGGCATGGTTTCAAGTATCTTTACATTTTCCTTACCAAAAAGCTCCTCCAATATATCCTCTGGAGTTAAGCCGCGTTCAATTAATTTGGATACCGGTTCAATCGTTTTTAACCGTTCTTCCATCTTGGAGATAATTTCATCTTTAATCCCCGGCATTAACTGAAAAATAAAGCCTCCCGCAGCCAAAATCGAATCATCCGGATTCACTAAAACCCCGACACCTACGGACGATGGAACCTGCTCAGAAGTGGCGAAGTAGTAAGTAAAATCTTCCCCTAATTCCCCTGATACAATCGGCACCTGTCCAGAAAAGAAATCACGGAGCCCGACATCCTTCACGACAGATAACAAGCCATCGGTTCCGACCGCGCGGCGGACATCAAGCTTGCCATTTTCATTCGATTCAAAATCAACCTCCGGATGGGTTACATAGCCGCGCACCTCGCCTTTGGCATTACTGTCAACTAAAATAGGACCAAGCGGACCACCGCCGTCAATTTTGATTGTAAGCTTATCGTCCCCTTTTAGCATGGCCCCCATCATCACACCTGCGGTCATCGTGCGGCCAAGTGCAGCCGATGCTGTTCTCCAGGTTTGGTGGCGGCGCTGCGCCTCACGGACCGTCTCAGTAGTACGGACCGCATAAGCGCGAATATTTCCATCATAGGCTAGCGCCTTAACTAGATAATCCTTCATTGTAAAACTCCTTTCGTGCTGTCCCTTCTTAGGTTATCCTATGTTGCGCTTATAGATAAGCTGCAAGCCTTTTAATGTTAAAAATGGGTCTACAATATCAATAACCGTTGATTCTTGGGCAATTAGATTAGCCAAGCCGCCTGTGGCTATAACAGTTGGCTTTTTCTCACCTTGTTCCATCATCCGCCTTACAATGCCTTCAACTTGTCCAACATACCCATAGACAATCCCTGCCTGCATCGCCGCAACGGTATTTTTTCCAATAACACCTTCAGGGCGGGCAATTTCAATCCGCGGTAATTTCGCCGCTCTAGAATATAGGGCTTCAGTAGAAATGCCCACTCCCGGAGCAATCGCACCACCCATATATTGACGCTCCTCATTGATATAACAATAAGTAGTTGCGGTTCCAAAATCAACAATAACCAATGGGCTTCCATATTCATGAATGGCCGCAACGGCATTAACAATTCGGTCCGCTCCAACCTCGCGAGGGTTTTCATATTTTATATTTAATCCAGTCTTAATTCCTGGACCGACGACAAGCGGTTTTATATGAAAATACTTTTGGCACATGCGCTCTAACGCAAACATAATCGGCGGAACAACAGAAGAAATGATAATGCCATCTATATCCGAAAAAGAAAGGCCGGAATGGTCAAATAACGCTTTTACATTCATCCCAAACTCATCTTCCGTCCGATTACGATTTGTTTCAATCCGCCAGTGGTATTTCAGTTCATCACCTTGATAAACGCCAAGTACAATATTCGTATTTCCCACATCAAAAACAAAAATCAAATCTATCACTCACTTTATTGGATTTTTCTTTTCTCATATTGCACATATCATACCATAATTATCTGCCTCATGAAAAAAAAGAGTGCTTCATCGAAGCACTCTTTCCAAATTACTTATAGTCAATTTCATCAGGAGGAGTATCTAAGAAGGATTTTTCATCCTTTTCAGCCTCATCCTTTTTAGTGTTGATATTTACCTTTACATCTTCGGCTTTTTTAGGTTCAACCTTAACCGCTTCTAAAGTAACTGAAGGGTCTGGCATGTGGCCATTGTCAACTAAATAGCGAATTTGTTCAGCATTAAGTGTTTCCACCTCAAGAAGAGTCTTGGCAATAAGATCAAGCTTATCTCGATTCTCTGTCAGAATCTTTCTAGCTCTTTCATATTGTTCTTTAATGATACGCTGAATTTCAAGATCGATTTCATAAGCAATCGCATCTGAATAATTCTGTTCATTATGAAGGTCACGGCCTAGGAACACTTGACCGCCTGAAGCTTGACCGAACTGCAATGGTCCGAGCTTATCACTCATTCCAAATTCTGTCACCATGCGGCGGGCAATTCCCGTAGCACGCTGGAAGTCATTATGTGCCCCTGTACTTACCTCACCAAAGACAATTTCTTCTGCCACACGGCCGCCTAATAAACCAACAATTTTATCAAGTAATTCCGGTTTTGTCATAAAGTAACGGTCTTCTCTAGGAAGCATTACCGCATATCCACCTGCCTGGCCACGAGGAACAATCGTTACCTTGTGGACCATATCGGCCTCGTCAAGTATTAATCCAATAACGGTATGTCCGCCTTCATGGAAGGCAACTATCTTTCTTTCTTTTTCGGAAATAACACGAGTCTTTTTAGCTGGACCAGCAATGACACGGTCCGTTGCTTCATCGATATCGGACATTTCGATTTTCTTTTTATTCTGACGAGCTGCTACCAATGCAGCTTCATTTAATAAGTTTTCTAAATCTGCCCCTGAAAAACCTGGTGTACGCATCGCAATATTTTTTAAGTTTACGGATTCATCTAAAGGCTTGTTGCGTGCATGAACCTTAAGAACCGCTTCGCGTCCAATAACATCTGGGCGGTCAACCGTAATTTGTCGGTCAAAGCGGCCCGGACGTAAAAGGGCTGGATCGAGAATATCCGGACGGTTTGTTGCAGCTACAATAATAATTCCTTCATTGGCACCGAAACCATCCATTTCAACGAGCAACTGGTTCAAGGTTTGTTCACGTTCATCATGACCGCCGCCAAGACCTGCACCACGCTGACGGCCAACAGCATCAATTTCATCTATGAAGATAATACAAGGAGCATTCTTTTTTGCGTTTTCAAATAAGTCACGAACACGGGATGCACCGACCCCAACGAACATCTCAACGAAATCAGAACCACTTATCGAGAAGAATGGAACGCCTGCTTCACCAGCACACGCTCTCGCTAATAACGTTTTACCTGTTCCTGGAGGTCCCACCAAAAGAATCCCTTTAGGAATACGGGCGCCAAGTTCAGCAAATTTGCGAGGGTCTTTTAAAAACTCAACCACTTCGACTAATTCAGCCTTTTCTTCATCTGCTCCAGCTACATCTCTAAAACGAACCTTTTTCTTATCATCGTTATAAAGCTTAGCTTTAGATTTACCAAAATTCATAACCCGGCTGCCGCCGCCTTGAGCTTGGTTTAATAAAAAGAAAAACAAAATAAAGATGATGACAAATGGAATAATGGATGTAAAGAACGTAACCCATCCACTTGTTTCTTTAGCAGGCATTACGTCAACTTTAGCTTCTGAATCCTGGATGCTTCCAATAATCTTTTCACTGTTTGGAATATAGGTTAGAAATTTATTTCCATTTGCTTTTAATTCACCCCGAACCTCATATACACCTCGTTCAGGCTGCATGGAAAATGATTTTACTTCGCCATTTTCTAACTGCGAAACGAACTTATCATACGTAATATGTTTGGTCGATTCGCTGTTTCCATTAAAAAAGCTCACTACGCCAATAATGACTAAAAATATCAATAAATAAAAGATGGTATTACGGAAAATCCGATTCATCTCTTACCTCCTCCCGCGGGTAAAAACTATAATAAATAGTATCATAGAAAATCTTACAAATTCAAGGAATTGCCCTTTCTGTCAAGGGTTTTCCTAGTAATTGTTCAAGAAAAATCCTTATTATTGATTATTGCTGTATACCTCTGGTTTTAGTACCCCAATATATGGAAGGTTTCGATATTTTTCAATGTAATCTAACCCATAACCGACAACAAACTCATCAGGAACAATAAACCCTACATAGTCTGCTTGAATTTTGCTCTTTCTTCCGGTCGGCTTATCAAGTAAAGTGACAATCTTGATGGATTTCGCTTTACGGTAACGGAATAAATCGACTAAATAGCTAAGAGTAAGCCCACTGTCGATGATATCCTCGATAATTAAAATATCTCTGCCTTCAACAGATGTGTCTAGGTCCTTAATGATTTTGACTTCACCTGAGGATACTAATCCCGTACCATAGCTGGAAACATCCATGAAGTCCATTTCTAAATAGCAGTCCATTCGTTTTAACAAATCAGCCATGAAAGGCATGGCTCCCTTTAGAACCCCAATTGCAAGCGGGAAACGGTCTTGATACTCTTCGGTTAAGTGCGCCGCAAGATCCCTAATTTTTTCTTGTATTTCCTCTTCTGAAACTAATACCTTTTCAATATCCTGGTTCATCATAATTGTGCCCCCTAGAAGATCATTACTTATTATATGTGAGTAGTATATATTGCTTTGCTGCAGAATCTATGCCTTCAAATGATGATTTTTTCAGACCTGGAAGCCAAATAATATTTCCGTCACTGTCCGTTATCACCGGCCAGTTATCCCGGTCATGAACAGGAATTTTTTGATCAATAAAAATATCCTTTAGCTTTTTCGAACCCTGCATTCCTTTTAATGTCATCCGGTCGCCAATGTGCCGCGTCCGAATGATAATCGGCCATTTCAACTTTTCCTCATTAAACAAGGCCATGTACGGCTTGTTAGTGGGAATGTCGTCTTTAGCGCGTTCTATCCTAATATTCCCTTTACTTGGCAGCAAAATCGTGCCTGGCTCGTTCACTTCAAAAAAATAAGGTTTAACCTGATCCGCTTGAAATTGAAAAGATAATTGATGATAGGAGCGAATCACTTTTAAACCACTGGGAAAGTCAAGTTTACCTGAAGGTTCACTATGACGTATTAAGTGATATACTTGCTCGATATGTACAGCAGAAAGATCAGCCGATTTTCCCATGTAAAGATAGTTTAATATTAGTTGAATCCCTCTTCTTTGTAAAGGTAAAGGCACTTCTAGAAACTGGTTAATGTCAATGGCTATTTTGCTCTTTTCCCTTATTTTCACTACTGTATTCATGTGTCTTTCTGTTAATTCCAGAAGAAAGGTTTCATCTGATTGTAAATCTTCACTAAATCGTTGGAAATTCTCATTCACATGGGGATTTTCCGTTTTCAAAAACGGGAGAACTTGCTTACGGAATCGATTCCTGCTATAAACTCCTTTTTCATTACTCGGGTCCAGCCTTGGAGTAAGCTCATTGAATTTACAATAGCTCCAAATCTCATCCTTGGATAAGCATAAAAATGGACGAAAGATTCGGCCTTTATGAAAAGGGCGAGAAAAAGGTATTCCTGCTCGTGCCATCCCCGTGCTTCCCCTCGTTGCCCTCATCAGCATCGTTTCGATTTGGTCATCCCCATGATGACCAAGGGCTAAAAAAGGGAAATCATATTTTTCCATAGTACTTAAGTAAAAATCATATCGCGCTTCTCTTGCTGCAAGCTGTGAGCTTTTCCCGGTATCTTCCATGATTTTTGGAACATTAATCCGGGCCATTTCAAAGGGGACTTGATTTTGTTCACAAAAGTTTTTAACAAACATCGCATCCTCATAGGATTCTTGACCGCGGAACATATGGTCAACATGGGCTGCTACAATGGAAAGATTCATTTTATCTCTTTCCCCCAGCAAGAAGTGAAGTAACGCTAAAGAATCCGGCCCGCCTGATACACCAACGACAATTTTTTTATTGTTCAGTTTGAAAGAATGGCGTTCAAGAAAAGCCGTGACCTTTTTTTCCAACATATAAAAAACTTCCTTATTAAAATAAGATGAGAATATTAATAGCATACCACTACAACGAAGGAACTATCAAAATTTAGGCTTTGCTATGCCTATAGAAATATTTTCTTCATTTTAATACGAATAACCTTCAAAATGGTTTCAATATTTATAGTAGTTTTAAAAAAATATATCCGCTATATAAAACGGCTAATACCGCCGTGATCACAAAAAATTCAATCCATCCGCTCTTTTTCTTCTTTTTCCGATAATGGCGCCTTGAAATGGGCGGACTTCCCTGTGATGGCTTCGCCTGGGCCGTAGAGTATGCCTTAGTAGGGCTTTGTTTCGGATTAGAACTTGGATGTTCGTTCAGTAAATCTAATAAGTCTGTCCGCATTTGTTTGGCGGTTGTATAATGCCCTTGAAGTGCTTTTAACATTACTTTTTCAAAGGGAATTAACTCCGATTTTTGGCGAATCGCCTCTCTTAGCTGAGCGATTCCTCCCGTTGTTTTAGTAAAACGTTTCGGATAGGCAGTGTTGATCATGATCATGGCAACCGAGAATAAATCATAGGAGCGTTCCGCCTTTCTTCCGCCCAGCCCCCAATAGCCACGATCATAAAACTCGGTGAATTCCTTAATGGCTCTGCCTTGGATAGTCGTCCCCCCCACATCAATACATCTAATTTTGGGAGGCGGTCCAGTAACAATTAAATTTTCAGGTTTTAAATCACCGAAAACCCAACCGTTTTCATGCAAGTTATCTAAATCTTTGAGAAGCTGCAAAAATAAAACAGTCGTCCACGATTTCCCCTTTTGTTGTAAAAAAGAAAGAAAATCAGGGCCGTGAATATATTCCATTACATAAAAGGAAATGCGCCCGCGATTCGTTTGCCAATCATCTACATCAAGCAAAGAAGGCCCGAGGGATGATGGCCCCTGGACCTTTGCAAAGGATTTTAAAACATTTACCTCAGAGGTGATCGACATGCCATTATCACTCATTTTTAACGCTACTTGAGTGTCATTGTATTTTGCAAGGTAGACAACCCCGTTTGCTCCAAATCCTAGTTCCTTTATAATCGAATATTTATTTCCATGCCATTTTCCTGAAATGACGGTTCCGGGACTGACTTTACATTGACTCTTCAAAGAATGATTCATCATCACGTGCAAGCAGACTCCTTAATGATCGTTTTTGACTGAAAGCAGAAAGGGCGGTACGTAGGGCCGGGCCAGTTGGGGTAATCCCTCCGGTTGATAACTGCGAAAAGATACTTGTCAAAGATTGTAGCTTTGGCGTCCAATCCAGCAATTTTTCGACATCATTCTTTTTCCCGGGAAATACATAAACAGAAAATTGATTTTCTCCCGTCCGGGCATTTAAGCTAAGCGAAAGGTCTAACAGTGCCTCTTTTACCGTTTCTAGCTTATGCTTCATACTTGCACTTGTGTCGACAAGAATCAACACTTCTAATTCGACAGTTTCCCCTAATTCGTCGACAACCTCCATGACCTCACCGCGTTTTTCAGGAGGCAGGTCTTCCATTGTTTGCGAACGGCCCAAAATCTGTTGGAGCTCGCGGTTGACCACACCTTGTATCGTTTGATTCATCGCTTTTCGGGTGACCATCTGCACGGTTTGTGAAAGCTGCTGGGCATAGACAATTTGGCTGACACCTCCACCTGACATCGCGATCCCGTCAATTTCGGTCATTCCTTTTTCATCAATAACATCATGCTCCATCACACCAATGACGTTAACGGTAATTCCCTGCTCTTTGGCGAGTGCAGACATCGCGATCGGATCGTCTCCTTGATTGGAGCATCCATCCGTGATCAACAAAATTTGCCGGATTTTCCCTGTATACATAACCTTCTCCCTCCACTACATGTATTGATACCATTTTCGACCGTGTGGGGGTGATTTATACATAATTTTGGAAGGTGCTGTATAAAATAAACATTTATGCATGCTTTCTTTTTTTATAAACCGGGATGGACGCCCATTTTGGGGTATTATGTTTTATTTTTGCTACGGTTACTGTCATATCGTCAGCAATAACTCCCGCTCTTGAGCGAATCACTTCCTCCATAATTAAATCGGCTATTTCTTGCGGATCTTCTGTTTCTAATTCATGTAATTTTCGTTTCATCCACAAATCATAATTTTCAACATGCTTCGGCCCCTCGAACACCCCATCGCTCATCATAATTAACAAATCGCCAGCTTTTAATTGCTCGCTGACAACATCGACTTCAAATTCCTGCAGAATCCCGATTGGCAGATTGCTCGCTTGAATCTTAATAATCTTATTACCCCTTTTAATAAAGCTTGGGGTCGAACCAATTTTAAGGAATTTAGCGGCAGCATTCTTTAAATCAATCATCGCTAAATCCAAGGTAGAAAAAATTTCATCTGTTGTTCTTAGTGAGAGGATCGAATTAATCGATTTGATTGCCACTTTTTCATCAATACCTGACTGGAGGATCTTTTGTAATAGCTGCAGCGTTTCTTTACTTTCATAATGGGCTCTCTCCCCATTTCCCATGCCATCGCTGATTGCAATTGCATATTTGCCGAAGCCGAGCTCAATGGTTGAATAACTATCACCAGAAACTAAGCCGCCATCCTTGGCCGCATGGGCTACCCCCGTTTCAACTGTATAAGCCTTTGACGACCTAAAGGTAACGTAACAGAACTCATTTGGATAGGTGGCACATTCCTCCTTATTGACGATAATCGTTTCTGCCAGAATATCGGATAGCATCGGTGCAATCAGCTTTTCACATTCCCCGTGGCCATTACAGAATGGGACACTCATTTCGATATCAACATTACCAGGCTCCAGGCTATAAATCTCCACTTGCTCAATATGGATTCCGAAACCTTGAAGTGCCTCCATGATTTGTTCTTCCTGTTTATAATGATTTTCCCTTTCGCGCTGAATTTCCTTAGCGAAATTATCCATCACCTCGGATACACCCAGCAATTGGTCGGCGACAAGCTTTCTGGATTCATGCACCTGCTTTTTTAATTTTTGATTAGCTTGGAAAAACGTTAACTCTTGTCCAATGGTTTCGTATACCCTTTTCGGACGGGAACATATTTTTTCCCATTCCTTTGAAAGTCTTAAAGAAACATTGCCGTCATTTTGGTCCATTTCATGGATAATTTCTTCCATATATGAATAAGTTCCTGCAAAATTCTTTGCCCAGCATTGTTCCTTCTTAAAGCAGGTTTGGCATGTCTTTTCCGTTACATTACTCATAAAATAATCCATTTCCCGCTGGTCATAATCTTCATTCGGTATAACTTCCGTTTGTGAAAAACTTTTCGACAGCGTATGAAATAGACTTGAAAACTGCGAGACCCGCTGTGCGGTAACATCACGCATTTTACGCATATATTTTTGCTGCTCCGCTGTATATTCAGGTGTTCCCGGAATATATTTTGCTAATCTTGATGTCAGACTTTGTGGTGTTAGCAAAAATAAAAGTACGGCCGCAGACGTCTCTAAAACTGTCTGTGTGATCGAACCGCCGCCTTCTCCATACATACCGATTAATAGAGTAGAAATAAATAAGCCGATCGAAACACCGATTTTTTTCCCTTCCTTCAATAATCCGCCCAGAACACCAGAAAAGGCCAGTAAACTCATATGATAAAAGCTTGATACGCTTGCAAGGCTGAAAATTAATCCCGTCACGACCCCAACGGTTGAGCCAACGGTTGCCCCTGCTATAAAGGAAAAGACTAATACCAAATAACGGGACATGATATGCTCTATCGACAAATCATATAGCTTCCAACCAATGGTTCCCGTCATAATCGAAGCAAGCATGATGATGAGGCAGACGATTTCTTCCGTTTTTAATAATTGTCTGCGTTTATTTAAGGTCAAGAGCGGGATACTTTGTAAGAAGATCAGGGTTAAAATAAAGGCAAGGCTTGCCTGGACACCGACCATCATCGCATCATATAGGGTCAATTGCTTTGAGAGGATGAAGCTTTCTGCTAATTTTCCAATTCCTAAAATAATGCCGACAAAAAGCGGCAAAGCCCTCATTTCATTTGTCAGCCATTTCCTGCTGACCCGATAAATGACTAGGAAAAGGATTGAGATTGCAAAGGTTGAGGCTGCATTAGCTAATGAAAGGGTGGCTGCTCCTGCAATCAGCCCAATTAAGGCAAGCGGTGCCCGATCCCTTCTAATTAAATAGACAGAGGCAAAAAAAGGCAGGCAAAATGGGGTCAACTTCGCTAGGATCAGCGCCCTTCCTAGCAAAAACCCTACTATTAATAATAGAAAACCTTTCTTTATAAAAAAGGACTCTAGTAATAATTGAACTTTTTTGACTCCAAGCCCAGGGTCCCATTTTGATGAATGAAGGTTGACTTCTCCGATTGGTTCTATTAAACTCCGCTCTAGCTTTTCCATAAATCACACTCCCTACTAATTCATCGTTGGAGTCTATTATAAATTTGCTAGATTCAGAAAATTGTCAAAATAGTGAACGGAATAGTGAAAATCGTTCGACGGTTTTCACTATTTTAATCAATTAATGTCGGAATAAGAAAAGCGGAAGCGCCTTGACCAGGGAAAAAAGCAGTTCATTTTTTCCTAGGGGCGACAAGCATAAGACAAGCCGGCGGAAAGGTTGCTTTTTAACCTTCTCGACGGATTGGCTGTAGACCAAAGAGCCCCTAGGCGCTGTAGCTGGACAATTCTCAAAGTCAAAATTGATACTTTAAAATAAATACAAAAAAGACAAGTCGTTTGAGACCTGTCTTGATCTATTGGATATTCAGTGGAACCTGCTTTTTCCGAAAAAAGCGAGCAGCAAGTTAACCCCGTCTAGCTCCTCTTCCTCCACGCTTGGATTCCGTGTGGCGCTTTAAGGAAGATAAACGATCCTCACTATCTTTTAAAAATTTTGCCATTTTTGTTTCAAAGTTTTCTGGTCTAGCATTGTTACGATCGTTTGATCTACCTTGACGAGGACGTTGCGAATGTGAGTGTTGTCTTCTTTCTCTTTCCGGCTGTTCAGGTCTATCCTTTGCCTTTTTAATGGATAGGCCAATCTTTCCATCCTTCTCAACATTGATGACTTTTACCTCAACTTGGTCGCCAACTTTAAGATGGTCGTTAATATCTTTTACATAGTTGTCAGCAACCTCACTGATGTGGACGAGTCCTGTTGAGCCATCCGGCAGCTCCACAAACGCTCCGAAATTTGTAATCCCTGTTACCTTTCCCTGTAACTTGCTGCCTACTTCAATTGACATAAAAAGAATGTTCCTCCTTAATAATTTAAAAAATCAATCTTACTCTATATTATACAGAAAGAAAAAATTGAGTGTCAATAAGACTACACATTGGTTCATTTTTCCTTCTTTTCATCTGGGATCGTAAAGATGACTTCGTTTTCCTTAGAGAAAAAGAACTCTTTCCTGGCAAATTTAGCAATGTAGTCATCATCATTTAAATTAATTATTTCCTGTTTTAAGTTATCCCGTTCCTTTTTTAAACCAGCAAGCTGGTTGTCCACCTGTTTTTTTTGCGCTATTTTGGCTTCGAGCTTAGTAGTTTGGGAAAGAAAACTGGAAATCATCAGGTATGATAGTAAGCTGGCAAAAATGAAAAACACCGAAAGGCGTCTAATAACCTGCTTCTTTTTCCTAGCCGAGGCAATTTCCGCGTACTCCTGCTGGGCAACATAGGTTGTCTGAATCTTGGATACATTTTTTTGGGCTGGCGTTCCCATTCCCTTCCCCCCTTACTCTTTTTTCTTTTTCCACTTATCTTTCCACTTTACAATATAATTCCCGATTTTCTTGAATTTTCCTGCCGTTCTATTATATAACTTCTCGACGGATTTTTTAAGACTTTTCGGCAAAAGCTTCCAAAAAACTAATAATATTTTTTGTAAAATAGTGAGAAGGATTTTTACAATGGACATCAAAATCTTAAAAATAAATTTGACAAGGGATATAAGCCCCCTGCCAATGGAAAGAAGTATGATGATGACCAGTTGGATTAAACCGACGACTGGTTTATACACAAGGAGATGAAAGGTCTGTTTAATAAATTTGGCAATGGAAATAATCGTTCGAATTAAGAACTCAAGTAAACGGAGGTAGATCCCTTTAAACAAGCTTTGATAGGCTGCGAAGCCACAAATTAACGCAATAAAGATATAAAATCGTAATTCTCCATTATTAACGAGGAATAGGGTATAAAAGATAATTATCGCTTGAATCATCCAAAATAATAGATCATTAATAAAAACAATCCAGCGCTTTTGTTTGGGGCGGTTTAAAAAACGCTGATACGTATCAAACATGGCTCCAAACACCGACCCCATTCCAATCATCGAAAGCATCGTTAAAAATTGCGTCGAAAGGGTCATCGGAATAACTTGCTAAAGAAGCCTTTAGCTTTCTCCCCGTGCTGCTCATCTAAGTATACTAAATCAAAAATCTTCCCCTTGATGGAGACAATGCCCTTTTCAACATCAAGATTCTTCATTTGCAGGTTCTGCCCTTTAATGGCCAAAAATCCCATCGACGTTTCCAATAAAAATTCCTCATTATCAAAGCTTTCTACTTGTTTAACACCGGTAATATCAAGTAGCTTTCTCCCCCGCATAATCACATCATGATCAGGAACATTGCTGCTCTTTTGTGGATTGCTATCATAATATTGGCTCACTCTTCATCCCTCACAATCATTTGTACAACCTTTTTGATACATATTTATGTGAGGGAAAAGAGATTTAGAACATTACTACTCCAGTGGGTTTTCTATGGAACTGATTCTTTCTTCATTTATGATTGTATACATCTCAGCCGCTTCATCCTTACGAGTGGTTTCCTGAATCCTTTCGATTCTTGCTGTGACCTTTCTTTGCCCAAGGCGAATCGTTAATTCATCGCCCACCTTGACCGTGGTACTGGCCTTAGCTTCTTTTCCATTTACTTCGATTCTGCCTTGGTCAGATACCTCTTTAGCTAATGTTCTTCTTTTTATTAATCTTGAAACTTTTAAAAACTTATCTAGACGCATGCTTCGTCCCCCATTCTATAATCCTTTTAACTTTGCTTCATCCCAGTACTGATCCAGCTCTTCCAGCGTGTGATCTTCAAACGTCCGGCCGCTCTTTTCCACCATTTCCTCGACATATTGAAACCGGCGCTTGAACTTTTCGTTCGTTTCAAATAGGGCTTCTTCGGGATGAATCTTTAAAAATCTTGCTACATTCACAAACGCGAACAACAAGTCGCCAAATTCCTTTTTCGCTCGCATAAGACCTTCTTCCGTTCCATCCAGTTCATTTACAAATTCCTCGAGTTCTTCCTTCACTTTCTCCAAGGCTGGAGAAATCTCCTGCCAGTCGAAGCCAACTTTGGCAGCTTTCTTTTGTAATTCGTAGGCCTGAAGCAAATTCGGAAGGGATTTTGAAACACCTTCTAGTAATGAAGATTGTACATCGCCTTTTTCCTTCTTTTTTATATCTTCCCAGTTTTGTAGCACCTGTTCGGCATTTTCTGCTATTACATTACCAAACACATGGGGATGCCTGCGGACCATTTTGGCAGAAAGTCCTTCAATTACATCATCGATGGAAAAATAACCGTCATCCTCACCAATTTGGGCATGGAGCATTACTTGAAGGAGAACATCTCCAAGTTCCTCAACGAGATGGTCGATATCTTCGTTGTTGATTGCCTCGATGACTTCATAGGTTTCTTCAATTAAGTATTTTTTCAGGGAATCATGGGTTTGTTCCTTATCCCACGGGCAACCGTCCGGTCCTCTTAAATCAGCAATAATCTCGCGCAGCTTAGAGAAATTTTTCCACAAGATTTGTTCGTCCTTTACTGGAGGGACATAGACAGAGGTGAGATTATTGAGCGATACATTACGATCAAGCTCATACAGCGGCACCTTTTCAATGACTTCCTCTTTACTGCCTGCTGCCGTCACAATCCATACCTCATAATCATCAGGTAATTTTTCCATTAAAGTTAATTTCACATCGGAGGCAACAAATTGATCATAGACTTGGCTAATCATCATGTGCTGGTTCAAATTCAGCTGACTGGCCTGGAGCATCGTCCCGTCAAGCAGCTGAAATCCATCAACCGGGTCAATTTTTAACGAAGCAAATAGGGCATCAATAAAGCTTTGACCGCCGCCGATGATAATTTCCACCCCTTGTTTTGGTCCGTTTTCTAAAAGAAGCTGAACTGTTTGCTCGGCAACGAGCGGATGGCCCGGAACCGCATAAAAAATCTCTTTCGTTTGTGCCTTTTCCAAAAGAGTCCTGGCGATTTCTTGGTATACCGCTTCAAATTGATCATGTTTTTCATAAACGGAATCAAAGGAAGAGTAGTTCATCCCTTCTTTTTCTAACTCGTTTACTACGGGATGTTCCTTTGTTCTTAAAAAAAGGTGGCTGGCATTCAGTAATTTTTTATAAATTCCCATTGGCAGCTGTTCTAAGTCGCCTGCCCCTAAACCTAAAACTTCAATTTTTTTCACCATTTTATCTTCTATCCTTTCGAACCATTATATGAATGAGCTTACTTCCCAATGGAAATAAGGAGAGTTCTTCTTCATGAAACACGCTTCCTCTAATAATAATCAGTAAAAACAGCAAGCCGCCGAAACAGGCAGAGCTGATTGCTTGAAAAGCAGCTCCAATCCGACCCAAGTCCAATGGGCTGAAAATGAAACCTGATACAATTAAATAGCCCTTTAAAAAAAGAACCATCAGAACCGTTGCCGCTAGTACAGTTCCTAAAAAATGAGTGTTAAACAACGGGATTTTGACCATTTTTTTTAATCTCATAAACAATAGTACACTTATAATGGCTAAGGTAATCAAGGAAGAAAATGCCGCTCCCATTGTTGCAAACTTCGGGACGAAAATAATGTTAAGGAAATACTTCAATGGAAACGCACATAGGACAGCTAATGCCGGAAAAATAAGATTTCCCAGCCCCTGCATGATGGCAATCAGCGTTAGAATAATCGAAGTAAACAAAATCACAAAACCTAGAATTCCTAAGACAGATGAACCCGCTTCATTCTCAAACAGCATGGTGTTTGTCGGTTCGATGATAGCCCATAATCCGGCAGAGGCGCCAAGACCAATGACAATGCTAACCTTGATGGCCAGTTTTATTTTATGATATAAAAATTGGGGTTTGTGCGCCATTCGCTCCTTAGTGATCAAGGGAACCAATGTTAACGACATCGCGGTAGCTACAGTTGTCCCCAGTTGAATTAATGGCTGACCGCGGTCAAATACTCCTTTTAAGCCTTTTGCGATATCCTGCTCGATTCCACTAGAAGTAAGCAAAGAAAACAGATTCAAAGAGTCGCCTAATTGGAGAAATATTAGCAGCATTCCGCTCAGGCAGATGGTCAGACCCTGAAAAACGAGCGACTTAAAAATCTGTTTCGCATCCTCCGTATAGCTTTGGAATATTGCCTTTTTGGGTGCTACCCATTTCCATTCTTTACGAATCCATAAGAACATAAACAGAATAATCGCTGAGATCAGACTCCCTGTAATAGAGCCAAACATCGCTCCGCCGCCAACAAGGTAAAGTGAGGATCCTTTTTGCATAAACAAATACGATAAAAGGATAATCGTAAGCACCCTAGTTGTTTGTTCTCCTACCTGGGATAGAGCCGTCGGCACCATGTCGCCGATTCCTTGATAATAGCCCCTGAGGAGCGAAACAAATGGAAAGGTTAAAAAGACAATCGCGACTACCCTTAAAAGGATGGATAAATGAGGATCATTCATCCACAAGGCGATTTGATTCGCCCCAAAATATAGGACAAGAAAGCAGACAAAGCCGAATAACTGTAAATAAATAAACGATACAAGCAGAAGGAGGCGAGATTTTTGATCGTCCCCTTTTGCTTTTTGTTCTGCATAAAGCTTCGAGATCACAACGGGAAAGCCTGTAGTTGACAGGACCATGGCAATCCCATAAAACGGGTACACTTGCTGGTATATGTAAAAACCAATATCACCGACAATGTTTTGAAATGGAATCCGGTAAAACGCGCTGAGTATTTTGGTTATGATGGCTGCAAGGGTTAAGATAAAGGCTCCTCTAAATAAAGTCTTTGAAGGGTTATGAGTCTTTTGCATTTTTTCACCTACTATGTAAACTCGAGGTTATTATAGCATAGTGATGCTTGTTTTATCGCTTATAAGAAAAGCGGAAGCGCCTTCGGAACAAGCAGAGCTTGTTCCTGCGATGATCACTCTAAGGAGATTTCCTTAGTGGTCAGCCACGACCAGGAACCTCGAGGGGCTAGGCGCTGGAGCTGGACAATTCTCGAAGTCGAAATTTATACTTTCTAATTAAATAAAAAAGACAGCCGATGCTGCCTTTTTAAATGAAAATATTATGACTCCATTTGTCTTGCCAGGAAACCTGCTGCTGTTTCTACAGCTTTTTGTTCTACTTCACCAAGGGAGCCTTCTTTGGAGTAGATAATGACCGCTCCAATTGGATCCCCATTTGCAATAATCGGTCCAATGGTATACGATGATACAGTTTCATCATTGCCATCGGCCAGAGCAATTTCACCTTGCTGGTTAACCAGGACTGAATTACGTTCTTCCATTGTTTTTTCAACTAAATCACTAATATTCTTATTTAAATAATCCTTTTTGGAACCGCCTGCTACTGCAATGAAGGCGTCTCTATCACAAATTAAAATTGGGTTACCGAGGCTATCAAATAGGGCTTCTGCATATTCTTTGGCAAAATCGCTTAATTCGCTGATTGGTGAATACTTCTTTAATATGACTTCTCCGTCCCGATCAACAAAGATCTCTAACGGATCCCCTTCACGGATACGCAGGGTTCTGCGTATTTCTTTAGGAATTACAACACGACCCAAATCATCGATTCGACGAACTATTCCAGTTGCTTTCATCCAATGTTGCCTCACTTTCATCTGATGATTTTTCAACTTGGTGATTGACTGTGTTTCCTTTAATAGCAATCATCACCAACTTTGAACTTAGTATCTTTCAACTGGAAAGTTCTATACACACTCGACATATAAATTTCACATTTACAGGAAATTTTCCCAAAGAGAATAGGATGAGAATAAGAGAAATTGTATTAAATGGTAAAAATAGGTCCTGATTTAAGAGGCCTTTTTGGGGTTTGGGTTTCCAAGTGTTTTATGAGGACAGGTTTTGCCTTTTTAACTTGGTTTTGTCCTCATGAACGCTCCATGAGGACAGGTTCTGTTTCTCCATCAGGATTTTTGTTCTCATGAACGCTCCATGAAGACAGTTTTCCATTCTCCATCATGATTTTTGTCCTCATGAACGCTCCATGAGGACAAGTTCTGCTTCTCCATCAGGATTTTTGTTCTCATGAACGCTCCATGAGGACAAGTTCTGCTTCTCCATCATGATTTTTGTCCTCATGAACGCTCCATGAGGACAAGTTCTGCTTCTCCATCATGATTTTTGTCCTCATTAACGCTCCATGAGGACAGTTTTCCACTTCTCCATCAGGATTTTTGTCCTCATGGACAATCCATGAGGACTCTTTTTAATTCACCTGATTTTCCTGTTCTCTTTTAGCAGTGGGAATGGCCTTTATCATTTCAAAAGCAATGTTCAGCCACTCGGCAGTTTCATATTCTTTCGTCTTGATCATTATTTTTAATTTTTGGCCTTCCATTCCCGGTGTGACATTTCGGCCGAATTGATTAGCGATTCTGAAAAGTTTGCTTCCATCAATGGTGTTGGTAACCTTTTCGTTGATTAATATGGTTACGTCTTGTTTAACCTGTTTGATTTGCTCGACTCCGCTTAGCGCAGCATAGATCTTCATTTCAGCAATTTGGAAAAGGTAGGAAACCTCATCCGGATATTCACCGAAACGGTCCTGCATTTCCGACTGTAGCTCTTCAATATCCTCAAGCGCCTGGGCGCCTCTAAATCGCTTATACATCTCAATCTTTTGATGGCCATCCTTAATATACGTATCCGGAATGTAAGCATCAATCTCAAGATCGATTTCTACATTTGTTTTTACCTCTGCGGAAACCAGGTCGCCTTTACGCTCCTCAATCGCTTCCTTCAGCATTTGTGAATACAAGTCAAACCCAACCGAATCAATGAAGCCATGCTGCTGGGCGCCTAATAAATTACCGGCCCCGCGGATGGATAAATCGCGCATCGCGATTTTAAAGCCAGAACCTAACTCGGTAAATTCTTTAATTGCTTGCAGGCGTTTTTCAGCCACTTCCGTCAGTACCTTATCCTTGCGGTACGTAAAGTAGGCATAGGCAACGCGGTTTGACCTGCCGACACGGCCGCGAAGCTGATAAAGCTGGGACAGCCCCATGCGGTCGGCATCAAAGACAATCAACGTATTCACATTTGGAATATCGACCCCTGTCTCAATGATGGTCGTACTGACCAGAACGTCAAACTCCCCGGCTAAGAAACTAATCATCACCGATTCCAATTCATTTTCCGTCATCTGGCCATGTGCATAGGTAACGCGTGCATCTGGGACAAGCATGGAAATTTCCTCTGCCTTCCGCTCAATGTCTTCCACCCGGTTATATAAAAAGTAGACTTGTCCGTCACGGGCTAGTTCTCTTTCGATTGCCTCTCTCACCAATGATCCATTGTACTCCATAACATAAGTCTGGACAGGGAATCGATTCTCCGGAGGTGTCTCGATCACCGATAAGTCGCGGACTCCAAGCATCGACATATGCAGCGTCCTTGGGATTGGCGTTGCCGTTAACGTAAGGACATCAACGTTGGTTTTTAACTTCTTAATTTTTTCCTTATGAGTAACACCAAATCGTTGTTCCTCGTCAATAATTAACAGCCCTAAATCTCGATAGACAATATCCTTCGATAACAGGCGATGGGTTCCGACGACAATATCACATGAACCGGCCTTTAGACCTTTAATAGTATCGGTTTGTTGTTTTTTCGAGCGGAAACGGCTTAACAGGCCAATATTAATCGGATAGTCTTGAAATCTTTCTCGGAGTGTTTCAAAATGCTGTTGCGCCAAAATCGTTGTCGGCACAAGGAACGCAACCTGCTTGCCATCTGCAATGGCTTTAAAAGCGGCACGGATGGCAACCTCTGTTTTTCCATAGCCAACATCCCCGCACAATAAGCGGTCCATTGGCCGTCCACGTTCCATATCCTTTTTAATTTCATGAATCGAGCGCAATTGGTCTTCCGTTTCCTGATACGCAAAGGAGGTTTCAAATTCTCTCTGCATATCACCATCCGGTGTAAAAGCATAGCCAACGGCCGCTTCTCTTTCCGCATACAGCTTAATTAAATCGTCGGCGATATCCTGAACAGAGGATTGAACCTTTTTCTTAACCTTTTTCCAATCCGTGCCGCCCAGTTTATAGATTTTCGGTTCTTTTCCTTCTGAGCCGACATACTTCATGACCTGGTCGATTTGTTCTACCGGAACATAGAGTTTATCGGTCCCCTGATAACGAATATGGAGATAATCCTTATGAATTCCGTTGATGACCAGCGTTTCAATTCCCAAATACTTGCCAATTCCGTGATTGACGTGAACAACATAATCGCCAATTCTAAGCTCTGAGTAACTCTTGATTCTTTCAGCATTTGATAGCTTTTGACGGCTGGCTGATTTTTTCACCCGTTTGTTAAACAGCTCTTCTTCTGTGATGACGGCAATTTTTTGAATAGAAAGCTCAAAACCTGTTTGCAGGTTTCCTTTCATAATCTGAACTTTGCCAGGGAGCAGCTGCTGGCCTCCCTTTATAATGCTGGCCTCAATTTCATAATCCTCTAGCACCCGCTCAAGCTTTTTGACCCGTTCTTCGTCTGGTCCTAAAAATAAAATAGAATAATTGCCTTTTTTCCAACGATCAATCTCTGCCTTTAACACATGCATTTGTCCATGGAAATTTTGCATTTGCTTGCAAGAGATATTAATAATATTCTGCGGACTCGTATTGGCTACATGTCGTAAAAACAGGGACATGTACAGGATTGGAAATTCCTTTTTTTGCAGCATCGACTGCAAATCATGGGAAATATGTAAATCATGAATGATTTGGCCTTCACTAAGCAGAGAGGTATACCATTCAGCTTCCTCTTTTATAAGGGAGTCGTTCATCTCTTGAACACGACTGATTTCATCAATAAACACCAATCCATTACTTGGCAGGTAGTCTAGTAAACTACTAGGCCTTTCATATGCCAGCGAGAGGTATTTAAAGACTTGATCAGGCTTATGGCCATTTTTCAATTGCTCCAGTTCGAAACTGATATTTTGTGATAACTGGATTTTCGCTTTATCATCTTTTAATTTTTTAAGACTTTTGGATAAACCATCCTCCAGCTTGCCGATCATTCGGCTATAATCCTCCGCTTTAAGCAATACCTCCGTTGCCGGGCCAATCATAATCTCCGAAACCTTCTCTTTGGAACGCTGATCCTCCAAAGAGAAATAGCGAATCGAATCTACCTCTGTATCAAATAATTCAATTCGGAGCGGGTTCGTTTCAGTAAGCGGATAGATATCAATAATTCCGCCTCTAACGCTGAATTCCCCTGGTGTCGTGACCATTTCAGTCCGAACATAGCCCATTTGGACAAAGGTATTTAACATTTTATCAATATTTAAATCTTCGCCAATTTTTAAAGAAAGCTGGTATTCCTTCCATAACGATTTTGGAGGAAGGATCTTCTTTAATCCGGAAATTGGGACAATTAATATGCCTTGCTGCTGCTTGCTCCAGTGATTTAAGGCTTCAATTCGCTGCGCCTTTAATTCTGGACTGGCAATACTCATTTCAGCGGCAATCAATTCATTAGCCGGAAAAAGAAACACTTCTTTTTCACTTAGTAGATTTACAATATCATCATAGAGTTTTTGGGCTTGTAATAGATTGTGGGTGACGAGCATAATCGGCCTTTTCATTTGTTCATAGACCGAAGCCGTAAGGACTGTCCTAGACGAGCCTGATAATCCGGCAATTAGCTGTTCCCTTAAGCCCTCTTGCACACCGACTATGATGGAGTGTACATCCTCCTGCTTCAGGAATAATGACTTTAAACCGTTCAAGGTTTCTCCTCCTTTCTTAAACACGTATATTTTTTAAATATCTAGAAAAATATAAATAGAAAAACGCTTTGGAATAGCATCCAAAGCTGGTTAATGAATAAGGTAATCGTATTGGTGGTAGTCTGGATTCCGTTCCAAAGCTTCCTGACAATCTTCACAGATGGCCGTGATATGGATATCACCTGATGAGTCATAAGCAACCATATCTATTCTTTCCTGATCCGTTAATTTATGAAGACCAAGGCTTTCTGAATGGACCGATGCTTTTTCAATGGAACCAAGGTTCGTACCGCAATGACGACAATGGTAATGGATGGCCACGCCTGTCCCTCCCTAATCTACGATTCCCTTCTAGTATTAACCTGATAGGAGGAACTTATTCAACTAGTTTCTTATGCACTTTATTGTATGTCATTTTAGCCTGTATCATGAATACTTACTGATTATATTCATTCATTACCTGTAAGAAAGGCTTCTCCAGCCAGACTTCACAGGCTTCAGAACTTTTTTTCACAGCTTCTTGTGTCAAAGGCCTTTCATCCTGACGGAAACGTCCTAAAACATAATCCGGCACGCTCATTCCCGGCTCAGGGCGGTCAATTCCAATTCGAATCCGGTTGAACTGCTGTGTTCCAAGGTGTGCGACGGTTGATTTAATTCCGTTATGTCCGCCGGGACTTCCCTTTTGACGCAGTCTGATCTTTCCGACGGGCAAATCGAGATCATCATAGATAACTAGCAGATCTTCTAACTCAATTTGGTAATAGTCCATTACAGCTCTGATCGACTCTCCAGATAAATTCATGTATGTAAGAGGTTTTAAGAGAAGAATCTTCTCTCCTTTATGAAAACCAATCCCATATAATCCTTTAAATTTGGATTGATTAAGCGGTATATTCATTTGACTCGATAAGGCATCTATGACTTCAAAACCGATATTATGCCTTGTTTGGTCATACTGTTTCCCCGGGTTTCCTAAACCAACTATTAATTTCATAGGCGTTCCCTCCTCTTTTGGTTTAGCCAACCTTTTAAAAAAATTTCGGAACATAGCTATCTCCCATAATATAATATATTTTCTATGGAAATGCGATAAAGACGTAACCAAGATAGGTTACGTCTTTGTTTCTATTCTCCACCGACTGGTGTTGTTTCTCTTCCTTCTTCATTATCAGGGTGGCCGCCTTCTTGCTGCTCCCCAGCATCAATTTCCTCTTCGGCCTTAGGCGGCAGGATAGAAGCAACGACTTCCTCATCCTCGTGGTTAATGCTGAAAGCACCACCTGATGGAATGTCGCCAACCGTTATGTTTTCGCCGACCTGAAGGTTCGTGATATCGACTTCAATTTGCTGTGGAATATTATCTGGGGTTGCCGTAATCGAAATTTCATGAAGCGGCTGCTGAAGGACACCGCCGTCCTTCACTCCGATTGCCTCACCTACAAGAGCAAGTCTTACATTAACGTTGATCTTGGATGATTTATCTACGGCTAAGAAATCAACATGAAGAATTTCTTTTTTAATAAAATCCTCTTGATAATCGGTTAAGATAACATCCTGTTTGCTGCCGTCAACATCAAGTGAAATGACCCCATTACGTCCGACAGCGCGGATTGTCTTTGTTAAATCAGCTGAACTGATATAGACCGGCTTGCTATCCACTCTTGCTCCATAGATGACAGCAGGAATATTCCCATTATCTCTGATTTTTCGTAATGCCGAATGGCGGAGTTCTTTCCGCTCTTTTGCTTGTAAAACAGTACTCATGTATTGTCACCTTCCTATTTTGAATAAAACATTCTATATAAAATTGCCCCAAAATAGGAAGGACTAAACATTTTTTTTACAAAAGGCTGTGTTAAACTTGCCTATTGATTTCCGCTCCCAGGCACGAGCGGTTCGCGGGCGCGCTGGGGAGCCTCCTCGGCGCTTAAGCGCCTGTGGGGTCCCCCCTGCCCCGTACTCCCGCAGGAGTCTTCGTGCCTTCCGCTCCAATCAACAGGGTTTAAAAATCAAGAATGACATTAACACGGCCTTTCAAAAAATAACACTTATAGCGAAGAAGGACCTGACCTAAAAAGTCAGATCCTAATATGGCCTATTAATCAAATAGGGTACTTACAGATTGTTCTTCGTGGATGCGGATAATCGCTTCTCCAATTAATGGTGCGACAGATAAATTAATGATTTTATCCGTCTTTTTCTCTTCTGAAAGAGCAATAGAGTTAGTCACCACTAATTCCTTAATTTTTGAATTTTGGATTCTTTCAATCGCCGGTCCTGAAAGAACTGGATGTGTACAGCATGCATATACTTCTAATGCACCATTCTCTACTAATGCGTTAGCTGCCAATGTGATCGTTCCTGCTGTATCAATGATATCATCAATTAATATCGCTACTTTGCCTTCAATATTACCAACGATATTCATAACCTCAGCCACATTCGGCCTTGGACGGCGCTTATCAATAATCGCAATTGGTGCTTTCAGGCGTTCAGCCATTTTTCTTGCTCTTGTAACCCCGCCATGGTCTGGAGAAACAACAACAATATCACCGTTTAATTGTTTATTTGAAAAATAATCAGCTAAAATAGGCACACCCATCAAGTGGTCAATAGGAATATCGAAGAACCCTTGAATTTGCGGTGCATGCAAATCTAAACAAAGCACACGTGTCGCGCCAGCTGTCTCAAGCAGGTTTGCCACAAGCTTCGCTGTGATTGGTTCACGGGAGCGCGCTTTACGATCCTGACGTGCATAGCCATAATAAGGCATTACAATATTAATCGTTTTTGCTGAAGCTCTCTTTAAGGCATCAATCATGATTAACAATTCCATGATATTTTCATTCACAGGCGAGCTTGTAGACTGAATGACATACACATCACAGCCGCGGATACTTTCCTCAATATTGATTTGAATTTCTCCATCACTGAATCTGGTTACCGAGCTCTTTCCAAGCTCGACACCAATTACTTTGGCAATTTCTCTTGCAAGCGGGAGATTTGAATTTAAACTGAATACCTTTAAATTTGGATCTAAATATTGATTTGACATGAGGCCCTCCTGAAATCATTCGCTTATTTCTTTAGATTAAGCTTTGCAACGTAATTTTCTTTATTCACTTGTTTGGCACGGGCAATGGACAAAGCCTCGCCAGGTACGTCTTTTGTAATTGTGGATCCGGCAGCTACATAAGCGCCCTTTCCAATAGTGACAGGGGCAACAAGATTGGAGTTGCAGCCAATAAAGACTCCATCTTCAATTTTGGTTAAAAATTTATTTTTACCGTCGTAATTCACTGTAATCGATCCGCAGCCGATGTTTACATCACTACCGACTTCGGCATCCCCGATATAGCTTAAGTGTGAGGCTTTGCTTCCTTTTCCGAATACAGCTTTCTTAATTTCGACGAAGTTTCCAATTTTCACATCATCATCAATATTTGACTCAGGGCGAATGTGAGCAAATGGTCCGATATTGACGTGGGAACCAATTGAGCTTTTAAAGGCAGCTGATTGACGGATGACTGTTTCATCCCCAACTTCACACGTGTCAATTTCTGTGTTTGGTCCAATATGACATTCCGCACCAATAATGGTTTTTCCTGTTAAAATGGTTCCAGGATAAATGACAGTATCTTGACCGATTTCAACATCCGTTCCAATGTAGGTGTTAGATGGGTCAATGATTGTTACTCCGTTTCGCATATGCGCCTCATTCAAACGTGTTCGCATGATTCGCTCTGCCTCTGATAAAGCTACCCGGTCATTGACGCCCAGGGTTTCTTCTATCGTATTTGTTTGAAAGGCTGTAACAATTTCACCTTGTTTTTTCAAAATTTCAATGACATCTGGTAAATAGTATTCTCCTTGTACATTGTCATTAGAAACATTTTTTAATGCTTCAAAAAGGGCAGCATTATCAAAACAGTAGGTTCCTGTATTGATTTCATTTACTTTGCGCTCATCTTCTGTAGCATCTTTATGTTCGACAATTTTCTCGACAAGGCCTTTTTCATTGCGAATAATTCGGCCGTATCCTGTTGGATCATCAATTCTTGCCGTAAGGATGGTCGCTTTTGCCTTTAATTCTTCATGGTGTTTAAATAGGGACTCCATCGTTTCGGCTTTAATTAACGGGGTATCGCCGCAAACAACAATGGTAACGCCTTCTTTTCCTTCCAGCATTCCGGCAGCCTGCATGACCGCATGTGCTGTTCCTAGCTGCTGCTCCTGAAGTGCATAATAGCTCCTGCTGCCTAATTGGCCCTGCACCATTTCCGCTCCGTGTCCAATGATGGTGACCATTTCTTGGACATTCAGCTTTTCCACTTGGTCAACCACATGCTCGACCATCGGTTTACCGCAAACTGGGTGTAATACTTTATAAAGCTTAGATTTCATCCGCGTTCCTTGTCCTGCGGCCAAAATCACAGCATAACGATTGGGCATGTTCAAAGTCCTCCAATTTAACCTTTTTATCCACTAAAAATATTAACGTAAATGGGGCGGCTTTTCAAGGAATGAAGGAAATGTGTCTATTATTGTAATTTTGAGTTTTTTTAGTAGAGGACAGAAGAAAGTTTCGTGGGTTTTTAAAAACCATAAAAAAGAGCCTTACTTAGAAGAAAGGCCCTAGTTGTAATAATCTTTAGGAAGCTCCGGCTTCTTCAAATTCTACTTCCAATTCACCTAAACGGTGGTACTCAGCCAATACAGCTTCTTGGATTTTACCGCGTGTTCCTGAATTGATTGGATGCGCAATATCACGAAATTCTCCATCAGGAGTACGTTTACTTGGCATAGCTACAAATAAACCGTTGTTCCCGTCAATAACACGAATGTCATGAACAACAAATTCATTGTCCAATGTGATTGATGCAATCGCTCTCATTCTTCCATCCGTATTAACCCGGCGTAATCTTACGTCAGTTACTTCCATGTGCTCACACCCTTTTTCTAATGATAAAAAGCTAGTTTAATAAATTCAACAAATAATTTGCTTATTCCTTCTTTATTTTCAAAATTTTTTTAAAAAATAGGACGAAATTGTGAACTTTTGTAAAATGAAGACACAAAAAAACGCCCGTTTATTTCACGAGCGCTACTACTTCAATCTCAACTAACACATCTTTTGGCAAACGGGCGACCTCTACACAGGAACGGGCCGGTTTATGCGTGGAGAAATATTCCCCATAAACGTCGTTAACTGCCGCGAATTCGTCCATATTTTTAATAAATACAGTAGCTTTTACGACCGTTTCAAAGGATGCCCCAGCTTCTTCAAGCACAGCCTGCAAATTGCGGAAAACCTGATGGGTTTGTTCTTTAATGTCTCCAGTCACCAGAGTTCCTTCTGCTGTTAGCGGAATTTGTCCTGAGCTATAGAATAAATTGTTGACAATGATTCCTTGTGAATATGGCCCGATAGCTGCTGGCGCTTGATTTGTTTGAACTACTTTCATTCGATCTCCCCCTGTTTATTAAAATAATTACCTATTTGGACATTAATCCTTTTTTCTTTTACATCCACATCAGATAGTTGGACAAGCGAAATATATTCATCAACCAACCGCTCTTCAATTTTTTCCGCTTCGACTAAAACAGCAATACCCGCGACTTGGGAATTGAATTCCTCAATGATACTGATCATCCCCATGACAGTACCGCCTGCTTTCATAAAATCATCAACAATAAGAACACGCGATCCTTCCTTCATGCTTCGTTTTGACAAGACCATAGTTTGGATGCGCTTGGCTGACCCGGACACATAATTAATGCTGACGGTTGGCCCTTCAGTTACTTTACTGTCCCTTCGGACAATAACTACCGGAACATTCAATTGACTGGCTACTGCATAGGCCAGCGGAATTCCTTTAGTGGCAACAGTCATCACCACATCAATTTTGGCATCTGCATAGGCTGAGGCAATAATTCGCCCGGCCTGCTGCACAACGGATGGATTTCCTAAAATATCCGTTAAATATAAATACCCTCCAGGCAAGAGCCTATCAGGATTAGCAATTAAGTCACATAGCTCATTCATGAATGGCTGTGCTTCTTCTTTACTTACTTTTACAATAAATTTAACCCCGCCAGCGGCCCCGGGCACGGTTTGCAGCGTTCCGATTCCCCTTTGTTCAAAGGTTTCCTTGACGATGGCTAAATCCTCACTGATAGAAGACTTAGCTGAAGCATAGCGCTCAGCAAAATACGTTAGCGGTACCAATTGGCGAGGATGGTCCAATAAATAGTTGGTCATATCAATCAAACGTTCACTGCGGCGAAATTTCATAACAAACCCCCAAAAGCCGAATATTCTAATTAAAGGATATCATTATTGTACGTTTTTAATCAAGTGTTTGCCATAGAAATACCAATAATGTTCGGATTTAATCGAGTGAGTGCCGTTCTCCAAGCATCCTGACAGCGAACACCTGGTCACAAAATCCTCGAAGGCCGTTATAGATTCGATGCATTCTCGAATCATGCTGGACAATTCCAAAAACGGTTGGCCCGCTGCCGCTCATTAAGACGGCGTCCGCTCCAAAACGCTTCATTTGCTCCTTTATCTGCGCCACTTCTGGATGAAGATTTAAGGTAACATCCTCTAACACATTCCCTACATTTTGACAAACCTTTTGATAGTCACGGCTGTTAATCGCCTCGACCATTTGTTCAATATCGGGATGACTCATTCTGTTGATATCTAAGCGTCGATAGACCTCAGCAGTCGAAACTCCGATAAAGGGTTTAGCGAGAATTACCCAGCACGTCGGCGGCGGCGGCAGTTCGGTAATCATTTCGCCCCTGCCTTTCGCTAACGCAGTGCCCCCATAAACACAAAAGGACACATCTGAACCAATTTCGCTCCCGAGCTCTGCTAATTCACCTAGTGACAAGCCGAGATCCCATAGTTTATTCAAGCCCCGTAAAGTAGCAGCGGCATCACTGCTCCCGCCCGCAAGTCCAGCCGCAACAGGAATGGTTTTTTCGATGGCAATCATGACACCTTTTTTTACCTGGAAACGGTTTTTTAACAGCTGTGCTGCTTGATAGGCTAAGTTTCGCTGATCATCCGGTACATAACGATTATGGGAAACAATATGTATTTGATCTTGATTTAATAAGGTCAGTTCCACCCTATCGGCTAAATCAATGGTTGTCATGATCATTTCAACCTCGTGATAGCCGTCGGAACGTTTATGTAAAACATCTAGTGCTAAATTGATTTTAGCCGGTGCTTTGACTAAAAGCTTCAATAGGTCCACCTACTTCTATATAGTGCAATATTCCGCAATCCACATTTTGTCCTATTTTACCACAAAACGACTAGTAAAGCGCAAGCGCATTGGGGTTTTATAGCGAAATTTAAAAGCCAGAGGAAAAGTTCCCCCTGGCCTTGCTGCAGCAGTGATTCGTTTAAATTACAAGCGGAAGTGCGTTTTGATTTTGAGTTAAGACTGCCGGCCTTTACCAGCCAGCTGTGCTTCTGCAAGCTCTAAGGCGCGTTTAACCATATTCCCTGCATCCTTCGCCCGGATGCCGCCCCAACCCTCTTTTTGAACAACATCATAGAAACCAAGATCTTTGGCAAGCTCTTCTTTAAATTGGCTTGACATAATCCCTCTTCTTCTTCTGCCCATCTAAACAACCCCTTTCATACTACAGCATTCATAGTATGAGTAAATAATGGTTTTTAATGATAGCAAAAAGCAGTAAACCTAAAGTTTACTGCCGCTCATTGCTTATATACTAACTTAATGCTACATGTCCTGCTGCTTCATCGTAGAATGTAATTTGAACTGTTTCTGTTAATACATCCGCATAGCTGTAAGACACTCGCTCGAATGAATTTTCATCCTGATCTAATTCAATAACAAAAACAGAAGGGTAAGTTTCAGCTAAAACACCGGAACGTTCAATTGTTTTCCTGCGTCCGCCATTTGCTTTCAGCAATAATCTTTTCCCTAAATTTGTGTCAAGAGCCTTTTTAATATCGGCTAAGGTTTTTGGCATTCGGTCCACCTCACTATGTAAAGTATAACACACTGACATAGTCCTGTCAAACAAAAATATAAATTATATCAGTCCGACAAAAAGTTTGTCAATATTTTTTCTTCTACTTTTTCTTCTAAATTTCAACATTTCTATCGTTACCTTAATGTCAATGGAATATGTGTACAATATTAAAAAAAATAAGCCCCGGGATTAAAAGGCTCATACTTTCTCTGTATCTTGATCTTGATTTTCTTCTTCATCCTCGTCCGGGAGTGGTCTATAAGGCATACCTGTTCTTAAAACACCCTTTGTTTCGATGCCGCCCAGCCCCTTATCTCCTGTTAACGTATTACGCAAAACATCCCATACGTTGATTCTTTCCATAAACGGGGTAAAGCTTATTTTGGCAACAATATATACCGGATCAAGTGCGTGTATATTGACTCTTGTGGGAGAACTGGCGAAGTTTGCCCCTGCATGAATCAGGGATTCAAAGTGTGATTGGCATGCACCCGCAAAGATAACCAGTTGATCGAGATGAGGTACTTTTTTCCTTGCCTCCCTAACGGTTTGGACAAAGTGCCTGGAATGCCGATAGGCGTTGATATCGCTCATTTTCCCTTTTGCCTTTGAGTAGGCGTCATGCCCGGTGATGACGAGAATATCCGGCCGGTAATAGTCCATTAATTCGCCGATTCTATTCGGCATTTCCTTTTCATTGCAATGGATGCCTAATACGGGGACTCCGATTTTTTCATACAAAGTCATACATTTTTTTAGATAGGAGGGATCTCCATCTAAATGGAGGACTCTGCCGGGGATTTGAAAATAATTACTCGGTTTTACATACCCACCTGTTGCAGTATATTCTTGTCTCTGTTTCAATAAATCTACATCCTGCGTAAAAAGTCTTAAAGACTGTTCTTCAAGTGTCCTAAATTCTTTTGTGAGCTTTAATCTCTCGGTTTGGTTGATGACAACCAAATCATTATATGGAGCATCTGCTACGATGCGGAAATCTTCCCCGTAAAGGATAGCAAATTTCTGGTCATTTATTTTTCGAAAATCAATTACACGAAAAAGAATGTCACAGTTGTACGAACGCCTGCCGACAATATCCATTAATTTTATATCCACTGCCGTCACTCCAATTAGACCAGCAAAAAAGGCCTTTCAAAATAATAAAAGTTTCCCTCATAGGCTATGCCACTGGCTTTGTCCCTGTGACGAACGATAATTAGGATTATTTATTTTTAAGGATTTTGTTGGTTATTTATTGGGCGGATAACTCATAATGCCTAAGATGTGATAAAAGTCCGTTTCATGGTCCTTGTGAAGATTTAACAAGCACTATGATACGTTTTATTTGGTTTTCACAGGCACTGTCAACGCCTCTGAGTCCCCGCAAATTGTTCTTTTTTCTCTGCTCGGGCACTGTCAACTCCTCACAATGTCCTTAAACTGCCTTTTTTGCTCTCCACGGACACTGGGCCAATAAAAAAAGACCTTTAAAAAGGTCTAATGGAAATATGGATATAGTTCGTCTGCGAGACGGCCGAATTCCTCTAATGAGAGGGTCTCGCCTCTACGTGAAGGTTCAATTCCGCTGGCTTCTAACGCCGCAAGGATGCCCTCTTTCTTTTGTTTCCCATCCGGCAGCTGACTTGTTAAATTATTAAGCAAGGTTTTTCTTCTTTGCGCAAAGCTAGCCTTTGTCACTTGGAAAAAGAAAGTTTCATCCTTGACGCTGACAGCAGGGCTCTCCCGCTTTATCAGCCTGATTACCGCTGAATCAACATTTGGCTGAGGCACGAACACCGTTTTCGGAACAATCATCACCGTCTCCGCTTCTGTATAGTACTGCACGGCAATAGAGAGCGAGCCATAATCCTTTGTCCCAGGCTTGGCTGAAATCCGGTCTGCGACCTCTTTTTGGAGCATACAAACGATGCCGCGGATTGGGAGCTGGTCCTCTAGCAGCTTCATGATAATCGGGGTCGTCACATAATAAGGTAAATTCGCCACCACCATAACATCGTCGAGGCCGGCAAAGTGTTCAGCCATAACAGCCCTGACATCCGCTGCTAGCACGTCTTTATGAATGATGCTGACATTCGGATACGGTGATAGGGTATCTGCTAAAATCGGCAGCAATCTTTGGTCGATTTCAAATGCAACGACCTTTTTGCTTGTGCGGGCGAGCTGTTCTGTCAGCGCGCCAATCCCCGGCCCGATTTCAATCGCACCAGAGTCCTCCGTCAAGTCCGCAAAACTGACGATTTTTTTTAATATATTTGTATCAATTAAGAAATTTTGGCCCAGGCTTTTCTTAAACGAAAAACCGTATTTTTCAAGAATCGCCTTTGTCCTCACGGGTGTTGCAATATCTTTATTCATTGTTTTCCTCCTGCCTAACAATAGCAAGTGCTTCTGCAAATTCCTGTTTACTGATTTGAAACATCATTAAACGCTTATGAAGCTGTTTTCCATTTGTGTAGCCTATTTTCAAAAGCTTCCCCAGCAGGATTCGGCGCTCTTTAGAACCTTCACCGCCAATAAGTCCGGCTGTGATTAAATCCTCTTGGGAAATTTCTTCTGAAATTGTTTCATGCATGACCTGCGCATCCTTCAAGGCCTCAAGGATCGCTTCTGGCCTGGCATGCTCAACACCTAGCCCCCTGCCGCGTTTAGCAAGCGCATCTTCCTTTGGTAAAAAAGCATGCTTACAGCCAGGGACCTTTTCGGCAATTGTTTTCCTGATTTTTTCTCCAGGAAAGTCTGGATCTGTAAAAATAATCACACCCCTTGTTTCCTGGGCACGCCTTACCTTTTCAATGGTGGACTCATTCACCGCAGATCCATTCGTTTCAATCGTATCCGCATCCACCGCTCTTTTAATCGCCGTCGTGTCATCCTTACCCTCCACGACAATAATTTCTTGTATCTTCATTCTTCCTCCAGAAAAAATATTTAAATATTTGAAAAAAACTTGAAACATTTTTGTAATGTCCATCGTCTATATTATCAAAAGCCATCATACATTAATGTATAAAACATAGTGAAAAAATCCTAGTAACTACTCGTTGTTAAGTATAAATAAAAACGATGAAAAAGTAAAAATGCAGAGGATAGGACCCTCTGCACCTAAGTAAATTACTGCAAAATTTTAATTTTGACTTTCTTACGTCCCCAGCGATACGCATCTGCATTTGACGGCACAAATACATCAATGATATACCCTTTTATTGCTCCGCCCGTATCAGCTGCAACAGCATAGCCATAGCCTTCGACATAAACCTTTGTTCCGAGCGGTATTATTCTCGGGTCAACAGCAATAACTTTCATGTTTGGATTAGCACGGAGATTAAGACCGGTTGCAGTACGTCCTGAACAGCCATTACAATTTGCTGTATAGGCGGTTGCAGTAACATAAAACTCTTTTCCCGTTTCTATTGCGCCACGGGAAACCTGTAATGATAACTCCTTCGTTCCGACAGCCACAACTTTATCTTGCTTCTCTGCAATCATCTGCTCACTAAGTAATTTTCTTGAAATTTCCTTGCCATTTTCAAGTAAAACTTCGTATTGCCTGGAAACACGGCCATGTTTACCAGCTGATAAGATCTTCTCTTTTCCTTTTTCTAACCCTTCATCCTTTTTGGTTACCACGGCAAATTCAACAGGTTCTTCCACTACATCGGTGACCTTTTCTACCCGGATGACGTTAACAACACCATTATCTTTCAATCTTTCAGTCAGTGTTGGTTCAACTCGGTCTAATGAATTTAGCTTGATGCCCTGCTGCGTTAAAAAGTCAGCGACCGTAGTCGAAGTGGTCCAAACTTGTTGTGCTTTGCCCTTGTCAACATAGGTTAGATTAAAGGCTTTTTTAATGCCGACCTTCAGCTCATTTTTGATTGCCGCTTCTGGTTTTGGTGAGATTTGATCATGTGCATTCAAAACAATTTTCTGCTCCTTTAAGAGCTCAGCCACTGTACCGGCTGTTGTCCAAATCGTTTTCTTCTCGTTGTCCTTGACAATGCTAACCTGTTTCGCCTGTTTCCAAACGACCTTAAGGTGGTCCTTCACCTTTGCGTTCTCCTTTGGGAACAAGTAGTCCTGTGAGCGAAGTGATACATCCAGTTCATCAAATAACTCTTTGACGGTATCTGCATGTGTATTAACGACCTTTTGCTCGCCATTAAGAGTAATTGCAACAGTTTTCTTTGATCCTTCAAAAAAAAGAATTCCAAGAGTTGTTAACAAAACTACAAAACTAGCAAAAGCAATGGTCAAATTTCTCCCGCTCAAAGACATGAAAAACAGGTTTTTCATGTTTTTGAATACGATGAAAAACGCCTCCTTTTCTCGGAGAGATTATTGAGAACCATGCTGCCGGCTGTCAACCCTTGCTTATCCTGTGAACGTATTTTTAATTATGCATAATATTAGGAAAATTGCAAAGGAAAACTTATCGACACGGTAATCCTATGTTGAAAAGAAGACGTGTAGAACTTTTTGTTATAAGAAAAAATTTGGACAAACTTCTCATCGTTTCGACATAATCTCTTATCAGTTTATGCCGAATAATTTTTTAGCATTTCGTGTCGTTACTTCGGCAACTTCTGCTAATGTTACCCCCTTTATTTCGGCAATTTGCTCAGCGACCAGCTTTACATAACCCGGTTCATTCCTCTGTCCTCGGTATGGGTGTGGAGTTAAATAGGGACAGTCTGTTTCTATTAACAATTTATCTAGTGGAATTTTTGCCGCTACTTCCTTCGGCTTTTTGGCATTTTTAAACGTTACCGGACCACCAAGTGAAATGTAAAAGTTCATCTTCACGCATTCTTTTGCCACTTCAGGACTGCCGCTGAAGCAATGCATGATCCCCCCTACTTCCTCAGCCCCTTCTTCTTTTAATATTTCCACAATATCTGCTGTCGCCTCCCGATTATGGATGACAATAGGAAGCTTCACTTTTTTAGCCAGCCTGATTTGCTTGCGAAAAACCTCTTTTTGGATCTCCTTTGGAGACTTGTCCCAATGGTAATCCAAGCCCATTTCTCCGATTGCTACTACCTTTGGATGCTCTGACAATTCCTCAATCCAAGCTAAATCCTCATCTGTCATATCTATGGCATCAACGGGATGCCAGCCAACACAGGCATAAAGAAACTCATAGTTTTCCGCCAATTCCATCGCTTTTTCAATCGTCGGCCGATCAAAACCGACAACAACCATATTCGAAACTCCCTCTGCTTGAGCCCTTTCAATCACTTCTTGCAAATCTTCGTTGTATTGTTCTGCGTTTAAATGTACATGTGTGTCGAATAACATTACATATGCTCCTTTTTTCACAATAGATTTCCTTGTCATACTATAAATAAAAAAATAGAAATGTCCCGAAAATTGTTTCACGTGGAACATTTCTATATCGAAAAGTGGAAGCGCCTTCGGAACAAGCACAGTTTGTTCCTGCGATGATTATTCTAAGGAGCTTTCCTTAGTGGCCAGGGGCGACAGGCATAAGACGAGCCGGCGGAAGGTTGCTTTTTAACCTTCTCGACGGATTGGCTTATGACCCCGAGCCCCTAGGCGCTCCTCCTAAAAGCTACTTCTTTCAGTCGTGCGATGCTAATGCTGACGAAGCATAACTTGTGGAACTAAACATTTTAGACATTATTTTACTTTAGAACCATTTGGCAGGGTTTGATCAACGGTTGCAAGGGATAGCTGACCGTCTTTTGAACCTGCTAGTATCATACCCTGTGATAGTTCACCGCGTAATTTAACTGGTTTTAAATTTGTTATACAAATAACCTTACGTCCCACTAATTCCTCAGGCTTGTAGTATTGTGCAATTCCTGATACAACCTGGCGCTTTTCATAGCCAAGGTCCAGCTGCAGCTTTAGCAATTTATCCGCTTTTTTAATTGGCTCTGCCTGGATAACTTCGGCAACACGCAGGTCAATCTTCATAAAATCATCAATGGAGATTTCATCAATGGCCTCAGGTTTTTCCTCTTTCCTTTCCTCAGCCGCCACAGGTGTTCCGCCCTGCATCTTTGTCTTAATGAATTCTACTTCTTCTGCAATTTCAAGTCTTGGGAATAGAGGCGCATCCTTCGCTACCTTCGTTCCGTTTGGAATCAATCCGAATCCTTCAAGACTTTCCCATGCTTTTAGAGCTTCCTCTTCTATTCCTAACTGTTTGAAAATCCCATCAGGAGTCCGGGTTAAAAACGGTTTTAACAGAATGGCTGTTCTGCGCAGCGACTCCGCTAAATGAACCATTACACTTGCAAGCTCACCTTTTTTAGCCTCGTCCTTAGCTAATGCCCATGGCTGGGTTTCATCGATATATTTATTAGTCCGGCTGACTAGCTGCCAGATGGATGTTAACGCAACAGAAAACTCCATTTTCTCCATGGCTTCTTCGTATTTTGTGACTGTTTCACGATTAACTTGAAGCAAGGAATCATCAAATTCACTGACAGAATCTGAATACGCTGGAATCACACCAGCAAAATATTTTTCAATCATCGCAACGGTTCGATTTAACAGATTTCCAAGATCATTTGCTAAGTCAAAATTAATTCTTTCCACAAAGCCTTCAGGTGTAAAAACTCCGTCTGCACCAAATGGGACTTCCCTTAATAAATAATAGCGGAGTGCATCAAGGCCGTAGCGATCAATCAACGTAACCGGATCGACCACATTTCCTTTTGACTTTGACATTTTTCCATCCTTCATTAATAGCCAGCCATGCGCAAATACCTTTTTTGGCAGCGGAATATCCAAGGCCATTAACATAATTGGCCAATAGATCGTATGGAAACGGACGATCTCTTTCCCAACCAGATGAACATCAGCCGGCCAGTAATTCAAATAGTTAGCGTCGTTTTCTGTTCCATATCCTAATGCCGTAATATAGTTTGAAAGTGCATCAATCCAAACATAGATAACATGCTTCGGATTGCCTGGGACTTTAATCCCCCAATCAAACGTCGTTCTTGAAACTGCTAAATCCTCTAAACCAGGTTTAATAAAATTATTAATCATTTCATTTTTACGGGATTCCGGCTGAATGAACTCAGGATTCTCCTCGTAATATTGCAAAAGACGATCGGCATACTTGCTCATTCTAAAAAAGTAAGATTCTTCCTTTACAAGTTCGACAGGGCGGCCGCAATCCGGGCAGTTTCCATCGACAAGCTGACGGTCGGTATAAAAGGATTCACAAGGTGTACAATACCAGCCTTCATATTGATCGAGATAAATATCACCTTGTTCAAGCAATCTCGCAAAAATCTTTTGAACGATTTGCTTATGTCTTTCTTCGGTCGTCCGGATAAAATCATCATAAGAAATATCGAGCTTTTTCCAGAGGACTTTAATTTCATCCACCATTCCGTCTACGTACTGCTGCGGGGTAATTCCCGCTTCTTCCGCTTTACGCTGAATCTTTTGCCCATGCTCATCTGTTCCCGTTAAATACCTGACATCAAACCCTCTCATCCGCTTATAACGGGCCATTGCATCACCCGCAACAGTGGTATAAGCATGACCAATATGTAAATTTCCACTTGGATAATAAATTGGTGTCGTTAGGTAAAAGGTCTTTAATTTTTCCTCCATTTTTACTCCTCCTATTAGGTCGGCAATCATTAACCCTACTGACCATTATTGCCTCTTTTTTCCCGCTTCTATCCTCAAAATATACCGAAAAAAGGACTTTTGTGCAAGAAAGCGCCATCCCTCGCTTCCAACATTTTAAAATATTTTCCTTATACACCCATAAAAATAGGACCCTAAGCGAAATATATGTTGTTAAAATGCTGATTATGTAGATATTTGTCGAATTTCGCAGAATTCAAACGGAACTGAATTTACACTACGATAATATTAAAAACAATGTTTAATTGAAAAAACTTTCTATTAAACCCTATTAAATCAACAATTTTACCACAAGGAAAAATTTTCTTTTATTTTCCAAAATAAAAATAATTGACGAATATGGGAATGGCTGGTATTATGAAGGTAAGAAAAATTTGTCGAATAATGACGAATTGTAGAATAGAAAATATACTTTTTTATTAGTGAGAGGAGATTATAAAAAATGAAATCTACTGGTATCGTTCGTAAAGTTGATGAATTAGGCCGTGTGGTTATTCCAATTGAATTAAGACGTACTCTTGGTATTGCTGAAAAGGATGCTCTTGAAATTTACGTAGATGATGATCGTATCATCCTTAAGAAATACAAGCCAAACATGACTTGCCAAGTAACTGGTGAAGTTTCTGATGACAATTTAGCACTTGCTGGCGGCAAATTAATTCTTAGCCGTGAAGGTGCAGAGCAATTACTTCAAGAAATTCAAAACAGCTTTGAATTAGCAAAATAAGAATCAAGCAGATATTTTCTTTTTTACTTCTTTAATATAAATGGCTCCAGATCCTTATTGGTTCTGGAGCTTTTAATTTTATTCAATATGATAAGTTTGATAAACTTCACGCTTGTTTAAGCCGCGGTCTTTTGCTGTTTGTTTGATGGCTTCTTTTGAGGCCATCTTTTTTTCTGAAATATAGTGATTAACATGTTCTTCAATTGTAAAACTCTCCCACCAACTAGACTCTTCCTTGACTTCACCGGTGGTCCCCTCTACTATTAAACAAAATTCCCCGCGAATTTCATCTTGAGTGGCCCAATTAATTGCTTCCTCAAGGGTGCCGCGAATAAATTCTTCAAATTTCTTTGTCAGCTCCCGGCAAAGGGCTATGTTCCGATTACCCAGAATTTCAAGCATAATTGCTAATGTTTCTTTCAAACGATGCGGTGATTCATAGAAAATGATCGTTGCCGTTTGTTTCTTTAATATTTCTAACTCTGAACGTTTTTCTTTCTTACTTCTGCCTAGAAATCCATAAAAATAAAACGGCTGACAGCTAAGCCCTGAGGCAATTAAGGAAGTGAGGGCAGCATTGGCACCTGGTAAAGGCACTACTGTCATTTTTTCCGCTATAGCAGCCTGCACAAGCTCATAACCCGGGTCCGAAATCGTCGGCATACCCGCATCACTGACAAGGGCAATTTTTTGGCCTTCCTTTACCCTTTGAATTAATTTTTCCCCACTTGTCTCTTTGTTGTGCTCATGATAACTGACAACAGGCGTCTCAATTTCAAAATAATTACAGAGCTTTCTCGTATTTCGTGTATCCTCAGCAGCAATCAAGTCTGCCTCTTTTAATATTCGGATTGACCGAAAGCTCATATCCTCCAAATTTCCGATGGGAGTAGGAACAAGATAGAGAATACCTTTGTGTTCTTCGTTTTCAAAGCTTTTCTGCTGCCACATTATATCCACCCGTTTCTTCCATTAAAAACTCAATTTTTTTCTTTCGTGATAACCTTTTGAAGTAGTATTCCGCTCTAAGGGCATCCGTTTTATTATCATATTCTTTATAAAAGGTCAGCTCAACAGGGCCGCGTCCCCTTGTATATTTTGCCCCTTTTCCTTCATTATGAAGTCTTAGGCGGCGCTCAAGATTATTCGTATAGCCCCCGTAGAAGCTTCCATCCCGGCAGGTTAACACATAAAAGTAATGTTCGTTATTCTCCATATAAAATCTCTCGGATCTCAGGTGTATATTCATCCTTTTCATTATAGACGAATAACGGCGGCAGTATTTTTAAATCGGGACTGCCATCTTTAATTGCTTCGACTAAAAGGGTATTGGCTTCCTTCCCCTGCTTTGGATAAACAAACTGAATTCGTTTGGGCTCAAGCCTATATGTGCGCATCAACGTAATCATATCCAAGAGACGCCCCGGCCTATGTACAAAGGCTACTTTCCCACCTTGACGCACCAATTGGCTTGAAGCTTTTACCGCATCCTCCAGCGTACAGAGAATCTCGTGGCGAGCAATAGCTAAATGCTCATTCGGATTAATTTCTTCCTTAGAAGGTGTCGTAAAATAAGGTGGATTACAGGTGACAACATCAAATTTTCCAAAGCCCAATTGCTTGGGCATTTCTTTAATATCGCCATGAATCATCGTTAATCGGTCCTGAAGCTCGTTATACTCAATACTTCTAACCGCCATATCAAATAACCGCTCCTGAATTTCCACACCTGTAATCTTCCCCTTTGTCCGGGCACTTAGAAACAATGGGATCACACCATTTCCGCTGCATAGGTCAATTAAGTTCCCCTTTTGAATTGGGACATACGTAAACCTTGCCAGCAAAACAGCATCTAATGAAAAGGCAAATACAGATGGACTTTGAATGATCCTTAAATTTTCAGCAAGCAAATAATCAAGCCGCTCATCTTCCTTCAATTTAACCATAGTTTCCTCCTAAAAAAACAGCCTCCCTGTTAAAGGAAGGCTTTAGCTATTTCTTATTAAGGAAGGAAAGGCAAAATAAACAATCGCCTTCCTTGCGCAAACTTCCGAAGTGGAGATTGCAAATATGAAAGCCTTCTTGGTAAAGACGGGCAAGATTATCGTACCCTTCCCCAACATCAAAAGGCTTCATGGCAGGTGCCCCCGATTGGGCCGCTCCTTTTTTAACCCCTGTTTCTTTCTTTTCTGCTTCCGTGGTTACATCTAAACGGCGCCTTAGATGTTCATTTTCAAGCTTTAAATAATGATTCTCTTCTAGTATTTCGGCTAAATGCTGCTTCAATTCCCCAAGCTGTTGGTAAAGACTCCCAATTTGTGTTTCCATGTTACTTACTGATTCAAATATTTCTTTTTTATCCACGGCGTACACCTCTTAATCTGTGGATTGTATAGAAAAGGCCCCTTCTTTAACGATTTCATCCAAAGTATACTCCAGAACCCGTTCTTGTTCCTTTAGTTCAACCTGAAGCACTCGTTCTAATATATTTAATCCTACCACTTTGCCGGCACCCTGTGGAGTTTCAATTATTTCCCCTAAATCAGGGAGCTGTTCTTTAGCAGATTCATATTCGTCATTTTCATATTTTAAACAGCACATAAGCCTGCCGCATAAGCCAGATATTTTCGTAGGATTTAACGATAAATTTTGATCCTTCGCCATTTTGATGGAAACAGGATCAAAGTCACCTAGAAAAGTAGAACAGCAAAGCATTCTTCCGCATGGGCCAATCCCGCCAAGCATCTTCGCTTCATCGCGGACACCAATTTGCCGGAGTTCGATTCTTGTCCGGAATATGGCCGCTAAATCTTTCACTAGCTCACGGAAATCGACTCTTCCATCGGCCGTAAAGTAAAAAATGATTTTATTGCGGTCAAATGTATATTCAACATCAACCAGCTTCATATCCAGCTGATGTTCATTTACTTTCTCATTACATACTTCATAGGCTTCCTGGGCAGCTTGTTTATTTTCATCAACAATCATTCGATCCTTCGGGTCTGCAATTCTAACGACCTTTTTCAATGGGAGAACAACATCATGTTCCCCTACCTGTTTGCGGGGAATAACTGCCCTTCCATATTCGACGCCGCGTACCGTTTCAACAATGACAAAATCATCTTTTTGAATTGAGAGGTCCCCAGGATCAAAATAATAGATTTTCCCCGCTTTTTTAAAGCGTACTCCTACAACATCATACAAATGAAGATCCCTCCTGCAATTTTAACACAAGCTGTTCCATCATCAGCTGAGGATTCATATTAGCCGCAAGCTTCCTTTTTGCCTCAAGGATAGCTGACATTTGTTCCGATATACGCCGTCCGGATGTTTGCAAGGCAAATTGATTTAACCGCTCACTTTCTCCTTTAAAAACAATTTGCTCCTGCCTATCTAATTGTATATATAGTAAATCCTTAAAAATAAGAAGTAAAAGATCTAAACCACGTTGAATCTGTTCTTTATCTTTAAAGTGAGGAAACCAATCGCTTTGAAGCGTTACCATCGCTTCTAACGAATTTTTTCTTAACACTTCATATAATTTTAACATTATTTTTTGGGCTTGTGCAAACCATTCATTGGTATTTAATTCAAGCGCTTCATCGATGCTGTTTGTAAGCTGGGCTAACAACGGTGCCTTTTGAGGAGCAACGCCGTTTTCTACCAATTGTTTTACCATAATCTGTGGGGATAATGGATGGAATTTTAATGTTTGGCACCTCGAAAGAATCGTAGGTAATATTTGCTGAGGCTGCTCGGTTATTAAAATCGCAACGGTTTCAGCATTGGGTTCCTCAAGAAATTTTAATAAACTATTAGAAGCGCTATTGCTCATTTTATCAGCATGGATGATTAGGTATGCCTTTTTCAAGGACTCTAAGCCCTTCTTCGCAAACTCAGCCTGCAGGCTTCTGATTTGATCCACCTTTATCGACAGCCCATCCGGTTCAACAATATGAACATCAGGATGGTTCCCATGGTTGATCCGACGGCAATTTTTACAATCTTCACACGGTTTAAAGTCATCTTTTAATGACTCGCAGAAAAGGGACTTCGTCAAAAGCAGCCCTATTTCTTTTTTGCCAGTCCCTTTCATGCCTTCAAAAAGATATGCATGGGCCACTCGATTTTTTACAAAGCTGTTTTTTATCATCTTTAATACTGCTGGCTGCAGCTCTTCTAGTTGATCCCATGTTTTAACCACAATAATCACTCACTTTATTAAAAGAAATGCGGAAGCGCCTTGGCGCTGGAGCTAGACAATTCTCAAAGTTTAAATTTAATTTTATATTTAAAAATGCATGTATTGCTCGATTGGCAAGACGAATACCGTTGCTCCGCCTACTTCCACTTCAACTGGATATGGAACATAGGAGTCAGCATTCCCGCCCATTGGAGACACAGGAGAAACGAGCTGATCTCTCGCCCTGCAGTTATCCTTAATAATCTGGAGAGCACGGTCAACGCGAATATCTTCGGTCCCGATCATAAAGGTCGTGTTGCCTGATTTTAAAAATCCGCCTGTGCTGGCAAGCTTTGTCGCCCTGAAATTATTCTCTACTAATGCCTTTGATAACCGGTTACTATCCTGGTCTTGTACAACAGCGATAATTAGTTTCATCGAACAACCTCTCCTCTATTAAACCGTTTCTAGTTCCTTTATCTATATTATAGCAGATTTATTTAAAGTGGAAATTTAGCCATAAAAAAAAGCCTCACATGAAGGCTATTTTTCGGCTAATTTTTTTTCGACAATCTGTAAGGTCTTTTTAAAAACCTCGTCTACTGTTCCAGAAGCATCGATTTTAACAATACGCTCTGGAAAGCGATCGAGTAAGAGATGGTATCCTTTTCGTACTTTATGGTGAAATTCAAGGTTTTCTAAATCTAACCGATTAATTTCTCGGCCTTTATTTTTATTAATGCGCGTCAGACCTAATTCTGGCTCGATATCAAAGTATATTGTTAACTCTGGCATTAAGTTCTCGACGGCAAATTGATTGATGCTCCATACTTCGTCTATTCCTAATCCTCTTGCATAGCCTTGATAAGCAAGGGAGCTGTCGACAAACCGGTCACAAAGAACGTCTCTTCCTGCCTCAAGCGCTGGTTTCACTCGTTCAATCAAGTGCTGTCTGCGCGCTGCTGCATATAGCAATGCTTCTGTTCTAGGATCCATTGCAGTATTTTCCTTGTCTAAAATAACTCTTCTGATTTGTTCAGCAATATCAATTCCGCCCGGTTCCCTTGTTAATAGGGCGTGGTTAAGCTTTTCCGCCACCATGCTGATGATTGTAGTTTTACCGGCACCATCCGGCCCTTCAAATGTAATAAAAGTTCCGCTGTTCATTCAAATAAAACCTCCAAAACTGTTAAAATCTAATGTTGTATAAAAACTCTGATGGACTCTTTGTTTAAGTTTGTGCCGCCCTGAAATCTAGCCCCTGATTCTAACAGCGTTTTAAGCTGGGTCAGCTTTTCTGCATTTATTTTTTCACCCTTTATCAGCAAGGGTATGCCCGGTGGATAAGGAATAATAGTCTCCGCACAAACATGGCCTACGGCTTTATTTATCTGTATATCTTGCTCTTTTAGACTGGACATCTCTTTATAAGGAATCTCCAGACCTGAAATGCTGCCGGCAGCTGGCTGATAGTCTTCCTTCCATTCTTGATAAGGAAGATCTTCTAGAATGGTTTTGATTTTTAATGCCGTCTCTTCCAACGGATAGTTCTGTCCTTGTTTTAATAATGGAAGGATGAGAAGGACATTATAGGGATCGGCTAGTTCTGTATAGATAGCGTGTTCTTCCAATTTTTTCTGGATTTGAAAGCCGCTTAATCCGCATTGGGATTGAAGTGTTATTTTTAAACAATCTCCATGATGATTAGGAAACTCTAACACTTTAATCTGCGGAATTGTTGCTAAATCCTCTTTAAAGCGATCGATCTCTTTTAGTAAAAATGTTGCGTCCTTTTGCTCATAGCCTGCTAAATAATGTCTGGCTAGATCAAGCGACGCCATAATCGGATAGGAAGGGCTGCTGGATTGGAACATTTCTAAGTTTTCTTTTACCTTGGTTTTTTCAATGAGCTTACTATTAAAATGCAGATATGAGCCCATCGTCATGGCCGGCAGGGTTTTATGCGCGGATTGCACGACTATATCCGCTCCCATTTGCGCAGCAGAAGCCGGAAAGGGCTGGCCAATGATAAAATGCGCACCGTGTGCTTCATCGACTAAAACAGGAATTTGATTCCGGTGGGCCTGTTCAATAATTTCTTGTACATGGGTTACTAACCCATAATAATTCGGATAAGTTAATATGATGGCTTTTGCATTGGGATATTGACTTATCGCTTTTGCTGCTGTTTCAGGAGTAATCCCAGCTGCTACCTTCCACTCCCGGTTATATTCCGGTTCCAAAAAGATTGGATTTACTTTTGCTAATTTCAACGCATTTAGGACAGATTTGTGGCAGTTCCTTTGAACAAGGACTGTATCGTCCTCTGTACAAGCTGCCATGATCATCGTTAAGTTGCCGACGGTCGATCCATTTACGAGAAAATAGCTTTTTTCTACTTGAAAAAGGTCAGCTAAAAGGGTCTCTGCCTCTAAGATGGCATCTTCAGGCGAGTGCAGATCATCGAGTCCTGTCAGTTCTGTTGCATCGAGCTGCAGGATAGGCTGATAAAGTGGAGACAGATTAATTTCCCCATATTTATGTCCAGGCACATGAAAGGATATTGGCTTCTGTTTTATATGTTTTATTAATGCTTTATATAAGGGCTTCTGGAATTGAGTCATTTTTTATATACTTCCTTTACATAGTCTCATCTATTTTAACAAAAAAAATAAAGCCCATAAGGACTTGTTATGAAAATATTTCTGGAGTGTTTATTTTTTTAAGCTGTTTAAGGAAATATTTATATTTTGGATCATTTGTATCTGTCTGAATCAAATCATTTTCACAGTCGGTACAAATAAACGAAGTATATAGATGTATGCCTTTTGGTTTTAGATTCTCACAAATCACACATGTTTCTTCAATATGCTTATGTGCCAAAAATGAACTCAATTCCTCCACCTCCATACACCCATTCTGCCCGGCAATTTAGATTTGTATACAATTTTTCGAATACTCTTTATTATATTATGTTGTGTTTCATAATTGGGTGTATGTCTATAGGTGATTTCTTTTCAAAAACCGTAAATTTTTGTTTGTTTTTATTGAAGATCACTATTGTGGACTTGGCCTTCCATTTTTCTGCTGCCCGTGTCTTCTATAAGTGCTATTGTGGACCCGGCTTCTCATTCTTCCTTTCCCCATGTCCCCTATAAGCCCTATTGTGGACTCGGCCTTCTATATTTCCAATTCCCGTGTCCACAATGTAGTCCAATTTTCATTTTTGGATAAAAGTTTGATCCCAACACAAAAAGACAATCCTCGCGGATTGTCCTTTTCTTGTGCCTGGCAACGTCCTACTCTCACAGGGGCGCGTGCCCCAACTACCATCGGCGCTGAGAAGCTTAACTTCCGTGTTCGGTATGGGAACGGGTGTGACCTTCTCGCCATAATTGCCAGACTATTTAATT
>NZ_JAHXYW010000024.1 GCF_019969725.1 Neobacillus bataviensis
ACATATATGTATCACTACAATTATAAAAGATTCCAAAAACGACTAAACCATCGTGCTCCAGTTGAATATCGGATCACGATGGCTGCATAGTCTTTTTAGAGCTGTCTACTTGACGGGGTTAAGTCCATTAACTGGAGCCTTTTTCATATTCCAAACATCTTACCCTGCGCCATTTATTAGATGAAGGACGCTCCAACAATGATAAGAAGTATGAACAATACTACGATTAAAACAAAGCTGTTACCAAAGCCGAAACCTCCGTAGCCATAACCGCCGCATCCGTATCCAAACATATTTATCACCACCCTTTGTTTTTCTAAAGAGAAAACCCTTTTCCATATATATATATTTTTTAAGAGAAGGGACGATTGGACAAACATCATAGTGACAAAAAAAAATCAGTGTTTTCTTTAAAAGTAAAGAGACGTCTGCAATACATGCAAACGTCCCTTTGGAGGTAAATATTTATGTCTTTGGCGGTGGCAATAATAATATATGTCAGATTATTAAAATGGAGTGGACAAGTGCTGATTTAATGAAGAAAAATTTTACTATTATGAAATAGGCTTTTACATCAGTAACAATGACCTAAAAAGAATCATAATTTGTTTAAGAGAGTACGAGAAGGAGCCTACATGGGTTAATAAAAAACTATTCAACTCTCTATACAGGTGGATAACCTGATTATAAATAGCAAAGGGGAGGAAAATATGCAGAATTTCCATAATGATCTTCAATCCTTAGGGATGGATCCTTACCAAGTGGGTCAGTTAGTTCCTATGGATTTTCAAACTCAAGATGCTAATCTTTTTGACGACAGGCGTTGTGGTGGCTGTGGTCGTTGCGGCGGCATGTGTGGTGGCTTTGGTCGTTGCGGTGGCTTTGGCCGTTGCGGTGGCTTTGGTTTTGGTCGTTGCGGTGGATTTTTCCGTTGCGGCGGCTGTGGTAGTTGCTTCGGTTTTAGTTGTTTTGGTATTGGTTTTAGCTGTTTTGGTTTTGGTTTTAGCTGTTTTGGTTTCTGGTGGTAATTTTTGGAAAAATCTATTGGAAAGAAATGCCCCTTCTGCAGGGGCATTTCTTTTTTACCGATAGGAAAGTAGCTGCTTTCCAATCGGCAAGTTGGCTTTATTTTACTCATATTGGACAAATAAAAGTACATAAACTGATAGTGCATATCTAGGAATAATTTGAACGAAGGAGGAGCTGAATGACAGAACTAAACACAAATTCACGTCTCAAGGTGAAAAGAGATACCTTTTATTTACCTGATCCACAAGGTGGTGTGTATTTTAGAAATAATCAAAGTTCATTCCGCTTGGAAGGCGGTACCATCTATCAATGGATTGAAAAACTGATGCCAATGTTCAACGGGGAGCAATCATTAGAACGTATAACAGAAGGATTAACACCCCCATATCGTAACAGGGTATATGAGATTGGAGAAACATTGTACAAGAATGGTTTTGTTCGAGATGTAAGCCAAGATCATCCCCACCAATTAAATAGCAACATTCTCGAAAAGTACGCTTCACAAATTGAATTTATCGAGAGTTTTGTAGATTCCGGTCCGTACCGTTTTCAACAATACCGACAGGCAAAAGTTTTGGCTGTTGGCTCAGGATCCTTTTTGGTTTCATTGGCTGATGCCCTACTTGAATCTGGGCTTCCGAAATTCCATTTCATGATGACGGATTCGGTACCAACAAATGAGGTACGGATTCAGGAACTCGTTCGCAATGCCCGCAACGATGACTCCGAGGTGATGGTAGAACAAATACGATATCACGCTGATGGCAGGGATTTTTGGCAAGAAGCTGTACAGCCCTATGATTGGATCCTATATATCTCTCAAGATGGAAATGAAAAAGAGCTTAGGGAGTTAAATAGGGTGTGCAAAGAGGAGCGGAAGGTATTTGTACCGGCCATCTGCTTAGACCAAGTGGGGCTTGCTGGTCCAGTGGTTCATCCTGAATCAGAGGGATGCTGGGAATCCGCATGGCGCCGAATCCATCAATCTTCCTTGCAGTTAGATCGACAGCAGCAATCTTTTTCGGGTACAGCCGGAGCGATTCTTGCTCATGTCATGGTATTTGAATTTTTTAAAAAGGCTACAGACATAGCAGACTCCAATCAGAGTACCAAAATTTACAATCTTGATCTTGAAACACTGGAAGGAGACTGGATTTCATTCATTCCCCATCCATTGGTTGAGAATTATGATGTTTCGCCTCGACTAGTGGAAGTTCTCGATGTAGGGTTAAAGCAAGAAGAGAGTGAAAAGGATCCAAATCATACCATCTTGGAGTATTTCAATCTTATAACTTCTGTAGAAACAGGTATTTTCCATATCTGGGAGGAACGAGACCTGAAACAGCTTCCTCTATCACAGTGCTATGTTCAAGCTGTTAATCCAGTTTCAGAAGGACCGGCAACTCTCCTGCCGGAGGTGATCTGCTCAGGATTAACACATGAGGAAGCAAGAAGGGAAGCAGGACTCACAGGTATAGAAATGTATGTCTCGCAAATGATAAAGGAATTTACAGATCGGAAAAATAGTGTGAATATACATGGTCGATTCATGGGCGTAGGTGCGGGAGAAACAATCCAAGAGGCAGTTTGTCGAGGTCTTCAGGCATATATTGATGAAGAATTGAAACAAAGAAAGGCCAATCATAACAGCACGATTTTCCAAATTCCACTGGGAACGATAGAAGATCAACAGTGCCGAATATATTTAAATGCCTTAACAACCTTAAATGGTGCACCGACAATCGGCTTGAAAGAGGATATTCTAGGATTCCCTGTCATCGGGGTACGATCGAATGGACGATGGTACACAAGGGCAGGTTTAAATACGGCATTGGCATTACGGTATTCATTACAACAGGCGCTGTTGGATGCGCAAAACGACTTGAATGTAACCGAGAGGGAAATGGAGTCAGCTGTTTTTCTGAAAGAAAAGAAATTTAAGCTCGATATCCCCTCATGTGCAGAAATAACACAATTGGAGTTATTGCAATCTTCATTACAGGTGTTGAACAGAAAGAACAAACAGCTATTCATTTATGATCTTGCGTTCGAACCTTTTTTAAAACAAGAATTGGCAGGAGTTTATGGTGTACAGGTCCGAGAGGGGGAATTCTGATGGCTGCCCAGATTCTTATTGAGGGACAGGGATTATTAGCGGATTTTGTCTCTGATCGATTGTCCGTCAGCTATCTCGTTATGCGTCAAAGCCTATTAGAAGAAATCCCCGAAGACACAGAATTCGCGCTTGTACTAAACGATGCCTGGAATCCATTGGATCATAAAAATGCGGAAGAAAGATTCAGGAAATCAGGAATACCCTGGCTTCGGGGATTCATCTCCTTTGGGGAGGGAATCATCGGTCCGATCGTACGTCCCGATAGACCAGGATGTTCTCGTTGTGCAGACATCCGGCGCATATTAGCTGGACCCGATCGCCGTGAGATGTGGGGATTTCAGATGAGCAGGGTTAGAGGAGAAGGTGGAATGCGAGATGCTTGGGTATCACGAACGGGTCTATCGCAAATCGCCGCGTTGATATGTAACGAAGTACAAAAAGTTTTTCAAGGGGAACCAAGCCATTTGGAAGAAAGGTTCTTCATTATGAACCTGAGGACGTTAACGAACTCTATTCATCCTTTCTTGCCAGATCCATTATGCCCCATCTGCAGTCCATTACCTGATGACACACCGGAATTGGCTCAAATCAAGTTGGAATCCAGTCCTAAAATAAATAGTATGGGTTACCGCACACGTTCGATGGAGGAATTGAAACCATTACTCGTCAAGGATTACCTCGATTATCGCAGTGGGGTGATGAATGGTAAAATGCAGGATTTCTCACTGCCGTTCGCGGATGTATTAATAAACCTGCCGCTGTTTGAAGGGGATGAGGGAGTAGCGGGAAGGTCTAATTCTTATGAAATGAGCGAGTTGACTGCTATTTTGGAGGGCTTGGAACGATATTGCGGAATTGAGCCGCGAGGAAAAAGAAAGATTGTTCGCGACAGCTATCACAATTTAGAAAAAATAGCATTAAATCCAGCAAGGGTAGGTTTACATGAAAAAGAACAATATAAAAAGCCCCATTTTCCGTTTAAAGCATTTCATCCTGATACCCCGATGAATTGGGTTTGGGGCTATTCGTTCTTACAAGAGCGACCTATTTTGGTACCGGAGTTACTAGCATATTACAGTTTGGGTTATGGGGAGTGTTTCGTTTATGAAACCTCCAACGGATGTGCATTAGGGGGGAGTTTAGAGGAAGCGATTTTCCATGGAATCATGGAAGTCGTTGAGCGGGATTCCTTTTTGTTAACCTGGTATGCCAAACTTCCTCTTCCGCGCATTGACCTTCTTTCTGCCAACGATAAGGAATTACGGCTGATGGTCGACCGAGTAAATGAAGTGACAGGTTATGACCTTCATTTTTACAATTCGACGATGGAGCATGGAATTCCAAGCGTATGGGCACTAGCAAAAAATAGAAAATCCAAGGGGCTAAACCTGATTTGTGCAGCCGGAGCGAACCCTGATCCTGTAAGGGCCGTAAAAAGCACGATTTACGAGCTTGCAGGAATGATGGCTAGACATGACGAAAAATTGGATAAAAACCGACAGAAATATAAAGATATGCTGCATGATCCGTTCGCAGTACGTACGATGGAGGACCATGGTTTGTTATACGGTCTTCCTGAAGCTGAAGAACGGCTGGATTTTATATTAGATGATAAGCGTCCATTACGTACGTTTGCTGAAGAATTCAAGCAGCCTCCGGCCAATTCTGATTTGAAGGATGACCTATTGGATATTTTAAACAGATTCCGCCGCTTAAACCTCGAAGTCATTGTGGTTAATCAAACAACCCCAGTTATAGAACGGAACGGATTATTCTGTGTAAAGGTTTTAATTCCAGGAATGTTACCAATGACGTTTGGTCATCACCTTACCCGTGTGAAAGGGCTGGAGAGGGTACTCAAGGTACCGATGGAGCTAGGATTTAAGAAGACACCGTTATCATACGAACAACTAAATCCATATCCTCATCCATTTCCATAATTGAAGAGTAGGAGGTTTAAGTTTGGAGCTCGATACATTTCTATACAATTTGCATTTTGACCAGGAAAAAATCTTTCCGCCTGATTGGCAGGTGGACTGGGAAGATGGACCCCTGCCATATAAACTGTATCGCGGCTTACCAGTGATTCCTCTCAACACAGAAAAACCTTTATCCCTCAAGCGAGGAGATTCTCAGCAAAAACCAAGTCTGGAGGAGCTTGGCCATTTCTTATGGTATGTATATGGCCTAACACAATATTCACAAACCGCAATAAACGTTGGAACTTATGAAAATGATGTCATGTTTGCCCAATCAAAAAGGAGATTTGTTCCCTCCGGAGGAGCGTTGTATCCGAGTGAATTATATGTTTATGTTAATCTAGAGGGTGCTCCAAATGGAATTTACCATTACGATGTAGCCCATCACCGCCTTGTTTTGCTGCGAGAAGGAAACTACGATTCCTACTTATCTAGAAGTCTTGGTAACGGTTTTGATATTTCAAACAGTTTTTGCACCGTTTTTGTCTCGACGATGTTTTGGAAGAATTACTATAAATACAATAACTTTTCTTATAGACTCCAAGGGTTAGATGCAGGAGTGCTAATAGGGCAAACGTTGGCAGTGGCCGATCAGATTGGGTTTTCCTCTCGCGTATGCTATCAATTTCTTGATCCGGCCATCAATCATTTACTGGGATTATCTGAAAAGGAAGAAAGTGTATATGCGGTTATTCCATTAACCATACATCAACCTATCCATTATGTTGACAATGAGAATAATAGAGACATTGTTTCTGCGACTGAATTATGCAGGGAAATTCCCACGTTGAAACATGTTTATTATAACCGATCAAAGAGAGTCCTTGATTATCCGATGCTGAGAAAACTTAATGAGGCATCGAGGATGGAAACGACTGAGTCATTTGTGAAAATCATGAAAAATAAAAGTAAAAAGCTTTCCTTAAGTGCTGAGATGTTATTTTTGCCCTTAACAGAACACGTATCGTACGATTTCGCATCCATTTGCAGGGAGCGTCATTCACTTGATAGCGATTTTGTTTTGGGAAATGTAAGTCAAATTCAACTTTCGACTTTGTTAAAAGAGACATTTTCCTTCTCGTATCAAAATGACCTCGATGGAACAGAAGGGCAGATAGAGACTCGTTTTTCACTGTATGGCAGTCTTTATAACGTCGAGGGCGTTCCAAATGGTACCTACTCCTATGACATTAGTACTCATGCCCTACGGAGAATTAATCAGGGTGATTTCCGGCAACTTTTACATTTTGGATTAACAATGCCCAATGTGAATCTGTTTCAAGTTCCGTTATGTATGCATGTCGTTGGAGATAAGGATTACAACAAAGAGGAATTAGGGTATAGAGGATATCGTATTCAACAGATGGAGGCGGGCATTCTCGTGCAGCGGCTGCTCCTAGCTTCGGGTGCCTTGGGGATGGGGGGCCATCCATTGCTGGGTTTCGATGTGAACCAATGTGATGAACTTTACAGGATCAATTCGAAAGGAAAAACCAGCTTGATTAAAATCCCTGTTGGAACTTATCGTCCCCGCGCCTGGTTAAAGGGAAGTTTGCGAAGCTAGGTTTTATTGCAAAAATAAACTATTATGAAGGTTCCCTTAGTATAAAAAAGTTATTTAACTTTTCTAACCGAAGTGTTAATATTATTCTTAAAGGTTAACATTACAAATTAATATTTTAAGCAATTCCGCTAGAGGTGCCTTTTTAAAGGGCTGAGATTGAAGTGTAACTTCGGGACTCTATGAACCTGATCTGGGTAATACCAGCGTAGGGAAGTGGAAAACTGGATATTTGGAGAACCATCGTTTTTATTCAAATTTTCGACCACTTCCGTAAACATTTGGAAGTGGTTTTTTGTTTTTCACTTTAAATCATAGATAAGCGGAATCTTCTCAAAGGGGGGACTTGTATTTTCACTAGTTTTAATGGGAAAGAGTTCCATATTATCTCCAATGGAAAAATGCCGATCGAGCAATTATGTGAAATTGTAATGGATATTCACCCATATGTAACCGCGATTCACTTACGAGAGAAACAAAGATCAGCTAGGGACCTTTTTCAAGCAGTTGAACTTTTAACAAAGAAAAACATACCGCTATCTAAGATCATTATTAATGATCGGGTCGATGTTGCCTTCGTAACAAGTGTCAGGGGAGTTCAATTAGCCTTTCATAGTTTAGATGCAGACCTTGTAAAAGAAAATTTTCCTCAACTTATGCTAGGGAGTTCTATTCACTCCTACGAGGAAGGAGAAAAAGCAAAAGAGAAGGGTGCTGATTACCTCCTATTCGGTCATGTTTTCCCTTCACAGTCAAAACCGGGTAAGACCCCAAAAGGGTTAGAAGAGTTATCGAGGCTAACACAACTATACATTCCTGTTATTGCCATCGGAGGTATAACCCCAGAGAATACGGGGCAGGTACTTCAGGCAGGGGCAAAGGGGATTGCCGTCATGTCAGGAGTCTTAGAAGCGTCCGATCCGTTATCCGCTGTAAAAACATACATTCATGCATTGGAGGAGGGGTAAAGTGGAAAATTCATTTGATGTTGCCATAATTGGTGGAGGAATTAACGGGACCTCCATTGCCTATCAACTATCAAAAATGGGAAGAAAAGTAATCATCATTGAGAAAGATCAATTGGCTTGCCAAGCGTCAAGTGCGGCTGCCGGAATGCTTGCAGCACAAGCGGAGATTGAACAAGACGGTCCTTTATTCCAGCTGGCTTTAAAAAGTCAGGCGATGTTTTCTGCAATCACAAGTGAGTTGTATGAATATTCAGGTATCGATATCGAGTATGTGAATAAAGGGATGTTCAAAATTGCTGAAACCGAAGAAATAGCAAACGAAGTAAAAAAACAGGTCGCCTTTCAAAGGAAATGGGATCCAACGATTAAATGGCTGGATGCAAAGGAATTACAAGAAATGGAACCGTCCCTTTCGCCAAATGTAGTCGGAGCGATGTATCTCCCTAACGATGGGCATGTGCAGCCAGCAAAGTTAACCGAAGCGTTTGCCAAAGCGGCTGTCTATTTTGGGGCGGAAATACGTGAAAACACCGAGGTCCTTTCGTTTATTTTTGAAAATGGACAGGTGAAAGGGATTATAACCACCAAAGGCATCATACATAGCGAGCAAGTGGTCGTAGCAACTGGGGCTTGGGCGGCGAAATTAATGCGTGAATCTGGGCTGGATATTAGTGTTTACCCTGTTAAAGGTGAATGCTTTTCGATAAGAACAGATAAACCGATCATCAACACGACGATTTTTTCCGATAAACGCTGTTATCTGGTCCCAAAACGAAATGGGGAAATTTATATTGGGGCGACCATGATTGAACATACCTTTGATAACAAGGTAACGCCAGAAGGAATTACTACATTAATAGAAAGAGCCTCTCAACTTGTTCCTCAGATTAAGGAGGCAGCGTGGGAGCGGGTGTGGTCGGGAATTAGGCCGCAAACTTCCGATGGACTTCCTTACCTTGGTGAGCATCCCAACTGGAAGGGACTGTTTGTTGCCTCGGGGCATTTTCGAAATGGGATTTTATTAAGTCCGATTACAGGGAAACTAGTAGCCGATCTATTGGCAGGCAGATTGCTAGATGAGAGTCTTCTCTCAGCATTTCAACTAGAAAGACCTAAAGAAAAGATAGGTTTAGGAGGTTAAATATGAAGGTATTATTGAATGGCGAGATGGTCCAATTGCCAGAGCATGTCTTGTTTGTTTCAGATGTTCTTAACCATTATGAAATCCATGATAAGGTCGTTGTCGTGGAAGTGAACGGTGAGATATTAACCAAGTTAGAACACCAAAGTACTAGATTGGCAGATAAAGATAAAATTGAAATAGTCCATTTTGTAGGAGGCGGTTGATTATGTTAAAAATCGGTTCATTATCCTTTCATTCTCGTTTGTTACTGGGAACGGGAAAGTATCCAAGCTTTGAAATCCAGAAGGAAGCCGTGGAAGTTTCCGAAGCAGAAATCCTTACGTTTGCGGTTAGACGTATGAATATTTTTGAATCAAGCCAGCCGAATTTTTTAGAACAGCTAGACACTAATAAATATAAGCTTCTGCCAAATACAGCAGGAGCAAAAACAGCAGAAGAAGCTGTTCGGATCGCCAAATTAGCGAAGGCTTCAGGGCTATGCGATATGATAAAAGTAGAAGTAATCGGCTGTGATAAGACCTTGCTTCCTGACCCGATTGAAACCCTAAAGGCTACAGAAGAATTAGTGAAGGAAGGATTTATTGTCCTCCCTTATACCTCCGATGATGTAGTTTTAGCCAGGAAACTTCAAGAAGCAGGCTGTCATGCTGTCATGCCAGGGGCATCGCCAATCGGATCTGGTCAAGGAATCATCAATCCCGTTAACCTGAGCTTTATTATCGAACAAGCAGTCGTTCCTGTGATTGTGGATGCAGGGATTGGCTCACCAGCGGATGCGGCTTTGGCAATGGAATTAGGAGCGGATGGAGTGTTATTAAATACGGCTGTGTCAGCGGCCAAGGATCCGGTCAAAATGGCCAAAGCGATGAAATTAGCGATAGAAGCGGGACGATTAGGCTATGAAGCCGGTCGAATCGAGAAAAAGAGATATGCAACAGCAAGCAGTCCAAAGGAAGGAATGAGTATTGGGTGAATAATCGGTACTCAAGGCAAGAGCTATTTTCACCGATCGGAAAAGCAGGGCAGCAACGAATTTTCAATAAACATGTACTCATTATAGGAGTGGGAGCACTTGGGTCAGGTTGTGCGGAAGCACTCGTCCGCGCTGGAATTGGAAAACTAACCATCGTGGATCGTGATTATGTGGAATGGTCCAATTTACAGCGGCAGCAGTTATACTCAGAAGAAGATGCCAAAAACCGGATTCCCAAAGTGATCGCGGCTAAAAATCGCTTAACAGCTATTAACTCGTCTGTGGCCATTGAGGCCATCGTTGGGGATGCTACAGTCGTAGAGCTGGAAGGCTGGGCAGAAAAAGTGGATTTGATAATGGATGCAACAGATAATTTCGAAACCAGAATGATCATCAACGATGTATCGCAAAAAGTTGGTGTCCCATGGATTTACGGTGCTTGTGTTGGAAGCTATGGAATTTCCTACACGATTATTCCTGAAAAGACACCTTGCCTTTCGTGTTTATTAGATACGGTTCCTCTAGGAGGATTAACCTGTGACACAGCAGGGATTATAAGTCCAGCCGTGAATATGGTCGTTTCTTATCAAATAAGTGAAGCAATGAAAATTTTGGTCGGTGATATGGATTCCTTGCGAAACAAACTCGTTTCTTTTGATTTATGGAAAAATCAATTTAGTGCCGTTCAAGTGGATAAATTGAAAAAAGAGGATTGTCCTTCATGCGGCAATGAACGCTCTTATCCTTATTTGTCATTTGAAAACCAAACAAAAACAGTTGTCCTATGTGGAAGAGATTCTGTGCAGATTCGTCCTTCCATTCCTACCGTAATGGATTTAGAAGCTATTGAAAAAATATTGGCAGAAATTGGGGGGGCAGTACAGCGAAACCCTTTCCTTTTATCTTTTACGGTGGGTTCTCACCGATTGGTCGTTTTTAAAGACGGAAGGGTATTAGTACACGGTACGAAGGATATTACCGAAGCAAAGGCGCTATACCATCGATACTTGGGTTAATTTGAGTAATCCAGAGGGACGGTTCTAATGGTCAAATGGTATTCGGTTTCTGACCACAGGAACCGTCCCTTTGGCTTTGTGATGACAAGCACCATACTTTTAGTGATTAAGAAACGCGGCTTCATATAGAAGCCGCGCTTTTTTTATGTGTTGATTTCAGGATACTCTAACTGGTTTGTTACGTAAAGGGATTGGCGGGCATTTATGTCGAGTGAAATAGGAGACTACTAGAATAGTAACCCATCCTGCAAGCATGGCGGTGGTACGGAATGGAAAATAAACAATACCATGCTCTGTCATTGGATAATGAATGATAGCAGGTAAGCCGAGTAATGGTTCCCCGCCACCGATTCGCAATACTAAAGCGACAATAAATCCAGCTAGTGAACCATACCAATTTACACATTTAAAGTATAAAGCACTAGTCAGCTGAGGAAATAAAATACAATAAATTAGGTCGCTCGATAAGTACCATAATGTATAGACACTTTTTGCATTTATGGCAATTAATGTAGCAGTTACACCAACAATGACAACAGTTCTTCTAATTACTTTTTGAAGCTGCTGAGGTGTTGCTTTTGGTTTTACTAATGGTCGATATACGTTCCAAGAAGCCATACCAGAAGCCGAAAGTAATGATGCTGCTACAGCTCCCATAACAGCTGCGGCTAAACCGCCAAGCGCAATAGCACCAACAATATCCGGGGTCATAAATTTAAATACATAGGTGAGAATCATTGAAGAACTTTCCGGAGCTGACGTTCCAAAGGATGCCCAGTTGGCTTTAAATCCTGCAATTCCTATTAGGGCCGGAGGAATTGCAGCTATGAAACACAAGATTCCTGCAGTAATAGACAACCACATAGCAACATTTTCATTTTTTGCCGAAAGCACGCGTTGGAAATAAATTTGCCAAGGGATACCGCCAAAGACAAGTAAGCATGCTAAATCCCACCAATACCAATACTGATTTCCCCAATGTGGATCCTTCCATCCCATTAATGGAGGGAAGAGGCTCATTGAGTCCTTCATGCTGCTTGCGTAATGGTTAAAAGCCGTTGACAGCCCTCCAACATGACCAAATGCGAAGGGTAAAACGAGTATTAAACCAACAAACATAATGGTGATTTGCAATACATCTGTATGAGCAATTGCCCAAAGACCACCAATTATTGTGTATCCAATAGCAACAACCGCGGAAAAAATAATCGATACGGTAAAGCTTAATCCAAGAATCACTCCAATCGCCGTACCTAAAGCAGTTAAAATCGCTGCACTCCAAAATAACTCACCGAGTAGAGCAGGAATATAAAGAAGTCCAGCCATCTTTTTACCGAAACGTTCTTCTAATGGATCCAACATTGTAGTAAATTCGAGTCTACGCATTTTTCTTGCGAAGAAAATGCCCCCAAATATTAAACTTAATGAGTACGCCCATGGCCCCTGTGTCCATACGATCCCAGAACCATAAACAGTTTCTGCCGTTCCTGCAATGTATCCTCCACCGACCCATGTTGCGGTCATAGTAAACATTGAAATCCAAAGGGGCATTGACCGTCCGGCGACAAGCATATCATCTGTTTTTCCTTTGTGTTTTGCTACTGCTTTGGCACCAACATAATAAAACGTACAGTAAAGAAGAAGCATCATTAACAAACCTGGCCAATAAATGCTTTTTTGAGAATAGAGAGAATAAATCACACTAAAACTAGTAAATACAATAAAACCCGCTAGTGCTGTTTTAAATGGAGTCCAAAATATTCGCTTTGGTCTTTCTTGTTGATCGATGGTAATAGTTTGTACATTGTCTTGTGTTTGAGTTGCTTCATTTCCGCCCAAATTCATACCTTCTTCCAAATGGTTTTATTAGGAGCTTATTTATATCATCACTTAACATCTAATGATTTCTAGAATTATATATTGAAAGGATTGGTACAACTTGGAAGAATTAATGGTATAATATATTAGATGTGTCGTGTTATTTGACCATCACATATTAGGGGTGAACGTGTACAGCGCCAACTTTACTCGGTTCACCCTTTTCTCTTGAAGAAATGGTTCCTAAACTTTTGACGGCATTTTTCGGAATCGCTTACATTTTTTTGGAAGGAAAATCTAACTGGATATTTCCATTTAGAGAATCATAGAAGAAGGATTAGATTTGTTCATTTTCCCAATCGTACTAATTACCATCAAACTCTTCAATTAGTTTAATCAATTCTTTTGAACGCAATCCTAGCACCACTTTTTTTAACCAAATATAATATTTAGTTGCTTCTTCTAGTAATTGAAGATCTTTTCGAGCTTTTGTTTGTATAGCATCTGGCACATCAGGATTTTCTAAAAGAGAATTTAATTGTTCAGTTGATTTTTCAATCGCTTGTAAGTTTATTGAGAGTTCACGATTCCACTTTTTGCAGAAAAAGGAAACAAAAGATACAAAAAAGTCTTTCTCTGCCGTATATAAATCTTTTCGTTCTCCTTTTCGCCAAACTTTTTGTACCATTTCGATATCCATTAGAGATTTGATACTGGTACTCATAGATGGTTTGCTCATTCCCAAACTATTGCCCATCTGGTCCAATGTCATTGGTTCATCGCTAAAATATAAAACTCCATAAAGTCTGCCGACTGATGGAGTTACTCCATATAAATCCATCGTTTCAGCTATAGCATCAATAACATTTGCCTCTGCTTCTTCTAGTACTTCTAAATAATCCTTATCATGGGGTTGAAGATCTCGTTCTACCACATTCACACACATCCTCTCCATAATATCACCCCCTTTTTTCGTAAAAAAATACATAAAATATAAATTTAATATAGCAGAGAGAAAATAAAAGTCAATATAAAATATTTAGAAAATTTAGTATTGACGGAATAAAAAGAAAGTTTTATACTTTCGGTAGATTCAAAACGTTAAATTTTTTCTTAATGAATTCCAATTTCTGGAGGTGTTTATTTCTAATGAAACGAATGTACATCAATGGTCAATGGGTTAAGGCAAAAAGTAATGAAACCAAAGAGATTATCAATCCTTTTAATCAAGAAGTGATAGAAACGGTTCCTCGAGGAAGCAGGGAAGATGCAAAGGAAGCCATTGTAGCAGCAAGAAGAGCTTTTGATGAAGGGGAGTGGAGTACCCTTCCAGCAATGGAAAGAGGGGATTTTCTTTTTCAAGTGGCTCAAAAAATAAAAGAGTATAAACAAGAACTAGCTGAGTTAGAGTCGCTGAATACAGGAAAAACGGTTACAGAAAGTCTCGATGATATGGATGGAATTGCTGGCGTGTTTCAATATTATGCTGGACTTGCTGATAAAGACGGGGGCTTGATGATTGAATCTCCCAACCAAAATTCGGTTAGTCGTGTAGTACGTGAACCTGTTGGCGTTTGTGGATTGATTGCTCCTTGGAACTATCCATTGCTTCAGGCATCATGGAAACTGGCTCCGGCATTAGCAGCAGGGAATACAGTAGTATTAAAACCAGCTGAAATCACGCCACTTACATCTATTAAAATGTGTGAGATTTTTGAAGAAGTTGGTTTTCCAAAAGGTGTTGTAAATCTTGTTTTAGGTCCAGGCTCGTCAGTCGGATCAGAATTGGCAGAAAACCCCTTGGTTGACCTTATATCATTTACAGGTGGAACAAATGTAGGCAGACATATAATGAAAGCAGCCAGTGGTAACTTTAAAAAGATTTCAATGGAACTTGGCGGAAAAAATCCAAACATTGTGTTTGCGGATGCCGATTTTGATACTGCGGTTGATTATGCGTTAAATGCCGTTTTCTTCCACGCCGGACAAGTTTGTTCTGCCGGGGCTCGTTTAATTCTTGAAAAATCCATTCACGATCGATTTGTAGAAGCAGTTGTAGAACGAGCAAAGCATATTAAAATTGGAAGCGGTTTCGAAGAGGATACTCAAATGGGGCCGGTTATCTCTGCTGAGCATTTGGCTAATATCGAGGATTATATTCAAGCTGGGCTGAAGGAAGGGGCAACGCTTGTTCTTGGAGGAAAAAGACCTAGTGCACCTGAGCTGCAAAAAGGCTTTTTCATCGAACCAACAATTTTTACAAATTGTCATACGGATATGCACATTGTACAAGAGGAATCCTTTGGTCCTGTACTAACAATAGAGAAATTTGAAACGGAGGAAGAAGCAGTCCGTCTTGCTAATGATAGTGTGTATGGACTTGCAGGAGCAGTCTGGACACGTGATATGAACCGTGCCGAGCGTGTTGTAAGGAAACTTCGTATGGGAACAACATGGATTAATGACTATCATCCGTACTTTCCACAAGCACCATGGGGTGGTTATAAACAATCCGGAATCGGTAGGGAGTTGGGTCATGTTGGGATTGAAGAATATACAGAAATCAAACATATTTACTTGAATACCAAGCCAGAACCTACGAATTGGTTTAAAGAAGTGAAGGGGAAAGCGAGTCAATTAGCAGAATATTAAAATAATTATGAAGCGTTTATGCTTCGCAATTCATTGGAAAACCTTGTGATTTAATGTAAATTAGTTTGTCACTGCATTCAAATTTTTTCAACGTCCAAGGGGGTTTGGAAGATGACAGAAACATATGACATCGTTATTATTGGCGGCGGTAGTGCGGGTTGTGTTCTCGGCAACCGTCTAAGTGAAGATGGAACACGCACTGTACTTGTTCTAGAGGCAGGACGCAGGGATTATGCATGGGATTTATTGATCCAAATGCCAGCAGCTTTGCCGTTCCCCGCAGGGAAGCCACTCTACGACTGGAGATACGTATCTGACCCTGAACCTTATATGAATGGTCGACGTGTCAAGCATGCCCGTGGCAAGGTGCTCGGAGGTTCGGGCTCCATTAATGGCATGATTTACCAACGCGGTAATCCATTGGACTATGAACGTTGGGGAGCAGATCCAGGTATGGAAACATGGGATTTTTCGCACTGTCTCCCGTATTTTAAACGGATGGAAAATGCTCTAGGTTCCGACCCAGAAGATGAACTGCGCGGCCACGATGGTCCTCTCAAACTGGAACGCGGTCCAGCTACTAATCCTCTATTCCAAGCCTTCTTTGATGCAGCTGTTGAGGCTGGCTACTCGCGTACCGACGATGTAAACGGTTATCGACAAGAGGGATTCGGTCCGTTTGATAAGCATGTGTATAAAGGCAGGCGGTTTTCACCTGCACGTGCATATCTGCATCCGGCTATGGTGCGTCAGAATCTCACTGTGAAAACGCGTGCTTTTGTTACTAGTATCGATATCGAAGGTAGACGAGCAAACGGTGTGACCTATCGACGAAATGGCAAGACTCATCATGTTACGGCAGGTGAAGTTATACTCGCTGGCGGTGCAATCAACACGCCGCAGCTACTTCAGCTGTCAGGTGTGGGCGATGCCGATTATCTGCGCTCAATTGGAATCAAACCGGTAGTTCACCTTCCTGGTGTTGGCGAAAACCTTCAGGATCATCTCGAAGTCTATATTCAACACGCTTGTCCGCTGCCGGTTTCCCAACAGCCCAACTTAAAGAAATCGCGGATGCCTTGGATCGGTTTGCAGTGGATACTCGGGCGCACTGGTCCGGCAGCGACCAACCATTTCGAAGGCGGAGGTTTCGTCCGTTCGAACGAGGACGTTGCCTATCCAAATCTGATGTTCCATTTCCTGCCTTTAGCGGTTCGGTACGATGGACAGAAAGCGGAAACTGCTCACGGATTCCAGGTACATGTTGGACCAATGTACTCCGATGCCCGGGGGAAATTGAAGATCCGTTCGAGTGATCCTACACAGCACCCGAGCATGGTCTTTAACTATCTTTCTACAGAACAAGACCGACGTGAGTGGGTTGAAGCGATAAAAGTTTCACGTGATATCCTATCTCAGCAAGCTCTGAAACCTTATAATTCAGGAGAAATCTCACCCGGCCCTTCCGTCCGTACGGACAAGGAGATTTTGGATTGGGTGGCGAAAGATGCAGAGACTGCACTTCATCCAAGTTGTACGGCAAAGATGGGCCCCGATACAGATCCCATGGCTGTCGTAGATCCGCTAACCATGAAGGTCCATGGGCTCGACAATGTACGAGTGGTCGATGCGTCTGCTATGCCTTACGTCACTAACGGCAATATTCATGCACCAGTGTTGATGTTGGCGGAAAAGGCATCGGATCTAATCTTAGGTCGTAAACCGCTGGATCCTTTTAAAGCCGAATTCTACCGTCATGGAGTACATCCGGCCGATGCAGGTACACATAAACCCTTAGTATTGGTTTAAGTGAATCTTAAATAAAAAACTAGCAAACTCCGACATTAGAAAATCCCGTCAATTAACCAAATAAAAAAAGAGGAGTTCGGTACAGCGTGTTCCGTGCTCCTCTTTTTATGAAGGTAAATGTAAACATATATTTTAATTTGGCGGGAGAGAATGGGAATCGAACCCACCGAACGCCTCACGGACGTCCCACTCAGTTTTGAAGACTGGGAAGAGCACCAGCATCTCAGTCACTCCCATAAATAATTTTAATTAAAAATAGAGAAATTGACAAGCATTTTTATTATTAATCTATTAAGAAAGACTATAGAGCCTAATGATTACTTTCGAATAACAGATGAGGGGAATAAAAGAAGATGGCCTATTATACTATTGGGATTGCAGGACATATCGACCATGGGAAAACAACATTAACAAAAGCTTTAACGAATGTTGATACAGACCGGCTAAAAGAAGAGAAGGAACGAAATATCTCGATTGAGCTTGGGTATGCTCCGATACACCTTAAAGAGGGATATCATGTTTCGGTTATCGATGTACCCGGGCATGAAAAGTTTATAAAGCAAATGATTGCAGGTGTGACAGGTATTGATCTAGTTATCGCTGTTATTGCTGCAGATGAAGGCGTGATGCCGCAAACGAAAGAGCATTTCGAAATCTTATCTTTATTAGGTATTAAACAGGCGATTATTGCCGTAACAAAGTCGGATTTAGCCGATGAGGAACTGCTGGAACTTGTCGAAGAGAATATACGTGATTACATCAAGGGTACAGTCTTTGAAACGGCCGATATCGTTTACGTAGATGGGATTTCTAAGCGTGGTATCCCTGAATTAAAAAGAAAAATAATCGAAAGTCTAGACCGATGCAACAAACGAGACGACAATGGAGCTCTGCGTTTGCCGGTTGATCAAGTGTTTACTCTTCAAGGCCATGGCACGATTTTGCGTGGAACAGTGTACGACGGTACGATAACTGTCGGTCAGTCGATAACGGTACTGCCTGATGGTTACAAAGCAAAAATCCGTCAGTTACAATCACAAAATCAAACCGTTCTCCAAGCTTTTGCCGGGCAGCGAGTTGCCATCAATATTTCCGGCCTCAATCGAGATAAAGTACACCGCGGACATGTAATAGTGAACACTGACCATTATGTCGTAACAGATTGTATTGATGTTACTATTCGTACGACAAGATTAATGGAATTTCCTTTGAAACAGCGGGCACCGGTAAAGCTGTATATCGGAACTTCAGAGGTAATGGGAAAAATTGTTTTCTTTGACCGTAATATACTGGAAGTATCTGCAGGGGAGGAAGTGTATTGTCAGATCAGGCTTGAAGAACCTATTGTTGGAAAAAAAGGAGACCCTTTTATTTTAAGGCGCCCTTCCCCAATGGAAACGTTTGCCGGAGGAACAATCATTAATGTAACTGGGAAAAAATATCGCTTTGGAATAAAAACAATTGAAAAATTGAAGCAAATGGAGAAAGGTACGATAATTGAACGGTTAATTTTACTTCTTGAGGAACATAAGTTTTTATCAGGAGAAAGCATAATTAAGCAACTTGGTTTAACGAGCCAAGAATTAAAAGTATTGATAAAGGAAGGAGAAGCAACCGGGCAAATCACGCAGATTTCCGGGCAGTTTGTTGCCCAAACGATCATAACAAGAATAAAGAATGATATTTTGCTTGAATTAGAGAGTTATCACCATCTATATCCGTTACGGCAGGGAATTTCTAAAGCAGAGATGATACAGATTTATAAGAAGTCTTATTCTGAAAAATTGCTGAACGCTGTTTTTGAACAACTAAAAGCCAATAATGATATTTCTTTGAACGGTTCACATGTCTGCCTATGTAGTTTCAAACCAACAATACCGAAACAATGGGAAAGACAAATGAATGAAGTGATTTCCCGGCTTGAACGACAAGGGCTAGAGCCGCAGCCTATTGGGGAATTGATTGCTCAAGCAGGCATTCCTGTTAAGCTCACGGCAGAATTCATTAATTACTTAAAAAATGAAACGATTGCCGATACCCTGGATGAGAAACACTTGGTTCATCGGAAAGCTGTAAATAATGCAATCACCCAGTTAAAAAAAGCATATCCAATCACTTTTTCGTTGCAGGAAGCAAAAAGCATTGTGGAGGTTAGCCGTAAATATCTCGTATCAATATTAGAGCTGCTTGATCGAAAAAGGCTGACAGCTCGTCACGAACAAATAAGAAAATGGGTATAAGAAGAAAAAACGAATACGAGGTGCCATAATGAAAGAAATTTTACTGATTTTATTATTACAATTAATTTATGTCCCCGTTTTAACATTGCGAACCATTTTCCTTGTCAAAGGGATGAGTATGTATGCCTCGTTTTTTGGTTTTTTGGAAGCTCTTGTATATGTATTTGGATTGTCCCTAGTTTTTTCCGGGGAGCAAAGTACGGTAGCGATGGTCGTATATGCGGTGGGATTTGGGATAGGCATTATCATTGGCAGCTACGTAGAAAATTTTTTAGCCCTTGGCTATACGACATTAGTAGTGAACTTGACGAACAAAAATGAACAATTAATAAACCGGCTTCGCGAGGAAGGATTTGGTGTAACGGTATTCCATGGGGAAGGAAGGGATAGCAAACGTTATCAATTGGATATTTTGACAAAGCGCAATCGGGAGCCGGAACTCATGGAACTAATTGAACGATATGAACCGAATGCCTTTATCATTTCTTATGAAGCGAGAAAGTTTAAGGGAGGGTATTTACTTCACTCGATAAAGAAAGTAAAAATGAAACGAAGAACGAATATGCTATAAATGGTAAAAAAATATGAGATTGGGGACAGTTTTTTGTCCCTTTTTTCTTTCAATTCAATTTGTTAAAAATATTCTAAACATTATTTACATTTCGAATTTACCGAATTATAATAAGCTTAGTTACAAAATAACATGATTAGAGGAGGGGTTAGATGAAATTGGAAATGGGGTACTTCCATGTAGAAGACATTGTTTTTGGAGAAAAGACCTTTTTTGAAAATGGTCTATTAACCATTAACAAAAAAGAGGCTTTAGACATTGTTTTTGAAGACGATAACATAACAACGGCAGATCTGATTATCGCTAAAAAAGGAGATCCGATTCGTATTACTCCAGTGAAAGAAGCCGTAGAGCCTCGTTGTAAAGTTTCTGGAGGAGTAATGTTTCCTGGAGTTATTAACAAATTAACCCCTGCCGGTCAAGGCCGCACGCATGTCCTGAAAGGAAGTTGTGTGTTGGCTGTTGGTAAACATTGGGGCGGGTTTCAGGATGGTTTGATAGACATGAGCGGTCCCGGAGCTAAACAAACCATATTCTCACAACTTCTTAATATTTGTTTAGTAGCTGATACAAATGAAGAAAGTGAGAGGCATGAACAACAGAAAAAAAATAAAGCATTACGGTGGGCAGCGATGCGGTTAGCTGAGTATTTAGGGAACTGTGTCAAAGATTTAGAACCGGAAGAACTAGAGGTGTTTGAACATCTTCCTTTAGATCAGCGGAGTGAGGAAATCAACAATCTTCCTAGGGTAATGTATATCTTGCAACTTCAATCACAAATGCTTGAAACCGGTTACAATGCACTTGTATATGGGTGGGATGCTAATCGTATGCTGCCAACTTTAATGAATCCAAATGAATTACTGGATGGAGCGATTATCTCAGGAAGTTTTATGCCGTCATCATCTAAAATTTCAACCTATCAGCATGTAAATAATGCGACGATTAAGCGATTAATGAAAGAACATGGTAAAACAATTAATTTCCTTGGTGTAATTGTGTCGAACCTAAATGTTCAGTTAGAAGAAAAACAGCGTTCCGCGTTTTTTGTTCGTCAGCTGGCTGTGTCTTTAGGTACTCAAGGAGCAATTGTAGCGGAGGAAGGATACGGCAATCCAGATTCCGACTTTATTCTTGTGATTAATGAATTAGAAGATGCAGGTATTAAAGTTGTAGGAATTACAAATGAATGTACCGGTCGTGATGGGAAATCACAACCACTTGTTGATTTGTCAGATAAAGCTGATGCCATCGTATCTACAGGGAATGTATCACAATTTATTCAGCTTGGACCGATGGATATTGTAATTGGAGAACTCGAATCATTAGCAAGAGATGGAAATTCAGGCGGATGGGAAGAATCTGTTTGGAAGGATGGTTCTGTTCAAATGGAAAATAACGGAATGTTTTGCGCAGATTCAAGTACAGGAGATCATTATAAAACAGTAGTTGAGTATTAAGGGGGGAAATCATGAAAAAAGCGATCCATTATATTAACCAATTTTTCGGACAAATTGGCGGGGAAGATAAAGCTGACTTTGCACCGGAAATACGTGAGGGTTTCGTTGGACCGGGATTATTATTAAACAATTTATTATCTCCTGAAATAGAAGTATCTCACACTATTATTTGCGGTGATAACTTCTTTGGTTCGAGGAAGCAGGAAGCAATTGATAGAATTCTAGAATTTTTAGAAGATAAAGAGTTTGACATTTTTATTGCCGGTCCGGCTTTCATGGCAGGGCGTTACGGAGTAGCCTGCGGTGGGATTTGCAAGGCAGTTAAAGAGAAGTTTAATGTCCCAGTAATCACAAGCATGTTTGTAGAAAACCCTGGAGTTGAAATGTACAGGAAGGATATTTATATCTTTCCAGGTGGAAATGGTGCAGTGGCAATGCGAAAAGATATGCCAAAGATGGCGAACTTTGCAAAAAAGATCCTTGCAGAGGAAACCATTTTGCCAGCCGAAAAAGAAGGCTATTTACCACGCGGGATTCGTTTGGAAGCGTTTAAAGAATCAACTGTCAGCGGTGCAGATCGTGTCGTGGATATGTTACTAATGAAATTAAAAGGTAAAGAATTTAAAACGGAAATGCCATTGCCTGTTATAGACCGAGTACCTATCGCCAATCAAGTTAGAGATCTTAGTCAGGCTTCAATTGCCCTTGTCACCTCAGGGGGAATTGTTCCTAAAGGGAATCCAGACCGTATTCAGTCTGCTTCAGCGACAAAGTGGGGAAGATACAATATCTCAGAACTCGATGAGTTAGAGGCAGGGCAATGGGAGACCATTCATGCGGGATTTGACCCTTCTGCAGCGAATGCTAATCCGAACCGTATAGTCCCATTAGATGCTCTGAGATATTTTGAAAAGGAAGGGAAAATTGGAAGAGTCCATGAGTATATGTATTCCACAGTCGGAACAGGAACGACTCAAGCGGAAGCAAGCCGCATGGGAACGGAAATTGCCCAGCTGTTAAAGGATGCAAATGTTTCTGCCGTTATCTTCACCTCCACCTGAGGGACTTGTACTCGTTGCGGGGCAACGATGACCAAAGAAATTGAACGTGCTGGGATTCCAATTGTACAAATGGCTAACCTTGTATCTATCGCGAAAACCGTTGGTGCAAATCGGATTGTACCTACCGTTTCCATTCCATATCCTTTAGGAGATCCGAACACGCCTCTGGAAGAACAATGGAAATTACGCAGACACCGTGTTGAGATAGCCTTGGATGCATTGGCCCGTCAAGTTGAGGAAGCAACTATTTTTGAGGTGAAAATCTAATATACGGGAGGGAAAAACGTGAGTGACAATAAAATATACGATTGTATAATTGCAGGGGCCGGTCCAGCGGGAATGACGGCAGCCGTTTATACTTCCCGGGCAAAAATGGATACCTTAATGATTGAAAAGGGTCTTCCTGGCGGGCAAATGACAAAGACGGAAGATATTGAAAACTATCCTGGCTTTGAATCCATTTTAGGTCCAGATTTATCAAAAATGATGTTTGAGCATTCTAAAAAATTTGGCGCCGATTTTGCACGTGGTGAAATTAAGGAAATTAAAGATGGGTATCCACTGAAAACAGTCATTATGGATGATAGAGAATATAAAGCAAAATCGATTATTATTGCAACTGGAGCAGAGCATCGCTGCCTTGGCATTCCAGGGGAAAAAGAGTTATCAGGTTTTGGTGTATCATACTGTGCCGTTTGTGATGGGGCTTTTTTCGAAGACCAAGAGCTGGTTGTAGTTGGTGGAGGCGACTCGGCAGTTGAAGAAGCCATTTTTTTAACCCGGTTTGCCACAAAAGTAACTATTATTCACCGGCGTGATCAATTGCGAGCCCAAAAGATTATTCAAAAACGGGCATTTGATAATGAAAAAATCGATTTTATTTGGAATCATACGGTGGAAGAAATTCTTGGCGACGGTTTGGTTACCGGTGTCATAATCAAGGATAAAAATACTGGAGAAACTAGGGAATTTCCATGCAATGGTGTTTTCATTTATGTAGGAATGGATCCTATCACCAATTGTGTTAATGGGTTGGGTATTACAAATGAAGATGGATATATAGTGGTGGATGGAGATATGAAAACAAGGATAAAAGGCATTTTCTCAGCCGGTGATGTCAATGAAAAAAAATTGCGTCAAGTCATTACGGCAACAGGGGATGGCAGTATTGCAGCCCTATCTGCTCAACACTATGTAGAAAATTTAGATGAAGAACGAAAAGAAATGGAGATGGAGGTGCAATATGGCAACGCCGGTTATTAAAGGAGCTTCATTTGTCATTACCCATACCCCAAGCTTAGTCAGATATGGTTCTAAACCAGATAGAGAAATTGAGAAGAATCAATATGTACTTGAAGATATTTTAGCGAATTTAAGAAGTTTTGAAGAGGCAGTGGCTTATCCTCCAAACCAAGTTTTCATCGGGAATATGAGACCTGAATTATTAAAAGATTATGAAAGACCCTGGACAAATGCGAAGTTGGAAAACGCAAATAGATTCAGCCCTTGGGGTGAGATTCTTCCTGAAGAAGAGTTTTATGGATGGTTAAAAATTGCCGACAAGTATAACCTGGTATTTTTAGAAGAAAACTTCGTTAATGATCAAGTAAAAGCTAGATTAGAAAAGCACCCCCTTATTACAGCAGAAGATCTTAATGCTTTAGGTAAAGGTGTTCATATTGATGAAATTCAAGAAAAACTAGCAGAAGGAGATGCCCTTCCCCTTTATGTTAATAAGAATCAATTAATTGGAGTTTTTCTGGCAGGGCATGATGAGGACAAATTTCTGTCCGCACATATTTTGCTAGAGAACTTATGCAATAAAGCATCAGGTGTAATTGCTATGCGTCAAGCTCTCCATTCTTTTGATGTCACTCCTGAGCAAATTGATTATGTGATCGGTTGTGATGAAGAAGCTGTTGGTGATCGCTACCAGCGTGGCGGCGGAAATATGGCAAAATCCATTGCAGAACATGCTGGCTGCATTCATGCATCTGGCTCTGATGTTAAAGCATTCTGTTGTGCACCAGCTCATGCTGTCAGCGTTGCAGCTGCTTTTGTTCAAGCTGATATATACAACGAAGTACTCGTAATTGGGGGAGGGTGCTTAGCCAAATTAGGGATGAAATTTGCAGGTAATCTTTCAAAGGGAATGCCGATTACAGAGGATCAAATGGGAGCAATTGCAATCCTGATTGGAAAAGATGATGGGAAAAGTCCTAAAATCCGGACCGATTCGTTTGGGAAGCATGAAATTTCCGCTGGTTCTTCTGCTCAAGCAATCTACCAATCTCTTGTGGTGAAGCCACTTGAGAGAATGGGAAAGAAGATTACAGATATTGGGAAATTTGCAGTAGAACTTCACAATCCCGATGTTACAGAACCAAATGGAAATGGAAATGTACCAAGAGGAAATTACCGTACCATTGGTGCTATGGCTGTAATGAGAAAGGAGATAGAACGCTCTGAATTGGACTCCTTTGAAGATAAATACGGAATGTTAGGATTTTCTCCAACACAAGGTCATATCGCATCGGCCATCCCATTTTTAGGCCATGCGAGGGACATGATTATGAGTGGCGAAATTGAAAACGCAATGTTTGTAGGAAAAGGAAGTCTGTTTTTAGGGAAAATGACAGCGCTATCAGATGGGATGTCATTTGTTATCGAAAAAAACGATGGGGGGAAATAGAATGATTGAGGTAAATAAAAATAACTTTGAGACTGAGGTACTTGAAGCAGACCGGCCTGTGATCGTGGATTTTTGGGGTCCAAGTTGTCAACCTTGCCTTAATTTAATGCCAGATGTTGAGGTGTTAGCAGAAACATATAGTGAAAAGGTCAAAGTGGTGAAACTTAATAGCGTTGAAAATCGAAGAGTTTGTATTAACCATCGAGTTATGGGATTACCATCCTTTTTAATGTTCAAAGAAGGGAAAGAAATTAAAAGAATTTCAGGCGGAGAAATTACAAAAGAAGATATTGAAAATCTTATTAAAGAAAATATTTAAAGAAAATACGAATCTATTTAAATTAAGAGAAAGGATGATTAAAGATGATTTTAACGAATAAAAAAGTGTTTGTTTTAGGGGAAAGAGATGGTGTTCCGGCGCCATCTATTGAGGAGTGCATGAATGCAATTGGGGCAGAAGTTATTTATAAAGATACCCAGTGCTTTGTTTGAACGGCTGCAGGTGCGATGGACCAGTTGGTCCAAGAAGAATTAAAGAAAGCAGCTGAGAAATATGGAAATGAAAATATCGTTGTCATTCTCGGTTCGCCGGATGAAGATAGTGCCGACATTTTTGCGGAAACGGTAACCGTCGGTGACCCGACTTATGCAGGCCCGTTAGCTGGCGTGGCATTAGGTCTTTCTGTTTATCACATTCTTGAGGATGAAATTAAAGCTGAAATTCCTGAAGATGTATATCAAGATCAAATTGGTTTAATGGAATTGTCTCTTGATAAAGAAAGCATTTGTAATGCAATCAAACAAGCAAGAGGTAAATTTTTAAACATATAATTTTAGGAACGCCGATTTTCTTTCTTGAAGGAAATCGGTGTTTCTATATTATTTCTATCATTTTTGGGAGGTTATACAAATTGTCTCAACTAAATAATTCACTGTCTATACCAGCAAATCAGTCTAATCCCAAAAAAACTGTTTCATTTGCTGTTCTATTTATAATCATTGCAGCAGCCGGGTTATGGTATGTAAAATGGTTTCCTTATTATAATAAGGCCATTCTAGCTGCTACCACCCATTCTATTGGGAGCTCGATACTCGGAGACAAAGCAAATTTGCAGGGTGTATCTTGGTCCGGTGCCTGGGCTTACGCTGTCATTTATTTTACTGCTGTTTGGAAAGCAGCGATATTAGGAATTTTACTTGGATCGTTACTGCAGGTGCTGCTGCCAGCTAACTGGCTTTTAAAGGTGCTTGGAAAAACGTCCTTTGGCAGCACTGCGATTGCCGGCCTTGCAGCGATTCCTGGTATGATGTGCACTTGCTGTGCAGCTCCAATGGCAGTAGGTTTACGAAAAAAAAATGTCTCTGTTGGCGCCAGCCTTGCATTTTGGTTAGGCAATCCGACCATTAATCCTGCGACCTTAATTTTTATGACGTTTGTTTTATCGTGGAAGTTTACCCTGCTCCGTCTAATCTTTGGCATTATTTTGACTTTTGGTGTAAGTTTTTTAGCCAATCGTTTTGCCCCGAATGTGAAGTCCGCTGATATTGATAAAATGATTGAAAAAGTAGAGATTGAAGTTTCTGGTTCCTTTATTACCAGATGGATAAAATCGATAGGAAGTATGATTTTGTACATCGTCCCAGCTTATGTTCTTTCTATTTTATTAATGGGTGCCATTAAAGTATGGCTGTTTCCTCATATTGGTGAAGATGCTGCTAACAGTTTAATCACTGTAATTGGTTTTGCCATCACTGGCATGCTTTTCGTAATCCCAACAGCTGCTGAGATTCCTATTATCCAGACTTTTATGTCTTTCGGACTTGGCGGAGGACCAGCAGCAGCACTCTTGATTACCTTGCCGTCTATCAGCCTTCCATCACTTATCATTGTTGCACGCTCGTTTCCGAAACGAGTTCTATTCTTTACAGCTGGATCTGTAGTAGTTTTAGGAATATTAAGCGGTATTGTTGGTATGTTCATTTTATAATTATTATTAGCTTATGGGCAGTATAAGCCTAATCTTTCTTGTAAACCTTCTAAGACTTCTTTTGGCATTTCCCTGACCTTAATATCCCCACCTAGAAAAAGAAGCCAATTTGTTATTTCTGTCAATTCTTCGGGCTTATTAACATTGATAAAAGTCTTTAGAATGGCTGTGGCTTGGTATGGATTCGTATAGGAAATGGAAACTTTTAAAGGATGGTATTTTCTGAACTGGGCAATCGCTTTTGGACCAAGTTCAAGGATAAGGTTGATTATTTCTTCCTGCTTACTTAGTTTTTCTAAAATTCTTTTCTTACTTAATCTTTTTTTTGTCGGGTAGGGTTTGACATTAGTGAGATCGTCCACAGAAAAAATCTGCTTCTTTTCTTCCTTTAAGTCAAACCCTTCAATCATCCAAAGGCTTTTCTCGCGATAAAGGTGCAAGAGATAAATAGGATAAGACTTTATTACATTCTCTTCGTTGATGGTAATCAATAAATAGCTATCCAAAAGGAGGATTTGGATTAATTTTTCTAACATGGGATGGGGGAGGTCTGACAGATCAAGCAGGTCGGGATTATGGGGATTGGTACCTTCAAATAGCAAGATTTGATTTAAAAGAACAAGGTCATCTTGCTGGTTTTTTGAGATAAGTCCTAGTAATTTTTCAGCTAAAGACTGACGACTCTTTAGATAGGGGAGTTGTTGATTTCTTGTGGCCATAAAGGCAATAAAAAGAGCTTTGACCTCATTATCGGTAAAGCGGACATCGGGCAGGACAGAGTTGTGCATGACAAAGTAGCCCCCATCCCTCCCAACTTCAGCGACAAGCGGCATCCCCATGGCTTCAATTTCTCTAATATCTCTAATTGCTGTTGAACGAGAAATGTTAAATTCTTGCATGATTTCAGAAATGGTAAAGTGAGCGCGGTTGTTGATATACCGCATAATGATATTAATCCGTTCAACTTTTTTCATCGGGACTCCTAAACAGTATCATTTTTTGACATGATTTAAGGCTATGATAAAGCTATCAAGTGAAGAACGCAAGTCATTTGATAAATTTAAAAAAGGAAGGTTTTGAATATGACAGATTATACATTAGAGGAAAAAGATAGCTTTACCGTTTTAGGTTTTGGAACGGAGCTTAAGAGCAATTACACAGACTTTGCTGGTTTAAATAAGGAAAAGTCAGACTTTTGGCAGGCCGTCAGCCAAGATGGAAGGCTTGATGCTTTAAAAGCCATAGCTTCAAATGACTACATTTTTGCCGTGAACGAAGCGGTGAATAACAAGATGATGCATTATGCTGGCGTCATGTCAGAGGCATCGGTACCAGAAGTAGACAGAGTTATCCAATTTCCTAAGGGGGAATACCTGGTTGTTAAAGGGGAAGGGAAGACGGCTGATGAATTGAATAATAAGCTTGCTGGCATTGCCTTTGGTCAAGTCTTGCCAGAAGCAAAGAATTTTGCCTATGTTGGTGCGCCAAATGCAACGGTTGAGATGGGGCAGCGAAACGGCTTAGTTTTTGGTGAAATGTGGATTCCTGTTGTTAGGAAATAAAGATATAAAAGGAGGGATGGAAATGTCCAATAGCGTTGATTTTAAAAATGTGTCTCCGGTTGGTTTAGAGTCTTCACCTGTAGTAGAAGCGCTTGCTGGTTTACGTGCTCATGAAGCCCGTTACTTTATGAACAAATACAAGCATGAATTTACAGTTGTACCAGCAAGCGAGTCCTGCGAGACCCTTGATTATGTGAACCGAATCCTGAAAGAACGTGATATTGAGTTTGCGGCCAGACCTTTAGAAACGTCTCGTTTTCAAGTGGAAAATATCAAAATGGCCTACGTCTTTTATGAGGATGGTCTTTCAGTTAACGTTATGTATACGGTTGATGACCCTAAGAAGCGGGCCGTAGGTTTTAAGCTTTCTGAGGGGATGGAGGTACCAAAGGAGTTAGAAGAGAAGTTTAAGTTTGCCAGGCAAAAGTCTAAACTGGCTGGAACAATTCGGGGCTCGTTTTTTGTCATTAAAGGAGAATATTAAAGTAAGCAAAAGCGCAAACGATAAAACCCTTACAAATACTGATATATCAATATTTGTAAGGGTTTTTTTGTTATGCCGGCATTATTAGGATAATTTCATTAACCAACCATAACCCAACTAGTTTATAATATAAGGATGTCTAAATTGGATTGTAGTAGTCGATTCCTATGACGTTAAGAAGATTTAAGAAGGTGAATTCCATCGATATCATTGAAACACGGGTGAGAGGTTTTATTGGAGATATTCAACACCCTAAACAAAAAAAGAAAATAAATATTAACGATTTAGAACTTCAGCTGCGCAAGCTTTTGGATGATTATTATGAAATGGACGGTTATACATTGTTTTATCATGCAATTGAAATTTTGCAGGCTGAGGGACAACTGATCCCTATTCAAAATAATCAATACAATGGAAAAACCCCAGCCCTTGCCTTATATTACTGGGTTAATATAAAAGTTCAGGAAAACAAATGGGATCGTCTTGAGATGATGAAATTAGGTGACCAGTTTGATTTTTCCTTTTATGAACGGCATCCCGAATGGCAAACGAAAGAGGAATGGGTACGAATCCAGAATGTATATACATTTCTCCAATCCAGTGAGGAACGGGAAATCGTGTCAGTCGAAGAAAGAAGCCTAGAGCTCTTTGGTCATGAAAAATTCTTACTCGACGGTGATAGCTTTCCTGATGGAAAAGGCTTCTTAGCTAGAATTGGAGTATCAGAAGAAAAGCTTAAAATGGTAAACTACGGGGAGCCTTTTGTATTTTGGATGAAGCAAGGGAAAGAAATAAAAGATATTCAGCGGGTATTGATCGTCGAGAATCTATCTTTCTTTCATACTTCCATTAAGTTATTGGAAGCGGGTCAACTCGATTATGAACCTGAACTGATTATTTATGGTGAAGGGACGAAAATTGAAGGGAGCTTTTCCTTTTTCTTTCGCATGTTTCCGCCAAAATCCTATCTTTTCTATTACGCAGGAGATCTTGATGCCGCGGGATACGGGATTATCATTCGGCTTATTGAAAAATACCCGGACTGCTGTATACAGCCAGCCTTAAAAATTTATCGCAAAATGCTTGAATGTCGGGAACAAAGGAATGACCAAAAACAAGGGCAAACACAAAACATCCAATACCGTGATTTATTTTTTCAATGGTTTATGGAAGAGGAGCAAGAGCTATTACGGCAATTATGGCAGGAAAATAAGCGGATCCCACAAGAAGTTTTAACAATTGAAACATGGAGGAAATGGATGTGAACGAGTCATGGGAAGGATTTGGCAAGCGTTTGCAACGATTAAATCCTCTGTTTGAGCTGGGGAGGGGGATGGAAGTGGGTGAGCTGAAACCTCATATCCAAACCATTCTCATGCAAGTGCTCCTCACAATCTTTTATAGAGAATTAAATGATGATGATCATAGACGTAAATCAGATATCAAATATATCGTTGAAGACTCGATTAAGCAAATGAAGCTTTTAGCAGACGATAAGCAAGTTGAGCGGATTACAAGCGGGCTTTTATATCAGGGAAAAGAAGAGTATAGTAAACCGTTTGAAGCCTTATATTACGATGAAATAAGACAATCCTGGGAGACGCAAACATTTCGGTATGTCACAATGGATGAATTATATACGAATCTGGAGATGGGCGGATCCATTGTTTATAAACTCACAGATGTCGCTCAGGAAATGATTTTTATGAGCAGGGAAATGGCGGAGGAATTCTCAATCACGATTGAACAACTTTATAGTATGCAGCTGATTAAAAACGGTAATTTTAGAAAAGCTACCAGAAACCTCGATCACCTCATTTCACGCGTAAACCGCTTAATGGCAAATGAATTCACTTTTCAAAAGGAAATGATCAACAATCCCAAAATCTTATTGATGGAAGAGGAATGGCAAAGGGCCGACAATCGTGTTGAGATTGAAAAGCAATTTGAAGAGGAAAAAAATCACTTCCGTACGATTACTAGTATGATAGAAAAGACAAAACGAAGAAACGAAGAAGATGATTATATTCAGAAAGAATTGATTCTCCTTCAAGAAAAAATTGGCCATACAAGGCAATTGCATGACCGCTTTGCAAAACTAGTCATTCAAAATATTTCATATGAGATGAAATTAAAAGCGGAAAACCCTTCTTTGTTTTGGGAAAACAGCCTGGTTTCTTTTCGAGAGCATTTTTATGAAAATTGGTTCATGAAGGAAGGCGTTCATCATTTCGAGACGATAGAAACAGTACTTTCTCCTTTATTTTCACCAAAGAATGAATTTATTTTGCCATTGGATTGGATTTGGGGTGAACAAGAATTCGATGAAAAACAACTAACGGATGCTGTAATGGAAGAGGAGGCAGAAGAAAGCATTACTCGTCTGAGAGTAACGAACTGGGATTCTGTCATTAAAGCATGGAGTTATGTTTTTCAATTTTTACAAACAAACGGAGAGTTTTCGTTAGCTGATCTAGCAGAGTTGCCATTAGAAGTGCAGGATTTATGGTTTGAAGAATCTGAAACGATCGATTTGTGGATGATGTTCGATAAAAAGCCACTGAAGGTTCAAGTGTTGCATCGAAAGGAAGAAACCCTAAGCGATGAGAGGGAAATTCTTCTATATAAACTAATGAAGGAATATCCGCAATTTCAAGTATTTGAAGGCTTGAAGATCTATACTGTGTTTGATCATCGGGCGGAGCCATTTCTATGGTATCAAACGAAAATGACCCCTTTTAAAATATGTGTTCAGGAGGAAAAACGATGAATGCAGAAAGTATCAAAAGAGCATCAGCTGTCTATTTTACACTATTAAAAGATAAAGTCATCGACGAAAACAGTGAACACTTCCAGACCTATTTTGATCCGGAAGTGAGACAGACGGTTCTTTTATTAGCAGACGAATCAGGTACATATATTATTGAATCGCCTAAACGCATCCACTTAGTTGTCCAGCCAACCGGCTCGGTCTTTGCTACGAATTTTACCCATTTGAAAGAAAAGCATCGGCAAGTGGAAACGAAAAAACACTTCCATCTTATGAGTGTTGTCATTATGTCTTTTTTAGCAGCCATAGACCGTAACCAGGCAGCAAAAATCCGTACCAAGCGCGAAGGGATTAGCTATTACGCATTAGAACGGCAAGTCAACGACTTAATGGTGAAATGGGAGAGCATTCTTAAAGCTAAACCGGACTTCGGAGAAGAGGAACGAATTGATATGAAGGAAGTTGTGACCACATGGAAATACATGGAGGTTGACACGGAAGATTATGGGATTAAAAAAGGCAATAGACGAACCCGAATCGGTTTAATTGCCAGTGCTATGCGCTTACTAGAGACAGAGGGGTTGATCGTCATTCTTGATCGGGACGATATAGCTAAGGTGATACCAAAACAAGAGCTTTTTGAGCGAATTGAATACCTGTATCACGATTATGATCGGTATGAACTTTTAAAAAAATTGATGACGACGGAGGAAGATATGCATGCCGAAAATCCATCGAATTAGAATTGTCGGCCTGAAGTATGATGGCATGCAAAAGCAATACAAAGATACCACTTTTAATTTCCATAATGATGTGACATCAACAAATGGCCTCATTGCGATGATGAATGGGGGTGGAAAAGGTGTGTTCCTTCAAACCATCTTCCAAATACTCAAACCTGGAACTTCATGGGGAAAACAGAACAATCGTTATTATCAGCAGTTTTTCTTTAACAATAAAGAGCAATTTATTCCCTATACCTTTCATGTTCTTATTCAGTGGGAATTGGACGGCGCAGACCGGCGGCATCTAGTGACGGGAGGAATGTTCTCAGCTGAGCAGCGGGTTTCATTGAGTGAAGAAAGTGGAAATGAAAGTAAAACATTGGAACAGGAAGCAAAAATCCTCCCTAATATTACATTTTATACAAGAGAATTTGAACGAAAAGAAGAGGCTGCGCTTGAGCATATTCCACTCTATGAAAATGATGAGGTTGCTGAAACCGAAAGCTTAAAGGACTATTTAAAATGGAATGGATATGACGTTTACCGAGATACAAAGAAGCACTATCGCATCCTTGATACATATGGAATTAACCGTAAAGACTGGGATATTATGAAGGACATTAATAAGGATGAAGGCGGAGTTGGCAAATACTTCGAGGGGGCTGAAGATGATCATTCCCTTTTCCAAAAACGAATCATCCCTACTGTTAGTCAAGTCTTACATCGGACCGAACATCAAAAGAACGATCTTGTTGAGATTTTTAAAAGTCAGGCAAGTATTGCTAAGGATCTGCCAGTTCTCTTAAAAAGAGAGCAAGCCCATAAAGAGTTTTTAGAAGACATTGTCCCATTTGAAGAGCACTTAGCTAAAGGAGTAGAACATAAAGAAATTGTTCAAGCCAGTATACAGGCAGGCAGGCAGCTGCTTGGTGCCTTAGAGCATTTGAAGCAAGCGGAAGAGGAAACCCTGCTCACCTTAGAGAAAGACATGGAGAAATTAACTGTAAGGCAAGCGGATTTACGCTACGAAAATGATAATTTAGAGTTTGCCAAAGCTCACAGAGAGGTCATGAATTGGGATAAGAAATTAGTGGAAGAAAGGGAGAAACATACTTCCTTCCAAGCGATTGTGAAAGAGAAACAAGAACGAAAAGAGCAATTGGTCTTTCAGTTATTAGTAAAAGAGTGGAGTGAAAATGAACAAACGATTCGCTCTCTTTCTCAGCAGATAGCGACAATGGAACAAAATAGCGGCTTAGAGCAAGTAAATCAAAGAATGGATGAAATCAAGCAAATTGCTAAAAAGCAATGGGAGCAATCCTATCTATCGATTCAAGAAGCGGTTAAGCAGTATTTGGGTTTTCAAAAGTTCTTAAAGAAAAAAGGAACGGAGCTAGCTCAACAGGATAAACAAAAGACAAAAGAGATTGCTCAGCTAAGTACTGAAATTGATTTTCTGTATACACAAATGCATACTTTTGAGTCTAAGGAAGCGGCACTCATCCAAGAATTTGGCGACCGCTTAACCTATGACTTAAGGGGATTGATCGACAGTCTTTATAAACAAATCGAAGACAAAAAGGCTAGATTAGTAGAGTTGCAAGCAAAAGATAAAGAATCTAGTGAGAAGCAAAATCAGCTTGCCACTTCACATGGTACGCTCGTCCAATCCATTCAGTTTTCAGAAGAAAAATGGGAAGATATAAACCAAGCAAATGAAAAGCAAAAGCAAAAAGAGGCAAAACTATTAGAAAAGCTTCTTGGTTTAATAGATGATGTCACAGCGCCGTTTACTCACTCGCTCTTATCGAAATATGCAATGCAAATTGAAGAAATACTAGGTAATAACCGAGAACAAGCGGAACAGATGAAAAAAGAATTATGGGTAACACAACTTGACCATTCCTTAAACGATGAGCCCTTCTGGATCGCAAATAAAGACGTGAAAGAATTAAAGGAATGGATAGATGAGAAGACTGGAATTGATGTGTTTTATGGAACCCAATTTCTCCAATCATTACGTCCAGAAGAAATGGCGCATACCCTTCATACGTATCCGCTCCTTCCATACGGGTTGGTCGTAAGCGGGCAGCAATGGCAAAAAATTAATCAGCAGGTTCTTACAGGAAGAATGTTTAAAAGTCCAGTTCCGATTTTCTTGCGTGAGGAAATGAACAGCGAACATCACCAGCCATCGTTTGTGATTATTAATGGAACCGAGAAAGAGCTATTAAGCGATAAAAATCAATTCACTAGCTGGAAAATAAAGATTGCGAAACAAATAGAAGAAAAGAAAGAGGCTCTTGATGAAATTGAAAAAACAGAAGCCTCCTTGCGTCGTATTTTAAAAGAAATCGATCGTTTCTTATCCAGTGAGCTTTCCATTGATATCGAAAAAGCTCTTTATCAGGAACAAAACTCTCTTCTGTCTCTGAAAACGAAATTACAGGAAATCAAAGCGCAAGAAGAGAAAGAAAAGGAATTACAGCTGGAGTTAAAAGATGAGCTGGAAAAGACAAAAGGCAGGATAGAAAAGTTTACAAGAAATGTAGAAACGTTGGAGGCGTTTGATCAAGACAAAACTCTTTATCAAGAAAATAAACGGGTAAAACTAGAAAAAGAGAAACAACAGGAAGCCTTGACCATTCAGCAGCAAGAAATCGGAAAAGAACACCAAAAGACAGTTGAACAGCAAAACCAGTGGAATCAAACGTATTTAGAATGGAAGCTTACAACTGAACAAAATATAAAGGAGATTAAGTTCTTTATTGAAGAAGCGGTTTATCCTGCGGATGAAAAAGCAGACCAATGCGAAGATGTCCCTCGGTTATCACCACATTTTTTACAAGAGATAAATGGAAGTATCGAAGAACTAAAACAGCTCCAAAAATCAAAAGAAGAACAGGCTAGAGAATTACTTGTTCTTCAAGCAAAAAAAGAAACCGAACAAAAGCAGCAAAAGAAATTAGAGAAAAAACTCAATGCGCATGATGTGGATTGGAATAAAGCTCCAGAACCAGATGAACCTATGAGTATATTAGAAAATATGCTGCAAACGGCACAGAAGGAAGTAAAGACAGCAGAAAAAGAAGAACGGGAACAAGGAACGGCTGTAACAGTGGCGGAAACATCCTTAAAGCACGCGGTTGGACAGCGTGATAAGTCCGGAAAGAAAGTCGAAAAGCATGGAAAACAACCTGAACAATGGGCAGATATTGATTTAGAAGTAAAGGAAGTAGAAATTAAAGACCAGACGAAATTAACGAAAGAGGAAGTAAAGAAGGCGGAGAAACACCAAAAAGAAACGGAAACCAATATTGCGGGCTTCGAAGGTGATTTGTTAACCTTATCCGTGATCTTAAAAGAGGAAGCCGCAGCATTTACTAATAATGATTTGGAACAAATTATGAGTCTAGGGAAAGCATGTATCATATCCTGGTGCGAAGAACATCAAGCTATTCAGGAAGAAGGTCAAGAGAAGCATGCGAAAATTGATCAATCCTTGCGTAATTTAAAGCTCACGATTGAAGGCAAAGATTGGGAGATTCGTTTTAAAAATGAAGTGTTAACAACACTAGACCATATGGATACAAGGCATTATACGCATATCCAGACCATCGTTAAAAATATGAAACGTTTTTCACAAAGTGGATTAGAACAATTAGAACGCGACAAGGAAAGAGCGGAAAAGGCTCAAAACTTCTGGGCCAGCCGTGCCAGCATGAAAGTGATGAGCATATCAGAGGCCATTCGTTCCATGATTGCGAAGATGAAGCTGAAAAATGAACGAGGTTCCTTTCCGCTCGTCCAGCTCAAAGAAGACATCTTACCTAAAAAGGCTGAAGATATCGAACCACTGCTGAAGCAGCACTTTGTAGCTGCCATAAATAAAATTACCAAACAATTTGATATGATTGATGATCATAATCGAGCATTAGATGAAGAAATAAAACAACTGATTAGTGATGAGCAAATATTATTTGTATCACTTCGAAATCGATATCCAGAGCTGCTGGTCTATAATATGCGGACAGATAATGCCTTTATGTACGGGAAACCGCAAAAGGAGCATTATTCAACCTGGCAGACAATAAATCAAGGTTCTAAAACGAAATCGGATGGCAGTGGAGGACAAAAACTATCAGCTCGAATGGTTATGATGATGATGTTATTATCGGTTAAAAGCGAAACCGATCAAAGCTGGGTTCCTTTAGTCTGTGATAATCCGTTCGGACAAGCTGCATCGGCACATGTCCTTGACCCGATCTTCGCAGTTGCCGAAAAACTGAAGTTCCAATTCATCGTCGTCACACCGCCTGAACTTGTGAAAACGGAAATCAGCCAAAGATTTGATGCCTATTATAAATTGGACTTTATTCGTGAAAAAGGAAAAGAAATTGTTTCAGACACAATTGTTCCAGCATTTCGGATTTACCAGGGAGAGGAAGTCGTACAATAAGATAACACAATGAAATCGACTAGGCTGGACATGATAACAATATACACAAGAATTGACGTATGAATTGACATACGTCTTTTTCTTTATTTATCAAGGTTTTGCGGATTTTTATGTAATAAAATTAATGAGTAGTATTCTAATAAAATGCTACTCGTCATAAGATGTATTCAAGAAATAAATTGGTAAAAATTCACATATTTTATAATAAGAAATATTAAAGGGAGAAGTGAGTAAAGCGACAATAAAAAGGGAGTTACCTGACAATTATTATTTATTGGTTGAAGAATTACAAGCACTCTTAAAGAAATTCGGGTGCATAGAGAAAATGCAGTTTTTCGGAGTTAGAGCAATAATGACAGGTAATTATTATTATTGGAAATTAAGATATAATGGACAAAATTTATTAGTAAGGGTTCCTGATCAACCCTATAGCAAGAAAGACAAACACGAAACCTATTTAGTTAGTTTCAGTAACATTTTTAAAATTTTTTGGTATTTTTCACCAACAAGGGAATTAAGGGAAATCACGATAACTGTAAAGGATTAACCGCTTATCAGTTTTTATCTGAAATGAATTATTATAATACTGATGCAAAATTACTAGATTAAAGAAATACCGATAATAGTAATCTTATTAGTAATCTCAAAATATTTCTTGTTCAACTAATGGGTACAAGAGTTAAAATGTGTTGCCGTCAATAAAGCAGCTTTTCATCTTGAACAAACGGGAGTTTTGAAGTAATAAAAAAAGGACTACTTAAGCAATAGTCCCACATTTGTAAAGTTTTAATGTTCTTAAGAAATCCTTCTGTTAATGACTGTGCATCTCCTTGCACCCCTGCTAATTAAGCTCCGTGCCTGAGCCAATGTGATTGGGACAAAAACTCCTTGGTCCATGTTGTTTTCTACATCAAACAATGCAAAAGCCTCACCATCAACGATGAATACACAAATGAATTCCACTTCTACATCATTAGATCTTGGGGGACGGGATGCAATCTCACAAAGCATGATTTGTCCAGTAGCGAGCAATGCTCTTGCCTCCCTACGGGAAATTCGAATAAACACGAATTCCTCAAATGCAACATTAGTATCTTCCACTTCAATTTCAACTACAAGAAAAAAGCCATTTCTTCTGGTTTGGAGTATACAATTTGCCCCAATGGAAACAGGATCACCCATACTCATATACTATCACCTCCTTACTACTATTAAATTCCTTAGCGAAGGAAAGGTGTGGACAAATTATAAATTAATTTTGCTTATCTTAAAGGGTGCAGTTTACTTGAAGAAGGATTATTGGATTGTTAGGTGAATTTTAAAAGAGAGTAAATAGGAAGTGAATAAGTAAAGGAGAGATATTTTTTGAATTACTTTATTTGTGAAACTTGTGGAGTTCAGTATGAGAGTTCAATCGAAGCACCAAAACAATGTTTGATTTGCGAGGAAGAAAGACAATTTGTTAGTTCCAAAGGTCAGGTGTGGACCACATTAGAAAAGCTGATAGAGGTGGGTACATATAGTAATATCATTAAGCTCCAGGAAGAAGGATTACATAGCATAAAGACTAATCCAAGTTTTGGAATCGGACAGACAGCTTATCTTGTACAAGATAAAAATTACAACTTATTGTGGGATTGTATTACATATATTGATCAATCAACCATTTCACATATTAATAAATTAGGCGGAATTGATGCTATTGCTTTATCACATCCACATTATTACTCTAGTCAAGTAGAATGGGCTGAAACATTCGATGCTCCAATTTACATACACGAAGATGATAAAGAATGGGTGACTAGATCTAGCGAAAAAATCATTTTTTGGTCTGGAGAATCTCTAGAATTGCAGGAAGGTCTTATCCTACAAAGAATTGGAGGACATTATAAAGGCGGTACTGTTTTAGAGTGGAAAAATGGAAGCAGTCAAAATGGAATTTTATTGAGTGGAGATATAGTACGTGTGGCGGCTGATCGTAAATGGGTGAGTTTTATGTATAGCTATCCTAACTTCATTCCTTTGCCCATTGTAACTGTTGAAAGAATTGCAGATAGGGTAAATGATTTTACATTTAATCGATTATTTGACGCATTTAATCTGATTATTAGAGAAGATGCAGATTTGGTGGTTCAAAGGTCAGCAAAAAGGTATATTGAAGCACTAAATGGAACATTATTTAATACTTAATTTACTAATTTATTAGGAAAGCTTGAAGAACCTATGAATAAACTTTTTCCTCAAATTCAGTTACCTATATTTCTATCTGAACATTTAACAGTAAAGTTAGTAAATATAGATGACTAGGGGACTTCAGGGGTATGCATTGCCAGCCAGGAAACCAGATGGCAAAGACATCTGGCTTGCTAGCTAGGCTTGCATACCCGCCTCTCCTAGTAATGTTGCTAGTATGGATCTCTTATACTAATTAGCAGTATGCCCTGATTTAGTGATTAGTCTACTGACCTTAATTTTTTGTCCAGTTAAGTGTAGTTCATTCAACGCATATATAATAAAATGGCATCAATTTGCTAGTACTCCTTGATACTCTTCCTTACTTTCAAGAACACTTTTTGCGTAAGGACATACAGGAATAATATATAAGTTTTCATCTCTAGCATATTCTGCTATCTTGTTTACTAATTCTTTGCCTAATCCACGACCATTATGTCCCTCGTATACAACTGTATGGTTTACAATAATTAAATTTCTTCCATTTACATCTTTTCCGCTTGGGATAAATTGAATTCTTGCAATAATTTCATTAGATTCCTCAATATAGAATTCATTCTTGCCCATTTTAATTTCAGTCATTTCCACATTCTCCTAACTTTTTTAGTTTTGTTTATTTTTGCTCATAAGTAAGTGCTCTGCTTGGACAACGATCAATCACTTCCATGATTTTTTCAGCTGTTGCATTCTGTGGTGATACCCAAGGTCTTTTCTGGGTATTGAATACACTTGGCAATCCCTTTACACATTCTGCTGCATGTTTGCAAATATTGGGTTTCCAATATATTTTGATACCTTCAGCTTCATAAGTTTTAATATTTTCGCTCATAATATCCTCCTTCTAATAGTCTGTGGGAATAATAATTTTAAAATTACTCTTAATTCTTCCCCTGATCTAAATTTCACAAAACTGTATGATGGGTTTTTACCAACAAACGAGCCACTTGGTAGCAACATGATAAATTTTTGAAAAACAATATTAATTTAATAGTACTTTATGTTATGAGGAATCTCCAATTTGAGACTTGTTATTTAAAAATAAAATAATGTAGACGTAGTGAAGTTATTTATCATTGGATTTTTTATTCCACAGAAATATAAGCAGTAAAGGGGCAGCATTCCTATTATAGTTGAAAATAAGTTTAAAGGTTGTAAAAGAATGTACTGATATGAACGAAACTGTCAATACCCATTAGGGGGATGGAAACCAAAAGCAGATTGAACCGCCACAACTGAAAAATCTTTCAGTTAACAGTAAGGATAAAAGCTCGCCTGGCAGTGATTGAATAAAAAGTTTTCTCGGCTTTTTCTACAAAAAATAAATATAAAAGTACGTAAAATAAAGTAAAAAATTTACAGATATGATTTCATTACGATTTACCAACAAATTCATCAAATGGGTGCTCATTTAATTATTGCTTACAATAAGCGGGGTGAAGGTGAAATTGGATTACACTCAAATTATCGGGTGCTTGAATTTAAGAAAGGATTGCTACGGCGGTCAGTTTTCTTGTTTAACCAACGGGGCAGGATAGTTCAACAAGAATTGACACAAAAGGTCGTCAATGAAGCGAGCTTCTTTTGTCAATTTTTTAGAATAAGGGATTTCTAGTTGGAATATTATGTTAAAATTAAAGAGAGCAGATCAGTTTTTAGGGTATTGATGGTGAGAGTAATTGGGGAAAACGAGGTGACCTCTTGAGAGTAATGAAAAAGCTACCAATTTCACATTTGCTGAAGAAGCGTAGATTTTGGGGTTATGGTGCCGCTATAGCGGTAATGCCTTATCTGTTAATCAAAATCGCCTGGACTTTCGGTCTCTTCATGCCGACCGAACAAATGGGTGAACCAAGTTGGCGCACTGCAAACGCAGTAACAATGGTTCTAGCTGCAGTTGGTATCCTGTTAGCATTGGCCTTTAGCATGACATGGGGTGAGCGACTGCCCGCCTGGTTGGTTGCCTTGCCCGTCTGGGTAGGTACTGGTTTACTTATACCTATGCTGTTGCTGGCACCTGTGCTTGGTCCTGCTGCTATGATACGCGATCAGCAGGCAGGAGCTGCCAACGTTTGGGTATATGAGCAGATTTTCGTAATGGTCTCACTGGTTGGAGTCGGCATCTGCCTACCTTTCGCCTTAGCTGGATACGCTAAAGCGCGTTGGCCAGAGGCATTTGCTGATCCAATTGACATTGAATTACTCCCGGGCAACAGCCAGAAACTGCAAATCACCTTAGCTAGGCTTGTCGCGGCTGGCTGTATCCTGCTTGGATTTATTAAGCTATTCTGGGCGGTTGGTGGAACTATTGGTATCAACCCAGCTATGTTGGATAAACGCGATTTATGGTGGCATCTATTGTCGTTGAGTACCGGTGTGTGGGCCTTCGCGGGGGCGTGGGGTTTATTGGTACTGACCACCCGCCGCAGGTCGAAGTGGTTCTTCCCTCCTATGGCAGCAGCATGGATCTCTTCGGGAATGCTGTTCTCTTATAACCTCTTTAACCGCTTGTCCGCCACTCGCCCCGATGCACAACCAGCTCTAGAGTACCCGCTTGCATATGTACTAGCCACCGAGTTAGGTAGCATCTTAGGAGTGATGATGGGAATAATTATCCTGATGGTACTGCACGACCGCCAGAGAGCAATGCGGAGTTCTAGAATGAATTAATGTTCCTAATATTGAATTATATTTATAAAAAGAAAATAAATTAAATGAAAAGGCCCCCAATTGGTGGCCTTAATACCCTTGTTCAACTATCGGGTGCAAGAGTTAAAGAAAATGATCGCTGCGGCGGTCATTTTTTCTTGTTGTACTAACGGGGCAGTTTACTTAAATAATAGTTTTAGAAAAACAAAATTGGAACATCCATTCAAAAATTATGTAATAGAGGATAGGGATTTCCCAAATCCTCCTCAAATATTCAATAGCTTTTCTTTAACAACAGTGTCCGTAATGGTGCCAAGGATGATGAAAACCGAAACCACCATAGAAAGGATAATGGTGATGATGAAAACCGAAACCATACGGATGATAGCCGTATCCCATCATCGGATAACCAAATGATCCATAGTAAGGAGGCATTTAGACACCTACTTTCATTCTATTTTTTATTACACTTTAGACATATGTCTTTTGGATTGGTTATGAGCTTATCTAATTTGAAAATAGGCACAACTGAATCGGGTCTAATCTATTTAAATTACCAAGAAATGTTATTTGTAATTAGAAACATAGTGAGCTTTAACAAAGTGGAACATGAATTGATTTTCTTCAAGGAGGATGCCTTTTTAATAAAATATAAAAAGACCACTCCATGTAACTGAGCAGTCTTAGCATCGAGGGGGTGATTCCCATGGACAATATATGACAAATACTAAATCTTAGAACAATTAATGTTGTCCTTCTTCAACTAAAGGGGCAGGGGTAGTGAAAGAAGGTATTTCACTTCATACTGAAGAATTATAGATAAATGACTTATGAAACTTTCTAACTTTTTGCAATTATAATCAAACCGTTTACAGCCTCCCTTCGTTTCCTTTAATAGTACTGATAAAAATCATGTATGAAATGGAGGAAGAATCATGAAGAAGACCGTGTTCCTATCAGCTCTACTGCTCTTTGTCATTATGGGTGCCGGATTGTCAGCCTATGCAAAAATGGACCGTAAGCCAGCGTTCCAGGCGACACTAAATTCTAGCCAAAGTGATTATGTCATCCGGGTGTTCGGACCGGGCGGACCACTTGGACCGATTAAGGAAGCTGCTGAACATTTTTCAGCTGAAACGGGAATCAAGGTGGAAGTAACAGCCGGACCAGAGGGAAATTGGATCGGCCAGGCAAAGCAAGATGCAGATATTATTTTCGGTGGCTCCGAGTATATGCTGCAGGACTTCATCTTTAACCACCCCGAAATGATCGATACTAAATCACGTACGGAGCTTTACCCGCGTGCCGCAGGAATATTGGTGAGGAAAGGAAATCCTAAGAAGATTGAAAGTCTGGAGGATTTGACGAAAAAAGGTGTAAAAATAATCGATGTGAATGGGGCCGGCCAGCTTGGCCTGTGGGAAGACCTGGCAGGCAGAAAAGGGCTGATTGAAGGCATTTCCCAAAATATTAACCTTTCTGTAAAGTCGAGTGCCGAAGCCATTGAACGATGGAAATCGAATTCCAGCCTGGACGCCTGGATTACCTATGAATCGTGGCATTACCGGCTCCAGGATGTGACCGACCTGGTCGAACTGCCCGAAGAAGAAAAGCTCTATCGTGGAACGCCAATCGCCCTGACGAAAATCACTGATCAGAAAAAAGAGGCACAGCAATTTATTGATTATTTAAGAACGGAAGAATCTCACCAAATCTTTCAAAAATGGGGCTGGAAGTAAGGATGAGCCTTAAATCTAAAAAACTGGTATTCGTATGTTAATACATAGTTCGAAACCATTATGTAATAGCTTATTCAAGTAACGGGTGCTTTAGTTAAAGGGTGTTTTTCGGGATTGATCGCTGCGGCGGTCTTTTTTCTTGTTGTACTAACGGAGCAGGTTACTTCAAGTAGGAATTAATCAATTCAATGAAGAATTCAATGGATTATGCCATTATAGGAGGATTTTAATGTCCAATTTTATAAATGTAAAGGACTTAAAAAAATGGATCCTAGAGAACGATTTAGAGCGAGAAACTATTCAAGGGTTTTGGGAGAATTTTAATAGTTGGAAAGAAGAGTACCCTGAAGAATATGAAGAAACATTTATGGAAGGCTTTAAGCCTGAGAAACTTTCCATTTATATTAAATCAGTTTCTTTTACAATTACAAATTATCCAGATGAGGATTTTAATCACGTAGTTATAAGACTCAATTTTGAGTACGATGATTCAGTGATAGGGGAATATAGAATGGTTTTTGATTATGAAACTGGTGAAGTATTTGATGATATATTTAGTGTGTATTAATTCTGCACCGTTCTTCAGCTACGGGTGCTTAATCAAAAATAGAGGAGTAATTCGATGAAAAATAATTGTTGTGAAAATATGACCCGAAGAGCTAATTATAAATGCGAGGAGCATTCTAATCCATTCGATTGTCCCGATAATTTAATATTTTACAATGAACGATTTGATGAGTATGGGTTAATAATTCACGATGGTGGTAATTCCAGTTTACAAATAGAATATTGCCCGTGGTGCGGTACGAAACTGCCCAATTCAAAAAGGGATTTATGGTTCGACACGCTGGACCAATTAGGCTTTGACGAGCCGTTTGAACAAGACATTCCTAAAAAATTCAAAACCGATGAATGGTACAGGAAATAAAGAGGTTTCTTGTTCAGCTAAGGGTACAAGAGCAAAAGATTGGAGCTGTCAATTTGGCAGCTTTTCTTAATCCATTAACGTAGCAGTTTAATAAATAAAGGAAATAATTTTTATTTTAAAGATTGATTAATATATCTCAACTAAGGCGTGTGTCATATTAAATGAAAAAGCAATTTAAAAACCAGCACCGAATGTTAGAAAGTTTCGGTTTTGAATTTATTGTAGTTTGTCCCAATTGTAATGGTAAATCAAAGGTTATTTCATTGGGAGACCATTCCCCATATAGCACAGGAAATGCAAAAAGGTTTCTCTGTTTACTCTGTGGAATGACCAAAGAATTTGTACCAAAAAATAATTGCTTTAACCAATCTTTAATTTCATACGGTAGTGAGTGGAATGATGGCTTTATAAATATTGGAGGGGCATTTGATTGGTATTTTGGCTACCCTTTATATCTACAAATAGCTTGTTGTGGTCATACTTTATGGGCATATAACATCGAACATTTAGAGTATATTAAAAATTACGTTGAAGCTGACCTAAGAGAAAATGGAACTTATTATTTAAGCGTGGAAAGCAGATTACCCCTCTGGATAAAATCTGCCAAAAATCGTGATGCGGTTGTCAAAGCTATTTCAAAACTAGAACAAAAGGCAAATCACAACTAAAAAAAGTAACATCAAAAATATATATTGTGAAGTGTTTCACTTAAACTAACGGGTGCTTTATTGTAGTAATAAAAAAGAACCCAATTTCTCTAATTTAATACAGAAAAATTGGGCTTTTTAGGCTAATAGGAAAGTAAGTGCAACACGCCTCTGTCTTCGCCCTTAGGGGCTCGCCAATCCGCGAGTTTTCTTTATATTGAAATTTCCTTAACGTTGTAAATCCGCATTTTCTTGACGCTACCCCTTTTTGAGTAGAGCGTAAATTAATAAACTTCCTAAGTCCTTCCGAGATTTGTTCTTCATTGGCATAGGAATAGCTTAACCGAAGCCATGAGGATGGCTCCTTTAAGGGGTCACATATTTGTCCGGGAACAAAGGATATTGATTGCTCCAGACTCTTGACCAATAAGTCTTCTGTTGACAGGCGGTCTGGGAGTTGTACCCATAGATTTAAGCCACCATTTGGGCTGGTCCATTGCCAATCTGTTACGGACAGTTCTTTCTCCATGATTTCCTTTCGTATTTGCAGCGCAATTCGCAGTTTCTCAACATGTTGCTGCAGTCTTGGTGATGAAAAGTAATGCAGGAAAATCTTCTGATTTAAAAGCGGTGATCCATTATCGGCTAATGATTTTACTGCTAGCAGTGATTTCATCACGGAAGACTGACCGTTCATCATGACGGCTATTCGCAGCCCTGGTGATACATATTTGCAAAAGCTTTTGATATAAATCACCATGGAGGAAGTATCATAGGTATACATGGGCGGTGGCGGCTCTTGGTCAAAAAAGATGTCGTAGTATGCATCGTCTTCAATTAAAAGACAGCGGTATTGCTCGGCTAACTGGACTAATTGTTTTCTTTGAGCCGATGGGACCGTGTATCCGGTTGGATTATGGAAGGTTGGATTAAGATAAAACAGACGAGGTTTGTGTTTTTTCATTATGAATTCAATCTGCTCTAAATCATATCCGTACGGATGGATATCGACGCTTACAATATTGGCTCCTTGTGCTCGAAAAATATCAATGGCAGAACTATAGCTCGGCCGCTCTAAAAGGATAGTGTCTCTTGATTTTACAAATGCCTGTGCTATCAGATGAATGGCTTGCTGGGAACCGGCCGTAATTAATAGCTCATCTGGATGTGTAATCGTTTTATAATGCTGATTAAAATAGTCAGAAAGTGATTGACGCAGTTCATGATCGCCTTGAACGGTGGAGTAGGTGGATAGAACCTTTGGGTAGAGATCAAAAACTTTTTTTACATAGTCCGATATGAAGCGATTTGGCAAAAGATTAGGGTCAATTAATGCCTGCGAAAATTGATAGGAAACAGGGACCTGATGGATTTCCGATAAATGATTTTTTTGCACATATGCAGAAACGATCGGATTTTCCAGGCTTTCAATTTTATTAATTTCACAGGATTGGACATAATAGCCGGATTTATCTTTGACATAGACTTTATTTTCCTGTTTAAGATGCTGGTAGGCCTTTAATACGGTTAAGCGATGAACCTTCATCTCAGCGGCTAAATTTCTAATTGACGGGAGCTTTTCATTCTCTTTCCATTCATTGAGTTCGATTCGGTGTAATACATAATCGTATACTTGTTTAAATAAGTAATCTCTATTCATTTCTTTCCCTCCCAATCCCTTTGATTTTAGCATGTTTCTTCTTGATCTGTTCTAATGATTTTCATCTGTTCTATTATCCTTCACCTATAATGGAGCAAAAAGGGAGGAATTGACATGGTATTGTTTGGTTATTTGTTTATGTGTCTGATTTTTAGTACAACATTTCTTGCGATAAAAATAGGGATTGATGCTGGCTTGCCGCCTTTTTTCTCAGCAGGTATTCGCTTTTTTTTAGCAGGTTTGATTGTATTTGTCATTATGACGTTAAAAAGAAAGACTACACTAAGGATGTTTTTTCGTATGGAGATGCTATTGTCGGGGATTGGGCTGACTTTTGGTACTTTTGCCACATTATATTGGGCAGAGCAGTTTGTCCCGTCAGGAACGGCAGCCGTCTTGTCAGCTACCGGTCCGATGATGATACTGTTGATTCAAACTTTTATTTTAAAAACGAAAGCAAATCCGAGTTCCTTTATTGGATGTTTTATAGGAATAGCGGGGGTCTTTCTCCTCATTTTACCGAGTTTTACTTTTCTTGTTAATTCCTTGGTGCTGGGCGGCTGTCTCTTAATTATGGCAGGTGAGGTGTTTTATGCATCAGGAACGATTTATTCAAAAAGGGTGATCAATCGGTTTGATAAAATTTCCCCGATTGCTTTAAATGCCGTTCAAATGATGCATGGCGGGATCCTGTTAATGATTTTGTCTCTTGTGACGGAGGATTTCCAAGTGTCTGCTTTAGTAAGTCCGGCAGCAATCGGATCGTCCCTTTATTTGATAGTAGTTGGATCAATGTGCGGACATAGTCTCTATTACTGGCTTGTCTCCAAGACAAACACGGTTTTCCCTTCAACCTGGCTTTTTGTTTCACCAATTCTTGCTATGGTGCTGGGAATCGTTTTTTATCATGAAACTCTTTCATGGTTGTCTGGTATTGGTGCATTGACGATTATCCTTGGAACCATAATCATTTCGCTGCCAAATTTAAGGTCTTATCCGCACTCCTCAGTTAAAGTTTTAAGTGGCAGATAAAGAAGCACGGTGTTGGATACTTCCCCGCTGGAGGTGGCTTTAATAAGGATTAGGATGAGATACTCTTAAACCAAACTTCATATTCGACTTGGAATTAAAGATTAATCTTCAAAAATCGGGCGCTTTAATGGAGGAACGACAAAAGCTCATTTTCTCTATTGTCATACTGAGGAATTGGGCTTTTTAATATTGGAATATCCTTAACGTATGTTTTCAGCGTTTCGTTGGTGGCACTCCTTTAAGGACTTTTATTTAAAAGTGACAATTTACATAAGCTTTATGTTTTCTTAATTCTTTGTACATGATTTTCGTGTAAATAGGAGTAGTAGACCTACTCCTTTCAACCAGCACCTAGCTGGACTTTTTTTGTTACATTTCTCTAGGTAAAAACATAAAAAATTGTAAAGCTAACACTATTCCCGTACCCCTCCGAATTAGAACACCCAAAAATTGGCTTAGTATCGGCGTTGTTGTAACCAGGGGCAAAGTAGCAAAATGCTATTCCACAATCGGTCGCAATCCTGGAACAAGTATAAGAGTACATTTTTCATTTTAGGGCCAAATTGAGGAGGATCTTTTTAAAAGAAAATTGGGTATTTATCGAGGAGCTTCTGAAGAATTGTACTTAAGCTAACGGGTAGCTTTAGTGAAAAAAAAGACTGTCTTTTTGGACTTAACCCCGTCAAGTAGACAGCTCTAAAAAGACTATGCAGCCATCGTGATCCGATATTCAACTGGAGCACGATGGTTTAGTCGTTTTTGGAATCTTTTATAATTGTAATGATACATATATGTTTCTATTGCTTGTATTAACTCTTTCTCTGTTTTACAATCAGTTTGATACAACATTTCTGTTTTAAAGTGGGAAAAGAACGATTCAACACAGGCATTATCCAGGCAGTTTCCTTTGCGAGAGTGGCTGCCCTTTATGCCATATTTGTTTAATCGTTTGTTGTATTTTTTAGACGTGTACTGGAATCCCTGATCCGAATGGAGGATGGTTCCGTGCACGTTTCTTTTTTTATTTAGGTCCTCCACAGTATCCAAAACTA
>NZ_JAHXYW010000025.1 GCF_019969725.1 Neobacillus bataviensis
ACCACCGGGAGCAAGCTCCCAGTGATTCGCTCGACTTGCATGTATTAGGCACGCCGCCAGCGTTCGTCCTGAGCCAGGATCAAACTCTCCAAGAAAGTTGATTAGCTCATAAAATAAAACGTTGGCTCGTGATCTCTATTATTATAGAAGAAACACGATTAATTATTGTTTGTTGACATTTTTGTTTGTTTAGTTTTCAAAGAGCAATCTTGTTACTTCCTTTAGAAGCAACTCTATTACTATATCACGTCGCAACTTCGAAGTCAACAACTTTTTAAGAATGTTTTTTAACATCTTCATGTTGTTAACCCGTCACTGACGACCGTTTTAATATAATAACATCATGACAATAGTACGTCAACAAAAAAATCACAAAAAAAATAACCGACCCACAAGGGGCCGGCTACATCTTACTTCGTTATTTTAATAACGCCTTCTTGCTGAAGATCTACAAGACCTTCTTTTTCAATAACCACCTTTTCACCTTCGGTTAAATTCGTAAAGACAATTGGTGTAATTGTTGAAGTGGCATGCTCTTTAATATAATCTAAATCAACTTTTAATAAAGGCTGACCCTTGGTCACGCGTTCATTTTCAGATACTAACGTTTCAAAACCCTGTCCTTTTAAGTTAACTGTATCAATACCAACGTGGATTAAGATTTCACGTCCGCCGTCAGACAGGATACCAATCGCGTGTTTCGTCGGGAATAGGTTTACAATTTTTCCATCAACAGGTGAAACAACCATTCCTTCAGCAGGTACAATCGCAAAACCGTCACCCATCATTTTTCCGGCAAAAACTTGGTCCGGCACTTCTGTAATAGCCTTAATTTCGCCTTTAATTGGAGCAACAAAAACTTCATCATTTTTACGCTCAGTTTGCAGTGCTTCAGGGTTAATTTCTTCAATCTGCTGCTCTACACCTTTTTCTGGTGCGTTAACCGCCGTCGTACGAGGACGCTTTCCTTCCATTATATCCTTCATTTGACCTTTGATGGTTTCAGAACGCGGCCCAAAGATTGCTTGAATATTATTACCAACCTCAAGCACTCCTGCAGCACCAAGTCTCTTCAACTCATCCTTGTTTACATTCTTAATATCATTAACGGAAACACGAAGACGGGTAATACATGCATCTAAATGAGCAATATTTCCTTGGCCGCCCATTGCATCTAAAATATTAGCGGCTAAATCGCTTGATCCTGCTTTGCCTGTTGGGGCTTGATTTTGTTCATCATCTAATTCACGGCCAGGCGTTTTTAAGTTAAACTTACGAATCGCGAAACGGAAGCCGAAGTAATAGATAACAGCAAATACAAGACCTACTGGAATAACAAGCCACGCATGTGTTTGCGGGTTGAGTAATCCAAACAAGACATAGTCAATTAATCCACCGGAGAACGTCATCCCGATTTTAACATCTAATAGATGCATTACCATGAATGATAGTCCTGCAAAAACCGCATGGATACCAAATAGAACTGGTGCAACGAAAAGGAATGAAAATTCAATTGGTTCAGTAATACCGGTTAGGAATGATGTTAAAGCAGCTGATGCCATCAAACCGCCGACAAACTTTTTCTTCTCCGGACGTGCTTCTTGATAAATCGCTAATGCTGCAGCTGGTAAGCCAAACATCATGAATGGGAATTTACCTGTCATGAATGTACCAGCAGTCAGATTTTTCACGTGGTCAGAAATCTGTGCCATGAAGATACGTTGGTCACCATGAACCACTTGACCCGCTTTTGTTGTATAACTACCAAATTCAAACCAGAATGGAGAATAGAAAATATGGTGTAAACCAAATGGAATTAACGAACGTTCAATCACACCAAAAACAAATGCAGAGAGAGTCAAGTTCGCATTTACCATGTTTGTCGAGAAAGAGTTCAGTCCAGATTGAATCGGCGGCCAAATAACCATCATGACTAACCCTAATATAATCGCTGTTCCTGCCGTAATAATCGGAACAAAACGTTTTCCTGCAAAAAATCCTAAATAGGATGGCAATTCAATCTCAAAGAACTTATTGTACATAGTTGCTGCAATAATACCAACGATAATACCGCCAAACACTCCTGTTTGAAGTGTTGGAATACCGAGGACACTCACATAGCTTGTACCATTAATATCCTTCGCATCGATCCCTAAAACAGTTCCCATGGTTACATTCATGATTAAGTAACCAATGATCGCCGCAAGTCCCGCTGTACCTTCCCCACCAGCTAATCCTATAGCAACACCGACTGCAAATAAGAGCGGCAGATTACCGAAAACGATATCACCGGCATTTTTCATAACTGATGCGACCATAGCGACAGAACTATTATCCAAGAATGGAGCTATGTCTAATAAAGCCGGGTTAACCAGTGCCGCACCTAATGCAAGTAGAATACCTGCCGCTGGCAAAAGGGCAACTGGCAGCATAAGTGCTTTACCAACTTTTTGCAAGACGCCAAATGCATTTTTAAACATAAATATTCCTCCCGTAAATCTTTTTTAGCTCATTAAGCGTTTTCATATTCATTAAAAAAACAACAAAAAAGGCATGAGTAAAAGTTTAAGTGACTGAAGATATGGGTATAGATTACCCCTAAATCCTCAAATCAATTAATACTTTTCACTCATGCCTGATCGAATCAGTAACACGTAAAAAATAATAGCTATTTAAATTTGTTTTGAAGCCTTTGCAGATGCATCGTTAGGTATACCGCCTCTGCATCGAAAACCTTCAATTTTAATGTTTGTTGCATCACTTTAATGAGCTTCCATGAAAGATTATAGCACACCGGATATTCCACTTTCAAGAGGGAAGCGATTTTTTCTGGCTCCTCTACCTTCTCCCCTTTAACTACACGATCTATAGCAAAGCGAAGGTGCCGGACAAGCCTCATGTAATCAATACTTTCCTTATCAATTTCGATGTCAAACTGCTCTTCCACCATTTCAACCAAGCGGCTGACAAGCTGGGAATGCTGATTGACTTCAGATAAATTCTTATTGGAAATCGCACTATGAATATGGAGCGCAATAAAACCTATTTCACCATTCGGGAGGGAAATTCCCGTTTTATTATTAATCAGCTCTACTACCTCTGCCGCTACTTCATACTCATGCCGATAGAGAGCTTTCGTTTCTACTAGAAAAGGGTTATTCATTTCCATCCCCTGCGATGCCCGCGTGATCGCAAACATTAAGTGATCCGTGAGCGCGACATGGATATGTTCATTCAGCTGAGCATTTGTCCTTTGCTTAATCAAATCAATCGCAGAAATAATCACTTCCAAAAAATCATTATCGATAAACGGAAGCAGCTTGATATAGTTCTCTTGTTCTTTTTCATTTTTCAAAACGAAAAGCTTTTCTACTGTATCTGTATCAATATAGTCCCCACGTTTCCGGTTAAACCCAATGCCCTTGCCAATTAAAACAACTTCTTCATAGGAAGGGTGTTCAGCAATTAAAACATTGTTATTTAATACTTTATCGATTAACAGCTTTGCCATACCCCTTTATCCCCATTTCCATAAGTATAACCTTAGTATTTTCATGTTATAAGAGGAAAATCAAGAAGTCAACGACGAAAATCGACAATTCTATTAACAACGCTCCTGATAAAAAAAAGAACCGCAGCAGTCCGCCGCAGTTCCCTTTAATCATTATTTTAAGAAGATAAAATAAAGAACAAATATCACAAAGAAGAAGTACATAATCGGGTGAATTTCTTTTGTCCGCCCTTTCACGATCATCGTGATCGGGTAAAAAATAAATCCGACTGCAATCCCTGTGGCAATACTATATGATAACGGCATTGTAATCATGGTTAAAAACGCTGGTACAGCAATTTCAAATTTAGTCCAATCAATTTTCCCCAAAGATGAAACCATCAACACACCAACGATGATGAGTGCAGGTGCTGTTACAGGTGCTGTCACGACTGATAATAATGGGAAGAAGAATAATGATAATATAAATAGTCCGGCTGTTACTAGCGAAGCAAATCCAGTTCTCGCACCGGCCGCTACCCCTGCTGATGATTCAACATATGAAGTTGTTGTAGAAGTACCAAGGATCGCCCCAACACCAGAAGCAATCGAATCAGCCAATAAAGCTCTTCCTGCATTTGGAAGTTTATTATCCTTCATAAGCCCTGCTTGATTGGCCACAGCCACAAGTGTTCCTGCGTTATCAAAGAAATCAACAAACAAGAATGTGAGGATAATCCCAAGCATAGCAGTCGTATAGAAAGAACTGTCTCCAAAAGAGGAGAAGGCCGCGCCGAACGTCGGCGTTAAGCTTGGAACAGAATCAACCACTTTATCAGGCATCTTGATTTCACCAAAAATCATACCGACAATGACGGTAAGAATCATACCATAAAATACTGCACCATTAATTCCCCTAGTCATCATGATCACTGTTACCACAATACCAAAAATAGCAAGTAATGCTTCTGGAGATGTCAAGTCACCAAGTCCAACTAATGTCGCATCGTTATTAACAACGATTTTAGCATTTTGCAAACCAATAAAAGTTATGAACAAACCAATTCCGGCACCCACTGCGTGCTTTAAATCAACAGGAATCGCATTAATGATTTTTTCACGAAGTCCTGTCAACGTTAAGATGAAGAAAAACACTGCGGAAATCAATACGGCACCAAGTGCATGCTGCCAAGGAATTCCGCTTCCTAAAACAACTGTATAAGCAAAGAATGCATTCAATCCCATACCAGGTGCCAACGCCAGCGGGTACTTCCCTAACAGACCCATAATTATGGATCCCAAGGCAGATGCTAAAGCTGTTGCGACAAACACTGCACCGTAATCCATTCTCAAGTCCGCTGGAAAATCCTTTACCGAAGCAAGTGATAAGGTTAGCGGGTTAACGACTAAAATATAAGCCATTGCTAAAAAGGTGGTCAATCCGCCGATAAATTCGCGGCGGTAATTCGTACCTAGTTTTTCAAACTCAAAATACTTGTGCATTTAATTTCCCCCCATGGAAAAAATTCCTCTTTATATTTTACGAAAAAACGCTCCGGTATATTCTACCGGAGCGTGACTGTAGGCTGTGTAAAAATAGAGAGGAAAAAATGCCTCTTTATTCAAAACACTGCCTCGTAGTCAAGCCATTTACGGTGGCTCGGTAGAAACTTTTGGGCCATATCCCCAAGATTATACGATGCAATATGATAAGTTCTTGTTTACGTTTTTTATTTTATCAGGGGGAATTCATTTTGTAAACAAAAAATACGAACATTGTTATAGTAAAAAATAACAATGTTCGTATTTTGGTATTTCCTATTCCCACTCAATGGTTGCAGGCGGCTTGCTGGTAATATCGTAGACCACCCGGTTTATATGTGCAACTTCGTTTACTATGCGGGTTGAGATTTTCTCGAGCACATCCCACGGGATCCGCGCCCAGTCAGAAGTCATCCCATCGATCGAAGTGACTGCCCGAATACCGATTGTATAATCATATGTGCGTGTGTCTCCCATTACACCAACACTGCGGATGTCCGGAAGCACAGTGAAGTATTGCCAAATGTCACGATCGAGTCCCGCTTTTTTAATTTCTTCACGAAGAATCCAGTCAGATTCACGGACGATTTCAAGCTTATCTTCTGAAATGGCCCCTAACACACGAATGCCAAGTCCAGGACCAGGGAACGGCTGTCTCCAGACAATATCGTCCGGAATGCCAAGCTCTGTACCAAGCGCACGAACCTCATCTTTAAATAACGTGTTTAATGGTTCAATTAATTTAAACTGCATATCTTCCGGCAGACCGCCTACATTATGATGCGATTTAATCGTTTGCGCCGTTGCTGTTCCGCTTTCGATGATATCGGTATAAAGCGTTCCCTGTGCGAGGAACTCGATTCCCTCAAGCTTCGTCGCTTCATCATCAAACACATAAATAAATTCATTGCCGATAATCTTACGCTTCTTCTCCGGATCGGAAACACCCTCAAGCTTCGATAAGAAACGGTCTTTAGCATCCACCTTAATGACATTCATATGGAAGCCTTCTGAAAAAGTCTTCATAACACTTTCTGCCTCATTTTTCCGAAGCAGTCCGTGGTCGACAAAAATACAAGTCAACTGATCGCCAATTGCTTTATGAATTAACACCGCAACAACGGATGAGTCCACTCCGCCGCTTAGAGCGCAAAGCACTTTTTTATCGCCAACTGTTTCACGAATTTTCGCCATTTCCATTTCAATGAAGTTATTCATTGACCAATCGCCAGCGCAATCACAAACATTAAACACAAAATTCTTAAGTAGGTCATTTCCGTAAACGGAATGGCGGACTTCTGGATGAAATTGTACTGCATAAAGCTTTCTTGCTTCATCACTCATTGCTGCAATCGGACAGTGAGGATTTGTACCATCAATAGTAAAGCCTTCCGGTGCTTCTACCACAAGATCGCCATGACTCATCCAGACAATCTGCTCATTTGGTAGTTCAGCAAAAATAGCTGACTGATTTTGAATTGTCATTGTGGCTTTTCCGTATTCCCGCTGCTTTGCTTTTTCCACTTTTCCATCGAAATGAACGGTCATTAACTGCATGCCGTAGCAAATTCCCAGAATCGGCAGACCCATTTCAAAAATTTCCTCATCACAGCGGAATGAATTTTCATCATAGACACTATTTGGACCACCTGAAAAAATAATCCCTTTAGGGTTCATTTTGCGGATTTCCTCTGCTGTAATCGTATGCGGATGAAGCTCGCTGTAGACGCCAAACTCGCGAATCCGGCGTGTAATCAACTGATTATATTGGCTTCCAAAATCTAAAACAACAATCATATCTTGTTTTCCAGTCAAAACGGCCACCTCAACTTGTTCAAATTTATTTTAGTATTTGCTACATGTAAATAAAAAAAACTAGAAATCTCCCCCCGACGAATCTCAGGAAGGCAGAATTCTAGTTTTCTCTTAAAAAATCATTAACAGAAAAATTCTGCCTTCATAGTCAGGCCATTTACGGCGACCCGGTAGAGACTCTCGAACCCTATCATCGAGGATATATGAAGGTAAAAATGCGTACCCTATTAAATTAAAACATATTGTATCAATAGGATGTTTTTCTGGTCAAGCGATTGTCTTTTTAATTAAATTTTCCCACAATTTACGCGATTCCTTCCAGCTGCCCTGTGGAAGATTTTGATGATACAAATATTGCTCGTAACTGGCTGTCAGCCGTGTCATTTCCCTTGTCGAAAAAAACGAATCGACATAGCGTGCATAGTTCCTTAATGTTTGATTGTCCTTCCGTTTTAATCCATAGCGCTCCAGCTGACTCAATAATAACAAATAGGCTTCCGCGATATTGTCATCTTTTTTCTTGAAGCGATAGCGCAGCAAAACGAGATATGGAAACCATTTACCGCGAATCCGATATAGAATTCCCGCTACAACCAAGAGTATGATCAGGGCCAAAATCAGCAACTTCCAGTTCTCTTTCCAAAACAATTTCACCTGATTCCAAGCCTTTTGGAAATCAAAGGAGTTTTCCTTCTTCACCGGATTATCCTCAATTTTCTCCTGTTGAGGTTTTTTCACTGGCGCTGGGGTTGAGGATTGGTTGCCTGAAGAAGATTGTCCTGTTCCATAATCAATATTGAGTTCATTTGAAAACCCTTTTGTCGGCTCAAAAGCGACCCAGCCTTGATTTGGAAAAAACACCTCAACCCAGGAATGGGCATTGTTGTTGGTTACTTCGTATATTTGATTCCCCGAGTTTTCCGAACTATATTTGATAAAATCCCCACCGGTGAAGCCTTTAATCCAGCGGGTTGGAATCCCGATCGTTCTTAGCATAATAGCCATGGAAGACGAGAAATTGTCGCAATAGCCCCGTTTTGTATCAAATAAAAATTGGTCGACGTAATCATCGGAAGGGCCTGGAACGGCGACATTTTTTTGATCGTACGTAAATTCGGTATTCCCAAAATAACTTTCAACTGCTTTTGCTTTGTCAAACCAATTCGTTTTTCCAGTGGTGATTTTTTCCGCCAGCTCTTTCACTCTTTCCGGCAGATCCTGTGGCACCTGCGTATATTGCTGATAAAATTCCTGACTTATTTCATCTGGATTATAGCCGGTTGTCACCCTCAAATCCGCAGCCTTATATTTAGGCACATCAAATTCTAAATTTAATATTTGTGGAACTTGCGGGCGGTTATCATTTTTAAAAAAGCTGATTCTTTCATTGGTGGTATCGATCATAAAACGATTTCCCTTTGGGTCATCAGGCAGAATATTGATTATTTTTTTTATTCCAGCTGGATACATAATATAGTTGTACTTGTAGTTCACATGTGCGTTGACACGAACCGTTTCCTTAATGGTTTCAACATTTTGCGGGAAGGAATAGACAGGAACCAGGTCCTCCTGTCGAAAAGGAATCGGCGTTGTCCCCGATGTAATCCAGCCTTTCCCTGTATACGTATCCTTTGTTTCCATCTTCCAATAATTCTTTCCATTCCCGTCGTACTTGAATACAGGATTGGCATCCCCGATAAACGGACCGCCTAAAGCGGTATCATCCTCGCCATATCCAATTCGATGCGGGCCAGCTGCATCCTTTCCGCCCTTATCTTGAGCTGCCGTTAAATATGGAACAGGGTCAGGCCAAATCGGTGCCGCCTTTGGCGCAGCGAGGCCAATCAGTACGCTAAAGGCTATCATAACTGCAAGTGGGACCATCCATTTTCGCAGAAAAGATCCCTCACTGCTGACCTTTTCCCTTTGCAGGATCCGGAAAAACGTCAGCATGCCCATCACAGCAAACCCAACAACAACCGTCCGAACAATCGCTATTTTTGCGTTGTAAGGTGAAAACGTATCCAACACCGTAATATAAACTAAGGTTAAGAAGAAAAAGATAAAAATTTGTTTCCGGTTTAAAAGCCAATAATGAATTAAATACACCATCAGCCACAGCAAAATAAAAAACAAAAGTGTCCGAAATTCACTCGATAAATCATTCCAGTTTCTTGCCACGATCAGCCCTAGGTTATCGGCCGCATCACCAAGAAATGCCTTCCACCAGCTAAACAGGAAAAACCCCGCATCATAGTAGAAATGATTAATAGAATACAGGATAAAGATCAGTTTAATGATGGATTGCCAAAACCATTTCATTTGAAAAAAAGAAAGGGCAAAGGAGATGACCAAAAAGATAATAAATGTTTCGATATTATCGGTATCGGTTAATTGTTCAACAGGCCGCAGCCATTCCCATAGAAGCAGGAAACCAAATACATATAAAAGAAATGAAGGTAAGTCCCTTCTCATGACCACATGCTCACCTCCGAAAAGGCCGAGGTAAATTCGCCTTCATGAATCATGATTACCCGGACCCCGCGGGCATTCGCGAGGGAAATCAGAGATCGTTCGTTTGCCGAAGGCGCTTCTTTCTGACCCTTTATGAGAAAAAGAGTAATCGACCCTTTTCTTTGGCCGAGAAAACTCGCCTTTTCAATTAGCGGTTTCGTCAATTGCGCCGTGACAAGCATAAAGGATACGGCTTGTTGGATAAAAAGACCGTCCGTTTCCAACACTTTATCAAACGCAGAATAACTTTTAGCCTCTATTTTGGCAAGATGATAAAAAAGCTCTTGAAGATGCTGCTCACCGCCACGGATTGGAAAAGAGGCTCTTTCTCTGCTGATGGTTAACAGCCCGGTCTGCGCTCCTTTTTTCAAGATGGCGCGAATAAGGGAAGCAGAAAAGGAAACCACTGGCTCAAAGTGCTTATCGGGCACGCAATCCATAACCACAAAGACATCATGCGACTGCCGCTGCTCAAATTCCTTCGTCATGATCTCGCCCCGCTTCGCGGATGCTTTCCAGTTAATCCAGGAGAAACGGTCGCCTGGCTGATAATCTCTTACGCCAACCGCCATTGAGGTGTCCCGCTGCACCCGCTCACGGGATGCAGTCAGTCCTTGATCGTATTGATTTTCAAACGGGCGGTATAATAGCTCGGTATAGGCAGGATAGACAATAATTTTGCTTTCCTTTTCAAAGGTTTTTTCTTTTTGGAATAAACCGAGCGGATCACCGATTTTCAAAGTAAAGGTTTCGAAAAAATGCTCTCCCCTTGGCAGTTCATGAATGATATACTCATAGGAAAATTCCTTCTTCATCCCTGGCAGCAGCAGTGCTTTCGGGGGTTTTAGATGCTGAGCAAATTTTAAACCCTCATTCATATGGTCTTCCATCAGCAAATAAAATAACGGAAAACCTTTCGATCTTTTAATTTGGACAGTCACTTTTAACTGTTCACCCGCATTGTAATCCGTTTTAGGTATTATTCTGGTCACTTCCAGCTCATTCATCGAGTAAAAGGACAGGGCCACACAATAAATAGCAAATGGAAGAAAGCTATAGAATAAAAACCAGCTGACAAATCCTCCTTGGAACATCGCATAGGAGAAGGTTAACAGGATCAGTAAAAATAGCAAAACAAATTTCCAGGCTTTTTTTATTAGGCGAAATAGTTTTTTCATTTATTTCACAAGCCTTCGAACCGGTACAGGAACCCTAGCAACCACCCTGCTCACAATTTCCTCTGCAGAGATTCCTTCGAACTTTGCCTCTGACTTTAAAATAATCCGGTGAGATAAAACGAATGGCGCTAAATATTGAATATCATCCGGCAGGACATAATCGCGGCCAAACATATAAGCATAAGCCTGGGCTGCTTTCATTAAGGAGATGGATCCGCGCGGACTTGCCCCTAAGTAGACACTGCCATGGCCTCTTGTACGATTAACGATGTCAACAATATAACGCTTAATGGTATCATCCACAAATACGTCTTTGATTTCTTTTTGGAGGTCAAGCAAGCCTTCTAGGTCAATTACTGGCTCCAGGTCTTCGATTGGCGGAACCTTTTGTGCCCGGTTCAATACCTCTATTTCCTCTGCCAAATCCGGATAGCCCATTTTCATTTTTAATAAAAATCGGTCTAGCTGTGCTTCCGGAAGCGGATATGTACCCTCGTACTCGATTGGGTTTTGCGTGGCCATAACAAAAAACGGCTTTTTCAGCTTATGGGTCACGCCATCGATTGTGACGCTCGCCTCCTCCATCCCTTCGAGCAGCGCAGATTGGGTTTTTGGCGAGGTCCGGTTGATTTCGTCAGCGAGAATGATGTTGCCCATAAGCGGACCTGGACGGAATTGGAATTCCATTTCTTTCGGATTGTAAATGGAAACACCAGTAACGTCTGATGGGAGCAGGTCCGGGGTGAATTGGATTCGGCGGAAGTTGGCATTCACTGATTTTGCCAGGGCGCGAACCATCATCGTTTTCCCGACACCAGGTACGTCTTCTAATAAAACATGGCCCCCTGAAAGCAAGGCAACGAGGCTTAGTTCTGCTACATTTCTTTTTCCAATCATGACTTTTTCAATATTTAAAAGGATTTTTTCGATGGTGGGATTCAGTTGTTCGTGGGCCATTGTTGATTCCTCCTCTAAGTTAAAGACCAATTTTTGGCATCATTAATATTTATTCTAGTTCCAGCCGAAAAATCCTGTATAAATAGACACAGAATATTCAAAACCTGCACTATATTTGACTTCAACGCTGATGATCTTTTGAAAAATATATTAAAATCTCTAACAATAATCTAAAAATCTTTCATTATTAATGAAAACGGTTTCAATTATAATGGGGGGTATATCTTTAAGAAAGGAGGTTTAGGAAAGCTAGTTGCTTCACAAAAGACAATTGAAAGGTGGTAGAAAAGTGAAGAGATTTAGAGTAGGATCGTCAATTTTTTTAATCTTATTACTCGTATTCGGCAGCATTAGTTCAGCACCGCATGCAGAAACAGGAGCACCAGCATCTCCTGAAAACTTACAGATACCAACCCTGGCTTTTGACGAGGACAGCATCACCCTAGTGTGGGAAAAACCTAAAAATTACAGAGATATTGTGGATTTTAATGTCTATATGAATGGAAAGAAAATTGGCAGCGCCTTACAAGATAATAGCGGCACAGCAAAAACCTATATTGATAATTTTTATAAAAATATAGACAAAGACGATTTCCACGTTAAAATTCTCATTCATAATTTCACCGTTGAACATTTGAAACCAAATAAATCATATGAATTCTATGTCACTTCTGTAAATGCAGCTGGTGTGGAGTCAGCCCCTTCCAATAAGGTTACAGGAAAAACCACTCCTGTCCCTGAAGTTTTCAATATTGTGGATTTTGGTGCCACACCGAACGATGATTCAAAAGATACAGAAGCTATTCAGGCGGCTATTGATGCGGCGACACCTGGAGCAAAAGTAGTCATACCAGAGGGCAAATTTATCTCTGGAGCAATATGGCTTAAATCCGATATGACCTTACAAGTAGATGGTTATTTACTTGGCTCTTCAGACCCCGAAGATTACAATCGAAATTTCTGGGTCTATGATTACTCCACAGATGAACGTTCTTACGCCCTTATAAATGCTCACACCTATGATTATGGCAGCCTTAAGAATATCCGTATTGTTGGAAAGGGGACCATCGACGGAAATGGCTGGAAACAAGATCCTAATTCTCCAACCATTGATGAAGCAGAGAATGAACTTCCTCGTTTAATGGCGGGGAGTAACTCAAAAGTAACCGGAGATGTAAAAGTTGAGAATGGTAAAATGAGTCCGCTGGACCTTGCCTCTTCCAATACATACGGGATACTGGCAGCAGCTCAAACTTATGCAGCTCAAGTGGACGGAATGAATGCTAAGTCTGCCTATTCTACACGTTCTAACCTGATAACCGTTCGCGGTGTGGACGGGATGTATTATGAAGGGATTACCCAGCTGAATCCTTCCTTCCATGGGATTGTTAATCTTCATAGTAAAAATATTGTCGTAAACGGCACGACCGCCAAAACATACGATGCCAATAATGCCGACGGATTTGAGTTCGGTGATTCCCAGAACATCATGGTATTCAATAACTTTGTAGATACCGGAGATGACGCGATTAACTTTGCGGCAGGCATGGGACAAGCGGCAGGCAAAGAAGAGCCGACCGGAGAGGCCTGGATCTTCAATAACTATATTCGTGAAGGCCATGGCGGAGTGGTAACAGGAAGCCATACTGGCAGCTGGATCCAAGACTTTTTAATCGAAGATAACATCATGTATAAAACTGACGTTGGTCTTCGTGCCAAAACGAACACACCAATGGGCGGCGGAGCAAGAGAGATTTTGTTCAGAGATAATGCATTAGAAGGCATTGATGGGGATGGTCCTTTTGTGTTCACTTCTTCCTATGAGGATGCAAATGCAGCTATTCAATATGAACCAGCTCAGCAGATTTCTCAGTTCAAGGATATAAAAGTTGAGAATACGACTGTTCGTAATCAGGGAGGCAGCAAGAAACAATCGATCCTCGTTCAGGGGAATAGTGATGTTGGTGAGGTCTATCATGAAAATATTATTTTTAAAGATGTGAAGTTTGATAATGTCTTCTCAACCAACTTGAATTACGCCAAGGATTTAAAATTTATCAATGTAGCCTTTACAAATGTTAAAGACAATAACGGTAATCCGTGGAGAATTAGCAACTCTACCGGTCTTGTTTTCGAAAATACAACGGCAGCACCTAGCAATGCGGCTGTAAAACCCCAATGGTCCGATAACGCGTTAGTTCGAGCAGAATCTTCGGAAGATGGTAAGAGCGTTACATTAACTTGGGATGCAGCTTCTGACGATACAGGTGTCACTGGTTATACCATCTATAAGAATGGCGAAAAAGTTAGCTCCAAATATACAACTACTAATCAAACAGGCTTCACAGTAACCGGACTGACTCCGGCTAAAGAGTATACGTTTAAGATAGAAGCGGCGGATGCCACGGGAAATCGTACTTCTGATGGCCCAAAAGCGAATGTAACGACTGACGGGTCAGCTGACGAAACGGCACCAGTCCTGCCTGCCAATACTGATCTCACGGAACCGACTACAACGATTCCTGCGATTGATACCTTTAGCGGCAAAGAAGCAGAAGTAGTCTACCCTGGATTTACGTGGGCATCTGTCGAGTGGGGTCCGGCAAGTGATGAAACCGGAATTGCTGGCTATAATGTGTACGCGAATGGTAAACTCCATGGATTTGCTGCTTCAAATAAATACACACTATTAAATCTTCTGCCAGGCACAATGTATGATGTTACGGTGGAGGCTGTCGATTTAGCAGGGAACAAGACACCATATAACAGTTCACTTCAACTTAAAACCGCTATCCCATATGCAATTGGGGCTCCATCCTTTAACAGCGGTTTAAGGGCTGCCATTAGAAATGATGGGAAAAGTGTTTCCCTCTCTTGGAACCCGGCATCAGCAGTCAATCAAGAAGTAATCGGCTATCGTGTATATGTAAATGGACAACCAATTAAGCCTGAAGGGGTTACCTTTACACCAATTAATGGAGAAAAGACAACAGCAGAAACAAATTACACCGTAACAGGCCTTAAAAAAGGGAAAGTCTATACATTTAAAGTAGAAGCAGTTGGACGTGGAATCAAATATTCAAAAAGAGAAAGACTCTCAGATGTGATTCCTAACGGTCTTGAACCTGTTACTGGCTATCGTTGGAGCGGTTCTGGCCCAAGTAAAACGATCCACCTCATTCCTGGTGCTGCGGTGAGCGAAGAAGCAAAATCAAAGTGATAAAAAGAAGACTACCTCCTTTATTGGAAGTAGTCTTCTTTGCTTTCATTATAATGATTCACAATTTGATTCAGCCAATGTTAAAAGAGATAGGTTATTTACACCATATTTTTCAAAAATCATATATATATTGTTGTGTTTGTAATTTTCAATATTCAGAATATAAAAAGGCCAATATTGAAAGGAGTATTAGTGTGTCAAGCAATAACACTTTCGATTATATTGTGATTGGCGCTGGTACTGCCGGAGGGGTAATTGCAAAAAAACTAACGGATGACAAAATTACTTCTGTACTCCTCCTTGAACCTGGAACCAATATGATTAAAGAGCTGAGCAGCCCTTCTGGTGCAACATCAGGCATTTTAGCCACAGATAATAGGCACTCATTTAATATCATGACAACCGCTGAGCCTAATATTGGGAATCAGCAGCTTCGTGTATCAAGCGGCAGAGCTATCGGGGGAAGTTCCGAGCATAATGCAATGTACGCTGTACGTGGAAGCAGAAGATTTTATAATGAGTGGGCAGAACTCATTGGATCTCAGTGGAGTTACAACAAAGTTCGTTCTTTATTCAAGAAGAATGAAACCTATACAGGAGAAACAGAAGAATCGGAGGAACGAGGATCAAAGGGCCCCATATTTGTAAGACAGCAAAACATTCCTGAAGATGGGCTAACTGTTACATTAGCCAATGCAACATCAGAAGTATTAAAGATTCCAATTGTTGAAGACTATAATACTGGAATAAGAGATTGTACATTTTACAAATCACAATTTTTAAATGAAGAGGTAAATGGACATTACATTCGTTCATCTACCGCAACCGGGTACCTAAACGAAAAAATTGTTACACAAGGCAATGAATTTGACCCGGATGAGTATGGAGTACGTGGCAGAGAACTGATTATCCTGACTAAAACAACAGTCAATAAAATTCTATTTAAAGAAGCTGGCAGATTTCAAGTGGCTGTGGGCGTCCAATTTGTAAAAAACGGTAAGACAAGTATTGCGCGTGCCACAAAGGGTATTATTGTCAGTGCGGGTAATTTTTCCTCTGTCATTTTACAGCGTTCTGGAATTGGGAATCCCGAAGATTTAGCCAGAGCCGGTATTACCACATTAATCGACAGTCCAAATGTGGGACACAACTTTCAAAGTCATTTTACTGTTGGAATGGGAGTAGAAGTAGAAACCGAGCGGCTTTTAGAGCTTATGTCTGCCGACCCGGATAATCCATTCCCACTTGGTGCTTTTAAAGGAGAAAACAAATGGGGGGGGCGGCGTCTTCAATTATATGGATCGCCAACACCATCGTTTGTTCCAACTTCAGAGGTATTGGCGAATCATTGGAGGTTCGATCCAACAAAAAAGAGCAATATTATGAGCATTGGCATTTTTGACCTTAACCCGAAAAGCAGGGGCACGATATTGGCTGCCCACAGCGATCCTGAGGCATATCCTTCTATTGATCTCAATCCGCTAGGGCATCCTGATGATTTGGATTTTATGGTTGAGCAGTATTTGGAGACTTACCGTATTATGAAGAAAGCTCGTAAACTAGATCCCGATGGCATCTACAAAGTTGTCTATCCACCTGAAAAGGTCTTTAAAATGGATGATAAGGAAGAACGGCGCAAACAATTGGAAGGTTATGTAAAATCTTCTTATCGAAATCTCGCTCATTTTGGTGGTCAATGCAAGATGGGCAATAGCATTCTAACTGGGGTTGTAGATGAATATCTTAATGTCTTTGGTACAAAAAAACTAAAAGTAGCCGATCTTTCTATTTCACCAATATTACCAGATGGCAACACCTCCATGCCTGCTCAAATGATTGGACTAAATGCAGTACGATTTATTCAAGAAGAATTTCCATTTTAAAAAACTCTTATAGCAAAAGGTCAGAACAAGTGTGAACGCTCTTTTTAAGAGTGTTCTTTACTTTCATCCTTTATTTCCCCTGTTTTTCTCTTAGAAGAGAAGGCCTCCCGCCAGTTCAGAAACTGTTGGAAGACCTTCTCAAATAAAGACATAAAGTTTATGATGCTTATTACATCATACCGCCCATTCAATTTAACTATTTAATCACGCATAGGAGTGAATGTTTGTCCAAATACCTACATTCTTTATTTCCTTATACTTAGGTTTCCACATAGCATCTTCAATAGCATTCTCAACATCTTGAATATCCGCTCTTGCAATTCCCTCATGTATTGCAGCATTAACTACTTCAATGGCTACGTATTTTGAGACTTCATGAAGGTTTTCAATGGATGGCAGCAGGGATGATCCAGGTTTACTGGAGTCAGACATTCTTGCAACCGCATAAGCAGCAGCAGCGAACATTCCTTTTGAGAACACTTCCGCTTTTGCCACAATGGCTCCAAGGCCAAGACCTGGGAAGACAAATGCGTTATTTGACTGGCCAATTTCATAGGAAACACCTTTGTATTCTACATTGGCAAACGGGCTGCCGGTTGCAATGAGAGCCTTTCCATCTGTCCATTTAATCAGATTTTCCGGCACCGCTTCAGTCAGTGCAGTTGGATTGGACATAGGCAAGATGATTGGACGCTCAACGTGCTTGGCCATTTCTTTCACAATTTCCTCAGTGAAGGCACCAGCTTGTCCGGAAGTACCAATCAGGATGGTTGGCTTCACCCTCTGAACGACTTCCATTAATGAAATAATCCCATCCTCATTTTTATCCCAATCCTTTACTTCATTCGCCTTTCTTACATAAGGCTTCTGGAAGTTCAGGACATCTGACGTTTCATCCGTTAGTAACCCGCGATAGTCGATCGCCCAGAAACGGTCATAGGTTTCTTCTCTGGTCAGCCCTTCGAGAACCATGGCATCAACCATTTGGTCTGCGTTGCCGATACCGGCAGCCCCTGGCCCGAAGACAACTATGCGCTGGTCCTTCATAGATTCTCCTGTTACTTTCAAAGCAGACATAATAGCAGCAAGGGTTACTGCACCTGTTCCCTGGATGTCATCATTGAAGGTAAGGATGCTGTCACCGTATTTGTCCAAGATCTTACGCGCATTCACGTTGCCAAGATCCTCCCAGTGAATCAGAACCTCTGGAAAGAACTTTCTTGCGGTCTGAACGAATAAATCAATGAATTGATCATAACGCTTACCGCGGACACGGGCGAATTTGTTGCCAATATAGATAGGGTCTGCGATTAAGGCCTGATTGTTCGTACCCACATCCAACACGACTGGCAGAACACGGCTTGGATCAATACCAGCTGCCGCTGTGTATACGGCAAGTTTACCAATCGCAATATTAATACCGCCTACCCCTTGGTCCCCAATACCCAGAATACTTTCAGAGTCGGTAACGACGATTAAATCAATGCCATTTTTGGGCTGTCCAAGATTATAGAATGCCTTTTCCACGCCTTCAGGATCATCAATAGAAAGATATAAACCTCCGGGACGGCGGTAGCTATGAGAGTATGACTGGATCGCATCACCCACAGTAGGAGTGTAGATAATTGGAAGCATTTCTGCTAGGTGTTCTTTCAACAATCGGTAAAATAGAACAACATTGCGGTTATATAAATCATAAAGCAGACCGTGTTTAAATAAATTCGTCGTCCGCATCGAATATTGTTCATAAATCCTATTTACTTGTTCATCAAGGGTAAGCACTTGAGGCGGTAATAGACCGTCGAGTCCAAGGTCTTCCCTTTCCTCTTTCGTAAAAGCCGTTCCTTTATTCAAAAAAGGATTAGAAAGAACTTCTTTTCCTTTTAATGTTGTAATAATAACATTCTGGAGTACATTCATGGTGTTTCCTTCTTTCTTCTCTAAATAACTATTCGGACAAATAGGGGAAACATAGATTTCTATCTTTCCATGTTAATAACATTTTCATTATCACACTAGTTTTTTTAATTTAATGTCCCTTTTTTGTAATTAAACAAAGCAGACAGTAAAATTGGCTGACTGCTTTGTCTATCTTGCACTTTTCGTGTTTATAAAATTTACATTACTTTTTATCAGGCTGCCCGTGCAATCGATTGTTTCACTTTTTTCTTCCTTTCGGACCTTTTAAATACATAGCTCACAATAATCGGACAGACGATGGCAGATATGACACATGCAGCTGCAACTTGTGCAGTAGCTGAAGATGCTACTGCGGCTAAAGTTGGATCTGCTGCGGCCACAACAGCTGGTGTAGCTACCGCATTTCCTGCAGTTGACCCTGTTGCTAAACCAACGATAGGGTTTTCTTTAAATAACTTCAATAGGAAGTAAGCTCCAATTCCAGTGAATGCAGCGATTATTCCTAGTAATATCCCAGGACCTCCAGCTTTCACAATAGTTGAAAGGTTCATTCCGGCACCTAATGGGAATGAGAAGAATGGGATTAATAATAATTTACTGCTTCCAAGGAACTTTCTCATATCAGGGTCAATATTTCCTAAAATCATTCCGATTACGATTGGAATTAATACTCCTAGAAGTGTTTGAAAAGGAATGGTGGCAAGGCCGGATGCACCTAATGCCACTAATGTGAAAAATGGACCGTCTTTTAAAGAAAATAACGCATATGCACCTACATCCGTTTCGTCACCATACGATGAAGCAAGAGATGCATATAACCCGCCATTAGCATTTAATAACGCTGCAAGGATGGCTAATGGTGTTAATCCTAGTATTCCGGCAGGCCCAAAAATCGCTGCTACAGCTAAACCAATACCAGCACCTACGATAAATTTTCCTGTTAATAATATTGCACCTTTTTTTAATGCCTTTGGTGCTAATTTGAAATTAATTTGGGAACCAATTAAAAACATAAAACATGCCAAAATGGTTGATGAAGCTTCTTTACTAAATAAAGCTGTTGTAAAACTTCCAATTTGTAAAACCTGCGGAAAAAATGTATTCGTTAATACCCCTAAAAAAAGTGGAACAACCATCAGACCACCTGGAATTTTATCAAGCGTTTTCTTAATAGGAATTTGCACTTTTGAATCCTCCTTTGTCTTGCTACATGTCTATCATATTCTCATGTAAACCGTTTTCATAGATTATGAAAGTTTAATCATTCTTTTTGTAAATAAAAAAAGTAAGCAGTTTCAATAACTGCTTACAAATAGTTTTTTATTAAGTGCTCTTTAAATTGGTTATATTCATGCTGATACACAGGCCTTCCGATGGTTCCATAGATAACCTTGACTTCAAGTATTCCTAAGTCCTTTAGAAAGTTAAGGTACTTTCTTGCTGAAACCCTTGAAATGCCTACTACATTCGCTACTTCATCAGTGGAAAATGGCCCCTGCTTCAACTCTTGAACCGCATCCCATATCTGCTTTAAGGTATCCTTCGTTAATCCCTTGGGCAGTTCCTCTGCGATTACTGCCTCTTCTCTGTGCAAAAGTAAGTGATCAAGTTCCTGCTGATTAACTGAATCCTGTTTATCAATGAACCGAGTTTGCGCAAGGTAGGACGTAAGTGCAGCATAAAACCGTTCAAACTCGAAAGGCTTAATCAAATAGTCGACAACTCCATACCTTAATGCCCTCTTAATTCGTTCAAAATCTGAGGCCGCTGAAATGATGATCACATCAATTTCAATATCATTTTTACGAAGATACGATAACAATTCCAGTCCCTGCTTTCCCGGCATAAAAATATCCAAAAGAATTAGCTGAATATCATTCCTTCCCAAGCATCGGATGGCATCAGCGACAGAATTGACTGTTGCAGCTAAACGGAACCCGTCAATTTTAGAAAGGTACTGCTTATTGATTTCCGCTACCATCGGGTCATCTTCAACAATCATTACATTAATCATTTCTATTCATCCTCTGCATTATAAGGTATATATACGGCAAAATTCGTTCCCTTTCCTGGTTTGGACGAAATAATCAGGTCCCCCTCCAGTCTTTCAATTGCCTGCGCCAAAAGATATAATCCGAATCCTCGGTTGTCTCCTTTCGTGGAAAAGCCTTTATCCAGTATTTTGTTTTGGAGGGATTTCGTCATTCCCATTCCTGTGTCTTTAACCTCGACTGTCAAAATATCCTCTGCGTAATCAAGTTTAAGCTCGACTTTTTTGATTGGACTGTCCGCAATTGCCTCCATTGCGTTATCGACAAGATTTCCAATAATCGTTATTAACTCATGTGTAATTTCTGAATTTGCAGGCTTGGGAAGTGTATTTGCGCAATCAAATGACAGTAAGGCCCCAGATTCTCTTGCAAAGCTTAGCTTGCCAATCAGAAATCCGGCAAGAACCGGATCATGGACTTTTTTTGTTACAAAACCCACTTCCGTTTCACGGTGGTTAACGGTTTCGCTCACATAGTTAGCGAGTGTATCGTATTGTTCAGTACGAACCAGACCAAGAATGACATGAAGTTTATTCATGAATTCATGCGCCTGAGCACGAAGAGCATCCGCATAATTGCGTACACCTGTAAGCTGTTCGGCCAAAATTTGAACCTCGGTTTTATCACGGAAAGTAGCGATTGCCCCCACCGGCTGATTTCCCACAATCACCGGTACCCTGTTTACTAAGATGGTCACCCCATGTAGATTCTGTTCTTGATCCATTTCCGATTCACCCGATTCTAAAATGCGAGTTAACCGTGTCTCTGGCAAATACTCTTCAACGTTCATTCCTATAGGATTCCCTTCAAGTCCGGCTTTTTTTAAAAGCTTACTGGCTGCCCTGTTTACAAGGGTGATGTTTCCTACCTGGTCAATGGCTATGATTCCCTCTCGGACAGAATGAAGCATAGAACTGCGCTCTTCAAGCAGCCTGGCAATCGCGAACGGCTCGAGTCCTAAAAGAATTCTTTTGAGGTATCTCGCTAGGCCCACTGCACCAATTACCCCAATTAAGATGCCAATGACGGTACCGATCGCCATACCCATACGGCCTCTATGTACCGCGTTTATTACACTTTCTAATGAAATCCCTACGGCAACTGCACCGACTTGTTTTCCTTGTGAATTTTTTATTGGAGTAAATGCCCGCATGGATCGACCGAGAGTCCCCTTTGAAATAGACACGTACTCCTTGCCTTTAAGAACTAGCCCTTCATCTCCTCCTGTGAAGTGCTTTCCAACCTTTTCGGGTTTCGGGTGGGATAGACGAATACCTTTCATATCCATCACGACAACGAAGTTAACATTGGTTTTTTTTCTTATTTGATTACTAAAAACTTGTACATTTTTTTTGTTCGCCTTCCCTTCAAGTGCGATAATCACCTGCGGACTAAGGGCAACCATCTTTGCCACATTCAGGGCTTTTTCTTTCTCTGTTTGTTCCACACTCGAGGTAATTCTTTTGCTTATGATTAGATCAGTTATTCCAAGTGATGAAGCGACGACAATGCAAACAAATATAATAATAACGGCTTGTAAACTAAATTTGCCCTTCTTCATATTCTCCTCCAGGTTTGATCATAATTATAGTATGTATAAGACTTATTTATAAAATATCTCATAAAAGAGGTTGAAGCAGTTTTTGTAATTAAAAAAAGTCTTTGGATGGAAGCGGTAATTTCATTTTAAGGTACACAAAAAACCACTCCCTATTGTTAGGAAGTGGTTTTTACCAGTTAGTGTTATAGAATAATTCTAAGCCATTAAAAGGCTGCCGGATGTACTGTTGCCTCTATTTTCTTATTACTTGCTCTTGTTTCTTATTTTCCGGTACCGGGGCTGGATCAGCGCTTTGGTCGTTTGCAGTAAGGTCTATTCCATAGTCCTTAGCAAAAACCATATGTGTTTCAACTAAAACATCCTGTTTATTTTCATCCAAATTAAATACTCGGGCGCCGCGTAATCGATTTCGTTCCGCACCAGGCAACCCATAAGCGCCAAACCCTGTACTGCCTGAATAACCTAGTAAAATTCCAAAGTAATTCCCCATATATGTATTTACATGGTCATGGCCGCAAAAGACCCCTTTGACATCTCCCCTGTCAAGCATAGCTGAAAACATACCGCTATTAAATGGACCCGGGCACTCATCTTCATTTCTTTCCCCTACTATTTGATGCTTATCTACAGCACGGGCATGATCAGCCGATGTTCGGCTATCAACACTGTCAAACCACATAAATCGATGTTCCCAAAGAGGAATATGAATGAACATGAGGGAAGGGACCTTATTGCCAATTTGCTGTTCTAGCTTCTTGGAAGTCTCATAATACCAACTTACCTGATTGAATCGAATCCAATCCCAAGTTGGATATCCACTAAAATCCTGTCCACCCATCGTTTTAGGAGCATACCTGCCACTATCTAGCAGCCAAAGATTGAATGCCGCTTTTTTGCCTGCAGAATCCCTAATAAGCAAGTTCATGTTCCCAGTCCCATTGATTCCAGTTGCTCCTGGCTGATTAACATTGTATTTGTATGCCATATAAAATTTAAGCATGGCCTCCTCATCAAGACCGCCATTTGGTGTTGAATCTTCATCATGATTCCCAAAAGTAACTGCCCACTTGATACCCCTTTGTTCCATTGGCTGGGCAACATTGTTCATTGCTTGTCTCATCTCAAGCTCTGAATTACAGCCACCTGAAATGTTGTCACCATTCAGTACTACAAAATCCGGTTTCTCATTGTCAAGGACTTTTTCCATTAGTTGGATGGTACGACGATCAATATGCTCATCATCCTGTGTATCGTTAAACTGTACAATTTTAAACTTTCCATTTGGATTAAACTGCAATTTTACATCATCATTTGTTTCAGCGTGCGCAACGGTCGTGTTTAATAGATTTACACCTGGGATTCCTGCAGACGCCATCGTTAAGGCAAGTGTAGTCATTCCTCCTACTTTTATGAAGTCTCTTCTGTTAAAAACCTTGTTTTCATTTTGATTACTCATTGAAATTCCCCCTAATTCTTAGTGGATTTTGAAAGCAAGCCAAGTCGAACATTCAAGCATTAATCCACATTTATATCTCACACTTTATCAAAAGATTGTAAATTCAGTTTTAGAGGAAGGTAAGGTTTTTGTTAATTCTTGCTAGTTAGGAAATTTGTCTCTATTTTACACATATATAAGATAGATTATATTCATTTAAGGGGATGGTTTTAGTGAATTTGATTTATAACATTCATTTTTTTCTCGATTGAAGCCTAGGTAGAATTAAGAGAATGAACAAAATTGTAAAGAAATAGTAAACATTATTTTTTATTAATTAATATTATAAAAATTAAGATCCAAAATATGAAAAAAAGGCCTGCCAACAGTTTAGTAAACTGATGGCAGGCCTTCTATTATAGTTAGCTTTTCTTTTACCGAGGACAAGAAAAGTTTAATATTACTTTAAAAGTTGATATAACAGGATTTTAAAATCCTAATTACATCATACCGCCCATGCCGCCCATTGCACCCATGTCAGGCATACCAGCAGCACCAGCTGGTTCTGGCTTGTCAGCAACAACTGCTTCAGTTGTTAAGAACATAGCCGCAACAGATGCAGCGTTTTGAAGCGCAGAACGAGTTACTTTAGTTGGGTCCACGATACCAGCTTCGATCATGTTTACCCATTCGCCGTTAGCAGCGTTGAAGCCTGTGCCAACTGCTTCGCGCTTTAAGCGGTCAACGATAACTGAACCTTCAAGGCCAGCGTTGTGGGCGATTGTGCGAACTGGCTCTTCCATCGCACGTAATACGATGTTGATACCTGTTGCTACGTCGCCTTCAGCTTGGATTCCAGCTACTTTGCTGTATACGTTTAGAAGGGCAACACCACCACCGGATACGATACCTTCTTCAACTGCAGCACGAGTAGAGTTCAAAGCGTCTTCGATGCGAAGCTTGCGCTCTTTTAATTCAGTTTCAGTTGCAGCACCAACTTTGATTACTGCTACACCGCCAGCTAGTTTAGCTAGGCGCTCTTGTAATTTTTCACGGTCAAATTCAGAAGTAGTTTCTTCTAATTGAACACGGATTTGGTTTACACGAGCTTCGATCGCTGCAGAATCTCCTGCACCTTCAACGATTGTTGTGTTTTCTTTTGTTACAACCACTTTAGAAGCGCGTCCTAAAGATTGGATAGTAGCAGTTTTTAATTCACGGCCAAGCTCTTCAGTGATGACTTCTCCACCAGTTAAGGCAGCGATATCTTCAAGCATTGCTTTACGGCGGTCACCAAAGCCAGGAGCTTTAACAGCAACTGCATTGAATGTTCCGCGAAGTTTGTTCACTACTAATGTAGATAATGCTTCACCTTCGATATCTTCAGCAACAAGTAATAACGGCTTACCTTGTTGAACTACTTGCTCAAGAACAGGAAGGATTTCTTGAATGCTTGAAATCTTCTTGTCAGTGATTAAGATATATGGGTTTTCTAATACAGCTTCCATTTTTTCAGTGTTTGTTACCATGTAAGCTGACACGTAACCGCGGTCGAATTGCATACCTTCAACAACGTCTAGTTCAGTTGTGAAGCCTTTAGACTCTTCGATTGTGATAACGCCGTCGTTGCCAACGCGCTCCATTGCTTCAGCGATTAATTGGCCTACTTCTTCGTCAGCAGCAGAAATAGCCGCTACTTGTGCGATAGAAGATTTGCCTTCGATTGGTTTTGAGATAGCTTTTAATTCTTCTACAGCTGTAGTCACTGCTTTTTCGATCCCTTTGCGGATACCCATTGGGTTTGCACCAGCTGTTACGTTCTTTAGGCCTTCACGGATCATCGCTTGAGCAAGAACAGTTGCAGTTGTTGTACCGTCACCGGCAACATCGTTTGTTTTGCTTGCTACTTCAGCAACAAGCTTAGCACCCATGTTTTCGAATGCATCTTCTAATTCGATTTCTTTTGCGATAGTTACACCGTCATTTGTGATTAATGGTGAACCGAATTTTTTCTCAAGAACCACGTTGCGTCCTTTAGGTCCAAGAGTTACTTTTACTGCGTTTGCAAGTGTATCTACACCGCGAAGCATCGCGCGTCGTGCGTCTTCACTAAACATAATTTCTTTAGCCATCGTTTAAAAAACCTCCTCTTATTATTTCAGATGTTTATTTTTAAAAAAATCAACCTTACTACGCTAAAACAGCAAGGATATCGTTTTCACGTAAAATTAAATATTCAACGCCTTCGAATTTTACTTCAGTACCAGCGTATTTTGAGAAGATAATGCGGTCGCCTACAGCTACTTCAAGGGCAACGCGTTCGCCATTTTCAAGCACACGGCCTGTACCAACAGCAACAACTTTTCCTTCCTGAGGCTTTTCTTTCGCTGAATCCGGTAATACGATACCGCTTGCAGTTTTTTCTTCTGATTCAACAAGCTCAATGACAATGCGATCACCTAATGGTCTTAACAAATCAAACAACCTCCTCAAAAATATATGTAATTCTGACATTATTAGCACTCTCTACGAATGAGTGCTAACACAATTATTATAATAATGAATCTGTAAATCTTTTGCAAGTCTGAAGCATAAAATTTTTACAGCAGGGCAAATCTTTTTTTCAACCTTAATCAGTATGTGAAGTACAGCAATTTCTATACAAAGAATTTGGATAAATTGTTCAAAATTGAACGGGGCCCTTTTTAAAGGTAAAATGTAGGATGGAATCATATCGAATTTATTTTTTTTAAATTAAAGGCTCTGTTAAAGGGCATTGTTGATTATTAACACTGTTGATTGGAGCGGAAGGTGCGAAGACTCCTGCGGGAGTACGGGGCAGGGGAGACCCCGCAGGCGCCAAAGCGCCGAGGAGGCTCCCCGGCACGCCCGCGGAAAGCGAAGCACCTGGAGCGCAAATCAACAACTAAGCTTAACAGAACCATATTAAAAAATAGATCAGAAGGAGATTACTTATTTGAAAAGGGAATATTGGATAATTTTAATTGTTTATATCGTTATGCAGTTTTCCAGTTTAGCTGGCGTTCCGTTATTCATGTTCGGTTTTAAGCAATTTGGGGGCAAACTGGAATTAGCTGTGCCCGTTTGGCTGTTGACTAGTTTTACAGTTGCTCTCATCATTATTCTTTTTATGTTACGGAACGAAATGAAAGGACAAAGCTTCGACCGGAAGGGAACTTCCTTCTGGTACTCTGCGATGTGGGCAGTGGCCGGCTTTTTCTTAGCTCTATTTGCCCAGTACGTGGCAGCTATTATTGAGCACCTGATTGGCATTAACCCAGGCTCTGAGAACACGAAAGAGATTGTTAATATTATCGAAACGTTCCCATTGGCGATTTTTGTCACAAGCATTGTGGGTCCGATTCTAGAAGAAATTGTTTTTCGAAAAATCATTTTTGGTGCCCTTCATAAACGATTTAATTTCTTTATCTCAGCGATTATCAGCTCGGTCATTTTTGCCGCAGCCCATATGGAGTTTCAGCATATCTTACTTTATTCGGCTATGGGCTTTACCTTTGCTTTTCTTTATGTCAAAACAAAACGCATCATCGTGCCGATCTTTGCGCATGTCACGATGAATACCTTAGTTGTCCTCGTTCAGTCTGTTTATCGGGAGGATATCGAAAGACTGATGCGGGAGGCCGAGGCGGTTCAAAACTTTATCGGAGGCTTTCTATGAGACGTTCACCCTTGATTTCCGGATTGATTTACTTTCTACTCGGCAGTTTATTTACTTACTTCGCTATTGATGACGTGCAATCAAATGGCTGGGGCTTTTTCAGCTACCTGCTCGTTGTCTTAGCCACCTTTGACTTCGGCTCCGGCCTAAAAATGATCACTATCCACTTTAAATATAAAAACAAAGTGGATAAATAAAGAAAGGTGTCAGGCACCATGTGAAAAATTCACAATGGTGCCTGACACCTTTTTATTTGGAAATCCCTTGCTGCTTATTGAACACCATTCGTTCTTTGCCTAAGATAAAGATGAAGAGAAAGGCGATGCCTGCCGGGACGAGTGCCCATGTAAAGGTATGAACAATGGAGCTGGAAAGGGCATCGGTGATTTTATCAAGAATCTGCGGCGGAATGTTCTTTCTTGCCTCTTCCGATAATAACGCTCGTGAATCGCCAAATGCTCCGCCCTTAGGCATTGGCCCCAATCCGGAAAATGCCTTTTCCAATCCCTCTTTAAAGTCGCTTCTTTGAATCGTTCCAAAAATCGTAATCCCAATAGTCATTCCTAGGGAGCGGATAAAGTTGCTGGTTGAGGTAGCGGAGCCCCTTTGCTCCATCCCGAATGGATGAATGGCGGCCATGCTTAAAACGGAAAAAGAGAATCCTACCCCTAAACCTATGACAATCATATACAGGGTCAATATTGCCCTGCTTGTTTCTGGTGTAATGGTGCTGAGCAGAATAAAACCGCCTATCAAGATGACACCGGAAATAAACATTATGTTCCGATAGCTCATCTTCGTCGTTAAAAAGCCGCCAAGCTGTGCCGTCACAACGGAACCCAGCATCATCGGCAATAAAATAAGCCCCGAATTCGTAGCGCTCCCACCATATACCCCCTGCACAAAAATCGGGATATAAACGGTTCCCGCCATAAAGGCAGCCCCGTAAAACAAGCCAACTAGTGTACTTCCAGCGAACAACTGGTTTTTAAACATCGCAAACGAAATAATCGGATCCTTCGCTTTTGTTTCGACAACCAAAAAGATCAAAAATAGAACCCCGAAGCCTGTGAATAAACTAATAATCGTTGAAGAATCCCAATCATATTTTTGTCCCCCTAATTCAAGGGCAAACATTAAACAAACTACTGCGCCAATTAACGTCACGGCTCCCCACCAGTCAATCGACTGCTTCTGGTGAATCGGTGATTCCTTGTAAGAGATGACGATAAAAATCAATGATAAAATCCCAAGCGGGAGATTAATATAGAAAATCCAATGCCAGCTAATATGGTCGGTAATATACGCACCCAACAGCGGCCCGAAGATACTTGAAAGCCCGAAAACTGCCCCGAACAAACCGCCCATTTTCCCTCGTTTTTCGGGTGGAAATAAATCGAACATAATCGTAAACGCAATCGGGACAAGTGCACCGCCGCCAACCCCTTGGATCGCGCGGTAAATACTTAATTGCGTGATCGTTTCGGCTGTTCCGCACAGGGCCGAGCCGGCCATAAACAATATTAATCCAAAAATAAAGAACCTTTTACGGCCATACATATCCGATAATTTGCCAAAAATCGGCATCCCGGCCATTTCCGCGACCATATAAGCGGAGACCACCCAGACGAAGCTTTCCAGCCCGCCAAGATCACCGACAATCGTTCCCATCGCCGTGACGACAATCGTGTTATCCATCGAGGCCATCAATATCCCTAGTAATAGCCCCGCGACAACCAAACCTAATTTACTCTCTTTTGCTACCATCCGATTTCTCCTTTATATCTTTGTCTTTGTTTTGATCGTTGCTTGTGAATCCTGGCTTAGATGCTCTCGATACTCCACCAAGCCTATTTGGCAGCCCTGGCCAATTTTCACCTGGTTGCCCCGAACAATATCTGCCGTTGTATTTTCGAGAAAAATATCATCCCCTTCGATGACTTTCGCTTTAAGAGTTCCAACCTCTTTTCCGAAGGGAAGAAGGGAGTTCTTTTTCTTTTTGACGGTTATTTTTCCTCCGCCAATTTCCTCTGCAGTGCTTTGGCCGAAGCGCAAACCCACCTTAATCGTATCTGCGGTTAATAATCCCTTAATTTCAAAACCGCCGCTTGAATCAAAGGTTTCATATTCCACATCACCATTTACCACGATGCTTCCTTTAATTGATGCTTGATCGCCGAAAAGTCTCTCGCCCACTTCAAGCAGCCCAAGGATCTTTATTTTTTTCAACTGTGCCCGGCTGCCGACGGACATCGTTCCCATGATAAGCGTTTCCTCAGCCTCGATATTCCCTTTAACCTCTGCCTCCCCCAAAATTTTTACTGAACCTGTTTTAACATTTTCGACCGCTTCACTTGTTCCATATACATGAAATGAGGAACATTCTACATCATTTACAATCGTACCTTCGCCCCTTATCCTGATTTTATCGTAACGGCCGCCAGGGTAACTTCCTGAACCATTGATAATCAAGTTTGCATCTTTTTTCATTTCCCTTCCCCCCTTATGCCTTTCTGATATCATTCACAACAGCATTTTTATCCTGTGAAAATTCGTCTGTGTACTCAACAACACCAATCTGACAGTTCGGTCCAATTCTGACCTGATTGCCCCGCACCACCCTGGCAATCGTATTTTCCAAGTCAATTTTATCCCCTTCAATTAACTCCGTTTCTAATTGCGCTTTGAAAATTGGCTTGAATAAAGCACTGATGAACGACCCTTTATGCTGCCTTACCGTTATGGTTTGCCCGCCAATCTCTTTTGCTTTGCATTCCCCATAAATCTTTATATCAACCTGATCCGCATTTAGAAGCCCTCCGATCGCGAAGCGGTATTCGCCTTTAAAATACTCAGCCTCGCAGTCTTCCCCAACGGATAACATGCCGCGAAGTTTAATCTCCTCACATTTTACGCTCCCGCCCACAGAAGCTTTCCCAGAAACTCTTAAATTTTTTACATTCAGGTTCTGTTCAAATTTTGCCGTCCCTTCAACTGTCAACTTTTCGCTCTCGAAGGTTCCTTTAAACTTGGCATTCCCGTTTACTCTGGCCGTATCTGCTGTAACATTCCCACTAACCGTCCCTAAGCCATTACATTCAAATTCATGACATTCCACATCATCGTTGATTGTCCCTCTGCCATTCAATGTAACTAGGTTAAACTGTCCCCCATTTGAAGAACCTAAGCCATTAATGACCAAATCTCCTCTGTTTTTCAATTCCATAAGGATTCTCCTTTATAATAATTTCGACTTAATTTCTTCCATACAGGTCATCAAGGAAACCTGGACGACAATCTTTGTTCCCCGCTCAAAATGGACATCTTCCGCATTAATCAGTAAGAGACACGATGATACGCCGAGCTTGCGGGTTATGATGAGTTCACAGCTTTTTTGCTTAATCAGCGCAGCATTATCCTTTAGCACCTGCAGCAGCATTTTCCCTTCATCCAAATTGATTTCCCCAGACTGCAACAGCTTTTCTAAAACATAAACTTCAAGCATTCTGGAAAAATTAAAATTTGGTCCGCTTTGGTCGGTTTCTAGGTAAAAATTCATCACCGCATTTGAAACAATGTTACGTTTTATTAATTCGTCCTTATCTAACTGCAAATCGCTCAGGCTCGGAGAAAACATGTCGGCTAGTTCATCCAACGATAAATTTTCCTTCATTGTTTGAATTTTATTGATTCTTTCTAGGATTTTTTCCTTCGGAAAGAAGGTTTCCTGGCCGGTAAACGTCGATTTCCTTACAAACCATTCCTCCGGTATAAGATCTTTACGCTTCCATCTATACAGCTGACCATAAGATATTCCCGCCAGCTCTAATAATTCCTTTTTGGAAATTAACTCCTCGCTCATGAGTAAAACCCCTTTCTACGTAATAATGTAACATAACACTGTTACGTTGTAAAGATTCAAAAAATTTGTCGTAATAAAAAAAAGGCCTTCCGCAAAATTTTGCGAAAAGCCCTTAAACATTTTATTCTTCGATTTCATCTGCTGGATTTGGATAATGCTTTAAAAAGTAAATCAGTGATTGCAGCTCGACAGCTAAATCAATGTGATGAACACGAAGCGAGGACGGAACATTTAATCTTGCCGGTGTGAAATTTAAGATCCCTTTCACATTTGCCTTTACAAGCCGGTCTGTAATCATTTGGGCGACCTGAGCCGGAACGGTTAAAATCGCCACCGATATTTGATGTTCGGTGATTACCCTCTCCAGCTCATCCAAATGATAAACCGGTACCTCGCGAATCATCGTTCCCATTTTTCCAGGATCGACATCAAATGCGCATTCAATTTTCGTATTATTATTTTTTAAAAAATTATAGTTTAAAAATGCTGTGCCAAGGTTCCCCACCCCAATTAAAGCAACCTTAGTCAGTTCATCCTGGTCCAATGTTTTCCGGAAAAAGGTTAATAAGTAATTCACATTGTAGCCATAACCCTTTTTCCCTAAAGCTCCGAAATAGGAAAAATCCCTTCGGATGGTTGCCGAATCTACCTTAACCGCTTCACTTAATTCTGCTGATGAAACTCTTTGCTTGCCGGAAGAATGCAGGTTTTTTAAAAATCGATAATAAAGGGGCAGCCGTTTGGCTGTCGCCTGTGGTATTTTCATCGTTTCATTACTCATAATCTCCCACACCCCATATAAATAGTTTTGTTAAACTAGTTCTGTTCTCTTAAAATCTCCATTTTTACCGCCCGTTTTCTCTACTAAATAGGTTGGTCCGATGACCATTCCTTTATCAACGGCTTTACACATATCATAGACGGTTAAGGCACAGGCAGAGGCCGCTGTTAACGCTTCCATTTCTACACCTGTATTTCCTTTTGTTTTAACAGAAGCAGCAATATGTAATTGATAATTATCTCCGGTCTGCTCCCATGAGAAAGAGATATTCACTCCCGTTAACGGAATCGGGTGGCACATTGGAATGAGATCCCATGTCTTTTTCGCAGCCATCACGGCGGCAACCTGCGCTACAGCTAAGACATCGCCTTTTTTCATTTCATGATTTGTTATTTTTTCAAAAATTTCTCTGCTGACTGTAATACTTGAATGAGCAAGAGCTGTGCGAGCCGTTTCCGGTTTATCGCTGACGTCAACCATCTTAGCTCTGCCTTCTTCATTAAAATGAGTGAATTCTGCCATATAAACAATCCTCCGATTAAATCATACACTATTTTTCTTTCTATGTCTGTGAAACTTTGAACTATCGGTACATTTTTTTGTCCATAAGGTATTCACTTCAGGGGAACTGACATGCTTTATTGCCGGACCTTAGGGAATACGGTAAACTATTGAGTAGTATAGAGGTGAATTTTATGATTTTATTACAGGTTAATCAATTACAAAAATATTATGGTGCTGACCTTATTTTATCGAATATAAAGCTGGAATTACAAACAAGAGACCGAGTCGCCCTTGTTGGCCGTAACGGTGCAGGCAAATCAACGTTGTTGAAAATCATTGCCGGCCATCTGTCACATGATGGCGGGGAAATTATTAAGCCGAAGGATGTCACCATCGGATACTTGGCGCAAAATACGGGGTTAGAATCCAATTTGTCTATCTGGGAAGAAATGCTGACTGTTTTTGAGGAACTTCGGCAGATGGAGAAGTCGCTGCGCAAACTTGAGGAACAAATGGCTGATCCTAGTATTTTCGAAGACTCGAGCCGATACGAAAGAATTTTAAAAGAGTATGATGGACTTCAAGTGAAATTTAAGGAGCAGGGCGGCTACCAGTTCGAGGCGGATATTCGCTCCGTGCTTCATGGGCTAAATTTTCATGATTCAAATGCGATGATTGCCAGTTTAAGCGGCGGTCAAAAAACCCGGCTTGCTTTAGGGAAACTGCTATTAACCAAACCTGACATCTTAATCCTGGACGAGCCGACCAACCACTTGGATATCGATACTCTCTCATGGCTGGAACAATACCTTCAGGGTTATGAGGGTGCCATATTAATTGTTTCCCACGACCGCTATTTTTTAGATAAAGTCGTCACACAGGTGTATGAGGTATCCCGGAAGCAGATTCAGCGCTTTACGGGCAATTACAGCTCATATCTAGACCAGAAAGCGGCCAACTATGAGCGCGACATGAAGCTTTATGAAAAGCAGCAGCAAGAGATTGCGAACCTGCAAGACTTTATTCAGCGCAATTTAGCCCGTGCCTCAACAACCAAACGTGCGCAAAGCCGGCGGAAAAAGCTTGAGAAAATGGAGGTCATGGATCGTCCATTAGGGGATGAAAAGTCTGCTTCTTTCTCATTTGAAATTGAGCGGCAGAGTGGTAATGACGTTCTTATGGTGGATTCGCTTGCCGTTGGGTACGACGGTGCTGTAATTTCTGAGGGGATTTCTTTACGGGCCTTTAAAGGTGAAAGTATAGCTCTTGTTGGTCCAAATGGTATCGGCAAATCAACGCTTTTAAAAACGATCATTAAAAAGCTGCCAGCATTGAGCGGGACGATTCATTACGGGACAAACCTCTCGATTGGCTATTATGACCAGGAGCAGGCGGAGTTAAAATCAAACAAACGTGTCCTTAACGAATTATGGGATGATTACCCGTTGAAAAATGAAAAAGAAATCCGGACGGTGCTCGGCAATTTCTTATTTTCTGGTGATGACGTACTGAAAACGGTCTCGACGTTAAGCGGCGGTGAGAAGGCGCGGCTTGCCCTTGCGAAACTGATGCTCGAGAAAGCGAATGTTTTAATCTTGGACGAGCCAACCAACCATCTTGATTTAGATAGTAAAGAGATTCTTGAGAATGCCCTAATCGATTACCCTGGCACGATTTTGTTTGTATCACACGACCGCTATTTCATTAACCGCATCGCAACAAAAGTGTTGGAGTTAAGCCGTGAGGGCAGCTGTGAATATCTTGGGGATTATGATTATTATTTAGAAAAAAAGCTGGAACAGGAAGAACTGGCGGCATTAGCCCTTGCCGATTCTGTTAAAAAGGTTCAGGTTGATACTTCAGAAAAAAATAGTTATCAACAGGACAAGGAAAGCAAAAAGCTAGAGCGGCAGCGAAAACGAAAATTAGAAGAAATCGAATTAAGGATTGCTGAGCTTGAAGAGGAAATTCAGGATTGTGAAGTGTTATTATGTGAGCCGGATATTTTTCAGAATCACGAAAAAGTGTTAGAAATTAACATAAAAAGTGAAAAAGCCAAAGCTGAGCTCGAGCAATTGATGGAAGAATGGGCGGAGCTGGCGGAATAATTTGTGGACCGGGCTGATTTTAGTCCGGTTTTTTCTTTATTTTATCAACAGCTAATTTAAAAATTCTCCTTTTTCCACAACCTTATTCACATTTTAAATGGTATATTTACAAATAGTCTCTCCGGTTTTCCACATTATCCACAAAAAACACCGGTTTTATCCACATTATCAACAGGAACACACGTACTTATCCACATTGTGTTATTAATTTTAATTTTTGAAAAAACTTTATCCACAACTTAAAAACTAAACAAACGTTTGATTAGTTTTTATAGCAGGGAAAGAAAGCTAGTAATTCTGAAATAAAGCTCAAAAATGACTATGGGACAAAACGGTCGTAGAATTCGCCCAAAGTGTCCCATAGATTGGCCCTATGGGACATTACAGTCGTCGCATCCTTTCTAAGTGTCTTATAGATTGACTCTATGGGACATTACAGTCGTCGCATCCTCTCAAAGTGTCCCATAGATTGACTCTATGGGACATTACAGTCGTCGCATCCTTTCTAAGTGTCTTATAGATTGACTCTATGGGACATTACAGTCGTCGCATCCTCTCAAAGTGTCCCATAGAAAAGCTCTGTGAATACTAGACCTAAAAGAAAAAACCTCCCGATAACGGAAGGTTTAGTTATTGTATAGTTCGATATCCAGGCCTGGATTCGCATTTAGGGAAAGGTCAGATCTTACTCCTTTTTCAAACATCACGCTTCCGGCAGCAGCAATCATTGCTGCATTATCGGTGCATAATGCTAATGGAGGAATTACTAAATCCACTTCAGCCTTTTCAGAAAAGGTCTTTTCTAAAGCACTTCTAAGACCTTTGTTTGCAGCTACACCGCCAGCAACCAATAGCTGTTTCACTCCATATTCAGCTACAGCTCTTTCTGTTTTTTTCACAAGCACTTCAATAACACTTGCTTGAAAGCTGGCAGCAAGATCCTCAGGTGCGATCGTCTCGCCGCGCTGTTCAGCATTGTGGACAGTATTGATAACGGCTGATTTTAACCCGCTGAAGCTAAAATCATATGACCCTTCCTCAAGCCATGCACGCGGTAAATCAATCGTTGGGCTTCCCTCGTGTGCTAAACGGTCAATGTGCGGCCCGCCCGGATATGGCATGTTCAATGTTCTTGCCACCTTGTCATAGGCTTCCCCAGCAGCATCATCACGCGTTTCCCCAATTACTTCAAAATGACCATGTTCCTTCATATAAACAAGCTCTGTATGGCCGCCTGAAACGACTAGGGCTAACAGCGGGAATTTCATTTCTGTTACCAGCCTGTTTGCGTAAATATGCCCAGCAATATGATGAACGGGCACAAGCGGAATATTATGTGCAAATGCAAGGGCTTTCGCCGCATTCACCCCAATTAGTAATGCCCCTACTAAACCTGGTCCTTCTGTAACAGCAATTGCATCAATTTCTGCAAATGTTAAATTTGCTTGATTCAAGGCCTCTTCAATCACGATAGTCATTTGTTCCACATGGTGGCGTGAAGCGATCTCCGGTACCACGCCGCCAAACCGTTTATGGCTTTCGATTTGAGACGCTACAACATTTGCTGCGATTTCCCCACCATTTTTAATAATCGCAACTGCCGTTTCATCACAGCTCGTTTCGATTCCCAATATATACTGATCTTTTATCATAAATTCACCCACATCACTAGCGCATCTTCCTGATTATCTGAATAATAATTTTTCCGGATCCCGCCATTTTGAAAGCCTAGTTTACGGTATAGAGATTGTGCCACATGATTGGTTACCCGGACCTCAAGTGTCATGCTCTTCGCCCCCATTTCCCTCGAAACAGACATCAATTTGCGCATCATCGTCTCCCCAAGCTTTCTGCCGCGAGATTCCGGCAAAATGGCCACATTCGTTACATGCGCTTCATCAATCACAATCCACGTACCGCAGTATCCGATTATTTTATTGTCTTCCTCAAGCACTATATAAACGGCAAACTTGTTATTTTGCAATTCATTATAAAAAGCTTCACGGCTCCATGGAACAGTAAACGAGGCCTGTTCAACAGTTAAAACCTGGTCGATATCCTCTTCCCTCATATAGCGAAAAACATAAGAATCTACCATTTTTCTATCCCTATCCATTTGAATTTTTTCCTTTTGCTTCTAACCACTTAGCTTCGGCTTCAGCTAAGCGTATATAATTAGGTACAAAAGTATGTACATTTTCCCCATCTTTATTGCGTCCCAACAAGGCCAGTTCAGAAGGACGAGGATTATGTTCTGTGATGCTTGCAAAAAATGCTTTAGTCCCTACGATTTCTTCAAGCTTCGATTGATGAATCGGCAAATCATTCCCGACAAACAATATAGGCTTTGTCATTTCGGCTAGTTTAGCTGCCCAATCTACAGCCATAACTAACTGATCTTGCTCTACAACTGAAAGCTGTCCGTTCTCAAACTGATACAGCCCAGTATAGACTTGTCCTCTTCTTGCGTCAAATAATGGAGACACATAGCCATCAAAATAGCGCCCTGTTCCAGATGCTAAAATTTCAAGACTAGAGATGCCTACCAGTGGAATATTTAAAGTCCATGCCAGTGTTTTTGCAATCGTAACCCCAATTCTTACACCCGTATAAGAGCCTGGGCCCTTTGCCACCACTATTTTCGTTAAATCTCCAGGCACTCGTTCACAATCCTTCATTAACGTCTGGATGGCCGGCATGATTCGGACAGAATGATTCTTTTTTAAATTTGTAATATACTCCCCAAGCACTTGGTTTTCTTCTAAAAGCGAAACTCCTAATGCATAATTAGAAGTATCGATTGCTAAAATTGTCATGCAAAAAACTCCTTACATAATTGCTCATATCTTTTACCCTTTGGCTTGAGAACAATTTTCCGTTTATCCTGCTCCTCATGATACAAGTTAATGGTTAATAGGTCCGAGGGCAATTGCTCTTCAATTAAATGAGCCCATTCCACTACTGTTACTCCATCACCTTCAAAGTATTCATCAAACCCTAAGTCCTCATAAGCATCTGCTACCCGATAAACATCCATGTGATATAATGGCAGGTTTCCGTTATATTCTTTAATGATAGTGAAGGTCGGACTATTTACAGTTTTCTTAATGTTGAGGCCTTTTGCCAGACCTTTTGTAAAAGTGGTCTTTCCGGCTCCTAAATCACCTTCAAGGGCAATCACATCTCCCGGTTGTAAAAAGGAGGCTAATCTTTCTGCAAACTGGGTAGTTTCTTCAGAATTCGTTGTATTTAATTCAAATTGTTTCATTCCATCACCTATTTACTCTCTATCTTCATTTTACCTAATTTTAGATGCAAAAAAACCTTAGGATCTCTCCTAAGGATGCCTATTCTTTATGTAGTTTACATGATTTTTTCCTTTTACGCAAAAAAGCATGTTTTTTGGATAAAAAAAAAGACGAAACCACGTTTCGTACTTACTTAAAAATATGGCGGTCTGGACGGGACTCGAACCCGCGACCTCCTGCGTGACAGGCAGGCATTCTAACCAACTGAACTACCAGACCAAGATTGCGGAGGCAGGATTTGAACCTGCGACCTTCGGGTTATGAGCCCGACGAGCTACCAGACTGCTCCACCCCGCGACGGTAATAATTATGACCACCATATTATCTTATGCCTAACCATAATTTTTATGCATGGTTTTTTTAGAAAAACAGCCTGGCAACGTCCTACTCTCACAGGGGCGCGTGCCCCAACTACCATCGGCGCTGAGAAGCTTAACTTCCGTGTTCGGTATGGGAACGGGTGTGACCTTCTCGCCATAATTACCAGACTATTTACTTAAGGGTTCATTCCCTCAAAACTAGATAATGCAGAAGAAGTTTTAGTAAAATCGAGTTCACCTTCATATGTTCATATGACTTGGTTAAGTCCTCGAACGATTAGTATCAGTCAGCTCCACACGTCACCGCGCTTCCACCTCTGACCTATCAACCTGATCATCTTTCAGGGTTCTTACTAGCTTGACGCTATGGGAAA
>NZ_JAHXYW010000026.1 GCF_019969725.1 Neobacillus bataviensis
AGCTTATGTCCTAAAGTACCTTCTTTGTATTCTTTTACAACCATGAGCTTAAACTCATCACTATATTTAGCCATAAAAAACACCCCAAGAGTCAGATTTTCCTCTAACTTTTGGGGTGCATTACATTCAAAGGGGCCCTTTTTTGTCTGTAATTTTTTAAATAAGGAATTATGAAATTAATTCAAATGTAAAGAAAATGTGTAAAAAAGCAAAAATAGTAAAAAAATGTAGACAATTTGTCATTTTATCGTATTAGAAAGATAGTAATAAATTATTTTAGCGAAAGCGGTTAACGGATTGTTACATAATGGATAAAATTCCATAATATCTTAAAATTTTAATCAAAAATCTTAAAATCTTTAATTTATCAAAGAAACCGTTTTCATTAGAATGAAATCAAGATAGGAGAAAATCAGATGGATACTTCAAGTGGAGTTACTGAAACGTCGGTCGAAAGCAAAACGGTGAAAAAAAGAAGATAACCAAGGGTAATATTGGCCTTGGTATCGAACGAGTAAGGAGAGGGGTATCAAAATGTTTTCTTCAAAAGTAAAGAAAGGAATCAGTATCGCTTTAGTAAAGAAAGGAATCAGCATCGCTTTAGCCACGACGTTGGCGTTTTCATCATTCGGGTACGTGCCGGTTTTCGCTAATGATTCGCCGAAGTCGGCGGCTTCTAATGAACTAGTTGCCAACGAAGCCGGAACCTGGTTCGAAACGGCATTTGCTACGTGGACGGGCAGAAGTGAGGCAAAATATGAAGTATATGTGAGAGGGACTAATGTCATTGACTGGCGCGACGGTAGTCAAATTACTGGCTGGTTAGAGGATTGGACATTAGTAAACGACTCGGCAAACGCGAAATTGGTGCGTGTTGTCGATCCAGCCAGAAACACTTGGCGGGTCGATATTCCAGGCCTACCTCAAGGTGAATATGAAATTCAGGTTAGAGACGAGAATGGTACTATTATCCATACATTTACCAATCTTAAAACATGCTCTTTCGTGCGTAATGGTGCGGCATTTTTACCGTCCAACGACAGCAATGGTTTTTCCGGAAGTAATGATTTCGCACTTGATGGGGCAATCGGCGGATACTTACCCGATGGACGAGTGGATCCTAACGCCACGATTATCTATGTGACCCATGAAAATATGAGGGAAACCCTTGCTGGTCCTAATAATAGTACACCAAATGTCATTGCAAAAAGAGAAGGTGCACCTAATGAGAAAACACCTCTTATCATTCGATTTTTAGGCACTGTCGGATCTTTTGAAAGAGTTAATACGAGCGTTTCAAACTCTGGAACTCAAGCGCCTCCGGGAGTGGATTCCAACCGTATGCTTAGGGTTAATTCTGGAAACGGAAACATTACGTTTGAAGGCGTTGGTCCTGATGCCACGATCTTTGGGTGGGGTATAAACACCGGGGGGTCTCACAATGTGGTAATCAGAAATCTTACATTCGGCCAACAATACGCAAGCGCCATAGTTGCTAATGGGGGTGGCGTAAATGTAAGGGCTTCTAACGTGTGGATTCATAACAATACCTTTGGATACGGGCAGAACAGGTATCTTGCATTAGGCCACGACCCGGACAATGCCAAGGGAGACGGCTCAACAGATATATCAAATAATTTAAGAAACTACACGGTTTCTTACAATCACTATGAAGGAAGTAGCAAAGCCATGCTGATTGGCGGCAATGCCAGTGAAATGGACCCTCACTATGGAACTATCGATCACAATTGGTTCGAAGGCTCGGAAGAAAGAACCCCACGTGTGCGCGGTGGTAGACTTCATGTGTTTAACAACTTGTACGAAGACATTCAGGGACACCCATATCATAATCAGCTAAAAGGAAGAAATACAGGTTATGGTATTGGCGCGGGCCACAATGCCAACATATGGGCGGAAGGGAATATTTTTGACAACGTCAATTTCCCGTTTATTAGAAGCCGTCAGGGTCATGCAAGAGGATTTGCGCCTATTGATTATTTACCTGGACCTGGTGAATCCGATACCGCTAATGCTGGATTTAATCATTTATTTGGTGACCAACCCGGCTTTATCATCACAAAAGAGGTAGTAACTGAAGGCGATTTCCCTGAAAGTGTAGAAGATTTTAGAAATCCTTCAGATGTAATGACTTATGGCACCGGCGAAGATGCTATTAAAATCACGGACGCGGATCTTGATAGTCTTAAGCAGGCGGCTTTAAACCTTCAACCAAACATTGTGTATGATGGGCCTCACACGTTCTTTGATCCAAAGCTTGACATTGGCGTTGTGGTTGCCAAAGGTTCGACCACAACTAATCCTCCTATGACAGCTACCGGAGGCAACGTCCTTGCGGCGCAATTGGATTGGGCATTCAGACCAACAGACAATACCAAGGTATGGTCAACAGAAACTTCAGATGACGTGGCGGCTTTGAGAACTCATATTGAAACATATTCCGGCGTAATGCCTAAATTGGCTCCTACAGAAACTCCTGTGGCTCCTATTATTTCAAACGTCGTAATCAACGACCAAAGTATTTCCAACAACAAGGTTGTTGTCTACGATAATACCTTTACTATCGATTGGGAGAACAAGGATGTCTTAACTGAAAGCTATGAAATTCAGTGGGATCAAGGTAATGGTAAGTGGAAAACACTAAAACAGGTTGTGCACAATGCCCTCCCTAAGAGATATATTACCCAAGACATCGATCAGTTCGCTCATTTGAAAGCGATACTTGCAGAAGCTTCAAATGGCGAGGTCTATCAATTCAGAGTCCGTGCCCTTAACGCCTTTGGCTCCAGTGAATGGTCAGATGTGTTTGTGGTGGATACAGTAAAGGAAGCAATTCCATCGGCAGTAGTCAACAATCTAAATGGTAATGAAAATGAGTTGATCATTACGATTAATGAAACTTATTTCGATGGAACGACAAACGACGCGGATCCGCTGAAGGCAACGCTGAAAATTAAAAACAACTCGGCTGGAACCTATAAAATAGGCCGATATAACGTATACGTTGATACAAAAGGCAATACACAAGTTCGCGAGATTTATATTGTAGAATAAGTAGAAAAAGATTTGGCTTTGCCTTTAGGTAGAGCCGATTCTTTTTTTTTGCGTCGATCTATGCATCTGTTAAAATAACAATAAATTAAATTGATTTTAAAGGTGTTGTTATTTTTTTGGAACAAGCGAGAATGTACAGAATATCTCTACTATTAATTGTAGTTTTTATGGTGGCTGGAATATTATTATGTATTTTTTGCCTTTTGGGTTTAAGGGATGCCCCAATTGTGCTATTATTGTTGTTTATTTTTTCAATTTTTACTATTGGTTATTCCATTTACCTTTGGCGAAAAAGAAATGAAGGCAAAGGGTTTTATTGGGATGATGAAGGAATTGTAATTGACCTAAAAGGTAATAAGATTTATTGGGACGAAATTGAAGACATTCAGTATTTTAAAAGTAGTTCTGCCAGTTTTTCAAAGTCTACTGTAATTTATCCTCATTATACAAATCATGAACAAATAAGAATTCGCCATAAGAAATGGATGCCAAAAACCGCACATTCAATTGATTGGATTTTAATTGAAAAGCCAAAGTAGTACCACAAAAACTTGATGCAAGTTTGGGAAGAAAAAAAAGTTTTACGAAATTAATGTCAAACCTTTATTGGATTCCTTCTTCAACTATCTGGTGCAAGAGTTGAAGAAGAAGTTCGCTGCGGCGATCTTTTTGCTTGTTGAACTAACTAAGAAGGAAAATCCTTGAGATTTATGGATGGTTCTTATTCTACCAGCGGGGCAGGTTTGTTAGTACAAAAAAAGACCAAAAATATATACTAATTGGTCTTCTAATTGTTATCTGATTATATTGTTTCTCCCGTCAACGGAACCCGTTACCATTCTTGTAACGTTTTATTTTTTAAGTAAGAGATTCGTATTGCTTATATAGGTCTTTTAATGCCGCAATCAGGGCATTATTTGCTTTTCCTAAATAGCCTTTTTTTAACTGATCAAGAGGGAGTTCTATTCCATTGCGTAAGCTATGGCCTTTTAGGAGCCTGGAGACATACTCCCTGCCATGTTCGGTAGCCAGTGTACAGGAAGCATCCACAATTACTCCATAATGTTTATCGATTTCGGCCGTAATGGTTAATGTTTCAAAAACATTTTTGGCAGCCATGCCCGTAGGAAGCTTAGCATGACCAGCGATAAATATTGTATTCATCTTATTCCACTCCTAAAATCTACAAATGATGCTAACACCTTACATATTTGCGTTTGAAACCAAGCTTTCCTCTGTCTATTTCTTTTTGAATATTTTCGGAAGCAAGCAGGATACTGCTTTTTTTCTGGTCCCGCTTAATTTCAACTGGACCAACAGCCTTTGCGGTTTCAACCGCTTTCTCATGAAGCGGTAAATAGGATACTCCGACGGTATAAATAAAATTACTCATCGCAGACTTTGTTCGATCAGGAGAATCGTGAATTGTCTTTTCTACCTGATCGAGCATTTTGGCAAGCTTGCTTGGGTTAAATTCACTGTCTTTGCGATTACCCAATAGCCAGCAATAACAGCTCCATCCAGCTGACATTTTCAGTTCTTCACCGCTAGCAATCCATTTATCTGCCACAGTTTGGGCAATGTCGGTTTCTGCCAAAGTTACGGCAACGACATAATCGGAAATCATATAAAAATACGCCGCATCGATCCAACGGTCAAAATCTGCCTCCGTCATTGCCTTTGGGTCTGCTATGACACCTGCAAAATACATAGCATCGTAATTTCCGGTGGCGTAAAGCTCCTCGGCCAAAGGCTGATTTTTCTTGATTTGCTTTGCGAGCGGCTTCATGGCGCCTGTAGCCACACCAAAAAGCGGTTCGTGTGCACCATTGCTTATGTACATTTTTTTAAGTCGTTCCTTGCCGAGTGCTTCCAGTTCCTGCATAACCAATTCGAAATCCATTGTTTTGCACTTCCTTTCTCCAAAAGCATATCTTCATAATTTCTTGAAATTAATTCCGTATTCCTGCCAAATTAAAAAAAGTTGCGCCATTAACAGCATTCAGAACGTATATTCGTAATATACCATTTATTCCACATGTATGGAAGAATAATAAGAAAGGCAGGTCAAAAAACAAGCTCGGAATATTTAAAATAAAACAAGCATAGAGATATTTGGTAGTCTTCATTTTAGAAAGTTTTGGAAAAATTACCAGGTCAAAAGGAGTTTTGATGATCTAGGCAGAATAATATTGATAGCGCTTACAATTAATAACTCCAATGTACCATTTTATTTTAAGGGAGTGATTTGAGAATGGCTTTAAATCAACAAAACGTTCAAGTGTTGGATGCTGTTGTAGTTGGGGCTGGTTTTTCTGGATTGTATATGCTGCATAAACTGCGGGAGGCCGGTTATTCGGTTCGCGTTTATGAAGCAGGGGAAGATGTCGGGGGCACCTGGTACTGGAACCGTTACCCTGGCGCACGTTGTGACATTGAAAGTATCTACTATAATTATACTTTTTCAGAAGAGATTTTGAAGGAATGGACATGGTCGTCCAGATACGCTGAGCAGCCGGAAATATTAAGCTACATAAATTTTGTGGCAGATAAACTGGATCTAAGGCGGGACATTCAATTCCAAACACGGATTACCGCTGCCCGTTACAATGAACAAAACCGTAACTGGGAGATTCGCATGGAAGATGGCACAAGAGTCATCGCTGAGTACTTTATCACCGCGTTAGGCTGCCTTTCTTCATCCAACATACCAAAGTTTAAGGGAGTAGATTCCTTCAAAGGCGAAATGTATCATACGGGAAGATGGCCGCATGAAAACGTCGACTTTAATGGCAAGCGTGTAGGAGTGATTGGAACCGGCTCAAGCGGAATTCAAGCGATCCCGATGATTGCAAAAGAAGCTGGCCACCTCACCGTCTTTCAGCGGACCCCACAGTACAGCTGTCCGGCGCAAAATCATTCGCTTGACTCAGAAACAATCGGACAAACACGTGAAAACTATGGAGAACTGAAAAAACTCATGCGTTTCTCCATGCATGGTGTACCGTCCGGACCACGGATGCGATCCGCCCTGGAGGATTCTCCAGAAGAACGGGAGCGACTATATGAAAAGGCTTGGCAGGAGGGTGGATTATTCTCTCTTACCTACAACTACAATGACATCGGTATACTGCCTGAAGCGAATGAAACCGCCGCATCCTTTATCCGCTCCAAGATCAAGCAAATTGTTCAAGACCCCGAAGTAGCTCAAAAGCTAATGCCAACCTATTTTTACGCTACCAAACGACCAATCATTGATACCGACTATTTTGAAACCTATAACCGAGAAAATGTCTCACTTGTTGATATAAAAGCTGCTCCTATTATGGAAATTACCCCAAATGGAATCAAAACGGCAGAGGCGGATTACGAACTGGATGTACTCGTGTTTGCAACCGGCTTCGATGCCATGACAGGTCCATTGTTTAACATAGATATTCGCGGGAAGAATGATCTTTCGCTAAAAGAGAAGTGGGCAGACGGCGCTGAGTTGAAGACGTACCTGGGACTCGCAACCTCATGCTTCCCGAACATGTTTATGCTGACTGGTCCGCAGAGTCCATCGGTACTAAGCAACATGATGGTATCTATTGAGCAGCATGTGGACTGGGTTGCGGATTGTATTGATTATCTTCGTGATCACCATTTGGAAGCCTTCGAGGCAACCGTAGAGGCAGAGGAATTCTGGAGCCAGCAATGCCGGGCCATCGCTGACATGTCACTGTTAACCAAAACAGATTCATGGTATATGGGAGCCAATATTGAAGGCAAGCCGCGGGGATTCCTTGCCTTTGCCGGCGGGGTCGGGTTGTATCGTATCATTTGTGATGATGTAGCGGCTAGGGGCTATGAAGGGTTTACTTCCGTTTTGTCTTCCAAAGGTAGGGATGAAAGCTTTGTGAAGGAAGGATTTTTTAGGTCGAATATTGATCCGCAAGCGTGGTTTATTTTAAAACAATTAGAATCTGCAGGGGCTCCGCCATTAGAGTTGCTGACTCCTGACCAAGCGAGGCTGGGTGCTGATTTCCGTCTTTTAGCAGGACCTCCGGAAGATGTTGCGAAGGTCGAAAACAGGACGATTCCGGTGCCGGGAGGAGAAATTCCTGTCCGGATCTATACGCCTGCCGGGGAAGGGCCATTCCCTGCATTGGTTTACTATCATGGCGGAGGCTGGGTGATCGGCAATTTGGACACCGTTGATGTACCTTGCCGTATGTTAGCCAACAGGGCTGGCTGTGTGGTGGTATCTGTTGATTACCGATTAGCACCGGAGCATAAATTCCCAACAGCTGCTGAAGATTCATATGCAGCAGTTAAGTGGGTAGCAGAACATGCAGCATCCATTCAGGCAGATCCTGAACGGATTGCCGTTGGCGGTGACAGTGCAGGCGGAAACCTTGCGGCGGTCGTGGCCTTAATGGCTCGTGAGCAGGGTGGACCATCTCTTGCGTATCAAATGCTCATATATCCGGTAACCAATCATTCATATGAAACGGAATCCTATCGTGAAAATGCAAATGGTTACTTTTTAACAAAGAATACGATGGTATGGTTCTGGAATCATTATCTACGTGATGATCAGGACGGTAAAAATCCGTATGCTTCGCCATTATTGGCTGAAGACTTAAGCGGACTTCCGCCAGCGCTCGTGATCACCGCCGGGTTTGATCCGTTGCGTGATGAAGGAGAGGCCTATGCGGAACGTCTAAAAGCAGCGGGTGTACCCGTTGAAGCGACACGCTATGACGGCATGATCCACGGATTCTTCTGGATGCCAGGGGTGTTGGTGCAAGGGAATGCAGCCATCAATCAGGCTGCCAATGCTCTAAAGCATGCTTTTCAAGTTGTAAAAACTATTTGATAGATTGTAAGTTTAATAAAATCATTTAACCCCTTGCATTAGCAAGGGGTTTTCCATTCTTCTCAGTTATCTACTTTTTTAACATCCCACTTAAGATCGTCCGAATGAACTTTTGACTTTCTTCTACAAGGTCAAATTCCTCACCAAATAATGCCCAATCGTATAGGGTGCCTCTCATACAGCGTGTTATCAGCATCGTAATTTCCTGGGAAGATAAATATTTCTTAAACTCCCCATTTTCTTGACCTTCGTGAACAAATGAGTGAACAATTTTAAAAAGAGTCCGATCGGTATTAGAAAGGAATTTTGGCTGATTGGGAATTAAAGCACTCATATATACGGTCCGTATTAAATCGATTCCTAGGCAGTCTTTTAAATAAATCATTTGGGATTTAGTTAAAAGAAGAATTTTTTCATAGGACCCCATTTCCTTTGGGAGTGTTTCTGTGAAATTTTCATAAAACTCGTCGATTTCTTTGAACTTTTCAAGGAAGATTTCATATTTCGAATTAAAGTGTACATAGAATGCACCTTTGGAGGTGTTACTAACCTGTACAATTTCATCCACTGTGACATGATCGAATCCTTTTTTGCTAAAGAGATCCAATGCTGCCGCCACGATCCGCTGCTTAGTTTGCAGTGCTTTTTGTTGTCTTAGAGAAGGGGACATTAGAACTCTCCTTTTGAACTTCACAATGTAAGGGCTTACTTATTATTAAAAAATGAAAACCGATAAAATTCAATACAATTAGAAAAAAAGTTCAGTCAACAAAGATGCGAAAATATTTAAGTTTATCTAATTTTATTATAATTTTGAATATTTAAAAAATGTATTGACGGTACTAAGTCGGTTATATAAAATAAATTACAGACTATAGTCTGTGAAATTCATTTTTAGTTAAAATGTAACCGCTTCATACGAGATGAAGAGACAAAAAAAGAAAAGGGGGAAAAGTCTATGGATATTGTCGGCAACAGGACGTTACGAGATTTGTTGAAAGAAAAAGTAGAAATGAATCGTGATAAAACGTTTCTGCTGTTTGAGGATCAAGACCAAAAAAAGTTCGAACTAACCTACGGTGAATTTGCTGAACAAGTGAATCGTCTATGTGATGTGTTCCTTCAATTGGGTGTAGTGAAAGGCCAACATGTTACCTTGCATCTGCCGAACTGCCTCGAGTTTATGACTTCCTGGTTTGCACTTGCCAATATTGGAGCAATCATGGTTCCAACAAATATTTTGTCCTCTGGAGATGAAATGGAATATATCCTGAATCATTCGGAGTCCGTTCTTCTTATAACAGAAGAAGAGTATTTGGACAAGTTTACCAGTAATCGTAAAAATTTGCCGTATCTAAAAGAGATTTTATTAGCGCGCTACGAAAAAGAAGAATGTGACAAGCAAAATTTAAACCGCTTGATTGCTAATGCCAGCGCAGAGACTCCTACTATTCCTCTAGATTCAGAAGATGTTGCGGCAATGCTTTATACTTCTGGTACAACTTCAAAGCCAAAGGGCGTTCAAATCACTCATGCAAATTATATTTATACTGGTGAGCTAATGTCAAAATCCATTCGTCTGACTCCAGATGATCGGCAATTCATCGTTCTACCATTGTTCCATGGAAATGCACAGTATTATTCTACGATGTCAGCCCTTGTGGTCGGAGCAAGTATTGCCATTACAGAAAAATTTAGTGCATCAAGGTATTTTAAACAGGCTATTGGTTTCGCAGCAACGGTTGGCTCCCTGTTTGCTGCTCCAATCCGAATGATTCTTGCAAAAGAATTTGACCCTGCAGATCGTCAAAACTCCTTAAGAGCTATTTGGTTTGCTCAATCCGTTACGGAAGAGCAATTAAAGAAATTTGAAGAAAATTATCAGGTCAGATTATTGCAGATGTACGGAATGACAGAAACGGTAGGTGTCCCTTTGATGAACCCAATCGATGGATCACGTAAAAACATGAGCATTGGGAAACCCACCATTGGATATGAAGTAAAAATCGTCGATGAAGACGGTTATGAAGTTCAAAATGGTGAAACGGGACAAATCACCGTAAAAGGAGTTCCGGGACGTACCTTGATGAAAGGATATTTTAAAAACCCGGATGCTACGGCAGAGACCTTAATGGATGGGTGGCTGTACACCGGTGATAATGCAAGATTAGGAGATGACGGTTACTTTTATTTTGTAGACCGTATTAAGGATATGATTAAGCGTGCAGGAGAAAATGTTGCTGCTAACGAGGTTGAAAGTGTTCTTGCTGAACATCCGGAAGTATACGAAGCGGCTGTCATTGGAATCCCTGATGAGATGCGTGATGAAGCCATTATCGCCTATGTGATTTTAAGAGAGAACTCTTCCATTTCAAAGGAAGAAATGATTCTTTATTGCCGTGAAAGGTTAGCAAAATTCAAAGTACCCGATACGATTGAATTCATTGATGAGTTTCCTCGCACCTCAGTCGGTAAAATTCAAAAGCACATTTTACGAAAAAATTACCTAGAGGCAGCTCAAACTTCCTGATAGCCATAATTTTATCTATTACAGCTATTATTCCTATTTATCTATGTGAAAACATTGAATCTTATTCAAAGCAGATATTGCTGAAAGGGGTAGCTTTATGAACAAAGCTCGTGTTCTATTTGCAAGCGTTTCTGGGTCAGTCATTGAATGGTATGATTTTTATTTGTATGGTACTGCTACTGGATTAGTATTTTCCAAACTCTTTTTTCCAAGCGCAGATCCTGCCATCGCACTTCTTTTAGCTTTTGCGACATTCGGAGTAGGTTATGCAGCGAGGCCAATCGGCAGTCTGATTTTTGGCCATTATGGCGACCGTTTAGGAAGGAAAGCCAGTCTCATGTTAACGCTTCTCGGAATGGGAGGCAGCTCCTTGCTTATTGGTCTCGTTCCGACCTATGAACAGGTTGGACTCTTAGCCCCAATTATTTTGGTTCTCCTTCGTCTGATCCAGGGAATTGCCCTTGGAGGGGAATGGGGTGGAGCTGTTTTATTGGCCACTGAATATGCACCAAAAGGACTTCGTGGACTTTATGGCTCTATTCCTCAACTCGGTGTCCCATTAGGATTAGTACTTGGGACGTTTAGTTTTACCTTTATTAGTTCAGTAACGACAGATGCGCAATTTTTGGCATGGGGCTGGAGAGTTCCGTTCCTTTTTAGTGCAGTACTCATTGTTTTAGCACTTTGGATTCGAAACGGTATTGAAGAGACGCCTGCTTTTAAGAAGCAAAAAGAAAGTGGGGAACTGGCTAAGGTTCCCGTTGTCGAAACCTTTCGCAACAATGCGAAAAGCGTCTTTCACTTAATTGGTTTGAAGCTTGGTGACGGAATGTTCAATGTTTTTTCTATGTCTTTTATTCTTGTCTACGCCACTACACATTTAGGTTACTCTAGAGAAGTTGCCTTAACCGGTGTCACAATCGGCTGTGCCACCATGATTATTACAATCCCGTTAATTGGTTATCTTTCCGATTTTATTGGCAGGAAGATTATTTATATCAGCTCATTAGTTGCGTTCCTTGTACTTGCGATTCCTTACTTTAGCAATATTTCAAAGGGACCTATTTCTTTCTATTTTATGCAGGTTATTCTCTTGGGAGTTGTCTGGGCGGCGATCTTTTCTACACAGGGAACCATCTTTTCAGAACTGTTTCCTGCGAAAGTACGCTATACGGGGTTATCATTCGGTTACCAGGTTTCCGCCGCGCTTGCCGGTTTTGGACCAATGATTTGGACACCAATGCTAGAAAAGTTTGGACCTTCACCAATGGCCTTTGGGGGATTGATGATGGCCGGGTTTGCTTTTTCTCTCATCCTTTCATTTTTTGTGCCTGATACAAGAAAGATTTCGAAGTATGAGGATAGTAATGTAAAACCAATTAATAATAAGAAAATATCAATCTAATAAGTTAGGGTAGAGAAAATTCCATCAGTGTTTATCCGCTGGTGGAATTTTAATAAAAAATAATTGCCATGAGGGAGAGTACCGAATGAATAAAGTTGCAGTATCAGGATTGGGGATTACCCCGTTCGGAAAACATGAAAACACCTCATTAAAAACCTTACTACTTGACGCTTGTCTGGATGCATTAAGGGAGGCAAACTTCCCTAAAATAGATGCGGTTTATATCGGAAATTTCATGTCCGGTTCTTTATGCAATCAAGAAATTTTAGGAGCAATCACAGTGAATGATTTGGGGTTGGGGGCTATCCCAGCTGTTAAAGTAGAGGGAGCTTGTGCGTCAGGTGGCATTGCTTTTCGACAGGCATTCCTAATGATTCAAAGTGGTGAATATGAACATGTTTTAATAGCTGGTGTGGAGAAAATGAAACATGCCACAACAGAGGATTCGACAAGGGCCATAAATGCAGCAATGGATAATGATTCGAATGAAAAACATGCCGGATTGACCTTCCCAGGATTTTTTGGCATGCTGGCCAATCGATATTTTTATGAAACGGGTGCATCAAAGAAGCATTTAGCAATGGTTGCTTTGAAAAATCGAGAGTACGCGACTAACAATCTTATTGCACAATTTAAAAGCCCGACGAGTTTGGAAGAAATTATGAATGCAAGGATTATAACTGATCCTCTAGGCCTATTTGATTGCTCCCCCACAACAGATGGGGCTGTTGCTATTGTCCTTTCAAAAGGAGAAAAAGGGGTAATTGTTCGGGCATCCGCACAGGCTTCTGGTAGTACCCAGTTGCAGGAGGCAGAAGATGTATTAAGTTTTCCGGCGATAAAAGAGTCGGCGAATCGTGCCTATCAAATTGCCGGGCTTGGGCCTGAGGATATTGATGTAGTAGAATTGCACGATTGTTTCTCGATGACTGAAATAATAGCCATTGAAGAACTAGGCTTTTTCAAAAAAGGTTTTGGCTGGGAAGCAGTAGAGATGGGACTAACAAAGCATGGAGGAAAAGTACCTGTGAATACAAGCGGTGGTCTGCTTTCTAAAGGGCATCCGATCGGGGCGACTGGTCTTGCACAAATCTATCAAATTGTTTCCCAGCTTCGCGGTACAAGCTGCAATCAGGTAGAAGGGGCAAACATTGGATTGGCTCAAAACCTTGGTGGTACGGGGGCCTATTCAACCGTCCATATATTTGAAGGGGTGAACTAGACATGGAAATGATTCAAGTATATGAATGTGCACATTGTGAAAAAAAGTTTGTCCAACGTAAATGGATTTGCCCAAACTGTAAAAATAACGAATTTCTTCAAAAAAATATTAGTGGTGAAGGAAAGATTTTTTCACATACTACGATCCATGTTTCTTCAAAAGAGTTTTCTCATCTCACCCCATATTCAGTCGCCTTAATAGAATTATCAGAAGGACTTCGAGTGATTGGACGGGTAACAGATCAAGTTGCGATTGATGATAAAGTAAAATGCATTTCATATTTTGACAATACTTTTGTATTTGAAAAATGTTAATTGCAGAAGGTTAACTCATGGGCCGTTTCCTTTTGGAAACGTCTTTTTCTTTTTCACTTTTACTAGTAAATGGATTTATTTGAAAATTAGTATGATAGTAGTATTATTTTGGTAATAACTAGTGCATTGAGCATGGTTTCCTAATATACTATAAACTGAATTGGAATGACCTTTTAAAAAGTACCAAGAAGAAATTCGGAGGTTGATTTTAAATTGCTGCTGTCCTGTGAAGTTCAAAATGAAACAGTATTAAATGTAAATCTCAATAAAAGTAAAACCGTATTTATCATTCCATTCACGTTAAAAGAAGATTATAAACAACTTCATGAAACGATTATCAATAGTGACTGGGATTTCCCAATAAGGTTTCAAGGACAGTTAAATATGATTCCTCTATCATACAACCATACAGTTGCTTACATTTGACGAGCAACCGTAAAGTTACATATCCTTGGCAGGTTACTACAGGGTTGCTTATATTCAAGGAGGTAAGATATGGATTACATTTCACCGAAAGAAGCGGTGTTAAAGGTGAAACGGTGGCCAAAAGATACCGTAACAGCGGGGCGTCGTCATACCGTTGGACTTAAATCGGACGGTACGGTGACGGCTGTAGGTGATAATAAATATGGCCAATGTGATGTAAGCGGCTGGCGCGATATTGTGGCGGTCGCGGCTGGTAATGTTCATATGGCGACCAACACGGGTAATGCTCATACAATCGGCCTTAAATCGGACAGTACTGTGGCGGCTGTGGGTTGGAATAAGCATAACCAATGCGAGGTAAAAAACTGGCACGATATTGAAGCGGTTGCGGCGGGTTGGTGTCATACCATTGGGCTTAAATCGGATGGCACGGTGGTAGCAGTGGGCCGAAATTATGAAGGTGAATGCAATGTAAGTGGCTGGCAGGATATTGTGGCGGTCGCGGCGGGTGACTGGCATACCATCGCTCTTAAATTGGACGGCACGGTGACGGCTGTGGGTAATAATCGGTACCGCCAATGCAATGTGAGCGGCTGGTCCGATATTGTGGCGGTTTCGGCGGGTTATCTTCATACAATCGGTCTTAAATCGGACGGCACGGTGACGGCTGTGGGCTTGAATAAACATGACCAATGCGATGTAAGCGGATGGCGCGGTATTGTGGCGATTGCAGCGGGTAGTAGTCATACCATCGGCCTTAAATCGGACGGTACTGTGGCGGCTGTGGGTTGGAATAAATATGGCCAATGTAATGTTAGTGATTGGCGTGAAATTGTAGCAATTGCGGCGGGTTGTGCCCATACCGTCGGGCTTAAATCGGACGGCACGATGCTTGCTGTGGGCGATAATGAATTTGGCCAATGCGATGTAAGCGGCTGGCGTGACATCCAACTGCCCGGTATTGTGTAAGATTTTTTTATGGACTGAACGGTAATTCCGATCAGTCTCTTTTTATGCTCAGTTGGGTTTATCCTAATAATAAACTTTCAGCTACTTGATATTAATAAAGAAATTTTTTGAAAAATTAACAAATACCTATTATAATAAAAATAATCATTTTTGAGACCAAGTCCTAATATGTAGTAATAATTTAACAAAACTGGAGATAAACCATGCCAATCGAAACGAAACAAAGCAAACCAAGTATTTCAGCCTATTATAAGACACTGAGAATCAAGGACTGTAAAAGCAAGCGCAGCTATTGGAAGCACGTTAGGGGAGTAGATTCAGTCTTGGCCGAGGAACTTGAACCGTTACTTTGCCGTGAAAAGCAGGGGAACTTTTATGAGGTAAAGAATGCTACATTGCCTTTCAGTTTGGCAGTGGAATCATGGACGATGTCCTATCATAAGTCTATCCTGACTTGGATTAACCAGCAAAAACAACTGAAGCCTAAGCGAATTTTGGAAATCGGTTGTGATAATGGGTTATTGGCATGCTGGTACGCTACTCGTTTTCCGGATGCGGAGATCATTGGAATCGATCAGTCGGAGAATGGAATTCAGTGTGCCAACGAGTTGGCTAAGCAGCTCGGACTTGCAAATGTGAGCTTTTATCGAATCGATTTTTTGGATTTAAGGGAACGTTTTTTGATGAATTCTATTGATCTCATTATTTCTGTGCGAACCTTTCATGAAATTATGGGGCCTATATTCTTCCCAAAGTATTGGTCGCTGCCAGATTACTTGAAAGAAAATCCAACTTATGGAAACTGGAGATACTTACATGTAGTCGATGATTTGTTAACTGCGGATGGCACCTATCTCTCTTTTGAGCGATTGGAAAATCCCGCAGACCTTGGGAAATGGGCAAATTCACTGAACCAAGCAAACCTGCATGTCCAATGGGATGAATGCGACTTCATCGACTATAATGAGTTTGGAACGGATAAGCGTTCGCCGATTGTTGTGGTGACAAAAAGGGAGACAGGATTAGCAACCCTAGAAGGTATGGAGTACTTTTATACGAAAGATCATTTAATAGTATTAGAGGCCGGGAAATCTTACAGCGGGGCAAAAGCTGAGTTTGCCTACAATCGGTTGGGGAAGAAAACATTTAAATCAGGCTATTATCTGGATGTGCCCAACCACTGGCATGTGTTTCGATTTGAAATTTGGGAGACGAAGGGTTTTCTGCTTGTCTATAGTTATGGAAACATGGGGCATCGTCACTTGGATATTCTTCCAGCAGGGGCATACGTAGACGCCCAATCGCTGATAAAAGAAGCAATGGGGCAGTTTAGTCACTTGGGACCAATGGTTCAGTATGATAATTTAGAAGACAATAAATATATTATGTTAACTGACTTACCGCATTAAAGATCTAAAATCTGTACTCGGTATTCTCCCATCATTTTGGAGGATTTACCGGGTATTTTTATTGTACGAAAGGATAGAAATCCTTTTCCAACAACAATTTTTAGGTTAAATTTATTTTAATAGGAAATACGGTTTGAATTGGATGGTGATCGTGTATGAAGGAAACAAAAAAGCTGCAAGAAAAAGATTTGTATAAACCAATTCAGACATTCTTTGTAAATGAAGGGTATGAGGTTTACGGTGAAGTAAAAGATTGTGATATGGTTGCCGTTAAAGGTGAGGAGTTAGTAATAATCGAATTAAAGCTTACGTTAAGTGTTGATTTACTTATTCAGGCCGCTAAACGTCAGCGGTTAACAGATCAAGTTTACATCGCCATTCCAAAACCAAAGAATCGGTTAAATTCCAAACGCTGGGCCGAAAAATGCCATTTAATTAGAAGGCTGGAGTTGGGATTAATTGTGGTTTCAAGCCCAGGAAAACGGGCAAAAGCAGAAATCATCCTTCACCCAACTGCGTTTGACCGGCGTAAAAGTATGGGGCAAAGCAAGTTAAAGAGAGAATCTGTTTTGAAGGAAATCAATGGCCGAAGTGCTGATTTCAATGTTGGCGGAAGCAATCGCACTAAAATCATGACAGCCTATAAAGAAAAATGTATTCAAATTGCTTGTTACCTACAGCAATTTGGTCCCACATCCCCCAAAAACTTAATCAAAATGGGCACAGGAGACAAAACTTCATCCATTCTCATTCAAAACTATTACGGCTGGTATGAACGGATCAAGAGAGGGACCTATGTCATAAGTGAGAAGGGCAGTGACGAAATAAAGGAATATCCTGATCTTTTGAAATATTACTTGAAAGATAGTTTAAGTGAGGAAAAGCTAACATGAATTTCCTATAAAGATTAGAAATATAAGGGTGTCATCTATAAGGGCTCTAGCGACCTCCAAATTAACAAAATTGGACAGCTGCGTTCTCTATAAGGGCTATAGCGGAACTCAAAACTGACAAAAATAGCACAGCCGAGTCCCCTATATTGGCTGTAGAGGACTTGGACCTGACAAAATAGCACAGCCGAGTCCTCTATAAGGGCTATAGCGGACTCGAAACTGATAAAATAGCAAAGCCGAGTCCTCTAAATTGGCTATAGCGGACTCTGACCAGATAAAATAGCATAGCTGTGTCCTCTAAATCAGACACCTTCTTTGATTCCCTCAAACAATCATTTCCCCTATAGTATGGCACCAGTCAAGCTTCCTTAAAATGAGCCAGGCAATGTCGAAATTGTTGATCCGCCACGACATAAATTTTACTGTAATAGGACTTTTTGATTAAATATTGTGAAAAATGTGGATTTTTGGAAGAATAAGCAGGATTTTTGGTTTTTATAAAGGAATATATTAAATACAAATAATAGATAAAAAGTAGTGCAATATTTTTCATCAATTCTATCAAGGTTCGAAAGAAGGTATACGAATGATTGAAAATTTCTTTGCTGACTATAAAAAGTTTATTGTTGTACCAGAAGATGAAAAGCGATTGGTGAATGAAGTTTTTGACCCCAAAAATTTTGCGGCCTATTATATCTTAACTTTGTCTATTTTTGATTCTCGTCTAGCGACCTGGAGAGATGCAAGTAAATTTGATATTGATATTGAAAAAAGCATCAAAACAGTCCTGAGGGATTTCAATCAAAATCACCATAAGAACTATCATCTTCAATTACTGGAATTAGATAAGTTTAAAAACTATTTCATTCTGGCCTTATCTTCTAAAACAAAATTTAATCCAGGGGAAGAAAAGGACCGAATCTCTTTTATTATTGATCGATTGCTGACGAATCCTTTTTACGTAGCCCAAAACTGGTTCAATCTAATTGGTGAGAAAGGGAGAGTGGAACGTAAACTTTTTTGCTGTTCTTTTAAGGAATATATAGAGGAAGACAAAAGGGATGAAAACATCAGTGAACTAGTCCCTAAACATGGAGAGATTAAGCTGATTAAAAACTCACCAAAAAGAGAAATTCTATAAAATCGTCCACCAGATAAATTAGCCTTCCGTAAAGGAGGCTTTTATTTTAGATTGGAGCACATCCAAGAAAAAACCTTAATTATTAAAAATTTTCACCAATATTCTTTCCAAAAATAAAGACCACAGGAATATAGCGAACTCCATTGGTAAACATTCATAAAGAAGAACTCTTTAAGAGATGAGGAAATATGATGATTGTCATTGAAAATGATTGGTTAATGGTCGATATAGCAAGAAATGGGGCAGAAGTACGTAAAGTGAAGCATAAGAAAAATGGACTGGACTATATGTGGACAGGGGATAGCGCCTATTGGGGACGTGTTTCTCCGGTCTTATTTCCGATTGTTGGCCGGTTAAAGGAAGATCACTATTATCTGAAAGGTCAAACCTACAAGATGTCACAGCATGGTTTTTTGCGTGATGTTGAATTCAATGTGGAAACGCAAACTACAACTACCGTTTCTTTTGTGTTTGAATCTGCTGGTCGTTTCATAGATATTTATCCTTACGAATTTAAAGCGATTATTCGTTATATGCTCAAAGAGGATTCACTTCTTGTTCAATGGGAGGTTGTCAATGAAAACCAGGAGGAGATGTTTTTTTCCATAGGCGCCCATCCTGCCTTTAGGGTTCCGCTTGTAGAAAATGAAGCGATAGAGGACTATAGTTTGCACTTTACTCCTGCTGCTAATAAGAATGTGATGGAATATGAGCTTAAGAACTCCCTTTTACATGAGAAAGGAACGGCTAATGATATCTCATCGATGCAGCTAAAAGCTTCCTTATTTGCCCATGATGCTCTAGTTTACAGTAATATTAATCATATTACCTTGATATCTAATAAATCGAGTCATGGAGTGGAAGTCGTGTTCGAAGATTTCCCTTTTGTGGGGATTTGGTCGAAATATAATGATACCGATGGTAAAATGGCGCCGTTTGTTTGTATTGAGCCTTGGTACGGCATTGCCGATCCATATCATTCAACTAGAAACTTGAAGGAGAAGTTTGGAATAAATAAGCTTCAAGCAGGAGAAACCTTCAAGGCTGAGTATAAAATGAAATTCACATAATGAAAACGTTTTTAATACAAAATATTCAAAAAATATTGACAACTATTTGAAACGGAGGTAAATTATATATTAACAATACAAAAAGTATAAGATTATAAAGTTATAATATTATAAAAAAGGTGACTAAATCATGAAAATAGATAAAAATAATCACGCACCTCTTTATCGACAGGTGGAACAGGTGCTTGAAGAGAAAATCATGTCCAAGCAATGGGAAGTAGGCTATCAGCTGCCGACAGAGCATGAATTATCTGAGCTTTTTGATGTAAGTACGATTACAGTGAAACGAGCTGTCATTGAACTAGTGAATAAAGGATATCTATATAGGCAGAGAGGGAAAGGGACATTTGTAGCTGGCTCCACAAATGAACAAGACATCAACGCCATTTTTTCATTAACAACAGATGAAGAGGAACATCCTCATGAATTAATCAGTTTTTCCATTGAAGATTCAGATAACGAGGTGGCCGAAAAACTGGGTTTGAATCCAAGAACAAAAATCTTTAAGATCAAGCGTGTAAAGATCGATAAACATGAACCAGTTACACTTGAATATACCTATCTTCCATATGAAATTTGTCCCGGTCTCACACCTGATGATATTAATAATGAACTTATTTACAATATTCTAAGAAAAAAATTTCATGTTTCCTTAGGCAGGGCCAAGTTAATAGTGAAACCTTACATTGCCGAAGGGGAAAAAGCAGAAAGGCTGCAAATTGAATCCGGTACACCCGTTTTTAAATGGGAGAGGTTAACCTACACGAAACAAGGAGAGATTATTGAGTACTCGAAATTTTATGACCGCCAGGATAAAACCACTTACTACACAGAAATCAATTTTTAAACATAGACAGACAAAAATTTTTTAAACTATAAAGTTATAATATTATATCTTAAAAGATTATAATATTATATTTTTTTAATAGTTAATTTCTGAAAATTGGCAATATTATATTGATATAAAAATGTTGTCCTACGTTGAAAAGGGGGAGTGGAACAGTTGTAAATACCCTTCACGCTCACAAAGGTAAAAAATGAAATGAAATGAGGAGGAGTTAGGATGAAGAGAAAAACGTTGCTTTTTGGGTTCATTTGTTTATTGCTAGTTGTTGTATCTGCATGTAGTAGTGAGACAGGCAGCACCTCCAAAGAAACGGCTGGAAAAGGTGACAAAACCTTGGTATTGGCGGCTTATGGGGGAAGCTATGAGAAAAAAATGAAGGAAACTGTTATCCCTAAATTTGAAAAGGAATTTGGTGTCAAGGTCCAGTATATTACCGGAAGCTCTGTTGATACCGTATCCAAGCTGCAAGCACAAAAGGCAAAACCGCAAATTGATGTAGCCTTCATCGACGATGGCCCCCAAGCCCAGGCAAAATCCTTCGGCCTTCTTGCACCATTAGATGAAAAAATTGTTACGAACTTAGCCAATGTCTATGATATTGCCAAGGATAAGGACAATGTCGGTGTCGGTTTTGGGATTATTACCACAGGACTTGCTTATAATAAAAAGCTTTTCGAGGATAACAAGTGGGATCCAGTCACATCCTGGAATGATTTAGCTGATCCTAAGTACAAAGGAAAACTTGTCTTACCATCCATCTCTAATACTTACGGAGTCCATATGCTTCTTATGGCTGCTAAGGCAAATGGCGGTGATGAAAAAAATATTGAACCTGGATTTGACAAACTAAAAGAGATTGCTAAAAATGCAGTAACCTTTGATAAAACAGCAGATGTATCCAATTACTTTTTACAAGGACAGACGGTTGCCAGCGCGTGGGGCAGCAGCCGGGTATTCACTTTAAAACAGTCAGGATTCCCAATTGAGTTTGTGATTCCGAAAGAGGGCGCCCCTGCATTAATGTCGACTGTTAGTGTCGTTAAAAATGCTCCGCACCAAGAGCTTGCACAAAAATTTGTTAATTATGTGTTAAGCGAAGAGGTACAAACAGATTTTGCTAATTCTTTATTTGATGGTCCAGTAAATAAGAACGTGAAACTAAGTGGCGATATTTTAGACAAAATTATTTATGGACAAGATGAAATTTCGAAGCTCGTAAAGGTAGATTGGGAATATGTGAATCAAAAGCGATCCGAGTGGACTGAAAGAGCAAACAAAGAAATTGAAGTGGCCCACTAATAAAGGGGAGATACGATGAGCTATTTATGCCTTGAAAATGTAGTGAAGACGTTTAATAAAACAGAAGTCGTCAAAAAAATGAACCTGGAGATCAAGAAGGGAGAGCTTGTTTCCTTTCTTGGTCCTTCAGGATGCGGCAAGACCACGACGCTAAATATGATTGCAGGCTTTTTGGATGTTGATGGCGGAAGTATTGTGGTGGACGGGAAACCCGTTCACCTGCTTCCTCCCAACAAAAGAGAAATGGGCATGGTTTTTCAAAACTATGCTCTTTTTCCCCACATGACCGTGTTTGATAATGTGGCCTATGGACTTAAACTTCGCAAAGTCCCTAAAAGTGAAATCAATCAACGTGTGTTGGAAGCGCTTGAAATGGTCCGATTATCCGGGTATGAAAAACGGTATCCAAAGGAGCTTTCCGGCGGACAGCAGCAGCGTGTCTCATTGGCCAGGGCCTTAGTCATCAAACCAAAAGTGCTGCTCCTTGATGAACCATTAAGCAACCTGGATGCCAAGCTGCGCCAGGAAATGCGTGAAGAAATCGTCGAAATTCAAAAAAAGGTGGGCATTACCACCATATTTGTTACCCATGACCAGGAAGAAGCACTGGCTATTTCAGACCGGATCGCGGTTATGTATGAGGGGAGAATTGAGCAGGTTGACACCCCAGTTGCCATTTATAACCACCCGCAAACCGATTTTGTATCGAGGTTTATTGGAGAAGTAAATCAGATTCAAGGTCATGTTGTAGAATCGTACAACGGGAATCAGTGCAAGGTGTCCTTTCATGGGTATCAGCAGGTCCTTACATGTAATGGTAAGAAAGATGATTTGGTCGACTTTTATCTGAGACCTGAAAAAATCCAAATCTATCAAAAATATGAGGATGGACTTCGTGTTCGGTTGGAAAGAAAAATGTTTTTAGGTGCAAAAACGCGATATATCTTACAACTAAAAGATCAACAGATAATTGCGGACATTTCCAATACTGTTCTAAACCCCGATCAAATACTAGAAGGGCAGGACGTATTGGCTGTATGGAATCCAGAGGAACTATTAGCGACTAAAAAGTGAGGTGACTTCGAATGCAGGCTGAACTGGAAATGAATCAGGAACAAGAGATTCAATTCAAGCAAATGAAAAAGAAAAAGTCGAAGAAAAGGCTTGATTCATGGTTATTATTACTTCCAGCGCTCAGTATTTTTATTTTTTTCTTTTTGCTGCCATTAGTCTTTCTTTTTATCACAAGCTTTAAGACCTTCGATGCATCCACTGGAATTGGTCATGACTGGACCCTTCAGAACTATGCGAAGTTTATTACGGATCAGTTTTATCTCGGCGTTTTATGGAGAACAGTTAAAATCGCTTTAATCACCACATTGGCTGCAGTTGTCATTTCGTATCCAGTAGCTTATCAGATTACGAAAGTTAGAGGAAGAATGAAAAATTATTTAACTCTCCTCGTCTTATCTCCGTTGTTAATTAGCATGGTTATCCGTTGTTATGGATGGGTCATTTTGTTATCCAATAATGGGGTCGTGAATAATGCCTTGATGAAGATGGGCTTGATTGATAAGCCACTTACCTTACTGTATACAGAGTTCAGCGTTGTGATTGGCATGGTCCACGTTTTATTTCCATACATGGTGTTAAGTATAATGGGATCACTTGAAAGAATTGACCCTAGTGTAATAAGAGCTTCGCAAAATCTTGGTGCGGGACCTATTCGAACCTTCTTTTCCGTTATTTTGCCGCTGACTTTGCCAGGTATCTTTGCCGGTTCGGTCATGGTGTTCAGCCTAGCGGTAAGCTCCTTTGTTACTCCGGCCATTCTTGGTGGGCCTCAGGTGAAGGTGATGTCGTTCCTTACATATGAACAGGTTTCGACCATTTTGAATTGGCCTTTTGGTTCAGCTATCGGCTTCCTGCTCATCTTTATTGCAACGATTACTATTATTATTTATAGCAAATTACTTACCAGATCTGAAAAAGGAGTGGCCATTCAATGAGAAAGGTATTACCAAAAGCCGGCTTGAATTTCTTTTGTGTCCTTGTCTACATTTTTCTGGCTGCCCCAATTGTGGTGGTTCTATTATCATCTCTTACCACAACGGAATATATCGTCTTTCCTCCCAAAGGGATCACGCTCCGGTGGTACGCTGAGCTGATGAATCATCCAGAGTTTATGCAGTCCTTCACCCTAAGTATTATGGTCGCATTGGGAACTTCGATTATTTCGACGATCATCGGTACTATGGCTTCGATCGCTGTTGTTCGGTATGAGTTTAGAGGAAAAACTGCCGTTACCCAATTAATTGGTTCGCCCTTATTGATTCCATCTGTCGTATTTGGGGTAGCTTTACTGCAGTTTTACTCTTGGATTGGTTTGGCAGCTAGTCCCGTTGCGTTAGTGATCGGACATTTTATCTTAACGATTCCATTTGTGATGAGATTGGTTGTGGCCAGCCTAGTAGGTTTCGACCGCTCGATCGAACTGGCGGCCAAGAATTTAGGGGCTGGAAGCCTTAGAGTATTCTTTCAAATTACCCTCCCTGTCATAAAATCAGGCGTGATTGCAGGGGCTATTTTTGCCTTTATTACCTCATTTGACGATTTAACTGTTGCTTTGTTTATTGTCAGCACCGATGTCGTCACCCTGCCGGTTCGAATTTATACCTATATGCAATACCAATATGATCCTATTATTACATCGGTATCCAGCATCATGATTTTACTAACCGTTATCTTAATGGTGGTCATTGAAAGAATCCTAGGTGTTGGAAAAGTGTTTTCGTCGAAAAATTAAGAAGAAGGTGTTTGTAATGCATATTCAACAGCATCCTGTATTAGGCGGGCAGCTTCAAAAACCAGTGACAATCTATTTTAATGATCAGCCCTACAAAGCTTATGAACAGCAATCCGTTGCGGCCGCCTTAATGGCTAATGATATTAAAAGGCTGGGGTTAAGCAGAAATTTGGTTCAGCCAAGAGGTCTTTTTTGCACAAGGGGGAGATGCTGCAGCTGCTATATGACGGTAAATGGGGAAGATCATGTCCGAACCTGCATGATCAAAGTGGAAGAAGGAATGAAAATCTATCCGAATGATGAAGATCCGGACGTAAGGAGGGAATTATGTGGAGACTGATATTCTAATAATTGGTGCCGGTCCGGCTGGTCTTTCGGCCGCCTTTGAAACGGCTTCGAAGGGATTAGACGTAACAATAGTAGATGAATCTTTAACAATAGGCGGACAGTTAATCCAGCAAACGCAAGTGATTCCTTCCTTACCTTCCTCGTTTCAGTCGATGCGCGGGTTTGAATTGGCAGCTCATTTAAACAAACAGTTAGAAGAATACGATATTCGTTATTTGCTAGGCCATCGGGTCATTGGTTTTTATAAGGATGGCAGTGTTGGCATTACAGATGAACAAGAAGTATTTGCAGTTAATGCGAAGAAAATCATTGTGGCTACTGGAGCGGTTGAAAACGCAGTCGCCTTTCCAAAATGGACGCTTCCTGGAGTGATGACCATCGGAGCGGCTCAAACTTTGATCAATCGGGATTTTGTTCAACCAGGTAAGGAGGCAGTCATCGTGGGTTCCAGTGATTTTGCCATGGATGCCGCCCTGCAGCTTACTGAAGTAGGAGTTCACGTCAAGGGCTTTATTGAAAAGAATGCCGGCATTCTTTCCAGGGATTTAGAAAAAATAGAGCAGGTAAAAAAAATAGGCATTCCCATCTATTTAGATTCTTTTATCAAGGAAGCTAGGGGAATGGGTGCCGTAGAAGAAATTGATATCCAGATTGGGACACGTGTTTTAACCGAAAAAGTGGATTTGGTTTGTGTTGATGGGGGAAGATCTCCAATCCTTGATATCTTTTACCAGCTGGGCTGTTCCTTTGGATATCAAAAAGAACTCGGAGGATGGGTTCCACAATACAATCACCAATTTCAAACCGACCGTGAGGATATCTTTTTAGCTGGGAATGCCGCTGGAATTAGTACACAGGGAGCCCTATTAGTAACGGGTATGCTGGCAGGCATTAACGCTTGTGAAGCCGTTGGGGCCATAACTAAGACCATAGCAGATGAAGAAAAGAACTTCCTTTGGAAAGAGCTGGAGATTCTTGAAACGAAGTACAACCCAAACATCTGGGAGGCAAGAAACCTGCATATGGAAAATTTTGCGTATCCGGTGATAAAGGAACAATTTCTCTCTTAAGTCAAATAGATGAAGAGACAGAAGGTGAATGAATTGGAAAAAAGTACGATAATTTGTCGATGCGAAGAAATTAGTTACGAAGAAATTGAGGAAGTCCTGACCAATGGGGCAACAACATTTGATGATATTAAACGATTAACACGGTGCGGCATGGGGCCTTGCCAATCAAAAATATGCCATTCTCTCGTTGCCAACATGATCCACGAAAATACAAACACCCCTTTTTTCCAGATACCGCTGCCGCGAATGAGGATGCCGCTAAGTCCTATAAAACTTGAGACATTAGCTACGAATAGCACTTCGTTTTCTTCTGTAAAATCAGTTATGGATGAGGTGGAATTAGAGGATGGGAAGGTGAGATAATTGGATACAAGTTATGAAACGATCATTATCGGCGGCGGGGTGGTTGGCAGCAGTATTGCCTATCACCTCTCAGAACAAACCAAAGAAGGAATCCTTGTTCTGGATCAAAAATTTCCATTGTCAGGCACCTCCGGATCCACCCAAGCCTGGGTCTGGGTTCACAACAAAACCCCATCCTGGTATGCTGAATTTAGTATGTATAGCGCCGAGCTTTACTCGTATCTGTCCAAAAAAATCGGCGATATCGAGTTTAAACGAACAGGAGGTCTTTCGCCGTTTTTCAATGAGGCAGACCGTGAAAAGGCTGTACGGCTGGCTGAGGCATACGAGCAGATAGGGATAAAGATTAAGGTTTTATCCCGAGAAGAGGCACTTGAAAAAGAGCCATTTCTTAATCCGGATGTTGTCGGAGCGACCTATAGTGCCATCGACGGCAATGTGAATCCTTTTCGGTTAGTGGATCGTTATATGAGAGCGGCAAAGAAAAACGGTGTTCAATACTCTACCTATAATAAAGTAACCGAAATTCAAAAGCTGCCTGGGAAATTTATTGTGGTATCAGAAAAGGGAACGTTCACTTGTAAAAACCTTATTCTTGCTGGCGGAACATGGTCCAGGGAGTTAGGAAAGCTGGTGGATGTCAATATTCCGATCAACCAATTAAGAGGGCAAATTCTTGTGACCGAGCCCTTGAAGCCTTTTTTAAATTATACGATTAGCGGATTAAGACAGGCTTTTAACGGAGAGGTATTAATTGGTTATTCCATGGAACAAGAAGGGTTTAATCGGGCAACCACACTCGATGTGATTCAAGAAACGGCCAATATGGCTGTCCATTATGTCCCTTCATTGAAAAAAGCGAAGGTGGTTCGAGCTTTTTCAGGGATTCGGGCCATGCCGGAAGATGGGTTTCCAATTCTCGGGAAAATCCCAGGAGCGGAAAATCTTTATGTTGCCGCTACTCATAGTGGCGTAACACTTTCTCCACTCATTGGAACGCTTATGACGGAGTTGATTTTGGAGGGAGAAACCTCGATTCCGATAGACCGGTATTCAATCAGCAGATTTGCATAACGTAATTTTTACAAACATAGGAGGAAAACAAAATGCCCCATTTATTTATTAGAGGAGTTTCAGTAGAGCAGGTTAAAACGATTAGCAGACCGTTAGTAGAAGAATTGGCTGATCTTTGTGACTGCGGAACGGACAATTTTACGTTAGAAGTGGTGAACTCTACCTTTGTATTTAATGATAACGAGGTACAGGGGTATCCGTTTATTGAAGTGAAATGGTTTGAAAGAGGCCAGGAAGTTCAAGACCAATTTGCAAAGATTGTCACGAAACAAGTCCAATCGCTTGATATTCCAGAGGTAGAAGTTGCCTTTAGTACATTTAAGGAGTCAGATTATTATTTGAATGGGAAGAGTTTTAACTGAAACTAAAAGGAACCGTTAATGTAAGGACCGAGCCATGTTGCTGCATGTTCGGTTTTTTTTAGTTCCTATTTTTGAATCAGTTAATTTATTTATGGCACGCTAATTTGTAACAAAGAACAAAAAAAGGGGCAACTATAATTGGACATTGAAAATACTCAAAAAGTCACATTTAAGCTGGAAAATGACAATGGGAAGTTTGAAGTAAAAGGTGAAATTATAGGGGAAAGCCAAATCCCATTTTTTGATGATTTAAAGTTTAAAGGGGTAATTGCTTTACTTAATTCCATCGATAAACAAAACTTTGATGGATCCGGAAATCATCAACTATTTGATCATTTTATCAAGGAAATAGAAGAGACCATCGTTGAAATGAAAAAATATGACCAATTTCAGGGAAAACTTATCTAATCAAATAAAAGGGACTACAACATAAGTGATGAAAAAAGGGAGCCCGTTAAAGGCTCCCTTGAAACATTAGTGCATCAATGTTGAGAGCCGTCTCACTGAACATGCCAACGTTTTGGCTGATTCATTCTTCCTCTAAACCATCTATTGGGACAAGACGTTTCTCATCGTGGGTTCCTCTTTGAGTGACCAACGCCATGCCAGTTGTATCTTGAATGCTTTCGATCCATACTGGAATGCCATGATATTTAACGGATATCTCTTCATCTGCTGCAAAAATCTCTTTCACTCTGTTTAGGTTCATTATTTTCACCTCAACGTTATTTTTCCAAATTTGTTTCAACAATATAAGTATCATATTCCGTATAAGGAACGGTATTTTACGCAAAATATGATAAATTTGTGTTAAATGGGGGATTCAAATGTTAAATGAGAACAATAAACCCGAAAATTCTTCGGACCCGAGCGGTATGGAGCAGCCACTACTATCAACTGGTTCTACTGAAGCAGGTTTTAATTGGAATTCTGACGACAAGGAACAGGCTCAAAAACCGAGGATTGGTAATACAGTAGTGGGGGAAGACGGGCAGTAGTGTTGACCTTAAAGTTAATAAAACTATTTAAAAAAGTTATTGAAAGGATGCAAATAATACATGAAAAATCAACGAATTCCAGAGCATAAATTGAATACAACAAACACGGTGGGGCAGGCAATTGAAAATATAACAAACAATGATTTAACTGCAACAAGCTCAGCAGAAAAAATTAATAAACAAAATACGAATAAAGCCAAATAGGAACGTATGTTCTTGTGTATATTTTAGATTCTCTCTTGAATTTGCCTTTAAAACGTGATGTTAATCACAATAAAGAACAGTAGTTTGCACTATAATGATATTAGAAACTACACTTTATAGGAAAAAGAGGGAATGGTTCATGGCTGTAATATTAGAACAGACAAAAGTGAATGAGTTGGTAGACTGCTTTTACGATAAGTTACTAAAGGATTCCTATTATGTAACCATGTTTAAAGAAAGAAACGTGGATATTGAATTGCTAAAAAATCGACAAAGAGTTTTTATAACCCGCTTAGTTTCTGATGCGTCTGAACAGGAACAAAGTAAGCAGGAATCACAGGTAAGGGAAAGACATCCGTTTCAAATAGATTCAAACAGGGCCGGGGTTTGGTTTGGTAAAATGAAAGAGACAATGGATGAAATGGACCTAGATAGTGATGTAAAAAAGCATCTTATTGAAAAGGTAGATATTCTGTTAAAAAAGATAATAAAATAAGCTTTTTGAAAAAGATTAAAAAAAATAATCCACCTGCGAGTTAATGACTCAGGTGGATTACTTTATTTTTCTACTTATTTATAAGTTTTACCTATTATTTGTACGTTAAATAACTTCTATTATCTATAAGCGCTGTAACAAATTGTTAGAACCAAAGAAGCCCCCGCGGGTAAGCGTATTTTCATCCATTTTTTTCACCTCCCAACACATGATTGGAAATGCTGGAATTAAACTACTAAAGATTTATCCTGTTAATCCTGATATAGTAGACATTGTCGCTTCTGAACGAATAGATAAACATGAAATGGTGAGTAGTCGCGGTTCCTTAACAGGAGCTGAGGAAAGTCCAGGCTCGCACAGTGCTGAGACGCCTGTAGTGTTCGTGCCATCTGCAAGGGTGGGCAGTCGATTAATAGTTTCGGCTGACGGCGGTGAAATCATGCTAAGTCCTTCGGGATATGCTGAGAATAACCTGAAAGTGCCACAGTGACGATGCTTTTCTGGAAACGGAAAAGGTGGAACGGGTAAACCCCACGAGCGAGCAACCCAAATTTAGGTAGGGGCATCATCCTGCGGGAAATGAACCTAACGGATGAATCGGCCATTGGTCGATAGATAGATGACTACACTTCTTGTACGAGGTATGCTGCCGATTGGAGTACGGAAGGACAGAACCTGGCTTACAGCCATTTCATGTGCATGTGATCGTTTTAGAAGCATTCTTCGAATATTTGTAACAGAAATTTAAATTGGATAAACCAGGACTTTTGAACTACCAAAATTTACAGCTATCTTCCAATTTGGATAGATGGTATATTTCTTACGTAAGCTCCTAACGGAACTTCGTATGATTTTAAATACAGAGAAGTACTCAAGAGGCTGAAGAGGCGCCCCTGCTAAGGGTGTAGGTCGGGTAACCGGCGCGAGGGTTCAAATCCCTTCTTCTCTGCCATTTCATTTTTACAACAACTTACATTTTAATAATGGAGAGCTGTCCGAGAGGTCGAAGGAGCACGATTGGAAATCGTGTAGGCGGTTAACCCTGTCTCAAGGGTTCGAATCCCTTGCTCTCCTCCATAAAAATATGACTACCGTACCGGTTCGAATCCGGCCTAGGCACCAGTGTTTTTGCAAAAATAACATTCAATATTATGCGCCCGTAGCTCAATTGGATAGAGCGTTTGACTACGGATCAAAAGGTTATGGGTTCGACTCCTTTCGGGCGCGCCACTTTTAATTATTAATCATGGCGGCTGTGGCGAAGTGGTTAACGCATCGGATTGTGGTTCCGACATTCGTGGGTTCGATTCCCATCAGCCGCCCCATATATGCAGATGTAGTTTAGTGGTAAAACCTCAGCCTTCCAAGCTGATGTTGTGAGTTCGATTCTCATCACCCGCTCCATTCTTATTCAGCAGTAGCTCAGATAAGGATTAGGGATTAATATAATTATTCCGCAGTAGCTCAGCGGTAGAGCTATCGGCTGTTAACCGATCGGTCGTAGGTTCGAGTCCTACCTGCGGAGTCATAGTCCAACAAGGACACTATGAACTTGGTCAGGGCGGGAACACAGCAGCCATAACTAGTGAAATTGTGTGGACTATTACATAGACAGAAAGAGAAAAGCGGTAAACTCCATCTTTATTTGAGTTTACCGCTTTTCTTTTGTATAAGAAATTTCCTTGTCATGCAAGTTTTAAGTCCTTTTTACCGAGGTCCCTTTTTTGAATCAAGAATAAACATAGATGCATCTTGTCCCATGAATATTTTATTACCTGTATAAAAAGTTTTAAATTGAATATCTCTATACCCTATTTTAGTCATAATTTCAGCTAGCTCTTCTGGATTAAATCCGTTATGAACAAGATCTGAAACTATTTTTTCATTTTTATTAAAATCTACGATCAGTAGATGTCCTCCTTCATTAAGAACATCAAATAATCTTGATAAAACTAATTCAACATCATGAATATGGAGTAGAACCTGAGTCATAAAAATATAGTCGGCATGTAAATCCGTTAGACTTTCCTTTTCAATATCAATGCATAATGTATCTACATTCTGAATATTAAAATCAGTTATTTTTTGCTTTATTTGATTAATCATGTTTTGTGACGTATCCAAAAAAAGCATAGAATTAAACTCGTTTAATAAGTTCATTCCGACAAGACCAGTTCCACACCCAAAATCAATTGCATTCTTACTTTTAGCGTGAACTAAATAATTACGGATGACATCTGATGATACCTTTGCAATTTGGATTCTTTCAGGAGTGTCATATTTATTAGCTATCATTTCAAACTTATCAGTATTTCCCAATATTATCTCCCCAATCAGGCTTAATAAACAAACCTATACAGTAAAAAACTTGTCATTATTTAGGATACGATTCTGCTTATCATAATTCAACTAATTGCTTCTTTAGTTGAAAACACTCGATATTATGGCAACGATAAATAAGGAAGAGGATACTTTTCCTATCATTAATTTTATGGAAATAATTTCCCGTTGAAAATAAAATAAAAACAAGATATATTATTATTCCTGTCACTTTAACGAGTGACCAAAAAACATACGATGCATAACACAATGGTTTGTATCTCATATTGATAAATTGGAAAAATTTCTCCCTAGCAAGATAACCATTCTGGTGTTATTATAAGAAAGTCGCTTTTGAAAAAAATATCAAATTTCTTTGGAATTGGTAATAATTGATAGTTGATATTTTAGTAGAGAAACGATAAAATATAATTCCTGTCGCTCAAATGAGTGCAGAAGATTGTTCTTTGAAAACTAAACAAACAAAAACGTCAACAAACAATAATATTCGTTTCTTTTGAAACGAAGCCAACGTTTTATTTTATGAGCTAATCAACTTTCTTGGAGAGTTTGATCCTGGCTCAGGACGAACGCTGGCGGCGTGCCTAATACATGCAAGTCGAGCGAATCACTGGGAGCTTGCTCCTGGTGGT
>NZ_JAHXYW010000027.1 GCF_019969725.1 Neobacillus bataviensis
ACGTGTTACTCACCCGTCCGCCGCTAGACTCCGAAGAGTCTCGCTCGACTTGCATGTATTAGGCACGCCGCCAGCGTTCGTCCTGAGCCAGGATCAAACTCTCCAAGAAAGTTGATTAGCTCATAAATTAAAACGTTGGCTTCGTTTCGAAAGAAACGAATATTATTGTTTGTTGACGTTTTTGTTTGTTTAGTTTTCAAAGAACAATCGTGTTTTTTCTGCTAATCTATTAAATTAGCGACATTTATTATCCTAACATAACATCTTAACCTTGTCAACAACTACGAATTACTTTTTAAAAAACTTAGTAGCTTTATTAATGCATTTCGCAGCAGCGACATTGACTATAATACTACCCAATACTATTTTCGTCAACTACTATTTTTCATTACATTTACACATATATTTTAATAAAGAGAAGGATTTTTTTATATGGCTAAAAAAGTAACTAATCAAAAGCGGTTTATGGTTTAGTTTCACCATTATAGGAAAAAATACTTTAGTAATTCGTTTTCAAAAGGAGTGGTGATAAAGTGAATTGGCATCTTCAAAAAAAGGAAGAAGACCAAGGTTCGGTTACCTCAATGGAACAGGAGCAAATAGAAAATTCAAGTCAAAATGAAAAATCGCCTGAATTTGATGAAATTGGAACCGCCCTTAATGAAATCTAAGCATGATAAAAAAAACCTTTGCAAAAAGAGAATGCTTCTCTTCGTGCAAAGGTTTTTTTATTTTCTAATTGCCTTTATGACGGCAGCTTCCCCTTGAAAGGAAATAACTTGATCGTGTTCTATTTTAATGCGAAATTTTCGTTTTACTTTTGGTGAAGAATTTATGATGTATTGAGCTAATTTTTCTTGTTCTGTTTGTGGCAGATTCATACGATTGCACCACGATTCAAATTGAAAGGTTTTTTCGAACCGGTGCCATTCAATTATTTCAAAACTGTTTAACTCAATCATTTGCAGCCATTCCGATTTTTTCCATGCCCGATAATGACTGTAATCGCGCCATTTTTCAATCGTATTATAGAATTGATCAAATTCTTCTTCTTCTGGCGTGACATTATCATCAAGTAAAAATTGTCCATTCGGCTTTAGTACCCGATATACTTCGTTAACAAAACGTTTTACATTCGGAAAATGATGCGGAGCTATTCGGCATGTCACAAGATCAAATGTTTCATCCGGAAAAGGAAGATTTTCTGCATCACCTATAAAGAAATCAACATTTTGATTGCCATTTCCTTTGATAAAGTTTTCGGCAGCCGATAACATCTCCGCAGTTATATCAACCGCCGTCACTTTTTTTACATAGGGAGCAAATGCGTTAGCCGTATGACCGCCGCCTGTGGCAATGTCAAGCATTTCTTCCTCCCCATGGAGTGCAGCCATCTCTAATAATTTCTGAAGGTCCTTCCCTTTTTTATGAATAGAACTGCTTACATATGAATCGGCGCTTTTTCCAAACTGCTCTTGAACATCTTTTTTAATGTCCATTTTAGATTCCCCCGTTCTTTTCTTTGTTAAATTAACTATAGAATATTTAACTCATTATGAAAATTACGGTTTTTTTATACTTTATTATAAGTAAAGGTTATGAAAGAACCTTATTGAATTTCTAGTACTACAGGACAATGGTCACTTCCCATAACCTCAGAATGGATATCTGCTTGTTTCAATTGCTCACAAAACGTTTTTGAGACAATAAAATAGTCGATCCGCCAGCCAATATTTCGCTCCCGAACTTTTGCCATATAAGACCACCACGTATAAGCTCCTTCCTTGTTAGGATTAAAATGGCGATAACTGTCGACAAACCCAGAGTTCAGTAATGTAGTCATTTTCCCTCGCTCTTCTTCAGTAAAACCCGAATTCCCTAAATTTGACTTTGGATTTCGCAAGTCAATTTCTTGATGAGCGACATTTAAGTCTCCACAAAGAATGACCGGTTTAATTTTGTCTAACTCTTGCAGGTGATTAAGGATGCGGTCTTCCCATTCCAAACGATAACCGATTCTTGCCAAATCACGCTGGGAATTTGGGGTATACACATTGACTAAGAAAAAATGTTCCAACTCCAAGGTAAGAATCCTTCCTTCGTCTTCACTTTCATCCGTTCCAACTCCATATTTCACGGATATCGGTTCCACTTTCGTAAAAACAGCAGTTCCTGAATAACCTTTCTTAATAGCATAATTCCAGTATTGATAGTAGCCATCTAATTCCAGGCTAATTTGTCCCTCTTGTAATTTAGTTTCCTGAATACAAAAAATATCCGCATCCATTTGATGAAAATAATCTAGAAATCCTTTTTTGACACATGCTCTAAGACCGTTGACATTCCATGATATTAACTTCATATCTCTATTCCATCTCCCTTGAAGTCTAATTTAATAGTTTGATAGGAGACATTGTACCAGAAAATTTAATATCAGCAAAAAAGGCAGTCTGCCGCTGCCTTTATTTTGGAACAAAGTTTTTTTCGATTAGTTTTTCAGATAAGAGTTCTGAGACTGGGACAATTTTAATATGGCGTTTCTTAAATTCATCCATGGATTGAAAAATCCCTACTGAACAGACTTTCCCTGTCACACCCACATGTCCAATGGCAATCCCCTGCCCTTTAATTTCAGTTACCTTTGCGAGTCGGATCATCTGTTTGTAAACATGGGATGAAGATGAAATATCATCAAGGAAAACATCTCTTTTTAAAAGAGGCACACCAAGTTCTTTTGCAATCTCTGGGAATTTGGATTCAGGACTCGTGCCGCTGTCAATAATGTAAAGCTTATTTTCTTTTGCCACCTCAACAATTACCCTTACGATTCGTTCGTTTTCAACTGCCAGTGATCCCATATGATTATTAAGACCAACTGCATAGGGAACCGTCTTTATCGCTTCTTTAACCCGCTGCCTCACTTGTTTTGGCGTGAGGTCTACCGTAATCGGCTTTGGACCTAGCCACGACCTCTTGCCCCTTTTCGGTTCCATTGGCAAGTGAACCATCACTTCAAAACCATTTTTATGAGCCCACTCTGCATGCGCTTTTGAATTTTCAGTAAATGGCATGACCGCTGCCGTAATCGGTATATCACCTTCTAAAAAGTCCCTGACGCCGCCCGTCCCTCCTCCAAAATCGTCGATAATTACAGCTGCCTTTAATTGCTTGGCATCGGTATTTTCGGCTAAGGCTTTTTGGTTAAACGAAAAAAGCAGAAACGGGATTAGCATAAATATAAACTTCTTCATATAGACCCCCAAAGGTAAACTTTTTGAAAATATTTTTCCCAATATACACACAAACATCCCCAAACATAAAAAAGAGAGCCAGATGGCTCTCTTCTATTCCTTACTCTTCATCATATACCTTAACTTCTTGCATTTTATCGCCGTTTCTCATCGATTTTGCTGTTTCTAATCCGGATGTTACTTGACCGAATACAGTATGCACACCATTTAAATGCGGCTGTGATTCATGAACGATGAAGAACTGACTTCCACCAGTGTTTCGTCCTGCATGAGCCATTGATAAGGCGCCTGGTACGTGTTTGTGGGGATTTCCTTCTGTTTCGCACTTAATAGTGTAGCCAGGTCCGCCGGTACCAGTTCCGTGTGGGCATCCCCCCTGACTTATAAACCCTGGGATAACACGATGGAAGGTTAAACCATTGTAAAATCCTTTATTTGCTAATGTTTCAAAATTCTCAACGGTTCCCGGTGCTGCTTCAGGATATAGTTCAAACTCAATCTTCTCGCCATTTTCCATTAAAAAATGTCCTTTTTTAGCCATGTAAAACACTCCTTTATGTAAAAAATCATTTTTATCATACACTTTTAGAAAAAGAAAAGAAAGTATTGGCAATTGTAAGCATTATATTTTTGTCATGTATGTGATAAAATAATGGTGAGCCCCTGCCGAACATTTCGCTTGTTGCGGGACACTTAACCACTGTACGGACGGCAGGGGCCCTGGTGCACTTAGGCATCATGAAAGCCGGGATCAATCGTTCCGGCTTTTGTTATTTATGTTTTTCCATCCACCTGAAACAACTATAAATAATAGTTAAGAAAACTAAGTATCCAACAAATGTATATCCGTGCTTCCATTCATCTGCATGAACAAACCAGCCTAACTCCTCCGCTAATTTTTCCAAAATCGGCATAAGGAGACTAACAAATAGGATTATACCCGCTTTCCCCCAATTATTTACTTGTGATAGGCAGTGTAGAACCACCATTATCAAGATTGGCAGTCCTGCCAAGGTGAACGCAATATTTATGGAAAATATCTCAGGTAAGGGTCTATGAGGAAAATGGTAAATTCCTTTTCCAACAAAATAAAGGTCTAAATAAGATCCAAATAATGACGCAAGCACCGCACTGGCCAGATAATGTTTATTCCATAAAGTTAATCGCTTTTTTCGCAAGGGTTGCAAGCTCGAGCCGTTCAAGTGTTTTACAGTATTCATTCACAATCTCCCCATTAACAATTTCAGTATTCTCAACTAAATAATCAGCAACAAGATAATCACGAAACCAATCCCCTTTTTCAGCTTCCGCTTGGGTCACATTTTTCCAAGAGTTTTCAAGGGTGGGACTATATATTTTTCGTGCCCCGCTTTTTAACTGACAGGATTTTAAACGAAGTTGATAAGCAAAACCAGGAATTCCTTCATTCACACTGTTAAAAATATGAGGCCAATAATCTTTTCTTGAACCAGTGTGTGGATTTCTTTTCGCCCATTCCACGGTTTGCTCTAAACGTTCTTTATTTTTAAAAAGGATGGAATATAACCTTTTTCCTAGAAAAATCCGCTCATTCAGAGATTCAAATTGGTGAAGGGTCTGCCCGCAAAGGTTCTTTTTTCCATAAGGAAAGAGAATGTGATTAAAGGAAAGCCAATCCTGGAGTAGAAATTCAAATTTACTTAATACCTCTTTTTGATAAAGCGGATTTTTCACCAGCCTTTGTTCTAAGTAACTCTGCTCATTGATGACCATTGCAATCGTAAGAATGTACGTGCATTGCTCCCTCCAAAAATGATTCCAAATGGTTTCCATGAAAGTGGATATATTTAAAAAAGGAAACAGGTGAAATAATGGTTTATTCTGCCTGAGACTTTCTTCATAAAGTAAAAATTGCGGATAGACGTCTTGAAAAATCAGCCAATTCCCTCGTTCCAGAAATGCAAAAAAAGTTTCCCTATCCTTTTTTGCCATCAAGCGGGTCAGAAATTCACCTTTTAGATCTGTCATGTTGTAGCCCCCATTTCGGGAAACCATGTGTCCTAAAAAAGCCCATTGGATTTCCGGACGCTGCAGATAAAAATCAAGGTAAGCCTTCGTCCTTGTTACATTGTTGAGATTTTGTTCCGCAGTTTTGCTTCTTATTTGTTCCAAAAAAACTTTTTCACTCTTTGAGATTTGGTAGGACGAAGATGGGTTTTTGATTTTCCTTCTTAATTCGGAACGTATGCTTTCCAACGGAGTCTTTTCCCGATTCCTTATAAAAAAAATAGCTCAATCCCTCCCTTATGAATTCTCATCCCCCGATACGAATATGTATAGATGAGAATATTTTTATGGGAGAGGAATGATGATTTCAGATGTTGGAGACTAGAAAAGGCATTGAATGGCTAATCGAAATGCTGAGAAAAGACCAATCTCCCGATGGTTCATGGAATTATCCATTTGAAACAGGCCTGGCAACAGATGCCTATATGATCATTTTATTACGGTCATTGGAATTAAATGATGAGGAATTAATACAAGAGCTTTCGAAGAGAATTTTAAGCAAGCAGGAACCAAACGGTTCGTGGAAGTTATTTTACGATGAGGGTGAAGGAAATCTATCATCAACCGTAGAGGCATACTATGCGCTTCTTTATTCAGGGTATTACAGCGAAGATGACAAAAACCTTCGTGCTGCTAAACGGTTTATAATAGCAAACGGCGGCTTGGAAGAGGTCAATATGTTCACAAAAATCATGCTTGCTTTAACTGGTCAATACAAATGGCCGGCATTTTCCCCGCTGCCGATTGAAGTGATTCTTTTACCGCACATATTCCCAATCAATTTTTATTCCTTTTCCGTTTTTGGCAGGGCCAACCTGACACCGATTATGATCCTTGCTAGTAAGAAATTTACAATCATGACAGAAAAAAGCCCAAATCTTGCGGATTTGCATTTACAGCGCCATAGTGAAGACCAGTGGGTCCGCTCTTATGAAATAAGATCCCTGCTCTCTTATATTGAAGATGGAGTCAAAAGCTTAATTGGCTTGCCCGAACAGCTGCGTATTTTAGCGATTGAACGGGCGAAAAAGTATATGCTTGACCACCTTGAACCAGATGGCACGTTATACAGTTATTACAGCTGTACTTTTTTGATGATCTTCGCTTTACTTTCTCTTGGATATAAAAAAACAGATCCCGTCATTGTAAAAGCTTTAGAAGGAATCCGTGCAATGAAATGTGAAATTAATGGATTGCCTCATATGCAATATACCACCGCCGATGTCTGGAATACATCGTTAATTAGTTTCACCCTACAAGCAGCAGGTGTTCCTCCAGAAGATTCGATGATCTCAAAAGCCAATGATTACCTTCTTACACGACAGCATAATAAATTCGGAGATTGGGTGATTCATAACCCTTCTAGCCTGCCTGGCGGCTGGGGCTTTTCCGATATAAATACCATTAATCCGGATGTTGATGACACGACCGCTTCGCTCAGATCGATTTCAAGAAGCTTACCAACTGATCTAGCAGCTTGGGAACGGGGAATCCGCTGGGTTTTATCGATGCAAAACGACGATGGCGGCTGGGCAGGATTTGAAAAAAATACGAATACAAAAGTATTTGAATTTTTACCAATTGAAAAAGGAGAATTTCTATTAACAGACCCCTCTTGTGCAGATATTACCGGAAGAACCTTAGAATTTTTCGGGAACTATACCAATCTTCCAAACGATCATTCTGCCATCCAAAAAGGAGTAAAATGGCTTTTTAAAAATCAAGAAAAAGATGGATCCTGGTATGGCCGCTGGGGAATTTGTTATATATACGGGACATGGGCTTCCCTTACAGGGTTATTAGCAGTGGATGTACCAAAGAGTCATCCTGCTATTCAAAAGGCCGTTAAGTGGTTGCACAGTATTCAGAATGGAGATGGCGGCTGGGGCGAATCTTGCCATAGCGACAACAAAAAAACATATGTCTCTTTACGCGCAAGCACCTTGACCCATACTGCCTGGGTCCTTGATGCCTTGATCTCTATTTCCGATAAACCGACCGCAGCTATTGAAAAAGGAATTAAATATTTATTAAATTCACTGGAACAAACAGATTGGACCACGGACTACCCTAAAGGACAAGGAATGGCGGGCGGTTTTTATATTCATTACCACAGCTACCGCTATATTTTTCCGCTTTTAGCTTTATCCCGTTATCAAAAGAAGTTCGAAAAAAAGTAATCTAAAAAACATCGACGGTTCTCTTCAACCGTCGATGTTTAAATCGGTTAGCATTTTATAAATCTCAACGATTTCTTCAAGCCACATTCTAACTAGTCCACTAGAGGACGGTGCAACAAAATCGATGGTTCCTGGCACGACAGCTTCCGCTTGAATCCCCCACGGGGCAGCTTTACGTCCACTATACTCTTGATAAACACCTTTCCCAACAAAACAAACTACTTTCGGCTTAAATTTAGCAATCTTCTGTTTTAAGATTTCTCTGCCCTCCATGTATTCTTCCTTCTTAATTTCATCTGCAGCCTTTGTCGGCCTTTGAACAATGTTCGTGAATCCGTAACCTAGTTCTAAAAGTGTATAATCTTCAGCAGCCTCATATTTCCGCGGGGTTAAGCCTGCTTCATAAATAATTTTCCAAAAACGATTATTTGGATTAGCATAATGGTGACCAAGTTCACTAGAACGAATACTTGGATTAAAGCCGACAAATAAGATCTTTAAATTTTCTTTTACATGATCGCTTATTGGGTTCATTGTTATACTCCTTGGTGGTGGATGATCTCATTTTATCAAAAATTTGTTCATATCTATACTTTACGGACCGATGTAATGACACAAGCAAATAGTCCAATGATCGAAACAATTACAAGTGAATAAAGAAGCCTGGCATCGTTTAGAAGTAATAATCCAGTGGAAATAATAACCGCATCAATGGCGAAACAAATTACGCCAACGTTCACTTTAGTCTTTTTTGCGATTAAAAGTGCCAGCAAATCCATCCCGCCGGGGCTAATATGATTTCGCAGCATAAAGCCAACACCTATACCAATAATAACCGCACCTATAATAATACTGTTTAAAATGGGTAAGTGAATCATTCCGTTTAATGGCATTAGAAAATCGAGCATAAACCCAGAAACCACTGCTCCCAATAAACCGTTCATAAAGTAATCAGGTTCATATCTAAAGGCATAAATGTAAACGGGAATATTTAAGCATATAAATGTGAGGCCAACTTTTAACCCCCACAAATAATTAGCCAAGAGACTTATGCCAAAAAAGCCGCCATTTATCAAATGAAAAGGAAGAATAAATCCATTTACTCCTATTCCGATCATCGTACTCCCAATGCCTATAATCAGAAATTTTTTTAACATCCAACCATCCCTTGTCCCATTTCTTTAATACCACTTATATGATTGAAAAAGGGACTTCATTCGGAAGGATTTAAGGCAAAAAAAATCAGAGCCTCATAGAGACTCCGATTTAAGCAGCAACAATCCGCTTTTGCTTTGATTTGCGAAATTGTTTTCCAATCGAAAGTAATATCGTTAATATAGGCAAAATCCATAAAAATACCGCATACGGTAAGTATCCTAGTAACGGAATCCCGACAATCGTGCTGCACATTATCGCTAAGACACTCCATGGAACCATGCCCGGAAAGAGCATCGTCGTATCCCCCATTACCCTTGCTAATTCTTCATTTCCGTATTTTGAAGACCAATGAGGTAAAAAGGACCTCCCTGTTAAAATGATAGGCAGTGTTTGATTGGCCGCAATAAATGTGATGATTAGTGTTGCGATCAGTGTTTTTACCGTATCTCCTATTAAGGACCTTGAGGATTTCAGCCATTTATCTAAATAGGGCTGAATGACATTCAATTCCTCTAACAATCCATTATAAGCACCTGCCAAAGCGAGAAACAGCAGTAATTCGTACATATGAATTAAACCGCCGCCAAGACCCTCAATACCATGCCAAAAGTCATTTACTAATTTGGAAAAATGAGTTCCCTCAGCTAATGCTATAACGGCTGCTGATAGAATACTAGATATAAACGCATAAATTATGCTTATTCGAAAAAGAACAAAAACGATTAACACCAATGGTGGGATAAACTTAATCCAAGAAAGCTGATTCCACTCGAAATGTACCGGATTGATTTTGCTGTCTCCATAACTATGTAAATCGAAGAAAGCATAAAAACAAAAGGAAACGAGGACAGCGATCACCGTTGACAAAAGCATCGCCTTCCATTGCTTTTTAACAGTAAGTTCAACTGTATGTGATAAAAGCTGATGGGCGCTGGAAAACGGCGAAGTCCGATCCCCCACAAAAGCACCTGAGATTAATGCTCCCGCCACAACTTCAATTGGCAAATGTAATACCATGGCCGTCCCCAAAATCGGAACTCCAATGGCACTTAAGGTCCCAACTGTTGTCCCAAGAAGCATCGAGAAGACAAGAGCGACAAGAAACGAAAGAACCAAAAAATGCTCCGAATTAATAAAGTTAAGGGCCACTTTAACCATTTGACCAATCGTTCCGGATAAATACCAGGAAGGAAGTAAAAAACTAACAAGAAAGAGTATAATAATGACAATTCTCGTTTTGTAAACTCCGATAAAACTAATTTTTAGTGTCTGCTTCAATGACAATCCTTTTTGGAATGCTAAATATACCAAAACAAGAAACCCTGGCATAAAACCGATAACGAGCGGCTGATGGTATATGACAGAACAGACCACTCCTAAAATGGTCGTGATGAGCAGAAAAAGAACTTGGAAGATAGAAAAATTAGATACCATTTCAAGACCACCTTTAAAAAGAAAACCATACATAATTATACGGAAAACTTCTGATTTAGAGAAGCATTTATTCTTTTAAAAAAAGAAGAGCCGCTCGTAAAAACGGCTCAACCAAAGGTTGTATATCCCTTCAATTTGTTATACAACTTCCTCCAGCTGCTGATAGAGCTGTTCACGTTCATTTTCCAGCATCTCTAATTCAGAATAAATGCTTTGCAGTAAAGAAAGGTCACTTTCTAATTCCATTAGTTTTTGTAACAAATGAATATTCATCTCGATTTGCTCGATCATTTCTTCGAGGTCATCCAAGTTTTTTAGCTTTTCATTAACGATTTCCTTCACTTTTTTCGCAGTAGGCGGGATGGGGACATCTGCCGAATCACATACGAATGCAGGCAGCTTTTCTTTTGCCCAATCATAATTCCCATCGAAATAGTGGACTATCCCATTCTGCAGCCAATAAATTTTATTAAACAGTTTGTTGAGAAAATAACGATCATGGGAGACAGCTAAAATAGTGCCGTTAAAATGTTCAAGTGCCTCCTCCAATACCTCACAGGAATCAATATCCAAATGATTAGTCGGTTCATCCAAAATCAAAAGGTTAATGTCCTGGTACATAAGCTGTGCAAGGCGAAGGCGCATTCTTTCACCGCCGCTTAATTGATTCACCTTGCGGAATACCGCAGGCCCGTAAAATAGGAATCGTGCTAAAATATGTCGGGCCTCGCCTTCATTTACTTTGACTTCAGAACGAAACACATCAATCAGCTGATCATCTCCTAAATCAGCAAAAACATGCTGCGATAAATAGCCAATCTTCACATTGCTACCTACCTTAACAACACCATTGTCTGCCACACATTCTTGTAAAATCATTTTTAAAACGGTAGACTTTCCTGTCCCGTTTTCACCGACAATCGCCGTTCGATCCTTAAATTGAACAAGCATGTTCACATTATCAAATAGCTTACGGCTGCCATAGCTTTTTGAAACGTTCTCGAGGATAATGACATCCTTTCCACTCCGGTCATTCGCTTCAAAATCAATTCCCATTTTCTTAACTTCCATTTTGGGACGGTCTATCTTTTCGATGCGATCAAGTGCACGCTGCATATTAGTCGCACGCTTATGAAGAGCAGCGCTGGGAGGATTAGAGCGGTTAGCCCAGTCCCGAAGCCGCTTAATGGCTTCCTTCATCTTTTTAATTTTCTTCTGCTGTTCTTGGTACTCTTGGAATTCTCTTAATAGCCGTTCTTCCTTTTCCTTGATATAGTTACTAAAATTCGTATGGTATAAATCAATTTCTCCATCTTCCATCTCAAGAACCTTGTTCACTACTTCATCTAAAAAGTACCTGTCATGAGAGATTAGAATAATAGTGCCTTTGTAATCCTTTAAGAAGGAGCCTAACCACTCAATGGCCATCAAATCTAAATGATTGGTTGGCTCATCAAGTAATAAGAGTTCTGGATTTTTCAATAAACTTAGACCAAGACCAACCTTGGTTTTCTCACCGCCGCTTAATAGTGAAAAAGGCTTCACAAGTAAATCAGCAATATTTAAGCCATTCGCCACACGGTCCATTTGAGCGTCCATTTCGTAGCCGCCATTTAAAATAAAATCATCTTGAAGCATTCCGTACTGCTCAATTAATCTTTGCAATTTTTCCGGAGCCATTTCCTGCCCCATCTCAAGCTCCAATTGTTTTAGTATCGCTTCCGTCTTTGTTAAATGTTCGAATGCCGTTTTCAAAACTTCCTTCACGTTCAGGTCTCCGAAATCAGGAATTTGTGCCAAGTAGCCGATTTTAAGTGCCTTTTTCCAATGAATAACTCCCTCATCAACAGATTCCTGTTGAGCAAGCATTTTTAATAAAGTAGTTTTTCCGCTGCCGTTGCGGCCTACTAAGCCAATACGGCTGCCTTCATGTACTTCAAATGATAAATCTTTAAAAATCATATTTCCGCCAAACGATTTCGCTATATGGTTAACACTGCAAACTATCATGTTCATTCTCCTTTTATTAAAAATTCGATGAACACATCTAAATATAAAAAAGCCACGGGCATCTATTCCTCCCGCGGCTGATAAAAAGGCATAGAAAAAGAGTGCGTCTGCACTCTCTTTATACCGATCTATTGTGGGTAAAGAGATGTGTTATCGTTCAAATTTCACTATGCAGTTTCGAAAAAAGGGCATACTACCCCCTTGGAAAACTGCTTCATGAAAAATTGCACGGTAAATATTAAGGGCTTCAAGCCATAACAAGCGTGCAAAAATTGAACGTTTCATCTCTTCTCCACCTCCGTTTCTGATCAAGTTATTTCCATTGTAATTTTTTCCTTTAAGATTTGCAAGCCCGAATTTACTGATTTAATGGAGATACTTTTTACGAGCTGCAAACCTCCTCCGGTAAACAAACTTCCGCAAATCTTTATCATTAATATTCCCATCATAGATTAAAAAAAGCAGTGATTGGAATTCAGGAAATTGATCCTTAACGAAAAGGGCGAACTCCTTCCGTTCGCCCTTCATTTTATTCTTAAATTCCTCATCGTTTAAAATTTGTTTTAGCTGTTTTTCATAATAGATCTTAGTATCTTCCCACTTTTCCTTTCGATTCTCCAAAATATCCTGAGCATAAATCGGCAATTTCTCAATCACAAGATCAATATAGCCCTCTGACCACATTAGCATTTTATCCTTTTCAGGAAGCTCAAACACCATATTCATTAGCTCAATGTCGTCTGCATGTTCACTGGATGCATATTTTCCAACCCGATTCATTGTCACACCTCTTAAAAAAATCTTTGGTGTTAATGTACCTCAAATCAGTTTGTTGTATTTGCGGATAATTTTACTTTTAACGTTTGCAGTTTTCCATCACGATAGACTTCAAATTTTATTTCATCACCAATTTTCACTTTGGAATATAGATATTTTCTTAATTCAGAGGAATTAGCAATTGCTGTTCCATTCATGGAAACAATTAAATCCTTCGGCTGGAATCCTGCCCGAGCCGCAGCTGAATTTGGGTCTATATTCATGACCAGCACACCTTTATTGACACCATTAGGAAGGTTCTGGTAATACATTTGTGGAACCTGATCCAGGTCCGCTAATCCGACACCAAGGTATGGACGCTCAATTTTCCCATTTTTAATTAATTGATTCACAATTGGGATCAAATCGTTACTTGGAATCGCGAATCCTAATCCTTCTACCCCGCTCTCAGAAATTTTTAAGCTATTGATTCCAATTACTTGACCGTTTGGATTAATTAAAGCCCCACCGCTGTTTCCTGGGTTGATGGCAGCATCCGTCTGGATTACATTTGTATCCCAATTTCCGGCAGAGGTCGATACCGAAATGCTGCGGTTGGTTGCACTGACTATTCCTTGAGTAACGGTTCTGGACAAATCAAGACCCAGAGGATTTCCAATCGCATATACTTGGTCCCCCGGACGAAGTGTCGAGGAGTCTCCAAAGTCAGCCGTTGCCGTCACATATTTTGCATCAATTTTTAAGACGGCAAGATCGGTTAAGGCATCCGTACCAACTACCTCTGCCGTTGTCTTCTGACCATCATATAAGGAAATTTCAAGCTTCGATGCCCCTTCTACGACATGGTTATTGGTTACAATATATGCTATATTATTATTTTTTTGAAAAATCACCCCAGAACCTGAGCCGCTTTCCACGCTTTGCGAGAAATTAGTGGTGCCGTAGAAATTATTTTGCTGCTGCTGATAATTAACAATTCCAACGATAGCCTTCGATACTTTTTCCACCGTATCGGCAATGGAACCTGATGTCCTGACTGTTGGCTTTGCGGAAACCTCCTTAACCTGAGTGTTCGAGTTCGATGCTGTAACAGCTTGATTCTGATCAGCACCATAATAATTTTTTAGATAATCAGTATGTGGCAGAATGGTTAACGTCAAAACCGATCCGATTACACCGGCGGCGATTGTAGTGGCAAATCCCTTCACATAGCTTTTTTTATTTTTTTCAGGTTGGACGGTTGCACGTGTATGACCTGCCACTGCAGTTTCTTCGATTTCTGCATTTTCATCCTTTTTATCGGATGCTGCTGACTCGTTCTCCTCCACAGGGAATGTAGCGTCTACTGATTGGATTCGCTCTTCTGTCATATTTGGTAATTCGGTATTGTTATTCTCAGTTGATGAATGGGTTTGATCTTTTTCGAATTCATTTGTATCTTTAAATTCCATTTCAATCAATCTCCTTTAGGCTTGTTAGTTATCTTGATTCCACTTTAAACGACAAATCTTAAGAAATTATTAACAAACTTTAACGAGTTTAGGAAAAAATTAAGAAAAAATAAAAAAAGCCCGACGATTGTCGAAGCTTTATTAATTATTTTTGAATTGTATGACGAATTTGGTTCCTTTTCCTTTTTCACTGGTCACATTAATTTCACCGTTATGAAGCAGGACCAGTTGTTTTACGATTGAAAGACCTAAGCCGAACTCTCCGTAGGGGTTACTGGTCCGGGATATATCAGCTTTATAAAACCGCCGCCAAATATTTTCTACTTCACTTGGATCAATACCAATTCCAGTGTCTTCCACCTCTATAATAGTGGAGTCTCCCTCGGAGCGGCCTTTTAACCAAATGGTACCATCCGAGGTGAATTGAATGCTATTTTTGGTAATATTAATCAAAATCTGGATTAGGCGATCATAGTCGGCGTTGACAAAGACATCCGGATCAGCCTCTACCACAATTTGATTATTTTTTTCTTCTGCCTGGAGGTCTAATTGTTCTTGAATAATTTCGAGCACTTCTAAGAGCTGTATGTCTTCTCTAAATAATTGGATTTGATTCGAACGAATTTTATCATAATCTAAATTTTCATTGACTAATCGAATCAGTCTTTTAGCCTCTTGACTAACAAGATTGATGCCCCGCTCTTTATCTTCCTCTGGAATCATATCATTTTTCAGACCTTCAACTACGCCGCTGATGGTGGTAAGGGGGGTACGCATTTCATGCGAAACATCGGCCATAAATTGCCGGCGCCTGTTCTCCAAGCTTTCGATTTCCTCCATGGAAGCATTAATTTTATCCACCATATGATTAAAATCGTTGGCTAATTCTCCAATTTCATCAAAATTAGAAGAATGAACATGAACCTGATAGTGTCCAGCAGACACAAGTGAGGCGGCTTCCCGAAGCCTCTTGATGCGAATAACATGTATTCGTGACAAAAACCAACTTTGTAAGAAAGAAACACCAAATGCAATTAAAATCGTATATAATAAAAATTTATTAATTTGATGGATCATAGCACTTGATCCGCTGATTGGCGAGGTTAATAAAATTCCTCCATAAAATTTGTCATTTTCTATATAAGGTAATACGACAAATGTTACTCCATCTTGCCCAAATCTTCGATAATCAATCGGGATGATGATTGTTTGACCCTTCTTTATTTTTTCCCATTCGGATTTCGATAAGCCTTTTATCGTGGGACCATTTTTACTCACCAAATATAAATTGCCATCCTGGTCAAACATACTAAAGCTCATTTTTCTGGCCGCCAAAACGCTGCTATACCGGTTAATGGTCTGGTCGGTTCCATATGGATTCTCTTTTATATCTTTTAATATCGCCTTTCCGTATGAACTCAGCTCTTCTGCTTTGTTCGAATAGACCAAGTTTTCAACATAGTGTGCAAATAAAATACTCAATATTAAAAAGGCGACAATGATAATACTAATATGACTGAAAAACTGCTGGTAAAAATACCTAAACTTCGTCTGCTTTAATTGAGTCATCGAATTTATAACCTACTCCCCAAACAGTATGGAAGAATGGCTGCGAGGTGGTTTCAACCTTTTTCCGCAGCCGTTTAATGTGAACATCGACGGTTCGTTCATCACCATAAAATTGGTAGCCCCAAACCCTTTCAAGTAATTGCTCTCTTGAGAATACTTGGCGGGGATGTTCCACCAAATAATACAATAAATCGAACTCTTTTGGAGTCAGATTTGTAATTTGCGCCCCATCAATAATAACTTCTCTTGTCGTTTTATTCACTTTAAAATGTTCGGTCTGGAGGAAATCATGGCGCTCATTTGGCACTTGTGCCTGAAAACGGCGAGTTACCGCTTTAATTCTCGCCATTAAGGTAAGCGGACTAAATGGCTTGGTGACATAATCATCTGCCCCCATTTCAAGTCCAAGCACCTGATCTGACTCACTATCCTTTGCCGTTAACATGATAATTGGAACAGTATGCTTTTCCTCTCTAATTTTGCGGCAAATGCTGACACCGTCCATACCAGGCAGCATCCAATCCACAATCAAGGCATCCCAAGTGCTTTTTTTAAAACGGTTATATCCTTCAATACCATCATTGACAAATTCACCATCGATTCCTTCTTTAGCAAAAAACATTTCAATCATCGAGCAAACACTTTTATTATCTTCTATCACTAAAATTTTCAAAATAATGTCATCTCCTTGCCTAAAAAAACTGTTCTTTCTTCTAGTGTAATCGAAATTTTTCACTTATCAAACGTTCTGCCCAATTCTTCTTTACTAATTAATACTTTATTCATAGTTTTTTAATATTTTCCAATAAAAAATAGGCCCGGACTATTGTCCAGGCCTTGTTTTATAAAACCTTTGCAGGTGCTCCGGCAAAAAGTGCTTTTGCATTAACGCCTACCATTTTGGTTCCAAAATCAATTTTCCTTGGGTTTTTCTCGACTGCAGCAAAGAATGGACCTTGGCTGCCTCATCTAGTGGGAATACCCCGCCAATTGTAAGCTTAAGCTTCCCTTGGCCTAAATAAGTCAATAATTCTACTAAACTAGGCTGCAGCAATTCTGGCTTTCTCATGATTTGCGGAAGGAAGAATCCGATGACCGATTGATTTCTGGCCATTAACGATGAAGGATAAAATTTAGGTTGTTCACCGCTGGCTACCCCGAATATAACCAGTCGGCCAAACGTGGCCAGACATCTTAAGGTCTTATGAAATATCTCCCCACCTGCCATTTCAAGTGCAACATCTACCCCTTTTCCGTTTGTTGCCTCCAGCACCTGCTTTTCCCATTCCGGTTCCGTATAATTAATAAGAACATCTGCACCCATTTCACGTGCCAGCTCTAATTTCTCAGGAGAGCTGGCAGTTGCGATGACTTTTCCAGCGCCAAAAAGCTTGGCAAGCTGAACTGCAATCGTTCCAACCCCTCCGGCTGCTGCATGGACAAGAACGCTTTCTCCTTTTTCTAAACGACCCATCGTTTTTAAAATATGGTAGGCACTTAAGCCTTGAAGAGGCAATGCAGCCGCTGTTCGGAAATCCAACTGCTCCGGAAGAGGAATAAGCGAACGTTCGTCTGCTATCGCAAATTCTGCATACCCATTTGATTCAATTAAGGTTACGACTCTTGTACCCGGTTTTACTTTTGTTACCTTCTCGCCCACTTCAACGACAACACCAGCAATTTCTGCACCTGGAATAAAAGGAAGTGGTGTATGGATGACATACTGCCCCTCCCTTCTTGCTGTATCCGCATAATTTACTCCAATTGCCTTTATCTCGATTAATACTTCATGACCCGCTGGTACAGGTTTTTCCAAATCTACTAATTTAAGTACCTCTGGTCCGCCGAATTCTGTTAGTTGAACTGCCTTCATTCTACATTCCTACTTTCCTTTAAATACTGGTTTTCTCTTTTCTTTAAAGGCTGTGATGCCTTCCTGATGGTCCTCTGTTTCAACCATTAACACTTGAATCAGGCGCTCTTGCTCAAGAATCTCTTCCAACGTGGAAGTGAATGCTTGATCAACTAATTTTTTCTGTTTGCCGAAGGCCATTCCTGCACCATGTGCTAATTTCAAAGCGAGCTTCGTTGTTTCCTCCTGAAGGTTTTCAAGTGGGAAAAGAAAATTAATGACCCCCAATTGATAAAGCCGTTCTGCCGGAATAGGCTCTGCCGTAAAGAAAAATTGTTTAGCGAGATGAGGGCCAATTAAGCGCGGTAAGTGATAGGAACCTCCGCCATCAGAAATCAACCCTACCTGTGAAAAGCTTAAAGCAAATTTACTATCATCTGCAGCGACAATCAGGTCACAAGCAAGGGCTAAATTGAAACCTGCTCCTGCGGCAAAGCCGTGAACTGCAGCAATAATCGGCTTTTTCGTTTCTTTCATCAATAAAATCAATTCATTGAGTTTACCGATATGCTCATATACTTGCACACCTTTCGCTTGCCCCATGTTTTTAACATCCCCGCCTGCACTGAACGAACGGCCTGAGCCAGATAAAATAATTACCTGTACATCTTCATCATTTTGAGCATTCCTTAGTGCATCCTTCAACCCTAAAATCATTTCTGGACTAAAAGCATTTAAGCTTTCAGGGCGGTTTAATGTTAATGATAATACAGGACCTAATTTTTCAATTAATAAATGTTCGTTAGTCAAATCTTATCTTCCTCTCCAATATTTTTTATTTTATCAGCCAGCCGCCATCTACAAGCAAATCAGTTCCTGTCATATAGGAGGCTTCGCTTGAGGCCGCAAAAGCAATGACATTGGCAATTTCTTCTGGGATACCTACTCTTTTTAATGCAGTATTTCTTTGAATGGCTTTTACAAAGCGATCATTTTGCAGTCCACGCTCCGTTAGCGGCGTCTCTACAAATCCCGGTGAGACTGAGTTTACACGAATTCCATATTGCGACATTTCTAATGCGAGTGCTCTGGTAAAATTAATAACACCTGCTTTGGCCGCACTATAATGAGGAATTTCTGCCCCAGCCTGATGTCCCGATAAGGAGGCAACGTTGACAATGGAGCGGTTATGCTCATCTTTTTTAGCACCCTCAACCATTATTTTTCCTAGTGTCTTTGAAACGAGAAATACGCTTTTAAGGTTTACACCCTGAACCCAGTCCCAATCCTGTTCAGACATTTCCAAAATCTTTCCATGACGAGATCCTCCAGCATTATTTACGAGTACATGAAGGTCGCCATAATGCTGCTGGACATATTCCGCTAATTCCTCAACATCTTCCACATCCGTACAGTCCGCTGTAAAAATCTCCGCCAATGGAATTCGGCTTCTTTGATTAATTTCAGCAGCAGTTTCTTCAAGCTTACTTCTCGTTCTGCCAACTAAGATCACCTTGGCTCCTTCACTCGCCAGGCGAACCGCTGCTGCCCTGCCTATCCCGCTTCCTGCACCTGTAACTAGTGCAATGGTTTGTGAAAATCTCATCATCAAGCCCTCCTACACTTCTTCATTAGCAACCATAGCTGCATGCTGAATTAAACCTTTCACATAATTATTTAAATTGGCAAATCGGCTGTCATTTGTCTGCCCTTTTTTATAACGGAAATAGATTTGCTGGCAAATGACTGCAAGCTTAAAGTAGGCAAAGGTTAAATAAAAGTGCAAATTTGAAACATCCCTGCCACTCTTTTTCGCATATAACTCAATGAATTCTTTTCGGGAATAAAATCCTTCATGAACGGCGGTAACTGGATTATTGCCATCTCCCTTTTTCAAGGTTTCTGGATCATCTGGAAGATTCCAATAACTCATCGCCGCCCCAAGATCGGCAAGCGGGTCCCCAACTGTGGTCATCTCCCAATCAAATAAACCTACCATTTCGGTAAAATTCTCATTAAGCATTGCATTATTCAATTTATAATCATAATGAATAATAGCTGCTTCAGAGTGTTTGGGAATATGATTAGCGAGCCAATATTTTAATGAATCAACCTGTTCAATTTCATCTGTCTTTGATCTTTCATACCGCCCAATCCAGCCTTGCACCTGTCTCTCCATAAACCCATCAGGCTTACTAATTTCAGTAAGACCTGTTTCTTTGTAATTAAGAGAATGCAATTTCACTAGATTATCAACCATTATTTCGGAAATTTGTTTGCAAAGTTCAGGTGAAACCACTATACCTTCAGGAAAAGAAGTATCTAAAACAATTCCATTTTTTCTTTCCATGATAAAAAATGTACTACCGACAATTTCCTGATTATCTGAAAAGAGAATCGGCTTTGGAGCAGCAGGGAAGATGGGGTTAAGCTCGGATAGAATTCTAAATTCACGCTCCATATCATGAGCTTTCGGTGCAACCGGCCCCAGTGGGGGACGGCGCAAGACTGCCTCCCAATTCCCCATTTTTAATTGATAGGTCAAGTTCGAGTGTCCCGCGGAAAATTGCAAAACCTCCAAAGGCGCCTTTGGCAGAGATTTAATATTCTCATCTAAATATTTTTCTAGAGCAATGAGATTCAATTCTTCCCCTTTTCGAACAGGAATAGTATCTTTATTCATTTGTTGAGGCATATTTTTCCTCCCTACATTTTAGAAAATTCAGACTTATCAATGCATAATTTTTCTGCTTAGCGATGTTGGAAAACCGGTTTTCTTTTTTCAAGAAATGCCTGAACTCCCTCTTTTATGTCCTCTGTCTGGAAAATTTCCGCAAAAAGTGAAGCCTCAAGTTCGATTCCTTCTGTCAAGGACTGGTTTAACCCTTCGTCGACTGATTTTTTTATGCGCGAAAGCGCCTGCAATGAATGCCTAGAGATTCTCTTAGCCAATTCTTTTGAACTAGTCAACCCTTCACCGCTTGGGACAATACGATTTACAAGGCCAATTCTTTCGGCTTCCTGTGCAGAAATCGGATCGCCTGTAAACATTAATTCCTTTGCTTTTGCTTCTCCAACCAATCTAGGAAGCCGCTGGGTTCCTCCCCCGCCAGGGAACAAGCCAAGTTTGATTTCAGGCAATCCAATTTGCGCATGTTCCTCCGCAATTCGGATGTCACATGCTAGTGCCAGCTCACAGCCGCCGCCAAAGGTTAGGCCATTTAATACGGCAATGGTTGGCTTTGGAAATTCATCAATAAAATTCAATGCAATATGACTGTTCCTTACATTTTGTTTCATATTTGGGTTACCCATCATTTGCGGAAATTCCTTAATATCCGCTCCAGCAGCAAATGCCTTATTGCCTGCTCCCGTCACCAAGACAGCTACAACCTCTAAGTCATCCTTTAATTCTTGAAATGCAAGATGCAATTCATGAAAAACCTGTTTACTTAAGACATTTAACGGCGGTCGATTTAATGTAACTATAGCAATGTTATTTTCTTTTTCAACGGTAATATACTGTGCCATACTAAGATTCACTCCTTTATTGAAATTTTAAAATCAAACAATACTAACCAGTTAGTATGTTACCTTAACTAAAAAAGAGAGGGGATAATACTTTAATAAAAATCCTCTCTCAATTTTTCGTTAATTTACTTGAATTCCCTTTAAAATCATTTCGACAAAAATCTCTGCAACTTCCCGGTCAGAGCAATTTCCTTCCGGGTTAAACCAATGGTAACTCCAGTTAGTTATCCCTAATATGCCAAAGGAGAGAATCGGTGCATTCAAATTAGGACGGAATTCCCCTGCCTCCATGCCAGCCTTGATTAACTCTTCAATGTTTAATCTGAATTCATTTCGTTTTGGAATAATAATGGCACGCCGGTCTTCACTTATATTTTTCATTTCTCTGAAAAAAATCTTTGCTGCCAATCCTCTTGTCTCAATATCCGATATTAGCATGTATACAACTTCAAATAATTTCTCTTTGTATGACTTAGAATTATCATGAATAATTTTTTCTTGTCGATTCAGTAAATCCTCAATATAACCAAGGTGTATATCCATTAATAGTTCCTCTTTACTCGAAAAATAATAGTAAAAGGTTCCCTTAGTCACTCCAAGAGTATCTACGATATCTTGAATCGATGTCTCACTAAAACCCTTTTTTTCGAATAATCGGATGCTTTGCGCTGTTATTTTCTCTTTCACCTTATTGTCCTCGCAATCTTAAATGTCTACTGGAATTATACCATATTCTCTATCTCTCCTTTATAATCCATCTTTGAATCTTTTAGGGTTTTTTTCCTAGACATTTATTTACTTTAAAGCTTCTTCTCTTAAGGTGCGGCGAAGGATTTTGCCGACGCCTGTTTTAGGTAATTGGTCACGAAACTCTACAATACGAGGAACTTTATAGGCTGCCAGGTTTTGCTTGCAGTACTGAATAATTTCCTTATCTGTAGCATTTTTTCCAGCTTTTAGGACGAGGACAGCCTTCACATCTTCACCTCTGTATGGGTCAGGGACTCCAATTACAACTGCCTCTTGAACAGCAGGATGCTCATAAAGTACCTCTTCAATATCTCGCGGATAAATATTATACCCGCTTGCAATAATCATATCCTTCTTCCTGTCAACGATATAAAGGTATCCATCTTCATCCACCTTAGCAATGTCGCCGGTATATAGCCAGCCATCCCTTAAGGTATCGGCGGTTTCTTCCGGCATATTCCAATATCCCTTCATAATTTGCGGGCCTTTGATGATTACTTCTCCAAGTTCTCCGACTGGCAATTCCTTCGTTCCCGTTGCCAAATCTACAATTTTGTATTCCGTAGAAGGCACACCAATTCCAACACTGCCAGGTTTTCTGTCCGCGAATGGAGGGTTGCAGTGTGTTGTAGGGGACGCTTCTGAAAGCCCGTATCCTTCCAGTATTTTTGCACCTGTTTTCCCTTCAAATTCACGCATCAATTCAATAGGCATTGGTGCACTGCCGCTGTTGCACGTTTTTATACTGCTGATTCCATATTCCTCTGCACGCGGATGGTTAGTAATAGCAACATACATGGTAGGAACGCCTGGGAAGGTAGTCGGCTGTTCGTTTTTAATTGTACTTAATACCTCTTCTAAATCAAAACGAGGAAGCATAATGGATTCAGAGGCCGTAAATATGGAAAGATTCATACAAGAACTCATGCCAAAAACATGGAAAAGAGGGATAACAGTTAAACAGCGCTCCTTACCAATCTGAAATTCATGTTTAAAAAATTCGTAACACTGAATGACATTGGCTAGGATATTTTTATGTGTCAGCATTGCTCCCTTTGACCTTCCGGTGGTTCCTCCTGTATATTGAAGCACAGCCACATCATGCTCTGGTTCAAATTCAACTGGAAGGACATTGCCGTTTCCTTCTGTCAGAAAGCTATCAAAGCTCCGATCCGGTGTAAAATCCTGCACTGCAGGCTGAAAGCTGACAACAATGATATTCTTCAAATTTGTTCGGGCTTGAACGCTTTTTACCCTTAGATAAAGAGCATCTAAAACAATCATCGTTTCCGCACCTGAATCCTTTAGGATATATTCAAGCTCCCTCTCAACTGACATTGGATTCACCTGTGTTACAATTGCCCCAGCAGTAAGGGCTCCGTAGTAGGACACAACATATTGAGGGCAGTTTGGCAGCATAATCGCTACTCGATCGCCTTTTTGAACTTGATTTTGTTGAAGAGCAGAAGTAAACGAGTGAACAAGTCCGTTTAATTGCTGATAAGTGATCTTTTTTCCATAAAAAGAAAGAGCGTTATTCGTTGGATATTTTTCCGCAGTTTCTTGAAGTACATGACCTACTGTTTTATTTGGAAACTCAATAGTTTTTGCAATGGAATCAGGATATTGTGCCAGCCAGGTATTTGCTTGTGTCATAAACTCTCCTCCAGAAATTTATTTATAGTCTAACGTGTTTAAAAGGTTAGACCTCCACCATCAACAGAAAGAGTTGTTCCGGTAACAAAGGATGCTTCATCGGATGCTAAAAATAAAACCGCCTTAGCCACTTCATCAGGTGTTCCGATTCTTCTAAGAGCATTCGCTTTTGAAATGATCGGCCATTTCCTTTCATTCTGCTTCCAGTTATCAATGATTTTTGTATCGATTACTCCTGGTGCAATGGCGTTTACACGAATATTGTATTTTCCATACTCTAGGGCCGCATTTTGGGTAAGCACCACAACCCCTGCTTTTGATGCATTATACGGGGCCATATATTTTTGACCTTTTAGCCCTAATAAACTAGAAGTGTTAATAATCGCACCGCCGCCTGCCTTGATTAACTCTGGAACCGCATACTTAATTCCTAAGAAAACTCCTTTTAAATTAATATCGACTACACGATCCCACTCTTCCTCCGAAATCTCAACGCTTCTTACCTCTGAATTGCCGATGCCTGCATTATTAAACATGATATGGAGTCCGCCAAAGGCATTTGTTGTAATATTGATTAGGTCTTTAATTTGATCTGAATCAGAAACATCCGTTTTGACAAAAATGGCTTCGCCGCCTGCCTCTTTTATTAGGCTGACCGTTTCTTCTCCCAATAGTGAATCGATATCAGCAACTGCTACTTTTGCCCCCTCTTTTGCAAAAAGGATTGCAGTAGAGCGTCCAATTCCGCCCCCACCGCCAGTTACAATTGCTGCTTTTCCTAGTAATCTCATAAAATATCCCCAACCTTTCCTTCCGAAATGACCTGATAATATGTAAGCGTGTTCAAAACTACCCACCTTTGTACTAACCGGTTGGTATGTTATGAGTTAATTATACATTCAAAACTTAAATATTCAAATTCTTTTCTAAATATTCTAATAAATTTACAATTAATATTCAACCAAGGATATTAAAAAAGATCGAGAAACATTAAAAAGTCTCGACCCATTGGCTGCTAAAATCTCTTAATTCCGTTCTTTTGCTTGTTCATTATTTCATACGATTTTTCAATAATATCCGTTAATACATCTCCTTTATAAATTCTTCCAAGCTTTAATCCTTGTTGGTAATACTCAACAATTTCATCCAGCTTTGCTGATGTATCCTTTGAAATTCTTACATTTAATTGAATTCTTTCGCTTTCACTCATGGTAAACACTCCTATCTTTCTGTTAACAAACTGCTAGCACATTCCTATTCAAATGATATCTGTTGATACTATACTATATTTCTACAAATTTTTCATTATCCTACCTAAAAAAAGAGAGAAGCCAGTTTCTAGCCCCTCCTCCTTAATAGTCTTTTTAATATTTGTTGAATTCACTTTCTGGAGTTTGGATGATAATCGGACGCTTTGCAGGATCCAGCCATCTTAATATTGAAAGAACGTTTGTTTGCGCCGTCCCAGTGCATCCAAGTGTATAGCTGCTTGCTACATGAAAAAAGATAGCTGAACCTGCACCTGGAATTCTTTCCGATGTATTGTAATTAATGACAAAGCCATAGTTATAGGGCGAGATATCCATTTTCTCAGCACTGCTCCATCGTCCATGGTTTTCAGAAGCTTTTTGCCAAGTGTTATATAGTGAAGAACTCGAATCGTCTACCCAAACATCATCTGGAGTGATTTGGCGGTATGGGAGCTTTGTTCCCGGGTTTTGATAACGGCCGAATGCTGTTCCAATCGTATATTTTCCTCTAGGTGATTTTTTCGCCCCTTCACTCATTACAGTGGCAAAGCCTTCTTTCCCAATGTACCCATCGACGGTTAATTTCTCATACCATTTATTATCAATTTTTTCAAAGGTCCGAATTTTTGCTTTTACCGTGTTATATCCTGTTGTGGTTACGAGGATAAGTTGATTGTTTTCTGAAATCGTTAAAAACTGATCGGCAATCGTATTGGGAATCCAAATGCCTTTTTGATTTAGATAATACCAACCGCCAACTTTAACCCACCCAGTTTGCATCGCTCCTGATGGATTTAAATAGTACCAGCGGTTATTGTAGAAAAGCCAGCCCGTCTGCATGGCACCAGTTTTCCCAAGAAAATACCACCTTCCACTGTCAAACACCCAGCCCATTTGCATAGCTCCGTCATTGGCAAGAAAGTACCACTTTCCCGAATTACTGAGCCAGCCCGTCTGCATGACTCCCCTTGCATCAAGAAAATACCATTTGCCATTATACTGAAGCCAGCCTGTTTTCATCACTCCGTCGCTGTCAAGAAAATACCATTTTCCCTCATCATTTAGCCACCCATGCCGCATGACACCATCGCTTCCAAAGAAATACCATTTTCCATTATCATATTGCCAGCCTGAATAATGAGTTCCGGTACTTTCATCCGCCTTTGAATAAATGGGGTTAATAATAAGAAATGCACAAATAAACATCAATAAAACTCTGATTCTCACTTTTTGTTACCACCAATCTTAAATTTAAAACTCTTCTATTTATAATACTATCAAAATTATTTGGATTAAAGAATTACCTTTTCTACTTTTGGATATCTTACAAAATGACCGAAAAGCCATGATTCCAACAACTCCAACAATTCCGGATGAACTGGCAATTCGGCTTCTATCGGAAGATCTTTTTTAATCGAAAAAATAGTAGAGGATTTGGTTATAAATTTACAAGAATGCCCCATATTTTCCACGACAAAATATTGTGCATCCCCTTTGACATAAAGGGGTAAATTTTTTAGTACTTCAGGATTTGCCTGAATATCCCTTGCTCCTGTTATCGCAAGAACCGGGCAGGTGACCTTTTCTAAATCTTCATGGACATTATAGGTTAGATGTTCACGCATCCATTTTGCATTTATTTTTACAAAATTTTGCTTCATGACATCGTCAGTTGAGCTTAGAATTTTTTCTAAAAACTTTTGTGCTTGTTTTTCCACTTTTTTATGTGCACCAAGTAAACGTAGTAAATATCCCTGAAAGCCCTTGGCATTGATTATGTCCTCCGTGGCTATATCTCTTTGTCTCTTTAACGCTTCACCTAATCTTTCAACGGCTCCAGAAAGTAAAATTAATCCTCCAAGGTCTTCTCTAGCTGCTAAAGCAGTGCCAATAGCCGCTCCTTCGCTATGACCTAATACGATTATTTTTTCATCGTCCACTTCAGGAAGGTTCTTTAAAAATTTAACAGCAGCCTGGGCGTCATCAACCAAATCCCACAGCCCAGTTGTTAAAAAATCCCCTTCACTGGCGGCCACACCTCGCTTATCATATCTAAGGCTAATAAAACCAATCGAGGTTAAATATTCGGCTAATTGACGATATAGCTTCAAATCAAGTTTTTTATTAACTTTACCATTTCTGTCCAATTTCCCTGACCCCGTAATGATTAAAACTGCAGGTGTTTTTTCTTCATGATTTACCGGTAAACATAAAGTTCCCTTTAGTGCTGCCCCACTTTGTATTGTTACTTCTTTCTCCCTAATTATCATTTTATAATCCCCCTATTCTTTCTTTTGTTCTGGAATGATAATTGTAGCGATTGTTCTACTTCTTCTATCCCTCGATAGCTCGTATTTGATAATTTTTTTATAAACAGCAACAAGATCATTATAATTCTGGATTATGGTAAAGGATAAATTAGAAATTCTTTTAAAATTTTCCATTTAATTTTTTCTGTTACATGAAATGATAAATTTCGACTTATATTATAAAGAGGAGGTTTATGGATAATGATTTTATCATGGATATTTGGAGGTATGCTGTTAGCACAGCAAGTAAATGCTCCCATTAGTTTACTCATAACAAAAGATGGCCAGCCTGTTTCCCATATTAATCAATTAGACTTCACCAATCCATACATAGATTTACCGATTGTGAATATGAAAAAATATAACCAGTTTTTGGATCAACTTGATAAACAATTTTCTATCGCACCTGAAAATGCCTTTGTTGATCAACACGGTAGTATTCACTCAGAAAAAGTTGGGTACCAAATTAACCGCCAAGCTTTTACTGAGCACGTATATACATATTTTTTTAATCATAGTCCAACCAAACTAGAAATACCCATGTCAACTATCTATCCAAAGGTGGATAGTGAATTACTTGAAAGCATTGGCAGAATGAGAATTGGGCGTTATGTTACTTCCTTTAATCCGCAGAATAAAAACCGTTCCACCAATATTCAGTTAGCTGCTGAGGCAATTAATAATTATGTTGTATTCCCAGGCGAGACATTTTCCTTCAACAGAGTAGTAGGTAAACGGACTGCTTCCCGCGGCTACCAGCGCGCCACTGTTATTGTTAGAGGAGAATATTCAGAGGATATTGGCGGAGGAATCTGCCAAGTGTCGTCCACCCTTTTTAATGCCGTTGATAATGCCGGCCTGCAAATTGTAGAGCGATTTTCTCACACAAGAAAGGTTCCTTATATCCCTCCTGGCCGGGATGCTACAGTCAGCTGGTATGGTCCAGATTTTCAATTTAAGAACAAGTATAATCAGCCTGTATTAATCAGGGCAAGAACACTTGGCAACTTGTTAATTATAAAGCTGTACTCTTCTGAAGGCATGAATTATATTCCAAGAAAAATTCCAAATCCTCCATTTTAAAAAGTCCGCAAAATTGGACTTAACCCCGTCAAGTAGACAGCTCTAAAAAGACTATGCAGCCATCGTGATCCGATATTCAACTGGAGCACGATGGTTTAGTCGTTTTTGGAATCTTTTATAATTGTAGTGATACATATATGT
>NZ_JAHXYW010000028.1 GCF_019969725.1 Neobacillus bataviensis
TTCTAATCTTCGACTGAATATCCATTACCTTCATTAACCGGTAAACCTTTTTATGGTTGACCTCGAACCCTTCTTCCTTAAGGGCGGTCACCATTCTAGGGTAGCCAAACTCCTTGTGTTTGAGATGGATGGAAAGCATCTGGTCCATTAAGCCCTTATCGAGTTCCTTTTTCTTTTCGCGTACCTCAATTGTCTTAATCCATTTGTAATAGCCTGACCTCTGTACCTCAGCAATTTCAGTTAACCATGTGACGGGATATGTCTCTTTAAGCTCATGAATAATCTCAAACCTTATTGCTTTTTTGATTTCACCTCCCCGTGAAGATTTGGATACTGCTTTTTTAGGTAGTCAACCTGAGCCTTATAGTAATCCCGTTCTTGTTCTATATTATTGAACTTTGTTTTTGGTCGTCCTTTAAGCGGGTTATTAGTAGAAGAAAGTTTTCCCCTTTGATCGGTAAGCTGATTGCCTTCCTCATACTTTTTTACCCAAGTTTTTAATGGGGTTGGGCTTGGCAATCCTAACTCCTTAGAGAGAGTCTGGTAACTACCATCACCATTTATGTATCTCTCAACTGCTAAACGCCTGAATTCCTCTGTATAGGATTGAAATTTAGTCCCCTTTTTAGCCATAAAAAATCCCCTCCAAGTAGTAGTGTATCATTCCCGCCTGATGAGCGGGCTTTTTTACACTGTCTACTTAAAGGGGATAATATCATTTTGACGGTCCTTTTTTGGTGAGATTAACACAAATACATTTTTGTAAAGTGCCTGCTACTTATTTATAGAGTTATTATTGCTCTCATCACGATTTGTGGAAGCTGTTTTGTCATCGGCTTCAGCCCCTTCAACGATCTGGTTACCTATAGCACCGCCTGAAACACCGCCTATTACAGTACCAACTAGTCCAAATGGAGCACCTATCATAGCACCCGCAACGGCTCCATTAAAAGCTCCTGTTGCTTCACCAAAGTCACTCGCATCTTGATTTGCATTACTACCAGCTTGATTGTTGCCACTTTCTTCTACATTTTCACCAAATTTATTGCGTTCATTACTCTGATTCATCTATTCACTTCCTTGTTTATTAATAGGGAATATGCTGATGATGAAAGCACACCATCCCAAACATATACTACCCAGATGAAGTAGTTTTACTCACTATGTTGGTTCAAGATATACTTGTCTTATCGGCAGTCATTTTTTCTTGTTCAACTAATGGGTGTAAGAGTTTAAGATGGATCGCTGCGGCGGTCTTTTTTGCTTATTGTGCTAACTGGGCAGGTTAGTGAAAGAAGGTATTTCACTTCATACTGAAGAATTATAGATAAATGACTTTTGTAATTGCAGTAATCGGAGGAAAAGGAATATGAACCAAAAAGAATTTGAGTCGGTCATAAAACAACCAGCAAAAATAAGATATGAATATTTTATTAAGAAGGTCGTTGATTATGAGGAAGTGTGGGGGTTATTTGACGGAGGTTGGGCAACTGCACAGGATGATGATGGAATTATGTTGATTCCTTTCTTTCCTAAAAAGGATTTTGCAGAATACTGTGCCGTTAATGGTTGGAGAAATTTCAAAGCAAAATCGATTGACTTGTATGATTTTATTGACAAATGGCTTGTGGGAATGAAGAAGGATGGAGTTAAACCTTCCATTTTCCCTACAAATCAAGATGCGGTGAAGGTCGAGATAGATCCACTGTTAAGGGACTTAAATAACCAATTAGAAAATTATTAAGATAAGGTCTAGTGTTTCTCCATAACGGGGAAATGCTTTTTTATTAGGGCAAAAAATTAACTGCAGTTCGAGCACTTGGGGCCATACTCTCCCCATAGTGTTCCTATTTCGGAAGATGTAAGTTTTAAATTATCATTTTCCATTTGTTCTCACCTCTTCCTTATTTTTTACTGACACAGAAAAGATATGCGTATCTTTGGACTTAAACCTTTTAGATGATAATAGTTGAGCAGATTCTTGTTAACTAACGTGTGCTTGAGTTCAAGAAGGATTGCAGTCACAGCTATCCTTTTTCTTATTCAAAAAATGGGAGTTTTGTTGAAAAAGTCATACCTATAATACAGTCAATTTCTTGCCAAAATAGAACGTCAGTAACAATGAAGATTCCGAAACGATCATGTGGTTGACGGAAGATGAGTTTGAAGATTTGCTTGATACAATAAGGAAGAAACCCGTCAAAAGTAGGTGAGTGAATCCGGAGGAAAAGTATCGCCGTGATCGGGCAATTATTTACTTGCTTACATACGCCGGCTTGCGCGTGGATGAACTTTCGATTTTAAATTAACGGATATCGATTTAGATTTGAAGTGGATTCCAATCGTTGGAAAAGGAATGAAGAAGAACCGTCCCTATTTCGAATACGTTGATGGCTGAAACCTTCCGGCAGAAATGGCGAATCAGAAACCGCATGTAGAGGATTCCCCTTATGTTTTTTACAGCTAGTAGGGTTCGCGGGATTCAGACGATGGTCAAAAATTACAGCTTACCTAATAAAAAACTAACTCCCCATGTTCCGTCATACGTTTTGCAAATGGATGCTTAAAGCGACGAATAATGATATATGAAAAATTAAGAAGACTCGCCGGCTACAGTAACATCTCGACAACAGGTAAATACTTAAAGGATTTGTATAGTGATTTGGCGGATGCTGGTGAAGCCTTGCCAAAATTTTAAGCTGATTAAATTCAAGAATGCTCTTGTACAAGAAGTTTTTGAATGGATCGAATCCATCAAGGAAAATGTCACAGAGAGGAAGAGGGACTGAGTTCTCCCTTTTTCTTTTTTTAAAAGTGCACCATATACGATGGAAAATTTCCGACTAACACCTTGAATCGTGTCGCTTATTTCGCTTTGCTCCTTTTTATTTAGAGAGTGTTGACAGCTGTTGTTATTTTCCATGTTTGTGTTGAATCGGAACCTTTATTGTACGTGACCCATATAGTGGTACAAGGAGGTAAGAAAATGGCAGCAGTATTGAAAATATCTAAATGTAATTTAATTTTTTTTATTTACAAGATTAATATAGATTTAAACAATCCTTATAAATACTTGAAAATGATAGGGCGTACCTTATGAGTATAGGGATTATTTTGATGGGTTTATTTGTAGGTTTTTTGGTCGGCTTGACCGGTGTAGGAGGAGCATCACTTTTAACACCTTTATTGATACTAATGGGGATCAATCCTTCCATTGCGGTTGGAACAGATCTTGTTTATAATTCGATTACGAAATTGTTCGGAGCTTTTCAACATTGGAGACAAAAAACTGTTAATGTTCAGATGGTTAAGTATTTAGCGTTGGGAAGCATTCCGAGTGCGGTGGTGGCGATAGTTATTTTTCGCTATTTTGAATCTTATTCCCATAATCAAGAACTGATTATTAGACATGCCTTAGGATATATCTTAATTTTGGTATCACTAGCTACCATAATCCGAACTTTCTTTGAAAAAAATTTACCACCCAATCGTTGGCAATTAAAACCTTTGCAAGAAAAGAAGGGGTTAACCATTTTGATTGGTTCCATTCTTGGGTTTATCGTTGGACTAACCTCTCTTGGTTCAGGTTCTTTATTTGCTGTTGCTATGATCTATCTTTATCGAATGACGACATCAGAGATGGTTGGTACCGATATTACTCATGCGTTTCTCTTAGTTTCGGTTGCTGGCTTGCTTCATATGGGATATGGAAATGTTAACTACATGCTTGTGGCTAATCTATTGCTGGGTTCCATCCCAGGAGTAATTATGGGCAGTACCATATCGACAAAGATTCCGGCAAGACCCCTCCGAACCATTGTTGCTGTTTTAATCTTCGTAAGTGGACTAAAAGTACTCTGAAAAGGAAAAACTCACGTCAACAAGACAAAAAATAACCATCGGTTTATATGCCGATGGTTATTTTTTGCCGAAATATGTAATAAAAAAATCCCCTTTAATCATTTGCCAATTTATTAATATCTGAATTTGGGTTATCAGAGATATATAAATTAAATTCATTTTCCAGTTCTTCTAAAATTAATTTCCCTTTTGGAAAAACAACTTCATCTTAACAAATATGGCATCAAAATTTTAAAGCCACCATTTTTAATTTGTTGTACTTCTTGAACAAGCCTTTGCTTTTGTATGTTGCTTGACCAGTCTTCTTCACACTTTTCAATGAAAAGGTTGAAATCTTTTATTTAGGTCGGGGAAAGCGACCATTTCTAAAAAGAAACAATTAAAGTTGTACCATTTTTAAATTAAATAACATAACATTAATATATGGTAAAATTTGGAAATGGGGTTTGTTATGAAAGCAGTAATACTAGCTGGCGGTACAGGGACTCGGTTGCAACCTTTAACAAAGATTATCAATAAGCACTTGCTTCCAGTTGGTTTTCATCCAATGATCTATTGGTCACTAAATCGGTTAAAACTTGCAGGAATAAATGAAATTTTAATTGTAATTAATCAAAAAGATTTAGATTCATTTTTAGAATTATTGGGTAATGGGGAAGAATTAGGAGTTAAATTGTCATATAGTATTCAAGAGAAACAAGGCAGTGGAATTGCTAATGCTTTAAAATGTGCAAGAAGTTTTGTTGATGATAAGTTTCTCCTCTTGTTAGGAGATAATTTGTTTGACGATGATTTAAGCCCTTTTATTGAGGATTTTCGGAAAGGTGAATATGAAGCAAAAGTCCTGTTAAAAGAAGTGAATGACCCTGAGAGATTTGGAGTTGCAATATTAAATGAGATTAATCATTCTATAGAAATGATCATTGAGAAGCCTAAAAATCCTAAATCAAGATATTGTGTAACGGGAATTTACTTTTACGATAGCCATGTATTTGAATTAATTGATTCGTTACAACCATCTAGCCGTGGAGAATTAGAGATTACTGATTTAAATAACCTCTATATTCAAAAAAAAGGATTACATTATGACATTTTAAAGAACTGGTGGCTGGATGCTGGAACTTATGAAGCTTTATTCGAAGCGAATAAACATTTTTTTGAAAAGGGAAAAGTTTAAAAAAGGGGAATTTGTATGCAAAAAGAAATTCTGGTCACAGGTGGTGCCGGATTTATTGGTTCAAATTTTATAGAGTATATGCTTAGAAATACGGATTATAATATTACAAATGTGGATAAATTAACCTATGCTGGAAATATGTTAAATATGAAGGACTTTAGTACAGATGGAAGATATCGATTTTTTCAATTTGATATTGCCATTAAAGAACAACTTCGAATGGTGTTTGACCGAAAGTATGATGCCATTCTAAACTTTGCCGCAGAAACGCACGTTGATAGAAGTATTGAAAATGCGGAACCTTTTATAAAAACAAATATTCATGGAACATTAAATCTTTTAAATTTCGTATTACAGGGGAAAGCAAAAAAGTTAATCCAAATTTCTACAGATGAAGTATATGGTTCACTTAATGAGAACGATTTCCCATTTACAGAGAAATCTCCCCTTTCTCCAAACAATCCCTATTCCGCAAGTAAAGCTTCAGCAGATTTACTCGTTCGTTCCTATTATCAGACCTATCAGCTCCCAGTTATCATTACCCGTTGCAGTAACAATTATGGTCCACATCAACATACAGAAAAATTAATTCCCAAAATCATCACTCAAGCCTTACAGGAAAAGGAAATTACTTTATATGGTGATGGAAAAAATGTACGGGATTGGTTATACGTGGAGGATCATTGCAGGGCTATTCATAAGGTGCTTGAACAGGGACAACCAGGTGATTTATTTAATATCGGGGGAGCCTGTGAAAAGACGAATGAAGAAGTTGCTTCCTATATTTTGGATTTGCTTGGTAAATCGAAAGACTTAATTACACATGTTACAGACAGAAAGGGCCATGATAGACGTTATTCCATTAATTTTGGAAAAATAAAGACCAAAATTGGATGGCATCCCACTTTTTCATTTGAAGAAGGAATCAAAAAAACAATAGATTGGTATAAAAGAAAATTAGGGTGATACGATGAAGATTCTCGTTACAGGTGCAAATGGACAGTTGGGCAGAGAAGTAGTGCATCAGTTTAATCAGAACTACGAAGTCATAGGATATGGAAAAGATGAATTGGATATTTCCAATTTAGATCGTGTGTCTTTCATCTTAAAAAAAGATTGTCCAGATGTAATCATTCATTCTGCAGCCTACACTGCTGTTGATGAATGTGAAACACAAGGAATAAAGGCGATAGAAATAAATGGACTTGGAGCAGCAAATGTAGCGAGAGCTGCTAGAAAAATTGGAGCAAGAATGTTCTATATAAGCACAGACTACGTTTTTAATGGGGAGAAAGAAATTCCCTATCTAGAAAATGATAAGACAAACCCATTATCCATGTATGGATTAAGTAAATTGGTAGGTGAGTTAATGGTACAGACCATATTACCTAATAGTACAATCATTCGTACATCTTGGCTATATGGGCATGATGGTAAAAATTTCGTCAAAACCATGATTCACTTCGCCAGGGAAAATAAAAAAGTAAGAGTTGTGAATGATCAGGTTGGTAGTCCGACATATACAGCCGATTTAGTTGAAATTATAAATGTCTTATTAGAAAAACCTAATGGAATCTATCATGTAAGTAATACAGGGACTTGTAGCTGGTACCAATTTGCAAAAAGAATTTACAAAGAAGCAGGAAGTGACCCTGAATTAGTGACACCATGTACGACTGAGGAATATGGTGCATTGGCAAAAAGACCGAAATTCTCCGTTATGGATCATGGTGGATTAAAAAGTAAGAAAGTACCGCTTCCACGTAAATGGGAGGTTGCTCTACAGGCTTTTATGAAAAGGGAGTTTTTCAAATGATTGAAGGTGTAAAGGTAAAAAAATTGTTGAAGCATTGTGATGATCGTGGATTTTTTATGGAACTTGTGAGAGATGATGAATTCCTGCTTTCACGATTTGGGCAAGCGTCCATGTCAATGAGTTATCCCGGAGTAATTAAGGCTTTTCATTATCATGAAAAGCAAGATGATGTATGGTTCTTTCCATCAGGAAACGCTCAAGTTGTCCTTTACGATTTAAGAGAGAACTCCAAAACGAAAGGGCAGACAGACGTTTATTATATGGGGGAAGATAATCCGATGGTGCTTGTCATTCCAACAGGCGTTGCCCATGGCTATCGTGTATTGGGGCAAAAACCCGCAACCATCATTTATTTTACAACGGAATCCTATGATCCAAATCATCCAGATGAGAAAAGGATAGCATGGGATGATCCAATGATTGGTTTCAAATGGACAACGAAAAATAGATAAATCATTCGAAAGGTGGCCAGAGAATAAAGTGGAAAGGGGCTTCAATCGGGAAAAGGAACGCTCAGATATTATCGTTTGTATACACAATGCCTTAGAAGACGTAAAGGAATGCTTAGACTCTATCTTACAAAATACAAAGATTCCCTATTCTTTGATATTAGTAAATGATGGGAGTGGGGAAGAGACTACGAGATTCTTAGAGAATTTTGCGGCCAGAGAAAATGTAATTTTAATCAATAATCAAACTGCAAAAGGTTATACATTTGCAGCAAATCAAGGATTACAAAGGTCAACTAGCAGTTACGTAGTCCTGCTTAATAGTGATACAGAGGTAACGCCTCATTGGTTAGAAAGAATGATTTCCTGTGCAGAGATGGATAAGAAGATTGGAATTGTAGGTCCCTTATCCAATACGGCATCATGGCAGTCCATTCCTAAGTTGAGTGAAAATTTAGACTGGGCTGAAAACCGTCTACCTGAAGGAATGAACATAGCAGAGATGGGAAATATCGTTTTTGAACAATCCCTTAAATTTTATCCTAAAGTTCCCTTCATCAATGGCTTTTGCTTCCTAATTAAACGTTCAGTTATCGAAGATATTGGTTTTTTAGATGAGGAGAATTTTGGACCAGGATATGGGGAGGAAGATGATTATTGTATTCGTGCTAAAACGAACGGATGGGAACTGGCAGTGGCTGATGATGTCTATGTTTATCACAAACAATCGCTCAGCTATTCCCATGAAAGGAGAAAGCAACTGTCATTAAGAGCACGTAATAAACTTTGTAACAAGTATGGTGAACCATTCTTGCTTGAAAATGTCCAGTTATGCGTTCATAATCCTTATTTAGCCTTGATTCGTTCCTGGTTTCAATTCATCTTAGATCAATATACATTTACAAAAGAGATCAAAGAAAAATGGAATGGAAAAAAAATTGTTTTTGTTGTTACAGAGGAAAGGGTAAATGAAAAATTAAGATTGATCATCCAGGAAGCGTCTGTCATGAGGAAAATGGGATTGGATGTAAAACTAATTACTTTAAACGAGAATAAAAAAGAAATCCAGGATTATTGTACTTCAATGAATACGGATCTTCCTGTATTCGATTCGGTCCAGGTGGAGGTTCAAGCTGTTTTAGCAGCATCAGCAGTCGGAATTGCAGCTTCATTAAAGGCACTAAAATGGCTTCATTCATATCCAATAAAGGGTGCCTTCTATATTTTTGATTTTGAACCTTTAAACTACCCAAAAGGGTCGGCTGAGTATCAGGAGGTTATGAATGCTTACCGAAGTACAGAAGCTGTTTTTTTAACAAAAAGCAGAATTATTCAAAAGTTAATCGCGGACTTTGCTGGAAAAACATCCTCACTCATTTCACCAAGTATCATACTTCCGAAACCAACTAGGCTTAACCATATTAATCGTCCGACTGCCTCTATAAATATCGCCATCACCACATCACCTACTGATCTTCTTACTAAAAAAGTAATCGTTGAAATTTCACAACTCTATAAGTCATTGCTTCAAATCGATTGGATTTTTATTGATGAAGAAACCCAATTTCCACTGGACAAAAAAATAGATCTATTAATTGATTTTTCATCATATCAGAACATTGGGTTAATTGCTATGGAAGCGATGTTAAACGGCACGGCTGTCATTCTTCCGAAAAATGGGATTGGAAAGGAATTTGTTAAGCATAAAAAAAATGGTTGGCTTGTTGATATCCGGTCGTACCGTGAATGCTATTTTGCTGTGAATGAATTAATAAAAGATTTAGCAACGAGGAAAGGGATACAAGAAAGGGCACAGGTACAAGTATATTCGTTTTCACCTGAATATGCTGTGTCAGAAATTTTAAAGGCGGTTTTAATATGAACATAACCTTCATTCTTCCATGTTACCCGCACCGACCAGTAGGTGGTTTTCGTATCGTATATGAATATGCAAATGAACTAGTTAAACGCGGTCATCATCTCACCATTATTCACCCCGCATTTGTTGTTCATCCGGCCTATGGGAATGAGGCTGTGAATGAAGACAGTCCATTGCCTGTCCCGCCGGTTATTAATTGGCAAAATATTGATCAGAGAATTGAAATGAAATTTGTCCCTTATTTAGGTGAAGAATTCATTCCAGATGCTGATGCTATTATTGCAACAGCATGGTACACAGCAGATTATGTGAATCAATATTCAGATACAAAGGGAGTCAAATTTTATCTTATCCAGAGTCATGAAATATGGGATGGCCCGGAGGAATTAGTCAATCGAACCTGGCATTATCCGATGCATAAAATTGTTGTTTCGAAGTGGTTGCTAAATATAGGTGAAAAAATGAAAGCAGATAGTATAATCTATATTCCAAATGCCATCGACCATGGAAAATTTCATGTTACGGTACCAATTGAACAACGTCCGAAAAAGGTTGCCATGTTATTTTCAAATCAGGAAATTAAGGGGGCTAGCGATGGGCTCAAAGCAATAGTATTGGCGAAAAAGGAAATCCCTGAATTAGAGGTTGTTTGTTTTGGAGTATCAAGAAGAAATAAGATCATTCCTAAAGGGATCAAATATATTCGTAATCCCTCGCAAAAACAATTGGTTGAAGAAATATACAATGGCTGCTCTATTTATCTATGTCCAAGCTGGATTGAGGGCTGGGGGCTGCCATCTACAGAAGCTATGGCCTGTGGATGTGCATTAATCTCTACGAAAAATGGCGGGGTTGAGGATTTTACCGAGCATAATAAGTCTGCATTGCTCTCACCTCCCAAGGATCCAAGGAAGCTGGCAGACCATATTATTCGCTTAGCTAATGATGACCAACTAAGAATTCAAATGGCGAAAAATGGTTTGGAGACCCTTAGACAATTTAACTATAAACATTCTACTGATTTGTTTGAGGACTATCTTCTTTCAAAGGTTAAATAAAGAAAAAGGATGTGTAAAGGTTGGAGAATGAACAAATTATTTTTATGCATATTCCTAAAACAGCAGGGAGGACATTGAGAAGTATTATAGAAAGGAATTATCCTAAAGAGGAAATTATTCGAACATACTCTGATGAACAGATTGAAGCATTTAAATCACTTCCAGATGAAGAAAAAAATAAATTCAAATTTATCGTTGGACACAATTACTTTGGAATGCATGAATTTTTAAACGGCCCATTTAGTTATATCACCATGCTTAGAGACCCTGTTGAGCGGGTACTCTCTCTGTACTTTTTTATTTTAAGAGAACCAGGAACACCGATGTACAAAAAATATCATAAAAAGGGATTTGAATACTTTCTTGAGGAAGAACCACAAACGATCAACTGGCAAACCCGCTTTGCTTCCGGTGGAGACCTGGATCTGGAAAAAGCCAAAGCAAATCTAAAAAACTACTTCTCAGTCGTGGGTATCAGTGAGCGCTTTGATGAATCATTAGCCTTAATTGAAAAAACATGTACCTTAAATAATCTTAAATACAGGAATGTAAACGTTACACCCAACAGACCAAAAAGGGAAGAGCTTTCTCCACATATCATAAAAAAAATTGAAGAGAATGTTAATCTAGATTTGGAACTATATGAGTATGCTCAGAAATTATTCGAAGAAAAATTGAATCAAAATTAATATTTTTTCGGTAATTAGGTTTCCTGTTTGTTGTTTCAGTCTGTTATATGATGAGCAGGAATAGGAAAATGTTGAATATATATAAAAGTGTGTCACAAAAGTATATTTTGGGGCACACTTTTTTCTTGTGAAAAATAAAAAAATCTTCCTCTTTGGTATAATTAAATCAACACAAATAAAAAACTGACAAAAAAAGAAAGGATGGTCTTAAAAAGGCCGTTAATTGCGACCTTTTGAGACAGTCTCCTTTCCGTTAGGACTCTTTTAACCCTTCTATTAAAACCTTAATTACTTCTGAACGGCTAAACTCCGGAGGTGGAGAAATACCGTTACGTAACATTTCTCTTACCTTTGTTCCAGATAATAGAAGGTGATTCTCTTTAGAATGTGGGCATGTCTTACTTGAAGCCATGTTTTTACATTTCGTGCAATAAAAGCAGTGTTCAAATGGTAGGATTGTTATGCCAAGTTCATCTAAACTGAAATTTGAAAAGATTTTTTGGGAATCATACGTCCCGTAATAATTTCCAACCCCTGCATGATCCCGTCCAACAATAAAATGTGTGCAGCCATAATTTTTCCGTACGAGTGCATGGAAAATCGCCTCTCTAGGTCCGGCATATCTCATGGCTGCAGGAAATACAGCTAAATATACCTTGCTTAATGGATAGTAATTTTCTAATAATACCTCATAACTTTTCACCCGGATTGAAGCCGGTATATCATCATATTTGGTTTCTCCAACTAAAGGATTTAAAAATAAACCATCTACAATTTCAAGTGCTGTTTTTTGAATATATTCATGGGCTCTATGGACGGGGTTTCGGGTTTGAAAACCAACAATCGTCTTCCAATTTCTTTTTTTAAATTCTAATCTTGTTTCAAAGGGGGATTTGTATAATTGGGGAAAATTCCCTCCCTTAGGTGGAATTTTTATTAATTGAATCGGTCCAGCTAAATAGACATTAGGCCGGCTAAAAAGTTTTTTGACGCCAGGATGCAAAGGATCTGTTGTTTGGAATACCTTTTTTGCTTCTTCCATTTTATTTGGTACATATATTTCGCAAAGCTCTAATACACCATAAACGACTTTATTATAGGTTAACTTTATTTTTTCTCCAGCTTTTAAGTTAGCTGCTTCGTCTTCTGTGACTGGGAGTGTGACCGGAATACTCCAAATTAAATCATTTTTTAACCTCATTCTCGAAAGGACCGATTCATAGTCTTCTTTGACCAGAAACCCCGTTAAAGGGCTGTATGCCCCGTTTGAGATTAATTCCATGTCAGATAAGGCCATTGAATCTATTTCAATTTCCGCTGAAATGGGAGTTAAATCATAATCAATATTGATTCGATTGATTAATTTTCCGCCATGAGGAATACTTAATGCCAAAATGTTCACTCCTTCACTTGGATGATTTTTATTTTATCAAAAAGATAACTGCTTATTGTTTTTACACATTCTTCAATAGAAAGTTCAGTTGTGTCGAGGATGATCTCGGGGTTTTGGGGTTCTTCATAAGGTTGGTCGACACCTGTAAAATGGGCAATTTTACCATCCCTAACTTTTTTATAAAGTCCTTTTGGATCGCGCTTTTCACATTCTTCAATTGGACATTTTATATATACTTCTATAAATTCTCCCTGATTAAAGATTGATCTTGCACGTTCACGTTCACTTGCAAAAGGAGAAATTATGGCAGCGAGAACAATAATACCGGCATCAACAAGGAGGCTCCCGATTTCGGCTGTCCTTCGGACATTTTCTTTTCTATCTTCTTGTGTAAAAGTGAGATCCTTATTGATGCCATGCCGTAGATTATCTCCATCTAGTAAATACACACTAATCCCTTTTTTAAATAATTCAATTTGAAGTACATTTGCAATGGTTGATTTTCCCGATCCAGAAAGACCTGTAAACCAAATCATCATACTGTTATGCCCGTGTAAATATTGTCTATCTTCTTTTTTTATGACCGATTCATGCCAAACAACATGATTATCGGGATCTCCTTTATGCAGGATCCATTTCTCCTTTCAAGTACGCCTAAGACCATTTTAAATATGGCCATTGAATCAAAATTTATAAAATTCACTCCTGAAATAAACAGACACCTTAAAACTTCGTTATAAAATCAAGTATTTATTTGATTAAGGATAAATTGAAGCCTATGGGAAAGTGTGTGGTTGTTCAATACCCGTTCATAAGCATTTTTAATATAATTAGTTCTTCCTTTTTCATCATTTACAAAATCATTGAGGAGATGAATGCATTCATCCTTATTGTAAAAAGGGATGATTTCGTTATAAATGTTGAAATGTTTTTCTAAATCAGGTTTATGGGAGATCAGTTGAAATCCACCACAAGCCCCAATATCAAATGTACGATTATTAATACTTTTATTTTCAATTCCAAGGGTGTTTTTATTTTTAAAAAAGTTATAAGTACGGTGAGGATTTAGGATAATTTTAGAAATACAAAATAGTTCTCTTACATAGGCCGGTTCTATCCATTTATTAATTATTTTCAACCTATTGAAATAGTTTTTACTCCGTATATATCTCTGCCATAAAGGACCAACGAGGATGATCTTGTGAGATGTATGTTTGAGAATATAATTGATTAATTCAATTCTATCTGGGTAAGGGTAGCCAACAAGACATACGTCGAATGAATCAATGCTTTGAGTACTGGTAGGATAATATATAGAAGGATCTGTTCCTAAAGGAAGATGGTAAATATTCTTATCTGAAAATGTTTTTCTATAAAACTCAAAAGCACCAAAATCTATCGTGAATATAAAATCATAATCATTAAGTAGTTCTATCGAATGATCAATATAAAATGGGTCTTCAGTTAACCAAATACAAAGAACTGAATCTTTTTTTTTAAAATCTCAATTAATTTTCTATCCGTTTTATATCCAACCATCGTCAAAATTAGATTTGGATTAAACTCGTTGATTAATTCAATTGTTTCTGGAGTATAATCTGGAGGAACTTTTATAAAGGCATTGTTTAAGAGTAAAAATGTTTCCTCAATGGATTTTTCCAAATAAGGGTAAATTCCTAAACAACCTGATGAAATCAGTAAGATTTTCATAGTGTTGGACTCCTCTATAATTCTTATAGAAAAAGGGAAAAATATTACCTAAATTGAATAATATTTTTCCTTTATGTTTACTACGGTAGAAGTACTGAAAAGGACTCTATGCTAGTACAACGTATTACTGTTAATTGACTTTCTGTAAATGGTGAGACCGATGGAGGTTCGATTATTTTAACCAAGCATTTAGATGTTACCCTTTCTAATTCACCTTCGATGACATCCCCGGATACTGTTCGTATAGTAACGTTTTGGCCTGTAAAATCTCTTAGTCTTTTACATAATCTTTCATTACACAATTTTTTCACCCCTATAAAGACTTCATACCTTGCCAATATATTCACATAGTCTTATTTTGGATAGGGCTAATACATAAAAAGGAAAAAGAAGTTCAATTTTTTATAAAACCAACACATAAAATACAAAAATGTTTCCAATCTGCTTATGTAATTCCATTAAAGCACCCTTGCTAAATAGCCAACCATCCTTGCTTGTAAGTAAGCTTCGAATGATGTATTAAGCTTTCGTTCCCGTTAGCGTAGTTACACTACAAAGTATGTTAACACCTTACATTTTTGCGTTTGAAACCAAGCTGCCCTCTATCTATATCCTTTTGAATATTTTCTGAAGCAATCAGGATACTGCTTTTTTTCTTGCCCCGCCTAACTTCGACTGGGCCTATTGCCTTTGCGGTTTCAATCGCCTTATCATGGAGCTGCTAATATGAAATCCCGACTGTGTAAATAAAATTATTCATAGCGTATTTCGTTCGATCTGGAGAATTGTGAATCGTATTTTCCACTTGATCAACATACTGGCAATCTTGCTTGCGCAAAATCGGTTTCTGCCAAAGTTACTGCAACCACAGAAAGCACGTTACAACAAATGAAAAGTGCAGAACAAGGTTATACTGTTCACATAAGACAATTTTCTAATCAACTTCAATAAATTGCACAGCATGAAGCTTCAGCTGTTCAGCGAATTCAACAACTTAGCCAATTATGTACCCAATGAAGCCAAGAAGTTCAACGTGTGTCTCAATTAGGGACTCCGCCCTAACCTTGGCAACCTCAAGTAGTAGGAGTTCATCAACCATTTATACAACCCGTAACTTCTTATTCACCAATAGATTCACAGCATTAAGAATGTCTTGCTTCCCGTTATCCAACTAAAAAACGCCTTTAAGTTAAACAGACTATAATTAGAAGAGGATAATATGTTCAATATGGGAGCATATATCCTCTTTTTTTTACATAATAGAATGGATAATCAGACATTTGAACTAGAGTCTAATATGGATATAATGTTTAGGAATATCTGTTTATTAAGGTGGGGGACGTAGCCCAACAGCGGGAGGCGTAGTGAGGTCGTAAGACCGAGCGTAAAAAGTATTTAGGGGTGAGGATCTATGCGTGTACAAGAAGTGATCCTAGAGGAAGGAAAGAGATACATATTAGTAGATAGAGAGGGCATTCCTGTAATTCCTGTTATGAAGTATCTCAAGTTTTTGGATGTAACAGGGAAAAGCAGCAACACCCAGAAGACATACTGTTATGCGCTAAAGCAGTATTTCCTTTATTTACAGGAGACAGGGAAAGATTACAAACAAATAAGATTAGAAGATTTGGTGGAATTTGTGGGCTGGTTACGGAATCCTTATGGGAGCACCAACGTGACATCTCTTCAACCTGTACAAGCAAAGAAAACAGAGAGGACGGTAAACCTAACGGTCACCACTGTTACAAACTTCTATGACTACTTATACAGCAATGAAGAGCTACCGCATGACAGCAAGCACAGACACCGACTCCAAAACACAGAACGGAATCGTTACTTCAAAACTGGGACTTTTGCTACGATAAAGAAGATTGGTATCCCCTCTCGCTGACGCACTCAAAGCGCTTACGGCGGAGCAAGCAGATTGGCGCCCGGCTGGCGAGCATGCGAACACGATTTGGGAGACAGTTGAGCATTTGATTTTTTACAAGGAACGGTTGCTCAAAAGAATTACCGGTGAGGAATCGCGGTATCCGGAAGGGTTGACGAATGACGATACGTTTGCAGTTGCTTCGAAAACTGAGAGCGATTGGGAAGCCACGCAAAATAGGCTAAAAAGCGTCCATCATGGCATCCGTGAGCGTATTACGAATTTAAACGTTGACCAATTGCAAGCTCTTGTTACTGATCGTCCATTAAACGAGTGGCTGAACAGCCTCATTCTCCATGACGCTTATCATACGTGCCTATTATCCTTTCCGCAAGCTGCAAGGCTCTTGGCCATCGCGCCGCTCTTTTGAATAGGGCAAAAGATTAACTGCAGCTCGAGACCTGGGGCCCTAGATATCACGAATTACATCAAATATTTGTCGAGCTATTTGACGAAATGTCGGCAACGGAGAAAACGCCTACACTAAAGGGGCAGAATAGTTAAACAAGATCTTCGGCTCTATGGTAAAATATGGTGAGAATATTTGACATGACCACACATTAATGAACATGCCCAATGACCACAAAGGAGGAACAATTCCAATTTTTGCAGATTGAAAGCAATTCTCTATAAGGAGAATTGCTTTATTTTGGTATAATCCTATCCAATACCCATTTCATTTTCTCTGCTCAGGATTCTCTCTTAATTCATCCCAATATAAAAAGACATACTCTGGTTCATGCTCTTTTTTCATCTCATCAATACTTGCGATTATATCTGATGTTTTCGGTTTATTCGTACGCAAAGTATTACTAGCGTTCTGTTTTAAGCCCTTTTCATCCATGATATACACTCTCCTTTTTAGAGTAGTTTGTACCCTGCCCCTCTTCTTATTCTTGTTTTTACAAGGAATGTAGTCAGGTGAAACATCCAAAATAAAAGAAGAAAAATGAGCATAAATTAGGAAATATTAAAATGTAAAAAATGGACAAAACCATTGTATAATCATGATGTCCTTTTTTCGTTCGTAAACGAAAAGGAACTATAAATTTTTAAATATATTCGAGGTTATTACATGCGTGCAACGCTTGTAGGTCAGGCGCCTTAAAATACTTCTCCGCCATATTCCCAATTATGTATAAACGGACACGATAAAATATAATGAATTAGAAGATTTAAATAAAAATATGAAACCTTTAAGTATGGTGGGAAGGAATTATTTTTATATTACCGGGGAGTTTTAAAATGGATATTCAACATCTTAAATATTTTGTAGAAGTAGCCAAACAGAAGAATTTTACCAAGGCATCTGAGAGCCTGCATGTATCTCAGCCTTCCATCAGTAAGATGATAAAAAGCCTGGAAGTGGAGCTTCAAGTGACGTTGCTAGATCGTTCGGAGAGAAAAGTGGAGATGACAGATGCGGGGAAGATTGTTTATGATCAAGCATTGAAAATTTTGCAGATGATAGAAGATATCCATTCTTCTGTAAACGAAGTCGTTCATGTAAAAAAGGGAACTATCAAAATGGGATTAATGCCGACTTTGGGAGTGATGTTATTTCAGAACGTTCTTGCTGATTTTAAAAAGGGTTATCCGCAAATTGATATGCAAATGGTCGAATTTAGCGGGAAACAATTAGAACGAAAGGTAGTACAAGGGGAAGTGGATGTGGGTATTACCGTATTACCAGTTGACTCTGAAGTGTTTGGATCCATCCCCTTATTAAAAGAAGAACTGGTTGTCATTGTTGACAGGGATCATTGGCTGTCGGAAAGAAAATCTGCATTTTTATCCGATTTAAAGGAAGAAGCCTTTATTCTTTTAACCGAGGAATATATTCTGCATGATGTGGTAATGAAGGCCTGTTTGCAATCGGGATTTGAACCTAATTTAGTCTACAAAAGCTCCTTATGGGATATCGTCGGAGAGATGGTAGCGGCACAATTTGGGATATCTATCATTCCTAAGTCGGTAGCAAACCGATTTAAGGATCAGGTTTCTATTGTTGCTATTACTTCACCTCAGGTTGATTGGGAATTGGCATTGATTTATAAAAAGAATAAGTATCTTTCCTATGCAGTACGGGAGTTCATTACTTATATTCAGGAAGGAAAACCCTAACTATAACTTTGTAGAATAGTTTTGATGACTTTTATATATTTTATGAATCGTGATTCTCCAAGTAGAATGATCTATATTACATATTGTTCTATTTCGGAGGTGTTGCTCTTGAAAAAGGGCTTAATGATTTTATTTCAAATTGGGGTTATTACTGTGTTTACCTGGATTGGTAAATATATTGTCTCTCTTCTTCATGTACCTATTCCAGGAAGTATTATTGGGATGATTTTATTATTCTTCGGTCTTCATTCAGGCTTGATTAAATTAAATTGGGTACAAGCGGGGGCTACGCTTATTATTTCCGAGATGATGTTATTTTTCATACCGGCAGTCGTTGGATTTATGCAATATTCATGGATATTTGGCATCAAGGGCCTAAGTATTTTATTCATTGTTGTTAGTGGTACAGCACTTATGATGATAGCAACAGGTGTCATCTCCGAAAGGATCCTAGAAAGAAAAGGCGGTGAAGTAAGGAGATGGTTACCAAGATTTTTTATGTAATTATTACTATCCTTTTTTATTTTTTTGCGAAAAAGGTCAATCGGAAAAAGCCAGGATTGTTATTTTCACCAATCATTCTCACTCCTGTTCTGCTCATTGTTCTCCTTTTGATAATGGATATACCATACAAAGAATATGCAAATGGCACTTTTCCACTAAATGAATTATTAGATGTTGTAACCGTTGCATTAGCTATTCCATTGTATCGAAACTGGTCTTTTCTGGCGAAAAATTGGCGTGTGATTGTATGTAGTCTTGCCGCCGGCTCCTTGATTGCTGTTGTTTCGGGCATTTTATGTACTTACCTGCTTGCAATGGGGAAGGATTATATGCTCAGTATTATTCCTCGCATTGTCACCATTCCAATTGCTGTCAGTTTGTCTGAATCCATTGGAGGGATTCCTGCCATAACTGTTCTTTTTAGTATGTTGACATGCTTTGTAGGTGTCTTCATAGGACCAGCTATAATGAAGCACTTTTCCATTAAGCATCCATTGTCCATCGGCATGATGTATGGTTTGGGTGCACAGGCACTTGGAACGGCAAAAGCGTTTCAAATCGGGGAAAAAGAGGGAACAACCTCCAGTGTATCCTACATTCTGACTGCCATCCTTACAGTCATCTGGGCATTAATCCTAACACCTTTTATTGGCTAAACATTTTAGGTTATTTCTATTTGTAGAACCGATTATTGTGAGGGCAAGTTATGAAAAAATTGTGGAAGTACCTTCTCTTAGGTGCGGTTGTTCTTTTAGTATGGTTGTTTTTTTATTCTAATTTGATTAAATATCCGATTAGGTGGACTAATATGATGATTGGCATAAAAGCAGAACCAAGGTACATACCTATCGATTATCAGGAAAGCTATGCAACTATAAAGTCGTGCGGGAAAAGATGTGATATTCTTAACATCATTTATGATGGCTCAAACGAAAGATTAGTTGTCACTGCTACAAATTATGTAAGTTGGTATGATGATCCAAAGTGGGATAAAAATACAAACATACCTAGAACTAATTATTACTACCAAAATAAGAATGGAAAACAACTGTTGTTTTGGAAGGATGAAGAAGAGGAGTTAGAATTGGGACTTGAATACTCTGGAGAAAAGTCTTTGCCTAAAAAGGAACTTATAAAAATAGCAAGGTCCATTAAAGCCGAAGGAAAGAAATTAGATTAATAAATTTTATACTCACAATTAATACTGGTAAACTAAATCCTTATTAAGTGATGGGTGAAAGAATTGAAGACCCAGCAGATATCTTTGGCGTTTTTTTCTTATTAAGCTAAAGGATGCAAGAGTTTAACAATGAGGTGCAACGGCAGCTCATTTTCTTTTTGTGCTAACGGGGCAGTTTACTTGAATAGGCACAATAGAAATGTAAGACGACATTAACCCCAATGCTCATTTTGATTAATAATTTTTTGTCCATAAATTTGACTCCTTTATGTCAAAACTTGTGGGAGAAAATTACTTTGTAATTAACAATCCTAGTGATATGATTTTGTTATTAATTAAAGGGGGAATAAAAAATGAAACAAGAATCTCTCCATCAATGGCATAAAGAGCATAATAAACGAATAGCAGAATTTCATAAAAAACACGAAATTGAAATTCAACGTGGTGAAAATGGGAACGGTTTGTTAGCTAAATGGGAAAGAATTTTTTATAAAAATGTCATTTATCCTCTAAAGAAAGTGAACTAATACCACTTAAATGAACTGTCCTCTTGGTACGGTTCATTTTTTTATTTAGCAACATTCATCTATTGTTGTTAAATTTCTTATTAAAGTAACGGGGCAGGATAGTTTAAAAAGGGAAGTCTAATTATTTGTTTTATTTTTTAGCCCTAAATGGCACGATAACCACGGTCTGTACCGCTGACGCCTACATTCCGTAAACTACTGTTTCATTTAGGGCAGGCCTTGTATAACTACCTTATTATTTCCTCAAAAAAATTGATAGATTTACCCTTTCACCGCACCTTGCGTCAGACCATTTACGAGGTACTTTTGACAGAACGCAAACAAGATCATGGTAGGAATAACCGATAGTACCGTTCCAGCTGACATTGCTCCCCATTCAATATCATATTTTTTTATAAAAGAATTCATCGCCACCGGAATGGTTTTGACCGATTCCTCATCAATAAACATGACCGCCATAATAAGCTCGTTCCAGCACTGAACAAACGCAAATATAAAGGTGGCCATAATTCCTGGCAGTATTACAGGAACAATGACCTTAAATAATGCGCTTATTCTTGAGCATCCATCAATCATTGCAGCTTCTTCCAATGAGGCAGGAATTCTCTGGAAAAACCCAACCATAATTATCGTGCAGAAAGGAATCAACATAACCGTATAGATCAGCATTAAGGAAAACAAATGATTAATAAGCTGCATATTTGACATCATCATATATAACGGAGCCATACCAATGAAAATAGGGACCATTTGAGTAATGAGGAAGCCGCCCATCACCTGTCCTTTCCCTTTGAATTTGAATCTTGCAAGGACATATCCCCCAAGCAAAGAAATAATCAATACAATAAAGGAAGCAACGATGGAAACCAAAAAGCTGTTGAAAATATAAGTTTGAAAATGAGAGATTTTAAATATTTGAATATAATTATCCAGTGAGAATTCTTTTGGCCAGTATTGAATCGGCAGAGTAAAAATGTCCTTCTGTGTTTTAAAGGAAGTAATAATGATCCAATACAAAGGAAAAATGGTGATGGCCAAAAAAATGCTTAAAAAACCTATTTTCAGAGTACGAAGCCAAATTCCAGCATTAGTCATTAAAAATCACCTTTCCTTTCAAATTTTGAAGCTTTTATGAAAAACACCATGAAAGAAAGAAGGATGACAACGATGATCAGACCTAATGCAGAGGCTTGTCCATAGTTCTGTTCAAACATAACCTTATCAATCAGGTATGTAGAGAGAATATGCGTTGCACCAGCCGGACCCCCATTTGTCATGGAATAGATAATATCCGGGAAGTTGAGAATCCAAATTACTCTCAAGAGAACGGTAATAAAGAGGGTAGGTAAAATATAAGGCAAGGTAATATAGAAAAGCTGATGAAGCTTGTTTGCCCCATCTATTTCAGCCGCTTCATACAACTCGTCAGGTATCGATTGAAGCGCTGCCAAAATCATGATGGCAAAGAACGCTACTCCATACCAAATATTCGCGATAATAACAGAAGCCATCGCCCACTTGGCTTCGGCTAAAAACGCAATAGGTGCATCAATCAACTTTGTTTTGAGAAGAAGATCATTAATGACCCCAAATTGCCCGTTAAACATCCACCGCCAAATTAGCCCAATCAAGAATCCCGACATCGCCCATGGAAAGAAGACAAGACCCTGATATATTCCTCTTCCTTTGAAGTGTCTCCTCATGCTAAGGGCAAGCACAAAGCCAAGGACCAATTGAAAAAATAATGAGATAAAAACCCAATACACACTGTTCTTAACAATGGTGGCAAAGTTAGGACTTGAAATAACAGCTTTAAAATTATCCAATCCTATAAAATGAATATTCATTAAGTCGAAGAGGGTGTAATTCTGAAAAGCCATAACTGATCCTTTAATGATGGGATAATATACAAATACCGATACTAGAACAATCGCAGGCGCTAGACAAAGAAGGATAAAAATCCCTTCTTTTGAGAAACGAAAGGGGGCTTTCTCAAGCTGAACTCCTGGATTGTCCGCATGTAAAATCTGCTTCTCCATTTTCAAAAGATTTCCTCCTTACTTTAGCAACAGGGAGAAATGGATAGCTTTCGCTATCCATTTCCATTGCCAAACTACTTTTTGTTTTCCGCTTTTTCTTTAGTCCAATATTCGTCCCATTTTTTCAAGAGATCTTTAGCCGAAGTATTTCCGGATAAGAAGGCCTGAAGATCTTGGTCAGCGGCTGACTGCCATGCACCCCATCCCTTGAAATCGATTGGTCTTGTCACGTCGAGGAAAATATCCGGTTGTGCATTCATATCTCCGTACGGTTTAAAATAACCTGTTTTATAAAATTCATCATCAAAAGCATTCTGATGAACTGGAATTACAGAACTCCTTTTTGTATACTCATTGCTCTGTTCCGGATCACTTAGAAACTCAATAAGCTTCCATGCTTCTTCTTTATGCTTAGAATAGGCGGTCATCCCCCAGCCAGGGCCGCTGACTACTTGTTGGGCTACACCAGTTGGTCCAATCGGTAGAGGTGCCGTTGCCCATGTTCCATCCTGCAGCTTTTCCTTCGCAGCATCGATGACTTCCGCATCCTGGATCAACATCGCGGTGCTCCCTGAAACAAATCCTTGCACCATTTCTGGGAAGCCCCAGCTGATCGAATCTGGAGGAGAAACTTCCTTATAAACCTTTTTATAAAAATTTAACGCTTCTAACGATTCAGGTGAGGAGAATAAAGTCTTACCATTCTCTAGGAAAAATGCATTATCTGGATTAACCTTTTTACCATTGTAAGCCCACATCGTAATTAAAGCGTAATCCCATCCGGTCGGGCCTCCACGAAAACTATATCCATAGCGATTCTTTGCTGGGTCTGTTAATTTCTTTGCTGCTTCATAGAATTCGTCCCATGTTTTGGGTACTTCTAGTCCTGCTTCCTTAAACCAATCGGTACGGTAGAATAAGACACGCTGATACAAACCGTTAGGTATGTAATATGGAGTATTATCCACCCAAGTGGCACGCTTTTTGGCAATATCGTTCAAGGAATCGTAGTTTTTCCATTTCTCTGTGTAAGGCTTCAAATCTTCGATGAAACCATTCATGGCAAATTGTTTGGCATTGAATTCGCGGACCTCTACAACATCCAGCGCCTCTTTAGCCATTAGCATTTGGGTGATTTTTTGGTCCGCACCATTAAAAGGTGGGGAGATCAACTCTACTTTGATATTCGGATTCGCCGCTTCAAACTTGTCTATTAACTCGTTGAGCAAAGCCGTTCTTGCCGGGCTTGAAAGGCTTTCGATCATTTTTAAGGTAACCTTTCCATCCGAATCTTTCCCATTGCCATTCGACTCTGTACTTGAACCCTGGCTGCAACCTACAACAATAGAAAGTAATAGGCAAATGGAGAAAAATAATGCAAAATACTTTTTCCTACTTCTCATCTAAATCCCCCCTAAAAGCGCAAAATATAGTTGTTACCATGTCCCACCTGATTGCATGAGATGTTATAACCTACTAAAAATTGATATTTTCTAATCACCTCATTCTATTGAACCAAGATTAATCAGGATCCTCATTGATGTCTGAATACCCATAAAGATTACACAACAATGACAACCCTTACATAAATTATTTCAATAATATTAAATACAATTTTGAAAATCAACAAATTATTCTAAATATTCATAATAATGTAAAAATATTATAAAAATTGGTAAAGATATTATAAAAATAACTAAAATTATTTAAAACTCTTCGATTTACGCACATTAAACTTTCGAGGGTGTGCTTCGTACAAAAGCCAGGAGGAATCCTAGCTTTTGTTTATGCAAGAAACAATATGGGCTATCATAAATCCACGATTCCCCTCCGTTAACTGTTGATACAACACGAGTTATATCCGAATAAGCTATATATAGTTCAAAATAAGGAGGTGCATAAAATGGCAAAGCATGCTTTTAGAGCTTTTAATCTTGGTGATCAAGTTATTTCCAGGTTTGACGACCCAACTAAAGTCTTATTTCCAATGGTGGAATATGATCTAGCACATGAATATAACCCAACTACCTCTACGTTTATTCCTTCTACTAGTGGTGTGTATTCCATTTGTGTCGGATTATATATTGATCCACTTTCGGTAAGTCAGCCCCTTGATATGGCTATTCGGATTAATGGAGTATTAAAAACGTTTCTTTTCGGACAACCTTCTGTAGATGGAGGAACTATAGTAATGGGGTGTAACATAGTACCACTTTTTGCTGGAGATCAAGTTGATATAATTATAGGACACGGCGATGACATCAGATTAGACGGCGGTAAAGATAGATTCTATTTCACAGCCGCTTTATTTTAACAAGCCTATATGGTGAGATTATGTAAAAAAGAAGCCTGACGGGCTTCTTTTATAATTGTACTAATTCAGGATTAAGGACAGTATTTTCCTTTCATTTGGCGGAATTACAGATAGCAGCTTAAATTTCTTTAAGTGAAATTCATTAGGTAGTAGCTTTATTGTTTTAGACATTTAAAGTACGGTCAGAAAATCAACTAAAATACGGGCAAGGACCCTGTCGGGCAGCATGACTGACATCCACCTCATGGTATTCAAATGTCGGGCACTAAGATTTTTACATGATCTAATACACTAAAAAGTGTGCCCCATTTTATGAGCCTCGTTTAATAAAGCGGCAAAATGATTTTTGTTCTTATCTTGTAAGCTATCATCAAATTCCGCAAGAGTATTATATATAAAATGTACTTTTGAATCTTGAACTCCGCAATATTCCGCCAATCCTACGTTCAGATGGTGCTGCATCATCAAATGATAACTACGTTTTTCAAATTGAGCCTGAGTTACACCAACTAAGGCAATCCATCTTATTTTTTGAACGGGTAATTTGGCTGTACCATATGCAAATCCATTATTCCACACCCGATCAAAATATCCTTTCAATATAGCAGGCATGCTGTACCACCACACTGGGAAAATAAAGACTAATGCATCGCTTGCCCGGATTCGATTCATTTCTCTCAACACTTCGTTCGAGTATACTTTGTTGGGATTATCCCAATCAGGCTCATCTTGCGGAAATAATAGCGGATTGAATCCTTCGGCATACAAATCGGCGATTTCGTATTCATGTCCTGCTTCGGACAATCCTGCAGTAAACCGCTCTGTTATGTTCGACGTCAGTGAATCTGTTCTAGGATGAGCAAGGACAACAAGTATTTTCATAAGTCTGCCTCCAATTTCATCATATATCTTTTGTTTCATATTAATATAATACAATTAGTCTCTTTATTATGTTATTAATCTCCTCTTTGTAAATTAGTAAATGCATTTTTTATGCCCTTATGAATTAAGCAATTGCAAAATGGTAATTCAAAATGAACTCAGTTCATTCTGTTTTAGAAACAAGGTAGGATCAATTTACTAAGGTAAATGGGGAAATAGCAATTCCTTTGTTTTAAATAGTATTATTCAGCTAACGGGTGCTTGAATTCAAAAGGGAGCATTAAGTTATTGGAAAAGAAACCAAAGGAAAGGGTGTGTATAATTATTTGGACCATTGAATAAAAATTCATTATATGTTAATATAACAATAGTTTAAATTCTTCTGAGTTTAGACCTCCTAAATGGACTTAGCCTAGACCACTAAGTTCAACTTTGACCTTTGATTCTATAGATCAAAGGTATTTTTTTGTTTGGATATTGTTGTAAATTGGACTCAATCTACATAATTTTGATTTAAATTGAATATAGTTTTTGCAATTTTGTACTTAAACTAACGGGGCAGGTTAGTTGAACAAGGAAGCTGATATAATATATAAAAAAAGTGTTGGAACGGTGAAAAAAATGGAGCTATATACTTGCCAATGTTGTGGATATAAAACTCTTACAGAAGGAACAC
>NZ_JAHXYW010000029.1 GCF_019969725.1 Neobacillus bataviensis
TGAATCCCTTCTTTAACTATCCTGCCCCGTTAGTAGAACAAGAAAAAGAGCTGCAACAGCAACTCTTTTTTAAACACAAAATTATGAATAATCAGGATTAAATGATTGCGTTATTGTTAATTTTCATAACATATGGTACTTTTGGTCTAGAGGGATTTATGAGGTGTATACATAAATTGAAATCATTATACGAAAATTTACCAGTAGATTTTTTAGCAAGATTTTATTATGAGATAAGAAAGAACATTAAAAAACGAGTTTTATCTGAAGCAATGTATTTTGAATTAGACCTCATAGAAAAGGCAGCGAAAAATAAAGGGATCACTATCGAAGAGCTGCATAAGTACCTTTTTGTACATTAACAATTCAATCCCTCTAGCAGTAAAGACTATCTAATATGATGGTCTTTTTAATTTAATTAATGCACCCGTTAGTTGAATAACAATGTTTATTCATTCAGCTTATTCCTTCAGTCAGTACGACTGTGTCCCACTAATCTAGTGATGGTGTATCCCCCATCTCGTTCATATGTTACCCAGAAATCCTCTTCACATTTTTTGCATAACCATTCAAAATGCCCCATATTTTCTAAAACGCCACAAATAAGACATCCCTTGTTTAGCTTGTTTAGTACATTTGCTATTGAAGTTTTACCGCACCTACTATGACCAAGCATACCAATATTTCTAATTGCATCAGTAGAATAAACTTTCATAAATAATTACCCCCTAAAGCAAATTAATTTTGTATATTTATCATATATTCTTTAACTTTGTCCTTATTTCCTTATTGAACTATACTGCTTCGTTAGCACAACAAGCAAAAAAGGACCGCCGCAGCGATCTCCATCTTTAACTCTTGCACCCGTTAGTCGAACAATATCAAAATCATCCTTCAACTTTAGTTACAGTGACCCCTTCGAGCTTTACATCAAAAGTTAGAGTGACTGGACCTTCTAGTGGATTATGAGCACCTGTATAAGTATCATATTTAACCTTTATTGTAAAATCATAATTCGAATATCCTCCAGTTTTCCGATGCACCTCTAATATTTCTGCATTCCATAACCCATAACTACGAGATGGGTACTTATTGGTAAGTGCTTTCCTAGCATATGGGTCTGTTAAAACTAACAAAGCATCATAAAAATCAGTATGCTTTTCTTCGAGATAACAGCCTTTAAAGTCAAAAAACGCATGACCTTTAATCAATTTCTTGTTTTGTATCTCCTCCATTGTCCAGAAGTGATCAGTGTAATCATCAATTGCATAGCCTGATTCAACTGAAAATAGTTGAATAATAAGTTCAGTAACTTCTTTTCTCCCATCATGCCTTCCAGATATATCAATTCCCCATAGAACCACATTATTATCAATTTCTTTCAGGATTTTCAATGAATCCTCGTCCTCAATGTCCTCAATGAATGGTATAAAATCATCTTCATATTCAAAGATAGGATTAATGTATAAACAAGCATCATCATTAACTAAAACATTCCACTGTTTTTCTGGCCATTCACCAAAAGATTCATTACAATAACTGTCAAAGAATCTTATTATCGCGTCTTGTTTGTCATCTTCAAATATCAAAATTACAGAACGCATTATAAACCCCCAATTATATAACCATTTTCAATATCTTTTGTTCGCCACAAATTCATTTCTGGAAAGTCTGACATTGCTAATCTAATTTCTTCCCACTTGGTACTGTTCATTAATTGTTGGTATCCAGTTAAATCCATATATTAACCTATCCTGATTTTACTTTACATTATTAATTCCATATTAAAAATTGTATTCCTTCTTCCACTAACCTGCTCCGTTAGTTGAATAAGAATGGCTCTTAAGAAGCAGTCGAAAATTAAGTGAATTTATGAACTTCTAACAAATAATTATTCCAGACAGATCAGTAAATTTCATCAGAATATAATAATAAAAAGCCTCAGTGATTTACCGAGGCTAAATGTCGCGCGATATTTCTTCGCGCCTTTTCTTTGCGTTATATGTATATTCGCCTTCTTTACTTTCGAGATAATGCGAAACTGTGACCGCCAACATGCCGAGCGGCAGCGTTACTGCAAGGACAAAACCAGCGTAAAGCCAACGGTAAGGATGCGGAGCCTCGTCTGCAACAAAATCAATCGCACTTATGTCGATTACCTTAAGTGATGATACGATATAGATAGCGATAATAATACCGACAGCAATGGCGAAGTAGCCAGCCAAGCATAACGCGTTCCTCATTCGAAATCCCTCCGATTCATAATGGTTAATTTGACCTAAAGAATTATATGTAAAATATCGGTATTTAAGATTCTAAAATGAAAAAATATGCAGAATTAGAGAAGTATGTAAAGAAGGAAGATATTTCGGTTACTGTGTTTTTTGATTAACGGGTTTCGCTTCAACTACTTGCAAGGTAGCGCACCTATTCGGTATAATTCGACATAACGGAACAATTTACGCATGACTTAACGCTGACTTATCGTTTACATATCAACGTTTGACTTATCCAATGACTTACCGTAGGGGTAACGGATTCATACCGCTAACCTTGACAGGGTTGAGGTCGGGGGTTCGAACCCCTCACAGGTCATCATAACAGAACCTTGATAACGTTGATTTATCAAGGTTTTTTTGTTGTAACAGCGAAAGCTAATTGATTAATACAGATGCATTGGTGGCAGATTGGTGGCAAAAAAATAAACAGCCACCTCAATAGTGGCTATTAGATTGTATTCTTATGCGGTGTAGAAAACAAACGGTCAAATGTGTTGGCAGCTGCCTCGTCTGCGCTGTCCAATGCGTGACCATATAAATCCATGGTTGTTCCGATTTTTGAATGCCCTAGTCTTGCACTAATTGTTTTCATGTGTACCCCTTGATTGATTAACAAAGTTGCTGATGTATGCCTTAGCTCATGAAAAGTAATATGAGGAAGGCCAATCTCATTAATTTTCTTTCTCCACCATGATGTAATACTTGTTGGGTACATTGGTTTGCCATCCCATGTTGAGAATAGTAAAAATCGCTCTTGGCCTTCCCATTTATCCCCAACACGTAATTTCTCTTTATTTTTTAGAAGTTTAAACTGTTTTAACTGTTCAGTTACATTAGGCGATAAAGAAATTGTACGAATCGAATTCTTTGTTTTTGGTTGTCTAAAAATATACCCATTTTCCTTCGTATAGGTTAATGACTGTTTTACATAAATTTTCCCTTTTTCAAGATCTATATGATCCCATTGTAATGCCAAAATTTCACCCCGCCTCATACCAGTCGTTATTGCCAGTGTAATTATCATTTTCCATTTTTCATCCGCATTTAACAAATGGCTCATTAGAATGTTTACTTGCTCTTCTGTATATACCTGAGCTTTTTTTGATTCAACTTTTGGCTTTTGAATATTGGACACTGGGCTTTCTTTGATTACTTTCCAATCAACAGCCCTTTTAAAAATATTTCTTAAAATACGGTGATTAAATTGGATTGTCGCTGAGGATAATTTTCCGGCTTTTCCATCTGAACGGCTGCCGTCCTTGCCGAGGTTATCTAAAAAGTTTAATATTTGAAAGCTGTTAATCTGATCTAACCGCATATGACCAAATGAAGGTATTATATGGCAATTTAACGAAGTAACGTAATTTTCATAGGTGTTTGGAGCAAGCTGTTTTGAAGCGTACTTTTCTTTCCATTCTTCAACAAATTTTGAAAAGGTCATTTTTTCAGGTGCAATATACTCTCCCACCTCAATTTCGGTAACAAATTTTGCTAATTCTTTTTTTGCTTCAGTTTTATTCTTACATTTAACAGTTTTTGTACGGCGAATTCTTTTACCATTTGCATCAAACCCCGCGTTGGCCACAAGCCTATAAGAATCCGCTCCTCTTTTTTCAATATATGCCATTTTAAAAATCCTCCTTTTTTAAATTTCCTTTATAATCATCTATCCACATTATTATTTCTTCAATTGTTGGTTTTTTGGGCCGATTAATTTTGTTATGTATCTGGTCCACTGACAAACCATCGATAAAATAATATTCCCTGGCCCTCCGCTTCATTTTCGAATAATTATTTTCACAGGAACTTCTTTTCCCAGGGTGACTAGTTGGGCAAAAGCTATGAGTTCCTTTGTTAGGTGTAAAAAAGTTTCCACAGCATTGACACTTTTCAAACTTGGTGTTATTTCCTACAACTTTGGAAAGTTCGTAATAAATGTATCCAATTGGATTTTTTGCAAAAATTCCTGCAGTTGAATTTTTCCCATTTTCGCTAATTAGTAACCTTGGATGTACTTCAACTAATCTTTCGTTAATTAAAGAGTTTTTTGCAGCATTCCCAGCTAAAATCCAGTGGTCTAAATCTGTGCCACCAATCTTTTCAAAAATTTCCTTTGTAAGGGGTTCGGTTTTTAAAAAATTATAATCATTATTTTGTGTTGCTACGTGCAATGCAACACAATGTTTAAACTTGATAATTTCATATAGGAAAAAGTCAAACTTTTCAAAAACGGAATCTAAGAGTGTCTCTTTCTCTCTTTTTGGATTTTCAAAAATTAAACCATATTTATTACAAAATCGAAGAATTGAATCAGAATCATTTACGTTCAGTTTTAGAATTTCTCCTAAAATTTCCTCCTGTTTAAAAGAAAGATCATATTTGTTAATTGATGATTTTAGAAAATGACCTACGAAATTTGCTCGTGATTTATCACCTGAATTTACAAAATCCAGAAACCATTCAGCAGCGATGTAAGTAGTAGTTCCCACTTCAACAATTTTATAGGATTTATAGGATTTCATCTTTATGTCCTGGATAAATCCAAGTTGCAATTCAATAGGATATTCAAATTTCTTTCTTAAGGTTTCTTCGTCTTCACGAACCAGAGCAGGTATAAATTTTTGCATAAATAACCAGTCCTTATTTTTTTTTGTTGGTGTACGCATAAAGGTACGCATAAAAAGCATTTCATACGCTTACTTTTGATTATATCATAATACCAGCACCACGAGGATATAGCAAAGGAGGGAACAACGATTGTACAGCCGAAATTTAGAAATTCGAGATTATAAAAAACACATTCCAAACTGGTTAATTGCAGAAAAGTTGGGAATCCACGAAAACACATTCTATCGATGGATGCGATTGGAAATGACGGAAAGTATGCGATCACAAGTTATTGCAGCTATCGATGAAGTGAAAAAAGAAATTGAAAAAGCATAGGAGGATTAAATTGGAGCGAAAAACTTTAACAGTGAAAGAAACAGCGGCTTATATTGGTGTTTCTAAGGACTCTATTTACACACTGGTTAGGGAAGGTAGTATTCCCTGTGTAAGGGTTGGAAAAAGGATTTTGTTTAGGAAGAATACAATTGAGAATTGGATGCAGATAATGGAACAAAAGTCGCACAAAGATTCTTAATGAAAAAAGGGAATTTAAGGGGATAGAGAGGCACATGAAATGACGACAAGCCAATTGTTGAGAAAGGGAAACTCAAAGAAATAAATATACGATACTGAACCATAAAGCAGAACAGGAAAAATATTAATTATTTGGTGTACGCAAAAAAACCGCTCTAGTGGGGCTAGGCGGTTTGGTTTTAATACACCATAAAGTAGGTGATTAAAATTAATAAATACACTTTAGATTATATCATATCCGAGATTAAAAGGCAGATACCTATTATGACGGTCGTCGAGGAATCATCGTTACAGCTAAAAAAACAAGGGCGCAGTTATTTTGGGATATGTCCGTTCCATCGAGAAAGAACACCTTCTTTCAGTGTTCAACCGAAAAAGGATATATTTTCGTGTTTTGGCTGCGGAGTGAGCGGCGATCAAATAGATTTATTTGCACGTTTAAATGGGATTGAAAACGGAAAAGCCATTTCAATCCTGAACAAGCGAATTGGCTTACCGGGAAAAAAGCTGACCAAGGAACAGAAGATAGTGGCCAGCAAGCAGTATGAAGATAAATTGATGGTAAAAAAATTTGAACAGGATTGCAGAGCGGTTTTCGATTATCTTTGTAGTTTGCGAGATTGGATGAAGGCTGCTGCAAAAAAACATGAGAACCATGAGAATTTAGAAGAGATGCTGCAGGATACCCTTTTGATTAGCTATTACCAGGAATCAGACGATCATCGGCGTCTAATAGATGAATTGGTTCCAGTGCTCTTTGACGAAATAGATTTTGAGCAACAGATTGAAGTTTACAAGAGGGCAAAGGGGGTTGAAGAAGATTGGAAGCAACTATTGACAATGCAAGAGCCGATTTACTACGAATACATGGAATAGAGAAAGATTTCATGCAACCAGAAGAAGATTGGCGTTCACAATTACAAACATCGGAAAAAGGAAAGATTTTTAGCAATGCCTTCAATACTTTATTGATTTTACGGAACGATGAACAGCTGCAAGGAAAATTCGCTTTTAATTTATTAACGGGAAAGCCGGAGCTGATAGGGGAAGCACCTTGGTCAAGATTAGACGCGACCAATGCCATTACAGATCATGACGATTCGTGTTTGAGAAACTATTTATCTATGCATTATGGCATTAAATCGAAGGATATTGTCTACGATGCTTTGAATCAGATCGTATCAGAAAAACAATACCAACCAGTTCGGGAATATCTGAAAAGCGTACGTGATAAATGGGACAGAAAACCACGGCTCGATACATTGCTCATTGATTTTATGGGGGCAGATGATACCGAATTAAACCGTTGGCAAACACGACTAGCCCTAGTAGGAGCAGTTAAACGAGCCTTTGAGCCGGGGTGCAAATTTGACTATGTATTGACGTTAAAAGGAGACCAAGGCGTAGGGAAATCATCATTCATTCAAACGCTGGCGGTCAACAGTGAATGGTTTTCTGATTCCCTTGATGATATGAGGGGAAAAGATGCCAAGGAACAGCTGCAAGGGATATGGATTTGTGAGTTAGGAGAAATGGCGGCGGTCAGCAAAGGGGATCAGAAGAGAACTAAACAATTTATTACTTCAACACACGATCAATATAGACCGGCTTACGGTAGAAGGACTGTTAATCAACCAAGGCAATTTATTTTCATTGCGACCACAAATGATGAAGAGCCATTGAAAGATGATACTGGCGGCAGGCGTTGGTGGATCGTAGAGGTTAAAGACAAATGGTTCGAAAAAGGTCCACTTGAAGTAGACCAGATATGGGCAGAAGCCGTTTATTTCTATTACGAGATGAAAGCCAAGGGTGAACCGTTAAAATTGCCGGATTATCTTGAAAATGAAGCAAGAAAAATTCAAACCGAAAATACCGATAGAGGTCTTTATGCAGAGGAGATTGTGTATGTGCTTCAAAGGGGGTATATCGAAGTGAACAATTTCCAAGGCAAAACAAAATTGCCTATTAATGAAACATGTGCATTCCATGTCTGGGAAAGTGTATTAGGTCGATATAGACACGATTTGAAACCAGTAACAGCCAGAGAAATTAATTCAACTTTGAAAAACATTGAAGGCTGGGAATGTATCGGAAGAAAAATTTTTCATCCATATGGGAAACAAACCGTCTACAGACGTAGGGACAGATAAAGGATCGATAGAGGACTAATGATTTTTATCTGTCCGTAAGGGTTTCAACCTTACTCTCTCAAGGGTTACTGCCATTAGAGGACGGATGGGACAGATTGTTTAACTATAAAAATAGAAATATGGTGAATAAGGGGTATACAACCCATATTTAAGCCTTACTGGTTTTTATATGTCAATCTGTCCGCAAAGAGGTTATGCCATAGATTCCCAAGGGATTGACCGATGACAGATAACTAGGAAGAAATGTGTCCCCATTCAAAGGGGCGATTACAATATGGCAAACGTAGAACGACAGTACCATAAAGAAAAGGAGTGTTTGATTTTGAAGGACGTGGCCATGAAATACAAATACACGGACAAGGAAATAAAAGAATTGCTTTCTTCTATTGTGATCTTGGTTGATTCGAGAGAGCAGGAGAACAAGCATATTCTTGAATACTTTGAGTCAAAGAAAATCCCATTTGAAATAAAGAAATTGGATTACGGCGACTATTCTGCCTATCTGCCTAAAAATGTAGAGCTGGGAATTCATAGAGATTTATTTTTTCCGGCGGCAATTGAAAGGAAAAACAGTGTGGACGAGTTGGCAACAACGATTAAGGACAGGACTCGTTTTGAAAATGAATTGATAAGGGCGCAACGGTTCCCTTTTCTGATTCTGGTTGAGGATCCTAACGGCTATCAAAATATCATTAAGGGCAATTATAGAAGCGAATACCAAGCCCGTGCGTTATTAGGTTCATTAAAAGCATTTGAGACACGATATGGGTTTCAAACTGTCTTTGTTGCCCCACACACATCCGGCAATTATATTTATTATCATTTTTATTACACCATTAGGAATGCTCTAATATAGGCATTTCAGGATGACAAAAAACTCAATTACTCTGTGTTACATTTTGCCAATCAAATAAGTGAAAACAAATTTCATTAATAAACTATTTAAGGAGTGTTTTTATATGAAAACAATTAGTATTTTTGAGTATACTTTACTTAATAAAGTAGAACCGGGTGTATATACCGTCTATGTAACTGATGAAAATGGAATTCCGATAGACATAATAGATATGGAGAGTCTTTGGAAAAGTGTAAAAGAAATGGTTCAAAAAGCCGGTTTGACTTTTGAGGAAATCGATATCAAATATGATAACGATAATTTGATTCATGATAAAAAACTACAAAATGAAATACATCAATATTTAATTAATAATTCAAAATGAATACTGGTGTCTAAATGGCATTCTAACTTCAAAAAAATACTAATTTTATTGGTGTCCTTCAATTGAGGAAATGCGTAATTGCCAGGTCAAGGAAAGGGCTTAATAGGATTAGATTACCGCAACAGAAATGGGGGATTTGATTAGTGAAAACTTTTGATAATCTAACCGACAAGCAAAAAAAATTCTCTGAAATCTTTTTGGAGATAAGCAACGGACATAAGGCGGCGATTCTCGCTGGGTATGCGGAAATCGGCGCATCTCAAGAGGCTTACAGGCTGCTTAGAAATCCTCGTGTAAAGGAATACATTGATGAATTGGAAAAGGAACGCCGTGATCGCATCCAGGGCCGTCTGGCGACGATGGCAGAGAAATCTGCAGAAATGATATTTGAGCTTGCAATGAGTGCAGAATCAGAAAACGTTCGATTATCCGCCATAAAAGATATTCTTGATCGAAGCGGTTTCAAGGCGCCGGATAAAGTAGAACAAAAGAATGAGCATTCAGGAAAAATTGAGTTTGGATTTGTCGACCCTGTTGCAGTGGATGTATAATTTTTTGTCAATTCTGCTTTAATTAATGAGAGAAGTACAGTCGATTGTATTTCTCTCTATTTTTTTTGCAATAATTATTGGGGCTAAAGTCCTGCTTGGTTTTCTTTGTCGAACAATGTCTAATTATTTTCATTCAATATATATTCCTTTGATAGAGAAATAGTGATATAGTTTCCTAGGGAAAAAGTACCAAAAAAATGGGGGCGATACATATGAAAAAAACTTTTGTTTTAGTAACAGTGCTGTTAGCAGCAATACTATTGGGGAACCAGCCTAAAGCTTTGGCATTCACCGATAAGGATTGTAAAGATTTTTCAAGTAAACAAGCTGTAATGGATTTTTGGTATAGCAATGGATATAGCGCAAGTAATGATCCTCACTGCCTCGATGGTGATAATGATGGGTATCCATGTGAAGTGACATCCGGTGATTATAGTAATTTTATTGCTGCAAGTCAACCACTGGCAGCAAGTCAACAACAAGTGCTGGTTGGAAACAAGTAAATGGAAAGTGGTATTACTATGCAGGTGGTGTTAAACGTACAGGATGGCTTGCTTATAATGGGTCATGGTATTTTCTTGATTCAACTGGTGTCATGAAAACAGGATGGGTGAAAGTGGGAACTAAATGGTACTTTTTTAATTCATCAGGAACCATGAAAACTGGCTGGTTACTTTCAGGTGGAAAGTGGTATTTTCTTGATGCGAGCGGTGCCATGAAAACTGGCTGGTTACTTTCAGGTGGCAAATGGTATTATCTTGACGCAAGCGGTGCCATGAAAACTGGATGGCTTAAGTCTGGTTCAGACTGGTACTATTTAAATGCCGATGGATCTATGAAAACGGGCTGGCTACTATCTAGTGGGAACTGGTTCTACCTAAATCCTACTTCCGGTAAAATGGCGCTTGGCTGGAATGACATTAACGGAAAAACTTATTACTTCTACAGCACCGGAATTATGGCAGCCAATACAACGATTGAAGGAAAACAAATTGGAGCTGACGGTGCTGTTGTAGCCGTTGACCCAACATTAAATAAGATTAAAGAAGTTGCTGCTCCTTACGGCGTAACTGTTGAATATGATGCAGAAAATGATGTTTATGATTTATACGATGGTGATGAATACATCGCTAGTGTTGTGGCAGATGGAATAGTTTTTGCTGATGCTGCTCACAAAGAATTGTTTAAAAAGCTTGCTCTTGCTCTTGGCGCACCGGTAACAGAGACTGAGCTAGATGATTTAATCGCACAAGCTCTAGTTAGCGAAACTTTTGATGTCGATACTGGCTCTGTCTACGTTGCTGCACATCAAACAGGATTTGTAATCGTTTGGGGAACTGCTTATTCAGCAGAGTAATAATTTTATTAAACGAAGCCCCTTAGTGTCGGGGCTTTATCGATTTATAAAAATATATTCCTACTAAAGGGATGCAATAGTTAAAGATGGATCGCTGCGGCGATCTTTTTTATTGAACTAACGGACATTCAAGATGGCAGAAGGTATTATGGGTGAAAGGGATAAAAACAAGTAAATTTAAATGTAGGTAATTTGTGAATGATTACACTTAAACTGAAACCTTACAAGCTAAGGTGTCTTCACTATCCACCCAAAAAGATTAGATGCCATTCCTGCGTACTGCAATTTTAAGCCCACTAGCTTGCTTAATTCGAAATTAATTTCCTCGCTCATCATTATTAAAAAGTTAAAAGGATTTTTCCATTTTTTGTAGAAATAGATGGAGTTAAAACGAATTTTTGCTTGAAATTCATTTTAGGAGGACTTTTGATGGTCTATGAAAGACAAATAGAAGACGTCGTGGATGCTTTACAAAAAGCCAAAGATGATAGAATTAAAGTCAATTTACTAATAGGTGCAGGTTGTTCAGTTACCGGGAATATTCCTACAGCAGATGGTCTGATAAATAAAATAAAGGAACTTTATCCAAGAGACTATAAAAGGGCTAATCCAAAGGATTATGCAACATGTATGTCAAAAATTACACCAATTGAACGAAGAAATTTAATAATGAGTGTTGTAAAGGATTCAAAGGTTAACTGGGCTCATATAGCTATTGCTCAACTATTAAAAAATAATTTGGTCAATCGTATTATCACTACAAATTTCGATAATTTAGTGCATAAGGCTTGTTCTTTAGTAGGAGAATTTCCAGCAATTTACGATTTGACCACATCAAAAGATTTCCGCACAGATTTATTATTTGATAAATCTGTTCTCCATTTACATGGACAACACACTGGATTTGTCTTATGTAATACCGGGGATGAAGTAAATATACAGGCTCAAATTTTAAAACCGGTTTTTGACCAACTTAATCAAAATAGCTTATGGATAGTTGTTGGATACAGTGGAAATAATGACCCGATTTTTCAACTTCTAACTGAAAAGGATTTATTTGAGAATAGATTGTTTTGGGTGGGATACAAGGATAGTAATCCAAATGAAAATTTAAAGAAAAAACTATTTTCAGAGGAAAAATATGCTTTTTATATTAGAGGATATGATGCAGATTCATTTTTTGTATTACTTGCTCAAAAATTAGGATGCTTTCCTCCAAATTTTATCAAGTCACCGTTTACGTACCTCGCAGAAACAATGGAGACAATTTCAAGATATGAAGCACCAGTATTTACTCAACCTAATGACTTTGAAAACAGGGGGATATTTATTAATCCGAATATACAATCAACGACAAAAAAAGTAATTCAAAAAGCTATTGACCAAATTGAAAAAGACAGCGTCTTAATGGCTGAACACTATATATTAGCTGGGCTTTATGATGAAGTAATAAAATTAGATAATCCAGATTCAGAAAATAGTGACCTTGAAGACTTGATAATTTCTGCTTTAACCGGAAGAGGGGAAATAGATGACCTTAAGCAGGCGGAAACTAGATTGAAAAATCAAATTATAAAAGATGATAAAGCTATTTATCATGATAAATTATGGTTTGTATATCTCAAGCTTGCTTTCTCGGGAGGGATAGATAGTCCTGACATTTGTTATTTAATCCAATCCTATAACGAAAAATTATTAAGTTTAGAGTTACAAAATGATAGGTTTCTTATTATTCTTATTAATAGGCTCCTAGAATCAATTATTGATAAAAATAAAAATCCTAGAGCAAAAAACAAAATCCCATATGGAAAAATTGAAGAACTAATTGAATCTTTCCTTTATATTTTTGATAAAAATTATAGTTCATCGAAATTTACTAGGGAAACACAAATGGACAAAGAGGAAAGTTTTATTAGCCTTTCTTTTATATATGAATTGATTAAAGATGAAAGATTTGAAATGGCGGAAAAGGCTCTTGTAGTGTTTGATAAATATAAAGAGGAATTAAGGGATCAGTTACCTTTTTTAAAAGCAAACTGGGGATATTGGTATTTTAGAAATGAAAAAATTGAACCATATTTTGCAGAGGAGAATGGTAAATCCAATTATGAGGCTGCTCTGAATATTATTTTTTCAACAAATTCATTTAGGGAAAATAATGAAGTCGTTTTTTACGCAGTTAAACAAAAATACTTATTAGAAAATTCAAGGTTTTTATATAGATTTGATGAAAGGGAAAATGAAGCAAAAACATTATTGCTTGAAGCAATATCATACGGTGAAAATAGTTACAGCAAGTATATATATAAAGAAGCAATAAAACTAGCGAAAGAAAAGAGTCTTCCTCAAATAGAAGAAGTTATGCAGCAAGTTGCTACAGGAAAAATAGATTAAATATTTACCAAAAGCAATCATGCAAAAGAATTTCCTGTTCAACTAACGGGGCAGTTTTGAGCAACATTGTTGTAATCTATTCAGATTTCCACTTGAATCTTACGTAACGTAATGATTTATAATGAACGTAACAGCATGATGAAACGCGGGCCAACGGCCAAAAAAATCGAACAAAATAAAATTCGAAATCGGAGAAGAAACGGACATGAGAAAACTCGTATTGTTCATTCATGTGTCACTGGACGGGTATGCGTCGGATTCGAACGGAAGACTCGATTGGATTCCGTACAACGAGGAATTTGAGAAATACGCCGAGGAGGTCGTACCCGAAGTCGGAGTTCCCGTTTACGGACGGACAACGTATCGCATGATGGAGAGCTACTGGTCCACAGTGCTGGACGATCCGAATGCAACGAGGCACGAAATGGAGCATGCCAAATGGCTGCAGGATGTTAAGAAGATCGTCATTTCCGGCACGATGGACAAGGTGGAATGGAACAATACGATGCTGATCAAGGACAATATCGCAGAGGAAATCAAGGTACTCAAAGAGCAGCCCGGCAAAAATCCCGTTATCTTCGGCAGCCCGGGAGCGGCAAAGACGCTGCTAAAGCTTGGCCTGATCGACGAATTCCTGCTTACAATTTGTCCAGTCGTCCTTGGCGGCGGAAATTCGGTATTCGACGGCGGAGGCGAGAAAATCAGGCTTAAGCTACTGTCCAGCCGAACGCTCAAGTCGGGCATTATCGCGGCCCGCTATGAGTTGGAGAAATAGACGTACAAGGTGTTCCGCTAACGGAGAACTTTAATTGAATAACAACTATGCTAGTCCACCTTTTGTATAGGTGGATTTTTCACTTTTATTAAATGTATGAATTTGTCTAGAAACTTACATCGAAGAAGGCTATGCTGTTATTAAACTAACGGAGCAGGTTAGTGGAACAAGAAAAGATGGAAATCCTTCTCTCTTTAATATCGCATTTGAGGGATATGGTGCAGTTTTGAGTATGCCTCTGACGGGATTCGAACCCGCACTCCTTTCGTAAGCATAGGCTAAGGACAACACGCTTCCCTACGGAATTTCACCAACAGGAATTTCACCTGTTTCAGCTAATTTGCTTTTCGGTGCTTCTGAAACCTTTGCCTTGCGACCTGGTGGCTACAATTGTTTTCCAGCGCTCTTCCCTTCTAGAGCTACAGAGGCGTTTAAGAAATTATATGCCGAAGAATTGCAAAGAATCAACGATTATTTAAGTTCAATTAAATAGTGCTTCGTTAATAAACCAGCAGCTCTTGTGCTGCTTTTTTCTTATTGAACAAACGGGGCAGTTTAGTTGAACAAACGTCATTAGCTTTTTTTCAACAATCGGGCCATATTGTGAAGTGTAGACATATTGATACCGGGTAAATTAATTTAATGCTAAGATCAATTTAAGCCCAAGATTATAATGAGTGGCTTTCTGATGAGTAGGTACAAATAACAAAAACACTAATACATTTTTAAACCGCTTATAGATAGGATTATTTAGGGTATCTTTTAATGAAGCTGCCTATATAAACGGCAGCTTCATTACGTTAATGGTATCTATTACTAACGGATTTATTCGACGTAGTTGGCTAGTAAAATGTCGCCCTTTGCTAGTTACAAGGCGACATTGAATAGGTATTATAATATCTGTCCCGTTAACTAGGTAGAACGCAATCATAACCAGAACTAGTGAATGTGTAGATAGCTAAAGGAGGACCCATTTTGAAGTCTCATACTCGTATTAAAATCCCAGCAGGATTTTGGGCAGGCATACATAAATTAGGGATTGCTCCCCACGACGTGGCTCGAAAAGCACAACTGCCGCTCACCATTATTAATGACCCAGCTGTCACCACCGACCAATATTTCGCGATTTGGCAGGCTTATTCGGATCTCATTGATGACACTGCCGAAGGAATTATCAAGCTTACGACCGTCTTTGAAACAGCGCATTACCCACCCGCAGTCTTAGCGACTTACCATGCTCGTGACTACCGTGACGCTCTAAAACGAATGGCACGGTACAAACAACTGTGTCCTCCTGAAAGCTTACGTATCACCGAGGAAGGTGAGGACTGTACAATTGAACTAGATTGGTTGTATACCGAGCAATCAGGTCCATCGATGCTGGTTGGAATCACTCTGGCATTTCTTTTGGAGCTTGGACGTCGAGGCACAGGTAAACCGTTGATGGCGAGATCTGTCGAATTTTCGCACTCAATGGGAGACATACAGGCACTTGAAGCTTACTTTGGCTGCCATATCCGGATTGGTGAAAATTGTAACAGGTTGACGCTACATCGAGGAGATCTGGACCTCCCTTTTGTCTCGTACAACGAAGAGTTGCTGGAGATTCTAACTCCCGTATTGGACAAATCGTTGGATGAGCAGCAACGCAGTCGCTCAATCACCGAAATAGTCAAGTGGATCATGAAACGTAGCCTACCAGGAGGGCACCCTGACATTAAGAATGTCGCAAGCGAGTTGGGGATGAGCGGTCGTACCTTGCAGCGACGTCTTACTGACGAAGGCACGAGCTTCAAGCATCTTTTGACACAAGTCCGACATAAGTTGGCTCGAGAGTACTTGGCAGACCCCTCGTTCGATATTAAAGAAGTAGCCTTTATGATTGGATATGAAGACCAGAACTCGTTCTACCGCGCCTTCCGCATTTGGGAAGGTGATACTCCCACAAATTGGCGTACTGAACATTTAGGTACAAACTCGATAAATTAACTTTGTCTTAAAAGTACATTTTTTTACACTATATTAAAAAAGATTAACCTAATTATTACCTTAAAGGATAGGAGCGTTTTTATTATTAACTTTTTATAATCATAAAAGGTAAATGAAATGGAGAAATGTATTATGGATATGGGATTAAACAATAAAACAGCTTTAGTTACAGGATCAACGAAAGGTATAGGTAAAGCAATTGCCATTGAACTTGCCAAAGAAGGTGTCAATGTACTAATTAATGGACGAAATTATGAAGAGGTAGAACGAATTGTAAATGAAATTAAATCGGAGTTCCCGGCTACCTCTCCTCAAAATGCTTCAGCCGATATTGTCGATATTCAACAAAGAGAAGCTTTATTTAAAAAATACCCCACTATTGATATTTTAGTTAACAATATGGGTATCTATGAAATTATGCAATATGAGGACATTGACGATGAAGTATGGGAAAAATACTTCCGTACTAATGTTCTTGCTGCAAATGGATTATCTAAATTTTATTTACCTAAAATGTTAAAAAATAATTATGGTCGCATTATCTTTATTGCGAGTGAAGAAGCAATCATGCCTTCAGGACAAATGCCTCAGTATTGTATGACAAAATCAATGCTATTATCATTGTCAAAAAGCTTATCTAAATTAACAATAGGAACAGAAGTTACAGTCAATACGATCATGCCAGGACCAACACTCTCTGAAAATGTTCATCAAATAATTGATGGTATATACCCTAATGATGATATGACTTTTTCAGAAAAAGAGAAAGAATTTATGACTACAAACCTACCTCAATCTGAAATACAACGATTTATCAAGCCAATTGAAATAGGTAGACTAACTACATTTGTGTGTAGTCCTTATGCATCCGCATTTAAAGGTTCCCCTATCCGTATGGATGGGGGAATGGTACCGACTATTTTTTAACATTTTTCTATTTCAAATATTGTATATAAGTTTAAGAAACGTATAACAATAGGATGCTCTAATACTATAGAATTGGAGTTTCCTATTTCCTTTCTTATTCCACAAAAGGGTGCTTGAGTTGAACAGTGGGGTTGCTGCGGCAATCCCATTTCTTATTCAACAAACGGGGCAGGATAGTTAAAGAAGGGATTCG
>NZ_JAHXYW010000002.1 GCF_019969725.1 Neobacillus bataviensis
TTTCCCATAGCGTCAAGCTAGTAAGAACCCTGAAAGATGATCAGGTTGATAGGTCAGAGGTGGAAGCGCGGTGACGTGTGGAGCTGACTGATACTAATCGTTCGAGGACTTAACCAAGTCATATGAACATATGAAGGTGAACTCGTTTTTACAATACTTCTTCTGCATTATCTAGTTTTGAGGGAATGAACCCTTAATAAATAGTCTGGTAATTATGGCGAGAAGGTCACACCCGTTCCCATACCGAACACGGAAGTTAAGCTTCTCAGCGCCGATGGTAGTTGGGGCACGCGCCCCTGTGAGAGTAGGATGTTGCCAGGCTAAGCCCCTGTTGGGGCTATTATTTTGTCTGAATTTCTAAAGTGGCCCCTTGGTCAAGCGGTTAAGACACCGCCCTTTCACGGCGGTAACACGGGTTCGAATCCCGTAGGGGTCACCATTTCTGGAGGATTAGCTCAGCTGGGAGAGCATCTGCCTTACAAGCAGAGGGTCGGCGGTTCGATCCCGTCATCCTCCACCAGAATTTTTTCGAGATTGCGAAAATAGTTTTCATTATGCGCCCGTAGCTCAATTGGATAGAGCGTCTGACTACGGATCAGAAGGTTATGGGTTCGACTCCTTTCGGGCGCGCCATATATTTTTCCGGGAAGTAGCTCAGCTTGGTAGAGCACTTGGTTTGGGACCAAGGGGTCGCAGGTTCGAATCCTGTCTTCCCGACCAGTCGCAGTTTGTAAAATATATATTTTAGGCGGTGTAGCTCAGCTGGCTAGAGCGTACGGTTCATACCCGTAAGGTCGGGGGTTCGATCCCCTCCGCCGCTACCATATTTTTAAACGGAGGAATACCCAAGTCCGGCTGAAGGGATCGGTCTTGAAAACCGACAGGCGGGTTAAACCGCGCGGGGGTTCGAATCCCTCTTCCTCCGCCATAATTATTTTAATATTTTTATCGTCGCGGGGTGGAGCAACGAGCGTTGCTTCTATGAATAAACTGCGAGTTGTATCAATCGAGCTGCTGCTTGAATAAGCTTTCTGAGATTGATACAGTCATGCATCTAAGAGCATGAACAAAAAAATATATTTTTATCGTCGCGGGGTGGAGCAGTCCGGTAGCTCGTCGGGCTCATAACCCGAAGGTCGCAGGTTCAAATCCTGTCCCCGCAATATGGTCCGGTAGTTCAGTTGGTTAGAATGCCTGCCTGTCACGCAGGAGGTCGCGGGTTCGAGTCCCGTCCGGACCGCCATATTTTTTTTCTAGCAGTTCCTGCTATTAATATATAGATTTTGGCGATTGTGGCGAAGTGGTTAACGCATCGGATTGTGGTTCCGACATTCGTGGGTTCGATTCCCATCAGTCGCCCCATTACATTCATAATATTGGGCTATAGCCAAGCGGTAAGGCATCGCACTTTGACTGCGACATGCGTTGGTTCGAATCCAGCTAGCCCAGCCATTCTTTTAATCCATCAATGCGGGTGTAGTTTAGTGGTAAAACCTCAGCCTTCCAAGCTGATGTTGTGAGTTCGATTCTCATCACCCGCTCCAATTAAGGGCCTATAGCTCAGCTGGTTAGAGCGCACGCCTGATAAGCGTGAGGTCGATGGTTCGAGTCCATTTAGGCCCATTATAATTACATAAAATAACCTATTAAGTAAGAGCGATTGCGAATAAAGCAATCGCTCTTTTTGCTTTCCGAAGTTAAAAGCCTGCCCCGTTCGAAAAAACGCTGTGACGGTCGATAAGAACGGTTCATAAAGCCCGTCGACCCAGAAAAAATGCGGTAACGGTCGATAAGAGAGGTTCATAAAGCTCGCTGACCAGAAAAAAATGCGGTGACGGTCGATAAAGAGCGGTTCATAAAGCCCACCGGCCAGGAAAAATTGCACGACAATTGATAAGAGCAAGCTTGTTAAGTCATCCTAGTGGGTATTTTCAAATTGATCCCAGTTCTCTAAAAGACGTGTCCGCAACCCGTTCCACTTGAAATTCCCCGTCCAGGTAGCTGATTACGGATACGCTGCAATTATCATGGTGAAGATATTTTGCGCTTTTGGTTAATTGCATTAAATAATTACCGATGGTTACGCCATGTGAGAATACAAGTATATTTCCGCCTTCACGCTCATGATTTTTAAGAATTTCATCAATCGCTAAACAAGTCCGTGAATAGAGCTGTGAATAGGACTCCCCTTCAGGAGCCGCCAGATTAAAATCAGTAAGACTAAATAAAGTCTCAAGTATATTCCCGTATCGAGCGGTAATTTCGGATCTTAATAAGGATTCAAGGGCACCAAAGTTCATTTCTTTAAGGCGTGCATCAGTCGATAGCGGTATTTTTCGGTCTCTTAATGCATGAGTGGCCGTATCAATCACCCGCTGGCTCTCACTGCAATAGGCTGCCTTGAATTCAATATCCGCTAAACCTTTTCCTACTGCCTGGGCCTGGGCGATTCCTTTTTCAGTAAGCGGGGAATCAGCAAATCCCTGCAATCGCCGTTCCACATTAAATTGCGTTTCTCCATGACGGACAAAATATAAGGTTACTTTTTGGGATTTAGTCACTCAGATCACCTGCTTTTCTGGATATAATAGAATTCTACCACGAAATATGGCAGTGTCAGATACCTTTTGAAGGATATTCCAGTTTTAAACAGAATTATAGTACCTATCTGAAAAATTGAGGTGAAATACGTGAAGGTAGATACAGCAACCTTATATATAATTGACCAAAAAGATGGCTTAGGCCTGGAATTTAGCAAATTAGTTTCGATGATGAATTATACGAGAGAAACAACGATTCAAGCCGTAAAGGATTTAACAATAGAGGAACTGGACTTTCTTTATGATGAAGAGGCTAATTCTATCGGGATGCTGCTGGGACATCTGGCCGCTGTAGAAAAAACTTACCAGATAGTGACCTTTGAAAATCGGGATCTAACCGAGGAGGAGTTTAGCCGCTTACAAGCTGGGCTGGATTTAGGGAGCCTAGGGCAGGAACATTTTAAAGGGAAAACAATCGAAGATTATCTTCAGGAATTGTCCGATGTTAGAAACACAACCATTGAAAAGTTTAAAACACTTCCTGATGAATGGCTATATGAGCAAACTCCTTTTTGGTATGACCGGCCAGCCAACAATTTTTTCAAATGGTTTCATGTGTTCGAGGACGAATTAAGTCACAGAGGCCAAATTCGCATTATCAATAAAATGATCAATAAAAAATAAAAGGGGGCCATCATTGAATAGATGGTCCCCTGAGAAAAATTCAGGCTAATTTATGGATTGGAAGCTCAATAATAAATTCTGTGCCCATCCCGTCACTGCTGGCCTGCATCGTTCCTTTATGGTTTTCCACAATCTTTTGAGACACTGGTAAGCCCAAACCGGTTCCACAATCTTTAGTGGAAAAGAACGGTTCAAAAATATGAGCTAAGATGGAAAGGGGAATTCCTTTCCCGTTATCCCTAAAAATAAATTGGATATGTTCATGAATTACTCTGGTGGAGATTTTTATTTTTAAAGGAGTTTCCCTTTTGGCCTGTACGGAGTTTTGAAATAAATTAATAAAAACCTGCAATAACTCCTCACGATTACATAAGATGGTAAGATTTTTAGCATCAGGAGGAATCTCAATATCCAATCCAACACTGTATAATAACGATTCACTTTTAAGAAATTTCAAAAGGTAATCGATTAGGAAATGTTGAACTTGAATGAGTTCAAACTCTTTAATCGAAGGCTTAGTGATACTCAAGAAATCAGTAATAATTTTATTGGCGCGATCAATTTCAGGGATTAACAAATTAGAAAATAGCTGGGAGGTACTTGCGTCAACTCCTTTTTCAAGAAATTGCAGGTAGCCCCTGACGGTGGTCAGCGGATTCCGAATTTCATGGGCGATACCAGCGGCAATTCGACCAGCAAGTGCTTGCTTTTCAGCTTCTTTCATCTTTTCTTCAAATAAATACCTGTCCGTGATGTCCCGAAATTGACCAAATCCTCCAATTAATCTTTCTTCCTCATAAATTGGCTGCGCGTCAAATAAACAAACGATGTCATCACCATTTTCGTTTGTAAATGTAAGCACTTCGTTTTCATATTTTGCTCCATACTCAATGACCCGTCGAAAATATTCTCCAATCAAAACGGAATCATAGATGCTTTTTCCAATTACCGTACTGCTGCTTTGGTTAAAAATTTTCTGGGCAAAATCATTAAACTCTATTGTAGTTCCTTTTTTATCAGTTACGATGATGCCATTTCTAGTCCTGCTTATCATAATTTGGTTTAAGATATTAAGCTTTCTATTTTGTTTTCTAAGCAGCAATTCTCTTTCGATAGAATCAACTACCTGGGATAACATCGTCAGTAATAAAGGATTTTGAAAAACAATCGGCACCATGATGCTTACACTGCCCAATAAATGATCTTCATCGGTGTAATGAATCGGTGCACCATAACAAGCTATTTCATGTAGAAACTTATGATAATGGTCTTTGCCTATTAAGGAAATAGGGTGCCTTTGTTGTAAGACTAAGCTAATGACATTTGTCCCCGTATCTTCCTGAGTGAAAAGGCATCCTATCTTAATACCAAATTCATCGACAGTAGATTTGATGGTTTCATCGCCAGCCATATGTAACAAGTATCCATTTGAATCAGAAACACTGATTAAAATAGGAGTACCTTTTAATGAATCTAAAAGCTTAGTAGAAAAATAACTTACAACTTCCAAAATCTCACTATAGACTTTCGTTTTTATAAAAAGCTCTTCTTTTGTCAAAAATCTTTGCGGACCTGCTATATCGTTGGGGTCCATTCCGAGTTCTTTACAGAATCTCTTAGATTGAGTTATATAGTACGGTTCTGTTTCGCCCATCTTCTGTCACTCCAAAGTAGTCAAGAATACTATATTCCTAGTTTAAATACTAATCTTATAATGTTCTATAGGTTTTAACAAAAAACTTCCAATAATAATCAATTGGACTCAGGATTCGTATTCAAAGTAAGGTACTTTTTTCCTCTTTGTGGATAGATTCCCTCTGTTCGGAACCAACTCCAAACCAATTCCCCGCGTCTTTTGCCTATCATACCATTCATAATAATACCTGTTTCAATTAATTTGCTTGGCAGCCCTTTTATGTAATAAGTCCGATTTGTATCGAATTCAGTCAAGACAACGGTATCCTCGATTCTGCTGGTCACTTCAAATAGACTATCAAGTTTATCAGAACATTGGTTGAATTTCTGATGCACCTTCTCAATATCTTGATCGCGGTTCCAATCACGATGATGAATTCGAGGGAAGTCGTTTAAAAAGAGGGCATTTAGCAGCCTCTCGCAGATTGTAAGTTCAGAGCTGGCCTCTTGGGCAAACTTTTCGACTACGGAATACCAAGAGGTACCAGTCCGCCGGTCAAGCCACCTGACAAATTTCTTTAATTGGAATAGGAAGGTTTCTGCTTCTTTTTCGTTTGGGGTAATTTTCATGGAATATGGAAAAAAGGTGAAGATCAATTCTTCCCAAAACGCGGATTGACATTGCTGCCATGAGGGCGGGCAGTTATCCTCTAAGCAATTGGCCATAAATTTCGAAATGACACGGAGAAATTCGTTGCGGATTTGGTCGGAGGGTTTTTCACGTTTGTAGGCAATGAAATCCTTTCCGTAATATAGCAGAAGACCTCGGTGCCTCATGTCAAATTCAGAACTTATGGCTAAATTCATTAAAAATTCCTGTCGTTCCTTTGGATTGGCAAATTCATGCGTAAAGGCTGTTACCTGCAGATTATTGCCACTGAAAAAATCTTTGGTTGTGGCGCTTTTTTTCATAAAACCAATCAACCTACTTTCTAAATTTTTTTTAAAAAATATAGCGAGGCTTAGGTGGGGAACTAATGAGGTGACACTCGTATTATATCGTTAATTAGAAATAGTAAGTGTTGCATTACTTGAATTTTTTGTGAATTAAATAAATTTTCATTTTGGAAGCCATCCCGCAATTTCAAATAGGGTAAGGAGAATCTCAATAACAATAAGAATAACGACGATCCATTCAACAAAAAGACCGCGGATGGAATGGGAGATGGTAGAAAAGCCATCCATGATGCTATACAGAATTTCAGTTTTGCTTTTTAAGATTTTATAGCGGTCGTTCAATTCAAAGAAATCACCCATTTTGTCATAAAATTCGCTGGCACTGCTGCTGGACCAGGTAATATCGGGCTTATCAAGAATCATGATATAGGCAAGGGTATTATACTCATGACGGACGATTTTCGCGGTCGTTCTTGCCAGCTCCTTGTTCCCGATTCTCAGCCTGCCTTTTTCCAATCTGTCTATCATCGTCTCAAGCTTATCATGGATTTTTCCGAGTTGTTCTTCTGTTTTCTCGAGTGCCACCGACTTTGCGAGCACAGTGGATATCAATTCTGGGTAAAATTCTTCATACTCAGGTACCACCACATATTCATCGGTTAACTCGATGTTTTCGGTCTCTTGGATATGAAGGCTGTAATCGTCTGTATATCTATCGGCATGTACAATTTCAAAATCTGGCTCGAAGGAATAGATATAGGTAAATAAATCTTTCATCTCACGTACGTCAGTGTGATTAATGAAGACAATGCTGCCAAAAGAAAAAACGAGCACCATTTGCGATTCGTCTACATTTTTTTTAAGAATGGAATTTAAAATTTCGCCTTTTAAGATTAGGGGCTCTTCCCAGGTGAATTTTTTCGGAATGCCGCAATGAATGGCGATTTTGTTCAAATCAATTTCATTCGTGATCGCAAAGGCTTTAAAGGTAATTTCCGTCATTTTTTATCACTCTCTTCATTGAATTGGTCTTATTTCGAGTTTATTCCATTTTATTAAAAACATACTGAGCCATACTTAGTGTTTTTAATCGTTATGATTGCTAAACACAAAATGAAAATTTATCTCCAATTTTTCTACTGAATATGACATTTATCATGTCCTGTACATGACACCTGCTACTAACAAGTCCATTTTCCTTCCGATATACTTTAATATAACGACACATAAAGAAGGGAATTTCAATCCAATGACCTTACAAGACACTAAAAATTTAAAAAAGCAAGTTGCTCCCTTTGAAAAATCAACAACAAGAGAAAGTGTTTGGCAGATTATTAACACGGTCGCACCGTTTATAATCTTATGGTACCTTGCCTACATCAGCCTGTCTGTTTCTTATTGGTTAGCATTAGTACCATGTGTAATAGCAGCAGGATTTTTGACAAGAATTTTCATTATTTTCCATGATTGCACCCATTATTCCTTTTTTAAAAGCCGCCGTGCCAATAGAATATTGGGGACTGCGATGGGGGTATTAACGTTATTCCCGTTTGGTAAATGGGGCCATGAGCATTCCGTTCATCATGCAACAAGCGGTAATTTGGATAAGCGTGGTACAGGTGATATTTGGACCCTTACAGTGGATGAATATTTAGCAGCGCCACTTAAACTTCGTTTAGCCTATCGTTTTTATCGAAATCCTTTTGTCATGTTTGTATTAGGACCGATTTATGTTTTCCTTCTTAAAAATAGGTTTAACCGTAAAGGTGCTAAAAAGAATGAACGCATGAACACCTATTTAACGAATATACTGATTGCAGCTGTAATGGGATTGCTGATCTGGGCAATCGGCTGGCAAGCATTTCTTTTAGTGGAAGGTTCCATTTTCATGATTTCAGGTGCTGCAGGCATTTGGCTGTTCTACGTACAGCATACTTTTGAAGATTCTTATTTTGAAGAAGATAAGGAATGGGAGTATGTAAAAGCGGCTGTGGAAGGAAGTTCATTCTATAAGCTTCCAAAAGTTTTACAATGGCTTACAGGTAATATTGGATTTCACCATGTTCACCATTTAAGCCCAAGAGTGCCAAACTATAAACTGGAAGAGGCGCACAACAACACGCTGCCATTACAAAATGTACCAACGATTTCTCTTGCAACCAGTTTAAAGTCACTCCGATTCCGTTTATGGGATGAGGAAAAAAAGAACTTTGTAAGCTTTAAAGATGTTCGTACAGTAGCGAAAAATAGAATTTCTATTCAAGCTAAACCTGAACTTTAACTACACCATATGGCTGACTCCCCTGCATTTATGGGGAGTTTCTGCTTAATTGCACTGCCCGAATAGGAGAGAACGTAGATGATTCGAATTGTCATTGCCGAGGATCAGGAACTGCTGTTAGGAGCAATAGGTTCCCTGCTGAATATGGAAGATGATATGCAAGTGGTCGGGCAGGCCGGTAATGGAGAAGAGGCCGTTGCTCTTGTGCATCAATTACAGCCGGATGTTTGTATCATGGATATAGAAATGCCTAAAATGAGCGGGCTTGAAGCAGCGGAAGCGGTAAAGTCAGTAGAATGTAAAGTCATCATTTTAACAACCTTTGCAAGGGCTGGCTATTTTGAGCGGGCTTTAAAGGCGGATGTAAAGGGGTACTTATTGAAGGATGGTCCAAGTGAGGAGTTAGCCTGCTCGATTCGCAGCATCATGGCTGGAAATACAATCTACAGCCCGGACCTTATGGACGAAGGTTCCATGGATACGAAACAGGAAAAAGAATTGTTGGAAAAGACCGTTGCCGAACCAATCATAACTAACACGTCCCGAAACAAATTAGGATTGGTCAGAAATTATTTCTCAACCATCTGGGATAAAATGAAGCTGCCAACCGGTTAGCAAAGATAATATGAGCGAACAGTGCCTATCACTGTTCGCTTTTTTTGTTGGACGTGTTAATGGCCATTGTTGACTTTCTAACACTGTTGATTGGAGCGGAAGGCGCGAAGACTCCTCGAAAATGCTATCGAATTTCCTTCGTGCGTGGGCGGATTCGAGATGCAATTCAATGTCCTGAGGGAGTACGAGGCAGGGGAGACCCGACAGGAGCAATAGGAACCCTCCCTAATTACCGTATGACCGAAAACTTCTTCCCCTTGTGCATTAGGAGCCCTTCCTAATTACCGTATAACCGAAAATTTCCTCCCCTTGGGCAATAGGAACCCTCTCTAATTACCGTATGGCCGAAAACTTCTCCGCCTTGGGAATTAGGAGCCCTTCCTAATTACCGTATAACCGAAAATTTCCTCTCCTTGGGCAATAGGAATCCTCCCTAATTACCATATATAGCGCCGAGGAGGCCCCCCGGCACGCCCGCGGAAAGCAAAGCGCCTGGAGTGCAAATCAACACCCAAGTTCAACAGCGCCTTTTTGTTAAGTATAAGTTAAGGTTGGCACACGATAATTGGTCTATCAACAAAAAGCTTCCATGGAGAATGGCCGTAACTCGATCGTGGGTGAAAGGAGCAGGATAAGTGAAAAAGTGGATTTGGATTATAGTAAGTGTTTTGGTAATTGGATTTGTAGGGTACCAGTGGTTTCAATCAAAAATCAAGCAGCAATGAAGTAACAACACAAACAAGAACCGCCGTCGTACAAAAAGGGAAGTTAGAAGTGAAAATCAGCGGCTCAGGTACTGTGGAGCCAGTTACAAGCGAGGATATAAAATCAACAATTGATAATAACGAAATAGAGGAAGTGCTGGTTTCAGCCGGTGAGGAAGTGAAAGAGGGAGATGAACTGATTACCTTTACCGATGACAGTGATCCTATCACGGCACCAGTCGATGGTGTGGTAACAACGGTTTCAGTAGCTTCAGGAGAGCGCGTCTCAAACGGACAGGCAGTGGCGCATTTGACTAACTACAAGGACTTACAAACAGTTGTCCAAGTGGATGAACTGGACATACCGAAGATTAAAAAGGATCAAACAGTAAGCTTATCGGTGAGTGCCTACCCAGATAAAACTTATACAGGGAAAGTGACTGCGGTAGCCGAGGAAGGCACCTCAGCAAACGGGTCATCTACTTTTGATGTAACCATTCATATTGATAAGCCTGACAATCTAAAGGTTGGCATGAGTACGGAAGCAAGCATTCTAACGAATAGCAAAGAAAATGCACTTTATGTACCTGTGGATGCCGTTCATACAAATAATAATGAAAAATATGTCCTTATTGCTTCAGCTGCCACAAACACAGATAGTGCTGCTGGCACGAACGTTCAAAAAGCCGTGAAAACAGGGATTGCTACAGATGAATATGTGGAAATAACCGACGGAGTAAGCGAAGGGGATAATATTCTCTTACCGCAGGTTTCTGCCAGCAGTTCCTCCAATAACCAAGGCGGGATGATGCAAGGTATGGGCGGCATGGGAGGAATGGCCGGAGGAGGAATGCCTCCAAATGGCGGCGGAACGGGTGCACCAAGCGGAACTGGAAAAAGCGGTAATTAATAATGGCACCAATAAATTAATAGCTATGTTAAAAGCCATAGTTGATTTTTAACACTGTTGATTGGAGCGGAAGGTGCGAAGACTCCTGCGGGAGTACGGGGCAGGGAAGACCCCGCAGGCGCCAAAGCGCCGAGGAGGCTTCCCGGCACGCCCGCGGAAAGCGAAGCGCCTGGAGCGCAAATCAACAACCAAGTTTAACAGAGCCAAATTAATTAAACCGAGGAGAATGATGATGAAAAAAACGCGAAAAGCACATTTATGGATTGGGTTAATTTGTTCTATCTTTATTTTCATGGAATCTATTACTGGTTTGTTAATGAATGAGCCGTGGCTTATCGGACAATCACAGACAGAAAGAATGGGGAATTTCCAGCCAGGGCAAATGAACCCAGGCCAATTACCAGGAACAAGCTCAGATTCAAGCCAAGCAGCTGGACAACCACAAGGTCAGACGAACGGACAAAACCAAACCAATAACCAGACTAATACCCAGACCCAAGACCAAACAGGAGCTAACACAAACAGCCAGTTTCCAGGCCAAGGCGGTCCACGTGGAGAAAATTCCCAAGGTTCCTTCATGAGTATTATTAGAGGTCTGCACGAAGGAAGAATTGGAACAACCAATATTAAATGGTTAATCGATCTGACCGCAATTGCTATGATTTTTTTAACCGGCTCAGGAATTTATCTATCGTTAAAAGTACTAGGAGTTAACAAAAAAAGGAAAAATAGAAGAATCGAAAACGAAGTTGCCTAGGTGCCCAGCACCCGTCGCAACAAAAAATATTGAGGCATCTTCTGAAAAAGAAGATGCCTTTACTCATTAAACTGATTCTGCAGGTTCATATTCAATTCATATATGTTTTGTATAATCCTTTATATAAAGAATTGAAAGGATGTAAATATATATGACGATAGGAAAGAAACAAAAGGGATGGCGCCAATTTATTAGCCTGGTGCAGCAAACAAAGCCGCCTAAACTTTTAATTTGCATCGCATTACTATTAAGTGTAAGTACAACTTTGGTGGGGCTGTTGGTTCCGCTTTTTACAAAAAATCTGATTAATGATTTTTCGATTAGTGCATTAAGCACAGGGAGAATCCTACTCCTTGTATGTGCTCTTTCCGTTCAAGCTATTGCGAGTGGAATATCCATTTATCTATTAAGCCATATCGGTCAATCTGTTGTGGCGGGAATTCGAGATCGATTATGGAAGAAGCTCCTTGTCCTGCCAATCCCTTTTTATGATGAACATCAATCAGGAGATACCGTTAGCCGAATGACAAATGATACAGCAGTGGTCAAAGGATTGATAACGGAGCATCTTTCTGGTTTTTTAACCGGCATTATTTCCATCATTGGTTCACTCGTGGTTTTGCTGATTTTGGATTGGAAGATGACATTGTTAATGTTTATAGCGATTCCACTTTCGGCATTGATTTTAGTGGTATTAGGGAAAAAAATGCATCAGGTATCAAAAGGGATGCAGGACGAAACGGCACGATTTACTTCAGTCCTCCAGCAAGTATTATCTGAAATACGTCTCGTCAAAGCATCGAATGCGGAACCTTTAGAGTATAAGAATGGAAAAACGGGAATTACCCAATTGTTTCAATATGGTTTAAAAGAGGCAAAAATTCAAGCGTTAATCACTCCGCTAATTGGCCTTGTGATCATGGTATTACTTGTTCTAATTCTAGGCTATGGGGGAATGAGAGTTTCTTCAGGAGCTTTAACAGCTGGCGACTTAGTCGCATTCATTATGTATCTTTTCCAGATCGTCATGCCAATGGGGCAAATTGCCGGTTTTATTACTCAATTTAATAAATCAACTGGGGCAACTGAACGGATAATCGCCATCATGGATTCGCTTGAGGAGCAGGACCATGCTGATCATCCTGTTCAGAACGTGCATAAAACCATTACAGTCGATCATTTGAATTTTTCTTATAAAAATGGTGAAGAGGTGCTTAAGGATGTAAGTTTTTCCGTCGAAGCAGGAAAGGTGACAGCGATAGTGGGTCCTAGCGGCAGTGGAAAAACAACACTTTTTTCATTGCTGGAGCGTTTTTACCAACCGCAGAGCGGGAACATTCGTCTAGGTGAAGAATCGATTAATGATTTTTCGCTGCAATCCTGGCGGAGTCAAGTTGGCTATGTATCACAGGAAAGTCCTATTATATCGGGCACCATTCGTGATAATATCTGTTACGGCATCGAAAAAACGGTTGAGGAAGCGGACTTGCATCGTGTGGCCAAAATGGCCTATGCGGATCAATTTATTTCCGAGCTCCCGAATGGCTATGATACAGAGGTTGGGGAAAGAGGAATGAAATTATCCGGTGGTCAAAGACAGCGAATTGCGATTGCACGTGCCTTTTTAAGGGATCCCAAAATTTTAATGTTAGACGAAGCAACCTCCAGTCTTGATAGTAAATCGGAATTGGTTGTCCAGCAGGCATTACAAAATTTAATGAAGGGTCGAACCACCCTCATTATTGCGCATCGTTTATCCACTGTGATTGATTCAGACCAAATTATCTTTTTAGAAAAGGGAAAAATGACAGGAAGCGGTACACATGAACATTTATTACAAACTCACTCCCTGTATCGCGAATTTGCAGAGCAGCAATTACGTTTGAAAGAAATTGTTTAAAAGGAATGGGAAGCAATGGCGAAATTATTAATAGTCGATGATGATACCCATATTCGCGAACTCGTCCTCCTTTTTTTAAAAAAGGAGGGGTTCGAGCTTTATGAAGCATCAGATGGATGTAAGGCATTATCGATAATGGAAAAAGTGAAGATGGACCTTGTCATCATCGATATCATGATGCCGAATATGAACGGCTGGGAGCTATGCCGCGAGCTTAGGGAGTTCAGCGATATTCCGATCTTAATGTTAACTGCCAAAGGGGAAACCGCACAAAAAGTTAAGGGATTTGAACTTGGCGCAGACGATTATCTTGTGAAACCTTTTGACCCGATTGAGTTAGTGGCGAGGGTCAAAGCTTTGCTAAAAAGGTATAATATTATTTCTTCCCAAACCATTGAGATTGGGGAATTTAGGTTGAATCGAAAAAGATATGAAATTGCTTTTAAAGAGCAGGCCTATACCATTCCGTTGAAAGAATTCGAGCTATTGTTCAAGTTAGCGGGTTATCCCGGAAAGACTTTTTCTAGAGAAGAACTCATTGAAGACATTTGGGGCTACGATTATGAAGGGGACGATCGCACGGTTGATGTTCATATTAAGAGACTGCGAGAGAGATTTTCAGAGGAAGAGTTCCCCTTCAGGATTAAGACAATACGGGGATTAGGGTATCGACTTGAGGTAAAGCCATGAAGGGTAAAAAGTTTTTTCGCCATGTATTTGGCTTTTTCATGTTTTTAATGATGATTATCATTAGTTTTTCAGCTTCTTACTTTCTTGCAGGCTATCTTTTTCACCTGTTCAGTTTTCATCCATCGAATTATATACAGCATTTAATTACGACCATACTTGGCTTTTTTATTTTTGCTGGAATTGGGATTGGCTTTTCAAAAATCATCCGATCCAAGCAGCGCAATCTTTTTCAAGAAGTCATTGATGCGCTTAGGAGTATTGCTAGGGGTGACTTTAATGTCCAGTTAGAAACGCTGAAAAGAGAAGATCCCTTTACAACTCTCATTGATCATATCAACCATATGGCGAAGCAATTAAAGGAAATGGAAGACATGCGGCAGGAGTTTATTTCAAATGTCTCTCATGAAATTCAATCACCGCTCACATCCATCGGGGGTTTTGCCCGTGCGCTTCAATATAAGGAATTAACCCTTGAGGAACGCAGCCATTACCTCAATGTGATTGAAACAGAGTGCAGAAGATTATCAAAATTGAGCGATAATCTCCTAAAGCTTACTTCACTGGAGTCCCTGCATCATCCATTTGAGCGTAAAACCTATCGGCTTGATCAACAAATAAGAACCATTATCTTGGCCTGTGAACCCAATTGGGTGGAAAAAGAACTAGAAATGGATGTCATGCTTGAAAAGGTCACCATCTTCGCAGATGAGGACTTAATGAGCCAGGTATGGACCAATTTGCTCCACAATAGCATTAAATTCACCCTTCATTCCGGAAAAATTAGTATTCGTCTAAGCCAGATAGATGACAAAGCGGAAATAAAAATATCTGATACGGGGATTGGCATTTCAAAAAATGACCAAGTTCATATATTTGAACGCTTCTATAAAGCTGATAAGGCGAGGGAACGATCAAAAGGCGGCAGTGGATTAGGGCTCTCCATCGTCAAAAAAATCATGGATATGCATAAAGGGACTATTGTTGTTGAAAGTGAAGAGGGCGTTGGAAGCACTTTTACTTTAACCCTTCCGCTATAGTACTAAAAAGATGCCTCATCTCTAGCTGCAATTAATGAACAGCTGGATCAGGCATCTTTTTATTTTTCAAACCGATATTAATCAAACTTCGACAGTGCTGACTTTGACCGTCCAGTGAAATGGATCTTCTTTTTTACCAAGCTGTATTCCGGTAATTTCATCATAGATGTCCTGGGATAACTGGCCGATTTGATAATCATTGATGACGATGGTATGACCATTCCAATTTAATTCGCCTACGGGTGAAATAACTGCTGCCGTTCCTGCACCAAAGACTTCTTCCAATTCACCGCGCTCATGGGCGGCATAAACCTCTTCAATTGAAATTTTCGCTTCACGCATAGGAACCTTCCAATATTTTAAAAGTTGAATAACCGAATCACGAGTTACACCAGGTAAAATGCTTCCATTTAATTTTGGTGTAACAACTTCACCATTAATTTTGAAGAAAATATTCATACTGCCAACTTCTTCAACATATTTATTCTCTTTCGCATCCAGCCAAAGAATTTGGGCAAACCCATTTGCATCGGCCTTTTCCTGTGCTTTCAGGCTGGCGGCATAATTTCCTGCGGTCTTTACATGGCCGACCCCACCTATGACGGCTCGGACGTACTGCTCTTCTACATAGATTTTCACAGGGCTTAATTGGTCGCCATAATAGGCTCCGGACGGCGAGAGAATGACAAGCAATTGATACTGGCGGGCAGGGCGGACGCCGAGATAGGCCTCGGTTGCGATAATAAACGGACGAATGTAAAGTGATTGCCCTTCACCTTCAGGAATCCAATCTTTTTCTGTGAAAATTAATTGTTTAATCGCCTTTAATAGAAAATCTTCATCAATTTGGGGAATGCATAACCGATCACAGGATTCATTCAAACGGCTCATGTTTTTTTCCGGACGGAAGAGCTGGATGGTTCCATCTGCTGTTTTATAAGCCTTCATTCCTTCAAAGATGGCTTGTCCATAGTGAAAAACCATTGCTGCCGGATCAAGTGTTAATGGAGCGTAAGGTATGATTCGCGGATCGTGCCAGCCGAGTTCGGCATGAAAATCCATAACAAACATGTAATCGCTGTAATACTTCCCGAAACCAAGTGATGCGGGATCAGGCTTTACCTTTAATTCTTCTCTTTGAAAAAATGCAATTTCTTGTTTCATGAACACACCTCTTATCCATTCTCTTGTTTACAAATTTTATTATACACCAATGAAATTTAAAGCGTGTCCGTGACACCCTAAAGAAACTTTATTTTCGCAAATTTTGAACAGTTTTTCATCCTCTTTATAATGTTCTCAAGGGGGAAAAGAAAATGAATTTATTTTTCATTATCATCAAAAAAGCTGTCCCAGACAACGTCTCAGGAGCAGCTTTTTAAATACCTAATTTATTAGGTTGGCGCATGGAAATTTACTCATCCTCCTCATAAGCTTCGGTGGTCGTATCCCTGCACTCCCAGCATTCAGCTCGATTCCTCTCCATGATTGACAATTCCATTCCACAAGAAATGCAATATTCCATAACTTATTTGCCCCTTTCCAGTGAAATTGTTTTTTAGCATATGTGATATATATTCAATGAGGTGATATAATATTTCTCCCTAAGCTTGTAAAATAACATTCATCACCATTTAGTAATAATTAAAAATGGACATCTTCAGAATCTAAAGATGTCCATTTCAATTTTACTTTATAGATGAAGAGGAATTCGTTAAGCTTCTTAGCACTTTTTTGTATTGCTTTATCGTGTTTATCTTTCCTATAAAGCTATTCTTAATTTTGAAGTCAGAGGAAATAAAAATGATAGCAAGGTTAGGAAAAAATTTCTTTGTTCGAAAACGGAGATCCTTCCAATAGATTAAATATCCGTTTTTTCTAACAACAACAAATGGATAAGCGAATGTTGTGCCGGAGAGAAAGTCCGAAACAGACTGGTTGTTTGTACTATCTGAAACCAATACTGGAAAATCGATTTTTTTGGAAAGAGTATGTTCAATGGCAAGGTTATTATCTGAATATACACCAAATAAGAAATCCGTATTTGTTTCGATGATAATATTCCATTTAAATGGGGCTAAACAGGGAATTAACTTGATACGGACTGCCCTAATAAAGTGTTCTTGTAAGTGTTTTTTTGCTGCTGCTGTTGAAAAAGCTCTTAGCGCCAGATATAGAAAAATAAATACATATATGATCAAAAAGGTTATTCCTGCTTGATAAATTAAGAGTAAACAAAATCCGAGAAAATGGAGCAATAGAATAGAGGGGTCCATTAAAGGAATCGCATCAAAGGCAATCCATTTTCGGGAAAAAGGCATCAAAACTTGCGTTCCATGCACATTGAATAAATCAAAAAGTACATGTAGAATCACCGCTAAAAATGTCCATAAAAATAAATGGAGAAATCCTGTGCCAGCAAAGAAGGGATATAGCAGGCCTGAAACAATGATGCCCCAAAGAGGAAGCGCAGGAAGTGAATGTGACAGGCCTCTGTGATTTCTGAAATAGCTTCCCTTTCCCTTCAATCGATAAAGAATGTCAAAATCCGGTGCATTGGAACCAATAACAGTACCTAAAACGACTGCCTGTGTTAAGAGATGATTTTCGGCAACTACAGGATCTATTTGAGCCAGAGCCCCAATACCTAAGCCCATCACAATATGAGAAAACGTATCCACTCGATCACTCCTTAAGTTTGTTGATTGTTTACACCTTCTCAAATTCATGTTTAAGCGTATTTTGGTATCTTAGGTTCTTCGACAACGCTCTTATAACGCCAAAGTAATTGAGCAAAAATCTTTTCCCAGCTTTGTGTCAGTGCATAATTTCTGCCCTCTATCCCAAATTGACTTCGCAGATTATCATTTTCTAATAGCTTCAAAATGGCGTTAACAAACTCCGCTTCATTGCCTGTTTCACACAAATAGCCTGTTACCCCTGACTTAATAATATTTTTTACACCACCGGAATTGGCTGTAATAACGGGCGTACCACTTGCCAGTGCTTCAATCACGACATTTCCAAAGGTTTCAGTAGGAGAAGGAAATACAAATACGTCTGATGCTGAGTAGATTTCCGCTAATCGTTCTCCTGTTAAATATCCTGTAAATGTCATGTTAGAAGGTGCATCTTGTTGAAGTTCTTCCCTTAGTGGACCATCTCCGACAACGTACCATTGAATTTGTTCAAGCATCTCTGTTGGCAGAGCTTTAGCAACAGCTAGAAGTGTTTTCACATCCTTTTCTGGTGCTAATCGGCCTACATAGGTAAGAAGGTACTTTTTTGTGATTCCCAATTCCTCTCGAATAGTCTGTTTTTCGTAATAAGGGTGAAAAAGCTGGCAATCGACTCCGCCTGGCCAGATTTCTAAATTTGCAAATCCCTGACGTTTGAGCTGCGTTAACGTTTCACTAGAGGGGACAAATAATTTTTGAAACGGTTTATGGAACCATTTCATGTATTTCCAAACGATTTTTGATAGAAATTGAAGGTCATAGAACTGTAAGTAATAATCAAAGTCGGTGTGATAGGAACCAACGAGCGGTATATTTAATTTTTTTGCAAGATATACACCGCAAAGTCCAATGTTAAAGGGGGTAGCAACATGGATGATATCTGGAGAAAAATTTTCTAATTCAGATTTGGTGCGAAAGAGGTTGGGAAATGCGAGACGGCACTCCGGATATAAGAAAAAAGAGAAGCTTTTAAAGCGGCGAATATGAGCAGAAATATATTCGTTTGAACGAGAATCCGGTGCAAAGACTTTGTAAGGAATGTTTTGCTCATCTAAGTAGTTGGTAAAATGTTTCAGCGTCCGCGCAACCCCATTGATGTCTGGATGGAAGGTATCAGTGAAAATGGCAATTCTCATATCCATACTTCCCCCTTTACTCCAAATGAAAATTTCCCCCTTATTGTATTTGATAAATGTAGTTATTCTTCTTGAGATACTGTTAATTTATTGTAAAGATTTGGTTTATTAGCAAAAACAACTAAAATGTTAAGAATTTTTTGATTTTTTGTAAAAGTATTGTATTACGTATTTGTTTTCCATTTTTCTATGTTATAAAAGGAGTGTCATCCGTAGTAAAGGAAAGTTTAATTCATACATGAAAGGTGTTGTTTATGATGTTAAATTCCACCGCTCAGCAGCATGATTATCGTTTAAATCCATTTAGTCCTTTTGTGAAATATATCGGTACCCAAAAAGTAAAAAATGTAATCTTCCTCATCGGCAAATGGATTGGTTTTTCTTATACCACCGGACTGTGTTATTTTAATCATGATTCTCAACAAGGATTAATGAACCCCACTATATTTGACCAATTCTTTGTTGGCTCTCAATCCACTTACTCATTAGATACTGAAAGTAATATCACGGATTCGGCAGCAGCTGGTACTGCTTTATCGACAGGATATAAAACCTATAATGGAGCTCTCGGTTTAAACATTGATAAACAAACCGTACCAACGATCTTAGAATATGCTAAATTTCGTGGCAAATCTACTGGTCTCGTGGGAACGAGCCAGATTAATCATGCAACATTGGCAGCCTTTGCCTCGCACATCGAATCGAGAGATCAATATGATCAAATTGCCGATGACGGATGAACGAATAGAAGGCAAACAGAAAATCGACGTGATGCTAGGAGGAGGCACTTCTTATTTCAATCGAAAAGACCGAAATTTAATAGAAGAGTTTGTTAGAAATGGTTTTGGTTATGTCACAACTTTACAAGATCTTGTTATGAACAAAAATGAGCAGCTGCTGGGCTTATTCGCTCCTATTGAACTGCCAAAACAGATTGACCGAGGTCTGACTGTCCCATCCCTTGCTCAAATGACAAAAGCCGCCCTTGAACGCTTGAAGCAAAATCCCAATGGTTTCTTTCTTTTAGTAGAAGGAAGTCAAATTGATTGGGCGGGCCATGACAATGATATCGTGGGGGCAATGAGTGAGGTGAAAGACTTTGAGGCGGCTTTTAAAGAGGCGGTTAAGTTTGCCTTAAATCGTGATGATACGATTGTCATTGCGACAGCTGATCACTCAACCGGAGGGATGAGCATTGATGGAAATGAAAATTATAAATGGAATCCAAGTGTCATTAAATCGATTACATCAACACCCTTTGTGATTGCTGCACGATTGCATGAAACAAAAGATGTGGAGACTTTAAAGCACCATATGCACTTTACAATACATGAAGAGGACTTGAAAACCATTCAGACAACGTTGGAATTGGAAGTGGAAGATACAAAGCAGGTACTTATAGACATCATCAATAACTATTCCAGCACGGGCTGGACATCGAAAGGGCATACGGGTGAGGATGTCCCCATTTATGCCTATGGTCTCAATCGACATTTGTTTAGCGGAAGAATGGAAAATAGTGATATTGCAAAGATTCTTTTTCAAATTATTGATTAATAGAAAGCTAATAAGAGGGGACGGATTGAAATGAATTTTATTCACCAGCCTTTTAAGGAGAAGAAAATGTCACCGGAGCCTTCGGTCCACTTAACAAGTCATATCACAAATAGCTATGCGGGAGATTGGACATCCATTGGCCCGAGTAATCTTATCATTGAATCTAAAATAGGTGATTATACCTATACAATGGATGATGTAACCATCAACTACGCGGAAATTGGAAAGTTTTGCTCGATAGCTTCTCGTGTCTGTATCAATCCCGTCCATCATCCAATTGAACGTGTAACCCAGCACCACATGACCTATCGCCGCATTTCTTATGGATTTGCAAAGACAGATGATGAGGAGATTTTTAACCGCCGCCGGTTAGATCGTGTAAAGATCGGTCATGATGTTTGGATTGGTCATGGGGCCATTATCATGAAAGGTGTCAAGGTCGGAACAGGCGCCGTCATTGCTGCAGGAGCAGTGGTTACAAAAGATGTCGAGCCTTATACTATTGTTAGCGGGGTTCCAGCAATACCGATAAAGGAACGATTCTCCAGAGAGATCGCAGATAAATTGCAGCAAATCTCCTGGTGGAATTGGCCGAGGGATATGATGGAAAAACTCTTTTATGATCTGAATGATTTGGAAACTTTTCTTGAGAAATATGGAAAATAAGAGAATTAATATCTGTAAGCATACGGTGTACCCTAGTCGGGTAGACCGTTCTTATCATTTCAGATATATTTTGACTTACAGGGTATTTTCAACACAAAACAGCTTAGAGTCTAAGCGGCACTTCTGAAACAGAAATAGGCATCTTCTCTATCAGAAGATGCTTGATTATTATTAAAATCCATCAATCCTGCTTTGGAAAATGAAAAGCATATAAGCAGTGGAGGAAGTCTTCAAATGGAAGGGACGACTCACCTTCATATTCACCATTACCGGTAACGCTTGTTCTAATGGAGTTTCCCCACACTTGAAGACTGTCATTATTTGGGTTGTAAAAATAAACACGAATACAGCCTTCTGAGTCTGACTCCACTCTTTGAATAAGTATTGCATGGGCTCCAAGCGCTTGACCAGAATGGTTGTAAATAGTTATGCCGGCTGGCTGAGGGAGGCCTTCATTGACGTTTGGATTGTTTGACGGGTGATAGTGTTGGCGGAATTTGGTTTTAAACTCAAGGTCACTGAATGCATCTGAAAACTCTGTCCATATACCTTTTAAATGAAAAGAGGGATTGATCCATTTATGAGGATCACTCTCGCGTCCTTTGGCAGCCTTTAACATTTCAAAATAGATCGAATCAAGATGTGGAATTAAGAGTAACGATATAGTATCAATATTGTCCTGATCACTCAGGTAAATATGCGGGAGTGTATCAGAAGAAATAATTCTTCCCTCAAAATTTATGGTAATTTTTCCGTTTTCCAGAAATTCATTAAACATTGTGAGCAGCATGACAGGCTCTTTTTGTGACCAATAGCTGAGGGCTCTAGTCGATTGACATGTCGGGTTAAACCCTTGGCCAATCCCCAGCGGCTGCCCTAAAATGCTTATCACTTCCGAAACTAGGAGGGAACGAAGTCTATCTATATCTGTTATTTTATGAATGGCTGTAAGCGTGTTTTTAATCTTATCATGAAGAGGCACTTGTAAAAGCCTTTCGATTTCACTGATGAATTCTCTCGTAAATATATCTCTCTGAAGAAGGCGTAATAAACCATAAATGCTTCTTCTTGTTTTGATTGTAATCGCAGAGTGGATGAGAGAAGAAATAATAGGCAGATTTAATCGCAGGTTTTCCTTGGATGTGTCGTCCACACACAGTATACTCTGAAGCAAATCGGTTTTTTCATTATTTATATAGGTTAAAAATAATGAGTGGAACGGGGAAACAAGCCCAGATTGTTTCATGGAAGCCCGCAACTGGCTGGCTTCCCGGATTAGTAATAAATCATTACTGGCTCTCAGTTTATTTTCATAATTTTTAATAGTTGATGCTGCCGCTATATCCGCGGGAGAATATACGGCATTTTCGTAATGTAATAGGCTTGAATCTGCTTGATCAATGGAGCTGGCTAATCTTTTTGCGCTGGCAATCAATTTCAGGATTTTGTTTGTTACAATAGGTCTTTGGACGGCAAGATTATCGATTTCCTGATATAGGCTTTGAAAAACATGCGGCGAAAAACAGTGGTCTGAGATAAATCTTAAAATTTCGGACGCTTGTTTATCCTTGTGAAGCTGCATGACTCGATTTTCTTCGGTCTCCTTCATTAACAGCAGATCCAAGTTTAAAGCCATAACCTTCGTTAAAAATTCAGTTGCTTCATGCGCCGACATTTCTGGATGCACATAATCACCTCTGGCAATGGCGAGAATTCTAAGTTCGCTTAATGCCTCGGCGGCTGAAGCATTCCCACCGGCATGGAGGGTGCCTCTAACAAGAACGGGATTGAGCTTGCGAACATTCTCCCATGGCTTTCCGGCAAACAGCCCAGCTTCATCAAAGAGATGCGCATATTTATACATCTTGGCTATTCCATTCGGTTCAGTGAGAAGGGCAGCAGCTTCACTAAGAACGACTTGCTGAAATAAACTCTTATTTAGGGTAGAAGTTAGCGATAGCTGCTTAAGAGCTTTTTGAAAAGAATTCTCTGAAGTAAACAGAAAAAGTCCCATATGTCCATTTCCTTTCCAGAAAATTTCCTTTACAGTATCGTATTGGCTATATTGAAAGAGATTTAACTTATTGGTTGAAAAAACAAATGCATCGATTATACAAAGAGAGATGGCGTTTCAGCTAAAGTGACCAGGTGAAATGAGGAGAGTTAAATTGCAAGGAGAGATGGTTTGTTTAATATTACGAATATTCCTTAAATTAAAGTTTTTATTAGATTAATTTAACACATAATAATTGATATTTCAAATTTTAAATCTTTTTATTGTTTGACACAGCCCTTAGAAGATGGGCAGGGGGGCGATAAGAAAACCCCCGTGCATTAATGCAAAAAAGGGACCACGAAATGATATTTCGGGTCATATGAATTTTGGGGCTTATTAATATTTTACTAATCTTTCATCTTCATTATGGGTGAATGTTTCTATTTCAAGAATTTCTTTAATTATGTTAACTCCATTTTCCAATTGTGCTTTTGATACAGTCAGCGGTGGTAATAACCGAATGACCTTCTCGCCGGCTGGCAATGCGATAAGCCCTATATTTCGAAGCTTAGTTAATAGCGGCGTTACAGGTAACATGCATTCTATTCCGGCCATCAACCCAAGTCCTCTTATCTCCCTAATCATGCTTAAGTGTTTTAGATTATGGAGCTGCTTAAAGAAAAACTCACTTTTATCAACTACCTCATCTAAAAATTCCTTTTTAAATATAGTTTCCATCGTAGCAATTGCAGCGGCAATTGAGACTGGATTTCCTCCGAAGGTCGAGCCATGGCTTCCTGGACCAAAATATTTCTCTAGTTTTTCTTTCCCAATGACGGCTCCAATCGGAAATCCGCTTCCCAACCCTTTAGCTGATGTGATTAGGTCGGGGTCCAGGTCAAAATGCTGGAAGGCAAATGGTTTCCCTGTCCGGCCAATCCCGGTCTGGATTTCATCAATGATAAAAAGTGCACCGTACTGTTTACAAAGCTCTTGGACAACCAGTAAAAAATCCTTATTCCCCACATAGATGCCGCCTTCACCCTGAATGACCTCAATCATAACTGCGGCAGCATCATTTCCTATTTCTTTTTTTATGGCTTCGATATCATTGTATTGAACATATACAAATGTTTCGAGCATGGGCCCAAACCCGTGCTTTATTTTATCTTGGCCGGTTGCTGACATTGCCGCGAAGGTGCGGCCGTGAAAGGAATTTTTAAAGGTGATGATTTTCGTTTTTCCTGTAGCTTTACGTGCCAGCTTAATCGCTGCTTCGTTGGCTTCGGCTCCGCTATTGGCAAAGAAAACACGATCCAGCCCGGAAGCTTCTGCAAGCATTTTTGCTGCTGTCTCTTGGGTGCTGCTTTGGAATAAATTCGAAACGTGCCAATATTGATTGAGCTGCTTAAGTACGGCATCTTCAACATTTTTTGGGCGGTGTCCAAGATTACAGACCCCAATCCCTGAAGTGAAATCAAGATAAATTTTTCCATTTTTATCTATCATCATACTGCCGCCGGCAATTTCAGGTTCAATCTCCCAGCGTGAATAGGTAGGGAATAAGTGACTCATTTTGTAATCGGCTCCTTTTGAAAAATTCTCGTACCGTGCCACTTGCCATTTTCAAAAAATGCTATTTTTCCTGAAACGATCATGACGCTTTCAACGCCTTTTTCTACAGCATTAAGCGCTGATTGAACTTTCGGAATCATCCCGCCGCTAATTTCACCTTTTTCAATATAGGCATTGACTTCATGTTGGGAAAGGCTGCTGGCGACCGAGCCATCAATGAATACGCCATCCACATTGGTAACAAATAGGCATTGTTCTGCATGCAGGGTCTTTGCCACCTCTGCTGCCGCATAGTCTGCATTAATATTAAGTTTTTGCCCGTCTTTCGTAATGCCGATTGGGGTAACGACTGGAATGTAGTTTCCATTCATGGCAAGATGAAAGATTTGTGTATTCACTTTAATGATTTCACCAACATACCCAAGCTCTTCCATGTTTATATAATCAGCTTGTAAACAATATCCATCGCTTCCATGGATGCCGATTGCATTGAAGTTGTGCTGCTGGAGCATTTCCACCAGCTTTCTGTTCGTATGGCCTATTAGTGCAATTTCAGCAATTTTTAATGTCTGTTGATCCGTTTTACGCAGCCCATTTACAAAGTGCGGTTCTATCTTGAATAATTCGAGCATTTCATTAATATCTGGACCCCCGCCATGAACGAAGACCAGTTTAAACCCGAGATTCTGCAATTCGGAAATACTTGTGAAAAAGGAGGAGCTCAATTCGTCCAAAACACTGCCGCCGCATTTGATAACAATATATCTCATCCCAAATTCACCGATCCTTACGTACGATAACTGGCATTGATTTTGACATAGTCGTAGGAGAGGTCACAGCCCCAGGCTTTGCCGGTTCCTTTCCCCACATGCAGATCAACCAAAATCTTAATAAATGGCTGGTTCAAATAATTTTGCGCTTCATCCTCTGAAAACACACATGGTACACTATTTTCCAGCATCTGGATCGGGCCGATGGCAATATCGACTGTATAAGGGTTAATCGCCGCTTTTGTCTGCCCAATCGCGCCAATGATGCGTCCCCAATTGGCATCTGCTCCAAATATGGCTGTTTTGACTAAATTTGACCCAACAATTTGTTTGGCGACAAATCTTGCTTCCTCAGGATCCCTTGCCCCTAAAACCTCAACTTCCACTAACTTTGTAGCTCCCTCACCATCCGTGGCAATTTGCTTGGCTAAATTTTCACAAGCCTTTGTTAAAAGCTCAACAAATGTTTCCCATTGAGGATGCTTAGGAGTTAACGGATCATTCTCTGCCAGCCCATTCGCCATTACGAGAACCATATCGTTGGTAGAGGTATCTCCGTCCACGGTAATTTGGTTAAATGTATGGTTGGTTACCTGTTTTAAGGCTGCCGATAAATGATCAGGCGAGATAGCGGCATCGGTCGTTAAGAAACCAAGCATGGTGGCCATATTCGGATGAATCATGCCCGAACCTTTGGCCGCTCCGCCAATTGTAATGGTTTTGTCATCAATGGTGCTTGAGTAGCCGCAGCTTTTCCTCACGATATCGGTTGTGAGAATAGCAGTTTGAAAGTCTATTGCATCACTGCTTTCAGTGCCTGGTGATAATAATTGAATGCCGTTTTCGATTTTATCCATATCCAAAAACTGACCAATGACACCTGTCGAGGCAACTGCCACATACGATTCTTTTATGTTGAATTTTTCAGATGTTAATGAGCGCATTTTTAATGCATCCTTGTAACCTCTTACTCCAGTACAAGCATTGGCGCAGGCACTGTTTACGACAACAGCCTGTAAGAGCCCTTCATTCTCAATGCTTTCTCGAGTTACTATTAAAGGAGCTGCTTGGAATTGGTTTGTCGTATATACTGCTGCAGATGAAGCCGGGATTTCACTAATAATGACTCCTAAGTCCTTTTTTGCATAGCGGAGGCCGGCATGGACCCCTGTTGCTGTAAAGCCTTGTGGTGACAATATATTCCCATTCTCAATTTCAACGATATTATTCTGTAACAGTGTTTGCATTCCAAACCCTCCATTTTGTATGAGTTGAAGTTAAAGGTTTATGCTTTTCCATTAAAAATTCCAGGCTCCCTAAGGATACAAGGGAACAAACTCTAATCCCGTTTTTTCATTTAATCCATTCATTAAATTGGCATTTTGAACCGCCTGGCCGGCAGCCCCTTTCATGAGATTATCGATGACAGAAACGATCGTTAATCTTCCAGTCCTCTCGTCAACTTGCAAGCCAATATCACAAAAATTCGATCCTGCTACTTCCTTAACGGATGGGAAATTGCCTTTTGGCCTGATCCTCACAAACGGACTCCATAAATACTGTTCCTTATATAATTCAATGAGTCTATCAGTATGCAAATTTTCTTTAAGCTGGACATAGATTGTAGCCATGATTCCTCTTGTGATCGGCAGCAAATGGGTATTAAAAGTAATAGGTGAAATTCCTGTACTCCATCGGTTCAATTGCTGCTCTATTTCAGGAATATGCTGATGCTCGTTAACCTTATAAATTCGGAAATTTTCATTGATCTCCGAGAATAGCAGGCTTTTAGATACCGATCTTCCAGCTCCGGAAGCTCCGGATTTTGCATCAATGATGATCATATCCGGATCAATCAGTCGCTCTTTTACCACTGGTGCAAGACCCAGTAACGTCGCCGTAGGGTAACAGCCGGGATTAGCGATTAATTCCGCATTGATAATTTTTTCTTTATTCCATTCACTTAACCCATAAACAGCTTTTTCCAATAAACTGCTTTCAACTGGTTCGTGCTTATACCATTTCAGATATTCTTCACCATCGATTAGCCGCAGATCACCAGATAAATCAATCACTTGAACGCCTGTCCTAAAGAAGGCAGGAACAAGCTTACTAGATACTCCTGATGGAGCTGCGATAAAAACGATTTCTGAATGCTTCGCGATTTTTTCCACATCGATATGCTCAAGTGTTTGGTTTGTAATACCGTTTAGGTGTGGAAACTCTTCGAATAATGGAATCTCATTCCTTGTGGTATGAACAGATTGAATAGTAAATACCGGATGATGATGTAATATACGAAAAAGTTCACCGCCGCCATACCCAGTCGTGCCAATGATAGATACTTTCATTACAATCCTCCCAGAGACGATTTAATCATGCCCACTGATAATTTTTGCCCCAGCTTTCTCTTGCCAGTGCTTCCACTTCTTCAACAAGACTGTGTTCAACCATATAGGTGTCACCCTGTTCGAAAGGGTTATAGTGGTAGGCGTACATTCTCGATACAAATTCATGGAACGGAAGGGATGCTTCTCCTTCAAGTTCGCCAAATCCTGAAACACTTGCAATAATGCCCTGCCCCCAATTCTGGCCACTGTCGTTGTTAGGATTGTAAAAATAGATTCGAATATTTCCGTGCGGGTCTTTTTTAATTCTTTGAATCGATACAGCATGTAGGCCGAGCAGTTCCCCATGAACGTTTGTGATGAGAATGCCAACAGGATTCGGATAAATCATCTCATAGCCTTCATTATAATCAGGATGGTGGGTGGCATAGAATAACTTAACAAAAGCAGAGTAGTTTGATACATAGAGTGTCAATTGATCAATCGCATTGATAAAGCCCTTTGGAATCCATGCACCATAGAATTCCGGGTTTACCCACTTATGTCCGTCCTCGCCGCGAAGCAGCGTTTTTTTCATCATTTCGTTATAGATTTTATCCAGGTGTGGTACGAGAACCATAGATATTGGATCCAAATCCTGCCCGATTTCCCCCGCTATCCCTCCAATAAGGAGGCTTGAGTGGATGGTTTCTCCTTCAAATGTCATATCAATATCATTGTCACGGGCTGCCCGAGCAATATATTCCAACAGTTGACCGATTCCATGCTGACTCCAGAGGGAAATGGCTCTAGCTGACTGGCAAGTTGGATTGTTCCCTTGCCCGACACCAAGAGGCTGACCAAGAATACTCATAACTCCAGCAATAAGAAGACCGTTTAGGCTGATTGCGCTTTGTTCATCCTTAAACTTTGTAAGTGCTTCGCGTACGTGTGCATGAATAGGGAGATCAAACAGACGGCGAATGGCAGGAAGTACATGTTCCTGGGTGAGCACCCCTCGGTCTAGCATTCTTGAAAGGCTATATATAGCTTGACGTGTTTCAGGATAAATCGAAATCTGGATGATGTCATGGATCAGTTGTTGATTGGCGTTGAAACTTGCAATCCCTGTTTCTGATAGATCAAGGGCTGCCTGGATTTTATCAGGACTCTTCCGGTTAAGAAACCGAAGAAGAACGGGGTGATAGGGTGATACTAGACCTATTTCTTTCATCGATTTTGCGAAAATATTCACTTCTGACTCCAGCTCAGCTTCATTGGCATTTTCCAGTTTGAGTCTATATTCCCTTTGATCGGCCGCATCCTTACTTAAAGGGGTTGGAGCATTTGCGGCATCTATATATTTTTCAAGTGCTTCTCTCGTTTTTTCATCAATACCGCTTTTAATTAATTGTTTAGAAAGGCTAATCATGCTTAATATGCGACCTGTCATAATAGGACGCTGGACAGACAGGCGTTCTAATTCCTGCACAATTTGATAACCGATTGCTCGAAATGAAAGCTGCTCACCCAAGTATTGAAATAAGACTTGGGCCCGAATCATATGATCTTCTAAAATACGGCCTTCTTCTGTTTCTGGTGTGAACAAAAGGTCAAGATTCAAGGCCATGACTTCATTTAAAAAGGCATTGGTTTCTTCCTTGCTCAGGCCCTCATGGATGTAAGTTCCTTTCGCAATGGCCAGCATTCTCATTTCACTTAACAATTCGATAATGGAATTGACGCCCTGTTTAGACCTCAATGAACCGCCAACGAGTGGAGGCTGCATTTTAGTTGGATCCTCCCATTGACCTCCTAGGAAGACACCAGCCTGATCAAAACGATGAGCATTTTCAAAGAGAATATTCATTCCATCGTAGGAGTAAGAAAGCTCAATCGCTAATTGATAAACCTCTGTTTGATAAAGACTTTTTGCGAATGGTTTAGCCTGCTCAAGTCTTTCTAAAGCTACTTCAAATTTACTTTTCAAAGCTGTTGTGTGTTTCCCCATTCTTTTTCTCTTTGTCGTTAATGTACTCATCCTTTTTATTCGCTCCTTATTGGTAGAAATTATATTTCTCATAATCTTTCAAAAGGGATGTCATTTCATCCGCATTTTCTCCAAAAAAGAAAATGGTTCCATAATGATTCCCAAATCCTACCCGTTCTGCCACTTTGGATGTAACAGGAATGAACATATTATGTTTTACAAAATAAGGATGATTCTTTAGCTTATTAGGTAATTGCAGCTTATCAACGATTTTTACTTTAGGATAGACCATGAGATTGCCAGAGTACCCTTTTGCGGAAACCACTTCCTCAGGGAAAAACGCTTCAATTTCTTCTTCGGTCGTATCTGGGTCACAGCAAAGAACTTGGCCTTGATAAGGGCTGAATCCATAGGCATTTTCAATATGTTCAAAAATATGGCCGCCAGGAATACGGTTCGCTACCTCACCGAAACTCACTATCCCATCTTGAGTGATAAAAAACTCAGGATGGATGATGCCATATTGGATTTCAAAAGCATCCACAAGTTTCTCAATAGTTTCCCTGATTTGCGGCCTCCATTTTTCAAGTGAAGGAGAAGCAGGGACGAAGTTAGAGTGGCCTAACTTTACATATTCAGTAATGTTTAGGAACCTGATTTTTCCATTATGGATAAACGCCTCACATGAGAATTCCTGACCTTCCAGGTGGCTTTCCATTAGTAACGGGAATTCTGAGTCGTCAATTTGGTCAATCTCTTCCTGTTTTCGAATCATGTAATGTCCGACTGTGCCTGCCTTATCAAATGGTTTAACGTGAATAGGGGCATAGTCTTCCTCATCTATAATACAAAGCGCATCATTGATTCTTTTTAAAAAATAATAGATTTCTTCCTTGTTGGTTGCTTCTTCGAAGACTCCAACACGAATTCCTGCTAGTTGTGCTTTACGCTTCATCAAGCCTTTGTCACGGAGAAGCAGAGATTTATGGAAAATGCGCGGGTTATTCCATAGCCTCGCATTCATGGCACCAGCCCACTCGACGGTCTCTTCGTAGATTGGGACAGCCACTTTTGTATTAAGATCCTTTAATTTTTCAAAGAGTTCATCCGACCGCTCCTCTAATTGGCGGAATACCCATGGGATAAACTGGATGCCATGGTTGTCAGCAAAACTTTGAAATTCAGGTGGACCAACAACCACAAATGGTCGATTCATTTTGTCAATTGCTTCAATTGCTTGCAGGCTCCAGCCCAGTAATGCCGTTACTTTACCCTTATTCTGTTTCATCTGAATTAACTCTCCCTATTATTGAAATATGTAAAAGATCCTAACAGCCCCATTTTAGCAAAATATAATATTGTGATTTTTGTATTTACAAAAACAAAATAAATATTCAAAAAAATCTTAATAATAGATTTACATTGATTAACTAAAATGGGAGAGACATTAGAAATGATGTTTTCAAAATAAAATATTCGGGCAAAGGGGTATTAGGATGAGCAACTGGTATACTAGATTGACTGATTATTTTCCAGAAAAAGAAATGAAATCTAAAAAGCATTTTGAAATCCTTTTGCAAGAAAAACAGGGAATCTACCAAGTAGAGGAAAGCCAGGACCATGTATTAGTTTACTTTGAAAAGGCTGATTATATCTTCATAGATTATATACTAGTGGCTCGAAACACCAGGGGAACTGGGAGAGGAAGTGTGATCCTTGACCAATTGAAACGAAAAGGAAAAGCGATTATCCTGGAGGTTGAACCAGTTACTCTTATAGATCCCGACTCGGAAAAACGAATAAGATTTTATGAAAAGAATGATTTCTTGAAGATGGAATCGATTAGTTATGAAAGAATCCATATGGTCACGAATGAGTTGAATAAGATGGACATTTTTTGTTGGTCGCCAGTACATAGAACGGAACAATGGGTGTATGACCAAATGAGAGAAATTTATACGGAGGTCCATGCTTTTAAAGCCAGGGAAGTGTATGGGCGTCATCCCCAGTCTGATTCTGAGGTCCTTTGGCTGAGAGAATTAACGAAAGTTATGATTGGTTAAAATCGAATACTATACTTATTTGAATTTGATAAGTGCTTTAAAATGAGAATAATTGAAACTAAAATCGAGCTTGTTCGTATAAATAGTATTAAGTTTTTAAGGAGAGTTGAATATTGTTTCTAGCAGAACTACATCAGGAGGAAAAAGAGGCTTTTCTTGAACTGGCCCACCTGATTGCCACAATCGATGGAAATGTATCTATTTATGAATTTTCTATTCTTAACAAATACAAAAGCGAAACGGGACTTGAAGATTATCAACTAAAGGGCCTCGCAATGGAGGATATTCTCAAGAAATTCAAAACGGAACGCGCACGAAATATCGTGTTAGCGGAGCTCTTTAAACTAATCTATTCAGATGGAGTGTTTCAAAACGAAGAAAGCGAAACCGTCAACTTAATTAAGGCGCATTTCGGCTTTAATTCCAGTGAATTTGGAAGTTTCAAGGATTGGGTTGGAAAAATTAAGGAATTATCAAATTCATAGTAGAGCCTTTTAAAATATAACCTTTGTTTATGCCTTTAATAGGGCGGAACAAAGGTTTTTTTGCGTGCTCCTGGGGAATGTTAATGAACACGAATAGTTTACACAAGCAATAAGAATAATATGGAAAAAAAGGAAATGAAAAAATGCAGAATAAGCTAAGATTTATTTCCATTGTGTATGTCATATTACTATCTGTAGGCCTTTTTGCACATGTTGAAATTATTCCGTTCCTATTGAATACAGCAAAAAGAGATTCTTGGGTAAGCATTCTATTAACGTTTATCATTCTGCCTTTATGGATTTATCTCCTATACAAGATAGTCTCCATTTTAAACAAACGGTCAATCATCCATCTCTTAAAAGATAGTGGGAGTGTATTCAGTTATTACATTCTGCTTTTTCCAATCGCTTTATATATGCTAATCGATGCTTTTGTTACGGCGAAAGAAATTATCTACTGGTCACAATTAAGCTATATGCAAGGGTTCAACAGTTTCACTTTGGGGTTAGTACTTCTTATTTTCTGTTTGATTTGCACCGAATCTGGATTGTTTTCCATTGGACTATTAAGCAGTATTCTTTGTCCGAGCGTTCTTTTTTTAGGCTTTTTTATTTCATTTGCGAATATGAAGAAAAAAAATTATGAACTGCTATTCCCATTGTTTACTGATGGATTTTTGCCCGTCACAAAGGGTCTCCTGTATACGTCCTTACCCATTTTAGAGTTATTTATCATTTTTTTCTTAACTCCTGTTTTACAAAAAGCGGTTACAAGAAAACACCTATTCATAGTTGGGATGATCATTATTGGTTTAATGCTGGGACCTACCATTGGGTCAATTGTTGAGTTTGGCCCGGCAACGGCTGCTAAATATCGATACCCGGCTTATGAACAGTGGCGCATAATTTCCATTGGGAGATATTTTTCCCACACCGATTTTTTTGCGATTTTTCAATGGCTCTCAGGAGGAGTTGTAAGAATTAGTCTATTTCTCTTCATCTCTAGCCGAATTCTTACAAAAGGAATAGAGAATGTAAAAGTGGTAAGAATTATTTACTCCATCGTTTTTATCGCTTGCATTTACCCATTTGACCAGAGCCCTTTTGCGACCATGGTCTATGGATATTTCCGGCCTATATCTTTCTTTTTGTTAATCATACAAATTTCAATCATAACAATCTATATTGTGAAGAATAAACAGAAATGGCTAGAGGCGGGGTTAAATCATGAATGAACATTTATTTTCTATTGAAAATCTCCAAAAGCTATTTAATTATTCATCTGATATTGAAATTAAAGCAGATCAAAATGCTCCCAATCCGGTCATCTTTGTTTATTGCATACCTTTAACAGATGCAAGTCTGGTTCAATCTGTCCTTTTGCCTTCCAGTGAACATTCCAACTCCATTTATCAATCTCTCCAGATGGAGATTCTGGAAAGAGAGGAAACTACTTCTGAAAAAATCGAGGAGGCCATTTTCTCGGGGAAACTAATGGTTATTCCTTCAGGAGAAAAGGTTTATTTTTATAATATTAGTAAATTTCCCACCAGACAGCCGGATGAATCTGTTGCCGAAGTTTCGATTCGTGGGCCGAAGGATGGTTTCGTTGAGGATATTACAACCAATCTTGGTTTAATTCGAAAAAGGCTGCGGACGTCCTCTTTGGTCATTGAAGATTACACGATCGGCAAAAGAACCAATACAAGGGTTTCACTTCTTTATATTAAAGATATTATTAACGAAAAGATATTGAGTGATATCAAAGGCCGGCTTGCTGCCTTAGACGTCGATATAGTAACAAGCACATCGATGTTGATGGAATATTTGATGGAAAATAAATTTACTCTTATTCCAACGATAGACTACTCAGGCAGGGCTGATTACGTCGCGGAATCCATCAATCAAGGGAGGTTCGCCATTGTTGTGGATGGAGCCCCAACTGTATTGATTGCACCTGCGGATCTTTCCTTCCTATTTAAGACACCTGAAGACGATAACACCAGTTTTTATTTTGCCTCATTGGAACGGATGTTGCGCATTATAGGTCTTTTTACGACAACTTTTCTGCCAGGGTTTTATACGGCGTTGATTACACATAATGTTGGGCAATTACCACTTCCGCTTATTGCCACCATCACGAATTCCAGATTAGGCCTGCCGTTTTCACCACTTATTGAAGTCCTGCTCATGCTTGTCATGTTTGAGTTATTTAAAGAAGGCGGAGCCCGCCTGCCGAAGGGAATTGGACAAACCGTTGCCGTTCTTGGCGGATTGATTATTGGTGATGCGGCTATTCGCGGGGGGATTACTTCTCCTACAATGCTCGTTGTCATCGGAGTAACAGCTATTTCCAGCTTTACACTCGTTAATCAGTCTTTATCAGGAAATATCTTTTTCATTAGAATATTTGTTTTGATCTTTAGCTACAGTATGGGGATTTATGGGTTTTTTATAAGTTTTATGTTCGTTTTGCTCTTTTTAACAAGGTTGAAGTCTTTTGGGGTTCCAGTATTAGCAGAAATCTCTTCGTCAGAAGGAAAAGATATCTTGTTCGCTTTTTTCAGAATCCCATTTTCCTTTATGAAAAAACGAAATGCCTCTTTACATATTAAAGATGGTACAAGAACAGGTGAATAGATGAAGAAATTTTTATACATTACATACGCCCTATTGCTTCTCACTGGTTGTTCCAAGATCAATGAGATCCAATTCCAAGCCTATGCAGTGGGGATAGGAATTGATTATAAAGCTGATGAATACCACGTGGTTATGCAGTTTTTAGACTTTTCGAACGTAGCTAAAACCGAGCAAGGCAAGAGTGATAAACCTAGCCCAATCTGGTTAGGAGTTGGAAAAGGTAAGACGGTTGAAGAAGCGATTGTTAAGATTTATCATGGTATACAAATTCCTGTAAATTATGACCAGATAAGTTTATTCGTTTTTGGAAAGTCATTATTGGAACATAGGTTAGGACATACCATCAAGGCATTGGATACCAATTTCAATATTCGTCTAACGGGAAAGGTCTACGGTACGGAGAAACCAATTGAAGAAATTTTTACTTCGCAGGTACCTTTTAATTATGCTTTCTCTAATTCCCGGATTAATCAGCCCGAATACATGCAGCAGCAAGAATCGACTATTCCGACTATTTCCCTGCAAGAATTGATTTATCAATTTGATGAAAAAACAAAAACTATATTGCTGCCATGCATCTCTGTTAATAAAGAGAATATAAAGCAGAACTTGGAGAAATTTCCTGTGACTACTTTTAATGGGGCATATGTCATGAAAGATGAAAAAATGAAGGGTTTTTTAACAAGCAAGGAACTTGAAGGTTTTATCCGCGTGAACAATAAGGCGATACGATCGCCTGTAATCATTACTGAAAGGAAAAATAGGGAAGAGGATCATGTTCAAATAGAATTATTAAATCCGAAGGTCAAAAGAATCATGAATAAAGACAAAAATGAGGTTCAGGTTGGATTGGATATAAAGATTTCAGCTATAGTCAGAGAATCCGACCATACCATTCTTGCTCCAAGAATTAAAAGGAAGATTAAAGAGAAAATTAGAGACCATGTATATGAAGCCTATGTAAATAGCGATAAAATCGGGGGAGATATATATCAATTCGAAGACTATATGTATCGATTTATGCACGATGACTGGATGAGGTATCAAAAAAGCGGGAAATTTCCAATCTTAAATAAAAACGACATTCATGTAAAAGTAAAGCCGCTAAAAAGCATAAATAAAATAAATGCCGGGATCCATCTTCCCTTAAAATAGGGAGATTGATGCCATTAATAAATAAGAAAAATTATTAACTTAAAGACGTCAAACTTGATAGACGTCTTTTTTTACGAAAAAATGGTACTTTAATATCATATTTTTAATATGTTTGTAATATTTAGTAAATTAAGATTATAATAGTATTAAAATAATATTTTAATAGAAAGGGGTATTTGAGTGAAATTATATGTTTCCGTGGATATGGAAGGAATCACTGGCATGGTTGACCATACTCAAGTTGATTCTGGCAAGCATAACTATGAGCGCAGCCGGATTATTATGACGGATGAAGCAAACCATGTCATTACAGCTGCTTTTGATTCAGGATGTGATGAAGTAGTCGTAAATGACAGCCATTCAAAAATGAATAATCTTTTAATTGAGAGGCTCCACCCTGAGACACAACTGATAACTGGTGATGTGAAACCATTTTCAATGGTCCAAGGGTTAGATAAAACCTTTACGGGGGCGGCCTTTGTTGGCTACCATGCCCGTGCCGCCTTAAAAGGCGTCATGTCCCATTCCATGATCTTTGGGGTCCGCAATATGTACATCAATAATGTAGCAGTAGGCGAATTAGGATTCAATGCCTATGTCGCAGGATATTACGATGTTCCTCTTCTAATGGTAGCGGGTGATGACCGTGCCGCCTTTGAGGCAGAGCAACTGATTCCGGGTGTGACAACCGCAGTTGTAAAGGAATCTATTTCAAGGTCTGCAGTCAAATCGTTAACACCGGCAAAAGCAGGACAGCTGCTTCGTGAAAAAACGGCCATCGCACTTAACAATAGAGGTAAAGTGAAACCGCTTACACCGCCAGATAGGCCGCTTCTAGCGATTGAATTTACCAATTATGGGGAGGCGGAATGGGCAAATTTAATGCCAGGCACAGAAATCGTCCCAGAAACGACAATTGTTCGTTTCCAAGCGAAAGACATATTAGAAGCATACCAAGCAATGCTAGTAATGACGGAATTGGCGATGAGAACAACATTCTGTTAGGAAGTGGACGAGCATGAATACATATTTCATTAAACGAATTGCCGCGATGATTATCACGTTATGGCTTATCATTACAGCAACCTTTTTCTTAATGCATTCAGTACCAGGATCACCATTTAATGAGGAAAGAACAACCAATGAAGCCGTACAAAAGAACCTCGAAGCCTATTACCATCTAGATCAGCCTCTCTTAGTCCAATATGGGAATTACCTATCAGCACTTGTCAAATTAGACCTCGGACCTTCGATAAAAAAATCATCTCAGACTGTAAACGACATGCTGGGGAGAGGATTTCCGGTATCATTTGAGCTTGGATTTTACACACTTTTAGTCGCAATTTTTTCAGGCATATTACTTGGTGTATTAGCTGCCCTTCGCCATAACGGCATCATCGACTATGTGGCGATGAGCATTGCGGTACTGGGAATTTCGATTCCGAACTTTGTCATGGCTACATTTTTGATTGAGGAGCTGGCTGTAAGATTTCCGATATTCCCAGTCGCTACATGGACTAGCCCGAAACATATGGTATTGCCGATTTTAGCGCTGGCAACAGGACCAATGGCGATTATCGCCCGCTTAACGCGCACAAGTATGCTCGAAGTATTAACCCAGGATTACATTAAAACGGCGAAAGCAAAAGGCCTATCCCCAGTGAAAATTGTTTTTAAACATGCCTTAAGAAATGCTCTTTTGCCAGTTGTGACGGTTTTAGGTTCATTAGCTGCCAGTATCTTAACCGGTACGTTTGTGATTGAAAAAATATTCGCGATTCCCGGGATGGGGAAATACTTTGTTGACAGTATCAATACACGTGATTATCCAGTCATTATGGGAACAACCGTCTTTTATAGTGCCATTTTGATTCTTATGCTGTTAATCGTCGATCTCGCCTATGGGGTTTTAGATCCACGAATTAAACTCCATAAAAAGGAGGCGAAATAATGGAGCTGCGGAAACAGGAAAACAGAAATATTTCGGCAGATGTTCCTGATGAATGGTTTGTACCGAAAGCACGAAATCAAACAGAAGCAGAAGCTGTCATAAGACCGAGCTTGTCGTACTGGAAGGATTCCTGGCTCAGACTGGTAAAAAATAAGCTGGCGATGGCAGGTTTGGTATTCTTGGCCTTTCTAACCTTATTGGCTATTTTCGGACCAATCATTTCACCCCATTCGGTGGAAAAGCAATCGTTAACACTGCAGAATTTGCCTCCATCTAGTAAGTATTGGTTTGGTACCGATGATTTAGGCCGCGATGTCTTTACCAGAACCTGTTATGGTGCGCGAATCTCATTATTTGTTGGGTTAATGGCGGCCCTGATTGACTTTGTTATTGGGGTTGTTTATGGCGGTTTTTCCGGGTATAAAGGCGGCAGAATCGATAACTTAATGATGCGATTTGTGGAGATTCTCTATGGCCTTCCTTACTTACTCGTTGTTATTTTAGTCATGGTCGTAATTGGACCGGGATTGACAACTATTATTCTTGCATTATCGATAACGGGCTGGGTTGGGATGGCGAGAATTGTCCGAGGGCAAGTCTTACAAATTAAAAACTATGAATTCGTCCTGGCATCAAAAACGTTCGGTACGAAAACTGCGCGGATTATTAGAAAAAATCTGCTGCCGAATACGATGGGGCCGATCATTGTTCAAATGACACTAACAATTCCGTCTGCTATTTTTGCAGAAGCATTTTTAAGCTTCATCGGCCTCGGCATCCAAGCACCGCATGCAAGCTGGGGAGTAATGGCGAATGATGGTTTATCTACTATTCTCTCAGGCTACTGGTGGCGTTTGTTCTTTCCAACCTTGTTCATTTCATTAACCATGTTTGCGTTTAATGTTTTAGGTGATGGATTACAGGATGCCCTTGATCCAAAGTTGAGGAGGTAACATCATGGAGAAAATTCTTCAGGTTAAGGATTTACAAGTATCCTTTTCAACCTATGGCGGCGAAGTAAATGCTGTCCGAGGTGTCAGTTTTGACCTGCATAAAGGTGAAACATTAGCCATTGTTGGTGAATCAGGCTGTGGGAAAAGCGTCACTTCTCAAAGCATCATGAGGCTCATTCCTAGTCCTCCCGGCAGAATAACGGGTGGAGAAGTTCTTTTCAAAGGTATGGATTTAATTAAGTTAAAAGAACCGGAATTGCGGAAGCTTCGCGGTTCCAATATTTCGATGATTTTCCAAGATCCGATGACGGCTTTAAATCCAACGCTTACGATTGGTGAGCAAATCATGGAAGGAATTATCCAACATGAAAAGATATCACGGGACGAGGCAAAGAAAGCAGCCATCGAGATGCTTACTCTTGTGGGAATTCCTAGTCCGGAGCAGCGGTTAAAACAATATCCCCATCAGTTTAGCGGCGGTATGCGGCAGCGAATCGTCATTGCCATGGCACTTGTGTGCAAGCCGGATGTATTAATTGCCGATGAACCTACAACCGCACTTGATGTTACCATTCAAGCACAAATTCTGGAGTTATTTAGAGATATCCAAAAGAAAACAGGGGTATCGATTATCTTGATTACTCACGACTTGGGTGTAGTAGCACAGGTTGCTGACCGCGTTGCCGTCATGTACGCGGGGAAAATTGTTGAAGTAGGGACAAGGCGGGAAATCTTTTACCGATCACAGCATCCATATACAGTGGGATTACTTCAATCTGTACCACGGCTTGACATGGAAAAAGGAGAACTCGTTCCCATACCAGGAACACCGCCTGACTTATTTTCCCCTCCTGTGGGATGTGCCTTTTCGGCACGCTGTCCCTATGCGATGGAAGTCTGTGATAAAGCCTACCCGTTTAAAATCCAGCTGAGCAGCCATCATCAAGTAGATTGCTGGCTCCAGGACGAACGGGCTAAAAAATTGGTTTCAACATTTGTTTAACTATAAAAAATACTGAGGGGGAAAGTCATGAAAAAGTTTTTGACAATGTTGGTAACTTGTTTACTTGTATTTGCTTTAGCAGCTTGTACAGCAAATAAGGATGCCGGAAGTGAGCCGAAAAAGGATGATGGAAAAGGAAAGTCAAAGGAAAAGGTAGAAAAAGTTCTTAACCTAAATAACAGTCAAGAGCCAACATCTTGGGATCCTGCCATTGGATTCGATGCTGTTTCTTGGAATTCATTAAACAACATTATGGAGGGTCTGACTCGTTTGGACCAAACCCATGAACCAAAAGCTGCAACCGCTAAAAGCTGGGATGTTTCAGAGGACGGAAAAACCTATACCTTCCATATTCGAGACAATGCGAAATGGTCAAATGGTGACGACGTTACTGCTGGTGACTTTGTATTTGCTTGGAAACGCCTTTTAGATCCAAAAACAGGATCCTCTGCTGCCTTTTTAGGATATTTCATCGAAGGCGGCGAAGCATTTAACACTGGAAAAGGAACAGCTGATGATGTAAAAGTAAAAGCGGTTGATAATAAGACGTTTGAAGTAACCTTAACAAGCCCGCAGGCTTATTTCTTAAGTGTTATTGCTAATCCTGCGTTCTTCCCAATCAATGAAAAAGTAGCAACAGCTAATCCAAATTGGTTTGCTGAAGCAAGTTCATTCGTGGGTAATGGTCCTTTCAAACTAACGGAATGGAACCATGATAGTGATTTCACTTTTACAAAGAATGAAAAATATTGGGATGCTAAAAATGTTAAATTAGATAAAGTTCATTGGGCAATGGTTGATGACCCGAATACAGAATATCAAATGTTCAAGACAGGGGAGTTAGATACATCTGATGTCCCTGCAGAACTTGCTGACCAGTTGTTTAAAGAAGGCGATGTGAAGGTAGAAGACCAAGCTGGTGAATATTTCTACCGATTTAATCTTACAAAAGAGCCTTTCCAAAACGAGAATATTCGTAAGGCATTCGCGCTAGCGGTTAACCAGGAGCAAATGGTTGACCTTGTAACAAAAAATAAGGAAAAGCCGGCTTACGGTTTTGTGTCCTACGGATTTAAGGATGCAGCAGGTAATGACTTCCGAAAAACAAACGGAGACCTACTTAAAACGGATGTTGCAAAAGCAAAAGAATTGTTGAAAAAGGGTATGGAAGAGGAAAATTACACGAAACTTCCTGAAGTAACGCTTACTTATAGCACAAGTGATGCACACAAAAAGATCGCTGAAGCCCTGCAGCAAATGTTTAAGGAAAATTTAGGTGTTGACGTAAAGCTTGCCAATATGGAAAGCAGTGTGTTTGCAACTGATCAAAAGGCATTAAAGTTCCAGTTATCACGGAGCTCATTCCTAGCTGACTATGCAGATCCAATCAACTTCTTAGAAAACTTTATTACTGGATCTCCAATGAACCGCACAGGCTGGAGCAACAAAGAATTTGACCAATTAATAAAAGATGCAAAGAATGAAAAAGATGAAAAGAAACGTTTTGAGATGATGTATAAGGCTGAAAAGGTATTATTTGATGCCGCTCCAATTATTCCTATTCACTTCTATAACCAAGTATATTTACAAAATAAGGATGTAACAGGCATCGTTCGTCATCCAGTTGGATATTTAGAATTAAAATGGGCAGATAAGAAATAAGCGATAGTCTTAATTTTAAATAAAAGGGATGTTCAGCCGGACATCCCTTTTACCCTAGAAACATAGATTTATAGATGGTGTCGAAAAGGGGTTTTCTAATGAATGCAGTCAAGCCAAATCGTCTTAAAGTAGGAGATACTGTTGGAGTTATTGCTCCAGCTAGCCCGCCGAATCAAGAAAATCTAGTACGTGGAATCACTTTTTTGAAGGATTTAGGATTAAAAGTCAAGGGTGGAAAACATGTATCCCGTATTAATGGTTATTTAGCCGGCTCCGATCAAGAAAGATTAGAAGATTTCCATGAAATGTTCGCTGACCCAGATGTTAAAGCTATTATTTGCGCCTGCGGCGGTTTTGGAACAGGAAGAATTGCCGAACAAATTGACTATGAATTAGTTAAAAGGAATCCAAAAATTTTTTGGGGTTATAGCGATATTACTTTTTTACATACGGCCATTCGGCAACAAGCGGAGCAGGTGACCTTTCATGGGCCGATGCTTGCTTCGGATATAGGGAAAGAGGACACACACCAAATGTCTAAAAAAGGTTTTATGCAATTATTTGAGCCTTCCTCTTTCGTCTATACGGAACAGATTTCTCCATTAGACGTTTTAGTTGATGGTGAGGCAAGTGGAGAAATCGTTGGTGGGAATTTGTCGCTTCTAGTCAGCACTCTTGCAACAGAATACGAAATTGAGACGAAGGGTAAGCTGCTGCTTATTGAGGATGTGAATGAAGAACCCCGGTCCGTGGACCGAATGCTTAATCAGCTTTATATGGCTGGCAAACTTAAGGATGCTAGCGGCATACTTGTAGGAGATTTTTGTGATTGTACACCACAAAGGAATCTTACCTTATCGTTAGAAGAAGTCATTGCCCATTATGTTCAGCTCGCAGACAGGCCGGCGATGAAGGGATTCATGATGGGGCATTGCAACCCAAATATCGCTATTCCCTTAGGTGTACAGGCATCCATGAATACGTATGAAAAAAAACTAATTGTCGATAGCGGCATCTTGTAAAGGATGGATAACCCATGATTATTGAGCAAATTGAAACATTCCGAGTTGCTGTTCCGCTCATAAAACCGTTTAAAACGGCCCTTCGAACAGTGACGACGGCTGAATCCATTTTTGTGAAAATAAACTGTGATAATGGGATCGTTGGCTGGGGTGAGGCGCCGCCTACCATTGTTATTACGGGTGATAGCCTCTCGAGTATTGAATCGGCAATCCATCATGTGATTAAGCCATTTTTACAGAAGAAAAGCTTGCTTCAGTATGAGGTGATTTTTCAGGGACTTAAGACGCTTTTGGTTGGAAATCCGAGTCCGAAGGCAGCTGTAGATATGGCAATTTATGATTGTCTATCTCAATATTGCAAACTGCCGCTCTATCAATTCCTCGGCGGCCATAAAAAGGAAATGGAAACAGATTTCACCGTTAGCGTGAACGGACCAGAGGAAATGGGCGAGGATGCGGTTTCCTATATTCAAAAAGGCTTCAATGTCCTGAAGGTAAAGGTGGGGAAGGACGATATCGCTGCCGATATAGAACGGATCCTGGAGATAAGAAGACGGGTAGGAAAAGATATTAAGATACGTTTGGATGCGAATCAGGGATGGTCAGCGAAGGATGCCATCCGGGCTATTCGTAAAATGGAAGACAATGATTTGCGGATTGAGCTTGTAGAACAGCCGGTTAAAGCAGAAGATATTGAAGGTTTGAAGCAAGTAACGGATGCAGTCGACACACTCATTATGGCCGATGAAAGTGTGTTTACCCCGAAGCAGGCCTTCCAAGTATTAAAAACAAGAAGTGCTGACTTAATAAATATTAAACTGATGAAGGCTGGTGGAATCTATCAAGCCCAAATCATCAACCAACTGGCTGAAACATGCGGTGTCGAGTGTATGGTCGGCAGTATGATTGAAACTCGTCTTGGAATCACGGCTGCAGCTCACTTTGCTGCAAGCAAGCAAAATATTAACCGTTTTGATTTTGATGCACCGTTAATGCTAGCAAAGGATCTCGTGGAAGGCGGAATCCAATATAATAATAGATTAATAACAATGCCGGAGTCTCCAGGACTTGGAATTAAGTGCATTGACATTGAGGGAGGGGTCTTAATTGGCTAAATGGATTGTAAATGTTCCGGTCGCAACCGTATGGACGTCCTTTGATTCACCACGGAAAATCGATAACGATGCTGTATCTAACCCTGGAAGGATTAAATCGTGGTTAGAGGGATTGACATATGAAACCAGGCTTGAATTATGTAACGCAAACCTTGTTCAAACTCAAGTTTTATATGGTGAAGAAGTTGTAGTTGTAGAGGAAAATGGTGATTGGGCACATGTGATTATTCCTAGCCAATCCACTAGAAAGGAAGACCGCGGCTATCCAGGATGGGTTCCAAAAGCCCAATTAGTGAAGGCTGTTGATGGCTGGAATTTAACAGATGGCCCGGTCGCTGTTGTGACCAGCCAAGAGGCAAAGTTGTATAAAGAGAATGATTCTTTTAGTATAGAACTCTCCTATCTAACCACACTGCCTTTCATAAATGAACAGTATGGCAAGGTGTACGTCAAAACCCCAGATGGGACTGCTGTGCTAGATACAGAGAATGTCGTTGTCTCCGATTCACCTGCAAGGGGAAATGGACAGGGGATTGTATCAGCAGGCGAGCAGTTTCTTGGCCTGCCTTACTTGTGGGGGGGGATGAGCAGTTTTGGCTATGATTGCTCAGGATTCAGTTACTCGATGTGCAAGGCAAATGGGTATGTGATCCCCCGCGATGCCAGTGACCAGGCAGCAGCAGGAGAAAAAGTTGAATTAACAGATATCGAACCAGGTGATTTATTATTTTTTGCCTATGAAGAAGGAAAGGGAAGAATCCACCATGTAGGCATTTATTATGGAGAAGGAAAATTGCTTCATTCTCCAAAGACAGGAAAAACGGTGGAAATTATACCATTAGAAGGAACGATATACGAGCGGGAATTATGTGCCGCAAGACGCTACTGGGGTAAGACGGAGGCATAACTATGGAAAAGTTATTACAAGTAAACAATTTAAAAAAACATTTTCACTTAGGAAAAGATCAAGTTTTAAAAGCCGTTGATGGGGTAACCTTTCATATTAACAAAGGGGAGACATTCGGAATTGTTGGTGAATCCGGATGCGGGAAGTCTACAGCCGGTAGAACGATTATCGGGCTTTATGATGTAACAGAGGGTGAGGTTGTTTTTAAAGGGAAAAATATCCACAAGTTCACATCAAAAGAACGATTTGGTTTCCATAGGCAAATGCAAATGATTTTCCAAGACCCATATGCTTCGTTAAATCCAAGGTCAACCGTGAGTGAAATCATATCTGAGCCGATGGAAGTCCATGGCCTGTATCCCAATAAACAAGAACGGTTAAATCGTGTCTATCAATTATTAGAAGATGTCGGTTTAAATCGAGAACATGCCAATCGGTATCCGCATGAATTTAGCGGCGGTCAGCGCCAACGGATTGGAATCGCCAGGGCCTTATCCCTTGACCCTGATTTTATCATCGCTGATGAGCCGATTTCTGCTTTGGATGTATCCGTTCAGGCACAGGTTGTTAATTTGCTGACCAAACTGCAAAAGGAGAAGGGATTAACCTATCTATTTATTGCCCATGATCTCTCAATGGTAAAGCAAATCAGTGACCGTATCGGTGTCATGTACTTAGGGCAATTAGTGGAGTTAACGACAAGCAGTGAGCTATATAAGAAGCCGCTGCATCCTTATACACAGGCATTGCTCTCGGCCATCCCGATTCCTGACCCGGATATTGAGGACAAACGTGAACGAATCATTTTAAAAGGGGAACTGCCAAGCCCGATTAATCCTCCAAGCGGATGTGTATTTAGAACCCGCTGTCCACTGGCCATGGATGTTTGTGCCAAGGAGAAACCAGTGTGGCAGGAAGTTGAGGATAGCCATTATATTGCCTGTCATCTATATGATAAAAACAAAGCCGGTGACCATGATTATTCTCAGGTTGCTGTCACGAGGTAACTAATGGAACAATTAAAGGCAAAAATCGAAGAAGAACTCCGCAGCTCGAGCGGCAGAATCGGTTTGGCTATCGAAATTGAGGGCGAGAGTATTTATGTAAATAGTGAAGAAGTATTCCAATCCGCAAGTTTGATTAAGTTACCAATTTTAATAGAGGCATTCCGGCAGATTGAGATAGGAAAACTAAATGAGAATGAATTGGTTTCCATTACAAATCCTGCAGGTGGGTCAGGCGTATTACAGGCCTTTTCCCGGGATGCGCTCTTGACAATTAAAGATTTCATGACGTTAATGATTACGGTCTCGGATAATACAGCCACCAACTTGCTAATTGATAAATTGGGAATGGCAAACATTTATCGATCCTTTGAAAAAATGGGGCTGCAGCATACCGCCCTTAATAGGAAAATGATGGATTTTGAGGCGATTGAACAAGGATTTGATAACTACACAAGCCCTTTGGATATGATGACATGTTTGAAGCTAGTCAAAGAAGGCGCCTTTTTAGCAAAGCAAAGCCGTGAGGCAGCATTAAAAATACTAAGTTATCAGCAATTTCAAGATAGACTTCCAGGCATGATGGAACTCGATAAGGTTAAAGTGGCAAATAAAACAGGCAGTCTTCCTCACATTGAACATGATTGTGCGGTGATAACGAATAATGGGAAAACAGCCTATGCAGTGGTGCTAATGGATCAGCTGGATGATGTATTTGCAGGAAAGCAGAAAATCAGTAGAATTGGTAAGCATATATTTGATTATATATTGGAAAAATCATAGAAGAAAAGGTGTTTTTTATTAAATGAATTGGCAGGGAATCCTTGAAGGATTCTCTTTTTTTACGTTAAAGCAACGGTGGGGAAGACCACCTTTAAAAATATTGACACGATGTCATATTCTTTGGTATGATTTTGTAAACGATTTCAATCGAGGGAAGGGTGGCTTATGATGACGTCGAATTTTTTACCAACTTTGGAGTTTGCTAAACAATTAGATAAAGAGGATACACTTGCACGATTTCGAGAGGAGTTTTATTTAAAGCCTGATTCCATTTATATGGATGGAAATTCTTTAGGTCTTCTTTCAAAACGAGCAGAAAAGGCTCTCTTAGATTCGTTAAACGATTGGAAACAGTATGGAATCGATGGCTGGACACAGGGGAATCATCCATGGTTCTTTATGGCGGAGGAGTTGGGCAAGAAGCTTGCGCCGTTAGTAGGAGGTTCTGCTGAGGAAGTGATTGTAACGGGTTCCACAACCGTCAATCTGCATCAACTTGTGTCAACTTTTTATCAGCCGGACGGAAACCGGACGAAAATATTGGCAGATGAACTAACTTTCCCATCGGACATTTATGCGCTTCAAAGCCAGCTGCGTACCCGTGGATATGATCCCGATACACATCTCATCCGTGTAAAAAGCCGCGACGGCCGCTTTTTAGAAGAGGATGATATTATCGAAGCGATGACGGATGACGTGGCTTTAATTGTCCTGCCAACCGTTCTTTACCGCAGCGGTCAGATATTGGACATCAAACGATTAACGGAAGAAGCTCATAAGAAGGGTATTTTAATCGGGTTTGATGCCTGCCACTCGGCTGGGGCTATTCCCCATTCTTTTAGTGAATGGGATGTGGACTTCGCCTTTTGGTGCAACTATAAACATTTAAACGGCGGGCCTGGCAGTGTTGGCGGTTTATTTGTCAATCGCAAGCATTTTGGAAAGATGCCTGGCCTTGCTGGCTGGTTTAGTTCGAATAAAGAGAAACAATTCGACATGGAACATACCTTAACACCTGCCCATTCAGCAGGAGCCTTCCAAATTGGAACGCCTCATGTCCTAAGCATCGCTCCCTTGATCGGTTCTCTAGAAATTTTTACAGAAGCCGGTATTGAAAATATTCGTGAAAAGTCTCTTAAAATTAATCAATATTTAGTAGATTTAATTGATACTGAGCTGGCTGAAATGGGATTTTTCGTTGGATCGCCAAGAGAAGATGCGCGCCGGGGCGGACATGTAAGCCTAGAGCATAATGAAGCAGCAAGAATTTGTAAGTCCTTAAAGGAAAATGGCATCATCCCTGATTTCCGGGCGCCAAACATCATCCGCCTTGCACCTGTTTCACTATATACTTCCTATGAGGAAGTTTGGAAAGTCGTTCAAATTCTAAAAAAAATCATGACTGAAAAGCAATATGAAAAATTCAAAAATGAACGGGAAGTAGTTGCTTAAATACACATGAGAACAAAAATAGTGTGGAAAAAGCCCCAAAAAATATCTTAAAAATTTACACAAAAGTCTAAAGATCTTCTATTATGGCGGAAACCGTTTTCATATAAAATGGGGACTAGAAAATAGGCCTTTTATAAAAAATGGAGGACACCGTCATGAAAAAGTATGTGATCTGCGGCGTTAGTAATCGGGCTTTAGAAATGTATATGAAACCACTCCTAAATGAGTTCTCAGCAGAAAATCGGATTGTTGGATTATTAGATTCTGATCCTTTAAGATTTACCATTGCGAATGAAAAATACCCGCAATTACAGTCGATTCCCACCTTCAATCCAGAACAATTTGAAAGCATGATTGAAGAAACGAAACCGGATTATGTCATTGTGACTGGAAGAGACGATACACATCTAGACTATATTTTAAGAGCGTTGCAGAAACAGGTAAACGTGATAACAGAAAAACCGATGGTGACAACCGCAGAAGATGCCTATAAGGTGATGCAGGCGGAAGCTAAGAGCAAAGGGAAAGTATTAGTCACGTTTAATTATCGGTACAGCGCGTTCCATCGGAAAATTAAGGAAATGATTCTCGAAGGGAAAGTTGGCAGAATTACTTCGATTGATCTAAATTGGTATATTGATACCTATCATGGTTCAAGCTATTTTAAACGCTGGAATCGGAATCGCGACATTTCCGGAGGCTTATCGATTCATAAATCCACCCACCACTTTGACCTGATTAATTGGTGGCTGGATCAAAAGCCGGAGGAAGTGTTTGCATACGGTGCTTTAAATTACTATGGTCAAGACGGAGAAATGAATCCGAAGAAAGAATCGGGCCGTTATTGCGGGACTTGTGATGTTCGCAATAACTGTGCTTATTTTAGGCGTTGGAACCCACGAATAGGCTCGACTACGGTAAAAGATGACCATCTATTAGCGGGTGTTTATGAAAAGGACGTACCTTATACGAATTATCGTCCCGATGCCTGTATTTTTGATGAGGAAATTTCGATAGAGGATACGTATGTTGCAGCTGTTAAGTATGATGGGGGCAGCTTGCTCAGTTATTCAATCAACTTCTCAGCTCCTTATGAAGGATACCGTCTAGCGATTAACGGAACAAAGGGAAGAATCGAAACGACTGAATACCATGAACCATCGAGGATACAGTTTGAATATCGTGATCAAACAATAGATTATTATCCTCTTTTTGGCGCAAAAGAGACGATAGAACTTGTCCAAAACTCTGGAGGGCATGGCGGCGGAGATCCGCTGTTATTAGAGGACCTTTTCCTTGGTCCAGACCCTGCCCGCGGCTATGAAATTTTAGCAGGAGCGGAGGCCGGTGCCTATTCCATTGCAGTCGGCGAAGGGGTATGGCGCTCTGTTGCCGAGAAGAAACCAATTAGCATCAAGGAAATCCTTTACCATTCCAATCACCAATTGACCAAGTAATAAAAAGCGGTTGACAACAAAGGGGATTACTTAGAGAAAACATACTAATTGTCAATCTTGATACAATTAGTATGTTTTTTTCTATTCTCCGATGAAATTAGCTTTGCACCTCCGTTTCAAAATGAGTAGAATAATTTTATACTTTTAAGGAAGTTGTTCGACACGAGGAGATAAAAGCATGTTAATAAAAAAATTAACAACTTCTTGGCTTGCGCTGACCCTAGTTATTGGCTTGGGGCTTACAGGTTGCAATGGTGAAGGATTTTCATCACAAGAATCAGGTCAAAAAGCTACTGGAAAAGTGAAAATCACTTTCTGGGATGATAATACAGGACCGCAGCGGACCCCCATTTGGGGAAAAATAATCGACCAGTTCGAGAAAGAAAATCCAACCATCGATGTGGAATATGTCGGATTGCCTAAAGACTCCGCTAAAGCAATGTTTGATTCCGCTATTGCGGCTGGAGAAATGCCTGATGTGGCTAGTGTGTATTCGAGCTGGCTGCCGGAATTTTCTTTTCGGGATGCACTATTGCCGCTAGATTCGTATTTTTCAGTATGGAGTCAAAAGGACAAAATCAACAAAGATGCCATTGAATTTAATAAGCGTATTGTCAGCGACCACAAACTATATGGGATTCCGTATACACAAAACCTTGACGTCCTGTGGGTCCGCTCTGATTGGTTTAAGGCAGTAGGGGTGAAGACGCCTGAGACATGGGACGAGTTCTTTCAAGATGTTAAAACGTTAACAGATAAATCGAAGGGACGATATGGATATACCATCCGTGGAGGGGCGGGCGGCTCTTTCCAATTACAACGGATGATGTATGCCTATTCAGGCATAAATACCTACTTTAAGAATGGGAAAAGCACCATTAACGATCCAAAGCATGCCGAATTCTTAAAAAAATACTTTGCCCTATATCAAAATTATACGCCTATGAGCGATATTACCAATGACTATAAAGCAATGATTACAGGATTCGATACGGGTTCGGTTGCAATGGTCCAGCATAATATCGGCTCCTATGCCGAGCATAGCGCAGCATTAAAAACTGACCAATTTCAGGCTATTCCTTTGCCAAAATCGATAGAAGGTCATTATGTCGCGGAAGACGGCAATACCATTGGAATAAGTATTTTTAAGGGAACCAATCATCCAAAAGAGTCATGGAAATTTGTCCGTTTCATTAATTCTAAGGAGGCGCAGAGCTATTGGAATCAAAGTGTCGGTCAAATTCCAACCAATTCAGATGCACTGAGTGAAGACTGGATAAAGACTTCCCCGCATATTCAGACAGCCCAGAAGGTCTATAATGATCCGGAAACGATTCTATTTGAACCGCCATTTTATCTGCCAGAATACCGGACAATCCTTAATACCATTGTCGACACAGGGACACAAGCGGTGTTAAGCGGGGAAATGACGGTAGAAGAGTTCTTGGAAAAATGGGCAGAGGCCATGGAAGCAGCCCAACAACAATATGAAGAACAAAATAATAAATATATCAGAGTAAAATAATTTTCAAAGCATTCGATGCAATTTGCAATCGGATGCTTTTTTTTAGTTTCGGCTGAATTAAAGAACATTGCTGGATTTGAACCGAGGCTCATGGGTTTTATGAACCAATCATAACGACCGCCGCCGTGCTTTTTTCAAGCTCACGGTCTTTAAGAACCAATCATAACGAACGCCGCCGTGCTTTTTTCAAGTCCACGGGCTTTATGAATCCTTCATAACGACCGTCACCCTGCTTTTTTCAAGTCCACGGGCTTTATGAACCAAACATAACGACCGTCACCGTACATTTTTCAAGCTCACGGGCTTTATAAACCAATCATAACGACCGCCGCCGTGCTTTTTTCAAGCTCACGGGCTTTATGAATCCTTCATAACGACCGCCGCGTCCTATTTTTCTGATCCACGGTCTTTATGAATCCTTCATAACGACCGCCGCGTCCTATTTTTCTGATCCACGGTCTTTATGAACCAAACATAACGACCGCCGCCGTGCTTTTTTCAAGCTCACGGTCTTTAAGAACCAATCATAACGACCGCCGCCGTGCTTTTTTCAAGCTCACGGTCTTTAAGAACCAATCATAACGACCGCCGCCGTGCTTTTTTCAAGCTCAAGGGCTTTATAAACCAATCATAACGACCGCCGCCGTGCTTTTTTCAAGCTCACGGGCTTTATATACCAATCATAACGACCGTCGCCGTGCTTTTTTCAAGCTCACGGGCTTTATAAACCAATCATAACGACCGTCGCCGTGCTTTTTTCAAGCTCACGGTCTTTAAGAACCAATCATAACAACCGCCGCCGTGCTTTTTTCAAGCTCACGGTCTTTAAGAACCAATCATAACGAACGCCGCCGTGCTTTTTTCAAGCTCACGGTCTTTAAGAACCAATCATAACGACCGTCGACGTACTTTTTTCAAGCTGACGGTCTTTAAGAACCAATCATAACGACCGTCACCCTCCTTTTTCCAGCCTTACGGGCCTTATGAACTTATCATATCGACTGTCACCCTGCAGTTTCCGTGTTGATTGGAGCGCAAATCAACAACTAAGTTTAACAGAACCTAGTTTTTTAAAATATCTTAAAATTTTAACCATTCATCTTAAAATCTTTAATTATGAAAGAAACCGTTTTCATTTAATATGGAAGCAGAGAGGAGGAAACTAGATGAGTTATTTACAAGGTGTTACTGAAACGGTCATTGAGAGTCAAAAGGCGGTAAATAAAAAGAAAGCTAAAAAGGAAAAATGGGTTCCCTATCTGTTCATTCTCCCTTCTTTCCTAATTGTCTTAGGTTTTCTTTTTTATCCTATAGGAACAGTTTTTTATTACAGTCTTCAGAATTATGATGTGTCAGCGCCATACTACAATGGCTTTGCTGGCCTTGAAAACTTTATCAACATCTTTACAAAAGACAAGATGTTCATCCCTAGTTTACTAAATAGCTTGAAATGGGTTGTATCAGAGGTTGGTCTTCAATTAATTTTTGGGATGATTTTGGCCTTATTATTGAACCAAACTTTTAAGTTTAGAGGCGTCGTGCGTGCGGTTGCCTTTATCCCTTGGGCAATTTCAGGAGTGCTTGCATCCACGATGTGGTCACTAATCTTTAACGAACATATGGGTGTACTCAATGACTTGCTAATGAAATTGGGAATGATTGATGAACCACAGGCATTCTTGGCTGGTACGTCAACTGCGTTTACCTCCGTGATCCTCGCAGAGCTTTGGAGAGGGATCCCATTCTTTGCCATCACCCTGCTAGCTTCCTTACAAAGTATTCCTGCTGAATTATATGAAGCAGCAAAGGTAGATGGTGCGAGCAGATGGAAGTCATTTATCTTTGTTACTCTGCCGCAATTGAAAAATACGATTGTTTTAACAACCTTACTGCGTGTTGTCTGGGAATTTAATAACGTGGATCTGTTGTTTAACTTAACGGGCGGTGGACCTGCACATTCCACAACAACACTAACCATGTACATTGCTGATTTAGCCGTTCATGGAAGTAATTTTGGATATGGTTCGGCATTAACAGTCGTTTCATTTGGTATCTTACTCATTTTCGCCATCCTATATCTGAAACTATCCCGTTATGAAAAGGAGTGATTTCTTAGATGTTTACAGCAAATAAAAAAGCAGACAAACTCTTAACTCTGTATCTTCCTTTGACGATGATGTTATGTTTTACCATCTTCCCAATTTACTGGACACTTAATACAGCTTTTAAACCTGAAGGGGATATCGTAAAACGTCCGTTGCAGTATATGCCGATTACGCCAACAGTTGATAACTTTGTCAATGCCTGGAACAATGTCGGTTTTGCTACCTTCTTTAAAAATAGTTTAATCGTGGGTGTATTTACGGTAATTGTAGTTCTCATTTGTTCTACTCTATCTGGATATGCCTTAAGCAGATACCAATTCAAGGGCAAGCGCGCCTTCATGCTCATGCTGTTATGTACTCAGTTCATCCCAAGAGCCATGATGATCATTCCTTTGTTCATCATCTTCAAAAATCTCGGGCTGATCAGTAACCCGCTTTCACTTATTATTACGTATACGGCTGTAGAGATTCCATTTACCACAATCTTGATGAGCGGATTTATCTCCAATGTTCCTAAGGAATTAGAGGAGGCAGCGATGATGGATGGCTGTACGAAATTACAATCATTGCGCCATGTAGTCTTTCCTTTATTGATGCCTGGTATAGTGGCAACGGGAGTCTTTACCTTCATTTATACCTGGAATGAATTTTTAATTGCATTGATGCTGACGAATAAACAAGCCAAATTCACTCTCCCTGTTGGTTTAAGTTCAATGATGGGAGAATTTAGTATCAACTATGGAGCTTTGGCAGCTGGAAGTGTAATCGCTTTAATCCCGGCAGTTATCCTATTTGCCTATGCACAGAAACACCTAGTAAACGGTATGGGTGGAGCAGTGAAAGGCTAATTAAAAATAATATTTACTAAAAAAATTTAAGGGGGCAATACCATGTTAAAGAAAAAAGTTACTACTTCCGTTCTTGCACTAACAATGGCAACCGGAATGCTGCTTACTGGCTGCGGCGGCGGAGAAAAAGCTTCTTCTACAACCAAAAAAGCGGCAACTAAAACAGATGAACCTGTTACCCTCCAATTTTGGGATGAAAACGCTGGTCCAGCTCGTACCCCTGTATGGGAAGAAGTTATTAAGCGATTTGAAGCCAAGTACCCGGACATTGATATTGAGTATGTTGGTATTCCAAATGCTTCCGCAAAATCAAAATATGATGCAGCGATTGCAGCGGAAGATACGCCGGATATTGGTTCTATGCAAACAACTTGGCTTCCGGAATTCTCAATTCGTAAAGCATTGCTTCCACTAGATTCTTATTTTAATAAATCAGAAATCAGCAAGAAAATTAACAAAGGCGCAACAGACGTAAATAAGAAAATCACTCAAGATGGCAAGCTTTATGGTATTCCTTATGCGCAAAACTTGGATTCATTATGGATTCGTACCGACTGGTTTGAAAAAGCTGGCGTCCAAGAGCCAAAAACATGGGACGAATTCTTTAATGTAGTTGAAAAAATGACGGATAAAGCAAATAACCGTTATGGCTTTACGATCCGCGGCGGAGCCGGTGCATCTTTCACGATTCAAAGAGCGATGTTTGCGTACAGTGGTTTAGACTTTTTTGATAAAAAAGGTAAAACCAACATAAATGATCCTAAACATGTGGAATTTGTTGAAAAGTATTTCTCTAACTATAACAAATTTACGCCTAAGAGTGACATTACCAATGGATATAAAGAAATGATTGCCGGCTTTGATACCGGAGTTGTAGCAATGGTACACCACAACCCAGGTTCTTTCGGTGAACATAGCAAAGCATTGCCAGCAGGTTCATTTAAATTGATTCCACTTCCACAAACAGATGATGGCAAATATGTTGCTGAGGGTGGAAATGCCGTTAACCTTGGTATTTTCAAATCTACAAAGCATGCTAAAGAAGCTTGGAAATTTGTAGAGTTTGTTAACTCTGCTGAAGCACAAAGCTACTGGAATGAACAAACAGGTCAAATCCCTACTAATAAAGTTGTATTAGATGATGAATGGGTACAGAAAGCGCAGCACATTAAGGTTGCATTTGATGTATACAACGATCCTAAAACAAAGATTTATATGCCTCCATTCTATTTACCAGATTACCGCTCCATTCTTGACGGTGTCGTAGATCCTGGTGTTCAGGCAGTCATGAGTGGAAAAATGACAGCAAAAGAATTCCTAGACCAATGGGCAAAAGCAATCGAAGACTCTAAAAAGAAATACGATGAAACATTTAAAAAGTAATTAAAGCTTCTTTTACTGGGTGTTGATTTTATTAACACCCAGTTGTCCTATATGAGAAATAAAAATTAAGACATGTTTTAAAAAGGAGAATAAAGAATGGGAATAACAACTGAACCAATCAAAACAGAAACAACGTTATTGATGGCAGAAAAAGCATGCCAAGCGTTAATGAATACATTCCGTGCTGAAGAATTACCTCCAGTAAATTGGTTTCATTATCACCAAGGCGTATTTTTATATGGAATGTACCGAGTTTGGGAAGCAACAGGCAAAGAAGAGTACTTAAATTACATTCAGGCCTATTACGACCATCTAATCGATGAAGAAGGAAACGTTGTTTTCGAGAGAGATCAGCTCGACTCGACAATGGCAGGGATTCTGTTGTTTCCTTTATATGAAAAGACAAAGAATCCAAAATATATGATTGCCGCAAAGAAATTAAGAAGTGCATTAGATACCATCAACAGAACATCTGAAAACGGCTTCTGGCACAAGGAAAAATACCCTTATCAAATGTGGCTGGATGGCTTATTTATGGGCGGACCATTCATGCTGCTGTACAGCAAGCATTTCCAGGAAGAAGAATTAGTACAGCACGTGTTGCTTCAAGAAAAGCTTATGCGCAAGCATATGACAGATCCTAAAACAGGCCTGCTTTTCCACGCGTGGGATGAGAAAAGAGTGCAGCCGTGGGCAGAGTCAGAAACAGGCTGTTCACCGGACTTCTGGGGACGTTCCGTTGGCTGGTACGGTGCGGCACTCATTGATATGTTAGAAATTTTGGGCGAAAAGAACCGTGGTCAAGAGGCATGGATTCAATCCCTACAAAGCTTCATTCCTGCTATCGTAAATTTCCAGGATGAAAAAACTGGGCTTTGGTATAACGTTGTCGATAAAGGAGATCGTCCAGACAACTGGCTGGAATCATCATGTTCGGCACTATTCTTATATTTTATTGCCAAAGCCATTAAGCATGGGATTGTGGATGAGTCTTATCGTGAGGTTTGTCAGAAAGCCTATGCAGGATTATTAAAGCATATGGTGGAAACGGACGACAATTCCTTTACATTAAAAGGAATTGTGATCGGTACCTCTGCAGGCACATACGATTACTACGTATCTCGTCCGACGTCTGAAAATGACTTGCATGGCATGGGGGCATTTATCTTAGCAAGTATGGCTCTCTATGAACTGAATAACGAAAAATAATATTATCTTAGAATAATATGATGAATAGGAGAGCTTCCATGGATATGGGAGCTTTCTATTCTATCTATTGGACAGGGGGTTCTTATTTTGACGGTAATTACAATAAAAATTGATGGCTCACAGCCCCTCAAGCTTTCACCAACTAGGGCTTGGCGCACCTATTTAGGAGGAAAACTCATCGATGAGCTACATGGAATCGAGCAGCCACAGGATAGTCATTTTCCTGAAGAATGGATGATGTCGATCATTTCAACGACTAGAAATGCCGACCGTGAACATATTCAAGAAGAAGGATTAAGCAATCTGGACCTGGCTGATAGAGATATTTCATTGAAAGAACTGGTCGAGAAAAATCCGGTTGAATTTCTAGGGAAACATCATGTAGCGCAATTCGGTAAGCAAACAGGAGTATTAGTGAAGTTAATCGATTCAGCTGAGCGGTTGATTATTCAGACCCACCCAGACAGGGAGAAGGCTCAGAAATTATTTAATTCCTTGTATGGAAAAACAGAATGCTGGCACTTTGTCGGCGGCAGAGAAATAGATGGTGTACCACCGCATGTGTATATTGGCTTTAAACCGGGTGTAACAAGAGAACAATGGAAGGCTTTGTTTGATGAACAAGATGTCCAAGGTATGCTTGATTGTTTACACAAATATGAAGTGAAAGCTGGTGATACTTTCTTAATAGAAGCAGGTGTCCCGCATGCGATTGGATCAGGCTGCTTATTGGTGGAGATTCAGGAGCCTTCAGATTATACCATCCGGATGGAGAAGAAATCACCTTCAGGCTTACCCATTGATGATTTCTTAATCCATCAAGGCTTAGGCTTTGAGAAAATGTTTGATATTTTTAAGTACGACACGTATACACGGGAAGAAACGCTTGAAAAGTGGCAGGTAGCTCCAGAAATATTAAGCGAGTCTGAGGGCAGTAAAGAAATCGAACTGATTGGCTATAAACGAACACCTTATTTTAGGATGACCCAGGTGGAAGTCCAGGATCAGCTGGAAGTTCAAGGGGACGGTGTTTTTTCCGGATTGTATATTCTTTCTGGTGATGCCGTCCTTATAACAGGCGAGGAACGTCTGCCTGTAAAAAAAGGGGCCCAGCTATTTATTCCAGCGCAAGTATCCAGTTTTATGATTAAAAACAATGGTAATGAAGCGGTGCAAGCCCTAAGGTTATTTGGGCCGCAGGGAATATAAGAGTCAAACAGCAGCTAGATCATCATCTGGCTGCTGTTCGTATTTTTTATGAATGGTTTACCCCATTATCCCTTTTAGCTTAATTCAGTAAATTTCCATATCGTAGAATAACAACTGCCTGCTAGATTTCTCGAAGAAATCTCGGAATTGCGTGAAAAGTCTAATTGACCATTAATTTTATAATATGATAAAATGCGGGAAAACGGTTTCAAAAGGTTTAATGAATATTTATTAATTTTATAACTACTAGGGGTCCTTCTATAATGGATGCAAAGATAAATAACTTTATTCGCAAATATTTTTTCTATTCCTTTAAGTCGACCATAATGACTCTCTATTTACCTATCATTGTTATTTTTATTTTCATTACTGGATGGGTGTCTACTCAGCTGGCAACGGCTCAAATTGAAGAGAATGCCTATAAAAATGTAAATGATACGATTTTCCAGACAAAGAATTACCTCGATAATATGCTATCAGATGTGTTTCAGCAATTCGTCTCTTTATCGAATGATCCAAGGATTCTATCATTAGTAGATAAGGAGAAATCAGAGATAAAGCCAGAGTCGTATGTAGAGATTGATAATAATCTGAAGTTTATTTATTCAAGATACAATGTAATCCTTGACTCCGTTCTAGTGAATCTTAATCAAAATGATTTTTTACTTTATCATAGCAGCTATAATTCCAATCCAACGATAAATTATAATGACTATTTTGCCAATTTTAACGGAAACAAGGAAGGCTTTTATTGGAGAAATATTCATTATGATCAGGAATTTAATCAAAATAATCGAGTCCTGTCGATTTTTAGATTACTGGAAAAGCAGCATTCACCAGCAAAAGGGATTGTATTATTTAATTTACGAGCAGAATTTTTTGAGCAAGTATTGAATAAATCATTAATCGGAGATAATGGATATCTGACTTTGATTAGTCCTGATGGAATCTATGAATCTAAAACAGTAAAAAAGGATTACAAATTGGATCCATCCACTCTTCACTCTTTACAACATTTACAAAAGGAAAAGGGTAAATTCTCTTATGAAAATGCTGCTGGAGAAGATATGATTGTGATTTACGATACATTAAGTGCGAATAACTGGAAAATAGCCGCTGTTATTCCTCAAGATGAAATTTTAAAAAAAGTGAATTACATTAAAGACTTTACGATTTTATTAATTGTATTGATGATCATGGGTGCCACATTTCTCACCAACATTGTTGGAAAATATATTTCGAAGCCTTTTAATAAAATGGCCAAACAAATGGGAATGATTGATAAACAACATCTCGATTTTGAGTTTGAAATGTCTGGCCCGGAAGAAATGAAGATTCTTCATACAGGATTTAAAGAGTTAATTGTTCGGATCAATACCTTATTGGAACAGATTCGGTTAGAACAAGAAGAGAAACGACAATTAGAATTTGCGATTATGCACGCCCAAATTAATCCACATTTTCTCTATAACACGATGTATTCGATTAAAGGATTGTGTGATATGGGGCTGAATAAGGATGCAAGCCAAATGATAACTGCCCTTTCGAGTTTTTTTCGAATTGGAATTAGCAAAGGGAAGGAAATCATTTCTATTCGCGAAGAAATGGAACATATTCAGCATTATCTGTTTATTCAGGAAATGCGCTACGGGGACGATTTTTCCTATGAAATAGCTGTGGATGAAGATATTTTATCCTATAATATTATTAAACTTTCTTTACAGCCGCTGATTGAAAATGCGATCTATCACGGGGTGAAGCGAAAACGGGGATTGGGTAAAATTACCATAAAGGGATATCAGAGGGAGGATACGATCCATTTAGAGGTGATCGATAATGGTAATGGGATTGAATCGGATAAATTACAAGAAATTTTGCAAGAAATAGAAGCCTCTTACCAAGAGAAGAAGAAATACCTTGGTATTGGCTTAAAAAGTGTTAATGAACGGATTAAAATTCACTTCGGAAACAATTTTGGTCTTACGATTGCAAGTGAACCTGGCAGTGGAACTGTAGTTAGCATTACGATTCCCAAAACAAAAGGGGAGATTAATGAGCATGCATAAAGTGATCGTTGTAGAAGATGATAGAATTATTCGCAGGGGCATATGTCAGTCCATTCCTTGGGAAGAACATGGTTTTGTGATTGCAGGCGAAGCAGGAGACGGTGAAATCGCACTGGAATTAATTGAAAAGGAACAGCCGCAGGTGGTCGTTTCCGATATCAATATGCCGTTCATGAGTGGTTTAGAAATGGCGAAACACATTAAAGAGAAAAGTCCAGATACGAGAATTATTTTTCTGACAGGATATGAAGATTTTAAATATGCGCAAGAAGCGATCAAATTAAAAGCGTATGACTATCTCTTAAAGCCAGTGGATTCAGAATATTTGCTTAAAAAGGCAAAGGAAGCTGCTGCTGATTGGGAAAAGGAGACCGTAGTCGAAAAAAGAATGATAGAATCATTACCGTTGCTTCAACAGCAATTTTTTCAAAGGTTGACCAAAGAGGATGAATCCCGGATTGATGTAGAGAAGGAACTATTCGAGCTGGGGGTCCAAATGGATGGGCCGTTTTTCGCAGTTATTCTTGTTAAGCATACGTCGATGTGGGATATGGACATTCATCTTTTACAAAAAAAGCTGAATTCAACGGTTTTTAATGAAATGAACAGTAGGGTGATGAAGGCAGATACAGATGAATTAGCCGTCCTGCTTTCCCTTGAAAACGAAAATGATGCAAGAAAGGGGCAGTTGGCTCAAGAATTGTTCCATATACTCAGTCATCAAACAGAGGAGACCATTACCATTACGTTTGGCAGGACATATCCTAATATGTTCGAAGTGGGAAAATCCTTTCTAGAAGCCAGGCTGGCTATGGATATGAGGCATATTATGGGAACCGGCCGAGTGTTTTCTCTAGATGAAACCGTTTCTACATGTGAACAAAAAGAAGATTACGTCAAAGAATTAGAATGGAAATTAGAAAATCAAATAAAATTAGGACTGCCTGATAAAGCTGATGACGTACTGAGCGAGTTAGGTAAAGCGATTGTCGAGAGAAAAACAGTTCCATTATCTGATTTAAAGGTTCTTGCGTTAAAATTTAGTACAATGCTCTTTTTTGAAATTGAAAAATGGAAAAAGGAAGATACCAATAGCTTTAACGCATCCGATATTTATAAGGATATTATGGAATTGCGGACGCTGACGGAAATGACCGAGATTCTGCATGGACTAATCGAGCAATGGTGGAATGCGATGTTTAAAAAGAAGGAAAAGAATTATTTAAGCCATGTCGACCAGGCGATCGAGTATATGAAGAACCATTTCCATGATAGTAGTTTAACCCTTCAAAAGGTAGCCGAGATCATTCATGTCAGCACCCCTTATTTAAGTAACCTCTTTAAATTGGAGAAAGGGTTTAATTTTGGAGATTACTTGTTGGAATTACGAATGAAGAAGGCGATGGAACTATTAGGCGGTGGAAATATAAAAACCTATGAAGTTTGTGAAAAAGTAGGCTATAGCAACCCTCAATATTTTGGTATTTGTTTCAAAAAGTATACAAGCTTTACACCGGCTGAGTTTAAGAAAAAGTTTAAATAGGCTGGAGCAATAGGATAAATAGACATCCGAATGGAATCCACCTTGATAAGGAGGATTCCATCCGGATGTTTTTTTATTGTTGAAATTTTTAAGATAATCGTTTGAGATTTTAAGGACTTTGCCTAGATGAATTGTAACCCCTTTCATTGCTTTATATAATCAACGTGTGAGTTGTTGTTAATCATGTAAATTTCCGAATCAGACACAATAGTGGGAGTGGAATTTATGAATAAATATACTATTTTATCAAAAATTACGGATTGCGGTGTAGTCGCGGTTGTTCGAGCAGACTCCTCCGAAGAGGCCGTAAAAATCTCAGAAGCCTGTGTGAGCGGAGGGATATCCGGGATTGAAGTGACCTTTACAGTTAAAGGTGCCGATGATGTGATTAAAGAGTTAGCGTCTGTTTATCAAAATAATTCGGATGTCGTCATTGGGGCGGGCACCGTTCTTGATGCTGCCACTGCAAGGATTGCCATTTTAGCTGGGGCACAGTTCATTGTCAGTCCATGTTTTGATGCAGATACAGCTAAATTATGTAATCTCTATCAAATTCCCTATATGCCTGGCTGTATGACGATCACAGAAATAAAGCACGCACTGGAATTTGGTTGTGACATTGTGAAGCTCTTCCCTGGAAGTGCCTATGGACCGGACTTTATCAAGGCAGTTAAAGGACCGCTTCCGCAGGCAAATATTATGCCTACAGGCGGCGTGGACTTAGAGAATGTAGGTCAATGGATTAAAAATGGCTGTGCAGCTGTAGGCGTAGGCGGTAACTTATCTGCCCCAGCCAAAACAGGCCATTTTGAAAAAATTACGGAATACGCAAGAGAATACGTAAAAAAAGTCCAGATTGCTAGAGAGGCGTAAACGATGAAAAAGATTATTACTCTAGGGGAAATCATGCTTAGGTTCTCTACGAATATTGGGGAGAGGCTCTTTAAAGCAGATCAGGTTCAGATGCACTATGGCGGAGCCGAAGCAAATGTGGCCGTTTCATTAGCTCGTTTCGGACATCATGTTCAATTTGTCAGTAAGGTGCCAGAAAACATGCTCGGAATGGCTGTCGACAGACATTTGCAGGCAAATGGAGTCCAAACTGATTTTTTACTAAAGGGTGGAGAAAGGCTGGGAACCTATTATGTAGAGTCAGGGGTCGGCCCTAGAAGTGCCCAAGTAACCTATGACCGGAAATACTCTAGTTTTTCACAATTAACGATAGAAGAAATCGACTTTGATGAAATTTTTCAAGATGCTTCCCTTTTTCATGTTACCGGGATTACTGCTGCCCTTTCTCCAAGTTTGCGAGAGCTTGTTTTACACTCCTTGAAAAAAGCAAAGGAACATGGAGTTACCACAAGCTTTGATTTTAACTATCGCGCTAAATTATGGAGACAGGAAGAAGCTTCAGACACAATCAAGACATTCCTTCCATACGTGGATGGCTGCTTTTGCGGAGAACTCGATGCGATTTATTTATTAGGAATTGAAAAAGCGGCGCCAGCATTAGAAGGCAGAGCCAAGCTCAAATATTATTATCAAAAAATAAAACAATTGTACCCAAACATCCGATTTATGAGCTCTACTTTCCGTCAGGTCATTTCAGCCTCGACTAATACACTTCAAGGGAATTATTATCTCGATGGAGAGTTATACCAGTCAAAGGTTCATCAAATCGATCATATTGTAGAGCGGATTGGCGGCGGTGATGCCTTTGCTGCTGGAATCCTATATGGGATCGTTGAGGGAATGGCTCCCGAGGAGCTAGTAGAATTTGCCGCGGCTGCATCGGTATTGAAGCATACCGTACATGGAGACTGCAATATCTTCTCACCGAATGAGATAAAAGAATTTGCCAGCAATAAACCAGGGAAAATTGTTCGCTAACTATATTGAAGGAGGGATTCCAATATGGAAACTCGTTACGCAAATCACCCAGAAGAGATCAAACGTTACAATACAGACGAATTAAGGAAGCATTTCCTTGTGGAAACACTTTTTGAACCAGGGAAGGTTCATCTAACTTATACACACGTGGACCGGATGATTTTTGGCGGGGTCACTCCTGCAGAAAAGGAATTGACGATTAAGCTTGATAAGCAGCTCGGTGTCAACTATTTCCTAGAGCGCCGTGAATTAGGAATCATTAATATTGGCGGTGACGGTTCCGTTATTCTTGATGGAGTCGAATATGAAATGCAGCGCCGTGATGGTCTTTATGTAGGCAAAGGCACAGAGGAAGTTCTGTTCCGTTCAAAGGATGCCAATAATCCTGCGAAGTTTTATATCAATTCTACTCCTGCTCATCATAAGTATCCAACCGTCAAAATCGATATCAACAAAATTAAGCCGCTTGAGGCTGGTGAGCCAGGCACATTGAATGAAAGAAAAATCTATCAGTATGTTCATCCTAATGTTTGTGAAAGCTGCCAGCTGCAAATGGGACTAACGATGTTGTCACCAGGAAGTGTCTGGAACACGATGCCATGCCATACCCATGAGCGCCGGATGGAAGTGTACTTGTACTTTGATATGGAACCTGAAACTCGTGTTTTTCATTTCATGGGACAACCGAATGAAACAAGACATCTAGTTATTAAAAACGAGCAGGCTGCCATTTCTCCAAGCTGGTCCATCCATACAGGAACAGCCACCAGCAATTACACATTCATTTGGGGAATGTGCGGCGAAAATATTACCTATGATGATATGGATCATGTAAAAATGGAAGATTTGAGATAGAACGTAATAGATTAACAGATTAGGAGGTATAACGGATGACCATCCAATTAAATAATTTCTCACTAGACTTTTTCTCCCTGACCGGTAAGGTTGCGATGGTTACGGGAGGTAATACAGGATTAGGCCAAGGCTATGCCGTGGCACTTGCCAAGGCCGGTGCTGACCTATTTATAGTGACTCATGGGAACAATTGGGATGAAACCAGAGGGCTAATCGAGCAAGAAGGGCGTCGCGTTGAGTTTTTCCAAGCGGATTTATCGAATCGCGAAATCTTAAAAGATGTGGCAGCCGCATGTGTTAGTGCTTATGGAAGAATTGATATATTAGTAAACAATGCCGGCACCATTCGCCGTGCACCGTTGCTTGAGTATACACCAGAAGATTGGGATGCTGTAATGGAGCTCAACTTAAACTCTCTATATTTCTTAAGTCAAGAAGTAGCCAAAGTCATGGTGGAACAGAAGAGCGGCAAGATTATTAATGTTGCCTCCATGCTTTCTTTCCAAGGTGGAAAATTCGTACCGCCATATACTGCAAGCAAGCACGGGGTTGCAGGGGTAACCAAAGCATTTGCAAATGAATTAGCACAATATGGCGTTCAAATCAATGCGATTGCACCTGGATATGTGGAGACAGCCAATACAGCTCCAATTCTAGAAGATCAAGTCCGTAAAGCGGAAATCACCTCACGAATTCCGGCTGGACGCTGGGCAACTCCTGCCGATTTAATGGGCGTGGTGGTGTTCTTAGCGAGCAGAGCATCTGACTATATGAACGGACATATTTTAGCAGTTGACGGCGGTTGGCTGGCTAGATAATTAAAAAAAAGCCGTATCACATCATGAAGTGATACGGCTTTTACCAAAATGGCTATGTTAAAGGGCATTGTTGATTTTTAACACTGTTGATTGGAGCGGAAGGCGCGAAGACTCCTGCGGGAGTACGGGGCAGGGGAGACCCCGGAGGCGCCACCAAAGCTCCGAGGAGGCTTCCCGGCACGCCCGCGGAAAGCGAAGCGCCTGGAGAGTAAATCAACAATTTAGTTTAACAAAGCTACCAAAATAAACGGGGGATCAATATGGTTGTAAATTTAGGAATCCGGGCCCATGATTTTGAAAACCTTTCCATAGAGGAGATAGCAAATGAGGCAGCAGCAAAAGGATTAACCTCTGTTCAGCTAGCACTGAGCAAAACCTTAAAAAATACTAATACGGGATTAGGAAGTTTAAGTCCTGGTTTTGCTCATACGATTAGATCTGTTTTTCATAAACGAGATATTCAAATTGCCGTACTAGGCTGCTATATCAACATGATCCATCCTGACCAAACGGAAAGAAGAAAAGAATTGGAACGTTTCAAAGAGCATCTTCGCTTTGCGAGGGATTTCGGCTGCAGCATTGTCGGAACGGAGACAGGAAATGTTCAGGCCGAAATATCGTATACAGAGGAAAACTTTAAGGAACGGCCGTTTCATGAAGTAGCCGAAAGTGTCAAAGAACTAGTTTACGAGGCTGAACGATTTGGGGTGATTGTGGGGATCGAAGGAGGAATCAATCACCCGATTCATACCCCTGGCCGGATGAAACGATTACTTGATGCTGTTCCTTCTAATAATCTTCAAGTTATCTATGACCCGGCCAACTTTATCTCACTCGATAATTATCAAAATCAGGAAGCAGTTATGAAAGAAGCGTTTGAACTGTTTGGAGACAGGATGGTGATTCTGCATGCAAAGGATTTTATCATCGAGAATCAGCAGGTCAAAATCGTCCCAGTGGGTCATGGTATGTTAAATTATGACGCGTTATTCAAATTATTAAAAAACAAGAAGCCCTATATGACAATGTTAATGGAAAGTACGAAGGAACCATTTATTGATGGAAGCATTGCCTACTTAAGGGAAAAATACGAAAAAGCCTAATTTTAAAGAAAGACGGGGTGCCATCATGCGAAACTTCATGGGTGAGAATTTTTTATTAAATAATGAAACATCGGTTCGTTTGTATCATGAATATGCAAAGGATATGCCAATCATTGACTATCATTGCCATTTAAGTCCAAAGGAAATCTATGAAAATAAGAAATTCAAAAACATTACGGATATCTGGTTATACGGCGATCACTATAAATGGCGGTTAATGAGAAGTAATGGAATCGAAGAAGAGTACATTACCGGAAGTGCCAGTGATTATGATAAGTTCCTGGCTTGGGCAAAAACGGTTCCCATGACGATTGGGAATCCTTTGTTTAATTGGACCCATTTAGAACTGCAGCGATTCTTTGGGATTGATCAGCTGTTAAACGAAGAAAGCGCCCCAGTTATTTGGGAGAAAGTGAATGCCTTACTAAATAGTGAAGGCTTTGGGGCAAGAGAGTTTATTAAAAAGTCTAATGTCCAGGTAGTTTGCACAACGGATGACCCTGTTGACAGCCTCGAATATCACAAACTACTAAAAGAAGAAAACGATTTTGATGTAAAGGTACTTCCTAGCTTTCGTCCAGATAAGGGGCTCGAAATTAATCGGGCTGGCTATCTAGATTGGGTGAAGAAGCTTGAAGAGGTGTCCGGTATTGAAATCGATTCGTATGACCGCTTTTTACAGGCACTTGAAGCAAGAGTCCGGTTTTTCCACTCTGTTGGGGGAAGAGTGTCGGATCATGCCATTGATGTCATGATGTATGCCGATTCAACCAAGGAAGAAGCAGAAAAGATTTTTAAAGATGCTTTAGATGGTAAGAACATCTCTATTGAAGCTGAAAAGAAATATAAAGCGAATACCTTAACCTTCCTTGGAAAGCTGTACTCCGAGTTAGGATGGGCCATGCAGTTTCATATTAATGCCTTAAGAAATAATAATGCCCGGATGTATGAGCAATTGGGACCTGATACAGGATATGATTCGATCAATGACCAAGAAATTGCCAAGCCGTTGGTCCAGTTACTAAATGCGATGGAGCAGGAAAACGCCCTGCCGAAAACCATTATTTATTCGTTAAACCCAAATGATAATGCTGTTATTGCTGCGATAATCGGCAGCTTCCAAGGAGGAGGCATTCCTGGAAAAATCCAATTTGGGACCGCTTGGTGGTTTAATGATAATAAGTCCGGAATGCTTGATCAAATGCAAACCTTAGCCAATGTTGGTCTTTTCAGCAGGTTTATCGGGATGCTGACAGATTCACGAAGCTTTCTATCGTATACAAGACATGAATATTTTAGAAGATTATACTGCTATCTCATTGGTGAATGGGTAGAAAATGGTGAAGTACCGAATAATACGGAGTATTTGGGTGAAATCGTCCAAGGAATCGCCTACAACAATGCAAAAGAGTATTTTCAATTTTAATTGCCCGATTGTCGGGGAGGTGCGCAATGGAACAATTAAATAAAGGCTTAGTCAAAGATTTGCAAACATATCCGGAAAAAGTTCTGCAATTTGGCGAGGGTAATTTCCTCAGGGCATTTGTAGATTGGCAAATTGATGTCATGAATAAGAAAAATCTTTTTAACGGCAGTGTTGTGGTAGTACAGCCGCGCGGCCAGGAAAAGGTCGAAAAGCTTAATCAACAGGATGGCCTCTATACCCTCTATTTACAAGGGCTGAAGGAAGGAAAAGCGGTTAAGGAGCATTCCATCATCACCAGTATTAGCAGAGGTATCAATCTGTTTAATCAGTATGATCAATATCTTGAACTGGCTTCGAATCCGGAAATCCGGTTTATTTTTTCCAATACGACAGAAGCAGGCATTGCCTTTAATGTAAATGATCGGTTAGAAGACCGGCCGCAAAAGAGCTTTCCGGGAAAATTAACAGCATTTTTATATCAACGATACAATGCATTTCAAGGGAATAGAGAAAAAGGCTTTATCATCATCCCATGTGAATTGATTGATCACGGTGGTGAAAAATTAAAGCAAATCATCTTGAAATATGCAGAACAATGGAATCTTGGTGAAGAGTTCATTCAGTGGATTCATGATGCGAATACCTTCTGCTCGAGCCTTGTCGATCGGATTGTCCCAGGCTACCCGCGGGATACGATTGAAGAAATCACAGAAGAGCTGGGCTATCAAGATGATCTAGTGGCAGTGGGTGAACAATACCATCTTTGGGTCATTGAAGGACCGCAATGGATTCGCGAGGAATTTCCAGCCCATCTAGCAGGGCTAAATACCTTAGTTGTCGATGACCTTACCCCTTATCGGACGAGAAAAGTCCGGATTTTAAATGGTGTCCATACAGCGATGACACCCGTTTCCTACTTATATGGAATTGATACGGTTGCAGAAGCAGTTGGCCATGAAGTGGTCGGGCAATTTGTAAAAGAACTTTTATATGACGAAATTATTCCAGTCTTGGACCAGCCAAGCGATGAATTACATGCCTTTGCAGATGCGGTATTAGATCGATTCAAGAATCCATTTATCCAACATTTCGTATTAAGCATTTCACTTAATTCAATGTCTAAATTTAAGACACGAGATTTACCAACATTACTAGACTATTATCATCAAAAACAGGAACTGCCGAGAAATCTCGTTTTCTCTTTTGCTGCAATTCTTTCCTTCTATAAAGGAAAGAGAGGAGAGGAATCAATTGCACTATCAGACGACCAGGATGTATTGGAATTATTCCAGGAGCAATGGGGCCAATATAATGGCAGCTTTGAAAGTCTCAGGGCTATCGCTCGGAGTGTGTTAGGGTACGAAAAAGTGTGGGAGCAGGATTTAAATCAAGTGCCTGGATTAACGGCTGCGATTGCCAATGACCTTTACGAGATTGAATCATTGGGAATGAAAAAGGCGGTAGAATCCCTTATAGGTCAAAAGACAGCCAAATAGTGGGGGGGAAGCAAATGTTGGATATCATTCAGATCCATGATATAGACAATGTGGTTGTGGCATTAAAGGATTTAGCTGCCGGTCAAACATTTACTGTGGATGAAGTCATCATTGAACTGAAGGACGATGTACCAAGGGGACATAAAATAGCGATTAAAGATATTGCTGCCGATGAACATGTGGTGAAGTATGGCTATCCGATTGGGCATGCCGTTAAAGCAATTACTGTGGGGGAACATGTTCATACCCATAATACAAAAACGAACTTAGATGGGATTCGGGAGTATCAATATAATCAAAAGCTTAATACGGTCCAATATGAAAAGGAGAACCTAACATTCCAGGGATTCAGAAGGAGTAATGGCGATGTTGGGATAAGAAATGAACTTTGGATTGTTCCAACGGTAGGCTGTGTCAATGGCGTGGCCGAAAGAATGATTAAGCTGTTTGAAAAAGAAGTGGGTGATATAAGCCCTTTTGAAAATGTTCTGGTCTTGAAACATAATTATGGCTGCTCCCAATTAGGGGATGACCATGACAATACGAAGAAAATCCTAAGAGATGCCGTACTGCACCCGAATGCCGGCGCTGTTCTGGTTCTTGGACTTGGCTGTGAAAACAATAATTTATATGAATTTAAAGAAAGCCTGGGAGAATACGATGAAACCCGAGTGAAGTTTCTCGTTTCCCAGGAAGTGACCGATGAAATTGAAGCGGGCGTTGCGTTACTAAAGGAAATCTATGAAAATGCGAAGGGAGATAAGCGAGAGACCGTCCCGCTATCAGAATTAAAGGTTGGCCTGAAATGCGGTGGTTCTGATGGATTTTCAGGGATCACGGCCAATCCGCTTTTAGGAAGATTCTCGGATTTCTTGGTTGCCCAAGGTGGAACAACGGTGTTGACAGAGGTCCCTGAAATGTTCGGTGCCGAAACGATTCTAATGGAGCGGGCGGCTGACAAGGAAGTCTTTGAAAAAACAGTGGACCTAATTAATGAATTCAAAGAATACTTTATTGAAAATAAACAGCCGGTCTATGAAAATCCTTCACCTGGGAATAAAGCAGGTGGTATTACTACTTTGGAGGATAAATCTCTCGGCTGCACTCAAAAAGCAGGTACATCGATTGTAACCGACGTCCTTAAATATGGTGAAAGATTAACACAAAAAGGTCTAAACCTGTTAAGCGCTCCTGGGAATGATCTTGTTGCTTCTTCTGCCTTAGCGGCTGCAGGCTGTCAATTAGTTCTATTTACGACCGGCCGCGGCACACCGTTTGGAGCCTTTGTGCCAACGATGAAGATTTCAACCAATACACCCATTTACGAAGCCAAACCGCATTGGATTGACTTTAATGCCGGAGTGCTATTTGAGAAGGAGTCAGATGTGGTGTTACGTAAGTTTATTCAATACATCATTTCAGTGGCTAGCGGTGAATGGGTAAATAACGAAAAAAATGATTTTCGAGAGATTGCTATTTTTAAAACCGGAGTAACGTTGTAGCTAGTATTTTTATTTGAGAAATGCTGGTACCCTACAAATATTCATGAACAAACAGGGTGTCGTTTAGGCGTTCATGAAGACAAAGCACAGGCAGGGAAAGCGAAATCTGTCCTCATGGAGCTTTCATGAGGACAAAACACAGGCAGGGGAGGCGAAACCTGTCTCATGGAGCGTTCATGAGGACAAAACACAGGCAGGGGAAGCGAAACCTGTCCTCATGGAGCGTTCATGAAGACAAAACACAGGCAGGAGAAGCAAAAATCTGTCCTCATGGGGCGTTCATGAAGACAAAACCCAGGCTGGAAAAGCAAAACCTGTCCTCATAAATCGGATATTAATAGACTGGGTGCCAAAATAAGTCAAGGCACCCAGTTTTGTATGCCAAAATCAAAATCCTGTACGATAACAGTCGATAAATATTATTGACGCTTGGTGTATTTTTAATTATTATATGTTTAAACACTTAAACATATGAACATTTAAAAATATTGGAGGACCATATACGATGAAGAAGACTGCATTAATTACAGGAGCAACAAGCGGTTTAGGATATGAATTTGTTAAACTGTTTGCCAACGATGGCTACAATTTAGTTCTAGTGGCTAGAGACGAAGAGAAACTAAAAGAAATCAAACAATCCTATTCCCAATTAGAAGTAACCGTTATCCCGAAGGACTTGAGTGTCATTGGGGCATCAAAAGAAGTATTTACAGAAATCGAAAATCGTGGAATCGACATAGATGTTCTCGTTAATAATGCTGGTTTCGGGTTAATGGGTACATTTGATGAACTGGATATCCAAAAACAGCTAAATATGATTCAATTAAATATAACCGCACTAACGGAATTAACCTATTACTGTCTGCAAAAAATGAAACAAAGGAATGTTGGCAGAATCTTAAATGTAGCAAGTACTGCGGCATTTCAGCCTGGCCCGCAAATGGCAGTTTACTATGCAACCAAAGCCTATGTGCTTTCATTTTCTGAAGCACTGGTAGAAGAGCTATCTGGCAGTTCGGTTACCGTGACAACCCTCTGCCCTGGACCAACGAAAACCAATTTTGGAGCGGTGGCCAATGTTGAGGGCACCAAAATGTTCAGTCGCGCGATGGCATCTGATCAGGTGGCAAAGAGCGGATATAAAGCATTGATGAGCGGGAAGCGCGTGGTGGTTACGGGAGGATTCAATAAGGCTGGTGCAGTTGGAGCTAAATTTATGCCAAGAAGTCTAGCCGCTAAAGTTGCCAAGTATGTTGCAGAGGAAAAGTAAAGATATTTGGAGGAATTTCTTAATATGGCACAGCAAGCTATTGATGTTTTCAGGTCATGTATCCCATTATTTAACGCCTTAAGCGATCCGGCAAGACAGGACATTATCCTAATGCTTGCAGAACAGGAGCCGTTAAGTGTAAACGAAATTGCTGAGCAATCGAACCTCTCACGCCCGGCCATTTCCCATCATTTAAAAATCATGCGCGACAATCACCTTGTTAAACTAGAACAGAAAGGGACACAGCGCTATTATTCGCTTTCTTTAGATCAAAGTGTCCAACAATTGAAGCAGCTCATTGAAATCGTTGAGAGTGAGTGTATTCTTTAGCTCTCTCCGGTATTCAACCTAATACATAAACGGAAAGGTGAGATTTACTTTTGGAAAAAGTTTGGGCAAACGTAAATGCCATATTAATAGCAGATGAACCAGAGACATTTGTTACCAGAAGGATTAAAGAAGTGAATCTAGAATTCGGCGGAATTCGCGGGGATCGGCATTTTGGCGTAACGAGCAAGGCGGATTCGAGACAGCCGATGTATCCAAGAGGGACAGAGATTCTGAACCGCCGCCAATTAACGATTGTGTCAGAAGAAGAATTAGACAGGATTGCAGAAGAATTAAAGGTCGAATCGGTGCTGCCGGAGTGGCTGGGGGCTAATCTTTTTATAAAAGGATTTCCGGATCTAACGAAACTAACGATGGGCTCGCGCATCCTATTTCCAAGTGGTGCAGGACTAATTTGTATGGGAGAAAATATGCCTTGTACTTTGCCTGGTGATGAAATCCAAAAGCATTACGAAGACCACGAGAAGTTGTCCTTCCGTTTTGTACGCGCAGGCTATAAGCGTCGGGGAATCGTTTGTGCAGTAGAAAGGCCCGGAAAAATTTATGAAAATGATGAAGTTCAGATTTTGATTAATGATTTTACCAATCCGATGCAATAAATTGATTCAGAGTATTTTTACATTTCTTTAACCTTATTTACCTAATCCATACAGTATTTCCATTAATGCTTAATGTTTTCCAGTTAAACTAGCAATAGATTGAAAACCATTAATGAGGAGGAATATTACTTTATGGAAAATCAAAACGGCATGAATCGACGCGATTTCTTAAAAGCGGGAGGTATGAGCACACTTGCACTTACACTTGGAACAACAGGGGTCTTAACACTCGGTTCAAAAGCATTTGCGGATACTGCTAGTAATCCAACCAGCGGCTTTGGCGGATATGGTCCACTAGTTCCTGATCCAAATGGAATTCTCGATCTTCCAAAAGGGTTCCATTACAAAATTATCTCCGAAGAGGGCGGTCAACTGACAAACGGCGGAAAAATCCCAGGTGCCTTTGATGGAATGGCTGCGTTTGAAGGTCCTAATAATACGACGATTCTTGTTCGAAATCATGAATTGAGTCCAGGTGCCGCAAATCCAGTAGTCGGAACCAAGCCTTTTGATGCGGCTGCAGCAGGGGGTACAACGGCTTTGGTTGTAGCTCCAAATCGTGAAGTTATCAAAGAATATGTAACCTCTTCAGGTACAATCCGAAATTGTGCTGGCGGGGCTACACCATGGGGGACCTGGCTGACTTGTGAAGAAACACGTTCCGAAACACACGGTTATGTATTCGAAGTGGATCCGACAATGCCGGAGAACGAAATGTCCAGAACCCCTATCAAGGACATGGGACGCTTTTCACACGAAGCATGTGCCATCGACCCGGCGACAGGATATGTATACCTGACTGAGGATGCATCTCCAAGTTATTTCTACCGTTTTATCCCGAATGACACCAGCCAAAAACCAGGTGCTCTGCAAAAAGGCGGCAAGCTTTATGCGGCAGCGATTGAAGAAGTAACGGACCCATCAGCAAGCACATTTAAAACTGGACAAACGTTTAAGATTGTTTGGAAGGAACTAAATCCTCATTTATGCCGCGAGGATGCCGCTGCACAAAACTGCATAAAGTTTAAAAAGCTAGAAGGAGCGTTCTTCCAAGCGGGTGTGTTCTGGTTTGATGACAGTTCTGCAGGCGCAAAAAATCTTGGACGCATTTACCGCTACATTCCTGCTACCAATACCTTGGAGCTTTTTTATGAGGCTACTGATGCTAAAGACATGGAATCGCCGGATAATATTGCCATGACTCCTTGGGGCGATCTTTGGTTCGTAGAAGATGGAGCAGGAGACGATCGCCTTATGGGGATTACTCCTGAAGGCAAAATCTATCCTTTTGCCCACAATCGTCTAAATGCATCGGAAATGACAGGCCCTACCTTCTCGCCTGACGGAAACACACTTTTTGTCAATATTCAAAGCCCGGGCAAAACCTTTGCCATCTGGGGTCCATTCCAGCGCCATAACGCTGCACGTGCTAGGGAAATGTCCTACGCTGCTCCTTCAAAGCAATTTGCACCACAAGTTTCAGACAAGGTAGCTGCTTTTGCTGAGCGTAACGGGATGTCCATTCTTGAAGCGGCTGCATTTGAGCGCCACGGACTTAAGATTTAATCATTATATGAATCTATTAAAAGATGTAAACCCGTACCGTACCGGGTTTACATCTTTTTTCTTTTTCACTTATGTTTTAAAATCGATTACAATTGTTTCTAAAAAAAGAAGTCTTAGCACAGGAGCTAAGACTTCTTTCTTCATTTAGACAGCCAGACTCGTTTCTTGCTTTCGCCGATAAACCACTTTGGATAATAGAACGCTGCACTCATATAGGAAGATCAGCGGAATGACTACCAAAATGTCAGATAGAAAATCTGGAGGAGTGATGAAGATTGCGATTAAAACTAGTATAAAGTAGGCGTATTTTCGAATCTTTTGCAATCGATAAGGGTTCAAAACTCCGACGCTGGTCAAGAACATGATAACCACCGGAAGTTCAAACAAAAAACCAAATGGGAGCGTCATATTAATTAAAAATTTAAAGTACTTTTCCGTTGTAAAAAAGGTCATAAACATGTCCTCTGACATGGAGAGGAGGAAGTGAAATACCATTGGAAAAATGACAAAATATCCGAAGCAAACTCCCGTAAAAAATAGAAGGAATAGGGCTGGAATATAAGCCAGCGTTATTTTACGTTCCTTTTCTTTCAATGCCGGCCGGACAAATAGCCAAGTTTGATAGGCGGCCATTGGAATCGTTCCAGCAATGGCAGCGACACTTGAAAGGATCATATAGACCCACAAAATATCACTCGGTCCTAAAATGGCAAGCTTTACTTCCAGGTCCTTCACTAGCCAATGATAAAGGTCTTGTGCATAGATAAAGGAAACGATGAAGAGCAGGATAAAGGTTCCTAATACGAAAATGAGACGTTTGCGCAGTTCTTCAAAATGACCAATAAGGTCCATATCGTGGGTTTTCATTGGGCCTCCTTATAAAAAAGAAGATGCAAGCCTCTTACATCCTCTTAAAAAATGATATGTTTTAAATGGCTTTTTCCTCTTTTTTGGGCTGTGTTTTTGCCGGCTCTTCATCAGAAACTAAATCTCTTGTAGATTTTTTGAATTCCTTTAATGTTGAGCCAACGGCTTTTCCTAATTCCGGCAGTTTGGAAGGGCCGAAAATGATTAAGGCAATTACTAGAATAAGAATCAATCCCGGAATCCCAATATTTTGAAGCATGTAAAATTCCTCCTCATATATGGCTTTTTTTTCTTTTCCTTAACTATGATTATAGGTAACTACCTTCACTATGTTAATTAAGGGAATGTAAAGAATTGTTAAAAAACTATTAACTTATTTTTTAGCGAATAGGTAATTTCTCAGGATTCATTGTGATATAGATTTCATTTATTTTTTCATTAGAAATATAAAAACTAAGGATACTTTGAATCTTATTATTCATGTATGTCACGATTGCTGGTTGGCGATTGATATTTTTAACTTCAAAATAAGTGTCTTCAGGGGCCTTTTTTATGACACCGTATAATAAGGCAAGAACGTTGGATACAGATACTACTGGACGTACAGCAGCCGTGACTTTTCCTCCGCCGTCTGAAAATAGTGTGACGTTATCCGAAAGTAGTTCTAATAAGACAGCTGTATTTTGGATTTGAAACGCTGCTATAAAGCGATTAATGATTGACTTATTCCTTTCATAGCTTAAGCTTTCACCTTCCACATGTAAGACCTTTTGCTTAGCCCTGCTAAAAATTTTCCTGCAGTTTTCTTCTTTCTTTTCAACGATGTTAGCAATCTCAGAGTATGAGAAATTAAATGCTTCTCTTAAAAGGAGAACTGCTCGTTCATCTGGTGCCAAATGCTCCATCATTCGTAAATAGGCAATACTCAATCCTTCTTTTTGGATAATAATTTCAGATGGATCAAAGGCATGTAATTTCTCTAGTAATAATGGCTCTGGATTCCAAGGTCCCACATACTGCTCTCGTCTGGATCTGGCAGACTTTAATACATCAAGACAGCGGTTCGTTAACATTTTGCAGAGATACGCTTTCTTATTCGTAATGTTCTCCTCACTGATTTGATAAGCTTTTAGAAAAGTATCATGGACAATATCTTCTGCTTCCGCTACTGAACCTAACATCCGATACCCTAATGAAAAGAGTAATGGTTTATAATGTTGGTAATCTTCGTTCGATATTTGCACTATTTCTCCTCATTTCTTTTAAAATAATTTCTTCAGCTGCTTGTTTTCCACTGCTGACAGCTCCGTCTGCCAAAATGGAGTCGGGAGAAGCCCAGTCACCAGCTATATATAATCCCGGAATAGCTGTTTTAGAACGCTGCAGCTTGAGCTCATCTCCTATTTGCGGTAAGCGTTGGTTCACCGTAATGTTAGGGATAAAGCGACTTGAAATCACATATTGCTGCCACCCCGGCTGCAGCTTATCTAAAAATTGTTCCAGCTCGTCTTTAATACTTGTTCCATCAATTTGATCATCTGGGTGTAAATATTTAAATACATGAAGAACGGCACTCTTATTATCATCAGAGAGACGTGCATAATTTGAATGGACTGAATAATAAAGGGGATCAGTGATGCCCATGGCGAACAATTGCTTTGGGTTAGGAAGCTGTGTTAGAGCAACATCTAACGTTGCCCCTCTTATTGGGGTAATTTGAGCCAAAAAATTATTTTGATCGAGATTAAGATTTTCAACTAACATTTCGTGAAGTTCATGAGGGCCAGAGGTACAAATTACATACTTTCCGAGAATTTCTTTATCATTAGATAGAACTAATTTAAATTGGTTTTGTGGGGCGGGGGCTATTTGTTTAACACGAGTATGTGATTGAATTTGAACACCTGAGAGGATGGCTTTATTGTGAAGCTGATCAATGATTGTCTGCCAGCCGCCATCTAGATAAAGTACGCCTCCCATCGCATTTTTCATATTCGACACCATCACTTTTGCGCTCACCATTTCAGGAGCATGACAATAGGTTGCTAGTCTTCCAAGTGAATAAAGTAGTGATTTAACTATTTTAGAGCGGGCTGTTTGCTGAACCCATTGTTGGAAGGTTTGCTCTGCCAATTTTTTCGGATTTGCACTCATTAATTTCAACAAAACCGAGACCCATTCCATCCGTTCTTTCCTATTTAAAAGATTTGTTGTAAACAGTTCTAAAGGAGAAAATGGAGCAGCATACTCGATATTGTTTTCAATTAAAATGCCGCCTAATATGGGTGGTTTGCCATTCAGATTTATCTTTAATTCTTCGAGAATAGACTTGGCTTTTCCTTTTTTATAAAGGGCATGCGGGCCCAGATTTAAAAACTGTTGATTTATCCTGTTCGTTTTAGCCCTCCCGCCAGTATTTTTTCCTTTTTCTAATATTAATATAGATAAATTGGTTTTAGCTAAATAATTAGCGGCTACATACCCAGCTAATCCGCCGCCAACAATGACAATATCCCATTTTTGAGTCATAAGATAACCTCCTAAAGTAATTTCATTACTCAAGACGACTAAGGGGGTATGGATGTGACAGGGATTTAATAATAAAAAGTTCGTCAGACCATGCCAAAATATATTAAAATAAATGAAAATGTGAAATTTAGGAGGTACCAGCCTTGAAAGTAGCTATTGCACAATTATCTACGAGCGTTGATAAAGCCTCTAATTTAGAGAAGGCGATCCAATACATTGCGAAGGCAAAAGGGATGGGCGCAGATTTAGTGGTTTTACCGGAATTTTATATGGTACTGGCAACTCCGAAGACTGGCGTGCTGCCGGCTGAAGCAGCGGAACCATTGGATGGCCCTTTTGTTTCCGCTCTTAAAGAGGCCGCCCGCAAAAACGAGATATATGTTGTTTGTGGAATGTATGAATCGAAAGCGGGTGATGACGGTCGAGCCTATAATACAACTGTATTTATTGATCGTTCAGGGCAACTCTTACATTCCTATCGAAAGACACATTTATATGATGCTTTCAGCTTTAAAGAGTCTGATACCATTATCCCTGGTGAAAATAAATATAAAGTTGTAGAAACAGAGTTTGGAAAAATTGGTTTAATGGTCTGCTACGAATTGAGGTTTCCAGAAATCGCAAGACAATTTGCGCTTCAGGAGGCGGATGTACTGCTTGTTCCGGCAGGATGGATGGCGGGTCCTATGAAAGAGGATCACTGGCAGACGCTTATTCGCGCAAGAGCGATTGAAAACACGATGTTCGTCCTTGGAGCGGATCTAGTTGGTCCTGAGTTTGCCGGCCGGAGTCTGGTCGTGGACCCGATGGGGGTTGTTATTGCAAGCGGAGGAGAGGAAGAAACCCTTATTCTCGCCGATTTGGACTTAGAGCGGATTCAACGTGTCCGAGAAAAGCTGCCTAGTGTAAAACACAGAAAGCCGGAGTTTTACCAGTGATAGGCAACATCTGAAATTTGTCTGAAATACGTGGAACAGGAAAACTGTTTTTTGGAGCGTCCATGAGGACAAAAAAGTATGGTGGAAACACAGAACCTGTCCTCATGGAGCGTTTATGAGGACAAAAAATCCGGGTAGAGACATAGAACCTGTCCTCATGAAGTGTTCATGAGGACAAAAAATCCGGGTGGAGACATAGAACCTGTCCTCATGGAGTGTTCATGAGGACAAAAAATCAGTTGGAAACAAGGAAACTGTCTACATGAGGGGCCCATAAAGAAAAGTATCCATAAGAAAAAACGTAAAAGTATCCCAATCTATAAGACCACTTCAAATTCTTTAACGAATACGGCACTTCCAGTAATTTCAATATCAAATTGATCTTTATTTTTCGTAATATGCACCATTACCCGGCCATCCTTTTCCATTTCCTGCCCCTGTTCTACTAAGAGATTTAACGTTTTTTCAAAATGGCTGTTTATGTAAGAGGCAAAATAAGCTCCCATCACTCCTGAAGCAGTGCCAGTTACAGGGTCCTCGATTGTTCCGGAATATGGGGAGGAAAAGTGCCGGGCGTGCATATGGGCATTATCATCATACGTTTCTAAGCAAAAGGGATGAAGAGATGCTTTGGGCCGTTCCTTTAAAAGGGAAGGAAATAACTCATTATTCGGTTTCATTTTTTTAAAAGTCTCAAGTTTTTTTATTGGAAGCAATAAAGTCCAGATACCCGTACTGCCATATAGGATGGGCAAAGTGTCATCAATATCCTCTTTAACCAGCCCAATAGAGTCAGCTAAAGCTTCTACTGATCCTGTAAATTCCGCAAATTGTGGTGAAGCCTGCTTCATTGTAATCAGAATGTCAGCATCTGAAAGGGCACCAATCTTTATAGGCAAAATACCTGCAAGTGTCTCGATAGTTAAGGTATCTTTTTGCTTTAGTAATCCCTTCTTTTTTAAAGCATAGATGGCCGCCATTGTCCCATGGCCGCAAAGGTTCATCTCATGGCCGGGTGTAAAATAACGGATTCTAAGATCAGCTGCATCCGAATTCATGATAAAAGCTGTTTCATTAAAGCCTGCTTTAAAGGCTATTTCTTGCATTTCGTTATCTGTCAGCTTGTCACCGTTTAAAACTACTCCCGCTGGATTCCCTTTATTGGGCTCTGTACTAAAGGCATCATAATGATAAACTGTCACTGATTTCATGTTTCATTTCCCCCTATTCCATTAGTTAACCAAACACTATCGAACTATTAGATTTTTTGTCAACAAATTTAATACATAATGTCTGTCAAAACTAATCAATTTGTCCAACAACCATAAATTAGGTAAAATATAGAGACTATACTTCGAATAATTAGTGGGAGAGAGCATTAAATGAATAAAAGAGTAGTGATTACAGGTGTTGGAGCAGTCACTCCTTTGGGGAATGATGCTCATTCAACATGGGAAAAGATTAAAAGTGGTGTGTCAGGTATTGGTCCTGCCACTATATTTGATGTGGAAAAAGTAGATATCAAAATTGCGGCGGAAGTAAAAGACTTTGCACCAGAAGAGTTTATGGATAAAAAGGAAGCAAGAAGAATGGGCAGATATAGCCAATTCGCTGTTGCCGCAAGTAAAATGGCTGTAAAGGATGCAGGCATTCAAATCGGTGTCGATGTTCAACCTGAACGGGTCGGAGTTTGGATTGGATCAGGAATCGGCGGTTTAGGTGAGTTCGAGGAACAGCATCAAAAATTTATTGAAAAAGGTCAAAGAAGGGTCAACCCGTTTACGATCCCGATGTTTATCCCGGACATGGCAGCAGGACAAGTATCTATTGAACTTGGAGCAAAAGGAATCAACAATTGTTCCGTTACGGCCTGTGCGTCCGGAGCGAATTCCATCGGGGATGCATTCCGCGTTATTCAAAAAGGGGATCTGGACATGATGATTGCCGGCGGTACAGAAGCAACGATTACAGCAATGACCGTCGCAGGATTTTCGAACATGACGGCTCTTTCAAAAAATCCAGACCCGAAAACTGCCAGCCGGCCATTTGATAAGAATCGTGATGGATTTGTCATTGGAGAAGGTGCTGGTATTGTCATTCTGGAAGAATTAGAACATGCTCTAGCCCGTGGAGCGACCATCTATGGTGAATTAATAGGCTATGGGGCTACAGGTGATGCCCATCATATTACAACACCCGCACCAGACGGAGCAGGTGCCCAGCGAGCAATGCAATTAGCATTAGATGATGCGGACATTTCCCCTGAACAAGTTGACTACATCAATGCACATGGGACGTCCACTTATTATAATGATTTGTATGAAACAGTAGCGATAAAAGAAGTTTTTAAAGAACATGCTTATACGCTATCTGTAAGCTCCACGAAGTCGATGACAGGCCATTTATTGGGCGCAACAGGTGCTCTTGAGGCTATTTTTTCACTTTTAGCTATCAAGGAAGGGATTATTCCCCCTACCATCAACTATGAAACACCTGATGAAGAGCTGGATTTAGATTATGTTCCCAACATGGCAAAGAAGAAGGATGTTCAAGTGGTTCTATCAAACTCATTAGGTTTTGGCGGTCATAATGCCACATTGATTTTTAGAAAGTTTACCGAATAACATTTGCCAGCACATAAGATATGAGGAAAGTATAAAAGAGGGTTCTTTTTATAACAGGTTCCGTTTCCTATCGCAAAAACCCGAAAATGTAACCAAATTTGCACATTTGTATCTGATTTTGTAATTGAAAATAAAATGGCTCAGTTCACTACTGAGCTATTTTTAATATCCATTTTTGATAGCTTGTAGAACTAACAAAGCCTTTAGTTTAAGTGCATTTCTTCACAAGTTTTACTGTTTCATACTTTGTTTTGTCTTGAAGAAATCCCCACCCTTTTGTTTTTCATCATCAGTTCCCCAATTTATTTTTTTGTTCATTTGTTGTAGTCTTGGGATATGTTTTGAACAGTGAATATACGCTTCATCAACTTTTACCATAACCCAACGTTCAGGTTTGTTTCCTTCTTTTTCTTCAATATCATTTATTATCTCTTCAGGAATATTAAATGAGCTTAATTGGTTATTTTCTATAATCCCTACCTTACCATTAACATGTAACCCTATGTTATTCTCAAAAAAATCAATAAACATTAGTCCTATATGGGGATTTTCTATGATGTTACCTAAACTTGCCATAACACCATTCCCTTTATATTCGGGATATATTATTGTTTTATCATCAATAACACGTACAAAACCTGGTGAGCCAGCCCTAAAAGAGGAGTCACAGTTTCCATTAGAATCAGCCGTTGCTATGAACATCATACCTTGTTTCGATATAAACTTTGTCATCTTAATGTTTAGGTAGTTAAGCATTTGATTTTCATAAAAAGAGGATGCTCTCTTGGTTGTTCCATATTGTTCTTGAAGTAAATGTTCTCCTCTTGACATCGTCCAACATCCTTTTTAATAATTTGTCTATTATTTTAACACATAGTTTAACGAAATTTAGATATTGTTAAATTTCAAAGTATTGTGCTTATTGAAGTAATCTGCTTGGTTAGCGTAAGTACAATTTTTTACAAACTTTATTCCATCTTAAGATAAAAATCCAATTAGTTTAGACTTAATATCAAACATCTCTTTTTAAGACGATTTGTATATCAAAGTGCGGGTAAAATTGTAAGGGTACAATAGCTGTTGACCCTTACAAAATGGGGGGGCATTTTTCCATACGAATTTTAGCGTAATTTTAGTACAAATCGCTTTACGCCAATAAAAAATGAGTGCCAAATTCATATACAATTTGGCACTCATTTTAAGTTGCATTTTCAATGTTTGGGATAGGTATCGGAACCCGTTAGTCTTTTTAGATACCTTTTTTTTTTGTGATTTTTAAGTGTTTAATTTTTACATGCATCGACTTTTTCCACCTATAAAAAAACTAATTAAACGTTTGATTAAATAGCCATGGCAACCTATAAATAAAGGTTTTCAACATTATAATGAAACAAAACTTTGTCGACATAGTAATGTTTCTCTTCTATTAAATTAAAAAAATAAGTCGATAAAAGGATTTTCTTCGGTAATTATTCGCCATTCGACAAGTACCGCCAGCATTCCTTACTAATCAAATGTTTAATTAGAAACTGAAAAAATCCTTTTATCAAAAGGATTTTTCCCGGGAAATGGAGAAAAGAATGTCGAAATCCGTATCGACAAAATTATTAGTTTTCTTTTGTCCTAATCAGTTACATACAATTACTTCTCGAATAAATGATTGTTTTTTAACAAAAGCTCGATCCTTTATCGTAAAACCTGCTGTTAAAAGAATTTCATCGATCGGTTCGACAGTAACCACTACTACTTTGTTTGAAAACCTCCGGGCACTTTGGAGCATTTCCAGCTGTTCTTCTGGGTTTATCACGGAACACAAATTATATGGCAGATCAATAATCGCTACATCGTAATGATCATTGATGTCACGAATATCGGCTCGATTGATTTCTGCACTAAGTCCAAAGTGTGCCAAGTTTTCTCGTGCTCCAGGGAGAATCAGTGGATTTCGGTCGCTTCCGACAATATCAATTCCCATTGAGCGTGCTTCCACAAGGACGGTCCCAATTCCGCAGCAAGGATCGATGGCCGTAACTCCGATTGGATTGGGGATGGCGATATTTACGACCGCTCTGGCAACACGTGTACTTAGAGCAGTAGAGTAATCATTTGGTTTCTGTTGATGTCGAAACCATACGGACTCACTTTTCACATACTCTCCGAATATCCATCTACCGTTAATATTCATGATGCCAAGCAATTGATCGGGATTACGAAGGTCTGCTGTCCCATTTATGTGTAATCCAATCTCTCTCTCAATGGCCCGTCGTTTCTCGAAGCTTTCTTGTTCACTTTTTACTTGACCATTGTTTTTCACATATGTAACTTTAAACGTTGCTCCTCTTAGTTGAAAAGATCCAACCTGCTTCAATAGGTCCTCAAGGTTTTCTGCTTCATACATCGCCGTAATTCTTTCCTTAATAAAAGGGCTGCGACTTGGATCTATTTTTACGGAGCTTTCTAAGACGTTAGAGTCTGAATCCTGACTGAATAATGAGCGCATTTCTAACGCACATAGAGATCGTTCATCCTCATAGTGCGCGTATGTATAAATATAGGTCGTGCCTTTTTGTGGAGTGATATCCAATACGTTATCATCCTTTAATCTTTTTATTTTATCTTCGACTCAAATGTTAACTGAAAAACACTATTTCATTATATCAAGAAAATAAGTTGTTACGTAAATGGTGTTTCCGGTGATTTCTGATCATCTTAATGCATGTCCGGTTGTAAATTAAGAGAGGTTTCTAATGCCCATCCGGCAATAAAAAGGGAGAAGAAGGGAATTAAGAGAGGTTTCTAATGCCCGTCCGGTTGTAAAAGTGGAGTAGAGGGGAATTAGGATAGGTTTCTAATGCCCATCCTGTCTCAAAAGTGGAGGAGAGGGGAATTAGGATAGGTTTCTAATGCCCGTCCGGCAATAAAAAGGGAGAAGAAGGGAATTAAGAGAGGTTTCTAATGCCCGTCCGGTTGTAAAAGTGAAGGAGAGGGGAATAGGAGAGGTTTCTAATGCCCGTCCCTCCTCAAAAGTGGAGGAGAGGGGAATTAGGAGAGGTTTCTAATGCCCGTCCCGTCTCAAAAGTGGAGGAGAAGGGCGTTAGGAGAGTGTTCAAATGCCCGCCCTACCGAAAAAACGATAGTGACGGGCATTTAAAAAAAATTTTCTTGGTCTTAACCATCTTATTCAGAAGCACTCATGACTCTATTAATCCATAATCCTTTAAGGTCTCAACAAGCGTATCTTTAGGTCGAAAACCCGTTATTCTCCCCACAAGCTCGCCATCTTGAAAAAGCAATAAGGTTGGTAATCCCAATACCTGAAACTCGCTGATAAACTCGGGATTTTCATCCGCATTCACTTTGACAATTTTCAAATCAAAATCTAGATCGATTTCCTCCAAAACGGCTCCGATCAATCTGCATGGCGGACACCACGGGGCCCAGCAATCAACTAGCACAGACTTGCTTGTTTGAATTTCCTTCAGAATGTCCTGTCCCTCAGCCTGTAAAATACTCATGAACTTCATCACCTTTCTTATCGTTTGATTGTAGTATATGACGGGTTGTGGTATAAGTAAAATTAATACTTTCAATATTAAGTATTAGTAAAAACTAATACATCTTAAAGAGGTGCCACATGACCTTATTTCAATTAGAGGTTTTCTTAAAGGTAGTCGAAACGAAAAGTTTTACAAAAGCTGGCGAGCAAATCGGTCTGTCGCAATCGGCTGTCAGTCAAGCCGTAGCAGCGTTGGAATCAGAGCTGAACATCAAATTATTGAACCGGCACAGGAACGGAGTCAGCTTAACAAAAGTAGGCGAACGTATCACGAGCCTGATCAGGGATTTAATTACGATTAAAACAAAAATTATCAATGAAGCAACCGGAATCACAGAACTTGAAACAGGGACGATTAGAATCGGGAGTATTTCAGGCATGTCCGCTAAACTATTGCCAGGGATGATTAGCTCTTTTAAAAAACGGTTTCCCGGTGTAGAAGTTGTTTTATATGAAGGGAGTTATGAAGAAGTAAAAAATTGGCTTAAATTATCAGCCGTAGATGTTGGCGTGGTCACAGAAGAGAAGAGTGAATTCGAATTTATTCCTTTGCTGCAGGATAAGATGGTGGTTTTTGTACCGGAAAACCACCCGTTGAGTCACCAATCCTATATTGAGGTAAAGGCTATCGCTGGTGAACCCTTCATCATGCCAAAAGAATGCAGTCATATCATTCGAGACATTTTTAAAGAACAAGGGTTATCTCCTAATACTCATTTCGAAGTAAGTGACATCGCCACAATCATGGCTATGGTTCAAGTAGGGGTTGGAAATACAATTCTTCCGGAGTTGGCCATTCCTTCAACCCTATCCAAAGTCACTGCTTCCTATTTAAATCCGCAAGTGTATCAAAACTTAGGGCTTGAGGTGCGTTCAACAGAATATACGAACCCAGCCATAACTGCGTTTATTCATGAAGCACAAGAATTCACCAAGAATTTGTCATTAAAATTGTTTAATAGCTATCATTCTGTGATTTTAAAAAAAGGAAAATAATGGTTAGGAATTGCGAATATAAAATGCCCCAAAATTAACTTTTTGGGGCATTTTTGTGCTTGCATTGTTTTTTTCGAGAAGTAATAAATTAGAAAAGATCCTTAAAGAGTTACAATATAATCTACAAACATTATAACGTTATATTGACCAAAGTAAAAATACGTGGTAACCTAATCGTGTAAGAAAAAAAGAGGTAGATGAAACCGAATACAAGTACCCATTTTATTAGGTTTACCGAAAAGGATGAGGGAAATGCAAGAATGTTACGTATTACAAAATGTAAAACTAGTTGATGGCAATTCTGTTGACATCATCGTAGAAAATAAAAAAATCCAAAATATTGTTCCAGCGGGAACTGGAAGCAGCGGGAATGTTATTGACTTTAAGCATAAAGTAATAGTTTCCAGCGGCTGGATTGATATGCATGTCCATGCCTTTCCAGAGTTTGATCCGTATGGTGATGATGTTGATGAGATTGGCTATAAAACAGGAGTAACAACAATTGTGGATGCTGGAAGCACCGGCGCTGATCAGTTGCCTGAACTAATTAACAGCTGTAAAAAGTCGAAGACGAATGTTTTTGCCTTTTTAAATATTTCACGAATTGGCCTAAAGCGAATCGATGAACTATCCAACCTTACTTGGCTGGATGAAGAGGCGCTAAAAAAGGCGATAGCAGAACACAAAGAATTTATTGTTGGACTAAAAGCGAGGATTAGTAAAAGTGTCGTCGGTCCAAATGGAGTGGAACCATTAAAAGTGGCCAGGAAGTTTTCAAAGGACACTGGGCTGCCGCTGATGGTTCATATTGGTTCCGGACCACCGGATATTAATGAAGTCCTCGATTTGCTTGAAAAAAAGGACATTATCACCCATTTCTTAAATGGGAAGGCTAACAATTTATTCGATAAAGCGGGAAAACCTCTTCCGAAATTGCTGGATGCAATTAAACGAGGAGTACATTTAGATGTTGGCCATGGGAATGCCAGCTTCTCTTTCAAAACGGCAGAGCAGGCGAAAGCGCATGATATTCACTTCGATACCATCAGCACGGATATCTATCGCAAAAATCGCTTGCACGGTCCTGTGTATAATATGGCCAGTGTACTTACTAAATTTTTGTATCTCGGCTATCCCTTAAAAGAGGTCATTGATGCCGTTACGGTTAAGGCAGCAGAGTGGTTAAACAAGCCTGAACTTGGAAGAATTTCTCCGGGAGGTCTAGCAAACCTCACACTGTTTTCAATAGAGGATTCCGAAACAAAGCTAATGGATTCTGAAGGAGAAGAACGTACGGCGGAACAGAAAATTGTCGTAAAAGGAGTGGTCATCAATGGAGAATACATTGAATGCTAAATATGGCTTAAAGAGGGTTATCAATGCAAGCGGCCGGATGAGTATTTTAGGTGTTTCAGCTCCAACAGATACCGTAATGGAAGCCATGAAAATAGGCGGGCAGAATTATGTTGAAATCGCTGATTTAGTCGATAAAGCAGGACAGCATATCGCTGGGCTCCTTCATTCGGAGGCAGCCGTTGTCGTGAACTCGGCATCGAGTGGAATCGCTCTTTCGGTTGCGGCAATCGTGACAGAAGGAAATCGAAGAAGAAGTGAAAGGCTTCACCAAGAAACAATTCAAAAAAATGAGATCATCATGCTGAAGGGCCATAACGTTCAATACGGTGCTCCAGTGGAAACGATGGTTTTCCTCGGCAGCGGAAAATTAGTGGAAGTCGGTTATGCCAATGAGGGCAAAGCGGAGCACATTGCGGATGCCATTACGGAAAATACGGCAGCAATTCTTTACGTCAAATCCCACCACACTGTTCAAAAAAATATGATTTCGGTGGAAGAAGCATGGGAAGTGGCGCAAGCGAACAATGTCCCATTGATTGTCGATGCAGCTGCAGAGGAAGATGTAAAGAAATATGTTCAAGTTTCTGATTTAGCGATTTACAGCGGCTCGAAAGCCATTGAAGGTCCGACGTCTGGAATCGTGGCCGGAAAACAAAAATATATCGATTGGGTAAAGGTCCAACTGCACTGCATCGGACGAAGCATGAAGGTCGGCAAAGAAACAACCTTTGGTTTATTGCAGGCATTGGATGAGTATTTTGTTAAAACCGACAATAGCGAAAAGGAAAAAGCCAGCCTGGAAGTTCTTAAATCACTTGAATCCATTGACGGTGTAAGAGTAACAATTGTACAGGACGAAGCCGGCCGTGCCATTTTCAGAGCTCGCATTCAAATCGATCCGGCTGTGACGAAAACTACGGCGAAGGAAGTAAATGACAAACTAAGAAATGGTGAAATTGCAATTTATACCCGTGATTACGGAATTCGCCAAGGCTTTTTCGATCTTGATCCACGACCATTACAGGGTGACGACATTTACGTAATTGAAGCGCAATTAAGAGCGATTTTAGGAGGAAGCAAACAATGACAAACATTGAAAAACGTTTTTATCAGAACCGTGTCGCCTTAAATGTTCTAGCGAATAGCATTGAAAATGCTGTTGAAGTTTTTGAAGCGGCGGAAGGGCATGTACTAGTTGGGGTGCTTTCCAAGGATTACCCTACTGTAGAGGCTGCCGTTACAGCAATGAAGGAATACGGTTTAGTGATTGATGAAGCCGTATCAATTGGCCTTGGCGCTGGGGATAATAAACAAGCGGCAGTCGTAGCGGAAATCGCCAAATACTATCCGGGAAGCCATATCAATCAGGTGTTTCCTGCGGTTGGTGCAACTCGTGCCAATTTAGGAGAGAAAGATAGCTGGATTAACTCTTTAGTATCTCCAACAGGAAAAGTAGGGTATGTAAATATTTCTACCGGTCCTGTAAGTGCGGCAGCAGATGAAACGGCGATTGTTCCCATCAAAGCGGCAATTGCGTTAGTCCGGGATATGGGTGGACAAGCCTTGAAATACTTCCCAATGAAAGGCTTAAAGCATGAGGAAGAGTTCCGTGCCGTTGCGAAGGCCTGTGGTGAAGAAGGGTTTGCGTTAGAGCCGACTGGCGGAATTGATTTAGATAATTTTGAGACCATTTTAGATATTGCCTTGGAAGCAAAAGTGCCTAAAATTATCCCTCACGTTTATTCTTCTATTATCAATAAAGAAACTGGAAAAACAAATCCGGAAGATGTGAGGACCTTATTAGCGATTACCAAAAAATTGGTTGAAAAGCATGCCTAAACAAATTGTTGCTTTCGGGGAAGTCATGATGCGTTTGCAGGTGCCAGGATACGAATTGCTGACTCAGGCTAACACATTACAATACTCTTTTTCAGGCACGGGAGTAAACGTTGCTTCTGCGATGACCAAGCTAGGCTATGATGGTTATCTTGTAACCAAATTGCCAGAAAACCCATTAGGTGAGGCAGCCATTTCCTTCTTACAGCGATTGGGAATCAATCGGAGATTCATCTCCAGAGGTGGAAAATATCTGGGCTTATATTTTTTAGAAAATGGTTTTGGACAGCGGGCAAGCAGGGTTACTTATACGAATCGACTAGAAAGCAGCTTTAATACCGCTCACATTTCGGATTATGATCTCGATTTGATTGCAGAACAGGCAGATATCATTCACTTTTGCGGTATTACGCTTGCCATGACCGATGGTGTCCGTGATAGTATGAAAGTGCTGGCTAAAAAGGTAAAAGAAAAAGGCGGATTGGTTTGTTTCGACTGTAATTACCGCCCTTCCTTATGGGAGGGGGGTTACGGTGAAGCGAAACCCCATTATGAAGACATGCTTGCTTTGGCTGATATCGTTATGATGAACGAGAAAGATGCGATGTATATTTTAGGAATGGAGACAGCGGAAAACTCTAGGGAGGAACAGCTGAAGGACCTCATTCCTAAGGTGGCAAATCGATTTGATATTCAAACAATTACGGGAACACACAGAGGGATTAATCCTGATAATACCCATTCTTTACGGGGATATTTGTATAAAGATGGGCAGTTACACTTCTCAGAAAAGATTTCTTTTTCCGTATATGATCGAATTGGAGCCGGAGATGCGTATACAAGCGGGATTCTACATGGCGAGCTGGCTGGATTTTCACCAGAGAAAACAGTCCAATTTGCAGCAGCAGCAGGAATGCTTGCCTGCACCATCGTTGGCGATACCCCGATGTCGACGGAGGCAGAGATCCTATCCGCCATGGCCGGAACCATTGATGATATAAAGAGATGAAGGAGCGAATTAGGGAATGAATGTGAATCGAAAAAAAGGACCTATGTACTTACAAATAAAAGAAATATTGAAGGATCGTATTTTACATGGTGTTTATGCGATTCACACGAACATTCCCTCTGAGCCTCAATTAGAAGAAGAATTTAATGTGAGCAAAATTACGATACGCAATGCCATTAAAGAATTAGTTCAAGAGGGATATCTGGAGAAGAAAAGCGGTAAAGGAACAAAGGTTATCGCGAATGTTTCGACTGCCAAACTTTCAAAAGGGAAGCGCTTTACAGAATTATTAGTAGAAGAAGGCCACCACATCACTAAAAAAGTGTTAAGTATTAAGAGGCTTGTATTGTCTCCGGAATCCGAACTTTATTCTTTATTTGGGGAACATTGTATTCAAATTGAACGACTCTACTTATTGGACAACGAGCCCTATATTCATTTCACTCATTACATCCTATTGGACTTGACTGAGGAAGAAGTAGAAGATGTCCGTATCGGATCGTTGTACCGTTTTTTAGAAGAGCAAAATATTCGACTGGAATCATTCCGCGATGAGTTTGCGGTTTCGATTGCACCAAGTCACGTTAATGATAAATTGCATTTGGCAAAAGATACAGCAGTTTTAAAAAGGATTCGTCGTTCCAGTGATGATGAAGGAAATGTATTGGAGTATAGCGAGGGTTACTATAATACAGGTAAGCAAAATTATATTGTTACTTATAATGATTCCATTCAGTGACCAGCTTTTTTGAAAATAATGTAAGCGATTACCTAGGGAGTGTGAAAAAGATGAGTTTATATTTAATAGGTATTACGTTAGTAGCCATTGTGATTGTTATTTTAGGAGTATCATGGTGGAAATGGCATGCATTCATCAGTTTAACAGTTGCCGGCTTATTCCTAGCGATTTTTTCTGGCGTGCCAATGGACAAAATTGTCACAGCCTATGAAACGGGAGTGGGCGCAGTCCTTGGACATTTGATTGGAATTTTAGCGCTGGGAACGATTTTAGGTAAAATGATGTCCGACTCAGGTGCGGGCATGCAAGTAGCTGATTTCTTTATCAAAAAATTCGGTGTGAAATACCTGCCATGGGCGATGCTTCTATCTGGCTTTATTATTGGGATTCCTGTCTTTTTTGAGGTTGGTCTAGTAATCTTGCTGCCTTTAGTTATTTCGATTCGCAAATCTACGAAACAAAACATTTTGTTAATTGGTATCCCGGTGCTTGCCGGATTGTCGATTGTTCATGGATTAGTTCCTCCGCATCCGGGTGCGATGACGGCCATTGGCATTTATAATGCAAATCTAGGACATGTACTGCTTTATTCCTTAATTATTGCTTTTCCTACGGCCGTTATTGCCGGACCTTTATTTGCAAAATTTATTCATAAACGAGTTACTCCTGAGGGGGAACCAGAGTTAATTCGTGTGGCGACTAAGTCAAGCGGATTGCCAAGTACAGGGATTTCGTTTTTCATTATCTTGCTGCCTGTTTTATTAATGTTGTTAACTGTTATTGCTCCCTATCTTTCACTGCCAGGTGCAATTGAAAAATTCCTGGTGTTTATTGGAAGTCCAGTTATTGCCCTTCTAATCTCATGTTTTGCAGCGTATTACTTCTTGGGCTACCGCCAGGGCATGGACAAGATGTTACTTAAAAAATTAACGGAAGAGTGTTTGCTGCCATTAGCATCTATCATTCTCATTATTGGAGCAGGTGGTGCCTTCAAGCAAATTTTAATTGAAAGCGGTGTCGGAAATGCTATTGCAGCAATGTCCGAGCAATTGTCTTTGTCACCGATTGTCCTTGCCTTCTTAGTTGCGGGATTAATCCGTGTCGCCACTGGTTCAGCAACTGTTGCATTAACAACAGCGGCCGGCATTGTTTCTCCAGTAGTGGCGCATATGTCAGGTGTTAACCTGGAATTATTAGTTATTGCTACCGGTGCAGGTTCATTAATGCTTTCCCATGTAAATGATGCCGGTTTCTGGCTGGTAAAAGAATATATGGGATTGACGGTTAAAGAAACATTCAAGACCTGGACGGTCATGGAAACGCTCCTTTCTTTTGTCGCCTTTATTCTGGTTTTAATCTTAGATGTGTTTGTTTAAGCATCATATTATTGATTACTGAATTTAAGAGGCACCCAAACTTAATGTTGGGTGCCTCTTTTCATAAATATTTCTAAAATCATTGACAGAATATTAATACAGCCTCTATAATACAAAGCATGCTTACTGTAGAGCGTAAATTCTTCATATGAATTGAAAAATAATTTGAGCAATGAAGGGAATATAAGTAATGCTTATCTCACTGTTTTAGAGAGCTGATGGAAGGTGAAAATCAGTACAAAGATAAGGATGAATTTCGGTCCCGGAGCATTTTTTTCGAAGTAAAGGGCGACCTTTATGAAGGGAAAGACGGTCAAACATGATCGTTAACAAAGTCGAGAGGCAGACTGAGTCTGCAACTAGGGTGGTACCGCGATATAATCGTCCCTACTGATACAATCAGTAGGGGCTTTTTTATGGAAAAAAATAAAGGAGCAAATCATGATGAAATTACAAAAAAGTTTATTGCCTCGTCATATACGTTTGATGGCACTCGGGGGAGCTATCGGAACAGGTATCTTTAAAGGGACAGCTGAAACAGTATCAATAGCGGGGCCCGCCGTCATTTTTTCTTATCTGTTTGCAGGTTTATTGCTTCTTGTTGTGATGGGGGCAATCGCGGAGATGGCCATAGCTTATCCTGGACTAAATATGAAAGGTTTTATTCATAAAGCATTTGGAACGAACGTGTCTTTTGTGATCGGGTGGCTGTACTGTTTTATGTGGTTAGTTGTATGTGTCATTGAAGTGATTGCAGCGGGGAGCTTTCTGCAGTATTGGTTCCCTTCTTTGTCTTTATGGTCCTTAAGCTTTATTAGTGCTCTTTTCATAGTGGCTATTAATCTAATGAATGTAAAGCGTTACGGAGAGATTGAATTTTGGTTTGCCGGTATCAAAATTACCATGATTGTTTTGTTCGTTGTTTTAGGCGCTGGTATTTTGTTAGGTTTTATCCCGAGCAGTGAAACTGACTATATGCAAAATTATGTACAGCATAAAGGATTTTTCCCGCATGGGTGGTCAGGAGTGTTTTCCGCACTGCTAATCGTCATTTTTTCATATGGCGGTACCGAACTTATCGGATTGACATTAACCGAAACGAAAGATGCAGAGAAGATATTGCCAAAAGTGATTAAAGGAGTAATATGGAGAATCGTGATATTCTATACGCTCCCAATCCTTATCATTTGCGGATTAATTCCTTGGGATGAAATCGGCAGTCAAGCAAGCCCGTTTGTGCAAGTGTTATCCGCTGTCGGCTTTGGTGGATCAGCTCACATTATGAACTTCGTCCTTATTACAGCAGTTTTGTCTGCTGCAAACTCAGGGATTTATGGCTGTACACGAATGCTGTATTCATTAGCTGCAGAAGGGGAAGCACCGAAACAGTTTTCATTTGTTTCTAAAAACGGTGTTCCATTATATAGTGTTATCTTTAGCGCTATTATTCTTATTGGAGGGACATTTGTTGCGTACTTTTCACCTGACCGTGTTTTTGGGTATTTGATGGCCATTCCGGGGTTTACGGTATCATTGGTGTGGATCAGCATATGTTTAGCACAACTGAAGCTTCGGAAAACTTATACAAAGCTGCCGCATTTTAAAGTATGGGGCTTTCCATATGTAACCTCATTTACTGCATTAGCGTTAAGTATAAGTTGTGTGGTATTTGCTTTCGGCGAGCAGAATCGAGTGAGTATTTTTGTTTGTTTAGGTATTCTGTTTATCTTAATGCTATGTTCTGTATTTAGAGACAAAAAGCAGAATAGTTAAAGATAGGTAAAAATGCGGCTGGTGGTTGATCCCCAGCCGCTTATTTTCTGTCAAATTTCATTACCTTCAAGGTTAACAAATGAGTAAATTTTCTTACTTCCTAACATAGAAAAACAAACCCCAAAATATGATTAGGATGTGCAAAGGTATTTAAATCATTTGGGGGGTGCTAAAAATAACGAGAGCAAGCAATAGGCATACCAGGTCTACTTTTCAGGCACTTGTTCAAGCTATTATTCCAGCAGCTCCAAAATCAAATGTGGACATTTTAATGGCGGGTGCTTTGGAATTTAATGTTTATGAGTATGTCATTTGGATATTGGATCATTCGATTGCCTATCCAATAAAAAAACAGTTGAATTTAGTGAATGGCTCCATGTCTAAATCGACGGCTGAATTGCTGGACAAAGGGGCTGAACAATTAATCCTGACAGGGCAAATTCAGTATCCCCTTAATCAATATGCATTTCCTGGAGGCGGTCACTTCACAATGTTATCTCCAATTGACCGGTTAAGAGCTATTACTTTAATAGAGCAGCTTGAAATAAATCTTGACGCCTTGAATCTTCCCTATAAAAATAACCCAGGACTTATTCGGAATATGATGGATGTTCTTAATCAACTTACCCAGAATGGTCATTATTCTGAATGGCCGGCATATGAAACCACACGTTTGTTTTCACCTGAATATAGAAGAGTAGAATACTTTCCGCCTGGATGGATCCAGACCCAATATCCAGGTACATCAAAAGCGTATCGTGATTTTCGTGGATTCTTAACAATCATGCCTCATAAGAAGGTGAAAGACTAATGGAGAATCAAGACGTGATTGTTATAGGAGCAGGCGGTGGAGGGGCCGTTATCGCGAAGGAACTGGGGAGTATGGGAATAAAGGTTTTGGTTCTTGAAGCAGGCCCTTGGTACGGAAACAAAAAATGGCCCAATCCTAATCAAAAGCCCGGAGCTTCATTCAGTTCGTCACCACAAGATTTGGATGTATTTCTCCATAAAAGATTACTTAATAAGTTTGAAACGAACATGAATGATTTGGTCTCCGGCAGATTTCGATGGGGACCGGCGGACCGCAGCCGTCCCCAATGGTTTCGGAACATCAAGCAAAAGGGGTTGATTTGGCAATGCGCCGGTGTTGGTGGAACAACACAAGTGTATACGGCTAATTGCCCCCGAGCTTATCCTGAGGCAATTGATCAAGTGTGGCCTATTTCCTATCGAGAACTGCTTCCCTATTATGAAAAGGTTGAAGCTGAATTGCCGGTGAACTTTGCCGCGACGACAGCCAAGGAAGAATTATTTTATTATGGAGCAAAGAAAGCAGGATGGCCGATGGTTCAAACACTGGATGTCACAAAACCGGGATACCGGCCGCAGCCAAATGCAATTTTGCCTCCTAATGAAAACATCATGAACCCCTATATCTCCGATGAACAACTATCCTGGATGGAAGGGTGCACGCTTTCGGGGCATTGCATCAACGGATGCCCTCATGGCCCATCTGTCGATAAAATTGCCAAACGCTCTACCAATGTCAGCTATGTACCGCTAGCTTTACAAACCGGAAATGTCAGAATAAGGCCCAATACCTTTGCCTTAAAAATACTTACAGAAAAGAGCGGTGCCAAAAATATGCAGGCCATTGGGGTCATGATTAGGGATACATGGACTGGCCAAGAGGAAGAGCTAAGAGCAGAAACAATTATTATGTCTGCAGGAAGCATTGAAAGTCCACGGCTGTGGTTAAATTCAGGGCTCCCTGAAAATCCATGGGTAGGAAAAGGCCTGGTTAACCATTATATGGACTGGGTCACCGGGTTATTTGATGAAAAAGATCTGCTTCATATATTAGGAAATTCAGAAATTAATCCCTTTGTTGGGAATACTTGCGGGGCAAGGCTTGATATTCCCGGACTTGGGGCATTACAGACGGTTGGGATGAGCCCCGGATTAACCGCATCCTTTTATGGGGTGAGTGAATCTGGCTATTCTTTCTTAAACCAGCCTGGTGTGAACGACCCATGGGATGTAAAGGGGCGTCTGTTCGGGTATGAATTAAAGGAAGTGATGGATGCCTATCGGAAAACATTAAGTATTTTAGTCTGTACCGACGATGAAGTAGACCAACGTAACGGGGTTAGGCTGGATCCATTTTTGAGTGATGAACATGGACCTGTCCCTGATATAGTTTATAAACCCGTCAAAAACTCCTGTAAAAAGCGGAACGAGCTCGTGAAAATCGCTGTTAACTTGCTGCGAAAAGCGAGAGCCAAGAAAGTCATTTGGTCTGATTGGCCGGCAGGAATGATGATTCATATCGAGAGTACGATGCGTATGGGCTTTGTCGTGGATGAGAATTGTGAATCCATTCAAGTAGGACGGTTATATATCGCTGACAACAGCGTCCATTATAATGGCCTTGGCGGCGTAAATCCAACCCTTACTACACAGGCACTAGCTGTGCGTACAGCTGAAAAGTTATATAAAAAGTATTTCAATTAGCATGCTTTTAGCTATAAATGGTAAAAATACCACCATAAATCTAAAGTTGGGTGGGTTATTTCAAACATGAAAGTATTTGACCTTATTCATGATGTGTTTCAACCATTTATGGATGGCGATAAAAGACCTTTAAATGTAATGGAGGTTTCTAACCTATGGTTTTTTCTTTTAGGTACGGTAACGACCATGCGGAATGAAGAAATCGGTTACAACATTGCCCAAGATCCGGAATTAAAACAACTATTGAAGGACATAAGGGAAACCGTTCATGTCCCGATCAGGGACGAACTTAAAGAGTTCCTCACAAATGAAGGCATACCTTTACCTGCATCCACCCCTGTAAAGCCGGTCGGTGACTATCGGGATATACCAGAGGGAGCCAAATTAAATGATGAGGAACTGGCTAATTTAATGTCCTATAATCTCGCGATGGGGGTCAATTATGCTGCCAAAGGAATGACCGAATCAATCCGGGCAGATATCGGATTACTTTTTTCAAAAATCATTATGAGAAAAACGGCTGCAAGTTTAAGGGTGAAACAATATTTAGACCGGCATGAATGGCTTCGCATCCCGCCTTATTACAAATCATAGAAGTAGCGGACAGCGTGCTCCAATTGTCTGATAGGCAGCCGCAATTATCGGATAACATTCTCTAATCGTCAAAATTGCAGTTAAGAAACACCTCTACCAGACTTAGGAGGGGTGTTTTCTTTTTGAAAAGAGATATTAGAGTATAATATACTGCTTAGCTTTTTATATATTAACTATAGAGGGCCACACCCACTAATCCTGAAAGGATAATGACATAAAGAGGATGCCAACGGTATTTAATTAAAACAAATAAGGATAGTCCAAAAATGACCAGCAGACTTACCATACGATATGAGATATTGAAAGTAAGCAAGTCATTTGATAGTGCAAAACTTATAGAGGCATAAATGACTAAACTAGTAACAATAGGCTTTAATCCGTAGAACATGGATTGAACATATTGATTATCATGCATCCTTTTAAAAAATGAAGCGATTAGAATAACCAATATAATTGAGGGAATTAAAATAGCAATAGCCGATATGATGGCACCAGCTATTCCGGATGTTGAATACCCAACTAAAATGGCGCTATTGGTTGCAATTGGACCAGGTGACATCCCTGAAATGGCAATTAAATTGGTAAATTGTTCTGCCGGAATCCATCCGAAGCGGGTGACTTCCGAGCTTATAATCGGAATCATTGCATATCCCCCGCCGAAAGAAACTAAACCGATCCAAAAAAATGTTTTAAACAGCTGCCACAAAACCATTTAGTTCTCCCCCCATTTATATTCCGTCTCCGATAAAATAATCATTGCTGGTATAGGCTGTAACTTTTTCCTTGTCTTTTCCTTTCGTTATTTTATAGCCAAGTTTTCTTTTAATAAAAATTGAAATCGTTCCAGATAAAGCTCCAAGGAAAATGGCTAAGACTGGATGAATGAAGAATAATGCCGGCACGCCAATAAGCATGATAAAAAACGTCGTTTTATCAACAATGGATGTTTTGATCGTTTTAATAGCTGCATAAACAATGATGGCTAAAATAGTCGCTCTGATTGAAACAAAAGCAGCTTCAATCTTCGGATTATCATGAATGAATAGATAAGAAATTCCCAGAGTTAATACAATTAAAAAGGTAGGCAGCGAAACACCGATCATAGCTGCAATTGCCCCTTTGACTCCGCCTACTTTATGTCCGATAAAGGATGCTGAATTGATGGCGACTGCTCCTGGAACAGATTGTGCTAAGGCAAACAAATCAGTGACGTCTTCGCTATCTATCCATTTTTTCTTTTCTACTATTTCCCGCTCTATTAATGGAATCATCGCAAAACCACCGCCAAATGTAGCGGGGCCAATTTTAAAAAAGGTCCAAAAAAGTTGGAACAGCTTGACCCATTCTTCTTTCATATCTATCCTTCTCCCTTAGTACGATCTTTTTATATTAAAATAATATTTTATAGAATCTATCATACATCTATTATGTTATCAGATACGTCAAGGGGAATAAATTGCAACAAAATTATAGGGTATAATAAATTGTTATACCCCAGTAATAGCATCTGATTTTTACACTTTATGTGTTACCATAATTTATATTGACCCCCAAATACTAGGAGGAGAATGTTTCGTGAACATAGAAAGTTTGAAAATGTTTTGTTTGGTAGTGGATGAAGGAAGCATCAGTCAAGCCGCCAGATTAAGTTATGTCACACAGCCAGCTGTAACGAGACAAATCCACCAACTGGAAAATTATTATGGGACATTGTTATTCGACCGAACGGAAGGGAAGATGAGGGTTACAGAGGCCGGAAAACTGCTCTATCCATTTGCCAAATCGATCGTGAACGATTTTTATCGTTCCAGTGAAGTGATTAAACAGTCAACAGGAGAGCAAAATACCACCCTCCATGTTGGGGCTTCCTTTACCATCGGGGAATACTTATTACCCAGCCTGCTAGGGCGTTTCAAGAAGGAAATGCCTGAAATAAAAGTGACCTTGACGATTAAAAATACTCCTGGCATTTTAGAGGATTTAACCAATGATGTCATTGACTTGGCCATGGTGGAGGGAATCGTGGACAACGGTAATCTGACGGTCGAGAAATATGCCGTTGACGAGCTTATTCTCGTTTGTTCGCCTGACCATACATGGGGAGAGCAAATTGACATCGAAGAAATGGCAAATGAAAGGGTTATCTGGCGTGAATCCATATCTGGTACGCGTTTGATTGTAGAAAATATGCTAAGGGAAAAGGGAATTTTGGATAAAATCGAAAGTTATATGGAGTTAGGGAGTACCCAAGCGATAAAAAGCGCTGTAGAGGCTGGCCTTGGGATAAGCATCTTGCCGCGTTTAACGGTTGCCAAAGAATTGGAACAAGGGACATTACGAGAAGTGGTTATCATCGGAGTAAAGATTATGAGGGATTTATGGCTGGTTAAAAAACAACACCGCTTCAACAAATTGGGCGTTTCTAAATTTTTGGATTTTATCCATCAAAAAGAAAGCCAGAGGGACGGTTCTCATGGATTTTGATGTGAAGACCGGACGCAGGTTGTCGTTACGGCACTTCCCAACGATATGGTATAGTAATAATAGAGGAGACAGTCACTTTTTTTAAGACTCAATTGTGAGGGTCTCCTCAGAATTAGAATATGGGTGAATAAGTTGTATCTAAAGTTTAGATAGGATCCATATTAAATGTTGATTTTCCCTTCAATTGTTATGACCGCTGATCCAGCCACCTTAATCACTGGTTCATTTTTTTTCGAACCAATCGTTACATATAATATACCCGGCCTGCCGATGGCATGCCCCTGACCTATTTTAAGCTGATGAGGTTCCTTATTCGAAAGAATTCCTTCTAAAACCAAATATCCGGCTAAAGCACCGTTGGCCGCACCAGTTACAGGGTCCTCATCTATTCCAATGCCAGGAGCGAAATCCCTCGTATAAATATCAAACTCTCCATTTGTATCAAAGGTAAATAAATGTGTGGTTGAAATATGATGCTCCCGATTCATGCTGCCTAACTTTTTAAGTTGCGGCTCTGCTAAATCAATAGCTCTACGTGTTTTAACGGGAACCAGGAGATGCCGGTTTCCAGTATAACCTAGTTTAATTGGATACCTTTCATCTAAATCAGTAGATTGAATCCCAACCAGTTGGGCGAGGGTATCTTTATTAATTTCAATTTCTTCGACCTTTGGAGTGACTTGGGTCATAGAAACACTCATCAATTGATTGTTTTCTTTTATCCATGTTACAGGAATCAACCCTACGTTGGTTTCAAAAACAATCTGATCGGCTTTGTTTAACCAATTGTATTTGGTTGCAAGTAACCATGAAAGACCTATTGTTGCATGGCCGCAAAAATTAATTTCCTCAAGCGGTGTAAAATATTTTACTTTAAAATCAGCATTAGGATGGGAAGAAGGCAATAAAAATGCTGACTCTGGAAGATTTAATTCATTTGCAATTTTTTGCATTTCCTCCTCAGTTAAGGCCTCTGCATTGGGAATAACCCCAGCGGGATTTCCGCCAAACGATACATTCGTAAAAGCATCAATATGATATACCGGAATTTGTTTCATGATTCTCCTCCTCGAATATGATTTGTTCTACTTTAATCATATGCACTACTTATGTATAAGTAAAATGAATATTATGAATTGAATACATGAGAAATTCTCATGCAAATCTATCTTGAAGATCAATCAGTGCCCATTAGTTCAACAAAATTTTGTATTTTTAGAGGAGGGACCTCCAATGACACTTTTTCAATATGAAGTTTTTGTGAAAGTTGTAGACACAGGTAATTTTACTAAGGCAGGTGACATTTTAGGACTCACTCAATCTGGTGTCAGTCATAATATCTCGGCTTTGGAGTCAGAGCTGGGGATTATTCTTTTAAATAGAGGAAGAAATGGAGTTTCATTGACGGATGCAGGAATGCGGATTATAGAACATATGAGAAATATTCTTTCACAGTCGGAACAAATTAAACAAAAGACGGCCGCGATTCTTGGTATAGAAATGGGTAAAATCAAAATAGGAAGTTTTCCAAGCGCTTCAGCAAAATTATTGCCTGGCATCATCTCTTATTTCAAAAACAGGTATGAAGGAATTGATTTGGAACTTGTTGAGGGAAGTTATGACGAAATTACTGCATGGGTAGAAAATGGAGTGATTGACATTGGCTTTGTTTCGCTGCCAGTTAAAGGGGTGGAGACGATTCCTCTTTTAAAAGATAAATTGGTTGTGCTATTACCAAGCGGTCACACTTTGCATGAATATAAGACCATAACAATAGAACAGCTATCCGATGAACCCTTTATTATGCCTAAGGCAGGCTGTGAGGTGTTGATCAAGGAGAGGTTTCAATCCCATGGATTAAAGCCTAATATTGTATTTGAGGTAGAGGATAATCAAACCATTATTTCAATGGTCCAAGAAGGACTTGGACTAACGGTGATTCCGGAGTTAACATTACCCAATTGGTTTATGCATGTTTCTACTGTTGAACTTGTGCCTGAAACCTTTCGTAATATCGGATTAGCTGTAAAGTCTATGAAGGATTGTACACCTGCTGTTAAAGAATTCATCAAAGTCTCGCAAAAGTTTGTGAAATGAGAGAAAAATTGTACGGTTTTATTTGGGAGGATGAACTGGAAAAAAGCAAAAAGTGGATGTTTAAAGGGATGCCTAAAAAATAAGGAGCATCCCTATTTCTTAAGTAGTTTTATTATAAGTTTCCTGCGATTGTTCTGATTTACTTTCCGTAATGACGCGGTCAATATCAAGATAGGGTTTGCCCCGTACAGCTTCATTCGAAACAATATTCACGGTATTTTTCCGATGATCTTTCATCATCACTACCTCCAAAGGAAAATTTCAATACATGCTGATAGTTTTCTCTAACTAATGATCTTTCATTACCGTTTTTCAGAAAATAACTCATCTTATTGCCTGATAGGAAATGGAAAAAGAAAAATCCAGCAAGGACCGCTGGATATAATGAATATTAAGCGTTATTTTTAAACTCATGAAGGCTGAATAACTTTTTGAAATCAGGCCATCTCATTTTTGGCTTCAAGTAATCACGGAAGGAATAACAGCTTTTTTCTTGAGGATTCTTATTAAGGGATAAAATAAAGGATTCCAGGCGAACTTCCATCATGAAAAAATAGGGATTATTTTTATCCACAACAGGGATATCAACGATTTTAATCTTTTGTCCAGTTGAATTTTTGAATTCGAGGCTCTTAAATAACAAAATATCATCTTCTTTTTACCAGTTTTATATATTATAGCGCATTAGAAGACTAAAGCGTCAAAATATTGTTAAAATTCTATGGACAAAATTTTATAAAAAAACCAGATTCTATAACTAGAATCTGGTTTTACACTTAAGCAAGTCTTACCTTAAAATCTTGATAGCCAAACTCGCGAACAACCTTACAATCGCCATCTTTATCTTGTACCGCAATCGCTGGTAATGGCATGCCGTTAAACGTGGTGTTTTTCACCATGGAGTAAATCGCCATATCTCCAAAAACCAATCTGTCGCCGCTCTTTAATGGCTGGTCAAACGAATAATCGCCGATCACATCGCCTGTAAGACAGGTTTGGCCGCCAAGGCGATAAGTAAATGGCTTCTCTCCTGCTTCCCCTGATCCAAATAAAGGAGGACGATAAGGCATTTCCAGCACATCCGGCATATGACAGGTTGCGGAGGTGTCAAGAATGGCAATATCGATTCCGTTTTTATGGAGATCAAGTACAGAAGTGATTAGATATCCTGCATTGAGAGCAATGGCTTCTCCTGGCTCAAGATAAACTTCTAATCCGTATTTATCCTGCATTCTCTTAATGCATGCTTCAAGTCTCGGGATATCATAATCTTCCCTCGTAATATGGTGGCCGCCGCCAAAGTTGATCCATTCCATTTGCGTAAGCCATTGGCCAAACTTTTCTTCCACTGCATTTAGAGTCGTCTCTAAATCGTCAGAATTTTGCTGGCAAAGAGTGTGGAAATGCAGTCCTGAAACACCATCAAGTAATTCTGGACGAAAATCTTCCTGTTTTACACCAAATCTGGAACCTGGTGAACATGGGTCATAGATTTCATGGCCAACTTGTGTTGAACACTCAGGATTGATGCGCAAGCCCACTTTCCTGCCAGCTTGAAGAGCTTTATCTTTAAATTTTTCCAACTGTGAGAAGGAATTAAAGATAATATGATCGCAAATCGAGATGATTTCATCGATTTCATCTTCACGGTAGGCAGGGGCAAAGACATGATTTTCTTTGCCCATTTCCTCGTATCCCAAACGTGCCTCAAACAGGCCGCTTGCTGTTGTACCGCTCAAATATTCTCCAATGAGGGGATACATGGTTGTCATAGAAAATGCTTTTTGTGCCAAAACAATCTTAGCTCCTGTACGCTGCATTACGCCATTCAGGATTTTTAGATTTTTTTCTATAAGACCTTCATCAACTACATAACAAGGCGTTGGTAATTCTTCAAACCGCATCTTATCGAACTAGCTCCAGCTCTTTTTCTTCTGCTTCTTCTGGCAATGCATCCACAAGTACAGGATTAAAGTCTTCTACCCATGGAAGACCCCATTTATTTAACTCTTCCATGAATGGATCTGGATCAAACTCTTCAATATTGAATACGCCTGGCTTATTCCATTTGCCAGTCATGATCATCGCTGCACCAATCATCGCAGGTACGCCTGTTGTATAGGAAATAGCTTGAGAGCCAACTTCTCTATAGCACTCTTGGTGGTCACAAACGTTGTATACATAATAGGTTTTATCTTTTCCATCCTTTTTCCCTTTGAAGATACAGCCGATATTTGTTTTTCCGACTGTACGTGGTCCAAGGGAAGCTGGATCTGGTAATACTGCCTTCAAGAACTGAAGTGGAATGATTTGTTTTCCTTCAAATTCGATTGGCTCGATAGAAGTCATTCCAACGTTTTCAAGGGCCTTAAGGTGTGTAATATAGCTTTGGCCAAATGTCATGAAGAAACGGATACGCTTAAGTCCAGGAATGTTTTGTGCAAGGGATTCAAGCTCTTCATGGTAAAGCAAGTACATATCTTTTTCGCCCACTTCAGCGAAGTCATAAACTCGTTTGATTTCCATTGGCTCAGTTTCAATCCATTCACCGTTTTCCCAATAACGTCCGTTAGCAGAAACTTCACGGATATTGATTTCCGGGTTGAAATTCGTAGCGAACGGATAGCCGTGGTCGCCGCCATTACAGTCAAGAATGTCGATATATTCAATTTCATCAAAATAATGTTTTAGCGCGTAAGCAGAGAATACACCTGTTACACCTGGGTCGAAACCGCTGCCTAAAAGAGCTGTAATGCCAGCTTTTTCAAAGCGCTCACGGTATTCCCACTGCCATTTGTATTCGAATTTTGCTGTATCTTCTGGCTCATAGTTAGCCGTATCCATGTAGTGAGTCTTTGTTGCAAGACAAGCATCCATGATAGTTAAGTCTTGGTATGGTAATGCTAAGTTCATAACGATATCTGGTTTTACTTCATTAATTAATGCGATTAACTCATCCACGTTATCTGCATCAACTTGTGCAGTTGTAATTTTAGTTTTGCCGCCGTCAAGTTTCGCTTTTAATTCATCACATTTTGATTTTGTACGGCTTGCAATACAAATCTCTTCAAATACCTCACTGTTTTGAACACATTTATGAATAGCTACTGATGCCACGCCGCCGGCGCCAATAATAAGTGCTTTTCCCATTCTCCTATCTCCTAACTTAATAGATTTTGATTTTGCAACAACAACAAAAAAAGCAAGTGAAAAACGCATACCTGCGCACAACACTTGCTTTAGATATAATCAATATTAATACCATGACAAAAAGTCATAGAAATCCGTCTATCACAAAAGTCCTAGGACCATTGGGCAGAAAGCATTTTAATATTCAAAATATATCTTAATAGGATCAGAGTCTATATAGCAAATAATTACTTTTACCACTCTTATTGACCGTTTCACAAGTTGTGTGCATATGCACTGGTTGTAAAGTAACCAACTTATAAAATTTGAGCTTTTAACTCAATCAATAAGGCAACCAAAGTTGCCAATCGGCATTTGACCCGGCTGTCCGTATGGCCTTGACTTCCAAAAGGAGGTGGTCAAAATTATCTGCTTGGAAAGACTCAAGATTTTGAATATCAGCTTTCCAATTTCATGCTATTACATATTATCACATTTAAAAATAATAGCAATACTAAATACTAAAAAAAATATCAATAAATGTCGAACTATTTTATTTGAATAGCATTTTTATCTGGGTTAAAAGAGATATATTGGGAAAATTTCTAATTTTATCAATTGTTAACATTCCACTAACATTAGTGTGTTATTTTAGGGAGGAATCCACAAAAGGGAGTGAAAAGAATGAGACGTCAAAAGGTTTCAGCTTTTTCGTTTGTGCTACTGCTTTTGTTTTCATCTTTCTTTTTTATGACAGCGTGTGTTTCAGCTGAAAATGCCCTCGATCCTGCGCCACAGCTTCAGCCAGTGGGGACTGAAAATGGCAAGATGGTTTTGTTTGATAATACTCATGGACAAACAGCGGGAGCAGCGGATTGGGTTTTGGACGGGGGATTCTCTGATTTTGCGAATGCCTTAGCCAACAAAGGCTATTATGCCAAAGAGCTGCGAAAAAGCACCCCCATTACCTATCAAGATTTACAAGGCTACGATGTGTTCGTTATCGGGGAAGCTAATATCCCTTACAAAACTACTGAACAGGCCGCCATGATTCAATATGTACAAAACGGCGGCAGTATCTTTTTTATTGGCGATCATTATAATGCGGATCGCAACAAAAACCGCTGGGATGCATCTGAGGTTTTTAACGGTTATCGCAGGGGAGCTTTTTCCAATCCAGCAAAAGGAATGGGAACAGAGGAAGCTGCTTCTGCAGCCATGCAAGGTGTAACAGGATCTGACTGGCTGTCAGCCAACTTCGGCATCCGATTCCGCTACAATGCGATTGGAGATGTAACGGCTAATGATATTGTGGCTCCGAGTCAGGCTTTTGGTATTACCTCAGGCGTTTCGACAGTTGCTATGCATGCCGGTTCAACATTAGCGGTAACCGACCCCAACAAAGCAAAGGGTATTGTTTATCTTCCACCAACCTCAACAGCCTGGGGCAGCGCCGTTGACCAAGGTGTATATAATGGGGGAGGGAGAGCAGAGGGACCATATGCAGCGGTCTCCAAGCTTGGATTAGGAAAAGCGGCGTTTATTGGCGACTCCTCGCCAGTAGAAGATGCGACTCCAAAATATTTGCGAGAGGAAACAGGAGCAAAGAAAACTACGTACGATGGATTTAAAGAACAGAACGATGGTACTTTGCTGGTGAATATCATTGATTGGCTATCAAAGCAGGAAAGCTATACAGCCTTATCACAGGTTAGCGGATTACAGCTGGATCAGCCAACCGCCTTGCTATCAATGGAAAACCCGCAAACATCGACTGAACCGGTGGCAGAACCATGGGCTGCACCTGCAACAGGGTATAAATGGTATGATCCATCTACTTTCAAATCTGGGTCATATGGCTATGGCTCCAGTGGATCCGGTGGAACTGGAACGACAACATTGAATGAAAAGTTTGAGTCCGGAATCAAAACCGCCTATACTGCAGGCAATGTGACGCTTGCGAGTGGATCTTGGTATTTTGATAACGCCCTCATGGGTAATTTATCTACTGATAAGAAAACAGGTTCACAGTCAGCGCGTGTCCGTGCATCTGGATCCATCAAGATGAATTTCGATGTGAGCGGGGCAAAAAGCATTCAAATTTCCCATGCCAATTTCGGTACCGACAGCGGAGCGAATTGGCAGCTGCAAATGTCCACGAATGGCGGCTCGACATGGACAAACGTTGGAAGTACAAATACTAGTACATCCACTTTAACTGTTAAAACCTTTACCCTTACTCAAACAGCACCTGTCCGATTCCGATTAGTCGTTTCAGGGACTTCGGGGATGAGGATTAATTTTGATGATATAGTGATTAGTAATTAATTAATAGAGGATGCCTCATTAGGGGAGAACTATACATTGTTCTCTCCTGAAGATGGACCCTTACACTTGTTTGTCTTCCCATGGTTCAAAGGAAAACGGAATTCCAATCATTTTAGCGGTCAATTCATCATAGGACACTAAATCCTTTCTTGACAACTCTTTTAAAGATCGTTTTCCCATTGCTCTTAACGCCATTTTTATTTCTTCAGTACTTGCTGTTAAGAATTTTTCCGCTGCTTTTACCCCTTCTTCAACCTTAAATTGATCCTTGAACTTCCCGTCATACCAAATAGCCTGAGTAGGCGGTTCAAATGGAAGTGCATTCAACACTTGATCATGTGAAAGAGCAAACAACATGGAAGAGCCTAAATAGACAGCGTCAGCTCCGAGGGCAAGCACTTTTAAAAAATGACCGGGGACCAAAAGCCCTCCTGAAACGATTAAACTAATCTTTCCCTTCATCTTTCTTTTTTCTAGATGATTAGCAGCTCTAACTACCGCATGCAATGTCGGTATCCCAAAGTCATCAAATAAAATAGGCGGTGCCCCGTGCATGGCAGCCTGTCCACCATCAATGGCAATAAAATCAACCCCCATAAAGAGTAAATGATCAATATCTTCTTCAATTTTTCCGCCTGCACCAATTTTGACACCGATTGGAACACCACCTGATATGACGCGAAGTTCCTCCAGAAGCAGCTTTAAATCTACTAGTGTTTGATTTTCACAAAAATGTTCATAAATGATCGCTTCCTCATTTTCCTTAAGCCCCATCACTTCACGGGCACGACCTGTTAAACTTTGCGGGGGGATTTTTTTGCCCATTCCCGCTAAGGCGCCCTGACCTAATTTAATTTCAATCATGTCAGCACGTTTAATCACATTTTCGTCCTTTGCCCATTCTGTTTTTGAAAACTGTAAAATATACTTTCCGGCGGCGTTTAATTCGTCAGGCAGTATTCCACCTTCCCCAGAGTTTATTGCAGTTCCTGTTTTTTGGGCTGCTTCTGCCAATGAAAGTCTTGCTTGTTCACTAAGTGCAATCCCAAATCCCATTGCACTAATTATAAGTGGAATTTTTATTTCCATTGGTTTTTTTGCATTTGGCCCAATGGTAACGACAACATCTACCTCTTCTTCACCATCAACTGGAAATGGAGAAGTTTGTGCGGGGATAAAAGTAATGGGATCTAAATGCGGCCATTTTTTTGAAGAGCCTCCAAGCGGGCGAAAAAGAACTGCTCCTGTTTCAGCACGCAAGCTATTTTCTAGCATATTTTGAATGCCCATATGCCGAAGTCCAGGCATCAATTCGATAATATTTTCTTGATAACTGTCAGTTAAAATGATTTTCCCAGCCTTTTTCACTATTAGTTTCATAATCCAACGCCAACCAACGAGCATGAATATAAGCACGACAAATAGAAAGGACATCATTGCAAAAGTCAAATAAAATATTATGTTTGCCATAGTCAGTTTTCTCCATTATTACAGAAAATGAGAAAAGTCGATTCAAAGTGATGAAGAATTATGTCTCCATTTGTTTGTTTTCCCAAGGTTCAAACGAAAACGGAATTCCGGTCATTTTGGCGGTCAATTCATCATAAGAAACGAGATCTTTCTTTGATAACTCTTTTAAAGAGCGTTTTCCCATTGCCCTTAATGCCATTTTTATTTCTTCCGTACTTGCTGTTAAGAATTTCTCCGCTGATTTTACCCCATCTTCAATCTTAAATTGATCCTTGTATTTCCCTTGATTCCATACAACTTGTGTAGGAGGTTCAAACGGCATAGCATTCAATGATTGAGGATGCGAGACGGCAAATAACATAGCGGAACCTACATATACTGCATCGGCTCCGAGGGCGAGCACTTTTAAAAAATGCCCAGGTACTAGAAGGCCTCCACAGGCAATTAAACTTATTTTACCCTTCATGTTTCTCTTTTCTAGATGATTGACAGCTCTGACAATCGCATGCAGAGTTGGGATTCCAATATCGTCAGATAAAATCGGCGGGGCACCAAGTGTGGCTGCTTGACCTCCATCAATGGCAATAAAATCAACACCCATATAAATTAAATGATCAATATCTTCTTCAATTTTTCCGCCAGCTCCCATTTTTACTCCAATGGGAACACCACCTGTCAGGCTCCGCAGCTCATCAACTAGTTCTTTCAAATCATCCAGCGTTTGATCTTCAAAAAAATTATCATAAATTACGGCATCCTCATTTTCCTTAAGCCCCATCACTTCACGGGCACGACCTGTTAAATTTTTAGGAGAAATTTTCCCACCGGTCCCGAATAATGCGCCTTGTCCTAACTTAACTTCTATCATATCTGCCCGCTTAAATAATTCTTCTTCCTTTGCCCATTCTGTTTTGGAGAACTGCAAAATATACTTTCCGGCTGCATTTAGTTCCTCAGGTAAGACTCCCCCTTCACCAGAATTAATGGCGGTTCCTGCATTATTAGCTGCTTCTGCTAAAGAGAGTCTCACTTCTTCACTAAGGGCGATCCCGTAGGCCATCCCGCTGATCATTAACGGGATTTTTATTTTCATTGGTTTTTTTGCATTTGGCCCAATGGTTACCTGCACATCGACATCTTCTTCTCCGTCTATAGGAAAGGGTGTTGTTTGGGCAGGGATAAAAGTAATCGGATCTAAATGCGGCCATTTTTTTGAAGACCCCAACGGGCGGTGGAGAACGTCGCCTGTTTCAGCACGTAAGCTATTTTCAAGCATATTTTGAATGCCCATATGCCGGAGTCCCGGCATCAACTCCATTACATTTTCTTGATAACTGTCTGTTAAAATAATTTTTCCCATTTGCTTCACCATACGTTTCATTAACCAACGCCACCCAAAAAGCATGAAAACAAAGAATAAAAATATAAATGTTACCATTGCAAAAGCCAAATAATAAAAAATGTTCAACATATTTATAGCTCCATATTCAGCATATTCTCAATAAGATAGTCCACCACTCTTATTATATCCAAAAACAGGAAAATCATATAAAAAATAGTTGAGCTTTTTAGTATTCCTAATCGTATGAAATTGTTATTTTTCACCAAACTATGAACATATAAAAACAGGGGGATCTTTTCATGCATATAATGAATGACATTGTTCATCGTCCTTGGCCATTACCTTCAAAGTATTGGATTATGCGACAAACATGGAAAAATCTATTGTTTTTGCATTGGCCTATTCCGCTTGAAAAATTACGGTCTTATATTCCTTCCTCTTTACAAATTGACACTTATAATGGCTCCGCCTGGTTAGGCATAATTTTATTCGTGTTAGAGGGAATCTATCCTCGGGGAATTTCGTCTGTGTCCGTAACCCCTAAATTTCCTGAGATCAATGTAAGAACTTATGTTAAATGTGATGGCAAACCCGGTATTTATTTTTTGTCTATTGATGTTCGGAACTGGGCTTCCTTAAATATTGCAAAGAGATGGTATCGTTTACCCTATCATCCGGCGCAGATTTCTTTTCGAAAAGAAGGACAAACCTTTCATTGCCAGAGTGTCCGTAAGGGAAATGCGAATACTGATATCTTATTTAAAGGCAAATATGCTCCCATATCCGAGATTTATTTTCCAAAAGAAGGAACCCTGGATCATTGGCTCACTGAGCGATATTGTCTCTATAGTTCAAATAACGGAGTCAACATCTATTGCGGTGAAATACACCATCAGCCTTGGCCGTTACAAAAAGCGGAGATAGAAATAGAAAGGAATACCCTTTTTACACCTTTTCATTTTGACCTTTCTGAAGTAAAACCGATTGCTCATTTCTCTGCTGGTGTGGATTCGTTAATCTGGAATATTAAGAAAAGACGGATTAAGTAAAATAAACATAATATTTGTTTCTTTATAGAATAATGAAAAAGACTATATCAATTGAAGGAGTATCGAAATGGGTAAAAATAAGAATAATATAAAAATTGCCTTTTCATTAGCAACATTAATTCTTCCTTGGCTAACTGTCCCTTTTATGGGGAAACGAAGTTTTTTTAGGTTTTTGCCTGTAGCAAGTTTTGTCAATTTGATCATAAGTGTATTTAGTCTGTTCTGTTATCGGAAAAAATGGTGGGTAACTAAAAATCCTCTATCACCAGGACCAATAGATTTTACATATATATTAGGGCCTTACTTTGTTGCAACGCTTTGGATATTTAAATTAACATTTGGGAATTTCCCAAAATACTTAATTACTAATATGGTATTGGATCTTATTAACGCTTTTCCTTTTCCTTACATTGGGAATAAGGTTGGAATTGTCAAATTTATTAAGATGAAAAACTCAACCTGGTATTTTATATGTGTATTCTTGGCCATTATTATCTATGGATTTCAGTACGTTGTGGAAAAATCAATTAAGATAGCAGATAGTGTTAAAAACTCAGAGTTATCAAGTAATAAAAATTAAGATGAGGTTTAAAGAGATATTTTAAATTCAATTAAAAATCTTTGGGAACAAGGCGGGCTTTTTGGTCTTCAAAGAAAAACTCCCTTGGTCTTAGATTCCCAAGGGAGTAGGGGGTTATCTTAGCGCCCCGTTGCTATTAAAAAAGTATCTTTTTCCTGAGATTGTCATCCAGCCGGTTGCCATCGCCCCGTTGCTCTTTAAGTAATACCATGTAGTTCCGCTTTTTAACCATCCTACATACATTGCCCCATTGGAGTTGAGATAGTACCAGGTTGTGCCGAGTTTCAGCCAGCCTGTTTGCATTGCGCCGCTTTTGCTTAGGTAGTACCAGTATGCACCGCTCTTCACCCAGCCGGTTTGCATGATGCTACTGGTATTTGAGAAGTACCAAGTAGCGCCGACCTTATACCAGCCTGTTTTCAGCACAGAGGTCACAGGATCATAATAGTACCAATTCCCACCCTTAAACACCCAGCCAGTTGGTTTTGTGATTACTTTAATGGTTGCAGCTTCACTGGTATTTCCAGCCTTGTCGGTTGCCGTAATGCTTAACTCGGTGCCTGCTGCCTGAACAGGTATTGTGACCATAAACTTACCATCCGATCCTGCTGTGGCTGTTCCAATAACTGTACTAATAACGGTGCCAATAACAGTGCCGATTTTAGACTTTACATCAACCCTCGAGCCAACTTCCGCTTGACCAGTAACTGATGTTGCCTTATCGGTTACTTCATTAACTACAGGCCTCAAAGGGGCTGTTACGTCTATTACTATTACAGTTGTTGCTGTACTTACGTTTCCATTCTGGTCTGTGGCGATAACTGTTAATTCAGTGCCTGACGCCTGAACAGGAATCGTGACCGTAAACTTCCCGTCCGCTCCTGCAGTGGCAGTGCCAATAACGCTGCCATTGTTCGTCTTTACATCTACCTTCGAACCTGCTTCAGTTTGCCCCATGACAGAAGTTGCCTTATCGGTTACTTCATTGACCACAGGCTTTGCTGGGGCAGTTGTGTCTTTTACAACAACAGTTGCAGCAGTGCTAGTATTACCAGCTTTGTCGGTTGCGGTGACGCTTAATTCAGTGCCTGACACCTGAGCAGGGATTGTGACTGAAAACTTACTGTCTACTCCGGTTGTGGCAGTGCCAATAGCGGTGCCATTTTTAGCTTTTACATCGACCGTCGAACCCGCTTCCGCTTGACCTGTGACAGAAGTTGTCTGATCGGTTACTTCATTTACTATTGGAACGGCAGGTGGTGTTGTATCGATCACCGTCAACTGAACGGCCTGACTTACATTTCCAAAAGTATCTTTTGCCGTAATAGCAAGGGTGGTTCCTGCAGATTGGATAGGAATTGCGACACTAAAGGAGCCATTTTGTGCGGCTGCGCCAGTGCCAAGAACAACATTACCAGCTCTGACTTCCACCGTCGAACCGGCTTCAGCTGTTCCTGTCACAGCTGTCGCTTTATCAGTAACGGCATTGACCACTGGGGAGACCGGCGGTATGGTATCTCTCACCGTTACTTTTGTTGCTCGACTTACATTGCCGGTTGAACCTGTTGCCGTAACCAATAGGGTGGTTCCTGCAGGTTGGACTGGAATGGTTACACTGAAGGAACCATTATCAGCTGCTGTTGCCGTTCCAAGGACGGTTGCTCCAGATTTCACTTCTACGGTTGTGCCAGCTTCTGCTGTTCCGGTTACGGAAGTCGCTTGATCGGTCACATCATTGACCACTGGGGGGGCAATTTCCACACCTGCAATGGTGGCTTGCTTGCCCATTACACTAAAAAAGTCCGTTTGCGCACAGTCCGGACCACAAGAACCTGTTCCGATTCCTGGACCATTAATACGGAAAAAGTTTTGATTATTAATACCGCCAATAATCTTATGATCGACATTTGGATCCCCAATGTATCCTGCTGGTGCGCCAGTATCCCATTGTAAAAATGTTCCTATTCTGCTTTTCAACACTTCGTTGAATCCACCATTAAGGCCAATATCTTCGGTAAACTTTAATGATCCGGTTCCATCAGCTCTTAATATATCGATGCCATATGGGTGGGTAAACGTATATGTTTGATTTGGGCTCAAGCCGTCCGCTTTAAAACGGACTCTGCCGAATACGATTTGTTCTCCATCAATGGCCGGGCCATTGGCAAAAGCCGCTTCAAGAGCAAAGGTCCCGTCAGCACTGCCCCCATTTGGAAGGTTAATCGTAGAGCTGGCTAATTGATAAAAGGCCTCTTCGGGGAAATTTCCGGCTTTTAACGAAACGGGTTTTGATGGATCGGGTATGTCGCCTGAAACGATTGCACAAAATGGATCATTTGCATCTAAACAAAGTTGTAACCGTGTGCCTTGTGAATCTTCATACCAAACCGGATATCCATTATCCTCGTGGATTGGACCAAGCTGGGCCAATCTTGGGAAATCCATTGGGACCGTTTCTGCATTAGCCGCAGGAATGCCTCCGCTAAGTAAAGTAACGAGGGATAAGCTCACAAGAAACAAACGCTTCATTCTTGATTTTTTTTTCGTTTCATCTAATTTTCTTGAATGAACAGTCTTCTTAAATTGCATCTCTTGGCAGGCCCTCCTTTGAGTATGTAGGTTCAGCATTTTTTTATGAACCTAATAATCTGACACTCTCTTTTTTTCACAATCTCCTTTCTTGTTTAAAATGTGTATTCAAAAATATAGGACATATTACTCAAAGTTTTTCTAAAAAAATCCTTTTATATAGGCATTAATGGGTGTTGGGGTTATTGAGATAAAATATGTAAAAGCAAAAATATTACTGTTTGGAAATGTATTTTATATCTAATAAAAATAACGTTGAATATTTAGAAGTGGTTTTATCATCTTGGCAAAAATTTGTTGAATGAATGTAAAATATGGAGTTTTATTACTACCCCCTAATACATTTTGGCTTGTTCGTATTCTTTAAATATGATTATACAAAGAACATGAGGGGAATAACATGAGCAAACTAACCAAGGGAGCCCTTGCCATGGTGTTAGCGGGAGCTGTTACGTTTTCTGTCACCAACGCCTTGATAGTCGATAAATCTTCTAAAAAATTAATTGATAAAAATGCTTTGCCGATATCCAGGGAAAAAACGGCGGATGTCATCAATCAAATAGAAAAAACGTTGAAAGATGAAACGCCAACACCAATTGCGAAAAACGAGCAACCCTTAATATCTCAAACTGTTGCTTCTGTCCAAGCGGATTCAAAAAGTAAAAACAACAGTGTTATGGCCGTAGCAGCCGTTCAACAGAATACGAAAAGCTCCACCAAGAGAACAACAACAAATGCTGCTAATACGAATGCGAGCACAACCACAACGGCTTCATCAACGACACCGGTGACAAGTACAAAAGAACCTTCGACAACGACTGCACCTACAAAGACAGGAACTAATACAACAACAAGTACAACTTCAACAACAACCAACCGTGGACAACAAGTTTCTCAAGCTGCACAAGAAAAGGCTGAGAACCGTCGGGATGAAAAAGGAAACAACGGAAAGAAAATGTAATTTATCAAACAGGGGTCACCTAAAGCAGGTGATCCTTTTTCGTTATGAATCCAAATAAAAAAGGTCTTCCCCAAATGGGAAAGACCTTTGCGAGGGTTCCACTATGCAGATTCGTTCACCTTTACACTAGAGGTTTCCTGAGTGACATTACCTTTTCGTTTGAGTTTGTTCCATCCAACGGTAATTCCTTTTATGGCTGAGAAGATGGATTTGATCACAACATAAGTCATAAGCTGTTTGTACAAGATTCGCTGCAGAAACAATGAACCTAGTGGTTTAGGACTCTCTTTCTCCAATCGAAACGCATAAAGAGAAGTAATGAAATCCAGCAAGTAAAAAAGAATAAATCCAATGGCTGCTATTCCAGGGTGTGTGCTAAATAGCGCGATAATGAACAGTATATCTGCAATAGGCGATATGGTCTGATAAATATATTGGAAAAGCCACATGTTTGGCAGGCCGATAAATCCTAATGATTTATGTTTTTTATTAAATAATGCATCGCGGTGCTTCCATAAGCATTGTAACGTCCCATAAACCCATCGGTAACGCTGTTTTGCCAAACTTTTAATATCTTCTGGTACTTCTGTATAGGCGTATGCCTTTTCTTCAAATTCAATCTTTTTCCCATTGCGTAAAAGTGTAAGCGTGATATCAGTATCCTCTGCCAAGGTATCCTCTTTATAGTATCCTGCTTCTTCTACATCCGTCTTTCTCCAGGCACCAATGGCACCTGGTACAACTGTAATGCAATTAAGCGCAGCAAAAGCCCTTCTCTCTAGGTTAAAGCCTGTCACATATTCGATATGCTGCCAGTTTGTGAGGAGGTTCCCCTTATTGCCGACCTTTACATTTCCGGAAACAGCCGCAACATTTTCATCTTTAAAATGGTTAATAAGCAATGATATAGCATTTTCAGCGATAAGTGTATCAGCGTCAAGGGCAACCACGATTTCTCCTTTTGCTTCTTTAAAGCCAAGATTTACGGCGGACGATTTTCCCCCATTGGTTTTTTTAATTAATCTGACTTGATGATGGTTTGCATACGTTTCTTGAACCACAGAAGAAGTATCATCTTTTGATCCATCGTCAACAATCAGCACCTCAAAAGCAGGGTAATCGCTGGATAAAATCGAATCAACGGTTTTGCAAATGACTTTTTCTTCGTTATAGGCAGCAATCACGACACTGACAAAAGGTCTAAAGCTAGGATCAATCTGAGTTTCTTTATACCGTTTTACCTGTAATCTCGAAAGGAATACGAAGAAAATCAGGCGTAGGATTCCTAAAAGGATAGCCGAATAGAACAGAAAGTTTAATCCTAGTTGCCAGCCTTGAATGACCATAAATACGGCCTTATTATAGATCAAATAAGGGTTGCTCTGTTCAGCAGGAGGCATAATCTGGCTATTGCTTTTTCCAATAAGATCAGCAACGGTAGTAAATGTATAACCGCGTTTTTTTAGTTCTTTAATAATAATAGGCAATGCCTTTACAGTGTTGGATCGGTCACCGCCAGAATCATGAAGCAAAATCACATTTCCTTTTGGCAGCTGATCCAATACCCGTTTCACGATTTCCTGGCTTGAAAGTCTTTGCCAATCGTCAGTATCAATGGACTCACCAACCATGGTATACCCCATTTCCTGTGCCCGTAATATAGGTATTAGTTCGCTCCGGGAGTCTGGTTCAGCATCGGCCGTATACGGCGGGCGGAAAAGAGTCATCGAATGACCGGTAATTTCTTGAAATAATCGCTGAGTCAAATTTAACTCTGTTCTCATTCGAAATGGTGTAATGGATTCAACATTTGGATGGGAAAAGGTATGGTTGCCAATTTCATGTCCTTCTTTATAAACCCTTTTTACCAGTTCTGGATGCTTTAAAGCATTCTCTCCAATCATGAAAAAGGTCCCTTTTATATGATGCTTTTCTAAAATATCCAATATTTGAGGTGTATAGACTGGATCAGGACCGTCATCAAAGGTAAGGACGATTTCCTTACCTTTAGGTTTGCCATATCGCGCCACCTCAGAAGGTTTTGGGAATTTATTATAGGTTTCGGTAAGAATCATCCCTTGCGAATCCAATTGAATGGTTCTTTTCCCTTTTTCTGATTGAGAATTAACTTTCAATATTTCCCCAGCACCGGGATGGTGAACCGTTTCAGAGATGGCCAGGGTTTTAAGGGCATTTGATGGATTTTGTATCTCCTTTGGTTTATTCATGTAATTCCAGATCGAAGGATCTTCCGAACCGAGACGCCAAATTGCAACTCCGCTTGAGCCGCTATCTTTCGCCAGCTTCATTTGATTATAAAATGTAGCAGCATCCAAAAACCAAACGATATGGTTTTTTCCGTTTTCTTTATACCGTAAATATGGGTTGCCAGCTTGCTGATTCCAATGGATTTGCAGGTTTGTTCCCATTCCTAAATCCATAATATCTCCGAACTTCATCGTTTTCGCCGGCTGTTTGGAGTTTTCTTCCCAGTCGTAACCGTAACTTCCTAGACCCGTGATCAGTTTTTCAGAAGGAATAGGGAGTTGGTTTAAGTTCTCTTTTACCCAATCAGATGGGGCCACAGGCCCAGGTTTACTCATAGAGTTGTGTTGGTCATATAGCATGACAATCATGCGGTCAACGCTAGCTGCTAAAGAAGTATAGTTAAAACTAGTATTCTTCGGCGGGACATCCATTGTAACTATGAGATCATGTTGATGAAAGCTTTTAGAAACTTTACCAATAAAACGAGTGAAATAATCTTTGTCATTTGGATTGATTTCTTCAAAGTCGATATTAATACCGTCAAAGCCATTTGTTCTTACATAAGCCAACAAGTTTTTAATAAAAAGATCCTCAGCGCCGGGAGTCGTAAATAACCGATGCAGTGTATCGCCATCCCATTTGTTATTAATAAAATTATGAACTAATGGAAGAATCTTTATATTATGTGCTTTTGCTTCTGAAACAATTGAGCTGTCCGTGCTGGTTTTAAGGGTGAGACTTGGTGTAAGCTGCAGCCATTCCGGCACTAATGTTGTAATAGATTTACTATTTTTTTTGAAAGAAGTTTTGCTGTTTTCGTCCCAATTGACGTAAAAACCATAGACTTCTTGTTTTTGGTACGATGGTCCGATATTTTTTTGAACAAGAGGGGCAGGATTTGTTTTTTGTACCTGTGAAGCCAGCTCTTTTTCACTGAAACTCGTATTAATCGGCTCGATCCCGCTCTTGGCTGAGCTATTCGTCAATTGCAGTTCAGGAAATTCCGGGTTAGTAGCCAGGCTCTTAACAAAGATTGAGGATACTAGAACAATTAAAATAATAAAGCCTGCACTCATTCGTTTAATAATGGACCAGCGTCTTTTTGAAGGATCAAGAAAAACATGATCTTGATTTTGCTCCCTTTTCTTCAGCCCTAAATTGTAAAACCAGTGGAAGAAAAAATAGCAGACCAGGCCAATCAAACCTCCAAATGCACCTGATGCAATGCTTGGTGAAACTTGTAATTTAGTCTTTAAGGAAGATAATAACCAGTAATCTTGCAACTTGCTTAAATCCAGGGCTGGTAAATCACGAATGTTAGGTGTGAAAATGGTAATCAACGTTCCAAGGAATAAGGCGATGATATTAAGACGGAACAATAGGGAAAAAGCAAGTAATAATGGAATTTTTATATGATCTAAAGGTAAAGGTAAAAAGGCCAGAAAAAAACCGAGTGTACTCGCAACCGCTCCGGCATTTCCGGTGACAGGTGCAAACAATGATCTTACAACCCACCTAAATACTAGATTCACTTAGACTCCTCCTTATAGGTGTAGTGTTAAAAAAATGTATTATATATTAATAGATTGACCGGATACCTTGTAACGAATTTACTGCCGGAAGTTTGACAAGTGTCAAACAGAAAGTTTTTCGACAAAAAAATGATTAACAACAAAAACTTAGGGAGTCAACTAAGGATTTTGGGGGTAGGCGGTAAAAGTTCTAATAATATTTAAATGGTAATTGAGGATATTTTTTGTTTTTACTTGTATCTCTAACCATAATACCTAGTGAATGGACACCTTATCATTCGCCCATACTACTATGGGTGATGAATAATGCCGTGTCAAAAAAACGACGAATTACAACGATTTGTGGAAGAAGCAAGAAGATATACTAAAGATGGCAAGGTTGCAGACTATATTCCCGAGCTGGGTAAAGCAAATCCTGGTGATTTATCAATTGCGATTAGTTATCCGGACGGAAGATGTATCTCAGCGGGAGATATTGATAAAAAGATAACGCTGCAAAGTATCTCAAAGGTTATAAGTTTAGCTCTTGTTTTAATGGAGAGAGGCAATCGCTATGTATTTGAACGAGTTGGGATGGAACCGACTGGAGACCCGTTTAATTCGATTGCCAAGTTGGAAACAATGCCGGCCAAACCGTTAAACCCAATGATTAACGCGGGGGCACTTGTTGTGACCCATATGTTAAAAGGGGATTCAGTGGAGGAGCGGTTCAATCGGTTATTAGGCTTTATCCGGGAATTGGCCGGCGACTCTTCTATTGGTTACTGTGAAAATGTAGCCCGTTCCGAATTTGAATCGGCTGATTTAAACCGGGCGTTATGCTATTTTCTGAAGCAGCATAACCTCATTACGGAGGATGTAGAAACCTTAATGGATTTGTACACTAAACAGTGTGCTGTTGAAATGAATTGTTTGAATTTAGCGAGGATCGGTATGATTTTTGCAATGGATGGTGTTGATCCTCTTAATGGGAAACGGATAATGCCTGATGATGTAGCAAGAATTTGCAAAACCTTCATGGTTACGTGCGGAATGTATAATGCATCAGGCGAATTCGCGATCAAAATAGGAATTCCGGCTAAAAGTGGTGTATCAGGCGGAATCATGGGGGCTGTTCCTGGTAAATTTGGAATTGGCATTTTCGGTCCTGCCTTGGATAAGAAAGGGAACAGTGTGGCCGGACTTAAACTCTTGGAGCTTTTATCAAAAAAATATCGTCTGAGTATGTTTTAAAGTAATCCCATCTGGATGCCAGATGGGAGTAAATTATTCGTAATAAAACTAAGGTAATGGTTAGCATTTAGATGAAAAAATGACGCCTTAAAAGTTGTATCTTATTCATATAACGACCTCCAAAGATAAAAGGTTGCATACGCTTGCCAGCCATCCCAATTTTCAGCGAATTCTTGTATTTCTTCTATGGCAGGCTTTCTCTCAGAACTTAATAGATTTTTTAATGCATTATGGAGGCCGGCATCTCCGATTGGAAAGGAAGTGTTGTAGTGTAAACATTTCATCATCACATAATCAGCAGTCCATGGTCCTATCCCTCTAAACTCGGTTAATGTTTTTTTAACTTGTTGATAATCCTGATTCAGCAATATTTCTTTCGATAGGTCCCCGTTGTCCATAGATTTAGCAATGCCAATAATATACTCCGCCTTCCTTCCAGTAAATTGAAGTTTCTTTAAATCCTCAACATCAATGGAAGCAATTTTTTCAAATGAAGGAAATAACCAAAAGGTATTCCCATTAAACGTGAGACTTTCTCCAAATCGCTCAACAAAACGTTTTTTTAACGTATAAGCAAATGTTAGATTGATTTGTTGGCCTATTATAGCCCAAATTAGCGATTCAAATAAATCTGGAATACCTATAATCCGCAGTCCGTAGTATTTATTGGAGATTTTACTTAAAATACGATCCTTGGCGGCCATTTCATAAAATCCTGCCAAATCTTGATCTAAATCAAGCCATTCCCAAATGTATTCAGCAGCTTGTTTTCGAGATTCTTCAGAAGGTGTACTTATGGGGAATTCAACGATGATGGAACGATTATTATATCCAACTTTAAACAAAATGAAGGTTTCATTTACTTTAATCAGCTTATATACAGATCCAGCCTTAATTTGATGGAGCACTTCTAGGCTGGATCTGCTTAAAAATACTAAGCACTCGTTAAAATTGAATTCCTCGGGAGGGTAGATTTCAACGTAGGTCCCAAAATCATTCCAGTTCATTTTTAATGCCCCTTACTATTTTTTCTATATTCACTAGGTGAACAATTTTTTAAATTGCGAAATGCCTTGTAAAAATTAGAAGGACTTTGGAAACCAACCTCATAGCATATCTCCAGATTAGTTAGGTCGGTACATGTAAGAAGATGCAGGGATTTGTCAATCCGTATTTTTTCTAAATAGGTGCGTGGAGTTTCCAGTGTTTCTTGCTTAAATATCCGTTCAAGATAATAGGGACTTAGACCGACATTATCCGCTATATCCTTTAATACGAGATTTTGTTTATAATGATTGATTAAAAATGTAATAACATCTTTCACAAGTCCCGTATGAGGTGAATGTTCCACTTCAGGCTGGCATCTTTTGCATGGGCGAAACCCCGCCTTTTCAACTTCCTTAATATCGTGGTAAAACTCAACATTTATTTTTTTGGGTTTTCTAGATCTGCAGGATGGGCGGCAGTAGATTTTTGTTGTTTTCACGGCTGTAAAAAATAACCCATCATATTTTCGATCACAGGCGATAATTTTTTCCCACATTTCTTCAAATGAAAGATTGATTTTACTCATAATCTTATCCTTTCCTTTTCTAGCCTAGTCCTAATATAAATGAGATGTATCCTTAAACCTCATTTTATCAAGGTTGGTAAATTGATTTCGTCCTGATTCTTGCTCTTATGGTCTAAGAGAAATGGGCATTACAAAGTATAAGCCTGGAAACCAAAATTTAGATGATAATATAATATAAATTTTAGTTGTTGACACAATGTAAGAATACTATTAAAATTAAAAATTATTCAACAATAGTTAAACTCAATCAGAAAAATTAATAATTTAGCAAGCTATGATTGCTATGGATCACACTATAGCAGGAGCAGCTTCTGGAGAGACCGCAGGAATACCGCGGCGCCGAAGGGTTCACAATCTCAGGCAAAAGGACAGAAGAGTACTGAATATTTATTTGTTATACTGACAACCGTTAGTGTAACAAATAATATTTGTTATTCTTAGACCTAAGAGATTGGAGGACCTCCAGTCTCTTTTTTTATGGAGTTTACTATTTTGTTCAACGTTTCACATGAAACATTTTTCATCAATTTGAGAGGGAGATTGAAATGGAACAAAAAGAACTAAAGCGGAATTTAGAGAATCGTCACGTGCAGCTAATCGCCATTGGCGGCACCATAGGAACTGGATTATTCCTGGGGTCCGGTAAAGCGATACAGCTGGCAGGGCCATCCATCATACTAGCTTATTTAATCGTCGGAATCGCCTGTTTTTTTGTGATGAGGGCGCTGGGGGAACTTCTGCTGTCCAAAGCGGGCTATCAATCTTTTACTGACATTGCCGAAGACTACCTCGGCCCGCGGGCAGCGTTTGTCACCGGATGGACCTATTGGTTTTGCTGGATTATGACGGCTATGGCCGATGTAATTGCCGTTGGTGTTTATGTTCGATATTGGTTTGATATCCCGCAGTGGATACCAGCGATCGTCTGCTTAATCATATTATTAGGATTAAATCTATTAACGGTGAAGCTTTTTGGAGAATTGGAGTTTTGGTTTGCGTTAATAAAGGTCATAACTATTGTCGCCTTAATCGGTATTGGGGTCGTTCTGCTGGTAATGGGATTCAAGACAGAGGCTGGAACGGTTTCGGTTTCAAATCTTTGGAACCATGGCGGGATTTTCCCGAATGGGGTTTCAGGTTTCCTGCTTTCCTTCCAAATGGTTGTGTTTGCCTTTGTCGGTGTGGAATTAGTGGGAGTATCTGCAGCGGAAACTTCCAATCCGAAAAAAAATATTCCGTCTGCGATTAACAAAATTCCGTTACGAATTCTATTTTTCTACGTTGGAGCCTTGATTGTCCTATTATGCGTTAATCCGTGGACCGAACTAAATGCAGCCGAAAGTCCGTTTGTTAAAACCTTTAGCTTGGTCGGGATTCCGATTGCTGCCGGTATTATTAACTTTGTCGTCTTAACTTCCGCCGCATCTGCTTGTAACAGCGGAATGTTTTCCACAAGCCGGATTTTGTTTAATTTAAGCAAAAAGAATCAGGGGCCAGCTAACTTTGCCAAGTTGAATAAAAACCATGTACCAAGTAATGCGTTATTTATCTCAACGCTTGTTTTAACGGGGGGAGCTCTTCTAAGCAAACTTGTTCCGGAACAAGCTTTTGGGATTGTAACAACCATCAGCGCCATTTGTTTTATTTGGGTATGGGGTGTCATTCTCATTTGTCATGTAAAGTATAAGAAAACACGTCCTGACTTACAGAAAAAATCAACCTTTAAAGCACCGTTTACACCATTTATGAACTACGCTGTTCTAACATTGTTTGCGGCGATTCTCATTATTATGTTGTTTGCGCAATCTACACGCACGGCCTTATTGTTGACACCAGTATGGTTTATTCTATTATTTGCTTTGTATTCATATAGAAAGAGAAAAGAAAAAAATCTAAGGTTATCGGCATAGAAATCTAAAATCAAAAAGACCAAGGGGACGGTTCTAGTGGCACAAAGTTTTAAAAAAGCCATGAGAACCGTCCCCTTGGTTTTCCTAGTTTCAAGATTTTGATTTTTCTGTAATAATTAGGAGGAGAATTAATTGACAAGAGGAGACTCTCAATGGGCTATATTGAGGATTTACGTAAAATAATTGGAACCAGGCCGCTCATTTTAGTAGGCGCAGTCGTGGCAGCAATAGATAAGGAAGGGAAAATATTACTGCAGAAAAGACCTGAAGGGATTTGGGCGCTTCCCGGAGGACTATTAGAATTAGGAGAATCAGCGGAAGATGCAGGAAGACGGGAAGTCTTTGAGGAAACAGGTGTTGAAATCGGCCAACTAGAGTTAGCTGCTGTATTTTCAGGAAAGCAATATTTCAGAAAACTGCCAAATGGAGATGAATTCTACCCTGTCACAATTGCCTATATTTCAAATGATGTGAAAAACAGTACAATCAAAATTGACGGGAAAGAAACGATAGATGCCGGATTTTTTCCTGTTCAGGAATTACCGGCACATACAAGTCCCTTAGTGAAAGAGATCATTAAACACTATATTGAAAAGCCGAAGGGACGGTTCTGATGGCCCTTGTAGGTAGTTGCTACCAAAAAAACCGTCCCTATGGTCTACAAACATCGAAAGGAAACTATGTCATGAATTTTGAATCTGTTGTTGCTAACGTTCCGGATTACAAAGCTTTTCTGACTGTTGATGAGATGGATGACAGCTGCAGGAAACTTGCAAATGAGTTTCCTGACATTGTTTCCGTTTTTGAGGCTGGAAAATCTCGAAAGGGACATTCGATTTTATGTATGAAAATTGGGAATGGACTAAAGAATGCTTTATGCTTTGCCTGTCCTCACCCGAATGAACCGATTGGAGCCATGACACTTGAGTATTTTTCTCGTGCTTTGGCTGAGAATGACGATTTACGGGAAGAATTAGGCTTTACATGGTACATGATTAAATGTATAGATCCCGATGGTGTCCGTTTAAATGAAAACTGGTTCAATGGGCCGTTTAATGTATATACCTACACGAGAAATTATTATCGGCCAATTGGCTATGAACAGGTAGAATGGACATTTCCGATTGATTACAAAGAGCTGCATTTTCACAACCCGCTTCCTGAAACACAAGCTTTAATGACATTAATAAAAGAAATCAGACCAGAGTTTATGTATTCGCTCCATAATGCCGGGTTTGGGGGGGCTTATTGGTACTTAACGCATGATCTTCCAGAGCTGTATGAAGGTTTGAGAGATTCAGCTATAAAACAAGGCATCCCCTTGAATTTAGGTGAGCCGGAGGAACCTTTCATAACGAAATTTTCTTCAGCTATCTTTAAAAATATGACAATTGCTGAAGCTTATGATTTCATTGAAAAGTTTAGCGGCAATAAGCCAAATATAAAAAATGGCACTTCAAGTTCAGACTATGCATCGGGGGTAACAGACTGTGTAACTCTTCTTACCGAGCTGCCTTATTTCTTTGATCCTCGGATTGAGGATCTGAGTGAGGGGGAAATCACCCGGAAAGATGCCATTTTACAGAATGTAAAACAATCACAAGCTCATTTTGATCTCCTGGATCAGATTCTGGCCGAAGTACGTCCATATATTAGTGATGAGAATCCATTTGTAAAATTGGTAGAAGAAGTGATTCAGTATGTTAAAGAAGGCAGTGAAGCCAAAATCAAGTGGGCTGATAGTAATCCTGAATTTGAAAAAATGGCTTCCAGGGCAGAGATTTTTGATAATTTACAAGTTGCGAAGTTTTACAATGGCTTGTACTTAGGTTTAACCGTTCGGACTTGTGAATATGAAATCGAACGGCTCAAACGGGAAAAGAATAGTGATCAGATCGCATTGGGCCCATTCATGGAAACCTGCAAGAAAGGGAAGCAGTTATTAAAAGGATATTGCGGAAATCTTGAAAGTGAGCTTGATTATCTCGCGATTCCGATTCAAAAGCTTGTACGTATTCAATTAGAGAGTGGACTAATAGTTGCTAATTACATTCGTAAAAATCGATGAAATTAACACTAAGGGAGAGTGCAGTGATGCCGGGACCTAATCTTACATGTACTGATAAAATTAAAACAGAGGATGAGTTACGTTCGCTTATTGGGGAACCTAGTGAACTAGTTAGAAAAAAGGTAATTTCCCATTTAGACGATCATTGTAAGGATTTTATTTCCCGTTCACCTTTTCTCGTCATCTCCACCTCGGATGCTTCAGGATATTGTGATGTTTCTCCTCGTGGAGACATGCCAGGTTTTGTACTTGTACTGGATGAAAAACATATCATTATTCCAGAAAGGCCAGGAAATAAAAAAATCGATACTATGCGGAATATTTTATCCAATCCAAAGGCTGGCCTTCTTTTTCTGATTCCTGGATTGGGAGAAACATTACGAGTGAATGGAAAAGCATCTTTGGTGAAAGATGACATCCTCCTTGACAGAATGGCCCATCGTGGAAAGAAACCCTTGGTCGGGATCTGCATTGAAGTGGAAGAATGCTTTATTCATTGTGCAAAAGCAATGAAACGATCAGGCATTTGGGAACCAGAAACATGGAGTGATAAGGATTCATTGCCAAACGCAGCAAAAATCCTATTAGATCATACAAAACTTCCCGACATGACCGAAAAAGATTTGGACAAACTACTCCAGGAAGATTATTTGACCGAACTCTACTAAGCAGTGTAAAACCACTAGAACCGTCCCTATGGTCCCATCTGGCTGACAGATGGGATTTTTTTCTGTTATCTGACAACTACCTTTACAATTTTGTTAAAAATCAGTTGGGGAAGAAGTATGTTCGACTTAACAAGTTAACAAATGTGTTTAAATTTAAAAAATATATAGACACTTTTGTTCAGAATATTATAAAATTGCTTACAGATATAAATTAATAAACAATGATGTTCATTCTATTAAGGAGGTTTGAAGACTTTGGAATTATTAATGAGAAATATGTTTCAATCGCTTGGGAAGAATACCTCAGCTAACAAACTAGCAAAGAAATACGGTCTGCGTTTCGGCGCAGGGCGATTTGTAGCGGGGGAATCCATCAAAACAGCCATTGAAGCTGTGACAAAGTTGAATCGTGATGGAAAAGTGGTTACCTTAGACCACCTTGGGGAGTTTGTTTATACAGAAGAAGAAGCACAGGAATCAGCAGCCATGTGTATACAAACCCTCGATGCTATCGCCGAATCGGGGGTCAAGTCTAATCTGTCCCTTAAAATGACATCACTTGGCCTTGATATCAGCAGAGAACTATGTATGAAAAATATGCGTAAAATTCTGGATCGCGCTAAGCTCCATCAAAATTTTGTCAGAATTGATATGGAGGACTATGATCACTGCCAGGTATCATTGGATATTTACAAGGAACTTCGGAAGGAATATGACAATGTAGGCCTCGTTATTCAGGCTTATCTTTATAGAACGGAACAAGATATTGCTGACTTAAATCTATTAAAAGCCAACCTCCGTCTTGTAAAAGGGGCATACAAAGAGTCCCCAAATGTTGCCTTTCCGGAGAAAAAAGATGTAGATGAAAATTTTAAAAAGATCATTAAGCAGCATCTGTTAAACGGAAACTATACAGCCATAGCAACCCATGATGAATCGATGATTGAATATACAAAATCGCTAGTACGTGAACACCAAATCCCAAATGAGCAATTTGAGTTCCAAATGTTATACGGAATTTGTGAGGATATTCAAGCAAAACTAGTAAAAGAAGGATATAAGGTCCGCGTTTATGTCCCTTACGGTGTAGACTGGTTTGGTTATTTTATGAGACGGCTGGCAGAAAGACCGGCCAATGTATGGTTTGTTCTAAAAAATCTATTAAAATAGCAATTTCACATAAAAAGGAGCGATGATGATGATCACGGCAACAAAACAAACACCATTTAAAAATGAACCTTTTACGAATTTTTCGCTTGAAGAAAATAAGCAAGCGATGTTTGCAGCTCTTGGAAAAGTGAAAAAGGAGCTGGGCAGGAAATATCCGATTGTAATCGGCAAGGAAAAGCTATTCACCGAGGAACAAACCATTTCGATTAATCCAGGAAATGTCGATGAAGTAATTGGGTCTGTCAGCAAAGGTAACAAAGAATTAGCGGAAAAAGCGATGCAGACAGCGTTGAAAACGTTTGAAACCTGGAAAAAGGTTGCTCCGGCTGAACGTGCAGAATATCTTTTCAAAGCAGCAGATTTAATGAGACAGCGCAAGCACGAGTTCTCTTCCTACCTTATCTATGAATCAGGGAAAAACTGGGCTGAAGCGGATGCTGATACGGCAGAGGCAATCGACTTTTTGGAGTTTTATGCGCGAGAAATGATTCGCCTTAGCGAGACAAGCATTCATCAGCCGCTTACCAAAATTGATGGGGAAGACAATCAAATATCCTATATCCCTCTTGGTGTAGGGATTGTGATTTCACCGTTTAATTTCCCACTGGCGATCATGGCGGGGACAACTGTAGCAGCAATCGTTTCAGGAAATACCGTTATTTTGAAACCAGCGGATGCCACTCCTGTGATTGCAGCCAAGTTTGTCGAACTAATGGAAGAGGTAGGTCTGCCTTCAGGTGTACTTAGCTTCATGCCTGGGGATGGAATCGAAGTTGGTGAGTATTTGGTAGAACATCCAAAAACCCGGTTTATCTCTTTTACAGGCTCACGTGCGGTAGGGTGCCGCATTTATGAAAGAGCAGCAAAGGTTCAGTCTGGACAATTGTGGTTAAAGCGTGTTATCGCTGAAATGGGCGGTAAGGACGGGGTAGTTGTCGATGAAACAGCTGACTTGGATGCAGCAGCAGCAGCTATTGTCGCTTCAGCTTTTGGCTTCCAAGGACAAAAATGTTCCGCGGGCTCAAGAGCGATTATCGTTGCATCTGTTTATGATGAAGTGGTTGAAAAAGTAACAGAGCTAACGAAAAACTTAACGGTTGGTCTTCCAGAAGAGAACCATGCGATTGGACCGGTTATTGACCAACGATCAGTGGATAAAATCATGAGCTATATTGAAATTGGCAAAAAAGAAGGCAGATTGCTTACTGGCGGCTCCAGAGCAAATGGCAACGGCTTCTATATTGAACCGACCATCTTTGCAGATGTAGAACCAAAAGCACGGATCATGCAGGAAGAAATCTTTGGCCCTGTCCTTGCTCTTGCGAAAGCAGCTGACTGGCAGGAAGCCATTGAAATCTATAATGATACAGACTATGGATTGACAGGTGCTTACCATTCCCAGAATGAGGAACGCATTCAGTATGCCCTTGAAAACATGTATTGCGGAAACCTTTATATTAATAAAAAATGTACAGGTGCATTAGTTGGAGCACATCCGTTTGGCGGATTCAACATGTCAGGCACTGATTCCAAAGCCGGCGGATACGATTACCTTTTATTGTTTACTCAAGCAAAACTGAAATCTAGAAAACTTTAATAACATAATAGGCTGGGGAATTCTCTCTAAAGGGGAGGGGATCCCCGGGTTTTTAAATTATTATTGAAAGCGCTTTTGAAATCAATTAAAAGAACGGGGATGAGGTATGAATACACAGATTCTTATTTCTATCGGTATATATATGGTGGGTATGCTGTTCATTGGTTATTTTGCGTACAAGCGAACGTCTAATCTAACCGATTATATGCTGGGCGGAAGAGGGCTTGGGCCAGCGGTCACAGCACTTAGTGCAGGGGCATCGGATATGAGCGGGTGGCTGCTCATGGGTCTTCCAGGTGCGATGTTTTCCCAAGGGTTAAGTGCTTCATGGATTGCCATTGGTTTAACAATCGGAGCCTATTTCAACTGGCTTTATGTAGCACCGCGGTTAAGAACGTATACAGAAAATGCCAACAATTCGATGACCATTCCGGCATTCCTGGAGAACCGTTTTGGTGATGGTTCTTCTATGCTGCGATTGACCTCTGGACTCGTTATCATTGTCTTTTTTACTTTCTATGTATCCTCGGGAATGGTTTCAGGCGGGGTTCTGTTTGAAACAACCTTTCATATGCCTTACCAGGCAGGACTTTGGATTATTGCCGCTGTTGTCATTGCCTATACCTTATTTGGCGGATTTTTAGCGGTCAGCTGGACGGATTTTGTACAAGGTTTAATTATGGTAACCGCCCTTATTTTAGTCCCAGTTGTGACAATCATGGAAGTAGGCGGATTTGGTCCTGCATTTCAGGAAATAAAGGGGATTGATCCTAAGTTATTTGACATTTTTAAAGGGACTACCGTGTTAGGAATTGTTTCCTTAATGGCCTGGGGCCTGGGGTACTTTGGCCAGCCGCATATCGTTGTCCGCTTTATGGCGATTTCCTCAGTAAAAGAAATAAAGAAAGCAAGACGCATTGGGATGGGCTGGATGATTTTTTCTGTCGGCGGTGCGATGTTTACTGGATTCATCGGCTTGGCCTTTTATTCTAAACAGGGTCTCACGCTATCTGACCCTGAAACTGTCTTTATTGAACTAAGCAGAATTTTATTTCATCCATTGATTACTGGATTTTTACTGGCCGCATTATTAGCGGCGGTGATGAGTACTATTTCTTCACAACTCCTTGTGACAGCAAGCTCACTGACGGAAGATGTCTATAAGACTTTCTTCCGCCGTTCTGCAAGTGATAAAGAATTAATGTTTATTAGCAGACTTTCGGTGCTTGTCGTTGCCGTCATTTCCGTTGTCCTTGCCTTTAATAAAAATGGAACCATTTTATCACTGGTCGGATACGCTTGGGCTGGCTTTGGAGCCGCTTTTGGACCTGTCATTCTGCTGAGCCTTTATTGGAAACGGATGAATAGATGGGGCGCTCTTGCCGGCATGATCGGAGGCGCCGTAACGGTTATCATTTGGGCCAATGTACCGGTATTGAAAAATAGTTTATACGAAATCATTCCAGGATTCGTGGTAGGTCTGGCCGCCATCTGGATTGTCAGCCTAATGACTCCTGCACCAAGTGAGCAATTACAAAAAGAATTTGACCAATATAAACAATCGGCCTAACATTTTAGTCCCGGTGAAACTTAAAAAGCTGATACCCGTATAAACATATGGGTTCAGCTTTTTTAATCTTTTTATTAATTTGGATATGTTAAAGGGCATTGTTGATTTTTAACACTGATGATTGGAGCGGAAGGCGCGAAAGCGCCAAGGAGGCTTCCCGGCACGCCCGCGGAAAGCGAAGCGCCTGGAGCGTAAATCAACAACTAAGTTTAACAGAGGCATTAATTTTGAAGTTCATTTATCATAATATCGTATAATATAGGGTAGGTAGAATAGCCTTTAATTATATGTTACAGTGATAAAAAAGCTAGAAAGGATTTTAGTATGTACAAAAGTGTACAATTTACACTGGATTACTCCTTTACAATTGTAAATAATCATACACCATTACTAGAAATAAAAAAGAGGCTTCACGAGTACAATTTTGTAATTGTGGCGGGTGAAATATACTTTATCATCAATAACTATGAAAACAGTCTGATGGTCTTAGGCAGCGACTCCATGCCCATTATTGATTGGCTCGAACATCTCAACTGGCTCCCATCCACTGTGCTTCCTGACATCACTGAAGTCGATACTGCAGTGGATTGGCGCAGACCCGTTCTTGTTAAAAATGAAAAGGAAATTATCGGTGTTGTTTCAGCGGAAAAGCGAATTGAAAAGCTGGAAGAGGAAAACCGCCAAATTTCGGCTTATTTTCAAACCTTAGCCGAGACGATCAATGACTCCGTTACAGCGGTTGATCAAACGGGAAATGTCGTCTACTGGAATCTAACAGCGGAAGAAACCTACAAGATTAAAAAAGAGTACATCCTCGGAAAGAAAATAGGAGAGCACTTTAGTGATGAATCGATTGTCCTGCACCGGATTCTAAATGAAGGACGTCCGGTCAGGGGGCAATATCATCGGCCTAATAATGATACACACGTTCTAATTAATGCTTCACCTATCATGATCGATAATAAGATCATCGGCGGCATCGCGACTGAACATAATATCACGAATATAATCCGGCTTAACGAAGAATTGGATTCTAACTCATCGTTGTTTGTTCAAAAGTCCAATCCTTTTTCAACGATGGTAAGTGGGAGCCTTAAATTTCAGGAAGCCTTGAAGATTGCGCAAAAAGTTGCCCATGCGGATATCCCGATTCATTTAATGGGGGAACCCGGTGCTGGAAAAGAAATGCTGGCTCAAGCGATTCATTATGGCGGCTCAAAAGCCGAAGGTCCATTTCTCACTCTAAACTGTTCGGTTATCCCTCCTGCATTATTAGAAATCGAACTTTTTGGTTTTCAAAAGGAAAACTTTACAGCGGAACAGCAAACATTACAAATCGGCCGGATTGAGCAAGCTTTAGACGGTACATTATACATAGAAGATATTGATAAGATGCCGCTTCCGATTCAAGGTAAATTATTAAATTATTTGGTCGATCATAGTTTTTACCGGGTAGGCGGGGGGAAGAAAATTACCTCGCCAACAAGAATCATTACTTCCACTTCAGAATCGATGGAGGTTCTCCTGAAACAAGGGAATTTTAACGAGCAGCTTTATTTTCATTTATCCGTCATTACCATAGATATCCCGCCACTTAGAACAAGAAAAGAGGATATCGTTTCCCTTGCCCAGAATTACATTCAGGAATTCAGCTCTAAGTATAAAAAGCAGGTACCAGAGATCTCTTCTGAGACAATGAAACAATTAGTGAACTATGACTGGCCCGGAAATATCCGTGAACTAAGAAACACGATTGAACGTATGGTTCTCCTAAATGAAAAACCGATTATTACCGAAGAACATTTACCTGAAAATATCAAAAGTAGGGTGATTGTAAAACAAACCAACATTGAAAATGGGGAAATTGAGCAACAAGAACCTGTTTTAAAAAATACGGAAGCCTTAGAAATTGAGGAGGCATTAAGAAAAACATACGGCAATAAAAGTGCAGCAGCCAGTCTTTTAGGCATTTCAAGAGGGACTCTATATAACAAAATAAAAGAATATGGATTAAATTAAATGTGGAAATACACCAACTTTGGTGTATTTTTTCTTGAAAGATAAGAAAGTATAAATTTAGTTTTAACATTAGGAGGCCTATTACATCTATAGTTTTTCCGTCCGAAGAACTGGCGTAAACTTTTACTTGCCACTTTAACGGCAAAAACCTTTACCCTCAGCCAAACGCTCCTGTCCGATTCTGATTTGTTTTCAGGAACATCGGGCATGGGAATCAATTTTTGATGATATTATCATAAGTAATTAATAAAGTCACTTCTATTAAAACAGCTAAGTCAAAATAAAATATAAAAGGGGTTAGTCCATTGGCTAGCCCCTTTTATCCGTTTAGGAAAAGTATTATCGGAATGAAATTGAAAAAATTAAATTGAGAAAAAAGGTTTTTGTAAAGTCAATATTGAAAGATAGGAAGTTGAAAGACCATTGGACAAAAGAACCTGTCCCACTGTCCATCAATAGTATGAATAAATACTTAAGATTTTAAGAAGAAAGATTTACAGGTATGGGGGAAAATGCGTGGATCAATACAGTCTCTATAATAGTGAATTACTGCATGATAAATATTATCCCAAGGTTATATCGTATTATTTTAAACAATGGAAGGGTTTTGAAATGCCGTTTCATTCTCATAATGAAATCGAAATTATGTATGTGATTGAGGGGAAATGTGTTGTCGAAACCGCTGCTGAAACAGTACCCATGAAAAAAGGAGATTTAATTTTACTTGACTCAAACATTCCGCATCGTTTGGTTGTAAATCATGAGAATCCTTGTAGAATGTTAAATTTAGAATTTATCTTTACAAACAAAGAGGATGAGGGATTTCCCCCATTTTTCCATGAAATTGTGAGAACCAATGTTATGTTTTCTGAATTCCTTTCAAAAGGGTATCCGTATATTATGTTAAAAGATTCAAGCGATATTTACCATATCCTAAAGAGTCTTGTACTTGAGTTAGACGAGAGAAGTTCAGAGAATAAGGTGATGATTCAACTCCTATTTTCTCAACTATTAATTAAAATTGGCAGATTAGCGATTGAATATGAAAATCGGAATTCTTATCAAGTAAATGTATATATCAAACAAATCCTATCTTACCTTCACCAGAATTATGACTGTGAAATTCAGGTGAAAGATATTGCGAACGTTGTCAATCTACATCCTGTTTACCTACAGCGTATTTTTAAGGCAGAAATGGGATATTCGGTGATGGAATACTTAACTTCATTGCGAATCAAAAAAGCTAAAATGCTGCTTGCTCAAACAGAAATACCCATAATTGAGATATCTGAATACGTTGGTATAAACAGCCGTCAGTACTTTAGTACACTCTTTAAAAAGCACACCGGTAAGACTCCGGTTGATTATCGAAATACGCTTAACAAATAATTTTCAATGAAGAAAAGATTATAGAAAGTTAGTATTTTAAACACCGATATATGGAAGAGGTTACAAAATTGAAAACGTTTTTTTTTGTTGATTGGTAAGATAAAGATAGTAATTTACCATTTTCAGCAAAGGGGAGTTACTCATTGACCTTTAAAATCGCATTTATTGGGGCTGGCAGTATTGGATTTACAAGAGGGTTATTAAGGGATATTCTGTCTGTCCCAGAATTCCGTAACATTAAGGTAGCATTTACGGATATTAACCCAAAAAACTTGGATATGGTTACAAAGTTATGTCAACGAGATATTGATGAAAACAACTTGAATATAAAAATTCAATCGACAGTCAATCGACGGGAAGCACTTAAAGATTCAAAATATATATTTTCGGTTGTACGAGTCGGTGGGTTAGAGGCATTTCAATATGATATCGACATTCCATTAAAATATGGGATTGACCAATGTGTAGGAGATACACTTTGTGCGGGCGGGATCATGTACGGGCAGCGTGGAATAGCTGAAATGCTTGATATCTGTAAAGATATTCGTGAAGTTGCAAACCCAGAATGCATGCTGCTCAATTATGCTAATCCGATGGCAATGATTACATGGGCTTGTAATAAATATGGTGGTGTTAAGACGATTGGGCTTTGTCATGGTGTGCAAGGGGGACATCGACAAATTGCTAAGGTGCTTGGTCTGGAGAAACATGAAGTAGATATTATCTGTGCGGGTATCAACCATCAAACATGGTATATCCAAGTAAAGCACAATGGTAAAGATATGGCAGACAAGCTTCTCCATGCATTTGAAAATCACCCGGAATTTAGTAAAACGGAAAAAGTCCGTATTGATATGCTAAGACGTTTTGGCTATTACAGCACTGAATCAAATGGTCATTTAAGTGAATATGTGCCATGGTACCGAAAACGTCAAGAAGAAATTAACGATTGGATTGATCTTGGAAGCTGGATAAATGGTGAGACTGGCGGATATTTAAGAGTTTGTACGGAAGGCAGGAATTGGTTTGAGACGGATTTTCCGAACTGGATGAAGGAACCTGTTTGCGAATATAAAGAGGAAAACCGTGGCGAGGAGCACGGTTCCTATATTCTTGAAGCCCTGGAAACAGGAAGAGTATACCGCGGCCACTTTAATGTCGTTAACAATGGGATTATTTCAAATCTTCCAGATGACTCGATTATCGAGGCGTCTGGATATGTTGATCGAAATGGAATTAGTATGCCTCTTGTAGGAGATCTGCCACTGGGCTGTGCGGCGGTTTGTAATGCAAGTATCTCTGTTCAACACCTTGCAGTGGAAGCTGCAGTTCATGGAGACGATTATCTCTTACGTCAAGCCATGATGATGGATCCATTAGTAGGAGCAGTCTGTAATCCGAAAGAAATTTGGCAGCTTGTAGATGAGATGCTAGTGGCACAGGGACAATGGTTACCACAATATCAGGATTCAATCGTAAAGGCGAAAAAGCGACTAGAATCCGGAAAATTAATTCCAGCTAAGAACAATAAAGGTGCAGCCCGTCTCAAAGTCAAAACTGTAGAAGAAATGGCTAAAAACCGAGAAGCAGCAAATAAGAATGCTGGTGAATCTGACAAAGCGAAGGAACATCTTCAGCAGTGAATATATTAAATAAAACGGGGATTGGTGACGTTTCATCCGAATTCCTATAACTGATAGTTCAAGTCTACAAAATCCCACAAAAAGACAACTAAATCCAAAACGAAGAGTTTTTAGGGGAGGAATATAAAATGGAAAAAGTATTGCGAGTTGGAATTATCGGTGCAGGTGGAATTGCTAGAGGAGCGCATATCCCAAACTATTTGAAATGTGGGGATAAAGTCCAAATTGTAGCAGTGTCAGATGTCGTTATAGAAAAAGCAGAAGAGTTAGCAAAAGACTTCAACATACCTTATGCATTTTCAAGTTACGAAGACATGTTAGAAGAAGTCGAAATAGATGCAGTCAGCATTTGTACGCCAAATAAATTTCATTATCCGGCAACGATCGCTGCGCTAAAAGCAGGATGCCATGTTCTTTGCGAAAAACCGCCTGCGATGGCTGTTGAAGAGGCGGAAGAAATGGCGGCCCTTGCTGAAAAAATAGGGAAAATGTTAACGTATGGCTTCCACTTCCGTCATTCTCCACATGTAGATACATTAAAGCGGTTCATTGATGCTGGTGAATTAGGAAACATATACGCGGCTCAAGTAACGGCAATGCGTCGACGAGGTATTCCTGGATGGGGAGTATTTACAAACAAAGAACTTCAAGGCGGTGGACCGCTTATCGATATCGGTGTTCACATGCTGGACACAGCATTATATCTTATGGGATACCCTGAACCTGACACTGTCCTTGGCGTTACTTATCAAGAAATTGGTAACCGTAAAGGGGTTGGTTTACTAGGGACTTGGGATTGGGACAACTTCTCTGTAGAAGATATGGCACGGGGGATGATAACATTCAAAAACGGCGCTTCTATCCTTTTAGAAACAGCATTTGCTGCAAACGTTGAAAAGCATGATGAAATGAATGTGAAATTAATGGGTGACCAAGGTGGAGCTAGTGTTTTTCCACTCAAAATCTATCAAGAAAAGCATGAAACATTAATTGATATAACACCTTCACACTTGCCTAAGGAAGACTTTCATGAAATAGAACTAGGAAGATTCGTAGACTCTTGTTTGAATGGATCTGAACCAATTAGCACTCCACAACAGGGTGTATATCTACAACAAATTATTAACGGATTATATGAATCCGCTGAAAAAGGTGAAGCTATTAAAATTATCCAAAAATCACTCGTTTAAAATTTATTCGAATTAAAAGAATAGTGATTCTACCCTTTTTAATATTATGTCTGTGAATACATTATAAAAAATATTATGAAATAAGGAAGATGGGAAACGATGATCCAAAAAAATGATGTAGAATTTTACAAAGAAGAAGGGTATTTATTAGTTAAAGGCGTGTTTAATATGGAAGAAGTCGAAGCGATGCGAAAAGGCATAGACAGCATCATTCGACGGGCTGCTGAAGCAAAAAAGGATGAGAATGCTGCATGGGATGGTGATTATTTACCAAAAGAACAACTAAGAAGGCTTGTTCTGAAGGGATTTCATAACGTTCATTATCATGACTCTGTCTTCTTAAATGCCCTAGCTCATGCGAATATGGTTTCCATATTACAACAATTAATAGGGCCAAATGTACAACTGCATCATTCAAAAATGCTAGTGAAGCCGCCTGAAAAGGGTGCTGCATTTCCGATGCATCAAGATTACCCTTATTTTCCTCATGAAAAACACAGCATGTTGGCAGCAAGTGTTCATTTAGACGAAAGTAATGAAGAAAACGGATGTCTGCGAGTCATCCCTAAGTCACACAAACTAGGAGCTCTTTCTCATGTTGGGAGACACTATTTGAATCACCAGGAATATCCTATTTCTAGTGGAACTTCTTGTCCAGCTGAACCTGGAGATGTATTATTTTTCAATTATTTAACTATTCACGGTTCTGATGTAAACAAGAGTGATCGAAATCGAAGAAATGTTTTATTTCAATATCGTAATGCATCTGATTTCCCTGTAGAAGATACACATTTTGATTGGGGAATGGGATTAATGGTTAGTGGTGAAAATCCTCATTTTGATAAGGTTACACCAAAGTATACGATCGGTTAACGCCAGAAGAAACTTCCATCAGTATTTATTATCATGGATCATGACAGTCTTGTAAGAGTGCAGCAGTACATTAATTTTTTCGACGTCGATCTTATTGGCGTCTTTTTTAGTTGAGCTGACTTCAAAATGATTGTCTTTTTTTTTCGTTGTTGACACAATGCAAGATACTATTAATTAACAATAGTTAAACTTGAGCATTTACAGACATTGCCGAAGACTATCTCGGACCTCAGGCAGCGTATGTCACCGGATGGAGCAATTGGTCTTGTTGGATTATGACGGCGATGGCCGATGTTATTGCAAGTTGGTGTATATGTTCGATATTGGTTTGATATCCCGCAGTGGATACCTGCCATTGTAATAAAAAGGACTTTGATGCGCATGAGTTTTCCTGATAATGATAAAAAACGGTTCCCTCTATATTATCTACATAAAAGAAGGAGTGATGACAATTGTATCATAATGTCTTTCAACCATTTTTATATAAAAATCTTATCGCCACTATTGAAAATAAGGCTGAATTAGATAAACACGTAAAGATTCTTTCTCAATTAGATCGATTAAGTGGTGAGCCAGAAGCGGAAAAAGCTGTAGACTATATAATAGATGAATTAAATCGATATGATGTAACCCATCACCGATATCAATTTGATGGATATTTCAGTGATCCAATTTTTGGAGAAGTCATCGTAAACACAAAAAATAGTTTTTACAATTAAGGCAAAAACAAGATCCTTTAGTTTTCACTGTCCGGAAGGGATGGAAGCTGAAGTCGTTTATGATGAATATAGTGACAAACGTAAACAAATTATAACTCCTGATAATAAACGTAAAAATTTCAAATGTATGAGTGTCTGCCGCCACCCAAATTCTGTCTAGTTCTTCGACATTATACGGGACGTGACAATGCACTTTACTTAGGAACCCATTTTAGAAAATAAGGAAGACTTAGAGATTGAGGAAGCATTAAGAAAAACAATATGGAAATAAAAGTGCAGCAGCAAGTCTTTTAGGTATTTTAAGAGGGACATTATATAACAAAATAAAAGAATATGGATTAAATTAAATGTGGAAATAAATGAGCTATGATATATTGAAGCAATAGTGCCTGTTCTTAAGGGAACAGGCATTAGTTTTAAAAAGTAAATTCTCTAGCAGGGACACTAATCAATTCTTCGATTTGCTATTTTTGGTGGGATTAGCTGTCCTAAGTAGGAACAGAACTAAAAAATATCCTCTTTCATTTTCTACATATTTCTATCATATAATAATCTATTAGGGGATAGGAAGGAGCACAGAATGGAAGAAAAGAAAGTTACATGGTTAGAGCTTTTTTATGATTTGTTATTTGTGGCGGCGGTTGCGGTTGCAACCCATGTTTTACTTCATGTTGAAGATGGGTATATCCATTCAGAATATATATTTAAGTTTGTGTTAATTTTTATTCCGATCTGGTGGGCTTGGGTAGGGCAAACCTTGTTTGTAAACCGGTTCGGACAAGATTTATTTCATCAACGACTATTTTTGATACTACAAATGTTTTTTGTCCTAATTATGACATCGAGCTTATCAGTTGATTTTGATCAATATTATCTTTCTTTTCTAATTGGTTATATTGGCTTAAGAGCAGTGACAGCGATCCAATATCTTGTTGTCCAGCGTAAAGAAGAGGGATTTCGAAAAAAAGCAGCACGATATTTAGGAAGGTATTTTTGGATCGGAATCATCATATCATTGTTCTCCGTCTTTTTTGATTCTTGGCTTCGTTATGCCGTGTTATATGCAGGTATTATTATCGATATGATGGTTCCAATATTTGGACGAAAATATTTAGTAAAGGTGCCAACCAATACAGCGCACTTATTAGAGCGATTTGGTCTATTTACCATTATTCTCTTTGGTGAAGCTCTTGTCAGCACGCTTGCGGTAATTCAGCCTAAACAAGGAAATTGGTATTCAATAGGCTTTTCGGCCATTTCATTTATCCTAATCATATCAATGTGGTGGCAGTATTTCGATAATGTGGAGAAGAAAGTAGACAAGTCGATACAAACGATCGGCCAAACCATTATTTACGGTCACCTGTTTATTTTAATGTCTTTAAGCATGATTGCAGCATCTATCAGACTATTGTTTTTACATGAAGTTCATTATTCATTTATCCTGTATTTCGTCTTTTGTTCTGTATTGATCTATTTCCTGTCAACTTCTATTGTTTTCCACCAATATAGACATGCGCACCACAGATTGAAAATTTATCATTTAGGGCTATTTTTGGTGATTTTAGCTGTCTTTATTATTATTAATTTAATAGTAGTAGTACCATATATTGTGGTAATAGGGGAATTAACCCTGTTTTTTGTCATCTATGCGAAATTAACTACGACTTGAATAAAGTCCCAAAGGATATAAAGGTGAATGTGAACGTACCTGTTTTGTTGGTTCTCCAAATGAGATCTGACGTTTTTCTAATTATTATCCAGTGAGTGTCGTTATTTTTAAAAATTATGTAGTAAGTTTCTGAAAATATGTTGTAAGTGGCCAAAAATATGTAGTAAATTTTATCAGATCTGACGTTTTTTCAATTATTATCCAGTAAATGTCGTTAACCTCAAAAATTATGTAGTAAGTGTCTGAAAATATGTCATAAGTGACCCAAAATATGTAGTAATCGGCCTAAAATATGTAGTAAATTTCTGAAGATCCGTTGACGCTCCAATAATATCCAGTGAATGTTGTTATTTCGAAGAAATAGACAAATCCCATCTGGTTCACAGATGGGATTTATTAAATAATCTTATTTCAGTCGATCATCAAACCAGCCAATTAAATGCTTTAGCCGCTCTAAACGGTGCTTCGGTTTGCCAGAACGGGAAAGGTCATGGTTTTCTTCAGGGAAGCGGACTAGCTTGGTTTCCACTCCCAACCGCTTAAGGGCAACATACCATTGTTCTGCTTGCTCCATTGGGCAACGTAAATCCTGTTCACTGTGCAGGATTAATATCGGTGTTTTCACATTACGGGCATGGTGAAGAGGGGAAAGTTTTAATAACTTCTCGGCATCATCCCATAAATCAGCATGTCCGTGCTGCCATTCCGTGAAGAAAAATCCAATATCACTTGTTCCGTAGAAGCTATGCCAATTACAAATACTGCGCTGCGTAACGGCCGCTTTGAAACGGTCTGTACGAGTGACAATGACGTTGGTCATATACCCGCCGTAACTGCCTCCCGTAACAAATAACTGGTTGTGATTGATAAAGGTAAAGTTTTCTAATGCATAATCGACACCAGCCATAATATCCTCATAATCCATTCCGCCGTAATCACCGATAACGGCATTCACGAAGTCATGACCGTAGCCATGGCTTCCTCTAGGATTCGTATAAAGCACAACATAGCCTTTTGATGCCATTACCTGCATCTCGTGGTGAAATCCATTTCCATATGCCGTTGCCGGTCCGCCGTGAATTTCAAGGATCATTGGGTATTTTTTGCCTTCCTCAAACCCAAAAGGTTTTAAGATCCAACCTTCAATATCCCAACCATCTGTGCTCTTGTAATGGAATTTTTCAGGAGTACTTAAATGAACCTGGTTATATAGCTCTTGATTCCAATCCGTTAACTTATGAATGTTACTCACATTTTTTAAATCTTGAATAACTAAATCTCCTGTGGAATAAGGAGTTGCGAAAACAAGGACTGCTTGATTGTCACTTATAATATCATAAGAAGTAACGGTTGCTATGGAAGGGGATAGAGCAGCTGAAACCTCCCCATTCAGCGTTACCTTAAATAACTGACAATCGCCGCCAACTGTGGCAGTAAAGTAAATGTTAGAGCTAGTGGAGTCCCATATTAATCGAAACTCCGCTGTGTCATACTTCGCATCAACACCTACAAGGTTTCCGATTGTGTAGTCAAAGCCCTCTGTTAAATTGGTTAATTTACCTGTTTCCAAGGATAATAGGAGGACATTTGTATTGCCTTGACTTCGTTCACCACGTGTATGACCAGCAATGGCCAGCCATTTACCATTTGGGGAGATCGAAGGGGCACTTATATATCCATTTCCTTGATAAACAAGAGTCTCTTTCTTAACATCCAGATCGTATTTCCAAATAGCCGGGAGGTAACCCCACTCTGTATCTTCGGCCTTTGTTCCAACATAGAATAAGTTTTTTCCATCTGGAGTGTAACGAGGCTGTGAAAAATCATGCTCTCCCTCTGTAACTTTTGTATAAGACTTTGTCTCCATGTCAAATAGGTAAACATGCTTGCGGTCGTTGTTATATATCCCAACTCCGTCTCCTTTATAACGAAGTCTTGTAATCACCTTCACATCACTTTTTTCATTGTTTTTATCTTCGTCCTTATCAGAGGTATGCTTTAATTCGCCGTTAATGGTAAGCGCAAGCTGCTTTCCGTCTGGTGACCAAACAAATTCACCAATTCCTTGCTTTACGTTCGTTAATTGAACCGCTTCACCACCATTAGTATGTAAAAGCCAGACTTGATTTTTTCCGGTGCGGTTTGAACGGAAGGCAAGCATGCTTCCATCTGGTGACCATTGTGGAGATGTATCTTTTACTAAGCTATCCTTTGAATAATGAGAAGTAAACTGTCTGCCTTCATCTTTTAAATCGGTTACATAAATATAAGAATAATAGCCATCTTTTTCTTTATCTACATGAGTCAGGACATATGCAGCCTTGTCTTTGTTAGGTGAAACCTGAGGATCCCCGACAAACTTCAATTCACATAAATCTTCAGCGGTAATCGGACGTTTTGCCATGTTAAATTCCCCCCAAAATGTACTTTCTTAAGTCTATCTTAACATTTCGATAGTCGAAGTAAATGAATATTTTGAATCCAAAGGGACGGTTCCACTGGTTTTCAAAAGCTGCTGAACCTTCCAAGTGTTTCATTGTCCTCTAGCCAGGCAGAGGAATTTATATAAATTTAAGAATTTCATTATTTCTTGTTAAGAATAAGGAAGTATCGTAATAGAAAGGAAAATTGAAGTTGTTTAAGAGAGGGAGAGATAGATAAATGAATTCTAAAAAAATGTGGTGGATTTTGGTGATTGTATCTCTTGGAGTGATGATTCCTTTTGTTGCCCCTTATTTTTCATTAAATCCTGAAAATAGCCGCATCGCGATAAAATCATCATCGATCCACTATCCAGTTCTAGTAGGCCATATCGTATTTGCATGTTTCGCTATCCTATCAGGCTTTATACAATTTATCAAACGTATTCGCCTGCACAAACCGAAAATTCATCGGTATTTGGGCTGGATTTACGCTGGCAGTGTTTTTATCAGTGGATTGCTTGCATTGGTGTTGGTTTTCTATGCTGAAAATTTCACAAAAGCGGTTGCATTCCTTGTTTTATCATTGCTTTGGCTATATACGTGCTGGAAAGGAATCCGTGCCGCAGTCAGAAAAGAAATGAATGAACATCGCCGTTGGATGATACGCAGTTTTGGTGTTACCTTAGTGGCAGTAAGTGCACGCTTATTAGTACCGGTTTTACTATTGACTTACTATATACTAAACGGATTTTCACTGCCGGCGGGAAGAGAGAAGATGGTCGAAGAAGTGTTAAACGTTAATATCTGGGTTGGACTCATACTTAATTTCATGATTATTGAGTGGAGGATTTTTAACCGAGGTAAATCAAAATAATTGATAGGATCAAACCTAACTTAAATCGAAATAAAGACTTTGGGCACGGACCCAAAGTCTTTAAGATTATGAAGATATTTAAATTTTTATTTGCTGCTGGTCCCAAAATTTAGAACGCAGTTCTACTTTTAGTATTTTTCCAGAAGGATTGCGCGGAAGCTCGTTCATAAAGTCCACCGACTTCGGTTTTTTGTAGCTTGCCAATTTTCCATCGCAGAAGTCGATAACGTCCTGTTCGGTTAAAGCCACGCCTTCCCGCGGAACCACGATTGCTTTTACTGATTCACCCCAAACAGGATCAGGAACGCCGATTACAGCCACATCAAGGATGCCGGGATGGGAATAAAGAACCTCTTCAATTTCCCTCGGATAGATATTTACACCACCGCTTATGAGCATATCCTTTTTACGATCAACGATGTAATAGTAACCTTCCTCATCCCTTAATGCCATATCTCCAACCGTAAAATAGCCGTTCCAGAAGGAGGCTTCATTCGCATCCGGATTATTATAGTATCCATCCAACAGATAAGGAGCTTTAATATATAACTCACCGACCCCGCCGTTTGCAACGGGATGCTTATTTTTATCTAAAATTAAGCATTCAACCAACGGGAAAGGCTGGCCGACACACCGATCTTTTCTACGGATATCCTTCGGCTTAATGTTAAGCGTAATCGCGCTTTCAGTTGATCCATAGAATTCATGTAGATCCAGATCATTAAAAAATTCGAGTACATCCAATTTCGTTTGAGTCGGAAGAGGGGACCCTGCAGAAATTAACACCCTCATCGAACTTGCATCATACTTGGATTTCGTTTCATTGTTAAGATTCACTAGGAAGTTAATCATAGTAGGTGCCATAAACGTATTCGTGGCTTTGTACTTTTCAACGTCAGTAAGGAATTGCTCAGGGCTGAAGGATTCCTCGATGACAAGAGTACCGCCGACAATCAGCTGCATCATCAAGAAAATCCAAGGTGCAGCGTGATAGATCGGTCCAGCCACGATATGGACATCAGATTCATCAATTTTGTATTCATAAGCGGCTGTCATGCCGGTAAGCATGCGGGAGCGATGAGAAATTACCACGCCCTTCGGTTTACCAGTCGTACCGGATGTGTACCCGAGATAAAGGGTGTCCTTTTCATCTACGTGGATTTCTGGTTCTTCAGCGGCCCCTCTTGCTAAAAAGGATTCATATTCTATTAAACTGTTAGTGGTAGTGCCATCGACCACCACTACGGTATCCAATTGAGGCAAGTTAGTGAGAAGCTTTTCAATTTCTCCAGTATATTCAGCTGTTGTGATGAAGCCGCGGCTGTCAGAATTTAAGACGATATATTCAATCTCAGAACCTACTAAACGGAAATTAATTGGAACAATAATGACACCAATCTTGGCTAATCCTAGGATAATTTCCACATAGGCAGCGTGGTTTTTCATCATAACGGAAACCTTATCGCCTTTCTTATAGCCAAGAGATAAGAAAGCGTTTGCAATTTTGTTCGCACGTTTATTTAGCTCACCGTATGTCCATTGTTTATCTTTAAAAATAACGGCAGGTTTATTGCTGTACTTGTCCGCATTTTGCTTCATAATTGATCCAAATGTAAGCATCTTGAGCACATCCTCTCTAATGTGAAAAATCTGAATCTTCTTATATTTATTATTGTACAATATCTTCCAAGTTGATGCAAGGCAACAGTACTCCTGCTTCAGACGCAAAAGTACCGCCATTCTCTTTTAAAATGGATGACGATTCCAATAAACTTAAGTATAATTCATTATAAAAAGTTGAGAGGACGGTGAGTAAAGAGTGAAGAAAATAACCGTTGAAGACCTGATACAAAAGTTTTCATTGAAGGTAGTGGCCGGTGAAAATCAACTTCAGAAAATGATTACGCAATCACGCGTGCACCGTCCAGGACTGGAATTTGTCGGGCATTTTGATTTTTTTCCAACTGAACGAGTTCAAATTTTAGGGAAAAAGGAAATCACCTATTTACACAAATTAAGCCATGCAGAACGTAAATTTAGAATCGGAAATATCGTCCAATATCAACCGCCATGTTTTATCGTTACGGCTGGTGAAGAAGGGCTTACCTATTTAAAGCATCATTGTAACGAACAGGGGATTCCTCTTTTACTAACTAATCAGCCTGAGACCACTTCAGAATTTATCATTAAATTGGATGCCTATTTGATAAAGGCATTGGCACCGGAAATGACGGAGCATGGAGTTTGTATGAATGTATCCGGCATTGGAATTCTTATTCGCGGCAGTTCGGGGGTAGGGAAGAGCGAAACCGCGCATACCTTAATTCGCCGAGGCCACCGGCTGGTTGCGGATGATATGGTTGTCCTAAAGAAGCTGAGTCCGCAAACCATACTCGGGACTCATGATGGAAAAAACAAAGAATTCTTGGCACTAAGAAGTATTGGATTGTTGAATGTGGTTCGCTTATACGGCCGGAAGGCTTTTCAAGATGAAACACGAATTGCGCTAGATATTCATTTGAAGAAATGGGAAAAAGATGCCTTGTATAATGATTTGGAACAGGAATTTCACTATACCGACTATATGGGGGTTAAAATTCCTTCCATTGAAATCCAGCTTCAGCCTGGACGTGATGTTGCGGGGCTCATTGAGGCAGCCGCAAATAACTGGTATTTGAAGCAGCAAGGCTACAGCGCAGCAGAGGAGTTCATGAGCAGGATTGAAGCTGATATTACGAATTCGGGTATGAATTAAGTTTATATCTTTTATAAGATAAAGCTACAGTCAAATAAGACCAATCCGATTGCCTTTATCATTTGATAATTTAAAGGATGAGAACGAATTGGAAGTAAAGCATAAAACGACCTATATATACACTTACACTTATTATGAGAATGAACAATCACTGTATGCTTTGGAATGGTTTTACCTCACCTGTCAACGAAGGATTTGAGAACCGGCGCTCTATTGAGAGGGAAATCGGATTACATATCAATGGAAATAGCAGATATTCATCATCCTAAGCGACTGTTTGGGGTCATGAATGTAAATGGAAGATGGGTCTTTGGTGACTATGTTAAAGGTGAGTCTATTTGGTTTCGAAATCAACAAAAAACCAATCGATGAAATTCTTATAAATGCAGGTTTTATCATAATTGATAGAGCTGTTTTTAAGAAACGTTCTTTTTCCCGAGAAGTGATTGTTTGTAAGTAGTTTCATTGGTAGATATTGATTGGCATGCATTATATAAGCTGAGAAAGATAGACGCCTTCACACAAAAAAGGATATAAAATTACCGAAACATCAAAAAACGCCTTCAAAATTCATTTTTGAAGGCGTTTTTTGATGTTTTATGCTTAAAATTCCCTCAAAATGAAAAATGGTAGTTCGCTTTACCTCGCCGATCTCGATATTGTTGAAGGACGAAAGACGAGAGCTTTCACATTAAACCTGCGTAAGGGACAAGGAAGAATGGCGTCAAATTATATTCACATTCATGAAAACGATATGGCACAGATCCATTCGAGAATATGAAGATATAGAAGTAAGTCAAGAATTGCTAGATCAAATATTAGATGCGGGCATTCGTGCCCTCATTTATATGCTTGTAGTTCAAAAACATTATATAACGTTCACATAGATCACCAGGGCTGTTCTCATGAATACGGAGTATCTAGTTGATTATGGACAGGGTGGAGATCAAGATACAACAAAGGTATCTTTTCTCGATATTCTTTTGGTGTACATAATGTTTTCTTTACAAAGTTGCGATTGAAGGATCGAATGTTTTCAAAACCACAGAGATAAGCAATTTCAGTTATATTTTTTTCCGTAGTTCTTAGCAGATGACAAGCATAGCTAATCCTAGTTCCATTTAAAAAATCTGAAAAAGACGTTTTAACACTAGCATTAAAATATTTCGATAAATAATTATAGCTATAACCTAATGTAACGGCGATACTATTTAAAGAAATAGCTTCCGTAAAGTGATCCTGTATATAGGTTAGCATGGTGTGGAGCAACTGTGAGTCTTTTTTTTCCGCTTTAATTAAGGTAGTTTGTGACATTAGCTCAGATAGTAATAAATAGAGGCTTGCTTTTTGTTCTAGTAGATTTAAGTTATCTTTAAAGAGTGTTCTAGAAATAAGTGTTTTTGCCTCCAAGGATAGGTTGAAAATAGGTTTTTCCAGGGAACTAGTTTCTATCATCCTTTGAAATGTCGGAATATAATCTGGTGAAAAGATACATATTTTAGCCCTGGATTGAGATTTTGTAACGATCGAATGAATTTCATTCGGTAATATTAATAAGTATTGTCCAGTATGTAAATGAAAACATCTTTGTTCAATCATTACTTCCAATTCCCCATCAACGACAAATATTAATTCAAAACAACGATGGAGGTGGCTTGGAAAATTTAAATTGATGACATCATAGTTTGAAATTAGATCAAAATGGTGTGGTTCATATATTAACATTTTTAGATTGATCCTCTCGAAAAGGATAAATTTTGTCTAGGATTATATAAGTTTTATCTTGTTGTGTCAAACGAAAAAATGATAAGTTTACCAATATAAGATACAAAGAATGTGGTCTCATTTCTCTTGGTTATGGAATCTAATTCTCAGATATAAACTTGGGACTCCCTTTTGTATCCGATCATCATGTTTCTGATGATTAGAATACCAGGGTCTTGTTTTTAAATCTATATCAATCCTATTCTTAACACAATCATATAAAAAAAGGGGATCACTATGGAAAAACTCAGAATTGGTATGGTGGGTTATAAATTTATGGGTAAGGCACACAGTCATGCCTACCGGGATCTTCCGCTATTTTTCCCGAAGACGGTTCATCCTGAAATGAAGGTAATTTGCGGCCGTGTTGAAAACGGTGTGGCTGCTGCCGCCAAGCAATTCGGATGGGAGGAGTATACTACCGACTGGAAGAGTCTCTTAGAAAGAGATGATATTGATTTAATCGATATCAATGCACCGAGTGATGTACATAAAGACATAGCGATTGCTGCTGCGCAGGCTGGAAAGCATGTTTTTTGCGAAAAGCCGTTAGCGATTACATTGAAGGATTCTAGAGAAATGCTTGAAGCTGTTGAGACCGCTGGAGTCAAACATATGGTTGGATTTAACTATCGCTTTGCGCCTGCTGTAATGCTGGCTAAACAACTGCTAGATGAAGGCAAGTTAGGTGAAATCTATCATTTCCGCGCCTGGTTTTTACAAGATTGGCTCGTGGATCCAAACTTCCCTCTAGCATGGAGACTTCAGAAAGAAATTGCAGGTTCAGGTTCTCACGGAGACCTTGGGGCTCATCTGATCGATTTGGCTCACTACCTTATTGGCGATATTACCGAAGTTATTGGCATGAACGAAACGTTTATAAAAGAACGGCCCATTCCTTCTCAGATGACCGGCTTATCAGCAAAAGGCAGCAATCGTGATGAAAAAGGCGAAGTAACGGTGGATGACGCTACCCTTTTCATGGCTCGTTTTTCTAACGGGGCATTAGGAAGCTTTGAAGCGACACGTTTTGCTGCAGGACATCGCTGTACGAATTCTTTTGAAATCAACGGAAGTAAAGGCAGTGTCATCTTCGACTTTGAACGTATGAATGAGCTGCAGGTTTATTTCACGGATGACAGGGAGGATGTACAAGGCTTCCGCCGCGTACTAGCAACTGACCCTGCTCACGCTTTTGCGCAAAACTGGTGGCCTCCAGGACATACGATCGGCTATGAGCATACGTTTATTCACGAAGTGGTTGAACTTATGGAGTCTTTCCGTGAGAATCGTCAGCCTGTTCCAAACTTCCTTGATGGCGTAAAGTGTCAAGAAGTTTTGGAAGCGGTTGATTTATCAATTGAGAAACGCCAATGGATCCGAATTTCTGACGTCTAAAACTATAAAGGAGTGCTTTTTCCATGAAAAAAAGTGCATTGATCGTTTGGGGTGGATGGGACGGCCATCAGCCTGAGCAGGTAGCAGAAATTTTTAAAGGAATCCTTGAGGAAGAAAATTTCCAAGTAGAGGTATCAAATTCACTTGACTCTTATGCAGACAAGGAAAAGCTAAAATCATTGGATTTAATCATTCCCCACTGGACAATGGGTGAAATTGAAAAAAAGTATGTCTTAAATATTTCTGAAGCAGTAGCAGCTGGTGTTGGTTTAGCTGGCTGTCACGGTGGAATGTGTGACTCTTTCCGGAACAATGTAGACTGGCAATTTATGACTGGCGGTAATTGGGTTGCCCATCCTGGAAATAATGGTGTGGAATACATGGTCAACATCAAGCATTCCTCAAGTCCGCTATTACAGGGTCTTTCTGATTTTAAAGTTGTTAGTGAGCAATACTATCTTCATTACGATCCGGCCGTTGAAATATTAGCTACCACCCGCTTTCCAATTGCTGACGGCCCCCATGCTGCTAATAAAACCGTTGATATGCCTGTAGTTTGGACCAAACGATGGGGTCTTGGAAATGTGTTTTATAATTCATTAGGCCATCAGTCGAACATCGTTGCCATGCCTGAAGTTTCGCTTATTATGCGCCGTGGATTTTTATGGGCCTCTGAAGGAAAGAAAAGGGCCGTTGAATTGGATGTAGATACTATTAATGGAAATATACGTGCCTATACTGGCATGGGAGACAGCCAATAAGAAAGACTTTAAAATACTAGACTAGGAGGAACCGTTATGAAAAAACTAAAAATCGGCATCATCGGCTGCGGAAATATTAGTTCCATTTACTTGGAAAATTGTCAGAAGTTCCCCCACCTCGAGCTTGCTGCCTGCGCGGACTTAGATATACAGAGGGCCCAATCTCAAGCTGAGACATTCGGTGTTCCTAAAGCATGTTCCGTAGATGAGCTGCTTTCAGACCCGGAGATTAAACTTATTATCAATCTAACGATTCCAAAGGCACATGCGGCTGTCTGCATCCAGGCACTCGAAGCAGGAAAACATGTTTATACCGAAAAACCACTGGCAGTTACACGAGAAGACGGAAAACAAATTTTAGAAACAGCGAAGAAACGGAACCTCCTTGTTGGCAGTGCACCTGACACTTTCTTGGGTGCTGGTATTCAAACTGCTATCCATTTGATTGAACAAGGTGAAATTGGTGTGCCTATTGGGGCATCTGCCTTCATGATTTGCCGTGGGCACGAACATTGGCATCCAGACCCTGCCTTCTATTATGAAATTGGGGGCGGACCCATGTTTGATATGGGACCTTATTACTTAACAGCCTTGGTGGCCCTACTAGGACCAATTAAACGAATTTCTGGTTTCACGAGTATTAGTTATCCTGAAAGAACCATTCTTAGTAAGCCAAAAGCAGGTACAAGAATAGAAGTATTAACCCCTACCCACATTTCAGGTGTAATAGACTTTGCATCAGGGGTAATCGGAAGCATTACAACAAGCTTTGATGCTTTTGGCGGTACATCACTGCCTCCTATTGAAATTAATGGAAGTGAAGGTACTCTACTTGTTCCAGATCCGAATACGTTCGGTGGTCCTGTCCAGATAAGAAAACGTGACGAAAATGAATTTAAGGATGTTCCTCTTTCATACGGATACGCCCAAAACAGCAGAGGACTTGGTGTTGCTGATATGGCTAAAGCTATACTCGAGGGTGGGAATTTTCGAGCAAATGGCGAATTAGCGTATCATGTTTTAGAAGCGATGCAGGGCTTCCATGACTCATCAGATAACGGTAGACACTATATAATGGAAAGTACATGCGTGCGCCCTGAATCAGTGACTTTTGAATTACACAAGTAAATTTGATTTATATGGGATATCAGAATCCATAATAATCATGATAAAAAAATTACATGGGCTTCCCTATTACTGGAAGACGGAGTAACCAGCATAGCATATTTCAGCGATCCTGACCTTAGTCACCTGCAAACAGTGACTGTCACTGTTCGCAAGGTAGATGTTGATTTTATAACTTTTGTTGATTGGATCGAAGCGACGAAGCGTCATGAGGACAAAATCAGCGATGAATCTATGAAAGCTGTCCCCATGAAAGTGTTGATAGCAAAGTGCCCTTGAGCGGAAATTAAGACTCCAATTTAACACAGCTTAAACAAAAAAGTGCTAAATAAAAAATTCAGCACTTTTTCTTAGTTTCTAAAAAGAAAAACAAATGTTAAAATGAACCGTCCCATTGCCTTTTTCAGGATTTTCCTCTAGATTCTCTGCATAATACGGCTTGACTCTGGAGAAGATGCACCAGATTTTTTATCAAAGTAAATAGCTAATCCAGCCAATATAATACAGGCGTAAATATATACCCAAATCATATTGCCACCTCCATAAGGAAAAAACACATCTTAAATTAATTTTAAGATAAATATCCAATTTGTAGTTTTTCTTCATATAGAGATTTTAAAGAAAAGTTCTAAAGGAATGTCTAATGACATCGCCTCGGCTAATGATTCCAACTAATACTCCATTCCGCTCAACGGGAAGTTTTTTTATTTGTTTATTCCCTAAAATAGAAGCGATCGTTTCTATTTCTTCATCCCAGGACACGTTATAAACCTTTCTTTTGGCTATGCTCATTACATTTAATTCAAGGAGCTTTCGTACTTTTTGCTCAAAATCTTCATAATCCCCTTTGATAATAGAAACGGAATGAAGGGGATCAACGATGCGATACTGATGCTTACCGATATACCGCATGATATCCCCATCACTAATATAGCCCGCCATTTCGTTTCTTTCGTTGACGATCGGTAGACCACTGATACGATTTTCAATAAATTTTTCGATAACATAACGAACCGTGTCAGTTTCCTTTACTTTTATCACCGGACTGATCATTATCTCGTAGGCTTGCATAATTCTCCACCCTATTGCTTTCATTTAATCCAAAAGATCTAAGGGACTGATCTTGTTCATTTTGCCCTGTTATGCATTAGAAAATTTTCTATGAATTTTTCTCTAAATTTAACACTACGTATTGTTCATTTATCCCAAGTTTATTTAGGTTCTTTATAAAACCCTTTTTTTAGTAATTCAATCTCCAACGAAAAGGTTTTCATAACATCATTAATCTGTAGATCCTTCGCGAAAGCATGGATTAGATTTTGAAACGACACAGCCATCATCATTTTAAAGATGTGGTAAATTTCTTCCTCATTCGTTACGTTTAAATTTTCGGAGCTTATATTGGTGATAATTTCAAAAAATCTGCTTTTTCTTTTTTCCTCATACATATTCTGGGTAAATGCTTTTTCGACTTTATAATTCATGTTTAAAAAGGCATTTTTAAAATATTGTCGATTTTCTGGTTCTTCAAACATAATGAGAATGCCTTTAAACCAATCAACTATGGTTGCAAATATATCTCCATTGTTCATTTTCATGATGGAAATCAGCCGCTCGAAATTCCGTTGGGAATGCTCATGCAGTAAAAAGTAGAATAGGTCTTCTAAACCGTCAAAATATTGATAAAAGCTTCCCCTGGGGATACCGGCATCCTTGATAATATTCGAAATCGACGCTTCATATAAAGGAACCCTAGAAAACTCCTTCTTAGCAGCATCTATTAAAGATCTTTGTTTTTCTTTTGATAAATTAAAAAAGGTTTGCTTAGGCATCTATTAACTCCTTTTATCATATGATAAGGTGTCATAAAATATTTATATTCATGATAATTTACCTATATGAATATGTCAATGTTCCATGTGACGATGTGTCATATTATTTATTGACGCTTAAGGATTCACTCTTTATAATTTATTCCTGAAAGTGCTGTGCCCTATACATGGGCAAAAGAAGGGAGACCGTGATAGGCGGACAAAAAAATGAAATGGAGATCACTAAACCGGATTCTTTAAACTATTCATCCATTTAAGGAGGAAAAATGAATGAGCACTAAAAAATTGCTATTATTGAACATAATTATTCTGCTTATATTAGTGGGTGGTGGTGTTGGAGGATATGCCTACTATAATGGAGCAGTAAATTATTTATCGACGGATAATGCCCAAATAGCAGGACAACAAGTAACGATTGCGGCTCCGGCTAATGGAAAATTGACTGATTGGAAAGGCAATCTCGGTGATCATTTTTCAAAGGATTCTAAAGTTGGGACCATCACAACAACAGATGAAAATGGAAAACCGATAGACATGAACGTGACGATGCCAACTGATGGAACAATTGTTCAAAGTAGTGGAGTCCAAAATTCATTTGTGGCTGCAGGAACACCATTAGCGAAAGAATATGATTTTAATAACCTTTGGGTTACAGCAAATATTGAGGAAACCAAAATTGATGAAGTGACAATCGGGCAGGATGTCGATATCTATGTGGATGCTTTTCCAAATAACACGTTAAAAGGAAAAGTACAGCAAATCGGTTTAGCGACGGCTGGAACATTTTCTCTGTTACCAAGTTCGAATAATACAGGGAACTACACCAAGGTGACTCAAGTAATCCCGGTAAAAGTTTCTATTGATGATAATAAAGGTGTAGCCATCGTTCCCGGTATGAACGTAACAGTACGGATTCATAAGTAGGTGATAGCATGTTAATTTATATCACTGTTTATGTTGTCATAGGCCTTTTGCTGCTGCTTTTAATAAATTTTACTATCATCAATAAAAAGAAGTCGCGTAGAGCACAAACAGAAAAGATGAATGAAGAGGTAATTGAGAAGGCTGCTTTCCCTGAGACTAATGATGAGGAGATTAAGCAAAATATATCTCAGATTGAAAACAAGGACATAAAGGCTGGAGAGATTACCTCGCAGGAAGTGCTGAAAGATTCTGAAGAAATAGAAGCAGAATTGGAATCTGCTCAGGAGGATGTTCAGCCGAAAGAAACCATGAAAAAGCAGAAAGAACCATCTGCTTCCGATGCTGAAAAGGAATCAGGAAACGGAAAAATTCTTGTGGCTTTAATGCTTGGTGCGTTTGTTGCCATACTGAATCAAACCTTACTGAATGTGGCGATTCCGCATATTATGAATGATTTGGGGATTTCAGCCAATACCGTACAATGGCTCTCCACCGGATATATGTTAGTAAACGGAATTGCGATTCCTATAACGGCCTTTTTAATAGAGAAGTTTGGAACAAGAAAACTGTTCATTAGCGCCATCTTTTTATTTACATTGGGTTCGGTAGTTTGTTCAGTGTCAGCAAACTTTAGTATGCTCATGATTGGAAGGGTCATTCAGGCTTGCGGTGCAGGTATTATTATGCCCCTTTTAATGACTGTATTTTTTGCAATATTCCCTCCGGAAAAACGCGGCAAGGCTATGGGGATTATGGGGATTGTCATGATATTTGCTCCTGCGATCGGTCCAACATTATCCGGGTGGCTCATTGGCCATTTTTCATGGCGGTTATTGTTTGATATTGTTATCCCAATCGGTGTACTTGATTTAATTCTTAGCTTCATGTGGATGAAGGACGTTACTAAAGTAACAAATCCTAAATTTGATTTCTCAGGATTTTTATTTTCAACCCTAGGTTTTGGGTTCTTGTTATACGGATTCAGTGAAGCGGGTAATGATGGCTGGTCCAGCAAAACAGTGGTTATCTCCTTAATCATAGGAATAATTTCTTTAATCTGTTTTGTTTGGCGCGAACTGACGGCAGAAAAGCCAATGCTTAATTTACGGGTCTTTAAATATGATATTTTCGCCTTAACAACCATTATCAGTATGATTGTTAACATGGCTATGTTTGGCGCTATGATCTTACTTCCGATTTATTTGCAAAACATTCGAGGGTATACAGCATTACAATCAGGTCTGTTGATGCTTCCAGGTGCCATCGTGATGGGCATAATGTCCCCTATCTCAGGAGCTCTTTTTGATAAAATCGGGGCAAGATGGCTAGCCGTTACTGGATTAGCGATTACTGTACTTACCACATGGGGATTTACCAGTCTGAGTATGACAACCAGTTATGGCCATATTCTGTTTTTATACGTGATGCGGATGTTTGGAATGTCTTTTATCATGATGACGGTCATGACAGAAGGATTGAATCAGTTACCACGCCATCTTGGTGCACATGGGACGGCTGCCTCCAATACAGCCAGGCAGGTAGCAGGAAGTATAGGGACTGCCTTCCTAGTTACAGTCATGACGACAAGACAAGGGTTCCATTATAGTGGGTATGGGGATGCAATCTCAAGTTCCAATTCTTTTATAGCCAGCAGTTTATCCCAGCTTGCTCAAGGTCTGTCAGCTTTCACGAACCTGCCGGTTTCAACAGGAAAAGAGCTTTCCACCTATTTAATTTACGGTCAAACCATGCAGCAAGCTACGATTGAAGGGATTAATGATGCCTTTATTGTTGCAACCGGAATCGCATTTGTAGCATTAGTTCTATCGTTCTTTATCAAACGGTCCCGGGTAAATCAACAGTAAAAAGTAGTAAGTTAAATGGGATATTTAGTTGTCCGGCTTTAATAATGTTGGGCTATCGTCTTTGAAAGAAGGGGTAGGAATGATTAGTTTAGGGCTCTTGATTATTCGATTGGCTGTCGGAATGACGTTCGTGGGTCATGGATGCCAAAAATTATTCGGCTGGTTTGGCGGTCCAGGTGTAGTCAAATTTGGTGAATATTTAGGGTCGATTGGTATCAGGACAGGCGGTAAGACATGGGCGATTTTAGCAGGATTATTCGAATTGGCTGGCGGACTGCTGTTTTCAGCGGGACTGTTCACCTGGCTAGGTGCAATCCTTATCATTATCGTTATGATTGATGCCATCTTCACCGTCCATGGCAAGAATGGCTTTTGGCTGACTGAAGGCGGATATGAATATAACTTTATTTTGATCGCTGTAGTCCTCGGGGTGGCGCTCATTGGACCGGGTGATTACGTATTAATGTATAAGCCATAAATGGCGTGCCACCTAGTGGTGCCTAAAAAATTCGATTTCTTTGGAAATCGAATTTTTTTGCATTGTTATACTCCAAATAACACACTTCAAAGTAGTTGGTAAAAATAGTTTACTATTTCTATATCGATTCAAAGTTTTTCGGGTCAGTCCCTAAAGCCTAATTGCTAGTGCCTGTCACCACCCGTGCTTTGTCGGATTCTTCGACATTATTCGAGAAGTGACAGGCACTATTTTTAAATTTCGAGAGAATATGGCACCACCTTGGTATCTAGTCAATATCGTCCTGCTATGTTTAAATAGAAGGGAATGTTAATGGAGGCAGGTGGTATAACCAAATGGATGAGAAGGATTGTTTGCTGTTGCAGTATTTACAAAAGGATCAAAATTTAACAAATGCAGCGGAGAGACTATTTATGACACAGCCAGCCTTAACGTATCGTATACGGCAAATTGAAAAGGAATTCCAGGTTGAGATCTTTTCTAAGAGCGGAAAGAATATAAAAATGACCCCTGCCGGTGAACATTTGGCTGAATATGCAAAAAGAATTCTGATCGATTTACGAAGGACCAAAGAATATCTAATGAATATGGGAAGTGAACTGACCGGCAGTTTAAAAATTGGGGTTAATAGTCACTTTGGATTGTATAATCTTCCATCCATTTTGAAGGATTATATGAATATGTTTCCGAAAGTTCAAATGAATGTAGATACAGGGTTCAGTACAGAAATTATGGATTTACTTTTGGATGGACAGATTGATATTGCCATCGTGAGAGGGGACTATAATTGGTCTGGTCAAAAATATCTCCTTAGCGAAGAAAATGTATGTATTATAGCCAATCAGCACATGGATTTAGAGGAACTGCCCCACATGCCGATGATAAACAGAAAAGAGCCAAAAGTTCTTCAAAAATATAAGACCAGTCCTTATAATCCATACGACCAAAGTATTGAATATTGGTGGAATGAAAGGTTTATAGAACCGCCTTTGATTACTATGCAAGTAGATAGCTACGAGACTTGCAGGGAGATGGTGAAAAAGGGACTTGGGTATTCCATCATACCGAGTGTCTTTTTAAAAGATAGTGACAAATTACGTCATTATAATTTAATTTTTAAAAATGGACAGGAAATAAAAAGAAGAACATGGATGTATTACAGAGAAGCATCGATGAGTTTGGCAACGGTATCAGAGTTTGTTTATTATATAAAAAAAATATCCGAACAGGAACTATTGAACTAAAAGAGAACACGTGATAGGTGATTCTCTTTTTTGTTTGAAAAAAAGCTTAATTAGAGTAAGTGCTAATAAATATTTAGTTCGTTGTATGTAAAATCTATAAAATTTTTTTATAAGGATCTAAAAAAAGCTTAATTTTACTTATTATTCGACTGAAAGTAGAATAGCAATAAGTTCAAGATTATTCTGAATATTTAAGGGGATGTATAATTGTGCAAGTCGAAATAGTCCAACAGAAAAAGGCACTTCTGGATGCTGTTGATTCCATGGATGCCGAATTACGCGAATTAGCATTAAAAATTCACCGGAATCCCGAGGTTAGCTTTCATGAGCATAAAGCCATGAACTGGTTGACAGAGCCATTAGAAAATGCTGGATTTACCGTTGAAAAAGGGATTGCCAATCTGGAAACCTCCTTCAGGGCAACATGGGAAGGGGAACATGGAGGTCCAACTATTGCTCTGATTGCTGAATATGATGCATTGGCGGGATTGGGGCATGGATGCGGCCACAATATCATCGGAACGTCTGCGGTAGGGGCAGCATTAGCGTTGAAGGATGCCATTCCAAATTTAAAGGGGAAAATCGTTGTTTTGGGTACTCCAGCAGAAGAAGTAGGCGGGGGAAAAATCTTAATGGTTGAAGAGGGAATTTTCAATCACGTTGATGTGGCGATGATATGTCATCCGCATAAGAGTACTATGGTTTTACGTGGGGGATTGGCCTGCGTGGACGCTGCCTTTAAATATTACGGAAAGGCTACACACGCTGCTGCCAGCCCAGAAAAAGGCATCAGTGCATTGGATGCAGTCATCAATACCTTTGTTGCTGTCAACTCCTTACGTCAGTTTTTCAATGACGATGTCAGAATTCATGGCATTATAACAAAGGGCGGTGAAGCTACGAATGTAGTACCAGCCTACTGTGAAGCTGAATTTTTATTAAGAGCAGAGACAGTCGAACAATTGGAGATTGTTCGTGAAAAGGTGTATAGAGCGGCACGATCTTCGGCAGAAGCCGTCGGTGCAAAAATAGAAATAGAGGAGGGCTTGGTTTACGCCGAACGAAACAACAACAAAGCGCTCGCCTTTTTATTTAAAGATAATTTGGAACTTTTGGGTGAAGAAGTATGCGAGCCTCCAAAAAAGGGCGGTATTGGTTCTTCTGATATTGGAAATGTTGGACAGATGACCGCTACCATTCATCCTTACATCAAAATTACGGATACAGCGAATACTCATACTCCTGAATTTGTAGAGGCAGCCTGTTCTGAAAAAGGGATGGCAGGTTTAAATAAAGCGGCAAAGGCGTTAGCGATGACGACTTATGATGTGTGTACAAATGACGGTTACCTTCAAGCCATTCGCAGTGAATTTGAAGAGTGGAAAAGAAATAAACAACAATAAGAGTTTGAAAAAGATTGGTTTTTCCAAATAAACGGTAAAGGGTGAAAGAAAGTGAAATTAAATAAAACAGCCCCATATGTAACAGTTGAAAAGCCTATGTCAAAATTTTTAAAAATGCCACACACCTATGTCATCATTTTAAGTATGGTGTTAATTGCAGCTCTACTCACATATTTACTGCCAGCAGGTGAATTTGATCGAGTGGAAAACAAGAGCACTGGAAATACCGTTGTAGTTCAGGATTCCTATCATCAGGTAGATCAAAATCCTGTCAGTCTTATTGCTATTCCTTTAGCGATTGTCAATGGGCTGGTTGACGCAGCTGATACGGTCTTTTTTATCTTTATTGTCGGTGGTGTCTTCCAAATCATTAATTCTACTGGAACAATCGAAGCTGTGGCAGCAAGGGTTGGAAAGACCTTTATGAACCGCGGCCTTCTCATCATTCCGATTTTCTTATCCATCTTTTCAGTCGGTGGGTTTACTATCGGGATGTCAGCAGAGGTTATGGCGTTTGTGCCGATCGGAATTGCCATTGCGAGAGCGTTAGGTTATGATGCCATGACTGGAACGGCCATGGTGATGCTCGGTGCTGCAGTTGGTTTTACGGCAGGATTACTTAATCCATTTAACGTTGGTATCGCACAATCAATCGCTGAAATTCCTATGTTTTCAGGGATGTGGTTACGTGCCATTATCTTAGTAGTTCTATTAGTTGTCACGAGTCTTTATATTATTCGTTATGCGAAAAAGATAAAAAAAGATCCAGCCAAAAGTATAGTCTTCGATCTTGAAAAAGAAGAAGGACACGAGACTGTTAGTATGATTTCCTTGCCGTCCATGAAGGTGACTCATTATTTAACGATTATCACCGTGTTAGCCGGGTTTGGTCTATTAATTTGGGGGGTATCAGAAAAAGGCTGGTGGATGCAGGAACTGGCTGCCTTTTTCCTCGCTTTAGGAATTATTGTTGGTTTCTTATCAAAATATGGTCCTAGTAAAATTGCAAGTGAATTTGTAGCGGGAGCGAAAGCCATTACATTTGGTGCCTTCATTGTAGGATTAGCAAAAGGGATAGTGGTCGTGTTAGAGCAAGGACATGTCATTGATTCCGTTGTCAATGGGCTTGCGTTGATGGTTGACCATTTGCCAGGTTTTGTTCAAGTACTGGGTATGTACTTTTTCCAAACCATTATGAATGTCTTTATTACTTCGGGAACGGGACTCGCCGCAACGACTATGCCAATAATGGTTCCATTATCTGATTTGATAGATGTCACCAGACAAACGGCTGTTCTCGCATATCAGCTCGGGGACGGACTATCCAATTGTGTCCTGCCTACCTCAGCAATGTTAATGGGAAGCTTGGCCGTTTCTAAGATAAAATATCAAGAATGGGTAAAGTTTTTCTGGCCTTTATTGTTAATGTGGGTTGTCATCGGTGCTTTTTTTGTCATCGTGGCAGATATTATTCATTATTAATAGAAGGATGAGTGCCATTGAATACTCAATCTACTAAATATTCAAAGTTACTAGATTTGATTGATAAAAATCTTTTATATCAGCATGTGAAGACTCTTTCCCAATGGGCACGGTTAACCGGGGAAGAAGGGGCGGAAAAAGCAGTTGATTATATTGTAGAAACATTGCAAAGGCATCATATTCAACATAACCGTAACCAATTCGATGGGTATTTCAGTGACCCCGTCGATGGGCAAGTGTCCGTAATCGCGCCTAATCACCTGGATATTCGTGCAAAAACAAGATCGTTTGGATATCATCTTCCACAAGGGATCAAGGGGAATGTCATATACGACTGCGATAGTGAAAAGAATCGAAGTGTCAGTGGACCAGCAGATCGTTTCGAAAATATGAAAGATAAAATTGTTGTCAGCTGGAACTACTATGAGGATTATGTGAAAAAAATTGAAAGTGCTGGAGCTATAGGCCTTATTCATATTTGGCCATCTAAAGAAGAGGCTATCCATGAAGAAACCGTTGGGACTGTTTGGGGCACTCCGACCATTGAAAACATCGATCAACTCACGAAAATTCCTGTTGTTGGAATTAACTATTATGATGGAATGAAGCTGCTCGAACTTACGCGGAAAGATTCCGTTATGGTTGTTTTGAAAACTGAGGTTAAAAATGGAATCAAACGTGTCAGTCTTCCGGTTGCTGATATACCAGGTGAAATGGACGAGTACATCCTCATTTCCGGTCATTATGATTCCTGGCATAAAGGGGCAACAGATAATGCGACTGCAAACGCTCTCATGCTGGAATTGGCACGGATATTTTCTAACAAGCCACGTAAACGAGGGATCAAAATTGCCTGGTGGCCTGGACATTCAAATGGCCGGTATGCAGGATCTGCTTGGTATTGTGATCAATTTTGGCAAGAAATCAATGAGCGATGCGTGGCTCATATTAATATTGACTTCCCAGGTACAAAGGGAAATGTACATGTGGTTCCAAGATCTACATCTCTTGAGAATGCCCAGTTTCTAAAGGATATTATCGCTGCCTATACAGAAAAAGAGCCATCTCGTTTTGATTATCTTCCTCGAGGGGCGGACCAATCCTTTTGGGGGACGAATATTCCTATCCATCTTATGCTTAAATATGAACCCATCGAAAAGGAAAAGATTTATCAGACCCCTGGCGGCAACTGGTGGTGGCACACAGAAGACGACCTGTTGGATAAGGTGGATTTTGATTTGTTGTTTAGAGACACAGGGATACATTTGGGGCTTGTTGATAAGTTAGCGAATGTAAATATCCTGCCGATCAACCTCATTGATTTTATTTCAGACAGCAGAAAGATTATGAATGAACTGGACAAAAGTTCAGATGAGGCCTTCGATTTTACCATTGTTTATCAGGCTTTTGAGGAATTAACAGAGGTAACCCGAGAGCTGTCAGGAAAAGAAGTTCTGGATGTCGATAGGTACAATAAACTATTGAAAAAGATTGGCGGAACATTAAATAGGCTTAAATTTTCCTATTCAAGTAAATATGGTTACGATAATACCTTTCCGTTTCAACCGTACCCTGGCTTAGCAAAGGTGAAAGACAAGAATCGCAGCAATACACCGCCTGATGAATTTCTTTTCACATTAACCTTTTTCGTTAGACAACGAAATCGGGTAGTAAATGAGATAAAGGAAATCATTAAGGAAATGAAGAGGTACTTAGACTAGTCCAAGGGGACGGTTCTGGTGGTCTTTAAACCATGAGAACCGTCCCTGTGGTCTTTTTAAGCTGCATCTATTATTGCAATTACTTAATAGCATAAGTGCCTGTTACTTCCCGTATTCTATCGAATTCTTCGACATTTTTCGGGACGTGACAGGCACTGCAACTCGCTCTAATATGAGTTTGTAACAAACCTACATTGGCCTGTCATTGTTTTGATGGGAGATATATTTTTTGGGTATCGCATCATTATACGGCATTTCGCTATGTCCGTGGCTGCGATGAATCATCATATACAGTAAACCGGCAGCGACAACTACGATTCCCGAAACGAGAACGATATAGTTATCATACCAAGCTGCATCTGGCGTTCTTGGCCAGCACATGTTGATCATGGCAATTATTCCATAGACAAGAGCACCAATATTGATAGGCAGTCCCCACTTGCCCAATTGGTACTTGCCACTTGGCTTCCATCCTTTTAGTCTAGCTCGAAGTGCAGCAAGGACTACCATTTGGAATCCAATATAAATTCCAAGCGACGCAAAACTGATGATCTTTGTGAGCGCGTCTGTAGACACTTTTGAGCCTAGAACAATAATAGCTGGAACAATAGCTGCGAGTAGCAGCGAATAAGGTGGAATGTGACGAGCAGGTGAAAACTTTTTTAAGTATCGGCTTCCTACAATCATGTCATCACGCCCATAAGAATAGGCAAGTCTGCTGGCTGCTGCCTGTAAACTTATTGCACATGAAAGGAATGAAATCAATACAATACCCATTACGATCTTTGCACCAACATTACCAAATGCATTCGTTAATATTGTGTCAACTGGCGTAACGTCTTTACCAGCGATAACTGCCGGAATATCAGCAATGGAAAGTACTAAAGCAAGGCTAACAAAAACTGCGGCAGCACCACCAATGTAAATCGTCCTGCGCATTGCCTTTGGGATCAGAGCACCTGGATTGGGTACTTCTTCCGCAACATCACCACAAGCTTCGAACCCAAAATATAGAAAAATTCCGATTAATCCAGCTCCAGCAAATGCATAAAAGTAGCTATGGCCGCCTTGGGCACCAAAAGAATCAAAGAGCACATCAAGACCGTGATGTCTTTGAGTAAAAAGCAGCCAAAAACCAACTGCAAGCGCGCCAATAATCTCAGCCGTAAAACCAATTACTGCTGCAGCTGCGAGAACCTTTGTGCCCAGGAAATTGATGATTGTCGATAGTGTAAGAATGACTATGGCACAAAGAATGATGGAGTCCACTGAAACTTCGAAACCCAAAACCTCTGCCAGAAAAGGTCCAGCTCCATATACAACACTGGCAATCGTAACAAACAAAGCTATTAAGTAAACCCAGCCAGTCATCCACGCATACTTTCGCCCCCATAATCTACGGGCCCAAGGATAAACTCCTCCTGCAACAGGGAATTGTGCAACAATCTCACTAAAGACAAGTGCGACTAGTAATTGTCCGAGACCACAGATGATAAGACACCAAATCATGGGCGGGCCGCCTTGAGCAAGTGCGTATGCAAATAATGTGTACACACCTACTACAGGAGAAAGGTAGGTGAACCCAAGCGAAAAGTTTGCCCATGGACTCATGTCGCGACGAAATTCTGATTCATATCCAAGCGATGCCAGATGGGCAGCATCACTATCATGAAGTTCTGATGCAGATGTGTCCATTTTTTTGTTAGGATGTTCTTGCATGTTTTTAAGCCCCCTTAAAATAGAAAATAGTTACATTCTCTTACATGCAAATATCGTGCCGGTATATAGAATAATAGGAATATTCAGAAAAAATAAAAGGAAACTTCACTAGTAATCTTCCGTTTTGAAATTTTGCTTTGTAGTAACTATAGGATGGGGAGATAGGGGAATAGATGCTTTTTATTCTTTTCTGCATAAGTTATTCATAACTTCATAAGAACCGGCTCTTTTTTTAATTGGAATTCTAGGAAATGAGTATTTAAATAAAAGGAAATAGAAAAAATAAAAATCTACAAAGATATGAAAAGGGCTGGAATCGCTACATAGACGTTCCTAGGCTCAAGAAATGACAGAGCGATTAGGATTAAAAAATCTTGCTCAAGTCTATACCATTGCCAAGTATACAAAGGAATCTCACCTCGAATTTTCACAAACAGTGCTGAAATACTTGGAGAAGCAGAATTTTATGGTTAATGAGTGATTCCAACCGTAATAAAAGGACCGGCGACAAAAATCTTATTGTCTACTTCGTATGGAAATTGATGAATTACCTTCTGTTGCCTTTTCATAAAATGTACAAAAAAAGATAGATAGAGCATTTATTCTGCTCATCTATCCTTTTTAGTACTGACATTAAAATGTGACCCATTAAAACGACTTATTAAATATTAAACTCCCATTTTCCCATGAATAACAACCTGGTCAGCAGCCTGCTTTTGCTTCTTGTTTACAAGATAGATACTGGCCACGATCAGAACAATTCCTAAGAATAGTAGTTTGGTAAAGGGTTCATTTAATAATACAGTCCCGATGATAACTGCGAGCATTGGAACTAAGAATGTAAATGTTGCCACAACACTGGCATCTCCTGTTTTCACAAGTATAACGTAGAGAATCCATGATAACGCAATCCCTAGAATCGTGCCAAAGGAAAGACCCCATATAAACGTATCATTCCAAACAATACTGGACCAATTCTCAGACGAAAGTCCGGCTATCATCAAAACACATCCCCCAATTAAACACTGGAATGCTACCATCCAAAGAGAATCAACCGAGTGAGAATTTTTTTTGGTGTAAACTGTACCTAATGCCCAGGATAGAGCGGATAATATGCCGAGAATAATACCGAAAATGGAAACATGGCCGGAAAATCCTTCTGCGCTTACCGAAATGACTCCAAGAAATCCTAAAATAAGTCCCAATACTTTAGGAAGGGTCATTGATTCACCTAACCATAGCCATGCAAGCAGACCTACTAAAATAGGTTGAAAATAGACAATGACTGAGAATAAGCCAGATGGTACTAATTTAAGCCCCACAGTCTGCAGCCCATAGAATAAAGCAATATTTAAAGTGCCGGTTACGACATATATTTTCCAATTCTTTCGCCATTGAATGCGGGTACGTGTTTTCCAAATGACCGCACCTAGGATCACGCCGCCAAACAGACACCTCATCCCGGCAAAAAGTAAAGGAGGTGTATACACTAATGCAACTTTATAAATTGGCCAAGAAACACTCCAAATCATAATTAAGCATGCCATCATTAAAAACCATTTTAATTTCATCAGCTCTCTCCTCCCTCAGTTTAATTTTTGAACTAATTGCTGGCTCATAGACCTTAGATTATTGAGCCTAACATCTATTTTTCTATAAAAAACTAACTTAAATAGAATACGCCCCTATGTAAAAAATTTCAATTAAGAAATCTTGGATAAAAATCTGGAAGGTGTTTTACGCCCATAGAAAAAACGCTTGAATCTTTTTTTGATTCAAGCGTTTTTCTACTTTTTTATTAATCTACTGGACGGTTTTCAAATTCGTAGTTTACTGTTGCAGGAGCCACATGTGATCGATCAAGAGCTGGTGTATCCGGGCGAACAATTTGATAGGCTGATGCTCCAACGATTGAGGCAGCTTGTTGCAGCTTTTCCTTGCTGATATGTTCAATCGTATCTGTTGGCTGGTGATACTGAGGTTCAACAGGTGAATGAATAAATAGAGCAGAAGGAATGCCCACATCATGGAATGGCTGATGGTCACTTCTTCCTAATTGGCCATACGGCAGCGCCACATCAAACATTCTAGATCCGGATGCCGCTCCTAAGTCCGTTACAAGATTCTTTTTACCGTCAATTGTATACATGATCAGTCCACCTAATGGATGATCTTCTCCTGCTTCTGCCCCGCCAATCATATCCATTTGGAAGTGGGCAACCATGCGGTCTATATCACTTTGTGGAAGTTGTGAAACGTAGAAAGACGAGCCCACCATCCCTCTTTCTTCAGAACCGAATGTAAGGAAGCGGACTTCGGTATCAATCGGAGTATTCACAAAAATTCTTGCAAGCTCCAATACCGCTGAAACTCCGGAAGCATCATCATTTGCACCAGGTCCAAGATGAACAGAGTCATGGTGTGCACCAATCGTTACAATTTGGCCTGTGTCCTTGTTCTTGTTTGGCTTTAATTTAGCTTCAACAACATAAGAAGTTTTCTCGATTTTTTGGATATCGACATCTAGTGTGGCTTTTACAGAGCCGTTCTTTAATCTTTCCACTAGATTTAGGCCTTGTGCTTGTGAAATAGCTACAGCAGGAACTTCTCCATTTGCTTTTCCAAAGTTATTACCATTAGCATTGCTGTTATACATGAGTACTCCAACTGCACCTTTAGCAACTACATTTTGCACTTTTTCAACAAATGTTATATCTCCCCGCTCAACCAAGGCAATTTTACCTGCTACATCATCGGGAACCGTGCCAGCTAATGCTTTTCCAACATTAACGAGCTCAGCCGTTACATTCCCGCTTGCACTGCCGCTAAAGGCATGGCCATTTAAATTAACTCCGTCAACTTCAGCTACTTCACGGTTTGTCTTATAATCATAGATTGGGAACGGTATTCTTTTAGTTTCGAGTCCTAGGCTCTTAAACTGGCCTTCTATGTACTCAACCCCACGAACCTCTCCCTCGGTACCCGCTTCCCTAGGCACTGCCGAAAGATACTTAATCGTATTGTACATATTGTCTACGTTGATTTTTTTGATAACCTTGTTGTCAAAAGCTGTGTCTGATTGTGCATTTTGGGCACCATTTGCCTGAGCATACACCACCCCTGATGATAAAATCATGCTTGCAGCTAGGACCGTGATAATCGATTTACGACGAAACATGAAACTCCCCCTTTGAAAAAGTGATACTCTATCATTATTCCAATTTTGGTAAATATAGTAAATAGGGACAAAATCCTAGAGGTTCCCTTAAAATCCCTAAATGGCATTGATCCTCCATGTGGACCCAGGTAATCAAGAGTCTATTAAGGGGAAAATGATTCAAAAAGAAATTCAAGAACTCTTACATTTTGAAATCAAAGAAATGAGAAGTTTTGCATTAAAAAAACATGAGGTTTTTATTCCATTTGAAGTTATTGACACTAAAGAAAAAATAGAACTATTAAAAGATTTTGTTCGAAAGCAGTATATGATTTTATTAAGTCGATCAATAGAAGCAGGCAGAGTCATGGATGAAGAAAGTTTTGTGGCTAGGAAAAAAAGCAACAGGTAGCATAGGACTAGCTCTACACCGATGCCTTATCCACGGCGAAGATATTTTGAAGTTTGACTTCCTGCTAAAAACCTTATTGCTAGATTCATATAACTATTCAAGTCAAAAGAACTGTGATAATTTTCTTATTTTTCTTTACTATATCTTTTCATATACATCATCAGGGATTTACATAATCCTACTATACTTATAGAGTAATAAATTTTATAAGGGGATGAGAATATGAAAAAGAAAAAGTTTGTTCTTGCAACGATGGCCGCCCTTATGGTGTGTACAGGTGCAGGCCAATTATCAGCACAATCAGCCTCGGCTGCTGAGAATAAGTTCTTGTCAGAAGATTTGAAGAGCTTCGGTCCGAAAGGGTTTGATCTTGAGGCGCACCGTGGTGGAATCGGCCTTACAAGTGAGTCCACAATCGCGTCGTTTTCTCGAGCCCTCGAAGTTGGTGTAAGCACACTTGAGATGGACGTGCAGATCACTAAGGATCACCAAGCCGTTATCACACATGACCGTAAGATTTCGGGCGATAAGTGCCTGGATACAAGCCCAGCATTCCCTGGTGACACTGAATATCCCTACGTCGGCAAATATATTAAGGACCTCACACTGGCCCAAGTGCGTACACTGGATTGTGGCTCTCTAAAGCTGTCACAATTCCCAGGCCAGAACTTGAGCCCCGGCGCAAGGATGCCAATGCTAAGCGAGATTTTTGACCTAGTTAAGCGTTATCACGCGAACAAGGTGTGGATGAACATCGAGACGAAGGTAGAGGCCGGCGCACCAGAACAGACTGCTCCACGTGAAGAATTCGTGCAGATTGTTGCCCGAGAGGTTCGCGAAGCCGGAATGATCAACCGGGTGTCCATTCAAAGCTTCGACTGGGGATCGCTCATGCGCATGCACGAGGTCGAGCCGCACTTGCCCCTCGTCGCACTGACCAACGGCCCGCAGTTCCTGCAGCCTGGGCAAGCTGGAGCATCTCCTTGGTTGGGTGGCATTGATATCGACGACTTCGGAGGTGACCTTGTGGCGGCAGCTCACTCTTTTGGTGCAGACGCCATCTCACCTGTACATGGTTTCCCACAGAATGGTAAAGTCACCGATGCAGACTATCAGCCATACGTAACGAAGGACATGGTGCAGGAAGCGCACAAGAATGGTATGAAGGTGATACCGTGGACAATCGACGACGAGCCGACCATGGAAAAACTTATGGATGACGGCGTTGACGGAATCATCACCGACTACCCGGACCGACTGCGTGCAGTTATGGAGCAGCGAGGACTAGAGCTGCCAAAGAGCTACGCAGCTCCTAAGAAGTAAGAAACTAGATAAGTGACATTCAAACACAAATAATTTAACATTCCTTTGACTGACAAAATTTTTGCCTGCCAACTATGTAATATTCCAGTTGAATATGATCCATGCACTATTTATATATTGATTTTGAAGCCAAAAGGACAGGTGGAAAAACTACTATTTTCTTTGAAATTTCAAATTGATTCAACCAAATTTTCGAGGAAGACGACTATATATCTTTTATCTTTGTAGTAGTCTCTGTAGTAATCTCTGGTATTGTCTGGTCAAATTGACCACATGTTAGCTAGCCAGATTGACCAGTACAATTGGCCAGATTGACCGGTACAGTTGGTCAGAATGCCAAGCAAAGTTGGTTAGTTTGAATTAATAAAAATATGTTGTTAATACAGTTTTTTATCGATTCTATACCTTTTTGTTCACGAAATTGTTAAAAAATATTTAGTAATATTTTGTGAAATACAAACTAGAAAAAGAAAAATAGTTGGGAAAGTGTAAAAAATGCCCTGAATTCAAAAGTTCCGGGCATTTTTTGCTTTGACGTTTTTGATGAGTGTTAATAACACTAATATTAATGTATTATTAAATTAGCTGGCGAACGGTGACAGACACTGCTCGCCAGCTAATTTTTATTGATAACCTTTGTTCCGCATATTAAATCATGCAATCCCCTTTTTGGAAACTCAACATTTCTCGAGGAATCGAAACAAGAAGATAGATACCATAGTACCATGAGAAGAGAAATGACCAAGCTCAATTCAGACATTACTTCACTTACCTTTTATCCTCAGTTATCTTCAGCAGATCCAAAGGTACAACAGCTTTTGAATATTAAATCTTTCACCTTAAAAAGCACACGGTTCAATTTAGGCTTGCAGGTAAATGATGTTACTCAAAAAGGTGGAAAATTGGTAATAGATTATCAACTTACAGGGCTTCCGAAGAACCTGAGTAAAGGTAAACTTGAAACAATTAATCATAATTTGGAATACCTTTTCTGGTTGGTTGATAAGGAATATTTAACCAAGATTGACCCAGAAAATCCATGGCCTCCTAAAAACCACGGTATTCCCTTTAATAAAGTAAAAATGATTGATAAGGCATCAGCACACTTCCAATCTACTTTTGACTTATACGGAGAAGAAAGGATTGAGAATTTTAAGCTGGAAAATACAATGTTGCTATTTGATTTTTCAAGCTTTGTTCCAACTAAGGAATTAAAACCATTTACTGTTGAACTTCCAGTCGAGAATGAATAAACCCGCCAGCATCTCGTGTGTTGTCAATTACAGTCCACACACGTTGAGTGCGTCTCGGCTATGATTTTAAAAGAAGAAGCAGGAACAACGAAAGGGGGTTTCCTGCTTCTATTCAATTTTGGGACCACAAACTAGGAGTTACTCCCTAAATGGAGAAACTCCTTTTTCCCATTTAGTTTTATTTTAGAATTTATACTTCAATTTTTCTTTTTCAAAACTACTACTTTCATTTCTCTCAAATCAATACCATTCGAAGCACTTACTTGTGTTTACTTCTAAGTTTTACTTAGTTAGAGTGTTCCCCTAATAAATAATAAATATAGTCTAACTTATTCTAATCTTCGAAAAGCAATAGTTTTTTGTTTTAATTTATTAATTTTAAATTTTTAAATTATTCTAAAATTAATATTGTAAATTGGTAAAATAGCACATATAATCAAAAATGAGCATAAACAATCAAATTCATTCAAAAGTGAGCTAAAACGGTCAAGATTTGCATTTCAAATGAAATGGAGGGAAACGATTCTGTGTACGGTATAGAAAGAAAGTCGGCCATATTAGAGTTACTAAACAAGAATTCTAGAGTAGATGTACAAGAATTAAGTCAACACTTCGACTTGTCCGAATCAACAATACGTAGGGACTTAAAGGAACTAGAGGAAGCACAATTGTTAAAAAGAACGCATGGTGGGGCTGTCTGGTTCAAAAGTGTGACCTTCGAACCAACTTACATTGAGAAAGAAGTGCAGTTTCAAAAAGAGAAAAGGGCTATTGCAAAGGAAGCGGCTAAACTTATTGAGAACGGGGAAAGTATCTTGCTCGATTCGGGTACGACAACTTATTATCTTGCTCAAGAACTAAGAAACTTTTCGAGCTTACAGGTGGTTACCAATTCAATATTATGTGCCAACGAATTAAAGGATATATCTGGAATTGAAGTCTTATTATGTGGTGGTTCTCTGCGTTCAGAAACACTAGCGTTGGTAGGTCCTTTGGCTGAATCCAGCTTTAATCAAATTTGTGTAGACAAATCGTTTATTGCTACGAATGGCGTTGATGTAGAAAATGGCTTAACCACCCCAAATTTAATTGAGGCATCAACAAAAAAGAAGATGATTGATTGTGCGGAAAAGGTTATTCTCATTACCGATCATACCAAAATAGGTCAAGTAAGCTTTGCGAAGTTTGCGGATATTCATGAGATAAATTATTTAATAACCGATAGTGCTGCACAAAAGACCGTACTTAACCGCATTGAGGAATCAGGAATTTCTGTTCGCGTAGTCTGACTTTTCCCCCATAGGTAAGGATCTAATATAAAGATAAAAGCAAAAAACGAAGGCGTTTAAATGAAAACGTTTTAAAAAGTATCCACATCATTTTTAGGAGGTGATGCTTATTGAGTTGTGAAAATAATAGAAGAGATTCTAATCGTTTTAATTAACTTGTTCTTTGAGGGAGAAAAATGAAAGAATCACACAAAAAAAGGTTACGATTCAGGGCAACCACGACCAAATGGAAAAAAGCCCAAAATCATAACCCTGCTTGAGTATATCTAAAATTAATACTAATTTTAGCACTCATTTTTATACTACGGTATTACAGATTTTTTTACAAGGATAGTGTTTTGCTAGAAGTATCTATTACTTTACAAAACTATATTTAGGAGGAATTACAAACCATGAAAAACTTTAAAATTTTTAACATAGTATTATTAATTTTAACTTTATGCTTTTTAGGTGCCTGCAGCAATAATGAAAGCGCTTCTAATACAGGTAAAACAAATGACAAGTCTAAAACTGAAAAAAAGCTAAAGATTGGTTTAACAGTTCCAAATTTAAGTAATCCATTCTTTGTAGCGATGTCTAAAGGGGCTAAAGAAGTTGCTTCTAAGTATAATGCTGAAGTAACGACTGTAAGTGCGGATCAAGATCTTGCTAAACAAACTGCACAAATTGAAGACTTTATTACAAAAAAAGTTGATTTAATATTATTAAGCCCATTTGATTCTGCTGGTATTGCCGGTGCAGTTAGTGAAGCAAAAGCAGCAGGTATTCCGGTTGTTGCTCTTGATGGATATGCAGAAGGTGGCATTGACTCAGTGGTTATGTCTGATAATGTTCAAGCAGGTAAATTAGCTGCGGAGTACCTGGTAAAACAACTTAATGGAAAAGGTAATATTGTCATTATTGATGGACCTCCTGTTTCAGCAGTGACAGACCGAATTAAAGGTTTTAACGAAGTAATTAAAAAATATCCAGATATCAAGGTTGTTGCTAAACAAAATGGTGAGGGTAATCGTGAAAAGGCTCTTACCGTAATGGAAGGTACACTAACAGCAAACAAAAAAATCGATGCAGTATTTACAATAAATGATGAAGAGGCTGTTGGAGTACAAATTGCTCAAAAACAAGCTAGTAGACAAAATGAATTCTTTGTCGTAAGTGTTGACGGTGCGCCTTCTGCAGTTGATGCGCTGAAAAAAGGCGGAAGCTTTGCTGGTACTTCAGCACAATTCCCGAATCAAATGGTTATTGATGGCGTTGCCTTAGCATTAAAAATCATTGATGGAAAGAAAGTTGATTCAAAAGTTCTTATTCCAACTAAATTTATCACTAAGGATAATGTTGATTCATATAGTGGCTGGTAATTAATTTTCCCTCTAGTGAAGGTAAGATATGGTGCTCTATCAGGAGCACTATATTTATATCCTATTAAAATATGACTTAAAAAGAGACTAAGGGAGTGGCACTAATGTCGGTTTTTCAGGTTCAAGAACATATAAATTGCCGTCTACCAGAGAGTCAGTTACCCATCCTTAGGATGAAGGCGGTTACGAAGAAGTTTTCCGGTGTCAAGGTGTTGCAAAACGTTAATATTGAACTCTATAAAGGGGAAGTTCATGCCTTGATGGGGGAGAATGGCGCAGGAAAATCTACTTTAATGAAGATTATGGCTGGAGTGTATCAGCCTGATGGAGGAACGATTGAATATAAAAATCAAAAAGTACATTGGAATAATCCAATGGAGGCAAGAAATAAAGGGATCAGTGTTATTCACCAAGAAATAAGCCTTTCACCAAATTTGTCCATTGGTGAGAATATTATGATGGGGGCATCATTTAAGAAAAATAGGCTGGGCTTAATAAAATGGAATGATATTTATGAAAATGCTGCCCGAGTTTTAAAATCAATAGGATCTTCCTTGGATCCTCGTGCGGATGTTTCTACCTTAAGTGTGGCCCAACAACAAATGGTAGAAATTGCTCGAGCTCTATCAATTAACTCTGAGATTTTAATAATGGATGAACCGACGGCATCTCTGACAGATAAAGAAATAGACAAGCTTTTTGGCATCATTGAAGAATTAAGAAGAAAAGGCGTAGCTATTGTTTATATCTCTCATCGAATGGATGAGATTTTTAAAATTTCAAATCGCTTTACAGTTCTTAGAGATGGTCATTGGGTTACAAGTGGCCCAATTGCGGATACAAATCCTGAGAATCTAGTAAAACTTATGGTAGGAAGAGAGTTAAATGAGCTATTTGTAAGAGAAAGAATCGAAAGAATTGTTAGGGCTGAACAAAAACCAGTCCTTGAGTTAAAAAATGTCTCTGATAAGAAGTTTGTAAAGGGGATATCGCTGAAAATCTACCCTGGAGAAATAGTGGGATTAGCAGGCCTTGTCGGTGCAGGACGGACTGAGCTGGTAAGAACAATCTTTGGACTATCCGAACTGTCAGAGGGTCAAATAATTGTGGATGGCCAGCAGGTTCATATAAAAAGTCCTATTGACGCAATAAAGCTTGGCATTGCTCATGTTCCTGAAAGCAGGAAGGAACAGGGGTTATTACCGAATTTATCCGTAAAAGAAAATATACTAATGGCACAATTGCCAACCTATCGAAAATTTAAACTATTGCAGAATAAGCAAATGAATCGTGATGCAGATCGATACATTAAAGAACTTGGAGTAAGAACGGCATCAAAGGAACAAAATGTTATGGGCCTTAGCGGAGGAAATCAACAAAAGGTTGTTATTGCTAAATGGTTATCAATTGGTCCTAAAATACTGCTGCTTGACGAACCGACCCGTGGTGTAGACATAGGTGCAAAGACTGAGATTCATAAAATCATAAGTAAATTAGCAGAACAAGGGCTTGCTGTATTGATGATTTCTTCTGAATTACCAGAAATATTAGGAGTTAGTGATCGGATTTTAGTGATTCATGAGGGTAAACTGAGAGCTGAACTATCTCGTGATGAAGCAACACAAGAAAAAATTATGTACTATGCTACAGGGGAGGTTAAATAATGAATACAAACTTACAAATGTCAAGTCCATCCGTAGTTTCATTCAAGGAACGGTCTAAACAGATTTTTAATCAGCTGGGCATGGTAATAATTCTTGCCTTATTAATCATAGTTATGATTATTTTTGCACCGAATTTCACAGACTCAAGTAATATCTTAAACGTACTAAAGCAGAGTTCAATTACTGCCATTCTGGCAGCTGGGATGACTGTAGTTATATTAACAGGAGGAATTGATTTATCGGTAGGCTCAACCCTTGCATTGAGCGGTGTTATATCTGTATTACTATCAAATGCCGGAGCTCCCCCAGTTATCGCTATGTTAGTAGGAGTTGCTGTAGGATATGTTGCTGGGGCTATTAATGGATTTTTAACAGCTGTAACTAAGTTGCCTGCCTTTATCGTGACGCTTGGAAGTATGACCTACCTGAGGGGGTTGGCTTATGTTATAACCGGCGGATATCCTGTAGTTTTGGCATCAAAGCAGTTCAAGTTCATTGGAGCAGGTGAAATTCTGGGGATTCCTACTCCTATTTATGTGATGGCAATTGTTTATATCATCATGTTAATCGTTTTAAAGTATACGATGTTCGGGCGACATGTTTATGCTATTGGCGGTAATGAAGAAGCAGCACATCTTACAGGGATTAAAGTTAATCGCACCCTGATTAATGTATATTCCATCAGTGGCTTATTCGCCGGTGTTAGTGGCGTTGTGATGGCAGGACGTTTGTTCTCAGGGCAGCCCATGGTAGGAATAGCATTTGAGCTAGATGCGATAGCAGCTGTCGTACTAGGTGGTACTAGTTTTGTAGGGGGACGTGGCCGTATACAAGGAACTATCACTGGGGTTTTGATTGTGGCTGTGTTAACGAATGGAATGACTTTGCTTAATGTGGATTATTACTGGCAACAAGTTGTAAAAGGGATCGTTATTGTTATTGCCGTGCTTCTTGATAGATTACGAAGCAAAACTTAAATTAGTTCCATTTCAAATAAAAAGCCAGAAGAGTATTCTGCTGGCTTAATAAATTCCAGAATTTAGGAGAGGTTCAAATGTATGATGTAACAGCTCTCGGAGAGTTATTAATTGATTTAACTCCTTATAACTCCTCTCAGCCTGGCAAAGTTGTCTTTGAAAGAAATCCTGGTGGTGCCCCGGCCAATGTATTAGCGGGCTTAACCAAATTAGGCAAGAAGACTTGTTTCATTGGTAAGGTAGGAGATGATCAATTTGGACATTATTTAAAGCAAGTTTTATTAGATACAAACATATGCTGCGAAGGATTATCCTTTACCCAAAAAGCAAATACTACGCTGGCATTTGTTCATTTAGATGAATATGGTGACCGCTCATTCAGCTTTTATCGAAATCCCGGTGCGGATACCAAGTTAACAGAGGATGACATTAATGAAAATATCGTAGCTCAAACCAAAGTTTTTCATTTTGGATCTCTTTCCCTCACTAATGAACCAGCTGCCACTACCACTCTAAAGACAGTCCAATTAGCAAAAGAACTAGGGAAAGTTGTTTCCTATGATCCTAATTTAAGGGCTTTGCTTTGGAAGAATCTAGAGCATGCAAAGAAAATGATTAAAGAGGGATTGAAATATGCAAACATCGTAAAGCTTTCGCAGGAAGAGTTGGAATTCATTACTGGAAAGGCAGATTTAGAAAAAGGAACAAGACAACTCGTTGAACAGTATAACACAGAACTTATATTTGTCACTTTAGGAGTAGAAGGCTGTTTTTATCGAAAAGGGGAGAACGTAGGGAAATTTAAATCCTTCAAAGTGAATCCAGTTGATACAACAGGTGCGGGAGATGGCTTCTTTAGTGGCGTTTTATATAAATATTTAGAAAAAAATAAACCTATTGCTGATTTAAACATGGATGATATGGAAGAAATTATTATATTTGGAAATGCGGTTGGAGCAATTGTCACAACAAGGAAAGGTGCAATATTAAGCATGCCTTGCATGGAAGAAGTTAAGAAACTAATGGTTAATCAAAATTAGTAACTATTTTACATGCTGCCTTTTATCCAACTTTTTGATTGTTTTTGTCGGTGCAAAAACTATTCTGAATTACAGGAAAGATATGAAGTCGAAACATTAACAGATGCTTCAAAATAAATAATTTTTATCCGTATGAGAATTTATTTGCTGTTACGGAAAAACTATAGCTAAGATAGTCCATCTAGAGAAAGAGCTGGTAAACCCACCAACATCTATTTGTATTGCCAATTACTTTCCACACATGTTGAATGCGTAAACATTATATGGAGCTTAAAACTGTGGCGGACAGTGCCTATCACTGTTCGCCATGTAAAGAATGGCAGTTTATTTTTGCAAAAAAAGCCATAGGCTGTTAAGAATACGCTTCGTATTTGCCATCTTCTCGGAAAACCACTCAACCATTCGTTCTTTTTGGTTTTCTGTGGTAAGGAAATACAGCAGTGAAGTTTAAACTCGTTGCCAGCGGAACTGATAGAACGAACATGCCGTCACTGTCTTAGGATTATAATTTTTTGTACAATACCGCAAATATGTCTTTTGGCCTCTCTCTCTGTCTAGTCGGTCTAAAACAGCGACATAACGTTCCAACTGTCGTTGTCCTTCACCACTTGCTACTTTGTTTTCCAGAAAGCAGATAGTGGAGTCATTTTCAAAAACAAGGTCGATAAAAAAGACTTGGGAATCGACTGTGAAATCAACTCCATCAATTAATAAAACCTCATTTACAAAACGGTCGAGCAGCTGTTGATCCGTCTGTAAAACCCCCGCTAACAGCTCTGTCACAAAATCCTCCAAGGGTGTCTTCCCGGAGTTGTTTTGTATTTTAAAAAGTTGAAGCAGTCTTTCAAAAATATCGGCCATACAGTTGTTATCCCCTCTGGATTTGACAAAAATCTACTTGTTTTTATCTTATACGATAAGAAGTTGGAGGGAATACATAAATTTTACATTGTTATAGTTTTATAAATTATTTTATGAGAAATTAAAATAAGTGCCTTTCACCACCTTGTTTTGTTGAATACTTCGACTTTACTCGGGGAGTGATAGGCACTTAACTTAAGAAAGATAAAAGCCTTCACACAAAAAAGGGTATAAAATAACCGAAATTGCAAAAAACGCCTTCAAAAATCATTTTTTGAAGGCGTTTTTTGATGTTTGGATCAAAAAATGCGCTCAAAAATGAAAAAAGGAAGTTCGCTTTTCCTCGCCAACCTCGATATCGTAGAAGTGACGAAGGCGGGGGCATTCACATAAAGCCCTGGTAAAGGAAACGGTGATGAAAGTGTGTCATAAAGAATCACTTTTTAAATGGAAAACATATGACCCTTTTCTTCATTTATTTCTATATCAAGTATGAAGGAATTTTATAAGAAGAAGGCAGTGGTTGAAGATGGCAAAGTTTAGAATGGTACGTACTGATTTTTGGAAGAATCCGATTGTATTAGAAGAAATGACCCCGGAGGACAAATTTTTTTATCTTTATCTTCTTACGAATCCACTTACGACTCAAACTGGCATCTATAAAATTACGAAAAAACAAATGGCTTTTGATTTGGGCTATTCGATTGAGAGTGTTCATTCATTAATGGAGCGATTCATCGTGCATCACAAGTTGATACGGTACAATCCTGATACGAGAGAACTGGCAATGAAAAACTGGTGGAAGGATAACCAGGTTAAAGGGGGGAAACCGGTGATGGACTGTATTTTTTCCGAGCTAAAGGATGTAGAGGATCTTTCACTTATTCAATATGTTTCGGAGTCCATTCAAAATCAGGAAATTCGCAGCCTATTTGAATCATTTTGTGAACATGAAGAGATGATCTTCAGCAAGGAAGTTAACGACCAAAATGAAAATAATACATATCAAGATACTGAATGTGGGGAGCATGACGATACGTTGACGCTTCGTTATACGATAGTGGGACAAAAAGAACAAGAACATAAAAATAAAAAAATAAATAAAAAACAACAACAAGAAGCTTTTAATCCAAATATAGAGGAAAATCCAGACATCAAGAACCCATTTCAGAATGATCAAAAAGATGTGAAAAAAATTGTAGAGTTTTGGGATAACAATGGATTTGGTTTTTCGAACGTGAATGCCAAACAGCAGCTGTTATCTTGGTTAGAGGGTTCTAGCTTTTTACAGCCGAAAGATGTGATTTTAAAAGCGATGAATATTGCATGTGCCAATAACAAGAGAAGGCTGAGCTATGTGGTGGGGATTTTGAAAAACTGGGTAAATGATTCCTTACTTACCGTAGAAGAAATTGATTCCTTTTATGAAAGACAAAATTACGCACCAAACTATAGGAAATCAACCGAATCGTTTCCTGCCGGAAGAGATATTCCAGGTATTATGCTCCCTCTAAAATGAGGATAAAGAGGTATTTTAAAATTGCCAAACGGGAAAACGTACTGGTAATAGGTACAAGCTCGTATTCGGTTTTAACGCTTCTTTAACAGGAACAATATACCAACATATCCTTCTTTTGCTAGTAATTTATTCCTTGATTATAAAAACCTAGTACCCCCAAAAGACTTAATTTTCCAAAAATACATACTGTTCTGTTTTGTTTTTTGAATCTATCATTTAAAATTTAATTCGGGACCCAAAATAAAAAATACATATATTTTAATAGTTAATGGGGACCAACAAACATAGGAGGGGTTTTATGAAAAAGAAGTTTTTAAAAGTCATCTTACCAACAGCGCTGGCTCTGTCTGCAAGTGTATCTACAGCAGCCTTCGCAAATCCGCAATCAATACCGAATGGACCGTACATCGAAGACAACCAAAATATTTCATTATCAAGCTTTATGTCAAACAAGGAATTAGCTGAGAAGCTTCAAAACCTTGAAGCTTCCTCCAAGGGGAAGATGAAGCTTGAAATCGCCGGCTATTCCAACCTTTCGCCTGATGGCTATCGAACAGAAGCGGACAAGGGAGAACCGATCTGGGTAGCAAAATTCGGCGATAATGATCCAAACAAAAAGCGTATCCTGATTACTGCTCAGATTCACGGAAATGAGCAAATTGGTGCACAAGCAGCCATCGATATCATTCAAAAGCTCTCCTCTAATGGGAAGGAAGTCGAAGAAATTTTAAAGAATGTATCCATCTGGATTATGCCTAGGATTAACCCAGAAGGGGCAGATAATCAATACGAGGATACGTGGTATCCGACTCGGTATACTCATCAGACTTGGCTGCCGGAAAACATTGGCCTGCCAAAAGACACAAAGGCACCATGGTACTACAATGCCGACGGCAGCGAAAGAGCCCAGAATAACGACGGCCGTGTAGTTTACGGTATCCCTGGTTACGACCAGAACAGGGATTATAATCCGAATCTGGATTTTAGAGTAGAGAATCAAAATCATGATGAGGTTGCCGCTTTCTTAAATTCGAAATCAACAAATAACAGTAGATATGGCGGCTTTTTTGTCACAGCAGAAGCACGTACAGTAACAAGTGTATTCCAAGATTTTAAACCGGATGTATATGTGGATCTTCATCACCGCGGTTTCAATACTGTCTCCGATGAAGATGATCGATCCGTACCTGTTCAGTTTGCAGCAGTAGTCGCTGATCCATATACAGATCCATTTACCGGCAAACAGTTTGAAGTGGATGAAGATGTCCTGAAGCTTGGTAAACAAGTTAATGCTCTATCTGCGCTAACACTGCAAAAAGGGGAATCCCATTTTGGTGCTGTTCAAAAATACCCTGATGTGAACCTGCCGGGTACCGCTCTTGGTGCATTCGCACTAAATGATACTGCCATCATGTTGATTGAATTGAAAGGCCAAAGCCAAACACTGGGACAAAAGCAGGCAGGTATGCTGAAGGAAACCGTCACTCAACCGCTTTTCGCTGTCTTTAAAGGACTCGCCGATGGTTCTATTAACGACGTCGATACAAAAGTTTATGATGATATTCCAGAATCCTCAAACTCAATCAGCGACCCAACCACAAGAGATTAAGAAGCAAGGAAGAAGGTCTTATCCCTTCTTTTCTCGGTTTTTTCTTCCTTCCATTCCCGGAAGACTTTATTTTAACTAACGAAAAAATGAGGAAAAAAAGGCGGAAAAACGGTTGTTTTTGATTCGGAAATTGCTCGGAATTGGGGTTCGGTCGGAAATCTTTATTTTAACTGGAACGGTGGAATGCGGGTTTGAGGGGTAGATTTTCGGAAGGGTTTATTTTGGTTATACAGAAATAGATAGAGCTCATTCTAACTTTAGTTTGGATAAGCTTTTTTAAGAAATCTAAAAGTTATTTTTATTAAAAATTTTGGATGGCTAATAAAAAGGAGTACCCAATGACAAGAATCCAGTTGGGTACCCCTTAATCTTTATTTAAAACACTTTCGTAGTCCAATCCTCACAATTCCAAATGTCGGTCGCAATTTCACGATAGAAATCTGGTTCGTGGGATACCATCAAGATACTTCCGCGATATGCCTTTAAAGCACGCTTCAATTCTTCTTTTGCGTCAACATCCAAGTGATTGGTAGGTTCGTCTAGTATTAATAAATTCGTTTCTGTATTAAGAATTTTACACAAGCGAACTTTGGCTTTTTCTCCACCAGAAAGGACTTCGACTTTACTTTCAATATGTTTCGTCGTTAATCCACATTTTGCAAGAGCGGCACGGACCTCAGCCTGATTCATGCTTGGGAACTCGCTCCAAATCTCTTCAATACAAGTGTTGTAGTTGGCCTGTTTCACTTCCTGCTCGAAGTAACCGATGTGTTGATACTCACCACGTTCCACTTTACCCGAAATTGGATCAATCAACCCAAGAATACTTTTTAAAAGAGTTGACTTACCAATACCGTTTGCACCCACGAATGCAATTTTTTGTCCGCGTTCCATTTTCAAATTCAGAGGGCGAGAAAGTGGTTCATTGTAACCAATAACAAGATCTTCAGTCTCGAAAATCCAACGGCTAGATGAACGAGCTTCTTTGAATTTAAACTCTGGTTTTGGCTTCTCTTTCCCCAATTCAATAATTTCCATTTTATCGAGCTTCTTCTGACGAGACATCGCCATGTTACGAGTTGCAACACTTGCCTTGTTACGCGCAACGAAATCCTTCAAATCAGCAATTTCTTGTTGTTGACGTTTGTAAGCAGACTCTAGCTGCTGCTTCTTCATTTCATATATTTTTAAGAAGTTATCATAGTCACCAACATAGCGATTCAACTCTTGGTTTTCCATGTGATAGATCAAGTTAACAACAGTGTTCAAGAATGGAATATCATGTGAAATCAAAATAAATGCATTCTCATATTCCTGTAAATAACGCTTCAGCCATTCGATATGCTGTTCATCCAAATAGTTCGTAGGCTCGTCTAGTAAAAGGATTTCAGGCTTTTCTAGCAACAGCTTAGCTAGCAAAACTTTCGTACGTTGCCCACCGCTAAGGTCATCTACATCTCGATCGAGTCCAACATCGTCTAGTCCTAGACCACGAGCAACTTCCTCAACTTTTGAATTAATCTGATAGAAATCATTACTATCTAAAGTTTCTTGTAGCTCTCCCACTTCTGCAAGTAAGGCATCGATATCAGCGCCTTCATCACCCATTTTTGCATAAAGTTCATTGATCTCTGCTTCAGTATCAAAAAGATATTGAAAAGCAGTACTTAAAGCTTCACGCATCGTTGTACCTTTTTGAAGGACAGCATGCTGATCTAAATAACCAACTCGAACTTTCCGTGACCATTCAACTTTCCCTTCGTCGGGTTGCAACTTCCCAGTAACAATATTCATGAAAGTAGACTTACCCTCACCATTTGCCCCAACTAGTCCAACGTGTTCACCTTTTAAAAGTCGAAAAGACACATCATTAAAAATCGCACGATCACCGAAACCGTGACTTAAATTTTTTACATTTAATACGCTCATTTTTTAACCCCTTATCTAATGTCACATGTGGATATCTTACTAGATTTTGACTGTATTTTCTATCTTGAAGTTATTTGTTGTGAAAAATATAATTTGATTTTTGGGCTAAATTGAAAGGGAAGTCTGCCTCATTTTAATAAATGAGATTATTGAATTAAATTTATTTGGCGTATAAAATTTATTTTTTTATTTCTAAAATCATTATAATTTATTTCATTGATACCACCTACTGGAAATTTTTTATAGGTTATTGGATGTATATCGATTGATTTATTTTCAATTGGAAACGCCTGTCACCTCATCGAAAAAAGTGGAACAAGCTTCTAATTATTCTGGAATGTTTGTTATTGAAAAAGTTCTAAATATATATAACCTTTTCTAAAAAAGTTAGAATTTTATAAAAACATATTAATCATTACAATAAATGTGTAAAGAGGATTTACAAAAACGTTAGGGGGGCAAAAGGAAATAAAAGTTAATCATTTTTATTTCGAAATGTAACCGTTATCAAGTTTTTGAAAAAGAATAGAAACAATGGAGGAGAATGATCAATGAATGTATAACAGTCTAATAGCCCATTAGATCATTTATTTAATAATTAAGGAGGCTTGTTGCGGTGAAGAAAAAAGGGATCCTATCAATTGTTTCATTATTATTAGTATCATCACTCTTTTTATCGGGTTGTTCGGGAGAAAAAACAGGAAGTTCCGAAGCAAAAGGTGATAACAAAACGATTACGGTTCTTGTTGAAGGGGGAAGCCCGGCCTTTAAGGTAGCAAAAGAAACCGCTGCGGAATTTAAAGAGGAAACTGGCTATACAGTTAAAATTGAATCCGTTCCCTATACCGGAGTCTATGACAAACTTAAGGCTGAGGTAGCTTCACAGGCAGGAGCATTCGATGTTGCAACCATCGATATACTTTGGTTTCCTGCTCTAGCTGGCGGACTTTTACCGTTAGAAGATCTCATGACAGATGACATTAAAAATGATTTATTCCCAGGATTAGTAGAAGGCGGAAGTTATCAGAATAAGGTTTATGGAATGCCGGTATGGACGAACGCCAAAAATTTAATCTACCGTAAAGATCTTTTCGAAGATGAAAAGAACAAAGCTGATTTCCAAGCAAAGTATGGATATGAGCTGCATCCGCCAACAACATGGGATGAATATAGGGATGTTGCCAAGTTTTTTACTAAAGATACCGATAATGATGGAAAAGTGGATATGTACGGAACAACGGTCTTTGGTGCGAACAATGGAGATGCGGTAGCCAGCTGGCTTGATCATGCAGCCCAAGCAGGTGCGAAACCATTGGTAGTTGGTGATAAAGGCAAAGTTCTTGTTAATACGAAACCGTATGTTGATGCTTTACAATTCTTAGTTGATCTTTTGAAAAAGGATCAATCGGTTCCATCAGGTGCACTTGAAATGGCATCTGCTGAAACTTCTGAGCTATTTTGGAATGGAAAATCTGCGATGATGCTTGCATGGGGTCACTTTTATGTCCCTTCAAATGATCCTAAACAATCAAAGGTAGCAGGAAAAGTTGGAAGTGCTCCAATGATTGGCGGCGAAGCAGGAATAGGTGCTGTCCCAGGCCCATGGTATCAGGTTATTCCTAGTTCTTCCAAAAAACAGAAGATCGCCAAGGAGTACCTCAAATTTATTTATGAAAAGAATGAACTATTTATGAAATCATTGGGTGTAGCGGCGAGAAAATCTGTATTTGAAAGTTATAGCACGAAGCAGGGCTATGAACATTTGAAACCGCTTATGACGACATTAAGCGGACCACAAACACAAAATCGACCTGCTATTAAGGAATGGCAAGAAATTGAAAGTGAAGCACTCATTCCAGCCGTGCAATATGCACTTTCCGGTGAAAAAACACCTCAAGAGGCACTTGATTGGGCAGCAGATGTAATCAAAGATTTATTACCGCCGCAGTAAAATAATAGGTTTAAATAGAACCTTTTCATTGGACTATTTTTCAATGAAAAGGTTCAAAAAATAACATTTTGATAGAAAGGAGCGGTTTTCTTGAGACTGAAAAATGGGGCATTATCGACGATCTTTTTCTTTCCTGCAGGGATCTTTATGTTGGTATTTCTGGTCTATCCAATTTTTCTTTTAATTAGAGACAGTTTTTATAAGATTGATATCATTAATCCTTCATTACGTGAATTTGTCGGTTTTGCAAACTATACAAACTCTTTGACTTCCGAACGTTTTTTAAAAGCCCTTTGGAACACAGTGGTATATATAGGAGTAGCGGTGGGTTTCGAGTTTATCTTAGGGCTTATCCTTGCTTTGCTTCTCAGCAATGCTTTTAAAGGAAGCCAATTTATTCGGACTCTATTGTTAAGCCCGCTTATGCTGGCACCTTTAGTTACAGGGATAATTTGGAAGTTTATGCTTAACGATCAATTCGGCATTATCAACTGGGGGCTTTATAAACTTGGAATCCTTTCTGACCCGCATCAAATACTCTGGTTATCAGACTCACGTTTTGCACTCTATTCTACGATTATTGCAGACATCTGGTTAACAACGCCTTTCATTATGCTCGTTCTATTAGCAGGTATTAAGGGAATTCCTATTAGTTTATATGAATCTGCTGATATGGATGGGGCCAATAAATGGCATAAGTTCCGTTACATTACTTTTCCTTCTCTTATCCCAGTCGCCACCGTAGCCTTATTAATTCGTATTATTGATGCTGCAAGAACATTTGATATTGTGTGGGTGCTAACGCAAGGAGGGCCAGGTTTTTCTTCCGAGCTGCTAAGTACCTATATGTATAAGACATTGACCCGATATGGAGAAGTGGGGCAGTCAAGTGCCATGGCCGTCATTTTTATCATCATTTTATTAGTCCTAAGTTCTTTCTTCATTACAAAAATGTGGTCACCTAGGAGAAGACATTCATAAGGAGAGGTGAAATAGATCATGGCCCACACGCCAACAAAAGAAACGAATGTTGAAAAACCAGTTTGGCTTCCTAGTTTTCATTTTAAACATAAAATATGGACGCTGATTGTATTGGTGGTCACCTGTTTACTGGCTTTATTATTCCTAGGTCCGTATCTCTATCTACTATTAACATCATTGAAACCATCCGCCGAGGCAGTGACAGCACCACCGACTTTATGGCCCTCGAAATTTTCAATAGAAAATTATAGGAAAATGTTCGAATACTTGCCTATCGGAAAGTATTTTTTTAATAGCTTAATTACGGCCGGTGCCAGCACCATTTTAAGCGTGTTCTTTGGTGCGATGGCTGCTTATGGAATTTCTAGGTTTTCTTCCATAACAGGAAGTTACTTTTTGTTATTTACGTTAGTAATCAGAATGGTACCAATGATTAGTATTGCGATTCCGATGTATATGATTGTAAAAAGTATGGGCTTGATTGATACCCATTTTGCCTTAATCTTGGTGTATACCAGCTTAAATGTCCCATTTGCCATTTGGTTAATGATAGGTTTTTTTGACTCGGTTCCAAAGGAATTTGATGAAGCGGCAAGGGTGGATGGATGCAGCTGGATCGGGTCCTTTATCAGAATTATTCTTCCAGTGTCACTTCCGGGTCTGGCAACGACTGCTATCTTTACTTTTATGTTAGCTTGGAATGATTTTTTGTTCTCGTTACTCATGACCAGTACGAATGCCAAAACGGCGACAGTAGGAATCTCAGAATTTTTAACTGCTTATAATCTTGATTTAGGGCCAATGACAGCCGCGGCCATCTCATTTAGTCTGCCTGTTATGATATTTTCCTTTTTCGTACAGCGTTATATTGTAAGTGGCATGACTTTAGGAGCAGTAAAAGAATAATTGAGAGGAGAATTTATTTATGGCTAGTAAAAATTATTACGACGTAACAGAGTGGCCTGTCGGTAATCCATATGAGGATATTGGTGAGGTAATCAATAGCATTATAGCAGATATTAAAAGCAGGCAAACGGACACTGATGTGAATAAAGGCGGAAAGCCGGGTGCGGTTATCTATATTCCACCGGGAGATTATCATCTTGGCAGTCAGGTAGTTATAGACATCAGTTATCTTAAAATTATGGGTTCTGGACACGGGTTTACATCCTCGAGTATTCGTTTTAATACTTCTAAGAATGAATGGGCGGATTTGCATGAATTGTGGCCGGGAGGAAGTCGCATACTCGTAGATATTCCCCTAGAAGTAAATGACGAGGAATATAAAGGAGCTGCATTTTATGTTGAACGAAGTGGAAATCCCCGAATAAGTTCGGTAGAGTTTTCTGACTTTTGTATTGATGGTTTGCATTTTATTGAAGATGGTTCAGGAGAAACAAATCCGGAAAACACATACACTAACGGGAAAACGGGTATTTATGTTGCAAGTGCTTGTGACTCATTTCGGATTACAGGCATGGGGTTTGTGTATTTAGAGCATGGAATTACTATTTATCATGCAGATGCACTGACTATACATGATAATTTCATAGCTGAATGTGGTAACTGTATAGAACTGCGAGGTTGGGGACAGGCTTCAAAAATAACCGATAACCTGATAGGAGCCGGTTTTAAAGGATACTCCATTTACGCTCAAAATTTTGGTGGACTTTTGATTACAGCGAATAATGTTTTTCCACGAGGTGCGAGCAGTATCTATTTTGATGGTGTGACACGTTCTAGTATCACAAATAATAGACTTCATTCATTTTATCCAGGAATGGTGGTTTTCAGGGAAAATTGTTCGGAAAACTTGGTTTCTTCCAATCACTTTTTACGTGACCATGAACCTTGGACTCCTTTTCTAGGAAAAGACAATGGTTTAGATGATTTGTATGGTCTCCTCTATATCAGTGGCCATAATAATTCTGTAATGGCTAATCACTTTTCTGAAGTAATTAATACTCAGAACATCAAGCCGGCAGGTGCAACACCTGTAATCATACGTATTGTTTCAGGTAATGGAAATTATATTTCTAATAATCATGTTGTTGCCACGGAGGTTCATGCCAAGACAAGTGATTCTTGTTTCTCTGCGCAAGTAGACGCTTTGTTGGCTACCGAAGCATCAGAGCCGCTTACCGTAGCAACAGTATTGGTAGAAAAAGAATCGCTTCAAAATACGATTCTTGATTCGGGAAGTGATGTACAGGTTGTTATGGACAAAACTGTAAATGCATTCAGAGCCACTCCAACGCCAGGAGGATAAATAATTTATTCAACGTTTGAAGCAGCAAAGGAATTTGGGATAAAAGTGTTGAAATCAGCCAAAAAAGAAACAGTGATAGCGTATAATGTTGAAAAAGAGGAATTTACATTGATAGAAGAAACATGGACAAAAATTATAAACTGGAGAAACATAATGGCTAAACTAATGAGACTCATCGAATCTCCAATTAAGCGGAAGATTATCTTATTAGCACTGTTTTCAGCCCTAATCCCTTTACTCGTTATTGGTCCTTTAACGTTCATTTATTTTAGTAAAGTTATAGAAAATAAAGTGTCTACCACGATTGATAACTTTTTAACGATTGTCGATTGGAATATTAATGCTTTTGCAAGCAGTGTAGAGAATTTATCGAATGACATCTTTCTTTCAAATGAAATACAGTCTTATTTAACCTATAAAAAAACAGATGCAAAGTTATACAGATTAGAAACGTCATCTCTAGAAAACTTGAATAATATTACAGTAGTAAATAACCCCTATATCAATGCGATTTACGTTGGGAATGAAAACCACGGCTTTTTGAAAGTTAACCGCGGGGAACGGAATTTGAAAAATGACATCTATCAAGCGGTAAAAAAGTCCAATATCTATCCGCGGTTACTCCATAGTCAGTGGCAGGGTGAATGGCTAAATGGCAGTAATTTAGAACTTGTGAAAGATAATAATCAATCTTTACTTTATGGAAGAAATATTCGAGATCTTGGAACGAAGGAACAAAATGGGATTGTCCTGATCGAACTGGAGCGATCTTATTTTGAAAATATGTTTAAGAATAGTAATCCACCAGGCGATATTTTAATATTGGATGATGATAAAATTCTGTTTTCAAGCAGCAATCGTTTCTCTTCCTCTCAGATAGCCGAAATCATTCAAGGTCGTAAGAAAAGCGGAACAAGTAAAAAAGTGATCAATGGAACACGATATTTCTTAAATGTTCATACCAACAAGAAAACAAATTGGGATGTCGTCAGTATAATCCCCTATGAAAATATCGTTCGCGAGGTTAACCAGCTTCGATGGGTAACAATTTCACTATTAGTCATTGCGTTAATCATCTCGTTAATTTTTGCTTTATTTATAACGAGGAGAATAACAAACCAGTTAAGTTTGCTGCGCATGGTAACAGAAAAAATGGAAAAACGTGAGAAAATAGTGGGTATTGATTTTAATAATGAGGATGAACTTGGAGAGATTGGAAAACAGATTGTTCACCTTTATAATTGGAATAATGATTTAACAAAAAGGTTATATAAATCACAGATCAAGGAAAAGGAAGCAGAACTATTAGCCTTGCAAAGCCACATTAATCCGCATTTTTTATATAATACGTTGAACACCGTTTATTGGATGGCAGAGAAGGCAAAAGCGAAACAAATAGCAAAAATTGCGATTAACTTGTCAAAAATCTTTAAACTTACCTTAAATGATGGAAATCATATTACCTCTGTTAAGAATGAAATAGAACAAGTTAAAAGTTATCTGGATATCCAAAATATTCGTTTTGACCATAAAATCCACTACTCATTTACGATTGAACCTGAAATCATGGAAGAAAGTATCATTAAATTGCTGTTACAGCCAATTGTAGAAAACGCTGTTTACCATGGGCTGGAACAGCAGGAAAGCGGTACTATTACGATTGAAGGCACAAAGGTCGAGAAAGGTTTACTTTTCATTATTCGTGATACAGGAAAGGGATTTGACATGAATGCAGTAGATATGAACAAAAACGGCTATGCTTTAAAAAATATTAATGAACGATTGAAGATTTATTATGGAAAAGAATATGGATTAAAGATTGAAAGTGAAATAGGAAAGGGAACTACTGTTTATCTTAAGGTTGGCCTAAAGAATGACGAAATCATCCATGACAATTTTTAAGGAGTTTTCTATTATGTATAAACTTTTAATTGTTGATGATGAAAAAATTGTAATTGAAGGCTTAAACTCAGCAGTAAACTGGCAGGAGCATCAGATTGAAATGGTAGGATCTGCTTCAGATGGAGAAGAAGCACTTAAAGAAATCATGAATAAAAAGCCTGACATTGTGTTAGTAGATATAAGAATGCCTAAATTAAATGGATTGGATTTAATTCAAGAAACAAAGGCTCTTAATCTTGATACTGTTTTTATCATTATAAGCGGTTATTCAAAGTTTGATTACGCCAAAAGGGCTATTAAACTCGAGGCAATCGACTATCTAGTTAAACCTATTGAAGTAGAAGAAATTGTTCATTCTATTAAAAATGCCATTTTAAAACTAGAAAAAATAAAAAATGAAAAACAAGCAACTGAGCGGATTAATGAATATCAAATGGCTTTAGAAGAAAAGCGTGTCCTTGATTACATTTTAGGCCAAAGATTTGATGTGCCGGAAAAGGACAAACAGCTACAAGGTTTTTCTTTTTTTAACATCGGATTGAAGGGGTTTGACTGGGATGATTCAAATGCCACTGAAAAAATTCAAGCTTCCTTAGAGTGTTTAAAAAGCCTATTGGAAAACAGGAAGATACAGAACTTTGTCTATGCGATTGATAGTGAAATCGTCATTATGATTTCAAACGCTGGTTCAGAGCTTGGGAATGACTTGGTTCAGGATCTTGTGTCATTGGTCTTACATGATATGAACATAAGACCGATAGTTGGAGTAAGTAATATCTATGTAACTATTTCGGACATAAAGAAGGCCTATCGTGAAGCAAAAGAAGCGTTGAAAAATGGTATTTTTTCAAACCAGTTAATAACCTATTATAAAGAATTAGAAACATTCAATCATTCCTTTGGTAATCGTATTATTGAAAAAATTGATACATTTTTTAATGGAAAAGGCCCAGACCTTCTTAGCAACATGAATCTTTTCATGGACAAAGTTTTTCTCGATTGCCAAAAGAGCAGCCTCCCCCCAGATAAAACAAAATACGTCTGTTTTAAAATCGTTAATCATTTCTTGGAATATATCGAAAGTGAATATGAAATAAATAAAAGCGGCGGCGAACGATATTTAGTTTACCAAGAATTAAATCAACTGCAGTCTTTTGAAGAAATCAGAGTTTGGCTAGAACAATTTATTGGGCAATCCACTGCTAATTTAAATAATAATCACGTGTCATATAATGAAAAATTAATCATCGATTTAAAAAGTTTCATTAATGCTAATTATAAAGAACCAATTGTTTTAGATGATTTAGGCAAGCTATTCCATAAGAACCCTGCCTACCTTTGTAACTTGTTTTCTAAGGCAGTTGGCAGCACCATCTTTGAATATATTACAAATGTCAGATTAAATAATGCCAAAAAACTGTTAAGAACCACCAATTTAAAGGTATCCGAGATTTGTAAACAGGTAGGCTACGAAAATCAAAAATACTTTAATCAAGTATTCAAGAAAAATATCGGAACAACCCCAGGTCTCTATCGTTCACAGCACATACTAAAGTAAATGTTGGAAAAGGCAAGTTTAAATTTGGGGGGAACAACTATATATAATCTTTGTTGTAATATCTGGTAGTAATCTCTGGTATTGCTTTGGTTAAATTGACCACATGTTAGCAGGTCAGATTGACCGGTACAGTTGGTCAGGTTGGCTGATTAAGTCGGTCAGGTTGAACTTTGATGAATGTAAACCATATTTATTCACAAAACTTTTAAAATTAGTTAGTAATTTTTTGTGAACATCTGGATACACAGGCAGATAAGGGCTGACTGAGATTGGTGCTTGTGTTTACGCCCATAGAAAAAACGCTTCAATCTTTTTTTGATTCAAGCGTTTTTTCTATTTTTTTATTAATCTACTGGGCGATCTTCAAAATCGTAGTTTACTGTTGCAGGAGCCACATGTGCTCGATCAAGAGCTGGTGTATCCGGGCGGGAAATTTGATAGGCTGATGCTCCAACGATGGATGCAGCTTGATGCAGCTTTTCCTTGCTGATATGTTCAATCGTATCTGTTGGCTGGTGATACTGAGGTTCAACTGGTGAATGAATAAATAGAGCGGAAGGAATGCCCACATCATGGAATGGCTGATGGTCACTTCTTCCTAATTGCCCATACGGGAGCGCCACATCATACATTCTAGATCCGGATGCTGCTCCTAAGTCCGTCACAAGATTCTTCTTACCGTCAATTGTATACATGATCAATCCACCTAATGGATGACCTTCTCCTGCTTCTGCCCCGCCAATCATATCCATTTGGAAGTGGGCAACCATGCGGTCTATATCACTTTGTGGAAGTTGAGATACATAAAAGGATGAGCCCACCATCCCTCTTTCTTCAGAACCGAATGTAAGGAAGCGGACTTCGGTATCAATCGGAGTATTCACAAAAATTCTTGCTAGCTCCAATACAGCGGAGACTCCTGAAGCATCGTCATTTGCACCAGGCCCAAGATGAACAGAGTCATGGTGTGCACCAATCGTGACAATCTGGCCTGTGTCCTTGTTCTTGTTTGGCTTTAATTTAGCCTCAACTACATAAGAAGTTTTCTCTATTTTTTGGATATCGACATCTAAGGTGGCTGTAACAGGACCGTTCTTTAATTTATCAACTAATTCCTTCCCTTGTGCTTGGGTAATAGCCACGGCGGGAATTTCCCCATTGGCTTGGCCAAAGTTATTGCCATTAGCAGTGTTGTTATACATGAGTACCCCAGCTGCTCCTTTAGAAAATACATTCTGCACTTTTTCAACGAACGTTATATCTCCCCGCTCAACCAAGGCAATTTTACCTGCTACATCATCGGGAACCGTGCCAGCTAATGCTTTTCCAACATTAACGAGCTCTGCCGTTACAATTCCGCTTGCACTGCCGCTAAAGGCATGACCTTTTAAATCAACTCCGTCAACTTCAGCCATTTCACGGTTTGTCTTATAATCATAGATTGGGAACGGTATTCTTTTAGTTTTGAGTCCTAAGCTCTTAAACTGGCTTTCTATGTACTCAACCCCACGAACTTCTCCCTCAGTACCCGCTTCCCTAGGCACTGCCGATAGATACTTAATCGTATTGTACATATTCTCTACGTTAATTTTTTTGATAACCTTGTTGTCAAAAGCTGTGTCTGATTGTGCATGTGGGGCACCATTTGTCTGAGCATACACCACCCCTGATGATAAAATCAGGCTTGCTGCTAGAACCGTGATAATCGATTTACGACGAAACATGAAACTCTCCCTTTGAAAAAGTGATACTCTACTATTATTCTAATTTTGGGAATTATAGTAAATGGGGATAAAATCCTAGAAGTTCCCTTAAAATTGGCTAATGGCAAATACTTCGAATCCATTCATTATTTTGCAGGTGCTACCATATTTATCTATATTAGTATGATAATTAATAGTATCTCAATTTTAAAATTTCAATTATTTCCATTTTAAAAAGATAGATTACTATATTAATTCTCCCGACTACTTTCAAATCCGCATAAAAAGGACAGTCCTTGCAAAAGCCCTATTAAATTTCATTTTTCTTAAAAAAGACAAAAGATTCCCCTGAAAAATTACAGTTTGGTTGAATAACCGGTGACCTACATGATTTATTCCTATTTGGTGATCAAAAGGGAAAAACATGAATTGGTAGAAACTGATTGTGAAATACCGCCTTCACAAAAAAAAGGGGATAAAATAATCGAAATTGCAAAAAACTTCCTCAAAATTGAAAAAAGGAAGTTTAGTTTTACCACGATGTAATCCTCATTTAGACATTATTTAACATATTTAGATAAATAATAATCTCTTATAATTCCAATATTTATCATTAATTGATAAAATTATAAACAGCGAATATAAGGGGAAAAATTTATGGATAATCAAACTTACCAATTTCTAGGTAGATTTTTTTTAAAGTATATAGATACTGATTCGTTTAAAAATAAAGTTAATAATGAACTTAATTATAATCCTGCAGAATTCAGTGTCGAAAAAGCTTATGAGGATATATCTGGGAACGCTATTAGTGATAAGCTTAAGCTCGATAAGATTCTCTTTGAAAATATTTTGTATAGTGACTTAAAAAATGTATTTATAGAGAATTTTGATTTTAATCCTAATCTTGATGCTACCGTTTTTAGAAGTAGAATGGAATCATTTATTGAACGTGTCAACTTTGGAAAGTTATCTAATAACCTAGAAAGATACATGAGTCCGAATGGGTTCTTACTAATGGAAAGTATATCAACTTCTAAGTTAGGCACATTCTTTCTTGCTGGCTTTGATTATGTAACAAATGAAGATGGTAAAGTAAAATCAATCCGTATGTTATTTGCTAATGTTGTTCCTCTAACAAGTTCCCCTAATGTAGGATATTTTCTAGCTGGTCTTGATATTGATTTAGAAAATAAAGTAGGTCTAGTTTTGCTTAAGAATATATCTAATGATATAGACGATGAGGTTGGGGAAGAAGAGGAAACCAAATGGGAAAAATCAATCATAAAATTTTTTAACAAGGTTAGAAGCTTAGTATATCCAATGTTGGGCGTAAGAACTTCCATTAGTTATAAAAATGATAGAAAAGCAATGTTTAAAATGTGTAAAGAGTTAGAGGCAGATTTACTTGAAGAGTCTAGAGATGAAATGTCCCGAAGACTTGGAGATGATGAAGGTGATATACCAACTTCTGTGGATACATTACTTTTAAAATTGCTCCCAAGTTCAGTAGTACCTGATAGAGAGCAACGTGATAAGTTAATTAAGAGGTTTCAAGCGCTACTTCTAGGAACATACATAAATACTGTTACGGATGATGATGGTTTAATAGAAATTGCTAAAGAAAGAGGTTTGGTAGGGTTTGCCACAAATATTTCTTTTAGATCTGGTAACGCATCTAAAGGAGCTACAGGTACCTCAATAAAGGATAAACCTATTGCGGGTGAAATAATGTTCCATAGCTTATATACCGACTTCAACGAGTCCTTAGAGCTCCCACAATGGTCTGTCTCTTGGTTCGAGGATTACGAACAAACAAACCCTACAGATATAGAAGTTATACCTACAACAATTAGGTCAACCAAGAACTACCTTTTACTAACTTTTAAAAATAGAAACTATTTAAGTAAGGGATTGATAAAACATGTCGTTAATTACATTCTTAGATACCGCAACCAATGAACTTAATATAACAGAATACAGAGTTTTAGAGAAGGTTATTAATATTATTCATCAAACTGGTGAAAGATTTAACGAAAATAAATTTAAAGAAGTTATTAAAGGCGATTTGGATTTATTTATTATTAATGAACTAATAAAACACGAGATATTAATAAAAAGTCTACTCTGTGAATGTACAACAAATGATATTAGTGCTTTTATTGGTCACGAGGATAAGTTCTGTCCAACCTGTAGTAAGTCTGTATTAGATAACAATCACGAAATAATAGATTATTATGCAATAAAGGAAAAATCAAAGATAGAAAGTTTATTAAACGAATTATCATTAAAGGAGTATGTTATCGGTTTTACAATGGGTAATCTTACTGATTTAATTAAGAGAAAGGAGTCTATAGTACCTTTTATTGGGTCTGGGGTTTCTATTCCATTAGATTTACCTTCTTGGGGCTCAATGATAAGAGACCTTAAAGATAATATGGAAGAAATGTTTCAACCTGCCTTTTTAAGATATATTGACACAGGAAATTATTTAAAGGCTCTTACATACCTCAAAGAGAATTCGCTCCTAGATACAAACCAAATTAAAGAAAAAATTTATGAGGAATTTGAGAAAACACCAAAAGACATTTTGTACAGAGAGGATAGCAACTATCCGGATTTATATAAATTAAAACCACCATTCTATATAACAACAAACTATGATAATTTTCTAACTGATTATATAAGCAAGGTAGAAAAAAATGTAACTGTACCTTACACCTGGAAAGATATTATTAATACACAAAATTTAATATCAGAAAATAAAAAAAGAGTGTTTCATATTCATGGTCATATTCAAAAACAAGATACAATGATTGTAACGGATGAAGACTATATTGAGTTGTATGATCAGACAAATCTTAAGGATAAGTTATTAGGAATTATGGGGTCAAATCATTTATTATTTATTGGATTTTCTTTTAACGATGAATTCTTTAAAAGGTTGTATATTGATATAATATCTTCTATTAAAGGTATTCATTACATTATTCTTCCAAATATATCACTAGAAAATGCCAAAAAAATTAGTGCTGAAGCTCCAGGATTAAGAATTATCGGAATAAATGTACAAAAAGATGAAAAAGGTAAATATATTGTGCAGGACTATGTAAGAGGTGTAAGAACTATTATCAATACATTAATAATTCAAGAATAATAATAAAGGAAAAAATTAGAAAGATAGGAACAAAAAAAATCAAGAAATGGGTGGTAAATAATCCTTATGGAAAGGGATCTTTCCCCTCCTAGAATACATTTAAAATTGTAATAGATTTAAAGTAAACTTCCTAGCACTAAGCTCACTTTTTAAGGGTGGGCTATTTTTATGATACTTATACCAAAATATTACAAGATTTGATAAAGTTTAAATAAAAGCTTTTAAGAAGGAGAATTAAATGAAACCAACGGATTGGGTTGCATTAATTGCTGCAGGTGTTGCTCTTATAGGATCTTTACTTACATATTTAGGAACAAGGCAATCTACTAGGGCATCTAAGGAAAGTTCTAAACTTTCAAATGAAGTTTCAATGAAGCTTGGGAATATGACGGCAGAAATACAAGGTAAACAAAGATTAATTGACACAGTAAGCACTCAACGGGTCGAATGGATAAACAAAGTAAGGGAAAACTTTAGTGAGTTTAGTAAAGTAGCATACAATCTCGCTTTAGTGAGGTCAAAAGAAGAAAAGATTCAAGAAGAATTACAATACGATTTATATTATTTAATTAATCATATCGAGTTATCTCTAAATCCTACAGAAACGATTACCAAAAAATTTGTTGAAAAAAAGAATAATCTCTCAACCTATTTACTTAATGACAGGGAACCCTTTTCCTGGGTTTTGTACAGTGAGTTCATGAATGAACTTCATTATATAGAACAAGTTATTTTAAAGTCTGAATGGAAAAGACTTAAAGAAGAAACAAAGAGTGGAAGTGAGGTCGATGATATGGAGATAATACATAAACAAACCGCCCTGAAAATTGATCCTGAAAAATTTAATTCAATTTTAAAACAAGATTTTGAAAATCAAGCTATTTAAAAACCTGAGAGCCAATGTTTTGTGCAAAATCCCTCTTTTGAACTCGGGATTTAAAAAATAATTAAGTTTAGGAGGATAACAATCTGATTTCGACATTTGAGGAAAGACTTTTAAGTGAAATAGTTTATTGTAACGAATTGGCAGAGGAACTAAGGAATCTTAGAACAGAACCTCTTACAAAATACAATAAAACTTTTAAATGGTTAATAAAAAGAGTTAAGAAGAAAAGAAGAACAGAATTAGAAAGAATTTTATCGGAATGGTACTGCATTGGGTCTGTTTTTGAAGTTTATAAAAAATATCCTGATGTTCCAAACGTTAAGCTAGATGCATTTGTTTTTAAAAGAAAACTAAATGCTAAAAATGTTTATTTACTTTCATTTAGAGGTACAAATCCTCTTTCGCCAAGGCAGTTTTATTATGATATGAAAGAAAATCTGGATTTAAATATAAAGCAAAAAAGAGATGATACACAATTTGGACAAGCTGTAACTGCAATAATAGCATTCGTAGAATTAATTATTAAGGAAAATGAAAAGTATCATTATCAATTTGCACGTAATCCATCTGAAACCTTATACTATATCACAGGCCATTCAAAAGGAGGTGGCCTTGCTCATGCGGGTTATATTTATTTATTAGAAAATAATAAAAAACATAGTATATTAACTGAATTTGGTCCACTTTCGGAATTAAATATTTATTCGCAAATAAAGACGAGTACGTTTTGTCCAACTCCTTTAATAGGGATAGAACGTTGGACCCAAAGGACAAAAGAGTGGAATTGCACAATAAATAACATTGACGGAGATAGAGTAATTAAATTATTAACTTGGGCAAGAAAAATTAAGTTGAAACTTTTAAAGCAAACAAATGACTTGTCTGAAGACTATCTTAGTCAATATCTAAATACTCCTCAAATTCTAAAGAAAAAAGGATTACTAAGTTTTTTTAGCCTAAAACACGATTTGAAGACATTTGATGATTACTTTAATTAAGAAGCAATGAATTATTTTACAGGCATTTTCTCCTTTTAGATTCTAACCAAAGGATGTTTTACTCACCAGCACCCCATGTGTTGCCACATACACTCTGGACATGTGGAGTGCTTAAACCTTATATTGAGTTGAAACTGTAGAAGAAATATCTATAGTTTTTTTTATAGGAAAATTTATTATATAAAGGATTTCTAATAAATCAAGAAGAAAATGTTAGATCATAATATTAAAATGGAAAATACAAGGGGTACTAAAATGCTCAAACAAGGAATCTACGAAGAAATCATAAACCAAAAACTAAAAGATGATCTTACAGGGTTAGACCTCAATACATATGACATCGGCAAAGAACGCATAGACGTTGAGGAGGCAAGAAAACTATTATCCTCCTACATATCCATAGTCACCAGAAAAGCTCTTAAATTTGTCCGTGACAATGAAAGCGACGACCAACAGGCTCTTATAAATCAAATCCGTACATGTAATGAAATCATCTCCATTTTAAGTGAGCGGCTGGACGAAGAGGAGTTTCGTCAATTACGAATTGAAGAGGATGGTGAGGTTCTCACTTCTATCTATTCTCGGATAAATTCCATTCGTAGTATTCACAAGGGCCAAGTAACCCGACCTGTGACGCCTCTTTCCCAGAGTTCCCTCTTTACCGGCTCCAATTATGAACCCAATATGCTGGGAGAGTTGAAAAAGGAAATCGTTACATCCGATTCGATTGATATGCTTGTCTCATTTATTAAATGGAGTGGCCTGCGCTGTATTATTGAGGAATTGAAGACATTTACAGATAATCCGAACAACAAGCTAAGAGTAATCACGACTTCATATATGGAAGCAACTGATTATAAAGCAATTCAGGAGCTTAGCCAGCTGCCTAATACAGAGATTAAAATTTCTTATGATGTGGATCGAACCAGGCTTCATGCCAAGGCCTATCTTTTCAAAAGGGAGACAGGTTTTAGCACGGCCTATATAGGCTCGTCAAATCTATCAAATCCAGCATTAACTTCTGGCTTAGAATGGAACATCAAGGTCACGGAAAAGGATTCATTTGATATCGTAAAGAAATTTGAAGCGACGTTTGAGAGCTATTGGAATGATAATGAGTTCAAGACGTTCCACTATGATAGTGAACAAGACCAAATGCTTTTAAAACATTCTTTATCCAAAAGTAAAACCCACGGGAAAAACGAGCGGCAATTCCTTTTTGATATCCAGCCTTATTTTTATCAAAAAGAGATTCTTGAAAAGCTTCAGGTGGAGCGAGAAGTTTTTGGACATATGAATAACCTTCTTGTTGCCGCGACTGGTGTTGGTAAGACCGTCATTTCAGCGTTTGACTATAAACGTTTTAAGAATAAAAATAAACCTGCCAAGCTATTATTTGTCGCGCATCGTGAAGAAATCCTAAAGCAAAGTCTGGAAACCTTCCGAGCGATTTTGAAGGATCCGAATTTTGGGGATATGTTGGTTGGAAGTTATCAGCCAGAGTCACTTGACCATTTATTCGTAAGTATCCAGAGCTTTAATAGTAAAAAGCTCCATGAAATTACGACCTCTGATTTTTATGATTTTATCATCGTGGATGAATTCCACCATGCAGCGGCCGATTCTTATCAAAAGCTATTGAGCCATTATCAGCCCAAAATTCTTCTAGGTCTTACGGCGACTCCTGAGAGGATGGACGGAAAAGATATTCTTAATTATTTTGATGGTAAGATTTCTGCGGAAATGCGCTTAACGGAAGCGATCAATCGAAAGCTCTTAAGTCCGTTTCAGTATTTTTGTGTCAGTGATACCATCGATTTATCCAAATTGAAGTGGAATCGTAGAGGTTATGAAATCAGAGAATTAGAAAATGTCTATACCTCGAATGATCATCGGAGCAGCCAAATTATCAAAGCGATCTATAAATACGTAACAGATATCGATCAGGTCAAAGGGCTAGGGTTCTGTGTATCCATTAAACATGCGAAATATATGGCTGATTTTTTTAATAAAGGCGGAGTACCTTCTGTTGCTCTTTATGGAAATGTTGATATTAAAACGAGAAGAGAAGCTCAATACCAGTTAGTTCAAGGTGAAATCAAGTTTATTTTTGTTGTGGACCTATATAACGAAGGAATCGATATACCTCAAGCAAACACGATTTTATTTTTACGACCAACAGAAAGTTTGACGATCTTTTTACAGCAGTTGGGACGGGGATTGCGTTTAGCTGAAGGAAAAGAGTGTTTAACTGTTCTTGATTTCGTTGGACAAGCCCATAAAAACTATAATTTTGAAGAAAAGTTCCGTGCGTTAATTGGAAAGACCAAATATTCCGTCCAGCACTATATAGAGAATGGCTTCTTTAATCTCCCTAAAGGCTGCTTTGTTCAATTGGAAAAGCAAGCGAAAGAATATATTTTACGAAATATCAAATCCAGTGCCAATACACGTGGAAATCTTGTTGCCAAGATGAAATATTTTGAACAGGATACCGGCATGCAGTTAACCTTATCCAAATTTTTAAACCATTATCACTTTTCCATTTATGACTTTTATGGAAAAAATGGTGACAGAAGCTTTAGTCGGATGATGGTGGAGGCTGGAGTTGCATTAAACTTTGAGTTTGACCATGAAAAAGTATTGACCAAGCGATTACCTAACTTGTTTCATATTAACTCCAGGAAGCACCTTCAATATTTTACAGATTATATTGACGAGCGAACTGTTCGTAATGAGGAAGAGCAATTAATGCTGGGGGTTTTCTATTATTCTTTTTATAATGCTCACCCGGCAAGTGAAGGATTTTCATCACTTGAAGAGGGAGTTGCAAAAGTTTTAGAGCAACCTGAATTTAAAGAAGAAATCAGGGAGATTCTCCAGTTTCTTTATCAGTCTTTAGAAACGTTGGAGATTGAAAATGATTTTGATTTCGTATGTCCATTAGGAGTTCATTGTAACTATAATACCTCTCAAGTTCTAGCGGCTTTAGGTTATTATAATGAAACTAGTAGTCCTGCTTTCCGTGAAGGGGTAAAGCATTTCGAGGATAAAAATCTAGATATCTTTTTTATCACCTTAAATAAGTCGGAAAAAGATTTTTCTCCTTCAACCTTATATGATGATTATGCGATAAATGACCGGCTCTTTCACTGGCAAACTCAAAGTCGTGTCGCTGAAGGAAGCAAAATTGCGGAGCGCTATATTCATCATAAAAAGCGAAATCATCAAATCGCTCTTTTTGTTAGGGAGTATAAGAAGGAAAATGGTTATACTTCTCCATTTGTGTTCCTCGGAACAGCGGATCATGTTAGCCATTCTGGCAGCAAGCCAATGAACTTTATTTGGAGTTTGAAGGAGGAAATGCCTTCTTACTTGGTACCAAGAGCGAATAAGAATATTTTATAAACCGATGAACCTTGTTGTACTCAGCAGGGTTCCTTTTTCCTTAAAAGACAGCTCATTTTTCGTTTATTAATTGCTCAACAGCTGGAACATCCGCCGGAGCCCATTTGAGTGAATCTAAGTTTTCTCGTTTTAACCAGATTAACTTTGAATGCTCAATTGGCGTCGGTGTTCCTTTAACTACTCTACATTTGATTGAGATCAAATTAATAATAAATGTGTCATACTCATGGGTGTTGTCATTAAAAACCTCTTTAAATGTTTCTACCTTACAATCCAGTTCTTCATCAATTTCTCTTTCAAGTGCAGAGAAAATATCTTCCTTTGCCTCTACTTTACCTCCAGGAAACTCCCACATATTTGGAATCGACATTTTGGGTGATCTAAGAGCACACAGAATTTCTTGTTGTTCATTTTCAATAATGGCAGCAACAACTTTTACAAGCTTTTTCAAGTTAACCCTCCTATACATTTCACTAGCCATTATAATACCACTTTTGGCGGATAGATGCTGCATTGGTTTATTTAACTGATGCTGTTCAAAAATTAGAATGCATTTTTTTAGTTCTTATTTTTTAGGAAGTTTAGAACGATTTCGGATTGTTAATGTAACTCGATGGAATTAATCTAAATGAATATCCCAAATTTGGGCAGTTTAATAATGGAGGGCATGTTAATGATCGTATATCATGGTTCTATAAAGAAATTTAACCATTTTAATAAAGAAACGGTTGTTCAAAAATTAAATAATGATATCGACACGATTGGATTTTGGTTTACTTCGGATATCGCTTCGGCGAAACCTTTTGCTGTTGGAACTGAGACCGTTATTCAAAAATCAGAGACGGAATTTTGGGAGGACGGAACCCCTAAAGTGGAGCAAGTTGAAAAGCCGGTCAGAGGATTTATTTACAAAGTATTTATGGATGAACCAAATCTTAAGGAATACCAATCAGATTCTGAGGATTCCTATGATTTGTTTATGAGGGAACGCGATCAATACTGTGATTATTTCAAATCCAGTAAAAGGAACCCCACCTGGAGGGACAATGCTGCCCTGTTAAATAAAGAAGAGGCCAATTCGGCGTTTCGAAAAAATCTTATGAAACAGAGATACGAAGGATTAGTTATACGAAACACTAAGCTGCATAACAGTGTTACCGACTTTTATTGCATTTTTTCGAAAAACTCTCTTCACATTGCCGATGTGATATCAGTAGATGTTTTTTAATATTCCGATAATCAGCATTGTAGAAGAAAGATATGTATAGGATCAAATGATAAATAGAGACGGAAAACAAGGGATTATATTGGCCAAACATTTTAGGAGGAGAATCTAGTGCTTATTTTTAAACCATCTAACGACCACATAAATAATAAGGAGTAACCCCCCAATCTCGATAGCATGGTCAGCCAAGTTAAGAATTCCGCCAGAGCGGATGATAAAATCTGTCACCTGCCCAAACAAAAGTCGATCGATACCATTTCCAATTGCTCCTCCAACTAGGAATCCAAAACTACAATCAATGAGAGCACCCTTCATTTCTCCGGTTCTGCGAAAATATAAAACACCTATCACGAAAAACACAGCCACAACTCCGAAGAGCCGAGCATAGCCTTGAAATAAACTTCCTGCCATTCCGCTATTTTCGATATGTGTGAATTGTATTCCCCACAATGTAAATGTTTCATTGATATCAATGTAGGCCCGAATTAGATATTTAGAAAGCTGATCCATCACAATAACGAGGATTGCAATTACATAAAATAGCATAGAATAGTCCTTCTCTCTTGCAGAATAACCTGCATCCTAATCATCATTATAATTGGAAGCTTTTTTCTATACTAATATGAAGCTTCGCCTTTTTACGCGTAAAGCTTATTTGTTATGTCCAATAAATTGAAACGAGTAAATATGTGTTTTCGTTAGTTCAATGACTTCTTGGATAAACTTTTCTGGGGTTTCTTTGAAACCATTTCGGATCCAATGCTGAAGGAGTCCATAAAATCCATAGGCTGTATAACGTTTAAAATAATCCATATTAACGGGGATATTGTTGATGGTTTCGAACATAAATTGTTCTTTATAGATTTTTAGGATTGTTTGAGGGAACCGCGTATGTAATCCTGGTAACGTATCATCGTAGTTTATCAATGTAAAAAAACTCTGGTTTTTATAGATGTATGAAACGATATTAAAAGATGGTGCATTTAGCTTAGCTGTATTAACCCTTTGACCAGGTACATAGGCTGTGCCTACTGAAGCTTCTAACCCCTGAAGCATGGAAACAAGTAAATCCTCCGCTAATTCCATTTTATCTGTGTAATGGATATAAAAGGTACTGCGATTGTAAGCGGCATAATCGACGATGTCTTTTACAGTAACGGAATGGTACCCCTTTTCTTTTATGAGTTCAGTCAATGCTTGCCTTAAATGCGCTTTTGTCCGGTTTTGTCGTTGAGACTTTGTATTTTGTTCATTATTCATGAAAAAACCTTCCTCAATATAGACAGATTTAGCGTAAGTGTCTAACTAGTAGACACTTAATGATATCTTAATGATTGTTAGTTGTGAACAAAATAGTACAATTAAATTGTGAACAATAAAGCACAGATAATAGATTTATCTATTATTTTTCTCTAGACTGTGCTAAAGAATTCTTGAATAAGAGGAGGATTTAGGATGGGAAAATTACAAGACAAAGTAGCTGTGATTACTGGTGGAGCATCTGGTATTGGGGCAGCGACAGCACGTTTATTTGTTTCAGAAGGGGCCAAAGTGGTTCTTGTTGATTTAAATGAGGAAAAAGGGAAAGCATTTGAGGCAGAGTTGAAAGCGCTTAATGCCGAAGCTCTTTTTATAAAAGCAAATATTACGAGTGAAGAAGAAGTCGCAAATATCTTTAAACAAACCGTTGAAACGTTCGGCAAAGTGGATGTGGTCTTCAACAATGCGGGGATTGGCCGTGTTCATCCTTCACATGAGTTAGAGTACTCAGAATGGCGCAACACCGTAAATGTTGACTTAGATGGCGTCTTTTTAGTAGCACGTGAATCTATCCGTGAAATGCTAAAAACAGGCGGCGGTACGATTGTTAATACGGCATCTATGTACGGCTGGGTTGGATCACCAGGTTCAGCAGCCTATAACGCGGCAAAAGGCGGCGTGGTTAACTTAACACGTTCCCTTGCACTTGAATATGCGGAACAAAATATTCGTATTAACGCATTATGCCCTGGTTTTATTGACACACCAATTATTCCGGAAGAAAGCAAGCAAGCTTTAGCTGCAGTCACACCAATGAAACGTCTTGGTAAAGCAGAAGAAATGGCAAAAGCAGTGTTATTCATGGCTTCTGATGATTCTTCATTCATGACCGGCAATAGTTTGATTGTGGATGGCGGTTATACAGCGCAATAATAAATCATGGGAACTAAGTAAAAATGATGACATTTCACCAGAATATATCTTTAATATGAGATATTTTAATTTAAAATAATTCAAAAAAATACGCTTTAGACCTTGAAACAAAAACAAAGGGAGGAAATTTCCAATGAGTAATCGTTTTGATGGAAAAGTGGTATTAATTACAGGTGCAGGTTCTGGTTTAGGTCAAGCCTCTGCCTTACAAGTGGCAAAAGAAGGAGCGAAACTTTCACTTGTTGATTTAAACGCTGCTTCATTAGAAGAAACGAAAAGCAAAGTACTGGTAGTGGCACCAAACGCAGAAGTGCTGCTGATCACTGCGAATGTGGCTGATGAACAAGCAGTTGAACACTATGTTAATGAAACGGTTGAGAAATTTGGGAAAATCGATGGTTTCTTTAACAACGCAGGGATCGAGGGAAAACAAAACCTAACAGAGGATTTTGGCATTGATGAATTTCAAAAAGTCGTCAGCGTCAATTTAAATGGTGTGTTTTATGGAATGAAACACGTATTGAAAGTTATGAGAGAACAAGGATTTGGTTCTATTGTTAATACTGCTTCTGTTGGTGGTATTCGCGGGGTTGGTAACCAATCTGGTTATGCAGCTAGTAAGCACGGCGTGGTCGGCTTAACAAGAAACTCCGGAATTGAATACGGTCAATACGGAATCAGCATCAAAGCCATTGCACCAGGAGCAATCATGACACCTATGGTCGAAGGTTCATTAAAACAAATTGATCCAGATAACTGGGAAGAGGTAGGAAAACAATTTGTTCAGCCAAACCCAATGAAACGTTTCGGTAAACCAGAAGAAGTGGGCTATTTGGTGGCATTCCTACTATCTGATCAAGCCAACTTCATCAACGCAACTGTTATTCCAATTGATGGTGGACAATCTTATAAATATTAAGAGGTGTGGAGAGAGTTCTCTTTTTCACCTAAGCTAACCGTAAATTCCTCCACTGAGTAAATATACACAACAATGAAGCACGGGAATTGTCCCGTGCTCATTTTATAACTCGATGAACCTTGTTGAATAAAGCAAGGTTCTTTTTTATTAGCAGTCTACATATCTTAGGCTTAGTTTTTAAAGTTTTATTCTAAGGACACCCATAATCCCGGTTTGACAAAAGCAAATGAAAGGTGTATATTATGGATATGGTTAATCGACGATTAACTTTATCCATAATGTTAAGGGGGAATGGAAATGGAACAACGTATTAATTATTATGATATTGCACCTGAAGCATTTAAAATAATGATGGAAATGGAGAAGTACACTAAAACTAGTGGAATAGACCGTAAACTTCGTGAACTAGTTAAAATCCGTGCTTCTCAAATTAATGGCTGTGCTTTTTGTATTAATATGCATACCGCTGACGCTCGAAAAATGGGTGAAACGGAACAGCGTTTATACTGCGTTAGCGCATGGGAAGATTGTGACTTCTACACGGACGCTGAAAAAGCAGCATTAGAATTAACTGAACATGTGACGTTAATTCCAACTAAGCGAGTACCTGATGAGCTTTATAATCGAGTACGTGTTCACTTTAGTGAAAAGGAATATGTAGATCTTATTATTTTGATCAATCAAATTAATAGTTGGAATCGACTCTCGATTTCAATGGGAAATTTCGCAACTGCGGCAAAATAGGAATGTTACTGGGCGCTATCCTTGTAAAGGGATTAGCGCTTGATTTGTCTAATAGGGATTATCAAAAGAAAAGGGAAATTGGTTTTAGGAGGGATGAAATGAATCGAGATAGAATCTTTGTTTTGGACCTGAAGTACTTAACACCCCTTAACTTGCAGGATAGAGGGGTAAGGGGTGTCTTGATTAACTGTTGCTCTTCTCAAAATATGCACGTGTATCTTGACGCATTTGTTTCGGTAAAACTTGATCAAGCTCTTCATTCAGCCATGTAAGGGTCTTTTTACGTAAAAAATTGCGCATATTTTCTTCTGCCTCAAGCATAACTAGATTAATGGTGCAAGAGGAGGTTTCTGAGCAGCAGTTTGAGTTTTGGTTATCTCGAACCAGAAGGCCGTTATCTTTTATGTTTTTGCATTGAAAAATGGGCTTTTTCCCTTCAATTGCTTCAACTACATCCCAAAAAGAAATTTCTTCTGGGGACCTTGCTAATCTATAGCCGCCCTTAACTCCAGGTACTGAATTTACGATACCTGCTTTGGCTAATTTGGCAAAAATTTTTGAGAGATATGTCTCTGAAATGCCTTGAAAGGCAGAAAGATCCTTTATTCCTATGCTTGAATCTGGAGGAATATCGATTAAATAAACAAGGCAATGCAGGCCATATTCAACTCCAATACTATACTGCATGCAAACACCTGCTTCCAATTTGAATATTTTTATATTAGGTATATTTAATTTTTTTGTCAAACTTGCTAATTTGTCTTCTGTGGCACTATTAACAGACTCTTTTGAGTAGAGATAAATATGAAATTTTGGTATTAATGTTGATTTACAGAAGTTATGATTAAAATCATGTATATAAAGCCTTATTTAAAAATAAAAACTTATTAAATTAAAGGGCCCGTTCGTTGAAGATCATTTGTAGCCTTAGAATAAAGATTGATCGTAAAGCTACCTTTACCCCATATTTAACATCAATACAAAAGACTCCATTTTGAAAAAAGATTGATTAAAAGGGAATGACTTTTATAGAATCATTAAAAAGAAAAAATGGAAAGTTAGGATATATTTTTTGCTTCGTTTAACAACTATCTGATTTTTAATATTATTTTCCCTTTCGCCCTTCCTGTCTCCGCATATTCCATCGCTTTTTGAGCATCTTCAAAAGGAAAAACTCTATCAATTATAGGTTTGATTTTACCAGTCTCAATAAAGTTTGCAATTATACGTAATTGTTCTCCACTTTGCTTCATAAACAAAAACGTATATTGAACATTATGCTTTTTTTCAAGCACAGTAAGTTTATGACTTGCTGCTGAAAACAACAACGTTTTAAAAAATCCGGAACCATATTCTTTACCAAAACGAGCATTCGGTAATCCCGAAACGGAAACCATTTTTCCTCCTCTTTTTATCACTTCGAATGATTTTTCGAGTATCTCGCCCCCAAGGGTATCAAATACGGCATCATAGTTTTTCAGTATCTCTTCAAATTTTTCTGTCTTGTAATTTATTATTTCATCTGCACCAAGAGATTTTACTAAATTCGCACCAGCAACACTTGCAGTCGTTGCAACAGTGGCACCCATTAATTTGGCCAGTTGAATAGCAAAGGTACCGACACCTCCAGCCCCAGCGTGAATTAAAATCCTTTGGCCCTTTTGTAATTGCAAAATGTCTGTTAGGGCTTGATAGGAGGTTAACCCAACCAGCGGGATCGATGCTGCTTCTTCAAAGCTCAAATTTTTAGGTTTTAGTGCGATGTCATCTTCATGAATTGCGATATATTCAGCAAAAGTACCGATTTTACTTTTACGTGGACGTGCATATATTTCATCCCCAACTTTAAAACGAGTCACTTTTGCGCCAACCTTTGCCACGACACCAGAAAAGTCATTTCCAAGGATAAGAGGCATTTTATATTTAACTAACAATTTCACTTTCCCATCGCGGATCTTAAAATCAACAGGATTAATACTAGCTGCATGAATTTCTGCGAGTACTTCATATTCTCCAATTTCAGGCGTGGGCATTTCTGCCAAACGCATTGGGACTTTTCCATACCGATCAATAACCATTGCTCTCATTGGCTATACCTCCAAAAAATGTATGTTTTTCTTCTATCATTTCAATAAAAGTTCTGCATGAACTTTTCAATATCCAACACAAGGTTTTTTAATAAACCTAATTCTGTACGTACATTAATATAATAAAAGTTTTTTGTCCCTTCTTTACGCATTAAAATAATACCGGCATCTCGTAAAACCTTAAGATGATGGGACACCGCAGGTCGAGAAAGATGTGTTTGTTCTGTGATTTCACCCACACGTAATCCTGTTTGACAATCCGTCCCCATTAGAACTAACAAGATCGATTGACGTGTTTCATCACCAATTGCCAATAGTACTTTTTGACAATTAATAAAATCCTCTTTGATCATATTTAGTTGGTCCTGTTTATTCATTCAGTAAAATACCTCCAACAATCAGTTTAATGGTTTAAGTTGATGAACCATATAACTGAATACAACAATATACTAATGTTAGGTTAGGTGCAATATTGAGAAAGAAAATCGAGACGAATACATCTTAGAGGGGAGGCATCATTAACTATTAATGTTCAGCAACATAAAAAAAGGGGACTATGCTCTAAGAATTCAAGCCACTGTAGTATTCCACTTGATCCGTTAAAAAGAATAAACACTAGATAAGTAAACTTTAAATAAAATAGCAATATAATAGTGCTTCTTTCTTGCAGAATGCACCGTCACTGTTCGTAACATAAGAAAAGAGCCTCTCTATTTAGAAAGGCTCTAATTTATTAGAGGTTTACGACATTTTGGCTTTCAACCTTTTGGTTTACCAAGGCACGTCGCCGTTCGAGTTCTACATCCATTTCCGCCCGTTTATCATCAAGTTTATAGAACCATATCGTAATTCCAATCAGTAAACAAATGGCGAGTGGCACCCAGATAAAACTGATTTCAATATAGGATAAAGCTTTGGCGGTTTGTGTGGTATTGGGAACATAGCCGCCCATTTTCAAAATGACTCCAACAAGTGCACTCCCAAGGCCCAAGCTTACTTTTACAAAAAAACCTTGAAGGGCTGCAATCATCCCAGCAATACTTCTGTTGTTTTTGTACTCTGAATAATCAATATCATCCGGCTGAATCGCAAAGGTGGTGCCGAAGATGCCATAAATCCCTAGCCCGGTAATCGTCAAACCGGCAATCAGTAAAACAGGTGATGACTTTCCGAAATAAATCACTAAATCTCCAATAATATAAATGGCCGTACTTAAAAGCAATACATTTTTCTTCGGCATTTTCTTTTGAAGCCAAGGTAAAAGCAGCAGCATTGGCAGACCAGAGAGAATACCGAATAATCCTACAAACGTCAGCCAATCCGTACGTCCTAGATTATACGTGAAATAGTAAATCACGGTTGTATTTCGAATCACAAAAAGACCGAAATAGAGAAAGTTCAAGATAAAGAAAATAGCAGCAGGGCCAGTCAATCCTTTAAAATCCTTTTTAAAAGAGGATTTCCCAGGCTGAACGGTTGGAGGAACCACCTCTTTTGTATTCATAAAGGTAAACACAAACACGAACACCGCAGCGATGCCATAAACGGTCATTGTAATCAAATAACCTTTTTGGTTATCCCCTTGCCCAAAGAAATTGACCATCGGCGTCGTAATTGACATAACTAAAGCGGTTCCAATTAACGAACAAATCATTCTTGTCGAAACTAACCAGTTCCGCTCATGGTTATCTGAAGTTAACCTCGGTACAATCGTATTTAATGGGATATTAACCACTGTATAAGCAATGTTCAACAAGCAATAAGTGGTATAAGCCCAGAGAATCTTTCCAGACATACTGAAATCTGGAACAATAAAGGTCATGATGGTAAAAACAGCAAACGGAATCGCTCCGATAAGGAAGTAGGGTCTTCCTTGTCCCCATCTAGTACGAGTCCGATCGACCAATAATCCCATACCCGTATCGGCAAAAGCATCAATGATTTTGGTTACTAACATTAAGGTACCAGCAACAGTTGCAGTGATTCCAAAGACATCGGTATAAAAAAACAACAAATAAGACGCCATTGTACTAAATACGAGGTTGCAGGCGAAGTCGCCAGCACCGTATCCAATTCTTTTTTTCCATCTGTTCATCTGCATCACCTATCCTTTATTTCGCGTATCTCAAATTATCTTGCAGAAAGTCTTGTCAGCGTTTTCATATCAGACTTTAAATTATGATAGATAGATTTATAAACTTGGTAATAGTCATTATATTTCCGATGATTCTCTTTAATAGGCATGATCTTCTGGTCTAGGACCTGCCATTTCTTAACATCTTCATAAGAGAGAAGACCTGTGCCAATTCCCGCCAGCATGACATCTCCCATATTCGCTTCTACATCATGAATCGGACAGACAACTGGATAGCCCGTGACATCCGCAAAGATTTGTCTCCACAATTTTGACTTGGTGACTCCACCTGCAAGCAGGATATATTCTCCGAGATCTTCTCCGGTCGCTTCGATTGAATCCCGTAAAGAGAACGCAACCGCTTCCAGAAAGGCACGATAAATATGGGCTTTTGTATGTGCCAAGGAAAGTCCCACGATTGTACCTTTTGCATCAGAATCCCAAATTGGACTTCTTTCTCCCATAAAGTAAGGAAGGACAATCAACCCTTCACTTCCAACTGGAATTTCTGCAGCCTTTTCATTTAATACATCATAGGCATTTTTTCCGCCCGCTTTTTCTGCTTCCAATTCATATTGACACATCGTTTGTCGGAACCATTTCACGATCGCTCCAGCTGTCGCTCCACCAGCAAAATAATAGGAAAGTCTTTTGGCATCAAATAAATAGGGCCAAACAATCAAATCTTTTCCTTTTACTGGTTTATCAGAAATGAACGCTGCGCACATAGAAGTTCCAATGGCCGCTGCATAAATACCAGATTCAAAAACACCGAGGCCGATATTAGCAGCACCACAGTCAATGCCACTGGCGATCACTGGCATTCCTTCAGAAAGCCCCAACTCCGCTGCGGCCTCTTTTGTTAATCCACCCACAATATCGGTTGATTCAACGATATTTTCTGGCATCATCGAAAGAGGAATTCCCATCGCATCCATCATTTCTCTTGACCAGGTTCTGCTATTCATATCAAAAATTCCGCCGATATTTCCTGCAGAAGAATAATCAATGGCAATTTCTCCAGTCAGCTTATAAATGACATAATCATTTGGCGGGAGAAAGAGCTTGGTCCTATTCCAGTTTTCCGGTTCATGATTTTTCATCCATAACATTTTGGTAAAACCATAATAAGGGTCGGCTCCATTATGAGTAATGTCGAGAAGTTTTTCTTCTCCAATCGTATCGATTACCCATTTTGTTTCTGCTTCTGCTCTTCGATCCATCCAAATCATGCACGGCCTAACCGGTTCCATCTTTTCATCCAATGGAATTCCTGAACCCCCATATAGACCGCTAATGGCAATACCCTGAATGTTCTCCGCTCGAATTCCTGATTTTTGTACCGTGTTTCTAATAGATGTTTTTGCTGCATCAAGCCATACATCTGGCCACTGCTCTGCCCATAAAGGCTTTGGGGTCAACACATCGTATTCTTGTAAATCTTGAGCAATCAGATTGCCTTCTGTATCCATTAAGATGGTTTTGGTGCCGGATGTTCCGATATCTGTACCAAGTAAGTACTTCATAGCTAGTCCTCCTAAGAATCTTTTAGTCTATTAAATACAAGTAAATGCACCATCGATGACAAAGTCAGATCCTGTAGTAAAGCTGCTAGTGTCTCCTGCAAGATAGACACAAATGGACTGTAGTTCTTCCGGTCGGCCCATTCGGTGAAGTGGTGCCATTTCATTCCACTGTTGAATCAATGGCTGTAAGCTCGGAGAATTTAATGTAAGTTCGGTTCCAATATATCCAGGACTAATAGAATTTACGCGGACATTTCTTGCTGCCCATTCCACCGCAAGGGATTTTGTCAATTGGATTACCCCGGCTTTTGAGGCATTGTAGGAACATTGCGGTTGTGGCACATTCACGATATGTCCAGACATCGATGCAGTATTAATAATGGAACCGCCGCCTTGTTTTAACATGACTTTACCTGCGGCCTGTGCTGTTAGAAAAACGCCTGAAAGATTAATATCAATCACTTTCTTCCACTGTTCATACGTCATTTCCTCTGCAGGAACATTCATACAGATTCCAGCATTACAGAAGGCCACATCTAAACGGCCGAAAACATCCAGTACTTTTTCAATCATGGCATTTACATCTTCTGGGTTTGTAACATCTGCCTTGATGGCAATGGATTGAATCCCATTATTTTCTTCTAGTTCTTTTGCTGTTTTTCTTGCTTCCTCGATATCCAGATCAACAATGGCTACATCTGCTCCTGCTTCAGCAAAAGCGGTGGCAACACTTTTACCAATTCCCCTTGCACCGCCAGTAACAAAAATTTTCTTTCCGTCTAGTCTCATTTTCTCAATAATACCCATGTTTTTTCCCTCATCCCTTTTTATAAAAATAGTTTTATAAAATCATTTTACAAAATGTATTTACATAATAAAACGTTTTCTTATAGTTGTCAACAAGGACAAAATATAAGAATGGGAGCCACTCCCAGACAAAGTTGTGATTGTGCGATTTTATGTGATATATTTAAAAAGAATTTAAATAAGGTTTTTTATAAAATTATTTTGTAAAATGAGGTATTTCATGGACAATGGCATCACATTTAAAGATATAAAAAGAGGAAATTACTCCTCGATTTATCATCTCATTTATCAAAATCAGAAACTTTCTAAACAAGAAATCGCGAATCAACTAAATTTGAGTTTACCGACTGTGACCCAGAATCTTGTTCGCTTGGAAAAAGAAAAATTGATTGAGAAGAGTGGACAGTTTGAATCTTCGGTTGGCAGACGTGCCACAGCTTATGCAATTTGTCCGCAGGCTCGTATCAGCATTGGAGTGGAAATTCAGAAAAAGACCGTACAAATTTTAGCCATTGATTTGCGTGGCCATGCTTTTCAGCAAAAGAGACTTCCGATGGATTATTCCAATGTGGAAAGCTATTATAAGGAGTTAAGCTATGCTGTACAGTCTTTCATCTCATCTCTTAATGTGGAAGAGGATCAAATTCTCGGGATTGGTTTTGCCGTACAAGGATTAACATCAAATGACGGAAAAAAAATAACTTACGGAAAAATATTAATCCCAACAGGATTAGAGATTGAGGTTTTTTCACAATTTCTCCATTATCCTTGTATGTTTTTACATGATGCAAAGTGTGCGGCAACAACTGAGTTGTGGGTAAGCAATGATATTGGAGATGCTGTTTATCTCTCGATTGGTCCCCACCTTGGGGGAGCCATTATTATAAATGATCAAATATATATGGGAAAACAAGGACATAGCGGAACGATTGAGCATATGACGATTAATCCTGACGGGCCTTCCTGTTACTGCGGAAAAAAAGGATGCATGGAAACGTATAGTTCTATTAATGCGCTTCTGGAAGAAGATGAATCATTAGATTTTTTCTTCCAACAGGTTCGTACGGGTATCCCTTCTTATACGAAGAGGTGGAATTCCTTTTTAGATCAATTGGCATTTTCAATGAACAATATCCATCTTGTCCTTAACAGAGAATTTATACTTGGTGGACATCTATCTCCGTATTTAAAAGAAGAAGATATTGACGTTCTTCATGAAAAAATTAATGAAAAATCTGCATTTCCAAGTAATGAATCTTTTATTCATATAAGCCGTTCATCTGTAAATGGGGTACCTGTAGGAGCTGCTATCCCATTTATTCAATCCTTTTTGAATTCGATTTAATGATCACAGCTGTACGGTTGAAGCATTTGATGATTTTCATCAAAAGAAATTTCCTATAATTAAAACTTGAAGCCTTTTTTGCTGAACAAGCAAAGGAGGCTTTTTATGGCTTTATTCAAGGCGGAGGCTCCGGTTTTAATCACAATTGGCGGGGAGATTGGTTATTTAAAACTAATTTACGACTGGAATGGGCATCGATATGAAGCAATAACGGTTAATTTTAAACGATCCATTCCACCTCTTTATCAGGAATGCTCAATAAGGAAATGCTTTCATATTTGGTTCCAAGGGCAAATAAGAATATTTTATAAACCGATGAACCTTGTTGAGTTAAATCGAGTATGATCGCCACCCCTTAAAATTTCCACAATAATAAACATGACATTTATATGTGTTGAGTAATGGACATGTTTGAACTTATTGATTATTGAATTCGCTTTCAAAAAGAATATAATGAACGTTGTTATCATTAATCAACGTTCTGTTAATAAATTTGAAATTTCTTACTAAGGTTTCATCAATAGCTGGTTACTTTTCTTTATAAAGGGGGCGCGAGATGGTACAGTATGTGCTTAACTTTAATGAGATTGATAAAACAAGTCTCACTTACGTTGGGGGTAAGGGAGCGAATCTAGGTGAAATGAGCAAGGCAGGGTTTCCGGTCCCTAAAGGATTTTGTGTGACAACCGCTGCTTATCGCTCTTTTATTGAAACAAGCAGCGAAATGCATGAACTCTTTGAACTCCTTGATCAGCTAGATCCCGGCCAGCTGGACCGCCTTCAGGAATTGGGCAAACGGATTCGCGATCATCTTGAGTCATTAAGTATGCCAGATGATATTCGAGCTTCCATATTACATGCCTGGAACGAGGCAGGAACGGAAACTTCCTATGCTATTCGATCCAGTGCTACAGCTGAAGATTTGCCGACAGCCTCCTTTGCAGGCCAACAAGATACGTATTTGAATATCATAGGACAGGAGCAGCTGCTCCAAGCGATCCAAAAGTGCTGGGCCTCCTTATTTACAGATCGGGCCATTTCTTATCGGATCAAGAATCATTACGATCATCGTGATGTCTTTCTTTCGGTCGTGGTACAACAAATGGTTTTTCCCGAGGTATCTGGAATTATGTTTACGGCGGATCCTGTGACAGGACATCGAAAAACCATCTCCATCGATGCGAGTTTTGGACTTGGAGAAGCACTTGTCTCCGGACTGGTTTCGGCTGACCTCTATCAAGTTCGCTCAGGAAAAATTGTAAAAAAGCAGGTTTCTGACAAAAAAATAGCGATTTGTCCACTACCAGAGGGCGGCACAATCACCCAAGATATACCGCTGGATAAACAAAAGGAACAGGCTCTTTCTGATGAAAAAATAGTGGAGCTGGCAAAATTAGGAGAGCAAATCGAACATCATTATAACTCGGAACAGGATATTGAGTGGGGATTGGCAGATGGCGAACTGTTTATTCTGCAAAGCCGCCCGATTACCTCTTTGTATCCGATTCCTTCTCATCAACATGACGCAAAATTGCATTTCTTCATTTCCTTTGGGCATCAGCAGATGATGACCGAAGCAATGAAGCCGTTAGCGCTTTCCATTTGGCGTACGTTATTCCCATTTGGAAAAGGGAGGAGTACCGCCGCTGAAAGTGAAGCAATGCTGCCAGCTGGCGGCCGATTGTTTTTAGATTTAACTAAACTGTTATATTGGAAACCCGCTCGAAAAATAATGCCTGTGGCACTAAGCAATATTGACGAATTAATCAGCAATGCCTGTATCCAATTTATGGAGCGTGAACAATTTCAAAAGCAAGCCGTACCTGATAGGAAGGTTAGCCAAAAAGCACGGAAATTTGTCAAACTGGTTTTGACGAATGTCATCAAGAACCTTCTCTTTAGGGATCCTTTTCACTCTGTTCAGCAGTGTGATAAATATATGAACAGCCTGGTACAGAAAAGCAAAGCAGAAATCTCACAAGTCTCAGGTGCCAAGAGAATCAAATGGATTCAAGAGCGTTCAGGGAATTTGCTGTGGACTCTTTTTAAGGACCTCTTCCACTACCCCATCTCCGGAATTGTGACATTCAAGTTAATCCAACATTCCTCTAAACGTTGGTTGGGAGATGATCAGCAAGTTCATCTCCTTAATAAATCTTTAGATGGGAATGTTACTAGTGAAATGGGTCTTGCCCTAGGGGATTTGGCGGATACTGCCAGAAAGTATCCCGAGGTGGTCGAATATTTAAAGCACGCGGAAAACGATTCCTTCTACCAAGGATTTGGCGGGCTCAGGGGCGGAGACATTTTCCGTGAACAATTCGAACGTTTTATCAGCCTCTATGGAATGCGTTGTCCCGGGGAAATCGACATCACGAAACCGCGCTGGCGAGAGGCCCCAACGATGCTTGCATCATCGATTATCAGTCATGTTCAAAATATGAATTCGGGGGAACACCGGGAGAAGTTTAACCAAGGAAAAATTGAAGCGGAACAGGCTGCTCAGTCTTTGCTTAAAAGAGTACGAATGACGAGTGGCGGGTTGATTAAAGAAAGATGGATGTCTCGTTTGATTACTGTTTTCCGAGGAAGAATGGGCATTCGTGAACATCCTAAATTTATCATGGTGCAGCATTTGGATCTATATAAAAAGGCTATATTGGAAGAAGCGGACCTGATGAAGGACAAGGGGATTCTAAATCATTCAGCCGATGTGTTTTACCTCACTTTAGATGAGATCAGGATGATATTGGAAGAACGTTTTACAGAAGATGTGCAGGGGTTAATCGAGCATCGGAAAAAGGATTATGAACGATCTCAAAAGCTGGCCCCTCCTCGTGCAATGACGAGTGAAGGGGAGATCATTACAGGCAGAAGGGGCGATTTTAAAGCACCGGCTGGGGCTTTTGCAGGTACGCCCGTTTCCCCGGGTGTTGTCGAAGGTTATGCGAAAGTGGTATTAAGTCCGGAAAAAGCGGATTTACAGCCAGGGGAGATCTTAATTGCACCTTTCACAGACCCAGGCTGGACGACTCTGTTTCATTCCTCAAAGGCTCTAGTAATGGAAGTAGGGGGGCTGATGACCCATGGTGCGGTAGTGGCGCGAGAGTATGGAATTCCAGCTGTTGCAGGTGTGGACGGGGCGACACGGAAAATTAAAAACGGCCAGCGTATTCGTGTGAATGGAACGGAAGGATACGTGCAAATTCTGGGCGAAGACCAAAATGAGTAGAACACACCCTGCCGCCGCTAAATGCTGACGGATACAGTGCAATTCTTTAACTCCCCGTGAATCGGAGTAAAGTGCTTCCAAAAAGTCCGATTGGCGACACTTGTTATTACGTGTGACTTAAAAGATCATCTGAGTGCTTTACTTCTTTAAGGGGTAAAGCATTCTTTTTATTCATTAAAAAGGTATTAAATTGATTTTTCAAAATATATATGGTTATAATTAGTACCAGGTAATAGTACTAACCAATAAAAGTGGGGTGGAACGTTTGATCGGAGCAAGAATAACAGCTATAGGGACATATGTTCCCGAAAAGAAATTAACAAATTTTGAGCTTGAGCAAATGGTCGAAACAAATAATGAGTGGATTATTCAACGAACAGGGATTCATGAACGGAGAATCACTCGGCCTGATGAATTCACCAGTGATTTATGTGTGTCAGCTGTAAAAGATTTAATGCAAAGATATAACAAAAACGTTGAAGATGTAGATATGATTATTGTGGCAACAAGCACACCTGATTTTCCATTTCCATCCGTCTCAAGTATCATTCAGGACAGATTAAATATATCTCAAACAGGTGCAATAGATTTAAGTGCGGCCTGTGCAGGATTTGTTTATGCGCTGCATACAGCACACAATTATATTGCATCTGGACTCCACAGAAAGATACTCGTTATTGGGGCGGATACATTATCAAAAATTACGGATTATACCGATAGAAGCACATGTATTTTATTTGGTGACGGTGCTGGTGCGGTGTTGGTTGAAAGGGACGAACAATCAAAAAGTTTCATTGGGTTTCATCTGGGAAGTGACGGAAGAGGTGCACAGCATGTATATCGTCCGGGGTTATCAAAAAAGGTCAATGGGATTGAGTTAATTGATACCCAATATCTTGTCCAAAATGGCAGAGAAGTTTTTCGATGGGTTGTAAGGAACGTTCCTGATAGTGTTAGACAGATTTTAGCAAAGACCCAAATGAGTTTAGATCAAGTGGATTGGTTTATACCACATAGTGCTAACTTAAGGTTGATTGAGCCGATTTGCGGAAAATTAGAATACCCAATGGATAAAACTCTTTATAGCCTGGTCAACTTTGGAAATACTTCTGCTGCTACGATTCCTTTAGCACTTGACCTTGGAATCCGTGAGGGTAAAGTCAAAAATGGGGATCGAGTTCTTATGTATGGTTTTGGGTCGGGTTTGGTTCATGCTGGACAACTTTTAGAAATAGATCTTGATGAATTAATTAATGCTCCAACACCGTTATAATATAAATTCTTGTGTGCTTTAACACAATAAGGAATAGAAGTAAAAGCTGAGATTCAACATAAGCAAGAAGGCAGCATTAGAAAATCGCAGGCAAGTATACATGCAGTGAAACAGCCAAAATGCATGCTGCCCCAAACTCTGCCATTTTTTCAAAAGCCTCTTCGGCGGATTCGAATGGAACTGATGCTGCCAGTGAAGGAGTATATACTTGTATTTTTGAGAGTGTGTATCACTGCAAAATCGCATTTTAATAAAAGGCATGGACGCTAGTAAATTAGGCTCCATGCCTTTTTTCTATTGCTTAGGAAACATTTTTTAGGTCTAAAGTCATTTGACGATGATAATCATTTTCAATTAAGATAAAACTCAAGTTAACTAACTGATAATAATTATCATTATCGATTAAAAAGCATGTTCTCGAGATGGAAAGGGGAAAAACCAAGTGAACACAATTTATCCAAAAAGTATGAGTACAATACATAATCAGGTTTTTGACGAAGAAGAAGCCAAAACCTTAGCCTACATTAGCCGTGAAGATACTGAATTGGCAGAGTCCTATTTGCTGAATCTTCAGGCAGGAAGAAGAGGTATTTTTCAACGTTTATTTCAGGCTCTGGTACGAGAAAAAATATTCCAAGAAGAGAGAATTTCATGGTCGAAAAAGTCAGTCACAAGAATTTGCATTGAGCTTCCCAGCAGAAAAACACTCCAGGCTGTCGTGAAGAAGCGGCATTCACTTGGAAGATTTGATTTAGAGGGGGATTTGTTTTTATTTGATCGTGAGTCTTTTATTATCCTGACACATCCTGTTGAACTTCTCGATTTGTTATTGAATGAAGGACTGTTAAACGAAGTAACAGAAAAGCAGTTTAGCCGATTCAAAATGGAAATTCAAAATGGAGTGGCTAATTTAGCCTTGGCCTTAGCAGGTGCTTCCCGAAGAAAACTGGAGTTAGTTAAAGCTGCCAGCCTAAAAAACATACATACCTCTTTACAATGGGTGGCCAAACAGAGTAAGGAGGATCGGAGCTTTAGTCCGCTTGCATTCTATGAACAATGGGTTGTTGAAGGGCATCCCCTGCATCCGGGAGCCAAGACAAAGTTTGGTCTTGATGTGGGAGATGTAATCCAGTATTCACCTGAATGGGGGGCTTCTCCAAAGGCAGCTCTTGTGGCGGTGGCAAAAGACTATTGCCAAACGACATCAGTCGATGTCCGGACTGTGACAACTTGTTTGTTCCAGGAGTATGAAGAGTTAAAATCGACGGTTGAAATGATATTGCAAAATCAGGAGTTAAATCCTGAGCAATTCGAGTTGATTCCCGTTCATCCATGGCAGTTTGATCATACTTTATACACTATGTACAAAAAGGAGATTGAGCAAAAAAGGATCGTTCCTATTTCGAACTTCCGCATTCCTACACAGTCTTTGGTTTCTTTTCGATCATTAGCCCCCATTCAAAATCGTGGGGATAAAAAGCATCATATTAAAACGGCTGTGAATGTGCAAACAACCAGTGCTGTTCGTACTGTTTCACCTAATTCCGTGGAAAATGGGCCCGTTCTTTCGAAAATACTGACCACAATTCAAGAAAAAGAGAATCATTTTGCGAGAAGTTTTATCGTCCTTCAAGAACGGGCAGGTATTTACTTTCAACCATCCAATCAAGACTTGTCGGAAGAGGAGCGTTGGACCCTTCAAGCCAACTTAGCATCGATTTTACGGGAGAATCCTGAGAACCTTGTCAACCATGAAGAGGAAATCCCTATGGCTGCTGCAGCACTTCTGGCAGAGTCACCTATTAGCGGGAAGCCTATTGCTGTTGAGCTGATAGAGAAACTAGCCCTCCATTATCAATTATCTAATCTGGCAGAGGCGGCGTCTTTATTTATCGAAAAGTATGCGCAAATATCGTTACCGGGTTTTTTAACTTTAATGGTTCGGTATGGAATTAGTTTAGAGGGTCATATGCAAAACAGTGTTTCTATTTTTCGTAATGGTGAGCCGGTACGGATTCTTTTAAGAGATTTCGGTGGTGTTCGTATTTTACCGGAAAGATTAGAAAAGCAAGGTTTTTATGCAGCGTTTTATCCGGGTTCATCCATCGTAACAGAAGAAGTTGAACAAATCCGCAATATAATCTCGTATTCTGTCATGCAAAACCATTTTGCTGAATTGATCTCCTGTATTGTTCGTACCTTAGGATTCGAAGAGGAGCAGCTCTGGAAGCGGGTTGCCTCAGTATGCAGAGCTGTTTTTGAAGAATTGAAGAAAGATCCGTCTATTGCAGACCAGGCTGCAGCAGATGAGCATGCTCTTTTTCAACCTATGATTAATTTGAAGGCTCTAACGACGATGAGACTGCGAGGGGATATTACAGCCTATTCGTTTATGAAAGTCCCCAATCCTTTGATGGAATGGAAAGGAGAGATTCAGGGATGAGTTCAATCACAGCTGAACGTCTTGATACCGATTGTTTAATGAAGGCCTATAGGAATGTTAGACAGGGAAATGTACTTCCAGATGAATTGAAAATCCTTACTTTTTTGCAAAAAGCTTATCCCAATATGGTCCCTTCCTATGCGGGATCTCTTGCAAGAGGACGGAAAGGGATATTGCGCCGGCTGGCAGAATCGATGCTCCGGGAAGACATCATGGGACTTTCTTCGGCTTCCTATGATCTGTACAGTATCGGCTCAATTCATACGTTAAATGTTCCGGCCATTAATAAATTTTGGCAAAGCATTATTAAGGCACTTCACACCAACGGGGTTGAAGATGGCAAAGTCTATAAATTATATCCTCTGCTTGAGGGGGAATGTCTTGTTATTCCGGTAAGCCGAACATATGCCTTTAATCGGGTAGAAGTAGATGGGCAGATTCTGCATATTTCGAAAGGTAGTATTAGGGCAATCGAACATGCTGTAGAATGGCTTCAGCTGCTGCGCAGTAAACAGGGTGACAGCGGGCAAAGTGACTGGGGGAAGCTGGCTGAAGAATTAATAAACGGAAGTGCGAATCTAGCTCTTGCCTATGCCTATTGGGAGCAGAAGAAAAAAGAATTGAAGCAAAAAGCAAATGTACACGGAATTACAACTGCCATTGATTGGGTGTTATTTCAAAAGAGTGGTGATCACACCTTTGACTCAAGTTTGTTTTTTGAACAATTATCGGTCGAAGGGCATAACCTTCACCCTGGTACTAAAACCAAAATCGGGATGGATCCGGAAGATGTGTTTCGTTATGCACCTGAATTTGATGGTGTCGCTGAAATTCAGTTTGTCGCCATTCATAAGGATTTTGCCGAGTGGAGTGTTATGAACGAAAACGATGAGAATGCGAATGTCTTTCTTTTTAAAGAGTATCCAGAATTACGAAAGGCTGCTGAACAGGAATTTATCGGGCAAGGACTAAGTGTGAATGATTATGTATTAGTTCCGGTGCATCCTTGGCAGCTGGAACAAGCTATACCAGAGATTTACGAACAGGAAATGAAGGAACAGATCATCGTTCCTATATGTGGGATAAGGGTTCCATTTGGTGCAACATCATCATTTAGAACCCTCGTACCTATTACAAATGGAAAGGAGACGAAGCATGCTATTAAAGTAGCTGTCAACAGCCAGATGACATCAACAATCCGCTCGATCTCTCCTAATACCACTAACAATGCAGCTGTTTTTACACGACTTATAACTGCCATTATGAAGCAGGAACAAGACCTGGCAGAAACGTTTATACCTGTTTGTGAATGCGCGGGATTTAATTTCAAATGCAAAGAAACTAATGGGTGTAAAGACGAGCATCAAAAACTGAAAAGCCGAAATCTATCTGTGGTATTCCGTGAGAATGTAGATAAATTTACAGCGATGGATGAAGTCGCCATTGTCTGCAGTTCGCTGTTTGCCGAATCACCGATTACAGAAAAGTCCATTATTGTAGAGTTGATTGAAAAATATAAGGAGGAAATAAAAGAGCCAAACCTTCGAAAGGCCGCGTTACAATTTTTCTCAGAGTATGCTTCTATCGTGCTTCCGGGCTATCTTACGCTTATGGTGAAGTATGGAATAGGCTTAGAAGGTCACTTGCAAAATAGTATAATGGTATTTAAAAAGGGGCGTCCAGTTCGAATGCTGTTCCGGGATTGGGGAGGAGCAAGAATTTACCGGGACAGACTTCAGAAACATCCGTATCAAGTAGAATTTTATCCGGGTTCTGTAACGGTCACAGATAGCCTAAAAGAAATGCACAACAAGGTATTCTATACTGTATTTCAGAATCAATGCGGTGAATTCATTGTCCAATTATGCAAGCATTTTGGGCTTGGAGAAGGTGAATTATGGCAGGAGATTCATCGGATTTGCCAGGAAGTTTTTGAACAACTAGAATTTCTGCCTCCATATACAGAAAACGCGCGCATTGATAGGGAAGCCTTGTACCAGTCAGAAGTAGATCACAAGGCCCTGACGAAAATGCGCTTGGAACCTGAAGGGAAAGATTATTCCTTTGCAGTCGTCCCCAATCCTCTATATCAATTCAAACGGAGGGAAGGTTAAGAAATATGGCACACATAGAAGCTGAGCATCAGGAGGTGCCGCGCTTTGCTCTTCGCTCGAGATCATTTACGATTTTCATGTCCGGAAGCTTGGTTTCACGGGTAGGGGATTGGATGGATTTAGTCGCCCTAAACTGGGCGGTATTACAATTTACCGACTCTCCCCTTTATCTGGGATTGGTGAATGCTTGCCGTTTGGTCCCCACATTTATACTAAGTGTTCCGGCAGGCGTTTTGGCTGATCGGTTTGATCGGCGAAGATTATTAATATGGATTCAAATCGTCATGATGATGTTAACGTTTTGTCTTGGCTATCTCGTTGAGACAAAACAGTCCTTTTGGTTTTTTGTGTTGATCGTAACAATAAGGTCTATGCTTGCAGCGATGGATCCACCTGTTCGGAATGCGTTAGTCTCAGATCTTGTCGCTCCAAGCTTAATGACTAGTGCAATCGCGATTAATACCACCGTTATCCACCTGTCTCGTATAGTAGGACCGGCGATTGCAGGCGCACTGCTTGCCGTCACTGAAATGGAAAATTTATTTTTTATCAATGCATGGGCGACGTTAGGTGTTCTATTTTCTTTGCTGATAATTCATTCTCATTCTTTTCCGGACTCTACTAAAAAAGACAAAGAGAAGAGAACTCTCCGCGAGGCAGCAGAGTATATTAAAAGTCAGCCATCAGTACAATCTTTGCTCATTTTGGCAATTGTCCCGATGATATTTGGATTTCCATATACAACGATGATGCCGTTATTGGCCAGAGATTTATTACAGCTTGGGCCTGAAGGGTTTGGGATGCTTCTATCTATTTCGTCTATCGGTGCATTAGTGGGAACTTGCTGGCTTTCGCTTGGGAAGGATATAAAAAGTGCAGGAAAATGGCTGATTTATTCGATTTTGGGATTTGGAGTCTCTTTGCTTTTATTCATAGGATCTAAAAACATGTTTATGGCAGGGGCAGCTATGTTCCTTGTTGGATTAACAAGTCAGACTTACCGGACGATGAGCCGAATTACATTACAAATGAATGTTCCTAATCAATTGAGGGGAAGGATTTTGAGCATTGCTTTAATGGATAGAGGGTTTATTCCTCTAGGAGCGATACTCATAGGGGCAATTGCCTCATGGTCAGGTACTTTATTGGCAGGCTTCGTGATGGGGGCAGGCTGTATTGGAATAACCTTGCTGATCGCAGCAAGCAGACGGCAAATCTGGAAATTATAATGTGATATAGGAGTGAATAAATAATGATGGAAATGATCGTTCAGACCCTCAAGAAGGATCGGGAGAAGCCTTTTTGTGCCTATCTATATGATTTATCAAAACTTCGTCACCATGTGAATGGATTAATGACAACTCTTCCTCGGTCCTGCCGCTTATTCTATGCCATAAAAGCGAACTCTGATTCGACTCTATTAAAAACTTTAGCTCCCATTGTTCATGGGTTTGAAGTAGCTTCACTAGGAGAGATTGAGAAAGTTCGGGCTATAGATGAACAAATCCCGATCTTGTTCGGCGGTCCTGGAAAAACACATGAAGAGATTGAAGGGGCTATTAAACATAACGTCTCCTTACTTCATATTGAAAGCATCAAGGAATTAGAGTTGGTCAATTACATAGCCGGTCAAAATGAAACAATCGTAAATATTTTACTTCGAGTCAATCTGCATCATGCCGTTCCGAACGCACAGCTTAAAATGGCAGGTGTACCGACACAATTTGGAATAGACGAAGTAGAAATACCCTATGCAATCGCCTTGGCTAAAGGTTTGCCAAATGTAACGCTCCTCGGCTTTCATTTTCATGCAATGTCCAATAATGGGAACTCCCAAACCCATGCAGACTTCGTGGATCATTGTTTGGAAAGGGCAAATACGTGGGGGAGAGAGTGGAATCTTGACATTTCCTATGTAAACGTAGGAGGTGGTATCGGGATTGATTACCAGAATATTGAAAATGAATTTGATTGGATCGACTTAACAAAGCGGTTGGAAAAAGTAATAGATAAGCATAAGCATTCCAATTGGCAGGTACTGTTTGAATGTGGCCGTTATATTACTTCCTCGTGCGGCTATTATGCAGCGGAGGTATTGGATATCAAACAAAATCATGGTCAATATTTTTGTGTAGTTCGCGGGGGAAGCCATCATTTTAGACTACCGGCAGCTTGGAAACATAGTCATCCTTTCACCATCGTACCAATAGAGAAATGGTCCTATCCTTTCAAACGACCTGAAGTAAATGGAGCAGTGGTTACAGTAGCTGGGGAGTTGTGTACTCCAAATGACGTACTTGCCAGAGATGTTCAAGTTGGAAGTGTACGTGCCGGGGATATTATTCTTTTCAGTTATACGGGAGCATATGGGTGGGCTATTTCTCATCACGATTTTCTCAGTCATCCCCATCCGGAGCATTTTTACATAGAATCTAACTCTAGTAGTTCTGATGTAAAAATAGAAGAGCAAAGTGATCAATTCCATATATTCTCTTAAGGATCTATTAAATGCTCATATAAAGAGCCTGTAAAAATAGAAGAATGAAAGATTAATCTCAATCCGAATAAAGGACTGGCTTGTTAGCACTAAACTAGACCATCCATCTATATTAATAATTTTTCTAGTCGATTCTTAAACTTGGAATCGGCTTTTTTGATTTTGCTAAACAAACAGTGTCTTACTTGGTAGTAAATCCCCTTTGTTCAAGGAAATTTGACTCATCCATTATCGATCCAGCTTAGGTTAAAAGAACCTTTGTTTATAAAATGAACGAAAAACCGACAAAAATTCAAAAATAATGTCGAATGGTGTCCATGGAAGTTACGATGCTCTACTCTTGAAAGGAGGTGACATAATGCACATCCGGAATTTCATTCTAATGGGTGTATTTTTGGGGGCAGCTGCTTTCTTGCCAAACCATGCATTTGCAGAGAAAAATGGAGCCGCTGGTCAACCAGAACCTCAAAATCCTGCAGTGCATACTCCCGTTTTAGAGAAAAACGAAGAGCCATTGGTTACGGAAAAAGCAATGCCCGTTACACCTGAAAACGTACATAAAAATCAAGGCGAAGTGGTTCAAAATCCAGGGACGAATCCTAGAACCAAGCAAACCTCAACAAACCCTGTTCCGAAGTCACCAAACAAGACGAATAAGGGAATTGAAAAGGCAGCTCTTTCTTCACAAAAAAACATAAAGTCTGCCGAATCTGCAGAACCGGCTGCAAAAGAGAAAGCTGCTAGACAAACAGGACCTTCAAAGCCCAATGCTGTAACGAACAAGCCGCCGGAGGACCCTAAGTCACTCACCTCAAATCAAACAGGTTTTGAGGAGGAAAATAACAGCCGGCCTTCTGGTTTAGATGCTAAGTCAGAACCTTATCCAAAAGATACTGAACCCTCCGTATCAATTAAGACAAATAGTTCTCTGACCTTGCCGCAGAAACCGTTAAAAGATGAGGAAAACAAGACTCCAGCTAACAATAGGCAGTATCTTGGGGACATTGAGATCCTGAGCAACCCTCCACCACGAACGCCATCTGCTGGAGGGCAATCAAATGAGCAGTTCAGTCCGGGTACAGGCACGACAAGCTTTATTGCAAGCCGGCTTGACTGGGATGAATATTTTGGTTTGAACCTTGGCCAGCTCTATACTTCCCGCCAGGCTAAGTACTGTCATCAATGGATCAATGCGCCGCCTTTACCACCGCCAAAAGCAGCTCCTTTTTTCACAACGTTTACTGTTAATTAAGCCACAGGTAACGATAATTAAAGGAGCATAATTGGAAAATGAAACATTACCTTAACGCTATTAAACTTGCAAAATCTTTCGTATTAACTGGAGTATTGTCTTTTGGACTTTTGGCAGGAGGCCATTTTACTGCAGCGGCTGGACTTGATAAAGGAAAAGTGGAGCCAGTTAAAACTGTTCAAACAAGCAGTTCTCAAAATGGACAAGCCATCGGAAAAGCATCTTCTGCCGTTTCAACAAAGACTGAGGTTCCTGCGCAGCCTACAGTAGAAGCAGAATCGGAGATCCAACATAAGCAAGAAGGCAATATTGGAAAATCGCAGGCAAGTGTACATGCCAGTGAAACAGCAAAAATGCATGCTGCCCCAAACTCTGCGATTTTTTCAAAAGCCCCATCTGCAGATTCGAATGGAACTGAAGCTGTACAAGGATATCTATTCGGATCGGATTCTGCTTCATCAGCGAATCCTGAAGGGGAAGATTTTTATCTAGGGAAGTTAGGTTATGGCAGCACTGTGCAATTTGATGCAAGCACGGGCAGCGGCATCTATTTCAGTAGTGCTAGAGCACAGAATGCCAGCTATGTTTACGGTTATTGGTTTTTATCCGGTATGCAAAAGGCGCCAATAGGAACCTCTGTAAGTGAGTGGGGAGTGCAGCAGGCAAAATTGGCACTACAAACCTATGAAGCTATGAAGAGTGTATATGGTTCGAAAGTCAGACCTGTTATCTTTATTGATGTAGAATCAGCTTTAACCGGTATGAATGACTATGACTATGCAAATAATCAAACGATTTATAATGCATTTGTTAATTATCTCAATCAATATGGACAAGGTGTAAAACCTGGTACTTATTCATCTCCAGGCAACTGGGATCGTACGATGGGTGACTTTTCGCCAAGCACTCCTGGGGCTTATTGGGTTGCACATTACCCGGGTGACATCCCTGCAGATTTGACAACGGGCAATTCTGATTGGCTCAATTTCCCTGGAACAAACGAAAAGGCGGAAATTTGGCAGTACTATGGCGGATACGATGACTATAATGTAGCTTGGAAACTACCATAACAAAAACTTAAATGGAAGTTTGTAAGTTTGGAGTTTAATAGTTTTTTTATTGGAATAATATGCTAAAACATAGTGAGCGACTGTGAGGGCAGCAGGTATCTTGGCGAAATAGCTCTCGTTCCGCATCAGTCGCCAAATTCACAAACAAGCACGATTTTTTATAACACGCTTTTCGACGAGAATGCGTCAAATCACTTAGCAATTGGCGAAGGATTTCCGTTTTGTTTAGACGAAGGAAAAACAATGTCTAAAGAAGAACTTGCGGAAATCGGTTTGAATGAAAGTATGACACACGTAGATTTTATGATTGGCTCGCATGAAATGGATATAGATGGGATTCTTCCTGACGGAAGCATCGAACCCATTTTCCGAAATGGGAACTGGGCATCTTAAAAATTTGTAACCTTGCTGATTAAATCGGCAAGGTTTTTGCTTTCTTAAAAACCTTTAAGTCCACTTCAACTTTATAAAAATAAGAACCCTTGGGCCGTAACGGAAGGAATTAAAGTTGCATAGGAATCCATGTCTCGATTACGAGGAAAAAGATTGTGCTAAAATAACCGTAGGACCATTTTTACAGTGATGAGGGATTTTCATGTATAGAATATTGATGATTGAGGACGATGAAAAAATCAGACGGATTGTCGCTGATACGTTGAAAAAGTGGCAGTATGATGTGGTGGAAGTGACCCAATTTGACCAAGTGCTATCGGAATTTGAGCAGACGGATCCGCACCTCGTTCTATTAGATATTAATCTTCCGGTTTTTGATGGATACTACTGGTGCCAGCAAATCCGCGCTATGTCCAAGGTGCCGATTATTTTCCTATCATCCAGAAATCAGAATATGGATATCATTATGGCGATTAATATGGGCGGAGATGATTTTATCCAGAAGCCCTTTGATTTGGATATCCTTGTCGCGAAAATAAGTGCGCTCATCCGTCGGAAATATACCTATCAGGAAGATGAGAACAACGGATTCATCCATCGGGGGTTGAAACTAAATATCACCAATTCAACCATTGAATTTAAAGGGAAAAGCGTAGAGTTAAGCCGAAATGAATTCATCCTTTTACAATTGATGATGCGCAATATCGGAAAAATTGTTTCACGCGAGGAATTAATGCAGGCCCTTTGGAATGAAGACCAGTTCGTGGATGATAACACACTGACTGTAAATGTAAACCGGATGCGCAGAAAAGTCGGAGCTCTTGGACTGGAGGAGTTTATTGTTACTCGGAAGGGAATGGGGTATTTGATCGAATGACCTTCCTCCGCTTTCTTACCTATGAAAAGCCTTATATTTATCTATATCTAACTAGTTTCTTGATTTCCGCCGCGGTATTTTTTACTGATAGCAATGGGCACTTATCATGGGGGACATTCTTCTATGCCTTTGCTTTATCTTCGATGGTGGTAATTGGCTTTTTAGTATTCCGTTATCAGCAAAACGTACGGGTCATCCGCCAGATGGAAAGTGAAGAGTATGACAGTTTGTCGCTCGAAGGAGATTTCGCTAAAGCACACATCGAAGAGTTAAAAAAGCAGCATATCCGTGAAATGAATCAGATTCAAGACAGACAGAAGGAGCATTATGATTTTGTGGTCTCCTGGTTTCATGAGATCAAAACACCCATATCGGTTCTTCGCTTATTACAGCAAACCGATATGGACGCGGGCAGTTTAAGAGAAGAGATCACTAAGATTGAAAATTACGTCGATCATGCTCTCTATTATGCCAAACTCGATAGCTTTAATCAGGATTACGATATTCAAAATTGTGACATCATCCACATTTCGAAAGAGATCATTCGATCCCATTCGAAAACCTTTTTCTCCAAAAAAATCAGGATTACCATTCAGTCCGAGTCACTCGAAGTTCAAAGTGACCCAAAATGGCTGCAGTTTATCGTGAATCAGCTAGTAACCAATAGTTTAAAATATACGGAACCTCGTGGAGAGATCACCATTTCAGCTCTCGAAAAGCCAAAAGAAAAACAGCTGCTGATACGGGATTCCGGGATTGGCATCAGCCCAAAAGACCTGCCGCGGATTTTTAATCGAGGTTTTACCGGAGAAACGGGACGTACGTATTCGAAGTCGACCGGAATGGGTTTATACTTAGCCCAGCAGTTATGTAACAAATTAGGACATTACATAAGTTGTACGTCAAAGGTGGGGGAGTTTACCCAATTTATCATTCACTTCCCGCTGGATAGCGATCCGTATTTAATCCTAAAAAAACACAATGAGTAAAATAATAACGGGTTTACTTGGTTTTTTTGAAAATAAGAAGTCTTATCCTTAATTGAGTAACTAGTGATATTTAAAATAAGCGGAGAATTTCCGGTTAGAGTGCAGAATAGAACTCGGTTCGGGGGATATAAGCGGAGATTTTCCGATTAAGCAAAGCAAAATTACTCATTTTCACGTTTTTCGAGTCAATAGCCGGAATCCTTCCGTCTATTTAAGCTATTTTCAGTGCTATTTCCTAATTAAGAGAAATTTCTCCGCTTATTTATTAGCATCTAATGAACTTGTACAACTTACGGGTGGTTTCGTGAAAAAAGAAAAATAAAAAAAGGCTTAGTGATATTTGCAACTCTAAGCCTTTTTGACTGTGAAATATACTGTGAATTTTATGTGATTTGTTATTTGATTTGGTCTGTACCTCACAAGTGAACCCTTTAGTAAAATAACCCAAGGGTTCCGTTCTTGGCAGCTTTCTTAAAGAGAAGATTTAACCAAAAAAACTGCACCTCAAATTGTTAGAGTGTGTCTAACAATTCGGGTGCAGTTCAAGTCTAATGGTTTTGACCGTTATTCTTATGACTGGATGTAATCATCCAGTGTTTTCCCTTTGTACTGGGAAACCGGTTTATTTTTTGTTGGTATGTCTGGATTCACCATCATGTAATTCATCTCGACAAAGAATAGATCTTTTTCGTCGACAACACCGTCATAGTTGATGTCCGTGTCGCGGTCGTTTGTTCCTAGCTTACTGTTGATGTAGACCGCATCCATGATGTCAATGATATTGTCATGGTTCACGTCTCCTGCTCTCAGCATCGAGTAGTAGAAATACTTGTCTTTTCCAACTGGCACACCATCGAAACTATCGACCATCTCTTCTGCTTTCATATGACGTTCGAAATGACCTGGAATTTTGATCACGATGTCATAGGACTGGTCAAGAAGCGGTAAATTGGAAACGATGAATCTCGCTGCACTGTTGACCGTTGCATCGTAACGTTTTCCGTCTTTAGCACCCACGAGATACACTTCTGCCCCTATTTTAGAATAGTCGCGTTTTGGATCAAGCCAGATTTGATTGCTTGGAATAAATCCATCCGGTAAGAATCCACCCTCTAAAACGGAATAGGTCGGGAGGATGTTTATGTTTTGACCGAATTTGTTATTCAAGGTCATTTGCGGCAACCCTAATAGATTTGCTTTTGCTGTTTGGATATTCAAAGTTTGCACCCATTTTGTATAAACAGGCTGCTGTTCCTTCACTTTAAAGGTAAGTGTCGCTACCGGAATACTTTCATTGATCCCAGCCGTTGGATTATTTCCAGTTAACGCAGGCAATACTCGTATCCAGTTGTTCGACGTGTCGCTTGGGATGTTCTGAGTGGTTATCGTCGCAGTTAATCCCTTTTCCGTCGCTGCATTCGTAAATTCCGTTGTCAACTCTGCTCCTACGTAATCCATAAGTTGTTTTGGATACGTAAGGGTGAAATCGCCACCCATGAAATTTTTCAAATTATGGGCACTTAACGTGATTTTTACAGTATCTCCGTATTTTGCGTTTGTCAGATTACTCGTTAGTTTCGCGTAAGGAACGCCTTTTTTCACCAAGGTGAACGTTGAGTCCGGCTGACCTTGCACGCCGTTCGTTGCGATATCCTGGGCGACAAGGGTGAAACTTGAGAATTCTTTACCTGCTTGAATGGTTCTGGTGTATTCAAAATTTCCTTTGCTGTCCACGACAAGCGGGACGTTGCCAAAAGGGTTTACTGCCCCTGTTACTTTCACTGTATTCGCAGATTGATCCACCTTGTCACCGTATTGATTTAAGAGGTCAACCGTTCCATCGGTGATGTTCCCACTAATTTTTAATCCTGTATCATCCACTTCGTAGACACCGCCAGGCGTGTTCATTTTTAACGTTGGAAGTGTGTTTTCAATCACGATTGGCTTTGACTTTTTAAAAACTTTTCCTTCCTCGTTGGTTCCGACGATTTCTATTTCATACCGTCCAGGTGCGGCTAAGCTTTTCGTGAAATGAACGGGTTGGTCCGGATTTCCGGTAAACGCGTTGTAAAGCCCGTTAAATCCACCATCTAAACCGAAAGTCATGCCTTCATTGAAACCGCCCGTTGCCGTTCCAAGCATCCCTAGCTCTTCGCCAGTGTCGGCATTTTTAAGGAGGATGTCCACAGTCTGCATGCGGCTGTCCAATGAAAAGCCAATCTGGGTAGAACCAGAAATGGCAAACGGTAAATCTCTTCTGGTGTTAAACGCTTTTGTGGATAAAAGAACCTCGTGAATCCCTTCCACCAGTTTGTTTAAGCCAAATGGAATTTGATACGTTTCATTCGCATCACTCTTGTTTGTGATCGTAATATACCCTTCATATAGACCGAGTTCTGCTGTTGTCGGAACGTTTAGCGTTGCTTTGATGTTCGCCTTATCGTTAGTTTCCACTATGACCTCGGATGGTACAGAAAGTGTCACTCCATTTTTTGCCGCATCATTCGAGTATCCTGCGATTTGTTGAAAATTCACCTTTACCTCAAACGATTTGGAAACATCTGAATGGTTTTCTAATGTAATCGATTTTTTCTTCATGACATCCTTATCAGTAGTCACAATTGGCCCAAAACTCATATCGCCGGAGTGCTCCTTAATCGTGATTGTATCACCCATTTCGTCTAAACTTGGCACTTCGTCTTTCACGCTTATAGATGTCGTCGAATGAACCGCTTCATAGATATCCAATCTTCCGGCCCCTTGTTCAAACACGCTGTAAGAACCGTTTAAGCGATCGGCTGTGTTCATTAACGCAAGTTTTACTTGTTCTGGCGTATAATCCGGATGAGTTTGTAAAAGTAAAGCTGCTGCTCCCGCTACATGCGGTGCTGCCATACTGGTTCCATCAAAACGGGCATAGGCGTGTTCATAGTCGTCTTTATGGGCGGCTCCATTATCGTAAGCAGGTACGGATGAAAGCACGGCCACCCCTGGCGCTGTAATTTCTGGTTTAATATCATAATATCTTCTTGCTGGTCCTCTTGAACTGAAGTCTGCGAGTTTATCGCCACCCATACTGATGCTGCCAAACGAATTCAAGGTAAGATTTGCCGTGCCAGCACCCGCGCGAACGAGATTTAAAATCGCATTACCTTGCTCACTCGTCACATTAAAGGTCGGAAGATATTCAAAACTCATTCCTAAATAGTACGGGATATAATCTTCACCCGGAATATTGTTGAAGATAATCGCAGCTTTTGCGCCTGCGTTTTTCGCGTTCACAATTTTGTCGTGAAGCGAATAATCTCCGCGCTCGATCAACACAATTTTATCCTTCACATTTCGTCCGCTGTAGCTAGACACCGCCCCTTTACCAACATACAGAACTTGGTAAGAAGTCCCTGTAAGAGCATTTAAAGGGTTGTAATCAAGGGCGAGCATTCTCATATTTTCTAGATTAGCACTTTGACCAGCTGCTGACGCCACTCCGTTACTTGTTTCAATCCCAAGAGGGGATGTGCTTGCTCCCACGGTAATGCCAAGAGCTGAAGACGCAGGGCTGCCAATTGTCCAATGGTTTGATCCTGCATTTCCAGCTGCCAACACACAAACCGTTCCGGCTAAGGTGGCATTGTTGATCGCAACCGCAAGGGGATCAAGAGGGTTCGCAATCGGCGCTCCTAATGATAAATTGATGACATTCATTCCGTCTTCTAGGGCTTTATCGATACCTGCTAAAATTGCTTCGTCATTTCCGGTTCCATACGGTCCTAATACCTTATAGCCATGAAGCTCCACTTCTGGCGCAACGCCTGTTACCGATAAAGAAGAGTGGTTTTTTCCAGTTCCTGCGATTGTCCCTGAAACGTGGGTACCGTGTGCGGTATAATAGGGTTCACCAGATGTTGGGTTGAATTCAGGTTTTCCAGAATTTTTCCAATCATCATAGGTGGTTTCCATCGGATCATTATCGTTGTTGACAAAGTCATATCCACCTTTATACACATCCTTTAAGTCAGGGTGAGTATAATCGATTCCAGTATCTATGACTCCGACCTTGATTCCTTTACCCGTTACACCTTCTTCATGAAGCTTCTCGGCGCCGATTTGTTCCATATCCGTTAATTTCACGTGGTCGGTATCGGTTGTAGTTGAAGTCATTTCGCCGTATTGTTCGACGGACGGTTCAGCGGTGACGGTCTTGTTTTCATACACCGCTTTTACGGTATCAAGTGTCATGAGCTCCTTCACCTGATTCGCAGGCAAAGTGACGGCGGCACCGTTAAAGGCATGTTTATATTCGCGTTTGATTTCGGCAGAATCCTTTAGCTTTCCATTACCCTTTAGTTGGTTTTTAAAGGAGATATGGGATTGTTCCACTAATTGATTGGAATCATCAAGATTTGCCTTTAACCCATTGGCTTCATTCTTTTTGAAATCGACAACAGCCGGATCCTGTTTAAATTGGACAATCACCGTTAGGGGAGTGTCTTCATTTAAATTTACATCAGAAGAAAATTGAAGGCCTTTGGCGCCGATTTCTTCAATCCCGCCGATTTTGTTCCGGTCGGCGCTCGAGATATTTTTCAAGTAGCTGTCGATATCTTTGATGCCGGCACCGGTATCACCTGCTGCATAGGAAGTTTGTCCAGGGATGAGACAAGTGGCTACTAAACTTGTCGTTAAAACCCCTGCAGATAAAACCTTTAAGACCTTATTTTTTGTGGCTTTTTTCATCGTACCTCTCCTTTGTTTTCGACTTCCATTTTCATTTTACTTTTTATTGAAACCACAGCGGTTTGGGGGATTATGCCCTTATAATTGTGTCGAATGGTTGAGGTTCCGCCGACAAATTTTTTACCCCATTTGCAGAAATCAAGTTTTCATGAGAAAAGCAGGGTCGAATCTTGTTAAAAAATCATCAAATAATTGGGGGAATTGCGAGTGTAACTGAATATTATGAATTTTTTTTAAAATAAAAATAAGCCTAAAGTCCTGTTGTATAACTATTCCTCTCGCGTGAAGGAGACATTTTTTCGGCGGATGTCCACTGACCAATGAAAAACGAGTATAAAAAAAGGAAGCCGAAGGGGCTTCCAACATGACGTTGATTTACTTTAGTAAACTTTCATGTAAATGTTAACTCTATAACACTCAAGGAGAATATTTTTCGTTGACAATTTTGTAGTAAATCGATGTTGAGGATACGTAAAAGATGATATATGTTAACACATACAATCCCATCACAGAAAAAATGATCGTCGTTAAGGAAGGTAAATCTTTTATGATTAGAATGACTGTATAATATAAAAGATACCAGCTGTGTACCAATCCCAGTATGAGGGGCGGTAAAAAGACGAACAGCAATTGTTTGCGAATAATCTTTTTTATTTCTTTGTCGCCAACACCAATTTTTCGCAAAATGGCGTAGTGTTCCCGCTCTTCTGTCGCTTCGCGCAGCTGTTTAAAGTAAATGACACTACCTAAAGCAAACAAGGCAATGACTGCAAAAAACGCAACGGAGAACAATATTAACGAGGACGACTCAACATTAGTGGAATACTGATCTGCATAGGCTGAATAATACGCTCCTTCTTTTTTCTCAACGATATCGTATATTTTTCGCGATACATCGTTGGACGTTTTCGGATCTTCGATTTGATAAAATTCATAGGAAGAAAGAGTACGATCTGCTTTTAAGTTAGCAAAAGCTTCATCTGAAATCACGAGTACAGAAGGTTGAGGAGAGGTATCTCCCCTAGGATTCGTTGGAATGCTTAACAATGGATATCGTATTTTTTCCACTACACGAAATGTATGCTCCCCTAAAACCGTAATGGTTGGCACGGGACTTTTATATTTAGTTGATTCATCCAATCCTCTTGTTAAAACAATTGCTTCTTCCCCTGTTACATTTACTTTTTTACCAACTCCACGTAAATCAACAATCGTATTTAATTGCGACTCAGGGAAAAGGTAAAACTCCTCTGTGTAATATTCCGGATAGTTAAAAAATGTTTTTCTATTTGTGATTTTTTCTGTTTTAATTCCCGTAATGGTCTCATGCCTAATAATTGGATGCGATTCATTCATTATTTGTTCAATTTGTTTTTGTGTTTTATCATCTTGCGTCGAAAAAGCAAAATGATTTGGAAATTCTTTTTTTACAACGTCAGCTTTCACGGCGTAGTCGACAGCAATAAATCCAACTCCAAAAATGACAACAGCACTAATCAGTGAATTAAACGTAAAGTTTATCGTATTTCCTCGAATCGAAAAACGAAGGGAGGAAATCCATAACATTTTGTTACCATGAAGGTAATGTTTGCTTTGACTCATTTTTTGTAAAATCCAACCGGAAAACTGGCGGAAAAATAAATACGTACCAACAATCAATGCCACTGTTGTGGCTATTAATGTTGCATTAAAATGCTCTTTCCAAATGTCTTTGTCTCCTGAAAGAGTCATCGTGTAATAGGACACTAAAATCAAGATGATCGACAATATCGCTAAGACAAATGAAAACTTAAAGGGTTTCTCCATTTTTTCTTTTGCATGAAACAATTCAACTAACTGCACACGACGGACGTTAAAATAACTTTGAATCGTAATAATGCCGATTAATAAAGCGAATAACAGAATCGTTGAGGCGATGGCTTCAAGCGGAAAAGCAAAAGAAATGTTGTCTTTGTAGTGCATTAAGTTCATTAATACCATGCCGAAAAATTTTGATAGCAATCCACCGATTAATATTCCGCTGGATACAGAAATGGCGCTCAAGAATAAGGTTTCAAAAAAGACCATCGCGGCAACTTGCCGTTCTTTCATGCCGTAAAGTAAATACATGCCAAATTCTTTTTTTCGCTGCTTCATGAAGAATGAGTTGGCGTACAAAATAAAAAACACAATCAAGAAAAAGACGATCATCGAGGCAATGAAAATAACTGTTTTGTAGTTTTCTTTATTTTGAATAGCGGCGACTACGTCCTCATTAAACATTAAACCGGAAAAAGTAAAGTAAATGACAACCCCGACAAGCATGGAAATGAAATAGATGGTATACAAACGGAAATTCCGCTTCATATTCCTCCATGATAAATCGATCAAACTCATCGTCGGTCGCCTCCTATGGCGCTTTGAATCGTCAGGATTCGGTCAAAGAATTCTTTTTCCGATTGATCTCCCTTAAACATTTCATTGACGATTTTCCCGTCACGCAAGAAAATCACGCGCTCACAGTAGCTTGCTGCATACGGATCGTGGGTAATCATCAGAATCGTGGTCTTGAATGTTTGATTGAGTAATTGAATTTGCTCGAGCAGCTGGGTAGCAGACCTTGAATCCAGTGCACCCGTCGGTTCATCGGCAAACACAATCGCTGGGTTGGTAATGATCGCCCGGGCTGCGGCTGTGCGCTGCTTCTGGCCGCCGGAAATTTCAGACGGATACTGCTGGAGGATCTCTTCAATATTTAACGCCTCTACGATTTTCCCTAATCGCTGCTCCATTTCATAGACTGGTGTTTTTTGTAACGCGAGCGGCAGCAGGATATTTTCCTTCACTGTTAATGTATCCAGTAAGTTGTAATCCTGAAAAATAAATCCCATTCGTTTTTGGCGGAATTCTCGTAAGGCTTTCTTTTTCAAATCTAACAGCGATTGTCCCTCGATCCACACATCCCCGCCGTTAAAGGAATCAATCGTTGAGAGAGTATTCATTAAGGTTGTTTTCCCAGAGCCGGATGGCCCCATAATCGCGGTGAATTCCCCTTGTTTAATGGTCAAATCAATATTTTTTAAGACTTGTGTTTTTCCGTAAGCTTTCGATAAGTTCTTTGTTTGAATAATCGTTGACATGGCTTCGCCCTCCTTCACCACCTTACTATACCGACTAATCTGCCCCCTAACCATCGATACAACAACATCTAAAGTGACATTTTTGTCATGTTGAAGGGCCATGTGCCCTGGGGTCGGCTCCTGCGGTCTAAACTAACTTGCTCAAAAACGTCCCTTTGGCTAACGAAATTTTTTGAAACCAATGTTTGGATAGCTGCGTCTAAGAAATGGAAAGCAAGGGGGGGGCTTGAATGCTTGTGAACAAAATAGAGAGCCATTCTTCATCATATCAAAGTAATCAGCTATCAAAAGAAGAACAGCTTCAGCAGTTAATGGAAGAGTATGGAGATATGGTAATGAGACTGGCATATACTTACTTGAAGCAAAGAGAAGTAGCTGAGGATATTTCACAGGAAGTGTTTATCAGCTGTTATAAAAACCTGGAAACCTTTCAAAATAATTCAACCTACAAAACGTGGCTTTACCGAATTACTGTAAACAAGTGTAAGGATTATTTTCGAAGTTGGTCCTATAAAAATATTCGTTATCAAGATTTGTTTCGTTCCGTTTTTAAAAGTGGAGATAAATCTGTTGAATCAAATGTTGTCGATAAAGAAAATCAAGAAATGATATTTGAACAAGTTTTGTCACTTCCGATCAAGTTTAGAGAAGTGATCATTCTTCATTATTATGAAGAACTATCCATCAATGAAATTTCCATCCTATTAGAAATTAACTCCAATACAGTGAAAACAAGACTGCATCGTGGCCGGCATTTATTGGGAAGCTTTTTGAAGGAGTGGCAAACCTATGAATCATAAATGGAAGTATCCAAGCAAGCATTCTGAATTAAAACAACTTCGTTTTGAAGAAAAACATATGGAATATGTATTGAATTCAGTAACAGAAATCCAAAGCAATAACTCAGCAAATGTAAAAAATAGAACTGTCTTTAAAAGATTCGGATATTCAACCATAGCAGCGGCCGCTATGTTTATTCTTATTGTAGGTTCTTCGTACTTTTCATTGGACATGGCAAAGGTGGCAGCAAAAATCCCTTATTTTAGCTTATTTATCAAGCAGGAAGAATATAAATATGCTCTTCATGAAGTAATCGTTGATGTTATCAATAGAAATCATTATAAAGTGGTTGATGTAGAAGTCTCTATTCCGAAAAGGAAAATTACTGTTTCACTGCTTGGATCTAAAAAGGAAGTAAATTCTATCAAAGACGAAGTAATCACAAAAATGAACAGGGAATTAGTGGCGAAGAATTTCGGGAAATACATGATTGATATTATAAAAGGAGAATTAAAAGATCAAGGTCGAGAGCTCACCCCAGAAGAACAAAAATATATGAACGATAGTATGGAACTTGAAAAAAAGGTGACCGATTTACTTAATAAAAATAACTACAAGCCGGCGTTTCCAATCGAAGTCCGCATTAATAGTATCGAGAATTTCATCTATGTTGCTTTGCCTAATACCGAAAGTAAACAACGGGTTTCCGAATTAAAGGAGATGCTAAAATCGGTTACCAAGGAATATGGGGAATTTAGAATGAGAATTACGAGCATCGACATGAAAGCACGAGAACAAGAATTAAGATGGGGAAGTAGTCAGATAATAGGTATTATTGGGAGTGGATTGATGTCAGATAAATCTTTTAAAGTGACTGGTTTTTCGTACTCATTCCATCCATACCCATTAGAAATGAAAATAAAGACATCTGTTAAATCGACAGATCCGGAGGCAAAAGAGCTTGCGAATGAAATCATGAATGAAATTAACGAATTCATTCAAACCCATGAACTTACAAAAGATGTGCGTAATGATGAGTACAAGGTAATGATCTATGGCAAGGATAAGAAAATAGTAGACATAGATTAATATTCTAAATAATATGTATGTTCAATGACGTTAGTAATTAGTAAAATTATCTATACAATACAAAGGGGGAAATGATTTGAAAACTTTCCAAGAAAAATTAGAGAAATATGCTGCTCTGGCCGTTGAAATCGGAGCAAATGTTCAAAAGGGGCAGATTTTATTTATATCAGCCTCTATTGAAAGTTATGAGTTTGTTAAATTACTAACAAAAAGAGCTTATGAAATCGGTGCAAGCGAAGTCATTTATGAATGGAATGATGACGCTTTAACCCGAATGAAATATGAATTAGCAGCCGATGAAGTTTTTAAAGATTTCCCAACCTACCGTGTCATGCAGCGTGAAGAGCTAGCTGAAAAGAATGCTGCCTTTATCTTGATTGATTCAAGAAATCCAGATCTATTAAATGGAATTGACTCAGAGAGAATCTCGAATTTTAATAAAGCATCAGGTACAGCACTTACCAAGTTTCGAACCTATATGTTAAGTGATAAAATTGCCTGGACGATTGTCGCTTATCCTAATCAGGCTTGGGCCGATAAAGTGTTCCCGAATATTGATAAAACGGAACGAATCAATGCGCTTTGGGATGCTATTTTTTCTGCAACGAGAATCGACCATGAGGATACAATTGGTGCATGGAAAGAACATATAGCAGTTCTAGATAGTAAAGCGAATTATTTAAATGGACGAAAATACAAATCACTACATTACCGTGCCCCAGGAACCGATTTAACCGTGGAACTGCCAGAAAAACATAAATGGGTGAGTGCAGGAAATCATAATGAAAAAGGGACACTTTTCATAGCGAATATGCCTACAGAAGAAGTGTTCACTTCTCCTAATAAATACGGGGTAAACGGCATTGTTACCAGTACAAAACCGTTAAGTTACGCAGGAAAACTGATTGAGAACTTTACCTTAACATTTAAAGAAGGTAAAATCGTAGATTTCACCTGTGAAAACGGGTATGACACACTTAAACAATTAATTGAAACAGATAATGGCAGCAGGTATCTTGGGGAAATAGCTCTCGTTCCGCATCAGTCGCCAATTTCAAACTCAAACACCATTTTTTATAACACCCTTTTCGACGAAAATGCTTCCAATCACTTAGCAATTGGCGAAGGATTTCCGTTTTGTTTAGAAGAAGGAAAAACGATGTCTAAGGAAGAACTTGCGAAAATCGGGTTGAATGAAAGTATGACACACGTAGATTTTATGATTGGTTCGCATGAAATGGATATAGATGGGGTCCTTCCAGACGGAAGTATCGAACCCGTTTTCCGAAATGGGAACTGGGCATTTTAATTCCCCCTTTTTTGAAACGAGATGAAATGTTCTAGGACAATAATGGCCTCTGTCAACTTTGTGTGGCAGAGGCCATTAATTCATAGCTTTAGCCCCTCGTAAGTATTGCTTTAAGTCACCAGAGGATTTTATATCTTCCAGCTTCTTTTTAGACACCTCATCACTAGAATCATAGGAAAAATGAAAGAGATAGTCTCTACTTTTAAGGTGTTTGTTTAAAAAAGCCTGGTAATTAAGCTTTTTGTCTTTGTCAGATATTTCTTGTTCAAGTTTTTCGTCAAAGTAATTAATCTCAATGCTGAAAAACTTCAATTCCTGGGCCATCAAGTACTGGATCAATTTGTAAACCTTATCTAACTGATGGTCCATTTCATTGGTAGAGTTAAGCGTAACATTGGCAAAGATAATGTTTCCAATCCCTTTATGCTCTTGTTCATAAATTTCTTGATAGGTGTTAGAGATGTTGTATTTAGTATAAGTTTCATCCGGAAATGAGACATTTACCATATATGAGTAATTTTCAAGGGAGTCATACAGCCCTTTATATACTAAACCAAATTGTTTGTTCAGCTCAGCACGCCATTTCATGTCTAAGTAATCATCGGACATTGGCTCCATATCTTCAGTAACTGAAATACGAACAGTTAGGTTGGGGTTTTTCTTAGGGTGAGAATCAATCCGGTAAGTACCCACATCATCGCCCAGTGGTTTTGAAAAGCTTGATTCATCAATAACAAAGTCTTCGTTGTATTTTTCCTCGAGATGCTTTTCTGCAGCTTTTTCAGCTTTAGAACTAATTAGTGGGAAATAAATATAGTCAAACAAAACTACACCAAATATGAATAAAAAGATAACTGGAATAATTAGTAAGACACCAAGTGCTTTTGGCATTTCTACATCTCCTAAAAGATAGGTATTTTTATATAATACAAGACGTATAGAAACAACTAAATGTTTCAATGATGGTAAAAAGATACTGCATTTTGATGGCATAAACCGAGCATTACCGTTTAGAGAGCTCTAACAAGAAAAAATCAAAATTTTAGGAGGAAAACAAGAAATTAAAAGGACAATTGAAAGTAGCTTACGCAGATGTATATAAAAGATCAAGCTCCTAACTTTGATGGCTTTTCTTATTAAAGTAACGTGGAAAGGTAAAAAGACCCTTGGATTTTGTCCCATGAATTACCGAAAGAATATTTTCTTTTTTCATGTATAATCGTATTGGAGGTGAGTTGTAATTGATATTGTTAGTAATCCCAGTTTTATGTATTGTATTTGTGTATGTAATAAATCGGGCTTATAGGAACACAAAGGATATCGTGATCAACAAAATTCAGGTAAATCCAACTGCTGACCATGGTCCCGTTTTAAACATTTTGCAGCTTTCCGACATGCATCTTGAAAACATCTCAATTTCCCCGGATCAGCTTTACGAGAAGTTGAAAAACGAAAGCATTGATTTAATCGCACTTACTGGGGATTTCCTCGACCGAAAACGTACAATCCCTAAGCTTATTCCATATTTAAAGGCTTTAAATAAATTAAATGCTAAACATGGTATATATGCAGTTTTAGGTAATCATGATTATGTTCTGCGCGGAAAGAACCTGCAGAAGTTAAAAGAAACACTTGAACAGCATGGCTGTAACGTTATGCAAAATGAAAACAAAGTCATTCATGTAAAGGGACATCCTGTAAATATTATTGGCGTTGATGATTTCAGTACAGGACGCAGTGATTTGGCTGCTTCTTATGTAGGCTTAGAACATGGATCCAATTTGGTATTAACCCATGACCCGAATCTTGTTCTTGATATGAAAAACTATTACTTTGATTACTTGTTGGCTGGTCATTTTCACGGCGGGCAAATCTGTTATCCTAAAGCGTATCACCTTGTAAAAATGGGGAAACTTGTGAGAATGAACATGATAAAAGGGCTTCATGTGCAAGATGGAAAGACGTTTTATATTAGTGAGGGACTAGGGCAAACAGGAGTGAATATCCGTATTGGAAGCCGTCCTGAAATTACGTTGCACCAATTATCAATAGCATCAGCTAAAAATGAATCATTAGCTGCAATATAAGAAAAGGGCTGTTATTGTATGATCAACAGCCCTTCTTTTTGTACTTTAGAGTTCCTAATGGAAAGTGGAAACTACCTGCCTGTTTTTACGTTTTATGCATACTGGATAGTTTATCCTTTGACATAAATAAATAACTCGATGCAGGTAGCTTTCCTATTTTTTTAAAGGCTGGTTTTGTTGTGGACAGAAACATGATTGGTAAATGGGATATCCACTTAAACCATTTATAAACAGGATGAGAAATAGCAATAACTTCAAATCCCAGACGTTCGCAGCCTCTGTTTAAGGAAGTAATTCCAATAATGCCCCGTATTTCATTGGAATACTCATGATCTCGAATATACCTTTCAATCGCCGGTAATGATCGTTGGACGCGTTGATAAATGAGTCTTGCTTTTTTGATTTCACTATGTACATGCTTCAGTTCATTCAATAATCTTACATTATGTAAGTGGATTTTGACTAACATATCATTTTTTTTTATTTGAGTGCCATCTGAAAGCATCACATCTCTTCCTTTATAGCGAGTAAGCCGTACCCTGAAAATATTATCCGCTTCTTTGGTCGGAAGATACATTAGTCGGGTGCAACTGAAGTATAAAGGATCTAGTATGTTCCATATTGATAATAAGTAGCCTTTCATGCTTCTACTTCCTTTTAGAACTTTTACCATAGTTTGAAACGGGTTGGAAGATTTATTTCTGGTAAATTCATCTTACACTGAGTGTGAAAATAGATCTGGTAGAAGCTATCCATATTTTATATATAACTTATTCACCGAAGAAGCATTGTAAAGAAAAGTTAACAACAACCTCATACATATTATTACTAAATTCTTTTAAGAATCCATGTGAATCATTTTAGAAAGTAGGTTATTTTTCCTATAAACTAATACCTGATATTACCTAATCATAAAATATCTTTAGTTTCAAAACTAAGCAAAATGTTGCCAACATAATTGCTTCTTTAAAAGTAAAAATTAATTCGGAAAGTGAATTGCTTTCTAATTCTTTGACAGGGTGTGTATTATTTGAATAACTGGATACCTGTGCTTTTGAATATAGGAACAAGTAAACCTTTTTTAAATATATTTAGGAGAAGAAGAAACAATAGAGGAATGATGTGGGGGTCTTTATTAGGTCTGGGAGTCAGTGCAGCTGTATTTGGATTAAGCAGAAACCGAATCATAAACAAAAAAATGATGGGGCCGCTTCAAAATTTAATGAATAAATCTCCCATAGGAACCAATCAAAGACCTAATTTTGTAGGATTAACAGATTTTGCTAAGGAATTTGTTCCCAATAAAAATCCACTCAATAACAAATAGCTTTATAAAAATGCCCACTTCAAGGTGGGCATTTTCCGTGTCAACGGATCATTTTAGTTGAACAAAAGTCCATTTCGTACTTCTCTTAACATTGCATTCACTGCTTATTAGCTAACTGATCCCGATCTGGTGCTTGTGGTGGCTGCTCTAGCCAGCCATTATCAATCATTATATTGGCTCCATCTTCTGCATATTGTACAATTTCCACCATTAATCGAGAATAAAGCGCTCCTAAATCGCGTCTTGGACTTGTTCCAAGACTAGCCCCATAATGGGTGATTCCTATCGAAGTTAACGCTGTTACATGGTACATCATCAACTTATCGGAAAATGGGGCAACCGTAGAATCTGTTGCTTCAGCATCCCACTTACTAGCTGGAGAAAGGTGATCCTCACTTAATACCGAACCGAAAATTTCAATATGTTTGGCTGAAATGTCTCTTCCTCTCACCATAAAGTTACGAACCTCTTGAGACCTCGCTACTTGACTAAATCCTGTGACCAGTGCTTCTCCTAATATATTTCGTATCATACTAAAATAGATATTTGCTATTTCAATTGCATTAAGAGGTCTACGCTTACCAAACCAACCTGTTAAATAACTTTGTTTTTGAACATATTGAACTCGTTTTGGTTTTGGAATATGCGGAGATCTCGTATGGTTTCCCTTCGATAACAATACTTGTAATGCTTGGTTAAATAGTTGTATGTATTCAGTTAGACAGTTGGTGAAATATTGACTTTGGTCTAATCGAGAAGAATTAGCTAGAGCGATCCCATATGATTCAATTCCGATTTTTCCCATATTGTGAATGTATGTCAGATAGAACGTATCCGTAAATAAAGGAGGGGCTTGTAAATTTAGATCCTCATTTTCATTAAATCCGTCCGGTATTGGAATTTGTTCTTCGTTAAACATAGCAGTTAATTGTTGAAGGTGGGATTGTGATAACTGTAACGCAAATTCTAAAACGTTCCGTATTTCTGTATCTTGAACGGTGGCTAAAGCATATTTAATGAAACAAATGATCATAGTATCATTTTGGTAAGCCGACCAAAGATTTGCCATTTCTGCAGATGTTAAATCAACATGATGTTCTGTTTGCATCGAAATTCCTCCAACTTTTTATGCTAGCAATAATTTCTCCAATATCAAATTTAATATGTATAATTGGCTGACTAATTTCGAGAAAACTAGCTTATGTTGAAGAGATTGTGAAGGATTATCATATGGGGAATTTGAATTTGTTGGAATTAAGATAAAAAGGATTACAGCTTTAGTTTGGAATCCTTTTTAAATTATATAAATTTATTCGCTTTTCAAAGTATTTTAGTAGATAATAGTATTGGTATTTCTACAAATATTTACAAAAAGGGGATAATTATGAAGAAATTAACCTACTTATTTATGGCGTTTTTATTAGTTTTCCTTGCAGCTTGTTCATCAAATGAATCAACTAGCAAAGAGGAAAATGCTGAAACAAAAAAAGAAGAGAAAAAGAAAGAAGAAGCGGAAACTAAAGCGAAGGCAGAAGCTGAAGCCAAAGCGAAAGAAGAAGCTGAGGCTAAAGCAAAGGCAGAAGCTGAAGTCAAAGCGAAAGAAGAAGCTGAGGCTAAAGCAAAGGCAGAAGCTGAAGCTAAAGCGAAAGAAGAAACTGAGGCTAAAGTAAAGGCAGAAGCTGAAGCCAAAGCGAAAGAAGAAGCTGAGGCTAAAGCACAAGCGGAGGCTTCAGCAAGTTCGACTACTTCTAGTGGAGGGTCAGAGTTCTTTGCCAATTGTACTGATTTAAGAAAGGTATATTCAAATGGCGTACCAGCTGATCATCCAGCGTATCAATCTAAAATGGACAGAGATAAAGATAATTATGCTTGTGAGAATTAGTAGACTTATGAGGTAATTTATTTGTTTTAATCGGCCCCTCTCAAATAAATGAGAAGGGCTTATTTTCTGTAAGGATATAACTTCTTCAACTATCGGAGCAGAATAGTTTAATAACTGCACAGTTACTGCCCCCACCAACATTGGTAGGGGTTTTTGTGTGTACTAATATCTCATTTTAGAGTGAAGTAGAGGGATTGCGTGACTGGGAGAGTGTTATGTAAATAGGGGGCTATATGATGCTTTCACACGGTTTTTCTATCACAATTTAAAACACGCTGAAAAGGTAATTACAAGTTAAGTGAAGTTGAATTTTATTCTCTGTTTTGCTATTTAAATAAAAATAAATAATACGTTATTATGCAAGTAATACAAAACATAATTTCGACGGTTAATTGGAGGTTGCGAAATGGCGATTGTTCTTGACGATTATGACAAGGCAATATTAAGGGAATTGCAGGAAGATGCTTCAATTTCAAATTTAAATTTATCAAAAAAAATTGGGCTTTCCCCATCAGCTTGCCTTGCTAGAACAAAAAACCTAGTAGAAACAGGCATTATTAAAAAGTTTACAACTATTGTTGATGAGAATTACCTAGGGATATCTGTTGGATTACCCATGGCCTGAAGTCAATGAAAATAGGCTTATGAATCAGTTACAATACCCATCCCAATTACATAATTTGTTGAAGAGAAGACTTTAGGTATTGGTGGATATATCTGTAAGCCTATTGATTTCTTGTCATGATGTCTCTGTCCCTTTTTCATGTGGCCGGCAAGTCATGCCGATTTTATATACTATACGGAGGTATGAAAATGAATCCTTGGCAAAACGAACTCCAAATGTTGAATGTTGGTGATTTCCAGGCGAGCGAAGCTGTTCCTTTTGACTTAAACCAGTACTATATTGATCAGGCACGTCAATTCGGTGGCCTTGGCGGTGTCGGTGGTGTCGGTGGTGTCGGTGGTATCGGCGGTATCGGTGGTATCGGCGGTTTTCACCGCTGTTCTAGCTGCTTTAGTTGTTCTAGCTGCTTTAGTTGTTCAAGCTGCTTTAGCTGTTCAAGCTGCTTTAGCTGTTCAAGCTGCTTTAACTGTTTTAGTTGTTTCAGATGCTCTAGTTGTTTTCATCATTGCGGAGGTCATCGCTGTGGAGGCTGTAGCCGATGCGGCGGACACCGTTGCGGCGGTTAAAAGCTCTAGTTTTGGAATAATACAGTGGTCCCTCCATGTAAAGAGAACGCCCCTGCATGAGTTTTTGCAGGGGCGTTCTGTATTAGAAAGACATATGGGACAAATGGAGATACATAGGATGATAGTGATGAATTGATGCAGATTTGAGGATCATTGCAGCTAAGGAGGAACGATATGACAAGTTTGAACCCTTCTATGCGTCTTAAGGTAAAAAGGGACACTTTTTTTCTCCCTGATACTAACAATGGGGTGTATTTTCGGAACAACATAAGCTCGTTCCGTATGGAAGGCAGCTCGATTAATCAGTGGGTTGAAAAGCTGATTCCGATGTTCAACGGAGAGTACACGCTGGAGAATTTAACAGACGGATTACCGAGCCAATACAGGGAACGGGTGTATGAAATTGCGGAAGTGCTGTATCGAAATGGGTTTGTCAGCGATGTAAGCAAAGACCATCCTCATCAATTGGAGGATCACTTGATTAAAAAGTATGGTCCTCAAATTGAATTTGTGAACAGCTTTGTCGATTCGGGGGCATATCGTTTTCAATCCTATCGGCAGGCCAAAGTGCTGGCAGTTGGATCGGGTCCTTTTTTTAGTTCGTTAGTTGCATCGTTGCTGGAATCGGGTTTGCCCAAGTTCAAACTCCTAATCACGGACAAGATACCGACCAATAGACGGCGGATAATGGAACTAGCAGAGCATGCTCGTAAAACAGATCATGAGGTGGAAGTGGAAGAAATTTCATTTGAGGAGAATGGGGTTAGATTTTGGAGGGAAATCATCCAATCATTTGATGCCGTTTTGTATGTGTCAGAGGAAGGCGATCTGGAGGAACTGCGACTTCTTCATTCGGTTTGCCTGGAAGAGAAGAAGATTTTTCTCCCTTCTATTTGCTTACAAAAGATCGGGATAGCGGGGCCGCTAATACATCCAAACTCTGACGTGTGCTGGGATTCTGCGTGGAGGCGATTGCACCATTCTGTGCTTATGAAAGACAGGCAAATAGCCGGATTCTCTTCCAAAGGGGGAGCGATGTTGGCAAATGTAATTGTATTTGAATTGTTTAAAGAGATTACTGGAGTGACCAAATCAAAACAGAATAATGATTTCTTCCTGCTTGATTTGGATACGATGGAAGGAAAATGGCATTCGTTCCTTCCGCATCCACTCGTGACTGGACGGATATCCGCTAAATGGGTGGAGGATACCGAGATACTGGCCGAACATGGCTTGAGAAAAGGTGAGCCAAGTGAATTGCTTCTTTACTTCCACCAGTTAACATCAAAGGAAACAGGAATTTTTCATATTTGGGAAGAGGGGGATTTAAAGCAGCTTCCGTTAGCTCAATGCCGCGTCCTAGCCGTTAATCCGTTGTCGGAGGGCCCTGCTGGATTACTGCAAGAGATAGTCTGTACAGGTCTGACACACGAGGAAGCAAGAACAGAGGCAGGGCTTGCTGGGATTGAGTCATATGTGTCTCAAATGGTCGATCTAATTGTTCCAACATTAGCATGTCATTCAGCTGGTAATAGTTTGATAGAATCACAAGAATTCGTCGGCATTGGTGCAGGGGAAACCGTTGCGGAAAGTGTATCTCGCGGGTTGCAAAAGTGTTTGGAGGATGAACTGAGCAAGCAGCATCTTAGTAAAGAGAATTCTGTCGCACAAGTGCAGGTTAGGAAAATGGAAGATGAAAAGTGCAAGTTTTATTTGCAGTCATTGACTACCTTGCAGGGAGCGCCGATGATCGGATTAGGCAAGGAAATTTTGGGTTTCCCTGTGGTATGGGTTGGAACGAATGAAGGATGGTATCGCAGTGTTGACTTGAATATAACGCTGGCTTTACGGAAGGCGTTACAAAACGCTGTTTTTGGAATTCAAAACCAATCATCATTCAGCCCGGAACTGCCACTGAAGCTTAGGTCAGTCCATCTCGAGGACAAGGAGCCGCAGAATATTGATATCCCTGCCAATAATGAAAGGATTGAAGCTCATACTCTAAAGTCTGCATTAGAAGTGTTGGAACAAAACGATAAGCGGCTTTTGGTCTTTGAACTAGAGCTTGAGCCTTTTATAAAAGAGAAATTGGCAGGAGTGTTTGGTGTATTGCTTAAAGGGGAGGAATCCAGATGAACCCAGTCGTATTGGTTGTCGGAGAAGGGGTGGTGGCGGACCGTGTTTGCGAAGAATTATTCACCCATTACCATGTAGTACGCCAAACCCAATTTGGGGCATTTTTACCGAAAAAAATGGATTTAGCTCTGGTATTGCAGGATGCCTGGAATCCCTCTGACCATCAAAAGGCAGAAGAGGTTTTTAGGCAAACCCGCACTCCGTGGATGCGAGGGTTCGTTTCATTTGGAGAGGGTATAGTCGGGCCGCTTGTTCAACCGGGGGAACCGGGGTGCTCTCATTGTTCGGATATACGGCGTTACATGGCAATGGCAGGACGCGATCGGAAAGAGATGCGGGAGTTGCATGGGAGGCTGAAGGAGGACGGCGGAATTCAGCAGGATGCTTGGGCATCTCATTCAGGGCTTTTGCAGCTGGCACATTTCATTGGGGCGGAAGTAGACCGAATTTTGCAAGGTAATGATGCCCGCTCGGAAGGACAGATAGGTTTAATCAATTTGAAAACCTTAATGAGTTCATGGCACACCTTTCTGCCTGTCCCATCGTGTCCGGTTTGCAGTGGTGTACGCGACGATTCGGAGGAGGCTGCCCGCATTTCATTGCAGCCAAGTCCGAAGGTCAGCGCTGACAGTTACCGCAGCCGATCGTTGGAGGAGCTGAAGAAGGTCCTGGTTAAAGACTATTTGGATCATCGAACCGGTTTGTTAAATGAAAAAATGGTTTATCTCGTACCGCCATTTGCCGATGTCAGTGTCAATCTGCCTTTGCTGCAGGGGGATGAGGGAACTGCAGGCAGAACCAATTCGTTTGAAGTAAGTGAGTTAACCGCCATTTTGGAAGGACTAGAGCGGTACTGCGGACTGGAACCCCGCGGGAAACGGACTGTAGTCTACGATAGTTTCATGAATTTGAAAAATAAAGCACTCGATCCTATCAAAGTAGGTGTGCACGCAAAGGAACAATATGAGCGGAGTGGATTTCCATTCCAAGCTTTTAATCCTGAACGACCAATGAATTGGGTTTGGGGTTATTCATTTTTGGTAGAGCGTCCCATTCTTGTACCCGAATTGCTTGCTTATTACAGTTTGGGATGTGGGCAACAAGGATTTGTCTATGAAACTTCAAACGGATGCGCGTTAGGCGGAAGCATGGAGGAGGCCATTTTCTACGGAATTATGGAAGTTGTGGAGCGTGATTCATTCCTGATGACCTGGTATGCGCAGTTGCCCCTGCCTCGTCTTGACCCAACTTCCTCAGACGACCAAGAATTACAGTTGATGATCGATCGCATGCGGGCCGTTGCGGGATATGATCTGTATTTATATAACTCGACAATGGAGCATGGAATTCCAAGTATTTGTGCGATTGCAAAAAACAGAAAGCAAAAGGGATTGAATCTCATCTGTGCAGCTGGAGCACATCTCGACCCGGTGCGTGCGGTTAAAAGTGCAGTTCATGAGCTGGCCGGCATGATGCTGACTCTTGATGAGAAATTTGAGGCGAACCGAGAGGAATATTTAAGAATGATACAGGATGCATCCCTGGTGCAACAAATGGATGATCATGGCATGCTCTACGGTTTGCCGCAGGCAGAGGAGCGTTTTAAGTTTTTACTGGATGATAATCGCTCGTTGCGGACATTTGCTGATGAGTTCAACTGGAAGTCGAATCATACGGACCTTACAGAAGATCTGAAGGATATTCTTCAAGTTTTTCGCCGATTGGAACTTGATGTGATTGTGGTAGACCAGACGACACCGGAATTGATACGGAACGGATTGTATTGCGTAAAAGTGCTGATTCCGGGGATGTTGCCGATGACTTTCGGACATCACCTTACCCGCGTAACGGGTCTGGAGCGGGTGCTGAAGGTCCCAGAGGAACTCGGATATTCGGAACAACCTCTGACAGTTGATCAGCTCAATCCACATCCGCACCCGTTTCCATAAGGGGTGGCTAGGCTATCCAGCTCCCCATCGGTTCTTACCGAAATCGCCCTTGGTTGAAGGGGAGTTTGAATCGTTAGCTGTTAAAAACCTTGCTGATTAACCCAGCAAGGTTTTTGCTATAATGGGAGAGAGAATAATTGGAAAAATTAATTATACAATAAGGCTGGCTGAATACCGTTATAAGGAGAGATAGATATAATGTATGAACTAAAAACAAAAGAAACGGAAAACAGTGTTATTGAGTTTATTGAGAAAGTTGATAGCCTTAAGAAACGGGAAGACGCGTATAAACTTTTAGATATTTTTACGGAAACCACCGGTTATCCAGCAAAGATGTGGGGACCAAGTATTATCGGATTTGGTTCGTATCATTACAAATATGAATCCGGCCACGAAGGCGATGCACCGCTAGTTGGCTTTTCTCCTCGAAAAGCAAAAATCAGTTTGTATTTTGCACCGGGTGATACAAAGCGAGAGGAACTGTTAAAGGACTTCGGGAAATATACGACAGGAAAAGCGTGTGTGTATATCAATAAAGTTGCGGATATTAATGTGAATGTTCTAAAAGAGTTAATTAACCAATCTGTATTGTTTTTGAAGAAAACCTATCCGAATCAATAAAGGGGAACAGGGCCAGCTGCTGTTCCCAAATCTGAAAGGAGATAATTGAAATGTCAGGCACGATACGAGAAAATATTAAACCCGGAATCAAAGTACGGGTTGTACAAAAACAAGACCAGCGTACCGGGAAATTAACAGAAGGTGTGGTCGCAAAATTACTAACCAAATCTGCCACACATCCGCACGGTATTAAGGTTATGCTGGAGAGCGGTATTGTTGGCAGAGTGAAGGAAATAGTGAATTAATCGGTAATAGCAGTAGAAAGAGAAGGCTATTTTATGAGAGTAATCGGTATTGATTTGTCCGGACCAAGCAATCATAGGGATACGGTTCTTTCCGTATTTGAAACACAAGGGAGCTATTTAAAATTTGTTAAATGGATTAGTCCTGTAAGCGATCAGGGAATCTTGAATGAGATTTTAGAGCAAAGTCAATTAGATGAAGTCGTTGTAGGCATTGATGCCCCATTATCCTATGAGGATGGGGGAGGGGACCGGCAAGGTGACCGTGAACTTAGAAAGTTTATTACAGCATTAGGGATGAAGCCGGGATCCATCATGACGCCCACAATGACCAGGATGGTGTATTTAACTTTAAGAGGAATCAGGCTTAGTAGGGAAATTGAAAGTCTTAAAACACCCTATCCTATTTCAATTGTGGAAGTGCATCCTGGTGCCGTTATGGGATCAAGAATTTCTCCAGATGAATTGGGGTATGTATTGAGCTACAAACAAAATTTATCAGCAAGAATGTTTATTTGGAACTGGCTCGGACAGCAAAACTTAACAGAACTCCCAATATTAATAGAAGAACAAAGCCATTCTATCGATGCTTGCGCAGCTGCATTGGGTGCATGGCAGTGGAAGGACCCTTCATTAGAACCAAAATGGCTTTTTCCTGCAAATCCTCCACTCCATCCCTATGACCTTTGTTGTTGATTTCCCTATTAATGCCGATATAAAAAAATGATGACCTTGCTGCCATGCAGCAAGGTATCTTTAATATAAAAGTGGCTATTTAGATGTGAAATCCCCTTTCGAATGATGAAAGGGGCCATTTTCATTATGCACTTTGGGAAATTTGTTTATTCCCTGATTTCTTATATATCAATCTTCCAAGGTAAGGTGTAAGCCAACGATCCAATCCAAGTTTTCCTGCATTCATTCCTGCTGCAAGAATAATCAATCCTAATAAAACCATCTGTGGATTTGTACTTGTTGTTCCTGATAACATATATGCAAAGTTCATTGTAAGCCCCATAAGCAGGGAAAGTGATGTGAAAATGCCTAAAATTAATCCGAGTCCTACTAAAAATTCTCCCCAAGGAACCATTACATTAAAAAGATCAACGTATGGGATGGCAACCTCTTTTAGGAAATTGCCCCACCAGGGCTGCACAGCTGGGTGTTCACCAGACATATTTTTAACTGCTCCAAACAAAAAGCCGCTAGCATCAAAATTTCCACTAGAGATTTTCCCCCAGCCAGCATTTAACCACTGCCAGCCAAGATAGAGTCGAAGTACAGTAAGGATTAAGGATACATAACGGTTTTCCTTTAAAAATTGAATAAACATAATCATACCTCCTTAGTTAATTGATAACAATTATCATTGATACCGATTATCATTATCATTTAATGCTCTAGGATTATCAATGAGGAATAGGCACCAAAATTAATTTCCAGTTGTAGATAAATATTCCTAAATTAGTAGTTAGCTATAATGCAAACAAGACGGCAGGGCCGCCTCGTTCTTTAATTATTGTTGATATTCCTTATTGACCAGAGGTACCGTCGTCACTTTGTGACCCATCATCAGTTTGGGACCCATCATCGGTTTGTTGGTTGTTCGGGTCATCCGTTTTTGAACTAGTGTTTGAGCATGCAGTAGCAGCTCCAAGTAACAACAATGCTGACATCAGAGCAAATAACCACTTTTTGAAAGATTTCATTTTTATTCCTCCTTGAATGCTTGCATTTGGTATTACAGTCTTATAATACAAGTTTTAAAATAAAAAAGAATGGTATTTTCCATTTCTTAACATAACTTAACCGTTACATTAAACAACTGAAATATTCATTATTTAAAATTTACAGATTATTAATGAAATTCACATCTCTTAAATCAGCGTCTATAACGATCAATTCTTATCGATTTTTTTGAATACGTCCTTCAATTATGGGAGTGAGCGGAACTGGAAACTGTAGCATGTATTTTTTTAAAACATCAACATCTATAGGACCAACAGTTCTATGCGTCCCTTCAAGGAAAACCTTGAAGTTGTCACCGCCCCCGGCAAGATAGTCATTTACCGTAACGGTGTATGTTGCTTTCGGATCAATCAATGTTCCTTTAGTAGTGAAAATATCAACCACTTTGTTGCCAACAGGTTTCGTGTCGTCCCAGGTATATTTCAACCCGGAAATTTGCAGCATTCTCAATTTAGCGGGCTGCCATTGCTGATTTAATAGAAGGCGGATTTGATCGCCTGTCAGCGACATTTTAACAAGTTTCCGTTTAAAAGGCAGGATGGTTAATAGTTCCTCATAGGTGATATTTCCGCCATGAAGGTCAGCCCGAATTCCACCGGGGTTAATAAACGCGAAATCTGAATGCATCTCTTTCCTCATAGAATCAGCAATGAGATTCCCCAACGCGGATTCTCCATTTTTATTTCGACTGCTAGTAATGTCATTAGCTGCTTTGCCAACGACCTCATCAACGAAGGAAGAAACTTCGGCCTCATACTTTTCTACCATTTTCTTGATTTCGTCATCCGGTTTAATGGGATCCTGATAGACCATCACAATTTCCGCTTTTTTGCTCACAATCTCTTTTGTAATGGGATCAATCTCTAAGGAAACATCGGAGAAAGCCGTTCCATTAGAATAGGCTTGAACAAGCAGCTTTCCATCGACTACTGTATTAAGATACGTATGGCTGTGTCCGGCAAACATCACATCAACTTCCTTGTCTACCTTTTTGGCCATTTCAACGATTTCGCCGGCAGGGGGACTGTCGGGACGAGCCTGCCTGCCCTCATTATGAGCCAATACAACGATCGCTTTTACACCCTGTTTTTTTAACTGTGACACCGCTTTATTAATGGCGGTTACTTCATCGACGAATTTAATGTCTTTTATTCCATCAGGATTAACCATCGATGGTGTATCGTCTAAGACAACGCCAATAAATCCGATTGGTATGTCATTTACTTTGAAAATTTTATAGGGAGGAAGGAGTGGTTTACCTGTTTTGTTGTTAATAACATTGGCACATATATAGGGGAATTGAGTACCTTCAAAATATCCAGTATTGGGGTGGAATCCTCCTTGGATCAAGCGCATCATTTCTTTCACACCTTGGTCAAATTCGTGATTTCCCAAGGTTCCAACATTGAACCCTATTTTGTTTAACACTTTGATCGTTGGTTCATCCTGCAGGAGCGAGGATAAGGGGGCACTCGCCCCAACCATGTCACCGGCATGAACCAAAAAAGTGTTCTTATTCTTCGCTTTCCTTTCCTTCAAATAAGCAGCGAGATAATCCACTCGGCCGACATTTTTTCCATTGAATTTTCGGGTGATGTTTAGCTGTCCGTGAAAGTCGTTTACGCCGAGTAAATGCAATTGAATGAAACGCTCCTTATTATTCGCGTTGCTTAAGGGGACGCCTTTTTTGTCCGGAATCCCAGAGGCCATAACAATGCCCGCCGTCAAAGAAGATGTAAGAACAAAAGCAAGAACTGCTTTGCTCATGGCGTTCCTATTCAATGATCCTTTCACTCTTTCCCTCGCCTCCCAATCCTCTAGTTGTTACAACTAAAGCATAAGGAAGGAATGTTAAGTTCGAATAACATTTTTGTCAATTTTCAGTTAATTTAAATTGCGGTTAATTAAATAATGGCTCCTGAAAATGATTTGTTTTAAATACTTGCACCGTGGTAAAATTTAACTGTTTAGAATTGAATCAAGGAGGGGAGTTAAAATGGGAATTGATTTTCATAGTAAAAAAAATCGCGTTACATATACAACCAGAACGGCTGATTACACCTGGATCGAAGCCATAAAAGACCTGGTGCCTATCGAAAAAATTTTTAAAGCGGTAGATATAGGCTGTGGCGGAGGAATTTATTCTATGGCACTATCAGACATGGGTGTCGATATGGTTACGGGTGTCGATTTTTCCGAACCTATTCTTGAAGGAGCAAGAGAAAACTGTAACGAATATAAAAACATATCCTTTAAGCATGGGAGTGCATTTGCATCTGGTTTAGAGAGTAATAGTTTTGATTTGCTGCTAGAAAGAGCATTAATTCATCATTTTAATGATTTACCAGCCTGTTTCAATGAAGCATATAGAATTCTTAGGGAAGATGGATTCTATATTGTTCAAGACCGTACCCCCGAGGATTGTTTAATAGAAGGAAGTAATAACCATATTAGAGGATATTTCTTTGAACTTTTTCCACAATTAATTGAAACGGAAACGAAGCGCCGACACGATTCTCAAACTGTTGTCTCAGCTCTTAAGGGAGCAGGATTTAAAGATATTCAAGAGATAACATTATGGGAAACAAGAAAAGTGTATGAAACGAAAGGTCAATTACTTCAAGATTTGAGTGATAGAACAGGTAGAAGTATTCTACATGAATTAGATGATAACGAATTAAAAGTATTAATTAATCACATCGATGAGTCACTTCAATCCGAGACGAATATCGTAGAAAAAGATAGATGGACCATTTGGAAGGCCGTGAAATAAGCTCCAATAAGAATGATTAATAATATGTTCATTGCAAGTGAAAAATATGAATCCATATAAATTAAAGCAGGTGATCACAATGAAAGATGAAGAGAGAGATTTGCTGGCTGAAGCCCTTGAAAGGTATGAAAGTTTGGAAGCACAGGCAGTTGATGGGATCACAATCGCACAAATGGAAGATTTACTAAAGCAATGTTTTGAATGAGCTTGGGATAAGATCCTAGGCTTTTTATTTGTTGGTTGTGTTAAAGGATAAAACTGGAATGTAAACGTTTTATATGCGATAATTTCAGTTGATGAAAAAGGGGGGGGTGGTCTAAATGTTAGTAAGAGAAGTGACTGAAGCTGAATTCTTAGATTCAATGAAACTATCAATGTATGCCTTTCAATATAAGGTTCCGGAATCTGAACTGACCGCGAGAAAAGAAGCAGTAAAAAACCATAAAATTTTAGGAATATGGGATGAAAACATTCTAGCAGCCAAATTGCACATTATCCCGCTAAACATTTACATGAACGATGCCGAATGGAAAATGGGCGGCATCGCCGGGGTCGCCACGTATCCTGAATATCGACGAAACGGGTATGTCAAGGCACTCATGATTGATTCCTTGAAACAAATGCGCGATAACGATCAGATTGTATCGCTTCTGCACCCATTTGATATCTCTTTTTATCGGAAATACGGATGGGAAATATTAAGTGAAAAGAAAAAAATCACGATTGAAAAAATTGATCTAAAGTTTCTAGAACCGCAGGAAGGTTTTATTAGGAGATATTCCAAAGAGACCCATTACGAAGAAATAGAACAAGTTTACGAGCAATTTTCTTCCCGATATACAGGCATGTTAAAACGTGAGACAAATTGGTGGAAACAAAATGTATATGATGAAGATTCGCAGCTTGCTGGCTACTACAATTCCGCGAGTGAGATTAAGGGCTATATTTTGTACCATGTGAAGGATAAAAAAATGGATATCGAAGAGCTGGTTGCCCTTGACCACGAAGCAAGGATCGGGCTTTGGAATTTTATCTGCCAGCATGACTCCATGGTGGAAACTGTAACAATAAATCTTGCAAGTCACGATCCTTTTCCTTATTTTCTAAAACAGCCAAGAGTAAAAACAGACTTGTATCCATATTTTATGGCAAGAGTTGTAGATGCAGAGGAATGTTTACGGAGATTTTCGTTTAATAGTGAAGATGAGCCCTTATTCCTTCATCTTGAAGATTCACATGCACCTTGGAATAATGGAAGCTATTTACTTGGAAATGGCGAAATCAAGGTATTTAAAGAAAAAGCCGGAAGTCAATGTGTACACCCTCCTAAAAAAGGGATTCAATTGAATATCAATTCCCTTTCGGCGATTCTATTTGGCTACAAACGGCCGATGGAGCTTTTTGAAATGGGATTCTTAACTGGAGCTAAGTCAGAGATTGAACTATTCGAAAAAAAGGTTCCAGTGAAGAAATCAGCGTTTTTTGATTTCTTTTAAATTTGAAACCCTCGAGCACCATTCGTACTCATCCAATAAAAAAAGCTGGCCTCAATCAATGAAGCCAGCTTTCTTGCTATTTATCAGTCCCATAAGGGTCTATTGTTTGAATCGTTCCGTCTTCGTTATATTTTAATTCAGTGTATTTCACAGAGCGTTTATGGTCGACGCCATCGGATAACGAGCAATCGTGATAAAACAGATACCACTTATCCTTGAATTGGACAATTGAATGATGGGTGGTCCAGCCGATTACAGGTGTCAGAATGGTCCCTTTGAACACAAACGGGCCCTGTGGATTTTCACTTACCGCATAAACAATTTTATGAGTGGTACCCGTAGAATAGGAGAGATAGTAAAGACCGTTGTATTTATGAACCCATGGGCCTTCGAAATATCTCCTGTCTTCGTCACCTGCAAGAATCGGGTTGCCTTCTTTATCAATAATGGAGATTTCCAGCGGTTCGCCTTTAAACGTCAGCATATCGTCGTTTAATTCAGCTACTCTTGGTCCTATTGCTGGTTCTGTTGGAGCTGGTCCTTCAGCATCAGGACTAAATGTACTTGTCTGCCACTTTTCCAGCTGCCCACCCCATAGGCCGCCAAAATAAACAAATGCTCTTTCATCGTCATCCACTAACACAGCGGGGTCAATACTGAAGCTGCCCGGTATATAATTTTCCTCTGGTGTAAAAGGTCCAGCTGGATTAGGGCTTGTCGCAACGCCAATTCTGAAAATGCCATCTTTATCTCTTGCTGGGAAATATAAATAATACGTGTTATTTTTATATGCCGCATCGGGTGCCCAAAGCTGTTTGCTTGCCCAAGGAACATCCCTTAAGTGAAGCGCTTCCCCATGGTCTACACATGGTCCGTTGGCATCATCCATCGATAAAACATGGTAATCTTCCATCGCATATTGGTCTCCATTATCATTTGAAGGCCCGTCATGATCGAGGTCATGAGAAGGATAAATATAAAGCTTTCCTTCAAAGACATGTGCAGAAGGATCGGCAGTAAAGATGTGTGTAACTATAGGTTCATTAGGTTTGGAATTTTTTACCATAATATCCACTCCATCAAATAGAATCGGTACTTATAAAATTATTATAACTGAAGTAAGTTAACTTTGTATATCCATTGAACTAACTTTTTTTGTTGGATAATTTTTAGGGAGAGCGTTCATGAGGACAAAAAAGCCAAAAGGAGGGAAAAGTTGTCCTCATAGAGGATTCATGAGAACAAGAAAAGCCAAAAAGAAGGAAAAGTTGTCCTCATATAGTGTTCATGAAGACAAAAAAAGCCAAAAGGAGACAGAAGCTGTCTTCATAGAGACTTCATGAGGACAAAAAAAGCCAAAAGGAAGCAGAAGTTGTCCGTATAGATCTTTTCAAAAAAAGACATAGAAATACAGCAATAGTAAAAAAACAGCCCCGCCTTCCTTAAAAGGCGGGGCCAGACGATTTAGGAAGTTCTTGCTTCTTCTTTGATAAAGTTCTCAACAACAAAAGCAGATACACCCAATACAGTAGAATATTTTCCAAGCTTGGAAAAGTCTAATTGCAATTCCTTTTGATGATGCGAGAGGGTGTGATTTTCAATAATCGTTCGGATAGGCTGCTCCATCCATTCTTTTGCCATGGCTAATCGGTTTCCGATGATCACCTGGTCCGGGTTAAACGTATTAATAATGTTATTAATACCAAACCCGAGGTACTGGCCGATTTCTCCAAATAGATGCTTAGCTGCTTCATCACCATTTTCAGCCCGCTTAATCAATGCCTCAAGTGAATCCGTGTTTTTGCCAGCCAACTCTAACAGTGCATTTTCAGATGCATATGCCTCCCAGCAACCTCTGCTGCCGCAATTACACAGCTTACCGTTGATATCAATGATCATATGTCCCATTTCGCCGGAAAAACCATTTCTCCCTTGATATAACACTTTGTTTAAGATAATCCCCACACCGATTCCAATTCCAGCACTAATATAAATAATGTTCTGGTAGTCTTGACCTGCCCCAAACTGTTGCTCGCCAACTGCCCCTGCATTAGCTTCGTTTTCAATCATGACAGGGACACGGAATTCATTCTCAAGATCGGTTTTTAACTGAACATTTTTCCATCCTAAGTTTGGAGCCAGAAGGACAGCCCCCTCTTTGTTAACAATCCCGGGCACACCTACTCCAATCCCGACAATACCATATCTGCTGGCCGGCATCTCATCGATGAGCAATTGAATCATATTTTTAACAATACTCATGACTTCTGAATAGACAGTTTGTTCAAGAGGTTGATTTTTCTCAATCAGAATATTGCCTTTTAAATCCGTCAAAACACTTAGAACATAATTAACTCCAATATCAATCCCAATTGCAAACCCGGCGACTTTATTGAAATGAAGGATAACAGGGCGACGGCCGCCGCTTGATTCACCTGGTCCTGATTCATAGATAAGTTCTTCCTCTAATAGTTCATTTACTAAAGAAGAAACGGTTGCCTTATGCAAGCCGGATACTTGGGCAATGTCTGCTCTTGAAATCGGTTCTTTTTCGATAATTAATTGCAATACGAGTGCTTTATTATTTTTTTTAACAATCTGTTGATTCCAGGTCATCGTTTCCACAATAAAACTCCTTATTCGGTAGTAAATATATTTTAACACAATCTTAGTTTACTGGATATACAAACGTGGATTCTGATGTTATAATCAACTTAGTTTAACGGATGTACAAAGATAGGTGAGGAGGGAGATTGTTGAGAAGGATTCGATGGGGAGTCATTAGCACAGCAGATATTGCTAAAACAAAAGTAATTCCAGCGATTTTAGATTCAGACTTTGCTGAAGTAGCGGCGATTGCCAGCAGGGGTGACAAAGCGAAGGATATTGCGGAGAGATTCTCAATCCCGAAATTTTATGCTTCCTATCATAAGCTGCTTATCGATCAAGAAATTGAAGCCGTTTACATCCCGCTCCCCAATCATTTGCATAAACAGTGGGTGATCGAAGCTGCCAAACAAGGGAAGCACGTCCTTGTTGAAAAACCAGCTGCCTTAACTGCTGAAGAAACACAAGAGATGGTGGATTGCTGCCGTGAGAACAATGTGATATTCATGGAAGCTTTTATGCATCAATTTCATCCTCAACATCATAGAGTTCGAGAAATAGTAACATCGGGTGAGATTGGCGAAATCAAATTCATGCGCGCATGTTTTTCTTATTTCTTAAAAGATGAGCTAACCAATATCCGATTGAAAAAGGAAATGGGCGGCGGCAGTATTTATGATATCGGCTGTTACTGTATCCATGCGATCCGTAACATCATGGAATCTGAACCTGTCAGAGTTGAAGTGTTCGCGGAACTTGATCCGCGAACTGGAATCGACCGATCGGCGATTGTCTATATGAAACTGGAAAATGGAATAAACACTGTGTTTGATTGCAGTTTTGATATGTCTTTTAGACAGGAATATGAAATTGTTGGAACAAAGGGCAGAATTACTGTTCCAGCTGCCTACAGACCAGATGTGGCAGACAATGCAGGACTCGTTCTAATTGAATCAGAGCATGGGAAACGTTCTGAAATGATTAGCGCTGATCAATACAAAATGCAAATTGACCATTTTTCACAGGCTGTTATAGAAGGTTACGAGCCTTCTTATTCAGCAGAAAATACACTTCAAAATATGAGGGTTATTGATGCATGCTACAAATCGATTGAAAGTCGAGCTGCAGTGACGTTGGTTTAATAGTTAATGAAAATATAATTTTCGGAGAGCAGGTGAAGAAATTGGTTAAGAATATGTTTTTCAATGCACATCATTCACCAATTGGGGCATTTTCAAGTTTCACACTAGGATTTTATGGTAACGGGGGTGGTTTGGATTTAGAGCTTGGCCGTTCACCACGGAAAAATGTCTACATTGGAGTGGAATCTATTGAACAAGAAGGCATTTACAATGCCTTGCCGTTCTTTGAAGTGGCTGATGATGAAAGCAAGCGCTATGATATCGAAAATATGGATCCAAACCCAGATAAACCGAAGATTATCCTGCCATTCAATAAGGAGCAAATAAAACGTGATTTTCAATTAGGAACAGACTCATGGAATGCCGGCGATTTAACTTTTACAATTTATTCTCAAGTTCAATCTGTACCGGACCCTTCATCGGCGGCAGACGAGGAATTAAAGAAGGCATTAATACCTGCTGTTTGGGCTGAGCTTACGATTGATAACACAAAAGGAGCCAGAAGCCGCCGGGCTTTCTTTGGATACCAAGGAAGTGACCCGTACAGTTCTATGCGCCGTTTAGATGATACATGTGATGGAATCGCTGGTATTGGCCAGGGGCGTTTAACCGCGATTACCTCGAATGATCCTGATGTGAAATCTGCCTTGCACTTTAGTTTGGAAAATATTTTAACGACTCCATTGGAAGAGAATTGGACATTCGGTCTTGGACCCCTTGGTGCACTTGTGATGGATGTTCCAGCCGGCCAAACTCGGACTTATCATTTTGCGATTTGTTTCCACCGAGGCGGATATGTAACGGCTGGCTTGGATGCTTCCTATTTTTACACCAGATATTTCCGCAATATCGAATCGGTGGCAGCTTATGCATTAGAAAACTTTGATGAATTTACCAGTCGTGCTAAACAAGCGAATAGTATAGTAGATAACCCGAACCTATCAGAAGACCAAAAGTTTATGATGATTCATTCGATTCGAAGCTATTATGGCTCTACACAGCTATTGGATGCAGAAGGCGAACCTTTCTGGGTCGTAAATGAAGGCGAATACCGGATGATGAACACCTTTGATCTAACGGTTGACCAAATTTTCTTCGAATTAAAAATGAATCCATGGACTGTGAAAAATGAGCTGGATATGTTTGTAAGCCGTTTTAGCTATGAAGATAAGGTGCGTTTTCCAGGGGATGAAAAAGAATATCCAGGCGGAATCAGTTTTACGCATGATATGGGAGTAGCCAATACTGTTTCTAGGCCGCACTATTCTTCTTACGAACTGTACGGTTTAGATGGATGTTTCTCTCACATGACTTATGAACAGTTAGTAAACTGGGTACTTTGCGCATCCGTCTATGTGGAACAAACAGGAGATCATCAATGGTTAAAGGCTAATTTAGATGTTTTCGTCCGCTGCTTTGAAAGTATGCTAAACCGTGATCATCCTGAAGCAGATATGCGGGATGGAATTATGGGACTCGATTCGACACGTGTCATGGGCGGAGCGGAAATCACCACCTATGATAGTTTAGATGTTTCGCTTGGACAGGCAAGAAATAATATTTATCTGGCGGGCAAGACATGGGCATCGTATGTGGCATTAGAGAAGCTTTTCAAAGACAACGGTCTGGACGGACTTTCAAAAGAGGCTGGCGTTCAAGCGGAAAAATGTGCAGCAACGATTGTCACACATGTAACTCCTGGCGGATATATTCCGGCTGTTATCAAAGAAGGAAATGATTCGAAAATTATCCCTGCAATAGAAGGGCTGATTTTCCCATATTATACAAATACTCAGGAAGCATTAGATCCTAATGGCCGATTTGGAGCCTATATTCAGGCACTAAAAACGCACCTGGAAACAGTTTTAACAGAGGGTGTCTGCTTGTTCGAAGACGGGGGATGGAAGATTTCCTCTACCAGCAATAACTCCTGGTTAAGTAAAGTTTACCTATCTCAGTTTATTGCTCGTGAGATCCTGGGCTGGGAGTGGGATATAAAAGGAGCAAAGGCAGATGCAGCCCATGTTGCCTGGCTGACACACCCAACCTTATCGGTTTGGAGCTGGAGCGATCAAATTATCTCTGGTGAAATTGCCGGAAGTAAGTATTATCCTCGAGGAGTCACCAGCATCTTATGGCTTGAAGAAAGTAAAAGATCCGCACCTTTAAGTAAGGTTGAACAGCAGGCTTAATAAAGAATATAGGCTGTCTGAGCTTAAACAGGCAGCCCTTAAAAATAATTTTAGATAAACTTAGTTTATTGAATAGACAAACAAAGTTTATAGTGCTATAATTTGATTAAACAAGGGGATACAGATTAATAGATTTACGACCCTTTTGTAAGCAGTTACAAGTTAATTTGAAACCACAAACTACTAGGAGGCATACCCCCATGGCATATTTCGAAACGGTAAACAAAATTCAATTTGAAGGCGCTTCATCAAAAAATCCATTGGCATTCAAATACTATAACCCTGAAGAAAAAATTAACGGCAAAACAATGGAAGAAATCCTTCGTTTCTCCGTAGCATACTGGCATACATTTACTGCTGACGGAACAGATCCATTTGGGGTAGGTACAGCCATCCGTCCATGGGATCGTTTTACAGGATTAGACCTGGCAAAGGCACGTGTAGAAGCGGCATTTGAACTTTTTGAAAAATTAAATGTACCTTTCTTCGCATTCCACGATGTGGATATTGCTCCAGAAGGAAGCACGTTAAAAGAATCGAACGAAAACCAAGATGTTATTGTGGCAATGATTAAAGAATACATGAAAACAAGCAAAACAAAATTGCTTTGGAACACAGCGAACATGTTCACCAATCCTAGATATGTTCATGGTGCTGCGACTTCTCCAAACGCAGACGTGTTTGCTTGCTCAGCGGCCAAGGTGAAAAAAGGCTTAGAGGTAGCAAAAGAACTTGGTGCGGAAAACTATGTATTCTGGGGCGGCCGCGAAGGCTATGAAACTCTTCTTAACACAGATATGAAGCTTGAACAAGACAACTTGGCACGCTTCTTCCATATGGCAGTTGACTATGCTAAAGAAATTGGCTTAAATGTTCCATTCTTAATTGAGCCAAAACCAAAAGAGCCTACAAAGCACCAATATGATTTTGATGTGGCTACTGGACTCGCATTCTTACAAAAATATGATCTAACCGATTACTTCAAGTTTAATATCGAAGCCAACCACGCGACACTTGCTGGTCATACTTTTGAGCACGAGCTTAGAACGGCACGTATTAACGGTATGCTTGGATCTGTTGATGCAAACCAAGGGGATACATTGCTTGGCTGGGATACAGATGAATTCCCAACAGACCTATATACAAATACTCTAGCCATGTATGAAATTCTGAAAAATGGCGGATTAGGCAGCGGCGGCTTAAACTTCGATGCTAAAGTGAGAAGAGGTTCGTTCGAGCCGGAAGATCTATTCTACTCACACATTGCAGGAATGGATGCATTTGCTGTCGGCCTGAAAGTGGCAAACAAATTAATTGAAGATAAAGTATTGGATAGCTTTATCGAGGAACGCTACAGCAGCTTTACAAAAGGTATCGGTTTAGAAATTGTGGAAGGCAGAACAAACTTCCGTGAGCTAGAAGCTTATGCCCTTCAATTAACAGAAATTAAGAATATTTCAGGCAGAACAGAACGCCTTAAGGCTACAATCAACCAATATTTATTAGAAACTCTTTCAAGTGTAACCGTTTAATTATAATGATGAAAAAAGTGCTGGCGGCCTATTACACCAGCACTTTTTTTAGAAAAGGATGATAAGGATGAAATACGTTATTGGTGTTGACCTCGGAACGAGTGCGGTAAAAATCTTACTCGTCAATCAGAATGGTGAAGTGTGCAAAGAAGTATCAAAAACCTATCCCCTTATTATTGAAAAATCAGGCTACAGCGAACAAAATCCGGAGGAATGGGTCGAAAAAACCACCGCAGGATTAGCTGAACTAATCGAGCAATTCGATGGAGATGTAAACGATATCGAGGGCATCAGCTTCTCCGGGCAAATGCATGGCCTTGTCCTTTTAGACCAGGATCATCAGGTGCTGCGAAACGCGATTTTGTGGAATGACACGAGAACAACGAAACAATGTCAAGAAATCTACGAGGTGGTTGGCAAGCAGCGTTTATTGGAGGTGACCAAAAACCCGGCCTTAGAGGGTTTTACACTGCCAAAAATTCTTTGGGTAAAAGAAGAAGAGCCTGAAATTTTTGAACGGGCGCAGGTCTTTATGCTTCCAAAGGATTATCTCCGTTACCGTTTGACCGGAAATATCCACATGGAATATTCGGATGCAGCAGGAACCTTGCTGTTAAATGTAGCAAAATGTGAGTGGAGCAGTGAGATTTTAGAACAATTTGGTCTTTCCGCTGAAATCTGTCCTCCATTAGTGGAATCTCACACCTTTGTTGGGAACATTACAGCTGAATTTGCCGGAGTAACTGGATTATCGGAAACTACCAAGGTATTTGCTGGCGGGGCGGACAATGCCTGTGGCGCCATTGGTTCCGGGATTCTTTTTGAAGGCAAAACGTTATGCAGCATCGGCACCTCAGGAGTTGTTCTTTCCTATGAAGAAAGAAATGACTTGGATTTTGAAGGGAAGGTTCACTACTTTAATCACAGTGAAGAAAATGCTTACTATACAATGGGAGTAACTCTGGCGGCAGGTTACAGTCTAAGCTGGTTTAAAGATACATTCGCCAGCGCTGAAGCCTTTAATCAGTTTTTAGAAGGTGTTGATGATGTACCGGCAGGAAGCAATGGATTACTATTCACTCCTTATTTAGTCGGGGAGAGAACTCCACATGCGGATTCAAATATTCGCGCAAGCTTTATTGGTATTGATGCAGCCCATGAGCGGAAGCATTTTGCCCGGTCTGTACTCGAGGGAATCACCTTCTCCTTAAATGAATCAATTGAGATCTTTAGAAACAGCGGTAAGACCATTGATTCGATTATTTCGATCGGCGGCGGCGCCAAAAACGAAACATGGCTGCAAATGCAGGCAGATATCTTTAATGCAAAAATTGAAAAGCTTACAAGTGAACAAGGACCTGGAATGGGTGCTGCCATGTTAGCGGCATATGGCTGCGGCTGGTTTCCATCCTTAAAGGAATGTGCGCAAGTATTTATTCAAACCGCCAAAACCTATGAGCCTATTCCGGAAAATGTGGAAACTTACAAGAAACTATTTTCCATCTATCAACAAGTTTATTCACAAACAAAGGAACTAAATGAACAATTACGAGCATTTAGAAAGTAACAAATGAAGCCACTCAAGCTGCTCCAGCTTGGGGGCTTTGTGTTTATCAACTAAACTTTTCGGGTTAAGAAGAGGATAATTACAAATGAATAGATCACAAAAAATCATCTCCCCACAATTAAGCTTATTTACGATTACTTGGCCCATTTTCGTCGAATTATTTCTGCAAGTAATCATGGGCAGCTCCGATACGATTATGCTTTCGCATATTTCTGATGATGCTGTCGCAGCTGTGGGTGTGGCAACTCAACTCATATTTTTATGTATTCTAATCTTTAACTTTTTCTCGAGTGGTACTGTCGTTGTTCTTTCGCAATACTTAGGTGCAGGCTTGAAAAATGATGCCAGGACGGTCACAGCTATCTCCATTTCTCTAAACCTTGTTATGGGCATAGTGATTAGTTTATTAATGGTTATTTTTAAATCAGAAATGTTAATGTTATTTCATCTTCCGAAACACATTGCTGAACTTGGGGAACAATATCTGACCATTGTGGGAGGAACAGTATTTATCCAAGCAGTATTAATAACTGTTTCAGCCATCTTAAGGGCAAATGGTTACACCAGGGATGCGATGATGGTTTCGATTTTAATGAATGTAATCCATTTAGCTGGAAATGCACTCTTCATTTATGGATTGCTGGGGATCCCGAAAATGGGTGTGATTGGAGTTTCGATTTCAACTGCTATCAGCAGGACGATAGCATTGGTCATTATTATGAAGTTAATGTATGCACGAATCCCGATTAAGCCTAAATTGAAAGAATATGTATCGATTGATTCTTTTCAAATTAAAAAGATATTGAAAATTGGAATTCCTGCTGCAGGAGAACAAATTTGTTACAATCTCAGCCAGCTGGCCATCACTGCCATCATTGCTATTTTGGGGGCTGCATCATTAACAACCCGCGTTTATACGCAGAACATTATGTCCTATATTCTTGTGTTTGGTCTGGCCGTGGGCCAAGGGACGCAAATCCTAATTGGCTACAAGGCAGGGGCCAGGGATTTTGATGGTGCCTATCGTCAATTATTGAAAAGCTTGAAGTACAGTCTATTTATGACGGTGGGAATAGCTATATTCATTGCTTTTCTTAGGGAAACACTGATGAGTTTTTTCACATACGATCAAGAAATTGTTATCTTGGGGAGTAAATTATTATTATTGTGTCTTATCCTTGAGCCGGGCAGAACATTTAATTTGGTGGTGATAAATGCATTGCGTGCGACCGGGGATGCCAACATTTCGCTGGTAATGGGTGTTCTATCAATGTGGGGAATAAGCGTTTCATTAGCTTATTATCTAGGGATCCACCTTGGATATGGATTGCCCGGGATATGGATCGCCTTTATTGCAGATGAATGGTTTAGAGGAATTACCATGTATTTTAGGTGGAGAAGCAGGGCCTGGGAAAAGAAAGTATTGATTCAAAACCAGGTTACCACTTCGACCTAAGACATAGCTTCATGAAAAAAGGAGGGAAGCGTTTTTGAAACTTGAACAAGGTAAAAAACTATTATTTATTGGCGACTCCGTGACAGAAAGTGAGCGTGTAAAGCCGGAAGGGGAAGGATTGTTTGGTGCCCTCGGCAAGGGCTATGTTTCCTTTGTTGATGGGCTTTTGCAAGCCGTTTACCCAGAACTGGGAATCCGCGTGGTGAATAAGGGGATCAGTGGCAACACCGTTCGTGATTTGAAAAGTCGATGGCAGGAGGATGTAATCAGTCAAAAGCCAGACTGGTTATCCATTATGATCGGCATTAACGATGTATGGCGTCAGTATGATACACCGTTTATTAAAGACTGGCATGTGTACCTTGATGAATATGAGGATACGCTTCGGAATCTTGTAATGGAGACCAAGCCGTTTGTAAAAGAAATGGTTTTAATGACTCCATTTTATTTGGAAAGCAATCAGTTGGATTCCATGCGCCAGTCAATGGATCAATATGGTCAGGCTGTCAAAAGAATTGCAGAGGAAACAAATTGTATATTCGTTGATACGCAAGCTGCCTTTAATGTGGTTTTAAAGGACCTCTATGCTGCAACAATTGCTTGGGATCGTGTCCATCCTTCCACTGCTGGACATATGGTCCTTGCCCGGGCATTTCTGAAAGAAATTGGCTTTGATTGGAACCGCGGCTAATCTACTTGAAATGGAGGGAAGATCAAATTGAAAGTTATTCATGAGAGTTTTGGTCAAATTGATCACCAGACGGTCTTATCATTTACATTGGTTAATGATAACGGAGTAGAAGTTACAGCGATCAATTATGGCTGTATCATAACGAAAATCGTAGTTCCTGATAAAAACGGAAATTACGAAAATGTTGTCCTTGGACATGATTCACTGAACGATTATTTAAAGGATCCCTATTTTCTCGGTGCAGTCGTTGGCAGAGTGGGCGGTCGAATTAAAGGCGGATCTTTTAAACTGGATGGCCAAAGTTACACTTTGGCGAAAAATGACGGTAATAACCATTTGCATGGCGGGATAAAAGGACTTGATAAGGTTGTTTGGGATGCGGAAGTCATGGAAGAAGGAGTGCGTTTTTCCTATTTCAGTCCCGATGGCGATGAAGGGTACCCTGGGAATCTGCATATACAGGTTACCTATACACTAAATAACAATAATGAATTCACAATTCACTATGCGTCCCAAACTGACAAAAAGACGCTTTTAACCGTCACAAACCATGCTTATTTCAACCTTAGCGGCGACCTGAAAAGGGATATCGTGAATCACACCCTGACAATTAAGAGTGATCAATTTTTAGAACTCGATCAGGAGTTTATTCCAACAGGCATTTTTGTGGACGTTAAAAATACGCCGTTTGATTTTACAAGTGAAAGAATAATAGAAACAGGTATTGCATCTGACCATCCACAAAACGTATTAGTAGGGAATGGTTACGATCACCCGTTTCTATTAAAGACAAATCATGATAACGAAATTGTTTTGAAGGATCCTGACAGCGGACGTGTCCTGACGATTGAAACAGATGAGGCCGGGGTTGTCGTATATTCGGGTAATTCCTTAAAAACAGAAGGAGAATTCCGGGGAACGCCATCTGGAAAACACCTTGGTATTTGCTTGGAGACTCAGGGGATGCCTGAAGCGATCCATCATCCTTATTTTCCATCAATCATTTTAGACAAAGATCAGCAGTATTCATCTAAAACAGTTTATAAGTTTGGAATTGAAAAGAAATAAAAAAGGAGTTTTGAAAATGAATTATCGTGAGCTAGGCAATACAGGAATCATGATTAGTGAAGTCAGTTTTGGAACATGGGCAATCGGTGGTTCATGGGGCAGGACGAGTGACGCAGAAGCACTAAAATCCTTGGAATATGCCATTGAACAGGGTGTAAACTTTTTTGATACAGCAGATGTGTATGGGGATGGACATAGCGAAGAGTTATTGGCAAAAGCTACAAAGGGCAAGGAAGATCAAATCTATATTGCAACCAAATTCTGCCGGCAGGGTGATATATTTGATCCGAAAAATTACAGCTATGAACAAGTATCCGCATATTGTGAAGCCAGTCTGCGCCGCTTAAACAGAGAAGCGATTGACTTGTACCAAATACACTGCCCTGCCACTGAAATTTTGAAGGATGGCAGTGTATTTGAGGTACTAGATCGTTTGCAGACAGAAGGGAAAATCCGTCACTACGGAGTCAGCGTCGAAACCGTGGAAGAGGGCTTAATTTGTTTGAAGTATCCGAATGTAAAAAGCCTGCAGATTATCTTTAATATGTTCCGTCAAAAGCCATTAGAAACATTAATCCCTGAGGCGTATCAAAAAGGGACAGGCCTGCTCGTTCGATTGCCGCTTGCCAGCGGGCTGCTGACAGGTAAATTTACTGCAGAACATGTTTTTGAAGCAGAAGACCACCGACGTTTTAATGAAAATGGAGAGGCATTTAATGTCGGGGAAACGTTTGCCGGTTTGGGATTCCGAAAAGGTGTAGAATTGGCAGACCAGTTAAAATGGATTGCCGAGGGCCGGAAATCGATGGCAGGTGCCGCACTGCGTTGGATTTTGGATCAAAAAGAAATTACTTGTATTATTCCTGGTTTTAAAAATGTCAAACAGGTTGAGGATAATCTTTCAGCCCTTGATACAAAACCATTCTCAGAGGAAGAAAAGCAATCCGTACATCGATTCTATGAGGAAAATGTAAAGGGTTTTATTAGGGGTCCTTATTAATTTGAGAGGGAGCATTCCAAATGATTAATGAAGTTCCTGCATCGCAGAAGGTTATTGCGATTACGTTTGACGACGGGCCCAATCCTATTTATACACCACAAGTATTAGAGATTTTTTCAGAAGCCGGCGGAAAAGCCACTTTCTTTATGATTGGCGAGCAAATGAGCAAGTATCCTGAATTGGTAAAAAAAGTGGCAGAACAAGGACATGAAATTGGAAATCATACTTATTCACACCTAAGGCTGTCTCAATTAACACAGGAAGAATGTTCAGAGGAAATTGAACGTAATGAGAGTCTGGTAGAGGAATTGGCTGGACGAAAGCCCGTCGTCTTTCGTCCACCTTACTTTGATTATAATCATGTAACACTCTCAGTGCTCGAGCAAAAGGGTTATCCCATGATTGGAGCTCTTAATCTAGAAGCGCATGACTGGGAACAGCCCGGGGTCGATCATATCCTTGCCGTATCAAGAGATTGTGTCAGTAACGGGAGTATTTTGCTTTTCCATGATGGCTACGGGGACCGTTCACAATCAATAAAAGCGGTCCGTATTCTCGTATCTGAATTATCATCCCAAGGCTATCAATTTGTTACCGTAAGTAGTCTATTAAATGGACAAATTTAAAGCAAAAGGGAGCCCATATTAAATGGATTGTGCTCCCTTTTGCTTCTTTTCTATTTTTTGAAAGGATAGATAGCAGCAAGCCATAATAATCCCTGCTGTTATGCTACCTCCATAGAAAAATAATAGTCCCGGTATTACTTTTACCACAAAGAATACAGCGATGATCCCAAGCAACATAACAATATTATTTATCGGATTGATCAGCATAATGAAAAGAGCATTTTTAAATAGTTGAATAATCGTCACATTGTAATGGACGTATACCGGAAAAATATACAAAAGGCACATAATGATTGCAAAGATAATTAAGTATAAAGGGATGTGAGTTAATTGAAGTAAATGGCTGGCATCGATTTTCATGTAGTACAAATCAGTAAAAATAAGACCTGCGAATAAAGCCAAAATAATCCCTAATCCATTGCTTCTAAGAAACTCTTTTTTATAGGCAGTCCTGAAGGTTTGAAACACGGGAATATCACTTTGTCCCATCATCCATTTACGCAGGACCGTAAACATGGCCACTGTTGCAGGGGATAATCCGAAGAGTACTAACCCAAGTAAAGAAAAGCCAATCCACAAAAAATTGAGATAGGCAAACTTGGTAATCCACTCGGTAAGGGAGTAAAGACCTCTCATTGATAGTTTATTCATAAAAACCTCCCTTTCATTTATAACGCTTACATTTGTCGTTGTATTCAATTATAGACCATTGAAACATAATTGAACATTGGTTAGAATTGCTAATATTTCGATACTGAAATAATGTACACGATTTCACTAAAATACGTTATATTTGAGAAAATACTATTCTTGAATAAAAAAGGGTGAAAAATAATGTTTTCACTGTTGCATAAATGGAACACATTACGAAATCAAATACTTGTCGTATTTTTAGTAGTCATGGCAATTGTATTATTAATTGTCGGTGTATTAACTTTTAATAGAGTGTCCGCTTTACTTAAACATAATGCAGAAAAACAAATTAATCAAACTGCCGTTGAGGCAAATGGAAGATTAGAATCTTTATATAAACAAATTAGTACGGCATCTAAACTAGTTATGACTAATGATAATATTCAAAAAACTTTGACAAAGGGTTATGAAGGAAAAGGGATTACTTTTACTGAGCGGCAGCAATTGGAATCTACTGTGAACACCATTCAGGCGAATACGGATGGGATCTTTTCCTTTGAGCTTTATACAAATAAATTAACTCGGCTCATGCCATTGGATGATACCAATTTAATCAGCAGAATTGATGGCAGGTGGATTCAAGAAGCTAATGAAGCGAATGGCCGACTGGTTTGGATTGGAGATGACCCGAGTAATTCAGATAATATATTAGCACTAAGACGTGTGAATTTAATGGGTCATGACTATGCGAATGGCGGTTATCTCCTCATTAGTGTCTATCGAAGTTATTTACAATTTGCCAACCAAGATGAAACCACGATTCCCAACCAGTATTCCATTCTTTTAGACAGAGATTCTAAGCCGATTCTATCCAACTACGAAAAAACTATCGAGCCTATCATAACAAATGATTCACTTACTCTTACATTGGACAAGCAGGATTATATGGTAACGAAACAGACCTCGAATGAAACCGGCTGGACTTTGATTATTCTAACCCCAATAAAAGCTTTAACCGAAGGAATTAGTGTACTGAAGGCTGGAATTATTATATCAGGTATTATTGGATTTATTATCTTTTTTTTCAGTTCACTATTCCTATCGACTTTTATTACCAGACCTATAATCAAATTGACGGAAACGATGCAGCAGGCCAGCACAGGCTCTTTAACGATGAACCCGAGTGTGACAACGGTAAATGAGATCAAAGAATTAAATAGTACTTATAATCAGCTGGTTAAAGAAACCAATCATCTGATTAAAATGGTGTATCAAAAAGAAATTACCCGAAGCAGAAGTGAATTAAAAGCATTGCAGGCTCAAATTAATCCTCATTTTCTCTTTAATACTTTGGACGCTCTTAAGTGGACGCTTGAGGATAAGGATGAGGATGAGCTGGCTGAGTTTGTCGTTGCCATGTCTGAATTATTCCGTTATACCATAACTAAACAAACAGATGGAGACTGGGTCACAATTAAAGATGAAATTCACCATATCGATAATTATATGGAAATTATGAAAATGCGTTTTGGTGATCAATTAAAATGGAAGCTTAATATGCCGTCCGAATGGGAACAGGTAAAAATTCCAAAATTGCTGATTCAGCCCTTAGTTGAAAATGCTGTCCTGCATGGGGCAGGCAATACGGCAAAGCCTTGCACCATTTGCGTTACTATTCAGCCTGCAGTGGATCCCGAGTACCTTAACATCCTTGTAGAAGATGATGGACCGGGAATCAATCAAGAAAAGTTGGAATCTATTAAACAAGCGATGCAATCAGGTGGCGTAATGTCAATAAAAAAAGGCAGTGGAATGGCGATTTCCAATGTGCATAAACGCTTGGAATTATACTATCAAGATCGTTTTAAAAGTGGACTTGCCATTACTAGTGAAGTAAATAGGGGGACAACCGTTTCTTTTGTAATACCTGTGAGGGGAGTGGAAGGACTTTGATGAGCCCAAAGACTATTTTAGTTGTAGATGATGAACCAAGAACGCGCCAAGGTTTGAAAAAATCATTGGTTACATGGGCTGAAGGAAACTATCAGATCTTTACGGCTTCTAATGGAGAAGAGGCTATTGAATTTATGCAGAAACAGAAGGTCCATATTCTTATCACAGACATCCGGATGCCGGAGATAACGGGCCTGGAATTACTAAAAATGGCAAAAGCACAAAACATCTATCCCGTCATCATTGTTATTTCTGCCTACTCTGAGTTTGAATATGCCCAGGAAGCCCTCCGTTTAGGTGTGATTAACTATTTATTAAAGCCAATCAGCAAAAAGGCTTTAATTGAGGCTGTGGAAGGTGCTGTTCAAGCCGTTGAAAAACAGGAGCGGGCCGGCATGATAGAAAAAGTGGTAGACCAGAAGCTCATGGATGTTAATGCCCAAAACCCTTCTAATCGTGTACCGATAAGAGAAGCAATCGATTATATCAACAAAAATATCAAGAATGAACTGACTCAGAAAGAAGTGGCCGATCATGTTCATTTAAACCCAAGTTATCTAAGCGTCTTATTTAAGGAACATGTCAAGCTCACGTTCAGTGAATATGTAACGAGAAGGAGAATTCAACGTGCGAAGGAATTATTGATCTCTACTAACCTCCCGATCAACGACATCGCTGAAGAATCGGGGTATAAAACGGCTAAATATTTTATTAAGATATTCAAAGAATTAGAGGGTCTGACACCAAGTGCATATCGGAAAACCAACAATGAAAGGGCTTTCTAAAAATAGTAGTATTTTTCCTAATCGCCGTGACCTATTTTTCAGAACAATCTGACTGTATTCTATAAATGTAAGGAAAATCAAAGAAAAGGTCATAGGGGGAATTACATTGTTTAAAAAGAAAACGGTTGCAATGATCATGTCTGTAATCATGCTTGTCTCTCTAGCACTTGCAGGTTGTTCTTCCTCAAGTTCGACTGAGGAAAAAAGCGCAGATGGTAAAAAGGTCATCAAATTCATGCATTTATGGCCTGAAGGCAGTTCCAATGCCCAATTCTCCATCGTTAAAGATATCATTGGAGAATATGAAAAAGAACATAAAGATATCAAAATTGAAACTGAAATTCTAAATCCTGACCAATACAGAGAAAAGCTTAAAGTTTTAGCTTCTTCCAATGAACTTCCTGATATCGGTATGACTTGGTCAGATGGATTCATTAAGCCATACGTCGAAGGCGGAATGTTAGCGCCATTAGATGATGTCGTTGATAAAAATCCAGATCTTAAGGATGCGTTTATTCCTGGTGTAAAAGAATCATATGCTGTTGATGGAAAAACATATGGTCTGCCGCTGGAGTTAAACATTTCATACGTTTTCTATAACAAGGAAATCTTCAAGAAGTACAATCTTGAAGTACCAAAAACTTTTGAAGAGTATAAAAAAGTGGTCAAAACATTAGCTGATAACGGAGTAGTTCCTGCCACTGTAGGAGCGAAAGATGGATGGCCGGCATCATTCTGGTTTATGTATCTTGCAGACCGTATCGGCGGCCCTACTATTCTAACAGATGTTATCCATGGAAAAGCTAAAATGGATGACCCGGCTATTCTTAAAGCAGCTCAAGAAGTACAAAACCTTGTAGATATGGGCGGCTTCGTAAAGGGGGCCAGCGCTTTATCTAACGATGATGCAAAAGGTTACTTTATGAATGAAAAGGCAGCAATGTTCCTAACAGCTACTTGGGAATTGCCAAACTATACAACAAGCCCTGATGTTAAACAAGAATTTAAAGATAAAATCGGCTATTTCAAGTTCCCAACTTATGAAGGTGGTAAGGGTACCGATATCAACAGTTATGTTGGCGGTCCTGGTGTAGGTTTATTCGTTGCAAAGGATTCTAAGGTTCAAAAAGAAGCAAAAGATTTCGTTGGCTACCTAGTGAAGAGATGGGGAGAAAAATCTGTAACAGATGCTGGTGTTATCCCTGCTACGAAAGTTGATACATCTAAATTAGATCTTGCTCCAATGTACATTGATATCTTAAAAGATTTGAGTGAAGCATCAAACGTTACAACCTATTTTGATACTCAATCAAGCCCAGCTGTATCAGAATTACACCACGATTTAGTAACAGCTCTATTCGGAAAACAAATTACGCCGAAGGATTTTGTTAAGCAGCAAGCGGATGAACTTGCTAAAGAGCAAAAATAATCAAGCGTAATGAAGTCACTTTAAGTCGTAGAGGGCATATTGAAATATGCCCTCTATCTATTTAGGAAGGGAGTATAGAAAATGAAAAATGTAATGTCTAACAAATTCGTCATCACCCTTTACGTACTTCCTGCGTTAATTCTTATTCTTCTCTTAATATATATCCCTATCGTCTTAACTGGTTATTATGGATTAATGGACTGGAACGGCATCGGCAAGATGAAGTTTATCGGTTTAGATAACTATATCGAGTTAGTCAAGGATAAATTATTTTGGCAGAGTACATGGCATTCCCTGCTACTTGGTCTTTTTTCAACGGTCAGTTTGGTAGGATATTTAATTTTATCGCTGATCCTGGCAAGTAAAATCAAAGGTGCCAACTTTTTACGAAAAATTTATTTAATTCCAATGCTATTATCCTCAGTGGCTATTGGACAGCTTTGGGCGAAGATTTTCGACCCTACAAACGGCATGATTAATAGATTGTTAATCATATTTGGGGTGGATAATCCTCCTGTCTGGTTAGCCGATTCTAAGATTGCGCTATATGCCCTCTTTTTTCCAATCGTTTGGCAATACGCGGGTTTTTATATCATTATTTTCTACGCAGCCTTAAAGAATGTACCGGAAGAACTGATTGAAGCGGCGAAAATTGATGGTGCTACTTCCATTCAAATTGCCTATAAAATAAAGCTTCCTCTCATTGCCGGTGTCATCAAAGTTATGGTTATTCTAGCGATTGTCGGCTCATTAAAGTATTTTGACTTGATTTTTGTCTTAACTGGCGGGGGACCTAACCATGCGAGTGAGGTAATGGCCTCTTATATGTATTCCGAAGCTTTTAGTAAGTATAACTTCGGATATGGAAGTGCGATCGGATTCGGATTATTGATCATCTGTCTTGTGATGACTTGGCTGATTCAAAAATTACTATCTTCTAAAGAAGTTGAATTTTAACAAAGGGGAGTGAAAAAGATGAGTAAAGCAGCAGTTGAAACAAATATCAATACGACCTTGTCGGCTCCTTATAAAACTAGTAAATCGCTCGGAAATAGAATCGGATACGGTGTACTTTACGTTATTCTAGGGATTATTGCGATTATTCAAATTTACCCGTTAGTTTGGTTACTTCTGTTTTCCTTAAAAACCAATCAAGAGGTTTTTGGCATGTCGCCGTTCTCGCTGCCACAGAATCCACAGTGGGGCAACTATGCAAAGGCATGGTCAGCCGGCCATATTGATGTTTACTTTTTTAATAGTGTATTGTACACCGTTATAGCCGTTGTTCTGACTGTAATTCTTGCAAGCTTTGTAACGTTTGCCATCACTAGAATGCATTGGAAATTGAGCGGGCTGGTCCTTGGTTTGTTTATGGCGGGGTATATGATTCCCCTTCATTCAACCTTAATTCCATTATTCAATTTCTTTAAATCGGCACATCTCATTGATAATCCAGTTTCTGTGATTTTATCTTATGTGGCATTTAACTTGCCAATTACGATTATGATACTAGCAGGATTTTATAAAACACTCCCACGGGAAATTGAAGAGGCAGCTGTTATGGATGGATGTTCCATCCACAGGATCTTCTTCCAAATCACATTGCCAATGACTATTCCTGTACTTTCAACAACCGTTATCATTAACATGATTTATAACTGGAATGAATTCGTTTTTGTCAATACTTTCCTAAGTTCCGACAAATGGAAGACCATTACCGTTGGTGTCAACAACTTTGTTGGACAGTACTTAACAGATTGGGGCGCGATTGGGGCAACCCTAATGATCAGTATTATTCCTGTATTAATTGCTTACTTCATTTTGAGCGATCGAATTGTAGAAGGAATAGCAGCAGGATCTGTAAAAGGATAAGAAGGAAGGGCTGACTCTTTTTACGAGTCGGCCATTTTTATTAGTGTAATTTGAATGCCTTAAAAGGAAGAATAAAGAAGCCCTCTCAAGCAATTCGTTTAAGGGGGCTTCAGAATTATTGGGAACTATTATTCTTAGATATGGAAAGCCCTTTTCACTAGTTCATTTAAAAGGAGTGGAATGGATATGCACAAAGCAGTAATAGTTGACGACGAAATTTTTTTTCGACAAGGCTTAAAAAGTTTAATTGATTGGAAAAGCTGTGGATTTGATGTTGTAGCTGATGCTTCAAATGGAGAGGATGCACTCGCAATAATACATAAAATAAAACCAGATTTGGTAGTTACAGATATTCGAATGCCTGTTTTAGACGGATTAGAGCTAATCAAACAATTAAAGCAAAAAGAGGGGCACCATCCTAAATTTATCATTATTAGCGGCCACAGTGATTTTAAATACGCTCAACAAGCTGTTCGTTATGGAGTCCATGATTTTATCCTAAAGCCCATAGATCAAGAGGAAGTAGAGGGGACCCTAAAATCGCTTTCCAAATCCGTAACTGAACAGAAGATAATGTTTGAAAAAGATAAAGAACTGAAGAAAGCTATTATATTGGATAATTTAATATTTGGAATGGTAGATGAGAGGGAGGTTAATGAATTATCCTCTGATTTATCCTTGGAAGATGTATCCGAATATTACTATATGGTGGTTGAGGTGAATGGTTTGCCGCTGCTTCCCGGTGACGCTGAATGTCAACTTAAAGAAAAATTAACCAATATTATCCGTGATATCCAAGACACTAGGATTGGGGTACTAATTCAAGATTTGGGCCAAGGAAGTTATGGAGTTATTATTCCTGCTACATATCTAAAGCGATTCCAAATGCAAATTGCCCAATTTGCCCACTGGACATATGGATTACTTACAAAGTGTATGAATCAAAAGATTACCTTTTTTATTGGTTCTGCCGTTCCTAAATTACATTTAATAAGAAACTCTTACGAAACAGCTCAAGAAATACGTCAATATAAATATACACAAGAGGAACAAAATATTTTCTTATATCATGAATTCGAAAAAAATAGATTAATCACTTATACCGAGCTTGAGGATTCGTATTACCATTTACTAATGGAACATGTTGAAGAAAATACAACCATTTCCATTATGGAAACAATTGATAAAATATTCCTTCAGTTTTCATGGAGAAGAATGGCAAAGGCGGCTGTCCTTGCATCCATCACTCGATGCGTACACTCAATCTTAAAGATTATTAAAAATATGGATGGGGATGAGTCACAACTGAAAACTTTTCAGAATATGCTCTATCTGCAAAATTATAATGTAACCCTACAGCAATTAAGGAAACTGTTTCTTGAATATGTGTTAGAGAGTAAAGAATACATTGTCATTTTGCGAAAACAATCTGCAAATGGTGAGGCAAATAAGATTAAACAATTCGTAGATTTACATTATCGTGAAAATATTAGTTTAAAAACAATTGCTGCTAAGTTTTATATGAATCCTGTCTATTTAGGACAGTTATTTAAGAAAGCCTATGGAATTTATTTTAAAGACTATTTATTACAAGTAAGAATTAGTGAAGCAAAAAAGCTGCTGCGTCAAACGGAAATGAAGATTTATGAAATAGCTGAAAGTGTTGGGTTTAATAACACCGATTATTTTGTGACTATTTTTGGCAGGCTTGAAAAAATAACACCCACTGAATATCGTCATAAACTTCATGAGAATAGAAAAGTGAGATAAATATGAAAAGAGCCAAATTTAATTTTCATAACGTGCGCTTAAGTAATAAGTTACTAATTATGTATATTCTCTCTGTTTTCATTCCAATCGTCTTAACGAATATAATTTTTTATTCAGTTACCATCAACAATGTAAAAAAACAGCAAATACACGACTCGGAGCTGGCGCTGAGACAAATTAGAAATGATTTTGGCAAGATTATCGACGATGCCGTCGGGATATCGTCTTCCCTCTATACTAATGCAAAAATTAATCTTTTCCTCGAGAAGGACTATTTAACAGATGTTGATTACGTGGAGAATTATGATATGTATCTACGAACATTTAATCAATCAAGTCCAATTAATCCATCTATTAATTCTATCCGATTTTATACGGATAACTCCACGGTGATTTATTCAGGAGGGGTTTATCCATTAACAAATGATATAAAGAAATCAAATTGGTACAAGCATGACATGGAAAGGAGTGCTGCATCTCCCATTGTTTTACATTCACCGATTGATAACCAAACATCAACGTTTAGTCTTATGAGAAGACTTGATTATTTTAATTTTAATAACAAACAAAAAGTCGTTAAAATCGAATTAAATCCTTCAACTATTGAAAGTATCTTCCATAATGTTACGTTCAAAGGGAATGTTTACCTTCTGAATGCCGAGGATGAAATTGCTTATACCACTCAGGAGGATTTAGCATGGAGAAAGAAATTCATCCATTTTAGCAGTGTATCGAAAACAAATCGGACTGTTATTCTTAAATCGCCTGCCTTGAATCAAGCATTCCTGCGAAACTGGAAAGTGGTCGGAACGATATCGGAAAAAACGATGTTAAATACCGTTTATAAATCAGGGCAATTTATTATTTATCTTGCCATTATCAATATATTAATCCCTTCGATCATCATTATTTTAATTAATCGATCTTTTTTAAATAGACTGCATCGAATCTTAAGACATGTAAAGAAATTAGGTGATCAAAACTTTGAAAGGATTCCTGATCCTGAATATACAGACGAAATTGGACAATTGTCTAGTGAATTTAATCGAATGACAAAAAAAATAAAAGAGCTTATTCATGATGTATTTCTAGCTAATATTCAAAAACAGGATTTGGAAATAAAACGAAATCGTGCCCAGCTTAGTGCACTGCAAAGTCAAATTAACCCCCACTTTTTATTTAACGCACTTGAGACGATCCGAATGAGAAGTTTGATGAAGGACGAACAAGAAACAGCCAAAATTATTCATAATATGGCAAAAATTTTCCGTAATTCTCTTACGTGGGGGAAAGACTTTGTAACCGTACGTGATGAGATTAATCTCATTATGAGTTTTCTTGAAATACAAAAATATAGATTCGGGGATAAGCTAAGTTACGAAATTCATGTGGATGAAGCTGCAGAGAATTGTTTGATTCCTAACATGGCCATATTACCATTTATCGAAAATGCCAGTATCCACGGTATAGAACCGTTGAAGGAAGATGGAGAAATCAAAGTTACGATTACTCTAGAAAAGGATTTATTATGTTTCTGTATAGAAGATAATGGAACCGGAATGACGCAAGTGAAGAAGGAGGAATTGTTGGCTTCTTTAGAAATGGATGAAGAAATCGGCGAAAATGTAGGGATTAAAAATGTCTATTATCGATTGAGGCTTTATTACCGCAATCAATTTCAGTTTACTTTCCAAAGTGAGAAACAGAAAGGTACAGTGGTTATGATTCAATTACCATATAACCTAGTGCTTTCATAAATAAAACAGGGGGTTGAATAATGCTTAAGAAAGTTTTGTCTGTAGTATTATGGCTTGTACTTTTGATTTCCATTGTCGGGTGTACAAAAGACCAAAGCGCCAGCAGCAAACCAAACAAGTCAGGCAGCAAGGATTTGTCCCCAGTAACCTTTACTTATTTTAATGCAGGCACCCCAGGTAAAAACATGAACACTAATGAAACAACCATTGGTAAAAAATTAGAAGAACAAACAGGTGTTAATTTCAAGGTTGAATATCTTGTAGGTGATTTAAATACTAAAATTGGGACAATGATCGCCAGTGGAAAATATCCGGACATACTATCACCCGATGCTGGAATTGATAAAGTTTTGGATGCCGGCGGGTTGATTGATCTTACTGACTTAATCGAGAAGCATGCTCCGAATCTAAAAAAATTGTATGGTCCATATCTTAATAGAATGAAAGATAATGATGGAAAAATCTATTTCATTCCATTTAACGCACCACAAAGTTTTGTAGCAGATCCAAATATTACACAAGGTGCCTTTTGGATCCAACGTGGCATTCTAAAAGAAGCCGGTTATCCAAAAATCAAGACGCTTGATGAATACTTCAATCTGATTGAACAGTATCAACTAAAGCATCCAAAGGTGGATGGGGCATCAACGATTGGTTTTACAGCTCTAACATATGACTGGCGTTTCTATGCTCTCTCAAACGTACCTAACCATTTAGCCGGCTATCCAAATGATGGGGAAGTAATGGTTGATATGGAAACACATAAAACTTCCGTATATGCTGACAAAGATGAAACAATGCGTTACCTGCAAAAATTAAATGAATTGAATAGCAAAGGCCTTTTTGATAAAGAGGCATTTGTGGCAAACTATGATGAATACTTAGCTAAAATTTCATCCGGACGCGTGTTAGGATTCTTCGATTATGGCTGGGAAGTTCAACAGGCATTGGATAATTTAAAAGCAGCAGGAAATGACGACAAGCGTTACATGCCGCTGCCAATTACGTTTGATGGTCAAAAAGATCAATATATTGATCCGATGACGTTTATCAATAACCGTGGAATTGGTATTACTGTTAGTGCCAAAGACCCTGTGCGTATAATTAAATATTTTGATAATCTTGCCAAAGAGGAAAATCAAAAGTTAGCATTTTGGGGCATTAAAGATGAAACATATAGTGTGAATGACAAAGGAAGATTCTATCAAACTCCCGAACAAGCTGCTAGGACAGCAGATCAAAAATATCGTGAAGATTCTGGATTAAAAATGTTTGAATATTACTGGCCGCATGGAGACGGACTATATAGTGATGGAAATGCTTGGAATCCATCAAAACAGCCGGAAGTTGCTACAATGTCTTATACAGATGGCGACAAAGCGATTCTAAAAGCTTATGGTGCAACAGTATTCTCTGACTTGTTTGCAAAACCTGATGACCGTCCATGGTATCCAACCTGGAGTGCAAGCATTGAACAAGGTTCCGCGCCTCAAATTTACGGAACAAAAAAGACCGAATTAATTAAGAAATACTTTCCCAAATTAGTCTTATCTTCACCTTCAAAATTCGACTCAGTTTGGAAGGAATATACAAAAGAATTTAAATCCTTGGATACAAAGTCATTCGAAAAATTCATGGATAAAGTCGTCGAGGACCGCATTAAGGAAGCAGATAACAAGTAAATAAACAAGGCGACTAATAGAAGGCTGATATGCCAATTGGCTATATCGGTCTTCTTTTTTACATTTAACTATATTAGAAAGAGACGCATCTTTAGTAATTTAAGTAAAACATATAGTTTGTTGGGTATATAAACAATGTATGGGTTGATAGAATGAATGTTGTAAAGTAATCCTGCAGTTAATTTTGATTCAAATTTGAAAGCCCTTTCTTCACTTATCTGCTGGAAATAATGAAATAGGAGGTGTCATTAGAGGGCTAGGTTCATTATCAGAAGTGGATATGTTTTATTATCAAAATTTTTTTTGAATGGACATTTGAAACAAGTTTTTTGAGAGGATGATATAGTATGAAAAAAATATTCAGTCTCCTTCTTGTATTCCTACTGATGATAGTTTCTAGTAAAAGCCATATAACATTGGCATCAGCTGAAAATTCAACAGCTGTAAAGATTCCGGTTATGTTATATCATGTCGTTGAACCAAATCCAGATCCGAACAATCCATATCAATATCCTCTTGCAGAATTTGAAAAAGAAATGGCCTACCTTAAGGAGAATGGCTATCGGACATTAACGATGAAGCAATATTTTAACATCCTCGATAAAAAAGCTGCAATGCCTGAAAAACCAATTTTACTAACATTTGATGATAATTCAAGTGACTTTTACCAATATATTTTCCCTATCCTGCAAAAATACGGTATGAAGGCTACTGAATTTACGGTTTCAAACTGGGTAAATGGAAGCTGGAATATGACGGCTAGCCAGATGCTGACAATCATGGAAAATGGAGTTGATATCCAAAATCATTCCGTAACACACACTTTCCTAGCTAACTTAGGCAGAGAGCAACAATATGCAGAAATCAATAATGCGACAATAGCATTAAAAGAGTTAACAGGAAGGACAACAAATGTATTTGCCTATCCTTATGGTAATTATAATGCCGATACCATCTCTGTCCTGAAAGAATTAGGATTTAAAGGAGCCTTCAAAGTAGGAGGAGGCATAAGTACCGACCAGAGTGATCGATATCAAATACCTCGAATCATGATGCTTCAGAACCATACTTTGGACGACTTTATTAGAATGGTTACAATTGGGGACTAGAAGCTAGGAGTTTATTAGTTTGTCAGATTTTGAATAACCTTTTCAAAAATATATTTCTTAAAAAGGAGATAGAAACATGCTAAAAGTCTTACGTAAACCCGTTATTTCAGGATTAGCCTTAGCTTTATTATTACCTGTAGGAATGTCAAGCGTATCCGCATCTGATACAGCATCATATGCAAAAAAACCAACGATTAGTGGATTAGAAGCACCACAGCTCGACCAAAGATATAAAGATTCTTTCACTATTGGTGCAGCGGTTGAGCCTTCGATGTTACAAGGAAAAGATGCGCAAATGTTAAAGCGCCATTTTAATAGCATCGTTGCTGAGAATGCCATGAAGCCAGCCAGCTTGCAGCCAGTCGAAGGTCAATTTAACTGGGGGCCTGCTGACCAAATCATCAATTTTGCCAAAGAAAATGGCATGGACGTACGCGGCCATAACCTTGTATGGCATAGCCAGGTACCAGATTGGTTCTTCCAAGATAAAGATGGAAATCCAATGGTCGTTTGGCAGGGAGGAAAGCAAGTGGTTGCCGATCCAGCAAATCTTGAAGCAAACAAAAAGCTTTTACTACAACGCTTACGTACGCATATTCAAGCAGTCGTTTCTCGCTATAAGAATGATGTAAAATCTTGGGACGTTGTGAATGAAGTCATCGATGAATGGGGTGGAAACCCTAATGGTTATCGACAATCTCCATGGTATCTAATTACTGGTCTAGACTATATTAAAGTCGCTTTTACAACGGCTCGAGAATATGCTGCTCCAGATGCCAAGCTTTATATTAATGATTACAATACAGAAGTAGAACCAAAAAGAACCTACCTTTACAACCTAGTTAAGAGCTTGAAGGAGCAGGGTATTCCAATCGATGGGGTTGGTCATCAGTCTCACATCCAGATTGGATGGCCTTCTGAAGCAGATATTGAAAAGACGATTAATATGTTTGCGGATCTTGGGTTAGATAACCAAATTACCGAGCTTGATGTAAGTATGTATGGCTGGCCGGTCTATTCGTATCCTACCTATGCTGCCATTCCAGAACTCAAATTCATGAATCAAGCGGACCGTTATGATCGTTTGTTCAAGTTATATGAGAAATTGGGCGATAAAATTAGTAACGTAACATTCTGGGGCATTGCCGATAACCATACTTGGCTGAATGACCGTGCAGATGTTTGGTATGATGCAAACGGAAACCTTGTTTTTGATAGCAGCACCACTGCTACAAAGTCACCAGAAAAAGGAAAAGACGCACCATTTGTTTTTGATCCTGATTACAATGTAAAACCAGCTTATTGGGCAATTATCGACCATAAATAGGATAAAAAAATCAGCTCTGAGGTTTTGGAGCTGATTTTTTAATAGTTGTGGATTGGAAGCCCTATTGAGGACATTTCTGCTGATTTTTAAACTAGATTTGTCCCCAAGGAGCCTTATTAAGGACATTTCTATTGATTTTTAAACTAGATTTGTCCCCAAGAAGCCCTATTGAGGACATTTCTATTGATTTTTAAACTAGATTTGTCCCCAAGAAGCCCTATTAAGGACATTTCTGTTGATTTTTAAACTAGTTTTGTCCCCAAGATCTTATTAATGCAAGAAAAGGAATTGTTCATATGACAATTCCTTTTCTTAATATCTATTCATGGTCCATAAGAGTTGTGGTTTTCTGGTGGATATTCTTTTATTTTCCCTCTAAGCTGCAATTCATCTGGTGGAGTCGACCCAGATCTTTTATCAAAATAAATGGCAATTCCTCCTAAAATAAAGACAGGCATCAGTATATATAACCAAATCATTATAACACCTCCAAAAGCTTATTATAAATATTATATTATAAAATTAACTTTTTTTTACAATTTTTCAAAAAACGAAACTGCATGTTGGCAGAAAATTTATTTCTATCGTTACAGGAAAATCATATATATAGAGTAAAAGTTAACAGGAGTAAAGAACATTGGACAAACAAAATAGCCGATTTAGATGGGTTGTATTTGCTTCGGTATTGTTCACTTATTTGTTAATGTCGAGCCAACGGACCGCTCCGGGATTGATTACAGATCAAGTGATGAGGGATTTTCATGTAACAGCTTCAACGATTGGGATACTGACAAGTATGCAATTTTTCGTGTACACTGGTTTGCAAATTCCGATGGGTGTTTTGGCTGATCGTTTTGGTCCCAATTTTTTTCTCATAGCAGGTGCAACACTTACAGGCATAGGCACAATCATTTATAGTTTGGGTACGGATGAATTTGTCCTGTTTTTTGCCAGAATATTGACGGGGGCTGGTGATGCGACCATCTGGGTCAATATGGTGTTAATAATGAGCCAGTGGTTTAATGCAAAGGAGTTTGTTCGATTAATTGGTCTCGCTGGAATGACAGGAAGCCTTGGTTTCCTTTTGGCGACAGTCCCTTTCTCCGAATGGATTGATTTGCTTGGTTGGAGGGCGGCCTTTTTTTCAGCGGGACTATTATTATGTTTTTGTGGCATTCTCCTTTATTTTGTCCTGTTAAAAAAAACAAACGAATTAGCATTTGTAAAAAATAAAATACAACATGAAAAAACGTTCGATTTATTACAAAGAATATTTTCGAATCGGCAGGCCTGGGCTTTATTTCTTTGTCACTTTGGGGTTGTCGGTGCGTATGTTGGATTTATCAGTTCCTGGGCAGTGCCCTATGGGATGGATGTGTATGGAATGACCCGTTCCGGTGCGAGTCAGCTCATTATGATTGGTCTTATCGGGGCTCTTATAGGAGCCCCTCTAACCAGCTGGATATCAAGTCGGTTAGAGACTACTAAACTTCCCTATGTCATTGTTCATATCTTTATGTTATTAAGTTGGTCTACCTTTCTATTATTTAGAGGGAATCCGCCCCTTTTCGTTCTCAGTGTGCTGTTCTTTATCATTGGCTATGGATATGGGGCAAGTGCGTTAACGTTTGCTGCCGTTCGTCAATCTTTTCCGATCATAGAATCTGGCATTGTCTCTGGGGTTGCGAATACCGGTGGTTTTCTAAGTGCTGTACTGCTGCCAAGCATCTTTGGAAATGTATTGGATCATTTTCAGTCTGCCTCCGGCAGTATTAGTGAGGGATACTACTTCGGTTTCATCACCCCTGTAATCTTCTCCATGATTGGCTTGATTGGAGTGATTTCTATTAAGGAAAAGCGTCAGGATGCAGAACATAAAACCAATATCCATTTATCTTAATTAAAAAGGGAGATCGTTTTTAATAACAATCTCCCTTTAATATTAGTTGTTTTTCAGAATCGTGTTAGCTTCCTGCTGCAGGAAATCCTCGGTTGAAACGACATGGGCATAAATTCCGTTAAGTGCACTGATAAACGCATAATGAACCTGATCAGCCGGTACTTTCTTTTCTTGATAAGATAAGTCCCTTGTAGTGCATGCATCTTCAATAAGCGTAACTTCAAAACCTAGATCCCTTGCAGCTCTGACGGTGGCATCGATGCACATATGCGTCATCATACCGCAAATCACTAGCTTAGTGACTCCATTTTCTCTTAATTTGTTTTCTAATTCTGTCTTGAAAAAGCTGTTGGGTCTATGTTTTACGATAATACTTTCATGCTGTAACGGTAAAACAGCTTCATTTATTTTGGCCCCATCTGTGTCTGAAAGAAAGAAGGTTGCTCCTTCTTGAATTGAGATATGCTGAATATGAAAAATAGGATGATTCTTCTGTCTGAACCAATCAAGGATTTTACCTGCATTAACAGCTGCTTTTCCAGGATTGCTTAATTCCATTTTTCCATTTGGAAAGTAATCATTTTGAATATCAACTAAGATTAAAGCTGTTCTCATTTTTTTCCACCCCATCAAAAATTGATTATAATATTATCATAGATAATCTCTTGATTTTAATCGATACTTTGATGAAACACTTTTAGCTAAAATAATTTCATGGTGAAAGGAATTTATATGGAACTTGATCAAATTGATTTTCAAATCCTCCGGTTATTAAACGAAAATTCACGTATTCAATGGAAAGACTTAGGGGAAAAAATTCATATGACTGGACAGGCAGTAGGGAATCGTATTAGAAAACTTGAAGAAAGTGGAGTCATTAAGGCCTACTCTCTCATAGTCGATGAAATGAAATTAGGGCTTATGTTTACCGCGTTTGTCATCATTCATATGAAAACAGCCAATCATGATTTGTTTATCCGTTTTATTAAGGAGCGAAATGAGGTAGTTGAAGCTCACCGAATATCAGGGAAAGGATGTTACCATTTAAAAGTAATCGTTAAATCCCAAGATCAATTGAATCTGTTTCTTAATAAACTTCTCGAGCATGGGAACTACAGTTTAAATCTATCCATTCAAGAGATTAAACAGCAGAATCCGTTGACAGCTACAATACAATGATACAAAAAGAGTTAATACATGATCCTATGTATTAACTCTTTTTTATTTCTAGTTGTCATGGCTGGCTCCAAAAAAGTGTAGAAGCTAAGGGAAGTATTACTGCCCATAAGAGTACAAGGAAATTTCCAAGTATCCCGACTATTTTTAAAGATTTTTTCTTACTAAAAAAACCTGTAATCAGACCAATAAGCGGAAGAATCAATCCTATGAAAATTATGATTGAATTTGAGAATAAATCTTCATTAAAAAACCAGGCTGAGTAACCTAAAAAGGATATTGCAAATGAAACAACTGAAATGAAACCCAACTTTTTCATATCCATCCCTTTTCGTTGTTTATATTTTATCATAAAAATTAACAATTTTGTTGTAATTTTACACTATTCTTTCGACCTTTGAGTGATAGTTATAAAAAAAACAGGAAATCATTAACGATTTCCTGTTTTATATTTTAGTAGATGACTACCGGCTCGTATGTACTGAGATTCTCATACACGGTTTTCATAGCATTTACCGGTGTGTTGACACAGCCATGCGATCCTGCTGTTAGATAGGCATTGCTTGCCCAGTTTGACCGAAAGCCGGCGTCGTGGAATCCCTGTCCGTCATTGGTAAAAGGAGCCCAATAATTAACTTGTACTTGATAACTCGGTTTTCCTCCAAGTTCTCTGCCCGTTAGTGTGGCAGGTGTCCGTTTATAGAGAATATACCATACTCCTTTTGATGTATCATTACCAGTACTGTGTTTGCCGGTAACAACATTTGTTGTGATGGCTAATTTCCCATTTTTGTAAATCCAAATACGCTGCTCAGCAATGGATACTTCTGCATACGTATCGCCTATGCCATTATTCGTTAACGTGTCAAAACCGTAGCCTTCACCTTTCCAGCCATGACCGATGATATTGGAAGCCGTAACAGTTTTCTCTGCTTTTTCAAATGCGGCCTGAACCAATGCGGCTTCTTTGTCCACATCCAATGCCCAGCCATAACCTTGCCCTTTTACCGAAATGACTTTACCTGAATGGGTCTTAAAGGAGAAATTTTTATTCAATGTGGATTGAGTACTATTAATTTCGGCAATTTTCTTGTTAATATCGCTTGGGTCAATGGTCACCTTCATGTCCTTTGACACAGAGGCAGTTTTAATTAGTTCGCTGGCTTTTAACGTATGAACTTTATCTTGCACCTTATAATCGACCGTCTGGGCAAGGAGTCCTTGAAGCTTTTTCTGTTCATTTTTGATAACCTGACTGTCCTCTTTGATTGGCTGTATGTATACAGGTTGAAGACGGATTTCACTCGTATATTTATGCTCATCATAGGCCTTTAAAAGGCCGGCAACATCATACTGCTCCCCGCTGCTGCTTTTGGAGACAACGATTTTACCTTGTTCCAAATGAACCTCTGCATCTTTCGGAGCTTTTAAGGTCTTATTCAAAGAAATAAGTTTTTCTTCCACTTGTTTTTTCATTGTTTCGCTGCGGTACTGATCCAAAGTGCCTGGCATTAATGAAAAACTCTTTGCTTTTGAAGAAGGAAAAAAGCTCTGCTGGTCTTTTAATAATTTTTTGACTTCAGAAAGATCTGAACTCGTAAATTTCATTTCTGTATCGTTTCCATCTAAAATTTGCTGTTGTCCAACATAGACTACGTTTTTTAATACGGAAGTTTTTAATTTTTTAAGGGCCTGCTCAGCCGTTAGTCCCCCGACCTTTGTGCCATTAATCTTGACATTGGCGTTAAAGTGTTTTGCCTGATAATAGCCGATTGCCGCTATTATGATTGCAATAATAATGATGATACCTGTTATAATAAACTTCCAGTTGGCAAAACTTTTCTTTGAGTTGCTCCGACGTTTACCCAATTCTTCTACTGATTGATTTAATGCACTTTCCAAAAAAATTCCCTCCCGAAACGGTGATCCAGCTCCCTGCCCACCGTTTTAAAACTTTAGGTCTTACATCCAAAGAATATTACAATTATATTACTCTATTATTACATGATAAATACTATTCTACTAGAAATTTGAGTCGAACTTTGTCACTATTTGTACACTTGGAAAAATTTATTTAAAGAATGCTAACTAAATCAAAAAAAACCCCTTTTAGTTGTGGCTATAAAAGGGGGAATAAATGCGAGTTAAATTTGAATTTCTATTTAAACTGAGGACATATCCTTTTGTGATATGCGCCTCTTCCGATAGGCTTTTGTAGATATAGCTGCAAGGAGGAATATGGCAATGAGAATATAAGCAGCACCGCCAATCAACCCTAAAGAACGCGGTAAAAGATAATGCAGCGCAAATCCAGCTAAAAACATGGAAATACCCAATATCGTGTTTCCGATTGTTGCCAACAGTCCAAACATCGTTCCATGATGCTCCTCAGGAATCTCTTTCATTAGTACGGTATCAAAACAGGCATTCCCAATGCCAGACATAAAGGCCACACCACAAAACAAGAGAAACGCAAAAACAACGAAATGGGTCCAACTCAATAAAAATAGAAACGTTCCTTCAAGCATTAAACAGAGTAAGCCAGTGACTAAAAAATTTTTTCGTAACCGATTCGCCACTGAGTAGCTTAACGCCAGACCAATCCCCAATGCCCCATAGAACAGCCCTACACCGACATCTCCCAGGTGATACTCATTAACAGCGTACACGCTGATAAGAACGTTATCGATTCCATTCATGAAAGCAATTAATACTTCGCAGATTAATAGGATTTGAACGGGAACCGACATGCTGATGACTTTCTTAAACACAAACCAAAGCGATTCTTTTTCGAGAAGCTTCCCTTCCATATCCTGTTTATGTTCTGGAAACGCAATGGTCGAGACGATCGCTGCTGCGCCTAAAAAGGAGACCGCATTGAACCAAAAGGTAATATGGGGACCAAAAATAAAGGCCACGATTCCTCCAGAAAAAGCGCCGCCTATTAATACAATGCCAATTAAGACTTGTTCCAAACTGTTCACTTTCATGAGCTGCTCTTTTTTTACGAGCAGCGGTATGGCTGATTTTCTTGCAGGGGCATAAATGGCTTCTCCCACGGCTAAAAGAAAGGAGCTTACATAAACAATCCAGAGATCTTCTTTACTGTCCACGAATAAGAAGGTTAAGGCAAAGACAATCCGAATTAGGTCGGTTGTGACCAATATCATTTTTCTTGGAAAGCGGTCAGCAAACCTACCGCCAATTGGTCCGAAAATGACAAACGGTATCAGCCGGATGGCCAGTGTGATTCCCACAGCAAAGCCTGATCCTGTTAATTGCAACAGCATTGCTAATACGGCAACTGAACTAAAGCGGTCCCCGATTCCGTTTACGACTCCGGCGAGAAATAGTTTTCTATATTGTTTTTCTTGCCTTATTAACATTCCATCACCTTCTTTAATATTTATCTAATTTCACATTTGTCTAATTAATTAAGTAAAAAAATACGGTACACCTGGAAACCAGGAAACTAATTTAATGAGTATCTAATTAGATGATAATTGAATTGGTTCTGGTAATCAAGTATTTTATAAAGATTTAAGTGCAATTTTTAAGATCGCGGTCACTGAGGAGGAGCCAGAGTGCCTGCTATGTACAATTTCTGAAGTCAGCGGTCACTGTGAAGAAGCCAGAGTACCTGTCGGATACAATTTCTGGTGTCAGCGGTCACTGAGGAGGAGCCAGAGTGACCGTGGAGTACAATTCCTGGTGTCAGCGGTCACTGTGGAGGAGTCAGAGTGCCCGCAATATACAATTTCTGAAGTCAGCGGTCACTGTGAAGGAGGTAGAGTGCCCGCCGGATACAATTTCTGAAGTCAGCGGTCACTGTGAAGGAGTCAGAGTGTCGGTCGGATACAATTTCTGGTGTCAGCGGTCACTGTGGAGGAGCCAGAGTGCCCGCCGAATACAATTTCGGAAGACGGCAGTCACTGTGAAGGAATCAGAGTACCCGCCGTGCACAAATCCTGGTGGCAGGGGTCATTGTGGAGAAAACAAAGCGAATCGCACAGTTGCTTTAAGTCAGATTTCTTAACTAGCAGAGCCGAAAGTAGTATAATATTTCGTGTTCCTAAAGTATTATTACAGCTATTTTCAAAAGGGCGTGAAATATATTTGCTTCAGTTAAATAAATCTATTCTTCGTCAGCCATCTTTTGCAAAATTTTGGTTTTCGCGCATTTTGGCCTCGACATCCTTTCAGATGCTCTCCGTGGCAATCGGATGGCAAATGTATGATTTGACTCATGACGCTTTTAGTCTCGGTTTGGTGGGGCTGGCCCAGTTTATCCCGATGGTTCTGCTCACATTAGTTGTCGGGCAAGTGGCAGACCGCTTTGATCGTAGAAAAATCGTTTTTTGGTGTTTGCTCATTGAAGGCATGATGGCCGGTCTTCTGCTATATGGAAATCATGCAGGCTGGCTGGGGCGTGAATAGATTTTGCTGGCAGCTGCAATCATCGGAGCTTGCCGTGCCTTCGAGGGGCCGTCTTCATCAGCCCTATTGCCACAGTTGGTACATAAAAAGATTCTCCCACAGGCTATATCTTTAAGTACAACGGCTGGACAAACTGCTCAAATCCTGGGTCCGTCCCTTGGCGGTGTGCTTTTTTCGTTAGGACCCGCATCCGTGTATAGTACGGCAACGGCAGCATTGCTTGCTGCTGCCATACTAACCTATTTAATTACCGGCCAAGAGCAAGCGGTCCGAAGGGCGGAATCGGTATCAATGAGCTCCATCTTATCGGGATTGATATTTGTCTATCGTAATCCTGTCATCCTTGGAACGATATCGTTGGATCTTTTCGCAGTCTTGCTTGGCGGAGAGACAGCCCTTTTGCCAATATTCGCGCAGGATATTCTTCATACTGGTGCTTGGGGATTGGGATTAATGCGGACTGCACCAGCGGTTGGCGCACTAATCGTGTCAATTATTTTAGGCTATTTTCCCTTAAAGAAAGCCTATGGCCTAACATTGTTTGGGGCTCTCGCCATTTTTGGATTGTCTACCATGCTTTTCGCTATTTCAACAAATCTAATTGTATCGTTGGTTGCCTTATTTTTTATCGGTGGATCAGACGTAATCAGCGTTGTCATTAGGTCCTCACTCGTGCAGCTGCAAACTCCAGATGAGATGCGTGGCCGGGTGAATGCGGTGAACGCTCTCTTTATAGGTACTTCCAATCAACTTGGCGAGTTTGAATCGGGAACACTGGCTGGATTTTTTGGAGCGGTTCCGGCTGCATTCATTGGTGGACTTGGAACGGTTCTTGTTGCCGGTCTGTGGATGTATTTATTTCCTTCCATTAGAAAGCTCCGTTCTCTCTCATAAAGTGTAAGGAAGTTATTGCTAAACAAAAGGGTCGGACTTCTACGATCAAATTGTAGAAGTCCGACCCTATTTTTATCAACCCCGCGCAAATTTTCACGCGGGACTTTATAAACTTTTGGAGCATCCTCTCTTTTTGTTCTTTGCCATAAAAGGTATAGCCGTTACTCGATAAAATACATTTTCCCATTCACTTCAAGAGATACGGATGATTGTTTCATCTCTTCCTTAAGAGATTTAGCGTAGGCAACCACTTCATTTATTTTTTCCTTATTCAAATCTTCTGCGAAGCTATAGACGATGGTTACTTTTTCTTTCACTAACTGATCATTATCCGAGAGCCAAGCTCCTGTCCCATCGATCGATGTTGCCCCTCCAAACATTTTTGAGAATTTCTCTAGTGATTTATTAACATATGGAGTGTTATCAATGGGTTGATCTACATTATATGTAGATGGTACGTAGATTTTCACAACGTCTTTAAGGTAGAATTGTCCCTTTAAAGCAGAAGTTTGCCTTACTTCAGGTGCTTTTGGCTGTTGTGCAGCATACACTGCATTCCCTAAAAAAGTAACTAACACAAATGGGATGATCCAATAAAAAAATTTTTTTCCTTTCAACATTAGGCCTCCTTTTTTATTAAAATTTAACTAACAATACCCAGGTGACTATCATTCTATTACTTTATACATTAATCAACGTGTTTTATAAAGGGTAATTTTTCCTTATTTCCCAAATTTTATATAATATTTTCATTTGTATTAAGAAACAGATTCCTTTTCCAAAGAATGTGACTTTATTTTCGCTTTTGATAGATTAACATTCCCCGCTGCAATTCCGCCTAATATCAAAACAACTCCGAGCCATTGGGATATGCTTACATGTTCTGCCAAGAAAAGCGTCGATAGAATGACAGCAATCGGAAGCTCCGAGGCTGTCAAAATGGTGCCAAGTCCAGGCTCGATATACCTCATGCCAATTGAAAATAACAGCGGAGGCAGGGCGACCCCTAATAAGCCAAGAAATAATCCATACGGCGCGATCCCAATCAAAACAGGTAAATGGAATAACTCCGTTGGCTGAAACATAATGAAAACTGTAATCAGCCCGCCAGTGGAAAAAATGGCGCTTTTCTGCACCGGGGGTAGATCTTTTTCCACCGTGCCACTTAGAAAAATAAACGAAGTATAGGATACAGCGGAAAGTAGTCCCCAAACTGCCCCCTGCCATGTGATCACCCGGTTGTCTTCTACGAGAACGCCAGCCGCAAGAATAGAGCCAAGAATGAGAATACCGATTGAACCTATTTTTCCAATGGTCGGTATTTTTTTATAAAAAAACCATTCAAAAAATGTGCCAATCCAGACAAATTGAAATAAAAAAATGATGGCAAGCGAAGCATGAAGGGTTTGCAGTGAGTGATAATAAAATACACCCGTCAAACCGAGTGGTATGCCTGATAAAAGGAGTTTACCTATTTTACCTAGTGTCAATTTCTTTCTTTTCGAAAAAAGTGCAACTGTCCAAATCAGTAAAGTACCTAGAAAGTATTGACTCCCCGTCACCACTTCCACCGTAAAACCTGCGGCATATGCAAGCTTTACGAAAGTGGATAATGCTCCGTAACAGCATCCACCCAATAAAACAATAAATGCGTATTGCCAAGTTTTCATTTTCAGTTCCCCTTTCAATCTATTAAAAACTGTGATGGATCAATTAATAGGCTTTGTGATCCTCTGGCACTTTTCTAAACAAAAAAGCCACACAGCCTATAGAAGCTGTGTGGCGAAAATAGAGATTCCTCTAGAAAAATCCACAAACAAATAGATTTTAGTATTCAAACTACTTTTATTACTTTAAACCAAATAAATAATGAATGTCAACGTTCTTGTTGGAGCCTATTCTGCAAAAAGAAGGATACTATGGATTTTTTCTAAAAAAGAACGAGTCATTAATAATATCCATTGCTTTCTTTAACATTGACTTTACAATTTTTTAATGTTGGATTAATGTGGAGTTAACAATGTGGATTTATGATTAAACCGTAATAAACAGTAAACAACATTATAAATTCCACATTGAGGAGAGATACTTTTTATGAATGGAAAGAAGTGGTACAAGTCGATTCAAGCTGTGATGTTAGGAATAAGTTTACTAGGATTAGCCGCATGTGCAGATACAAAGGAACCGGCTGCATCAAGTATTAAGGATCCGAACTCGTTAACCCTGAAAGAAATCGAGACAAACGCCAAAAAAGAGGGCGAAGTGAATAGTACCGGTATGCCTGATTCATGGGCAAACTGGGGGGAAACGTGGAATGAAGTGACGAAAAAATATACGTTGAAACATAATGATACAGATTTATCGAGTGCAGAAGAGATTGCCAAAATGGAATCGGAAAAAGAAAATGCCACCGCTGATATCGGGGATGTAGGAATGTCCTTTGGTCCAGTTGCTGAACAAAAGAAATTAACATTGCCCTATAAAACTTCTTATTGGGATGAAGTTCCTGACTGGGCAAAAGATGACAACGGAGACTGGGTGGTCGGCTACCAAGGAACGATTGCCTTCTTAACCAATAAAGAATTAGTGAAAAACCCGCCAAAATCATGGGATGACATCCTAAAAGGAAATTACAAAGTAACCGTTGGAGATGTTCAGCGTGGGACACAAAACCAAATGGCCGTTCTTGCTGCGGCTATCGCTTACGGGGGAGATGAAAAACATCTTCAACCAGGAATTGCCTTTTTTAAGAAACTTGCAAAGCAAGGACGTCTTAGCTTAACGGATGCGAAGCCGGCTAACATCGAAAAAGGGGAAGTAGAAGTGGCTCTTGTTTGGGATTTCAATGCCCTTGGTTATGCAGAACAAATCAATCGTGACCAATTCGAAGTTACCATTCCGAAAGAAGGTTCAGTCGTAAGCGGCTATACCACCATTATTAACAAATATGCGAAGCATCCTTATGCCGCAATGGCCGCTAGAGAATATATCTTAAGTGACGAGGGACAAATTAACCTGGCTAAAGGATATGCCCGTCCTATCCGTGATAACGTGAAGCTCCCGAAAGAAGTAGCGGATAAAATGATTCCGAAAGAAGAGTACAAGAATGCCAAACCAATTAAGGATTTCAAAGCTTGGGAAGAAACGGCTAAAACCCTTCCGCAGCTTTGGCAGGAAGAGGTGTTAGTCAATGTCAAATAAAGTAATCGCGATTGTTGTAGATGGAATGAGATACGATAAAGCATATGAGGCTTTGGGATATATTCAGCATCTGGTAGAAACCAATCGGGCAGCACTTTTCAAGGTTCGATCAGAGCTGCCTAGTCTTTCCCGTCCATTATATGAAGTGTTACTTACTGGTACACCCGCATCGATGAACGGCATTACGTCCAATCAAGCTGTGCAGCTTTCCGCCGAGAAAAGTCTCTTTCATCTGACGAAGGAGAACGGGTTAAGGAACGGAGCAGTAGCCTATTACTGGGTAAGTGAACTGTATAATCGTGCTCCATTTGTGTTTGTTGAAGACCGCGAGCAAGAGGATTCAACTAAGCCTATTCAATACGGGAAATTTTATTGGGACGATGATTATCCAGACAGCCATGTGTTGATGGATGCGGAAGCATTGCGCCGAAAGCATGACCCACACTTTTTATATATTCATCCGCTTGGTGTTGACGTAAAAGGGGAAGCGTTCGGTTCGGAATCGAAAGAATACCGTGAACAAATCTTAAAGATGGGAAGCTTGCTCGCACAGCTTTTGCCAATTTGGATGAAGGAAGGCTACCATATTTTAATTACATCTGATCATGGCATGAGTGAATATGGAAATCACGGCGGTATAACGGATGGTGAGCGTGATGTACCACTCTTTATCATCAGTCCAAAAGTGGAAAATGTTGTCCACAGTGAGGTTGTCCCACAATTGGCTTTTGCCCCGCTCGTTTGTGAACTGTTAGAGATCGAAAAGTCCGATAAAATGATCAACTATTCATTGCCAGGATGTAAGGGGAAAGTAACCGTTTAAATTTTCATAAAAAAGACTGCCGGGAATTGGTTTTACGAATGTATGCTTAAAACCAATTCCCCTATTGTAAGCGAAAATAGAGGAGAGAGAAGCCTTGAGAAAAATAAAAAAACAAAAATTTTACTTATTAGCTCTCTTACTGCCATTTCTTTTGTTTGTGATTGGGTTTGAAATCGGCCCATTAGTGGCCATGCTGAAAGATAGTTTTCATGCAGACGATGGAATTCGAGTCACGATTGGGCAATATGTAATGATTTTTAAGAGTAAATTTTACTTGCAAGCTATCCAGAACAGCCTTGTCATTTCATTGGTTTCAGCTGTCATTTCTGTGATCATCGCGGTTATTGCCGCTTATTCGTTTACAAAGTTTTCAAAAAAAATCCAAAATCGCTTGCTGATGATTGCCAATATGACTTCCAATTTTGAAGGAATACCACTTTCCTTTTCCTTTATTATTTTACTTGGAAACAACGGATTGTTTACGCTGCTTTTTTCAAAGATGGGTTTAGATGTGTTTACAGGCTTTAATTTATATTCTTGGACAGGTCTCATTCTTGTTTATATTTATTTTCAAATTCCGCTGGCTGTTATGCTGATTTATCCATCGTATCAAGGAATTAAACAGCAATGGAAAGAAGCTTCTTCTTTATTGGGTGGAACCAAATTATCTTTTTGGCTCCACATCGGGATTCCAGTTTTGCTTCCAAGCATTGCTGGTACCTTCAGTATTTTGTTTGCTAATGCAATGGGCGCTTATGCGACTGCCTATGCACTGGTCGGAAGCAACTATAATTTATTATCACTGCAAATTGCCTCTTTAGTTTCGAGTGACGTGACCTTAAAGCCGCAGCTAGGCAGTGCGATGGGCGTTCTTCTAGCTTCGACCATGATCGGGGCGATGTGGTTCAATAATCGAATGATGCGCCGGATTAGGAGGGATTTGCGATGAAAACTTCACTGAGCTTTCATAAAGTAATCATTGGTTTGCTCGTGATTTATTTATTAATCCCGCTGGCAGGAACATTTTTATTCTCGATCGCCGGTAAATGGGATCACACCATTCTGCCTGAGAGTTTAACGATGAAATGGTATATCGAATTATTTCAAGATGAACGGTTTTATGGTGCACTGCAGCATACGTTGTTTTTAATTGTTGTAACGGTTGGTCTTAGTGTGGTGATTATGCTTCCAACGATTTTTATCATTACCGTCTATTTCAGCAAATGGGAAGGATGGCTCCAAGCAGCCGCAATGCTTCCTTATGGAATACCTCCGATTGTTGGAGCTATAGGCTTGATTAAGATCTATTCAGATGGACCGCTTCAAATTACCGGAACACCATGGATTTTGGTTGGTGCTTATTTCATCACGATTTTACCATTTATGTATCAAGGTATTCGTAACAGCCTTCGGACGGTGAATGCGGTGCAGCTTGTCGATGCAGCTGAATTACTGGGAGCTACCAAATTTCAGGCGTTTCGCACTGTCGTGTTTCCTAACATTATCTCTGGTATTTTGGTATCTACCTTATTATCTGTCGCGCTGTTATTTAGTGAGTTTGCTTTTGCCAATTTGCTTGTCGGGGGCCGATTTGAAACGATTCAAATTTATCTGGCTGACAAATTAAACAGCAGCGGTCACTTAACAAGTGCCATTGTGATTACGTATTATTCGATCATTTTACTATTAACGGGAACTGTATTAAAACTTACGTTTAAAAAAGAAAAAGTTCCTAGTTTTTCTTCTAAAAAAAGATCTCTTTTATTTTTAATGAAACCATACCGTCAAAAAAATACAGCCGTAGAAGGTGAAAATTCATGAGTTATGTAACGATTGATCAAGTGACTAAGGGTTATCATCACCAAGTAGTGTTAGAAAATATTTCGTTGACCTTAAAAAAGGGAGAATTTGCGACCCTTCTTGGACAAAGCGGGTGCGGAAAAAGTACCTTATTACGATCGATTGCAGGACTTGAAGACGTGGATTCAGGAACCATCTTCATCGATGGGAAGGATATCACTCATGTATCTCCGCGTCAGCGTGAAGTAGGTATGGTGTTTCAGGCCTATGCACTGTTCCCGAATATGAATGTTTTTGATAATATCGCCTACGGTCTTAAAATGAAGAAGGCAAAAAATATTAAAACAAGTGTAACCAAGATGATCGAACTCGTCGATTTAGCCGGAAAAGAACAATCTTATCCACATCAATTATCTGGCGGTCAACAACAAAGGGTAGCTCTTGCCCGCGCCCTTGTCATGGAACCAAAAGTACTGCTTTTGGATGAGCCGCTAAGTGCATTAGATGCGAAAATTAGAAAAACCTTGCAAAAAGAATTAAGAAGAATCCAGAAAGAATTAGAGATCACCACGATTTTTGTCACTCATGATCAAGAAGAAGCAATGACGATGTCGGATCGGATTTTTGTTATGAATAAAGGAAAAATTGTTCAATCCGGTTCTCCAGTGGAAATTTATACTTCTCCAGTCAATACCTTTGTGGCGAAATTTATTGGAAATTACAATGTTTTGAGTATGGAAGTTTTCCACAAACTTGTTCACAGTACAGAGTTAAACGGGAAGGAAATCGCCATTCGTCCAGAAGTTTTGCAAATCGTTTCTGCTAATGAAGATCACTTAGGTTTACATGATAACTGGGGAATTAAAGGGCTTGTTAAAGATGTTTCGATGACAGGGAATGTCCTAAGATATGAAGTAGAAACAGAAGGGTCCGCTTTCCTAGTGGACAATCTTCATCACAAAGGAAAAATGTTTGGACAAGGGGCTCAGGTTCGGATTGTTGTACCAAAAAAAGAATGCATTATTTTATAGTCTATCAATGAATCCGGAGGAAGTAATATGACCGTTTTGCCAGAAGAACGAAAAAATGAAATTTTAAAAGAATTGAATAGTGTGGGAAAAGTTAAAGTCGTGGACTTAGTGGAGCAGTATCAGGTCTCAGAGGAAACAATTCGTCGTGACTTAATGTTATTAGAGGAAAAAGGTCTTTTAAAGAGAGTTTACGGCGGAGCGATTAAATCGGTTTTTCCATTTGAAGAGCCTCCGTTCTCACATCGTACAACAGTGAACCAGGAAGCGAAAGAGAAGATTGGAAATAAAGCAGTAGAACTCATTTCTAACGGCGATGTCATTGCCATTGATGTAGGGACCACCATGCTTGAATTTGCGAAATGTATTCAGGATAAGAAAGATATTATCATTATCACCAATTCTCTTCCTGTTTCATCTGTATTGACCGAATCTCTCAATCAAAATAAGTTTACAGGCCAAATTTTATTATTAGGCGGGCTATTGGATCCGAAGCAGCAGTCGATTAGTGGCAGTCTTACGGAACAAACGTTACAACAATTTAATATTAATAAAGCATTTATTTCCGCTGGCGGTGTTTCAATACAAAACGGGGTAAGTAATTATCATTTGCAGGAAACAATGGTTTCACGCAAGATGGTCGAGGTATCAAAGCAAGTGATCCTGCTAACCGATTCTTCTAAAATCGATGTTGATACTTTTTGTAAAGTTTGTCCTCTCGAAAATGTCGATGTGTTCGTTTGTGAGCAATCATTGCCGCAAGAATGGAAGAATCATTCGGAATTAGCGAAACTAAATTGGATTCAGGCATAGTGATCAAGAACAGGAAAATAGAGTGACGAAAAATAGGGGTCTCATTTTTTTATTAGATTTTAAGAAATGGGAAAAGGAGTTTTCAAAATATGAGCTTCATTGCGATCGATTTGGATGGGACATTATTAAACGGTCAGAATGAAATTAGTGAAGAAAATAGAAAGGCGATTCAATATGCTCAAGAACAAGGTTTTGAAGTGGTCATTTCAACAGGGCGGGCACATTTTGATGCTCAGACCATTTGTAATAAAGCCGGGATTTCTCCCTATATCATTGGGACAAATGGTGCAACGATTCATTCGAAAGACGGAAAGATGCTTTCCTCTATTCCGATATCGAAAGAGTGTGTCGGATCGATTCTAAAGTGGCTGGATGAACGGGATTTTTATTATGAAGTGTTTACTGACAAAGCGATTTATTCACTTAAGAAGAAGAGAGAACATTTTTATCACGAGATTCAACACTTGAAAATCGCGAGTTTGGATAGCAATCAGAAAAAGATAGCGGCGGAAGCTGAAAGACAGTTTGATCAGTTTGGCTATGTTCTTGTTGAAAACTATCCTGACATCCTAAAACAGGAGGAAGAAGTTTTTAATATTGTAGTCTGTTCGTTTGATCAAAAGAAACTAGCGGAAGGCTGGAACCGATTCGATATGGTAGATGAGTTGATGGTTGTTTCTTCGGGTGATCATAACATTGAAATTACGAATAAAAGTGCTTCAAAAGGAAATGCCCTTGAAAAAATGGCTCTCTTGATGAATGGATCCTTAGAAAAATCTATGGCTATCGGGGACAGCAACAATGATTTATCCATGTTCCGAAAAGTTGGATACAGTGTAGCGATGGAAAATGCGAAGGATGACATAAAAGCGGTTTGTACAACAACAACCCTTAAAAATTATGACAATGGGGTGGCTCACGCGATTTATCGATTTACGGAGAACTTCGCTCTTCAAAAATAAGTGTCATCTGTTCAAGGAGAGAACAATATGGCATGGATTTATATTTTAATAGCAGGATTTTTGGAAATTGGCTGGTTGATGGATTTCTTTAGAAAAAAGAAACCAGTGGTGCCAATCATTGAACGAAAATTGTTGAAGATTTAAGATTAATAGATAGGTAAAGAAAAAACACCCTTTGCTGTCACAGTAAAAGGGTGGTTCTCTAATGTTTCCATCATTATTCTATGAAACATAAACACGGTAAGTGAATCTCTCAGTATATCCTTTTTATTTTAAAAATTGGGTAAAAGATGAGGGACAAAACCATTATTTTATTTTATGTAAATATCTATAGATAGTCGCTTCTGATACATCTAGATATTTTGCAACCTCACTTACCCCGCCTTTTAATAAAAAGGCTCCCTTTTCATTGAGTTTTTTTACCACATCTATTTTTTCTTGTGGAGACATCCGCTCTGCCGGGACGTCATACTCAGATAAAACCCCTTTAATAAGAGAGGAGAGAAGATCTTCTATATTTTCTTCGAAATTTTCATAAAGATTCGGATCATGAACCGGCTTTATTTGCTCGACAGAATCATTTTTGGGATTTTCAATCATAATGACTTGATCTAAAATGTTGCGCGCCTTAATAAAGTCGGTGATATCAACATTAACACAAATCATTCCAATAATTTGGTTACTTTCATCTTTAATAAAATAGCTGGAAGAACGAAGTGTATTAATCGTTTTTGAACTGCTTTTATAATTGCAGATATAATCCCGATCTTTATAGCTTTTTTCTTTTATTATTTTCAAAGCAAGATCCGTAATAGGACTATTTATCTTTCTTCCGCTAATTTGTCCATTCACAATTTCAATAATGGAATGATCAGGGTTCGTTACATCATGTAATACAACCTCGCAATTTTCTCCCATTATTTCAGCAATAAAATGCACCATGGGAATATACTGTTTCAGTTTTTCGGTATTTGTCAGCATTACCATCATCCATCCAACCTTTTTTCCATATCAATTTTAGTTTAACAAAGATTTAATAAAATTCAATAAGATAAATTTCTGAATTTTTAGTTGATGTGATAAAAAATATACATTATAATAATAAAAAATCATCATAATAATTTTTTATCACAGGAGGTTTTACAATGCTCAATTCGATTTCAACCAAAAATGCTCCAAGAGCAATTGGTCCGTATTCTCAGGCAGTAAAAATCGGGGAATTCCTTTTTATATCTGGGCAACTACCGATTAACCCAGTCACAAATGAAATGCCGGAAACCATTACAGAACAAGCAAAACAATCATTGGAAAATGTAAAAGCAATTTTAGAAGAGGCTGGAAGCGATCTACATCATGTAGTGAAAACAACTGTCTTTTTAGACGATATGAATGCTTTTACACAAGTGAATGAAGTATATCAATCGTATTTTAGTGGAAACTATCCTGCTAGAAGTGCAATAGAGGTTGCACGCCTGCCAAAGGATGCTTCAGTGGAAATCGAAGTAATTGCCTGTTTATCAAATAATTAGGAGGTTTTTTATTAATCTATAAAAATAACAATCAATTAGGTTAACTGTCGTTTTAGTTAAGGCTTCTGCATCGATGTCACAAGGGGGTGAGAGAGTTTTAATTAACCATTTGTGTAAGCCTTTTCATCCTATATTTTCTACTTGAAATATCTATTTTAGGAGGGACATGACATTGACGAATCAAAATAATAACATGAAAAAATGGTTTACGCTTGCCGTATTAATACTTGGCGGGGGAACGGTTTTTAAGCTTCCCTGGTTAAAAGATGCCTTTTATGTCCCTATGATGGATTATTTCCATTTAACCCACACACAGATGGGTTTCACGTTATCTGTTTATGCATTTATCCAGACCTTCGGTTACCTTATCTCGATGTATGTAGCCGATCGATTTTCTAAGAAAAAATTGATGCCAGTTGCTTTAATTGGAATTGGAGCAACAGGATTCTACTTAACCACATTTCCAAGTTATTATGAAATATTAGTAATTTGGGGGCTTTTCGCTTTATTTGCTGAAATTGCTTTTTGGCCGGTCTTAATCAAATCCGTAAGATTATTAGGAGACTCAGATGAGCAAGGAAGAATGTTTGGATTCTTAGAGGCGGGAAGAGGAGTCATAGATACGGTTATTGCATTTGCTGCTCTCGGAATTTTTAAATGGCTCGGAGAAGGGGCAGCCGGTTTAAGAGGTGCAATTCTCTTCTTTTCGATCACCATGATTGTAATTGCTATTATTTTATATTTCCTTCTTGAAGATGATGTCATTTCAGCTGTAGATGAGCAAGGTCAAAAAGTAAACAAAAATAAGGCAGCATTAGAAGGTGCATTAAAGGCAGTAAAAATGCCAGAAATATGGGTTGTCGCTTTTACTATTTTTTCAGTGTATTCCGTTTATATTGGCTTAACCTACTTTATTCCATTTTTAAAAGACATTTATGGAATACCTGTCGCTTTAGTTGGAGCATATGGAATTATCAATCAATATGGTTTGAAAATGTTAGGCGGACCTATAGGGGGATTCCTTGCAGATAAAAAGTTTAAATCTCCTTCAAAATATTTGCGGGTAGCTTTTGCTGCATCGATCATAGGAATGATTATTTTTATTCTCTTGCCTCATCAACATCTGAATGTATATTTTGGCGTAATTTTTACACTAGCTTTCGGTGCTATTATCTTTACACAAAGAGCGGTCTTCTTTGCTCCAATTGAAGAAGTTGGCATTCCGAGAGAAATAAGTGGTGCAGCAGTTTCTATAGCTTGTTTAGTAGGATATGCACCTTCTATGTTTGCCTTCACGCTATATGGAAGCATGTTGGATCGTTCGCCTGGTATGGAAGGATATAGACATGTCTTCTTGACCATGATTGCATTCGCTGCTTTAGGTTTTCTGATTAGCAGCTATTTAGTTAAAGTCGTAAATAAGAAAAAAGCACTCCAGCAAGATTCGGAGAGCAACCAAATCAAAGCGTAATTTTTTCATTAATAGATAAATTGACGTAAGGGTGGATAAAAAATGAAAATTGGATTAGAGACAGAAAGCTTTCACTTACAGTTTATAACTGGTCGAATGGATATCTTCGGTTTTATCAGAAAAACAGCCGAATTGGGATTAGATGGAGTCATGATCAATATCGTCCCATGGCCGGGGTTACCAGGAAGAGGCACCTTAGAGTCGTTTGAGCCTGAGTATTTAGATAGGGTAAGAAATGAAATTCAAAAGTATGGATTTTTCGCTGAAATTGATACAAATGGAACGGAACCGGCACATTTAAAAGAGGTCATACAGGCAGCCCATAGAATAGGAGCGGATGTGATACGCACGTATGCATGCATGGGCGAGTATGATCAGGAAAGATTGAAAAAAGCACCCGGGGATATCAAACAAATTGTTCCTTTTCTGGAAAAATACAGAATCAAACTTGCTGTGGAAAATCATGAGGAAGAATTAACAGATGAAGTTATTGAAATTATTAAGGAAGTCAACAGCCCTTGGGTTGGCGCGCATTGTGATGTTGGCAACGGAATGATGGCATGGGAGGACCCTGTTGAAGCCGTTGGAAAACTAGCACCTTATGCTTTTACAACTCATTTTAAAGATCATATTATCGTTCATGATGGCGAGAATTACAGAGTATGCGGCGTACCTGTAGGGACAGGAAATATCGATACGGAAGAATGTTTTAAAATCTTGGTTGAGAAATCTACTCTAACTAGGATCAATGTTGAAATGTGTTTCCCATATGCCATTCATTTTAAACGCGAGCTTGGTGCAGGAGGAGTCTTTGCAGTAGGTGAAGGAGCATTTAAGGTTGAGCAGCCTCCTTATGATTTAAATGTTATTAAACCATTGGATTACTATTATCCTCCAGAAGAACTTTTAGACCAAATGATTGAAGATCAAGAAAAAGGTACAGAGCAATCGGTTAAGTATACACTTGCTTTGCGTGATAAATATTGCCGTTGAACTTAAGGGAAAAAAGAGAAAAATAAAAATTGTCGTAAAACAGAAAGGTCGGACTCTTACTCCGGCCTTTTTGTATATATAAATTTAGAAATTTATCTAAATATCTAAAAGGATTAATTGACTAATTTTAAAAATTGCCATATTATACATTTAGATAATTTTCTAAATACCTAAAAGTAAGATGCAAAGGAAAAGGGTGTTGACATGAATGAAGCTTTTAAGGCGTTGTCCGATCCAAGCAGGAGGAAAATTCTCCATTTATTGAAAAAGAAGGACTTATCCGCAGGAGAAATTGCTGACCATTTTAATATGACAAAGCCAAGCATTTCACACCATTTGAATTTATTAAAGCAAGCGAACTTGGTGGACTCAGAAAAAAAGGGACAGCAAATTATTTATAGCCTAAATACGAGTGTGTTTGAAGATGTAATTACCTGGTTTATGGATTTTTTAAAGAAGGATGAAGGGGAAGATATAAAATGAAAAGAAACTGGTTTGGCCTGTTTTTACTTATAATCATCATCATCGGAACCTGTATTTCCTATCCGTATTTACCTGAACAAATTGCGGTCCATTGGAATTATAAAGGTGTCCCAAATAGCTTTGCGGATAAATCTTTCGGAGCCTTTCTTCTGCCTGGGATTATGTTAGTCTTATATGTTTTTAGAATACTATTGCCTAAAATCGACCCAAAGAAACAAAATTATCAACGATTTGAAGGGACCTATAAATGGATTATGAATGGAATTCTATTGTTCCTGTTTTTACTTCAAATTGTACAAATTACGAGTGCAATGGGGATTATTAATCCCGCAATGGTCGTTCCTGAATTAATTGGATTATTATTTATCTTTATTGGCAACTTAAGTCCAAAATTCAAACCGAATTACTTTGTTGGAATTCGCACACCATGGACTTTAGCGAGCGAAGATGTATGGAAGAAGACCCATAGATTTGGCGGAAAGGTATTTGTTATACTAGGATTATTGATGTTATTGGTTCCAGTTATTCCAACGGCAATCCAAGCTTACTATGTAATCACTGTAATAGTGGTTAGCTTAGGCCTTATTATATTTTCTTCTTACTATTTTTTTATCAAAAATTAACGTCTAGGAACGAAATCTATATTTTTAAATAAAAGGCCAGGCTTCTACTACGATTATGTTGTAGAAGTCCGGCCCTTTTTTTCGATTTTTAACTCACTTAAAAAAGTGGCACCAAGAACAAGGATGCCGCCGAGCAGTTGAATCAACGTCATGCTTTCGTGCAAGAAAATGGCAGCGATGAGGACGGCAGAAATCGGATCGATATAGCTAAGGACTGCAATCGTTTGTCCCTTTAATTCTTGAAGCGATGTGAAATATAAAAAATAAGCCAGCCCAGTATGGATAATACCAATTATTAATATGAAAATGACCGAAGTAGAATTGATACCTGTAAAATCCAAATGACTTTGCCATACTACATAGGGAAGCAGCACCAACGCGCCTGCCATTAATTGAACTAATGTAATTTCAAAGCCTGATAAGTTTTTAATAAATTTGTTCATTAATATCACACTAGCATAAAAGGCTGCCGCTAACAGGCCATATAAAATACCAACTACGTTATTCTCCGAACCGCTTGAATTTCCGGAACCAGGATTTACTATTAAAAATAGTCCGATCATAGCCATAATAATGCAAATAACCTTCGTGCTTGTCAGTTTTTCTTTCAAAACCCAAGGTGCTAAAATCATTACAAAAATCGGAGCAAAATAATAGCTAATCGTGGCATTGGATATAGTCGTATACCGATAAGACTGAAAAAGAAAAATCCAATTAAGGCCAATGGCAGTACCTGATACCAAGAGCAGAATGGCATTTTGTTTTAACGCTTGAAAGGATGGCTTATGTTTAACGATGAAACTTACAATTAGCAAGAATAAACTGCCGATGATCCCCCTTAAAAAAGCAATTTCACTGGAAGACAGGTCTATCTTTTTAACAAATACCCCGATGCTTCCGAAAATGAGCATCGTCATGATGAGTCTCAGTTTTCCGTTCAAGTTAATCCCCCCTAATTCTTAATCCAAACATAAAATGAATGAATTCTCAACAAAAAAATACTATTAAACGAAAAGAAGGTGACCACCATTTTTGGGCCACCTTCTACATGTTTAATGCAAGGATGCTAAAATTTCCTGCATTTTTTGTGTCACTAACGGATAGAAATTATTTTTTGCACTGGCAGTGGAATTACCGCCGAAAAATCCAGTACCTGGGCATGTTTTAATGGCATGGCCTGCAGTGTTATCTAATACTCTTTCTCCCGAATTCACATCCCACCAATGATGATAGGTGATACTGTCTACGGTAGGAGTTAACCCGTATTTTATCATAAGCAGGGCAGTGATGGTAACAATTGTTTCCCTTTGTTCCGCTGTCATTTTTTCCGCATCAAAGTTCCCAACATTTTCGATGGCTAACGCATCAGCCTCAATGGCATGCATGGCCTCTTTATTGAGTAACCCAAATGAACCTTCAGGAGCGATGTTAAATGGACGGCCAACGACAACTCTGCCGTCTGGGAAGGTAGTTAATTGCTGACTGATCATGCTCCATTTCATCCCATTTACATGATAATCCTCCATACCCTTCATCAGGGCAAAATGGTTGGAGCCATTGAATTGCTGGTATGATGGCTGATAAGTATGATGCTGTTGGACTTTTCCAACCCTTCTCGTAAACTTTTGGTTGAAGATCCAATCTTTAAATTCCTCCCTGGTCATAAGAATGAATTTTCCATCCATGGACAGTTTTTTAGGAGGAATTTTTAATTTTTGCCCTACATAAATAACATCGGATGAAAGGCCGTTTGCAGTTACGATTAAAGAAACTGTAGAATTAAAGGCTTGTGACAGCTTCCAAAGATTATCCCCTGGAGCAACCTCGTACATGATGGGAACCCTTAACTTCTGGCCAACTAAAAGTAAATCTGATTGTAATCCGTTGATTAGTTTTAAGTCTCCAACAGAAGTCCCATAGGTATTGGCGACCTTCCATAAATTATCCCCAGATTTCACCTCATACGTGTTACGCGGGTTATTTGCTGCATGAGCAGGGGATAAATGCATTTGCATTCCTAAAATTAGAGTAAATAGAATCACAAATTGTTTTTTCATTTATGAATTCCTTTCATAATGATTTCACAAAACAACTCTTTTTATGTTTTGTAAATCAAGACATTTGAATTCATTTAGTTGTGCGGATGGGTCAAATTTTTACATTCAATCAAAAAAAGCGAACAGTGACTAGCGCTGTTCGCCTTTTAAATATACCGATCACGGCCTGATATCATCCCAAATAGCATCACGACTACAGAGACTAAAAGGAGGGTGATAAGTGGAATGGTCCACATATGGGTCTTATCATATAGAAAACCAATGAACATTGGGCCAACCGCCGCAAGGATATAACCGGTTGATTGTGCCATACCTGATAATTCAGCAGCCTGTGCGGCATTCCTCGCACGGAGTCCAATATAGCTTAGAGCTAATGGAAAGGTTCCCCCTAATCCTATCCCAATTAAAATAATACTGATAATGGCAATAGGATAGGAAGAGCTAAGCAGTAATCCGCCATACCCAGCAAAGGAGCAAATGTTTAACAGTAAGGCAATCCATGATTGTGAGCGAAACCGACCTGCAATAACAGGGATGAAGAAACTAGCAGGTAAACCGACTAATTGGGAAAACGAAAGCATCCATCCTGCCGTGTTGCTACTCATTCCGCGGCTTTGCAGGATTTCAGGCAGCCAAGAAATGGTGACATAAAATAAAAAGGATTGAAATCCCATAAAAATCGCGATTTGCCAGGCAAGCGGCGAGCGCCAGACTTCATTAGAATTGGAGCTGACTTTTTTGATGGAATTTTGACTTCTTTGATTGGATTTCACAAGAAGTGCCCACACCATGATCGCAATTATAGCGGGGATTCCCCATACTACTAAGGCTCCCTGCCAGCCAAGATTCAAGCCGTCCGCTAAAGGAACACTTAACCCTGATGCTAATGATGCCACAAATCCCATAGAGGTTGAATATACACTTGTCATTAAACCGAACTTCTGAGGGAATTTATCCTTTACGACGGCTGGCAAAAGAACATTTCCAATCGCAATACCCATTCCTGCCAAAAGGGTCCCGGTAAAAAGAAAAAACGTGACGGGAATAGATCGGATACCTATTCCGATTAACAGTGAGCACAAGCCGATCAGCATTGTCATTTCATTTGAAAACCGACTGGCTAATTTTGGAACGATCGGTGACATGGCGGCAAAAACAAGTAATGGCAGACTCATAAGTAAGCCGGCACTCCAGTGGGCCAGTCCCACATCAGCCTGAATTTTTCCTACCAACGGTCCTACCGAGGTAATGGCAGGTCGCAAATTAAAAGCTACAAGGACAATCCCAGCTACAAGTAAAAATATATAGGTCGAATTCGATTCAGATTTGGTATGAGCAATTGACTTTCGTAATTCCACAAATAGAACTCCCTTTCTTACAAGCAAACTTTCTTAAGTATATCACAACTAATAAAGAAAGAGGTAAAGGGCGAACAGTTCCCAACTGTTCGCCCTTGCGAATTTATATTCTTTTTAAACACCAATAACATTTAAGGATTGACGGAGACCTTCAAGCGCAAACATTCTTATAAATCTGAAGGCGAATAAGGCAATAATTGGTGAAAAATCAATGGGGCCTAAAGGGGGAATAAACCTCCTGAATAAGCCTAAATAAGGATCAACTACCCTAGAAATCCAACCTCCAATTTTTGATGAATGAAATTGAGGAAACCAAGAGCCAAAAATCGAAATCAAGATCAACCAATAATAAGCCTCAAAAACATATTGTACAAATAGAAAAATGTTAGAGCCCAATGTATATCTTCCATTCTCTTTTAATTTTTTAAAAACGGACAAACCCTTGTCCAGATGATACATATACGATTAAGATCCAAAAAGGTTTCAAAATTATTATGTAGAAAAGAGCAAATATTATCAACTCTTAATTATTAAAAAAATCCACTTCAATTGTATGCGTTACCAATGCAGTCAGGATAAAGCTGGTCAGCACTTTAAGCGATTAAAGCGATAAAATTTGTATGTCAGATTAACTTACACATTCGTGTTAATGGACTTTCTAACGTGTTATAAAATATTCAAACAATTTATTTTCTAACACGGAGGGGGTAGAAACGCATGAAGAAACAAAAGCTTGTACTTGTCGGGAATGGAATGGCCGGGGTGAGAGCAATAGAAGAAGTGCTGAAAATTAACCGGGAAAAGTTTGAAATAACGATTTTTGGTCAGGAGCCGTATCCGAATTATAATCGAATACAACTTTCCACGGTCCTGCAAGGAGGTACCTCTGTTCGCGATATAACCTTGAATGAATGGAAGTGGTATGAGGACCACAATATCCGTTTATATCTGGGTGAATCGGTTACAGCGATTGATACGGAAAACCAAATGGTTTATACAGATAAAGGGAGAATAGAGTCCTATGACAAACTGATTTTGGCAACAGGCTCAAACCCCTTCATGCTGCCGCTGCCGGGAGCAGATAAGGAAGGAGTTACCGCCTTTCGGAACATTAAAGACTGTGAAAAAATGATTGAATATTCGAAAAAACATAAGAAAGCGGCGGTTATTGGCGGGGGCTTGCTGGGCCTTGAAGCTGCACGCGGGTTATTGAACCTTGGGATGGAAGTGGAGGTCATCCATATTCATCACTACTTAATGGAACGTCAATTGGATCAGACAGCAGGAAAACTATTGCAAACAGAATTAGAAAAACAGGGGATGAGATTCCTTTTACAAAAAAACACAGCAGAAATTTTAGGAAAAAAACAGGTAACAGGTCTTCGCTTTAAGGACGGCACCAAAATTCAAACGGACTTAGTGGTAATGGCGGTTGGGATTAAGCCCAATGTTTCTTTAGCAATAGAAGCTGGGATTCCCGTTGACCGTGGAATTATTGTCAATGACTACCTGGAAACGGATGTCCCAAATATATACGCGGTTGGGGAATGTGCGGAACATCGCGGCATTGCCTATGGTTTAGTTGCCCCGTTATATCAGCAAGGGCAAGTGTTAGCCAAAATACTTTGCAGTATCGAGGATGAAGGTTACAAGGGGTCTGTCCTTTCTACACAGCTGAAAGTATCGGGCGTCGATGTTTTCTCCGCTGGGAAAATAAATGAGGACGAACATACAAAAGCCTTCAAAGTGTACGATGATTACCGCGGTGTTTATAAAAAAGTCCTAATCGAAGACGGAAAGATATCTGGGGCTGTTTTGTTCGGTGACACAAAGGACGGGAATCGTCTATTAAGCCTCATTAATAAAGGATCAGCCATTGAGGAATATTTAGAGACGGACTTAAGTAACGGAAATGAGCAAAGTGTCGTCGCCGCAATGGCTGATGGAGAACTCATTTGCGGCTGTAATGGTGTCACAAAAGGAGCCATCGTGGAAGCTATCCGAACGAAAGGCTTGACAACAGTAGACCAAGTAAAGGGCTGTACAAATGCTTCCCGTTCGTGCGGTGGATGTAAATCACTGGTAGCGGACCTTTTACAATGTACCCTTGGTGATCAATATCAGGCAGACCAAAAGGAAGCCATCTGCGGATGTACCGATCTATCTAGAGATGAGATTTTGCAGGAAATCCGTGAAAAGGGTTTGACTCATATTCGTGAGGTTATGAATGTGCTTGATTGGAGAACGGATGGCTGCTCGAAATGTAAGCCAGCTTTAAATTATTACTTAGGAATGATTTACCCATTAAGTTACAAGGATGAGAAAGAAGCCCGCTATGTGAATGAAAGGATGCATGCTAATATTCAAAAGGATGGCACTTACTCGGTCGTACCGCGAATGTATGGAGGAGTGACGACCGCAGATGATCTAAGAAAAATTGCCGATGTTGCGGATAAATACAAGGTAGGGCTGATTAAGGTTACAGGGGGCCAGCGCATTGACTTACTTGGTGTGAGAAAAGAAGACTTACCGAAGATGTGGGCTGATCTGGATATGCCCTCCGGTTCTGCCTATGCCAAAGGACTTCGAACCGTTAAAACCTGCGTTGGTGAAAACTTCTGCCGCTTTGGTACACAAGATTCCATTGGAATGGGGATTCGTCTGGAAAAGAAATTTGAAGGACTAAATACCCCGCACAAGGTCAAAATGGCCGTTTCCGCTTGTCCGCGTAACTGTGCAGAAAGTGGAATTAAAGATGTGGGTGTTGTTGGTGTCGATGGGGCTTGGGAAATGTATGTAGGCGGAAATGGCGGGACGCATCTCCGTTCAGCGGATCTTTTATTTAAATTTAAAACGGAGGATGAGCTTGAAGAAATGATTGGAGCGTTCCTCCAATATTACCGGGAAACGGCCCATTATTTAGAAAGAACCTCAGGATGGGTCGAGCGTTTAGGGCTTGATCATATTCGGGAAGTACTTTCCAATCCAAATACAGTAAAAGAATTAATGACGCGAATGGAAGAAGCATTGTCGGTTGTTCAAGAACCTTGGAAAAAAGCCATCCAGGACAAAACGCTGTTAAAAGACCTCTATGAATCTTTAAAACTCCCGGTGGAAACGAAATAACGGATTATTGGAGGGGAAAGAAAATGGAAAAAACATTACGTCCCATATTGGTCGGGAAAGCGGAAGATTTACCGCAAAAGCTTGGAAAAACCGTTACGATTGGCCGAAAAGAAATTGCTGTTTTTAAATTGGAAAATGGAAAAATTCATGCTATTGAGAATCGTTGTCCTCACAAAGGCGGAGTTCTGGCGGAAGGAATCGTTAGCGGGGAATTTGTTTACTGTCCCTTGCATGATTGGAAAATCAGCGTAATGGACGGAAGAGTGCAAGCACCAGATGTGGGCTGTGTTCAATCCTATCCAGTCGAAATCAGAGATGGTCAAGTATTTATTTTTCTAAACTGAATGGCTTTGTTAAAGTTCATTCTTGATTTTGAAACTCTGTTGATTGGAGCGGAAGGCGCGAGACTCCTGCGGGAGGCTCCCCGGACCGCCAGCGGAAAGCGAAGCGCCTGGAGCGCAAATCAACAGCCAAGTATAACACAGCCAAGCGAATAAAAAGGAGAGTGAAAGAATGTCATTACTAAGTCCAAATCAAGTAGTAGAAAACATGATTCAGGCAGGGGAAGCGAAAGCCAAACTGCCGGTAAAGGATTTATTGATTCGCGGGGCGTTGGCAGGAGCGTTTCTTGGGTTTGGAACGACTTTAGCCTATTCGGCAGAATTGCAAACTGGAATGGGGGTCGCAGGAGCGATTCTTTTTCCGGCTGCCTTTGTCCTCATCATCCTGCTTGGGTTGGAATTAGTAACGGGCAGTTTTGCGCTGATTCCGGTTGCCGTCATGGACAAACGGGTGTCCGTTCGCCAAATGATTAATAATTGGTTTTGGGTTATTGTTGGTCATATAATTGGAGGAGTTTTTTATGCGTGGCTGTTTACGATTGCCACCACACAGTTTGGACATGTGACCAATAATGCTGTTGCAGCGAAAATTATCGCCGTATCACAGGCCAAAACAGTTGGCTATAAAAATCTTGGGGTTGATGGATTCATTGTTGTGTTTGTTAAAGCGATGTTATGTAATTGGATGGTGACATTGGGAGCGGTAATGGCGATGACTACCAAGTCGGTCATTGGCAAAATTACAGCAATGTGGCTCCCGATTTTAATCTTTTTTGCCCAAGGCTTTGAGCATGCAGTTGTGAACATGTTTGTCATTCCAGCGGGGATGATGCTTGGTGCAAATGTTTCCTTCATAGATTGGTGGGTCTGGAATCAAATTCCAGTAATAGCGGGGAATTTGGTTAGCGGGTTTTTATTTACTGGCGCAGCCTTATATTATACACACAGGAAAGCCGAGACCAAAAAGGTGCTGGATATGGCTAAGAAGGCGGCCCCCCTTACAAGTCCGCAGCAAGGTTAATAGAAAACTTCAACAAAAAGCCCCTTGTTAAAAAAAATTAAAGGGGCTTTTTATGGAAATGGGTAAGGACCTCAGAAATAAAATCGGCATAGTTATCGATATGAAAATCTGCTTCTATATTACGATTCTGAAAGGCAACGGTTTTGATATTTAAATGCCGGGCTGGAATTAAATCTAAGTCGCGGTCGCCGACTACCAAATCAATATGGTGGCTCTTTAGAACATACTCATAGGAAGAATGATGAGGCTTTCTAGTGAATCCTTGTTCTTCAACGGATACGATCTCCTTAAAGTATTTGGCTAAATCGTATCTTTCAAGGAGATAGATAGTAGATTCTTTATCGCGATGAGTCACAATAATATTGTTATCAACGGCTGATAATACATCCACTAAGTGTTCAAATGGAACACTGTGTGTTTTCGAGTAATAGTTATGGAGCTTTTGGTATTCTGCTCTAAGCTCTAAAGAAATTCCATAGTGTTTAAAAGCTGTTAAGGAATCTTTTTTTAACCATTTCAGCACTTCAGTGCGGTCTAGGTCTTGCTGGCTTAATTTAATAAATCCTTCGACAAGGGCTGGATAAGTATCAAAAAGAGTCCCGTCGAAATCCCACAAAATATTAATATGAATCCCTCTCTTCAAGTTCATTACTACTCCACAATCGAAGAAATGTTCCCAATATGTATCATTGGGAACATTTCGATGATTATATTGTTTACTTACCAATACTTGATGTCTCTTTTTCTTTCATAGGGTTAAACTGAAATTTTTTAAGATTTGACATCCACTCGTAGTAGTGAATTTCACACAGGCCACGAAGAAAATGGTAATTATAACAATCTTCAACCCCGCATAATTTAATTTCCTTGGGTGTGTGTGGATAGCCTATTTTTTTGTAAATGTAGTTATGATGTTCGCAGTAACCATTGGCAAAGTAGGGTTTGGAACAATCTATTGCCAAACAATGGTCAACCGAGCGAGCCTCTACCCTGATGGTATCTGTATTCCCTCTTCTTCTCATTCGAACGTAATGCTTATTACATAGCTGCCGAGCTTTAATGGGTTCACAGCATCCTTCTACAGTACACAGACCTTTCGTAGAAAACCGCTTTTTTTCAAGTGTCTCCAATTGTCCTCACCCCCCTAACTAAATTGTTTTAAAAAATGGAATACCTTGAAGTATTTGGTATAACCAGTTTTAATTGAAAAAACCTCTCCTAAACGAAAGAAGAGGATTCTTACTCTTCAGGACACGAGAAGAGTAATTGGCTGAAATGGTTATTCTAGTAATAGCACCTAAATTTAGGTCTATTCTTTATGTTGTGAGATATATGGTGAAGTTTATACAATATTTGTATTATTTAAAATAATAATACAAATACTACAATTTGTATACCCACTTAAAAATTTTCACAATATATAGATTTGTAAGCGTTTCTAAATCCAGAGTTTTACAGAAGGTCATGAAAAGGAGCGAAACAAAGATGAACACAGCTAATCATAAAGAAACCCCGCATATTAAACCAAATGGAGTTGAAATTGCGGAAACCATCCTTTTGCCTGGTGATCCACTAAGAGCAAAATTTATTGCCGAAACCTATTTAGATGACGCGGTTCAATTCAATTCCGTCCGTAATATGCTAGGATTTACCGGAACGTATAAAGGAAAGAAAGTATCCGTCATGGGAACAGGTATGGGCATGCCGAGTATGAGTCTTTATTCTTGGGAGCTGATTCATATTTTTGGCGTGAAAAATTTAATCCGGATTGGGACATGCGGTGCTATCCAAGACTCTATGAATTTGTATGATATCGTTTTTGCCATGGGGGCTTCTACGGACTCCCGGTATGTTCATCAATACAATCTTCCAGGAGAATACTCCAATATTGCCTCATTTGCCTTATTGGAAAAAGCGAAAAGGTCAGCTGACCAAAAAGGGTTTCCAGTTCATGTCGGAAATGTACTTTCTAGCGATATTTTTTATAATGCCGATGAAACCGCATTGGAAAAATGGCGGAAGATGGGGATTTTGTGTGTGGAAATGGAGACGGCCGGTCTTTATATGAATGCGGCCTATGCCGGAGTTAATGCGCTCACAATTTTAACGGTAAGTGATCATATTATTCGCCATGAACAAACGACACCAGAAGAAAGACAAGTAGCTTTTACAAATATGATGGAGATTGCTTTGGAACTGGCGTAGCCATTATAAAAGGCGAACAGTGACTGTCACTGTTCGCCATCTGCTGTCAAAGATGAGTTTGGTGGTCTTTCTCCATTCTGTAAATCAGCAATTGTCAAGCCAAAATCCATTTCTAAATGGGGATAATCTTTAAATTTTGCCCAATCGCCTCCCCATTGGAATCCTAAGGATTTAGCCATTTTAACCACCTCGGTCCAATCCGCGACACCATTTTTATTTCCATCATAATTCATGTCCCAAATGACATCACCTGCAGAAGTCTTTAGCGCAAAATCGATGGCAAGCCCGAAATTGTGGTAGGACTCTCCGCCTTTTGCATACGTTACAATATTTCCTTCAGAAGTACGGCCTTTTTCATAGAGTCGATCCTGGTCTGCTGCACTTCGGAATCCATCCGTGATCACGAGCACAATTCCTCTTTTGGCAGCCTGTTGGATTAATTGATTGCTTCGTTCTTTCACAATCGGATGGAGATCAGTTGGTAAAGGCGTTGTCTGCTTGTTATTCGATCCCATAAAAGGAATTGATTCCTTATGAAACACAATGACGTATAGGATAGTGAATATGATGAGTAATAATGTGAATGATAAACTTCCTATCCGCTTCAATTCTTTAGATTCCTTTCGTAAAAAAATTAGTACACTTTCTAAGACGAATAACATAACGTGGTTGTTTCATTTTTTTTATTGTTTTGATAATAAGAACAAAAATGGCCGCCTCTGGTCATTAAGAAAGGTCCTAATGCCCATCAACAAGAAAAGAGGCGGTCTGCGGTAATTAGGAGAGGCTCCTAATGCCCGTTCGCGAGAAAAAAGGGTGCCCACGGTAATTAGGAGAGGCTCCTAATGCCCATTCGCGAGAAAAAAGGGTGCTCGCGGTAATTAGGAGAGGCTCCTAATGCCCGTTCGCGAGAAAAAAGGGTGCTCGCGGTAATTAGGAGAGGCTCCTAATGCCCGTTCGCGAGAAAAAAAGGTGCTCGCGGTAATTAGGAGAGGCTCCTAATGCCCATCAGCAAGTAAAAATGCCGCTAGCGGTAATTAAGTGGAGCTCCTTATATCCTTTAGCATGAATTTTTCCCGGACTCCTGAATAATTCTATACGTTTCATTAGCAAAATCCTTATACTTCGAATCCGGGAGCGGCCGATAATTTTCGACTGCTTCCACAGAAATTTGAAGGGCTTTGTCTCTGTTCCCAAGTTCGTGATAACAAAGAGATTTGAACACATCGGCAATGTATAGTAACGACAAATCAAACGGATGATGAACCCATTCCGGTATTTTCTTTTCAAGGAATGGAATAGCTTCGTCATATCGTTTTAGTCCATAATAAGCTTTTCCTTTTTCAAGGAAAAATAAGTCTTCAAAGTTATCTGCTAATTTCGGACTGGATAAATATTGATCAATCATAACTAAGGCCTCTTCATAAGCCTTCTGTTCAGAAATGAGCGACATAACCGTGAAAACATCATAAAAGACAAGTGAAAAGGTATCATCAGCAAATTCACCATATTGCTTTAACTTCAACGTAAAATGTCGTTTTTTCTCCTCATCGCGGGTCATCTCACCATGTGCTGCAGCAAGCCTGTACAAATCATCAATCCGATAAAAAATTCTGTGCTCTTTTGAAAAATCAATGGCGTTTTCCATTACACATGTGGCAGAATCAGAATCCCCGACTGCAAAATGCAAAATCGCTTCATTGTAGTCCAAGTCCACACGGGTCATCGGGTCGATGTAAGCATGGTTTGCTTCAAGTTCAGCCCGTTCAGACAACAATATGGATAACGACTCAGAATAATCGTGCTCTAAGAATTTTACCATGGCACGGAAGATGCCAATATTAGCCCTTTTTGCAGTTAGCATCATCTCATCGTACATGATGGCAGCACGGTCGGAAAGCTCCCGCCAGCCTTCTTTTTTTTCATAGTAAAGACAGCGGCTATAGATATCCAATAATCGGGCAGACTCATATCCATTTGTGAGGTTCTCTAAATAGGGTTCGATGAGGGATGCAATCTGTCGATACCTCTCAGGTGATTTATCAAGTTTCACATTGTAGGACTTCTCCGCTTTTTCTAACACATCTCTTAATTCCTGAGAACTTACCTCTTCTAAAAGTTCAGTGACTTCTACACCTAGACGTTTTGCGATATAGGCTAAACTTTCCATTGAAGGCTTTGCTTTATTATTTTCGATTAAACTGAGCATCCCTTTTGTGAGCTCTTCGCCAGCAAGCGCTTCAAGCGTCATCTTTTTCCTTTTTCTAATTTCCCGAATTCGTTCTCCTAACATTTCAATAAGCACTTCCTTAGGCAAAATAATCAATTAGTTTAATTATATTAAACTTTTTCTTGAAATGGAAGTGGCTGCTATGTTATGATTTGTTTAATTAAATTAAACTTTTGGGGTGGGGTTGATGATGGAGGACCGTTTAAAGCTGAAAAAAGCCACGTATCATCTCTGGACATTCACAATAAGCAAGCTAATTTCTTCCTTTGGAGCGCAAATTTATTCCTTTGCCGTCAGTTTTTATATTTTACAACTAACAGGATCGGCGACCAGTTTTGCTGCCAATCTAATCTGCAATATTTTGCCGCGGACACTGGCAGCGCCCTTTGCTGGGTATATGACGGATAAGTTTTCACGAAAAAAGATAGCGATTGCAGCACAAATTGCCACGACCTTGGCCATAGCCGGGCTGCTCACCGTAACAGTAACATCGGGTCTATCCTTAATCGCTGTTTATACAACTTCTTGTATTTTGTCATTGACCTCGATGTTTTCGGGAGTGGCGTTTACCTCATCGATAACTGGGCTCGTTGACAAGGACCGAATTCAAAAAGCGATGTCTTTGAATCAAATGTCGATTTCCTTTGCCGCGATTGCCAGTCCGGCTGTAGGAGGATTTCTTTATGGTGCTGTATCCATGCTAGTTTTCCTTATTACCTATATGAGCGCATCTAGTATAGCTATTTTGTTGGAATCGACCATGAATTTTACCTTGTTTGCCAACAGAAAAGATGAAGTAAAGGGGGAATCGAAGGAATCGATGTGGCAGAGCATGAAGGCTGGAATTCATTATTTGAAACAGCATTCGTTAATCGTCACCATCATCTGGATGGCACTGTTAATTAATTTCCTCTTTGGTGCCTACGAGGTCGGCTATTCCTTTATCCTTATTGAAAAATTGAAAATGGCTTCCCGCAATTTTGGCTTTACCCAAGGGGCATTTGCGATCGGAATGCTAGTATTGTCCGTTTATTTTTCCGTAAGAAAAGAAGTTAAATTTCCGTTTCGTTTAGCCAAACGAGCCTTCATCGGGATGGGAATCATCATGGGTGGTGCGGCAGTGCCTATCCTCATTCCAATGTCTGGTATTACAGTATTTGTTTATTATTTAGTCATCATGTTCACTTTAGGAACTATGATGATCATAGTTAATACTCCTATTCAGGTAATGCTGCAAAAGCAGATTGAAGATGATTTTAAAGGGCGTGTGTTTTCCATAGTGGAAACAATGGCAATGGCACTAATGCCGTTAGGAATGGTGTTGTACGGCTTTTTGTATGATATTTTCCCTGCTCAATGGATACTTCTTCTCTCGGCTTGCCTGTTTCTCGTCGTGATTCTGATTCTTGCAAGGCCGTCTGTGGTAAGAAGAGCACATCCGGAGCTTAACGAGGTTAGTATCGTTAGTAGTGAAGTCGTTTCGTGAAAATTGAACCTAAAAAATAAGCTGCTTTTAAAAATCAAGCTGCCATCTTGGCGGCTTGTTCCTACTGCTTAAAAAGGGAGGAATATGCAGTGGAATTGAAGAATTCAATAATATTAGTGGAAATTCCAACGAAAGTGAGGGATGTAAGTTGAATAATCATTTATTATCTGTGGATAATGGAGAACCCTTTCCTAATCGGAATTTTCTGTTGACCACTAAATTTCACCTGCCATATCCTCCTGTCCATCATGTAATAAGAGATCGACTTTATAAAACGTTCGATCAAACATTGCACTGTAAACTCACGTTGGTGACTGCGCCTCCTGGTTATGGGAAATCCACGATTGTAAGTGAGTGGGTCCGCCATCAATCCATCAGTGCTTGCTGGGTATCCCTTGATGAAGGTGACAATGATGTACTGCGTTTTTGGATGTACCTGTTTGCTTCATTAGTAAATGTCGATCCAAGAATGAAAGGAATATATGAAGCTATATTACAGCCATCGTTAATGCTTTCCCCAGAACAAATGGTGACTAATTTAATCAATATGCTGATGGAAATCCCGGAGCAGCTCGTTATCATTTTTGATGACTACCATCAAATAGAAAACTCGGTAGTCCATCAATCAGTATCACTTCTATTACAATACCTGCCTAACAACATACATATTTGTTTAATAAGCCGAAATGAACCTCCTTTTCCAATTGGGGCATTACGGGCTAAGGGTCAAATAAACGATATCAGCATACTAGAACTGAAGTTTACCAAGGAGGAAATCTCTTCATACTGGCGCGAACAAACAGGCCTGCAGCCAACTGAATCCATTCTGCAGCTTTTAGCAGATCTTACTGAAGGCTGGATAGCAGGACTACAACTGGCAGGTCTTTCTGAACGTTCCGGTCAGATGGGTACCCTAAGCCAATTTAACGGAAGCCATCGATATATCGTTGAATACTTAATGGAGGAAGTTTTTCAGCGCCTGCCGGATGACTTGAAATTATTTTTGATGAAAACATCCATTCTTCATCGGATGAATAGTCAATTATGTGATATGGTGACAGATCGCACTGATTCAAGAGAAATATTAATGAAAATTGAGCAATCGAACTTATTTCTCATCCCGTTAGATAGCCAGCTTTATTGGTATCGATATCATCATCTTTTTGCTGATTTTCTTACAGCCCATTTAAAAAAGAAATGACAGATGAATACAAATCCCTTCATGAAAAGGCCTGCCAATGGTTCATCAAACATGGACATAAGGAAGAAGCTATTCAATATGCCTTAACGGCTGAAAATTATGAGCTGGCTACTAACCTAATCTTGAGCATTGTCTCGAACTTACTGAGAAGAAGGGAAGTCACCACTCTGCAAAAGTGGCTGCATCAATTACCCTCATCCTTTATCGAACGGCCTGACATCTTAATTGTCTTAACCTGGGCAGAGATGTTAGCAGGGAAATATGAAAATGTTAATCTCTTTCTTGGAAAAATAAATTCCGCCTTACAAAGGGAACCACAACAGGAAAGGACCATTCGGCTAAAAGAAGAAGTAGGGGTGTTAGAAAACTTTAATGCCTTACTTATGGGAGATTACGAGCTTGCAATAAAGCTGTTGATGAAATTAGCAGAACGGCAAACCATGCCGGACGTGAAAATTTGGCTTGATTATGGAATCGAGCTAAATCCAGGAGAATTGCCTTTTATTCGCGGCTTTTATGGGATGAATGGAAGACTGAATCAGACATATCAGTTCCATCAGTTTTACGATGTCTTTATTGAAAAGAACCATTACCATGAAAGCGCCTATGCTGCTTACCAGCGTGCGGCGTTTAGTGAAATTCATTATCAAAAGAATCATGATCATTTAGCCCTTAAACATGCAGAAACGGCTATCAGGCTGGCAAAGTCTTTTCGCTTGGTTGGAGCATATATACCGGCAATTATTATTAAAGCAAAGATAAACCAGAACGAAGCCATTGAGATTCTTCATTTAGCGAAAGAATATTTAACCCAATTAAACCTGCAATCCAGTTACTGGAGTCAGCTTTTATCAGCACAAATCATTCAATTTGAGCTTGCTCGCGGTGAGATGAAAAAGGTTGATAAATGGGTAGAGTCATGCCGTTTTCAGGAATTGGCAGAGATCCCTCCGAACAGAGAGTTTGAGATTCTGGTCTATATTTTATTATTGATGAAAGAAAAGAAGTATGGGCAAGCGGAGCATTGGGCGCTGCGTCTCTTAAATCAGGCCGAAAAAAGCGGAAGAATTATGACCAGACTTGAGACGCACTTATATCTAGCAGAGGTATTCCGGCGCGTAGACAATTCATTTGAAAGCATTAACCAATTAACTCAAGCACTGAAACTTGGTGAAGAGCATGGTTACCTAAGGATTTTTTCTGATGTAAGTTTTGATTCAAAACCACTGTTTAAACAATATCTTCAAGTAAAAAATAAACGCAGCCAACTCGATATAATGACAGTCGTCTCGAAAGAATATCTAGCTTCCGTTCTTCAAGTAGTTGGTGTATACGATAAATACGATGAGTCTAAAGTCCATGCACTTACAACAAGAGAACTAGAGGTTCTTCAATTGTTGTCCAAGGGCTTATCGAATAAAGAAATCGCCGCTAAGCTCGTCTTATCCGAGGGGACCGTGAAAATTCACCTCAACCGAATATACAGCAAGCTCGGGGCAAAAGGGAGAGTCGAAGCGATTCAAAAAATGAATAAATGAATGACTAGATTCACAGACCTTTAAAAAAATATAACCCCCTCTATAACCTTTGTTAGATTCATATCAACCATTGCTTTGTTACGATGGGGATATCTTTAGCAAAGGCTGTAATAGGGGGAAGTCAAAAATGGAAAATCAATATGATGTCATTATAGTGGGAGGCAGAGTTGCCGGCTCAGCGGCTGCTTACGAACTATCACAAAAGGGATTTAAGGTCCTGCTCTTGGAGCGAAGTCAGTTTCCAAGTGATATTCTTTCTACGCATAACTTTTTTAATAATTCGCTGCTTATGTTAAAAGAAATAGGGGTCCTTGGAAAGCTCTTGGCAACTGGGACACCGACATACAAACGGGCATTCATTCAATTTGACCATGAAGTAATTGATGGGGAATTTCCGGAGGTAGAGGGTGAAACCAACTGTTTATGTATCCGTCGAACGTATTTGGATCAAATCTTATTTGATCATGCTGCCAGCCAGGAAAATGTCACTGCCCTACAAAGGATGCGTGTAAAAGATATCCTTGAAGAGGAGGGAGTCGTCACAGGAGTCCGAGCCATTGATGATAACGGAAAAACCTATCAATTCAAAGCAAAATTGGTTATCGGGGCAGACGGCAGAAATTCGGCGATTCGGAAAAAGGTAAACAGTAAAAAGTGGAAATCGATTCCTACTGATTTCGCCTCTTATGTTGGTTATGTGAAAGACTTTACCCAAAATGGTGAACGATGCGCAGAATTTTATAAAATGAGGGATAAACTTATTATCGCATTTCCAACAAGTGATGAGCAGCATGTCATCGGAATCATGTTTCCGCTTGAAGACAAGGAATGGGTGGAGCGGTTTAAAAGTAACCCAGAAGAAGCCTTTCGTTCCCTTGTGAATGTAGGTTTTGCGAATACAGACTTTCGTAGACGATTAGAGGCTGCCTCTTTTGTTGGGCAAGTCAAAGGTTTATTAGGTTATGACAATGACTGGTACAATGGAATGGGCAAAGGCTGGGCCTTAGTCGGTGATGCTCTTTCCTTTAAGGACCCAGCCGTTGGCCAAGGAATGCATGATGCCCTTTATGGAGCAAGAATCATGGCAGAAATCTTAAGTCATCATGAGGACTGGTCCAAGAACTGGGAGCAAATGGCGGAACAGTATAACCAAAAAATGATTGAAAAAATGATGGCGAGATTTGAAATGGCCTGCCAATTCACTAAAAACGTTCCTTTCACAGAGGAACAGCACATGGTCAATCATTTAATCGGGATGAACCCTGGCTTAACCCAAACCTTCCTTGGATTGTATAACTATGCTAATGAACCAAAGGATTTGGAAAGTAAAATTCAGAGCCTCGTTAAGAGTCTTAAGTAAATGTCAGTATTTAGTTAATAGAGACTGACTCCAAAAAGACAAAAAAGCTTGAGGACAATGCCTCAGGCTTTTTTAATAGACCCTATCCCCGTTAAAGATGGAATTTTTCACGATGACATAATCGACATGCCGGATAGCTTCTAACTTGTTGCCACCTGCATAAGAAATAGACGATTGAAGATCTTGTTCCATTTCTTTCAGCGTATCAGCTAAGTAACCTTTGTGTTCTACTAAAATCCTTTTGCCCTCCACATTTTTTCTTTCCCCTTTTTGAAATTCCGAGGCGGAACCAAAGTATTCCTTATACAGCTTTCCATCTTTTTTGTCCTCTATGGTTTGACCTGGAGATTCTTCATGTCCGGCAAATAATGAACCAATCATCACCATTGCTGCCCCAAATCGAATGGATTTGGCGATATCACCATGGGTGCGAATACCTCCATCCGCAATAATCGGTTTAGTTGCAGCCTTTGCACACCAGCGAAGAGCGGCCAATTGCCAGCCCCCCGTTCCAAATCCAGTTTTAATCTTCGTAATACACACCTTTCCCGGGCCAATCCCTACCTTTGTCGCATCCGCCCCAGCATTCTCCAATTCTCTTACTGCTTCTGGAGTTCCGACATTTCCTGCAATTACAAAACAAGAAGGCAGGAGGGATTTAATATGCTGAATCATCTTAATTACAGCATTGGAGTGGCCGTGTGCAATATCAATGGTAATGAATTCGGGGGTGAGCTGTTCGGCTGCTAATTGTTGGATAAAATGATACTCACCTTCCTTGACACCGACACTAATAGATGCATATAATCCGCTTGAATTCATCTCTTTAATAAAATCAATCCTTTTCTCCGGCTCAAACCGATGCATGATATAGAAGTACCCATTTTCCGCTAAGTATTTGGCTATTTTTTCGTCTATAATTGTCTGCATATTTGCTGGAACGACCGGCAACTTAAAGGTATGGCCGCCTAACGACACGGTCGTATCACACTCAGAACGACTATTCACTACACTTTTTGCCGGTATTAATTGAATATCTTCATAATCAAATACATTTTCCATAGCTGTCCTCCATCAAACCCAAATAGAAAATAAATATTGGTCTCTAACAAAGATAGGTTTTTCGGATTCGATGGGACTTATACATGTTTGGTTGGTTGCGTTTTAAAAAAGAACTTGAATGGGGGACACGAATATAACTATTGCCAAAAGTACATTTCCATTACGCTTGCTTGGAACGACCGATTTGCATGTTTTTTTAGCAAACTATGATTATTATCAGACAAAACTGGACGATAAGGTTGGGTTGGTGAAAACTGCGACCCTCATCAAACAAGCACGAAATGAAGTGAAAAATTCGATGTTGTTTGATAATGGCGACATGCTCCAAGGAAATCCTTTAGGGGACTATATGGCAAAACTAAACGGATTAAAGAATGGCGCGGTTCATCCTGCCTGCCGTTCTTTTAATCTTTTGGGCTACGATGCCGCCACGGTTGGCAACCATGAATTTAATTATGGGTTGGATTTTTTAACTGAAGCGTTGAAGGATGCAAAAATGACTGTTGTGAATGCCAATGTGTTTCAGGCAGGAACGGATGAGCCCTTTTTTGAACCATATGTTATTTTGAATAAAACGATTAAGGATGATTGGGGGAAAAAGCAAACCATTCAAGTAGGGGTGATTGGCTTTGTGACCCCGCAAATTATGGAATGGGATAAGGCCAATCTCGAGGGGAAAGTTGAGACGAAATCGATTGTTGAATCCGCTAAAAAGTATGTTCCAATCATGAAAAAAAAGGGGGCTGATGTCATTGTCGCCCTTGCCCATACAGGGATAAGCGACGAGCCTTATCGGCCTGGAATGGAGAATGCCGCTTACTATTTAACGGAAATAAAGGAAATTGATGCGATCTTTACTGGCCATCAGCATAACATCTTTCCTGGCCCTAATTATAAGGGTTTGCAAAATACGAATCTTGAAAAAGGGACCATCAATGGGAAACCAGTTGTCATGGCGGGTGCGTTCGGCAGCCATTTAGGAATCATTGATCTTCAATTGCAGAAGCAGCACGGCAAATGGATGGTCGTTGAAAGTAAAGCAGCTTTAAGACCGATTGCAGATGCTTCGGGTAAATCCATTGTGGAAACAGACGAGGAATTAATGAAAGCCTTTTTGCCAGAGCATGAGGCAACAATAAAATATGTAAATCAACCAGTTGGAGAAACTAGCTCTTCCATTTTTAGCTATTTTGCGCTTGTACAGGATGATCCTTCAGTTCAAATTGTAAATATTGCGCAAGCAGAATATCTATCAGAAAAATTAAAAGACCCTGACTATAGTAAGTTTGCGGGTATTCCTGTTCTTTCAGCTGCAGCGCCATTTAAAGCAGGCGGGCGCAACGGTCCTGAATATTATACTGATGTTCCGGCGGGAACCTTGGCCATCAAAAATGTCGCGGATTTGTATTTGTATCCGAATACTCTTCAGGCAAAGTTAATAAATGGAGCACAGCTCAAAGATTGGCTAGAAATGAGTGCTGGGCAATTCAATCAATTAAAACCATCAATTGCCGGAGAACAGCCTTTAATTAATCCTGACTTTCCAACGTTCAATTTTGATGTAATTGATGGAGTTCAGTACCAAATTGATGTGACCAAGCCGGCAAAGTATGATTCGGACGGTAAAGTCATCAATGCAGGCTCAAATAGAATCGTTAATCTAACTTTTCAGGGTAAGCCAGTAGCAAGTGATCAGCAGTTTATTGTTGCGACCAATAACTACCGTGCTGCAAGCACCACTTTCCCTGGTGTTAATCAAGGTGAGATTGTTTTTAAGTCCCCTGAGGAGAATCGTCAAATTATCATGAACTATATTCAGGAGCATAAAACCATTAATCCATCAGCAGACCAAAACTGGTCATTCATTAAATTTCAAGGCATAGCGGTACCAGTATTTAATTCTTCACCCAATGCACAAAAATACCTTAGTCAGTACCCGAATATAAAAATGATAGGATTATCAGCAGGAGGATTTGCAACATATTCAATTGATTTAATGGAATAGATATAAAAAGCAGAATGAAATCCATTCTGCTTTTTTTAATAGGTGATTAAGTATGAATATCTACCTTGTAGATAAACTAATTATAAAAATCAGGGAGGTATTTATGGGGTTTGTCATTTTTTTCTTTCTATCATGGCTAATTATTCTCATTTTTTCCTTTATGCAGAAAAAACTATTGCTTATAGAAAACACGTTTGTTTTTTTAATCATCCTTATTGCTAGTATAAATTTTTCGTGGATTGTAATCGATGAATTCCAGCTGATCATTCGAACTAAGGAAGGATTTGGCTATACAGGATACTTATTAAACCGCAGTGTTATCATCCCATTTCTAATTCTAATCCAATTCAATTTGTTGGCAGCGGGTCAAACCCTTATGAAGAAAGGGATTATTGTGATTTGCTCCGTTATTTTATTTATTATTTTTAGCTTCCTCTCTAATCTATTGAACATTACGGATTATAAGAATTGGCATTATGGATATGACATTGTTTACTTTATTTTCCTTGACCTGCTTGCGATTATTGCCTACCGCATATTTAAACGAGTTTCTCGGAATGAGGTGGGGTATTCATGATATTGTGGGAGAGCTTTGATAAAAATGAGATATATATCTTAATTATGATGTTGATTGTATATATGGCTTTTTTTCTTTTCCCTAAAAGATTACCCCGCTCTATTACCATTTTATTTTTAGTGTGGGGATTCGCCAGCTCCACTTTGTTTGACTTCACGATTGGCGGCGGGCTGCTGGATTTCTACAAGGTCAATGACTCTAATAAATATGACCTTGCCGATCTTCTTACTTATTTTTTGTTTGCTCCCTTCAGTTATTTTTTCGTGTATTTTTATGAACGATTTAAAATAAACAAAAAAACGTTTATCTTTTATGTGCTTGGCTGGAGTCTGGTCGGGTTAGTGATGGAAAAAGTGTCTACTCTAATGGGAGTTACGCGTTATCAGCATGGTTACAGTATGAAGTATTCATTCGTTGTATTCTTAGTGGTCCAAACAACCACAGCCCTGTATTATGAATTAATTAAAAAAGCATGGAAAAAGCTTAGGATTTCATCCTAAGCTTTTTTGTGAATTCCTCTCAAATTTTATTGTTTAGGTTAATGTTTAAAGAAGCTTTTGTCTACTGAGCATTTTAATACAAGTACCGGCTCCTCCTTCGCCTAATACCATGATAGCCACGCATGCTATCCCCGCTATATATACTATATCGCTGGATTGTTAATAAAATATGAATGGCCTGTTAAATAAAGATGAAAACAAAATTACAATTTAGTGCATGAACATGATACATAAAGGTACCTTATGTTGGAAAACTATTTAAAAATTGGGGGTGGTTCTGGATGAAAATAAAGAGCTTAAAGTCACTTATCAAAAACGGCAACGAAGAACCACAATTCCCTGAACTGTCCAATGTGCAAGACATTGAGTTAAAAAAGCAGGATATTAGCAGCCAATATGATCAAAATATAGCGATATTTAAATCGATTTTTAGTTTCCCTAAAAATACGGACATTAAGGTTCGCGAGTTTACAATCCGTTCCCTAAATCGCCGTGCCTTTATTATTTTCATTAGTACAATGGTAGACATAAAAAATGTTCAGGAAAGCATTCTTGAAAAGCTGATTGAAAATCAGCACCCTTCTGGAAAGATTCAAGATATCGTTTCGTACCCAATGGAAAAGACTGCATCAAACATAGGGGAAATTACAGAATTTATTTGTGCTGGTGTCACTGCGCTCTTCGTAGATGGCGATCAGAAGTGTTATATATTTGAAACAACGAAAACACGCGGCCGCAGTATTGAGAAGACGGATAATGAGATTATTCTAAAAGGAGCAAAAGAATCTTTTAACGAAAAAGTGGTCGATAATATTGCCTTACTCCGTAAAAAGATAAAAAATGAAAATCTGATTGTAGAAGCGAAAATTATTACAAAACGTTCAAAAAACGATGTGTTTCTTGTCTATGAAAAAGATCTAGTGAATGATGAACTCCTTAAAAAGATAAAAGAACGGTTAGACTCCATCGATTCTGATAAGATTCTCGATTTGAGTATATTAGAACAACATCTAGAAGAACGGCCAAGATCTTTATTTCCAACCATATTATATACCGAGCGTCCAGACCGGGCTGCATCATTCATTGAAGAAGGTCACATCATTTTGTTAATGTCCAATTCACCCAGTTGTCTGATCATGCCAGCAACCTTTTGGTCGTTAATTCATTCACCGGAAGATCATTACCTTCGGGCGCCGTATGGAAATTTTATTAGGATTTTGCGGTTTGTTGCTTTATTTGTCGCCGCTTTTACCTCTCCTCTTTATGTTGCCATAACAAATTATCATGTAGGGATGATCCCTCCCGATTTATTAATGGCGATTGCGGGAACAAGAGAGCGGGTTCCTTTTCCCTCAATTATTGAAATATTAATGATGGAAATAGCATTTGAACTTATACGAGAAGCGGGATTACGAGTACCATCCCCAATCGGCCCTACCATCGGGATTGTCGGCGCTTTAATTTTAGGACAAGCTGCAGTGCAGGCGAATATCATAAGTCCGATTGTTATCATCGTCATCGCTCTCAGCGGATTAAGCTCATTTATTATTAGTGATATTAGCATGAATTTCGCGATACGATTAGCCCGCTTCTTGTTTATCTTTACGGCAGGATTTCTAGGCATTTATGGTGCCACTGCTTTTTTTATGGCCTCCCTATTTTATTTAGTATCATTAAAATCATTTGGGATTCCTTACTTTGCACCGATGACGCCCCATTCCATTTCGTCAAAGGACTTAATCGTCCGTCATGTTCCATTTAAAGAAAGGTTTCGTCCAGGATATTTAAAACCAAAGGATATGGTAAGACAAAGAAAGGGATAAAAAATTATATGAGTCAGCAGTCTGGAAAACTAGGTATTCGAGAATATGTGTCGATCGCTATTTTAATGGTGGGGATGAAACCTACCGGAGATTTACCAACTGCTCTGTTCAATATGGTACAAAGCGCTGGATGGATGATTCCAATCATTGCAGCTGGAATATTTATAATTCCGCTGTTTTTATTAGTAAAAACAATGATGCTGTATCAAAATCAGAACCTATTTTCCGTTATTCAAAAATTACTAGGTAAATATATAGGTTCGATTGTCTGTCTTTTTATTTTTATTCTCAGCTCTTCGATTATTTCAATCGATTCACGGACGTATACAAACATTATTAGGACGTTTTATTTCACGACAACTCCTAACCTAATTATTTATTCTATTTTAATGCTTGTATGCGCATATGGGGCAAAAAAAGGAATTCAGCATATTGGTTCTGCTGCTTATCTGGTCGTATTCTATGCCGTATTGTCCTTGATTATTGCGTTAATATTAAGTTTTCAAGATAGTAATATTCAAGGAATATTTCCCTTTTGGGGTCCAGGAAAATTAGAGATATTAAAGAGCACCTCAAAAAGTCTGTATATATTTCTTGATTTTTTTCTGTTTGCCATGTTAATTCCTAATTTCCAATCAACCAAAGATTTTCGAAAGGGCACTTGGGTTGCTTATATATGCGTCTGTATACAAATATCTGCTGCAGTACTTGTTTTCATCAGCCTGTTTGATACATCTTTAGGTGGAATTGGCTATCCGTTCCACACAGAAATCCGTTATATTTCCCTTGGGAGTTATCTCCCAAATGTTGAAATCATCTTTTTCGTCATTTGGATTATGGGGGCATTTATTCGTTTCACAGCATTTTTGTACATTAATGCACAAATGTTTTGCCATATTTTTAAAATTAAAGACTATGAATACTTAATTCCCGCACTTACTATGCTTTATTTATTGATGGGAAGCATTCCTGAAACCCCTCTTGATGTTGGTTTGGTAATTAAACCTATTATTACAAACGTAGTGGGCCCATCCTTTACGTTGATTTCCATTATTTTATGGCTGACCGCATGGTTAAAAGGAGAATTTAAACATGCCAACAAAAAGGACATTGTATAATGCATTCTGGCTTTTAGCCATTGTTTGCTTATTAACAGGCTGCTGGGATCGAGAAGAATTAGAAGATAAAGCCTATGTAATCGGACTCGGTCTTGACCGTTCTAAACATGAAGGGAAAATCATTGTTACGATGCTGCTTGCCAATCCTGAAGTAGGCAGTATGCAGGGCGGCGGGGGGTCAACAGAAAAACCACGGGAAATTATCTCATTTAATGCAAATGATTTTATTGCAGCGAAAGGGACGGCTAATGCCATTATCTCTCGTAATATTAGTTATGACCTATTAAAAATCATTGTTGTTTCAGAGGACTTTGCTAAAGACAAAGACTTTATTTCGACGATTTCCGATGTATTAAAAGATAAGGAAATTCGCCTGAATAGTTACTTAGCAGTTTCGAAAGAAAAGGCAAAGGCGTATTTTAAAAAAAACCATCCAAAAATGGAAACAAGACCACATAAATATTTTCAATATATGATCGACCATGGGGTTGATAATGGACTCATTCCAGATTCCACTCTCTTTCGATTTTTCACAGCGTATGAAAGAGGAACCGAACTCTTTTTGGCGATGAACACATCCGCTGAAGTGGGGAAGAATCCTAATGTGAAAGGTGAAGATGAATACATAGCAGGCCAGGTCGATGCTACTGGCGAGCTTGATGATACACAATTTATTGGGTCAGCAGTCTTTAAGAAGGGTGTTATGATTGGCAAGCTGACAGGGCAAGAAACACGGATTGTCAATATTTTGGATGATACAACAAACATCAAAGATATATTGGTAGATATTCCTGACCCTTTTTCAGATAAAAAGAAACAATTTGCCGCTCGAATCATGAAAACAGAAGACAATAAAGTAAAAATGAATTTAAAGGGATCGAAACCCCAAATTTTTATTACGATACCGGTAAAAATTGAAATTATGTCCAATCCGTCAATGGTTGACTACACAAAGAAAAAAAACCAGCGAATTCTCAAAAAACAGATTGCCAAACATATCAAAAAGGTAGATGAAGACCTGTTTAAAAAAGCTCAGACCCAACTAAAAGGGGTGCCATTTCCATTAGCTTTATATGCCAGAAAATACTTTGGAACGATTCCAGAATATAAAAAGTTTAATTGGAATAAATCGTTTCTTAATGCAGAGATAAAGGTGAATTCAGACATCGAAATTGTTGATTTCGGAAAAACCACAAAAAAACATTAAGGCGGGCGATTCGGTTGAATACAGTCATCATCATCGCTTTGTTGATTATTGCATTGTATACATTTGGTTTTGGCATGACCTTATGGAAGGAAAAACAAAAAATGGGGGCCGTTGCTGTCTTTTTTCTTACACTGTCCCTTATTGTCCTTCCATTTTTTTCGATCTTTTAAACGTGAAAGAAAAGCAGAATGACATGATGATTCTGCTTTTCTTTTTTATTTTCCAATGGTTCCTCCGAACGCTATACAATAGTTGTCTGGATCGACAAGGGCGAACTCTTTCCAGGGCCCTGATCCAGGGTCAATCCAAGGCTCGACGACTATCTTGGCACCTTTGTATTTAAACTCCTCATAAAGTTCATCAAGGGATGTCCAATTTTCTACGTAACAGTAGATATCAGGAGCTGGCTCCCTGTTGGGATTAACGTCCTCAGGCGATTTTGCTTGAAGCAGCTTCACACCCAATCCAGTGAATCCATCTCGAATCGCCCACCAGTCGGTAACCACACACCCGAGTATGTCCCTGTAAAAGGCCTTTGATTTTTCTAAATCTGAAACTAGCAATACTTTTAATGAACTGTGGATTTGCTTATTCATTGTATTCCTTCCTTTTGCTGGGATTATTGCATTTATGATAGCATTTTTACCAATTTGATGAGGACAATTTTCGCTTTACTTTCCAGATTTTTGTTCTCATGAAAACCCCATGAGGACAGTTTTAGGAATATGAAGCGGATTCTTGTCCTCATAGAAGCCCTATGAGGACAGCTTTAGGAATGTGAAGCGGATTCTTGTCCTCATGAAAGCCCCATGAGGACAGTTTTAGGAATATGAAGCGGATTCTTGTCCTCATAGAAGCCCTATGAGGACAGTTTTAGGAATATGAAGCGGATTCTTGTCCTCATGAAAGCCTCATGAGGACAGCTTTAGGAATGTGAAGCGGATTCTTGTCCTCATGAAAGCCTCATGAGGACAGTTTTAGGAATATGAAGCGGATTCCTGTCCTCTTGAAAACCCAATGAGGACAGTTTTCGCTTTTCCAATCTAAAATTAGTCTTCATAGAATAATAGAAAGTATGTTGCAAAGACAGGAAATCGCTTTAGCAAAATCGAATACAAAATATGATGCTTGTGGTAGCGGCCGGGAATTGCGCGGCCGGGGCTTTGAAGACGATGTCATCCATTGCAGCCGCCTCAATGCCTATCAAACGGTGCCAATCCTTAATAATGATCATTTTATAGATTTCAAAGAATGGGGCGAAATAAATGTATATACCTAAACACTTCAAAATCGAAGATGAAGAAACAATCTATGACTTTATTGAAAAAAACAGCTTTGCAACCCTGATCTCCCAGCATAATGAGGAGCCTTATGCCACGCACCTGCCGTTAATTTTAGACAAAGAAAAGAAGCAATTATACGGTCATTTTGCCCGTCCAAATGGTCAGTGGAAGGATATTGAAAATCAAAAGATTCTAGTTATCTTTCAAGGTCCGCACTGCTATATTTCACCGTCCTGGTACGAATCTAATCAAGCTGTTCCAACCTGGAATTATGTTGCCATTCATGTTTATGGCCAAATGGAATTAGTAGAAGATAGCCAGGAACTTCTTGACTCGCTAGCAGATATGGTTACTAAATATGAAAAGCCAGATAGTTCCTATCAATTAAAGGATGTAGATGCTAATTTTATTGAGGGAATGAGCAAGGGAATCGTAGGATTTAAGATTAAGATTGATAGAATAGAGGGCAAAGCGAAATTAAGTCAAAATCATTCTGTTGACCGTCAAGCATTAGTTATTCAGCAATTAGAAAACACTTCAGATCAGCAAAATCAACAAATTGCTGACCTTATGAAGAATAATCTGGAAAAAAGGACCTTGCTATAGCTTTAGCAAGGTTCCCCTAATGATTCTTTAAAAAAAGTCGTCAAATAGTCCACGTTGGTTATTTTTCCGTTGCATTCAGAACTATCAAAGCAGATGTAGTTTCCAATCGCTTTATAGTAATCTGGATTTTTGGCCTTTTTGGCTTTTGTTACGGTTGATATAAAGGCGACCGGACCAAAACGATTACAGAACGAACAAACATTATCCTTGCTTAATAAGGTATATTTGCACTCAATTCCTATCATCTTCTCATTTAGCTCATAAATAATATACTTTTTGTTCGTACTGATGTCCGTCCAGCTTAAGTAGGTTATTTGTTCACGATTGAGTTTCGCTAACTCAGGTACTTTTATTTTTTTGGCTTTTGGAAACATCTTTTTAATTTGCTGTTCAGTCAGCTGAGGAAACGGGAGCAGATATTGAGATAACTCTTGAATGTATTGGTCATACTCAAAATCCGTTTTCTTTTTTGATAGGTCCAGCATTTCTGTTTGTTCTTGTGTTATATAAGGAAAAAGTTCCATGATCTTAGCGTTCGCCAGTTCTTTTACAGCACGAATGACGGTAGGATCAGAATTCTTTTTATAGCTGTCCTTGATTAAAGCCACTTGCTTTTTTATAAAATTAAATTGTTCGTTTTTAATAAATTTTCCAATCATCGAAGTCCACCTCACTACGGTTATTTTAAAAGAATTCGACAATCATGAATATGGAGAAGATGTTTTAGAATCAATCTATACATAAAAAAGCACTGAACCATCAGTGCTTTTTACGTGAGTAGACAATTTTCTTAATTGTTTCTATAGAAAGGAAGTGCTCTTCGGCTAATTGATCAATACTATGCCCGCTTTTAAATGCCCGCTTAATCGAAGCATTTCGGTCATCAATTAACTTTCTTCCTCCGGAACAGCTGCCCCATTTTCGGTAAGCTGTTTCTTGTTTGGGAATATAGAGGGTTTCCCCTTGTACATATTTTTGAATTTCCACAATGAGATGTTCAGGTAAAATATTGCTTGCATTTACATATTTCATGGATAGCCAGCCCCTTATTTTAAAAATTGAAAGAAAATAAGGTGCAAAGCCACATATTAGAAATATTACTTACCTGGGCGATTTTTTAGATTAAATTCCGCCCCATGCAAAGTATCGCCTTTCCAATACTAGGCTTTGCATGAGTCGCTGGAGTACCAGGCAATCGAGATTGATTCCCCATGAAAAGAACACCCCCACCATTCGCATGATTTAATGACCTTATTATAATAATATTTATGCAGAAATCATATAGTATCTTTTTTTTCCAACTGCCAAAGCCAAACGGCAAGCTGCAAAGCAACCGCATCATTTAGCTTTTGAGGATCCAAACCTGTGAGCTCCCTGATTTTTTTTAATCTATAAATAAGGGAGTTACGGTGGATGTACATGGTTTTGGCACATTCTCCGATATTTTGATTGCATTTGAAAAAGTGGTCTAATGTTTCGATGAGTTTATCAGAAAGTTTTCCTAGGATTCGATTTTGGTATTGCCTTTTAGCCCGTTCATCCAGACCATCTAAAAGAGCTTTCGTTTCAATTTCCGTAAAGGAAATAAGCTCCTGCTCTATGTTGCCAAACTGGAGAGCCTTTAATGCCTCAAGATAGGAATGACGGACTTGTGTTTCACCCATTACAGTGGAGCCCAGGCCGATTCGAACGGCGATATTTTTAGCCCGTAATTGATTTAATACGTTTATTAATTTTTGTTTTACCGTTGCTTCTAGTTGGTTTATAAAAAGCAGAAAAATTCGATTCACATTTAAAAAGCCGGCAAGGGCATGCTTCTCATTAAAAATTCCCTCAAGCAATTGCAGAAATTCACTTCTTTTTAAGGGATTTTGAGCTGTTTCGATAACAGCAACCTGAAAAGGAGGGACGATTTTTATATCTATCAAATTCAATCTTTGCTTGATTGATTCCTCTTGAATATAATCTTTAAGTAACTCTTCAAAAACCTGCTCCTTTAGCCTCTGCTTCCATTCGAGCTGTTCCGCGATGAAGGATTGCTGAATCATCATCTCCGTAATCATTTTCACCAGTTCGCCAAACTCCATAATTTCCTCTGGGACACCCGTGATGCCGATGACGCCAATAATGCGCTCCTGGAATTTGATCGGCAGATTGATTCCTGGCAGCGAACCTTCCCAATGCCTTTGATTATTTTGGTCTATAATTAATGGTTTTCCTGTCTTCAACACTTCCATTGCTCCGAAGTGGAGTTGATACAGGCGGTTTTGATCTCCTGAAGCGATGATCATGCCCTTATCGTTCATAATATTGATATTCCGATTGAGCCGAATCATTGTTTGCTCAACAATATTTGATGCCATCTCCTGAGTTAACATTTGAAATCATCCTTTGATAGAATCTTTATTCATTATACACAAAAAACAATATAAAAAGATTGTTATTTTTGGTTGCTGTAAACGATGAAGAAAAGGTGTTTGAGGATTATAATAAATTTAAGTTGATAATGTTGAGGGAAGGTGAAGCTAACGTGAAAATCGTCATTGCGCCTGATTCATTTAAAGGGTCATTAACCGCACCGGAGGCAGCACGGGCCATTGAAAAAGGCATAAAAAAAGCATTGCCGAAAGCAGACACCGTTTTAGTTCCAGTTGCAGATGGAGGAGAAGGCACAGCAGATAGTTTAGTGGCAGCGACCAATGGACGGATGGTTGAGGTTGTGGTGAAAGGGCCATTGCTGGATCCGGTTCAGGCATCATATGGAATTCTTGGGGACCAGGAAACATGTGTCATTGAGATGGCAACTGCATCTGGATTAAATCTCATCATTCCTGAAAGACGAAATCCGATGCTGACGACCACTTTTGGGACAGGAGAATTAATCAAAAAAGCATTAGACGACGGCTGCCGTAATTTTATTTTAGCTATCGGCGGAAGCGCTACTAACGATGGCGGGATTGGCATGCTTCAGGCCCTGGGCATGAAGCTTTTAGATGCAGAGGGAAATCCGATTGGCTTTGGGGCTGATGAGCTTTCGGGAATAGCTGTGATTGATGATAGCGAATTTGATTCACGAATTTCAGAAGCATCCTTTTTAATTGCGACAGATGTTCAAAATCCGTTAATCGGGCAAAATGGGGCGTCGCATGTGTTTGGTCCCCAGAAGGGAGCGACCCCTGAAATGGTTGAAATCCTTGACCAAAATTTAGCACACTGGGCCGATTTGATTGAAGCTAAAACGGGTATACACCTGCATGACAGGCCCGGTGCCGGTGCGGCAGGTGGTATAGGTGGAGCTTTCCAAGCATTTTTTCCGGCTGCTACCAAAAGAGGAATCGATCTTGTTATCGAATACACGAATCTGGCTGAAAAGCTAAATGGAGCTATGTGTGTGTTTACGGGCGAAGGCCAAACCGATTTTCAAACGGCTTCCGGAAAAACACCGATGGGAGTGGCAGAGGAAGCTAAGAAACGGGGGATTCCCGTCTTTGTTCTGGCGGGTTCTATTGGAAAAGGTATTGAACAGCTTTACCAACATGGAATCCATAGTGTGCACAGCATCATTAACGCCCCGATGCCGCTTGAAGATGCGATGAATCGCGGTGCTGAATTACTAGAGCAAGCGGCGGAACAGGTTATGCGCACAGTTTTGGCTGGGTGTGTTAAATAATTTTTTTTCAAGACAGAGAGATCAAAAATGGTTCTCTGTCTTTTTTTGTTAGTTTGGGATACTATTAATATTTCATCTTATATATGTTACCATTTTAATAGATAACGCTTTTCATAATACCTAATAATGATTGCGCTTCCACTTGATGATAACAGGGGGTGTCAGTATGAGAATTCAACTTTCTGAAGAAAGTCATAGTCATGAACTGACTGTGGATGACCGAAAAATTATCACTGCCTCGTCCGCATTAGGAATCCTTAGGCAGCAGTTAGTTAAGAACATTGGAATTGAGAGAATCAAGGGCTTCCTGTTTCATTTTGGCTGGGAGATGGGTGAGAAAGATGCCAAAGAAGCTATGCAAACCGAAACATCATTGAAGGCCTTAATCAAATATGGCCCCATCCTGCATATCGAGAATGGCCATATTAGGGGGAGCCAGCATGATTGCACCTTTGAACTGGATGATCAGGGTAAAATAAAATCATTCTTTTCAACCGGAACTTGGGTTGATTCCTATGAGGCAGAAGAGCATATTAAACAATTAGGAATCTCAAAGACCCATGTCTGCCATACACTCGTTGGCTATGCCAGTGGCTTTATGTCAACCGTATTTGAGGAAAGACTGCTGGCGAAAGAAGTAACCTGTGTAGGAAAAGGTGATTCCGAGTGCCGCTGGATCATTAAGCGGCAAATAGAATGGGAAGCGGATAATGAAGAGGACCTTCATTATTACAATGAAACTCCGATCGTAAAAGAACTGGAATATACCTATGACCAGTTGTTGGAGCAGAAAACAGTGGTTACAAGACTGGCTAATTTTCAGCAAAAATTAACGGAAGCGATTATCAATGGCAGTAATTTGCAAACCATTGTTGATAAAGTATTCGGCATGGTCCAAATTCCGATTATTATTGAAGGAACCGACCTTCAAACCATTGCCTGCTCGGGAGTATCTGAAGAAAGATATCTTGAACTAAAAGCGGATTTGGAGCAATATTTAGAAGAACATGCCCCAAAGGAAAAGGCGTCCAAGTTTCGTAAAAAAACAATCAAAACCGATGCCCAAGAACGTCTTATTACTCCAATTCTTGTCCAAAAGGAAGTATTAGGCCATTGTTCGTTTATTTTTGAAAACACACAAAGAGAGCAGCATAAGGAAGATTACCTGCTTCTCGACCGTTTGGCCAATGCCGCTTCCCTGGTTCTCTTAAATGAAAAGACAAAATTTGAGTCATTTGAAAGAATGAAAGGGAACTTCTTAGAACAAATCATAGATGGCAAGCTGTCGGAAAGTGAAATCATCAAAAGAGGAAAATATACGGGGCTTGACCTGGGACAGCCTTTTTATTTTGCTGTGATGGAATATAAGAAAAGTCAAAGTTCAATAGAGGAAGAATTCCTTTTCCAAGAACAAATATTTGAAACGACGTTTCGCTATTTTAATAATAAAAAACATAATTTATTAATTGGGCAGCGGGATGGAAATATTCTATTTTTTATCACGAAAGAAACCGTGAAAAATAGCACGATTGAAAGGGTAATGAAAGAATTTCATGGCAATTTGATGAAAAAATACCCTAAAGGTGATTTCAAATTTGGAATTAGCAATGTTGGTGAGGATATTAAAAAGGTTTCAAAACATTATGAAGAAGCTACCATGGCTTTGAGGCTTGCAAATAGGAAAAAAGTGGTGCCATTCCGATCGTTAGGAATTGTGGGCGTGCTGCTTAATTCCCAAAATATCAGCGGCATAAGATTGCTAGCAGAACAAGAGCTTGGTCCTTTATATAATACAAAGGATTTAAAAACAATCGAACTTCTTAAAACATTATACAATTTCTTGTTAAATGGCGGGAAGCTGGAACAAACCATGAATGATCTCGCCTTGTCTATGAGCGGTTTGCGGCACCGGATTAATAAGATCGAAAGTATGCTTGAGAAAGATCTGCGCGACCCGGATGAAGCTCACCAGCTATTACTGATACTGAAATCGTTAATCGCTTTAGGGGAATTTGATATTGAATAGAATCCGATTTTTAGACCAACCGGTTATCAACTGGCTGGTCTATTTTTTATCCAATTGAACAAAAAATGTCTATTAATTGAAAAATCATGAACAGTTTTTGTTCTAGTCTGAAAATTGTAAATTCACTACACTGTTGATATAGGAATTAAACAACATAAACACGTGGGAAATGTAGTTAATGTAAGCGGTGCCAAGATAATTTGATTCCCAACAAAAATGAACAGCAATCGAAAGAGGTGTAATTATGGGAAACTATGCAGTACAAGAAAAAGATGTAACCGTTGAAGAGTTATTGGCTGGTGCTGAAAAAGTTGGAATATTGGCTGAGCAAGAAGCACAAGAAGCAGAAAAAAATGCGACCATTTCTGAAAATGTCGTAAACCTTATCAAGGAAACGCAAATTTCGAGGATCATGCTTCCAAAAAAATATGGCGGACCACAGGTAGATTTGAAAACGTTTGCTAAGATTGTCCGAAAGGTTGCGAATTATAATATTTCAGCTGCCTGGCTGACGTACCTTTATCCCCTGCACAATATGCTGCCATCTTTTCTTCCGGAAAAAGGGGCAGATGAAATTATTAATCAGGGCGGTTTAATCTGCGATATATTTGCAGCCCTAGGAAAAGCAGAGAAAGATGGCGACGGTTACCGGATCAGCGGCAAGTGGAGTTTTGTAAGCGGCGTCAATTTCAGTGACTGGGTTGGCGTTGGCGTCATGATCCAATTCCCAGATAATCCAAAACCTGTTTACTGTTTGCCGATGCTGAAGGTTTCAGAGGTTGAAGTGGTAAACAATTGGGATACATTTGGACTCAGAGGTTCTGGAAGTAATCAAGTAATTGCTGATAATGTTTATGTTCCAATGGAGCGAATTTTGCGTTTGGATGAAGCGGAACTGACAAGAAGACCTCCAGTAGAAGATTATGACAAGGATTATCCATTTTATCATGTACCATTCTTCCCTTCTTTTTATTTTGGCTTTGCTGCCATGGCACTTGGCGGTGCAGAGCGAATTCTTACGGAATTTAAAGTGCTTACCGAAAAGCGCGTTCGCTTAATGGATGGTGTAAGGGAAAGCGAATCACCTCGCAGCCAGCGGGTTTTAGCAGAAATGACTACGGAATTTCATGCTGCGGAAGCTTTAATCGATAAATATATCAATCTGCTAGAAAACTATGAAAAAGATGGCTGTGTGACGCAGCCGGGAGAATTCTTTGCCATTCGGACAAAAGCCATCAAGATTTGTGTGGATATCGCTGTCAGAGCTCTATTAACGCTTGGCGGCGGCGCTCTGTATAAAGGCGGACCAATGGAATTGTTCTTACGGGATATTATGGCGGTTGCTACGCATAAGACTTCTTTGTACGAAGATTCTGTTGCTGCTTACGGAAAAGAATTATTTGGATTTGATTCAGGAGTAAGAGGTTAAGTTCATAATTTAGGAGGTAAAAAGAATGGATGATCGTCAATTTCGTCAAGCAATGGGGAAATTTGCAACAGGCGTAACTGTTATTGCAACAGAGGTGGAGGGGGAAATCCACGGGATGACAGTGAATGCTTTCATGTCTGTGTCGCTTGATCCAAAACTAGTCGTTATTTCAATCGGTGAAAAAGCAAAGATCCTGAACAAGATAAAAGAAAGCAAAATTTTCACCGTCAATATTTTAGCAGCCGACCAGCAGGAGCATTCAATGATTTTTGCCGGCCAATTGAAGGAACATCGTGAAGTAGCATTTGAACGGTTGGATGGCAAGCCGGTTATACCTGGATCTGTTGCCCAAGTGGCCTGTGAAGTCTCAGCTGAACATGTCGAAGGAGATCATACCTTATTCATTGGCAAAGTAACCGACATTCATCTTTTAGATGTAGAACCGCTGATTTTTTACAGTGGAATGTATCGCTCATTAGAAAAACTAGAAACAGTTACAAACTAAAGGACATGAAAGGAGACTGTAATGAAAACCATTTACTTGAACCGGGAAAGTTTGGCTGACTGGCAGAAAAAGGCGACGCCAAATGTCATGGCGCTTGGGTGTTTTGACGGTCTCCATTATGGCCATTGTACTGTCATCAAAACAGCGTTGCACAAAGCGAGAGAAAACCAGGTTCCATTAGCTGTCATGAGTTTCTTTCCTCATCCGAAAACAGTGATATCGAACGGTAAAAAACAAATTCAATACTTAATGCCGCTTACGGAAAAAGAGGATCGGCTCCAGGAATTGGGCGTCGATACCTTTTATATTGTGGAATTTGATAAACCGTTTGCTGCTCTATCACCAGAGCAGTTTGTTGCCAAATATTTGGTTGATTTCGGTGTAGTCCATGCGGTTGCGGGTTTTGATTTTTCCTATGGCTGCCGTGGAGCCGGACATATGGACCGGCTTCAGGAAGATTCCGGCGGACGCATTGAAGTCACAAAAGTAGCAAAGGTAGAGTGCCGCGGGGAGAAAATCAGTTCCACCTGCATTCGGGAACGGCTCTTAACGGGGAATGTAGAGGAGATGCCTGATTTTCTTGGCCGGCCTTATGAAGTGAAATGTGATTGGGACGGGATTTTACTTAAGCTTCATCCCTACTATACTGTTCCTGTACAAGGACGCTATTTTGTAACACTGAAAAATGAGCACAGTTCTATCACAACCGAAATAATCGTCACAGATGGGTCTTCCCTTCATTGTGAAAAAGAGATTCCCTTATTTTTAAAGGGCAGCCTTTCCGTTGTGTGGCACCGCCGTATGCGGGAAGAGGAGAAACGATTAATCTCGTAAATTTATGAAAGGAAGTGGAAAAAATGGCTGAAATTATTGCAGGTGTAGCGATGTCGCACAGCCCCATGATCATGACCAATGAAGCGGGCGCCGGTGAAAAAGGAAGGCGTTTTATTCAAACAGCAGCAGAAATGAAGAAGTGGCTGAAAAACGTTGGTGCAGATGTGATTGTATTGGTTTCCGATGACCATTTTAATAGTTATTTCTACGACCATATGCCGTCCTTTACGATTGGCATTGGCGAATGTGAAGGCTGGGGAGACTGGCAGCTGCCGAAATACAAAATTCCTGTACAGCAAGAACTAGCAAAACATATTCTCCATACGAGTTTAGAGAAAAATGTTGATTTTGCCTTCACATTAAAAATGAAGGTGGACCATGGTCATACACAAGGAGTCTATTTTTTAAATCCTGATCTTGGAATCCCGGTTGTTCCTATTGCCGTGAATACCTCTGCACCGCCGCTGCCGACTATGGACCGCTGTTTCCAGCTGGGAGAAGTTATCCGTGGTGCGATCGAATCATGGGATTCTGATAAAAAGGTTGCGATTGTTGCTTCGGGCGGATTATCTCATTGGGTGCCGATTCCAAAGATAGAGAGTGAAAAACCAGAAGATCAATTTTTGATTAATGTTTTAAAGAATGGCCGCCAGGAAATTGACCAGCTGGATGAATATTTAAAATTACGGGAAACCAATGTAACCCGAATTAAATCAGGTCCAGTTAATGAGCAAATTGACCGAGAGTTTTTACGCTTAGTGACTGAGAAAGATTATTCCGGTTTACGAAGCTGGAGTGCTGCATTTATTGAAGAGCATCTAGGAAATGGCGGGCAGGAAATCCGCAACTGGCTGGTCCTGCTAGGGGTGCTGCAAGGGTTTGAAGCGGACGTGGCCTGTTATGAGCCGATTCCGGAATGGGTGACAGGCATGGCGATTGTTCAGTTCTCGCAGCCAGTAAATCAAAAGTCTAGTAAATCATCAGAATATGAAGTGAGTATTTAATAAGGAGCGATTGGAATGACAATTTGGACAGATTTAGCGGATGTTGAATATAAACTCTATTATTTAGATGCCAATGGAATCAAAACAAGAGTAATGGAAGCGGGCACTGGTGAACCTCTGATTTTACTTCATGGCACTGGGGGACATATCGAGGCTTATGCTAGAAATATGAAGGGTCTGAGTGAACATTTTCGCGTTATCAACATTGATATGGTAGGACATGGCTTCACCGATAAACCAGATCGTCAGTATGGAATTGACTATTATAGTGATCACTTATTATGGGTGATTCAGGCACTGGATTTAAAGCAAGTCTATCTGTCTGGTGAATCATTAGGAGGCTGGGTGGCCGCCTGGTTTGCGGCTGAGCATCCGGAATATGTAAAAGCGATGGTCCTGAATACTCCTGGGAATGTGAACAACAAGCCTGAAGTGATGCAAAGATTAAAAGATTCGACTTTAAAAGCTGTTCTTGAAGCAAACTATGAAAATGTAAAAACTAGGCTTGAGTGGTTAATGTATGACAAGAGCCAAGTTACCGAAGAATTAATCGACACCCGCTATAAAATTTATACCCAGCCGTCTTACCAAAAAGCGGTACACCATATCGTCTGCTTGCAGGATATCGAAGTACGAAAGCAATACAGCTGGGACCCATCATGGTGCGGCAAAATCAATGTTCCTACTTTATTGGCTTGGACAGACCATGATCCGACTTCAACCGTTGAGGAAGCTAAACCAATTCAAGACATGATTCCAAATAGCGAATTAGTTGTCATCAAAGATGCCGGGCACTGGCCGCAATGGGAAAAACCAGAAGAGTTTAACCGCATTTTAACAGACTTTCTTTTAAAGAATCAGGCGAACAATAAGGAAGAAGCAAATCTTGTAACGAATAAATAAGGCTGACCAACTTTGTTCTGACAACCAAACTGCAAATCTCGCAGTTAATGAAAAAGCACTATTTAATTGATTCAATTGGCTTGTATAATCACTGAATCTTTGAATAGTGCTCTTTTTGTACATTTTTATAGAGAGAGGTTTTTTCAATGACTAACCATGTAGCATCTCGAGTAGACCAGGCATATAAGCATTTGCTTCTAGCAGAAGCGGAGAAGCAAATGGTCACGCCGCTTACGGATTTGTATCCGGATATGACTGTTGAGGAGGCATATTATGTTCAAATCAAATCAATAGATCAGAAAGTCCGGGCTGGACAGCAGATCGTCGGTAAAAAAATTGGTCTAACTTCCTTTGCGATGCAGAAGCTGTTAGGCGTAGACCAGCCGGATTATGGACATTTATTGGATCGGATGGATGTGGCGAATAATGGCATTATTTCACTAAATGAGCTTTTTCAGCCAAAAGTAGAAGCGGAAATTGCTTTCGTCCTTCGAAAAGATTTGCAAGGTCCATCCGTCACACTGGAGGACGTGTTAGAGGCGACAGACTATTTTGTACCTGCCTTAGAAATAGTCGACAGCCGCATTGTAGACTGGAGAATTAAATTGCAGGACACGATTGCGGACAATGCTTCCTGTGGTCTCTATGTTTTAGGGGATGAAAAGTTTTCGATGACAGATTTGGATTTAACCCAAATCGAAATGAAACTTTTTCGAAATGGAGAGTTGATGAATACAGGCTATGGCTCTGACGTATTAGGGCATCCGGCCGCTTGTGTCGCCTGGCTGGCGAATAAATTATCAGAGTATAATGTCATTTTGAAGGCCGGCGAAGTTATTTTATCCGGAGCATTATCAGCAGCTATTGCGGCTGAAAAAGGAGATCGGTTCACTGCCGGTTTTACCGGTTTAGGAAAAGTGGAAGTTACATTTAAATAAAGGGGGTCCTTATATGGATCAAAAGAAAACCAATAGTGCGAAAATCTCGAAAAAAGCGTGGGTCATTATTTTACTTTTATTCTTATTGACGGTCATCAGTAATGCCGATAAGGCGATTATCGGCTTTGCGTCTGTTCCAATTATGAAGGAATTAGGACTGAATCCGGAGCAATGGGGCGTTGTCGGCAGTGGATTCTTTTTACTTTATTCTCTTTCCGCTGTTCTCGTAGGAGCACTTGCCGATAAGATTGGAACCCGAAAAGTAATCGCCGGGATGGCAGCTATTTGGGCCCTTGTTCAGTTTTCCACTGTATTTGTTTCAAGCTTTACATATTTATTGATTACGAGGATCATTTTAGGGGCAGGGGAAGGACCTTCCTATTCATTAGCGATGACGGCGGCATCTAAATGGCTGCCAAAGGAAAAACTCGGTATCGGTTTAACCTTGGTATCAATCGGCGGCCCTCTTGGTGTAGCGATTTCCGCTCCGATCTTAATGCACCTTATTTTAAACTATGGATGGCGCTCTGCCTTTATTGCAACGGGAATTGTCGGTGCAATCTGGATTGTCATGTGGTTATGGCTGGCAAAAGAGAAAGCGGTTCAGCCTGTAGCAGCATCTGACTCCAAAGGTGATGCTGTAGTGACAAAAGTCATTCTTGAGTCAAAATTTACTTCCGTATTGTTCTCGAAAAATTTTATTCTCATTGCTTTATGTGGTTTTGCTACTTATTGGTCATTCACGATTGGACTAAACTGGCTGCCGAACTACCTTCAGAATGTTCGAAAATTAAGTCCGGAAACATTAAAGATTGTTGTTTCTTTACCTTGGATCATGATTACTATTTCGCAGATTGTTTTTTCTTCGGTTTCGGACCGGCTTTTTCATAAAACGAAAAGTGTGGTCAAGGGGCGGGTATTTGTTTTAGGGCCAGTTATGCTGGCAGGTGCAGTTTGCTACACTTTAGGAACCTTTGCAAGCTCGAACATTATGGCGATTGTGTTACTATCTTTGGGATTAACCTTTGGATGTATTACCTTAGTGCTTGGACCAGCCATTTTGGTGGAGTTAGTTTCCAAAAAGCATCAAGGTAAAATTCAAGGTTGGTTTATGGCGTTGACTTCCTTAGGCGGGATTGTTGGACCATATGTAACAGGTTATCTTGTTCAACATTCATCCAATCCAGCGGCAGGATTCCACCATTCCTTCCAGGTTTGTGGTTTGATTCTTCTTGTGTTCGGCGGGCTGGTTTGGCTTGCTGTAAGGCCAAAGAAATCTGAAAATGCCTCACAAGGATTGATGACAGAAAAATTATCAAGTTAAGCATTTCCATTTGAGAACCTTGATTTCGAATCAAGGTTCTTTTTCGTTTATTTGAAATCGTATAGGGAAATATAATTGAGTGTTAAAGATTTTATTTTTTGAGGCAGGGAGAAAATATGTTTTCATTACGAGGGGATGCACATAAAGTTTTTCTTCGCTTGAAAAAAATAATGGATCATGGACATGCTGTCAAAGACATGAAGGAACTTATTGAAATAGAAGAAATTCAAAAGCTATACAGGGCGCTTGACAGCAGTGCATTAAAATTAATTTTTTACCGCATGACAAAAGAAAAGAACGGTTCCGGTTTTATTCCTATCCTTGTTTCAGCGGTACCATGGTTAATGCTTTTATTTTCAAAGCAATTATCGGAATTTCTTTTTCATGATGGCAGTTTGCTATGGCTTGTCTTCAGTTTCCTTTATATTTTTGCCGTGGCTGCCAGTGTCATTCTTCATTTTCGTGAAAAAGCATGGGCCGCCTTTCATATGGAAATCATTAAGGACATATTAAATGAAAGAAAAGAACAAGAAAGTTTGGGACATTCGTCAGTGTAATGTCTCTTTTTGATTTTCGATTCCTATTGTAAATCCTGCTATAATTAAGGCATGAAAACGCTTAAAAGGGCTATCGCTGAAAAAAATAAGCAGGGGGAGATTTTTGGTGAAATCTGCGTTAATTCTTGGGGGAACACAGTTTGTTGGGAAAAGATTAGTCCAATTATTGTTAGATGAAGGAATTGAGGTAACCATTGCGACAAGGGGAAAGACACCCGATTCCTTTGGTGATCAAGTATCAAGGTTGAAAATTAGCCGAGAGGATGCCGGTTCTTTACATAAAGCCTTCCAAGGAAAGAAATGGGATGTTGTCTTTGATCAAACATGCTATTCTTCCCAGGAGGCTTCCGATACGTTGCAAGCATTATCTGGGAAAATTCGAAAATACATATTTACATCCAGCCAGGCAGTCTATGATTTTGGGACCAAGCATAAGGAAGAAAACTTTAATCCCCTAGAGTTTAACCCATTGTTAAAAACTAGAGGCGAGTATATCGGTTATGTAGGTTACCAAGAAGCAAAGCGGGCAGCCGAAGCCGTTCTTTTTCAAAATGCAGAAGTTCCCGTTACAGCCGTCCGCTTTCCGATTATTATCGGAAAAGATGATTATACCAATCGTTTAAAATTCCATGTGGACCATGTCAAAGAGGGGAAAGCGATGTTCATCGAGAATCCAGATTTGCGCTATAGTTTTATAGATTCAGAAGAAGCGGCAACGTTTTTATTCAGTATGGCAAAGTCTGATTTTCATGGAGGCATAAACCCTGGATCTAGCGAGGACATAAGTTTAAAAGAATTGGTAACGTTAATTGAAGACCTGACTTCAACAGAGGCAATTTTACAAAAGGATGGAGATCCATCACCATACAATTTGCCTGGTTCATGGTCTGTCGATACTAGTTTTGCCCGTTCACTAGGGCATAACTTTATATCATTGGATCAATTATTAAACCGATTAATCCATTACTATGAATAGGGTTATCCAGTTATGAAAAACCGGTTGCTATGGTTATCGTTAGGAATATCTCAGATTCTCTTTTTGGTTTTATTGCCGGTTTGGTTAAAACTCTTGGCCTATCTTCACCCTGTTGTTTTAGTGGTTGTATGGGCCTGCGTGACAATGCTGGTGTTTTTCTTGGTTTATTTAATAGGAAAAGGGACAATAACAGTACCTAGTCTTCTTATCAAGTCTGTCATGTGTATGTATAGCTTGGGCTTATTCATATTGTTATTCTTCCGGCCCTCGAATCAAGAGTATAAACAAATTAACTTGATGCCTTTTAGAACAATCCTAGGATTTTTTTCAGGAGATGCACATTTCCTAGTTGCCTTCTACAATATTACCGCGAATATATTGTTATTCGTTCCTTATGGTGTTGCGGCGTACTTACTAAACAAACGTCCTTCGAAGGTGAAATTGATTTCCTTTCCTATTCTTTCTATTTCGCTGATTGAAGCGGCGCAGTACTTTACAAAACGCGGAAGTATGGATATTGACGATTTTATTTTAAATGTGCTCGGGGTGGGGATTGGCTATTTGCTGCATCCAATTATTCAAAAAGTTGTGGTTGTAAAATAAAAGAAGCGTGGCATTCACGCTTCCTGTTGCTTACATGTACGAATCTTTTTTATTAGATTAGTACATGAATGATGCACCCACAATAATTAAAAGGATGAAAAGCACAACGATTAAGGCAAAGTTTGAGCGATGTCCGTCTGACATATGGAATCTACCTCCTTTTTCACAAGGTAGTACATCATATGCCGAACTACGTGGTTTGTAATGGACAGGCATGGATTTTTTTATAAAAAAGGAGAGACTCAATCGATGAAAGAAGGGACTTTTAATGGCCATAATGGAGTGGAGCTTCATTATCGGGTTTTGAAACCGAAGACGATCCCAAAAGCAGCCATGATTTTAGTACATGGGCATGGTGACCATAGTGGGGGCTTGGAAAACATAAGTACTAGATTGGTGGAAAATGATTATATTGTTTATGCCTATGATCAGCGCGGCCATGGAAAAAGTTCGGGTAAGAGGGGCTTTATTCGGATCTGGGAGGAATACAAAGTTGATTTAGATAAGTTTCGCAGGATGGTAGTTTCCAAGTTTCCCAATCTGCCATTGTTTATTCTTGGTCATAGCTTAGGCGGGGTTGTAACACTTGATTATGTATTAGATCATGGTACCAATCTTGCAGGGGTTATTGCTATTGCCCCGGCGATTTCCTACGAAGCGACTAGATCGGAAAGGCTGCTGATATCTCTAATGGGTAAGCTTAAACCGGATTTTAGTATTGTAAAACCTGGGGATATTAATAGGTTAACTCGAGACCCGGATATGATTGACAAACTTAATTCTGACGTATTGCGACATGATACGGTAACACCTGGACTGGGACGAGGGTTAATGCTGACAGTAGAGCGTTTAACAAAAGAAGCAAGCTCTATAAATCTGCCTTTTCTGCTGCAGTTTGGGTTAGAAGATGAAATAACTCCCCCCGATAAGCTGAAACAATTCTTTGAGTCTGTCGCTTCCCAGAACAAACAGAAATTAGAATATCCAGCCATGCGGCACCGTCCGTTTGATGACGAAGGACGGGAACAGTTTTTGGAAGACCTTATTGGTTGGCTGGAAAGGCAAACTGGGGAGGAACATGTTGTGCTTTAAACAACTTTCATTTACCGTGGGAGAGCGTATTTTGACATTAGGGTAAATGAATAGGCGTTTCATTGCCCGAGGGAGTACTTTTTACTTCATCCCGGGCAATGAACCTACCAATCATCATTTGTATTGTCTTCTAAACCTTTTTCCCTAACCGTTTCAAATAACACAGCAACACCTATTCCGCCGCCGCTTCCGATCGCAGCGAGAACATATTTTACTCCATGTCTTCTTTGGACTTCATAGAAAAGCCGAGTGACCAAAATAGCACCAGAGGCGCCGTAGGGGTGGCCGACCGTTAACGCACCGCCGCCCAGATTCAATTTTTCATAGGGAATGGAGAGTTCTTGTGAACAAGCAACCATTTTTGAGGCAAAAGCTTCATTGATTTCAAACAAATCAATGTCTTCGACAGTGAGCCCATTTCTATTTAATAATGTTTGGATTGCTGGTATGGGTGCTGCCCCTGGATAAAAGGGATGGACCCCGGCAACCTGACTGTCAACAAAGCGAAGCACGGGTATGAAGCCGCGAGCACGAGCGGTTTCCTCCTCCATTACCACCACTGCAGCAGCCCCGTCATTAATTCCACAGCTGTTGCCCGCTGTAACGGTACCATTCTCAAAAATCGGTTTGGCTCTTCTAAGCAAAGCTTCCATGTTCCTCTTTTTAAAAAACTCTTCATCATTGCTCCATTGTTCAACGGGGACGATTTCCTCCGCAAAAATTCCTTTCTCAAACGCTTCCCAGCTGCGTTCAAAGCTTAGAAAGGCATATTCATCCTGGAGTTCTTTCGATATTCCATATTTTTTGGCGACCATTTCCGCCGCCTCGAGCATGTCAGGATCCCCAATGCTGTCAGGAGAGAAGCGGGCCCGTTTTTCAAAGTGGGAGGTACTGGAGCTTTCAACACCACCAGCGATATAGCACGATCCTGCACCGCCTTGAATGAAATAACAGGCTAGCCGGATGGCCTCAAGACCAGCACTGCATTGCCGGTCCAGCATCAAACCTGGGATTGAAAGAGGAAGACCTGCTGCCAGCGCGGATAACCGGCCGATATTTCCTCCAGGCCCCGTAACATTGCCTAATATCACGTCATCAACGTTTTCACCAAGTCCGTCAGCTAAATGGCTGAGGATGGGAGCTGTCAATTCCTGTGGTTCTAGGCAATGCAGCATTCCATTTTTTTTTCCAACCGGTGTTCGTTTTGCACGGACAATGACTGCTCGTTTAATGGCTCGTCACCTCGTTTTCGATTAATTCCTTCACTTCCGGGCGGGAAATTTTTCCGCTGGTTGTATGCGGCATTTCCTCGATGAAAAACCATTTCCGCGGGATTTTATAGGATGATAAATGCTGCTTGCATAATTTTTTTAAGTCCATAATCGTTGCGTTACCTTTTACGACAGCGGCGGCAATTTGTCCCCAATATGAGTCTTGGATGCCGATGACGGCTACTTCTTCGACAGAAGGATGCAAACCAATTACCTTTTCAATTTCTTCTGGAAAAATATTAATCGCTCCGTATAAAATCATATTTTTTTCACGGCCCGAGATGTAAAGGTAGCCGTCTTCATCTAGATAACCCATATCATCAACCGTAATCCAGCCGTTTTCGTCGTGGATCGGACGAATGCGTTGATGACCGGAAGTCCCCTCCGTTTGGAGATACCCAATGAAAAGCATGTTACTTTTTACAAAAATTTTCCCGGGTTCGTTTGGTTTAGCTTCCTCCATGTTCGAACGGCGAATTTGGATTTGGACATTATGACAGGGCTTGCCGACGGAGCCAGGCTTTCTATCATTATCGTTTAATACGGTAACAAAGCTTAATTCGCTGGCTCCATAAAATTCGTACATGGAGAGGGACGGGAACATCTGCCGGATTCGCTGCTTGGAATTCTCCTCCCATTTTGCACCAGAGGAGAGGAATTTAATGTGTTTTTCAATGCGAGATCCATCTTTTAAAAAGGCTGCGACCATGGTTGGTACGACATAGACAGCTGTAATAGGCAGCGATTCCATTAATGCTAAGGAATTACTCGAAGAAAATTTTTCGAGTAGATAGACTGTTCCTCCTATAAATAAGGTGCTAATGGCGCCATAGAGGAAATGGGAATGAATCAATGCCCCAGGCACGATTACATGATCATGTTCATTGAGCTGAAAATCATATCGGCTGCAATCGAAGCTTGCTACCCATGAGTCATGAGCACGAATAAAGGCTTTCGGATTCCCGGTTGTCCCAGATGTAAATCCCATATAAAACGGGGTCTTTCCGTCTATCTCTATGGCTCTGCTTGAGGCAGCGTTATTGACTTCTGAAAGGACATCCTCCCATATTAGGCTGTTTACAGGGAGATGCTGGACTTTTGAAAAAAACTCACCTGTTGTGATAAGGATGGATGGCTGGGCCAATGTTAGCCGATGTTGCAGCTCGGTTTCGGTCCATTTCAAATCAAAGAGAACGGAAGTCCAGCCGGCGGTGGCTGCCCCAGCAAATAGCTGTAGGAAGGGGATTCCGTTTGGTAGTAAGATTCCTATTGTTCGATGTTCAAGATTAAGAGAATCCAGCCAGTTTGCCGTTTTGCACACCATCTTGTGCCAGGTGTGATAGTTTATTTGTTTATTGTTAGTTTGAATAGCGATTTTTTCAGGGGAAGATTGAGCATGGTTTATGTATGTTTCCGTTATGGATGTCATATTTATCACCTCTTTTTACATACTAACACAAGTTTAGGTAAAGTTATTATCGGATAGGAGAGCCAATCAGCGGATAAGCGGAGCCAATTGGCGGATAGCATGCTCTAATTAGTGGATAACGTAATCCAATCAGCGAAAAGCAAATCAATTGGCGGATAGCGTGCTTCAATCAGCGGATAACATGCTCTAATTAGCGGATAACGTAATCCAATCAGCGGATAAGCAGCGCCAATCAGCGGATAACAACACTCAATCAGCGGATAACCATAACCAAAAAAAGAAGACACATTAAAGTGTCTCTACATTTTTGTGCAAGTTGCGTTTTATAGCAGGAGATTTTACCAGTCTATAAACTAAATAAGAAGCAAGTATTGCTTTTAAGATATCTCCAGGAATATAGGCCATGCTTGTTAAGATGGCTTTCTCAATCGGAATATCCATTACAAAAGCTTGAACAGGGATACCGATGAGGTAAAGCAGGAAAATTCCCACTGTTAAATTGACAAGTAAAATATTTCGTAATTTCAATTTGCTAAATCGCTTGATTAGATAGCCCACGCAAAAAGCAGCTAAAGGATAAGCGAAAAGGTAACCGGCACTTGGCCCGACAAATACAGCAATTCCTCCGCGGCCTCCCGATAATAGTGGTGCCCCAGCCGCAACAACCAATAAAAAGACGGTCATACTTAAGGCGCCGAGTCTTGGCCCTAAAACACCGCCGGCCAGCAAAACACCTAAGGTTTGGATCGTAATCGGTACCGGTGTAAACGAAAGCATGATTGGTGGAATAAACCCCAATACTCCCATAAATGCCGCAAGCAGAGCAACGTATGTAATATCTAAAATTTTCATAATCCATCCCCACTTTTTTATTTGTATATTACTGATTTTAAAACTATCAATAAATTTATGTCAACTACTTTTTAAATTGGTTAACAAATAATACTTGATTAGAAGATTAAATGTTTTATAATTTTATATGTAAACCAAAGAATAAAAAAGGTTAACAAATAAATATGAGGTGATCAAGTGGAGTGGCTAAAGCTGGCACAGAGAGTAATCGAAGGGTATTCATTAACGAAAGAAGAAGCTAAGGAGATTTTGGCGGTCAATGATGACGAAGTCTTGGCACTTGTCCATGCTGCCTTTGAGATTCGCAGACATTTTTATGGAAAAAAAGTAAAACTGAATTTGATTATTAATGCAAAGAGCGGACTCTGCCCAGAGGACTGCGGCTACTGTTCCCAATCGATTAAAGCAAAAACAGAGATTGACCGCTACACGTTAATCAGCAAACAAACTATAGTCGAAGGAGCAAAAGAAGCGAAAAAGAACAAAATCGGTACATACTGTATTGTCATGAGCGGCAGAAGACCCACCAACAATGAAGTCGATACAGTGATAACTGCTGTCGAACAAATCAAACAAGAGGTAGAGCAAATTAAAATTTGTGCCTGTTTGGGGCTTGTGACTGAAGACCAGGCGGTAAAGCTGAAAGCGGCAGGTGTCGACCGCTTTAATCACAACATCAATACTAGTGCTAATCATCATGCTAATATTACGACTACTCACGATTATGATGATCGAATCCATACGATTGAAAACTTGAAAAAAGCAGGGATTTCACCATGCTCCGGTGTAATTTGCGGAATGGGTGAAACGGATGATGATATTGTAGAAATGGCATTTGCACTCAAGGAGCTTGATGCAGATTCCATCCCGGTTAATTTCCTGCATCCGATAAAAGGAACAAAGTTAGAGAATTTAGATGATTTAACGCCAATGCGCTGCCTGAAAATCCTGGCACTCTTCCGATTTGTGAATCCATCTAAAGAAATTCGGATTTCTGGGGGACGGGAATACAATTTACGCTCCTTACAGAACTTGGGGCTGTTTATTGCGAACTCCATCTTCGTCGGTGATTATTTGACAACCGATGGCCAAGCCGCTAAAGAAGATTACCAGCTCATCGAAGACCTTGGATTCGTAATTGAAGAAAATCCATTTGAAACCGAAAGCCAACACTATGCAATACAAGCACAAAAATAGCAAAAGGAGCCAAATGGCTCCTTTGTGCGCTTATTAAACTGTGTGCAGCAGGAAATTGGTCAAAAACAGCATCGAAATAATATAAATCGAGAGAGAAAGCTGCTTTTGTTTGTTTGTAAAAAGCTTAACCAGCGGGTAAGCGATAAATCCAAACGCAATTCCATCGACGATACTGTAGGTTAACGGAATCATGATAATAACAAGAAATGCCGGGAACGCTTCGGTAAAGTCTGTAAAATCGATATTTACGATATTGGTCAGCATCAATCCTCCAATGATGATGAGGATTGGTGCGATTGCCGAACTTGGTACGAGTTTGATAAAAGGCATGAAGAAAAGTGATGATAAAATGAGTAAACCTGTTACAACAGAGGTTAACCCCGTTCTTCCGCCAGCCGTGATTCCCGCCGCTGTTTCCACCGTCGAAACAGATGGACTTGTGCCTAATAATCCACAAACAATTGTAGAAATTGAAATGGCTTTAAGTGATTTCTCATTTTTTTCCGGTGCTTCCAGCATTCCGTTCACCTGCGAATGAAGCAGTCCGATATTTTCAAAAACGAGAACTAAAACCAGTGAAAAGGCAGCCGTCCAAAACGGAATGGTGGCCATGTTTCCAAAGTCTGCGCTTAATAAAACATTTTTATAGTCTGCGAAGGAAATAAAGCTGGTATCCATTTTTGAAAAATGAACGATACCAAAAAAGTAGGAAATGATAGTCCCTAGAATAATACTGATTAAGAAATTCCCCGGTACTTTTTTCAAAAATAAAAATAACGTGATAATTAGATTAATGATTGATGCCAGAACCATCGGGGCAGATAAATTCCCCATAGCTACGAAGTTAGTGGGATTCCCCACAATAATTCCGCTTTTTTGCAAGCCAATAAAGGCGATGAATAGGCCAATTCCCACTGAAATCGATTCTTTTAAGGACGAAGGTATCGCCTTAGACAAAATCACTGATAATTTTGTAAAGGCTACAATCACAAAGAGGATTCCAGATACGACAACGGCTCCTAACGCTTCCATATAATTCAGCCCCATCGAACCTACGATGGTATAGGTGAATAAGGCATTAATGCCCATTCCAGGTACGATGATTAATGGTGCATTTGCCATAAAGGCAACTAGTAAACAGCCAATCAGCGAAGAAAGTACGGTTGCGATAATCCCAGCTTCAATCGGTATTCCGGCATCCTGAAGGATATTTCCATTCACGGCTATAATGTAGACAATGGAAAAAAACGATGTTAACCCTGCTATAACCTCCTTTTTCAAATTTGTTTTGTTCTGCTTAAGTTTGAAAACTCCTCTCATATTTTAATCACACACTTTCGTGTTGCCCTCTCCCACCCGCATTAAGTAAATAATATTTATATTTTACTTATGCCGGGAAATATTATAACACAGAAAATGGTTGTAACAAGATATGAGAAAACGGCAAAATTTTCAATTGGCAAACATATCTCTTCCTCAATAATGTATTTCATGTTATTCTAAAAAAATGATTTTAAAAAATCAAATGATTATTAAGTAAGCGTTATCCTCGGTAAATATAGTTATTTTGAATATCGACTCGGGGAAGATATCTCTACATATTAATTTTTATATAGTAAAAAATAACTAACAATTTAGTTGTTGAAGAGGAGGAATTGTATTGAAGAGAATTAGTTTAGCGTGGCAAATATTCATTGGTCTGGCACTTGGTATTATTGTCGGAGCCATTTTTTATGGAAATGAGAATGTAGTTACTTGGCTGCAGCCTATCGGAACGATATTTATTCGATTAATTAAAATGATTGTTGTGCCGATTGTGGTTTCCAGTCTAATCGTTGGGGTTGCCGGCGCGGGTGATATGAAATCGCTGGGGAAGCTTGGAGGTAAGACCCTTCTTTATTTCGAAATCATTACGACAATTGCTATTTTTGTGGGCCTTCTTGCGGCTAATGTGTTCCAGCCTGGGTCTGGGGTTGACCGCTCCCACTTAACGAAAACTGATATTAATACTTATGTTCAAACTGCGGAACAAACAGAGTCACATTCGATGGCTGATACCTTTATCAATATTGTACCGACCAATATTATCCAATCATTAGCAAATGGAGATATGCTTGCGATCATTTTCTTTTCCGTCATGTTCGGAATCGGTATAGCGGCTATTGGGGAAAAAGGGGAGCCTATCCTCAAGTTCTTTAGAGGAACAGCTGATGCGATGTTCTATGTCACGAATCAAATCATGAAACTGGCTCCACTTGGTGTTTTTGCCTTAATTGGTGTTACCGTTTCAAAGTTTGGAATTACTTCATTGATTCCATTAGGTAAATTAGTACTCGTCGTTTATGGAGCTATGATTTTCTTTATTTTAGTTGTTCTTGGTTTAGTAGCAAAAATTGCTGGTTACAGTATATTTAAACTAATTCGTTACTTAAAAGACGAACTTATTCTGGGGTACTCTACAGCAAGTTCTGAAACCGTTCTCCCAAGAATCATGGAAAAAATGGAGAGAATCGGATGTCCAAAAGGAATTACCTCATTTGTCATTCCTACGGGATATTCTTTTAATCTTGACGGGTCAACGTTATATCAAGCGATAGCGGCGTTGTTCATTGCGCAAATGTATGGTATTCATATGAGTATAGGTCACCAAATTACATTAGTACTTGTATTAATGTTAACTTCAAAAGGAATTGCCGGAGTTCCTGGTGTATCATTTGTCGTCCTCCTTGCCACCCTGGGAAGTGTTGGAATCCCAGTTGAAGGACTAGCGTTTATTGCGGGAATTGACCGGATTTTGGATATGGCACGTACCTGCGTTAATATTGTTGGAAACTCCCTTGCTGCCATTGTCATTACCAAATGGGAAGGCCATAAACTTAATGATGATAAAATAGAGAATGTAGCCTAATATCATGTAAAGACACTTCCGCAGCAAGCGGGAGTGTTTTTTTATTAACGCTTAATTTTTCCACTAATAAAAATGCCTTACATAGGGAAATTTATTCAAAAAAGGGGAGATGAATGAATGAGTACCAATCGCCATCCGCGTCTAACAGCCTCTGAGCTCGCAACCTTATGGAATACTTATATGGCTGACACGATGGGCAAATGCATGCTCCTCCACTTTAAAAATACCGTCGAAGATAAAAAAACGGAAAAAATTATCGACTTAGGTTTGAAAATCGCAGAAAATCACCTTGAATCACTCACTGAATTATTTCAAAAAGAGCAAATTGCTATTCCTCAAGGCTTTGGCGAAAACGATATACATAAAAATGCCCCAAGATTGTTTTCCGATGAATTTTACTTGAGGTATCTAGAGCATATGGGCCGAACCGGTTTGAACACCTATTCATTAGCGAAAGCCATTGCTGCCAGAAAGGACATTCGTGAATTGTATAAGCTTTGGTACAGCCAAACAGAAACCATGTATGATTTAGCTGTTGATTTATCTCTAGAATATGGTTTTTATGTAAGGTCGCCCTATTTGGATTATCCCGATGAGGTTTTATTCGTGGAGGACAATGATTTTTTAGGACAATTTTTGGGCAAGCAACGACCCTTGTTAGCAATTGAAATTGCCCATTTAGGGACCAATATCGAAGTTTGCCATGTAGGCCAAACCGTTTTATTGGGATTTAGCCAAGTGGCTAAGTCACAAGAAATAAGGACCTTTCTGCAACGGGGATCAAAGATTGGGAAAAAACAGATCAAAACCTTTTTCGAGATTTTACAAGACAGCAATACTTCCTATCCTTCTACGTGGGATTCCTTAATCACCGGATCGATTGAACCGCCATTTTCCGATAAATTAATGCTGTTTCAAGCTAATCTTTTAAGTGCGATTGCCATTGCTGATTTTGGGACCGCTATTGGCGGAAGTGTTAGAAAAGACATTGGGTTAGAATATGCTAAATTAATCGCTGAATTAGCGAGTTATGCAGAAGATGGAGCCAAAATGATATTAAAGAAAGGTGGCTGGAAAAGCCGCCTCAAGTCCACGATCGAGATAAATTAATTAACCGTTCGGATTAAATGAAAAGGTCGCTAGTCCATAACGACCATTTCATTTGAGTATACAATCGGCATACAAATTGTCACAGCCGTTCCCTCTCCAAGTTTACTTTCAATTTGCAGCCCATATTCCTCACCAAAGTGAAGACGAATCCGATCATGGACATTTTTAATGCCAATATTTTTGCCGCCTATCGTATGTTCTTCCTCCAGAAGACGTTTTTGGAGAGTTGATAGAGTTTGTTCATCCATGCCTGAGCCATTATCGATTACTTTAGGAAGAAAAGGTATCCGTTGCAAAGAAGATTGCTCGTAAATATCTTTAAAGTTGCTCTACGTGCTCTAAATGGAGATGGAGCAGGGGTTTTGGTCACGAAGCAGGGTTCTAGGTGACTGAAAAGATGAAAAAGTAGTAGTTCCAGTTACGTAGCAGGGTTTTACGTGACCGAAAAGTGGAAAAGTAAATGCTCCGGTCACGTAGCCGGGTTCTAGGTGACCGAAAAGGCGGAAAAGAGGAGGCTCCGGTCATATAGCCGTGTTCTAACAAATCAATACAGTCACCCTGCTGTAAGCATAGATATTTTTCTGAAATGTTTGTCATAAACGGCCGCCATATTAAAAGCTGTCAACCCTCATTTTTATTATAATTTCTGGAAACTTTTCAAATAATTTATAGAGTTAATATTTTAAAAAGCTTAAAAATAGTTTGTGAAGAACCCCTGTAAAATTCTCCCTAAAATATTACAAAAATCGCATGTTATGATGAGTTTGCTAATGAACGGCAATTTTCATAACAGGAGGATTTATCATGTTTAAGAAAAAAGCGATTCTTACAGTGGCTGCAGCGGCGGCATTAGCTTTAGCAATTCCAGTACTAAATAAGGCACACGCAGCCTCAAATACCGCAACAACACAAGAGGCGGTACATGTTTTTCAAGGCTACAATATGAACGAGATTAATAGCATAATAGAAAAATATTTTGCCAGCTTTGGAATCACATTAACTCAAAAACAGCAGGTTCAGGCACCAAGCAATCAAACGGTGCAAACTCAGCAGTCTACCCCGACTCCGGCACCGAAACCAGTACAGCAGCAGACAACACCAACAACTACAACTCAAACAACCAGCACCTTAAGTGCATATGAACAAAAAGTCGTTGATCTTACTAACCAAGAACGGGCAAAAAACGGTTTGCCTGCGCTTAAGGTTGATTTGACGCTTAGCAAAATGGCCCATGAAAAATCACGCGATATGTCTGCTAATGGTTATTTCAGCCATACGAGCCCGACATATGGTTCTCCATTTGATATGATGAAAAAATACGGTATTACCTACCGTTATGCAGGTGAAAACATTGCTATGGGGCAACGGACTCCAGAAGAAGTTGTGAATGCCTGGATGAATAGTGAAGGACACCGAAAAAATATTTTAAGTCCAAACTACAATTATATTGGTGTAGGTTACGTTTCACAGGGGAACTACTGGACACAAGAATTCATAGGGAAATAAAAAAACAGCCAATGGCTGTTTTTTTTATACTGGTAATTTCCGATATTGGTGTTTAAACTGATCGATCATAAGCTCCGATATGGCCGTATAACCAGCCGAATTCGGGTGAACTCCATCAGGTGATAAATTTTGCAGCTTTTCCCCGTTAATAGCCTGTGTCGTCTCCACCACTATGGATGATGAATATTGACTAGCTACCTGATAAATTTGCAGATTCCATTTTGGAAGCAATTTGTCCGCCAAAGAATACATATCGTTTTCAGGAGACAACGGATTATACAATTCTAAAAAGACGATTGTAGCGTCAGGATTCAGCATGTGAATTCTATCAGCAATGCCAGACAAATTTTTTGAAAAGGAAGTTTGTAATTGATTAAACGATTGGAAGACGTTTTGGAAGTTTTGCCCTTTTGCCATCCTAAGAACGTCATTTCCCCCCACATTAATCGTCACAATGTTAGCCTTTTTGATTTCTTCATCAAATCGGCCTTCTTGAACAAGTGCAACTAATTCCCCGCTTGTAATTCCATTTATACCTTCATTTTGAAAGACAATTGGTTTATGAATTTGCTTTTCCAGCTTGCTAGAGAATTTCGAAACAAGATTTTCATTCTCCCCAGCTCCCACTCCGCGAATGATAGAATCACCTAGCGCAAGATGATCTATTTGAGAAGCGTTAGAATCCCGAAAATAATCTAAATAAGAAACACTGGTATTATCTTTGCTAGCTTCAACGGTTTGCTTTTTCATTTTATGAATTTGATATTGCGGGTAATAAAGCCATGCCCCGACCCCAACACCAATAAAAAGTACAAATATCAAAAGGTATTTGATTATTTTCAAAAAAATCACTCCTTGAATATACCATTATATCAAGAATCACTTTAAAAATACCTAGTTGTTGGTTTCCAATTAAGGGTCTGCGTATGATAGACTTAGATTACCAAAATTTATCATATCCAGGGGGAGAAAATGATATTAGAAGCGGCTATGCTACAGGTTAAACAGGGGATGGAACAAGAATTTGAAGAAGCTTTTCGAAAGGCCTCAACCATTATTTCATCGATGAAGGGCTACCAGTCTCACGAATTACAGCGCTGCATCGAAACAGACGGAAAATACCTGCTGTTGGTAAAGTGGGAAACTTTAGAGGATCATACGGTTGGATTCAGGCAATCAGAGGAATATCAGGAATGGAAAAAGCTTTTGCACCACTTTTATGACCCATTTCCAACGGTTGAACATTTTGAAAAAGTAAATCTAAAGGGGAACTGACAGTGGGCATTCTATTAAAATCCATTTTTGTTGGTTTTCGGACCAAATGAATAAGAGGTGAATGGCATGTATCAAATTAGTGCAAACCAAGTGGTGAGAAACGAACATTCAACCATTCCCTATACATGGATTCGGTATGAACAACCAAGTAAAAACATTTGTATCATGCTTCCAGGGCTTGGATATTTCAACTGACAGACCGATATTTTATTATGCAACAAGTATGTGTTTAAACAATCACGTGGATGTTCTCCATATCAATTATACCTTTGCAAAAAATGAACACTTTAAAAAGCTCGAAGAAGCAGAACAAAAGCAATGGATGTATAAAGATGTTAAAGCTGTTATCGAAGAAGTTCTGAGGAACACCCACTATGAACAATCGTTTCTGTTGAGTAAATCCATCGGGACGGTTCCGATGGCAATGGAATGGACACAGAAAAATCTCTTTCCCAATGCGTTGGGAATCTGGTTAACACCTTTGCTAAAAGTGGATACTGTGTACCAGGCCATAATGAAAACGGAACGTCCGTCTCTTTGTGTTATTGGGGATGATGATCATCACTATTTCGAGGAGAAAATTGCTTCTTTGAAAAATAACGGGCTTGTGAACACCGTGGTGATTCCAAAAGCTGACCATAGTTTAGAAATCCAGGGAGATATCACTGCCACGATTAATGCGGCAAATGTAGTGATCGATTGCATCCAAGAATTTATTATCAGAAATAAAATCTAGTAACGAGTAGAATCGGAGGTCTTAATGGTGCATCTAAAATCAGTTTTTTTAACAAGTGAAATTGAAGAAGATGAGTACCCATTTAATCTTCCTCTTATAAAAAAATTTACAGAACTACACTTTATCAAGCCAATAACAATTCTTGTCGGGGATAATGGATCAGGGAAATCGACCTTGCTCGAAGCTATCGCAGCGAATTTTGGCAGCATTTTAATCGGCGGCGAAAACATTGACTCCGATCCCACACTTGCTCCTGCGAGAGAGCTTGGGCAAAAATTGAAGTTAACCTGGAGTGTCAAAACTAAAAAGGGCTTCTTTTTCAGGGCCAATGATTTTATCAATTTCACGCATAGATTAGCAACGATAAAAGAAGAATCCCAACAAACTCTAAAAGAGATTAAAGCGAAAGATCCTTTTAGTCTGGAAGTACTGCCTTATGCCCATACATTGTACGATTTACAGCATTTTTACGGTGAAGGGCTTGAGGTCCGGTCGCATGGGGAGAGTTTTTTAGATTTGTTTCAAGCGCGCTTTCAACCGAATGGATTATATATTTTGGATGAACCGGAAGCGCCGTTATCACCGCTAAAACAGCTCACGTTAATTTCGATGATCAATGATATGGTGAAGGAAGACGCCCAGTTCATTATCGCCACCCATTCTCCAATACTAATGGCCCTTCCAAATGCAGAAATATACGCGATCGAGGATGGAGTTCTCCAGCAGATTAATTATGAGGATGTCGAGCATGTCCGGCTCACGAAAGATTTTTTAAATAATCCTGAGAGATTTTTAAGATATCTTTAAACAAGAAAAAAAGAACTTGGAGATTCCAGGTTCTTTTTCATTTATGATTTTGAATTTGGTTTTAGCACAGTTGTTGCCATAATCTTGCGCTGTCAACTGATGAGTGTTTTTCAATGATGGAGTAGGCAGCATTTGTAATGGCTTGTGATAACGTGGCGCCAGTTGCCTTGACGTCATTAAAGCTGACCTCTGAATGACCATTTGTTGTATAGGTGTATCCAAACATCCTTAGCTTTTCCACGATGAGCATGGCATGATCAAGGTTATGTTCTGGTTGAAATTCAGAATCATGAATGAATAAATTCTTTTCATAGTCATACCATCGGTCCCATCTATTTAACTTCCAACCTAGTATTCTCCGAGCTATTGAGTCTGTTTTATTCATTTCCTTATCCCCCATATCATGTTTGATTATTATATAACAGGTTTAATTTGTTGATTATATTATATAACAGACAGTGGGAATCGACTACTAATTTATCGTGTTTTTTAGAAAATTTTTCTATTGTAGAATTTGGAGGATTAGTACGAATGAGTTTATTTTAGAAAACTTTCACATAAAAAGTCCGTTTTCGCGGGCCGTCAAACTCACAGAAATAAATTCCTTGCCATGTCCCCAACAGCAAACTGCCATCTGTTACAATGACATGCTGCGATGACCCTACAGTACTGGCTTTCATATGCGCAGCGGTATTGCCTTCCATATGGCGATCGAGTTCATGATTCCAGGGATACACTTCGTCGAAGCGGCGAATCATATCGCTTTTCACATCGGGATCAGCGTTTTCATTAATCGTTATTCCAGCAGTTGTATGAGGGCAATAAACAACGACGACACCTTCTTGGGTGCCCATTTCCTTAATAAAATCCTGAACTTGCTGTGTAACTTCAATCATTTGATCACGTTGGTTAGTTTTTAATGCGAATTTCTTGAGCATTTTATTTTGATGACTCCCTGAATGTTATTTTAATAACTTTCTGTGTTTGATTATTAAATTCAATATCAATGAATACACCGAATTCCCTTTTATTATCCTTTAACCATAATTTGAATTTTTCTGTTGAGGTCTTTGTGCCGGTAACTCTGCCAATATGAAGATAATCAACGATATTTGCTTTTGGATACCGCTCATGGGTTTTTTCCATTGCCATAATGCCCCATTTTGCATATGGTGGAATGGGTTTATGTTGTGCCGCAGCTCTATTGGAAGAAATGAGCGGGTTCACACTTTCGGAGAAAAGGGCCGTTAATACAATTAAACTAATTAGAACCTTTTTCATAAAAATCCCCTCTTTTTTTTGCTTTTATTATGGCTTTTAACACAAAAGGTTATGTAAATATGGGTTATTATACCGTGGCCGCGGTGAAACAAAATAAAGGGAAGATGCCGGTATTAAAGGCGGTCATCTTCCCATGCTCTGTTATAATCCTTGATATTATCATCTTGATTTACAGTCTGGCCTGCCTGACTTTGATTCCTTTTGTGATTCGTTTGACTTGAATTTTGCAGCTTATCTTCCTTTTTCATAGCCATCAGCCTCCTTCCTATAACCTTTCCAAGTTTAATGTAAATATGTATTCAAGGGATTTGAAAAACTAAACCATCGTCTGATTAAATAAAGTTAAGGATGAAATCAGAAGGGGTGATTTTTGGATGAAAGATATTCAAACTTTCTCAAAACAGTACCAAAAAGAAATGGGATGGGAAATTAGCGAGGAGAACTTTGAAAAAAGCAGGGCTTCTCTTCTAAATAATTACATGCTTTTGACAACGGAGGTTGCAGAAGTAGCGGAAGAGCTCAGGAAGGCATTTAACATGACTGCTTCATACGTCAAAGAAGGATTACCGGAAGAAAAGGCTTTTGAACTGGCAAAGGAACAGATTAAAGAAGATTTAGGGAAAGAGTTGGCCGACTGCCTAGCTTATATGCTCAAGTTTTACAATTTTTTCGGAATCGATGCTGAGGAAAGTTTTTATGCTAAGATGGAAGAAGTCAGGAACCGCAAGAATAAGGATATTGTCAAAACCAAGTGAATAATCAATCATATAAGGCTAACCCTATATTCATAAAAGATAAAAGGAGACTACTCGTGAAGCCTTATGAAATAACCAATATGATCATTGATGATGATTTTTACAATGAGGAATTTGTCACTGCGGAAATTACATATGAGAATCAGGTTTACAGCATTACCTTTAAAAAAGAAGATCTTGAACTCGTTAATGCCTGGGTTTTTAAGGAGGGTACCTCGCTGCCGGCCAATTTATCAGAACAAATGATTGAATCAATAAGAGAAGATGTAAAAAATAAAATCTAGTCATATGGCTAGATTTTATTTTTTGCAGGGGGAGAGTATCTTTGAAGTTGTTAAAAGTGAGGAATTCATCATTACTATTTTAAAATTTAAATTAGAAAACATTAAAATAAGATTAAATTTGGTGTACCTTCCCATGTTGGAAGGTATTTTTTTAATGAAATTGAAATATATAAAAGAACACAGCAGGCTAGCTAAAATGTTTTTTTCTTTGAAAAAATTATTTAAGGGGAGAGCGAAATTATGTTCATAGATAGTATTTGCCCAAAATGTGGAGAGATCAATCACGTAGAGCATAATGGCGAAAATATTCTATTTGTAACCTGTAAGAATCACCACATTTATGATCATATCGTAATCCCTTATTCCCGGACGCATTCGATTAAGGACGATAAGCTCGAAAAATTAGAAGAAATGATCGTCGAGAAAAAGTTTCACCGGATGAGCGATAAATCAACCATCTGTCTGCTTATTTTTAATAATGGCTATGAGATAGAGGGACGCTCGACAGTTCGTGATGTAAAAGATTTCCGTGCTGTGGTTGGTAAAGATAAAGCCTATGAACAGGCGCTAAAAAAAGCAATGGTAGCCCTGGGAGCGTTTTTAGTATAATACATTGTATGAACTGCGATACTTCGATAGGGGGTATCGCAGTTTTTAGAAGGAAAGGAAGATATTATGCTTATCGGTCAGAATATTTACATAAGACCTTTTTCAACAGAGGATGCGGAAAATCTATTAGGATTGCTTCTAGAAAACCGTAGTTTCTTTGAGAAATTTTCAATGGAACGTAATGAGGAGTTTTATACATTAGATTCTCAGATTAGAAGAATTAAGCAATATGAAGAAGATCGTCATAACGATCTAGCCTATAATTTTGGCATTTTTAAAAATGACGGAAAATTAATCGGCACCATTAATCTTTTTCAAGTTTGGCGATTCTCTCTCCAAAGTGCCTTTATCGGTTATTTTTTAGATAAAAAGCAAAATGGCAAAGGCTATACGACAGAAGCTGTGCAGCTTTTGGTCGATTATGCATTCAATGAATTAAAATTGCACAGAATTGAAGCAGGAGTAATGCCACATAATATTGGATCCATTCGTGTGCTGGAGAAATCCGGCTTTCACAAAGAGGGCATTGCCATCAAAAATGTAAAGATAAACGGAAGATGGGAAGACCATCAGGTATTAGCAATTATTGATCCAAATGATAAGTAAATGAGTTAAAACGTTGGGTGAGTACCTAACGTTTTTTAATTTATTAATTCAATTTAAAAACTTCTTTAGGGAGTATATCGTCTATAGTTTAAGAGGGAGGGACGGATCCGTGGAAGAATTAACTGTGGAAATGTTAGATACAGAAGATAAGGAAGCACTTATCGATGAAATTATGAACAGATATGGCCAGGAGGTCCTGAAGCTTGTTTTTTCCTACGTGAATAATCGAGCCATTGCAGAGGACTTGACTCAAGATATATTTGTTAAGTGTTATCAAAGTCTTCATACATATAGCGGTAAAGCGAAACTAAGAACATGGTTATGGCGGATTGCCATTAATCATAGCAAGGACTTTCTGAAAAGCTGGTACAACAAGAATGTTGTTATCACAGAAGAAGAACCGATAAACAATACGACACAAAAAGAATTGGTCGAGCAAACCATAATCCAAAAAGAAGAGGATGATCAACTGATTGCGGCCATCATGAAGCTGCCAGTCAAATATAGGGAAGCCATTTATCTTTATTATTATGAGGAACTGCCAATCAAAGAAATCGCCCAGTTAACCGAAATCGGTGATAACACCGTGAAAACCAGGCTCAGACGTGCAAAGGAACTACTGAAGGTACAATTGGAGGGTTGAAAGATGGAAAATCGATTGAGAAATTTAAAAAAAGCGATGGATCGGAAGACGTTTTCTGAGTTGAACTTCTCCGAAGAGCATCGAAAAAACATTCTAGAAAAAATCAAACGACAAGATGAAAGTGAAGAAACGATCCTTTTAGCAGTCTTGCAGCTACTTGCTCAGGATAGAACAGGTTTTGAATTAACGAAGCTTCTTAGGGGAAGGGGCATTCAAAAGATCGAAGAAAATGAAGGTTTTCTATATACGCTTTTGCATCGACTGGAACAGACCGGCTATTTACAATCAAGCTGGAGCGTTGAAACTGAAGCTAAATATTATCAGCTAACGGATAAAGGGAGAAAAGCGCTAAGGAAGGCTGAAAAGAAGCAGTCAAAGAAACAGTTTGTTTTAAAAGAACTATTAGAGTGGTGAGGCCAAAGTGAAGAATATTAAACATATCTTTTTAAATGAAGTCACCGACCAAATCAAGTCCAAGGAAGCTAAGAAATTTGTTGCCGAGGAATTAGGGTATCATTTGAAGGAAACAAAGAAAATCTGGATTGAGAAGGGACTTCCAGAATCAGAAGCCGAAATAAAAGCGGTTGAGCAGATGGGAAGCCCGGTCAAATTAGGACAGCAGCTGAACAAGCTCCATCGGCCGAAGGTTGACTGGCTGCTAGTAATCCTGTTCGTTACCACTCTGGGTCTCGGATTTTTGCCATTGTTCTCACTTGGTTATATGAATGAAGGGCATTTTTCAACCTTTAAGATTATCATTGCCCTAATCAGCGGTACGGCTGCTCTAGGAATCATGCTGATTGATTATCGGAAGTGGAAAAAGCATGTTTGGGTATTTTACGCCATCGGTATGCTGATTCTTTTGCTGTTAAGGTTTTTTTCAAATACGACGGTCAATGGACTGCTGCTTTTAAGAATTCCACCTATCACAATTGAAAGCCTCATGGCTGTGCCTTTTTTCTTTATTGCCTGGGCTTCGTTTTTGAGTAACACAAGATTGAAGGTTTGGCAGTTTGGAATTCTGTTACTCATTCCTGTGTCTTTCTTCTTGGCTCTTCCAAGTGTTTCAAATACCTATATTTATACCGTCATGGTTTTTGTGATGCTTTGGTGGAGCACATTTAGTCGGAAAACGGTTTTATTCATCTGGGCGTTTGCGTTCAGTTCCCTTTTACTTCTAGGCGTCATATCTTGGAATACTCTTAAGGATTATCAGCTAGTCAGGTTCCTTGCCTTTTTAAATCCTGAAAAATATTATGATGGTGCAGGTTATTTATTATTGAGTGCTAAGGACCTGCTGTCAAAAGCAGGCTGGTTCGGAAACCATTTGGACAAACAAGTTTTTATTCCCGAGGCACATACCAATTTTGTTTTTGTAAGCTTTACCTACTATTACGGCTGGCTTTTCTCCATTGCCCTGGTTGTAATCTTATCCTTATTTGTTGCAAGAATCATTGTGGTTATGAACAAAATCAATGATCCTTTTGGCAAATTGCTTCTGATTGGGGCGGTTGCTCTTTATGGCGTTCAGCTGGGGACTAATGTCGGAATGTCATTGGGCGTTGTTCCTTTGATTTCTATGTCCTTGCCATTCATAAGCTATGGATTAATGCCCACGCTGCTAAATGCGATCTTAATTGGTGTGGTGTTAAGTGTGTATCGCAGAAAGGATATTACATTGAATCAAGGCATTGTATAAAATCGTATTTCATGATTAATAAAAGGGCGTGCACAGGTGCATGCCTTATTTATTTGTGTGAAGCTTTTATGGAAAGTTAGTTAACTTTCTAAAAATTCTGTTGACTTATCTTGTAATTGTTTTAATATGTAAAATATAAAACAATGTTTTGCTTATAAAACACAAGGAGGGAGAATATGGCTTTTTTACAAGTAGGAGATTTACAAATTCATTATGAAATCGAAGGCGAGGGGGACCCGTTAATTATTTTACATGGAATGGGAAACAATTCTCAATCGTGGAAAAAACAATTAAGGGGCTTATCGGAGCATTACACGGTGATTGCGTGGGATGCCCCCGGTTATGGAAAGAGCTCTGATCCAAAAGAGGAATTAAGGGAATTTAGGCAATTTGCTGATGTTTTGAAAGGATTTATCGAAAATTTAAACTATGAATCTGTTACGCTGCTGGGACATTCTATGGGCTCTGCCATTGCCCTTGATTTTTGTTACCGCTTTCCTAAAATGGTGGATGCTTTAATTATTTCTGATGCGACAAGAGGGGCAGCTGCCTTGAGTGAAGAAGAGAATGACCGGAAATTAAAAAATCGATTAAATAACATTGAATCAATGGAACCGAAAGAGCTTGCGGCACTAAGAGTAAAGGAACTTCTTTCCCCAAACCCAGACCCAGAAATTAAGAAAGAAGCAGAAAGAATCTATTCGCAAATCAGGCCAATGGGATTCCGCTCTGTTGCGTATTCCCTATTTCATTTGAATCAAATGGATATTCTAGCTTCTATCTCTGCTCCAACTCTAGTTATTTGCGGTGAATTAGATATCGTAACACCAATAAGTGAGTCCCAGATTTTTCACGAGTCCATAAAGGATTCAAAATTTGTTACCATCCCTGGGACTGGTCATTTATGTTATCAAGAAGATCCCAATCGTTTTAATTCAATCGTCCTGAATTTCCTAAATTCAGTCGTGACCCAATAAAAGTTCCCCGAGGCTTTGCTTAATATTTGGTAAAATTGTAGAATAGTAATTAATAACAATGAGATGGTGAAACGCTTATGGCAAAAGAAGAAAAGGAACGTTATAATGCCAATGCTTTGGTGAGGGGATTGGAAATTTTAAAGCTATTTAGTGAGGAGCGCCCCACTTTATCCTTGGTTGAAATTGCGAAAGAACTGGATGTCAGCAGGACGGTACCGTTCCGATTATTGTATACGCTCCAAACACTTGGATATCTGTATCAGGATGAGCATACTAAGCGGTATAGTCTAACTCCAAAGGTGTTGGAATTAGGATTTGCCTATTTAAGTACATTAAAGCTCCCTGAAATTGCTCAGCCCTATTTAGAAAAATTGAGGGATGAAACTGGGGCATCTTGTCATTTATCAATCTTGGATGGTCATGAAGTTGTTTATGTTGGGAGCGCACCTGTGAGAGGTGTTTCGGCCGTGAATGTGAATATAGGGCTGAGACTGCCCGCACATGCGATTGCTAATGGAAAAGTGCAGCTTGCCTTTCAGCCTCAAGACCGATTAAACCAAATATTATTTGGCTCTAATTTACAACCATATACGGAAAGAACGCAAACTGATTTCATGGAATTTCAACAGGAATTAGCAACGATTCGGAAAGAGGGATTTGCGATTACTAAGGGTGAATTTCACCATGGAATTCAATCGGTAGCTGCTCCTATATTTGAACGCACAGGTCAAGTCATGGCTGCAATCAATGTCGTAGCAACCGAGAAAACATTCAATAGTGAATTTATTGAAAAAATTGCGTTGCCAAAAGTGCTTGAAGTCTCCGAACAACTATCAGGCTTTATGGGTTACCACGCCAAAATAAACTAAAAGGCTTGCGAAATTTCGCAAGCCTTTTTATTATCCAAGTTCAATTTAACGTTTTGTATATAAAACAATTTTTAAATTGTAAAACAAAATTCACATTTTGTGTTGACACAATTTTCTCAAAATTTTAAAATAAACTTAGTAGGAAACCGTGTTTTGTATATAAAACATAGAGCTTTACTACGAATAATAAATAAGGAGGAATAATCGTCCGTTTAGGTCCGCTGAAATGCTGTATACTAATAATAAAATTTTTGAAAGCGTGTTCATGAATATTCAAAACTAAAGGGGGCTATTTGATGCTAAAAGGTAACAAAAGGTGGATTTATATTGCTTTACCAATCTTCTTCTTTTGGTTTTTTGGACAAATTGATAAATTAGGTATTTCTATTATCCAGACGGATCAAGGCTTCTTAAATGATCTAGGAATAACTGGTGCAGATAAGAATGCCAAAATTGGAATGATTACTTTTGTCTTTACCATTTCTTATGCTTTATCCAATATTTTTTGGGGCTTTATTATCGACAAGCTTGGAGCAAGAAAGACAGGTATCCTGGGTCTGACTGCTTGGGCGATTACTATGGTTATTGGAGGGTTATCTACTTCGTATGAGATGTTTATCGTGAGCCGTATCATCCTTGGTATCGGTGAAGGGATGATGATCCCGATTTGCGGAAAGTTTATCTCTAACTGGTTCCATCAGCGTGAACTCGGCAGAGCGCAATCTTCCTGGCTGGCAGGAAACTATTTAGGACCTGCTTGCGGAGCGATTATTTTGACACTCGTGATTGCTACCTTCCATTGGCAGGCTGCTTTTTTCATTTTAGCAGCGTTTAATGTTTTGATTGTACTTCCAATGTTTATTTTCCTTACTCGTGATACTCCTGAAGAACATCCACGACTAGATAAAGAAGAATTAGCTTATATTCGCCAATCAGATTCCAAGGAATCAACGAAAAAACAAAATTTTGTGCAGGATTTCCGTTATTGGATTGTCTGGTTTGGCATGTTAGTGGCATCATTTTTATTTTTCGGTATTAGTATTTGGCTCCCTACTTATTTAGTCGGCGCGAAAGGGTTCACAAGAGAAGCAATGACAGGAATCACCTCTTTATCTTGGCTTTTTGCTTTAGGATTCGTCTTAATTTGTGGCTACTTATCGGATAAAACAAGGCGTCCAGGTTTACTTGCGACTATTCTGTTTCTTTTGACGACGTTATTTTTAACAGCGGCAATTCTTTCTCCACAACCTGTTATGGCAGGAGTATGTATGGGGTTAGCAATGGGAGCACAGGGCGGTGTATTCCATTTAAGTAATTTATTTATTGTTAAATTCTCTACTCCTGAAACAGCGGGACGTGCTGCTGGTTTGATGGGCTTTACCAACATTCTTGGCGGGTTTTCAAGCTATATCATGGGATGGATGGTTGATATTTCTGGAGGGGATTTCGGACCTTCGATCGTCATGTTGATTATCGCAGCTTCGCTTGGATTCATTGCCTATCTGTTTACCTTAAAGAAAGAAGCTTCAGAGCTTAAGCTTGAAAATGTACCACCTAATCGCATAACCGTTTAAATACGTTTAAAACGTTACGTATATAAAACATAGTTTTAAAAATATAATTTTCTCAATATTTTTAATTGACAATTATAATATTGGGATTTATTATTGGTTTATAAAGAAAACATTGTTTTATATATAAAACATATCAAACAAAAGGAGTGCTGGAAAATGTCTGAAGAAAAATTTTCAGTAGAAGCATTTGAGAAAAAATATGTAGCGAGACTAAAGGATCGCAGTCTTGATTGGAACGTCTTAAAGTTCCAGGAAGAAATCGACCCAAAATATAAGAGAGCACAAATGCGCTATATCGGCCGCGGTGCAACCGCTAACAATGACAGCAATGTGATCGCTGCAGAACACTTTACGTTAAGCACCATGGTATTGCCTGCGGGCTGCGAAGGTCCGCTTCATTTACATGATGATGTAGAAGAAGTGTTCTTTATCTTAAAAGGAAGTGTAACCGCTCTTATTCAGGAAGAAGGCAAAGAGGAAGTTCATGAAATCGTTTTAAACGAAAGAGACTGCATCAGCTCACCTCCTGGCGTTTACCGCGGAATCCGCAACGACAGCGATGAAGAGGCTCTCATGCTTGTTATGCTTGGAGCCGTGAAGCCGAACCTTCCTACTTATCCGAAGGGAAGCGCATTAGAAGAGCTTCGCATCCAGCGTGCAAAAGAAAGAGAAGCAATTATTAACGGAAAATAAGATTAGGCAGGGTTTCCATACTCAAACTCCCTGATTACCTAGGAATTTCTTCGTTGACAGGGATGGTCCACTTACCTTATAGGCGGGATCATCCCTGTTGACTTTCAAAAGACTTTGGAGGTGGCGAGATGTTAGGCATTACACATTTACGGCATATCAGCTTAATCACTCCGGTGCTGAATGAACAGGCTGATTTTTATGAAAAAATCTGGGGATTGGATAAAGTATCTCAGGATGATCACTCGGTTTACTTCCGCGGGGCAGGTCCTGAAAATCATATATTAAGTCTCCAAGCCGGTGAAAAAAGCGGCTTGCACCATATCGCATTTGGCATGGTTGATAAAAATGCAGTCGACCGGGCAGCGGAAATTCTGACTTCAAAGGGTGTCAAAATTGTTTCCGAACCGGGCTACCTGGATGAAGAAGGAAGAGGCTACGGTCTGCGCTTTGTTGATCCGGAAAATCGCTGCATCGAATTATCGGCCTATGTGGAAATGCATACGACGATTTGGAATAAGAAAAACGTCGACCCGGTTAAATTGAACCATGTGGTGATGAATACGAAAGATCTCGACATGATTGTCGATTTTTATACAAATGTCCTTGGGTTTAAAGTAACCGACTGGAGCGAGCATCAAATGGCGTTCCTGAGATGCAACCGAAAGCACCACTCGATTGCTTTTAATCAGGACCAGCATGCTTCTGTTAACCATATCGCTTATGAAGTGGACACAGTCGATGAGGTGATGAGAGGAATCGCCAATGTAAGAAAAGCAGGCTATCAAGAAATTTGGGGCCCTGGGCGCCATGGTCCCGGGAATAATGTTTTCTGCTACTTCCAGGATCCAGCGAAGTTTGTCATGGAGTATACGTGTTATTTGGAAACAGTTGAAGATGAGGCCGAATGGGTAGCGCGTGTTTGGAAACGGGTGCCACATCTGATGGATCAATGGGGAATTGCCGGACCTCCTAAACCGGAAACACGGGCAGCGATGGCTGGACAGCCGGATCTAGGCTGGGTCAAAGCAAAAGAATTGGTGTAAAGGAGGGGTGCCACGATGGATTTAGGATTAAAGGATAAAGTAGCTGTCATAATGGGAGGAACCTCTGGAGTCGGATTAAAAACAGCGGAAATGTTCCTTCAGGAGGGGGCTAAAGTAGCGGTCTGCGGCAGAAACCTCGAGCGGAAGGAAAAAGCCTATGATTATCTTCTGCAAATTGGCTCCATAGATTCCATTTATGCGGCAACATGCGATGTAACGAGTAAAGAGGATGTCAACGAGTTCATCAACGGGACAGCAGCCCATTTTGGCGGGATTGATATCCTTGTGAATGCAGCAGGACAAAGTGTCATGGGGTACTTTTTTGATGTGACGGATGAACAATGGGAGCAGCAAATTCAATTGAAATACTTTGCCATCATTTACGCGGTGAAGGCGGTTCATCCTTATTTGGTCGAGCGGGGCGGCGGCAGAATCATTAATATCAATGCTACCTTAGCCAAAGAACCGGAAAGACATATGATTGCTACAGCAGCTACAAGAGCAGGTCTACTAAATTTAAGTAAGACCCTTTCCCAAGAGCTTGCTTCCGATAATATTTTAGTTAACTCGGTTAGCTTAGGTTTGATACGTACCGATCAATGGGAGCGGCGCCGATTGAAAAATGCTCCTGAAATAAAAGCGGAAGATTATTATGGAGACCTCGCGAAAAAGAGAAATATTCCGCTGGGAAGAGTAGGGGAAGCAGAGGAAGTAGCCAGTGTGATTTTATTTTTAGCCTCAGAGAAGGCAAGTTATGTATCGGGTTCCACGATTGAAACAGCTGGAGCGCTGGGGAAAGCGCTTTAATTTTCGAAAAAGGCAGGAATAGATGATGAGTGAACAAAAGCAAATGGAATTTACAACAGCAGATGCAGTAGTAAAGGAACTTGTTCGTGCCGGCGTGGAAGTAGCTTTCGGCATTGTCAGTATCCACAACATGCCAATCTATGATGCGATCCTTCGCGAAGGGAGCATTCATTTAGTCTGTTCCCGCGGTGAGAGCGGCGCGGCCAATATGGCGGACGGCTATGCTAGAGCGACAGGGAAATTAGGTGTAGTGATTACAAGTACGGGAACGGGATCAGGGAATGCCGCAGGTTCTTTAATTGAAGCATGGGCAGCAGGGGTACCGGTTCTTCATCTAACCGGTGAGGTGGCTTCATCTTATCTAGGAACTGGCAGGGGATATATCCATGAATGTAAGGACCAGTTGTCGATGATGGAAGGGTGCAGTAAAAAAGCGGTCCGTTTAAGAAGGCCTGAGCAGGCAGCGGCTGTTGTCAGGCAAGCGATTCAGGACACCTTTGCCTATCCGGCAGGACCTGTAACGCTTGAAATCCCCATTGATTTTCAATCTGCTATTATCCCAAATTATCCGATTGATGAAATCAGAACAATGGCTCCATCTAATCAAACCCTTCCATATTTGCCTGAAGAGGCATTAACGAAAATCTCCCAAGCCCGCCGTCCGGTTATTTGGGCAGGAGGAGGAGTGATTACATCCGGTGCATCAAAAGAAGTTCAAGAGCTGGCAGAAAAGATTGGAGCGGCTGTCATCACAAGCCAGTCTGGAAAAGGAAGTATTCCAGAAGACCATCCTCAGTGTATCGGTCACTTTGCCGCATATGAATTAACGAAAGACCTGTTGAAAAAGGCCGACTTGTTGATCAGTATAGGTGTTCGATTTAGAGGGAATGAAACCTCCAATTGGAAAGTCACTGTTCCAAAAGAACACATCGCCATTGATGCCGACTGGCTGGCAATCAATCGAAACTATGAAGCAAGCTATGGGCTATTAGGGGATGCCAAACAAATTTTACAAGGGTTAAATGAAGAATTATCTAATACATCTATTGTTCCGGATTCTGCTTATCTTGATGAAGTACAGTCCGTTCGGGAAGAATTGCGTACCCAGTTAAGAGCCACACTTGGGCCATATGAACAAATCCTAGATGGCATGCGAAAAGTACTGCCGCAAAACACGATTTTAGTCCGCGATGTCACCGTTCAAGCGAATGTTTGGGGCAGCCGCCTTTTTGAAATCTATGAACCTAGGACATCAATTCACGCATCTGGAGGCGGAATTGGTCAAGGGCTGCCAACTGCGATTGGTGCGCAAATGGGCTTCAAGGATCGCCCGGTTGTCCTGATGGCAGGTGATGGCGGGTTTATGGTTAATGTCGGCGAAATGGCAACCGCCGCTCAAGAAAAACTGCCATTAATTATTGTCCTGTTTGATGATGCAGGTTACGGGGTGCTTCGAAATATACAAAGTGCTGCTTATGGACGTCAAGTGGCTGTTGATCTGATGAGCCCTGACTTTGTGCTGTTAAGTCAATCAATGGGATTTGAAGCATCACGAATTGGATCACCAACAGAGTTTGTTACAGAGCTCGAGAAGGCAGTAGAAAGTAAGAAGCCAACCATGATTGTGGTCGACATGGAAGCGGTTGGACCAATGGCGAAACCATTTGGAGGTCCTCCGGGCGCTGCAGATGCTTTCAAGCCAAAGAAGTTATAAGGAGGAATGACAGTGATCTCAACATATCCATCTGTTTCTGGTAAATACCTGATCGGCGGAAAATGGATTCAAGCGGAAAAAACAACAAATGTCATCAATCCAGCCAATACGAGTGAAGTGGTCGGCGAAGTGGCTTTATGTTCAAAGGAGGACGTAGACCAGGCGGTGGCCACAGCAGCTAAAGCCTATGAAAGCTGGTCGCAAAGTAAAATTGATGACCGGGCAAACCGGATGCAGCTGGCAGCTGAGGAGATTCGTGCCATCATTGAAGAGAATGTTAGTTTGCTAGTCCGCGAGAATGGTAAGGTCTTAATTGAAGCGAAAAAGGATTTACTCCGATGTGTCGATATTATGAAGCAAGGGGCAGAGGAATTACTAGAATGGTGGCAGCCTGAAAGCCTGCCTGGGAATCAAAAGGTGCAAATCCGCAAGCGTCCGCGGGGTGTTGCCGCGATCATCTCGCCTTGGAATTCACCGATGATTCTGACCTTTAAGCGGGTCATTCCGGCTGTTCTGACTGGAAATACGGTCGTTGTGAAGCCGGCAACCAGCTGTCCATTAACAATCATGACATTTTTAAAAGTCGTCGCTTCCTATTTTCCAGATGGGGTCATCAATGTTGTGTCAGGCTCTGGAAGTGTGATTGGAGATGCGCTTTGTTCGGATCCAAGGGTTCGCACGATTGCATTCGTTGGAAGCACGGAAACGGGGAAGGAAATTATGCGCGCCGCCAGCGGCACCGTAAAGAAACTGTACATGGAGCTTGGTGGGAACGATGCTGCAATTCTTCTTCCGGATGTAAATTTGGATGATGAAGCAATCAAGCGTCTGCGTTTTGGAGTTCTTCGTGCGGCAGGGCAGGTGTGTTCAGCGATTAAAAGGATTTATGTGCACGAATCTAGATATGAGGAAGCGGTTGAAAAATTAAAGAAAGAATTCAGCCGTATTCGGGTTGGAAATGGGATTCAGCCTGATGTGGAAATGGGGCCATTAAATAATAAGTCCCAATACGACTATGTTAACGGCCTGATCAAACGAGCAGCTGAATCAGGAGCTAACGTCATAGCAGGAGGCATTCAGCTGGATCCGGAATCATGGGAACAAGGTTATTTTATTATGCCGACTATCATTACCGGTGTAGAGCAAACAAGTGAAATCGTTCGGGCGGAACAATTCGGCCCTGTTATCCCAATCCTCCCGTTTTCCAATATCGATGAAGTCGTGAAGCTTGCCAATGACAGTGAGTTTGGTTTACGGGCGTCTGTTTGGACAGAAGATGAAGCGCTTGGCGTGAAATTGGCGGACCGCTTGGAAGCTGGTGCCGTATTCCATAATAACCATACCGTGTTCCAAGACCTTCATCTTGATTTTCCTGGTCTCAAAGAAAGCGGGCTTTCCCGTGAAACCAGACATTGCGGGCTGGAATATTTCGCAGATTCTTATGGTTTGGCCAACTAAAAGGAGGAAACCAGATGAAAATAGGGTTAATTGGCGGAGGAAATATTGGTAAGTTTCTTCTCCAAAGCATCAATATCGATGGTCTCCTTCCGGGAAGTAAAATTGTTGGCCTTTACACAAGGAACCAACAAACCGCCGTACAGCTTGCCGCGCAGTTTGGGACAGAAAGTTTTGCAGGTCCTGTATCCTTGATTCAGTCAACTGACATTGACCTTGTGATTGAAGCGGCGACGATTCAAGTGGTGAAGGATTATGCAGCGGACATTCTTTCAAGCGGAAAAGACTTAGTGCTTAGCAGTGTCGGCGCGTTAGCCGATGTGGATTTTTATCGGCAGCTCGAAGAAATTTGCCAAAAAAACTGCACAAAAATATATTTGCCATCAGGGGCGATTGGCGGATTGGATATCCTGAAGGCAGCTAAATCCATTGGCGAGCTGGAATCGGTTTCGATTGTAACAAGGAAGCCACCGGCGGCCCTGCCAGGTGCTCCTGCTGACTGCGAACAAGTGATGTTCGAGGGCTCAGCTCATGAGGCGATTGAATTGTTTCCGAAAAATATTAATGTATCAATCATTTTGTCCTTAGCGGGCTTGGGTACGGATAAAACGGTAGTTAAAATTATATCGGATCCAGCAGTTCGGAAAAACAGCCACTCGATTGAGGCCGCTGGGTCGTTCGGAAAATTATCTCTGGTTGTCGAGAATGATCCAATGCCGAATAATCCAAGAACAAGCTACCTCGCTGCCCTTAGTGTCTTGTCAGTTTTGAAAAATAAAGATGCGGTGGTCAAGGTCGGATAAGTGCTAGAATGAAAATGGGAATGTTCATTTATAATAAGGAAGAAAACAGGGGAAACCCGAAGATTTTTGAAATCATTCTCCTGTAAAAATAAGATACAAGAATTTAGTACTTAGGGGGAATAGGCTATGATGAAAACAAACATAAATCTTGAAGAAATGTCTCAGCAAGATGCGATTGAATACTTAAAAGAATCCGTTCAGCCAGAAATGGGCGCAATTCCTGCCTCACTTCTAGGTGACCCAAAGATTTATGACATTGAGCATAAAAAAGTATTTTTAAAAACATGGTTGTTTATCGGACATGAATCTGAAATTCCAAACAAAAATGATTTCATTACAAGGGACCTTGCTGGTTATTCGGTGATTATTTCCAGAGGTTCAGATGGCGAAATTCGCGGCCTATATAATATGTGTACCCACCGCGGTATGAAGCTTTGCCGGGCCGATGCAGGAAATAAATCTTCGTTTACCTGCCCATATCATGGCTTTAATTTTAAAAACAATGGAGATTGTATTGGGGTACCGCTGCAAAAGGATATTTATGGCGGGGATTTCGATAAATCTGGATTAGGGCTTCATAAAATTAAAATCGAATCCTATAAAGGTCTTTTGTTCGGCACATGGAATGATCAGGCCGAACCTTTAGAAGACTTTTTGGGTGAATTTAAATGGTATCTCGATATTTTAGCAGGCCGGGCCGAAATGGAGGTCGTGGGGCCGCCCCAACGATTCGTTATTCATTCGAACTGGAAAATAGGTGCAGATAATTTTGTCGGCGACTCTTATCATACGATGGTTACTCATGGTTCCATTGTTAAATTGGGAATGGTCCCAAGTGCCACCTATTCCAAAAAAGGCTATCAAATCCATACAACCAATGGGCATGGCTTAAATCTCGGCACTCCGAATCCTGATTTTGCTTTTCCGGAGGAACTAAAAGAAGAATACAAGTCTAATTTAACAGATGAACAGTATGATGTTTTGTGCAATCTAAAAAATATGATTGGCAATATTTTTCCGAATCTATCTTTCTTAATTTCCCATACAAAAGTCAAAGGCCAGTTGATTTCGAACACTTCTGTTCGTCTATGGAGACCGATAAGTGTCGACAAGATGGAGGTCATTACTTGGTTGTTAGTGGAGAAGAACGCTTCAAGCGATTGGAAAAGACGTTCCCGTGAGTCGTTTATTTTAACATTCAGTCCTTCAGGAATTTTTGAACAGGATGACACAGAGGTATTTACGGATATTACCGCTGCCGCGTCTGGTACGATGCCATTGGTTAAACAGCTGACTTTTAACTATACGATGGGCTTACATCGCAAGCCTGTAGAGGGTTTCATTGGGCCGGGGGTTGTTTATGATGATAAATTCACAGAGGCCAATCAAAGAAACTTTTATCGCTACTGGCTTGATCTAATGACTTCTTAAGGTATTTTTGAAGTAAGCGAAGATAAAAAAAGTATAAGGAGGAGTCATGATGAGTTTAGAGAAGATGCTGGCAACCTATGAATTTGAACAATGGTTATATTTAGAAGCGAAACTGTTGGATGATATTGATTTTGATGGATGGTTCAGCATGCTGCACCCTGATATTTCTTATTCCATGCCGGTCAGGGTCAACAAGGAAGGGATCGAACGCCCTGATTATTCTTTAGATATGTTTGCTTTTTATGACGACATTGAATTATTGAAAATACGCGTTGATCGATTAAAAACGGATTACGCTTGGGCTGAAATCCCGCCATCAAGGACACGAAGGTCTGTCAATAATGTCCGCCTTCTTGAGTATGTACCAAATGATAAAGCTGTTGTAAACAGTTATTTGACCATCTATCGGAGCCGGAGCACCGATATCCACCACGATTTAATTTCAGGGGAACGTCAGGATGAATTTACATTCGTAGACGGGGAATGGAAGCTGTCCAAGCGCGTCTTCATCGTCGACCAAACGACTTTAAATACAAGAAATCTGGCTATTTTTGTTTAATCGTCAAAGTGATTTGTCGTGATTCTTGGATAAAAAGACGATTACTCTCGCATAAACGGAGTTAACTCTCGGATAAGCGGCAATTACTCTCGAAAGCAAAACTTACTCTCGGATAGAAGTCAATTACTCTCGGATAGGCGGAGTTAACTCTCGGATAAGCAGCATTTACTCTCGAAGACAAAACTTACTCTCGGATAGATGTCAATTACTCTCGGATAAGCGGGGGTAACTCTCGAATAAACTGTATTTACTCTCGAAAACAAAACTTACTCTCGGATAAACGGTATACTCTCGGATAAGCAGTATGTACTCTCGGATACCAAACTCTAAAATTAGCAGTTTTAAATAGAAAGGAGCGCCCTGATGGATCAGCTTAGCGGAAAATCAATTTATTTGACTGGAGGTGCCTCCGGTATTGGAAAGGCAGTCACCGAGGCATTTGTAAAGGAGGGCGCAACCGTCACCATCCTCGATAAATCGGCCGCTGGATTACATGAACTTAAACAACAATTGGGTGACAAGGTTCAATGTATCGAAGGCGATGTGACGGTCTATGAGGATCATGTTAGGGCAGTCCAGAGAGCGGTTGAAACTTACGGTAAATTGGATGTTTTTGTGGCCAATGCCGGCGTATTCGACGGCTTTGCCAAGTTTGAAAATGTTACACCAGATGCCATGTCGGATGCATATGATCTGTTGATGGATATCAACGTAAAGGGTTATTTTAACGGAGCAAAAGCCAGTGTAGAAGAGCTGAAGAAAACGTCCGGGAATATGATTTTCACCGTTTCCGGCGCAGGCTTCTATCCCGATGGCGGCGGGGTTTGGTACACCGCAAGCAAGCATGCTCAAATTGGATTAATGCGCCAATTGGCGTTTGAATTAGCGCCAGAAATACGTGTGAATGCGGTGGCGCCAGGAGGAACGTTAACGGCACTGCATGTCATTCCGCCTTTACAGCCCTTTGTCAAAATAGTCGATAACGAAACAAAAGAGAAAAGCATTAAAAAGCGGAATCCGCTGCAAATTGCGATGAAATCTGAAGATCATGTTGGCGCCTATATCCTGCTTGCATCTGATCAGGCACGCGCTATTACGGGTGAAGTGATTTCAAGTGATGGAGGACTGGCTGTTCGCGGTCTGGGATAGGGGGGTGGTTGCCACCGCCCAATTTTTTTGAAAAAAATGCATAAACGAGGTGAATCGACTTGACCGATTCCTTAATGGAAAAAAAGCCGCTGGCTGGCAATAACGTCATTAATCAAATCGCTTTTGTGGTTCGTGATATTGAGCAGGCATCAGAAGCCTTTTCTAAACTTCTTGGCATCCCGAAGCCCAATTGGTTCTTAACCGGAGACCGTGAAGTGTCAAAAGTGGTCTTTCGCGGCCAGCCAACGGATTCCCGCAGTAAACTGGTATTCGTCAACACTCCCACGGTGCAAATTGAATTGATTGAACCGAACCAAGAGCCAGGCACCATGCGCGAGTTTTTGGATACAGTTGGAGAAGGCATTCATCATATCGCTTTTGAGGTTAATTCTATTGAAGAGAGATTGCCAGTTTTTGAGGAAAACGGATATCCACTCCTGCAGAGCGGAGAATTTACGTCGAGTGATGGCAGATACGTGTATGTTGATACGTTAAACGATTATAAAACACTCGTGGAATTGCTCGAAAGTGCGGAACCAAGGGACACCACACCACCTGCCGATGTCTTAACTCCATTATTAGGAACCAATAAAGTCGAGCAGCTTGCGCTTGTTGTAAAAGATTTGGATGCAGCTGCCGAAGCGTACTGCAGATTATTGGGTGTGGAAAAACCATCTATTATTCACTCAGGTCCAAGCGAACTGACTCAGGTTGTTTTTGAAGGGCAGCCAACCGATGCAAAGTCGAGATATTTGTTTATTAACACGCCTTTACTTCAGCTGGAATTAATTGAGCCAGGTGATTCTCCAAGCACGTGGAAAAAGCATCTCGAAACTCAAGGAGAAGGTGTCCACCATATTTCATTCGTCGTACATGATATGGATGAAAAAGTGAAATTGCTAGAGAATCTTGGCTATCCAGTTATCCAAAGAGGGAATTTTTGGAACGGAAAAGGCAGATACGCATATATGGATACGACCGCTACATACAAAGTAATCATCGAATTACTTGAAAGATACTAATCGCGGGAAAAGATTCGAAATATTATTAAGAAGTCCCAGATACGGGGCCATTTTGTTTTGAAGAAAAGTAAACTTTGCCGAACAAAAATGGGTACTGTATTTTTCCATAAAATTTCTAGGTAAAGAGCCCTTCCCAATCTTAGTTTCTTTACATAAATTGTAGGGAATAAGTCTAAGGGAGGTCTATATTATGTTCGGTTATGGTGGATTTGGCGGTTGTTGCGGCGGCTATGGCTACGGCGGTTTCGGTTACGGTGGCGGCTTTGCTTTAATCGTTGTATTGTTTATTTTGTTAATCATCGTAGGAGCAGTTATCTGTTTCTAAGAAAACAATACTTTCAACAAAAAAAGCCTGTTAGGGCTTTTTTTGTTGAAAAATTTTTTTCAGTCTCAGCACTTGTCTATTCACATTTCTATCTTGTACATAAGATATTATTACACCAAAGCCAAATCTAAATAAAATTTTTACCTCCAAAGAACGTTTGCTTACCCCAAGCAGACGTTTCTTGTGTTTTTATAGAAGTCATTTATACATGGGAGTCTGAATATTAAATATGGTCAGTAAAATTAATTGACTAATAAAACTTAAAAATACTAAAATGGATAAAATCGCTAAAGAAGGTGTTTTTCTTATGTCAAAAGGAATAAAAGAAATCAGCTCGGATGGTTCTTTTAATCGCCAGAAAAATAGATTTACAACACCGTTTGGAACTAAAGAAGGGGAGCTGCCTGTTGAGGCGGGAAGATATCGGCTATTATGGTCGGCTGTCTGTCCGTGGGCGCACCGCTCGGTAATCGTTCGCAGCATCCTAGGCTTAGAAGATGCCATCAGTCTAGGAACCGCCAGCCCCATACGACCGAAACTCCCTTATGTGGACTGGGAATTTTCACTTGATGATGGCGGAGTAGACCCAGTTCTCGGAATCCGATTCATGAGTGAAATTTATCAAAAAACTGCTCCTGATTATACTGGCCGCCCAACAGTTCCTGTGATAGTGGATGTGAAGGAACAAAAAGTAGTAAACAATGATTATTTTAAACTGACAAATTACCTGGAAACCGTGTGGGCCCCATTACATAAAGAAAATGCTCCCGATTTGTATCCAGAATACTTGCGCGGGGAGATCAATGCCTTAAATGATATCATTTTCCATGATGTCAATAATGGTGTTTATAAATGCGGTTTTGCCCAGTCTCAAGAAGCCTATGAAGCGGCGTATGATACTCTATTTGCCAGATTAGATGAATTGGAAGAGCGTCTCTCAACACGCCGCTTCTTATTTGGTGATTATATTACCGATTCAGATGTCCGGCTGTATGCCACATTAATCCGTTTCGATGCTGCCTATTACGCAGCTTTCAAGACAAATCGGAATCGGATTGTTGATTTTACCAATCTATGGGGCTATTTGCGTGATCTCTATCAAACACCAGGATTTGGAGATACCACAGATTTTCATGCTATTAAAGTACACTACCATTTATCTAACCATATCGCGAGCGATGATCAAAAAAGCTTTCATATATTGCCGAAGGGTCCGGACTTATCAGGTTTGCATTCGCAGCATAATCGTGAAGTGTTAAGTAATAAAACGGAAAAGTTTTTAATCCATTGAGGGGCGGACATAAAAATGATCATACGTAATGCTAAAGATGAGGAAATGCCGTATATTCGGGAGCAGCGAGTTATTTCCTACGAAGAACATGCGAAAAAAATTCCCGATGGGCATTGGCAGGCATTGAAGCGAGGCATTTTATCAGAAAGTGATAATAATCCAGATGTCGAGCGGATTGTAGCAGTTGCAGATGGATCCATACTGGGGAGTGTCGTTTTGTTTCCGGCCAAAACGGATGCCTATGACGGATATGTGGAAAAACTGGATTATCCCGAAATTCGTATGCTTGCGGTTTCCCCACAAGCAAGAGGCAAAGGGATAGCAACAGCTTTGATTCATGAATGCATTGGTCGGTCGAAGGCAAAGGCACATAAAGCAATCGGGCTTCATACGGGAGAATTTATGGAAGATGCGATGAGATTGTATGAGCGCATTGGCTTTGAACGGGTGCCCCAATTGGACTTTGTGCCTGCTGATGATGGGATCGTCGTAAAGGCATTTCGGTTATTTTTTAAAGAAAAAGAGATTTCTCAAAAACACACTTGACAGGTCGGAAAAGTCAGAATAAAATGGTAATAATTTAAAGGTTTGCCAGATAATTTAATATTAAGCTGATTGGATAACCAAAGGCTTATACTCAATTGCTGAGTGTAGGCTTTTTTTATTCAAAAGGGGGAGTGGATGATCATGATTTATCCAATTAGTAAGGGGAGTCCTCATTGTTGTCCGTTTAAGGGGTATTTTTTATTCGGACAAAACCAAGTAAACTTATATGAAATTAGGAGTTTAATAGGAGAGTGATAAAATGGCAATAGTCGATCAAGCAAAAGCAAATTTTATTTTATCAACGTTAAAAAATATGGAGTATGGTTCTGTAATCATAACCGTTCATGACGGTAATATCACACAAATTGATAAGACAGAAAAAACGCGCTTTGCCTCTAAAAGTGCGCGCGTAAAAGACCAAAAGTGACCACACTATGTAAACCGTACGCTTACAAACAAAGTTGCCGATCAGTCGTACTGAAGGCTGCTTATTTTTAGACAATGCTAATGGAGCTTGCTGCCTGATAAAGGCAATCACTCTTTATGCATTGAGCTAAAATAGGCAGCCTTTTTTAATTAGAATAAAGGGGGATTAACTATGTTATTAAGTCGAAAAATTGCTTATAAATTATCATTCTTTCTTATGCTTATTGCTCTTGCTCTTGCGGGATGCAGCAGCAATGAGGCGGGCAGTCAGCCTGCCAAGAAAACGGAGGCTGCGGCTAAAAAGAAAGAGCCGATTGAATTATTAAATGTTTCTTATGACCCAACTCGAGAGCTTTACGAAGAGGTTAATGCGGAATTCGCGAAGGAATGGGAGAAGAAAACCGGTCAGCGAGTGACGATTCAACAGTCCCATGGCGGTTCAGGCAAACAGGGGCGCGCAGTCATCGACGGTCTTGAAGCCGATGTTGTCACGCTAGCCTTAGCTTATGATATCGATGAAATTGCTAACACAGCCGGCTTATTATCGAAGGATTGGCAAAAGAAGCTGGACGATAATTCTACACCTTACACGTCTACGATTGTTTTTCTTGTTAGAAAAGGAAATCCAAAGGGGATTAAGGATTGGGATGATCTAACGAAAAAAGGCGTTTCCGTCATTACACCGAACCCGAAGACTTCAGGTGGGGCGAGATGGAATTACTTAGCGGCCTGGGCTTATGCACAGGAAAAATTCGGCGGCGATGAAACAAAGACCAAAAACTTCATAAGCCAATTATATAAAAATGTTGAAGTGCTGGATTCCGGCGCACGCGGGGCAACGACGACATTTGTTGAGCGCGGTATTGGTGACGTTTTAATAGCTTGGGAGAATGAGGCCTTCTTGACACTAAATGAGTTAGGCAAGGACAAGTTTGAGATAGTGGTTCCTTCTCTAAGCATACTCGCAGAACCGCCTGTTGCCGTGGTCGATAAAGTGGTAGATAAAAAGGGAACAAGAAAAGCGGCAGAGGCTTATTTGAAATTCTTATACACTGATAAAGGACAGGAGATTGTTGCCAAAAATTATTATCGCCCGCGCAATCAAGACATTCTGGCCAAGTATGCGGATGTTTTTCCAAAAATTAATCTTGTAACGATTGATGACTATTTTGGCGGCTGGAAAAAAGCACAGGAAAAGCACTTTAATGATGGCGGAACGTTTGATCAAATTTACCAACCGAAATAATTTTGGGGTCGAAAGTAAGAGTTTATAGAAAAATGAGCCCGTTAATTTCCCCTAACAGGGAGAAAAGAGCTAGAAGGGGAAGTGAAAATGTGTTTCATTTCCCTAAAAAAGGAAAAAAGTGCTTAAAGGGTAAATGAAGTGGTTCATTTACAAAAAGTTTAATGCGGAAGGGGTCAACCTCATGTTTCGTTCTTTAAAAAGGAATCATGTCCTTCCCGGATTTGGTCTTTCTCTGGGATTTACAATGTTTTACATTAGTTTTCTCGTCATTCTGCCATTATCGATGATATTTATTAATTCTGCTGCTGCCCCGTGGTCGAAAATTTGGCAGACAATATCGGAACCAAGGGTTGTGGCTTCCTATCAGCTTAGTATTGGTGCCTCCTTACTGGCAGCGGTCATCAATGTTGTATTCGGTGTGTTAATCGCCTGGGTGTTAGTTCGCTATCGCTTTCCGGGGGGACGAATCATTGATGGGCTGGTTGATTTGCCCTTCGCCTTGCCGACGGCGATCGCAGGAATAGCCTTAACGACGTTGTACACGGAAAATGGCTGGATTGGGCAATTTTTAGGATTTAAAGTGGCGTTCACACCACTAGGAATTACCATTGCCTTAACCTTTATCGGGTTACCCTTTGTTGTTCGCACCGTACAGCCTGTTTTGCAAAACTTGGACAAAGAAATTGAAGAGGCCTCCGCAAGTTTGGGAGCGAACCGATTGCAAACATTTGTGAAAGTTATTTTTCCTGAGCTGCTGCCGGCAGCACTCACAGGCTTCGCTTTAGCCTTTGCTCGGGCCTTGGGCGAGTACGGTTCTGTAGTTTTTATTGCTGGGAATATGCCGATGCGTACAGAAATTACCCCGCTGTTAATCATGACGAAACTGGAACAATATGATTACGCGGGAGCTACGGCTATCGCAGCTGTAATGCTTATTTTTTCTTTTATATTGTTATTTGTTATTAATTTATTGCAGTGGTGGACGAATCGGAAGTTTATATAGCGAATTTCGATATGAAAGAATTCTACGTGACCGAAAAGGTTTTGAAGGAAGGCAAAGGGTAACGTAGAAAGAGTCTACGTGACCGAAAAGAGTTAGAAACAAGGAAAAGGGTAACGTAGAAAGATTCTACGTGACCGAAAAAAGTTAGAAACAAGGAAAAGCGTAACGTAGGAAGAGGCTACGTGACCAAAAAGGTTAAAAACAAAGAAAAAGGTAACGTATAGCAAACAATAATCAAAAAAATTTGGCAAGGAGGGTTGCCATGGCCGGGCATGTTTCTTTACAATATTCAACCGCTCCACAACAAAACCAAACCAAAATCCAAGATTCAGAACCACGCTGGGTGCGCTGGTTCCTAATCGCAATCTCCTTAGCATTTATATGTTTGTTTTTGCTGCTGCCGCTTGCAGCGATTTCTATAAAAGCATTCGAAAAGGGGATAGCTGTTTTTCTAAATGCGATAAGCGACCCTGACGCCTTAGCTGCTATTAAGCTAACTGCTACAATAGCCATCATTACCGTTCCACTGAATGCCATCTTTGGTGTTACGGCTGCCTGGGTCGTGACCAAATTCCAGTTCAAAGGTAAAAGTCTTCTCATTACAATTATAGACCTGCCGTTTGCCATCTCCCCCGTCATCGCTGGTCTGGTATTTGTTTTATTATTCAGTGCACACGGTCTGTTTGGACAGTGGCTGCTTGACCATAATATCAAAATCATTTTTGCAGTACCGGGGATTGTACTTGCGACTCTATTGGTGACACTGCCTTTTGTCGCCAGGGAACTGATACCATTGATGCAGACGCAAGGAACAACCGATGAGGAAGCTTCCATGACACTGGGTGCCAGCGGCTGGAAGACGTTTTGGCTGGTGACATTACCGAATATCAAATGGGGGCTTTTATATGGCATTATTTTGAGCACAGCCCGAGCAATAGGAGAATTCGGCGCCGTTTCGGTCGTTTCGGGCCATATTCGCGGAGTGACCAATACGATGCCGCTTCATATTGAAATTTTATACAATGAATATCAATTTTCCGCAGCTTTCGCAGTCGCATCATTAATGTCGTTATTCGCCATCTTTACCTTAATCATAAAAAATGTAATTGAATGGAAAGCGAAAGGAGCTTCCTAAAATGAGCATCCAAATTCAAAATATCTCAAAATCATTCGGCACCTATACAGCCCTTGAAAAAATAAATATTGATATTCAAACGGGAGAACTCGTTGCTCTTCTTGGCCCGTCAGGTTCGGGAAAAACTTCCTTGCTAAGGATTATTGCTGGTTTAGAAGCGGCAAATCAGGGAAGCATTCTTTTCGGGGATGAAGATATGACCCACATCCATACGAAGGAGCGTAAAGTCGGCTTTGTTTTCCAGCATTATGCCTTGTTCCGTCATATGACCGTTTTTGATAATATTGCCTATGGGTTGAAGGTGCGCCCTAGAAAAATAAGACCTTCCAAACAAGAAATTAAAGACAAGGTCTATGAATTACTGAAACTAGTAAAGCTCGAGGCTTATGCCGACCGCTATCCATCCAATTTGTCTGGCGGGCAGCGGCAGCGGGTCGCCCTTGCAAGAGCCTTGGCTGTTGAACCTAAGGTCCTTTTATTAGATGAACCATTTGGTGCCCTGGATGCGAAGGTTCGGAAAGATCTTCGCAGATGGCTTCGAAAGCTGCATAATGATTACCAGATTACTAGTATTTTTGTGACGCATGATCAAGAGGAGGCACTTGATGTTGCGGACCGGATTGTCGTTATGAATGAAGGGAAAATTGAGCAGATTGGCACGCCTGAAGAAGTCTATGAAAATCCAAATAGTCCATTTGTTTATCACTTCTTAGGTAATGTCAATTTATTTAAGGGGCGTTTGCATAATGGGAAACTGCACCAAGGGAATTTTCAGGTTGACGCACCGCCTGAATTTGCAAAATCGATGAATACGGATGCAGTTGGCTATGTCCGGCCCTATGATATCAGCATTGAACGGGAACAAAGCCTTGATTCAGTTGCTGCAAAAATCAGCTATATCCATTTGGTTGGAGCAGTGGTTCAGCTTGAACTTATCCGAAATGATAATGGTGATTTTTTAGAAGCGGAATTAACAAAAGAACACTTTCGAAGCCTCAATCTAAAAACTGGGGAAGAAGTGTACGTAAAACCAAAACAGTTGAAGGTTTTTATACCAGAGGATTTTTCCATTTAAAAACAAGCAGATTGCTGCTTGTTTTTTCTATTTCTCCACTTTGCGATGTAAAATAAATATAAGGGAGGTCATTCAAATGGACGTAATTGATAAAGCACTTCAAGTTGCTTGTAAAGCACACCAAAACCAATTCAGGAAAAATACCGATATTCCTTATATCGCTCACCCTGCTTCAGTCGGGATGCTGGTATTGAAGGCGGGGTACAGTGAAGACGTCGTCGCAGCGGCGATCCTGCATGATACAGTGGAAGATACGGAACTTACATTAGAAGATATTGAGCGGGAGTTTGGGACAAAAATTGCTGAAGTTGTGGCAGGATGCTCCGAACCAGATAAATCACTTCCTTGGAAAGATAGGAAGGAGCATACGATAGAATTTTTAAAGACCGCTTCCGAAAGTATTCGTGCGGTAGCTTGTGCCGATAAACTCCACAATATTCGCTCCATTTTAAACGATTATGAACAGGTTGGCGAAGAAGTATGGGAGAGATTTAATGCCGGGAAGGATCAACAAAAGTGGTATTATACGAAAATTGTAGAAAGCCTAGGCAGCCAATCCAACTTTACGTTGTTAGAAGAATTAAAAATAGAAGTAGACAGATTGTTTAGTACAAAGGGGGAACCCACATGGAAATAAGACTATTAGCCGCAGCTGATGCCGAAAAGTATTGGAGTTTAAGGCTAGAGGCCTTAAAACAAAATCCAGAGGCCTTTTTAACTAGCTATGAAGATGCGATAAAAAGAGAAAATCCGATTGAGCAGACAGCCCGAAATTTCAGCGCACCAGGGAACTACACGTTTGGAGCGTTTGAAAATGGGGAGCTGGTTGGAGTTGTCACATTACTGCAAGAACAGGCGGAAAAAATCAAGCACCGGGCCAATATCTATGCTATGTATGTAACACCGTCAAAACGCGGCACTGGCGTCGGCGAGGCACTGATGACCGAGGCTATAAAGAAAGCAAAATCAGTCGAAGCAATTGAAAAAATAAACTTATCTGTTATTGCCAGTAATGAAAAGGCCAAAAAGCTCTATACAAAACTAGGATTTAAAGAGTATGGATATGAGGAAAAGGCCATGAAAATAAATGGGGTATATTATGCAGACGAGCATATGGTTCTGCATTTATAAATCATGAATATGTAACAAAGTCGATTCATGAGGAGAGAAAATATGTGTTAAAATGTCTTTGTAGAGATTGGAGGTCGTCTTAAAAATGATTACTTTCTACAAAGTCATTGTCTTTATTCATATTTTTTCGGCTATTATCGGAATGGGGCCGGGTTTTATCCTAACAACCGTTGTTAAAACCGGAAATACAATGACCGAATTGCGCCATTCCTATAAAATTAGACACAAGTTACATATATATGTGATGATCGGCGGTACGCTTTTGCTTGTGACAGGTTTAATTATGGGCTTCCTTAATCCAAGCCTGTTCCGGATGGGGTGGTATATCATCAGTCTTATTCTCTTTTTGATTGCGCTTGCGTCTGGTCCGATCCTCCTATCACCAAGGTCCAAGCCTGTGAAGGCTCTATTAGAATCTCATAAGGGTGATGAAATTCCTGAGGAATATTGGCCCTTAGCCAAAGAGCTTTTCCGGTATGAATACGTGGCAAATGTAATTTTTATCATTATCATTATCCTTATGATATGGAAACCATTTTAATCAAAAAGGTATGGCGATTAATCCGCCATACCTTTTTTGTTGAGGTCTGAAAATAAATAGGTAAGCATTGATGGGATTCTTTTTCTAAAAAATTCATAACGGTGTTCTGCGCCTTCTATAAGTTCAAAGTGAAGGTTCTCCACTTTGTCCTTCAAAATTTCATATACACCGCTAGTAAGACCCAAGAACAACTGGTTCATTTCCTCATCCTCGCCTACTTCCTTTGTGCCAAAGTCCATGTAAAATTTCTCGATAGCGTAGAGGTCGGAGTTCTTTAATAGTTTCTCGATTTCTTCCTGGTTACGGTAAAAACCTGGGGAAATAGCAGCGATTCTTTTAAAAATATGAGGATACTTGCAGGCAGCATATGTAGAAATATGACCTCCAAGCGATATGCCTGCCATCGAAGTATGGCCCGTAACCGTTCTGTATTTCTTATCGATGAGCGGTTTCAATTCATGAACGATGAAGTCCAGATATTCTTCGCCTCTCCCGCCTGAAGGACTGAGATAACCTAAAACTTTCTTACTGATTTCACCGTTTACCCACGGGCAATATTCATTTACCCGCTCCTCGCCCTCAGGGTTCAAGTCAATTGCAACGACAATAATATCAAGACCAGTCTGTTCCAAGTGGTCCTTCATTCCTAACGATATCCCTCGGATAGCCCCTTCGTCTTCAAAAACATTTTGTCCATCGTGCATATACAATACAGGATAGCGTCTTTCATAGTCGTTATAACTTTCCGGCAGATAGACTCTTATCCTTCTTTCTTGTTGAAAGGAGGACATATAAACAGGGAAATTTTCCAGCACAATCGTTCACCTCTATTTGTCTAGTATTCTAAATTTACCATAATTTTTTAAGGTTTTTACAAAATTTTTCCTATCATCTAAAATAAGGATAATAACCTTTTAGGAGATGGTTTCTTGATTAAATATAAATGCCTTCATCACCTCAGTCTTTCGGTGACAGATTTAGAACGAGCAAAAGCTTTTTACGGAAAGATTCTATGTTTGAAAGAAATCGAGCGCCCTGCATTTGATTTTCCAGGTGCTTGGTATGAAATAGAGGGGAAGCAGCTTCACCTAATCGTGGATCCGTCCTCACAGACGATTCGACAGGATCAAAGCCTATCAAGCAGAGAGGGACACTTCGCGCTAAGGGTAGAAAACTATCTTGAAACGAGAAATTGGTTGAGAAAAAATGAGATTGAGATTCTAGAAAAGCCCAATAGCATAAGTGGATTCGCACAAATCTTCTGCGCGGACCCGGATGGAAATTTAATCGAATTAAATGTAGATCAAAAGGAATTGTAATACAGAAAAAAACAAGCAGTTGTTTCATCTATTAACTGCTTGTTTTTTCAGCTAAGCCTCATGATTTAAAGTAACTTTTTCCTTCAATTCTTCTTCTTCCCAGCCCTTGCAAACATCAACCCAATCCTTAGCAAATGAATATTGAAACAATTCATCATTCGTCAACTCGATTGCGGAGTTGGAGCTCCCGCATGCTGGGAATAGGGTTTCAAACCTTTTCATGGAGACATCTAAGTAAACATCGAGCTCATTTTTTAGGCTAAACGGACAAACTCCGCCGATAGCATGTCCGGTTTGATCGAGGACCTCATCGGGAGTAAGCATGCGCGCTTTGAAGCCGAAGGTTTGGCGAAATTTTTTGTTATCGATTTTGGCATCTCCGGCCGCCACGACCAAAATGGCTTGATCGTCTTCTCCTCGAAAGGACAAAGTTTTCGCAATTCGGGCAGGAATCACACCAATTGCTTCGGCTGCCAGTTCTACAGTAGCACTTGAGGTTTCAAACTCCATCATATCTTGTTCACGATTCCATTGTTTTAAATGGGCTTTTACACTTTCAAATGACAACGTATTTCATCCTTTCTCTATGTTGTTATGGAAAATCATAACACATATTTTAAAAAGAAGGAAAAAGCTGGCTTATAATATGGGAGATGTAGTATTAAAATAGAATTATTGAAAAAAGGGGGTTAGGAAATTGGACAGAAACAAATTTTCAGCGATTGCCCATCGGGATCATGCCTTTTACAACCCGATCAGTGAAGAAAAGATTATGAAAATGATTGATATGGCCTCGCTTAAACCGCAGGATAAGGTAATTGATATTGGTGCTGGCCGCTGTGAGCTGCTGATTCGACTGGTGGAAAACTACCAGGTATCAGGAACGGCTGTTGAGTTGTATGCAGGGGCCATTGAGGAGGCAAATCGGCGGGCAGGCACCAGAATTCCCGAGGGAAGCATTGAATTTATTGTAGATGATGCTGGTGCTGCAGTCGAAAAATGTGAAGCCGGGAGCTATGATTTAGGAATTTGTATCGGATCGACACATGCTTTAGGCGGGCTGGAGTCTACTTTGGAGGCTATGAAGGGTATCATACGGAAAAATGGGTTCATTTTAATAGGGGAAGGCTACTGGAAGCAGACTCCGAGTGCAGAGTATTTGGCGGCACTTGGGGGAGCGGAGGAGTCTGAGCTCAGAAGCCATGCAGAGAATGTGAAAGCTGGTGAGGAATTAGGATTAATTCCGTTATGGTCGTATGTGGCCAGCGAAGAGGATTGGGATGAATATGAATGGCTCTATTCCATGTCGGTTGAGAATTATTGTCTGGAGAATCCGGAAGACCCAGACCATGATGCAATGCTGGAGCGAATTCGTGCCTGGCGCCACACTTATTTAACTTGGGGCAGGGATACGTTGGGATTTGGATTGTATCTGTTTAGAAACTGATACATTGTCGTGATTTCATAATGGGCATTAAGAGAGGTTTATAATCCCAGTTTTTTCTACTGCAATCACAATTAACTTTTAACTTCTGACCCCTTTGGAACCTTTCACTGCCGCTCTCTTTTTATTTCAAAATTCACAGCTTGACTAGGCCCCGAATAAACTATAAAAAAGCGGGTTTATGCATAATGGAGGGGAACAACTTGAAGGTTTTTCAAGTAAAGGGTATACCAGAGAATAAAGTTGAGCTATTGGAAATGACACCAGATGGAAAAGTGAAGGTTCGAAATTTAATCAGTAACGATATCATTGAAACCACGCAGCAAGCTTTTGATATGGCATTTGAGCCATCAGAGTATTCCTTCTTTGCGGTAAAGGACCAACAAATTACCCAGAAAGCAACAAAGTCGGAAATTGATGCGATGATTGAAAAGTCACAAATTGAAATAATCCAGCTCTTTGGAAAGTGCACCGTCGTAGCTGTTCAGCTGCCAAATGGTTTTGTTTTGACGGAATCCTGTGTTTCAGCGAATAAAGAATTAAATAAACAGTATTGTTTAGAATGTATTAAAAACAAAATTGTAGAAATGGAAGCTTACAAATTTAAAAGCTTAACAACTGAATAATACCCATTTCCAAAAACTACAATATTTCTCTTGATTCTTTGAATAGAATCAAGTACTATAAAACATACGATATAACGAAAGGGTGACCATAAAGCCAATGATCTACTAAACCTATTTTTAGAAAAAAATTTCGTATAAAACGGATATATTTTTCTGGATAGGTTTAGTGCGGGCTTTTATAGGCAATAGGGGAGTACAAGTAATGAACGGTGTACTCTGCCCCGTTGCCTCAAAGTGCCTCCTATCCAGATTGATGGATAAGGAGGTTTTTTTTATGACGGAACCAACAAACCAGGGACTTTCAATGGGGGCATTATTCCGTAATCAAGTCATTCGCACCATTTTGCTTTCGACATTATTTTTACAAATTGGTATATGGGTACGAAACTATTCGATTTTATTATTTGTAATTGAGCAGACAAATGAAGACCCGGTGGCGGTCTCGCTTATTTCAGTTGCCGAGTTCGCGCCAATCTTTCTTTTTTCCTTTATTGGGGGTACTTTCGCTGACAGGTGGCGCCCAAAACGAACGATGGTTTGGTGTGATTTGCTCAGCGCCGTTTCTATTTTTGTAGTATTATTAACACTCGTCCTCGGAAGCTGGAAAGCGATTTTCTTTGCAACACTGGTTTCCTCAATTCTTTCACAGTTTTCCCAGCCTTCGGGAATGAAGCTATTCAAGCTTCATGTGAGGGAAGAAATGATTCAGATGGGGATGTCCATGTATCAGACGCTGTTTGCGGTTTTTATGATTCTAGGACCAATTATTGGAACGTTCGTTTACCAACATTACGGCATTAACGCAGCGATTGCGATCATGGGTGTTGCTTTTATTTTATCTGCTTTGATTTTGATGTTGCTGCCTCCAGACCGTGAAATTGAGGAAAATAAAGAAAAAACCACTCTCGTCGAGGAAATGAAGGCAGGGTTCCGTTATGTGTTGAACAGCAAAGCACTTACGTTACTTGGAGGCTGCTTTGCGGCAGCCGGCTTGGCGCTGGGACTGACACAGCCGCTCGCTGTTTTCCTCATTACTGAAAAACTAGGTTTGCCAAAAGAACAGCTGCAATGGCTGATGGCTGCATTCGGCGCAGGTATGATTTTAGGAGGAGGACTCACAATGGGGCTCGCCAAGAAAACGCCTCCGCAAATTCTGCTTGCAATTGGAATGACCGTAAGTGCCCTTGGATTTTTTGTGATGGGCCTATCGGAGCAGCTTTGGATCACGCTGACGGCACAATTCATTAGCGGTTTGTTTATGCCATGTATTCACATTGGTATAAATACAATGATTTTGAAAAATACCGATGAAGCCTTTATTGGACGTGTCAACGGTATATTGAATCCCATGTTTATGGGGACAATGGTCATCACCATGACTGCGAGCGGCTGGTTGAAAAAGAGCTTATCTCTTGTCGCGATGTATGAAGGTTCGGCCTTACTCTTTTTCGTTGGTGTTTTATTCCTCGTGCCACTGTTCAAAGGCTCTTCGGCTTTAATGAAAAAAGGGGAAGAAGTTTAATGAATATAAAAGCAGCTATGCACTTTGCATAGCTGCTCCTTTTTTGAGTTTAATCCTTAAGGTGCTCCAAATAGCTCAATAGTTGAAAAATTTGTCCTCGGTGATGGGCTTCATGTTCAATAAGATGATATACAACCCACTCTGGGGTTACATCGTAGTTTGGCAAAACTCTTGGCTTTTTCCAATCCTCCATGTCCATTGTCCGGAAATGAGAAAGGAAGATTTCACGAATGGAATCCATGCGGTTGAAGTGAGCTTCAATGGTTTCACCATGAAAATGTGCTAATTCTCCGGAAGAATTCCGGTGTTCTAACGGAAACATAGCTTGTACTTCAGACGGCCATCCTGAACAAAGGACTTCTTCATATAACCAATCTGCTTCAATCAGCGCAATATGGTAAAGCAGGCTTCCAATTGAATGTCTTCCTTCTAGCCTTCTATCAATCAAATCCTGACTCAGTCCAGCTAATCGTTCTTTAATCGTGCGCCGGACATCTTCTAAGGACCAGAGCCAACGGCCAATTTCTGGTTCATAGCCAGTTAATGGCATCATCAAAAAAGACTTTCTTTTCATCCTATCACTCTCCCATCGTTCAATATTATTCTCTTGAAAAAATTGTATTCCTCCTATTTGTGAGAAGGAATATTAAAAAAATCGCAGGGAGATTCCTACGATTTTTTTTCAAATGAAAGAGGAAGGGTAATTTCTACCTCTGTTCCTTCATTTGGCATGCTTTTGATTGAAATATCCCCGTCATAGGATTCGATTATCCGTTTGCATACGGTTAAACCTAATCCCGAGCCATCTTTCTTCAGCGTGTAAAAAGGATTAAAGGCCTGCGAAATTTGATCCTTCTGCATTCCTACCCCGTTATCCGCTACGGTTATTTTACAATTGTCGGCTTCTTTTTCTAGTTGAATGGTAAGTTTGCCGCCGCTGGGCATCGCATGGATGGAGTTTTTCGTTAGATTGAGTATAACCTGTTTTAAATGATCTTTTACGCAGGAAACAGGCAGATCTTCTTCAGCGTATTGGATGTTCAATTCCACATTCATAAAATTGGTCTCGGAATGAATAATCGGGAAGATTTCTGCGATAATGTCATTGGCATTGTAGGTTTTAAGTGTATAAGCAGTCGGCTTGCCGAGCACCAGTAATTCACTTACGATTGCATTAATCCGGTCAATTTCCGTTTGAATGACATTGAAATATCTTTGTGCCTTTTCATCCCCATTTTCCTCACTTAAGAGCTTCACTAATCCCTTAATGCCAGTAAGTGGATTTCTAATTTCATGGGCCGTACTCGCAGCGAGATTGCTGATTAATTCCAGCTTTTGAATCTCCGTCTGTGCTTTTTCCTTTTTCAATCTTTGATGTAAAAGGACATATTTTGCCAATAAAAATAAGATGTTCGTAATGATTAAGATCACGGCTAGGCTAATAAAAAAGTTCTTCCAAAAAATGAGTTCATTATCAAAAGCGACGAATGCAGAAATGGTCCATGGTACCTGTGAAACATTCATGCTGGATTTAACCGAATCTTTCTTAGGGATGAAACCAGCCTTTATTAATTGTTTTCCGTTTCCATCATAGACGATAATCATTTCATCCTTTAATAGATTCTGAATTGCTGTCTCTATTTCATCGATTCGTAAGCTGGCAACAAGAACACCTTGAATTTCTCCATGATTCACAATTGGGGTGGCGATTGAAATGATATACCTTCCGGTTACACGGCCAAAATGTGGCTCTGATATACTGGTTTTCTCTGATTGAATCGCTTCCTGAAAATAAGTTCGGTCACTTACGTTAACGGGAGAATTGATTTTGTTCGTGCTAATTAACAGGTCACCGTTTGTACTTGCCCAGTAGAATCCTGAAAAACGCGGATCTTTACCCATCGTTTCCCTCAGTATTTTTTCTACCCCATTAAGGTTATTATTTTGGACCTTGATCGAGGTAGCCAGCATTTCTAGTCTTCCTACCGTTTCACCTAGAAAGTTCTCAATCGTCATGGCATGAAAATTGGCATACTCCTGAGCTTTCTCTTTATATTCTCCTTCCGTAACACTTACCTGATGCTGTCCCATATAAGAACTAATCGCCAAGGAAGGAATTAACGTTAGCAGAATATATATGAGCCATTTATTTTTAAAAAGTAAAGTAAAAAACCGAAGGAAAGACAAAAGGATCTACTCCTCAAATATGTATATACTATTATTTTTTTATTATATAACTTTCTGCTAGCACTTGTCTTGAAACTGGGACTTAGCCAATTCATTTTTATCAGACAAGCATATTTTAATATAAAGTAACTGATATGGAGGTGATAAGTTTTGCAAAACAGAAGCCGAAGTGGTCTTTTTTCCTTCTGCATTTTTCCCGGATATCGTTGGTGCGGACCCGGCTGCAGCGGTCCAGGCGACCCGATTAATGATGTGGATGCCTGCTGCCAAAAACATGACCAATGTCTAAATAAAGGAATATCACCTTGTCAATGTGATAAAGAATTCATGGAATGCCTTCATAATAAAAGAAATAGAGAAACTGATAAAGGCCGAAAAGCAGCGCTAATGTATGATTTTATGAAAGTGAGATCGGCGTTTACTTGCGGGCAGAGGAAAAGGTTTTTATGATTTTCCTAATTGTGGAAGGGTGGCAGGATAGCTGAGCCTATCTGTTGAATATAATTACTTTGAAGGAACCATTTTGTTAGTGTTCCCGAATTTCCTATTCTTCGTATGGCTTGGATATATTGTGAGTAATCAGTAACTGCGATACGTCTTATGTATCGTTTTTTCTTGTTTATATATTTACAGGGGGAATTCGAATGTTTATTAGAGAAGCGCGACCAGAAGACGCGGAAAATTTACTAAAATTAATAAAGCAAGTGGAAGCTGAGTCAGATTTTATGTTGATGGACGCTGGAGAAAGAAAAACTTCCCCAGAACAACAGCGTAAACGTTTGGAACAAATGAGGAGCGAAAATAATTCTGCCATACTAGTGGCAGAACAAGAAGATGGAAAGCTTGCAGGATATTTAATCGCCATTGGCGGTTCTGTGAAAAGAAATAGACATACTGCCTATCTGGTAATTGGTGTATTAAAAAAATATCGGGGACGCGGCATAGGTACAAAATTATTTCAACGAGTAGAAGAGTGGGCACTCACTCATAAAATCTCCCGTTTGGAACTTACAGTAGTCACGGAAAACCTTGCAGGTGTGACCCTCTATAAGAAAAGGGGATTTGAGATAGAGGGGACAAAAAGAAATTCGCTTTTCATCCATGGTAAATACTTTGATGAGTATTATATGTCTAGAATATTATAGGGGCGGGGGATGGAAAATGGAAAAAACACACGAAACACAATCTAGTGAAGCATATAAAGAGATTGATGATAATAAATTGTATACACCAATCGAGGATTTGCAAAAGATAACTGCTGGAGGTGTTTACAAAAGAAACAGCCTTAAATTAAAATCCTTGCCTAAAGGGATTCGCTACATAGGGTATTTCATTATGGGGTTTTGTATCCTTACTTTTGTAATAGCCATAGTTCTAAAAGTATTTAATTAAGATGAAAAGAGGGAGATTATGAATTTAGCAGGCAATACAATATTAATTACAGGCGGTGCCTCCGGAATCGGCTTAGCTTTTGCAGAACGTTTTATCAAAGCGGGAAGCAAGGTCATTGTTTGCGGGAGAAGGGAAGAAAAGTTAAAGGAAGCAAAAGAAAAATTCCCTGACATTGAGACTCGTGTATGTGATGTAACGAATGAATCAGAGCGGTTGGCGTTATTTGAATGGGCAACAAGTCATTATCCTGAATTGAATGTCTTTGTGAATAATGCAGGAATTCAGCAGCGCTTCAATATTCTTAAGGCGAACCCGAAAGAGGATTGGAACTACTACAATAATGAAATAACCGCGAACATGGAAGCGCCCATTCATCTTGCAATGCTATTTGCGCCGTTTCTTTCTAAAAAAGAAAATGGAACCATTATTAACGTAACTTCTGGGCTTGCCTTCACACCAATGGCGATTGCCCCGATTTATTCGGCAACGAAGGCCGCACTCCATTCCTTTACAGTAAGTTTAAGATTGCAGCTTTCGGATACTTCGATTAAAGTGATTGAAGTGGCTCCTCCTGCGGTAAATACGGATTTAGGAGGTGTGGGCTTACATACATTCGGTGCCGATTTGAATGAATTCGCAGAGGCCATTTTTAAAGGGCTGAAGGAAGGTAAACTTGAAATTGGTTTTGCCAGATCGGAGAAAGCATTGCGGATGTCGAGAGATGAAATTGATGAAGCAGTAATCGGAATTTATGAGAATACGAAGAACTCAATTAAATAGAGGCTGAAAAAATGGGTTCACATATAAAATGTGCAGCCTTTTTTGCATTTTTAGGACGAGCTATCGTTTTATTTGCGAATTTTTCTAGTTTATTTGCTAAAATGCAGTTTTATTTGCGAATCCAATTTTCCATCATCTTAGTATGGTAAGTTGATCCAGAAGAAGGAATTCTCTCTGCAAAAATGGAATATGTAGACAACAGAAACTTGATTGAACGGGGGGATTTCAAAATGAAAGCAGTAATTGTAACTGAGTTTGGCAACACTGATGTGATGAAATACACCGATGTAGAAGTGCCGAAATTCGGTCCTAAACAGGTTTTAATTCAAGTAGTAAAAACGAGTGTTAACTTTGCCGATATAAAGTCACGGTACGGGAAAAAGGGTGGAACCTTTCCGTTTATTCCTGGCATTGATGCTGCAGGTGTGATAGAGGCAGTTGGTAAAGACGTTCAGCATTTAAAAGTTGGACAGCGTGTGATTACCTTTCCGGCCAATGGTTCCTATGCAGAGTATATTGTAGCTGATGAAAATTTGACCTTTGCTATACCTGAAAGTATCGGATTTGATGTAGCTGCTGCAAGTCCAATCGTTTCTTTTCTTTCCTATATTTTGCTCGCAGATCTAGCAAAATTAGAACAAGGAGAAACAGTTCTCATCCATGCCGCTGCAGGAGGGGTAGGGACGACTGCCATTCAATTAGCGAAAATTTTAGGGGCAGGAAAAGTAATTGGGACGGTTGGAAGGGAATCTAAAATAAATGTGGCGCAAGAGGCTGGTGCTGATTATGTCGTCAACTATGAAAAGGAAGATTTCGCTCAAAGGGTAAATGAACTAACTGGTGGGCATGGGGCAAATGTTATTATAGATTCTGTTGCAGGGAAAATAACTGAAAAAAGTTTAGTTTGCCTTGCACCATATGGACGTTTAGTTCAGATAGGTAATTCCAGCGGGGAAACTGGGAATATTAAAACAAGCGATCTGCATGCTAGCTGCAGATCTGCTCTAGGGTTCAGCTTAGGTACGACAAGAAAATTACGCCCCCAGTTACTGCAGCCCGTTGCTGAGAAGATATTTCCACTCTTAGCCGATGGCAGCTTAAAAATAAATATTGGTCACCATTTCCCATTGGCAGAAGCTGCAAAGGCACATGATTTAGTTGAAAATCGAATGAGTACGGGTAAAGTCTTGCTGGATGTCGGGGAAATGAAATAATCGTAATTTTCGATTCGCCGATTAATTTACAGATTCGCCGATAAACTCTAAATATTCACCGATAAATTCGGGGTGGCTGGTTTCTTTATAAAAGAAGGAGTAAAGAAAAACGTTTAAGGCTATTTTACCTATTTAAGAATAGATTGTTCATTTTTATTTTTTTGATTCAATACAAGTACTGCTACCGCAATTATCCAATCATAAGCCCTTCCTTTTTAGCCGAAAATAATATGGCTCGCTCATTCAAACAAAGGGGGAAATGGCGTTGAAATGGCATAAAACAATACTTTCAATGATTCAGCAGCGTCAAGACAAGAAGGTTGCTTTAGCCGTGGATACTTCCACCAACGAAGCACCAGCCATCCTTATTAATAACATAGTGAAACTGTTTGAACAGCTAAAGCCAGATACGATATTGGTTCAAGCGGATTTTAAAATTCGAAGCATTACTCCCGTAAAAAGTGATACGATCAAATATCATACACATGGGAAATCTTCTTATACATTAGTGCTTGAGTGGGCAAAAGAAGAGAATGTAGATACATTGTTTTATATTACGGACGTTACCGGATTTTTTTCTGAAGAGATGGAGAAGGTCGATTTTGAATTATTTTGGCTGGTACCTAGTGCATTTTTACCACGAGTGCCATTCGGTAAAGCAATTAAAGTGGCATAAAAAGAAAATCCCTCACAATTTTGTGAGGGATTAATATTTAATGTCTTATGTAAAAAATAACAAGAGAAATCAGGCCGGCACCAACCACAGCTAATAGTAATTGAATCGGCTTTGATAATTTATATCCTTTTTCAATTATATACTCCTTTGCTTTTTCCTCTATTGTTATAATGGCAACAATCCCAATAAACCCCAATGCTATATAAAACCAGGTCATGTAAAAACACCATCCCTAGGACTAATGTTACTTATTAGACGAATATACTGCCCATTTTGTTTCCAAATTTTGTGCTTTTTTTAAAAAGTAAGTAAAAAATACCCACTTATAAAAACAGCACTTATAATGAGATAGAGAGGTGAAAATAGAGTCCTTGGAGGGAATTAAATGAAAGTGAGACTTTCCGAATTTAATGAAAGCTGGGCGATTATGTTCCAAGAGGAGACACAATTTCTTAAAACCATTTTTGAGGATGAAATAATCTGCTTCGAGCATTTTGGCAGCACGTCTGTTCAGGGCTTAAAGGCTAAGCCGGTAATCGACATGATGTGTATCGTAAAAGACATTGTAAAGGTGGATTCATACAACGACAAAATGAGTGAACTTGGATATGATGTTGCGGGAGAATGGGGCATTCCAGGCAGAAGATTATTTCGAAAGGGCGGGGATACCAGAACTCATCATATTCATTTTTATCAATTCGATAATACTCAGATTGAGCGTCATTTAATTTTTCGGGATTATCTTCGAACCCATTCAGAGGAAGCAGAAAGATACAGCCGCTTTAAGGAAAAGTTAGCTGAGCAATATGAAAATACGAGTGAATACAGCCCAGCCAAAAAATCATTTGTGAAGGAAATGGAACAGCATGCTCTTGCTTGGTATGCACAAAGCAAAGGGTGATTTCGATGTTTTTTCTATTATTAACCATGATGATCATCGCTTTTGTCGTTGGAACCGTACTAATTATAAAAACTAAATTAGCATTTGGTTTCATTGCTATAGGTGTTGGGATAGTGCTGTTACTTTTTATCCTGATTTATTATGGAAAAAATAAATACCGCAAAAAGAATTGGGACTGTATCTCTTACATTGATTGTATTCCTGATTGCGATCCTGATTGTGATGGGAGGCCAGACTGTGATTGCGGGCCGGATTGTCATTAATATAGAGAGAATATTAAGGGTTGTTCCATGTCATCGGATGAAGTCCAGGAGTCTAACGATAAAAGGATATACACTTCCATTATGCGCGAGGTGTACGGGAATTCTATTGGGATATTTCTTTTTTCCATTATTCATGATACTCAGTTTACATGTGCCGTTATGGCTAGGACTTGTAATAAATATCCCAATGGTCGTGGATGGCTGGACGCAAAAAAAGAAATATCGATTGAGTAATAATCCGTTGAGATTCTCAACTGGGTTAATGAGTGGTTTAGGGCAAAGCATCATAATTGTTAGTGTGAGTGAATCCATTATTAGGGCATTACTTCTTATTGGGTAAGTGCAAAATAAAAAAAGACGTATGCTAAGCACACGTCTTTTTCGTCTATACTAATCCATTTTTCGCAAAACCGCACGGACTGGACTTCCATCCGCCTCTACTAAGGGAAGGGGAAGAGCAGCCAATTCATAATCCCCAGGCGCGACTTCGTCTAGTACAAGTCCTTCCAAAATGTGAATGTTATGACGGGTAAGCTCATGGTGGGCAGACAGTTCCTTGCTGTCGATTTGATCCACAGACGGCAAATCAAGGCCAATCAGACGAACTCCAAGCTCTGAAAGATAAGTAGCCAATTCGGGTTCAATCGGGGGAATCGACTCAGGAAAAACACTTCGATCCTTCCAGGCATCCGTACGAATTAATAAACGTGTTACCCCTTTAAGATTCATACCGGCAAGGTCCTTTACACCAATGCTGGTCGTTTCCTGTAAATGAATGACCCGTGCCTCGCCCATATATAACTCAAGGTCCAAATCGATTACTTTTTTTCCGTCGTTATCAAAATGGAATGGAGCATCAATATGGGTACCGGTATGAGCACTCATCGTAATCTGTCCTACATTGACAGAACCACTTTCTTCTTTACTCCAACTGACTTTGTAGTTGAAGGGCGTATCACCTGGCCAGACAACGATATTGTTGTCAAGGCGCTGCGAAACATCGATCCATTTACTCATTCTTACAGCCTCCAACACTTCAGATTCAACATCTTCATTATCTTACAACTTAGTTCGAAGACTCAATAGCTCCGGGAAGAATTGCTGATCGAGAACTCGTTTTAAATACGTAACACCAGAAGAGCCGCCCGTACCCATTTTATGGCCGATAATTCTTTCGACGGTTGTCATATGATTAAAACGCCATAATTGCTGCTGATTACCAATGTCGACCAGCTTCTCAGCCAGTTCATACAAATCCCAATATTGATCAGTATTACGGTATACATGGAGCCATGCTTCTTCCACGCTGGCATTTGGTTCATAGTTTTGCGACCAGTCGCGGTTTAAGGCTTTTTCATCTACCGTTAAACCATGCGCCACAAGCGCTGAAATCGCCGCATCATAAATACTTGGTGCATGAAGTGATTCTACTAGACGGGCATATAACTCCGGCTGATGCTGATAGACTGCAAGTGTATGGGCATTTTTGTTTCCAAGCGCAAATTCAATCAAACGGTTTTGATAGGATTGGAATCCAGAGGAATGTCCCAATTTATCCCGAAATTGCATATATTCAGCCGGTGTCAAAGTGGATAGGACACTCCATGATTGAATCAACTGCTGCTGTATTCTGGAAACACGTGACAGCATTTTAAAAGAAGGTTCCAAGTCATTACGTTTGATACATTCAATCGCCGCATTCATCTCATGTAGAATAAGCTTCATCCATAATTCGCTTGTTTGATGGATAATAATAAACAGCATTTCATCGTGATGATCAGAAAGCCGATGCTGGCTTGATAAAATTTGCTCAAGGTGAAGATAATCACCGTAAGACATTTCTTTTTTAAAATCTAATTGAATTTCCTTTTCGAGATTCGATGTCTTGTGTTCTTGTAGATTATCCAAGTTGCTCATAACATTTTCCCTCACATTCCATTAATCTATTTAATTTGTTCTTCCAAAGAATCCTGCTGTGATAGATTATTCATGTTTCTTTTATGAAAAAAGAAATATGCCACACATAAAAAGACTAACCAAGGTATTCCAAACTGCAGTAAAATTTTGAAATCGGTAAACCATGTGGTAATCATTAAACTTACAAGAAGTACTGCCCCTAAAATGGTCAAATAAGGGAAGCCCATCATTTTTACCGGAAGCTTTCGCCCGCCTGATTTTTCCCACATTCTTCTGAAAAATAAATGAGAAACAAAGACCATTAACCAAGTAAATAAGGCACCGAACATCGAAATCCCCATCATGAAGGCATAGGAGGTGCCAGGGAATAACGCGCTTACCACTGCTGCGACAATAATTCCAAGAGTGGAAACGGCCAGCGCTGTTGACGGAACACCTTTTTTGTTTAATTTGCCTAAGAACGCAGGTGCAAAATTACTGCGGGATAAGGAAAACACCATCCGTGTTGATGCATATAACTGGCTGTTCATGGCGGATAATGCAGCCGTTAAAATAATAAAATTCATAATTCCAGAGGCTCCAGGGATATTCAAAATTTCCATTACTTTAACAAACGGACTTTTATCGACTCCTGCTGCTTTCCAAGGAACAATCATTAACATGATCGCGAGTGTTAATACATAGAAGGTAGACAAACGGAAAACTGTTGCTTTTAATGCTTTAGGAACAGCAACATCGGGATCCTTTGCTTCCCCTGCCGTAACTGCAATCAATTCAGTCCCTAAGAAGCTAAAAAGGGAAATAAAGATGGCAATCCATACTCCATTCCAGCCAAACGGGAGAAACCCTCCGTCATTGACAAAATTCTCTGCACCCATTTTTGGATGATCAGATGTTCCAAATAAAACATAGGCTCCAAGAATGATAAATCCGACAATAGCACTAATTTTAATCATCGAGAACCAATACTCAAAGGTTGCAAAGGTATTGACGCTTGTAGCGTTTACGTAAATTAACACAGCTCCAAATAGTAATATCCAGACCATTCCTGGCACTGTCGGGAACCAGTATTTCATATAAACAGCGATGGCACTTACTTCTACCCCAACAGCCAGTACATTCGCAATCCAATACGAGTAGCGCACAAGAAAGCCTGCCATCGGATGGATATATTTTTCTGAAATAACGCCGAAGGATCCTGAAGCCGGGTGTGCAACCGTCATTTCAGACAAACATCCCATAAGAAGAAGGACAATAAAGGCACCAATAGCATAGCTGATTAAAACACCTGGTCCTGCTGTTTGAATAGCGAGCCCGCTGCCGAGGAAGAGCCCCGTTCCGATGGCGCAGCCCATCGCAATCATCGTGAGCTGGCCTGTTTTTAATTCCCTCTTTAAACCTTTTTCTGGTCCATTTGTATTCATATTCGTCATACTTTCCCACCTTCCCTTATTTTTATCTTCAATTTTAAATCATATTGCTTTTAATAATAATGAACTTTGAAAAAATTAATAGAGTATTTCTCCCCTTTGAAACCGCTTACAAACCATTTTCGACAAAGGGTGCTATTAGGGAAAAAATCTAACTTGATAAGAACCCTCCTTTTTCCATAATTCAAAGTGAATCATACCAAGGAAAATGACACGATGTCAATAATATATTTCAGAAAATTATAAATGTTAAAACGTGACAAATTCTTTTTTTAGTAAAAACTTTTAATTTTAGATGAATCCTTATATGCTGTAAATAGAAACAGGAGGAATTGGAATGACAGATGAAAAAGTTATAGATAAACGGCATTTGCGTTCAATCAAAACACGGGAAAAGTTATTAGAAGCAGCTAAAGAGGTATTTCTTGAAGAGGGCTTTCATAAGGCAACCATTTCTCAAATGATCAAAAAGGCCAATATTGGGTACGGAACAGCATATGTTCATTTTGAAGGGAAGGAAGACATATTAATTGTTTTAATGGAGAATGTCATGGAGAAGTTCTATGAAATTGCTGAGGTTTCCTTTTTGCCAAAAACCAAAAAGGAAGCTATGGAGATTATCCTAGAGCAAGCCACTGCTTTTTTGAAAATGGCAGAAACAGAACGCAACTTGATGCAGGTATTCGAGCAGGCGATTGGCATTTCGACCGCCATCTCAAACAAATGGAAGGCGATTCGAGAAAAGTTTATTCAGCGAATTTCAGAGGATATTGCTTATGCTCAAGAAAACGGGCTGGCCAGACCCGAGTTAAATCATAAGCTCGCAGCCAGAGGATGGTTTTTCACAAATGAAATGTATCTATGGGAAATTGTCCGGAACGAACATCTCGATACTGTAGAGGAAGTTGCGAAAACAATCACGGCTATTTATACTAGGGGACTTTATCTTTAAAAAGGTGAAAGGGTGATAAAATGCAGGAGCTTCGCTATAAGTGGGAACCATTTTTAAAGTATGGCCAGCGGTTTGAGGTAGAAAAAAATAAGGTCATCTATCGCCAAGGGCACAGTGGAAAAGGATTTTATTATCTCAGCATCGGCGAAATAAATATCACCCTTCTGTCGGAAAAAGGGAATGAACGGATCATAAATGTTGTTCCGCCAGGAATGCTGTTTGGAGAACATGGTGTCCACCAGGAACCTTATTTGACAAGTGCTACCGCAGCCTACCCCTCAGTTATCTATTTCTTTTCTGATGAGGCAGCAGCAGCTATTTACGCTGAACATCCGGAGGCCTCTGTAATTTACACCGAGTCTTTAATCTACAAATTTAGAACTTTAGCAGAAATCCTTTCGCTCATCGAAAGTCCGGTGGAACAACAAATGGCTTATTATTTGTTAAAACTGTCAGAGGAAAATGGCAGCGCTTCCATGAATCAAACTTCTTTTGCAAAGTACATTGGTACGTCCCGTATTACCCTCAATAGGGTGATTCAAAAGTGGAAGCAGGAAAACTATATCACCCTTCATAATCGTCAAATTGTGATTAAAGATATGGAAAAAATAAAAGCGCTTGCAAACCAATGATAGAATTCTAGTTAACCAGGTTTCTTAAGAAATCTGGTTTTTTTATATAGTATTTTCGTTTCATAATCTCGATGATGCCATCCTCTTGCCATTGTTTTAACACTTTGTATACTGTGATTCTTGTTAATCCTGTGCAACCGGCAATGTCCTGCTGTGAAATAGGGATCTCGTAATTTTTAAATTCATAGCAAATATTGTGCAAAAGAAGGGCGATTTTTTGTTCAGATGTTAGCGTATCCAAATTAATGCGATCTAATAAAATTTTCATTTTGTGAATTACCGTACGCGAAAAAAGTGGAACTAGCTTAGGGTGCTCTTTAAGGAGTGCTTTAAATGTTTCACAAGGAAAATGATAAACGACGGAATCCTTTACGGCGATGGCGCTTGTAAAATGCTGCCTTTGATCCAGCGACTGGACGCCTATGAGCTGATTCGGAATCACAATGTTTAAGATTCGCTCCTTGCCTGATGCATTTACACTGACAATCCTCACTAAACCCTTCTTAAGAAAATAAAACCCATCCCCACAGGTCCCTTGGCTGTAGATGGCTTCCTTTCTCTTAAAGAACTGCCTCGTTCCAAACTGTAAATAGCTGTCCCAATCAAAAACATGTTCATATAGTGTGGCCATAGCGTTACCTCCAAAAATATTTTTGGATGCCCTACTCAGATGTCTTCTGTTTTTCACTTTTATCATAGTTGAAATCAAAGGGATTATCCATTGATTAGATTCATTATTTAGATAATTAAAAATATAAAATCAAAAAATATGTTAAATAGGCTACACTTTCATTTTGTGGAAGCGGTTACAATTTGGTTGTAAATTTCCGTAAATCAAGGAGGCCCAAACGATGGGAATTAGAACAGGTAATCAATATATTGAATCCGTAAAATCCAGAAAACCTGATGTGTGGCTGCATGGCAAAAAAGTGACCAATTTATTTGATGAACCGGTTTTTAAACAGCCAATTCTGGAAATTGCCAAATTATATGACCTGCAGCATAACCCGGAGTACCAAGATAGAATTACCCATATATGCGAAGAAACTGGCGAGAGAGTAAACAACGCTTTTTTAGTGCCAAAAAGCTATGAAGATTTAATGAAACGCAGAGAAGTTTTTGAAGTATTTGCCAAGGCAACCTTTGGGCTAATGGGCAGAACACCGGACTTTTTAAATGTTGTTGTGACGTCGATGTACTATAATTCTTGGTTTTTTGAAAAATATAATCAAAATTGGGCTGAAAACATCCGCAATTATTATAAATATCTTCGTGATCATGACTTGTTTTTAACCCATGCGATTATCAATCCGCAAAATGACAGAAGTAAGACCTCACACGAACAAAAGGATACTTATACCCACCTGGGAGCAGTAAAGGAAACTCCGGATGGTTTAGTCGTAAGAGGAGCCAAAATGCTGGCTACGCTTGCTCCGATTACAGATGAAGTCATCATTTACTCGTTCCCTGGCTTTAAACCTGGTGATGAAAAGTATGCTCTTGCCTTTGCGATTCCAATTGAAACACCGGGGTTAAAAATTATTTGCCGGGAACCGATGCAGGATGGAACTCGTTCCCTCTTCGATCATCCATTAGCGTCAAGATTTGAGGAAATGGATGCCCTGCTGGTTTTTGAAGATGTTGTCGTTCCTTGGGACCGAGTCTTCCTCTATAACAATGTAGAAGCAGCGAATAAGCTGTACCCAATGACTGGAGCAGGCCAGCAGCCGGCACACCAGTCCGGTGTTAGAGGACTGGTAAAGCTGCAATTTGCCACCGAAGTAGCTATGAAGCTAGCGGATTCCATTGGAGTCGATGTCTATTTAAATGTTCAAAATGACCTCGGCGAATTAATCCAATCGCTTGAATCCATCAGAGCGTTATTACGGGTTGCTGAAGTGGAATATACGATGACAGAACACGGTGAAGCAATGCCAAGTTATATTCCGCTTGAAACCATTAGAGGACTGCTGCCGACGATGTACCCAAGGGCCATTGAAGTGATGCAGATTATCGGGGCTGGAGGGCTGTTAATGTCCCCAACTGGCGCCGATTTTGCAAGTGAGCCATTAAAGGATGCGATGGAAAATTATTATGTGGGAAGAGAAGGAGTGTCTTCCATAGACCGTGTAAGTCTGTTCAAGCTTGCATGGGATTTATGCGGGGAAGCGTTTGGTCAGCGTCTGCTTCAATACGAGCGCTATTATACAGGAGATCCGATCCGTAAACGGGCGATTTTTTACAATAATTATAAGCGTACGCATTCGCCTGATATGGTAGAGGAGGCATTGCAGGTAAGTGTATTAAATAAGGGATTGGAGAGCCAAGTATGAAATTATTAGGTATTTCAGGGACGATTATTGGGGCAAAAACAGGAATTCTCGTCAGAAGAGTATTAGAAGAAGTGAAACAGAAGCACCCGGAAATCGAAGTGGAGTATTTAGATCTGATGGACTACGAGGTTCAATTTTGCGATGGACGAAATCCTTCCGCCTATTCCGAGGATACAAAGACGGTTATTCAAAAGGTTTCTTCCGCTGATTTTTATATTTTTGGAACACCGATTTTTCAAGGCTCCATTCCTGGACCGTTAAAAAACTTGTTTGACTTAATCCATCCAAATGATTTCCGAAACAAAGTGATGGGATTTGTGGCAAATGGCGGAACCTACCAGCATTATCTGGTCATTGAAAATCAATTAAAACCGATTGCTGGTTACTTCCGTGCTTTTGTCGCACCAGGATATGTTTATGCGAACAATGAGCATTTTAACCAGAAAAATGAAATTGTTGACCCTGATTTGCTACGGAGGATTTCCGAATTGGCAGAAGAAGTGGTCCATATGCAAAAAGCCCTTAAAGGAAATTTAGAAATCGTAAGAGGATAGAAGGGAGAAGAGGATATGACAAAAACTCAGTTTTTACCTATTAATCTAATGAAATTTATTGAAGAGAATAAGGATCAGCTTCAACCTCCTGTTAATAATAAAGTGATTTGGAAGGATGCGGAATTGATGGTGATGCTTCTTGGCGGACCAAACAAAAGACGTGATTTCCATGTTGATCCTTCGGAAGAAATCTTCTATCAAATTAAAGGCAGCTGCTACGTGGAAGTCATCAATCAGGAAGGAAAACGTGAGGTTGTTGAAGTAAAAGAGGGGGAAATGTTCCATCTCCATGCCAATGTGCCCCATTCACCGCACCGAGTGGCAGATACGATTGGTCTTGTCATTGAACGAAACCGTGCACAAGGAGAACTGGAAGATTTCGTCTGGTTCTGTGATGAGTGCGACCATGAAATGCATCGAGTAAAGATTCAATTAACCAATATCGAAGTGCAAGTTAAAGAAGCCATTGCCGGTTTTAACGGCAGCCGTGAGTTAAGAACATGCATGAATTGCGGCCATGTAATGCCGGAAGAAGCGAGTGAATGGAAATGCGAGTAGACTTTCATACGCATATTATTCCTGAGAATTGGTCTGAGCTGACTCAGCATTTTACGGGAGAAAGATGGCCGAAGCTTGAACGGACCTGTACCTGCGGCGCCAATATTATGGTCGCTGGTAAGGTATTTCGGGAAGTCACCGATCAAGTTTGGAGTCCGGAGAAGCGGATTTATGATATGGAGCGGGAATCGGTTGATATCCAAGTGCTTTCACCGATTCCAGTAACGTTCTCCTATTGGGCACCTGCCGAAGAAGCGGAAAGATTAGCACGGATTCAAAATGATTTCATTGCTGAAACTGTCAATCAGTATCCAACTCGATTTATTGGATTAGGGGCTGTGCCACTGCAAAATGTGGATATCGCCATTCGTGAAATGGATCGCTGCATCCACGAATTAGGGTTAAAGGGCATTGAAATTGGTACTAATGTAAACGGTGTTAATTTGGATGATCCATCTTTCATCGAGTTTTTCGAGATGGCGGAAAAATGGGAGGTACCCCTCTTTATTCATCCTTGGGAAACGTTAGGAAAAGAGCGGATGCCGCGTCATAATTTGATGTACACAGTGGGAATGCCGAGCGAAACAGCTCTTGCGGGTGCAAGTCTTATTTTAGGAGGGGTCATCGATAAATTCCCTAAGCTAAAAATTTGCTTCGCGCACGGCGGAGGATCCCTTCCATACCTTTTGCCAAGACTTGATCAAGGCTGGAAGGTCTGGCCGCATTTACGATTGCTAGACAAACCGCCAAGCTATTATGCGAAAAACTTTTACTTTGATTCTTTAGTCAATGATCCTATTAATCTCCGATATTTAATTGAAAATTTCGGTCATGAAAAAATTATCATGGGCTCTGATTACCCATTCCTGTTAAGAGAAGTGCCGCCTGGAAAAGTGATTGATGAAACGCTGGGACTTACACAAGAACAAACAGAAGCCATGCTCGGAAAAAATGCGCTGCGATTCTTAAATATTCCTGTAAAGGCTGGAGTGTGACATGATGGAAAATCAAATTCTTACACCTGAAGATAAATTAGCAGAACTTGGGCTGACCTTGCCGCCGCTTCGCCCTGCCTCAGGGAATTATGTGAGCTGCGTCCGTACCGGAAATCTTATTTTTACATCAGGTCAGGGGACGAATGAGTTCCGCGGCCAATTAGGGAAGGATGTCACCGTTGAAGTTGGCTATGATGCCGCAAGACAATGTATGTTAAATCTCCTAAGTGTTATTAAAAATGAACTTGGTGAATTAAGCAAAGTGAAGCGGATTGTGAAAATATTAGGTTTTGTCAACAGCACACCTGATTTTGTCGATCAGCCGAAAGTGATGAATGGTTCTTCCGATTTACTTGTTCAGGTATTTGGCGAAAGAGGCAGACATGCCAGATCGGCTGTTGGAATGGCCCAGCTTCCACACAATAATGCAGTGGAAGTTGAAATGATCGTAGAAGTAGAGTAGCAGGAGGGGATAGGGATGAACTTAACCCAGCAACAAGTAATCAAGGATGCAAAACTCTTCATTAATGGAGAATATAGAGATGCTTTCTCAGGTGAAACCTTTGATACCATCGATCCTTCCACGAATCAAAAGCTTGCTTCGGTTGCCAAGGCAAATGAAGAAGATGCTAAATATGCCATTGAAGTGGCACAGCGGACATTTGAAAGCGGCATATGGAGCGAAATGCCTGTCGCGGAACGGTCGAAGATTTTGTGTAAAATGTCTGACTTGGTCATGGAGAGAGTCGATGAATTAGCACTTGTGGAAACACTAGATGTTGGAAAACCCATTAAAGAGAGCCGGGGCTTTGATATTCCAAGGGCAGCTGCCAATCTCCGTTTTTTCGCGGAAATGGCCAATTATATTCATCATGAACACTATGATCAAGCAAAATATATGTCATATTCCAAGTATGCACCTGCAGGCGTAACCAGCTTAATTATTCCGTGGAATCTTCCGTTTATGCAAATGACATGGAAGGCATCAGCTGCATTGGCAGCGGGGAACACGGTTGTGGTGAAGCCGGCATCTTATACACCGCTAAGTGCCGTCATGCTTGGAGAAATTGCTAATGAAGCAGGGTTGCCGCCTGGTGTATTGAATATTATTACTGGGCCTGGCGGAACAGCCGGGACAACGATGACCAACCACCCATCGGTCCGCCGCATTTCCTTTGTAGGAGACAGTACAACTGGCCGGACGGTAATGCAAAATGCCGCTTCCCAATTAATTCCGGTTTCATTGGAGCTTGGCGGTAAATCTGCGAACATAGTGTTTGAAGATGCCGATTTGGATGAAGCAGTAGCGGGATCCATCGAAGCCATTTTTCGAAATCAGGGTGAAATTTGCTTAGCCGGCTCTAGGCTTTTGGTGCAAGAGAGTGTTTACGATCTATTCCTGGATAAATTTTTAAAGGCTGTTCGAAAAATTAAAGTAGGAAATCCGCTGGATGAAACGACCGATATGGGGGCGTTAGTATCAAAAGGTCACTTGGATTCTGTTGATCAATATGTTCAAATCGGGCTTTCTGAAGGAGCTAAGCTGGCAATCGGCGGAAAAAGAATGCTAGAATTAGGCGAAGGAAATTTCTACGAGCCAACGGTTCTTTATGATGTAGATAACAAAATGAGAGTGGCACAAGAGGAGATATTTGGCCCTGTCCTTGTTATCATTCCATTTAAAACAGAGGAAGATGCCATTCGAATTGCCAATGATTCCATCTATGGGCTTGCTGGTGTCGTTTGGACCAATGACCTTCGCCGGGCCCACCGTGTTGCGGCTAAAGTCAATTCTGGTTTGCTTTGGATTAATTGCTGGTATTATCGCGATTTACGAACACCATTTGGCGGGGCAAAAGCGAGCGGCATTGGTCGTGAAGGCGGCCGTCATAGCTTTGAATTTTATACAGAAGCAAAAACAATTACATTGAAGCTTTAGGGAAGAATCGAAGAGTGCTTTTATGGCACTCTTTATGAGTTCATATAGAAAGAGTGAGTGTATGAATCAGGTAATGGACAAAATTGTGGAAAGTCTTTTAGAAGCGGAGCGCACGAAGAATGCTATCGCTCCTCTTACTGTGGAGTATCCTGAATTAAAGGTAGAGGATGCCTATAAGATCCAACTTGAGGTCATGGCTAAAAAAGTGATTCAGGGCAGTAAGGTCATTGGGAAAAAGGTTGGTTTGACCAGCGTGGCGATGCAGCAAATGCTGGGAGTAGACGAACCAGATTATGGTCATTTGTTGGAAGAAATGAAGGTGGAAGACGGCGGCATCGTTAAGGTTGAGGGCTTGATTAGTCCAAAAGTGGAAGCAGAGATTGGGTTCATTCTTGGTGAGGACTTAGAAGGACCGAATGTCACATTTTTGGATGTCCTTATGGCCACAAAGTACGTGGTGCCAACACTAGAGATTATTGATAGTAGGATAGAGGATTGGAAGATTCAATTAGTCGATACGGTTGCCGATAACGGTTCTTCCGCAATGGTTGTAGCAGGTAATCAATTAACTCCGATTGACGGAATTGATTTGCGAACTGTTGGAATGGTAATTTTTCAAAATGGGGAAATGGCTGAGACCGGTTCTGGTGCTGCGGTTCTTGGACATCCAGCTCAAGCTGTCGCCTGGCTGGCGAATAAACTTCATGAATTTGGTATTACGCTTAAAGCCGGCGAATTAATCCTTCCGGGTGCACTAACGAAGGCCTTGCCTGTTCGGGCGGGCGATCAATTCTCCGCACATTTCGGTTCACTTGGATCAGTTTCGGTTACTTTTGAGTAGATTTTGATAGTTAGCTTTATACTTTTGCAAGGTTACGTGACCGAAAAGGTTCAAGAACCAAGAAAAGAGTTACGTAGGAAGAGTCTACGTGACCGAAAAGGTTCAGGAACTAAGAAAAGGGTAACGTAGGAAGAGTCTAGGTGACCGAAAAGGTTCAGGAACCAAAAAGGGTAACGTAGGAAGATTCTAGGTGAACGAAAAGGTCAGGAACCAAGAAAAGGGAAACGTAGGTAGAGTCTACGTGACCGAAAATGTTCAGGAACCAAGAAAAGGGAAACGTAGGAAGAGTCTACGTGACCGAAAATGTTCAGGAACCAAGAAAAGAGTAACGTAGGAAGAGTCTACGTGACCGAAAAGGTTCAGGAACCAAGAAAAGGGAAACGTAGGAAGAGTCTACGTGACCGAAAAGGTTCAGGAACCAAGAAAAGGGAAACGTAGGAAGAGTCTACGTGACCGAAAATGTTCAGGAACCAAGAAAAGGGAAACGTAGGAAGAGTCTAGGTGACCGAAAATGTTCAGGAACCAAGAAAAGGGAAACGTAGGACGAGTCTACGTGACCGAAAAGGCCTTATTACAGCGGAGGGGGTCACGTAAAAATTTTTACGCGCCAAACTTTTCATAATTGGTGAAAGGCCGCAAATTGGAGGTATAGATAATGACGTTAACCAGCGGTGTTGACTTAGAAATTGTAGATTATTTGTATTCGGCAGAAAAAGAGCGTCGGGAGGTTGTCAAGGTTACGGATCAATACCCGGAATTAACCATCGATGAGGCTTATCTAATCCAAGAAAAACTCATCCAAAGAAGAGAAAAGGATGGGGCACGCCGAATTGGGTTAAAGCTCGGACTTACCAGTAAGGCAAAGCAAGAAATGATGGGGGTACATGAAGCAATCTATGGTTATTTGACCGATGATATGCTTGCCCTTGAATGGGAACCGCTTGATTACAATAAATTCATCCATCCAAAAGCAGAACCTGAAATCGCCTTTATGATTGCAGAGGACCTGCAAGGAACCAATATTACAGCAGAGGACGTGCTGCGGGTTACCAAATATGTGGCGCCTGCTATCGAAATCATTGACAGCCGTTACTTAAATTTTAAGTTTACCCTGCCAGATGTGGTTGCTGACAATTGTTCCTCATCAAGCTTTTTTATTGGGAGCAAGTGGATGTCGCCGAGAGTCTTAAATTTGGCTGATATCGGAATGGTAATGTCAAAGAACGGGCAGGTTTCCCAGACCAGCTCAAGCGCAGCTGTGCTCGGACATCCCGCCACGTCAGTAGCCTGGGCAGTTAATAAGCTTGGTGAAGCAGGAAAAGGAATTAAAAAAGGGGATATCATCCTAAGCGGAGCCATCTCCGAAGCGATTTCTTTTGAACCAAAAGATTCCATTCTTGTACAATTTGCTGAATTAGGCAGTGTGTCTTTTTCGTGCAAGTAATCTAAGTCAGGATCAGGTGCCTGGCTTTTTTATGTAAATGAATAGCTGAAATGGGTTTGGCGAGTAAACGGAGAAAAACTGCGAGTAAATCGAATTTTTTTGAGTAAATTGAAATTTTAGCGAGTATGGTTCAATTTTCGGCGAGTAAATCAATCCAAAGTACCGATCCCAATTCCAAGTAGGGCTTTTTTAAAGTTAAAATCATTTTTTAAATTCATTTTTCTATCAAAATCACTAATCCATTAATATTTCCCAAGGCTATTATGAAACTAGCCTTGGGTTTTTTAATAGATTTGACAAAATTCTGGCAGTGATAGTCACTAGTAGAAATCACTTTTTTCCCAATAATGCAGATAGATTTACCATGCTATTATTAAATTCCAAACAAATTTTTTTATCTATTAGGAGGATGGAAGAATGAAAAAGAGAACGTCACTGGTACTAGCATTGGGACTAACTGTTGGGGCAGTATTGCCGATCACTGCTGCGGCACAAACACAAAGCGCGGTTCCGTACAATGTTATGGTCAAAAAGGATGCAGCGCAATTTGGTAAGGAAGCAAAGGTGAACTGGAAAAAGGGGCAAACAGTTCCATCTTTCGTACATGGAAAACTATCAACAAAGGCACTGACTGATAAAGCGGAGGTCAAGCAATTTTTAAAAGAAAATAAAGAGCTCTACCAATTAGATGCTGATAAAGATTTGACCTTACTAGATGTCCAAAAGGACGAGCTTGGCACCACTCACTATAATTTTGTTCAATCTGTCCAGGGCATTCCTGTTGATGGCGCAAAATTCAAGGTTCATACCGATAAAAATGGCATCGTAACGGCTGTAAATGGCGACGTCTTCCCAGAAGCTTCCTCCTATTTTAAAGGCGCCCTTAAAGCACAACTATCCAAGGCTGACGCACTTGATAAGGCATGGAAATCTATTAATCTAACAAAGAAGGATACATTAACCAATGCCGAAGTAGATCCTACCGGTAAAAAGGTAGAAGATACGGCTGAAAAGGCAGAATTAGTTGTTTATAAAAAAGCCAATGATTTTTACTTGGCCTACAAAACCAACCTTCAATTCATCCAGCCATATGGGGCAAACTGGGTGGTTTATGTTGATGCCATCAATGGCAATATTCTAGATTCCTATAATGCTGTAGCAGATGGGGCAACCACTGGTTCTGGCTATGGTGTATTAGGAGACTATAAGACGTTTAATACTTATTTTTCAAACAGTACTTATTATTTGTATGATGTAACAAAACCGATGACCGGGGTTATTGAAACAAGAACAGCACAAAATCGCACCCTTTTACCGGGCAATTATTCTGTAGACCCTGACAATCAATTCAATGCCGTTTCTCAAGGGGCGGATGTTGATGCTAACTACTATGCTGGTAAAGTCTATGACTACTATAAAAATACATTTAACCGTAATAGTTTTGATAATAATGGAGCAACGATTCGTTCTTCCGTTCACTACAGCAGAAGTTATAACAATGCCTTCTGGAATGGCCAGCAAATGGTTTATGGCGATGGAGACGGGGTAACGTTTAGACCGCTGTCAGGCGCTCTTGATGTTGTAGCCCACGAATTAACCCATGCGGTAACGGAAAGAACTGCTGGCTTAGAATATCAATACCAGTCAGGAGCATTGAATGAATCAATTTCCGATACATTCGGCGTATTCCTTGATAAGGGTGATTATTTAATGGGTGAGGATGTTTATACACCGCAAAAATCCGGGGATGCATTAAGAAGTTTGTCTAATCCACCTCTTTATGGACAGCCGGATCATATGAATAACTATGTGAATACTACTTCAGATAACGGTGGTGTTCACACAAACAGCGGTATTCCAAACAAAGCTGCCTATTTAACGATTAACAGCCTTGGAACATCTGTTGCAGAAAAAATTTATTATCGTGCTTTAACGGTTTATCTAGCTCCACAAAGCGATTTTAGCGATGCTCGTGCTGCCCTGCTTGCGGCCGCTGCTGACCTTTACGGAACTGGAAGCACGCAATATAATGCAGTTGCCAATGCTTGGTCACAGGTAGGGGTTTACTAAAAAAATAAGTCAGCCATCACATTTGTGGTGGCTGACTTATTTTCACGGCTAATCCCGTGGTTTTCCTGGTGGAAAGTAGTAGGGCGGTACTTTTATCCATCCTCTTTTCCTCATTAGCTCCTTTAATGAAGAACCAAATTTCATCTTGTCAAATTAAGCCCCCATTAATTTCTTATTATTTTTCCAAATATGGAAAACAAAATACACCAAAAAAATAGATTGGTGCTTAGCACCAATCCAAAATGGGAAGTTTTTAGGAAATGAGTTCAAGAACCTATTTCCTAATTAAGTTACCTTTATATTAAAAGAAACTTGTGTAGAAATTAGGGGGAACTTGTGTGGAAGTTGTGAAGATGGATTCGACCTTTTAGTTAAGATGGCCGATCTCCCCGTTGGCTAGCCTCCCTTGCTTAAAAAATCGTGAAAACGCCACAACGAATCAACTCGAAATAATTGAAAAGCGGATGGATGAAAAAAATGTGGAAGCATATAATGAAATGTTTCATCCGATAATGAAATCATTCAGGAGGATATTAAAATTGATACTTAGAAGATATTTGTCGCTTGTTGGCATCGGTTCGGCGGAGATTGATCTTATCCTACAAAAAGACACGTTTAAAGCAGGCGATTCTGTTGGCGGTTATTTCTTAATTAAGGGCGGCACAATCGAGCAGCAAATTAAACAAATAGATTGTGATTTGGTCTTAATGGATCAGGCAAACGGAATAGAAAAGGTGATTGATAGCACAACAATTATGCTATCAGCTTGGATTGACTCTGAAGCATCGAATAAAGTGGATTTTACCTTCAAACTTCCTGAATCGGTCCCGGCATCATCGAGAGATATTTCTTACCGTTTTACAACTAAGCTCACTTTTGATGAAGGGGTAGAAAGCTTCGATCAGGATATTATCAAAATTAAATAATCATTTTAACAAAGGCTGTTGATGAACGAAATCAACAGCATTTTTGATGATAGTGTGCCAGGCAAAGAAATAAATTTATTAAAATAATAGATAATTGTTAAAGGAGCATTAAAGTGATAATGGATATAACTCTTGCAAAAAAAGAAGACTTACCATATATTGAAGAATTGTTTGAGTCATGTAAATTAGACCTGCTAAAAAAGGAAATTTTCCAATGGGATGACCAATATCCGAACAAGGAATATTTTGAATGGGTCATTAAGGAAAAAGAAATGTATGTCCATCGTCAGGATAACCAAGTGTTGGGAGCAATTGTCTTAAATGAATGGCAGCATCCTGAATGGGAAAAGGTTAAATGGGGCGAGAACAGAGGAAAAATCATGGTCATTCATGCATTCTGTGTTCACCCCCATGTTCAGGGTGGGGGATACGGAAGCAAAATACTTGAGTTTGCTGAATATCTTGCACAAGAGCAAGGCTATACAGGGATCCGCCTTGATGCCTTCTCTGGGAATCCTAGTGCCCTAAAATTCTATGAAACTAGAGGGTATAATAAGAAGGGGGAAATCTTTATTTCTACCAAACCCCTAGGGCATGAAACGTATTTTTGTTATGAAAAGTTATTATAAAAAGATGAGGGGTCGTCTGATTTATGCTTTCGGCTTCTTTAATGTAAACCTTTTTTCATTCAAATGCGTCTAACATTAATGAGGTGATAATAGTGAAAGCAATTATTTTTGATTTTGATGGTTTAATTGTTGATACAGAAACCATTTGGTTTGAGAGTTATAAAGAAGTTTTAAACGGCCACGGCTTGGAGTTGACCCTGGAACGATTCTCCAAAATTATTGGAACGAAGGCTACGGAATTTTTTTCTTACATACAACAAAAGCTTCAGGTTGATTCTAGTGTGATAGAAGCTAATGCCCATGAACTCTTTCATATAAAGATGGGTGAACCGGCTCCAAGAGAAGGAGTCGAGGATTACTTAAAAGAAGCAAAAGAATTAGGTCTCAAAATTGGGTTAGCTTCAAGTTCGAGCCGGAAATGGGTGGAAGGATTTTTAACCAAACTTAACATTATCCAGTATTTTGATGTAATTAAAACACGTGATGATGTTTCAAAAGTAAAGCCAAATCCTGAATTATATTTGAAAGCTCTGGAAGCACTGGGTGTACTGCCCTCCGAAGCGATTGCATTTGAAGATTCTTTGAATGGACTGAGAGCAGCGAGGGCCGCTGGTCTCCAATGTGTGATTGTTCCGAATCCCGTTACTGCTCATTTAGATTTTCAAGACTATTGTCTAAGATTATCTTCCATGGGTGAAAAGGAATTGAAGCAAGTTATACAAGCAATTTCTGATAAATCGAACGTCTATAATATTAGAATAGGCACACCAGCAGACGAGGATTTTTTATGGGAAATGTTATACCAAGCGATTTTCATTCCTGATGGAGAGCCTCGACCTTCTAGGGACATCTTAAAAGAACCCAACGTTCAACAATCTTTAAAAGGCTGGGGGAGAAAAGGCGATACAGCCTTAATCGCAATAGACGCCTCTAATAATCCAATTGGGGCAGTTTGGGTTCGATTATTTGATGAGAATAATAGTACATATGGATACATCGATAGCCAAACTCCGCTGCTAGGCATGGCACTGCTTCCGGAATATAGAGGTAAGGGAATAGGTACAGCTCTGCTTGGGGAAATGCTAAGAATAACGAAAGAGGCTGGTTTTGGTGCAGTTTCATTAAGCGTTGATCCCAATAATCCTGCTTTAAAGCTCTACAATCGCTTAGGGTTTAAAAAGATCGGTGTTGATGGAACATCCTGGAATATGATAGTGGAATTTAATGAATAAAAAACTAAAGTTATTATGAACCATAAATATAAGAGCCTGAAGGTTTCAGGCTCTTGCATCTTTCTTCACAATTTTCTGCTATGTTTCCCCGACTTGATGATAATATTTACTTCCGCTGCTTCCCCACCTTCAATGTGATTGTCTATCATTGAGACACCAATATTCGTCTCAATCTTCACTCGTCTGCGCTCTTTCCCACCCAACTTGACCTTATAAGGGGCGCTGTTATTCATAAGAGATAAAATTCGAACATCATCTTCAAATGCATATTGTTCATAAAATTCGATGGTGAATTGGACTTCGTTTTTGCTGTAATTTTCAAAAGGTAGTTCACACTCACCATGCAATATTGTTTTATTGGTCATTTCAAAGCGGCAACTACTTTCATTCCGGTCATAGGAAATCGCATAAATCCCTGATGATACAGTTCTTTGAAATAATTCAACAAAGTAATGTGGTGTTAATACGGAGAGTAATATGGCGAGAAAAATAAACCTGCCTTGATTTTTTTTCAATGATTTTTCAAGAAAAAATAAACCTGCAATAAATAAAGAAAAAGCAGTAATTCCTACAATTGATATTCCATTAACCGTGGTGATTGACATATTAAATATCGACATCGTCTCACCAAACGTTTTTTCGTGAGGGAAAGGAAAATTTATTACCATAGAAGCAATAAGTAGAAGAAGAGCAAGTAATAAAAACTTCTTGTTTTTGACCAATTTGACTCCCCATTTCGGACTCTGACTATTTAATTTCCAATATAGTATTATCTTAACATTGCAGATTTTTAAATTGGGTATATTTTGAAAATAATAAAAAAGAGGCTGCCAAATTATGAAGTCATTTTAGCTGCCCCTTCTTTTATATTAGCCCCACCCAATTTAAATACAAGAATACCACTAACAATAACCAGAACACCGATCAGTTGCTTGAAAGTAAATGGGACCTGAGTAAGACCAAGTAAGCCTAAGGAATCTCCTAATAGGGCAAACCCGAGCTGCGATGTCATAACGATTGAAATCGTATACGTTGGACCAAGCAGCCTCATCCCCTGCACAATACTAGTTACCACTCCCACCCCGATTAAACCGCTGAACCAATACCAGGTCTTCATATTTTGGAGGTCAAATAGTTGTTTTCCTTCGAAGATGAGACCAATCGACAGCGATGCCAGGAATCCTAATCCTAAAACTAAAGTTGTGGTTGCCCATGATCCGGCACGTTCATTTACTTTACTGTTAAAAATATTTTGCAAGCTGACCAAAGAACCCGCAATAATTGAAAATAGTAGTCCAAGAATCATTTTCTCAACTCCTTAATTATTAAAATCTTCCTAGCGAAAAGTCTATTCGTAAATATTATCGCCTGCAAGAGCCCGTAATCCTTCTCTGTCCTTAACAAGAATGAAACCGTTACTTCGTTCAATTAAACCTTCTGTGCAAAACTGACCGATGACCCGATTGAGATGCCGGTAACTGGTTCCAATAAAGTTCGCGGCATCCTTTATACTGATACGCAGCTGCTCTTTATTCAAAGAATCGGATTCATTAAAAGAGACAGATAATAAATAACTGGCGAACCGCACTTCCACTGGATACAATAAATTGAAGCTCATAGAATTGGTTTTAAGGTGAAATTTTTGAGTAATGATATCTAGTAAAAATTGCAGAAGAGGGGCATGATTTCTTCCGTATTTTCTTAACCATTGATACTGAACTCCGATCATATGAACAGATGATACGGCCTCAACGGTATTAATAATGTTAATATCCTGCACGTATTCAATATCCCCAATCACCTCAAGAGGTGTCTTAAATGAAAGAATAAGGGTTCTTCCTTCTGCTGAAGTGGTATAAACTTTAATTTTCCCTTTAACAAGTACGTACAAATACTGGGAAGCCTCCCCTTGGGAACAAATGAATTCCCCTTGTTCAAAAGAGTATAGCGACAAATGAGGTAATATTTGTTCATTAAATATCGATTCGATTTGATGAGCAGACAAATATGATTTCACTTGTTTAAAATCATTGATTTCCTTCATTTTCCGGACTCACCTCAGTTAAAATCTTAAAATCACTACACCTGCGATCATCAGGCCAATGCCGATAAATTGTGGCAGCTTTATCTTCTGCTTAACTGTGCCAAACCATCCGTTACTGTCAATGATATAGGTCAGCACCAGCTGCGCAATCAGGAGGGCGGATATCGTAAGAGTAACTCCTATTCTTTGAATCGCCGTCACATTACTGAAGATAACAATGGCAGCAAATGCCCCGCCAGCCAAATATAAAGGTTTCACTTGCTTAAATCTTTTCCATTTTCGGTCCCGAACGAATATTAGAATCACCAAGGCCATGATAAATCCAGTTAACTGGGTAATAGTCGCCGCCTGCCATGTACCAATATCCTGGCTAATTCTAGTATTGGCCACCCCTTGGAGGGTAATAAAGGCTCCGCCTAAGAAGGCAAATAATATCCCTTTCATATTTTCCTCACCTCGACTTGTTTCTTACTTTATTAAAAGACAGATGCATTTTCTTGGAAAGGACATATGTCCTGAATTGTTAAAATAAATTTTGGACAAGGTTAGGCAATTTGCCTTTACGCATTAAGGACATCCTCCATACATTAAAGTATGTTCAAATAAGGAGGAATCTTGATGCAATTAAATTATGAGCAAGCACAGCATCTAGAGGGTAAAATGATTCAGTTTAAAAATAATCAAGGCGAATGGTCAGTAGGAAAAGTTGTAAAGGTAAGGAAAGATGGTCTTGAGATTGAGGAATTAAGTTCTTCCAGTTCGAATGATGGATACGGATTTGGCTTTTTTGGTCCAAGAGCGTTCTTTAGACCGCGGTTTTTTAGACCACCTGTTTTCTTCCCGTTTGTTGGATTTGGTTTCTCTCCATTCTTTTTTTAATAGATATCGCTTAATACAAAAGACACGAAAAAGAGCATTGGACATATCCAATGCTCTTATTATTTTACATAAAAATATTAATAAAGGGATTAGAAGTGGATATTAAAAAATTATAATTTCCAGTAAAAAGCACCTGACAAATGAAATCGCTTACATTAAAATGAAAGTAACAAATAGGAGAGGGGATACAAACTATGGAACTATTATTTGAACAATGTGAGCATAACCAATCAGAAGAAACTTGTGATGAGTGTACCCCAAAAATAGAAACAGAAGAGAATTACGATATCTCCGAATATGATTATCATAAAAGATTGTGGTTTTAATATTTTAAGAGCGTGCTATTTGTTAAAGCTAAGAATTGCAATTGAAAAAAAGTGATGAAAATCTTATTAAATAACCCTTTAAAATGATAAAAAGCCCTTACTAGAAGGGCTTTTTTTATTGGCACTAACAAATGAAAAATACTTATTAAAGTAATCGATTTTTTTTTTATGGTAATACTAAAATGCATATATATGGCAAGGAGTGAAACGATGCCACGAAAAGCTGCACCTTCAATCAACGAGGATACGGACTTAGAAACAAATGATTTATTGCCAGAAAAAGAAAAAGACCAAGACGAAATCGCTAACCTTAATCGTATGTTAGCAGCTACATTGAATTACTTGTCAGACGATGAAGTGGAAGAGATAGATATCGAATACCTCTTGGATCATACAGAAGGCCTGAGAGAATGGTGGGATCGATATCGAGAGAGCAATAGAAAAGGGATTGAAGAGGAAATAAAAAAGTCCCTCGGTGAACTCACCTTAAAAGAACTAGAAATGATCCGCGAACAGATAAAAGAAAAACAGGATTGAATTTTCATCTCTTCACTTGCTGTGAAGGGATGTTTTTTGTTGAAACAAGATGAGAAAAGCACCCATAGGAGTGCTTTTCACCTAACCTATTTACTTATTGAACATGCCTTTGACTCCTTTATAAATTAAAACGAGTGAGAAGACGATTACAGTTAATATGCCAATGATATCTGTAACAGGTGAAACGCTTTCAAGAAATGAATCAGCTAAAGGAACTCTAATAAGTGCAAACCCCGATAAAATAGCAGCAAGGAACAAGAAAATCCGATTATCCATTGGTTCTCCTCCTTCCTATTTGATTGATAAATTATATGTCTTTAAAGTTACAAATATGTCAATTTTGTGATAAAGGAAAATAAAAAAATAACACCCTTTCTGGGGTGTTACGTCAAATCGATTGAAATTATCTTTCGATTTCATTATGCTGAAAACCACTCTGGGTATCAAATACTTCATACCATTTGTATTTTGGGGATTTGAACCACTCGTAATGCGGCAAATAAACCAAATAGCCCAAATTGCCTTCAGCATCAAAGAGTGATTTGAATATCTTGACAGCCCCAAATCCAAACGTTCTATCTAAATACCCTTCGATTCCTTCTCTGACGATATTTTTTTTATCTTCTTCATCTTTCTTATGTAACTCCATCAGCCCATCAATAAAAATACCCAACAAGACCAAAGTAATTGAAATTAAAACAAAAACCAGCAAATTTAACAAAAAACCAGCCCCTTCTCATTTGATTGACTCACCTCAATTGTACATGCGCTAGTTATTAAATAGTGTGATGGAAACCACACATCCCGTTTAATATCTGACAATTTTGTGGCGAAAAAGGCTTAATAAGGATTGATAAAATAAAGTTAATATATTGCTTTTTTATGGTAATAGATATGGAAGACGATTATTATGAAGAGGACAGCAAGGGCAAAAAAGGGAAATTGGATATTTAATGATGCAAGAGGTTTAATATGAGTTGATGCGTCAACTTTTTTTTCATTATCCTTTCTGGAAAGGAAAAGGAGTTTGGAGTGGTTCTGTGGTGCTAAATGTTGAAATAAGAAGGCCAAGAATTGAGGAAATGAATGAATTAAATCAATTTTTTAGAAAGGTAATTACGGACACGTTTACAAAAGAAGGTATAGGGGAAAAGCTGGATGATATTGAAAATGAGATTGAGATAAAGAAAAAATACTTGGCAAGTGATTTTGAAAGTCATGGCGCGGAACGATATTTTTTGATAGCCATAAATGCGGACCGAATTATCGGTACGATTGAATATGGTCCAGCAAGCGATTTAATATGCAATAGCACAAACAATGATTATAACGGGCTTATGGAAGTAGGTACTGTATTTGTCCACCCTGACTACCAAAGGATGGGAATAGGGAACAGGTTATTGAAAGCAATGTATTTTGCATTGCAAGATGCAGGTAAGAAAGAGTTTTGTTTAGACAGTGGATATAAAAGCGCGCAAACAATCTGGAAAAAGAAATTTGGGAATCCTGAATACTTGTTAAAGGATTATTGGGACGAAGGATATGATCATATGATTTGGAAAATCAGCGTCAGCGATTGGATTTAAGGTTATGAAGGATTGATTACTGAAGATACAAACGAGGTGCAAACCTGCACCACAATTTAAAAAAATATTATTTCCAGGGTTTGAATCCTACTTATCGACGGTAAAATGAAATATATTGACGAAATCACAGACCCTTGGCACAAATTAAATTATTGAAAGAGAGTCGATCCAGTAAATGAACAACGTTACAAAAATGAAAATAGTAACACCTGCTAATGAAGTATTTGAAGCATTCGTTGATCCAGCAAAAATCGGAAACTTTTGGTTTTCATCAAGTTCTGAAAGATGGGAAGCAGGCAAAACAATCACATTAAGATATGATGAATACAATGCAGAAGTGGATATAGAAGTTAAAGAAGTAGTTGCAAATAAGAAAATCGTGTTCCAGTGGGGTGCCAATGGAGAAGGACATACCGTAACCATGTTGCTGGAAGAACAAAATGATTCAAGTACGATTATTGAAATAACAGAAGAAGGCTTTAATGAAAATGATAGCGATATTATCAATCAAATCATTGATAATAAAGAAGGCTGGGTTTATATGCTTACCTGTTTAAAGGGATATTTGGAATTAGGTACCAATAATTTAAGAGCTGGGTTAGTTAAATAACATTTGTAAGAGAGCCGTTTGGCTCGTTTTTTTATGGGAAATTGATAATTGAATTTTTATCCTGCTGTTATTAGAGTAGAGATATTACAATTTTTAGAGGAAGTGTAAGTATTGTCAACTCAAGTAATAAATAAGTTAAAAGCCGACTGTGAAAATTGTTTTGGCTTGTGTTGTGTGGCTTTGCCTTATGCGAAGTCCGCCGATTTTGCTTTCGATAAGGAAGGAGGTACCCCTTGTCGGAATTTGCAATCCGATTATCGCTGCGGTATTCATAAAAATCTTAGAAATAAAGGGTTTCGAGGCTGTGCAGTCTATGAATGCTTTGGTGCTGGCCAAAAGGTATCACAAATCACCTATGATGGGAACGATTGGCGTGAACACCCAGAACTGGCCAAAGAAATGTTTGAGGTCTTTCCTATTATGCAGCAGCTCCATGAAATGCTTTGCTATTTAAATGAGGCACATGGTTTGGAGGATGCAAAGCCTATATATGAAGAATTACAAAATGCTTTAGAAAAAACAGAATCTCTCACTAATTTGAATCCAAAATCTATCCTAGAACTTGATATACCAGGTCATAGAGCCGTCGTTAATGATTTACTTCTCCGCACAAGTGAACTTGTACGATCAAAGGTTTTTCAAAAGCGGAACAAAAAAATAAGTAAGGGAAGAGACTTTTTAGGTGCAAAGTTAAAAGGTGCAGACCTTAGAGGTTCAAACTTGAGAGGAGCCTTGCTCATTGCAGCTGACCTCAGGGAAGCCGACATGAGAGTAGTCGATTTTATCGGTACAGACCTAAGAGACGCAGATTTAAGCGGTGCTAATTTAACTGGAAGTTTCTTTTTAACACAAGCACAAGTTAACTCGGCTAAGGGCGATATTCATACGAAATTACCTGATTCATTAAGGATTCCTGAACATTGGGTTAAATAGTCTTAGGAATTCACGGATTACCTCTTACAAAATTGTCCCCATTGTAACAAAAGTTCAGTAAATTAATGTATAATAATGGAAAAATTTTACAAAATTGGAGGGCTTTTTGATGATGGACAATGGCAATATATTTGGTCTTTTTGCAATCATTCCTATTTTACTTTATTTAGTAATTTTGGTTTTTAGTATATACTTTGTTGTCAGAACAATAAAGTTTATGAATGAAAAAACAAAGTTGGATCAGGAGAGAAATGAGAAACTAGATTTATTAATAAAAGTCCTTGGTAATAATGATAGAAATGTTGATTAATTGAATTTTAATTTTCAGGGGAGCAGCAGCTGCTGCTCCCCTTTTTATTCAATTTTATGGTTTTGATTCATTAGAAAATGAAATATAATAAGAGTAAAGATGTTCAAAAAACTGTCAAAAATACAAGGTAATATTGTTGATATAGAATAAATTTAGGAGGGGAATTCAATGATAAGGGCGGCAATTGCAGGTGTGGTCGGGTTTATTCTTATTTTTGTAGAGTCCTTAATTATAATGAAGCTAAAAGGGTATGAAACAATAGAATTTGGAGGCCTAACACCTTTTATTAATGTCTGGGCCATGAATTTTTTTGTTGTCTTTGCCATCCTCACACAAGTTACAAATTGGTTCGATAATAGAGCAGATCTGGAAAAAAGTGAAGATAGTTATTAATAAAAAGCGCCTATGTCACGGATAGAAAGCCGATTGCATAGGCGCTTTTTTGAACTAAGCATTATGTTTTACTGCTCGATTACCTTTGAATGCTGCTCTGCGAATAAATGGAATTACCCAGCGGTCAAGACCAATGCGGCCTGCGTTAAAGCCAGAGAATAAGATAATTGCACCGATGAATAAGTCAGTAGGAATATGAGATACAGTACCGGCTAAGAAGAACGCGAAGTTCATCACTAGACCAAAGAACATTGCTGCAGTAGTTAAGCATCCAAGAATAAGTCCAAGCCCTACTAGAAATTCTCCAACAGGTACGAGGGTATTGAAAATATCTACGTTTGGTAAAGCGAAGTGCTTTAAGAAGTCGACGTACCAGCCGTAAACGATACTGCCATCAGGACCTTTTACTGGATTCGCAATTACTCCTTTTAAAAATCCAGAAGCATCAAACCCGCCTGCTAATTTGTGATATCCAGCTGTGATCCAAGAATATCCGATATATAAGCGAAGAACTGTTAAAATACCAGCGGCAACTTTGTTTTCTCTTAACCAATTGACTAACATTTGAAAAACTCCTTTTGATAAATAAGTTTTATATATTGATTACACTGTAAATATATCACTTTTATTTTGAATTGAGAGTAATTTGTTCACTTATTCACAAATCCGTAAAAAGAATTTGAACAATTTTTTAACATCGTCAATTGATTTTATTAAAATAAAAGTAAAGAATTTTCAGTAAAGTAGGGATGTTATGCACCAGGCTGATGATTTAGAAACATTTCCGTATCCATTTAAGGGAGAAGTATATCGTTACTCTAATAACTCTGTCCCGTTGGATTGTCCAAGCGCAATCGAAATTACTCCGAGTTACATAAATGAAATGAATCTTAAGCGGGTGCTTCTCAACCAGCATCCTGAACGATGTTATCAGTCACTGTCTCATACACTTCGTGGACAATGGGAAATCCTTGAGATGATCATGGGGCATTTAACAAGCTATTATCCAGATCAATTTTCGCTTGATAAACACAACGATAAATGGACGTTTCATAATAGAATTTTACAAGAAAAGCAGTATTTTATTTTTGGGGATGAATCTACATTACCATGTGAGCCGCTTGATTTTATTGGAAGGCATGTGCAAGAGGACCTGATTTTCATGATGCAGCGAGATGGGGATTTATTTTTAGATGCCGGTCAATTATGCTTCCCCGCTAATTGGTCGCTGGCCTTTGATTTAGGGATGAGCTTTCGAGAAATTCATCATCCGATTCCTGGCTTTAAGCAGGAAGGATTGGATGAGCGAATCCTTCAGTTTTTGTTGCAGTTAGAAGCGGGAAATCCATGGTGGCGGAAAAACTGGTCGTTGATGGCCGGGAATCGTCTCGATACATCACTAGAAACCTTTGATGTATGGGGGAAAGGCCGTAAAGGGGTAACATTGAACAACGCTGGAGAATGCGTACATTTACGAGTGGAGGTACAGAAACTATTCCGTTTGCCACGATCAGGAGGAATCCTGTTTACCATTCATACTCATCTAATTTCATTAGAAAAATTAGCTTCAAAAACGGAATGGGCTGAGCAATTTTACCATATTCTCTGTGAGCTTCCAGATAATATAGTGGATTATAAAGGCCTTTCTCTCTTCAAGAATCAAGTAATCGAATACTTGAAGGGAAGGCTCGAAAGCAGAGGAGTTTTATAATGCAGAAAGCTTTGTTTGTTTCTGGAAAAAGAAAATATTTATTTTGTGCGGATCAAAACGGGATGGAGATTTTACAACCAGTTATCGATTTGGCAGTAGCAGAGAATGCACCCTATGAGATCTACAGCGAAGAACAACCGCTTATTGAATGGTTGAAAAAGCAGAAGATGGGGTGCTACCTTTACGTTGCAGCAGAATGGGCTAAGCTGGTTTCTCTGAAAAAGCTCACTGAAGAGGTGGGTTTTTCAGAGGAAGAAGCACGGTACATTGGTTATGGTAAGCGATGGGTGAAGGTGTTTTGCTGCCGGTGTCATGGGATTACGGAGGTAATTTTGCAGGAAAAGCAAGAAATCGCCTGCAGTGAATGTGATTTGCTGCTTGAGGTTTCCGATCATTATTCTACACTGAAAAATGCCTATCTTGGATACGTGGCAAAACTTTAGAGGGGTGGATTGAATGGATCAGGAAAAAACAATACCTGTACTGGTGAAAGAAATTCATCGGGAAACCCTGAATGTAAAAAGTTTTATATTGGCTCATGTCGATGGGGAGGAACTGCCGGCATTTAGCGGCGGGTCTCATATTTCTACCTATATTGAAGGAAGCTTTGGATTACTCGAGAGGCATTATTCTTTAACGAGTCATCCTGATAATCGGATGTACTACCAAATTGCCATTCATCTTAGTGACACGTCAGCTGGCGGTTCTTCCTATTGGCATCAAAAGGTAAAAGTCGGGGACAGGCTGCATATTAGTTATCCCAAAAATCATTTTCCTTTGAGCTTCAAGGCAAAGCATCATGTTTTTTATGCAGCAGGAATTGGTATTACTCCCTTTTTATCAATGATGGCTGAATTAGGGGATTCCTTGGAACTGCATTACGCGGCAAAATCAAAGGAGCTTTGTGCATTCTATGACTTTTTGCAGCAAAATTACCCGCGGCAATGTAAGTTTTATTTTTCACAGGGAGTGGGGACAGAGCGACTTAGTGTTGATTCTCTTCTGGAACATAAGATTGGAACCCATGTATATTTTTGCGGACCAGAGGCCTTTATATCTAGTTTTACGGAGTTTGCTCTTCAAAATGGTTACCCACGTTCGAATGTTCACTACGAGCGCTTTACACCGCCGCGGCCTAAAAAGGCTAATTGTTTTCAGGTTCAAGTTTCAAACGGGATGACTGTAAAGGTTTTAAAGGAAAAGTCTCTGTTGGATGCGCTGCTTGAGGCGGGAATCAAGACTCCTTATTCCTGCCGAGTCGGCCGATGCGGGACGTGCGTGCTGAAGGTGATTGAAGGTGAAGTTGACCACTACGATTCCTTTTTAGGTGAAAAACAAAGAAATGCCCAAAATGTGATTTTATCATGTGTTTCTCGAGCAAAATCAGAGGAATTGGTGATTGAAATTTAATAAAAAAATCACATTATTTCCCCGTCGAAATAATGTGATTTTTTAAATCTATCCTAAATATTTTTCAATTGGACTCCAATAATTCGCTCCCCAGCCTGCTGCAAGATGCTCGCCTTCCGCTTCTGGGAAACCGACATGGTCAAAAAACAACTTAGTCTTTGATCCTTGCTCTGTAAGTTCGAATTTAGCGATTGAATATAAACCTTCTGGCCAGTTCTTTACTCGCCAAGCTTGAACGACACGAACACCCGGAACAAGTTCAATGTTTCTTCCTAAAATCATCCCGCCGAAACAAGAGAACGTACCGCCAGCCTCTGCGTTAATATCAGTTGGTGCTCCACCTGTAACTTCACTGAACTGTTTAGAATCAGTCAAAATTTCATAAATTCGTTCAGGACTTGCATTAAATTCCACTTCTTGATGAATGGTATTTATCATTATTAAATTCCTCCAATTTTATTCTTTTAAATTAATGCATAGCCAGTTCGGTCCATGGGTCAACGCCAGGGTCTCTGCCTTCTGCAATTTCCTTTATGCGCGGCATGTAGTGAGACCAGCCTTGCTGATGGGATGGGATTTCTGAGGCCGGCAGGTCGTAATGCGTTAAGACTAAGTTCGTCCCATTCTCCTTCGGAGTTAAACGGAATTCCACTTTACTTGAGCCTGGGGGAACAATCTTTGACTTTTCCCAGCCCCAGGACATGACGATTTTTTCATAAGGGACAATTTCCACATATTCTCCCATGGCAATATCGCTGCCATTGACATCTATCCGATACTTTCCGCCAATCTTTGGCTCAAGAAGGATTTGTCTGCCCATCCAGCGGACCATTTTATCAGCATCGGTAAAGAACGAAAATATGGTCTCCGGACGTGCTTCAATAAAGATTTCTTTTACGATTGTATCACTGTTTGTTTGTGTCATTTTTTTTCCTTTCTTCCTCTTCGGCAGCTTCTTTCAGGCGAAGTAAACTATCATCCCAAAAACGGTCAATGTATTGCTTTAATTCAGCAAAACCATCCCTTCTGATCCCATAGTACCGTTTTGTTCCATCTCTCCGGACGACTACAAGGCCGGATTGTTCTAGAACTTTGAGATGCTGTGAAACTGCGGGAGCTGATATTTCAAAATGTGAGGCTATCGCGCTGGAGGTAAGCTCTCCATCACGAACGAGATAAAGAATATCTCTGCGTCTAGGTTCTGCTAATGCATGAAGGACTTTTTCAATCATGATGTTATTTTAGTCTATACTTAATTAAGTGTCAACTTAATTAGTGATTTTTTCATATTAGTATCATTTGGAAAATACTTAATATATATAAATCAATTTTTTTCCAAAAACCACTTGATAAAACTAATATCATTAGTTAAAATAAAACTAACGATATTAGTTTAAGGGAGATGGGTTATAATGAGAATGATTAAAAAGGGATATTTATATCAAGTGACGTTTATGGCCAGAGTGTTTCCAGTGAACTGCTACTTGGTAGAGGAAGAGGACGGCTTGACTTTGGTTGATGCAGCGCTTGGCTTTTGTGCAAAGGGGATTTTGCAGGCAGCTGAAAGAATTGGAAAACCGATTACGAAAATCGTGTTGACCCATGCTCATGAGGACCATGTAGGGGCGTTAGATTTAATAAAAGAAACCCTCCCAGAAGTACCTGTTTATATTTCAGTACGAGATAACAGATTAATGAGCGGCGACCGTTCTCTCGATCCGCATGAAGACCAAACCCCGATTAAAGGCGGCGTTCCGAAAAAGCTCAAAACAAGAGCCACTATTGTTTTGAATGAGGGCGACCAAGTCGGATCTTTGACGGCAATTGCCTCACCAGGTCATACACCAGGTTCTATGTCCTTTGTAGACAACCGTACTAAAGCGTTAATTGCTGGTGATGCTTTTCAAACCAGGGGAGGAATTGCTGTAGCAGGGGATATAAAGCCATGGTTTCCGTTTCCGGCATTTGGAACATGGAGTAAAAAGACAGCTCTATTGAGTGCGAAGAAATTAGTAGGGGCTGAACCAAGTTTACTTGCCGTAGGCCACGGAGAAATGGTGGAGAACCCTGTTGGGATCATGGAACAAGCAATAATAAATTTTGAGCAGAAATTGAAGTAAAGGAGCATTTTTGATGTCACCCAGACCTAAAATTGGACTCGAATTAACGTATATTCTAGAAGCAGCAGGGGAACTCGCGAATCAATCCGGTATGCAGGAAGTAACTTTGGCGAACCTGGCAAAAAAACTCAATATCCGCCCGCCATCATTGTACAATCACTTTGATGGCCTGGGTGGTTTACGTAAGAATCTAGCTATTTATGGAATCGAAAAACTTTACAAAGAATTAGCCAATGCCGACATTGGGGTGTCAGGCACCGATGCGGTCCTTGCTTTAAGTAAGGCTTATGTCCATTTTGCCAGGCAGCATCCTGGAATATATGAAGCTACTTTAATGGCACCAGATCCGGAAGACATGGAGGTCCAGCAAGCTGGGGCGAAAATTGTTGAGCTGACAGTAAGGGTCTTACAGGCATTTGAGCTGAAAGGAGACCAGGCTTTACATGCCGTAAGAGGACTTCGTAGTATATTACATGGATTTTCGTCTTTAGAGCAAAAGGGCGGTTTTAAAATGGCGTTAGATTTGGATGAGAGCTTGTTTTTGGTAATTAGGGCATTTTTAAAAGGGATGACTGCCTAAGTATGAGGAAAATTCATAAAGGGACTTTTTGGAGATAGGATAGCAGTAGAAGCTCTGATATAATGGGAGAAACATGATATTAAGGAATGATCAAATTGCTGAAACAAGAGAAATTTGGTTTGATACTAGACGTTGAGACAACTGGTTTAGGGCCAACAACTGATGAAGTAATTGAACTTGCATTAAAACTCTTTTCATATCGGATGGATACCGGTGAGATCATCGAAATTATTGAGGAGGACTCCTTTTTAAGAGAGCCTCTTAAGAATACAGCCCTGAGAAATTATGACCGTGCCTATAGAGTCCATGGAATTCCTTACGAGATGGTCAAGGGGAAGAGCTTCCATGATGGAAAAATCAAAACCTACTTCCATCGCGCTGATTCTGTTTTTGCTCACAACGCTTCCTTCGACCGCAGCTTTCTATTCCACATGTATCCGGAAGTCAATGATTTGAAGTGGTATTGCACGATGAGAAATGTCCCTTGGAAAAGCTACGGTTTCCCAAATGGCAAACTTCTGACTCTTTTAGAAGCACATGAAATCACAAACTATCAGACACATAGAGCAATGGACGATATTACATATCTAATGGAGCTGCTTAAGAAATCCAGTCCAAATGGGAATCTCTATTTGCAAGAAGTGCTTGATTCTGGTCCGATGAGAAAATACCAGCCTGCATCTTCGCGTACTAAAATGGGATGAAAGCTTGTAATGTAAACTCCGCATGAGGTGTTTCATGAAGACAAAAATCACTGTAGAAAAGTAAAAATTGTCCTCATAGAGCGTTCATGAGGACAAAAACTAGTGTAAAAAAGCGAGAACTGTCCTCATGGAGCGTTCATGAGGACAAAAAACCGGTATGAAAAGGGAAAACTGTCCTCATAGAGTCTGGTGTCCGTGTAGCATGGACAAAAAAGTTGATTTGTCCACGGGCGGTGCCTGACACCACACTTGACACCAAACTGACCCACACCACTCTATTTCAATACACCAATATACTTCGATTGCGGCCGAAAGATGGTATTGTTTTCTGCTTGTTCCAGGATGTGGGCGGTCCAGCCGACCATGCGGCTTGCGGTAAAGGTTGGGGTGAATAATTCAGGTTCCATTTCTATTGCTTTCATAATGGCAGCCGCATAGAACTCTACGTTTGTGTACAGAGCGCGGCCGGGTTTCAGATCCTCCAGTACTTTTATGGCAATCTCTTCAACTTCCATCGCTAAATCAAGCCACTCATCCTCACCAACTAGTTCCAGTAGTTTTGTCTTTAAAGCAATGGCTCTTGGATCACGAGTTTTATAGACTCTATGGCCAAACCCCATCAGTTTTTCCCCGTTCATAACTTTTTCTCTAATGACCTTTTCAGCATTTCCAGCAAGGGCAATTTCATTAAGCAGATCAATTACTCCTGATGGCGCCCCGCCATGTAGCGGTCCTTTCATTGTACCGATGGCAGATGTAACCCCAGACACGATATCTGATTCAGTAGATACCGTAACCCTGGCTGAAAAGGTAGATGCATTCATCCCATGCTCAAGTGTCAGGATCATATACGTTTCAAGTGCCTCCACATGTGCCTCAAGTGGAACCTCTCCCGTAAGCATATAAAGGTAATTTGAAACATGATCTAAATCATCCCGAGGCTGCGCAAACAGTCGCCCTTCTATTTGGCTTTTCCGATAGGCAATAATGGTGGGTACGAGGGAACCTAGCCGAATCGCCTGTGAAATAGTCGCCATTTCCCCGTATTCGGGATTACCTCCTTCTGCAGAAATAACCGTTCGAATAACACTCATCATATCCATCCTAGGCGGGAGCAAATCAATAATTTTTATCATATAATCCGGCAGCTCACGATTACGTTTCAACTCGTCTTTCAACCCCTGTAATTGGCCCGCATCCGGCAAATAACCGTACCAGAGAAGATAAGCAACCTCTTCAAAAGAATAGCTTTTTGTTAGTTCTCTGATTTCATATCCCCGATAAATTAATCGACCGTTTTCTCCGTCCACATGACCGATCAGTGTTTCTGCAGCGACAATTCCTTTTAACCCCTTTTGAACATTCATTAAATTCGCCCCTTTCCTTATTTAGTATTATTTTATAGAATTATCTTGATTAAGAGTATTAAATATTATTAAACTAATTGATTAATAAAATTAATTAGAGGTGAAGAAATGGAATTTGACTGGCTTAACACCTTTATAACAGCTGCCGAGTGCGGGAACTTTCGAAGAGCATCAGAAATCCTGTATATCTCACAGCCCTCCGTAACGGTTCATATTAAGCAACTGGAAAAAGAGCTAGGGATACTTTTGTTTAATCGGGAGGGCAAAAAGATAAAGCTGACGGAAGCGGGGAGGAGGTATTTGGTTCACGCTAAGCGATTGCTAGAGGTTTATCAAGGCGGACTGCAGGATTTACACTCTTTTACCCAGGGGTATACATCTCAATTAACACTGGCCATTTCACCGCTGATTGCAGATACCATCCTGCCATATGTTTTAAAAAGCTATACGAAGCAGCATCCTGAAGTAGAGATTACAGTGAAAATAATAGAATCTACAGAAATCGAACAAGCAGTGTTAAATGAAGAAGTTGACCTGGGCTTGTCATGTCTTAATAGCACAAAACATGATTTAATTTGTGAATTATTATATAAAGATAGAGTCATATTTGTTGCCCCACACGACGGCAGGGATGCTGAAACAGCCCCACCCCTAGATGAGGAAGAGGTTTTATCATCGAATTATTTATTAACCCATAATCATCCCGGCTATTGGGAAAGTCTATCAAGAGAAATAAAAAGTAAATATCCCCATGTTCGAATGATGAAAGTGTCTCAGGTCCATATTACGAAACGGTTTATCATTGAGGGATTGGGAGTATCTTTCCTGCCGACATCAACGGTAAGAAGGGAGCTATTAGAGGGGAGTCTGCTGGAAGTGGATTGCCATACCATCCATTTGCCTGAAGCAAACACATATGCCATCATGAAGTACGAGCATTCTAAACAAAAAGAATTTCTTAAATTCATCTCAAACTACCGTCTATAATAGAAAAAACGGCCCTGTCCTTCAATGGAGGACAGGGCCGTAATAATTATTGATGTTGGCCTTCAGTGAAAATTTGGAAGTTTACGCCAAACTTATCTGTTACGCTGCCATATGCAGGGCTAAAGAAAGTTTCTTGAAGTGGCATGCCCACTTGACCGCCATCTTCTAATGCATTAAAAAATCTGCGGGATTTCTCTGCGTCGTTTGTAGAAATACAGATGGTTACTTGATTTCCGCTTTGATGAGGTTGGCCAGGGAAGGTATCAGACAACATGAGCTCGCTTTCGCCAATTTTGATTGTTGCGTGACTTACACGATCCTTTGCTTCAGCTGGAAGTGGAAATTCAGGATTTTCCGGCATCTCTCCGAAAGATTGACTAAATAGAACTTGTGCATCTAATGCATTTTGGTAAAACTGGATTGCTTCTTTTGCATTTCCGTCCATTACTAAATAAGGAATCAATTTTACTGTCATATAAATCTCTCCTTGGCCTATATGTATTTTTTTATTACTATGCACGATAACATAGTGATTAGGCAGCCTGATTAACAGCAGGCCCACATCTCATTATTACCGATATTTCAATTATAAAACAAGGAACATTTGTTCGTAAATATATTTTTGGCTAAAAAGGAAAATTTTTTTAAAAGAGAGCATGTGCGTAATAAATTTCGCACATGCTCAAATATTTAACCCATTAAAAAGCGGCTATGTATTTATCATTAATAATTTTTCGATGGTGGATTTCGTGTCCGGCAATGATGAAGGCGACAGCCCGGGCAGTGACCTCTGTGTTATTAGCGAATCCTATATTGGCCCACGCCTCATTCGGCATATTTTCAATCAGGGTGATTGTTGCTTTTCTTGTTGCAATAAAGTCATCAAGGATATTTTTAACAGGCAGTCTGTTGATTTGCGAACCTGCAACATAATCATTTTCGTCAAAGCCAGCTAAAGCTGTTTGATCCCCGCGGCCAATTCGCAGCAAACGATAGCTCATGATTCTTTCCGTATCTGTCATATGACCGAGAACTTCTTTAATACTCCATTTTCCAGGGGCATAGCGAAATTCTGCATCCACTTCCGAGATATTCTCAAAAAGTTCCGTAACCTTCACAAGATTTTCTTTTAAAAGTGTCAATAGGTCCACTTCAGGAACTGAATTTACATAAGGCACATAATACTCAGGAAACTCACTTGCATTTGGACGTTGAAGCATTATCATCTCTCCCCTCGATTTTTCACAATTACATCTCAATCCTACCATAATTTTCATGCAAATTAAATTAATGGAATCAGTGTTAAGATATGCATTAAAATAATAAAAAAGAGAATGGTGCGGATTAAATTGCTTGATATCACGAAAATAGAGCAAATGGCAAGTGATTCATTTAAAGTCTTAAATGGATTACCCCAATATATTACCTTGGAACAAAAGGAAAAAGCTAAAATTACTGATACAGACATAAAATCGTTAATCGAGGCATGTGAGGATTATCATTTAGAACGACTGGGAGTTATTCTAGACAGCGCCGCAAGCAGGTTTGATTACCTATCAAATTTGCTCTTAATTCATGGGTTCGAGCATTTTTCATCTAAGGTTGAAGTCTATAAAGAGTTAGTAAACTTACCAACATACGAAACTACTTTTCAATGGCAGTCCTTAGAGGAGCCTGATCTATCGGAAAAACAATTTATACGATACTGGGAACATTGTATGATTGGCTCTGACAATAAATCATCGTCGTTATCTATGGATCAGCATTTAATGTCTGTAAAGAGCGAATTAGGAGCTAGATGGCGAAAATCCTGCCGTGTATTTTCTCAAGAAAAAACGCCAATTGGAATTTCTATTCCACACATAGAACCTCGAACAGAGGATGAAGGCAGGCTTTTCTACTTTGGAATATTACCGGAAGCTAGAGGGAAAGGCCTAAGTGCATCCTTGCATCTACAATCGTTATGCCACTTAAAGGAAATGGGTGCCACCCACTATATAGGAAGCACCCATTTGGAAAATAAAAAAATGCAAAGAGTATTTGAAAAAAATGGCTGCAGAATTACGGCCTATACGGAATCTTTTTACAAGTATTTCCGATAAACATAGAAGGATACCGGTTCAAAGGTATCCTTTAGTTTTGGTCTGAATTATTCCATTTTTCAAAAAATAAACAGAAATTCAGAAAGGCTATTTTCTCAAAAAACGATAAATAATATACTTCCAATTTGTGCATATTAAAAAGAAAAAAGGAATGGCCTTAGATGAAACATAATAAGATGTTGCTGCTCATTTTGATGATATTACCATGGCTGTCCGTGCCCTTTTTAGGGAAGCGGACAATTAAACGCTTTTTTCCAGGTGCACTATTCATGGGGGCATGGATAACGGTTGAAAGTATTTTAGCTAAAAAAAGAGTCTGGTGGCGGTTCACCGATAAACTGATTCCAGGTGTAATGGGAGAAATTCCTTTTATTGTTGGACCCTTCTTTGTGGGTTCATTATGGATTTTCAAATTGACCTTTGGTAACTTTTTTCGATATTTAATAGTGAATCTAATAACTGATGTCCTATTTACATTTTTAGGGATGCATTTTTTACGCAGACTGGGAATAGTATCGCTCGTTCGAATGAAGCATTACCAAATGAGCCTTTTATTTATGGCAAAATCAGTATTAATGTACATATTCCAAGGCTCAATTGAAAAATTACGAAATAAACCTAGAGCGCTTCTGCAAAGGATATTTTCATAAATAAAAACACCACAAGTTAACGTGGTGTTTTATTTTTTCAGGAGATTCTCATCCATAATCAACCGTGCATACGATAAATAGACAAATAGATAATGTAACAGGGGGGAGAAAGTTGAGTTTCTTCTTGGTGGGAATTGTTTATTGGCTATTGATCGGCGCATCCATTCTGCTGTTTATTTGGGGGATTTTGAAAAAATCCTGGAAAGCCTTTTTGTGGAGCGGAATTGCCCTTTTATTACCAAGCATTGCCATGTTTGCAGGCGATGCAGAGGGATTGTTTAGATGGATAGGAGTCCTTTCTTTAATTTTGTTCGGATTAGCCTACTGGACGAAAAAATAAATTGCTTGCTTTTTTAAAAGAAGCTAATATTTTATTAATTTTTCTTTCATAAATAGGATTGCTACTGTTCATTCAGGCAAAACCTAAGACTAATGCACTTATGATTAGTTTTAGGTTTTTTTTATTAAACTCTTCCTAAAAAGATGATTAAACCTGCGGTTAAGGGGGGATAGTTCCCCCTGCATATACAATTTTTTTGAGGTGAAAGAAATGGAAAATAAAAAATTCCCTGAAGGATTCTTATGGGGCGGTGCTACGGCTGCCAATCAAGTGGAGGGTGGGTTTTATGAAGGGAACAAAGGAATGAATATTGCCGATGTTCTCCCCGGTGGGAAAGAGCGACTAAAAATCTTATTGTCACCTGGTTTTGATTTTAAAATTGATAGAGAAAGGTACAGCTACCCGAACCATGAAGCTATTGATTTTTATCACCGTTATAAAGATGATATAGCGTTGTTCGCAGAGATGGGCTTTAAAGTATATCGTATGTCTATTGCGTGGACAAGGATTTTCCCGAATGGAGATGAATTAACTCCAAACGAAGATGGTCTTGCTTTTTATGATCGTGTCTTTGATGAATTGCATAAACATGGAATTGAACCAGTTGTGACAATTTCCCATTATGAAATGCCGGTAAACCTTGTAACAGAATATGACGGCTGGAGGAATCGTCAGGTTGTGACCTTCTTTGAAAGGTATGTACACGCAATTTTCAATCGTTATAGAGGTAAAGTGAAATATTGGATGACCTTTAATGAAATAAACAGCGGTTTGCACTTCCCTATAATGGGACTTGGTTTTGCTATACACAACGAGGAAGACAAATATCAACCTACTTTCCAAGCTTACCATCATCAGTTCGTCGCAAGCAGTATTGCCGTAAAGATGTGTCATGAAATAATGCCGAATGCTAAAATCGGCTGTATGATTTTGTACGCACCAGTTTATCCTTACGATTGCAATCCTGAAAATGTGATGTATGCTCTTAAAAAGAACCAGCTGCATAATTATTTTTGTGCAGATGTCCAGGTCCGGGGGGAGTATCCTGCTTTTATCAAGCGCTATTTTAAGGAGCATAATATTGAGTTAGAAATTCAAGATGGGGATTTGGAGTTAATTAAGCAAGGAACTGTTGATTATATTGGCTTCAGCTACTATATGTCAGTAACAGAGAAAAAGGAAAAAACTAAAGAAGAAGCAGCACAGGGAAATATTCTATCCGGGGTAAAAAATCGTTTTCTAAAAGCGAGTGACTGGGGATGGGAAATTGACCCGATTGGTTTGCGTATTTCATTAAACGAATTATATGTCAGATATCAAGTACCACTTTTTGTTGTAGAAAATGGACTAGGTGCGTATGACAATGTTGAGGAAGATGGAACAATTAACGACGACTATCGCATTGAGTATATGCGTGACCACATCAAGGCAATGAGAGAAGCAGTTGAAGATGGTGTCAAACTGATGGGGTATACATGTTGGGGATGTATTGACTTAGTAAGTATGTCAACAGGAGAGTTCTCAAAGCGTTATGGTCTCATCTATGTGGATAAACATGATGATGGCAGCGGTACATTAGAACGCAGCAAGAAAAAGTCCTTCTTTTGGTATAAAGACGTTATTGCTTCAAATGGAGAACAATTATAAATTTGAAAAAAACCTGCCTATACGGTATTCCGTAAATGGCAGGCTCTTTTTAATTGTTTAAGAAAGTGCTCTTAACCCTATGACACCAATGATAATCATCATAACACTTATTACACGTCCCAAGCTTTTGGATTCTCCAAAAAGAAGCATGTTCACAGCAACAGCTCCGGCCGTACCAATCCCTATCCATACTGCATAGGCGATACTTACCTGTAAATAGTAGAAAGATGCATATAAGAAACCAAAGGATGCCCCAAAGCCCCCTATATAGAGGATTCCATTACGAACGGTTTTCTGTTGACTATATAATTTTAGCCCGGCCGCACCGATAATCTCGCTTGCTCCCGCAAGAATAACGAATAACCAGCCCATATCAGGCTGCTCCCTTTAAAGCTTCTTTTTCCTGTTGATTATCTGCAAGATTTAAGCCAATCACGCCCAGAATAATAATAACAACAAAAAGAAATTTCGCACCGCTAAAGCTTTGACCAAAAAGGAAGACATCCATTAATACCGTACCAATGGTTCCTACTCCTGAAAAAATAGCATAAACAGTGCCAGTCGGGAGGCTTTCGCATGCTTTGGGAAGAAAGTGAAAGTCGGTTAAAATAATTCCAATAATGATTGCCCACTGCCACCAGGTATCAGCAACATTGAAGCCGTATACCCACATTAATTCAAACAAACAAGTTAAAGCTACATATACCCATGCTTTATTCAATAAAACCCACCTCTTAAGGACTCTCTTCTTCATGTTAATTTATTTTGAGGTTAAACCTATTTTAGAATACCATATCTAGCTAAAAAATAATTTCAAACTGGGATAAAGCGTGATTTACATCACAAAAGACGATTATTTTTACGATTATAATAATGGAAATAAGGAATACATTAAAGAGGATGGTGAAGGAATTGGAATACGCATTTAAAACACTTTATAGTGAGATTGGCGGACAAGAAACAATCGATAAGCTTGTCGATGCATTTTATCCACGAGTGTATGCTGATCCGGAATTAAGACCGTTATTTGAAGGGGATATGGAAGAAATCAAGCGTAAGCAGCGGATGTTCCTGCCGCAATTCTTAGGAGGACCGGCTCTTTACAGCCAGGAATTTGGCCCGCCGGCGATGAGAGAACGGCATTTGCCATTCGAGGTGACACCTAGAAGGGCACAATGCTGGCTCCGCTGTATGAGGGAAGCCTTTGAGGAAATTGGTCTTGATCAAAACCCAGCAGGATTAGCATTTTATGACCGCTTAACACAAGTAGCCGGAATTATGGTGAATAGTCCGGATAAATGAAACATGTTCAGATTAACTGGGCATGTTTTTTTATGGAAGGGGAGTGAATAGAAATTGTAGAATGTAGGTTGGACTTTGTAGAGTGTTCTTTGAAATTTGTAGAATACACCATCAATTTGTAGAAAACCCCATTATATTTGTAGAATCCGCCCTCTCGATATTCCGCAAAAACGGAATTTTCCCGATTTCCGGAATCCGCAACCTAACTTTTTTCCGAAAAAACGGAAATCCGCCATCCACGATATTACCAAAAAGCTTAATTTTCAAATTATTATAAAAATGGCACAGAACTTGCAATTAAATACTAGTGCAAGGGGAATTTTCGTTAAGGAGGATTGAAATTTTTTGTAACCGCTTTCTGTGAAAAAATTGAACAAGGGGGATTTTCATGGATTTAATCGTAATACTCTTAGCCTTAGGCCTATTAATGTTTGTTGCCTACAGAGGTTTTTCTGTAATCTTATTTGCACCTATCTGCGCACTTTTTGCGGTTTTGTTAACCGAGCCAAGCTATGTATTGCCTTTCTTTTCAAGTGTTTTCATGGAAAAGATGGTCGGCTTTATTAAAAACTATTTTCCTGTCTTTTTATTAGGGGCTATTTTTGGAAAGGTAGTTGAAATGTCAGGACTGGCAGAGTCCATCGCCAAAACAATCGTGAAGCTGCTAGGTGCGAAACGAGCCATCTTAACGATTGTGTTATTAGGAGCAATTTTAACCTATAGCGGTGTAAGTTTGTTCGTTGTCGTCTTTGCTGTTTTCCCGTTTGCTGCCCATCTTTTTAGGAAAGCGAATATTCCAAAAAGGTTAATCCCAGGAACAATTGCATTAGGTGCCTTTACCTTTACGATGGATGCCTTGCCGGGTACGCCGCAAATTCAAAACGTTATTCCGATTAATTTCTTTAAAACGGATATTTATGCTGCACCATTGTTAGGGATCATTGGCGGAGTATTCGTCTTGGTACTTGGACTATTATACTTAGAATCCAGAAGGAAAAAGGCCGAAAAAGCTGGAGAGGGCTATTTCGGATTTGGTACTGAAACGGCATCCGCTGCTGAAAACCTCGCTAAAAAGGAAGAACCTGCAGCCAACTTCTCAACGGAACAGTCAACAGCAAGACAAATTTTAGCGTTTGTTCCGCTTATTCTTGTAGGAGTTATGAACAAAGTTTTTGTAACAAATATACCGAAATGGTATCCAAACGGATTTGATTTTTCCCAGATTGGTTTAAAAGCTTTTGGTGTTGTAGATGTCGGGGCGGTAGCAGCGATTTGGGCCGTTGAAATGGCATTAGTGGTTGGAATTATTTCTACTATTCTATTTGACTGGAAGCGAGTCACGCAAAACTTTAAAGAGGGACTGAACACAAGTATCGGCGGTTCCTTGCTTGCTACGATGAATACGGGTGCTGAATATGGCTTCGGCGGCGTCATTGCGGCATTGCCAGGGTTTACAGCCATTAGTGACGGGATTTCGAATACCTTTACAAACCCGCTCGTAAATGGTGCTGTCACTACCTCCACACTAGCTGGGATTACCGGATCTGCTTCAGGAGGAATGGGAATCGCCTTAAGTGCGATGGCTGAAAAATATAATCAAGCAATCGCAGCTGCTAACATTCCACCTGAGGTTATGCACCGGGTTATTTCGATGGCATCAGGCGGTATGGATACCCTTCCGCATAACGGGGCGGTTATTACATTACTTGCTGTAACGGGACTTACCCATCGTCAATCCTATCGTGATATCTTTGCTGTTACGATTATCAAAACACTGGCAGTATTCTTTATCATTGCCGTCTATTCATTAACAGGTATTGTCTAATCAAAAAGCTTTCGAAATAAGCAGCCGCTTGTTTCGTAAGTTTAAATCTATAAAAGGGGGATAACGGAATGAGTAAGGGAAAAGTAATTAATTCATTTGAAAAAGCTATCGATGATATTCATGACGGAGCCACCATCATTGTAGGCGGGTTCGGTCTTTGCGGGATACCGGAAAAGGCAATTTTAGCTTTAAGAGATAAAGGTGTTAAGGACCTGACCATAGTGAGCAATAACTGTGGTGTCGATGATTGGGGCCTCGGCCTATTACTTGCCAATAAGCAAATTAAAAAAATGATTTCTTCCTATGTAGGGGAAAACAAGATTTTCGAACGTCAATTTTTAAGTGGGGAATTAGAGGTGGAGCTTGTGCCCCAAGGTACACTCGCTGAACGTATCCGTGCAGGCGGTGCCGGCATCCCTGGGTTTTATACGGCTACAGGAGTCGGAACACCTATTGCTGATGGAAAGGAACTTAAAGACTTTGACGGCAAAACCTATCTTCTTGAAAAAGCGATTGTTGGTGACTTTGCACTAGTGAAGGCTTGGAAAGGGGATCGGTTAGGGAATTTAGTGTACGACAAAACGGCAAGAAATTTTAACCCGCTCGCTGCAATGGCTGGAAAGGTGACCATTGCAGAGGTAGAAGAAATCGTCGGCGCTGGTGAACTCAATCCAGACCATATTCATACACCGAGCATTTATGTCCAACGTGTACTGGCAGGGGAATTATACGAAAAGAGAATTGAAAGAAGGACGGTTATTCAAGCATAGAGAGGAGAATCTTTAATGGACGTTCGCCATAAAATTATTAAACGGGCAGTGCAGGAAATTGAGGATGGCATGAATGTTAATTTAGGGATTGGGATGCCGACACTGCTGGCCAATGAAATCCCTCCGGAATACAGTGTTTTACTGCAATCAGAAAATGGCTTATTAGGTATAGGTCCTTATCCGGACGAAGAACATGTCGATCCAGATTTAATCAACGCAGGAAAAGAAACAGTAACTGCTGTACAGGGTGCTTCTTACTTTGATAGTGCTGAATCCTTTGCGATGATCCGCGGCGGCCATATTGATTTAGCCATTCTTGGCGGCATGGAGGTATCAGAAAAAGGGGATCTCGCCAACTGGATGATACCAGGGAAAATGATAAAAGGCATGGGCGGAGCCATGGATCTTGTCAATGGAGCGAAGCGGGTAGTTGTGATTATGGAACATGTAAATAAATATGGTGAATCAAAAATAAAGAAGGAATGTACACTTCCTTTGACTGGTCAAAAGGTTGTCCATCGCCTTATTACCGATTTAGCCATATTTGATTTCAATGAAGACGGAATGGTGTTAACGGAATTGCAGGAAGGAACCACCATAAAAGAAGTGCAGGAAAAAACGGAAGCCGGTTTTAGTGTAAGCCCGCAGCTTATGTCAAACCAACAATAAACAGGGAGAGTGCACGAAATGGGGAAGCTATTAGAAGGAAAAACCGCCTTTATAACCGGTTCTGCAAGCGGCATTGGGCTAGAAATTGCAAATGCTTTTGCAGAAGAAGGAGCAAGAGTGGTAATTTCAGATTTGAATAAGGAATTATGTCATAAAGTAGCAGATGAGTTGAACAATCAAGGATATAATGCCCTATCTGCACCCTGTGATGTAACGGATGAAGAGGCCTATAAAAATAGTATCGATAAAGCCTATCAATCTTTTGGAAGTATCGATATTTTAATCAATAATGCGGGGCTTCAATACGTTTCACCTATTGAAGAATTCCCGACAGAAAAGTTTAAGCTGTTGGTGGATGTAATGCTGACAGCACCGTTTATCGGCATCAAGAATGTTTTACCGCTCATGAAGAAACAGGGATATGGAAGAATCATCAATATGGCGTCCATAAACGGTCTGATTGGTTTTGCTGGTAAGGCAGCCTATAACAGTGCGAAACACGGAGTGATCGGCTTAACAAAAGTGGCAGCATTAGAAGGCGCTGAGCATGGGATAACCGTCAATGCCCTTTGTCCTGGCTATGTCGATACACCGCTTGTTCAAAACCAGCTGCAAGACCTGGCGAAAACAAGAAATGTCCCATTTGAGAGAGTCATAGAAGAAGTCATTTACCCGTTGGTCCCGCAAAAAAGGCTATTATCCGTTTCGGAAATTGCCGACTATGCTGTCTTTTTAGCAAGTGAAAAAGCAAGGGGAGTTACCGGTCAAGCCGTGGTACTTGATGGAGGATATACTGTTCAATAGAAGAACCTATACCGGGTTCTTTTCTTATTTTTTGAAAGTTTCTGGCAAGTCCTTTTGCTATAATAGAATTAACACTATCAAAAAGGTGAGAATGTGAATGAAGGTAGGAATTGAGCAAATTCCCCATAACTGGCTTGAGGAAGTTATTAATCTTGCAGCAGAACGAATTGTTATTGTGGATAGTCAGGGGATTATCAAATATATAAATGCCGCCTATTGTGAATTTATTGGAACTACCGTAGAAAATGCGATTGGAAAGCATGTTAATGAAGTAATTGAAAATACCCGTATGCATATCGTCGCGAAAACAGGACAGGCTGAATTGGCGGCTGTACAGCGGATTAATGGAAGTGAAATGATTGCGAACCGTTTCCCGCTTGTCGTCGAAGGGGAATTAGTCGGGGCGCTTGGAACGGTGATGTTTCGCAACCCCGAAGAATGGCGGCAATATCAATCGAAAATCCAATCACTTGTTGAAGAACTGAAATATTATAAAAATCGATTCGAAAAAGAAAGTAAATATAACTTTGCAGATTTAATAGGAAACAGTCCAGCATTTTTAGCTTCAAAAAAACTAGCTGAAAGAATATCCAGTAGTCATTCATCCGTTTTATTACTGGGAGAATCAGGTACAGGCAAGGAATTGTTTGCGCATGCCATACATAATGGCAGCAACCGCTCTGCCTTTCCATTTGTTCCAATAAATTGTGCTTCGATTCCAGAGCACCTTTTAGAATCTGAATTATTCGGATATGAAGAAGGGGCATTTACTGGGGCCAAAAAAGGAGGCAAAAAGGGACAATTTCAAGCAGCCCACCATGGGACGATTTTTCTTGATGAAATCGGTGATATGCCTCTTTCGATGCAAAGTAAGCTCCTTCGCGTATTACAAGAAAAAGAAGTCCAGCGAATAGGCGGACAAAAATCCATTCCGGTTGATGTCCGGGTGATTGCCGCTACCCATAGAGATTTAGACAAAATGGTACAAGAAGGAACATTTCGGCAGGATTTATATTATCGTTTAAATGTAATAAAAATCGAAATTCCACCGCTGAAAAAGCGAACAGAAGATATCCCATTCATTTCTAAAAGCTTGTTAACAAAGCTTGGAAAGAGATTCCACCGGCAAAGCACAGTGCTGTCTTCAGATGTAATCGATAGATTGCAAAAGCATAAGTGGCCTGGTAATATCCGTGAGTTGGAGAATGTCTTGGAGCGGGCCATCAATGTTTTGGATGGAGAAACCATTGAGATACACCATCTGCCGCTTTATCTCCGCGACCTTGAAGTGGATCACTATATCCAGCCACAACAAAAGTCCGATATTTCGGTAAAGCCATTGAAGGAAACATTGGCGTTAGTTGAAAAACAAGCGATTCTCCATGCCCTAGCAGTTACAGACGGTAATAAGCTAGAGGCAGCAAAGCTTTTAGAAATAGGCAAAACAAGCTTTTATGAAAAATGCAAATTGTACGGAATTTAGAAAAGGCTCCTCACTCGAAGTGAAGAGCCTTTTTTCTTTATAATTATTTTTTCAATTTAGCCCATGTTGCATCTAAAGCTTTCATAGCTTCTTCTTTAGACTTTTGGCCGCCCACATATGCTTGAAGGGTTGCACCGAATTCTTGTCCTGCACCATCAGGATATTTCATGAATTGCCAAGAGTAAGTCTTGCCGTCTTTAGAATATTTCTGAATATCTGCGCCTAGAGGCCCAATATCTTCTGCTTTTGCTTCAATTGTTTTAAAGGCAGGGATATATTTGAATTCTTTAACTAATGCCGATTTACCTTCTTCAGAAGAAACCATCCAATTTAAGAAATCTTTTGCTGCTTTCTTGTCAGCATTAGGTGCTTTGTTATAAACAACCCAGTTAGTTGGCACGTCAGCCATTAGCTTATCTGCTTGAGCAGCATCATCTGTAAGAGCAAGAGGAATGAAACCAACTTCCATGCCAGGGTTTAATTTATCAAGCATTGGCTGAATCCAGTTACCTTGTTGGATCATGGCTGTTTCGCCGTTAGCAAATTGGGTAACTTCTGTATTGTAGTCTGTTGTTAATGGATTCTTGTTACCGTATTTCACTGTTAAGTCAATAAGCTTGAAGTAGTCTTCAAAGTATTTGTTGCCTTCAATTTTAGATTTACCTTCGTTTAACCCAGGAATGAAGTTTTCATTATCAGCTTGCTCGTAAGCAAAAGGAACGTTCAGTCCATGGTTCGCTAAAACCCACCACTCTGCATAGCCGACAGAGAAAGGAGTGATGCCTGCAGCTTTAAGCTTCTTAGAAGCAGCTTCCAGTTCTGAATAAGTTTTTGGAAGTTCTGTAATTCCTGCCTTTTCAAATAGCTTTTTGTTATAGGCAAATCCATAACCTTCCATGTTAACAGGCTGGCCGTAAATTTTTCCGTCGATCGTCATTGGTTTTAATGCATCTGGATAGGCATCTTTCACCCATGGCTGATCAGATAAATCTTCGAATTTATCTTTCCATGTCTGTGCTTCTTGATAACCGCCGTTTCCGAAAATATCGGGTGCTTTGTTAGAGGCGAACTTTGCTTTTAGAGCTGCCGCACCATCAGCGCCGCCTCCTACTGATTCAATATTAAACGTTACATTTGGATGCTCTTTTGTATACTTATCTGTTAACGCTTTCAATTGATCGGCGATTTCAACCTTACCGTTAAAGATATCAACAACGACTTTTCCATCCTTGCTGCCGCTGTCTTTTTTCGTTCCGGATGCACTGTCAGAGTTGCCGCATGCCCCTAAAAGAAGTGATGCTGATAAAATTCCCGCTGCAATTGAATATTTTTTGAAAGCCATTTGGTTTCCCTCCGAAAAATAAATTTTATTTTTATAAATCTCTACTGTCTGAGATTCAGACAGCAGAGGTTGTTCCCATCTGAAAATATTGTCTAGCTTCAGCGCCTGGTCAAGGCGCTGAAGCTTTTCCAATTATTTGATAGAACCGCTAGTAATGCCCTTGATAATGTGTTTTTGCATTGAAAAGAAGAAAATTAACAAAGGTATGATACCAAGAACTAGTGCTGCCAGCGCTAAATCCCATTGCTTTGTGTACTGGCCGAAGAAGAAGAAGGTTGCTAATGGAATCGTTCTTAAACCAGGATCCTGAAGAACCAGGGATGGTAATAGATAGTCATTCCATATCCATAGGCTGTTTAGGATGATAATCGTTACCGTAATCGGTTTCAATAATGGGAAAACAATTCTCCAGAACACGCCAAACCTAGAACAGCCGTCGATAATCGCTGCTTCTTCAAGTTCAACTGGAATTCCTTTAATAAATCCGTGGTATAAGAAGATTGTCATCCCAGAGCCAAAACCTAAGTACATGATAACAAGTCCCCAGATGGTATTCAGCATGCCAAGGTTACCAGCTGTTTTGATGAGCGGAATCATAATCGATTGAAACGGAATGATCATCGCTGCAACAAAGGTCATGAAAATCACATTGCTTATTTTCTTTTTTGTCCGCACCAGCATATAGGCTGCCATCGAACAAAAGACTACTAGAACGACATTACTTACAACCGTAATAAATAAAGAGTTTGTAAATACCCTTAGATAGTCCAATTTTTCAAAGGCATTCACATAGTTATCGAACATGAACACTTTAGGTAAAGCCGATGTATTACTTAAAATCTCCGCAAACGGTTTTAAGGAGTTTGAAATCAAATAATAGAATGGAATTAAGAAGACAAGGCCAAGCAAGATGGCGAAAATTTCGCCGATAAACGTCTTTCCTGTATACTTGTTTCCCATTATGATTCAACCTCCCTCTTTTTCGAAATGGTTACTTGAAGGATCGTAATCGCTGCAACAACGATGAAGAAAATTAATGCTTTTGCTTCCCCAATTCCATAGCGGTTATTGACGAAGGCCTCTGTATAAATGTTTAATGCTAACATTTCGGTTGATTTGAACGGACCGCCGTTAGTTAAGGAAAGGTTCGCGTCAAAAATCTTAAACGATGAAGCAGTGGTTAAAAATAAACAGATCGTAACCGCTGGTGCTACAAGCGGCATTGTGATATGGCGTAGAATCTGCCATCTATTTGCTCCGTCAATTTTCGCCGCTTCGATTAATTCCTGGGGAACGTTTTGCAAGGCAGCTATATAGATAATCATGATATAACCCGCACCCTGCCACACACTAACGATAACAATTCCCCAAAATGCCGTATTAGCATCCCCTAACCATGCTAACTCGAAAAAAGGAATCCCCGTCAACTGTCCGAGAGAAGCAAACCCTTTTACAAAAATAAATTGCCAAATGAATCCAAGTAAAAGACCGCCAACCATATTTGGCATAAAGAAAACGGTTCGCAAGATGTTTCTCGTTTTTAACACTTGAGTGACTAGAAGTGCTAACCCAAATCCAATAATATTCGTTAAAATAATCGCCACAACTGTATATTTGGTGGTCAGCAGGAAGGATTGTTGGAATTGTTTGTCCTCTGTAAATAAGTATTTAAAATTATCTAATCCAACCCATTTTATATCTCCTGTAATCCCATTCCAGTCAGTAAAGGCATAATAAATACCTGTGAAGAAAGGGATTAAGACAATAATGGCAAAAGCTAAAAAGGCTGGTCCAACAAATAATGCATATAACCCTGCATCCTTAAGCTTTTTCTTATTTCTTAATGAAACTGATTCCGAAACTTTCGTGTTTGCCTGACTTTTAAAGGCTGAGCCCTTAACGTTTTCTAACTTACTTTCGTTATTCACTGACTGCACCTCCTATAACTTCATTTTAGAGATTCCATAAAATTATGAAACGGCTTACATTGACCATTAGGGTGGAAAATATTGAACACTCAAAAAATAAGATGAAAATTCCACTATAAAAGATTAAATAGAAGTATGCTAAAATGAGAGCAAATATTTTCACTGGAGTCTTAATGAAGCGATCCGCGGTAGGGGGAATAGAAAATGCAATGGAGTATCCGTAAAAAACTTATTGTCACTTTAATGGCTGTCATTATTCTCCCATTCGGAATCGCAAATGCCTTTACATACAATCAAACAACGAAAGCACTCAATGAACGTTTTGTTTCCACTAATCATGACCTTATTGTAAAAGGAGAGCAAGAACTATCTACATATTTAGAAGATGTGGCGCAAATGTCAACAGTTCTTTATCGCTACACTCCTTTTATGAATGTAATGAGAGATGGGATCTCACGAAACTTAACCTATAATCAGGAAGAAGTACGCAGAGCTTTAGCGTATTTATTTAATTCAAGGCCTGAAATTGAACAAATGCATCTTTATATTGATAAGGAAAAAGATTCTTATACGAACTATCACTCTACAATAAGCGGCCGGGGTACTTACGAACAGATCTTTTCTCATCCTTATTATGCCCGGTTAAATCGGTCGGGCAGTTTTTCGGTTATTGAGCCGCCGCATGAAATTTATAGTTATAACAATATATCCGTTATTCCTAATTCCCAAAAAGTGGATGTATTAAGCTTTCATAACATCATCCGGGATGTCCCATCGGACAAGTTTTTAGGCTTTTTGTCGATTGATATTAACCTTTCAAAAATTGGTGATATTGCCGGCAGATTATATACGGAAGGTATAGAAGACCTTTATATCATGAATGAAAATGGAGTGATTATTTACTCCTCAAATAAAGCTGAAATTGGAAAGGAAAATAAAGAAAAGTGGTTTCAGCAAGTGAAAAAGAAACCCAAGACGGGTAAAAGTCTTGAATGGAAGGATAAACAATTCTCCGGGGTAATCGTTTATGAGAATTTCTCTAACTCCTTTAAGAATTGGTATATCGTTAAACGAATTCCTTATGATGTACTTTATCAAAGTGCCAGACAAACGGCACTTACTAATATTTTGATTGCTTTTATCACGCTTTTTATTGTTTTAATGGCTACATTATTCATTTCCTTTAGGCTTACGGCTCCGATTAAAGTTTTAATTGCCAATATGAAAAAAGTAGAGAACGGTGAATTTGAGGCTGACTTTGAATCACTTGGAAACGATGAAATTGGGATGCTTGGCAGGCACTTCAAATTAATGATTTCCAAAATCAATGAATTGATCGAACGGGAATATAAATTGGAAATTGAAAATAAATCCTCCCAGCTAAGAGTCCTTCAATCACAAATCAATCCGCATTTTTTGTATAATGCGTTTCAGTCTATTGGCACGTTAGCACTAAAATTGAAAGCAGTACCGGTGTATTCCCTGCTGACTTCATTGTCCACTATCATGAGGTACAGTATGAATATGAAGGAGGATATTGTGCCGCTGTCTTCCGAAATAAAGCATGTGAATTCCTATCTATTGTTGCAAAAACAACGCTTTGAGGAGCAACTGGAGTTTTCCTTGAATATCCAAAAGGAAGTAGAAGAAATACGTGTTCCAAAAATGATCTTGCAGCCCATTGTGGAAAACTGTTTTAAACATGGTTTTGATCAACAGGTGGAGAAAGCCATCATTTTTATCGAGGTCTTCCTTCAGAAAGACGATCTGGTTTGCATTAGTGTAAAAGATAATGGAATCGGAGTATCGGAAGAGCAGTTACAAAATATTTATGAGGAATTGTTCCAAGGAGTTTCAAAGGAAGAGAAAAATAGAGAATCGATTGGCTTGAAAAATATTTATGATCGCTTGCAGATTTATTATAGTAATCAAGCAACTATGACTGTAAAAAGCGGAAATGAAGGCGGTTTTACCGTTACTATAAAGATTCCAAATGAAATACCAAATGAGGTGGATCAGTCATGAAGGTTTTAATCGTCGATGATGAAAAACATGTCCGGGATGGAATTAAGCTGCTGGGAGAATGGGAGAAGAATGGCATTAAGGAAACTTTTGAGGCGGGGAATGGAGAAGAAGCGATACAGCTCATCAAGAAGATTAAGCCGGAGATTATTTTTTCCGATATGAAAATGCCGAAAATGGACGGTACCCAGCTCTTGGAATGGATTAAAGATAATCAGCCAAACAGCAAAACAATCGTTGTTACTGGATACGATGACTACCACTATATGCGAAAAGCTCTTCATTTCGGCAGTGTTGACTATCTATTAAAGCCAATTGATCCAGAAATCCTAAATCAGACTCTGGAGAAGGCTGTAATGGAATGGAAGAAGGAAGAAGCAGATCGAAAGAAAAAAGAGAGCAGCTCTCAATTAATCAATCAAATGAAGCCCGTTTATCGGGATCGTAAGCTGACTCAGTTTTTGAATGGCGACAATATGAAAGAAGATGATTATCAAGAATTTGGATTTCATCTTTCGCAAAATTATTTAGTTGCTCTTGTTAAAATTAATGGAAAAACAATCGAGACATTTCAGGGGGACAGAGATTTAACCTATTTTACGATTCTGAATGTGATTAATGAAATTTTGCTGGAAAATGATTGTGGAATCGGGTTCCGTTATTTATCTAATAAGGGCGAAATTGTCATTATCTTTTGGAAAAAATTTCAGTATATCGACGAACTTCTAGCCCAAATATATCATTCGCTCAGAAATGCCCTAAACGTCTCTTGCCCAATCGCGATTGGAAAGCCTGTTCAAAAAAGCACTAAAATGCTTGATTCCTATCAACATGCGAAGCAGGTTTTATTAAATAGCAATATTTTAGAGAGAAACGAAAAACGGGTTTACCGCGAGGATGTCTTGCAAATCGATGCTCTCCGTAATCTAATGGCTTATTCTTCTAGTGTCGACCTTGCTGTACAAGCTGGTGAAATCGAGGCATTTCATGAAGTCATTAGGCAAATAGAAAGCGATTATACAGAGAACGGATATTTATCGTTAAGCCAGTTACTGCAGTTTGAAAATGAATATTTAGTCATTAGCCGAAAATGGTTTAAGACATATAACCTTTTATTTAAAGCATCTGAAAATATTGAGAAACGCGTCGGTTCATTTTTTGACGAACACGGTGCTTTTCAGTTGGAAGAGTACAAACAACGAAAAAAGCGAGAGATTTCCAACTTTTTGAAAAAGGTGAAGAGGAGTACGCAGCAGAAAAATAGTAACATTATTTATGATATCGAGAAATATTTGCAGGCCAATTTCGACCAGGACGTGAAGCTCCAAGAGATTTCCGACCATTTTTATATAAGCCGAGAATATATCTCAAGGAAATTCAAACAGGAATTTAATGTTAATATTTCCGATTATATTGTAAGAATTCGGATGGAAAGAGCAAAAGCGTTATTGAAAAATCGCCAGCTGAAAATTTACGAAATTGCGGGTATGATTGGCTATCAGGATGACAAATATTTTCGCAAGGTGTTCAAAAAGGTTGAGGGTGTTACACCAAATGAATATCGGGAAAGTTTCACTTGAGCAGAGTCTGGATTTTAGGCTGTTGCTCTTTTTTATTGTTACTTTTTCTTAAAAAGGGGAAAAATAGGGTATTGCTTTTAAACGGAATAGAGGGGGCAATAACTTAATGAGGAAAATAAATCCAGGTTTCATCAATTCTTATATTAAATATGGAAATTTAAAGATACCAAAAAGTATTCAATGTGAGTGCCCAGAATGCCGGAAAACAACAGAATTTTTGCTGAATGCAAACTACCAAAGCAGTAAAAACGGCATAGTTACGGAGTGCAGTTGTCCGCAATGTAAACAATCTGCCGTATTCATCATTATGACTAGGGAAAGCCAGGCTGAACAAGGCGAACATGCCGATACATATATTTATGACATCCAAGCATCAAGACATCCCATTAATCAAATAGAAAATCTGCCTAATATACCAATGGATCTTATCAGAGCCTACCGTTCAGCTTTAAATGTCCATCAATCCAGGGAAAATTCGGCCACTGCAGTTATGTCAAAGAGAGTGATTGAAAGTATTCTTAAACATTTTCTCGGTGAAAAAAGTAAAGGCCAGCCTTTGTCCCAACAGCTTGAGGTCCTGCCTAACCATGTAAACTTAGCAAAGCCTATTCAATCACTCAGCCATTTATTGGCGGCTGAAGGCTCGTTACATCAGATGCTTGAATTAGAAAGGGATATGGATTATGAAACGACCTCGCTACTAATGGATTTATTAGAAAGCTTAATTGAGTATCTTTTTGTCCTGCCAGGGAAAATTGAGGTCACACATAATAAAATAGCAAAGAATATCCACCATTAAAGTATAAAAAACCTCTTGTTCATGAGAAACGAGTGGGTTGTTTATTAACCAAAACGGTAAGTTTGAGTCAGAAGGATATATTGATAGAAAGAAGCGCGCTGTCTTCCTGAAAATTTTTTATGAAAAAAGACAAGAATGAACGAAAAATAATTTAAAAAATTATTACATTTTTTCTATAAAAAAACGTTGAAACGTTTCCAAGAGGGTGCTATTATAGGTGTACGGAAACATTGAAACGTTTCCAAAATGTAGATGAAATCGCTTTATTACTGGAGGTAGTGGTAGTGCCAAGCATAAAAGACGTTGCAGAATTGGCAGGAGTGGGGGTTGGCACTGTTTCACGGGTCATTAACAATCATCCAACTGTAAAGCCCGAAACTCGGGAGAAAGTAAATGCAGCAATCAAGCAATTAAATTATGTGCCAAATGAAGTGGCAAGAAACTTCAAAATGCAAAAATCAACAATGGTTGCGCTATTGCTACCAAGTGTATGGCATCCATTTTTCTCGGAGCTTGCCTATTATATCGAAGATGAGCTCGATCGGGAAGGGTATAAATTGATGCTTTGCAATAGTGGGGGAAGACCTGACAAAGAGCTTTATTATTTAGATATGCTGAATCAGAATAAAGTAGCAGGCATTATTGGGATTACTTACAATGACATCGAAGACAGTGTGAGCACGGATATTCCGATTATTAGCATTGACCGCCATTTTGGCAAAAAAATCACATGCGTCACCTCGGATAACTACACTGGAGGACGCATTGCATTACAAGAGCTTGTGAAAGCAGGGACTAAAAAAGCAGCCTATCTTGCAACCTATAGTGATGCTTATAGTGAGGTTGAACTTCGAAGAAAAGGGTTTATTGATGAAGCAGAGACTATAGGAATCAAATATGTGATTTATGAGGAGATTGATAACCTTTTTAATGAAGAAAAATACTTCGAAAACTTCTTCGAATTAAAAGAACATCAGGATGTGGACGGGATATTCGCCAATACCGATCTGCTTGCCGCCAAATATATTGATCGCGCTAAGCAATATGGATTGCGGGTTCCAGAGGATGTAAAAGTAATTGGTTATGATGGAATTCAGGATAATAAGCTGTTTCATCCGATTCTATCAACGATACGGCAGCCTGTCGAGGAAATGGCAAGAATGTCTGTTCAACTTCTCTTAAAAAAAATTGAAGGTGAACCACTGGAGCAACAGATTTACAGACTGCCTGTCATGTACAGAGAAGGGGAAACGACTTAGCAGGGTCAAATTTTTTTAGGTCATCATTGGAAACGTTTTTTTGAATCTCCGTGATGTAAGATTGTGAGAAATGACTCAGTTAAGTCCCATTTTTTAAGTTCAAATGGAAACGTTTCAATAACAACAATTGATTATGCCAAATCCGCTATCTAGAAAAAACTACTTGGCAAAATAAATTTTTTTAGCTTGAAATGGAAACGTTTCAATAATATAACTTAATCTGAAAGCGAGGCAAAGATATGGAAGTGGCAAGGAAGGCAAGTCCGGTATTTGATTCATCTATCCAAGTGAAAAAAGGACCAAGGCTAAAAAAAATCTTGAGTAATTATCAGCTCTACTTATTTCTTTTACCCGCGTTAATTTATTTTATTGTATTTCATTATGTCCCGATGTATGGCGTATTAATTGCTTTTAAAGATTTTGTGGCCACAAAAGGGATTATGGGAAGTCCGTGGGTCGGATTTAAACATTTTGAGCGGTTTTTCGAATCCTATCAATTTTGGACTCTTATTAAAAACACACTTGGTCTTAGCGTTATTCAATTAATCGTTGGTTTTCCGCTTCCGATTTTTCTGGCACTCATGTTAAACCAAATTAGAAGTGAAAAATACAAACGTTTTGTTCAAACAGTAGTTTATGCTCCGCATTTTATTTCAGTGGTTGTCCTAGCCGGGATGATTTATGTGTTCTTCTCAAACAATGGGCTTATCAATAACTTAATTCTGCTATTTGGCGGCGATCCGATTTCGTTTATGGCAAAACCAGACTGGTTTAAACCATTATATATCGCTTCAAGCGTATGGCAAGAAACGGGCTGGGCTGCGATTATTTATTTGGCCGCACTTGCAGGTGTCAGCCCTGAGCTGCATGAAGCTGCCGTAATGGATGGAGCAAATAAATGGCAGCGGATTTTACATGTTGATATACCGGCGATTATGCCAACAGCTGTTATCTTGTTAATTTTATCGGTTGGTAACATTATGAACATTGGTTTTGAGAAAGCTTACCTGCTGCAAACACCAATGAACCAGCCGGCTGCTGAGATTATCCCAACCTATGTTTATAAGCTGGGGTTGCAGCAGGCGCAATATAGTTTTGCTGCTGCAGTAGGTTTGTTCAATTCAGTGATTAATTTAATTTTATTAGTGGCAGTCAATAAGTTCGCGAAAAAATTATCCGGTACTGGATTATGGTAACTGGGAGGTGCGGTAAAAATGAGTTTAATAGCCTTAAAGAATAAGAAGATTACAAGAAGATCAAAGGAAGATAAAGTTTTCGATATCATTAACTTTTTTCTGGTCGCCATCATCTTGCTGTTGGTGGTCTATCCATTGTACTTTATCGTGATTGCCTCCTTCAGTGATCCAAACATGATTTACGAAGGAAAGGTATGGCTGCTGCCAAAAGAACTGACACTTGAGGGATATGAAAGAATCTTCAGGGACAGCAAGATCTGGCTGGGCTATAAGAACTCTATCATCTATACGGTAGTTGGAACGATTGTCAATGTATCTTTTACCTTAATGGCTGCCTATGCCCTGTCTCGAAAAGATTTGTATGGAAGAAATGTCATCATGTTCTTATTCCTCATGACGATGTTTTTCTCAGGCGGTTTAATCCCTACATACCTGGTTGTTAAGAATCTGGGTTTACTTAACACGATGTGGGCACTCATTTTGCCAAAAGCTGTAGCCGTCTGGAACGTGATCGTGGCAAAAACGTTTTTTGAGTCCTCTATTCCGGGTGAGTTATTGGAAGCTGCCAAAATAGATGGATGTTCCGATGCAAAATTTTTCTGGAAAATTGTACTGCCGCTTTCAAAACCAATTGTCGCTGTCATGGTGTTATTCTATGCCGTTGGACATTGGAACTCCTATTTTGATGCTTTGATCTATTTAAATAATGAAAACTTATATCCGCTGCAATTAATTTTACGAAATATTTTAATTCAAAATCAGGCATCCTCGATGATGATTAGTGATCTGGACTCATTGGCCGCGAAACAAAGAGTGTCTGAGTTAATTAAATACGGTGTGATTATTGTTGCTTCCATCCCGCTTTTAATCGTTTACCCATTTGTTCAGAAGTACTTTGTAAAAGGGGTTATGATTGGCGGAATTAAAGGTTAATAGAAAGGCAATCCATTCATTTATCTAATAGGGGGAATAAGAAATGTTGAAATCAATCAAGAAGAATGTTCAGAAAAACAAGAAAAAAAGCATGGCGTATGTCTTGGTTTTAGGATTAAGTGCGTCATTAGCTTTAACTGGCTGTTCAGACAGCGATTCTGCAAGTTCCGAGAAAAAAGCAGACACCGCCTTTCATAAAACGGGGCTGCCTATAGTGGACAAACAAGTTACATTAAACATTGTTTCGCCAAAAGCGGCTCTCGCACCTGACTATTCAAAAATGGTAATTTTTGACCGGCTTCAAAAAGCAACAAACGTGAAAATTAAATGGAACAATATCCCTGGTGATGGATACCAAGAAAAGAAAAACTTAATGCTGGCAAGCGGCGATCTGCCAGATGCGTTCTACTCGTCAGGCTTTTCAGATCATGACCTTGTCCAATATGGCCAGAACGGCACGATTATCCCTTTAGAGGATTTGATCGATAAATATGCCCCTAATTTAAAGAAACTTTTTGAAGAGAGACCAGAGTTGAAAAAGGTTGTAACAGCTCCGGATGGACATATTTATTCCCTGCCTCGTGCAGAGGAAATGGATCTTATCGGCATGCCAAATATAATGTTTATTAATAAAACATGGTTAGATAAACTGGGCCTGAAAATGCCGACTACGTTAGAAGAATACCATGATGTGTTAAAAGCATTTGTGGAAAAAGATGCGAACGGAAACGGCAAGAAAGACGAAATCGGACTGACTTTCTGGTATAACGGCTGGTGCGGGAATGAAGGAGATTTAATTGGTTTATTCGGTATGCCGGATGCTCCATTTGAAGCAGATCACCGGATTGTACGGGACGGTAAAGTTCTTTATGCAGCGGTTCAGCCGGAGTTTAAGGAAGCAATCAAGTATTATAACAGCTGGGTGAAAGAAGGGTTAATTGACCCTGAGGTTGTCACACAAAAAACGGAGCAGCTGTTTGCAAAAGGGAAAACACAGGATCCAACACTAGGTTCTTTCATTTGGTGGGAGAATACAGAAGTAGTTGGGGCGGATCGGGTGAAAGATTACGTCGTATTACCTCCATTAAAAGGGAAAGATGGCAAGATTGTGATTGGGCGTTCCAACTATTCTGAGTATGGAAGAGATGCCTTTGTGATTACCTCAGCAAACAAAGATCCTGAGATAACGATGCGCTGGGTTGACCAATTATATGAGCCAAAAATGTCGGCACAAATTAACTGGGGCCCTATTGGTGAAATTTATAAGGAAGATGCCAATGGCATGTTAGTCAATAAGGAGCTTCCTGCAGGCGTGGCAATGGGTGAATTGCGTCAAAAGGTTGCCCCAGGCGGTCCATTTGTTGTCTTAAAAGAGGACTTTGGCAAAGTGGTAGACATGGAGCCAAGGGCTAAGGAAAGATTGCAAATTCTTGATCAGTATTACAGACCATATATGGTGAAAGAAAGTTACCCATCCATCTTCTTTAGTCCTAAAGAACTCGACGTGATTAACACCATTGAGCCGGAAATCAAAGAATTCGTGAAACAAAAAGAAGCAGAGTGGCTGGTTGAAGGCGGAATTGATAAAGAATGGGATGCATATGTGAAGCAATTGAATGATATGGGGCTAGATAAACTAATGAAAGTTTATCAAAAAGGATTAGATCGTTATAACAAACAATGATCCCAAATATAAAGCCAGACATTCTTTGTCGTCTGGCTTTTCTTTTAAAAAAGGCTCTTTACTAAAAGATTGTTGTTTTTTTGATTCGCCGATAAAATTGAAAATTCGCCGATAAACTTACGAAAAACGCCGATATTTTAAATAAATCATCAAAAGAGTGTAATTTTACACTGAAATTAATTACTTATGAGTTTAAACGTAGTTAAAAACAACCATTTTTACGAAAACAGCCTAAAAATAAGAAGTAGGATGATGTACATGTTTGATGTCACAGCTTTAGGAGAAGTATTAATAGATTTTACCCCTTCCGGCCATTCGCAAAAGGGTCATGTATTATTTGAAACAAACCCTGGCGGAGCACCAGCCAATGTCCTTGTGGCACTCTCCAGATTAAATATGAAAACGGCGTTTATAGGAAAAGTGGGGCGTGATCAATTTGGTCATATGCTCAAGGGTGTTTTAGAAGAACAAAAGATTAATACTAGCAATCTTTTATTCTCGGAAACTGTCAATACCACACTGGCTTTTGTTCATTTAGATGAAAAAGGAGATCGTTCCTTTAGTTTTTACCGAAATCCAGGAGCCGATATCATGCTGGAGAAAGCTGAAATCCATGAAGATTCAATCAAACAGTCCCGTATCTTTCATTTCGGTTCCTTGTCCTTAACAAATGAGCCTGCGGCCACAGCCACTTTTACCGCATTGGAATATGCCAAAAAACATAAGGTCACAATTTCCTATGATCCTAATTTGCGAATTCCTTTATGGCGGTCACTTGATGAAGCAAAGCGGCAGATTTTAAAGGGATTTGAATATGCGGACATCGTGAAAATTTCAGAGGAAGAGTTGGAATTTTTAACAGGTTATCGTGATGTGTTAAAAGGAACGGAAGTTTTACAGAAACAATTTGGTACAGCTATTATTTTTGTGACCCTAGGACCAGAAGGCTGTTTTTACCGAAGCCAAACTGCTTATGGCAGTAAAGAAGGGTATCAAGTAAACGTTGTCGATACAACGGGAGCAGGGGATGCATTTGTTGGTGGAGTGCTATATCAAATCCTTGAAATGAATAAATCTCTAGATTGTTTAACCGCAGCAGATTTTGAAAAAATAGTCACTTTCGGTAATGCAACAGGTGCACTGACAACAGAAGGAAAAGGTGGAATTCCAAGTATCCCAACAAAGGATCAGGTTGAAGAATTTTTAAAAAGAATTCCTGTGAAAGGAAGAATGTGAATGAGTAACGTCTTAGAAAAACAACAGTATTACACAGAAAAATACCGTCCGCAGTTTCACTTCACTCCAGAAAGAAACTGGATGAATGACCCGAATGGGATGGTGTATTATAACGGAGAATATCATTTGTTTTATCAATACCATCCCAATGGAACCACATGGGGCCCGATGCATTGGGGACATGCGGTAAGTAAAGATCTTGTTCACTGGGAGCATTTCCCGATCGGTTTGGCTCCCGATAAGCATGGTGCCATTTTTTCGGGAAGTGCAGTCGTGGATTGGAATGATACTAGCGGTTTCTTTGAAGGGGGATCAGGGTTGGTGGCAATTTTCACCCATGCGGATACATACCCTGATTCGGATCGTCCGCGACAAAGGCAAAGCCTTGCCTATAGCAAAGATAATGGGCGTACATGGGAAAAATATCAGGGGAACCCTGTTCTTCAAGAAGAAAGCATTACAGATTTTCGTGATCCAAAAGTGTTCTGGCATCGTGAAACCAATCAATGGGTCATGGTTTTAGCCGCTGGCCAAACGATTAGAGTCTATACTTCCAAAAATTTAATAGCTTGGGAGTTTGCCAGTGAGTTTGGAGAAGGACACGGCTCACACATAGGAGTTTGGGAGTGTCCCGACCTGTTTGAATTACCGGTTGATGGTGATTCCAATCAGAAAAAATGGGTGCTATTTGTCAGCATCGGTAATGATCCAAACTATATAGAAGGATCAAGAACACAATATTTTATTGGCGATTTTGATGGGAAAACATTTTTTAATCATCAAGACCCAGAATTGACCCTTTGGATTGACCACGGCCGCGATAATTATGCGGGAGTGAGCTGGTCGGATGTTCCAGCCGAGGACGGGAGAAGGATCTATATTGGCTGGATGAGTAACTGGCGCTATGCCAATATTACGCCTACAAAAGAATGGCGGAGTGCAATGACAATTCCGAGAGTACTTGGATTAAAGAAAACCGAAGAAGGGATTCGTCTCGTACAAAACCCGATTGATGAATTACAAAGTCTTCGTCATGAAAAGATAGTAATAGAAAACGAAATAGTTGCACCGGGGAAAAATCTTTTAGCCAATGTAAAAAGTAACACATTCGAAATCATTGCCGAGTTTGAAGTTGGTTCAGCAGCGGAATTTGGATTCAAGGTTTGTAAGGGAGCCCATGAAGAAACGATTGTTGGATATGACTTAGTAAAGCAAACACTATTTGTAGACCGAACAAATTCGGGAGAGGCTGCTTTCCATGAGGACTTCGCCGGAAAACATGAGAGCCATCTGCTGCCAGCGAATAATAAAGTAACCTTACATGTTTTAGTGGATCAGTCGTCTATAGAATTGTTCGGGAACGATGGAGTCACGGTCATTACAGACTTAATCTTTCCAAATCAAGATAGTAAGCAAATCGAACTTTATGCAAAAAATGGAGAAGTTAAGTTGAATTCGTTAGAGCTTTACACATTAAAAACTGTATGGAGATAAAGCAGTAAATAGGTAACAGGGGGAATGACAGGATGAACATTTTAAACAATCGATTATATTCTGCATTGAATACGATCGTGGATTTATTTCTGCTAAATTTGCTATGGGTGTTGACAATGCTCCCCCTTGTTACCTTTTTTCCAGCAACAGCCGCTTTGTTTGGTGTTGTCCGCAGACGAATTTTACATAAGGAAACAGGAGGTATTTTTAAATCATTTTTTCAAATATTTAAGGAAAATATCAAACAGAGTTTCGTTATCTCTATTATTTGGTCGGCACTGGCACTTTTCTTATTTTTTGATTATAGGATAATCGATCCAAGCCATTCTGTTGGCCAGCTGATTTTGTATATCATCCTAGTCATTGTCATTTTGTTGTTTAGTTCAATCTCCATTTATCTTTTTCCGATTATGGTGCATTTCGAACTAAGCTGGAAGCACGTGATTCGAAATGCCTTTCTCTTTTCCCTCATGAATCCGGTACTAACCATTCTTTTATTGATTATTGTTGGGTCGAGTACTGCTCTGTTCTATTTTTATCCAGCTACGATTTTCATCATCGGCAGTTATGCAGCCTATGCGGTTTACTATTTATGCCAAATTTGGTTTAACCAGTTGCTAACCTTGAAGGGAACGAACTAAGTTTACCATACGGGTGCTTTTAAAAAATACTTAGGAGCACCCATTTTTTTGAACTGGTTTGTAAGCGCATTCTATTACTTGGATATTAGAGATAAATAAATGTTGGAGGGGAACAGGGTTGAAGCAAAAGTTAGAAAATCGGGGAATATCGATTATCGTTATTATTTCCTTAATGATTTCGATGTTTATGCCAACTGTTTCTAGTAAAGCGGAAACTGTTGGAGGAGAAAATGAACCTTTTCGATCTAAATTTCACTTTTCTCCGGAAAAAAACTGGATGAATGATCCAAACGGCATGGTTTATTACGATGGGGAGTACCACCTGTTTTATCAACATAATCCCACAGACACAAAGTGGGGACCGATGTATTGGGGACATGCCGTAAGTAAAGACCTGGTCAATTGGGAACAGTTGCCGATTAGTCTTTATCCGGATGAAACAGGTTTTATTTGGTCCGGAAGTGCCGTTATCGACTGGAACAATACGACTGGATTTGGAAAAGACTCCAAACCGCCAATGGTTGCTGTCTTTACCCAGGAAAAAGGGGGCCATCAAGTTCAAAGTTTGGCGTACAGCAACGATAAGGGCCGTACCTGGACAAAGTATGAAGGCAATCCGATTATCCCGATGCCTGAAGGGGTTGATGTATTTCGGGACCCGAAGGTATTTTGGCATGAGGAAACAAACAAGTGGATAATGACGATTTCAGCCGGTGACCGGGTGTATTTTTATAACTCGCCAGATTTAAAAACCTGGACAAAAGTCAGTGAATTTGGCAATAGTGACGGCTCTCATGCGGGAACATGGGAATGCCCGGATTTATTTGCCCTTCCGGTTGATGGGGATTCAACCAAGAAAAAGTGGGTATTGGCTGTCAGTATCAGTGAAGGTGCTACTGCCGGAGGTTCGGGGATGCAATATTTTGTCGGCGATTTTGACGGAAAGACGTTCACCAATGCCAATGATCCTGGTAAAGTTCTCTGGGCCGATTATGGTGCCGATTTTTATGCAGCTGTTACCTGGAGTAATGTTCCTGAGGACCGCCGATTATGGCTTGGTTGGATGAACAATTGGAAATATGGGCAGGACATTCCTGCATCCTCATACAGAGGAACGATGTCCATTCCGCGGGAACTTGCCTTGGCTACGGTCGATGGGGAAGGGATTCGCCTAATCCAAAAACCTGTGAGGGAGTTAGAAAGTCTTAGGGGTACACCACAAATTATCGAAAATAAAGTGATAACTCCGGGAGAAAATCTGCTTTCGAATGTAACGGGAGATGCCTTTGAGATTATCGCTGAATTTGATTTGAATTCAGCGACGGCGACCGAGTTTGGTTTGAAAGTTCGAAAAGGGGAAAGCGGGCAGACAAAGATTGGTTATGATATGAGCAATAAAAAATTGTTTGTTGACCGTTCCAATGCTGGTGAATCAGGTTTCAGTGGACAGTTTGCCGCAAAACATGAAGCACCGTTATCAGCCATTAATCAAACTATTAAACTCCATCTGATTGTGGACCGGGCATCTGTTGAAGTATTTGGCAATGATGGCCAAACAGTGATGACAGATCAAATCTTCCCCGATCCTAATAATCAATCACTTGAACTTTATACTACCGGAGGGGAAGTATCACTAAAATCATTAAAGGTATATGATTTGACCCACGCTTCTTTTGTTTCTACCATAGACCAAATCGCCGTTGATCGAGAAAGTCTTCCAAATGAGATCGAAAACCCTGATTTTGAGACTGGCAATCTATCAGGATGGACAGAAGTGGGTTCAGCTTTTGATCGTCCGGTATCCAATGTTACTAGTTTTTGGGGCGGGCCATTTCAACAGCATGGAAGCTACCATGTTTGGGGGTTTTCCGGCGCAAGCAATGAGGCAAACTCTGATTTCCGTACTGGTATCATGAAATCAACGGCATTCAAACTTGGCGGGAATGGAAAGATTGATTTTCTTGTCGGTGGTGGCCAGGATATTACGAAACTATATGTTGCCTTGGTTCGGGCCTCAGATGGAAAAGAGCTTTTTAAAGCAACCGGATCCAATACGGAAGCCTATCGAAGAGTCAGTTGGGATGCACCGGAATATATCGGAGAAGCCTTGTATATTAAAGTTGTCGACTATCACTCAGGCGGATTTGGACACATCAATGTCGATGATTTTCATGTTTTGAATCATGACCCGATGATATCCGATGATATTCAAAATCCGGATTTCGAGACAGGTGATTTAACAGGCTGGGCGACTGTGGAAGGGGATGCCTTCAGTAATCAGGATGTTACCGCTGATCAAGATTGGGGCTGGGGTGGACCGTTTAATCACCATAACCAATACCATTTATGGGGAGCCAAAGACGGAGGAGACGGACAAACCGGAACTTTAAAATCATCAACCTTTACCCTGTCTGGAAATGGTGAAATTAATTTCCTTATCGGAGGCGGTAATGACATCAACAATTTATATGTTGCCCTAGTTAGAGCTTCAGATGATAAAGAACTCATCAAAGCGACAAATACCAATTGGAAGGATAGTGAAGCCTATACCCGGGTCAAGTGGGATGCAGCCAATTATCTGGGGGAAAAAGTCTACATCAAAGTGGTCGACCATGCAACCGGTGGCTGGGGCCATATTAACGTAGACGACTTCCATGTAAAAAATGCCGGGATCATTGCAAGCTGGCCATTGGATGAAGGCAGCGGAACCAAAACAAAAGACAGTGCCAGAGGAATCGACGACCCTATTTCCTATGTGTTTACAAATGCTTTATACAAGCCATCAACTGATCCTTTATGGAGAGACGGGATTCGAAACAAAGCATTGCTGTTCGATGGATATTCTACATGGATTACTAGACCTGCTGATCAGGTTATCAAGCCAACAGATGCACTCACGATCGAAGCATGGGTGGCACCAAGATCGTATGAGTGGGGCGATCTCGGCCAATTGTCCGCAATCGTCAATCAACACAATAAGGCAGCCAGTGAAGGCTATATCCTGGGAATGGGGCGGCACGGGAAGTGGTCGTTTCAGGCAAGTATTAATGGCGAATGGAAGGAAGTCTGGGCGGCCGAAAACAAACCGCTTGAAAAAAATAAATGGTCATATATTGTCGCCACCTTTGATAAGGCAGAGCAAAAAATGAAGCTTTATTTAAATGGCGAATTGGTGGGAGAGACAGTCACACCAAAAGGGACTATCACTCCATCTACAAATGATTTATTAATCGGAAAACATAACAACGCAGCTTTGGTTAATGGTGCCTTTACTGCCAATATGTTTAATGGAATGATTGACGAATTAAAAATGCATAACCTATCTCTGTCAGGAGAAAAAATTAAAGAGAATTATGATTCCTATTTAAATAGTTTTGAAAATCATAAACCTCCAGTACCTGATTTGGCACCGGACCGCAGCAGGTATGATGGCGACCGGTACCGTCCGCAATATCATTTTATTGCACCGGAGCATTGGATGAACGAGCCGCATGCGCCGTTCTACTATAATGGGAAATATCATCTATTCTATCAGAATAATCCTCAGGGTCCATATTGGCATCAAATTCATTGGGGGCATTCTGTGAGTGAGGACATGGTTCATTGGAAGGATGTTCCAATCGCACTTGCACCTGATGGAAATTCGATTGCCCCGGATGGTGTCTGGTCGGGAGGATCAACTGTTGATAAGGATGGGAATCCGGTGTTATTTTTTACAGCCGGGGATGACAAAAAGGTTCCCAACCAAATGACGGGTCTTGCTACAAGCAAAGATCTCGGGGACCCGGATTTAAAGGAATGGACCATGTATGAAAAACCTGTTACGGTTCAAGCGCCAAACCTGCCAGCAAAGGAAGGTGAAGTATGGTACGGTCAATTCCGCGATCCGTATGTATGGAAAGATGGAGATACATGGTACCAGCTTGTTGGTTCTGGAATTAAAGGCGTCGGGGGGACAGCACTGCTTTATACCTCCAAGAACCTGAAAGATTGGGAATACAAAAAGCCGCTGATCGTGGGCAATTATCAGAAGAACCCGAAAACAGGCCAGGTTTGGGAGCTGCCAGTCTTCCTTCCATTAGGAAAAGATGCAAATGGAAATGAAAAATATGTCTTCTTTTTCAACCCTTGGTTTGATGGGTACAGTCCTCACAATGTGAAATATGTATGGTATTGGATTGGAACATGGGACAAGGAAAAATTGGAGTTTGTTCCTGATCACATAGAACCAAAACAATTTGATTACGGCGAACACTTTACCGGACCAAGCGGGATGGTTGATGGAAAAGGGCGTTCCATTCTCTTTAGCATTGCCCAGGACCGACGGACCGAGCAGCAGCATCACGATGCCGGCTGGGCTCACAATGCCGGGCTGCCGCTTGAGCTTTCATTAAACTCGGAAGGCGGACTAGGGATAAAACCAATATCTGAATTAAATTCTTTACGGAAGAAGGAACTTGTTTCGATCAAGAATGAAAAAACAGATAAAGCCAATGAATTATTAAAGAATGTTAAAGGAGACATGTTAGAAATTGAGCTTGAAATTAATCCAAAGTCTGCGGAACAAGTCGGTCTAAAGTTGAGAAAATCAGCAAATGGAAAGGAAGAAACATTACTATTCTATGATGTTGAAAATCAATCACTAAACATTGATCGAAACAAATCAAGCCTCGATCCGGATATCCAAAAAGGTGTACAGGGCGGAGAACTCAAGATTGGAAAAGACAATCTCAAGCTTCATATTTACCTGGATCGGTCGATGATTGAAGCCTATGCAAATGGAGAAAAAAGCATCACATCACGTGTTTATCCAACGCTTTCCGATGCATTGGGCCTAGAATTATGGAGCAATGGCGGCAATGCGAAAGTGGTATCGATGAAGGTATGGGAAATGGGGTCTGCGTATGGGGAAACGGTTCCAGCCTATTGGCATGAATCTAATGGCGGTGGAGCCCCTGTGCCTGAAAGTACAGAATTGCCCAACCATGATTTCCAAACAGGCGATTTGACAGGATGGACTGTCGTAGAAGGAAATGCTTTTAGTAATGAACACGTTACTAAGGCGGACGATTGGGGATGGGGAGGTCCATTTAACCAGGCCTCAGACCGAATGGACCCGGATCGATACCATTTATGGGGCTTTAATGGGGAAAAAGGCGGAGATTCCCTGACAGGCGTCTTAAAATCTGCGAACTTTGTTTTAGGCGGCAACGGAAAAATCGATTTCCTTATCGGCGGCGGAGCAAATATCGACAGGCTTTATATTGCACTGGTACGGGCTTCAGACGGCAAGGAGTTAATGAAGGAAACGGGCGGCAACTGGGAAGCCTATCGAAGGGCCTACTGGGATGCTTCGGATTATATAGGCGAAGAGTTATACATCAAAGTTGTAGACTATGAAACGGGCGGTTGGGGACATATAAATATTGATGATGTGAATGTACCTGTGGCCATAAATAAGTAAATCGAATCTTGATAGATAAGATCAAATAACCTAGAATAATCATGTGAAATTCAACATATGCAGGATTGTGACTGGTTAGCAGGCAAGACCTTAAATGTGTTAAGGACAGATTGTACCTTTGTGTACCTATCCTTGCCCATTTTAGGTCTTTTTTTTGGCTTTTTTCGTAAGCAGATTTGTTTTCAATAAAGTTTACACCCTTAAAAGTGTAAAAGTGCACTTTATCAGCGAATTCAAAAATACCAATACTAGATAAGGAGTTTTTAAGATGAAAAACAAGAAGACTATTTGGCTGGGGATATTTGTTTTGGCATTATGCTTCCTGACAATTACAGGAGTTTTAATCAAAAAACAGGTGAAAACCAGATTAGAAACAACCAATCTCAATCAAAAGAAGGACCAACCATTAGAACTAGTGCTTAGCAATGATGCTTTCCATCAGTGGGGATTTGATGAAGGGTCGGGAAACGCCACTCGTGATCATGCTCAATCCAGGTCGTCTGTTATTCATTATGCAGTAAAATCAGGACCGGAATGGAAAAACGGCATTCACGGTAAAGCATTATTATTTGACGGCTATTCCAATTGGCTTGAAATTGCCTCGGAAAAGGTTCATATCCCAACTGGATCTTTTTCAATTGAAGCATGGGTGGCCCCGAGAGCTTATGAATGGGGAGACAATGGACAGCCCTCCGTGATCATCAATCAACAGGATAAAGGAAATAACCAAGGATTTATGCTCGGATTGGGGCGGCATGGATATCTCACGTTTCAGCTTGCCTTAAACGGCAAATGGCATGAAATTTGGTCCCCAGAAAGGAAAATTATGCCGAAAGATCAATGGTCTTACGTCGTTGCGCAATTTGATAAAGAAACAAATAGAATCTCACTTTATTTAAACGGTGAACTTGTTCAAGAAAAAGCAGTCCCTCCTAATAGTAAGTTTACACCAGCAAACCATCTGCCGTTGCTAGTTGGAAAACATAATCAGGCGGCCGCTGTGTCAGATGTGTTCCAGGCTAATATGTTTAATGGACTAATGGACAATGTTTCACTATACAATAAAGCATTTAGTCATAAAACGATTAAACATCTCTACGAAGAATCCTTTAACAGCTGGAACCATAAACGGCCGATACCGGATACGTCATTCGATCGAACGGTTTATAAAGGAGACCGCTACCGCCCGAATTATCATTTTACTGCTCCCCAGCATTGGATGAATGAACCGCATGCACCAATTTATTATAACGGGAAATACCATTTATTTTATCAGTTTAATCCGGCTGGTCCTTTCTGGCATCAGATTCATTGGGGACATGCCACAAGTACCGACATGATTCATTGGGAAGATCGGCCCATTGCGTTAAGTCCAACAGAGGGAACAGCAGCCAGGGATGGCGTGTGGTCCGGGAGTGCAACCTATGACAAAAATGGGGTTCCAGTATTATTTTACACAGCAGGGAACGATGAAATGAGGCCGAATCAAATGACAGGCATGGCAAGGCCGGCAGATGCCAATGACGTTAACTTAAATTATTGGAACATGAATCCTAATCCTGTAACAGTACAAGAGGAAAATATTGATACACCAAAAGGAAAGGTGTTATTTGGTCAATTTCGCGATCCATATGTATGGAAAGAGGGAGACAAATGGTACCAGCTTGTTGGTTCGGGAATAAAAGAGGCAGGCGGGACCGCTTTACTCTATACCTCAGAAGACCTTGAACACTGGAAGTATGAAAAACCTTTGATGATTGGGGATAAAGTGAAATACCCGCGTACGGGAGATGTATGGGAATTGCCATTTTTAGTACCGATTAAAAACAAGGAAACGGGTGAACAAAAATATGTTTTCATGATTAGTCCTTATTTTATGTCCCCCAGCCCTGATGCTGCCCGTAATACGTTTTATTGGATTGGGACATGGGACCAAGAAAGGCTGGAATTTATTCCTGACCACGAGGAGCCTAAACTGTTTGATTATGGTGAACATTTTACCGGTGCACAAGGTTTTATAGATGGGAAAGGCCAAACCATCGTTACAAGCATTTTACAGGATAGGCGTTCGGAAAGGGACAAATATCAATCGGGGTGGGCACACGGAGCCGGTCTTCCGCTCGAAATCTATTTGAATGAAAAGCAAGAGCTTGGAATTCGCCCGGTTGAAGAGGTTCAGTCACTTCGAAGAGAGGAACTGGCATCGGTTGAAAATGCCACAATTGAGGAAGCAAATAACCAGCTTCGAAATATCCAAAGCGATCAATTGGAAATCGAGTTGGAATTCGATGTTTCCAATACGAAAGCCACTGGGATAGAACTATTAAAAGAATCAAATGGGCAGGAGGAAACGACTATTTTTTACGATAATGAACGGAAAACCATTCAAATTGACCGTCAGCGCTCAAGTTTAAATCCTGAAATTGAAAAGGGAATTCAAGGCGGGGAGCTAAACCTTGAAGACAATATCTTAAGGGTAGACCTATTTGTTGATAAATCGATTGTGGAAGCATACTTCAATAATGAAAAAAGCATTTCTTCCCGCGTCTTTCCAACACTAGATCAATCAAAAGGACTCGAAGTATTTGGAGTCGATGGAAAGCCGTGTGTCCGCTCCATGAGGGTATGGAGTATGGATACGGCCATCGAAGGAGAGGAGGATTAGTCCGGCTATTTTATTCGTTGAAATGAGTTTTAAATCAGTTTATATGAAAATGTAACTAGTAAATCCTGATGAAATTAAGAGTATATTATCCTATTGTAGGAAATTGTCGAACAGCATATAATGTTCCCTGTAAACAAAATTATGCGGGATTGTGACTGGTAAAGCAGGCAAGACCTAAAGTGTATGAAGGGCGAAGTGTACCTTTTTTGGTAGACATGTCCTTGTACATTTTAGGTCTTTTTTTGTTCTCTTAAAAAGGATTTCAACTAATTTGAGGAGTCAAAAAATTCGAAACAGACACAATATAACCGCGAAAAATGGAGGATGAAGGGGAAATGGAAAGGAAAGCTCGAAACAAATCGAAATTGAAAAAGCTGGTTTTGACAGCTGTTGTTGCTGCCAATTGCCTGGCGGTAACACCTGCATTTGCAGCGGAATTAAGTTCAGACTACACATCGATCTGGTCTCGTCAGCAAGCAGAAAAAGTAAGTCCTACTGATAAAACAACAGCGCCGAAAATTGATCTTGATTTTGATCTTGTAGCACCTGATCAATGGGTATGGGATACATGGCCGCTGCAAAACAGAGATGGATCCATGGCAATTGTAAATGGTTACCGAGTAGCATTTGCATTGGTGGCACCACGTTCATTAGGATGGGGTGAGCGTCATACGGAGGCAAGAATTGGAATGTTCTACTCCAAAAACGGCAAGGATTGGACGTACGCAGGAATCCCTTACGACTATAATAAAGCCCTTGGTCATATGCAATGGGCCGGTACAGCGATGTTGGATGAAAACGGTAAAGTTCATTTGTTCTATACGGCAACCGGCGAGAAAGAAAATTGGGATAACAATGGTTGGGATAAAAGAGCCGTACAACGTATTGCGAAAACAACCTTTGATATTCATACGGATAAAAACGGAGTTCATCTGACAAACGAAGGAAAACATCAAGTCATTCTAGAAGCAGATGGAAAATATTATGAAACTCTTGCACAAGCAAATAGTCCGATCATTACGGCATTCCGTGATCCATTCTTCTTCCAGGATCCAAATACTGGCAAAGAGTATATTATCTTCGAAGGACAAGCGGGAAGCGATCGAGACTTTATCAAACCGGAAAATATCGGTGATGAGGAATACCGCAAAACCCATTCCGTTCCTGCAGGAGCCGAATTGTATAACGGTAATATCGGGATCGCAGAAGTACTTGACAAGGACGTAACCAAATTAAAGCTTCTCCCTCCATTACTTGAGTCGGTTGGAACCAACCATCAGATGGAACGCCCGCACGTGGTCGTAAATGGAGACGATTACTATCTATTTACCATCAGCCATACCTTTACGTATGCTCCTGGACTGACTGGTCCTGATGGTGTCTATGGATTTGTTGGCAAAGGACTGTTCGGCAGCCATAAACCAATGAACGAAAGCGGACTTGTAATTGCAAATCCAAAGGAAAACCCTTATCAAGCTTATTCTTGGATGGTCCTTCCAGACCAGCAGGTAATCAGCTTCATTAACGAGCCGAAGGATGAGAACGGAAATGTGAAATTTGGCGGTACATTCGCCCCTACTCTAAAATTGAAGCTGAATGGAGATACTTCTGAAGTTGTAAAAGAAGGTAAAGCCGGCGAAATTAAACCATTCGGGGCAAATCGATAATCATAACTGGAAAAGGAGAAAGCAAGATGACCCTTATAAGTAGGAAAGCCGTATCTGCCATCGTGTTAGCAGCAAGTGTTTTTGCCTCAAGTTTTTCCGGACTTACTGTAAAAGCGGAAGAAGCGGGGCAAACGACAAATTGGACACGGGAACAGGTGTCAAAAATCGAACTGAATCAAGATAATACCTTGCCTTATACGGATATAAGCAAGCTGGATAAATTGGCACCAGGTTATCACATTTGGGACACATGGCCACTGTTGGACCGCGATGGAAATATCGCTTCCGTAAAAGGCTGGAAAGTGATTTTTGCCCTATCGGCTCCAAGTAATGTGCTGCCTGGAAAGGTGCATGACATTGCAACCATCCGCTATTTTTACTCGAAAAATGGCAAGGATTGGACACTTGGCGGGACACTTTTTCCAGAAGGAGCTTCATTGGGTTCTCGTGAATGGGCTGGATCCGCAATGGTGGATAATGGAAAAATTCACGCATTCTATACAGCAACCGGGCATAGAGGAGAAGAGCGGTTGACATTTGAGCAGCGCATTGCAGAGGCAACCGGAGATATAATTGCTGATAGCAATGGAGTTCATTTTGAAAATTGGGGTAAACACAAAATTATTTTAGAGCCGGATGGCAAATATTATGAGACGAAGGAACAAGCTCAGCAAGGTGAAGGCGGCGGCTACGCTTTCCGTGATCCGATGTGGTTCAAAGACCCGAAAACGAATAAGGAATATATTTTGTTTGAAGGGAATTCAGGCGGCGCTGTAGGAAATCGCACATTTAAACAAGAGTATGCAGGAAGCTCCGAATATACCAGCAAGCACCCGGTACCGGCAGGAGCTGTTCATGCGAATGGGAACATTGGTATCGCAGAAGTAGTGAATGGTGATCCTACCAATCTTAAAATGCTGCCTCCTCTCCTGGAAGCAAATTATGTAAACGAAGAATTGGAACGCCCGCATATTGTGGTAAAGGACAAAAAATATTATCTATTTACGGACAGCCATATCAATAAATATGCTGAAGGGCTGCAGGGACCTGAAGGTATGTATGGATTTGTTTCCGATACCTTGATCGGCAGTTATCAGCCGCTAAATGAAAGTGGTCTGGTTTTAGCCAATCCTCCTGGAAATCCGTACCAAGCGTATTCATGGCTTGTCCTTCCTAATTTGAATGTGGTCGGGTTTTCTCATTTTGGCGATTTGGGCAACATGTCCATTGGTGATGTTGGAAACCAATCACCAGAATTCCAATTTAGCCATTTTGGAGGCACATTGGCGCCGACAATCCAGCTATCCATCAAAGGCGATACAACAAAAATCGCAAAAGAGTTATCACCTGGCTGGATCAAACAATAAGGAAATCATTTGACCGGTTCCCGCGCTCCAATCGCTCACTAAGAGACCATATAAGCGTGAGTGGAACCGGTTCCTGAACTTTAATCGGTCACTTAATAATTATGGTTCATCAACAAAGTTTTTAACAAAGCCAAAAGTAAGAAGACATTTGGGGGAACACTTCTCATGAACCGGAACAAAGCTAAAAAAAGCAAATCTATCATAGCAGCTATTATCGGACTTTATATTATCTTCATATCCATTGTTGGTCCAACCGTTTCAGCCCAAGAAAATACAGATACATTCAACTGGACCAGAGAAAATGTTAGCAAATTAACAATTAATGATCAAAATACAGCTCCGACATTTAATAAAGATGAACTAGTTAAACTTTCATCAGACTATTATATTTGGGATGCATGGCCATTGCAGGATTTGAACGGTCATCCAGCTGTAGTAAATGGTTTTAAAATAATTTTCGCCCTCTCGGTACCGAAGGATGTCCTTCCGGGAAAACGTCATGATCTAGCTCAAATTCAATATTTCTATTCAAAAGACGGAAAGAGCTGGGAGTCAGGGGGACCCGTTTTTAAAGCTGGTGAAGCATTGGGGTCCAGGCAATGGGCTGGCTGTTCCATCGTTAATAAAGATGGGCGATTGCAAATCTTCTACACAGCCACAGGACAAAAAAATGAAAGTCAGCTAAGCTATGATCAACGTCTGGCAACTGCAACGGCGGATATTCGTACAACCAACACCGGTGTGACGTTTAAGAATTGGTCCAAACATCAAATAATTCTTGAAGCTGATGGCAAATACTATCAAACAGAGGAACAGACAGGAAATAAAGAATCTTCCTATGCGTTTCGCGATCCGTATTTTTTCCAGGATCCAAAGACCGGGGAAGAATATCTTTTATTTGAAGCAAACACTGCTGGAAAGCTTGAAGACCGTCCATATAAAAATGAATATATTGGTTCCGAAGAATTTCGCCTGAATCATGCAATCCCAGAAGGTTCAAAAGCTTTTAATGGCAGCATTGGTATTGCCAAAGCAACCAATAAGGATTTATCCAAATTTGAATTGCTGCCGCCTCTATTAGAAGCAAATTATGTCAATGACGAACTGGAGCGGCCAAGTGTAATCGTAAAAGGAAACAGCTACTATCTTTTTACGAAAACACACACGGAGAAATTTGCTCCTGGGCTTGACGCTCCGGAAGGATTATATGGATTTACTTCAGACTCTCTCATTGGAGGCTATCATCCGTTAAATAATAGCGGACTGGTTATTGCTAATCCAACGGATAATCCGTATCAGGCATATTCCTGGATGGTCATGCCGAATGGCACTGTTATTAGTTTTGTGAATTATGTTAATGTGGACGGTAAAGATATGTATGAAGTTGGCGAGCAGTCTCCGGAGTATCAAATGGAGCATTTCGGCGGTATGCTGGCACCGTCTTTAAAAATATCGATCACACGTGATGAAACCAAGGTTCTTCATGAAAAGCAGCAAGGGGTTTTTAAATAAGATACAGTTGTGGCGTTCAGTTTTCTGCTGAACGCCACTGTGTATTATGAAAATAATTGTCATTATTTACCTGAAGAGCAATCTGCTGCATGATGTGAAACAGACTAATTCAGAAATTCAAGGTGGAAGATGAACATTCAAGAGGAACAGAAAGAAGCAAAAGATTTTGCACAAGAATTATTACCGCTATTAGGCGGAAAGGAAAATATTATTAATTTCACTCATTGCACGACTCGATTGCGTTTTGAACTTTTAGATGAGAGCAAGGTAAATAAAGTTGGAATAGATAAACTGAACAGTGTACATGGAACTTTTTCCCGAATGGGACTTTTCCAAATTATTTTAGGTCCCGGGATTGTTAATAAAGTATACAGGGCCTTACTTGAAACAAAATTGACACCTGTTTCCGGCATATCTCCTGCAGAACCGCCAAAGGTGAAAATGAATCCTTTTATTCGATTTGCGAGGACCTTGTCCAATATTTTTGTTCCAATTATTCCGGCTATTGTTGCAAGTGGTTTATTAATGGGACTGATAGGAATGATCAAGGTGTTTCAGTGGGCACCACCCGAAACCTCATTAATGCGAATGCTCGATATCTTTTCAAGTGCGGCATTTATTATTTTACCGATATTAATTGGTTTTAGTGCAGCAAAGGAATTTGGCGGCAATCCCATTTTGGGGGCAGTGATAGGCGGAATTTTAACTCATCCTTCGCTATTAAATCCTGTCAAGCTTGGATATAAAGTACCGGAATATATGGAGGTTCTCGGGGTTGATATTCCTTTAATAGGCTATCAGGGAACGGTGATACCGATCTTGCTTTCCGTCTTTATTATGAGTAAGCTCGAAATGCGCTTGAGGAAAATGGTACCAAGTTCATTGGATTTATTTTTAATCCCATTTCTAGTCATTATTTCGATTGGTTTTATTTCACTTTTAATTATTGGTCCGATCTCATTATTCATCGGTGATATGATGACCAATACGTTTGAGCTAATTTATAAATATGGAGGGGGTATAGCCGGGTTTTTATTTGGCGGCTTATATTCTCTTATTGTGGTAACCGGGCTGCATCATACTTTACATGCAGTTGAAATGGAATTGCTTGCAAATCCAAAGATAGGTGTTAACTTTTTATTGCCAATTTGGTCCATGGCCAATATGGCCCAAGGAGCAGCGGGGTTAGCCGTATTTTTTAAAACAAAGAATGAGAGACTGAAAAAAATTGCTATCCCATCAGCTTGTTCAGCTTTTTTAGGCATTATTGAACCGGTAATGTTTGGGATGAATATCAGACTGTTCAGACCATTTTTAGGTGCAGCCATAGGCGGCGCTTTTGGAGGGGCGTATGTGGTTCTTACTCATGTGGTGGCAAACTCTTATGGCTTAACAGGAATTCCCATGATCGCTATTGTGGCCCCAATAGGGATTTCGAATTTAATGCATTACCTTATTGGTCTTGGAATCTCTGTCGCAGCTGCGTTCATAGCCACTTTCATTCTTTGGGTGAAGGAAGAAACTGAGTCGTCTTGATTTTACAGCTATTGTAAGAGCAAAAGAGGGAAGGTGAAGAAATGAGAATTAAAAAAATCCTAAATAATAGTGCGGTTGTAGTGAAAGACATCGACGGAGAAAAGATCGTGATGGGCGAAGGAATAGGATTCCAGAAACGAAAGAATGATCCTGTAAATCAAGCTAAAATTGATAAAGTGTTTGTTATGAGGGATGCAAATGAGCATAAAAAATTCGAAGAAATACTTCAATTATTGCCAGAAGAACATATACAACTAGCAGAAGAGATCATCACTTATGCAGAAAGGGAATTGGGCGTTACGGTAAATGAGCATATCCACGTCGCTTTTTCCGATCACCTATCGTTTGCCATTGAGCGATTAACAAATGGCATTGCGATTAAAAATGCCCTGCTTGAGCAAATCAAAATTCTTTATGTAAAGGAATTTCAAATCGGACTTTGGGCAAAGGAGTTAATAAAAGAGAAACTCGGAGTAGACATTCCTGAAGATGAAGTAGGCAATATTGCGATGCATATCCATACGGCAAGAATGAATCGAGGGGATATGCAGGAAACGATAGACATTACTGCAACGATTCAGGAAATTACGAGAATCATTGAAAGTTGTTTAAATATCAATATTGTGGAAGATACGATGTCCTATGAACGATTAATTACCCATTTGCGCTTTTCGCTTAAAAGTCTATTAGCACATGAGACCAACCATGATTATGATCCAAAAATGGCTGAGATGATCCAGGAAAATTTTAAAGTAGCATTTGCTTGTGCACAAGAGGTTGGCCATTTTTTAGAGGGGAAATACAATATAAAATATCCAGATGCAGAGTTAATGTATATTTCCATGCATATTCAAAGATTCTATAATCGAGCTTTATCCGGAAACAACATATGTGAAAGCTGATGTCAATACCAAGTCGCTTTTCTTAACTTTCGGCAAAAAAGGTCTGCCATGATCCCGGCAGACCTTTTCGATGACCACTTACTTGGTCTCGCTTATCGTTTTTGTTAGGACATCGATGACATAGTTCTTTGTATTCTTACTAATAGAACCGCCGTCCTCTTTAAAGATGGTGGACTTTGTGGAGTCAGTTGGTTCGATATGAACAGGTACTTGTGTCTGTCCTGCTTGAAGGGTAAAGGATTGAGTGAAATTCATATCATTTCCGACTGTCACTTTTTCTCCATTGATGGTGAAGTCAGAACCCTTAATCGCATTCCCATTGACGGTCATAGTCATACCATTCACATCAATTTGACTGACTGCCAGCGGCATATCAATCCAGCGTAAAATCGTATCCTGTACCACCATTTTGTTGTTGCCTTGGTTCGTGACCACAATTTTCATATCGGTTCCTGGGGCACCATAGCCGTAGTTACTGATATCGTCATCCGAATGATCAGATGGCGTATGATCTGTCAAACCTTCATGATCCCAGCTATTGTCCCTCGTATATTTATACGTAAGCTCTGTTCCTTCCTCAAGCTCCACTGTGTATTCCCAATCAGGCGTCACAGCCCCATTCCGGCTCATAGACCAAGCACTAGTGTTCCACCCATTTAAGCTGCCTGGTATATTGATTTGAGCTGACAATGGAGTGTAATCCGGTGCATGCACCTTAAAGGTTACTTGTACCATAACAATTTCCGGTGTTACACTTACTGTGTTTGAATCCACATAGTTTCCAGCCTGATCATAAACACGAACTTGGTATTTATAAGTGGTACCATTTGCTACCTGATAATCACGGAAGGAAGTGGTATTGCCGTCCAATGTTGAAAGAATTTGGCTGTCACGGTAAATGACCGTTTTAAAGGGCTGATCCGGCTGAATGAGTTTCCAGTTCAAGTTGACCTGACCGGATTCCTTGATCGGAGTGTCCAAAGTAACATCATCAGCAGGCGGGGCAGTATCAGATGTGCTGTGTGAAAAGGTTACTTTACCAGTAACTGAGTAAACCCATGTATTTCCTAAATCCGGCGTAAAGGCCATTCGGTATTCATATGTTCCCGCCTCATACGCTGTAAAGCTTCCCTGAAACTCATTTGCCTGGTCTCCCTGAGCCTGTCCATTATACAGGGCTTGGTAAGATGTCCAAGCGGTTTGGCCATTCATTCTTACTTGAAGCTCGGCCATAATTCCTTCTGCTGCACCAGTTTCAGTCGCACCTGCCAGGTAAAAAGCGGCTTTAACATTGGAGGCCTGCGCCAGATTCAATTCCCCGTTGTCTAAAGTAGTCAGTTCCGTAATACTAGCTTTTGCAGCATCGTAATGAGGCACAAGGCCGGATGAGGCAGCTGGTACAGATTCATTCCCACTTTCATTCACGGCCGTCACAGTAAAATAGTAGGTACGACCATTATTTAAATCGGAAATGTTCACAGATGTACCTTCTGTTTCCTTCACTTTTGTCCATAATCCACCTGAAACAGTAGACTGATAGACATTGTATTTTATACCTGTTCCTGTCCAGCTTAAAGTAACTTCCTTAGAACCAGCTGTACCGGTAACTTCTTTAACAGGCTGCGGTTGTTTAACTTCATTAACTGTTATTAACATTCTTCCCGATTCTGCAGGAACTGTTAATGACAGCTTGCCATCTTTCGTTGTCGTCACATATTTACGATCCAATTGATCCATAAAACGAAGACCATTCGCGAGCAGCTCTTTTGTATCGATATCAACTGTTTGTGTGGTTTTCCCTCTGTTGATAATGACAAGGCCGGATTTTGATTCTTTTGTCCGGACATAGGCTAATACGTCGCCATTTGCATAAATGTGGTGTAGATCCCCATAGGCAAATAGGTCGGCATTTTCCTTGCGGATTTGACCAATCTTTTGATAGTGTGCAATAAGGTCTTTGTTTTCGTTCCCCCATGGATAGGTGCGTCGGTCATCTGGGTCTTTGGATCCTGTTTGACCCGCTTCATCTCCGTAATAAATGGTCGGGGCTCCAGGGTAACCCATTTGCAGGATAGAAGCCAGCTTCAATCGCTTCACACCTTCATCGTATTTGTAGTTCGGATCTTGTTCCGCTCTGAAATACGTATCCGTTCCATTACCTAACAGGAAGATTGCCCGAGCTGTATCATGGGATCCCATCAGGTTCATAAGGGCATAAAAAGCTTCCTTTGGATAGTCCTCCTGGATAGCGAGAAGGGTGTTTTGTGCATAAGCGGCATTACCGTTCTTTAGGTAATCCAAAATGGCTCCGCGGAAACGATAGTTCATGACTGAGTCATATTGATCCCCTAAGAAGTACTTTGATGCATCATCCCAAATTTCACCTAGAATAAGTGGCTCTTCTTCTTTTTGAAGTGTTTTTCCGGCTCCTATCATAGTCTTGGACTTCATTTGCTTGCGGAATTCCTGCCAGAAGGAACTGTCTACTTCATTAGCTACATCCAGGCGCCAGCCAGATGAACCTCGATCAATCCATGTTTTTCCTACTGAGTCCTTGTCATAAAAAATATAATTTGCCAATGCTGTGTTGTTAAGCTCACTTGGGTGATCAACCTTTGTGCCCTCAACTGATTTGAACACAGGCAGACTATCGTAGCCCCACCAGCCTTCATATTTATAGTGCTCACCTGTCGAAACACCGTTGACTTTTTCATTTGGAACTTTAACATTTTCAATATGGAACCAGTTTTCAAAGCCGTAGGGGCTAAAGGTTTGTCCTTCAGCAATAAGTTGCTGTTTGGCCTTATCCTTTGCTGCAGTTTCAGACAATTTTTTGTTATGCATTAAATCGTAAATACGAGACCAGTATTCGTAGGCACCCACTGTTTTATATTTGTGGTAGCGGTCAAAATAGATGGAATCATCAGCCACATGATTAAATACCCCGTCCAAAATCAGGTGCATGTTCCGTTTAGATAATTCCTTGACGAAATCCTTGAATTCTTTTTCCGAGCCAAACATCGGATCCACCTGTTTATAGTCTGCTGCATCATATTTATGGTTGGACGGTGCAAGTGCAATGGGGTTTAAATATAGTGTATTGACGCCAAGTGATTGAAGGTAATCAAGCTTCGCCTTAATACCAGCAATGTCGCCGCCAAAGAAGTCGTTTGTAAATTCCCCGTCCCCTGTGTAGGAGCCAGTATCTTGTTCATATGGATTATCAGGCAAGGATGACCAGGAGTCGGGATGTTCGATTGGCTGGCTGCCTCGGGCTCCAATCTGATCCTTTACATGGTCATTTGCTTTGTTGCCGTTATAAAAACGATCCGGATATATTTGATAAACAACAGCTTCCTTCATCCAATCCGGTGTTTGATAGCCCGGGTCGAAAACGGTCAATTGGAAGAGTCCTGCATTTTTATCCTCCGCTTTACCGGTATGCCCTTCCTGTGTGTCTTCTCCGTATTCCACTGTTGTATCCTGATCCCCGACAATGAATTTATAGCCGTGAACTCCTTTGTCAGACGGTGTAAAGGTAGCTTCCCAGAACTCAATGGCACCTTTGTCTTTTGTGTCTGACCAGCCTGCATTCTTCATTGAAAGAACCTTTGTTGTGCCTGTATTATAATTTTTCACATATAGGCTGGCTCTGGTCAGGTCACCCTTTTTAGCCGATACCCGTAATGTGACCGGCTGTCCTGCAGGAATCGCTCCAAACGGTGAACGGTAAACTTGGTCCCAGGAATCATGATAAAGAGCATTTTTATCAATCAAGCCATCAGCTCCAGTCGGTTTATAATCTGTAGAAACTTCATTTGTTTGGTTGTTATAGAAAAATGTGATTGTCTCATCAGAAAGTACATTCAGCTTTACATTGGACGCAGGATATGACTCTGTCCAGTCCTTACCCAATACAACCTTGTATTCGTAGTTTCCTTTTGGGACCTTTGCAGTAAAGGAATAGACGTTGTTAAAATGGGTGTCCTCCATCAACGCTGTTGAATCTGATGGGCTCCATGCAGGCCCTGCCTGAATGGCAGGTTGAATGGTTCCCGCTAGACGTGGCTGTTTGTCTCCTGGCAAGGGTGTATAGTGGGTACTATCGGTAATGGCGTGGGTGTTGTCATTGTAGTAAAAGGTGACTTCTTTTTGTGTGGTCAGAGCCAGTTTTATGTTAGGCCCACCAGGCTCTCCACCATCTCCGTAATTTTCGGACCAGCTTCCTCCAAGGGCTATTTTGTATTCATAATCACCAGCAGGCAATGTGCCAGAATAAGAATACAACCCATTTCCCTGGTAGGTCATTTGTGTTTTAGCGGAAGCGGGATCCCAATCTCCTGAACTTCCTAACTCTGTCTGCAGGCTGCCAACAAGTACAACTTGCTTTGGTGCTGTTTCTGCAGCTTTTGCTGTTTGACTTATTGCAAGTCCAGAAAACAATTGAAGAATTAGCCCCACTGCGGTTACAAGGGACAGAAGTGCTTTGCGCTTTCTTTTCATGTAAAATCTCCTTCCTATTATTCTATTAATTTAGAAATCGTTGGCATAATATTGCACAAAAAAAACCATATGTAAGAGGCTTAAGGGACAAGTTGTTTGTGCAAACGTTTGCGCAAACGATTTCAAAATTTATTATATCTATTTCTTAATACAAATCAATAGGGAATCGGTATTAAAATCGAAATTTTCTGAAATATTTTTTCGGAAATTTTGATTTACCCTTTACCAGAAGGAATTATCTCTTCAATAATTCAGAATTGAAGTGTCTTTATTTTTAGCTGTATAAATGATTGTCTACACTTTATAATAAAGATAGTTTGTGCAACCGTTTTCTTAATGGAGAGGAGGGAAGAAATGTCCGTTACTATTAAGGATGTGGCAAAGCTTGCAGAGGTCGCTCCATCCACTGTTTCAAGAGTAATTGCCAATAATTCAAGAATTAGTGAAGAAACGAAACGTAAGGTTAAAAAGGCAATGAAACAGCTAGGGTATCATCCTAACCAAAATGCCAGAAGTCTTGCAAGTCAGTCAACACAAACAATAGGTCTTGTCTTGCCAAGCTCTGGTGATGTGGTGTTTCAGAATCCTTTTTTTTCAATGGTGTTACAGGGAATCAGTGAAGGATCCCATAAAAATAAATATGCCATGCATTTGACGTCTGGAAAATCAGACGCGGAAATATTTGAGGCAGTTGTCCGCATGGTTCAAGGAAAACGAGTAGATGGCATTATTCTTCTTAATTCCAAGGTGGAGGATAAAGTCATCTCGTACTTAAGAGAAATGGTATTTCCTTTTGTCGTTATTGGAAAACCTTTTAAGGATGCGGAAGAAATCACACATGTTGATAATGATAATGTACGAGCAATGAGAGAAACTACTGAATACTTAATAGACTATGGGCATCGAAAAATCGCTTTTATTGGAGGAAGTCTAGAACTAATGGTCACTGTTGACCGTTTGGATGGGTATAAGCAGGCTTTAAATAACGCAAACATTCCCATTAAAAATGAATATATCCTTCATGGGGAATTCCTGCGCGAGGGCGGTCAAGAAGCGGTGAGTGAGTTAATGGCACTTGAACAACGCCCAACTGCGCTTGTAGTTGTTGACGACCTAATGGCACTAGGCGTCCTAAGCACGTTAGATGAACTGGGGGTCAAGGTTCCGGAAGAGATTTCTGTTGTTAGCTTTAATAACGTCCTCTTATCAGAAATGTCAAAACCACCCTTAACATCAATGGATATTAATATTTTTGATCTTGGATATCAAGCAACAAGGAGTTTAATTGAAATAATTGAAAATAGGACAGAACCAACCAAGCGCATAGTCATTCCTCATAAATTGGTTGAACGTCAATCATGCAGCTACCAAGTTTTACCATCAGATGAATAAAATGCAGATGGTTTCGAGAATCTTTAAAAGATTCCACGCTAAACCGTCTGCTTTTCATATAAAAATTATTTGTTTAAAAATTATGTTTTCAACTATAAATCGTTAATCAAAGGTTATTTAGGCATCTTAATAAGAAATATTATCCTTTACGTCTGTACGCACCGGGAGCGATCCCGTATTTCTTTTTAAATACCTTATGAAAATAAGGATAGCTGCCAAAACCGCAATCTAAAGCAATCTGCTCAAGTGAGATGGAAGTGTATTTCATTCGCTCCATTGCAGCAAAAAGCCGGATTTCCTGAGCGTATTCCATCATCGTTTTCCCAACGCTACTTTTAAAGAGATGGACCGACCGTGAGACACTAAGACCGGCATACTGCGCTACATCCTCGATTTTAAAGGTGGTTGTGGCATGCTCTTCGATGTATCGCATCATCCGTGTTACCGTGTACGGATGACTAAAGGATTGATCCGTTTCGTTAACAGCCCGTTCCAAAGATAAACACAGTGCTCGCAGTAAATAGTTGGCGAGTTCCTCGTTTTGGATTGATGCTGGTCGCCGTTTTTCGATCATGATATGGCGCCATAAAGACAACACCCTTTCATCCAGGTCAATTCGGGATACAGCTGGCTTTTCAGATCGGCTCCACCATTCGTCCACCCAGGCCCCTTCACACACTAAGTGATAGTCCCCGCTATTCTGCCCCGCTTTGACAAGCAGTTCATAATGATCTCCGGGTTTTATTAACATCAGGTCCCCTTTTTCTATTTTCATATTTTTTCCCTTAACGACTACCTCACAGTGTCCTTCTGTTTGAAGTCGGAAAAGATACGACGGATAACCTGATTTATGTTGTGAGTGATAACCATTAATATGATACGAATAACCGCAAAAATATATATTTGTCATCATAAGCCCCTTCAGTCTAATAAAATAGCAAAATAGTATATGTTTTAATTATATCATCTATGTTTATTTGCAGACACACCCGATAAGATGTAATCAAATAAGTAAGGTTTAAAAATGGGAGGTAAGGATGAAAAACATTCCAATAGCTGTACAACTGTATACATTAAGAGAAGAATGCGAAAAGGATTTTGCAGGCACTTTAAAAAAAGTGGCAGCGTTAGGCTTTCATGGTGTTGAATTTGCCGGATATGGCGGATTGACCGCAAAAGATGTAAGAGCATTAATAGATGACCTTGGTCTTCGCGCAGCAGCCAGCCATGTGCCGCTTGAACAATTGGAAAACAATCTGTATCAAGTCATTGAAGATCAAAAAATCCTAGGCAGCAACTATCTAGTCTGCCCTTACTTAATGCCAGAACGACGCAGCAAGGAAGATTACCAAAATCTCATATCGTTATTAAATCATGCTGGTGAAACATGCCGCCGCGAAGATATCGCTCTTTGCTATCATAATCATGATTTTGAACTAGAGCGCTTGTCCAATGGCAGAACGTACCTTGAAGCAATATTTGATAAAACTAACTCTCATAATCTGAAGGCAGAACTAGATGTGTATTGGTTGACCAAAGCAGACGAAAAGCCAATTGAGTGGATGGAGCGTTACAAAAATCGAGTACCCCTCATTCATTTAAAAGACATGACAACAGATGGAGAGCAATTTTTTGCAGAGCTTGGAACAGGCGGGGTTGATATCGAAGCTATTCTTCAAAAAGGGGAAGAAGCAGGTGTTAAGTGGTGGGTGGTTGAGCAAGATGTAAGCCGCCGGACGCCATTTGAGAGTATTAAAATCAGCATGAATTACTTAAAATCGTTTTACAAATCTTTCTAGTTCAATATATTCCACCCCAAAAGTCAATGTAAGCCGTTTCATTAAATCTCATATTCTATAAAATTGTAGGTAAAGTGAAAATAAAAGGAGATTTAGTTCATGTTGAAAGTAACAATATGGAATGAAAACCGTCACGAGAAAAAAAATCCGGTTGTAAGGGATATCTACCCAAAAGGCATCCACGGGACAATCGCTGAATTTCTTAAGACGGAAGGATTCGACACAAGAACAGCTACCCTTGATGAGCCGGAACATGGCTTAACAGATGAAATACTAGCAGACACGGATGTATTAGTTTGGTGGGGACATCTCGCTCATGGTGAAGTAAAGGATGAAATTGTGCAAAAGGTCCAGCAGCGAGTTCTTGATGGCATGGGGCTGATTGTTCTTCACTCAGGCCATTTTTCAAAAATCTTTAAGACATTAATGGGAACAAGCTGTGATTTGAAGTGGCGCGAAGCAGATGAAAAAGAACGATTATGGGTTGTAAGCCCTGCTCATCCGATTACAGAGGGAATCTCTGAATATATTGAATTGGATAAAGAAGAAATGTACGGGGAGCACTTTGATATCCCGCAGCCAGATGAGCTTATTTTTACAAGCTGGTTTGAAGGCGGGGAAGTGTTCCGCAGCGGTTGTACATTCAAGCGCGGAAATGGAAAAGTGTTTTATTTCCGGCCGGGTCATGAAACGTATCCGACCTATCATAACCCACAAATTCAGCGTGTCATCACCAATGCTGTAAAATGGGCGAAGCCCCTTAAACGTGAACGCCCGGTTTACGGAAATGCAAAACCACTTGAAGTTATTGGAGGCGTGAAATAACAATGGAAACATTAAGAGTCGGAGTAATTGGTTGCGGAAGCATTGCCCAGCATCGTCATATTCCTGAATATATAGCTAATAAAAACGTGGAGCTTGCAGCTGTTTGTGATCGTAATGAGGAACGTGCAAAGGCTGTGGCAGAAAAATACGGCGTCGTTGCATATACAAATTATGAAGAGTTACTGAAGAGCGGCAGTGTAGACGCGGTCAGTGTCTGTACCCCTAATTATCTTCATGCTCCGATTTCGATTGCAGCATTAAATGCCGGTATACATGTGCTTTGTGAAAAACCGATGGCTACATCTCGAAAGGAAGCGGAAGACATGATTGCTGCTGCGGAAGCGAGCGGCAAAAAGCTGATGATTGCACATAATCAACGATTCGTGCCGTCTCACCGAAAAGCCCGCCAGTTAATTGAGAGCGGAGAAATCGGTAAAATTTACAGTTTCCGTACGGCATTTGGGCATGGCGGCCCTGAAGGCTGGAGTGTAGAAGGCAAAGAAGGATGGTTTTTCCAAAAAGAAAAAGCATTCGTTGGAGCGATGGGTGACTTAGGCGTTCATAAGACCGATTTATTAAGGTTCTTATTAGGCGAAGAAATAGCGGAAGTGGGTTCGTTCGTAGAAACGAGTGCTAAAGATTTCGCGGATGTTGATGATAATGCCGTGTGCGTGTTAAAAACAGAAAGCGGCATCATTGGTACTCTCGCGGCTAGCTGGGCGTATGTCAGTAAGGAGGATAATTCTACGATTATCTATGGAGAAAAAGCAATTCTTCGATTAGAGGACGATCCAACCCATTCGCTCGTTGTACAATATGCGAACGGTGAAGTGGTCAAATATGAGCTTGGAAAAATTCAGTCGAATGATGAAGGCGGCCAAAATAACTCCCATGTAATTGAAAAATTTGTAGAATCAATCATTCAAGACATAGAGCCGCCGGTACCGGGTACAGAAGGCATGAAATCTTTAGCTGTTATTTTAGCAGCACTCGAGTCAAACGAAACAAAACAAATTGTTAGAGTGATAGAGCGATGAACAAGCTGCGCATTGGAATAATCGGGGTTGGCGGGATTGCCCAAGGCCGCCATATCCCGGCTTTTTTACAATTGGCTGATATTTGTGAAATTACAGCCGTAAGCGATGTAAATAGGGAACGGGCACGCGAAATCGCGGAAAAATACAATATCCCTAACGCGTATGAGGATTATCGTCAGCTATTTTCCGAGGTCGATGCAGTTTGTATTTGTACGCCGAATAAATTTCATGCTGAGATTACCATTGCTGCCTTTGATGCCGGGGTTCATGTTCTATGTGAGAAGCCGATGGCGTTGAATGCAGACGAGTGCGAGGCTATGATTGCTGCATCTCAAAAAGCAGGAAAAGTCCTGGCGATTGCTTATCATTACCGTTTCATGAAGGAAGCCCAGGCAGCCAAAAAAGCAATGAGCGAAGTGGGGACTCCACTGGTGGCGAGAGTCCAAGCTTTAAGACGCCGTAAAGTACCGGGCTGGGGCGTTTTTATTAATAAAGAACTGCAAGGCGGCGGCAGCCTTATCGATTTCGGCTGCCATCTTCTTGATTTAGCGCTATGGCTCATGGGAAATCCGACGGAAACGGCAGTGTCAGGGACCGCGTATAACGCTTTAAGTAAGAAGCCCAATCAGGTGAACCAATGGGGGACATATGATCATGAAACGTTTAATGTCGATGATCATGTGACCGCCTATTTGAAATTTGATAATGGAGCGTCGCTGTTATTTGAAACCTCTTGGGCAGCAAATATAAAGGACGACCTTGCGAATGTCAGCATTTCAGGTGTGGACGGAGGTCTGAACGTTTTCCCGTTTGAGCTTTACACTACAAAAAATGGAATGCTGTTAAACAGTGAAGCTTCTTGGCTTCCGGGCGAAGAAGATCCAGGTGTTCCGCAGGCGAAAAATTTTATCGATGCCTGCCTTGGTTTGGATGAGCTGATCGTAAAGCCTGAAGAGGCGCTTCAAGTGTCTCGGATTATTGATCGAATTTATGAGAGTGGAGGTAATTCCATATGAAACTAGGAGTTTTTACTGTCCTATTTGCTGATAAATCCTTTGAAGAGATGTTAGATACCGTCAAAGAAGAAGGTCTTCAAGCGGTTGAAATTGGAACCGGCTGTTATCCAGGGAATAACCATTGTGATTTAGATAAATTATTAGAAAGTGAAGAAGCACGCAGGGAGTACCTTCAGATGGTTGAAGATCGTGGTCTTGTTATAAGTGCTTTCAGCTGCCATGGTAATCCGATTTCTCCTGAAAAGGAATTTGCTGCGACTTCGCATGAAACACTATTAAAAACGATTAAACTAGCTTCCTTATTGGGTGTGCCAGTTGTAAACTGTTTTTCCGGTACGGCAGGCGATCATGAAGGTGCTAAATACCCAAATTGGCCTGTTACGCCTTGGCCAAATGAAAATGGCTCTGTTTTAAAGTGGCAGTGGGAAGAAAAGCTGATTCCGTACTGGAAGGAAGTCGGTGCGTTCGCCAAGGAACATAATGTAAAAATTGGCCTAGAACTACACGGAGGATTTTTAGTTCATACACCATATACGTTATTGAAATTGCGAGCTGAAACCTGCGATGCAATTGGCGCCAATTTAGACCCAAGCCACTTGTGGTGGCAAGGAATCGACCCGGTTGCAGCAATTAAAATATTAGCGAAAGAAGGGGCCATTCACCATTTCCATGCGAAAGACACATACATTGATCAGGATAATGTGAATATGTATGGATTAACGGATATGCAGCCCTACGGGGAAGTGCGCACCCGAGCTTGGACGTTCCGTTCTGTCGGCTGCGGTCATAGTTTAAAAGATTGGTCTGACATGATGAGCGCGCTTCGTACTTATGGTTATGATTATGTGGTCAGCATCGAACACGAAGACCCGATCATGTCCATCGATGAGGGCTTTAAGCGTGCAGTAAATAATTTAAAGACAGTTTTAATTGAGGAACCTGTTTCTAATATGTGGTGGGTGTAGAAGGATTTTTGCGATTCGCCGATAAATTGGCTAAATTCGCCTATATAATGGAAAATTCGCTGATATAACCGCAGATTCGCCGATAAACCATTAAAATTCGCCGATAAAATTTTTCTCACTAATGTTAGGAAGCTTTTTAAAAGAAAACTAGTATCATTTTTTAAAAAGCTTACTTTTTAAAAAAAAGAGGTGCCAAATGAACAAAAAATGGTGGAAAGAAGCCGTTGCCTATCAAGTTTATCCCCGCAGCTTCATGGATAGCAATGGCGACGGAATTGGAGACCTAAAAGGTGTTACTTCAAAATTAGACTATCTCAAAGAATTAGGAATTGACGTCATTTGGCTGTCACCGATGTACAAATCCCCAAACGATGATAATGGCTACGATATATCGGATTACCAGGACATCATGGATGAATTCGGAACGATGTCCGACTTTGACGAGCTTTTACAAGGCGTTCACCAGCGGGGAATGAAGTTAATATTAGATTTGGTCATCAATCATACTAGCGACGAGCATCCATGGTTTATTGAATCCCGCTCATCAAAAGACAACCCAAAGCGTGATTGGTATATTTGGCGGGACGGCAAGGATGGTAAAGAACCAAACAACTGGGAATCGATTTTTAGCGGCCCCGCTTGGAAATATGATGAAGAAACCGATCAATATTTTATGCACATTTTCTCAACGCGACAGCCCGATTTAAACTGGGAGAACCCAGACGTAAGAAAGGCACTCCATAACATGGTGAATTGGTGGCTGGATAAAGGGATCGACGGTTTCCGTGTAGATGCAATCTCTCATATTAAAAAGGAACCGGGATTCCCGGATATGCCGAACCCAGAAAACTTAGATTATGTATCATGCTTTCCATACATGATGAATGTGGACGGAATCGATGATTTCCTCACCGAACTCGCTGAGAAAACAATAAAAAACTATGACGTTATGACAGTTGGAGAAGCCAACGGTGTCGGACTTGATGATGCAGACAAGTGGGTTGGTGAAGAAAACGGCTATTTTAATATGATTTTTCAATTTGAATTTCTAGACCTGTGGGATAAAGATGCAGACGGTTCCATCGACGTTCGTAAATTGAAAAAGGTGTTAACGAAATGGCAAAAAGGCCTGGAGGGCAGAGGCTGGAATGCCTTGTTTATCGAAAACCATGACCAGCCGCGCCGTGTATCAAGCTGGGGAAATGACCAAGAATATTGGAAAGAAAGTACGAAAATGCTAGGGGCCCTCTATTTCCTAATGAAGGGGACACCGTTTATTTATCAGGGCCAGGAGATTGGCATGACCAATGTCCAGTTCCCTTCCATTGAAGATTATAATGATGTTGGCATGATTAATTATTACAAGATTGAAACCGCAAAAGGCCGCTCTCATGATGAGGTCATGAAGGTGATTTGGGAAAAAGGCCGCGACAATTCCCGTACCCCGATGCAATGGAGTTCTGGCAGCATGGGAGGATTTACAACTGGTGAAAAAACATGGCTTGGCGTGAATCCAAATTACAAGGAAATTAATGTTGCGGCACAATTAGAAGACCCTGACTCCATTCTTTCTTTTTATAAAAAGTTGGTCCGCTTAAGAAAAGAAAATCCGTTATTTGTTTACGGCACCTATGAATTATTGCTGGCTAACCATCCGAAACTGTTTGTCTATACACGTCAATTAGGAAGCCGGAAGGCGATTGTCATTAATAATTTTAGTAAAAAAGAAACCAGGTTCAAATTACCTTCTAATGTTTCCTTTTCTGCTTCTGAACTCGTCTTAAATAATTATGATGTGATGGGAGAGAAATTACGGAAAGAATTCACATTAAAGCCTTATGAAACAAGAGTATACTTATTAAAATAAAAAATGAGCCATATCGGTTCATTTTTTTTTATATAATAGATATTTGTGTATACTATAACTAAAACAGCAAATAATGAGGAGATTCAATGACTAAAACCATTGCCGATATAGCCAAAATTGCTGGTGTTGCCAAGAGCACGGTTTCCCGCTATTTAAACGGGGGCTCTGTCAGTGACACGACCAAAAAGAAAATTGAACTGGTCATTAATGAAACTGGCTATATACCGAACACTTTTGCTCAAAGTTTAAAAGCGAAAAAAACAAATATTATTGGAACAATCGTCCCGCGACTTGACTCATACGCGGCTTCCAATACGTTGATTGGTATCGATGAACATTTAAGGGAACAAGGCTTTCAAATGTTAATCGCAAACACTAATCAAGATTTAGAAAGAGAGATTGAAAGTATTTATAGTTTCGAGCGGCAGAAGATTGCTGGGATTATTCTGCTTGCCACCGTAATTACTGAAGCCCATTTGGAGGCGTTTGCCAGTGTTCAAATTCCTGTGATTCTAGTAGGACAGCAAGATGAACATACCTACAGTCTTATTCATGATGATTTTTCCGCCGGCTACGATTTGGCCACCTATATTTTAAATAAAGGTCATCGAAAAATAGCCTATTTGGGAGTAACGGAAGCAGATATTTCCGTCGGGGTGAAACGTAAAACAGGGTTCACAGCTGCGATTGAGAATCATCCAGAATGTGAAGTTCATTATTATGAGTCGGGCTTTAAAATTAAGGATGCAATGAGAGTAGCTTTAAAAATATTAAGTGAATGCAAGCCGACGATCTTGTTTTGTTCGACAGACAATATTGCGCTTGGTGCGTTAAAAGCAGCTTACTTAAAAGGATTAAAAGTCCCGGAAGACCTTTCTATTGTGGGGTTCGGTGGTTATGAAATCACCGAAGTCATACACCCGGCATTAACAACCGCCAAGTTTTATTATAAAGAAGCGGGGCAATTGGCGGCACAAAATATTGTCAGGCTGGTAAACGGGGAACAAGTGGAAAAATTGACTATATCAAAATACGAAATTATTGAACGAGAAAGCGTTGACAAACTAAATTAAACTGAACTATAATTCTCTTAAGAAACCGGTTCCAATCACTCGTTTTTCTTTTTAAGGTTAAATGGAACCGGTTCCTAAATGATGTTAGTGGAAATCATTTATTTTTTTAAGTAAATTTGGAACCGGTTCCTAAAGGAACCTATAAAAAAGGAGGAGATCGGAATGGATTTCAAAAAAGAAGCAAGTGAGATTCTTGAGGCGCTCGGCGGAAAAGAGAATGTATCAGCAGCAGCGCACTGTGCCACCCGTTTAAGATTAGTGCTGCATGATGAAGGGGCAGTCGATCAAGTCAAACTGGACAAAATGGAAATCGTAAAAGGAACTTTTTCAACTGGCGGTCAGTATCAAATTATAATTGGGGCTGGAACAGTAAATAAAGTCTATAAAGAATTTGCTGATTTAACAGGCCTGACGGAAATGTCGACAAAAGAAGTAAAAGAGGCGGGAGCGAAAAAATTAAATGTGCTTCAGCAATTTGTTAAAATGCTCTCTGATATTTTTGTTCCAATTATCCCGGCTATTGTTGCTGGTGGTCTCTTAATGGGACTTAACAATGTTCTGACTGCTTCGGATTTATTTATTGACGGAAAATCCTTGATTCAAGCCTATCCGCAAATGGCGGATTTAGCTGCACTCATCAATACGTTCGCCAACGCAGCCTTCGTTTTCCTCCCAGTTTTAATCGGTTTCTCAGCCACCCAGCGTTTTGGCGGAAATCCTTATCTTGGTGCGGCATTGGGGATGCTGATGGTTCACCCGGATTTATTAAATGGATGGGGATATGGTGCTGCGTTAGCAGAAGGGAAAATCCCTGTTTGGAAGATCTTTGGGTTTGAAATCCAAAAGGTAGGTTATCAGGGAACGGTACTTCCTGTCTTAGCTGCTTCTTATATTTTAGCCAAAACAGAAACCTTCCTAAGAAAGCGTGTACCTTCCGCATTAGATAATTTAATTACACCGCTATTGGCGACTTTTATTACAGGGGTATTAACCTTTACACTAGTCGGACCAGTGATGCGGTCCGCAGGTAATTTCCTGACAGATGGATTAGTTTGGATGTACGATACAACAGGTTTCATTGGCGGAGCCCTTTTCGGACTAGTATATGCACCGATTGTTATAACCGGTATGCACCACAGTTTTATTGCCGTTGAAACACAATTGTTGGCTGATTTAGCCAAAACGGGAGGGTCATTCATTTTCCCGATTGCCGCGATGTCAAACGTAGCACAGGGAGCTGCAACTATTGCCGTTCTGCTTATGACGAAAGACAGCAAAATTAAAGGAGTAGCATCTGCTGCCGGTATTTCCGCATTATTGGGGATTACCGAGCCTGCGATGTTTGGTGTGAATCTAAAACTTAGGTATCCGTTTGTTGGAGCGATAGCCGGTTCTGCTGCCGGTTCTGCGTTTATTTCATTATTTAAAGTCAAAGCCATTGCCCTTGGTGCAGCTGGTCTTCCAGGAGTAATCTCGATAAAACCTGGTAACATCACATTTTATATTTTAGGAATGGCCATTTCCTTTACGATTGCTTTTTTAACAACAATGGTACTGGCAAAGAGAAATGCTTCGAAACAAGCCAAGGAAACTTCAAAGGCTGCGGCATAATAAAATGAAGCAAAGGATGGAGGATCGAATGATTCTCCTCTCTTTGTTGTAAAGTGAGGTTGCATCAATGAAATGGACAAAAGAACAGAGATATAAACGATTAGATGAAGCCGGGGAAGAGGAAATACTAGAACTTTCAAAAAGGGTTAATGAATGTCCCTGGCGCCAGAAATTCCATATCCAGCCTGTTACGGGACTATTAAATGACCCTAACGGTTTTTCCTTTTATGAAGGGGAATATCATTTGTTTTATCAGTGGTTTCCATTTGGACCAATACATGGCTTAAAATATTGGTATCATACTAAATCCAAGGATCTTGTTCATTGGGAAAACGTCGGAATTGCCATTGAACCACATGATTATTTTGACAGCCACGGAGCTTACTCCGGAAGTGCAATTGAGTATAACGGAAAGCTTTATTTAATGTACACCGGAAATACCCGTGATGAAAAATGGCACAGGAACCCGTATCAATGTATCGCCATCATGGATTCAAGCCGACGAATTACAAAAATGAAAAAGCCGGTAATTTCTAATATACCAACCGGGTATACTGAACATTTTCGTGATCCAAAGGTATGGAAAGCTGGGGACAGCTTTTACGCGATTATAGGTGCGCAGCGCTCTGATGAGACGGGATGTGTATTGCTCTATAGCTCGCCAAATATGATGGACTGGAAATTTGAAGGGGAAATCAATACAGACTTGCGGCAATTCGGCTACATGTGGGAATGTCCCGATTATTTTGAACTGAACCAAAAAGGGATTCTAATTTTCTCCCCGCAAGGCATATCTCAAAAGGGAGATGAGTTTCAAAATATTTATCAGTCCGGCTATATGATTGGCGATAAGCTGGATGTTGCGGAAAGAAACTTTGTACATGGCAGCTTCACTGAACTGGACCGCGGATTTGATTTTTATGCCCCACAAACGATGCTTGATCCGAAAGGCCGAAGAATTTTGTCAGGATGGATGGGGCTTCCGGAAATTGATTATCCGACTGATCAATTTGGCTGGGCCCATTGTTTGACACTTCCGAGAGAAATCACAATAAAAGAGAATAAATTAGTTCAAACACCTGTCAGCGAGCTAAAAAAACTTAGAGGTGAAGAAATAACAGTTGAAACCATCATTACTCAGGACAGTGCTCTGATTGATGGGTTTCATGGAGAAACATATGAGTTAATTGCCGAATTTACCGAAACTGATGCTGATGAGTTTGGAATTGAGCTTCGGGTTGGAGTACAAGAAAAAACAATCATTAAATATGAAAAAACAAAGAAAAAAATGGTTTTGGATCGTACCTTTTCAGGACAGAGATTTGCTGAAAAATTTGGTACGATAAGAAAGTGTCATTTAGAAGCTGAGAAAATAAAATTTCATATTTTTGTTGATGTCTCTTCTGTGGAGATCTTTATTAACGACGGCGAAGAAGTGTTTACGGCTCGAATTTTTCCGAAAAAGGAAAGTACGGGAATTCGTTTTTTTGCCAAGGAAGGACAGGCTAAGTTAAGTGCTGTGAAATGGGCAATAGCTTAGGCAGTTTGAAAAAGAGGTGTATAGGTTGGGGAAATTATTGGCAATTGGCGAGGTATTAATCGATTTTGTCCCGCTCCAAAAAGGGGTCGATCTCAAGGATGTCATTTCGTTTGAACGCGCCCCTGGAGGAGCACCGGCAAATGTGGCGGCAGCAGTGGCAAAATACGGAGAACGGTCAACGATGATTACAAAACTGGGAATGGATGCATTCGGTGATTTTCTGATTAAACAGCTGCATGAGGAAGGTGTTGAAACGGATAAAATTTTCCGTACGAAGGAAGCCAATACAGGTCTTGCCTTTGTGTCATTAAAGAATAATGGGGAACGGGATTTTTCATTTTATCGGAACCCATCAGCCGATCTATTATTAAAGGAAGAAGAAATTAATCCTTCCTGGTTTAGTGCGGGGGACATCCTTCATTTTTGTTCTGTGGACCTGGTTGAAAGTCCGATGAAACTAGCGCATAAAAAGGCCATCCAGGCAGTAGTGGACAATCATGGAATTGTCAGCTTTGATCCTAATGTAAGACTGCCACTATGGGAAAATCCGGAAGAATGTCAAAAAGCGATCCGTGAATTTCTGCCGCTTGCCCATATCGTGAAAATTTCAGATGAGGAACTTGAATTTATTACGGGAAAAACGGATATCGATGAGGCTGTTCAATCCTTATTCACTGGCAATGTAAAGGCGGTTGTTTATACTAAAGGACCTTTAGGCGCTGATCTTTATGTAAATGGCAATAAGTATGAATCAAGTGGTTACCCTGTTGAAGTTCAGGATACAACTGGGGCGGGAGATGCTTTTATTGGAGGATTTCTTTATAAGCTTTTGGAAATGAAGGCGGAACTAGACAGCTTGGAGGATCTATTACAGAAAAACAACAAGGAAATTCTTTCCTTTTCTAATGGAAGCGGAGCATTAACCACAACTGGCAAAGGAGCCATCTCATCCCTGCCAGCAAAAGAAAAAGTATTGGAATTGATTGATTTAAGAGTTCATTAAAAAGAAAGAGACGACTCAATCGAATCGTCTCTTTCTTTATGTTATTTACTAACTGCCTTAGTATTTTCAATACCAGTGCCTTTTTTGCTCATTTTTCTGATGAAAGGAACAACCCAACGGTCTAAACCGATTCTACCTGCGTTATAACCCGCAGTTAAGATAATAAAGCCAAGGAAAATATCTCTAGGGTTATGAGATACAGTACCTGCTAGGAAGAAAGAGAAGTTCATTACTAAGCCAAAGAACATAGCAGCAGTTGTTAAGCATCCTAAGATTAAACCTAAACCGATTAATGTTTCGCCCCAAGGCACTAATACGTTAAACACATCAACGTTTGGAAGTGCAATGTGTTTTAAAAAGTCAACATACCAGCCAAAGACAACTGCTCCCTCCGGACCTTTTACCGGGTTAGCGATTGCTCCTTTTAAAAATCCAGAAGCGTCAAATCCGCCAGTTAATTTATGAAACCCTGCTGTGAACCAAGAGTATCCAAGGTATAAACGTAAGACTGTTATAATGACCGCCGAAATCTTGTTTTCTCTTAAAAATTTGTTAAACATAAATGATTCCGCCTTTCAATATTTGTTTGTTCTTTATAGTTACACTATATTCCTTTTTAATATAAAAAACATGACAATGGGGATAAGTTCACAGTTTGTTTGAAATGATTTGACAGAAGATTGAACAACTGGAAAAAACATTATTTTGTATCCAGTAGATGGTCCTTGGTTTGATGTTGAAAAGGTGCAAAAAGAGTGTAATCGCTTTCATTTTTTGTCGAATAAGCAATTGTTATGTCAAAAGATTTTTGATATTTTAATGATAATAGTAATTTAATAATTTAAGGGAGGTAAGCATGAGAGAGAAGATTACGAAATATAAACCTGATTGGATATTGATATTTTTCTCTGTTACTGTTACAGAAATACTGGGTTTGTTTGCAACCTTCCTTTTCCCGTCCCTTATGCTGATAAAATTTGCAACTATAATATTACTTTTAGGAATTTTTCCTTTTGTCATTGGTTCTTTAAAAACAATGAAGAACAATGAAAAAGAACTGAGGCAAAGTAAACAAAAGTTGAGAAATATTTTTGATACGCTAGATGTAGCGATTTGGTCACATGATTTAAAATCGATACACTTTTAATTACTCCGGGTATTGAAAAATTGTACGGGTATTCCTATACCGATTTCTATAAAGATCTAAACCTTTGGAAAAAAGTAATCTACCCAGATGATTTACATGTTTTATCAGAAAGAGAAAAAAAGGTTGCGGCAGGTGAGACCGTTACTAGTGAATATAGGATTATCCGTCCTGACGGTGAAGTACGCTGGATCCAGGATAGGGGTTTTCCAACATTAGATAGTAAAGGGAAATTTGTCGATTTTAATAGTGTATTATTTGATATTACAGACCGAAAAGAAAGTGAAGACAGATACCGTAGTTTAGTAGAAATGTCACCTGACATTATTGCAGTAGTCAGCCGATTTAAAATCGAATACATTAACGAAGCAGGATGGAAGCTATTTGGCGCCAGCAATCCTGGTGAATTGATTGGTAAATCGCCATTGAAGTTTGTCCCTCCAAACATCATCGAAAGGTTTTCCAAAAAGTCAGGAAACATTGATAATCGAGAACAAGAGAGAGTTAGACTTGAATTTCAAGTAAAACGGCTCGATGGCGAGACGATTGATGTTGAAATGGCATCAACTCCAATTCTCTATGAAGGCCGGTTTGCGGTACAGGTTGTGGGCAGGGATATCACCGAACGAAAGAAAGCAGAAAAGACCATTAAGACGATGGCCTATTTTGATACACTTACGGGACTGCCGAATCGAAATCGGTTTAGACATCAGTTGAATAAAGTCTTGAAGCGGCAAGGGGAAAAAATGCTGGCGGTATTGTTCCTTGATTTAGACCGCTTTAAAATCATAAATGATACAAAAGGACATACGATTGGAGATATTATTCTTCAAAAGGTCGCGGGCAAATTGGAGATGGCCGTTGAAAGCGAAGGTTTTGTTTCAAGGCAGGGCGGCGATGAGTTTATTATTTTGCTGGAGGATCGACAGGGAGAAAGCCTCAGAGATAGCAGGGCGGATTCTGAATGAATTTTCCCATCCATTAGAGGTAAATAACCAAGAATTTTTTGTTACGCCTAGTATCGTCATCAGCATTTATCCTGATGACGGAACTGATGAGGAAACACTCATAAAAAATGCTGATACCGCCATGTACAAAGCTAAAGAGCGTGGAAAGAATAACTTTCAATTTTATTCCTCTCAATTGAACGGGATCTCAATTCGGAAAATGGAGCTTGAGAATGGATTGCGGAAAGCACTGGAGCAAGATCAATTACAGCTTTTTTATCAGCCTCAGCTGTCCTTGACGACAGGAGAGATTGTTGGAATCGAAGCATTGCTCCGCTGGCACCATCCTGAACATGGGTTTATTTCGCCAGCTGAATTTATTCCTTTGGCAGAGGAAACAGGATTAATTGTCTCGATTGGTAAATGGGTGCTAAAAGAAGCGTGTAGCCAAAGGAAAATGTGGGAGATGGCTGGGCTGCACGATTTTCCAATTGCGGTGAATGTCTCCGTAAGGCAGTTTGAAGATGATCATCTCATTGAATTTATTTCAGCCTTATTAGATGACATTGGGCTGAAAGCCAGCCAGCTGGAGCTTGAAATTACAGAAAGTATTATGCAAAACCTGAAGAATTCAACGATTATATTAAATCAGTTGAAAGAACTTGGAGTTTTGTTATCCATTGATGATTTTGGAACAGGTTATTCTTCGCTGAGTTATTTAAAGCATCTTCCAATTGATAAAATCAAGATTGATAAATCCTTTGTTGATGATATTCTTTATCATTCCAATCAAGGTATGATGGTTAAAACGATTATTGATATGGGCTTAAACTTGAACTTTACCGTTATTGCCGAAGGAATAGAAAAAGAAGAGCAGGTATCTTTTTTAAAGAATAATGCCTGTGATATTGGCCAGGGATATCTGTTCAGTAAGCCTTTACCTGCAGATCAACTCGGGCAGTTTCTTTTCCGAAAGGATGAAAAAAGTGGCATCCCAATTTAAATGGGATACCACTTTTTTTTAATTAGGCTGTATTAAAATTGTCTGTTGATTTCCGCTCCAGGCGCTTCGCGCCTTCCACTCCAATCAACAACGTTTAAATGCTTCTATGCTAATATGCTGAAATTTAGATACTTGAAATAATCCCCCGTCAGTCAACTTTAATTCTGGAATCACTGGAAGAGCGAGGAAGGATAAGGTTAGAAATGGATTAAAGTGATGGTGCGCTCCTATTTCTTTTAAGGCTTGATTGGTGCTGAATAATCCTGAGTTTACTTCTTGGTAGGAACTTTCCGACATCAAGCCGGCAATTGGCAGCTTTAGCTTGGATAGTACCTGACCCTCTTTAATGACGACAAGTCCACCCTGCATTTCCTTAATTACTTGAGCGGCTAGGAGCATATCCTGATCGTTAGTTCCAGCAATGATAAGATTGTGGGAATCATGGGCAATGGTCGTGGCTATCGCTCCTGTTTTTAACCCCAAGCCCTTCACAATTCCAAGCCCAATGTTCTTGGTCATATGGTGCCTTTCAATCACAGCGAGCTTTAAGTGGTCATTCTTTTTCGATGATTGAAAATGGCCTTCATCGTCTAGATGGACTTCCTCAATTTGATGCTTAGTAATCAAGCTATTTGGGATAATTTCAATAATATTTGCCTTTCTCGTTTTTAAGGGTATTTGGAAATGATCTTCTGTTAATTCCTGAAAGTTGACGGTGCACTTAAGTAATTCTGGGGCAATATGATTTTTTGTTTCTGGAAAATTAATCAGCTTACCATCTCTAACAACACCTATACCACTTTTAAAAACCTGAGTGATTTTGACGCTATCGAGGTCGTCCATGATTAAAAAATCTGCTTTATACCCGGGGGCGATGGCGCCTCTTTCTTCAAGATGAAAGCATTCTGCTGCATTGATAGTTGCCATTTGGATAGCTGTAATGGGGCCGATTCCTGATGAAATTGCAAGCTTGACGTTATGATCAATACTTCCTTCATTCAATAGATCGTCTAAATGCTTATCATCGGTGACAAATAAGCAGCGGCGGGAGTTATGGCTGTTTACGGCGCCAATCAGCTGCCTGAGATCCTTGGCAACCGTCCCTTCCCGAATCATCAAATACATTCCTTTTCTTAACCGTTCTTTCGCTTCTTCTAGCGTGGTGCATTCATGGTCAGTGCGGATGCCTGATGCCATATAGACATTCAAGTCCTTTGGGGTTAGTCCTGCAGCATGGCCATCAATTTTTTTTCCATTATTTTTCGTTTCTATTAATTTATCCATCATGGAAATTTCTGCGTTAAGGACAGCGGGGTAATTCATTACCTCTGCCAAGCCTAGGACTCTAGGATGCTGATAAAATGGTTTGAGGTCTTCCATTAGAAGCATCGCACCGGCATGTTCAAAATTCGTTGCCGGAACGCAGGATGGCAGCATTATGAAAAAATCAAACGGGAGCGCTTCTGTAGAGTCTAGTATGTATTGAATACCGTCCACTCCCGAGACATTGGCGATTTCATGCGGGTCTGCAATTACAGTCGTTACGCCATGAAGGAGAAGTACTTTGGCAAATTCCTTTGGAGTTAACATAGAGGACTCGATATGAACATGCCCATCAATAAACGAGGGGCAGACATAACTGCCATTTGCATCGATAGTCGTAATTCCTGTATAATCACCGATTCCAGCAAAATAACCGTCCACGATGGCAATGTCCCCATACATGATTTCCCCGTTAAAAACATCGACGATTTTTCCATTTTTTATGACCATATCTGCAGGCTTTCTTCCTGATGCGACTGCAATTCTTTTGGTTAACTGATTTTTATCCATAGGGCAACATCCTTTTTTATAAAATGGATAACAATGAGTAATTATTGATCTTAGTTTATCATACGTGGGTAATACAAGTGAAAGACTTCAAAAAAACCTGCCAGCCTGATGAAATTATTATTGCTTGCAGGTTTTTTATAAGAATGTATTTAATCATTGTCCCCATTTCATCGCCACGGTTAAGGTGCAGCAGCTAGCAGGCTGGTTTTGGCTGGTTCGGGTAGTTAGAATAAAGTTTATTCCAGATGGCGTATAATTGGCAGCTACCGGGACCTTCAGTCCAATTGATTTTATTAAACGATCGACCTCAACTTTTTTTCCTTGCTGCGCAGCACTCATCATTTTTTGGGCAAAACCCGCGTCGCCTAAACGATCTAATAAAATACTTCCTTGTTCCATTAATAGACGAAACGAATGAACAGATTGTGAAAATATTTTTATATCCACTGGAGGATAGCTTCGAGGTAATTGAGGGTACATGGCATATACCGGGTAAACAGGCATTGGCGGATAAATCTGGAAGTGAAAAGGGTTATGGTACATCGTAACTCTCCTTCCCTTGATAAAAACAAAAGGCAATATACGGTATGTATTTTAGGTGACATTGGTTCCTGATGAATTAAAATGAATGAAAAAACGATTGGGATTCTTTGATCTCAATCGTTTATTTTTTACATCAACGAATATGAATACTGCCGCTTGAGACATCAAGGTCGATTTTATATTTCCCAGACCCATGTGTTCCTTTGATACTTTTATTGTTGAGATCCTTCGAAGTTAATGGAAGGTCACAGGAGATATTTCCGCTGCTTACATCCCCGTTAAGTGTGAAATCAGCGTTATTTGGTAAATCGAGGCCCACTTCCCCTGAGCTAAGGTCGAGTTTAATCGAATCGACTAATTTATCGATTTGAATATTCAGCTCCCCAGAGGCTACATCCGCCTCGACCGCACCTGTATAATGGGTAATGTCGAGATTACCAGAGGATATATTAAAGGAGCCTGTTTTCGTTTTAAGATAATCGATATCCACATTTCCGGATGAAACATCTTGCTTAAATTTGTTCACACTCAGATTCTTGAGATTCATGTTCCCGGAACCAATATCAACGGTTAACTCATTCAATTTCATTGGTTTGCTTTTTGCGGATCCGGAAAAATTTACATTGCCGGAGCCTAAATCAATTTGCATGTTTTGGTTATAGTCTTCAGGAATGTAGATTTTCAGCTTCTTTTTTTCTGAAAATGGCCCCCAGTTGAACCAATCAAACCACTTGCTTTTAAGCGAAACTTCTACATCGTCTCCATTCTCACGAATATTTAACTTTTGTTTTCCAGTATACACAGCTTTTAAATCATCCCGGTCCTCTGGAATAATGATCGTACTTACGCTCGACACATCTACCTTAATCACCTTGGTATCTGCTGAAACAGCCGCATTACCATCTTGTTTACTCGCACTTAAAGCGTTGAATTGCCAAGAATGATTAAAGATAATATATAAACCGGTAATGACGACTAATAGAAACAAAATTCTTTTCATTTTTTTCCATCCCCTTTTTTTTACATCTTCTATACCTATGATAAGAAATCCTTTGTTTTCTCCCAATGTACCGGAGAATTATTTTCTTCTAAGACCTGAGACGGAAAAGGGGGTGGCTTGATTTTTTTCGATTCACGAAAGACCTGCATCCAATTTTTTAAAATTATGGTATCCTTTTAGTGGAGGTGTTTTTGTTGACGATAAAAAAAATATCGCCCAAAGAGCTGCATGAAAGATTAAAGGATAATGAAAAGGTCCTTTTGCTGGATGTACGGGCGGAAGAGAAATATAACGAATTTCATATAGAGGATCCACAAATTCAAAGTGTTAATATTCCTAAAACGAGTATTTTTGCTCTAGAAGAAACACCAGAGAATTCTCATTTATCCTTACCAAAAGACCAGGAGATTGTTGTCACTTGTACAACCGGTAACTCAGCCGCAAAATGTGCGAATATTTTAGACGGCCGCGATCACAGGGTAATTGTTTTAGAGGGCGGGTTAACGGCATGGAAGGAATATAAGAAATCTCTAAACGACTGATATGGAGAGTTTTTAAATGCTGCAGAAATTAAATAAACAACTAGAAAAGATAATGCCATTCATTACTCCGACGGGCGTTGTGACTGGAGTATTGCTTAGTACTTATTTGAAGGATTTTTCCTTCTTGATTCCTTGGATTTTTGCTTTTATGACGTTTGCCGGTAGTTTAAGCTCCAACTTTAAATCGCTAAAAGATGTTATCACCCATCCATTTCCGATTTTTATAGCCATGCTTGCTCTTCATGTATTGATGCCAATATGGGCATGGGGAGTCGGTCATATCGCCTTCCGGGGTGATGTTTACACAATTACCGGCCTTATTCTAGGAATGGTAATCCCAACAGGTGTAACAAGCTTCATCTGGGTTTCAATATACAAAGGAAACATTCCGCTCGTTTTATCGATTATATTAATAGATACATTGTTATCGCCGATTTTAGTTCCGTACTCCTTGTCCCTATTTGTAAGTCAGAAAATTGATATGGATTTCATTAGTATCATGAAGGGGCTATTCGGAATGATCGTTCTTCCCTCCTTAATTGGAATGTTTTTAAACCAGATGACAAAAGGGAAAATACAGGATCAATTGGGCTCCAAACTCGCTCCTTTTTCGAAACTCGCGATTGGAATTGTCGTGATGCTAAATGGGGCTGTTGTTGCGCCGTATTTGAAACATATTAATTTAAAACTTATCAGTATTATTTTGGTCGTCTTTTTTATCGCCCTATCTGGATATCTGTTATCCTTTTTGATTGGGCGCTTGCTGAAGCAGGACCGCGATACGGTTATTGCATTGACCTTCACAGGAGGGATGAGAAACATCAGCGCCGGGGCTGTGATCGCTGTCTCCTTTTTTCCGGCCGCAGTTGCGGTGCCTGTTGTCGTTGGCATGCTTTTTCAACAAATACTGGCTTCCCTAAATGGACATTTTCTTGACCACTTTTATCAAGAAAAAGCGGAAAAGCAGGAATCAGTTGCTTTATAAAAGGCTGTGTTAAAGGTTATTGTTGATTTTGACACTCTGTTGATTGGAGTGGAAGGCGCGAAGACTCCTCGAAAATGCTATCGCATTTCCTTCGTGCGTGGGCGGATTCGAGGAGGCAATTCAATGTCCTGCGGGAGTACAGGTCTGGGGAGACCCCACAGGCGCAAAAGCGCCGAGGAGGCTCTCCGGCACGCCCGCGAACCGCTCGCGCCTGGAACGGAAATCAACAGAAAAGTTTAAAACAGCCTTATAAAAAAATAGAGAAATCCCCTTACAAATTTTGTGAGGGGATTTCTCTATTTTTATCTTGAGGAAAATCAAACATAACCAACCCATCTTTCTACTATATATTAATTAAACCATCTTTCGGGTCGTAGAATGACGATTGCAAGTTTAACAGAAAAGGAGGTTACCGCTATCGGAAATCTAACGATTGAAAAGATAAATCAAATGAACAAGGATGTTTTCGTGGAAACTTTAGGCTGGATATTTGAGCATTCACCCTGGGTGGCGCAGGGAGCCTGGGAGAGGCAGCCGTTTCAATCACGTAATCATCTCTTCCAAACGATGCTGACGATTGTGCAAAATGCCGAGAAATCCTTGCAATTGACTCTTCTCCGTGCCCATCCTGATTTGGGAACAAAGTTAAAAATGTCGGATGTATCCCAAAAAGAGCAGACGCGAGTTGGATTAGATAAACTATCAAAGGATGAATATGAAGAGTTTGCTGCACTTAACCAGAGATATGTAACGAAATTTGGTTTTCCTTTTATCATGGCAGTGAAGGGGCAAAACAAAGATACCATTCTTTCTGCCATGAAAGAACGGGTGGATTATAGCTTTGAGGCAGAATGTGTTACTGCATTGAATGAGGTGTATAAAATCGCAGGGTTCCGCTTGAACGATTTGATTGAATAAGGGGATGAGATAGATGCAGAGAACGATGTGTTATGGAAAAGAAGCTGTTTGGGTTTATCGGACATACGCTAAACCGCTTACTGAGATTCGGTCGATTCCAGAATCATCCTTTACAGGACGAGAGAATATTCTTTTTGGCATGAATGTGAAAGTTGCAGTAGAAGGGGATGCTTTTCTTTCTTCTTTTAAAGATGGCGATAACACATTAGTTGTCGCAACAGATTCCATGAAGAATTTTATTCTCAAGCATGCAGGGGATTATGACGGAGCAACGCAGGAGGGTTTCTTGGAATTTGTCGCCCATCGTTTTCTTGAAAAATATCCGCAAATGACAGGTATCAAGATTTCGGGTGAGCAAATTTCTTTTGATGAACTTCCTGTCCCAACAAAGGGTGGATTTAAGCCTAGTCCTTTAGTATTTCGCTATTCCTTGAATGAACAGGCCTGTGCGCGAGTTGAAGTGGAACGCTGCGAAAACGGAATCACCACAACAGATCATTGGAGCAGTTTGAAGGGTCTGAAGCTGATTAAGGTGAGAGGCAGCTCCTTTTTTGGCTATGTGAAGGATGAATATACGACACTGCCAGAATCCTTTGACCGTCCGCTCTTTATCTTTTTGAATATCGACTGGCGTTACAACGATATGAATGCTGCCCGGGGACTTACTCCAGAAGGATATGTTGCGGCTGAGCAAATAAGAGATATTGCCCATACGATATTTCACGAGGAAAATTCACCTTCTATCCAAAATCTTATCTATCGTATTGGCAAGAGAATACTGCAGCGTTTCCCACAATTAGTGGAAGTCCGTTTTGAATCCAATAATCGGACATGGGAAACGATCTTAGACGAAATTCCAGCATCGGAAGAAGGAAAAGTATTTACGGAGCCCCGCCCGCCGTTTGGCTTTCAACGCTTTTCGATGACAAGAGCTGATTTGGTAAATGCTGAGGGGCAAGAGGAATGACCGGTAAGCTGACAACCCATGTACTTGATATAAGCATTGGAAAGCCTGCTTATGGTGTCCAGGTGGAATTATGGGCAGCTGGTTCGGATAGCTCATTTGAATGCTTAAAAATCAGCAGCACGAACGAGGATGGCAGGTTAAAACAGCCGCTCCTAGAGGGTGGGTCTATGAAAAAAGGAATCTATGAAATTCGGTTCCATGTAGGAGATTATTTTCGAAATCGCGGTGCTTCAATTGGTGATCCTTCGTTTTTGGATTGTGTTCCTATTCGCTTTGGTATTTCTGATCCTGCATCCCACTATCATGTGCCATTGTTGATATCACCAGGTGGTTACAGCACCTATAGAGGGAGTTAGGGAGGTTTATATGACGAAAGAGCTATGGGTGAAAAATGGCCTTGTTTTTACTGAGGAAGGCTTCCGTGAGGTAAATATCAAAATCATGGATGGAAAAATTGACTCCCTAGAAAAAGCTGAACCAATTGGAGATTGTATTGATGCGGGCGGGTGTCTGGTTGTTCCTGGTTTTATTGATGCACATGTCCACTTTAATGATCCAGGAAGGACCGATTGGGAAGGAATAGAAACGGGCAGCCGAGCTGCTGCTATGGGCGGAACGACCACCATTTTTGATATGCCGCTTAATTGTTCACCGTCAATCACAAGCTTGCAGAATTTGCACGAAAAGAAAGAGTACTTAAGGGAACTTTCACATGTTGACTATGCTCTTTGGGGGGGAATGACCGAGACTAACCTCGATAAACGGTCAGAACTAGCGCAAATGAGCAAGGGAATTATCGCTTGGAAGGCGTTTATGAGTGAGAGCGGGATTGACGATTTTCAGTTCGTATCACCGAATGGATTAACAAAAGCCATGCAGGCGGCAAAGGAGCAAAGTAAAGTTCTCGCCCTCCATGCCGAATGGGATGAGGAGATTACTAGACTTACTGCGTTTTATCAATATCGTGCCGGGATGGATGAAAGGAGAGCCTTTCTCGCAAGCAGGCCAATAGCTGCAGAAGAAAAGGCTGTTAGCTTTTGTTTAGAACTGGCAGCAAAATACGGAACAGCTATTCACATTGTTCACATCAGTTCAGCCAAAGTAGCATTTCTGATTGAGCAAGCGAAGAAGAGTGGTGTGAACGTAACGGTTGAAACATGTCCGCACTACCTTATTTTTAATGAAGAAGATTTCATAGAAAGAGGTGCAATCCTTAAATGTGCACCGCCTTTAAGGCCTCGGGAAGAGGTGGAGGGTTTATGGGACTGTATTAAGAATGGCATAATCGATACGATTGGTTCCGATCATTCGCCTTGTCTAGCTTCCATGAAATCAGCCTCTTCCATCTGGGAGGCGTGGGGCGGAATCCAAGGGGTTCAATTTACTTGGCTTGCTTTAATGGATGAGGCTCTGAAACGAAAGATTGACCTGAAACATATTTTGCCCTTAGGTACCTCTAATGTCGCCGAAAGGTTTGGAATCGCAGCTAGAAAAGGGAGAATTCATCCGGGATTGGATGCAGATTTAGTGTTGATTCGTCTGGATGAAACCACGATTGCGGATAAAAAATCCTTTGGGTTTCGGAATCCTTTTTCTCCTTACGAAAACAGGGAATTTCCCCTCAAAATTAAGAAAACGATTTTACGCGGCAAGGTAATTTATGATGATCAAAAAGGAGTCACAAAAGAAAAATTTGGACTATGCCTCTAACTAAGGGAGAGTTGTCATGAGTCATGTTCCCGCAAATCTAGCAGATGCAATCGAATGGCTAAGTTCATTTGGAGCAGTTTCGGAAGGCGGGGTTACCCGTCTCCTTTACTCCAAGGCTTGGAAAGAGGCTCAACAGACGCTAAAAGAATGGATGGATGAGCTCGGATTTCAAACGTATTATGATTCGATTGGAAACTTGTTTGGAAGATTGTCATGTGGAAATTCAATGAGCCCGACCATACTCGTTGGTTCCCATGTTGATTCGGTTACATTAGGAGGTAAATATGACGGAGCTTATGGAATCCTGGCGGGAATCCTTGCATTAAGCTATCTTAAACAGCAATTTGGAGAGCCAAAGGTGAATCTTGAAATCGTCTCATTATGTGAAGAGGAAGGGAGCCGCTTCCCGATAGCCTGCTTTGGCTCCGGCATGATGACGGGGGTCTATACCTTTCAAGATATTGAAGGTTTAAAAGATTCTGAGGGCACAAGCTTTGAGTCAGCAATGAAGGAAGCGGGCTTTGGGTTTGCCAATTCAGATTATCTGAGACGAAATGATATCGATAGATTTGTTGAATTACATATTGAACAAGGACCAACTCTAGAAAAGCTTCAAAAATCTATCGGTATCGTTCAAACCATTGTCGGGCAAAAGCGGTTTATGATTACGGTAAACGGGGAATCCAACCATGCCGGTACGACATTAATGAAATGGCGGAAAGATCCGCTGCGCGGTGCGGCAGCCATGATTGATGACCTATATAACTTGGCTGAAGGATTCGATGAGAATCTGGTCACAACAGTGGGGCAGCTTTTGGTGGAACCGAATGTATCAAATGTGATACCGAATCAGGTGGTTTTTACAGTGGATGCCAGACATCCAACGGAAGAGGTTTTGAACTCCTTTTGCGAGCGATTTTCAAGCCGTTTTATGGAAATTGCGAAGCAGAAGGGACTGCATATAGAGATAGATAGATGGCATGAGGTTCAGCCAGTGCAAATGGATGTTAAGTTAAATGAAATGATTCAGGACATATGCACGAATCGTAATATTGGCTATCATGTGATGCATAGTGGAGCAGGGCACGATGCTCAACTATTTGCGAGAATTTGCCCAACTACCATACTGTTCGTCCCAAGTAAGGGGGGAATTAGTCATTCCCCGCTAGAATATACCTCGAACAATGAACTAGAAACAGGTCTTGATGTATTAATCGAATTATTACATCAGTTAGCTTATAAGTAGTAAGGAGAGTGCTATTATGAATAAAGACAAAGAAAGAATTGTAAAGTGGGTTGAAGAGCAAGAAGATGAACTGGTTCATTTTTTAGAAAAATTAGTGCAGACTCCTTCGGATAATCCTATTGGAGACTGTTATCCAATTGCTTCTCTCCTCCATCAGCAGTTATACGAACTTGGATTTGACGATGTCTCTTTGTTAAAGGTAGACGATGATGAGGTAAAGGCGAACGGGATGATTAGTTTGGCCAATGTCGTTGCCAAATCCGGATTTGGCATTGGGAATGGTACTAATATTGTATTAAATGCACATGGTGATGTGGTGCCGCCAGGATTAGGCTGGAGTGTTGATCCGTATGGAGCAGAGATTATTGAGGGGAAAATGTATGGTCGGGGAGTGGCTGTTTCTAAATCTGATATTGCTGCTTATACGTTCGCAGTCCAAGCCTTAAAACAGGCTGGAGTCCATCAACCATTAACCGGGCAAGTCGACTTGGCGTTTACATTTGATGAAGAAACAGGTGGAGAAATAGGGCCTAAATGGCTGTTGGAACGAGCGGTTATCAAGCCTGATTTAGCGATTGCCGCTGGGTTTACCTATTCTGCTGTAAATGCCCACAATGGCTGCTTACATTTTGAAATCAAGACAACAGGAAAATCCGCCCATGCTGCCCTTCCTCATACAGGTATTGATGCCATCGAAGCAACCTCACAAATCTTGAACGCTTTATACGAATATCGTAAGACACTCACAGTGAAAAAATCCTCTGTACCGGGTATTGATCATCCAACATTGGTTGTGGGACTCATAACAGGGGGGATTAACACCAATGTGGTGCCTGATGAGTGCAAGATTAGGATTGACCGAAGGCTGATACCGGGAGAGGACGCAGTACAGGCAGAAGGTGAGCTTTGTGAAATTGTGAATCAAGCAGTTGCGCATATCGAAGGTTTAAAAGTAGAAATACGGAAAATCCTTCATGCTGAAAGCTTCGGGCCGGTTTCGGAAGATTCTCCATTAATCGAAGCCTTGAATGCGAATTGGAATTTGCTGATGAAGGGAAAAGGGCAATTATCTATCAACGGGGTTCCGATTTATGCTGACGCCCGCCATTTTTATACGAAGGGCATCCCTACCATTATGTTTGGTGTCGGCCCAAAATTGTTAGAAGAAGCCAATGGACACCGCGCAGACGAAAATATTCGTTTAGAAGATTTGCTTGATGCCACTAAAATTATTGCTTGTACGCTATATGATTTAATGTCGGTATCTTCTTAACGGGAATTAAACAAAAATAGTAGTTCATGTAAGCCAGTGCCTATTTTTAAGGATGCTGGCTTATTATTTTTCTTTTTTCAATGTGGTAAAATTCTTAATAAAAAGGAGCTTTCCAAATATGAACATAATTGACCTGCATTGCGATGCCTTATTGAAACTCCAAGAGGGCCAAGGTACATTTCGTTTTGAGGATGCACCTGAATTAGAAACAAACAAAACCCGGTTACAAAAAGGAAAAATAAAGGTTCAATGCTTTGCAATCTTTATCGACCCTGATATCCCATCTGATCAGAAATTCCAAGTAGCACTGGAACAAATCGATTATTTTTATCAGGAAGTTCTGGGGAAAAACCCTGATATGATACATATTAAAGATTGGTCTGATTTTGATAGTTTAAAAATTGGCCAGATTGGGGCGATGCTAACACTTGAGGGCGTCGATGCGATTGGCAATGATTTAATGAAGCTCCGTATTCTTTATCAGCTTGGTGTTCGTTCGGTGGGTTTGACTTGGAATAATGCCAATCTTGCTGCAGATGGTGCTGGTGAACCGCGCGGCGGCGGATTGACATTGTTAGGAAAAGATATTGTTGATTTAAATAATGAGCATCAGGTACTCACAGATGTATCCCATTTAAGTGATAGAGCTTTTTGGGATGTGATGGAAATCGCCCAATACCCGATTGCGAGCCATTCCAATTCGAGGACGCTTTGCAATCATCTCCGTAATCTTACAGACGAACAGGCTGAGGCAATGTTCCATAAAGGCGGTTTGATTCACGTCGTTTACAATCCACCATTTATAAAAGAAAGTGGTGAAGCAACCATCGCGGATCTGATTAACCATATCGATTATTTCTGTTCATTGGGCGGAGTAAAGCAAATTGGGTTAGGTTCGGACTTTGACGGGATCACGACCTTTATCACTAATTTAGAGGATGCCTCTAAAACTCAAAATCTCATAAATGAATTGTTAAAGCATTACAAAGAGGAAGAAGTAAGGGGATTTGCTTTTCAAAACTTTCTTGACCATAGACCGGGGTTCTCAAAATGAAGGTAAGGGAAAAGGGAATCACCATTGGTAAGTTGCCCTCAGGGGTAAAAAACTGTATCACGGATGTAGAGGGTGTAATGGTTGGCCATGTAACAATGGACTTCCCTTTGGATTCGGCTGGTGACGAATATGCATGTACTGGAGTAACAGCCATACTGCCTCACAAAGGCAATCTGTTTAAAGAAAAAGTGACAGCTGCGAGCTATGTCATTAACGGATTCGGAAAAACAACAGGCCTTGTGCAGGTAAATGAATTGGGCGTCCTTGAATCGCCGATCATGTTGACGAATACCTTTGCAGTTCCTGCCGTGACTCAAGGAACACTCGAGTATATGCTTGCTGGGAATCCGGAAATCGGCGACACCACTGGGACGATCAATATTGTAGTGGGAGAATGTAATGACAGCTATTTAAATTCGATTCGCTTGTTTCCTGTAAAACCTGAACATGCCATCGATGCCATCCAGAACGCATCTGAACACCGAGCTGAGGAAGGCGCGGTTGGTGCCGGCAAAGGAATGATTTGCTTTGGCTACAAAGGCGGGATTGGCTCTTCTTCTAGAATGGTTGAGGAGTATACAATTGGCTGCCTTGTCCTTACTAATTTTGGGAAAAAGGAAGAACTTTTGAGGTTTCGAAATTCTGAAAGGTCTGCATTGTCAGAGACCTCCGATGGTTCGATCATCATCGTGCTGGCAACAGACGCACCATTAAGTGACCGGCAATTACAGCGTATTGCAAAAAGATGCGGAATTGGCCTAGGTCGAACGGGCAGTCATTTTAGCCACGGAAGCGGGGATATCGTCATTGCTTTTTCAACGGCTCATAAAATAGCGCATTTTTCGGATGAGGTGACGGAAATCCGTAAACAGCTTCGTGAAGACCATCCAATCATAAACCAGCTATTTGCAGCTGCTGCTGAAGCGGCGGAAGAGGCAATCTTCAATTCTCTATCGCAGGCAAATACGACTAAAGGCAGAGCCGGACGAATCGTCCACCATATCGACTTACTAAAAGAGGAGTAAATAACGTGTACCTTACCATAAAAGAAACAGCAGAATATTTATCGATACCGGAGCAGACTGTCAAAAGTCTAATCCAGCAAAAGAAAATCCGCGCCCTCTTTAACGGCAGCGAATATTTAATTTATAAAGAACAATTCAACACTCATTTAAAACAAATGGAAAAATACAAACAACTCGTAGAAGAAATATTAAGCGAACCCATTCCAGAAGATTTAGATGTAAAGGATGAGGACTAGTGAGGGAAATTTTTTTAAAAAGAATTTATGAACCTTTTGATGAGATGGATGGCAGCCGCATTTTGATTGACCGGGTGTGGCCGCGGGGGATGTCGAAGGAAGCAGCGAAGTTAACCCATTGGTTTAAGGATATTTCCCCAAGCCCTGAGCTTCGGAAATGGTTTTGTCATAAACCTGAGCTATTTGATGAATTCCGCAGTAAATATATTGATGAACTCCGGACTGACGAAAAGAAGCTTCAGCTGATCGAGCAAATTATGGATGCCTCCGCAAATAATAAAGTAACTTTACTTTATGGTGCAAAAGATCCAGTGTACAATCATGCTCGCGTTTTGCAGGAAGAGCTTAATAGAAAAAGACAGATAGGAAATGGTTATGTTGAATAAAAAGATTGCATTATCCTGGAGCGGCGGGAAGGATGGATGCATGGCATTGCACCACTTAGTGGAGCAGGGTTATGAGGTTGCATGCTTACTTACGACCGTTCCAGTCGAAATCGGGAGAACCTTTGGTCATGGAGAAAAAACCGAAATGATCAAGCTTCAAGGAAACTCGTTAAATATACCCGTACATTTTATCGCATGTTCCTTTGATCATTATACTGAAGACTTTATTAAAACTCTTAAACAACTAAGAGATCATTATGATCTAAGCGGTATTGCATTTGGAGATTTATATTTTGATCCTCACCGTGAGTGGGGAGAAAAAGTTGCGGAGGCCGCCGATGTTAATGCTATCTATCCCTTATGGATGAAGCAGGAAGAGGCCTCGCAGGCACTTGAAGATTTTGTTCGAAGCGGCTATAAAGCTGTGGTTATTCGAGTAAGAGAAGATATTTTAGATGAGTTGTGGCTTGGCAGAAAAATAGATTCTTCATTTGTTAAGGATATTCTGGTTACTGAAAGTTGTCCGATGGGCGAAGCTGGTGAATACCACACCTTTGTTTATGATGGTCCATTATTTTCAAAAAGAATTCAGCTTGAAAAAGGAAAAATTATTACCCTTGAAACTACAAAGAAATTAGAATTTGAGTATTTTTGTCTAACGGACCATGACTGATAAATATTATTAAAAACTAGGCTGTGTTAAACGATATTGTTGTTTTTTATACTCTGTTGATTGGAGCGGAAATCAACAGACAAATTTAACAGAACCAAAAACTAAGAAATATTATTGTATTCTTTATACCACTCGACAAACTTTTTGATTCCCTCTTTAACAGAAGTTATAGGTTTATAGTTAATATCATTTACTAAGTCGTCAATATCAGCATATGTTTCGAGGACATCGCCTGGCTGAAATGGTAATAATTTCATAACAGCATTCCTTCCGAGGTGTTCTTCGAGCACTTGGATAAAGTCATTAAGGTTTACTGGATGATTGTTACCAATGTTATAGATTTTATAATAAGAATTAGATTTGTCAGGCGGTCCTTTTTTTATAAGTCGATATATGGATTCTATTACATCATCAATATAGGTAAAGTCTCTTTTCATATTTCCATAGTTATAAACCTCGATAGGTTCTTGATTCATGATGGCATTCGAAAATGTAAAGTATGCCATATCCGGTCTGCCCCAAGGTCCGTAAACTGTAAAAAAGCGAAGCCCGGTTGTAGGGAGTTGATATAATTGGCTGTATGAATAAGCCAATAGCTCATTAGCTTTTTTTGTAGCACCATATAAGCTAACCGGATTATCAACACGATCATTTACAGAAAACGGTATTTTTTTATTGTTCCCGTAGACAGAACTTGATGATGCATAAATTAGATGTTTGATTTGATATTTTTTACAGCAGTCAAGTATATTTGCAAATCCAACAAGGTTTGATTGGATATACACGTGGGGATTTTGCAGACTGTATCTTACTCCTGCTTGAGCTGCCAGATTAACAACAATGTCAATGTTATATTGGTCAAAGATACTTTCCAATAACTCGAGGTTTTCGATGGAACCTTTAATGAATGAAAAATTTGGATAGTTTGCTAGAATGCTTAATCTATCATATTTTAAAGTTGTGTCATAATAATTATTTATATTATCAATACCAAGCACATGGAAACCTTCATCTAACAAGCGCTTAGAAAGATGGAAACCTATGAAGCCTGCACAACCAGTGACAAATACGCCTCCAGTTAATCTTTGCACGTTTATTCCTCCAATTCTATTTAACCAAATGCTGCTGGGGATAAACAGTTCGACACAGCAGAAAACTAGGTTATTTTCCTTCCTCGTTAAAGTCTGAAGAATTTTTAATCTGCGAAAAGCTTCCTAAGATAAATTGTAAGTTTCTGATCTCTTCATTTATTCCTATTAGTTTAGTGTTAATTCCAAAAATGGAGTTTGAAAGTAGCGGACTTACATTCATTATTTTGGTGTTTTTAAGAAGAATACTATGTTCAACCATACAATTAATGAGTGATGAATCATCTTGAATTGAAATATAAGGACCTATTTTTGCGTTTTTTAAAATGCAGTTATTTCCAATCAAAACAGGGCCTTCTATTGTGCAATTTTCAAGTATGGTGTTTGATCCAACTTGCACTTTATCTCCCAGCATTTTCGAAAGCACCCATTCGTTGGCGGCCAGCCATCTTCCAATTGTTCCTACATCTGAAAAAGGTTCTTTTGTAATAGAATATGAAATGGAATAATCATGATTGATCATCCACTGAATGGCATCAGTAATTTCATATTCTCCTCTTTTGGAAAGGGATATATTGCGGATAGCATCAAAAATAGATCCATCGAATATATACATCCCGATTACAGCAAGATTACTTTTAGGATGCTTTGGTTTTTCTTCCAAACTAATAACTTGGTGATTTTTGATTTCAGCAATCCCAAAATCACTTCCATTTTTTACTTCTGTTAGAAGGATTGCTCCGTTATTACCTTTAAATGCTTGAATAAGAGTTTCAAGGGGCTCGAGAATGATATTATCTCCGAGCATTAATATAAAAGAATCATTGCTAATAAATGATTCCGCCTGGCTAAGTGCATGTGCGAGTCCCAATTGCTCTGTTTGATAAATATATTGAATCTTTAATTCTTTATGGAAAAAGGAAATATAGTTAATAATTTCCTTTTGTCCGGGATTCATTACAATACCAATTTCAGTTATTCCAGCTTTTTTCATCTTTATGATGCAATCATTAAGTATTGGCTGATTTGCAACAGGTAAAAGAGTTTTTGGTACACTAGAAGAAAAAGGCTGCATGCGTGTCCCTTTACCTGCACAAAGTATGACTCCCTTCATAATATTTCTCCTTTCTGGGTTAAAAATCTGGCATACCAACTCCTGCATAATGGTAGCCCAACTTCTTCATGTCAGATGCATTAAGGACATTTCTGCCATCGAATACAAATGGGGAAGAAATAATACTAATAGCGGTTTTCCAATCAATCTCAATAATTTCTTTCCATTCCGTTAGTATAAGGACAGCATCAGCCTCATTTAATGCTTCCATAGGATTGGATGTATAAATAATAGAAGGATAAATTTTTTTGACATGTTCTGTACCTTGAGGATCGTATGCAGTAATAAAGGCATTATTTTGCAGGAGATAATCGATCATTTTTAGGGAGGGAGCTTCTCTAATATCGTCTGTGTTAGGTTTGAATGTTAAGCCTAATATAGCAATACGTTTTCCTGAGAGTGTACCTAATGCCTTCTTTATTTTTTCCAAAAACCAATCTGTTTGTGTTTGGTTTACATGTGTGACAGCTTGAAGTATATTCAAGGTGATATTATTTTCGGATGCCAATGCCATTAATGCGCTGATATCCTTCGGAAAACATGACCCTCCATAGCCTATTCCCGCCTGGAGAAACTGAGTACCAATCCTGCTATCCATCCCCATACCTTTTGCTACTTCGCCTACATTTGCTCCAATTCTTTCACAAAATCTTGCCAGTTCATTTATAAAGGAAATTTTTGTAGCTAAAAATGCGTTTGAAGCGTATTTAATCATTTCTGCATTTATTGGGGTTGTAAAAAGTATTTCGGAGCTGACATTGTTATACAATTGCTTCATCATTTTTTGTGCTTTCCTTGTTTCACAGCCAATCACAATTCGTTCAGGATGCAAGGCATCGTATAATGCCTTTCCCTCTCTTAGAAATTCGGGATTCGAAATCAGGTCGAAAGGTATCTTCAAATTTCGTTTTGTTAGTTCATTTATGATTATATTTTTTATTTTTGCACTAGTTCCTACAGGGACGGTACTCTTCATAACAATTACTTTGTATTCGTTCATTAAATTTCCAATTGCCCTTGCCACTTCTTCTACATAGGACAAATCAGCTTGTCCGCCCAATAATGATGGAGTACCTACTGTAATGAAAAGGATGGAACATTGATCAATACATTCATCCAATCGGGTTGTGAAAGAAAGTTTTCCAGTTACTGTGAGTTTTTTTAACAACTCTTCTATATCTTCTTCATAGAAGGGAAGGCTTGCAGTTTTAAGTTGTTCTATTTTTTCCTCATCATGGTCAATGGCAAAAACAGTATGTCCACTCAATGCTAAAGCGACGCTTGTTGTAGTTCCCACATAGCCCGTCCCGATTACTGCTATGTTCATTCGTTTGACCTCCTTACCATATTTTTCAAATAAATCCTTATGATTAATGTAGTTTATGAGATGAATCAAGGATTTGAAACAGTTAAAAACCTAATCTACTGAAAGTTTTACTTTAAAGTGGGTGAGTTTTTTTATTACTTCCGCATATGGCCCTTTCATTACTTGTACGATTTCATATCATAAAATAAGTCTATTTGAGGAATCTGTAACAATCAAACTAAAAAAATGGTCTCGCTTTAGCGGACTTCAAAGGAGGGTTATTTTGAAGGAGATAGTAATTCTTCCATGGGAAGAAAGGGAAGATATTAAAGTCTTTGTACCCGATTATGTTAATGCATTAGCAAAAGAGGTTATTAAAAATTATAGTTTTCAGGTTAATAGCATGGAGGTTATAGCAACTAAGGCTGAACAAGGCGGAGCTATTTGGAAAATTTCCACCAGTAAGGGGCCCAAAAGTTTAAAACTGTTACACCGAAGGCCGACCAGAAGTTTATTCAGCCTTGGGGCACAAAGATACTTGGTTGATGTTAAAGGTGCAAGAGTGCCAGCAATCGTCAAAACAAAACATGGACAAGATTTTATTGAAGCTGGCGGAAAAGTATGGTTTGTTGCTGAATGGATTGAACCACTGACCCCGATATCAAAGGATTTGGAAGGAACAAAGCAGCTTTGTTACACTCTTGGTCAATTTCATGCTCAAACTAGGGGCTATGTCCCACCAGATGGGGCTGAAATTGCTTCAAGATTGTATAAATGGCCAAGGAAGTATGAAAAAATGATTACCAAAATGGATTGGTTCAAAAATTTATCCCAAGCCTATAATCACATGCCAGCAAGTTCAACTATATTGAATGTAATCGATAAATTTCAAGATCAAGCCAAAACAAGTCTAAATAGACTGAATCAATCTAAATATTTAGACTTAATAAAAAAAGGAAATAAAGAATGGGGCCTTGCTCATCAAGATTATGGATGGTCCAATTCACAAATGGGACGTAATGGAATGTGGATTATCGACCTGGATGGTGTCGCCTATGACCTTCCCATTCGGGATTTGAGAAAGTTGATTACTGGTAAAATGGCAGAATTATATAAATGGGATGTAACATGGGTTCGTGAAATGATTTTGGCTTATCACAAAGCAAATCCAATATCCCCTGAACTATATGAAGTATTAATGATTGATTTATCTTTGCCCAATGAATTTTACAGATTTATGAAAGACATTGTGAAGGAACCGGAATTATTCCTAAATCCAGTAACAGCAGAAGTAATTACAGCTCTTATCGAGACGGAACAATCCAAATGGCCTGTCTTAAAAGCGATTCAAAATGATTGGAGGAAATAGGAAAATATGAAAATATTAATGGTTTGTACAGAAAAACTTCCTGTTCCCCCAGTATTAGGAGGAGCAATCCAAACATATATTTCAGGGATATTGCCATATTTAAGTAAGCTCCATGATATTACTGTATTGGGGATCAATGATGCAGCTTTGCCGGAAACTGAAACGAAAAATGGAATCCATTATGTTCGTGTACCAGGGAAAATTTTTGAAATCTATCGTGAAGGGGTTGTTCGCTATATTCAAAACAATCACTTCGATCTGATCCACATATTTAATCGCCCACGACTTGTTCTGCCCGTCCGGCAAGTTGCTCCTCAGTCCAGAATTACCTTAAGCATGCATAATGATATGTTCAATTTGGAAAAAATTGATCCGTCAGAAGCAAATGCCGTTGTACAAGAAGTATCAAAAATTGTAACTGTGAGTAATTATGTCGGAAATGTCATCCGCAACCTTTATCCACAAGCATCGACAAAACTCCAAACCATCTATTCCGGAGTGGATACGGAACGATTTCTACCTGGCAGACATTCCAAAATGTATAAAACTAGGAATTCGATTCGAAAAGAACATGGATTAGAGAACAAGACGGTCATTTTATTTGCGGGAAGACTTTCAGCCAACAAAGGAGTCGACAGATTAGTCAGAGCCTTACCATTGCTTTCTAAAAAATATAAAGATTTGGCTTTAGTCATCGTCGGAAGTAATTGGTTTAGCCAAAATGAGATAACCGATTATGTAGCCTATGTTAGAGCATTAGCGGCAACACAGTCAGTACCTGTTATGACAACAGGCTTTGTTAGTCCATATGATATCCAAAACTGGTTTGCAGCGGCTGATTTATTTGTCTGTACCTCAATTTGGCAGGAACCTCTGGCAAGAGTTCATTATGAAGCAATGGCAGCAGGTCTCCCAATCGTTACAACGGCAAGGGGAGGAAATCCTGAAGTTATTCTTCCAAAGGAAAATGGATTAATAGTGGAAAATCCGGAGGATCCAGAGAATTTTTACAAAAAAATAACCGAAATATTATCTGACAAATATATGATGAAAAAAATGGGGGAAAAAGGAAGAGAACTTGCTGAATCCAAATACCAATGGACGAGAGTAGCAGACGAGGTACTTGAAGTATGGAAGCAATCTGAAAATGCCGAAATTCAAATTTCAGAAAAGGAAAGCATGATAACAGAAGATGGAGTCGAGAATGCCGGAATAGAAGTCGAATCCAAAATAGATAATGCCACAGACAGTAAAGATTCTAAAAAAGATAAAGACAAAAACAGTAAAGATCACAAAAAACATAATAGGAAAAATCGATCACATCGATCACATCGATCACATCGATCACATCGATCACATCGATAAAACGGAGTAGATTATTCAACCTTAAATATATGTGAAATGGCTTGGAGGATACCTCCGAGCCATTTTATAAGAATATTCATATTATATAACATACAAAAACACACTAAAGAAATGCGCAAGGCTGCCCAGCAATATGAAAATATGAAAAATTTCATGAAAGCCTAAATACTTAAACTCCAAAAACTTCGGCTTCGCCCCATAGATGACACCTCCAATAGTATAGAAGATGCCGCCTAACACCAATAAAAATAAACCCCAAGGATTTAAACTGCCGGCAAGCGGCGAAAAAACAAACACAATCATCCAGCCCATCGCGATATAGAGTGCCGTCGAAATCCAGCGGGGACAATTAAACCAAACCATTTTAAAAACTACTCCACTTATCGCTACTGCAGAAATAATCGAAAAAAGAATCGCACCGGTTTTTCCGTTCAAACTAATGAAGCAAAAAGGCGTATATGTTCCTGCAATCAAGACAAAAATCATTGAATGATCAAGCCGCCTTAAAAAGGCAATCACTTTATCTCTGGCGATAACCATGTGGTAAGTAGCCGAGGCGGAATAAAGCAAAATCATACTTACACCAAAAATGATAACAGCAGCAATGGTCATTGGTGATGGAGATGACATGGATGCTTTGATAACCATCGCGAGCAGCCCCACAAAGGATAAAAGAGCCCCTGCTAAATGGGTGAGTCCATTGATTGGTTCCCGAATGTAATTGTTCATTTGAATGCCTCCTATCGTAACATGTAGTTTTAATAACTACATATAATGATACTAGTGTGTTATCATCTAGTCAATGCTTATTTCATAAGGTATAATGAAAAATATCAAGCATGAGAACGGGGTAATTAAAATCATGGAAAATATCCATCAACTTATTGAACAGCTTGGCCTAGAAGCGAGTCTGACTTTGGAGGAAATTCCTAATATCGATTTATACATGGACCAAGTCATTCAGTTATTTGAAAATAAATTTGCTGAATCAAAGCGGAATGACGAAGAAAAGGTTCTTACTAAAACGATGATAAATAACTATGCGAAGGGAAAGCTGATTTTTCCAATAAAAAATAAAAAATATTCAAAAGAACATCTCATCTTAATCAGTCTGATTTATCAGCTAAAAGGGGCTTTATCAATCAATGATATTAAAATATTGCTTGATGGCGTCAATAAAAAAATTATCAAAGAGGAAATCAATTTAGACTCCTTTTACAATAGTTATTTAAATCTAACCAGCAAAAATGTCGGGGACTTTAAAATGGATTTACAGGATCGAGAGTCAGAAGTAAAAGATGCGATGGACGATGTTGCCCCGTACCTAGAGCAGGTACTCATGATTTCCTCGCTTGTTCATATGAGTAATTTATATAGAAAAGCTGCCGAAAAGCTAATTGACCAAATTCCAATTGAAAAAGAAGAAAAGCGTCAACGATAGGTTTTGACGCTTTTTGTACTGGAGTTTTCAATCTTAATATCTTGGATACCTTGACCCACATCAATGGATTTAGGAGAGGAATTTTCTATCTCCACGTCACAAATCCGAACACTCTCCGCCCGATTTTCTCCTCCCAATACTTTAATGCCTGCTCCTGCTGTTTTAAAATCCTTAATCAAAATGTTTTTCAAAACTACATTTCTAGCACGATATTGGATCGCCATGACTGGGTTTCCTTTGTAGTCATAATACGGGTCGCCAATCAAGGTAAACTGATTAATGACGACATTTTTATATGCGGAAACAACCAAGCCTCGCGGTGTGGAATCCTTATATAAATCGGAAAAAATCGGAGCGATACATAATAGATTTGCAGCCATGATATTAAAGGCCGTTTTTGATTCAGCATCCGTGCTTTTGTGATGACCGATATGGCGAAAATTATAGGAGCGGTTATCATTCACTGAAATATGTCCAACAATTTGGATATTAGCTGCTGCGGATGAATTTTCATGAGCCTTTATTTCCACTCCGCCAAAGCAGCGGGCAGTAGAATTATTGACGAGCAAGACATTCCGTGAGCCGTCATCAATTTCAATCCCGTTTGAATTTGAGAAGCCCTTTTGATGGGCCCTTCCGCTTGGGTCGCACATATGTGAGTTCGAGATGAAAATATTATCACTATGATGGGTGGTAATGCCGTCATCGCCAAATCCATAGCCATTTAAATGATCAAGCCACACATACATGCTGCCGCCCCGGGCACGAAAACCATCCCCTGCATAATTGTACAAGGTAGAGGAAATGTCAAAACAATGAAGACCTGGATTGATTGCCTCTACATCCTTTACCCAGCCATACGTTACATTTGCGTATGTTAAACAGCTTGAATGATTACCCCAAGTACTCGTTTTTGGACTGTCGCCAAGTCTCTCCACATTCCAGTCCAAGCTCAATGACCCAACGAAAAGATGGTGGTTTCCTCGCCAATGATTGGCGTTAGTAATAAGCCTTGTTCCTTTAGGAGCATCGTCATGCAGCTTAATTGTAGTCACACCTTTTCCAGCACCCTCCAGAATGGTCCAAGACGGCAGGCGGATCCCCTTGGTAACATAAATTCCCTTTGGGATCATTACTTTTACAGAGCCCATTCCTAATGCTTTTTGAAAAGCCGCAGTACAATCTGTCAAACCATCCCCAATTGCACCATAATCAATGATATTTACTTCTTTAATGGCTCTATTTTGTAATTTAGTGAATTCATTGTTTAATAAATCTATCCATTCTGGATAAACCATTCCTTGAGAATCCACATTCATTATGGGTGGAATGCTAAGCTTAGACCTTTTTGAAAAAAGCCGGAAAAACATTTCTGATAAAGAAACGCGTTTCTTAACAACTTTTGGAGCAGAAAATTCCTTTTGATGGAACTGCTTAAAGAGAGCTGCAGTTTCCTGAACAACCATAGAAGGATTATTCGCAAGGCTAGCTAGTATCGCAGCATTTTGATTCGGATCATAGTTTTTAGATAAATCAAGCATTGTTCTCACTCCGTTATTACATTGTTGACTGCCCTTTCGGCAATGGTATTGGTGCAAATTCTAGCTGCAATTTGTTTCCATCGTTGTATTTTTAATCATTTTTTTAATAAATATAATGGTTATTATCTTGCTGTACTTGATTTTAAAAAATATAAGCGAACCGGTCACAAAGGGGTTAACCAATATTAGTGTATAAAATAAAACTTTTGAATCCAAGGAGGGGGATAAATTTTAAGAAAAGAAAAATACTAACAAATGTTCGGAGGTGAAATTTTTCATGGAAGAGAAGGATTTTGAAAAAATTTATGAACAGTATAAACATCAAGGTAAGCAGCAAGCCCAATTGGAAGCAGGTCAAGGTAATAATAACGGAAAAGAAGAGTTCGTCGCTGTAAGGAAAAACGACGATGGCGATATTATTGCTTTTAAGACAAACACAGGGCGGGAGCTGGATTATATCACTGCTCTGGATGAAGCAAAAGCTGGCAAGCTTGCTCATGTTGATGTCTTTCATAAATATGGAAGGGACATCATTCGCAGCGAACCTGATGGTATCAAAGAAAATAATTTAGATCGATTACCGGGATTTTAACAATAAATCGCTGAGTGGCCTTGTAGCTGCTCAGTTTTTTTCTGACTTGAAGGATAATACCATTTTTTGGTGAATATATACACCAATGAAGGTAGGGGAGATACGTATGTACTGGATTACTAGATTGGCAGTTTTAATGCTCGTTTTAACAATGCTATCCTCCTGTATTCGGACGATGGGTTGTCCAGATGGAGCAATCGAATGGGTAGACCTCCTAATGATAAATAATATGAAATATCAGCACCATTTTCCTGAACCAGCAGATGAGGAGATCCACCTGCAAATTGAAAAGGGAAAGCCATTAGGAGAGATAAAATTTAAAATGGCGGATAAAGCCTGCAGTGATCATAAAATGAAAAATGGTGATGCTGCTTATGTTGAAGAAGGAACCACTATTTATGCTGTAAAAGGATACCCCGCGTCTCTTATGGTGGTAGCTAATGACAAAGTATATATTGCTGAGGAAAATAAGTCAGCTAAAACATTAGGGGATTTATATCCCATTAACAATCTTGTGAAAAATATCTATATTGAAAGTACGGAGGACGGTAGAAGAATACATACATTTTCTCCGGAGGTAAAGGAACTATTTTTAAATGAATGGCTGAAATTAAAAATAGAGGATTATAACGTATTACAACAAAAGAATGCTTTTGTGGGGGAACCGGCATTTTTAGAAATAGAATTAAACAATGGCGTTTCATTTAGGCATCTGTATTGGCCTAACTCAAATGCTTTTGGTCAAAATTCCCTGGGGAACAAGACACTTCAAGAATTGATGATGCATGAGCTTGCATCTGCAGGGAATTAAAAAAGAGCTTGGAGATCCAAGCTCTTTACTTATGCGCAAGTTCATATTCACTAATTTTTTCTTCGTAGCTTAAGGTTACGCCAATTTCATCCCAGCCGTTAAGCAGCATTTGTTTTGGGTAGGGAGCAATATCGAATTTAATTTCATAGCCTTCGTTGTCATATACAACTTGGTCTTCTAAATTAACAATTAAGGTATAACCTTCAGTTTGTGCCTTTTTCATAACGGTTTGGACTTGTTCTTCACTTGCTTGAATCGCAAGAATGCCGTTTTTCACGCAGTTATTTTTAAAAATATCGGCGTAACTTGGAGCAATGATGACCTTAAAGCCGAAATCCTGAACAGCCCAAGGAGCATGCTCGCGAGAAGAGCCGCAACCAAAATTTTCTCCTGCAACTAAAATGGAAGCACCTTGGTATTGCGCGGCATTCAGAGGAAAATCCTCGCGTAAATTTCCATCATCATCAAAGCGCCAGTGATAGAACAGGAATTGGCCAAAACCGCTGCGCTCAATCCGTTTCAAAAACTGCTTCGGGATAATTTGGTCTGTATCAATATTGGTTCTGTTTAAAGGACAAACAAGGCCTTGATGAATTCGTAATGGTTCCATTTTTTATCCAACCTCCTGAGCAGTAAATTGACGGACGTCAACAAAATGTCCAGCAACCGCGGCAGCAGCTGCCATTTCTGGACTGACGAGATGAGTACGAGCTCCGTTACCTTGACGGCCTTCAAAATTGCGGTTAGAAGTAGAAGCACATCGTCCGCCAGGAGGCACAATATCGTCATTCATCGCTAAGCACATGCTGCAGCCAGCTTCACGCCACTCAAATCCTGCTTCTTTAAAGACTTCATCAATACCTTCTTTTTCTGCAGCAAGCTTAATGCTGAAAGAACCTGGAACAACAATGGCTTTAACGTTAGGGTTAACCTTGCGGCCGCGGATAACTTCAGCTGCATTGCGCAAGTCGCTTAAGCGTGAATTTGTACACGAGCCGATGAAGACATGGTCAATTTGAACACTTGAAATGGACTGGCCAGCTTCAAGACCCATATACTGCAGGGCACGGGTAATTTCATCTTTTTCACTTGGTTTGTCTGTTTCATCTGGGCTAGGAACATTCGCAGTGATTGGGATACACATTCCTGGGTTTGTTCCCCATGTTACCTGCGGTTCTACTTCCGCCGCTTCAATTTCAACGACAGCATCATAAGCGGCGCCTTCGTCGGTTGCTAATGCTTTCCAGCGGGCGACCGCTTTTTCAAATTCCTCACCTTGAGGAGCATGACGTCTGCCTCTTAAGTATTCAAAAGTGGTTTCATCCGGTGTGATAAGTCCTGCTCTTGCGCCAGCCTCGATTGACATATTACAGACAGTCATCCGTTCTTCCATTGACAGGGCACGGATTGCTTCGCCAGTGTACTCCATTACATAGCCAGTTCCAAACTGTACGCCAAACTTTCCAATGATCGCAAGGATTAAATCCTTTGCTGTAACGCCTGTCCCAAGTTTTCCATTTACTTTTACATTAAGGGTCTTCGGTGGTGCCTGCCAAAGTGTTTGCGTCGCAAGGACGTGTTCCACTTCACTTGTGCCGATACCAAATGCTAGTGCTCCGAATGCCCCGTGAGTAGAGGTATGGCTGTCACCGCAGACAATTGTTTTTCCAGGTTGAGTAAGTCCCAGCTCAGGACCGATGACATGGACAATTCCGTTGTCTGGATGATGAATATCAGCGAGCGGCACCCCAAAATCCTGACAGTTTTGCTGAAGGGTATCGATTTGCTTTTTCGAAATGGGGTCGTTGATAGTAAGACGCTGACGGGTTGGAACGTTATGATCCATCGTCGCAAACGTTAGGTCTGGGCGGCGCACTTTCCGGCCGTTCATTCGTAAGCCCTCGAATGCCTGAGGAGAGGTTACTTCATGAACGAGATGCAAATCAATATAAAGCAAATCCGGCTTTCCTTCTTCTTGATATACAACATGCTGTTCCCAAATTTTTTGGATAATATTTTTTGGTGTTTGCATAGCTTCCTTCCTCACATTAATAGATTTTAATTCTAGAAGGAAACCGCCAGCTCATTATCGAGAGCCTGGCGGTTTCCGTAAATGCTTCTTAAACGTAACAGCTCATGATACATTTTGAAGGACTTTGAGATTTGATATAATCTACAACCAATCGGGTCATTTCAGCAGTTCCTACTTTGCGTCCTTCAGCAATTTGCAGGTCGGCTGTATGGAAGCCAGCATCAAGTACGGATTGAACCGCGTCCTCAATCATCTTCGCCTCGTCATCAAGCTTGAATGAATACCTAAGCATTAAGGCAGCAGATAGAATCATAGCAACTGGGTTAGCAATACCCTTTCCAGCAATGTCCGGTGCAGATCCATGAACAGGTTCGTATAGGCCAACCCCAGACTCATTCAAGCTGGCTGAAGGGAGCATGCCTAGCGAACCAGTCAATACAGAAGCCTCATCACTAAGGATGTCGCCAAACATATTCTCAGTCACAACAACATCGAAATACGAAGGATTTGTAATCAGCTTCATTGCTGCCGCATCCACTAGAACATGTTCAACGGCAACGTCAGGATACTGAACCTTTTTCTCTTCAACAATTTCCCGCCATAGCTTGCTGGATTCTAGCACGTTTGCTTTATCTACAGAAGTAAGGCGGCCGCGGCGGCCTTGAGCTGCTTGAAACGCTTTGTCTACTATTCTTTCAATCTCTTTGCGGGTATAGGCAAGAGTATCAACCACTGTCTGACCATTGTCACGACGCTCACTTGGAGTTCCAAAGTAAATGCCGCCAGTTAATTCACGTACGATAAGGAGGTCGCTTCCTGAAACTACTTCTTCCTTTAATGGTGAAGCATGAAGCAGGTTTTTAAAGCCTTTGATCGGACGAAGGTTTGCATATAAATCCAGTGCCTTTCGGATACCAAGCAAGCCTCTTTCTGGACGCAGGTGCGAAGGGTTGTTATCCCATTTTGGTCCCCCTACAGCACCAAGTAAAACCGCGTCGGCTAGCTTACAGGCATCAACGGTTGATTCTGGAAGGGGAGTGCCGTAAAGGTCAATGGCTGCTCCTCCGATTTCATGGGTTTCGAAGCTAAAAGAGTGGTTATATTCTTCAGCAATTGCATTTAATACATCTTTCGCAGATTCAATAACTTCCTTGCCGATACCATCACCGGGAAGTAAGACAATTTGTTTTTTCATTAGAAGCAACCTCCTCATTTTTTTGGTTTATGATGGGCGCCTGCTATTAGGCGCCAAGTTTTTTATAGTGCTGCTGGTTCTTTGATAAAAGCTTTTTGGTTAAAAAATACACGATTGACAGCGTTCAAGAATGCTTTTGCGGAAGCTTCGAGCACATCCTGCGCGGAGCCGCGGCCGCTGACATTCGTTCCGTTCACAGTCATTTTTACATGGACTTCTGCGAGAGCATCGCGTCCGCGTCCAACTGAGCTTAAATTAAAATCAGTCAAATGAATTTCTTCCTTAACCAAAGCCTCTAAAGTGTTAAATAAGGCCTCTACACTTCCGCTTCCTGTACGGGCAGTCTCTGCACGGATACCTTCTGGAGTCGTAAGGGCAACCGTTGCAGTAGGAAGGTTTGCTGATGCGTACTGGACTTGGAATGCGACAAGCTCATATTTTTTCACATCGATCGCTGCTGTTTGGATATCCATTAAAATTGTAAATAAATCCTCATCTGTTACTTCTTTTTTCCTGTCTGTTAATTGCTTAAAGGATTTAAAAGCATCGTTAAGCTTTTCTTGTGATAATTCAAAGCCCAGCTGCTCGATTTTATCTTTAAAAGCATGGCGGCCGGAATGCTTTCCAAGAACAAGGTCGTTGGATCCAACTCCAACCATTGAAGGTGTAATAATTTCATAAGTTAATGCATTTTTTAAGACGCCATCTTGGTGGATGCCGGATTCGTGCGCGAAGGCATTTTTTCCAACAACAGCCTTATTAGGAGGGACCTTCATCCCGGTAAAGCGGCTCACCAAGTCACTGGTTCGTTTGATTTCTTTTAAAACTAGATTAGTAGTGAAAGGATATTTATCCTTACGAATATTTAAAGCAACAGCAATTTCCTCTAAAGAAGCATTACCTGCACGTTCACCAATACCATTAATAGTACCTTCTACCTGGGTAACGCCATTTTCAATCGCTGCAAGTGAGTTGGCAACGGCCATCCCTAAGTCATCGTGACAATGGCATGATAAGGCTGCCTTATGAATATTTGGAACGTTTTCCCTCACGTAACGAAACATACGGCCATATTCTTCAGGTGTCGTGTAACCAACTGTATCAGGAAGATTAATGACAGTTGCGCCGGCATCAATGACTTTCGTAATAATTCGGACAAGAAAATCAAGATCTGACCGGGAAGCATCTTCAGCTGACCATTCAATTTGCGGAAATCTTTGTCTAGCGTATGAGACCATATCCACAGCTGTCTGGACAACTTCATCCTCAGTTTTCATTAATTTATATTTCATATGGATAGGGGAGGTAGCAATGAAAACATGTAATCTTGGTTCGGCTGCATCTTTTAAGGCATCCCACGCAATGTCAATGTCCGATTTTGTTGCACGGGCCAAGCCAGTCACAGAAGAGTTTTTAATTGCTCTGGCAATGGCTCTTACGGCTTCGAAATCGCCTTGAGAGGAAGCCGGAAAGCCGGCCTCCATAATATCAACGCCAAACCGCTCAAGCTGTCTGGCGATTTCTAATTTTTCAAGCTGGTTTAAATTTACACCAGGAGATTGTTCGCCATCGCGTAAGGTTGTATCAAAGATGTTAACGTGAACCATTTACCACCACTTCTTTCTTTTGGTTTACTGGTTTTTTAATAAATGGCATTAAGGCACGAAGTTCACGACCGACTACCTCGATTTGATGATTGTTTTCGCTGCGGTTAATTGCATTGAATTGTGGACGGTTTGCTTGGTTTTCAAGGATCCATCCTTTTGCAAATGCACCTGTTTGAATATCTTTTAATACTTCTTTCATGCGGGCCTTTGTATCTTCGTTAACAACGCGTGGTCCGGAAACGAAATCGCCCCACTGAGCAGTATCTGAGATAGAGTAGCGCATATTTTCTAATCCACCTTCGTATAAAAGGTCAACGATTAATTTTAATTCATGTAAGCACTCGAAGTAAGCTACTTCTGGCTGATAACCAGCTTCTACAAGCGTTTCGAAGCCTGCTTTGATTAGGGCAGTAGTACCGCCGCAAAGAACAGCCTGCTCTCCGAATAGATCTGTTTCTGTTTCTTCTTGGAATGAAGTTTCTAATACACCTGCACGAGCAGAGCCAATACCTTTTGCATAGGCAAGGGCAAGTTCACGTGCTTGACCTGTGTAATCCTGGTAAACTGCATAAAGGGCAGGGACGCCGGCACCTTCAGTATACGTACGACGTACTAAGTGTCCTGGACCTTTTGGTGCAACTAGGAATACGTCAACATCTGCAGGTGGTACGATTTGTGTAAAATGAACGTTAAAGCCATGAGCAAAAACTAAAGCATTTCCGGCTTCAAGATTTGGTTTGATGCTTTCTTCATAAACTTTTGGCTGCATTTCGTCTGGAAGAAGAACCATTACTACGTCTGCTTGACGAGCCGCTTCTGCAACTGAAGTTACTTCTACACCATCTTCAACAGCTTTATCCCAAGATTTCCCGCCGCGTAAGCCAACAACTACATCAAAGCCGCTTTCCTTTAAGTTAAGAGCATGGGCATGACCTTGTGAGCCATAACCGATTACCGCGATTTTCTTTCCTTGTAAAACTGCCTCTTGAATATCACCGTTATATAGTACTTTTGCCATTATGAATCATCCTCTCAAATATATTAGTTATTTTAATAGTGAATATGTTGGTAGATCGTTTACTTGTGGCTGATGACCTCGTTGGAAGGCTGTCAGCCCTGTTCTGGCAATTTCTTTAATGCCGAAAGGCCGTAGTAACTCTATCAAAGCATCGATTTTGTCAGGGCGGCCTGTAATTTGAACGGCTAAACTATCTTTACTCACATCGATAATCAAGGCGCGGAAAGGATCAATAATTCCGTTGATTTCGCTGCGAAGCTGTGAACTGCTGGCCACTTTTATGAGTGCAAGTTCCCGTACAACGATTGCTTTATCCGTAATATCGGAAACTTTTAAAACATCAATTTGCTTGTTTAATTGTTTGGTAACCTGCTCAAGTCGCTGATCGTCTTCCACTTCAACAACCAGAGTCATTTTTGAGATTCCTTCGGTTTCGGTTTTCCCAACTGAAATACTCTCAATATTAAATTGCCGCCTTTGTAACAGGCCAGTAACTCGATTCAAAACACCACTTCGGTCTTGAACTGTTAGAGTGATAATTCGTTTCATGATGGTTTCACCCCAATCATTTCATGTATCCCTTTACCCGGAGCAATCATTGGAAAAACTTTTTCCTGCTGGAGAACTCGGCAATCCATAAGAACAGGACCATCATAAGCAAATACTTCCGGAAGCTTTGTGATTAGTTCTTCCTGTGTTTCAATCTTTAACCCGCGAATATGATAGCTTTCTGCCAGCTTTACAAAATCAGGCTGTGATTGAAGAATCGATTCGGAAATGCGGTTCCCATGAAGCAGTTCTTGCCACTGACGAACCATTCCGAGCGCTCCATTATTAACGATAATGATTTTGATTGGCAGGTTTTGTTCATATATAACAGATAGCTCCTGCAGGGTCATTTGGAAACCAGCATCCCCAACAATGGCTACGACAGTGCTTTCTGGAGCAGCCATCTGCGCTCCTATTGCGGCAGGAAAGCCAAAGCCCATCGTTCCTAGTCCGCCGGAGGTTACCCAGCGATGCGGCCTGTCAAAATTGTAAAATTGTGCAGCCCACATCTGATGCTGGCCTACATCCGTTGTTACCACTGCTTCCCCATTTGTAACTTTATGGATTGCTTCAATCAGCCATTGTGGGCTCATGCCGGTAGGACTATGTTTATACCAAAGTGGGAATTCCGCTTTATATTGTTTAAGCGTCTCTAACCAGGCTAAGTGTTCCGGCGATTCAGCTGTCTGATTGATCAGCTCGACTAAAGCTTCTTTGGCATCGGAAACGATAGGAATAAGAGTCGGAACATTCTTACCTATCTCGGCTGGATCAATGTCAATATGGGCCACTTTTGCAGTTGGTGCATAGTGTTTTAGGTTACCGGTAAGACGGTCATCAAAACGGGCGCCGATATTGATAAGCAAATCACATTCATACATTGCCATGTTTGCGGTATAGGTACCATGCATACCACCCATTCCTAAAGACAGAGGATTGTTGGCTGGAAATGCCCCTAGACCAAGCAATGTTGTTACCACTGGAAGTTGATGTTTTTCTGCAAATTCCGTTAATTCCGCAGAAGCTTTGCCGTGAAGAACACCTGCACCAGCAAGAATGAGAGGCTTTTTCGCCTTTCCAAGTGCATCCGCCAGTTTTTTGATTTGAAGCGGGTTTGGCTTAGTAGTCGGCTGATAACCTGGCAAATGAATGCTTACTTCTTGTGGCTCTTCGAATAGTTCCCCAGCGGAAATATCCTTTGGAATATCGATTAGGACTGGTCCGGGACGCCCGGTTGAAGCAATATGGAAGGCTTCCTTCACGATTCTTGGCAGGTCGGAAATGGATTGCACCTGATAATTATGCTTGGTTATTGGAGTCGTGATGGCCATAACATCTGCTTCCTGGAAAGCATCTGTTCCGATGACGCCTCGGGCAACCTGTCCTGTAAAAACCACAAGCGGTAAGGAGTCCATCATAGCATCTGTAATTCCTGTCACCAGGTTCGTTGCTCCAGGTCCTGATGTGGCAAGGACGACTCCTGGTTTCCCAGTAATTCGTGCATAACCTTCCGCAGCATGGATGCTGCCTTGCTCATGACGGAAGAGGACGTGATTAATTCTTGCCTTTGCCCGATAAATCGCATCGTAGATTGGAAGAACAGCCCCGCCTGGATAACCAAAAATGGTTTCAACTCCTTCATTAATTAATAAATCAATGAGAAGGTCTGCCCCTGTTTTTGGTGCGGTACTGGTTTGGAATTCCAGTTTTGCTTCTACTTTCACCTTGTATTCCCTCCTTAAGGGTATTTGAATATTTAAAATACTCAGCCTATGGCTGATTTTGTTCAAGCGCAGTAAAAAAGGCCCTATTCTACCCGAATAAACTGCATTCAAGAAATCAAAAGCAGAATAATCGGGGAGAAAAGGCCTTTTCATTTTCTCGGTACCACCCGGTTTCACAGCATTCTTACGAATACTGCCTTATGAAGCGACAATTAAAAAAACGCTTCTTTTGGTAACAGGTGCTATTAATTTAACACCCGATTGCACCTAGTAAGCGAGAAGCTTTTCAGCGCAACACTCAGGGATGATGTCAGAATAAGTTGTATTACTGGGCTTCCAGCAACCCCAGCTCTCTGAAAATACAAATTCTTATTCCTTTATTCCCGTCATCGATTTATTATATTTTTTTGTCAATTGATTCTTCACTTAACACGTTTAGTACCTTAGCTTCCTTGGGAAGGGGAGGGGTACTACTAATTCCCTGCGTTTTCAAACTTTGATTACTGTCTAGCTCCAGCAACCAGCGACTAGTGTCCTTCGCTCTCCGCCCTACGATAAGTCAAGCACGAATGCGCTGACGCTCTTCGTGTTTCCTTTATCTCAGTTGGAGCGCTCCAGGCCTGTCGTGCGCTAAACGGTCGCTTCCGCTTTTCTCTATATCTTCATAATCCCGCCAGTATTGGCAGAGGTAACAAGCTTTGCATATTTTGCTAGATAACCAGTTTTAATTTTTGGTTCTGGTTTAACCCAAGAGGAGCGTCTTTCAGCTAAAACCTCTTCATCTACGAGAAGTTCAATGGAGCGTGCTTCAAGATCAATTAAAATTTTGTCGCCATTTTCAACAAGGGCGATAGGACCGCCTTCGGCTGCTTCCGGTGAGATATGACCGATTGAAATCCCTCGGCTTGCACCAGAGAAGCGGCCATCAGTAATGAGGGCAACTTCTTTCGCTAACCCGCGTCCAGCAATTGCAGAAGTAGGTGCGAGCATTTCCGGCATCCCCGGTCCGCCTTTTGGACCTTCATATCGAATAACAACAACGTGGCCAGATTTTACAGTGCCGTTGTTAATATTTTCTTGTGCCTCATCCTGTGATTCAAAAACAATCGCTTCACCAAGGAAGGTTTTAATCGATGGATCTACTGCTCCAACTTTGATAACCCCGCCATCCGGTGCAATGTTTCCATATAGGATGGACAGGCCGCCAACAGGGCTATATGGATTATCTTTTGTCCGGATAACAGCCTCATTTGTGATTGTTGCTTCCTTCACATTTTCAGCAAGAGTTTTTCCTGTAATTGTTAAGCAGTTATCATGCAGGGCACCTTCCACTTTATACAGCTCATTGATGATTGCACTGACACCGCCTGCACGATGAACATCGTCCATAGAATAATCAGATGCCGGCATAATTTTTGCTAAATATGGAACTTTTTCAGCGATTTTGTTAATATCGCGGAGATCGTATTCAATTCCGGCTTCATGGGCGATGGCTAGTGTATGTAACACTGTATTCGTTGAGCCTCCCATTGCCATATCAAGTGCGAATGCATTATCAATTGCTTCTCTTGTAATGATATCGCGTGGGCGAATATCTTTTTTGACTAATTCAATCAAATGTCTTGCAGCCTGACGAATTAACTCATGTCTTTCTTCTGAAGTCGCGACGATGGTCCCGTTTCCTGGAACGGTCATTCCGAGTACTTCCATGAGACAGTTCATCGAATTGGCTGTAAACATCCCTGAACAGGATCCACATGTAGGGCAGGCCTGAGTCTCGATGTCTAACAGCTGCTGCTGACTAATGGTACCGTTATGGTAGGCACCAACTCCTTCAAATACTGAAGTGAGGGAAAGCTGCTTTCCAGAAGAGGAAACACCTGCTTCCATTGGACCCCCAGAAACAAAAACAGAAGGTACATTGGTTCTGGCGGCTGCCATTAACATTCCCGGAGTGATTTTGTCACAGTTTGGAATGTAAAAAACACCGTCAAACCAGTGGGCGTTAATAACTGTTTCGGCACTGTCAGCGATGATTTCACGGCTTGGGAGGGAATAACGCATTCCGATATGTCCCATGGCAATACCGTCATCAACGCCAATTGTATTAAATTCGAAAGGTATGCCGCCGGCTTCCCGGATAGCTTCTTTAACAATTTCACCGAAATGATTAAGGTGTTTATGTCCAGGGATAATATCAATATAAGAGTTGCAGACACCGATAAACGGTTTTTCTAAGTCACTCGTCTTTACCCCGGTTGCGTATAATAGGCTGCGGTGGGGAGCACGGTCAATTCCCTTTTTAATCATATCGCTTCGCATTTTTCTATCTCCTAACTGACGATGGCATGGTTTGCGCCTGTCGGATAACAAGCCACACCGTCGGTTGTGACAATTTGTCTAAATTCCTCTAATAATTGGTTCGTTATTTCTCCAGGCTTGCCGTCTTTAATTACTCGTTGATCCACTTCAATGACGGCAATAACTTCTACTGCTGTTCCAGTTAAGAAAACTTCATCGGCCACATAAACATCATGTCGTGTGAAAGGAGTTTCCCTCACTTCGAAACCTTTTGCTTTAGCAACATCAATAATGGCATTTCGTGTAATGCCTTCTAATGCACCTAAGTAAACGGGAGGAGTATAGATAACCCCATTTTTTACAATAAAAATATTATCTGCTGAACCTTCTGTTACATAACCTTGATCATTTAGCATTAATGCCTCTTGAACGCCAACCTGATTGGCTTCCAGTTTAACAAGGATATTATTTAAGTAATTCAGCGATTTAATTTGTGGGCTCAGTACATCTGGGCGATTTCTTCTGCTCGCAACAGAGGCGATTTTAATTCCATGCTCATAAAACTCTTTTGGATACATGGTTAATTCCTCAGCGATAATGATGACATTTGGATTAGAGCAGGAAGAAGGGTCCAGTCCAAGATTCCCTTTACCGCGTGAAACAACGAGACGTATATAGGCGCTTTCTAGCTGGTTTCTTCTAATCGTTTCCACGATTAGCTCCGTCATTTCCTCCTGTGTATATGGAATCTTCAACATAATGGATTGAGCGGATTCATATAGCCTTTTCAGGTGGGCATCGAGCCTGAAGACGTTCCCGCTATATACGCGAATACCTTCGAATACTCCGTCACCATATAAAAAGCCATGGTCAAATACTGAAACGACAGCATCCTCTTTCTTGACGAACTGGCCGCCAAGGAATATCCATTGACTTCCCAACTTAACCACTCCTCTTTCATGATAAAACGCTTTAAATGATTAAATCCTCATTTTAAAAGAATAGCCTTGCCCCATCCCTGTTGTAGGGGATGAACAAAGGCATCATTTATCTATTAGATTCTTATTGACGATAATCATACAACCAATCGGAAACATGGTCAATACAAAAATCAGACAATTCAAATTAATCAAAATAATTGTTAGCGTTTTCATTCTTGTCATGATAAGGAAAAGGAGAGGAAAAATTTTTTTGAAAATTTTTTTAAGTGAATATTTTTGCCGTAGAAAGGAGGGGGGGAAACCAGAGGGAAATAACGTGATAGTGTTGGAAACTCGGATTAATTGCATTTTTAGCATTTAGTCCATTTAAGCAGAAAACACTACTGTAAAATAGCGTTTTTACTTATTCCAGCTTTGCGAGATATTCGTACACCTCCCTTAAATTACCGAAACCTTTCTTCTGAGCTATCTCTAGATAATATCGCCAAACTTGTGCAGTCATAGCGGCATCTCCCAGCGCATGGTGCCGATCCTTAATCTGAATTCCGCAAATGCCGCATACGTCTTCAAGCGGCATTGATTTCAAATAAGTATCCGATAGACGGATTAAAAATGAGGTATCAATGATGCGATGATTAAATTTGGTTCGTAAAAAGTCCCAGGTTATTTTTTTCATAAAGATCTGTTCATGGTTGGCGTGATGGGCAACTAGGATAGCTCCGTCAACGAATTTGAAAAACTGCATTAATACTTCTGCAGCAGTCGGCGCATTTCGCAATTCTTCTTCACTCAGATTGGTTAAGGCGGCAATTTCATCAGATAGTGATTGCTCTGATTTTATCAGTGAATAAAACGTTTCTGCGGTCTCGATATGCGGCCCCTTCATTTTAATGGCGCCGATAGATAGAACGTAATCCCCTTTTTCAGGGTAAAATCCTGTTGTTTCTATATCGAACACAACTACTTTTAATTCGTTAAGCGGGGAGTCTAGAGTGTTTTTTTGTCTCATTTCTTTTTGCAGATTCCTGATAAAGGCCATCTGTTGAGGAGTAGATTGTCCTTGTATTCCTGCATAAATATTCAAATTGAGCTTTCCAGAAATTTGCCGAAAAAATTGGAACATCTCATTCATTCCCACTTTTAATCATCCTTTTCTATTAATCTTCTTACTAATCGAAAGAAGGCGGCCCCGTTTCTAATAATGGTTTTTAACTCTTTATTTTGTTCTTTGCTGAGGATTTGGATGGGTAAAAAATGTCCAGATTTATAGTCAGTGTGATTTCCATATAAAAGCCGGTAGTTTAGTAACCTTAAAAACAGCGTTTTGTATATGTCCTTTTCAATGGAAGAAAGACCTGCCTCCTTCAGCTGCTCGAGTCTCGAAAGGGTAGAGGTCCCGGTCACATTAGCTTTAATAGCTAAAAGTCGTACAGCATTAACATATGGAAAGAGTCCTGCTTCTTTTAGATTGAGAGAACCGGCATATGGACCGTGTGTTTCGATTAATAGATTTCCTAGTATGTTTACGCCTTTCTTAAGGTATAGTGTATTTCCTAAAACCTTAGAGATAAGATGTTCTTTATGGATCGTTTGATAGACGATTGATTTTAGTTTTTCTATATTTTCATTCCCGCCATATAGGGATCTTCCATCGATAAAAATGAGTAAATACCGTATGGATTCGAAAGAGGAGTCGAGAAGCCAATTTGTTAACTGCTGCTGCCATTCGAACATGGATTTACACCACATTGGATTGTTGGACATAACACCGCCATCACAGTAATCGTAACCTGTCTGATATAATCCTGCTGTAATCTCCATTCCTAATTCCAAAAAATAGGCTTGTGCTTCTGGGCTTAGTTCCTGATAAATGATACCGTGGTCTTGGTCACTCCAAATAGACTGTTCCGATCTGCCAGCGCTGCCCATGACAAAAAAAGAAAAGGAACAGGGAGGGGAACCATACTTTTCTTTTGTTCGGCAGACGGCTAATTCGATTACTTGTTTCATGATTTCATCATGGAGATTATTTAGCCTAAAGTGGTCGCGAGAAACCTCCCCTATCCGGCTATCCCTGTAATTTCTAATCTCTATGTAGCTGGAGTTCCCCATCCGTTTCACCGCTTTTCTTTAATAGTTAACCCCCACCCCAAAAACGGAGGGGCAGGAATCATGATACATGAAAATTTTATGCATTTAGTTTTTGTTCTGCCTTCATTAATTCAGGGTAGCCGTAACTGCCGTGTTCGCTCATATCCAGCCCAATGATTTCTTCTTCTTCGGAAACGCGAAGTCCGTTCATAATTGCTTTCATAATGGATAGAAGAATGAATGATACGATAAAGGCAAAAGCGCCGCAGGCAAGAACTCCGATTGCTTGAACACCTAACTGATGCAGGCCGCCGCCGTAAAATAATCCTGGCTGACCAACGGTTGCTAATTCTTTTGTTGCAAAGAAGCCAGTTGATAACGTTCCCCAAACTCCAGCTGTTCCGTGAACAGATAGTGCAGCAATTGGATCATCTATTTTTCTTTTTTCAAAAAAGCGGATGCTGTAAAAAACAAGAATTCCTGAGATAAAACCAATCAGGACAGCTGCCCAGGTATCAACAAAAGCACAAGAAGCAGTAATAGCAACTAACCCTGCCAACGCGCCGTTTAACATCATTGGAACATCAGCTTTTCCTAAAACCATCCACGAAATTATCATTGCTGCGACAGTACCTGCGGCGGCTGCCAAATTTGTATTGAGGGCAACGAAGCCGAAGAAGCCTTTGTCAACGGATAAAGTACTGCCGGCGTTAAATCCAAACCAACCAACCCAGAGAAGTAATACACTTAATGCTGTAAACACTTGGTTATGGCCAGCTAAATTGTTCGCAGATCCATCTTTATTATATTTACCAATCCTTGGTTTTAAGATAATGGTTGCGGCCAGGGCTGCCATCGCTCCAGTTAAATGGACTACGGTGGACCCGGCAAAGTCTTGTTTCCCATGCTCTGCCAACCAGCCGCCGCCCCAAATCCAATGGGCGATTGGAGGATAAACGATTACAGAGAAAAGAACAGCAAATACTAGGTAAGCACCTAATTTAGCGCGTTCGGCAAATCCGCCAAATGCGATCGTTAGTGATATGCCCGCGAAGGCTAATTGAAATAAAAAGAAAACAGCACCGGAGAGTGATAAACTATCGATATCATAGCCTGAGTAAAAGAAATCGGAAAAGCCGATCAGGGAATTGCCGCTTCCAAAAATTAACCCAAAGCCCACAGCCCAAAATATAATAGAGCCAATTCCAAATGTAAGGATCGTTTTGCCGGCAATGTGCCCGGCATTTTTCATGCGGGTCGAACCGGTTTCTAATAAGATGAACCCTCCAATCATTAAAATGACAAGGACAGCTCCCAACATGACCCACATACTGTTCATCAAGAATATTGTATCCATTAATGCTCCTCCTTTTAACTATGTTAATTTTCTTAACATTCGGTGTAGTTGTATTTTTACATGGATGTGGATGATGTTTCTATAAGTTTGTTAGAATACCTCACATGGTTTTTGCTTTTACCAAAAAAAGAACCAACTTCTGTTAGGAAGTAGGTCCTTTTCGTAATCCAAACTGGGCGTTTAGTTGCCCTTGGATCATCTTTCTTCTGACATCTTCTTGGTTTTGTTTCTTTTGGGCGCGCAGCATTTCCTTTCGGATTTCATGTGTCTGGACGCCGTCTTCAATTTTGTTGGCGATTTCCACCAACAGCTCTACGTCGGCAAAGGAGTATTTTCGGCTGCCGCCTGGTGTTCTTTCAGGGAAAATCAATTTTCTTTCCTCGTAATAGCGAATTTGACGTTCGGAAAGACCGGTCAGGTCCCTGACGACCCCTATGGTAATAACCTTTTTATCTTTATAGGACATGTCATTTCCCATGACTTCTATCACCACACAATATTAGCATTCTATAAAACTGTTACGTACAAGATATTTTATGTTATATTTTCTCACATGAGATGGGGATTTGGAACAAAAATGATTAAATTTTGAAAAAATATATCATGAGGGAGTTGATTTTTATTTGTTGTCAGGGGAAAAAGCTTTTTTGTAAATACCCTTCAGTTCACTTATTGTAAGAGAGGTAAGTTTAGGGTCAGTGGATTGAAGGGTACCTGATTCTAACAGTCTTTTAATATAAAAAGTCCGCAGCTTCTCTATTCCATCCCTGAAATGTTTTCCCAACCTTTTCCTCTCCTTTATTAGCAATTTTGGAGTGTTCTTAAAAGTTCATTTGCTCTAGAGCCAAGTGTTTTCATTAATTCTTCATACAGCTCATCTCTTAATTGATCTAATTTAAGTATTTTTTCAGCTAATTGAATGTCATTCTTTTGATACATAATAATCTCCCTTTCAATAGTTTATAATGAAAAGTTAGCTGAATTTTTGCAGTTTGTCAGCGAATCTGTTAGATAAATTAACAACCTTTTTCCACTATAGGTTGGTTTTGAAAGTGATTCTCACAAAAAAGAACCAGGCAATTGCCCAGTTCTGTATTTTTTAGAATTCTCCATCAAAAGGTGTAAATGGAATGTTAAATCTTCTTTCCAAGACACGAAGCCGTTGATTAACGCGCTGCAGCCGGCGTTGAAGCTGGTTGATTTCTCTCTCTTGGCGCTCATTTTGCCTTTCAAGTTGATTGAGGCGGCGCTCTATTTGCTGAGGTTGTCTATCAGGTTCATAATGTTCATAATGTTCATAATCATAATACTCTGGTTGTGAGTAAGGCAACGCTTGTGTATACGGGTTAAATTGTCCGTAAGAGTTATAGTCAATTGGGGTTTGAGGGGCTTGGTAATAACCGTATTGATTCATCAGGCAACTCTCCTTTTGTAATAGATACCCTATAAGTTATGTAGTTATTCGCGGAGAGAGACGGCGAATGCCTATATCGCCCTTAAAACAATTTCTCCCAGACTGAACTAACAGAAAAGGAAAAAAGTGATAATATTTTTTCTAGGATATTATGTTGATTATTTTACTTTAGCCTATTAATATAGTAATAAATTAAAAAGTTGAATAAAAATCCATAAAAAATAATATTTATTTTTATTCAAAATATTATTAATGTTTGGTAAAATTATTTTTATAAAAAAATATTTAGGAGGTCAAGAAATGAAAAAAATGAAAGTTATTTCTACTGTATTAATAGCAGCATTTGTTTTTATTCTTTCTGCGTGCGGGACGAGCAAAACGACTGGAGGCAGCGGTTCCGATGATAAAACGCTAAAGGTCGTAACAGATGCAGCTTATGCGCCATTTGAATACTTAGATAAAGGGAAAGTAGTCGGGTTTGATGTTGATTTTATGAATGCAGTTGCCAAGGAAGCTGGAATAAAAATTAAGATTGAGAATGTAGGCTGGGATCCTTTATTTGTGGAATTAGACAAGAAAACAGCTGATATCGGTATGTCTGCCATCACCATTAACGATGAAAGAAAGCAATCATATGATTTTACAAGACCTTATTTCCTATCAACCAACAAGATTCTTGTTCCAAAAGACAGCGATATTAAGAGCGGGGCAGATTTGAAAAACAATAAAACAATTGCTGTTCAAAATGCAACGACAGGTCAGGAAGCGGTTGAAGGCCTTCTTGGTAAAAATAATGAGAAAATCAAAAAATTTGAAAATAACAATCTTGCGATTCAAGAATTAAAAAGCGGCGGAGCGGATGCAGTTGTTGCCGATAACACTGTTATTGAACAATACGTTTTAAACAATCCAAAAGATAACTTTGTTGTCATTGAAGATTCTACTGCTTTTGCACAGGAGTTTTACGGACTAATGCTGCCAAAAGGAAGCAAGCTGAAAGCAGATTTGGATAAAGCGATTAATACCCTTATGGAAAATGGGGAGTATGCAAAAATTTACAAGAAGTGGTTTAAAGTGGATCCAGATGTAAGTAAATTACCAAAAGAATAAGAACCGTTAAGAACAGGAAATTGCGTAACTCAATTAATAGCAGTTACGCAATTTTTGGTTATATTGCGGAAACAGGCTTCATGATGAATAGGCAGGGGGATGTTAGATGGATATTAGATGGGACATTTTAGCTGAATATGCTCCATTTTTTCTTAAAGGAACGTTATTAACGATAGGACTTTCAATTGCAAGTATTTTAATAGGAACTATACTAGGCTTGTTTATTGGATTAGGGAAAATGATGCGAAATAAGCTTCTCGCATTACCGTTTAGTGTGTACGTTACCTTTTTTAGGGGGACGCCATTACTAGTACAAATTTTATTAATACACTTTGCAGTTGTTCCCCTTTTTCTAGGGGAAACAAACGCGATTGCGGCGGCTATTGTAACCCTTTCTTTAAATGCAGCAGCCTATATCGCTGAAATTTTCCGCGCCGGTATCCAATCGATTGATCGGGGGCAAATGGAAGCAGCCCGCTCACTCGGGATGAATCATGTACAAGCTATGCGCCATGTGATCCTGCCGCAGGCAGTTAAACGAATGATTCCTCCACTGGGAAATGAATTTGTCGTGTTAATTAAAGAATCATCGCTGGCATCAATCGTTGCCGCCCCAGAGCTAATGTATTGGGGGAAAGCGATGCAAGGGCAATATTTTCGTGTCTGGGAGCCGTATGTAACGGCGGCGATTATTTATCTAGTATTAACTCTTTCTTTAAGCTTTCTGTTAACGCGTCTGGAAAGGAGGCTGGCAACCGAATGATAAAAGTAGAAAAATTAAAAAAGTCATTTGGAAGCAATGAAGTTCTCAAAGATATTAATGTTACCGTCAAGCCGCAAGAGGTAGTGGTGGTGATTGGACCTTCAGGTTCTGGAAAATCAACATTTCTGCGCTGCTTAAATATGCTTGAGACGATTACGGGCGGCCATGTCTATATTGAAGGAATCGATTTGACCGATAAAAAGACGGATATCAACAAAGTGCGGACAGAAGTGGGCATGGTATTCCAGCAATTTAACCTGTTCCCTCATAAAACGGTAATTGAAAATATTATGCTGGCTCCAATGAAGGTAAGAAATGTGCCGGCAGAAAAAGCGAAGGCAAAAGGTTTGGAGCTTTTAAGAAAAGTTGGCTTAGAAGAAAAAGCAGAGGCCTATCCGGATTCTTTATCAGGTGGACAAAAGCAGCGTGTGGCGATTGCCAGGGCGCTTGCGATGGAACCAAAGATTATGCTTTTTGATGAACCAACCTCCGCGCTTGACCCGGAAATGGTCGGTGAGGTATTAGAGGTTATGAAGCAATTGGCCAAAGAAGGTATGACGATGGTCGTTGTCACACATGAAATGGGCTTTGCAAAAGAAGTGGGAGACCGCGTCATTTTTATGGACGGTGGAGTTGTCGTTGAAGAAAACGTTCCAAAGGAATTATTCGAAAATCCGAAAGAAGACCGGACCAAGTCATTTTTGAGTAAAGTATTATAAGAAAAAGTGAGGCTGAAGCAGCCTCACTTTTTCTTATGGGCTTGACATTAAAAGTCAAAAACGTCAACGATTTGGTCCGCTTTTATTCGGTTTTGGCATAAACGAAAAAGTTGATCATAAAACCCGTCTACTTCTTCCACTGATGCGGGGAGTTTGATTTGTACGGTAGTGGAGCCAAACATTTGCTTAAAATAAGCTTTCCGCTGATCGTTTTTTCCGTCACGTTTAAACGGTTTGTACATCCAAATAATGTGCGGGGAACCGTCTATATCCTGAACTTGGCGAAGTTCGGCTACTGTCGTTGATTTATCATGGGCATAAATCACCAAATAATAAATATCATTGCGATGCCAATCAATAAAGACAAAATAATAACTAGTGTCGGTTTCTGGACGAGTCACCTCATAGGCAGCTAACGTTTTCTTTCCGTTTGTCCACTGGTGGAACTTTGGAAGGGTGCCGCTGACCGTATCAAGTTTTCTAATTTCGTAGATGGATGAATTTGATTGTTCAATATAATTTGATAATAAAATTGCTTGGTCCTTATCCAAAGTTTTTTCTCCTTTAGTCTTTGGCCTAATTATACTTGGAAGGTTGATAAGAAAGGAAGTCTATTGTGACGTTATTTGCATCACTTTTTCATTTGTTGCTTTTGATTTTCTAGTTTTGTTTTTCTTGGAATTTTTGGCATTCCGGTATTGTGAAGGTGATAGATCTGTTACACGTTTAAAGGATTGTGCAAAGAATGACTGAGAAGAAAAGCCGGTAATGGCTGATATACTAGAAATTGGGTAATTAGTAGTTTCTAACAAAATCTTACTTTCCCGGATACGGATTTGAATTAAATATTCAATCGGTGAAACGCCGAATGCTTTCTTGAAGGAGTGGGAAAGGTAGTATTTATTGATATGACCAACCTCTGCAAGAGTAGATAAATTAATCTCTTCACGAAAATGCTGCTTAATATAATTTTTGATGAATGCCACATCTTTACTAATCTTTTCAGAAGAGGTCTTCTCAAGGTTAAAAGTCTTTTTTCTCATCATTTTAAGTAGTAGGATTTCTAAAATATTCTGGATGATCAACTCATAATCTTCCTTTTGATTTTCCACTTCCTCCATCAATTGCTGGAGGTAAAAGAGATAGGCCTTATGCTCCTCTTTATAATTAAAAAAAGTGGCCTGTATCCCAGGGTCATCTGGGGATGAAAAAGCGAGGCCCTGGATACCAAGTGCAATATATTCGAGCGGGTAATCGGGGCCGGATTTTTCGGTGTGCTCGATATTCGGATTAATCACAATTAAATCATGCTCTTTGATGGGGACTTCCTCTTTTGAATAGATAAAAGTTCCTCTCCCCTTGGTAATATACAAAATTTCTGTAAAGTGATGAGTATGATTTGTACTATGCCAATCTTTATCAAATTTTGCTTTTGTTACATAGAGAAGTTTGATAGGAAGATGGCCTCGTTCTGAATTTGGAACTTCATAAACCTCATTGGACAAATAAACCCCTCCTTCATAGACACTTTTCTCCATATTATAGATATTTTAGTGAATTATTACAACGGAAAACAAGATATCTAAAAAACAGAACAAGATGTTTATTGTGAAAGCGTTTTTACCTCTCGTATAATTTACCCATAAAGGGAATAGAAAAAGGAGGGTCAAGATGAAGATGAAAAAGAAGCTTTTTTTGTCAGGAATGACAGCGTTATTATCTCTTAGTTTAATAGCTTGTCAGAGTAGTGAAACCTCAAAGGTGGATGACTCGAAGGACGGTAAAGATTCAAGTAAGAACCAAACTCTTCACATTGCAGCACTTGAATCAGCTTATGGGAAAGATATGTGGACCAAAGTGGCACAAGCCTATGAAGAGGCTAATCCGAATGTTAAGGTTGAGTTGACGGCAGATAAAAATCTTGAAGAAGTCATCAGCCCGAATATGAAAGCGGGCAACTATCCTGATGTAGTGTTATTGGCAACTGGAAGAAAACTGGCGCTGACCGAAACATTGATTAAAGATAAAGCATTAGAAAACATTACAGATGTTTTGGATAAAAATGTTTTTGGTGAGGATTTCAAAGTAAAGGATAAGCTGGTACCAGGTTTCACTGATACACTCGCCACTAATCCATATAATGATGGAAAAACGTATATGGCACCGATGTTCTATAGTCCAACAGGGTTATTCTATAATGCTGCCTTATTAAAAGAAAAAGGCTGGGAAGTACCAAAGACATGGGATGAGATGTGGGCATTAGGTGATAAAGCAAAAGCAGAAGGAATCTCTTTATTTACGTATCCGACGACAGGTTACTTTGATGCCTTCTTCTATTCTTTACTATTAGAAGTGGGAGGACCTGATTTCTACAATAAAGCAATGAAATATGAAGATGGCATTTGGGAATCACCAGGAGCAACGAAAGTCTTTGAGATTGTCGGTAAATTAGCGAAATACACGGCGCCAACAACCGTTGCCAATGCGAATGACAAAGACTTTACGAAAAACCAGCAATTGATTCTCGATAATAAAGCACTGTTTATGCCAAATGGTACGTGGGTCGTGGGCGAAATGAAAGATGCCCCAAGAGCTGATGGCTTTGAATGGGGAATGACAGCGTTGCCGGCTATTGAAGATGGCGGTGACCGTTATGCCTTTACGTTCTTTGAACAAATGTGGGTGCCAGCACAAGCGAAAAATAAAGACGCAGCAAAGGATTTCTTAACGTTTGTGTATTCGGATAAAGCAGCTGAAATATTTGCAGAAGCTGGTGCGATTCAGCCAATAGAAGGGATTTCTGAAAAACTGACGGGTGACAATAAACTATTCTATAGTATTTATGATTCCGGAGCAAAGGCAGGTATGGGTGGATTTGCCGCAACAGAAGCTGTTGAGGGTGTCAGCATGGCAGATACATTATTCAGATCGGTCGACAGTATTGTTTCTGGAGATAAGAAGGTAAAAGATTGGCAAAAAGCCGTTGAAAAGGTGAGTGACAAATTACGGTCAGCATTAAAATAATAATTCACTAGTATAACGGTGAGAAATCTTCCTCACCGTTATATTTATTAATCGAGGTGATAGTCATGAATAAAACGACAGAAAAAAGGATTTTTATTTTTATTTGTACGGTACCTGCACTGATTTTGTTAACCATTTTTATGATTATTCCTACGATTCAGGTGTTCAGGATGTCTTTATATAAGTGGGGCGGATTTTCTAATAATAAGGTATTTGTCGGGCTCGATAACTTCAAAATTCTGTGGAATGATATGAACTTCTTCCGATCCCTTCAAAATAGTATTGTATTGATTGTAATCGTTACACTCCTCACCATGGTGGCGGCCATCTTGTTTGCCACTTTGTTAACGAGAGAAAAGATGAGAGGCAACAGTTTTTTCCGAATTATTTTCTATATCCCTAATATCTTATCGGTGGTGGTCATTGCTGGTATTTTCTCTGCGATTTATGATCCGACCACAGGTTTGTTGAATAATTTACTTGCATTATTTAATCTGGAGCACTTGCAAAAAATGTGGCTCGGCAATCAAAAAATTGCTATTTACAGCATCGGCGGTGCGCTCGTCTGGCAGGCAATTGGCTATTATATGGTCATGTACATGTCAAGTATGGCCAGTATTCCGGAAAGTTTTTATGAGGCTTCTGCCTTGGAAGGAGCGGGAAGGATCAGGCAATTTTTTAGTATTACCCTGCCGTTAATTTGGAATAACATCCGGACAACGTTAACCTTCTTCATAATTAGTACGATTAATTTAAGTTTTCTACTCGTCCAAGCGATGACGGGCGGCGGGCCTGACGGAGCGACGGAAGTCTTTTTAAGCTATATGTATAAGCAGGCTTATACCAATTCTTCCTATGGTTATGGCATGGCGATTGGCGTGGTGATCTTTCTATTCTCATTCGCCTTATCTGCAATCGTCAGCTTTGTCACCAAACGGGAAGTGTTGGAGTATTAAGGAGGTCCATGAACGATGAAATCACAAAAAGGAATGAGTGCTGAAACAGTTTACCGTATATTTATCTACGTTGCTCTCATTACATTAGCCGTCTCTATCATTATCCCTGTAGCATGGGTTTTCTTAGCTTCAGTGAAGCAAAACTCGGAATTTTACGGAAGCCCATGGGCCATGCCAAAAGGTTTCTATTTTCAAAATTTCATTGATGCTTTTCAAAAGGCAAACATGGGTACCTATATGTTAAACTCCGTCCTCGTGACTGCTTTGGCGCTGCTCATATTATTGGCTGTTGCCCTGCCAGCGGCCTATGTGCTTGCCAGATACAACTTTAAAGGCAGTCTATTTATGAATGGCTTGTTTAAAGCAGGATTATTTATCAATGTAAACTATATTGTTGTTCCGATATTCCTACTGTTGTTAGATGGGGATACCTTCTTAAGGGGACAATTTGGCGATGGATTCCTGCTGGACAATTTATTTATTTTAGCTGTTGTTTATGCCTCGACGGCACTGCCTTTCACCATTTATTTGCTGTCCAGCTATTTTCAATCACTGCCTTCCACTTATGAGGAAGCGGCGCTCGTCGACGGCGCTGGATATTTTAAGACTATGATTTCGATTATGATTCCTATGGCCCGTCCCAGTATTATAGCTGTTATTTTATTTAATTTTCTAGCCTTTTGGAATGAATATATTATTGCTCTAACCTTAATTCCAGGTCCGAATAAGACATTGCCTGTGGGGCTGATGAACTTAATGGCGGCTCAAAAGTCTGCCGCTAATTACGGCCAAATGTATGCGGGTATGGTACTCGTCATGCTCCCCACTTTGATTTTATATGTCATGGTACAAAAGAAATTAACACAAGGAATGACCCTTGGCGGATTGAAGGACTAACAGCCGCCTAGAGAAATCCGATCGGAGGACTTATCCATGAAAGCTACTATAGTCGTGATCCTAAAGCTCGTCGTTTTAATCATTTGTCTCTCATTGGTTTTAATTGGCCAAAAGACAGTGGGTAAACTTGAACTGGGCTTGATGTTACTCGGATTAGCCGGTCTCTTAGGGCTGCTATATGATTACAATCGAAAATATGTGTAAAAAAGGACTCGATATCAATGGATTATAAGATTGTGGAGGCGTTTAGATGATTACCTATGATAAAAAAAGCTGGAAGATTCATAACAAAAGAATCTTTATCCTTTCAGCTGCCATCCACTATTTCCGTCTTCCAAAAGCGGAGTGGAGCGAAGTCTTAGACAAGGCAAAAGCAGGGGGCTGCAATACAATTGAAACGTACATACCGTGGAATTTTCATGAAATGAATGAAGGCGAATGGGATTTCTCCGACGACAAGGATTTAGTGCATTTTTTTCAGTTATGTGCTGACAAAGGTTTGTATGTGATTGCAAGACCGGGCCCATATATTTGTGCAGAATGGGATTTTGGCGGATTTCCTTGGTGGCTTTCTACGAAAAAGGGAATTCAATATCGTTCCGCCGACCCTGTCTATTTACAATATGTAGATAAATATTTTGATCAGGTTATACCCATCATTGATGAATTTCAATTGACGAAAAATGGGACCGTCATCATGGTCCAAATAGAAAACGAGTTCCAGGCTTATGGAAAACCAGATAAAACGTATATGGAATACCTACGGGACGGTATGATGGCAAGAGGCATTGAAGTACCATTTGTTACCTGCTACGGAGCCGTTGATGGTGCTGTGGAGTTCCGCAATTTTTGGTCAGGTGCCGAACATGCGGCAGAGATTTTAGATGAGCGGTTTGGCGATCAGCCGAAAGGAGTTATGGAGTTTTGGATCGGCTGGTTTGAACAATGGGGCGGAAATAAAGCGAATCAAAAAACACCTGAGCAGCTTGAACGTGAGTGTTACCAGCTCTTAATTAATGGATTCTCTGTGATCAATTATTACATGTATTTTGGCGGCACCAATTTTGATCATTGGGGCGGCAGAACCGTTGGAGAACAGACTTTTTCGACCACATCGTACGATTATGATGTTGCGATTGATGAATATTTACAGCCAACAAGAAAATATGAAGTTTTAAAAAGGTTTCATTCATTTACAAAGTGGCTCGAACCTGTATTAACCAATGCAGATCAAAGGGGGACGGATTTAAAACTTCCTAGTTATCTAAAATCTCAGCGGGTCGTCAGTCCTTATGGTGAAGTAATATTTATCGAGAATCATAGACAGGAGCGAGTTCAATCTCAGGCTTTACTTGATGGTGAAACGGTTTCGTTTACGATTGAGGCAAATGCGGTTTTACCGCTTGTCCGTCATGTGGACGTAGGAAACAGCTTTTCTATTGTGACACTCACTGGTCAGACGACCGGGTTCGATACCGATAAGGCGGTCATTTATCATGAGGAAGGACAGCGTTCATTTTTGAAATTACAGCTTAATAGAAAGGCTGAAGTTCATTGTCCAATGCCGAATCGTTTTGAAATCAGTGAAAATGACCTGGTTACGTTTCGTTTATTCCATGGAAACCAGCCGCAAACCGTTCAGCTTTCCTTTGAAGATGGTACCAGCTTTTCGATTGAAGTGGTTTCAAGAAAATCTTTAGAAAAAGCAGTTCCTCATTTGGAAAAGAGCTCGGCAATTCATCCTTTACAATGGGAAAAAGCAGACGAAAAGCTTTGTTTTTTAAGCGGAAATGTGAAAGAGGCTGACAAACCGCTTGATTTTAGCAGCTTCGGACAGTTTAGCGGGTATTTAGGTTATGAAAGTGAATTTTATGCTGAGGAAACGAAGGAGACGACGATTGTTTTTACAAGAATCGAGGATCCCGTTTTGGTCTTCTGTAATGATCAATATGTCGGCAAGCTTAGCATGATTGGGGCTGCAGCTATTGAGCTTCCTGTTAAGAAAGGGAAAAATACATTAACATGCCTTGTCCAGAATATGGGGAGATTCAATTTTACCCAAGCACTCGGCGAACCAAAAGGGATGAGTGAAGCCCCTGCTCTTAATGGAAAGTATCTATCAATACGGGAAGGTTGGCAAGTTGAAGGGTGCGGTGTACCTCATCATTTAACCAACATCCCAAAAATTGAAGGGCGTATTGGTTTTTTGAAATCCTTCTTCAATAACGGCTATGATTGTGCAATCCTTGTTGGTGAGGGAGTTTCACGAGTTAAGGTGAATGGAAGGTCCGTAAAAATGTTGATGGAAAGTCAAACAGCTTGGTCTAGGGGCAATGCTGTTTATGGGATTGCAGATATCAGCGATGCTTTAAAGCAGGGGGAGAACGTAATTGATTTAGATGCTCAAAATCTTTCTAGTATTCGCCGGTTTGATCTTTATTTGTTTAATGAAAAGGAGCAAATCCGTAATTGGAAAACAAAATCATTTGCTCAGCTTCAAGAGGAAAAGGAATGGACAGTTGTGGATCCACAAACCATTTCTCCACGCTGGTATAAAAGTTCTTTTGACTGGAATCCAGAAAACGGTCCGATTGTAAAAATTCGGTTGGATGGTATGAGTAAAGGCTGTTTTTGGGTAAATGGCCATTGTTTAGGACGGTACTGGAACATTGGCCCGCAGGAGGAATATAAGATTCCGGCATCCTTTTTAACTCAACATAATGAAGTTGTCATTTTTGATGAAGAAGGCATGAGGCCAGATCAGGTGGCTATTCACTCATATATACCATTTGTAGAGTAAAAAATAAGAAGTTCTTGCGTAATAAGATCTTGGTAGTTTTTAAATGTTTTATCAGGGTCTATCAATATCTGATAGACAATTATAATCATAGTTTGTCGGTTTAATAAAAGGCTTACAATAAAAGCTGCAGTGACCTCACTTTGAAATCATTGTGGCTTTTTCCAATTTACGAACCAATTCACTGGACAATGAAGAAAATATTTAAATCCATACTAAAAAATTGATAGCAACTAAAAAAATAGTGATTACTGAGCTATGTAAAAGGGTCCCCCATTTGTAGATTAACTAGCTTACAGAAATAATTGAATAATTTTCCAATGGTAGAGCCATGTTAAGAAAGATGTCGAGGGTGTGTTCTTCTGGTGGAATTTTTCAGACGAATGATCGTGATTCCAATTGCATTTCCCGTCTACATGATTGGGATTCCCTTGCTGTTGTTGGTGGTTGGCAAGATCCGAAAAAAATATGCATAAACCCAATTGGCAGGAGGTTCAAAGTTATATGAAACCTCATTACTTGGGGGAGGACCATATCGCCATCACCAGCTAAATTCATTATTGTCCATAATTAGCTGGGCTGCAGGCCTAAAACATTTTCATTCGTGGTGGTAGCTGCTAAGCCATAGAGGTTTGAGACAAACTTGCATTTCAATAGGGAATAGCAGCAAATGATTTACTACATATTTTTGCTGTAATTAATTTGTTTTAATAAACTCTTAAAATCGAGTTCAGCAATTAATACACTCAATAAAATAAGTGTTGCCCCAAGGTAACCTTTAAGTTCCAGCGTTTCTCCTGTGAAAACAAAGGCAAAGCCTGCCGAAAACACCGGCTCTAACGTAAAAATAAGACCTGTATGTGTAGGGCTGGTATACTGCTGGGCTATGATTTGAACAATGAACGTGATTGCAGTGCAAAATATGCTTAAAACGAGGATTGCAAACCATGATTCATTCGTATCGGGAAGTTTGGGTGTTTCCATAAACATGGAAACAACAAAGGCGAACAATCCAACAAAACCTAGTTGTAGAACCCCAAGTGAAATGGAATCGGCATGCTTAGTCATCGCGCCCGTCACAAGGATATAAACGGCATAGAAAAAGGCACATAAAATGCATAACACATCCCCAAAACCGATCCTTAATTCGCTGTTCAATGTCAATAAGCTGATTCCCACTATGGTCAACAGGATTCCGACCACTACTCTTTTTTCGGGTCTTTTCTTAAAATATACAAATTCTAGTACGGGGATGAATATGACAGTCAGACTCATTAAGAATCCGGCATTCGAAACCGATGTATACTTTGTGCCAAACGTAGCACAAATATAAATGAGAAACAAAATCGAAGCTAATATAAATGCATATTTGACCGTTTTGAAATCGATTTTGATTAAATGCTTGAAAAATACGATGCCTGAAATAAAAAAGGCAATCAGAAAACGTAATGCAATTAAATTATATTCTTGAATATGATTGAGGCCAATCTTTGTAAGTAGGATGGATGCACCCCAAAAAAACGTAATCATTAGTAGCGCTAAATCTGCTTTTAATTGCAATTTCATCTCTATTTCCTCGTTCTTTATAAACTATTAATCATTTTAGCGTTCAATAAATATTGAAGCAAACTTTTTTTTTCTCGGATTATTGAAATAACTTAAGCATGAACATGATCGGCTGCTTTTACTAGATTAAAGACATTGTGAAGGTTTGTACTTAAACAGACAGGGGGTTAGTTCAAAAAGTGCTAAATTATTTTTTGCTAATAAAGGAGCAGCCTGGGGAAAATAAATACAAAAGACGGTTCTTCTGCCCTTAAAGTAGGAGAATCGTCTTTTTAATTTTCAAAATAGGAAACCGCATTTTCAGCAAGAGTACCTTACTTTCAACCATTAGACCAAATCTTTTCTAAGAACCTTGTTCAAAATAATAATGGTTATATTTTAGGTTAACTAATAACCAATAAAACAACCTTAAAATTGACTAAAGATTAGCATTTAATAGATTATTTGTAGTAATTAAAATTGGCATGATTCTTGCTTTATAAAAAGCTGTAACTTCAGAATTTTATAACACAATGAAATGAGGTGGACGACTTATAGTGGAGCCAATCAAAATAATGAGGTAAAAAACTCCAAAGGATAGAGGAGGCGCAAGATGAAAAAAGAAATTCGGAATTGGAGGATACTAAATGCAATCCATTTGGAAAGAGGCAGCAGTTGAAAAGACAGCTGATCAGGAGAGAGTAGAGAAGAAAAGAAGATTCGTACAGCCTGACGCTTATGTTCTATTATTTTTTGTTGCATTGATCTGCGCTATTGTCACATACATTTTACCGGCAGGTGAATTTAAAAGGATAATAAAAGGAGACATTACCTTAACGGTACCTGGAAGTTTTCATTTTGTTCATTCACATCCCACTGGTTTCGTAGACTTCTTTACTAAAATCCAAAACGGAATGGTAATGGGCGCACCGCTTATTTTCCTTATCCTATTTACAAGCGGAGCCTTAGCTGTCATTGAAAAATCAGGTGCGATAGATGCGTTTCTAAAGTCCACCCTTACTCGTTTCAGGCATCGCTTGCTGTTTTTAATTATACCTGTAGGATTCATATTGTCTGCTTTGGGAACGACTGGAATTGTGGTCAATTCAGTAATCGCTTTCATACCATTAGGATTATTTATCGCTCGTGGATTGAAATTGGATGCTATTTTCGGCGTTTCCCTTATCTATTTAGGAACTTATGCTGGTTGGAACGTACCTGTTTTTGCTCCTCAAACGCTTGGACTATCCCAGCGTATTGCCGAGCTTCCGCTTTTCTCGGGAATAGGCTACCGGATCATTATCTACCTAACATTTCTCGGTGGAACTCTTTTATATGTATATTTGTATGCACGTAAAATTCGAAAGGACCCGACCAAGAGCATCCTTGGCCCAGAATCGTTCACTTCTGAGACTGCAATGATAGGTACCGAAGTAGAGACTACGGTAAAGGTTTCCTTGCAGCAAAAGCTAATCTTATCGTTTGCGGGATTATCTTTGCTAGGTTTTATTATTTTCTCTCAGATATTTAAATGGACGGAAAATGAAATGGCTGGTCTTTTCATTTTTATTGCCATCGGCGCTGGTTTAATCGCGCGAATGAGTGCAAATGACATTGCATTGACATTTATTCAAGGCTGTAAACAAATGGTCTATGGAGCTCTCATTGTGGGGATGGCCAGAGCAGTGGGCTTAATCCTTAATGATGCAAAGATATTAGACACCATCGTCAATGCGTTGGTCCATCTCCTTGAACCGTTGTCTCCGATTGCCGCTTCAATTGGAATGTATATCGGAAGTGCGGCTCTGCACTTTTTGATTTCTTCCGGTTCCGGGGAATCCACCGTGTTGATGCCGATTCTTGTCCCTTTGGCGGATTTGCTGCATATTACGCGTCAAGTAGCTGTCCAGACGGTTATGCTTGGGGAAGGAGTAGTAAATACCATCAATCCGACATCCGGCGTGCTAATGGGTGTACTAGCAATGAGCGGCATCTCCTATGGAAAATGGCTGAAGTTCATGCTTCCATTAACGGCAGTTTGGTTTGTTCTCGGATTAATTTTCATCATTATCGGCATGATGATCAACTGGGGACCTTACTAAGAAATAAACGATAAATATAGGGGATTTCAAATATGGATAAAGTACTAGAATACTTTAAGCAACACCAAGAAGAGATCCTAGAGGATCTAAAAACACTTGTACTGGCTGAGTCGCCTTCACATTCAAAAGTACGGGTAGATCAATGTGGAGAAGTGATTCAACAGCTGTTTAAGAAGCATCTTGACGTTGAGGCGGAAGTGATTCCTCAGGAGCATGCGGGGAATCACCTGCGGTTTAGTTATGGGAAAGGCGATGCCCAAATCTTAATCATAGGCCATTTTGACACTGTCCAGGAGGTAGGAAGGCTTTCCTACCGTGTAGAAGGAAACAAGGCGTATGGGCCGGGCATCCTGGATATGAAAGGAGGAATTATCCAGGCTCTTTGGGCGCTGAAAGCTTGCCGTGAGTTGGGGATTTCCTTAAACAAGAAAATCGTTTTCTTATGTACAAGCGATGAAGAGGTTGGAAGCAAAACATCTAGGGCATTAATCGAACGGGAAGCTTTAAAGAGCCAGGCTGTTCTCGTTCCGGAGCCGGCAGCGCCACATACAGGTGCACTTAAAACAGCCCGAAAAGGAGTTGGCAGGTTTTCGATCCAGATTAAAGGAAAAGCAGCGCATTCAGGGCAAAATCACCAGGATGGAATCAGCGCGGTACAGGAAATGGCTCATCAGATTTTATTCTTACACTCACTTACTGATTATAAGTTGGATACAACTCTAAATGTTGGCGCGGTAAGAGGAGGGACCGTCGAAAATGTGGTAGCAGAACAAGCGGAACTGGCTGTGGATCTGCGAATCAGCCAGTTCCGGGAGGCGGAACGTGTTTCGAAAATCATTTATGGGCTAAAGCCGCATCTAAAAGGGATATCCTTACAAGTTGCAGGTGGAATTACCCGCCCGCCTATGGAAAGAACAGCTCAAAATGAAAAATTGTTTAATCTGGCAAAAACATGTTCATCTGAATTAGGGTTTCACTTGACTGAGGAATCAGTGGGTGGAGGCAGTGATGGGAATTTCACTTCCGTATTAGGCATTCCTACGCTAGATGGGTTAGGTCCAGTGGGAGAAGGTAACCATGCCGAAAATGAGCATATTGAAATCGATCAACTTCCCGTTAGGGCAGCCCTGATTACCCACCTTCTACGTAAGCTATAATTTTAAATAAACAAAAATGCAAGTGCCCGTTTGGTGCTTGCATTTTTTTCGCATAGGAAAGTTTAATTTAGAAAAAGCGTGAAAAACAAACAAATTTTCCAATCGGGATAAAAAACTTCCTCTAATAGCCGTCTCGTTCCCTTGAAATAATCCAATAGGAATTATTTAGGTATAGTTATAGGCTTGTGTTTAGGTTATTATTACCCTAAAAAAGGGGTTTTAAAAGGAGAGAAAAATGGAGAGACCAAGTATTTTACTGCTAACAAGAGGGGAAAAGCTAGCACAAACCTTTGAGACTAACCTGAGGATGTTCTTCGGTACCAATATTCAGATTTATATCGTTCATGAGCACGGGGAGCTGGATAGCCAATTAGTGGATAAGTGTGAACTGATTCTAGTTTCCTCCGAAAGTATATTGGATCGTTTACCGAAACTACTACATGAGCGGGCCCTGTTTGCCAGAAGAACCGTTCATTTGCCAAAGCTCGAGCAACTGATGGATTTGGCTCCGGGAACCCAATGTCTATTTGTCTCGAACAGTATGGACACGATTGTAGATGCCATCGAGCTTTTGAATCGCCTGGGATTTGATCATTTGCACTTTATTCCATATGTTCCGCAGACAGCGGAAATCCGGCCTGTACTTGAGGATATCGATGTGGCGGTAACTCATGGATTAAAAGAACTTGTCCCGGAGACGATTGGTAAAGTGATTGATTTGGGCATACGCCCGATCGATTTGACAACGATTTATGATATTGCTCAACAATTGAATCTTCCTATAGAAAATGCGCATTTCTATACAGCGGAGTTTTTCCGTGATTTTGTCCGCCTTGGAAGAAATTTAGCCAATTCCGTAAACAATGAAAAGCGGTTAAATCAAAAGCTGGAATCCATATTTAATGCTGTTCATGAAGGAATTATCAGTATGGATGAATGGGGATATATTACGGTTTTTAATGAAGAAGCCGAGAAAATACTCAGCCTGTCTGCAGAGAATTGTCTTGGAAAGACGTGCTGGGATGTAATCCCTGAGTTTAACCTGAATCAGATTTTTCAATCCCACGCGGAGGAGTCCAATCAATTATTGGAGATACGGAACAAAGTTCTTCTGGTTACCAAAGTTCCCATGATGCTGGACGGGCATTTGATGGGCGTCGTTGTTACGTTTCAAGACGTCACGATTGTTCAACGAATTGAACAGGAAATCCGCAAAAAAAACAGCCGTCTGGGATTAACGACAAAATATTCTTTTGAAAATATTATCGGTGTAAGCGGGTCCATCACCTCTACGAAAAAGGTTGCTGTCAGACTGGCAGAAAGTGATTTTACCGTATTGATCACAGGAGAAAACGGTACGGGCAAGGAAGTATTTGCCCAAGCGATTCATAAATATTCCACCCGGCGGGATGGCCCATTCGTCCCGGTCAATTTTGCCGGCCTTACAGAAAGTTTGGCAGAAAGTGAATTGTTTGGATACGAAGAGGGCTCTTTCACAGGAGCTAAAAAAGGAGGGAAAATGGGGCTATTCGAATTGGCTCATAATGGAACCATTTTTCTGGATGAAATTGGGGATGCTCCTCTCAGTATTCAGGCAGCCTTGCTGCGTGTGCTCCAAGAGCGGCAAGTGATGCGGGTAGGAGGAAATCGCGTAATTCCCATCAATGTCAGGGTGATCGCTGCCACGAACCGAAACCTGAATAGTATGGTGTCAAAGGGTGCTTTTCGGGAAGATTTGTACTATAGACTCAATGTTTTGCCGTTAAATATCCCAAATCTTAGAGAACGGCAAGAGGATCTTTTTATCCTCATTGACAATTTCCTTCATGATAATGGGCGAAAACTGCGATTTACACCTGAAGTAAAAAATGTTCTTTTAAATTACAGCTGGCCAGGTAATATTCGGGAGTTGGAAAATTTCATTAAGTATCTGAAGGTAATTGTAGAAGGAGATACAGTGAAATTACAACATATTCCTGATCGTATATTGAATAGCAACGGTATCTTGTCACGCCCTCACGGTCCGGCAGACGGAGGGGAAACCGTGGAAAGAGAGGAAATCCTTCAATTCTTGTCACGTCACGGTTCCCTAATGGATTATGAGGATATATTGACAATCCTGTGGAATTTCAGTAAACGCCAGGAGCGAGTGGGACGGACCGTTTTATGCTCATTGATCTCCCGTCCTTTATCCGAAGCTCAAATTCGCAATAAACTATCGATCCTCCAACGGTGTAGATGTGTCGAAGTAGGTGTCAAGAAGCAAGGTACAACGATTACTCCTACGGGAATACAGGTTTTACAATGGATCAAGGAGTAAATAATTAATTGAAAAGAAATTTATTTTTAAAACACAATCTGCAATTACTAACGAAGAATCCCTTTTGATGAAATCTTTTTTCAAAATGGATTCTTTCTTTAATAAAAATGGATTAATGACCTTCCATAAAATGGAGCATTACTGAATAACGGTAATGCTTTTTTTTTACCATCATGTAAATATCTTAGCATGAGTACCTCACTTTCAAATACTTTCATTGGACCAAATCTTTTCGAAGAGAAGATTTAATCTGTTCTAAGAACCTTGTTCAAAAAATAGTAATGGTTATTTTTTAGGTGTTTCATTAACCGATAAAACACCCTAAAAATTGACTGAAGATCAGCATTTACTAGATTATTAGTAGTAATTAAAATTGGTATGATTCTTGCTTAATAAAATATTGTAACTGCTGAACTTTATAACACAATGAAATGAGGTGGATGGCTTATTGAGGAGCCAATAAAAAAATGAGGAAAAAATCTACAAAGGATAGAGGAGGAGCAAGTTTATAAAATGTTTTTAAATAGTGAACCGTCTTTCTCACAGAAAGCAGCAGATGAAAAACATTACATCTATTCTGGAACGATCGAGAAAATTATGCCGGCTGCTCTTTTCTATGGGAAAGAAACTCACTTTGTTGAGAGAGCTTATTGTAAAAATCATCAGACATTATGGGTAACTATAACATTATTTAATTGAGATACAGCACGATACTATTATTCACCAGTCCAAAAAATTTGATAGATGGAGAGTAGCTATTATGGAATTAAGACATCTTAAAACTTTCAAATTCGCGGCAGAGTACTTAAATTTTACAAAGGCTGCTCAGCAGTTAAACTTCACTCAACCTGCTGTAACTGCACAACTTCAGACGCTCGAACAAGAATTGAAACAACAGCTATTTATACGAATAGGAAAGAAGAACTTTTTGACGCCTGCAGGTGAAATCCTAAGAACATATACAGATCAGCTATTTTCCATAGTGGAGGAGATTGAATCATCTTTCTCCGATCTTTCAAATTCTTATGGCAATATTACGGTTGCCGCTAGTGAAGGGTATTGTGCGAAGTGTTTTCCTTATGTCATTTCTGAGTACCAGAAGTTATATCCCCATGTACAGATTAAGGTGATTTCTTGTAATAGCGATGAAGTTATAAAAGGGATCGAATCAAACAAATACGATATAGGGATTATTTCGGGCGAGCTAAGTAAAAATGGAATTACAAACATTATGATTGCAGAGGAAGACATGGTTCTAGTGGTTTCAAAAGATTTATATGCTAGGTACCCGGAAGACCAATTACTGACGAATTTTCCTTTTATTAAATATCAAGCTGGAGAATATTTTGAAACGATAATAAATAAATATTTGATACAATCGAAACTTTCATTACAAAACGTAATAGAATTTGGAAGCTTAGATGCGATCAAAAAGGCCGTATTAATTAATATTGGGGTAGCGTTGTTAATCAGTACCTACATAAAAAAAGAAATTAGCAATGGTGATTTAGTTCCGATCCTAGTTACTGAGAACAAAGTAAAAGTAAACACCTCTATCATTACGTTAAAAGAAAAGGAAAACGTAGTAACAATTCAATCTTTTATTGATGTAATCCAAAAAATTTGGAATAGAATTCCTACTATGGAGTAAAAGCCGAACGATATTCTGTTAGTAGTGATATAACACCGTTTTTAATGGGGAGGTAACTTTGTGGCAGGTAGAACAGTAGGCAACAGGGACATATTAAACCATAGTGATGACTGCACTCTATTACGAATCAAGGAATCCACTTTAAGAAAGTATGCCTTACTGCTTCAGGAGGATCTGGTTCAAAAACTTTAAAACAGTTGCAATGGGTCTCTAACTCTTAAACATATTGATACTATTACTCGAACTTTTTCTTATGTTGCCAGACTGCGTGTAATAACCGTAGATAAAAATCCAGGATCAATAAAATAATGTTATGGTTACCATAATGTTTCTTAATTTTACAAAAACTTTATAAAAACTTAAAGTTTTAATATAAGCTGCAGCAGTCAAGAACACGAATGAAAAGCAACTTATATTAATTATTTGGTTGTGGTGAAACAATAAATTAGGTCTGTAATTATTATAGATTAGATGAGAAACTCATCTGATCTATTATATTCAAATACTAAGAGGGATGTAGTCAGGCAAATGCATAATTACCACGCTAAGGTATTTTGAAAAAAGTTGTATGGGACATTTGAAACCTTTCTATACCAGAATATATAACATCCCGTTAGGGTTACTCTATTGAAACTAACTACGGATGCTGACAAATCAGATATTCTAACCTTTACGTTGTAAATCCACAAAATCTTGACGCTACCTCTTATTATTTTACAAAATTGGCTGATTCTATTAGCACATAAAATATATGAGGTGAGAAGGAACCATGCTATCGACAGACTTTACAAGTCAATTAAGAGAATTACAAGAGTGTATAGAGAACAAACGGAATGAATTGATTGAACTAGGAATGACTTATGGATTTGCAGATAAAATAACTATCAAATGCAGTCAAGATCTTGATAAGTTGATCAATATACAAATGCATGCAGTTGTTAGTATAGGGTTAAAATATCAAGGTGTAAAGCGATTATACAGCAGTTGTTTTGTGTGAAAAGCATCACATTAATCTTTATATTGGGTGTGTCGTATTTAATAGTTTTATTGGAAATATAAACTATTAACCTTATATTATCGAAACCGGATGCAAAAAATCCATTGTGATTGTGGGGAAATTGAGTTGGAATCAACCGCAGCTTGCGTAGTTGGTGGGGTCTTCACAACTGGCGGAATCGGAACTGTACTTGGAATTAAATGAAAGTAGCAAAACGCTTATTAGCATTTTAAAAATGGAGGTATTTTTGTGAGTGAGAAAGAAAAAAGGTTACAGTATAAAACTTCTATTATTCTGGGAAAAGATACTAGCCAAATGACGTTAAACAATATTATTGAGGAAATGATTCACGTTATTGAGGAAAAAAACAAAAGTATCAGTGAATTAAATAGAAAAATATTAGTGAAAATCACTTTATAAAACTTAATTAAAGTTGATTTTGCGGAGACTATAATTATTATAGTTTGGTAGAAACTATTCTGAAAAGAACCAGGTTGTTGGGTTGACTCCACAAGTGTTGGTGATATAATTTAGGTTATTAAAAGAATGTTAGTATGGTTTGGAGGCAGGTTTAGTAAAATGAAACCATTGCAGCATGAAAGTTTAATTCCGCTATATCACCAATTGATGGAAAGGTTAAAGGATTCGATTGAAAAGGGACATTGGACTCCGGGAGATAAAATCCCTTCGGAAAATCAATTAATGGACCAATTTAGTGTCAGCCGTAACACGGCTAAAAAAGCGATTGAGGAGCTTGTACAGGAAGGAATACTGTACCGAATTCAAGGAAAAGGAACCTTCGTCGCAAAACCGAAATTGCAGCAGTCATTGATGGGATTTTACAGTTTTAGCAAAGTATTAAAAGAAAAAGGATTGAATCCTAAGGATATCATTTTGAAAATAGAAGAAGTCAAACCAACTGCCAAAATTAAGGAAGCACTGCAGCTGGAGAATGATGAGAATGTCATTGAAATGAAACGCCTTCGCTGTGCCAATGATGAGCCATATATTTTGGAATCATCTTTCATTCCGAAACACGTAGTTTCAGATATGGAGCAGCTAAAAAAGGTAGGCGAAATTTCTTTATATGATCTATTTTCACAACAATTTAATATTATGGTAACCAGAGCAAAAGAGGCATTTGAACCTGTTCTCATTCGTAGTGACGAAAGTGTATATCTGCAAACAGAGGAAGGTCGTCCGGCACTCCTTCTTGAAAGAACTGCCTTTGATGTTAATGGGGTTCCTGTGGAATTTTGTATATCCATTGTACGTGGTGATCGTTGCCGCTTCTACACCGAACTAAGCTAATCAAATATGACTCATAGCATTCTCGCTATGAGTTTTTTTTAGGTCAACTTATACCAACAAACCAATGAAATTTCACTTAAATTTAAGTTGATGGGTTGACAGGTTAATCATAAAGAAGTTATATTCAAATTAGTTATAATTTTCGGTCAAAAGAGTCAGCTATTTTTTAAAAAAATCTTGTACCATCAACCCATCGTTTAAATTGATGAAAGGACAACCTCTTTTTACAAAACATTTAAAAAATTTAAAAGGAATTTCCGAAATGGGATAAAAATTTGGTATCCTATTAGAGAAAGCGCTTAAGTTCAACCTAAGAGGTGTTTTATTAGTGGCAAGATTAAAGGATATTGCGGAATATGTTGGTGTTTCCATTTCTACTGTATCAAGAGTGATTCAAAATGATCAGACCAGAAACGTTCATCCCGAAACGAAAGCGAAAATTTGGGAGGCTGTAAAGGAGTTAGGTTATATACCCAATCAGCATGCTCGAAGTTTAGTAACCAACAATCAAGAAAAGAGTAAGACAAGAACTATGAAAATCGGCTGGGTAGCCAATCCAAAATCAGCAGAAACCAACCCCTATTTTGCAACAATTTATACAGGTATTCGTGATACATTAGCAAATAAAGATTATACCCTTATTAGTATTACCAAGGATGAAATTGAAAACGAGGTATTGCTTCTTAAGACGATTCATGATTTAGGGATTGAAGGACTGCTCCTGATTGATAAAATTGATGATAGTCTAATCGAATATATTCAGCAGCAAATCCCTGTAGTAGGGCTGGACTTTTATTATTCAGATAAAAATATGGCAATCGTAGACTATGACCGTAAGGCTGCCATGAAAACAGTGGTCCAGTATTTAATGAAACAAGGACACCGGGACATAGGGTTTATTGGTGGGGGTGTTGATCCTGCCATTGAAGATTTGTCTGCAGAACATCGTTTTAAAGGTTTTCAGCTAGCCATGGAAGAAGCAGGACTATCAATACAACCTGAATGGGTTATTAATACAAAGTGGAAAATGTCAACCAGCTATGAGCAAATGAAAAAACTGCTCAAAAGGGAGCCGTTGCATTTGCCGTCCGCAATGGTTTGCGCAAGTGATTTAATGGCTATTGCTGCAATCAGGGCAGTCATCGAAAATCATCTTAGAATCCCTGAGGACATTGCCTTCTTTGGCGTAGATAATCTGGAAATGGGGAAATATTCATCCCCGCAGCTTTCAACGGTAGAAATCCCAAAATATGAAATGGGAAGAATGGCGGCTAAAACGATTATGGAAATGGTAGAAGAGGAAGTAAAACTTCCGATAAAAATAATCCTGCCGTTTGAATTAGTCATTCGTGAGTCCTCAAACATAAAACGAACCTAATTGGTTCTTTTTTAATCAACGCTTGGAAAACGTTTGGATTAAAACGGGAAAAAATTCGGAAAACGAAATATTGATGAAGATAGGAGAGTTATCATGAAACCACTGACGGCTATTTTAATTGGAGCAGGTGACAGAGGAGCAAGAGCCTATGCGCCTTATGCTTTAGAGTATCCTAATGAATTAAAGATAATTAGTGTGGCGGAGCCAAATGGAGAAAGAAGAAACAGACTTCAACAAGCCCATAAAATATCCGATAAAAATTGTTATGAATCATGGGAAGAGGTATTGAATCAAGAAACAAAAATAGCGGATATTGCCATTATCTGTACACTTGACCAAAATCATTTTAAGCCGACGATGAAAGCATTGGAATTAGGCTATCATGTTCTGTTAGAAAAACCTATGTCTCCAGATCCAGCGGAATGCATTATGATGGAACGCGCTGCTAAAAAGTATAATCGACAGCTGACCATATGCCATGTACTAAGATATACAGAATTTTGGGCAACTATTAAAAAGATTATCTCCAAAGGGGAAATTGGAGAGGTCGTATCGCTTCAACTAAACGAAAATGTGGAAGTCATGCATATGTCCCACAGCTTTGTCCGTGGTAATTGGAATAATAAGCAAAGAACCAGCCCGATGATACTTCAGAAATCTTGTCATGACATGGATATTATTTCGTTTGTGATCGGCAAAGATTGTAAACGTGTTAGCTCATATGGTTCGCTCATGCATTTTAAGGAAGAAAATGCACCTGTTGGAGCGCCGAAAAGATGTTTAGAGGGTTGCCCAGCAGAGCTCGTATGTCCGTTTCACGCTGGTAGATATTATCTTGGGGAAGGCAAAGCATGGGCAAAGAAATTTACTGAAGATGATAGCAATGAAGGAATCATAAAGGCATTAAATGAAACGCCTTATGGAAAATGCGTGTATCGCTCAGATAATGATGTGGTTGATCACCAAGTGGTCAATATGGAATTTGAGGGCGGGGCAACAGCAACATTCAGCATGTGCGGCTTTACAAGGGAACAAACCCGCATTGTTCAAATCATGGGAACAAAAGGAGAAATACGTGGAAATATGGAAGAAAACAGCATCTCCATCTTTGATTTTCTCACAAAACAGGAAACGGTCATTAAGTTTGATAATCCCATTGGGGGGCATGGCGGCGGAGATAGCGGCATCATGAGAACCTTCCTAAGAGAGATTCAATATGGAAATAAACAGGAAAGTGTTTCTTCGGCTTTTGCCTCTGTAAGAAGTCACCTAATGGCATTTGCTGCTGAAGAATCCAGGCTCAATCAGGGACAATCGATTAAAATTGATGATTATTTCACTAGTTTAGTAGGAAATATAAAAAGTTAAAGTAATCTCCTAATATTAAAAACTATTTTATTTAGGGAGGTGGTAATCGCTAAAAAAATAGGTTCCACACATGGTTATAGTGATTGTAATAAAATTGAAAAAATTGTAGGGGTTATCAAAGGGTAACAGGTCATTATTTCGTTGTTAGAAATCTACTAAACAATTAATAGAAGGAAGGGAAACAAGATGAAAAAGTGGTTTATCATGCTTTTAACAGTAATTTTAGGATTACTAGGGTTAGCCGGATGTAGTAATAGCAATACAACTTCAGGTAATGGCAAAGATGACAAAGTGGAAATCACCTATGGGTTCTGGGATAAAAAGCAAGTCCCTGCCGTAGAAGAAATAGTTAAGCTATTTAACGAAAAATATCCGAACATTAAGGTGAAAACAGAATTGACTCCATATGGTCAATATTTCCAGAAGCTCGAAACTGCTGCCACCGGGGGTGCCTTGCCGGACGTTATGTGGATGAATGGTGCCCATGTTGAACAATATGCAGACGGAAAGGTAATTCTTCCGATTAGTGACCTTGCCAAGAAAGATAACTTTAGTTTAGATAATTATCCGAAATCTTTAATTGATCTTTATACTGTTAATGGAAAAGTGTATGGAATTCCTAAAGACTTTGATACAACAGGCTTATGGTATAACAAAAAAATCTTTGATGAAGCAGGCGTGCCTTATCCAGACGAAACGTGGGACTGGAATAAGTTGAAGGAAGTCGCCAAAAAGCTGACAAATAAAGATAAAGGTATATGGGGTTATGCTGCTTTAATGGGCAATCAAGGCGGCTATTATGATTTCATATGGCAAAATGGCGGTTATATTATTTCTGACGATGGCAAGTCTGTTGGTTTTGATCAGCCTGAGGCGATTGAGGCACTTAAATACAATATTAGTTTTATTAAAGAAGGGCTATCTCCAACACAAGCTCAAATGACAGAAACGGCTGCATCCGAATTATTTTCTTCAGGAAAAATAGCGATGATGTTTGATGGACCTTGGATGGTTCCGGAATATAAGAATAATCCTGATTTAAACGTTGCTGTTGTACCAAAAGGAAAACAACGTGCTGTTGCGATTCATGGGTTGTCGAATGTCATCGCTGCGAATACAAAGCATAAAGACGCTGCGTGGAAGTTTGTTCAGTTCTTAGGCTCAAAAGAAGCAGCGGAAATATATGCGAAAACAGGAACAGTGATTCCTGCTTTTAATGGGACCCAAGATGCTTGGTTACAATCTGTTCCAACTTTGAACCTTAAAGCCTTTATTGAGGGTGTGGAATATTCTGTCCCATTGCCAAGTGTGAAAAGTACAGGGGAAATTTGGCAGTATGAAACAGATGTTCTTAAAAAGGCTTGGAGTGAGGAAGAAAGTGTAGAAGATGCCGTAAAGGAACTAACGAAAAAGGCAAACGATGCTTTATCTAAGAAATAAAAAAATTGAAGAGGAGAAAATTGTTTCTTCTCTTCTTTTTCTAATAAGGAGGGAATACAGTGAAGGAACTTCCTCTACAGGTTGAAGTGAAAGCGAAAAACAAATTTAAGGTTTCGAGCTTAACAAAGACAAGGAAAAGATCGGATTATTTTTGGGCCTATCTTATGATTGCTCCTACCATGCTGGGCTTGTTTATTTTTTACTTGTGGCCCATCATTCAGACCTTTTACTTTAGTTTCACTGAATGGGGAGCATTTGGACAATATGAGTGGACAGGGATAGATAATTATAAGCGGATGCTTGAAGATAGCAATCTATTAAAATCGTTTAAGAATACAGGAATATATATTATCTTTACGGTCCCAATCGGGATTTTCCTTTCTATTTTGGTTGCGGTGCTCCTAAATCAAAAAATAAAGGGTAAATCAGTTTACCGGACATTATATTTTTTACCTGTCATCACGATGCCGGCTGCCATCGCCATGGTTTGGAAATGGCTTTTCAATTCTGATTACGGACTACTAAACTACCTATTATCTTTAATCGGAATCAAAGGGCCGCATTGGGTAAGTGATCCGAAAATTGCCTTATATTCAATTATTGTGGTTGCCATCTGGAGTGGGATCGGTTATAACATGGTCATTTTCCTCTCAGGACTGCAAGGAATTCCAAAGACCTATTATGAAGCAGCGGAAATGGATGGGGCAGGACCAATCAGGGTTTTCTTTAAAATTACACTCCCGCTGCTCTCTCCGGTTATTTTCTTTGTAAGCATCATGTCTTTAATAGGAGCATTCCAAGTGTTTGATCTAATTTTCATGATGATTGGAAAGGGCAGTACAGCGTTAGAAAGTACCCAATCAATTGTTTATTTATTTTATCAGCATGCATTCGTCTTAAACGATAAAGGATATGCAGCAGCCATCGCTGTTCTCTTATTAATCGTTATTCTGATAATTACAGCGATTCAAATGATGTTGCAGAAAAAATGGGTTCATTACGACTAAAGGAGGGAGAAGTATTGGAAAGAACAAGGCACCTTATACAAAGTAAGACATTCTTTATCCATTTCATCCTAATTGTGGGCTCAGTGGCAATGGTCCTGCCCTTTTTATGGATGATTCTAACCTCATTAAAAACCTATGCTGAGTCGATTCATGTACCGCCTGTTATTATCCCAGAGGATTTCAAATGGGGGAACTACAAAGAGGTATTTGGGCTGCTGCCATTTTTCAAATTTATGTATAACACTTTTATTGTTACAGTCGTACGAACCGCCGGGCAGCTGTTTTTATGTTCCTTGGCCGCCTATGCCTTTGCCCGTATTGAATTTCCAGGCAGGAATTTTCTATTTATGATTGCATTATCAGTTCTCATGGTTCCTGGGCAAGTTTTTTTGCTGCCGCAATACATGATTATTGTGAAATTAGGCTGGCTTAATACATTGCAAGCAGTTATTGTCCCTGGTTTGTTTAGCGCCTTTGGTACATTTCTGCTCCGTCAATTCTTTATGGGGCTTCCAAAAGAACTGGAAGAGGCAGCCAGGCTCGATGGCTGTAACCATTTCCAAATTTATTGGAAGATTATGCTTCCACTAGCCAAACCAGGTTTGGTTGCATTGGGTATTTTCACTACCCTTTGGAGCTGGAATGAATTAATGTGGCCAATGATCGTCAATAGTTCCACTGAATCGATGACACTTTCTGTCGGATTGTCCTCGCTCCAAGGTCAATATTTAACCAATTATCCAATCCTTATGGCAGGCTCCTTTTTGGCCATCCTGCCAATGCTGGTTCTATTTATCATTCTGCAAAAGCAATTTATTCAAGGCATTGCTGTAACAGGTGGAAAATAAAGAATATTATTCCATATAGGGTTGACCCAACAAGTTGTGGTGATATACAATAAATAATGACAAGAATTTAAACTAAATTTAAGACATTTATAAAAACTCATAGCTTGTAGTCTATGAGTTTTTAATAAATGTAACTTGTACCAACAACCCATCTATATACGTTTGGAGGTGCACAATTGAAAAAGGCAATTGGTATTGATATTGGAGGGACAAAGATTGCAGCGGGCATTATTTCTGAAACAGGGGAATTACTCAAACGTACAGAGGTAAATAGTGATCCTTCTGACAAAGAAAAGATGTTTGCTAAAGTGGTAGAAGCGATAGAGGGAGTTCTTGAAGATTCTACTTATTCGTTAGCGGACATTGAAGGCATTGGTGCAGGGGTACCGGGCAAGGTGGATCGACAACAGGGCATTGCGATTTTTCAAAATAATATACCTTGGGCCCAGTTTCCTGTCACTGCCAGGTTACAGGAGCAATTTGGGCTCAAGCGCATTACGATTGACAATGATGTTTATATGGCAGCTTTTGCCGAGTGGAAGGCGTCCCAGGCAAAAAGTGATGAGACGTTTGTCTACGTGACGATAAGTACGGGCATCTCATGCTCTATTATTCATAATGGTTCATTTTTAAGAGGGGCCGGATTTGCTGGAGAACTTGGATTAATTCCTGTTCTTTCGGCGGGGAAGGAATTAGAGCGGCTGGAAAATATATCTGCAGGACCAGCAATCGAAAAATTAGCACAAAAGGAAATGCAAACGGCATCTCTGTCGACTAAGGATGTCTTCGAACGCTATAACGAAGGGGCACGCGGGTTTCAACCCATAATTGATGAAATAACGGACAATTGGATACAGGGTTTATATTCGATTTCCTGTTTACTAGACCCTCATAAAGTAGTTTTCGGCGGCAGTGTGATCGCTAACAATCCTTTTCTGCTTAACATCATTAAAGAAAAATTAAAATTATTCCAAATCCCTGAACAACAGCATCTTTTAAGTCAAATGTCCATTAGCACAATGAAGCAGAATAATGGAGTGATTGGTGCTGGGTTACGGGTATTCGAAGGAATTTAACAAATCTTAAGAGGAGTGACACCATTTGTTTACTTTAAGTATGGAAAATTTAATGCCATTGGGAGCATCATTTACAACGCAGGAAATCAAGCAGCAGCCTGAATTATGGGGCGAAACATTTACATTGTATTCGAAGAAGAGACTTGAAATTGAAGCATTTTTACTGAACCTGACAGAAAAGCACGATACTATCCGGGTCATTTTTACAGGGGCCGGAACTTCCGCGTATGTCGGTGACACCATTACCCCATATTTAAAAGAAAGAGTCGATGAGAAAAAGTGGAATCTGATAAGTGTTCCAACAACAGCAATTGTGTCAAATCCTTACCAATTTTTAAAGGCAGACATCCCAACATTATTGATTTCCTTTGCGAGAAGCGGTAACAGTCCGGAAAGCGTTGCAGCAGTGGAATTAGCAGAACAAGTGATAACGGACCTCTACCAGATTACCATCACCTGCTCAAAGGAAGGAAAGTTAGCACAACGGGCAATAGGGGATGACAGCAACCTCCTACTATTGATGCCAGAAAGATCTAATGATCAAGGCTTTGCGATGACAGGAAGCTATACCTGTATGACCCTAACAGCGCTGCTTATCTTTGATTCCATATCTGTGGAAGAAAAATTGACCATTGTTGAAACCATCCGCCGCATGGGTGAAAGTGTAATTAACAGGGGAGCAGATATTGAAAAAATGATTGTTTCCGATTTTGAAAGGATTATTTATCTTGGCTCAGGTGGTTTTGAGGGCTTGGCAAGAGAGGCACAATTAAAAATTTTGGAGTTAACTGCTGGTAAAATTTCCACTTCCTTCGATTCATCACTTGGATTCCGCCATGGCCCTAAATCATTTGTGAACGAAAAAGCCATTGTATTTGTGTTTGTTTCGAACCAACCGTATACACGCCAATATGATTTGGATATGTTAAATGAATTGCGACAGGATCAAATTGCCGGCTATATTTGTGCAATCGCCGTGGACGGAGAGACCAATTATGCTGGTGATACGTTCTTATTCGACAGCGACGCCCGCAACATACCGGATGCCTACTTATCACTGCCGTATGTCATGGTTGGACAAACGCTCGCTCTTTTATCTTCAATTAAGGTAGGAAATAAACCGGATACCCCTTCACCTAGTGGAACGGTAAATCGTGTTGTACAGGGTGTAACGATACATGAATACAAGTAAATTAAGGGATAGGAATGCATCTGATTCCCATTCCTAAACAGAGGTGCAGCTATGGAGCAATTTGTGTTTGCAGACAGATTTTTTCTTGAAGATGGGGTGTCAGGCCCCGGTTATTTGGAAATCACAAAGGGAAAGTTTGGTTCCTTTTTTGTGACCTTGCCGACTGAATCGGCTGATGTCATCGATTATGCGGGAAAATGGATTGCCCCTGGTTTAGTTGACACTCACATTCATGGCTTTAAAAATCACGATATCATGGACAACGACCTTGAGGGTTTGATGGAGATTTCTGAAGGGCTGCTTTCGTGCGGCGTGACTTCTTTTTTGCCAACCACGCTAACTTCTTCGCCCAATCTATTAAACGAAGTAGTGGCGATGATTGGGAAAAATTATACAAAAGTGAAAGGTGCCAAAATAAAAGGAATCTTTTTAGAAGGCCCATTTTTTACAGAAAAACACAAAGGTGCCCAAAACACAAAGTATTTTTGTGATCCTTCAATAGAAATGCTGGAATCGTGGCAAAAGTATTCCAATCATTTTATTAAAAAGATTGCACTAGCTCCCGAAAGGAAAGGGGCAATGGAATTTATTGAACATGCAGTTAACGATCAGGTAACGGTGGCACTGGCGCATAGTGATGCGACGTATGCTGTGGCGAAAGATGCTGTCGAGAAGGGTGCTTCGATTTTTGTCCATACATTTAATGGCATGAGCGGGCTGCATCATCGTGAGCCAGGTATGGTTGGAGCCGCGATGAGTCTGCCGGAAGTGTTTGCCGAAATCATTTGTGACGGTCACCATGTTCATCCTGCTGCCGCTAATATTTTAATGAATGCCCGCGGCAGGAAGGAGACGGTTATGGTAACTGATTGCATGATGGCAGGCGGTATGCCGGAAGGCCGCTATCAGCTCGGAGAATTCCCTGTCGAGGTGAAGAACGGGGCTGCCCGGTTGGAGACTGGCAGTTTAGCAGGAAGTATTTTGCAATTAAAAGAGGCTGTCAAAAATGCCGTTGATTGGGGAATTGCGGCACCCGAGGAAGCCATCTATATGGCCAGTACAGCGCCAGCTAAAAGTGTTGGGATCGATGGGGAATGCGGCATGATTGCGACTGGATATGATGCCGATTTTATCGTTCTGACACCTGAGCTTGAATTAACGGCCACGTATCTTGATGGTGTTTGCCGGTTTCAAGCTGAAAACTTTATGGGAAAAGAGGGAGTCCGATGATTTTAGCAGTCACGATGAATCCTTCCGTTGATATTTCCTATCCTATTCATGATTTCAAGCTGGATGATGTTAATCGTGTTGAAAATGTTCGTAAAACCGCCGGTGGAAAAGGATTAAATGTGGCCAGAGTCGTCAAACAGATGGGGGAGGATGTTTTGGCGACAGGAGTAATTGGCGGAACCATTGGCGATTACATTATTCAGGAATTGACGAAAAGTGATATCAGGAATCATTTTTTTAAAATTAATCAAGAATCAAGAAACTGTATCGCGATCCTCCATGATGGCAAGCAGACAGAAATCCTTGAATCCGGACCAATCTTATCGGAGGAAGAAGGAGCCAACTTTTTAAAAGTTTATCGGGAACTACTGTCCGAAGTTTCCCTTGTTACCCTTTCGGGGAGCCTGCCGAAAGGGCTTGAATCTGGATTTTACCGGCAGATGGTTGAAATTTCCTGGGAGAAGGGAATTCCCGTGATTGTGGATACATCAGGGGAGCCGCTCCGCCAAGTTTTGACTCATGATGTAAAACCTTTCGCTATCAAACCGAATATCTCTGAGTTATCCCAGCTTCTTGGCATAGAAGCGGAAGAGAGCATAAGCAGCTTAAAGCTATTGCTAACAAATGAGTTATTTCATGGAATTGAATGGATTGTCGTTTCGATGGGCGGGACCGGCGCGTTTATAAAGAATGGTGGAGATTTTTACCGGGTTACCATTCCTGCTATCAACGTCGTGAACCCTGTTGGCTCCGGTGATGCCGCTGTTGCAGGATTAGCGTTTGCCCTGAAACGAAAGCAACCCGTTTCGGACATCCTGAAAACCGCAATGACGACGGGAATGCTCAATGCGATGGGGGCGGAAACCGGTTATATAGATCATAAGAAGTTCGGTCAATTTTTTGAAATGGTAGAAGTTATCAAAATAGATTAATAGAGGTGATTTTCGTTGTTAGAATTAACAGAAAGTAAAGTAGCAGCTCTAAAGCGTTTGTCGGATGAAAATGGGATTATCGGGGCTTTAGCAATTGATCAGCGCGGTTCATTAAAGAAAATGATTGCAGCAGGAAGTTCTAGTTCTATTGGAGATGAAGGCATCATCCGCTTTAAAGAATTGGTTTCTGAAGAATTGACACCCTATTCAACTGCTATTCTATTAGATCCAGAATATGGACTGCCCGCTGCAAAGGTTCGCAGCAAGGAGGCTGGTTTATTGGTTGCTTATGAAAAGACCGGGTACGATGCAAAAGCACTAGGACGTTTGCCTGATTTATTGCCAGAGTGGTCCGTGAAACGATTGAAGAACGCCGGTGCAGATGCCGTTAAATTTTTACTGTACTATGATGTGGATGAAGACGAAAAAATTAACGAATATAAGCATGTTTATATGGAACGAGTCGGGTCCGAGTGTGTGGCAGAAGACATTCCATTCTTCCTTGAAATTGTGTCTTACGATGCCAAAAATGATAATGTGAAAAGTAAAGAGTATGCAAAAGTGAAACCGCATAAAGTAATTGAAGCAATGAAGGAATTCTCCCAACCAAAGTATCATGTCGATGTATTAAAAGTAGAAGTTCCAGTGGATATGAAATTTGTTGAAGGCTTCACGGAAGGAGAGATAGTCTATAGTAAGGAAGAGGCAGCTTCCTTTTTCAAAAAGCAAAGTGAAGCTACTGAGCTGCCGTTTATCTTCTTGAGTGCGGGAGTAAGCGCGAAACTATTCCAAGAAACATTGAAGTTTGCCAAAGAATCTGGCTCTACCTTTAATGGCGTGTTATGTGGAAGGGCAACTTGGAAAGACGGCGTCGCACCTTTTGCTGAAAATGGGGAACAAGCGGGTCGTGACTGGTTAAAAGATACAGGTATAAGGAATATTGAAGAATTGAATGCTGTGTTGAAAGAGACCGCCAGCTCCTGGTTCGCTAAAGCGAATTGACAAGACTGCTATTTTTGAAAATTACCAAAATTGGATAATCTTTTTAAGCGAACAGTGCCGGGTTCTGTTCGTTTTTTTTATGCAATTCACTAAAAAACAATATAACTAAAAATTTGGACAATATCTTTGTTGTGGAAGCGTTTTAATAAAAGTAAGCTAGATTACATGTAGAGGGTGGTGTTTTATGTTAGTCATCTTCTTCTATAAAAATAGTAAATTCAAAGGAGGAGAGGAATTGAGCAGGAACAATTACAAGAGATTTAGCTATACACTGCTTGCAATTGTGTTATTTTTGCCAACGTTCTTGACGGGATTTATTCCGCCGTTACATGCGATTGCAGAGGTGACGAATCCATGGGTCACGATTTCTGCTGGCGGAAATGAAGTAAATGAAATGACCGCCCAGAATGGGAAGGCCTATGCAAGGCTTGGAGCTGGTGCAGGAAATGACAACGGTGCAAAAGCTGCCATTTTTCAAGAAAAAAATAAGACAGCTCTAGAAAAAGGAACGATGGAATATACCTTTATTCCACAATTGCAAGGAGCAGATACCAGATTTGGATTCTATCCTCATTATATTGACCCTAACAACTTTGTATTTGTAGGTTATGACTCATTTGGGTGGTTCTATGAATACAAATATAAAGGCACCGGAACCTGGTTAAACACTAGACCAAGCGTATCATTACCTGAAGCAGGATCTAAACATTCTATTAAAATTGATTATAGCGGAACCACTTTCAATGTTACTTTAGATGGCCAAGATTTATTTGGACCTGTTACTTTACCAAATGATGTAAATAATCTGCTTGCAGGTAAGGAAGCGGTTAAACTTGGTGCTTTTGGAGGAAAAAACAGCCAAGTCCTCATTGAATTGGGAGATGCTCCAGGAGAAGCAGGACCAAGCCCAGGTGACCGTGAACTTGTTGACATTACGGATAACCAACTGACAGAAGGAGATTTTAAAATTATCTCTGGTGACGGAGGTATTACCTATAATGAAGATGGTTCAGCAACCTTCAAGGTTACCTCAACCCAAAAGAATCGAATTGTCTACAATAAAATGGATGGAATAAAGAATGGTATTTTTGAAGCGGATATTACTCCAGCAACTAGCACCATGAACCGCTTTGGTCTCATCTACCGTGTTCAAAATCCATCTGCCTACACGTATGTGGGAACGGGAGATCAGAACAATCAGTATTTTGGCGAGATCTTTGGCCCTGCTAACCGTTGGACGGATATGACCTCAGATGTGCCATTGGAAGCCAATAAAACTTATCATCTACGCCTGAAATTCATAGATGATTCAGCAACCCTTTACATTAATGATAAAAAGGTAAATACTTGGTCATTGGCAGGCGGTGTCGATAAAGCAGGTTTACTTGGATTTGAAAAAAGCCGCGGGGCAGCTAACATTACGATTTCAAACATTAAAATTAAGGAATATGTTCCACCTAAAGCACCAAATACTCCACCAGTTGAAGATACTATAAAGTCAGACTATTTGGATGTCATAATTGACCAAGTATTCCCACGTGTCATCGAATACCGGGTTGGCAATAAGGTTATGGGAGGACAGAAATCCCCTGTTTACGGATTGAAAGTGAACGGTACGCTTTACTATCCTGAAGTAAGTTTTGAAAAACTGAGCGAAAGTGAAGCACTGTATACTTTAAAAGTGAAGGATGAAATTGAAAACCTTGATGCTGTTTTCAAAGTTTCATTAAAAGTCAACAAAAATAAAGTAATTTATACTTTTGAGGATATTACCAATGACGGAAGTGCAAAAATTGAAACGGTGGAATTTGCTGATCTAAACTTTATCTCCGTCAATTCTTCTCAACCGAATGCGAAAGCAAAATTAACAAATCTTAGCGGTGATGTTACGAAACCGGGGGATGTTGATGTCACTGTCGATTCATCGATGGGGGGCATTGGGTCATCAGAAAGCTACTATACTGGTTTCCTATCAACGGATCAATTGAGTGCAGGTGTATGGTCCAGTTCCGAAGTCAATGGCTACCGCAACCTAGTAGCTAATCGTTATCAAAATGAAGATGGCACGAAATCGATTGGGATTGGTTCAAGTTTGCTTTATTATCAAAGAGAATTTATGCCGAAACCGCAAGTAGTAAAACCTACTGTGAAAATTGCAATTGCTGACGATTTGAATCACGACAATGAAATTGACTGGCAGGACGGTGCGATTGCTTACCGTGAAATCATGCAGGACATAAAAGGATCAGAAAATGTAAACAACCTTGTCGGCACACGCATTGCCATGAATTTTGGATCACAAGCACAGCAGCCATTCTTAAAAACATTGGATAATGTTAAAAAGGTAGCACTCGCTACAGATGGATTGGGTCAGTCCGTTCTGTTAAAAGGATATTCGAATGAAGGTCATGATAGTGGGCACCCGGATTATGGCGATGCAGGTGAACGGATTGGCGGCGCTGAAGATTTAAAAACTCTTATTCGTGAAGGCCATAAGTACAATTCTGAATTTGGTGTCCATATAAATGCCCAAGAAACGTATCCTGAAGCCAAAGCTTTTAATGAGGATTTTATTGATAGTCCAAATTCCAAGGGCTGGGGTTGGTTAGATCAATCCTATACTATTAATAAATTAAAAGATTTATATTCTGGGACGCGTGCCAAAAGGCTGGATGAATTAAAAACTGCTGCACCAGGTCTTGACTTTATTTATTTGGATGTATGGTATCAAGATCAGTGGGAATCAGATCGAATTGCAGAGCAATTTATGAATAGAGGCTGGCGAGTCTCAACTGAGTTTGGTACTTCAGTGGCCAATTATTCTACTTGGCAGCACTGGGCTACAGATAAGAACTACGGTGGACCAACAAGCAAAGGAATCAACTCTGAAGTCCTTCGCTTTATAAGTAATCACCAAAAAGATTCCTGGGTGTTGAATTGGCCTGAAGCAGGCGGAACGGCTGATCACCCACTACTTGGTGGTTTTGAATTAGCCGGTTTCGAAGGATGGCAGTCGGATAAGAACTTTGACCAGTTTATCCGCATGACCTTCGATACCAATCTGCCGACTAAATTTTTACAAAAGTATTATGTTACCGATTGGACGGATGTACAAGGTGACAAAACCAAAACCAACTTGGAAAAGGAAATTAAATTGGAAGACCCAAGTAATGGGGATGAAGTTGTTGTAACTAGAAAAGACAATTCTAGAGAACGAGTGATTACACTTAATGGAAATGTGGTCCTTGATGAACATTCGTATTTAATTCCTTGGGTGGAACAGGATTTTGAAAATCCTACTCCTGCTGCTGAAAAATTGTATCATTGGAATTTGGAAGGTGGTACTACAACCTGGACATTGCCTGATGGATATGTTGGTCCATCTAAAAAGGTTTACGTGTACAAAGTGACTGATAAAGGCCGAACTGATGTGCAGAAAGTCGAAGTGGTCAACAATCAGGTAACCTTAACAGCTGAGGCAGCAACGCCATATGTAGTTATTCCGGACAAAAAGGGGAAGGGCTTACAGGTCGACGATTGGAGCAAGGGAGCTCATATCTATGACACAGGATTCAATTCTGGAACAGTCAAAGATGAAAATACAAAAGTTGCTGGAGACAAGGATGCCGTCAGTGTTATGAGAACGAATCAAACTAGAAATGCCCGTAATTTGAGCAGCGGTGACTATTATTTGAATATGGAAAGTCCATCAAAGAATACAACCGTTTCCCGTACCATTACTAACCTGGTGCCAGGTAAAGATTATGTGGCAGAAGTCTACGTAGAAAACAATAGTGATGTAAAAGCCGGAATCAAAGTAACCGACGGGGAAAAGGATGCAAGCAATTACACATTACGCAGCCTGCAAAAGAATTATGTAAAAGCAGACTCACATGCTTCAAATGATGGCTACACTAGCAAAATGCAAAGAATGCAAGTAAGCTTTACGGCTGCATCTAAAAAGGCTGAACTCATTCTCAGCCGCGAGGCCGGAGAAGGAATAACCAAATTTGACGATATTCGCATCGTTCAAAAATCCGTGAATAATAAAGTATCGTCTAACGTATTTGAGCAGAATTTTGAATCGGTCGTGCAAGGAATTTACCCATTTGTTATAGGGAATACGGAAGGGGTAGAAGACAACCGAATTCACTTGTCTGAATTACATGCACCGTATACACAAAAAGGATGGGCCGGCAAAAAATTAGTAGATGATGTTATCGCAGGAAATTGGTCTGTTAAAGTCAATACTGGAAACAACGGCTTAGTGTATCGCACCATTCCTCAGCACTTTCGCTTTGAACCGGGAGTAACCTATAGAGTAACCTTTGACTATCAAACCACTGCTTATGCTTATCGCTTTATCTCAGGTGATCAAGAAATTGATTATCATGATATTGCGGATGCAAAGGGACTGAGTTTGAATAATACACTTCCAGCTTCTACCGATACAAAAAGGGCTGAGTTTACTATTACTGGTTCGGCGAACGGGCAAACATATATTGGAATTTTTAGTGATGGAACGAGTTTGAATGGAGATACTGGAGCAGGAACATTTATTTTAGATAACCTACGGATTGAACAGGTCAGCAACGGAACATTGCCTAAGATTGATAGTCCGTATACTATGGAAAAATAGAAAAGAGAAGAGAAACCAGCACGGATTAATTTAAAGTCAATCCAAGCTGGTTTATTTTATTTTAAGGAATTCGGAGGTAGATGTGCAGGAAAAAAACTCCATGTGAAGTGATGCCCCCTGAACAAATCCCCTAAAGTTGTCTCCAAACTGAAATACAATTGACATCTTATTAAAAAATTCCTTTGATAAAATTGTAACAATTGGGACTTAAATTCAAACTTATATTCGAATCGTATGAGGAATAATTATGCCTCTTTACCATATGAATGACATAGAGTGGTTGCCATTGGAGGGAATTTTAATGACGTTAGAGAAGCAATTGAAACAAAAGAAATACTATGAAATGTTCATTAATGAGCATGAAACTATTCATCCGATTCAGGTTCTTGGAGAAGCCTTTCAGGAGGAAGCACAAAAGGATTTACCCGACCTATCTTACATACGCTTTGCACAAGGGGAAGTGTATTTTCACCATAAAGATTATGAAACGGCGATTTTTAAGTGGGAAAACATTGTCAATGAACTGGAACAGTGGGCGAAGAAAAATACGGCAGATGCCTACTATGAGCTGGGAATGTTATCAACGGCGGAAGATCTTTATAGTGCCATAGAAACAGAAGATCTTACATTAAAAACGGAAGTAGCCTTACAGCTATTTTCACTCTATCTTGAACGCGGAAAGCTGGAGGCGGCTGTTGCGATTATCAAAAGAACAATCAACTCTAACCCTGATTATCCGAATGTGACCGAAATCGCCCGGGCATTCTTCGAAGAGCAGGGGGACTGGAACAATGCCGTTGAACTGGCGGTGAATGAAGCCAAGCGGACGGAAGCGTTAGAATGGTTTGAAATTCTGCATACATATGTAGAAAATGGTGTAACGAAAAACTTTGATCCAAGTTATTTTTCGCATGCCTTAAGCATCTTGTTTAATCTGAATAAAAAAAGCTTTGAACAGCTTGTTTCTTCATTGTGGAATAGCTATCAGGATGAAGAATCTTATTTTGTTTGGTTGAGGGAAATCAATCACTTGCTCCTCAATCTTGATTTAAATCGTAATGAAAACTATCAAGAGCTTTCAAAACGACATAAAGAAACGTATTTCACCTTTATTGATGGCAGGTATTATATAAATCAGCTTCAGGATATCATTCCAGACTTGCTGACGAATTGGCACCGGTTGGCTGACAATGCGAACAGTGTATTGGCGTCTGCAGCTGTCCTTTCTTGGAATGAACTTTTTCCAGCGAGCATCAGCCAGTCCATCGTTAGTGAAGCTGAAAAATTAATCAGTATAACCGAAACGGATATGGATGAGCTTGACGAGTGTCTGTCACTCTTTGATTCCATATTGAATTGGGCTCAGGAGCATGACATGGGTGAGAATAATCGTGTCAAGTGGCTTGCCCAGCAGTTGGTTGATTTTGATACCCAGCATATCCTTCTTGCCGGGTTTAAAGGAAGCGGAAAATCTTCCTTTATAAACACGGTTCTCGGTGCCGAATTACAGGATGGGTCAACATCGTCTGTTGTTCTGTTCAAAGACGCTGAGGAAATGGCCATAACCGAAATCACTGACAGGGAGATTAACAATCTAAATGGTTTAGAGGAATTCCAGGAAAAAATGGATCGAAGACGAAATGCGTTAGAATCCATCATAGAATTAAAGCGTCCAATGCCATTTTTTAAAGATAATAAGGTTGCGTTCCTGGATACTCCTGGGCTTACCGGGTCGCTCCATTATGACCGCTATGAAGTGCTGAAGAACCTGCAGATTGCCGACACAATTCTTTTTGTGGTAGATGCCAATGCTTCGTTTACGGATAAAGAGTGGGCAGCACTTGGGCAAATACAAGAGATTGCACCGGATATTCCAATTCATTTCTTGATTAGCAAAATGGAGACTATTCCTAATGAACAGGAAGCACATAAAATTTATGATGACATAAAAGCCATGGTCAACTCCTATTTACATGATGCTAAGGTATTTGCATTTTCTACACAATATGAACAAAATCAGCAAATGAAAGAATTAAAAGTGTTTATTCAGTCCATTAAAAATACTAGAAATCTAGCGGATAAACGCCTTGCAAAGCTGTTGTATTTTATTCGGACAACAATCGCCAGTCTTTTGCAAAAACGGATTGATGTTGAAAATCAGTTAATAGAATCGATTCGCTGGAACGAAGAAATGCTGATCAAGCTAACTGGTGCGGTGAACCAACTAAATGATGCCGAAATACAAAGAACCAAATCAGCCATAAAATCGTATCGGGCAATAAAGGAATCCATTGAGACAGAAATTTCAGTGGCTGTGCCAAAAATGCTCCGAGAGTGCTCTTCTCTAATCAAGGAAGACAGTGATTTTAGTAAAATTCATCTTATGCTCAATGATGAGATGAATAATAGGCTGCAGGATTATTTGGAGCAAAAGGTAATGCCGAAATATTACAGATCACTTCAAGATTGGATTGAGCGTTCAGATGACGAGTTTAAGGAAAACCAAGAATTTCTTGTTGAGATGAGAGATGGATTTAATCAGATGTACGGGGAAGAGCGGTTGGAGCTTGAGTGTGATTTTAGGGTGCTCGATGATTGGCGCCGCGATACAGATAGGATGACAACCAGGTTCCAGTTGGAAACAGTCAATATCCTGCTGCGCCGAACTCCTTCACAATTTTTATTAAAAAGTGCAGGGAAGCTTCTGGGGGCAATTTCGCAAAATAAAGCCATGCTTTTCAACAAATACCAATCCTTTATAGAAAATGAAGACTATTCTGAAGCAATCGCTGCCGTGAATAAGCAGTTTTTCCAGCCATTTGAGATGTTTGAAAAATCATTAGAGCGCGATGTTACCTTATTTTTCAAGGGTCCAAAGGCCATTTTAAACCGTTCTGTTGAAGAAGCACGTTCAGAGATTCAGAAGAAAAAAGAAATGCAAGAAAAGATGAATGAGAATCCAGAAATGTTCCGCGACCCTTTAACCTTATTTGACGTAAGGCTGCGCCAATTCGAATGGATGACCGTTGCGGGAAAGGGAATGCAAACAATCTATTAATATGATTAAACTGGGGGATGCCTTAAGGGCATCCTCCTTTTATTTATTTACAAGACTGGTATTTTGTTTCCTGTACGTAATATAGATTACTTATGGAAAATCCATTGCTCATTCGGATTTCCCGTGATAGCCTATTGATAATTGTTTCTACAAAAGGAGGGAAAACTCGTGATAAAAATAACCGGTTCTCAAACAGAAGCAAAAGTATTTTCTAATTATCCTCAGGAGACGGCGCTTGAACAAATACACGAGCTGTGTAATCAAGCTTTCTTAAAGGATACAAAGATTAGTATTATGCCAGACTATCATGCTGGAAAAGGATGTGTGATTGGAACCACCATCCAGCTTAAGGATAAGGTAGTCCCGAACCTAGTAGGTGTTGATGTCGGATGCGGCGTATTAACGGTTAAGCTGCAGGATAAAAAGGTTGATTTTAATAAGCTGGATCAGGTCATTCGGACCTATGTGCCAAGCGGCATGGAGATACATTCTGATGAGACTGCTCAGTTTATTAACACGAGTTTTCCATCTGAGGAAGAATTTAAAGCTCAACACATTCTAAGCCAGAATAAAAGCCGATATAGCCTAGGAACTCTTGGCGGCGGCAACCATTTTATCGAAGTCTCAGTCGATACCGATGGCTACCACTATTTAACGATTCATACTGGCAGCCGCTATGTGGGCGCTAAGATTGCCACCTATTATCAAAAAGTAGCGATTTCCAAGCTCAGGAACCATGATTTAACGGACATGATTGAAAAATTAAAGGCTGCTGGGCGTCAGAAAGAAATTCAAGCTGCCATTCAGGGCTACAAAGAAATCAATCCTGTCATTCCAAATGATTTAGCCTATTTGGAGGGCGAGGATTTTGACCATTATATTCATGACATGAAATTGGCACAGGCGTTTGCGAAGGCAAACCGTGAAGAAATTGCCAGAGCAATAACGAAGAATATGGGCTTTGAGGAGCAAGACCGTTACGATACCGTCCACAACTATATTGATACAGATAACTTGATTTTACGAAAGGGAGCTGTTTCAGCGCAGAAGGGAGAACGTCTTATCATTCCAATCAACATGAGAGATGGGTCGATTTTAGCTGTCGGAAAGGGCAACGAAGATTGGAATTATTCAGCGCCGCATGGCGCGGGCCGTGTCCTTAGCAGGACAAAAGCGATGAAAACGCTAATTATGGATGATTTCCACAATACGATGAAGGGCATTTGGACGACATCTGTCTCGGAAGAAACATTGGATGAAGCACCGATGGCTTATAAATCGATGAAAGAAATTTTAGAAAAAGTGGAAGAAACAGTTGAAATTGCAAGCATTATTAAACCAGTTTATAACTTCAAAGCCAGCGAAAAATACAGTCCGGCAAGATATAAGAAATAACTAAAGGGCTGCTTCGATTGAAGCAGCCCTTAAATTATTTTTCATGAAGTAATTTCAGAAGCAAATCTGGCCGATTCGTTAAAATACCGTCCGCACCTGCGTCAATTAGTCTCTTCATTTCCTTCGGATTATCAATCGTCCAATAATGCATTTGCATTCCCCGGCGATGCGCTCCGTCAATTAGCTTATTGTCTGTTAAGTCAAATCCGCTATCTTCGGAAGGGAGCTGGAAAGCATCCACATGGGGCTGATAAAGGTTGCGTAAAAAGAATTTATGAAAAATCACAAAGCTTTTGACTTCTTGCCTGCCTGCTGTGGTAGCAACCCGGCCTTTTGCATATTTTTCAAACGAATTGAGGATCTCTTGATCGAAAGATGCGACCAAGATTTTATCCTCCATATGATACTTCTTTATTAATGCCCAAAGCTTGGAGGCTATTTCGTCAATCCGTTCAGGTGGATTATCATCTTTAATCTCCATTTCGATTCGCATATTGCCAAAGGTTTGGAACATTTCTTCGGCAGTCGGGATATAAACTCCTTTGCCACGGTAACGATATTGATCATTCAGATCTTTAAATTGATAGCCCGCATCAAGTATTTGAATTTCTTCTAATGTCAGGTCAGCTACCTTACCGTGTCCATTGGTTGTTCGGTCCACAGTTGGATCGTGGATGGCAACCAAATATCCATCTTTTGTAATATGGAGGTCTGTTTCAAGGGCATCCACCCCCATGTCGGCAGCGTTCGTGAATGCTGCCATCGTGTTAGAAGGGGCAAGCAGCTCACCGCCTTGATGGGCAATCACCAATGGCCGGCCATTTTTGAAAAAGCTTTTTTCTTTAATCGGGCTTACAGGCAAAAAATTTACTGCCAATAGAAAAACAAGAAGCGCAGGAAGGCCCCACTTTAAAGCGTTTAACCTGCGTTTCTTCTTTTTTTTTTTTTCGAGTGTAACTTGCTGCATGAAAAAACCCCTTTGTTAATACCCTTTTAAAAAATCGACAAGATTTTTGGATGGTTTTTTACCAGAAAGATAGTCTTTTAGGTTTGGAATCAAAATATTTTCTACTACCCTCTTGTTGTAATGCTCCGTTGAGCCTGAAGTGTGAGGGGTGATGATTACATTATCCATTTCCCATAAAGGACTATCAGGACTTAATGGTTCTTTTTCAAATACATCCAGTCCCGCTCCTGCAATGGTACTTTCTTTAAGCGCGTGTACGAGGTCCGCTTCAACGACAATCTCACCACGGCCGATATTAATGAAAAAGGCTGATGATTTCATTTTCTTAAATTGTTTCGCTCCAAATAACTGACGAGTTTTCTTTGTAAGAGGTAAGGTTACCACCACATAATCGCAATTTGGCAGAACGAGGTCTAATTGATCTGAACTGTACATTTCATCAACAAATTCCTCAGGCATTCCTGAGTGCCTGACACCAAGTACCTTCATTCCAAATGCTTTGGCAATTTTCGCCGCTTCTTTTCCGATCGCTCCAACACCAATGATTCCAACGGTCTTTTCATGCAGTTCTAAATTCATATTGGCATGATGCCATGTTTTTGTTTGTTGATTTTTTACATATGTATGGATTTTTCTCGTTAATCCAAGCATTAGGGCAAAGATGGATTCTGAAATCGGAAAGGCGTGCACACCATTTGCGCTTGTTAACAAAATATTTTTTGCTTCTAATTCTTCTAGAGGCATAGAATTAACGCCTGCACTCCAGGATTGCAGCCACTTTAGATTTGACTCTGGTGCAAGGCAATCATCTTTTAAACCCTGCTTCCACCCTGCAATGATTTCTGCATCCTTTACATGGTTTTGCCAAACTTCTTTATCTTTACCAGCAATTAGTTCCCAATCGGGAATAATCTGTTTAATTTGATCAAGCAGTTTTTGTTCAAGATTATGAGTAACCACTAATTTTCTCATCATGCCATTCCTCCGTTCAAATAGTCATTCTCTGTTTTATGATAACAGCTTTTTATTCCAAAAGGTGTACAATTATTGGTCACTATGCATGTTAAACTGTCCAGTCGAAATACAGTAGGGAATTGGAAAGGCTTTGCTAGCTATTCATTTTTAATGGCACAGAAATTGCACTTAGACTATTAGTAACTTTTATTGGAGGGATTGAATATGCAAATTCAAGATTGCCGTGCGATTGTAACTGGTGGAGCCTCTGGATTGGGAGAAGCAACGGTACGGAATATCGTTGGAAATGGAGGAAAGGCAGTCATTTTTGACCAATCAGAAGAAAATGGCCTTCATCTTCAAGAAGAACTAGGTGAAGCCGTTTTATTTTTAAAAACAGATGTTACAAAGGAAGAGGACATTCAAAGGGCGGTTAGTAAAGCGGCGGATTTTATGGGGGCCGTGAATGCCGTTGTGAATTGTGCAGGTATTGGAATTGCCGAGAAAGTCCTTGGCCGAAATGGTACACACAATCTATCACTTTTTTCTAGAGTAATAAATGTAAATTTAGTAGGAACGTTTAATGTGATTCGCCTTGCTGCCGAGAAGATGATCACGAATGAGGTAAATGATAAAAATGAAAGAGGGGTAATCATCAATACCGCCTCTGTTGCAGCTTTTGACGGCCAAATTGGCCAGGCGGCATATAGCGCATCTAAAGGAGGAATTGTTGGGATGACGCTGCCGATCGCGAGGGAGCTTGCCCGATACGGTATCCGCGTTATGACCATTGCTCCAGGTCTTTTTCATACTCCGATGTTTGACACACTTCCTCAAGATGCGCGGGATTCACTTGGAAAAATGGTGCCGTTCCCGCCAAGGCTAGGGTACCCTGCTGAATACGCACAACTGGTTCAAAGCATTATTGAAAACCCAATGCTTAATGGTGAAACGATCCGCCTCGATGGCGCGATAAGAATGCAGCCGAAATAATGATATTTTCCGAGAAGGCCTTTGGGTCTTCTTTTTATATAAATAGTTAAAAAATTCTAATAAAAATGTATTTTTGTTACAATATAAGTATCTGAAAAAGTGAGGAGTGAAAAAATGCTCCAATTTAAAGAAATTATTACCCCAGTTGATTGTTTTGTAACGGAAGAAACAACTTTAAAAGAAGCTATCAGACTCATTGATAAAAAGAAATGGAACCTGCTTCCTGTAACAGACCCCTCCAGAAGATTAGTGGGAGTTTTTACTCGTAGCAGCCTTTATCAAATGGTTGTACAAGAATGTCCTCTATCCACTCCTATTCAAAATTACATAAAAAAGCAGGTTGAAACTGTTTCGGTCGATACTCCTTATGCAAAGATTGAAGAAATGGTTAAAAACAGCAAGGTTGGAACCGGTATTGTCGTGGATGAAATGAACCGCGTTGTCGGTATTCTGACGAAAACGGATATGGTCATGTCCCTGCTCCAAACCTCACAAGAATTACAAACGATAAAAAACTTAAAAAGAACATTAGAAACAGCATTCAAACACGCATTTGACGGAATTGTGATGACGGATGAAAAGAAAATCATTCAAATGGTCAGCCCGCCGCTGCTGGAATTATTCAATCTTTCGTTAGAGCAGGTATTGCACAAGCCAGTATCGAAAGCGCTGCCACAGCTTCAATTAGACCATGTCTACGAATCGGAAACAGCTGAAGTAGGCGGCTTTTTAGAAGTGAGCGGCATTAAGTATATCGTCCACCGTATTCCGATTATTGAAGATGGAAATGTCATCGGAGTAATTGGCAAGGTGGTATTCCGGCAATTAAATGAGGTAAGCGAACTATTCAAAAAGCTGCAGAAGGCGGAAAATAAAGCTAATTTTTATCATCAGGAATACCAGAAATCTGAATCAGCTAAGTTTACCTGGGACCATCTTTTGACTATTGACCCCTATATGGAAAAACTGAAAAAAAGCGGAGCTAAAGCAGCAAAAGGGCGGTCAACGGTGCTTATCCGCGGGGAAAGCGGGACAGGGAAAGAGCTGTTTGCGCACGCTATTCACAACAGTAGTGCCAGAAGTACCGGCAAGTTCGTCATAGTCAATTGTGCAGCCATACCGGAGGATTTACTAGAATCAGAGTTTTTTGGTTATGAAGAAGGTGCCTTTACCGGTGCCAAACTAAAGGGGAAAATCGGCAAATTTGATTTAGCTAACGGTGGAACACTTTTTCTCGATGAAATTGGTGACATGTCTCTATCCTTGCAGGCAAAATTGCTGCGCGTCCTCCAAGAGAGGGAATTCTACAGGGTAGGAGGGACTGCAAGAATTCAAGTGGACGTTAGAATTATTGCAGCCACTAATCGAAATCTGGAAGAAATGGTCAAAGAGGGCCTTTTTAGGGAGGATTTATACTACCGCCTAAATGTAATTTCCTTAAATGTCCCGCCGCTTCGGGATCGTCTTTATGATACGGATTTCTTAGTAGGGAAGATTATGATTGACTTTAACCAAATATTAGGAACAAGTATTACCGGAATCGAGGACCACGCTAGAGCTGCCCTTCTTAGTTACGATTGGCCCGGGAATGTCCGCGAATTACGAAATGTGATGGAGCGCGCGATGACCTTTGCGGAAAGTGGAAAAATCAAATACGAGGATCTTCCAGAGTATTTAATAAAGCAGGTCGGTAAACCTGAAGCGGCTATAAAGGTTTCAATGGTTGAAAATGCGGAACTAGAAGCGATTAAAAAGGCACTGGTCCAAGTACAAGGAAATAAAGTCCAGGCTGCAAGATTACTAGGGATCAGCCGGTCAGGTTTGTATGAAAAAATTAAAAAGTATCAATTGACGATTTAAAAGAATGTCCAATTAATGGACACTCATTTGTTCCTTATGTATAGAAGAACAACATTCAAAGAACCATGTGGGGCGATATATCTATTTTTCTGAATAATGGCACAATAATTGCATATTTAAGGATGGAGTACATTTTTTCTAGGGGGTCCCTTATTATGAAGATTGGCAGCCTATTATCTCAAAGTGCCCGCAAGTTTCCAGAATTATTGGCGATAGAATGTGAGGGAAGAAGCTATACATATCGCCAATTTAATGAGGAAGTGAACAGGTTTGCTCATGGCTTGATTTCCTTAGGATTTAAAAAGGGCGAAAAGCTTGCCTTGATGATGAAAAATTCGGATCACTTTGTGTTCACTTTTTTTGCCGCTGCAAAAATTGGCGCAGTGGCCGTCCCAGTTAACTTCCGTTTAACCGCTTCGGAGGTCGAATACATTTTAGGGCAATCAGACGCATCCTTTGTTGTGTGTGACAAGGAGTTTGAAAAAACCATTTCTGAAGCAAAACAAGGTACGGCTGTCCGCTCGGTTATCGTGGTGGGTGAACCGGAAACAGAAGATTTTTATTCCTTTGAAAAAGTGTTATCCGAAAACCCAAACGAGCCAGAAATAGAGGTTTTCGAAAAGGATGATGTAGAAATTTTGTACACCTCAGGGACAACTGGCCGCCCTAAGGGTGCCCTTTTTGATCATAGTCAAATTTTTAAAGTTGGAATCTCTGTTACCATCAATATGGGGCTTAGGCAGCATGAAAGTATTCTCCATTTAGCACCATTATTCCATTCAGCCCAGTTAAATCTTTTCCTTATTTCAGGTGTCGCACTAGGCGCGACACACATTATCCATCGAGATTTTCATCCAGTCAAAACACTTCAAGCAATTCAAGAGCATAAAATTACCCATCTATTTGCCGTTCCTGCGATGTTTACCTTTCTTCTTCAAGTACCGAATGCAGCCGAATACGATTTATCATCCATTAAGAGATGCGGGTATGGTGCTGCCCCAATGGCCCCGGAACTCGTCAAAAAAAGTATGGAACTTTTTAAAACCGATCAATTTTACAATTTGTGCGGGTTAACGGAGGGAGGCCCAGGCGGAATTCTTCTTGATCCTGAAGGTCATAGGAAGCATCTAGGGAAGGGTGGAAAACCAATTTTCATGACCGAAACAAGGGTTGTCAATGAGGAAGGCAAAGATGTGCTTCCAGGCGTAGTAGGTGAATTTATTCTTCGAAGCCCAATGGTCATGAAGGAATATTATAAAAAGCCGGAAGAAACGAAGAGTACTTTTAAAGATGGCTGGCTTTATACAGGTGATCTAGCAACGATTGATGGGGAAGGCTATATCACGCTAGTTGACCGGAAAAAAGACATGATTATTTCTGGCGGGGAAAATGTTTATTCAGTCGAGGTAGAAAGTGTTCTTTATGAGCATCCAGCTGTTCTCGAAGCAGCAATTATCGGACTTCCAGATGAAGTCTGGGGGGAAGCTGTGTGCGCTGTCATTGTACCCAAAGATGGGGCAGTGATTGATGAACAGGAATTACGCTGCTTCTGCCGTCAAAAGCTTGCAGGATATAAGGTCCCTAGGAGGATTTTAATCGAAAAGCGGCTGCCGCGGAACGCATCTGGAAAAATATTAAAATATCAGCTGCGTCAAAAAATGAATCAAATTAACGTTTGAATCGGAAGCGTTTTCATATTAAGAAAGGAGTTTTTCAAATGAAACATCCATACTTAAACGAAGATCACGAAATTTTCCGGGCGTCATTGAGAAAGTTTTTAGAGCGTGAAGCATATCCCTTTTATGACCAGTGGGAGGAGAACAGGATGATTCCCCGCTCCTTTTGGAGGAAGATGGGGGAGCAGGGATTTCTTTGCCCTGATATTGATGAAAAGTATGGGGGCAGTGAAGTCGACTGGGGTTTCTCCGTTGTCATTAATGAGGAATTAGAGAAGGTCGGCACTGGTTTAGTCGGGATAGGTCTGCATAATGATATTGTTGTTCCCTACATTACCTCCTACGGAACTGAAGAGCAAAAACAGCGCTGGCTTCCGAAATGTGTCACTGGAGATATCATAACCGCGATTGCGATGACTGAGCCGGGGACGGGTTCTGACCTGGCCAACATTAAAACGACGGCTAAACTGGATGGGGACCACTATATTGTCAATGGACAAAAAACGTTTATCACTAATGGAATTCAATCGGATCTAATCGTTGTTGCTGTGAAGACTGACATCCATGCTGTTCCGAAGCATAAAGGGGTTTCCCTGCTTGTTATTGAAAGGGATTCACCAGGATTTTCAAGAGGCAGAAAGCTGAACAAAGTCGGTCTGCACTCTCAGGATACAGCAGAATTGATTTTTGAGGATTGCCGAGTTCCGAAGGAGAATTTACTCGGAGAAGAGGGCAAGGGCTTTCTTTATTTAATGGAAAAGCTCCAGCAGGAACGCCTGCTTACCGCAATCGGGGCGCAAACGGCTTCAGAGGTCATGCTTAAAATAACCATTGATTATGTAAAAAGTCGAGAAGCGTTTGGAAAACCGATTAGCAAGTTCCAAAATACGCAGTTTAAAATTGTTGAAATGGCTGCAGACAATCAAATGGGGCGTTCCTTTTTAGATCAGTTAATTGCTGAGCATATCGAGGGGCAAAACATCGTGACCAAAGTGTCGATGGCGAAATGGAAGCTGACGGAAAACGCCAAGAAAGTGGCGACCGAATGCATGCAGCTCCACGGCGGATATGGGTATATGGAAGAATACGAGATTGCGAGACGATTTCGTGATATTCAGGTCGCAAGCATTTACGCCGGCACAAATGAAATTATGAAAACAATTGTTGCTAAAAATTTAGGATTATAGAAAGAGGGGAAAATGATCATGCGTGAAGTAGTAATTGTAGAAGGTGTACGTACACCGGTAGGAAGAAGAAACGGCGTTTTAAAAGATATCCGTCCTGACGACTTAGCGGCGTTAACCTTAAAGGAATTAGTGAACCGCGCTGGAATTGATCCAGCCATTATTGATGATGTCATTTTAGGTTGTGTTACTCAATCCGGTGAACAGGCGGGAGATATTGCCAGGGTTGCTGCTTTAATTGCCGGCCTTCCAATTGAGGTGCCAGGTACCACGATTGACCGCCAATGCGGATCAAGCCAGCAAGCTGTCCATTTTGCAGCACAGGCTATTTTAGCAGGCGATATGGATGTAGTGATTGCCGGCGGTGTAGAGAGCATGTCTCGTGTTCCAATGGGATCAAACTATAAAGGTGCCGAAGAGCCTTTTAGCCCTAATTTAAGGTCGAAGTACGAAATGATCCACCAAGGGCTGTCTGCTGAGAGAATCGCCGAAAACTATGGTTTTACTCGTGAGGAACTTGATCAATTTTCACTTGAAAGCCATCAAAAAGCATTAAAGGCCCAAGAGGAAGGTTATTTTGCTAGAGAAATTTTTCCTTTAGAAGTGACGCTTCCGGATGGAACGACGGCAGTCATCAAGGAAGATTCGGGTCCTCGAAAAGGGACTTCACTTGAAGCATTGGCAGGACTCAAGACATCGTTCAAAGAAGACGGCGTGATTCATGCCGGAAATTCCAGCCAAATAAGCGACGGGGCTGCTGCGGTACTGCTTATGTCCCGTGAAAAAGCAGATGAACTCGGTCTTAAACCGCGTTTCCGTGTTCATACCCGAGTAGTGGTTGGGTCTGATCCAACGTTAATGCTGACAGGACCAATTCCGGCTACCAAAAAAGCGCTCGAAAAGGCTGGCTTATCAATTAACGATATTGATGTATTTGAAGTGAATGAAGCATTCGCTCCGGTTGCGATGGCATGGCTGAGGGACACCGGTGCAAATCCAGCTAAACTTAATCCTAATGGAGGTGCCATTGCCCTTGGTCACCCTCTAGGCGGCAGCGGCGCGCGCCTAATGGTGACAATGATGCATGAGCTCGAGCGTTCAGGAGGCCGTTTCGGCTTACAAACAATGTGCGAGGGCCATGGAATGGCAAATGCGACGATAATTGAACGCTTAGATTAATTCGTGAATTCGGATTCACAAATAAATTCGGGTTTTCCCCAAATAAACAATGAAGATTCGTAAAGAAAAGGGCTTAATTCGCAAATAACCCCCAATTTATAGCAAATAAAAGTCCGTAAAAGGCAATCGGTTCCGCCGATTGCCTAAAAAAATACTGGTGGAGGCGATTGAATGAGCATTACGATTGGAAAAGTCTTCGATTTAACGGTGAAAAAGTTTCCAAACAAGGAAGCCATTTATGATGTCAGAAAAAATGTCAGGTACTCCTATAAGGAATGGAACGAACAAGTAAATCGTCTTGCCAATGCCCTTCTCAAAGAAGGAGTAAAAAAAGGCGACCGTGTCTCCACGTTCATGTTTAATACGGAAGAATTAGGAACTGCCTTTTTTGCCTGCTCTAAAATCGGAGCCATTTTTAACCCGATCAATTTCCGCCTAATGCCTGAAGAAGTAGCTTATATCCTTTCAGATGCCGCTCCCAAAGTAGTCCTTTTTGAGCAAGCTTTAGAGCCTATTATTGCGGCAATAGAAAAACGTTTTGAAAAAATGTCCTTCTGGTTTATTGACAACGATGCCCCGTCTTATGCGGCCAGCTACCGAGATAAACTAGCTGCTTCAACAACAGAAGACGTTCAAATCGAAGTAAATGAGAACGATTTGTATGCTTTTATCTATACGAGCGGGACAACAGGCAGGCCAAAAGGTGTCATGCATAGCCACCGCAATATGCTTGAACAAAGCATCCTTTGCATAGCATCCTGCAAACTTGAGGCAAATGATGTAGGTCTAGTGACAGCACCGATGTTTCATTGTGCGGAACTCCATTGCAACTTTCTTCCAAGGGTACATGTAGGTGCAAGAAATGTCATTCTGCACCAATTTAATCCACCAAAAATTCTTCAATTAATGGAACAAGAAAAAATAACTAAGCTATTTGCGGCCCCTACGATGTGGAATATGCTGCTTCAAGAAGATTTAAGTCAGTACAACCTATCAAGTCTGAAGCTCGGCTTATATGGTGCGGCCCCAATGGCTCCATCACTCGTACATGCTCTTCATGACCGCTTAGGAATCTCCTTAGTTCAGGCCTATGGGATGACGGAGATGGGCCCGGCGATTACTTTCCTGTCTGAGACTGATCAGCTGAGAAAAGCAGGATCTGCAGGCCAGGCCGCAATCAGCCATGATATTCGGATTGTTCGGACAAGAGAGGACGGACCATCCGACCCAGACGATGTTGTTCCAGCGGGTGAAACAGGGGAAATCATTGTTCAGGGTCCTAGTATGATGATCGGTTATTACAATCGTGAAGAAGCAACAGTAAAAGCGTTGTATAAGGGCTGGTACCATTCAGGAGATATTGGGTATCTCGATGAAGAAGGCTACCTTTATGTCAATGACCGTGTTGATGATATGATTATCAGCGGCGGTGAAAACATTTACCCGCGTGAAGTTGAGGATGTATTGCATGCCCATCCTGGCGTTCTGGATGTTGCCATTGTGGGACAGCCTGATGACAGGTGGGGGGAAACCGTGACAGCTTTTGTTGTAAAAAAGGACCCGAATGTGACTGAACAAGAGCTGGATGAATTCTGTAAAACTAGTGATAAGCTGGCGAACTACAAGCGCCCTCGGAAATATATTTTCATAGAAGTTTTACCGCGCAATGCCAGCGGTAAAATCCAAAAATTTGTACTGCGTAAACAGCTGGAGGAGCTTTTCGCACCAAGATCACCGAATTCGTAGGAAAGGATTTTGAGTATGCTGGAAGGAATTAGAGTCATTGATTTTACCAATTATCTGCCTGGACCCTTCGCCACATTACGGTTAGCTGACCTGGGCGCGGAAATTATCAAGGTGGAGCCGCCAGGAGGTGACCCAGCCCGCCACACTGGAATGTCTCAAAATAGAGACGGGATTGTTTTTCAAGCCAATAACCGGCAGAAGAAAAGCATCACCTTAAACTTGAAGGAGAAAGACGGGCTGGAAACAGCTTTAAAACTAATTTCCAATTCTGATGTCGTCATCGAAAGCTTTAGACCGGGGGTAATGGGAAAACTCGGACTAGGTTTAGAAGATGTACAAAAGGTGAAGCCTGATATCGTATACTGTTCAATTTCCGGGTATGGACAAAAGGGGCTATTAAGCGGGCTTGGAAACCACGATATCAATTATATGGCGTTAAGCGGTGTGCTTGCTCAGTTGAAAGATAAACAAGGAAGGCCGGTCCACCCTTCTATCACATTCGCAGATTATTTAGGCGGGTATGCAGCAAATGAACGGATTTTAGCAGGACTTGTTTCTCGGTTTTTGACTGGAAAGGGAAGCTATCATTCTATTTCTATCACCGATCAATTGGTTTCATTACTTGGGAATCATGTCATGGTTGAAAAAGAAATGAGTGAGGGAACCGGCATATCTGTTTTGAATGGCAGTATTATTGCATACGCTTTATATGAAACAATGGACGGCCGCTTTATGAGCATGGGGGCACTGGAGCCGAAGTTTTGGGAGAATTTTTGTATGGCACACGGGCGGGAAGATTGGATTAGAGCCCATTTTTCAAAAACGGATGAGTCCAACCCAGTTTATCAAGAAGTCAAAGCGATTTTTAAAAGTAAGCCTTTTTTCGAGTGGATTGAATTTGCCCAAAAGGTTGATTGCTGTATGGCGCCTGTACTGGAAATCGGGGAGCTTCAAAATAACCCATATTTTAAAGAGAAGGAACTTATTTTCACTTCCTCTTGGGGTGACTGCCAAGTAAAAATGCATAGTGACCTTGTTCAAGAGCATGTGGCAGGTCCACCTAAAATTGGTGAGCATAAAAACGAGATTTTAAATAGTATATTAATATAGCTAGAGAATAGGCCTGCGAGAATAATGAACTCGTCGGCCTATTTAGTTTTGATAGTTTTAATCGAGGTTCAGAGTGCCTGCGAAGGTGAAAAAAGAAAATCCGCGGTCACTGTGAGACCCACCAGGTGTTGAAGCTGGACCCAAACTTATTACTAATTTTTCAAATTGTATTAAGCCGCGTTATAATAGAGTTACAAACATTTGAAAGGAGCCACTATCTTGATTGCTCAAACACTCCCCTTACTACAGTCTCATTTCGGCTACAACTCTTTTCGCAAAGGCCAAGAACAGGCAATCCAATCGGTGCTGGATGGCCATAATACCATTTGCGTCATGCCGACTGGCGGCGGAAAGTCAATTTGCTATCAAATTCCAGCGCTTGCTCTTCAAGGCACCACGATTGTTATATCCCCATTGATTTCCTTAATGAAGGATCAGGTCGATGCTCTCAATCAAGTCGGAATTCCAGCCACATTTATTAATAGCTCCCTTAACTTCAATGAAGCCAATGAACGGATGCGCAATGCACAACTTGGGAAATACAAATTACTTTACGTAGCTCCAGAACGGTTAGAGTCACGAGAATTTATCGAAGATCTTTTAAATATGGAAATCCCATTAGTAGCTGTCGATGAAGCCCACTGTATTTCCCAATGGGGGCACGATTTCCGTCCCAGCTACCGCCACATTCAGCAAATGGTTCGAACCCTGCCCCAAAAGCCAATTGTTATGGCGCTTACTGCAACAGCAACCCCAAGGGTACGGGAGGATATTTGCCGCCTGCTGGATATCGATGAAGAAAATACCGTTATTACTGGATTTGAACGAGAAAACCTGTCTTTCTCAGTAATTAAAGGACAAGACCGGCTAAAATTCCTTTTTGATTTTCTTAAAAAGAACGAAACAGAAGCGGGAATTATTTATGCTGCGACAAGGAAAAATGTTGACCAGCTTTATGAACGACTGCGTAAAGAAAATATAAATGTTGCCAGGTACCATGCCGGGATGGGGGATGCAGAACGTGCACGGGAACAGGATCGTTTTTTAGAAGACAAAGCATCCGTCATGGTTGCAACATCAGCCTTTGGGATGGGGATTGATAAAAGTAATATTCGCTACGTTCTCCACTTTCAGATGCCGAAAAACATGGAAAGCTACTACCAAGAAGCTGGGCGTGCTGGTCGTGACGGACTCCCAAGTGAATGTACCCTATTATATTCTCCACAGGATGTGCAAATTCAGCGCTTCTTGATCGATCAATCCATTGACCGAGGACGAATTCACGCAGAGCTGGAAAAACTGCAGCAGATGGTAGATTACTGTCACACGGAGAACTGTCTGCAGGAATTTATTTTAAAATATTTCGGTGAAACAGAAACAGAGCCCTGCGGAAGATGTGGAAACTGTACGGATTCACGGACCCGTATTGATGTAACCAAAGAAGCACAAATGGTAATGTCCTGCATCATTCGGATGGGCCAGCGTTTCGGAAAAACACTTATTGCCCAAGTATTAACAGGTTCAAAGAATAAAAAAGTAACAGAGCTTGGATTTGAAAGACTTCCAACCTATGGAATTATGAAGGACAAGGGAGCAAAGGAGGTCAGTGATTTTATTGAATTCCTCATTTCACAGGAGTTAATTGCCATTGAGCAGGGCCAATTCCCTACACTCTATGTTTCCTCAAAAGGTAAGGATGTCTTGCTGGGAAGAATTCAGGTATACCGGCGTGAGACTGTCCAAGTGAAACAAGTTTCAAAGAGCGATCCATTATTCGAAGCATTGAGGGAAGTAAGGAGGCAAATTGCTGAGACTGAAAAAGTACCGCCATTTGTCATTTTTTCTGATGCTGCTCTAAAGGATATGTGCGCCAAGCAGCCGAAAACGAACCAAGAGTTTTTACAGGTGAGCGGTGTGGGTGAACATAAATTGCAAAAATATGGACTTGAATTTATACAAGCAATCCGAAATTTTTTACAAGATCATACGGATTATCAAAGTGAAATTCAATCTTTCGTTACAGCACCGAAAAAAACAGCCAAAAAGGCGGTTGGGGAATCCCATTTGGAGACATTGACTTTAAACCAAAATCACCTATCGATAGAAGAAATTGCGGAAAAGCGTGAGCTTGCAATCAGCACAGTGGAAAGCCATTTGCTTCAATGTGCCCAGCAAGGGTTGGATGTTGACTTTTCTAAGCATGTTCCAAGTGAATATATTCCTCTATTAGAAAAGGCCGTCGCTGAAGTGGGACGGGATCGATTAAAGCCAATCAAGGAGCTTCTTCCGGAAGAAGTGAGCTATTTCATGATAAAAGTGTATGTATATTTTTTAAGTAAGAATAAATAGGTTATTTTTAAGTCCTGATGGCTGTCATTAGGGGAATACCTTGATGACAGCCACTTTTTTGGTGATGATAATTTTTATTTTTAGAATATTCATAATACTTGTCGATATGAATCTGATCTTGTTGATATTTCCCTGGGAATTTGTCGATTGAGAGAAATAAACTAGAAAAATAGCATTGTTCAATTGAATAATCGCGTTTTCGTATACATAAGCTTTTGTAACAGTTAGAAATAGCAATTGTATTCCCAAATCAGCTATAATGAAATGGTTTTGTGAAGACTGATTCGTTAAGGAGTATACTATGTTAAATATGAAAAAAATTACCCAGTCCTATGATCCTTGGGAAGCATACCTAGATATTAAGGAATATGGAAAACCACAGCTTACAAATATTGAATTCACCACGACAACCCTTTGTAATATGCGCTGTGAACATTGCGCTGTCGGATATACGCTGCAGACAAAGGACCCAGATGCCCTACCTTTGGAGCTTATCTTAAAAAGATTAGATGAAATTCCAACCCTTCGCTCTTTAAGCATTACTGGCGGAGAACCGATGCTGTCATTATCCTCCGTGAAAAAATATGTTGCACCGATTTTAAAATATGCTCACGAACGTGGGATACGGACTCAAATAAATTCAAATTTAACCCTGGATTTGGCACGATATGAATTAATCATCCCCTATTTAGATGTCTTACATATCTCCCATAACTGGGGCACGGTGGACGATTTTGTTGAAGGCGGCTTCGCGAGAATGGAAAAGCAGCCGGATTACAAACAGCGGGAAAAATATTTTATGAGAATGATAGAAAATAGCCGCGGGCTTGTGAAAGCGGGAGTGATGGTGTCTGCAGAAACCATGTTAAATAAACGGACATTGCCTTATTTGGAAAAAATCCACCGCCAAATCGTTGATGAAATGCTTTGTCAGCGCCATGAAGTGCATCCAATGTACCCAAGTGATTTCGCCAGCAATCTTGAAACACTTACCCTAAATGAGATCAGAGATGCGATTCATCACTTGCTCGATATAAGAAATGAAGAGGTTTGGATGCTGTTTGGTACACTTCCGTTCTATGCCTGCAGCAGTAAACAGGAGGATTTAAATCTATTAAAACGTTTATATAAGAGTAAAAATGTGACAGTTAGAAATGACCCTGATGGGCGCTCACGCCTGAATGTTAATATTTTTAACGGTGATATCATAGTAACGGATTTTGGCGATACTCCAGCGTTAGGAAATATTCAAAGGACTAAATTGCTAGATGCGTATGACACATGGCAAGCCACTAATATTGCCAAGGAATTAAGCTGTCATTGCCCGGCCGTTTCATGCCTCGGCCCTAATATCCTGGTCAAAAATAGTTACTATCAGGACACGGATTTTACAAAGCTGAAAAGCAATTTAGAAATATAGCAGGAATTTCCTGCTTATTTATTTTAAGTGAAAAAAATTTCCCTTATACTAGATATGTAGATATTGATGAAGGGAGAATTCACATGAGATTTCTAGTCGTTGGGGCAGGTGCGGTTGGCGGTTATTTTGGCGGACGGTTACAAGAAAAGGGAGAAGATGTTACCTTTTTAGTTCGTGAAGGCAGAAAAAACCAGTTGAAAGAAACAGGGCTTATCATTGAGAGTGTCCATGGAAATGTGACCGTAAATCCAAAAACTATTATTGCTGGGGAGGAAGCAGGTTCATTCGATGTAATTTTAATTTCAACTAAAGCCTATCACCTAGAAGGGGCTATGGAGAGCATAACACAGTATGTTGGCGAAGAAACAATCATTCTTCCTTTATTAAACGGTATTTTACATATTGATAAATTGGTAGAAATGTTCGGGGAAGAGCGTGTTATTGGTGGTCTTTGCTTTATAGAAACCACACTTGATAAAAATGGCAGGGTCATTCAAACAAGTGAAAAACACGATTTAGTATTTGGAGAACGCACAGGGGAACGGTCTGAGCGAGTATTAAAAATGGAAGACTCCTTTAGTGGTTCGAACATTGCCTATCGCTTAAGTGAAAAGATCAATAAGGATTTGTGGAATAAGTATTTATTTATTTCGACGATGTCTGGTATTACCACTTTAATGAGAGCTCCAATTGGACCTATTCTAGAACAGGCAAGCGGACGAGCAACAATTACTCAGTTATTAAAAGAGATTGTTTCTGTGATGAATCGTATCGAGGCACCACTTCCAAATGCTATTGAAACACAATTAATGAATCAAATCGACGGTCTTGGCTATTCGATGAAATCCTCAATGCAAAGGGATATGGAAAAATCATTGCCTGTTGAAGCAGACCATTTGCACGGCTATTTACTGGAGATAGCACGGAAGGAAAAGATTTCAGTCCCAGTTTTAGAATCTGTATATGCTAATTTAAAAGTTTATGAACAACAGCTTAAATAAAGAAAAGTCCCATTTTAGTGGGACTTTTCTTTTGAAGTTTTTAGGCGGTATGTTTTATAAGTTTAGGATTACGCTGCATGGATACGAGCAAGATAACGCCGCTGATAATTAATAATGCACTAGTGCTGATAAAAACTGTGGAAAATCCAAAGTAACCGGATAGGAAGCCGCCTAGCATTGGACCGATTATATTGCCTAGGAATCTTAAACTATTGTTATAGCCCAGCACCTCACCCTGCATCGCAATCGGGGCTTCCTGGCGGATGTAAGCAATTCGAACCGGAATAATTCCGCCAATCGTGACGCCGAGGGCGAACCGGATAATAACAAGCTGCCAAAGGCTCGTAACAGCTGCTCCTGGCAGGTAAACAATTCCTGCTAAGAATAAGAGGATGACAAGAATTTTGATATAACCGTATTTGTCAGCAATCTTTCCCCATTTTCGAGACATCATTAGATTCCCAAGTCCGGCTGCAGAAAAAGCAATTCCTGAATAAAAGGCGACATTTGCTTTTCCATGCAAATCACTAACAAATAAAGACAATATAGGCTGAATGCTAAAGTGGGCAATTTGTACTAAAGCAGAAATAAGGAGAACTGTTAATAAAACTGGATTACGTAAAATATGCTTAAAGACTTCCTTGCTTGAATAATAGGCTTTTGCTCCCTGTTTGATTTCAACACGAAATTCTTTTGCAGCAATAACCAGGATAGCCGAAATGAAAATGGAAATGGATGTCCACTTAAATGTGGTGGCATAGCCAAGCGAATCTGCTAATATTCCGCCGAGCATCGGTCCAAGTAAAGAACCGGTAATACTGCCTGTTTGCAATGTGCCAAGGACACGCCCGGCAATCTGTTTCGGCGTTTGTGTAGAAATAAATGCCTGTGACATCGGAATAAAGCCTGAAAAGAAACCCATGAAAAAGCGCAGCAGGAATAAATGCCAGACGGAATGGACGAAGCTGATTAGGAAAATGGATGCCGCCATTCCAATTCCTGAAATGATAAGAATTTTCTTCCTTCCATATCGGTCGCCGAATTTTCCCCAGATGGGCGAGAAAAGGAAGGCAGATACAAACGTAATTCCAAACGTGACTCCAGACCAATGTTGTACATATTTCTCTGAAAAATTTCCAAACGTCTCAATATAAAGTGAAATAAAGGGCATGACCATTGTCATACTTCCAGCAACAAAGAAGTTGGCAAACCACATGATCACTAAATTACGTTTAGCACTTTCCTGTTGGTTCATCGTTCATAACACTTCTTTCTTGAAAGTATTTCGTCTATCTAAATATCATAATACCGAAATTAGGTGATCAATGAAATGGTGGTGCTGTAATTTTAAAAAAAGTAATTTATTAAAAATATTCATAATACTATTGACAACTTGTTAATAGGAGTTTAAAGTATGTTTAATACTTAATCAATTAAATCATTTACGTTCTCTTATCAAGAGTGGCAGAGGGACTGGCCCGATGACGCCCAGCAACCGTTCCGATTGGAATTGGTGCTAAATCCTGCAAAACAAGAAATTGTTTTGAGAGATAAGAGAGGAGTAGTCCATTTATTTGCGATGAAACCTCTCTTTTCTGGAGAGGTTTTTTATTTTATATTAAATCAAACTTTTCCAATAGGAGTAAAAAGAATTACGTAAAAAAAGGGGAGCTCACATCATGAAGAGAAATTTATTTAAAAGTACACTTGTTTCAGCATTAGCCGCCACACTCCTTTTAACTGGCTGTGCCTCAAATGGAGAAACAAAGCAAGCCAGCGGCAATAAAAATGTGTCATTAGAAGGGGTTCCAGAACGATTTGCCAAAGGGGATCCGGTTAAAATTAAGGTTATCCGTAAAATTGGCGGTGACGATCATACGGCTCAATTCTTAGCGGGTGCAAAAGAAGAAGGACAAGCATTAGGTTTTCAGGTGGATGTGTTTACTGCAAATGGGGACACAGCGAAATTCCATGATGCAATCAATCAAGCACTAGATCAGAATTATGACGGATTTGTCATTTCTCATGGAGACGATGATGCAACTGTTAATGATGTGAAGAAGATTGTAGAAAAAGGCAAAAGCGTTGTTGCTTTTGACTCTAATCCAAAGCTTGCTGACATAGATGGAGTTACTTTAACTTCTCAGGATGATGAAGCATTAGCAACATTAGCTCTTGATCAGCTTGTAAAAGAAACAAAAGGAAAAGCCAATATTGCCTACCTTTGGGTGGATGGCTTCCCGCCAATGGTAAGAAGAAATAAAGTCTATCAGGATGCTCTTGCGAAAAACCCTGGAATTAAAGAAGTCGAGCGCTTCGGGGTAGCTGCTGCAGACACAAGTGTTCAAACTCAAAATGCGGTTGCAGCGATGCTGAATAAATATCCTAAAGGAAAATTGGATGCCATTTTTGCGACTTGGGATGCGTTTGCGATTGGTGCCGCTCGTGCTCTGAAGGAAGCAGGACGGGAAGAAGTAAAAATCTATGGAATTGATGTTTCCAATGCTGACCTTCAGGAAATCCAAAGAACAGGCAGTGCATGGAAATACACAGCCGCAGTTGACCCTAAGCTAATTGGTGCTGTAGATATGAGATTACTAGCGAAAAAACTAGCTGGGGAAGAAACGCCAAAAACCTACGACTTAGAAGCTTCACTCGTGACGCAGAAAAACGTTCAGGATTCTAAAGAGGCAGTTAATATGGTAAACCTAGCGACAATCATTCCAGGCTGGGGCCAATCTACTGCCTTTGAAGAAGATTGGATGAAAACATTAAAGAAGCACTATAAGAAATAATTGGCATTACACTCTCTTTTTCACAAGATTAAGAGAGTGTTTGCTTAATAGGAGGTGGCATTTTGACGACTACAACATTAGAAATGAAAAACATCTCAATAGAATTTCCTGGTGTAAAAGCACTGAATCAGGTTCATTTTTCCACGGAAACAGGAAAAATTCAGGCACTGATAGGGGCAAACGGCGCGGGGAAATCGACCTTAATGAAGGTTCTTTCAGGCGCGTATGATCACTATACTGGCGAAATAAGCTTATCTGGACAAAGTCTAAAAATCCGTTCCCCTAAAAATGCTCAGGACGCGGGAATACAAATCGTTTACCAAGAAGTCGATACTGCCTTGATTCCCTATTTAACTGTCGCAGAAAATATTATGCTGCTAGACACCGTTCATAACATGGGGAAAAAACAATGGGTGAAATGGAAGGAGATACATAATCAAGCAAAAAAAATACTGGCAGAAATGAATATTCATCTTTCCACAAAAAAACTGGTTAGCGATTTGACTCTGGCTGAAAAACAAATGGTTTTAATTGCGAGGGCCATTTCTAGGCAGTGTAAGTTTCTCATTTTAGATGAACCGACTGCACCGTTAAGTCATACCGAAACAACAGAACTATTTCGTATCGTCAAGGACTTAATAAAGCAAAATGTAGGAATTATTTTTATCTCACATCGTCTGCCGGAAATCTTTGAAGTTTGTGATGAGATAACTGTAATGCGCAATGGTGAAATTGTTGTAAAAGAGAAGATTTCAGAAACCACTCCAAGCAAAGTGGTCGAGCAAATGCTTGGGCAAAAGCTGGAGGAGCAGTTTCCAGAGAAAAGGACAACGTTCGGGAATACAGTCCTCGAGGTAAAAGGGCTTTCCGACGAGGATAAACTTAGAAACCTGCAAATTCAGGTTAAAGCTGGAGAAATCGTGGGAATCGCCGGGCTTGTAGGAGCTGGAAAAACGGAATTGTGTAAGGCTCTTTTTGGAGCAGTGAAAATTTCTGCGGGAGAAATTATCCTTAATGGTAAGAAGTTAAAAAGTAAAAGTCCTTACGATGCTGTTAAAAATGGGCTTGCATTAGTTCCTGAAGAGCGGCGAAAGGAAGGAATACTCGTTCTAGAATCGGTAGAATCCAATTTGACAGCGGCCAATTTAGGAGTCTTTTCAAAGGCATTGAATTTTTTAGACCGGAAAAAGGAAAAAGAAACAGCCAAACAAATGATTCGCGCACTTGGGATTAAGACTCCATCGGAAGAAACGAAGGTTCAAAACTTATCAGGCGGAAATCAGCAGAAGGTAGCGATTGGAAAATGGCTAGTGGCTGAAGCCGATGTATATCTTTTTGATGAGCCGACAAAAGGTGTTGACGTTGGAGCAAAGAGGGATATCTTTAATTTAATTTCAGATTTAGCTAAGCAAGGTAAAGGAATTATTTATGCATCATCAGAGCTTTCCGAAATCATAGGAATAACCGATCGAGTCTATGTTTTGTATGACGGTAAGTCAGTTAAGGAATTGAAAACAAACGAAACGAATGAAGAAGAACTATTATTCTATTCAACAGGGGGCAGATAAGATGGAAGCAAATATATCAACAAGCAAACAGACCCCAGCGAAAAAGCCAATTGAACTTTTTCAGATTTTTTATAAATACGGGACCATTATTACGATTGTCGCACTTATTGTTATTTTTTCTCTGGCGAATCCAACCTTTATTCAAGGAAGCAATATCGTCAATATTTTACGTTCCATATCGATTGTGACCATTATTGCGATTGGGATCACGATATCATTATCTGTGAATGGATTTGATCTTTCGGTTGGTTCCGTTGCCTCCCTTTCAAACGCGATTGTCATTTCCATGTTTGTTTGGTTCTCGCAAAACACCTTGATTGCAGTTATTTCAGCGATTGCAGCATCATTAGTGGTTGGCGCCATCAACTCCTTCATGATTGTAAAGCTTCGAATTCCTGATATGCTGTTAACGCTTGCTACGATGTTTATCATCCAAGGGACAGCGCTAACCTATACAAAGGGTGCAACTGTTTCACAAAACATGGTTATGCCGGATGGCTCCATGGCAGCCGGCCTCATCAGTCCATTTTTTGCAAAAATTGGCGAGGTACCATGGATTATTATCATCATGGCAGTGACTGTCATTTTGGTACATGTCTTTTTGACTTATACCAAACATGGGCGTTATATGTACGTTATTGGTGGCAATAAAGAAGCAGCAAGACTTTCTGGTATTCCGGTAAATAAGTATAAGGTGGCAGCATACTTGCTTTCTGCTCTTTTTGCATCTATCGGAGGCATTGTTCTTGCATCACGGGTTATGACTTCAGAAATTAATTCAGGTGCACCTTATTTAATGGATTCTGTGGCAGCCGCATTTATTGGGTTTTCAGTCCTTGGAGCAGGAAAGCCAAATGCGTTTGGTACGTTTATAGGTGCGGTACTGATTGGAATTTTACAAAACGGTCTTGTGATGATGTCGGTACCATATTATGCAATGGACATTGTTAAGGGAGCAGTTTTGGCGTTTGCTTTAGCAATTACCTATTATAAACAGAAATAAATTAAAATAGAGGTCCTTCCCATATTGATGGAGAGGATTTTTGCCTTTTATTGGTGCAAAAATTATCTAAAAAGGAGTTAGGTGGTAATTAAGAAAAGTCCCAAATGCCTATTAAGGTGAAAAAGAAGCGCATCGGTAATTAGAAGGTCTCTAAATACCCGTTAAGGTGGAGAAAAGGGCGAATCGGTAATTAGGAAGGTCTCCAAATGCCCGTTAAAGTGGAAAAAGGTGCGAAGCGGTAATTAGGAGGGTCTCCAAATGCCCGTTAAGGTGGAAAACGGAGCGAAGCGGTAATTAGGAAGGTCTCCAAAAGCCCGTTAAGGTGGAAAAAAGAGCAGAGCGGAAATTAGGATAGTCTGCAAATGGACATCAAAGTTAATAAAGAAACTCCACGATCGTTAAGAAAGTTCTATAGAATCTCAATTAGTAATTTTTGAACAGGCAGGTTTTTTATCCATGAAAGTGAATACATATTGAATAAGACAAGTTTGGAGGGATAATAAAGATGACTGAAAAATATCCTGTTTTAGAAGGGGCAGAGCCGTTTTATTTTGAAGGGAATCAAGTCGGAATTTTAATATCACATGGCTTTACCGGATCAACCCAGAGTATGTTCCCGATTGGTGAGGCCTACGCCAGAGCAGGTTACACGGTGTGCGGACCGCGCCTTAAAGGACATGGTACCCACTATAAGGATATGGAGAAAACCACTTATCAGGATTGGATTGGGTCAATTGAAGAGGGTTTCCAATGGTTAAAAGAGCGGTGTGATACCATATTTGTCACGGGGCTTTCAATGGGCGGGACGCTGACACTTTATATGGCGGAAAATCACCCGGAAATTCGCGCGATTATCCCAATCAATGCAGCAGTGGATATTCCTGAAATGAATCCTGTCCGCCAGTTAGAAGGGGTTAGATTCTTAGATGGCGTTGGTTCAGATATTAAAAAGCCAGACGTAAAAGAGCTTGCCTATGAAAAAACACCTGTTCAATCAGTTAAGGAAATCCTAAACTTTATGGATAAGGTTAGGGCTGACCTTCACAAGATTAACTGCCCATCATTAATATTTGTTTCCAATGAGGACCATGTCGTTCCTCCTAATAATTCGCAAATAATCTTTGATGAAATCAGTTCTGAGGAAAAAGAAATTCATCACATGAAAGACAGCTACCATGTGGCTACACTTGATAATGATCAACAGATCATAATCGAAAAGACATTACAATTTATCGAAAAAAATCTTTAGGAGACAATTTAGTTGTCTTCTTTTTTTATGTTATTGGAACAATATAGTGAAAGGAGGAAGTTGAATGGAACATTACGAAGCATTTTTGCGAAGCAAGAACTGGACTGATAATGACTTAGATGCAAGGTACATAAATGTGGATCATCCCTATGCTATCTTAATTTCAGGTGATGAAGGTCAAATTACTTTAAGAGGTAACGCTGGCTTTGATAACGGTCAAAACGGCGAAGAAATTTTCTCTTTTACTTCCTTGAAAGATCTTCAGGAGTGGTTTGAAAACAATATTGGGGAGTAATGCTCTACACGACGGGTTGAATGAAACTCGTCCTTTTTTATTTTTTCCAAAAAAAGTATTTACAAATTTTTCATCCATTGTATAATTAACACTGTAATATTAGTTAACGGTGTTAACTGCGTTAAAAACGACTTGGAGTGTGAAGTAAAAATGGGCACCAAAGAAAGACGAAAACGTGAAATTGAGGAGATGAGGCTCGAGATCATTGAAGCGGCGGTCCAGTTGTTTCTTACAGACGGGTATGAAAATGTATCGATGAGAAAAATCGCCCAGCAAATCGATTATTCAGCAACAGCTATTTATAAATATTTTGCCAACAAAGAGGAAATTTTGATTCATTTATTAAAACACGGCTATGCCATCTTTCTCACATACTTAAAAGAAGGTGTAGCTAATTGTAAATCTAGTGATCCTGGGGAAAGATTGAAAGCGTCGTTATATGCCTATATCGATTTTGGATTAAAGCATCCTGAATATTACCGGTTAATCTTCATCGAAAATCTGCATCAGCTTCAAAAGGTGATGACAGAAGAAGATGACCGGGTAAGAGGGTTTGTATTACTAACCGAAATGGTAATGGCTGCAATGAATGAAGGAGTGCTTAAGAAACACGATGCACATATGGCTGCACAGTCATTATGGGCGTCACTTCATGGCATTACAAGTCTTTTAATAACCTTCCCGGACTTTCATTGGCATGAAAAAGAAGGATTTATTGATTTTCAGGTCAATTCGATGATCAAGGGATTAACGTAAGGAGGAAGAGGCAGATGGCAAACCCCAAAATAAATTGGAAAGTTTGGTTAAGTTATTTTGTTGTCTTTGGTTTCATTGGATATATTTTAGTGATGTATGGTTTGAATGATCCGCACAAGGCTGGAATTGTTTCCGGAAAGTTAGAAAATCCTCATTTCCATTATGATACATGGAAAGTCTTATTTTTCTTTCATATTACAACAGGATCGATTGCTCTAATTCTCGGGCCATTTCAGTTATTAAAGGCAAGCCGGAAAAATATAAAAATACATCGCACTCTTGGAAAAATATATGCAACGTCTATTCTTCTAAGCGTTCCTGCAGGAATTTACCTTGCGTTTTATGCAACAGGCGGGATCGGTGCAACAATTGGATTTCTCATTCTTGATGCAGTGTGGTTTTTAACCACGTTCATGGGACTTAAAAGAATACGGGAACGAAAGATTCAAAGCCACCTAGAATGGATGCTTCGGAGTTATGCCATTACACTTGTCTTTGTCACCTTCCGTTTCCTTGTGCCAATCTTCATGTTTATTCTCCATCTAGGATTCGCCATTAGTTTTCCACTTGCAGTCATTGTTGGGATCATCATTAATCTATTTTTGAGTGAACGATATCTAAAAAAGATCCGTAAAGGAAACATAAAAACTAGTCCCATTATCATCAAGGGATAAAGAATTTTTCGATTCACTGATAAATAGGTTAAATTCGCTGATAAACTCCTCGAATTCGCTGATAAATCATATAAATTCGCTGATAAAATTTGATTCGCAAATAAAACCAGAGTTTTCGCAAATAAAACCTATAAATTCGCAAATAAACTGTAATTAAACTTGATTATTAATCGTTTTTGGCCCGAAAATTGATTATTTTTTGTAATAAATAATAAAAATTTTGATATTCGAATACTACTGCTCTGAAGTGAATATCAAATAATAGATTAGGTCATAAAAAGGGAGAAAAGGATGGAGGCATTAAAAGATATTAATCTTGGTATTCGATTCCTTTTAGAAATTATGGTGCTTGTGATATTAGGCTATTGGGGATTTCATGTTTCACAAGGAACAATAATCAAAATCCTCCTTGGTTTTGGAACACCTTTACTTGCAGCAGTCATATGGGGAATGTTTGGGGCACCGAAGGCACCATTCACACTAAGTGGGTTCTCGTTTTTAGTATTAGAGATTATCATTTTTGGATTACCAGCAGTCGCTTTGTTTTTTGCTGAAAAACAAACGTTAGCTTTCATTTATGGTTTGATTGTAGTTGTAAATCTAGTTTTAATGAAAATTTGGCACCAATAAAAAAACAGCCTGCACCTAAATAGGTGTCAGGCTGTTTTCGCTTTAACAGCATCTTGATACTTTTCCGCCCTTTGCGTTGTAACGGGCTTCCTGTGCCTCACAGAAAAATTCTTTTCGTGATTTTATGGACTCACCAGGGTGATGCAATTCCATATGCTTAACGTAGGTTTCATAGCTGGGAACACCAACTAGCAGACTAATAAATTGCTTTCTGAAGGAGTTAAGTTCCTTTAATTTATTAAGCATATTTTTGGAAATCTCCTTTGTCACGAGGCACATATGGCGATTCGTGCAGCGGTAATTTGTGGTTAAAGATTACTTTAAACCAAATACGAATTGCTGAGATTAATACAACAATGACAACTGCCATGAATATTCCTGTAAGGGTGGCATCAACATAATCATTAATTAAAACTTGTTTCATTTGCACAGCAGTCGTTGCTGGAGCAAGTACCTTGCCGCCATCATATGCCTCTTTAAAAATTTTCGCATGTGACAAGAAGCCGATTTTTGGATTGTCATGGAATAATTTTTGCCATCCTGCTGTCAACGTGACGATTAGCAGCCAGGTTGTTGGCAGTAAAGTAACCCACACATATGCTTTTTTGCCCATCTTATAAAGAATAGTTGTACCGAGAAGAAGGGCAATAGCTGCCAGCATTTGATTGGCAATACCGAATAACGGCCAAAGAGTATTGATTCCGCCGAGCGGGTCAATGACACCTTGATACAAGAAGTAACCCCAGAAGAGAACGCATAGCGCCGTGGCAATTATGTTTGGAATGAGCGCTTCAGTTTTGGCAAATGGTTTATAAGCAGATCCAATCAAGTCCTGAATCATAAAGCGTCCAACACGAGTTCCCGCATCAATAGTTGTTAAGATGAATAACGCTTCAAAAAGGATGGCGAAATGGTACCAAAACGCCATTAAGGCCTTTCCGCCAATTACTTTTGAGAAAATAACAGCCATCCCAATCGCAAGTGTTGGTGCACCGCCAGTTCTAGAGAGGATGGTTTGTTCTCCAACATTGCTGGCGATTGTTTTTAAATCATCAGGAGTGACCGTAAAACCCCAGCTTGATACGGTAGTGGCAGCTTGAACAACATCTGTCCCAATTAAGGCAGCTGGACTGTTTATTGCAAAATAAACCCCAGGATGGAGCACACATGCTGCAATCATCGCCATGACGGCTACAAACGATTCAGTCAGCATGGCACCATAGCCAATCGGGCGGGCATGTGATTCCCTTTCAATCATTTTTGGCGTAGTACCGGAAGAGACCAGTGCATGGAATCCAGAAACAGATCCACAGGCAATAGTAATAAATAAGAAAGGAAAAAGGTTTCCAGCAAACACCGGGCCTGTTCCATCAATAAACTTTGTAACGCCAGACATTTCAAGGTTTGGGGCAACAATAATAATGCCCAAGGCAAGTGCAAGGATAGTCCCAACCTTTAAAAAAGTACTTAGATAATCACGAGGAGCGAGCAGCAGCCAAACAGGTAAGACGGATGCCACAAATCCATAGATAATCATCATGATGGCAATCGTTTCACCTTTAAAGGTAAACATCGCTGCAAGTGTTGGATTTTCAGCAACTGTTTGCCCAAAGAATAAAGAAAGGAGCAAAAGCACAATACCAATCACTGATGCCTCACCCACACGGCCTGGGCGAATAAAGCGCATATAAATACCCATAAAAATGGCAATCGGAATCGTTGCGGCGATCGTGAACATTCCCCATGGACTGCCTACAAGCGCTTTCACAACTACCAATGCTAAAACGGCTAATAAAATAATCATAATGCCTAAAATACCAATCATGGAAACAATGCCTGTAAATTTACCCATCTCATCCTTGATCATTTCACCAAGAGATTTACCGTTTCGGCGTATGGATCCAAACAGAATAATAAAGTCCTGAACAGCTCCTGCTAATACAACACCGACAACAATCCAAAGGGTTCCGGGCAAATAGCCCATTTGAGCTGCTAAGATTGGACCTACTAATGGACCGGCACCGGCAATTGCTGCGAAGTGGTGTCCAAATAGCACCCATTTGTTGGTGGGAACATAGTCTTTACCATCGTTATGTATTTCTGCTGGTGTCTTCCTTGAATCATCAAGCTGGAAAACCTTTTGGGCAATAAACTTGCTGTAAAAACGGTAAGCAATCGCATAGACGCAGACAGCAGCTGTTAACAGCCAAATGGCATTGATGCTTTCGCCATTATTTAAGGCCATCACTGCAAATCCTGCCGCACCCAAGGCTGCAATTACACCCCAGATTAAAATGGATTTTATTGCTTTCAAACATATCGCCACCTTTTGCTAAAATATGACAATAGTATAATTTATTTTTTCGAAAATTTAAATAATTATTTTCTCCTAAATTAAACATTTTGGTGAATCTTTAAATCAAAGATAATTGCTTCAAATCTTTGTTTTGATTAAACTAAGAAACAAATGTTGAAATATGTGGTGAAAAATTAATGGAAAAACAAGTTGAACAAACCTATGACATTATGGAGGTCTGCCTGCTAGCTGGAAAAGTCATGCTTCAAAGCGGCGGGGAAACGTATCGTGTTGAGGATACGATGATGCGGATTGCCGCCTCCTTTGGCATTGAAAAAACACATAGTTATGTTACTCCGACCGGTATCATTTTTTCTGCTGAAGGAGCGGAGCCAACAAAGACTAAGCTAATCAGGATTTCCGAACGGTCCACTGATTTGAAGAAGGTCGCTATGGTAAACAGCGTTTCGCGAAGAATTAGCAGCGGCGAATTAAAACTTGAAGAAGCATTAGATCAATTAAAAGAAATTGACTCCTTAAATCTTACTTTTCCTTTTATGGTGCAAGTGGCTGCTGCATCTTTGGCAAGCGGCTGTTTTATGATTATGTTTAATGGGGGCTGGAATGATTTTATCCCCTCGCTCATTTCTGGTGGGATTGGCTATCTTAGTTTTATTTATTTTCACCGGTTCGTCCCAATTAAGTTTTTCTCGGAATTTTTAGCTTCGTTCATAATTGGGTTGATGTCTTTTATTTTTGTGAAAATTGGTATTGGCCACCAATTGGATAAAATCATTATCGGTTCGGTCATGACCTTAGTTCCGGGGCTTTTAGTAACGAATGCAATCAGGGATTTAATGGCAGGACATTTAGTTTCCGGACTGTCAAAAGGGGCAGAAGCATTTTTGACTGCCTTTGCCATCGGTGCAGGAATTGCAGTAGTCCTATCATTTTTGTAAGGGTGGATAAAATTGGCTATACTAGCACAGTTAATCACGAGCTTTATTGCAACAGGTGCATTTGGCATAATTTTTAATGCACCAAAAGAATCTTTAGTAAAATGTGGACTTATAGGTAGTGGCGGCTGGCTCATTTACTATCTTCTCGAGGATTTTTCAGGTGATGCCGTTTTTGCTACTTTGACCGCGACTGTTTTTGTGGCTGTCATTAGTCAGGAGCTGGCAAAGTTTTATAAAATGCCTGTCATCATTTTTAGTGTAGCTGGGATTATTCCTTTAGTGCCTGGCGGTCTAGCATATGATGCAATGAGGAATTTTGTTGAGAACGATTATAATTCTGCTTTAGGCTCTGCTGCAAAAGTACTTATGCTTGCCGGATCGATTGCCTTCGGTTTAGTTTTTTCTGAAGTAATTAACCAGTTATTAAAAAAGTTTCATCTAAATAAAACACGAACTTAATAAAAATGCTCTTTTGCTTGTTCTGCAAAAGAGCATTTTTATTAAGGAAAACTTAAGGTAATCCGATTAATATGTAATTGGAAATGATTTTCCTTTATCGTTTAGAGATTTTTTGGTATGGTAAATAAATAGTATATTACTAGTATGAATTTTCAGCCAAGTCAATAACAAGGATGGAATTAATCGGATATGAAAAAAATGTTGATTATCGGTATTATTTTATTAATAACCTTTTTTAGCGCCAAAAGTATTTTGGCGGTGAAGTCGAGCGAGGCTTTACCAGAATTTAAGGCTGTTAATACTCCATTGATTACGAGAGAGGTAGCTTTACAGAAAGAAAGCCCTATTTTACCTGATAGTAAACTATTAGATATACCCTTGTTAAATCAAATGGATAAACCGCTGTTATATAATGGGTGCGAGGTTACTAGCCTAGCGATGATTTTGAATTACAATGGGGTAAAAGTGACGAAAAACGAATTGGCGAAAAATATTAAAACGGTTCCGTTAACCTACAGTAATGGCAAGAAGGGAAATCCAAATGCTGGGTTTGTTGGAGATATGGCACACGGTCCTGGTTTAGGTGTTTATAATGGTCCTGTATATGAGCTGGCGCAGAAATATGCAGGTGATAAAGCAGTCAATTTAACTGGCAGTCCGTTTACGGATTTATTAAAGAAGGTAAGCCAGGGTCATCCAGTTTGGATTATTACTACAACTAGCTTCGCTCCCGTTTCTGTCTTTCAAACATGGGATACCCCACAAGGAAAAATCGACATTACCTTCAGTGAACACAGCGTCGTTATCACAGGCTACGATGAAAATTATATCTATATTAACGATCCATATGGAACCAAAAATAAAAAATTGGATCGAGACAATTTCATTAAAGCTTGGGAGCAAATGGGAAAACAAGCAATTATTATAGAAAACTAAAGTGCATGACCTGATTGGAAAATCAGGTCATTTTTTCTTGCAAAATTGGACGAAGGCAGAGGAAATTTCCTCTGCCTTCTTAGCTTTTGATTCAAATTTTATTGAATCCTATTGTAACTTGTGAATGGTTGTGTTTTTCCAAATCAGCCATCGCAAGGTAAAAATTTATATATAATAGTTGTTTATAAAAAACAAGCTTGCCGCGGTTATTCTTCCACCCGATGGTTTATACCTAAACGACGTAAGCCCTACCTCTCTTACATCCTAACGGCTCCGAGGCCGATCCAGTGTGAATAAGTTTTTTATTTTAAAACATAAGCAGAATGCCAGAAAAATTCTTACATTGCGTTTTTTTTTCTATTACAAGTTACTAATTGTTAAGCACGAAATTATATTATATATTCTTTATGTTGTTTTGTCAAATTATTATTTTTAGGAGGATTTGTATGTGAGTATGAAGTACCAACTTATTTTGGACTAATCTGTGCAAAATCTTAGGATGAACTTCAAAAAGTGGATTGCAGCCTAAGGAGGTACTTGACGAAGGAATTAAAACTTGTATTCCATTAAATCATTTTTTTTAATTCTCCGCCTCTAATTAACTGTATGATAAAATTAGAAAAATAAGGTTTAGGAGAAATTTTATGGATATTATAAAAGTTGTGTTAAGCACTAGGGGAGTGGGGCATTGATGATATTTTTTCGGAAATTATTTTTAACGGCGTCCCGGTACCGCTACAGAACGGTGTTGTTGTTTACAATCTTATATATTGTTATAAATGCCGAAATTATGAGGATTCTCGAGCCAAAGACCTTTGAAAATACCTTCCATGCCGTATGGTGGATTTTAACGACTATGACAACGGTAGGCTATGGGGATGTTTTTCCTACGACACCGCTTGGAAGAATTTGGGCTATGCTCATTGTTTATACACTGGGGATTGGAGTGTTTGGTACGGTGATTGGCATGATTGTCGATGGTGTTTCCCAGTATAAACGGATGAAGGAGGAAGGGAAAATGACTTTTAGAGGAGAAAATCATTTTGTTATTGTCGGCTGGACGGCTAAAAGTAAGAATACCATAAAGGAATTGTTTATAGCAGAACCTAAAACTGAAATTGTTCTGATAGATGAATTAGAGAAGACCCCTTATGAACATGAAAGGTTTCTTTATATTCAAGGGAGTCCGACTGATGAAGACATTTTGAGGAAAGCAAAGATTGAAAAAGCAAAAGCGGTTCTGTTGTTTGCTCCAGATGGTATCGACAATCCGGATCTGGCGGATGGAAAAACACTTTTAGTAGCTTCCTCGATTGAACGATACGATGACGGCACGGAAAAAGAGATTTATACGATTGCTGAGATATTAAATGAAAAACATGTTGGTAATTTTAAGCATGTTAAAATTGATGAATTTATCCTTTCGCACGAATCTGTATCTAATCTAATGGCAAAATCTGCTCAGACGAAAGGAGCCAGCCACCTCTTCACGCAATTATTAAGCCGCAAAGACGGTGAGGATGGAAGTGACCTATGGGAGGTTGAAGTTAACCCTGAATGGAAAACATATGGGGAGGCATATGAAAGTCTTAAGCAAAAAGGGGCGCAATTAATTGCAGATCGAAGCGATTTGAACATATTGAAAAAATGGCATGAACCAATTCCTCAGGAAGCAAGGTTATTTGTTATTTGCGACAAGAAAACCTACCAGGCCATCTAAAAAACTCCATTTTCTATAAGAATGAGTTAAGGGGGACTATGAGGACAAAGTCCAGGGCAGAAAAGCAAATTCTGTACTCATGGTGCTTTCATGAGGACAAAAACCCCGGCAGAAGAGCAAAACCTGTCTTCATGAAGCGTTTATGAGGACAAAAACCTCGGCAGAAGAGCAAAACCTGTCCTCATGAAGCGTTTATGAGGACAAAATCCCTGCAGAAAAGCAAAACCTGTCCTCATGAAGCGTTTATGAGGACAAAAACCTCGGCAGAAAAAGCAAATTCTGTCCTCATGGGGCCTTCATAAAAACAGCTCAAGAAAGGTGAACCTGATGTCCTCATAAAAAGCCTACATGCGAAAGCATGTAGGCATTTAGAAACTAATAGGTTAAACAGCCAGCAATCACAACGCCGATTGAAATCGATAAAAACATAAGAAAAAGTCCGACTGCCTGGTTATCTTCCTCGATGCTTTGGTTGACATTAAATCGTGGTGTCAGCCATTCTGCCAGGTAAAAAACTATAATCTGCGCGAGAATGCCAATCGCTCCCCAAATTACCATGTCCATGAGGGAAATCGAATTGGCAGCGGTTGAATACAAAACGATTGCAAGACCAAGGAGACGGCCCCCTAGTACATAGCTCGCTGCTTTATTTCCTTTCGCCATTAAAGAAAATTCCTTTACTTTTGTTGTTACTTCCATAAGAAAAAGTCCCACTAGTAAAAGCCCAAGCGATACGGCCAAGTATAATAAGAAATTTGCCATTTACGTTCCCCCTTATTTTTTAATTCCCACCGGTAAAAAGTAAGATTCATTCCCTGTGATTTTCCCGCCAGCACGAATTCCAATGCTGCTTGGCCTGCCGGCAATAAGAAATGAACCGAACACGTAGGATAGGTCCTCCATTCCTTTTTCTGTTTCCAGTGAAACAGTTGGAAGAGGTTCATAGGTCTGAAAGACAGGAAGTTCTTGTTCATATGTTTGATATGGATTTTGCTCAGTGATCTCGGAATGTTGATTCCAAATCTTAATAGAATCTCCTTCTCTGCCAAAGGATGGTTTTTGGACAAATGCACAAGTGCCTATAAATGAATCTGGCTCAAGATAGGTAGGAAGCATATATTCCTTTATCCATTTCTGTTCTTCTGCTGAATAAAAAGCTCCTTGCTCGGCTAATCCCCAAATTAGACTTTGAATGGATTTAGGCTGGAGAAGAAAAGCAGAAACAGGATTTACAATCGAGATTTTCCCTTCCTTTGCAAGCTTTAGTAATTCGATTCCAACAAGGTCGCCTGATTCAGAGTCCCTGTCTTCGATAAGATGCTCAAGTGGATAAGTTTGGCGGTACAAAACATCTATGACCTCGCCGTCTGGATCGAATAAAGCATGATTTGTGATGCGAAGATCACTTAAAGGAACCGTTTTATTTTTCACCTGACAAAGCTGGCTTAAATATAGAGTAGTGTTCCAATCCTCCATATGATCCTCGTGGGCAGTGAACACCACGTTCGGTGACATTTTTCCGGCTGACGCCTCTATTACGGCTTTTGTAATACCAGAGGAAAGGAGCCGTTCCCCGTCATTATTTGGATTTAGAATATCGAATTCCGCACAAACCAGTCCGTTCATTTGAAAACACTCTACAATAAAGGTTGGTGTATCGCTATTGAATTCAAGTAATTTAACGCCATTTTCCGTCAGCGCGAAATCGAAACGGGAAATAACCGATTCCGGAAAAAGAGCTTTTTCTCTAATAAATGGAAGGCTCCCTTTTGGATATCCGAATTCAAGAAGCTGTTCATCCGTCAGATTTCGAAGCAGACCGGCTGTCTTAAAAAAAATCTGTCCCATTCGCTCTGTTGCTTGTTTAATTCTAAGGTAGATTTCCTGCGTTATTGTAAATACGTGAAAAAGACTGTACTCACTCCCATATAAATCCGACCAAAAGAATGGATATCGTGCATAAAAGTCTTTGCGTTTTTCAACATAATCAGACATTTCTAACCTCCAAATCCACCTTTCGATCCGCTCCCAAATCCTCCCTTAAAGCTTGAGGAAGATTTATAGGATTTATAGGAGGAGGATTTCAAGAGGGAGGATTTATTTCGATAATAGCTTCCCCCGTAAAAATAATGTCCATAATGACTTGAATGGCTGTCATCGCATTGCCACACACCTTGATCATCGTCCCATTCCCAATCTCTGCAGCTGCTGTCATTGGGCTTGGGCGGAAGATCATCTGAACAGCCTGAAAGCGTTCCGGCCATAAGAGAAGTAAGAACACCAGTTATTAACCATTGGGTTTTCTTCACCTTACCACTCTCCTTCTTTGTTATATATTTTAATTATAAAAGTAAAATTGAGGAAAACAATGGTAAAATTAGTGGAAAAGGAGTGATAACCTGTGAGACTGGAATATCGGCTTGATGATGACCACCAGTACCCAGCCCTTTGGAATTACATGAATGTTTCTGGCGCAGAAGCAGTGGCAAGGATGTCCTGTGAATTTTTTGTGAAAGAAGGAGAGACATATATTGTCACTGCAACTGCTATGGACCCGGATGGTACTGCTGTCATATATATCAAAAAAGAAAGATTTACGAATGATTCAACGGAAATCCACTATTCCCATATTGGCTTTGAAATAAAAGAACTTAACAGAAGCGGTTCAAACCTAATCGAGCATAGAGAAGTCTGGGACCATGAAGAAGTGCTCCCAACCCTCCATTCGGAGTTTATTTATATACAAAGGAATGGGAAATTTGTTGAGTTTGCTTTGGACTCTAGGGAGATAGACGAAGATCGGAAATGTTATGTATACTATGGGAATTTTACGGGAAAAAACAGATGATTTTTTCCTAATAAAAATTTTTGAAAATTTGAAGGAAAGTGACGATTTTTGTCGTATTGTTTACGATATATATGGTTAAATGTGGGGGAATACAATGCTGGCAGAAAAACTTCTTTTGAATTTGTTAATCACTATCGCACCAGTCCTGCTTTGTAGCGCTCTTGCTGATAATAAACAAAGATTAAATAATCCCTTTATTTGTGGTTTGTTGCAAAGTACTTCGGCGCTTGCTTGTATGATTTTCTCGTATTCCAATTATGGCTTCAATTGGGATCTTCGCTATGTTCCGCTTATTTTAGCATTTTTATATGCCGGCCCGATTGCCGGAGGAATGGTTTTATCCGCCATTATTTGTGCACGCATATTAATGGGGGGAGACACTGTCTTATTTGGCCTGGTAAATAGCTTATTGACCGCCTTGGTTCCATTGTTATTCATGAAAAAGTTTTGGAACTATCCCCCAAATAAAAGGGTACTCCTCTCCACATTAATTGGCGGCTGGTCCTTAATTCTATGTTATTCTTCGCTTACAACTTTCCGCTATTTTGAGGGGGATATCTTCAAACTGGATTTTAATGTTCCAGATTTGCTTTTGGTTGGATTAATCGATACCATTGCTATTGCTTTAGCCGCAAAGCTCAATGAAGGAATGATTGAAAAAAATAAAATGAAGGAAGAGATTCAGCGTGCCGAAAAGCTTAATACGCTTGGAGAACTTGCTGCTTCCATTGCACATGAGGTCCGCAATCCATTAACGGTTGTCAAGGGATTTCTTCAGTTAATGCAGCAGCAAGAGGCAGGGAAGAATTATGAATATCTTTCACTAGTATTGAGTGAATTAGCTCGTGCGGAATCGATTATCAATGACTACCTAAATTTTGCAAAACCGAAATTTGAAAAAATAGAAGAATTTCTATTAACCGAGGTTTTATCAGAAGTAATGATGCTTCTAGCTCCACTAGCAGCCAAACAAAGTGTGCAGCTGGAAAGCCAGCTTGATTATTCGGGATTTATTCTTTTTACTGATCGTAATCAATTAAAGCAAGCGCTCGTTAATTTGATTAAAAATGCAATTGAAGCAACCCCAGAAGGCGGTAAAGTAACCATACATAACAAATCAGACCAAACCTCGGCCTCCATATTAATCTCTGATACTGGAAAAGGAATGACACCTGAACAATTATCACGGATTGGAACGTTATTTTATACGACAAAAGATAAAGGTACTGGTCTAGGCACGTCTGTTTCTTTAAGAATTATAGAGACAATGAGCGGAAAAGTTTCCTATCAAAGTAAACCAGGGGTAGGGACAATTGTGACGATGGTTCTTCCTGCAGGAAGAAAAGAGGAACTAGTAAATATTTAACTATTAAAACTAACCGCTCGTTTGACCGGTTAGTTTATTTTTTTGATATAGTTATATTATCAAAGAAAGTCTTTTAAAAAGGAGAGTACCATGATTGAATTATTGCCGCTTATGTTAGAGCGTGTTGGAATCCTAATCATTGTTGCATTCCTTCTCTCGAGAATGAAATCTTTTCGTGAGATTATCCATAATGAGCATGGCATTCGGGCAAAGATAGTCATGATTGCCATTTTTGGTGTATTTGGAATTATTAGTAATTATACAGGAGTAAAGATTGGACACGGTACCATTACCTCCCAGGAATGGCTGTCAGATATGGATAGTGAAAGTGCCATTGCAAATACGAGAATAATGGGTGTAACGATGGGAGGATTGCTGGGCGGTCCAATAGTCGGTGTTGGTGTAGGGTTAATCGCGGGTTTGCATAGATTGACATTGGGTGGTTTTACAGGAATTGCTTGTGCATTCTCCACCATTTTGGCTGGTATAGTTACTGGTAGTTTAAGCAAGCGCTTTAAAATTCAAGATGGAAATTCCATTTGGAAAGCAGTCATCATGGGAGTTTTAATGGAATGTGTCCAAATGGGAATTATTCTTCTTTTAGCAAAGCCATATGATGAAGCGTTGCATCTTGTCGAATTAATTGCTTTCCCGATGATTGTAATTAACGGATTTGGTACATTATTATTCCTGCTCATTATACAGGAAATTCTTCAAGAGCAGGAGCGGACACGCGCACTTCAAACGCATAAAGCTTTATATATTGCGAACCAAACACTTCCGTTCTTTCGTCAAGGATTGAATGTTGATTCGTGCAAGAAAGCAGCTGAAATTATTCTGAAATGGACACATGCGGATGCGATTTCGATCACTGACCAAACACAGGTTTTAGCCCATGTCGGGGCTGCTTCCGATCATCATGTCCCGCTTGGAAATATGTCAACAGAATTAACGAAAAAAGTATTGGACGAGGGCAGGATTATTATTGCAAAATCCCCTGAAGAAATTAAGTGCTTTGACTCAAACTGCCCTTTAAAGGCGGCCATCGTCTTGCCATTAAAGGCCCACGAAAAAACCGTTGGTACGTTAAAGCTTTATTTTACGGATGTCAGTAAGCTTGATCTTGTTGAACAAGAACTTGCGGGTGGATTAGGCCAATTGTTTTCAGGACAGCTGGAAATGGCTGAGCTCGAAATGCAAAGAAGGTTATTAAAGGATGCTGAGATAAAGGCTTTACAAGCTCAAGTTCATCCCCATTTTTTGTTTAATGCTATAAATACAATCTCCAGCCTAATTCGTACGGATGCAGATAAAGCACGGAGCCTTCTGATTAAATTAAGTACTTTCTTTCGCAGCAATCTTCAGGGATCAAGGCAAATGCTAATACCACTTGAAAAAGAGCTTGAACATGTTGATGCCTATTTAACGATCGAGCAGGCACGTTTTCCGAACCGTTATAAGGTTGAGCTAGATATAGATGAATCATTAGAAAAGGTGCTGATTCCTCCTTTTACCTTACAGCCGCTTGTCGAAAACGCCATTCGTTATGCATTCCCAAAAGCTCAAAATGGCACAGTAAAGGTCCGATGCTTTAGAGAAGGTGAGAAAATAGTTCTGCTTACGGAGGACGACGGAAAAGGAATCTCACAAGAATTACTCTCTTCACTAGGAAATCAGACGGTGGATTCAGTGGGTGGAACTGGTACGGCCTTATGGAATATCAAAAAACGGATTGAAGAAATCTACGGGCAAACCGCCTCTTTTCAAATAAACAGTTGGCCTAATAAAGGAACCAAGGTTTTCATTACATTACCTGAAAATCAACAAAAATGGGGTGAGGTTGTTGCTAAAGGCATTTATCGTTGATGATGAGCCGCTTGCAAGAGATGAACTGGTCTTTCTACTTAAAAGGAGCAAACAGGTTGAAATAGCCGGTGAGGCAGATTCTGTTGAGGCGGCTTTTGAAAAAATTGCGAACCTTGAGATTGATGTTATTTTTTTAGATATCCAGCTTGCAGATGAAAGCGGAATGGAAATTGCCGCGCGAATTAATGAATTGGAATATCCTCCATTAATAGTATTTGCAACAGCTTTTGATGAGTATGCTTTAAAGGCTTTTGAATTAAATGCGGCTGATTATATTCTGAAACCTTTTGATGAGAAGAGAGTCCAGCAGACGATTGAAAAACTTTATAGGATTGTTGGAAACAAGGAACCAAACATTACTCTTTCATCAAGAAAAAAATCTCTTTCTCATGAGAGGACAGAAAAGCTGGCTGTTACTGTTGATGAAAAAATTGTCTTGATAAATCTTAATGAAATTCATTATATAGGTTCAATCGAGGGGAAAACTGTCATAGCCGCAGATAAACAGAAACACATTGTAAATGATCCACTTGTCATGTTTGAAAGGAAGCTTCACCATTCTTCCTTCCTTCGAGTTCATAGGGCTTATCTAGTAAATATTGATGCGATTAACGAGATTGAGCCGTGGTTTAATTCAACCTATAATTTAATCATGAAGGATGGAGAAAAAGTTCCGGTCAGCAGAACTTATACAAAAGAGCTAAAACAGCTGCTCGGTTTTTGAGCAGCTGTTTTTGTATTTCATACTATTATTCTTGTTTTTCATCCGAAAAATCCTGCATTTCAGCCTGAAAACCTAATGGTAACGTTTTCTTTCGATATGATAGAGATAAGAAAAAGGAATCGGGGGTTGAAATAAAATGAATGCGGTTTCAATTGTAATAGGTTCAATTTGTATTTTGATGATTGCTTATCGCTTATATGGAACATTCATGGCTGTAAAAGTGTTAAAATTAGATGATTCAAAACCGACACCAGCTCATGAATTAAATGATGGAAAGGATTATGTGCCAACTAATAAGTGGGTAACATTTGGTCATCATTTTGCTGCAATCGCAGCAGCAGGGCCTCTTGTAGGTCCTATCCTTGCAGCACAATTTGGCTATTTGCCAGGATTATTATGGCTCTTGATTGGGGCGGTAATAGGCGGAGCGGTTCATGATGCAGTAGTTCTCTTTGCATCTATGCGAAAAAAAGGAAAATCCTTATCTGAGGTTGCAAAAGAGGAACTTGGACCAGTTGCAGGTTTTTGTACAGGTCTAGCGATGCTGTTCATAATAACGATAACGATGGCAGGTCTATCCATGGTTGTACTTCATGCACTCGAAAACAATCCATGGGGAACGTTTTCGGTCGGAATCACGATTCCAATTGCAATGTTTGTAGGACTTGCTTATAAAAAAACGGGCAACTTGAAATTAACCTCAACAATTGGCTTTATTCTTGTCATGGTTGGAGTTTTTGTTGGTCCTTCTATACAAGATACGGCCTTAGGTGATTGGTTGACATTAGACACAAAAACATTGGCTATCATTCTGCCAATCTATGCATTTTTTGCAGCAGCCCTACCAGTTTGGCTTTTACTTGCACCACGCGATTATTTAAGCAGCTTTATGAAAATAGGGGTATTTATTGCTTTAATTATTGGAGTATTTATTATTAATCCTACTATTGAGATGCCGGCTTTTACAAAATTCACTCAAGGGGGCGGGCCGGTTTTAGGTGGACCAGTATGGCCGTTTATCTCCATAACCATTGCCTGCGGTGCAATTTCCGGCTTCCATGCATTTGTTGGCTCAGGTACAACACCAAAAATGCTAGATCGTTGGTCAGATATTAAGGTTGTTGGTTTTGGAGCAATGTTAGTTGAATGTGTTGTGGGAATCATGGCGTTAATTGCTGCAACTGCTCTCCAGCCTGCAGATTACTTTGCTATTAACTCAACACCTGAAGTATTCAAGACTTTGGGCATGAATGTGGTGGAGTTACCGAAACTTGCGAAGGAAATTGGGATTGATCTAGAAGGCAGAACCGGTGGCGCAGTTACCTTAGCGGTTGGGATGACCTACATTTTTACTGGTATTCCATGGTTTGCAAAGCTATCATCTTATTTCTTCCAATTTGTCATTATGTTTGAAGCGGTGTTTATCCTCACAGCGATTGACTCCGGAACACGTGTAGCGCGTTATTTAATACAAGACTTTTTTGGTGAATTTTATAAACCTTTGAAAAAAACTGATTGGCTTCCAGGGTCAATTCTTGCAAGTGCTTTAGCATGCTTTATGTGGGGATATTTACTATTCTCGGGCGACATAGGTTCTGTATGGGCTCTATTTGGAGTTTCAAACCAGTTAATGGCTTCCATTGGTCTAATAGTAGGTGCCACTGTTATTCTCAAAATTGCAGATAAACGACGCTATATGCTTACTTGCCTTGTCCCGCTTTCGTATTTGTTCGTGACGGTAAACTATGCAGGATACTGGATGGTGAAAAACGTTTATCTCAATACCGCTGCAACTGGCTATAGTGTTCTTAATGGAATATTATCAATCATCATGTTAATACTTGGTATGGTAATTATGGTGAGTGCAATTAAGAAATGGATTAGTATGTGGAATTCACCACGAGTTCAGCTGGAATCAAAAGTGGCATAAATAAAAACAAATAAAAAGATGACATCAATCTTGCTAGTGATGTCATCTTTTTTTGTTCAATAAACAGAATTATAAAATAATTTTACTTTTTTGATATAGTGTAAAGTGCATTTATATATTTTATGTGTATTTATATATTCATAGAAGGATGTGCTAATTTCCAGCATATATCCATTGGTATTATTTCCAAATAATTTTATTTTTCAAAAAATATTGCTTTTTATAGAAAAAAATTATATTATCTGTATATAATTTTTTTATGAGTTATTTTGTCAGAACATTACGACAATATAACAAGGAGGTTTACAAAATGGATTTATTTAGAAAGAAATCGATTCAGGCACTGATACAAGAAATAGGAAAAAAAGATGTTAACTTAAAGAAGGATTTAGGTGCCTTTGACTTATCAATGCTGGGAATTGGTGCAATTATAGGAACAGGAATCTTTGTTGTAACAGGAGTTGCAGCAGCAGAACTTGCAGGTCCGGCACTTATTCTATCATTTATTATATCAGGGTTGGCATGTGTGTTTGCCGCACTTTGTTATGCTGAGTTTGCTTCCACCGTCCCGGTATCAGGAAGTGCCTATACTTACAGCTATGCAACGTTTGGTGAGTTGATCGCTTGGATTTTAGGCTGGGATTTAATCCTGGAATACGGACTAGCATCTTCAGCAGTTGCCAGCGGATGGTCTGGATATTTTCAAGGATTGCTTGCAGGGTTTGGAATTCATTTTCCCAAAGCATTAACAAGTGCATATGATCCTGCGAATGGTACGTATATTGATGTTCCAGCTATTCTTATCGTTTTATTGATTACATTATTGTTAACACAAGGTGTTAAAAAATCAGCTCGTTTTAATACAATTATGGTTATTATTAAACTAGCAGTTGTTTTATTATTTATTGGTGTAGGGGTATGGTATGTAAAGCCAAGTAACTGGACACCATTTATGCCATTCGGTTTCTCTGGTGTAACTGCCGGTGCCGCTACCGTTTTCTTTGCTTATATCGGTTTTGATGCCGTTTCTTCGGCAGCAGAGGAAGTAAAAAATCCACAGCGCAATATGCCGATTGGGATTATGGCTTCACTTGCTGTTTGTACCGTTTTATATATTGCGGTTTCCGCAATTCTTACAGGAGTTGTTCCTTACACTAAGCTTGGCGTGAAAAATCCAGTTGCTTTTGCTCTTACCTATATTCATCAGGATTGGGTAGCTGGCTTTATTTCAATAGGTGCGATTATTGGTATCACAACCGTATTACTAGTTATGCTTTATGGACAAACTCGTTTATTCTACGCTATCAGCCGTGATGGCTTATTACCAAAAATATTTTCAAAGGTAGATAAGAAGAAGCAGACTCCAATGTTCAATTCTTGGATTACTTGTTTACTAGTTTCCATTTTTGCCGGTTTAGTACCATTAAATAAGCTTGCTCATTTAGTAAACATGGGAACATTATTTGCCTTTATGACTGTTGCAGTGGGGATTCTGTTTCTTCGCAAGAATAATGTGGCACCAAAATCTGGTTTCCGTGTTCCATTTGTGCCATATATCCCAATTCTTGCTTTCGCATTCTGCGGCTATTTAATCCTTCAGCTTCCAGCAGAATCATGGATTAGCTTCGGTATTTGGTTAGTAATTGGATTAGGAGTATACTTCGGATACGGCCGAAAGCATTCTACATTGAATACTCAAGTGGAACAGTTGAAAAAAGTAAGTTAATGAATTTCACAAAGGGCTTGCATCTGCAAGCCCTTTTTACATATTCGCGAAAAATGTCGAAAATAATCATTAATACACAATAATTGTCTGTTCTTATTAGAGAAAAATGATAAAATAGTAGCATAATTAATTTACTTATTTCTTTCAAAGAACTTCATTGAGGGAGAAGCAAACATGAACGAAGGCATCAAGAGTCCTAAACTGATATTTGAAGAGAAAAAGGCGATAATTTTATTTTTGTGGCTGTTTAATTTAATATTTTTTTCTTGGGATATTTACTACTATGGTTTTAGAGCATATACCAATGGCGAGGCTGTGAATATTGCAAGGGATGGTATGGGAATTTGGCTATATGTATTGGTTCTAGGAGTTCTATCTATAGCAATATTCCTTATTAAAAAGGGAAGTATTTACAAAGTTAAATATTTATACATATATAGCTACCTGTGTATAGACTTAATAGATAACTTAATGAGATATCTAGGGACTACAAAGGATTTTGCTACTGGCAATATTGTCGAACTCTTATTTATACTTTTTTCCCCTATTTTTGTAAATAAAAAATACTTTTGGGTTGTTTCGTTAGGTTTCATAGGTAAAGATGTATTGCTAGGTCTTACTTTACGAGACTTAAATCTATTGTTTCCAATAATATCCTATATAGTTTTATCAGCGATTGCTTATATATTATTAAATCGGTTTTACTCTTATATTCTTTCATTGACAAGTGCATATGAAGAGTTGCGCCAGAAAGAGAAGCTGGCAGTAATAGGTCAAATGGCTGCTGCCATAGGTCATGAAATTCGAAATCCTTTGTCTGCACTAAAAGGCTTTACACAGTTACAGCAGGAACGATACCCAAATACTAATGAATTTTATCCTATTATGATTCAGGAAATTGACCGGATTAATTCAATTGTCGAGGATTTGTTATATTTAGGAAAACCACGTGCACTTAACTTTGAAAAACAAAGTATTGAAGAGATAATTGCTTACACACTATCCATTACGCAGCAACTGGCGGAAAGGCAAAATATAAAAGTAGAAACCAAAATGGCTGGTCCTTTACCACCCATATATTGCGATGAAAAGCAATTGAAGCAGGTTTTTATCAACTTGATAAAAAATGCAATAGAATCAATGCCAGATGGTGGCAGGATTAAAATCCAAGTTAAAATTATAGAAAACCTCAGACTTAATATCTCAATAGAGGATGAAGGATATGGTATTTCAGATGAAATTATTCTAAATCTAGGGGAACCTTTCTTTACCACGAAAAAGGATGGAACAGGACTTGGTTTAATGGTCACTAATCATATTATTAAAGATCACAATGGTGAACTAAACATCAACAGTGTCCTTAAACAAGGTACAATAGTCGAAGTCATTTTACCTATTAATCAAAGGTAATAATTCATTATCACAAAAAATACTTCTATTTTATTCACAAATCATCCTAGTTTTCTCTATTTCTCATTTAACAAATGATTTATAATGTAGAAAAGTGTAGTAATTTGTGTAATTTTCGTATCTTTTGGGATATTTGTATCACTTTTTGATAAACTACTAATTTTTTTGTCAAATTAATGAGACTGAGAGCTTTTATTTCTAACGTGAGGTAAGCAAATGAAAACGAAAATAATAGATCCAAATATAAGAAATGAAGAAGGTCGGACAATAAAGTGGTTTATAGTTTTATTTTATATAATTTCCATTGCCTATGATTTATTTTATAAAATTATTTCAATTTATAATCCTAAATTAAATTCCGATACTCCAGACGTACTAGGTTATTGGATTTATCTATTTATGTTTGCGCTAATTCCAGTTGCGCTTTATTTATATAAACACCAAAAACAACATCAAATAAAATATATTTATTTTATTTCTTACACTACTTTGACATTTATTAATGATATTATTTCCTTTTTTGGTAAAGACGTTGAATACAAAAGTGGTAATGCTGTAGAAATCCTTTGGTTATTACTATCCCCAATATTTGTAAGCAATACTTTCTTTAAAGTCGTTTCAATCGGCTTATTATTAAAGTATATTCTTGCTGGATTAATTTTAAAATCTCCTGATGTTTTGTCAGCTTTATTACTTTTAGCCGTTTTATGGATTTTTTCATTCATCATTCTTAATAGATTTCAATCTTATGTAAAAGCAATTAAAACTTCATATGATCAACAATTAGTAGGCATTGTTAAAGGGGTAATTGCAACCTTAGAATTAAAAGATCCTTATACTAGAGGACATAGTGAACGTGTCGCTAGCTATGCACTTGAATTAGCTAAAATGAGTGGTGAATTTTCTACTGATGAGCTTAAAGATTTTAACTATGCTTGCTTACTTCATGATATCGGAAAGATTCATATCCCAGACCAAATATTAATGAAATCAGGAAAACTGAGTAGTGAAGAATATGAAACAATCAAGTCACATACTGTAGTTGGTGCAGAGGCGGTTTCAAAAGTAGTTAGATTTCAAAATAATATTGAAGTCATCCGCTCTCATCATGAGCGCTGGGACGGTAAAGGTTACCCAGACCAATTAAAAGGGGAGGAAATCCCTTATCTCGCTCGAATTGCGGCGATTGCAGATGCCTTTGATGCTATGACCTCAACAAGGTCATACAGAGCCGCTTTACCTGTTGAAGAAGCATATAAACGGATTTTAGAAGGTAAGGGCACTCAATTTGATCCGAATTTAGTTGAGAAATTCAAATTGATTTACCCATCATGGATCGCAATTCATGATAGTTCCAATAAAAAAATAGAACAAAATTATGAAAGCTTAAATGCAATAAATTAGTTGGGAAGGAGGTGGAAATATGAAAATTCGTAAACTTAACAAAGTTAAAGTTTCTTGTTGGTGGTGTCTCTGGATTAATTAATAATGTGGATTGGGATGCTTACGATACTAAAAAAGCATCCTTTTTTATAAATTGGCTGTGTAAAATGTTATTTATGATTTTTTATCTCTGTTGATTGGAGCGGAAGGCGCGAGACTCCTGCGGGAGTACGGGACAGGGGAGACCCCGCAGGCGCTAAAGCGCCGAGGAGGCTCCCCGAACCGCCCGCGGAAAGCGAAGCGCCTGGAGAGGAAATCAACAGACTAGTTTAACACAGCCTATAAATTAAAGTTAAAGGGTGTTGATATGGGCCTTTCACTCGATTCATATCTTTCTTTAGTCCCGCACGAAATTCGCAAGGATAAAAAACATTATATTGTTGAAGATAAAATTTCTGGTGAGTTTTATGAAATGCCGGAAGTATGTATTGATGCAATTAATTTGATTAATCAAAATGAACAGCTTAGCGTAATTGAAGGATTCCTAAAAGATAAATATCCATCTGAAAAGATTGACCTCGTGGATTTTGCAAAGCAGCTTTTGGAATTAGAATTGATCAATGAAATTGATGGCATAAAGGTTGAAATAAATGAAAAGAACAAGGAAAGTCTTGGCTTTATGTGGCTATCTCCATTACTAGGAAAATTCTTCTTTAATAAAATAGCACTATTAATTTATAGTGCTCTTTTCGTCTCAAATATTTACTTATTCATTTCCCATCCGAATTTATTTCCAGATTATAAGGATCTTTTTATTTTTGATTACATGATGTTTAATATTCCAGCTTGGATGCTCATAACATTTATTCTTGTGTTAGCCCATGAATTCGGCCATGTATTAGCAATGAGGGCGCAAAATCTCCCAACCAAATTAGAAATAGGTCACCGGTTATTTCTTGTTGTTCTTGAGACTGATATGGCTGCAGTATGGAAGTTGCCTTCAAAGGAACGGAATGTTTTATACTTAGCAGGGCTTTGTTTTGACACGGTTATTCTTTCGCTGGCTTTAATTTGCCAATTGAATTTTGCAAGTGGATCAGGTATTTTCCTGAACATCATGAATGTAGTCGTTTTGGATACATTTATTCGCATAGTGTACCAATGCTGTGTGTACATGAAAACAGATTTGTATTACATTTTTGAAAATGTGTCGGGCTGTTATAACCTAATGGAAAATGCCCAACAGGTTCTTAAAAAATGGTTCCCATTTCAAAAATCCTATTTAAGAGATGATGTTATTTATGAAAGTGAAAGGAAAACTGTTTACACTTATTCGATTATCTACTTTATTGGTGTAATCTTGACAGTGGCCTTATATTTTACTTTTTATATCCCGCAATTATTGTTTGCTATTAAGAAAGCTCTCCCAGGATTCTTGGAAGGAGCGGCCTCGTTTTCTTTTTGGGATGCAGTCATTTTTACCATGCAAATCGTCATTGGTTTGTTATTACTTTTGTATTCTTGGCGAAAAAAATACCTTCATAACTAGTCTGTGACAGAACTTTGTCAAAATCGAAATATCTAGGGGTTTTTTCCCCCTAAGATAGGGGAGTTCCCTTATATAGATAACACTGCCGTTTTTCTTACAATTAGCTTAAGAAAACGGAAGTGTTATTTTTTTTGAGGAGGATCAAGAAAATGCAGTCAACTATTTCAGCTAAAACGACTAAAAAGCCGGCAAGAAGTGTAAATGATGCATTTGCATCTCATTTTGCCAAATCCATGTTTTTAACTGTCGCAGGAATTGCCATTTTAGTGTTTATCGGAACAAGAATGTTTACACATATTGATTTAAACCTTTACGGATACATGGTCGGAACGATTGTATTCATTGGAGGTTTTTTCTACCGCTTTATCGCTTGGGGAGAAAGACCGCCAACCAAAATTATCATCAAAAAAGGCTTAAAGCTTTTATTTAGAAAAAGTACCCCAAAAACCGCTGTTAACCACTTTGCGATTTACGATTTCATTAAGAACCGCGGCCTTTACCGTTGGGTACAGCACATTTTAATCGGCTGGGGCTGTGTGCTTGCTTGTTTAGTTACTTTCCCGCTGGTGTTTAGCTGGATGTATTTTACGATGGAAGAAAACGGCTACTATACAATCGTCCTTTTTGGAATGAATGTCATGAAGGTTCCAGCAGAAGGAATTATCGCCTTCTTTTCCTACAATGCACTTAACATTGCAGCCATTATGGTTACAGCCGGAGTCTGCATGGCGCTTCGCCGCCGCTTGAAAAATATGCAGGCAAGAGCGGAACAGAAATTTATGTACGACTTCTTACCGCTTTACTTATTATTGTTTATTTCTGTTACAGGACTTCTGTTAACTGTCCAAAACGTATTTTTACATGGCTGGATGCAGCCCCAAATGTCGCTGATCCACCAATTTTCAGTCATTGTAACGCTAATCTACTTACCATTCGGAAAGCTTGCACATATTCCTTTCCGACCAATGAGTGTTTTTGCAAGAAACTACCGCGAACATTATGGGGAACAAGAAATGAAAAAGTGTAAAGTGTGCGGCGATCATTTTATATCTGTTGAACAATCAAACGATGTTATTCAGGTGTTAAGTGTTAATGAAATGGAATTCAATATGAAGGACGGCTTTAATCTTGCTGAATTGTGTCTGCCATGCCGCAGAAAATACCGCATTGCAAGATTCTCAGGCTTCGCTACGCATCAAGTTAAGGTTAAGGAGGCAAATCAAAATGCAAGAGGTTAAGGTTAGAGATAAATTTTTAAAAGAAATCGAAAATGTTCGTCATCCAAATGAAACTCTTATCAAAACACACTGTGCTTATTGCGGCATGCAATGTGGGATGAACTTACGAGTTAATACAAAAACAAACAAAATAATTGGTGTTGAGCCACGTTATGATTGGCCGGTAACAGTCGGAAAAATGTGCCCAAAAGGGGTTACCGCGTATCAGCAAACGAATCACCCGGATCGTATCTTAAAACCATTAATCCGCGACGATGCTTCCTTAAAAGGAACTCAGAAAGGCTTCCGTGAAGCAACTTGGGAAGAAGCATATAATCTGATTGCGAAAAAGTTTTCTGAGTTACAAGCGAAATACGGTAAAGATACATTATCAGTTTTCAGCGGTGTATCAATGACAAATGAAAAATGTTATTTAACTGGAAAGTTTGCTCGGGTAGCTTTGCAAACTCGTTATATCGATTATAATGGCCGTTTCTGTATGTCGAGTGCAGCCGGCGGCTTCCTTCGCTCTTTCGGTGTAGACCGTGGATCAACATTGCCTTGGACAGATATCCATGAAACAGATTGTTTATTCATTGCGGGAAGCAATACGGCTGAATGTCACCCAACCTCCATGTTCCGCGTTTGGCATGTACAAGAAAGAGGAGGCTACTTAATCGTTGCTGACCCTCGCGAAACGCCGATTGCCAGAAGAGCTGACGTTCACTTAGATTTAAGACCAGGTACAGACCTTGCACTTGCGAATGGAATCCTAAATCTTCTCATCCAGAACGGCTATACAGATGAAGAATTCATTAAAAACCATACAAACGGTTTTGAAGAGACTAAAGAGTTAGTAAAGGAATTTACACCTGAATATACAAGCCAAATTACGGGCGTTGCACCAGAAAAAATCATCCGTGCTGCAGAAATTTACGGTAAGGCACCAAATGCTGTTGTGATGTTCGCACGCGGTATAGAACAGCAGCATAAAGGAGTCGACAACGTTTCTGGTTACACCAACATGGCGCTTGTGACGGGAAAAATTGGTCGTCCAAAAGCTGGTGTCGCTACCTTTACTGGTCAAGGAAATGGTCAAGGCGGCCGTGAGCATGGTCAAAAATCAGACCTGCTTCCAGGCTACCGCAAAATTACCAATCCAAAGCATGTTGAAGAGGTATGTAAGGTTTGGGGAATTACTCCAGAAGAAATGCCGCAGCCAGGTGTTTCAGCTTATGAAATGTTTGAATTGATGGAAGAAAAGACAATTCGCGGTTTATATTTGCTTTGTTCTAACCCAGCTGTTTCTGCGCCAAATCAAAACTTTGTCCGTAAAGCCTTAAAGGGATTAGATTTTATGGTTTGTGCCGATTTCTATCTTTCAGAATCAGCTGAGTTTGCAGATGTGATTCTTCCTACTGTTACATGGTCTGAAGATGAGGGAACAGTTACAAATCTTGAAGGACGGATTATTAAGATCAATAAAGCACAAGAGCCCCTGGGCGAGTCAAAACCAGATTGGCAAATTCAAGTTGAACTAGCAGAAAAGCTTGGAAGAGGAAAATATTTCTCTCATTTAAAAACAGCAAGAGACGTTGCCGACGAATTCCGTCTCGCATCAAAAGGCGGTTATGCAGACTACTACGGAGCAACATGGGATAAAATCGATAAGCAGGATGGCGTATTCTGGCCATGTAAAGATGAAAATGATTCTGGAACTCCACATATGTTCCTTGATAAGAAATTCTATCATCCAGATGGAAAGGCAAAAATCTGTGCTTTACCTTATCGTCCGCCAGCTGAAGAACCGGATGCCGAATATCCGTTACGTTTAACAACTGGACGTGTTGTTTTCCACTATTTGTCAGGAAATCAAACAAGAAGAATCCAATTTTTACGCGATATGTGCCCAGAACCGTATGTCGAAGTTCACCCTGAAACAGCGGAAAAATATAACATTGAACATGAAGAATATGTCCGACTTTTTACACGCCGAGGCGAAGCAGAATATAAAGTGAAAATCACCGAAGCGATTCGTAAAGATACCGTATTTGTTCCATATCATTTTGGTCACGAAAAATCTATTAATCTCTTAACCATTGCCGCACTTGATCCAATGTCACGGATGCCTGAGTTCAAGGCTTGTGCAGCACAGATAGAAAAACTAGACATGAAGAAGGTGCAGTAAATGAAGAAGAGGCTTTATTTAGAACTGGAAAACTGTATAGGCTGCCGCTCTTGTTTAGCAGCCTGCACACAGTGCGGAGGACATGAGCAGCGCAACCGTAACTATGTTTACGACGTTAACCCGCTTGTTAACCGTCAAACGATGCCTCTTATGTGCCTTCACTGTGTGAATCCGGCATGTGCGAGAAGCTGCCCGGCTCAAGCGATTCAAATTCATGAAACAGGAGCCGTCTTATCTGCTCTTGTAGAAAAATGCATTGGCTGCCAAAACTGTACTATTGCATGTCCATATGGAATACCAAAGTTTGATACGGAACAAAATTTAATGTATAAGTGCGACCTCTGTATCGATCGTTCTAAAGATGGCATCCCGCCGATGTGTGCGAGCGTTTGTCCATCAAATACACTTCAGTGGTTGACAGATGAAGAAATTGAAGCAAAGCAAAAGCAATTTAATCTTGGTAATGGTAAATGGGTAACAAGCATGCCTTATTTAGAAGGCGAAACAAATGTAAAAGTGAATCTCCCTGGAATACTGCAGGGTGTCACAAAGTTGTTTTAGGAGGGATTAGACATGACAAATAAAAATAATAAAATCCCGTTTGATGAAGATAATTACACACATAATATAAACCGTAATAATGAACGAAAGCTCGACCGACGCGGATTTATGAAGACCCTTGTTGGGGCTGCCGGCGTTTTCGCCGTTTCATCTCTTCCATGGGGAGCGATGGCTGCAAAGGAACTTACAGGCTTAGGTGACAAAAAATATCCCAAGCATAAGATTACTGAGGTAAAATCCATCGCGATTGGCGATGCTGTAGACTTTGCTTTCCCCGGTGAGCACGATAGCGCCATCTTAATAAGACTTTCAGAAAATAAATATGTTGCATATCAAAATGCCTGTACTCATCTTCGATGTCCTGTTTTCTGGAAAAAAGACGAGGGGGAAATGCTCTGCCCTTGCCATCACGGGAAATTTGATGTAGAAACGGGTGCACCAATTGCCGGACCACCAAGACGTCCGCTTCCAGAAATCCATGTAAAAGTGGAAAACGGTGCTGTTTATGCCGTGGGGGTGAAGCGTTATGAAGCGTAGTTACGTTCCTGTTATCCTGCTATTGGCCGTCCTGATGCTAAACATTATTTTTACGCAATACATGGTACATCAATATTTTTATGAACATTACACAAACACGATTATTGCCGCAGTTATCAATGTGATTTTATTTCCGATAGCCTTCCTCATCTATAAAAAAGGTGTGAATGTTAATGACTAGCGAAACCTACATCGATTTTTGTTTTATGCGAGCGGAAGCAGGCGGATTTGCTGCAGAAATTGATAGTCTTTTAAAAACCACGTTTGCTAAAAAACGCTTAAATTGGTTTCTAGAAGAAAAAACAATCGAAAATGCTGAAATGGTTGTTGCCGAAATAAAAGGAATGAGCGATTGGGGTTCAGAGGAAGAAACGATTCAGTTCCTGGAGGAAAATGCCGAAGATAAATTTTGGGAGTATCTTCAAGGCTACAAAATGTTCATTTATCCTGTAAAGAGAGGATGCAATAGCTGTGGAACTCATTAAATTAGAAGATGTGGAACGGTTTGTTGGTGTGCCGGTTGAAATTGCAATCCAGGATGAAGAGGGCGGAGAACGGGCACCATCGGTTAAGAAAACAGTGAAAAAGGTTCAATATTGTCCGGATCGTACTCATATCCGTTTTTATTTTGATGATTTTTACTTTCTAGCAGCACCGCTGTCAAGCAGGGTAAGTCAATCGGAAAATGAATGGGCTGCCTACGACTCGGAAAGCGGGTTAACATATAAAGTAAAAAAGGTTCAGGTATTGTAAAAGTGCCTGAATTTTTTATAGGTCACAAGGTTAGAGGAGGGGTGATGAATGGAATTAATAAATCCAAAACAGCCAATTAGCTCATACATTATTGATTCTCAAGAAGAAGAAATAAAAAGGATTGCTTTTGAGCTTCACGAAGGGGTCGGACAAAACTTGTATAGCATATTAACAGGCTTGCAATTTGTTGAAACAGGAATAAAAGAGCCGCATATGAAAAATCACCTGCGCGAAATGTCATTGTTGATCGAAAAGACAATCCAAGAAATTAGGCTGCTTTCCGTTGAATTACATCCGCCTGCCCTAACAACACTTGGTTTACTTCCTGCCGTGAAAAACTATATTAAGTTATATACCTCCACCTTTGGCATTCTAGTTGATTTAGAATCGTACGGTGATGAAAGACCGATTCCAGAAAGAAACAGGATTGCGGTTTTTCGGGTATGCCAAGAAGCATTCGTGAATATTGCTAAGTATGCAGATACATCAGAAGTAAAAATGAATTTTTATTGGAATGAGGATGAGTTAAAGATTAACATTCATGATTTCGGCAAAGGATTTCAACCAGTAGAACCTAAGGAGCATACCTCTTCATCAGGTCTTGCGGCGATGAAAGAAAGGATGTATCTGACTGGCGGAGAGTGTACGATTTCCTCTAAAATAGGAGAAGGGACATCCATACAAATTTCTCTTCCGTTATAAATAGTCTCTAAAGGGGAGTTTATTTTGATAAAAATTCTGTTGGTTGATGATCATGCTGTAGTAAGAAGCGGTTTAAAAATGCTGTTGAACACAAATCCCGAAATAGAGGTAGTCGGTGAGGCATCCGAAGGAAATGAAGGAATTAAAAAAGCGCAAAAGCTTAAGCCCAATGTGGTAGTGATGGATTTAAGCATGCCCCATGGTAAGGATGGACTGACGGCTACTACCGAGTTAAAAAAACTCATGCCAGAAGTAAATATATTGATATTGACCATGCATGATGATGAAGAATACCTGTTTCGTGCTATTCAAGGCGGGGCATCTGGGTGTATTTTAAAGAGCGCCCCCCATGATGAATTAATGTCAGCCATTGAATCAGTTGCTAAAGGAGATGCCTATCTTCATCCTTCGGCCCAAAAGCGATTAATGGAAGAATACTTAGCTGGTATGAAACAAGATGGCAATGATACGTATAATCTCTTATCTGACCGTGAAAAAGAAGTGTTAACCTTAATTGCTAAAGGATATTCCAACAAAGAAATTGCCGAGCAGCTTGTTATTAGTGTCAAAACGGTTGAAACCCATAAAGGAAACCTAATGGAGAAATTGCAAATGAAAACCCGGCCTGAGTTGGTTGAATATGCCGTTAAAAAGGGGTTATTAGGTTATGGTATTTAAGGAGAATTATACGGGATGACAGAGTTAAAGGAACACCCAGCTGTAATTGAGGTTTGCAACCAACTAAAAACTTTAGTCAGCTGTGATTTTGTTGGGCTTGCCCTCCAAAATGTATCAGGCCCGGATGTCAGATGGCATTATGCAGCAGGCAATTTAAATGATAAATATAAAAGAATAACGGTCCGATTCGGGAAAGGAGTTGCCGGAAAGATTATTTCAAGCGGGAGTCCGATGATTCTGGAGAATTTCCCCAATGAGATCATCGGAAAAGTGACTGATCATCCTATTATGCTGGCTGAAAATCTCATTTCCTGCTATGCCGTTCCTTTATTTTTTAATGGTGTACCCAAAGGTGTATTGCTTGTAGGGAAAAGGAAAGTCTATACGTTTACCGAAAAAGAGCAGCAGTTGGTAGATGAATCTGCTCATACCCTGGAGCACCTATTAAAAGCACATATTATTCTTTGATGCAGGGGGTTGGAAATGGAAAGGGAATATCAGCTGACGAAAAATGAACTGATGGATTATAAATTTGCCCTGGATGCATCTTCGATTGTAGCGATTACGGATTCACGGGGCATTATTACATATGTAAATGATCAATTTTGTTATATTTCTAGATACACTCGGGAAGAGTTGCTGGGACAAGACCATCGGATTATTAATTCGGGTTATCATTCCAAGGCCTTTTTTAAAGAAATGTGGAGAACAATCGGTACTGGAAATGTTTGGACGGGAGAGATACGTAATAAGGCGAAGGATGGGACATTCTATTGGATGGATACAACGATTGTTCCTTTTTTAAACGAAAAGCACAAGCCTTATCAATATTTATCGATTCGCTATGAAATTACAGAGAGAAAACGTGTAGAGCAGGAATTACAAAAAATGATGACGACGATCATCGATGTTCAAGAAGAAGAAAGAAAGCGATTATCGCGAAATTTACATGATGGAATTGGACAAAATCTATACAGTCATTTAATTACGATTAATCGTTTGCTTTCCGAAATGGATCATCCGCTGCTGGAACAAATGCAAACAGAAGCGACCCAATTAATTGAAGAAATTCGGGAGATTTCATGGGAACTTCGCCCCTCTGTTTTAGATGACCTAGGATTAGTACCGGCCATTCGTTCTTTTTTATCGCGATTTTCAGACCATTATAATATTGATGTATTTTTTGAATGCGTATTACACCGCCGGCTTACCATTAGCATGGAATTGACGATTTATCGCATTATTCAAGAGGCGTTAACAAATGTCCGAAAATATGCGGATGTTGAAAATGCTAAAGTCACCGTAAGAGAAATGGACGATATTGTCAGGGTGATGATTGAAGATATGGGGAAGGGCTTTGACTTAAAAAAGAAGTCGCCAGGTGTCGGCTTGTTCAGCATGGACGAACGAGCACGGTCCGTTGGCGGTGAACTGTCTATTAATACTGCCCCGGGCGAAGGAACCAAAATTATCTTAGAGGTTCCTGTTTCAATAAAAGAATAAGAAAAGAGGGTGCAGGCACCCTCTTTTTCTTATATTTTAAATGAACTTTTCAAGGAAACAATCCGGTTAAAGACTAGTTTATCTACTGTGGTGTTTTTTGGGTCGACATTAAAGTAGCCGTGTCTAAAGAATTGGAACTTATCATGCGGTCTGCTTTCCTTCATATTTGGCTCAACAAAACCTTGGAGTACCTCAAGAGAATTGGAATTGACATGGTCTAGGAATGTTTTTCCTTCTTCAGCTTCATCCTCGGATTCATCCATAATAAGCGGTTCATATAAGCGGAATTCAGCAGGAACGGCATGAGTTGCTTCCACCCAGTGAATTGTTCCTTTTACTTTCCTGCCTGTAAAGCCTGTACCACTTTTCGTTTGCGGATCATAGGTACAGCGAAGTTCGATAACCTTACCACTTGCATCTTTAATGACTTCCTCACATTTAATGAAATACGCATTTTTGAGGCGGACTTCGTTTCCAGGGAACAGACGGAAATACTTCTTTGGCGGATCTTCCATAAAATCGTCCCGCTCGATGTAAATTTCACGTGAGAATGGAATTTTTCTCATGCCCATTTCTGGAACCTCAGGATTGATTTCCGCATCAAGCAATTCAATTTGTCCTTCAGGATAATTTGTAATGACTACCTTTAATGGATCAATTATACCCATTGTCCGAGGTGCTTTTAATTTCAAATCCTCCCGGACAAAATGCTCGAGCATTTGAACATCGACCATAGAGTTGTTCTTTGAAATGGCAGTTTCACGAACAAATTCTCGAATGGATTCGGGAGTAAAGCCTTTTCTTCTCATTCCAGAAATGGTTGGCATGCGGGGATCATCCCAGCCATCTACAAACCCTTCATCGACGAGCTGCTTGAGCTTTCGCTTACTCATAACCGTATTCGTAATATTTAAGCGGCCAAATTCGATTTGCTGCGGAGTGTTCTCCATTTCACATTGTTCGACAACCCAATTATAAAGCGGACGCTGATCTTCGAATTCAATTGTACAGATGGAGTGAGTAACTCCTTCAATGGCATCCTCAAGCGGATGGGCAAAGGCATACATCGGATAAATGCACCATTTATCACCTGTGTTATGGTGCGTGGCATGTGCGATACGGTAAATGACAGGGTCACGTAAATTAATATTTGGAGAAGACATATCGATTTTGGCTCTAAGTACTTTTTGACCATTCTCAAATTCACCGTTTCGCATCCGCTCAAATAAATCAAGGTTTTCTTCAATTGAACGATCGCGATAAGGGCTGTTCTTTCCAGGCTCTGTTAATGTACCGCGGTACTCGCGAATTTCATCAGCGGAAAGATCATCTACATAGGCTAGGCCTTTCTTGATGAGAAGAACGGCTCGCTTGTACATTTCCTCGAAATAATCAGACGCAAATAATAAGTCATCCCATTCGAAGCCCAGCCATTTGACATCCTCTTTAATGGAATTGACGAATTCGATATCTTCCTTTAATGGATTTGTGTCATCAAATCGTAAATTCGTTTTTCCGTTAAAATCATCTGCTAAGCCAAAATTGATGACGATTGATTTGGCATGCCCAATATGTAGATATCCATTTGGCTCTGGAGGGAAACGAGTCACGATTTTGTTGTGTTTACCTGATTCCAAATCTTTTATCATAATATCTTTTATAAAATTTGATGTTTGATTGTCCACCCATTTCAACCTCTTTCATCTTATCTATTAATTATAAATACCATAAATATTGATAATTTTCCATTGTTCCCATCATTTCATGAACAAAACATCCTGATTTAGAAATTTTTTTCGTTCAAAATGGAAAGCAGGAAAAAAAAAGGCTAAAATAGTGTTTTATAAGTCATCAACAGAAAGGGGTCCAAAGATGATTAATTTTGGAACAGTCGGAACTGGATGGATTACAGAAGCCTTCATTCAGGCAGCAAAGCTAAGCGGTCAAATGCAGTTGGCCGGAGTCTTTTCCAGGACAGCAGAAAAAGCGAAAGAACTTGCTGATACATATCATGCACCAAAATATTTTACAGATTTAGAAGAAATGGCGAAAAGTGAGGAAATAGAGGCTGTTTATATCGCTTCACCAAATTCTATCCATTTCGAACAGACCCTTGTCTTTTTTAAAAATAAAAAGCATGTCATTTGTGAAAAGCCGATTTTTTCAAACTCGGCTGAGATAGAAGAAGCTTACCGAGTTGCTGAGGAGAATGGTGTGTATTTATTTGAGGCAATCCGCAATATGCATACGCCGAATTTTCAAATCCTAAAGGATAACCTTCATCTAGCTGGACCATTAAGAAGCACCGTACTGCCCTATATCCAATACTCTTCCCGATATGATTTGTTTCTCCAAGGTGAGGAGCCAAATATATTTTCTGCAAAATTCTCTGGAGGTGCTCTCGTTGATTTAGGGGTCTATCCACTTTATTTAGCAGTGGGGCTTTTTGGGGAACCAGAATCTGTCACGTATCACCCAGTCATATTAAGGAGCGGTGTAGATGGAAGCGGCACGCTTATCTTAAAGTACAATGACTTTGTTTGTACGATTCTGTGCTCAAAAATTTCCGATTCCGTTCTACCTTGTGAAATTCATGGAGAAAAAGGAACGTTTATCCTCGAAGACGCTGCCCCTATTTCAGAAATAAAATTCATTGATAGTCACTCGAAAGAAAGCCAAATCCTGAGTGTCAAGCAAGAGGAACAAAATATGGTTTATGAATGTATTAATATCGCTAAGATAATCAAAACAAATAATGTAACAGAATATGAGAAGTTTAAAAAATGGAGCAAAATTGTTCTTCGCATAACAGAAGAGGCCCGAAAACAAAATAATATTATTTTTGCTTCAGAAAAATAAAAAGTGCCAGAGGATAACGTTATCCTCTGGCTATTAAGTTTAGATGCATGTTCTAATTTGATTTTCCCATCTAATTTTATTAATAGACGCTTTCATCTAAAACTTTTTGACAAAATTTAGATGGCAATGTGACATCTTTATGAAATGAATCTTAGCGATGATTTATATCACATACCCTGTTTTTTCAGTTTCTTATAGTAAAAGTATTAGGAATGGAGGTATGGTGATGAAATCAAAAGCTGGGTATAAGAAACAGCTGAAACGGAGGCCTGTTCAGATTACTAGATATGCCGTTCAGGCTGTGTTTCTTTTGTTTTTACTATATGTAGGTCTTACTTTCTATCAATTTTATATGCACTTTGAGACGCTTGGAAAAACCCCTTTTGTGGAACGGCCATCGGCTGTTGAGGGATTTCTTCCAATCAGTGCGCTAGTTGCCTTAAAGGTTTGGCTGACGAGCGGGGAGTTTGATCAAATCCATCCTGCCGGTCTCGTTTTATTTGCTTTCTTTGTTGGAGCAGGAATTATTTTTCGAAAATCCTTTTGCAGCTGGATTTGCCCAGTGGGAACGGCCAGTGAATGGACAGCCTGGCTTGGTAAAAAATTTTTTAAGAGAAATTTCGAAATACCAACGTGGCTAGTTTGGCTATTAACTCCCCTAAAGTATTTATTACTCTTATTCTTTATCAATATGATTATTTCAATGCCAATCTACAGCGCCAAGGCATTTTTAAATGATCCCTATAATAAAATTTCTGATGTGAAAATGCTTTTGTTTTTCTTGAATATCAGCGGATTCGCTTTAAAATTTATTATTGTTATCTTTATCTTATCGTTGTTCTTCAAGAACTTCTGGTGCCGATTCCTTTGTCCATACGGTGCGATGATTGGGCTAGGCAGCATCTTTAGAATCACCAAAATCCGTAGAAATGAAGATACATGTACAAACTGCGAAATGTGTACAAAGGTTTGCCCTCAGCGTTTAAAGGTTCATAAGGTAAAAACAGTTAATTCTCTTAATTGTACAGCCTGCTTGTCCTGTGTGGAGGCCTGTCCGATCAAAGATACATTGAATATGACGGTAGTTAATAAAAAAGTTAACAAATGGTTTGTGCCGGTTGGCTTCCTCGCCCTCTATATCTTGATTGTCGGAATTGCCAAAATTATAGGGCACTGGGAAACAATCATTTCCTATAATGAATGGAAACAATTAATACCTGATGCCAATTATGTTGGCCATTAAGCAATAGGCAGCCGATATTGAAGGCTGCCATTTCTTTTAAAAAAAGAATCTTGTGAAACGAATTAATATCTTTTAATATTTAAATTATACGTTTTCGTACGAAAGAGATTGGATTGATGAACAATGCTATTTGTTGAGGAAATGCCAAAAGAAGCAAAAGATAAAATCCTTTATGCCGGTCTATCATTATTCACAAGCTCCGGTTTTAAAAATACCTCTGTCCTAGATATAGTCGAGATGGCAAGAGTATCAAAAACAACCTTTTATCAACACTTCACCAGTAAAGAGAATCTGATGGCCGGCCTTTTTGAGGTACTGTTCTCAGAAATTATAAGTGAGGTTAAACAAGCGAGTGAACAAGAAAATCGCTACGCTTATAAAGCCTATTTTGGAATTCGGCGTTATATCGAAATTTGCTTCTCGGATGTTAAAGTTGCAGGCTTAATGCTCGTGGAATCAGTCGGAGTATCCCAAGAAGTTGAAAAAGTAAGGAGCGATGCGCACCGACGTTTTGCACAGCTTATTTTTAAGACAGTTCAAGGACTGCTGCCCTCAACTGTTTCAGAAATCGAAATGCAGCTCGTTTCGCAGGCGATGGTTGGAGCCATTAATGAAGTAGTTGTTCAGAACTATAATGTAGATGGGGGAACACGAGTCAGTTATGATGACCTTGCTCGCCTCCTTAACCGGATCGTAATTAGTGCATTCGTTAATCTTGCCAATTAACGGGTGCTTTTTTTTCGAAAAGTTCAATAAATCTTCACTGTATAATACTAATACGTATTAGTATTATGGGGATATACACTTATGGAAGGGGATTTACAAATGGCAAAAGCAATTCAAGCATATACATTACCAGAGTTGATGACTAAGATTGAAGAAATATTTAATGCAAATCCTGACCCGATTAAGGGCTTTGAAGCCATTGTTCAATATGACAACCACGGAGAGGAAGAAGGAACCTACCAGCATTTTTTCCATGATGGAAAGTTAACAATTAAGGAAGGCAGCGAGGCTTCTCCAAATGTTCCCATGGCATTGTCATATGATAACTTCAAACAGTTTTTATTAGGAAAACAAAGTGGGACCATGGCTTTATTGACTGGTAAGGTAAAAGCAAAGGGTGACATCAGCACGGGAATGAAAATAGAAGGCATTCTCCGTAAATACAAAATTAAAGAGCCATTATAATCATTTCAAAAGACAAGGGGGAAGTGGTCGTTCCCTTTTGTCTTTTTCTTTTTTAATAAACACTTTATCTATGTTGATAAAATGTCGAAAAATATTGATTGTTTGATACGAATACGTATTGGTATCATGTAAATATGATAATATACTGAATTTATGGAAAATTCAGATGTGCTAAAGGAGGACGAAGGAATGTCAAAAAAAATAGAAGAGTATTCTTTAGAAAGTCTATTGAAAAAGATTGAAGAGTTATTAAATGCAAATCCAGCGCCGTTTCAGGGATTTAAAGCAAACTATCAATTTGATATTGACGGGGAGGAGTCAGGGGTTTACCAGCTCCACTTTCAGGATGGAAAAGCCGCCGTGCAGAAAGGCTCTGATACACCTGCTGATTGTAGATTGATCATGTCACTAGCAAACTTCCATTTATTTTTGTTAGGGAAACTAAATGGGACGATGGCGTTTATGACTGGAAAGCTAAAAATTAAAGGTGATCTCGGCAAAGCGATGAAAATAGAAACCATATTACGGCAATATAGTGTGAAAGAACAACTCTAATAAACCTAATTGTTAATTTTCGGGAGGTGGTGTCACATGAAGGCAAAAAATTTAGTAGAAATGGTATCCCGATCAGCCGAACGATTTTCCGAGAAACACGCATTTTTATGGAAAAAGGACGGAAGGTATCAAGGCATCAGCTATTATTCCTTTTGGGAAAAAGTAAAACACATTGCAGCAGGACTTGCCCATCTAGGAATAAAACGAAATGACAAGGTAGCTATTTTATCAGAAAACAATCCTTATTGGCCTGTTGCAGATTTAGCTATCATGAGTCTTGGGGCAGTATGCGTTCCGATTCACTCCACGCTGCCTCCAGAGCAAATAGATTACATTTTGCAAAACGCTGAATGTGCTTTCATTTTGGTTCAAGATGAAAAGTATCTAAATAAAATCCTTCGTAATGGTAAAGCTCCCATTACAACAGCGATTATTTTTCCAGGGGAGAATTTCAAAGAAACTGAAGCCCTATTATCCTTGCAGCATTTAGCCTATATTGGATCCGTCAATCCCTTCGATAACTGGGAGGAAGGATGGAATGAATTATCAAGGGGGGAGCTCGCTACCATCATCTATACTTCAGGAACCACCGGTAAACCAAAGGGGGCAATGCTGACCCATGGAAATATCCTTTCCAATGTGGAAGGGATTCAATTCTGGGTGCTAGAAGCAAGGCCAGATGATATTTTACTTTCTCATTTACCCCTCTCCCATGTGTTTGAGCGAATGGCCGGGCAATTTATGCCTTTATCTGTTGGGGCAACAATTGCCTATGCGGAAGGAATTAATAAGGTTCAGGAAAATCTTTTAGAGGTCCGGCCTACAGTGCTGGTAAGCGTTCCCCTTCTCTTTGAAAGAGTCTATGCCCAAGCCCAAAAGATGGTGGAAACGGGCACACCCTTAAGAAGGAAAATTTTCAAATGGGCAATCGATATCGGCATAAAAAAATATGACCATTATTTAAAGTTAACTTTTGATGATGCAATGAAAAATGGATTTTTGCCAAAAGAAATTAAGAAAAGCTGGAAATTAGCCAATGCTCTTGTTTATAGCAAAGTGAAAAAGAAACTGGGGGGGAGAGTCAGGGGACTTATTTCTGGCGGAGGTGCCCTTAATCCGGAAATCGGGAAGTTTTTTTGGGCAGTCGATATCCCAGTACTCGAAGGCTATGGGCTAACAGAAGCCTCACCAGTTGTTTGCACCAATCCAATGAATCGATCAAAGGTTGGCACGGTTGGCAAGCCGCTTCCAAACCTAGAGGTTAAGATTGCTCCAGATGGAGAAGTGCTGGTAAAAGGCCCGAGTGTGATGAAGGGATATTACATGGATGAAAAGGCAACAAATGAAGCATTTAAAGATGGATGGTTTTTAACGGGTGATATTGGAAGGTTTGATGAAGAAGGCTTTCTAAAAATTGTTGACCGGAAAAAAAGGATAATCGTGCTGACAACCGGAAAAAATGTCGCTCCTCAGCCAGTGGAAAATGCCATTACACAAAGTATCTATATTGATAATTCAGTTTTAATCGGCCAGGACAGAAAATATGTCATAGCCTTGATTACGCCAAACTTAGAAAATCTCTTGTTATGGGCAGAAAAGAAAGGGTTTTCAGGGAATTTTCAGCAGCTGCTGAAAGAAAAAGAAGTACAACTTCTTTTAACCAAAGAGGTAGCCGGATTCACCCAACAATTTGCCCGGTATGAACAACCGAAAAAAGTGGTCATCATCGGGAAGGAATGGACAGTGGAAGATGGGGAATTGACACCATCCTTAAAGGTCCGCATCCCGGAAATTCAAAAAAAATATAAAGAAGTCATCCATCATGCCTATACGGAGGAAATGTTTACCGATATGCAAATTGCGGCAAACGAAGTAGCCGTCGGATTATCACTTGAGTTTAGCAGAGGGAAAGAGCATTAATCTTAATCAACAGCTATTGTGGAAATAGCTGTTTTTTTCATCCCATTGGAAAGGTGAACAAACCAAATGCCCATATTTTTCATATACATATAAAAAAATAAAATGGGTGAGCTCTAATGTTTGGAAATGAAAGAACGGTTTATCTTTTTCCGGCTGCCATAAAAGAAATTGGAGGGAACAAGTGGGGATATATCAATGAAAAGGGAAAATTCATTCTTCCTCCCAATTACGAAAATGCAGGGGATTTTCAGGATAATGGATTAGCGATCGTAAGGGCAATGAACCATGCGGGTGTCATCAATTCATCAGGATATTTTATTGTGAAACCAAAATATGATACCATCAACCCATTTTCGGAAGGGAGGGCCACCGTCATTGATCATCAGGGGTTTAAAGTGATTGATGAGAGTGGAAAAGAGATTACTTCAATAGCTTATTCCTATATAGGGGACTACAAAGAAAGCCGGGCATTAATCGCTGATTATACTAAAGATGGCTGGTATAGATATGGATATTTAAATAAACGAGGGAAAGAAGTAATCCCCCTTACCTATGAATCTGCCAGTGATTTTACAGATGGCAGAGCAGTAGTAAAAACTAATGGAGGCAAATTTGCCCTAATTGACCTTACTGGGAAGGAAGTAAAATCGTACCCTTTTTATTTTGTCGGCCATTATGGACAGGGGATGATGGCTTTTCAAATGCGTGCCAATGAAAAGTTTGGTTATATTGACGAGCAAGGCAAGATCACCATTGAGCCAAAGTTTTCAGGTGCACAATCTTTTATTAATAATCGAGCCATTGTCAATGTTTCAGAGGATTATAATGATCATTATGGATTAATTGATCAGACAGGCGGCTATATTATTAAACCAAACTATAATCGAATAGAATATCTAGATGAAAACCGTTATTCGATTGGTAAAGCGATTGAACCCTCTAAACCATTTGCTGGTTCTAAATATGCTGTTGCTGATGGTGATGGGCGTATTTTGACAGGTTTTATTTATAATGAGATTGGCATATTTACAGAGGGTTTTGCTTCAGCCTCCGATGATCAAAATACCTTTTTTATAAATAACAGAGGTCAGCGTGTTGAGCACCTTCCCATTGTGAGCGGAAGCGGAAGATTGCAGTTTGAGAAAACACTTATCAAGGGTGAAATCGATTTTCGCCTTATGTATCTTTCTAGTAAAGGTGAGATAGCCTGGAAGCAAAAAACAGTGATTCCCCTCAACGACCAATATGCAGTATTAGAGCAGAAATACAAGCCGAATAAGGACTATTTGGTTTATTTTCCTCAAATACAGGGGATGGGAAAGAGTGAAAGTGTAAATGCCGCATTAAAGGAGCTTTCTGGGGTAAAGGCTGTACCATCCCATAAACAATTAGATTTCAATTATTTGGGGGACTTTGAGGTTACGTTTTTTAAAGGGAATTTATTGGTTATAGAAATACACGGCTATAATTACCCTTTTGGTGCTGCCCACGGAATGCCAGTAAAAAAGTATGCTCATATCAATCTTAAAACAGGTTCCTTGTATAGCCTAAAGGATTTATTTTTGTCAAAAAGTCCATATGTAACAACAATTAGTGAGATTATTGGCAAGCAAATCAAAAGCAATTCCGAGTATTCCTATGTTTTCCCCAATAGCTATAAAGGGATTCAAGCTAATCAACCTTTTTTTATCAGTGACGATTCTTTTAATATCTATTTTTCCCCCTATGAAATCGCCCCATATGCTGAGGGGTTTCCAACCTTCAGGATACCGTTTAATGAGGTAATGAATATCATTGACCAAACAGGTGAATTTTGGAGGTCCTTTCATTAAAAGAAGCGTGAATCTAAAGCAGATTCACGCTTCTTATTTTATACACTTAACATAAGCGCTAAGTATCCAATAACGATGAATAGTAAGCTCAAAACAAGGGCTAAAAATTTCGGTGCCTTTTTTATGAAAGAAAAAATCATCAAGATTAAGAAAAATACCGCCCATAACATAAGGCTTTGCGATGCAATTCCAGGTGAAAAATGTAACGGGAATGTTAGACCACCTTGATGTGATAGGCTAAAAAGCTTTGAAGCCCCTTCAGCTTTTATTGTTGTTTTAATATCATGTGGCGGTGATTCCTGGCCTAACGCTCCGGTTATTGCAAAGATGATTAACACGAGAATACTTTCAAGCCTCATCCAAGGAACTGGATTAAAGGGAGCCCCTTTTGAAAGTTTATTGCGAATAAGGAAACTGTTGATAAATGCAAAGACAAGCAGCGGCACAATCGCCAAATGCTTCAACAAGAGTGCCTGGCCATAGGATAACGGCCACGTATTGGCATAGTCGCTTAAATCCATAACAAAAGACATTAAGGAAATGCCTGTGATGATGATGGTAAGTAAACAAATGATAGCGAACGGTGAAAACCATTTTAAAAACTTCAGCCAATTGTCATGGTTCTTAGAGAACCAGCTTACTACGATTAGGATGCCTATCCAGGCACTCACAGCTAAAAAATGGGCAGTATGAATAAAAAATCCTGGCCATCTTGATAAAGAGCTGGCATGGCTGGACCATCCAAGAGCAGCGATTAAAGCAAGTGTAAAAATTAATCCTGTTATTGAGAAGTGCGGTTTTCGCTCTAGTTTAATCGGAATTAGATAAATAAATAAAATAAAAGAAATGCCCCCCGTGCTAATCCACGACTTTCCAACCTCAAAATTGGTCAAAACAGACTGTATGGTTATACCCAGTCCAAGGTCCTTATATAAATAGAGAATAATTTTTAATACCGGAACAAAGGAAAACAGAGCAATTCCAAGAGCTGCTGCTAATAAAATGCCTTTTGGAACTTTAATTGAAGGACGAGCTGTTTCTGGAATGAGATGTAAGATAAAACTGCCCAGCAGCACAGAAAAGCATAAATAAAGCAAAGCTTCGCTAATGATATTTACTACAAACATTTAAGCATGCTTCTTTCGATAAAATAACCAGTAGCCGCTCATAACGAAAATAATCAACAATGCGACAGATCCAGGGACAACATAGTCTTTAAATGAAGGCTCCATAGTTTCGGTATTCTTGGTCAGTAAGGCAGTATTCTCAACCTTCTTGGGTGGAGCTGCTTCTTCAGTTTTATTTTTATCAGCTGGTTTCATTTCATTTGATGCTGATGCTGCAGCTGCAGCAGTAGTGGTTTGGTTTGCTGGCAATTGAACAGAAAATGAAATATCTCCTTCAAGTGGATGTCCGTCCGTCCCGATAATTTTCCAATGAATTTTATAACCGCCGTTTGCTAGTTCATTATTCAATGTTCCGATTAATTTATTCCCTTCAATAGAGACTTTGGAAAGTGGTATCGCGGTACCTTTTGAATCTTCTAAAGTAAATGTGCTGGTGCTCTCCAAGGTTGTTTCAAAGGTAAGAGCTATTTCCTTTAATGGCTGGGTTAGCACTTCTCCATTTTTGGGGGATGAAGATTCTAAATGTGAATGTGCAAAGACAGTAGTTCCTATTAGAAAAAACAACATTGATGCAATAAGAGAGATTTTCTTAAACATCATTTTCAACTCCGTTATATTGTTTATCTTGCTTGTTGTTCATTCTATCATCAAATTTTCTAGGTTTATCATTTTAGCGCCATTGTTCACAAACCTTTCATAAATAATTGAAAAAGTTATTCAAAAAGTTTATTCTTTATTAAGAACACAATAGTTCTTAATATTATTTTATTTTTGGCTGTGTTAAACTTGTCTGTTGATTTCCGCTCCAGGCGTTTTGCTTTCCACGGGCGTGCAGGGGAGCCTCCTCGGCGCTTTGCGCCTGTGGGGTCTCCCCTGCCCCGTACTCCCGCAGGAGTCTTCGCGCCTTCCACTCCAATCAACAGAGTGCCAATATCAACAATAACCTTTAACACAGGCTTATTTTTAATAGTCGTTTAAGAAAAAATATTAAATATTTAGAGTGTATCATCATAAGACTTACTAGAAACAATGGAGAGTAATTATTGATAATGGAGGGAATCATGAAACTTTGTCTATTCCTATTGTTTGCCGGTATATTGGATGCTGTCCTGACACATTTTGGGATTGTATCGGGTTTCGTAGAGGAAGGAAACCCAATCATGGAGTTCTTCATAGAAAAAAGCTGGTCTTACTTTTATTTAATAAAAATACTCCTGCCAATTATTTTGCTAGGTCTGGTTTCCCTTCGTCCATTTAGAGGACGGGTTAGGACGCTTTTGTTTTCCGCTAGTGTGCTTTATTTTTCCGTTCTTATATACCATATCGTCTGGATCCTTCTTTATTTAAATACATCGACATAACTCCATAGAAACTAGACACACCTTGGTTATTAAGTTAGTATCAATACGATATGGATTGATCATTGCAAAAAACGAATACTATGAAAAAAGAGTTTAAATAAGGAGTATCATATGTTGAATAATTTAAAGCCATTCTTACAGGAAGCGTGGGAGAAGTCTGGGTTTCAAACGGCTACTTCTATTCAAGACGCTGCCATCCCAGTTATCCTCGAAGGAAAAGATGTAATTGCCGAATCGCCGACTGGCACAGGGAAAACACTTGCTTATTTGTTACCATTATTAAATAAAATCGACCCTGCCGTCCAATCCCTGCAAGCAGTCGTTTTAGCGTCTTCACAAGAATTAGTTATGCAGGTTTATCAAGAGTTCCAAAAGTGGTCAGAGGGAAGCGGCATTCGCGGCACTTCCATTATCGGCGGGGCAAATCTTAAGCGCCAACTAGAAAAATTAAAAAAACGACCTCAGGTAATTTTTGCTACTCCTGGCCGCCTGCTTGAACTGATCAAGCAGAAAAAAGTAAAAATGCATGAAGTGAAAATGGTCGTGCTGGATGAAGGAGATCAGCTATTGATTCCTGAGCATCATGGCACCGTCCAAAATATTGTAAAATCAACGATGAGTGACAGGCAAGTTGTGTTATTCTCAGCAACGATGAAAGCTGCAACAGAAAAATTGGCAAAAAATTTGACTAAGGAACCTGAAGTTCTTCGTATTGAAAAAGATGAAGCGGCTTCATCGGGAAATGTAGAGCACATTTACTTCCAGTGTGAACAAAGGGATAAAATTAAGCTCCTCGAAAAAATAGCCCGCCTCGAGGGAAGTAAGTCACTCGCCTTTATAAATGACATAGGAGAGATTCAGGTTTTTAAAGAAAAATTACATTTTAAAGAGCTATCTGTCGGAATCTTACATAGCGATATGAAAAAATTAGAACGGCAGGCTGCGTTAAAATCCTTCCGCGATGGCAAAATGAAAATGCTGGTTGCCACAGATGTGGCGGCAAGAGGACTTGATATTCAAGGGGTTACCCATGTCGTCCAAATTGATTTTCCTAAAGACATCACCCAATATGTCCACCGGGCGGGAAGAACAGGCCGGATGGGTGCAGATGGAATCGTCATATCACTTGTCACCGAAAGAGAAGAACGGGAATTGAAGAGATATTGCAGAGAGTTGAATCTTCCTCTTCACAAAAGAATCTTTTACCAGGGGCAAATTGCCGAGGAAACGGAAAAAGGGCAAAAGCTGCGGAAATAAGGAAATAGATATTGACTGGACTCTATTTAAAACTCAAAACGGTCACGTAGAATTTTTCTACGTGACCGTTTTGGTTGTTCAAGGCTCTTTTTGGTCGCGTAGACCTTCTTTTACGTGCCCGAATTGGAAGTCGCAACCTAGATTGGGTCACGTAGCCCGCCTCTACGTGCCCGAATTGGAAGTCGCAAACTAGATTGGGTCACGTAGCCCGCCTCTACGTGCCCGAATTGGAAGTCGCAAGCTAGTTAGGGTCAGGTAGACCGCTTCTACGTGCCCGAATTGGAAGTCGCAAGCTAGTTAGGGTCACGTAGACTGCTTCTATGTGACCGTTTTGGTGGTCGAAGGCTAGTTTGGGTCACGTAGGTTATTTTTCTCTGTGAAAAATCCACCATTTGAAGCAGCAAAAAAAGGATTTATTCCTCCCGTCTTGAATAAATAAATTGAAACGGAGGGAAAACGATGGAAAATCCACAATTAAAGAAACTACTTAATGAATGGCTGGAGGAAGCCACGATAAGCGAGATGCAGGAGAAATTAGAAAGCGGAGAGATTACTTCTAAAGAGCTTGTTTTGATGTATTTACATAGAATTTCGAGCTTTGATAAAGAGATTCATTCCGTCCTGGAGGTTAATCCAGACGCGTTACATATTGCTGCGGCGCTTGATGCTGAACGAAAGGAATCAGGATCACGAAGTCGGTTGCATGGAATACCCATTTTAATAAAAGATAATATTGATACACATGACAAAATGCATACAAGTGCGGGTTCCCTTGCTTTAAAGGATTCCTTTGCACTTAAGGATTCCTGCGTTGCGGAACAATTACGCAAAGCAGGCGCAGTTATTCTCGGAAAAACAAATATGACCGAATGGGCGAATTTTATGGCCATCGGCATGAAAAGCGGCTATAGCTCACGAGGCGGACAAGTATTAAATCCCTACGGCCCTGGTAAATTTGATGTAGGCGGCTCAAGCTCGGGCTCAGGGGCAGCCGTTGCAGCAAACTTTGCCGCGGCTGCTGTCGGAACAGAAACTTCCGGTTCCATTTTAAACCCTTCCTGTCAAAATTCGCTTGTAGGAATAAAGCCAACCGTCGGCCTTATAAGCCGAAGAGGTATTATTCCAATCGCGCATACACAGGATACGGCGGGACCGATGGCTCGAACAGTAGAAGATGCAGCGATATTGCTAACAACACTGACTGAAAAAGATGAAGAGGACGCAATCACCCAAACCAATCCTCTATTAAATATTGATTTCACGGAATACCTGTTAAAGGATGGTCTTAAAGGGAAAAGAATCGGGATCGCCTTACATGGATTCATTGAGCATTTAAGTGAAGAAAAACAAAAGGCTGCCGCCTTAGCATTAGAAGTATTAAAATCAACAGGAGCAGAGGTTATCGAGAATATTGTGATTCCTTCTGCAAACGCTGACTGGAAATATGATGTTTTAACATATGAATTCAAACCGGATTTAAATGCGTATTTAAATAGTTTGCATCCATCCATTAAGGTCAGATCTTTAAAAGAGCTAATTGATTTCAATAATCAAGATGAAGAGAAGATGCTGAAGTATGGTCAGGCAGTGCTCATCCAATCCGAAAAGACGAGCGGCTCATTAACTGAAGCAGAGTATGCCCAAGCATTGGAGTTTGACTTATATCACTCCACCCAGAAAGGAATTGATTACGCCTTAGAAACCTATAACTTGGATATAATTGTTTTTCCACACGAAGAGGGCTCACATATCAGTGCGAAAGCTGGCTATCCATCAATTGCGGTCCCCGCAGGCTATACTTCCGAAGGGGAACCAGTGGGGATTACCTTCGCCGGTACTGCCTATAGTGAGCCGATGTTAATACAAGCAGCTTATGCTTTTGAGCAGAAGACAAAATTCAGAAAACCGCCTGTTTTAGAGAAAGAATAAGTCCATTTGTTTTCACTCATACTATCAATGAATTTCTCAAAAAGGAGCTGACAGCAGTGGGAAGAACGAAGCTGGGAAACGCCAATGCCAATCGTAATAACAATCGAAAAAAGGGTATGAGAAACAGCGAAGAACTGGTTGAATTTACAACTGGTGAAGATTTAAAACGTAACCGTCCAAATAGTAAATAACGAATAACGCCTCCTAAAACTTAGGAGGCGTTGTTTATTATATTTGCTCTTCTTCCTTAAGCAATTCCAGTGCTCTAAGAGCAGGTCCCTCAATTACATCGCCGGAATATGCATAGCGGGAACCATGACATGGGCAATCCCATGTTTTTTCCGCATCATTCCATTCACACTCACAGCCTAGGTGGGTACAGGTGGTATCCACAATATAGAGTTTTCCGTCTTTATCCTTGTAGGCACCTGCTCTTTTTCCTTTAAACATGACAGCTGAGCCTTCTCCGTTCTGCAAATCCTCCGGATCCTTTGGCACAATTTCCAGTTTCCCTTTGATTAGATGCTTGGCAACATCTAGATTAGCGGTAATAACATTTTTTAGATCCGGGTCTGCCTGGAATCTAGATGGAGAATACAATTCTTTGTATGGATTTTCCCTATCCAAAACATAATCTGTGAGCAAGTGGGCAGCGAAAATGCCTGTTGTCATGCCCCATTTTTTATAGCCTGTTGCTACTAAAATATGCTCTCGCTCGGAAGTGGTTGGGCCGATGTATGGGACTTTGTCAAGTGTCACTAAATCTTGAGCCGACCAGCGGTAAGTATATTCTTTGATGCCGAACACCTCTTCTGCAAAGGTCTCCAGTGCTTCATAATGTTTCATCGTATTGATGCCTTGGCCGGGTTTATGCTTTTCCCCGCCGATGATGATAAGCTTTTCATCTCCATCAAGCGGCGTATAACGTATAGAACGAGGAGGGCTTTCAGCACTGATATACATACCGCCTGGATAGTCTTTATCTGTTTTTATTCCAATGGCGTAAGACCTGCTCGCATACATTCGTGCGAAATAAAGACCTACTTTATCAGAAAAAGGAAAATGTGATGCCATAATGACTTTTTTGCATGTAACGGTATTGCCAGTTTTGGTGATGACTTTTGTTTCACCGTCATCATCATCAATTTCATCAGCTGTTGTGTTTTCATAAACAGCACAGCCGTTTTTCACTGCTTCATCCAGAAGGCCCTTTAAAAATTTTAATGGGTGATATTGAGCCTGGTTGCTCATCATCAAGGCTGCTTTTGCAGGAATATTAAAAGGAATCGTATCCTTTAAAGCACCATCAATACCCAGCCTTTTATAAGCCTCCCATTCAGTTTGCAGCTTGTCTACATATTCTTCGGTAGTTGCATAAATATAGGCGTCTTCCTTGCTAAAATCACAGTCAATCCCTTTTTCATTTATTGTTCTTTCTACAAATTCAATGGCACTAGAGGTGGAATCATAATATTGTCGAGCCTTTTCTTCACCAAAATGATGGATTAGTTCATCATAAAGGATGTCATGCTGTGCCGTTAATTTCGCAGTTGTATGACCTGTTGTTCCATTTAAAACACTGCCGGCTTCCAATAACGCAACCTTTACCCCCTCATTTGAGAGCAAATAGGCTGCTGTAATACCCGTTATCCCTGCTCCTACAATGGCAACATCGACGGTTATATCTTCGTTTAATTTTTTAAAAGCAGGTAATTCAATTTCACGCCAATACGTTTTTGGGAATTGTGGGATATTATCTGACGTCATATGTACTCCTCCATTTTCCAAAATGAACTCCTGTTTAATTTTTCCTAAAATGATAAAATTAATCTAAAAGTAAAAAAGAAAGAACCTTGCTTGATGGGCAAGGCACTTTTTTTGAAATATGGAGGCTTGATGAATGACAAACCCTTGGACGCCGGAAATTGAATTATCCTCTCAAGAAGCAAGCAAACTCATTGGAACGCAGTTTCCTCAGCTTAATCCCATCCAAATTAGCTTTTTAGGGCTAGGCTTTGATAACACTGTCTTTAAGGTAAATAATCAATACATTTTTCGGTTTCCTAGAAGAACAATTGCGGTGGATTTATTAAAAACAGAAAATCAGCTTTTGCCACACCTTGCCAAAAACCTTAATTTGCCTATACCAACGCCCATTTTTTTCGGAAGCCCCAGCAGTACATATCCATGGCCATTTACTGGATATCAAGCTGTTAACGGAGAAACACCACGCCAATTAACAGAAGAAATAAGACTTTTATCGGTTGAATCTATAGCAGAGTTTTTACGAACGCTTCATCAGTTTCCAATCGACATGGCTAAAAACCTTCATGTACCAAATGATCAACTGAATCGATTAAGTATTCCAATCAGAAGAAAAAAATTAGAGGAAAATGTAAATATAGCTGTCGCAGATGGATTGATAAAAAATCCAGAAGTAATAGGAAATTATCTTAAAAGGTTAAAAAGTGTTGAGGTGAATCAAGAACTTGCCCTTGTCCATGGCGATCTTCATTTTAAGAATCTTTTAGTGGACAACAAAGGGTTAATTACAGGCGTTATTGACTGGGGAGATGTGCATATCGGACATCGTGCTGTAGATTTATCGATTGTCTACAGTTTTTTTCCGCCTGCAGGCAGAAAACGATTTTTTGAAATTTATGGCAATGTAGACGAAATCACCAGGTATCTAGCTAGATTTAAGGCAATTTTCACAAGTATAATGCTGGTTAGGTTTGCCCATGAGCATAATGATCAAGAAGCTTTCGATGCTGCCGGGCAAGCATTAAATATGGCCTTAGCGGATTAAGGAGATTCATTTTCTTCGGGAATAGGATCAATTCGTTTTGCATCCTCAGAATTAAGACCGTTTCTTAAAAAATGAATCCAGGTTCCTACAGCAAAACCAAGACACAAAAGAAATCCGATGGTTGTAATCCACAAAAGAGCCATTGTAAATCCCCCTTTAGTTTAGCCTTGAGCGTCCAAGGAAGCTTGAGCTTTCTAAAATATATGCATAAGGGGGATTAATTTTTCCAACCTTTACAGTGTTTTCTTTATTCCTTTTTCTTCAATTCAGCATAATAATCGACTTTTTTAATATTAACGCCCACAAAGGTTTCGATAATGGACTGACCGCCAGCAATCGAAAAAATCAATATAACCACATAAGTAATCTTGGGGAATAATAAGTAAGCTGCCCCGAAGAAGATTGCACTCCAAACGCCGGCACACCAATAACACTTCAATAAATACCCAAACATGGAGGTCGGGACTTCCTTTGTTTCGGTTCCATTTTCTGTTTCCACTTTCACTTTTTTCACAAAGGGCCTCCGGATGGATTCGGTAATTTTATCGAAAACAATTAAATGGGTGAATCGGTAGCTTGCTAAAATTAACATGATATAGGTCATCCACGAAATGTCTTTCAAATTTAGTCCTCCAAAACCTTTTGATTTCAACGTCTTAGTTAGAGATTTATTTTTTCAAGTCCTGTATATTTTGAGCCTGAAATCAAAAATATATATTCGGAGGAGGCTAAAAAATGAAAAAATCTTTTTGGTTTAGTTTAATGTTTCTACTTTCTCTTTTCTGCATTCCAAGCGTTTCATTTGCCCAACAAATTTATACTGTTCAGCCGGGAGACTCGCTTTGGAAAATTGCCGTCAGGTATCAAGTGGGACTCTCAGAAATTATTTCAGCAAACCCGCAATTTAAGAATCCTGCAATGATTTATCCGGGTCAAAAGGTAACCATTCCAGACTTAGGCGGGGTTAAATCGATTGAAAACCAGGTTATTTCGCTGACGAATCAGGAACGGGCGAAAAATGGGCTAAAAGCGTTAACACCTGACTGGGAGCTTTCAAGGGTGGCTCGCTATAAGGCCATGGATATGCGGGACAAAAATTATTTTAGTCATACTAGTCCAACCTATGGCAGTCCGTTTGACATGATGAAAAATTTCGGCATTCAATATAGCTCTGCAGCTGAGAACATTGCCGCAGGACAAACCACTCCAGCATCAGTCGTCCAAGCATGGATGAACAGCTCAGGACACCGTGCCAATATTTTAAGCACAAGATCGACTTATATTGGTGTAGGCTATGCTGCCGGCGGTTCAAAACGATATTATTGGGTTCAGATGTTTATTTCAAAATAAAACAAGAAGGGTCAGTTTCTTATAAGAGACTGACCCTTTCTACGTCTCAGGTCTGAGTTGAAAATCAAGCTCTAGCGCAATTATGGGAGATAAAGAAAAAAGGTAAGATGGTATCAAGATAAAGAAAGGAGTGAAAAACAAAATGAAAAAATTTGGTTTACTTTTAGCAGGTGGGATTGCAGCAGTCGTTTTACTGTCAACAATCGGTCCGATGGTGGGGCTGCTCGTTAGCCTCGTGCTCCTGTATTTCATATTCAAACAGTTTTTAAAAGCTAATTCGACTGGAGCAAAAATCGGTCTAGGGATTATCGGTGCGATCGTCCTAGTGGCTTCTATCCATAACATCCCTGCCATCATTGGTGTAGCAGCAGCATATGTGCTTTACCTTGTTTATAAAAAATGGAACGAGAACAAGCATACCAAAATCAAAGAAGAATCAGATCCATTCGTGAATTTTGAAAAACAATGGAATGAATTAAAAAATTATTAAAATAAGGCTGTTTTAGAGGTCATTATTGATTTTGAACTATGTTGATTGGAGCGGAAGGCGCGAGACTCTGCGGGAGTACGGGGCAGGGGAGACCCCGCAGGCGCTTAAGCGCCGAGGAGGCTCCCCGAACCGCCCGCGGAAAGCGAAGCGCCAGGAGCGCAAATCAACAGCCAAGTTAAAAGACCTTAAAATAAAAGGAGAGAATGAACATGACAAACCTGTTTACAAGAATTAAAGATACCATTACTGCTGATTTACATGAAGCAATTGACAAAAAGGAAAAGCAAAACCCAATTGCACTACTTAACCAATACCTCCGTCAGTGTGAGCAGGAAACGGAAAAGGTAAGGAAGCTTCTGGAACGTCAATACACATTAAAGGATGAATTCACTAGAGAATACCAACAGGCCGTAGAATTAACCGAAAAAAGAAAGCATCAAGCGGAAATTGCCTCAAAGGCGGGCGAAACAGAGCTTTATCAGTTTGCGACAGCTGAGTTTCAACAGTATTCCGACCGTGCCGAGCGTCTAAGTGCTTCCCTTGAACAAGTAAAAGGACAGCTTGAAGAATTGGAAAGAAAGTATCAAGAAATGAAGCACAAATTAAAGGATATGCATCTTCGCAGGATGGAATTAATGGGACGAGAAAATGTTACACGCGCTAACCTTCGGATCAATCAGGTGCTAGATTCTAATTCTTACTCTGATAAGTCTTACTCAAAATTTAAGGAAATTGAAAACTACCTAGATCGACTAGAGCATCAAGTAAATAGTTCTTTTCACCGCAGCACCATAGATGCCAGGATCGCTCAATTAGAAAAAGAAATGAAACTGGAAGAAAGCAAGTCCATTTAATGTCAAAACATGGTATGCTAAAAAAGGCGTAGGTTTTACGCCTTTTTGGCAATTGATAAATTTACAAAAAGGGAGGGTGGGCCGTTTGTTAAAAAATAAGAAAAATGAATATACAGGCTGGTTAGTTGTCATTGGAACTGTTGTTCTTCTGCTTGAAATATTGTTTTTCAATCCGGGGCTTATTTTCTCCCTTTTTGTTTCTGGCGGTATGATTTATTTGGGCCGTAAATGGGCAGGAAAAAAGAAAGGGAAAGTTCTGTTCTACGGTGGGATTTTTTTCTTTGCTATTAGTATTTTATCCATGAAAACCTTCAAGTTTTTATTATTCGCTATTCTTTTGCACTATATTATTCAATTCTATCAATCGAAAAAGAATCCAAAGAAAATCCCGCTGGTCTTAACAGAATCAGACAAGGTCCCACATGAGGAAACGCTAATTAAGAGCAAGCCGCTCTTTGAAAATATTTTTTTCGGGCAGCAAAAAACTCCTGCGGGTGCCTATGAATGGAACGACATCAACATCCAGGCAGGAATCGGCGATACCAGCATTGATCTTAGCTATACCATGCTTCCAAAGGGAGAAACAGTTATTTTTATTCGTAACATTATCGGCAATATTCAAATACAGGTCCCATATGAATTGGAAGTAAGTGTTCATCATTCTTGTTTGACTGGTTCCACGTCTGTTTTTGATCATCATGAATCAAAAGTTTTTAATCAAGTCTTTCACCTAAAAACACCGGGATATGAAACCGCAGAGCAAAAAGTGAAAATCTTTACATCGTTATTGGTGGGGAATTTAGAGGTGAGCCGGATATGAGCGCAACCCAGCGGCAAATTGTATGGAGTGTCACCTTTTCCTTTCTAACGGCCATTATTGTTTCAGCCATTTTTCTGAATGTGTTCCCACTTTCGGACTGGTCCCAAGTATGGGAGCGGCATTTCATGGGAATTCCGTTCATTGTTTTTATTCCAGCTTTTAGTATTGCAATAGGAATTCTACTAGGCGCCTACTCTGGTGTTTTTTGGAGAAGGCAGCTAGTGGATGTGGAGCAGGCGTTACACCTGCTTGAAGAAGGAAAACAACACGAGGTAAAACCAAATCCTTCCTTAAGTGAAATTCAAAGTATCGCCAAGCGAATCGATAAAATAGGTAAACAGATGTCCGAGCAGGCAAAGCTCTCGCAGCGCCTTGCAACGGAAAAAGTAGAAGATCTCGAATCGAAAATTCAAGAAATTATTGAACAGGAACGGAATCGGCTTGCCCGCGAACTTCATGATTCCGTCAGCCAGCAATTATTTGCGGCATCGATGATGATGTCGGCCATCAACGAAACAAAGGAACAAACCGAAGAAACACGGGAAGCGAAACAATTAAAACTAGTAGAAGAAATGATTCATCAATCGCAGCTTGAAATGAGGGCTCTTCTGCTTCATTTGCGGCCGGTTGCCCTAAAGAATAAGACCTTGCAGGAAGGAATTGAGGAGCTCTTAATCGAATTATCACAAAAGGTAACAATGGATATTAACTGGAAGGTGGAAGCTTTTCCGTTAGATAAAGGGGTAGAAGATCATCTTTTCCGGATCCTGCAAGAGTCGATATCAAACACACTAAGGCATGCAAAAGCAAATAAGCTCGAGGTCCTGATGATTAAAAGAGATGATCTTGTTATTTTAAGAATTGTGGATGATGGCATAGGTTTTGAAGTGGATGAAATGAAAGCAGGCTCCTATGGAATGCAAAACATGCATGAGCGGGCGCTGGAAGTCGGCGGTACGTTAAAAGTGATTAGTGTAAAAAATAAAGGGACAAGACTGGAAGTGAAGGTTCCGGTGATGGTAAATGGAGATGGTGTAAATGATTAGAGTAGTATTTGTAGATGATCATGAAATGGTGCGAATCGGGGTTTCTTCTTACCTTTCAGCTCAGCCTGACATTGAGGTTGTTGGCGAGGCTGATAATGGAAAAAAAGGGGTGGAATTAGCACTAGAACTCCGCCCAGATATTATTTTAATGGATTTAGTCATGAAGGAAATGGATGGAATTGAGGCAACAAGGCAAATCGTTGAAAAATGGCCTGATGCAAAGGTCATCATCGTGACAAGCTTCCTCGATGACGAAAAGGTCTATCCTGCCCTTGAAGCGGGGGCGACAAGCTACATGCTTAAGACCTCAAAAGCAAGCGAGATTGCCAATGCCGTCCGCGCTACATACCATGGCCAGTCAGTCTTAGAGCCAGAGGTTACCGGCAAAATGATGGTGAAAATGCGCCAGAAGACCCAGCACCTGCCACACGAAGACCTCACCAGCCGTGAACTAGAAATCTTACTTCTTATGGCCCAAGGGAAAACTAATCAGGAAATAGCCGATGAATTGTATATCGCACTGAAAACAGTCAAAACACATGTCAGCAATATTTTAAGCAAGCTAGATGTTCAGGACCGCACCCAAGCAGTCATTTATGCATTTAAACATTCCCTAATAAAGTAATTTTTAAAGGCTTTCCAAATAAAAATGGAGGCCTTTTTATTTTTAATATTAAAAAGTAATTGAAAATTATTCTCAATAGATATATTATAAATAATGAAAATCATTATCACTAGATTCATACCGGAGGTTTATATAAACATGAAATTATTAAAAGTATCTGGAGTTCTATTTTTATCTAGCAGTCTATTATTTGCCTGTTCTAATACTGAGAAAGAATCATCAACAGAAAAGGTTAAAGAAACAAAGAATACATCAGCAGAAGCTCTTAAAGGGGTAACAGGCGAATACCGCCAATATGCTATAGGTGAAATTGAAGAATTTGTTAAGGCAACAGAAGCTTTTACCACAGCAGTTAAAAGCGGTGATATCGAAAAAGCGAAAGAGCTTTATGGAACATCCAGGATGCATTATGAGCGTGCTGAACCAATTGCAGAAGTATTCGGGGATCTGGATCCTAAAATTGATGCCCGTGAAGGGGACGTCCCTGAAGCGGACTGGACTGGATACCACCGTATTGAAAAGGGATTATGGGTAGATAAAACAACAAAGGGCTACGAACAATATGCCGATCAATTAATGAAGGATGTCAATCTATTAAGAGCTAAAGTCGATACTGTTGAAGTAACTCCAGAACTGTTAATCACAGGTGCGGTTGATTTATTAAATGAAGTCTCAACATCTAAGGTTACAGGTGAGGAGGACCGTTATTCTCATACAGATTTATACGACTTTGCAGCAAATGTTGAGGGAGCGGAAAAAATCTATCAGCTTTTAAATCCAGCATTAAAGAAAAAGGATGCCGAGCTTTCAAAGGATATTCAATCCAAATTCACTAATGTTTATAATCTATTAAACAAGCATAAAACAGATAGTGGTTATAAATCCTATACAGATTTATCAGAAGCAGAAGTTAAAGAGCTTAGTCAGGCCATTGATGCACTTGCTGAACCACTTTCTCAAATTGGCATTGTAACGGAGGCGTCTTAATTGACAAACAATCCAAACAACATAGAATCACCAAATGAAAGAAAGATTTCAAGGAGGGACGTTCTTAAAACGGCTGGTATTGGCGGGGTAGGAATGCTGCTAGGGGCTTCAGGGCTTGGCGGCATCATGTCCATTACAGAAAGCAAAGCGACAAGCCAAGAATCCCATGACATCGTTCCTTTTTTTGGTAAGTATCAAAGTGGAATTGCGACCAAAACACAAAACCATGTTTATTTTGTTTCCTTGGACGTGACAACTTCAAAAAAGGCGGATCTTAAAAAGCTGTTTAAAGATTGGACCAAGGCGTCAGCACTTTTGACGGCAGGAAAACCAGTCGGTGAGCTTTCAGGCAATGAATTTCTCCCTCCAAAGGATACGGGGGAGGCAGCAGGATTATCGCCATCCAATTTAACGATTACGTTTGGAGTCGGCCCAAGTCTCTTTGTAAAAGACAATCAAGACCGTTTTGGCTTAAAGTCTAAACAGCCGAAAGAGTTAAAGGATCTGCCCAAATTCCCGCTTGATGCGTTAGACGAGAAATGGACGGGAGGCGATCTTTGCATCCAGGCTTGTGCAGATGATCTTCAAGTGGCTTTTCATGCTGTCAGAAACCTGATTAGGATTGCCAGGGGAAAAGCTACCTTACGCTGGGCACAAACAGGCTTTCAGCGGAGCAAGCAGGCTGATCCCAAAAGTGAAACACCAAGGAATTTATTCGGCTTTAAAGACGGCACTGTGAACCCTGATGTAAATAGTGAAAAACAAATGAACGAGGTTGTATGGGTTCAGCCGGGGGATGGTCCGAATTGGCTGGTAAATGGCAGTTATCTTGTTGTCCGCCGTATCCAAATGTTTATTGAAGTATGGGACCGTACTTTATTAAAAGAGCAGGAAAGAACCTTTGGACGCCAACGCGGGAGCGGTGCTCCACTAGGCCAAAAAAATGAATTTGATAACCCTGATTTTAATCACAAAGATGAAAATGGAGAGGATTATATACCCGCGGATTCACATGTTCGTCTTTCCCGGGGGGATGGATCCCAAAAAATCCTCCGCAGGGGTTATTCCTACTCCGATGGGATGGATTTGAAAACTGGAACTCTTGATGCCGGTCTTTTATTCATTGGTTTCCAGCGGGCACCAAGCAAGCAATTTATCCCTATTCAAACCCGATTGGCAAACATGGATAAATTAAACGAATATATTTCCCACCGCGGCAGCGCTATTTTTGCCTGCCTGCCAGGAACAAAACAGGGCGGTTTTATCGGAGAGACACTATTTAATTAGTGTTTTTCCTTTTATAGAGGAGAGATAGTTATATGCAAAAATTGTTAAAGCCATTTCTATTCCTGACGATTTTATTTGTGTTTTTGCAAGCGGTACAACCAGTTACAGCGGCAGAAAATCATGATGAGCTTTTTGTCCTGATTGGCGATAGTTTAATGAAGGCGAAAGATGGTGATAGGGGAACTGTTGCCAAAAACATGGAACAATTCGCAAGTGAATGGGATTCCGTTAAGAAATCCGACAGCAAGCAGGCAAAAAAGGTGGACGAAAACCTTAAAAAGGTTCAAAGTTTACTAGCCAAAGAGAATGTGGATAAAGAGGCACTTTCAAAAAGCCTATCGGCTCTGTCTAGTTCAGTTGTTTTGTATGATCAGGAACAAAATCCAGAAGATAAGGCAAAAGGGAAAGAGCAAGTAAAACAGATGCTTACAATAACCGCGAAATTAAAGGAGTCGATTAAGGAGGGGAATCTATTAACCCTAAAGGCTGAATACCAGTCGCTCCTAAATCAATGGAATGCATCCGAAAAGATTGTTCATGATGAAAGTATTGCGACATATGGGAATATCGAAAAATACATGGCATTAATCCGCATCGCGATTACCCAAAACCCAGCGGATCTTGAAAAGGCTGAAACGAATGTAGACCAGTTAACCAAAGTCGTGGAGAATTTTTTAGCTGGCAAGGTTACGAAGCAGGTAAAAGGGGAATATTCGTTATCAGACCTGACGGCATTATTAAGTAAGGCAGAGAATGAAATTTCTGACAAGGATTATCAGACTGCTATCAGTCATTTAAATGAAATTCTCGATATCTGGCCCATGGTTGAAGGGGATGTGTCAACAAAGGACAACAAACTGTACAGCGATATTGAAACGAAAGTTCCTGCCGCTATCAGTATATTAAGCTCCAAAAAAGTAAATGAATCAAAAGCACTGACGATCGTAGAGGACTTAAACTCACGACTTGCTCCATTAACGAGCAAAACCGATTATTCTTTATGGGATGCGGCACTTATATTATTACGTGAAGGGTTAGAAGGGCTGCTAATCGTTGCCACCCTAATTGCTTTCTTAAAGAAAATGGGCCAGCAGACTAAACAAAAATGGATTTGGGCTGGAGTTGCGGCAGGCGTGCTGGCAAGTGCAGTGCTTGCAGTCATTATCAATATTGTCTTTTCAAAGATTACAGCAGCGTCAAGCCGGGAGTATATTGAAGGCATAACGGGTGTTATAGCGGTTGTCATGATGCTGACGATTGGGGCATGGCTTCATAATAAATCAAGTATTGGGAATTGGAATAAGTATATAAATCAGCAGATGCAAGAAGCCATAGCAAGAGGAAGCCTTCTTTCTTTTGCGTTTATCAGCTTTTTGTCTGTTTTTCGTGAAGGTGCAGAGACCATCATTTTTTACGCGGGGATAACCCCATATATAAGCCTGCAGCAGTTAATCTTGGGGGTACTTCTAGCTGTAGGATTATTAGTGATTGTCGGATTTGCGATTATTCACTACAGTGTTAAAATTCCCATCCGCTTATTCTTTAAGGCTGCAACTTTATTAATATATTTCTTAGCCTTTAAAATACTGGGAATTAGCCTCCATGCCTTACAGGTTTCAAATGTACTTTCCACCAGTACTGTACAAAATCTTCCGTTCATAGATTGGATGGGATTATATCCAACCTGGGAAACCACATTAACTCAAGCTCTGTTAGTAGCTGTCATCATTCTAATGACATGGACGGTTAAGAAGCGCGCGGTTACAACAAATATTTAAAAGGGCGAAGGCCCTTTTTTTGTTGCCATCAAAAAATATTCTCCTAATATTCATGGAACTTGTCTCATATGTTATAGAGTGATATTAAAAAAAGGGAGAATAAAAAATTGGCTATTTACTACAAGAGTGTGTTCTTTTTAGCTGCTTCTGCATTTTTGGGTGAAGGAATTGAGTTCTTAGTAAATATGATACTGGCAAGAGAGTTGGGAACACACGGTTTAGGGCTTTATATGTCCATTCTGCCAACGATATTTTTAATTGTCCTGCTTTCGAGCTTCGAACTGCCAGTCTCGATTTCAAAATTCATTGCTGAACGGGAAGAACGCTATCACCGTAATATTCTTTATCATGCCATTACAATCACCATTATCTTTACTAGTATTCTATTTTTATTGGCAACCGTGATTATCCCGTTCATCCCGATTTTTAAAACGTACCATCCGTATGTAAAATGGTTTGTCATGATGCTCATTCCGGTTATTTCCTTTACTTCGGTAGCAAGAGGTTATTTTATGGGAAAGCAGCAGATGGGGAAAATTGCCGTTTCCAATTTTTTAAGGAAAGTCGTGCAGCTTGCCGGCCTATTTATCCTTTTTCGATTCCTTGCCTTTGACTCAGAAAGAGCTCTACTGATCGCTATTGGCACATTAATTGGCAGTGAAATCGTTGTTTTCCTTTACCTCATTTATATGTTTATCATTCAATTTCAACAAATCAAGCGCCAGCCTTTTTCCAATCTAAATCGGAAGGCCGTTCGGAAAAATTTAATGGCCGTTTCAATACCGACAACTGGGATGCGCTTGTTTTCTGCCTTTACCAACGCCGTTCAACCGTTCGTTATTAAAGCAGCCTTAGTACATTCTGGAATGACGGAAAAACTTGCAACCGAGCAATTTGGGATGCTGATGGGTGTGGCGATGTCGATTGGCTTCTTTCCAGCTTTTATTGCTCATTCGCTATTAGTTGTTCTCATCCCTGCTGTCTCGAAAGCCCATTCCGAGCGAGATTATCCTACCTTACAAAAAATGCTACAGCAGGTGATGAAGCTTACCCTTTTGTACGGTGTTGCAGCAGTCACCATTTTCTATTTTTATGCTCCTGAATTAACGTCCCTTTTCTTTAAATCGGAAACACCTGCTATCTTCCTGCAATTACTATGGCCGTTTTTCTTGTTCCATTTCTTTATTATGCCAATGCAGGCTTTTATGATCGGTTTAGACATGATTAAAGAAGCGTTTATTCATATTATTTGGTCAACGGTCATCTCCTTTGGACTTATTCTTTGGCTTGGTTCCCAAGCGGAGTGGGGAATGAATGGAGTTATTATTGGAATGAATACGGGTTCTGTCTTATTAGCGATGATGCATTATTTAACCATTTGCAAGAAAATAGGCTTTTCCATATTAATGAAAGGTACAAAGTGGGAAAAGGATTTGCCCAGTCATTTGAAGAATTAGTTATGGAACATAATTATCATTTGCATAGCATAAGAAACTAACGGAAGACATTTATCTAAACTATTTATTTAGAGGAGAATGTTCACGATGACTGGAAATGGAACAAAAGAAATCCCTGCACATTTAAAGCCGTTTATTTCCAAACAATACTACCATCGCTATACTCCTATCGAACATGCAGTCTGGCGATTTGTAATGAAGCAAAATCACTATTTTTTGAAACAAATTGCGCATCCAGCCTATGTAAATGGCCTCCGAGATTCTGGTATCAAAACCGAATCGATTCCAAAGGTAGAGGATATGAATACGAGCTTGGCAAAAGTGGGCTGGGGGGCCGTTACGATTGATGGCTTGATTCCAGGCTCGGCCTTTTATGGTTTTTTAGCAAACGGGATTTTACCGATTGCCACAGAAATAAGGAATATCCAAAACATTGCGTATACGCCGGCACCCGATATGCTTCATGAAGCAGCAGGGCATGCCCCGATTTTATTAGATGAATCTTACAGGGACTTCGTTAAGAAAATTGGAGAAATGGGCGCGAAAGCCCTGTCCAGTAAAGAAAAACTAGAGGTATTTATGGCGGTTCGCCATTTAACGATTGTCGCTGAGGACCCAAAATCAACGCTGGAGCAGGTGAAAGCTGCGGAACAACAAGTGGCTGAAGCTAGAAAGAAGGTAAAAGGATTATCTGAATCTGACCAAGTATCACGTCTTTTTTGGTGGACCGTGGAATATGGATTAATTGGCGAGTTAGATAATCCAATTATTTATGGTGCCGGCTTGCTATCTTCAGTAGGAGAAAGTCAAAGCTGTTTAAAGGAAGATGTAAGAAAAATTCCTTTTTCCGTTGAGGAATGTACGAAGACTCCTTATGATGTCACAAAGCCGCAGCCGCAATTATTTGTTTGTAAAAGCTTTGATGATTTAGTAGCCAAGATTGATGAATTTGCTAATACGATGGCATTTCGAAAAGGCGGGACAGAAAGCCTTGAAAAGGCATTAACGACTGAAAATACAGCTACGATGGTTTTCTCTTCTGGTTTGCAGGTAACTGGCACGGTTGCGGATATTTTGAAGGATGATACAGGAGAAGCTGTCTATTTCCGTACTGCAGGGCCTACTGCTTTATCCTATGATAACCACCAATTAGCAGGCCATGGCACCGAAACACATCGTAAAGGCTTTGGAACGCCAATCGGCAAATTAAAGGGTGATATTGTCCTTGAACAATGCTCTAGAGAGCAATTACAATCTCTAGGAATCTTTGAAGCAAAGGAAGTCGTCCTAAACTTTCAAAGCGGGGTAAAGGTAGAGGGTACGGTTAAAAGTATCTTATACTCAGAGAACACGCCAATCATTATTTCCTTTAAGGATTGTACAGTAACCTTTAAAGATCAGGTCCTTTTTGAAAAAGCATGGGGAACTTTCGATATGGCCGTTGGAGCACATATTACCTCCGTCTTTGCCGGTGCTGCCGATCCTAACAATTATTTTGAAATTGAATCAAAAGAGGAAATCGAGGATGAAATGGATCAGCCAAGCTGGAGTGAGCTTGAGGGGTTATATGAAAAGGTCCGGAATTTACGCGAGGCAGCCGTTTGGAATGAAAAGAGTTTATCCAGTTTAAATGAAGTTTTAACCAAATTGGATCAAGATTATCCGCAGGAATGGCTGTTGCGCTTGGAAATTTTAGAACTCTATAAAATTCATATTGGCAGTCATACCAATGTTGATAGAATTTTAAAAGTATTAAATAAAGCTAATTGGGAGCCATCAGTGAAACAAATGATTGGTCGTGGTCTGACATTGTTTAACGGTAATTAACATCAAAAGGAGCTTGGGGTGTGACCCTAAGCTCCTAATTTTTTAGTCTTTACTATTTAAAATTCCAAAGATACGGAGAATGCTGATAAATAGATTAATGAAGTCCAAATATAAGTTTAATGCCATCAAAGGCACTTCTTCTGCTCTAACTCCATGATGCTTCATGCGGCTGATATCAAAGAGAACGTACCCGCTGAAAACTAATACTCCGATAAATGAATAGGCAAGCATTCCAGTAGAGCTTAAAGGAAAGAAAATATTAAAAATTGAAATTGCTACTAATGCAAGCAAGGCAGCAAGTAGAAAACCACCTAAGAAAGAAAAGTTCTGTTTTGACTTTGCGGCGTAAATAGCAATACCAGAGAATACAACAGTAGTGCTTGCGAATGCCATTATAACGACGTTAGCGCCTGAAGTAGCTAGGTAGTAAGCAACGATTGGATATAAGGTAATCCCTGAAATAAACGTGAAAAGATACAGGAATGAATAAGACATTGCTTTTTTCCGTCTGACGAAGAATGCGATCATCAGCATGACAAATTCTAAAATGGCTAATGGCATAAACAGAGCGGGAGGTACAAATACTCCTGCCATAGTCCCTAAGAAGGCAATGGCTAGAGAAAAGGCAAACGTCCGTATTACAGATGGCATAAATTCAGCAGATGTTTGTGGATACAATTTAGCTTCACCTCAAAATATTGTATTACTAAGTTATACGTAAAAGTGGTCAAGATGTTTCATTTTTTCTGAAAAAATCTTTGTCTTCTTTTAACAGGTCGCGAATTTCGGCTAATAACTCTTCTTCACGGCTGATTTTTGCTTCCACTTTAGCAGGCTCTTCTTTCTTCTTAAAGCGGCTCAGGAACTTTATAAAGAGGAAAATCGAAATGGCGATAATGAAGAAATCAAGGACTGATTGAAGAAATACGCCATATTTTATCGGGCCATAGGCGAGATCCTTAATATCCTCTACGTTTACTGCACCGCTAATTACTACTATTATTGGCATAATAATATCTGCCACCAGGGATGAGACGATTTTACCAAAAGCTCCACCGATAATAACACCGACAGCTAAATCAATAACATTGCCCTTCATGGCAAATTGTTTAAATTCTTTCCACATCCAATAAAACCTCCGAAAATAGTTTCTTAATTGTATATTGTAACCATAAGACTCTTAAAATTTCAAACTCAAAGGATTTCCAACAATATGTTGATTGACAGTTCCTTTAATTTTAACTATAGTAACTATGTTAAATTAAATTTATCTGCACCCGTTTATGGGAGAGGTTCATAGCGTATACCCTCTATAAAAAACTATGGAATGGACAAATTGACCATATCCTTAGGATATGGTTTTTTATTTCTTAGTTTTTGAGCTCCTATAATTCGCGGTTAACATAAGGAGGACTAAAAATGGCTGGAAGAACAGATGCTGAATTAGAAGGCGTAACACTACTTGGTAACCAAGGCACAAAATACTTGTTTGAATATACACCTGAGGTATTGGAGGCGTTTGATAATAAGCATCCAAACCGTGACTATTTTGTAAAATTCAATTTCCCTGAATTCACAAGTCTTTGTCCAAAAACAGGGCAGCCCGACTTTGCAACCATTTATATAAGCTACATTCCAGATCAAAAGATGGTCGAAAGTAAATCTCTCAAGCTATATCTTTTCAGCTTCCGTAACCATGGGGACTTCCATGAAGACTGCATGAACATCATCATGAATGATTTAATTAAGTTAATGGATCCAAGATACATCGAGGTTTGGGGCAAATTCACTCCAAGAGGCGGCATCTCAATTGATCCTTACTGTAACTACGGCAGACCGGGGACAAAATATGAGCAAATGGCCGATCACCGCATGATGAACCACGATCTTTATCCTGAAAAAATTGATAACCGCTAATCACTCTAAAGAGCAGCCTTCCATTTCTGGGGCTGCTCTTTTTCAAGAGATTAAATTCATTTTTAACGCTTTTACCGCGGCATCCGTTCTGTTTTTAGCGGCTAATTTTTGAATAATAACGGAAACATAATCGCGAACGGTATAGCTGCTTAAATGAAGCTCTTTTGCGGCTTCGTTGATAGAAGCGCCCTCTGCGATCAGTTTCAAAACTTCCTTCTCCCGCTGGGTTAAGAGGCAATCAGAGCCGCCAAATTGTTGAATGGCCTCATCCCATATCGAATACATTAATTCCCCTGCATATCTGCCAAATTTTATTAGCGTTGCCAAGGTTTGTGAGGATACCGCAAATTCGGAGTTTTCACCCTGATCCAATAAAGCAATTCCAAGCAATCTGCTTTTTGAGGGTACAAATATTGGCAAGATAACTAATGAACGAAGCTTATACTCCTGTATATATTTCTTCGGTAAAATCTCAGCTGCATCCTCAAAGTAAAGAGGCTGGGATTGAATCAAAGGAAGTAAATATTTCTGAATTAAGGAAAGCTCGAAAACCTCTTCTTTAATTTGCTGTACAGATGGGATGCTGACATTATAACCAGAAACACCAATCCCCGTATCTTCATAGTGATTATATAAAAATAAGGCACAGCGGCTGAAAGGCATATAATCCACTAATCCCTTTGTAATGGCTTTAACCGCATCATCGGCATTTCGAGAGCATAATAAGTGCTGCAAAAACAGGAGGGAAGCATCCTTCCAAACTATTTTTCTTTCAAGATGATAAAGCTTCAATTGGCGAAGATACATATCCCGAATAAACTGGATTTGCTGTTCACCAATCACTAAATCTTGTTCCTGCAAACACACGAGCAGAATTTCATTCAAACAGGGAATTTTGAGAATTCTTCCCTTATCTGTACCTGCTCCAATCAGTCTGGAGATTGCCAGTGAAAGATGGTCAATTTCCCCTGATTTTAATCCTGAACACATACTAAGCAAATGGCTGTCCACTTCATGCCCAGGAGAACAAACAACACTATCAATTTGAAAATCGTCCTGTTCTTTTTTTACAACAGCCACCCATTTCATTGGGAGAATGTTCGTAGCCATGATCATTTTAACCCATTTATCAGTCAGGTTCTCACTGTCTTGGGTTAATAGCGCCTGGTCAAGGATTCTTGCAAAAAAAGCTTGGATGGCCTGATGGTCGAAAAAGGAGGCAGATGGGGTGGCAGCTACAAGCTTATGAAAGATATTTTCAATTGTAGTAACGAGAAAGATAGTCTCATTTTCATCAAACTTGTTGGAAAAACGCTTTTGCCATTCTGTCAGCACCGAAAGAATAAAAGAGTCTATACGGGGCTTCTTTTCATTTAAAACTTTTTGAATGGCAATTTCAATCATGATATCAAATTCATCTACTAAACTTTCGTTTCGGAATTTTATTGTGGGCAGGAGCTCTTTCCATTCTTTCATAAATGGCTCACGATGCTCCATAAGGATATCGAGCCCTTTCAGTAAAAGCTGTTCCACTTTATGCTCCATGTACTTCCGCCTCCATATCCTCTCTATGAATAAAATATTCGATGGAAAAAATTCCAATATGACCGTAGTGAAAACTCAACCCCGACATTTGTCGGGTCCTTAATAATTTTACGATATTTTTCGTGATTGTAGTAGTAAAACAAGGGTAGTAAGGTATAGAAAAGATAGATTGTTTAAAAATTTCAAAAAATAGGAGGGATTTAAATGGAAAGTTCAGTTCAACTCTTGGAGGGTACGACAAGCAAGAAGGTTTTTTGGTCAGCATTAGGCGCTGGAATTTTAACGTTAGCATTATTAATAGTTTCATTTGGTGTATCAGGTGTGGCCTATGCTGTTCCGATTGCTGGTGTAGGTGATTTTTATGTAGAGTTTGACAAATTAGTTGGAACTGGTTACACCTTCTATCCAAAAATGGGGGAAACAGGCACTTCTGACTCAGCCCCCCAAGGTACCAATTTAATCGAAAATCTAACCATTGACAATTTGCAATTGTATAAGGATTTTAAAGTGGGCGGAGAGTGGATTCGTGTAAAAATAACGGCATCTAAACCTGTTCAGATCAGCGGATTGCAGCATGACGCAGGTCTAATTGAAGCAGATGCCAAATTCCAGAACTTAGTCCTTCAGGAAAAGCACAGCGATGACTGGCAAAAACAATTCAAGCAAACTTCTTCCTCCATTGTTTTAGAACATGCCAAACTAAAAACGCACTATCTCTTCCAGAAGACCATTAATATGAATGGAATGAAACTTACCGTAGAAAAAATTAACAAATAGGGAGTGCGTGCAGATGGGTGTTAAAAAATGGCGTAAACAAAGGCCGGTGTGGGGAGCATTACTAACTATTGTAAGTGGTTTAATGATATTATGGGTTCCTTTAAATCTATATCTAAGTACCTTCCTGCCTGGGTCAATTGCGATTATTGGGCTGCTTTTTGGCGGATTAATAACCCTAATTGGAATTGTAGCTTTATTTTTTCCTAATGCTTCAAAGATTCTTGGAATTTTCACCATATTTTTATCAATCCTTTCCGTTATTGGTGCCTTAGGCGGGTTCCTATTTGGTACTATTTTTGGAATTATTGGCGGCGCACTATTGATGGCATGGCGACTTGGTCCAGCAAAGGTAAAAGTCTCACGTTCTGGCAGCGTTGAAGAGACGGTACACAATTTTTAAAGGAGAGCTTAATATGTGGTGGAAAAGCAAGTTTATCTTGTTAAGTTGCAGTCTAACGCTCATGTTTTTGTCAATATGCTCTCTCGGTAAAAGTGTATATGCCGAAAAATTAGATACAGAAGGTTTTATTATTGAAGCAGATCGAGTGGTAGGTTCAGGAATGACAGCATCGATTGTTAAACAAGAAACCACAGAAAATGATCAAAAGCCTATGCTCCGTTTTCAATATCAGTCGGCTACGATTTATGGAATGAGGTTAACGAAAATGGTTGATTCAGCTAATGGTCCGGTCAGTATCACCTTAAAAGCAAGCGGACCAGTTACAGTAAAAGGGATGACTGTTGATACCACGGCTATTTCCTTTAAAGGCGCATGTATTAATGCATCTGAAACAGTTCCCGAGCTAGGGATGGAAGACGTGGTTATGGTGGCGCATTATATGAAGGCAGAGGATAGTTTAATAGAAAAGTTAGTCCTTAATACTATTTCTGGAAATGCTGGTGCTGAAAAGCCGGGAAAATTGCAAGTTCTCCAAGATTTAAGTTTGCTCCCATTGGATCAATTGGATAAAAAAATTGAAAAAATTTCGGCTGGGCATCTGCCTCTTACTTGTGCAGATGGTTCAAAAACGGACGCGCCGTCTGGCGGCATTGGAAAAATTACCGATCCGATTCAGGATGTCATTGATGTCGTGACCAATCCCCTGGAGCCGGTAACAAAACCGCTAGAACCAATTTTGAAACCGCTTGATCCAATAACCAAACCACTTGAGCCTGTCCTGAAACCGTTAGAACCTGTTGTAAAACCGCTTGAACCAGTGTTGAAGCCGCTCGAGCCGGTTATTAGTGGAACAACAGAAAAGGTGGAACAGGTGGTAAAATCTGTTTGCGAGCAAATGGAGGATGCAAAAGGAGTGATTAATAAAGAGCTGGCATTGGCTTTAATTGATGAAGCGATTGCAAAGAAATTGCCGTTGAATAAAGTTTGCCAAACTAACACATCTCTCACCAAAGAGCTTCAAAGCTGGGAAGAGAGCCTGTTAAAATCACTCGGACTTATTGATCTATTAGGAAAAGTCATTGTACAGGATCCAATCCAGCAGCTTAATAAAATGCGTGACAAAATTTCAAAAACAAAAGATGGAGCCATCATTTTTACTCCATAAAAAAGAAGGTGTCAGGCACTATGTGAAATTTTCACATGGTGCCTGACACCTTTCTCACTTACCATATTAAAAAGCCCAATTTCCGCCTCTAAATACTGGTTCAGTTTTACCATCGGCGGTAATGCCATCGATGTCCATTTGATCGGAACCGATCATGAAATCAACGTGGGTGATACTTTCGTTAAGTCCATCTTCAGCTAATTGCTCAGAGGACATTTGCTTTCCGCCTTCAATACAGAAGGCATAGGCACTTCCAATGGCTAAATGGTTAGATGCATTTTCATCAAACAACGTGTTAAAGAATAGAACATTAGATTGTGAAATTGGCGAATTGTACGGCACAAGTGCTACTTCTCCAAGGTAATGGGAGCCTTCGTCTGTATCGACTAGGCGTTTTAAAATTTCTTCGCCCTCTTCCGCCTTCACACCAACAATTTTTCCATTTTCAAAGGTAATCGAAAAACGGTCGATGATATTTCCGCCGTAGCTTAGCGGTTTAGTACTGGCAACGGTACCATTGACACCGGTTTTAAATGGAACGGTGAATACTTCTTCGGTCGGCATATTGGCCATAAATTCAAAGCCCTTTTGATTCACACTGCCGGCACCAACCCAAATATGTTTATCCGGAAGCTCAATCGTTAAGTCAGTCCCAGGAGCTTTATAGTGAAGCTTTGCATAGCGTTTTTCATTTAAATAATGTACTTTTTCGTGAAGCGCTTCGTCATGCTTTTTCCAAGCTTCAACAGGGTTTTCCACATCTACGCGAGTTGCTTTAAAAATGGCCTCCCAAAGTTTGTCGACTTGCTGCTCACTAGGCACATCCGGAAATACCTTAGCAGCCCATGCTGGAGATGCCGCTGCAATTACGGTCCAACTAACCTTATCTGATTGAACTGCTTTTCGGTAGTTAGACAATGCTTTCCCTGCAGCCTTATTAAAGTTAGAAATCCTTTCGGGGTCCACTCCTTTAAGCAAATCTGGACTCGTGGAAATAACCGACATAAAGGCAGCGCCATTTTCTGCAAGTTGTTCCTGCTCTTTTGCACGCCACTCTGGATACTCAAGAAATGCTTCATTTGGAGCCAAATCGTACTTTGTTCTGGTGACAGTATCATCGTTCCAATTCACAACGACATTGTGGGCACCTGTTTCGTACGCCTTTTTGACAACCAAGCGCACAAATTCAGCAGCATCCAACGTGGCACCAATAACCAAAGTCTGGCCTTTCTGAATGTTAACGCCAACCTTAACGGCAAGCTCAGCGTATTTTTCAAGGTTACTTTGAAAATCACTCATATGTAATGTCTCCTTTTCAGAATCTTCTTGTATATTGTAGCTTTTTTAATTGGAAAAAGAAACCGCTAGCATAAAAACATAGGCTGTGTTAATGACCTTGTTGATTTTTAACACTGTTGATTGGAGCGCAAATCAACAACTAATATTAACAAAGCCAAAACATAAAAAAACAGTAAAGACTATTATCTTTACTGAAGCTTGCTTCCGTACACTTTTATATTAAAATAAACACCTGCTGAAAAAAGAACGATAAATGTAATAATACCTGATAATGAAGTTGGAGCCATGAATTGCGATAATTCCATTGATTCCACCGTCCTTAAAATAATTAAAAAGTTTACACTCTAATTATAATGTTAAAAGGGGTGAATGTGAACAAATTAGTACAATTTTTTGGACATTTTTTGAATTAAATTTCAACAAAAATGGGACCCATCAAGCCCCGGCTTTAATAGATTGTTTTTCAAAAGTATAGAACATCAGCCAATATAAGAAGCTGCTAAGGAGTGCTAAGATAACCAAAACCAAAAACGTCCAGCCATACCCAATCCAAACCGTCAATGGAATTGAAAGGGGGGCGATGGTCCGGCTGATAGTAAACCGCAGACTTGCAGCGGCAAAATATTGGCCACGCATATGTTCCGGGGCCAGTTTAGAAACAAAGCTTTGCTGGAGCCCCGCACCCATAAGTTCAGCTAACGTAAATACGGCCATTGCTAAAATAAGCCCCCAAATCAAATGGGTTTGACTAAAGATCACCATGGATCCGGCATAAACAATAGATGATAGCACAAATACGTTTCGTTCATAGTATTTACTCATCCATTTTGTTACAATAACCGTCAATAATGCCACAAGGAAGCCATTCTCCGCTAGTACAATTCCAAAGGCCTGCTCTGCCCTTACAGAAAATGACCAATCTCCAAAGGTAAACAGATTTTGAGTTTTGACGACATCTTTTATATAGACAGGAATTAATAAGTCTAATTGCATAAAAGTCTGTCCTGCTAATACACCAGCCAGAATAAATAAAAGGAAAGTTTTATCCTTTACGATGAGTGAATAATCCCTTAACTGGTTAATTAAAAAATAATACCACTTTCCATCAATTGAAGCGTCTGCCATCCTTTGCAAGGGAGCGGTTTCACGAGTCCATTTAAATAAAATTAAACCAAGTAGAATGCATACTATGCCTGCGACAAGAAGTAATTGAAAACGATAGTGAACATAAAATATGGATCCTAAAATAGGACCAATAACAACGGCAATATTGATAGATGTATAGAATATCGCAAAGACGCTGCTTCGGTCTTTTTCTCCGACTACATCCGCAATCATCGCTTGGCTTGCCGGCCAATAAAAGGAACCAAAAACACCTGCAACCGCAAACGATAAAAAGCCGACCCAAGGAGAATGAAACCATGGAGAACTTGCAAAGGCAAATGCCAAAAAGGAAAGTCCCTGTCCAATGGCGGATAGGACCATCATGCGTTTTCGGCCAAAGCGGTCGGCACAATATCCGCCCATTAAGTTCGCAATCACAGAAAAAATCTGTGAAAATACTAATAATAATCCTGCTTTATTTTTTCCAAATTCATCTGCAAAATAAATCGTTAAAAAGGGAAAAAACATCCAAAAGGTAATGTTCATCATGGCTTCACTAAACAAGCGAACCTTTAGATTTGGATCCCAATCCTTTATCTTCATGCTGTATCCTCGTTTCCAAATTTGATGCCATTTCATCATACTAGAATATGGCCCTTTAATGGAACAGTTTTATTATTATTTTTGTTCCTATGCTATATTAAACTTATGGAAACTTGAAAGGATGTTTTAAAATATGGCAAAAAGTGTTGTAATTGCTGAAAAACCTTCTGTCGCACGTGATATTGCACGTGTGCTTAATTGTAATAAAAAAGGAAATGGGTATCTGGAAGGGAATAAATATATCGTTACTTGGGCACTTGGGCACCTAGTTACCCTTGCTGATCCAGAAAGTTACGATGTGAAATATAAAACATGGAATTTAGAAGATCTGCCTATGCTGCCCGATCGTTTGAAATTGACAGTAATTAAGCAAACTGGAAAACAGTTTAATGACGTTAAGAGTCAACTGATTAGAAAGGACGTCAGTGAAATAATCGTGGCTACGGACGCAGGAAGAGAGGGAGAATTAGTTGCACGTTGGATTATTGATAAAGTAAAAGTCAATAAGCCAATTAAACGTCTTTGGATCTCATCTGTTACCGATAAAGCGATAAAGGATGGCTTCGCCAACTTGAAGCCTGGAAAGGCATATGACAATCTATATGCTTCCGCTGTCGCTCGTTCAGAGGCTGATTGGTATATTGGTCTAAATGCAACACGCGCGCTCACAACAAGGTTCAATGCCCAATTAAACTGCGGCCGCGTTCAAACTCCAACTGTTGCAATCATTGCTGCACGCGAGGATGAAATTAAAAATTTCAAAGCACAGACCTATTACGGCATTGAAGCCCAAACATCGAACAATTTAAAGCTGACCTGGCAAGATGCAAAAGGGAACAGCCGCAGCTTTGATAAAGAAAAAACCGATGCAATTGTAAAAAAACTAGGAATCCAAAATGCGATTGTAACAGAAATTGAGAAAAAACCGAAAAAGTCATTTTCCCCAGCACTTTATGATTTAACAGAACTGCAGCGAGATGCGAATAAAATCTTTGGTTACTCTGCAAAGGAAACGTTAAACATTATGCAAAAGCTATACGAGCAGCATAAGGTATTAACCTACCCGCGTACGGATTCGCGATATATCTCTTCTGATATTGTCGGAACGCTTCCAGAGCGATTGAAGGCATGCGGAGGAGGAGAATATCGTCCTTTAGCTAACAAGATTTTAAGCAAGCCGATAAAGGTTTCGAAAGCATTTGTGGATGATAGCAAAGTATCAGACCACCATGCCATTATTCCAACAGAAAGCTATGTAAATTTCGCAGCGTTTACAGATAAAGAACGGAAAATTTATGACTTAGTTGTAAAACGGTTCTTAGCAGTTTTATTCCCGGCATTCGAGTACGAGCAATTAACGCTTCGTGCAAAAATCGGTGATGAGAACTTCGTTGCAAGGGGAAAAACGATTTTTACCATTGGTTGGAAAGAAGTATACGGAAATCGTTTTGAAGATGATGATGCAGCAGATGACCTAAGGGAACAGATTTTACCTCGCATCGAAAAAGGCGACACATTAAATGTAAAACTAATCGCCCAAACATCTGGCCAAACCAATCCGCCTGCACGATTTAATGAGGCAACATTACTTTCTGCAATGGAAAACCCTACGAAGTTTATGGAAACTAAAAATAAACAGCTGGCAGAAACACTAAAATCTACTGGCGGCTTGGGTACTGTTGCGACACGTGCTGATATAATTGACAAGCTATTCAATTCATTCTTAATCGAAAAGCGCGGCAAAGATATTCACATTACTTCTAAAGGCCGTCAATTGTTAGATTTAGTCCCTGAAGAACTTAAATCTCCGGCTTTGACAGCTGATTGGGAACAAAAGCTTGATCAGATTGCACATGGCAAGTTGAAAAAAGAAGTGTTTATCAGTGAGATGAAGAACTACACAAAAGAAATCGTTGCTGAAATAAAAGCAAGTAATAAAAAATACAAGCATGACAATATTTCTACCAAAAATTGTCCGGACTGCGGAAAACCAATGCTTGAAGTCAATGGCAAAAAAGGAAAAATGCTCGTGTGCCAGGATCGAGAGTGCGGACATCGTAAAAATGTATCCCGAGTCACTAATGCACGCTGCCCACAATGCCATAAAAAACTGGAGCTTCGCGGCGAAGGCGAGGGTCAAATCTTCGTATGTAAATGTGGACACCGTGAAAAACTATCTGCTTTCGAAGCACGCCGCAAAAAAGAATCTGGCGGCAAAGTGGATAAGCGCACTGTACAAAAGTATCTAAAAAATCAACACAAAGATGAAGAACCATTGAATAATGCGTTGGCAGAAGCATTAAAAGGGTTAAAATTTGATTAACCACCTAATAAAGGGGCTACTCACGAAGATAAAATATCTTTGTGAATGGTCCTTTTTTCAATTACTATTACCTTTCATTTGTTATTGTGCTAAAGTGTTATCGTGCTAAAATTCAGAAAATTTAATTGACAGTAAGGGTTTTCTTCGCATACAATAATTATCGATAGTATAGTTTTTATAATTTTTTGGATGGGATGATAACCAATGAGGCATCGCAATAAATTTATACAAAATTCCGTTATGTTCATAAAAGAGGCTGGACTCAAAATCTAATCAGATACGAGTCCAGCCTCTTTCTTTATTATACTAAAGTATTAGAGGAGATGGAGAAATGATTACACTTACTGGGAATAGTTTAACGCTTGAGCTAATGAAGGACGTGTTATTTCGCAAGCAAAAGGTCCGCGCTTCTGAACAAAGCATGGAGGCTGCAGCAAAAAGCAGGGAAGCTGTAGAAAGAATCGTATCAGAATCTAAGGTTGTTTATGGAATTACTACGGGGTTTGGTAAATTTAGTGATGTTTTAATTGAAAAGGACAATGTACAGGACCTCCAACTTAACTTAATTCGTTCACATGCCTGTGGTGTAGGCGAACCCTTCCCTGAAGTTGTTGCAAAAGCAATGGTGCTTCTTCGTGCAAATGCACTTTTAAAGGGCTTCTCAGGAATCAGACCACTTGTCATTGAAAAGCTTATTGAATTAGTAAATAAAGACATTATCCCTGTCATTCCGCAACAAGGATCTCTTGGTGCAAGCGGTGATCTAGCTCCATTATCACATCTTGCCTTAGTCCTCATCGGTGAAGGTGAAGTTTTTTATAAGGGAACTCGCATGGACTCCCTTTCTGCACTTCAGCAAGAAGAAATCATGCCTGTAACATTAGAAGCTAAAGAAGGACTTGCTTTAATCAATGGTACTCAAGCAATGACTGCCATGGGGGTAGTGGGTTATCTCGAGGCTGAGCAGCTTGCTCATGAGAGTGAGCTTATTGCTTCCATGACAATCGAAGGATTAAATGGAATAATTGATGCCTTTGCAGAGGAAGTTCATGTGGCAAGGGGCTATCAACAGCAGATTGATACAGCTGCGAGAATCCGCCAATATTTAAGTGACAGTTTATTAACGACGATGCAGGGAGAGCTTAGAGTTCAGGATGCTTATTCTCTTCGCTGTATTCCGCAGGTTCATGGTGCATCTTGGCAGGCTCTTGATTATGTAAAAGAAAAACTTGAAATTGAAATGAATGCGGCAACTGACAATCCGTTAATTTTTGATGATGGTGAAAAAGTAATCTCTGGAGGCAACTTTCACGGTCAGCCGATTGCTTTTGCAATGGATTTTATGAAGATTGCTGTTGCAGAGCTAGCTAACATTTCGGAAAGAAGGATTGAACGTTTAATCAATCCGCAATTAAATGATCTGCCGCCATTCCTAAGCCCTGAACCAGGCTTACAATCAGGGGCAATGATTATGCAATATGTGGCCGCTTCACTTGTTTCAGAAAATAAAACGCTTGCCCATCCTGCCAGCGTGGATTCGATTCCTTCGTCAGCGAATCAGGAGGACCATGTCAGCATGGGAACAATTGCATCCAGACATGCTTATCAAATCATTCAGAACGCAAGAAAGGTTCTTGCAATTGAGTTGATTTGTGCCATGCAGGCTGTAGAATTCCGCGGAGTCGAAAAAATGGCCACACATACAAAGATGTTCTTTGAAAAAGGCCGGGAACAGGTTCCAGCCATTACTCAGGACCGGGTATTTTCTAAAGATATCGAAAAGGCATCTGAGTGGCTTAAAAATATTGAATTTTCCAAGATGGTTAGAAGCCTAAAGGAAACATTTTAAAGGAAAAAGGCGTGAGTTGCTCACGCCTTTTTATTCTGTCTGTTCTGGCAGGACACGTGCTGTATCATCGCGGCTGCCTTCTTCCTCAATTCTATTCTTAAATGCTTCCTGAGTTACAATCAATTCTTCGTCGCCTATGGCTTCCTTCACATGCTTTTCCACTAGGCTATTCTGAGGAAACTCACCTGGATGGTGTTTCCTTTTGTGGTTAAAATGTTCTCCACGAGCCAAACTCAACACTCCTTTCTTATACGCATGTAGCATGCCCCAACAGAAAAGAAAAAATTACTTGTCCAAAAAGACGTTAACTTAAAATGTATCTTATAAATTGATATAATTATATATGCTAAAAAGGAGGCTTTAACATGGATATGTTTCAAATTGTCTCGGAAGACCGTATTAAAAAAGCATATAAAGATGGAGAATTCGAAAATCTTCCAGGATTAGGTAAACCAATGCAGCTAGAGGATTTATCGGCAATCCCCGAGGATTTGCGGATGGCTTATAAGTTGCTGAAAAATGCAGGGTATACCCAGGAGGAAAGTCATTTACGACAGGAATTAATGACGATCGAGGATTTAATAAAAAAAACAGATGATATTAGTGAAAAAGAAAACCTGCATAGAAAGTTAAATGAAAAGCTGATTCGTTTTAATCAAATCATGTCCAAAAAAGGTGTAAAAACCAATTCTTCCATTTTTAAAAATTACGAGTTAAAGGTACAAAATAAGTTAAAATAAAAAAAGCTGTGTCGTAGAGGAGCTCAATAACAGTTCACTCTTCGCCAGCTTTTTCTTCTGTTTTTGCGGGTTTACACATACGGTCAAGAAAATAGCCTGCAAATACCATAAATGCAATCGGAATCGAGAAATTTAAGACATGAATTACGGTCAACGTGCATCACCGCCTAATATTTTTAAAATATTATTAATATTAGGTATATTTATATGTTAGTTTCATTATATGCTTTTTGTCACATTTTAGACAAATATTAAAACCAAATATTAAAAGTAAAATTCGACTTTATTTCCTCCCTTTTCCAATTTGAACAACTAGAAATGTAAAATAAATGGGGATATTTTGTAGGATTTTGGTATTATTTGTTCTAAAAAGTTGTTAGAATTTTATAAAAAAATGACAAAATCTAACACCCTGTTATAAAAGGACTATATATAATGAACATATCGAAAATGATTAAGTATATTGGCCTAGAAATGTTAGTGATGGTTGGCAAGTCGGTGATGATTTTGGTTCATTAAAGACAGAAAAAGGCAAACCTGTTGAAAAACAGGGACGCAAAGCCGAGGATCTAAGGTAGGTAATTGCTTACTATGATGGCCGGGTTACCTGGAATACGAATGTATTTTAGGGGTGAAAACGATGGTGATTACAGAAAGAAAAATGGATGTCATCGACGAGGAATGGCTAGGGCTCATATTAGAGGCGAAAGAGCTTGGTTTATCGTTAGAAGAGGTACGGGAATTCCTCAATCAAAGTCAGGTAAAAGAACTAATAACTAAAAACATCTGAGTACATATGGGAAAAAGAAAAAGCATTCTACAAAAATTTTATTTTTTGTAGAATGCTTTTTCTTTTCATATGACAAAATTCTATTGGTTATTGTTTTGGTTCGTCCGCCACTTATTAAACTCAAGAAACTCACGAAATTGATCTTTTGATACACCTGAATTCATGGCTTCTTTTACAATATTCATCCATTCACTATCTAACTCAGTTTTATCTATTTGTTCATGTATTAAATGTTCGACTGGAAGGTTTAATACAGCAGCAATCTTTTCAAGAAACTGAATCGAAGGATTCTTTTGCAGGTTTCTTTCAAGTGAACTTAAATAAGATTTAGCGACACCTGCCTGCTCAGCAAGTTCGGATAGTGACATTTTCTTCTCTAAGCGAAATTTTTTTACGCGGTCACCAATCATTTAGCCTCACACACCTAATTATTATTGTTTATATGTTAATTCTACCAAAAAGAATAGGTAAGTACCATATTACGAACGGAGGATTATGACAAAATTATGAACTTTGTGAATTAATGTTTTAGTTTTCGAGGATATAAGTAATTTTGAAAAAATAATCGGATAGAGTTAATATTAATAGTGTTGCCAATTTAGTCTTAAAGTATAATTTTGACATAAGTATGTTTCTATAACGAACAATATTGCTTAACCTACATAAAATTAAACAAAAAGGAAGGGGCCCCTTACATGATTGTCCTTAAATCACAACGTGAAATTGAAGCGATGAAAAAGGCGGGAGAAATACTGGCTGCCTGTCATAGAGAAATAGCGAAGCGAATTAAACCGGGTATTACAACTTGGGAGATTGATCAGTTTGTCGATCAATTTTTAAGCGAAAATAATGCTACCCCTGAGCAAAAAGGCTATAAAGGGTACGAATATGCAACCTGCGCGAGTATAAATGACGAAATCTGCCATGGCTTCCCAAGAAAAGAGCCGCTAAAAGAGGGGGACATTGTTACGATTGACATGGTTGTTAATTATAACGGTGCCTTGGCTGACTCTGCATGGTCTTATGCTGTTGGTAAGGTTTCACCAGAGACAGAACATTTATTAAACGTAACAAAAGAAGCACTATACAAAGGGATTGAACAGGCCGTTCCCGGCAACCGAATTGGGGATATAGGACATGCCATTCAAAAATATGTTGAGGGTGAAGGCTTCTCAGTCGTTCGGGATTTTATTGGACACGGAATTGGGGCTGTCATCCACGAAAAACCGGATGTACCGCATTATGGGCTGCCAGGTAAGGGACCTCGAATTAAAGAGGGAATGGTGTTTACGATTGAACCAATGGTTAATGTTGGCAGGTACCAAACAAAGATGGATAACAATGGCTGGACCGCCCGCACCATTGACGGTAAAAACTCAGCCCAATACGAACACACAATTGCGATTACCAAAGATGGTCCGTTTATTTTGACGGATCAGGGGTAAATAAAAAAACAGATCCTCGTGATCTGTTTTTTACCTTTTTCGAAGATTCCCTAATTCTTCAACAAGGGCCTGCATTTCATTGGGACTAAACGAATTCTTTCGAAGTACCATTTCATAAATTTCTTTTAATTCCTCATACATTTCCTCATCGAAGTGAGAGGGTTTAATCGCACCAAGGTTTAATACCTTCAGTTTTTCTTTTATTTGTTCGATCATAAATTCAACATTTTCTACTGACTTTTGGGATAGATTCACTCCGGTCACCCTTTCAGAAATATTAATCCCATCTTTTCACGTTAAAAAGGTTATGTCAATACAAAACTCATGATAAAGTTAGCGGACACTACTTGCTTAGGGAGCGTGAATAAAGCAAAATAAAAGGTAGATTGTATTTCTGGTATTATTTTCATGAAAAATGGGTTTATGATAATTAGAGATAAGGAAGGAAAGGTTAAGATGACGAAGAAGAATCAATTTTGGAAGGGTATGTTACTGGGAGCACTCGCAGGGGGAGCGATCAGCTTATTAGATAAACCAACCAGACAGATTATGAAGGAAAACGTTCAAAAAACTTCAAGCAAGGTTACCTATATTTTACGGCATCCCGGGGAAACCGCTGGGAAAATACGGTCAACGTTTGAGCAGGTAAGTGAGGATATTTCCTATCTTGTGGACAAGGTTGAGGAGTTGCGGGAATTAACCCCTCAGGTGAAGGATATCGTCAAAGAAACGAAGGACTCATTCTCCAACAGTGACGAAGAGGAGCTCCTAAAAGAAGTAATTGTAGAAGATTAAAAAATTTATTAAAAGGAGAGAGTAGAAAGTGGAAAAGACAGAGAATGTACGCTCTTCATTGCTAAGATTGCTTTGGCATAGAATCGAAGAAGATGACCTTCCAGGATTAAGTGCCCAATTGGCCTACTTTTTTCTTCTTTCTCTGTTTCCGCTCCTCATTGTTATTTTTTCCCTAATGCCCTATATTCCGATTCCTCATCAAGATATGCTTGGGATGATCAGGGATTTTGCACCTGCTGAAGCAATGGAACTTATTGAAAAAAACATAAAGTTTATTATGAATCATCGAAACGGCGGCTTGCTTTCATTCGGGGTTATCGGGACGATTTGGTCGGCATCCAATGGTATTGATGCGGTTGTGAGGGCTTTTAATAAGGCATATAATGTCAAGGAAAGCCGCTCCTTTATTATTGCAAGAGGAATGGCTATTCTATTAACCTTCGGGATGATTTTTGTGTTCATCCTGGCGATTATACTGCCGATATTCGGCAGGGAAATTGGACTCTTTATCTTTTCACAATTAGGATATACACAACAGTTCATAAAGCTGTGGGATACGTTTAGTCTGCTCCTAAGTGCGATTATTTTATTTCTCATTTTTACCGGTTTGTATTGGGTTGCCCCTAATGTTAGATTACGCTGTCGCAGTGCCTTTCCAGGAGCAGCTTTTGCGACATTGGGCTGGATTATATCCTCCATGGGATTATCCTTATACGTAGAGAACATTGGTAACTATTCGCTAACATACGGTAGTATTGGAGCGATTATCGTGTTAATGATTTGGCTTTACATATCCGCCTTCATCATTATTTTGGGCGGAGAAATTAATGCCTTTTATAGTGAAAAAAATCGTTCGAACTGCTAATACTTTCCTTTATGAAAATGAGTTTTATGTCAAAACTATTAATGGGTATGACCCAACATAAACGGAGGTAAGATTCGATGACAAAGCATACTAAAAAAGATGGCAGTACGAAGCAAAAAGGCAAAGGCAGCAAAGGAAATAAAACTTCAGGATCCGCAAATGGATCTAATGGGTATCACTAATGATATAAAAAAGGCCGGGTGATTTTGATTTCACCCGGTCTTCTTTATGATTTTAAAAGGCGCAGACTATTCAAAATGACTAGTATGGTACTGCCCTCATGACCAATCACTCCATAAGGTAAATCAAGCACCTGAAAGAAATTAGATGAAATCAAAAGCATTATAACCGTAATGGAAAAAACAACATTTTGCTTAATGATTTTGTTCATACGCTTGGAAAGAAGAATGGCTTCAGAGATTCGAGGCAGATCATTTTTCATTAGGACAATATCTGCCGTTTCAAGGGCAACATCTGTTCCTTCCCCCATGGCGATACCGACATTGGCAATGGCAAGAGCGGGGGCATCATTAATGCCGTCACCCACCATTGCGACGGTCTTATATTTGGTTTTCAACTGCTTTAATTGCTCAACCTTTTCTTCTGGTAAGCATTCAGAATAAAATTCATCGACATGGCTTTCAGACGCAATCGCCCGTGCTGTTTTTTCACTATCGCCAGTAAGCATGACGGTGCGAATACCTTGTTTCTTTAAATGTTCTATAGCCAGCTTTGTTTCCTTACGGACAACATCTTTTAAAGCAATCATGGCACTTAGGTCGCCATTAATTTCGATGAACACCAGCGTATTACCAAGGCTAGCAAGCTCTTTTGCTTTTCCATCTGCAAAGTGATGTACCCGTTCTTTCCCAACGAATGCAGCTTTTCCAATTTTCCATTGTTCCCCGTTTATTTCTGCTTTGACACCCCATCCAGGCACATCCTCTAAACTGTTAGGATGGAAGAGATCTATGTTCAAGTTCTGTTTTGCATATTTGACAATGGCTTGAGCAAGCGGGTGGTTCGAATGATTTTCGATAGATGCGGCCTTTAATAGTACTATTTCTGTATCAAGCCCTTCCTTAACAATAACTTCGGTCACTTCAGGTTTTCCTTTAGTCAGTGTTCCGGTTTTATCAAAAGCGATGGCTTCTAAATGACTCAAATTTTCCAGGTGTACACCGCCTTTAACCAATATTCCATGCTTTGCACCATTTGAAATGGCAGAAAGCGTTGCGGGCATGATGGACGCGACTAGGGCACAAGGTGAGGCGACTACTAATAATATCATCGCTCGATAAAAGGATTCATGCCAGCTCCAGCCAAGGGCGAAGTGCGGCAAGAAAAACATCGCAAGTACAACGGCTAGAACGACTTTTACATACGTTCCTTCAAAACGTTCAATGAAAAGCTGTGAAGGCGACTTTTCGCTTTGGGCAGATTGAACGAGCTGAATGATTTTTTGAAAAAGGGTATCATGGCTCGCTTTTGTCACTTGAACCGTAATCGCCCCAGTCATATTAACTGTACCGGCAAATACTTCCTCCTGATTCCCTTTAGAGACAGGCATGGATTCTCCAGTGATTGCTGCTTCATCAATATTGGTTTGTCCGTTAATGATAATCCCGTCTGATGGTACACGTTCACCCGGTTTTATAAGAATGTGGTCACCAACTCGAAGCTGAGAAACGGGAACCCGCTCCTCATCACCGTCTGTAATTAAGAGCGCCTCTTCTGGTTGAAGCTCCATTAATGATGAAATTTCTTTATGGCTTTTATTCATGGTGTAGGTTTCAAGGGCTCCGCTGACGGCAAAGATGAAGATAAGAATAGCTCCTTCAGTCCAGTAGCCAATCATGGCTGAACCAATTGCCGCGAATATCATTAGCATTTCTACATTAAGTTCTTTATTTTCATAAGTAGCCTCTATGCCTTCCTTTGCCTTTGCAAAACCGCCGATTACAAAAGCCAGCAGATAGGCAATTATGGAATCTGATCCCTCTCCATATTTATCAAATAACCACCCTGTGGCTATCAGTAATCCGCTTAATATCGCTGCAATCAGTTCGGCATGTGGTTTAATTTTTTCAATTACTCCTACTTTTTGTATTCCTTTTGTTAGAGATTTTGCTTCAGAACTCATTGATTCTCCCCCCTCAGTCTTTCTAATTGATAAGATTTAATTCTAATTGAGAAAAATAATCAAAATCATTACCCTAAAAAAGCACGAAAGCTGTCATCTTGGTGATGACAGCACTTTCTAGAAAAATTCTTTATTTATATTAAATTTTATTTTATTTTACCATACATTTTATGCTTAAGATATGAAATTGCTCCGAATTAATTTTTTTGTTCAGTGAGAACGGGAGCTTTTTTTCCAAATGTATAAATAATAAAAGAAAGAGCCAGAAGCAGTACACTAATAATATAAAAAAAGCTTATATTTTGGAAAAACTTAATAAACAGACCTCCCAGAATGGGGCCGCTTAGGCTTCCTACACTATAGAAGATGCCGCATAACAAATTGCCTGTCGGTAAAAGATTTCTTGGTACTAGATCAGTCATATAACTAATACCAAGTGAAAAGGTTGAGCCTACTACCATTCCTGCAATGAGAATGGCTATGAAAAGACCAACAAAAGAGTGTTCAAGAAAACTGGCAGCTGTAAAGCTGATAAACCCGATAAATAAAACCGTCATTAAAATGTTTCTTCGACCATATTGATCGCTTAACATCCCTAATGGCAGCTGGGTAATAATACTGCCTATGGCAAAAGCTGATAACACAACCGAGACACTTGAAACATTAATACCCATTCTTAAAGCATAAACTGGGAATATCCCATTAAGAGAAGATTCTAAGAAGCCATAGCATAATGGCGGCAAAAAGGCTACCCAGCCAAATTTAATGGTCTTTCTAAACTGCTTGATGGTTGAAAAAAAGGTATTAATATACACTTCTTGTTCGGGAAGTTCATTTTTTAAACGAAAAACAAATACCCAGCCAATCAAACAAAGTATGGAAGAAACAATAAAGGGGAGAGCTTCATTAACATTCACCAATGGAGTCATTAACGGCCCAGTGGCGAATCCAATTCCAAAAAACAAACCATACAAGGAGATGTTTCGTCCTCTTTTTTCTGCGGGGGAAAAGGAAGTAATCCAGGTCTGGGTGGCGAAATGCAAAGAGTGGTCACCGATTCCAATTAACATGCGTAAAACAAACCAAAACCAAAAGGTTTGCCAGAGCGGGAATAAGGCAAGCGAAATCACAACCAGTCCACCGCCGAAAATAATTACCGGTTTATACCCATATTTTCTTAAAGGCATCTCCATAAACGGCGATACCAGCAATACCCCTATATAAAGAGCGGTGGCATTTAAACCATTTAAAGAAGAGGAAACACCATTTTTTTCAAAAATGACGGCTACGAGCGGAAGAAGCATCCCCTGAGAAAAACCGGAAATGGCAACAATACTCACAAGGATCCAAAAACGGAAATTAAGTTTATTCATCATACTTTCCTCATTTCATAGTCCTTAAATGATGGTACCCCAGAATATTTCACCCTTGCAAGAAAAATGTTGCATTTGTCTTTTGAAAAATGATACTCTTTTTTTGGCTAATTATGGAGAAAATGACAGCAAAAAATGTAGTAGAAAAATTAGTGAGTTAAAAACTAGAATATGGAGGGAATACGGTGACAAATAAAATTTTTATGATATTGACGTTTGCAGGAGTCCCGTTATCTATTATTGGAACTTTAATGCATTGGTCAAATGGTATCCTATTTGTTCTTTATTGCTTAACAATTATTGCTCTAGCCAGCTTTATGGGAAGGGCGACAGAAAGCCTGGCGATTGTTGCCGGCCCAAGGATTGGCGGACTATTAAACGCTACTTTTGGAAATGCAGTTGAATTGATTATTTCGATTTTTGCGTTAAAAGCTGGCCTTGTTGGGGTCGTTTTGGCATCTTTAACCGGTTCTGTATTAGGAAATCTGCTTCTCGTCGCTGGTCTTTCCTTCTTTGTCGGGGGAATAAAATATAAGCGGCAGGAGTTTAATGTGTATGATGCCCGCCATAATTCCGGACTTTTAATGTTTGCAGTCATCATTGCTTTTGTAATTCCAGCGGTTTTTTCCATAGATATGAGTGAGGGAAAAACGCTAACTCTAAGTCTCGGAATTTCCGTTACCCTGGTGATTCTTTATTTAGCAGCATTATTTTTCAAACTGGTGACTCATCGAGGGGTGTACCAGACGACTAATGATATCGATACAAATGATGAAGAGGAACCTGAGTGGGGGAAAGGGAAGGCAATTGCCGTTCTCGCCATTGCAACGATTGCCGTAGCTTATATTTCCGAGCATCTTGTTCACACGTTTGAGTTTGTCGCAGAATCCTTCGGCTGGACGGAGCTGTTCATCGGAGTCATCATTGTCGCCATCGTCGGAAACGCTGCCGAACACGCCTCTGCCGTTTTAATGGCTTATAAGAATAAGATGGATATCGCTGTAGAAATCGCAATCGGATCAACGCTTCAAGTAGCGATGTTCGTCGCACCCGTTCTTGTCATTGTTTCTCTTTTCTTTAATCAGTCCATGCCATTGATCTTCAGCTGGCAGGAACTTATCGCGATGGTTTCATCCGTGCTTTTAATGGTTGTTATCTCCAATGACGGCGAAACGAATTGGTTTGAAGGCTTAACTCTGCTGGCAGCATATGTCATTATAGGCATTGGTTTTTTCCTGCTCTAATGAATGGTAATGCTTTCAAAAATAAAGACTCTAGGCCAATGAGGCTTAGAGTCTCTTTTTTCTAACTACTTTATTAATGTACGGGGTAAAACAAACCGTTGTGCTATAATGTAACAGCACCTAATTTTATAAGGGTAAAAAATCAATCGCTTTTCTTGGGACCATCGATCACCAACCTTCATGTTTAGTTATAAATTGAAAAAACACGAGTGTTGAATGTCATATTATTAGTGAATCCCAACCTCCTTAATGAAAATCAAAAATTCGCCAGCAGATTGATTACAGCCCTCCTTTTTAAAAGGTTAACCCCATTATAATCGAAAATTTGAATTTTGTAAATGTTCAGATTATTACAATTCCATTACTTTTTTCAAGGAGCAAAAGATGAAATTATTAATACGATTTTTATTTTTTATCATCGGTTTGTTTATCATGACCTTCGGTGTATGTATGACCATTGAAGTCGCCGATATCGGCGTTGGCGCATGGGATGCCTTAAATGTTGCTTTAACCGAAAGAGTTGGGCTATCGGTAGGAAAATGGGTTATGATCGATGGGGCCGTTTTAATGATAGTAGTCTCTCTTTTATTAAAAAGAAGACCAGATGTTCTTTCTCTCCTAACGATTATTGTTATTGGTACTTTGGTTGACTTTTGGCTGAATACTTTATTTGATCTGTTTGCCGTGGATGTGCTTTTTGCTAAACTGGCAATGCTGCTGATTGGCATTCTAATTATTGGCTTTGGAGCTTCAATATACTTACAAGCCAAATTTCCGCAGAGTCCGATCGATAATTTCATGCTGGCTATTAAAGAACGCTTTCGTGTGAATTTAATGGTTGCCAAAACCATCGGTGAAATCACCGCCTTAATTCCGGCCTTCTTCCTGAATGGACCAATTTCCTACGGCACAATTATCATTACCTTTGCCGTTGGTCCTGCAATCCAATTGTTTTTTCCATCTTTTGAAAAATTAATGCAGAAGCTCCAAGCGAAAGATTTGAAATTTACTAAAGTGAATGGATAATATTTGGGGACTCCGAAAAAACTATGAGCAGACCTTATTAATGCTACTAGTGAAAGGAGTTCAACACAGTGAGGAAAAATGTTTCAATCCTTATGACACTGTTATTAATGTTAACTATTATTCCGTCTGCTTTTGCTGAAAAAGCCGGTGCGGTGAAAAAAAATCCTGTAAAATACCAGGTCCCAGCTTCAGTTCGAAATATTACGAAGGAAAATACTTATCCGAATTCAACACAGGATTTGCCATTCTTGCAGCCAAGCGATTTAACCAAAAAGTTAATCAAAACTTCTAGGGTTAAAATTGAAAATCCCGATTTAATTCGGATGCTCAATGAGTCTAGTATTAATAGTACTCCTTTTGCGATTGGTTACCGTGCGATTGTTTATTTAGGGCAGTGGCCTTTAAATTATGAGTCATCAGAGACCTCGCCTAACTGGGAGTATCAAAAAATAAATACCAACTATTTTGATAATCGTGGAGGCAAGGTTCCCTACCAGATTAAATATGTTCAAGAGGCACAGAAAATCGTCAGAGGCGGTCTAACTGCGAAAATCCCAAATGCAGAAGACGTTAAAAAGATGATGCTCTTAAAAGCGATGGAGAAGACAAATCTGCCTCTAGCATTTGAAACGATTATTGGTTCTGGAACAAAAAATGATCATATCTATAACATTCCGCCTAACCGCTTAGGTTACTTATATGCGTATGCGCCAGGCGTAAATGAAAAAGGGAAGGTCACTTACGGAGAAGTTTATTTAATGCTAAAAGGAAACCGGAAGTTTATTGTCATCAAAAACGTTACTTCACAAGGCATTGGAGCCTGGATACCTGTTCAGGATTACGTCTCCTTTGGATTTGCAGCGTCTGAACGGCCAAGATAAATTTGTTAGAAAGACTCCTACCTGGTGGGAGTTTTTTTATTGTAATTTAGGGCAATATATTGAAAAAGTATGAAATATTCGATAGGATGAGAACGGTAGTGAAAGGAGAGAAGTTTGTGGGTAGTCCAGTCCAAGATAAAAATTCTCAAGTTGATTTTTTAAAGCACCGCTTAAATATGTTTATTGATGTGCTTGATGCCATTGATCCGGAAGATGCGGATCTAGAGGATATTGACCGCTTAATTTCGATGCTAGATGAAATGGAAAATAAATGCAAAGAGTTCAATAACCGTGAAGCCAGCGAGTCTGTTAAATAGCAGACTCTTTTTTTGTTTGGATGTTAATGTTGATTTTGAAACTCTGTTGATTGGAGCGGAAGGCGCGAGACTCCTGCGGGAGGACGGGGCAGGGGAGACCCCGCAGGCGCTTAAGCGCCGAGGAGGCTCCCCGGACCGCCCGCGGAAAGCGAAGCGCCTGGAGCGCAAATCAACAGCCAAGTTAAAAACAGCCTTTTATTTTTGGAAAAGTTACCATGAATTCGTTTGCAACCTTATCCTTTAATTCTAATGGCTATAGGAGTATAATGAAAAAGTCAAAAAGTTGTAAAATTTATATAGTATATTTTGGGGAATTTCGGGAAAGGGGAAATCGAAGTGAATATCACAAAATTTCAAGAAAGCATGTACAAGCTGATCGTTGAAACATCTACCAAACTTCCAAAGGACGTGCGCCGTGCCGTTAAGTCCGCAAAGGAAAGAGAAAACGCAGGCACAAGTGCTGCAATGAGCCTTGCCACCATCACAAACAACATTAAAATGGCTGACGATCAAGTATCGCCAATCTGCCAAGATACAGGTCTGCCAACCTTTAAAATTAAAACTCCAGTTGGCGTGAATCAATTAGAAATTAAAGAAGCGATTAAGAACGCGATTGTTTTGGCGACAAAAGAAGGTAAATTACGCCCGAATTCCGTTGATTCCTTAACAGGTGAAAACAGCGGCGATAATCTTGGTGCAGGTGTGCCAGTTTTTAAATTTGATCAATGGGAAAAAGATTATATCGACGTCCGCTTGATTTTAAAAGGCGGCGGTTGTGAAAATAAAAACATTCAATACAGCCTTCCATGTGAATTGGACGGACTAGGCCGTGCCGGCCGTGATTTGGATGGTATCCGCAAATGTATCATGCATTCCGTTTATCAGGCACAAGGCCAAGGCTGCAGCGCCGGCTTTATCGGCGTCGGAATCGGCGGCGACCGTTCTTCAGGCTATGATTTAGCGAAAGAGCAATTATTCCGTTCGGTTGAAGACGTGAATCCAAATGAAGATCTTCGCAAGTTAGAAGAATATGTGATGGAAAATGCAAATAAATTAGGGATCGGAACAATGGGCTTTGGCGGCGAAGCAACCTTGCTTGGCTGTAAAATCGGCGTGATGCACCGCATTCCTGCCAGCTTCTATGTTTCTGTTGCCTACAACTGCTGGGCATTCCGCCGCATGGGTGTGAGCGTGGATCCTGTGAGCGGCGAAATTAATGAGTGGGCTTATCAAGAAGGCGAGTTCATTGATTTTGCTCAGGAAGAAGCGGCTGCTACTAATGAATCTGCTGTTTCTTCAGAGAGCGTGATTACGTTAGAAGCTCCTATTAGTGAGGAGCAAATTCGTTCGCTAAAAGTCGGCGATGTGGTTCAAATTAACGGTTTAATGTACACTGGCCGCGATGCGATTCATAAATATCTAAGCGATCACGATGCACCGGTCGATCTGAATGGCCAGGTCATTTACCACTGCGGTCCTGTTATGTTGAAGGACGAAGATGGTGCATGGCATGTCAAGGCTGCGGGACCGACTACAAGTATTCGTGAGGAGCCTTACCAAGGTGACATTATGAAGAAATTCGGTATCCGCGCTGTAATCGGTAAGGGCGGAATGGGCCCTAAGACGCTGGCAGCTCTTCATGAGCACGGCGGTGTGTATTTGAATGCAATCGGCGGTGCAGCACAGTATTACGCTGATTGTATTAAAGGCGTCGAAGGCGTTGATTTGATGCAGTTCGGTATTCCGGAAGCAATGTGGCACCTTCGCGTAGAAGGCTTCACAGCCGTGGTAACGATGGACTCTCACGGAAACAGCTTACATGCTGATGTTGATAAATCTTCATTAGAAAAATTAGCGCAGTTTAAGGAGCCAGTATTTAAATAGGATTGTGGGGATAGGATAGGCGCTGGATTGGCGCCTGTTCTTTTTTTTGTATAAAAAGAAATGTAATTTTAATGTTTTCCAATATATATCCAGTAAATGTCGTATGTTTCGGAAAACAGGTAATAAGTGTTCGAAAATATGTCGTTAGTGGGTAAAAATAGGTAATAAATTTCTGGAGAATGACTAAGTTTCCAAGAGATTTCCAGAAAATGTCGTAAGTCTCGGAAAACAAGTAATAAGTGCCCAAATATATGTCGTAAGAATAAATGGGATAAATGATTATTTTTTTCTGATAAAACCCTCATTACTAATTCCGAAATAAGGACATTTCTTCTCATGCCATCATCAAGAACAACCACTGCAAATCTTCCTAAACTAAACCTTCCCTATACAGGTATAAAAAGAGGACGTATCTACCACCAACCTCACACATTTCCTTAATCTGCTAATCATCTTTTCCCTCCAAAAACAAACAATATAAAAAACAGAATAGGGGGAGCATGGATGAAAAGATTTATTGGCAGCATGATGGTGCTGTTTTTGCTTGTGCCGGCTTCTGCCAGCGCAGCCGTTTCTAATAAGCCCATCCACTGGGGCTTTAAAAAAGCTGTGGATGAGCAACCGGCAGAGGCAGGCCCAGAATATGATGAACTGCTAGAGAAATACGGGGCTTTTTATAAGGGGAGCCCAAACAAAAAGACTTTGTACCTTACCTTTGACAGCGGCTATGAGAATGGATATATGCCAAAAATTCTTGATGTGTTAAAGAAGGAAAAAGTGCCGGCTACCTTTTTTGTGACGGGACATTTTTTAGAATCACAACCTGAGCTTTCAAAACGAATGGTAAAAGAAGGACATATCATCGGCAACCATTCCTACTATCATCCCGATTTTACTGCGGTAAGTGATGAAAGAATCCGCAGAGAGCTTCAAAAGGTTAAGGAAAAAACAAGTGAAATAACGGGGCAAAAAGAAATGAAATATTTACGCCCGCCGCGTGGGGTTTTTAGTGAAAGAACCATGCAGATTGCGAAAGAGGAAGGTTTCACCCATGTATTCTGGTCTTTAGCCTTTGTCGATTGGAATGTAAATAACCAAAGGGGCTGGCAATATGCATATGACAATATCATGAACCGAGTTCATCCCGGTTGCGTAATTCTATTACATTCGATTTCCCAAGACAATGCCGACGCGCTTGAAAAAGCCATTAAAGACCTGAAAAAGAAAGGCTATAAATTTAAAAGCCTCGATAAATTAAAATGACCGAATTTCTCCTGAAATTCGGTTTTTCCCTTTCATTGATTTTTCATGCTATAATACGGGGTAAAATAATAAAGGATGGATTCTCCCGTGTGGCAAGAAGCAATCCAAATTGATGGACCTTATAATTTTGACAGTGTATTACAAAGACATACGCCAGATCCATTAAAACTGCTAGACATAGAAAAACGAACGATTAGAGTTCCAATCGTTATAGCCAAAAAAGCACAGGTAGTGGATATAACGGCAACAGGGACAACGGATCAGCCAGCCTTCGTCCTGAACGGAAAAACTGACAAAGAAGCGGCAATCAAAAAGGTGTCTGAAATTTTTCAATGGAAAGTGCCTTTGGATAAAATTCATAACCATTTTCAACAAACGGACCTCAAGAAAATATTCAACCTGTTCATCGGAACGCCACTTATTCTTGATTTCGACCTGTTTGGGAGTCTCATCAAATGTATTATCCACCAGCAGATTAATATGACCTTTGCCTATACCCTTACTGAACGATTTGTCAAAACCTTCGGCTATGAAATCGATGGTGTATGGTTTTTTCCGGAGCCTGAAACCGTAGCTGGACTGCAAGTGGAACAATTGCGTGAACTGCAGTTTAGCGGAAGGAAGGCAGAATATATCATAGGAATCGCAAAAGAAATCACCGAAAACGGATTGCATCTAGATGTTTTGAAAAATCAACCCGATGAAGAGATTTTTGAACAACTAACAAAAATCCGTGGGGTTGGCAGATGGACAGTCGAAAATTTCCTCTTATTTGCACTTGGGAGGCCGAACCTTTTTCCGCTTGCGGACATTGGAATTCAAAATGGATTGAAAAAGCTCTACCAACTTGAGAAAAAACCAACCTTTGAGGAAATGGAACGTTATAAACAAGATTGGGAGCCCTATTTAAGCTACGCTTCCTTGTATTTATGGAGAAGCATCGAATAATTTGGAGTTGAATTTATGAAAACCGAACAAAGTATTAAAATTGAACCAAAACAGACTTTCCCGTTGACCATCAAAAGGCTTGGTATTAACGGTGAAGGTGTCGGATATTTTAAAAAGCAAGTGGTGTTTGTGCCTGGTGCACTCCCGGGGGAAGAAGTGGTCGTGGAAGCTACTAAGATTCACCCTAAATTTGCCGAGGCAAAGGTTAAAAAAATCCGCATTCAGTCGCCAAACCGGGTAAAACCGATCTGTCCGGTTTATGATCAGTGCGGGGGCTGCCAGCTTCAGCATTTGCACTATGATCAGCAGCTTAAGGAAAAACGCGATATCATTATCCAAGCGCTTGAACGCCATACAAAGCTCAAACCCGAAAGCCTCGATATCCGTGAAACAATTGGCATGGAAAACCCTTGGGGCTACCGTAATAAAAGCAGCTTTCAAGTCGGTGAAAAAGGAGGCAAGGTCCTTGCGGGATTATATGGACTCAATTCCCATCAATTAATCAATATCGAGCAATGTGCGGTCCAGCATTCGCATACAAACGAAGCGACAGCCAAGGTGAAACAAATTTTAGAGGAATTACGGATACCTATTTACAATGAAAAAACAAGAAAAGGAATCGTCCGAACCATTGTTACCCGCATTGGCGTTCAAACAGGTGAAGTTCAAGTTGTATTAATCACTTCGCAAAAAGAGCTGCCAAAAAAAGAACTTATCATTCAAGAAATCCAAAAACGGCTGCCAAACGTCAAATCGATCGTCCAAAATATAAATGGAGAAAAAACCTCACTCATTTTTGGAGAGGAAACTCATAACCTGGCCGGGGAGGAATTTATCCAAGAAACATTAGGCGATTTGCAATTCGAGCTTTCAGCGAGAACATTCTTCCAGCTTAATCCTGTTCAAACAGTAAACCTATATAATGAGGTGAAAAAAGCAGCTGCCTTGACAGGAAAAGAGAAAGTAGTCGATTCCTATTGCGGTGTCGGGACTATCGGATTGTGGCTTGCAGATCAGTCAGCAGAAGTCCGCGGGATGGATATCATTCCTGAATCTATCGAGGATGCTAAGAAAAACGCAAAACGTCATGGATTCACTAATACAAAATATGTCCCGGGGAAAGCGGAAGAGGTCTTGCCAAAATGGGTAAAGAAAGGCTGGAAACCGGATGTTATTGTCGTTGACCCGCCAAGAACAGGTCTGGACAAGCAACTTTTGCAAACCATTTTACAGGTGAAACCGGAAAAGCTAATTTATGTTTCTTGCAATCCGTCAACCTTAGCAAAGGACATTCAAACTTTAAGTTCAAAATATGAAGTGAAATATGTCCAACCGGTGGATATGTTTCCGCATACGGCGCATGTGGAAGCTGTCGTGAAAATAGTACTTAAAGAAGGAAACTGACCGTTTGGGCATTGCCTTTTCATATTTCCACCAGTCCAGTGTAGACACACAAGAAGCAGGGGCATCTTGCTTTTTAATTTTGGGAAAAGAAGTTGGCCTGGTATCCCATAATGAGAGGATTTGAATTTGAATATGACAGATAATTTTTGGCGTGATTTACCACGACCTTTTTTTGTACTCGCGCCAATGGAAGATGTGACGGATGTTGTTTTCCGCCATGTAGTAAGCGCGGCAGCTAGACCTGATGTGTTTTTTACAGAGTTTACAAACAGTGAGAGTTATTGTCACCCACAAGGGATTCAGAGTGTGCGTGGTCGTTTGACTTTTACAGAGGATGAACAGCCAATTGTAGCCCATATATGGGGAGATAAGCCTGAATACTTTCGGCAAATGAGTATTGGTATGGCGAAACTAGGATTTCGGGGTATAGATATCAATATGGGCTGTCCTGTACCTAATGTGGCACAGCATGGAAAGGGAAGCGGCCTTATCCGTCGTCCAGAAGTTGCAGCAGATTTAATACAAGCAGCAAAAGGAGGAGGATTGCCCGTAAGTGTAAAGACAAGGCTTGGTTTCACTGATATAGACGAATGGCACGACTGGCTGACACACATATTGAAACAAGACATTGTAAATCTTTCCATTCATCTGCGTACAAGAGAGGAAATGAGCAAAGTAGATGCTCATTGGGAACTAATCCCGGAGATTAAGAAACTTCGTGACAAGACGGCACCTGATACACTCTTAACGATCAATGGGGATATTCCTGACCGTCAAACTGGCTTGAAGCTCGCCCGTCAATATGGTGTGGATGGGGTTATGATTGGGCGTGGTATTTTCAATAATCCTTTTGCCTTTGAAAAAGAACCGAAAGATCATAGCAGTAAGGAATTGCTTGATCTCTTAAGATTGCATCTAGATCTCCATGATAAATACTCAAAATTAGAGCTGCGTTCGTTCAAGGCTCTTCATCGCTTTTTTAAGATTTATGTCAAAGGATTTCGAGGGGCGAGTGAATTAAGAAATCAATTAATGAGCACAGAGTCAACAGATGAAGTGCGTGCAATACTCGATGACTTTGTTGGGTCATTCAAGTAAAAAGTTTTACGATTTCACCATTTTAAGTAGGTAGTATAAGTAAAGGGTATCATTTTAAAGAAAGACAACTAACCCTTTTTGGGAGTTGTCTTTTTTTGTTTCTTATTACGGCAGAAAAAAATATAAAATTTAGCCCATTCATTAAGGAACGGGCTTTTTATGTTGATAGGATATTAGTCCTGTTTAGACGAAGGTTTAATCTCAATATTACTCGACATAATCCGTTAAACTTCGGGTTGTGACAGGAAACTTTTTCTACATAAAATTACAATTATATTACATTAGCGACAGATTCATTGTTTTTCGGCCCATTGAATTATAAACTAGGAATATATTAGTAATTTGATAAAATGATAGGTTATATAAGGAGATTTTGTGATGATTAAGAAACTATTAAAATATACATTATCGGCTGCCGTCCTTGCCTCTATGATTCAAGTAACACCTACTTTTGCTAGTCCAAATGATTCACCAGTGACACAAGGACAAATCGATGAGACAAAAGGACAAATCGATGATTTTGAAACAAAGATTCAACAATTAGATGATCGAATCAGCCTTTCAATGGAGAAAAGCCAAAAGCTAAACGATGATATTAAATCACAACAAGGAAAAATAGTAGAAACAGAGGCTGACATTGAAGAAGCCAAAAAGTCATTAGATAATCACAAAATGGTCTATTCTGAACGGCTGAAAAGCATACAATTAGAGGGTAAACAATCACTCGCTACATATGCGGAGCTTTTACTTTCGTCTCAAAACCTTTCTGAATTTTTAACCCGTTTCACTGCTATTTCGAAGATTATGGAAAGTGACACAGACCTGCTGAATGGGTTAAATCAAAAAGAACAGGAATTAAAGATTGCAGAGCAAAAATTGCATAACGAATTAGTCAAATTGAAAAATAGTCAAGCTGAATTAGCTTCTGCACAACAAAAGATTGAACAAGATAAACAAGAGATAGCAAAGGAATTGACAGCCGCCAAAAACAAATTGCAAAACCAACAGGATCAATTAGCTGAACAAAAGGCTCAGCAGGAAGCGGCGCGACAGGCGGCTCTATTAGCCCAGCAGCGAGCACAGCAAGCGCAACAAGCACAACAACAGGCTAAACAGCATACTTCGGTAAACAAAGGTTCAAAATCATCAACACCAGCTTCTGTAGCAGCTATCCCAGCTAGCTCAGGGGGTGCAAGTGCTGTTATTGCCTATGCTAAACAATTTTTAGGTGTCCCTTACGTTTGGGGCGGGTCAACACCAAGCGGCTTTGATTGCTCTGGATTCACTTCCTATGTGTTTAGAAATTCAGTCGGCATTAATCTTCCACGAGTATCGCGTGACCAACAGAATGTTGGTACGAGAATTTCCCCGAGTCAAGTACAACCGGGAGATTTAGTGTTCAGGGGTAACCCTGCCTATCATGTCGGCATTTATATTGGTAACGGACAATATATCCATGCCCCGCAAACAGGTGATGTTGTAAAAATTGCAAAATATGATGCATCAAAATTTTCAAGTGCTGCAAGAGTATTGCGATAATAGTATCCCAAAAAGCAAAGGAATCATAATCGATTTCTTTGCTTTTTGCGTTTAAATTTAAACTTTGAACAAATGGATATCCATGAATAAATTTGAAAAAAATAATAGGGAAAAGGAGGCTATTCCTATGGATTTAAATTTTTTTAATAAAAAAAATGAGGAACGAGAATCACTTGAACAAGTTCTAGAACATTCAATCGAAGTGGAAGAAGATCTGATGAGGACCTATTTGATTACGGCAGAGAGGGTTCACGATGATGATGAGTTAAAGGAGCGGTTAGAAAACTTTGCCGAAGGAAATGCGAAAAGGACAAAACAACTCCTTGATGAGTTGAACGATCGAAAAGAGTAATAAAATGAAAGTGGACCCTCCCATCTAAGGAAGGGTCCATTTTTTTTTAACAAAGCTATTTATTTTTGACTGATTAATTCCTTCTTGTCAACGGTTTGCTCTGCCGCAAGATAGTCATGGACAACTTTCGTACGAGGCAGAGAAAGGTCGGTGAGAATATGCGATGCCGACACAATTTCAAGCACTGGCAAATCAGCCATTGGTGCAAGCGCATGGGCAAATAGCTGCAAGCGGGCTGGGGAGGTCCAAGCGCCTTTAATCGTAATATCTGTAATTTCGCCGCGAACCAGCTCACAAATCCTCGGTTTCCCATCCTGGCCTCGAATTAGCTTTAGCATAAAATAGGGTTTGCAAATCTCTTCCCGAGCTTGCTCTAAATCAATTTGCTGGTGCTTATATCCCATAGTAGCGGTAGCCACTCTTAAAGTCCCATAATCCAGCGTTCCGACTAACGTATCTGAATCTATGTAAAGATTTGGTTTTCCAAGTTTTTTCGGGTAAGCTCCAACTTCTCTGCCTGCCGCAATCGCAGGGTGGTTATCCACGTACATCGAGTGAACATAATCCCCTTTTTCGCCGTTGAAACTTACAGGGATGACTTGACCAGACTCCGTATAAGAGCCTAAGCCGGTTACGTCCGGCATGCGGATCAACTCGAACTTAACAAGTGGTTCATCGATTTCTAATGGCTCTGGAACTATTTTTCTCAATGCTTCTTTATCAGTACGATAAAGAATGTTCAAATATTCCCGGTTATTAAACCGATATGGTCCACGGGGAAATGCAGGAGCATCTAATGGTGTTGAGATTTGCTTAGCAACTTGATCTAGTTTCATATTAATTCTCATCCTTCCTTTGATCCCGGGTCAAAACTCGGAGATAATATTATTTATTAATGGTCTAAATGAAAAATAAATTTAGGCTAAAAAAATGCCGAAATGAAGGGGAAACACAATAAGAACAAAGAAGAAATTTGTCGAAACTTTTTTCAAAAATTATTTATTTAATAACAATTGACAGAAAATTTATTATTTTGTTTAATAATAACATACCAACCGGTCAGTATCAATACAAAAAACAACAACAAAGGAGAATGGATGATGAGCGCTACAATTAATCAAATTGAAACACATGTCCAATTTTTATCATCTGAAGAAGCTGTTAAACAAATTCCTGAAGCAGCTAAAATTATGGTGGGTGGTTTTGGCTTTCCTGGGATGCCTAGATACCTATCAAAGGCTCTAATAAATAATACTAACCTACATAACCTTACCCTTATCATGAATAGCCTAGGCAGCGTGTCTGTCCTAAATGATTTATTCGTTCAGAACCGTATCAAAAAAGTGATTGGCAGCTTCTTTTCAACTAATAAGGATTTAGTAAAGGCTTATCGTGAGGGGAATGTAGAGATTGAGCTGTTGCCTCAAGGTACGTTTACTGAAGCCATTCGACTGGGAGGAGCGGGGATCCCGGCTTTTTATACTCCGACTGCCGCGGGTACGGATTTAGCAAAAGGAAAAGAAATTCGTGTCTTTAATGGCCGCGAACATGTTCTTGAACATTCTTTAACCGCTGATGTAGCAATTATCAGGGCACATAAAGCAGATAAGGCTGGTAATCTTGTCTACAAAAAAACGGCTCAGAATTTCAATCCAGTAATGGCGACTGCCGCGAAGCTGACAATTGTAGAAGTAGATGAAATTGTTGAAATTGGAGAACTTGATCCAGATTCAATCGTTACACCATTTATCTTTGTGGATATCGTTGTGAAGAGGGAGGAAATTTAAAATGAGTGATTCAATTAAGCATTACATTGCATGGCGATGCGCACAAGAATTAAAATCAGGTGTTGTGAATCTTGGAATTGGTATCCCTACCTTGGTTGCCGATTATTTACCGAAGGGACGGATCACCCTCCATTCTGAAAATGGCATTCTTGGGGTTGGACCTGAGCCGGGGCCAGATGAAATCGTGCAGAATGTCGATCAAATGGATTTGGTAAATGCTTCAGGTGTACAACCGATTACAGCTTTGCCTCATGCTTCCTACTTTGATAGTTCCCTCTCTTTTGCGATCATGCGAGGAGGACATCTGGATGCTACTGTAATTGGTGCCTTGCAGGTATCTGAAGGTGGGGATATTGCAAGCTGGGCTGTACCAGGGAAGGATGTTCTTGGGGTAGGTGGAGCAATGGATCTGGTTATTGGAGCTAAACGAGTAATCGCGGCCCTGACCCATCTTTCACCTAAAGGAGAACCGAAGATTCTTCAAGAGTGTACCTATCCTCTTACTGCTAAAAAAAGAGTGGATACTATTGTCACCGAATATGCAGTATTTAAATTCCGTGAGGGGCGTTTATGGTTAGTAGAATTGGTAGATGAACTTACCTTAGAACAATTGAAGGAAATGACACCTGCTTCATATGAAATTGCAGACGATTTTCAATGGGTTCAAAGAAAAGAATTAATAGAAAAAGAGCTAGTCCTAAAATAAACAAAAGGCTGTTGATTCGCTCAACAGCCTTTTAACTTTAATTAACGTACACCTTTCATGAAGCTTTGAATCTTTGGTGAAAGAATAAATAGGATAATACCAAGGACGATCGAAGCTCCACCGATTACACCGAAGTATGTCATTTCGGTTTCTGGTGTATAGAATTTAACAATTTGTGCATTAAGAGCTTGTGCAGCCGCACTTGCTAAGAACCATAAACTCATCGTTTGTGCTGAGAAGGCAGCTGGTGCTAATTTTGTAGTTGCTGATAATCCAACAGGTGATAAGAGTAATTCGCCAAATACGCAAATTAAGTAACTTAAAACAAGCCATAATGGATTAACTAATGAATCTGAACCACCAAGGTAAGCAGGTAAAAGGATAACAAGGAAAGATACGCCTGCGAACAATAATGATAACGAGAATTTCTGCGGAATCGTCGGCTGGCGTTTTCCTAATTTTACCCAAATTGCTGCAAAGATAGGTGCAAAAATGATAATAAATAATGGGTTTAAAGATTGGAACCATGCAGGAGAAATGTGGATTCCCGCAAAGTCTAACTGTGTGCGTGTATCTGCATAACTAGCAAGGATGGTTGAGCCTTGCTCTTGAATTGACCAGAACATTACAGCTGCAATAAATAACGGAATATAGGCAATGACCCGTGAACGTTCTACTGCTGTTGTTTTAGGGCTGCGGTACATGACAATGAAATACATGGTAGGAATCAAAATACCAAGGATAGTTACTAGATTGATAAAGCTCTCAAATGTTAACATTCCCATTGAAACTAAAACAATACATAAAACCGCAATAATGACTGCACCTAATCCAATAATTGTGAAAACTTTTTTCTTTTCAGCAGGGGACAATGGATTATGAACCACTGTACCAGCAAGGCCGAGATTCTTTTTCTTTGTTAAAATAAATACGATTAATCCTAAGAACATCCCGACAGCAGCAATACCAAATCCTAAATGGAAGCTGTAATCCATAACAGATCCAACGATTAACGGTGATAAAAATGCCCCTGCGTTAATCCCCATATAGAAAATAGTAAAACCTGCATCACGGCGATTGTCTTCTTCACTGTACATTTCTCCTACAACAGTCGAAACGTTTGGCTTCAGAAGTCCTGTACCAAGGACGATTAATACCATCGATAAGAAGAACATTGAAACGCTTCCTGGTATGGCAAGAACGATATGACCAAACATGATCAAAATTCCACCGTAAAAAACGGCTTTTGACGTACCAAAAATTCTGTCAGCTAACCAACCGCCGATAATTCCGGACATATAAACGAGTGATCCGTAAATGGACATAATGGAGAGAGCGAGGGTTTTATCAATGCCCAATCCACCTTTGGAAACTTCGTAGTACATATAGAATACAAGGATAGCTCTCATTCCATAATACGAAAAACGCTCCCAAAATTCCGTAAAGAACAGTGTAAATAATCCTTTAGGATGTCCAAAAAATCCCTTTTGAGGTACACTGTCCACAATTTTCTGTCTATTCAAGTCTGACATCTTACTACCTCCCTTTTTTACTATTTTATAATACTTTTTTTGTTTAGAATCGTCAAAAACTTTTTTTGGAAATCAAGAATGTAAGCGATTTAAATCCTTGATAATAGTGGGTTTTCAAGAATAATGAGGTTAAAAGAAAGTTTTTTTAAAATAATAATTTTATTCGGAAAAATAGAATTTTCACTTAAAACAACTCTTAGGAAAATTGATTATGTTTCGAGGATTCTGAAATAATAAAAGCCCTTGGTTTTTTAATTGCTAAACCAAGGGCTCATTTATAATGAAAAATTAGTTCATAAAGGGCTTCATCTATTAAGGCTGTTTTTTTAGATTCAATCCCATTCTCAGGGATAATTTTAAAGCTGCAGTTTTCGCTCTTTATATAACTATAGATGATTTGCGCTTCATCAAGATCCTCTTTGCTTACCTTCGTGGTGGAAGAGGTCGTATTAAAATAGGTTAATATTTTTTCTTTAATGCTCGAAAGAAGTTCAAGCTCATTTGTACTTCCCAAATGATACTTTCCACTAAATAAAACTTTATTACCCTTAATAAAAAACAGTTTAAAAGTGGATTCAGTTAAGGATTCCCTGACAACTAAATTTTTATCTTCTTCAGTAAACTCAATGACTTGCTCCTTATAGATAATAGCGTTTATTGCATCTAGCATGTTTCGATATTTTGACGCAGCCTCAAAATCATATTGTTCGGAAGCATTAATCATGCTTTGATTTAGTTCCTCAAGTATGCTAAAGTCGGTGCCGCTAAGTAAATCAATTATTTTGTTTATAATGTTATCGTAATGATCAAGTGCTTGTCCTCCAAGACACATGCCAATACACAATCCTAAGGAATAGTTTAAGCATGGCCCATTTTTCATAAAAGGATTACTGCAGCTTATTTTAAAAGCTTCTTTTAATCCTTGAATGGCTCTTTCTGCCGTGTATTTGTTAATAAAGGGCCCAAAATATTGATTAGTGTCATTTTCGATAAATTTATCTGTTACTTCTAATATTTGATGGCCTTTTTCCATTTTAATAACGATATAGGTATATGATTTTGGACTTTTCATCTTTCTATTAAAAATAGGCTTGATTTCTTTTATTAATTTACATTCCAGCATAAATGCTTCAAATTCTGTATCTGTAAGGATATAGTCAAAATCATTTAGGTTTGCCACGAGCTTTTTTATTTTTTGTGGATGAGCTTTTAAGTTTTGAAAATAAGATTGCACTCTTTTCTTAAGACTTTTTGCTTTTCCAACATAAATGATGTGGCCTTGGGAATCTTTCATCAGATAAACCCCAGGTGATAGAGGCAGGTTCTTTACCTTTTCTTTAATATTCAAATGCATTCCCTCTCTAAACGATAACTTGATAAATGTTATTTTAACACACTAAAAAACCAAATTGGTTTTAACAATCTGGTTCTACTTGGATTGAATGTTCAATTGCGATACCTCTTATATAGATAGAAGAGTAATAATATCATCACAATATCTAGTCTTGCATTGAAAGCAAATTGAAGCAGACCGGTATTTAATGTTGGCAATTTGGTTAAAAAAAGAGTTGCAATCATAATTCCAATTAAAGGGATCACCGCATTTTTAACCGCTTTATTAACCAATATTAAAAGGCCGCAAACAATTTCTAGTAAAATAACAACCTTTAATATTATATGAGGATAGGGTAGTCCTAAACGGAGAAAACTGCTTGCCAGTTCAGCACTCATTAATTTCATAAGTCCAGATGTAATAAATACATAGGCCACTGCAAGTCGAATTAGATTGCTTGTTGAAAACGAAGTATAAATGAGAATCCCCCCTTATCCATAAATGTATGCAAAAATTGGGACAATCCATTACAAAAAAATAAAAAGACCCTATTTTTATAGGATCTTACCTTCGTTTCTAATCTACTATCGCAATTACAGGCGGCTTATTCAAGAATTGCATAAGATTTAATACATCTCCTTGCACTTCACGACCCTCAGGAGATGCCAATGCCTGCCCTAATGTCTGGGGATCATCAAAATGAAGCTCTGCAATGAGAAATAAATCTTCATTCGTATTTTGAACTTGTAAAACGTGATGAATTTCAGCCCCTTTAAGATTAGGGATTCTTTGCACTAGAGGTATATGTACATTGTAATAATACTTTTCAAATCCCTCTTTATCTTTTGGTTGATTATACATAACAATAACCTTTGCCATAACCCTGCCCCTTTCAAAATTTCGTGGTATTTTTTACCTAATAACATTATAAAGGGGGAAAATTCCTTGTATTATCAAAACTGTTCGACAAATATTTCCTTTAGTGCGCCTTTTGATGCCTCTTTTGGTGCCTGACACCACTCGTGGACATTTGTCCACCGGTGGTGTCAGGCACCATTTTATTAAAACGAAAATTAGGCAAAATACTAATTGACATTGACGCTGCGTTAAGGTGTATCGTTAGCTATGAGGAGATGATCGAATGGAATATACAGTGCAAAAGCTAGCAAGTCTCGCGGGTGTCAGTACCAGAACGCTCAGGTATTATGATGAAATTGGAATTCTTAAGCCGGCAAGAATCAATTCGTCAGGATACAGGATTTATGGGCAAGCAGAAGTGGATAGACTCCAGCAAATTCTATTCTACCGAGAATTAGGAGTAGGCTTGGACAGCATTAAAGAAATCGTTACGGCTCCTTCCTTTAACGGTGCAAAGGCCCTCAGGGAACATCGCGAGAAGCTCCTCGAAAAGCGGATTCAATTAGATTTATTAATTGCTAATGTTGAAAAAACAATAGCACAATCAGAAGGGAGAATGAACATGTCAAATAAAGAAAAGTTTGAAGGCTTTAAGAAAAAAATGATAGATGATAATGAGATAAAGTATGGAAAAGAAATTCGCCAAAAGTACGGAAATGATACGGTCGATAAATCAAATGCGAAACTGCAAAATATGACAGAGGAACAGTATACGGAAGTGTCAAAGCTAGCAGAACAAGTCCAGGAAACCTTGGCGGAAGCTTTTAAAACAGGTGATCCAGCAGGGGAGCTGGCGCAAAAAGCAGCCGATCTTCATAAGCAATGGCTCACTTATTATTGGCACGAATACAGCAAAGAAGCCCACGCAGGACTTGCACAAATGTATGTCGATGATGAAAGATTTACCGCCTATTATGATAAAGAACAGCCAGGGACAGCAGAATTTTTAAGGGATGCCATCCAAATTTATACTGGAATGAAAAAATAGACAATAAAAAGACCCTGTTAATGTCCAATCCCAAGCATTACAGGGTCTTTTGCTTTTTGATTTATCGTAACTTTGCCTTTATAATAAATACTGAAAATTATGAAATTTTAACCAAAAGGGAGTGAGCCATTCCATGAATCTAGCTTCCCAAGAGACTGAAACAAGAGGAAAAAATACGTATGCTTTTGATGAATTCGTAGAAAAACGTGAAAATCTTGACTGGTACCGTGAAGAACCGTTTTTGCAAAAAGCAGTGAGAAAATTTACCGGGTCCCAATTTGAGAAACTCCATGAAAACATTCTTTCTTTCTCACCTACTGTTTCTACAAAATGGAACCAATTAGCTGAACGAATTGCCAGACCAGAGGTTAGGCCATATATGCTTCATTATGATGCATTTAATCATCGAATTGATCGCATTGTCCGGCCTATGGAAGTCCATCAATTAGAACGCGGGGTATTTGGGGAAGGTCTTTTTTCTAGCAAAATGACTCATTGGGAAAGCTTTGTGAAGCGAATGCTGATTCACCAAATTGGCGAAGGCGGAGTTACTTGCCCTCTAACATGTACCCATGGATTAGTAGCTCTGTTAGAGCAATTTCCGAATGAAGAATACCCAGAGCTTCAAGAAATTTTGCAGCATACAAAAGAAGGGATAGACGGCGAATTTGCAATTGGCGCCCAGTTTATGTCAGAAATCCAAGGCGGTTCGGACCTGCCAGCCAATGTTCTTGAGGCCGTCCAGGATGGAAAGAATTATCGCCTATATGGTAATAAGTTCTTTTGTTCTGCGGCCCATGCGGATTATTCTGTAGTTACTGCCAAAATCTCAGGGACAGATAAAGTCTCTACATTCATTGTTCCTGCTTGGCTCCCTGGCGATAAGGAAAAAGAAAAACGCAATGGATACGAGATTAACCGGATAAAATGGAAGCTTGGTACCGCCGAATTACCGACTGCCGAAATTCAATACAATGGGGCATTGGCCTATCCGATCGGTCATAAAGATAAAGGGATTGCTGTCGCGGTCGGCATTGTTTTGACCTTGTCCCGGCTAGAAATCGGTATTGCCTGTGCAGGATTTATGCTGCGGGCATCAAGAGAAGCTAGTCTTTACAGCGATTTCCGAACCGTTTTTGGTAAAAAAGTAAATGAATACCCGCTTGCTGCGAGCAAGCTGAGACGAATCGAAAAAGCTGCAAAGCGTACAACTGCAGGTGCTTTTAAAATCTACGATTTGTTTTTGCGTTTAGAAAAACCTCTTAATCCGGGCATAAAATCAGATCATCCGATCGAAACCCGGAAACAACTATTTAACTTACGCGAACTTATTTTATTGCAGAAAATTTGTGCCACCAATGAAGGTGCTGAAATATTAAGGGATACCATCTCAATGTTTGCCGGGCATGGGGTAATGGAAGAGTTTTCTTCCCTGCCGCGAATTTTTCGTGATGTAGTTGTTAATGAACAATGGGAAGGCCCGCGCAATCTACTATTAACGCAAATTTATCGTGATCTCCAAAGAGTGGCAGACTGGTATTCTCCTAGAGAATTTGTGAGCAGTGTATTAAAGGGGGCACATCAAGATTCAATAAAGAAATTCTCTGAACAGCTGGAGCATTTACTGCAAAGTCCTGTTTTAGGAGAAGTAAGCGAGGCTTCAATCGAAGCAGCGGCTGAATGGGATACATTCTGTGATTCCTTCTTCAAAGCGTATCAGGAAGTGGCACTAACAGAAATCGAACAATAGAATTTTAAAAAAATAAATGAAGCCTGACACCTCTCGAAATGCGATGATGTCAGGCTTTTTTTAAAGCGCTTACAAATATGGAAGAACTGGATAAAAATTTAATCATTGACAAGTTTCAATAAAAAAGCAAAAATAATCATATATTGAATTATTGTAAAATTTATTATTTTAAAATACTTCCGTATAGTCAGAAAATACTATTAGGTAGGTGTCAGTGTGATAAAAGAACCTATTCTTCAAATAAAAGACTTAAAGGTATCATTTCAGTCTGGGAAAAAACTTTTACCAGCAGTGGATGGTATCAGTTTTGAATTAAAAGAAGGAGAAATCCTTGGAATTGTAGGAGAATCAGGGAGCGGTAAGAGTGTTACATCCTTGGCTACGATGGGGCTAATTCCTTCCCCGCCAGGTAAAATCGAAAATGGTGAAATTATATTCGAAGGTAATGACCTAAAAAACATATCCGAAAAAGAGTGGCGAAAAATCCGCGGAAATCAGATTTCGATGATTTTCCAGGAGCCGATGACTTCCTTGAATCCGTTATTTACGGTTGGAAATCAACTGATGGAAGCAATTCGATTACATACAGATCTTTCAAAAAGAGAAGCGATTGTTCGAAGCATCGAACTATTAAAGCTGGTCGGGATTCCAAGGGCAGAAGGAATACTAAAGGAGCACCCGCATCAGCTGTCAGGCGGAATGAGACAAAGGGTCATGATAGCCATGGCGATGGCCTGTAATCCAAGGGTATTGATTGCGGACGAGCCAACAACGGCGCTCGATGTTACGATTCAAGCGCAAATCCTCGCGTTAATGAAGGATTTAAATAAAAAAACAAATACTTCCATTATTCTAATTACCCACGATTTGGGCGTAGTAGCGGAAATTTGTGAACGTGTCATTGTTATGTATGCGGGTCAAATTGTGGAACAGGGTGATGTCAGAAGAATTTTAAAGGATCCACAGCACCCTTACACAAAAGGTTTATTAAAATCAGTTCCTGACTTAAGAGGGAAAAAAGACCGTCTTTACAGTATTCCGGGAACCGTTCCGACACCGGGGACTGTCCATAAAGGCTGCCGATTTGCCGCAAGATGTGCCGAACAATTCGGGAGATGCCATGTGGAATCACCAGATTTATTTCATTTGGAAAAAGGCGGACATGAAGTGCGCTGTTTCCTACATACATTGAAGGAGGGGAGTGACCAGCATGTCAGAGTTACTTCTTGAGGTAAATGGACTTAAAAAATACTTCCCAATCACTGGCGGCGTTTTTGGAAAGAAACAAGGGGAAGTTAAAGCAGTTGATGATGTTTCCTTCTATGTTAAAAAAGGGGAAACGTTGGGCATCGTTGGTGAAAGCGGCTGCGGAAAATCGACAACCGGCCGATTGCTCATGCGCTTGATTGAAGCGAGTGATGGGCGAATTGTTTTTGAAGATAAAGAGATTACAAGAATGTCGAAAACAGATTTAAGGAAAATCCGCAGGGATATTCAAATGGTATTCCAGGATCCCTATGCTTCGTTAAACCCAAGGCATTCGATTGAGCAGATTTTAGAAGAGCCGTTGATTGTCCATTGCATCGGTACAAAGGAAGAACGCAAAAAACAGGTAAAAGAAATGCTCGAGGTAGTAGGTTTAAGCAGTTACCATGCCAAGCGATATCCGCACCAATTCAGCGGCGGGCAGCGTCAGCGGATCGGAATTGCCAAAGCATTAATGACAAAACCAAAGTTGATTATTGCTGATGAGCCTGTATCTGCACTGGATGTTTCCATCCAGGCACAGGTTCTTAACCTAATGAAGGACATACAAGAGGAGTTCCAACTTACATACATATTTATCGCCCATGATTTAGGTGTAGTGCGTCATATTAGTGATCGGGTAGGTGTAATGTATTTAGGCAGATTAATAGAATTAGCTGAAAGTGAAGAGCTTTATGAAAATCCAAGACATCCATACACGAAGGCCCTCCTTTCGGCTGTACCAATACCAGATCCAGATTTGAAGAAAAGAACAATTTTAATTGAAGGTGAACTGCCAAGCCCGGCAAATCCTCCTTCAGGCTGCGCTTTCCATACTCGATGCTCTCAAGTGATGGATATTTGTAAAACGGCAAGACCTGCAGAACAAAATCTCAACGGTCATTATGTTGCCTGTCACTTATATAACAAGTGATAGTCAGCATTCATGATATAAAAAAGAATTAGGGGGTAAGAAATGCTTATGAAGAAAAAGTCTTTTAAACTGCTGTTGATTTCACTTTTAGCCATCAGTATGTTTTTAGTTGGCTGCAGCAGCAAAACGAATAATGAATCAGGCGGCAAGAAGGAGCCTGCTTCTGGCAACAGCTCGAAGAAGGATACACTTGTATACGGTCGCGGTGGAGATTCCACTTCTCTTGACCCTATTACAACTACTGAGGGTGAAGCCTTCAAAGTAACCGAAAATATTTATGAAACATTGTTGCAGTATGGTGATCAAGATACGACTGTTAATCCTGGACTTGCTGAAAAGTGGGAAGTTTCTCCTGATGGATTAACTTACACCTTCCATCTTCGTCAAGGAGTAAAGTTCCATGACGGAACTGATTTTAATGCAGATGCAGTAGTATTTAACTTTGACCGCTGGATGAACGGCGATTCTGACAAATTCCCTTATTACACAATGTTTGGCGGATATAAAAAAGATGAGGGCCACGTTATTAAAGAAGTAAAAGCAGTCGATGCAAATACTGTTCAATTTGTATTAAAGCGTCCACAAGCTCCGTTCTTAAAGAACCTAGCGATGTCTCCATTCGGAATTGCCAGCCCAACAGCTGTGAAAAAATGGGGCGACGATTTCAGAAGCCATCCGGTTGGAACAGGACCATTCAAATTTGTTGAGTGGAAACAAAATGATACCATTACTCTCGAAAAGAACCCTGACTACTGGCAAAAAGGTCTTCCTAAGTTAAACAAAGTCATTTTCCGTGTAATTCCTGAAAACACTGCACGTCTAAATGCTCTTGCCAACGGTGAGATTGACGTAATGGATGGATTAAACAATTCAGATGAAGCAACTGTTAAGGGCAACGACAAGCTTCAAGTAATCGAACGTCCTTCAATGAACGTTGGGTATATTGGTTTAACAACGACTCGCAAACCATTCGATAACAAGCTTGTTCGCCAAGCGATCAACTATGCTATCGATAAGAAAGCGATCATTGATGCATTCTATGGCGGTAAAGCACTTCCAGCCGTTAACCCAATGCCTCCTTCTATTGAAGGATATGACCAAGACATTCAGCCATACCCATATGATTTAGAAAAAGCAAAATCATTATTGAAAGAAGCTGGCTACGAAAAAGGTTTCTCAATTGATTTATGGGCAATGCCTGTAGCACGTCCATATATGCCAGAAGCTCAAAAAGTTGCTGAGGTTATTCAAGAAAGCTTGAGCAAGATTGGTGTTAAAGCAAAAATCCAATCTGTTGAATGGGCAACATACCTAGACAAAGCGGCAAAAGGCGAGTTTGATATGTTCATGCTCGGATGGACAGGCGACAATGGAGATCCTGATAACTTCCTTTATACTTTACTAGATAAAGATAGCATTGGAAGCAATAACTACTCCTATTACAGCAATGATGCCCTTCATGATGTATTGATTAAAGCTCAAACTGAAACTGATCAAGCAAAACGTAACGATCTATACAAGCAAGCTCAAGAAATCATCCATGATGATGCTCCATGGGTACCACTTGTTCACTCAACACCATTGTTAGCCGCCTCTAAGGATGTAGTAAATTATTTACCACACCCAACAGGCTCTGAAGCTCTGACAAAAGTAGATTTTAAATAATAATTAACAAAAGGGGAGGGAGCATTGCCTCCCCTTTTGTTAACGAATCAGTTTTAACAAAGAGGTGATAAAATTGTTTACATACACGGTTCGACGTTTATTTTCATTAATACCGGTTTTGTTCGGGATGACTTTAGTTGTTTTTGGCATTATTCATGCCATCCCGGGAAATCCTGCGCAGGTTATCCTTGGTCAAAGGGCAACAAAAGAAGCCATTGCCGTATTATCGAAACAACTGGGGTTGGACAGGCCTTGGTACATACAATACGTGGACTATATTAATAAACTATTACATGGGGATTTAGGGACTTCACTCCGTACAAGGGGGCCGATAAACCATGAAGTATGGCCATTTTTAGCGGCCACAATCGAACTCACAGTCGTTGCAATGGTAATTGCTATCATCATTGGTGTAAATGCAGGGATTATTAGTGCTTGGTTTTCGAAATCCTGGTTCGATTATGTCGCAATGGTCCTTGCACTAATTGGGGTTTCACTACCGATTTTCTGGCTTGGTTTAATGATGCAATGGGGCTTTGCAAATGAATTAGGCTGGCTCCCGACAACTGGAAGAGAAAATGTCAGGGATCCCGTCTCGGCCATTACCAATCTCTATTTAATAGATACGCTCATACAGGGAAGATTTGACCAATTTGGTACTGTTATCAAGCATTTGATCCTGCCAAGCTTTGCTCTTGCGACCATTCCAATGGCAATTATTGCAAGAATGACACGTGCAACGATGCTTGAGGTTATGAGATCTGATTATGTCCGAACTGCTAGAGCAAAAGGTCTTAGAATGTTTTGGGTTGTTTACAAACACTCTTTAAAAAATGCTGTAATCCCAGTACTTACCGTCATTGGTTTGCAAACAGGACTTCTATTAGGCGGTGCGATTCTGACGGAAACAATCTTTGGCTGGCCGGGAATTGGGCGATATTTATACGATGCAATTGGTTATCGCGATTATCCAGTTATTCAATCCGGGATATTAATTATTGCAGCAATCTTTGTCCTAATAAATTTAATCGTGGATCTATTATATGTTTTTGTTGATCCAAGAATTAAATATACGAAATAGGGGGGATTACTAGTGGCTGAACTTGTAAAAAACACAGCAGATATCACAATAAGAGCTGCCGAAGAAAAGCTGACACCTCCATGGAAGGAGGCTTGGCAATCCTTCTATAAAAATAAATTAGCCGTAATTGGCTTAGGAATTGTCATCTTTTTTATCATATTAGCCATCGCCGCGCCATGGATCGCGCCGTATAGCTTTAAAGGTCAAGTATTGTCCGAGCGGATGCAGGCTCCATCATCCAAGCATTGGTTCGGCACAGATGACTTTGGCCGGGATATTTTTTCGCGGGTTGTATATGGTGCGAGAATTTCTTTATGGGTCGGGTTTTTCTCAGTATTAGGATCTGTAGTAGTCGGAACCTTTCTTGGAATTGTGGCTGGATATTATGGACGCTGGATTGATAATATCATATCTCGTATCTTTGATATTATGCTGGCTTTTCCGAGTATTCTTTTGGCGATTGCGGTTGTGTCTATCCTTGGACCATCCTTGCAAAATGCCCTTATTGCCATTGCGGTTATCAATATTCCTAACTTTGGCCGGCTTGTTAGGTCTAAGGTGTTAAGTGTAAAGCAAGAAGAGTATATAATGTCAGCCCGTGCAGTTGGTATGAAAGATGCACGGATCCTTTTCCGTCATATTTTACCAAATAGTATTTCCCCAGTAATTGTTCAGGCGACCCTGGCTATTGCGACTGCTATTATTGAGGCAGCTGCCCTGGGCTTTCTAGGATTAGGTGCACAGCCTCCTACACCAGAGTGGGGGAAAATGCTGGCGGATTCAAAAAACTACATTACACAAGCACCGTGGACATTGATTTTTCCAGGTCTAGCCATTATGCTGACCGTCCTTGGATTCAACTTAATGGGCGATGGCCTGCGTGATGTGCTAGATCCGAAAATGAAGCAATAAACTTTGAGACTCCGTGTGGGGTCTCTTCTTTTTTGGGATATCGAATCGTTTATAGAATGGGGTATTAAATTTGTAGAATGTATCTTATTAAATTGTAGAATGTACCCGTAAATTTGTAGAATGCATTGGCAATTGTAGAATGCGCCTTCAATATTGTAGAATGTGGGCTTAAATTTGTAGAATGTACCTTAATAATTTGTAGAAAGTATCCAGAAATTTGTAGAATTGTTCAGCTTTAAGGCTTATAATTGAAAAAAATTCAGAAAAATCACTTCAACTTATTGCATAGTCGTAGGGGGATCGAAAAAATTGGATATTGATCGTGAAAAAAGCATTGTGTTTATCGGATTCATGGGTGCTGGGAAAACAACGATAGGTAAACTAGTAGCACAAAAACTGAATCGAGAATTTATCGATATTGATGAAGAGATTGAAAAGGAATTTAATATACCTGTATCGCAGATATTTAAGGAATTTGGAGAAAAGGTATTTAGGGACAAGGAAAAAAGTTTAATTACGAGTTTGAGCCAGCAAAAGAATGTAATAATATCTGTTGGTGGGGGAGCATTCTTACAGGAAGAGATTAAAAAGGTTTGTTTATCTTCCTCCATAGTAATTTTTCTAGATATAGCTTTTGAGAGCTGGAAGGAACGATTAAACTTAATTATTGATAGCCGGCCAGTTTTGCAAGGGAAATCAATTGAGGAAATGCAAGAGCTTTTTTACAATAGGCAAAAAGTTTATGCAGATCATCATTTGAAAATTCAAACCGATAATAAAAATCCAGAGGAAATTGCAAACCAACTCTTAGAGAAAATGAAAAAAACAATAACTATTAAAGGTCTTACAATTGGGGAAGGGACACCAAAAATCTGTACGCCGATGGTGGGGAGGTCAGTATCAGAATTAATAGATGAAGCATTACATATTAAAACAATTGATGCAGATATTGTTGAGTGGCGGGTCGACTTTTTTGAAGAGGTAGAAGATTTTTTGAAGGTAAAAGAAGCTCTTAAGGAAATCCGAGGTATCCTGCCAAAGGTTCCGCTAATCTTTACATTTAGAAGTGAAAGAGAAGGTGGAGAAAAGGAATTAAGTAATCAAACCTACTTAGAATTAAACAAAGCGGCTGCGCAAACCAGATTAGTTGATATCATTGATGTTGAGCTGTTCAATGATGAAGGTATTATAAAATCCTTAATTGAAACAGCACACTCAAATGATGTGTTCGTCATCATTTCTAATCATGATTTTGAAAAAACACCTCCCAAGGATGAAATCGTGTCACGATTACGTAAAGCACAGGAGCTAGGCGGAGATATCCCGAAAATAGCGGTAATGCCAAGAAACACAGGAGACGTGTTAACCCTATTAGATGCAACCAACTCAATGAAAGAACTTTATGCCAATACGCCGATTATTACCATGTCGATGGCTGGTCAGGGTGTTATCAGCCGAATAGCAGGTGAGGTGTTTGGATCTGCAATTACATTTGGAGCTGCTAAAAAGGCATCCGCACCTGGGCAGGTACCGGTGAATGACTTACGCAAGGTCTTGGAAATCCTGCATTCAAATTTATAAATATTAGGATGAAAGAAAGTGCCCTGTCTGGTACTTTCTTTTTTTGTTGGCAATTGCATAAAAGTTGTATAATCTTACAAGAAAAAATGAAAGCGTTTTCAAAATTTTTCTTAATAATTTTCAATAAAAACGGAAAATTGAGCAATTTTTCCGTTGAATAATTATATATATGTATGTATAATAATTCATTATTAGAGGAACTTAGGAGATGAAAAAATTGAAGGTTGGCATAATCGGTGGTACAGGATATGGATCAATTGAACTTATTCGCTTGATACAAAAACATCCCTATTTAGAAATTGGTTCTGTTGTTTCTAACTCGCAGGCGGGCACACCTTTTAGTGAGGTATACCCCCACTTATCTGGTATCGTTGAGCAGCCACTTGATAAATTCGATCCAGATCATTTATGTGAAAATGAATTTGTTTTTTTAGCTACTCCCTCGGGTGTAAGCAGCAGGCAAGTGCCTGCCTTACTTGATAGGGGTATTAAATGTATAGATTTATCAGGAGATTTTCGATTGAGGTCTTCTGAAGAATATGAAACATGGTATAAACATTCACCAGCAGATCCGAACTATTTACAAAAAGCAACTTATGGGTTAAGCGAAATTTATCCGAAAAAAATAAAACATTCCAGCCTCATCGCAAACCCTGGATGCTATCCAACGGCAGCCACCTTAGGACTATTGCCAATAGTAAAAACAAATTTAGCAGATTACGAGTCAATTGTAATTGATGCAAAATCTGGTGTTTCAGGCGCTGGAAGAGGACTTTCGTTAACCTCTCATTTTGCTGAAATCAATGAGAATATAAAAGCTTATAAGCTCGGGGCACATCAACATATTCCTGAAATTGAACAGGTTTTAGAAGATGAATCGGGCAGCCCTATTACCATTACTTTTACAACCCACCTCGTGCCAATGAATCGGGGAATTATGTGTACGATATATGTGAAATTAAAAGAAGACGTATCTATTGAAGATATTCAGCAAATATACGATGAATTTTATAAAAATAAACCTTTTGTAAGAGTAAGGCCACAAGGAAATATTCCTTCGACAAAAGAAGTCCAAGGATCCAATTACTGCGATATTGGTTTACATGTTGATAAAAGAACAAACCGCCTAACCATCATCTCCGTTATTGACAATTTGGTCAAAGGAGCAGCGGGCCAGGCGATTCAGAACGTAAATATAATGAACGGATGGGATGAGCGGACGGGGCTTACTGACATTCCACTATATCCATAATAAGAATGATAAATTGATAGTGATCTAGTTTTGAAGATGGACAAAAGGAAAACTAAGGGGGTAGTTCAATTGACTCAGGCATTAACAAGCAAGAAAATCGTTATTCTTGAAGAAGAAAGTGTTACATTTCCACAGGGGTTTAAAGCAGGCGGCATACATTGCGGGATTAAACGTAAGAGACTCGACCTCGGTTACATAGTTTCCGAAAAACCAGCTGTAGCTGCCGGTGTATATACAACGAACATTTTTCAAGCTGCACCACTTTTAGTAACACAGGAAAGTATCGCAAAAGAAAATAAAATTCAGGCAATCATAGTGAATTCCGGAAATGCCAATGCTTGTACGGGTGAGCAAGGTTTAAAGGACGCATATGAGATGCAAAAAGGATTTGCAGCTGAACTTGGGGTTCAGGAGCACTTAGTTGCAGTAACCTCAACGGGTGTAATTGGTGAACTATTACCGATGGATAAAGTGAATTCGGGAATTAAGCAAATTCTCGATAAAGAAAATGAAAATGAATTATTTTTTAAGCAAGCGATCCTTACAACCGATACTTGCATAAAGCAGATTGCGGTACAACTTCAAATCGATGGAAAAACAATTAGCATTGGAGGAGCCGCCAAAGGGTCAGGGATGATCCACCCGAATATGGCAACCATGCTCGGCTTTGTTACTACAGATGCAAACATTGCCCATGAAGACCTGCTATTTGCATTAAAAGATGTAACGAACCAAACCTTTAATATGATTACCGTAGACGGTGATACCAGCACGAATGATATGGTTTTAGTAATGGCCAATGGCCTAGCGGAAAACAAGCAGCTTACAAAGGACCATCCGGATTGGGAAGTCTTCAAAGAAGGATTAAAAATAGTTTGTGAGTCCCTTGCAAAGAAAATTGCCAGAGACGGTGAAGGCGCAACAAAGCTGGTTGAAGTTCAAGTTAACGGAGCATTCAACGTAGCTGAAGCTTCAGCAGTAGGTAAATCAATTATCTCTTCCAATCTTGTAAAAACCGCAATTTATGGAACGGATCCTAACTGGGGCAGAATCGTAACGGCAGCAGGCTATAGTGGAGTTCCTCTTGAGCCGAATAAACTAAAGGTTTCCATAGGAACCTATACAGTTTTTGAAAATGGATTACCAAGTTCCTTTGTAGAAGAAGATGTGAAGCAATATCTAGAACAAGAAAATGTCAAAATCTATATTGATTTAAATCAAGGTGATTCCAGTGCTACCGCTTGGGGATGCGATTTAACATATGATTATGTGAAAATCAATGCATCCTATCGCACTTAAGGGAGGCAGGCAAAATGAAATACTTAGTCATTAAGTGCGGCGGAAGTGTGTTAGATAATCTGCCAAGATCATTTTATGAAGACGTAGTTAAAATGCATGAAGCTGGTGAGTGGACGCCGATTATTGTACATGGCGGCGGCCCTCTTATTACATCCTTATTGAAATCCCTGAATGTCCAAACCACATTTATTAATGGTTTAAGAGTAACTAATCATGAGGTCCTTGATGTGGTCGAAATGGTTTTAAGCGGATCCGTTAATAAACAGGTCGTCAGAAATTTAATTGAAGTTGGCGGAAATGCTATTGGCGTCAGCGGAGTTGATGGAAGCTTGCTGCAAGCAGTTCCTACCCAAAACGCTGAAACGCTGGGTTTTGTAGGCGAAGTAACGGGGGTTAACAAAAAGGTTCTCGAAGGAATTATTTCTCAGGGAAATATTCCGGTAATATCTCCAATTGGAATAGATGCCAGCGGTCAACGCTATAACATTAACGGTGACATTGCAGCCTCAGCAATTGCTAAGGCACTAGGAGCAAATCTTTGTTTTATCAGTGATATTCCTGGGATATTAGTCGAAAAAGATGGCGCTAAAACAAAACTTGATAAAGTGTCTAAGGCAGTTATAGAAGAAATGATTGATAATCAAACTATTTATGGTGGAATGATTCCAAAGGTAAAAGCTGCGATTGACGGACTTGTTCACAACATTCCCGAAGTTGGAATCATCAACGGATTCGATAAAAATAGTCTTATAGATTATACCGACGGTAAAAAGGTCGGAACAAAAATTGTGTTAGATGAGGAGATTGCGTAATGTCGAATACTACTTCCGTTTCCCAAATCTCGCCTGTGATGGCAACCTACGGACGCTTTCCTGTCACACTTGTAAAAGGGAAGGGAAGCTACGTATGGGATGATCAAGCTAAACAATTCTTAGATTTCACTTCTGGAATTGCTACCTGTAACTTAGGGCATGTTCCCAATGTTGTAAAAGAAAAACTGGAAGAACAGCTGCAAAATCTTTGGCACTGTTCGAATCTATACAACATTCCAAATCAAGAGCAACTGGCAGCACTTCTTACAGCAAACAGCTGTGGCGACCAAGTCTTCTTTTGCAATAGCGGTGCAGAAGCGAACGAAGCAGCGATAAAGCTGGCCAGAAGATACTCCAACAAAGTGAAAGGGAATGAGTCACCTACTATTGTGACTTTCAAGCAATCCTTTCATGGCAGAACGTTAGGAACATTAACAGCTACCGGTCAGGAAAAAATTCAGCACGGCTTCGCACCATTAATCCCTGGATTTAGCTACCTGCCGTTTAATGATATTGATGCACTTGATGAGCTTTACAGCATTAAACCAGGTGCAGTACTTTTAGAACTTGTCCAAGGAGAAGGCGGCGTAATTCCAGCAACCCAAGAATGGGTTGAAAAAATCGCACAGATTTGCAAAGAGAATGATATCCTTCTTATGGTCGACGAAATCCAAACAGGCATCGGCAGAACAGGAACTCTTTTTGCCTATGAGCAATACTCTATTGAGCCAGATGTAATCAGTATTGCCAAAGGTCTTGGCTCTGGATTTCCTATCGGGGCCATTATCGCTAAAGAAGAGGCGGCCAAAGGCTTTGAACCAGGCAGCCATGGCAGCACCTTTGGGGGAAATCCTTTAGCAACGGCAGCCGGTCTGGCAACTCTTACTCATATAATTGAAACGAACCTATTAAATCAAGTTAAAGTAATTTCAGAGTACTTAGATTCACAGCTTCAGAATCTGAAAGAAAAGTACTCTTTTATAAAGGATATTCGCGGAAAAGGCCTCCTAAAAGGCTTGGTGGTCGAAATTAACGCCCTAGAAGTTGTCCAAAAGGCGATCACCAATGATCTGTTGATATTAACAGCAGGCCCAAATGTAGTACGGATTTTACCACCATTAACTGCTTCAATAGAGGAAATAAATGAATTTATTATCAAGTTGGAAAAAACATTCCAAAGTATGGAGAAAGGCGAGTGAGTGTTTTGAAACAAGGATATCTTACTTTGGAAACGGGAGAAGTATTTGAAGGAATATTGATTGGTGCCCAAAAGGATTCTCTCGGAGAAGTCGTTTTTAATACGAGTATGACCGGCTATCAAGAAATCATTACCGATCCTTCCTATGCCGGACAAATCATTACTTTTTGTTACCCGATAATTGGAAATTACGGTGTTAATGCGCTCGATGATGAAAGTATCTCCCCAGCTTTGGCTGGAGTAGTAATTGGGGATTTATGTGAAATGCCGAGCCATTATCAATCGATTAATAAATTTTCAGAAAAACTAAAGCAGGCAGGTGTCCCAGGGATTGCCGGAGTGGATACTCGACTTCTTGTCAAAACCATTCGAAGCCGCGGAACCGTTAAAGGATATTTAAGTACAGCGAAGGAAGCACAATTTTTAGATACTGAAAAAGCACCACTATGGGTGGAAAAAGTATCGACGGAAAAGATTCAATTTTTCAAAAACAATGGACCGCATGTTGTATTAATCGATTTTGGTTATAAAAAATCGATTCTGAATGCTCTTTTAGAGGAAGGCTGTTCCGTTACAATCGTGCCTTATAATACTTCGTATGAAAAAATTAAAGCATTGAATCCGGATGGAGTCTTACTCTCAAATGGTCCTGGAGATCCGATGGCACTACAGAAGTACTTTTCGGAAATAAAAAAGATTAGTCAGTACTTCCCAACGCTCGGAATTTGCTTGGGGCATCAGTTAATCGCCTTGGCATACGGTGCGAAAACAACAAAACTTGCCTACGGCCACCGCGGCGGCAATCACCCTGTCAAAGAATTGCGAACAGGAAAAGTAAAAATGACTGCCCAAAATCATGGTTTTGTGGTCGTGGATGAAAGCATCGATTGTCAGGTATTTGATATTACTTACCGTAATGTGAATGACCAATCAATTGAAGGATTAAAGCATCAAAGCTATCCAATCCAAACCGTTCAATTCCATCCTGAAGCCCATCCGGGGCCAAGTGATACAGAATATATTTTAAAAGATTTCGTAAGCCAGATAGCTTCACTAGGAGAGACTCGCTATGCCTTTAAATAAAAACTTAAAAAAAGTACTAGTAATCGGATCAGGCCCGATTGTTATCGGTCAGGCAGCAGAATTTGACTATGCAGGAACACAAGCTTGTATTGCTCTTAAGGAAGAGGGCTTAGAAGTCGTTTTAATTAACAATAATCCTGCTACAATCATGACGGATGAAGCCGTAGCCGATAAGGTCTATATTGAACCATTGAATGTTGAAACGATTGAAAAAATCATCCAGAAGGAAAAACCGGATGGAATCATCGGTACCCTTGGCGGGCAAACTGGATTAAATTTAACAGTACAATTATATGAACAGAATATATTAGAAAAATACAATGTAGAATTGCTTGGAACTTCAGTAGAGTCAATCAAAAAAGGGGAAGATCGTGAAAAGTTCCGTAATTTGATGCTTCAGATCAGCGAACCAATTCCAGAATCAGCAATCATTCACAGCTACGATGAAGGCGTAGCATTTGTTAACGAAATTGGTTTTCCTGTCATTATCCGCCCAGCTTATACACTTGGAGGGGATGGAGGCGGTTTTGCCCACAATGCTGAGGAACTTGAAATAGTTCTGAAAAAAGGTTTAGCTGCAAGTCCGATCCAACAGGTGTTAGTAGAACGCAGTATCAAAGGCTGGAAGGAAATCGAATACGAAGTTATGAGAGATGCCAATGATACCTGCATCATTGTTTGTAATATGGAAAACATGGACCCAGTTGGTGTCCATACGGGTGACTCCATTGTAGTTGCGCCATCACAAACCCTAACAGATGTTCAGTATCAGATGCTCCGTGATTGTTCCCTAAAGGTCATTCGTGAATTAGGAATTATCGGAGGCTGTAATATTCAGTTTGCGCTTCATCCTGAATCTAACCAGTATTACATCATTGAAGTAAATCCAAGGGTTAGCCGCTCATCTGCTTTGGCATCTAAAGCTACCGGCTATCCAATAGCAAGAATGGCGGCAAAATGCGCGATCGGCTATCACTTGGATGAGATTGTGAATCCGATAACAGGCAACACCTTTGCTTCGTTTGAGCCAGCGATTGATTATATTGTGGTAAAACTGCCGCGCTTTCCGTTTGACAAATTCCCTGAAGCCGATCGGACATTAGGGACGCAAATGAAAGCAACTGGGGAAGTCATGGCCATTGATCGGACCTTTGAAGGTGCTTTAAATAAAGCAATCAGATCGATGGAAATGAATGTATTTGGTCTTTGCTTAGAGACAAATAAGTCATTAACAGAATCATCTATCATCGACCTTCTTAAAACAGCGAATGACCGACGTCTCTTTATTATTGCTGAAGCATTCAAAAGAGGGATTTCTTTTGAAAAAATTCAACAGCTGACCCAGATAGATCCATGGTTTTTGCACAAAATTAATTCAATCGTTGCTTTAGAAAAGGAATTAGCTTCATATCATTGGAGCGAGGTTCCCGTTACCCTGCTGAAGCAGGCAAAGCGAAATAATATTGCTGATAAGCTTTTATCGCAAATTTACAATATTCCTGAAAAACAAGTGAGAAGCAAATGGAAAGAACTAAGTTGGAAACCAGGCTATAAGATGGTTGATACATGCTCGGCTGAATTTGATGCCGTTACTCCATACTATTACTCTACCTGGCATGGGTTTGATGAAGTGGAAATCACCAACAAGAAGAAGATTCTTGTCATCGGTTCAGGACCGATAAGAATTGGCCAAGGAATTGAATTCGATTACTGCTCAGTACATGCAGCAAAAGCAATAAAGAAAAAAGGCTATGAAGCTGTTGTGATTAATAATAATCCAGAAACTGTAAGCACCGATTATTCAGTTGCGGATCGACTATATTTTGAACCCCTTGCAGCAGAAGATGTTTTGCATGTCATAGAAAAAGAAAAGGTCGAAGGGGTATTAATTCAGTTCGGCGGGCAGACGGCTATTAATCTGGCACATGATCTAGAAGAAGAAGGGGTAAAAATCCTAGGCACATCAGTTCAGAATGTAGATCGATTAGAAGACCGGAAAGAATTTTATCAGCTTCTAGAGGATTTACAAATTCCTCATATTGAAGGAAAAACCGCCGATACCACAGAAAAACTGGTTGAAGCAGCGGGAGAATTAGGCTACCCAGTTCTCGTAAGACCATCTTACGTGATTGGCGGACAATCGATGTTTACCATTTTTTCAGAAGAGGAACTAAGAGATTACACGAAGCAGCTTGAAACTAACTCAAGCGAAAAAATGTGGCCGTTATTAGTAGATAAGTTTATGCCCGGACTAGAATGCGAGATTGATGTGATTAGTGATGGGGAAACGATTGTGGTACCGGGAATCTTTGAACATATCGAAAAAGCCGGTGTTCACTCAGGCGACAGTATATCAGTCTTTCCACCAATTTCATTATCACAAAAATTAAAAGAAATATTAGTAGATTATGCGAGCAGGATTGCAAAGACTACGCCGATTGTTGGAATGATGAATATTCAGTTTGTTATTTATGAAAATCAAGTCTATGTATTAGAGGTAAACCCGAGGTCATCAAGAACGGTGCCTATTATCAGCAAAGTAACTGGAGCTCCGATGATTGAGTGGGCAACGAGTGTACAATTAGGCGAATCCTTAAGTGATTTGTGTCTGAACCAAGGATTAATGCCAGAGCCAAATTATTTTTCTGTGAAAGCACCTATTTTTTCATCCAGTAAATTAAAGGGTGTGGACCATGTACTTGGACCTGAGATGAAGTCAACAGGTGAAGCGCTTGGAATGGGTCTGACATATCAAGAAGCCCTTAATAAGGCAATACCAGCTTTAGAGGGGAAAATAGAAGATAACTATATTTTATGTTCCATTTCTGATCGAGAAAAGCCGGCTAGTCTTCCAATAGTTGAAGAGCTTTTAGAAAAAAAGTTTAAATTAGCGGCAACAGAAGGAACAGCATTATTTTTTGAAATAAATGGCATCCCTGTTGATAAAGTAGTAAGGGATGATCAGGATATAAACCACCTATTCCGTAATCAGAAAATGAGGGCAGTCATTAATCTGCCAAACCAAGGCCGAAATAAACTGAAATTTGGTTTTCAAATTCGGGAGCAGGCGATACGGTATAAGGTGCCGGTTTACACACATTTAGATACGGTGGAAGCGACCATCGGTTTACAAAAAGGTCCGATTACTAATCTTGATGTTCGCTCAGTAAGCGAATTTTACAATTTGAATGAAAGAGGTGCCGTTCATGCTAGAAGCCATTAAGTTGAACGAGAATAAATTACAATTTAAAGGAAAAGACTTTTTACAGCTTTCTGATTTCAGTCCAGAGGAAATCCTATATCTTCTGGACGAGGCTCAGCAACTGAAGGCTATGCAAAAACAGGGTAAACCACATCCATACTTAAACGGGAAAGTATTGGGAATGATATTTGAAAAATCTTCGACACGTACAAGGGTATCTTTTGAGGTTGGCATGCTTCAGCTCGGGGGCCATGCGATATTCTTGAGTTCACGTGATATTCAGCTTGGAAGAGGCGAAAGTATTTCCGATACGGCAAAAGTATTATCGCGCTATGTTGATGGTTTAATGATCCGTACTTTTGGCCATGAATCTGTTGAAGAATTAGCAGAGCATGCTTCTATCCCGGTTATTAATGGTTTAACGGATTTGCAGCATCCAACCCAAGTAATGGCAGACCTTTTAACCATACTTGAACATAAAGGAAAATTGGCCGGATTAAAGCTTTGCTATATTGGGGACGGAAACAATAATATGGCACATTCCTTAATGGAAGGCGCGGTGAAGGTGGGAATGGATATTAGCATTTCCAGTCCGCCGGGATATTTGCCTAATGGAAAAATTACTGAAAAGGCAATTAAAGCAGGAAAACAATATGGCAGCACAGTTATGATTACCAATGATCCAGTTGAAGCTGTGAAGGGTGCCGATGTCATTGTGACAGATGTATGGACCAGCATGGGTCAGGAAGAAGAAACAGAAAAGAGACTTAAGGATTTCGCATCCTATCAGGTTAATAAGGAGCTTTGTCAGTATGCCAAAGATGATTTCATCTTCTTGCACTGTTTACCGGCACATCGCGGTGAAGAGGTAACGGCCGAAATCATTGACGGGCCACATTCCGTTGTCTTTGATGAAGCAGAAAACCGTTTACACGCACAAAAAGCAATTTTAAAATTATTACTAGCATAATAGTATTTATTTTTTTGAGATTTAGTGTATAATAATTCTAGTGAATGAATAATAATACACACAAACGTAAGGAGATATTAAAAATGGCGAAAGAGAAAATTGTTTTAGCCTATTCAGGCGGTTTAGATACTTCGGTTTCGGTTAAATGGATTCAGGAAAAATACGGGTATGATGTTATTGCATTAGGTCTGGATGTTGGTGAAGGAAAAGATCTTGAAGCAATTAAAAATAAAGCCCTAAACGTTGGCGCTATAAAAGCCATCATGATCGATGCTAAAGAATTATTAGCAAAGGAGTATATTCTTCCAGCTTTAAAGGCGAATTGCTTATATGAAGGGAAATACCCACTTTCATCTGCCCTTTCACGACCATTAATTTCAAAATTACTAGTCGAGGTTGCAGAACAAGAGGGTGCTACAGCAGTAGCCCACGGCTGTACAGGTAAAGGAAATGACCAGGTTCGCTTCGAGGTTTCTGTTCAAGCATTGAATCCAAGTTTAAAAGTGGTCGCTCCGGTTCGTGAATGGGGCATGACACGTGATGAGGAAATCAAGTATGCGCAGGAAAACGGTATTCCAATCCCTGTTGATTTGGATAATCCATTCTCAATTGATGCCAACATATGGGGACGTGCCTGTGAGGCGGGAGTTCTTGAAGATCCATGGGCAGAAGCACCTGAAGAAGCATACGACTGGACGAATCCAATTGAACTAACTCCAGACCAGGCGGAGTATGTTGAAATTGAATTTGAACAAGGTGTTCCTGTTGCTCTTAATGGCGAAAAACTTCCTTTAGTCCAATTAATCGAAGATTTGAACACTCTTGGCGGCAAACATGGAGTTGGCCGAATTGACCACATTGAAAATAGATTAGTAGGAATCAAATCGCGTGAAGTCTATGAAAATCCTGCTGCGTTAATTTTAATTAATGCTCATAAGGAATTAGAGTTTTTAACCTTGACTCGTGAGGTAACACAATTTAAGACACAGGTTGAGCAGCAGATGGCAAAGATTATATATGAAGGCCTTTGGTATTCACCAATTAAACCAGCTCTTGATGCGTTTATTAATGAAACACAAAAAACCGTTACTGGAACAATTCGCGTGAAGCTTCATAAAGGCAGTCATACTGTTGTTGGACGTAAATCTCCATACAGCCTTTATAACGAAGAACTAGCAACCTATACAAAAGGTGACGCATTCGACCACAATGCAGCAGTTGGTTTTATTAAACTATGGGGACTGCCAACAAAGGTTTATTCAGAGGTAACCAAAAAAGAATCAGTTTTAAAATAATTCTAAAGCGCCCTCGAAGCCAAAATTTCGGGGGCAAACTTCTTAGAGGAAGTAAGGGGGAGCACTGATGTCCAAGCTATGGGGCGGACGTTTTACAAAAGAAACGAATAAATTAGTCGAAGAATTTACTGCTTCAATCTCTTTTGATCAAAAACTAGCAAAAGAAGATATCGCCGGAAGCCTTGCCCATGTCACAATGCTTGGGGAATGCGGTATCATCCCAATGGAGGATGCCGACAAAATAAAAAATGGTCTTCTTAAGATTAAAGAGAAAGTGGATCGTAACGAAGTAGAATTTTTAATAGAAGATGAAGATATTCATATGAATATTGAAAAGCTTTTAATTGAAGAAATTGGGCCTGTCGGCGGCAAGCTCCATACCGGACGCAGCCGTAACGATCAAGTCGCAACGGACATGCATTTATATCTTCGTACAAAAACAACTGAGTTGATTAAATTAGTCGAAGATGTCCAGCAGGCGATCATCAAACAGGCCAAGGAGAACGTAGAAACACTAATTCCAGGTTATACACATTTACAGCGTGCTCAGCCGGTGTCATTTGCCCATCATTTAATGGCATATTTTTGGATGTTTGAACGCGATAAAGAGAGATTGTTAGATTCTTTGAAACGTGTAAACTGGCTTCCACTCGGTTCTGGAGCATTAGCAGGGACGACCTTTCCGATAAACCGCGAACTTGTTGCCGACCTGCTTGGATTCGGAACCATCTATCCAAATAGCATGGATGCCGTCAGTGACCGTGATTTTATCCTTGAATTTCTATCAATCGGGTCAATCATCATGACGCATATCTCCAGATTTTCTGAAGAATTAGTGATTTGGTCCAGCCAGGAATTCCAATTTGTCGAGCTTGATGATTCTTTTTGTACAGGATCAAGCATTATGCCGCAAAAGAAAAATCCTGACGTACCAGAATTGCTTAGAGGAAAAACAGGGCGCACCTATGGCAATTTAATAGGTTTATTAACAGTCCTCAAAGGATTGCCACTGGCGTATAATAAAGATTTACAAGAAGATAAAGAAGGTATGTTTGATACTGTTGAAACACTGGAAGGCTCATTAATGCTCCTCGCACCGATGATTGAAACTATGACCGTGAATAAAGAGATCATGCGAAAAGCAATTAACAATGATTTTTCTAATGCTACAGATATTGCCGATTATCTAGTTAGAAAAGGATTGCCGTTCCGTGATGCCCATGAAGTTATCGGGAAAATTGTTTTATATGCGATCCAATCCAACAAATTTTTACTGGATTTAAGCTTCGATGAATATCAGCAGTTCAGTCCATTGTTTGAAGAGGATATTTATGAAGTTTTAGCCCCTGAACATGTAGTGGCTGTCCGCAATAGCTTCGGAGGAACGTCACCTGAGCAGGTGAAAGCGCAAATTAAACTTGCTGAAGGAAAACTGCAGCAATAATATAAAGCTCGCCAATTGGCGGGCTTTTCATTTGGCAAATTATTTGTATGAAAATCTAAAATAGGAGATAATTTCCTTAGGGAAAATTTCCAAATTAATGTTGTGGAGGTTAGATATGAAATATAGAGTATCAGTAGTACAGTATCATTTACATACAATTAATTCGTTTGAGGAATTCGCTTCCCAATGTGAGCATTATATAAAAACAGCTGAAGAATTCGGGGCTGAATTTGTTTTGTTTCCTGAGTTTTTTACCACACAGCTTCTTTCCATTGGCAACGGAAAGGGTGAAAGTCTAACCATTGACGATTTGCCAGGCTTTACGGAACAATACCGAGAGCTGTTTTCTAACTTTGCCAGACAGACCAACATGCATATTATTGCCGGTACGCATGTTATTAAAAAAGACAATAAGCTCTACAATACCGCCCATTTATTTTACCCTGATGGAAGAATTGGCGAGCAGGCAAAGCTTCATATTACTCCGACAGAGGTAAAGGAGTGGAGTATGGCACCAGGTGATTCGTTTCAAATTTTTGAAACAGACAAAGGAAAAATAGCCCTTCTTACCTGCTATGATATTGAATTTCCGGAAATTGTCCGTATGGCCAAAGCAAAAGGCGCTGATGTTATTTTCTGTCCATCCTGTACGGATGATCGTCATGGCTTTCATCGGGTGCGGTACACCAGTCATGCTCGGGCAATCGAAAATCAAGTATATGTGGTTTTAACCGGAACAGTTGGCTCACTGCCAACAGTTGACTTTATGAGGGCTAATTTTGGTCAGGCAGTTATTATTACTCCTAATGATATTCCTTTCCCGCCGCGCGGCATTTTAGTGGAAGGGGAAATCAATGATGATATGGTTGTGACAGCTGATCTTGATTTAGATCTATTGTATGAAGTCCGCGAACGCGGTTCTGTTACAACCTGGCGCGACCGCAGAACTGATTTATACCCTGATTGGGAAAAGTAGGATGTGATCGGATGTACAGAAGTGAATTTTTTGTTTTTGATATGGAAAAACCAATGCCGGTTATAATTCGCAATTATACAAAAGAGGATTTTGACCAGCTCATTGAAATCCAAGCGGAATGCTTTCCTCCTCCTTTTCCATCAGAATTATGGTGGAATAAAGGGCAATTAAATAACCATGTTACTCTTTTTCAAGAAGGAGCTATATGTGTGGAGGTGGATGGAGTGCTAGCGGGCTCTCTCACCGGCCTATGTGTGGATTTTGATCCAAAAGAAATCAATCATTCATGGGATGAAATCACTGATCACGGGTATATCCGTAACCATAAACCGAATGGAAATTCCTTGTATATTGTAGATATCAGCGTTCGCCCAAAGTACCGAAAACTGGGGCTTGGTAAGTTAATGATGCAGGCTATGTATCATGTTGTGATTGAAAAGGGGTTTGACCGGCTGCTTGGTGGGGGCAGAATGCCTGGCTATCATAAAGTGGCGCATCAAATGACGCCCGAAGAATACTTGGCTGCCATCATTAAGGGGGAGGTAAGGGACCCTGTCATTACCTTTCTCCTAGGCTGCGGCCGTGTGCCCTTAGGTATTTCAACAAATTATTTAGATGATGAAGAATCTTGCAATCATGCAGCGATTATGGAATGGAGGAATCCATTCAAATAAAGAATGGGGGCCAATTTACTAATGGAGTATAAACGAATAACAAATATTGAGGACTCAAATTTTAAAAAGCTTCATGATTTAATGGGAAAGATATTCCCGCCTGAGGAAGTGTTGGATTATGGGCTATGGAAAGAACCGCTAGAAGATCCAAGTATCCGCGTATTTGTTGCTATTGATGATGATCAGGTAGTGGGAGCTACAGAATACCGCTATTACCCGGATTGGAATATCGCAATGACAGACTTCACCATTATCAGTAAGCCAGGGTTAAGCCTTGGCCGATTTTTAGCACAGAATCGTTTGAAGGATTTACAAATGCTTGCAAAAGAGAACGAAAAAGAACTTTTTGGTATGTTCGCTGAAATTTATGATCCATATAGAGTAGAACATCATGAATTCGGCGGTGTGAAAGTGATGGATCCATATGTGCGCAGGGAGGTACTATCCCATCTAGGCTATAACCGTCTAGATCTCGCTTACGTCCATCCATCATGGGAAAATAACGGTGAGGCTGTCTCTGGCCTCGATTTATGCTTTATGCCGACAAGTGATGAGGTCCATAGTTTACCAGCATCTCTTGTAAAAGATTTTCTAACTGCGTATTATTCAGTGCTTTCAAATAAACCGCAGGAATGGCTTACTATGATTGATAAAATCGGTAACAAGGAGACAATTGAATTATTGCCGCTTTAAAAAACTATTGACATTGACTGAAGATTCAGCTAATATTCATTTTATATTCTTGGAAAATTTAATGAAAAATTATATATCTCTTATCCAGAGCGGCGGAGGGACATGGCCCGATGAAGCCCGGCAACCTTCAAGGTAATCCTTGAAAAGGTGCTAATTCCTGCAGGTTTTGATAAAACCTGATAGATAAGAGGAGGAATCCGTGCCCTCTTCTTATGAAGAGGGCTTTTCGTATTTTCTAACTATTTATTGAAGGGGTGCAAAAAAATGACTGTAATAAAAGTGGCAATCTTAGGTTTTGGTACGGTTGGAGAAGGTGTCTACCGGACGATTGAATCCCATGCTGACGAACTCGAAGCCGTTTTAGGCAAAAAAGTGGAAGTGGCGGCGATTCTAATCAAAAATATGCAAAGGGAAAGAAATATTCGTAAAAATGTTTTAGTAACTACAGACTTTGAAGATATACTTAACTTGCCAAAGCTTGATATTGTAATTGAAGCCATTGTAAACAAGGAGCCAACCTTTACATTTTTGCAAAAGGCAATTGAGCGGGGCTGCCACATTATTACAGCTAATAAGGAAATGTTTGCACACCACGGGAAACAGCTGATCGCACTGGCAAATGAAAAAAATGTCTCGGTTGGGTTTGAAGCTACGGTAGCCGGAGGAATTCCCGTCATACAGACATTAAGGCAATTATTAAAAATTAACCGGGTTCAACAAATTCAAGGAATACTTAATGGAACCTCAAATTTCATCCTAACCGAAATGAGAGAAAAGAAGTGGTCCTTTGCCGAAGCCTTGCTTCAGGCTCAAAAAAATGGCTATGCAGAAGCAGACCCAACCAATGATGTCGAAGGCTTCGATGCCTTTTACAAAGCTATGATTCTCAGCCGAATTGCATTTGGAGAAGAACCGAATTGGCAGGACGTTGAACGTCAAGGAATTACTTCTATCACAAGTGAATTAATTGACGCTGCCGAAAAATTAGAATTGAGATTTAAACATATTGCCAGTATATCTAAGGAAGGCAGTCAAATACAGGTATCTGTTAAGCCGGCCCTTGTCGGGAAGGAGAATCCTTTTTATCATGTAGAAGGCGTCGAGAATGCTGTAAGTGTTCATTCAGATATTGTTGGCAGAATCACGCTGCAGGGTCCTGGAGCAGGGATGTTTCCTACAGCTAGTGCTGTTATCGAGGATTTGGCTTACGTGTGTCAAAACAATCATATAAAACGAAATTTTAACCAAACTGTTTCCGAAGAACTAGAACAGAAAAAAGGGCAGACGAAAGAATTTTGGTTAATAACTGGCCTTTCCAAAAACCTTTTAAAACCATCAATCACCTGGATTGATGAAATTTCTAATGGAATATTCGTCATTAAGGCTGAAAAAAAGGATTTAGATAAACTTGCAAAGCTGGATGAAACAATTAGTTATTTTCCAATCCTTGGGGAAATTGAAAGTGAAATTGTTTCATTCGAGGAAAAGGTATCGGCATTATAGGTAATAAAAAGAGCATCTGTATATATTGGATGCTCTTTTAATCCACAAATTTATCCACGTTAAAAAGCTTTTAATATAGGTATTCCACATTGTTATGCACACTATCCACAATAAAATTGGTACGTTCACATTCTCTTCAAATTTCTAATATTAATATGTTAAGAAACTGTGAAAGTCGTTGCGGTTTTATGTATAGGAGAGTATATTAAAAGTGTAGAGAAGTTAGTGAAACGATTCACAAACTTCCACTACAATAACAGCTAGCTGATCCATCCCTAATAAAAAGGGAAGTTAAAATCATTAATAAACTTGTGAAATGCTTCACAAGAAATAAATAGGAGATGATTGTGATGAGATGGTACAAAACACCACTTGCTGCAGTTGTATGGACAGTATTACGAGTTTGGCTTGGCTTACAATGGATTGAGGCAGGTTATCATAAATTAACAGGCGGTTTTGATGCAGGCGGTTTCCTTAAAGGGGCTCTGGCAAATGCAACAGGGGAACATCCAGCAGTGCAAGCTTGGTACGCTGACTTTTTACAACAATTCGCGATCCCAAATGTTCATATCTTTAATGTCTTGATTCCTTGGGGAGAAATGCTAGTTGGTTTAGGGTTAATCGTGGGATTAGCAACAATTCCCGCATTAATCGCCGGTGCATTCATGAACTTAAACTTTATGCTCGCGGGAACAACAAGCACTAATCCAATACTTTATACAGCAGCGATGATTCTATTATTCGCAGGTACTGGAGCTTACTACTTCGGACTTGACCGATTTACAGTACCATTTGTCAAAGGCTATTTCCTAAAAGCCCATGCAAAAAAATGTGAACATGAATTAGTGTTTAAACAATGAGAATTTATATTAAAGAAGCAGGGCAAACCTGCTTCTTTTTTTAGGATTATTTTCTATTTCGATTTTGGACGCGCTGGTTTGCTGCATTAGCGCGTGCCAGTGCCTCAAGATCGGCTCCATCAGCCATTTCCTTTGAAAACTCAACATCCTGTCCATCTGATTTCATGTTTTTTGGCACTTGTGGTAGCGAAGCTTTATTTTTATCTCGTGAACCATGTCCGCGTGAACGGCCCATTGCAAAAACCCCTTTCAAATGTTAACTGTTGAGAGGAAAAATGCTCTCCACTCTAGTTTTAACAAAATAAAAGGGGTCCATTAATGGAAAATTCTTTAAAAATTTGGTGTTCTATAGCTTCGTTTTTCTGTCGGAATAACCGCCTGCACGGTCTGCCATTTTAAATTCACGCTGATAGGATACCTCTTGCATGCTTGTAAGACTGTATTTCCCTCTATCTTTATCCTTTTTCTTCTTTTCAGCCATTTTGCTCATTCCTTTCAACATTTTTTTGTCAATCGTCATCAAGCTATGTGGTAAAAATAAAGCACTTTATGTACTTATTTCCATTTTTACCTTTTAGGAAAGGAATGATACAGATTTAAGTAAATATATTTTGTAAGGCTTTTTGAAGATCAGAGTATTTATATTTAAAACCTGAATTCAATAATTTATTTGGTAATACCTTTTGACCATCGACAACTAATGTACTCATTTCTCCCAAAAGTAATCGGAGGACAAAGCTTGGAACCGGCAGCCAATGAGGACGATGTAATACCAGAGCAAGTGTTTTTCCAAACTCGCTCATCATAACCGGATTAGGCGCTGTAAAATTAACTGGTCCTTGAATGTTCTCGTTTTTAAGAATAAAAGTAATCCCTTTGACGATATCTTCAATATGGATCCACGACATCCACTGCCGGCCATGGCCGATATTCCCGCCAATAAAAGCCTTATATGGAAATGTAATTTTTGGCAATGCTCCCCCGTTACGATCAAGGATAATTCCGAATCTGCAAAAAACAGTCCGTATTCCCAATTTTGCTGCAAAACCTGCTTCGTATTCCCATTGCTTGACGGTTTCAGCTAAGAAATCATTTCCGAGTATTTGCTCTTCTTCTGTAAATACCTTGTCTAATGAAGTTCCATAAATGCCGACTGCACTGGCATTAATAAATGCCTTTGGTTTTCGTTCCAATTTCTTCATTATTTCTAATAGCTCATTAACAGCCTCAAGCCGGCTGATTAATATTTTGTTTTTTCTTTTTTCTGTCCATCGGCCGCTATTAATCGACTCTCCAGCAAGGTTAATAAAAATATCAGTATTCTGAAGTTCGGATATGGGGTTTGAATTTTCACTCAGCCATTGTACATATTTAATTCGATCATTTTTATTTACGGCAGGTAACCTTCTAGTTAAAATAACGACTTTATGATTGTTTTTTAGGAATTCTTCTACCAGTGCCTTCCCAACAAAGCCAGTTCCGCCTGCGATTGCAATTTTCATGAAAAACACCCCCTTTTGCTTTTATTTTACTATATTAAATGAAAAATATGGTAAAGTATTCTTGAGGTGAAGGAAATGGCTATTATTACGAAAATCACCACACAGCAGAAGAATCAAGACCGATTTAATGTGTTTATGGATTACGGAAAAGGCGAGGAATTTGCCTTTAGTGTTGATAGTGATGTCCTAATAAAATTTCAGTTAAAAAAAGGCATGGAAATTGATGATTTTTCCTGCATGGAAATCCAATTTCAGGATGATATTCGTAAGGCATATAATCTAGCTGTAAATTATTTAGCTAGGAGAATGAGGTCGGCGAAAGAAATTAGGGATTATCTTATTCAAAAAGAAGTAGATGAACCTGTTATCGAGGAAGTTGTTCATAAATTAACAAATCAGAAATACATCAATGATGAGGATTATGCTTTTGCTTATGTACGAACACTTGCCAATACGACTGATAAAGGTCCTGATTTAATCAAACTGGAATTAAAGGAAAAAGGGATTGAGGAGGGAATTCGTCTTCGTGCACTTGAGGAATTTCCGCTCGAACAGCAGATAGAAAAAGCAACGAAAATGAGCGATAAGTTCTTCCAAAAGAATTCGAAGGACTCTTTTAAAATTCAAAAGAAAAAGCTGGAGCAATTGCTGCTTAGAAAAGGATATCCTTTTGAGGTTATTCAAATTGCTGTAAATGAAACTGAAGTGAATAAAGAAGTTGATGAGGAAATGGAGGCCATAAAATTTCAGGGGGAAAAAGCCCATCGGAAATATTCTCAATTCAGCGGTTTCGAATATGAGCAAAAGATGAAGCAAGCTTTATATCGGAAAGGCTTTCCATTCGATTTAATTGAGAGGTACTTAGCTGAAAGTAAAAAATCATGACAAGCCCGTCATGATTTTTTATTTTCAATAATAATCTCATTTTGATCAATTTGCTCAAAAATCATTTCAGCCACCTGTTTAGGTGAGCTTAGCCTTGAGGGATCTTTAATATGATCACTGCCCGACCAAAATGGTGTAGCCATGCCTCCCATGTAAACAGCATTAATTTTAATTCCACTGTCCTCATATTCCTTTTGCAGGCTTTCGGTGAAGCCTCTGACAGCAAATTTGCTCGCTGCATAAACTGCTTCATTGACCTTTCCGCGTAAACCAGCAGTTGAAATAATATTCATAATCCTTCCTTCGCCCTTAACATGTAGAAGCGGTAATACTGCTTTCGTCATAAAAATTGTACATAACACATTAGTATCTAACATTTCAAGGATTTGCTTTTCATCTATCTCCTCAAACGGCCCAAAATGTCCTACACCGGCATTATTCACCAATCCAGCTATATGGAAGGTACTGCCAATATCTTTTATTTTCTCAGAAACTTCTTCATTATTCCGAATGTCTAGTACAAGGATATCAGCAGTACCGCCACTGGATTCAATTTCATCTTTGGCAGCATGTAATTTAGCAGAATTTCTACCAGCAAGCAAAAGATGATACCCCTTTTTTGAAAAAAGAAATGCTAACTCTTTTCCCAAGCCTGTCCCAGCTCCAGTTACGATGATTGTTTTCATTAAGTTATCTCCTTCAAAATGGTTTTTACCTTTATTAATTTTACAAAAAAAACTATACTAAAATAAAGAGAAATGGGAGGGAAAAGGATGCAACAGGAGAAGCGGTATAGTGAAATGACAGAACATGAATTAAGGCAGGAAATTGCAGCGCTGCAAGAAAAAGCAAGAAAAGCCGAGCAAATGGGGATGGTAAATGAATTTGCTGTCCTTGAAAGAAAAGTTTTAATGGCAAAGGCATATTTATTAAAACCTGAATCCTTTAAATCTGGGGAAATTTACGAAATTGAAGGAGACCCTGGCCAACATTTTAAAATAGACTATATGAATGGGGTATTTGCTTGGGGGTATCGACTAAACGGTGATGGTAAAGAAGAAGCACTGCCGATATCCCTGTTAAAGCAATTGAAGTGACAAACCAGAGAACCTAGTCTCTGGTTTGTCTTAGTGCTACAAATTAAAATTGCGGTGATTCGTCATCGCGTTCACCGGAAGCACGCATGCGCTCTTGAGGATGCGTATTGATAGTGCCGTTTGCTCTTTTTGAAGCATATTCTGCTTTTGCTCTCGGTTCTCCCTCAAACTTATTATTATTTTGATTTGGAAATCCAGTTTGTTTATTTCTCATGCTGTACCTCCATAAAGGGAATGAGAAAAACGTGAAAAGCATTGTTTGTCTTTCGATGCTTACCACGTAACGTTAGTATTTGCTTAAATTTTTACGGTTATGTTATAAGAAAATGGCAAATGGGGTGCGTGTATGAATGATTATCATGAAAAATTAGCGAACCTGCTTTTAGACAAAAATGCCCAGCTTTCCTATCAGCAAGCCCGAACTTGGGTTGAGCTGCTTTGGGAGGATTTTGAAACCACATACGCAAAAGCGGGAAGGGAATATATGGGCAGTGAAATGACAGAAAGAATTGTTAAACAATGGATTGAACATTACGGAGATAAACTGCATGAATTTGCAGCAACCAATCCGAAATATAAACATTTTCTAGAGCAAGCAAAAAATACTCTCCATTAAAAAAGCAAGTGATTATTGGCCACTTGCTTTTTAACTTGGGATAATCCCTAATTTTTTTCGCAATTTCTTTTCGCTGAACACCCAGCCGGTATAAGAGGTAATTCGGTTTAGATTACAATCTAATTGCACCACAGCTACAAAGGGATAATGACCATTACTTCGATAGCGCAAATCAATAAAACGGACCTCATAATAATCAGTGAATTCATCTATTTCCCAGCGATAGACCGGAGAAAATGAAAGAAAAGCGGAAATATTGTCATCCTGTTTCGCTGCTTCAATTAAGGGTGTTTGTGGAACTGGAACACGATTAAAACGGTCCAAAATTTCTACTTTTTTATCTTCGGACCTGCCAACAAAAAACATGCTTTTATTCATGGCAGCAATTCGCCACTGATGAAATTTCATGGTTGGAGCAATTATAATTTCCGTTGCATCAGGAATCAGAGTTCTTACCTCAACTAATACTCTCCTTTTAGCCTGATACCTCCTTAAATAGTAAACGATGATAACTGCATACATAATCAGAAAGGTATAGCCTGGATTTGCCCCTAATATCCAAATGAAGATCCCAACAACATGAATTCCAAATATGATCGGATCAAAAGTATTAATCACACCGAGCGCCACCCATTTTGAGGAGAAGGGCCTTAAGGCCTGAGTTCCGTATGCATTAAATATATCAACGAATACATGGATAAATACGGCAGCAAAGGTCCATGCCCAGAGATGAAGGAGATTGGCCCCTTGAAAAAAAGGATAAATGACTGCCACAATTAAGAGCGGCCACAGGATGACCGCAGGAATAGAATGGGTTACTCCGCGATGATTTCGAATATAAATGGCATTATTTCTTAGTTTTAAAACAGTGTCAATATCTGGTATTTGAGAACCTGCTATTGTTGCAATTAAAACACTGGTTGTAGCAGCATGGCTGGCGGCTACCGCTGGATCGAGGGTTGCAAGACCACCCAGTGCAATGCCCATGACAACATGAGTTCCAGTATCCAAAAGGAATATCCTCCTTTAAAATGTTCTTGTCAAAATAGAAAAATTAACTTATTGTAAAACGAAAATGCTTTTCTTTTTGCTAGTTTTTTACGGAGGGCTTAAAGTTATGTTAATTGAACTAAAAAATATTACAGAAATCAATATAAATGCTTTTCAAAATGATTTAATTTCTTGGTTTAAGGCGGAACAGCGGGACCTTCCCTGGAGAAAAGATCAGGATCCATATAAGGTCTGGGTATCAGAAATAATGCTGCAGCAAACAAGAGTAGATACTGTCATTCCCTATTTTAATCGCTTTATCGAATGGTTTCCTACCATCGAAGACTTAGCCAAAGCGGAAGAAGATAAGGTTCTAAAAGCATGGGAAGGACTTGGGTATTACTCAAGAGTTCGGAATTTGCAGTCTGCAGTTAAGGAAGTAAAAGAGAATTATAATAGTAAGGTACCTTGCACCCCTGAAGAAATTGCGAAACTTAAGGGGGTCGGACCTTATACCGCAGGTGCTATTTTAAGCATTGCCTATGGAGTTCCGGAACCTGCTGTTGATGGCAATGTTATGCGCGTTTTATCAAGAATACTTTCTATTTGGAAAGATATTGCTAAACCATCGACACGAAAAATTTTTGAAAATGCGGTTCGGGAATTGATTTCACATGATGATCCGTCTGCCTTTAACCAAGCTTTAATGGAATTAGGGGCATTGATTTGTACCCCAACCTCTCCATCATGCTTATTATGCCCAGTTCGTGAACATTGCCACGGGTTTCATGAAGGTGTACAAAATGAGCTGCCAGTGAAAACGAAAAAAACAAAAACACGTCATGTACAATTAGCTTCCGCTATTCTTTTAGCTGAAAATGGGAAGATTGTCATTCATAAGCGGCCCTCGTCAGGATTACTTGCAAATCTATGGGAATTTCCAAACGTTGAGATTGTTCATCCATTGCAGGCTGATCGCGAGGAAGTTGCAGTTCAATTTAATCAATCTCTGAATTTATCCGTCAAGCTTGATCATATTATCGGCCAAATTGAGCATGTTTTTTCACATTTAGTTTGGAATATTAAAGTGTATACAGGTAAAATATGTTCCGAGTTTGTAGAAAGTGATGAATGGCGGCTTGTTTCGTTAGCGGAAATGGAAGAATACGCTTTTCCTGTTTCCTATCAAAAAATGTTAAAGCTTTATCAGGAACAAAAATAGGAAGAACGCCGTGACCTTATTACGGCGTTCTTTTTTTCTAATGTTTGATGCCTCCGCGATTTTCAATTTCTTCGATAATTTCTCTGTGTATGGTTTGCCCCTCGCTATTTAAATAGGGGGCAATTTGCTGCAGAGAGTGATGAAAAAAGGCAAGCTCGCTATCCTTCCAGTCAGATTTAGCCATCATTGAAAGCTCCGTCATATCCCGTCCTGCATACATAAAACTTTCATCCCTTCGTTATGGTATTTTCCCTTAGTGTTTGGTCTATTAATTGTCTTCTATTCATGGAAAAGCTAAAATAGAAGCTATACTTGATTGAGGAAAGGAAAAGGATAATGACACAAAAAGTAGCATTAATTACTGGAAGCAGCAGGGGAATCGGAAAGGCAACTGCACTTCGGCTTGCTGAAGCGGGATATGATATTGTCATTAATTATGCGAGAAGTAAGAAGGGTGCCTTAGAAACAGCGGAACAGGTTGAGGCATTAGGCAGAAAAGCCTTAATAATCAAAGCCAATGTTGGAGATGTAGACAAAATTAAAGATATGTTCGCCCAAATTGAACAGGAATTTGGCCGCTTAGATGTATTTGTCAATAACGCGGCTTCAGGTGTGCAGCGCCCGATTATGGAGCTGGAAGAATCACATTGGGATTGGACTTTAAACATCAATAGCAAAGCTCTTTTATTTTGCGGCCAGGAAGCGGCAAAGTTGATGGAAAAAAATGGTGGAGGGAAGATTGTCAGCATAAGTTCTCTAGGGTCGATACGTTATCTAAAGAATTATACTGTGGTAGGCGTATCAAAAGCAGCCCTCGAAGCATTGACAAGGTATTTAGCGATTGAACTGGCACCAAAAAATATTGTGGTAAATGCCGTTTCCGGCGGTGCGGTAGATACAGAAGCATTAAAGCATTTCCCTAATCGGGAGGAGTTGCTTCAAGAAGCAAAAGAAAAAACTCCTGCTGGGAGAATGGTTGAAATTGAGGATATGGTAAACACCGTAATGTTCTTATTATCTGATGATTCAAGTATGATTCGTGGACAAACTATCATCGTTGATGGAGGAATCTCTTTACTCGTTTAATTATTTTTAAATAATTTTTTTGGATAATCTTCACGAAGCCGGGATACATTAATATTCGTGGAGGTGATTACAATGGCAAACTTCAATCAACAGCCAAACAAAACTTCAGCTGGAACAAACATCCAGGAAGTAAGACAACAAAATTCTCAATCTCAAGCTGGTGCAGGTGCAGCTGGTGCAGCTGGCCAATTTGGTACTGAATTTGCGAGTGAAACAAATGCTGCTGAAGTAAAAGCACAAAACCAACAATCTCAAGCTCGTAAAGGTCAAGGCAACGCTGGTCAATTCGGCCAAAGCTAATAACATTTTATTTGAAGGCACTCTTCCAATCGAAAGAGTGTCTTCTTCTTGTTGTCGAGCTGCAGCGCCTAGGGGCTCGGGGTCATAAGCCAATCCGTCAAGAAGGTTAAAGAACAACCTTCTCGCCGGCTCGTCTTATGCCTGTCGCCCCTGGGCAAGGCGCTTCCGCTTTTCTGGTTTCGACAAAACTTCCTTTTTGTCTACATAAGTAGTCAAAGGAGATTAACGTTTGTTCAAGAATACATATTAGGTACAAATAATAAGGCGGTGAGGGAAATGAATCATTTTAACCGATTAGTTTCCGAGCAAATGGCAACGATGGAAAAATTATTATACCTTCAGGCTGAACTTGAACGTTGTCAGCAAATTGAAGAAGAACTGCAGTCATTACAGAACGAAACCGATCTTGAAAGTATTCAAATTGATATTCAACTTATGAAAAAAGAGTTGAAAGAAATTCAGTCTATGTTTGAAAAACAGACGGAAGAGGTTATTAATTCATATCGGGAATCGAGTTTAACTCCTTCCTTGTAATGAAAATGAAGAAAAAAATTCGCAAATTTTTACAAAGAGCCACTTGAAATGTGGCTCTTTTGTTTTAAATTCTGTTCTCAACCGTTATAATAATAGAAAATAGGAATTTTCTTTGTTGCCTTTTGTCATTATTTTTCAAGGAATAGGTTACAAAGCGTTCAGTAATGAAGGTAGGGGAGAACATGGGCGTACCCATCGAAGGTGAACCGATGCAAATACATAGCTATAAACACAATGGGCACATCCATCGCGTCTGGGAAGAAACAACCGTTTTAAAAGGGTCACAGCATTTAGTGATTGGTGGAAATGATCGGACATTGGTAACAGAATCAGATGGTAGAACGTGGATTACAAGAGAACCTGCCATTTGTTACTTCCATTCACAATACTGGTTTAATGTAATTGGAATGATCCGTGAAGACGGCATTTATTATTACTGTAATATCAGTTCACCGTTTATTTTTGATGGTGAAGCACTTAAATATATTGATTATGATCTTGATATAAAGGTGTATCCTGATATGACGTTTAATTTGCTAGACGAAGATGAGTATGAGCGGCATCGCCGCGAAATGAATTATCCGGATGTGATAGACCAAATTCTCAAGCGAAACGTTGATAAATTGATTCAATGGATTCGGCAAAGAAATGGCCCATTTGCACCAGATTTTATTGATATTTGGTATGAGCGTTATTTAACATATAGACGTTAAGGGTAGCGTAGGGTGCCTGTTGATTTTATCAACAGGTTTTTACGTGCTTATCGAAAAAAGAAAGGGGGCCACAAAAGATTGAATAGTATTCAGAGATATCTTCAATTTGTAAAGCCATACAAATGGCAAATCTTCGGAACAATCATCATTGGAGTCATAAAATTCTCGATTCCACTTATCATCCCTATATTAATAAAATATGTAGTGGATGACATCATTGGAAATCACTCCTTATCAGCTGATGAAAAAATACATAAATTAATGCTGATTTTGGGTGTGATGATTGTTGTTTTTGTGATTCTTAGGCCGCCAATTGAATATTACCGGCAGTATTTTGCCCAGTGGACATCAAGTAAAATCTTATATGATCTTCGTGATACGATGTATAAACATATTCAAAAGCTTAGCTTTAAGTATTATGCAAATACCCGGGCAGGAGAAATCATTTCTCGTGTTATAAATGATGTCGAGCAAACGAAAACGTTTGTTGTGACGGGGTTGATGAACCTGTGGCTGGATATCGCAACAATTGTTATTGCCATTATTCTTATGTTTTCAATGAATGTTAAATTAACTTTAATTTCGATTTTGCTGTTTCCACTCTATGCTATTTCCATTAGATACTTTTTTGGGAATTTACGGAGGTTAACAAGGATTCGTTCGCAAGCTCTTGCGGAGGTTCAAAGCTACCTTCATGAACGGGTGCAAGGGATGCCTGTCATCAAGAGTTTTGCGATTGAAGAGTATGAACAAACCCAGTTTGATAAGCAAAATAAAAACTTTTTAGAAAAAGCCTTGCAGCACACGAGCTGGAACGCAAAGTCCTTTTCTGCTGTAAACACAATTACAGATATCGCACCATTAATTGTGATAGGATATTCAGCATATTTAGTTATTCAACATCAGCTATCACTTGGTACGATGGTGGCGTTTTTTGCTTATATTGACAAGCTTTATAATCCCTTAAGAAGACTGGTTAACTCTTCAACCACTGTTACACAATCCTTTGCCTCAATGGACCGTGTTTTTGAATTATTGGATGAAAAATATGATATCGTTGACGAGCCGGATTCGAAAGAGTGTACTAATGTACACGGTGATATTTCTTTTGAGGATGTATCCTTTTCCTATAATGAAAATGAGGAACCAGTTCTTAAAGATATTACCATTGATGTAAAAAAGGGAGAAACCATTGCACTTGTTGGAATGAGCGGCGGCGGGAAATCAACGCTGGTTAGTTTAATTCCGCGTTTTTACGACGTAACCAAAGGAAAGATTACTCTCGATGGTGTAGATATTCGTCAGTTTAAGGTTCAAACTTTAAGGGATAAAATTGGGGTTGTGTTTCAAGATAATATTCTATTTAGTGAATCAGTGAAGGATAATATTTTATTGGGAAAACCATGGGCAACGGATGAAGAAGTTTACCAGGCAGCAAAAGCCGCTAATGCAGATGAATTTATCATGAATCTTGCTGAAGGATATAATACAAGGGTAGGGGAAAGGGGTGTGAAGCTTTCCGGGGGTCAAAAGCAGCGGATTGCCATTGCACGGGTATTTTTGAAAAACCCGCCTATCCTCATTTTAGATGAAGCGACATCGGCTCTTGACTTAGAAAGTGAACATTCGATTCAAGAATCCCTCGAAGAGCTTGCAAAGGACCGTACAACCTTTATTGTGGCACACCGGTTATCGACCATCACTCATGCGAATCGCATCGTTTTGATTGAACATGGCCAAATTGTTGAAGTCGGAACACATGAAGAACTAATGGCGAAGCAAGGGAACTATTTTAAATTATTTCAAGTTCAACTTCTTGAACATAAAGAAACCGAAGTGGAGTAAATTCCACTTCGGTTTTTATTCGTTATGAGGTTCCTCAATGGAAACTTCATTTTCATGATAGGAATGAAAACTTGTAATCAAAGTATCAAGATGTTCGACCTGTTCACTATAGTCAATGATTGATGCAACGATTTGCATAATGTGATACATATGTGGAGGATCTTCCTCGGCATATTCCTTTTGATGCGATAAAAATAAGTCAAATAATTCTTTTTTGTTTAAACAAACATTTCCTTCTGAATACGTTGGGTGGGTTGGGATTTTGCCAATAAACCTGAGCATTAGCTGCTCATGCTGATAAATCAAACAATCCAATTGTCCCTGAATCGATTGCTGAAAATTTTCAGGCAGGTGTAACAGATCATTTTCAAAACGATGAAGCTTTTTTAACGTATCAAGCGCTTTTTTGGCAGCAGAAGTCATTTGCCGATAAATAACAAGCTTCCGAGACTTTTCTAAAGTAATCCTTTTAAAATAGCTTCGTTCTTCTTTATACATTAAATAAAATTGACTGATTTTAATATAACTGTCCTTTAACTTTTCAATATCAGTTTTGAGAAGTTGATGATCGAAGTCATGACGTGTACTTAATCGAATCCACCTAATAATCTCTTCGGTCGTGTCGGCTATTTTTAAATAAAGCTTATTTTCATATTTTGGCGGCATAAATACGAGATTAACTATGAACGCTGAAAATACCCCAATCATAATCGTGGAGAAACGAATTCCTGCAAACTGAATAAAGCTTCCGCTTTGTATTTCCATTATTGAAATTAATGTTACCAGTGAAAGACCAATGTTTTTCTCGAGTTTCAGCTTTAGATTTAGAAGAATGACGATGATCGCTGCCAGTCCGACAACAATATAATGATTACCTAGCACAAGAACAAAAATTACTGCCATTAAAGCTCCAATAATATTACCTTGAATCTGTTCAATGATTGTTAAATAGGAACGGTATATCGTCGGCTGAATAGCAAATATCGCAGCAATAGCGGCAAAGACTGGGGAAGGTGAATGCAATAGTTGGGCTAAGTATAGTGATAAAACAATAGCTATTCCCGTTTTGAAAATGCGGGCACCTAACTTCATTATAAATAGTTTCCTTTCAAAATAAGTAGTTATCTTAATTTTACTCATAAATAACAATACTGTACTATACATGGAATCATGCATTTAATCAAGAGAAATTATATGAATTTTTTTACTTATTGTTCCAAAAATATGTGACAAAAAAACACCCGCTTGTCAAAAGCGGGCGTTTTTTGGTAACTAATAAATCACTCTGTTGATACTGATGGATCAGCTTGTTCCTTAACTGGAAGAATCTGAACGAAATGATCTTCCAGGTTTGTTAATAAAGAACGAAGATCGTTTGCTTCTTCCGGCTGACCGTTTTGCTCGAGAAGGTCAGTATACTTTGTTAATAACTCAGTGATATCTTGTATTCCTTTTTGATTTAAATCCGCGACAGATACCTTTGCACCTTTTGCAATTCTTTTCTTGAGGGCATCTTTCGTTAGACCCATTTCAGGCTGAAGTCGTGAATACACAACGCCACCGGTCATACCAGCACAAATCCATGGTCCTGGATCTCCTAATACAAGACCGCGGCCATTTGTCATATATTCAAAGGCAAAACCTTTAATATTAGCATTAGAACCAATGTTGCCGGCTTCTTTTTCTGGAAGCGGCTTTTTCACTTGTCCGCCAATGATTAAATCTGCACCTGATAATCGGATTCCAGCACGGGCATCAGCATTTCCTTGGGCAACTAGGAGACCCTTTTGAGCTCCATATCCAAAGCCCTTTCCAACAGAACCATTATAGAAATAACCATTTTTACCTTTAGACTTAAGGACATGGATATTTCCGCCAAAGGACGTTTTACCAACCCCGTCCTGTCCGCCGCCGTTAACAGTGATTTCAATGCCTTCACTGTTATAAGCACCAAGTCCGTTTCCAGGAATCGATCCTTCCTTATACTTTAGCTGTACAGGAGGAAGCTGTTTGTAGGAACCGTCAAGTCTGCCGCGAACACGGTGACAGGAAACACGGCTTCCAAGTACACGCTGTTCAGAAGTAACACTTGCGAATTCTCTAGATGAATGAAGCTGTTCTACACTTCCATCGAGATATTCTGCACCTACAGCCACTTGCATTTGCGCTTCCGAAATGGATTTGGATGCTTCCACTTTCGCAAATTGGCTGATTTCTAAAGGTTTAAGCAAATGAGAGAGGTTCAGCTGACCTTCTCCTTTAAACTGCTCTAATAATTCGGAATGACCGACTGCATCTTGGAGATTTTTGATTCCAGCTGAAGCAGCGAGTTCCTTTAATTCGGAAGCGAAAGCAGTGAACAGGTTCATGATGCCTTGAACCGCTAAATCTAATTGTCGCGGTACAAACCGGCGCAGACCGTGATCCTTTGCCTGTGCTTCCGTTTCAATTTGGGTGGCAATACCAACATGACATGTATCTAAGTGACAGCCGCGGCAAGTCGTACAGCCAATTGCAAGCATCGATAATGTTCCAAAACCAACTCGGTTTGCACCAAGAAGCATAATTTTGATAACGTCCTTGGCACTCTTCATTCCGCCGTCAGCCCAAAGTTCCACTTTGTGACGTAGTCCGCTCTCAAGGAGGGCATTATGTGCCGCTTTCACGCCAATTTCAACTGGTAATCCAACGTGCTGCAACGCATGAATTCTCGCAGCTCCTGTGCCGCCATCAAATCCACTTAACGTGATAATATCCGCACCCGCTTTGGCGATACCGACTGCAATGGTTCCGATATTTGGTACGACAGGTACCTTAACAGCAATTTTTGCCTGATCGTTAGCCGTCTTTAATTCTTGAATCATTTGTGCTAAATCTTCAATCGAATAGATGTCATGGTTGTTTGATGGTGAAATCAAGTCAGAACCTAGTGTGGCATTACGGGCAGCAGCCACTTTAGCTGTTACCTTTGAGCCAGGTAAATGTCCGCCTTCTCCAGGCTTCGCTCCTTGACCAATTTTAATTTCTAACAGATTCGATGAGTTTAACAGTTCAGCGTTAACTCCAAAACGTCCGGATGCAATCTGTTGACCGCGCGTCTTTGGATATTTGCCGAGCATATCCTTGATTTCTCCGCCTTCTCCATTCAGACTGACCATATTTAAGCGGTCTGCACCCTCAGCATAAGCACGGAACGCAATCTCATTTTGTGATCCAAAGGACATAGAAGAAATGATAAATGGTAAATCATGGTCTCCGACACGAATATCAACTTCACTTGGTGAAACTGCTTTATTGCCTTGCTTTACCTGAACTAAATGGCGGATTGTTGTTGGGTTTTCCGTTTCTTGTTCAGTGATTTTATCGCGATAAGCACCATAGTCACCAGTAGACGCTACTTCGCCAATTGCTTTCCAGATACGCGGGAAGAGGTGGAACGTTTTTCCAACACGTTCTTTATCGTTATTGTAATCTTCTGCTCTTTTTAAAGCATCCAGCTTCATGGCATCAAAGCCAGAATTGATTTCTTCTGATCCAAAAAAGTTAACAATATTTAATACTTTTGCAACGGATTCATGTAAGCCAATACTTGAATATAATCGGCCGTAGCCTCTTAACTCATGAATACCAATGGTAGAGATTACTTTTTCTAAACCTTTCGTTAATGCGCTATATAAATTGGTTAACGGTGTAGTGGATTCATCCAAAACCGTTAAGAACATGTAATAAGGGCTGATTAAATCTGCTCCTAAACCAAAAACAGTAATAATATCATGCAGAGAACGAATCGCTCCTGAACGTAGCAATAAAGAACAATCTCTTCTTAATTCTGCTTTAACTAATGCTTGATCAATCGCCGAAGTAACTAAATGCGGGTCAATCCAGTACGAATCTTCTTGATGGGCTTTAGCGTCATCAAGAACAAGCAAGGTTTTTCCTGCTTGAACAGCTTGCACGGCTTCAGCAGAAAGTCTTTCTAGAGCTTCATCCAGTTCTTCGTCTTTATGGAATGTGGTTGAGATAAACGCAACTAGTTTCTGTTCTTGGAAATGTTGTACAAGTTGATCAAAGCTAGGCTGTCCGATGGACTCTGAACAAGTGTAACCTGCTTTTCCTTCTAATAAAAGTGGTGTAGTCAATTCAACAACCGTTTCCGTTTCTTCTTTTACGAATAGAGTAGGGCGTTTGCCAATAATGACACGTGTTGAGAAATGTTCTGTTTCACGATCACGGTCGATGGCAGGGTTGGTTACAACTGCAACGCTTTCTTTTATATAATCTGCAATATTAATGCGTTCTGGATTTAGTGCCGCAAGTGGTGCATCATGGCCAAGGGAGCGAATAGGCTCAATTCCTTTTTCAGCCATTTGTTCGATCAACTGGATGTGATCCCTCTCCCAGCCAAAAGCCTTGTATTGACCGTTATGAATTTTATCAGGATAATTCATCGTTACAGTTTTATTCAATGCAGGCGGCTGTAAACGCAATCTAGACTCACTTAAATTTAAACGGTTTGAAAAACGGCTGTATACTTCATTTTGATAACGAGCTTGCTCGTAAACTTCCAATTGTTCTCCATCCCATTTGAAACCTACCTTTTCACCAGGCGCCAATGGCTTAGGATCATTTACATATTCACTAGATGGAATAATACCAGGTTCAGAGGAGAAGAGATAGGATGTCTCAATTTCAAGCATCCAAAGTGGACGCAAGCCAAGTGCATCGACACTAAATACTGCTTCATCCGCATAGCGTGAGATAATTCCTGCAGGGCCTTGAGCAAAGTGACCCCATGCTTCTCTTAAATAGGTATATAAATCTTGCAGCTCACTTGAATATGCCTTAATTTCGTTAACGATTGGCGGGAACAAGAGGTCCATTGCTTCAAATAGGGAATATCCTTCCCGGCAAATCAATGTTTCCATTGTTCGGCTTAAATCCTGAGAGTCGCTTCCGTCTTTAACAAGTGGAACACCAATCATTTTTGCTTCGTCGCGAAGCTTGGCGATTGTATTAATTTCACCGTTATGGCCAAGTACACTAAAAGGCTGAACACGGAAAAAGCTTGAAAGAGTATTCGTTGAATAACGATTATGGCCTAATGTCATCGTTGAAGCAACGAGAGGATTAGCTAGGTCATGATAGTATCGTGGAAGAATATCTCCAGCGCCCATTACCTTATAGACAACATGATTTTGACTTAATGAAGCAACATGGACGTGCTCATTTTTTTCAATATCAACTAGTGCTTCAAATAGAAGCTTGTTAAGTTCTTGGCCTTTTTTGGCTGAAAGACAGGCGAATTGCCAAAAAACTGGATTTTCTTGAATCGCAATTGGTCCAAGCGCAGATGAATCTGTAACCTCATCCGTCTCAAAAATTAGTTCTAATTCATATTTTTCCAGTTTTTGTTGTAGTTCTTGTTTAGTAGATTCCCAGTTAACTTTCTGGCTGATAAAGATGTGGCCTACCGAAAATTCCTCTTTTTCAGCTAGTAATGGTTCAAGGCCTGCTTGGCGCAATTTTTCTTTCCAGAGTTCAACAGGAATATCTGTGTGGATTCCTACGCCATCGCCTTCACCATTGATGAAGCCAGCACGATGGTTCATTGTTACAAGTGCATCGATACAGTCGAAAATATTTTTTCTCGTAGGACGCTTACTTTTTTCAAGGCAAGCAACGATTCCGCAGGCATCGTGTTCGTGTTTATGAAAATCTTTAAATAGGGAAGGGGTCCATCTTTGTGTCATTTTGTTGGGCTTCTTCGGAAAAACCTTAGGAAGCCGCTTCACCTCCTATGAAACTTTTTATTTTGTGAAAATAATTTTGTTCTGTTAGTAATGATGCGATTCTTTATTGAGGCAATAGGTTAAAGGAAAAAATAAAAATAATAATTTAATAGTATCATATGAATTTTCAGAAATCAAATAAATATACAAAGATTTGGATAAAAAAATGAAGGTATTTGAGTGATGGATAAATGAGGAAAGTTGTCTATGTAACCGTTTTCATGAATGTTTCAAAAATAAAAGGGAGTGATTTCCACTCCCGGCAGTGCATAAAAAATGTATATTTATTCGTCCTTTAGTGAAGAAAATGCATTTCGTACTGCGTGTAAGGTTGCATCAACATCCTCTTCTGTGTGTGCTATGGTTAAGAACCAGGCTTCGTATTTTGATGGAGCCAGGTTGATTCCTTGGTGAAGCATGAGTTTGAAGAATTTGGCGAACATTTCTCCATCCGTATTCTCAGCTTGCTCATAGTTTTCAATAGTTTCATTTGTAAAATAAACAGTAAATGCACCTTTTAAACGATTTATCGTTATTTGAATATCATATTCTTTCGCTGCTTCTAAAATTCCCTCTTCCAGCATTGCGCCTAAACGATCAAGATAATCATATACGCCTTCCTGCTTTAGAACTTCAAGGCAGGCGATTCCAGAAAGAATAGACGCAGGATTTCCTGCCATCGTTCCTGCTTGATAGGCAGGACCAAGGGGAGCTACTTTTTCCATGATTTCCTTTCGTCCGCCATAAGCACCGATTGGTAATCCTCCGCCGATTATTTTTCCGAGCGCAGTAAGGTCTGGCTGAATGCCTAAAAGGTCCTGGGCGCCGCCATACATAAACCGGAAAGCCGTTATAACTTCATCGTAAATGACAAGTGCACCAGCAGCATGTGTAAGGTCATTTACTTGCTGCAGGAAGCCTGGTTTTGGCTCAACAATACCGAAGTTACCGACGATGGGTTCCACTAAAACCGCTGCAATTTGGTCGCCCCACTTATCTAATGCTTCTTTAAAAGGTTCAATATCATTAAATGGTACTGTGATCACTTCTTGAGCTATACTTTTTGGAACACCGGCGGAATCTGGGGTTCCGAGAGTGGAAGGGCCTGATCCCGCGGCAACAAGAACAAGGTCAGAGTGGCCGTGATAACACCCGGCAAATTTGATAATTTTATCCCGCCCTGTATATGCTCGGGCCACGCGGATTGTTGTCATGACTGCTTCTGTTCCTGAATTAACAAAGCGGACTTTATCTAATGAAGGAATGGCATCCTTTAACATTTTTGCGAATTTTACCTCATGGGGTGTTGGGGTTCCGTAAAGGACTCCACTTTCTGCCGCACTTTTAATGGCTTCGGTGATATGCGGGTGGGCATGCCCGGTAATAATTGGACCATATGCTGCTAGGTAATCGATATATTGATTGCCATCCACGTCCCAGAAGTATGCACCTTGGGCACGCTCCATCGCCACTGGAGCACCGCCGCCCACTGCTTTATAGGAGCGCGATGGGCTGTTAACTCCGCCTACGATATGTTCTAAAGCCTCATTATGTAATCGTTCTGAATTGGTAAATTGCACAATTTTACCTCCTTATATTTTTCTTATCTATTTTAGCACTTTTTTCATCAGATTTATCTGTTTTAAAAATTAGAAAATTCATAGGAAGGCTCGATAGTTGTTTATACCACCCTATTTGGCTAAACTAAATAGGGCAAGTTTCAGGAGGTTGAAGAATGAATAACGCAATAGAAGTAGAAAACTTACGAAAAGAATTTAAAGCATACTCAAGTCGGACGGGGTTGAAGGGTGCGTTTAGAGATTTATTAACGAGAAACTATAAAGTCGTCCCTGCTGTAAATGATATCAGTTTTACAGTCAAACAAGGGGAGATGGTTGGCTATATCGGTGAAAATGGTGCGGGAAAATCAACAACGATAAAAATGCTGACAGGCATCTTAACACCATCATCCGGCAAAATTTCTGTAAATAGCATGAATCCTCATAAAGAGCGGGAAAGATTCGTTCAAACCATTGGTGTTGTTTTCGGTCAAAGATCACAATTATGGTGGGATATCGCTGTACAAGAGTCCTTCCGATTGTTGAAAAAGGTATATAAAGTAACGGATGAACAATATGACGATCATATGAATCACGTAATTAAAACGCTAGATATTGAACCTCTGCTTGATAAACCGGTTCGTAAACTATCACTTGGTCAAAGGATGAGGTGTGAGCTGGCTGCTGCCTTAATTCACAACCCACCATTGTTATTTTTGGACGAACCGACCATTGGCCTGGACGTTTTGGTTAAATTGAAAATTCGTGAGTTCTTAAAAGAAATCAATGAAAAATATAACACCACGATTCTGTTAACGACGCATGATTTATCTGATATTGAAGCTTTATGTGAGCGCGTGATTATGCTTGATGAAGGAAAGGTCATCTATGACGGGGCTTTAAGAAACTTACAGGAAAAATGGGGCGAAGGGAAAGAACTGCAGTTTCAATTTTTGGAAAAAGTAGATATGGCTGCAGTTAAAAATTTAACACAAGCAATACCTGTTAAGTGGGAATTGGATGAAAAGGAGCAAATTTTTACAGCGTCCTTAGAGGATAATGATGAACTTATTTCACAAGTGATTGCCAAAGTGGTTGCAGCCTTTAAAATTAAGGATATTAAAATTAATGCAACCTCAACAGAAGAAATCATTCGCAATATATATGAAAAAGGTGCTGTTTAATGAAAGGTGGCAAGTAGCATGGATAAATATATAGAGATGATTAGAATCCGCTTTTTAATGATGCTGGCCTACCGGACAAACTATTATACAGGAATTCTCATTTACGGTATTAATATAGGAGCCTATTACTATTTATGGTCAGCCATTTATGGTGGGAAAGAGCAAATCCAGGGGTTATCTGTCGTACAAATGACCACCTATGTGGCAGTTTCTTGGATGGCACGGGCCTTTTACTTCAATAACCTTGACAGGGAAATGGCTATGGAAATCATGGAAGGAAAAGTGGCGATTGAGCTGATCAGACCTTACAATTATCTAGGAATGAAAACAATGCAAGGATTGGGTGAAGGGATATTTAGATTATTTTTCTTCTCAGCACCAGGCCTTATTATTGTTTATTTTGTGTTCCCGATTGAGTTTACATGGGACCTAAGCGTTTGGGGGTTATTTGCTGTTTCCATCCTCTTAAGCTTCTTTATTAATACAGAGCTAAATTTATTAACAGGAATCACGACTTTCTTCCTTTACAATAATACAGGCCTTATACGAGCTAAACGTGTGGTTATTGATTTGTTCTCAGGCCTTCTTCTTCCGATTAATTTTTTTCCTGGCTGGGCACAGGAGTTTATGAAATTTCTCCCTTTTCAAGGAATCAGTTATTTGCCAAGTATGATATTTACTAAAGGCTTCTCCCAGCAGCAGGCTATAGAAGCAATTGGGCAGCAATGCATTTGGGTGATAGTTTTAATCATCCCGATTCAATTATTGTGGCATATGGCAAAGAAACAGCTGATTATTCAAGGGGGTTAATCGATGTTTTATCTCAGTATGTTTTTTCAATATATATCCCAATATTTAAAGACGAGACTTCAATATCGAGCTGATATATTTGTAGAATTTTTCTCTGATTTGTTATCGCAGGCCATTAATCTGGTTTTTATCCTGGTTGTATTTGGTCATACCAATTTGCTGAACGGCTGGAACCGGGACGAAATTGTTTTTATCTATGGATTTTTCTTAGTTCCTTTTGCGGTTTTTTCTGCTTTTTTTAATATATGGGATTTTAATGAACGGTATATTGTGAAAGGGGAACTGGATCGTATTTTAACCAGGCCGATTCACAGTCTATTTCAAATTATCCTCGAGCGTATTGAATTGGAATCGTTACTAGGTGCCATAACGGGATTGGCGGTCATGTTTTATGCGGGGAGCAGACTGGGGTTAAGTGTGGAGTGGTATGATCCTATCTTATTTGTCGTTTTCGTTGCTGGAGGTGCTCTTGTGTATGGAGGGGTCTTTATTATGATTGCCTGCATCAGCTTTTGGGCCGATGCCAGAACCTCCCTAATGCCGATGATGTACAATATTAGTAACTATGGGAGATATCCTGTTAATATTTATAACAAATTGATTCGTTTTGTCTTAACATGGGTGCTGCCTTTTGCGTTTGTCGGGGTATATCCTGCTGCTTTTTTTCTTGAAAAAACAGAGTGGTATTGGTATTCGTTTATTACACCAGTGATCGGTATTACCTTTTTTATCGTTTCAGTGCTTCTCTGGAATCAAGGAGTAAAAAAATATAGAGGGGCAGGAAATTAAAGCTTCCGCAATTTGATATTTTATGGAACAAGCCTGCATAGAAATAGAATAACTCACGTTGATTTAGGGGTGAATGGGTTGTTTTATTTCCTGCTTCCAGTCGTTATTTTTTGTATTTTTATGAGTTTAAGAACTTTATTTATCCCGAATACTGTTAAGGGAAAGCTGGTGTCGGTTGATAATTTTCTTTATTTAGGTTCGGTTTATTTAACTGTTATCATCGGCTTTGGCCTAATTTATCTGCTGTTTGAATTAATTGGAATATCCATTTTAATAGAAGTGAATCCGCAAAATAGGAATAATATTTTTGAAACGAGCTTCTATTTCAGTGCCATGACTCTTTTTTCGGTAGGAAATGGAGATGTCATTCCTCATGGTATTGGCAGAATCATTACTGTAACAGAAGCGTTAATTGGCTATACCTTGCCCGCAGCTTTTGTTGCTAAAGTTATGTTTGAACGGGATAAATAATATGACGATTTGGATAGTTGTTATGGATTGAAAGAAAGGTTAAGCTATGTATAGGAATATTTTACATTTGGAGTGAATAAAATGACTGTTGAAATAGGAAAGCTGGCACCAGATTTTACCCTAGAAGCCAACAATGGAGAGACCATTACATTATCTCAATTAAAAGGGAAAAACGTAGTGCTTTATTTTTATCCAAAAGATATGACACCTGGTTGTACAACAGAAGCGTGTGATTTCAGGGATCAATATCAGGAATTTAATGATGTCAATGCCGTTATTTTAGGAATCAGTCCAGATCCCGTTGATCGCCACCAAAAATTTGTGGAGAAGTATGGATTGCCATTCCTGCTGCTCGCTGACACTGACCATAAGACAGCGGAAGCTTATGATGTATGGAAGTTAAAGAAAAACTTTGGAAAGGAATACATGGGAATTGAAAGATCCACCTTTTTAATTGATAAAGATGGGAAAGTCGTAAAAGAGTGGAGAAAAGTTCAAGTTAAGGGCCATGTAGAAGAAGCATTATCCTACATACGTAAGAATCAATAAGTGGATTTTTTCTAGCCTATTTTTGATATAAAAGGCTTTTGTCCAATGCAAGATACTAGTATCTGAATATCATTTTATTAGGGCATACCTCCTCAGATAAATTTTGGGTCCAAAGCGGCCCTTTTTTTATGCAGAAATCTGGGAAATCAATGGTTTTAAGTTTTCTAAACGTCTAAAACGGTGATATGATGAAGGAAAAGTTTTAATACATATAAATATCCTTAACTAGGGGGATTAGCAAATGAAAATTTATACAAAGACTGGAGATAAGGGAACTACCTCTCTTATTTATGGGCAAAGGGTTGCTAAGAATGATTTAAGGGTAGAAGCATACGGAACCTGTGATGAAACGAATTCAATGATTGGGCTGGCATTAAGTCATCTTAAACAGGAAAATTTTCAAGGGAAAGAAATAATTGAAAAAGTATATCATAAAATACAAACGAATCTCTTTCATGTGGGCGCAGAGCTGGCAACTCCAAAGGGGAAAGAAGTGAAGTGGTCATTAGTTTCCACAGATATTGAAGAGATGGAGAAACAAATTGATGAATGGAATGCAGTCCTACCTGAATTAACAAATTTTATATTACCCGGTGGACATCCTGCGGGTGCTGCTTTTCATGTTGCGAGAACGATTGCAAGGAGAGCGGAAAGGTGTGCAGTTACAATAGGGGATGATGTCAATCCACTAGTCTTGGCATACTTAAACCGGCTGTCGGACCTTTTGTTTGTGACTGCCCGGTTTGTTAACCACCAGCTTGGGGCTAATGAACTAACTTTGCATAGTAAAGAATAACTTTCATTTTAGTTAATGGTATTACAATGTTGACAAAAGTACTATTCGCTTAGTAAACTATTTATAACAATTATAATTTAAGAATCTTTTTTAGAAAAGAGGTGCATGGCGATGAATCAGTTAAAAGAAGCGTTGGATACCTTAAAGGAAACGGGGGTACGCATCACTCCGCAACGTCATGCGATACTTGAATATTTAATAAACTCGATGTCACATCCTACTGCAGACGATATTTATAAAGCCCTGGAGGGAAAATTCCCTAACATGAGTGTGGCGACAGTTTACAATAATTTACGAGTATTTCGTGAAGTTGGTCTTGTAAAAGAATTAACATACGGTGATGCATCAAGCCGGTTTGATTTTGTTACATCCCACCATTATCATGTAATTTGTGAATCATGCGGAAAAATTGTTGACTTCCATTATCCTGGATTGGATGAGGTAGAGCATCTAGCTTCACATGTGACCGGGTTTAAAGTGGCAAATCACCGCATGGAGATTTACGGATCCTGTCCTGAGTGTGTGAGTAAAGAAGTACATTAAAATTGCCTTTTTCGGTATATAAAAAGAGTTGACTTAAACTGTAACGTTTAAGTCAACTCTTTTTATTTTTCTATATTTTTATTATAAGATTCATCAAAATCTCTGCCTTCAAGTTTTGGATCAAGTGTTAAGGGTTCGCGGCAATACATGCACATGTCCACACGGCCGAGCATTTTTGTTGTTTTACCACAGCCTGGACATTTAACCTGAATGGTTTTTGTTGATAACATTCCAATCCAAAAATAGACAACCGTACTTGCGATTATAAAAAGAAGACCAAAAATCATAAAGATGGTCATAATAAGTGGTGAGGAACGAAAAAAGATGCCTCCGTACATAACGATAAAACCGATAAAAATTAGTCCTAATGCAAAGCTGCGAATTTTATTTATTTTACTTGAATATTTAACCATGTAGTTTCTCCCTCCTATAGAAACTATACCATATTTATCTAAAGAGAAAAAAGGCTGAAGAAGAATGTCGAATTTTGTCTTCAATTTTAGAAGGAGATTTATCATCATTGTCGAAGTTATAATGCTATCGAGAAAAATGGAGGTATGATGAATGGAAGACATTCTTCGTCCTATTTATCAAGAAAGGGCAAGCCAATTAAATACTTTAGGAGTTTTATTGGTTGAAAAAAGACAAAAATCAAGCCAAACAACAGATTCATTTGATGCAATTCTTTTAATTATTGTAAAAGAGGCAGACAAGCCAATCTTCATAAAGCACTATACCTATGATAACCATAAGGCTGCTATGCATGTTATTACTGAATCACAGTTGCAAGAATGGCTTTTGTTCGGTTCTAATCGGAAAATATTTGAATGGCTTCATAATGCCAGAATTATTTTTGACCGAAATGAATATGTAGAAAATTTAAAAACTGAGCTGCGGGAATTTCCTTTTAACGGGCGAAAAATTAAAATGGGCTTGGAATTTGCAAAATTAATTCGACGGTACGTGGATGGAAAAGCACTATTTGAACATAAACAGTTCTTAGATGCTTATAATCATGTTGTTCATTCATTGCATCACCTTGCAAGATTAGAGGTTATCGAAAATGGGCTTCATCCTGAACTTACTGTCTGGCATCAAGTGAAACAAATAGAACCGGAAATATTTAAGTTATATGAAGAGCTTGTTAACAGTGAAGAAACCCTTGAAAAAAGATTAGAACTGTTATTTCTGGCCAGTGAGTTTATGATCCATTCAAGAATAAATATTGGAGCAGCTCATTTACTTGAGGTACTAAGTAAGAAGGACCATTGGATGTTTAATGAAATCATGACTGAAACTGAATTGGCACCTTATTCGGTTGATATGGCGGTTCTTCTTGAATATTTGCTAGAAAAACATTTGATTGAAGTTGTTAATGTTGAGACAAAGGGTCAAGGTGTTTTCCACAGGTGCTATCGTGTGAGTAAAAAATTATCGTAAAAAAACGAAATTACTTATTGACCTTTTTATAATTACTTGGTATATTAATAACCGTCGCTGCGAAACGATTTAATAAAGTTTTCGTGAGTGACGGTTTTTCAAAAAAGTTATTGACTTTACGAAAAACGTTGTGTTATATTAATAAAGTCGCTTGTGAGCGATAATAAAACTTGTTCTTTGAAAACTAAACAAACAAAAACGTCAACAAACAATAATATTCGTTTCACTTGAAACGAAGCCAACGTTTTATTTTATGAGCTAATCAACTTTCTTGGAGAGTTTGATCCTGGCTCAGGACGAACGCTGGCGGCGTGCCTAATACATGCAAGTCGAGCGAATCACTAGGAGCTTGCTCCTGGTGATTAGCGGCGGACGGGTGAGTAACACGTGGGCAACCTGCCTGTAAGACTGGGATAACACCGGGAAACCGGTGCTAATACCGGATAATCCTTTTTCTCTCATGAGGAAAAGCTGAAAGTCGGTTTCGGCTGACACTTACAGATGGGCCCGCGGCGCATTAGCTAGTTGGTGAGGTAACGGCTCACCAAGGCGACGATGCGTAGCCGACCTGAGAGGGTGATC
>NZ_JAHXYW010000030.1 GCF_019969725.1 Neobacillus bataviensis
TTTCCCATAGCGTCAAGCTAGTAAGAACCCTGAAAGATGATCAGGTTGATAGGTCAGAGGTGGAAGCGCGGTGACGTGTGGAGCTGACTGATACTAATCGTTCGAGGACTTAACCAAGTCATATGAACATATGAAGGTGAACTCGTTTTTACAATACTTCTTCTGCATTATCTAGTTTTGAGGGAATGAACCCTTAATAATAGTCTGGCAATAATGGCGAGAAGGTCACACCCGTTCCCATACCGAACACGGAAGTTAAGCTTCTCAGCGCCGATGGTAGTTGGGGCACGCGCCCCTGTGAGAGTAGGACGTTGCCAGGCAAATGAAAAAGGACAATCCGCGAGGATTGTCTTTTTGTATTGGGATCAAACTTTTATCCAAAAATGAAAATTGGATTACACTGTGGACACGGGAACTGGAATAATGGAAGGCCAAGTCCGCAATAACGTTTATAGAGGACACGGGAAGTGGATAAGTGGAAGGCCAAGTCCGTGATAGTGCTTATAGAGGACATGGCCAGTGGAAAAAAGGAAGACAGAGTCTACAATAGCGCTTATAGAGGACATGAGCAGTGGAAAATAGAAAGGCCGAGTCCGCAGTAGCTCTCGATCTTATTAAGGACGAACTATCTTACCAGTCCATCCCCTACGAACTCACCTTCATAACCATGATGAAAGACAAAATCGCGAATCCCCCCACGAAATGTCCTTCACCCACTCAATCCCTCAATCCTTCACCCCATCAAATACTGATAAACTAAAAATGGACCCTTTTGCATCGTAACCCCCAAAAATGTATCAATAAACGGATAATCTCGATTCGGCATCATTTTCGTTAATTCACTCCACCATTCCGTTTCATAACGAGCAATCATACTCAGGTTATACAACAATAAATAGTGGATCAGCAGCTCAGGAAAATTAAATAGATTGCTTTTATGAAGCGGCAAACAATAAGAATCATTCTCTAAATTAAACTTCACCGGTGAAACACCTGAAAGATCTTTTTCCCCAGCCGAGAAACTAAGTCCGTCCCCCGAAAACTCAACCCCATTAGCAACCTTAGAAGCAAAAAACTCCTTAAACCGCCCATCTGTCATGTGAAAATGATCCAAAATCATCTCAGGAATAATAAGCTGTTCACCTTGCTTATGTAATGCTGCAAAGGTTCTCTTCCCCTCAATTAAAAAGAATAAATCATCCAGCTCTGGTATAAGTTGTAGTAATTCCTCCATGAAGACTTTTTCCCCTTCCAATTGTTTCACATGAAACATTTTTTCTGACATATAGGGGAAAAGGCCGTTTTTTTGTATCTTCACCTCATCCTGAAAGAATAGATAATTTTGTTTTTTTCTTTTTCGAGTGGAAACTCCATGTGCTAAAACAGCTGTCGTTTCAGGATAGGCGGGATCTATGGTTAAAATGCATGCTTTAATTAAATGAACGAGACCATAAAAAAGAAGAATTGGTTTTAAAATAAGCGGGGATTTTTCAGCCTGCTCATAATATATTTGTCCATGTTCAAGATAATAAAGAAAGGCATAACCGTTTTCATAACTTTTTTGTTCAGGATTTTCGACTCCGCCTTTTTGGTAACATTTTCTTAAAAAAGCTTGGCAGTATTCAGCTGAAAAGAAGCAGGCAAAGCTTTTCCAATCCTTAAATTGAATATCCAAAATACAATCACCTTTTTTCAGAAAAATCAAATTAATACTTTCTCCTTGACAGTATTTTGTCCAATTGTTAACCTACAAATAAAATTTTTTGTCCTGGAGGCCGTTAAAATGTGGGAAACTAAGTTTGCAAAAGAAGGTTTAACGTTTGATGATGTGTTGTTGATTCCTGGTAAGTCTGAAGTTCTGCCGAGAGATGTGAATTTACAAGTAGAGTTATCGCCTAATGTGAAGCTTAATATCCCGATTATTAGTGCGGGCATGGATACTGTTACCGAATCGGAAATGGCAATCTCGATTGCCCGACAAGGCGGCTTAGGGATTATCCATAAGAATATGACCATTGAACAGCAGGCTGAGCAGGTTGAAAAGGTAAAGAGATCAGAAAGTGGAGTAATTAGCGATCCATTTTACCTAACCCCAGATCACCAAGTATACGATGCAGAGCATCTAATGGGGAAATACCGAATTTCAGGTGTGCCGATCGTCAATAACATGGAGGAGCAAAAACTGATTGGAATTATTACCAACCGTGATTTGCGTTTTATCCAGGATTACTCTTTCAAAATTTCTGACGTGATGACAAAAGAAAATCTTGTTACTGCGCCAGTAGGAACAACCTTGAAGGAAGCTGAAAAAATCCTTCAAAAGCACAAAATTGAAAAGCTTCCGCTGGTAGATGATCAAGGTGTCCTAAAAGGACTAATCACCATTAAAGATATTGAAAAGGTCATTGAGTTCCCTAACTCAGCAAAAGACAACCAAGGGCGTTTATTAGCCGGTGCTGCCGTCGGCGTTACAAGCGATACCATGAAACGTGTCGATAAGCTTGTTAAGGCAAGCGTAGACGTCATTGTTGTCGATACCGCTCACGGGCATTCAAAGGGTGTTCTCGACACGGTTAAACAAATTAGAGAAGCGTATCCTGATTTGACCATTATTGCAGGAAATGTCGCCACTGGTGAAGCTACCAGGGACTTAATTGAAGCGGGAGCCGATGTTGTGAAGGTGGGAATTGGCCCAGGATCGATTTGTACCACAAGGGTCGTTGCAGGTGTTGGTGTCCCACAAATTACCGCTGTTTATGATTGTGCAACAGAAGCGATGAAGCATGGAAAAACAATTATTGCTGATGGCGGAATTAAATTCTCAGGAGATATTGTCAAGGCGCTCGCAGCCGGCGGTCATGCCGTCATGCTTGGAAGTTTATTAGCAGGGGTATCTGAAAGCCCAGGAGAAACGGAAATCTTCCAAGGACGCCGCTTCAAAGTTTACCGGGGAATGGGTTCCGTTGCGGCGATGGAAAAAGGTTCAAAAGACCGTTATTTCCAAGAGGATAATAAAAAGTTTGTTCCAGAGGGAATTGAAGGACGCATTCCTTATAAAGGACCATTATCTGAAACAATTTACCAGCTGATCGGCGGCCTTCGTTCAGGAATGGGTTATTGCGGAACAAAAGACCTGTATGATTTAAGAACAAAAGCACAATTTATCAAAATGACGGGTGCAGGCCTGCGAGAAAGCCACCCGCATGATGTACAAATCACAAAGGAAGCACCAAACTATTCACACATATAATTTTTAAACAGAGGGGCTATAGGAGCCTCTCTGTTTTTTTGAGAAAAAAGTCCTGTTTAGTATAAAAAATGAATATAAGATGGGTCGATGCTCTGTCTATGATTTACTAGGCAGTTATGATAAAATAACCAAGGTGTAATAAAACGTTGGAGGGTTATAAATAGTGAACAAACATGTTTATCAGAAATGCATTGCCAGCTTCTTGGCAATCATGTTGTTTTTCAGCCTATTTGCCGGGGCGAGTTCAGCTAAGGCAGAAGCGGCTTTAAATGTAAATGCAGACGGTGCGATTTTAGTAGATGGAGAAACAGGCAAGGTTTTATATGAGAAGAATGCGGATACTGTACTAGGAATTGCTAGTATGACGAAAATGATGACGGAGTATCTATTATTAGAGTCCGTAAAAAAAGGAAAAGTGAAATGGGATCAAGAATACACTCCAAGTGACCTTGTGTATAAAATCTCCCAGAGAACGGATCTTTCCAATGTTCCATTAAGACCTGATGATAAATATACAATCCGTGAGTTATATGAGGCGATGGCGATCTACTCTGCAAATGCCGCAACCATTGCGATTGCTGAAAAAATTGGCGGTTCGGAAACGAATTTCGTTAAAATGATGAATGATAGAGCAAAAAAATTGGGCTTAAAGGATTATAAATTCGTTAATTCCACTGGTTTAAATAATCGTGACTATAATGGCCAGCAGCCGGAAGGAACGGGTGCGGAGGATGAAAACGTAATGTCATCCCGTGCCGTTGCGAAATTAGCGTTCCATTTAATTAATGATTTCCCAGAAGTGCTAAAAACGGCAAGTACGCCTAAGAAAACCTTTAGAGAAGGCACAACCGACCAAATTAAGATGGATAACTGGAACTGGATGCTGCCATCTTTAACGTACGGCTATGAAGGTATGGACGGGCTTAAAACGGGTACAACAGATTTCGCCGGATACTGCTTCACCGGAACGGCTAGCCGTGATGGCAAGCGGTTTATCACAGTTGTGCAAAATGCCAAAGATGCCAGCGGCCAAGGCGGCTATAAAGCACGCTTCGACGAAACAAGAAAAATGATGGATTATGCGTTTAGCAATTACACAAAAGAAGAAGTGCTTCCAAAGCATTATCAAGTAAAGGGGCACAAATCAATCCCTGTTATTAAAGGGAAAAGCGATCAAGTAGAGGTCTATACAAAGTCAGCCATCAACATGGTGATTTTAAATGGTGAAAAGAAAGAGTATAAACCTGTTTTGGTATTAGATAAAAATAAGGTGAATAAAAAAGGTGAATTAACAGCTCCAATTAAAAAAGGTGAAAAGATAGGGACGGTAACGATTCAACCGAAGAGTGGCGAGAAGGTCAGCTTCTTAACGGAAGAAGGTCAAAAGAAGGTTCAGGTCGATCTCATTGCGGCCCAGGATGTTGAAAAGGCAAACTGGTTTGTGTTAATGATGAGAGGCATCGGCAGTTTCTTTGGCGATGTATGGCATGGAATTTCTACAACCGTTAAAGGCTGGTTTTAATTAAAAATAAGCTATTCTAAAAGAGGATTTTTGTCTTGACAGGAATCCTTTTTTGTTGCTTTAATGATTTTATGAGAAAAAAATATTTCCGACATTTTTCAATTCCTAGGCTGTTCCTTCCATCCGGAGCTGACAGACAATCACCACCTCACGGCCTACTTCGTGGAAATTGTGAAGGAAGCAAAGGCAAAACAATTAGTATAGAACTGGTTGCATTTGGATAATATATGTAGTAAATTAAGAGATACAAATTCATATTGTTTAAAGCAATGAGAGGAACTAGTAGCAGGAATTTTGTTCTAAAGAGAGCCGGTGGCTGGTGTGAACCGGTGGATGAAGCTTGTGAATCCCTCCTCGAGTAAGGTACGGAACGTCTTTTTAGAAAAGGCTAGTAAGTACTTTCGGTACAAAACCGTTAACGTTTTTGAGGTGGACAGTTTAGGCTGTCAACCAGGGTGGTAACGCGGGTAACTCTCGTCCCTGTTTTTGGGGCGGGAGTTTTTTGTTTTTATTTTTAAAAAAGGGAGTGCAGTTGGATGTTAGATATTAAAGTATTAAGAGCGAATTTTGCCGAAGTAAAAGAAAAGCTGCAAAATCGCGGTGAGGATTTAACGGATTTGGGACGATTTGAAGAGCTTGACTTAAAACGACGTGAACTGATTGTTGAATCTGAAAAATTAAAAAGCCGCCGTAATGAAGTTTCCCAGCAGGTTGCAGCATTAAAACGCGAAAAACAGGATGCTGATCATCTGATTACGGAAATGCGCGAAGTGGGTGACCGCATAAAAACACTTGATGAGGAGCTTAGAGGAGTAGAAGAGACATTGGAATTATTGCTGCTCAGCATCCCGAATATTCCACATGAATCTGTTCCCGTCGGTGAAACAGAAGATGATAATATCGAAATCAGAAAGTGGGGCCAAGTGCGTGAGTTTGAATTTGAAGCTAAGCCGCACTGGGATATTGCTGACCAATTAAGGATTCTTGATTTTGAACGAGCAGGAAAAGTAACAGGAAGCCGGTTTGTCTTTTACAAAGGGCTTGGAGCACGTTTAGAGCGGGCATTAATGAGCTTCATGCTAGATTTACATGTTGATGAACATGGGTATACGGAAATCCTGCCGCCGTACATGGTAAACCGAACCAGCATGACAGGCACAGGGCAATTGCCGAAGTTTGAAGAGGATGCCTTTTTAATCGAAAGTGAAGATTATTTCCTTATTCCGACTGCAGAGGTTCCGGTTACCAACTATCACCGTGATGAAATCTTAAGCGGCGAGGAGCTGCCAATTCGTTTTGCGGCCTACAGCGCATGTTTCCGCTCAGAAGCAGGGTCAGCTGGACGTGATACCCGCGGGTTGATTCGTCAGCATCAATTCAATAAGGTAGAGCTTGTAAAGTTTGTAAAGCCTGAGGATTCTTATGAGGAGCTTGAAAAGCTGACAAATGATGCAGAAAGAGTGTTGCAGCTTCTGGAGCTTCCATACCGTGTGCTAAGCATGTGCACGGGAGACTTGGGGTTCACTGCCGCTAAAAAGTATGATATCGAGGTTTGGATTCCAAGCTATGGAACTTACCGTGAAATCTCTTCTTGCAGTAATTTTGAAGCCTTCCAGGCGAGACGTGCTAATATCCGCTTCCGCCGCGACCCTAAGTCAAAGCCTGAACATGTTCATACACTTAACGGATCTGGCCTTGCGATTGGCCGCACGGTGGCTGCTATTTTGGAAAACTATCAGCAGGAAGACGGCAGTGTCGTGATTCCAGCCGTACTGCGTCCATACATGGGCAACCGCGAGGTTATTAAGCCTTAATAAAAAAATTGCAACTTTGAAAATTGTCCAGCTGCAGCGCCTAGGGGCTCGAGGTTATAAGCCAATCCTTCGAGAAGGTTAAAAAGCAACCTTCCCGCCGGCTCGTCTTATGCTTGTCGCCCCTGGTCAAGGCGCTTCCGCTTTTCTTCTTGACATGCTAATGATATTATGATAAATTATCTTTTGTTGATACGGAGGAATACCCAAGTCCGGCTGAAGGGATCGGTCTTGAAAACCGACAGGCGGGTTAAACCGCGCGGGGGTTCGAATCCCTCTTCCTCCGCCACAATATACTTACAATCGCGCATAAAACTGGAGATAAAAATTCGTTACATATACATGTAGCGGATTTTTTTTTGTCTAAAAAAGAAAAAACACCAAGCGCCTTATCGGCCAATTGGTGTTTTTGTCATATTTAAAATATCATTTAATTTTTCCTCAACCTCACGGCACACGCGCTCGGCATCCGCTTTACTTTTCACAACATCGGTGTTATCCATATCAATAATCAAAACTTCGCTTGCGGAATATTGATTCATAACCCACTCATCATAATCCTTCCACACTTCGAAATAGTACTCCTTCAATTCAGGGTTGATTTCAAAGCTGCGGCCGCGGGACATAATACGATCGATTACTGTATCAAAGGAACCTTTTAAGTAAACCATTAAATCTGGGGCCTTCTTAGGAAGTTCATTTAACTCTTCGAGCATATTTTCAACGAGCTCTTCATAAATTTTAAATTCTAAGTCCGAGATTCTGCCTAATCTTTTATTTACATAAGCAAAGTACCAATCTTCATAAATCGAACGGTCCTGAATGGTGTAAATAGGCTCGCGCCAATTAATGCATTCTTTTACCGTTTTAAAGCGTTTATTTAAAAAGAATAACTGCAGGAGGAACGGAATTCTTCGTGCATCTAATTCCTCAGGTGTCAATTCATAATAAAGTGGAAGAATCGGATTATCATCCACCGTTTCGTAAAACACTTTGCTCTCAATTCCTTTATTTTTAAAGTGTGCATTTAACGTGTCTGCCACACTTGTTTTTCCAAGCCCAATCATACCACCAATAACAATACTCACTAACATCCCCCTGTTTCTATAATGTGTTGGACCAGCTGCTCTCTTTTAACGATAATGATAGTTTTTCAATAATATGATTTAAATCTGCTTCATTTTTGACAAAATCCAACTCATCGCCGCTAAAGCGGAGAACGGGAATTTCCGGATGTTCCTTTTCAAAGCTTGTAATGGCATTTTCATAGTCGATGGATAGTTGTTCTAAATATAACGGGCTGATATTTTTCTCTACTTCGCGCCCTCTTATTTTTATACGGCTGAGCAGTGTATCAAGACTTGCATTTAAGTAGATAATGACATTTGGCTTTGGCATATCTTCCGTTAAAATTTGATAAATCTTATAGTACTTATTGTACTCATCAGGATTTAAAGTACGTGAAGCAAATATCAAGTTTTTAAATATATGGTAGTCCGCTACAACTGACTTGTTTTGGCTTAAATAATGGGTATTGATATCCCCTAATTGCTTAAAGCGATTGCAGAGAAAGAACATTTCCGTCTGGAAACTCCATTCTTCAATATTTTCGTAAAATTTCCCAAGGAATGGATTTTCATCAACAATCTCTTTTAATAAAGCAAAATTAAAGTGTTCTGAAATGGCCTTTGCAAGTGATGTTTTTCCAACACCAATCGGCCCTTCAACGGTAATAAAGGGTGTATCCCCCATTGCAAGTCCTCCTTCTCCAACTGCCTGCACTCTCTATATTAACCAGGATGAACCGGATAATTTATTCTATTTTTGCCATGGTAAATCTTTGACACAAATGATATTTTATCACAATCTGTCGCAGGAAGGGATATGGAATATTTAGAAGTTAGTCGTTTGTTGTCAAAAATATGAAAAAACTGCCGAATCACGGCAGTTCATGGCGAAAAAATATTTAAGTCCCCCTTTTGGTGACGTTGAAATTATCTACGATTAACAGCCAGTTTTGCGGGAAGGCCAGACCAAGTTTCCAGTAGCTCATTCCTCTTAAATTCATTTGCTTGATTAGGTTAAACTTTGCTTGGATGGAACGGGCATCCTCGAACCAAACCTCATGCTTTTTTCCGCTTCTATCGATATAGTTAAAATGAGGGGCCTGAGCCTTAGTATCATATTGAATTGGGACATTATGCTCTGCTGCAAGCTGGATGGCCTGCTGCGGGCTGACTGCTCTGGCAACGGAGCCTTGAACAAAAGGCAGTGTCCAGTCATAACCATATAGATTTTGCCCCATCAAAATTTTATTTGAGGGGATTTCGGTTACAGCATAATCCAATACTTTTTTAACCTGATCAATTGGTGATACGGCCATCGCAGGGCCGCCGCTATAGCCCCATTCATAGGTCATGATGACGACAAAGTCGGAGATTTGTCCATGTGCTTTGTAATCATGCCCTTCATACCACTTTCCCTGCTGCGTCGCACTCGTTTTTGGGGCAAGAGCGGTAGACATGAGCCAGCCTTCACGACTGAATCTTTGCTTTGCTTTCCTTAAAAAGGTGTTATACGCTTCGCGGTCCGCAGGACGCAAAAATTCAAAATCAAAGTGAATATCGCGGAAGCCATATTTTTGGGCAGTCGTAACAATGTTATTGAGGAATTTATCTTGAATCGCCATATCAGTTAATAAAATACGACCCAACTCATCGCTAAATTGATCATTTTCCTGGTTATTAATAACCATCATTAATACATTGCGGTTAGCCCTGGCGATGGCAGGGAAATCATTTAATAACGGCTCTTTTAAGGTACCATCACGACGAGCTTGAAAGCTAAACGGTGCTAAATAGGTGATATAGGGTGCCGCTTCACGGGCACTTTGCTCGAGAATAGGGGCAACCGTATTGCCGCGCGGCTCAACGTATGCGTTAAACTCGGCATTTCTTTTTCTTCCTGGGGGAATATATAGACGGTATCCAACAGTGAGGGTCTGGTTAATTTGAATTCGATTGACTGTCGCAAGCTGCTGCGCTGTAACGCCATATCTTCTGGCTATAATGGTTAAAGATTCACCAGGTTGAACAAAATGAAAATGACCCACAATCGGTATAACTATGGATTGACCAACAACTAAATTATTTGGGTTGGGTAAATCATTTGCTTCAATTATATCTTGAACCGTTGTATGGTAGGTCCTCGCAATTGTCGTTAATGATTGATTACTTTGGACAACATGAATTTGCATTCATATTCCTCCCAACATATATGCGCTAGAACTATTCTATGAGAGCATATGCCGATAAATGTTATAATGTAGATAAATAAATAGTAGGACGGTTTATTTATGGCAATAGATGAAACACTAGATGAATTTTATATGATGGAAGCGATGAAGGAAGCCAAAAAGGCCGAAGAGCTCGATGAGGTGCCAATAGGTGCGGTTATTGTGTTGGACGGTAAGATCATTGCGAGGGCTCATAATTTGCGGGAAAGTGAGCAAAAATCAATCGCCCATGCTGAGCTGCTTGCCATTGATCAAGCCTGTATGGAATTAGGAACATGGCGGCTTGAAGATACGACTTTATATGTGACCTTAGAGCCGTGTCCGATGTGTTCAGGGGCGATTATTTTATCAAGGGTGAAAAGAGTAGTATACGGTGCGGCGGACCCTAAGGGCGGCTGCGCAGGCACTTTGATGAATCTGCTCGAGGATGAGCGCTTCAATCACCGCTGTGAGGTCACAAAAGGAGTATTAGAAGCGGAGTGCGGTCAATTGCTTTCTAATTTTTTTCGGAAAATTAGAGAGAGAAAAAAGCAGGAGAAACAGCAAAGAAATGAGAGTCTGTTAAAAGATTTACAGTAATTTACAAAGGATAAAGATTGATTTTTTCTGAAATTGTTTGTATACTAAAAAAGCGTCAGATACGACGCCTAAAAATTTGGTATCAACTTTGCCGTGCTAGGTGGGGAGGCAGCGGTGCCCTGTACCCGCAATCCGCTCTAGCGGGACTGAATCCCTTCTCTGAGGCTCGCGACCTGTAGGGTCTGCCTTAAGTAAGTGGTGTTGACGCCTGGGTCCTGCGCAATGGGAATCCATGAACCATGTCAGGTCCGGAAGGAAGCAGCATTAAGTGGACGCTCCCATGTGCCGCAGGGGTGCCTGGGCCGAGCTAACTGCTTAAGTAACGCTTATGGGCGCCAGTCGAAGGAAGGTGCACGGCAGTTTATTTTACATAATTAAACTCATCCTAGATTAAGGATGAGTTTTTTTGTTATTCTTTTTGTAAAAAGGAAATTGAATACGTTATAATAGATGGGATGAAAATTTTTGAAGGGGGCGGTGTCGCATGTCTTATCAAGCTTTATATCGTGTTTGGCGTCCACAGAAATTTATTGATGTAGTAGGACAAGAACATGTGACAACGACATTGCAAAATGCCCTGCTTCAACAAAAAATCACCCATGCCTATCTTTTTTCCGGACCAAGAGGAACAGGTAAAACAAGTGCAGCTAAAATATTAGCTAAGGCAATCAATTGTGAAAATGCGCCAGTTTCAGAGCCATGCAATGAATGCGCGGCCTGCCGCGGGATTACGAATGGGACGATTTCCGACGTACTTGAATTTGATGCTGCCTCCAACTCCAGAGTCGAAGAGATGCGTGATGTTCTTGATAAGGTGAAGTTTGCTCCGACTGCTGTGAACTATAAAGTCTATATTATCGATGAAGTTCATATGCTATCGATTAGTGCCTTTAATGCTCTATTGAAAACGTTAGAGGAACCGCCGAAGCATGTAATCTTTATCTTGGCGACAACAGAACCTCATAAAATTCCATTAACGATAATCTCAAGGTGTCAACGCTTTGATTTTAGGAGGATTACCGCAGGTTCTATCGTCAATCGGATGAAGCTTATTGTCGATGAAACAGGTGTTAATTGTGACGAGCGCGCCCTGCAAATGATTGCAAGAGCGGCTGAAGGCGGGATGCGTGACGCCTTAAGTTTATTGGATCAAGCGATTTCCTACAGTCATGACCGTGTCACGATTGAGGACGCCTTAACGGTAACAGGTTCAGTATCCCAAGGATTTTTAAATAAATTAGCTGCGGCATTCCGGGATAAAGATGTTGCCAGCGGTTTAGAGGCGTTAGATGAGCTCTTGTTTCACGGAAAAGACCCGGCACGTTTTATCGAAGATATGATTTTGTTTTATCGCGATATGCTTCTTTATAAAACAGCGCCTAAGCTTGAGGAATCCCTGGAAAGAGTAATGCTGGATGATGAATTTCGCGAAATGGCTGAAGCGATTCCGACTGAGCAAATCTATCAACTCATTGATCTCCTTAATAAAACACAGCAAGAGATGCGCTGGACAAACCACCCAAGGATTTTCTTAGAAGTGGCGATTGTAAAACTATGTCAAATGGAAACAGCACATAGTATGCAATCTGGGGCGGCAACAGCAAATGTCGACCATTTGGTGTCGAGAATTGAGCAGCTTGAAAATGAATTGAGGCAATTAAAGGAAAATGGTGTGGCGGTTTCTGCACATGAACCAGCACCAGCACCGCAAAAGACTGCCCAGAGGAGTTCGAGAAAAGGGTTCCAGCCGCCTGTTGGTAAGATTAATGAAGTGTTAAAGCAGGCGACCAAAAATGATTTAAATCAGATCAAGAGTAAATGGGGCGAAATGCGGGCCAATTTAATCAAATCGCATGCGGCCTTACTTAATGAAGCAGAGCCAGTCGCAGCTTCGACTGATGCTTTAATAATAAAATTTAAACATGAAATGATTTGTCAAATGGCGATGGATAGAAGGGATTTCCTCGACGGAATTACCGCGGCCTTAAATAAATTCACTGGTAAAAGGCTTTTAATCTTAGGAGTACCCGAGGAACACTGGATGTCGATCCGGGAAAGCTTCCTGAGCACACAACAGCATGGTGAAGAGGGAGAAAGCAGCGGAACGGTACATGAGGAAGAACCTCATATTGCTGAGGCCAAAAAATTATTTGGCGAAGAATTTGTTGAAATAATTGACTAAAATTAATGGAGGTAATGGAAATGATGCGTGGCGGAATGGGTAATATGCAAAATATGATGAAGCAAATGCAAAAAATGCAAAAGCAAATGGCTGAGGCTCAAGAGAAATTAGGCCAGGAAAAAATCGAAGGAACTGCTGGCGGCGGCATGGTTACTGTTGTGGTAACTGGACATAAAGAAGTAGTCGATGTTCAAATTAAACCGGAGGCAGTTGATCCAGATGACGTGGAAATGCTGCAGGATTTAGTCCTAGCTGCTGTAAACGATGCCCTTAAAAAGGCAGAAGAATTAACAAACAATACAATGGGACAATTTACAAAAGGAATGAATTTGCCGTTTTAATAAAAATATATAGCCAAAGTGCGTAGGTATACATGCACTTTGGCTTTTTTTAAGAGAGGAACATTAACATGCACTATCCTGAACCGATATCGAAGCTGATTGACAGCTTTATGAAACTGCCGGGCATCGGTCCAAAAACAGCCGCCCGCTTGGCTTTTTATGTTTTAAGTATGAAGGAAGACACCGTGCTTGATTTTGCCAAGGCATTGGTGAATGCGAAACGAAATCTTACTTATTGTTCGATATGCGGCCACATCACCGATCAAGATCCATGTTATATTTGTGAAGATCAACGTCGGGATAAAGGTATAATATGTGTAGTCCAAGATCCTAAAGATGTGATTGCCATGGAAAAGATGAAGGAATTTAACGGATTATACCACGTATTACACGGGGCGATTTCGCCGATGGATGGAATTGGGCCAGAGGATATTAATATACCGGATTTGTTAAAACGATTGCAGGATGAAACTGTGCAAGAGGTCATCTTAGCAACAAATCCAAATATCGAAGGCGAAGCGACAGCGATGTATATTTCCCGATTGTTAAAACCATCAGGCATTAAAACAACGAGAATTGCTCACGGTCTGCCAGTTGGCGGGGATCTTGAGTATGCTGATGAAGTAACCTTATCCAAAGCATTAGAGGGCCGGCGGGAATTATAGGTTCGCACTAAAAGAGACCGGAGGATTCGATTATGTTTTTTCGGCGTAAAGGCTGGCTTCGAAAAGAATATGATGAAAAGCTGTTGATCCAGCTGAACAAGTATAAGGAACATTGGCAGCAGGAAAAAATGCTGCTGGAAAAAAGCTTTGACCCATCTGATGAAGTGATTTGTCAAACAAAGATTGCAGAAGCGAAATATATCTTCCTTTTAAGAGAAGCAAAAGAACGGAATGTTAAGTTAATGAGGTAAGATTTGCCGTGGCGCCAATTAAGGTGCTCCGGCTTTTCCTTTTTCTCAGGTCTATTTTTTTGAGCTTGTACATATGTTTTATAAAGGACCTAAGAAGGGGGATCACTTTTTGGAACCAATTGTAGTCATTTCCGTTTTAGGCGGGCTCGTTATTTTGTTATTATTTTCAGGGGCTCCCTTTAAGCCAGCTCGTTTTGTGGGCCAAGCTGCTATAAAGTTACTAATCGGGGCGTTGTTTCTGTTCTTCCTCAATGTTGCCGGTAATCATTATGGTATCCATGTACCAATTAACTTCGCCACTTCTGCAGTTTCAGGCTTTTTGGGCATCCCGGGCTTATTAGCTTTAGTAGCAATACAGCATTGGATTATCTAACAGTTGTGAGCCGCTGAAAACAACAGCGGTTTTTCTTTGAAAAAATATGAAAAAAAGTGTTGACCAACTAGATGATATGCTGTAATATAGTAAAAGTCGTCACCGAGACGACAACAACTCGAAAAAAAGTTATTGACTTTGCACTTGTTGTTTGGTAAGATAATAAAGTCGCTTTTGGGCGATAGAGAAATAAAATTGATCTTTGAAAACTAAACAAACAAAAACGTCAACAAACAATAATATTCGTTTCTTTTTGAAACGAAGCCAACGTTTTATTTTATGAGCTAATCAACTTTCTTGGAGAGTTTGATCCTGGCTCAGGACGAACGCTGGCGGCGTGCCTAATACATGCAAGTCGAGCGAATCACTGGGAGCTTGCTCCCGGTG
>NZ_JAHXYW010000031.1 GCF_019969725.1 Neobacillus bataviensis
TGACCTACTATAACAATTACAGATATCAATGGAATTTAAAGAAGATGACCCCTGTAGAATACAGAAATCATCTTCTCGATGTGGCATGACCTTTTTTAAAAATGTCCTTTACAACGGGTACACTTTAATATCTGGCTGACCTTATAATACGAAAGGGTGCAATAGTTGCTGAATAAGCTGTGATATTGGCAGCTCTTTTCTTATTGCACTATAGGGGCAGGATCGTTGAATAATGCCACTATTAAACGAGGTGTTTGCTTCAACAGTACTTTCTACTTGCAATTTAAGTTAATTATTTATATTAGGGCTAGTGGGTTTAAAAGCTATAAAGTTTCTAATTTTATGTTGACAAGACAAGGTGATGCTTTTATCATTGATAATGATTATCAGCATCATTTAGGGGGAGTAATATGTTTAATGCAATAAATAGTCGAAATATTTTTTTAACGTTTATTTTTATTTTTTTATTATCTACATTATTGCTAGGTTGTACTAATACCAGTGATGAAGCTACAACGTCAAAGAACGAAAAAGAAAATATCCTTACGGTCGCCTGGCCAAGGGATGTGGGAGAAATGAATCCACATGTTTATAATCCTTCACAATTATTCGCTCAGTCCATGGTATATGAGCCGTTAGTAAGCTACGGAGATGGTGGCGAGCTTAAACCTCATCTAGCTGAGTCATGGGAAATCTCAAAAGATGGCAAAGAATATACATTTCATCTGCGGAAAGATGTGAAGTTTTCTGATGGAACTAGCTTTAATGCAAAAATTGTAAAAAAAAATTTTGACACGATATTAAATCATATGGATTTACATAGCTGGTTGGGGTTTCTTTCGAAAATAAGTAATACGGAAGTCATCGACGAAAATACATTTAAAATGACATTAACTGATCCATATTATCCAACGGTTCAGGAGTTAGCGGTTGTTCGACCAGTTCGTTTCTTAGGTGAAGCTGGTTTCCCTGAGGATGGTGATACCTCAAAAGGTGTTGTGAAAGCGGTCGGTACAGGCCCATGGATATTGGAAGAGTATAAAAAGGACGAATATGCGATTTTTAAACGAAATGAAAAGTATTGGGGTCAACTTCCTTCATTAGAGAAGATTCAAGTGAAAATTATTCCTGATGCAGAAACACGTGTACTAGCCTTTGAAAAAGGTGAAATAGACTTGATTTACGGAGAAGGAATGATTAGTATAGATAGTTTCAAACAATTAGAATCTACTGGCAACTATAAAACTAGTATTTCTGAGCCAGTTGCCACGAGACAGCTTGTTATGAATTCAGCAAGAGATAAGCTTTCTGATGAACGTGTACGCCAAGCGTTACATTATGGATTTAATAAAGATGCAATGGTGAAAGGAATCACATCTGGACTAGAAGAACCAGCGGATCATATTTTACCTACAAACTTACCTTACACTTCCGACATTGATGTAAAGTCCATTAAATATGATGTTGAGAAAGCGAAGTCCTTGTTAGACGAAGCGGGCTGGACTCTTCCAAAGGGGAAAACAGTTCGTGAAAAAGATGGAAAACTACTCGATGTGGATTTGATGTACAATTCAGCCGAAACTATTCAAAAAGCTATGGCTGAAACGCTACAATCAGAATGGGCGGCTATTGGTGTCAAATTAAATATTGTTCCGGTAGAACTTGCAGTTCAGGTTCAAAGATTTAAAGATAATGATTTTGATATAAATTTCTTTAGTAACTATGGTGCTCCTTATGATCCGCATACCTTTATCAATATTGTCGCGAAAGAGGGATTTGGATTTAATGAAGCGATCTCAGCGTACCCAAACAAAGCTGAAATAATCCAACAAATTGCACGAGTTACTCAAACTACAGACGAAACAGAACGTCAGCAGCTCTACACAACTATCTTAACATCACTTCAAGATCAAGGTGCTATTGTTCCTATTTCTTATCTTAAGAAAACAGCGATTTATCAAAAGGATGTCAATAATTTCACTTTCCCTGCTAATCGTGATGAACATCCATTCACAGGAATTAGCATCGAGCAGTAAGCAGTAGGAGGCTATGATGGGCACTTATATAATAAAACGCGTGATGTCTATTATCCCAGTTTTTCTTTTGGCTGCACTTCTAACGACTGGGATGATTCATCTTTCACCGGTGGATCCAGCTGAGGCTTATTTAACAGCAGCCCATATCGAACCGACTGATGAGATTTTAGCCCAAAAAAGACATGAGTTTGGTTTAGATCAACCATTCTTCATTCAATATGTAAACTCGATTATGAAGATATGCCAACTTGATTTTGGCATATCTTATCTTTCTAATAAGCCTGTTTGGGAAGAGGTTACATATCGAATACCAGCGACCATCCAGCTAGCTCTTGGGAGTCTAGCTATTGCGGTGCTTGTTAGTGTCCCTCTTGGCTTTCTGGCAGGAATAAGGAAAAACAGTGCAATTGATCATTTCAGTCGTTCACTATCTTTTTTCGGGGCATCCATTCCCTCTTTTTGGCTAGGTTATATATTAATATTTTTCTTTTCTGTTAAGCTTGATCTTTTCCCAGTTGAGGGTATTGGGACATGGCATCATCTAGTTCTGCCTTCGGTTACACTGGCTCTTCCTTTAATTGCGATGTACACAAGATTATTGCGTGCTAGCATCCTTGAAAATTTACAAGAGCCCTATGTGCTATTCGCAAGGACAAGGGGAATTAAAGAAAAAACGATTATGACCAAGCATGTCTTAAGGATTGCGATTTCACCGATGATTACGGGACTAGGGATGAATCTTGGGAAACTATTAACGGGAACGATTATCGTTGAGACCGTTTTTTCTTGGCCTGGGTTTGGCCGTTATTTTATAGAAGCAATTTTTAATCGTGATATACCTGTCATTCAATGTTATGTGTTCATTGCAGCTAGCTTATTTATTTTTAGCAATTTGATTGTGGATCTTATTCAAATGTACATTGACCCGCGTATCTCTAGGAAAGAAGGGTACCGCTGATGATAACTAGTATACGTAGGATATTCATTAATCAAAAAGTGATTCCCATATGTTCGATGATTTTAGGTATACTTTTTATTATGGCGATATTTGCTCCGTGGCTAGCACCGAATGATCCGATTGCGGTTAATTTAGTTTATAAACTACAGCCTCCCTCTTGGGAATTTCCATTAGGAACAGACCACCTGGGAAGATGTAACTTATCACGCCTTTTATATGGAGCGCGAATTTCATTAGGCTTTGCCATGCTCATCTTCATTTCATCATTAGCGATTGGTTTAATCGTAGGAACCTTCTCAGGGTATAAAGGTGGTTGGGTTGATCATGTTTTGATGAGATTTTGTGATGGTGTGATGGCTTTTCCTAGTCTTATCCTTATACTTGGTTTGGTTGGAATTTTCGGACCTGGACTTCCACAGGTCATCTTAGCGTTAATGCTTGTTCAATGGGTCTATTATGCAAGAATGTTCCGAGGAATGGTACTTAGTCTGAAGGAACAAAACTTTATATCTGCTGCGAAAATAAGTGGATCCTCGCAATGGAAGATTATAAAAAATCATATAGTCCCAAATGTGCTTCCACCACTTGTCGTCATGGGAACATTGGAAATGGGGTGGGCGATTATGGATATCTCCGCCATGTCGTTTCTTGGGTTAGGGGTCCAACCGCCAACACCTGAATGGGGAGCAATGATTCACGAAGGAAAGTCGTATATTCGTACAAACCCTGCTTTGATGATTTATCCTGGGTTAATGATTATGCTTGTTATTGTTACCTTCAATTTATTAGGAGAAGCGTTATCAGAACGTTACGGAGTCAAACGCGATTTTAAAAAGGAATGAGTTTATTGGGTAGAGAACAGTCGAATGTGCTAAAAGTTAGAGATTTACTTGTACAGGTAAAAACAAAGAATGGGGCTGCCACTCTCGTTCAAGATATAAATTTTGAATTAAAGCGCGGGAAGGTTCTTGGTCTGGTTGGGGAAAGTGGATGCGGTAAAACCGTTACGAGTATGTCTATTCTTCAGTTGCTCGATCGGAAAAACACAAAAGTTGAAGGAAGCATAGAATTACAAGGACTCGAATTGAACGGTTTAGGTGAGAAAGAAATGCGTGGAATTCGTGGTAAGAATATAGCCTTTATTATGCAAAATCCAATGAATGCTTTTACGCCTGTTTTTACAATTGGCCATCAATTTATTGAAACGATATGCTCCCATACTCAATGGAATAAAAAACAGGCAACAGAGCTTGCGATAGAAGCGATGTATGATTTGAATTTACCAAATCCCGATAAACTATTAAAATATTATCCTTTTCAATTGAGTGGTGGTATGCTTCAACGGGTGATGATTGCGATTGCAGCATGCTTACATCCAACTGTTATTATTGCTGATGAACCAACAACTGCACTTGACGTAAAAAATCAAAAGAAAGTGCTATACCACTTAGATAAAATTCGCTCTGAAAATGGCTCAGCCATACTATTAATTTCCCATGATCTTGGGGTCATTTCTGAAATGGCAGATGAAGTTGCTGTTATGCAGAATGGTCGAATAGTAGAAAAAGCGGACGTGTTCCAACTATTCGATGAGCCACAGCATGAGTATACGAAAAAACTTTTAAATGCACGTTCAGTATTACCATTAGATGAATCTGTCATCCATTTGGCTTAAAATAGGCATTTTGTAAGGGGGGAGAAAATGAGTTTATTACAAATAAATGAAGTAACTCATAGCTACGGATCCCGAAAGTTTTTCGGCTGGAAAGACCGTTCTAAAAAAATACTTTCTAGCATTTCTCTTTCTATTGAGGAAGGAACTTGTTTAGGTTTGCTTGGTATGAGTGGAGCTGGAAAAAGTACCTTAGGAAAAGTGATTCTTGGTTTGGAACGGCCTCAATATGGAAAGGTTCTTTTTCAAGGGCATGATATTTATAACTCAGATAAGCATAGTTATCAAAAAATTCGTCGTGATCTTCAGGCTGTCTTTCAGGACTCATACTCATCGGTCAACCCTCGAATGACTGCTGAACGAATTATTGCAGAGCCGTTAGAAAACTATGAAAAGCTTACACTCACTGAACAAAAACGAACCGTTATTGAATTATTGGAAAGGGTAGGGCTAAGTGAAAATGACTTGAAAAAATTCCCTAATCAATTTAGTGGTGGCCAATTGCAGAGGATCAATATTGCAAGAGCCATCTCACTTAAGCCGAAGCTTATTGTCTTAGACGAAGCAGTCAGTAGTCTAGATATGGTGAATCAAACCCTGATTTTGGAATTACTAAAGGAGTTAAAAGCAGACTTCGGGTTATCATTTCTCTTTATTACCCATGATATTAATGCTGCCTATACAATCAGTGATAGACTAGGTGTTCTAGAAAAAGGAGAATTAGTCGAGTTATTCGATGAAAAAAATCATTTTTTAACTTCAAAACATCCTGTAGTAAATGAGATGAGAGATTCAATACTTGCCGGGCATCCACGTTTTCGCTCGGTTAGACGTGATTAATTAAAGAAGTATTTACATTTTTCGTATGCCTCGATTTCATATACAAAATCGAGGCTATTGGTTTTTATTAGAAATGATAGAAGGAGGCCATTCCGAATGAATCATCGTGCGTACCTTACTTTGGCGATTCCCCTAACAATTTCGACCATGACGACGCCCTTGTTAGGAGCTGTAGATACAGCTGTTGTAGGGCAACTTCCCGATTCAGCATATATTGGAGGAGTTGCAGTTGGGACTCTAATTTTTAATACATTATATTGGGTATTCGGATTTTTACGGGTTAGTACATCTGCTTTTGCTGCACAAGCTAATGGAGCAAGCGACCCATCCCAAGGAATACTTGCTTTATTGCGTCCATTTTTATTAGCTGTTGTGGTTGGAATTTGTTTTATTCTCTTACAATGGCCGATTGAATATTTAGCTCTGATATTGTTTTCTACTGATTCTGATGTCAGTAAATTTGCAGCAGAATATTTTCGAATTAGAATTTGGGGAGCACCCTTTACATTGATGAACTATGTTATCCTTGGCTGGCTAATGGGGATGGCTAAGATTAAAGAATCATTATTTTTACAAGTGTTAATGAATGTTTTGAATATGATTTTGGCAATTCTTTTTGTACATGTCTTTTCTTTTGCTGTAAAAGGGGTCGCTACGGCCGCTTTGTTTGCTGAGGTGACAGCCTTTATATTAGGGTTACTTATTGTTATGAAGGCATCACCATTTGTATGGACATTCCCATCCTTTCAAGAACTAATAGATTCTCAGTCTATAAAAAGGATATTTAACGTTAATAAGGATTTGTTTATTCGAACAATATGTTTATTAGTCGTTATTAATATGTTTACAGCAAAAGGTGCTTCGTTTGGTACAGACTTTCTAGCTGCAAATGCTGTACTTTTTCAAATTCATTACATAATGGCTTATTTCTTCGATGGGTTTGCCAACGCCACGAGTATTCTCGTCGGCAAATCTGTAGGATCAAATGACAAGGAATTATATAAAAAAACAGTTACTTTATCAAAGCAATGGTCGGTAATTACTGCATTTGTTATAGCTTGTGTATATGGATTATTTCAAAAACAAATTATTTCCCTTTTTACAAATCTACCTAGAATAATCGAACTTTCAACAAAATATGGAATTTGGCTCAGTCTTTACCCATTTGCTGCGTGCTTTGGTCTTGTTATTTATGGGGTCTTTACCGGAGCAACTGAAATTGCTCCCGTTCGAAACTCAATGATTTATGCAATGATGGTTTATATCCTTTTACAAATTACGGTAACACCTATCTGGCATAATCATGGCCTATGGCTCGCTTTCATAGTCTATACCATTGGTCGATCTGGATTTCTAATCATGTATACTCCTAGATTAAATAAAAAATTGTTTAAAACAAAGAACATGAAAAACATCGTTTAACTTAGGGTGTTCTAAAATTTAACATTGATTGAAGAGTGTTTCTAGTTTTGAGGGAAATTTATATGAAAATCGGTAAATGAAATTGGTAGAAAGAGGAATTATTTGAAAAAGACATCGTAATTTTAATTACTACGATTGTACAAGTTTGTGAAAAAATGCACTTAAACTAACGGGTAGCGAGAATTAAAGAAGAGCAATGCTTTTTAATGCATTGCTTTTATGAGTTCAATTTAAAAATACTTGCAATAAAGCTCTCGCCTTAAACTCCCACTTAACTGTGCATATATCCTTGTTGTCTCACTTTTCTCATGACCTAGTAAGCTCTGGATAACTTCAAGAGGTGCACCATTATTCAGCATATGAGTGGCATAACTGTGCCTTAGCTGGTGGGGATGAATTGATTTATTGATCCGTGCCCGATTCGAAATTCGTTTGATGATATATCTCATCTGGGCAATACTCATTCGATGAGGATACCGTTCTGTAACAAAAATGGCTGCATCGCCATCCTGGCGTTGATCAAGGTATCGTTTAAGCCAAATTTCGCAGCGGATGTTAAAATACACTTCCCTCTCCTTATCCCCTTTTCCTCTCACAATAGCGGAACGGTTAGACCAATTAATTCTACTCTTCTCTAAGGAAACAATTTCTCCTATACGGCACCCAGTGGAAAACATGAATTCAAACAAAGCCTTCTCCAATGGGCTGGTGCAGGCTTCACGTAAATGTTCAATTTCAAATTCTGTTAGGAACTTTGGAATTCGTTTCCCTGCTTTAGGTTCCTTTATTTTCGCGGCGGGATTTTTTGAAATATAACCCTCCTCATGTGACCAACGAAATAATGATTTCATAAAACGTATTCGGTGAGCCAGACTTGAAGGTTTTAAGGTTTCGCTTGACTTTGCAAGGTATTCTTTAAGTTGAACTGTGGTTATAGTATTAAGTTTAACATCCTTAAAATATCTAATAAGTAATGTGGCTTGAAGTTTATATGCTTTTAATGTTTGTGGCGAAAATCCTTCAATTCGTTTATCCGATTCATATGTTTCCCATGCCTTTGACAATAACAAAATACATCTCTCCCTAAATTTTCTTTTTTAGAGGAATTATTGACTTGATTCTCAAAATTGAAACAGGAGAGTCTATTCAACTATCGAAGCAGGTTAGTGCATAAAGAGTTTAGGTGGATTATGATAAGAAGAAAAACGCAATTTGTATCGAAAATATAGAAAAGTAGGATAAAAAATGAAGAAAATTAAAAAGTGTATACAGTCTATCTTAATAAGAAGTACAACATATGGACCAAAGTGGGTTCTATCAGAAATGTCAGAGTCTGAACTTTTAAAGGAACTACAAAATGGTAAGCGTTATTTTTATAGAGTAAAAGTGGAAAGTGGCTCACTTATGAATATGGATTTGGGCAATATTGTCTTTGATGAATGTGTTTTAGCTATTGATTTTACAGGGACAAATTTAACTTATTCAAGGTTTACTAATTCAAATCTAAGAACTTGTATATTTAACAACACTAATTTGAATAATTCCATTATGGTTGGTAATTCACTTTCTGGAACAGAATTTAAAGGAGCTAATATACAGGGTATTACATTTAAAGAAAATTATTATCTTGGAATGGAGTTAACAATCTCACACCTAGAAGATATGATCGTTTGTAAAAAGAAAATAAATGAGCTGTTATTGGCAGATCCTTTTCTTGTTGAACTAACGGTAGCAGTTTAGTGAAAGAAGGAATTATCCAATCTTAATGCGAATTGTTATTTTAAAACATTAAAAAAGTGGGGAAACGGTATGATTCATACATATGGATTAGAATTGAAACCTCCAGTCGAGGAGTATATGGTTAAAAAAGTGGAGACTAAACTTGGTATTACTTTTCCCATTGATTATATCGAATTTATTTCATACTCTAATGGTGCTGAAGGAAGTATAGGAGAGAATTATTTAATCTTATGGTCGATTGAGGACATTATTGAGTTAAATGAAGCTTACGGTGTTAGTGACTTTGCTAAAGGATTAGTTTTATTTGGTTCGGATGGAGGCGACACAGCATTTGCATTCGATACAAGAACGGATGAAACACAAATTGTATCTGTTCCATTTATAGGGATGGACTTAGAGGAAGTAACAACCTGTTCAAATACATTTAATGGTTTCTTGCAATATCTTTTAAATACTTAGTAATATAAAATCCTTATTACGCTAACGGGTGCAAGAGTTGAAGATACAGGCGGGCATTCTTGGCTGCTTTTTTTCTTGTTCTGCTAACGGATGCAGGTTAGTACAAGAAGGATTGTGCATTAAATACTGCTATCCAAATTTTTCTTGTAATTGTACAATAAAGAAGAGCAGCTAAAATAGTGATTACATTTAAAGCAAAGAAAAGGTTACATATGAAAGACTATTTTATTAGGTTGATTTTCGGACTGTTAACTTTCGGTTGGTCTTAGGTATAGCCTATATTTTTTATATCGACTGGCTGCAAAAAGGATCTGAAAGCAACATTTTAATAATTCCAATAGTATTTGTAGTAAGTTGGTGTGGCTGGTATCTTTCAAAGCTACTAAAATAGAAAAGTAATGATGAAATCCGTATTCATAAGAATTAAAATTGTGTAAGTATAAAAGAGGCGGTTGCGTAAATGGAAAAATTCTTAAACAGACTTTTGATTGGTGTTTCGATTGTTGCGGTGTTGGGGTTCATTGTCGTTGGTGTGCTAATATATCAAGCTATGACAAGCGACGGAAACGAAAAAGCGGAAGCCAAAACTTTGCATGACACGGAAATAGATAACGAAGCCGAACTTGAAGCGAAAATCACCGAAGGCATTTACGTTCCTACCGAAGCCGAATTCCAATGGATTGTCCACCGTATGACGCACCAAAAAGTTGCCGCAGATATCAAGGACGGGTCGACCGAAATGACGCCAGAAAGAATTGGCGAATTACTTAAAACATTAGACGAAACGGATTATATTCACGAAGACGTTTATTTAAGAATCTTGGACGAATGGAACAAAGGGAATTTCGAAAACGCGGTCGAAGCACACAACGAAATTCTTTCCCTTCAAAACGGGACAATCGGAGTTGCAACACGCTTGTTTACACCCGAAGAAGAACAAGAATTCATTGAACAAAACTTTCGATAAGAAGCAGGCGAAAGCCCGTTTCTTTTTTGTTAATTCTTTAGGTTGAGAATAAAGATTTTTCTATTAAAACCAACTTTTATTTTATCAATCCTGTTTATAGGGTTACTGGAGCATTTGATATCTTCAACTAACGGAGCAGGATAGTTGAATAATAAATGTTTTGGTAATTAAACATTGAATTAGCATTATTTCAAGGTTAATGTAGAAGTGGCAAAAAAAAACGAGGAGAACAATTAAATGAAATATATTCTAAAAATCTTACTAGCTATTATACTATCTGCTCCTTTTGCATTAATAATTCAATTACCATTTATGCATATCTTTACTCCTGAATTTTTTGCAGAAGATAATTTGGCAAATCGAGGTTTTTATATGGTAGTTTCTTACTTTTACATGATTATTTACTTTATTTTAGGCATGCCAACTACATTTGTCGCAGATTTTATTGCTACGAGGAAAGTGTTTAGTAATATAGATAAAGCTAAATACTTCATCCAAATTGGTACTTATACATTAGCAGGATTGTTGATGACTAGATTTCATTTAGACATGAATGCTCTAATCTCTATATTTATTCCAGTTTATACTTATTTAGTTATTTTGAGCATTCTAAGAATGCTATTTAAGAAAAAAAATGATTTTTCTATCAATTCTTCAAAAATGAGCTGAATGGATTTAGCATGGCATTTTAGTTTAATTTATTGCTACTGCTTATTAAGTTCAAGATGGATCGCTGCGGCGGTCTTTTTGCTGTTGTACTAACGGGCAGTTTAGTTGAAGAATATTCCCGGAGAAAAAGCACCCTTATTACAAAGGATGCGTGCATTTAGTTGATTCGTTTGGCTTTAGCCTTCTTCTTTTGAAATCAATAGCCTGCCACTCTATGGTTTTTTCATTACTAAAAGTGATCGTCATTAAATCATTGGGAGGACCATGAGCACCTTCAAATGTTGTTACCTGCACGGTGACATTAAATAAGTAACTGCCTATTGGCAGCTGCTTAATTTGTGTTATTTTACCACACATATTTTGTTTAATTTCGCCATATTGCCTCTTCAATTCCTGTTGAATTGAGGGATAAAGCATAATGAAAATCAAGTCATCACGCAACTGTACATCATTTTTAGTTACGGTTTCAGCTTTAACGGGCGAATAAGAGAAAAGGGTTAAGCAGGCAATCAATATTAAAAGACCTTTTTTCATAAAAACCCTCCATTCCAGTTTCTCCTTATAATGAACATTTAAAGAAATTCTTATTAAGATAACGGGCAGTTTAAGTTGAATAGGGGCTATCATCTAAACCCTTTTTATAATAAAGGAAAATATGTTCAGCGAAGAATTTTTACAACAACATTTATTCTGAATGATACAATAATTTACAAGCCAGCTCTTTATGGGAGGATTAGAATAATAGGGGGTATAGATTTGGTCATAAATTATATTAAGTTCAATGAAATGCCTGACATTGAGGTATTAGATGGAATTATAAAGCTACATACGAGTATTTTCGGTGAGTCAGATGACTTGGCAGGCAGAATGAAGGAAAAGCCTAAATTGCGAATTGACGTAGCAATAGTTGGAAAAATGGTAGTTGGATATAAGATAGGATACGCTCTTAATCGTGAGCAGTTTTATAGTTGGTTGGGAGGTGTGAATGCTGATTACAGGAACCAAGGCATTGCCTCTAAGTTAATGGAGCAACAGCATCTATACATAAAAGAAAGTGGGTACAAAGCAGTTCAAACACATACCAAAAACAAGTGGCGTAGTATGCTGATTTTAAATATTAAATATGGATTCGACATAATTGGAACTTACACTGATAACGAAGGAGAGCCCAAAATCATTCTTGAAAAAAAGATAGTTGGCTAAAATTGAGTTAATAAAACCTTTTTTTGTAATTTACTAAGTTATTTCATTAAAGTGTGCAAGAGTTAAAGATCAAGCTGTCATTTTGGCAGCTTTTTTACTGCACTAACGGGGCAGTTTAGCTTAATAAGCAGGTATGCTAAACTCTAAGTAGAATGATATGAATAAAGTTTATGATGGTTAATTTGAAGGAGGAAATAAAATGGGGGAAGAACAAAACAATCCTTATGAAGAATACAATCTAACAGGTGATTGGAAACTTGTAATGCAATTTAATTTTGCTGTTTTTCAATATAACAATGAATTTGTAATCATTGATAATAAAGATGAATATATTGCTCGATTTTGTATTTCCAATAGCGGTGTAATTGATTTTAAAAAAACGAATTACGACTTAAATCCTAAGATTGATTTTAATAATAAAACAATCAAGATTCCCATTTTTACAGAGTATGGGGAATGGTAAATACATATTTACTAAACGACAAAAATCAAGATTGTGAAGGAATATACTTAAACTAACGGGTGCAAGAGTTAAAGATTGGGATGGCTGCGGCGATCCCATTTTTCTTGCACAAACGGATGCAGTTTAGTAGAAGAAGGGATATTAATGACTTTAGACGAATATTGTTTTTTAGATATATATTTAAGGGGTGTATGAGCGTGGACGATATAATTTATGCAATAAA
>NZ_JAHXYW010000032.1 GCF_019969725.1 Neobacillus bataviensis
CTGAACAATTACCACCTGCTCCAGAAGGACCACCTAGTCCTGAAGCAATTCAAATATTGACTTCCATTGCTGCGAAATATGGCATAGAAATGAAATAAAGTATGTTGTAGTGTACTAGTGGTTTCAGAGGTTATTCCCATTCATATGAAATGGGGTTTTTTTTATGGTTGCTAGATTGTGAAGAAATGTACTTAATGTAACGGGTGCTATACTAAAAACGGAAAGCATTGATACTATTCTCCAATGTCATTCCCATCACCATCACTGTCTTCATTTTCATCATCAATAATTTTTTCTTTACTTTCCTTAAAGAAATCATTAATTCCATCAATTAGTGATTTCTTTTGCTCAATTTGTTCATCTTCAGGTACATTATTGGGACTACTGCCTAAAAAAGTGTGAATAGTGTAGATTTGGGTAGCTTGATTCCTGTTTTTAATAAGAATAATAAAATGAAATAAAATTATTAAAAGTATTAAAATTCCAAACAAGAAAATTTTAAACATAAGTACACCTACCCATATCTTGTCCTTTATTTATAGTTATGAAGTTACTTCCAAGGTATTCCAAATTTATCACCAAATGTAGTTTTCAACAATTTTTAGCCTATGCCTATTGCTTAACTAACTGGGTCTTATGTTAAACAAGTGTTGGTTATGATAAGGAGTTAATTAATGTGAATAAAGAACAACTAGAGGCTATAAATGTTGGAAGTTTAAATGTAATTGCTATCAGTTTAGGTCTAAATTGCTTGTGGAATTGGAAAAGTGGTTAATTTGTTTTAGATTTAATAATGGTATCGGGTAAATGATAATAAGAATGTAATATTCTTTGTATTGGGGTGAAAGGTAATGGAAATAGTAATTCGTGAAATGAATCTTGAAGAAGATTTACCAAATGTTTTGCGACTAAACAACCAATATGAGAGTGTGCCGATTGATTTACAGTTTTTTAAACAAATGCTAACTGCTCAAAAACACTCCGCCGTAGTAAAACAAGTTGTGCTTAAACGGGATAAAAAAATGATTGGTTTTGCCTTTGTGTTTAGTGGTTCACCCTTAGCTCCTACTGGTTTCCTTGTGCAGAGAATCGTAGTGGACTTTCAACATCAGAAACAGGGAATAGGTCGAATCCTCGAATCCGTTTTATGGAATTATATACAGGTTATTAAACCTAAAGGTCTATGTACTATTGTAAACGAAACCAATCCTGAATCTAAAAAATGGGCAGAAAACTATGGGTTTACTGAGCTAGAAATGGCTTTTGAATCCGTTCTTGACATCTCTTCTCAAACACTTTCAAGTATGGACTATATATTAAGAACGAATGAAGAAAAGGGCATATCCTTTAAAACAATGGAAGACTATCCTGGGGAAGAAAACTTTGAAAGAATATGCGAATTGTTTCGATCTTTAACGAAGGACGTTCCCGTTTCATATGGTAGAGGGGCAGAAATTGAAAAGGAAATGGCAGCATCTTTGTTAAAATCCTTTGAACCAGAAAATATTATTCTCGCAGTGCTAGATAATCGTTGGGTAGGTATCACGCTTATGAATGAAAGAGTTAAAAATGAAGAAATGTATAATTTCTTCACAGGAACGATTACAGATATGCGTGGTAAAGGAATCGCTTATGCTTTAAAATTACAAGCTATAAAAAAATGTATTCCATTGGGATATAAACGTATGAGAACCAATAATTCATCATCCAATATCCCTATGTTACGTGTAAATGAAAAACTAGGCTTTGTTCGTCAGCCAGGAAAATGGATTTTAACAAAACTGCTCGTATGGTAATACTAAATAGGGCGATGCTTAAATAGGCATCGCCTTTTAGTTTAATTAACGATGCAGATTGTGAAGCATTGTACTTAAACTAACGGGTGCAAGAGTTCAAGATGGATCGCTGCGGCGGTCTTTTTTGGTTGTTATGCTAACGGATGCAGTTTAGTTGAACAAGGAATACTTAGTTTGTATCTTTTTCATGACCATATTCCGAACGTAAAATTTTATTAACGATATTCTTATCATTGGTTAATATAATTAATCCTTGAGAATCTTTATATAGTCGTCCAATTGGAAATTCGCTGAGGATGATTAACAAATTCAACAATATTTCCTTTTACATTCTTTTCGGAAGTTGAAGTGATACCAACTGGTTTATTTAAAGCGATATAAACCGATTTCGGTTTAGCCATAATTGGTTTCCCATCTTGAGCAAAATCCAGTTTCAGCAATAAATTTTTTATTCTCATCGAAATCCTCTTTACATAGACAAAAAGCATCACGTTAATATTCATAATTTATCTAAAACAATGAAATCAGTCAAGATTGGATAGTATTTCTATACTACTCAGATTTTACTACATCATGATAGTGTTTATTCGTTTCAAAAAGAGAATATTAATAGGAGGAATAATTTTAGACAAAATCTAAATTTAGTGAGGTTAATTTATGAATTTATTTCGAAAAAAATCAGTATCAAGTGGACTATCTAACAGTTCACTTAATAAAGTTCTAGGTGCGTTTGACTTAACGATGCTAGGAATTGGAGCAATAATAGGTACAGGAATTTTCGTATTAACTGGTGTAGCTGCAGCAGATTATGCTGGTCCAGCACTTATACTTTCATTTATTATCGCAGGCTTAGCCTGTACATTTGCTGCATTATGTTATTCAGAATTTGCCTCAATGATTCCAGAAGCAGGTAGTGCTTATACGTATAGCTATGTTGCTTTTGGTGAAGTAGTTGCTTGGATTTTAGGTTGGGATATGGTACTTGAATATGGACTAGCTTCCTCTGCTGTTGCAAGTGGTTGGTCAGGATATTTCCAAAGTTTATTATCAGGTTTTGGAGTTCATTTTCCAACAGCACTAACCAGTGCATTTGATTCATCAAAAGGTACTTTTATTGATTTACCAGCAGTTTTAATTGTTTTATTAGTTACTTTTATTCTTACTAGAGGTGTAAAAGAATCTGCAAAACTAAACACTGTAATGGTAATTGTTAAATTAGCAGTAGTAATTCTTTTCATCGCTGTAGGTGTTTGGTATGTTGAGCCAGGAAACTGGACACCGTTTATGCCAATGGGATTCTCTGGTGTAACAGCTGGAGCTGCAGTTGTTGTATTTGCTTACTTTGGTTTTGATGCAGTATCTACTGCTGCTGAGGAGGTAAAAAATCCTCAACGTAACTTACCAATCGGTATTATTTCTGCATTAACAATTTGTACAATCTTATATATCGTTGTTTCTTTAATTCTTACGGGTATCGTACCGTTTGATCAACTTGGTGTTAAAGACCCAGTTGCTTTTGCTTTATCATTTATCCACCAAGATTGGGCAGCTGGTTTCATTTCACTAGGTGCGATCTTTGGTATCACAACAGTTTTAATCGTAATGATGTTTGGACAAACTCGTTTATTCTACTCAATCAGTAGAGATGGTTTACTTCCAAAAAAATTATCAAAAGTTAATGGTAAAACTCAAATACCAGTTGTAAGTACATGGGTAACTGGTGGATTAGTTGCTGCATTAGCTGGTTTAATTCCATTAAATAAACTAGCTGAATTAACAAATATTGGTACATTATTTGCCTTCTCAGCTGTTTCACTTGGTATTTTAGTATTAAGAAAAACTCAACCAAACTTAAAACGTGGATTTAAAACTCCTTGGGTTCCTGTTGTTCCAGTATTAGCAATTTTATTCTGTGGATATTTAATGCTTCAACTTTCAGCATTTACTTGGAAGGGATTCGTAGTTTGGTTAGTAATCGGTTTAGTAATTTACGCTACTTACGGTTATAAAAACAGTAAATTAAATCAAAGTGACAGTACAGAAGCAAACACAAATAAACCTGCATAAATAAAAATTGGGCTATCCCCTAAGTTAGGAGAACTGACTTTTGGGAATCCCTTTTAATTACAAAAAACCACTATTACGAAGTGGTTTCACATACTTCCTATGCATGTTCTTTCCGTCATAACTAAATATAACTGTTTTCCCTTCAATATTAGTTTCAAGATGTGTTGGACGTCCCCATAGTTGATAAATATATGGTAATACCTTTTCTAAATATTTCACATCGAGCTCGATGCCCTCGTAAGTATGTTTTAAATAAAGTTCACCATTTTTTAAATAATCGCCATCATTAACAGTAATGTAAGGATAACCACCATTAGTTCGCATATTAACAAGCTGATCACGGGCATTTTACCAACTCTTATCACTGATTTTATATTCCTTTACTTATTTTTGGAAAAGGTACATATCTTCTTGCATGATCAGTTCTTTCGATAAGTAATTCCGTATAAAACTAGTATCAGATTCGAGTTCACGAACTTCAAAAATCTTCTCCATTCCAGAACCTACTTTAACACCTTGTCTCTTCATCTCTTCGGTTGGATTATTGTATCTTTCTTCTATGTGTTCAAACATTTTTAATCCTAAATAGTATGTATTTATATTTGTTTTTGATGGCTGAACAACACTTACAGTTGCATAAATATATGATCAAATTGTCGTTGCAATTGGCGTGCCTTCTTAAACTACCATGAAAATAAGTTTCCTTTAGATATGAAAAAATGATAATACTTAAGATCGCTAAAAAAAGAGGAGGGCGTGACTGGATTAAGGTCAGCATCAGTATTGACAGTTCTTAACTATTTTCATTCTTTGTGGTGCAGTTCTGCTGCATGGATGGCTAACAGGGCAGGTTAGTTTAACAAGAAAAGAGGTTTTAATGGTAAAATTATGTAAGTTAATTTTAAATAGAAAGGTGTTGCGATTGTCTTATATACATAGGGAGGTGCTTTGTTGAAGGAGAATAAAGAAAATAGAGGGCATAGGAGAAAGTTTATTAGCTTTACATTTATCGTTGGTTTAATTGTTGCATTTTTTTCGGTTATTTCTGATAATTTACCATATTTAAGAGATGGTGCAACAGTAATTGAATTAATCATTTCATATTTAGCGGTAATGATTAATTCCTTACCAATGTGGTTTATTCTTGCAATGATTGTTGGCTATATGTTTGCGAGGAACATTAGAGAGGCTGCGATACTTGGAGCCATTTATACAATTTCTGCAATTTCATTTTACTTCGTGATTGGGCATTTTAATACGGATGCAGCAGTATCTTCTAATGATTATAAGCATTGTCATTTATTTAGTGATTATGAAGAGAAATGAAGGAAGAGAATATTTTAGAATGTGAAGAGATGCACTTAAAGTAACGGGTGCTTATGTTAAAGATGGGATGGCTGCGGCGATCGCATTTTTCTTGCACAAACGGATGCAGTTTAGTAGAAGAAGGGATATTAATGACTTTAGACGAATATTGTTTTTTAGATATATATTTAAGGGGTGTATGAGCGTGGACGATATAATTTATGCAATAAA
>NZ_JAHXYW010000033.1 GCF_019969725.1 Neobacillus bataviensis
TTTATGGGATGGTCTGAATTAGAAAAAAATCTGCCTCGTGATACTAAAATAATGAAAGAGTGCCTGCGTAATTACAATAATGATTTTCCAAGCTGGAAGAGTGAATTCTTATTCAACTAATGGGTGCGATTGTTTAAGATAATGGCTGTCACTTTGGCAGCCATTTTCTTATTCAACTAAAGTAAGCAGTTTAGTTCAACAAGAATTATTACGATAAGCAGGATTTTATTGGACTTAACCGAACTCTAAATAGATAAATAAAATGGGAGTATGAAAATGAAAAATAATGAAATAATTATCGAAGCCAATAGGCTTGTAGAAAGAATTAAGTTAAAATATCCCGATTTCGTTGGCAAAACGGCAACCAAAAGTGATTTAGCAAAATTAGAAAAAGAACTTAAAATAAAATTGCAAGAATGGTATATCGAATTATATATAACAGTCCCTTTAATAGATGCAGAGTTTGGAATTCAAGAAGATGAACCTGATGAGGATTATGATGGGGTTTCATATATTATATGGGGTGGTGTGGATGACATAATTGATGAAAGCACTAAATATGAACCTGGAATATCGGTATTAGAAGATGGATTTGTTTTTTTAGCAAGTTGTTCCCACGGAAGCGGTGACCCTATATATGCAAAACTAAATTCAAAGCAGCCAAGCGTATTTCGAATATACCACGATGATTATTCTAAAAATCAATTAGCAGAAGACCTTACTTCTTTATTTAAGAATGCAATAATTTAACCAGTTCGGTACTATACACGTTGTTCCACTAACGGGTGCAAGAGTTTAAGATGGATCGCTGCGGCGGTCTTTTTTTGCTTGTTGTACTAACGAAGCAGGATTGTTGAAAAAGGAATTCAACCTAAGTTTGTAGAAATAGTAATATTTAACAATGTTTGGCATTGCTCTTATAGTATTTTACAGTTAAATTATTTTCAAAATGGGGAGGGGCATTTTTTGCAAACTTTTTTTAGATATAACTGGATGGTAAGAGAAGACTGGTATCGTTGGTGTGAAGAGTTAAGTGAAGAAGAACTTCTGCGGAACCGAACTGGTGGAATGGGAAGTATATTGCACACACTTTTCCATATTGTTGATGTCGAATGGAGCTGGATTCGTCTCTTACAAGGTAAAACTGACTTTCAGGAGAGTTTCGATAGTTATAATAGATTGAACAAACTTCGAAAATTGGATGCTGAATTTCATTTAGAGGTGGAGAACTTTGTAAACAACTGGGATGCTAGTATGGAAAATCAATTATTTTATGATACCTTGCCAGATGGAAGAATTGTGACGGATACTTGGGGTGAAATAATGCGACATACTATTGCTCACGAAATTCACCATATAGGGCAATTATCAATTTGGGCAAGGGAATTAGGGAAAAAGCCTGTTTCTGCAAACCTTATAGGTCGGGGTCTTTCCTCTCTTTCGAATAAATAATTCAAATAGATAATAATTTAGTCGGTTTCTATATATATTGGGTGTGATCCTTTAATTAGAAATCGCCTTTTCCATGTTTTGCTCCAGGTCAGTTTTGTGAAGCAATATGAGTTTGTGAGGAATTGTACTTAAAGTAACGGGTGCAAGAGTTCAAGAGGATCGCTGCGGCGGTCTTTTTTGCTTGTTATGCTAACGTAAGCAGGTTAGTGAAAGAAGGATTGGTCTGATTCATTATAGAATTAATAGTTATATGTAGGAGTTGGAGTTGAGGTAGAATGATTAACTTTTTATTTGAATTATTAGGTCTAGCCCTAGATGGAGGTAGTACAGGTTTAGACACAAGGAAAATTGACAGAAACATTGAACGATTAAAACAACAAGGTTGGTTTAAAAGCATATACGAAGATGAGAAGTATCATAGATTGTTTTTTACAAATAGACACATAAGGGCTTATTTACAAAGTAATTTTCGAGTAAATAAGATTATTAGCAATGAGAAAGCTCAAAAAAAATTATTGAACTTGCTTGATGAACAATTGTTAAAGTAAATCTGTAAATTGGTTGAAGACGAGTCCTTATTTCTTAGCAGTTTGTTGGAAAAGTAAATAAGATTGTGAAGAAAGGTACTTAAAGTAACCGGTGCAAGAGTTCAAGATGGATCGCTGCGGCGGTCTTTTTTTTGCATGTTGTACTAACGATGCAGGTTAGCTCAAGATGGGAAACCATATTCAATAAATTGAAAAATCACTGATTAAACACCAGTAACTTGATTTAATAGTTCTGGTACAAATAAAGATTTTTGGAGAGAGAATCAATATTTGATTGATCACAACAACACTCAGTAAAAAATCCTAAAACATAAAAAAGGCTGCCAAAAGGAATTATTCGGCTGCCTTTTATCTGTATCTCATTAATTTTTATAAAATTCCGTTTAGGAAATATCAATGTTTTTAAAGCTAATCGGCATATATATTTTAAATTAACAAATAATAATTTTGAATTTTAGAATATATAGGTTTCGATAGTCAATCTTAAAGGGGCCACACTATGGAAAAGTTTATACAAAATTTAGATTTGTCATCAAAAGGTTTATGGTTCCCAATTACTTTAGGTACAATCTTTTTGATTTACATATTGTTTATGCCAAAACGATTAAGTTGGGGAGAAATTTATTTTATCTTTGGTACAACTGGCTTTGTAGCAATAACAATAGATGTGTTCATTATGTTAAATTACTTGGATGTATTTGATTTAGGTCGTGATCCAAAACAAGAAGGGATTGGTGATTTTATATGTTACGGTATCATTCCTTCTTGTTTTGCTGTAATATTTCTTAACTATTTTAGACAGGAAAAGAAATGGATATATGTTACCATTTTTACCATCTTGTCCAGCTTATCTGAATGGCTGCTTGTTCAAGTTGAATATATGAAGTTAAAAGGATGGCATACCTGGTGGTCTATCCCTGTATTTATTATAGTTTTTGGGTTTTGGTTACCTTGGCAATTAAGGTTAATACGAAAAGAGTCATAATTAATTAAGATTGTGAAGGTTTCTACTTAAACTAAACCAGCTAATAGTTTGTCAATATTTTTCATTAAAAATCTTAAAAGGCACATGATATACTAAAAGTAAGCATGCCAAATAACCTTCCTAACTAAGATTATTGGAAGGTTTTTCATTGCATAGTTTTATTTTTCATTTAAGCTATATCTTGGAAAGTTGAGTTACTCTTTAAAAGCGCATATATCCATTGTAAGAGCTTATTTGACATGCTATTACAGCTACCTTATAAGGCTTTCCTTCTTCGCGTTTCTTATCATAGAACTCTCGTAACCTCTTGTTGCGAGGGATAATATCTTTAGTCGTTTTCTTTTTACGACAATCACGAATGGCGCATTTAACAGCCAGATATAATGCACGCCTTAGCCTGCTGGACCCTCTTTTTGTTATTCTGTTTACAGTTCCTTTGAACCTTCCTGATTCAAAGATGCTAGGGTCAATTCCTGCAAATGCTATTATTTTTTTAGGGTGATTAAACCGATCTATCTCACCGATTTCAGAAATAATCGTTGCCGCGATTTTTTCTCCGATACCAGGGATGGATTGGATAATCTTATATTCTATAAGTTCTTTTGCTAAAGCATCTATCTCAACTTCAAACACAGATAGGTGCTTTTGGTATTCTAAAAGCATATTGATATACATTTTAAGGATTAAATTATGGCTTTGATATAAGGTTTTCTGAAAAGGATTCCTTGATGCTGCAGCTTTCAGCTCCTTAGCCTTAGTATTCGCCCACATTCGAGAACGACTATTACAGTTTTCCTTTATTCTAGCTGCTATTGTTTCTTCGCTAGTTTCTAAGACATCGTTAGATGTAGGAAATTCTAATAAAGTTTGTAAAGAAACAACTGAATATAAGTCCCCAAAAACACCTCTATACTCGGGAAAAACCTGATCAAGAACTGCTTGAAACTGTAGCTTAGCTTGTACAAATATTCCTGTTAAGTTTTCGTATTGTCTTGTAAGATTACGAAGGTTTAAGAGTTGAATTCCACGTTTTTTATACGGTTCTAAATCCTCTTTATAGTACAATTCACAGAGATGATTAGCATCGGTTATATCTGTTTTTACTTTCCTCAAACTCGAGCTCTTGGCACGATAGGAGATAAGAGGATTTACAATAATTAATAAATAATCTCTGTCCTCAAAATACTGAACAACTGGAGTATGATAATGCCCTGTAGCTTCCAGAACAATTGGAGGTTTAACTCCTGTTAAGTTCTCAATTTCTCTTAAAAATTGATGTAAAGTATCTAATCCATCAAGAGTATGTGATACTTTAAAGCTACTTTTGTAAGGTTTTTTCTTATCCAAGAAAGCTTGAACCTGACTTTCACCATTTGCTACATCCAGACCAACGACTGGATTCATTTTAAAACTCCTCCTCTAATAATTAAACTCACCGGTACCCCTAATTCCTTCTTGCAGTATCATAGCTTCGCT
>NZ_JAHXYW010000034.1 GCF_019969725.1 Neobacillus bataviensis
AGCAGTCCGGTAGCTCGTCGGGCTCATAACCCGAAGGTCGCAGGTTCAAATCCTGTCCCCGCAATATGGTCTGGTAGTTCAGTTGGTTAGAATGCCTGCCTGTCACGCAGGAGGTCGCGGGTTCGAGCCCCGTCCAGACCGCCATTTTTTATACCAGTAGGAAATTCTACTGTTGATATAGATTTTATATAGTGTGGCTCAGTAGCTCAGTCGGTAGAGCAAAGGACTGAAAATCCTTGTGTCGGCGGTTCGATTCCGTCCTGAGCCACCATCTACAATTTGTTTTTATATGTGGAGGGGTAGCGAAGTGGCTAAACGCGGCGGACTGTAAATCCGCTCCCTCAGGGTTCGGCGGTTCGAATCCGTCCCCCTCCACCATTTATAGGGGTATAGTTTAAAGGTAGAACGAAGGTCTCCAAAACCTTTGGTGTGGGTTCAATTCCTACTACCCCTGCCAGATTTAAGGTTAAGGCAGCATAGCCAAGTGGTAAGGCAGAGGTCTGCAAAACCTTTATCACCGGTTCAAATCCGGTTGCTGCCTCCAATTTTTCGAAATGCGGGTGTAGTTTAGTGGTAAAACCTCAGCCTTCCAAGCTGATGTTGTGAGTTCGATTCTCATCACCCGCTCCATAATGGGCCTATAGCTCAGCTGGTTAGAGCGCACGCCTGATAAGCGTGAGGTCGATGGTTCGAGTCCATTTAGGCCCACCAGAGTTTTTGGTGATAGCAAAATAACTTACCATTATTCCGCAGTAGCTCAGTGGTAGAGCTATCGGCTGTTAACCGATCGGTCGATGGTTCGAGTCCTACCTGCGGAGTCTTTTTTTATTTCTAGACTAAACAATGTTCCCTGAAAACTTCTTTTTTTCCCCGTATGACCATTTTAACTTTGCAGTTACCATCTATCTGAAAATCACCACCATTTGACAGTTTTTTTAAAGGAATAATAGGGAAAATGCTGATATACCAAGTGTAAGACTCAAACTAAACAAACGATTGAGTAACTGACAAAATTTTTATCAGTGAATTGCCTCCAACCCTTTAGCGAAGGGGCATCCAGCGTTTTTAATTAATCGATTAATTGGTTTTGTTGAACGAAGAAATTGTTGGATTTTGTATGTTGGGTATTACCAAACGAAAAAGCAGATATCCAATTGGATATCTGCTTTTTGGTGTAATCTATCCACCTAAAATGGCTTGAAGGATTAGTACTTTATACATAAATGTAAAAAGACCAATTAGGATTCCGGATATGGCCAGTCCGCTCTGTATGATTTGAAAAGACCTACAATACCGAATAAAATCGCCATAATCCACACCGTGAGAAGAATCTAGCGAGGAATATGGAGCAGGCTCAAAACAAATCAAATGATCGTAAGAGAAATGGATACTTTGGCCGCTTTATTTGATTGTTTTTTAATTAAAATATGATGGCATACACTAGACAAAAAAATCACTCTTTATTGTATATGTACAACTATATCCATTTTGGAGTTTTTTTATCTTGTGGTGATTATTTTACTTGGTTTGGTCCTGCACTGAATTTTCCCTCGGTTTACGCTATATGTCATATTTTTCAAAAAGATAAAATATAGAATCATTTTCTGGGGAATAATGTCTTTTTTTCTGAAAATACTAACTGGTTTTCGACATACCTTCAGATACCTATATATCCTAACGGTCATATTTTGTTTCTAAATCAAAAATACTTTTGAATAACTTCCGGAGTATCTTGGTTATAAACTGGTTTCCAAGCTTCAAGGAGATTTTCTTTCGTTACCCTTAGAGCCGGGATAGGTACGTAGGTTGGTGCTTGTTTTCTAAGCAGTGCTTATCCTGCCAAGATCGCTTCAGCTACACCTTGCTGGTAGGGCACTGGGCATCCAATCGCTTGATTAGTTAATCCTTGGCTATTTTCTATTGATTGGCGGCGGATTTATGGGGAAGGTGCATTCACTTGCGTATGCTGGAATGCCAATGTTTTTCTGGCAGGCACCAGCTATTCCACACCGCCATACTGTAGTGGATGTAACAGAGGAACTAGCAAAAGATTCCGCAGCAAGATTGGGATTCTAGTAATATTCAACCGACTAGAGAGCAGTAGTCAACGCTCCGGAAATCGACATTTGAAATTCATGGGGAAAAAGGGTATCTATATTTTAACTATGAGCGCCGTGATGAACTTTAAGTTTGTTTCTCCGATGATCCAGGCGACGCAAAAGGCTTCAGAACGGTTATACTGGACCTGCAACTCCATATGATGGAGAATTATGGCTATAATCCCAGCTCTGGGTATTGGCTACGGGGAAACAAAAATCATTGAAACCTATGATTTATTTAAAGCAATTGTAGAAGAAATGGAGTTTTCTTCAAACTTCAAAGATGGATATTGGATTGAATTAATCGCAGATGCGATTCTAGAATCAGCTGAAAAAGGTTAATGAGTTAGTGTGGGGAAATTTGGTGCTGCTACAAATTAATTTGAAGAAGAGGCTTCTCGATGGAGGAGCCTTTTTCATTTTTTAATATAAAGTTTTAATGTACTCATGGGCTCTTGTAAAGGACATCCTTTCCTGTCCGCATAAAAGAATAATCAATTATTAACTTATTTCACAATATAGCTGAAAGCTCCACGCCATTGTTATTTTGATAAAAAATTTGTATAGAGGGTTGACGGCGAAATAAAAAGGGAGTAATATAAGAACTCCTGACAGGGACAAAATATTAAACCTTCAAGATAAGAAAAAAACTCTTGACAAGATTAATATTTTAGTATATTATTAATACCTGTCGCTGAGTTGATTTAAAAGTTTTAAATAAAGCGATTGACACGATTGAAGACAAGATGTTATATTGATATCCTGTCTTGAAAAATTGTTCTTTGAAAACTAAACAAACAAAAACGTCAACAAACAATAATATTCGTTTCATTTGAAACGAAGCCAACGTTTTATTTTATGAGCTAATCAACTTTCTTGGAGAGTTTGATCCTGGCTCAGGACGAACGCTGGCGGCGTGCCTAATACATGCAAGTCGAGCGGATCACTAGGAGCTTGCTCCTGGTGATCAGCGGCGGACGGGTGAGTAACACGTGGGCAACCTGCCTGTAAGACTGGGATAACACCGGGAAACCGGTGCTAATACCGGATAACCCTTTTCCTCTCATGAGGAAAAGCTGAAAGTCGGTTTCGGCTGACACTTACAGATGGGCCCGCGGCGCATTAGCTAGTTGGTGAGGTAACGGCTCACCAAGGCGACGATGCGTAGCCGACCTGAGAGGGTGATC
>NZ_JAHXYW010000035.1 GCF_019969725.1 Neobacillus bataviensis
TTCATATGACTTGGTTAAGTCCTCGAACGATTAGTATCAGTCAGCTCCACACGTCACCGCGCTTCCACCTCTGACCTATCAACCTGATCATCTTTCAGGGTTCTTACTAGCTTGACGCTATGGGAAATCTCATCTTGAGGGGGGCTTCATGCTTAGATGCTTTCAGCACTTATCCCGTCCGCACATAGCTACCCAGCGATGCCTTTGGCAAGACAACTGGTACACCAGCGGTGCGTCCATCCCGGTCCTCTCGTACTAAGGACAGCTCCTCTCAAATTTCCTGCGCCCACGACGGATAGGGACCGAACTGTCTCACGACGTTCTGAACCCAGCTCGCGTACCGCTTTAATGGGCGAACAGCCCAACCCTTGGGACCGACTACAGCCCCAGGATGCGATGAGCCGACATCGAGGTGCCAAACCTCCCCGTCGATGTGGACTCTTGGGGGAGATAAGCCTGTTATCCCCGGGGTAGCTTTTATCCGTTGAGCGATGGCCCTTCCATGCGGAACCACCGGATCACTAAGCCCGACTTTCGTCCCTGCTCGACTTGTAGGTCTCGCAGTCAAGCTCCCTTGTGCCTTTACACTCTACGAATGATTTCCAACCATTCTGAGGGAACCTTTGGGCGCCTCCGTTACTCTTTAGGAGGCGACCGCCCCAGTCAAACTGCCCACCTGACACTGTCTCCCACCCCGATCAGGGGTGCGGGTTAGAATTTCAATACAGCCAGGGTAGTATCCCACCGACGCCTCCACCGAAGCTGGCGCTCCGGCTTCTCAGGCTCCTACCTATCCTGTACAAGCTGTACCAAAATTCAATATCAGGCTACAGTAAAGCTCCACGGGGTCTTTCCGTCCTGTCGCGGGTAACCTGCATCTTCACAGGTACTATAATTTCACCGAGTCTCTCGTTGAGACAGTGCCCAGATCGTTACGCCTTTCGTGCGGGTCGGAACTTACCCGACAAGGAATTTCGCTACCTTAGGACCGTTATAGTTACGGCCGCCGTTTACTGGGGCTTCGATTCAGAGCTTCGCTTGCGCTAACCCCTCCTCTTAACCTTCCAGCACCGGGCAGGCGTCAGCCCCTATACTTCGCCTTGCGGCTTCGCAGAGACCTGTGTTTTTGCTAAACAGTCGCCTGGGCCTATTCACTGCGGCTCTTCGAGGCTATTCACCTCAAAAAGCACCCCTTCTCCCGAAGTTACGGGGTCATTTTGCCGAGTTCCTTAACGAGAGTTCTCTCGCTCACCTTAGGATTCTCTCCTCGCCTACCTGTGTCGGTTTGCGGTACGGGCACCTTTTATCTCGCTAGAGGCTTTTCTTGGCAGTGTGGAATCAGGAACTTCGGTACTAAATTTCCCTCGGCATCACAGCTCAGCCTTATGGTGAACGGATTTTCCTATTCACCAGCCTAACTGCTTACACGCACATATCCAGCAGTGCGCTTACCCTATCCTCCTGCGTCCCCCCATCACTCAAACGATAAAGAGGTGGTACAGGAATATCAACCTGTTGTCCATCGCCTACGCCTTTCGGCCTCGGCTTAGGTCCCGACTAACCCTGAGCGGACGAGCCTTCCTCAGGAAACCTTAGGCATACGGTGGACGGGATTCTCACCCGTCTTTCGCTACTCATACCGGCATTCTCACTTCTAAGCGCTCCACCAGTCCTTACGGTCTAGCTTCAACGCCCTTAGAACGCTCTCCTACCACTGACACCTACGGTGTCAATCCACAGCTTCGGTGATACGTTTAGCCCCGGTACATTTTCGGCGCAGAGTCACTCGACCAGTGAGCTATTACGCACTCTTTAAATGGTGGCTGCTTCTAAGCCAACATCCTGGTTGTCTAAGCAACTCCACATCCTTTTCCACTTAACGTATACTTTGGGACCTTAGCTGGTGGTCTGGGCTGTTTCCCTTTTGACTACGGATCTTATCACTCGCAGTCTGACTCCCACGGATAAGTCTTTGGCATTCGGAGTTTGTCTGAATTCGGTAACCCGATGAGGGCCCCTAGTCCAAACAGTGCTCTACCTCCAAGACTCTAACTACGTGAGGCTAGCCCTAAAGCTATTTCGGAGAGAACCAGCTATCTCCAAGTTCGATTGGAATTTCTCCGCTACCCACACCTCATCCCCGCACTTTTCAACGTGCGTGGGTTCGGGCCTCCATCCAGTGTTACCTGGACTTCACCCTGGACATGGGTAGATCACCTGGTTTCGGGTCTACGACCACATACTCAATTCGCCCTATTCAGACTCGCTTTCGCTGCGGCTCCGTCTCTTCAACTTAACCTTGCATGTAATCGTAACTCGCCGGTTCATTCTACAAAAGGCACGCTATCACCCATTAACGGGCTCTAACTACTTGTAGGCACACGGTTTCAGGATCTCTTTCACTCCCCTTCCGGGGTGCTTTTCACCTTTCCCTCACGGTACTGGTTCACTATCGGTCACTAGGGAGTATTTAGCCTTGGGAGATGGTCCTCCCTGCTTCCGACCGGATTTCACGTGTCCGGCCGTACTCAGGATCCACTCAGGAGGGAACGAAGTTTCAACTACAGGGTTTTTACCTTCTATGACGGACCTTTCCAGATCGCTTCATCTACCCCGTTCCTTTGTAACTCCATGTTGAGTGTCCTACAACCCCGAAAGGCAAGCCTTTCGGTTTGGGCTGTTCCCGTTTCGCTCGCCGCTACTTAGGGAATCGCGTTTGCTTTCTCTTCCTCCGGGTACTTAGATGTTTCAGTTCCCCGGGTCTGCCTTCAATACCCTATGTATTCAGGTAAAGATACTGCTCCATTACGAGCAGTGGGTTCCCCCATTCGGAAATCTCCGGATCAAAGCTTACTTACAGCTCCCCGAAGCATATCGGTGTTAGTCCCGTCCTTCATCGGCTCCTAGTGCCAAGGCATCCACCGTGCGCCCTTTCTAACTTAACCTAAAAGGTTTTACTCTA
>NZ_JAHXYW010000036.1 GCF_019969725.1 Neobacillus bataviensis
ATTCCTCATGCACAAAACGTTCCGTAAACAAATTTAATTAAACCATTTATACCTTTAGTCCATCGGAAAACTCTATTAAGTTTTATATCCAGATTATATTTTATGCAATTTTGGCTTATCCCCTCTTTAACTCCTCCTTTGTACCTAAAGGCAATAAAAATAGCGGGGTATAAACAAGTTTGCATAAAAACTTGCATATATCCAGCATTTTGTAATCGATCATAAATTAACAATCGCACCCGATAGTTTAAGTACAATATTTCACAATCTGGTCTTTGAAATAAAAAAACGTAAAGCTAATTTTTTCCGTTTTAGTAAGGTTAATCAAAATCATTATTATGAAAGAATTTCTTCCTCGGCTTCCTTTCGTTTTTTTCGAATATCATCGATTTTTTCTATAACTTCTAATACCGATGGTTTTCCTGCTGATATTTCTCTTATCTTTTCTATCCAATACTTTTGAATATGATTTATTGGTAAATAATATTCATCTTCTTCAACATCTTTAATAATGTAACAAAGATAGCTAAGAAGATAATAGCTTGGAATCTGATGTAGATGTTCTAATAGAAACCTTCCTCCTGGATTAGAATATAAATATTGAGATGGATGACATGACCCAAACATTCCATACATCAATTTGCCAGTCTCAATATCATAATCATCTCGATTTATATGTTTTGAAAGTCCGATAAATCTTTGAGCTCTATTCCTCTTACCATGGAAGTCTGTGGTTTCATTCACGTACTTTAAAGATTTCTTAACAAACTCCAAATATATATCTTCACTTGCTATTTCGGGGTTAATATCTAAAATTTTTATTGAATAGTCCATTATTGAATAACCAATTTTTGTATTTAATTCTAAAATATCTTTTTTAAATGGTTTTTCATTTAAGATAAAAGGACTTGTAAAGATTTTATTAAAAGCTCTTATAAAATCTAAATTCAGGTTTTTATTATTAATGGAATCGGCATCTTCTTCATTTATTACTTTCATCAAAGTTTCTGCAAATCTTGGCTCTTCCGAAAGAGTATCAAATAAAAGGCTCAAATCAGCACTTTCTTTTTCAATTCTAATAGCATTAGATAACTCTTCAACGAATGATGGGAGATCCTCTGCCTCTATTACATTTATTTTATAAGACTCTAAAAACCTCTTATAGTAGCTAAAATATGTCCCCCACTTTTGTTTATCATATGAACTTAATACCATATAAAACTTATTGTTATCAACCTGAGTGCCATAATCCCTTATGAATTGGAAATAAGTTTGATGAATGTTTATATCATTAAAACCATAACCCATCATCAAAATTACGTTACTAGAAAATAAGGTATACAACTTACTTCTAAAATATCCGAAATCATGCATAAATTTATAGTATTGGGAATGAGTAAAAATAATACCTTTTTCTGATTCCTTATCCCCATGAATTTTTATAATGGTTTTATCTTTTTCGTTCCAATTCAATTCCTCTCCCTTACCTAGAGATTGAACTAAATAATTTTTACCATTCATTATTTCTTCTTCCATAACTCTGTCATAGTTGGTAGTGAGAATATAACTAAAATCAATCTGGCCCAATTTCTTTAACTTTTCTACATTCTCTGCGTTTACTTTAGTTTCATCAACTTTTATTAGCTTTAACAACTCATTGGAAAAATCCATTTCTAACTTTTTATCCGTTTCTTCTTGGACAATTTTTTTCAATGGCCCATTAATAGAATCTTTTTTATCATAGATTTCCCCTAAGCCCAGACCTTCAATGACTTCCTTTTCGCATTTCTCCCAATTTATTTCTTTAAAGTAACTTAAAAAAGATTGAGCAATTTGAAGAGGATCGCCATTCTTCATGTCATCGAATTGCCATCTGTCATCGCTCTCCCAAACCCAACAATTCGACCATTTAATGTGGCAAACGCAAAGACATTACTCGTTTCAAATACCTGCTTAATAATCTCCTTTGTATGTTTTGTCCAACCAACAGAAGTATATATTTCTTTCATTCCATCAAGATTTGCCTTAGAAAAGTCGCTATGTATTTTTAAAGTCATACTACCCCTCCCTTTAATTACTAAGAGTATTTCTACATTATTTAAGCTTGTTCCTTCTTCCACTATCCTGCTTCGTTAGTTCAATAAGAAAAAAATGACCGCCGTAGCGATCATCATCTTGAACAAATGCACCCGTTCGTATTATAAGGTCATCCAGATATTTAAAGTGTACCCGTTGTAAAGGACATTTTTAAAAAAGGTCATGCCACATCGAGAAGATGATTTCTGTATTCTACAGGGGTCATCTTCTTTAAATTCCATTGATATCTGTAATTGTTATAGTAGGTCA
>NZ_JAHXYW010000038.1 GCF_019969725.1 Neobacillus bataviensis
AAGACCGATCCCTTCAGCCGGACTTGGGTATTCCTCCGTTAAAAATATGGTAGCGGCGGAGGGGATCGAACCCCCGACCTTACGGGTATGAACCGTACGCTCTAGCCAGCTGAGCTACACCGCCATTATCATATAAAAAATGGAGCCTAGCGGGATCGAACCGCTGACCTCCTGCGTGCAAAGCAGGCGCTCTCCCAGCTGAGCTAAGGCCCCATGTTGTTATTGTAAGAAACTTACGACTGGTCGGGAAGACAGGATTCGAACCTGCGACCCCTTGGTCCCAAACCAAGTGCTCTACCAAGCTGAGCTACTTCCCGTAATTAATGGCGCGCCCGAAAGGAGTCGAACCCATAACCTTCTGATCCGTAGTCAGACGCTCTATCCAATTGAGCTACGGGCGCATAATATTGAATGTTATTTTGCTTTTGCAAAAAACACTGTTTATTTTACTTCGTAAAAAAACTTGGTGCCGAGGACCGGAATCGAACCGGTACGGTAGTCACCTACCGCAGGATTTTAAGTCCTGTGCGTCTGCCAGTTCCGCCACCCCGGCAAAAATGGAGCGGAAGACGGGATTCGAACCCGCGACCCCCACCTTGGCAAGGTGGTGTTCTACCACTGAACTACTTCCGCGTTATGGTAAGTTATTTTGCTACTTCTTAAAAAACTTGGTGCGGGTGAAGGGAGTCGAACCCCCACGCCTTGCGGCGCCAGATCCTAAGTCTGGTGCGTCTGCCAATTCCGCCACACCCGCAATATTGAAAGTTATTTTGCTTTTGCAAAAAACTATGGTGAGCCATGAAGGACTCGAACCTTCGACCCTCTGATTAAAAGTCAGATGCTCTACCGACTGAGCTAATGGCTCAAAAAAAGAAAAAAATAAATGGTGCCGGCTAGAGGACTTGAACCCCCAACCTACTGATTACAAGTCAGTTGCTCTACCAATTGAGCTAAACCGGCACAAATGAAAATTATTTTCGCTATTGCGAAAAAATTATGGTGGAGGATGACGGGATCGAACCGCCGACCCTCTGCTTGTAAGGCAGATGCTCTCCCAGCTGAGCTAATCCTCCAAATTCATGAAAGTTTTTTTCGTTATTACGAAAAAATTATGGTGACCCCTACGGGATTCGAACCCGTGTTACCGCCGTGAAAGGGCGGTGTCTTAACCGCTTGACCAAGGGGCCTAACTGAATTTTTCGAAAAATAATAGCCCCATAGGGGCATGGCCTGGCAACGTCCTACTCTCACAGGGGCGCGTGCCCCAACTACCATCGGCGCTGAGAAGCTTAACTTCCGTGTTCGGTATGGGAACGGGTGTGACCTTCTCGCCATAATTACCAGACCTATTTACTTCAAGGGTTCATTCCCTCAAAACTAGATAATGCAGAAGAAGTACTGTAAAAACGAGTTCACCTTCATATGTTCATATGACTTGGTTAAGTCCTCGAACGATTAGTATCAGTCAGCTCCACACGTCACCGCGCTTCCACCTCTGACCTATCAACCTGATCATCTTTCAGGGTTCTTACTAGCTTGACGCTATGGGAAA
>NZ_JAHXYW010000039.1 GCF_019969725.1 Neobacillus bataviensis
TGATGTGACCCCCAAAAGTTAGAGTTTTATATTAAGCAGCTAATTGGCTGGTATGGGTACGGTATTGAACCGGACTCATGCCTGCCAATTTTTGCTTTATACGCTTGTTATTATAGTAATTGATATATTCTTCAATTCTCTTTTTTAGTTCCTCAAAAGAGCACAGTGTTTCCCCGTAATACATTTCTTGTTTTAGTAATCCGAAAAAGTTCTCCATGGGTGAATTATCTAAACAGTTTCCTTTTCGCGACATACTCTGAAACACCTTGTTTTCTTTGAGCGTTTTTACCCATTTATTATGTTGATAATGCCACCCTTGATCAGAATGTACAGTTGTTCTAAACTTTGAATCTTTTACAATTTCTAAAGCTTCCTCGAGAGGTTTGAGCGCTAATTCTAAGGTTGGGTGCATACTTATCCCATACGATAGAATTTCACCATTAAACATATCCATAATGGGGCTTAGATATAGTTTTACACTGTCTGAACACTTGAATTCTGTAATATCTGTCGTTAATTTTTGGTGACACACATTTGTATTGAAGCGGCGATTGATAAGGTTCTTGGCAACTGTTCCCGTCGATCCTTTGTAAGAGCTGTACTTACGTGATTTTAACCTGAACTTATTTCCCTTGAGCCCACGCTTATTCATGATGCGTTGAACCTTCTTATGATTCGCTTTTAATCCACGGTTTTTCAATTCTAAATGAATACGACGATAACCATAATTTCCGTTATGTTCTTCGAAAATGGATTGAATACTTTCCTCTAATTCCTGGTCGGGATTCTCCTTCTTCATGTTTTTAATATGATAATGGTAGGAGGATTCAGGAATACCGACTATTTGTAAAACATCTTTTAATTTGAAGGTTTCTTTGAGTTCGAATGATAACGCTGCTTGTGCTTTTCGAGATAACCCTCCGGATCCATCTGAAAAGCTCGCAACTTTTTTAAGTATTCTACCTCTAAACGAAGAAGCTCGTTTTCTCTTTCTAACTTTTGTTCGTACGTCATTTTATTTTCTTCTGTTGTTTTTTTATAATTTCCGTTCTTCGCTTTATCAGACATGTGTGGACGTCCTTTCGGTCTATCCAGGGCTTCAGTTCCCCCCTCCAAAACTGCTTTCTTCCATGAACCAATTATAGGAGGGTTAGCTAACCCGAAATGAAGGGCCGTTTCCGTTTCTGAAGAACCTGTTCTTTTCATAAAGCTTAATACATCCAGCTTGAATTGAACAGAATAAGTTTCCTTGCGGATCTTCCTCTTTAACCCTTCATCACCCAATTTCTCATATACATCAATCCACCTTTTAACCTGTGAATATGCCTTAATGCCATGCTTTTTGGCTAAAAGCTTATGTCCTAAAGTACCTTCTTTGTATTCTTTTACAACCATGAGCTTAAACTCATCACTATATTTAGCCATAAAAAACACCCCAAGAGTCAGATTTTCCTCTAACTTTTGGGGTGCATTACATT
>NZ_JAHXYW010000003.1 GCF_019969725.1 Neobacillus bataviensis
TTTCCCATAGCGTCAAGCTAGTAAGAACCCTGAAAGATGATCAGGTTGATAGGTCAGAGGTGGAAGCGCGGTGACGTGTGGAGCTGACTGATACTAATCGTTCGAGGACTTAACCAAGTCATATGAACATATGAAGGTGAACTCGTTTTTACAAACTTCTTCTGCATTATCTAGTTTTGAGGGAATGAACCCTTAATTAAATAGTTTGGCAATTATGGCGAGAAGGTCACACCCGTTCCCATACCGAACACGGAAGTTAAGCTTCTCAGCGCCGATGGTAGTTGGGGCACGCGCCCCTGTGAGAGTAGGACGTTGCCAGGCACATGAAAAAGGACAATCCAAAAGGATTGTCCTTTTTTGACGCTTTAATGGAGTTTGACTGTAAAGTTCCAAAAGTGGAAAAACGTCAAAACCATAAATCAATTGTCCTGAATAAGATTAATTTAGGTAACTAGTAGATGTCAAAATGAAACTCGACAATTATGTTCTTCTTTTGAAGTCATTGTTTAAACTCTGCATTAAAAGAATTTTCTCCGGAGTGAACAGATAAAAGGGTATCTGCATATCCGACAAGACGGTTCACAATCTCGTCTGAAATCGCATATACAAGTTGGTGTAATTCCCTTTTGTGTAAATTGGGATCATCAAAAATGATAGTGGTGTTAATAAAGATATGTTTCGTATCATAAAGGTTGTAGTGAATAATGGTTTTTCCAGCAGCTCCCCCAGTTACAGGATCCTTAAAACTTGGCAAAAAAATATACCATTCTTCTGCAGTTGGTGAGCGGAAGTTTTTTGTAAAGGTCATGCCTTTTATTTCTTCTTCTACTTTACCTTTAATATTTTCGTTTAACATATCAATAATATTATCTTCCACGAAAAAATCCTTCTTCCTTAACACCTAATTATTCGCGTTAACTTTTATTCTTTAAGCAGGAACCCATTTTGTAATATAGTGTTCCTAATTTTTTCCTGGGAAAGTTCATTCTCATTGTACTCAATTTTTACTTCTCCATCTTCAGTGTCTACTAATGCCCTTTCAATGCCATCCATTCCGGATAGAATCGTTTCGAGCGTCTGAATTGACTGATTTTTACCTGCTTCCTTTAAATTAACAGTCATGTCTGCCAATGGGGATCATCCTTCCAAATATTCTACGTATTGACTGGATTTATTGCTTTTTTTCATTCACCGCCTTGTTTAGTAATCGGTTATTTTCTAATCCATTTTCGCTAAAAGCGTTGTCGTTATCTAAGCTATTGGTTATACTTGCTTGATCTAAATTTGTATCTTTGTTAGCTGGTTGAGTATTTGTTGTTTTCGCCATCTGTCTTCATCCTTCCTATCTTATATTTTTCCACTTTTTAATTTTGCCTTTTTTGAAGCTGAAAATGTACAAGATTGAAAAATTGACTAACTTCCTGTCAGAAAATAGATAAAAGGATTTGACGCTATATACACCAGCTGTCTTATTGATAGCTTTTTTTATTTTGATGACAGTAGAAACAGACAAGTTTCGACTTGGACGGTGTTTTATAATGGTTATTGATGGCAGGAAGGAAAATGAGAATAGCCAAAAAGGCATAAAGGGAGGTTGTGAAATGACTGTATTGTTTGAGAAGAATGGGAAGGTTTGTACAATTACCATAAATCGGCCGGAGGTTAAAAACGCGGTTGATCGAACGACAGCTAAAGTGCTTGCGGGGGCTTTTCAAGAGTTTGAAAAGGATGAAACTTTACGGGTTGCCGTCTTGCATGGAGCAGGAGGGACTTTTTGTGCTGGGGCAGATTTGAAAGCTCTTTCTGTAGGGAATGGGAATGAAATGAATTTGGACATGTCAAAGGATGGTCCGATGGGTCCTAGTCGAATGCATTTATCAAAACCAGTTATTGCGGCAGTTTCAGGTTACGCTGTTGCAGGAGGATTGGAACTAGCCATCTGGTGCGACCTTCGTGTGATGGAACGGGATGCGGTATTTGGTGTTTTTTGCCGTCGCTTTGGTGTTCCGCTTGTGGACGGTGGGACTCAAAGGCTGCCCCGACTGATTGGAATGAGTCGGGCGTTGGATCTGATTTTAACCGGCCGTCCCGTCAAAGCGGAAGAGGCATTGATGATTGGTCTGGCAAACCGCATCGTTGAACCAGGTACTGCCAAAGAAGAAGCAGAAAAACTAGCTGCAGAAATCTCCGAGTTTCCTCAGGCTTGCATGTTAAGTGACCGAGAGGCTGTTTATCGTGGATTTGATCAGGACTTTGATAAAGCGATGCAGTTGGAATTTCTTTTAGGACTGAATGTTGTCAACAGCGGAGAAACCCGTGAAGGAGCAACACGTTTTTCAAACGGACAAGGAAAGCATGGCAGATTTTAATTTTGAACACGTTTGGAGGGAGAAATGAAAAATGAATGCTGTGGAATTAATAAAAAGAGGCACCAGATTTTATCCAAATCATACAAGCGTTATTTTTCAAGGGGAAAAATTAACCTTCGACCAAGTATTTAGAAATAGTAATCGTTTGGCCAATTCCTTGTTAAACCTTGGACTGAAAAAGGGAAATCGAGTGGCTTTTTTATTGGCCAACTCCTTGCAAAGCGTTGAAATTGATTTTGCCCTTTTGCTAACTGGGATTATTAAGGTTCCATTGAATACGAGGCTGTCAGAAAAGGAACATATTCATATGATTAAGGAAACGGAAGCAAAGGCGTTATTATATACAGAAGAATTCAGCGTACGGGCAGAGCAAATCAAACAACACTGTGACAATCTCCACCTTTTTTGCCAAATGAATGGAACATCAAAGGAACCATGGATGCTTAATATGCAAGAATTTATTCAAGGAGTTTCTGATGATGAGCCAGCCGTAAAAGTTCACGAGTCGGATCTGGCCAACATTCAATATACTTCTGGAACGACGGGAACCCTCAAAGCAGCCGTCCATACTCAGGAAATCTGGGCCGCCATTTGCACTAACATTTTGACTTCAATAGAAATTCAAGAAGGGGATACGATGCTTCACGCAGCTCCTTTAACTCATGCATCAGGAGCCTTAGTGCTTCCACATTGGATTTCCGGAGCAGCCAATTTCATCCTGCCAAGTTTCGATCCCGAACAATACCTCCAAACCATACACGATGAAAAACCAACAACCTTAAATCTAGTCCCAACCATGATTGTCATGCTTTTACATCACCCAAAAGTAGAACAATATTCCTTTGAATCTATCAGGAATATTATTTACGGGGCTTCTCCAATGCCACGTGAGGCTCTGAAACGAGGACTTGCCTTATGGGGTCCGAAGTTCCTTCAATACTATGGTCAAACAGAAGCACCGCTATTTCTTTCGATTTTAAATAAGAAGGATCATACAGGTGAGGGAGAAGAAACTGAAAATCGATTGTTATCATGCGGCCGTCCCGTACCAACAGCTTCTATTAAAGTTGTAGATCAAACCGGTGAAGATGTACCCCTAGGAGAAATTGGTGAAATCCTTGTGAAATCGAATCAAGGGATGGCTGGTTACTGGAAATCTCCAGAATTAACACAAGAAACAATTAAAGACGGGTGGATTTACACACGGGACATGGGATACTTCGACGATAAAGGATACTTGTTCCTTGTCGACCGCAAATCCGATATGATCATTTCCGGTGGATTTAACGTTTATCCCCGTGAAGTGGAAGAAGTGCTCTATCAACACTCGGCTGTAATGGAAGCAGCGGTGGTTGGAGTCCCGGATGAAAAGTGGGGAGAAGCCATTAAAGCTTATGTTGTTCTAAAACCTGAACAAACGGTCACTGAAGAGGAATTGATTCAATTTTGCAAAGAAAAGCTGGCTTCATATAAAAAGCCTTCTTCAGTAGAGTTTATTGAAGCATTGCCAAAAAGTCCAGTTGGAAAAGTCGTACGTCGTATGTTAAGAGAACCGCATTGGGTAGGTAATGGCCGGAAAATTTAAAATCGAAGGGGTCAAAAAATGGCAGGGTAAAACCTGCCTTTAGTTTGTCATAGCTTTTTTTCTTTCTTTTACTAACCTCTATGTATTCAGAAAAAACATCCCTATAGGTAATTTATGGTATAATTAAAGAAAAATAGAAAGGCGGGGTAAAATGGTCTTCAAAAGGACCTCCAGCCGAAATGTTTTTTTAATCTTGCTCCTGTTAGTTTTGAGTGCAAATTATACTTTATACCATACAACATCGGGAATACAAGTGTTACCTGATCAACCAAATTTAGTAGTCATTGCTTCAATGATCGACTTAGCGTTGATTTCTCCGATTTTATTTTTAATGTGGAAACGAAAATTAAACTGGAAAAATCTTATATTGGGGATAGCCGGTGGTCTTATATATGTAAGTTTCTTTATTCCAAAGGAGTATTTAGCACCATTCAAGGCCGTAACCTGGATCGGTTTCGCAGTTGAAGGCGGACTGCTATTATTGGAAATATTGGTGCTCGTTTCACTATTTAAATATTTGCCCGCCATAGTTCGTTCTGTTAAGAAAAGTCCACTGCCAGTTCTCTATTCTTTTTCAAATGCAGTTGAAAATCAAGTAAAATCCTATCCCATTATTCGAATCATTTGTTCAGAAATGCTCATGTTTTACTATGCATTTGCAGCCTGGAGAAAGAAACCCCAATATGACACAAACATGTTTACGTTGCATCAAAAATCAAGCTTAATGGCCATTCGAGTTATGTTGATTCATGCGACGGTCATTGAAATGGCTGGCCTACATTGGTTATTTCATGAAAAGTCTATGATATTGTCGATTGTTTTACTCGTAATCAACATTTATACCGCTTTTTTCTTTGTAGGTGATATTCAAGCTGTGCGCCTCAATCCTTTGGTTATGACGGAGGAGAAGTTGTACATTTCATTAGGCCTGTTAAAGCGAATGGAAATAAAGTGGTCGGAGGTTGAAGAAATCATCGATGAACCACAATATTTAATACAAAAACAATCAAAAGATACAATCGAATTCATGGCCCGCGATTTTGAAGAGGCCCATCCCGATGTCATTTTAAAATTAAAGCAGCCTGCCGAAGCCACTTTAATCATGGGGATAAAAAAAGAATATTTACAAGTTGCGATAAAAGTAGATGATCCGAATCAATTTAAAGAGGTTCTAAGAAAAAAATACGAATTAAATTGAGGGTCTGATAAATGTCCGATTATTTATTTCTTATTAGTTTTGTTATTGTTTTGAACATAATCGTCGGTGTTTTATTGGGGATGTCCGGAATTTCCGGATTTCTTCTCCCATTAATTTATGTAGGTTTTTTAAAAATGCCTGTTCACGATTCCCTTGCACTAAGCTTCTTATCCTTTGCGGTCTCCGGCATCATCGGAACTATTTCCTATTGGAAATCTAAAAATATGAATGTTAAACTGGCACTATATTTGAGCGTCGGAAGTCTGCCAGGGGCATTTTTGGGAGTCCAAATAAATGTGTTAATTTCCGACTACTTGTCAAAACTCCTTCTCTATATATTCGTGCTATTAGCCGGATTATCCATCTTACTAAAGAGAAATAAAAATCCAGCAATGGAAAAAAGACAATCAAAAATGTTAGCTCATTCTTTACTAGTCATTCTACTAGGGTTTATTACAGCGGTCATTTGTGCCTTAACAGGAGCAGGCGGCCCTATCTTACTAGTACCGGTTTTGGCTGGTCTTGGGATAAATATTAGAACAGCAGTGGGTGTAAGCCTCTTAAACTCCATTGTTATCGCAATTCCTTCGATATTAGGATATTTTTCCCATGCAAGAATGGGATACAGCCCTATGTTCATTATTGGTAGTTTACTAGGGACGATTGCAGGGATTGTTATAGGGGTCCGTCTTGCCAATAAGGTGCCTATACCTCAATTGAAGATGATGATCGCCATTATTACAATCCTTTCTTCGGTCTATATGCTTGTCATGTTAAATATTAGGGCTTAGCCCCATGGTTATGGAGGTCTGGATGAGTAAATTTTCTGTTAATCTTTCAACCATTTTTACGGAAGATCCTTTTTTGGAGCGATTTAAAAAAGCCCGAATACATGGATTTTCTTATGTTGAATGCCAATTTCCTTATGTACATTCAATTGAAGAAATCCAGAAGAAGCTTAACCAACATCAATTATCGATGGTGCTATTGAATTTACCGCCTGGGAATTGGGAAAAGGGAGATCGGGGTTTAGCAACGGATGCTAACAGAATCAAAGAATTTATTAGTTCAGTAAATGATGGAATAAAATATGCAGCCGCATTGGAGGTTTCTAGGATCCACTGCATGGCTGGGATCGTTTCTGAAAATGAAAAAGCCACAGCAAGGGACGTGTATATCCATAATCTTCATTATGCTGGAAAGGAAATGGACAAGCATGGTTTAACGGTCTTGATTGAACCCATTAACCAAATTGATATGCCCGGCTATTTTTTAAGTGATATCTATCAGGCTGTTGAGATTCTAGAGATAGTAGATTTGCCAAATGTAAAGCTTCAATTTGATTTTTACCATATACAAAGAATTCATGGAAATGCTCTATCAATCTATAAACAATTTGCTTATATAATTGATCATATACAAATAGCTGATGTTCCGGGGCGGCACCAGCCTGGCGCAGGGGAAATGGACTATCGAGAGATTTTGCAATTTTTAGATCATTCATATGACGGTTACATCGGGCTGGAATATAACCCGAGTGGAAAAAGTGATGAGAGCTTCGATTGGAAATCGTTGATTGAAATAGGAGGATAATAGGATGAAGATTGGATTTGTTGGAACTGGCGTGATGGGGTCACGGATGGTGAAAAAGCTGCTTGACCATGGTTACCAAGTAGCCGTATATAACCGTACCAAGGAAAAGGTAAAGGTGCTGGAGGAATATGGTGCATTCATTGCAGAATCCATTTCCTCGCTTGCGCATTCTAGTGATATCATTTGTACTTGTTTATCGATGCCTGAGGATGTAGGAGAGGTTTATCTAGGAACTTCCGGTCTCATAGAAAATGCTCAACCTCGTACCATTTGTATCGATTTTACTACAGTTGGGGCAGAAACTAGTAAAAACATCTTTGGCCAGGCAAGTGAAAAAGGAATCGCCTATCTCGATTCACCTGTAAGCGGTGGACCTGAAGGGGTGGAAAATGGAACATTAACCATTATGGTCGGAGGAGAAAAGCAGGCATTTGAAAAAATTTATCCTATCCTGAGCGTTCTGGGAGAGACGATTGAGTATCTTGGTCCGTCCGGGTCTGGGAGCATTGCTAAGCTTCTCAATCAATACCTTGTTGCGGTCCATTCGCTGGCGGCCTCGGAAGCAATGGTAACAGGGGCAGCATTTGGCCTCGATTCGGAACAGCTGTTTAAAATTTTGAAGGTCAGCTATGGGGACAGCCGGATTTTAAGGAGGCATATGGAACAATATGTGTTCGACCGCCAATTTCAACCTGGCGGGGCCGTGAAATATGTCCATAAAGATATCCGTTTGGCAAACCAGCTTTTACAGGAAGCAGGAATAAACCAATTCACCGGTCAACTGGCAGAGAAGGCATTTGGCCATGCGATCGAGGAAGGTCTTCAGGAACTAGATATGTCGGCTGTAATTCAGCCGTTAGAAGAGAGATGCGGGGTAATCGTAAAGAAAACACGTTTATTATAGTTTGAATTTTAAAAACAAATTATAAATTCAGAAAATTAATTGAATTTTACCTTTTCAAATGTTTTAATATAGGTATGTGGATTTACTTATCAGATATGTGATATCTGAAAGAAAGGGGGGAGTTTTGTGCAGATAAAAAAAATCCCGGTCCTGAAAGTATCTGATTCCGTTGCAGAACAGATTGAGGAAATGATCCATTCTGGAACGTTTCTGGCTGGTGATAAGCTTCCTTCTGTCAGGGAACTTTGCGAGTTATTTGGTGTTGGGCGTTCCGCTGTCCGTGATGCCATAACCACATTAAAAGGCAAAGGGATTGTCGATGTAAAGCGGGGAGAAGGAACCTTTATTCTTGAATTTGATTCAACCAGGCTGTTTAACAACCATTTGCTGCTGACCAGTCCTAAAGATATCAGTGAGCTTTTTCAAGTTCGGAAAATCCTGGAGCCTGGAATTGCGGAGATGGCAGCAATCCATCGTTCTGAGGCAGATTTAAATGTAATGGAAGAGATTTTTTCCAATCAATCCATTAAAGGGTGGGAATCGGATTATCTTTTACATAAGGCAATTGCGGAAGCGGCAGGCAATGAAATTATCAAACAGCTTCTGCAATTTATCTCTACAACGATGAAGAATGCCATGATTGATTTTCACCACTATATTGAGAAAAATCCAGCTACTGCCAAGATGATGGAAAACCAGCATTTGGTAATCTTTGAATCTATTAAGCATGGAAAACCTCAGCAAGCGAAACAAATGATGATGGAGCACTTGGATTTTGTTGAAAAAGAGCTTTTGAAGAGTCACGTCATCCAGCAAACTGTAGGGCGATAAAGGAATATCGTATTTTTTTGCGAAATATTAGAAACGATGTTGCGTATTACAAAACGACGGAGGTGTTGGTATTGATTACCGCGGATCTTTTTGCAGAGTTAAACGCTATTTTACCAGCTGAGCGAATCATCGAAGGGGAGAATAATCATCCGCTTGGAAATAGCGGCCTGATTGAGGTCTTTCCTCAAACAGAGGAAGAGATTGCTGCTATTCTTCAGTACGCCAATGAACATGGTAAAATGGTATATGTAGAAGGGAGCGGAACCAAAAGAGGGTTCGGCGGCTTGATTGAATCTGCCGATATTTTACTCTCGCTGTCAAACTATACAGGCATTGTGGAACATGTGGTTGGCGACATGACGTTAACCGTTAAGGCTGGAACCAAATTTAAAGAATTACAGGAGTATTTGGCGCAGTACAATCAAAAACTTTCACTTGACCCCTATTGTCCCACATCCGCAACCATGGGAGGAATTGTCGCAGCGAATGACAGCGGTCCCAAACGGCTGGGGTATGGCTCTTCAAGAGATGTTGTCATTGGATTAAGAATCGTATACCCAGATGGTAAAGTGATTCGATCCGGCGGAAGGGTCGTAAAAAACGTAGCCGGATATGATATGAACAAATTATTTATCGGCTCAATGGGTACGTTAGGCGTCCTATCTGAAGTAACAGTAAAACTGCGTCCGCTTCCTAAGTATGAGAGTTTGATTTTACTATCATTCCCAGAAGGAAAGATGGATGAAATCCGGACGTTTGCCACAAAGCTCCTTGATTCGACGATAGAGCCGGTAACGCTTGAACTGCTTAGTCCAACTTTGTCAGAAAAATTGATGGGACGAAGCTGTAACACGATAGCTATTGGACTCGAGGATGTCGAAACATCCGTTCGGTATCAAGAAAAATTTATCCAAAGCATTCAGCCAGCCCATACAGAATTGAAAATACTTGCCTATCAGGATGCTCAAACTTTTTGGAACCAATTTTATTCCCTTACTTTAATTTCCCCTAGAGACAGCAGCACTTCAACTCAGACTTCATTGAAAATTGGTGTCATCAACATGGACGTTACCACCGTCATAAAAGAAAGTCATCTCCTTAGTGATACTCACAATTTGAAGGTCGAAGCCCATGGAGGATTAGGCCACGGTTTATGCCAGGTAAACTTAAAAGGTGCAAAGGAAGATATCGTTTCCGCCATTCAGCAAATAAGGGAGTCCGTTACAAAACTAGGCGGTTATACAGTTGTGAAGCATCTGCCCTTTGCATTAAGACAAGAAATTGACACTTGGGGTCAAAAGCCTTCGCATTTCTTCCTATTAGATGGGATTAAATCCAAGGTTGACCCGAATAGAGTTCTTAATCCTAAGCGTTTTGTGGGAGGGATTTAATGATGAGTATGAAAGAAGCCGATTTAATGAAAGATCCGGCTTGTTCCACCGGTTTAAGTAACTATCTTTTGAAGGATCATCCTGATGAAAGTAAATGGGCGGACTGTGTTCATTGCGGGATGTGTTTAGAATCGTGCCCGACGTATGAGATTACCGGTATGGAGCAGCATTCCCCCCGTGGCCGCGTCCATTTAATTAAATCAGTGGCGGAAGGCAAACTTACTGTTAATGAACAGTTCATGAATCCAGTTTTCGCTTGTCTTGATTGCCGTGCCTGCACTACTGCCTGTCCGGCGGATGTGGAAGTCGGCGGCCTGATCGAGGAAGCCCGGGGGCAAATTCGCCAGGCCATGCCGTTAACAGGCCTGAAAGGTGCTGTAAGCAAGGTGTTTCTGCAAGGATTGTTCCCGCATCATAACCGCTTAAATGGACTCGGGAGCCTGCTAAAATTTTATCAAAAAAGCGGCATGCAGAAGGTTGTACGTAAGACAAAACTGATCAATATCATGCCGCAGCACCTGGTCGATATGGAAGCGATCATGCCGGAAGTGAAAGAGCCGGTCCGAAAAAAATATAAAGATGTTAACGTAATTAAGGCAAAGGGAGAAACCAAGCGAGAGGTATCCTTCTTAACCGGCTGTGTGATGGATATCATGTTCAGTGATATTAATGAAGCAACGATTAATGTCTTAACCCGGAACGGAAATGATGTGACGATTCCGAAGAACCAAACCTGCTGCGGGGCTCTGCATGTCCATGCAGGTGACCGTGAAACCGGAAGAAAGCTGGCCAAACAAAATATTGAGGCGTTTAGGGCTTTCGATAAGATTATTGTTAACGCAGCTGGCTGTGGCTGTGCCCTCAAGGAATATCCGGAATTATTCCGTGAAGACCCTGAGTGGCATGAAAAAGCAGAAGAGTTCGCGGCCAAGATAGAAGACATTTCAAAACATCTTTATGATACAGGTTATGACATACCAAAAGCGGAATTAAACACTCGGATTACGTATCATGATGCCTGCCATCTGGCGCATGGACAGGGAATCCGACAAGAGCCGCGCGATTTATTGCTCAATATTCCTGGCGTGGAAATGGTCCATATGCCAAATTCGGACCGCTGCTGCGGCAGTGCAGGAATTTACAATATTACAAATCCGGAAATGGCTTCTGCTGTGCTTGATAGCAAAATACAAAATGTTCCTGAAGATGTCGAAATGATATCGATGGGCAACCCTGGATGTATGCTCCAGATGGCAATGGGTGTACAAAAGAGCGGCAGAAATCAAAAAATCGTGCACACCGTTCAACTGCTCGATTGGGCTTATCAAAAAGAAGACGGAAAGGGGGAGCAGTAATGGCGGTAAAGGGAATCAAATTAAACGATCGGCATATTTTGAATCTTGCAAACATCGTAGGCGATGCCCGTTCGATCATTTACCATAAGGAAGAACTTATCGCCTATGATTGTGATGGCTTCACCTTGCACAAGCACTTGCCAAAAGCTGTTGTTTTTCCGAAAAACACCGAGGAAGTGGCAGCCCTTGTTAAATATTGTGCCGAAAATCAGCTGCCATTTCTTGCCCGTGGAGCAGGAACAGGGCTAAGCGGCGGGGCTATCCCCTTAAATGGTGAAGTGATTATTAGTCTGGTGCGTATGAAAAAGCTTCTTAGTGTCGACTTTGAGAATCGTCGTGCTGTCGTCCAGCCGGGCTTCGTCAATTTGAAGCTGACGAATTCCATTTCTGATAAAGGCTATTATTATGCTCCCGATCCTTCGAGTCAGTATTGCTGTACAATCGGAGGAAACGTCGCGGAAAATGCCGGCGGTGCTCACTGTCTTAAATACGGAGTGACCACTAACCATATCCTTGGGCTTGAGGTGGTTTTGCCAAATGGCGAAATTGTTGAAATTGGAGCAAACGGCATCCCGGATGAACCGGGCTATGATTTGCTAGGCCTGTTGACTGGTTCTGAGGGGACCTTGGGGATAGTAACGAAAATAACCGTCCGCATTCTGAAAAACCCGGAAGAAAAGAAAACGGTGCTGGCCTATTTTGATAAAGTGGAAGACGGCAGTCAGGCAGTTTCCGATATTATTTCGGCCGGGATTGTCCCTGCTGCACTGGAAATGATGGACAAAACGGCGATTGAAGGGGTGGAAGCGGCGGCGTTCCCAGTGGGACACCCTAAGGATATTGAAGCCGTGCTCCTAATTGAAGTAGACGGGATTGCAGCGGGATTGGATGAGCAAATCAATCAAATTCTGGACGTTTGCAAAAAAAGAAACGTGCGTGAGGTCAGAGCGGCAAAGGATGAGGAGGAACGCGGCAGATGGTGGGCAAACCGGAAAACTGGATTCGGTGCGATGGGTGCGATTTCCCCTGATTACTTAGTACAGGACGGCGTCATTCCTCGGAGCAGGCTGCCGGAAGTTTTGAGCCGTATTAATAAAATTAGTGAAGAATCCGGACTCCGCATCGCGAATATTTTCCATGCAGGGGACGGGAACCTTCACCCGTTAGTTCTTTTCGATGCCAGGATTCCTGGTCAAAGTGAAAAGGCATTAGAAGCTGGCAGCGCCTGCCTTCAAGTTTGTGCGGATGTAGGCGGCACCATAACCGGTGAGCATGGCGTCGGCATCGAGAAAAGAGAGGAAATGCGCTTCGTCTTTACGGATGAGGAAATTATCGCGCAAACCGATATTCGTGGTGTTTTCAATCCTAATAATCTGTTAAATGCAGGAAAACTATTCCCGATGCCGGGGCGATGTGTGGAAATTAAGAAGGAAATTAAAGAGAGAAGTTCATGAGGACAGAAATGTTGTGAAACTGGAGGGAAGTGTCATCATGGAAGGCTCATGAAGACAAAAACTTCGTGAAATCAGAGGAAACTGTCCTCATGAAAGGCTCATGAGGACAAAACCGTATAGAAACTAGCAGAACCTGTCCTCATGAAGGGCTCATGAGGACAAAACCATAGAGATATCAGTGGAAACTGTCCTCATGGAAGGCTCATGAGAACAAAATTGCACCGAAATAATCGGAAACTGTCCTCATGAAAGGCTCATGAGAACAAAACCGCTCAGAAACCGGCGAATATTGTCCTCATGAACGGCTCAGTTTCGATCATCATCCCAAACCAAAAATAATATCTATATTTTCTTAAAATTATTGAAATAAAATGGATAATCATGCTATTATTTTTTTAACGAACAGCGTTTCGTAATAACAAACAAGGCCGAAGTCCAATCATATTTTTTTACGAGATTACTGTTTTGAAAGAAATCAAAGGAGGAACTTACGATGACAAACTATGTTAACAAAGGAAAACTTCAGGTAGCTCAGGAACTCTATGAATTTATCAATTCGGAAGCCCTTCCGGGAACTGGTGTGGAAGCTGACCAATTTTGGACCGGTTTTGAAGCGTTGATCAGCGAATTAACTCCGAAAAACAAAGAGCTGCTCGCTACTCGTGATGAAATTCAAAACAAGTTGAATACATGGTACCGCGAAAATAAGGGTAATTTTGACTTCGAAGCCTATCAATCCTTTTTAACGGAAATTGGTTACCTTGAACCGGAAGTAGAAGATTTCGAGATCGGAACTACAAATGTAGATGACGAAATCACCGTTCAAGCTGGCCCGCAGCTGGTTGTACCAGTCAATAATGCCCGCTATGCCATCAATGCAGCCAACGCCCGCTGGGGAAGCCTGTATGATGCCCTGTACGGAACAGATGCCATCAGTGAAGAGGACGGCGCCACACGCGCAGGCGGCTACAATCCTCTCCGCGGTGCAAAAGTAATTGAGTTTGCCAGAAATTTTCTTGATCAATCAGCTTCATTGAAGGATGCGTCTCATAAGGATGCCGTTTCCTACACAGTAGCAAATGGCGCCCTAAAAGTGACCCTTAGTAATGGTGCCACAACGGGCCTATTAGACGAAGCAAAATTTCTCGGGTTTCAAGGGACTCCGGAAGACCCATCCGCGATCTTGTTAAAAAATAACGGACTTCATTTTGAAATTCAAATCGACAGAAACCATCCGATTGGCAGAACCGATGAGGCGGGTGTCAAGGATGTGTTCGTTGAATCCGCGATTACAACCATTATGGACTGCGAAGATTCTGTAGCTGCAGTAGATGCGGAAGACAAAGTGCTGGTTTATCGAAACTGGTTAGGGCTTATGAACGGAACCCTCTCCGCTACATTTGAAAAGGGCAATAAAACGATGACGCGCACGCTCAATCCGGACCGCCGCTACCAATCTCCTGATGGCGGAGAGATTACGCTAAAAGGCCGTTCTTTGTTATTTGTCCGAAATGTAGGGCATTTGATGACCAATAGCGCGATTCTAGATCAAAACGGCGAGGAAATCCAAGAAGGAATTTTGGATGCTGTGCTTACAAGCCTTATCGCTAAACATACTCTTTTAGGGAATGGTCCATTTCAAAACACGGAGAAGGGTTCAGTCTATATCGTAAAACCTAAAATGCATGGTTCAGAAGAGGTTGCTTTTGCAAATCAGCTATTTAACCGCGTGGAAGATCTGCTTGGTCTCGAGCGTAATACCCTTAAAATCGGGGTAATGGATGAAGAGCGCAGAACAAGTTTGAACCTAAAGGCATGCATTAAGCAGGTAAAAGACCGGATTGTCTTTATTAATACCGGATTCCTTGACAGAACAGGCGATGAAATTCACTCTTCGATGGAAGCGGGTCCGATGATTCGCAAAAATGATATGAAATCATCCAAATGGCTTCAGAGCTATGAACAATCCAATGTCAATGCTGGGCTTTCCACTGGTTTTAAAGGCGTGGCGCAAATCGGCAAAGGCATGTGGGCAATGCCGGATTTAATGGCGGAAATGCTGAAGCAAAAAATTGGTCACGTAAAAACAGGAGCCAATACAGCATGGGTGCCATCTCCAACGGCCGCTACCCTGCACTCGTTGCACTACCATGAAGTCGATGTCAGAGAAGTACAAAATCAAATGCTTAATCAGACGGCTGACTACAGGGAAGATATCCTGCAATTCCCAGTTCAGAAAAACCCTTCTTGGACACCTGAGGATATCCAGTCAGAACTTAACAACAACTGCCAAACACTTTTAGGCTATGTGGTCCGCTGGGTTGACCAAGGGGTTGGCTGCTCGAAGGTATTAGATATCAATAACGTGGGATTAATGGAAGACCGCGCAACCTTACGGATTTCCAGCCAGCATTTGGCAAACTGGCTTCACCACGGCATTTGTTCAAAAGAGCAGGTTCTTGAAACGGTAAAGCGTATGGCCAAAGTGGTAGATGAGCAGAATGCCGGAGATTCCTTGTATCGAAATATGGCTCCGAACTATGAGAATTCCGTTGCTTTCCAAGCTGCCTGCGATTTGATTTTTGAAGGCTATGACCAGCCAAATGGTTACACTGAGCCAATTCTTCACCGCAGACGGATTGAAGCGAAAGCGAAGTTCGCGGTCAAACAATAATAAAAAATCCAAGGCATTCTAAACACTAGAATGCCTTGGGATGTTCACTAGGAGTTACATAAAAAACGATACTTAAGAGGGGAGAATGACAATGAAGTTTACTAGATTTACTCAAGGTTCAACCGTGTATTCAGGAGTGTTGACAGAAAACACAATCCAGGAAATTAAAGGAGATATTTTTGGAGATTGGGAATATACAGGAAACATATTTTCATTGGCTGATGTGAATCTTCTATCACCTCTACAGCCTAACCAAATCATTGGAATTGGCGCAAACTATGTATCAAAACGGGAGGACCTGCCCGCGGAACTTCCTGAAATTCCTGTTTTCTTCTTTAAACCAACCTCTTCCATTATTGGACCTGAGGAAGAAATCGTCATTCCAGTAGGAATCGAACAAGTAAAGTTCGAATCCGAACTGGCGATCGTGATTGGGAAAGAAGCGAAAAATGTTCCTGAATCAGAAGTATTAGATTATGTATTCGGATACACCATTGGGAATGATGTAACCGCGCCACAATTTTTCCATCAGGATGGTCATTGGACAATTGGAAAGTCGTTTGATACCTTCACACCACTGGGGCCAGTGATTGAAACAGAATTGGATCCATTTGTGGTGAAGGTCGAGGCACAATTGAATGGTGTGGAGAAGCAAAATAGCGCAACCGAGCTCATGATTATTCCAATACGAAGAATGGTATCGTATTTGACAAAAGTGATGACACTTAAGCCGGGAGATGTCATCCTGACGGGCAGTCCTGTTGGTGCGGAGTTTGTCGGTGCCGGGGATATTATCGAATGTGAGATTAAAGAAATCGGTACTTTACGCAATAGCTTTGTATTGGCAAAAGAGCACGCTAAATCTTAATCCTGCCAGCCAATGACCGGTAAAAAATTTATGCTATAATGTATGCTAGTATGGACAGCATTTTGAGGTGAGCAATTGTGGAGAGAGAGAATATGGTCAAATCTGTAAGCCGGGCATTGGATATCATTACTTTGGTCAGTTTAAAAAAGGGCGGCCTTGGTGTTACAGAGATTGCCAATCAAATAGATATCAATAAAAGCTCTGTTTACCGGATCCTGTCAACACTTGTCCAGTATGGTTATGTTGAGCAAGATGAAGATACCGGCCGCTATAAGCTTGGATATAAATTCTTAGAAGTAAGTTCAAAGTTGCTAGAATCCATTGATTTAAGGACAGAGGCAAAGCCTTTCCTGCAGGAATTGGAAAGCGAGACCAATGAAGTCATCCATCTTGTCGTTTATGATCAAGGAGAAGTAGTTTATATTGAAAAATTAGAAGGCAATGAGACACTAAGGATGCATTCCAAGGTAGGAAAAAGGGCTCCTATGCATTGTACTTCAGTTGGCAAAGCGATCCTTGCCTATCTTCCTTCACACGTTGTACTGGATATCCTTGAGCGTAAGGGCATGCCGATGCATACAGATAAAACCATTACGAATAAAGAGGATTTCATTCGAGAATTGGCCGATGTGAAGCGGAAGGGCTATGCACTGGATTTGGAAGAAAATGAGTATGGCATCACGTGCATTGCCGCACCTATCTTTGACCACTTAGGGAAAGTCATTGCAGCAGTCAGCATCTCGGGGCCGACAATAAGAATGACTGAGGAACGGCTGAACCAGCTTCAAGCCCGAATGATTCACATTGGCAAACAAATTTCAGCGCGGCTTGGTTTTGAAAGCAGAATGATTTAAGGAAAGCACACATTTGGCTGATATAACGGTATATTGGTCAAATGTTTTTTTATTTCTTAATAAATAGAATTTTCTAAAAAATTATTGAAATTAAGGAAAAAAATAGTATAATGAAGAAGGATTTAATGTTGTTAATTCAAACTTTATTATAGCTATATAACAATGTTTCTTCCTATGCAACAATTTAAAAACGGTGTTTCGCAATAAGAAACAAGGAGGGGTGTGAAGTTTCAAATTGAAAAAGATTCTTTTGTATTGATAGAGTTGCATCTTCTCAATCACTTACATATTTATCAGTCATCATAGATCCTATTCATCTTTTCCATCAGAACAAAGATTCTGATGATGGGACACAAGATGTTCCGTGGAAACTTATTATTTAAATGATGGGGGATAAACTATGACCTTTACACAAAATTTCACAGCGGTAGGAGATAGTCTCGCACTGTCCGCTTTGGTAGCACTTATACCAATTTTATATTTTTTCTGGGCTTTAGCCGTTAAGCGTATGAAGGGCTATGTGGCCGGATTAACAACACTCCTAATTGCCTTAATTTTAGCAGTCGTTGCATTTAAGATGCCTGCCGGGATGGCGTTCATGTCAGCCACACAGGGGGCAGTATATGGAATTTTGCCAATCGGCTGGATCATCATTACTTCGGTTTTCCTCTATAAATTAACTGTTAAGACCGGCCAATTTGATATAATCCGTAATTCGGTCGTCTCACTTACGGAAGATAGACGTCTTCAAGCTCTTTTGGTAGCGTTTTCATTCGGGGCTTTCCTTGAAGGGGCCGCTGGTTTTGGCGCTCCGGTTGCCATTTCGGCCGCACTTCTTGTCGGTCTTGGGTTTAATCCTCTTTACGCTGCCGGCCTTTGTTTAATTGCCAATACTGCACCAGTTGCCTTCGGTGCAATCGGTACTCCAATCATTGCGGTGGAAGGGCCTACTGGAATTTCTGCAATCGAAATTTCCAAAATGGTCGGCCGGCAATTGCCATTCTTATCCTTATTCGTTCCGTTTTATTTAGTTGTCATCATGGCTGGCTTTAGAAAAGCCATGGAAATTTTACCCGCCATATTAATCACGGGGATCACTTTTGCAGTGACTCAATACTTGAGCTCGAACTTCCTTGGTCCAGAACTTCCCGATATTTTATCTGCATTAGTTTCCTTATTTGCCTTAGCCATCTTCTTAAAATTCTGGAAACCGAAAACGATATTCCGCTTTAAAGCCGAACAGGAAATGGCTTCTGCTGTTACCGCCCACTCACTACAAAATAAGCAACTTAAATTTTCTGGAGGCCAAATTTTTAAAGCATGGTCACCTTTCCTTGTACTAACTGCCTTTATTACAATTTGGGGGATTCCAACAGTCAAATTGGCTTTGATTGGTCATTATGAAGGAACGAACGCGATTTTGAAAGCGATTAACACTCTAGGTCATGCCTTAACTCTTATGCCTGAAGTTCCTTTTTTAAATAATAAAGTCATTAATTCTGCTGGAGCTCCCGTCGCGGCCATTTATAAACTTGAAATCCTTGGTGCTGCCGGTACATCGGTGCTCATTGCTGCCTTTGTCACAAAGTTTATTGTAAAAATCTCCTGGAAGGAATGGGTGGCAACTTTTGGGGAAACGTTGAATGAACTAAAGTATCCAATCATTACAATTGCATCGGTAGTAGGGTTTGCCTACGTGACAAACGCCTCAGGGATGAGTACGACACTGGGAATGACGCTCGCGAAAACAGGTTCCCTATTTGCCTTTTTCTCACCAATCCTTGGTTGGTTAGGTGTATTTATCACAGGTTCTGATACATCATCAAATTTATTGTTCGGTGCAATGCAAAAGGTTACAGCACTGAACCTTGGCATGGATCCGGTATTAGCAGTCGCAGCGAACTCTTCAGGCGGCGTAACCGGAAAAATGATTTCCCCACAATCCATTGCAGTAGCTTGTGCAGCCGTAGGTCTAGCAGGAAAAGAAGCCGACTTGTTCCGATTCACTGTTAAGCATAGTATTGTGCTGGTTGTAATTGTCTGTATCATGACATTCTTGCAAAATAGTAGTTTATTAGGTTGGATGGTTCCTTAATAGATATACTAAAAAAGCAAAAGAGCCCATTTGCTCTTTTGCTTATTACGATATATCTTTTCTTTTTCTCTTTACTAGAATTCTATAAGATAGTACTGCTCCACTTCCGGCACAAACAATCACAATACCCATCGGTATCGCTGTCTGGCCGCCACCGATTCCAACTAAAGGAGCCGCTATACCGCCAAAGGCAAATGAGGTTACTCCAAGTAATGCAGAAGCACTTCCAGCATTTTTCCCCTGTGATTGCATGGCAAGGGAAAATCCTGCTGTATTCACCATACCTACACTGGAAACAACGAAAAATAATGGAATCAAAACGAAGATTAACTTTGCCTGTAAAAATAAAAGAAGCAGCAAAATAATACCAGCTATTGAGGCCATTCCCAAGCCAAATTTGAACAGGTTCGATTCAGGGATTCTCCCGGCCAATCTCCCAGCCGTTTGGCTATTGATCATGATTCCGATTGCATTGATGGCAAAGATCAGACTAAACATTTGCGGGGAGGCTCCATAAATATCCTGAATGACAAAAGGAGAACCGGAAATATAAGCAAACATACCGGCAAAGACTAATCCTTGTGCTAAAGCATATCCCATAAAGCTTCGATCCGATAACAGTTTTAAAAAAGGATAAAATGTATTCTTAATGCCGCCAGCCGAACGCTTTTCTTCAGGCAGCGTTTCTCGCATACCAAAAAGAATGATAAAAAACATCACGAGTCCAATGATACTTAAAACAATAAAGACACCTTGCCAGGGAAATGCTTTCAGCAGCTGGGCACCTATAACCGGAGCGAGGATAGGGGCAAGCCCGTTTACCAATGCGAGAAGCGAAAAAAACTTGGTTAATTCGCTTCCAGAATATAAATCACGGACAATCGCCCTTGAGATTACAATTCCTGCTGATCCGGCAAAGCCCTGGATAAGACGTAATATAATTAATCCCCAGATGGAAGGGCTAAATACGCATAAAAGGGAAACGATGAAGTAAATTATTAAGCCAATCAAAAGTGGTTTACGGCGTCCGGTTACATCACTGATTGGTCCTGTCAACAGCTGACCCGATGCTAGGCCGATCACGAAAAACGATAGGCTGAGTTGAACGGACGAAGCGTTAGTATGGAAATCTTTGGCGATATTTGGAAGGGCCGGTAAATACATATCAATGGATAATGGGCCAAATGCGGCAAGTGAACCGAGGACAATCGCCATCCATAACCTTTGAGAACGAGAAAGTACTTCCTGCTTATTCACTGGCTTTTGTAATAAATTCCCCATAAAATAAGTCATTCCTTCCATTTAGGCAAATTCAATTAGTTACTTAAGATTAACAGATTTTTCTAGATTAAGGAATTCAAATGATTATTTTAAACGTAGACCTATGAAACTATTAAAAAAATTGACTTAACAGGAATAGAATTGCTACAATTTTTATCAGATAATTCCTAATATTACAAAATCAAAAAAACTCAATCAATGAAGAGGGGATTTTTAAATGACACTGATCAATTCTGTTACAGGACAAGTTGATCCTTCCGATTTAGGGTTGACGTTAGTGCATGAACATATGCGTGTTCGTTCTGAATCTGTCTATGTCCAGTTTCCACATTTGTATGATGAAGAGAAAGAGTTTGCTAAAGCAGTGGAGCAAGTGAACAAAGTTAAAGCGCTTGGTGTTAAAACCATTTGTGATCCCACTGTGATGGAACTTGGCCGTGATATCCGTTTTATTGAAAGGGTCGCACGTGAAACTGGTGTTCAAATCATTGCTGCAACCGGAATCTACTCTTATTACTATATCCCGCCGCACTTTCAGAATCGTAATATTGATTATATGGCGGATTTATTTATCCGGGATATTGAAGTCGGTATTCAAAATACATCCATTAAGGCTGGCTTTTTAAAATGTGCCACCGATGCACAAGGGATTACTCCAGATGTTGAAAAGGTTATTCGTGCAGCGGCACGAGCTCATAAACGGACAGGTGTTCCGATTATGACCCATTCACACCCAAAAAGCGGAACAGGCTTAATGCAGCTTGAAATTCTTCGAGAAGAGGGAGTGGATCCAAAACGGGTACTTATTGGACATACTGGAGATACCGATAACATGGAATATATACTGAAGGTTCTCGAATATGGTGCTTTTATTGGAATGGACAGATATGGGTTAAATAGGGAATGTACCACCGAAAATCGAAACACGACCGTTATCGAATTAGCCAAACAAGGCTATGCAGACCGCATGTTCTTATCACAAGACTATTGTTGTACCCTTGATTGGTATCCAGAAGGTACAGCTGAGAAAATGAACCCTAAATGGACGATGAGCTTTGTTCTCGAAGAGATTATCCCGGAATTAAGAAGAAATGGTGTAACCGAGGAACAAATTAATGTCATGATGGTTGATAATGCCCGCCGTTGGTTTGAGGGGTATTAGCTTAGGACTTTAGGACTACCAAAATTTACAGCTATCTTCCAATTTGGATACATGATATATTTATTTCGTAAGTTCTTAACGGAACTTCTTAGTCCAACAAGGTAGCTAAGAACTTGGTCAGGGCGGGAACGCAGCAGCCATAACTAGTGAAATTGTGTGGGCTATTACATAACGTCAAATCAAAAACGCTAAACTCTTGTCATTTTAAGCCGTTCGGTTGAGAGGGAGAAAAGTATAATTCACACTTAAAAAAATAAATAGTTTAACAAAGTAATTAGCAGGCCAAATCACAAGGCCTGCTTTTTTCTTTTTGAGTACCCACAAAGAATAGTCATATATAAAAACAAGTAAAAAGCAGTGGATTTCACACCAGAAATCGCACTGCTTTTAGCATTATTAAGAGGGTTTGTTTGTAGTAGTACAAGGAGTTGCAGAAGCAGCAGTTCCTATTTTCATTTGTGATTTTTCAAAAAAATGGTGAAATTCCCCCAAATTACAAAGTTCGATTATTCAGTTATAATTAATTGATGATTTTAAAAATTTTGATAAATTTAGGTTTATATTGGAATAGCAATTTTAACCCTTTCTATTTGTTTGAGATATTACTTCCACGTTATTAATGATAACGAATTTCGCAGTTCTATTACGATATTAACACTCGTATTTGCATACATATTCAATTAATGGTGCTTATGTTCAATAAGAAATTTTAATGGCGATAGGTGAACTGTCGTTTTTTAATTAACTACGGAGAGGATGGATGGAATGGAACAGGATTATAACTATTACAAGAAAATATTTGCAAGTACACCTAAACCATTTGCGTTTGTCGACTTCGATTTATTGGATGAAAACATTGAAAGGATTGTTACAGCAGCAGCACAAAAGAACATTCGAATTGCGACGAAATCCATTAGAAGTGTTTTTATCTTAAATTACATATTGAAGAAACATGCGCAATTTCAAGGTGTGATGTGTTTTACGGCCAATGAATCCATGTATCTGGTGAACGAAGGAATTGAAGATATTTTAATCGGCTATCCAATTTGGGATTCAGAAGCTGTGGCGCAAATTTGTCAGCTCAACCAACAAGGAAAAAGGATTACCTTAATGGTTGACTCTGTCGAACATGTCCATCATCTTAACAAAATGGCCGAAGCGTTCAATGTAACCCTCCCGCTCTGTCTAGACATTGACATGTCAATGGATGTTACGGGGCTTCATTTCGGCGTATGGCGCTCACCTATTCGTAGTGTAGCGGATTTGAAAGAAGTGGTTGAAAAAATAATTGAATCTTCGTCTGTTTGTTTGGTAGGTGTAATGGGATATGAAGCCCAAATTGCTGGTGTTGGTGACCACTATCCGAAGCAAATGGCCAAAAATACAATGGTTACATTTCTAAAAAAACAATCGATTAAGCAACTTGCTGAAAAACGAGCTGCGACGATTCAAATGATTGAAAACTACGGGATTTCCCTTCAGTTTGTGAATGGCGGGGGGACGGGCAGTTTACATACAACTACAAGTGAAGACGTTGTAACAGAAGTAACAGTCGGGTCGGGTTTTTTCTCCCCAGGGTTATTTGACAATTATCGCGATTTTCATTACAAGCCAGCGGCAGGCTTTGCGATTGAAATTGTTCGCAAGCCTGATACCCACATATTTACATGTACTGGAGGGGGTTACATTGCATCAGGAGCAGTTGGAAACGATAAACTGCCGAAGCCGTATTTACCAGAAGACGCACAGTTATTGTCCCTTGAAGGAGCGGGAGAAGTACAGACACCGATTGTTTACAGGGGGACTGAAAAATTAATGCTCGGGGATCCTATTTTTTTGCGCCATGCGAAAGCTGGTGAGCTTTGCGAACGATTTAATCATCTTTATTGTGTTTCAAAAGGTGAAATTGTTAATAAAGTAACCACTTATCGGGGGGATGGTCAATGTTTTCTTTAAAAGAAAATCAAGAAACTTGGAAAAACTGGTCTGGAATTGTTCAAAGTAAACCATCACATCTCGCTTTTCCTGCAAGTGTTGAAGATGTCGTTTCGTTAGTAAAACGGTGTAAAGAAGAAGGACAAGGGATTCGTGTGGTTGGTTCGGGACACTCATTTACGCCCGTTGTGCATACAAATGAAGTTCTTGTTTCACTTGACCATCTTGCGGGTGTCGAAAAAGTGGATGCAGAATCACAAACAGTTGGTGTTTGGGCAGGAACGAAATTAAGCGATTTAAGCGCAGCTCTTCATGCACAAGGCTGGGCGCAAGAAAATCTAGGTGATATCGATAAACAATCGATTGCCGGGGCAATCAGTACGGGAACGCATGGAACCGGAATGAAGCTTGGAAGTATTGCGACACAAGCGGTTGAAATCCAAGTCGTGACAGCTGCTGGGGAAGTATTGACTTGTAATCGTGAGAGTCATCCTGAACTTTTTAGAGCTTTGCAAGTTTCACTCGGGATGTTAGGGATTATGGTGAAAGTAACGTTGCGCGTCATACCGGCGACTGTTCTCACATACGAAAGTAAACGGTTATCCTTAGATGAATGTTTTGAAAATTTAAAGGAGTTTAGAGATCATTATCGCAACTTCGAGTTTTTCTGGTTTCCGCACACGGATACCGTCCAAGTTAAGTTGATGAAAGAAGCAACCAATCAATTACCCAGCAATCGATTTTGGCGTGATTTGAACCAAATGGTCATGGAAAATGCTTTATTTGGCGCGCTTTCGCGTGTATGTCGAACCGTTCCAAGCATGAGTAAAACCATCAGCCGTTTGTCAGCTAAATTTGTTGATACAGGAAAAGATGTCGGTTATACACATCAATTATTTACAACCACTCGTCTTGTTCGTTTTAATGAAATGGAATATAGTGTTCCAACTGTATGGATGGAAACGGTTGTTCGTGAAATTCATCAACTTGTCCAGGAAAACGGCTATCACGTTCATTTCCCTGTTGAATGTCGCTATGTGAAAGGTGACGATATTTGGCTTAGTCCAGCGTACGGCCGAGATTCTGCGTATATTGCTGTTCATATGTATAAAGGAATGGCTCATGAAAAATATTTTGCTGATGTCGAGGCGATTTTTCGCCGTTACAATGGACGACCTCATTGGGGGAAACTTCATACACTTCAGGCAGATGATTTAACAACACTTTATCCAAAAATAGAAGACTTCAAAAAGATTCGTGAACAGCTTGATCCTAATGGTATGTTCTTAAACGATCACTTAAAAAAGTTATTCGCAAACGAGTAACAAGCAAATAGGAAGGGTGGGGTGTTATGGACCGGGATATTCCAATGAGTATTAAAATGGGGCCGAAATCTTTTAAAGAAATTAAAGATTTAGATGAAGGGAAGCAAATTGACGAAGGAGGACTACTAGAGTTACTGAAATTTATTGATTACCGCCTTGACTGTGCAGATTTTAGGATGGTCACCGTTTTAAGAACCTTGTATTCTTATTCGCCTCTTTTGACGGACAGCACGATTCAAAAGATGAAAAATACCATTTTGTCATTCAAGTACTGGATGGATGAACCGGGTGACGACTCCATGTGTTATTGGTCTGAAAATCACCAGATCCTATTTTTTTCGTGTGCATATGTTGCAGGCCGTTACTACCCAAATGAGCGATTTATTAATTCAGGTTTAACGGGGGCGCAACTGAGTGGGAAGTTTAGGGAAAAAATTTTGATTTGGTTGAAACATCGTTTTGAACACGGTTTTATTGAATGGCACTCCAACACGTATTATGAAGAAGATATTGCACCTCTAGCTTTACTCATTGATTTTGGTGATGAAGAAATTCGTAATAAAGCGGCAATTATTATGGATTTAATTTTGGCAGATATGGCGATGCATTTATTTAAAGGTTTGTTTTCGGTTACCAGTGGGCGCTGTTACGAATTGCAAAAACGTGAACCGTTAACACAAGATGTGCTTCAAATTAATGAGTTTTTATTCGGAAACCGGTATACGCAAGAATTAGATTATACACGAATTAGTGCCAATCTTTTTTTATGCAAAAATTATGAGCTGCCAAAAGTCATTTTTGAAATGGCGAACGATCAAGAGCCTAGCGTAATTAAAACAAGTATGGGACATGATTTGGACGAACTTGAGCAGCTTCGTGCTGAAAAAGGCGAAGAGACGGCTGGCTATATTCAATGGGCAATGGAAAGTTTTACAAACCCGCAGTCTATTCGCGAAACGATGCGAATGTTTCGAGACTACAACATGAAGGCAAATGATTTTTTGAAGAATTTAAGAATGCTAGATATAAAGTCTCTTAGTTTTTTATTGCCCTTCGTGACAAAGATATTAAATCCAGTGTCAAACGGTGTCGCCATTCAAAAGGTGAACTCTTATACCTACCGGACAGCCAAATATATTTTATCAACTGCACAAAATTATTATCCGGGAACATTTGGAGACCAACATCACATCTGGCAAGCAACCTTAAATAAGGACATTTGTATTTTTTCAACACATCCAGCTGCGCCGATTTTTGATGACAATGCACGAAACTTTTCGCCTTCCTATTGGGTTGGAAACGGCATTCACCCTCATAGTGTACAGTTTGAAAATGTCCATTTGTCAATATATAAAGTGGATCAACGAAAGGGCTTTATGGAAAAGCAGCGAATTGAATTCACCCATGCGCACTTTCCCATCGATCGATTTGAACAGGCGCATATTGAAGGAAGGTACGCGTTCGGTACAAACGAAGGCGTTCACGTTGCATTAATTGGTGGAGGTGACTTTACCGTTAATCCAAATGACCGTTATGACCTCATTCAACATGGTAAAGTGACCTATTGGATATTTGAAATTTCAGATTCAGGTGAAAGTTATGAGCAATTTCAAAAACGAATCAAAGAGACTAATATTCACTTTGAAAAGCTGACACTAAAATATAGGAATTATACGCTGAAATATAAAGATAGCCTTTATGTAGATGGAAAGCGGATAGAGGATCAATATAGGCAGTTAGAATCACCTTATGGCAATTTTGACAGGGGAGCGAACGAGCTGGAATTTACTTGCAAGGGGCATCGGTTAAAGCTGAATTTTGATTTGGGGGTTAGAGAGCAAAAGTAAATAGCTGAAACGGAGAGGATGCTATGAAAAAGATCACGAAAAAAGAGATGATTGCGTTTGCATCAGGTGATCTGTTTGGCGGCGGTGCCCAGCTGATCATTGGCTTTTTCTATTTAAGATTTTTGACAGATGTTGTCCGCATTAATCCTGTTCTTGCTGGAACCGTTATTTTAGTATCCAAAATATGGGATGCTATTGCTGATCCTGTAATGGGAGTTGTGACAGATAATACGCGAACAAGGTTTGGCCGAAGAAAACCTTATATATTAGCGGGTTTTTTTCTCATCGTCATTGCCTTTACGCTCCTCTGGTTTGCGCCGAATTTTGATAGTATACTAGGGAAATTTTTATTTGTGTTGTTTAGTTACATCTTTTACTCAACCGTTTCTACGATTGTAACGATTCCTTATACTGCCTTTTCAAGTGAAATTAGTCAAGACATAAAAGAGCGCGATCAGGTGAACGGAACTCGCTTATTTTTCTCGCAGGTTTCCTCCTTGATTGGTGCAGTCTTACCGATGGTTATTGTAGGGATGTTTCCTGAGAAAACAGGGTATTTATTCATGGGGCTTATTTTCAGTATTTTCTATGCTATTCCCTATCTTGGGATATTTCTTTTGTGCGAAGAGCGTGTACCTATTCCTAAAGAAAAGCGCCGGTTTAGCTTAACCGAAATCATTTCTCCTTTTCGAGTAAAAACGTATCGCTCCTTAATGGGGATGTATTTATCCGCCTTTTTCGTCATGGATGTAGTAAGCGCCGTTTTTACGTACTATATGACCTATTTGATTCATCGAGAAGATTTACTCGAATTTGTACTCGGGACCATGCTCATTACGCAAATCATCATGTTGTTTTTTGTCGTCATGCTTGCTGGAAAGATAGGTAAGCCGAAAACATACATGATTGGCGCAGCGATTTTTATTGTTGGCACAGTTGCTCTTGGGTTTTACCGTAACAGTTGGCCGATTGAAACGATATTTATGATATCGGCAGTTGTTGGGTTAGGGTTGACGGCTTGTATTGTGATTCCGTGGGTGATGTTTCCTGACGTTACCGATGTGTCGCTATTAGCATTTGGTGAGCGTCGAAGTGGCTCATTTGCCGGATTTATGGCATTTTTACGAAAGGTATCTTCCGCTTTTGGTATCTGGACGATTGGTTTAATGCTTCAACTTTCTGGCTATATGCAGCCGGGTGAGATGATTATCCCTAAAAATGCAACCGCTTTCATCAATAAAGAAGCGATGTTAATAGTTGATTTGCAAAATGATGGAAACGATGATATTCGAATCGATATGAAAATGCAACAAGTTGAATTGCTGACAAATGAAAAAATGGACTATGTTTTTGACAAAGATGTCTTGAAAATACGCCTAAATAATGAACAGAAAGACAGTATGATTGTCGAGAAGGGACTGAAAGTAACCGATGTTTACGATTTCAGTAAGAATTCAACTTTAAAATCGGTAAATTTCTATAATCAGCCGGAGTCATTTATGACAGGATTGCGAATCATTATCTTTGTCTTGCCGTCGCTTTTACTATTGTTAGCTATTTTTATCGCTCGAAATTATCCGCTAAGCCGTACTATTCACGAAAGGCTTTTAAAATTTTACGAACAAAAGAATAAAAACAAGGAAGAGGAAGAAGAACTGAAAAAATGGTTAGTTTAGTTTGGAGGATGCCAATGGATCAGTTGTTTCCAAAAATATTAGAGTTAGCTGATGCGACCACGAAACGTCTTGTACCGGAGAAATTACCGTGGATGTGGGGGGAAGGGTTACTGATGCACGCTCTTGGTCAGCTGAACGACCTTTTAGGTGATGCGCGTTATACAGATTACATCAAACGATACGTTGACTTTCATCTAAAAAAAGGGCTTCGCGTTGATCAGTCGGATACGTTAGCGCCGATTTTGGCGACGTATTATTTAAGTAAACATTTTGAAAATGAAGACTATCGTTCGGTAACTGATCGAGGCCTTACCTATATTAAACACTCAAAAAAAATTATCCACAATATGCCAAACCATCTGGGTCACTCACTTGAAGGAAAATTTTATCCGAAAAGTATTTGGGTCGACTCGATAATGATGTACGGAGTGTTTACTAGTCTTTATGCGAGAGAACAAGAAGAAGAGTGGCTTATGGAGTTTGCTAAAATTCAGCCAGAGCTATTCGAAAAATATTTGAAAGCTCCGGACGACAAATTGTTTGTTCATAGCTATTGGGTTCGGTTAAAAAAGCAGTATCCACAAAAGCTTTATTGGGGGAGAGGGAACGGCTGGGTTGTCGGTGCGCTGCCAATGTTAATAGATAACTTGGAAAACGGTCAAGAGCGCAACAAAGCAATCCGTATTTTACAAGAATTAAGCGAGGCATTAATTTCTTATCAACGACCAGATGGCTATTTTGAAACATTGCTTAACAAACCAGGAACAACCAAAAAAGAAAGTAGCGCAACAGCTTTAATTGCCTCGGGGTGGATGCACGGTGTTCGTTCTGGTTACCTCGATCGCAACTATTTGGAACCTGGTTTGAAGGCGTTTAAGGCAGTCGCCGCTGATTTAGATTTCCGAGATGGACTCATCAGTTTAGGACATATTAGCGGTCCGACGATTCCAATTCCTATTTTTCCAAAGTTAGGCTACAAGCTGCAATATACGTTTCAAAGATCAAGAGACTGGAGCTACGGACTTGCTGCATTATTTTTTGCAGGAATTGAATATAAAAAATTGATCATTGAAGGAGTAATCAAATGAAACTTGACCTTACTTGTCATTGAGTTTAGCGTTTTTTTATTGTCCCATAATTCCGGAATAACAAACGTCAAATCATAGTAAATTTTATAGATTCTCCAATTTTAATAAAGGGGTTTTATAAAATGAATCGATCAAATCTACGAATTATTGATCTAAGTGTGCCATTGGACAATAAAGCAAAAGAGCCATTTCCACCGGAGATTATCTATGAATCGCATGAACAGGGAGCAAAGCAGGCCGCTCAAGTTTTAGGTTTGAAACCTAGTGATTTCCCTGACAATGCGGCCTGGGCTGTCGAAACAGTTACGTTAACCACACATACCGGTACACATGTGGATGCTCCTTGGCATTACGCTGCCACTACTGCAGGTAATCCGTCTCGAACGATTGATGAACTTCCCCTGGAATGGTTCTACGGCAATGGTGTTCTTTTTGATTTTAGTCAGAAACCACCAGGGTACGAGATTGTGATTAGTGATTTTGTAAAACAACTGGGAGAAATGGACTACCAATTGCAGCCGTACGATATAGTCCTGGTCCGAACAGATGCAGATAAAAAATATTATCAAGAAAATTATGCGGCTGTCCATGCAGGTGTTTCCGCGGATGCAACCAGATGGCTGATTGATAAAGGGATTAAGGTAATGGGAACGGATGGATGGGGATGGGATATTCCGCTCTATAAACAAGCCGAAGATTATAAAAATAATCCGCGCGATGGAGTCCTTTGGGCGGCCCATTATGTTGGAAAAGAGGCTGAGTACTGTCAAATAGAAAAATTAGCAAACCTGGAATTACTCCCACAAAGATATGGCTTTAAAGTAGCCGTATTTCCGATAAAAATAAAAGGAGCCAGCGCAGGGTGGGCTCGGCCAGTTGCTATATTTGAGTAGGTTTTGTCAAGGTCTAGTCCACTGCAACCACAAGTAATTTTCCTCATTAAAAAATTGTTTATTCTTTTTTTGAAAACTTTGTCTTGATTATTATCAAAAACCATTATAGAATAAGAAAAATCGAAAAATTCAAAATTAAACACAATGATTGGGATTATTAAGGAATATTTATTGCTAAGAGAGCTGTCGGCTGGTGAAAGACAGTCAATAAATTCCCCAACTCGCCCAGGAGTGGTAAGGCTGATAGGTAGGCCTTAACGGTTGACCACCGTCATCAAGTCGTAAAGTGGATTCGTATAGTTCTTATTCGAATCAAAAAGAGTGGTACCACGTAGGCAAAGCCTGTCGTCTCTTATGAGATGATAGGCTTTTTTATTTTTAAAAAAATGAAAAGGTGGCCGTGACGATGAAAAATGTTGAAAAGTATACAAGAGGATATTTTATGCCCCCGGTGAAAAGTATGAAATGGACACAAAAAGAATACATAACAGAAGCTCCGACTTGGTGCAGTGTGGATCTAAGAGATGGAAATCAGGCACTGATCATTCCAATGAGCCTTGAAGAGAAGCTGGAATATTTTCAAATGCTTGTTGAAGTGGGCTTCAAGGAAATCGAAGTTGGCTTTCCTGCTGCATCTGAAACGGAATTTGCTTTTTTACGCACGTTGATTGAGCAGGATTTGATTCCGGAGGATGTTACGGTCCAAGTTTTAACACAATCAAGAGACCATATTATTGAAAAAACCTTTGAAGCCCTCCGCGGAGTGAACAAGGCAGTAGTCCACCTTTACAATTCAACATCTGTAGCACAGCGGGAGCAGGTATTTAGAAAACCGCAAGAAGAAATCATCGACATTGCGGTAACCGGTGCGAAATTGCTGCAAAAATATGCGGCGGAAACGGAAGGGAACTTCCAGTTTCAATATTCTCCTGAAAGCTTCACAGGTACAGAGATGGAGTTCGCGCTTGAAATATGCAACCGGGTGTTAGATATTTGGCAGCCTACAGCTGATAACAAGGTGATTATCAACCTTCCAGCGACGGTGTCCATGTCTATGCCACACGTTTACGCAAGCCAGATTGAATTTATGAGTGACCATTTACACTACCGGGAAAACGTAATCCTGTCACTTCATCCACACAATGACAGAGGAACAGGTGTGGCCGATGCAGAGTTAGGAATGCTGGCAGGGGCACAGAGAGTCGAAGGAACACTGTTTGGAAATGGGGAAAGAACAGGCAACGTCGACATCGTCACACTTGCCATCAACATGTTTTCGCATGGGGTGGACCCGAAGCTTCATTTTGAAAATATCCGTGAAATTATGGAAAAATATGAGAAATTGACGAGAATGAGGGTGCATGAAAGACACCCATATGCTGGTGAACTTGTCTTTACGGCCTTCTCAGGCTCCCATCAGGATGCCATTGCCAAAGGAATGAAATGGCGTGAAGATGAAGAGCGGCAGTATTGGACCGTACCGTATCTATTAATTGATCCTATGGATATTGGCAGAGAGTATGAAGGGGATATCATCCGCATTAACAGCCAATCCGGAAAGGGCGGCATTGGGTATATACTGGAGCAGCATTATGGGTTTGATCTTCCTGCTAAAATGCGTGAAAGCTTTGGATATAGCGTGAAAAATGTATCGGACCGCCTTCACAAGGAGCTCATGCCGAATGAAATCCTTGAAATATTCCAGGAACAGTATGTGAATATCCATACCCCTGCAGAGTTTATCAAATACAGATCGACACAAAAGGAACACTACGAAACAATCGTTTCCGTCCGGATCGACAACGAAGTTCATGAATTTATCGGTACGGGGAATGGAAAACTGGATGCCATCAGCAACGTTATTCAAACCAAACTGGGCATCCATTATAAAGACTTAGTCTATAAGGAACATGCGCTCGAAATAGGCTCACAATCTAACGCTGTATCGTATGTTGGTGTTACTGCCGAGAATGGTGCGGTTTATTGGGGCTGCGGAATTGACGCTGATATTATGACGTCCTCAGTAAAAGCATTGTTTAGTGCCATTAATAACATGATTACAAGCGAAAATCTTGCAATTGAAGGAAGATTTTCAATTTCAAAAAAATAAAAAACGACTAAAAGGCCTGTTACGTAAAGCAGGCCTTTTTGTTATTTACTTTTTTTGGTATCTACAAAAATGAAGCATTTTGTAATAAACTTAACATTATATTGATATAACAAAAATATATAATATAGTCTTTCACTAAGTCTAAATTTCAAGGGAGACATCATGATTCCAAAAGTGCCTTGGAAACTAAATATTTCATTGGAAAATGCCAGTCCATTTCGCTATGGATTTTTTATCATATTATTTCTCTTACCATTTATTAATTATCACTTTACCCTCTCAAAGGAAGTTGAATTGTTTCCCCTTTATCTGATTGCCCCCATATTTTTAGGGATCGGATTTTGGGACAAATCAAAGTTGTTTTTAGTTTTCTTTTCAACTGTTATCGTTATTTTTCGACTGTACCTTTCTCAAGAGCCAACAAGTAACATTATAAATTTTATCATTCTAACATTTGTGTACATTTTGATCACATTTATTTCGGTTCATTTAACAAAAATTTACCGAAAATCCAACCGAAATAAATTAGAATTCATATTATCGCTTGCAAAATCGCTGGATTCAAGAGATCCTTACACGGCAAGTCATTCTGAAAAGGTAGCCAAGTATGCATTGATGATTGCAAAAGAACTGAAATTATCAAATCGTCAGTGTGAAGCAGTCTATATTGGCGGTTTACTGCATGATATAGGAAAAATTGGTGTTCCCGAACATATTTTATTGAAACCAAGCCAATTAACCAATGAGGAATTCGACGTTATTAAAAAGCATCCTGTTATTGGGTATAAAACGATGGAACATGTTTCTTCATTTAAAGAAAATGGCGTATTGGATATGGTTCTCTATCATCATGAAAGGTACGATGGGAAAGGTTATCCATACGGAAAAAAGGGAGAAGAGATTCCATTAGCCGCCCGTATTATTGCAGTTGCCGACACGTTTGATGCCATGACCACTAGAAGAGTTTACCGAAATCATATGGATTTGGAATATGTGTATAATGAGATTAACTCTAATAAGGGGCTGCAATTTGACCCTTTAATTGCAGATGTCTTTTTAAAGATATTGAAAAGGCAAGGAACAAAGATATTGACGGATACTTCGGACGAATTGGATAAAGAAGGGATGAACTTAATCCTGAATGAACAGTTTGGGTGAATCAAATTAGAGCGTTTCTACATTTGTAGAAACGCTTTTTTGCTATCTTTTTTAAATTATGAACAATGTGTACCCGTTTGCATACACTTTTCATGTAATGGATTAGATTTTTGTTATAGAGGAGATGGAGAAATGAACTTCGAGAGGCAAAAAGCAAATATGCTGGCAGAAAATATTAAGGACTTTATCCAATTCGTCGATAAAAGTTATCAAAATAAAAACAGCTTTCGCTTTAATAACGATAAATTGTATCAGGTTAAATTGATAATAGAGGACTTTAAATTCCAAATCATAGCGGATGAACTACTTCGAATAAATGAATTCGACTGGAATGAAAAGTACACTCATTATTTAGTCAGTCAATTTCAAAAAGGGATCAATATAATTGATGAATTTGTTCATAATAATAACAATGACCTATTCCTCCTAATGGCCAGACTGCACACTTTAAAGAGCCTAAGTGGTGCTTTTAACCTTCAGGATAATCTAACAGTTGTTTAAAAATAAAAAAGCCTGTAAACAGGAGTTTACAAGCTGAAACCAATTTATTATTTTGCAAATACATGATGCCCAATGGTTTTCACAACGGTACGTGTTCGAATCCACTTATCGGATGTAATTTTTGGATTATAAAAATATAGGGAATCACTTAAACGATCTGTTCTTGTTAGAGCTTCTTCAACCGCTCGCTTCGAGTCATCTGATGCCGGTTTATTTATTTCCCCGTTTTGGACTGGTGAAAAGGCATAGACATCGCCTACGACTTGTTTAATAACACCCGTAACGGTGTTTGGAAATTGAGGAGAATCAACGCGGTTTAATACGACTGTTGCAACAGCTAGTTTTCCTTCATAGGATTCACCTTTTGCTTCCGCTTCGACTAACCGTGCAAATAAATCTTTCTCTTCATTAGAAATGGAAACAGCCGGCTTTTCAGGTTCTTGTTTAACCGTTTCAGTTTTCTTTTCTGCCGTTTTTACGTCTGACTCTTTTTTAATGATCTCTATTTTAGGTTTATTATCTTGTTGTGAATCCACAGTGGTTTTGACTTCCTGTTGTCCAGGCTGATAAAGATTCTCTTCATTTATTACTCGATTTTCGGTAATCGCCTCAACCGGATTATTTTGCTGTATTAAAAAGGTAAATGTAGCTACACAAGCTACAATGATTGTCTTAATAGAAGTTTTTTTCATGTGTGCTACCTCCCGGAATTTTTGTCTGATATAACACTAACATGAAAATATACCTGTATTACAGAACGGTACGGTTACAAATCTTTATAGTTTGATGTACAACATTACAGGAAAGATGGAAATATGACATTGAGCCTATATTCCTGTCATATTCTAGGAAATTGTACGAAATAGAGGAAGAACCTGCCATAAAAAAATACTGCAGCTAAAGATAGCATGCAGCATTTTCTAGTATCTAACTTAAATACTTGTAATAATCCTGTGAATGGTAGCTTCTAAATCCGCAAGTTTCATAGAGTCTAAGGGCATGGGCATTTTTGGCTTCCACCTCTAAGAAACTGGAGAATCCTTTTTTATCTTCCTGTAATACAACTTTTGATAGGGCTTTTCTGCCAATCCCTTTACCTTGAAGTTCGGGAAATACCGCGAAACCATAAATCCATGCTTCGCCATCCGATTCAGAAACGCGCATTTTCCCAGCCGTTTTTCCATCTGCTTCAATGATGAGATTTTCTTCTCCGCTGTTCTCGCGGATTGTCTGGTTAAACTCCCGAGCTTCTTTTTCACTGAATCCAAAGCAAGAGACCTCCAGTTGTATTTCCGCTTCCCAATCCGCTTCTGATACCGACGGCCTTAAGGTAACAGCTGGATCTTCGGATAATTCGGTTTTCTGCCATTTCATTTGATATTCTGAAAAAGAATAAGTACAAGTAATGGTATTTAAAAATTCTTTTGCAGATTCCGATCCGGATGAAGCATTTAACAAAATCGTCGTGGCATTATGTTTTTTAGCCTCCGCAAGTCCCATTTTCAGTAAGCTTGAAAAAATCCCTCTTCTACGATAATCCGGATGAACCATCCCGCAAAGCTCTACTTTATTTCCAAATCCATAGCTCCCTAGGAAACCGACAAGCATGCCGTTTTCATAATGGAAGAAATCTTCCTTACGATTTTCGGTGCGGTTCTCTAACATATCAAAATTCAGCTTCAGCTGAAATCCTCCATCTTTTTCACAAATCTCCTCTAGTGCTTTGATTTCTACAAGTTGTTCTTTCGTCAGCATTTCATTCACCCCTGTTCCTTGTCCAACTATACCTATTCTTTTCTAATCTTGATTATTCCTGCTTTTTTAGGAGAGCCGTTCAAGGAAAATTAATAGTCTTTTCTTCCTAATTTTTTCAAAAAACAGGAAAAGAAAAGGAAATTAGAAATTATTAGAGAATTATTAATAAAACCCGATTCCAATTCGAATCAACCTTAAATTTCGATTCTAAATGTAATCAACTATTACGAATTAACTTAACTATTCCACCAGGGGGACCATGAAATGAAAACGGGGCATCCAAATGCTGATTTTTTCTTATCAGAGATCACGAAACTTGATAGTGTTACAAAGAACGATATTGAAAACATATTAGTATCGATTTTTCAGTCCAGTTACGATGGCATTTACGTGGCAGATAAACATGGTGTTGGCATAATGGTGAATGCGGCGTATTCACGAACTACGGGTGTAAAAAGTGAAGAATTGCTGGGGAAGAACATGACGACCGTAGTAAAAGAGGGAATCGTGTCGGAATCAGTCACCGTAAAAGTGTTAGAAAAGAAAACACCCCAAACGATTATACAATCGGTGAGAGGGAAGGAACTATTGGTTACTGGAAGTCCTGTATTTGATCGGAATGGTGAAATCATATACGTTGTAACAAACGTAAGAGATATTTCGGAATTAAATGCGATAAAAACCGAACTTTATCAATCCAAAAAAATGACCGAATCCTATATGAATGAAATAGAAGAATTACGAAAAAGAGAATTAATACATATGCATCTTGATGGAATTGTCGCGCAAAGCCAGGAAATCATGAGGGTTTTTCATCTTGCCAGAAAGGTGGCAAAGGTGGATTCCGGAGTTCTTATATTAGGGGAATCCGGTGTCGGGAAAGAAGTGATTGTCAATTACTTGCACCAGGAAAGCGACCGCGCGGCCAAACCATTGATAAAAGTAAATTGTGGCGCGATTCCAAGTCATTTGCTGGAATCTGAATTGTTTGGCTACGAAAAAGGAGCCTTTACAGGGGCAAACAGTCAGGGAAAAAAAGGTTTATTTGAGCTGGCAAATGGGGGAACCATTTTTTTGGACGAGATTGGTGACATGCCCATCGATCTTCAAGTAAAGCTTTTAAGAGTCCTGCAGGAATTTGAAATCATGCGGGTCGGCGGCACAAAAAGCATCAAAATTGATGTCCGGGTCATTTCAGCCACTCATATGAATTTGGAGGAAATGGTCGATAAAAATGACTTTAGAAGGGACCTTTATTACCGGCTCAACATTGTTCCGATCAAGGTTCCTCCATTACGGGAAAGGAAAGTTGATATCGTTCCTCTTGCCTACTACTTTTTAAACAAAACCAATAAAAAGACGCTTTTAAGTAAACGGTTTCATCCTGAAATCCTTCAATACCTTGAAGAGTATCGCTGGCCTGGGAATATAAGAGAGCTTGAAAATTTTATCGAAAGGCTGGCTGTGACGACGGATCAAGATGAAATAACCATAAAGGATTTACCTCCCTATATGCTCCCAAGCAGGGATTCTAAAAAATCCGAAGGCGGAAAGCTGAAAGAAACCCTGGCAAATGTGGAACGGAAAATCATCAAAGAGCAAATGGAGGTATCGAAGACAACCCGCCGTGCTGCGGAGGCTTTAGGTATCAGTCAATCAGCTCTTGTAAAAAAAATGCAAAAGCTGGGTTTAACCATGTGATGAAAAAAGGAATCAAGTTTTTAACAAGCCGGCAGTCAATCGCTGGCTTTTTTCTTTTGTACGATTAGAAATTTTTAACTTATAAGTAGTAGGAATTATAAAAATTTTCACTAGTTTTGTATAAAAATGTCGAAAAATTACATATTTTCTATTTTTATTGAAAATTGGCACGCTTTTTGCAAATAGAATATATGAAATCATTTTTCTGTATTTCAAAAATTGCATAAGCAAAGATCGGAAGGTGTAAAAGGGTATGAACATACCAACGTTTGATCTCAATGGAAAAGTGGCCCTCGTCACAGGAGGCAGTAAAGGAATCGGTTATGGAATGGCAGAGGCGTTGGGGCATTATGGTGCAACACTGGTCATTTCCAGCCGCGGAGCAGCGGACGGGGAAATCGCTGTTTCACAACTAAAGGAAAAGAATATTGCTGCTACTTATATTCCTTGTGATGTGACCAAAAAAGACCAGGTAGAACAATTGGTCCATCAAATTGTGGAGCAATTCGGCTCGCTTGATATTTTAGTCAACAATGCCGGAATGAATATCCGCAAACCGCTGGTAGAAGTAGAAGAAAATGATTGGGATACTGTTTTTAATGTCAATCTCAAAGGACTTTTTCTAGTAGGGCAAGCGTGCGCGAAGCAGATGATTAAACAAAACTATGGAAAAATCATTAACATCTCCTCGATTCTTGGAACTATCGGCATGCAGTTTCAAACATCCTATGCGGCTAGTAAAGGTGGCATTAACCAATTAACAAAGGTTTGGGCAGAGGAATTAGCTCCCCATAACATTACGGTTAACTCCATTGGACCCGGTTATATCATCACTCCGATGACGAAGGAGTGGCTATCAGATCCTGAAAGATCGGAAAAAATCATTAGTTCTACCATGATTAAACGAATCGGTGAAACTTCCGATCTTGTAGGACCAGTCGTTTTCTTGGCTTCTGATACTTCAAAATATGTAACTGGCCAGGTATTGCATGTTGATGGAGGCTACACAGCGCGATAATGCTTTTGATTTAGGAGGTTTAAATATGAATATCGTCAAAGAAATCCACTTTAACCGTGAAGTAAAGGTGTTCCAAAATCGTCCCAAAAATCTCTTCTCGATGCTTGAAGAGTCTGTGCAAAATTATCCAGACCAAGAAGCTCTTGTCAAGGATGGAATACGGCTGACCTATAAAGTGATGAAGGACCGTGTGGAAAAGATTGCCGGACATTTGCAAAAATCCATGGGTGTGAAAAAAGGAGACCGAATCGCTCTTTTATTAGGAAACAGCATCGAATTTAGCCTGCTGGTCTTCGCTTGTGCCAAATTAGGGGTCATTGTGGTGCCGCTAAACACAAGATTAAAAGAAAAAGAACTTACTTTTATGCTGGAACAATCGGGCAGCAAAATTTTATTTGTTGATGATGAATTCTTACATAAGGTTGAAGCCATGAGAGATGAGGATTCTATTACAGGTGTTCAATATTTCTTCTTGGTTGGCAACCAAATCCCGAAACGAAAAGACTATTTGCCATATGAAATTTTAGAACAGACCACGACTGTCGAGGACGTTGAGGTGTTAGAGGATGATCCGTTATTTATTATGTATACCTCTGGAACAACCGGACTTCCCAAAGGCGCAGTGGGCAGTCATTTGGGGGCCATCCACAGCTCGATGAATTATGAAATGGTTTTACACACCAATCATAAAGCAAAAACGTTAATCGCTGTTCCGCTTTTCCATGTGACAGGCTTAATCGGCCAGCTTTTTCACATGGTAAGAGTGGGCGGGACATCCGTTATTATGAGGAGATACCAAACAGAAGAATTCATTCAGTTAACTGCCGAGGAACAGGTTTCCTTTTTATTTAACGTTCCAACCATTTACATCATGATGATGTCCCATCCGAATTTTTCATTATACAGTTATCCAAACGTAAATTGTATCGCATACGGTGGCGCTCCAATGTCTTCGGAAACTATTTATAAGTTGAAAAAGTATTTTCCGAATGCGTATTTGCAAAATGCGTATGGTGCGACGGAAACTTCTTCACCGGCTACCATCATGCCTAGACTTTATAACGAAGAAAAAACAAGTTCGGTCGGGTTGCCCGTACCGGTTGGTGAAATGATGGTTGTCAATGAGGAGGATGAGCCTTGTGCACCTGGTGAAGTGGGCGAATTATTAATTAAGGGCCCGATGATTATTGAAGGATATTGGAACAATGAAACAGCCAACCAAGCTACCTTTTTAAATGGCTATTGGCGCTCAGGAGATATGGCCAAAATCGACAAGGAAAGTTTTGTGTATATCGTCGACCGCAAAAAAGATTTAATTAACCGAGGCGGTGAAAAAATATTCTCCATCGAAGTAGAGAATGTCCTTTATAATCATCCAAAGGTATTGGAAGCGGCCGTTGTAGGCGTTCCAGATGAACTTTTTGGAGAAGTTGTCAAAGCGGTAATTGTTCCAAAGGAAGGCGAAATCCTGGATGAACAAGAAATAAGAGATTTTGTGGCGGAGAGATTAGCAAATTATAAGGTTCCTAAACTAATCGAATTTGTTTCAGAGCTGCCCCGAAATCCAGGTGGAAAGGTCTTAAAGAACGTATTAAGGAACCTCCAGACCAAATAAATAATTTTTTCGAACGAAAGGAAGAGGAACATGTCAGCGATTATGAAAAAAGCTTGGGGATATCGTTATTGGGTTCTTGTCATACTTTGGTTAGTCTATATTATTAACTATTTTGACCGGATGGCCGTCCTAACGTTTTTACCATTCATCCAAAAGGATTTACATTTATCACCTGTTGAGGTAGGCCAGCTGGCTTCTGTTTTCTTCTTTGCCTATGCCGCAGCTCAAATCAGCGCAGGTTTCCTTGCCGATAAAATTGGCTCGAAACGGGTAATGTATATTGCCATTACCGTGTTCACTTTTGTTACAGCCGTAACAGGTATGGTCAAAAACTTTGGTCAGTTTATTGCCCTTCGAATTGGTTTAGGGCTTGGAGAAGGCCATCATTTTGCTCCTGCCATTCGTGCGATCAATAACTGGTTTCCCTTTAAAGAAAGAGGAAGAGCGGTTTCCTTTTTCGCCACCTCCTGGGCAGTAGCTCCTGCCATCGTTCCTGTTATTGTCACAAGTATTTCCATTTATTTCTTTGGCGGTGCTTGGAGACCAGTATTCTATGTACTCGCGATCCCTGGGGCACTTGGAATCTTTTTATTATGGAGGTTTGTAGCAGATTCTCCAAAAGAAATGATTGAAAAAGGAAAACTAAGTAAGGATCAAGATATCGAGGAAGCAAACGTTGCTCCTAAAAAGCTGTTAAAGGAAGAGAAAAGAAAAGCCTATGGCGTTTTCCTAAAGGATGTTAATTTTTATGTTTTTACATTATGTCTATTTTGTCAGTTAGCCGTTTATTGGGGAACTTCCACGTGGTTAACTTCATTCCTTGTTACACAGCACGGGTTGAATATTAAGGAAATGGGCTTTTTCGCCTCTGCTCCCTATATCGTTGCGTTCTTTGCCATGATGCTTGGCGGCTGGCTGATGGATAATGTGGTTCATCGGATGAAGCCGGTTGCGTTAATCGGATATATCGGAAGTATTCCTGTTCTATGGATGCTAGGTTCAGTAGAAAAAGGAAATACCGGTCTTTTACTTACACTTTTATTGCTAGTTGGATTCTTTGTAAACTTAAACTTTGGCTCTATTTATGCTTATTTACCAAAACGTTATCCAAAGGAAATTGTCGGAAGTGCGACAGGATTAGCAAATGGAATTGGTCAATTAGGTTCCTTTATTTCTCCGCTAATTGCTGGGTATTTAGTTACTGTAGGGGCAAATGGAACACAGAATTTCAGCCGAGTATTCATCTTTTTTGCCATTGTTTCGGCAGTAGCGGCACTTTGTTCGATCATTCTAAAGGAAAAGAAAGTAACAAAGGATTCCTCCAACACAATCGACAATGCGAAATCCGTTAGTTAAACTCTTTTCAAATAAAATTCAACTTAAAAAGGCTCGCAGGGGGAAAGACAATGGCAGACCAACATACATTTGATCCATATAAAACGTGGCAAACCTATATGCTCCAATGGGAAAAACAAACAAATGAGATGATTCAATCCTGGACAAACAATCGTGAAGCAATCAAGATCGCTTCCATTAGCTCAGATATCCAGGCAAGTTTTCTAGAGATGCTTCAAAAAAATCAACAGGAAGCAGCCAATCTGTTAAATTTACCGACAAAAAGAGATATAACCAATGCAGCAAAACTAACGATCCAAACGGAAGAAAAGCTTGATGCCCTGGAGGAACTGATTTGGAATTTACAGGATTCCATCGAAGCTTCCAAAAATGAAAACAGTAGTATTGCAAAAATCACTAGTGAGATGCTGAAGCAAATGAAACAGCTGAAAACGGAACAGAAAAAAGAATCGGAAACAGTTAGAGAAATCTATAGCGAACTTCAAGAGATAAAAAGGGATCTAGCTGTAATGAATAGTTTAAAAGAAGAGATTGTCAGTCTTAAATTACTGATGGCAGAAAGCACCCAAAAACACGAACGGGAATTAGTTTTAACTAAGTAAATGCTAGGAGGAGAGTCAGGTTGGCATCAACTATTATTGATATCGAAAAAGAAGTAGAGCGCTGGCGGGAATTCGTTAATTCCGTTAATGGTTCAGAGCCTAGCACCAATCATACCCCAAGAAAAGCGATTTGGAAAAAAAATAAAGCAACCTTGTGGCATTATGCTGCTGCTGAGAAAAAATATGATATACCTGTTTTTATGATTTATTCCTTGTTTAACCGGCCTACTATTCTTGATTTTGCCCCTGGGGCCAGTGTCATTGAAGGACTGGTCAACATGGGCTATGATGTCTATTTACTAGACTGGGGCATTGCCGGTGACGAAGATAAGGATATTAATATTGAAGATTATATTGCTGAATATATTAAAAAAGCGGTTCAACGTGCTCTAAGGCACTCTGGTACGGAGGAAGTTTCCGTTATTGGATATTGCCTTGGTGGAACCTTCGCAGCCATGTATGCAGCGATTGCCGAAGAACCAATTCGGAATCTGATTGTTGCTACCGTTCCCATTGATTTTAGTGTTGCTGCACTGCCGGATCAATGGGAGGAAGGACTAAAGGAAGGTGAGTTCAATCTAGACCGTATAATCGATGTATTTGGGGTTATTCCACCTTCTTACGTAGAGGCGATGTTCAGGTCCGTAACCTCTCCCATCTACAATAGTCCCTATGTTACACTTTTAACCCGCGCTAATGACAAGCGGTTTGTGGAAAAGTGGCGTCGTATGAATTCATGGACAAAAGGGCATGTTCCCTTAACAGGCGGAGCATTTCGGCAATTAACAATCGATCTTTTTAAAGATAACAAACTAGTAAAAGGTGAGTTTACGATTCATGGCCAAAAAGTGGATTTAGCGAATATCAAGGCCAATCTGCTGGTTGTCAGCTCGAAAAACGATAACCTCATCCCTGAAGGCCAAAGCAAGCCATTAATGGATTTAGTGTCAAGTAAAGATAAAACTTACTTAAGTGTCGATGCAGGTCATGTTTCCTTAGCCATGACCGGAAAGTTAAATGGAATCCTTGAAAAATGGCTTGGCAGCCATTCAAAGTAATGCTGGATTAATTTGAATACTGCGTGTTAAGACTGGCAGTATCTTTGATTAAAGGGAGGTAGTAATGTTATGTCTATTTTGCAAACAGCTATTTTTGATGTTATTAACGAGAAGGAATCTATTCAATTTTTACAGTCACTGATTCAAGTGGATAGTGTGAATCCACAAGGAAATGAAAAAAGGGTCGCTGAGGTAATACAAGCTTATTTAAAGTCTAGCAATCTACAAGTTGATTTAGATGATCTCGGGAACAACCGAGCAAATCTATTTGTTACCTACCCAAATGGGACCACGGAGGAAAAATATTTAGTTTACAGCGGACATTTCGATACAGTGCCTCCTGGTAAGATCGAGTGGGAGCATGACCCGTTTTCTGGCGAAGTAGTGGACAACAAAGTATATGGACGAGGTACAACTGACATGAAGGGCGGAGTAGCCGCCATGGTGCTTGCTTTGAAGTATTTAGAGCAGGCAGGCGTGAAACTTAGAGGGAAACTTCAGTTTGTTGGAACAGCGGGAGAAGAGGTGGATGGCTTCGGTGCAAAAAAAGTAGTCGAGAAGGGGCAAATCGACAAAGCTACAGCATTGGTTGTATCGGAACCTAGTGAAAACCAAATTTTTCATGCACATAAAGGCTGTTTATGGCTAGAGATAACCACCTACGGAAAAACCGCACATGGTTCCATGCCCGACCAGGGTATCAATGCGATTTTAACGATGAATGAATTTATCAATCGTTTGAAAACTTATCAATTTGAATACACACCACATCCAGTATTGGGCCACCCGACGATGAATATCGGAACGATTGAAGGCGGCGTAAAAACCAATGTGGTGCCTGATCAATGTAAGATGACGCTAGATATTCGAACCGTTCCCGGACAAAATAATGAACGTATATTAATAGACATTGAGAATTTGATCAAAACGGTTGCAGCCAAATCAGAAGCAACATATGAACTAACGGTTATTAATAGTATGGAATCGGTTGGTACGCTTGAGTCGGATGATTTTGTTCAACTGGCGATTGCAACGGGGAAAAATCATCTAGACCTGGATTTAAAGCCTTTAGGTGTCAACTATTATACCGACGCATCGGTATATTGTCCGCATTTGCAGGTCCCTGCCATCATCTTTGGTCCTGGAAAACCAACACTCGCTCATCAGCCAAATGAATATGTGGAGATTGATAAGTTTATTGAATCTATTCGTTATTTTATGGCACTTGCTATTGATTATTTAGGGGAAAACTAAATTTGAAAAAACAATTCCTATTATTTTCTTTAATAAAGGGAATTGTTTTTTCTAATCTACCTAATATTCAGAATATAAATGCGATTTAATTCACATAATTTTCCTTTCATGTATAATAAAAATTAAGGTGGAGTCCATATTTTAAATCCAAATTGTTTAAGAGGGTGAAAATCTTGTCAGTAATCGATCTCACAGCAACCGAATTAGGAACATTAATCAAAGAAAAGAAACTATCCCCGGTAGAAGTTGTAAGCGCTTTTTTAGACCAAATCGACAAACATAACTCAAAATGGAATGCTTTTGTAACAGTCAATGAACAAGCCATTGAAGAAGCAAAAAAAGCGGAAGAGTCCCTTATGAAGGGGAAGGTGCTTGGTAAACTTCACGGTATCCCCATTGCGATTAAAGACTTAACACCGACAAAAGGGATGTTAACCACATACGGCTCACCGCTTTTTAAAGACTATGTGCCAGACTATGATCCTATTTTTTTACAAAGAGTAAAAGCAGCCGGAGCCATTGTCTTAGGGAAAACGAATACGCCTGAATTTGGCCATAAAGGCACTACAGACAATCCTCTGTTTGGTGTGACGAAAAATCCATGGAATGACCAGTTAACTCCTGGGGGGTCAAGCGGTGGTTCTGCCGCAGCGGTTGCCGCTAAAATGGCTCCATTTGCGGAAGGAAGCGACGGGGGCGGTTCCATTCGGATACCGGCTGCGTTTACGGGAATTTTTGGCTTCAAGCCAACATATGGTGTTGTTCCAAATGATGGGGATCGCAGTAATTTCTATGGGTCTGAACATCCATACCTACATAATGGGCCAATGGCAAGGACGGTTGAAGATGCGGCCCTGTTATTCTCTGTCATGCAAGGATTTGATCCTACTCAGCCTAGCTCGTTTCCAGTAGTAAAAGAAGATTTCACAGATCTTAAGGTAGACATGAAAGGGTTAAAAATTGCCTATACCCGGAATTTTGGACTATATGAAGTTTCTGAAGATGTGGCCCAAGTCATTGATAAAGCAGTTCAGAATTGTACAGAACTTGGTGCTCATGTGGAAGAGGTGGAAATCGATTTCGGTATAAGTTTAAAAGAGCTTGTCCGAACGTTTTCCGGAATGTGGTGTGTCAAATTCGCCGCTGGTTATGGCGAGCTATTTGATCGTAACCCTGAGAGCTTTTCTGAAGGAATGGCAAAGATGATTGAAATAGGCAGGAAATTTAGCGCCATAGACTATAAAACTCTTGAACTAAAACGCACCATTGTCTGGAGAAAAATCCAAGCAATCTTGAACAATTACGATCTATTACTTTCCCCAACGAACGCTGTAACCGCCTTTGAACATCACATCCAAGGACCATCCATGATTAATGGGAAAAGTGTGAACCCAGCTACAGGCTGGATGCTGACCCAAATCTATAACCTTACAGGACATCCTGCGGCCTCATTGCCAGTCGGACTGACAAAGTCTGGACTTCCGGTAGGATTGCAAGCAGCTGGAAACCGTTTTGCTGACAAGCTTGTGTTACAAGCTTGCAGAGCCTATGAGAAATCATTCCAAACCTATATCGAACCAACCCCAACCTTAATAAAGAAATAAGGAGGTTTTTATGAGTAAAATTATTCATGAAAAAAATGTCCCTGCTGTTATGAGAGATGGCACCACCTTGTATGCAGATGTGTTTCGTCCTGAAGGAGAAGGAAAATATCCTGTCCTCCTGCAACGAACGCCCTACAATCGAACATTTCTCCCTCTAACCACAATGGTCCTGGATCCCATTGCGGCAGCCCATCAAGGCTATGTCGTCATTATTCAGGATGTCCGTGGACGCTTTGATTCAGAAGGGGACCCTTTTTATATTTATAAAAATGAATATAACGATGGCTACGATTCAGTTGAATGGGCAGCCTCCTTACCTTACTCAGATGGCAATGTAGGGATGTACGGCTTGTCATACAAGGGAATGACACAATTTCAGGCGGCCGTCCTGCAGCCGCCGCATTTGAAAGCAATCTTTCCAATCACCTGGGGAACCGATGTGTTTATGTACCGGGGAGGAGCGCTGGAACTAGGTCTAATCATTTCATGGACATTAGCAACAATTGGACCCAATGCCGTCATCAAGGCAAAGCAAGGGAAAGAGGACTTTATCAAAGAATTTATGACACTTGTTCATTCCATCGACCATATTGATGAGGCTGGATTTAATCAATTGCCGATTCAAGACAGCGAATGGCTCAAACTTGGAGACGGTTTTGCCTCCTTCTTTCACGATATTTTGGAGCATGATACGAAAGATGAATACCACCTAGATATTAGTGTTCAAGAAAAATCAGAAAAGCTGAATGTCCCTGTATTCGGTATTGCAGGCTGGTATGATCTATTATTAGGTCAAGACCTCGAACACTTCGAAAAATTGAAACACAAAAAGAATACAAAATTAATGATTGGACCATGGGCCCATGCAGGTTTTTCCCCTACAGTCGGAGATCTGAATTTTGGCTTAAGTGCTTCCAGTCTGATGCTGGATTATAAAATAGATTTAACTAGCCTCCAGCTAAAATGGTTTGATCGTTGGTTAAAAGGAATCGAAAACGAGATTGAGGAAGAGGCTCCTGTGAAAATTTTTGTGATGGGTGAAAATAAATGGCGGAATGAGCAGGAGTGGCCTCTACAACGAACCGTTTATACACCTTTTTATTTCAACAGTCATGGGAAAGCCAATACAAAAGCAGGGGATGGGACATTAACGATCAACCTGCCGCAAGTGGAGTTTTACGATCGTTATATCTATGACCCGGAAAATCCTGTGCCGACACTTGGTGGCAACCATTTAATGCCTATGAATTACCCGCGCGGACCAATCGATCAGCAATTCCTTGAAACGAGGGAAGATGTATTGGTCTACACGAGTGAGGTATTAGCGGAGGATATAGAAGTAACTGGACCTGTGAAGGTGATTTTATATGCTGCTAGTTCTGCAGTTGATACTGACTTTACAGCAAAGCTAGTAGATGTTCACCCTAATGGCAAGGCCTATAACATTGTAGATGGCATTATCCGTGCCAAAAACAGGGACAAAAATCAGCAGCCATCACTTCTAACGCCAAATGAGGTATATTGCTATGAAATCGACTTATTGGCAACCAGTAATCTATTTAAAAAAGGACATCGGATAAGAGTAGAGATTTCAAGCAGCAATTTCCCTCGATTTGATCGCAATACCAATACGGGTGAATCAGGTAAAAACAGTAAAGAGTTAATATCCGCAGAACAACGAGTCTTTCATAGTGAAAGATATCCATCTCATATTTTATTGCCGGTCATTCCAAGAAAGTAACGAGGGTTTTTAGCCGGCCAATTCAAATTATATTTTTAATAGCTTACCAGACATTTTACTTATTTTTTACTAGAATGCTAACTAAAAAAAGGAGTGAATGAAAATGACAGAAGTATATTTGATTGATGGAGCAAGAACAGCCTTTACCAAGTTTGGCGGTTCTTTCGCACAAACAGGTGCAACGGAGCTTGGAAAAGCAAGTGCTGTAGAAGCGCTGCGCCGCTCGAAGGTCGATCCAACACAAATCGACCATGTCATTTACGGGAACGTTATTCACACAGAAAAAAATGCGGCCTACATCTCGAGGCACATAGGCCTAAAAAGCGGTATCCCACAGGAAGTGCCGGCCCTAACGTTGAACCGGTTATGCGGCTCAGGACTTCAAGCTGTTGTTTCGGCTGCCCAGCATATTTTAGTTGGGGATGCTAACGTCGTCCTTGCAGGCGGTACGGAAAATATGTCGCAATCTCCTTATGCCAATTTCACTCAACGCTTCGGTGGTGCTAAAATGGGGAATTTAGCATTTGATGATATGCTGTTAGAAACATTAACGGACCAATACACAGGCTGTGGAATGGGTCTAACCGCTGAAAAGCTTGCAGAAATGTATGAAATCTCAAGGGAAGAACAAGATGCTTTCACTGTAGAATCAAACCAAAGAGCTGCCAGAGCCGTTCATGCCTTTGAAGAAGAAATTGTCGGAGTCGAAGTCAAAACAAGAAAAGGCAGCCTGCTTATCCGGGAAGACGAACATATCAAGCCAGATGCGAACTTAGAAGCCTTATCCAAGCTCAAGCCTTCGTTTAAAAAAGATGGCACCGTAACAGCCGGGAATGCCTCAGGAATCAATGACGGAGCGGCATCACTGGTCGTTGCAGGGAAAGAATCTGTACAAAAAAACAATCTAAAACCGATTGCCCGCATTGTATCTTGGGCCGTCTCCGGAGTAGATCCGACCATCATGGGCATCGGACCGGTTCCAGCAATTAAACAGGCGCTTAACAAAGCAAAACTAACGATTGATGACATCGACCTTTTTGAAGTAAATGAGGCATTCGCCGCCCAATATTTAGCAGTTGAAAAAGCGCTCGGACTCGATCGGAACAAAACCAATGTGAACGGCGGAGCGATTGCCTTAGGACACCCTGTTGGTGCAAGCGGGGCAAGAGTTTTATTGTCTGCGGCTTATGAATTGAGAAGAAGGAATGCACGCTTTGCTGTCGTAAGTTTATGCATCGGCGGGGGCCAAGGGATCGCGATGGTGATTGAGCACGTTTAAACGGTTGTAATCCAGGAATTAGAAGGAAGTGAGAATTTTTGTACGATTCCATTAAAACCGAACTTAACAATGGCATTTTAACTATTTTTTTAAACCGGCCGGAGCGAATGAATGCGTTCACGTCTCTCATGGTCGAGGAGCTGGTGAACGTATACAAAAAGGCAGATCAGGATGATAAAGTTCGTGTGATTGTTGTAACAGGCGAAGGTAAAGCATTTTGTGCGGGAATGGATTTAGGTAATGGAGGGGAGACTTTCTCATCTACAGAATCAATCGATGACTATCGAGACGGCGGCGGGCAGGTCAGCCTGGTTGTGCACAGCTTGAAAAAACCAATCATTGCCGCCATTAATGGTCCTGCCGTTGGAATTGGTTTAACGATGACACTTGCCATGGATATACGGATTGTCAAAAAAGATGCGAAAATCGGCTTTGTTTTCGCCAAACGCGGCATCGGTCCTGAAGCCTGTTCGGGTTGGTTTCTGCCTCGGCTCGTCGGTATTGGAAAGGCGCTTGAATGGATGTATACGGGCCGCTACATACCAACGTCTGAAGCCTTAGCGTCTGGCCTAGTCCAGTATGAAGTGGACGATGTGCTGGAAAAAGCCTATGAAATTGCTCAGATGATTGCAGGTGAAACAGCAGCGACATCGAACCGATTTGTCCGTCAGCTTTTGTGGAACATGCTAAGTGAAAATTCTCCAGGTGCCTCTCATCTTGCTGAATCAAAGTTTCTCTGGTGGGCGGGAAACAACGCTGATGCGAGGGAAGGTGTCCAATCGTTTCTTGAAAAGCGGTCCCCAGACTTTCCACTGAACAGCTGTGATGTACCTGATTTCTTTCATGATGGAAGTAGAGAAAAATAACATAATATTTACATTCCCCCTTAATCTTGTTGGTTAAGGGGGTTTATTTAGACCATCACAATCTGGGTACATTTCCATAGGTAAAGATAGTAGTTTTACGCTGCATATTAATAATTTTTTATAAATTAGAAAAAAATAGTGTTATGGAAAGGAGGGATTGCGAATGTCTGTGAAAAAGTGGTTAAAAGGATTAGTCGCTTTGATTGCAATGATTATGGTTGTGACAACTATAGGCACACTCGGCGTATTTGCCGAATCCAGTGCTAAAACTCAGCCAACGGAGACGATGAAAGCGATTCAGGTCAAGATGAACGATGATTACTTTAATCCAAAAGTCATCACACTTTTCAATGGAAAATCAACAACGTTGATATTGAAAAATGAAGGTAAGAAAGAACACACCTTCACAGTGGAAAAACTCGGAATTGACGCCGAAATCCAGCCAGGAAAAGAAAAAACCATTATCGTTAAACCAACAACCCCCGGTACATATGACTTGATATGTCGGTACCATGTCCAAAAAGGAATGGTTGGAAAAGTAATAGTTCAATAACAAAACAAGCAAGGCCAGGGGCCTTGCTTGTTTAATATACAATGGATTTTTCCTATTTTATGTAATTCAAGAGGGAGGGATACGCATTGTCGAACAACATTTCAAGTAATAATACGGGAAAGATACACTTCATGTTAAAGTCTACTCCGCCAAGAGCAACTTTTCATCAGGACATGACCGAAGAGGAAAGGAACATCATGTTACAACACATCGCCTATTGGACAGAAAAACAGAATCAAGGGATTGCTTTGGTTTTCGGACCAGTTCTAAATCCTAAAGAACCCCATGGACTCGCAATCATCGAAGTTGAGAATGAAGATCAAGTTCCAAAACTCATCGCAGAAGATCCCGCCGTTATGGCAGGAGTAATGACAGTGGAATTTTATCCGATGAAGGCAACATTACCCAAATAACATCCTTATTAAAAGGAGCTTTAGCGGAGTTCAAGGCTGTCATGTTGGCAGCTTTTCTTATTCTAAAGGGTTAATTTAACGAGAAATCGCTCTTTTAAAAAGCTCCCTAAATTTCTCCCTATCTTCTGCTGTAAATGGTTTTGGACCCTTTGTACGTTTACCACTTTTTCGAGCCATTGCACTCAAATAACGGGTTTGTAACAATTGGTCGATGTTTTCATGTGTATAGCTATACCCTTTATGGTGAAGAACCGTACACCCTTTTGCTAAACCTAGCGAGGCAAGGCCATAATCTTGCGTAACGATGATATCAGCTTTATCTGCTAACTTCATAATCCGATAATCCGCCGCATCTGCTCCAGAATCCACATAAATAGTTTCCACTCCAGATGGTTGCTCCGCATTTGAAAAATGAGAAAAACTAGTTACAAGGATAACAGGGATTTCAGCCTTTGTACCTTCATAGATAATGATATCTTTTACCGGACAAGCATCTGCATCAACATAAATTTTCATCTTTATCTCTCCCATGAGTATCCCCCATAACTAAAGTTAGGGGTTTCGATAGAATAGGCTTTTTAGAAGCATTGTCTTTTCGTGGGCTACCACAGGTCCAGCAAATACATCAGACAGATGCCTTCAGCTTTGCTTTTATATGTAATGAGCACTTAATTTATTATAGTATTGATTGATGGATTTTACCATGTGCCCTTGATAAGCAGAGGCTTCTGCCCCGTGTTATCGACGATAGTTGCCAGGTTATCGACTCCCAAATCAATACCCACGACTCGTTTCGGCTCAAAAACCATTTCATTCCATTGTTTTTCAGTTCTTTGGATTTCGCTTTCCTGAATTCCTTTGAATAAGACTTCCACAACATAGAGAGGAGGGAGAAAAAAGCTTTTAAATCGTGAAGATTTTTACAAACATTAAACAATGTGTGAAATAATTTGTACTAACTTTCTTGTCGTTGCAAAAGAAAAGTATGCAAAATGAATGTTAGGAAACTTTCTTGTTGCGGAGGGGGTAACTTTCTTGTCGTTGTACACACGGGGACGCCGATTGGTGTAAAGACCAATCGGCGTTTTTATGGATAATACATAATTACGTAAAATATAAATTTGACGTAATTATGTATCAGAGTTAAAATATAGAAGTGAGGTGTTATTATGGTAAATCAGGAAAAACAAACAAATTTCAAAAAGCTGCAAGCCCTCCTTCATGAATTGCCCTGGTATGTTGAAGAATATATCAATCACAAATTACGTAAACTTTCTACGGTCTCGTTATTTAATTACTGTCATGATTATAAGATCTTCTTCAATTGGATGATTAGCGAACAATTATGGAACGGATCTGTTAAGGAAATTCCACTAGAACGTTTGGAGCAAATGACTGTTTTAGAGGTTGAAGGATTTTTAAACTTTCTTCATTATCAATTAAATAATAAGGAATTAACCGTTAATCGTAAGCTGTCAGCATTAAAATCACTGTTTAATTACCTGCAGAACATTGCTGAAACCTCGGATTTAAAGCCTTATATTAACCGCAATGTAATGGCGAAAATTGAATTTAATGAAGTGAAAGACAGCATGGAAACGAAGGCCAATAAAATGGAAGGCAAAATTCTGCTTGGGGATGAGTACGAAAAATTCCGCTTATTTGTGGCCAATGATTACGGTGAATTGAATAAAGAAAACAAAAAAATTCTTAACTTTTATCAATTAAATAAAGAACGTGATACAGCCATTGTCTCGTTAATCTTAGGGTCTGGGCTTCGTCTTTCCGAGTTAGTTGGGATTGATTTAGATGATATTGATTTTAGCAAGTATTGCGTAAGAGTGATTCGTAAAGGTAATAAAGAACAGTTCGTTTATTTCAGTCAAGTGGCGATGGCCGATTTGCAGGAATATCTAACAATTAGAACTGCTAAATACCAGGTGGATAAAAATAATAAAGCGCTATTCATATCAGCTCCAATTGGCCCTAAAGGTAAATCACGGAGACTTACGGCACGTTCAGTTGAAAAACTAATTGAGAAATATGCTGCTGCATTTGGTAAACCGTCATTATCCGTACATAAGCTGCGTCATTCATTTGCAACTAGATATCATGCTGAAATAAATGATGTACCAAAGTTAAGACGCCAGTTAGGCCATTCATCGATTCAAACGACGATGATCTATACGCACATTAAGAATGATGATTTAAAGATTGCGGTTGATAAAATGGATATGCCGAAGGAACAAATAGAATAATAGCTGCCATTGTTGTGGCAGTTTTTTTTATTAATTCAGTTTACATAATATAATTATAATAAACAAAATTTAATTTATCTCAAAATACAAGTATACTTAAGAAAGTGAGACAGAATAAAAAATTTTACTCTTTACCTATCTCATTTCTACAAATTTTAAGTAGATTTCTACAAAAAACATGACCTTTTCTACAAAAAACTAATCGTTTTCTACAATTAAAAAGATAAATTGAAATTACCCAACCCTATTCCCCGTCTAAAAAGTCATAAAAAAGCGTTCAAGAAGTCTATAGAATCCCTGAACGCCCTTCTCTACCCTACATTCTTTTTCGAATTCCTGCTAGTAAACTGACTATTATACAAATCTGCATAGAACCCGCCTTTTTCCAGCAGTTCCACATGAGTTCCTTTTTCTATCACACTTCCATTATTCATCACCAAGATTAAATCAGCATCACGAATCGTTGAAAGCCTGTGAGCAATAATAAAACTTGTGCGTCCCTGCATTAAGCGATTCATTGCTCGTTGAATTTGGATCTCAGTCCTAGTGTCAACGCTGCTGGTTGCTTCATCAAGGATTAAGATGGCTGGATTTGCGAGTATTGCCCTAGCAATCGTTAATAATTGCTTTTGACCTTGAGAAATGTTGGAGGCCTCTTCATTCAAAATAGTGTCATACCCTTCTGGAAGTGTTCGGATGAAATGATCGGCATTAGATGCTTTTGCTGCCGCTACAATCTCCTCCTCCGTCGCCCCCTCTCTTCCATAGGCAATATTGTCGCGAATCGTGCTGTTAAACAGCCATGTATCTTGCAGAACCATCCCAAATAAACTTCTAAGATGCTCCCGCTTTAAATCCCGAGTATCGATACCGTCTATTAAAATTTTACCGGAATTAATTTCATAAAAACGCATCAACAAGTTAATCAGCGTCGTTTTTCCTGCACCGGTTGGACCAACAATCGCCACCCTCTGCCCTGGCTTCACATCGATATTCATGTCACCGATTAATGGTTCATTTTCTTTATAGCCGAAAGAAACATGGTCGAATTTCACTTCACCTTTTGGCTCCAAAATCTCTTTCACCGCAATGGCTTCAGGTACTTCTTCGGCTTCATCCAATATTTCAAAAACACGCTCAGCACTGGCAATTGTCGATTGGATGACATTCGCAATCATCGCCGTTTGAGTGATTGGTTGAGCGAATTGGCGGGCATATTGGATAAACGCTTGAATATCACCAATTTCAATTGCCCTTTTTGTAACTAAAATACCACCTGCTACGGATACTAATACGTAGCCAATATTATTAATAAACGACATTAATGGCATGATCATACCGGATACAAATTGTGCCTTCCAGCCCGATTGGTAAAGCTGCTCGTTGATTTCCTCAAATTTTTCAATCGACTTTTTCTCATGGCCAAATACTTTGACCACTTTATGTCCGGTGTACATTTCTTCAACGTGCCCGTTAAGCTGGCCAAGTGATTTTTGCTGTCCTTTAAAAAAGGTTTGTGATTTTTTCGCAATACTGGCGGTGGCCACAAAGCTGAGCGGCAGCGTAACCACCACAATTAGTGTCATTAAAGGACTGATGGTAAGCATCATCACAATAACCCCAATTATTGTGACAACCGAGGTGATAAGCTGAGTCAAGCTTTGCTGCAGGGTCGTACTGATGTTATCAACATCATTGACCGCACGGCTAAGAATTTCACCGTGTGTCCGCGAATCAAAATACTTTAATGGCAAACGGTTAAGCTTATCTAACACTTCTTTACGAAGGTTATAAACGGTCTTTTGCGCTACTCCTGCCATTATATATTGCTGTATATATGAAAATATCGCACTTAAAATATACAATCCAATTAACAGTAGGATGATTTGACCGATGTAATCAAAGTTTATTTTTGCTCCAGGGACACCGCTTAGCTTTTTCATTAAACCTTCAAATAGTTTGGTGGTGGCTTTCCCCATAATCTTCGGACTGACAATTGCAAAGATAGTGCTTATGATTGCTGTAACCAATACAGCAAGAAGCTGAAATGTATGGGGTTTTAGGTAGCCAATTAATCGTTTTAGCGTTCCTTTAAAATCCTTTGCTTTTTGGACAGGCATTCCCATGCCGCCAGGTCCAAATCCGCGTCCTCCAGGCCCGAAACCCGGTCCCTGCCTTTGATTATTCGTCTCTTTACTCATGCGATTTCTTCCTCCGAAAGCTGTGACATCACAATCTCACGATATACAGAACTTGTTTCTAAAAGGTCTTTATGCTTCCCGATTCCGACAATTTCACCATTATCGAGGACAATTATTTGATCTGCATCCATAATCGTACTCACACGTTGAGCCACGATTAAAACGGTGGAATCGATGGTTTCTTCTTTTAATGCGGCACGCAGTTTTGCATCGGTTTTAAAATCCAATGCGGAGAAGCTATCATCAAAGATATAAATTTCCGGTTTACGAACCAGCGCCCTGGCAATGGATAAACGCTGTTTTTGACCACCGGAAACATTTGTTCCCCCTTGGGCGATAACGGCATCGTATGCACCCTCCATTGAGGAGATAAAATCCGAAGCTTGGGCGATTTCTGCCGCATATTGGACTTCTTCTTTCGAAGCAAGTTCCTTTCCATATCGAATGTTTTCCGCGATGGTACCTGTAAAAAGAACAGCTTGCTGCGGGACAAAACCAATTTTTGATCTAAGATTTTCTTGCGTCATTTCACGTACATCAATCCCGTCTACCAGGATTTTTCCACTATCCACATCATAAAAACGAGGAATCAAATTAATAAGAGTCGATTTACCAGAACCGGTTCCGCCAATAATGGCTGTCACTTCTCCTGGGTTCATCGAAAAAGAGATATTCGAGATGGCAGGCATCTCTGCACCTGGGTAGCTAAAGGTAACATTTTGAAACTCTACCTGACCTTTTTTGCTTTCAATTGATAACGGCTTAGATGGATCCGTAATATCAGCGGTTGTCTTAAGTACCTCGTTTATTCTAACAGCAGATACTGACGCTCTTGGGATCATGACGAACATCATTGATAACATGATGAACGAGAACATGATTTGCATCGCATACTGGATAAATGCCATCATATCCCCGACCTGCATATGACCATTGCTGATCCGTATGCCGCCAAACCAAATGATCGCGACGGAAGTAAGATTTAAGACAACCATCATAATTGGCATCATCGACGCCATAATTTTATTGACCTTAATAGCTGTTTGCGTTAAATCCCAATTGGCCTCATTAAAACGGTTTTTCTCATGCTGGATTCGGTTAAACGAACGAATGACACGAATCCCCGTTAGATTTTCTCTTAATACCCGATTTAGGTTATCAAGCTTTATCTGCATCGCTTTAAAAAGAGGAATACCCGTTTTTGCGATAATCACGATTGCCAATACGAGGACTGGCAGCGATACTGCAAGAACTAATGTTAATTTGGCATCTTTTGAATAAGCCATAATGATGCCGCCGATACACATCATTGGTGCCATTGCCATCATCCTGAGCATCATCACTAAAACCTGCTGCACTTGTGTTATATCATTGGTTGTTCTTGTGATCAAAGAGGCAGTTCCAAGTTTATCAAACTCATGCAAGGAAAAACCGCCGACATGAGAAAAGACTTTTGTACGAAGTAATTTTCCAAAGCCTGATGCAGCTTTTGCAGAAAAGAAGCTTGCGGTAATGGAACAAACCATTCCCCCTAAAGCAACTAAAAGCATATAACCGCCAATTTTCCAGATGTAGTCTGTATCTCCTTTGACAACACCTTTATCAACGATATCAGACATTAAGGTGGGTAAATAAAGCTCTGATATCGACTGTAGAAGGACTAGGCTTAAAACTAAAATAATCGATAATTGAAATGGCTTTAGGAATTTGCTCAATTTCAACAAGGTTCTTCCACTCCCTCTATTTAACGTCTTAGTTCATAAAAATATTTATGGACTTTGTTTAATAATTCCGCCAGCTTTTCACTGTCCTCTTCACCCAGGTAATCAACTAGACCCAGATATTTTTCAAAAAATGCCTTTCTAGCGTTCTCGGTTAGTTCTTTTCCCTTTGGAGTAAGTTTAATTCTTACGGCACGCCGATCTTCAGGATCGATCGTTCGTTCGACTAACCCTCCTTTGTCGAGGTTATTAATAATTTGGGTTACTGTCGGAGGGGTTACCTCTAATATTTGGCTAATTTCAGAAACCTTCATTTCTGATTCTTTCTTATTCGCCCCCTCATAAATAACAGCCAGTACCTTGTACTCGCTTGGATTATATCCGTTTATTTTTTTATCATGCCATCCCGTCTTTCTGAATTGAATAAACGATCTAAGTAGTTTTTGCACAGTGGGATTTTCACGTTCTGCCATAATCACACCTCTAATTTAATTTATATACCTAATAATTAGGTAGCCTAATTATATTCCTGCAAAACGGCATCGTCAATTTTAATTAATGATTTTTTAGATTAAATTTTGATTAGAATTCTTGCGCCTTTCATATAAAAAAAGACTCCCTTTTTAAAAGAGAGTCTTACATACAATTATTCACTTGGAGTCTCTGGTTTTTCTTCTTTCCAAACGGTTGTCACTTTTCCGTTTTCACCTTCATCAAGGATGAACGAACCGTTCGAGTAGCGATCACTAAATTTAATATCCGCTGTTTTTAACGTTTCAGTATATCCTTTATCCGTCTGAATATAAATTTCATCCTGATCATTTGCTGCGACAAATCCCATAATTCGATGCGGATTGGATTTAAGCTCTCGTAGGATTACCACTCCGCGTTTTGCGCGTGTAGCTTTTTCGAATTCTTTCAATTTCATTCGTTTCACAGAACCGCGTTGTGTCGCAACGACAACAGTTACACTACTGTCTGGGGTAATAATTTTACCGCCAACGACAAAGTCGCCATCCTTAAGGTTAATGCCCTTCACTCCAGCTGCACGCTGACCGACAATACTGATTTCTTCTTCATCAAACCAAAGGGCATAGCCATTATGGGTAATGATGAAAATTTGCTTGGTTCCGTCAGTTAAATGCACATCAACCACTTGGTCATCATCCTTCAGATTCACGCCAACAAGCGGTTTAGAGTAACGCTGAGCTTTATAGGCTCTAAGCTCGGTTTTCTTGACCATTCCATTCTTTGTCACAAAGACTAAGAAGGCATCTGCTTCGAAATCTTTTACCGGAATCGCCTGAATGATTTCTTCGTCCCGCTCAATCGGAATAATATTGGCAACATGCTGTCCAAGGTCCTTCCATCGGATATCAGGAAGCTCATGAACTGGGCAGAATAAATAGTTTCCTTTGTTGGTGAAGAGGAGCAGGACATCCTTCGTATTCATATCCAGCTGTGCCAGCAAACGATCGGTTTCTTTCATCGCAAAGTCCTGCCCGCCTGATGCTGCATAGGAGCGCTGGCTTGTCCGCTTTACATAACCATCTTTCGTAACTGTCACAATTACATCTTCACTGGCCACCATCACTTCAAGATTGATTTTAAGCTCTTCAATTTCTGCTTCAATTTTTGAACGACGTTCATCAGCAAAGCGCTTTTTCACGTCTTTTAATTCTTTTTTGATAACAGAATTGAGTTTTATCTTACTCGCTAGGATGCTTGTAAGCTCTTCAATTTTTTTCGCTAATTCCTCCGCTTCATTTCTTAGAGCGGTAATGTCCGTGTTGGTTAAGCGATAAAGCTGTAAAGAAACGATTGCCTCAGCCTGCAGCTCGGTAAAGCCGTACTTGGCGATTAAATTGTCTTTTGCATCACGTTTATCCTTCGATGCACGGATGGTCGCAATTACTTCATCAAGAATCGATAATGCTTTCATTAAGCCTTCGACAATATGCTGACGTTCCTTGGCTTTATTAAGGTCGAATTGTGTTCTTCTTGTCACAACTTCCTTTTGATGTTCAATATAAGCATCTAATAATTCTCGAAGACCCATCAATTTTGGACGCTTATTGTGAATGGCTACCATATTAAAATTATATGTTACTTGAAGATCACTATTTTTATATAAATAGTTCAAGACACCTTCTGCATCTACATCTTTTTTTAACTCAATAACAATTCTAAGACCAGTTCGGTCTGTTTCATCGCGGACCTCTGATATACCTTCTACTTTACGGTCCAGACGAAATTCATCCATTTTTTTGACGAGATTGGCTTTATTCACTTCATACGGAATTTCGGTAATCACGATTTGCTGTTTCCCGCCGCGTACCTCTTCAATCTCTGCTTTGCTGCGGACGATGATTTTGCCTTTACCAGTTTCATAGGCTTTTTTAATTCCATTTATCCCTTGGATAATACCGCCGGTAGGGAAATCTGGACCCTTGACGATCGTCATTAGTTCATCAACAGATGCATCGGGTTTATCCATTCTCATGATTACCCCATCAATGACTTCTCCTAAATGGTGTGGAGGGATATCCGTCGCATAACCAGCAGAAATTCCGGTCGATCCGTTAACAAGGAGGTTCGGGAACATTGCTGGTAATACAGTTGGTTCCGCAGATGTATCATCAAAGTTTGGGATAAAATCTACTGTTTGCTTATCAATATCACGCAATAACTCAGCAGCTATCGCGGAAAGACGGGCTTCAGTGTAACGCATTGCAGCAGGCGGATCACCGTCGACGCTTCCGTTATTTCCGTGCATTTGCACAAGAACATTTCTGACCTTCCAGTCCTGACTCATACGTACCATCGCGTCATATACAGAGGTATCACCGTGAGGGTGGTAATTACCGATAACGTTACCAACGGTTTTCGCTGATTTACGGAAGCCTTTTTCATGGGTGTTTCCTTCTACATGCATCGCGAATAAAATTCTTCGCTGTACTGGTTTTAAACCGTCTCTAGCATCCGGGAGGGCACGTTCCTGAATAATATACTTACTATATCTTCCGAAACGATCGCCTAGTACATCCTCAAGAGGTAAGTCGCGGAATTTTTCGTTTGCACTCATTCTTCAGCACCCTCCTCAACAACTGTAATATTTTCATTTTCTAAAATAGATTCATCTTCTTCCAATCCAAAAGCCACATTACTTTCAATCCATTTACGGCGTGGTTCTACTTTATCACCCATTAGAGTGGTAACACGGCGTTCTGCTCTTGCAGCATCATCAATTTTAACGCGAATAAGGGTACGTGTTTCAGGATCCATGGTCGTTTCCCATAGCTGATCTGCATTCATCTCACCAAGACCCTTATAGCGCTGAATCATATAACCTCTGCCAACCTTTTTCATGGCACCCTGTAATTCATCTTCATTCCATGCATATTCAATAATTTCTTTTTTACCAGTACCTTTACTCACCTTATATAGAGGCGGCAGGGCAATAAACACTTTTCCTGCTTCTACTAGCGCTCTCATATAGCGGTAGAAGAATGTTAACAGTAAGACTTGAATATGAGCACCGTCTGTATCGGCATCGGTCATAATGATAATTTTATCGTAATTGATATCTTCCACATTGAAATCAGACCCTACACCACCGCCAATTGCATGAATAATGGTATTGATCTCTTCGTTTTTGAATATATCCGCCAGCTTCGCTTTTTCGGTATTAATAACTTTACCTCTTAAAGGAAGGACGGCTTGAAAACGACGGTCACGGCCTTGTTTGGCAGAACCGCCAGCTGAGTCACCCTCTACAAGATAAAGCTCATTTTTTTGAGGATTCCTTGACTGGGCTGGTGTCAATTTACCAGATAATACGGCTTCCGAACGCTTCCGCTTTTTGCCGCTTCTTGCGTCCTCGCGGGCCTTTCTCGCTGCTTCCCGTGCTTGATAGGCTTTAATAGCTTTTTTGACAAGGAGAGAGCTAATATCAGGATTTTCCTCTAAAAGGTAGGAAAGCTGCTCCGAAACAACGGCATCTACAGCAGACCGTGCTTCGCTCGTACCCAGTTTTCCTTTCGTTTGCCCCTCAAATTGGAGCAGTTCTTCAGGAATCCTAACAGAGACAATAGCAGATAAGCCTTCGCGAATATCGGAACCGTCCAGGTTTTTATCTTTTTCTTTCAACAAACCAACCTTACGGGCATAATCGTTGAACACCCTTGTCATCGCAGTTTTAGCACCTGCTTCATGGGTCCCGCCATCCTTCGTGCGGACATTATTGACGAAAGATAAAACATTCTCCGAGTAGCCGTCGTTAAATTGGAAGGCAAATTCAACTTCGATTCCATTTTGTGTACCATCAAAGCTAGCAACAGGATGAAGAACATCCTTTTCTTCATTTAAATACTCAACAAATGCTTCGATTCCGTTTACGTAATGAAAAACTTCATGAAGGTCATTACGTTCATCACTGATTTCAATTTTGAGCCCTTTCAACAGGAAGGCTGATTCTCGTAACCTCTCACATAAGGTTTCAAAATTATAGGTTGTCGTCGAAAATATCGTGGGATCCGGCTTAAAATGAATCGTAGTTCCCGTTTGATTGGTTTTGCCGATTTTTTCAAGTGTAGTGATTGGCTTCCCGCCATGTTCAAATTTTTGTTCATAAACAAAACCGTCTCGCTTTATTGTTACAGTTAGGCGCTCCGATAATGCGTTGACGACTGATGCACCAACACCATGCAAACCGCCGCTAGTTTTATAACCGCCCTGGCCAAATTTTCCCCCTGCATGGAGAACTGTTAAGATGACCTCAGGTGTCGGTTTCCCCATTTTATGCATCCCAGTAGGCATACCGCGGCCTTTATCGATTACGCTGATTGAATTGTCTTTGTGTATTTTGACAATGATGTGATCACCAAATCCGCCCAGCGCTTCATCGACTGAATTGTCCACAATCTCATAGACGAGATGGTGAAGTCCCCGTGAATCGGTGCTGCCAATGTACATTCCTGGACGCTTTCTAACGGCTTCTAAACCTTCCAGAACCTGTATGGCGTCATCATTATAATCAAAAGCTTGCTGATTCCTTGCCACTAAAATACCCCTTTCATGCCTTACAAAAAGAAAAACATACTTCTCTAATTGCTATAATAAATCTTTGTTGAATAATGATTAATCCAATAATGTAATAAATTAGAACGAGTGTTTGCTACATAATTTTACCACAAGTTCTTGCGGCGTCTATGCTTTATTTTAGCGATTTATTTCGATTTGGCAAATAAGTATTTTAAAACTACATATTTTTGTCATCTGAATTTGGTTCCTTTTTGGTCGGAAAAAAGTAAAAAGCCGCATATTTTATAAGCAGCTTTTTGGTTAAAATTTAGTATTTTGTTAACGCGTGCTCAACCTTAATACACCGGTCCATAATAACAGTGTATCCTTTAGACTTTAGGAATTCATAGGCTTCTTCATTGACAAGCCCTTGCTGGGCCCAAAAAATCGGGGCGCCGATTCCATCGAATTCCTTCGCTACATCAAACAACTGTTCGGAGCGGCGGAACACATTTACAATGTCAACTGGACCTTCTACATCCTTCAATGACGCCATCGCTTTAACACCGAGTGCCTCGTCGATAGTAGGATTGACGGGAATGATTTCATAGCCTGCATTCTGCATAGCCGCAGAAACTAGATAAGAAGTACGGTCCGGATTATTACTTAATCCTACGACAGCAATTCTTTTTGCCTTTTTTAAAATATCCTTGATTTCATCACGGCTTGGATTTTCAATCGCCATTGGGATCCACTCCTTCATATATTTTCCCTTTAGTTTACCTTTTTCTAGCAAAAAAACATAATAAACTGTTCTCGCAGGAAAAACTTATTTAGATGGAGTGTTATTAGAAACGGATAGCTTTGGCAGTAATATACTAAATCGGGCGCCATGGCCAGTATTTTCTACCGTTATAGAGCCATTCATTTTCTCGACAATCAGTTTGGACATATGAAGTCCGAGGCCGGTGCCTTGTGGGCGCGTTGTAAAATATGGCTCAAATACTTCATGGATATGTGCTGGGTCAATCCCACCAGCATTATCGATGAAGTCAGCTTTAATGATGTTATTTGTTTCCGTTAATTTTATGATGATTTTTCGATTAGGAATTTCCTTATGTACAAAGGCATCTCGTGCGTTTGTTAAGATATTAAGCACGACCTGGCTGTATTCATTTGGTACTCCATAAGCCATTTGCTGACCCCTGTATTCAAATTGAACCACAATCCCATGGTTCTGAAGGCTTAAAGAAAAAATAGACAAAGCCTCTTCAATGGAATCACCAATAGAAAAGGTAGTTTTTTCTTTGTTAAATTTGTAAAATTTCCGAAAATCATTTATAGTCTCTGACATCTGTGTGATTTGACTCATGCTGTCCCTTGTGAATCGATCAAAGTATTTGTCGTTAATTTCCCCATATTCCAGGGCATCCTTTAAATCATGGATTAGGAGGGTTAAACTGTTTAAAGGCAGCCGCCACTGGTGGCCAATACTCGCTAACATTTCCCCCATTGCAGCAAGGCGCGATTGCTGAATTAACAGGTTCTCCTTTTGCTTGTTTGCTGCGGCAATCTCCTCAATCCGCTTCTCTAAATATCGATTTAATTTAATGGTTTCTTCATATTTTTCAAACAATGCCTGGTAGCTTAAATCCTTTTCCGTTTCCATGTTCATCACCCTCACTCCCTTATAAACATTTTTGGAATATAAAGATAAACCGACCATTTTTTTGTTCGATCTGGCCGGTTATTCTTCATTATGAATGGTTGTATATCTTAATTATATTGGGCGTTTCCATGGCTTTCAACGGATTAACAAATCGTTAGAAAATTCTCCATATATTTGTAATAAAATTGACTCTAATTGTTCTTACTTTAGAAAAAAACCGGCAAAAGCCGGTTTTAGTTGAGCCTTTATTTTTGAGTAATCGCTTTGCTCGAATCCAGATTTAATGCGGTCCAAGCAGTTGGATCGCCAAAATACCTTGACCAGGTACCAATGCCGGCAAGCTTATATTTAATGGCTAAATTAGCTCGCTTTTGTAAGGACTGTACATCCTCAATCCAAATTTTATAGGTGGCTTTTTCAGCTTCTGAATAATATTCTGCATAATTTTGACCGCTTTCTTCATCGTACGAGGGCTGTAATCTCTTTTCAGTGACCCATGTTTTTACTTTATCCATTGCTAGTGCCTCAGCAGTTAGTTCCATCGTTCCATCTAGCTTCGTTTGTTCCTTCCAAAGTCTCGCATATAACGGAACACCAAGGACTAACTTTTCATTTGGAACCTCTGTCAGCAGTTTCTCTAGATTGCTTTCGACCCATGGAAGGCTAGCTACACTTCCAGCACTAGTGGAAGCACCTGTGTGTTCATCATAGGCCATCACGATTAAATAATCAGCAATATGAGCGAGTTTCGTTCTTTCATAGAAGGATGACCAGTTGTTATTTTCACCGGCCGAAAAGGTAATATCCATAGAAACGATCAACCCAGCTTCATGCAAGTATGGTGCTGCTTCCCTTATAAACTGGGTCACGAGCGGACCATCCTTTGGATTTACATTTTCAATATCAAAATTAAGTCCTTGTAATTGATACATCTGGCTATATTGCAGCAATTGGCGAATGATCTTTTGCCTTGTTTCATAGTCTTTAAATGCTTCGCCTGTGAGTTTTGGATCAAAGGCATTAGAAAACACTCCCCAAACTTGATAGCCTTTCCCATGCGCCCATTTGCTATAGTCAAGAGAAGCAAGATTTTTTATCGTTCCATCACTTCCGGCAAGTGAGAACCAAGTTGGTGATACCACATTAACGCCAGTCATGTCAGGAATTTTTGCTGAATCAGGATTTTTCTTATAAACTGCTTCCCACGTTAATTGAATCGGTCCATTCAATTTAGGCAGCTGAAAGGTCTTACTTTCATGGTCTATTGTGATTCTCTCTGTTTTCCCCTTCTGGACGTATTCTTTTTTGATATATCCACTAATGCCGTTGGTTTTCCTGACAAGATAGAAATCTTCCTTTTCCCCCTCAATAATCACAGCTTCCTGTTTTTTCATATCTGCCGTGTAGGGTGATCGCCATGTAGGCTTAGTACGGAGTCTTAGCTTTTCTTCATTAACGTCTTTTTCTATTAATCTTGCAGTCTCGTATTTCTCACCATCGCGCTGTACCCAAATGGCTTCACTTTCCGGTAATTGCTTGTATTTTATGGGAAAGAATGAAAGGATCGAATCAATGGCAACGAAAATTTTTCCGTCCTTCGATAGAATTGGTGACAGCTGTAAGGTAACTCCTTTCTGATTGACAAAATAGGTTAATGAATCTGTAGGCATCTGGACAACTTTGTCCTTTGTAGTAATAATGACAGATTTTGATTTTTGATCATAAAGGATGGATGGATCAATTTGTTCTTGTAAAAATGTTAGCGGGACAAACACAGTATTCCCTTCAATAATGCCATTTCCCTGCAGGTTCCCATTATACAGAATCGGATTTTTCCCTTTAAAATAAGTAGTTTTCTCTTTCGAGGCAAAAGGATAGAAAAATAGAAAAATCGATGAAATGATAAGCAATCCTGCCCCTATCAATCCGCCGATGATTAATTTCGGTGAAATTGTGTTTGTCTTATGATATTCAATGCGTGCCATGAAATATTTCCTCCTTGATTCTATCGTAAGGTATCCTTTGGGTAATGAGAAGGTATTTTTCTTTATTAGGTAATTTTTCATGTTTATATCCAAGCTGCATAGTGTTTTTTCAGAAATACATGGTAAAATAGAAGAACTGGATCTTTTATAGAAGGAGAAATTATCAATGGTTCAAATTATTTTAGTCTTGATCCTGGCTTATTTGCTCGGCTCTATCCCCTCAGGCTTAATTATCGGAAAAGTGTTTTATAAAACGGATATCCGTCAGCATGGAAGCGGGAATTTAGGAGGTACCAATACCTTTCGAACCCTAGGGGTAAAAGCAGGGTTAGTCGTTACCCTCGCTGATATATTGAAAGGAACGTTAGCAGCTGCGTTGCCGCATTTATTTCATCTTGACATAAATCCTCTACTGGCTGGAGGTTTCGCTCTTATCGGACACACGTATCCCATCTTTGCCGGGTTTCGCGGTGGGAAAGCAGTTGCCACTTCTGCCGGTGTAATTCTGTATTGCGCACCATGGATGTTTGTGGCGGTCCTAATTGCTTTCTTTATTAGCCTATACATAACGAAATATGTTTCACTATCTTCGATGATTGCAGGAATTATTGCGATTCTTTTTACATTAATATCAGGGTTTACTCGAGAATGGGACATCCCCTTACTAATTGCGGTAATATTAATAGTAACCTTTGTCATTTATCGGCACAGGGCAAACATTAAAAGAATTATCAATAAAACAGAACCGAAAATTAAATGGCTCTAAAGGAACTGAACGGTCCTTTAGGGCTTTTTTTCATAGAATTTTCATAATTATTCCATGCAGCCCGTATGATTTAAGGTAAAATAAAGTTATATAACAGTGACCTTTTGGGGGTGTTTTGGATGCAAAGAGTAAAGAAAGACTATCATTTTTCAACCGTAGTATCAGACAGTAATGATGAGAATGAATTTATTGTTGAATTTTCTCCTTCTCAACCCGCCGATACCACTCAACCAAAGGTAACAAAAGATTTTGATGAATTAATTGAGTTCCTTCTGGAAATAGACCAAAATGAATAATCATTGAAAAAGCGGGGCCGCCATTAGCTGTACCTCCGCTTTTCTTTATTTCCGCAGCATTATTTTAATATTTACCTGAAATGTTATATAGTAATATTAAGAAAACTAACATTAATAGGAGTACATATGAAAAAAAGAGTCATTGTACAGTCTTTTATTATTATATCTATTTGTATTTTTGGAACCGCTTACTTCCTCCTTCAGCAAAAAAATACGGACAAAAAAGAAAATAATCACTCTTTCCAGAAGCATAAACAGCGGCTCTCCTTGATTGAAAATCGAGAAATGGAGGAAAAGATGACGCTTGGTGCCATTGGGGATATCCTAATCCACAATCACGTTTATCAAGATGCTTTTAATGGGGCTTCCTATAATTTCGTTCCGATGTTTGAAAATGTAAAGACGTTATTGGAAAATCCTGATATCCTTACGGCAAATCAAGAAAGTATGTTAGGAGGAACAGAGATCGGGCTATCAGGCTATCCAATGTTTAATAGTCCCCATGAGGTTGCCGATGCCCTTGTTTCAACGGGAGTCGATATTGTTTCAACGGCTAATAATCATACACTCGATAAAGGCGAAAATGGAATTCAGTCCGAAACTGCTTATTTGAATTCGATCGGTCTACCTCATGTTGGAAGCTTCCTTGATGAAAAGGATCGCCAAAAATTAAGGATTGTCAATAAAAATGGCATTAAGCTTGCCTTCCTTGCCTATACATATGGAACGAACGGCATCCCTGTTCCAAAAGGAAAGGATTTTCTCGTCAACCTTATCAATCGAGAAGTGATGAAGGAAGAAATTCACCGGGCTAGAAAAGAAGCGGATGTTGTGGTGATGAGCATCCATTGGGGAAATGAATACCAGCGAATCCCGACGAAAGAACAAAAGGAATTAGCTCAATTTCTAGCCAATGAAGGTGTTGATATCATCTTTGGATCCCATCCCCATGTCCTTCAGCCGATGGATTGGATTGAAACGAGCGATGGCAGAAAAACATTCATTGTATATTCCTTAGGTAACTTTATCTCCGCCCAGCACGGTGATTACAAAGATATTGGCGGTTTAGCAACCATTGATATATTCAAACACATTTCCGCCAAAGGAAATTCGATAGAGCTTTCAAATCCTGTTTTTTATCCAACCTATGTGACGAGTCAGAAAAATCATCATTTTCGTGTCGTACCATTAGAAAAAGCAGGCGGGTTTGGACTGCAAAATGCGGAAGCAAAATACAAGGAAATCCAATCCCACATGGTTCAGTGGCTCCGATAACCTGGGATTATTTATAAATCTTATCGTTATGCTCATAAAGAGTTATCATTTATAATAAAAGATAGGAAAAATGGAAAGGAGACCGCATGAATATACACATTTCAAAAGAGGCAGCAGCGTGGTATATAGAAGAACTCAATCTTAATAATGGTGACTTTGTCCGCTTTTTTGTAAGGTATGGCGGATGCAGTACCGTTCAAAGTGGATTTTCTCTCGGCGTTTCGACCGAGGAGCCTGTTGATATCGGTGCAGCCGCAAATTTAGAGGGGATTACTTTTTATATTGAAGAAAAAGATTTGTGGTATTTTGATAATCATGATTTAGTTATTAACTATCATTCTGATTATGAGGAACCCGTCTTTGAATATAAAAAAATGGATTAAAAGAATAAGCACAGTTGATGAATCCTTATTTCTCAACTGTGCCGTTCATCCATATATGCCTAGTTAAACCTTCCTGCTTAAGAATCTCTTGCTGGCGAGGGCCAATTAAATCAAAATGAGAATAGCCGTCGATTCGGTGATGAATCCACTCTTTCTTCAAACCGTATTTAATCCCCCATTCTGCCAATCTTTCAAGATCCGAACAGCCCACCTTGGTTACAGTCTTACAACCAGGGAAACGGTCATCCAGCCAGTAATGAGTTAAGAATGCAATTTCCCCGTTATCGATTTTCCTTTTCCATTCGATTAACTCTCGCCTTTTTATGCCAAAAGCCAATTATTTCACCCCGATGCTTCAATCTTTTTTCTTAATTTCCTCATACTTTAAATACCATTCAGGAAATGTCTTTTTAAAAGAAGTTGGTCTGAAATTATCTTTTCTAACAATAATATGGGTTGATTTACCCTCGGCACATACTTCTTCGTCCCCGTTGAAAATGGTATAACCATAGATGGTCTTAATTCCATCATTCAGTTCAACCCATGTTTTGACGAAAGCTTTATCACCATATCTTAAAGGCTTTTTGTAGGTGATTTGAATATCATAGACGGGAGCGTAATAGCCTGCTTCTTCCATCGAAAGATAACTATAACCAATATCTTCAATAAAGCCTGTTCGGCCTAACTCAAAAAATTTTAAATAATTCGCATGATAAATGACACCCATCATATCGGTATCTGCGTAGTAAAGCTGAATTTCTCTATGAGAAACAAAATAATTATCCACAAAAATGTTCCTTTCTTTTTTCGTTTATTTACATTTCATCAATGCGTTAATAACATCGTCCATATCCAGAAATAATGACATTTCAAGGAGATTTGTTTCCTGCCCTGTCATTAATCGAGCAGCCTGTGCTTGAATGATTTCATCGACTAAATTGGTTGCAAAGCGGCCATTCCCTTTGAAAGTTTCAGCTTCGAACGATTCACGCAGCAACGTACTTGCTTCTTTTGTCAATTGATATTGGAATCGTCCAGCATAGGCTTCCATAATGGACAGCATCTCTTCCGTAGAATAATCAGGGAAGAAAAAGAACTTTTTAAACCTTGAACGCAGCCCGGGATTACTTTCTAGTAATTCGTCCATTTCGTTTGGATATCCTGCCAGCACGACAACCAAATTTTCATTATGCTTTGTCATTTCATCGACAAGGGTATCAATGACCTCTTTCCCGAAATCAGCGGTTGTGTGGGCAAGTAGTGAATAGGCCTCATCGATAAACAGAACACCCCCTAGGGCTTGCCTGATCAGTTTCTTTGTTTTCCCAGCTGTCTGCCCCACATAGCCTGCCACAAAATCGGCGCGGCTGGCGACAATCAGATGCCCCCTCTTTAAAATGCCACACTCTCTCAGCATTTCAGCATATAGTTTGGCAACCGTTGTTTTACCTGTCCCCGGATTTCCTGTGAAAACAGCATGAAGCTGAATCGGTACTGTTGGCAGTCCTTGATTCCGTCTAAACTGCTGCATTTTTACAAAAGAAATCAGTGCATGCATTTCATTTTTGATGGAATTTAAACCAATTAACCTGTTTAATTGGTCCTTTGGTGAATCCACTGTTTTCGGTTTTTCAATCAGGAAATCTTCCTTATTTAACATCATATAATCCATGAATTCATCTTTGTTAACCTGCTTTTCTGAGCCTTTTTTAAAAATAGCATCCATAACAATGTTCTTAACGGTTCTAGCATTTCCGAAAGTGTCATCCACCCGCTCCATATCCAATCGGTTAACAATTTCGATTTTCGCTTCTTCTGTCATAAAATAATCATTCTCTGAAGCAATTTGTTCAGCAATCATCACTAATTCATCGTTGGAGTAATTAGGGAGTTGAATGAAATTAGATTGCGGAAAGCGGCTTCGTAAACCTGGATTTGTATCTAAAAAAGATCGCATTTCTTCCGGATATCCGGCTAATATGACGGCGAACTTTCCTCCGTATTCCGAACTCGTCATCATCGAAACAAGAGTATCTACAGCCGCCTGGCCATAGTCATTTCCTGATTGGCCTTCCCGTTTAAGGCTGTAGGCTTCATCAATGAACAGCACTCCACCAATAGAGCGTTCAACGACTGCTTTAACATTTTCTTCGGTCTGACCGACAAAGGCCCCTACCAATTGTGCTCGATTCGTCTCGACCACTTCTTCATGAGGAAGCACACCTAATTCGTGATAAATTTTAGCCAGCAGGCGGGCAAGTGTTGTTTTCCCGGTGCCTGGATTCCCGGTCAAGATCATATTAAGGCTTAGATCATCTTTTATTTGGAAACCGATTTCCTTGCGGGTCTTTTGATACTTGATAAATCGATAAAAATCGTTGACCCGTTTTTTTACCTGCTCCATTCCAATCATTGTGTTCAACTGGTCCAAAGCAGTGTCAAAAGTTTCTTCGATGGCCTCTTCTTCTTGAAAATGACTTTGCCACTGCTGCTTAAGATCTTCGACAGCTGCTAAATGGGATTTTAAATCATCATAAAAGGTGGAGGTGTGAAACACTCCAGTAATGGATTGGTCATATTCTTCTGCTGCCTTTAACAAACTGACGGTTTCGGTTATAGCAGAGGAAAGCAACTCGAAAAGCATTTGGTACTTTGCGATAATAGTATGGTCCCTCAGTCCAGTCGTAAGGTTCCTTTCCTTTTCCAATTCACTTAAGGAATCGTCAGCCTCTGATAAAAATCGTTGGCAAATTTGTATGTATTCTTCAGCGGTTTTCTTTTTAGCTGTGCGGTTATCTGTTTCCCTGATCGATGGAAAAGAAAGCTGTGTCAATACATCCTTCCATTTTTTCCAATCAGACTGAAGCAAATATTCCTTTGCTTCTTGATTATGTGGATTTAACTCCAACGCTTTGTCCAACCAAAAATCGGCCAATGAATCCTTTTTATTCCGCGCTTTTCGTGAAATCGCTGCAAGGGTTAAAAGCTTCGAACGTGTTAGCGGATTTTTTTCCTTCCCTAACAAACTCATCAACAGGTTTTCATCAGATATAAAACCATTTTGGTCTAATTCTTTTTCCCAACGGATAATGTGCTGTTGTGTAATTACCTGGTTGTTAATTTGTTGATTCAATATCATCACTTCTTTATAAAAAATTCCCTTTTATCTTACCATAATACAAGTCCTGAACCTAAAAAAAGGATCCGTCCTGTTCGACTAGATCCTTTACCCATTTAACTCTAAATTTTTTCAGGTTTCATCCTGTATTTCTGCTCTGAATGATTCAACACTCTCGCGTCTGCGCTCATTTTTTGCTTCGATTTGCTGGCGTTGTTGTTCACTATCCGTAAAAGAAAGGGATTGCTCTGCTTTTTGAATATTGTCCTGAGTATTTTGAATCATGGCCTGCAGCTTTTCAGCATTATCGCTGCGATCATCCGGTTTTGGCTTGTTATTGTATTCCATCGATAAATCCTCCTTGATATAGAAATGGTACAGATATAGTTTGTATCGGAGGTCAAAAAATATGTGAGGAATTTAAACAAAAAAGACCCATTGGCTAAAGCCTAGGGTCTTATATCCAATAAAAATTATTCACCTTTTGTTTGAATTACCTGTGCATGCTTGCCAGATGTATCATTCATTTTGTTTCCTTTATTTCCACTAATTCCTTTTGGTTGTGTCCCTAGATGGTCTGGGGCGAAACGTTTTGTTTTATAGCCTTTAGTCATAGTCATAATCCCTCCTTGATTATATTTTGTCCATAAGGATTACAAACCATGATTGGCAAACATTGTGATTACTCTGCTTTACCGAGGCGTTTTTCTTCTAAACGTTGTTCGATTTTTTCCATTGCAGCATGGTCTTTCAAAAGTTGGGATTTATTTTCTGATACTAGTTCTGCGAATGAGCGTTTTCTAGGCTTTCTCATTTCTATCACCTTCCTTATATCCTATTGTAACAGTTATTATTCCCTGAAACGGTTGAAATTATTACAACTTTTTGAAAATTTATATAAGATAAAAAAAACGCTGGTATCATACCAACGTCTTTCCATTACTTTAATCTACTTGCATTATCTTTCATGATATCAAGAGTCATGGCTCCGGTAAATTTATACTGAATGATGCCTTTACTATCTATAAAATAAGTAGTTGGGATCGATAAAATTTGGTAAGCTTCATTTACTTTATCCTCTGCATCAAGAAGGATTGGGAAGGTGATCTTGTTTTCATCCACAAATTTCTGGACTTCCAATTGCGGGTCTATGTTGACAGCCAAAATGACAAGATCTTTATCCTTTTCTTTGTAAAACTGCTCCATTTCAGGCATTTCCGCTTTACATGGCGGGCACCATGTTGCCCAAAAGTTCAGCATAACTTTCTTCCCTTTTAAGTTCGATAGCTTGACTGTTTCACCAGTCAATGTTTTTAATTCAAAATCAGGTGCCTTTGCCCCGATGGCTAAGCCTTCCTTATTCACTGATGCAGTACTTGCGGTATCGGGTTGTTCTGTCTTTTTCTCCATAGCCTGTACAATTGCTACAGTAAGTAATGAGATCAAAACCACAGCAGCAATGACTTTTTTCATCATACCCGACTCCCTCCTTTATCCAATCATATTTGCTACCATTTTACACTATTATCCCTATTGAAACAAAGATTGGTTATGCCGATTCTGTGAACAATGGTTCTCTACTTTATAAAAAGTTTTGGAAGCTCTTCTTGGTAATTCCCTTTTAGTATTCCCTTTTCTGTAATGATCGCTGACACCAATTCATGTGGAGTGACATCGAACGCCGGATTGAAAACCTTCACACCTTCTGGGGCCGTTCTTTTCCCGAACCCTTCGGTAATTTCCGAGGCCTCCCTTTCTTCAATAGGGATATCTGCACCTGTTTTCGTATCCAAGTCGATGGTTGAGGTTGGAGCAGCAACAAAGAAAGGAATATCATGAGCTTTGGCGAGTAATGCCACACCATAGGTTCCAATTTTATTGGCTACGTCTCCATTGGCAGCCACACGGTCACATCCAACAATAACAGCCTGAACCCAGCCTTTTTGCATCACCATAGCGGCCATACTGTCCGTAATCAAGGTGACATCGATTCCTGCTTGCATCAGCTCCCATGCTGTCAAACGGGCTCCTTGCAATAATGGTCTTGTTTCATCCGCATACACTTTGATATCCCAGCCATTTTCTTGCGCCAAATAAAGCGGCGCAAGAGCTGTTCCGTACCTGGCTGTTGCAATACCGCCAGCATTACAATGTGTTAGAATTCCCATACCATCATGAAGAAGTGTTAAAGCATGCTCGCCAATAGATCGGCAAACCTCTTCATCTTCTGTGCGGATTAAATGGGCTTCATTTTCAAGTGCTTCTTTAATTCGGGCAATGGGTTGGTCTTTTTCTTTTTTGGCACGGTCATCCATTCTTTTTAAAGCCCAAAATAAATTGACTGCTGTTGGCCGGGATGTCGCTAAATAGTCAGCTTGCTTTTTAAATACAGAGTAAAATTCGTCATAGGAATTTTCTGGTGCATCTTTTATGCCAAGCAATAATCCATAGGCCGCAGCAATCCCGATTGCCGGTGCGCCGCGAACCTTTAATTGTTTTATTGCCTCCCAGGCATCTTCAATTTTCGTGATTTCTAGAAACTCAGTGATCTCTGGAATTTTTGTTTGATCTAATATGTTTAATATTCCGTTTTCGTAATAAACAGATTGTAAAAATGAGCTTTCCACTTAAAAATCATCTCCACTTCTATATGTATAAGTCTGCATCTAAAGTTGAATTTTCTTACATACCATAGATATTGTAACAATAACTTGAGGAGATGCAATATTTTTAGTTTTTAGTTATGGCCGTTTCGTTTTTGTTTCTTTTATTTTCTGAAAATTGGTAAAATGATTTTACGTGAGGAGGGATTTTTCTTGAAAATTCTCGTATTAGGCGGCAGCCGCTTCTTAGGAAGAACTTTTGTTGAGGAGGCTTTAGCGGAAAACCATGAAGTGACCGTTTTTAACCGTGGAAATCAAAATGAGGGATTAAAGGATGTTGAAATTATTACGGGCGATCGGTTTGGTGATTTAAAGGAATTGGAGAATCGCTATTGGGATGCTGTTTTGGATACCAGCGGTTTTATACCGTTTACAGTGCAAAATTCAACTCAAGTTTTAAAGGACCGGGTGAATCAATATACCTTTATCTCCAGTATTTCTGTCTATAAAGATTGGATTCCTGAAAATTTGAATGAAACTTATCCTGTTTTAGAGATGACCCTTGAGAAAGCGAAGGAACTTACAAAAGATGTAAATGGCCCTGTTTATGAGTATTATGGGCATTTTAAAGCATTATGTGAACGGATAGCTGAAAAAAATTTGCCAGGACGTGTGTTAAACGTTCGGGCTGGACAGTTAATTGGTCCTCATGACTATACTGACCGCATTCCCTATTGGGTACATAGAATTTCTAAGGGTGGGAAGGTTTTGGCACCTGGTAATCCAGAACGAAGGGTGCAGCTGATTGATAATCAAGATCTTTCGAAGTGGATCTTATCGATGATGAAAAATCAAGCGGCTGGGACTTTTAATGCAACCGGGCCGGATTATTCCTTATCTATGAAGCAGTTTCTGGATGCCTGTATCAAGATAACCGGCTCAAATGCTGAACTGGTTTGGGCAGATGAGAAATTTTTGGCAGATCAAGGAGTCGCGCCTTGGACAGAAATGCCTCTTTATGTTCCTGAGAATTATCCGATTTCACCTGATGTAGAGAAGCCTTGGAAGGGAACCTTTTCCATTAATATTGATAAGGCTGTTTCAAGCGGACTTACCTTTCGGCCTGTTGAGGAAAGTATTGCTGATATTTATGCTTGGGAAAAGACACGTACATTGTCGGCAGATGACTGGAAATCCGGGATGCAAGTAGAAAAAGAAAAGGCTTTACTTGACTTATTACGTAATAATAAATGAGGTATTTGGAGTCACGATATATATAATCCAAGACTAAAAAGAGCAGGTCCGCCCTGCTCTTTTCAACTTATTAGCCGTTTATTTTTCTTTTTTGTTTTAAAAGGTCTTTAAATTCTTGATCCAAAAGCACATATTTCGGGTCTTTCTGATCAATAGTCGATAATTCTCCTAAAATTGAGGCTATCCTATTTTCTATAATTAACAAAGTCTCATGATGATCATCAATTTTGTTATCTTTATTTAAATATTCCTCAGGTTTCATCTCAACGCGTTTAATCGTTTGTTCCTCAAAAACAAGCAATCGGTCACAAAGCTTATTTAAAAAATAATAATCATGGGAAACGGTAATAATGGTCCCGGTAAATTCGCTCAACGTTTTTTCAAGCTGCTCGCGACTTGGTAAATCCAAATGGTTGGTGGGTTCATCAAGGATGAGGATATCGTAATCCCGTACTAACATATCAACCAATTTGACTCTTGTTCTTTCACCTAGACTTAAAGTGTTAATCGGCTTTGTGATATGCTGCTCTTTCAACCCGAGATTAGCTAACAATGTACGGGCTTGAAGTATGCTTTCTCTATCCGTATATCCTAATGCTTCAAGAGCCGATTTATCAGACGGCAAATCATCCACATCTTGGCTTAAATAAGCGATTTTAAGGGAGTCACTTGTCCATAAATTGCCGCCCGATGAAGCAATATGGCCTAGAATCATTTTTATTAAGGTTGATTTCCCGCAGCCATTTTCACCTAAAAGACCTATTCTTTCACCGTGAATAATATAAAAATGAGCATCTTGAAAAAGATTCCGCTCCTCGAATGTCATTGACAGTTTCTTCGCCTCAATAATTCGTTTTCCTCTTTTCCCGTCGCTCTCAAACTGAAATCTTACTTGTGCCTCTTCAATTGGTTTCTCGATTTGATTCTTATCTAATTCATTTTGCAGCCGTTTCATTTTTGATTTTACTTGTGCATCCCGTTTCTTCGCTTTAACGCGATGATATTCCTTAGTGCCATAATCTCTGCCTTGTTTCGTAGAAGTACTATGAGCTTTATCAGACCATGATTTAAGCTGCTCCATTTGCAGTTCGATGTCTTCTACTTTCCTTTGCTGTACTTCATATTGGTGCATATGGTCTTTAAACTTCTTTTGTTTTTGCTTTTGATACTCACTATAATTCCCATTGAAAAAATGAATTTTCTTATTTTCTAATTCAAATATCCTGGTAACGGTCTTATCCAAAAAATGGCGGTCGTGCGAGATGATAAGTACCGCCCCTGGAAATTTGTCTAATTCAGATATCAACCATTCAATTCCCTTATAATCCAAATGATTTGTAGGTTCATCTAATATTAAAAACCCTGGCTTTGAAGCCCAAATCATAGACAAGGCGAGCTTCAGCTTTTCACCGCCGCTTAAATGGGTTAAACGACTCTCTTCCCATTCATGTGCTTTCTTAAGGCCAAGTTCACTTGCATGCTTAAAAAATTCAGTTTCCTTATTCATTGAAAGAGACTGTTGAAAATCACTAACTTCGTAATCAATGGACTGCGATAGGTAACCAATCTTTAAATCTTTTGAAGCCTCAATTTGGCCACTATCAGGGGGAAGTTTTCCTGAAAGAATATTAGCCAGCGTGGTTTTGCCAGTGCCATTATATCCAACCAGTCCGATCCTTTCCCCATTTTTTATGTCAAATTGAATATTAGCTAATATTTTCACCAAGTTAAAACTTTTATCTAATCCAGATACTTTTATTATTTGGTTCATAAAAAAACTCCCTTCATATGAACCTGAAGAGAGTTTTATGTATGATCGGTCGACAAATAAGCCTAAAAAGGCCATATATACATCGTTATACGATCAGGACATAAAAAAGGACAGACTAATCCTATTCTTCAGGTTCAACATTTTTCGTTATTCGAATCATGTACTGAAAAATAAGATTATAACTTCATCGGCCCAAATTTCATTCCTTTTCGTTTGATAGTTCCATTTTATTGAAAATCATATAAATTTGTCAATCAATTCTTCAAAATTAACAGTTGAATACGGAATCTTATTCTCCATTTTCTGTTTTAAATCTTTTAATGTAAAGGCTTGCCAATCTTCAAGATGCCGCAATTCCCACTTTTCTAAAAATAAAACATATAAAAATATCTCTCTGATTTTCAAGAAAATAGGAATTTGTTCAAGCAGGTGTCTGCTAATAGGGTGTTCAGTTTGGTATCCATTTAAAAATTGAACCAAAAAAATCTCACTAAAATCAGTCCTCTCAGGGACAAAAGATGAGGACTGCCAGTAGGCATGATAGAAGGAAACGGCGAGATCATAGGCAAACCAATGTTAAGCACACTCATCAAAATCAAAAACGGTTATCCTGCTGTCTTTCACCATGAAATTTCCCTCTGGAACTCCTTCAGCTTTTTCAAAAGCAACAACATAAAACTTTTGTTTTTGATAAACCACTTCTTCAATCATACGTTCATATTTAGAAAGTATTGGTTTCGATCCTGAAATACCCTAAATTTTTGAGGCAGCTGGGCATTAAGAGCCTCTCCTAATTACCGTGTGCATTCATTTTTGGCGTGCATGAGCATTAGGAGCCTCTCCTAATTACCGTGATCGTTCATTTTTGGCGTGCATAAGCATTAGGAGGCATTAGGAGCCTCTCCTAATTACCGTGACCGTTCATTTTTGACGTGCATAAGCATTAGGAGCCTCTCCTAATTACCATGACCGTTCATTTTTGGAGTGCATAAGCATTTAGAGGCTCTCCTAATTACCGTCGCCCTTCATTTCGGGAGGTCATGGGCATTAAAAGCCTCTCCTAATTACTGTGTTCGTTCATTTTTGACGTACGTGAGCATTAGAAGCCTCTCCTAATTACCGTGACCGTTCATTTTTGGCGTGCATTAGCATTAGAAGCCTCTCCTAATTACCGTGACCGTTCATTTTTGGCGTGCATAAGCATTAGGAGCCTCTCCTAATTACCGTCGCCCTTCATTTCGGGAGGTCATGGGCATTAGAACGTCACGATTTCGCCGTATTATTCGATCAAAACAGTTTTTAAGAACAAAACACCATGCAAAAGCTGCATGGTGTTTTCATTTTTATGCTTGTAATTTCTCACGAAGAACCATTTGTAGAATGCCGCCGTGACGGTAGTAATCGATTTCTACTTCAGAATCGAAACGAACAAGAACGTCGAATTCTTTCTTGTTGCCAGCTTCGTCAGTAGCAGTCACTTTTACAAGATCACGTGGTTTTACGTTTTCATCTACTTGAACTTCAAAAGTTTCTGTACCTGTTAATCCAAGTGTTTCAGCGCTGTCGCCATCTTTAAATTGAAGTGGCAGTACGCCCATTAACACTAGGTTTGAACGGTGGATACGTTCGAAGCTTTCAGCTAGAACTGTTTTGATGCCTAAAAGGTTTGTACCTTTCGCAGCCCAGTCACGTGAAGAGCCCATTCCGTAATCTTTACCAGCAAGAACCATTAGGCCAGTGCCGTCTTCTTTGTACTTCATGCAAGCATCGTAAATAGATGTAACTTCGCCAGTTGGCCAGTAAGTGGTGAAGCCGCCTTCTGTGCCTGGTGCGATTTGGTTACGGATACGGATATTTGCGAAAGTACCACGCATCATGACTTCGTGGTTACCACGGCGAGAACCGTATGAGTTGAAGTCACGAGGCTGAACGCCTTTTTCTAACAGATATTTACCAGCTGGAGTATTCTTGCCGATGGCTCCTGCAGGTGAAATATGGTCAGTTGTTACAGAATCACCGAATTTCCCTACAACACGAAGTCCAGTTAATGGCTCAACAGTGCCTGGTTCTGGTGATAAGCCTTCAAAGAATGGAGGGTTCGCAATGTAAGTAGAATCCTCATCCCAAGTATATAATGGCTCATTGCTAGTCTTGATTTCGTTCCAACGCTCATTGTCGCCGAAGACGTTCTCATATTCTCTACGGAATAATTCAGGAGTAACCGTCTTCTTTACTACTTCATTCACTTCAGCAGTAGTTGGCCAGATATCTTTGAAGAATACATCGTTGCCGTCTTTATCTTTACCAATTGGTTCAGATGCGAAATCAATGTTTACTGTACCAGCAAGCGCATAAGTAACAACTAGTGGTGGTGAAGCCAAGTAGTTAGCTTTTACAAGTGGGTGAATACGTCCTTCAAAGTTACGGTTACCAGAAAGAACTGATGTAACTAATAGATCGTTTTCAGCGATAGTTTTTTCGATTTCTTCTTTTAATGGACCGGAGTTACCGATACATGTTGTACAGCCGTAACCAACAAGGTTGAAACCGATTTGCTCAAGGTATGGAAGCAATCCGGAATCACGAAGGTATCCAGTTACAACCTTAGAACCTGGTGCTAAAGAAGTTTTAACAAACTTAGGAACTTCCATTCCAAGTTCAACTGCTTTTTTCGCAACAAGTCCAGCACCCACTAAAACATATGGGTTAGAAGTGTTTGTACAGCTAGTGATGGATGCAATGGCTACTGCACCAGTTTTAATTTCAGTTTGATCTCCGTTATTGAAATTAACGGTTGCTGATTTTTCAAGTTCATCAGCTTGTAAGCCGAAGCCTTGGTTGCCTTGAGGAGCAGAAACAGCTTTAACGAATTCTTCCTTCATTTTTGAAAGTGGAATCAAATCTTGTGGACGCTTAGGACCAGAAAGGTTTGCTTCGATTTCAGAAAGGTCGATTTCAATTACATCTGTATACACAGGCTCTTCTGATGGATTGAAGAATAAGCCGTTTGCTTTGCAATATTGTTCAACTACATTGATTAGCTCTTCGTCACGGCCTGTTAAGCGCATGTACTCTAAAGATTCACCATCAATTGGGAAGAATCCGCAAGTTGCACCATACTCAGGAGCCATGTTCGCGATTGTTGCACGGTCTGCTAATGGAAGAACAGACACACCAGGGCCGAAGAATTCTACGAATTTACCTACAACACCGTGGCTGCGAAGTACTTGAGTTACTTTAAGTGCAAGGTCAGTTGCTGTTGCACCGTTTGGAAGTTCACCTGTTAATTTAACACCTACAACTTCAGGTACTGGGAAGTATGAAGGCTGACCAAGCATTCCGGCTTCCGCTTCAATACCACCAACGCCCCATCCAAGAACACCGATACCGTTGATCATGGTAGTATGGGAGTCAGTTCCTACTAATGTATCTGGATATGCTTCTAATTCTCCGTCAACTTCTGCAACATGTACTACATCAGCCAAGTACTCAAGGTTTACTTGGTGAACGATACCTGTTGCTGGCGGAACCGCACGGTAGTTGTTGAAGGACTTTTGTGCCCAGCTTAAGAACTGATAACGTTCTGCGTTACGTTCGAATTCATAATCCATATTGATTTTTAAAGAATCAGCTGATCCATAAGCATCAACCTGTACAGAGTGGTCAATAACTAGATCTACTGTCTTTTCTGGATTGATCTTATCTGGGTCGCCACCTAGGTCAGCCATTGCTTTTCTTAAGGAAGCAAGGTCAACTACCGCAGGAACTCCAGTAAAGTCTTGCAGGATAACACGAGCTGGCTTGAATGGAACGTCCACTTCTTGAAGCTCATTTGTTCCCCATTTTGCTAAGTTTTCAACATGTTCTTTAGCAATTACACGTCCATCGTATTGACGAAGGACAGATTCAAGTAATACTTTTACGGAATAAGGCAATTTGGATACTTTCCCAATGCCTGCTTCTTCCAATGCATTTAAACGGTAGTAATGATACGTTTTGCCGTTTGCTTCAAAGGAAGAACGTGCGTTAAATACATCATTTTTCGCCATGTGTAAAAAACCCCCTCGTTCGTCATAAATAAACAAATTTCACGAAAAGTTGAAAAGATTGAATTTTCCCATCCTGCTTCACTTTTCTCACAATTCATATCTTAATACAACCTATTACATAAGTAAATTACAAGAAAGTTATTGCGGTTGATAAGTTTTTCTTATGCTTTTTTATGTAAGTTGTTCTGAATATTTTGAAAATGTTGTCAAAGCTACATAGTTTTTTGCAATGGGAAAATACCTGCTTTCTTTATTATTATCTCAAAAAACTTTTTAATTGTCATTTTTTAAACTAGAAAGGAAATAGTAAGATTATTAGGAGGTGATTATGTGGTTAAACGAAAGTCTAATCATGTCATTCCAGGGATGAATGCAGCCAAGGGACAAGGAAAAGGTGCCGGTTTCAATGAGGAATTGGCAAGTGAACCGGAATTAACAGCTAAGGAAAGAATGAATAATAAAAAACGCAAGAAAAATCAATAAAAGCAGGCGGACATTCCGCCTGCTTTTTACTATTCTGTTTGATTAACTTCAGTTACCATGGACTGCAAATCCTGCTGAAAACGTTCTAACTGAGCTCGTTGATGTTCAGATGCTACTTCAAGTGCATTTTCAATTTGCTGATAGGCTTCGTTTACTTCGTCTTTTAAGTGCTTAAGCTGATGCCCATAGCTGGCACTATCGCTTACAATTGTCTCAAATAGACCTTGGGCATTTTCATATCCTTGCTGAGCAGCTTGGAATGCTTGCTGTTTATCTTTATGATATGGGAATTTGTCTGTCATTTCATGATTCACTCCTTAAAATTGTATACCGTTAAAATGCACAGAACGATAAAAAATATTCAGCATAAAAAGACTTAAGCTCTGCATCCTAACTATTAGGAGGGATGAAAATGACCAATAAAAACACTAGTAAAGATATGCGTAAAAACGCCCCAAAACAATCCGGCCAGCCAGAACCCATGAGCGGCTCTCATAAAGTAAAGAATCGGAATCATACCCGAGCCAAACATAATTCACATCATGACATGTAATTCAAATAACCCCCTCACCCATCATGAGGGGGTTATTTAATTAAATTTTTCCTAAAGCTTCAATTAATATCGCTTCCTCTTCAGTTGTAACGGTCCTTAGATCAATTAGAAAATCGTCTTTTTGTATTCTTCCTATAATGGCAGGCTTCGTTTCGGTGCGTAGTTTCCGTCCAAGCTGCTCGGCAGATAGGGTATTATGTTTTAAGGCAATGACCATAGTCGGCAATGTAACATCCGGCATGGTTCCTCCGCCTACCTGACTTGAATCTTGAAAAATTTTTGTTTCATATTCATTAGTTCTTTGTAACAAGTTTGTAACAAAACCGTGACACCTTACGTCTAATTCATTAAGTGTAACCAACAAATCACGAATCACGGGGATATTCTGAACCGCTTTGTCGCCGCGGGCATAATCAATTAACGTCCCTTCTAAAGCGGCGAGTGTCATCTTGTCAACCCGAAGGACTCTTGCTAACTGATGTTTTTTCAACTTGTCAATAATTTCTTTTTTCCCAGCAATGATTCCAGCCTGTGGGCCGCCCAGAAGTTTGTCACCGCTAAAAGTCACAACGTCTGCTCCCATTTCAATAACCTCTTTTACCACCGGTTCGTCGCCAATCCCATGTTTTCTAAAGTCGAAAAGTGCACCACTGCCCAGATCTTCATAAAAAATCACTTGATCCAGCTTTTTGGTTAAATCCACTAATTCCTCGGTCTCGACTGACTTTGTAAAGCCGACAACCTTGAAATTACTTGTATGTACCTTCATAACAATAGCGGTTTCGGGACTTATGGCATTTTCATAGTCGTAAAGATGAGTTTTATTGGTTGTTCCTACTTCTACCAGATTTGCGCCGCTTTCCTCCATGATGGAAGAAATACGGAACGAACCGCCAATTTCAACTAGCTGTCCGCGTGAGACAATAACTTCTTTTTTCGCAGCACAGGCCCTTAAAACAAGATAAACCGCTGCGGCATTATTGTTAACTACCATGGCTGCTTCTGCGCCTGTAATTTCTTTGATTAATGCTTCAACATGACTATGACGTGAACCTCGTTCACCTTCTATCAGTTTATATTCAAGATTCGAGTAATTTCGGGCGGTATCCACAACATGTTGAATGGCACTTTCGCTTAACCTTGCTCTGCCAAGGTTTGTATGTAAGATCGTCCCTGTTGCATTGATAACATTTTCAAGTGTAAGAGAAAAATGGGATTTTAATCTTTTTTCAAGCAAGTCAAAAACTTCATTAATAAATTCCATTGTGCCGGGTTTTGCTTTTTGCCAATGCCCGTTTAAAATAGAAGCCCTAATATCATCTACCACTTCTTTCATCTGTTTTGAAAGTTGAACAAAATCCAACCGACTTACCTCTAAGAGTGACAAAAACCGATTATGGTTCTGAAACTCATGTACAGGTGGAATCGAACGAAGCCATTCCTTCATGACTAAAACTCCTTCCCAATGGTTAAAAGTTAGGTGAAATATTTATTTTATTATAACATTTTCACGTTTTTATGGCTGATGAATAATATGAAACGAGCAAGGAGGATAAGTAAATGAAAAAAAGGAATACTGCTCAAAATCGATCCATCGATTATGAACTAGTGGAAAAATGGATGAAAAATTACTTTTTGGATCCTCTAACATCCTTATGTGATTTTACCCAATTTCGCATTGACTTATATGAAACAGATGACGACTGGATTGTTGAAGCGGTACTGGATGAATATAATAGCTCTGAAATAACTGTGAAAATGGTAGATCGAAGACTTGAAATAACGGCGCAAAAACAAACCTCTTCTTTATCCGCAGCATCCTCAGAAAGAGTACGTACCATCGATTTCCCCTTCTCTATTATTGATCATAAAGTAAACGCTGCCTTTAAAAACGGAGTGTTAGAGATATTTATTTCAAAAACTGAAAAGGGACTTGGAAAAAATCGTTACATTACACTGCCTTAAAATCTTTTTTTTTGCAGTAGTTTACATAATAGTATTACTGCAAAATTAAAAAACCCTCATAACCATTGTGGTATGAGGGTTTTATTTATTTTGCTGCTATAATTTCAATGATTTCTTCTGTATCCGGAAAAATGCCCGTATCAAGTTTAGAATAGATCTTCTCTCCGTTAACCGTTACTTCGAAAGCGCCACCGGAACTTGGGATGAGCTCCATCTTTTTTATGTCACGAAAAAAATGGTTAAATAATTCTTCCGCGAAACTCGCGGCTTTTGGTGCATAGTTTCATTGCATGCAAAATTCAACAATCACATGATAATTTTTCATATATGTACCCCCTTTAAAACTTTCTATTATTTCTATAGTAGAAACATTTTATCTTACAGCTTATTCTACCGCAAATGTTTTGCTCCTATAAGGGGAATTGTTATACTATTTAAGTGGAGGTGGACATGTGATGAGTGAACAAGAAAAAATTCGCCTGACTTCTTTATCAACTAAAGCTGGTTGAGGCTGTAAAATCGGTCCTGAGGACCTGGCGCAAGTTTTGCGTCAATTACCAAAACAAGACCCTGTCCCTGAATTGTTAGTGGGACATGAAACAAGTGATGATGCCGGTGTATACCGTTTAACAGACACTATTGCCTTAATTCAAACGGTCGATTACTTTACCCCGATCGTGGATGATCCTTATATGTTTGGGCAAATTGCGGCAGCCAATTCATTAAGTGATGTCTATGCAATGGGAGGCGAACCGAAAACGGTCCTAAACATTGTCGGGTACCCGATTAAAATACTTGGTGCAAATATGTTGGCGGAAATTCTCCGCGGTGCTGCTGACAAAGTAAAGGAAGCTGGGGCGATTACCGTTGGCGGCCATTCGATCGATGACCAGGAACCAAAATTCGGGTTGTCAGTAACAGGTATCGTCCATCCTGATAAGGTTTGGAAAAATGTTGGGGCAAGACCTGGGGATGTACTTGTTTTAACAAAACCGATTGGGGTTGGCATTCTAACCACCGGAATTAAAAGAAGTGTAGTATCGAAAGAGCAGGAACAAGCTGTAACAGAAACTATGGCCATGCTCAATAAAACTGCCGCCCAAGTTTTAACAGACTTTACCCCTCATGCCGTAACAGATGTCACAGGATTTGGATTACTTGGTCATGGCAGCGAAATGGCGCGCGGCAGCAATGTCAGCTTCGAAATATCATCTTCACAAGTGCCAGTACTAGAAGGTGCTATTGACCTTGCGAAAAATGGTGTTGTACCTGGGGGTTCAAAATCGAATCATAAGTGGTTAAATGATGATGTTGCTTATGAAGAGATTCTTCCTGAAGAGCAGCTAGTCCTTTGTGATGCCATTACTTCTGGTGGTCTCCTGGTTTCCTTAAGTGAATCAGATGCACACAAATATATAGAAGGACTCCATTCAAATGGATTAGGACAAGCATCAATTATCGGAAGAGTAACCGAGAAAAAAGATAAGCTTATTTATGTAAAAAGATAAACAGCGAAGGAGTCCTTCGCTGTTTTTTTTGATTAACTAGAAATTTTCATTTGTAATTTTTGCTGCAGCTTATCAAGCATATCCTTCGTCATTTTGTCTAAGTCGTAGTCGAATTTAAAGCCCCATTCCTCTTTTGCTGCCGTGGAATCAATGGAGTTTGGCCAGCTGTCAGCAATCTTTTGACGGGCAGGATCCACTTTATAGGAAATTTTAAATCCTGGGATATACTTGCGAATACTCGCAGCAATTTCTTCAGGATCAAAGCTCATCGAACTAACATTAAATGAATTTCTATGAATTAATTTGGATGCGTCTGCTTCCATTAAGTCGATAATCGCATTCAATGCATCTGGCATATACATCATATCCATATAGGTGCCTTTATCAATATAAGATGTGTATTTACCATTTTTGACTGCTTCATAGTAAATTTCAACGGCATAATCTGTTGTTCCTCCGCCTGGTAAGGCAACATATGAAATTAAGCCTGGAAAACGCAATCCACGTGTGTCTACTCCAAATTTATGGAAGTAATAATCAGATAATAACTCGCCTGCTACTTTATTTACACCATACATGGTGGTAGGGCGCATAATGGTATCTTGTGGTGTTTCATCCTTTGGGGTTGTTGGACCAAAGGCTCCGATTGAGCTTGGTGTGAAAAATTGTGCGTTTACCTCCCTTGCTGTTTCAAGGGAATTCATTAGTCCGCCCATATTTAAATTCCAAGCAAATACTGGTTTCGCTTCAGCAGTAGCAGATAGCAGTGCAGCTAAATGCATGACCGTATCAACTTTATATTTTTTGGCAATCTCAACCATGGATTTTAAATCGGTTACGTCTACGATCTCAAATGGACCGCTTTGGGCCGCTTCACTGTCATTCTTTTTAATATCTGTAGCGATTACATTGTCTGTTCCGTAAATATCTCTTAACTTCATCGTTAATTCAGAGCCAATTTGCCCTAATGCACCCGTAATTAATATTCGCTTCATGATGCTCCTCCACCTCAGTCAATTTAGTCTTAAATAATACCCATTTCTTTGCCGACTTTTTCATATATTGAAATTGCTTTATCCAGCATTTCTTTTGTATGCGCCGCAGTTGGCATGTTGCGGACCCGTCCCGTACCTTGAGGAACGGTCGGGAAAACAATCGCTTTTGCATAAACGCCTTCTTCATTTAACCGCTTGCTAAATTGTTGGGTAAGTGATTCTTCTCCAATGATACACGGTGTAATTGGCGTTTCGCTGTTGCCGATATTAAACCCTAATTCCTTTAATCCTTTTTTCAGATAGTTGCCGTTTTCCCAAAGCTTTTGATTAAGCTCAGTGCTTTCCATTAATATTTCAATGGACTTTTTACTTGCAGCCACATCTGCCGGGGTTAATGAGGTTGAAAATAGGAAAGGACGACTGCGAACCTTTAACCAGTCAATCAGATTTTTCTTCCCGGCAACATAACCGCCGACAACCCCTATTGCTTTTGAAAGTGTTCCAATTTGGAAATCAATCTTGTCGGACAAACCAAAATGCTTGACCGTCCCTGCTCCTTCCCCAAGAACACCAGAACCATGGGCATCATCGACATATGTAATTAAATCAAATTCTTCGGCAATTTTTACGATTTCAGGTAATAAGGCAACATCGCCATCCATGGAAAAAACACCATCCGTAATGACCATGATTTTATTGTATTGGCCTGATTCTTTCGCTTCCTTCGCTTTTGCTCGTAAATCTTCCATATCAGAGTGGTTGAAGCGGATTATTTTTGCTTTTGAAAGTCTGCAGCCGTCAATGATGGAGGCATGGTTCAATTCATCGGATAATATAGCATCATTTTTATCCATAACGGCTGAAATAGCGGCCATATTACAATTAAATCCGGATTGGTATGCAATCGCCGCTTCTGTATGTTTAAATTCAGCCAGCTTTTCCTCTAATTCAACATGAAGTTTCAGCGTTCCATTAATGGTTCGAACAGCTCCTGCACCGACACCATACTGAACAATCGCCTCAGAGGCTGCTTTTTTCAAACGCTCGTCTGTTGCCAGTCCTAAATAATTATTAGAAGAAAGATTGACAAGCTCTTTACCGTTAATGGTAATCATTGGTCCGTTTGGACTTTCTAGCGGATCTATAACATTGTAAAGGCCTTTACCTTTTAAATCTTCAAGATTTTCGTTTAAAAATTGCTCCAAAATGTTACTGGACATTTTCAATACCTCCTATATTATCTAAAGTATCCTTTTGTCGTTTTAATACATACATTTGTCCACTCCAGAAAGACACGCGTATCTTCGCTAACGCCTTTATTAAAGGATTCCTGTAATATACTTTATCACACTTTTTATGAAATGTTCATATGTAGAGGACAAAAAAATAAAAATAATTTTATAAATTTAGATTGCCCAACTCGCTAGAAGGATATTTTAAACAGTTAGCTGCAAAGAAAAAGAACCAATCCATTGGAAAGGTTCTCCCTTTATTATTTAGATCCCTGTTGGCCATGTTGCTAAACGTCGTTCGCTTTTTTCTCTTTTTGATGTTAATAAATATTCAAGCGATTGGCAGAGGAATTTCCTTGTTTCATTCGGCTGTATGATATCATCGATTAAATGTTTGGCGGCCGCTTTGTATGGGGAACTGTCAAAGGACCAAAGCTCTAAAAGTTTTTTACGCTCCTCACTTGGATTTTCTGACCTTGCCAACTCCCGGCCGAATACGACGTTTACTCCAACCTCTGGTCCGGTAAAATTAATTTCCGCAGTTGGCCAGGCTACGACCAAATCCCCGCCCATGCCAGGCCCGCACATATTTCCATAAGCCGCACCGATACTTTTACGAATAACAACGGATATTTTCGGTACGGTTGATAAGGCGAGCGCTTGATTCCAAACCATAATTTTTGTCGGCATCTTTGCTTTTTCCGCTTCGCTGCTGATCCGGAAACCCGGTGTATCATGAAGAAAAATGAGCGGAATATGGTAGGAGTCGCACAGACAAATAAATTCAGTGGCCTTTTGGCATTCCTGTGGTCCTGGAGCCCCTGCATAATGACTTGGCTGGTTCGCAACGATTCCGACAACATGGCCGTTCAAATGGGCAAAAGCAGTGATCAATCCTTTGCCAAACTTCCTCTGAAACTCAAAGGTAAGACCATCATCTACAATTAGATCAATGATTTTCTTCATATTATAAACACGGTTGCTTTGCTGTGGTAAAATGGTCAATACTTCATCGATTAAACGATAAGGATCATCGGTTGTTGCCTTCATTCGAGGCCTTTCTCCCGCATTTTGCGGCATAAACGAAAAATACGTTTTTAATTGCTGCATGCACTCTTCTTCGGTTGCACCATCTTCATCAATTTGTCCTGTATAACGGTGATGCACATCGACTCCGCCCAATTCTTCCGGTGACAATTTTTGGCCATTAGCAAGCTCAAGCATACGTGGTCCCGCTATTGCCATGCATGTTCCGTGAAGCTGGGTAACAAAATCGGATGAAACTGCTGCCCAGGTCGGCCCCCCAAAGCTGTCGCCCAATATAGCCGTCATCGTTGGAACTTGGCGATGAAGCGTTAGCATTTCTCTCGGGAATAATTTATCACTAATTCCATCCGAGCCCATCCCATCCGGCATCCTAAGGCCCCCGCCTTCATGCAGTGAAAAAATCGGCAACCCATTTTTTATGGCAAAATCATGGATACTTTTTGATTTCCGGATATGGACATTCCCTTCTGTGCCGGCAAAAACAGTCTTGTCTCCCGCTTGGATAACAGCAGGTCTTCCATTCACTTTCCCAACACCGGCAACCAGTCCGTCACCATAACTTTTATCCTCAGTACCTTTCACATCCGAAGTATTTAATATACCGAGCTCCAAGAATGTGCCGTGGTCAGCTAACATTTCAATTCTCTCTCGTGCAGTTTGCAAACCCTTTCCATGCTGGGCCGCAATTTTATCCTTGCCTCCGCCTAAAAGGGCTGTTTCTTTTTTTGCTTGAAGTTCTCCAGTTAATTGCTGTAAATTATCCATAAGTTCCCTCTCCTAATTCCCTTTTAACAATTTTCTTAGTACTTTTCCAGACGGTGTAGCTGGCAGCTGTTCAATTATTTCCACATATCTAGGATATTTATAGGCGGCCATATTCTCCTTCGACCATTTGATAATATCATCCGGCCCTACTTTTTCTTTTTCCGTGTCCTTTAACACTACAAAGGCTTTAACTACTTCCCCTTTTACTGGGTCAGGAACTCCGATGACTGCGGATTGACGAATGGCAGGATGTAAGTTGAGCAGCGCTTCTACATCTTCAGGAAAAATACTATATCCCGAGCATTTGATCATTTCCTTTATACGGCCCTGGAAAAATAAATAACCATCTTCATCAAGGCACCCAATATCTCCGGTATGAACCCATCCATCCCTTAATGTATCGGCAGTGGCATCAGGGCGGTTTAAATAACCTTTAAACACACCTGGATTTTTTACGATTATTTCCCCTTGTTTACCTGGAGGCTGGTTCTCACCTGTTTCAAGATTAATTATGCGAATTTCCGTATCATAAACAGGAATGCCGCAGGACCCAAATTTAATTTTTTCCTTAGGCATATAAGTATCGCAGGTATGGGTCTCACTTAGACCGTAAGCGGCTTCATAAAGAATACAGCCGTTAGTGACCTCTTTCCATTGTTCAGCGAGTTCTTTTGTTACTTGAACACCAAAACTCGTTGCTAAATTCGTTTTTAAGCTCGATAAATCTTTTTCAGCAATTCCAGGAATTTGTAAGATGGCCCAGTTCATTGGTGCAATGCTGTACCAATAACTGACTTTGTATTTTTCAATGGCTTCAACGGTTGCGAATGGGTCGAATTTTATAAACAAGACACAGGGTCTTCCAGAATAAATCGGCGTATTTAACCCCATAACCATTCCTGCAATATGGCATAATGGCGCACTGGCCATAAAAATTTCATCCTGGCTCATTCCATTTGCCTGTGCCGAGGCTGCCGTTTTAAATAAGGCATTCCCGTAGGTGAGCATCGCCCCTTTTGGACGGCCGGTAGTCCCTGAAGTGAATACCATTAAACCGACATCATTCCATAAATCCACATTTTCTTTCCCTTCATGGGGAATTTCAGTTTGGAGAATATTAGAGAATTGATCGGTCTCAGAAAATGAAAGCTTTGGAAAGATAAATTCTTTAGGAAAGTTCCATTCTGTTTGGTCTGGGAGGAAATCATCATAGTTTGTCATAACAACAAAATTCAGAGGACGTACTTTTTCGATTGCTTTTTTAACAAGGGGAATACCTTCGGAACCGGCAATGATTCCTTCTATTGGAGCTTCTTCTAAGTAATATATCAATTCATTTTCTTTAAACATCGGGTTTAACGGGATGACGATGCCGCCCAATTTTTGAATGGCGAAATGTGCGATGATATATTGTGGACAGTTTTGCAAGTAGAGCGCAACACAGCTTCCCTTCTTTACCCCTTTTTGGTCCAAATAATATGAGAACTTGTTTACATAATCTAAAAGCTCTCCCCATGAAATCTTTGTGCCATAAAAAATATAAGCCAGATCCTTCGGCCGTTGTTTTCCATGTTGTTCTAAGTAATCAACTAAGGGCTTTTCTCCTTGTAAATATTCCAGTTGAGCAGGAAGCTGGTCTGGCCAATAAGGCCGTGTTTTTTCTACCATTTTCATTCCTCCAAACAATCTTACTGACCGGTTAGTATTTTTTAGGTAACTAATTTTGAATTTTCTGACTACATGTCTAAGATTAATAGTACATGAAAGTTAATTGTTATTCAATGATTGTCTATATCTGTGGTTTCCATCCATGGAAACTCTTTCAAAAACCGAACGAAAGTAGTTTTTTAACTTTAATTATTCGCTTTTTTGCAAAAAAAGATTGATTTACCTTCTCAGCATGCTATAATGTGAATAAATTCATAAAAGTTTCACTCATATAATCGCGGGGATATGGCCCGCAAGTTTCTACCGGATTGCCATTAACAATCTGACTATGAGTGGGTAATGAGAAAGCCGTGTATTTCGGACTTTTTCCTTTTTCCTTTCGGTTATAAGCCCAAAGGTCATTGTCCCACTCAAATGTTGATGTGGGTAATGACTTTTGGGCTTTTTATTTTTCTTAGGGGGTACAACATGGAATTATTAAAAGACAGAATTAAAAAGGATGGAAAGGTTCTTTCAGAGCACGTGTTAAAGGTAGATTCCTTTTTAAATCATCAGATTGATCCAGAATTAATGCTAGCAATAGGAAAAGAATTTGCTGAAAGATTTGCTGAAGACAAAATCACAAAAATCGTTACGATTGAATCCTCTGGCATTGCACCTGCAGTGATGGCTGGTTTATATATGAAGGTTCCTGTTATTTTTGCTCGAAAAAGAAAATCGTTAACCCTAAATGATGATTTATTGACAGCCACTGTCCATTCTTTTACTAAAAAGGAAACAAACGAAATCTCGCTTTCAAAAAAATATGTATCAAATGATGATCGAGTGCTGGTTATTGACGACTTCCTCGCTAATGGTCAGGCTGCCCTTGGTTTAGTGGAAATTGTGGGGCAGGCAGGTGCACAGATTGCCGGGATTGGCATCGTCATTGAAAAGTCCTTTCAGGAAGGGGCTCAACTTTTAAAAGAGGCTGGCTTACGGGTCGAATCCTTAGCAAGAGTTGCCTCTCTCTCAAACGGTGAGGTTAGCTTTGTAAACGAAAATGTAAAGGAGTTAGTGTAATGAAACAACAACATACATTCAAAATTGCTTCTTTAGGAATTCAACATGTACTAGCAATGTATGCAGGAGCGGTCATTGTCCCGCTTATCGTAGGCGGCGCCCTTAAATTTAATGGGGAACAACTAACCTACTTAGTTTCAATTGATATTTTAATGTGCGGGATTGCAACTATTTTACAAGTTTGGCAGAATCGCTTTTTTGGAATCGGCCTGCCCATCGTCCTTGGATGTACGTTTACGGCTGTAGGACCAATTATCGCAATTGGAAGTCAATACGGTATTTCAGCTATTTACGGCTCCATTCTTCTATCAGGTCTTATTGTGATTCTTATTTCTGGCTTTTTCGGAAAATTAATTAAATTTTTCCCTCCGGTTGTTACAGGATCTGTAGTTACCATTATTGGGATCACTTTAATTCCGGTTGCAATGAATAACATTGCCGGCGGTCAAGGCAGTCCTGATTTTGGTTCCCTTTCGAATATTAGTTTAGCTTTCGGAACTTTACTGTTTATTATTTTGCTTTATCGATTTACGAAAGGATTTATCCGTTCCATCTCGATTTTACTGGGCTTAGTTGCCGGTACACTGGCAGCAGCTATTATGGGAAAAGTGAATTTTTCAGCTGTGGGTGATGCTTCATGGTTCCATATGGTAAAACCATTTTACTTTGGCACCCCGACTTTTGAATTGACACCTATTATTACCATGACATTAGTTGCCATTGTAAGTTTGGTAGAATCGACAGGTGTTTATTTTGCCCTAAGCGATATTACGGGTAAAAAATTATCGGAAAAAGATTTATCCAAAGGTTATCGTGCTGAGGGTCTTGCGAGTATCATCGGCGCATTGTTCAATGCCTTTCCATATACCACCTACTCACAGAACGTCGGTCTGGTCCAACTTTCTGGAGTTAAAGGGAAAAATGTCATCTATACGATGGGTGGAATGCTTATTTTTCTAGGATTTGTGCCGAAAATTGCGGCTTTGACTACAGTAATTCCTACCCCTGTTCTAGGAGGCGCAATGGTGGCCATGTTCGGAATGGTTATCGCCTATGGAATTAAGATGTTAAGTAAAGTAGAATTCGCTTCCCAAGAAAATCTGTTGATTATCGCTTGTTCTGTTGGCATGGGACTTGGTGTAACCGCTGTTCCTACCCTTTTTGACCATTTGCCAGAGAGCGTCAAAATTCTGACCAACAATGGGATTGTTGCTGGCAGCTTGACCGCCATTTTCTTAAACATTGTGTTTAATGTCTCAAAGCGGACCAAAGACCAAACAAATGTTCATGAGTTAAAAGCGTCCTAATAGAAAAGACGGAGCTATTCCAAGCTCCGTCTTAATATTTCTATTAAATCTGATAGATTACTTTGGATGGATGCATTTTGTGCCAAGGTGCTCGTGCTGCTCCCTCCACTGTTTTGACTTCCTGAACCTGAGACCGTTTTTGTAACCGATATTGGAGAAATATAAACCGCCCCGCCGAAATTTACTATACCGCCAGAAATAGTCCCAATTGATATTCCGTCTTTATTGAAATCCAAGCCTTCCCCTTCTTCCAATCCTTTTCAATAGGATATGTACAAGCTTAAAGGCTTGATTAAACTCCTTCATTAGAAAAATTAATTTTCATCAAGATGCAGCTTTCTTTTCTAACTTACAGATCCAATTATAGAATCCAAGTAAAATAAGCAAAAGAATAGGATCAAGAATGACCGCGTGCCATAGTCTCCACCAGCCGTAATGAAAATATCCCCACGGAGGAGGCAGTATCGTGATCCGTTCGTATATTAAAATGGCAACTACAAAAAAGGAAAAAAACAATAGCCGTTGCCATTTTGAAGATTTTTGAGGGTACCAGTTAAGAAAAATAATATTGGCTGCAGGGACTAAAAAAATATGAGGAAGGATTCCCGCCCAATCAATATCCCTAGAAAAATACCAATACGCATGAAATTTAAATTCGACAAATACATCAAACAACGTCTCAAAGGCAATCGTAAAAAGCCAAATGTGGACTATTTGATTGGAGCTCATTCTTCTTTTAGTTTTAAAGGCTATAAAATTAAATAGTATTATGGCAATTAAAAGTCCAATCATAAAATTTTCCTTTTTATTTAGATTATCCTCATTTTAAGAAGGAATATGCATCATCCCCAATTTATTTACAGTATTTTTCACACCAAAATACCTAGTCCAATCCATGAAATTCTAGTTTTATGTAATAATGTAATATTTCTTGAACAAAGCGAGGATTACAAAAAATGAGCTTATTAAATGTCGAAAATTTATCTCATACATTCGGGGACCGTACATTATTTAAAGACGTTTCCTTTCGATTATTAGCAGAAGACCATGTTGGACTTGTCGGTGCAAACGGGGTCGGTAAGTCTACCTTAATGAATATTATTACAAACCAATTGATCCATGATAGCGGCCGTGTGGAATGGACACCTGGTGTTCATTATGGCTATTTGGATCAGCATACCGTTCTAACACCTGGAAAAACAATGCGTGATGTCTTGCGTGATGTCTTGCGTGATGCCTTCCTTCCTCTTTTTGAAAAAGAAAAAGAATTAAATGAAGTAACGGCAAAAATGGGTGAAGCATCTCCAGAAGAGCTCGAAGTATTATTAGAACAAATGGGTGAAATCCAGGATGCCCTAGATGCTGGCGGTTTTTACTCTTTAGATATTAAAATTGAAGAAGCGGCCCGCGGTTTGGGACTTGATGCCATCGGTTTGGACCGAGATGTTGCAGCGCTTAGCGGTGGTCAACGAACAAAGGTTCTGCTTGCTAAGCTTCTTTTGGAACAGCCGAAAGTATTGCTGCTTGACGAGCCGACCAACTATTTAGATGTTGAGCATATTCGCTGGCTTCAATCCTATCTAAAGGATTACCCATATGCGTTTATTTTGATCTCCCATGATACGGAATTTATGAACCATGTATCGAATGTTATTTTTCAATTAGAATTTTCAAAGCTTACCCGTTACACAGCAAGCTATGAGAAATTCCTTGAGTTAGCTGAAATCAACAAAAACCAGCATATTAACGCTTACGAAAAACAACAGGAGTTTATCAAAAAGCAAGAAGACTTTATTGCAAGAAACAAGGCTCGCTATTCGACAACTGGCCGTGCGAAAAGCCGTCAGAAGCAATTAGACCGGATGGAACGGATTGACCGGCCTGAAACGGCAATGAAGGCAACGTTTGAATTCAAGGAGTCTCGAAGCAGCAGCCGTTATGTTTTTGAAGCAAAGGATTTGGAAATTGGCTATTCTCACGCATTATTACCGAAAATGAATATGACTTTAGAACGTGGTGAAAAGGTCGCCATTATCGGCTGTAATGGTGTTGGTAAATCAACCCTTCTAAAAACGATGCTTGGTAAAATAGATCCATTAAATGGTTCCGTTGAACGTGGAGATTTCCTTTTCCCTTCTTATTTTGAACAAGAAGTGAAAGCAGGCAATATCACACCTATTGAGGATGTATGGAATGCCTTCCCTTCTATGGATCAGCATCAGGTTCGTGCAGCCCTTGCCCGCTGTGGTTTGAAAAATGAGCATATTTCCCGCCCATTGAGCCAGCTAAGCGGTGGAGAGCAAGCAAAGGTTCGCTTGTGCAAGCTGATGATGAATGAAAGTAACTGGATTTTATTCGATGAGCCAACGAACCATCTAGATATCGATGCAAAAGCTGAATTAAAACGGGCATTAAAGGCCTAGGTACTGTTGTTTTAGTTTGCCACGAACCAGACTTTTATGAAGATTGGATTACAAAAGTTTGGAATGTTGAAGAATGGTCACAATTAACAGTTTAAGAAAATCAATCAAACCCCTGCCCTTTTAGCAGGGGTTTTTCTTGTGAACACTGTATTTAACATTATGAACATCTTTTGCTATCTATTTTTTCGATGAGTATTAATTGGATAAATAGATATATTGAATTTATTCCCTTTTACGCTTTATTTATAATGAAAAAGGCTAAGCATTTCTATTATAAATAAAAGTAAAAGAGGTTATTATTTTATGAAAAGATGGTTTTCTGTTATGATTCTTTTTATTCTTGTTTTTTCTCTGGCTGCTTGCGGACAAAAGGATGAAAAAGCAACCGTTGGAAAAAAAGAAGCAAAGACGAATGAAGTATTTAAAATTGGTGCGATTCCTGACCAAAACGCAGCAACCCTTGACAAAGGGATGACAGCAGTCGCTGAGTATTTAAGCGAAAAGACGGGTATGAAGGTTGAATTCGTTCCATCTGTCGACTACGCTGCCCTAGTTACTGCCTTTCAACGCGGTGAAATCCATATGGCATGGTTTGGCGGCTTAACAAGTGTCCAGGCAAGAAATCTTGTTCCAGAAGCAGAATCCATTGTTCAACGGCCACGCGATGCTGAATTCCATTCTGTTTTTATCACGCAGGCTTCAGAAAATATTACAAAACTTGAAGATTTAAAAGGTAAGTCTTTTACGTTTGGGAGTGAAAGCTCCACTTCTGGGCATTTGATGCCCCGTTATTTCTTAACAGAGGCTGGAATTGATCCAAATAAGGATTTTGACGGCAAGCCTAATTTCTCAGGTTCACATGATACAACCTATAAATTAGTGGAATCAGGCGCATTTAAAGCAGGTGCCCTAAACGAAGCGGTATGGCAGGCAGCAGTAAAAGAAGGAAAAGTAGATACCAATAAAGTGAAGGTTTTCTACACAACCCCTGCTTATTACGATTATAACTGGACCATTAATAGCAATGTCGAAGAGGTTTTCGGAAAAGGCACAAAGAAAAAAGTGAAAGACGCTCTTCTCTCCATCACAGGTGATCAAAAAGAGATTGCCGACTTATTCCAAACCGACAGCTTCATTGAAACAAAAAATGATAATTACAAAAAGATTGAAAAAGTGGCGAAAGAACTAAAGATCATTAAGTAGTAGGTGTCATAAAATGTCTTCAAAAAAAATGATTGAAGCCAATTCCATAAGCAAACATTATGAGCGGAAGATAGCCATATCTTCCCTTTCTTTTTCGATTCATCAAGGGGAAACGGTGGCATTGATTGGACCGAGCGGGGCGGGAAAAACGACGCTGTTAAATATGATCGCAGGATTGATTCCAATTGAGTCTGGCGAATTATTTATCGACGGCCACCCCCTTTCTTCCTATAAAAATCGAAAGGGTTTTGCGAAGAAAGTCGGGGTAATCCGCCAGCAATTTGATTTAATTGGGCCGCTTGCGGTGATTCATAATGTGCTGGCAGGGAAATTAGCAGATTGGGGTTTGATCAAATCAGTACTTTCCCTCCTCCTTCCTCAAGAAAAAGCATCTGCATTAGAAGCTCTTGAGAAAGTTGGTCTATCTAACAAGGCATACGAAATCACCTCAACGTTATCGGGCGGTGAACAACAGCGTGTCGCGATGGCCCGCTTAATGATCCAAAATCCAGAAATCCTTTTAGCGGATGAACCAGTTGCTTCACTGGATCCTGCCCGTGCAGATGACATATTAATGATTCTGACGAATATCGTTAAAGAAAAAAACCAAACAATTATTGCCAGTTTGCATTCGGTTGACTACGCCCGAAAATATTTTACAAGAATCCTTGCCCTTAAAGATGGGGAACTATTTTTTGATTTGCCAACTGAAAAGGTAACGGATGAGCTATTAGCTGAGCTTTATCAAATAAAGGAGAGCAGCTAATATGAAAAATCTGGTTTCCTCCCTTCGTTTGCATAATCGTTTTCTGTTAACATTACTATTGGCCGCTATTTTCATCTGGAGTCTTTTCTCCATTAAATGGAATGCTGACTTATTTCATGCAGGTGGTATTCCCACCATGCTGCAGATTTTTGAAGGTCTGTTTCATCCGGATCTTTCACCAGATATTTTAATGAAGGGCTTAGAGGCCGCCTGGATAACCCTGGCTTATGCTGTCGCCGGTATGTCACTTGCTATCATATATGCGTTTGTCGTTGGTATTCTTGCTTCCGGAACGTTAACTTCGAGAAGGGTTGCCCGTCTTACATCTAAGGTATTTTTTAGGGGTGTTTTAGGATTTACCCGTTCCATCCATGAGCTCATTTGGGCCTGGCTTTTTGTCGCTGCGGTCGGGTTGTCTCCTTATGCGGCCATTTTTGCACTTGCCATTCCTTATGGCGGGATACTTGGACGGATTTTTGCTGATATGTTAAATGATGTCCCTATCGAGCCAATTAAGGCTTTAAAATCCACTGGCGCTTCCAGGCTTCAAACTCTTATTTATGGATATCTTCCCCTCGTTTGGGCGGATCTTATCAGCTACACAATGTACCGGTTCGAGTGCTCGATCCGTTCCTCTGCGATTATGAGTTTTGTAGGTCTTGGAGGGCTGGGTTACCAAATTCAGCTATCGCTTGCTGATTTGAAATATGATCAAGTTTGGACTTATGTATTTTTTCTAATTGGGCTTGTTTTATTAGTTGATGTTTGGAGTAATTCGGTGCGAAAAGCGCTAACGGAACGAAAGCGCCGAAGAGGATTCAGCCCTGGCTGGGGTTCATCTCTTTTCACAATTCTACTAATTATCGGTTCTTGGGTATTTATTACTAGCGGTGATAAGGCAAATTTATTGGAACTGCTATCGGATAAAAATCTTGAATATGCGAAAAAGTTCTTTGGAGGCCTAGTTGGGGTGAACGAAAAACACCCTGCATTTTTGGTGGCAAGCGGTTGGTCATCTGCTTTAAAATTGACACTGGAAACTCTCGAGATGAGTATTATGGCAATTGGTTTTGCAACGATTGCTGCCTTTATTACGGTTATTCCGGCTGCTAGAAATATGGCCAATGGAAGCCTGACGTCAGAAAAAAAATGGTATAACTGGCCCCTCTTCGGAATTGTTCGGATTATTTATGTTTTTTCACGGGCGGTCCCCGAGCTAGTTTGGGCGATGATGATTATTTTTATTTTTAAACCAGGGCTTTTGCCTGGAGCGATTGCACTTGCGCTTCACAATTTTGGTATTCTTGGGAAGCTGTGGGCGGAGGTCATTGAAGATATGGATCCCAGACCCATTCGTAATTTAGCATCTGCTGGTGCGTCTAAAATTCAAATTTTGTTTTACGGCATCCTTCCAACCGTGTTACCGCGATTTCTGACCTATATTCTTTATCGTTGGGAAGTCATCATGAGGACAACGATTGTGGTAGGATTTGTCGGTGCTGGTGGTTTAGGAATGGAATTTAAATTGGCGATGAGCTTTTTTCAATATACCGAGATTACCTTATTGTTGTTATGCTATATGATTCTTGTCATTATTGCCGATTTTACGTCGGAGAGTACGAGAAAAGCCGTTAGGTAATGTGAAAATAAAAATTCACTGCGTTAACGAAAACAAGTTTTGTTTAATAATCCATAGTTTTTATAGATCTTTTAAAAAGGTCTATTTTTTTGTAGCTATCCAAGTGTAAAAAGTGGCAAAGTGCCAGTGAAACGGAATTTTGAAGGTCCACAGGCACTCTGGGAGGTTGACAGTGCCCGGACAGCTAAATTTTAAGCATTCATAGACAATCCGAACCTTTGACTTCCTGGCTAATTCCTAAACTATCCCCGTCCCTCTCTGATATCACAAAGTTACAAATGACTATCAACTACCTATCATTATGCTAGCAATATGCTACCGCTTTGATAAAACCTTATTAGCTCGGCTTTTTAGTCTCATCTTTAGGTGGCTGTTGTGCCTTCCTCACCAATTTCCCCCCATTAAAATGTCTGCCATAAGCAGTGACAATCTCCGCTGCTTCCAGGTTGGGATGCGGCCATTTGCCTTCCAGGTCAAAAAGTAGGACTGTTCTTTTCCGCTATAAAAATCCGCAGCTAAAGGATTTTCGGGCGAAATTGTGCATGCCGCTTGTCCGAAAGGAATTCATGTCTTTCCCCGCCTCCCAAACCGTCATCGTTTGACCTATGCCGCCATCGAGCTGCCCCTTAAGCTCGGCATAAAGTAAATTCTTGTTTTTACTCATCGCTTTCATTATCATTTGATTTAAAAATCCATTAATGATTAAACGTGGAATGTTAAATTGTTCTCCCCTTGACCGATAAAACAGCAGTTGGAGGAATTTGAAGATATAAATTAATTATTCAAAAGCTTGTATTAATCCAACGATTTCCATTATCCTAATGAATAGAACAACTAGTTTTGGGAGTGAAGATACATTTGCAAACAAAAGCAGCTTTGCCAATATTATTTGTAGTGATGTTTTTGGTAATGGTGGGGTTCGGAATCATTATTCCTGTTTTACCCTTTTATGCCGAAGAAATTGGGGCTAGTCCCACAGAATTAGGACTGTTAATGGCAGTTTATTCGTTCATGCAGCTCATCTTTGCGCCAATGTGGGGACGTTTATCCGATCGGATTGGCCGAAAGCCTGTGATGATGATTGGGATTACTGGACTTGCGCTATCCTTTTATATTCAAGCAATCTCAACAGAGCTTTGGATGTTATTTGCCGCAAGGATCATTGGTGGCACCCTCTCATCAGCCAATATGCCGACGGCGATGGCATATGTTGCTGATATTACAACAGAAGAAAACCGTGGGAAAGGCATGGGCATCGTAGGAGCAGCAGTAGGTTTAGGATTTGTATTTGGTCCGGCAATTGGCGGTATTTTTTCAAAAATTAGTTTGAGTATGCCGTTTTATCTTGCCAGCGGTTCTTCTTTGATTACCTTGATCCTTGTATTTCTTTTATTAAAAGAATCAAAACTCAATAAGAATGACTCTATAGAAAAAAGGCGCTCCATTTGGGGGGCATTTAATCGGGATGTCGCAGTTTTGTTTTTTGTGCAATTATTAATTTCCTTATCCCTCTCTGGCCTTGAAGCAACCTTTGCCTATTTTGCGGCTAAAAAAGCGGGCTTAAATTCTACAGAGCTCGGATATATTTTTATGATCATGGGGTTTGTGGGAGCGATGGTCCAGGGCGGCTTAGTCGGAAGGATGACGAAAAAATACGGTGAGCCTTCTGTAATTCAAGTCGGAATCATTGTTTCAGCCCTCGGGTTTGGTTTAATATTACTGGTGAATAGCTTTACTACTGCTGCTATCTTTTTATCTATTTTTGGGATCGGAAATGGTGTAATACGTCCGAGCGTCTCTTCCCTGCTTACAAAAACATCAACAGCAGGACATGGCAGTGCCACTGGACTGCTTTCTTCCTTTGATTCATTAGGAAGGATCATTGGCCCGCCATTAGGGGGGTGGCTGTTTTCATTAGCGATAGGCCTCCCTTATATTTCAGGTGTGATTATATCCATGGCAGCTCTTATTCTCTTTTTTCTTTTCCGCCCTCAGGTAAGTACGGTAAAGACGACAAACATGCAAAATTAATCGATAGGCATATGTGGATAGGACATGCATAAAATGGTTGCAAGAATATATTTGATAAAAGGAGTCCGGCGCATGAAAAACAAAACCGTCATTAGTGTATTTTTCCTTTTAGTCATATTAGGTTTTGCAGCCTATTTAGATTCACCTTATTCATTTATTAACAACAATTACGCCTATTCCGACGACCAGCCTGTTTTGGCTCAGCCTGTTGAGGTTGAAAAACCCGAAAATGTTCCTGAATTGGTAGATAAACTGGAAAAAACGAAAAAGGAAGATGGGTATATTATCGAAACCTACGAGGAATACGAGGTCTATAAAGATCAGAACGGGAAAGTAATCAAAAGTGAACCAACAGGAAAAACAGAAACGCTAAAATACTGGGATTATAAAGATTAAGACCGCTCTATTGAGCGGCCTTTTTTTATCATGTACCGCAGTAGGTACGGTATGGTAGGTTGGATGGTGCAGGCAGTGAGCAGTATTCCTCGTTTTTAGGCGACACTGTGTATGGGTTTGAAAGAACCTGAAGGAGACTTTCCATCACACTGAAGTCTCCCTGATTGACAGCGGCATCCAGCGCCTCCTCAACACGGTGATTACGTGGGATCACTGCAGGATTTGAGTTTCGCATCAATTGCAGTGAGGCTTCTTTTGACTCCTGCTGTCTGTTTAGTCTTTCCTCCCACTGCTTATGCCATTGAATAAATTCTGGTGTTCCAAACATTGCCGTTTCCTCCGGCTTAGCCATAGTTAGGGCTCTGAAGGTATTTGTATAGTCGGCACGATATTTCTGCATCATGCCTAGGAGATCATCGATTAAGGAATTATCCACCGCTTCTTCGTTAAATATTCCTAGTTTTGCTCTCATTCCCTCAAGCCAATATCCACGATACAACTCCATGTAGTCTGCTATCGCCTCTTGGGCTATTTTGACCGCCTCATTCTCATCTTCATGGAGCAGCGGCAGAAGAGTTTCTGCAAATCGAGCGAGATTCCATCCGCCAATATATGGCTGATTGCCGTATGCATAGCGGCCTTGTTGGTCAATCGAGCTGAAAACTGTATCCAGGTCGTACGTATCCATGAAAGCGCACGGGCCATAATCGATGGTTTCACCGCTAATGGTCATGTTATCGGTGTTCATTACCCCGTGAATAAAACCAACCAGCTGCCATTTTGCAATCAGTTTGGCCTGACGCTTAATGACTTCCTTAAGGAGTGACAGATATTGCCCCTCGCCTGATTCAACTTCTGGATAATGGCGGTCAAGTGCATAATCAGCCAGTAGTCTTAGATCTTCTACAGTTCCCCAATTTGCTGCATACTGAAAAGTACCAACCCGCAAATGACTGGCAGCCACACGGGTCAAAATAGCACCCGGCAGGTAGGTTTCACGGATAACTGGTTCACCCGTCTCCACCACAGCGAGGCTTCGGGTCGTCGGGATACCCAGTGCATGCATGGCTTCGCTGATAATGTATTCGCGCAGCATCGGTCCAAGTGCTGCCCTGCCATCACCCCCGCGGGAGTATGGCGTCCTCCCTGCCCCCTTCAGTTGAATATCAAACCGTTCCCCTTTAGGGTTGATTTGTTCGCCAAGCAGCAAAGCACGCCCGTCCCCTAACTTGGTAAACCCGCCAAACTGATGACCAGCATATGCTTGTGCAAGCGGTGCTGCCCCTTCCGGTATTCGATTTCCGGCAAAAACGGCAACACCATCTTCGTCTTGTAACGAGTCGGCCTTCAATCCAAGTTCTTTTGCCAATGCGCCATTTAGTATAATCAACTTTGGTGAACGGACTGGAGTTGGTGTTTGGCTTGTAAAAAATATTTTAGGCAGACGAGCATAACTATTGTCAAAGTTCCAATCTGTTTCTTTTATTTCTTTTCTCATTCGGTTCTCCCTTCCTTTCTTGAAATAAAGAAATGAATTACGCGTTTAAATCAAAACGTTCCCCAGTCACAAGGTAGATAACATGTTCGGCGATGTTCGTCGAATGATCCGCAATTCTTTCAATGTATCTGCACACAAATGCTAACTGTGTAATTTGATTCGTTTGTGCAGGATATTTCTGTATATAGCCCATAAGTTCTTTAACTAAAGTTCCGTACATTTCATCCACTTTGTCATCTTTTTTAGCGCATTCCTTTGCGAGATCAACATCTTCTGAGAGGAAGGCTTTTAAAGAATCACTTAGCATGTCTAAGGCGAGATCCATCATTTTGGGAATGTCGACAATTTCTTTAATATGTTTTTCTTTCCCTATATGCAAGGTTGACTTTGCAATATTAACGGCATTATCAGCAATTCGTTCTACCTCAGAAGAAATTTTTAACGCAACAACAATTTTTCTAAGGTCCCTGGCCACCGGAGATTCCTTTGCAATTAAAATAATCGCTTTATTGTTAATTTCATGTTCTAACTCATCAATAATTGTATCATTATTAATGATTTCATTCGCTTTTTCAATATCCTGATTTATGAGGGTGTTAATACTTTCTTTAATAGCATGTTCCGATTTATGAGCCATTTCCATAAGCATATCTTTTAATTGTTTTAAATTACTATCGAAATTTAATCTTGTGATCATTTTTGTACCTCCTTTAACCAAATCTTCCTGTAATATATCCTTCCGTACGTTCATCACTTGGATTTGAGAAAATCTTTTCGGTTTTATCGAGCTCAATTAATTCACCCATCAAAAAGAAAGCAGTTTGATCCGAAACCCTAGACGCTTGCTGCATATTGTGTGTAACAATCACAATCGTATATTTCTCCTTCAGTTCTAAGATTAATTCTTCAATCTTAAGGGTTGAAATAGGGTCAAGGGCCGAGGTTGGTTCATCCATAAGTAAGACATCCGGTTTTGTTGCAAGGGCTCTTGCAATGCACAACCTTTGCTGCTGTCCGCCAGATAGACCAAGTGCTGGAGCATTTAATCGATCCTTTACTTCGTCCCATAAGGCTACATCCATTAAAGACTTGGTTACAATCTCTTCAAGATGGGTCTTTCTTTTGATTCCGTGGATCCTTGGTCCGTAAGCTACATTATCAAAAATCGATTGAGGAAAAGGATTTCCTTTTTGAAAAACCATACCCACATTTTTTCGCAGTTCTACTAGATCCATTTTTTCATTTAAGATATTTTGGCCATTATAATTAATTTCTCCTGTCATCTTAACATTCGGAACATAATTAATCATCAAGTTCAACGTCTTGATAAAAGTTGACTTTCCACAGCCGGAAGGACCAATAATTGCAGTTACTTCTTTTTTGTTAATCGGGAAGTTTATTTTTTTTAATGCATGATGCTCACCATACCATAAATTCAAATCATTAATTTGAAAAACCTGTCTATGTACCGTTATGGCAGACATACGATTCCTCCCTTATCCAAACCTTCCTGAAATGTACTCTTCTGTCTTTTTTTGTGAAGGATTGGTAAATATTTTTTCCGTTAAATCATATTCAATCAAATCACCGCTTAAGAAGAAAGCTGTTTTATCGGAAATACGAGATGCCTGCTGCATATTATGGGTTACAATTATTATTGAATAGTCCTTTTTTAATTCTACGATAAGATCTTCAACCTTTCCGTTAGAAATTGGATCTAGAGCGGAAGAAGGTTCATCTAAGAGCATAACGGTTGGTTTCATCGCGATCGTTCTTGCAATGCAAAGACGTTGCTGCTGTCCGCCTGAAAGACCAAGTGCTGATTTATGAAGACGATCCTTTACTTCTTCCCACAATGCCGCCTTTCGCAGGCTTTCCTCAACGATTTCATCAAGCATGATTTTCTTTCTCGTTCCTGCAAACTTTATAGCGTGGGTTATATTTTCATAAATCGATTTAGGAAAAGGATTCGGTTTTTGAAAGACCATTCCAATTTCTTTTCGTAATGCAACAACATTTATTTGATCAGATAATATATTTAGATCCTCATAAATGATTTCTCCCTTTGCATGTGCTCCAGGAATAAGATCATTCATCCTATTGATGCTTCTTAAAAAAGTGGACTTTCCACAACCAGACGGACCGATGAGAGCGGTTACGGAATTTTTTTCAATATCCAATGAAATCCCATTAACAGCTCGTTTTTCTCCATAAAAAATCTCTAAGTTTTTTACTTGTAGAATATGATTACTTTGCAAATTCAAAAGACTTTCAACCGCTTCCATGATTTCTCACCTGCCTTTATTAAGATGCTGTGATTTTCCGATGAATCATACTTCCAATCCATCTTGCCAATAAATTAAAAATTAATACAGAAATAACTAAAACTGCAGCTGCACCGCTAGAGACCTCTTCTACATCCGGGATTAAACCCTGAGTATTGACAGACCAAATGTGAACTGCCAGAGTTTCTGCTGGACGAAAAATATTTAATGGTGAGGTTTGAGAAAATGGATTCCAATTTGCGTAATCCAATCTTGGTGTGGACAAACCTGCAGTAAATAAAAGTGCAGCCGCTTCACCAAATACCCTTCCTGAAGCAAGGATGATTCCTGTTAAAATAGTGGGGAATGCACTTGGCAATATGACGGTTTTAATCGTGTGCCAATGTGTAATTCCTAATGCAAGGCTGGCCTCTTTCAAATCTCTTGGGACAGATCGGATAGCGTCCTCACTTACACGAACTATAACGGGTAAGTTAAACACTGTAAGTGCTAATGCTCCCCCTAATATGGTATAGCCCCACCCTGTTAAATTAACAAACATCAATAAACCAAACATGCCTATTACAATGGAAGGAAGCGAGGCTAAAACTTCAATGCAAGAACGAATAATGTCCGTAACCTTTCCTGGTTTAGCATACTCTGCCATATAAATTCCGCCGCCAATCCCTAGTGGTACGGCAATCAACATCGTAATAAACAGGACATAAAACGAATTAAATAATTGATCGCGGATTCCCCCGCCCGCCCTTACGTTGGAGGAAGGACCTGTTATGAAATCAAGGGAGATGTTTTTTAATCCGTTTACCAAAATATAGTAAAATAAACCGACTAGTATTGAAATAATAACAAGTGCAATGACATAAAAGACAACTGAAGCTAATCGATCAGCAGATTTAGCATTCATTACATCTTCCTCCTTGAAGATAAATAACGTATGAGGAGAATAAATGCGAACGACATGATTAATAAGATTAATCCCATTGACCAAAGAGTATTATTTTCCACACTTCCATATGTGGTGTGGCCCATATTTAACGTAATAATGGTTGTCAACGTTGCGGACGCATCCAGTAAACTTGAAGGCAAATTCTTTACGTTACCAATAACCATTTGAACAGCTAAAGCTTCTCCAAATGCTCTTGCCATCCCAAGTACAATTGCAGTGAGCAATGTTGGCATTGCTGCAGGAATGAGCACTTTTCGGATAGTTTGCCACCGTGTTGCACCAAGAGCATAAGAACCTTCTCTTAAAGGCTTTGGCAAAGAGCTCATCGCATCTGTAGCAATGGTTGTTACGGTTGGGAGAATCATGACAGAAAGAACAATGGTTCCGGATAGCAGACTAAATCCAAGTCCACCGACATTTTCCCTGATAAATGGAACTAATACTGTAAGTCCGATGAATCCATAAACAACAGAAGGAATTCCGACTAAAAGCTCAATGACTGGCTGCAAAATTTTTCTTCCCCAAGATGGTGCAATTTCTGTCATAAAGATAGCTCCGCCAATCCCTAACGGTGCCGCTACTAGTGCCGAAAGAAAGGTTACAGCAAATGAACCGAAAATGAATGGTAATGTTCCGTATGCAGGCTTAGCTTGATTAGTAGGATTCCAGGTCTTACTCGTTAAGAACTCAATGAGACTAACACCATTTTTAATAAAGGATTGCAAACCTTTTGTTCCTAAAAAAATCGTAATGGCAATAGTTGCAGAAATCATAATAACTGCACATAAAATAACAAGGACTTTTCCCCTGAATTCTCCTCCCAGCCTATCTTTTCCTGACTTTAATAGCCTTTCTTTTGCTGGAACCAGTTTTTCCATATTGCACCAAACACCCCTAAATTACGTCGTAAGGGTAAATGTGCATTCACATTTACCCTATTTATTGCCGTATAATGATTATTTATTTGTTTGATTCCCTTTAGCGTCACGTTCAACTTTCATTTTGGTAACAGGTAAGTACCCTTGATCTTTTAACAAGGTATTTTGAACGTCATCAGACATTAAATAGTCTAAGAATGCTTTCGCAGCCCCAGTTGGTTCTCCTTTTGTATATGAATGTTCGTATGCCCAGACAGGAAACTTGCCTGATTGCACATTTTCATCTGTCGGTTCAACCCCATCAATGGAAAGTGGAGTTACCTTATCATCCGTAAAGTAAGAGAAAGCTAAATAACCTACTGCACCAGCGGTTTCATTCACGATTTTTTTAACCGTGTTGGAAGAATCTTCTGTAATTCCTTCCGCAGGTGTTGCTCCATCGAGGGCAAATTTATTAAAGACTGCACGTGTACCTGATGCATCAGGGCGATTCACTAAGACGATTTTTTGATCTTTCCCGCCAACGTCCTTCCAGTTTGTAATTTTGCCAGTAAAAACTTTAATGAGATTATCTTTTGAAATGTCCTTAATGCCAACATCTGGATTAACTGCAGCGGTTATCCCAACCACCGCCACTTTATGATCCACTAACTGGTCGGCTGGAATGCCTTCTTTTTCTTCAGCAAAAACATCAGAGTTCCCAATCTGAACGGACCCTTCAGCCACTTGAGATAAACCTGTACCAGACCCGCCTGCATTGACTTGAACATCCACTTTTGGATTATTGGCCATAAATTCTTCCGCCGCGGCAGCAACAAGAGGCTGCATTGCAGAGGAACCGGAAACAACCAGGGATCCTGATATTTCCTTGCCACCTTTATCTGCAGTATCTTTAGTTTCATCTTTTTTTGCACCGCCGCCGCAAGCAGCTGAAAACACCATTAAAGCTATGACTGTTATCATTAAACTGATTTTTTTCAATCGCTTCATTTTAAAGCCTCCCTATGACGTTGTTAATGCCTCCCTTACATTTTCAATAAGAACGTTGTATAGTTGGCTTGTTCGAATTTAATGTAGGGTTATAGATCAGTGTCAAGTATCTATAAAGAAAAAATTAAATTTCTCTTTTATATATTGCCTTCCCCCAAATTAATTATTTGGGTTATTTTTTAAATTTTTTTATAACCTAAGATTACATTCATTTATAAGTGAGGGATCATTATGTCAGCAAATAACAACAAATATCAAACAGAGGCTGAGGTTACAAATCGCAGGATGAGTCAAAAATTTAAAGATTACAGAGCAAGGGAGTATTCAGAGGGAAATTCTGAAGCTGAGATGGCCAATCATGACATTCAGGAACAATTTTATGGTAAGAACGAAGATAATCTTGCACCGTTCCATGTGGATGTCAACAATCCTCCGATAAAAAAATAATATGCTTTAACCAGAATCCTAACATTTCACATCTCACACATTTGAACCTTAATGTTTACTAATCTAATTCGATTCGGTTAATAACAAAAAGAAGATACAAATGATAATTAATGTATCTTCTTTTTTACGAAAGTTTTAATATTTAATTTTTGAGCAAAAAACCTATAAGTCAGTTCGCTTCCGGATCAATATCAGCCAGTTGATTTGCCCACATGGCAATGTTTGCTGCCGGGCTGCTTCCATCTGCAGGATAGTCCGTAATATGATACCAGCTAATCGTACGTTTTTCGCCAGCTTTCACGCTAGCATCAAACGAAACTCCGAAGATATAGCCAAAAGCACTTAACCCGGAAGGATGGTCTTTCGTCCAGGCAATTCCATGAGCAGGGCTTGCGATTGCAGTTTTCGGACCGTCATAAATATAGTTTCCAGTCCAACCGGAAGTCATAAAGCCGGGATTTGTTTTCGCAATCCCTGGAACAAACGCTGTGTCATCGGCACTGTCTGGATCTAGCAGGTATTGGAAATAACCATTGAAATCCTTCTTACCTGTATTCTCCAATTGGAGCGTAAACTTCACAACAGGTGCATTTGGAAGTGTCCGATACGTAACGGAAGTTTTAATAGAAGGATCGATCTGTGCTTGTCCGGAAGCATGGATGGTATCACCAATCGTTTCGATATTCGGAAGTGATAACCACTCGCCATCACGACCCCATGGACGTTTCGGATCATTCATCGTTGGCGAAAGGATCCATTCACTCCAATCGAGCGTTTCCAATGCATTGGTATCAAGCAAGGCGATATCCCCAAGCCACCCAGGCTGGAATGTACCAGGCTGATTATTAGCTGCAACCTGGGAGGAAATGGTCGCTTGAATTCGGTTATTCATGACGAAGTGAAACGGATTGCCGCTATTGGCATCCAATCTCGGGCTTCCGAAATTAAAATCTGGTGCTTCCTGAGATACTCCTGCAACTGGTTCTGTGACTGCTTTTACGTGTAATCCCATTGTCCGGTTTTCTCCGTTGGTAAGTTCCACTGATACCGGCTCATTGCTTTGGTAGCCCCTGCGTACAACTGTCAGAGTATAGGTACCAGGCTTTAGTCCAAGCAGGTATTGTCCCTTGGCATTGGCAGAGGAAATTTGGCGTTTACCTTCGCTGTCTGTTGCAATAACCGTAGCACTGCCAACAGGTTTACCCAAGTCATCAGTCACTTGGCCAGTCAGACGCGGCCAGCGCTGTGCAGCCTTACCTCCTGGAGTAAAACCATATAGGTTACCATCAAGCGCTCCAATCACAAGCGTATTACCAGAAATGGCCGGCGATGAAGCAACCCATGCCCCAATTTCATGCTGCCATAGAGGTTGTCCCGTTAAGCTATCCAAAGCATAAAGATTTCCATCGTTCGAACCAATAAAAACCGTTTCGCCGCTCACTGCTGCAGAAGAAATGATTCCTCCCTTTGTGTGATAGCTCCATTTCTTTGTACCGGTTGCTGCATCCAATGCTGCGACATTTCCATCTGGGAATCCCATATATACGACTCCGTCCGCTACGGCTGGAGACGAACCAGTTGTGTCCCCGGCAATATAGGATGAATCCGGGCTCTTGTAACGCCATAGTTCTTTGCCGGTGGCTGCATCAAGAGAAACCAGCAATCCGCCACCGTATCCCATGTATACCCGTCCATCTGCAATCGATGGCATGGAGTGCATCCAGCCGCCAGCCGGTTTTTTCCTCCACAGTTCTTTACCGGTTGAGGCATCTAGAGAGATCAGCCAGCCGCCATCTCCTCCTACATAAATCTTACCTTCCTTAACGACAGGAGTGGATTCGACAATCCAGCCGCCTGCTAAAGGAACATTCCATTTTTCTTCACCAGTTTTGGCATCAAGAGCCATCATTTTACCGCCGCTGCCTGTACTGTATGCCTGGTAAACTACTCCATCCATTACAGTAGGAGAATAGTACATCCAAGCTCTTTGTACTTGATCTTTCCCAACCGTTTTTTCCCAAATAATCTCTCCTGTTTGGGCATTCATTGCATAAATAGTCCCACGGATGGAAGATGCATAGACGATCCCGTCAGCAACGGCAGGTGAAGCTTGTACCTGGGCATCTGCCTTCACTTCCCATCGCTTGTTACCAGTTTCAAGGTCGACAGCATGGATGGCATGGTGTTCACTGCCGCTTTCATCACGTGTTCCAACATAAACCATTCCATTTGAAATGGCCGGGGATGAGGTCAGGATTGTTCCTGGAGTCCGGTATGTCCAGCCCAGACTTAGACCTGCATCAAGAGTATCTTTCGCCGCTCCAGTGTGCTGGGCATTGCCATGGAACATGGACCAGTCGTTCCCCTTCTTCGGGGCAACACGTTTGTCTTTATCTACGATATTGAAGGTGTTGTTTTTAACCCAAACCTTTCCTGCATCATCTGTTACTCTAACTTCGATGGCATGCTGACCTTTTTTTGCCTTTTCGGCATCCCATTGTTCATGCCAAGCCATACCGCTGCTTTGCTTTAGGTTTCTCCAAGAACCGCCATCAATCCGGTATTCAACCTTAATGACATTACTTGACGTGTTATAGGCATTTACCAATATGTCCATTTTTCCTTCCGGGACTTCGCTGCCAGCTGCCGGATGAACAATCGCAGCGCTTTGTTTTACGTCATACATTTTGTATTTCTCTTCCTGCTTATCACCCAGGAAAGAAACCATCCGGAATCCGTTTGGCATCTGGTCAATCGTGTAGGCACTAGAAACCGTTGTCACATGGTCTGCACCAGGTATCGTATCTGTTGCTACATCGTTAACATGAGTATGTCCCACCATCACCAAGCGGGTATTGTATTGCTTAAGAAGGTCGATAAATTGCTTCGTTTTATCCGGCGAAGGTGTTTGCGGCGTATTCATAGGTCTATGAACGAATACAACCACTTCCTTATCACCCTTCGCATTAATGGACAAATCCTTTTGGAGCCATTCTAATTGGTCCGGCTGATCAAAACCAAGAGTATTTTCCAATACTACGAAGTGACGGTTACCATAATCGAAAGAATACCATTCCGGTCCAAGATAATCTCGGTACCGATCAATTCTTGTCTTATAGTCCGAACCCGGCGCAAAGTCATGATTGCCGACTGCTGGATAAACAGGAAGTTTTGAAGTAGACGTACTTGCCGTATAATCCCCAAATTCAGAAGGATCTGCACGATTGGTCAAGTCACCGCTAACAGCGATAAAAGCGGGATTTCCTGTCGATTCATTAATTTGTGCCAACTGGTCAGTAAACCGTTCACGGTTATTGGCCGTGCCAGCTTGAACATGTACATCGGCAATGTTGACAAAGCTAAAATTCGGATTACTACTCTCAGGCGTATGTACTAGACCAAAGTTTTGTTCCTTTGTTTCTCCAGCTTGAACATCCCCTAACCGCTTGTAAAATTGCGGCGTTTTGTTTTGGTCAGTCGGAACGCTGTATCCGCTTGGAACGGTGGCAAACACGATATCGTCCAGACGCCTGTCTGTGTCTATTGTTAAGGTATAATTGCCCAGATCATCTGTGACTGTTATGTTTTTACCGTCCGAGACGGATACATTTGGAATTCCTTGTTCATTCCCGTCCCGAGTTCCATTCACGTTTTTGTCAGCGAAAACAGTTCCCTTAATCGTAGCAGTTGGATTATCCGCTACAACGGGTTTTATTGTAGCTGCAAGAGCGAGACCGCACATCGCAGCCGCAGCTACTGGTTTAAGTTTTTGTTTGACTGTTTTCCCTTTGTCTTTTTGTGTCTTCATCTTGTTTCCCCTCCTATTTTTTTATTTATTTCCCCTATTAAATTTACAACTAAGTAAGTAAATGTTCGCATCACCCCTTAAAAGTTATTTATTAAGTAAAGAAACGCTCAAAGTACCAGATTATTCCCATTCCAAAGATCCCAGCCGTCGCTGCTGCCTGAACGATAGTGGACCATTTAAACTTCCGGATATAAACCAGTAAGGGAAATAAAATCAAAATAATTAAGGCTTGTCCTGCTTCAACACCAATATTGAATGAGAAAATCGACAGGATCGACCTCCAGGTAACGTCGTTTGAAAGCTGCAAAGCCCCCGCAAAGCCAACCCCATGGATAAGTCCGAATCCGAATACGACGGCAAATCGATATTTGGGTGAAAAACCAAAGTAGTTTTCTACTGCTACAAATGCAATGCTTAGAGCAATAAGCGGCTCAATAATTTCTGCAGGGAATTGGATCAGCTTTAACGCTGTTAATCCAAGGGTAATACTGTGGGCTAAAGTAAATACTGAAATGACCTTTAGAACATCAATAAGTCGGCGAGCTCCAAATACGAGGGCTATGACAAAAAGGATATGATCATAACCAATCATGATATGATGGAAACCGAGCTGAACGAACCGGAAAAACTGTCCTGCCAAGCTTTCCTTTCCAGCATTAAATTCCCTGTCTTCGGTATTGAAAATAAATTGGCCTTTTTTATTTTCTAAGTCGTATGTCATGATATTTCGATGCATGGAATCATTGTCATCAAAGAAAACACTATAATGTATTTGCAAGGAGGATTTGTCTGAAGGGATAGGATATTCGAGCCCTATTTTGGCGTAATCCCTCCCTAGTCTGTTTTCGATATCAGTTGAAATAACGGATCCCCTTGCTTTGGCTCCATCGGTAAATACTTCGAAGTGGGAATCAAGGTATTCGGCAACAGCCCCACGTTGCTTTGCTAAAGCACCATTCAGCAGGTCTTTTTCCGTACCTGGACGAACACCAAAATTGATAAGCCGCCCAAGTTCGAAAAAATCAAGATGTAATTCTACATGGAGCTTATCCTTTTCAACTGTAATTTTCGAATACCCTTCACTATTATCCGTATGGGCCGATGTATTAATAGGTAAAAGCGTTAATGTGATAAAGCAGATAAACCCAGCAAACCCAGCTATTATTTTTTTCAATGGTATTCACACCTTTAATCTAGTAATTTCATTCAGTAACTTCTACTAAATCAAATATTAAGGTTTTGTTGTAAAAGAAATATGAAGATAGTGTTGAATATTTATTAATACTTTTGCATCTTTTTTCCTAGGTGAATAGACCGATGGGAATAAGAAGTGTGGATATATTTAGTAGAGTCATACCATTAGAAAAGGGTAAATGCCACAAGGCACTTACCCTTTTAAATTAATTAATTATTTATTTGTTTGATTTCCTTTTGCGTCACGCTCTACTTCCATTTTCGTTACAGGAAGATAACCTTGTTCTTTTAACAAGTTGTTTTGAATATCATCTGACATCATGAAATCAAGGAACGCTTTGGCTAATTCAGTTGGCTCACCCTTAGTATAAGAATGTTGGTAAGCCCAAACTGGGAATTTACCAGATTGTACATTTTCAGCAGTTGGTTCTACACCATCGATTGCAAGAGGTGTAACAGTATCATCAGTGAAGTATGAGAATGCAAGGTATCCAATGGCGCCATCTGTTTCGTTAATAATCTTTTTAACAGTGTTTGAAGAGTCTTCTGTTACACCTTCAGCTGGTGTAGCACCATCAAGTGCAAATTTATTGAATACTGCACGAGTACCAGAAGAGTCAGGACGGTTTACAAGAACAATCTTTTGGTCTTTACCGCCAAGTTCTTTCCAGTTAGTGATTTTTCCAGTGAAAACTTTGATTAGGTCTTCTTTTTTGATATCTTTAATGCCGACTTTAGGGTTAACCGCAGCAGTCATACCAACAACAGCTACTTTGTGGTCTACAAGCTGATCTGCTGGAACGCCTTCTTTTTCTTCAGCAAAAACGTCTGAGTTACCAATTTGCACAGATCCTTCTGCAACTTGTGATAAGCCTGTACCAGATCCCCCCGCATTTACTTGAATATCAACATTTGGATTTGCAGCCATAAATTCTTCAGCAGCTGCGGCCACTAATGGCTGCATAGCTGATGAACCTGAAACGACTAATGAGCCGGAAAGTTCTTTCTTTTCCTCCGTTTTTGGAGTTTCCTTTTTGGCGCTTCCTTCTGTTTTCTCAGTAGATGCTCCGCCTCCACATGCTGCCATGATTACCATTAATGCTGCGAATACTGTAAGTAGGCTTAGTTTTTTAAAGCTTTTCATTTGCTTTATTTCCCCCTAAGAGTTATGAATTTTTGTTCCGCTTTACATTTACTAGTATAGGAGAAGAGTATTAATTCAGTTTTAATAGAATGTAAAGCTTTTGTAAAAGTGTCCTCAGTCTGCGAAACAACACTTTTTCCGAATAATGTTAATATCCTTGTTGCACTTCGAATTTATAGCCAAGACCACGAACGGTTTTAATATAAGCAGGCCGCTTGGTATCCTCTTCAATTTTTTCTCTTAAATGGGCGATATGCACGTCCACAATTCTCGTATCTCCTGCAAACTCATAATTCCATACAGAACTTAGCAGGTGATCACGAGTTAGGACTCGGCCCTTATTTTGCACCATGAAATGAAGCAGCTCAAATTCCTTTAATGTTAACTCCAGAAGATTTCCTTTAAGGTAGGCTTCGTATTTTTCAGAATAGATTGTTAATTTGCCCATTTTTATTTTTGGCCCATTTATCTGCTCGAGTGCATCTTCCGCTTGAGCCTGGGTTCTTCTTAAGATCGCTTTTACTCTGGCAATTACTTCTCTTGGACTAAAGGGCTTTACCATATAGTCATCAGCGCCGAGCTCAAGACCAATTATTCTATCAAATTCATCATCCTTTGCCGTTAGCATTAAAATAGGAGTCATAACCTTATCCTGACGAAGCAATTTACATACTTCCATTCCATCCAGCTTTGGAAGCATTAAATCTAATACAATTATGTCAGGAGCTTCAATTGTTGCTAAACGTTTACCAGCTTCACCATCCATCGCAGTAATGACTTCATAACCAGCCTGCTCCAAATTATATTGAAGGAGCGTAACAATGGACTGTTCATCATCAACAACAAGTACTTTTTTCATCAAATCACCCGCTTAATAGTAAGATATTGACTTTTCCTAAGAAACTAGCTCATACCTCCATTTTGTAAATATAGTTCTATTAAACGAAAAGAATATTAATGCCGCGTTTTGCATTTGTTAAAGGAATGCTAAATTTTTGTAAAATAAGTAAAAACAATACTTTTATCCTATTAAAATCACATTCCACTCACAAAATTCAATGGACCTTTTTCCTAATGGACAGTTATAAATTAAAAGTGGGTGACATTTAAGTAGATTCCACTTAATGTTTAGCCACCAGGATCAAACCTTCGCTGAAATCTGAGTCTGTTGTAAAGTCTTTGTGATTCTGCCTCTTCCATTCATCCATTCAAGAAGAGTTATACCCAAAAAAAGGATAATTGCCTCGAGGCACTTACCCTTTTTAATTAATTATTTATTAGTTTGATTTCCCTTTGCGTCACGCTCTACTTCCATTTTTGTTACAGGAAGATACCCTTGTTCATTTAATAAAGTGTTTTGGATATCATCTGACATCATGAAATCAAGGAATGCTTTTGCTATTTCTGTAGGCTCACCCTTTGTATAAGAGTGTTCGTATGCCCATACTGGGAATTTACCAGATTGTACATTTTCCGCAGTTGGTTCTACACCATCGATTGCAAGAGGTGTTACTGTGTCATCAGTGAAGTATGAGAATGCAAGGTAACCAATTGCACCGTCTGTTTCATTAATAATCTTTTTAACAGTGTTTGAAGAATCTTCTGTGACACCTTCAGCTGGTGTTGCACCATCAAGAGCGAACTTGTTAAATACTGCACGAGTTCCAGAAGAGTCAGGACGGTTTACAAGAACGATTTTTTGGTCTTTACCGCCAAGTTCTTTCCAGTTTGTGATTTTACCAGTGAATACTTTGATAAGGTCTTCTTTTTTAATATCCTTAATGCCAACTTTAGGGTTAACAGCAGCTGTCATACCGACTACAGCTACTTTATGGTCAACAAGCTGATCAGCTGGGACGCCTTCTTTTTCTTCAGCGAATACGTCTGAGTTACCAATTTGGACAGATCCTTCAGCTACTTGTGATAGGCCAGTACCAGATCCACCCGCATTTACTTGGATATCAACATTAGGATTTTTCGCCATAAACTCTTCAGCTGCTGCTGCCACTAATGGCTGCATTGCTGATGAACCTGAAACGACTAATGAGCCAGAAAGTTCTTTCTTTTCTTCCGTTTTTGCAGTGTCTTTGTTGGAGTTTCCTTCTGTTTTCTCAGTAGATGCTCCGCCTCCACATGCTGCCATGATTACCATTATTGCTGCAAATAGTGTAAGAAGGCTTAATTTTTTAAAGCTTTTCATTTGTTTTATTTCCCCCTAAGAGTAATTAATTTTGTTTTCACCTTACAATTAAATACTATAGGACAAAAGTTTTAATTAAGTTTTAACTGAGTGTAAAGGTTCTGTAAATGTTGAATAGGAAAATAAATCCAAACTATATTTATGAAGAGAGCAATTTCTAACCTATCAGCAAAAAAGGGACTTGCCCTGTTTGGCAACCCTTTTATGGAAATCCTTATTAAAATTTTTTTCACCTTGCAAATGATATCTACTCTTTACCCCTATTTTTTTAGCTCAATAATAAATTCACTTCCTTTACCAATATCACTCGTTACACTGATTTTACCTTGGTGGGCTTCAATCAAATGTTTAACGATTGCCAGTCCAAGTCCAGTTCCGCCAGAGTTACGGCTTCTCGCACGATCAACTCGGTAAAATCGCTCAAAAATACGAGGGATTTCTTCTTTTTTCATTCCAATACCAGTGTCTTTTACATGTATCCGTACTTGGTTACCATTATCAAACAAGAGCACCTTTACATTTCCGTTTGTGGGTGTATAAGTAATGGCATTGTTAATTAAATTGATAAATACTTGCTTTAAGCGATTCACATCCCCTTTTATCTGAACGTGCTCCTCCTTACAGATTAAATCAAGGTGGATGTCTTTTGCTTCTGCTTTCCCATTTAAGAGGGTTATAACCTCTTCGAGTAATTTGTATAAATCCATTTCTTGGATGTCCAATTTAAAGCCTTGCTGTTCTATTTTTGAAAGCTCCAATAAATCCTGAATGAGAGATTGAAGCCGTCCACTTTCTTTTAAAATAATCGAAAGGAAATATTTTAATGTATCTTTATTGTTCATCGCCCCATCCAACAGTGTTTCAGTAAATCCTTTAATTGAAGTAACGGGTGTTTTTAATTCATGTGAAACATTTGCAACAAAATCTTTCCGAACCTGCTCTAGTTTTTTTAGTTCTGTAATGTCGTGAAAAACGAGTAAAACCCCTTTCCAAACATTATTTGTTCCAATGATCGGCACACCGTATACAGCAAAATATCTTCTTTCTATAAATAATGGGATTAGTAATTGTTTACTGACATGTTTTTCAGTCCGAAATACTTCTGTAACTAAATTACAAACTTCCTCCTGATTAATGACCTCGTAATAAAGATTTTCTAAATAATCAGTCGGGCTGCCTTTAAAAATATCAATAAAGCCTTTATTGATTAAGCTAATATACCCTCGGCTATCAATTAAGACTAAACCAGATCCCATATTTTCAATCAAAACACTGAGATGTTCCTGCTGTATTTCTTGGGATTTAACTAGTTCTTGAAGGTTTTGAGCCAGCCTATTTATAGATGTACCCAACATTCCCGTTTTATCAGAACCATTGACTTTTGTCCTGGCCTGAAAATTTCCTTCTGTCAATTCAATCGCGACATTTGTTGCCTCGACGATGGGTTTTGTATATCTTGATAAAATTCTCATTCCAAGATAAATAATGAGGACTAAGAAAATGACAACAAAAATGAAAATGGTACGCATGATTTCAATTTTTTGAAGATCACTTAGTGTTTCTGCAAAATTGCTATTAAATAACTGACCGAGCAATACTCCTAATCCAAGGAATAAGGAAAATATTAATATGATGAATATAATTACCAGCGTATTTCGAAATTTTGTCATTCTTCATCATCAACAACAATTACTTTATTTTTCATCAAATCACCCGCTTAACAGTAAGATATATATTTGTCCTATGAAACTAGCTTAAATCTCCAGTTTGTAAAATTTGCTCCATGTTATTAATCTTTTGTTCTAGATCTGTAATTGATTTCTCCAGAATATCTGGATTCACTGTACTATTTAGTTGTTGATTAACGGTTGTTGCTGCGTTATCGAGTGTATTCCATTCTTCAAAATGCTCATCAGAAACTAAATTGTAAAACTCATGCAATCCATTACTTATAGCCTTCATTTCTATTTTCATTAAGTCGTATTTCTTCTCGAAATGGTATTGTTTCAGCAATGCAAAATGGTGTTTTACATCACTGATTGGATTTTTACTGCCATGGGTCATTTTGTCATGATAATTATCGTAAACCATCATCATATGCATCCCGTGAGTCGCATGCGGACCCATATGGCAATGAATAGGCCAAATTCCAGGGTTGTCCGCAGTCAATAATAAATCATATTTTTCTCCAGGTCCGATGGTAATCGTATCCTTAGTCATCGGATTTTTAATGTCACGGCCATCAGAAGCGATAACCTTGAAATGGTGGCCATGGGTATGGAACGAGTGAACCTCCGAGCCGGCATTAATTAGCCTTATTAAATAGGTCCCTCCCTCTTTCACATGGAGAGGCGGTATTTCTGGGTCAACTTTTCCATTGATCGTATAATATCTTGCCTTTCGATCGGTTGTGTCATATTCACTATCCAAGTGAAGGTGCTCCGCAGCTGTTCCCACATACTGGTGGGCTTCCTGGCCTTCAGCAAGGCTTAAAAGCGGATCTCTTTCCGAAAGAAGCAATGTAAATTCGCCATCGGTCTTGTATTTAGGCTTTTTCGGCTCTACAATAATAGCCCCATATAACCCCATTTCAGGATGTCTGTCCGGTTCAACATGACAGTGATAGAAATAGGTTCCTGCTTTAGGAGCATCAAATTCGTAAGTAAAAGAATCGTGATTTATGGTTGGATGCTGGCTCAGCTCTGGGGTTCCGTCGCCTGCAAAACTATTATCAATCCCATGAAAATGTATCGTGTGCATTTCTTTTTGCTGATTGTGGAATACCACTTTGACGTGATCTCCCTCGGTTACACGTATTTCCGGCCCGGGAACGCTAGGCTGGGTCGCAGGCGCATTTTTCTTTGGATCCCACAATCCAAAGCCCCATGAATACAGGGTCGTACCCTGGGCAATTTCCTGTTCCATATCCGCAGCATATAAATGAAACACCTGTGTCTGCCCTTTTTCTGTTTTAGCAGACGCTTCTTCTTTCGTTGCATAAATGAAAATAACAGAAAAGATTAAAAGGCAGCCCATGATTGTAAAAAGTATAAATGAAGGAAAACGTTTCATGTAAGCACTCCTACGTTGTCATTTTTCAGTTAACAAGTAAAAATACCCCGGAAATCTTAAGATTACCGGAGTATGAATTTAAGTAAAACGAATATATTTAACTCTTAATCTATATAGCGATTAATCTTGATCGTTATTTTGCAGGTCGCCAAGTTTAGGCATTCCAGAAATATATCCTACTCCACCGGTACGATCAATACCAATTTCTTTTTCCATTGCTGCTTGTAATTCAGCTTTATCGACTGCTGTTATATTCTTGCCTCCAAGTTCATCCCCTGGATGCTGGAAGTTGCTCATAATATAAGAATGTCCTCTGCGGTTATCCACTGCTGCCAAACCAGTTGCTTCTGCACCGGCTGGAACGGATAATATTCTTGTTAATTCTTTTGTATCGACATTATAAGCCCAAACGAAGTTATTGGTATGCATGCCGCTATCTTCACCGATGAATAGTGTTCTTAATGATTCAGAGAAGCTTAAATTATCTGTATTAGCCACTTTATTTACATTGGCTATATTACCATAAGCATCCGCTGTCGGTAAATCTTCACCAGCAATTAATCCAGACATTTTCGAAGCAACATATTCACTGTTAATCGTTTGTCCATTGCTGTCCTTTTGACCAGCTGTTAAATCCAATTGATACGTCACACCGGATTTAATTTTTGGCAGTTTCATATCATCAGTTGGATCTGACGAACTTGCGGTCATACCGTTGCTTTGATCCGAGATGGCAATGTAAACCTTATTATCCTTTTCGTTTAAAGTTACACCTTCCATTTTGTTAAATTCAGATGTAGCTCCAAGTAGTGCAGCATAACGGCGAGACTCTAAGAACGCTGCCGCTTTTTCCATACCTGGTTTCACTTTCAAGTATTCAGTTTTACCATAGGAATATTGCTTAATTGCTTTGAAGCCAGGCTTTAGGACATCAGATGTTTCGAAAATATCACTGAATGTAACCTTGCTGTCGATAATAGCTTTAATTTCTTTATCAGAGGCATGGCCAAGTTTAATCCATTCTAAGTTTCCAGCACCACCATTTTCAGTTCCTGTTTGATGGAACTTAGCAGCATATAATGTACCGGCAGATAAATCCTTCACTTTATCCGCAACATACATGAACATAGTAGTATATGATCCGTCGTCACCAAAGAAAGCTGTGCGATTATCAGGCATCATTTTCATCAATTCGTGAGAAAAACGGCCGATACTGTAATGCTTTTCAACCGATGCGTTTCCATCTTTGTTCACTGAGATTTCAGGAATGAACCCATAGAAATAAGGATTTGCTTTTTTAACATCCCCAAAATAAAGCTTAGCAAAGCTTTCTACTTGTGCTCGTACCGCAAATGTTGAATCAGATTCAAAAGTACGGGCATCCGGTTCATACTCCTCTGACCCTAAGTGGGTATTCCACGGTGAAAGAGATCCGTTGCATGGAATCCAAAGACCATTTACACTTGAAAAATCAATTTTTTTAACTTCTTTAGGTGTTAGCTCTCCCGTTTTCTTGTCCTGGTCAAGAGTTGTTAGAGACATGGATGCAGGAACGATACCGTAAGCAGATTTGCCAGCGGCATCTATGGTCTGGTATTCATAATGGGTTACCATATAAAGTTGTCCGTTAATTGGCTTCAATAAACTATTAGAATCGGGAGCATCAGAAACAAAATATGTAGGTTTCCCTTCCACACTTGTATCCATAATCGGATCTCCCTTTACATCAATTGGAGTACCAGCTGGAATTAGCTTGCCTTTGTTAATGGCTACTTTATCTTCAGACTTGAAAAGTCTCTTATAAGTAAGTGGGAATTTCTTCACTTCACCATTGCTGTACTTTACTTCCATTGATGCGTTTGTGTAAGTTTTAACCATATCCTCAATCTTTTTAGGAGCATCCATTCCAATAAATCGAACCGAGTCGATTTTCGCATCCCCACTGCTTGCGAAAGCAGGTGTTACGGCTGGAATCGTAAGTGCCAATGCGAGTACAGCGGCTGCCCCTTTTTTGCCAAAACGGATTTTTTTCATTTTTATCCTCCTCAATTGCATGCTTTTTTCTCTACGTATCCATTAAACAAAAAGAATATTAATGGCACGTTTCTCTTTTGTTAAGGGAATGCAAAGATTTTGTAAAAACTGAATTTTCCTTACCAATCCTGACATCTATGCTGAAATCTGGGACTGTTGCGAAGACTTTGTTTTTCTGCCTTTTCCACTCATCCATTCATACATGATTGGAATGACCAAGAGGCAAATAAGCGTCGAACTGATCATGCCTCCCACCACAACAACACCTAATGTTTGTGACACGATGGTGTCTGCTTTACCTGATACGGCTAAAGGAAGCAAAGTTAATACAGTTGTACATGCTGTCATTAAAACGGGTCTGACCCGCGTTGCGGTCCCGCTCATGATGGCTAATTTTGGTTCTAATCCGTCTCTAAGATTTCTTTCAATTTTATCTACAAGAACGATCCCGTTAGTCACGACGATCCCCGTCAACATCAATAATCCCACTAATGCTGCGAGATTCCATTCAAGTTGAAAAATAAACATTCCGATTACAGAGCCAATAAAGGCTAATGGGATACAAATTAATACGGTCATAGGTGCTCTCCATCCCTGAAAGACAGAACTTATGATCATCAGTACGAGTAAAATGGAAAAAAACAAAGCGAGCGCCATTTCGTAAATCATTTCATATACCTGCTGAGGAGCACCCGCAAATGAATACTCGATACCCTCCGGCAGCGGAATTTTCCCAAGGGAAGTTTTGACTTGTTTTGATACTTTTCCAATATCACTTGAAATGATGTTTGCGGTAATCACAGAGTACGGTTGTCCATCCTTCTCCTGAATCACCGATGAACCTGTTGGCTCTAATGATGCAAGCTGATCCAATCTCACGCTTTTTCCATCCTTTTCTAGGAAGGTCTCACCGCCCATTAACGTAAAGATATCCTTTGAAGTGCCATTTTGTTTATCGGTATAAATAACAATTGGAAATTGATTTTGATTAATTGAGATGAACCCTTTTGTTCCTTCAGCGGTATATTGCTGAATTCGATTAATAACGTCCTCCAGCTTAATACCATAATGTTCGATTGCCTTGCGGTTTAGAGTAATCTGATACTGAGTCATATGATCATCAGCTTCCGCAGCACCTTGTACTGATAGACTTGGAATAAGTTTAAGCTCGTTTCGTATTGTTTGTGCCATTGTTTCTAGTGTTTGACTATCGGATCCCGTAAGATTAATTTTTAATTGGGAATCATCGCCTGCAATATTTTGATTTGAAACAGCGTAAACAGCTTTGCTTGACAATGCATTTAATTGATTTTGTAAACTCTTAATAAAGTCATTTACATCCGTACTTTTCTTAACCTTTATGGATAAATTGGTAATATTCGGTTTCTGGAGCCATCCGCCTCCTGCATCAAAAACATCATCCGATTGAGGAGTGAACGATGATCCGAGCCCTGAAGAAAATGACTCGACTTTAGGGTTCGTTTCCAATAAGGCTTCCAATCTTTTTACTTCTGCATCGACTTCGGTTAAGGAAGTATTTTGAGGCATTTCGATTTGGACAGCGATTTGACCAGTTTTGGCTGTTGGCAAAAAATTCACTGGCAGGAAGGCAGCTCCCACCGACGTTAATAGAAATAATGAAACAAAGGTTAAGATCACTTTTTTCTTTCTTTCAAATACCCAATTAAGAATTTTTTGGGCGAAAGGCTCTAATTTATCATCGCCCGACATCGGTCTTCCCTTCCAAAACAGGTTGTAAAGTGAAGGAACAACCAAAATGGAAACGAATAGTGAGATTATTAAGGCAATCACCACAGACCAAGCAAATCCGGAAAAAGCCGAACTTACCATCCCGCCAATAAGCGCGATTGGAACATAGACGGCAACCGTAGTCGCAGTTGATGAAACAATGGCTGGAATCATTTCTCTTACGGCCTGTGTCAGCGAGTGAACGCTGGTTTTCATGTTTGCCTCATGGACTTTCCGGTTCATATTATCAAGGATAACGATCGAGTCATCGACAACCCTGCCCATGGCCACAATAAGTCCTGAAACAGTTAGAATATTGAGACTAATACCCATGATTTTTAATAAGCCAGTTGTTGCCAAAAGACAAATTGGCAGTGAAAGGACAATTAATAAGGTAGAACGGACTTTCCGGAAGAACAGAAATACACAAATCATTGAAAACAAGCAGCCTAATAAACCCTCTTTTATTAACCCTTTTAGAGATTCATTAACCTGGACTCCTTGATCAAATAAAATGGAAGCTTGAATATCTTTATTTTTCAATGCAGGAATATCTTTGATTTTACTCTTTATCCGATCAGATACATCTGTAATATTGGATGTTGAAGTCTTCAAAACATCTAATAGTACGCTTGGCCTCCCATCGGTTCTTGAGATAGTCTCCAGGTTAACTATGGAGTTTGAAATGCCTGCAACCTCTGAAAGTGGAACAGTTTTGCCTTCTCCGTTATGAATAGAAATCTTCAATAGATCTTGTTGATTTAATCCCCACCCAGAAACTTGGACAGGAATAGATACCTGGTTGTTTGAAACCTTTCCCTCTAATCCAGTAATATAGTTTTCTTCAAGTGATTGTTTTACGTCATTAACGGTTAAACCAGCTCTCGTTAAATCTTCCAGACGAAGGTTAACGGCATATCCGGCTGTTCCACCACCGGATACTCGGACATCTTTAACTCCTGGCACAGTTTTTAATCGATTGACGAAATCCACATGAATAGAGGTTCGGAGCATATTTTCTGAGATATTTTCAGAAGAACTCATCAGACTCATTCTTATAATGGGCATGGAATGTGTACTAAGGCGGGTTACCAGCGGTTTATCTATGCCAGCAGGTAATTTGATATCAGCCAAAGCTTTTGTAACCTGTTCCTCCGCTTGTTCCATATTATAATTCATAGGAAAGTTAAGACTGATCAATGATCCGCCATTAAATGAGTTTGTTTCTACATCTTGAAGACCATCCACGACACGTACAGCCTGTTGGATAGGTTCTGTAATTGTTGCTTTTACTTGATCCGCCTGGTAATTATCTGCACGGACTGTTACCGACAGGGTTGAATTATTGATTTCTGGGAGGTAGTCTCTTTGTATTTGCCATGCGGACATTCCACCCCACGCGAGTATAAGAACTATTAAAGTTAAAATAAGAATTCCGCGCTTCATCATTTCATTAATCAATCGTTTCATGTCATTTTATTCGGGCAATGAAGCCCGAAACCGCTCCCCCTTTTATTTATAACAATAGCTACCCTTACGGATAGCTATTGTTATGTTACATTTTTTATTTTTCGCAGCAATCCCCTATAAGAATAGTAGAATTAATCTATTAGTCATTGTCAGTAGTAGTCGGAGCAAAGCTTTCAGGCTGTTTTTCGACCTCTTCTGGTGCAAGAGCTTTTTCCTCACCTGGGTATGGTTTATCAAAGCCTTCTGTCGCATACCAAACAGCATGATTTTGCATATTTGCGTTGATTTCATCTGGTACTGCATTTTTGCCGGTTAACTTATCTTTATTCTTGTTCGACCACTCTGTCCATTTTTTCGAAAGTTCCTTTGCTTCCGGTGTTATATTGGTTGTGTTGGTGACTTTAAACTATTGATTTTTTTTCAAAACAAGTCGAATCATTTCAAACAATAAGAAGTTAAAAAATATCCAGACACCCCCATAGACATATCCGCCAACAATATCGCTTGGAAGTATTTCGCTCGATGCTATCTTTGTTATGGTAAACCCCACTAATACGACTATCGTTACTATGGGGCCCATAATTGGAGTAATTGTGTTTTTCGGATGACGGACAAGTAAAAATAAACATGTTCCATAAATAGTGATGGTTATCAACGAACTTATTTCAGGAAAATGATCAGAATGAATTTTACCTACGAATCCCATTGATTGAAGCGTGGAAAAAATCTGTATGACTGATTCATGAAACAACCTCGCTCCTAAAATGGGAAAAATTAGTAGAAGAAACTCAAGCAGCCTGTTTTGCCCTTTTCTCCAAACCATGATGAGGGTTATTCCAATTATGGCACCGAGAGCATACGGAGATTGGAATAATTGAAATAGTCTCATCCATCTCATATAAATAGCTGCGTCAACCAAATATTCAGTGACATCATCAAACTGGCTAAACTCACCAAATAAATAGTCTTGAGCCATACCAAGCATCAATGTCACCATACCTATTAATACTAGAGTAAGAAAAATGAGAAAGAGTTCTGTTTTTCTAATGGTTTTAAGATGATGAAGCAGCCGTTGTGTGAAGTGAATAAAAAAATCCTTAATTTGATTTTTATAAAACCGGTAGGCCAAATAACCTGCCAACAAGATTACAAAAACAATTATAAAGATAATAAAATATTTGCTTGCTGAATGATGGAAAGCCTGCCACCTTGGCCCCAATACTTTTCCTAAGGTAATAAAACAAAATCCCCACAAAAATGATCCAATATAAGCCGGCAGAATAAATTTTCGAAATGGCATTTTTGAGATCCCCGAAATATAGCCCGTGAAATGCCTGATTCCCGGTATGAAATAAGCGAAAACTAACAATTTACTGCCTGAACGCTCGAACCAGACAGCTGTTTTTTTATATCTTTCCGGTCCCATGTGGATATACTTTCCGTATTTTTCAATAAGTTTATATCCTCCTGCCCTCCCAATCCAATAGGTTACCGTAATGCCCGCACCGCCTGCAGAAAAGACCGTCAGGAGAGCCAGAATGTAATTCATTTTTCCTTGATATACAAAATAACCAGCATAGCTCATTAAAAACTCTCCTGAAATGGGCAGTGCCATAAGCTCCAGGAAAATTCCTATAAATAGAATCAGATAGCTGTGATGTTCAAATAAAGTGATTAAATGTGACATTTATATGCCTCCAAATTTAGACCCGAAATAGAACTTAAATGGATTCTTCCACTAAGCCCCATTTAAAATGCTAGCACGAATTCTCCTTTCATTTTGCATCTTAATCAATTATTAATCTTTTATTAAGGGAACATACAATCCCGTGTTATTTTTCGGCTCGTCTAATGCTGAAGTAAACTCCTCAAAATAAAAAATAGGGCTATTTCTAGCCCTAGGGTGTTGGATCTAATGGACTTATTATTGCCCTCCCCTTCTTCTCAGCGATTTCCTTTAAGCCCATCCGAATCATCCGGAAAACGAGAATCCATGAGGCGGTCATCAAAACGATTTGTCCTACCGGAAAAATGCCCGGAATCGGTGCGTCCCATAAAGCATGCAGTAAAACGACGATAAAAAATATCCGGAGGAATTTTGCTTTTATAAACATGTTTAATTCAGGATGTTTATCCCCTTGTACCATGCAAAATGCGGCCCCTGTCAATGCAGCCCAAGCAACATGTCCGCCAGGGGCTAGAAAACTGCGCCAAAGGATGGTGGAATACAGGCTTGAAAAACTACCTGAAAGAAGTGCCCTTAGTGCATAACCAGCGGTTTCAAAAGCAGCGAAGCCGGCGCCAACCGCAGCACCTATCAGAAGTCCGTTAAGAATATATCTGTATTTAATGTTGCGCACGAACAGGATTACCGTCGCAACCTTTGCCAGTTCCTCGGCGATCCCAATTGTAATGGGATTGATGTTATGTTTTAAGATATTAAAAAAAACAAGGGCGACCAGCATCGATAGAATACCGCCGATAAACACCACGTAAATGACTCTATAAAAAGCAATATTCTGAGGTGCGTTCATTTCCCAGAAGAATATTAAAGTAGTAAATGGCACCGCAAAAGCACCTACGATAATAAGTCCTGGTAAGAAGTTCATATTTTTGAACAAGCTGACACCCAAAAACAATCCAAGGAAAGCAATGAGTGCAATGATGAAAACCCTCGTAAATAGCCAAGGTTTCGGCCATGTTTCCTTTACTTCCTCTATTTTAGGAGTGGTAAGCGCTGTTCCAACGATGAAAAGCCGTTCAGCCTCAAGAATACTATGATTTCGGAACACACGTGAAAATATATTTTGAAATTTTGGTTCAACCGACCGTTCAAATTTGGGAACCATGTCGACATAATGGGCAAATTCATAGAAATAGCTGTTTTCGTCTTGGTTACCGTTTTCAGGGCGCATAAACTTTTCGCCGCAGTTTAAACAAAACTTTACCCCATCCGGATTAACATAAACACATCCCGGGCATTTCATTTGCCTTCTCCCCTTCCATTATTCAAATTTTCTAATCTTAAAAGTGCTAATAAATGTATGATTCCCTTTTGAAACCAATAATACCAATAGATTTTTTGCAAAATTTTATCACAAAAAAGGCAGGAGGATTTGAATTCCTTCTGCCTTTTTGTATTAATCCAATTCATCCAATTTACCAAAAGAGCCAAAAAATTCGTAATGGATATGTTCTTCCGATACTCCCCACTGCTTTAACGCTTTATTTACTACTTTCATGAAAGGCTCTGGTCCGCAAAAATAAAAATCAGCTTCTTTAGACGGTAAAGTTTGTTGAAGCCATTCTAGATTAAAAAATCCTTCATTATCAAAGTTCCGCATTTCTTTATCTTCATCTGTTGGTTTCTCATAAATCACGAAGGATTTCAAATTTTTATATTCTGAAGCCATATCATTCACATGTGTTTTAAAAGCATGCAGCTTACTATTGAGGGATGCATGGATATAATAAATGTCCCGGTTTGGCTTTTCTTTTACAGTTGTATTTAACATCGACATCATCGGTGTTAAACCAACTCCACCGCTGATTAATACCAATGGCAGTGTTGACTCCATATTCAAATAAAAGTCACCTGCTGGTGCGGTAATCGGAATAAATTCTCCTTCCTTTACATGATTGTGCAAATAGGTTGACACAATCCCTGCAGGAACATTTTCACTTTTTGTATCTTCCCGCTTTACGCTTATTCGGTAATAATCTAAACCAGGACGATCTGACAGGCTATATTGCCGTAAATGGGTGTACGTTTCACCAGCAATCTCCATTTTAACGGTTATGTATTGCCCTGGTATAAAGCCGGCGATCTCTTTCCCATCTTTCGGTTTTAAGTAAAACGATGTAATAACGTCGCTTTCTTCCACCTTTTTATTGACGACGAAATCACGGAAACCAGCCCATCCACCGGGCATTGCTTCAGTGGTTTTGTACATTTTGTTTTCCATTCTGATGAAAACATCTGATATCACTCCATAAGCATCTGCCCAAGCATCAATAATTTCACTTGTGGCCGCATCCCCTAATATTTCTTTTATAGCTCCAAGAAGGTTTTCACCGACAATTGGATAATGCTCCGGTTTGATTTGCAAGCTTCTATGTTTTTCTCCGATTCTCTCTAATACGGGCATAATTTGACTAAAATCCTCAATGTTAGCCGCAGCCCCATAAACCGCATCTGCGAGAGCTTTCGGCTGGTGGCCTGTAATTTGGTGTGTTTGATTAAATATATTTAAAAGCTCTGGATGCTGCTTAAACATCCTCTTATAAAAAGCTTTCGTAATTGCTTCACCGTGCTCTTTTACAACTGGCAATGTTGCTTTGATAATTTCGAGCTTTTGTGGGTCAAGGGCCTTAACTGTTTTTAAAACCTCTTGCCACGACTGCTTATCTTCTATTTTTGTAATGGACATCCTTTTAAAACCCCCTTTATTCTACAAAATTTATTTTCTCTATAATGTGGAGTTCTAAATAAGGTATTTTTTGTTAGAGTATTTGAAAAAGATGTGAGATCGGAAAGGTTTCCAATTAAAATCCTAGAAATGTCGTTAGTTTCGAAAATTATGTAGTAAGTGAACGGAAAGAGGTCATAAGTAGCGAAAAAGATGTTGTAAATCTTCTTGAATTGGAGGATTTACCAATTAATATCCAGTAAATGTCGTAAGTTTCGAAAATTATGTAGTAAGTGAACGAAAAGAGGTCATAAGTAGCGAAAAAGATGTATTAAATCTTCTTGAATTTGGGGATTTACCAATTAATATCCAGAAAGTGTCCTAAGTTTAGAAAATCATGTAGTAATCGAGAGGAAAGAGGTCATAAGTAGGGAAAAAAAAGTGTAGTAAGTCTCAAAAAATTTGCCATAAGTATCGAAGGATATGATAAATAAGAAAATAGAGGAGGTTTCCCCCTCTATCTACTATTTTTTTTAACCGGTTTTTGAGCGGTACTGCTGCGGAGAGCGTGTTGAATAACGCAGTGGAAAACTAAACATATTCACAAGATGGGTAAACGGAATTGCAGCAAATAAGATAAACGAGAAAAATATTTTGGTAATGAAGTGACTCCGATTGAAAAGACAGCTCCCCCCATTCCAAGGACTAAGCCGCCAATGATCAAATCCACCTTAGAATTTGCCATACTTATATAATAGAGGGGGAAAATTAAAATGATAAAACTGATGAAAAAGATGATTCTTGCGCCAAAGCGGTTTGTCCAGTATCCCAAAAGGACACAAATAAGCGAACCTAATATTACGGGAACGGCTGTAACCAAGGCGATTTCATTAGGTGAGAGCGATATTTCTTTTTTTATATGGGGCATTAAGGATGAAATGATTGCCCAGACCATAAATCCAACCACAAGGCTTAGAGATTGAAGTAGCAGTTGCAATTTTTTTAAATTCATAGTCCATTTTCTCCTTTCAATAGGGATGAAAATATTTATGTAATTTCTTTTTAGTTTACGATACTCGCTGTGATTCAAATCCTTTTTTCAAAAATTCGACCTTGCTATTTTGTATCAAAAAAAAGAGAACCCTCTTTTAGGATTCCCTTTTCACGTTACTCAGTCACTGCTTTGGCTTTGAGTTGTGTCAGCGAGATCTTTTTAGTCATCAAACTTACTGCTATCACAACGATTGTGTTTACAAATAGAGCAATAATTCCTACATTCAAATCTTTAATAACTTGAGGTATATGAGGTAAAAGCTGTCCAATCGTTATATTTCCTAAAGACATTATGGATACCAATACTCCTCCGGAAAGGATTCCCGCTAATGCGCCATATTTTGTGACAAAATTTCTCTTCAACAAACTAAAGAAAAACGCAGGTGCCAATTGTGTAATAAAATTATAAGCAATTAATGCAATTCCAAATAGTGAATTTCCTCCTTTAAAGGTAAAATAAAGCCCTAAAAGAGTAATTATTGGAACTAAATATTTCACTATTTTTGCAATCTGTTCCTCTGTTGTAGAAGGAACAAAAACTTGAAAGATGTTTTTTGTCAGTAATGTTGATATAACCATCAATAGCATGGAACTCGGTACTAAGGCTGCTAAAACACCTGTGCCGCCAATTAATCCGACAAACCAAGGATCAAAAGACTCTTTAGAAAGACGGAGCAAAATAAGATCGCTTTCACTTCCTGTTAATCCTGGAATCTGTAATACAGCTGCAAATCCAACAAAAAAGGCAAACAATAATATCAATTGATACAATGGCATAAGGATTGCATTTTTCCGTAAAGCTTTCTCATTTTTGGCTGCAAAGATATTGGGGAACGAATGCGGCCACATATAAAAACCAATCCCGCTTAAAATAACTGTTGAGGTATACCATGTGGTGTTCATACCATGATTAGGAAGTACGGTAAAGTTTGATTTTGCTTGTTCGATCGCTTCATACATTGGCTGAATCCCGCCAAAATAGTGAATCGGAAAGTAGACACCTAAAAATACTACGATGCCAAGAATGAGGAAATCCTTCAGAACAGAAGTCCATGCAGCGCCGTGAATACCTGACAACATAACAAAAACAGTTACGCCAATAGCTCCAATCCAAATCGCTATTTTGGAAGATATAACCCCATAAGATGTTGCCTCAACGATATACCCCAACCCTTTTAATTGTAAAACCAAATAACAAATACAAGCGACCACGCCTACTACGGCTACCAGTACTCCAAGATAAGGACTTTGATATTTTTTTACAAAGAAATCTGATTGGGAAATTAATTTATGTTCCTTCGCATATTTCCAAATTGCAGGAAATGACCAGTAAGAGATGACAGTAGCTAGGCAGCCGTATGATACAATACTAAAAATGGCACCTCCATCACTATAAGCCGAACCACTTGCACCTAAAAAAGTAAAGGTCGTATACATTTCACCGGCGGATAAAAGAAAGACAAACAGCGTACCCATTCCACGACCGCCAACAGACCACTGTTCTAAATTCATCTCCTTCCCTTTTCTAGACCAGATACCAATAACGATTGAAACAACGAAAAACAACAAGATTAAAAACATGGAAATATTCATTAAAAATCCTCCTTTTGATTCGCAGGATCAAGTTTATAAATAATTCCAAGTATTCCAGTTGTAAGTAAAGACCAGAGGACAACCCAAAAGTGGAAAAATGGCATTCCTAAAACATAAGGAGTCACTCTGTTTGAAAATAAAGCTCCTATCACAAAACCCAAAACCGGAATCAATCCAAGCCAATAGATTTTTTTCATACTCATCCCCCTCGTGTTCTAATTCAATATTTTCAATGTTCCATGAACGAATAACTTTACTCCGAATTGTAATGCTTGCTCATCAATATCAAATTTCGGGTGATGGTGAGGATGAATAATCCCATTTTCTCCGTTACGAGCGCCTATGAAGATATAAGATCCTGGCACCACTTTTTGATAAGCTGAGAAGTCTTCACTCCCCATGATTGGCTTAATATACTCTCTGCTTTTTTCCCCAAACACTTCACAAACCGCTTCATCCAGCAATTTTGTGACTTCTTCATCATTTATGGTAGGCGCATAACCGAACTGATAATCGTATTCATATGTTGCTCCATGCGCTTCTGTAATTCCTTTTACAATGCGTTCGATATAAGTTGGAATCTTTTCCCTCAGATTCGGGTTAAAGCTTCGTACCGATCCTCCAATTCTCACATTACTTGGAATTACATTAATCGCGCTACCCCCATGGAACTGGGTCACAGAAATCACTAGGGTTTCTTGAGCATCGCAATATCTCGAAACAATATGCTGAAGATTTGTTACAATCTGGGTTCCAATGGCAATCGGGTCGATGGTTAGTTCTGGCTGTGAGGCGTGTCCCCCCTTACCCACCACGGAAATCCTAAAAGTGTCAGCCCCTGCCATCATCGGACCGTAACTCAAGCCAATTTTCCCAAAGGGAAGAGTGGACATGAGGTGTGTACCAATTATCATATCTACACCATCAAGGACACCGGCTGCCACCAGCTCTTGGGCACCTCCAGGCGGTAATTCCTCAGCATGCTGAAATAAAAAGCGCACCTCCCCTTTTATTTGATCCTTTACCTGTGTCAAAATCTTTGCCGCTCCAAGCAGCATCGCCGTATGCCCATCATGCCCGCAAGCATGCATCACTCCTGAACTTTGTGAAACAAAATCAAAATCATTCTCTTCTTCAATTGGAAGCGCATCCATATCTGCCCGCAGTACAATGACCTTCCCTGGTTGCTGACCAATTAAGCGGGCCATAACACTTGTTTTTGTCGGGCGTATAATCTCTAAATCACCAAAAGTTTGAAGTGTTTCATAAACGAATTGTGCTGTTTTTTCTTCCTGAAAAGACAGCTCTGGATATTTATGTAAATATCTTCGCCATCCAATTACTTCGTCTTTAACCTCCTCAATTAATTCATGAATCATTTTCATTTGTAACAACTCATTCAACTCCTTCTTTATACAACCTACTAAACTAATTTAGGATACTTTAAGGAAAAAATTCCTTAAATAGAGTATAGTATTTCGAGTCATCCATTTCAATAATTTTTAGAAATTTCTTAATAAAAAAATTTAATTTCAATTAGAGTTTTTCTTTTTGCCCCTAAATTTGCTAATTTATTCGGACAAAAAAATGAGCACCCATATCATAGGTGCTCATAACAATCGATAAATTTTACTTGGTCTTCCACGTGTAGAATAGGCTTCTTGACCTATGGATTGTGCTAGCTCAACTTCGCACATATCCGCAACAATACGCCGGACATTCCGCTCTGTCATCTCAAGCTGAGTGGCTAAGTCCTTTGTGGTAAAATCGTTCCACCCCATTTTTTGGATGATGGCCAATATTTTTTTATAGGTTTTTACACTGATATTCCCTTTTTTTAACTTCTCAATAAGGATTTCATTTTGGGTTCGGCTCGAATATTGCAGTTCTTCTTTATTGCCAGGTGATTCCACAATCTTACCATCATCTTGAACAATCACAATTTCGCGTTTTTTCATTTCCTTGGAATGGTGAATGGCACGATAAGCATTGATTTCCGCCGAATAGGCAGTCTCGCCAAAGCCAATTCCAACCGCCACGGTAGTATCGGCCTCGAAGGCTAATTTCTGAACGGTTGCTTCGAGCGTATTAATTTCTCGTTCAAGAGCGCCTCGAGAACTAATAATCATGTATCTTCCGTTTCCTTTTTCGGAAAAAGATCCATTAATTTTTTCAGTTAATTGAATCAACATTTCTTTTAGCCGGAGCTCCAAATACTGCAAATGGTACGGGGTCTTCATTTCCTCTGCCACTTTGCTAAAAAATTCGACTTCGATGATTTCAACTCCGATTTGTGTGTCTTTAAAGTAGGAGGCCTTTACTTTTTCAGCTAGAATCCGAAGCGTTTGTCGTATTTCCATTGTACTCATAGACATTCTGTAGGCTGGAATTCCTTTTTCCCTTAACGCTTCGCATACGGACGGAAAACAAGATAAAGCGCCATCTGTCTTTCCCTGATTCCATAAATCTAAATGAAATTGCTGCAATTCATTCGTATCAACATCTAAATCAAAGACCTTTGTATAAAATTTTGGGGTTTTTATATTTAACTGTGACAATGCTTCTTCACTAATATTGTTTAAATGCATGGTATCGATACTTAGCTTCTCAATGATTTTCCCATGTTCATAAATCAGCTCTATAAATGATCGATAAAAACCTGATTCCGTGGCAGGAACATTGACCATTTTCTTATCGGTTCCTAATATTTCTTTAGCAATTTCATAAGGTAGGGGACCAGAAAAAAGCCATGTATGCATGTTTTGATCATGTTTTTTTACAATGGATTCTACCTCTTCGATATTTTCATAGGGAAAAGGAAAGAATTCCATCTCATGTTTATATTCTTCTGCCAAGTTGAGAATGATTTCTACAGAAGTTTTTAGTCCGACTAACCCGATTTTATACATTATGTTTTCAACTTCCTTTATCACAAATATTACGCTAGAATCCTATACTTAAAATCATTATAGTCGGTTTGAGCGGTTAACTGTCAAGTATGGGCATGTTTAAAACAAAAACGCTATCCTTTGCATTATTATACAGAAAGAATAGCGTCATTATTTATGATCATTATTTTTCAGCATGATTCAAGGTTGAATGCCTCTCCCCCATAAAAATATTTTTTCTCTATAATTTTATGAATCTATAATTTTATTAATCAGGGGAGTTATCTCCCCTTTTTTTCAACGGAACCTGCTGTAAAAGAGACTGTTATAATCCTAATTCTTTTAAAATACTATCTAAAGTAGCACCTTTATAAGAATTTTTGGCTTTTGGAGTATCTGCTACCGTAGGATTTTGTAATCCAAAGTTTTTGATGATATAATTCATGTCTTTACCATCCACCACTTTATCAAAGTTAAAGTCTGTTGTTGGATTGTCAGTACCCCAATTTTTCTGTACGGCAATAGCGTCTAAAATATCAATGACATCGTCCTTATTGGCATCACCGGCTGCTGCTGTTGATAAATTGGTTCGTAAAAACTTCCCTACTGTTTCTCCTCGAACCTCATTTGATAATTCGAATTGCTTGTGCATCGTAAAGTGGCCTGGAACATCCACCACAATCGTATAAGGGTTTGTTTCAGCCTTTAATCCATCAGCGCTGTATTTGCCGTCTTTAGATAGGATAGGAGCGTCAACGATGGTTTTGCCATCAAAGGAAGAAACTGTTACTTTTGCCCCGATTTTACTTTGATCTAGTGAGTAAATGGTTTCTCCTGTAGCAGGGTTTTTCGCCCCTTCTACTTGAACGAATCCGTCTAATCTAGAAATGGTTGATTTTGACGTATAGCTTTCCATAAATGCGTACACATTTTTCGACTCAACATTCGATTGATCAATGGTAGAGGCACTCATCGAATTCCAGTCGAACGGCACATTTCTTGTAAACTTGTTTGATGTTTTTAGATCGAAATTAAATAACGGCAGATCTTCTGGTAAAGCTTTTGTTCCTAAATACGTAAATGTTAAAGTATAATTCATTCTTAATCCGGAAGGTGCAGACGTTACAGAAACTTGGGCATTACCATATTGTTTCACGGCGTCATTTACCACTAGATTTTCGATGCTTACTAGATTTGGGTCTAATGGTAACGTGATTTTAGTCGTTTTTAAGTTTTTCACATTATTGGAGCGAACTGTATAGTTTACAGAATCTCCTGTTGTGACAGTTTGCTTATTTGCCTTTAAATAATAATAAGGCAGGTTATGATCGACAAACGCGACTCTTAGCATGTTGGTAGCATCCGCGGTAAAATTACCGGCTGCATCAAACCCATAAAACTGAACCTTTAATGGTGAATCCTGCTTTCTAACTAAAATTTGATCCGTGTAATTTCCGTCTTTATCAGTCTTAATTGGACTCGCTGGAAACGGACTATTATAAAAGGAAACAACAGAATTACTAGATTGATCTAATTGACTTCCAAACTGTTTGGCTTCTTCGACTTCAGAATCGTTCAAATTAATGTCAAAGTCATATAAAAATTGTCCATTGGCATCAAATTGGCTATCATTATATTCAATTACCTTTTGGTCTAAGGAATCAAAGCTGGACGTCATCGTTGGTGCGCCAAGCTCATAGATGAAATCCGATGCAGCTGTAAAAGTCTGCCCCTGCTCATTTGTGCCAACCAATTTCAGCTGATAATGCCCCGTTTTGGCGAATGCAGGTTCACTGCTGATTGGATTTTTCGCATCACCAGTAAATGGATAGTAAATGGTACTAAATCCTCTTCCAATAAAATACGATTGGTTATCATTGATAAGAATTGGATCAAATGATCCCACTAACCCTAGATCTTTACCTGTTTTTGGATCATGTAATACGACATCTAAGGTTTTCATATGTGATTTTAATGAGAAATCAAAACCAAGAAATGGAAATGAATTGGCCGGCCAAGCTGTATCATTAGAAAATACAGGTTTATCTACTTTAAACGAATCAATGCCTTCCTCGACAACACGGACACCAAATGGAACTTGATAGGTTTCAGAAGGATCTTTTTGGTTGGTATATACGATATAACCTTCATAAACGCCCATTTCCGCTGTTTTTGGAATTGAAAGTGAAACATTTCTAGTAATCTGGCTGTTAGCCGGAACTTTAATAGACTCGTCTGTATTCACAACTACACCATTCTTTTCTGAATCGATAGAACCTCTTACCTCTTTTTGGAAGGTTACACTTACATTAAAAGTTTTGTCATCTGGTCCCTTGTTTTCAATTGTCACTTCACGTGAATCTTTTATATCTTTCCCGTTACTTGCAAACTTGCCAAAGCTGATGGCACCTGTAGCTTCCTTTATTTGCTTGTCTTTCCCATTTGTGATTGTCGGCGTTTTATCTTTCACTTTGATTTCAATCGAAGAGTGGATCGCCTCATAAGGATCGACACGCCCTGCCCCTTGCTCAAATACACTGTAAGGCTTGCTTAACGAATCAGCTGTATTCATCAAGATCGCTTTTACATCCTCTGGCGAAAGTTTTGGATTTGCCTGCAATAATAAGGCTGCAACGCCGGATGTGAATGGAGTTGCCATCGATGTTCCTGACATCCGCTGATACGCCAAGGTGTAATTATTCGGTTCATTTGGACTGTTAATAAAGCTTGGAACAGTCGATAAAACACTTACACCTGGTGCTGTGATTTCCGGTTTAATATCATACGTCAGACGTGTTGGCCCGCGGGAACTGAAGTCAGCGAGCGTATCTCCCTCTGTTTTCATTCCATTCATATCTGTGTAAGTGAAAGAGGCAGAACCTGTTTGAATTTTTTGTTTCAACGCCAGTCCGTCGGCATTTGTTAAAGAGAAGGATGGAATGAAATTAACTCCTTCACCAAGGTATGCTGGAATATGCCCCTCTGCCGGATTGTCATTGTACATCAGAACCCCGGCTGCTCCCAGCGACTTGGCATATGCAATTTTTGAGTCCAATGTATACACTCCACGGCTGATGAGGACCATTTTCCCTTTTACGTCTTTTCCCTTATATCCGTTTGGATCTCCTATCCCTGCATCTACAATCGGATACGTTTGTCCTTTTAATTTTGTAATGTCATCTGTGAATCCCCTTGCCAAGAAGCGTAAATCCGCCGTTACACTGTCGATGGATCCCTTGGCAGACACAGTCGTAATCGGCACACTGCTTGCCCCTACTGTCAAAGCTAGAGAAGCAGCTCCAGGAGATCCGACTGTGTACATCTTGTTTCCTGCGTTCCCTGCAGCTACGACTGCTGTAACGCCGCTTAAAACAGCGTTATTAATAGCTATACTTGTCGGATACATCGGATCATTATAGTCCGCTCCTAACGAGAGGTTCATTACGTCCATGCCATCCCTCACTGTTTGATCTATGGCCGCGATGATATCGTCCACTGTTCCGCTTCCTCCAGGACCAAGCACACGATACGCATATAAATCTGCACCAGGAGCGATTCCTGTTGTGGCGTATTCACTCTCATTTTTTCCTTGGCCGGCAATCGTACCCGCAACGTGGGTGCCGTGTTCAGTAACATAGGCTGCAGCATTCCCGCCTGGCTTTCCGGCTTTTACCCAGTCGGCATAGGTGGTTTCCATCGGATCATTGTCATTGTCAACAAAATCGTAGCCGCCTTTATAGGCGTCCTTCAAGTCCGGGTGATTGTAATCAATTCCGGTATCCAAAACCGCAACCTTAATTCCTTTACCTGTATAACCTTCTTGATGTAATTGATCTACTTTTAGGAAAGAACGCTCATCGGCCATTCCTTGACCTTTCGTTTCTTTTACTGGAAGCTCTGAAGTCACGGTCGAATCACTGTAGATCGCTTGGACTGCGTCTGATTTTAATAGGTCGTTAAGCTTGTTTGCAGGTACATCCAATGCGACTCCGTTGAAGGCATGTTTATATTGACGTTTCATTTTGTATGAACCATTTGCTTTATCTTTAAAAATGGAGTTTAAATCATTTTGGAATGTCGTATGATCCGCTTCTGCCTTGCTTTTTGCTTTATCAACAGAAAGGTTCTCTCCTTTTATTGCCGCTTCTAATACTGCCACTTTATCGGGCTTATTTTTAAATGCAACAATTACCGGGACTGTTTGATCGCTCTCTAAATTTACTGTTGAATTTAGTAATAGACCGGATTGACTATCGGTGGCAAACTTTTCTAAAGCTTGTCTTTGTTCTGGAGTTAAATTGGCTAAAATGGATTCCGCATTAGATGTTGCCATAGCAAGCACTTTAGATGGCATGCTTAGATATGGCGTTGCTAGAGTGCTAGAAATCAAACCTACTCCTAATGTAAGGGCTGTTGCTTTTTTGAGGAACTTCTTTTTAGTACGTTTCATCTTTTGCTTCCCATCCTCTTCCTGATCAAATTGATAGAATATTTTTTCTATTAATTTAAATAGTAAGGGGACTGCATGCTGAAGTAAATTGGGGTTATTGAGGCTATGGAAAGCGTAAATCTATGCAATAACAAGCATCTTTCTCCAAAATAAATGATGTTCTGCAATGAAGTTTAGTAAATCTTAACCAAAAAACCAGGATAATAGTCATGTTTTTTTGTATTTGAATTACCCCAAATTAAAGTAAGTAAAATGAAAACACCTTCCTATTCAGGAAGGTGTTTCATAGCTCATTTTGCCTTGCATGTAGGATTGGGCAAGATCCAAAGCTTTTTGTGTCTCACCCTTTTGGTAAAAATATTGAAATAGTTTTTTTTCATAGTGTTCGATTAAGGTTGTGAAACCATTGCTTTTTAAATAAGGCAGGAAGGTTGTTTCAATTAGCTCATAGTATTGATCGTCTTGCTGATTTAGTTGTAAGAGCTGTAATTGAAAGGGAATCCACAAATCCGACTTTGCAGTTTTTGCTAAATTCAATCCTTTTTTGGCAAGATCCAATAATTTTTCATTCGAAAGTAAGTTCCCTTTAAAATTTGAACTGATCATTCCATTTAAGCTAAGTAAATAATGAGGGGTCTTTTCATCAACCAGATTTATGGCTTTTTTGAAATAATCTGTGGACTCCTTATATTTCTTTCTCCTGTAGAGGTCAAAGGCCAGATTATGATACAACTTGGATTTACGCTCTTTATCATTAATGGCGTCACATGTTCGTATTAGTTGATCGTACCGTTTTTTCGTCTCGTTAAAATCATGGTGTTCTTTTGAGTTTAATTGGATAAGCATCATCATTTCTGTATCAATGATCCGCTTAATATTTAACGTTTTTTGAAAATAATCAAGAACTTTTTCCGCATAGTAATAGGAAATAATATTCGCATTAACAGTATGGTAGGCAAGAGACAAATGGTAATAATATTCAAAATGATGATAGTGACTTTGATCGATCGATATTAATATTTGAATGCAATCTCGATATTTTCCCGTAAGAAAATAATAGATTCCTAGGACATGTTTAAACATATTTCGATTTTGCGGAGAGAATGCTGTCTCATTTTTTTGCAGACCTGTAATAATTACCTTTGCTGCATTTAATTTGTGATGGGATAGATAATATCTCACAGATAGTAATTGATAGAAAACATTAAAATCCTGTAATTGAATCAAGTTTTCTTTTTCGATTTCGCTTTTCAATTTTTCTGATTCCTCGTTGTTTTGCATCACGAGGGCATCGTGCCAAAGCCTTAATTTCATTTGAAGTTTTTCATATCTGTCCGTTTCTTCTTCTAGGCAGATATTTAATCTTTTTGACAATAAGTATGTAATTTCCCTTGAGTATTCCGTAATATCTCTTTCTATCTTGCTTAAATGTGTAACAGAGCAAATTCCTTCACAAAGCTGACTTTGGGTCAAGCCTGCTTTTTCGCGATAAAATTTGATTATTTTCCCATCAATCATTCATGCACCTCAAGTTGGATTATAACAATAATTATAGATTGCACGTTATATTTTACAATAAATATCGGTATTGTAATAGACAAATATAGATTGTGGAAATTTTACAAAGCAAGATTACTGGCTTCCCTTAAATGAGTTATAATGGAGAAAAAAGGAAGTGACCTGCGGGGATATGGCTCCACTAGAACCTAAAAAAATTAAATTGATTATTGCCGATGATAATTCATTTATTCGGGAAGGCTTAAAAATTATTTTAAATACATATGAAGAATTTGAAGTGTTGGATACGGTGAATAATGGAAAAGAAGCTTTGGAATATTGCATAAAGCATGAGGTGGATATTGCCCTGCTGGATATACGCATGCCGAATATGAATGGCGTGGAAGCAACGAAGCTCATCAGCGAACAAACCAAAACAAAACCGATTATTTTGACCACCTTTGATGATGATGAGTACATATTGGATGCCATCAAAAATGGCGCGAAAGGTTATTTATTGAAAAATAATGACCCGGAACGGATTCGGAATGCGATCAAGAGCGTCATGAACGGAAACAGTATCATACAGGATGTTGTATTGGAGAAAATCAAATCTAACTTAACAGAAAATAAAGAAACAGAATCAAAAATCGACTCCTCCCTATTTACCGAAAGAGAACGGGAAATCATGTCGCTGATTGCCAAGGGCTATTCAAACAAAGCCATTTCCAAGCAATTATTTATTTCTGAAGGCACGGTTGCCAATTACATTACCTCTATATTAGGGAAAACCGGCCTCGAGCATCGAACACAAATTGCCATTTACTATATTACTGGGAAAGTTGAATAAGATGGATTTTTGGATTATTTTTAGCAAGCTCGCTTTATTAATTTTTATAGCCTTCACCTGTGTCAGGGCTGAAGTTAGTCATATTTCATGGGTTGTTTTCGCTATTCTACTTTATTTCTGTATAAATATTACCTTAAATATCTTTAAAAGAATTTCTATAAAAAGAATCCTGTTATTCCTCTCAATCGGAATATCGATTACATCCTATTTCGAGATAAATTCGTTATTTATCTTACTTTTACCGTTAGCCCTGATTGAATTGACAGCTGATTTTTTCAATAAAAAAATTATCATTCTGCTCATTTCCATTGTCCCTATATTGAACATTTATGAAACACTACAGCCCCTTTATGGATTAGTGTCGATTTTTTGTTACATGATTTTTACCATTACATCAGTGTACGGGGATCGACTGTTAAAAGATGAAAAACAAATGGATTCAATGAGAAAAACGCTTCAAAAAATGACCAAAAACTTAAATGAAAATACAGAATACATCCGCCAGTCGGAATATACCTTTAAATTAGAAGAACGTAATCGAATTTCACAGGAAATCCACGATAAAATCGGGCACTCCATTACGGGGGCACTTTTTCAAATGGAAGCAGCCAAGCGGTTAATCGAAACTGACAAACTCAAAGCAACAGAGCTGCTGCAAAATGCCATTAATATTTCTAAGGATGGGATTGAAAACATTCGATTGACACTTAAAAATATGAAACCTCCTTCTGAACAGGTGGGGATTCATCGGGTCAAGCTGATGATTGACGAATTTGCCGCAAAACATCAAACCAAATCAGTCCTCACTCATGATGGCAATTTAGATATCATTACCCCGATTCAATGGAAAATCATCCATGAAAATATCACAGAAGCTTTAACCAACACTATGAAATATTCCAATGCAACGCTCGTCTCAGTCGAATTGAAGGTGTTAAACAAAATGATCCGGGTAGAAATTAAGGACAATGGTTCCGGTGCGGAAAAAATTAAAAAAGGGCTTGGTATCATCGGGATGGAGGAACGTACTGCTTCCGTGAACGGGAAAATTATTGTCGATGGAACCCGTGGATTTTCCGTCACCACCCTCCTCCCCATTCATCCGTGAAAAACTCACGCAAACAATATGAATATTCTCATGTGAAAAGAATGAACGATTGCACTTATCTCCGTTCATTCTTTTTTTTATACTTAAACCACACAAACGATTTAGGGGTGAAAAAATGAACGTATTAGAAATTAAAAATTTAACCAAAAAATTCAGTGATTTTATTGCTGTCGATAATATGTCTTTATCAGTTGCCAAGGGAGAAATATTTGGTTTCCTGGGTGCTAATGGCGCAGGAAAAAGTACCACCATCAATATGATTGCCGGCCTTTTGCGGAGTAATGAAGGTGTTATCAATATTCTTGGTAAGAATGCTGTCAAAAACAGCCGTTTTGCCAAAATGAACATTGGGATGGTTCCTCAAGATTTAGCGATCTATGAAGACATGACCGCCTATGAAAATGTGAAATTCTTTGCTGGACTCTATGGCCTGCGGGGTCAGGAACTAAATGAAAGAGTGGAAGAAGCGCTGGAGTTCGTCGGTCTTCAGGATAAACATAAAAGTTATCCCAATAGTTTTTCGGGCGGAATGAAACGAAGGCTGAATATTGCCTGTGCCATTGCTCACCGTCCAAAACTGATCATTATGGATGAACCAACGGTAGGAATTGATCCGCAATCACGGAATTATATCTTAAATTCCGTTCGAAAATTAAATGAAATGGGCTGCACCATTATTTATACTAGTCACTATATGGAGGAAGTCGAGGAAATCTGTTCTCGCATTGCGATTATTGACCATGGCAAGATCATTGCAGAAGGTACAAAGGAACAGCTAAAATCCATCATCACCAATACGAAGGATTTATGGATTGAAGTCAAATCAACGGAAAAAGTAAATATGGAGTCCATAAAAGCAATCAATGGTGTGGAAGCTGTACAGGTTGATGAAAATCTTATCAAAATAAACTCGGACACTGGCGTTAATAATCTTAATAAAATCATTGAGCATTTTATCAATAGTCATATTGAAATCCGCTCCCTTCAAGAAAAAGCGCCGAACTTAGAAACTGTTTTCTTAACATTAACAGGGAGAAATCTGCGTGACCAATAAGGGGGATTTACTTTGAACATATTGAATATTGCTTGGAAAGGAATTAAAACGGACTTCCGGGATACTAGGACCTTGTTTTTTATGCTCGCTTTTCCGGTCGTGTTGATGCTTGTACTCGGATCTGCCTTATCGAATACCTTTGGGGATAGCCTTCCTGTGGATGACATTCATGTTTTATATCAAGATACTTCACAAACTGAAAATTTTAATCAATTTATCAAGACAGCCGAAAAATCTGGGATTCACTTTCAAAAAGTGACCGAAAACATCAATCCCAAAAATGAAGTAAGACAAGGCAAATATGACGGATATGTAGAAGTGACACAACGGGGTTTACAGCTGTATGTCAATAACGGGAACAGCATCGAAGGGAATATCCTTCAAGGAATGATCACTTCCTATGTTGATAAATACAATATTGCTTCAGAGATCATGAAGGTTGCCCCTGAGAAGCTGGCAAGTGCTTTTACCGGCGAGAGGAAGGATGATTATATTAAGGAAACTTCGATCCTTCCAAATAAACAGCCAGGCTCAATGGATTATTACGCGATTGTAATCACAACGATGATTGTCCTTTATGGAGCGATGTCGTCAAGTTCCTTAATAATCAGTGAAAGGGTCAGAAAAACGGCAGACCGTTTAATTGCCTCACCTGTGAGGAAAAGTGAAATTTTTATCGGGAAAGTTCTAGGGAGTCTTGTAAGCAATACCATATGTGTCCTATTAGTCATTTTGTTTAGCAAACTATTTTTTAAAGCGAATTGGGGCGAGCATTTAGGGATGGTTATCCTCGTCTTGCTGACAGAAATCATCTTTGCCGTCAGCATGGGAATTGGACTCAGCTTTTTGACGAAGACAAGTGCGGCTCCAAGAATTATCATCATGCTGTTTGTCCAGTTAGCGTCATTTTTCGGTGGAGCCTATTTTAAAATTGATAATCCGCAAGGAATCTTTAAATTTATTACGGACCTCTCTCCCCTTACCTGGATAAATTCAGCCATTACTAAAATGATTTATGCAAATGACCTTTCAGCAGCCATTCCTGCAGTGACCATCCATTTGTCTGGAGCACTACTATTCTTACTAGTGGCTGTCATTTCTTTACAAAAACGGGAGGGATTATAATGAAGGATATCCTCTGGTTAATTCAAAATACGCTAAGTGTAACGTTCCGACAAAAGAAAAATATTATTTTATATCTTTGTATGCCATTAATTGGTATCTTTATTTCCCTGCTCGTGTATGGCGGGGATCAAAAAGCAATCCTGCATGTCGGAATTGTCAACCAGGACAATAGTGAAATCGCATCCGATACAATCAAATTTCTAAAAGGCTTGGAAAATGTTAAAGTTGTAGAAATTCCAAATGCAAAAACTAAAGATAAAATCATTTCCGGCGAGCTGGATAGTGTCATTACGTTTGAAAAAGGGTACTCAGAAAGTGTATTATCCGGTAATCCTGCACATATACAGATCACTTCGATTAAGGGAGCTCAAATCACAGGATTTGTTAAATCCTATTTATATCAATATGTCGATAATATTTCGACGATTAGTATTGCCGCTGCTGGAAATCAACAAACCTTTAAGCAGATGTATCATGATTTTCAACAAACCAACTACAAGCTGACCACTCATTCCTTAAAGGATATATCCAAAAACAAGAATATGACCAATCAAACAATTGGCTTCCTAATCATGATCATGCTTATGTCTGCAGGAAATATGTCAGAGATTATTCTTCTTGAAAAAGAAAACAGAACCTATTTCCGCTTGCTTTCGACACCCATAAATGCAAGAAAATATTTATTAGCGAATGTTTCAGTGAACATGATTATTATGACGATTCAGGTTTTCATCACGTTAACAATCATGAAAATCCTTTTTAATATCGGCATTAACATGTCATTTTGGCAGGCAGCGTTCGTGATGATTCTATTTTCATTTATTTCAGTAGGGCTCAATTTAGTGATTGTTGCATTTTCAAATAGCCGAAGTGCTGCAGGAGCAATGCAAAATTTGATTATTACCCCGACAGTTATGATTTCCGGATGCTTCTGGCCAGTCGAAGTTATGCCAAAAACGCTGCAAAAAATAGCTGATTTCCTGCCGCAGCGCTGGACCTTGGCTACCCTAACAAAACTGCAAGAAGGAACCTCCTTCAGCAGTTTATCATTAAATTTTATGATTCTTATTGGTTTTGCGGCTGCCTTTTTCCTTATAGCCGTTTATAAGTTTAGCAGAAATAATTCTACTCAGAACTTTGTGTGAAAAAAGCCTGTTCCTTTTTAGGAACAGGCTTTCATTTTACAAGGGTCTTAACAATCACCATGCTTATTTAGATGCAAAGGAGGCGGGATGAGCCAGCCTTTCTCTTTATTTAAGCGAAGTAATTTTCCCCCAAGTGCTGCCTTTTGATTGTGCATTTGAAGATATAACATGGCAACGTCTTCCCTAATTGATTTACCGATCACTTGGCTGTATGCTACAAGTCCCGCTGCAATATCTGCTGAAAGTGTAGAGGCAATAGCTGGATCAGGGATTCTAGCTCCAACCGGTATATCCTCTAAACATGCTTCAGGCGGCTCCGGTGCTGCTGGCGGTAAACCGATACCATTTTCTTTTAAGAGTTCTTCTACTTGTTTCTTGTCATGCTGGCAAATATCAATTGCTTCTTGTAATAATTTTTTTAAATCATCGTCACCGGCATGGTTAATCATGGTTTGATATCCTGCAATCATACCATTTCCTGCTAATACTGATGCCCAAAGATCAAAAGCTTCACCGTAGTGTAATGGTTCCTCTTTAGGATTTCCACTTAAAATTCCCATTGTTGCCCTCCTTAGTAAATAGGAAAATGAATTCATTTAAAGTGCCACCTTTCTTAGAGCACATAAATAACCTTCCCAATATTAATTAAATGATTCCAAAATTATTGTTTCTTAGTTGCCAATTGCTCCCGATTATCTGCTAGCGGCGGCTGCTTCAGCCATCCGTATTTTATTAATAATTCGGCTCCGTCCTCTGCATATAATCCTGCCTCCTCCATTTGCTTCTTAAATTCCAAAGCTAAATCCCTTCTTTGAGAAACAAGAATATGTTTAATAGTTTACTGAATAAATTTCCATTTTTATGGAAAAATATATCTTACATCTAAGAAGTACAACATTGAAAAAGGTCTGGGAAATATATTCCCAGACCAATTCACCCTATCAATACTTTATTAACTCTTTTGAACTTGATCTACTTGATTGTTTCCATATCCAGGGACACTGCCCGCATGCTCTTGATGATATTTAGTCCCTGAACCCTGTTGGTATTTGCCTTTTTGATTCTCATTTCTGTTTGGTTGTTGATTTGACATAAATACCTACCTCCAAAGTTGAAGAAGGTGAGCATGTTCTATTGCCCATCCTTATATTTACTAACGACGATGTTCGATAAGGTCATATACACCCAAAACGATGTGAGCTAATCCGAAACCAAAAACGGTATTGGCAATCATTTTATTTGTTCCCCGTTTTTGTTTTAATGCATACCCAGTCGCGGTTACGGCTGAGCCTAATGCAGTTGGTATTAAACCTTCACGAATATTCATGTATAATCCCCCTACATCGAAGTTAGATAATGGTGTCAATTCACCATTTTTAGTGTTGCCTCAAAGGATACATCTATGCTTATTCCAGGTGTATTAAATATCTATAAGATAGTGCCATTCTATGTGAAATATTCTAATTTTGCATTTGGGAAAAACTTTTCCATATAACCGTAAAGATGGGTTTTTAAATCTTCTTCTTCTTCCTTTTGATAAATGTATTTGCCAATTCCATATTTCCCCCATTTATATCTTCTTTTTTCTTCATCCAATTCTAATTTTGTCATCGGATAGTTTTTTTCAATTACTTTTTTAGCCGGTTTGGTAAAACGGTGTTGAATAAATTCGAAGGTTAAGTCCTCCTTAGCCTCCGGAGGCAATTCTGCTTGCAAACGTTCAAACATATATTTATACCCTTCCTCCCACCCCTCATGCAGGTAAATGGGAGCAACGATGAAACCAAGCGGGTACCCTGCTCTTGCGACTTTTCCCGCCGCCTCAATCCTTTTCTCCAATGGCGAGGTCCCCGGCTCAAAGTTCTTAATGACATAATCGGCGTTAACACTAAACCGAAATCTGGTTTTCCCATTATGTTGCGCATCAAGGAGATGATCCACATGATGAAACTTAGTTACAAATCTAAGTTTTCCAAGTTCTGATTTGCCAAAATGCTCAATGGCTCTTTTTAACGTATGGGTTAAGTGATCAATCCCCACAATATCGGACGTACAGGAGGCTTCAAACCTTGTCGGCTCCGGAGCCCGCTCCTCCATGTATTTATCGGCAGCTTCAAGAATCTCCTCGACATTCACGTATGTACGGATATATGGTTTACTGCCCATTGTTGTTTGTAAATAACAATAATGACAATGCCCCATACATCCAGTCGCGAATGGAATGGCATACTCTGCCGAAGGCTTAGAAGTATCGAATTTCAGTGTTTTTCTAATACCAACTACCAGTGTTGACTTAGCAACTCGGTATCTTTGGAAGTCATTGTCACCGGGCAAATTTCTAACTTGATTATGGGATGTGGTATAACGGATTTCGACATCCATCTTTTCAAACTTTTCTAGAAGTTCTTGTCCTAACGGATAGTCCAATGCATCTGGTTCAAAGTAAACCAATTTAGGTGTGAAGGGGTTATTCATTCCAACCGCCACTCTGACGCACTGCCATAATAGTAATCAAAGGCTTGATTTGCCTCTTCTTCTGTAGAATATACCGCCATATCATTGGAGAGCGGGTAATAGGTTTCGTATAAAAATAATGCTAATTCATTGGGCTGTTCAGGATTATTGACAACCGCTGCTGCTTGAATGTTTGCAACATCCTGCGTATGGGGATTTCGGTAAAAAACATAAACGATATCACCAGCATGATAATTTTGGTTTTCCATTCCATCACCTTTTCTTCTTCGCAATTAACCATTTGTAACACATTATTAGAATTTTTCCCTTCTCTCAGCTAATATTATGTTTTCTTGATAATGGAAATTAGTCATCGATTAGTATAGGTTAGTTATTTATGAGGAAATTAATATTGACTTTGAAAAAAGGAGCGGAATCAATGAACGATCAAAATTTAAAAGAAAAGGTTATCAAGATTATCTCTGATCACAAAACCGGTGTCCTCTCATCGGTCGAAAATAATAAGCCCCATTCACGCTATATGACGTTCTACAATGATGACCTTACCCTGTATACACCTACAAAAAAGGATACTGAGAAAATTGAAGAAATAGAGAAGAACTCATCCGTTTCCGTCTTATTAGGTTATGAAAAGAATGGACAAAGCGACGCCTATGTAGAAATCCTTGGAACATCTAGCATTAATGACTCACAAAATCTTAAAAAGCAATATTGGGATGAATCATTCAATCAATGGTTCGAAGGCCCAGAAGATCCGAACTATGTGTTTCTTCAAATCGTGCCAGAAACTGTCCGGATTTTAAATCTTCATGGTGAACCGCCACAGGAAATTACGGTATAAAACATTTGGCTTTTTTCTTGTATTTCAAGTCTCAGTTAATGAACCGCTTTTCCCAGCTGAAGAGGTGTAACTTGTGAGTATAATTTAAACGGAAGAGAATACTATCCTAAAGCATGCAAGAAGGGGAGTATCCATGAAAACGATTAAGACAATTAAATTAGGTTCATACAAAGAAGAGACTAGCGAACAATTAACTTCTGCAGAAATGGGTAAACTTTGGGCTACTTATATGGGAAACAGCATGTCAACATGCATATTAAGTTATTATCTCCAACATGTTGAAGATAAGGATATTAAAACGTTATTAGAAAATGCATTAAAGCTAAGCTTAGAATTTTTGAATACAACCAAAGGAATTTTTGAAAAGGAGAACTACCCTATTCCTAAAGGTTTTGGGAATGAGGACGTAAACCTTGGAGCTCCACGTTTATATCAAGATCAATACTATGTTCATTATTTGAAATACGCTGGAAAAGCAGGAATGAGTATTTATAATGTTGCAATTCCTCTTGTCATTAGAAAGGATGTTAAAGAATTCTTTAGGTATTGTATGGACGCCACAATGGACTTAATGGAGCAAATCAATGAAATACTAATGAATAAAGGATTTATTATGAAACCTCCTTTAATTCCAGTACCTGAAAAGGTGGCTTTTGTACATCAGGACTTTTTAAATGGTTACCTGGGACATGTCCGTTCTTTACATGCCTTAGAAATTGCCCACCTTTACGACAATATTGAAAATAATGTAACGAGCAAGGCACTCATTCTGTCCTTTGCACAAGTGGTAAAGGATGAAAAGATTCGAAAATTGTTTGAGTGGGGCAGGGATATGACCTCATTAAACGTTGAACGCTATATGCAGAAGCTACATAATGAAAATTTACCGACTCCTTCTTTTTTGGACGATTTAGTGACATCATCTACTTTTTCACCATTTTCAGATAAATTAATGTTATTTCATAAAATGGATATGTTCTCAATGAAAATAAGAGCATTTGGAAATTCTGTTGCAGTTAACGGAAGGCATGATATTGGGTTAATGTATACAAAATCGTTATTGAAAATCTCCCAATTTGTTGAGGGAGCAGCAAAAATCTTCATAGAAAAAGGCTGGATGGAACAACCCCCACATGCCGTTGATAGAAAAAATTTAGCATCTAATTGAGGTTAATCAAATGTGAATCCAAAAGAAAAATTATTATGGAGCATTGCTTTCCCTGGTTTTGGTCAATTGCTTAATGGGAAGTATGTTAAAGGTATCCTTTTTATCTTTTTAGAATTTATGATAAACATCCGTTCACATTTTAACGAAGTAATCATGCTTAGTTTTAATGGGGAAATTGAAAAGACCTTTCTTCGAACTGAATTCCAATGGCTAATGTTTTATCCTTGTGTTTATTTTTTTGCCATGTGGGATGCCTATAAAGATGCAGGTGGAGGCAAAGAACCCTATTCATTTCTGCCATTTGCGCTTTCAGCCTTTTTTGTTACTGTGGGGCTGATGTTTTCAGCGAAAATAAAGGTATTCGGGATGATGCTGGGAACAGTCTGGTTTCCAATGTTATGTGTGCTCCCTGGGGTTTTTATAGGGATATTAATTAAAAAAGTATTAAGAAGAGAATAAAGCTTGGCGAATGCCAAGCTTTTATTTATAAAATTACGAACGCAATTAGCCTATTTCAACAGAAAAGAAGAACCATCAATGATTTCAACATCCCCTCGAGTTCTTATCTCCTCCATTAACTGAAAAAGTGCCTCATCTTTTCTTTTGGCTTCAATCATACAATCAATTTGTTTGATGCTCCCCTTTATTTCTTTTAAGAAATCAAAGAACATTTTAATGTCAACATAATCCGAATGGTGGCGAAATTCTTTTTGGCTTTTTGGACTTGAAATATGCATTTTTATGGGTAGCGGAGAATACTTCCATGTATGAACGATCCTCTTCCAATGCACCTCCCAGTTTGGATTCTCATGATGGGCAAGGTGATGATGATAATCAAAAACAAGCGGTATTTCTAATTTTTCACATAAATAAAGAGTATTTTCAAGGGTAAAGGAAGTATCATCATTTTCAAGCATGATCATTTTTTGAATTGATCTAGGTACGGCCATCCAATTATCAACAAAGCGTTCCAGTGATGTTTCGGTTTCTTTATAGTTCCCGCCAACATGCATGACGCAGCGGTGAGTTGGGTCAATCCCCATCCCCTTTAATAATAAATAATGTAGCTTTAAGGTTTTGATCGAATTCTTTATGATGTTGTCCTGCTGGGAATTAAGTAAAACAAAATGATCTGGATGGAAATCAACTCTCATCATATGCTTTCTGACAAAATCACCAACTTCATGCAAACTTCTTTTTAGTGGTTTCATATAATCCCAATCAAGCAGTTCTTCATGATTGGCTAAAGGGATTAATCGGGAGGTTAACCGATAAAAATGAATTTCAGAAGCGGCATTATGCTTAAGGATCCGTAATGTATTATGCAAATTTTCAAGTGATATTCGCTCTAATTTGCGAATTGCAGCCTCTCGATCATCAATTTTCTGGAATTGGGCGAAGGTCATTGTTTTGGAAGGGGAAGCGTTTTTCAGTTCCATGCTCATAGCTACATAACCGAGACGTACAATTGTCATTGGTTCACCTCATGAATGATTTAGAGAAAAACAGCCTGTTCCATATGGAACAGGCTGTTAATATTAAACTTCCCTCTTTTCTATTTCGCACTCTAAAACAGTAGAGAAATCTGACCAATTTACAATTCGCGGTAAATCCAAATCTCGATTATAGGATTGATCTCTTACAAACAGCTTTGTTGATTCTTGAAGTAGTGTATTTAGAACCGCAGGCTTATCATCGAAGTAATAATCCAGTTTTAAATTTTTGATGATGTCCACTTTTTCATGATCCTGCATGCCATAGAAAAAACGGTCATCACGGATGGGAAAGCCTCTTTCCTTCAGCCATTCCATTGTCTGGTCCCGATACCCCATTGGCCTTGAGGTAATGTAATAGATCTCATGCCCTTGTTTATCAAGTTGCTGCAACGTTTCAACCGCTTCGGGATAAGGCGGGCAGGAGGTAAAATAAATTTCTTCTAATGATTGCTTCCACATTTCCTTCCCCTGTTCATCCGTTAACCCAAAAGGCTCATGGATCTCAACTCTTTTCAGTTCGTGAAAATGGTCAATCGGTACCTTCTGATTCAATTTTTTATTATAAAGATGGAAAGCGTGCTCCCTTAAATTTATTAACGTATCGTCTATATCAAAACCGAATTTCATTTTAATTACCCCTCATTTATGGTAAATCGGATAGCCGATAAATTTAAAATCCGGCCCGATTTTGGTAAAGGATCCATCCGAAAGCTCGACAGCCTCGCTCATTTTTTCAAATCCTTCCCCCTCCAGGAAGGTTGGGGCATGCTTTCCGCCGATTAGTTTAGGTGCAAAATAGAGGACCACTTTATCAATGAGTTTATTTTCTAAAAAAGATGCGTTGATTGTTCCCCCGCCCTCAATTAATAAAGAAGAAACTAAATTTTCTCCCAGGATATGTACAACATCATTAGGATCGACATGTTTGGATCCGCTGGTTTGAAAAACTTTTATTCCTAAAGATAATAATGCCGCTTCCTTTTCCTTATCATAATTCTTACTTGTAAAAATCCATGTTTCTGCCTGTTTATCGGTGACAACTTTAGATTCTAAAGGTATTTTTAATGCGGAATCCATTATGACACGGATTGGGTTGCGTCCATTTGGAATCCTTGTTGTCAACTCAGGATTATCCTTGATGACGGTATTGGCACCGACTAGAATCGCCATATTTTCATTTCTAAGGTGATGGACATCTTTTCTGGCTTCTTCTGAAGTAATCCATTTACTGTGGGAAGTGTGAGTCGCGATTTTGCCATCCAAGGTAATTCCTGATTTCAAAGTTACAAATGGCTTTTTCTTTACAATGAATTTATTAAATACCTCATTCATTTGTTGGGATTCCTTTTCACGAACCCCAATTATGACTTCAATTCCAGCATCCTCAAGAATTTTAACACCGTTTCCGGCAACGAGGGGATTAGGATCAAGTGTTGCAATCACTACTCGTTTAAGGCCTGCCTCTACAATGGCAACGGCACAAGGACCTGTTCGTCCATGATGGGAACAAGGCTCCAGAGTTACATAAATGGTACCTCCCTTGGCTTTTTCGCCCGCCATCCTGAGGGCATGAATTTCCGCATGGGGTTCACCGGCCTTTAAATGGGCCCCGATTCCAACAACTCGGTTATCATTGACAATAACAGAACCGACCAATGGATTTGGATCTGTCTGCCCTTTCATGGCCCTTGCGTTTTGTAGGGCCAAATCCATATAGAATTCATGACTAGTCATTTGGGCAAGACCCCTCTTCTTCTTTTAAATGACCAGAGCGATTAATTTTTGTCTGAAGGTATTTTTCATTATACTCAGAAACATCTCCCCATAATGGCCTTCTTCCTGAAACAGGTAAACCGGAATTCTTTAAGGCATCTAATTTTTTTGGATTGTTCGTCATAAGAGTAACTGGCTTGGAACGTAATGCTTTAAGAACTTGGATGGCATCGCTGTAGTTTCTAGAATCATCTACAAACCCAAGTGCTTGATTTGCTTCAACGGTATCATAGCCATTTTCCTGAAGAATATAGGCCATTGCCTTGCTGAATAGACCAATCCCTCTTCCCTCATGGTTCGCTAAATAGAATAAAGCGCCTGTTCCATGCTCAACAATCATTTTCATGGATTGTTTCAATTGATACCCGCAATCGCATCTTTTACTGCCAAAAATATCTCCAGTGTGACAGATGGAATGCATCCGAATGATCGCATCATCGCCGAATTCAAAATCACCGTAGGCAAGGACACTTGATTGCTGGAATTCTGCTAAATTGGCGGAAGAAAGTTTGTCAATGATCCTTTCAAAATCCTCGGTTACTTCGTCGCAATTTAGCCAGCAATACCATTTAAAAATCACCGTTTCACCATATAAATTAACAGGAAGCCGAATGGGTCCTACTAAATAGATAGCTCCTTTTTGCGTTTTAATTAATTGGATTTTATCTTCTAAAACCGAAAGAACCTTTGGCTCTAATTTGGTTTGCTTCAAATGAATTCCCCCTTTTTTTATTATTATTTGTTAAAGTTTCAAAAAAACGCAAGGAATATGACTAAAAAAGAGGGTGGTTACTACTGTATGCCTGCGTTAAACTTTAGATAAAGGCAGTGTTAAACTTTGTTGTTGATTTACGCTCCAGGCGCTTCGCTTTCCGCGGGCGTGCCGGGGAGCCTCCTCGGCGCTTTAGCGCCTGTGGGGTCTCCCCTGCCCCGTACTCCCGCAGGAGTCTTCGCGCCTTCCGCTCCAATCAACAGTGTCTAAGATCAACTATGGCCTTTAACAAAGCCTATTTATAAAACAATAATGTGGAGGGTTTTTTTTTGGAGAAGATTAATTTATCTGATGAACAGTATCCCTTATTAAAAAGCCTTAAATCCCTTAAGGAAGAGCTTTGGCTTAATCCAAAAATCGAGACTTTTCATTCAGGAATGGAAAAGTCACCGCTCACTTTTGAGGATGTGTTGGATGCAGAAGAAAGATTAAACCGTTTTGCGCCTTATATTGCCAGCGTTTTCCCTGAAACGAAAGAGGCTAATGGCATTATTGAATCACCATTAATTAGAATATCTTCTATGAAGCAAAACCTAGAAGGTGATTACGCCCAAACCATTTTAGGAGAATTACTGTTAAAATGTGATAGCCACCTTCCGATCTCTGGATCAATTAAAGCTCGAGGCGGCATTTATGAAGTCCTTAAACATGCGGAAAAGTTAGCCTTAACACATGGGTTGTTAACGCTCAAAGATGATTATTCCATCCTTGATAGTGAGCGCTTTCGAACCTTTTTCTCACAGTTTTCCATTGCTGTAGGTTCTACTGGAAACTTAGGATTGAGTATTGGCATTATCAGTGCCAAGTTGGGCTTTAACGTGACGGTTCATATGTCCGCCGATGCCAAGCAATGGAAAAAAGATTTGTTACGTAGTAAAAGTGTCACAGTCATTGAATACAGTGCCGATTACAGTAAAGCGGTTGAAGAAGGACGAAAACAAGCAGAAGCGGATCCTTTCTGTTATTTTGTCGATGATGAAAACTCACACGATCTTTTCTTAGGTTACGCAGTGGCTGCATTACGTCTGAAAAATCAATTGGAAAAGTTGGACGTGATCATCGATGAAAATCATCCACTGTTCGTTTATCTTCCATGTGGTGTCGGCGGCGGGCCAGGAGGGGTCGCATTTGGTTTAAAATTAGTGTTTCAAGATCATGTCCATTGTTTCTTTGCAGAACCGACTCACTCTCCTTGTATGTTACTTGGCTTAATAACAGGACTACATGATAAAATCGCTGTTCAGGATCTTGGAATTGATAATATTACGGCTGCCGATGGTCTAGCAGTGGGCAGGCCTTCGGGATTTGTCGGAAAAGTCATCGAGCCGTTTTTAAGCGGCATTTATACTATTAGTGATGAACAAATGTATAAGCTATTAAAGGATTTAGTGGATACGGAGAAAATCTATTTAGAACCTTCAGCATTAGCTGGGATGATTGGTCCAATTAAATTAGGCAAAGATGGTACGGATTATTTACAGAAACATCATTTAACTGAAAAAATGAAAAATGCTGTTCATATCGCCTGGGCCACCGGCGGAAGTATGGTGCCAGCAGAAATTTTAGACCAATATTATCAGCTTGGTCAAAAATAGGGAAACGCCATTCACTTCGAATGGCGTTTAATGTTAGAGTTTCAGTTTTGTAATAAAAAACAATTCGTTTTGGAACATTTCTAATAGATCTTCGAATTTGGAATTAATTAAATGGGGAAAAAGATTTTCGAGTGCTTCGTAGTAATCCTGGCCTAATACTTCACGGAGAATGACATATTTATTAAAAAGCAATGCTTTTTCGAAATCAATTCCCAGCTCATAAAGGCCTCTAAACAAGTCTTCCTTAGGTATTCTTTTAATTTTTCGATAAATTTTTTCGTTTTTTTCAATAAATTTTTCATTTAAGTAATGGGTTACATAATCAGTATAAATCATTTGGCCAATATCATTAGTTTCTTTCTTGGAATAATTAAAGCCAATAACTCGGTCCTCTTTATTTTCACGGATGATGAAGGTTTTATTCCCTTGTAAATGGGTAATGAAATTTTTAACGCTTTTATCAAAAATTTTGTTAAATTGAATGATTTGATGCAGTTTGACCGCAAAGTCTTTGTGTTCCTCTCCGACGACAAAAAGCCGATCCACAATTGGCAAAAGCTTTAATACTCCTTCGGATAACTGACTTGAGGCATCATAGATGATGATATCGTGTTCCTTCTTCATCTTTTTTACTTTTTGTTTTTGTTGCGCCAGCGTTAGCTTGGAGAATTCATGGAGGAGATGATTCGAAGGATCCTCTTTTTCTAAGGAGCCATAGGAAATGAATGCAACTGATAAATTAGTGTTAGTTTTCAGCCAATGAAATACAGACAAGGATAATTCTGTTACGCCTGACTTTGCTTTTGGCGAATAAAAGCCAACCAAATACACTTTTCTCACCTGCCTTTTATTTTAATAGTATTCACAGGGGAAAGAATGGGTATAGACATTCCCCCGATAACACAAAAAGAGCCGCACACAACCGCGTCGTCTCTTTTTCTACTATAAAATTTGGTGAGTATTTGAGTATGTCCTTGGTGAAAAACTTTGTTCTGTTTGCAGTATATTTCTAAGCATTTTTAAGGACTCAATTATATAAGGACCTTTGTTTAGCATGATACAAGCAGCTTGCTTTCCATATGAAGCATCGGTCATTTCTGCACGAGATGGAATACCTGTTTTTGTTAATTTTTCTAAAACACCAGTTGCCCAAATGGCTGGGATATAAGCGGCAGAACAAATTTTCAGGATTTCATCCTGAACAATAGCCAAGTTTTCCGGTCCTACTTCTACAGCTAAATCCCCTCTTGCGATCATAATGCCAAAGCTTTTAAACTTTAAGCCCTCAAGGATAATTCTAGCTGTCTGGTGAACAGCGTCCTTTGTTTCGATTTTTGCCACAACCGCGAGATGCATTCCATCATATCTTTTCATTGCCTCACGAAGTTTTTCCAAATCAAGAGGAGAATGAACAAATGAAATTCCCACAATGTCGGCATGCCCGATAATAAAAGGTAAATCATTAAGGTCCTTTTCCGTTAAAGCGGGAACGTTTAAGCTTGGAAGTGAATCAGGCAAATTTACCCCCTTTCCTTCCTTTATTCGAAGCGGTTTAGTCGCCGGTGATTGAATGTTAATTTCAATGTAATTCGATGTAATGTGCTGGACGACTCCCTTGATTTTACCATCATCGATAAATATCCGATCCTTTAATCTGACATTACGAAACGCTTTTTCAAGTGTAACGGGAACACCAGCAGGACCATCAGCCGAAGCCGGGTGCCCTAGCTTTTCTGGGTCAAGGTATAAACGTAAAATGTCGCCTTTTATGACGGATATTTCAACCTGCTGAAGCTTTCCAATTCGCACTTTTGGACCTGCCATGTCCATGTAAATTTTGCAAGTGCGATGATCATAAATCCCCTCGTCCTTTAACTTTTTTTCCGCATCTCGCAATCCTTCGATGATTTGTTTCCAAATCCCTTGATGATTGTGTGCACAGTTAATTCTGGCAATATCCATTCCGTTCAATAATAATTCTTTCATCAATTCAGGCTCGTAAATCATTTTGGCATCTAAAGTAACCATGATTGCAGAATGAAGCTGCTTCTCCCTTTTTCCAAAAAGTTCTTCAGATTTTCTTTCTGAATTTTGTTTTGCATCAATCGGTGTGGGAATAGAGAGTCTGGCAGGTGGTGCTGTTTTGACATTAAAGTGGTTTAATATTTTTTCCATCGTAAATAAAACGTGCAAATTGGAAAATTCCAAAGGTGTAAGCCCTTCTGCCGCTAACGGTATATACAATTCACGTAAATGATGTTTTCGAAGCGCTAAAAAGGCAAGCAAGTTATCCCGATTTTGCTGCCCATCCTCCAATGAGAACTTTTCTAATGCCTGTTCACTTTCTTGAATCACTTGATGATAAAGATTTAAAACTTTTTGAGATAGTTCTGGTTGGTTAATTGAGACATTAACCACACTCTATTCACTTCCTTGTTATCACTGAATTATCCATTTATTTTATTATTCGTGGTTGAAGAAAGTGAAAAGTAAATGAGAAGAATAGTTTGTACTATCATATAAATTGTAAAGGACCAATACATTTTGTAACCCTTTTCATAATGATAGAGTCCGATTTTTAGACCGACCCATTCAATTAAGACGGAAAAACCAGACCAAATGAAGATATACATAATTATATAAAATCCTTTGATTCTTAACCTTTTGTAAAAATATACAAAAAAATAACTATATGGGCCGTTCATGACATAAGTAAAAAAATCCATTACCTCATAACTGGATTTATCATTCACATCATATAGATCCCAGGGGCTGACGCTGGTGGTATGATCAAAAAAGGTAACAAAGAAAATCCCAAATAGATAATAGGCTATCCCTTCTATTAATGGAAAAACTTTCGGTAAAACGAAAATGATCACATTTAAACCAATTATACTGACAATAACAAACCATTCATTCCAATCAAAGGATGTATCATATACCACCTTCATGGTCTTTGCTCCTTTTTTGAGCATATAAAACAAGTCTCGCGAGAACTAATCCTATAAGAAGATAAAAACATTGAACAATAAAACCATCAAGATGAGTCCAATGCGTATATCGAATGATCTTGAAAAAAATGAACAAAAATTCAAGTCCATTTAAGAGCAATAAAAAGAATAAAAAAGAAAAACTCTTTTTGTATGTATCTCCCACATTTAAGAATGAATTAACAAATAGGAGCACAATTATAGGAATCAAGATGTCCCGATATAAGAGAAAAGCGATAAATAAAAATGGATCTTGGGTTGATTCAATCTTATCCAAATTCATTGCCATTATCGTATTATAATTGGTTGCAGCCATGGCTAGGACCATATAAACGATTGAGTTTTGTAAAAAGGACAATGCTTTATGTTGAAAGAAGAAAAATAAACAAAGGATTAAGGTGATTCCAAGCGATACCGGTAGGCCAATCAAAATGAACTCCTCCGAAATTCCATCGTTCTCGATTTTTCATTTGGCCATAGTATGGACCTCCGATAACAAATTGATGCTAAAAATAAAAATTAAAAGGACTCATCCCTCGATGAATCCTGGCAAAAATTATGGTACAAAGACGAGCAATAACCATAAATACAAGCAGATGAGCGTAAAGACCAACGTTAGCGGAATAACCAGGATTGTCACTTTAATATATTCCATCCAGGTTATTCTAATCTTATTTTTCTTAAGGATATGCATCCAAATTAGCGTTGCTAAAGTTCCAATTGGTAGAATCAGCGAGCCGACATCACTGCCAATTATATTCGCGAGGTAAACAGTTTTTATTAGGAGCGGGCTTAATCCCATATCCGTTAACGCCAAGGTTGAGATCATTAATGCGGGGTGATTGTTAAAGATGTTGGAAAGAAGTGCTGTTATCAATCCCATGGTTAAACTGGCATGCAATAAGCTGCCGTTGACTAATGGTTTTAAATGGTTTATTAGAAAGCTTGAAAGGCCAATATTGTGTAAACCAAAAATGATAACATACATGCTAAAAGCAAATATCAAAATATGCCAAGGAATCTTTTTGACGACGTCCTTAGGATTGGTCTTTAAATTTACCCATCTCCAGATTAATAAAATGATTGAGCCGAGTACGGCGACCAAGGATACCGATATGCCAACAAAGGATGCGGCAAATAAACTAATTCTTACAAAAAATACAAAGATCAGCATTCTAATCATGAGCTTTTGTTGTTGATTAAATAAATCTTCTCTATTATTCTGCAATGGGTGGTATCGCCGGTTTTTTTGTAAAGGGATACAGTAGGAATGGTGCCCGATCTCACGGGGAATGTCTTTCTTGAATACTAGGAACAATAATAAGGAAAGAAAAAGTAATCCAATTACCCCTGGGACAAACATCATTTCTGTTTGGATATATAGGTCCATTCCAATAATTTTTAGGGCAATTAGATTCACAATATTACTGACACCAATCGGTGCGCTTGATGCTGTTGCAATTAACGCTCCGCTCAACAGGAATGGTATTTTTTGTTTATTTTTCAATCCCAAATTATTTAATATTAAAATTAATATTGGTGTTGTTATTAATATACTTCCATCATTATTAAAGAAAAGTGTCATTAGAAAACAGAGCAGTAAGGTAAGCCAATATAAGCGAATACCTTTCCCTTTTGATAATTTCAACATAAGAGCTGCAGTCCAGTTAAAAAAGCCAAAGCTTTCAAGTACAATTGCCATAACAATAGTCGCGATAATGGTAATCGCTGCTCCGGTTACCTTCGAGCTGATATCTAGTAAATCTCCTATCGAAACGCTTCCACTTAAAAAAACAAGGATGGCTCCTATCGTTGCTGGAATTGCTTCGTTCATGTTTTTTGGACGGATAAAGATCATGACCATTGTTAGTATAAAAGCAAATATGGTAATGAGAACCGTCGATTGATGGTACATAAAAATTAATTTACTCCCTTCAAAGAGTTTCGATCTTAATTTTCCGTTTCTTCATTTCTTGTCCTTTGCTTTATATTACGTCCCCATTGTGAGGCTTGACCTAAACGAATATCTCGGATAAGGAATAAATCAGCATTAATCTATAAAAATTCATATAGATTTTTACCTATTTTTTTCTATATAGGCGAATATCACTATGGTAGATTACTAGGCTTATGTACGATAAATAAGATGAAAATTAGAATTTATTTAGTTCTTGGAAATTTATAACAAATAAATAGCCGATACTGATGATCAGTATCGGCGTCTACTTTTATGGCTTGTGAAATTGAATATTGCTACTTACCTTAATCCCTGCTGCTCTTTTAGCTGCCGGAACCACTGCCGGAACCTCTGCTGCCAGAGCTTCCATGTCTTTTACCTCTACTGCCAGAGCCACTGCCGGAACCGCTGCTTGACCCTCTGCTGCTTGAACCTCTGCTGCTTGAACCCCTGCTGCTTGAACCGCTGCCAGAACCGCTACTGCCGGAACCGCTGCTGCCAGAGCTGCCATGTCTTTTACCTCTACTGCCAGAGCCACTGCCGGAACCGCTGCTTGACCCTCTGCTGCTTGAACCCCTGCTGCTTGAACCCCTGCTGCTTGAACCCCTGCTGCTTGAACCCCTGCTGCTTGAACCCCTGCTGCTTGAACCCCTGCTGCTTGAACCGCTGCTGCCAGAGCTGCCAGAGCTGCCATGTTTACCTTTTTTACCTCTACTACTGCTGCTTCCACGGCTACTGCTGCTGCTTCCGCGGCTTCTGCTTCCATGGCTGCTGCTTCCGCGGCTTCTGCTTCCGCGGCTGCTGCTTCCGCGGCTGCTGCTTCCATGGCTGCTGCTTCCGCGGCTTCTGCTTCCACGGCTACTGCTTCCACGGCTACTGCTGCTGCTTCCGCGGCTGCTGCTTCCATGGCTGCTGCTTCCATGGCTGCTGCTTCCATGGCTGCTGCTTCCACGGCTGCCAGAGCTTCCGCTGCTGCCATGTTTACCTTTTTTACCTCTACTACTGCTGCTTCCACGGCTACTGCTGCTGCTTCCACGGCTGCCAGATCCGCTTCCTGAGCCAGTACCTGTACTTCTTCCTCTGCTGCTAGATGAACTACTGGAGGAACTTGAAGAACTCATTTGAGCCCTGCAGTCATTATTACTTCTTTTACTTGTAGGATTGTTATCCATAAAGCCAACTACGTCGTTTTGTTTTGCTTGAGAAAGTAAGTCTGAAATATCAATTTTTAAAACCATTTTGCCACCACTTTCTAAATAAATTTATTTTCTATTCCAATTTATGTAGAATTAGCGCATTTGCCATAGACAAACATATAATTTTAACCCGATATTTTTTAAGTTTTTAAACACATACGGTGAGTAAACTGCATATATCTAAAAAAAATATTGTTTAGGAGAATTCAAGTGTTAAAATATGAACTTTATATCAATCCTAAATGGTTAAGGAAATTGAATAAGGACATTTGGAATGATGACTTAGTCCCAGCAGATTTAAAGATAGGAGAAAATCGCTACTCAGTAAAAATTTCCTATAGAGGTAATGTCATAAGAGATAAGAAAAAAAAATCTTATCGAATCGTATTTGAAAAGCCAACTATTGTCGATGGTGCACATGAAATAATCCTAAATGCAGAATTCATTGATGTAACGATGAGCAGAAATAAACTTTCTTTTGATTTATTTGACCGCATAGGTGTTATTGCTCCACATTCAAAGCATGTGCTCCTTTATGTTAACGGATATTGTAAAGGCATATACCTAGAGATTGAATCGTTTGACCAATATCTCCTAGAAAAAAGGAAATTACCAGAAGGACCAATCATTTATGCAACCAATAATCGGGCCAATTTCTCATTACTAACCAAAAAAAAGGAACTGAAAACCCGTTTGAGCCAGGGATATACTATAAAATTTGGAAATACAGAGGATCTAGAGGAATTAGAACAATTTATTGCTATGATTAACACTTTAAGTCATGAGGAATTTGAAAAAGAAGTCCCAAAAGTATTGGACATCAATCAATATCTAAAATGGGTTGCTGGAGTTGTTTGTACTCAAAACTATGATGGTTTTATCCATAATTATGCATTATATAAAAATGGTAAAACTCAATTATATGAAATTAGCCCATGGGATCATGATGGGACTTGGGGAAGAAATATTCGCGGTCGCTTGATGGAATATGATTACGTTCCGTTTACTGGATATAACACTCTCACAGCAAGGCTGCTGCACCTCACATCTTTTAAGAGAAAATATAAGGACATCCTTTCCAATATTTTGGAACAGCACTTTAATTCTAAAGTACAAGAACCCATTATTAATGAGCTTTTTGAGACAATAAAACCCTATATGAGTTTAGACCCATACATTACTTCAACTCCAGACAAAATAGATGAAGAAAAAGAGGTCATTTTTGATTTTATTCAAAAAAGAAATGATTACATTAGAAATGAATTAACAACTTTTATTAAGTAAAAAGTATATGGTTAAATATCATATACTTTTTTTTGCCTATTTTTTTCAAAATCGATAAAAAAAGGCTACTTGTTTAGTACAACAACACACCGTGATACATATTGATGTAGTGTAAATGTTTATTTAATTTAAAGGAGGAAAAAACTTTTATGAATAAAGACATGATGAAGTCTTTGGTCGGGAAAATAATTAAAATTGACCGGGGTGGTCCAGAATCTAGAATCGGAAAGTTAATGGATGTTTATGAGGATCACTTAGTTCTTCTCACAGAAGATGAAGGTGTCGTTTACTACAACACTCATCATATTAAAAGTGTGACGGAGAATGCAAAGGAACAGTTAGAATTTAATATTGAGGTGCCTGAAGGCTTCACGTTTAAACAAGCAGACAGCTTCCAAGGCCTGTTAGATGCCTTAAAGTTCCAATGGGTCAAAATCAACCGCGGCGGTCCAGAGAAATTAGAAGGTGTCCTAAGCGATATTAATCATGATTTTGTTTCCTTAATCAATAAAGAGGAAATCGTTCGCCTTTCCATGTTCCATATCCGTAATATCAGTTATGGATTAAAAATTGAAAAGGTGGAGGAAGAAGCATCAGATAACCAAAGCAGCCAAGAAAAAATGTCTTCTTCTGATAAACAACAATCAAAACAACGTGTCGTAAAGTCTGAATCCTCAAAAAGCCAGTATGCAAAATAAAAAAAGATAACATCTTTGTCGCTTCTCGAAGGAGAAGCGACAACATTATAAAAGGAGGATTATTTAATGGGTACAGAAAATTTCTCGTCTACATTAGATTTATTACTAGGCTTCAACGTAAATCTATATGTAGGTGAAGAAGTATATAAAGGAAAACTTATTGGAGTCGAACCCGATCATGTCATTTTAGAAAGTGAAAACAACTACATCTTTTATTATAGTCTCGATCAGGTTCAAGCAATCACGAAGAATACTAAACAATTTCAAGGCGAAGATACAGAAACTGAATTCTTAAAAACACAAAGCTTAACGGAAGTATTGAATTCATTGAAACAATCCTGGGTAACAATTTTGTGCTTAAACAAGCGGTCCTTTAACGGTATATTGAGCCATGTTAATTCTGATTATGCTACATTGATTAGTGGTGAAGAAAGGATTTTAATTAAGTTAACCCATATTTCAAATATTTTAAAAGGTTTTATCCAAGAAAATGAAAACTCCAGCTCCAATCAATCTGAAAAACAGGATAATATAAAAGCAGAAGATAATAAAAAGGAAAAGAACGCGAAAGTAACCGCACAAGTAACTGCACAAGTGGCTTCCACCGAATCTTCCAAACAACCAGTGGCCTCTTCATCCAATGAAAGCAAAGCAGAGAAAAAATCCGAAGAAATCGTAAAAGTTATCTCGGAAGAAAAAGAACAACAAACAAAAGTTTGGTCTCAATCCATTAAGAATGTTACTAAAAAGTTAAATGAGGTTACAACTCAAAAAATCAACAATGAAATGAGAAAGCATAAAGAAGAACAAGTTCAAAACATCCAAAAGCAAGAAAGACAACGAGCAGTGGAAAACATCCAAAAGCATGAAAAACAGCGAGCAGTCGAGAACAAAAACACGCATATCAAAGAAGAAAAACCTGCACCTCAAAAAGTAGTAACAGAACCAAAAGTTGTAACAGAAGCAAAAGTAGTAACAGAACCAAAAGTTGTAACAGAAGCAAAAGAAGTTCAGGTGACGCAAAAACAAGAACCTATTGCACCAGTTTATAAATCTAAAGAAATCGTTACTATACCTAAACAGGCTGCAGAAGAGAAAAGGAATGAACCTGCTCAGAATAAAAAGGATGAAACAAGAAAAGTGGAACAGCCAGTCAGAGGTTTCCGTTTTTCAGGTGAACCTGTAACACCAAGGGAAATGGAAAGAACTTCATTCTTCTCCGGATGGCCAAATAGAAGCAATAAGACAAGATTCTAACTCGCAGATTCATAGCTTATGAAACCATTTATGAAATATCCCAAAAATCACTACAATTTCACTGAACCTTTAAACATCCTAAGATATTTACAAAATAAAGTTGGGTATGAAATATTTTCAAATCATCGCAAATCCGTTTCAACCCAGCTCTTTTTGTAAATTGAAATTTAGAGGAAAGGATGTGAGTTGATGAATTTAAAAGACAATATCGGTAAATATATTAAACTAGAAATCTCCGGAAAGAAATTTATAAGCGGAATACTCTGTGATATCGGCAGTGATCTATGGGTTGTTTTCAATGGATATGATTATCTTTACATCCCAACCATTCATTGTCAAAACTGGCAATTTTTGAAACAGGATGAAATAGATGAAATTAACCTGAATGACGATTTGACGCCAATATACAATCATAATGAAGAAATTTCATTAAGAAAAACCTTAACAGCAGCAAAGGGTATTTTCACAGAAATTTATGTTACTAGTAAACAAGCACTCCATGGTTATATTATTAGCATTATGAATAACTATTTTGTTTTCTACTCCCCCATTTATAAAACGATGTTTATTTCCCTTAACCATCTAAAGTGGTTGATTCCATATACAAACAATCAACGACCTTATGGATTGAGCAATGCTAATCTTCCAGTAAACCCTAGCAACCTAACCTTTGCCAGATCGTTTGAAGTCCAAATTGAAAAATTAACGGGAGAGCTGATTGTATTCAATATTGGTGAAAATGAGAATGTAATAGGAAAAATCCAAGGAATCAAGAATAATTTTGTTGAATTAATTAGCGCAAAAGAAGACCCAGTTTATGTGAATCTTCAGCATATAAAAACGGTTCATATGACATAGAATCCTCCAATTCTTTTTGGCAATGAATGAAACAAGCTTCTTAATTCAATAACTAAAATAGAGTGTCTAAAACGACACTCTTTTTAAAGGAATTTTATTTGTTTTCCACATATACGGTCTCGGACTTATTGGGAACACGTAAATATAAGCGTTCAAAGGATATTCCAAATAAAAAGGAAACCAGATACATAGAGCCAATCATGTCAAAAATAACATGCTGCTTGACAAACAAGGTCGAGATGATAATCACCCCCCCTGTTACATGAATACATAAATTGTTTATCAGATGTTTATTTTTTATATGAAGTGAAGCAAGCATTACCGCAAATGTGGTAAGGACATGTATACTTGGGAAACAATTATAGGGACGGTCCTTCTTATAGATCCATTGAACCATACTCGTTAATAGATCATCCCCTTCAAGGCTGGGCCTCGGTACGGTTGTTTGGAAAAAGAAATAAATAATGAAGCAGATAGACTCCGCAACAACGATTAATATTAGGGTTTTGAGATATACCTTGGTATCCTTAAAACAAAAATAGACTAAATAACAAAAGATGTATCCATACCATAAAATGTACGGAATGATAAAAATCGATACGAACGGAATTGCATGATCAATGGGTGTTGAAAGGTCCACTCCCTTTTGTGCACCGAGATTTAATAATTGATATATTTTGGCAAGAAGCGGAATTACCAACAAGAAAAGCAAGTAGGGTGCTTTCTTCAAATGAATTTTCACGCTGTCGTCACCCCCAAAATATGAAGTTTTTTTAACCGATTTATAGTTTTGAGCGTACGATTTCCGCCTCTTTTACGATTTGATTGATCAGGTCACTAGCACGTAATTTCCGGGCCAGTCTCGGGCTTTGACCAGCCCAAAGGGACATATTTTCGGGATTTCCCTTTGCGCTTGAGATTTTTCTTATCGCTTTAGTTAATTCGTTTTGTATTGGATAGTCTGGCAATCCCTCTTCAAAACTGGAGAATTTTTCAATGAAGCGATTGTTTACCCCTCTAGCCATTTTTCCTGAAAAGGCTTTGGTAACTACAATTTGTTCTTCTGTTGCTTGGATAATCGCTTCTTTATGAATTTGGTTTGCACTGCTCTCTTCGCAAACAAGAAAAGCAGAACCCATTTGGACCCCAAGGGCACCAAGGGATTTCGCAGCAATCAATCCTCTTCCGTCCATGATTCCGCCAGCGGCAATAATCGGAATGCTAATTAGATCTGCCACCTGCGGGAGTAATGACATTAAGCCAATTAAGCTATGTTTATTTTCAGTATGAAAGGTCCCGCGATGCCCCCCTGCTTCTGTTCCCTGGACGACAATAGCATCCATCCCTGCTTTTTCATTGATATGGGCTTCTGATACTGTTGTGGCTGTTCCGATTAAGACGACCCCGTTTTCCTTAAGTTTGTTAATCTGATCAAGCGGTGGAATGCCAAAAGTAAAGGAACAAATTGGCACATTTTCATCCAAAATAACTTTTAGTTGTTCATGAAAACTTTGTAAATCTTCCTCAAAGCTTGGAAGTACTACTGTATCCTCAACACCTAGTTCTTCCAATATTGGCTGTAATAAGGTTTTGGCGTTATGCATTCTTTCTTTATCTGCTTCATATTTTGCAGGTACGAATATATTTACCCCGAATGGTTTATCAGTTAACTGCTGAACTTCCTTTATCTGAAGTCGGACTTGTTCAGGACTCATATAGCCAGCGCCAATCATTCCTAGGGCGCCTGAGTTAGAAACGGCTGCCACTAACTTCGAGGACGTGATTCCCCCTGCCATCGGCGCTTGAATAATTGGATATTTAATCTTTAGCAATCTCGAAAAATTATTTTCCCACAAGAATTTCTGCCCCCCCTGATTTGATTTTATTGCTAATATTTCCCTAATTAAATTTTATCATTGTTTATACGTGTAGCAAGAATAAATTCATTCAGGACTAGTATGATATTGTGATATGATGGAGCCATCTGAGATGAAGTTGGTGAAATGGTGGAACGGATTGTTTTATTTGATGGGGTCTGTAATCTTTGTAATAATAGCGTGCATTTTATTTTAAAACGAGATATCAATAGATCCTTTAAATTTGCCTCGCTCCAAGGTGAAACCGGTCAAAAGCTTCTGAAACAATACGGCTTAAATACCGCTATGAATAGCTTTGTACTCATCGAGAACAATAAACCATATCTAAAGTCGACTGCTGCATTAAGAGTTTGTATGAAGTTGAGAGGTGCTTGGCGATTATTTTCACTCTTTATAGTCATCCCTAAGCCCTTCAGAGATTTCGTCTATGAGGTCATCGCCAATAATCGTTATAAATGGTTTGGTAAAAAAGAAAGCTGCCTGCTCCCTTTGCCGGAATGGAAAGACAGATTTTTGGATTGACCATTTAAAAAAAGAAATGTCATTCAAGAGCGAATGGCATTTCTTTTTTGCTTTACATTTCGTTATTAAGATTTCGGATGATTCAAGTCCCAAATGATTCCGAATGCATCTTTTACTTTTGCATATTTTGCACCCCAAAAAGTATCCTGCAATTCCATAAATACGGTACCTTTTTCGCTTAGTGCGTTATAAATTTTTTGAATTTCTTCTTCGCTCTCTAATTCAATTGCCAATGAGATATTACTTCCGACTGTCACGGGATTACCTGGAAAAGCATCGGAAGCCATTAAAAATAAATCGTCTTTTTTAAATTGTGCGTGAATAATTCGGTCCGCTGCCTCAGGTGGTGTCGGGTAATCTGCTTCGCCATACGTTTGCAGGTTTAATACTTCTCCGCCAAATACTTCTCGATAATACTCTAATGCTTCTTTTGCATTGCCATCAAACATCAAATACGGTGTAGCTTGTCCCTTCAAATTGAACACTCCTCTAAAAAATTAATACCACTTTTATCATTCGATCAATGTAAGTAAAATTCCTTTGTTGTCAGAACAAATGTTTCAAGTCAACAAAATACTATTTTTTCTAATTGCCAATTTTTCTATACATAAATTCTTGCTAAGAACCCTGATATGAAGCTTTATGAAATTGGCTTATACATTTAAAAAGCAGCTTCCCATCTGAATGTATTTCAGCATCATTCCATAACTTCAAAAACATCGCTTGGTACGGCTCCGGAACCCAAATGTAGTGATGGATGTAATCCGTTAGAATAAAGCCGCACTTTTGCCAAAAATGGATTCTTGCCAAATTCTCGGGTGTTGCCTCTGATTCCACTTCAATGACCAAACTATCGAAGGATTCCGAGGTAATTGACCATTCCTTAATATGTTTAATCGTTTTCAAACCATACCCTTGGTTTTGAAAATCCTGTTGTACAGCTAAATAATCAATCAGCAGGGCTTGGGTACCCTTCAGCTTTCCAGTCAACGCCATCGATACAACTTGGTCACCGACAAAACCCATATGTAAAAAGCACATTTCTTTCCGAAACATATTACGGATAATTTTTTCAGGTTTAGCGCCCTTCTCAGCAAATGCTTGATGATAGATAGGACTGACCATTTCCCATATCTTCTCATCCCACTGATGAATCGATTTGAATTTCACAGGTGGCATTCCTCCAATAAATGAATAAAGCGTTATTGCTAATTTTACCAAAAATCCCTGGGAGCAAAAAAAAACCTTTGAACAAAAGTCAAAGGTTCCAACGAGAACTTAGTGGTCAAGGCTAAGCTCCCACATTAGGAGGTCTAAACTCAGAAGAATTTAAACATCTTTATTTTACCATTTTCTTAATATTCTTTCAACACTTCAAAGCTGTAAAGAGTAAAAGTGGTTCAAAAGGCTTAATTGTTATTTTTTTATTAAAAATAATTCGTTGACAAACTTGTATATACAAGTTAGAATGAAAACGTCATCAAAACTTGTATATACAGGTTGCTAAATCTCCATTTGAAAAGGCATTCAAAACCGGTATATATATCTATATAAAAAATAATTTGAATTGGGTTATTCCCATTCACCAGGGGGAAGTCAAATGGCAAAGTACACAGATCCTTCAAAAGATTTATTGAAACACATTGGCGGTAAAGAAAACATAGCAGCCGTCACCCATTGCGTTACAAGAATGCGGTTTGTACTCAATGATCCTAGCAAAGCAGATGTGAAAGAAATTGAGTCAATTGGACTGGTAAAAGGCACATTTACCCAAGCAGGCCAATTCCAAGTAATCATTGGAAATGAAGTCTCAAGCTTTTACAACGAATTTGTCAAAATAGCTGGTGTAGACGGAACTTCAAAAGAAGAAGCCAAAAAAGCAGCTAAGCAAAATCAAAACTGGATTCAGCGTATGATGGGTCATTTAGCGGAAATTTTCACCCCATTAATCCCTGCCCTTGTAGTCGGAGGTTTAATCCTTGGTTTCCGAAATGTAATCGGTGACATCAAATTATTGGATAACGGCACGAAGACCATTATTGAAGTATCCCAGTTCTGGGCCGGTGTTCACTCTTTCCTATGGCTAATCGGTGAAGCAATATTTCACTTCCTTCCAGTTGGAATCACTTGGTCAGTTGCGAAGAAAATGGGTGCGTCTCAAATCCTGGGTATTGTTCTTGGTATTACCCTAGTATCACCGCAATTATTAAATGCTTATGCCGTTGCCGGTGCAAAAGAAATTCCAACATGGGATTTTGGTTTTGCCCACATTAAAATGATTGGATATCAAGCACAAGTAATTCCTGCTATTTTAGCCGGATTAGTATTAGGCTTCTTGGAAACAAAATTGCGTAAAATTGTTCCAAACTCAATCTCTATGATTGTTGTACCGTTCTTTGCGTTAGTTCCAACTGTATTAATTGCTCACACGATTCTAGGCCCTATCGGCTGGTCTATCGGTTCTGGCATTTCTCATGTTGTATATTCTAGCTTAACTTCAGCATTTGGCTGGTTATTCGCCGCAATCTTTGGTTTTGCCTATGCTCCTCTTGTAATTACAGGTTTACACCATATGACAAATGCGATTGACCTTCAATTGATGAGTGAACTTGGCGGAACAAACCTATGGCCAATGATTGCCCTCTCAAATATCGCTCAAGGCTCAGCCGTTCTTGCGATGATCTTTATTAATCGTAAAAATGAGGAAGAAAAGCAAGTATCCATTCCAGCCGCGATCTCTTGTTACTTAGGTGTAACAGAGCCTGCGATGTTCGGTATCAACTTAAAATACGGCTTCCCATTCCTTGCTGCAATGATTGGTTCCATGATTGCGGGTGTTGTATCTGTAGCCAGCGGTGTAATGGCTAACTCAATTGGTGTCGGCGGTTTGCCTGGTATTTTATCAATCCAGCCTAAACATATGGCAATGTTTGCAATTTGTATGCTGATTGCGATTGTGGTTCCATTCATCTTAACGAACATCTTTGCAAAAACAGGTGTTAAAAAGTTTTCTGTAAAAAAATAAAACTCCATTAGGAGGGAGACGGACTCCCTCCTTTTTGACATTAGAATAAAAAAATTTTAGGTGGGTGTTTGAATTGGCAACATCATGGTGGAAGAATGCAGTGGTATATCAAATCTATCCAAAAAGTTTTTATGATACATCAGGAAATGGTACAGGGGATATCCAGGGTATTATCGAAAAACTCGACTATTTAAAAAATCTCGGTGTCGATGTACTTTGGCTTACCCCTATTTATCAATCTCCACAGCGTGATAACGGTTATGATATAAGTGATTACTACCGCATTCACGAAGAGTATGGAACTATGGAAGATGTTGATCGGCTGCTCGAAGAAGCTCATAAACGTGGGCTTAAAATCATTATGGATATTGTCATCAACCATACGTCAACCGAACATGAATGGTTTAAACAAGCAAGATCCTCCAAGGATAACCCCTACAGGGACTTTTATATTTGGAAGGATGGTGAAAATGGCGGGCCTCCGACAAATTGGGAATCAAAATTTGGCGGTTCTGCTTGGGAATATGATAAGGTAACGGGGCAATATTACCTTCATTTATTCGATGTCACACAAGCGGATTTAAACTGGGAAAACGAGCAAGTCCGTACTGCTTTATATGATATGATGCATTTTTGGCTAAAAAAAGGTGTCGACGGCTTCCGGCTTGATGTGATAAATCTTATTTCCAAGGACCAGCAATTTCCTCAGGATGAAAGTGACGGACGCAAATTTTATACCGATGGCCCGCGGATTCATGAGTTTCTTCATGAAATGAATGAAAAGGTTTTTTCAAAATACGATATCATGACCGTTGGTGAAATGTCGTCAACGTCCATTGATAACTGTATTGGGTATACCAACCCTAATCGTGAAGAATTAAACATGATTTTTAGTTTCCACCATTTAAAAGTAGACTATCCGAATGGGGATAAATGGACGAAGGCGGAATTTGACTTTCAGGCTTTAAAGCAAATTCTTTCCAAGTGGCAGCTGGAAATGAATGAAGGCGGCGGCTGGAATGCCCTTTTCTGGTGCAACCATGACCAGCCTCGTGTAGTATCCCGTTTCGGTGATGACAAAAAATATCACAAAGAGTCGGCCAAAATGCTGGCAACGGCTTTGCATATGATGCAAGGAACCCCTTATATTTATCAAGGGGAAGAATTCGGAATGACAAACCCAGACTTTGATTCGATTGACGAATACCGCGATGTTGAATCGATAAATATTTTTAACATCAAGAAAAATGAAGGCCTGGATGAACAAGAAATTATTGAAGTCCTTAAGCAAAAATCCCGGGATAACTCTAGAACTCCTGTTCAGTGGAATGCTAGTTTTCATGCAGGTTTTACGGCGGGAACTCCTTGGATTGAAACAGCAGCCAATTATCAAGAGATTAATGCTGAGAACGCACTTCAGGATCCGACTTCCATCTTCTATCACTATCAAAAGCTAATTCACTTAAGGAAAGAATATGATGTGATCACGGACGGCAATTTCGAGTTAATTTTAGATCGTGATGAAGAAATATTTGCTTACGTAAGGGAAAACGGGCCGGAAAAATTACTGGTCATAAACAATTTTTATGGGAACGAAAAATTGATCACCCTCCCTGCCCATTTGCATCTTGATGATTATATTAGTGAAATGTTAATCTCAAACTATACAGATTCCCCTTCATTAAAAAGGGAAATCCAGCTGCGGCCATATGAGTCGCTTGTGTATTACCTGAAAAAATGAACGGAGAGGTCAACATGACGAACAAGTATCTAACCATTTATAACACCATTGTCGAGCAAATAAAGAGCGGCGAAATTCCACCGCAGACGCTCCTCCCTTCTGAGAATGAATTATCCGAACAATTCCATACCTCCAGGGAAACGATTAGAAAAGCGTTGAATTTGTTGTCGCAAAATGGCTATATTCAAAAAGTTAGAGGCAAAGGTTCGATTGTGATTGATCTTTCGAAGTTTGATTTTCCCGTTTCGGGCTTGGTCAGCTTTAAAGAGCTGGCACAAAAAATGGGCCGAAAACCAAAAACGATTGTGAATGAGTTTTCCTTAATCAAACCCGAAGCCTATATTCGGCAGCAACTTCACCTTTCAAGCAAGGACCTAGTTTGGAAAGTAGTTAGAACGCGGGAAATGGGCGGAGAAAAAATTATTTTAGATAAAGACTTCTTAGGTAAAAAATATGTACCCCATTTAACTGAGGAAATTTGTGCGGATTCGATTTATCAGTATCTTGAAAACGACTTAAACATGACCATCAGTTTTGCCAGAAAAGAAATTGTCGTGGAAGAGCCTACCAACGAGGATCGGACACTTCTGGATTTGGAGGGCTTTCATAATATCGTTGTAATCAAAAACTATGTCTATTTAGATGATGCAAGCCTTTTTCAATACACAGAATCAAGGCACCGTCCTGATAAATTCCGCTTTGTTGACTTTGCGCGGAGATCACGGTAACTCATAAGGAGACCCCTAATATTTAAAAAGGGATCTCCTTTTTCATATTTTTTTAGGCATTGTTCCCTGCCAGATAATCTTTCAAAGCGAATTGTAGTGTCCCTTTGAAATCCGCTACCTGGTCCAAATTTATGCCCAAATGAATTAACATCTTGACTATTTCTCCACGTAAACCGGTTACGACCGTTTTACACCCCATCATCGCTATGCCATTAATAAGATTCATTAATGAACGAGCGACTTCGGACTCCATCTGAGCAACACCCGAAAAATCGATGATGAGTGTTTGGATATGTGAATTTCCTATCTCTGAAATGGCTTTGTCTTCAATTGTTGAAACACGGTAGCTATCAATCTGTCCGATTAGCGGTAAAATGCAAATATTAGAAGAGATTGGGATGATCGGAACAGAGAGATTTTCTACTAATTTTCTTTGCGATTCTAGCAGTTCATCTTTATATTTTGTATAACTGATGAAAAAATAGTTTAGAAACTGATCAATCATTTGATTAATATTTTTTTCAAGCGTGAAGAATTCCTCTAAATCCGACATGGAATTGGTGCCTGCTTTGTAATTATAAAGGAAATCCCATAATGTTCTTCGAATGGCTTGAACCCACTCGAGCTTAAAAGCAATTGTTAAAGAATACCTTGACCATGCCACACCTTCCTGTTTGGCAAAGGAGATTAATTCATGCTCGCGTCCTTCAACAACAAACATGGCTAGTTTATGTGCATTATTTAAAAGATTGATATTACCCAATGTATGTATTTCTTCAATTTTATCTCTCACATTAATAGCTTCATTTAATAAACAATTTTCAAATTTTGCTCGATTAGCGACAAAAAAATCCTTTAACGTACTACTTTCTTCCACATCAAGCTCCAACCTTTTCACACCTCTTTTTTGTAAGTTAAATTGTTTGGGCAATCGTATTGTAAAGGTTGTCCCCTTTTTTTCCTCGCTGTCAATATTGATTTTCCCTCCATGCTGATAGACCACAGAAAACACTTGAGTTAATCCCATACCTGTTCCGTGATCCTTTGTGGTATAAAAAGGAGTACCAAGTAATGACAATTTTTCTGTTGGGATTCCAACTCCGGAATCTTCAATACTGACTATAAGTTCATCATGAGCTGCAAAATGGCAGATCGTTAAGTTGCCCTTCCCCTCAATTGATTCAATGGCATTTTTTATCAGATTGAAGAAAGCTTTTTTAAATTGATTCTTCTTCCCATAAATCGAATTGTCCGTGTCTTTAAATTGAGTGACTACTTGAATATGGTATAATTTGTCTTGAAATAAATTAAGGATGGACTCAAGCTCTACTGCAAGGTGAAAAGATTGCTTTTCTTCTTCCTCCTGATCCGGCTTAGAAACTTGGAGAAGATTATTTAAAGTTGTTAAAGCATTATCCAATTCTGTTTGTGCAATATTGATATAATCTGGTTTGTTCTCATGTTCAAGGAGTTGTAAAAAACCCTTTACTGCCGTTAATGGATTTCGAACTTCATGGGCTATACCAGCAGCAATTTGTCCTACAGATGCTAGTTGGCTTAAATGATTCTTAGTATCTACCTGCTCTTGATACGTTTCATTCACAATCACAATACCCTTTCTTTTATTACAAATTTTCTAATGCCTTAAAACAAATTGAATTATTTAGTATTTCTAAATAATTTTACCAAAATATTCAGAAAATTAATAGGTTAAATTTTCCTAGTACTATATAAATTTTGAAAAAAGCATCCTTATTTAGGTAAAATAATTGTAATTAGTTATGGGGGGATGAGTATGTGCGGCCGGTTCACATTAACAGCAAGTGTCGAGGAAATTATTGAAAGGTTTTTGATCGATTCTTTTTTAGAAGAAGAATTATTTTCGCCCAGCTATAATATTGCCCCCTCCCAGTCCGTCTTGGCGGTCATTAATGATGGAACTTCAAACCGAATGGGATTTTTAAAATGGGGGTTGATTCCACCCTGGGCAAAAGACATGTCCATTGCCAATAAAATGATTAATGCTCGAGCTGAAACCTTAGCTGAAAAGCCAAGTTTCAGAAATGCTTTTAAGAAGAAACGCTGTTTAATTATCGCCGATAGCTTTTATGAATGGAAGCGTCATGAAGATAAAACGAAGACCCCGATGCGAATTAAACTTAAATCTGAGGAATTGTTCGCGATGGCAGGCCTTTGGGAGCAATGGAAATCACCAGAGGGTAAAGCTATTTTCTCCTGCTCTGTTATCACCACCACTCCCAATGATTTAATGGCAGATATTCATGATCGGATGCCGGTGATTTTAAAGCCTGAGGATGAAAATACCTGGCTCAATCCCACTATTTCCGATCCTAACTTTTTAAATCAATTCCTAGTGCCGTTTGATCAAAATCTTATGGAGGCGTATGAGGTTTCCTCACAAGTTAATTCTCCTAAAAATAACAGCATTGATCTTATACAAAAAATTTGTTAAAAATTTTTTTAAAAATGGACATGTTCACTACATGCAAGTCCATGCTTGTTCATATGATGTATTACCCATAAAAGTTTTCCTTCTTTGGAAAGTGGCTGCGCCACTTTCTTTTTTTTTATAATTTCATGTGCAAAATGTACATCGGCCCCTGCCGGCCCATAGCTCGTATTCCTTCATCAATAAATCCGGATTTTTTATAGACATGCTGAGCGATGGTATTTATTTGGTTAACAGCAAGGATAATTTCATTTTTCCCTGGAAAATGCTCTTTCACGAATGCCGGCAATAATTCTAAAGAACTCTGAGCAATTCCTTTACCTTGAAAGGATGAATCCACTGAATAAGCTCTCAATAACAGAGCCTGCTTATTATCTGAATAATCCTTCACCCCATTCCAACCATGGAGGACGAAAAAACCTGCAATCTTATCTTTATAAAGAATCAATGTGGGAACACGCTCTTCATCATTTTCACATGCGCGAATGGCATCTATTGGATGTGCAGTGAATCTGGACTGTTCCTGAGACAAATAATAATTTTCCAACAAATGCAGATTCTCAGTTTGATAAAATTCTAAACGGGTTAACCCCTTCGAAATGGATTGTTCCATCCCCTATTCCCCTCCTTAAAAAGCATATCTTTCAATTTGATAGTATATCAAATTGAAAGATAGATTGTTGTGATTTTGTAAAATAAATCAAAATAGTCCGAACTTTGTCCGGACTATACCACAACTTAAGTATCATTATTTTTGATCCCATAAGTAACTTACTACAGCATCATATTCTTCTTTCGATAATGAAGCGGGGGCTGATTTTGGCATATTCTTTGAAACGAAAGCTTGTAGATCTTCCTTCGTTTTAAAATCAGCATGGATTCTGTTTGCATCCAGTACTTTTTGACCACCTGTAATGTCGCCGGAACTATGGCAGGTTATACAGCTTTTTTGAAAAATTTCATCCCCTGCTAAAGCAGCCGCCGGCTTACTCTCTTCCTGTTTTACAGCTTCTTTCGCTGGTTCCTTCGCGCTATCGCTGTCATCTTTGCCGCAAGCGCTCATGATACCAATCAAAAGAATAAAAAAAATGGCAAACCCAAAAATCTTTTTCAAGCCTCCACCTCTATTCTTATAGATTCTTAGAATTGCAAAAAAGCGGCAATTCCTAAATCCATATTATTGTAAAAGCTGTACAATTATTCCTATGCGTTTAGTAAAAAATGGACATAAATCTTACCGATGATACCGGGATGAAATGCCTATATTTTCCTTTGAAATGGGGATGTTAATATATGAAACCTAAACCAATGAAAATGGAGATGAAAATATGACTGACAGCAAACCAGCTCACGAAGAAGCACCTCTAGAGGCTGCAGACCAAATTAATAGTTTGCATACTTACAGCTTGGCAGCTAAAGATGATTCTTTAAATACTACCGACCAAATCACTGCCAATACCCTTGCTGAACCCGCAAAAGCAGCAAATGATTCGGCGGAAAATATGGTGGAATCGAAAAACCAATAAGGTAAATTTAAAAATAAATCCTCACCTCCCCAAAAATGTCATATCCTCCAGAACTGAACATAAAATAGAATATACGTTCGTAGGGAGGCGAGGATTTTGGTTAAACAATCCTTGATTACAGGTGAGATGTTAGTCAGGTATTACGAACTCAATAAACAGAAAAAAGAAATCGAGCTCGAAATGAATGCATTAAAAGAAGCTTTTCAAAGTTATTTTAATCATTTAGTTGGCATTGACCATAAAGGCGAAATCACCATTAGCGGCTATAAGCTGCAAAGGCAAATTCGGAAAACGGAAAAATATCATGAAGTGGAAACAATTAAAAGATTAGAAGAATTAAAGATGAATGACCTCATCCAAGTTGTGAAAAAACCGGATGATGTGAAAATCAAAGCTGCTCTTAATCTAGGTTTTTTAAAAGCCGATCAGTTGGATGGGTGTATTATTACTACTAATACCCCTGCGATTTCTGTTAAGCCGTTAACACCAAAATAAATTTTATCTCTAAAGAGGAACCTACATCTTTGATCTGTAGGTTCTTTTTTCATTGGTGTTAAATATTGGAGGATTTTCAAGAATGATGGAGAAATACATATATGTAAACACTTACATACCTTTTGAAAGGGGTAATTAGGAAATGGCAAGTCAAGAAAGTTTGTTAGTTCGGCAATATTTAAAGTCTTTTTCGTCCAACCAATCGGCAGAATTTAATCTTGAAGCAGCTAGAAATGGATTGGAGGCTTTATCTGGTTTAACACCGGTTGCATCCGATATTAGCGTAGAAAAAACAGAAATCGAAGGAATTCCGGCGGAATGGGTAGTGGCTCCAAATGCTGCTCTTGATCGTGTATTCCTTTACCTTCATGGCGGCGCCTACATCATGGGAAGCTGTAACACTCATCGTTTTTTAGCTTCTAAGCTTTCAAGGTCTACTGCTGCTCGTGTTTTAGTCCCAGAATATCGACTTGCACCAGAAAATCCTTTCCCAGCAGCGGTTGAGGATGCGGTTAAAGTGTATCGCTCTTTAATTTCTTCTGGTATTTCACCCGAACAAATCGTCATTGGCGGAGATTCAGCTGGCGGCGGTCTAACCTTATCAACACTGTTAACGTTAAAGGCCGAGGGAGATAAATTGCCAGCCTTGGCTGTTCTTCTGTCACCTTGGACTGATTTGGAAGGTACTGGAGAATCCATGGATACTCGTGCAGCTGTTGACCCTTGGCTATCTCCTAATTCATCACGTGTAGTCCCGGCTTTATATATCGGTGATTTGGATCGTCGTCACCCACTTGTTTCACCAATTTATGCTGATTTATCTGGTCTGCCTCAAATGCTGGTCCATGTCGGAAATGATGAAATCCTATTAAGCGATTCGGCCCGCCTTGTTGACCGTGCCCGTGCTGCGGGAGTCGAAGTCAACTTTAAAGTTTGGGATGATATGTGGCATGTCTTCCAAACCTTCCAAATTCCTGAAGGCCAGCAATCGATCGATGAAATCGGCGAATTTGTTGTTAATCAATTGGGCTAGTTTTAAATGGAACGCTTGGACTTATTCCGAAGCGTTCTATTTTTTTGTCGTATAAGTTGTAAGCTAAGTATTAGATCTTAAGTTGAATTTCCAGTTAATATCCAGAAAATGTCGTAAATTTTTAAAAATAAGTAGTAATTACGGGAATATAGGTCGTAAATTGCTAAAAATACGTCATAAGTTTTGGAGGTTCGAAAGGATTTCCAGTTATTATCCAGAAAGTGTCGTGAATTTTAAAAAAATAAGTATTAATTAAGGGAATATAGGTTGTAAGTTGCTAAAAATACGTCATAAGTTTTGGAGGTTCGAAAGGATTTCCAGCTATTATCCAGCAAGTGTCGTAAATTTTAAAAAATAAGTAGTAATTGCGGAAATATAGGTCGTAAATTGCAAAAAATACGTCATAAGTTTTGGAGGTTCGAAAGGATTCCATAAAAAAAGAAAAGCCCTTAGAAAACTAAGGTTTTTCTCTACAATTCTAGCTCCCAAGTTTCACCGACTAATCATGACCCAAAATGTGATGATTCTCTTCAGCGACCAGTTTAAAACCCTGCGTCTGATAGATATGTCTAGCCTCGATTAAAATACTATTGGTCCATAAAACCATTTTTTTATAGCCAACTTGCTTAGAAAATTGAATACATTCCTTTACAAGCCGGGTACCGAGACCCAACTCTCTGGCCTCAGGGTCTACTAAAAGCAACCTTAGTTTGGAGATAGAATTGCCACCATCCAAATTGCCACCATCTACGACAAAAACGGATCCAACCACTTCTCCGTTCATTTCCGCAATCCAGCAGCGTTCTTTAATCCCTTTTCACCTATTCTACCAGAACCACACAGAGTGCCCGACTTCTTCGATTTTTCCTACTCATGGGCACCAGCGAGTAACAAAATCCAGTTTCATAAGAGGAGGAATATACCAGAAATAAAAAACAGACCCATCAATAGGGTCTGCAATTAAAGCTTATTCATCTAAATCAACATTATGATACACTTGCTGCACATCATCTAAATCTTCTAAAGCATCGATCATTTTTTCAAATTTTGCTTGTCCGTCCTCTGGCAGGGTAACGTCGTTTTGCGCAAGCATAGTTAATTCTGCAACCGTAAAATCAGTGATTCCCGCACTTCTGAATGCTTCTTGAACCGCATGGAACTGTTCAGGCTCAGCATATACGATGACTTGATCCTCTTCTTCGATGATGTCGCGCACATCTAAATCAGCTTCCATTAATAGCTCAAGTACTTCTTCTTCTGTCTTACCTTCCACACCAATAACAGCAGTAGCATCAAACATATAGGCTACAGAACCGCTGACACCCATGTTTCCGCCGTTTTTACCGAATGCCGCACGAACGTCTGAAGCGGTACGATTTACGTTATTTGTTAATGCATCGACGATCACCATGGAACCGTTTGGACCAAAGCCTTCATAACGAAGTTCGGTATAGCTCTCTTCTGAACCGCCTTTTGCTTTATCAATCGCACGGTCAATAATATGTTTTGGTACATTGTATGTTTTGGCACGTTCAAGGACAAATCGTAAAGCTTGATTGGATTCTGGATTTGGTTCACCTTGTTTTGCTGCTACATAAATTTCAACACCAAACTTTGCATAAATACGACTCGTATTTGCGTCCTTTGATGCTTTCTTTTCTTTAATATTGTTCCATTTACGACCCATTTTGAACACTCTCTTTCTTCTTGATTCAATGCCTATTCTATTGCCTATAAATCAATAAATTATACATGCTCCACTTGCACAGATATTATTATACAGTAAATAGGCCATTTGTTAAGTGATAAATATTTAAAAAAATAAAGGGTTGCCTATACAAATCATAGAAAAATATTGTACACCCAATTGACACTCATTAAGGTAAACCCAAGAGAGATGTTTATCCAGCCTAAAACCTTCGATGCTTTTTGTTCTTTTTCTAGATTTGCATTCTTATATGCTTTAACATCCGTCAACAGAATTAAAGCGCCTGCGACGTAAAGTAAAGTGACCACATATCCTAAGTAACCAATATTCAAAATTCAACTTCCTTTCTCTCTGCCTATTTTGCTTTCATACCAACTCGATGAATGTTTGTTTCTACATGAACATCAAAGGTTAAATCTTTATAAAACCTATCCCAATTTTCTTTTGTTTTAATTTTTCTATTCCAATAACTCGGTAGTTTTGCTCGAAAATGCTCCCCAAAACCAAAGATATCTGATTTAGTTTTTTGTGTTTTTTTAATTAAATCCCGGATGGATTTAGCGGTGTCTTTTGATGCCTGCTTATCGATATCTCTAATCATCTTAGATTTTAATAAGGAAATGGTTGGACTATACTTTTCATCAATTTCGCTCTCGTATCTAACCTTAATATCAACATGGGGGTTGCCGTCTTTTATTCTAACCTTAATTTTGGTATTTCTGGAAACAGCCCTTACCAATACCATTTCTTCCTTTCCTGGTATTTTTGTAAAAGCTCCATACCCGCCTTTTTTTATTCCAATGATAGACATATAAACTCCTATTTCCGAAGGGCTTGTCTTGCCGACCATGCGATCGCCATGAAAATATGCGAAGCCGTTTAATTGAATATTTGATCCTTTTTTGAGTGCTAAGTAAGGTAGGATTGGATCCTGACCTTTACTTGAAAGAATGGCCCAAAATAGTCCAATAAAACTTGGGGGGAATTTTCCAAGAGCTGTAAGATTATCAACCATGTCAGCCAAATAAAGTGATGGAACGCGTTCAAGTTCTGGAGACAATTTCATATATTTGGCTGCTGGTTCTTTTGAAACCACTAGCGAAGCCGTTCTACGTATTTCTGGATTGCGCTTAAGGAAATCATTAAACCGCTGTGTGCCTCTTTTCGCAACCTTTTCATTTAAAACGATTATCCGTAAATGTCCAAGAAATAATTTATCCGCTAAATCTTGCTGAAGATTAAGAATAGCATCATCTAATGTATGACCAACCACTTCCATGACTAATACGGGCTTTTCAGCACCGCCTGTTTGTACTGGACCTAATGGTATCCGGCCAGGGATGGCAATTTGTGCAGTTAATTTAATCATTTGTTCGCTTGGAATTGGAAATTGATTCTTTAAATGGGAAATTTCATCTTCTTTTGGCGCCTTCGAATCAACAACGTCAATACCTATCGCCAATACAGTTGCGCGCTGCTCAATTTCTTGACTGTCCCAGCACCCTGATAGTAAAGGGAAAAGAAGGAAAAAAAGAATAATCAGCTGAAGCTTACAATTGTTGTGAAACACTTTTCTTCCTCCTCCAGCCCTTTATGAAATCTATCAATAATAACAAGCCAGGATAAAAAATAGTGATCAATAAGCCTGCTCTGCCTACGTATTGGATAACCTCATACAATTGTAATATGTCTTTGGGAACCATGGCCAAAATAAAAACAAAGGGGAGAATAAAGTAACTCAGCATTTTATGATCCTTAAGATGACATATTTCCTTGATGGAATGAATGGTAAAGAAATAACTCGAAAAAAGTGTCGTGAAAACGGCAGTTACCCATACCGCTAGAAAAATGACATCCAGCCTCTGCAAAATATTGCCTGGCACTGTGGTTGTTCTGGCCAACTCCAATGTAGGCCAGAAAATTTGTTTGATCTCTTCAGGACCAAACACAGCAACTGTCGCAATGACCAATAAGAGGTATAAACCACCAGAAATAGATATGCCCCAAAAGCTTGCCTTCAACGCTTTATTAGGCGTTTTCATTGAAGGAATAATCATCGTGATGATGAAAGTACCTTGAAAAAGCGCAGAGATTGTTAACATGCCCGTAAACATATCATAAAAATTTGTGCCAATAAGAGGACGTAAATAAAGGATATTGGCATTCTTTAATGACAAAACAACTACAATCATGGCAGGTGCCAATATCATTGGAACATAAAAATTGTGAATATAGGAAAATACGTTAATGTTGTTTCTACAGCTTAAACAAGCAAGCAAAAGCATGACTATGACGGTAACCTCCAATGGTGTTTCTCTTAAGACTGCAGAAACCACAACTTCCCCAAATTCACGCGAGGCAAGTCCAGTTAAAATTAAAAAAAAGAAAATAACAAATAAACTGCAAAATCTCCCCATCCATTTACCTAATATTTCCTGGCTGTATGTGATGATGGTTTTTTCTGGATGACGCATTCCCAGTACAGTGATTATAAATAACCCAATAGCTGCCAAAGCTATACCGGATAATGTAACAAGTGGCGCACCTGTATCACCAGCTCTCACAGCAAATAAGGGCAGTGGAAGAACTCCTACCCCAATAATGGTACTAATTAAGATTGTCGATGTTTGAAGTGTTGTGATTTCTTTCGGATCCCCCATTATTCAAACCCTCCCGTTGATCATTGCCAATCTTACTGTGTTTTAAGACTGTGTTATTATTTTTTTTAAGTCTATTCCGATTATCAGGGTGGAGAAAATTCGGTCTTTTTGGCATCCACCATAAAGGACTTCGAAAGACTACATCTTTTATGCCTTGATAATCCTCTGGGGAAACAGGAGCCATATATGGTACACCAAAAGATTTTAACGACAGCATATGATTAAAGATAAAGATAATTCCAATCACAACTCCGTATAAACCGAAAATTCCAGCCATAATCATAATTGGAAACCTGAGCATTCTTAGGGCAAAGGCGGCTGAATATGCTGGAGTTGCAAACGAACCAATGGTAGTTATGGCAATGACGACTACGGTAATCGGGCTGGATAACCCCGCTTCAACTGCCGCCTGCCCAATAACTAAAACACCTACAATTGATAATGCACCGCCTACTTGCTTAGGAAGACGAACTGTAGCTTCCCTTAATACTTCCATAGCAACTTCAATTATCAAAACTTCAAAAACCGCTGGAAAAGGAACTCCTGCTCTTCCGCCAGCCACAGCAACGGCAAATTCGGTTGGCAGCAATTCCGGATTAAAAGAAATTAAGGAAACATAAAGGGATGGAAACACTAATGAGAAAACTAAAGCTAATATCCTTGCCATTCTGACAAAGCTGCCCATCAAAAACCTGGAAGAGTAATCCTCCGTTGTTTGATAAAATTGGTTAAACACAACAGGAACCATTAAGGCAAAGGGTGAACCATCCACAAGAATAGCCACCCTGCCTTCGATTAAATTCGCCACTGTCCTATCGGGCCTTTCAGTACTTTGCGTTTGCGGAAATGGCGAAAAAGGATTATCCTCGATAAATTGTTCTAAATAGCCAACATCCATAATCGCATCAATATCAATTTCAGATAATCTTTTTTCAACTTCCTTTATGACTGTCTCGTTAGCAATACCTTTTAAATAGCAATACGCTACAGTTGATTTGGTAAGCCGACCTATATTCATTGTTTTTACTTGGAAATCTGCTGTAGGGAGTCGATATCTTAGTAAGGCAATATTCGTTGCTATATTTTCAATAAATCCTTCACGAGGACCCAAAATAACTTGTTCTGTTTCCGGCTGGGCAATGGATCGCTTTTCAATGCTCCTTGTTCCGATATGAATGGCTTCTTGAATACCATCGATGCAAATTACTGTTTCACCGCGCAACAGAACCTCAATTAATTTTTCAATATTAGATTCTATTCGTGCTTGACAATGATATAAAGCTTCATTAAGAATCAAATCAATTAATTGAAGGAGAGGCTTTTCTCTACCTAACAAATGTTCGGGGACATACATTAAGGGCTTTAATATATCAATATTGATAATTTCCATATTAACTAAATTAGGAAAATAGAAAACTGCCGCATGATATTGACCAAAAATTTTAAAATACTTTATATCAAGATCATCATTTTCTCCTAAAATTTCTTTGATTAATTCCTCTGTTTCTTTTAACGAACTCGTAGTTGGTGCGTCACTGTGCTCCTCTATTACTTTACTTGGGACCAGAGGTTTTGCTTTTATAGTGCTTAATTTTCTTTTGTTAGTATTTCGAAATAAAGACACATCACCACCACCCTTTTATAACTTTTACCAATTTAATATAAATATTCCAATAAGGCATGCTGTTTTGGTGTGATTACATACAAAAAAGTGGTTCAGGTTATACTGAACCACTTTTTGGCAGGATTATCGCTATACAAGCATTTGAAATAAGGTACTATCTTTGTTGACTTCCCGATAAACGAATCCCTTTGTTTTGATCCGATCAATTAATGGATAGTAATCGTCTTTATCCTTTAACTCAATACCAACCAGAGCCGGGCCGGTTTCACGATTATTCTTTTTCGTATATTCAAAATGGCTAATATCATCATTTGGACCTAGGACGTCTAATAAGAATTCACGTAATGCACCTGGCCGCTGCGGGAACTGGACAATAAAATAATGCTGCAGGCCTTCAAATAGCTTCGAACGCTCTTTAATTTCCTGCATTCTTCCGATATCATTGTTTCCGCCGCTGACGATACAAACCACCGTTTTTCCTTTAATTTCATCTGCGTATGTATCTAAGGCCGCAACGGAAAGTGCTCCTGTTGGCTCAACGACAATCGCATTTTCGTTATAAAGAGTTAATAGGGTCGTACATACCTTTCCTTCTGGAACAACGATGATATCATCAACAATTTCTTTACAAATATTGAAGGTCTTGGTTCCTACTGTTTTAACCGCGGCACCATCAACAAATGGATCAATTTTTTCAAGTGAAGTTACTTCACCCTTTACGATTGATTCCTTCATTCCAGGTGCTCCTTCAGGCTCGACACCAATTAAATGTGTCTCAGGAGAGATGTGCTTTAAATATGTTCCTACCCCGGCCATAAGCCCGCCGCCGCCGATTGCGCCGAATAGATAATCAACTTTTTCTGGACAATCATTAAGAAGTTCAACCGCCACCGTACCTTGACCCGCGATGACGTCAAAGTCATCAAAAGGATGAATGAAGGTTCGGTTTTCAGCACGGCTGCATTCCAGCGCCTTTTCAGAAGCATCATCAAAGGTATCTCCAACTAATACAATTTCAACACTATCCCTGCCCCAGAATTTCACTGAGTTTACCTTTTGTTTAGGGGTTGTGGTTGGCATGAAAATTTTGCCGTTAATTTTTAATAGATGACAAGAGTAAGCCACTCCTTGGGCATGGTTGCCTGCACTTGCACAGATAATTCCGTTTTGCATTTCTTCAGGGCTTAGTTTTTTAATCCGATTATAGGCCCCGCGAATTTTAAAGGAACGGACACTTTGCATGTCTTCCCGTTTTAAATATACATTACAGCCATACCGTTCAGATAATAAATGGTTAAATTGCAGAGGAGTTGGCGAAATCACGTCCCTAATCGTGTGACTTGCAATGATGATATCCTCTACATTCAGCGTTTTTTTATCTACTTGTTGACTCATTTCTCGGTTCCTCCTCATATTCAAACATCAATCTTTTCTCATCTGATGATGGTTTATACACAACAAAAAACCCGTCCCATATGGATAGGGACGAGTTGTTCTCGCGTTACCACCCTACTTCCGCAGCAAATCTTTCGTTGCGGCTCTCGATAGACGTACAGCACTTTACTCTTAGCTTCTCGTACTTGTACGCATTCCAATATAACGGCGGAATTTGCCGGTATAGCTTACTGATTCCGTTCAGCTATACATCTCGGAGATGATCTTCAGAAGGTCCCTGCTATCGACTCCCACCACACGTCGACTCTCTAGGAAACAAGGAGCAATCTTACTCTTCTCGTCACTGATTTAAGATTAATTTTTTATTAGGTTACCACCGAAAAAAAAACCTGTCAATATTTTTTGACTATTTTTTATATTTAGACAATTTATAAAGCGCTTACATTTTAAAAAAGACATCTGTCCTCTACGGGAGGACAAATGTCCACGAATGGTGCCTGACACCATTGATGACACCATTATTGGTATTTTATTTCGCCGTTTATGATGGTCATTTCGATCTCAGTTGTGAGGAGCTCATCTGGGTTTTCTAGTGTCATTAGGTTTTTGGAATAGACGGTCATGTCGGCCAGTTTGCCGCGTGAGATGGTTCCTTTTATATGTTCTTCATTGGTGGCGTAGGCTCCGCCTATTGTAAACAATTTAATTGCTTCCAACATAGATAACTTTTCATTCGCATTCCAGCCTTCATGTGTTTGTCCTGGAGCTCTCCGGGTTACGGCTGCATGGATACCAAGCAAAGGGTCAACAGGCTCTACTGGTGCATCAGATCCGCCGGCACATAAAACTCCTCCATTCAGTAACGTTTTCCATGCATATAAATATTGCTCTCTTACTTCCCCTACTCTTTCTCGTACCCATGGATAGTCCCCAACGACAAATCTTGGCTGGATGTCTGCAATTCGACTCCTGTCAGCTAATCGCTGAACTAAATCCGGGCGAACCAGAGAGGTGTGAATGATGCGATCACGAAAACTCACGGATGGAAATTGGTCGAGTATGTCTAAAACATTTTCCAAAGCTTGGTCACCAATGGTATGAACAGCAATAGGCATAGAGAAATCACGAGCCTTTTTGACAATTTCATATAAAGCTTCTTGGGATAGCATCGCATCTCCGAATTGGCTCGGATCATCCTGATACGGCTCTGAAAGCAGCGCTGTTCTCCGGCCGAAAGCCCCATCAGCAAAAATTTTGATAGCGCCTATTTGGAGCCTCTCATTACCAAAACCAGCATGCATTTCTCTTTCTTTCAATTGTTTTAGAAAAGGATAATCAATGAGGAGATTGCTCCGTAAACCAACTTGCTCCTGATTCAATAATTCATCATACAATCGATACGTTTGATCAAGCCCGCCTAAATAAGCAGGGTCATTGGTATGTACACTTGTTAGCCCCTTCGAAATGGCAAAATTCATGGCATTTCGCAATCCACTTTTTAATTCCTCATAACTTTTATCTGGAATGTTTTTCGTCACTAGCTTGGAAGCAGATTCCAACAGAAGACCATTCGGCTTTTTCGAAACTGGATCTATGACTACGGTTCCACCAACCGGCACTTCAACAGAAGGATGGTACCCGCTCATTTCTAAGGCTTTGCTATTCACCAAAAATGCATGGGTACATATTCGCTTTAGGTAAATGGGACAATGCGGGGCAACATAATCCAGCTCCGCGATGGTCGGAATGGTGCCCTCAGTGAAAAGATTTTCATCCCAGCCCATACCAACAAGCCAGGTCCCTGGAGGAACGGTTTCCGCCCGATCCTCAATCTTCCTAAGCATTTCGCTTTTGGACTTCACTCCTGTTAAATTGAGGTCTAAAAGATTAAAAGCAACACCTGAAAGATGTAAATGGCTGTCAATCAGACCTGGAGTAACCGTTCTGCCCTGTAAATCAATAATTTCAGCATCGTCTCTTCCCCATTGAAGCACCATATCGCTATGGTTTCCTAAATCAATAATTCTGCCATTCTCAGCCACAACTGCTTCTACTAATGGCAAATTCGAATCAAGCGTATAGATTTTTCCGTTAGTAAAAATTGACTTTGTCATAAACCGTTCCCCCTAGCCTTAAAAATTGTTTGAACTATTTCTTCTATATATAATACCAAAGATGATAGATTACTCGACAACTTCATTTAAAATATAGTTAAACTAAAAAAGAGACCACATTCATTTAGGGAAGTAGTCTCTTTTTAATGCTATTATTTTTGTACTACCCAATCTTGAACATTATAAAACATACCAAATTGTTTTGGTAAACCTACTTTTACCTTTTTAGATACGGCTCCCATCAGGTAATCGGAATAAAGTGAAATGGTAGGCAGATCTTCATGTAAAATTTCTTGAACTTTATTGTAAATGACTCTGCGATTTTCAGGGTTTGGTTCTAATTTTCCTTTATTCAACAATTCATCTACCTCTGGATTACTATAACCCGCAAAGTTATAAGGTCCGCCTGTTCCATAGAAGGCACTTACATCAGGATCCACTTGATAAGGTATTCCAAGGAACATTAAATCAAAATCATGTTTTGCTCCTTTTTGCATATGTGTAGGGAAATCAAACTTTTGGATTTGAACATTTAAGCCGACTGCTTTTAAATTTTCAGCAATAATAACAGCTGATTGTTCACGAACCTGGTTGCCAATTGGAACATTGACGCGAATTGGCTTACTCTTATCCCAGCCTGATTCCTCAATAAGCTGCTTAGCTTTCTCGGGATCATATTCATAGTTCTTAATATCTTTATCAAAATAAGGGTGCAGTTTTGTATACGGCCCATCAATGATCTCAGCTTTCCCTTTTAGCAGCTTCTCAACAATTTGAGGTCGGTTAATCGCATAGGCAATAGCTTGACGCATCTTCGGATCAGTAAACGTTTTAGTATTCATGTAGATTTCTTGATAATCATAGCCCTTGCCGTCTACAGCCTCGACATTAGCCATATTTTTCACCTTTTCAACATCTTGGATGGCAATAGCTCCAGTGGATGGGTAATTCAAATGAATTTCACCCGTTTGCAGCTGTGCAGTCAAATTGGCTTGTGGCACAACTTTAAAGAAAAGCTTTTCGGTCTTTGGTGCCCCGCGGTAATATTCAGGGTTCGCCTTATATTCCACTTGAGTTTCCCCTTTGAAATTTACAAGTGTATAAGCACCATCTGATACAGTCGGCTTCAGCATAAATGGATCTTGATGAAGCTTGGCAGGATCTTTATCTTTTAGGATATGGCTTGGAATGGTTCGGATATTAATTAAGTTTCCTTTAATATAGTTAGGGTCAGTCGGTTTTTTTGTATGAATGATAAATGTTTTATCATCGACGATTTCGATCCCTTTTACCGTTTTTTCCCCTTTTGGCAGCTGCCCATTTTCATCTAAACCTTCAATGATATTAAGAGTTTTTAGGCCAACGCTTTGAACAGCAGGATTTGCTAATGTGTCAAAGGTGAATTTAACATCCTCTGTTGTAACAGGCTTCCCATCCGTCCAATTTGCTTTTGAATTAAGTTTAATTGTAAAGGCTTGATTATCCTTTGTTTCAAAGCTTTCTGCTAACTTAAATTGGAATTCCATATTTTCGTTTAGTTCAAAGAAAGGGTCGAATAAAATCGATGATAGAGTCATAGCTCCTAAATCACGCGCGTTAATCGGATTAAGTGTACCTATGGCGTTTGAAACACCCACAACAATGGTATCACTCAAACTTGCAGATGTATTCCCCTTTCCTTTGTCCTTTGTTGAAGACGATGTTTCATTTGCACCAGAACATGCACTTAATAATAGCAGCAAAGCAATGGAAAAAATGGTTAAAAACTTTACCTTCCCTTTTCTCATCTCTGTCCCTCTTTTCCTTATAAAATATTAGATTAGCTTTTTACAAAACTATTTCAATGTTTTCGGATCAAGTGCATCTCGCAGCCCGTCTCCGATAAAATTGATGGCTAAAACAACAAGAACAATCATAACCCCTGGTGGAACCCAAAGCCATGGCTGCGAGGTTAATACCGTTAAGGATTGGGCATCTGTCAGCATATTTCCCCAGCTCGCTGTCGGCGGCTGTACCCCCATACCTAGAAAACTAAGCGAAGCTTCAACAATGATGGCTGCCGCAATTCCAAAGGTAGCCTGGACAAGAATAGGTGCAATCGCATTCGGCAATATATGCTGAAATAAAATCCTTGGAGTACTTAACCCAAGCACCACTCCAGATTTCACAAAATCAACATGCTTTAACGAAAGGACGCTGCCGCGGACAAGTCTGGCAACGGAAGGCCAGCCTAGAAGTCCCAATATCCAGATAATATTTAACAAATTAGGTCCCAAAATACTGACGACTACAAGGATTAACATCAGGCTTGGGAATGACATAAAGACATCGGTTAAGCGCATTAACACGATATCCACCCATCCTCCAAAGTAGCCTGAAACCGCCCCGACAATCGTACCTATGATACTATAAATCAAAACGGCACCAAGACCGACTATCATCGATACGCGGGAAGCATAGATTAAGCGGGTAAAAAGATCCCGTCCAACTTGATCGGTGCCTAACCAGTGCTCCGGTGACGGCGGTGCTGAAAATTCATCATAAACCTGAAAGGGTTCCTTTGGTGCAATCCAAGGAGCAAAAATAGCAACGAGAATAATGAAAAGCATAAAAATACTCCCTGCCACCGCTAATCGATGCTTCATAAAGCGTTTTACGATAAGCTGTAAAGGTGTTTCCTCCTTCCCAAGCTCTTTATTGGAAATGGGTGGTATTTCCACTTCATTTTTGATACCAGTTTCCAGTATCGGCATAAACGATCCCTCCTCTCCTACTTATATTTAATCCGTGGATCCACAAACGAATAGAGAATGTCCGTAAATAGGTTTGCAAATAAAACCATAAAAGCTGTTAAAAGATTGAGCGCCATCAGAGTTGGATAATCCCTTGACATGATGGATTGGATGGTAAGCTGTCCCATTCCCGGCCACTGAAAGACCTGTTCTGTAATAACCGCCCCGCCTAGTAAAAAAGGAATTTCAAGACCGATAATTGTGATAATCGGAATGAGTGCATTTTTTAAAGCATGTTTATTGGTGATGACGATTTCTTTTAATCCCTTAGCCCTGGCAGTCCGCAAATAATCCTGTCCCAGTACCTCTAGGAGACTTGCCCTGACATAGCGGACGTATTGTCCGGCAATTCCGACCGCAAGAACCATAACCGGTAGGATGAGATGCTTGATCTTGTCGAAGAAATCATCTTCACTTCCGAGGGTCGACATTCCTCCTGCAGGAAGCCATTGTAATTGTACGGCGAAAATATAAATAAGACCTAAGCCAAGGAAAAAATGCGGGATGGATATCCCGAAAAAGGAAGTGCCTGTCGCCAAATAATCAAGTTTGCTATATTGCTTTACCGCACTCATAATTCCGATTGGCAGCGCAATGATTAATCCTACGATAAGGGCAAGAAACGTTAATTGAAAAGTAGGGCCAATCCTTTCTAAGATCACTTTCGAAACAGGTTCATAGGTAGAAAACGAGTAGCCTAAATTGCCCTGCACCAGATTACCGAGCCAATGGAAAAATTGAACCCATAAAGGGTCATTCAAGCCTAATTGTTCTTTCCGTAAATTGAGAAGCTCCTGTGAAGTGTTGGGGTCAACATACATATCAACCGGGTTCCCGGGAGCCATATTAATAATGATAAAGTTGACAATCGTTACCCCAAATAAGACTGGAATAGCAATTAATAGCCTGCGAATAATATATGGAACCAAATTTGCCCCCTCCTTCTAAAACGTATCTTCTTACGCTTCATTAATGGCAAAGCATGCAACGCCATGTTCCTTCCCTTTAAGAACCGGACTTTGCTCCCGGCAAATCGCTGTTGCGATTGGGCACCGTGTATGAAAGCTGCATCCGCTCGGCGGATTGGCTGGGCTTGGCACATCGCCTGGTATGATGATTCTTTCTTTCGATCTTAGTTCAGGGTTCGGAATAGGATAGGAGCTTAATAATGCCTTTGTATAAGGATGCTTAGGATTGCGAAAAATTTCTTCCGTTTTCGCTACTTCAACGATTTTCCCTAAATACATGACGGCAATTCGGTCACTGATGTATTTCACGGCACCTAATCCATGGGCAATAAATAAATAGGTCAGGTTAAATTCCTTTTGCAAATCCTTTAAAAGGTTTAGTATTTGAGCCTGAATCGAAACATCCAAAGCAGAAACGGGTTCATCACAAATGATCAATTTTGGATTAAGAGATAAGGCTCTGGCAATTCCAATCCGCTGCCTTTGACCGCCGGAAAATTCATGCGGATAACGACTTTTATAGCTTTTAGGTAATCCGACCAATTCAAGAAGTTCATCCACTCGTTTATGGAGGTTTTCTTTTTCCACTACTCGATGAATTTTCATCGGTTCCTCTAATAGATCCTTGATTCGCTTCCTGGGATTTAAAGAAGAATAGGGATCTTGAAAAATAATTTGCAGGTCCCTGCGAATACTTTTCATCGTTTCACTATTTGCTTTCGTAATTTCCTGCTCCTGAAAGAACACTTTACCCTCGGATGCATTTTCAAGCCTTACAAGTGTTTTCCCAATGGTTGATTTACCACAGCCAGATTCCCCTACCAATCCAAGTGTTTCACCGGATTGAATGAAAAAATCCACCCCATCCACTGCTTTCACATGTCCAACCGTTCTAGAAAGGATCCCTTTTTTAATAGGATAATAGGTTTTTAATTTTTCTACTCTTAATAGAGGATTCGTTCCCTTTTCCATCGTGATGTTCATTTGACTAATGCCTCCTTTGGCATTCCAGTAATCATACTTGGTTGAACATCCTCGATTAACCAGCATCTCACTTTGTGCCCTTCCTGAATTTGCTCAAGTCCAGGCTGTTCCTGCTGGCATCGCTTTGTGGCATGTGGACATCTAGCATGAAATCTGCAACCTTGCGGCATATTCTTCAAACTTGGGACCGAACCAGGAATTGACGCAAGCCGCTGTTCATTTTCATATTCCAAATGAGGTATGGACGCCATTAACCCTTGTGTATAAGGATGCTTCGGTCCCTTAAAAAGCGTGAATACATCGGCCTCCTCAACGACCTGTCCTGCATACATCACAATGACTCGATCGGCCGTCTCGGCAATAACTCCAAGATCATGGGTAATGAGCATAATGGCCGTATCTGAATCCTTTTGCAAGTTTTTCATCAAAAGTAAAATTTGTGCCTGGATCGTTACATCCAATGCCGTAGTTGGTTCATCCGCGATAAGGAGCTTCGGTTTACAAGCCAGGGCCATGGCAATCATCACTCTCTGCCTCATCCCTCCCGATAACGCATACGGATACTCCTTCATGATTTCCTTTGCCCTTGGAATACCAACCTTTTTTAACATTTCTATTGCATATTCCTTGGCTTCCTTACTATTCATTTTCAGATGGAGCTTGATTCCCTCTATCATTTGATTGCCAATGCTGAAAACAGGATTTAGGGAGGTCATAGGTTCCTGAAAAATCATAGAAATTTCATTCCCTCTGATTTCTCTTAGGCGTTGTTGTGTTACCTGTGTCAGATCTTCATCACAGAAAATTATATGTCCATTTTTTACTTTTCCGTTTTTACCGAGCAGACCCATAATCGACAATGAAGTAACACTTTTGCCGCAACCAGATTCACCCACAATCCCGATTGTTTCACCCGGTTTGACAGAAAAACTAACCTCTTCAACCGAAATCACTTCTTCCTTGTCCGACTCAAAGGCAATTTTCACATGATCAACTTCAAGCAAAGGCCGCATTTCCTCACCACTCTTCCAAAGATATAATATTAAAAATATTCAGTCTTTTAAAAAGCTGTTTCATTACCGTTAAACTTGATTAACACTATTTAATCAAAGTATAGAAATGAAAAAAAGGGACTTGGATTGACATTTCGTATCATTAATTGACAAGCAAAAAAAGGATTCCTCTTGTTGAACTAATAAAACTATTGTATATTTTGAATATTAGAATAATTTTACAGGAGGTGTAGGAATGTATAATTTGGTGATTGCTGATGATGAATATGAAATCCGGCATGGATTAGTAAACTATTTCCCATGGGAAGAAATTGGTTTCGAAGTGATTGGACAGGCATCAAATGGTAAAGAGGTACTGGAGTTGATTTCCGAGAGCAATACTGATGTATTACTCTGTGACATACAAATGCCAATCATGACTGGCATTGAGGTAATAAAAGAAATTCACCAGCAGAATTCACCTGTAATGACTATTTTTCTTAGCGGTTATCAGGAATTTCACTATGCTCAGTCAGCCATTAAATATGGGGTAAAGAATTATATTTTGAAACCGACTAAATTTTCGGATTTAACAGAAGCGTTTACGCAAATCAAGAAAGAACTAGATCTAAGAAATCCCTCCCCTCCCCTAACGGATATTGCAACAAACGTAAAAGATGAAGACCCTATTATTCTAAAAATAAAAGATTATGTAAAAAACAATTATAAAAACGCCACCTTAGAAGATGCCGCACAAATTGTTTTTATGAACCCCCATTATGTAAGCAAATATTTTAAACAAAAAACAGAAGAAAATTTCTCTGACTTTGTCTTTCAAATAAAAATGGAAGAAGCAGCGAATTTATTAAAAACGATGAAATATAAGGCTTATGAGGTCAGTGAAATGGTCGGATACAGTAACGCCAAGAATTTCACCAGAGCTTTCCGTAAATATTTCGGTATTAGTCCGAAAGAATATAGACTCATAAATTAAGGACCCACAATACATGGACTCACTTAAACGTTCTTTTTATATTAAAAATTTGATCAAGCTTCTTATTCCAATGCTCATTCCTATCTTCATTCTAGGATCAATTGCGATACCCTTAATTCATTTCAATTTAAAGGAAAAAATTAATCAGGAAAATCTTAACCTGCTCAATCAAATTCAAATGAATGTGGAAATGATTTTTGATGAATTGAATTCGATCAATTTAACGATTGCGGCTAGTGCAGTTGAATTTATTGATCTGCAAAACATGCTTGAAAAAGAATGGCTTGACCAAGAGGATTATGTAAAGCTGGCATCCATCAAAAATACGATTGATTCCCCTGCTATTGCACATCCCTATGTTGATTCCATTTACATTTACATAGAAAATGACCAAAATCGATTTTTAACCTCTACAACCGGCGGAGTGGTCGATCTTAATACTTTTGAAGACACTTCTTGGTACGAGAGTTTAATTAAACAGAAAAGCAGTGATAAAGTATGGACAAAGAAAAGAACTATCGTTCGAAAGCCAGTAAATTTTCCAGCTAAAAAGATAGAAGTCATTTCCGTGTATCGAAGTTTTACTCTTGCAAATGGCGATTTTGGTTACATTGTCTTGAATGTAAACACAACTTATTTGAAAGATTATCTAAATAGTTTATATAAAATGCCAGGTCAAAATATTTTGGTGATGGATATGACTAACCAGGTTCTCTTTGAAAACCATCCAGTCCATTTAACCTCTTCTGAGATCGAGAAAATGGTTACTACACAAAATGAAATCGACACCCTGAAAATTCAGAACGAAGCTTCTATCGTTTTTAAATTGGAATCTGAAAAATATAGTTGGTTGTTTTTTTCATCCATTCCGAAGAGCTCTCTTTATAAACTCCCGTATCAATTGATTATGGTTACAATAATTCTACTAATCCTGTCTATCATAGTTGGAGGAATTTCAGCTTATTTCTTAACGAAAAGAAATTTCGCAGACATCCGTTCCATTATCACCATTTTAAATAAAGCAGAAAAAGGTGAACCTCTCCCACATTTACCAACCGTGGTAACGGATGTTCACAGCTTTATTATTCATAAAATCGTGACAAACTTTATGGAGCAATCCTATATGAAGGTGCTTCTATCCGAACGAAAGTATAAAATGCAGGCACTGGAATTATCTATGCATCAATCACAATTAAATCCTCATTTTTTATTTAATACACTGGAAACGATTAATTGGAAGGTTATTAGTCTTACGAAGAGACCAAATGAAATTAATGATATGATCGATCATTTGGCAAATATCCTTCGTTTTTCTTTAGATGCAAATGATGATTTAGTGGTATTAAAGGATGAAATTAAACATACGAAAAGTTATGTGGAAATTCAAAAGATCAGGCACAAAGATCAATTTACATGTGTATGGGAATGTGATGAGGGTGTTGAAAAATATTATGTCGTAAAACTTCTTCTGCAGCCCCTTATTGAAAATTCGCTCGAGCATGGCATGGCGGGATTGGAAAGAATTCTTTCCATAAAAGTGCGAATCAAAAGCAGTGCATCATTCCTAAATGTATCGGTCATTGACAATGGTACGGGAATTGGAGCGGAAAAATTAATGGATATTCGCTCAAAATTGAAGTCAGCTTATTCCTCTTCTGATCATATCGGTCTTTATAATACGAACAAGCGTTTACAATTAACCTATGGAGAAAAATACGGAATTACCATTCGAAGTAAGCTCGGATGGGGAACGATAGTGGATGTGAAGATCCCAATCAATTAAATTTAGAATATATAAAAATGAAGCTGACGAAGAGCAAAACAAACTGCCACGCCGGCTTCTTCCTGCTTCATGTTTATTTTTCATTTAAAAAATTTAAGGAAGTCCGTACAAAATAATGAACCCCAAGAATCAGAGCCTCTTCTTTTACATCAAATTTTGGATGATGATGCGGATAATTTTCAGCAGGATTTTCGCTTCCTGCGCCCAGGAAGGCAAAACAGCCTGGAGCAACCTCGGCAAACGCTGAGAAATCTTCACTTCCCATCAAGGCTTGGGACCGGACAAAATTGCTTTCCCCAAAGGTTTCTACAATCGTTTTTTCTACAAGAGAGGTGATTTTTTCTTCATTTATAGTTGGACTATATCCAAAGTTATAGTCCAATTGATAGGTTGCATCGTTTGCCGCTGTCAGCCCCTTCGTTAACTTTTCAATCCAAACTGGAATTTGTTTACGAATTTCAGGGTCAAACATACGGACGGTGCCCCCGATCGTCACACGATCAGGTATGATATTATTGGCGGTTCCTCCATGGAACTGGGTAACTGAAATAACGGCACGATGGCCTGCATCCACTTTACGGGAAATAAGCTGATTGATCCCGTTCACAAGCTGTACACCAATCGCAATGGGATCAACCGTTCCATTGGGTTCTGAACCATGCCCCCCCTTGCCTTGAATTACGATATCAAAATCATCACATGCTGCTGTTACAGCTCCATAACAAAGGGAAAATTTCCCTAAAGGACCTTGAGAACCAAGGTGAAGCCCAATTACGCCATCGATCCCCTCTGCTGCGCCTGCCTTGATCATCTCCTGTGCACCGCCAGGGGACAATTCCTCCGCATGCTGAAAGAAAAATCGAATTTCCCCATTAATTTCGTCCTTTAACTGGGAAAGGACTTTTGCAGCGCCTAGAAGCATGGCCGTATGCCCATCATGTCCACAAGCATGCATGACCCCGCTTTTTTTTGAGTCAAAGGGCAAACCCGTTTCTTCCTGAATGGGCAGAGCATCCATATCGGCTCTCAAGCCAATCACCCTGCCTGGATGTCTTCCAAAAAGGCGTCCCATAACACTTGTAGGTGTTACCCAAGAAACCTCGATATTTCCGAAGGATTGCAATTTTTCAAATACGAATTTGGAGGTTTCGACTTCTTCAAATGAAAGCTCAGGATTTTCATGGAAATGCCTGCGCCATTGGACCACTTCCGCTTCAATGGCTTCTACCAAGTTTTGAATATCGACGATTTTTTCAATCACAATACAAGCCTCCTCTATTTTTCATTCAAGAATTTTAAGGCTGATTGCACGTAATACTGTACACCAAGAATCAGGGACTCTTCTTTAACATCGAATTTAGGATGATGATGCGGGTAATTCTCTTCCGGTTTTTCACTTCCTGCACCTAAGAAAACAAAACAACCTGGGGCAACTGCCGAAAATGCTGAGAAGTCCTCTCCTCCCATGATGGCATCGGCAATCACGCGATTACTTTCTCCAAACGATTCCACAATGGTTTGATCTACCATTGCAGTGATCTTCTCCTCATTCACAACGGAAGAGTAGCCCAATTGATAATTCAATTGATAGGAAGCATCATGGGCTTCGGTTAGCCCTTTGGTAATCTGTTCAATCCAAACCGGAATCTGACTGCGGATTTCCGGATCAAAGGTACGAACCGTGCCGCCAAGGGTCACTCGGTCAGGAATGATGTTATTAGCTGTTCCTCCATTAAATTTTGTAACAGAAATGACCGCACGTTTACTGGCATCAACTTTTCGAGAAATAATCTGATTGATTCCATTTACAATCTGAACACCAATTGCAATTGGATCTACAGTTGCAAAGGGTGCCGACCCATGTCCACCCTTACCTTGGATCTCAATATCAAAAGCATCCGTTCCAGCTGTTACAGGACCATAGCACACGAAAAATTTGCCGGCAGGAATCTGCGACGCAAGATGGAGTCCAATTACGCCATCAATTCCTTCTGTAACGCCAGCTTTAACCATTTCAGCTGCGCCACCTGGGAAATGTTCTTCAGCATGCTGGAAGAAAAATCTGATTTCCCCTTTTATTTCGTTTTTTAATTGAGAAAGGACCTTTGCGGCTCCTAAAAGCATGGCAGTATGTCCATCATGACCACATGCGTGCATGACATCCTTGTTTTTGGAGGCAAACGGCAGTCCTGTTTCCTCCTGAATTGGGAGCGCATCCATATCTGCTCTTAAGGCCACTACTCTGCCTGGCTGTTTGCCAACGATTCGTCCTAATACACTCGTAGTAGTTACCTTTGAAACTTCGATATTACCGAAGGCTTGGAGCTTTTCAAAAACGTATTTGGATGTTTCAAACTCTTTAAACGAAAGCTCAGGATTCTCATGGAAATGCCTGCGCCACTCAACTACTTCCTCTTCAACGGCTTCAACCAATTTCTGAATATCAACGACTTTTTCAATCATATCCCTTTACCTCCTCCAAATTCTGTATTCAAGATAATTTTAGAGAAAAAAGGCGGATGAAAACAATAAAAATTTAGAATATTCGAATAGTTGCCAATTAAAGAGTATTTTTCTTAAAACAAGAGACCTTTTAGTCGCCCTTATGCTATATTAAATTCAAAAGATTCAAAAGATTCAAAATAAATAGGAGAGATGAAAAATGAAGATTCCATTCAATGGGAAATCCCCTGCGATTCATGAATCTGTATTTGTCGCACCAGGGGCTTATTTGGTTGGGGATGTGCAAATTGGAAAGGATTCAACGGTTTGGTTTAATGCGGTATTAAGGGCAGATGAAGGACCAATTATTATCGGAGAAAGATGCAGCATCCAGGATAACACCACTATCCACTTATATGAAGGGTTTCCCGTCATCATTGAGGATGATGTTACCGTTGGCCATAATGTTATTTTGCATGGGTGTAAAGTTGGCAGGAATTCGATTATCGGAATGGGCTCTACACTATTGGATAATGTCGAGGTTGGTGAGGAATGCATTATTGGCGCCAATACACTCCTAGCTGGCGGAATCAAAATCCCGCCCCGCTCCCTTGTGGTCGGCTCACCAGGTAAAGTGGTACGTGAGTTAAACGAGAAGGACTTGCAATTACTGAAAATGTCCAGTGAATCTTATGTTCAAAAAGGAAAGGAATATAAAGAAATATTGGAATAATGTAAAAAGGAGGTCTGGATAGTAACGGGTTCTCTGTTGGGGAACAAAATTCAATTTCACAATACATTTTTTGCGTGAATTCACACAGGAATTCACGCTTTTTATTTTTTGTCAAATTTAAAGGAGCTTTGAATAACAATAATAATATAATAAGAGACAATACTAATTTATTGTAATACAATAAATCGTGTGCTAAAATCATGTTGTTATTTTATAAGTGAGGTGTTTTAAATAAATGGTAAACGAGGTTCAACCATTTTCTTAAAGGTAATTATTTTTCTGGCTGGAATTGCAGTGCTTGCTTTATGTATATTTTTTGTACCCCGTTTGGCGAATTTTGCAGCAAAATTATATCCAAATATTGCCTCATTGAAATATCTCATATTCATCGTGATGTATGGAGCGGCTGTGCCTTTTTACTTCGCTCTCTATCAGGCTTTCAACCTTTTACGGTACATTGACGAAAACACAGCGTTCTCTGAATTATCTGTAAAGGCATTAAAGAACATAAAAAGCTGTGCGATTACAATCAGTGGTTTGTATGTATTAGGTTTGCCACTCTTTCATTTTATAGCGAAGAAAGTTGACCCTCCTATTGGATTAATGGTAATCATCATCGTTTTTGCTTCGTTGGTTATCGCCGTTTTTTCTGCTATCCTCCAACGGCTTCTACAAGAAGCAATTAACATAAAATCAGAAAATGATTTGACGGTCTGAGGTGGAGGATATGACAATTATTATTAATATTGATGTGATGTTAGCAAAACGGAAAATGAGCGTAACGGAGCTTTCAGAGAGGGTTGGAATTACTATGGCGAATCTTTCTATTCTGAAAAATGGGAAAGCAAAAGCGGTTCGTTTTTCAACATTAGAAGCGATATGTAAGGCTTTGAATTGTCAGCCAGGTGATATTTTGGAGTACAAAAGCGACGAAGACACTCAATAAAAACAGACAATAAATTTATTAAACTTGAGTAGATAAAGAATTTAAGGGATAGCAATTAAGCTATCCCTTCTTAAAAATAAGATTTGATTTGCAATGTTTGCACCTCAAAAGGGAACCCAATAGCGGGATAGCACCACTTTTGATTTATTTGGATAGTAGCGAGCTTTCATTGACCGTCTAGGTCTTTTTTGTTTCTCGGTAAATGAACCGAGTTTTTTTCGTATTAATAAGAAACTAATTATTGTGTAATAATAATTGGTCCGTCTTTGGTAAGGATCAATGTATGTTCAATCTGAGCGACAAAGCTTTTTTCAGTAGCATAAGTCCATTCGTCGTCTTTTTGAAACACTTCTTCTTCATGTGTGGAGATAAACGGTTCAAAGGCAATGACCATTCCCTCTTTTAGCAGCTCATCATCCCATGGTTCATAATAATTGTAAACATGGTCCGGTGCTTCATGAATCCTGCGGCCAATTCCATGCCCTGTTAGGTTCTTAATAACGGTTAACCCATTTTGTTTAGCAGTTTGGTGGACGGCCTTGCCGATCCCGCTTTTTTTAGCGCCTGGTCTCGCTTTCTTTAGACCTGCTTCAAAAGCTAATTTTGCTACATCACAAATTTTCTGCAGAATGTCTTTCCCTTCACCGACTACAAAGGAAATACCGGTGTCAGCGAAATAACCGTTTTTAGAACCCGAAACATCGATATTAACAAGGTCTCCATCCTGAATAACCCGCTTACCAGGAATACCATGTGCCACCTCATCATTGACACTTATACACGTAAATCCGGGGAAATCGTACTCTCCTTTTGGAGCAGAAATGGCACCTGCTTTTTCAAAAAGCTCACCTGCGATTTCATCCAATTCTTTTGTCGTAATGCCCGGCTTCGTTTGACGAACCATTTCATCCCTTATGGATGCCACAATTTTACCAATTTCCTTTAAACTTTTAAAATCTTCTTCTGTCTTTGCAATCATTGTCTATTACCTACTCTTTTTTTAATGTTATCATTTTAATATTTTACCTTTAGTTGCGTGAAAAATCCAAGAAAAAAACAATGATAAAAGGCCTCTCTCATTTAAAAGGCCCTTTTTGCAACTTAATTCCTCTTACTTTGTCGATATAATTCCATGGATTTAAAACCATCTCCTAAAACGGTTTCCATTTCTATGAGGCGTTTTTCCTGGGTTTCTTTCCTTTTGGCGCTGTATACATACCGTGCCCAATCCTTTTGATAGCCAGGAGTTAGGTCATTATAGAAATTTAATAAATCCACTTTATTCTTTAAATACTGCTTAATGTCTTCCACATTATTAATATAGTCATCCACACATTGACTGGCTTTTGAACTTGCTGCTTTTTTTGCTTTTTTTGGTTCGGATTTCAATCCTACCACCGTGAACACATCATTCAAACTTACCATTCTGGCGAACTTAATATCACTTCCGGAAACATAGCCTTCTTCATCCACACCAATGCCGTGGAATATACTATCGCGCTCTATGTATTCCTTATACGTTGGATTTCCTTTTTTCGGATAAGCAAAAAACAAATATCCTTTATCCTTCAATAGTTTCTTTTCAATCACAAGCTTTATTTGCTTGGAAAACTCTTCTAAGCGGAAGACAAAGAAAAAGCACATATCGTATTGTTCTTTTTGAATCGATGAATCGAATTCAAGGTCATTAAAATCGCTCACAGCTTCTGGCAGGCCAAGTATGAGCTTCGTCGGATATTTTGCAAGATTCAACTTATCAACAATCGTTTTTTGCGAATTCATTTTCATAGCTCCCTTAGTCTCTATTTCCTATAGTATAAATTTAAAAACCCGCCTTCGTCTACAACGGAAGGCGGGTTTTTATCTTAATTTTCGCTTAAAGCAGCCGTTTTGGCTGGTATGAAGAAGCTTAATAAGACCGTTACCAAACTTAAACATAATGCATACAGAAAGACGTTTTTCATGCCGATTGAAATGCTGGCCGCTTGGTTAATTAGGAGGCCCATGATGGTTACCCCAATCGAGGTCCCGATGTTTCTTAAGAACATTTGCAAGGAAGTTGATACCCCTTTAATATCCGCGTCAGCAAATTCCTGTGAGGCAATGGTACCAACTGCAAATAATAAGCCAAAGGAAACCCCTTGGACGGTCAAAATTAGAAACATCCCTAAGTAGGATAGTTCATTGAGGAATAAAAATAATGCCAGTCCTGATAAAGCCGTGATAAAGCTTCCAATGATAAATAAATTTTTATAACCGAACCGGATAATCCATTTGCCAGCCGGTGTGCTTCCAAACATCCAGCCGATGGCAATACTTAAGAGAATCAGCCCGCTTTTATAAATGCTCATGTGGTTTCCTTCTTGCAAATACAGAGGAATAAAGTTGGATGTTCCGAAAAAGGAAAGACAGTAGACCAACATAAAAAGATTGGACATGAGGATTCCCTTGTTTTTAAACAACGAAACAGGAAGAAATGGATGTTTCTCTTTCTTTTCAACAAAAACAAAGACAATCAATCCAATAAATCCAATGATCACGTACCAAAGGGCATGGCTGACATTTGTGGCCAGCAATAATAGGGAGATTGAGATCCCGAACAGGAAAAAGCCTTTAAAGTCGATATAGGTCTTTTTAAATTCAGATTGTTCCTGATAAGGTATTAAACACAGCACGGTTGCAATACCTATTGGGATATTGATAAAGAAAATCCATCTCCAAGATAATGCTTCAACAAAAAAAGAACCTAGAACAGGACCGACAATAGAGGATATTGCCCAAATACTGCTAAAAACAGCCTGGATTCTCCCTCGTGTTTCGATGGTAAATAAATCACCAACGATGATGATGGAGAGTGGAATCATCCCGCCGGCTCCCAAGCCCTGAATACCTCTGAAAATAATGAGGCTCACCATCGAGTTCGCCATGCCGCACAGGATTGAACCGAGAGTAAATAAGCCGACCGCAAACATTAATAGTTTTTTTCGGCCGTACATATCTGAAAGTTTACCGTAAAGTGGAACGGTAACAGTGCTTGCCAGCATATAAACGACAAATATCCAGGCGAATAACTCCATGCCGCCAAGCTGCTTTACGATGGTCGGGCTTGCCGTTTGCATGATGTTGGCATCGAGTGCCGAAATGAGGGTTGTAATGACTAATCCCCAGAATACATATTTATTTTTGTTCATAAAACCTCCTGTAAAAAGACCTGTTGATTTTCAACTACCTATTTTTTACAATACTTCTCCTATGTATCATTATAGCAAAATTGGAATCTATTTTTCTAATGTTTTTCAATAAAAAAAGGCTGAAGGAATTCAGCCGTGATTACCTGATTAAATACCCGCTCGTATGGAATTGATACCATTTTCCTGCAATATATTGACGGTTTTGAACCATTTCGCCGTTTTTTGATAAATAGTAGGTTTTCCCTTTATCTTTAATCCAGCCGGTTGCCATCGCACCTGTGGAAGTTAAGTAGTACCATTTATTTTTGTCCTTAAGCCATCCAGTCGCCATTGCTCCAGTTGGTTTCAAGTAATACCATTTCCCGCCGATAGACTTCCAGCCTGTTTGCATTTCACCATTGCCATTTAGGTAATACCACTGGCTGGCATTCTTTAGCCAGTCTGTTGCCATTGAACCGTTTGGATTAAAAAAGTACCATTTCCCATGGTCCTTCACCCAGCCAGTTCGTTTGCTGCCTTGCACCGCAATCGATGATGGTCCATACATGTTAACAATGGAAATCCCGGAATAATAAAATTTTAAAATTTCATCGTACGTTTTCCCGGCATCAGCCATGTTTTTGGCGCCCCATTGACTCATCCCGACACCATGGCCATCTCCCAATCCCTTGACAGAAAAAGTATCATTATCAGATTTAAATTCAGCCACTAAATAACTCCACATTACACGATTCCCAATAATGGAGCGGACTATTGATGCACTTACATCGGCTATGGCTAGACGCTTGAGAATTAATTTTCCATCGGCATCCACGTTATCTTTTTCTATAAACTCGACCGTCATGCTCCCCTTATTTACTCTGCCGCCAGAACCAGCAGCATATAGAGAAAATTCAGGGATAGCCGTGATTTTAATTTCATTATTTGCATAGCCATTGGCATTTAGCCACATTTTAATATTAGATGTAATTGTCTGATCTGCTTCTTTAATTGTGGACCACCATTCAGAAGACTTTGCTAAATCTAGAGAGGATATATCCATTTGTCTTTTATGAAGAGAAAAGCTCCAAACTGTTCTGGGGTCATAAGGGTCTTGCTTGATAGGTAAATAAGGAACGAGTGCCGTCCCCCAGGCATTAGCGTTGTTCTCAGTCCGTCCGCCGTTGCTTGCAGAATATACAGCATTGATTAACCGCCCGTTATACTCGGCAACCTGCCCCTTCGTCTCATCAACAGCTTTTGTAGAATTTGGAGTCCAATTGTAGCCGCCGTATACTTGATAAGCGATCGTATCATCAATAACACCACGAGTACTGTAGCTCATCGCATACGTTCTTGCTGCCACAGCCTGCGTTTTCAGGGCTTCAACCTTCCATGAAGGATACATTTCAATGGGCACAACACCTTTTAAATAATCCTCCATGAACACAGAATTAATCGGACGAACATAGCGGTTATTTTCCACCTCAAAATCAAAACTGCCAAGGTAGATGCGATTATTGATGGAAAGCTGGGAAGTTGGCTTCACAGGATTGGCCGATAAAACATTAGAAGAATAAAGAAGAGCGCCATCTTTATATAAAGAGATTTTTCCATTTTCCTGTTTTAGTAGATAACTATTACCTGAAATTAACTTGATATTCTGGTCACTCGTAAGATAATCGCCATTTGGTTTTAAAGTAATTTCTGATTTGTTACCTAAATAATTAATCAACTTCACTTTAACAATTGGTTCTGCCTGTTCGGCAAAAATCATATTATGAGGAACCAATGGAACAATGATTGTAAAAATAATCACATATAGCAGGACTTTTTTCAATCTATTTTTCCCTCCGAAACTATTAATAGTACCAAGTGCTAAGATTATCATATATTAGTAGTTCAGAAGTCCTCAATGGAATATTATTTCCAAATATAAATCCTTTTAAACTTGAAAGTAACGAATGTATGAACTGCACCCAAACATTAAAAGCTTAAATATGCATTCATTTAAGAAAAGTATAAAATCATGATATTGTTGGATGGGTTTAAAACGGTTAGGTTGCAATTTTAATCGATTATATTCGTTAATCATATCGTCCAGTTCCTGGCTGCAGTGAATTGTTTCTTCGCATTGGAGTCCTTTTGCCAAACCTATTTTTATCATCTCGTCTCTTTTCTTGTTTATTGCCTTTTCTAACTGTTCCTGTCTCATAGCAAAAATACACCTCAGAAAAAAATATGTAATAATTTCGAATACTGTAAACAATTGACGCAAAATGTATTATATCACGTTATCGGTTTAGTAGAATCGTTTCGCTAAAACAAGCTAAAAAAAGACGGGATTCCAATATTTTCGACCTTTTCATACAACGAAATACCTAAATCGACATCTTCTTGCAAAAAAGAATCCCCGGTCCATGGAGATTCTTTTTGAGCTATGAATAGCTGTATTCCTTTTTCAGCAATGGCTGTGTGATCGTCGGCAAAACGATTTCAATTGTCGTGCCTTGATTTATTTCACTTTGGATCAAAAGCTGGCCATTATGACTTTCAATAATCCGGTAACAGGTCATTAAACCGAGACCTGTTCCTTTTTCTTTGGTCGTATAAAAAGGCTCACCAAGAGTGGCGATTCTCTCTGCAGGAATACCTACCCCTTGATCAGTAATATTTATCGAAATATTTCCCTCTTCTCTTTCCTTGACCTTCACAAAAATATTACCGCCATCCGGCATAGCTTCAATAGCATTTTTTAAAAGATTTAAAAATACTTGCTTTAACTGGTTTTCCTCACAGCTGATTGTCGGAATCTCCCCTTCAAAATCGACGAAGATTTCCACGCTGTTTAATATGGATTGGGTGTTCATTAAGGTGATGACATCCCTAATCAAGACCGTTACATCTTTTTCAATAAAAACAGCCACGGTTGGTCTTGCCAAAAAAAGAAATTCCCCAACAATCGAATTGATCCGTTCAAGCTCTGCTAAAACTATATCAAAATACTCATCCTGCTGCTGATTGGCCTTAAATAGCTGGATAAAACCTTTGATAGAAGTAAGTGGATTACGGATTTCATGGGCAATCCCGGCGGCCATTTGTCCTAACAATGCCAGTTTCTCAGACTTTTGTAACAAACGGTCTGTTTGCTCTTTTCGATCGGTAATGTCTTTCCCAATCGTCAGAAGCGCCTCTTTACCGCCAAATACGATATTCATAGAAGAAGCCTCAAAATAAAATATCGTTCCGTCGAGCCGCCGTGCTTTGTATTCAATCGTATTGACCGGCTGTTTTGCTTTTTTAATTTGCTTATATCGCTCCAATAAACGTTCCTGATATTCAGGAACAATGAAATCCATAATGGTTTTTCCGAACAATTCTTCTTTATTCTTTGCACGAGCCATGGATAATGCAGCTTGATTTAAATAAATAAATTTATGGTCTTGGGTAATATAAACCGGTTCAGGTAAGGAATCGATCAATTTCTTGTAACTTTCCTCACTATCAAGAGCTTTTTTTCCCAAGTAGCAAGCTTTATCATATTGCCATCCGACCACCCAGGAGATTGCGGTAAAAATTAAAAAATCAAGCGTGAAAAAGGGATGGTGTTCGAAGAATCTTTGATATATTGAAAAAAGTATCGAGATGGATACTAAAGAGATTTGACCCATGCGTTTCATTGCTTTGCCCCTTATATAGGAAAATTGTCTTATAACACATTTCGGCATAATCCTATTTATTCCTTCTTCTAAATCTATTTTTCTTTTTAATAATAGCAAAATAATAATGCAAAGAAAGGATCTCTTGTAAAAAGGAAAAATCCACCAGGATCGAATGGTGGATTTTTTGTAAATTTTAGTCGACTGATTTCAGATACTCTCCTACCACCTGCAAAAATTCCTCCGGCTCTTCGACATACGGCATATGAGCACTGTTCTCAAACACATAGAATTTACCATTATTTGTCAGTTTGCTAAAATATTCGGTTGATTCCGGAGTCGCTTCATCAAAACGACCGCACGTAAACAAAGTGGGACAAGTGATTTCCTTTAATTGGGAAGTACAATCAAAATTTTTCAAGTTTCCTAGTACTGTGAATTCGGACGGTCCCCACATAATATTGTATACTTCTGGATTGCGATATTGGGAGCCTTGTTTCAACCAGTCTGGATACGGATCCATTCTATTTACAAAGTTTTTATTAAACTCAAGCGTTGCTTCATGATATTCCTTAGAATCTGTCATTCCCGATTCTTCACAGCGTAAAATGGTTTCTTGAATCTCTTGTGGCAGCTTTTTCAGGTTCCGCCGCTGATCTTCCTCCCACAAAGGTGCGCTAAGGCAGGGACTTGAAAACATAACACTCTTCACACCGCTTGGCTTTGTTATACAATAAGCTGCAGCTAGCGTCGTCCCCCATGAATGACCTAAAATATGTACTTCATTTAAGTTAAGGGCACCTCTGATTTGGGCTAATTCCTCGACAAACCGTTCAAGTTTCCATAATGTGGTGTCCGTTGGCCTCTCTGACCTGCCACAACCAAGTTGATCGTAAAAAATAACCGGACGATCCTGTGCCAAAGCTTTTAACCCTTGGAGCGAATAACACGAGGACCCTGGTCCTCCGTGTAAAATGATGACAGGCGTCCCAGCACCTTCTTTATTGTACATTTCATACCAAACCTTGCCGCCTGTTACTTCAATAAATCCTTCTTCATGCATGATGTGAACCCCCTTCAATGATTTTTCCATTACGAATTTCATTAATCTTCCCATAAAACTCGATATGATCACCATGAATGACAATGCCATCACCGTCATTACAGGTATTAATTGTCTTCTGTTTAGAATACGCCAAAAGCTCCGGTAACCGCTGCTTTTGTGTTTGCCAATGCGGCATAAACTCAAATTCTATTAAATTTAAAGCGTTTAATTGCTCCAAGTGAACGAAATTTTCATCTATGTATGATGCAATTTTTATCGTCTTTGACATCAAAATGGCTCCGGCACTTACACCAATCAATAGTTTCCCATTGATTGCCATCTCATTTAGTTTTCCCAGCAAGTTTCTCTTTTGTAAGTTTTTTAAAAAATAGAAGGTATTCCCGCCGGATAAGTAGAGGCCATCACAGCTTTCGAGCTCTCCCAGCAAGGATTCGTCATACTCCTCATCTACATCAAAATAAAGGAACTCGTTTATATCTAAAGAACGAAAATATTCCTTTGCCGCGGTAAAGTATTTCTTTTCTTTATCTGACTGGGAGGGAATATATCCAAGTTTAAATGATTTCACTAAGATAAGCTCTTTAATCCGCTCTTCTAACTGAAGATTATTTTTCTTGGAAAAATCACTTAATAATACTAAATTTAACAATTTTCTATCCTCTCTTACAATCCTTTTTTTATTTGATAAAGTATATAACTTACTACCAAGGTTAAAAGCGAAAAAAGGAAAGCAATCCCCGATAAGGCCAGGACATAGGCATTAAATTCCGCCAGTTTGAGGATTAGCCGGTAGCTGTCTAAATGGAGCAGGCCTGCAGCAAGATTAAACAAAACCAATAGAAAGAAGATGGTCAACAGTCCTTTTGCTGAGCCTTGGATATCCGATTTACTCAGAGCAATATGGGAAGAAATACTGATGGCAATAACTAAAAAGATCCAAAAAAGCGGGTTGATGAAATTTTCTATGGTAAAAAGACTTTTACTAATCGCTAATATGGCTCCCACTATTGATTTAATAACATTTATATCCAACTTTTCAAGTGAAATATGCTCACGAAGCTGCTGTTGAAAGGTTTTAAAGGATTGGGGCACGAACAGATACATCCCCAATATTAACGAACCGATTCCACTAAAAATGGGGCCTAAACCAATAAAAAAATTCCCCACCTGCTGATACATGCTGTTTCGGTTATATTGATGCTCGACAAATCCAAGCACGCCATTCGAACTGTTCAACTGAAGTAGTTTGACCCTTGTAACCCGATGTCCCCACAGAAAGCACTGGATAAGATGGCCGATTTCATGAATGGGAGTCCCAATCCATGCGGTTACCAACACTCCTCTAGGACCAAAGGCACGTACCAGGTATGAATTGGAATGCCTTTCCAGAAACCCTAATATAAACCCAACCGCAATGAGGGTTCCCACCAGATAGATCAATTCTATAAAACTTAACAGTAACATATGAAAAAAAGATAATAGGATGTCCATCTCTATTGGTCCTTTCGATGATATTTTTCCTATTTACCCATGCTATACCAAATTCACTAAAATATTCATTAACCATTTTATCACAAAAAAAAAGCATCTTAATCAGATGCTTTTCGAATATTATACACCTGGAAACCATCCAGGGGTATGGATAATGGCTTGCCAAAGTGGATCTGGAACGACAAGTTCATTCTGTTTCGTTTTGTCTATCTTGGTTATAATCTCATTTTCCTTTCCTCCTGCAATCTTTTGCACCCAATCCGGATCCATAATGATTTCACGCCCAAGTGCAAGTAAAGGAATCCCTGTTTCAAGTGCTTTTAGTGCTTCATCCGCTGTCTGAATCGACCCTACACCGATAACAGGAACACGGGAGCCGACGCGCTCTTGAATAATTTCAATTCGTGAACGGGTATCATCAATGCCTCTTCTAGGTGTGGACCAAAAATCAATTAGCGATACATGCAAATAATCGAGATCTTTTTCCGCAAGTGCATCTATTAAATACAATGTATCAGCCATGGTAATTCCGGGTGTTTCCGGTTCTTCTGGTGAAAAGCGGTACCCTATAATAAATGAATCATTGGCATACTTTGCAGCAACATTCTTTACCTCGTCCACTACTGCCAATGGGAAGTTCAGACGTTTATCAAGACTTCCTCCCCAGCAGTCTTCACGACGGTTGGAATGGGGGGAGAAAAATTGTTGAATAAGATACCCGTTCGCCCCATGAATTTCAACACCATCAAAGCCAGATTCAATTGCCCGACGTGTTGTTTCTCCAAAGTCCCTGATTATCGCCTCTACCTCTTGTTCAGATAATTCTCTAGGAACTGGCTTTCCTTCACCTTCAGCAGGAATGCTGCTCGCACTGACAACATCGCCGTTTACTAGCTCTGGCGGAACTTGGCGTCCGCCATGAAAAATTTGCAGAATCGCTTTTGATCCCTTTTCTTTTATCGCCGATGCAAGCCTTTTAAGACTTGGAATAAACTCATCCCGATCCCCGCCGAATTCTCCATGAAAGCCTTTCCCATTAGCGGTTACATATGTACAAGCCGTAATGACCATTCCTACACCCGCGGAACGCCTTGCATAATATTTAACCTCGGCGTCGGAAACAGTACCATCCTGATTGGATGAAAAATTTGTCATCGGTGCCATAACAATCCGATTCTTTAAAGTTATTCCATTCAAAAACGTAAATGGCTGGAATATAGTTGCATATTTAGAATTCATTGAACTTCCCCTCCATATTTCAAGAAATAAGGAGTTGCTAATTAACAACTCCTTGTTTTTATCTAATTATTGACCATCTGCCCCATTTTGCGTTACTCTACGAATATGGTCATCTTCAAAGTTGTTTTAACGAGCCTTTTCTACTTTATCGTTTAACAATTTCTTTTCATCAGCGTCTGGTGAAGACTGCAGTTTCTTTTTTGACAAGTTAAATTCCCCTTAATAAACCTTGTTTACCTTTTTTATTTTGCTTCTTTTAAATAAAAATACTCTTCATTTCTGTTATCGATATAAAACAACAACGAAAAACCTCGTTTATTAACGAGGCTAATCGGTTCTGTTTATTTTGTTTCCTCTATCTCATCTGTCCCTTCGTCTACTGGATTCACTGAAGGTAAACCTAGGACAAGTGGATTCTCGAAAGATTCGAGGGTTACTACCTTTCGTGGTTCTGGTCTGGTTTGGCCATACAGGCGAACATAAAGCTCTTCAATTTCCTCACCCGTTAAATCGCCTCGCTTTAATAATTCCCCAGCAATCGAATGGACGAAATCGGCATGCTCATTGACAAGCTGCTTAACCTGTTTCATCTGGTCCTTCAATAGCAGATTGATTTTTGGACGTAATGCTCGAAGTCCATCAATTCGGGTTCCTACCGCAAGCCAGCTGAATAATTCATCGCCCATGCCGACCATACCAAGGTAAGCACCTGCTATCATCGTGGCCTGCTGGAGATCGGAGGTAACCCCGTTTAATTTCTTGCCAAGGAATTCCTCTTCCACTGCTCTCGCAGCCAAACAAACTTGAATTTCTGCGAGCATTTCGCTGTCACTTCGGTTATACCGCTCTTCGGTCGGTTTAGTTGCCGCAAGGCCAAGCGCACCGCCGCGCCGGATAATCGTGACCTTCCATACACGTTCATGGGGCTTCAACAGGTACTGTGCTACCGCATGACCGGCTTCATGATAGGCGACATTCCGCTTCTCATCCTCCATCATGGAGCTTAATGGCTGTTTAAGCCCCCACTCATAGGTTTCCATCGCAGCCCGGAAGTCCTCGTAACTAGCTAGCTGGGCCCCGCGCTGATGGGCGATGACGACAGACTCATTAACAATATGTCTGATTTGCGCTGGACTATAGCCGATTGTGTCAAGAGCGGCCTTCTCGGAGGTCAGCGATGAATCAATTTTTACTTTTTTAAGATAGTATTGGAATACATCTACCCGGCCATCATAATCAGGAGAGTCGACCCAAAGCTTGCGGTCAAAGCGGCCCGGCCGGAGCAATGCCTGGTCGAGGACATCAGGAAGGTTGGTTGCGCCTATCGTTAGAACGGCTGGGCGCTCTGCTACTTTTTTTCGTAACCCCAGTGAGCGTAGAAACTTCGCGATTTTGGAGTTATCGATGTTCGGAGGGTCCATTTGTAAAAGGAGTTCATTAAGCAATCCGGCTCCCCCCATTCCGGCCATGCCCATCAGACCTGCTCCTCCTCCGCCTCCTCCTCCGCCTTGTCGGCTCATGCCAATGGCGTCGATTTCATCGATAAATATAATGCAGGCACCATATACATCTGCGAGCTTCCTGGCTTTCTTGTAGAGACCCATCACTTTAAGGTTACCAACGCCGAAGAACATATTTTGAAAGCTTGGGGCTGATGCATAGGCAAAGGGTACCTGTGCTTCGTTGGCGATTACTTGAGCCAAATAGGACTTCCCGGTGCCTGGCGGGCCGCATAGGAGTAAGCCTCTGATCGCTTCGCCACCCATATCTTTAAACTCTTTTACACCCCTAAGAAGGGTAACTATCCTTCTGGCATTTTCCACAATTTCTGGATTGCCCCGATAGTCGTCCCAGGTTGTACCGGTCTCACCAGGCAAGATCCAGTACGTTCGTCCCCGGGCCAGAAACCAGAAGAGTGCAACAAACTGTATGATCATAAATAACATTGCGAATAGCAATTGAAATAAAAAGCTGATTATTGTCAAGGCGACCGACCAATAGGAAGGTCCTCCCTTCACCAATATTACGCCAATAAATATGATAAAGGCGAGCCAGAGCAGGAATTTGCGCCACTTTATCCACTTATGACTCTTCATGGTCCCACTTCCATTTCGGAAAATTTGGAATATTATATGATGAAACAGCCTAAAGGTGTAAGCAGTAATATCTTAAAATCGAGATTTTTTTTGAAATTTTATTAAAATTTTTATGGACTGAAAATATCCTTTCTTAATGACCGTCGCGGCACTATTTGAAGGGTGATGGGAATTAGGATCCTCCCTTAATGACCGTCGTGGCACAATTTGAAGGGTGATGGGCAATAGGAGTCTCTCTTAACGACCGTCGCGGTACTTTTTGAAAGGTGATGGGCATTAGGATCCTCTCTTAGTGACCGTCGCGGCACAATTTGAAGGGTGATGGGCATTAGGGCCTTTTCTTAATGACCGTCGCGGCACAATTTGAAGGGTGATGGGCATTAGGGCCCTCTCTTAGTGACCGTCGTGGCACAATTTGAAGGGTGATGGGCATTAGGGCCCTTTCTTAATGACCGTCGCGGCACAATTTGAAAGGTGATGGTCATTAGGAGCCTCCCTTAGTGACCGTCGAGGCACAATTTGAAAGTTGATGGGCATTAGGAGTCTCTCTTAATGACCGTCGCGGCACTTTTTGAAGGATGATAGGAATTAGGATCCTCCATTAATGACCGTCCCGGCACTTTTCGGTGGCTGATGAGCATTAGGGCCCTTTCTTAATGACCCTTACCCAATGCAAAAGACCCTCCCAAAAAAGAGAGGGCCTCAAATCAATTATTTTACAAGTTTGTTTTTGATGTCCATCAAGTACTTGATTACGACAGCAAGACCGCCAATGAAGTAGAAGGTCGTCATAATCCATCCTGTTGGATCAATTGAATTCATGGAAATAAGAAGGTTCAATGGAAGAACGAAGTAAACGATATCCTTTAAATAATCTAGTACAAAACTTGTATCAAAAGAGCCTTTCCAGAACATTTGGATAAACTGAATTAGGAAATTAAGAATCATTAGTCCAAAAACGGCCTGCATAGTATATAGCATCCAGGCTGATAGTCCGAAGTCCATTTATCATCACCACCTTTGCTATATACTATGCTTGTAATAATAACTGGTGATGGGAATAGCCCTTCATAATTCACAAAATATTCATAATAATCAGCAACGAAAAAACATTTTCCAAACACTAAAATACAACATAGAATTTTTATTGTAAAAATGGATCCATTAACGGACTTACTCTCACTGCTGTCACTTTAAATCCAGGCATTTGGCAGTCAGGATCTAATTTATTTGAAACTAGAAGATTCACATTTTGTGAATCTCCCCAATGAAAGGGGATGAAAACGGTATCTTTGCGAATCATCTCCGACCACTTGCTTCTAACAACAATGCTGCCTCGTTTGGATTCGATTTTTACCAAGGAATGATTTGGAATCTGATATTTCAAGGCCATCGCCGGATGGATCTCCAGGTATGATTCCACATTCCTTGCCGCTAATCCAGCGCTTTTCCGTGTTTGGACACCGGTTAAATAATGCGACATAACTCTTCCGGTCGTGAGTAACAAAGGAAATTGTTCACTTGCTTGGTCTTTTGCTACAGTTGGTTTGTTTGGAGCGATGACCATGACTGCCTTTCCATCCGGATGTGCGAAGGAAGCTTCAAACAGCCTATTCGTCCCGCTATGTCCTATATCAGGACATGGCCATAATATACCGCCTTCTTTTCGCAGACGCTCATACGTAATCCCGTAATAATCAGCCTTTCCGCCACGACTTGCTACTCGTAATTCTTGAAAAATTTCTTCGGCTGAAGTAAACGAAAAGCCCTTTTCTTTACCAAGAACACGTGCTATTTCACAAATAATTTGCCAGTCGTGCTTAACCTCTCCTGGACATGGATAGCTCGCATCGCGCAAGGTGACCCGGCCTTCTACATTTGTCATCGTACCCTCATCTTCCAAATAAGACGAAGCGGGCAAAATCAAATCGGCTAATTTTGCCGTTTCAGACAAAAATAGATCGGCAGCAACAAAGAATTTTAATTTTTTTAAGGCATTTTTCACAAAATGCGCATTCGGATGGGAAACAACCGGATTCGAGCACATTAAAAACAGACCAGTAATTTTAGCTTCATTGATTTTCTCCATCATTTCGTAAGCAGAAACTCCTTTTCCCGGCAATTCGGATTCATTGATTCCCCAAACACTGGCGATATATGCCCGGTGTTCCTCGTTTTCAATGGCTCGATATCCCGGAAGCTGATCGGCTTTTTGGCCATGTTCACGGGCTCCTTGTCCATTGCCCTGTCCTGTTATCGCTCCATAACCGCAATGTGGCTTGCCAATTTTCCCAGTTGAAAGCAGAATATTCAAGAAATTGCGAACAGCAATCGCTCCATCGGTTTGCTGCTCCACCCCTCTTGCTGTAAAAATCATTCCTGTTGCTACTTTTCCAAACTTTATTGCCGCTTTTCGAATTTGGGCGATTGAAACACCGGTTATGTTTTCGATTTCCTCCAGTGTTAACGTTGAAACATACTCCTTTACTTCTTCAAACCCTTTTACCCTTTCTTGGATAAAGGTTTTATTAATATAGTTTTCTTCTATTATTATTTTTAACAGCCCATTTGCGAGTGCGGCATCGGTTCCCGGTTTAAGCTGCAAATGCAAATCTGCTAGTTTCGTCGTCGCGGTTTCACGCGGGTCTATCGCAATGATATAAGCGCCGTTTTCCTTCGCTTTTTCAATATATGGAAACATAGTGGGCTGACATTCGGCGATATTTGTTCCCGCTAAGATGATGCAATTTGTATAAGGAATTTCAGATAGGCTGTTGGTGAATCCTCTGTCCATTCCGAATGTTTGGCTCGCAGCAGAGGCTGCGGCAGACATACATAAGCGGCCGTTGTAATCAATGTATTTGGTTTTTAAAGCACTTCGTGCAAACTTTCCTAGTAAATAAGCTTCTTCATTGGTGAGTGAGGCGCTGCCATAAACCGCCAAAGCGTTCAGGCCATTTTCCGCTTGGATGCACGTAAAATTCTCTTTGATTTTGTCCAGGGCTTCCTCCCAGGTAATGCGGACAAATTCTCCATTCACTTTTAATAATGGATATTTTAAGCGTTCGCGATGGAGGGCATGCTGATGCGCATGCATGCCTTTGATGCATAAACGCCCTTCTGAAGTGGGGTTATCTTTTCCGATTGTCTTATATGTTTTTCGTGTAACAATCGATTGTTCAATCAATTGCATTTTGCACTGCATACTGCAAAAAGGGCATTGGGTAGTAAAGGTTTGTTCCGACTCCACCTTTTGCTGCTTGGTCCGGAAGTATTTTAATAGCATCTCAGTCAAGGAATCGCCTCCGAATTTTTTGTTGAATTAATGGGAAATCATAGGATTATACAAATTTGGGGATTTATTCTACAAAAATGGATTAGTATTCTACAATTCTTTGGGTGTTACCTTCATAAATGCGGTCAAATTGGACCAAAATAAGGTCACATTCTACAATCGCCTCAAGTAGACAATTCTGTTTTCACATAGAAACCCTTCCGCAACAACCTTTCCTCTTCCAAGCGATCCAACAATTGCTGGCGAAGCTCAAAATCAAATAATACTTCTCTTATATGAACTAAGCTAAGTCGATCAATCCATTCCCATGTCCGCTCCAGAAAATTGGCTGTCTCCCGGTAATATTGGACAAATCCTGTAACCATTTCAAACGCTTCTTTATCCGAGGCAGCAATACACAGCAGCTCACCACCACGGACGTTCCGGCCGCTGCTCCCTCCTACATAAATTTCCCAGCCTCGTTCCATTCCGATTACCCCGATATCTTTCGTAGTGGAGCCTGCCCCATTATGCAAACAGGAAGAAACACCCATCTTCACACGATAAGGAGTGGCTAGAAATTCCAATCTCTTTTCTAGACTCGCAGAAAGATGGAGAGAGGATTGTTTATCACATCGGCAAATATGTTCTCCAATACAAGTTTTAATCGTTTGCACCTTATTTCCATAGGTTGAACTTAACCGCATGTTCAAATCTGCCCACACACCAGCGAGGTCTCTTTCTTTTATCCCCATCAAATGAATCCGTTGTTCACTTGTAATGGCAATATCCACGATCCCATATTTGTCAGCGACATCCGCTATATTTCGCAATTGATCCGACTTGGTTATTCCGCCGTACATTTGCGGGACGACGAAATATGTGCCGTCCTGTTGCACGGTGGCATTCATCTTATCGTTTAAAAATAGGGTTTCCTGGATATTCTCATATTCCGGATTAATCATCGCTAAATAATAGGACAAGGCAGGCCGGCATTTCGTACAGCCTTGTTTGTTGTTCCAATGAAGGACATTCATCACCTCCGATAAGGAGACTAAATCTAACAGCTGTATCTGTTGAACCACTTCATCCTCTGATAAAGAAGTACAGGAACAAAAGGACGTCTTCTCTATCACCTCGGAAAAATCATTACTATTAATATAGGATAATAGCTCTTCTATCATAGGCTTGCAGCCGCCACACGAACTTGACGCCTTTGTGCATGTTTTCACCTGTTCAACGGACGATACACCAATTTTCTGCACCGCCTCGATGATTGCCCCTTTTGTTACCCCATTGCAATGGCAAATCAAATCTCTGTTGGCCATGGAAGTAACTAAATGGCTTTCACCTTTTGAGGTTGGAAAAAGGACAACTTTTTCAACATCCTGTAAATCTTGTTGTTTTATAATCATTTCTAGTAATTTTCCCCGCTCGCTTGTATCCCCGTACATGACAGCACCAATAATTTTATCCCCTTTGAAAACCATCTTTTTATAAACTCCAGCTATCTCATCGTAAATTTTAATCGCCTTTGTAGCTGGGTCTTCCTCAAAGCGGCCTACTGAAAATACCTCTACTCCCGAAATTTTCAATTGCGTAGAAAGAACCGACCCTTCATATCCCTTACTTGCGATTCCGCAAATCCGTTTGGCTAACACCCTCCCTTGTTCATAGAGAGGCTTCACCAATCCGTAAACCATTCCGCGATGCTCCACACATTCCCCTACAGCGTAGATGTTCGGAATACTCGATTCTAAAAAATCATTAACAAGAATCCCGCGTTTGGTCTCAATCCCGCTATCTTTCGCCAACTGGACATTCGGCCTGACCCCCGCTGCCATGACAATCAAATCGGCTTCTATTTCTGTTCCGTCTTTGAACCGTAACCCTTCAACCCGCTCGTTTCCGAAAATCTCCGATGTCTCTTTCTCCAAAAGAAACATCATCCCTTGCCGTTCCAACTCAGTTTGCAGCATTTTCGCCGCTGTTTGATCCAATTGCCTTTCCATTAAAAAACTAAAAAGATGAACCACCTTTACGTCCATACCCAGATTCAACAGCCCTCTTGCCGCTTCCAATCCTAATAGCCCGCCGCCAATTACGACTGCTTTCTTAAACTTCTTCGCTGTTTCGATCATGAATTGACAATCTTCAATGGTCCTAAAAGAAATTACCCCTTCCTTTTCTCCGCCAGGTATAGGCAGCATAAACGGAGTTGATCCAGTAGCTAAAATAAGCTGGTCATATGATACCGCCCTCTGCTTATCTGTTAAGAGAATCTGTTTGTCGGTATCAATTTTTAGGACCATTTCCCCTAAAAGCAGCTTGATATGGTGTTGGTTATACCATTCCCTGCTATTTATGGTAATGTCGGCTAGCGATGTGTTCCCTTGCAAAACAGTCGATAATAATATCCGATTATAGTTTGGGTGCGGTTCACTGCCAATTACGGTTATATCAAACCGATCAGGATTTAACTTTAAGATTTCCTCCAGACAGCGGATGCCGGCCATTCCATTCCCAATCAAAATTAATTTTTGTTTTACCATTTATAAACCTCCAGACAATCCAAGGGTAAGCTGACGCGATGAACTTTCTCCATTATTCCATAAAACAAATGAGCAGAAATTAATTGTGTTATATTTTCTAACATGAAATTTTTAGTAAAAATTCCTTGTCAGGATACCTTACATATTTTCTGACAAGAGGAGTTGTGTCCCTCTATGCTAAAAAAAGCAAATGATTGGGAGGTAAGGGCATGAAAAAAACAATTGGGATTATTTCATTTTTATTTTTGTTAGGAAGAGTGATACTTTCAAAAAAACAGAATATCGGCTGGTAAGTGAAGCTTAATTAAGTTAGAAAGGGGTAATGAATGATGAAATTAACGGATTTAAAGAAGAGCGGTCATGCACCGTCATTGTTGGCATCATTTTTATACTTTGATGTTAGTTTTATGATTTGGGTCATATTAGGGGCACTAGGAGTCTTTATCACAAAAGATTTTGGTTTATCGCCCTCTCAGAAGGGGCTAATTGTTGCGGTTCCTATCCTCAGTGGCTCCTTTTTCCGTCTTGTCCTTGGCGTCTTAACAGATCGAATTGGACCTCGTAAAACGGCGATAAGCGGAATGCTCGTCACCATTATTCCTCTAGTGTGGGGATGGTTATTTGGACGAACATTACCAGAGCTTTATTCAATCGGAATCCTCCTTGGTGTTGCGGGTGCAAGCTTTGCGGCAGCGATTCCGATGGCGAGCCGTTGGTATCCACCCCAATTACAAGGCTTGGCAATGGGAATAGCCGGTGCTGGTAATAGTGGAACATTATTTGCGACGCTGTTCGGTCCGCGAATCGCGGAAAATATCGGCTGGCATAACGTGATGGGATTGGCAATCCTGCCTCTTTTAATCGTTTTTATCCTATATTTCATAATGGCCAAGGATGCTCCTTCCCAGCCGACAGCAAAACCGATTTTTGAATACTTCAAGGTGCTGAAACAACGGGATACCTGGTATTTTTGCTTGCTTTATAGTGTCACCTTCGGTGGATTTGTGGGATTATCCAGTTTTTTAAGTATCTTTTTTGTGGATCAGTACGAGTTATCAATCGTGACCGCGGGAGATTTCGTGACAGTGTGCGTGGCTGCAGGTAGCTTTTTCAGGCCAGTTGGCGGATACATAGCCGATCGGATTGGCGGCGGCCGTTTACTGACATTCTTATTTATCGTCGTAGCACTATCGATGTTCGGCGTAAGCCAGCTTCCTTCTATTTACCTTGTGACTTCCATGTTGTTTATCGGCATGCTTTGCCTTGGGATGGGAAATGGGGCGGTGTTTCAATTGGTGCCGCAGCGGTTCCGGGAAGAGATTGGCATTGTTACCGGTATTGTTGGGGCCGCCGGCGGGATTGGTGGATTTTTTGTACCAAATATTCTTGGTTCACTTAAACAAATTTCCGGCACCTATTCAACCGGTTTTATAGTGATTGCCGGGATCGGAATAGCTGCCCTTTTAGTGCTCACACTTGCCCAGCTATCATGGCGCAAGGCCTTGTCTCCTAATGAGGCATCTGTCAAAATGTGATCGTCAAAAAAAAGGTGCCTGATACCCTCCAAAAAAAGAGAGTTAGGCACCTTTTCTTTAGTCTCTATCCAGCAAGGCCGCCCCTGCAATCCCTGGGTGGGTCATCTCGTAAGGATCAAGAATTAAATCAAGCTCTTCTTCGGTCAATACTTGATATTTTAAACATAAATCACGAATTGACGCACCGCTTAGAATCGCCTCTCTGGCAATTCTTGCTGCCGGTTCGTAGCCAAGATGTGGATTTACGGCAGTAATTACCCCGGCGCTCTTTTCCACATACTCCTTTAAGCGATCTTCATTTGCTTTGATCCCTTTTAGACAGTGTTCCGTAAAGGCGCGGAAGGCATTATTCATGATGCTGATCGACTGCAGCAGGTTGAAAACCAACACCGGCTCCATCACATTTAATTCAAGCTGGCCTGCTTCTGAGGCAAGGCAGATCGTATGATCATTTCCGATTACTTGGAATGCGACTTGGTTAATCACTTCCGGCATAACCGGATTCACTTTTCCTGGCATGATGGAAGATCCTGGCTGACGGGCAGGCAATTGGATTTCTGCCAAACCCGCACGAGGGCCGGATGCCATAAGGCGCAGGTCGTTCGCGATTTTAGACATATTCATCATACAAACTTTTAAAGCGGCAGAAACTTCGGTATAGGCATCAGTATTCTGGGTGGCATCCACGAGATGCTCAGCTCCAACTAATGGCAGCCTGCTGATTTCGGCAAGATATTTGACCACTTGTTCAATATAACGGGGATCGGCATTTAATCCGGTTCCAACAGCGGTTGCGCCCATGTTCAATTCATATAAATGCTGGCGCGATTGCTTAATTCTCTTAATGTCCCGTTCGATAACCCTTGCATAAGCTTCAAATTCCTGGCCAAGGCGGATTGGCACCGCATCCTGAAGATGGGTCCGTCCCATTTTGATAACATGATTGAATTCTTGAGCCTTTTGATGAAAAGCACTATGCATCACGTTCATGGTTTCCAGCAGTTTTTCAAGAAGGTTTAATACGGCAATATGAATGGCAGTCGGAAAGGCATCGTTTGTCGATTGCGACATGTTCACATGGGTGTTCGGGCTGCAATGAAAATAGTCCCCTTTTTCTTTACCCATTAATTCGATGGCGCGGTTGGCAATGACCTCATTGACGTTCATATTAATCGATGTCCCGGCACCGCCTTGAATCGGGTCAACAATTATTTGGTCATGCAGCTTGCCATCCATTAATTCTTCTGCAGCCTTAACGATTGCCTCGCCAATGCCGGAATAAAGCTGTTTAACATCCATATTTGCCAATGCTGCCGCTTTTTTCACCATCGCCATTGCTATTATTAAGTCTTCATGAATCCGGTAGCCCGTAATCGGGAAATTTTCGACTGCCCTAAGCGTTTGAACACCGTAATAGGCGTCAGCCGGCACTTCCTTTGTTCCTAAAAAATCCTTCTCAATTCGGACATTTCCATTGGTCGTTTGCATAGTGGACATAGTATCTCTCCTCGATTTTAAATGACATTATTCTTCTTTATCAGAATTGATCGTTAAATCTCCTGCAAGAGGCGTTTCAATGATTTTTTTGACCTCGTCTAAACTTTCCGATTGCCCAAGGGCCCACATCAGCTTCGCGACAATCGCTTCTGTGTTCATATCCCCTGATAAAATAACGTTATGTTGGGCTACCTTCCGGCCAACTTCATAGAGCAGCAAATCTTCCCCTTCTTCCAGGCATTGGGTCGTAATGACGACCGCCACCCCAGCTTCGGTCAACTCTTGGATTTTTGAAAGAAGGTTCCGCCCTTCAAAAGGCAATCCCCCGTTACCAAAGCTTTCTATTATAATCCCTTTATATAATCCTTTTAAACTATCAAAAATCTCTGGTTTGGTTCCAGGATATAATTTCATTAGAAAGACGTCGGTGCATAAACGAGTGTTAATAGAAACCTTGTGTGTGACTGGTGCTGGTTTCCATTGATATTTTACATCCTTGTCATTCACAAACGCAACATATGGGTGATTCACACTTTCAAAAGCATCATAGCTTTTTGTTCGCATTTTAACCGCTCTTGTACCAAGAATGACTCGGCCATCAAAAACGATAAAGACTCCACCAATCGTTTCACAGGCAAACCGGATGGCGTCGGCGACATTTTTTTTCGCATCGGTTTTTTTGAAGCTGATCGGAACTTGTGATCCTGTTAAAACAACCGGCTTATCAAGTCCTTGAAGCATGTAAGAAAGCGCAGCAGATGTATAGGCTAATGTATCAGTTCCATGTGTAATGACAAAACCGTCATATTCTTGATAATAATTATGGATGGCTTGGGCCATATCCACCCAATGCTCTGGCTGCATATTCGTGCTATCAATATTCATTAAGATTTTACTATCAATTTTTAAATCATAGGAGGTAATCGGGCAATAATGAAGCAATTCCTCAGCGGATAGCCCTGGGACGAGTCCCTCATTTCCTTCAACGGATGCTATAGTCCCTCCGGTGGCAAGTAATAAGATTTTCTTCAACTGTATCAGCTCCATTGAGTGAAAAAATAGTCTTTTATTCGCGTAATGCGTATCTACACTTTCATTATAGAACTAAAATAGGATAAATCAATAGTTTGTACTCGAAACGCGTACATTTTTCTATTCGAGTCTATAATTCTATGTTATAATTTGAACAATATTATGAAAATGGAGTTGGAGACGAATGCTGGATCGTTTATCCGAATTAAGAAAAGAACGAAAATGGTCGCTGCAGGAAACCGCTGATCAATTAGGTATTGCTAAAAGTACTTATGCAGGCTATGAGTCAGGATACCGGGAACCGTCCTTACTCTCACTAACACAAATTGCAGAATTATTTGATACGACTGTTGATTATTTGTTGGGGAGAACAGATGAGTTGCATCGGATGCAGACTTCAGTAGAAATCACAACAGCCATTCATACCCCATCTCCCTCTCTTTTGATTGATGGGGAACCATTAACAGCAGACGAATTAATCGACTTTATCGCCTTTATACGCTCAAAAAGAGACTTAAAATTAGAAAAAGGCCCAGCATGAAAATGTTGAGCCTTTTGTTTCTTACTCTATTAATAATAGGTGCTTTCAGCGAACCCACACTTATGGCATTTTCTCATTCCAGGGGTTTCCAAAAAAATATGCTTACAATGGCGTTGAATGGATTCTATTCTACCTTTTAAAAAATGAATATTTTGGTGTAAATAATCAATTTCTTCTATTAATCTATTTACTTCATTGGTAGGAGTATTATTGGTATATTTTTGATCCATTGAAGATAAACTCCTCCGCTTTTTTCTTCATACCTGCATTCCTTTCTTCATCTTCCTTTGCCATCCCCCGGATTTCATGGGAAATTTTCATCGAACAAAACTTTGGACCGCACATGGAACAAAAATGCGCTGTTTTGGCCCCTTCAGCAGGGAGCGTTTCATCATGGTATTCTCTTGCGCGTTCTGGATCTAATGATAGGTTGAATTGGTCCTCCCATCTAAATTCGAAACGAGCTTTCGATAAGGCATTGTCTCTCATTTGGGCCCCAGGATGGCCTTTTGCCAAATCTGCTGCATGTGCCGCGATTTTATAAGCAATAACGCCATCACGGACATCATTCTTATTGGGTAAACCAAGATGCTCCTTTGGTGTCACATAGCATAGCATGGCGGTTCCAAACCAGCCAATCATTGCGGCGCCAATAGCGGAAGTAATATGGTCGTATCCGGGAGCAATATCGGTGGTTAACGGCCCAAGTGTATAAAAAGGTGCTTCTTTACAGATTTCCATTTGCTTATCCACATTTTCCTTAATTCTATGCATCGGAACATGGCCGGGGCCTTCAATCATCACTTGCACATCATGCTTCCAGGCAATATCCGTCAATTCACCTAAAGTTTCAAGCTCTGCAAATTGCGCTTCATCATTGGCATCGGCAATGCTGCCAGGACGCAGTCCATCCCCGAGGGAAACCGAAATATCATATTGCTTTAAAATCTCGCATATTTCTTCAAAATGGGTGTAGAGGAAGTTTTCGTGATGGTGGGCCAGACACCACTGCGCCATAATAGAACCACCACGGGATACAATTCCTGTTGTCCGTTTCGCTGTCAATGGAATAAAACGTAACAATACACCAGCATGAATCGTAAAATAATCGACCCCTTGTTCTGCTTGTTCAATCAAAGTATCGCGATAAACTTCCCAGGTAAGATTCTCAGCAACTCCATTCACTTTTTCAAGAGCTTGATAAATAGGCACCGTCCCAACCGGCACCGGGGAATTGCGGATAATCCATTCTCTTGTTGTATGAATATTTTTTCCAGTTGATAAATCCATGATTGTATCTGTTCCCCAGCGTGTTGCCCAAGTCATCTTTTCAACCTCTTGTTCAATCGAGGATGAGACAGCTGAATTCCCAATATTGGCGTTGATTTTTACATGGAAATTTCGTCCAATAATCATCGGTTCAGTTTCAGGATGGTTGATATTGGCTGGAATAATCGCTCTCCCGCGGGCAACCTCATCCCTGACAAATGCAGGCTCTACATTTTCACGAATCGCGATAAACTCCATCTCAGGTGTGATGATCCCTTTTTTCGCATAATGCATTTGGGTAACATTATGACCTTTTTTGGCACGCAAAGGTGATTTGTTTATGTTAGGAAACCATTCAAGATTGGCCCGCTCGTCTTCAACACGGTAGCCATTGTCTATTGGCATTATTTCTCTTCCCGCATAGTTTTCAACATCATTACGCTCCAAAATCCATTTTTTGCGTAATGCGTGAAGCCCTTTCCTTATATCAATAGGATGGTTCGGGTCTGTATAAGGCCCACTAGTATCATAAACTCGAACAGGTGCATTTTCTTCTTCTCCATAAGTTGTAACCGTTCGTGACAACTGGATTTCTCTCATCGGCACCTTAATATCAGTTCTTGATCCCTCAAGATATACTTTTCTGCTTCCAGTAAATGGTGATTGTAATTCGATGTTTACGTTTGCTTCCTTTTGCATTGTAACTTCCTCCTAAAAATGATAGATTTTGCAATCTAGAAGTTACAGCATAGTCCATAAATGGATGACAATAAAAAAAGGCTCTGTTTGAAAACAGAACCTGATTAATCGTCAAAAAGTAGCGGCGCATAATAGAAAAACTCGAGTGACGCCTTCGAAACTACTTCCCTACGCTGGTATGATCCAGATCAGGTTCAAAGGGTCAAAGGATTTTATGCATCCTTCTCTCAGTCCGAGCTATCGGACCCCCCTAGTAGAACTAACAACAATATATTGTTTTATAACTTACATATAATTAATAACATAATTTTAACCATAAATAAAGCTTTTTACATTACTCAACAATAAATTTTTCCATTCATAAGAATAAACCCTTCGTTTATTACAAATACTCTTGTAGTAAAAAACGAAAGGAGGTTACTCATATGGATGCACAACGCGCACAGGAAATATGTAATTCACCACAAATGGAAAACGTGACCTATAACGGTACCCGTATTTATATTGAGCATGTGGACCAGCAAAGTGGAAAAGCAACCATTCATCCGCTGGACGAACCAAACAATAAACAAAGTGTTTCCGTTACCAACCTAGTAGAACAATGATGAAACGAAAGCAGTAAAGAAAGTTTTACTGCTTTTTTATTTATCCCCCCAACAGTCCTATTAACTTCCGCCTAACACCTTCATTTTTTTTAACCGCAAGCTGATCGAATATCAGTAAAAAATTTTTTTAAAACCCGATTTATAAGCAGGATACAAGCACAAACAAAGTATGTCCATCTGGGTTCTGGCCTTGTATCATACTCTATCATCTGCCTATTTTCTCTTAATCTTTGAAAAAAAGGCTAATTTATTAGGACAACGTCATTCCATGACACATATAGATGCAGTGTTAATATAATTTATAAAATTTACAGGGGGAAAACTTATTATGCATAATGACATCATGAAATACTTTATTGGGAAAGTAATAAAGGTCAATCGTGGCGGCCCAGAATCCAGAATCGGGAAGTTAATGGATGCCAGTGAAGATCATGTTGCTCTTTTCACGGAAGACGACGGTCTCGTTTACTATAATACCCAGCATATTAAAAGCTTTACCGATAACATGAAGGGCGAAATGGAATTTAACATCGTGGTTCCAAATGATATTCAATATAAAAAAGCAGATAACTTCTATAGCTTACTGGAATCATTGAAATTTCAATGGGTCAAAATTAATCGCGGGGGCCCGGAGAAGCTTGAAGGTGTATTAAGTGATGTCCATCCAGATTATATTTCTTTGATTAACAAAGAGGAAATTGTCCGCCTGGCGATGTTCCATATCACAAATATTAGCTATGGCCTTAAAATTGAAAATGCCCAAGATCAAAAATCGAATAACCAGGCTTCAAAACAATCGAAGCAATCAAACAAACAAGAGGTTTACCGATCCTCTAAATCAGAGCGACAAGACGTCTCTCAATATGAAGCCGAAAAAAAATCATATTCAGATTCGAAGAAATCAAGTCAACGTGTTATAAATTATAGTCAAGAGGAACCTTTAACACTAGAGGAACCTTATGAAGAGGAAGTTATAATGGAAAGAGCGGATGATGAAGATGTATCTTTAAATGAATTACTGTCCTCAATGGAGAAGTATTTACGAAAGGTCTCTAAGAAGGAGTAACAACTATTACCAATAGATTAACAAATCAATTAATAGCAGGGTAATTGCTACCCTGCTCCATTTTTGAAATTAGATTATTCTTTCCGAATTGCTTCGGAAAAAATGAATGATAAAGGTTCCCATGAATACTGCTATTAAAATACTAAAGAAAATTAATTCATCGAGATGGAAACCGAAGGCAGCAGCAATCATTTTAATGGCAATGATCGCTATTAAAATAAAGGCCGTCGTTTCCAATTCCGGTACTTTTTCAATTAAGGTTAGGAATAATTGAGCGACACCACGCATCATTAAGATCCCTAACATTCCTCCCAATAGCAGCACCCATACATGATTCGAGACACCGAATGCGGCAATAATACTGTCAAAGCTAAAGGCAATGTCCATAAGCTCAACGGTTATCACGGTTCTCCAAAAGCCCATTCTTCTGCCTTGGATTTCGCCTTCATCTTCATTTTTCTTAATGAAATTTTGAAAGACCATCCAAAGGAGATAATGACCGCAGACAATTTTGATCCAAGCAATATTGATTAAGGAGACTCCTAACCCTATCGCGATAACACGAAAAAAATAAGCACCAAAAATCCCATAGAATAAGGCTTTCTTTCGCTGATGTTTTGGCAGATGCTTCACCATAACGGCTAAGACTAGTGCGTTATCGGCCGAAAGCAGACCTTCCAAAATGATTAGAGTTCCAATAATCCCCCAACTTGCAGGATTAGAAAAGACCGATCTTAACGCATCTAGTGATAAAAAGGTATGAAAACTATTAAATATTTCATGTAAGAAACCCATCCGCTTGTCCTTCTCCTTTATGTCTAGTTATTTTCAAAAAAATTTGGACTTATAATCTAAATGTATGTCCACCCATTGATTATATGAACCAAAAAAATCCCCGGATCCATAAAATGGATCCGGGGATTTTTTTGAAAAAACCTCCTATTTACTTGATACAGCTTTTCTTTTCAGGGTACTATTCAACTCATTGCTATTCCAATAAGCCATTACCATTGCAACTAATAATAAAAGGCCCGTTAACATAAATACACTTTGTACAGGGAAAATGCCTCCTATTAATCCACCGATCAACGGTCCCGTCACCCCGCCAATTTGGGTAGCTGTTTGGTTTAAACCGAAGGCTCTTCCGCGGAAATCCTCTGTTGTCGACTTCACAACCAAGCCATTTAAAGCTGGGAAAACAGCACAGAAGAAGATTCCAGACACAAAGCGGATCAGCGAAAATCCCCATAAATGAGTGAATAGAACCTGGCCGATGGTGAAAATTCCGCCACCTAGCAGGCCTATGAAGAGAACTTTCTGAAATCCAACTTTATCTGCCCATTTTCCCCATAAGGGAGCAAACAGCGCACTTGCAATCCCAGGCAGGGAGAAGACAATTCCTGCCAGTATTGAAGTGTTATCGGCAGAACCGCTCAGTTTGACGATATACAAGGGCAATACCGGTTCAATCGTCAGCACTGAACATGCAGTAATGACGGTTATAATTAAAACAAGCATGAAAGGACGGTTCTCCAAGGCTGTTTTAAAATCATTTTTGACAGAGCCGCGCTTCTTGCTTGGTTTAAAATTTTCCTCAGTTACTAAAAAAATGATCAAGATTGTCGCGAAAAATACAATAATCCCTGCGCTCGCAAATGCCCAGCGGTTTCCTACTAATTCAGCCATTCCCCCGCCGAGCAATGGTCCGACAATTCCACCGGATGCCGAGGCGGAAGAAATCATCGAAAGTGCATATCCCACTTTTTCATTAGGCGTGTTGGTTCCAATCAAAGCAATCGCACCAGGAATGAACCCACTTAATAATCCCTGTAGGATGCGCAGCACCAAGATTTCATATGGATTTGTGACAAAAGCCATTAACGTATATATCACAAACAAGGCAAATCCGGCTCGAATGATCATCGGTTTTCTGCCATATTTATCTGCCACACTCCCCCAGAACGGAGAGGCAAGGGCACCGGCAAAAAAGGCCGAACCGAATAACAGACCTGACCACATTTCAGTGTGATCGTGTACTCCAATTTGAAGTAAAAAAATCGGCAAAAAAGGTATGACCATGGAAAAACTTGCTGATGTGAAAAAAACTCCGATCCAGAGCACCCACAAATTTCGTTTCCACCTTAGCATGCTGTTCCATCTCCCAAAAAGATATATTTTTCCAATGTGCAAATTTAATATTGTAATAATATCACAAAGTTCATTTATTTTCATTCTCGAAATATTTGATTTTAGAAATAAAAAACACCCCGAGTGCATGATAACACTTGGGGCTACATGGATTATTCATTATTTCTAATCATTTCATTCACTGTTGTTTTCATAGAATGGATGACTGTTTTTTTGTACTTCACTGCCAAAATGAGGACCCTTATTTGTTGAGATCGGGATAATTCATGGAAACGGGGCTCTTGCTTCAAAAAGGATCGCACAATAGACCAGCTTTTTGGCATTAAGGGAAAATCATCCAGAGGTTGTTTCTTTCGGATACGATAATACCAGGAGGCGATTCCAGGGGATGTGCTTTTATCAACTATACATGGTGCATAGATACTTTTTGTATGTTTCCGAAGATTTTCGAATCGATCATGCCCGCTCACAATGATATAACTGTCGTCTTTCCGATTTTTCCTAACAACCAAAACAAACATGCAGTCCCACATAAATCTTTGAAGCTTCTTAATGTGCTCCGTTATTTTCATTGATAAATCGGGTTTGATCTTGTTCAAGGGTATATACTGTACCGTGAACTTCATTAGCATCCCCTCCTTACAAATGGAAGCAACTTCGGTAACCTCAAATCATTATATGTAGGAACTGGGCTCATGTTTCATTAAGGGAGAATCTTTTCGGTAAATGAATGTCCCTTTAAGCTTTTTAGCCTTCATCCGGCAGTATATCCCCTGCCCGGCAAATCATACAAAAACCAATTCCGTCTGCAAGCTTTCTTGCTCTTCTGTCTCTATTGGTGTCTGGATTTCGAACCTGCACGGTCTCGATGATTTGGTCCCAAAAAGGGATTCGCCTTTGCAGTCTGTTAATGGTTTGCCTTAGGAGGTCAAGGTCAATCTCTTGCCCTAATCCCTCAAAAAATCGATCCTCGATATCCCCGCCTGTCAGGGGCCTTCCTCCAGCCTTCAAAATAAAGTATAAGATCCGAAATGCAGTCGGCTCGAGCGAGATCGGTTGATGCTTACCAAAATAAAGATGAACTCCATCATCCATGCTGCATAAAACAACCTGTTTAGCATCCCAATTATTTTCAAGAATCAATTGGACTTTTTCGTCCGAAATGTATTCTTCCTTTTCGGCAGCAATTTTTCGATAGAATCTGTTATCGAACATTTCTCCAATTGCCTCCAGCATTTCGCCGCGATATCGGCCAACCAGCTTTTCATCAAAATCTATGTACGGATTTTCGTTGCTGGCCTCTAATTCAGTTAATGCCTGCCTGGCAATAAAAATCCCGCAATTCGCCATAAACATATTCGCGATCATCTCTTGGGATTCATTTAATCCTTCCAAATCAGAACCTGCTAACGCCCGCTCAAAATGGAATAGAGCATCCGTATACATTTTCTTTCGATATAATAAGTGCGCCAGCCGGTAATTTGCTACCGGATGATCTTTCTGAAGAATGACAGCTGCCTTTAGATACCGCTCTGCCACTATAGGGTCAGGCTTGGCATTCATTTTAAAATGTTCTCCAAACCTTACATACAAAGTAACTAAAGCCTTTTGAGCGAATTCAACCGCCTCTCGATCACGCATGTCCTTCGCTTCTTTTAATTTTGCTTTCATTTTCTTTTCTTCCTCGTAAATCCATAAAAGCTTGTGCGGCATCTCTACTATCTCTCCCTATTTAACTGTGACAGGGTGTCACAATGGAATTTATATAATCAAGTTGTTCCACTAGAGTAAATAGGAATTCTCGAAAACACAACAAAATTCCTTCTTTCTAGCGTGACGGGGTGTCACACCGGAAAATATACAATCCATTTATCATAACAAAAGGAGATGGTTTTGAATGAAAAATCAAGAAATTTTATTAGCGAGACATGGACTTATGAAAAAGGATTTAGCAGAAAAAAAGGAAACTTTTGGGACCAAGCTTTTATCTGAAACTTTGAATCTAATGGTTAAATACGGTCAATCCCTAGATACCCTTCCGGAAAAAGAATTTATCACTCTTTTAAAGGAAGCGTCAAGGATTGTTGATGGCCCTGGAAGAGAAATGTTAATCAACCCTCTTTATTCAGATCTTCCGCTCACCATGATGGACCCCTATATACGTGGAATGGTCTGCTGGATGAATGAACTGGGTATCTATTCGATTTGCAGCTGTGATGGACATGGAAATGGCCGCGCAAGAATTGACCTTTTAAAGCACCTTTCGTTTTCACAGATGAAGCTGATCAAAACGGCTGCACCTGTAGGGATCCGGTTAAAAATAGAAAGAAAATCTGTTTTTCTCTACTACAAACGGATTGGAAGTTTATTAGATTTTGCTGAAAACCTATATAGAGTATTTAAATCGCCGGAGTACCTTAAAGACCTTGAAGCGTTTCACTTCAAACACCGGGTCATCGAACTGTTAAATATTCCTGGAGTCAGCCAGGATGAAAGGAAAATCAGGCTGTATCTTAAAAACAGATTATCGCAGGTCACGGATTACATGTACCTCGATCGAAAAGGAAATCTGCTAGCTTACAAATACTGTGGAGACGGACCAACCATCCTTTTATCGGCGCATATGGATACAGTGGAGGAAATCGCATTGGACCGGGAAATCATTGAGGAAGGAACGATTTTAAAAAGTTCTAAAGGCATTTTAGGAGCTGATGACCGCGCCGGAATAGCTGTTATCTTGGAACTTCTGGCTAACATTCAGCAAACGCATTTCAACGGTACCATTAAAATTGCTTTTACCGTGGAAGAGGAAATTGGCTGTATTGGGTCCCAAAATATAGACCGGGATTTCCTTGAAGATGTGGATGGAGCGATTGTCATTGACCGGAGGGGGGAACGGGATATTGTCACTTCCTTCGCCAATATTGTTCCCTTCTGCCCGGATGAATACGGACAGCTTTTTGAAAAAGCAGGACAGCTGGCAGGCATGGAGGATTGGAAAATGACACCGGGCGGATTAAGCGATGCCAAAGTATTTGCGGAATTCGGCATCCCTTCTGTTAACCTTTCAGCAGGTTATTACCATGAACACACCGATAGGGAATCCTTGAATTATAAAGCGGCATTTGAAACCTACCAATTGGTGAAGTCCGTTCTCCACAATCAATTAATCAAAAGGGTTGAAATGCCTCTTTTAAAAAATTAATGAAAAATCAACATTCTCGATTTTTCCTTTCTGATACGATATAGTTATCTAACAAGTTATTGGATTTGAAAGGAGAAATATGGGATGTCTATCGCAGTAATTTATGGGGGAACCCGCCCAAAGGGCAATTCTGAACTCTTGACGGATCATGCGGTGCAAGGAATAGCAGCCGAGAAAGTTTATCTTAAAGATTATATTATCAAGCCAATCGAAGATATGCGGCACTCCCCAGAAGGATTTCAGGACAGAAATGATGATTATAACTCCATCATCGATCGGCTTCTGCCGCATGATATCATTATTTTCTCTACACCCATTTATTGGTATAGCATGTCAGGAACGATGAAAAATTTTATTGATCGCTGGTCCCAGACACTTAGGGACGCCAACTATCCTGATTTTAAAAAGACCCTGTCATCCAAAAAAGCTTATGTGATTGCTGTTGGCGGCGATAATCCTTACATTAAGGGTCTGCCGATGATTCAACAATTTAAGTATATATTTGATTTTATGGGGATTGAGTTTGGCGGATACATTCTTGGGAAGGGATCCCAGCCTGGTGATGTATTACAAGACAAAGAGGCATTCTTCGCTGCTTCCCAATTAAATAATGGTTTGAAAAATCTATAAATTTAAAGGGCTGATTTCCAAAGGAATTCAGCCCTTTTTCCTTACATTTCAAAAAAGCTATGTCTTTCCACTTTACAAACTCGGAGAGAAAAATTTTTATACCATTCGCTTTTCCCTCTTGCCTGTGCAGCTCTGTGTTCAACATCGTCCTTCCAGCTCTTGATGGCTTCCAGCGAGTCCCAATATGAAACAGTGATGCCCAGTTCCAAATCACGTGCGCTTTCCACACCTAAAAATCCTTCATGTTGGGAGGCTAATTCGAGCATTCTGTCGGCCATTTTTCCGTAACCATTATCGCCTTCTGTCCGCTGTGAAGCAAAGATCACAGCATAGTATGGCGGCTCTGGAGTTTTTGCAATTCGGCTCATTTTCAGTCCACCACTCCTGTTAATAAATTTACTTTTTCAATATGCTTAAGTACTCTTTCCACGGCCCAACGTCAGTTCTGTATCTTTTAGCCATAACCCGTACAATTTGGGCAATGTGAGTTAAATCATGAACAACCCATGTAGAGAGCAATTCTCTTACTTTCACAAGACCAAGATCAGGGTGTGACCCTGTCAATTCAAGATGGATATCAGGATTAATTAGCCCCAGGAGTTTTTGTATATTTTGTGTTCTCAATGTTTTAAATTCAAGCAACCTTTGTTCAATGGTCCTTTCGAAGTTTTCATTTATGTGTGAAAAACGATCAAAAGGCGGGAAGGATTTATTAGATCCTTCCTGAAGAATAAATTCCAATCTTGGTACCCAATTTATCTTTTCTGCCTCAATAAGATGCTCAATTACTTCAGAAACATTCCAGGTTCCTTCGCCTTCATTGCATTGCAGCCAATCATCAGATAAACCAGATAAAAAATTCTCCAAAGTTGGAGGAGTCCGCTCCAGAACTTCAATAGCTTCTTTCATACTAAAATTCATATCACCGCTCCCTTCATAGATTTATCCAGTGAGACACTTAACAATTAATCTCTTTCGAAAACATTACCTCTAATGATCCCTGTTCACAATATAGTTCAACAAATGTTTCAAAAAAGAAGTTTTTCGCGGCACTTCCTGCAGCACTTCCATCGCCAGACAATAATGTTCCCACATCGCTTTTTTCGCACCTTCGATCCCTAGGATCGATACAAAAGTGGAATGGTTATTTTCCACGTCTTTACCAATGGGTTTTCCGAGTAAATCCAAATCCCCTTCAACATCCAGCAGGTCATCCTTAATCTGAAAGGCTATGCCGGCATGACGGGTGAATTTTTTCAATGCTTCCCTTTCATGCTCCTTAGCTTTCGCGAGTATGGCAGGCATGATAAGGGAAGCTTCGAAGGCAATCCCGGTTTTGTAAAAGCTCATCAAATCCAATTGTTCGAGCGTTAGTGGCTTCCCTCTTGAATCCAAGTCCATCGCCTGGCCCTTACACATATCGGCTGTCATTTGCGCTGAATATCGAATCAAATTAAGTACCGTTTCAGAATCAAACTGGTTAAGAGATGTTTGTTCCTCGATCGCCTTTTGCGTCAGAAAAAGACCGGTTAATTCGGCAATCGCATTGTTATATACCATGTGAAGCGTTTGACGGCCCCTGCGAATGGCGGCATTATCCTGTGCAGGAAGATCATCAAAAATAAGAGACGCCGTATGCATATATTCCAAGGATTTCAAAAGGGGCACGATGGCCGAAGGATTTAACCCATATTCGTTGACACCCATGACCCAAGTCATAATGGGTCTTAAACGCTTGCCATCACCTTCAAGACTATAATTGGCAGCATCAGTGATGGGATCTTTAGGTAAAGAAGCATTTTCGGGTTTAGTGATATATAAAATACTGTTGATCTGATTGCGAACAGTTTCGATCGTATCTAAAAAATCTTCCTGCTCTTTTCGTTCATTTTTCAACATGGTCATCATATGGTCCCGAAGCAGTTTATCAAAGAAATCGACGTCATCGGCTTTACGGACCATTTTTTGAATAACACGATTGAAATTCGGAAATCCAGATGCGAATAGCTCCATCACTTTATGGTATTCTTCGCTCCCCTTCCGTTCTTTAAATCGTTTTAGCCCATTTATCGCCCGATCTAAAATCACTTCACAGGTCTTGGGGTCTGAATGATACACGTTATGTAGTAAATGGGAAATGACCGCCCAGTATAATTCAAACGGATTGATTAGATCGGGACGCTTATCATGATATTTCATGAAGTAAGTATAAGGTGTTACCGCCCCCTCCTCCATGTCCTCAAACATATCGGCAAAATCATCAGCAAGCTGGTTGTAAATGCCGTAAAAGAATGTCCGGCTTTCAAAGCCCGCATCCTCAGGAGCACTGATCACGGAACGGACAATCAATCGGGAAGAAGACGATTTTAAGATGATCGGGACATAAAGCTCTTCATTGGTGTATCTGTCATAAGATAATTTCTTTTCACGATCTACTTCCTGGGAATGAAAAAAAACAAAGGCCTGCTCGAAAAAATGTATTCTATTATCTGGCCGCTGGTGTGCCTTTATCGCCTCAAAGGCATCGCGGAGTTCTGAATGAATAAAACGGATCAATTCTGCGTTATCTCCCGTCCATTTCCCCAATTCCGGCACATTGCCTGTGATAAGAGTGCTCCGAATCAAATTAGAATATTGCTTTTTTTCATCCGCAGACAACACTTTGGCATCGAGAAGGTCGTCAATGAAGGGATAGGTCAGGCCATAGGCATATCCAAGTCTAATCGCATGATCGAGTCTTATCGAACGTTCTTCTGGCGAAAGTTTATCGTCCATCTCTTCAAACTCGTGCATCAGCACCCCAGCAATAATTTTAATAAGCTTTCGCTGGGCATTTTCAGCATCCAACCCATCTGGAATATTGGAGGATACAATCTTAAGTTTATTGATCAGCCAGATAATGGCAGATTCAATGCCTTCTTTCTGAGCCCAGCGGTACAACCCGGCCATACTGAACATGTCGGTATTGTCTTTCTTTTTGGTCAGATGACTTTTTAAATTGTCAACGACACTACGAACTCTTTTCTTTGTTTCGGTTGAGTCCAGGGCTTTGCCGAGATCGCGCATGTAAAGATAGGAAATGCTCCGGTCCAGATAACGGTCTAGTTTGCCTGTGTAATGGAGCCATTGGATATAATTGTAGTACCCACTGGGACCCGTTTTTTTTCGTGAAAATAAGGAAAGGAAGGAATGGTGATGGATATGGTTTTGTTTCCATGATTGGATGTCATTTATTAGGATAGGGACAAAGGTCTTTTCTGAGACCAGAACATATAGCGTTTTAAAATAACGAGCAGCCTTCTCCTCTGCGCGCTGATAACATTCCTCTTCATTAATCATTAGCTCCACTTTCATACTATATGATCCCTCAACTTAATTCTAAATTCTAAATCTACAATTATATTTATTTATTCAAAATCAATTATAATTATTATACTATACGAACCCATTGTGATTCTTTAATATTTAGTAAGGAAGGAAAATTATGTTTGGAGGACGTCTAAATGATTGCTATTCAAAAAGAATTTACTATTAATAATTTAAGATATATTGTACGTTCTGCAACTGAATCCGATGCGCAAAGTTTATCTGAGGTTCGATTGCAGATTGATGGCGAAACAGAAAATTTAGACCGCGAACCAGGTGAGGCCTACATCGATGAAGCAGGTTTTAAACAGATTATTAGAAATGATACCGAGAGTTTGAATAACCTGTTTTTAGTGGCTGAGGCAAATGAAAGAATCGTAGGTTTTTCAAGGCTTGTAGGGAATAATCTAAAAAGAACCTCTCACAAGGTGGAATTTGGTATTTGTGTACTGAAAGATTTTTGGGGATACGGGCTCGGTAAAAACCTTTTAAGCGAATCGATTTATTGGGCAGACTCCAATAATATTAAGAAAATAACGCTGAATGTCCTTGAAACCAATGAAAAAGCGATCGAGCTTTATAAAAGATATGGGTTTGAAGTGGAAGGTGTATTGAAAAAGGATAAAATTCTATTTGACGGGAACTACTATAATACCATTGTGATGGGAAGGTTTAATGAATAGGAAACGAAACGCTCGGCAGCCTAATCCGAGCGTTTCGTTTCCTATTGTTCTTCTATACCAGTTCTATAAAGATCATAGTCTGTTTTGACGAAATGAAAGGCAGCCGCGTTTCCGCCTTGATCTGGATGAGTAATTTTCAATAGTTTTTTAAATCCTGCTAAAACTTCTTTCTGACCTGCCGTTTTTGAAAGTCCTAACTTTTGACGATAATCAAGTGTTTTAGGCGGTACAAGGGTTTGAGTTTTTTCAACTTCTTTTTTCCCCACTTTAGAAAGCTCTTCTCTTAATTTTAATAATTCATTCCGTAATTCCATGTTTTCTTTCAGTACTTTTCTGGTTTCTGTTTGTAGTTCATTTATTTCATTTTTTAGGCTGCTATTTTCTCTGTTTAATTTGTCCCGTTGCTGAATCAACGTTTTTATGGAAGTTTGATGAAGTTCTTCAATTCCTTTAAGTTGGTCATCCTGAACTTTTATTTTTACTTGCAAATCACGGATGGCCTTATCCTGATCTGAGGATCGAGTTACATGCGGTGAAAGGGTTTCCTTTGATATGTAATCTGTTATCTGGTCTCTATTTCCAACCCTCTGTATCTTGCCTTCATTTAGCCAGCGTTGAACAACGTGGAGACCAGCACTAGCGGAAACACCTGCATCCTTTAACAGGTTAATAGCTTGATCGGTATCATCTAGGATGTATTCGGTTTTCCGAGGTCCTATTTTTCCCTCGTATTTAATTTTTCGCTCCCGCAGCCAGCGCTTCACCGTTTGAATGCTAATATCGTCTGGAACTCCTGCGTTTTTTAACAACTCAAAAGCTTGATCAGTATTCACATTGAACCTCCTATCCCTCTTTTTCTAAAAAGACAGGCTAACATAATAGTAATAGAGTCCCTTCACAATGTGAATGGCTCATTAAGACTATTCGATGTTTGGTTCATTTGGATTAATTGTATCGAATTTAACTTGGCTCTACATGGACATGAACATCATATACACCATGGTCTTCCATCATGATTTTTTCAACATAGGTAGCTATATCATGAGCTTCTTTAATACCGAGAGTAGAATTAACAAGAATCACAACATCTATTACTTCATTATTCCCATAGTTTCTTCCTTTAATTTCTTTTACTCCTTTTACGCCATCCAATTCTTTGATGACATTGTTATATAGATGGATTTTATCTTCATCGAAACCGTCCGATAGTTCAAGTGAAGCTTCTCTAAAGATGTCCCACGCGGTTTTACATATTAATAGTCCTACAACAATAGCAGTTATGCTATCTAGCCAAGGCATATTTAATTGTGAACCCAAAATACCTATAGCCGTTCCTATACTTACCCAAGCATCGGAAATGTTATCTTTTGAAGCTGCCATTACGGCTTTGCTATTAATCTTAAGAGCTAATTTCTTGTTGTAAAGATAAACAAAATACATGACTAGCGCCGAAAAAATACCTACATACGCTGCCAAAATATCCGGTGATTCTTTTGTCCCTAGAAAAATTGAGGTACCTGCCTCAATTAACACTTCAAGACCCACCGCAGCCATAATAAAGGAAGCAACCATTGACGCAATCGTTTCACTCTTCCGATGTCCGTATCGATGGTTTTTATCAGGGGGTCTTTGAGAAATCTTGAGTCCAATGAGTACAGCAATAGATGCGATGATATCGGTTGTATTGTTCAGACCATCTGCTTCTAACGCATCGGAATTGCTTATGTATCCAATTACTAGTTTTAAGATTGATAGACATATATAGGCTATAATACTAATGATGGCTCCACGTTCACCTAATTTAAGGTCATTATACTTTTCCTGTTCCATCCTAGATCCTCCCCTTGTAGCACTAGATTAGGATAACAGCTAAAATAGAGGTGGGTCTAGAGCAATCTTTTTGCATCGTTTTATATTAATAAGGGAGATGCAAATATGTTGCACAAGAGAAAATTTCACCTGCGGAATACACTGCTATTAGGGATGCTATTTTGTGAATTTTTCCCAATCCAGATGGAATGTATGAAGGGTACTGAAGTAACTATTGGTAGGAATTTCATATATGCAAACGGACAAAAAATAAGTCTAGCCAAAAGCGCTAGACTTATCTTAAATGTTAGAAATCGTGTTAACTTATTAATTGATTTTTGCCTATTCGTTTCAAAAATTTATGGAATGTCTCCCGTTTTTTGCCCAATTCCGAATATAAAGCGATTATCTTTTCTACAACATCGTATAGTTCCTCTGGTGTTAGATTCTCCATTAACAGGAAACCCACTTCAGCATCTTGCCCTTTTGCTTTTCCTCCGACATATAAGTTATAGTGTTCTCTAATTTTCATAATACCGATGTCGCTTAACATTGGTTCTCCACAACCAATAGGGCATCCTGTATAAGCAACCTTAAAAGTAAGAGGGACAGGTTTACCAGCTATAAGACGATTTAATTCTTTCGCCACTGGCATCCCTTCTTCTAATTCCCCTTTGCAAAAATTACAGGTCATCAAACTCTTTACGAAGTTTCCGACAGGATAACATTTTAATCCAACATTTTTGAATTCTTCCATGACTTCAGATTGTTTTTCTTCAGGAATTTCAATATAAAGTTGTTGAAACGTTGTTAACTCTAGCTCCTCATTTTCATCGATATATTTTGAGATGGTTACAAGTTGTTTCGCATTAAGTTTTGCCCCAAACCCTATTCCTCCATTTATGGCGATCTTAACCTTTTTACCGTCATTCACCATATAAACTTCTCCCCTGTTCTAAATTATTTATTTAGATAGCTTAACTCTTTGAAGACGCAAAGCATTTAATACAACTGATACTGAACTAAAAGCCATAGCAGCTCCTGCAAGCCATGGAGCTAAAAGACCCACCGCTGCAATTGGGATTCCGATCACATTGTAAGCAAAAGCCCAAAATAGATTTTGCTTAATATTTCTAATGGTTTTCTTGCTTATAATAATAGCATCTGTAATTGTATTTAAATCCCCACTTATTAAGGTAATATCAGCAGCTTCCATAGCCACATCCGTACCTGTTCCTAAAGCCATTCCAATATCAGCGACAGCTAAAGCTGGGGCATCATTAATTCCATCTCCGACCATTGCCACTCGTCTTCCTTCTTTTTGAAGTTTGTTGACTTCCTCAGCTTTCCCTTCCGGAAGCACCTCTGCAATTACATGGTCAATGCCAACTTCTTTACCAATCGCCTCAGCAGTCCTTTTATTGTCACCGGTAATTATAACAACGTTAATATCTAGTTCTTTTAACCTGCGAATTGCCTCTTTTGATGTTTCTTTTATGGTATCTGCTACGGCTACAATACCGATATAAATTCCATCAATGGAAACTAACATTGCTGTTTTTCCGTTATCTTCAAGGCTTTCCATTGTTGATATTGCTTTTGAAATATCAATATTTTCCCTTGTCATAAGCCTTCTGGTTCCTATTAATATCTTTTTGCTGCCTACAACAGCAGTTACTCCATAACCAGGAATAGCTTCAAATTCCTGAACATCTTTGAGAGTAATGCCTTTCTCTTTTATCCCTTGAACAATGGCTTGAGCTAATGGATGTTCAGATTGATTTTCAGCAGAACCTATAAGGGATAAAAACTCTTTTTCCTCCATATTTTCATGTAAAATAACATCTGTTAATTGTGGAGTTCCTTTTGTAACCGTTCCTGTTTTATCTAAGATTACTGTATCAATGTGATGGGTTGTTTCAAGATGTTCTCCACCTTTAAAGAGAATACCGAATTCGGCAGCCCTCCCTGAACCAGCCATAATGGATGTAGGTGTCGCAAGACCTAGTGCACAAGGGCAGGCGATTACTAACACAGCTATTAATTTTTCTAAAGCTGCTGCAAAGTCCCCTGGACTAATCCAGATATACCAAATCAGGAATGTTATAATAGCAATCCCCACAACAATTGGGACAAAAATTCCTGAAATTTGATCCGCTAGGCGTTGTATCGGTGCTTTTGAACCTTGTGCCTCTTCAACAACTTTGATGATTTGTGCTAAAGCTGTTTCTCTACCGACTTTTGTTGCTTTAATTTTTAAGAATCCATTTCTGTTGATGGTTGCACCAATGACTGAATCGCCAACTGTTTTATCAACAGGGACACTTTCGCCTGTTAACATGGATTCGTCAAGTGCTGAACGTCCTTCAACAATTTCACCATCCACAGGTACTTTTTCACCTGGTTTAACGTAAACAATGTCACCTACTACGACTTCTTCGAGGGGTACTTCTTTCTCTATTCCATCACGGACAACAACCGCTGTTTTAGCCTGTAAACCCATTAGCTTTTTAATGGCTTCTGATGAACGACCTTTTGCTTTTGCTTCAAATAGTTTCCCTAATATGATTAAGGTAATCAAAATTGAACTTGTTTCATAATACAGTTCAACCAAATGACCATGAGAACCTATTGATTTAATGGTCTCATACAAACTATAAAAATAAGCCGCTGACGTTCCTAATGCGACAAGAACATCCATGTTCGCACTCTTATTTCCTAAAGCTTTATAGGCTCCAACATAAAACTGCTTACCGACAACAAATTGAACTGGTGTCGCAAGTGCTAATTGAACCCATGGATTCATTAAGAAATCTGGAAGGTAAATAAAAGACATAAAGGAAAAGTGACTAACCATTGCCCATAATAACGGCAAGGAAAGGATTAACGAAAAGATAAATTTACCCTGCTGATTCTTTATGGCTTTAAGGCGGTGATCCACATTTTCTTCTTTCTCTTCCTTTGGTAAAGCCCCATATCCTAATTTTTCTACTCGTTTAATAATATCTTGTGGACCAATTAAGGAAGGGTTATATTCAACTGTTGCACTTTCTAATGCTAAGTTTACGGAGGCATTATCGACACCTTCCAGTTTATTTAATCCCTTTTCAATTCTTGTCGAACAAGCTGCACAGGTCATTCCTGTAATATCAAATTCCTTTTTTTCCTTTACGACATCATATCCTAAATCCTGAATTTTCTTTTGGAAATCCTGGTCTGATACCACTTCAGGATCATATTTAATGGTTGACTTTTCAAGGGCTAAATTAACATTCGCTTCTTTTACGCCCTCCATTTTATTGAGACCTTTTTCAATTCTTGTTGCACATGCAGCACAGGTCATTCCTGTAATTTGAAAATTTGCTTCTTTTACTTCATTACTCATATAAAATCACCTCTCCTATACTGGTGGGGGGTATATTTTTTTGTTAAAGATAACGTGCTTTTCAAAGCACGTTATCTGTTTATTCTATTCAACGTCATAGCCTTGGTCATCAATTGTTTCTTTGATTGTACTCAAGGAAACTTCTGATGGATTAAATTCTACATCAACATTTCCTTCTTTTAAATGAACTTTTACGGATTTCACACCTTCTAATTCACCTACACTGCCTTCAACAGAATTGACACAGTGACCACAAGACATTCCATTTACCTTTAATGTTACTTTTTCCATTTATAAACACTCCTTTTATTTTTTCATTAATTTTTCTATGGTTAAAAGCACTTCATCTAAAACTTCTGTATCTCCCTCGTTAATTCGTTCCAATACACAAGTTTTTAAATGCCCTTCCAGAAGAATCTTAGCCACACTGTTCAATGCGGACTGTGTAGCTGCAATTTGAGTAATAACATCATCACAGTAAGTGTCTTTTTCGATTAACCCTTTTATTCCACGAATTTGACCTTCAATTCGATTTAAACGAGTAACCAAATTTTTCTTCACATTATCGGAATGATGGCTTTTTCTTTCTTCAGGAAGGTGGCAATCATGATTCATGTTTTGATCCATTATTATCGCCTCCACATTTACATTATACTATACCCCCCTATCCTATGTGAAGGAATTTAGAAAAATTTTTTTTTTGGGCTGAGTCAATGTAATATCGTAAAATTCCCACTTCTAAACGAAAGGTTTAGGAAGGAAAGGAAAAAATCATTAGGAATTTTCCTCCTCACCCTAGATAAATCCCAGTGTATTTTACCTAGCTAACCTTATCACCTCAGCATGATGCAGTTCGTGGCAGTGGAATAGCCATGTCCCTAATTCAATAGTAACGAATTGGATTTCATATGTTTCGTTTGGTTTTACATTTAAGGTATCCTTTATCACTTCAGAACCCGTGAATGATTTCTCATGTCTTGATAACACTTTTTTACCTTTAATTTATTACAATTCATTAAGAATTTTGATTTGGGAGACTTTCTTGTCGCGGGAAATGAAAATATTCAGTCCTTTATCTTTTCTTATCCAATATAAAAATCTTACATTATGGGTATACTTTCTTGTCGCAAAAAAACGACAAGAAAACTCCCAAATAGCTTTAAAATGTTGATTCAAAGGCTTTTTTTTGGGAGACTTTCATGTCACTGTACAACAGTTATATTGCTAATACTTTTTAACCGGCTCCCCCACTTATGGAATTCAACAAAGTCATTCGAATAGAAATCAAAATTTTACTGTATTATGAACAAAAAAATAGAACCTACGCAAGGTTCTAGATGAATAATAATATCAGTTTCGTTGAAAGTGGTTTTTTTATTCTTTGATAAATTCCTTTGTACTTCTCACTGTATCAATTGGGCGAACTAATTTTTCTATTGCTGCACGTTTAGGCTCTAAGAATGGAGGTAAAGATAATTTTTCCCCCAGTGTTTCATAAGGTTCGTCTCCCATAAACCCAGGACCATCTGTAGCGAATTCAAATAAAATTTGCGGTGCCACTCTTGCGTATAATGATTCAAAAAAGTGACGATTTACATAACCGGATGTATGGAAACCAAAACTACTCATTCGTTCAATCCATTCTTCTAAAACAGAGCGATCTTCTACACGGAATGCCGCATGATGAACCGTCCCAAAACCTTGTTGGGAGTCAGGAAGAACGGCATTATATTCTACAATGACCGAGGCACCATTCCCGCCTTCCCCCACTTCAAATAAATGGAATGATCCTTCTTTATTTGTCTCTTTAAATAATAGGACTTTTTCCATCATTTCTTTAAAGTAATCAAAGTTCGCAATACGGATAAAAACAGGTCCTAAACCAGTAATTGCATATTCCAGTGGAATTGGACCTTTTTGCCATGGTGTGCCAGATTCCACCCCTTGATTGAATTCATCTGAAATCAATTGATATTGTTGATCGTCAAAATCAATGAAAGAGAGGGTTTTCTTGCCGAATTGCTCTTTGATTCCAGTATGTTTTACTTCTAAACGATCAAAACGTTTTACCCAATAGTTTAATGCTTCATCACTCGGAACACGGAAAGATGTCTTTGAAATCTCGTTAGTACCATGTACTCCTTTCGGAATGCCGGGGAAATCAAAGAAAGTCATGTCTGTGCCTGCGCTGCCTTTATCATCTGAAAAGAATAGATGATAGGTTTGAATATCATCTTGATTGACCGTTTTTTTAACTAAACGCATACCTAAAACATAGGTGAAAAATTCATAGTTCTTTTCTGCACTGCTAGTAATAGCTGTTACATGGTGTATTCCTTTTAGATGGTTCATTATATATCCCTCCTGGATTTATATTAAAATTAATTTTGTTTGTAGTTAAAGTTCCCCTTTAAGGGGAACAGGTCTCGTAAAAGACCATATTTATTAGAATAAAAATGCATCTAAAGCATATTGACCGGGACCGATCAAAGCTATACCTATCGCAACTGAAAGCAAAGTTAAGTTGTATTCATATCCATTAGCTGTTGACCATAATCCATTCGGGGCATGAACCTTAATAATCGCCATTAACATAGTCCCCGCTATCAAAATTCCTGCAAGTGGAGTTAAAAGCCCTAATGCAAACAAAATTCCACCAATAAATTCTGCTAACCCTGCGAAAAGAGCCATTGTTACTCCTGGTTTCATGCCAATAGATTCAAACCATCCACCGGTTCCTTTCAATCCATAGCCACCGAACCAACCAAACAATTTTTGAGATCCGTGTCCAATGAACAAAACTCCAATTACCAAACGAATGATTAATAAACCAATATTTATCATCTTAAAATCCTCCTAATTTTTATCTCGAATTCGAGATATAACTTTAAAAAAAATGCACTTTTAAAATTTATTCTTTACTTTTTTCAATAGATTCACCAATGTCTCTGCCTCATCAGAATTTAATGATTTTTTGTCATTTCTTCTTTTATTCGATCATGTATAGCTTTAGATGTTTGCATTAATATCAGAAAGGGCAAATTTGAGCATTTCCCCTCCATTTAGTACACCCCCTTTTAAAACCTCGAATTAAAATATCTTGAATATGAGATAATAATAATACTTATAAATTTTTTTGTCAATACCCCAAGGATAAAGTTTCAAATCGCTAACAAGGCCAGAACAATTTTTTCGGACTTTTATGTTGCTTATTAACGACAAGAAAGTCCTAAATAAAACCCCAAAATGTTGATTTAAAGGGATTTTGAATTTAGGACTTTTATGTCGTTATACAGTGGCACCTAATGAGCTAAAACATTTGTGTTCTCTCGCACCATTTCAATAAAATACTTCATAATTCTAAGATCCTCTGTTAATTCCGGATGAAAGGAACATCCTAAAAATTGGCCATCTCGCGCTAAAACAATGCGCTCTTCATGTTTTGCGAGAACTTCAACATTTTCGCCTGCAGCAACGATATGTGGCGCCCGGATAAAAACAGCAGGAATATCCTTCCCCACTCCTCTTATGGACATCTCGACTTCAAAACTATCCACTTGGCGACCAAATGAATTCCGTTCGACCACGACGTCCATCACCCCCAGATGAGGCGTATCAAAGCCAACGATTTCTTTTGCCAATAATATCAGGCCTGCACATGTTCCAAACATCGGAACTCCCGCGGCGGCTAAAGCACGAATGGGTTCAAGCAACTCGTATCGGTCCAACAGTTTCCGCATTGTTGTACTTTCTCCGCCAGGCAGTACAAGACCATTCAATTCTTTTAGATCTTCAGCCGATTTAACTGAAATGGCCCTACAGCCAAGCTCTTCAATTTGTCTTATATGCTCTCTGACTGCTCCTTGTAATGCAAGTATCCCAATTTTCAGCATATTACCAACCACGTTCCTGCATACGTTCACTTGCATTTAGCGTTGCAATATCAATACCTTTCATCGGTGTCCCCAGCTCTTTTGAAATTGCAGCAATTAGTTTATAGTCCTGATAGTGTGTCGTTGCTTCTACAATGGCACGTGCGAACTTTTCTGGGTTTTCAGATTTGAAAATACCTGATCCAACAAATACACCATCTGCTCCAAGTTCCATCATTAAAGCGGCATCGGCAGGTGTTGCCACCCCGCCAGCAGCAAAATTTACAACTGGTAATCGCCCTAATTTTTTGATTTCTAATAATAATTCAAATGGTGCACCTAAAATTTTTGCTTCAGTCATTAATTCATCTGTGCTCATACCAACAACGCGTCTTACCTGTGAATTAACTTTACGAATATGACGAACTGCTTCGACAATATTTCCTGTTCCCGGTTCACCTTTTGTACGTAACATAGAAGCTCCTTCTCCAATACGACGAGCAGCTTCCCCTAAATCGCGGCATCCACATACAAAAGGTACGGTGTAGTCGCTTTTTAATAAATGGAATTCCTCATCAGCAGGTGTTAAAACTTCACTTTCATCTATGTAATCAACGCCCATTGATTCTAATACACGTGCTTCGACAATATGACCAATACGTGCTTTTGCCATGACTGGAATGGTGACAGCGTTCAATACTTCCTCTACAATTCGAGGATCTGCCATACGAGCTACGCCACCAGCTTTTCGAATATCGGATGGTACCCGCTCTAAAGCCATAACAGCAACTGCACCTGCAGCCTCTGCAATTTTTGCTTGCTCGGCATTAATGACGTCCATAATCACGCCGCCTTTTTGCATTTCTGCCATACCACGTTTTACTCTTTCAGTTCCAACTTGTTTCATAAAAAAAAACCTCCATACATTTGATGATTACTAGTATAATAGAAATTGACTTTAAGAAAAGGTTCAATTTTTTTAAAATTAATATGGTCAGTTGGGGAGATTGCAGATGGATATGCTCATGTTTAAATTGGATAAAAGTACAGCAAAACCTTTATATGAACAGCTTTATATCGGTATCAAAGACGCCATTATCCAAAAACAAATTGAAGTTGGAACCAAATTACCATCCAAAAAAAAATTAGCTGAATTTTTAAATATCAGTCAAACAACCATTGAAATTGCCTATGCCCAACTTATCGCAGAAGGCTATGTGGGATCGAAACCCCGCATTGGTTTTTTTGTAGAAGAGATTGATGAATTACCCTATATTGAAAAAGAGCTATTAAACATGCCTGTAGAAAAGGTCGAGAAAAAAATATATCAATTCGACTTTCATCCAGGAAAAATTGATTCAGACTCATTCCCATTTTCACTTTGGCGAAAATATGCAAAAAATTTATATGATCATAGTTCAAAAGAGTTGTTACAAATTGGAGACCCTCAAGGAGAATACGCATTAAGAGCTGAAATTTCTAAATATCTTTATCAATCGAGGGGGATTGTTTGTAAGCCTGAACAAATTGTCATTGGTTCGGGAACTGAACAGCTGCTTCCAATGATTCTAAGGTTACTTGGAAATGATTCAAAATTCGCTCTTGAAAATCCCGGCTATTCAGCCATCCCAAAAATACACTTGCAAAATAAGGCCATCCCCATTCCGGTAGATGAAGATGGTTTAATAGTGGATGAACTTGAAAAAACAAATGCCAATGTTGTTTACATTACACCTTCACACCAATTCCCTACGGGTGCGGTTCTATCAGCAACAAGAAGAACACAGCTATTAAACTGGGCAGCAAAAGATGAAAATCGCTACATCATTGAAGACGATTACGATAGTGAGTTTCGTTATATTGGAAAACCTATTCCCGCCTTACAAGGATTAGACCAAAACGAAAAAGTTATTTATTTGAGCACGTTTACCAAATCATTAATGCCTTCCTTACGTGTTGCTTATTGTGTCTTACCTTCAACCTTACTGCAAAAATATAAGGAGACATTCAGTTTTTACTCATCAACAGTACCGAGATTCGATCAGCATATTTTAGCTGAATTTATGAGAGATGGCTATTTTTCCAAACACTTAAACAGGATGCGGAAAATTTATCGCAAAAAACATGAAAAATTAACCCAGATATTAGAAACACATTATCCGGATGTTATGATCACAGGAGACCTAGCAGGAATGCACATTTTAATTTCCGTCCCCCTGTCAAAAGGGGAAAATCAGTTAAAACAAATGGCGGCAAAGGACCATATTGCCATCTATCCAGTAAGCGATTATCTGTTAAATCCGATTGAATATCAATATCCAACTTTTCTATTAGGCTTCGGCGGCATTCCATTGGACCAAATTGAAAAAGGCATACACCAATTAATGCAATGTTGGATACCGGGGGGACGGTTCTAATGGCTTTTTGTGCCACTAGAACCATCCCCCTCCTATTTAAAATTATGTTACCTCTGCATTAATTTTCAATTCCACGTTGGTATTTTTATCCATAAAAAAACTAATCGGAAGTGCTCCCGATTAGTTTTTCTTTTTATTGATTCGCATTTTTAACCCACTCTGCAACTTTAACCGAACGCTTGGCTTGATGTTTTACAGCTGACATCTTCAATCATTTTACCATCAATCGTTATTGGATTATCACCTTGCGATACCAGTCAGCCGCAGCCTCGACTTCTTGCATTGTTAATTGATGACCTCTATTTTCCCAATGTAGTTCTACCTTCGCATTAGCATTTTCTAATAACGATTGTAATTCAGCTGATTCCATTGGCGAACAAATCGGATCATTTGATCCGGCAGCAATAAACACATGTTTCCCCGATAAATCGGGAAGTTCAATTCCTTTTCTCGGTACCATAGGGTGATGAAGAATTGCACCCTTTAAGGCATTTTGATAGTGGAATAATAAACTTGCAGCTATATTGGCTCCATTTGAGTATCCAATTGCAATAATATTATCTCGGTCGAAACCATATTTCTCAGCTGCCCCATCAAGAAACTCATTTAATTCTTTTGTTCGGAAAATAAGGTCTTCTATATCAAATACTCCCTCAGCCAATCTTCTGAAGAATCTAGGCATTCCATTTTCTAATACATTTCCTCGAACGCTTAAGACAGAAGCCTCTTCATCAATTCTTCCCGCAAGAGGAAGCAGATCTAATTCATTACCACCAGTACCATGAAGCAATAATAATGTTGGTTTTGTTGGATCTTGGCCCTTATTGAATATATGTTTCATTATTTATCTCCCTCCAAAACACGAACCTCCACTGAAGGTAAGGTTTCTTCTAATTCTTTTCTTTATCGACTCTAACCAAGATGGCAGCATGAGTTTATTTCCTAATTCGGCGACAGGTTCATCTACTGCAAAGCCTGGAGGGTCAGTGGCTATTTCGAAGAGGATGCCCCCTCCTTCATGAAAATACACTGCATTAAAGTAGTTTCGGTCACGAATTTCTGTTGGATAAAAACCTTTATCTTGGAGTAGTGAACGCCATTTAAGAAGAACTTCTTTATCATTTGCCCGCCATGCTATATGGTGAACCGTTCCTGCACCCATCAGCCCTCGAACTGAAGGATTTAAGTAAATATCAATAGTGTTGCCAATATTTCCTTTCGATTTAAATCTTAGAAATTCATCTTCTTGACCGATGCAATCTAAACCTAAAATATTTTCTAGAACATCCGTTGTCTTATGTGGTTGCGCTGAAAACAGAACAGCACCACCAAACCCTTTAATGGCATGCTCTTGTTGGACTCCCCCGAAGCTCCAAGTATTTTCTGATCCTTCATCTCGTTCTGTTAGTTCAAGCTGAAGTCCGTCAGGATCGTTGAATTTTAAATATTTTTCTCCAAATCGAATGGATGAAGTAAACTCCACTCCAAATTTTTGCAATCGACTCTCCCAAAATTGGACTGAACCTTTTGGAATTACATAACTGGTCACACCAACCTGTCCTTTTCCAATTCGACCTTTCAGCTGTTTAGCCCATGGAAAAAACGTAATCACAGTTCCTGGTTGGCCCGTTTCATTCCCAAAATATAAATGGTAGACTTCTGGACGATCAAAATTGATGGTTTTTTTAACAAGCCTTAAACCTAATACACCTGCATAAAAGTCTATATTTCGCCCGGCATCGTTTACCATTGCAGTGATATGATGAATACCTGCTGTTTTTTGCATTCAATCCTCTCCACTTCATCATTGAGCTTTTGAAACCTCTTGAAACCAATTATTTAGGCCTTTCGATTTCAAAAATCTCACCAATTTTGGCGTAGTTATTTCCAGCCAATCGACTTACAGCACCTAATCCTCTTGGATCGATTCTTCCGTTTTCATAAATATCGTTTTCGATATGAAATTGAACAACCTTTCCTATAATAAAATCACATCCAGGAGTATCTGAGCCACCAAGTTCGAAGGAATGCTCCATCAAACATTCCATTCGAATTTTTGCTTCCTTTACTCCAGGAACTGAAATCCTCTCACTTTTGACTGGAGTTAAGTTAGCTAACTCAATCTCACTCTCGTAATGAGGAAGGTTTGCAGCTGTTTTATTAATTTTTTCAACATTATGATCATCCACGATATGAACCACAAACTCTTTTGACTCAATGATGTTCCTCGCTGTATCTTTTTGTCTCCCCGATGACCGTTGGATTGATAAAGAAATCATCGGGGGATTGGATGACACGATATTAAAATAACTGAATGGTGCCCCATTTAAAACGCCGTCTTTTGAAATGGTGGTGACGAAAGCAATCGGTCTAGGTATGATGCTACCTATTAGAAATTTATAATTTTCTCTTTCGGACAATGAAGCCGGATCAATTGAAAGCAAAGAAATCATCCCTTTTCATAAAATCAGTCTAGTTCTCTTACTTCAAACGGTAATAATACTCTTTCAATTTTTTCTCTTTGAGGCTCATATTGCGATGGCAGCATCAATTTTTCTCCCATTGTCTTTTGCAATTCATCATGAGCAAATCCTGGAGGATCAGTCGCAATTTCAAATAGAATCTCTCCATGCTCTCTGAAGTAAATTGCATTAAAGTAGTTTCTATCCTTTACAGCAGTGACGCCATATCCATTCGCAGCAACATACTTTTGCCAATCTAATTGATCTTCGTCATCAATAGCCCGCCATGCAATGTGGTGGACCGTTCCAACACCCATTTGTCCACGTCCGATTGGAGTTAATTTAACGTCGATAATATTTCCAATATCAGCAGTGGAACGATAACGTGCGAAATCTCCTTCTTTACCGACTAATTCAAGTCCCATTACTTTTTCTAATAATTCAGCCGTTTTGTTAGGCTGGGTCGATAAAAGAGTTGCTCCGCCAAAACCTTTGATAGCAACTTCAGGGGCAACCTCACCGAAAGTCCAAGTATTTATTTCTCCATCTTCTCTTTCCACAATTTCCAAGTGAAGACCGTGTGGATCATCAAATTCCAAATATTGCTCTCCAAAGCGCTCCATTCTTGTGAAAGGAACATTAAATTTTTCTAACCTTTTTTCCCAGAATTCCATGGCACCTTTCGGAACTACATAAGAAGTAACCCCTACTTGACCATCTCCAATGACTCCCTGACGTGCTCCTGCCCATGGAAAGAATGTAATAATGGTTCCTGGTTTTCCACCTTCATTACCGAAATAAAGGTGATAGGTGCCTGGATCATCAAAATTGACCGTTTGCTTAACCAAACGTAATCCCAAAACTCCTGCGTAAAAATCCACATTTTCTTGCGGATGCCCTACGATTGCTGTGATATGGTGAATACCCATTGTTTTCTTACTCATTTTTTCAACACTCCTTTATAAATTAAAATTATAAATTAAAATCCAGTATTTAACTAAACGAGATACTTTATTTTGTTCCTTATAAGGATTTAAAACTCAATTATTTGTCTTAATTTAAGAATCTTTAAATTGAGATATTTTAGAATAAAAAAGCATCTAAAGCATATTTACCAGGACCGGTTAAGGCAACACCAATTGCCACTCCCAGTAATGTTAAGTTATATTCATATCCATTTGATGTAATCCATAATCCGTTTGGCGCATGAACTTTTATGATTGCCATGGCCATAGTTCCAGCGATCAAAATTCCTGCTACTGGGGTTAAAAGCCCTAATGCAAACAATATTCCGCCAACAAATTCTGTTAACCCTGCAATAAGAGCCATGGTTACTCCTGGCTTCATGCCAATGGATTCAAACCAACCTCCAGTTCCTTTCAATCCATAGCCGCCAAACCAACCAAACAATTTTTGAGCTCCATGTCCCACGAATAATAAACCAATTACCAAACGAATTATTAATAAACCGATATTCATCATCTTAAATTCCTCCTAAATGTTTTTATCTCGAATTCGAGATATGTTTATAAAAAAAATGATATTTAAACTATATTCCTTACTTTTTTCAAAAGCTGCACCAATGTCTCGGCCTCATCATCATCTAAAGATTCAAACATCTGATTAACAAAATCATGATATTTTGGCATAATTACATTCATTAACTCATTTCCATCATCCGTTAATGTCACATGTATCACTCGGCGGTCATCTGAACAGGCATTTCGGCTTAATAAACCTCTTTGCTCCAGCTTATCTATAACATAGGTCATTGAACCACTTGAGATCAATATGCAAGTTCCAATTTGTTGAATCGTTTGTTTCCCTTTTTGATAAAGTACCTCTAAAACAGAAAATTCCGTAATACCTAACTTATTTTTTGCCATTTCTTCTTTTATTCGTTCATGAATTGCTTTAGATGTTTGCATTAATATCAGAAAGGGAAGATTATTGCATTTCCTCTCCATTAATTTCACCCCCTTAGAAAATCTTGAATTAAATTATCTTGAATATGAGATAATAATAATACTTAAATTTTTATTTGTCAATAACCAATTGATAAACTTATCGAAGAACACATATTAAGTCAAACGGTTTAACAGGAAACGAAGCTCATGTTTTGCAGAACAAGCCTCGACTCTCAATTTGCGCCTTTTTAACATATCGTTCCCCCTTAAAAAATGTACTTTAAAATTTATACGTCTACTATTCATGTTATTTTTGCCATCCGTTCTTTAATCTCACAATTGGTGAGCTTCCAATTAGATCTACAATATTATCGTAGGCCAATCGAATAGAAACACCTATCATTAACAATCCAATGATGACGGTGAAAACTCCATCTAAAAGATGTAAATTTGTAATCGAGGTTATTACTACTGCAATTAAGGCCAATAACGCACTTGTGACAGACACAAGATCTTCATAGAAGACAAATCTTGTTGGAGGAGTGGCTCTGCCTACATTTTTAAATGATTCAAGGACAATTCTGAGCCCTTTTACTGTTATCCCAGAATCATGATTTATTTCTTTCATCGCTTTAATTAAAACAGCTCCATCAATAACCAGGTTTAGAATTAAAATAAATATGTTCATCAATAGACCTGTACCTGGTTCAACAGGATGATAAATTAAATGACATCCCTCACGAATGGTTTCAACTGCCATGGTGAAGACAACCAATGCGGCAATCATGCTAAAAATATGGTTCAAACGTTCGAAACCATTCGGAAAACGTTTTGACGGTTCTTTTTGAGATAAAACACTTCCTATAAAAATGAAACATTGGTTAACTGCATCTCCTAAAGAGTGCATAGCTGCGGCAAACATGGCTCCGCTCCCACTAATGCCTCCAGCTATAAATTCAGTAACAGCAATAAGCGTATTACCCGTCATGGCAAATGCTGAAGATTTGTTCCCTTTTTTTAATGACTCAAAAAACTGCCTAATTTTCATATGCTTACCTCCCCCCACTCTTTGTTTTTTATATTGTCCCAATGAATATGGAAAATATTGATAAGATCAATTATTTTTTGTTAACTTTTTAAGAGAATTGAAAAAGTTAAAATACATGTATAAAAAAAAATCCCACTTGTATAAATGATCAAAGCTTTAATACAAGTGGGATGTTTATTTTTATATCAGTAACGTTAATATTTAACTATTGATCATTTCATATACTTTTTTCATGATTTATTTATTGTGTTGTAACATTCTTTTTGTAAACTAAGAGAGGGTTCAAATTCGACTTACTGTTTTAGATTGTAACCTACTTAAACCCATTATTTGGCGGAACAGTACAAATTTACTAGTTTAATACACTCTTGAAAAGGGAATTACCAGAGGTATATTATAAGGGGATTTTGGATTACGATAAGAACTCAGGGGGTGTTCATTAAAATGGCTTCCTCTACTAGGAGAAGTCTATACTTCGACAACGCAAAATTTATCTTAATTTTTTTAGTGGTATTCGGTCATGTGATTAGCCCATTAAAAGGTAATGATGATTTTTTATTTTCTTTATACTCGGTCATATTTCTTTTTCATATGCCAGCGTTCATCCTTATTTCTGGATACTTTTCTAAAGGATTCAATAAGAAAGGTTATTTATTAAAAACAGTAAAGAAGATCTTATTACCATATTTAATTTTCCAAGTGATTTATTCTATTTTTTATTATTTGAATGGGCATGAATCCACGCTTAATTTCGATCTCCTCAAGCCGCATTGGACATTGTGGTTTTTACTAAGTTTATTCAGTTGGAATCTACTCCTATATATTTTTGCAAGATTGAATTGGATTGGGTTTATTATAGCAGTAGCAATCGGTATAGGCATTGGTTATATTGATAATGTCGGAAGTTATCTATCGTTATCAAGAACTTTTGTGTTTTTCCCTTATTTTCTTTTAGGTTTTTTATTGGAACCGAAGCATTTAAAAATAGTTAAAAAAGTTAAATATTCAACTGTCATTGGATTTGTGATTCTTTTATGTACGATGCTATTAGTGGGAATTCTCTTTCCAAAGGATGGTATACCATGGCTGCTAGGCGATACTTCATACGCTAATATGGGCTTGAAGGAACTAAGCAGTGGTTTGTTACGTTCTTCACAATACTTAGTAACTTTAATCGTTATTTTTGGCTTTTTGGCCATTGTTCCGACTAATGGATTTAAAATGACGGTGATTGGCCAAAGGACCTTGTATGTATATCTCCTACACGGATTTATCATAAAAACTATTCAAACCATCGTCTCAGATGACGTATTAGATGATGTTTCAGATCATTACTTGATGCTCATAATTTTTTCTCTTGGGCTATGCATATTATTAGGAAATTATTTGATTCAAAAATACACACGCCCATTGATTGAATTAAGATTATAACGAAAGAGATTGTTCCTTTCATTCACAAATAACCTTTTCATGATAATCGGGCATTTAGAGGAAAATGAAATCTAAAAAGTCGGCTTCCAATTGAAGTGACCCCGAAAAGTTAGACACACTCTAACAATTCGGGTGCAGTTCAAATCTCAGAAGCCGACTTTTTATTTTATAATCTTAATATTTCCTCTATCGATCCATTTTCGAAATGAATTTTTCATAAAGAATTTAAACAGCTTTCTTGTTGGCTGAAAAAGCATTAGAAATCCGAATACATCCGTGATAAACCCTGGAGTCAAAAGTAGTGTACCGCCAATTAGAATACAAATGCCATCTAAAACAGCTTCACTGGGAATTTGTCCGTAACGCAGTTGCTCCTGTGCCCTCCGAATGGTTTGCAGCCCTTCTCTTTTCGCTAAATAGGCTCCAATTATTCCTGTTAATATAATAAAAATCAATGTCGGCCAAACACCAATCGTTTTACCAGAAAACAGCAATACGCCTATATCCATTGCAGGAACAATAATGATTAATAATAATAAATAACGCATATTTGTCCACCTTTCAAATGAATATATTCCTAATATTTTCAATATAGTCGTCCTAACTTCAAATAAACTCAGGTTCTTCACCATTATTCAAAGTACAAAGACGTTTTTGTTTAAGTTCTTTATCCTCCATAGTGCTCAATTTAATTTACTTAAAAAATGCAAGATGCTTTCATTCCATCTTGCATTTCTGAATACGTCCTTATTTATTTAAATCAATTTTGTCTACCTTCACTTCTTTTACTTCTTCCTTTATATCTTGTGTTATACCTTCTGTAGCTTCTTTAAACTCCCGAATTGTTTTTCAAAAGGCTCGACCGATTTCAGGAAGCTTGTTAGGACCAAAAATAACAAGTGCTACGATAAGGATAATATTAATCCTGGAAAACCAATATTTGATAAAATGTTTTCATCTCCTATCCTTGTCTTATTTTCGGCTTTATTACGATGATAAAAATTCATTTAGTGCAGACTTGTTTTGTTCAAGATTGATACTTAACACTGCACCAGCATTCTTGAATTGCTCATTAGTATAAGACCCATCCACGGGAATACGCATTGTTTTTAAGTCATTGGATTGATTAGTAAGCAAATCTTTCCCCAAGGAAAAAAGAGTAGGAGTATCCAAATTGGTATCAACATAAGGGCCTATAACACCCAATATTTTAGGAAGCTTTATGATACTTCCAATACTCAAAGTTTGGTCCTTCAACTTGCTAATGACTTCCTGTTGTCTTTGAACTCGGCCAAAGTCACTTAATTTGTCATGCCTAAAACGTACATATCCTAATAACTTATCCCCATGTAAGGTTTGTTTTCCAGGATTAATTGTCGTTCCTATTCCATATGTCATTTCATGAGGAACATCCACTTCTATTCCATCTGGTGCAATAATATCTGCAATCTTTGAGAAACCTTCAAAATCAACAATAGCGTAATAATTTACATCAATATCAAAGTTTTCTTTAATTGTTTGTCTAAGAAGCTCTGGACCGCCATATGCAAATGCTGCATTTATTTTTTGCTTTCCATGACCAGGAATATTAACATAGGTATCTCTCATTATAGAAATCAACTTAGATTGATGAGTATCCTGATCATAATGGGCGATCATGATGGAATCCGTTCTTGAATGTTCTTCACCACGTGAATCACTTCCCAATAGGAGCACATTAATTCTACCAAACTTCACATCTTCTCCCTGGAATGCTTTCGCTACTTTCTCATCATCATTAAATTTTCCATCCTTACCAAGCGAAACTCCTTGTTTATATTGATAAGTTGCATAAGCACTTACACTACCAATCATTAAAATAAAAATAAGCAACATTACCCTTTTCCATCTAACACGCTTTTTTCTACGATGCATTCTTTCCATAGTACACCTTCCCAATTGTCCATAGTTTTGTTGAATTATTGCCTGTAGCTCTAATGTAGCTCTTAAACGGCTATTTCGAAGAATTAAGGCAATTGCTACTCGGCTTTTAGTAAATTTGCTACAATTTGAATTGCCATAGCATCGTCGATAAAACCAACTGGAAAAATGTAATCTGGAATAACATCCACTGAGACAATAAAATAGATTAGTGCACTTCCAACTATGGCAAGCTCCCGAGGTGTTCCCTTATTTAAGCGGAATTTCTCATACATTTCCTTAAGCTGACTGATAAACGGACCAATACTTCCTAATTTCTTAACCTTTTCCCCAAATCTTTTGAGAATAGTTTCTTTTCCCTCTTCTGTTTGTACATATTGTTCATAATTAGATAATTCATGTTCTAAACTAGCAATACTAAACTTTCTATCTATTAGATTGGAGAATTCAAGTAAATTTTGAATACTTTCAACAGACATAATAATGTCAGATTGCTGTCTTGTATTTTTCTCTTCAATTGAAAAGCCTGCAGCTATAAATAACTCTGAAATGGGGACTTGTAAATAATGAGCAAATTTTTGTAAATGAGCAGGGTTTGCTTTACGTTTATCATTAATAATCCTAGAGATCGTGGCTGTGTCAATATCAGTAAGCTCACTAAGCTTCCTCATGGATAAAGAACGTTCCTTTAATAATTTTTTCAATAATAACCCCAGATTATTATCTATCTTTTCACCAGACATCTTAGCTTCCCTTTCCGTTTTTCATTACTTATCAATTTCATCACTATTAAAAATCAGTAGAAATAAACACACTTTATCCTAATTGAAAAAAAGAATTTCTATTAAAATATACAAATTCGTTGACTTTTTGTCAACAATCGACTTTCCGTTGTCAATATAATGTCAACACAATTATTATTAATACAGATTAAAAATGAAAAAAACCCCACTAATTTAGAGGGATTCATCTATTAAGCAAAAGATTCTTGTATTTTTACTATTTCTAAAGACTTGATATGATACCCATCAACTTCAAGGACTTTAATGTCAAATTCACCATGATTAATAATATCGCCTTCGACTACATCCATCTTTTTGGATAAAATCCATCCACCAATGGTATCAATATCCTCGTCATCTAAATCTAATCCAAATAAATCATTTATTTCTTCAATAAGCACTTTTCCGTCTACAATTGTTTTATTGTCATTAATTTTATTTATCTCAGGAACTTCATCAGCATCAAATTCATCTCGAATTTCACCAACAATTTCCTCTAGAATATCCTCGACCGTTACTAAACCTGCCGTACCACCATATTCATCCACTAAGATTGCCATATGAATGCGATCTTTTTGCATTTTTAATAACAAATCATGGATCGGAATCGATTCAATAACCTGGATCACAGGCCGTACATATTGGTCGATTGGAGTATCTAAATTATTGTTAATGATATAGTCCGTTAAAACTTCCTTCATATTTAGCATACCTACGATGTTATCTTTTTCCCCATCGATGACTGGGTACCTTGTATAGTTTTCGCTTTTAACGATTTCTAGGCATTCTGCTAAAGTTTGTGATTTATCCAGGGCCACAATTTCTGTACGTGGTACCATAATTTCTTTTGCAATTCGATCATCAAATTCAAAAATGTTGTTCACATATTTATACTCAGACTGATTAATTTCTCCGCTTTTATAGCTTTCGGAAATAATCAATTGAAGTTCTTCCTCAGAGTGAGCAGCTTCGAGTTCTGAAGCTGGTTTCATTCCAAAGATGCCTAAAATCAAACGAGCAGATCCATTTAATGCTTTAATAAATGGATACATGATTTTATAAAACAGAATCATTGGTCGTGCAAAAATTAATGTAACTGCTTCCGCTTTTTGAATTGCTGCCGTTTTGGGAGCAAGTTCCCCTACTACGACGTGAATAAATGTTACAGATGCAAAGGCGATAACAAATGATGCAATGGTTGAAACGGATTCAGGCAAGTTAAGGCTGACCAACAATGGGTGAAGGATATGCTCTACCGTTGGTTCACCTAACCACCCTAAACCTAATGCTGTAACCGTAATACCTAATTGACATGCAGATAAATATTCGTCTAGGTTAGTAATAATTTTTTTAGCTGCAATGGCGTTTTTATTTCCTTCTGCAACCAGTTGATCAATTCGTGTACCTCGTATTTTAACAATGGCAAATTCATATGATACGAAAAATGCCGTAAAAGCAATTAAAATTGCTATGGTAATCAAATTAATTATTATCAATAATCTCCTCACTTAATAGTAAGTAAGGAATACACCTCCTATTTTAGTAAAACAAAGTTAGTCTAAGATATTGCAAAGATATTAATCTTCCTGTTCTTCATTGTTTCCTTGAAAGAAAATTATGACAAATTTTAATAATTCAAGAACAGAAATCAATGCTGCAGCCACATACGTTAATGCTGCCGCACCAAGAACCTTATTAACTCCCTTTTCTTCATGATTTCGAATAATACCTTCTGCAAGCATAAAGTTCTTTGCACGAGCACTTGCATTAAACTCTACTGGCAGAGTAATCACTTGGAATGCAACTGCTGCCGAGAAAAGAATAATTCCTAGTCCAATAAGTGATGATTGATGAAGGAATATACCTCCCATTAACAAGAATGGAGCTATACCAGAAGTAAGATTCACCATTGGAAACATTCGATGTCTTAATACGAGTGCCCTATAAGACTCTTTATCTTGTACTGCATGGCCTACCTCATGGGCAGCAACCGAAATTGACGCAATGGAACGGCCATAGTATACGTCCTCTGATAAACGAATTGCTTTTGCTATAGGATCGTAATGATCCGATAACCTTCCTGGAACCTCTTGAACAGGGATATGATATAATCCATTTGAATCTAAAATTCTCCTAGCTACCTCTGCACCTGATAGCCCAGAAGAAGCCCCGACCTCAGCCCATTTATTAAAATTACCCTTTACTTTAAACTGTGCCCAGATTGATAGTCCAAAAGCAATGAAGATTAATATATCCATTGGATGGAACAACATCTAAACATTCACCTCTTTAACCAAATATTAATAACAATGTTTGAGCCAATGTAACTCCCTGTAAGGAAAGTTTATTAACGAGCATTTCTTTTTCATCATTGTTTAATTTTTGAAGAATAGGCTCCATTACCTTTATTTCCTCTTTAAGATGCTCCATGAGAACAGCAATCTGCTTACAATGTTTTTCCATTTTTTCTTTATCTATGACATTATCTGAATTAATCATTTTAATAGAAGATTTAATTTCCTCAAGCGGCATATTAAGAGTTTTATAATGTTCAACCAATTCCAATATCTGAATAGACTCTTCTCCATACATTCGATAATTAGAATCCGACCTTACAGGGTTCAGTAAGCCTATTTGGGTGTAATAATCAATCGTTCTTTTTGAAATGCTCATTAAACTGGCTATTTCACCAATCCGATACAACTTCCCAACTTACTCACCCCTTTCTCTAGATATGTTAACTATATCACAATCCAAACCGTACAGTCAACGTTATGGTTTTTGTAGTAAAAGATGCTCGATTATTCCTCTTTTTCTAATCGATTAAGGATAAGCCAAAATTATGATCTCCCATATAGTAGTCATTAAATGATAGCCAACAATTCTAAATGGTGGTAAAATATATGAAATTCATCTAGAAGGAGCAACATGTATGCATCAAAAAATATCATTCTCAACATACGCAGTCATCGGTACGATGCTGTTTGGTATGTTCTTTGGGGCTGGAAATTTGATTTTCCCTATTCAGATGGGACAAGTCGCCGGTACTAACTTTTGGCCAGCTTTAATTGGTTTTCTAGTAACAGCAATTGGTTTACCATTTATGGGAATCTTAGCATTCGGACTATCTTCAAGTAATGGACTTCGTGAATTAGCAGGACGGGTCCATCCGAAATTTGGAGTCGTCTTCGCTATGGCCCTTTACTTAACCATTGGCCCGTTTTTCGCGATTCCACGTACAGCAACAGTACCTTTCGTAGTCGGTTTTGAACCATTTATTAATCCAGAGCACGTCAGTTTATATCTTGGGCTCTTTAGCTTCGTATTTTTCGCCATCGTCTATTATTTCTCATTAAATCCTGCGAAAATTATTGACTATATCGGAAAATATCTAACACCTGCATTTTTAGTATTTTTATTCTTTTTAATTATTATCGCGATTGTCAAACCTATGGGACCGTTCGGAACACCAACGGGTGATTACAGCCAATTGGCATTTATAACTGGTTTTAAAGAGGGTTATAACACGATGGATGCCCTCGCTTCATTAGCATTTGGGATTGTTGTCATCAATGCTATTAAGGGACAAGGGATTACCGATAAGAAGACCATTGCAAAAGCAACATGGAGATCAGGCATTTTCGCGATGGCACTAATGATGTTGATCTATGGCCTCATTACTTATATGGGGGCATCAAGCGTATCTATCATCGGTACATTCGATAATGGCGGATTAATCTTTGCTAAGGTAGCTCAACATTACTTTGGAGAATTTGGTGCGATCCTTCTTGCAATTATAATTGTACTGGCATGTTTAAAAACGAGCATTGGACTCATTACCTCCTGTAGTGAATTTTTCAATAGTATTTTTCCAAAAGTAAGCTATAAAATGTTCGTGCTTATCCTAAGCCTTATGTCATTTATCATCGCTAATTTTGGCTTAAACAATATTATTCAATACGCTGTTCCAGTACTAATGTTATTATATCCTTTGGCGATTGTTTTGATTTTGTTGACGCTCTGTTCATCATTTTTTAATCATAAGCAAAGTGTATATGCAGCGTCTATGCTCCTTACTTTTTGTGTAAGTTTCTTTGATGGTTACAGCACGTTAATTGGAAGCTTGCCGGGGGCGACCATTCCTTTATTCGAATCCATTAAAGCTGCGTATATTGAATATTTACCGCTTTACAGTATTGGTCTTGGATGGATATTACCAGCAGTGGTTGGTGCAATTATCGGCAACTTCTGGCCAACAGGGTCCAAAAAGCCTGCTATTCAATAATAAATTAGAACCATCCAATTAAATATCATTTTTTTGTATTTATAAAAGGAAGAGAAGTGTCCTGATAGGCACTTCTCTTCTTTGGCTTCCTTTTGTTTTACAAATCTTTTTTTTATCTAACTTTAAAGAGGCATTTCAAATTCCTTATCTCCACTTTACTTCAAGGAGTACCTCCCACTTTTCCCAATTGCTTTTTTCTTCTCCAAATAAGGTATACCATTAAAGAAAGGACAAGGAAAAACAAAATAAGATATATACTGTATTTTGACACATAGAAATCAACTATACCTCAATTTTCCCCTAGTTTTCTTCCTAAAGTGATAAAAGACAAACTCCATAAGAAGGCTCCAATATAAGCATAAGCAGCGAATTTTCTAAACGGAAAACTATTTAATGCAGCAACAAAGGCAGAGAGATGGCGAATTCCAGGAATAAAATAGCCAACCAATATAAGAACAGGTCCAATTTTGAGGAATAATTTTTGAGTACGATTGATTTTTTTTTCCGTTATATGAAATTTTGGACCAAACTTTTTTATTAAAGGTAATCCGAATTTATATCCAATAAAGTAGCTGAGAGAAATTCCTACCATTGCCCCCACAAATGCACTTAGTAAAGAGGGTATGTACGATAATGTGCCTTGAAACACTTTATAACCAACATAGGTTAGAAGAACCTCGTCAGGTACTGGAAGGCCAACTATTCCCCCAATTAGAACAATGATGATTCCGAAATAACCAAAATGTGAAATAAGATAATCTATATGCTGTTCCATCTCTTTATCCCACCTATGAAGGAAATATTTATGAATGTGAGTTATATTTATAACTTGAACTATTAGTGGATCACAGCTGCCGATTTAATTTGAATTGAGGTCTGTTTATGAATTTAAAAAAGGAACTTTTCATTGCATTTCTAATAAGTTTTGTTTCTTTTTTGGGCTTTACCATTTTGGGCTTCTTGTAAGTAAACATACAATTATTACTTTCGACAAAATAATCATTTAATATGTGCAAGGTTTTGAAGCTCCATGGTTAACAAATATCATGTACGGCATATTTCTACCCGATTAGGGCGGACAATATTAATTAAGTCCCAATTTGAGGATTATTCTTTTTTTTAAACTAGTTATATCCGAAGAATAAACATAAGCAATACAGATATTATTTCGAGTAGACTACTTACACCAAAAGCTGTAAAAGCACCAAAGGATTGCCACAAAAACCCTGCCAATACGCTTGCAGGGAACGCAGCAATTTTGATACCTAAAACAAAGTAGCGTTAAATTCTAAAGAGAATTTCACCACAGATCACGGCTATTAAGATTAAAGTATCTAATATAATTAGTCCAATTACTAGATGTCTCATATACTAAACATCCTCTCGTCTTTTTTGCAATTTATATATTAAGAACTGTGTTGTTCAAATAAATTTATTAAATATGACATATCAATGCCTCCATAGTTCATGAAAAGAAAAAAACTAAAGTAGAACAATTATTGTTACCTTTATCAATAATGTACCACCGTTTTAGATTGATTTTTCCATTTTAATGGATTCTTAATGTTTTATTAAGAGAACAAAAAGGATAGTGGATAAAATAAAAAAGCTATTTCCTTTAGAATAGGGTTGCTCCTATTGGTGATGCAATTAAACTGGCAACAACCATGATAATTGAAGGTAATATTGGCACTTGTCCTGTTGCGATTTTACCTGAAACAGCCCCAATCGATGAAATAAGTGTAATGGCTAAGGAAGAGGCAATGGTCATCCTTGTTGGAATCTTTAACACAACAAGCATGATTGGGACTAACAAGAATGCTCCTCCGGCTCCTACAATACCAGCCCCAATCCCCACTATGAATGATAACAGCGCTGCAAGCCATTTGTTAAACTTGACTTGTTCCAGCGGAATATGGTCAATTCCTCTCTTTGGGACAAACATCATGATAACAGCTATTAATGCTAATATACCATATACAATGTTGATTCCTCTTTCCGGCATGTTAGTGGATCCAAATCCCCCAATAAAACTTCCAATTAAAATACTTATACCCATGTATGCAATAAGTGATTTATTTAAATAACCTCCTCTACGATAAGCCAAAACATCACCAAATGTTGCAAAAAACACTTGGATGTAATACCTGAAACCTCATGAGCAGAAAAATGACCTACACCAAGCATAAATGGAATATATACCAACATCGGATAGTTGATGATAGCTCCACCTATCCCTAACATTCCAGAAATAAAAGAGCCTACAACCCCCATTAGGAAGATCGTAATCATTAAGCTAATACCCATGATGTCCTCCTCTTTAGAAAAGGGAACCCTGATTGGTTCCCCTTTATTATTAACCTATATTAATCCAGAATTTTAAAACGTCATTTCTTTTATATTGCCTCCTATTTCTTGATTAACGGACCGCACAACGGTTTGGACCGATTTCCATTTCTCGTTGCTGATCAATGTCAGGATTGATTTTTCCCATATTCGTTTTACGAATTTCTTGATACGCATTTGGTTGTGGAGGTAAGTTTTCAGTCACCAATTTTCTAAATTCATTTTCATCTTCAATATTTAAACCATGATTATTGGAAAATAGAGTTCCTAATTTTTCAGCTACACTGCCATCATCATTTAATTCATCTATAATCATAAAATGAGCGGGTAAGACGATTAAATCCTCAGCTAAACCTCGATAACGTTTGTATAGACTCTCTCTTAAATCCCCAACCCAATCCTGTGCAAAGCCGGCTAAATCTGGCCTTCCAATAGAGTCAATTAACAAAATATCACCTGAAAGTAAGAACTTTTCATCGACAATGAAGGAAGTAGAACCAATAGTATGACCTGGTGTATATAAAGCATGGATATTGATTCTCACGGTTCCAATTTCGACGGTATTACCGTCTTCTAATGGTTGGTAATCAAAGGTAACTTCTGTTGCATCCTTTGGTGGAAGCCAATAGGTTTCTCCAGTTTTCTCTGCAATTGTACGCCCGCCAGAAATATGGTCCGCATGAAGGTGTGTATCAAATACATGAGTAATTTTTGTGCCGATACTTTCAGCAAAATCAAGGTACATTTCCGTCATACGCGTTGCATCAATCAGTGCTGCTTCACCGTTTGAAACCACCATATAAGATAAACATCCTTTACCGATTCGAACAAACTGATAAATTTCACCACCATCAGTTAGGTCCCCCACTTTAACTGGTTCTAAATGTTCACTCCATGTCTTCATTCCACCCTTAAGGTATGACACTGTTAACCCTGTATCAGAAAGCATTTCTGCTACCATTACCGATGAGCCTTCCTTAGCACAAACCACTAATACCTCTTTTTCAGTAGGAATTTTATCAATGATTTCTTCTATACCATCAAGTAATTCAAAATAAGGAATATTTAAATACTCAAAGTTTTCGCCTTCAATTTTCCAATCATTGAAATCAGTTTCATTACGTACATCAAGAATAAATAACTCTTCTCTATTAAAAACCTTCCTCGTTACCTCTTTTGAAGTCATTACATTGACAGCCATTTCTAAATTACCCCCTATGGTATTAAAATAGTTAAAAAAATTTGTCTTAACGATTAATACCTGTAGTTTCACCAGTCCATTGATACATTCCTGGAACAACATTGACTACATTAGTAAAACCATTTTCCGTTAATTTTTGTGCCGCAAGATCGCTGCGATTTCCTGTCCGGCAAACTACAAAGATAGGATCTTGTTTGTTTAATTCATTTAATCTGTCTTCCAGTTCACCTAATGGAATAGAGATCGAGCTAGGAATATGGTTAAAAGCATATTCTGCATATTCTCTTACATCGACTACTACGATATTTTCATTTGCATTAAGCATTTTCTCTAGTTCTTCATTATTGATAACATTTGGGTGATTTTTTTCATTGAATTCATCATTAGAAGATTTCCGAAGGTAATGCTTCAATACTTCGCCTTCCTCGATAGTTCCCAAATATTGATGCCCCGAACTTTCACTCCATGCTTTCATGTCCGCTCTGGACCCTTTATCTGTAGCTTGAACTTCTAATACTTGTCCTGCCACTAAGTTATTCATTGCTTTTTTTGTTCTTACAATCGGCATTGGACAAGCTAATCCTTTTGCATCTAAAGTTACGTTTACTTTTATGTTATTCATGATTGACCTCCTGTTTTTATACCTATAAGGGTATTATTCTTGTTAAAAAAATTTATTCAACTTTACCTTCCCAAGCAAGCATCCCGCCAGTTACACTCATACCGCCTTTGACATTCGTTAAATAAACAGGTTTACATTACCTTCCTCTGCATCTGCTAAGTAAGCAGCGACTCCTGCATATTCAATATCATCTAACAGCTCTTCCTCTTTAAGACCTAACAAATCCATTGTCATGGTACATGCTACAAGTTTTACATCCTGCTCTTGTGCCATTTCGATTAATTGAGGTAAAGACATCGCATTGTGCTTTTTCATAATATCTTTAATCATTTTGGGACCAAACCCAGCAAAGTTCATTTTGGAAAGACCCATTTTATCAGCGCCTCTTGGCATCATTTTCCCAAACATTTTTTCCATGAATCCCTTTTTTACCGGAATATTTTCATCTTTACGTAAGGTATTTAATCCCCAAAACGTATGAAAAATGGTTACTTTGTGATCATAAGCAGCTGCACCATTTACAATAATATAAGCAGCCATTGCTTTGTCATAATCTCCGCTAAATAAAACGATTGTTGTCTTTTTCTTTTCTGTCATTTTGTGACCCCCTGATAGTTAATGTATAAACATCATATACTGGTATGGGTATATCATGATTTAAAAAAATTATTCTTTTTTAATCCAAAATTTTAATACCTTGTTTTCTTCTTCATATTTCAATAATTCATGACCACCAGATTTAGCCCAAGCGGTAAGATCATTCTTAGCGCCTTTATCCGTAGTATGGATTTCCAATACTTGGCCGGTTTCAAGTTCATTTATCGCCTTCTTTGTTTTAACAATTGGCATTGGACAAGCTAAACCTTTAGCATCAACTACTTTTGTAACATTCATTATTTATTCCTCCTTATAATTATTTACCATTACCCCTAAGGGTATTTGTTAGTGAAAATAAAAGAGGGTGTCAACCCTTTTTTAATTGATACCTGTTAAAATTACTGATGTCAACTATGCTTCTTTCAATGAAACAATGTCATTAACAAGCTTTATATTATACCCCTATAGGTATAATGTCAATAGATAAATTTTAAAATAAGACTATTACGTTATTACGAAATAGTCTTTTTAACCAAATTAGGTAACCTCCGCCTATTTCTGCCAAACCTGCTAGAACAAATAAAACGATTGCATTAATAATTTAAACCACTCCTATTGTTTGAGATTATATATTAAATCATAAGGTATCTTTGCCCTAATGTCCTTCTTGTTTTACTTTATAACAGAAAAGCCATCAAAAAAACGAAGTTTTCCTCTTTCATGCGTAGTTTCCTTTTAACTGCCCATACTTATATCATAGGGTATTTCGGCTTACTTGTTTGTAAGGTTAGAATAAGTTTGCACATCATTTTTCATTTCTTGTATCAAAGCAAGATAATTAGGAGGCGATTTTATGAAAACTGTTTTGATTACCCTGGCCATCCTTGTGATAGGAATTGGCGGATTTTTTATACTAAGTAATGTGCAAGACCAAAGAGAAGTGGCAAAAGAAACGCCTGGTCAGAATGAGGCCAAAGAACCACCTGCTCAAAATGAAGGTCAACAAGAAGGAGGAGCAGTATCCAAAGTGGACGGAGAATCCATCTATAAAAGCACTTGTGTAGGCTGTCACGGAGATCAATACCAAGGCGGAGTCGGGCCTTCTTTAAAAGGTGTCGGTTCCCGTTTATCGGAAAAGGAACTCGAGAACATCGTACAACACGGACGAGGCAATATGCCGTCTGGCTTGGTGTCCAAAGAGGATGCGCCAGGAATGGCCGCATGGCTGAAAACATTAAAATAATCTCCGCTGAATACAATAAAAGAGGGAACTTGAATGAAATTAAGTTCCCTCTCGTCTGTTATTGCATGTATTCACTAATCTCAAGCACGTTAGCAAATGCCCCTCAAAATGAAAGAAACTCCAACAGAATGCTGGAAGATTCTTAAGCTCCTTAAGCAAAGCCGTAAGTTTGTTCCCAGCTTTCTCTCCATATACTGGCTTTACAGCATTCCCAATCTCCTCCTGATTTTTCAAAAGCCTTTTCAGTACCTGTTTTTGATCCTCCGCTCCAGCTGTTGTTGCACTTGTAATATAATTACTTGTCCACAATACATGATCAATCCAAAGTCTCCTGAATTTATTTTCGAACTTTACCTCAGATTGGCTAATGGATTTTACCTGCGGTTTAGCGTATGCACTGGTGGTTCCAGCTATCATGTTTTTTTAGAGGAAATAACAAAATCAATCCCATCAACAATATTTTTCTCATAAAACCTTTTCCCTCCAATGTTAAAATGTACCTTTTTATTATTCGTATATACGGGATTTTTATATTCATTCTGCAAAAAACCTTACCATTAATGTCGGTAAGGTAATGCTGTATTACAAAATTATTCTTTTGCTGCTTCGTTTACTCTTTCCTTGAAATCATCATAGGTATTCCCTTCAAATTTTACACCATTAATAAAAATGGTGGGGGTACTAGTAATACTTAAATTATTAGCAGCGTTCATATCTTTTTCCCATGCCTCTTTTGTTTGCCCATTATTATAAGAGCTGACCACTTTTTTCACTTCTGCATCAGAGGCAATTTCACCCAATATTTCCTTTAGGAAAGATTCTGTATAAATATCCATTTGCTCTGCTTTAGAATCATCTGGTTGTTTTTTATATAATAGCTCATGGAGCTGCCAAAACTTTTCGTTTCCTAACTCTTTAAATACTGCTTCCGCAAATTTTGCAGACCGAGTAGAATCAACATTGATAAACGAATAATTCATAAAATAAAACGAAGCCTTCCCAGTATCGATAAAATCCTTTTGGATATTCGGAAGAAGCGAATCATTAAAATTTTTACAATAGGGACATTTGTAATCACCAAATTCAACTATCTTAACAGGAGCAGACGTTTCCCCTAAAACTGGCTGTCCTTCGTAGTCCATTGCTTCTTGTTTTGCTGTATTTGATAAAAATATTAAACCGAAGAGACATACAGCTATTAAACCAATCACTCTGAAAATAAATTTTGATTGTTTTTTCGATTGTATTGTTTTTTTGTTACTGAAGCCATCTATTTTCCCTCTTTCTTAGTTTTGTAATCACTCAAAGAATTCAACATTTTATTGTTGATTTTTAGCAAACAATTTTGAATCTAGAGAAAGAGTAGAATTAGAATTCAGGAATAAAAAGACTGCCATAACTGCAAAAGCAAGATCTAATTCATAACCGGCACCTTGTCCATTTCCCATAAAACCTGCTGCTAATTTTACTTTTAGAATAGCCCCCATCATGATAAATAAAAAGAGCGCTGCTATGTATCGAGTACCAAATCCGATTATTAACAACAGTCCGCCAATTAATTCAATAATCGCTACTGCGTATGCCACAAAGCCTGGTATTCCAATACTGTCAAACCAGCCGACCGTATTGCTTATACCACTTTGAAACTTTGAAACACCATGAATAAAGAATGACAATCCTAAAAATACTCTCAAAATAAATACCCCAACATCTGTTTTTTTCAATTTTGCTGCTCCTTTCTTTTACATCTTTTTTTAGAAAGCTCACTAAACACTACAATTTGTAGTGTAAGTTAAAAGAGTATTTCCTTTTAAAAGAAAATAACTTCCTCGACACACTACTCATTGTAGTGCAAATAGTGATTATTGGTCAAGAATTATTAATCATTAAAAGTTAGTTTGTAACCCATTTAAATTAAGAAAGGATTGGATTTGGCTCCAACCCTTTCTTATGCAATAACTAAGATAAATAAGATTAATATAAAAACATTTAACGAAATAATAATCGAACCAGTGTCAACTTTAACAGGGATGGTTTGTTGAGGATCAATCAGTTGTTTAAGCCTGTAATCGACTGTTTCATCGGCAAACTGGACAAGAGATGTAGTTGGATTTGAATTAAAGTTCAATTTCTTCTTGATTAACTTTAATAGCGCACTTCCCAAACCAAGTTCAGAACCCATTCGATTAATCGCAAATTCATCTGCAGCCAGTTCAATTAAAATCCTATAATTCTGATACGACCATTTTGTAAGAGGGATATACCACATCACTTCAGAAATGATTTGTAAAATAAATATTTTTATACCATCAAAATATTTCTGGTGTGAAGTTTCGTGATATATTACTGCTTCTAATTCCTTCGAGTCTAACATTTCGATTAATGTATTGGAAAGCACTATTATTGGTTTACAAAAACCAAAAGTAAATGCCAATAACTCATTATTTTCAATAACGACAATGTCTTCATTTATTCTATTAAACATTTTATTCAAATGTTTAGATTTATCATTATTAATATGTTGTAGCAATTTTTTACGAAATGACCTTAAAATAATGATCTGATTAACAACCTTTTTACCAATAATGATTACGGAATAAAAAATGTAGAAGTTTACTATAAGCACAATTGCATAATAGGCAAAGGTTCCTCTTTCAAATAAACTTACGCAAAAATTAAAAATATTAAACAGCTCGATAGGCCCAAATAGGATATTTATCAAGTACATAACCATTTGGACATTCAAAATGATGGCAAAGAAAAGGGCTAATCCTAATACCGCAATTGATTTATGTTTCCAGGCCATTTCATTTTCTGTCCTTTTTTAATTGTTCCAGTTTATACTCGAGTTTTTGCAATAAAAGATCATCAACATCTTTTAAGGAATCCAGCATATGATTGACGACTAGTCCCCCAAATTCATCCAAAAGATTTTCCGTTAACTTCTTTGATTGGTGGTTAATAAAATCTTCTTTGGATTTTAAAGGTTTAAAGAGAGACGTTCTTCTCTCTAATCTTTTCGTAAGGATGTTTTTATCAACAAGACGATTCATTACCGTCATAACTGTATTAAAATTTATAGGCTTCTCGTTTTCTAATTGATGCTGGACTTCTTTTATACTCATCTCATTGCCGTTCCAAAGAATGTTCATGATCTTGGCCTCGAGTGGACCGAAAAAGCGATTTAGTCCTTCTTGGTCAAAACGAAAATTATTAATTGTCATAAAAAAACCACCCTTCCATTACAAATTGTAGTGTAATAGTTATTATTTTTCAATCCGATTTTATGTCTACTAAAGTTCAATACACCCAATATTGCAACTGCAACGCAAAAAAGCCAACAGTTAACTGTTGACTCTCGTAAAAAAATAATCTCTAAAAATAATATGTTGGTATAATAATCAAATGAAATTTTATTAACTCATTTACTCAAAATTTTTTAAAAAAAGATTTTTGTCCTCAGTCACTAGTCCATTCTTGTCCAAAATCCCTGCATAAACTGTTAAGTGAGATTGGTTGGACAAGGAGGTGATAAATTGGAAAGAAATAATTTCAATAATGAAATGGGAGCAAGTTCAGTATGGCGTCCGGCACAAAGAAATAGTAACCGTAATTCTGTTGCAGGCATCAGTACTTCAACATGCCAACGATTAGCCGATATTATTGGAGGTATAGTCATCGCGTCAACGCCAGCATGTGTGGTTCAGCGCCTTCGTAATATAAATGCTACGATTTTAGGGCGCCGCACTCAATCCCCATTAGCCCTGCCATTTGCTCTATCCTTTGAAAACAATGTAAGAGGAAGAACCCTTAACCTTGGGGAAACTGTACTCCTTCAAAGAGAAGCTAATGCTTTGATGGATGCATTACAAAGAAGAGGCCTTATCGTTACTGCTTTCCATAACCACTGGCTTTTTGAAGAACCGCGGTTAATGTATATGCATTGGGAGAACGTTGGAGATCCGTTTGAGTTCGCCATAAATAGTTTTGAAGCTGCAAAAGAGGCAGGTTTTTTTCGAAAATAATGGCTCATTAGACTAGGACAAGGAGGTGATTTTAATGGAAAGAAGAGACGTTTTTGAAAATTGGTTCAGATCTTTTAATAGTGATACTGATATAAGCTCTTTTGATAGAAATCAGATGGAATCAGAAATGGAATTAGAAATGGAATCAAGCCCCAGAATGACTGGGCATCATTCAAATAGAAGCGTTAGCAATCAGATGGATATGGAAATTGAATCTAGTTCAAACCTTACAGGGCATCACTCAAGCAAAAGAATGACAAGTACTTCTCGTGGTGATGTTAGGAATATAAGTGCTTCAACCTGCCAACGATTGGCCAATATTATCGGCGGAGAGGTTATTTCAGCAGCACCTGTGTGTACTGTAATGCGCCTGCGAAATATTAAAGCAACGATTTTAGGTCGCCGCACGCGTTCCCCACTTGCACTTCCGTTTATGTTATCCTTTGAAAATAATGGTCTAAATCTTGGTGAATCGGTTATTCTCCAAAGAGAACTTAATCGATTTATTGCAGCATTACGGAAAAGAGGCCTTATCGTAACAGCCTTTCATAACCATTGGCTGTTTGAAAATCCACGTTTAATGTATATTCATTGGGAGAATGTTGGCATGTCTGCGGAAGATTTTGCTAGAAATAGCATTGCTGCTGCAAGAGAAGCAGGTCTGTTCTAAGAGAAAGCCATTTGTGAAAATTTAAAAATCACAAATGGCTTTTATTGTTTTTTTCCTATGCAGCTTTTCTTATTTCATTTGAATCCTTTTTAGAAAATAATTGATCGATTGATAATAACTTACTGCCGCTGATTACTAGAAAAACTGCCATTGCCAAAAACCCTAAATCTAATTCATATCCTGCCATTTGACCATTTCCTAATAATCCAACAGAAAGTTTTACTTTTAGTATTGCCCCAATCATTAATAAAGAAAATAAAGCAGAAACAATTCTTGTTCCCAATCCAATAATTAAAGCGATGCCCCCATTCATTAATATGAAATAAAGTTCCCTATTAGAAAACCATATAAGAAGATGAAATTCAATTAAAATGTCCAAATTATTTTTAAGCTTCACTATTAAATAGACTCGTAATATATATATAAATATTTTGACTAAAATGGTTATCTTCACCTACTTCTTCCCCATCAATTATTCATAAGATAAATAAACGAAATAAGGGAGAATAACATATGGCTTCGAATCAATCAAAATTAACTTTTGATTATGTTGTTGTCGGGACAGGGCCTGCTGGTGCAGTGATTGCTAAGACACTTACGGATGATAAAAAAACTTCTGTTTTAGTAATAGAAGCAGGAGAAAATAATGATCGCGATAAACCTATTAGAGATTCCAGGTTTGCTCCGGAACTAGAAGAGGAATTTTTTCCGCAGTATTTTTGGCAAGGAGAAGGAGTACCGCAAGAAAATGTGGATGATCTAACTTTTGAATGGACAACCGGCCGACTTTCTGGCGGAGGGTCTTCCATTAATGGGGAACAGTATGTCAGACCTACTCCTTCTGTTTTAAGAAAATGGGAAAAGCTTTTAGGTTCATTGTGGTCACCTGAAGAAGCAATTCATAGCTTTAACCAGCTGGAAGATTATCATGGAAAAACGAAAAATCCTGAAATTCATGGCTATAATGGCCGTTTAAATATCAGGCAAGCCCCTTCTAAACCGCCAAGCGTTACAAAAAAATTGGTTTCAGCAATCGAAAATGCCACTGGTTTTCCTAAAATACTTGATTATAATGACCCCAGGACTCCTCTTGGTCCATTTTACCGCTGGCAACTATATCAAAAAACAAATGGAGAGCGTGAAAGTGCATCAACGGCATTTTTATCTTCAGACATTATGACTCCTGATGGAATCGGAGTAAACGGACGAAAATTAAGGGTTTTTTATAAATCAACGGCCCTTCGTATTCTTTTCGAAGGAAAAAAGGCAGTTGGAATTGAATTTCTCAAAGAGGGGCAAAAGGTACAAGCATTTGCCCGCAAACAAGTGATTATCTCTGCAGGAATCAACAGTGCCCAGCTACTGATGCTATCCGGAATCGGCCCTTCCAGAGATTTAAAACAGGCCGGCATACCAATTGTTTTTGAAAATCCCAATGTAGGTCAATTTTTAACGAATCATACGTTAAACACAGCTACGTTTTCCATGAATCAAGAGGATCTTCCTGAGTTTCAAAATGATCCGTTTGCCCTCTATACAGGCGGAGCCTTTTTACCTTCCCCACTTTCAAGGAACAAACGCCTCAGGGGTGTCCAACTAATTGGAATTGTGGCAGAAGGGCAATTAAATATTGCGATTCTATTTCTGATGCCGAAAAGCCGCGGTTCCATTAAAATACAGAATAATGATCCTTTGAAAATTGTCCTTGCTGATGAAGGATTCCTTGAAAACAAAGATGATCTAAATGCTATCAAAGCGATTTATAGGACTTATATAAAAAATATTGCAGAAAAGCTTTCGAAAATTGATTCAACATACCAACTAATAAATCCAACACTGGAAACCATTAACGATGATGAACAACTTGAAAACTTCATTAAAGAAAATTTCGGTCATAATCACCATCAACAAAGCTCACTAAGAATGGCACCAATTAATATGGGCGGTGTAGTAGATCGTTTTGGCCGAGTACATGGAGTCAATAATTTAATTGTTGCGGATGCCCAAACTATACCCTTTACTGTGGATGGCAACACATCTGCTTCAGCCTTCCTAATTGGATATACCATTGCTAAAGAAATATTAAAAGGAAATCTTGATTGAATAAACGATTCAACCACAAAAAAATGAGTGTCAAATTTATAAACAATTTTGACACTCATTTTTTGAATGGATAATCGTTACTAATTAAACCCGAAGCACTTTAAATTGCCCGCCTCCGAATACGGAGGTAATATAGTCAATTTTAGCATTATCAAAATAGACCTTGTCCCTTTCATTGACTAAAAAATGAATTCCATCTTGTTCTGTGATTTCATCATTACCTAAAGCTGACTCCTCCAGAGTCAGACGAAGCTGTGGCCCCCCTCAGCCAATTCCCATGGCTAAGCGGATAAGCGGCTTTTTTCCTTCGTCAATAACATCTTGAACTTCATTTGTAATTTTTACGATCGCAGCATGTGTAATTTTAACCATGATTGTTCCTCCCTATTTCTTATAAAACATCGGTTAATTCTATTGGCACCGACTATCCGTAACATTTCCTATATAAAGAATTGATTATCGACTTTTAACTAAAAGGTTTACGGCTTCTTTCACTAAATCTTCAGCACTCTTTCCATCAGACTCTTCAGCTTTTCGAACACATTCGACTAAATTTGAACTAACGATTACACCAATTGTTCGGTCAATCGCTGTTCTAGCTGCAGATAATTGAGTAATAACCTCTTTACAGTCCTTATCTTCTTCCATTAATCGTAAAATTCCTCTTAATTGCCCTTCAATCCGTTTTACTCTATTTTTAACCTTATCATTGTAATACATAGTAATTGCCTCCAGCTCCTGTTCCTTAATATTTTAAAATAAGGAACAACATTGACATACTTTATAATATACCCTAAAGGGTATATTGTCAAACAACCCTAAAAATGTTCTCATCCTAAAAGACTTTTGCAGTATTATGTATAAACTTTCTTGCCTGTAACACATTATGTATAGAATTGAATCAAATTTGAAAGGAGTCTTACTATGCAGAATAATCAAGTACCTATTCCCAATCCACCGCCTGCAATCACCACAAAAGATCTATCTTATATAAAGGATGCTTTATCCTGGGAGCTTTTAGCTTTTAAGAAATTTCATTTTTTAGCACAGAATGCAACCAATCCACAATTTAAGCAAGCGCTGGATAAAGCCGGACAAATGCATCAAAATCATTATCAACGTTTACTAACTCATCTACAGGTCGATAACAATTCGATATTAGCCAGCCTGCCTAAAACGCAGCAACAGTAATGGTATCCGAATTAATAACTATGGAGGTTCAGTGAATGCAAAATCAACAAATGCCAAATCAACAAATGCAAAGTCAGCAGTCGCAAAACCCAAATCAAATTGCCAACCCGCAAACCGGACAATTACCGAAAGTAAAAGGCCCTGAGATGAACGACCGTGACTTCGTTAATGATGGACTCAGCACTTGCAAGTATTTAACGGACAGCTTAAACACTGCTGTACGTGAAGCTAGCCACGAGAAGCTGCATGCTGATTTACTTCAAATTCTGAACGAAACGCACCAAAGCTGTCGGGAGCTGTATTTATTAATGTTTCAAAATGGCTGGTATAAGCTTGAAGCAGAAGAGCAGCAAAAAGTTGATCAAGCTTATCAGCAATTCAGCAGTTACTCTTCACAATTTCCATATTAAGTCGCAAAGCCTGGCCAGTTAAACCAGGCTTTTCCGATTCTTTTAAGTTGTTATTCGGGGTACCTTATTCAAATGCGGCAAGAGCGCCAAAAAACGTTCAAATGGCATTTCGCATGCCTCATACTTTTCAAGTAGGTCAAGCATCGTAACTTGATTCTCGACAATATGTTTTTGGTAAACCCCTTCGTGCACCAAAGCTTCTAATTCAGATTTATGAGGAGGACAAACTGTATACGCAGCTAGTTCCAGGATTTGTTCGCGGCTCACGGCTGCCTCTAAATTTACATATTGGCTTAGAAGCTCATGTAAACTTACAGGATAATTTAACGGCAAATGTGAAACTCCCATTCCATCTGTTGAGATAACCACTTGTTCATCCCCATTGAATTGAAAACGTCGGAGAATGCGATTGATATTAATTTGTACGACATCGTACTTCATAGATGAAAAAGAATCCTTTGAATTATGAATAACCTGAACCTTCAATTCCTTTCCCTCCGCTTCTCTAAGTTTATTGAGAGTTAAACCAAAAACCTTGCAAGCATCCTTCAATAATTGCGTTTTCCAAACTTCCACTTGTTTTTCAAATTCACCGCTTGCATTTGCTTCTCCTCGAATCGAAAATCTTTCAGCCCCTTTACTCGCAAGCTTTTCATCTATTAATCTCGGTATATCCTGATAGGTACTAGCCCAGTTACGGTCGCCGCATCCAAGCACCGCAAAACGAACTCCAGTTAATTCCCTTTCATCTGTCTGATCCAGCCATCGGACAAATTTCCGTGCATTCCTTGGCGGTTTACCGTTATAAGAGGAAGTGACGATAATTACGGCCCCTTCTTTTGGTAAACCTCCTACGTGCTCGTCAAGGGGTACTGCCTTGCTCTCAATTCCATGCAAGCGGGCATCTTCTGCCAGTTCGCGGGCAATCCGTTCTGCGGTCCCCATATTAGAACCGTACAATACCAGTAATAGTCTATTATTAATCCCTGAGATGGAATAACTTTTTCTTTCACTCTGTTTTTCGCGCGTAGTCATTTGTGGATTTTTAGCTTCATTTTCACGTAAACGAACCTGTAATGTAAAGTCATCCGGTTTCAACGTTAACGTCTGCTTGACTTTCAACTGATAGTTTCGATAATTAATCAGTTCAAAATGTTGCAAAATCATACCAAGAACCAACGTTGCTTCATGAAGGGCAAACTGCATGCCAATACAGGCTCGCTGTCCATTTCCGAAGGGTTTAAAGGCATCGTGTGGAATTTTATCATGATCTTCAAACCGTTCTGGCCGGAATAGTTCTGCATCTTCTCCCCAAGCTTCTTTATCCCGATGCAGCTGCGGCAGTAATATCGCAACCGTTTCATTTTTCTTAATTGGATATTTCCCACCAATGACCACATCCTCTTTTGCATAAAGGGCAAATTGCGGGGCTGTCGGATATAGCCGTAATGACTCATTTAAAATCATCCGAATATATTTAAGATTCAACACTTGCTCATAGGTTGGAACAGGGTTTGTCAGGACACGGTCCACTTCCTCATAGGCATTCTTAAGAACTTCAGGATTTTCTAACAACAAATTTAAGGCAAAGGATAATAATCCGCTCGTTGTTTCATGACCAGCAATTAAGAACGTAATAATCTGAAAGCGAATATTCTCATCGTCTAGCTGCTCCCCTGTATCTGGATCTTTCGCATTCAGCATCCTTGCGAGCAAATCGGTTTCTCCTTGGTCTCCCTTTGCTTTTCTATCCACAATAATCTGGTCCACTAAAGAAAACATTGTCCGGATATCCCGCTCAAACTGTTTTTTTGTTCGAAACATGAGTTTGTGCTGAATCGGAAGACGCGTACTCTGATGCATTGCCTCATTGAGGGCCCGGACCATACTGATGATAAAGGGATTATGGTTTTCACGATAAAAGCTGTTGAAACGATAGTTAAATCCGCATAGACCAATCGTGTCAAGTGTCAGCCTTGTCATATCATCCGGGACATCAATACTCTCATTTGGATTAAGACGTGCCCATTTTTGAACCAGCTGCATCGCAATGTCTGCCATCATTGAATGGTAGCCTTTCATGGCTTGCTGACTAAATGAAGGAAGCAGTATATTATGAGCCTTTTTCCAATTAGTCTCCTTAGTCCTGCTGGTAAATAACCCATCATTTCCTAAGGAACGCAGATTATATAAAGCACCTGCAATACTCTTGTCAAAACGAGGGTCCTTACAAACCTCGTCAACCAATTCATGACCTGATAGGAAGATAAGAGAAAAACCAAATGCCTCAAACCGAAAGATCGGTCCGTATTCATCAGCGAGTTTACAAAAAGACAGCGTCGGTGTATCTTTATCGATTAATGGTAAGTTACCAAGGGGACCAAAGGTTTTTGGCTGTGGAATTGCATTAAGATTTCCCATATAAAACTCCTTTCCATCCTCACCTAGGATTCTTTTTTCCTAATATTCCGTATAAAACAAAATCAGCCATTTCATCCGCCATGTTTTCCACAGGTATTTTCTCTTCAATTAAGTCTGCCTGCATTTTTTCAAAATTAAGAATGGACCAAATGGCGCTCGTTATCCCAAGTTCATATAGAAGGGATTGTATTGGTGATAAATCTTTGTTTGATATTTTTTCTAAAAGCTGTTTCAAATTTTGGTCATGACTATAAACCTGCTCCATAAACATTCTTGCCAGCTCCGGATGATTGGGAGACTCTCGGTAAAGAATATTGAAACTTTCGAGGTTGAGTCGAATCAAATCAATTCTTTCCTTGATTACGTTTTTAACCTCCTCTGGGGTTGGATTGGTTTTAACATGTGTGATATTCCAGATTGAAGGAGTGATGCAGGCAAGAAAAATTTCCTTTTTGCTTTTAAAATGTTTGTAAAGAGCAGCTTCTGAAACACCAACGCGGCGGGCGATTTCTGCAGTTGTTGCTGCGTTATATCCGCGTTCAGAAAATAATTCGCGAGCCTTAACAATTATTTTTTCTTTTGTATCCATCATGGTTGACACGTATATCACATCTTTCAGGTTAGTGAACACTTACTAACTAAATTTATATATTATTCAGAAAATTTAATCTAGGGATTAATGACCTATTTTATTAAAAAAACTGCCATTAAAAAGGCAGTTCAAGTACAGCATCTATTCAAAATTATCTAATATATTTTCATTATGAGAACCTTCTTTAAAGGTCAGAACCTCTTCGACAGGCTGATATGACTCACCATAAAAGTATTGATCCTTATAGGTGTGAATCAAGTCATATGTTTTTTTCATCGCTTCAAAAATCATCTCTTCAGATTCATTGTTTGGCGCCCAATAGAGTATTTCCATTGCATTGATTTCATTGGTCGCCAGCGACCGCCTTCTGTACCCGATGGAATGGGCATGTTCGAAACCTTCCCGTTTATAATAACGCAGCCGCTTTTCCGTATCACTGTCTTCGTAGTTAACTGGCTCCACTTCAAGAATAATCGGCTTTCCCTTTTGTTTCATTTTTTCCATTAGTTTATGACCAAGTCCCTGGCCGCGGGCATTTTTTGATACAAAGAGGTAATCGATAAAAACAAAATTGTCAAGTTCAACGTACATTAAAACATGATTGGGTCCCTCATCCTTATGATAAATATCCGAACGCTCTTTTAGCAGGGTTTCCATATGTTCTTTTGATTTCATTTCCTCAACTGGAAAGTATTGATTCAATTTTTCATACCAATGCATAGGTATACTCCTTTATGGAAAAATTTCATAAAGGAAGTATGTGTTAAATTTCAAACTCCCATTCATCTCTTAAGTTTAAATATAGGAGCAATAGAATGTTTTCTAATTCCCCGTCATCCATCTCTTCCACACCTAAGCCTATTTTCTGCAGCAAAATACCGGAAATCTGCTTTGTTAATGGATTCCTTTCCGATTCAGGTAATTGCTGAAACCGGCTGACGTATGTACTTATTAGCTTCCAATCCTTCATACTGAATGATTTTAACGCCCATTCGTCAATAGATAGCTCATTTTTGGATAAGCCTCTGCTTTCAATTTCTTTTTCTATGGGTGAAAGCTTCTTTTTCCGTTTCGCCTTGCGCTCGTGGACGACAATTGTGCCTGCAACGAGATCGCCTAGTCTTTTATGCTTTGAATGGAAAAATACCATGATCATGCCCAGTAAATAAGCTGTAGGCAAGGAATCAATGATCCGCAATAAATTACGGATAAAGCTTGAGAGCAAGGTGATGCTATGGCCATTTTCCTGAATGACTCTAATTCCCAATATCCTTTTCCCTATCGTCCTTCCGCCTGAAAAAAACTCAAAGGCAAAGAAATAGCCCCAATTAATGATAAACAAAGCAACGATCGTAATGGCAATAGGGATTGTATTCTCTGCAAAAAATATCGGAAGAAAAGTTTCATTGTTCATGATAATTACTAAGATAATAATAATTACGGCGTTAACTGCCCATAAAATTAATTGATCAATTAAAAAAGCGGCTGCCCGGCTCCCTAGACCTGAAAGCTGAAACTGCAGTGATACATATTCTGGTGTTTTGATATCCATTTTGTCCTGATTCAAAAGAAGTCCCCCTAAAACAAGGATGATTTTTTCTATTTCTGTTCCTATTTTTCTACAAAATTAACTATAATTAGGAATAGTAATCCAAGCCTGACTAAACAAGAAGGTGTCGAAATGAATCTAAAGCAATTTATTAAAATGCATCGAGAAGATTGGAAACAGCTTGAACAGCTGATTTCAACTTTAAGTAAAAGCAGAAAGTCCATTACCGGTGATAATATTACGCAATTTAATCGGCTTTACCAAAAAGCTGCCCAGAATTTATCGTACAGCCAGACCTACTTCCCGAATGATGAAGTAACGCAATATTTAAACGGACTTGTAGCTAAATCCCATAATCTTCTATACAAGGATCAAGTTTCAAGCTTTAAACAAATTCGTTATTTTTTCGGAACCAAATTTATCGGCCTGTTTTTAGAACAATGGAAATTCGTTGTTGTTGCTATGTTTCTATTTACCATCGGTGCTTTGGGGAGCTTTATTTCGGTCTATAATGATCCCCTCCATATTTATTCTCTAATTCCTGCTAATATCGCTCAAGGAGTTGACCCTGAACAAATAGGCAGTGATCGCGGTGCAGTCAATTCCTCCCTGATGTCGGCAAGTATCATGACGAATAACATCAAAGTCGCGATCTTAGCTTTTGCAGGGGGTATTACATTTGGGCTACTAACTGTTTATTTACTTGTTTACAATGGCATCCTTATTGGAGCACTTGCTGCCCTATTCTGGCACCATGACAAATCCTATGATTTTTGGGCCTTTATTGTACCCCATGGCATGATCGAGCTTACTGCTATTTTTATTGCCGGGGGCGCAGGGTTATTAATGGGGTACAAGCTCTTTGTCCCAGGGCAGCTTTCAAGAGGTTACCAATTAAAGAATCAAGCCAAGCGTTCGGTTCAGCTTCTGTTAGGAACAATTCCGCTATTTGTTATTGCAGGAGTGATTGAAGGTTTTATCACACCCGCCGCAATTTCACTAGAAGCAAAATACCTGGTCGCGTTCTTAACTGTTGTTGGCTTAATCCTTTATGTCGTCATTGGTAAGCTAAGACTTACGAAAACTAAAACTATAAAAGGTTTTGATTCATAATGTCAATATAATGGGAAACGGCCGTTACTGCTAATTTTTCTTCTTTGGCCTCGATCATTTGGAGGCCTTGTTTTTCCCATTTATTTTTCTCTTTTTTCTTAATCAGATTTTGCTGCTGAGCAATACTTTTTAGCATCGCTGTCTGTACATCGATTGGCTCCTCATTTATTCTTTGTTGTAATGACCGATCCTCAATTCCGATCATTAAAAACAGATGTCGTTGTCTCAGCTTCTTTAAATAGATAAGGGCACTTTCTTCATGGAGAAAAGTGCGAACATCACTAAATAACAGGAGCAAACTTCGTTTCTTTTGGACCATTTCTAAATATTGAAGGACTGCAGCAAAATTGGATTCTGCAGCATCTACTTTCAAGTTGTAAATGGCTTGCAGGATTGTCTGAAGATGAGCCATCCCTTTTGCAGGCGGGACATAAACTTTTATTTCTTTTGAAAATGCCAGCACAGACACATAATCACCCTTTTGAAGGGCGGCCGCTGTACAGGTCATTGCCGCCTCAAGAGTTCTTTCTAAGCGGTTTCCCTTCTTCAATTCTGCCCCCATCATTCTTCCGCAATCAATTAAGATCGTGATGTACTTGCCATGCTCCGGTTCATACTCATTTGTCATGACTTCATGCAGTTTCGCCGTTTGGCGCCAGTTAATTTTTCGCGGATCATCCCCGACCACATAGCTTCTTATTTTTGAAAAATCCCCAGCACCGCTTCGCATTCTGCGAATCTTTAACCCTTGATGAAGCAAAAATTGCTGGGCATTTTCTAAATATTGCTTTGTCTCAGTTAAATCAGGAATAACCTTTATCGAATCGGCTAAATCCACAGTTACTTGCTTTTCCCATAATCCTAATAGACTGCGATAACGAAAATAAAGCTTTTGAATCTCATATTTACCTCTTTCCTTTGCCATCGTTTCATAGAGAATCGTTGAGGCAGATTCCTTAGGGATTGAACCAGCAAGCGGAAATCCCTGTTCAAATGACTGTGGGAGTCCATCTATCAGGCGATAGGAAAAAGGATGTACTGATTCATTTCTTACATTAATTTTGAAAGAATAGTTAATCCCTCTTTCCACTTCTTGTGAAAGGGAACGACTAAAGAAAAGCTGATTTTTTCTAGGTGAAAATAAAAGATCGGCTAGACTTACCAAAAAAATAAATCCATTTACGTAAAAAACATATCCCCATGAAACACCCCAAACAGATCCAATCGTTAAGAAAAGAGAAAGTATCAAAAATAGGAGCAATAATCGTTTGGTCGGCAATATCCCTCTATCTTGGAACAGGAACCGATCCCACAAGCTCTTCAATGATTTGGTCAACGGTTGCTCCCTCCAATTCCACATGCGGGGATAATTGAATCCGGTGTCTTAGGGCCGGTTTGGCCGTCATTTTCACATCATCTGGTGTTACGAAATTTCTCCCATTAAGGAAGGCCCAGGCTTGAGCCGCTTTTCCAATCGATATACCTGCTCTTGTACTTGCCCCAAAGCGAATCGATTCTGATTCTCTGGTTCTCCGGACAATTTGCATGATATAATCGATCACATTTTCACTTACCGTTACTTTCTCAATCTCTCTTCTAATTGAAACAAAAGTATCCATATCCAGAACGTTAGTGATTAAAGTTTCATCAAAGCTTTTTTCAATGACTTGTTTTAGTACATCCTTCTCTTCTTCAAACGAAGGGAAGTCGATATGTAGTTTAAACAGAAAGCGATCCTGCTGTGCTTCTGGGAGCGGATACGTTCCTTCAAATTCAATTGGATTTTGTGTGGCTACGACAAAAAATACTTCCGGCAGTTGATAGGTTTCACCTTGGATTGTTACTTGCTTTTCCTCCATCGCCTCCAATAGAGCTGCCTGGGTTTTTGCAGGAGTCCGGTTAATTTCATCCGCCAATAGAATATTTGTAAAAATAGGACCCTTTATGGTTTGAAACGTACTATCCTTCATATTGTATATCGTGCTTCCTGTGATATCACTAGGAAGTAAATCAGGGGTGAATTGGATTCGGGTAAAGCTGCCTCCAAGCAAACCTGCCAAAGTCCGAACCATTTGTGTTTTGCCAGTTCCAGGGACACCCTCAAGCAATACATGTCCTCCTGCTAATATCGCAGATAAAAGGAGCTTTAGATTTAAACTTTGTCCCAATATCCGCTCCTCATATTTATTTAAAAAGGATGTTAATTCCGTTTTCATCCTGCCTCAACCTCTTTCCTCAATTGATCTAGCTTCTTTGACCAAAGCAAGTATTCCTGCTTACTGATTCTTTCTTTTTCTAAAACTTGGGCCAATCCATTGATAAATGGCAGAATTTCACTAGTCGGTATTCGCTGCCACTTTCGCTCCAAATAATTAGGCAGATCCTGCCATTGACGGCTGTAAGGAATCCCCCATCGTTCTTGGAGAAGGAGTTTTACATAGTCTGCTTGAATGAATATAGAATCATGATAGCGCCTGCCCTTAAGATACCAGGCTGATAAAGCACGAATTCCTTCATCACTAAAGCGGACTGTTTCCTCCCTTGGCATGAAAATCGGGCCAAACCGCTTTCCATTCAACCATATCCAAAGAATGATTACTATCGCTCCCTGAAGGAAAATAAGCAACAACCATTTAGGAAAGGCTGACAAAAACCCTGTGTCATTCCATTGGCCATGAATGTACTCATCTAACAAAATCGCGTTTGAATTTCCTTCCTTTATTAATAGAAGGATTTGAGACAAATTATCTAACTTTAAGATATTTTGGTTTGTCATCCACTCAGGTGTTACCGCAACAATTAATTGTCCCTTGCCAAGGGTCCGTTTTAACGCAATTGGACCTAAATGATCATGAAGAAGAATTTTGTCTTGATCACTGGTTTTCAGGCGATGACTACTATTCACTAATGATTTTACAACTCTATTTTCACTATCAAATATAGTGTTAGGAGCAGCATCCTTATTGGATACGGTTTTAACGTCAAACATCCCTTTTGGATTGTCCTTAAATAACAAAATCGTGTTTCCATCCTCCATAAAAGAGACGTATTTTTGCATTTCTCCTTTAGTAAACTGAATAGACGGCTCGATCATAATAAGAAGTTTATTCTTTACTGTATGGGGCAGCATTTCCGGAGGCTTCCCCCAAATGGCAACATCCGTTTCTTTATTTAAGTATGTATAAATAGCCTTTACACCGGTGGGAGAGGGAGAATCCGTCACATATCTTGGAAAGGACTGTGGCTTAGGTGAAAAGGTGAAGTAACTTAAAAGGATAAAAAGCATTAAAACCGAAATAAGCCAAAGCCAAGTATTCCTGCTGGAATATTTATTTTTCAATGGGTCTCCTCCCTCCCTGCTTCTTGATGCTCTTCTTCAAACAGCCAATTTCTAACGCCATTTTTAAATGGAAGGAACGCCTCTTTTTCGATCTTTTGTTCGCCATAAGTAACCTCATCGAAAAAAGATGCAAGATTATAAAATTGATCAGCGCTTTCCCTATTGACTTTCCGAAGTTCATCATAATAATCCCAATTCGTTTTCCACATTCTTGCCTCAAGCCAACCCTTTTCATGGAAGTAAAGCAATAAAGCTAAGAATAAATGGCGGGTTGCTAGTGTGTAATCTGCTAATGTTTCTTGCCGCTTTGCTTCTTGTAAGTGCTGCTGAAACGACCAATTTATTTCCTGTAGTGATTTGAGCGGTTTTTGCTCCCGATGCAGTTGGTTTCTCCTGCTATTACGGATAAGGAAAAAAGCAACAACCGCTAAACCTATTATTACGATAACAATGATGGCAATTAGGATTGGGCCAGATAATCGACTGGCAGATTCGATAGAAGGAAACAAGTTTTCAAGCTTGTTGCTTATCCATTCTTTCGCCCGTTCCCACAATGTTTCCAGAAAGCCCTTTGTTTGATTGTTGTAGACCTGATATTCCTTCTTATTTAAAATATCTTTTAATGCATCTCGTGCCTTGTTAGCATCCAGCAAAACCATCACCTAACTTTAAATCGGTTATTTATTTCAAATAATAGTCTTCAATCATTTCTTTAAGATCATCAGCATCATGTCGAGTTTTTAAATCCAGATACATAACTGCATATCCGACAGTGAAAAACATAGTCGTAATGATCGTTATAAGGTTACTAATAATCGATAACAACACACTATTACCTAAAGAGAGTCCTAAACTTGCTTGTACTGCAAAACTTATACTAGAGATGATCAAGTAAAATACAATATAGAGCCCGAATAATGGCCAAGTTCGTTTCTTGGTTAGCCTCCAGCTTCTGGAAAGGCCTGGCGATTGGCGATCAAGTATGACCGAAGCAAAATAAAAGCTCCAGCGGGTTATAAGTAATCCAATTACCAATGCAAAAGCAAAAAACAGCAATACCCCTGTAAGAATTCCAACTATCGGATGTCCTATCGCCGAAACGCCGAAACCTGCCCCTGCAATGATAGCCACAGGGATCAGGATTATTCCAAATGTGATTAGGCCAAATAACAGCGAACTGCCCAGCATTGGCCAAAATCTTGAAAAAGCTTCTTTTATCACTAACCCTGATGAAAATTCTTCATTGTTCCTTATGTGATTAACCGCAAAAAGCACTGCTGCTTCCGCTACGGGAAACAGAAGGAAACTTACAATTGCTATCACAATTACTCCTATATCTGCACTTATACTGCTGCTTTCGAAAGTTCCTGACTCTTCAAAGCTTGAAAGCATTTGTTCAAACCAATCACTTCCCGTCCCAACCTGTCTAAAAAAGCTGGTCCCCGACATAAGCTGAAGTATGGCTTGAATTAAATAAACGGGTCCCATTAATATAAGTAAAATCAGGAAAAACTCCTTAAAATGTTTTTTACATAAATTAAAGGTGTGATCCAGAATTTCACCAAATCCTTTTGGTTTCGTAAATTTCGAATCCAAATCAAATTCCCCCTACCTAATAGAAATATATTTAAGGTTTATTTTATCAGTATTCTGCCAGATAAGTGTAAAAAGTTAATAAAATATGGAAAATTCCGGTGTTTTTGAGTAGATGCACTTTCTTTATGCTTGTTGACAAATGGGATCAATTCGAATAGCATTTTGACTATAGAATAAGAAATTCTGACCGGACAGTCATTTTTTTTGGAGGGTTTGTTTTGCGGGAAAAGGAAAAAATTATTATTGAGGCAGGGATGAAGTTATTTGCCAGCAAAGGCTTTTCTTCAACCTCCATTCAAGAAATTGCAACAGAAAGCGGCATCTCTAAAGGGGCATTTTATTTACATTTTAAATCAAAAGATGAATTATTACTTGCTATTTTGGAGTATATATTTGAAACGGTTCATTCTAGTATCTCCATTTATGAACAACAAAATTTGCCGCCAAGGGATAAATTTATCAAACAATTATCATCTCTCTTTGGTACTTTTTTAGGGCATAAAGAGTTTTTAATCATGCTTTCAAAAGAACAAGCCATTCCAAGAAATGAAAAAATAAAAAATCTAATGTTTGAAAAACACCATGAAAATCACCTTCTTTTTCGTAAAGGATTAGTATCTATTTATGGAAAAGAAATCGAACCATATTCTGTTGATCTTGCCATGATTCTCGAAGGTCTGTTTCATGCCTATATGAGATTAATGTTTTTTGAACCGGATGATTTTGATTTTGAAGGACTAACGCAATATCTCCTTCGACGTTTAGATAGTATTGTTAAAGAAATTACCTCTGAAAAACCATTTTTAACAGAAGATAAACTTAAAAAGGTATTGATAAAATCAAAAAATCTTTTTGATCATGTAGATATTCCTCGTATCCTGCAAAAGATGAGGGAAGAATTAAGTCAATTAGAGAATAAAGAAGCGGTAGAAATATCCCTGGATGTGCTCGAAGAGGAAATTAAGAAAGAAAGTCCACGTATTCCAGTGATTAAAGGAATGTTATCAAACTTAAAAGATGTTAAAGAATTTAAAGATTATGTAAGTTCCATTTCGTCATTTTATAGTATTGAGGATTAGTTTAATCCTTCTTTTTTAATTTTTATTGACTGACTGGACATTCAGGTTGTATAATGACTCAGCGGTCAAGAATTACTAAATCAAATAAACGCATGGATAGGAGAAATAAATATGGGAATACAAGAAAAGGGGATTAATACCCGATTAGTCATAACCGGATTAATAATTGGTATGTTCTTTAGTGCCCTTGAGCAAACAATTGTCGGTACTGCTATGCCAACGATCATTGCTGAGTTAAATGGCTTCAAAATTTTTGCATGGGTAACAACTGCCTACATGATTACATCTACAACGATTGTACCCATTGTCGGTAAACTATCAGACCTTTATGGCAGACGATCACTCTATTTACTCGGAACCATCATCTTTATCATTGGTTCGGGTCTATGTGCTACCGCAACCAACATGGAACAATTAGTCCTTTATCGTGGACTTCAGGGAATTGGCGGCGGAATGATTATGCCTCTTTCACAAACAATTATCGGTGATATCTTTACGGCTGAACAACGAGCGAAGTGGCAAGGAATCTTTGGCGGTCTCTTTGGATTAAGCTCCGTTATTGGCCCGTTCCTTGGCGGACTGATTGTCGATCATATTAGCTGGCATTGGATTTTCCTTATTAATGTGCCTTTCGGCTTATTATCTGCGTTATTAATCTTTGCCGGATTGAAAAATGAAAATGCTGCAGCGAAAAAAGAAAAAGTAAACATTGATTATCTAGGGATTATTACCCTGATACCGGCAATTGTCTTGTTATTACTTGGATTAACCTTTGGCGGCGATAAATTTGCCTGGACATCTGCAAAATCCTTCCTAATTTTCGGAGGAGCGATTGTACTATTTATAATTTTTGGTTTTATTGAGAAAAAAGCAGTTGAACCTATTCTAGATTTATCCTTCTTTAAAAATCGTATTTTTGCCACAATGAATGGATTAGGATTTTTATTAGGACTTGGCATGTTTGGGGCGATTATGTTCGTACCAATGTATATGCAGGGAATTTTAGGGGTTTCACCTACTCAGGCAGGCTCTACGATGACTCCGATGATGATTGCTATGATTGCAGCAAGTATTATTGGCGGTCAATTATTACTAAGGTTTAGCTTCCGTTCGGTATTAACAGCGGGTATGCTGCTCGCCGGTCTTGGATTTTATTTGATGAGCACTATGGGATTAGATTCTAATGAGTTTACTGCGTATGCTTATATGGTCGTTCTTGGATTGGGTATGGGATTAGTGATGCCTACATTAATGATTGCAATTCAAAACGAATTTCCGAAATCACAGTTAGGAACAGTAACATCTGCATCGACCTTTTTCCGTTCCATTGGCGGTACGATTGGAATTACGATTTTAAACTCAGTCATGAACCATTCTCTTGAAACCAAAATGGCCGATGTAGCAAAAAGCACTGACAACCCTGTCGCCCATGGAGCGTTACAAACTCTTTCTGATAAAACAGATGCCTTGTTCGGTCTTTTAATCAATCCAGGTTTATTAAAATTACCTGGTGATATACAAAAAATTGTCATTCACGGCATTGAAACAGCATGGTCTGAATCCTTTACGACAGTCTTTTTAACCGGTCTAATTTTTATTGCAATTGGTGTATTGGTTGCCTTATCGGTCGGAAAAGGCCGTATTAAAAAGGACAATGAACTTAACCAGGAAAAGGGACAACAAGAAAAATCCTTTGGACGCGAAGCAACTGAATAGGATTAATAGGAAAACTCGGCAATTCTTTGAATTGCCGAGTTTTTTTGTTTTATTCCTCTGATATTTCATCACCTGCTAATCGCGATTCCCTTACAAGCAGGATAGCTTCCTCTCGGTCCGCCACCTGCAATTTGTTAAGAATATTTGTCACGTAATTGGATACCGTTTTTCCACTAATCTGAAGCTTTGAAGCTATCTTAGAATTGGCTGTTCCATCCGCCATTAAATATAGGACTTCACGTTCTCTTTCAGTAAGATCAGGAAAGGCCTCTCTGGGAGCAGCCGGACGTGCCATGGAAAAATATTCAATCATCCTAGAGGCGATGCCCGGACTAAAAATGGCCCCGCCATTTCCTACGGCTCGAATGGCATTCAACAGCTCATCCTTTTCGGCATCCTTCAATACATATCCTTTTGCACCTGCCCTCATCGCCGCAAAAACGGAATGGTCATCCTGGAACATGGTTAATATTAAAATCTGCGTGGATGGCCTTATTTTCATTATCTCTCTTGTAGCATCAATTCCATTACATCCAGGCATGCGCAGGTCCATCAAGACCACATCTGGTTCCAAACTTAGGACAAGCTGTATGGCATCTTCCCCAGATGTAGCCTCCCCAACAATCTCTAGTTCAGATGTGGTTAAAAATAGTGTTTTCACCCCGTGGCGAAATAACGGATGATCGTCCGCTATTAATACCTTAAGCTTTTTCATCGCTCTCCCCCAAAACCCTTTGGTTTACCGGCAGAAATACAAAGATGATCGTTCCACCGGTAGGTGCATGTTCAATATGAAACTTCCCGCCTAATTCCACAGCCCTTTCCCTCATGGATCCAATACCAATCCCGCCTTTATGACTGCTCTTTATTTTTGTCGGAATCCCTTTACCGTCATCCTCTATCATGAGCTGTAATCCTTGTTCATTTCGATCAAGGAAAGAAATAGTTATCGTACAATTGTTTGCCCTAGAATGTCGCAATACATTTACGATTGCTTCCGTTGCAATGCGATAAGCAGCAACTTCAACAGCGGCGGGTAAGTCAGGCAGCTTCCCAGGCGCATTCAATTGAAAGGATAATTGATTTGGTTGATTCCGATTTTGGTTATCCTGGTTTGGCAGGGACAGTTCCTTGATTCGTTCATGTATAGCTCCAATCAAGCCCATTTCATCCAATGTTGGCGGCCTTAAATCGTAAACTAAGCCGCGAATTTCTGAAACCGTCAGTCGAATAGTTGTTTTTAATTCTTCAAGAATTGTACGTGTTGCAAGCGGATTTCGCTCGACTAAATCTTCTGCAGCCGCAGCCGTTAAAGCGAGTGCGGCCAGCCTTGGAGCGAGGTCATCATGTAAATTGCTTCGCAGCTTTCTTCTCTCTTCTTCTCTCGCCAGCACAAGGTTTTCCCTTGATTCCTGTAAATCCGCTGCTAAAAGCTTTAAATCTAAAGAAGCCTTAGCGCTCTGAACAACGACACTTGCTTGACGAACTAGCATATCTAAAAGTTTTTGGTCTGATATGGTGAATCCTTCCCCTTTCGATCGCGGTGCTAGTTTTAGTACAGCAATCTCTTTTCCTTGAAATAACAAATTATAAGCCAAAGGATCGTCTATAGAATCTAAATCCCCTGCTATGATTTCTTCTCTGCCATTTTGATTCAAAATGAGGGATGCAGATGGCAGCCTCATTGAATCTTTGATCGTCCGGACGACCAATTGTAATACTGCTTCAGGCGAAATAGGGTTTTCCAATTCCTTTGCCAGCCGATTTAACACAGTATATGGGTCATCATTTTCCCCATACATCCTCCGGTTAATAAACCGCTGAACTCTTTCTTTAATCGGTGCAAATAAAACCGCCGCAATTCCAGTCGCGATTACCGAACTAAATAAATGATTTTCGGTTTGAAATAGTAATCCTGAGTACCACACAGCCAGCACATAAAAAGTTATCGTACATGCGGTCATAATGCCGTAAACGAGTGTCCGATTAACAATGAAATCAATGTCCCATAATCGATGCTTCATCATTGCGATTAAAATCGCAATCGGAATTAGAATCATACTCGCATGAACACCGATTTCTACATAATACAATTGAAATGGGTCTTTAGAAATTGATTGTTGATTTGGAACGAAGATCGCTGTAACGCTAAATAAACTAATTAGGGCTAATACCACTCCAAATACGACCCATTTTGCCTGCTGTTTCTCTAGAGGGGTCATCACAAATTTGTAACGGTATATCTGAACAAACACAAGGCTACCAATCCAGACAATAAACCAAATCCCGAATAACCAATTGGATACGACTTGTAAATTAACAAATGAATCAGGAAAAATCATTCCAGGAACTCGAAGAAGGATAATAGCAAAACAGAGATATTCAGACCATTTTGGAGCAAATCGACCGTTTGGAAAAAGAAAAAAGAAAAGGATGAATGCTGCCATACCACTGGCTTCTATGGTTTGAACAAGATATAGGAGTATCGGATGCACAAGCTTTATTGCTCCCATTATGGGAGTAAAGGTTCCTCCTAGTGATATGAGCATAAAACTTCCCAATAAACCAATTGGCTCAGATGATTTTTTTACTAAAAGAATGAAGCCCGCTATCATATAGACGGATCCAAAAACAGTGTAAATACTTACATAAGCAAATGAATATTCAGATGGTGTGAACCCATGATTCTTCAGCCAGACAGCACCAGGAGGCGGGTTATAAAAGCCATCACAAATGCTGGAGATACAGTTTGCTTTAATATATTCATAGTAAATTGGAATGCTGACAATCAACAATATCACGATAAGGACACTTATCACAATTATCGTCCATCGAATAAGAGCGAACCTGTGGGAAGATATCATTAAAAACTCTCCTATTAATCAATCTGATGATAGGGAAATTGTACCAACCTTTCGATTATTCTGTAAATAACATTTTGTTTTCCCGATGGAATTCCCTGCTTTTAGGAAAAAGAGCCTCTACCTTTCGGGAAGTATTGGGATGGTATGATTCAGGTGTAAGATAAAACAATTACACAGGGGGAACAAATAATGAGTATTCCGAAAGGCTTTCTAAAGTTCAGTGGTATCATGTTATTATTAGGAGGAATTATGGGGTTTACTGGGCAATTGATCCATCTTGGAGATGTTCCTGAATCTGTTCAGGACATACCGGAATTTTTGAAAGGTGCTGTTAATATCCATGTTCTATTGGCCTATGCCTCTACGTTTATTTTGATGGGATTACCGGCTATATTCTTACGACAAGCTTCCAGCTTAAAATGGTGGGGCTGGCTATCCTTACCGCTGCTGTTTATCGGATTGATGCTTGAAATTTTTCATGGTCCTGTTCAAATTATCGCTTATCCAATCATCTTTGATTTTGTTCATACGGCAGCGGATCTTCAGCATGTAAGCGACCTCCTAAATAATATGGCGATTGATCGCTTTCCATTGCAGCTCGCCGTATTCATCCCAATTATTCCGGGAATTTTCCTAGGTCTTTTATTATTAGGCATTTCTGCCTTGCGAGCAAAGGTATTCCCAAAAGCACCTGCAATCTTTCTTTTTGTTGTATTCGCCATTCAAATCCTTAGCTTTGTTGTTCCGGTTCACATCCATCTATTAGAAATTTCATTTGCTTATATCCATCTTATTTTCGTCTGGTTCGGTGCGCTTTTGACTTTTGAAAAAGCGAACAAATCGGTCAGTCAGAATAACAATGATGTGGTGATGATAAAGAACTAATGCACAAACCCGCAGAATAATCCTGCGGGTTAGTTTTTGTTTATAGTTTTGAAAATTCTTCTACTAATTCGCTAAATTTTTTAAGAGAATTCTCGATTGGGAGTGGTGTCGTAAGGTCTACCCCTGTCTTTTTCAATAATTCAAGCGGATAATCGGAGCTGCCGCTCTTTAAGAAATCTAAATAAGAATGGAGCGTTTTTTGGTCTCCTTCAAGGATTTTTGTGGCAAGATGTATGGCTGAGGCAAAGCCTGTCGCATATTTGTAAACATAAAATGGCCGATAAAAATGCGGAATTCTAGACCAGCCATATTTTACTTCATCATCAAAAACGATCTCTTCTCCATTATATTCCCTAAACAAAGCCTCATAGGTTTGATTAAACACTTCAACATTTAATGGACGGCCGTTTTCCGCCATTTCATGCGTCTTTTTCTCAAATTCAGCAAACATAACCTGGGTAAAAAAGGTTCCCTTATATTGATCAATAAAATGATTAACCAGGTGTTTACGGATATTTGCATCCTTCTCAGTATTGAGCAAATAATTAATTAGTAAAACCTCATTTACGGTCGAAGCTACCTCCGCCACAAAAATACTATAGCCTGCGGTGATTTGCGGCTGGTGCTGAGAGCTTAGCTTGCTATGGACACCATGACCGCATTCATGGACCAAAGTAAATAAACTGTCTAAATCATCTTGATGATTAAGGAGTATATATGGATGAACACCGTATACGCCAAGATTATACGCTCCGGAGCGTTTACCCGGTGTTTCTCTGACGTCGATGTATCTAGCATCCTTAAATTCGTTTAAGATACTCAAGTAATCATCGCCAAGTGGTGCTAATGCTTTACACATTGTTTCGTAGGCCTCTTCATACGGGATAACCTGTTTTACACCGCTGATGAGGGGGACACTCATATCATATTGCCGAAGTTCCTCCAAACCTAACTTTTCCTTTCGGATTTGATTATAGCGATGAAGTGGTGCGATATTGTTTTTTGTTGTCTGGATGAGATTTTCATAGACCTCTCTCGGGACTTTATCGCCAAATAGTCCTTTTTCCAATGCAGAAGGATATTGGCGAATTTTCGATAAGGTCACATTATTCTTAATAGCTGCAGAAAGAGTTGCGGCGATGGAATTTTTTAATTGTACATAAGGTTGGTAATAGGCCTTATAGGCCTCCCTCCGTTTATCACGGTCCTCATCCTCGATTAATTTTGAATATAAGCCCCTTGTCAATTCAATCTTCTCACCGCTTTCAACGGTCACTTCGCCAAATTTGATATCTGCATTATTTATCATGCCATAAGTATGACTTGGAACTGAAAGCGCTTCACCCAATTGGGATAAGACTTCCTCCTGCTCCTTAATTAACACATGTGCTTTATAGCGGAACGATTCTAATAAATCCTCTTCAAAGTATTTTAGCCCCTCTTCTTCTTTTATATAAGTTTTTAAGGTTTCTTCTTCTAAGCTTAATAGGAAAGGCATGAAAAAGGATGTTGATGCACTAACCTTTACACTCAATTGTTTTGCTCGATCTAACAGGACTTGAGAATTGGTTTCCCTCGTATCTACGTCAACATTTAACATCGCATAGGCATAGACCTTATTAAATACAAACGATAGTTCTTCACTTTGCTTCAAATACAGATATAAGGATTTCGCATCGGTTATTTTACCATCAAAGCCCTTTAGATCCGTCGCCATTTGTTCAATGAGCTTTAGGTCCTCTTCCCATTTGGAATGGTCTACATATATATCAGATAAATTCCATTTTTCATGAATGGGCACTTCTGTTCTTGTAGTATATGTTATCATTTCAAGGCTCCTTTACCATTAAGATACCATAATTATATATTAAGTTAATTCATTACATGATTTATAATACGAAAAAGCAGACCAAAATTTTTGATCTGCTCTTTTCTCTTATATTGTTATTTCTTCTCCAATAGCCTTCAATCTTTTTGATACTTCTTCTTCGCTTAAACCATGTTGTGCAACATAGCGGTTTCTAGGGTGTACCCTGCATTCGTGGGAACAGCTGCGTAAATGTTTATGTTCACTTTCCTCTGAGCAAAGGATTTTTCGATTACATTCTGGATTTGCACAATTAACATACCGTTCACATGGCTCGCCTGTATAGAAATCTTTACCTACAACAACATGCTCTTTGCGGTTAACGGGAACACTGATTCGCTCATCAAAAACATAAAGCTGGCCATCCCATAATTCCCCCTGTACCTCTGGGTCTTTTCCATATGTGACGATACCGCCTTCTAATTGTGAAACATCTTCAAAGCCTTCCTGTCGAAGCCAGCCAGAGAATTTTTCACAACGAATACCACCCGTACAATAGGTAAGAATCTTTTTGCCTTCAAACTCTTGTTTATTTTCTCTAATCCATTGCGGTAAATCACGGAAGTTGAGAATATCCGGCCTTACTGCACCTCTAAAATGACCTAAATCAAACTCATAATCATTTCGTGCATCAATGACAACTGTATCTTCCCTTTGCATCGCTTCGAAAAATTCCCTCGGTTTTAAATGCTTGCCTGTAAGAACATGCGGATCCACATCATCCTCTAGCCGGAGAGTAACTAGCTCTGGTCTATGTCGAACACGTAATTTTTTAAAAGCATGCTCAGTAGCTTCATCTATTTTAAAAACAGTACCGGAAAAAAGCGGATGCTCATCCATCCATTTGATATAGTCATCCGTTTGTTTAATGGTGCCTGAAACCGTTCCATTAATTCCTTCCGATGCAATGATGATCCGACCTAATAAACCTAAATCCTGGCACACTTGACGGTGTTCATTAACCGTTTCCTCCGGATTCTCGATTTGTACGTATTTATAATATAATAACACTCTATATTCTTGATTCATATTTACCACCTTACATTTAAAAAACTTATTAAAAATCTAACAATCAATTTTAACAAGGTTTAACTTAATTTTCAACCAAACTGCCCCAAAGTGGATTGTGAAAAGAAACCTTCATATTTTCTATTTAATTGTAAACTCTATCTATAGAAAAGGCGAAAATGGCTGTTTCAATGGGGGAAGTTATGTTATACACATTTGCATCTTATTTAAGACTGAGTATTCCCTTTTTATATCTCCTTGCTGCCTGGCAATTTGGAGATTGGAAAAATAGGAGAAAATATTATCCAACTATACTTTTTTTGATATGTGTGGACTTCGGTATGTCCATTTTCACCTATAAATATCCATTATGGACCTTTCAAAAATCATTAATGATTCCCAATCATACCATTTCGGACTATTTAATTACCTTTTTTGGACTATCTCCTCTGGTCTTTATTTTTCTTTCAAATTACCCTTTTAAATCAAGTATGATTTGGCAAATTGTGTATGGTGCATGTTGGGTCATTTTTTCCGCTGCCATGGAAAGCTTTTTTTATACAGCCGGACTTATAACATACCATCATGGTTGGAATCTTTTGTGGTCCATTTTAGTTTGGGTTTTCATGTTCTTTGGCATACGAGTTCATTTCAGCAAACCTCTTTGGGCCTGGCTTCTTTGCTTCGCATGCGTTTTTTTTATTAAACTATACTTTCATATCCCAATCAACAATATGAAGTAATCCTAAACAGGTCGATATTACCAACTCATTCTTCCCATTTTTCTGTTACAATTTTTAAGGTAAGTGAAAAATAGGGAGGAATCCATATTGATGAAAAAACGTAATCTCCTCCTTGGACTGGTAATTGCATTTACCTTTATTGGAGGAATTTTTACTGGAATATTCTTCACTGGAGATAAGTCACAGTCAGACCAATCTAATAAGATTAAAATAGATAAAGCACCAACGTCTTCCATAAAACCAATGGAAAAAGCACTGCCACAAGTGGATAAAACACAATCAAAAGTATTAATCGGATATGTTCAGGATTACCGTGATCCAAATATAGTTGATTACTCCAAACTTACGCACGTGATCTTTTCTTTCGCCCATCCCACAAAGGACGGCGGAATTTTGCTTAATGGAGATACTCCATTAAAAAACTTACGTACGATGGTAACAAAAGCAAAAAAACACAATACAAAGGTTATGATTGCAGTCGGCGGATGGTTTCACATGAATGGCGGAGAATCCTATCCGTATTTTAAAGCTGCCATCTCTAATCCTGTATCTAGAACAAACCTAGTTAATGAGCTTACTAGTTTTGCAGACAGGGAGAATCTAGATGGAATTGATATTGATTTTGAGCATCCCCATTCAACAGCTGATGCTCAAAATTTAGCCGCTTTCGCCAAGGAGTTAAGCGAAAAGCTTCACCCCAAAAAGAAAGAATTGTCGATTGCCGTTTATGCTAAGATACATGCTATCACCTTGAAGGAAACAGGGTTTGTCAAATATGAGCCGTACATGTTCCAATATGTTGACCATGTCAATATCATGGCCTATGACGGACAATGGGATGATGGTTACCATGCTGAGAATTTATCTCCTTACCCATATGCAGAAAAGATTGTCGAGTATTGGGCAAACTATTTCGATCAGCAAAAATTATCAAAAGAAAAACTAGTGTTAGGCGTTCCCTTATATGCACAACCTGTAGATCCAAAAATCAAGCAGGTTTCCTATTCAGTCATTGTCAATCAAAATCCAGCTAATGCTGCCAACGACACAGTAAAAATGAATGGAACCACCTATTATTACAACGGCGATGTCACGATGAAAAAGAAAACCAAACTCGCCATTGACCATGGTTTCGGTGGGATGATGCTTTGGGAAGCAGGATTAGATGCCCAAGGTCCGAAAAGTTTAACTGGATCGATTTATACCGCAATTAAGGATTCAAGCAAAGAACCTGTCAAATATTACACAGTGAAGAAAAATTAAAAGGCTGTCATAGGGCAGCCTTTTTTTACTATTCCATAATAACCGATGGATTATATAAATGCTTCTCTAATTCCGTTCTAATATTTTCTGGAATAGGCTCCGATTTTTGCTTTTGGACATTAAAGTTTACATAAAGGGCAGTTCCTTTTGCACATACCCTTTTATTTTGGTGAATTTCTTCATATAGCTCTAAGCTCGAATTGCCAATCTTCTGCACCCACGTTTTAACCTCTACATTTTCACCAAAAAAAATCTGGCTGACATATTCAACATTCATTTTAAGTATAATCATTCTCCAATTTTTAAATGAATGATCAGGAGTAAATAATTTAAAAAGGTGATTACGCCCTGCTTCGAACCAAACTGGTACCGTTGTATTATTAATGTGACCCACTCCATCGGTTTCAGAAACTCTTGGCTCAATAGTAGTTATATACATGTTAAATCCCTGCCTTCATACCCTTAAATGCTTGCAGGTAAATTTGGAAAATATCCTCTTCTTCCAGAGTCCTCGGGCTTCGCGCAAGCAGTCTTGTTTGCTTAACAGCATCCTCTGTTAACATATCAAGTTTTGATTCTGGAATTCCATATTCCTTTAATGTTGAAGGTAAACCAACATCCTCTACTAATTTATAAAAAATCCGCAAACATTCTTCAGGTGTTCGTTCAGCCTCTTGTTTCGTTAAAATATTGCAGACAATATTCATCTTTTTCGAGCAGCTTGGCGCAATATAATTCATGACATATGGAAGTAATACGGCATTGGATTCTCCATGTGGTAATTTAAATTGGCTTCCTAACGGATAGGCCAGAGCATGGACACCAGCAACCCCTGCATTGAAAAAGGCTAACCCGGCTAAATAGCTGCCATAGCTCATCGCTGTTCTTGCTTCGATATCTTCTCCGTTTTCAACGGCTATTTGCAATGAACCGCTAATCAGTTCAACAGCCTTCAAGGCTAAGGAATCCGTTGCCTCATTGGCATTTACTGAAAGGTACGCTTCAACGGCGTGGGTCAAAGCATCAATGCCAGTTGCTGCAGTTATTCGTGCGGGAACAGAAATGGTTAGTTGAGGATCGACGATGGCGAGATTGGCGAGTAAAAAATCATGGGTGACCACATCCTTTGTCCCCTTGATCGATAAGACCGCAATATCGGTTACTTCACTACCTGTTCCTGACGTTGTTGGTATCAGTATTTTGGGGATACCCTTATGTACTAAGGATTTTGTTCCAGTCAAATTTAAATAATCCACAACCGTTCCTTCATTTTGCGAAATAACGGCAGCAAGCTTCGCTAGATCTAGGGCGCTTCCCCCTCCTATTCCAATCACACAATCAAATTCTCCCTCCCTGGAATACTCCACTAATTTTTCTGCACAATTTAAAGATGGCTCAGGTTCTACTTCTGTATATACATTAACAACAAACTCTTCATTTAAGTGGGACAGATATTGATCAACGAGACCAATTTTAGCCAGTGTTCGATCTGTTACAATAAGAATTTTACTAACATTCCAATTTCGGAGTTCTGGTAATAGTTTTTCGATCGAACCTAAACCAATATGTGATCGCATCGGGAACCTTAATGTAGAAAACATTTTTTAACCTCCTTAGCAGTCTATTATTTGTATATTTCTACAACCCATTGATTATCCCTGCTTTTTGTTTTGATGACATAAAAAAATCCATCTGTTACCAAATGGATTAAAATAGGCAAACACCTCGGTTATTTAAAAAGTCCAATGAAATTTCGAGGTCTTGTTTCATAAGATTAAAGGTTGATTCCATCATTTGCAGCCATTCGTTTTTATCCTCATAATCTTTAATAAGAATGTCCTTATCGGATTTAATGATCAATTTTGAGTTCATCACCGTATAGCTTACCCGCTTTTTAAAAATGGTGGCCACTATCCGTCTCATAAAGGGATTTCCATCCTCATCCCGGTGGGAATGGATAATATCTTCTTTAAAACTCTCAAGTTCCACTGGGAACCATTCTATTGTTTTCTTTACAAAACTTTGCCCGCCGGTTCTTCTATCAATCATATACCCATTACTGCTAGTTTGCTTAATGATAATCTCTTCCCCACACCGAACTAGATATGGTTCTTTTTCAATAAGCAATGGCTCAAATAATGGTGCCATATAACCGACGTCAGTATAATACGATTTACCTTCGATGGTAACCATTAAGGCGAGATGATTGTTCCCGCCTTTTGCACGAACATATTTGGCGTCAAATCCCAGAGAACGCAGCAGTAGACAAAAGTGAATATTGAGAATATAACAATTCCCGCCCCAGCCTTTTCTCAACAGGTTTTCCAAGTACTCTTCCTTAGTTGGAATTAAATCTTCTAGACCTCTATTCGAAAAATAATAATACTTGCTGCAAATTTCAAAAGGTACACGGTGGAGGTGAGTTTCCACCAAATGCTGCAAAAATTGATAACTCGGCTTTTTTTCATCCACCCCAAGGGAAGATAAATATTGTTTCGTCCAATTCTCCATTTATTTACTCCTCCTAAACAGGTTTAACAACCATAAGGGCAATGATGAATAAAACAAGGACGCATGAAGTGATATGGTAATTTCGAACCTTTGCCAGCAATCCTAAAGTTTGTTCGTTCGTTTCTGTTTCACCCTGGTCTGTTAATTGATTTAATGTCGATGATAGTTTTTTAGCTGCAGGAGTAAGAAATCCGATGATTACCACTTCTGCTAAAATAAAAAGAATCAAAGCTGCTGCAATCCAAAGAGTAAAAAAAGTTCCATAATTACCAAGCCATACTAACAAGAGTCCAGTCAATAATGTAAGCATCCCAAATATTTTGGGAAGGATCTCTAATCTGGTAACCAATTCTGCCATCCTTTTTAACTCCACCAGCGATTTTTCTGTTTTGAGTATCATCGGGAACGCATAAGCAGGACCAAGTCCAACTACCGCTGATACAACATGCAACAATACAAGCCATTCCATAAAAAAACACCACCTATTCATAAGTCTTAACCTTATGATAAGGGGTGTCAGGAATGAAAAATATCGGTTGAAATACGTAATTTTAATGAGAAGCGTCCATTAATCCATTCTCAATCACATAACTTGCTAAGGCAGCACGTGAATTAATCTCCAGTTTTTGATAGATCCGTTCTAAATGGGTAGTAACCGTCCTTTTACTCAAGAAAAGTACCTTTGCAACTTCTTCATTTGATAAACCCCTGGCAACTTGAATGGCGACCTGTAATTCTCGTGGACTCAAATTGGTTTTGACAGCACCCGTACGTTTAGCACCTGCTAGTCTAAGCCTTTCCATCTCTTGCTCGATGGAATGTTGGCGTTTCTTTGCATCATTTTCGGCAGGCAGTCTTTCAATAAGCTTTGATAGATACCTTGAAGCAACTTGCAAAAATTCATCATTAAACAAGCTAAACTTTAATGCATCGTCGTTTTGACTGCAGATAATAGCCATAATTTTTTCATTATCCGCTTTAATTGGGATAGCAATATAATGGTGGTTTAACTTCCGAAAGTCCTCATGCGAGAAGATTCCATTTTCGTTCTGCTGGTGTAGGATTGTCGTTAAGGCGTATTGATATTGGGAGCGGATATTGATAATACGGATAGGTTTTTCCTGCTCTAATGACAACTTTGCTACTCGCTTAAGTATCAGTGCTTCTGATTCCTCCCCAAATCCTTTTAGTGTTGCGAGCTCTAATGACTGCTCGAAATCTTCAACAATCCAAACAGCAGATATATCCCAGCCAAATTTCCTTTCTAGTTGTTCCAAGATAGGATGATATAAATCAGTCTTTGATAATAAATGACTGTTTTCCTCCTCGCATATACGAGCGGACAAAACACGAAAAATCTCCGCATAATGGACAGTTATCGGCATTTCTGTCTCAAGCATCATCGAAAGGATTTCATATTGCTTTTGCATTTCTGAAAAAATATCAGCATCACGACTGGGTCCAATATATTCCACATCCAGTTCCCACGTTGAGAATGTTGCCGTATCCATTGTTCTAATAAAGGCACGGCTATTTTCTCTTAGATTGTGGATGCTTTTTTTCAGCATGTGATTTGCAACTGCAACATGATTACTGTCAACGAACCAAACTCGTGAGATATTTGTAATATTGGGGATACCCTGCCTATTGCTAGTAATCAAGGTTGCTGGAACAACTCCCATTAAAGCAGGATGCATTTCTTCAGGAATCATATTTGCTCTCTCCTTCCTGGTACTTACTACCGGCATAGGGACCAGGGGTTTGGATGAATATTTCCTCTATTTTGTACGTAACGAGATCACAAAGTGCTGCTGAAAGTGGATATTTCGCATACATTTTTGGAAACAGCTTAAGGCTTCCATTCCGGTAACGGGATAATATGTCGAAATCTTCGTCACTGGTTGGATTCTGTAACTCTTTAAACTGTCCTTTTATTTGATAGGATTCATTTGAAAATCCATCTGTAAATAAGCAGGCAACGGCCCCATTTCCTGATTTTAAATAGGAGCGTAGCTTCTCTGTTTGTGATTTGAGTATGTAAATGCCAAGTTTATTTTTATCCCTATATGTTTTTACCCCAAACCCTCGTACTGAATAGGGCATGCCATTCGAATTCGATACTGCAAGATGGATATAAAGAGGTTCTGTATTTGTTAAAAAATGGACAACAATATCATCTAGAATCATCGTGCCCTCCGATTATAATAGTTTGATATATTAAAAGCCTTCATATTATTAGACCGCATTATCCTTAAAATGGCAATAAGCAGTTTAAGTCACCGATTTGTCATAATTTTGACATTTGTCGAATAATTTTCCGAAGGTTTTGAAGGAATTTGTCGTATTATAAAGAAAAGAGTACTAGAGTGACAAAAAAGGAGGAAAAGAGATGAAGAAAGTTCTAACATTACTATTCGGAGGCTTAATCGCGTTAACGTTGTTTGTTTCTACTGGAAATACGGCTAAAGCAGAAGAACCTGAAGACTGCAGTTGCCATGAATTAAAACCTTTGACAGGCTCCGAAAGAAATAAAATTGTTGCTGATTTAATTAGTAGTAAGGCATTTAAGGAAAAGAAAAAGGAACTAAAAGCAATAGGATACCAGTGGAATGGAGCTCATGGTATTGAGGTTATTCAACCTTACGAAGGATTCACATTGGTTGGTGTGCCATTCACTACTTTTGAAGGAAATGTGGAAATGGTTGTTTTTATTAATGGAGAATACGCTGATCCATCTTTAATAACTAATAAATATGGAAATACTCACTATTGAGAAATAAAAATCCTTCCAAGTATTATATTCATGGAAGGATTTTTTTAATTTTTAAACAGCTTCAAAATACCAAACACCATTATCTAAGTACTTTTTACATTGACCACTTTGATGAAGATACTCTAAATGAGCCAATGTCTCTCCAATAGCAAATCGGGTTTCATGAGTGGTTAAATTTTTAAAGAGCTTTTGGCAAACTTCATAGATGGTCGATGATCTTTGGATAAATTCATATGTTACATCGATCCGCTCATGGTGATGGGCAATTAATTCCTCAATCCTGCTATTGGCATTCCGGAAAGGTTTACCATGTGAAGGGATGACATAATCGACGTCAAGTAATTTAATTTTATTCAATGATTGAAAGAAAGCCTCTAACGGGTTCTCTATCCCTCGGAACCAATAAGAAATATTGGGTGAAATTTTCGGTAAAATGTGATCGGTTGAAAAAAGGATGCTGTTCTCCTTATTGTACAAGCTAATTAATCCATCAGAATGACCAGGCGTGAAAATTACTTCATATTCATATTTTCCAAAAGGGATTTTCATTCCTTCCTCCAAATAATGAGTTACCTTAGGATAAGGTTTGACCCTTGGAGAAAAGCTTCCTTCATCACTTGTTAATTCAAATGAAATATTATCTGGCAGACCGCACATGTCATAATTCTTTTTGACAAACTCAAGTGAGCCCGGTTCCCAATATGTGAGTCCAGCTTCTTCATCAACCTTCGTCATCCACACATCAGCGTCGGTTAACTGTTGTAATGTACCTGCATAGCCAAAGTGATCGGGATGATAGTGGGTAATAATTAGATCTTTAATATCATGCTTTTCAATTACTGGCTGCCATATATCCTTCGATACCGCATTATTTAATCCCGCATCCATAATCGTCCATCCGTTTGAACCTTGTCCTAAGAAACAATGAACATGATTTAAACGAAAAGGCAACGGGATTGTTACTTGTGTAACACCTATATCATTCAGCAAAAGTAGCCTCCTCCACTGGGGTAGGGAAAGCGGCTTCGGCGACCTTCACCAGCTGTTTGCCAATGTTTTCTCCTCGAAAAAGTCCCAGAAAAGCATCTACGATATTATCAAAACCTTCGATGACATTTTCACGGTATTTGATTTTTCCTTCATGTACCCACTGTGCTAACATTGTTAAACCTTCTTTATTATGTTCCGCAAAGTCAGAGACAATGAACCCTTTTACCATGGAACTGGTTTTAAGTAGTTGTCCAAGAATCCTTGGCCCCATTTCAGGTTTTTCCAAATTGTATTGAGAAATTTGACCACAAATGACAATACGTGACTGAAAATTGATTAGCTTCATCACTTCGTCCGTCACCGTTCCACCGACATTGTCAAAATAAACATCAATACCATTCGGGCATGCCTCTAATAGTTCCTTGTATAAGTCTGGGGATGTTTTATAGTTGATAGCTGCATCAAAGCCTAATTCTGCTGTTAGAAACTCACATTTCTCCTCAGCTCCTGCAATTCCAACTACACGGCAGCCTTTCAGTTTTGCGATTTGCCCCACGATTGTCCCTACCGCACCTGAAGCACCAGAAACAACGACGGTTTCTCCTTCCTTTGGCTGTCCGATGTGTAATAATCCGAAATAGGCGGTCAAACCAGGCATTCCGAGTACATGAAGGGCGGTAGAAATCGGTACGGCTTCTGATTTAATTCTTCGGATGTTACTACCATTGGAAACATTGTATTCGGCCCATTCCAGCCGTCCCTCAACAAAACTATTAACCTTAAATTTCGGATTCTTGGATTCGATTATTTGGCCCACAATTCCTCCAATGAAGGGTTCCCCTACCTCATATGGCTTAGCATAAGATTTTTCATCAGACATACGGCCGCGCATGTAGGGGTCAACAGAAATATATAGAGACTTAATTAATACTTCTCCATCCATGATTTCTGGTACCTTTGTTTCGATCGTTGTAAAATTACTTTCATCAGGCATTCCAACCGGTCGGTATGCTAACAGGATTTTTTTATTTTTGATCATCGTTTTCAGCCTCCGTATGATTAATTTATACTTTTACTACAACTTTCCCCCACGTTTTCCTTGTTGCCAATAAATTTAAGGCATCCGGTACATCTTGAAAGTCAAACTCTTTATAAATGAGCGGTTTGATTTTTCCTTGTTCATATAAACTGATTAGTTCCTCATGTTCTTGATTCACTTTTTCAGGATATAGTCGATTAAAATAACCCCAGTGAACTCCAACAACAGAATAATTTTTAACTAAAACATGATTGGCTGGAATGCTTGGAATCTGTCCGCCCGCAAATCCAATTACCAATATTCTTCCATCGAAGGCAATACATTTTCGAGAACGGTCAAAAACCTCACCGCCAACCGGATCATAAATCACATCTGCGCCTTTCCCATCAGTTTCTCTTTTCACCACTTCGACAAAGTCCTCTGTTAAGTAATCAATGACCACGTCAGCTCCAAGCTGTCTGCAAATTTCTGTTTTTTCCGAACCTCCCGCAGTTGCGATTACAAATGCACCTGCTGCCTTACCTAATTGGATAGCCGCCGAACCAACTCCACCTGCTCCAGCATGTACAAGTAAGACCTCGCCTTTTTGGATATTAGCCCGATTAAATAATGCGTAATAGGTGGTATGATATGTAATAAACATTGAGGCAGCCTCATTCCAATTCATTGACTCAGGGATGGGATAAACAGACCCTTCCTCCACAGAAACGTATTCGGCTAAACCACCATGTGGCTTTTGTGGTAAGGCCAACACTCTTTGCCCCTCTTTAAACCTGCTGCCTTCTTTCGCTTGAACCACTATACCAGATACCTCTGATCCAATCGAAAATGGAAGCGGAGGTTTTTCTTGATATTTCCCCTGACATAAAAGGATATCAAAAAAATTAAGCGCAACCGACCTAACCTGGATTAATACTTCGTTTTCTCCTCGGTCCGGTTTTTCCACATTCTCCATTCTTAGAACATCGGAAGGCTCACCAAGTTCTTTTACTAGCCAGCTTTTCATGATTTTTCCCCCTTCGTTATAACATTATTGAAAAGAATTGTTTACATTTATAAGAATAATAACAATATTCATAATATTTTTCAATTTATTTAGTTCATCGAAAATTTAAAAATACAACAAAAAAAGGCCAGAAAACTGACCTTTTTACCTTGATATATTAGTCTTTACCCAAACTGCCAAACACTGTGTGCTAGATTTCCATAACGGAAGCTCCGATGTAACAAGCTTGCTTTTTTCACATCGTCAGCCGCTCCCATGGCATAAAACAAAGGAATAAAATGTTCATTTCCATATGGAGGCACACTATATTCTGCATATGGTGCCAAAGAATTATATTTGAATAAGGACTCTATATCCCACGTGTGCAGGTGATGGGCCAACCAATCTTCGAACTCAAGGGCCCATTGATCAACCTGGTCATTATCAGCCCACTTCAATGCTCTCAGATTATGAGATGTTCCTCCGCTAGCTATAATTAAGACGTCGTTAGCTCTTAAAGCAGATAAAGATTTCCCAATCTTATACTGATCCGCAGGAGGAAGTTTTGGGTTAACAGACATGGCGATAACAGGAATATCGGCATTTGGATAAAGTAAACGAAGAACGACCCATGCGCCGTGGTCCAATCCGCGTGAAGATTCTACTTCATACGGAACATCGTTTGCTTTGAACAAATTCTTTATATCCTCTGAAATTTGCTGATCCCCTTTTGCCGGATATTTAATTGTATATAGGGCAGGATCGAATCCCCCGAAATCATAGATAGTGCTATATTCTTTAACTTCACTTACTTTTTGATGGTTAGACTCCCAATGTGCTGAAAATAATACGATGGCCTTTGGACGCGGTAAGTCTTTACTCATCTGATTTAAGAAATCTGTATATTCATTCTTCTCCACTGCAAGCAGCGGTGCACCATGAGCGATAAAGAAAGATGGCAGCATTTATAATTCCTCCCTTTTAGATTTATTTTTCAAGAATTTTAAACAGCCATTTCATAAAATCCTGCTGATTTTGTAAAGAAACGGAGTGTCCTTCCTGATACGTTTTAAAGGTTACATTGGCGCCTAATTCTCGGAAATATTCATTATTGGCTACTCCCCATTCAAAAGGAAGAACTTGGTCCATTTCCCCGTGAGAAATAAAAAGGGAAAGGTTATTTACAGGTTTTATATCGTATTCTTCCTTAACAAAACCAGGAATATATCCACTAAGTGCAACGATGCCTTTGATACGATCACCTAAGGAAAGACCAAGTGTCATGGAAAGAATGGCACCTTGGCTAAAGCCTAGTAAAAACAAATTATTTAGGTCTAATGGATATTCTGCGCATGCATAATCAATAAAGCTCGTAAGCTTATTTATCCCTTCATCAAACACTTCACGGTGTGGTTTCCCATAACCCTGAATTGTAAAGAAGGCAAAACCAGGAGGCTGCGGCAGATGACCTCTTATACTGAAAATGTAAAATTGTCCTTCTAATTCCTTTACCAATGGCAGCATATTTTGTTCATTGCTCCCAATTCCATGCATAAGAAATATGGCTGGATACGTTTTATTCGGATCTATTTGATTTGGTCGACGAAGTTCATAAACCATTGATGAAATCATTATTGCAACATCCCTTCGTTAATTAGAAAAATGTTTTCAAATATGAACCTTTGTTGTTTATAACATAACAAGAAAGCCAGTGGATTGTCAATTATTTATTTGCTAATATATAAATAAGTTTTTTATTAAGAAACTTTTGAGGTGAATAAAATGGATATTGGTTCAAAAATTCGAGAAATCCGAAATCGAAAGAAAATTACAATTGCCCAAATGTGCGAAGGCACAGGTCTTTCCAAAGGGTTTATTAGCAATGTAGAAAACAATAATACCTCTCCGTCAATTAATACACTTCAGACTATAGCCACCTTTCTAGGGGTTCCATTACCTTATCTTTTGTTGGAGAAGAAGCAACATATGCGTGTTGTGAGAAAAGATGAACGAACCTACTCATCCTTTAATCAATTAAAGATTGAGCATATCACTTCAAAAGGCGGCTTACGGATGATGAGTGTGGAGTTTCCACCGGGGACTTCAATGGGGGAAGCCAATTCACACCAAGGGGAAGAATGTCATTTAGTGTTAGAAGGAAAAGTTTTAGCAGAACAAGGGGAGGATTCGATTATTTTAGAAGAAGGAGATTCCTTCAGTTGGAATGCAAGCGTCCCTCATTTTGTAAAAAATATTGGAGATCAAAAGGCAGTTGTCCTTATTTCCATTTATTCTGATACTGAACTGAATGACCTGTTTTAGAGGAACCATAGTGGTTCCTCTTTCCTTTAGCAGCAATCATGAATAGTAGATAAAAATAGCTTCATATCTGAAATAAGGTCTTCTGGCTTTTCATACATACTCATGTGGCCAACATCCTTAATTAATGATTGTCTAATATTAGACTTTCTTACTGAGAATGTTTTTTCAGCAGGAATAATTTGGTCCTTTTCCCCGGCGATTAATAAGACAGGTAACTGTGTTGCCTCTAAGACCCTATTGAGATCGACTCTGTCTTTCATTGCTAATAATGTACTTTTAGCCCCTTCTGGAGATGTTGCATACCCAATTTCCTTCGCCGTTTCAACAAATTTTTCGCTTACGTTTTCCGGAGAAAAAAGTTTTGGGACTAATCCGTCAATTAAGGGTTGTATTCCTTCCATGTTCACCTTTTCAATGTTCGCCATTCTTCCTTTTTTAGCTTCTTCAGAATCTGGAAAAGCGGTGGAATGAACCAAAGAGAATCCATTCAACCGGTCACTGTACTTTTCACCAAAAGCAAGTGTAATATAACCGCCTAATGAATGGCCAAACATGGAAACTTTTTGGACATTTAATTGGTCCATGAGCCCTTTAATCTTTTCTGCGAAATCTTCAATCGTGCATCCTTCATTAAATGGATCTGATTGTCCGTGGCCAGGCAGATCTGGAATAATTACTCGATAATTTTTTGAAAGTTCAGGTACTACATATTCCCAATAACGAGAGCTTCCGCAAAAGCCATGAAGAAGAATAATTGCTTCACCCTTCCCTTCATCTAAATAGGCTAATTTCGAATTTTCAATTTCAATTGTCTTCATCCATTTTTCACTCCAAATCTATTTATAAAGTAAAAAAGCATTACCTATGAAAAAGTAATGCTTAAAATTGGATTTTATTACCTTTATCCAATCTGTTCCTCATCATGCTCCGCACTTAGTAACGATCTTTTATTTGGAATTAGTGATAAATTTGACTTTTTTAATAAATAATCTAAATGTTCAACAGGCATTGAACCATAGCCTTTGCCATCGCCAAGAGTAAATTGAATCGTGATACCGTTATTTGAGAGGACAGTTAACGACTCAGCAGAATTAAAATAGCTCTGAATACCCTGAGAAATTTGAAATTTTGTTCCTTCTTTAATAGACATTACGTCTCTCCTTTGATGATTTTTCTCTGTTTAGTATTCCGTAAATTTTTTTATTCATACATAATTTTTCCAATAAAAATACCAATCAAAAAAAGAGAGGCAATTTCATTACCTCTCCATCGAATATCTTATTCTTCCTCTTCCTCATCCATCATTTCATCGAAAGCAGCTGACACCTTATCAAACTCCTCATCGCTTTCAATGGCTGAAAAATCTCCGTCTTCATCCACTTTTAAAAAGAAAATATCAATATCATCTTCTGTTTCTTGTTTAACATCTTCTGCAAAAGCAACTGCGACAAAATCGCTGCCTTCAATACTCATTACACCAAGTACTTCAACTTCCTGTTCATCGTCATTCTCGTCACTAATGGTAAATATTTCGCCTACTTCGATTTTACTCATCTCAAATCCGCCTCTCCTAATAGTGTAAATCATCCTTCAAACAGTATGTCTAAATTAGGAGAAAATCATTCTCCAGCACAAAATCAACATTTTTTTTTAAAACCTCTTATAATGAATATATAACAATAAAAGGAGAATTCTTTATGAATCGAAAAATGATTGAAGAAAAAATCATTGAGAACTTCAAGGGTGAGGAGAAAATGATGATTCTCGTTTTTGCCCAATGGTGTGTGAATCATGATCTGGATCCCGAAGAATTATATTTAAAGGCATATCCTAATCAGGCTTCAAATCCAGCTTTAAAAGAAGCAATCGAGTTAACAGTGCCAAAGGAAGAAGCTGGCGAAGTAGATGACCAAACCTTGCTTGGAGTATTATCGTTGTTTGGAAACGATGACTTGGCATTTGTGGTTACAGAAGAAATAAGAAAGATGAAATGAATAATTCCATCCATAAAGGTCATATTATAAACAGGACTTGTAGCTCAATGTAGAGCAACTGACAGTCATTAATGTTAACTGTTACGTATTTTGCGGGTTCGACTCCCGCCAAGTCCTTTGTTTTAAAGAAGCAGACATTCTCTTAAAAGGATGTCTGCTTTTCTATTTATAAAAACTGATAAAGGCTGCCTTTGATGATCAAAGGCAGCCTCTTTTTTTAATTGAAAATTTTTTTCAATTCTTCTAAGGTTAATTCCTTAGTTTTTTCAACTGGTTTATTGGACGTTGGGAAGTATGGATTGATGGACATGAAGTTCTTTTCTACAAAGTTAAAGTCAATAATATCAACCATTCCATCTTTGTTAAGATCTTCTTTTAATCTATCACCTTTGTTTCCTGCATTATTTGCTATTAGCTTTGCGTCATAAATATCGATTACTTGATCTCCGTTGACATCTCCAGCAGCTGCCGTATCCGTATAGACAGTATAGAAATTGCCTTGGGCTTTTCCATCAATTGTTCTGCTTAAAGTTAATTTTTTACTATATAGGAAATGCCCAGGAATATCTACGATTAACGTATATTCATCTTTCGTTGCAGGAATATCCGTATACGTCATATACCCATTTTCTGAAATATCCGCAGGGTACTTTTTACCGTTTTTATCAAGCAGATAAGCTTTTGTCCCAATCTTTGAATAATCTAAATCATAGTTGTCTAAATTAACTGCTTCACCATGATAGTAACCTTCTACCCATGAGTGCTGGGAAATGAATTTAAACTTTTCAGCAAATGTTGGTAAAGAAGACTTACTACCAGAGCTTGTTTGATATGAAGATTCTTGATAATAGAATGTACTTTCTACCATGTAATTATGGTCATCTACTACTTTTAATGTAATGTCCAATAAATCAATATCATCATTAATTGAAACAGGTAATTTTGTCTTTTTGTCTGAAATATCTACATCAAATGCTGAAATATTAGACCACGTGCTTTCTGTAATTTGTGGCTTTGAGACATTAATAGTCCAATTATTTTTCTTAGCAAGATCCTCTAACTGTTTTGATGGCTTAACGTCTACAACTTTATAATAAATAGGGACATCGATTGTTACAGAAGCACTTGTTAAATCTTTCGCGTTTTGAACCGTAAATGTATTTACAAACTCTGATCCAAGACTTACACTTTTTGTATTTGGTTTAATTGTAGAATATTGATCTCCTTTATCAATAAAGGTGAATTCTGGGAAAATCGGATTTCCTGCAGTAGCGTAATCATAAGTATAAATTCTTACATTTGTAGGGTAGTTTGCATATTCTTCTGGTAGGACACCAAATTTAAATTCACCAATTGCATTTGGGAAAAATTCAGCTGTTGGCCAAAAAGAATCTTGATAAGCATATGCCGTATTTGCCTCTTGAGTGATGTCATGTCCTCTACTTTTTAAGTAGTCAATGGTATCATCATACAATTTCCCATGCACCCAATATGCTGTATAATCTTGTCCGTCATAACTTTCAGTTGTTAAATCTGAACTTGAAAGTTCTTGGATTCCTGTTTTCTTATCAAATTCAAGTGTTGGAGCGGTATTATCAATCACCATGTCATTATCGATTTTATATGTTTTACCATCTACCCCTGTACCAATATAAGAAACAATGTATTTACCTTCTTTAAGTGGTTCATATTCCTGTGCTAAAGGTTTATTCGGATCACCTGTAAAATGTTTCACTTCACCTGAAAATCCGAAAAATATTAAGTACTCCGTATCAACTGACGCATTTTCTAAATTGAATGTGCCATAAAACCCAATTGGTTTTCCTTCTAGATCGCTAACCACTACATCAATCGTTTTCATATGACTATTTAACTTGAAACTGACTGGTGTAAACGGCTCGATGTATGGATGAAAGTTACTAAGGTCATTCGTTATTGCATGTTTAAAAAATTCTACTTTTTCGAATCCAGGTTTAGAATAACGAACATGGAAAGGAATTTGATATTCTGCCGTTTTCGACTCATTTTCGATATAAATATATCCCTCATATATACCAAATTCTGCATCGGCTGGAATTGATATTTCTGCATTAATATTTTTACTCTCATTTCCATTCACTTCAATCGTAGATGGTAATTGAAGCTTCACACCATTCTTTTCAGCTTCCTTCGAGACACCATCGATTGTTAAAAATTCTACTCTTGAATGATATGTTTCTAGTTCACTACTTAAATTCTTAATAGAAATCGATGTTGTTCTATTTTGAGTCTCATTTGATTGTGCAATACTACCAAAAGGTATAGATCCTGAAATGTCATCGATTTCTATTTTAAATCCATCTTTATCTAAGGAAGTCGTCTTATTTTGTACTTCAAATAACGTTGTATTGTGAACTGCCTCATAAGCATCTACGCGTCCTGCTCCAACTTCATTCACATTGTACATACGACCTTTTAAAGGATCAGCCGTATTCATAAGCGCAGCTTTTACATCTGCAACTGTATAATCTGGATGTGATTGTAATAATAGGGCTGCAACTCCAGTAACATGTGGTGTTGCCATGGATGTTCCACTTAAACTCGCATAACCACTAGAATAATCGACACCATCTTCTGGACTATTAATATATTCTGGTACAGTAGAAAATGTAGAAACCCCAGGTGCTACTACATCTGGCTTAATATCAAAGTTATTACTAACTGGACCACGTGAGCTAAAATCAGCTAACACATCACCTGTAGTCATATTTGACTGTAAGTCAGATAATTTAAGTTTAGCTGTAGGATCTGCTTTTAATTTTTCTGAAAGTTTTACTCCGTCGGCCTGTAACATTTTAAAGGTTGGGACATAGCCATAATTTTCACCCAAGAAATATGGAATTTCTCCATCCTCATTATTGTAAATCAATACAGCTACAGCACCTTTATCATGAGCTCGTCGAATTTTTTCATCAAATGATATCGTGCCACGAGAAATTAATGCCACTTTCCCACTAATGTCTTTGTCAATAAAATCCTCTTCGGTACCAATTCCTACTTCAACAACATCATACTCTTTATCTATTAACTGTAGATAATCTTTACCAAGGCCATGCCCCAATAATGTATTTTTAACTGTAATATCTGCTAAACTTGTTTTAACAGTTGGAATATCAGTCGGCACATCACTAGCCCCAACAGTGATTGCTAGCGGAGAAGCACCTGGTGAACCTAACGTACCAGGATTTGGCCCTGCATTTCCTCCGGCTATAACTGGTATGACCCCTTTTAATGCGGCATTGTTGATTGCTACAGATGTAGCGTCTAAAGAATGATTATTACCATTACCTAATGATAGATTAATTACGTTCATTCCATCTTCTACCGCTCTTTCAATTCCTGCGATAACCATTGAATCATACCCTGATCCATATTCTCCCAATACTCGATATGCATACAAGTCAACATTCGGAGAAACACCTGTCATGGCATACTCCACATCATTTTTTGGGTTAGATGCGATAGTTCCAGCAACATGAGTTCCGTGTTCAGTATAGTATGAACTACCATCTATCGTTTCAGGTTGACCAGATGCAAGCCATTTCGCTCTTGTTGTTTCCATTGGATCAGAATCATTATCGACAAAATCATATCCGCCTTTATAAACATCTTTTAAATCAGGGTGATTATAGTCAATCCCTGTATCTAGTACCCCAACTTTTATTCCTTGTCCTTTTAAGCCCTCATTATGTAAACGATCAACACCTATATGAGGAAGCGCTGGTGGAATTACTTTGCCAGTTGTTGATTCCTGAGTAGTTGTCGCTTCATTTATTGGTAAACTAACGACATTGTCTTTCCAAATCCTTTTAACCACGCCAGTCTCAAGCAAGGTATTAATTTCATTTGTAGGAATCGTCATAGCCATTCCATTAAATACATTCTGGTAAGTTTGTTTAATTTGATATTTAATGGGATTTTCTTTTTTATTTTGGTATAACTCCTCCTTCTTCTTAAAAATTTCAGTTAATCGTTGTTTAAAATGTTCTTGTTCCCCTTTTATCTTTTCTGCATTATTTTTAAATGTACCTTTTGATTTTGATTGCTGGGCATTTTCGACCGGAGCTGTTTTGAACTCAACAATGATATTTGCGGTTTTATCTTTAAGTGACAACAAACTTGGGTCAATTATGAATCCTTCTTGTGGGGTTAATCGTTTTATAGACTGTCGTTGTTCTTCAGTTAGTCCTTTTAAGATCGTTTCTGTAGAATTTGATATAGCATATGTTTTTTGCTGAGGAATTAAAAATGATGTAAGTAAGTTGGATGCTATTATACCTGTTACCATAACATTTAGAAATCGTTTCTTTCGAATTTTCATTAATCGACGCTCCTTCTACTAATTTATTTCAGCTGCAAATTATAAACCTATAATTTTCAAAAATAATAAATCTAGCAGGTTTCCCTTAATAAAAATGTTTACATATTCCTATGAGCATCGCTTTCCTCCCTAAAGAAAGATAGTGTAAAATAAGAGTAAGAATAATTAAACAACTCTATTAATTCATATTTTACTTGATTTTTGTTCTCGGCGAATTGGGGGAATTTTTCATCAAGTCGTTCTAACATCACTGCATAATTCGTCGTAATTCCTGTAAAGTATTGTCAAATTTTAAAGAATTGAACGTTTTTTTGTAAAATCTTAAACTGTTATATTACTTTTAAATGACATTTTTTGAACTATATTAAAAAAATCATCTTTGTACTTGGGGGAATCTTGTTTTTCCTAATTCTCGAACACATCAAGATAAAATTTTTCTAGAAGGAGAAATTCATTATGTATGAGGGGAAAATCATTAGGTTTTACCGCGAAAAATACCAAATTACTCAAGAGGAATTAGGATACGGGATTTGTTCTGGAACACATATTAGTAAAATTGAGCGGTTACATACTGAATATGCACCTGAAATTATCACTCTTTTATCCAAGCGTCTAGGAATAAATATCGAAAATGAAATAACAAAACTTAAAAATATAAAAAAGTCCTTACATAATTGGCATGATGTTATTATCATGCAATTATTTGAAGAAATGGATCTTATTAATCAAGAACTTGAGCAAGAAGAATTAATTCAAATCTCTGATTATATTAATTTTTATAAGTTACTTCGGGTCAGGTATTTACTAATGCATAATTTGACCGAGGAAGCATCAGACATCATCGCTGAAATCCAAAAGAAAGAAGATAAATTATCATCCTACGAAGCTAATCTGTTCAAACACGTTTTAGGAGTTTACTATTTAGCAAAACATGAAAATCTGAAAGCAATTCAAGCATTAAAATCAATAAATGACACAGAGTACAATAACAAGGAATATACCTATCATTTAGCAGTCGCGTATCACTCGATTGAATCACCAGTTATGGCTTATTTTTTCGCAGATAAGTCGCGTCAATATTTTAAAGAAATTAATAACTATCTTAGAGTGATTGACGCAGAAATGCTTATGGTGATTCAAGTAAAAGACGATGGAGATTTTAAGGAGATCATTCAGAGGTTTAAAAGCTTAATCAAAAGCTGTGACCTTTGTCATTCACCTGCTCGAAAAGCAAAGGTAATACACAACTTAGCTTTTGAATACTTTAGAAGAAAAAATTATGAACCAGCTAATAAATACTATAAAGAGTCAATGAGTCTTAAAGATAGTGTATCAACCCCATACTTACTTTCTCTAGAGGGGTATATAAACAGTGCCTATTATGGGGGGTTACTTCCAAAGGATGAATTATTACAACTGGCAAATGAAGGACTTGAAACAGCTCTAAATAAAAATGACCAATTATTTATAAACTTATTTACCTTACTTAGTTATTTAATTCAAGATAAAGAGCGGGAATACCATCAATATTTGTCCGAACATTCATTACCGTTGTTTGAAAAATTTGGGTTTGTCTATTTAATTAAACGTTCAAAAAAAGAATTGTTTAATTATTATTTTAAAAAGAAACAAAATGGTAAAGCCTTAAAAATGGCCCATGTTTTGATTAATCATTAAATAGAAGAGGCATGCCACATTTAGTGACATGCCTTTTTTAATAAAATAATTGTAACTAAGTCTCAAGCATATATTAAGTTAAACGGAAAAAGTAGCCCTTAGTTGAAGAGCGTAGAGATTTATTTTAAAAAGTAATCCTTTACCTCTTGCCAATTGTTTACTCTAACATAGCCTGATTCATTAATATTATGTGGTGCTGTAAATAAAATTCCTTGACCAGAAAATTGTTCCAGATTTCTTACAAGGTCATCAATAAGATAATCTGCATAAATAATACTTTTATCACCACAAAAGACAAAATTCATTTCCTTTAAAAAACTAAAATGTTCTTTTAACCACTCATACTTTGCTGTAAACGAGGCAGGAACCTCCATTGCAGCTGTAGCAATAAAGATTTCAAAGTGTTCACTTAATTCCTTTATTACTTCTTGACTATCTTCATTACTCCTAAATCCCGAAAGAACGAAGGTTCTTGTATATATACCATCATCTCCTTTCTTAAATCTGGCCGCAGTTCATTTAGTCTCTTTCCTTTTAAATCTTCAATTGAAATATTTTCATTGTAATGCCTATTAAAATGCTTTATGAATTTAGGAGTAAAATCAGCAATAACCTCGTCCATATCTATAGCAATCTTCTTCACTGAAACACCTCATGTAATACAAATTTCTTCCATCGTAAATTATACCTTGGGTATGAGTATCAGCAAATAAATGCTGCCTAAAAAAATATAAGCGGGAAGGATAAGAATCCTTCTCGCTATTTCTTGTAAATAAAAATTATACAAGTACTTCCCCAATTTCCTCTGATCGAGCCGAAAGCCACTTATCCCAAACTTCAGCGAATACCCCGGTCAATGCAAGCGAAACATGTCCACCTTCATAAACCTCATAAGATTTATCTTTACTTGAAACAAGGTCCATCAACGGTAGACTTTGCTTCTCTAATATAATTGTATCACGTGAGCAGGAGAATACAAAAAGTGGGCAGTTTATATTCTTTAAATCCACCTTCCTGCCGCCAATCACCAATTCTCCCTTTATGAGTTTGTTCTCTTGATAGAGATCGTTAAACATCTGTTTGAATGCAGCACCTGCAAACGAAGCAGAGTCCTTCGTCCACTTATCCATTCGGCGCCACTTTTCTACATATTTCTCATCATGTGCACGGGTGAACAGATTGATTTTAGAACTTGCAATACCCGGTGATACCATCCTAAATATCAAATACATAATTTCTGATGGAATTGTCCCATGTGCATCGGCAAAACGGTCAAGACTTAGCTGCCCTTTTTGTAGTGCTTCCAGTAATTTATCAGGAAAGATGCCGATACTAAAATCGATTGGAACGGCTGCGAGGGATAAATTCTTAATTGGCAGTTCTGTTATGGAAGTCAAGATGGCCGCAATGGTTCCACCCAGGCAATAACCGGCAAGGGATATTTCCTTTGCACCTGAATGTCTTAAAGCTCGTTTAAGGGCGTTCTCCAAATAATCAATGATATAATTTTCAAGGCTGATATCAGCATCTTCAAGCCCAGGGGATCCCCAATCCAATAGGTAGACATCATAGCCGCGCTCGGTAAGTCCGCCTACAACACTGCTTCCTTCACCGATATCAAGAATGTACGCCTTATTTAACAAAGAGTAGACTAGAAATACTGGGATTGCATGTCTTTTTTCCTTTGCAGGATGATACCATAAGGTTGCTTTATTTTTCTTCCAGACTGTTTGTCTTGGTGTAGGCACAATCTCTGGCTTTTGCTCGGTCATAATTTTATAAAGCTGGTTCCACCGTTTCGTTTCTTTTTCTAAGTTTAAATTTGGAAAAAGGTTTGTTCCAAATGCGTTCATTATATTCACAGCTCTCTTCAATGTTATTTATTAATACCGGTGAGCACCATTTCTTTATCCTGCTTCTTTTCCGGTTCTTTTTTCTGCTTTTCCCGCCGTATTTCGATGAGACCTCTCTCTATTTCTTTCCGCAATTCCTGAAGGTCAGCATTCATTTTTTGCGTTTCCGCCACCTCTTTGGACATCTTTTGGAATTCATTCTTCATTTGCATGACAATATTGACTACTTCTTCGAACATTCCTGAATTTTCTTTAGTAATGGAGCTTACAGTGTCTTGTAATTTCCAAATTTGTTCTTCTAAAATATCAATTTTTTCTTCTGTTTGAATAGATAGCTTTGCGGCATTAGCGACATCTTTCTTTGTCGGGATATTCATTAGTGCCGCAATTTGCTCTTGGTTCTTTCTAAGTCGCTCTAAATAAAATGAATAGGAATTGAGGCCAAAACCTGCTGTGCGAACAAATTCTTCGTTGTTTGCTAGGTTATATAATAGGCCATTTACTTGTTTGTCCCACATTTCACTCAATTGGTTGAAACCCAAAAATGGATCAAAGGTTTTTTCATTTGACATACTGATGCTCTCCTTAAATTAAGACTTTGTAGGTTCTTTTTCCATATATTTATTTAGCGGGAAAATAAGGTCTTTGAATGGTGTTGTAAACAGATTGACAAACCCTTTTTGAAATTCATAAATCGGATTTCCTGCTTGTTTAACAGCTTGGATATATTGCAATCTTCCTTTTTTCCTAAGATCCATATATTGATCAATCATTTCTAGGTATTTCTCAATCGCCTGAAAATTTGCAATCGTTTGACTAGTATTACTTAAGGGAGTCAAAACACTCTTTTGAATCTGATCCATTTGCGCATTTATTTCCTCATAAGACTGAATCGGAAAGAAATGATGCAAGGTGGTGGTTGACATTAAAAATTGTTCTCTTGCAGTCTTTTCCCATTCAGTAAATTCCTTTGTAAGTTGCTCTGCAATTGCTTTTATATTTCCCTGATTCCGTTGTACACCTTCAGAGAGTCGTTTCGAGAAGACTTCGTCGCGATGTTCAGCACACTTTGCCCATTCATCTAATTCTTGATATCCATATCTCCAGAGCAGGTCTAGGCTAGAAAGCGATGGTCCATTTACGCCATCGACAGTGATTTCTACAGTTGATTTTTTTTGATTTTCTTTTTTTACAGCCACATTACGCACATCCTTAATAAAAATATATTTGGTTTAGTTTGAAATCTAGGTTCTTAATGATTCCGATTGAAATAATCTCTAATCAAAGTTGCCATTAGAGGTTGACTGTTCTTTTTTCATTCTTTGTTGCACTTCTTTGTTTTGGCTTTGCGAAAAGGAACATGCACATCGCTGTAACCACCATTGCAACAGAGATTCCATAAATAGATGAGCTAAAACCCACTGCTGGATTTGCACCTGAAGATTGAATGAGCTTTCCAAAAATAAGGGGAGCAAAAATACCTGATGATGTCATGATTCCATAATAAGTTCCTGTCATAAGGCCTCTCCGTTCAGGATATAAACTAATGATTACTGCTGGATTAAGATTTCCAGCTGCAGCCACTAACGTATACACGATAGAAAGGATAATGATGATTGAACCCTTTCCAGTAACTAGGGGATATAACGCGTATATAAAGCCTCCTAGGATCAGACTACTGGCAGAAAAAAGAATTCTCGACTTCCATAAATTTAGAGTTTTTTTGTAAATACGATCTGAAATGATTGCCATCACTAATGCAAGTATCGCGCCAATTAATCCAGATATAGCAATGATTTTTCCAGACTGTTGTTCAGTGAACCCCTTAACTTTCATTAGATAGGCGGGATTAAAGGTAAGTCCAAAGACAATATAAGAAAAACCGATACATGCAGCTAAGGATGTAAAAATAAAAATAGGAGATCGTAACGCTTTCCACTTGTCTTTTCCATTTGTCTCTAGTTTGTTTTCCCGTTTTCTTTCCTCTTCTTCAAACAAAACATTTGGTTTCAGTCTTCCGAGCCAGAGCCAGCCAATTAACCAGACAAAGCTAATAATGCCCGAAATTAAAAACGTTTGTTTCCAACCAAAATTTGACATTAAATAAACCACAGTTGGAGCTGAAACCGCTATTCCCACAACATTGCCAAAATTCAGGATGGATATGGCTAATCCACGTGATTCCGGTTTAAACCATTTACTAATATGACTGGTTGCGGTTGCTTGAAAAGGACCTTCTCCTATACCTAGTAATACCCTGCTAAATAAAAGTAGCGGAAGGCCAGAAACAAACATCACCATTGATTGCGCAATGGTCCAAATAATCGCCATAACTACCAATAATTTTTCTGTTCCATAACGATCAGATAAAGAAGCCCCTAATATTCCGGCTAATGGGAATAACCAAAAAAAACTGCTTCCTACCATTCCAAATTGAGAGAAAGTTAGATTCAGATCCTTCATAATATGAATTCCGGCTAACCCTGTAATGGATTTATCGGAAAAATTAACAATAGACAAAATAAAAAGTGCAAGTAAAATAACCCATTTGGTCCAACCTTTCATTCGTACCCCTGCCTCTCAACAAATATTTCTTAATTTTTAATGGCATTAACTTTTTATACCTAAGGAAGAAACACCTGCATTGTTCACCTTTAAGCGGATAAATTTAAGCAGGTGCTTATTGTTAATTAAGGTGTTACGATATTGGATAATCTGTCAAACTCGTCTAATAGTGATAAAAAGTCATTTAATTTTGTTTGATCACCAGAAATGTTTAATTTACCTGCTGCTGCTGCTTGTTCTGGTGAAAGCAAGCCGAGTCCAACCCCAAAGAATGTTAATCGTTCCAGGGTTAAGGAAACATCCGGATTAGCGTCTAATTTTCCAGCCTTATAAATCAAAACGGAGTTTTCTAAATAAATAGCAAAGTTTTGGTTAATATCTGATAGAGTTACATTCAACGTTATTTTTTTACCTTCTGCCCTTTGTCCGTTTAGTTTAACAGCAATAAGCTTTAAGAAATCCTCGATTGGCATATGGTTGATAATTCCGGAAACATCTAATGGCGCAAGATCTTTATTGATTCCATTTCTGAGTTCGGAAGCACCAACAAGGTAAATATTACGCCAATTGGCTGATTCGGCTTGGTAACCCAATTGTTCGTAGGCATCTGCCAATAAATTTTTGGCTTCCGAATTTTCCGGGTCAGCCATTACGACATTTTTTAATACTTGAGCTACCCAGCGGTATTCCCCATTTTCAAAATCGGCTTTTGCTTTTTCCAAAATGGCTGACGCCCCGCCCATGTATTCTACATATTTAAGTCCCGTTTCCACTTGTGGTAATGGATCTAAATCGGAAGGATGTGCACTATAATAACCTAAATAATAATTGTAAATCCCCTTTGCATTATGTTTTAACGTACCGTAATAACCGCGATTGCCCCAATACGTATCCAGTGATTTTGGAAGTTTGATCGTTTCAGCAATTTCCTCCATCGTAAATCCATGGTTGGCTAGACGTACTGTCTGGTCATGCATATATTTGTATAGATCACGCTGCAATTTCAAATGTCCTAAAGCACGATCTTTGCCCCAAACCGGCCATGCATGAATCATGAGCAAGGCATCAATTTCTTCATTTTCAAATAAATCAATGGTTTTATCGAGTGAATTGGCCCAATGCAGAGCATCGCGGGTTTTTGCCCCTCTAACCGTATAAATTTGATGCATCAATTGATTAGCGTTCTCTGAGACAAATAATGCTTTGTAATCCCGAATATAAAAATGCATTTCAGCAGGTGCTTCCGTGTTCGGGGTTAACAAGAATTGAAAGGTTACCCCATCGATTTCCATCGTTTGGATTTCTTTTTCTATTTCAATCGTAGGCAGTGCAAAACTCATGGTTCCGGAACTCATCGTATTACCGATACCGATCGATACCGAGCCTTCCCTTCCATCTGGAATATTTTTACCAAACTGATACTCGGCCCTGCGCGCCATTATGGTACCCAAAAGCACATTTTCACTTAACGCTTCTTTTGTAAAATGTTGTGGAACGATAATAGGAATGTCCGGATTTTCCGCATACTTTAGAACAGCTTGAATGCCGCCAAAATGGTCCGCATGACTTTGACTAATAATAATGGCTGAAACCGGCCTTCTTGGACGATGTTTATAATATAATTCCATGGCGGCTTCAGCAGTTTCCGTACTTCCTAAAGCATCACAGACAATGACGCCTTGTTTACCTTCAAAAAAGAAAGTGGTTGCGATGGATTGCCCACGAATTTGATATACCCCTTCTACCACTTCAAACAAACCAGAGATAGCCTGTAATTGGGCATTTCTCCATAAACTCGGGTTTACTGTCTCAGGAGCAGTATCGTTAAGATAATTTAACTTTTCTATATCCCAAACGACTTCCCCGGAATCATCTTTAATAACTTTAGATTCTAGTGGTGCAATAAAGCCTCGGTATGCATCTTCGAAATCCTGTCGATCATCAAAATTTAGAGATTCGTACACTGCAAAATTTGCCTTTTTTGTGAAAGATGTAGCGGACATAGGTTGAGTTGATACTTTACTATTCATACAAACCTCCAAGGATTATTATTTTAAAATTTAAAAAAAGGAAAACACTTTTGACTATCCTGGCTGTAATGTCAGTTCATCAACCAAACATTAAGAGGAGGTTTTCAAGTGTTTTCCATATAATTAGATTGCCAGATTATGAAATGTAAAATTAGCGCTTTACATCTTGTAAACGAGATTAAGCCTTTATCGCAGGTACCTCGAAAACTTCATTTATCACTTTGGTGATAATCGTGGCTGGTATCTTATAGAAAACTCCGGCAGGGTCATTATGAACAGCCGGTACCAATTGTAGAAGTGTCTCTTCGTTATATTCAAATTCACCAAAAGTGTCTGGCAAATTCACCGTTTTACGAAGATCTTTTATAAATTGGATAACTTCCTCTAAGCATTTTTCTGGTTGTACTGAAGGATTGGTGATACCCAAAGCTTGGGCGAACCCCGTAATTCTTGGCAAATAGTACGTTGGCAAGGACTCCATTACATTCGGCAACAATACAGCGTTAGCTAGTCCATGCGGAATATGAAATTTTGCCCCTAACGCATGTGCCATGTTATGAACTGGAACCGCATTCATCGCAAGGCAAAAAGCAGAAATAGCCATCGAACTTGCCATTAGCATATTCGCTCTTGCTGAAAGATCGTCCCCTTTTCGAACAGCAGTTTCTAAATTGTCTACAATCATTCGAATCGATTGAATTGCATAGGCATCTGTCATCGGATTGGCCTTTTGTGAAAAATATGCCTCCACTGCATGTGTTAATGCATCAAATCCTGTAAAGGCAGTGATTTTAGGTGGCAGCCCTACCGTTAAATCTGGATCCAGAATAGCCATATCCGCATTGATAAATGGATGAAGAAGATTTGTTTTTATTCCAAGCTTTTCATTAAGGATAACGGCTACCGGTGATACTTCAGCACCTGTTCCCGCCGTTGTCGCAATTGCGACATGCGGAATAAAAATATATTGGGCTTCTGGCCACCACTCCATCACATTTCCGGTAAGTAGAGAATCACGTATATCATCCAAACCTTTATGGAGCATCCACTTGATCCCTTTTACCGTATCCAAAACGCTTCCGCCGCCAAGTGCAATTAAGGAATCGCCATTGCACTCTTTAAAGAAACGAGCTCCACGATTAATAATTTCGCCTTTTGCGTCCTGTTCAATATCTTCAAACACCCCAACGAGCTCTGGTGTACCCGGCATGATTTCAAACAATTCTTTAATTTGAGCTGTAATCCCGGCTTGGGTTAACCCTTTATCCGTAAAGAGCACTGCTCGTTTACCGCCAAGTCCTTTAATCATCTCAGGAAGCAATGTCCTAGATCCTGCCCCGCTATTTATAACTGTTCGAACAGAAAATTGAAAAAATGATGTCGACATAGAATCACCTGCTTTATTAGATTTGTATTAATAAATGAATCTGGATTATCCCAAAAGAATTTGGTACCAAGGTCTTTGACTTACTTCAGGTACGAGTGAGCAGTGGACATGCTTAACCTGAGAATATTCGTCCAATGCATGGCGTCCTAATTCTCGGCCAAAACCGCTTTGCTTGTATCCTCCAAATGGAGCATCACTGCGGAGCATATGCCAATCATTGATCCATATCGTACCAGCCTTCAATTCACGGGATATTTGCATGCCTTTGTTTACATCCTTAGTCCAAACACCACCTGCTAATCCATAAATTGTGTCATTCGCAATTTCGATTGCTTCCTCAACTGTAGAGTAACGGATGACTGAAAGCACAGGACCAAAGATTTCTTCTCTAGCAATCTTCATGTCATTATGAACATCTGCAAAAATGGTAGGCTCAATATAATAGCCATTTTCAAACCCTTCAACAATTGCACGCTTTCCTCCGCAAACCAATCTCGCCCCTTCTTGAATTCCAGATTCAATATAAGAAAGTACGGTATCCAATTGTTGCTGTGATACCATCGGCCCCATTCCTGTTGCGATATCTAATGGATTTCCAATTTTAATTGTGCTTGCAAGTTCAGATAATTGTTCAATTACTTGTTCATAAATGGAGTCATGTACTAATACACGCGTACCGGATTCACAAACTTGCCCAGAGTGTGTTAAGAATCCAAATAATACGCCAGGAATGGTAATACTTAAGTCAGCATCTGGCAATACGATTGCCGGTGATTTCCCGCCTAACTCAAGAGTGACGCGTTTTATCGTTTTAGATGCCTGCTCCATGATGCGGCTCCCTACTTCTGTAGAACCGGTAAAAGCCACTTTGTCTACACTTGGATGCGTGACAAGAGCTTCTCCAATGCTGGCACCTGGGCCAGATACAACATTGAATACACCTGCCGGGATTCCTACTTCAGCTGCCAATTCCGCTAATTTCAAGGTAGATAGCGGAGTATTGGACGCTGGTTTGACTACGATCGAGTTACCCATAGCCAATGCAGGAGCAATCTTCCACATAGCTAAAATCATTGGAAAGTTCCAAGCAGTCACAGCTGCTACAACCCCAAGCGGCTCACGCCAAACTTGGTTATTGCTTGGTCCAGGAAATGGTACAGTAGGAAGAGACTCAACATACGGATACTCTACCGTAAACTTTGCTGTTTGCTGTAAGAGATCGACAATGGATAGGATGTCTAAGTTTGAAATACGTCGGACTGTAGCCCCAGAACTAATAGACTCTAAGTAACCCAATGCTTCAGCATGTTCAATAATCTTGTTACCAAATTGGATAAGTACATGAGCGCGTTCTTGTGGAGATTTTTTAGACCAAACTCCCGAATCAAAGGCCTTCCTGGCGGATGAAACAGCCGCCTCCACATCTTCTTTCCCAGCCTTTGCCACCTTTGCCACGACTTCACCAGTTGCAGGGTTTATTACATTAAACGTTTCTCCGCTTATAGCTGGCTTCCACTCACCGTTTATAAAGAGTGGAAATTCCAATGTTTGCACTGTTGATTCCATAGAAATTCCTCCTTGTTATTTACTCTTTAAAAATCCACAAAAGTTATTTAGAAAAATTCTCTACCAAACTAATTGACTACCACATTTTCAAACTGCAAAGCTCTTTTCAAAATTTTACCTGTACTGTTTTTAGGTATTTCCTTCATAAATTCCACTTGTTTTGGAAGCTTGTACTTAGCAAGCTTGTCCTGGCAGAAATGCAAGATGTCATCCATCGTTATGCTTTCATCGTTAGATACAACGAAAGCCTTTACAATCTCTCCATATTCTTTATCCGTAATCCCTACTACCGCTGTTTCCACAATTGCCGGATGTTGATATAATACTTCTTCCACTTCTCTCGGATAGACGTTGTACCCGCCAACGATGATCATATCTTTTTTACGGTCCACGATATAGATGTACCCTTCTTCATCCATTCGGGCCAAATCACCTGTATAAAACCATCCATCTTTCAATGCTGTAGATGTAGCCTCCGGCAATCCTAAATACCCCATCATCACATTTGGACCTTTTATAATCAATTCTCCGATTTCTCCTCTTGGAACTTCGATTCCATCCGGATTTACCACTTTGTTCTTTACATCAGGTATATCAATACCAACAGAGCCAGGTTTGCGTGTTCCCCGCAACGGATTGAAGGCTGTTACGGGAGCCGTTTCAGAAAGACCATATCCTTCTAAAACGTGCACATTATACTTTTCTTCGAATCTATGTAATAATTCAACAGGAATCGAAGCACCGCCTGAAAAACAAGCCCGTATCGAGGAAAAATCTTCGGCCGTCGCTCCTGGCAGCTGTAACAAAAAGCTAAACATGGTCGGAACTCCGGCAAAAATCGTCGCATTCTCTCTTCTAATCGTGTTAATCACTTCAGTTGGGCTAAATTTAGGAACAATGACAATGGATGCCCCGCAAGCAATCGGAATGTTGATACAAGTCGCGATACAAAAAACATGGAACATTGGAAGAACCGCAATGACACGATCTTCTTCAGTGAACTCCGTAAGCTGGGACATCGAAGCAGTATTGGATGCCAAATTTCGATGGGAAAGCATGGCACCCTTAGGCTTCCCAGTAGTACCGGAAGTATAAAGAATAACCGCCAGATCTTCCTCTCCAATGGAAGGGCTTTCAAGTTTTTCAATTGAATCATGAATTAGACGCTCCCAAGACCATTCGGACTCAATTGAATCTGTAAAGATAACCATCTTCAAATTTTCATGTTTCTCTCTTAATGGAGATATTGTCGCTTCTAAAGATGAATGTGCAATCACAGCTTTTGCTTGGCTATTCGATAAAATATAGGAAATTTCTCCCGAAGTGTAGGCAGGATTAATCGGAACAACTACTGCACCTGCCCGAAGAATCCCAAAGTAAGCAATAACAAACTCAGGACAATTACCAAGTATTAGAGCGACTCTATCTCCCTTTGTGATGCCTGCGGATGATAGACCGGATGCTGCACAATCCACCAATTTATCAAGTTCTGCATATGTTTTACTTTGATTCAGAAAAGTATAGGCGGTACGATTTGGAAATCTTGTTGCACTTTTCTTTAAATTCTCATTTAAATTCGAACTCATTATTTTTCCTTTTCCCCTCCTGTTATTTTTTTAGAAAATTAAGATTTTCTTGAATTTATTATATAAATAACTTACACTTAAATAAAACAACTGTTACTTAAGATAATATAAGCTATACTTCTATTTAAAGGAGAAACCTATGCATATAGAACAATTAGAATACATTGTAAAGGTTGCGGAAACAGGATCTATTTCGATAGCAGCAGAAAACCTCCATGTTTCTCAATCCGGAATCAGTCAATCTATTACTAGATTAGAAAATGAGTTGGGTGTTAAAATATTTAAACGCTTCAAACGCCTTGGCGCCGTTCCAACGGATGAAGGGAGATTATTGGTTAAAAAGGCCTATGAGGTATTAGTCAGACTTCAGGAATTTAAAGAAGAAGCCAAATCTTTTAACACGGTCATTTCCGGAAATTTAAAGTTATCCTCTATCCCTGGCTTTATGCTGTTCCTTTTAGAACCTTTATCTTCTTTCAAAAATGCTTATCCAAATGTGAATATAGAAATTTCAGAAAAAGGCACTCAGCATATTATTGAGCTTGTAGAAAATAATCAAATTGATATTGGCCTGATCACAATTTACGAAGATTTAATAAAAAAAAGAGAAGATTTAATATTTGAAGTAATCCTTGAAGGAAAAATGAAGGTATACGTTAGCAAATCGTCTCCTTTAGCGTCACTTAAAACTATCACTCCTGAACAATTGATGACCCAAAATATTATTCTGTATAATGGTGATTATGTAAAACGCTTTGCCAATGATTTAATTAGTAAATTTGGGCCAATGAATATAGTATTTACCTCGGATAATACTGAAGTAATAAAAAAAGCGATTTTACAGGGATTAGGAATAAGCTTCGGTCAAGACTTTTCTATTGAAAATGATCCTTTTGTTATAAGCGGTGAAATCGTTCCTATCGAAATCATTAATTACGAACAGGAAAAGATAGGTTTAGGCTGGGTACGCTCAGAGAATAATCATTTTTCAATAAACACAAAGAAATTTTTAGAACTTTTTACATTCCACTCCCGACTGTTGACGCATTCATCTCATAAGGATTAATGGTGAATTTACAGAAAACTCCCTTCCTATGAAGGGAGTTTTCTGTATGGAACTTGATTATTAATTAAATCGGGTTTTTAATTTTTCTGGTGTCAGTTAATCTATTTTTTCTATTGACTTTATTCAATTATTATTCGAAAAGGAAGGGAGCAAACAAGCAATGCTTTAAAATTTGCCGATTTAATCATCGAACATGAAAGGCATGTAAATAAAAGAAGCAGACTGATGTCTATTTTTTCCATATATTTGAAATTCGAAGCATTGAAATGGCCCGATGTATTCGGGTTTCAATTGTACTTTGATTTTCCTCTTGATCAACCTTCAAACTGCCAACTTTTAAAAAAGCTTTAAGTATGAATCCTGCACAATATCTAAGGCATCCTCTTAATTTTTCACATAACTATAGGCCAGCCGATAAAAATTTTCTCTATTTTCTGATACTAACTCAATAAGTGCATCTTCTTTCTGACTTTTTTCATGAGTTCGAGCTCCCTTTAATTTTGTTTTACGTTGTATAAAAAAGACGTCCGGCTTTACCAAAAAGTTTGAGTATAAATATGAAATTTCCAAAGGAGAATATATGTTAATTTGAATAAAATTCCCCTCTTTACACATAATTAGAAAAAATCATTTTAGAGGGATTTATATGAAGTTAAAAAATAGGAATAAGGAAAAGAGTTCAGCCTCAGATCATAATTGGCTTGAACGATTGTCTAGATCCAATGATTTCGTTCAAGAGCATACTTCCTATAGAGAAGAGGAGCCATTTTGGATTTCATACTATCGCACTCTCATTTCATCAGACATTTTACATAAAGATGTTCTACCCTATTTACAGGAAAAGCTACCCCTCGAAGAATTAAAAAGTAAAATCCCTGTTCAAGAGATTATTTTTACAAGGGATACAGATAAAATCATTCAAAACATCATGAATGGTTTTTTGGTGATTCAAAAGCATCAGATGGATGAAGAGTGTTTATTAATTAATATAGCAAACACTAAATTTCGTGATGTTAGCATTCCTACGATGGAAGCATCTGCCATAGGACCACAGGTTGGTTTTATTGAAGAATTAGACACTAATATTAATCTAATTCGAAAAAGATTGCCTGTTCCGGAACTTCACGTTAAGGAATTGAAAGTTGGAGAATTATCAAAGACAAGAGTAGCCGTACTTTACATGGACGGAATTGCAGATCCTGAAAATATAAACACGGTCATCCAAAGAATATCCGATATTCAATATGATCATATTCAGGACAGCTCTTACATTGCTTCGATGATTGAGGATAATTCTAATTCTTTGTTTCCACAATCGATTTCAACAGAAAGAACTGATCGCGTTGCTGCAGGGCTTACAGAAGGAAAAATTATCATTGCAGTAGATGGATCTCCAAATCTTCTCATACTTCCAGTCACTTTTATGGAAGCTTTTATTGCAATGGAGGATTATAGCTATTCTTGGATAATCGGAAATTTCTTCCGTTTATTACGGTTTGTTGCTGTCTTTATTTCGACATTCCTTAGTCCGATGTATGTTGCCATTATGACGTATCATTATGAATTGATTCCAGCTAGGTTACTGGAAACGCTTGTTGGCTCAAGGGAATCTGTCCCCTTCCCTCCATTCTTAGAGGCCATTTTTTTAGAACTAATGATTGAAATGGTAAAAGAGGCCGGCATTCGGTTGCCGCTAAAAATTGGGCAATCCCTTGGGGTTGTCGGTGGTATAGTGATCGGACAGGCGGTAGTAGAAGCTGGACTAACAAGTAATGTACTCCTTATTCTTGTCGGACTCGGAACATTATCATCCTACACTGCACCTGTCTATAAATTCAGTAATACGATTCGGTTTATTAAGTTTCCAGTCATTTTCCTTGCCCAATGGTTTGGTGTATTTGGGGTGTATTTCGGAGCCCAATTCACCATAATCCATTTGCTAAGGTTAACGTCTCTGGGTCGTCCTTATTTAAGCCAATTTCCAATCCGGATCACTTCCTTTCAAGATTTATGGATAAGACTCCCATTTTCCATGCAAAAAGAAAATCCAAAAAACTTGAGGCCGCAAAAGAAGCGGAAATCAACCGGTACGAGAAAAAATCCAGAGCCAGTGAACGATTTTTATGAATAAATCATAAAGGAGAATTCCATTTGCAAGCGAATAGAAGACATCAAGTATCTCCTTATTTAGTCTTCTTTATTGTTTATGATTCGCAGGTCGGTGTTGGCATTTTATCATTCCAAAGAACGATTGCGGAGAAAGCAGGCTATGATGCGTGGATAGGTGTATTTTTGGCAGGGTGTTTGGTTCAAGCCTTTATATGGGTAATGTATAAACTTCTTGGAAAAGCAGATGGGGATATCATCGATGTTCAAACTAATATTTTTGGAAATATACTAGGTAAATTTTTAAGCTTTTTCATCATGATGTATTTCTGGATGGCAAGTTTATCTGTCTTACTTGCGTTTATAGAAATTATTCAAGTTTGGCTGTTTCCAAGCATCCCATCATGGATTCTTTCAATTTTGATCCTAATATCAGTGTATTATTGTATTTCTGGAGGATTTCGGGTTGTTGTCGGGGTAGGATTTTTATCGTTTATATTTCCGCAAATATGGTTAATCATCCTATATGTTTTCCCATTAAAAATGGCTCATTTTTCAAATTTGCTGCCGATAATGAACCATTCCTTTCTTGACTTGGTGGATTCTATCAAAAGTTCTATGTATACATTAGCAGGTACCGAAACATTATTGATGTACTATCCATTTATAAGGGATCCTAAAGCCTCAAAAAAATTCGCCCATTTTGGGGTTTTATTTACTACTATATTGTATACGGCTTCTTCTATCATATCCTTTGCCTTTTATAGTGAAGGTCAGTTAAAAACGACCATTTGGCCAGAGCTATCGTTAACAAAAATTATAAAGGTTTCTTATTTGGAGCGTTTTGAATACTTATATATCTCGATGTACTTGATTATCGTAACGGCATTAATATCACTATTATTATGGTGCTCAAGCAGAGGTTTAAAGAAGATATTTAATCAGAAACAAAAATTTACGTTAATCATTATTAGCCTTATGAGTTTGGCTCTTAGTCAATTTATAAACGAAACTTACAAGGATTTGCTGGATAAATTTGTCACTCAAATGAATTTATATATCTTCTACGTCTATATCCCTTTACTTTTAGTTGTCTATACTTTTTTAAAAAGGGGTAACAACCATGGTTAAGCGTTCCGCTTCTTGTTTTTTTCTTATGCTATTATTATCAGGGTGCTCCATTCTCCCGACCTCTATCGTCAATGAAATTGATATGGCACAGGGGGTTGGCTATGATTTGGCCAACAAAAAAGACATTAAGGAAACAATTGTATTTCCCATTTTTAAAAAAGATAAATCTTCTTTCACGGAAGTCAAATCAGCTCAAGGACAATCTAGTAAAGGAATTCGTACCATCCTAAATAACGAAACACGTTATCCATTGGTAAGCGGCCAGCTGCGATTGGCTCTTTATGGAAAATATATAGCAAAAAAAGGGATTAATGATTTTGTGGATACGTTAAACCGTGATCCTTCTATCGGCAGCATTGTCAAAATGGCGGTTGTCGACGGTGAAGCTGAAGAACTGTTAAAGCTTAAGAAATATAAAATGGAGAATGTCTCCATTTACGTCCAAGAATTGCTGGAGCATAATATGAAACTCGGACTACTTCCAAGAACAGATTTACAGACCTTTTTATTTCAGCAATTTCAAATAGGACAAGATCCTTATTTACCAATTATTAAAAATGTCGATGGTGACATAAGGATCACGGGCATAGCAATATTTAAGTATGATCAATATGTTACCTCCCTTTCAATGGACGATCTTTTCATATTTAAAGGTTTGGTTGATAAAAACAGGAATGGTTTACACCAATTTATATTAGATAACGGAGATAAGTTAGTTCTCGAACAAGTCGATTCAAAGACAAATTATAAAGTAAAAGTTGTACACGGTAGACCAGAATTTACAATTCATCTTAAAATGAAAACAAAGCTTCAAGAGTTCGCTCCTTATGAGAAACAAAGGCTGGCTTTTGATAAGAAAAAATATCAAAAACTGGTTGAGCAGGCATCAGAGAAAAGCATCTTAAAAATAGTCACTCAATTTAAGAAGTACCAAGTTGATCCATTGGGTTTGGGAGCAAAATATAAAGAACATTATCGCGGGTTTAATGAAAAAAAGTGGAATAGGTATTATCCCAATATAAAGGTTCATGTAATTGCCGATATAGACATCCGGCAGACTGGAATTATCGATTAACGATAACATGAAAAAGACACCACATGAATGAATGTGGTGTCTTCAAAAAATTAAACCCATCCGAAAAATTTCACCGTTTGGGTAATAATCAACGGTACGATTATCGCAATAACGGTTGGGATCAGAAACGCCATGAACGTCCATTTCTTACTCTTGGTCTCTTTATAAATATTCAGCAAAGTAGTTCCGCAAGGATAATGCAGCAATGAAAACAACATCATATTCAATGCAGTTAACCAAGTCCAGCCGTGAGCTAAAAAGATTTTTTTCAAATCTACCAAGCTATCAACTTCAGTTAACGAACCGGTTGATAAATATCCCATTAACAGGATTGGCAGCACAATTTCATTGGCCGGCAGCCCCAAAATAAAGGCCATTAAAATGTATCCATCTAGACCTAACATTTTTCCAAATGGGTCCAAGAAGTTCACTGCATACATGAGGATACTCGTATCACCAATATATATATTCGCAAACACCCATGTTAAAATCGCTGCAGGTGCCGCAACTTTAACCGCCCTGACTAATACAGACCAAGATTTCGTTAATGAAGAACGAATCACCGTGTCAAAGATTTTAGGCTTGCGATATGGCGGAAGCTCTAACGTATAATGGGTCGGAACCCCCTTTAGAGCGGTTTTCGATAGTACCCACGAAACGAAAAAGGTCACGATGATTCCGAACATGACAATTCCGACAATGACTCCTGTGGTGACAAGTGATGCCATCCCGCCTGTGAAACCTGCAGCCATAAATAACGAAGACAAAACAATTAAGGTTCCCCAACGTCCATTACATGGAACAAAGTTATTGGTCAAGATGGCGACCATCCGCTCCCGAGGGGATTCGATAATCCTTGTTGAAATAACAGCCGCGGCATTACATCCAAACCCCATTGCCATTGTTAAGGACTGTTTTCCATGGGCCCCCACCCTTTTAAATAAACGATCCATATTAAAGGCTACCCTTGGCAAATATCCATAATTCTCGAGTAACGCAAAGGTTGGAAAAAAGATCGCCATTGGCGGAAGCATGACACTTATAACCCATGTTGTACCACGGTATAACCCGAGTACAAGAATTCCATGGAGCCATTCAGGAGCATGAATAAAGGTAAAAAATTTGGTGATATAACCTTCCAGATAGCCAAAGAACTCTGCTATTAAGGAGGATGGAATATTGGCGCCCGCTATTGTTATATAAAACAATAATCCGAGCATCGCAATCATAATCGGAAAACCAAAGATCGGTGATGTAAAAATCGCATCCAGTTTTTCCGTCCTCGTATCCCGTTTTGATTTTGTATAGGAAATGCCTTCCTGGCATAATTTATGGCTGCGATCATAAAGTTGTTGAACAATATCATCCCTCAGCTTTGGTGTCGACAGCTCTTGAGCTTCAGCAAATATGTGTTGAATACTCATACTCTACCTGCCTCCCGGACAATCTCTGATTTATTTCGTTCAATAAGGTTTCGTCCCCATCTAGCAATCTCAAAGAAACCCAGCGCGAAGATAATTGATTGCCTACGATTTCACGAACTTTTGGTTCAATTTTCTTGATTTGTTCTTCAATTTCTTCTGAATACGCCATTCTAACCGGGTTACATTCAATGGCTCCAGTCACAATACGATCAAGGGTATCTAAAAGCATCGGAAAGCCTTTTTTGTTCCGTGCTGAGATCTTGATGACAGGAACCCCTAAGCGATTTGTGAGCAGACGTTCATTTATTTGAATCCCTTGTTCTTCAGCAACATCAATGAGATTGATTGCAATGACGACGTTTTTTGTCATCTCTAAAACTTGTAAAGCGAGATTCAAATTCCGTTCTAAAGATGTTGCATCGAGTACTACGAGCGTTACATCAGGCTTTTCAAAAACGATATAATTTCTAGCAACCTCTTCATCTTTTGAATTGGAAAAGAGCGAATAGGTGCCAGGGAGATCGATAAGTTGAAACGTTTTATCCTTAAATTGCACAGTGCCTTGGGCAAGGGAAACCGTTTTACCGGCCCAGTTGCCGGTATGCTGTCTGAGTCCCGTTAAGGCATTAAACAACGTGCTTTTGCCCGTATTCGGGTTACCTGCTAAAGCAATTCGATATTCAGTTCCCATCAGATACCAGCTCCCCTTCTATTTTAGAACTTTCCTCTTCCCTTAAAGCAATCGTTGTTTGGCTGACACGAAAGGCAATTGGGTCACCCAAGGGGCTTTTCCGTACGACCTCAACCAATGCGCCAGTCACAAATCCTAAATCTAATAATCTTCTTCTCATCACACCGTCCAGATTTAAAGAAGTAATTTTTATAATATTTCCTTTTTCACCATTCACTAATTTCATTGTTTTAGGTTTATCCATCTCTCTTTCCCCTCCTTCAAAGTTTTTACCTTGTGCAACTTTTTGTTAATTATATGACAAAGATTCCGATTTTGTCACCTTATTTACAAAAATAATTAAGAATTATTTTAAAAAACGTGACCCCTGTCCAAGCAAGAAAAAAAAAGCACGCTGCCAATTCAGGCAAAACGTACTTTAAATAATTGTATACTCCCTCCATTCTTGGGGCAGGAGATTATAATATTGGGGTTGTAAAAAGCGATCATCAGCTAAAATGATCGTACCATGGTCGTCTTCCGAGCGAATTAATCTTCCTCCAGCCTGCAACACCTTGTTCATTCCAGGATAAACATAGGCATAGTCATACCCATTTTTTCCTTGCGTGTTAAAATAATCCTTAATTAGATTCCGTTCAAAACATACCTGCGGCAATCCAACACCGACAACCACTACACCATTTAAACGATCGCCTATTAAGTCGACTCCCTCGGAAAAAATCCCGCCAAGGACCGCAAAACCAAGCAAAGTTTCTTTTTGATTTGGGGTAAATGCCTCTAAAAAAGCTTCTCTTTCTTCTTCGCTCATTCCTGCTTCTTGTAAAAGAGTATTCGTATCAGGATCTGCCAGTTTAAACTCCTCAAAAACAGAACGTAAATATTGGTGGGACGGGAAAAAAATTAAATAATTGCCTGGCCGGTTTTTAATAAATGATTGGAGCATTTTCACTAACGGTTCCTTCGTCCGCTCTCGGTCTCGGTAACGTGTGGATACTGGCTTGATAAGAATGTCCACCTGTTCTTTTTTAAAAGGCGAAGGGATTGATAAGAAGTAATCTTCTTCCTGCCCGCCAAGGATATCCTGGTAATAGGGAAGTGGCGATAAAGTAGCTGAAAAGAAAACTTTAGAGCGATACCCTTTTCCCATTTGCTTAAGCAATTTTGAAGGATCCATGCAAAAAAGCTTCACAATTAAATCCGTTTTCTGCTTTTCGCCATAAATCTTATAATGTTCGTCGAGAAGGTCTGCAATTTTTAAAAAGTTGTTTACCTTGAAATAGGCTTCCAATAGATGATTAGATGCTCCAGTTTTTAAAAGATCTTCTGCTGCATCCAAAAATTGGACAAGCTGAAGATATAGGTTTTCATCCAGTCCTCGAATAGAAAACTCATTTTGATTGGTATGTTCTTTTTTTATCGAAATAAACCAGGAATTCAGCCTGCTGGCCGCCTCATAAATCTCTTTGTTTACACCTTTGTAGTCTTTTTTTAATTGGAGAAACATCTCTTTGTTGATGAAAGCTGAAAACATTTCCCGCCCGCGATCTACTAAATTATGAGATTCATCGATTAGTAAGGCTGTCGACTTTTTCTGTTCCTCAAAAAGCCGCTTTAACGAAACTTGAGGGTCGAATATATAATTGTAGTCACAAATAATCGCATCGACCGCATATGCCAGGTCAATTGAAAATTCAAAAGGACAGACTTTATGTTTTCTAGAATAAGTTTCAATTACAGCTCTTGTCATACTTTGTTCATTCGCTAATATATCGAGGATGGCATCATTTATCCGATCATAATAGCCATCTGCAAATTCACAATGTTCTTTTTGACAAATGGTTTCCTCTTTAAAGCACATCTTATCTTTCGCTGTGATAGTGACCGTTTTCAAACAAAGGCCGCTAGTTCGCATTCTAGAGAAGGCATCTTCGGCAGTGGTTCGAGTAATAGTTTTGGCAGTAAGATAGAAAACACGGTTTAAGTGGCCTTCCCCCATCGCCTTTACTGCCGGGTATAAGGTGGAAATGGTCTTACCAATTCCTGTTGGAGCTTTCGCAAATAAATTTTTCCCTTCAGAAATCGTTTTATAAACAGCACCGGCCAATTTCCGCTGACCTTCACGATATGTAGGAAATGGAAAGCTCATTTCCTTACAGCTTACGTTTCGTTTTTCACGATGCTGTACTTGCAGCTTAGCATATGGTGCATATCCTTTGAGACAATCGAAAACAAATCGCTCGAGTTCTTCAAAAGTAAAGGTCTTTTTTATGTATTTTTTCTCTTCTGATTCGACATGAACATAAGTTAGCTGAACATTTATCTCAGGTAATTGGTGGTCCCTGGAATAAATATAGGCATACATTTTTGCCTGCGCCCAGTGAACTGGATATCCCTCTCCTTCAAGGGAGTGAAGCGTCTGGGAAAATGACTTGATTTCATCTATTGTCACTTCTCCCTCTTTGAATAAAAGCCCATCACATCTGCCATCTATAATGAAGGAAAGGTCCTCAAATGGAATTTCAATTCGGAGATATACTTCCTTTTGATCTCTCTCTTGATAGGTTTTTTGAATTTTTTGATGAATTCTTGTTCCATCTAGCAATGTCGCTTGTGATCGAAAACGAGAATCGATACTGCCGCTGCTGTACACATATTCAACAAGTGTCCTAACTGATATTTGAACATCTTTTTTCACTAAATCACCAACTCGAAATAAGAATACATGTTTGTATTTTTATTTTAACAGAAATAAACATAAAAAGTTGAATTTCTCACCGTCATTTTTAATTTTTCATATCTTGAGATTGAGAGGTGGGAGCTTAGTGAGTATCTATACAAAAGAAACGCTTCAGCAAATGGCTTTAGAACATTGGCAAAAGGATGCAATCGAAAAATTTGAAGCAAAAATGACGGATAAATCCAAACCCTTCCCTTGTATTCCTGCCACCCAAGGGTACCAACTCCATCATTTTCGCTATGGTTTCGTAAGCAATTACAACGCAAAACAACTTGCCATTATGCTTGAAGACTATTCAAACTGCTATCAAGAGCTGGGTGCCTTTACATCCTTAATTATTTTTTTTGAACCATTATGCGAATTACCTGAAAAGACCTCAGTTGAAAAATATGAGCAGCTATTTTGGGAACAGCTAAATGATCTTCATGCTTTGGATCAAAGGAAATGGCCAAATCATATACCTCTAAGTGCTCATAATTCATTATGGGAATTCTGCTTTCATGGTGAACAATATTTTATGTTTTGTGCAACACCTTCCCATAAAAATAGATTCAGCCGGCATTTCCCATATTTCATGCTTGCGATTACCCCGCGTTTTGTACTTGAACAATTTTCTTCTAATGAAGCAAAGGCAGCTAAAATCAAAGCATCGATTCGGAAACGTCTATCAGAATATGATTCTATTGCCATACACCCTAATTTAAATACTTATGGAAAGAACGATAACTATGAATGGAAGCAATATTTCTTGCACGATGATGATACATCTTTATCCCAATGTCCCTTCCATTCAGTAAAAAAAACAAGTAAGGACTAACATAGAGCCCTTACTTGTTCTATTATATTCTAATTTGCCCTGTTCCCTGCACAATCGCCTTGGTTGTCGTGATTGCCTTAAGTCCCATTGGGCCGCGGGCATGCAGCTTTTGTGTACTGATGCCAATCTCAGCGCCATATCCGAACTGTTCCCCATCGGTAAACCTTGTAGAGGCATTATGATACAAGACGGCCGCATCTACAGCCTGGAAAAATAAACGGACATTTTGCTCGTTTTCACTAATAATTGCTTCTGAGTGTTTTGTACCATACTGATCGATGTGGTCAATGGCTTCGTTTATATCACTCACTATTTTTATTGCCAGTACTGGCGCTAAGAATTCTATTTGCCAATCTTCTTCATTCGCCAAACTGACAAACGAATATTTGGAAACTAATTCTTGATCGCCCCGCAGCTCGACCTCTTTTTCATGCAACATATTTATTAATTCAGAAATATATGGCCAATCTTTTTGAATGAGAAGAGTTTCCGCTGCGTTACAAACAGATGGCCGGTGTAATTTCGCGTTTAAGGTTATCTCAGTCGCCATTTTTTCTTGTGCTGATTCATCTATAAAAACATGGCAGTTACCAACACCTGTTTCTAACACAGGAACCGTGGCATTTTGGATAACCGATTGAATTAACCCTGCTCCTCCGCGGGGAATAAGAACATCCAAGTATTGGTTTAACTTAAACATTTCGGAAGCAGTTTCGCGGCTTGTATCTTCTAAAAGATGAACAGCGTCTTCAGGAATCGCTGTTTTAGCAAGTGCTTCCCGCATTACTTGCACAAGCGCCATATTGGAATGGAGGGCAGAAGAACTTCCTCTTAACAGAACCGCATTTCCGGCTTTTAAGCATAAGGTTGCGGCATCAACGGTCACATTGGGACGTGCTTCATACACCATGCCAATTACACCAAGCGGGACTCTTACTGTTTGAATATGCAAGCCGTTCGGTCTTTCCCAAGCCTCGGTGATCTCCCCGATGGGATCATCCAGTTTAATGACCTGATGGATGCCTTCAACGATTTGATCAATTCGCTCATCCGTTAACAATAAGCGGTCTAATAATGATGCCGAAATTCCATTTTCTTTACCGGCTGAAATATCCTTTTGGTTCGCTATTAAAATGCGTTCTTTTTCCATTAAAATTTGATCTGCCAGTTTGGCCAGCGCTCGATTTTTTTCTTCGCTGGTAATCATTCCTAATTTCTTGGAAGCTACTTTTAATTTTTTTGCTTTTAATAACAATTCGCTCATTGAACGTTCACTCCTTTGGCATAATGACCCAATTATCGCGATGGATCACTTCTGCATGTTGATTTATCGAATAAACCTTGGATTGTTCACTTGGTAATCCCTTAACTTTAAGCAGGTCTTGAGAGGAATAATATACTTGCCCTTTCCCGACAATTTTTCCTTTTGGGTTGCGTACTTCCACCACATCCAGGGCATTAAATTCACCTGTTACATTCGTTACCCCTACAGGCAATAAGCTTTTCCCTCTTTGTACAATGGCCCGCTCTGCTCCTTCATCAATTTCGATGACCCCTCCAACTTGGGAATGATAGGCTATCCATTGTTTTCTCATTTGCATCTGTGTTTGGAAGGGTCCGCCGATATACGTTCCGTCGCCTTTGCCAGCAAGGATATCTACCAATTTTTCCTTCCCTGCCCCCGTTCCTACAAAAACACTGACACCAAGTGATAATGCTTTTTTTGCTGCTAACAGCTTTGATCTCATTCCACCGGTACCAACCATCGAACCGCTTTCACCTGCGATTCCCATAAGTTGTTCCGATACTTCCGGGATGAAATGATATTTTTTTGCTTCTTTCGATACTTTTGGATTACCATCATAAAGTCCATTTACATCGGTTAAGATTATGAGGGCATTTGCATGTAAAAAACCACTAACAAGCGCCGAGAGCATATCATTGTCTCCGAAGGTCAGTTCTTCAATCGATACCGAATCATTCTCATTTATGATTGGAATGACCCCCCTTTGGAGAAGCTCCTGTATCGTATTGAAAAGATTATGGAACCTTATTTGACTATAGAAGTCCTCTCGAGTTAATAAGATTTGCCCTGGAACAATATTAAACTCTTTAAATAGTTGAATATAATTTTGCATTAAGAGTGCTTGCCCGACAGCAGCTGCGGCTTGCTTCCCTGCAGTTGTTTTCGGACGGACTGAATATCCTAGTGATCCAAATCCAGCGGCCACGGCACCTGAGGAAATTAGGATGACATCATGCCCCTGCTTTTTTAATAGTGACAATGCCTCAACATGATCACGGATTTTTTCCTCTGATATCGCTCCAGAGGCATTTGTTAACGAGCTGCTTCCAATCTTGACAACTACCAGCTGTTTTTTCATCGTACTAACCCTCTTTTTTTAAAATTAAGCACCAAATTTAATTGGAATTTTATCTAGATTCCACGCTCATTGAAGACAGTTTTACTAGATTTATAGCTAGTTTTGTCTTCAATCGGACTTATTGAGGACCTTTCCGCTAGTTTTCTAACTAGCTTTGTCCTTAATCAGGCTTATTGAGGACATTTCCACTAGTTTTCTAACCAGTTTTGTCCTTAATCCCGAGAATTATTGTCATGGACACTCTTTCAGTTAACGCCTAAAAAATAAAAAACGACTCTCCTGTCCTAAATTAAAGGACGGAAAAGTCGTTTCCGCGGTACCACCTTCATTGATGCAGAGCATAAAGCTCGCATCCACTTTCAACCCGTAACGTGGGGCACGGCTTATGTTTTCATAAGCAGCTTTACAAGGGCAGGTTCAATCCTCTTTCAATGAGAAACCTTTCAGCCGGTGGGTTTCACTCTCTATCACTTTCCAAAGATTTACTAGTCCCTTACCATTTCCAGTTTAATTTTCTTTGATTATCCTTAGAAATGGCCAAAATGTCAATAGAATTTTTAGAAAATTTAGTTTAAAATAAAAAGAACCAACTGGAAATATCCAGTCAGTTCAAACGTTACTATTGATTTGCTTTTTTCACCCATTCTGCAACCGTAACGGTCCGTTTAGCCTGATGCTTTACAGCAGCTTGTACATCTTCTACCATGTTACCGCTCTGATCAACCGTTACACTTGTTCCATAAGGATTGCCTCCAGAACCGAATATAACCGGATCGGTATATCCTGGCGCTGCGACTATCGCACCCCAGTGGTACATTGTCGTATATAAGGAAAGAATGGTTGCTTCCTGTCCGCCATGAGAGTTTTGTGCAGAAGACATCGCACTAACCACTTTGTTCACGAGTTTTCCGTTAAACCAAAGCCCGCCAGTTGTATCTAAAAACTGCTTCATTTGCGACGGCATATTCCCAAAACGGGTTGGAACACTGAAGATAATGGCATCGGCCCACTCTAAATCTTCCAATTTAACTTCCGGGACATTGGCGGTTGCTTCAACATGCGCTTTCCATACAGGATTACCTTCAATAACTGATTGAGGCGCTAACTCAGGAACCTTTAATACCTTTACTTCAGCACCAGCTTCTTTAGCGCCCTCTTCAGCCCATCTTGATAACTGATGATTCGTTCCGCCCATGCTGTAATAAATAACGGCTAATTTAACATTTGTCATTGTTATTTCTCCTTAGAAGATGAATTGAAAGATCAAACATAAAAATTTTCTCCATAATTATCATTACTTATTCGTAAAAGCATCAGCCAAAACAGAATTTTCGTAACCCGAAAGGAATATGATGGTAAAAATGAATTTTTATACTTTATTAAAGGGAGAGACGGGAATGGAAACCAAAAGCCATAAAAGATTATGGGGTTATGCCATAATTGGAATGTTAACCACAATGGTCGTATTAGCATTTGCAAGACTTTCCTATGGAGTTATCCTTCCTTTTATGAGAGATGGTCTTCAAATCTCTTATAAAGAGGCTGGGTACCTTGGAACTACTACTTCATTAGGGTATTTAAGCACTATCATCTTTGCAGGAATCCTTGCGTCTAAATGGGGTAGTAAAAGGACCGTTTTACTAGGAATTTCTCTCGTTACATTTGGACTAGCAGGTTTATCCTTCACTTTTTCCTATCCAGTGACCTTTATATTTATGCTCCTCCTGGGTGTTGGAACTTCCTTTACTTATACACCTTTTATCTCCTTGCTCGTAGCTTGGTTTCCGCGGCGAAAGGGATTTGTCATCGGTCTTACCACCAGCGGCGCTGGAATTGGGATTCTTCTTGCAGGAATCATCGTCCCCTACCTAAGCAGTATCAATGATGCAACCGGCTGGAGAATCGCCTGGGGAATATTCGCTTTTATTGGACTGGTAGTCGTAATTTTAACACTGCTATTTATAAAAAATCCTCCCGTGGAAAACTCAGACAGTCCAAATCGACAGCAATCTTCTACCAAAGAAATTTATAAAAATCCAAAAGTAATTAATGTCGGTCTTATTTATGGAATAATCGGGATTACCTACATAGTCCAAATGATCTTTGTCATGAGTTACATGATTGAATCAGGTATAGGTGTAAAATTTGCCGGGCAATTAATGTCCTTGAATGGGATCTTATCCATTTTTAGCGGGCCCATTTGGGGATTTATTTCTGATAAAATCGGACGCCGGACATCCTTAATATTAACGATGGGTCTGACCGCTGTTTCAATGCTTCTTCCGATTATCTTTCCAACAGTCATTGGTTTTACCATTCATATCGTTATATTAAGCTGTACATCTACGGGATTATTTACCTTAACGCAAGCTTCTAGCATGGATCATGTCAGACCTGCAGACATGCCTGTCGCGTTTAGTTATGTCACCTCCTATTTTGCTGTTGGGCAATTTATTGGGCCGGCAATCGCCGGCTGGCTGATAGAGGATTGGGGTGGGTTTAAAAGTGCATTCCTTTTTTGTTCCATCTGTTTGCTTTTAGGTTTAGGTTTAACACTTAAAGTTAAGAACTCTGTTCAAAATCAACATGCCAAAACAAACATAAAAACCGAATTAAATGAAGAAGTATTATAAAAAAAGGAGAGTACTAGATATGAAACTAGCACTCTCCTTTTTTACACTTTTTCTGTTTCAAATTCTTTTATTAGTTCCTGGCGAATTTTATATTTCTCAATTTTATTAGTTGGAGTCCGAGGCAGGTCAATGGTAAACCGGATATACTTTGGCCACATGTATTTAGGCATTTTATCTTTCACCCATTCCCGTAACTCTTCCTCGTTTAAAGCGGCTCCGTTTTTCTTAACGACATAAACTGCGACATCATCTTCCTCTCCAACTTCTGCTGGGACAGGGAAAGCAGCACATAGGTCAATATCAGGATGACCGTTAATGATATCCTCTAATTGATACGAAGAAATCTTTTCTCCTCGGCACCGGATGACACTGCCAAGCCTGTCAACAAAATAGTAAAATCCATCCTCTCCAAGGTAACCGGCATCACCACTGTGAAACCATAGATTCTTAAAGGCCTTATTTGTTGATTCAGGTTTATTAAAATATTCTGTTAATACGAGGTGAGGCAACCGCGGCCGAAAAGCAATCTGACCTACCTGCCCGACAGGAAGTTCAATGTCATTTTCATCTAATACTTTCACTTCAAAATAAAAGGTGGGTTTCCCCATGAAGCCTTTTTTCAAGTCCTGCTCCCCATTAATGATGGGAATATTCAACTTATCACAGACCTCGATAATTTCCTGTCTGGAAAGACCTTTATATAATTCCTTCGGGGTCCCTTCACCCTCTTTTGTTTCAAGAATGACACTGGCAAGTGGATTCCCCGATTCCGTTTGCCCAAATCCGGCGGTCACATAATCAAATCCAAATCGCTTTGCTACCTCATGATGATATTTGGGAAGCGGCTGCATATGAACTTTATTAATGGTATTCAATCTATCGTCTTTTGACGGTTTGGCATTCATTAGCCAAGGAATCATCACATCTAGTAAAATTGCCGCAGTGGATCCGCTTTTTTCAATCCGCATCCAAAATTGATTAGGACTAAATTTATCCCATAATGCAACCGTACATCCCGTATAGGCTGCTCTCGCAACATTGGCAAACGCTCCACCCACATGATATAGAGGCAGATCATTATATACCACATCTTCAGGTGACATACATGCCCTCATTCGTAGGGTATATCCATTTATCCAGCGATGCGATTGGACCACTCCTTTTGCTGGCCCTGTCGTTCCAGAAGTATAAATAATATTCGCTGTATCCCAATAGTTCAATTCAAGGTCGAGGTTTTTGGTCTCCTCCTGTAAAAACCGATCGAAGGAGATTTCGTTATAGTTTAAATCCAGAGAAATTTCAGCAGTTTCTGCAATATAATCATGATCTCCCTCTTGGGGATTATAAACAGCCGCGCACAAATGGCCTACTTCGGAGGCAATTTCATTTAAAATGGGCACCATGGACCGCTCGGTAAAAAGCAGCTTTGGTTTTGTATCATTTAACTGATAACTAAGAAGTTTACCGCGATAATTAAAATTAATCGGACTAAATATCCCTCCGCATTTCCAGATTCCAAACATAACCATAGTAGTTATTAATGGGTTCTTTAAAAAGACAGATACACGGTCTCCTTTCTGGACTCCTTTAATTTTTAATGAATGTCCAATACTATTCGTCATTTCATTAAACTTTTGATAAGTGATTTGTTTATCAGCTTCTCCATAGTATATAAAAGTTTTCTCTCCTGCTACCTTCGCCCAATGCTCAAGGCATTTAGAAACGACTTCCTCCTTAGAAGAAAGCTCCTTTAACAAATCCTCCTGTTTCATCGAAAGTCTCCTTCCTTTTATGAATAATTATGAAAAAATCATGGCCGCATTCCATGTCGTGAAACGCCTAACTGTTGCGGGAGAAGTTCGTATGCATCTTTCACCCATTCACAGAGCAATGGACGGGTATCACGGGGATCAATAATTTCTTCAATGCCAAAAGCCTCTGCCGTTCGAAATGGAGATCTGACTGATTCCATTTTTTCTAGTAATTCTTTTAATAGTGCTTCTGGATTGTCACAAGCCTCAAGTTCACGACGATAAGCAACATGAACACCCCCTTCAACCGGAAGTGAACCCCAATCTCCTGAAGGCCAAGCATACCTCAGGTTCAACCCATGACCGTTTGACATTCCTGCACCGCCTACACCAAACACTCTTCGCATAATGATTTCAACCATTGGAACAGATGCTTGATAGATAGCGGAGATGGCACGCACACCTTTTCGGATGGTTCCCTTCTTCTCTGAAGGAAGTCCAATAACCATGCCAGGCTGGTCAACCATATTCACAATTGGTAAATGGAAGGTTTGACACAGGTCGACAAAACGCTCTATTTTCTCAGAACTCTCTGCTGTCAGTCCGCCGCCATTTACAAATGGATCGCTTGCTAATACTCCAACTGGATAACCATCAAGCCGAGCAAAACAGGTAAGGGTCCCTCCTCCGTAGAATCGTCCCATCTCGAAAATGGACTCTACATCAAATATCATGGTGAGAAGTTCACGAATTTTATAAGGTGCTCTTCTATTTTTAGGTATAATTGAAATCAAACGGTCATCCCTTCTGCCAGGATCATCCTCAGCTGGTTCCACTTGCGGCAGCTGCCAAACACTTGATGGTAAATAGGAAAGGAATGTACGGATTTGTTCAAAAGCATCTTCTTCTGATTTGGCTATATTATCTACCGCCCCACTAGTGCGGTGAACCTGCACCCCTCCAAGTTCTTCTTTTGTTAAATCCTGCCCCATACCAAATTTTACAACTGGAGGTCCAGCTACAAATAGTTGGGAAGTCTCTTCCACCATCACAGAAAAATGGGACGCGGCAACCCTTGCAGCACCCAGTCCGGCAACGGAGCCTAGGCAGGCTGCAACAACAGGGACCCGTTCCATATTGGCAACGACTAAATCCCATGCAGGGTTTACAGGAACATATGTATGTCCCTCTAAATCTAGGAATTTTACACTTCCACCGCCACCAGTACCATCCACTAACCGAATGATTGGCACCTGAAGGTCATGAGCCATTTGCTCTGCGTAGATCTGTTTGCCGCGGATCGCTCCATCCGCCGCACCGCCTCGAACAGTAAAATCATCCCCGCCTACAACTACCTTGCGGCCTTTAATTCGCCCTGTCCCTAGGATAAAATTTGCTGGTGTAAATTCTATTAAATTCCCATTTTCATCATATTTGGTCTTTCCAGCGATTGCCCCGCGTTCATGAAAGGTGTCATGATCAAGGAGTTTCTCAATTCTCTCACGTACCGTCAGTTTGCCTTGGGATATATGTTTCGAGACTCTTTCTTCTCCTCCCATTTGGCGTGCTAAAGCTTTCCGAAGGTGCAATTCTTTAATTTCCGGTTCCCATGTCACTAGATTTCCTCCTTAAACTGTTTTTTAAATCTATTATTCTTAATAAAAGCACGCTGTCCATCTTCTTTCCGCCGCTTCTATAAGAGGAGGTTCTTCCCGTTGACAGCGCTCTGTAGCTATAGGACACCGAGTATGAAAGCGGCAGCCACTTGGAGGATTGACTGGACTTGGGAGATCCCCGCTTAGAAGTATACGCTCTCGGTCACGCATCGTTGGATCAGGCTCTGGGACTGCAGAAATCAATGCTTTGGTATAAGGGTGCAGCGGGTTCTCAAATAATGAATCCGTTTCGGAAATTTCGACCACTTTTCCTAAATACATCACCACAATACGATCACTGATATGCTTTACTGCCTGAAGACCATGAGCAATAAAAATATAAGATAAACCCAAATCTTCTTGGATATCTTTCAGGAGATTTAAAATTTGAGCTTGAATGGATACATCAAGGGCGGAAACAGGTTCATCGCATACGATCAGCCTGGGGTTTAATGCCAATGCTCTAGCTATGCCAATTCTTTGACGCTGCCCGCCGGAAAATTCTTCTGGATAACGCGCGCCATGTACAGTTCTCAGTCCTACACGTTCTAATAATTCATCTACCCGTTTTTTCCGCTCCTTACTGGTCCCAATCTTATGCAGAACTAAGGGTTCTGCAATGATATCGGCAACACTCATTCTCGGATTCAGAGATGCATACGGATCCTGAAAGATCATTTGAATTTTTTTCCCTAAATCCCGCTTACTACGTCCTTTTGATAAAAGTGAGCTGCCTTCAAAATGAACCTCCCCATCCGTTGGTTCAAGCAGCCCAACGACCATCCGGCCCAAGGTAGATTTTCCGCATCCGGATTCACCAACAAGTCCAAGAGTTTCTCCTTGTTTCACTTCAAGGTTAATCCCATCAACCGCTTTTAACCATTTGGTTTTCTTTCCAAATAATCCACTGCCAATGGGATAATATTTTTTCACATTTTTAATGGAAACCAATGGTTCAAGCATGCTTTGTCACCTCTTCGATTGGCCTTTCCTGTAGATTCCAGCAAGCTGCCCTTCTTTGTGGTCCAATATTCTCCAGGTATGGAGTATTACTACTACATTGATCGTTTGCCTGACTACAGCGTGAATAGAAATTGCAGCCACCTGTCAGCTCTAAGGGGCCAGGAACGGTACCGGGAATGGCATTTAAGCGTTTTTCCGATTTTCCTCTTAACTTTGGAACACTTGCTAACAAGCCTTTAGTATAGGGATGCTTTGGTTCCTGGAAAATCGAATAGACGTCGCCTTCTTCTACAATTTTCCCGCAGTACATGACAAGAACCCGATCTGCCATTTCCGCTACAACCCCTAAATCGTGAGTAATCAGAAGAATGGATACACCTGTTTCTCTCTGAAGTGATTTCATGACATTCAGAATTTGGGCTTGAATGGTCACATCTAATGCTGTGGTGGGTTCATCGGCAATCAACAGAGATGGATTGCAGGCAAGAGCCATTGCAATCATAATCCTTTGCCGCATCCCTCCTGATAACTGATGGGGATAATCTTTTAGCCTGCTTTCAGCGTCAGGAATCCCTACCTTATTTAACAAATTGATGACAGTTTGCTGCGCTGTTTTGTAACTAACCCCTTGGTGGAGTTGGATTGGTTCTGCGATTTGTTTTCCGATTGGATGTAAAGGGTTTAAGGAAGATAGCGGATCTTGGAAAATCATTGAAATTTCATTGCCGCGAATTTTCTTCATTTGCCTCTTTTTCATCGTAATTAAATTATGGCCTTTAAACGAGATGATGCTTTCTTTGCCATAAGTGATGGTAGGAGCATTCAGTCCCATAATCGATAACGCGGTTACACTTTTACCGCTGCCAGATTCCCCCACCAATGCAACAATTTCACCTTTTCCAATTTTAAAAGAAATATCATTAACCGCTTTAACAACCCCTCCAGTTGAAGGGAAATACGATCTAAGATTACTTACTTCCAAAAGTGGTTCAAACTGTTTACTCAAACCGCTTCCCTCCTAAGTTCGCTTGATTTTTGGATCAACGGCTATTCTTAAACCATCTCCGAAAAAGTTACCGGCTAAGACTGAAAGTAAGATTGCCGCTCCAGGGAAAATCATCATAAATGGATTGACAAAAATCATACTGTAGGCTTGATGAAGCATGCCTCCCCAACTAATTTGCGGTGACTGTGCCCCCATTCCAAGAAAACTCAATGATGCCTCCACCAAAATCGCCAAACTAAAACTGAAAGATGCTTGAACAATGATCGGAGAGGCGATATTGGGAAGGATATGCCGATACATGATCCACAAAGGACCAGCCCCAGAAATCTTTGCCGCTTCCACATATGGTTCACGCCGGACTTGAAGGGTTTGTCCTCTTGCCAGTCTGGCAAATTGCGGAGTGAAGATGATTCCAATCGCGATCATCGCGTTCCATAGGTTAACCCCTAAGGCACCTGTAATTCCCAATGCGAGAAGAATTGCAGGAAAAGATAAAATCGCATCAATAACCCTCATGAAAAGATCATCGACGATGCCCCCAAGATACCCTGAAATAATTCCCAAGGGAACTCCAATAAAAAGAGGAATTAGGATTGCGATAAGTCCTGCTTGTATGGCTGCCTGTGATCCAAGAAGCAATCTTGTAAAAATGTCCCTTCCCAGTTCATCTGTTCCAAACCAGTGCGAGCCATTTGGTGCAATCATCACTTGGTTCAAATCCTGTGCTTCTGGGTCAAAAGGGACAATGTATCGGGCAAAAACAGCAACTAGGACTAAAATGACCAAATAGATCAAACTAACGAATGCCAAGCGTTCACGTTTTACCCTTTGTAAAATAATTCGAAACTGCATGTTGTGCCCTCCTTCTTAATCAAATTCAATTCGAGGATCCAAAATGCTATAGAGTACATCGGTAACAAAGTTAATGATGAGGACCATCACTACCATTACCAAGACGACTCCTTGTAGCATCGGAAAATCCCTTTGCAGTATTGAATTGACTGCCAGCTGCCCCATTCCAGGAATGGCGAAAACGCTTTCGATCACAACCGTTGCACCAAGCATATTCCCAAATAGAAGTCCCGCCGTTGTTACGACAGGTAAAAAGGCATTTCTAAGTCCATGCTTCCAAATAACTGGCCATAATGATAATCCTTTGGAATAAGCAGTACGAATATAATCTGAATCCATACTCTCAAGCAGTGAAGATCGTAATTGTCGTGTGATTTGCGCCGCGCCAAATGCACCTAAGCAAAAGGCTGGGAGAAGAACACTTTGTAAAAAACTGCCCGTATTTTCAAAAATACTAACAAATCCTGTAGCAGGTAGCCATCCCAGTTTGACACTAAATAGGGCTACCAGCAGCATCGCTAACCAAAAATTTGGAATAGCTGTCCCCAGCGTGCCGAAAAACCTGGCCACATAATCCATCCAACTATTCGGCTTTAAAATAGAGGTAATAGCAAAAAACATCCCTATCAGAAAGGAAATAATCATCGCAGAAATAACAAGCTGAATCGTAATGCCCAGTCTTGAAAACACTGCATTACTGACAATTTCCCCTGTAAAAAGGGATCTCCCTAAATCTCCCTGTAAAGCATGTAATAGCCAATTCCCATACTGAATGAGCACAGGTTGATCCAGGCCCAGTTGACTTCTCAACTGGGCCAGTTTTTCTGCGGTTGCATTATCTCCAAGAAGCGCAAGAGCAGGATCACCCGGTATAATCAAGATTAGGGAAAAGACCACCAAAGTCGTTACAATTAACATGGGTATGACATATATCAGGCGGCGTAACAAAAATTTATAAAACATTGGCTCTCTCCCTTCCTATCCTCTTTATTATTGTTCCAGCCACAAGTAGGAGAACTTTGGTTTCCCTAGTAATGTTCCTTCAAAGCCCTTAACCTTTGGCGACATGGCCGCAGTAGAAGGAGTAAACATAATAGGAATCGTCATCGCTTCTTCTGCCATCGCAATCTCATTTATTTCGCCATATAACTTTGCTCGCTCTTTTTGATCATATGAAGCTGCTGCCTTTGAAATCAATTCTTCTTTTTTAGCTGTTGTCTCCCCGCCAACATTGTAGAAACCTTTTCCACCAAGGAATAAACTAATTGTTTGTTGGGGGTCGGGGCGTCCTGTCCATGCCGTAAGATTTGCCGGCAACTGCTTTTCATTAAAATAAAGAGCTACTCCTTTTGTGAGTTCCATTGGCAGTAAGTTAATCGTAAAGCCCGCCTCCTTGACTTGCCCTTTTATGGCTTCCGCCAATCTTTGATAGAATGGTGCTGTTGGCACGAACATGTCAAATTTGACATTTTCAACTCCTGCCTGTTTCAATAATTCCTTTGATTTTTCAGGTTCATAGTTAATTTTCATATCAGGACTTGCTGCCCAATAATCATTTGGAAATGTTTGATTAGCCGACTCGCCTTCCCCAAAAGTTAAAGCTTTTACAAGGGCATCACGATCGATGGCATATTGAAGCGCCTGCCTGACTTCCTTCTTATCAAATGGGGCCATTTTGGTATTTAAATAAATATTATAGAACGCTACCTTCATTTTTGAATCTAACACTATATTCTTATCATTCTTTAAAACTTGACTATTGTCAGGTGATACATTCCAATAGAATTGAATCTGACCTGATTTAAGTGCATTTAATCTTGTATTTTCATCAGGCATAATTTTAGCTGTTATTTTATCAAGGTATGGCAGTCCTTTTTGCCAGTAATCCCTATTCGCTTCAAACTGAATTTCTCCGTTTCGTACCCATTTGACCATCTTATAGGGACCTGTCCCCACTGGTTTTTGGCTGAAGTCAGCACCAAATTTTTGGACTGCTGCAGGCGAAACCATCATCCCTGAACGATCAGATAAAGCGAGGATAATGGAGGAATCTGGCTGTTTTAAATGTAATTTCACTGTTTGTGGATCGACAACCACTACAGATTCTACATTAGATAAATCGGATACTTTTGATTCTTTCGATCTTACTCGTTCAAGGTTAAATTTAACGGCATCTGCATTAAATGGGGTTCCATCATGGAAGTTTACCCCTTTTCTTAAGTGTAGAATGATGGTTTTATCATCCGGGGTGTCCCATGATTCCGCAAGGCCAGGTTGAGGTTCAAGATTCGCATTATAGTTTACTAATGTGTCATAAACTGGATACAGCAGCGGATGATCGTTCCCGGAATTGCCAAGGATGGGATCGTAGTTACTCACATCAGAGTCATAGGCAACAACAAGGCTGCCTCCTTTCCTCGGTTCGCTGTTTTTTGGGTTTTCTGCCGTCTGGCCTGCTGTATTTTTACCAGCGGTAGAACTGTTATTGGAGCAGCCAGCCACTAACAATAATGTGGCTATTAGGACAACGGATAAGACTTTGTTAATTTTTCTCATGGACAACCTCCTTATAATTTGCCTTCTCTTTTTCTTCATCTGCAAGCAGCCTTCGAAGCAATTTGCCGGTCCCGGTAACTGGCAGGCTCTCCCTGAATTCAACATAACGGGGATATTTATAAGCTGCCATTTTTTCCTTGCTCCATCGGATAATCTCCTCTTCCGTAATCCTAGTTTGGAATTCCGGTTTAATCACCACAAAAGCCTTTACTGATTCTCCCCGAACGGAATCTGGCACACCAATCACAGCTGCTTGGGAGATGGCAGGATGGTTCATCAGCATAATTTCAACATCTTCAGGAAATACACTGTATCCAGAACACTTGATCATTTCTTTTATACGGCCGAGAAAAAATAAATATCCCTCTTGATCCAACTTGCCAATGTCACCTGTATAGACCCATCCATTGCGAAGCGTTTGGGCTGTTGCTTCCGGTTTATTCAAATATCCTTTAAAAACACCGGGATTTTTTACAATAATTTCTCCCTCTTCCCCAATTGGAACCTCCCTCCGCGGCTCATCAATAGACATGATTTTTATTTCTGTTTCCAATACGGGCTTGCCGGTAGTACCAAATTTGACAGCTCCTTCGGACATCAGCGTATCGGCCGTATGGGTTTCACTTAGCCCGTATGCAGATTCAAATAATCCTACACCTGTCAGCTCCATCCATTGATTCGAAATTTCCTCCGTTAATGGAATGCCAAAGCTGGTGCATGCATTTAATCTAAGAGAACGAAAGTTAACCTTATTGGCATCCGGATGCTTCATAATGGCTATATTCATAGGAACAACAGTCTGAGCTACTGTGACCTGGTACCGCTCGATAACATCCATTGCCGATTCTGGAGTAAAACGATTAAGTAAGACCAGGGTACCACCAGTAAAAATGACGACATTCATGCCTAACATGCCGGCAATATGGCAAATTGGCATAATGGATAATGATATATCCTGTGCAGTTGTATTCCTTGTTTGGGCAACACAAAATGATTTATATAATGCATTTCGATATGTCAGCATCGCCCCTTTCGGCTGTCCAGTCGATCCGGACGTATAGACAATAAGAGAAACATCATTTTCCACATCAAGCTCTATTCTTGGAGGGTTTGCCATTTTTGATTGAAAAATCTGTATTAAATCGATGCAATCCGCTAAGCTTTTCTTTGGGGGTATTTTTTCTGGAAACTCTGGCTGTGGAATTTCTGGAAGAAAATCTATGTAGCTCGTCGTAATAACCAATTCAATCGAAGAATGATTTCGAACCTGGTCTACAATGGGGTGCAATTGTTCCAAGGCAACGATTGCTTTTGCTCCTAAATCATTCACTTCATAGGCCAATTCCCACTCCTTAAACATGGGACTGCACGGACCTACAATTGCTCCAATTTTCTGAATTCCAAAATGACAAATAATATATTGAGGACAATTGGGTAAAAAAAGCGCAACCTTGTCTCCCTTTTTAATTCCACTGGAATGAAGAAACATCGCGAAACGATCTGATAAATCATCCAGTTCCTGATAGGTAATCGTTTTTCCATAAAAGATTATCGCTTCTTTATTTGGTGTGATTCGTGCATAATAGCGAAGATACTCATGCAGCGGCTGGTTAACATTATTCCAACTCAATAATGATATCCCCCTCATTAACAAATTCTCCTTCTCTTACTTTCACATCCTTTATTACTGCTTTTGACTCAACTGTTATCGGAATCTCCATCTTCATTGACTCAAGAATAACTACTTCATCACCAGACTCAACAATATCACCTGTCTTTACCAACAATTTGAAAACATTGCCCGCCATACAGGATGAGATATGTCCCAACCTTTCCACTCCCTCTCGACATTAATGAAATGATTTTTCTTTCCAAAAAGTAAGCGTTTACAACATCATGCAACTATTTCTGAAAATTCTGTATTTACAGAAAGTATATGAAATTGATAAAATGAAAACAATGTTGATTCTCATAGCTTTTCTTCTAATAAACTATGGAAGTTCACAGTGAGGTGATAAATCGATGCTAAATCTTGCACAGCTCCGATCCTTTTTTATCCAAAATCTCGGAATTTCATGTTATGAGATTTGGTTTTATACACCTGTAGAACATCGATGGATTTTAACAGATAGACAGGGTATTCGTGCTTTTCCTTCCCCAACCACCAAAAAGGGGATTCAACCGTCCAGCTTGGACAACCCCCAATTGTTAACACTCGATTATCCACATGACTATAGGGTTACTATCCTCTATACTGAAACAACTACGCCATTAGAAAAGGGTAATATTAACCTTTTATACCACCTGATGTATCCCTTTTACACTGATCTCTTGATGAAAAGAAAAGGAATAGAATTAGAAAAGCTGATCGAGGGTGTGCAAAACATAACGGTTTCACTAGACCTTGATGAATTATTGGCGAAAATTTTAGATAACGTAGCCGCTGTAATTCCCGGATCGGAAGCCTGTGTTTTTTGGATGTATAGTCCGGCATTAGACCGTTTAGTATGTAAAGCCTATAGAGGATGGAAAAAAGAAATAGAAAAAGTGCGATATAAAATTGGAGAGTCCGTAACAGGCAAAACATTTCTCGATGGACAACCAAGAATCTATTATTCATTTCGTGAGGCTAATGAAGCGATGGAAGGAACATCTGACGAAAATTACAAATATTTAAAGCATGCCTTTCACAATCACAGGGTAAAAGTATCTGTCACCATTCCGATAAAATTTCGGGATGAAATTATTGGAGTTTTAAGCATTCATCAAGATGACCGCGAACGGAATCTTACTGATTGGGATTTTCAACTTTTACAAGGATTAGCTGCACAAATTGCGATTGCAATGGAAAATGCACGGTTGTTTACGGAAATTAAACGAAAGAATCAAGTCCTAGTCAAACGAAACGAAGTCGATTCTACACTTTCACAGCTCTCTGTCCAAAATAGAGGAGTTGAAACGATCACTCAAGAATTAAATCGAATGCTTGGTTTGTCATTAATATTTGTGGACATGATCGAAAGTGAACACTTTCCAAAGCAAAAAGAACTTCCTTTTTCGATGGATGAACTAACAAAGCTCCTAACCACCCGAAAAGTCCCCATTTACGTTGAACTTTTCGATCAGGATGAAAAGGCATTTTTCATTTACCCAATTTTAGTTGGATCTGTTTGTAACGGATGTATGATTATTGTTATTAATCGACCATTAACACAGCTGGAACATATCATCATTGATAGAGGGGGAACCGTGCTAGCAATGGAATTAGCCAAAAAGAAGTCCTTGGCAGATATCTATTATAAAAAGACCCATGAATTTTATAATGACTTATTATTAAACGATAACCCTGATTTACTAACCAAAAAAGCAATGAATCTTGGCTTGGATCTTAAATCAAACCTGTTCACGGTTATTATTACAATTGCTAATTTTAAAGATCTTCAAATACTAGATAGCATTGTTCATCGATTTATATCCCGAATTAAACAAGTCCTATTAGATCATAAAAAAATCGTATTTGGTAATCATAACAAAGTTACCATTCTATTCTCTCCCACGAACCCTGCAGACAAACGATCGGTAATGAAAAAATTGGATACTATTTTAAAAGAAAGTGAACTTAACGATCATATCCACCTGTTTGTCGGGGTTGGTTCGGTTTATCAAGGAATTGAATCTGTTGCCAAATCACACAATGAAGCGAACAAAGCCGTCTCATATCTTATCTCACGCCAAAAATCAGGTATGATCCATTTTTCCGATATAGGGATAAACCGCCTGTTTATTAATCAGTCTTCCGAAGAAATTGAAAGGTTCCTTGAAGAAATTTTCACACCTTTGAATTCCATTAAAGGTAATAATAATGATTTAGAAAAGACGCTCATAACCTATATACAAACAAATCGCTCGTCAGCTAAGACAGCTCAGAAGCTGCATATTCATGTAAACACACTTTACTTGAGGCTGAAAAAAATTGAAGAACAATTAGGCATGTCCCTTGAAGAACCTGAGAATTTTTTAAAGGTACAGCTTGCCTGCCATCTGCGTGAATCGTTTTTATAAATTGTCAGTCTTCCTCCTTCTTTAGTTTTATCTTCTAGATGAATCTTCCTTGCATATCTTTAATACAAAAGGAAAAAAAGAAGGAGGAATCCATCCTTGAGTAAACTGGAATTTTTAGAAGCTAATCAAAATTTCAAAAGTTACTATAAAACACTACGCGATTTGAACAATTATTTAAGCAGCTCTCCTGAATTACAGACTGCAAACCAAACCATTACTCAATTAATCTTTGAATTTATTCGAATTAACGGTGTGACCTTTAGGCAAATGGACCGCGGCCAATTCGAACAAGAATATCAGATTTTTCAAGAGGACCTTTTAAATGTTATTCAAAACAGTGGTGAAAACAATGTTGATTTCAATAGGTTTGCTGCCCTTTTAGATGAAATAATCGGAATCGCGAATCTAAGGCAAGAGGCACTTGGAAAAATACAACGAACAAAACTAGAATCCCCATTAGGTGACGCTGATGAGGACGATGACGAAAGCTCTGATGAAGCCATAGAAATTAATGTGGAAGCTCAAGCGGAAATTACCGAAATACTCAACACTGCTGTTGAGGAGAGTAATGAAGAGGATACTATTGATCCTACAGTAAATAGCAATAATACTGTCAATGAATTGGAGAGCAGTGACGATTTTTCCACCATCGCGACTGATGAGGAAAGCAAAGAGGAATCAATAGAAAGCAGTAATGATGGTGATAAATATCGAACTTATCGGAGATATCGATAACAGTGCAAAAGAAAAAAGCATCGGTTGATGCTTTTTTCTTTTGCTACAGCCCATTGAACTGACTTAACAGGTACTCCGATATCTTCGCTGATTTTAGCCGTGCTGCAATAAATGGAGGCTTAATAGCCTTAATTCCCTCGATCATCATCCCAAGCCAAAAAATCTGCTTGTCGATCATAATAAAGGGAAATGGGATTCTCGCTTGTATTAATTGAGTTGGCCCTAAATCCGTCCAGTCCTCCTCCGAAAAAATAATGAAGGACGTTCGTTTATCTCTATTTTTCAATTTTAACTTCCAATCCTCCGACAGTTCGGTGCCATATGGTAGTGAGAGCATGATTGACGATCTGGCCGAATCAATATCCTGAAATACTTTTTCAAGCTTTCTAGCATGCATCCATTGTAATTTAGAATGCTGATTTCTGATCCAGCTACCAATTTCATTCTTTCTAACTGCTTGATTATGTCTCACTTGATGTTCGACTAACTGCCTTAATGTTTTCGAATGATATACATGTTTCTTTATAAACGCTTGATTGCTGACATGGATGAATTTTCCTTTCGTCCTGGTAACGGCAACATTGATTAATCGTTCACTATCTGCGCCCGTTAATAGCATGCCAGCACGTTCCTGCGGTTCACCATCAACTGTATCGAAAACCATCACATCCCGCTCGCTGCCCTGGAATCGATGCACAGTTGCTGAAATAATATCTGCGTTTAAGCGTTCGTTTTCATATACATCCTCTAATAACAATTCCATTAAATTGGCTTGAGCCCGGTATGGTGTTACAAAACCAATAGAACGTGCTCCCCCTAAAAAGGATTCATGAATTACCTGAAAAGATAGCAGCAGCTGCCATAGATTTAGCCTTGAATTAGAGTTTTTTTCTGATATGCAATGTGCTCCAGTAAAGCTTGAATCAACTAAAATAGAAGCAAGTCCAGAAAATGGTTGATTTTCAACAATTGCATTTCGTGATTTTCGAACACTTTCATGATCACCCACAAGCGAATGATAAATGTATTGATTGGTAAAGGATGAAATGTCCGGATGCATCCTTCGCTGTTCTTTTAGTAAAAATAAATGCGGATGCAGCTTGCCTTCCTTAACCCACTCAACCACTCCGGCCCGATGAAATATATCTTCCTTCAACCATTCGTTTACTAAAGCATCTCTGGATGCAGCAATCGACGGCAGCTGCTTAAAATCACCGCAAATGATGACTCTTCTTCCTAATGATGCTGCAAATCCGGCTTGAGGAACATAGGCCATGCTCGCCTCGTCGAGAATGACTACGTCAAAATCCTTATCATATATCACGGGATCACTCGCAGCTTTAGCAAGTGTAGTACCTACAATATACGCATTCTTGACAAACTCAATCTCCTTTTGGCGAATTTTCTCAAGGACCTTCGCAATCTTGGTCTCCAGCTCCAGCAATGAATCGGTGTCTCTTTTACTAAAAGAACGCGCTAAATCTTGTTTAAGCTTCCGTCTTTCCTCAACTAAAAGTTCTTTGTCCGCTGCAAGCTCTGGGTCTTGTTTCTCGAGCAGTTGACTGGTTGTAACCGTATCATGATTGGCAAGCTGTTCACCTGTTAGAAACCCATAGCGAAGGATGTCCCCTTCATTAAATCGATTTTTCTTGGTAACAAAGCTTGAAATCTCACCTATCAGGACATCGACTGCTTGGTTACTATGTGATAATATGAGCACTCGCTTTTCCTGGAAATATTTATTTGCAGCCACTCTCGCAAGGGTATACGTTTTACCAGTTCCAGGAGGTCCCCAGACAAAAGTGACAGGATTATATTTTGATCGTAATAATAACTCATGAACATTACTTTTTATTTTTTCCTGCGGGTGCTTTGCCGGCATCGAGGGATCCATCAAGGTCTTTATCCGGAGACGTTTCTGCTTATTTTTTTTTATTTTATCCAGGCGCTGAATTAGCTGTTCGAGTAATTCCCAAGGATCATGAATTAGATAAGCCTCATCTACTAAATCGCTGAATGATTTCTCTATGGATAGCATGACCCCATTACCCTCTGAAGACAGGACACGTCCTGATTGCTTCATACTGCCCCATTCTAGTTTAATCGCTGTACCCACTGGTATCCGTAAATTACCAGATGTATCAAAATAATAGGTATACGAACCTTCGGTAGAGAGCAGCCTTCCATTTGTAATGAGGTATTTATTACTGCCGTATATTTTTAAATAGTTTATTTCATTTTGCAGTGCCTGCTGCCATTCTTTAATATAAGCTGTTATTGATGTCATTTTTCTCTTCCTTCTAAATAAAAAAAGCTCAATCATTTAAAGATTGAACTTTTTGCTAATGGAATTACTATACCATGTTGTCTATAGGTATTCCAATATTATTAGATAGATACATCACCAATTGAGAATGTGCAATTTAATACATTGGATATTTTTGCTAATGTGGAAATTTGTACATCCTGATCGCCTTCTTCAATGGCAGCGATGGTTTCGGCATTTAGGCCTGACAAAAGGGCAAGTTTTTCTATTTCAATTTCACGATTTAATCTAATTTTCTTTAATTGATGTCCAATATTGTTCATTCGAAACACCCCTTTTGTATGTAAGCGATTACATTCCGTTAATATCATTATAGTAAAATATCTAAAAATTATCAATACTTTTAGAATGGAATATAAGAAAATTGAGTTTTTCATATAGAAAAAAACTATATGAAAAACTCAATTTTTCCACGGAACATTTTAATATCCGGTTCCTTGTCCGCCAGTAATAATCGCAATACTTGAGCTTGCACCAATTCTTGTCGCGCCAGCTTGAATTAGTTTTCGTGCTGTATCTAAATCTCTAACACACGCTGAAGCTTTTACGCCCATATCTGGTCCAACTGCCTCGCGCATTAATTTGATATCTTCCGCTGTTGCACAGCCTGGTCCAAAACCGGTTGATGTTTTAACAAAATCAGCACCGGCCATTTTTGCCAAAATACAAGCCTTTTTCTTCTCTTCAATTTCTAGCAGTCCTGTTTCAATAATAACCTTAACTGGCGCATGACCTTTAGCGGCTAATACTACACCTTCAATGTCCTTTTTAACGGTTTCAAAGTCACCGGATTTTAATGCCCCAACGTTAATGACCATGTCGATTTCAGTTGCACCGTTCGCAATCGCATCACGAGTTTCTGCGATTTTTACAAACGTGCTAGTCGCTCCTAATGGGAAGCCAACAACTGTTGTAATACCTACACCAGAGCCTTTAAGTTCTTTTGCCGCAGTCTGCACCCAATACGGATTCACACAAACAGTCGCAAATTTATGTTCCTTTGCTTCTTCACAAAGCTTCACAATTTGGTCCTTTGACGCTTCTGGCTTTAATAAAGTATGGTCGATCATTCTTGCAACAGATGGACCAGTAATAATGTTGGAAGAAGAACCTTCTTTATAGGTTACGTTTCCGGAAACAACAGGTTTTGCTTCGTTCAACTCTTGTTTATTGGTTAATTGCTGCATGATTTGATTGGTAATTTGTTCCACTAATGCTTCGATTTGCATCTTGCTCACCTCACGTTATTCTAATCGATCAACGATTCCGGCAATGACGGCATCAAACGAACCCTTAGGATCTTCTAATATGTCACGTGCCGAGCCACCTTCCTCAAGTAAAAGCACATAATCGCCAACCCCGGCATGGAACCGATCAAATGCAATGATCGGTTCGCCGAATTCTTTACCCGCGGCATCAACCGGAATGACAACCATTAGTTTTTTGCTTTGATGGCTGGGTGTCTTTATCGTTGAAACGACATTCCCAACGACCTTTGCTAGTTTCATTATTTTACAACTGGAAGAATTTTTTCGATATCTGAATGTGGTCTTGGGATAACGTGTACTGATAAGAATTCGCCTACACGCTGTGCAGCATCTGCACCTGCTTCTGTTGCCGCTTTAACTGCACCAACATCTCCGCGAACCATGACACAAACTAAACCGCCGCCAACATTAACCTTTCCCAGTAAAGTTACGTTAGCTGCTTTTGTCATCGCGTCTGCTGCTTCGATTGCTCCTACCAAACCCTTTGTTTCGATCATTCCTAATGCATTGCTCATTTATTATTCCTCCATTCGTTTCGTTACATTATAGTAATCAATGATTCCTAAAATCCCAGCATCAGATGGGACTAAATCTTTGTTAAGTGGTAAGGAAGACTCCCGGCTTTTTGCCAGATAAACGAGATCTCCTTCCCCCGACTGTCCAATCGTATCTATAGCCACAAGTGGTTTGCCTTTATCCTTCAACTGGTCATCAACCGGTTGGACAATCAGAAGCTTTAAACCTCTTAAATTATCATTTTTATGAGTACAAACCATATTTCCAATCACTTTGGCTACGAACATATTTTAACCTGCCTTTATCTGTGTAAAAACCGACTTTCAATTTCCATGATTTTAGTAACGCGGCGATCATGACGGCCGCCGGCAAAATCAGTTTCCAGCCAAGTTTTCACTAATTGCTTAGCCAGACCTTCACCGATAAACTGCCCGCCAATCGATAACACGTTGGCGTTATTGTGCTCTTTGCTGTTGATGACTGAGGATAAATCCCAGCACACTGCACCGCGAACACCTGGTATTTTATTTAAAACCATGCCGCTGCCTACACCGACACCATCAATCATGATGCCAACGTAGTCATCATTTGTGGCAACCGTTTCACCCACTAAAAAAGCGATATCGGGATAATCTACTGATTCGTTTGCCTTACAGCCAAAATCAAGATATTCATAGCCTAGTTCCGTTAAGTAGGCTTTTAACTTTTCTTTCAGTTCGTATCCACCATGGTCACTGCCAATCGCAACTTTTTTCATTACCTTTGTTCTCCTTTGGCAAATACATTGATAATTCCATCAAAAGACTGGGGATTTAAGCTAGCGCCTCCGACCAGGACACCATCAATATCCGGCATCGCACTGTATTCGGCAACATTGCTTTCATTAACAGAACCACCGTATAAAATCGAGATGCTATCTGCATTTTCACCCAGGATTTGTTTTAAAACAGAACGGATATAAGCATGAGTTTGTTGAGCTAATTCAGCTGTTGCTGCCTGTCCTGTTCCAATGGCCCATACCGGTTCATAGGCAATAATAAAATTGCTGGAATCTATATCTTTTAGGGCTCCAACTAGCTGGGTCGTTAAGACGTGTTCTGTTTGCATCGAATTTTTCTGACCCAGCGTTTCTCCTATGCAGATAATCGGGATGAGTCCTGCTATGATTGTCTGCTTCACTTTTAAATTCACTAAATCATCATCTTCACCCGCATATTGTCTTCTTTCTGAGTGGCCGATTATCACATATTCACAGCCAACATCCTTTAACATATTTGTGGATGTCTCACCAGTGTAGGCACCTTTCTCAGCCCAATGGACATTTTGTCCACCTAGATGAATCGGCTTTCCAGATTGTTTAATAAAAAGATGAGCGGGATAAAGCAGCTGCGCAGGCGGACAAACAACTACTGAAACTTCCATGCTGCTGCTTATTTTTTGAAAAAATTCTGCTGTGGTACTAAGTGTATTGTTCATTTTCCAATTGGCAATAACATAGGTCTGCCGATCGCTTTGGATTTGCAGCTCGCCAAGTGTGTGAACAATCGTGTCCCTTACGAGATTTTTGATAAAGCCTTCAATGGATTGTTCCATTTCGCTTCCCCTTATTCACTCTTTGGCAGGATACCTTCAACATCGCCGTTTGGACGTGGGATCACGTGTACTGAAAGAAGTGTTCCAACGCGTTGAGCTGCTTCTGCACCAGCTTCTGTTGCGGCTTTAACTGCGCCTACATCTCCGCGAACCATAACGGTTACAATACCTGCACCCACTAATTCTCTGCCCACTAATGTAACATTTGCTGCTTTAACCATTGCGTCTGCTGCTTCGATTGCACCCACTAAACCTTTTGTTTCAATCATTCCTAATGCTTCTTGACCCATGATATTTCCTCCTTTAGGAACCTCTAATTTTTGTTTTATTTGCTTTTCTGATTTTTCTGATTGTGAAGTGACGGTCTTTTCATCTTTAGATTTTGCCAATTAACACACCCCACTAGATAATTCTAAATCCATCTACTAAAACGCAGCGGCGCTGACGTGTAAATGTTTTTGCGCTGGTTAAACCTTCACCGGTAGGACCGGCAATTGTCAGGGTCGTGAAGCCCTCACTTTCAAAGCCTAATCCCGAAACAGAAGGACCATTTTTCACAAAAATAGTTGCTTGAATTTCCTGTGCCATTTTTGTCAAATTGGTGATGTTTTGTGAATGCATAATTGCAGTGTGGCGGTTGCCTTTTTCAGCGATTACTGCTAATTCAATGGCTTTATCAACGTCAGGGACTCTGACGATTGGTAAAATTGGCATTAACATTTCTGTCATCACTAATGGGTGATCCTTGTTGGTCTCTGCAATAATCAATCTCACATCAGGACTGGCCTGAATGCCAGCTGCTTGTAAGATAACATTTGCATCCTTTCCGATAAAGTCACGGTTCGGATAAAACTTATCACCTTTCTTAACAAGGACTTTTTCAAGCAGTTTTTCGAATTGGAAGCCTTTAAGCTCAATCGCTCCATTCTTCACCATTTCAGATTTAAGGGCATTTGCCACTTTTTCAACAACAAAGACCTCTTTTTCAGCCGTACATAAAACGTTGTTATCAAAGCTTGCTCCCTTGACAATATCAGCAGCTGCCTTTGAAATAATCGCAGTTTCATCCACGACGACTGGCGGATTTCCAGGACCGGCTGCAATGACCTTTTTGCCTACAGCCATCGCTGCCTTTACCACAGGACCGCCGCCTGTAACAACCAGTGCATTTACCTGTGGATGGTTCATGACCTCTGCCGACGTTTCCAGATTTGGCGCCGCTACCGAGGTCAAAGTATTTTCTGGTCCTCCCGCAGCCACAATGGCTTCGTTGAGCAGCTGCATCGTTTTAATCGAAACTAATTTAGCACTTGGGTGCGGGTTGTAAACAACCGTATTCCCTGCTGCAAGAAGAGAAATCGAGTTATTGATAATCGTTGCAGCCGGGTTTGTGGATGGAGTAATCGACCCAATTACACCAATTGGTGCATATTCCACAAGCGTTAACCCATCATCACCTGAATAAGATGTGCTGATTAAGTCTTCCAAGCCAGGTGTTTTGTTCGTGGCTAGTAAAATTTTTGCAACCTTATCTTCCACTCTTCCAAGGCCCGTCTCTTCAACAGCCAGCTTAGCCAGTTCATTGGCATGCTTTCGGCTTACTTCACGCATATTCTCAATCATTTGTCTTCTTACAGCCACTGGAAGCTTGCGAAGCTTTTCCCATGCAAGTCTTGCTGCTGCAGCTGCTTCGTCAACAGTGGTAAACACACCATTTCCAAAGCTGACTTCTGGTAATGAAGAAACCGGGCTGCTGTCTGGCTGACTTTGACCTAATTGTTGCAGTACTTGTTCAACCATTTTTTTGATATCGGTTTCATTAATTTGCAAAATTAGCTCTCTCCTTTGTTAAAGGTTAAGGATCCTTGAATTTCTATTTGATCAACAATTCCTACAATAGCCGCATCAACTGGAACACCGTTTGTAATTTCTGTTTGTCTGGCCGAGCTACCGCTGACAAGCAGGACAACTTCACCAACACCAGAACCTACAGTATCTATCGCCACTAAGGGTTTTCCGTCTGCCTCAATCGTTTTCATATCCAGAGGATGAACAATGAGGAGCTTTTTCCCTTTTAGCTTTTCTGCTTTGGTTGTTGAAACAATGGAACCAACCACTTTACAAATGATCAAATGCGTCCCTCCTTTCAAGGAGAAGTTTTTGTTATTTGAATTTTGAGTTCCTTCGCTAAGTCCTTAGCAGAAGGTGTCACCCTGCTCTTGTCAGGAACCACGATTTCCTTCAGTCCATCCTGAAATGCTTTTTCTACATGTTTTGCGAGAATGAGAGACTGCTTTTCCTTATATGCCGTTTGCTGAGCATCGACCGTTTGCGCAAGTTTACTGAGCGGTACCCATTTCACCTGATCCGCCTGAATTTGCCTAATGTAGGACTGCAAGCGTTCCTGAAGAGAATGGGGCGCATGAATTAGCTGGTAGACATTTGGCTCGATATAATCTTTAGCTATTACAACCGGTTTACCAAGCAATTGATATTGTAGAGCCAGCCATACGGCCAATTCATCATCCATTGTTAAGGCAAGCTTCGATAATAAGCGATAAGAAGCAACCGGTACAACCAGAGTACTGCAACTCTCCACAATTCTATTTAATTCCTGCTGCGAAGTCTCATCTAACAAAACATATGGCTTTCCACCTAACGCAGCATGTGAAGGCAGCCAATCTTTTGATAAAATCAATGTCACCTCGTAGGAATCGATTAGCGAGGTAACCGCTTCCAAAACTACTGATGGATTTTGAGATTGATAGCCTAAAAGAATGGCGATTGATAGTTTTTCTTTTTCTTTTCCTTGTAATTGTTCTTTTAAGTAGGCTTCGACTACCTGCTGGACAAGCATTTTCACCTTCGTTTTGACATCCACCAGATTCAGCCTCCGCTCACTTGATTTCGACTTTCAACGGCTATAATTTCACCTAAATGTCCATTTTCGATGTTGGCCGCATTGGCTTCATCAAGGTCGATATGCATCTCTAGCTTGTATTTAGATGATACCCGAATAAGCACATTTGAAAAAATAATGCCGCGTGGACCGTCGACCTTTACTTGTACCACATCGCCATCTGCCACACCAAAGGCTTCACCATCACTGGTATGCATATGGATATGGCGCGCCGCGCAAATTAAACCCTCTTTAATCGTGATTTGGCCGCGCGGTCCCTGAATCGTAATAGATTCAGAACCTTTTAGATCACCAGAATTACGTATCGGCGGCTTAACTCCCAATGTGAAACCATCAAATAAAGATACTTCCACTTGTGTATTTCCTCTTGCCGGACCAAGAACACGGACGTTTGGGATTTTTCCCTTTGGCCCAATCAAAGTCACGGATTCCTTTGCGGCAAATTGATTCGGTTGTGACAAATCTTTAAGTTTATTTAACTGATATCCCCGGCCGAACAATCTTTCAACATGTTCTGGTGATAAATGGATATGCCGATTGGAAGCAGCAATTGGTACCTGCTTTGCTTTTTGAAGCATATCATTGACAATTTCTTTGACTAGTTCCCTAATTTTCTCCTTATCCATTTATGTTATCACCCCCCATTTCGAGTAAGGCTTTTGCAGTGTACTGATCGGTTATTAGGACATTGGCGTGCCGGCCGTGAAGGGCACCATAAATACCGTCCACTTTTGTATTTCCACCTGCAATTAAGATGCCATATTCTTTTTCAGATAAATGGGAGAGTTCAATCCCAATAGTACGGTCATTTAAAGCCTCGTGGCTTATTTTCCCTTCGATATCAATAAATCGAGAACAAATATCACCAACGGTTTGATTCTTCCGTAAAATTTCAATGTCATTATCTAAAAAGTACCCTGCATGCATCAGCGTTGATTGTTCACCCGGTTCCCCTACCGTGAAAATGGCAATATTGGCCTTTTGACCTAATTCCATAATTTTTTTCACATGCCGATCCGCAACAATTGCTTGCTTTACGACAATATGATCCACCACCGCCGGTACGGGCAGGAAATGGGGAGTAGTATGAAAGGCATTTGCCAAACCGTTTATTATTTCTGATGCATACGTATTAGATTCTGAGTAACTCACCCCACCATTAAGCTGGACTATCGTAACATCCTTTACATTCTTTGGCTGAAGTTTTTTCACGAGTTGATAAAGGGTTGTTCCCCAAGTTATTCCGATGGTATCGCCACTTTGTACAATTTTATGCAAGAATTCGGCAGATACTTCTCCTAGTTTCTCTTTTATTAGTTCGTCCTCATATTCAGGGATTGAGGCGACAATGCAATGCTTTAATTGGAATTTTTCCTTTACGTGCATTGCGAGCTCCTGGACATCTTCGGCGGGATCACATATTATGATATGGACAACACCTTCTTGAACAGCTTGCAAAAGAAGCCTTGAAACGGTGGGGCGGGAAATACCTAACTTTTTCGCTATTTCTTGTTGGCTGTAGTCTAATTGATAATACATTTTCGCTACTTCAACAAGGCGCATAATTTTTTCATCCGCCATAATCAAGTCACCTTTTTAATAAATTTATGAAGATTGCATATCTATTTTTCAAAAAGAAAACGGTTACAACCTTTTACAAAAAAATATTTTACTTTAGTTTACCTAGTATGAAATTATGTAAATCTTCAATGAACGTTTGTTAAGTTAATTATAACCTTTCAAATCTATCTGTCAATTATTCTATCGAAAGATTTCGACATTTTTTCACTGATTTCACAGAATTTAAGCAGAATTGACAATTTTGTCGATTTTTTGACTTTTAAACATGAAAAAAAGAGCATTTATCATTTACAGAATGTAAAGACAAATGCTCTTTTTCGTAATACCTAAAGTATTTTATTTAGAGATTCAGTTAGCGTCTTAATTAAAAAGTTCAAATCCTTTTGTTCAATATTTAACGGGGGTGCCAAGGTGAGCACATTATTGTATCCTGCTACCGTAGCTCCATTTTTTCCGATGATAATGCCTTTTTCCTTACAGTTTGTAATCACTTGATTGACAAGTGCTGGATCTAACGGTTCTTTCGTCGTTTTATTACTTACAAGCTCAATCCCGATTAATAGGCCCTTTCCACGGACATTTCCTACATATGGATGGTCTTGTAAAAGAGTAGTTAAATCATTTAGAAGCTGTTCGCCTAAATCTCGCGAACGATCAAACAGATTTTCTTTTTCCATGATTTCGAGGTTTTTTAACGCCAAGGCACATGCTGCGGGATTTCCTCCAAACGTGTTCACGTGACGGAAATAATCATATTCTTCGGATCCTTTAAACGCTTCGTAAATGTCCTTGCGAACCGCGGTCGCGGATAATGGCAAATAGGCACTTGTAATCCCCTTGGCCATGGTAATGATATCCGGTTTCACACCATAATTCATGAATCCAAATGGTTTACCCGTACGGCCGAAGCCGCAAATCACTTCATCAACAATTAAAAGGGCTCCATGTTTTTCACAAACCTCTTTTGCCGCCTTCATATACCCATCTGGGGGAATAAGCACTCCGCCGCCGGTAATGATTGGTTCCATGATCATGGCCGCAATGGTTTCACTTAGTTCCCAAGTCATCGTACGGTCGATTTCTTTTACGGAAGCTAATTCCTTTGGATCTTGCACATTTGTGTCATCACGATAGGAATCCGGCGGAGATACATGGATAAAGCCCGGTGCCAGCGGCTCATATTTATATTTTCTTTGCGCCTGCCCCGTTGCTGCTAGTGCTCCCATAGAATTGCCATGGTAGGCACGGTAGCGGGACATAATTTTAAAGCGGTTATGCTCTCCCTTTTGCTGATGGTATTGACGAACAATCTTAAAGGCTGTTTCATTCGCTTCAGAACCGCTGTTTGAGAAAAAGATTACGTATTCATCGCCGAGCATTTCGTTTAATTTTTCTGCTAGTTTGATAGCAGGAACATGGCTCTGTGATAGCGGAAAATACGCCATCTCTTTTAATTGTTCGTACGCTGCTTCCGCCAATTCCGTTCTTCCATATCCAACATTCACACACCATAGTCCTGACATCGCATCTAAATAACGTTTGCCATCCACATCTGTTACCCAAGAACCCTCAGCCTTTTCTACAATAACCGTAGCATTGGGATTATAAGGCTTCATCGAATGCCAAACATACTTATCATCTTGCTCTTGAAACGTGTCTTGGGGACGACTTGTTTGAACCATACCGTAATTTTCCTCCTTTTCCGTATCGGTGCCTGACACCATTTTATGCGTCAAAGCGTGAAGTAATCATTTTTTTACGAGTATAGAAGTTTACACCGTCTTTACCATTTACGTGCATATCACCGTAGAAGGAATCCTTCCATCCAGAGAATGGGAAAAACGCCATTGTTGCTGGGACACCTACGTTAATGCCGAGCATTCCTGCGTCCGCTTCTTCACGGAACTGTCGAATAGCCTTTGCATTGTTGGTATAAATGGTTGCACCATTACCGAATCTTGATTTACGGATATATTCCAACCCTTCATCTAAATCGTTTGCACGAAGTAGACTTAATACTGGTGCGAAAATTTCTTCTTTTGCAATTGTCATATCCGGTGTAACGTGATCGAAAATCGTTGGTCCTAAGAAATTGCCTTCAGGAAGTTCATCCATTTCTTTACGTCCGTCTCTAATTAAGTCTGCGCCTTCCTCTAAGCCTTTTTCAATGTATCCAAGAACTTTATCGCGGTGTTCCTTACGGATGACCGGGGTTAACAGTACTTCTTCATCCATCCCGTTCCCAATGATTAATTCATCCGCCTGTTTCTTTAATGCGTTTACAAATGGTTCATTATCACCGACTACGACAACGGCACTACAAGCCATACACCGCTGGCCGGCACTTCCGAAAGTCGAGCTGATGATATGCTGAACGGCCTTATTCATATCGGCATCCGGCATTACAATATGATGATTTTTCGCTCCGGAAAGGGCTTGAACACGCTTGCCTGCAGCAGCAGCACGCTCATAAACATATTTGGCAACCGGCTGTGAACCGACAAAGGAAATGGCGGCAATATCCTTATGCTCAAGAAGGCCATTTACAACATCATGGGAACCATGGACGACGTTTAACACTCCTGGAGGTGCACCAGCTTCAGTAAATAATTCTACTAATCTATTGGCTAAAATTGGGGTACGCTCAGATGGCTTCAGCACAAACGTGTTACCACAGGCAACTGCTAGAGGGAACATCCATAAAGGCACCATCATTGGGAAGTTAAACGGTGTAATCCCGCCAACTACTCCTAGAGGGTAACGGAACATTTCGGAATCAATATCCTCAGCAATACCAGAAAGAGTTTCACCCATGATCAATGTCGGAGCACCCGCAGCAAATTCTACGCACTCAATGCCGCGTTGAACTTCCCCATACGCTTCCTTGTAAGCCTTTCCATTTTCCAAAACGATTAATCTTGCTAATTCCTCATGGTTTTCTGTTAATAGATAGTGATATTTAAAAAGAATCCTTGCACGTTTTGGAACAGGCACGTTTTTCCACTTTTTAAAGGCTTCTTTCGCTGCTGCAACCGCAAGATCAACATCTTCTTTTGTGGAAACAGGGACCTTTGTCAGGATTTCATTCGTCGCTGGGTTTGGCACATCCAAAGTTTGAGTACTATTTGAGCTCACCCATGCTCCGTTAATATAATTGTTTAAAATAGCAGTGTCCTTTTTTGTTACGCTCATCTATATTCCTCCTTATTTATATAACAATTGGAATTACTATCATTATCTCGCATGTATGAATTGCTTTCATTAGACATACTGTAAAATGTCTGCGAAGATTTCTTCGACAAATTGAACATTCATTTAACATTTCATCATCGGACTTGATTAATTACACCTGGTTTCGACCCTGATAAATAATCATGGACAAGCAGCATAAATTCGATCGCCACTCGCTTTTCATGATCCATAAAATCTTCTCCCAGCAGGTTCTCAAGCTTTTGCAGACGATGGTAAAGTGTTTGTCTTACAATAAAAAGCTTGTTTGAAGTTTCCTGCTTTGAGCCGTTACACTCTAAATAGGCTTTTAATGTTTCTAACAGCTTGCCATTATATTTTTGGTCATATTGTATAACCGGATAAAGGTATTCCGATGCAAGCTCCTGTAAATCCGTATATTTGCTCATTTGTGAAATAAGACGATACAAATGTAAATCCTCATAAAAATGGTAGATTTGTTTATTCGTCATTTTTTGTTGGATTCGAATAGTTTCCTTCGCTGTTTGATAGCTTTTATGTACATCCCTTAAGGATTCGGTAAACTTACCGGCAGCAATGATAAACCCAGCAGAACTTTGCTTTCGGATAAACTCGGATTCTTGAAGAGAATCCACTGCTTTTTTTATTCGTTCCTTTAGATTCTTTTTCGCCCGGCTGTTTAATAGGATAAACGTAATCTCATTTCGTTTTTCAACAGAAAAAACCACAAAACCATTCTGCTCAAAAACAGAGCGAAACAGTAATTTCAGGTATGTTACATCATTGATCGATTTATCTTTGATTGGAAAAAGCTTCGTTATCAGAACTACTACATCGCTGGTTTTCGTTTTTATCCCATTCTCTATTAGATATTCCTGAATGCCTTCTATGGAATGTTCGCCCTCCAGCCAGCCATGCAGCCATTCAAACTCTTCTACCCGCTTTTTTTCCTCAACATATAAATCTCTTAAAAGATGTTGCGCTAAAGCTGTACCAGTCCTGTCTAAAATTAATAAGTCGTATTCGCTGATCGGAATATCCTTCGAGTAAATGATTAATTCTGCATACTCTTGACCGAACAAAAAGATAGGTGAAATAGCGATTTGCTGACTTGGATTTTGTTTGGCCACATCAATCTTAGAAAGAATAATCGCTTCGTCAGTGCGATTGATTTCCGGGACAAATTCGTAATCCTTGTTTTTCATTCGAAAGATGATTTGCACGTCAAGAGCAGAAAAAATAAATTGAAGAATATCCTCGTATGTTTCAATGGTAAGAAGTCTTTTATTTAAACTTTGCGAGTAATCCTCCAGATCCGCTATTTTCTGATATTGCTGATTAATGATAACCGAATGAATATCCTGCGTGATTTCCACAAATGGTACTTCCTCCTCAAAAATAATGATCGGGAATTGATTTTCATTCGCAAACTCAATCACTTCAGCAGGAATTTCTGACACATAGGTCCCAATTTCAATGCAAAGGCCTGCCGCATTGTTTTTATAAAATTGTTTCACCATCGAGATAAATAAATCTACATTATCTTTCCAGGCAACACCAGTGGATAAAATTAGCTCGTGACCGTTTAATAGATTTCGAATACTCGTTGCCTCTACGACATGAACCCATTTAACAATCTGTTGAACTCCATCATGCCCGGCAATAACGCGGGCATTTTCGAAGTGCTTTCTATTTAAAATATCCGCTACCTTCAGTTGAAAATGTTCTTTCATCGTTTTGCTCTCCTTATAGAAAGGAAATTTTTTAAGAAAAAGGATTGGTTCTTCTACCAATCCTTTTCTGTTATCGTGGGTTAATGAACAATCGGCAAGTATATTTTGATTTCATTTAGCATGGATTCAAACTCTTCGGGGTCTAGAAAATCATCTAATTTCCAATTTTCCCTGATCCATGCCACTAATTCTTCCGGAGAATTGAAATACTCACCGCTTGAATCCGACTTCCTAATCATATAGCGCCCGTTATCTTCATCAATTGTGACTTCACATGGATAGAAATTATCCTTTGATTTTAAATAGAATTCCATTCTACCCACACCCTTTATCGTCACTATTTTCCTTGATTTTGTTTGATTAATAGACTTGAAAAATACTTCCTGCCATTAGCCGTACCAATTAAGAGAGTCTCGGTAACATTACCATTCGGATGTAAAAAATCAACAGTGGCTCCGTTTAAATGTTCATTAACTCCATTAATTCGATATCCTTTCCCGATGAAAAAATCAATTTTATCTCTTTCATCTTGAAATTGTTGATATTCTGACATTTAACCCCCACCTTGGATTTAATTAGATTGATAATGTTTCATTTTGATTCAACGGTGTATTCAAGCTATACTTTTCCCGCTTCAAATACTGGCCAGATCCTGGTTTACCAACGAACTGCTTGTCGCGGATTACATAATCACCGCGAACTAATACTGAAACTGGCTCGCCTGTCACTTTCATTCCTTCAAAGGCGTTATAGTCAACAGCCATATGATGAGTTTCTGCTGAAATCACACGTTCAACATTGGGGTCAAAAATGACAAGGTCTGCGTCCGCACCAATGGCAATCGTTCCTTTTTTCGGGAATAAGCCAAACAACTTGGCAACCCTTGTTGAAGTTAGATCAACGAATTGATTTAGACTGATTCTTCCTTTTTTCACACCTTCAGAGAATAATATCGTTAAACGATCTTCAATAATTGGACCGCCGTTCGGGATTTTTGTAAAATCATTTCGTCCAAGTTCCTTTTGCCCTTTAAAATCGAATGAGCATTGATCAGAACCAAATGTTTGCAGCGTTCCATTTTTCAAAGCATTCCAAAGGACTTCCTGATTCCATTTCTCTCTGAGCGGAGGAGACCACACATATTTAGCTCCTTCAAAGTTCGGTTTTTCTAAATAACTTTGATCTAGGACTAAATATTGCGGACAGGTTTCACCCCAGACATTAAATCCTTTGCTGCGAGCTTCAGCAATTTGTTCAACGGCATCTGAGCAGGATACGTGGACTACATATAGCTGAGAATTGGCCAGACCAGTGAGTCTAGCGGCGCGTCCTGTTGCTTCTCCTTCTAATTCTTGCGGACGTGTTAAGGCGTGATAGATTGGTTCTGTTTTACCTTCTTCTAGGGCCTTTTTCGTTAAATAATCGATAACATCGCCGTTTTCTGCGTGAACCATGACTAAACCGCCATGTTCTTTAGCCGTGACTAGCGTCCGGAAAAGCGTTTCGTCATCTGCTTGCAATACATTTTTATATGCCATGAACACTTTAAAGGAAGTAATTCCTTCTTCATTAATAACTTGAGGAAGTTCCTTCAATACCTTGTCATTGATTTCCCCAATCATTAAGTGGAAACCATAATCAATAACAGCTTTATCTTTTGACTTGCCATGCCAGGTTTGAATCGCATCTTTGAGCGGTTCGCCTTTATTCGTTAAGCAGAAATCAATAATGGAAGTCGTTCCGCCAAAGGCTGCTGCGATTGTACCTGATTCAAAGTCATCCTTGGTAATCGTTCCTCCGAAAGGCATATCTAGGTGAGTATGTGGATCAATTCCTCCTGGAAAAACTAAGCAGCCTTTTGCATCTACGATTTCGGCACCAATGGCTGAAAGGTTTGTGCCAATCTGCACAATTTTCCCATCCTCGATTAATAGTTCCGCCTGATAAGTATCTGTTGCAGTGACAATCGTTCCGTTCTTAATAATTTTCTTCATTTGAGTTTCCTCCTATTTTATCTATTTAGTAACGTCAACTTTGCAATCTGCTGCAACTTTAAGTGCAGCTTGACGATCATTCCAAGTCATCACTGGCAGTTCGCTTGGTACTTCTATCATGTCAATTGCTCCGTCCACAGGACAAACGATTGAACATAAATTACAGCCGACACAATCTTCATCACGTACTTTTAAATAGCTTTTTCCATTCGTATCTGTCAACATGTCGATACATTGGTGAGAGGTATCTTCACAGGCAATATGGCATTTATTGCAGTTGATGCATACATCGGTATTAATTTTGGCAACGATATTATAGTTTAAATCCAAGTTACCCCAGTCCGAATATTTCTGAACAGACTTACCGATAATCTCAGAAACGGAAGAAATGCCCTTGCTATCTAAATAATTGCTCAGTCCTTCAATCATATCCTCCACAATGCGGAAGCCATGGTGCATCGCGGCGGTACAAACTTGAACGCCAGTCGCACCCATCAACATAAATTCCACAGCATCCTGCCAATTGGAAATACCGCCTATTCCCGATATAGGGACATTAATATGCGGGTGTCTTGCGCATTCGGCCACCATGTTAAGTGCGATAGGTTTTACGGCTGGACCACAATAGCCGCCGTGTGCTCCTTTACCAGCCACATGAGGAATCGTGTTCCAAGTATCGAGGTCAACCCCCATTAAGCTGTTAATTGTATTAATCATACTTATGGCATCCGCACCGCCATTGCAGGCTGCTTCAGCTGTTGCAGTAATGTCTGTAATGTTAGGTGTTAATTTTACGATGACAGGAGTTTTTGCCACTTCTTTAACCCAATAGGTTTGCCGTTCTACAAGAGCAGGCACCTGTCCGGAGGCTGATCCCATGCCGCGTTCCGCCATGCCATGGGGACAGCCGAAGTTTAATTCAAGGCCGTCAACTCCGACATCTTCAACACGTTTGACAATTTCATGCCATTTTTCCTGTTTCGGCTCAACCATTAGGGAAGCAATAATCGCATGGTTCGGGAACCGCTTTTTCGTTTCATAAATCTCCTTTAAATTAACTTCTAACGGCCTGTCGGTAATCAGCTCAATATTATTGAAACCTGCGACTCGCTGGCCATTAAAGCTAACCGCCGCAAATCGGGAAGATACGTTTAGGATTGGGTCACCTAACGTTTTCCACACTGCTCCTCCCCAGCCGGCTTCAAAGGCTCGTTGAACCTGATAACCGGAATTGGTAGGAGGTGCTGAAGCCAGCCAAAACGGGTTAGGAGATTTAATCCCTGCAAGATTAATACGTAAATCAGCCATCACTATTCCCCCTTAATTAAACTGTTCCAACAGCCGAAAATTGCTTATGAATTGCGTATGCAACATCTTTTCCCTGCTGTGCGGCTGTTACGACCATGGCATCACCCTTACCTTTGCCAAAAATAACGTCCCCGCAGGCAAAGATTTTTGGATTTGAGGTTTGAAGCGTTTCTTGATCGACCTTTACAACTCCACCTTCATGTTTAAGGCCTAATGATTCAATCAATTCCAAGTGTCTTGTTTGCCCGATGGCTTTTACAACGGCCTCTACTGGAATAATATGTTCAGATCCTTCAACAGCAACAGGCCGGCGGCGCCCATCCTTTTCAGGTTCACCGAGCGTCATTTTAATACACTCAATTCCAGTTACCTTTCCGGCTTCATCCCCGATAATTCGTTTAGGCGCAGTTAACCAGCGGAACTCCACGCCATCCTGTTTGGCAAATTCATATTCAAAATCATAAGCAGTCATCTCTTCCTCCGTCCTGCGGTAAAGGATTTTTACATTTTCAGCCCCTAACCGGACAGAACAGGTCGCACCGTCAATCGCGGTATTGCCAGCACCAACGACCACCACTCGCTTGCCTATAAAATCTTTTGATAATTGGCCGCTTTTCGTGGCCTTCACAAATTCAATGGCATCATAAACCCCGTCTAACTCTTCTCCTTCAATACCAAGATCAGGTACATTTGCCATCCCTGCTGCTAAAACGATTTTATCGTAATTATTCGTTAATTCTTCAACGGATACATCTCTGCCTACCATTGTGTTCGTTTTAATCGTGACGTTTAACTTCTCTACTTGCTCTACTTCCCAATAAGAAATTCGCTGAGGCAAACGGAAAGAAACGATACCAAAGGTATTCAATCCACCAGCTTCCTTAGCTGCTTCAAAAATGGTCACGTCATAGCCTAATCTGGCAAGCTCCCTAGCTGCAGATAATCCGGCTGGGCCGCCGCCTATAACAGCCACTCTGACACCATTGGGTTCACCTGGCTGGAATAGAGTTTTCTCATTTTGGATCGCCCAATCTGTCGAATACCGCTGCAGATTGCCGATCATGATTGGTTTGGTTGAATGGTTTAGAACACAAGCTCCTTCACAAAGCTCTTCAGTTGGGCAAACCCTCGCGCAACTTGCACCAACTGGGTTTGAGGACATAATCGTTTTGGCAGAACCAAGGAAATTTCCTGAGGCTATTTTTTTAATAAAAGTTGGTATATCAATACTTGTTGGACAGGCTTTAATACATGGGGCATCATAACAATAGAGGCATCGATTTGATTCTTCCAGAGCTTCACGGTTTGTTAATCCTCGTTCAACCTCTTGGAAGTTCTTTTCAAGATTGGTTAAGGAAATGCGCTGCATTTTTTCAATGGCCAAAGAGAAACCCTCCCCTTTTCAATTAAAGGTAAATTTTAATGAAAATCAAAAATGAAAGCGCTTTATTAAAAATTCAATATTAGCTATCCATCCTCCTTCTTCTTTCTTATGTACTTTGCAGAAAATTCTGCCTTATTTTTATTTTACAGACTGTAAAAGACCATTTCACCTTACATTCTGTAAAATGATGCAACCATTTGATTATCCAATATGTAAAAAGAAATGAATTGGAAAGCTTGTTCACTTTTCTGAATTCTTTTTCAATTTATCATAACTAAATTGAAAAAAATGTAAAAAAATAGCGAAGTGTCAAATTTTCTTACATACTTTTTCAATCGCATAAATCCTTTATTTTCAACACTTTTGTTAAGCTTTTGAGTAATAAATAAAAGATTAGCCTGAAAAAAAATCGACATTAGTAAAGATCTTGACGATATTTTGGCATAAAAAGAGTGTACCTCTTCTCCGGTACACTTTTTCCAAAATTAGCGCTTATAAAATTGAGCCAGCTCAACAATCATTGCTCCCATTCTTTCGTTTTCAGGTACAAGCACACGGTCAACTCCCTCTTCTTTCAATGCTTCAGCAGTAACTTTTCCAACAGCAACAGCTAAAATATTTTTCGTAAAACCTTGAGCAATTAATTCTAATATTCTATTTTCCTTTGCAAATTCGAAAAGGGAACGAACTTGTGTGGCAGTTGTAAAACAGACAGCATCACACTCATTGTTCTGAATTTCAGCACATAATTGTTCAAGAATTTCTCTTTCAGGGACAATGTGCTGATATGGAAGAATTTTATGTACCACTCCGCCATTATCTTCAAAAAACTTAGTTAATACAGGTGCTGTTTCACCATGCAGTTGAATCATAATTCGCTTCCCTGAGAAATTAAAGCTTTCGAGAGCAAGGGCTAATCCCTTGGTCGTTCCATCTTCGGCTACAGCAACCGGTGTAATCTCTAATTTTTTCAATGCGGTAAGTGTTTTATAGCCCCTTGATGCAACTTTTGCTTTTTGTATTTGGATTAAGAAATCTTCTAACAATCCTAGCTTGTCTGCTAGTGTGACCAGAGAATCTAGTCCGATCCCTGTTGTGAAAATTACCCAATCCGCACCTTTTTGAACAAATTCCAATAAATCAGGCTCTACTTCCTTTTCTGCTAAAAACACCGTACCTTGAAGTGGCCGAACAAGAGGTACTCCACCTTGTTTTTCTATTAATGTACTAATTTCTTCAGTTTTTCTCGATCCACAAATGACCACTTTTTTTCCTGTTAGACCCTTTTCCATCATACGTATCCTCTCTTAATTCATATCTGCTATTCGTTGTATTTCCTTGGACTGAAATATATTTATTCCTGTTTTGTTTGAAGCAGCAATCGCAGCCATAGCTTTTCCTACTGATTTTGCCTGAATGGCTCTATAGGATCGTAAAGGTCCCACCATTAAAGTATTTAATAACCCACTTGCCTTCTCTGCCAATTTTTCCCCTAAGCGGAATTCAGTTCTTTCTCCTAACAATAAAGATGGTCTAAAAATGTTTAGGGAAGGTATATTTAATGTTTTTAACGACCTTTCTACATCACCTTTAACTTGATTGTAAAAAAAGAATGATTTCGAGTTAGCGCCCATTGCCGTGATAATGAGAAATTTCTCTGATCCCCCTTGTACTGCTAATTTGGCTGCCTCTATAGGGTATTCAAAGTCAACCTTTCTAAAGGCTTCTTTGGTTTTTGCTTTTTTAATGGTTGTTCCTAAGCAGCAAAATACATCAGTAACCTTAAATAATTCGGAATATTTCTCCAACTGGTCAAAATCAACTATATGTATTTCACATCGTGAATCAGTTATTTCAATCGGTCTTCTTATAAGCAAATGTATTTTTTTATAATTATTTTGTTCGAGAAGTATTTGTACTAATTCGTTCCCAACAAGTCCACTTGAACCTAGAATTAGTGCTGTTTTTTCACCAATATTCATTCTTTTATTTACATTCTCCCTTCTGCCTTAGGCGGTTTTTTTATAATATTAAAAAAAATCCCATAATATTGAATAGATGAATATAATGAGTTAAAGGTTTTTTATGAGTTTCATGTACATTGTTTATTATTCCTTGGACATACTGAAGGATGTAAATTTATGACAAGGAGGAATTTATGATGAGTGACAATCAATTTAGTAATTTTATAAATGAACTTTCCATCCAAACAAAAATGGAAAATATCTGGGGTTATACGTGCGGATCCTGGGAAAATTGTAGTGAAGCGACCATACAATCCTTCCTGGCCCAATGCCTTGATTATAATATCGACCCTCAGTTCTGCATGAGCTGGGTTGAGCAGCATAAAGCGGAAATTCCAAATTGGAATGCAGTTTCCGAAACATCTCTTGGCTGGATCAATCAACATACCTCCAGCGGTTCAGCGATTTCGGTTAGTGATGAGGGCCTTAGTTAATACTACTTATTACAGTCCCATGATTTCCTCATGGGACAGTTTCATTTATGAATAATATTATAGAGTTTTTCCAATCCATCTAGCAATCTAGGTGATGGTCTGCAATACAGTTCTTCCTCTAAAATGAGTATGTGATCATCACTTGGATAATTCAGCTTTTCGAAGCCAGGTCGCTTTTTTACCACGCTTTTTTGAACTTTTGCTTTATGAACCCCAACCCATGCAAGGCAAATATAATCTGGTTTTCTGCTCAAAACATCCTCCCAGTCTGCCATTATACTTGCCATATCAACATCTTGAAAGATATTGACGGCCCCTGCCGCCTCTGATATCTCCGTCAGCCAGTTAATTTTCCCCGGCGTAAAAATTGGCTTCGGCCACCATTCCCAATACAAAGTTGGCCTCTTACTTGTATTCCTGCTTTGTTGTTTCACATTTTCAAGCCGGGAACGAAATTGCCTGGCAGCATCGAGCCCTCGTTGTTTTTCTCCTAAAACTTCCGCTGTTTTAATTAAATCCTCTTCGATATCTTTTAATGATTGCGGATTCAAGACAATATGGGGAATTCCTCGTTGCTGTAAAGCTACAACATTTTTTTCCATGCCTGGTACACTTAATGAAGCCAGAACCATATCCGGCTGTAATTCCTCAACAAGGTCCATATTAATGGATAAATCCGGCCCCAGCCTAGGAAGGCCGGCAATTGCCTCAGGCCAGTCAGAAAAATCATCTACCCCTACTAATAAATGAGTTAATCCTAAATATTCCAATAATTCTGTATTACTTGGACACAAAGATAAAATCCGCATATGCGCTCTCTTCCCTTGTTAAAACCCAGTGGTACCTGGTTTTTTCTTTTTATCTAAATGGGTGAAAAAAGTAAATCGTTATTTTAAAGTGACGTTCGTTTTTTATGCGGGACTATTTACCTCAGCAACTAGCTTAGATAAAAAACTGTAAATTAGTTGAAAGGCTTCACTAATGGTCATTTCCTCTTGAAACCCTGCAACATAGTTCAGAGTAAAATTTAAGTTCCAAAGACCATCTTCAGGACTAAACATTAAATCAAATTTGGACCCTTCACCAATTAGGTTCGAATTTAAATATTCCTTTATGTATTTTTCATATTTCTTCTGCAGCTTTAAACCTAACATCACATCATAGGTTCTAAATACATCATCCACTTCTAAGGAAACCGCTTCAACCTTTATTTCTTCAAACGAACTTAATTCCATATAAACAAACTCGTTTTTATGTATTTTTAAATAGACAATCGGTTCGTTTAAAAAGGCGGAAGACTCTTCTGCAATCATCGTTTCAGTATCCTTGCTGCAGCGTTCTATGTAGGCATTAGAAAATAGTGTTTTGGGATCTTTTTCTTTTAACATATTAAATTCTCCTTTATGGCAAATATCTTATGTTAATATTGATGGATTGTCTTTAAAATAGCAAATTTTCGAATCGAAAAAAAGAGGTGACCATAATAGTCACCCCTTGCCATTAATTTTCTGCTAATTTACCTGTTACCTTATTACTTACTGACTGTTGATCGCCCGGTTCTTCCGCTTGTTTTGCCCGTTTAATAAATAATGCAAGGACTAAAGCAAGACCAGCGATGAAGACGGACACATAGAAAGCATCATTAATACCTTCGAGCATCGCTTTCATCATAATTTGCTGTTTCATTTCAGCCATTACCTGAGGTGTCGGCTGCTTCGTCAAATGTTTCATTGCTGCGGCACCAATTTCAGTTGCATGTGTTTTTGCCCGAGTTGACATGACTGTTACCAACAGGGCAGTTCCAATAGCACCAGATACTTGTTGCATCGTACTATTCATGGCTGTTCCATGCGGATAAAAACGTGCAGGCAATTGGTTTAATCCATTTGTCGTTACAGGCATATTGACCATCGACATACCAAACATCCGGAACGTATATAACATAATTAAGTGAGGGTATGTTGTATCCAGCGTTAATTTACTTAACAAGTAACTAGTAACTACTGTAATCGTTAACCCAACAATCGCTAATAAACGCCCGCCAATCTTATCAAATAATTTTCCTGTTATCGGCATCATAATGGCCATAACAATGGCTCCTGGCAGCAACATCAAACCAGCATCTAAAGGAGAAATTCCGCGAATCGTCTGAACATAAATAGGCAGAAGGATCATCCCAGAAAACATCGCCATTGTAACAACCATGGAAATTGCTGATGACAGCGCAAATGCAGGATACTTATAAATCTTAAAGTTAAGCATCGGACGCTCTTGTTTTAATTGACGTAAAATGAAGACAAGTAGTGAAACAACCCCAACTGCAATCGTTCCATATACTTCTGGGCTATCCCAGCCTTCTTTTCCGGCTGAACTAAATCCGTATAAGATTCCCCCGAAACCTACACTTGATAATAGTAGCGATAGGAAATCAAGACGATTATACGTTTTTTCCTTCTTATCTTTTAGCTTAAAGACTCCAATCAACAGGACGATGATTGCAATTGGTGTAATGAAATGGAAAAGCATTCTCCAATCATAGTGTTCAATAATCCAACCTGATAAGGTTGGGCCGATTGCCGGAGCGAACATTAATACTAGACCGAATACACCCATTGCTGTTCCACGTTTTTCAAGCGGAAAACTTGTTAACATAACATTCATTAGCAACGGCATCATAATAGCTGAACCAGATGCTTGAATCATACGGCCAGCTAATAATATTGGAAACACATGGGCAAAACCTGCTAAAATTGTTCCTATTGTAAATAAGCCCATTGCTGTTAAGAATAATTGGCGGACAGAATATTTCTGAATTAAGAATGCTGTAGTTGGTATGAGTATTCCATTTACTAACATAAATCCAGTTGTCAGCCATTGAACAGTTGATGCTTCAACATCTAAGTCCTTCATGATAGATGGCAGCGCGATATTTAACAATGTGTTATTTAAGAATGCTATAAAAGCTCCAATCATCAAGACGGCAATAATTCCGTACGGTGGACGATTAGTTTGTTTATTTGATTGTTCCATTGTATTCCTCCCTGTGTACCCCTTGTTCATTTTTTTATACCCCTGTTTCACACTTACATAATAATATACGCATGGTTCAATTTTTGCAATAAAAAAGTTTGCTAAATATTAAGGTTTGTAAAGAAAACGTTTTTCATGTACTATATTTTTGTACTCTAAGTACAATATGAAACCAAGGTGATTTTATGAATGACCGAAAGCAGCATGTTGTAAAGGTAGCACACCAGTTATTTATCGATAAAGGATTCCAAGCCACATCAATCCAAGATATTTTAGAATATAGTGGAATTTCAAAAGGTACTTTTTATAACTACTTTTCATCGAAAAACGAACTATTAATGGCCATTTTCAAAACGAACTATGCCGAATTGGAAAAAGAACGGAATGAATTATTAATTGGTCAAAACCGTTCAGATATAGAGATTTTTATAAAACAAGTGGAAATACAATTAAAGACAAATAGAAAGAATAACTTAATTTCATTATTTGAAGAAGTAATGGTTTTAAATGATACAGATCTTAAGGAATATATGCAACAAGGCCAATTAAATAATATAAGTTGGATATATCATCGGTTAATCGATATTTTTGGTGAAAAAAGGAAACCTTATTTATTGGATAGTGCGATAATGTTTTTGGGGATTCTTCGTGAAAATCTTAAATATCATCAAAGGGCAAATGAATCAAACTCAAATATTGGTCAAGTGGTCCGTTTTTCTGTTAAGCGCTTGGTGAAAATAGTCGATGAATTAGTGGAATCTAATGATCAATTAATTAACCCAGAGCTATTTGAAAGCTGGCTGCCTGACTGCAGAAGACCGAATCACGCATTTCAAAAAAAGCTCCATCATACTATTTTTATACTGAAAAGTACTTTTATTCAAAATGAGAAGCAATCAAATTCCACTGAGTTATTAGATTTTATTGAGGATGAATTGATGGACTCAAAGAGTCCACGTAGATTCCTCATCGAAAGTGCAATCCTTTCATTAAAAACATTTGGAAGAAAAGAAATTGAAAAAGACCTCCAACAGCTCGAACAGCTTGTTGAAGAATATTTCGGAGAAGCATCTTTTTTAAGTTCCAAATAAAAAGAAAAAGCGCCTGTCCATCAAATTTTGATGACCTGGCGCTTTTTCTTTTTATTTGTCTAAGAATGTACTCGGCATGACCACGGCAACGACCTCTCCGCGGGCACATAGGGTATCCTCCGCATAAACTTCCGCTTCCACTTTAAATTTCTTCGGGTGTATCTCGGTCACAGCTCCAATCGCCTTTAATGGTACACCATGGGGAGTTGGCTTTAAAAAGTTAACATTTAAAGAAGCTGTCACAAAGCGCGGCGGTTCTGCTTCATCCCCTGGTTCATGGCCATTTTTCCGATGAAGCGCCAATGCGGCAGACCCGGTCCCGTGGCAATCAATGAGCGAGGCAACGATTCCGCCGTAAACAAACCCAGGAAGTGCCATGTGTTTTGGTTCAGGTGTATAAATGGTAATAGTTTGTTCCCCTTGCCAGCCTGTTCGGAAATGGTGTCCCTCTTCATTCATTCGGCCGCAGCCATAACACCACGCAAAATCTTCTGGATATTCATCTTGAATAGCCTTTAAAACCTTTTCTTCCAAGGTGCTCCCTCTTTTCATCATTTGATAAATTTATATTTTCTTTAATAAATCTCGATTTAGCTCGTCCACAGAACGTTTCCCAGATAAAGCCAATGTTAAATCAAAATCAGCAAGCAAATTTCTCAAAACCTGTTTAACCCCATCTTCGCCAGCTAAAGCAAGTCCATACATGAATGGACGGCCAATTAATACCGCTTTTGCACCTAATGCTAACGCCTTAATCATATCTGATCCTCTGCGAATACCGCTGTCCAATAACACAGGGATTTCACCCTTTACAGCATCAACGATCTCAGGTAAAGCATCAATAGCGGTAATGGCTCCATCCACTTGTCTGCCGCCATGATTGCTGACAATAATTCCGTCAACTCCATGTTCGACAGCAAGTTTTGCATCATCTGGATGCAAGATGCCTTTTAACAGGATTGGCAGCGATGTTTGACTTTTAATAAACTCTAAATCCTTCCAGGTTAAGGTTGGATTCCCGAAAACGCGGGACCAAAGCGTGATGGCCGATTTCATATCCTCCTGAGGAGATCTCTCCAATCTGGAGCAAAAAACAGGATCCTCAAGATAATTTCCAATTCCCTTTGCTTCCAAAAACGGCAGGTAAGCATGCTCAATATCCTTTTCCCGCCATGCCATCATTGGTGTGTCAAGTGTGATCACAATCGCACTATAGCTAGCTGCCTCTGCCCTTTTGACCATACTTGCGGCAATTTCTCTGTCATTACTCCAATAAAGCTGGAACCATCTTTCCCCTTGTCCTGCTTCTGACGCTATATTTTCCAGGCTGTATGTAGAAGCTGTACTTGCAATAAAAGGAACGTTCATCGCTGCCGCGCCGCGAGCACTTGCCAACTCCCCTTCTGGGTGCACAATCGATTGAACTCCGACCGGTGCAAGCAATAGCGGATAAGGTAGTTTTTTGCCAAATAGCTCAATGCTTATGTCCCTTTTAGATGTATCACATAACATTCGAGGAACGATTTGCCATTTTTCAAAAGCTTTATTATTTTGTTTGGCTGTAATCTCGGCACCTGCTGAAGCAGCTACATAGTAATAGGGTTTTGCATCCAAAAGCGCCTTCGCCTTTGATTCTAGTTCTTCATAGGAAACTGGAATAATATTTTTCTCCAACTGCTGGTACACCTTTAATTGAACATGATTACCAAAACTCAAATTTCATTCCTCCCCCTTAACTGCAAACGCTTACCTTTTTATGATACCATTGAAAAAAATAACCGGGCAACTAATAGACGCAATATTATAAAAATAAGGAAGTGAATAGACTTCACTCCCTTTCTTCATTTTTAGAGGTAAAAATAAATGAGAAATGGGGCAATCAATGACATACAAAGTGCTGCTGTGATCATAGCGATACTTCCCATCGCACCTTCTACTTCTCCCCAATCAAACGCCCGTTTCGCTCCAATTGCTTGAGCGGATGTTCCCAAGGCTAACCCCTTAGCAATTTTACTCTTAATTCGCGTGTATTTTAATAACCCCGGTCCAATTACCAGTGAAAAAATAGCTGAAACAAAAACAAAAGAAACCGTTAAGGATGGAATCCCTCCTAGTGATTGTGAGATAGAAAGGGCAATTGGAGCAGTAACAGATTTGGGAATCATCGAAATCATCATTTCTTGATTCATATGCATTACCTTGGTTAACAATACTATGGACGCCACACCTGTCAACGTACCTGTCATTACAGCGCAAACAATAATGAAGAAATATTTTTTAATCAAAGCAAATTGCTTATATAAAGGGACAGCAAGTGATACCGTTGCCGTTCCCATTAGTAAAGAGAAGAGATCAGTTCCAGAAGTGTATCCTGTGAAATCGAGATGGAAAAGGGTCAGAACGCAAATGATAAAAACCGTACAAGTATATAACGGATTAAGCCAGGCCTTTTTAAATTTTTGAAAAACCAGGACCCCCATTAAATAACTGGCAACTGTAATAAAAGAACACAATAAGATATTATCAATCAATTTCTCCATTTTGTTTGCTCCTTTTACTATTAGTTTCAATAATTTCTGCAATTATGGCTGTTATAATCAGTACAACCATACTACTAACTGCTAAAATCGCAGAAAGCTTTACCCCTTCATTTCGAAAAATCCTGGTAAAATGCCATATTCCTACAGCAAAAGGAATAAAAAGAAGAGTTATATGTTTGATATGCAACTGAGCCACTGACTCCACCCATTTTAAATCACAAATCCCTAATATCAAGGCTATGAATAGCAATATCATACCGACAATACTTCCAGAAAGCGGGAGACTAAACCAAGTTACCAACCCATTTCCCAATAGATAAAAAACGAGGATTGTTAAAAACTGAGCAAAATATCGAACCATTCTTTTGTACCTCCAATACCTATTGAAAAAGCAAGAATCGTTTTCCTTTTTGTAAGTATGTCATACGAAAAACGAAAATTCAGTATTGTTGTCAGGACTCCTTACTAAGAAAATTTGATTAAGATAGAGAAATGTCAGAAAAACTTACATTTTTTATGCGCAACTTCTAGTTGACTTAATTTTCAAATAATATAAGATAAAATTTAGTAGTGCGAAATACATAAGGGGGCAAATCGATGGAAAAAACAGTTGAAAAACGGCTAAATCGCTCAGAAATACCAGAGGAACTGACTTGGAATCTCGATGATTTATTCCCATCAGAGCAGGCTTGGAAACAAGAATTAAACGTAATTGAACAGTATATTTCACAATTTGATAGATTTAAAAATACCTTACATACTGGATCTAAAGCCTTATTAGATTGTTTAGTCGCACAAGAACATCTTTCGAAAAAAATTATTAAAGCTTGGACTTTCGCAAGTTTGAAACAATCTGCAGACGGAACTGATCCCAATCATCAAGCCAATTTGGCTAACTTCTTTTCCTTACGAACAAAAAGCATTGCTGCTCTGTCCTTTATTGATTCGGAAATTCTTGACCTTGAGGATGGTTTGGTAGAAAAATACCTACAGCAGGAACCTGAGCTCCAACCTTTTCGTAAAAATTTATTAGAGCTGCTTGAATCCAAAAAACACAAGCTATCGGCAGAAACGGAGGAAGTACTGGCTGCTCTTGGTGAGCTGCAAGGTGCCCCTTACCAAATTTATCAAATGAGCAAATTAGCGGACATGGAATTCGCACCTATTCAGGACGCGAATGGAAGCGAATTGCCTGTATCGTTTGCCTTATTTGAGAACCGTTATGAATTTTCACCAGACACTGAGATTCGCAGAAAAGCGTATGATTCTTTTGTTTCCACACTTAAGCAATATAAAAATACAATGGCAGCAACATATGCTGCAGAAGTCATACAACAAGTCACCCTTTCCCGCCTGCGGAAATATAACTCCGTCACCCATATGCTGCTAGAGCCGCACCAGGTATCACTAGAAATGTATAACAATCAAATTGACATTATTTATCAAGAGCTCGCCCCGCATATGCGCCGCTTTGCCCAACTGAAACAAAGACATTTAGGTCTGGACAAAATGCTTTTCTGTGATTTGAAAGCGCCATTGGATCCGGATTTCAATCCATCAACCACCTTTGAAGAAGCAAGCCAATTAATCTTAGAATCACTTAAGATCATGGGGCCTGAATATAGCGAAATCATCGAACGGGGCTTAAAGGAAAGATGGGTCGACCGAGCTGACAATGTTGGAAAATCAACTGGTGCCTTCTGTTCGAGCCCATATGGTTCCCATCCATATGTTCTTATCACATGGCAGGATAATATGCGCGGCTGTTTCACCCTGGCACATGAATTCGGACATGCCGGACATTTTTATTTAGCCAATAAGAATCAACGAATCATGAATGTCCGCCCAACAATGTATTTTGTTGAAGCCCCTTCCACCATGAATGAAATGCTTTTGGGGCAGCACTTGCTCTCAAATACAGAAGATAAACAAATGCGGCGCTGGGTGATTCTGCAATTATTAGGAACGTATTATCATAACTTTGTTACCCATTTACTTGAAGCCGAATATCAACGCCGTGTGTATGCGTTCGCTGAAGAAGGTAAGGCCCTAACAGCCAAAACATTAACTGAATTGACAAGTGACGTCCTTACCGAATTCTGGGGAAATACGGTTGAGATCGATGAAGGTGCAGGACTTACATGGATGCGTCAGCCTCATTATTACATGGGACTATACCCATATACCTACTCTGCTGGCTTGACTGTTTCTACAGCTGTGGCCCAAATGATAAAAGAAGAAGGTCAGCCAGCCGTTGATCGCTGGCTTGAAGTACTTCGTGCAGGCGGCACCATGAAACCGCTTGAACTCATTAAGTGTGCGGGACTCGATATGTCGACTCCTGACCCAATCCGTAAAGCTGTTGCTTATGTGGGGTCATTAATTGATGAACTGGAACAGTTATATAACTAACATAAAAATTAAAAAAACCCATGAGATTCTATTCCATGGGTTTTCTTACGGCTTAATTTTCTACAAGATTCAAAATTGTGGCTTCATATTCAGACAATGCTTCATCTAGAATTTTTAATCCCTCATCAATTTGTTCTTTTGTGACGATTAACGGTGGAATCATTCTAATTACTTCACTATGATTTCCGCAAAGGTAAAATAATACCCCTTTTTCAAGCGCCAAATCAAGAATTTTTAACAATGCCTTGCCATCCGGATCCCCAGTTTTTGGATCAATTATTTCAATTCCAATCATTAGACCAACAGCACGAATGCTTCCGATAACAGAGTGCCTTTCTTTAAGCCGCTCAAGCTGTTCGACTGCATACTTTCCCATATTCCTTGCGTTTTCGAGAAGGTTTTCCTCTTTCATCACTTCCAAGGTTGCAAGTCCAACTGAACATGCAATTGGATTACCGCCAAACGTTGTCCCATGACTGCCTAGCGGCCATTGCTTCATTAAATCACTCGATGCTACAGTTGCGCTTAAAGGGAGACCAGAAGCAATCCCTTTTGCAATTGCCATTATGTCAGGAGTGACATCAAAAGTTTGTGCCGCGAACCATTCTCCCGTACGTCCAAATCCAGTTTGGACTTCATCAAAAATAAGTAAAATGTTATGTCGGTCACAAATTTCACGGACTCTTTTCAACCAGCCTTTTGGTGGGACGATATATCCGCCTTCTCCAAGAACTGGTTCTAAAATAACACATGCCACTTCTTCTGGAGTAACTTGATGACTAAATAAGCTAGCAAAATCTTTTTCTAATTTTTCAATAACAAATGCTTCCGGATCTTTACCTTGTGGACACTCTTTCACATTGGCATAAGGAATTTGATAGGTTAGACCGGATGGCTGCATAAATTTTCGATATTTACTTTTAGAAGTGGTGACACTTAGCGCCCCTAATGAACGACCATGGAAACAACCTATAAAAGAAATCACATAAGGCCGTTTTGTAACATATTTAGCGAGCTTAATCGAACCTTCAATTGCTTCTGCGCCACTGTTTGCAAAGAAAAAGCAATCTAGGTCCCCCGGTAAAATTTCGGCAAGCTCATCTGCTAAACGTAATATGGATTCATACATAATGACACCAGAAGGTCCATGCATTAAACCATCAGCTGCATCTTTAATCGCTTGAACAATTTTTGGGTGTCGGTGTCCAACATTGGTAACTGCAATACCTGATGTAAAATCAAGATATTTTTTGCCATCAACACCGTAGTAATAACAACCCTCTTCTTTCACTACAGGTAAATTCGGATGATCCTTCGCCATACTAGGAGCAAGACGATTTGGCATATTTTTTATAAGATGTTCCCAATTTTTCCCCATTTATTGATCCCCCCATTAGTAATACATCCCTTGTTAAATTTTATTATTTGATAGATTTTAAACTTTCTTCCCTAATTAGAGACAGTAATTCTTCCTTATATTCTGCAAATTCCACAGTCGCCTTCACGCTGAAATCTCTTGGTCTTTCTAAAGTAATCGGAACCTTTTTCTTTAATCGTCCTGGCCTTGCCGTCATTACATAAACAGAGTCTGCTAAGAAAATAGATTCATCTACATCATGGGTAATGAATAGTATCGTCTTTTTTGACTCTTCCCATGCTTTTAACAACACTTCCTGCATAATGTTCCTCGTTTGAGCATCTAAGGCTCCAAATGGTTCATCCATTAATAAAATTTTCGGATCGTTTGCTAAGGCGCGGGCAATAGCGACACGTTGTTTCATACCGCCTGACAATTGAATCGGATAATGCTTCTCAAAGCCTTCCAAACCAATTAATTGCAAATAATGACGAGCCACATCGTCCCGTTCTTTTTGCGAAATTCCTTTTAACTTTAAACCAAAGGTAATATTCTCTTTAACGCTTAACCAAGGGTACAAGGTATAGGATTGAAATACCATTCCTCTGTCAGAACCAGGTCCCTTTATTTCCTCTCCATCTAGGAGAACTTTACCTGATGTTGATTCTTCCAATCCAGCCACAATTCGCAAAACGGTAGATTTTCCACATCCGGATGGACCTAAAATCGTCACAAACTCCCCTTCTTCAATCGAAAAGGAAGTCTTTTCTAATGCTGTCGTTTCACCGCTTTTTGTTTTAAAGATTTTACCAACTTCTTTAATTTCTAATTTTGGTTTACTAATGTTAGGAATTATCGGTTTAACTTTTTCTATTTCTTTAACAACAGGAGTGACCATCCTACAAACCGTCCTTTCTCATCCACGAAAACGAAGCGCGGTAAATGGCTTTAAAAATAATATCGGTTATGAGGCCTAATAAACCAATGATTAAAATCCCCACGATGATTTTATCTGGCTGTAAAAACCTTGATGCTTGCATAATCATGTAACCCAATCCGCTTGATGCTCCGACAATTTCAGCTACAACTAGATAAGTCCACGCCCATCCAAACGTAATCCGAAGGGTGTCGACAATTCCCGGCAAGGCAGCTGGAAGAATTACCTTTGTAAAAACCTGTGCTTTCTTGGCCCCTAAAGTATAGGAAACATCCACCAAATCATTTTGAACGTTTTTTGTCACATCCATAATCATTAGCGTAAGCTGAAAAAATGTTCCTAAGAAAATTACACTCATTTTTTCAGCCTCTCCAAGACCAATCCATAAAATCAATAAAGGGATGAATGCTGAAGCTGGCATATAACGAATAAAGCCGATCACAGGCTCAAATGCCCCTTCCATAATCCTTAATGATCCCATTAAGATTCCTAAAGGAATCCCAATAATGGCAGCAATAAGAAACCCCAATAACACCCGTGAAAAACTAATTCCGATATCTGAAAGAATGTCTCCATTGACGAATAAATCAACAGCTGTAGCTAGCACTGCTGACGGACTAGGTAAAAATAGGGGATTCACCAACTTGCCGTAGCTTAGTACTGACCATACCAATAATAATAGAAGAAACGTAAGAAGGCCTGCTGATGTATAAAGCGGTTTAGATATTTCTTTATTAGGAGTTAATAATTTAGCTAACATTAAATCACCTATTTTCTCTATTAATCTTTTATAAAAAAGCCTAACCAATGAGGCCGGAAGAACACCTCATGAGTCAGGCTTCATTTTCATTTTATTTTCTATTTTTGAAAGCTTGGATTGATAACATTATCCACTTTTGGTTCTTTGTCAATTATCTTTTGATCTTTGTAAAACTTAATTGCATTTTCAGCTGATTGATAAATGTCACCTTTTGCACTTTCAGTTCCGAAAAGTTTTTGATTATCCTCTTTGGAGAAAAATTTTAATCCGGTTACTGTTCCTTCAAATTCATTTAAATCAATTTTTAGACCTTTGGCCATAATTTCGTTTGCTTCTTTCTCATGCTCTTTCCAATATGTCATCGCTTCACCCATCGCCTTAACAAATGCTTTTACATCTTCCGGACGGTTTTTGATAACATCTTCTTTAAAGCTCACAGTATCCACAATAATTCCAGGCAGATCCTTTGTTGTTAACAATACTTTTCCGTTTGCTTGTGATCCCTTTGTTAACCAAGGCTCCCATGTTACCGCTGCATCAACTTTACCCGCAGCAAAAGCGGCTCCTGCATCTCCAGCTGACATTTGAACGACTTGGACATCTTTTTCTGTTAATCCGCCTTGTTTTAATGCTTGTAGGGCAAGCATATGGCTTGTTGAACCTACTTCAAATGCAACGGTTTTTCCTTTTAAGTCTTTAACACTATTAATATTATTTTTCACGAGAATCCCATCTCCGCCGTGGGAATCATCCAATAACCAAACAACTTGAACCGGAATATTTGATGCCGCTAAAGAAACCTGAACATCGAGTGCCGTTGCCATTCCATCAATTTTTCCACTTGCTAACGCTTGTTTTCGTTCGCCTAATCCTTCTACAATGGAAAGATCCACATCAATACCATTCTTTTTGAAAAAGCCTTTTTCCTTGGCTAAAAATAATGGGCCATAACCTGTCCAAGTAGGCAGCGTCACTTTCAATGGTTCAGACGACTTTCCATTCTTGGAATTGCCGGAAGCTTCCTCTTTTCCACATGCCGCCAGCGCTAATAATAACATCATTGAACAAACAACCACTAACCATTTTTTCATTACTATTTCCCCCTTTGTATTTATAATGAAATACTTAAAAACTCTTGCCCAATTCCATCAGCTTGTTTTACAGCTCTTATCACCATTTCTGGTGTGACTTCAAAGGGCATGTTTGCCATATCTTCAATCGTGACGGTTATTTCACCTAGCTTATTCCATTCATAATCGGTTAACTCACTTATACCCATTTGCTCTAAAGTAAAGGGAAGTCCGATTTCCTGATAATAACGAATTAAGTTTGGCAGCTCTTCTTCCTTTGATTCCAAACATAATTGCGCAAGGATTCCGAAGGCGACAATTTCACCGTGATACGTTTGATGACATTCCGGAAATATTGTTAAGCCAGAATAAATGGCGTGGGCTCCTGCTGTCCGACAATCATCCCCACCGTACCCGCTCACACTTCCGCTTATTAAAATAATCGCATCGACAACATCTTCAAATGCTTTCGTTAAAGTGGAGGATTCAACAGATTGAATTGCTTCATGACCAATTTCATGTAAAGTTTTATAAACTTGAGCCGCTATCGCAAAGGCTGTTTGATTTAGCGCAGTTGGATTCGCTTTTTGTATAGTAGCCCTTGTTTCAAACCATTTTGCCAGCGTATCACCAATCCCTGCTATTAAAAAGCGAACGGGAGCATTTAAAAGCAGGGTCGAATCTACGATGACCAGCTCTGGAGCTTTCGACTCCCTCCCAATTCCAATAAATTCACCTTCATCGTTATAAAGAATAGAAATAGCTGTAGCCGCAGCACATGTGGCCGCTATGGTTGGGATGACAACCAATGGTTTATTTAGTTTGAATGCAACAACTTTAACCGTATCAATAGCTTTGCCTCCACCTGTTCCAATCAAAACATCGAAGTCTTGGCTTTGTAATTTGTCTACCAGTCTATTAATATTGGTTTCAGAAGATTCTCCACCATACCAAAGGGAGGGCAACAAAGACATACCTTCTGCGGACAAACTCTTTCTTAATGTGTCTTCTACAATATCGACACTAACCTGTCCTCCAATAAGTGCAGCAGTTTTTCCGAAATTTCTTATGTACGATCCAGCAGCTGTTAATATACCGGCCTCTCTTACATACTGTGCAGGTCCTACAGTCACTTTCATATTCCATCCCCCTTTGATTATTGAGAAATCGTAAAACGCATAACATTCTTTTAATATAAATATTCAAAAATCTTATGTCAATATAGATTTTAAATATTCAGTAATTAAATGTTTATAAATAAATGAAAATAAATATACATAAATCTAGTTATTTAAATATATTGTACAGATATTATCTTTGAATAAATATTAATTTTATAATATTAATAACTATCCCTTACCTCCCCCATCCTCTACCTAAATTTTTCTTTTTATTAACAATAAAACATGCAATTTTTATGCCACCTTTTAATCTATTCCGTGTTTTCTGAGTTTTCTAAATACTGATGGTTGACTGATGCCTAATGCTTTGGCGATTTGAGTCGTAGTTTTATATCGTTTTCTAGCTTTTATCAGGACTTGCTTTTCGACGCTATCAAGTACTTCATCCAAAGAACGATTCCCATCTTCAATCGTTGCAACCTCCTGGTATGTCTTTCGATAGCGTTCAGGCAGGTTTTCTACTTCAATTAACTGCTTAGAGGAGGTAACCACTAGCCTTTCAATTAAATTGATTAACTCCCTCACATTTCCTTTCCATTCATTTGTCAGCAATAAATGAATAACCCCTTCATCAAGGGCTCGTTCTCTGTTATATTTTTCAGAGAAATACTTTAAAAAGTAGTCAACTAAGGGAATAATGTCCGTTGGACGTTTTCGTAAAGGGGGGATGGTGATAGGTACAACATTTAGACGAAAAAAAAGATCCTGGCGAAACGTTTTTTCCTCAATCGCTTTCTCTAAATCTTTATTTGTAGCTGCTAAGATTCGGAAATCAACATTTCTGACCTTTGTTCCTCCCACCCTGTAAAACTGTTTTTCCTGGATAAACTTCAGTATTTTGACTTGATTAGCTAACGATAACTCCCCAATCTCATCCAAAAATAATGTCCCACCCTCTGCAAGCTCCGCTAAACCTACTTTTCCTTTATTGCTTGCGCCTGTAAAGGACCCGGATTCGTAACCAAAAAACTCTGCCTCAAAAAGAGACTCAGGGATCGCTCCACAGTTCACTTCAATAAATGGACCATCTTTTCTAGGACTTTTATTGTGAATAAATTTCGCTATGTGCGATTTTCCTACCCCTGATTCACCAAGAAGTAACACATTTACATCGATTTCAGCTACCTGTAAAGAAAGTTGTAAAACCTTTTTCATTTCATCTCCGCTTGCAATCATGCCTTCAGTATAGAAATGAAGATTTCTAAGCATTTCAAGCTCACTTTTTACTCTTTCCATTTCGTCTTCCATATCGGTTAAATATTTTTGCATATTAAGTAATTCAGTAATATCGTGTGAATAACTAACGATTCGGACTAGTTGATTTTCTTGATTAAAAACCGGAATGCCAGTAACCAATAACTTTTTCCCATCATTTGTGGTTTGGACAATTGTAATTTTCTTCTTTTCTTTTAACACCATGGGGGTCAATATTGGTGTAAAAACTCCTTCTTTTTCAAGTTCATAAACCGACCTGCCAACCATTTCATTCGATTTTAAGTTATAAATACCTTCGGTGGCTTCGCTTACTTTCAAAATAATCCCATCCGTATTGGTCACTAAAATATCATCCTGTAATGAGTGCAAAATGGCTTCACTTTCATTCCAACTATTTTTTTCATTGATCAGAATAACTCCTCCTCGCACAATCTTTTATTACACTTCTATTATTCAATTTTGAATAAAATAAATGAAAAATCCTTCTATAATTCAGTTATATCAAATAAACGATAGTTTTTATACAATTTTGAATATTTTATTTATAATTGAATTAAATATTAGTCCCCTTCCATCCCCAATACTCTTTATGAAAAATTGAGAATTTCCGACAAAAACATTAATAAGGGAACATATTTATTAATACTACAGCCCCATTTATAAGGAGGTTTCCATGCAAAATATTTCACTTACCGTTCATACGCTGCATCCTGAAAATAAAGAGACACCCATTCAGTTTATTGAGACAGACATTCTTCCACCTAAATTATTTTATCGAAGAAACCATTTCTCCTATCCACCGCTAACCTATTCTTACTATTGGTTACCTATCAACGGCCATGTTCAAATACCAAGAATTTTTTCCATGCAGGAGATTATGAAGTTCCCTGCAAAAACCATAAAGGTTGCCACGGAATGTGCAGGTGATAAGCGAGGACTATTTGAACCAAAGGTTTTTGGAGAACAGTGGGAAAAAGGTGGGATTAGCCAAGGCTATTGGAAAGGAGTATCTTTAAGGACACTGCTTGAAGCAACAGGAATAAAAGATGGTTCAAAGGAAGTTGTCGTGGAGGGCTATGATTACGGAAAAAGAACCGACCTCGAGGGAGTTGTTCCTTTTAAAAGAAGCCTTCCCGTAGAAAAAGCCTTGCATCCTGACACGATTATAGCTTACGAATACAATAATCAACCAATTCCATTTAAGCATGGATATCCATTGAGATTGATTGTTCCACAGTGGTATGGCATGGCTTCTGTAAAATGGATTAAACAAATAACCTTAATCGATTCTCATTTTACTGGACCATTCCAATCGATGGACTATGTTTATTTTCCAAATAAAAATAATGACGAAGGAGCTGTTCCCGTAACCGTCTTGAAGGTAAATTCAACTATTCAAAAGCCACTTGATAGAGAAATTCTAAATATAGGCAAACATATCATTAAAGGAATTGCTTGGACAGGTAAGGGTGAAATTTCCAAGGTTGATATTAGTACGGATAAAGGTCAAACATGGGCTCCCGCTAATTTAGTAGGTCCAAGTCCAGGAAAGTATGGCTGGGTTTCCTGGTCATATGAGTGGGACGTTAAAGTAAAAGGTGAGTACACCATCATGTCCAAAGCAACAGATTCCTCCAATCGCATCCAGCCTTCAAATCCTTTTTGGAATCGAAAAGGATACGGCTACAACGCATGGGATCAAATCACGGTTAAGATTGAATAGGGTGAAAGGCACCTAGATGGTGCCTTTCACCCTATTCTTGTTTATTGAACCTTCAGAATCCGATTCTGAAGATTATAGGTAAATAGCTTTGGCTCTGCTGAAATATAATTGACGAGCGCATCCAAATCCACTGGTCCGACTTCTTTATTTTGCGCTTTCGTAAATACTGTGAACCCATCCCCCCCGCCAGAAAGGAAGATATTTGCTGTCACCGTGTAAGGGGTATTAGGATCAAGCACTGTTCCATCTGGGAGCTTCATGCTCACAACCCTTTGTCCAACTGGTTTATTTGGATCCCACGAATAGGTGAATCCAGAAATTTGCAGCATGGTCGTTTTCTCCCCCCATTGCTGCTCAAGCAAGTCTCGAATCTGCTGACCCGTCATTGTCATCTTGACAAGTTCATTATTAAATGGCTGAACAGTATAAACCTCACCCCATGTGATTTCCCCTGCATCAATATCGGCACGTATACCTCCCGGATTCATAAATGCAAATTGAGTGCCCATCGCTGACCGTTGTGCATCTGCGATAAAGTCTCCCAAGACGGATTCTCCATTTCCATTTTGCAGGGCTGTTAATGGAACAGACGAAGATCCCACTACCCGATTTACAATTGGAGCAATTTTTGCTTCGTAGCCTTCAATGATTTGTTTAATTTCAGGGTCAGGCTCTATACCTTCTTGAAACGTTGTGACGATTTCTGCTCTTTTTGAAACAATATTCTTTGTTTTTGGATCAATTTCGATATCCACGTCAGAAAATGCCGTTCCATAAGAGTAGGATTGAACTACTAATTTATTATCAATGGTGGCATTCATATACGCATGGTTATGCCCCCCAAATATAATATCCACTTCATCGTCAACACGATTAGCAATATCAACCAGCTGCCCTGTTGGATTTTCCCCATTTGGTCCTGATGTACCAGGGTTATGTGCTAAAACAATAATCGATTTCACACCTTGCTTTTTTAATTCTGCCACGTTTCGATTGATGGCTTCAACTTCATCAGTGAATTTTAATCCCGCAACTCCGCTAGGCACCACAACAGTAGGAGTCTCGGTGGTAACCACTCCGATAAAACCAATGGACATTCCATCTACTTTTAAAACTTTATATGGCGGTAAAATCGTTTCTCCTGTCTTCTCATCGATAACATTGGCAACGATCCACGGAAAATTAGAACCCGCAAAATTTCCTGTTTTTGGATGACTTCCACCGTTAATAAGGCGGAGAAGTTCTTTTATTCCCTCATCGAACTCATGGTTTCCAACCGTTCCAATATCAAAGCCAAGTTTATTTAAGATTTCAATTGTCGGTTCATCCTGTAAAAGAGCGGAAACTGGCGGACTTGCCCCGACCATGTCACCAGCTTGAACAAAAAGCGTGTTCTTATTCTCGGCTGCCCTTTGTTTTAAATATGCGGCTAAGAAATCCACTCGCCCTGCCGGCCTGCCATTAACTTTCCTTGTTACATTTAATTGACCGTGCAGGTCATTAATACCCAAAAGCTGTATTTGTTTTAAACGATTATTAGCGGCTGGCGGTTTTGGTTTCTTAAGTTTTGTTTCCGGCCGATTCGATTTATGACCATGGTATTCTTCAGATAATCCCTGGTCCCCTGCTTCAGATGGCTGCTGTCTGCTTGCCTCTACATCTTTAAGCTTGCTTACATTTGCATCATCCAAAACACGGGCAGATACATTTTGATTTCCAGTCCATCCAATAATAGTGAAAATAATCAAGGAAATGACCGATCTATAAACCCATACCATAATATTCCTCCTTTGGTTATTCTTAAAAAGCCAAAGCTATTTTTTGCTTATATATGAAGGAATATACACCGTGCATTGGAAAATAAAAAAGCAGAATCTAGTGGTTTCCACATAGACTCTGCCTTTATTAATTTCCTTTAGCGATAAGGCTTTGATAAGCACTGGATGTTCTAACTTCAACCGTTAATGTCCCTTTTCCGTAAATAGTTTTGATTAAAAACGGAACACCCTTCGTATTTTGAAATCTAAAGTCTGGACCCCCATACGAGACGGTAGCATCCCTCCCTGCAGGGACGTAGCCGACAGACAATGAGTGGTGATGTTTTTCGATATAACTAACACCTATTTGATCGACTGCGTTAAATAAAGTGGAAGAGGTTTGGCAAATTCCTCCACCAATGCCATCGACTAATTGCTTATTGACGATTTCCTTTGCCTTTTGATAGCCATGGGCTGCATCACTAGGCCCAACGGTTGTATTAAAGGAGAAAAAGTCACCAGCTCCAACAATGACATTATTAATGGCTTGAGCTGACAACTCAATATTTTTTGAGCGCCCGATTACCAGGCTGTCAAATCTGGTTGTATAGCTCGCCACGACCACTTCATTTAAATGGGCAACATCCTCTGGTTTATAGCCGCTTTTGGTGACATAAAGCGGAAGCTCAACATCACCGCCATTTACCGATGCCGCCATTACTTTTTCCACTAGCTCGGATTCCTCTAGGATAACTTGAGGCTTTCCTTTTATGATTTGTCCATTTGCATCAATCTTGTCAAGGATCATTCTTTGATCGTAGCCAGGCGTTGTTTGTGTTCCCCTAGCCATATCCTTTGCCCAATTCTCAATTTCCTTTTGATAAGTTTCTATATTGTCATCAAATCCCATTTCGAGAGGAATGAAGTTTTTTAAAATCGCTTTTGTATTCGGATCAATGATATTAACCGTGACAGGCTTTTGTTCTTCTTCCTTTAGCGGTTCTTCTGGAGGTTTGGTTTCAGGCTGTTTTTGCGGCTCTGTTACCTTATCCTCTGGTGGTTTTGTTGTTGTTTTTTCCGTACATCCTGTTAACCCTATTAAACTGCTAATTAGTAATATTGAGATTGCCCATGATTGCTTACCCATTATAGTAGACTCTCCTCTTATTCTCTTTAAATCCCACTCACCTATCCTATTCAGGGCAGCTTGTCAAAATAACAAATATAATTTAATTACAGATAATTATTGCAAAAAAATAAGCAGTCAGACCTAAGTCCGCTGCTAATTGATTAATACTCCTTATACTCTAGCTAACTCTTTTTTTAAAACTTTTTCCACTGGCAAATAATCGTAACCAAGGTCCCTTGCAACGGCTTCACAGGTGATTTCACCCTTCGCGGCGTTTATTCCAAGTTTTAATGGCTCATTCTCTAAAATCGCTTTATAAACACCTTTATTAGCGATTTGTAAAGCAAATGGAATCGTTACATTGGTCAAAGCAATGGTAGACGTTCTTGGAACTGCTCCTGGCATATTGGCTACAGCATAGTGGATAACTCCGTGCTTTTCATAGGTGGGCTGATCGTGTGTCGTAATATGGTCAATCGTCTCAACGACTCCCCCCTGGTCGATGGCCACATCAACAATAACAGATCCTGACTTCATCGTTTTAACCATTTCTTCTGTTACAAGTTTAGGAGCTTTTGCGCCAGGAATTAAGACAGCACCGATTAAAAGATCAGCCTCTTGAACAGCCTCGGCAATGTTCATCGGGTTTGACACTAAGGTTTTGATTAGGTTGCCAAAAATATCATCTAATTGACGTAATCGATCCGCACTTAAGTCGATGATAGTTACATCCGCACCCAAACCTATAGCCATTTTCGCAGCGTTAGTTCCGACAACACCGCCGCCGATGATGGTCACTTTTCCTCGGCCAACACCAGGAACACCTGCCAGTAGAATCCCCTTGCCGCCATTCGATTTTTGTAAATATTGTGCACCTATTTGGACAGCCATCCGTCCAGCCACTTCACTCATAGGAGTTAAAAGAGGCAGGGTGCGATTAACAGAAACCGTTTCATAGGCGATGGCAAGGACGCTCTTGTCTTTTAGCGCTTTCGTTAAAGTTGGTTCTGCCGCTAAATGCAAATAAGTAAACAGTATTAAATTTTCACGGAAATAGCCATACTCACTGGGAAGCGGTTCCTTCACTTTCATAATCATTTCCGATCTGGCCCAAACATCCGCTGCCTTTGCAACGATCTCTGCACCCGTATTAAAATAATCATCATTCTTAAAACCACTGCCTGCACCCGCTTCCTTCTCTACTAAAACCTTATGACCAGCATTAACCAACGAAACAACGCCTGCAGGTGTTAAAGCAACACGGTTCTCATTATTTTTAATTTCCTTGGGCACACCAATAATCAAATGGATCGTCCTCCTTATAATTTAGATTTATTATTGATTGGTGCCTGACACCCTTTTTACAGTTTCTTCGATTTCAAAGGAATCAATAATGCCAACGATGGCGGCATCGATTGGGGCATTTTTTTCAGCTGTAATTCTTTGGGCAGGTGTTCCCTGTGTTACGATCACAAATTCCCCGATACCCGCTCCTATTTGGTCCATTGCGGCCAACACATTTCCTGTTGATTGTTTGAATTCATTAATGGGCTGAACAATAAGTAGTTTCATATTTTCCATGCCTTTTTCCTTTTGAATAGCCCAAACACTTCCTATCACTCTAGCTAAAAGCATTCATATCATCCTTTTCAGATAAATTGAACAGTTAATTTTCTCTCTTTCAATAAATCTTTAGCCAGTGGTGAGATGATCACACCTTTAGGAAGTAGAATAGTATCATTAGGAAAATGGGACTGTGCCCGAATCCAATCAGCTGTTAGGAGCTTTTTCTTAAATGTAAAAGGGGCAACCATTTCAACAGGACTCGATTCCGGAAGTTTTTGAATATTAACATGCTTTTCGTTAAACTTTAGAATAATTGCATCAGCTAATTCCATAGCTGGTTTAAATTCAATGCCAAGATCAACCAATTGATTAATATAATCATTAAACCGCTTTTGATAAGGGGCAGGCAGGGTAAGAGTTTTTAAACAACGTCGATCAGCTCGCTTTATTCCTGGTGAATCTGCACCGATTAAAATGAATTTTTGCTGTAAAATGGCGGAGAAAATAACCTCTGCTTTAATCGTCCCCTTTAATCCACCAGCAACCCGTGCCGCGTTATCTAGATCAATTTCCGGAATAACGATGCCGTCATAATCCTTTGAAAGCTCAATGGATGCTGGTGAATATTCATCAGCCGCAATAATACGGTCCGATCCACTCGATTCTACCCTCTGCATCCCAAGCCATGACGATGTCTCACCATCTAAAAAGAGAAGGTCAAAAGCAATATTTGCATTCTTTAATTTGATAAACTGATCTGAAAAAGGTTCATGGGCGGAACTATCGCAAAAAACAAACAACACCTTGCCCAGTTTTTCCTTCTTTTTTTCAAGCTTCATCGATTGAATTACCTCGTAAACAACCGATTCAATCATAGAACGGATTTCTATCTTCCTCACCCCCTCATTTCAGGTAAAAAATTCTCCATTCTTTCCGACTATTTTTACGAGATCTCCTGTTTTTAACCCAGCAGAATTTGCTTCATCAAGATCGACATGAAAATCGATTTGGTAATTGGGATTCACCCGGACTACCACATCCATAAAGATCGTAGGGCGTTCACCACTCGTCTGTATTAACAAGCTGTCACCTTGCTTCAATTTATAAACCTTGGCATCCTCGTCAGACATATGAATATGACGCTTTGCCACAATGACACCTTGATGGAGAGAAATACATCCTTTTGGTCCAATAAGTGTGAGGCCTGGGGTACCTTCCAATGAACCGGACAATCGAACAGGAGGATAGACCCCTAATTGAAATCCATCCGTTTTAGAAATTTCCACTTGTGTCTCCCCTCTTGAAGGTCCAAGGATTCTTACATTTTGAATAATCCCTTTTGGCCCCAATAAGGAAACCTGTTCTTTTGCAGCAAATTGACCAGGCTGAGACAGTTCACGAAGCGGTGTTAAGCTGTAATCTTTACCAAAAAGGATGTCCACATCCTCTGGTGCTAAATGTACATGCCGATTTGAGACCCCAACCGGGACCATGAAGATGGTTGGAGTCGTTTCTGTTGAAAGTGAGGAATCAGCGAGACGATGATCTTTAATAGTAATATGCCGGTCACGCAGGAAATCAATGGCTGCCGGTGTTAGCTTATCCTCTCCCTTAAGGATGAAAGGATTAGGAATCCCTTTTTTTAATAAAAAACGTAATTTGGATTCCGTGATTAGGTTCATGCTCTATCCTTCCAATTTCGGAAGAATTAGTTCAATATCGGAGTGTGGTCTTGGAATCACATGAACAGAAACCAATTCTCCTACATTCGAAGCGGCTGAAGCACCCGCATCTACGGATGCCTTAACTGCCCCAACATCCCCGCGGACCATTACCGTTACTAATCCGCCTCCAACATGAACCTTGCCAATTAAGCGTACATTTGCTGCTTTTGCCATCGCATCAGCGGCCTCAACCGCTCCTACTAAACCTTTTGTTTCAATCATTCCTAATGCTTCTCCACTCATTGTCTATTCCTCCTTATTTAAAATTTAATTCTTTTAAAATACTTTTTACGATTTCCATCACTTCAGCTTTTGATATCATATCCCCGCTGCTAGTTACAGGCGAATAAGAGTGACCAGCCTCTTGTGGTGCCTCGTTTTTTATTTCTCGAATACCAAAGGCTATCCGTTTAATATTCACTAAATGCTCAGGACCAATATTGTCCGAAGAAATATTTTTTCCATATGTGCCGCAGCCAAGGGTCAAGGATGGAGAAATACCGGTAGTTGCTCCAATTCCGCCAAAGGTTGTTCCGGAATTAACAATGACACGAGATGCTTTTTGTGCGACACCAAAGCTTTCGATTATTTCATGGTTTTCACAATGAATGCCAACCGTATGACCTAATCCTCCAAGCTCAAGCAATTCCGTACATACCCTGCCTGCCTCCTGAACATTCTCAACAGTATAGAAAGCAAGAATGGGAGACAGCTTGCTTTTCAAGTGAAATAGGAAATGCCTTACCTATATTTGTTTCTTCTGCGACTAATAATCTAGTATTTTCTGAAACTGAGATTCCTGCCATTTGTGCCAGAACCTGAGGAGATTTCCCAACAATATCCGGATTTAAGCTGCCATTTTGCAAAATAAGCTGTTCGATTCTTTTCTTCTCGTAATCATCAAGGAAATAGGCGCCTGCCCGCTCAAGCTCGGCTTTTACCTTTCGTTTGATTGCTTTTTCTACAACCAGTGCTTGTTCAGAAGCACAGATTGTCCCATAATCAAAGGTTTTGCTTTGGATAATTTGGCTTACCGACTTTTGAACATTGGCAGTTGAATGAATGTATACAGGAACATTGCCTGGCCCCACCCCAAATGCCGGCTTTCCCGAACTATAAGCTGCCTTGACCATCCCAGGTCCGCCTGTTGCTAAAATAAGATCAGTATCCCTATGGTTCATAAGCTCCTGCGCCGATGCCAGTGTTGGTTTCGTAATACAGCTAATGGCTCCATTTGGTGCTCCTGCTCTGAAAGCCGCTTCCTGTAGGACTTTTACTGTTTCATTTGTACACTTAGCAGCAGAAGGATGAGGACTAAATACGATTGCATTTCTGGACTTTAATGCAATCAATGCTTTAAATATTACCGTTGAAGTAGGATTGGTAACTGGAATAATTCCAGCAATGACACCAACAGGTTCAGCTACCTCCCAGACCTTTAGTTCTTCATTGCGCGCAATAATTCCGACCGTCTTTTTCTTTTTTATCGATTCAAATACCTCTTTGGCAGAAAAAAGATTTTTGGTCATCTTATCTTCCATTTTGCCATAGCCTGTTTCGTCCACAGCCATTGCAGCGAGTCTTCCTGCCTCTCTTGTGGCAGCCTGAGCCATACTGTGTACGATTTGATCGACCTGGTCCTGAGTCATGTTCCCAATTGCTTTTTGAGCTATTTTAGCCTGTTCAATATTGCGCCTTGCCTCTTGAATAGATTCAAGATCGGTATCCAGGTACATCATTTATCGCCGCCTTTCCCTGCTTGAAACTTATAGATATAGTTCAATAACTCTTCCTTTTTCGTTTTTGTAATATCTTCTTGAGATAGAGGAAAACCATCAAGCGTAGATGCCATCTCCCTTAACTCATGTAAATTTTTTTTACCTAGCTCATTCGATATTTCTTGCTTAGCACTTATGGATTCCTTTTTATTTACTTCCGCTTTTACCTTATCGGCTAATACTGGAAAGAGCATTTCAATTACATGGTTGTCAGGTCTAGGTATTACATGCGAATGGCGAAATTGACCTACCTTTTTGGCTGTATTTGCCCCCACTTCGACAGCTGATTTTACGGATGCCACATCGCCAATAATATAGATCGTCACGATTCCCGAATCCGCCTTTTGATAAGTGGTTACCTTCACATCTGCCGCTTTTGCTGCAGCATCTGCAGCAGCCAGCATTGCCGGGAAACCAATCGTCTCGACCATTCCTAGTGCATAGGTTTGTTTCTTCAACAAAATTCACCTCTTCACCTCTCGGCTGCTTTTTCATTCAAACATACTTGTGTTAGTCCCCATTGGCTAGCCGCAGATTGATCTTAGGGATCAATTGATCTAAGTCTCCAATACTATTAATGACATAGTGAGCACCTGCTGCCTTAAATCTTTTTTCGACGATTTCCATTTTCTCTGATAACGTTTCTGGGTCAAGAGCATTTACTTCTTCTTCTTTCAACCCCAATTCACTGCCGCCCTTCAAAACACCGACAGTCCAACATCCTGCATTGACCCCTTCTTGAATATCACTAATCGTATCTCCAACTTTAATAAAATGCCTCATCGGATAGACTCCAAGATTAATAGCATTCTGGTAGCACATCCATGGCAGCGGCCTGCCTGCAGGGACATCATTTGGTGTTACCATCGAATCCGGCGCATAGCCCTTCTTTTTCGCTTCTGGGGCAACGATAGCCATCATTTCAGAGGTATAGCCTGTGGTTGAACCGATTTTAATCCCTTTCCTTCTTAATCTTTCAACCAGCTCAATTGCTCCGGGAATGGGCGTGCAATAATTCGGAAGAATGGAAAAAAGCATTGGTTCAAAGTCCGCATATAAATCATCTATGTCCTTTTTTTCTGGCAATCGGCCGAACTTCGCCTTCCATAACCCGGCAATCCTTTCCATACTGCACATCGCCTGTATGTGGTCCCATTTTAATAGACCCATTGGAGCTCGTGCTTCCTCGTCCAATACGCCAATTCCTCTTTTTCTAAAAATTTCTATAAAAACATCCAAGGGCGCAAAACAACCATAGTCCACAGTCGTACCGGCCCAATCAAAAATAATAGCTTCAATCTGGGGAGATTTGATTCCCAAAACACGAACCTCCTTCATAAACAACTAATTTATTTATTGAAATTAAGCTTTAATCGATGCTTCTTCTTCGACAGTTTCATTTACTTCCTCAATTTCTTCGTGAATGTGTATGCCTCTTTTCTTAAGCTCTTTAAAGATCATTGTTGGTTCAAAGGCTTCCTCAGGGATTAACACCCCAGTCTTTTCCACTAGCCCTTTTGCCAGAATCTCAGTGGCAATAGCCATTGGAATGCCTACATTTCTTGTATAGGCTCTTAACTTCTCCCATCCCTTAACAGATCCGTCGCTTGCTGGATGAGTATGATAGAGGACATGGCGTTTTTTTACTCCATCCTTTTTCCCGACAACCTCAATATAAAGGGAATATCCGTATAATTCTGTTTCTTGCCCTTCCTTCGATTGCAGCAGGTATTCACCTATAACGTCCATAACACCTACCTCGATACCATTAATGGTGATTTTGGGATTTCGCATAATGCCGTAGTCATAAAGGGCGCGAACTAACTGCATATTTTTCTGCGGCCATGTTCCTCTTACTTCAATTAACTGGACACCTTTATTGGAAAGTGCTTTTGCAAGGGTGCGTGTTTCAGAATGTGGAATGATATATTGAATTGTTTCGCCAAAGGGTTCAGGCAACTGGATTTGTCTAGGTCTGGCAAATGGAGGAACTTGCACAAATTCACCTTTTTCAAAAACAATTCGGCCTGGCAGGTCTGGGTCATACTCATAAGTGGTGGTTTCTGTGATGGATTTTGAAAAAGCAATCGGACGGAAGGAACCATGGCTGACTCGAACTGTTTCTACTTCATCTAATTGATTAGCAGCATGCAACGCCATCATTTGCGTAACACCAGGCGTCATTCCAAAACCAGGAACTGCTGTTTTATTATTTTTCTTGAAAATTTCAGAATATTCGTCCTCAGCCCCAAAGCCATTTAAATTGATGCCATGGCAGCCTGCTTCTGCAATACAGGCCGTTGAACGGCCATTTAAAGTAATGGTTGTGCCATCCATTACAATATCGTAACCCTTCATTTGCTTTACCGTTTCTTCGTGGTTAAAAACATTGACCTTTACGAAGTTTACACGGGGGTCATTCAGTTCTTCCACTAATTGAAGGCCAATTTCCTCATTAAAATCACCAATGGTTATAACATCAAATTCAGAATGCTCAACTAGATCAAGAACTGCTTCCCTACAGATTCTGCCAGCTCCACCTAAACAAAAGACCTTCAAGGTAACCCTCCTAAAATTTAAAATATTCACTCAATTCTTTGAGTTGATTTGATTATAGCATAAATAATTTGGATTGTCTTGGTTTTGATTGGTTTTTATTAAATTTTTTTCAATACTTTGATTAACTTTGTACTTTTGACAAGTAATACAAACATTTTTCCAATAGAAAAACCGCCAGTTTCTATAGAATTATAGATTTTGGCGGTTTTCATTGATTTTCATTATCCAGAGCTTCTCTGGTACGCACGTTGTTTTTCCTCTTTTTCCATTGATTCTGTATGCCTATGCTCGATGAAGTGGCTAATTTTTGCTAATAAAAAAGTAAGCAAAACAGAAGCAAACACTATTCCATAAAATCCAGCACCAATTCCGATCCCGACTCCACCTGCAAAAAATATCATAGCAGCAGAAGTCAAACCCTTGACCTGCAGTCCGTCCTTTAAAATCAACCCTGCTCCTAGAAATCCAAGGCCAGAAACAATTTGAGCTGTTAACCGCATCGGATCCATCCGATTATTAAGATTAGAGCTCCCAAAAAACTCGGCACTATAAATGGATATAATGGTAATAAGGGTACATGAAACAGAAACATAGGTAAAGGTTTTCAATCCCGCTGGCTTATTTTTTGCGCTTCTGTCCCAGCCAATAAACATACCAAGCAACGCACTAACAACGAGCCTCATATACACTTCTAAATTTTTTAATAAATGCTCCTCATAAAAGACTCCCAAATGTTCCATTTAATGAATCCTCCTTTACAGGCTGTTGTACTGCCTATATTTCGGGGAGTCTAATCTTTTGTTAGGATAGATTTTGATCTGCGACCAGCCATTTCACGTTGTTTTCTTTTAATAAATGTTCCCAATCCTCAGGGTATGGCCGATCACAAATAACCATATCAACATCTTTGAAATCGGCCATTTTATAGTTGGTCCTTTTGTCAACCTTTGAATGGTCTAGTAAAAGTATCGATTTTCCTGAATGTTCAATCAGTTTTTTTGTTACCATTCCTTTTGAATAATCATAGCCTGTAATCCCAAAATCCTTCGAAAGCCCATCAGCCGAGATAAAATATTTATCCACGTAAATATTATCAAGCATTTCCATTGTAAAACCACCCGTTACCCGATGATGGGTTGTATTAATCTCGCCGCCAAGAACAAATATTTTTCCTGAAAAAATATTTTGCTGGCTCAGCTCAATCAATACGGAAAGGGCATTAATCGAAGTCGTAAATATCGTCAGGTTTTGCTTTTTACGTAGGCTTTTCGCTAATTGTAAAGGTGTACTGCCTTCATCTATGGCAATGACATCATTGTCATTGATTAAATTAGCCGCCATTTCCCCAATTCTTTTCTTTTCATCAGAATAAATTTCTTCTCGCTCTGATGTCGGGGGCTCCTCATCAAAAAAAGAGATATTGATTGCGCCGCCATAAACCTTTTTTAATTTTTCTTCCTGATGCAATTCATCTAAATATTTTCGGATGGTTTCAGTAGATACTTGTAAAATCTCTGCGAGATCACTTACCTTCACCTTTCCGCTGATTTCTAAGAGTTCGAGTATTTTCTTTTTTCTTTCTTCTCCCGCTAATGACAAGATTTTCACCCCATGATAAATATTTCCACTATAATTTATTATACTACTTGAAATAAAAAGAAACATATTTATAAGGAAAATCTTTGAAAGTTTACTCTTGTTCAAGCAGGAAGTAATGTTATAGTGGGAAAAGGACAATTTAGGCTGATTTATTTTTCTAGAACGGGATTAAGCCAGTATCTGCTCTCCTCAATCGCCTGCAGCAAAGCCTCTATGTCTTGCTGGTGGACATCGCCAATATTACCTATCCGGAATGTATCAAGATCTGAAACTTTTCCAGGATAAATGACAAAGCCTTTTTCTTTTAACTTGAGATAGAAGGTAGAGAATTTAAAATATTCTGAATCAGGGTAGTAGAATGATGTAATGATTGGCGACTGGAGTTCATTGTTAAGGATTGGTTCGAGACCGAGCTTCTTCATTCCTTTAGAAAGAATTTTTTGATTGTTTTTGTATCTGGCCGCTCGATTCTTAATTCCTCCTTCCACCTCCAGTTCTTTTAACGCCTGAGCAAATGCCCTTACAACATGGGTTGGGGAAGTAAATCTCCACTTTCCATTTTGTTCCTCCATCGTTTTCCACTGATCATAAAGATCGAGTGATACAGACCTCGCATTTTGCTGGCACTTGTCGAACTCTTCCGTTTTGACTATGGCAAAGCCAAAACCTGGAACTCCTTCAATACATTTATTGGCGCTACTGATGATATAATCAATCTGGAGGTCGTCGATATCAAGTTCAACTCCGCCGAAGCTGCTCATTGCATCTACAATAAATATACGGTTATAGCGCTTCACAATTTGACCGACTTTATCAATTGGATTCAGCATCCCAGTAGTGGTTTCACAGTGTACAATCGCAACATGGGTAATCTCAGGATCGTTTTCCAGGGCAGCCGTTAAGCGATTTAAATCGATTGCCTCCACTTCCCCGCTCGCTAAAACCACCGTGTTAATACCCAGCGTTTTAGAGATTTTAGAAATTCTATGCCCATAAACTCCGTTCGCAACAACCAATAGTTTTCCGTCTTTTGGAAGGACGGTACCGATTACAGACTCAACACTAAAAGTTCCACTCCCCTGCATTAAAACTGCAGAGTATTTTTCTACTGATTTGGTGGCGAGACTAACTAATCTTTTCCTCACATCCTGAACAATATTGTTATAATCATCATCCCACGTACACCAATCCTTCATCATCGCCAATTTAACGGTTTCAGTTGTAGATAAAGGGCCAGGTGTCAGCAGCAGATACGGATTATTTGTCATATCCTTAAGATTCATTCGAACAATCTCCTTTATTTTTAATAGTCTTTGATACTCGATTTATTTATTAAGCGTATTTATAAGCGCCGGATTTAGTCGCTTTTTCATAACCTCTTTCTCTTCATCACTCATAGTCTTAATCAAACTTACACAAATGAGGGACATTACACCAAGGAGCATCAGGTAAATAGCGGCAGGAACCCAGGAACCATCAAAAGCAGCCACTAATGAGGTTGCAATGAGAGGAGCCGTTCCTCCAAAAATAGCAGCCCCCAGCTGATAGCCGACAGAAATCCCCGTATATCTAACTTCAGCGCTAAACATTTCCGAGAACATTGTCCCTAATACCGCTGTAATGACAGACCAAATGGCATAACCAATCATAACTGCAATTGTCAGCAACAAAATGGATTTCTTTGATAGTAAATAGAAATATGGCATTGAAAATAAAATGACACCTAATGCTCCTCCAACAAACACCTTTTTACGCCCTACACGATCAGATAATCGGCCCATTAAAGGAATCATCCCTAGGGAAATGAGTGTACCGATGGTGATCGCATTTAATACTGGTCCTTCCGGCATTTTCAGTGTATTCGTGGCGTATGAAATCCCAAAAGTGGCAAAGATGTAAAATGGAGCTGTTTCGATAGCCTTTGCTCCCGTTGTTAAGATAATTTCTTTCCAATGATATTTAAATGTATCAACAATAGGTAATTTGGAAACTGTACCTTCGTCCTTAGCTTTTTGGAAATCCGGTGTTTCTTCCAATCCATTTCTTATCCATAAGCCTAGAACAACAAGTATTAAACTTCCGATAAATGGAATCCGCCAGCCCCAAGCAAGGAATTGTTCATCTGGCAATAGTCGTAAGAGTGCTATCGTAGCAGTTGCTAATGTCATGCCGACCGCAGCGCCCATCATTGGAATACTCCCTGCAAATCCTCGTTTCTTCTTATCTGAATATTCTACAGCTAGGAGCACCGCGCCTCCCCATTCTCCTCCGACTGCTATGCCTTGAATGAGCCTTAACGTCACAAGCAAGATTGGAGCCCATACTCCAATACTCCCGTAAACAGGTAATACTCCAATCAAAGCTGTGCTGATACCCATGATTCCCAGCGTAAAAACGAGTGACTTTTTCCTTCCAAGCCTATCGCCAATATGGCTAAAGATTACACCGCCGAGGGGACGAAAGAAATAAGGAATTCCAAAGGATGCAAGAGAGATTAACAGACCTACGGTTGGATCAAAATTCGGAAAGAAAAGCTTGTTAAATACGAGGGCTGCAACGGTTCCATATAAAAGGTAATCATAGTATTCAATTGAACTACCTATTAAGCTGGCTACTAATGCTTTAACCCTTACTTTTTTTGAATTACCTTTTGTTGTTGACATAAATTACCCCCTCGTTTCCTCCTACTAATCGATATGTGGAAGCGCTTACCATCTTATCTTGGTAATAGAATACCACGTTTTCTGACAATTGTGAATACTTTTTTCGATTATTTTTTTTATTTTCTTGGTTCTTTTGTTATTTTAAGTTTGTTTTACTTGGTTTTGCGTTCAACTAAACTTAATTATCATAACTCCCAACAATATCATAGAAATAGAAACCCATTTTACAGCTGTTACTTTTTCCTTTAGCCATATAACCCCAATAAGGGTAGCGAAAACAATACTAATTTCCCGGACAGCGGCCACATAGGTTACGGGGGTGGATTCCATGGCATATACAGCAAAAGCATTGGAAACGAAAACAAATAACCCCCCAATGAATAGTTTAATTGGATATTTTTTCACAAGGCTGATATAGGAAACATTAATTTTCTGAATTCGATCAACGATTAATTTTCCAATAAACATTCCAATAAACACGAAATATTTGAATAGTAGCCCTGACATTAAAGAAGCGCCCATTCCATCAAAAACACTGCTTAATGCTGAAAACGATCCAGCCAAAAAAACCCACTTTAGCTTTGAGATATCCCCTCTAAACATCTTCTGAACTCCGTTAATGGCGAAGGAACTTTGATTAATGAAAAGGATTCCAATGATAATAATCAGAATTCCTATAAACCCGAAAACCGTAACCGTTACTCCAAAAAATAAAAGACTGAGAACGGTTGTTACAATCGGGGCAGTCCCCCTTAAAATAGGGTAGGCATGGCTTAACGTAACAGAGAAATAGGCCTTTCCAAGCGCGAAAAAATACAAGGTTTCCGAAACGGTGCTAAATAAGGCCCACTTAATGGCTTTTAGAGCAAAATGTCCTGACTGAAAAAGAAAAATTGCTAATGGAATATAAAGAACAACAGAAGCACCCAAAATTAAAGTAAAGAAAGCTTCTCGCTCCTCAACTTTTTTCCCCAAAGCATTCCAAACAGCATGACACACAGCGGCAAACAAAATAATTAATAAGATCGTATTGGACATGAAGTAATTCCCTTCATCTTTTTTATACTTCCCGAACAAATAAACCACCGGCGACCTGGAAAATCGGCGATGGTCCTATTTTTTTATAAGAATTTTTATCTTTGCTGCCAGGCTTGCGTACGATTCCTTATCTTTTTTGTCGCAAATTCGTAAAGAACCCTGACAAGAATATTCGTTAGAACAATAAGAAAAGACATTGCCGCTGCAGGCGCCGTATCCCCGGCATCGGTCATATTTACAATCGATATGGAAGCAAGCTTTGTATCAGCGGTATAGAGGAAAATGACGGCAGAAATCGTGGTCATAGAGTTCACAAACAGATAAATGCCCATTTCCAAAATGGCCGGGAGTGACATCGGTACTGTAACACTCATAAACGTTTTATAAAATGGAATATTCATAGACTCAGAAACCGGTTCAAATTCCTTATCCAGCTTCTTCAATGCTGTAGTTGCAGTAATTAAGTTAACGGAGTAAAAGTGGATGATGTTCGCAATGACTATGATTGTAAATGTCCCATATAATGAATGAAATGGATTCACCACATTCAGACCAATAAATGGAATTTCGAAATCAGGTTTGTTAAAGAAAAAGATATAGGCTAACCCGATAACTAGTCCCGGCAGAGCGAGCGGTAAAATAGACAAAAAGTAACTGAACTGTCTCGTTGCTTTCATAAAGCGCGATTTTTCGATTAAATAAGCACCTGCAAAAATAATAATGGTTCCGGACACAGCAGTAATAAAAGATACAAATATACTGTTGAAGTAAGGCTCAAGCCCATTGCCGGCTACATTTTTAAACGTTAGATGGTCCAGTGTAAGAGAGAAATTATATGGCCAAACCTTGACGAGCGCCGCCGCCAGTACGGCACCAATCAGTGCTAAAACTCCCGCTGAGATAATCAGGCAATATCCAAAATAAAACCTGTCACGTAGTGGGTTTTTTTTGATTTTATAAGAAACAGATTTGGAAGAAAACGATGCGCTTTGTTTACGCTGTATGATTCGGTCAGCTATAAACGCAATTAACGCAGGGATAATTAAAATAATCCCTACTGTGGATCCCATACTAAGGTTTTGTTGACCGACCACTTGCTTGTAAATATCGGTGGCTAATACATTGTATTGCCCCCCTACAACCTTTGGGGCTCCAAAATCAGTAAAGCTCAAAATAAAAGCTACAAAGAAGGCACTGACTAAACCGTACTTGAGACTGGGAATCGTGACAGTGAAGAACTTTTTCATTTTTCCGGCTCCAAGAGTTTCCGCTGCTTCATACAACCTGAAATCTGTTACGGCAATCGCTACCATCAGAATTAAAAAAGCCTGAGGAAATGTGTAGATGACCTCAGAGATAACAATTCCTACCTTCCCGTACAAGTGGATGTCAATAGCTAAATTTACTCCCGTTATCTTCTCAATAAAACCAAAAAAACCGGTTGTAATGACCCCTTTATTGCCGAACAAATATATGAGGGAAATCCCATGCATCATTGTCGGAGCAAACAAAGGTAGAAAAGCGATATATTTAAAGAAGGATTTCCAACGGATATTGGTCCTTGCTAATGCGTATGCATAGAAAAACGCAAGTGCAACTGAAATGACGCCTGTTAAGAGCGAGACAGACAACGTGTTATACATCGATTGAACTAGTGATGGGGTCTCAAAGTAATGAATAAAATTGGCCAGCCCGACATATTCATTGTTTTTTTGAAGGGATACCAAAAATAATTGAAATAACGGTAGGACAATCCCCACTAAAAGTCCCAAAAGCACCAAGATAATTAAGATTTTGTGTAACAACTCGACCTTTCCAGTTTTTTGCCTTATTTTTTTCTTAAATATATGACTTTGCTGTGCTGAGGCTTCAGGCTGTTCTATCACCTGTTCCGAATTGAACATCAATCATCACCCCTTCCCTGCTACTAAACAACTATTTATGAAACAGTTAAATTCACCTAAACATAAGTAACAAGATGACTTTGCGGCATCTCAGCAAAAAGGATGCTGCCCTTTTGAATATGAAGCTTTCTTACCAATTGGACAGGAATATCTACTACCAGCAGATTATCTGGAGTTTGATATGGCACCTTTTCATTCAATTGTAAAAACAAGCGATAAAAGGCCCCTCTAAATTCCAAATCCTTAACCACTGTTTGAATTCCGTGTTCAGATTGTACTTCCGCTATTTGAATTTGCTCTGGCCTGATTGCCATCGATGCCCCCTCTTTGGATAACATGTTAACAGTCCCGATAAAATCTGCGACGAAAGGAGTCTTCGGGTACTCATAAATTTCTTGAGGGGTACCAATTTGTTCGATTTGGGCATTATTCATGACGACGATTTTATCTGCCATTGTTAATGCTTCTTCTTGATCGTGTGTAACCATGATTGTGGTAATACCCAGCTTTTCTTGTAATTTCCTAATCTCCATTCGCAAGTTCAGCCTGACCTTTGCATCCAAGGCAGATAATGGCTCGTCAAGCAGCAAAAAGCTTGGTGATAATGCAAGCGCTCTGGCAAGAGCGATTCTTTGCTGTTGTCCCCCGGAAAGCTGGGCGGGGTAACGGTCTTTAATATGCTCTAAATGAATCAAAGAAAGGGCTTCTCGAACTCTTTCATCGATTTCTTTTTTAGGAAGCTTTTTGTTTTTTAACCCATAGGCTATGTTTTGATAGGCATTTAAATTTGGAAACAGGGCATAAGACTGAAAAACAATCCCAAAATTCCGTTTGGATGGGGGGGCAGTAGTTATCTCTTTTCCTTCTAAAAAAATTTTAGAACCAATATTCGGTTCCTCGAGTCCAGCAATAATTCGAAGTAATGTCGTTTTTCCACAACCGCTTGGTCCTAGTAAACAGACAAACTCTTTTTTATTAACGGAAAAATTAATATGGTCCAATGCCACAAAATGACCAAACGTTTTCGTTACATTTTGAATTGTGAGAAATTCCATCAACAGTCCCCTTTCATTCCTTTTTTCAGATAATAAAAAAGAAAACCCTGCAAGTATTGATTATAGTTAATGGAACTAATTATCCCTACAAGGGTTTCCTTTGAGATTGAATTACACCCTTCATTACTCCTCTTTTGGTTCACTTTTTGAATCGTATCTCTTCGTCCATTCCTGTAGGATTTGATCTCTATTTTTTGCCGCCCATTGAAAATCATTTTCTATTAATTGTTGGTCAGCAACATTTTTAGGATAGCCTTCAGGTAGAGGATTTCCTAAATCAGCTGATACAACAGCAAAATTCTTATTTACCAGGTTGAGAGAATTCTTACTAATGGCCCAATCTAGGAATGTTTTCGCAGCGCCCTTAATTTTTGGCTTTTTGATTAATGCATTTGCTTCCATTTCCCAGCCGGACCCTTCTTTAGGGAAAACAACTTCAATCGGAGCTCCAGATTCTTGTTCCTTAAAGCTTGGGTAGTCAAAGGAAATTCCAATTGGGAATTCTCCTTGTCCAGCTAATTTGGCAGGCTTTGAACCGGAGTGTGTATAAATTCCTATATTGTCATGGAGCTTATTCATATAATCCCAAGCTTTATCTTCACCCATTAGCTGAATAAGCGCTGATACAGTCAAAAAGCCGGTGCCGCTTGAGGCTGGATTCGGCATAGAAATTAACCCTTTATATTTCGGATCTAAAAGGTCTTCGTATGATTGCGGAATAGGTAAACCCTTTTTCTCAAGTTCAACCTTATTCACTGCAAAAGTAGCCATATAGGCGTCAATTCCAACCCAATGAACAGGGTTGGTTTTATCCTTTAAGTCGGGAAGGATATTATCTATTCCCTTAGGATTATAGGGTTCAAATAATCCCGCTTCATCTAAAGGTAATAAACTGGTGATCCCGGTTCCCCAAACCAAATCGGCAACCGGGCTATCTTTTTCAGCTAAAAGCTTGGCTGCAATAATGCCTGTTGAATCTCTCACGATTTTGACCTCAATATCCGGATATTCCTTCTTAAAGGCTTCTAAATAGGCTGGTAATTGATTATCCTCAATTGCTGTATAAACCGTAATTTCTTCTTTCTTACCCCCGGAAGAACTTTTACTGCTGCATCCTGCAACCGTTAAACAAATAAGAAAAGAAATCATTAATATGGCTGCTTTTTTCATTCAAACATCCCCTTTAATAATCTTTTAAAATAGATGAAGAGAATACATTGAAGGCAAGCGCTGCTCATATTTAAAGCTACACATAGCAATTTCGTGGCAGCGCTTTCAAAGATGCTATTAGAAGAATAGTTTTTCGCTGAAAATACATGACCGCTTCACTCCTTTCACTAGTATCTAGCAACAAAGTTTTTTAATTTTCTTAATATTTAAACTAAATATAAAACGAATACCAACGAAATGCAATACATTTTTCTTGTTTTTATTTTATTCTTTTTGTTTTGACATGCTTATTTTCTTTGTACAATAATTTTGTAGGTCCATTTCCGAGGATTCCTTGGCGAATTTATAAAATCAGGAGCAATTCTATCAAACAGAAAAAAGGTGTCAGGCATCATGTGAAAAATTCAAATGGTGCCTGACAACCCAAAGTCATTTACAAACGGAATGCAAAAAGCTCCTGCACATTGCAGGAGCTTCTTAAAAGATCATTTCGCTATTCAATTAACGACGTTTTTTATTATTAGCCTTTGAAATTCTACCTAATAAAAAGGCGCCTGCAGCTACACCGATAATGGTGTTCGTTTTCTTATTAAATACTTGCTTAGCAACAAGATTTAAATTTTGAGGTCTTTCTGCAAGACGTCTCATGAAATAGCCATACCAGTCATTTCCGAAAGGTACATACGTACAGAAGTTGTAGCCTTCTTTTGCCAGTTCAAGCTGCATGTCTTTTCTGAAACCATAAAGCATTTGAAACTCGAATTTATCATTTGGAATATTGTTCTTTTTAACAAATTCCTTCACATGATTAATGATCCGGTGATCATGGGTAGCAATCGAAGTAAATTTTCCGTTGACTAAATGCCATTCGATTAGCTTAATAAAGTTTTTATCAATATCTTTCTTATCTTGGTAAGCGTACTCTTCAGGCTCTTTATAAGCACCTTTTACGAGACGTAACCGATAATTTTTGTATTTTTCAAGGTTTTCTTGCGCTTCGTAGAAGTAAGCTTGAATAACAGTACCTACATTCCCATATTCCATAGACAATTCATCTAATAAATCAAACGAAGGCTTAAGATGACCGTAATCTTCCATGTCAAAATTAACAAAAATCCCGTAGTTGTTCGCAAGATGAACGATTTCTCGTAAATTGCTTAAGCAAAAAGAATAATCAATATCCAATCCTAATTGGGTTGGTTTTAAGGAAATATGAGCATCGACCTTATTTTCATGAATGGCCTCAATGACCTTAAGAATTTGTTCTTTAGCTTTAGTTGCCTCTTCTTTTTCAAACACAAACTCGCCAAGATTATCGACTGTTGCAGAAATACCGTGCGCGTTCAATTCTTTAATGCTTTTAATCGTTTCTTCGATAGTGGTACCGGCAACAACACTTTGGGCACCTAATTTAAGCCCGTATTTCTTGGCAGCACTATTTAAAAATTGGTTTTGTGATAAACCCATAAAGAAATCTTTTAACATTACAAAAACTCCTTTGTTGTATGAATAGTATCATTATAGCATACGCTTTCATAAAAAATTATTTTGCGAATTTTCCTACTATAATTAATTCATATTATATATTTTTGGTTACGTCCCATTAGAATCAATTATTTCAACAATGAATAGTATAACACTTACTTGAAAAAAATTATTCAAAATAAAAGACTGCCGAGTGTCTTCGGCAGTCTTAAGATTTATCTTCTGTTACGATTTCGCAGGAATGTTGGAATATCAAGCGTTTCCTCGGGTTCCATCCATTGTCTGGCATTTTCAGACTGGGCTTCTTCACTAACCTTCTGAACCTTCTGTTCCTTTATCATTTCTCTTTGAGAAGGCGGCTTTGTCCCTAACAGGCTTGAAGCTGTGTTTAATTTAGCGCGTTCTTTATCATCAAAGCCAGTAGCAATAACTGTAATCATGATTTCTTCCTTTAGACTATCGTTAATGATAGAACCAAAAATCATGTTTAATTCATGATCTGCGGCAGAAGCAACAATATCCGCTGCCTCCTGTACTTCATACAAGCTTAAATTGCTTCCGCCTGTAATGTTCATGAGGACACCTTGTGCCCCGTCAATGGACGTTTCGAGTAACGGACTGGAAATCGCCTTTTTGGCAGCCTCCGCAGCGCGGTTAGGCCCTTTTGCAACCCCAATCCCCATTAAGGCCGTTCCCTGGTTAGACATAATGGTTTTAACATCAGCAAAGTCAAGGTTTATTAATCCTGGGACGGCTATCAAATCCGAAATTCCTTGGACACCCTGACGCAGGACATTATCGGCTTCACGGAAGGCTTCGATCATAGGCGTCTTTTTATCGACAATCTGCAATAAGCGGTCATTCGGTACAATAATTAAGGTATCAACCGCATTCCTCATAAACTCGATTCCGCTTGCTGCGTTTTGTGCACGCTTTCTTCCTTCAAATCCAAATGGTCGTGTGACGACTCCAATCGTTAATGCGCCGAGGTGATGAGCAATTTCTGCAATGGCTGGTGCTGCTCCTGTTCCTGTACCGCCGCCCATTCCGGCCGTGACGAAGACCATGTCAGCTCCTTTTAATACCTCTTCTAGCTGTTTCCGGCTCTCCTCTACGGCTCTTCTACCGACTTCCGGATTAGCACCTGCTCCTAAGCCTCTTGTTAATTGAGCACCAATTTGCATTTTAATCTCTGCTTTTGATAGATTAAGAGCCTGGGCATCTGTGTTAACGGCGATGAATTCAACCCCTTGTACACCAGCTTCAATCATTCGGTTAACCGCGTTATTTCCGCCGCCGCCAACGCCTATTACTTTAATTCTTGCGATTTGATCTATATCCATATCCATATCCCACATGTTCATTCCTCCAATTTATCAAAACCTGTAATGTAGCTAATCAGAAAATAATAGAATAAATCCCTATGATTAGAAAAGGTTATTGTTATGTATTTTTAGATACTTTTTAATATTTTAGCAAAATTATCGTGTTTTTTATATAGTCCTGTGGTCATTCTCCTCCAAAAAATGATAAAAAAAGCTGTCAAATGACAGCTTTTTTATGAGGTGCGTGGAATCATGGACGAATCTTGGAATTCTTTATACTTTTTAAATTTTATTGGCTGATGGGCATAATAGATTTTTGCATGTGCAGGTTTTTCACAAAATGAACATTTGATATGGTAGGACGCCTTGCTAATATGGGGAATATCTAAGAATGATAACACTTCTTTCATATGACTGTTACAGGCCCACATGTTCTCACCCCTATAAAAGTTATTTTGCGGCTGTTGCTTCCTTCTGCAGTTTATCCGGCTTTCTTTTTTTCACTTGGTCTGTGATATCTTCATCCCATGAAATTGAAATATCACCATTTGTTACAAACGTCTGGCATCCTAATCGATACCCTTCCCCTAACCACTCCTCACCTAATTTTCTTCTTTCTTGGATCTTAACATTATCAAGGAATTCTTCTCCATTTTCCGCTTTAAAAACGCAAGTGCCGCAAATTCCCCCGCCACATCGATTTGGGAGTTCTCCATCGTAACGAAGTGACATTCTCAAAATATTAGAATTCTCTGGAACCTCTAATTGTTTGTTACTGTTTATGAAATGTATTTTAGGCATGTCTTTTTCCTCCCTAAGATTTATCTTATTGGTATACAATATACCATAATTTTAATTTTCAGACAATACAAAACTTTTGATTTATTATTCTTTATTTGGAAAATGAAGACCACAACCTTGGTGATGGTGTGGCCTTCGCAAGCTTAAAGGGGGGATCTCGATTTATCCTTTTTATTAAACTTTTCTTTTACATTTTCCATATAATTGATATATGCCTTTTTTGAGTTTTCAATATGAATTCTCATTAAATACTCAGCCATATCGGTTTCCTTATCTCGTAAGGCTTTCATGATATCGATATGTTCCTTTAATGATTCTTTTCTGCGCCCTGGGGTCTCATACCCCATATTCGCAGCCATATGAATATAATCAATCAGACCGGAAAGAATTTCGAATAATTTAGGACTCTTTGATGCTTTATTGATCAGTTGATTCATTTGAATATGTTCAAAATTAAAGTTCTCTTCCGCCAGTCTTTCCAATTCCATTAGCTCTTTGATTTTTTGATCTAATTCCAGCTGGGTGCTCTTATCCATCTTTTGTGCTGCCAATTTTACCGCTAAAACCTCCAATGAGGAAAGGATGGTAAATACCTCAATGACTTCTGTTTCAGAAATGTTCGTAACCACGACACCTTTCCTCGGAACGGTTTTAACAAAACCCTGCGATTCCAGCCGGAACAAAGCTTCGCGAATAGGAGTACGACTAATATTTAATTTCCCCGCAAGCTCTCTTTCGATCAGCCGGTCACCAGCTTTAAATTCTCCTTCAAGAATCATTTCCTTTAAATAAAGATAGGCATGTTCTCGTATTGATAAAAGATTGTTTTCCTCCCATCTTGTTTCCATTACTCCACCTGCTTATTTATTAAAGTATTTTTCTTAAGTTTATCCGCTTATGATAAAAAAATCCCTCCATAAAACAATGCGCAAACAATCACCAGTGAAGGGTGAATCTTTAGCCTGATTAAAGCGAAATAGCTAATGCATGCTAAGAGTAAAAGATGAAAAACACCACTTTTTTCAAACGCGGTTAAAAAGAATTGATAGGCCATAACGGCGAGTAAAATGGCAATAATCGGCTGTACAGATTTTGTCATGAGTTTAATTTTAGAAGAATCCTTAAATAGATTGACGAACTTAAATAACAAAATAACAGCAAGAGCTGAAGGAAGAATAGTCGCCGCCAGCGCAATGATGGCACCAGGAATTCCTGCCAATTGATAACCGATAAACCCTCCCATTTTAGTGGCAATAGGTCCCGGTAAAGCATTGGCGATCGCTAATATATCACCGAATTTGGATACCGTCATCCAATTATAATGATTGACAACTTCATTCTGAATTAATGGAATCGTTGCAGGTCCGCCGCCGTATCCTAATAAATTTGCAATAAAAAATGACCAGAAAATATGCCAATAAATCATGAGCTTTTTTCCTTTCTCTGTAGAAGAACATTCGTCTCAGGTGGAGCCGCTTTTTCTTTACGGTCGGCAATCAAATAAGCAGCAATCAGAAAAACGGCGATTAAAATCCCTGGATGTAAACCGAGAAATTGAACAAATACTAAAGAAACGGCTGAAAGTATCACCATTTTCGACAATCCTAAACCTTTGCGTCCATTTTGGAAAAAACGGTAGGCCATCTCCAATAACATAAAGCCAATGACGGGCGTTACCCCCTGCACCATTCCGCTTACAATTGGAGATTTTCTAAAGGAATAAAGCACCCCTAGCAATCCAATCATGGCAACGATGGATGGGAGAATGTGAGCAAGGATGGCAACTGTTGCGCCTAAAGACCCTTTTACCTTGTATCCGATATAAGCTGCCATTTTGGTTGCAATTGGACCCGGTAATGTATTAGCTAACGCTAAAATTTCCCCAAATTCCTCTTCTGTCATCCATTTATATTTTTGAACAGCTTCAAATTCAATCAACGGAATCGTAGAAGGACCACCTCCATATCCAGTAACACCTGTGCGTGCAAACCCTATAGTCAACTCAACATATGGTTTCAGTTGATTCTCCCCCTTTATTAACAAAAATCCCCGTTGATTAACAGGGACCCCATTCTGTCAGTAAGACAATGAATGAGGTCCTGCTTCCATTATTTTTTTATATCAGCTTCAGTAATGACCTCAAGGCCCTCACTCTCCACAACCTTTTGCAGGGCTGCTAATGCAGCAGTTCCAACGGCTGTATCTTGTTCGCCGTTTCCGCCGCTGACACCAATTCCCCCGACCACTTCACCATTTACCACAATCGGAAAGCCCCCAACAAAGATGGCAAATTTGCCAGGAAGCATTTGATTTATCCCAAATGCTTCGTTTCCAGGGAGTGCAGGACCATTTGGTTCTTTGTTAAATAAATGGGTAGAGCGTTTATGGCCAGAAGCCGTGTAAGCTTTCGCAATCGCGATTTCTGGACCAGTGATGCGTGCGCCATTCATGCGTTCCAGCGCAATCAAGTTCCCTCCATCATCCACAATGGCGATGGTTTCAAGCACATTGATTTCTTCTGATTTTTTCTTAGCCGCCTCAATCATGATTTTTGCTTCTTCTAATTCTAATTTTAAAGCTGTTTTCATGGATGAATCTCTCCTTAATAGCCAATATAGACTGTTTTTAATTGGGTAAAGAACTCTAAGCCGACTCTTCCAGATTCACGGAAGGTGGAAGTGCTTGATTTTTTCAGACCGCCAAAAGGTGCGTTCATTAAGTTGCCTGTTGTCGTACGGTTCACCTTAACCGTTCCTGCCTGAATATCCTTAGTAAATTGGTTAGCAACTTTTAAATTATTGGTGACGATGGAAGCAGATAAACCATACTCAACATCATTCGCAATGGAGATGGCTTCTTCATATGTATCTACTTCTATCACAGCAATAACAGGACCAAAAATTTCTTCTTTGGCAATCCGTGAATTTGGATTTACATTGGTAAAGATTGCAGGCTGTATATAGTATCCTTTTTGGTACTCACCTTCTGTTAAGGCATTTCCGCCAAATGCCAATGTGGCACCATCTTCTTTACCATATTGAATATACTTTAAAACATTATTGAACTGTTTCTCATTGGCAAGTGGACCAATTTTTACGCCTTTTTCAAATCCATTCCCAATTTTAAGAGCGCTGGTTTTTTCTATTAGCTTTTGAACAAATGCCTCTTTCACTTCTTTTAAAACGATCACACGGCTTGTTCCCGTGCACGCTTGCCCGGTTAAGGAAAAGCCTCCGTTTACAGTCAAGCTTGCGGCCAAATCAAGGTCTGCATCCTCCATAACGATGAGCGGATTCTTGCCCCCAAGCTCCATTTGGGTACGGGTTGTAAAAGATGCTTTTCGATGAATATCTTCCCCGGCACTAGTAGATCCTGTAAAAGTGACTGCCCTTACAGCCGAATGAGTTACCAATAAATCGCCCACATCGGAAGCTTTTCCTGTTACAAAGTTAATGACGCCTTTTGGAATCCCTGCTTGATATAGGGCCTCTACTAACCGGAGTGCAATTAGTGGTGTATCTGACGAAGGTTTGAAAACCACGGTATTTCCAGTTATTAAAGCAGGTGCTATTTTTCTGGCTGGAATCGAAAGGGGAAAATTCCAAGGAGTTATGACACTCACCACTCCAAGCGGCTCTCTTTCCGTCGATACCTTCATATTTGGATCATCATTAGGGAAAGTTTCACCTGTAAAAGTCTGCCCTTCCACTGCATAAAACCGGAGCGTTTGCGCCGAGCGAAGGACCTCATTTTTAGCATCATCAATGTGTTTTCCTTCTTCGCGTGTTAACTCTTCAGCTAACTTAGCGGCATTTTGTTCGAGAATGCTGGCAGCCTGATTTAAAATCGCTGCACGTTTAGATGGTGCTGTTTGGGACCATGCCGGAAAGGCTTTTTGCGCCGCCTCAATCGCCAAGCGGACATCTTGTTCATTTGAAGCTTGGAATACCCCCACAATTTCTTCCTTATTAGCGGGGTTTACACTATAAAACGTCTTATGGTTAACAGATTCCTGCCACTCGCCATCTATTAAATTATTGAATGTTTCTACTTTAGTTGTTAACACATTTATCACCATCATTTCTTTATAAAAAATAGCCGCCATTTAAACCTTAAACTGCAAGATTAAATAGGGCGGCTTGTAATGGAAGCGGATTCAAAAAATGGCCTTTGAATCCGTAATATTATTAACTAGCTTTTAGATTATTTCGCTTCTACCAAAGCTCCCAAATCCTGCTCTAAGTACTCTCTCCATAATCCATCCATATACATGCGGCGCATTTTTGCTCCTGTTCTAACTACTTCTAGGCAGCGTTGCTGTAATTCTGGAGTATCGGCATGATCAAGAACGATTTTGTAACCACGCTCACCATGGATTTCATCAGAAACGATGTGTAAATCGAAGAATTCAATTTCTTCATCCGTAAATCCATATTGTTCACGTAATGCAGGAGTTTGCTTCCGATAAATGTCAGGTACTTGAGATTCTAATCCTACTACTAAAGCAGCTGTTGCAACTACAAAATTTTCACGAGCAGCAACCGCGAAACACCAGCTTTGAAGCCCAAGTGTAGTTGGAGCCATATTTTGTGGATTAATCACTCGTTCACGCGTTGTGCCACAAGCTTCGGCAAAACGAATCAGCAAATCAGTATGGCGGTCAGCAGCGATTTCTTCTTCATACATATTTTGCAATGTGAAATCCTTTGCCGCTTCAAATTTTGGATCGGTTGGAGTATTGTGATAGATATACGCCAGGTAATCTGCGAAAGGTCCAACATAGTGGTAGTGGTTTTCAGCCCATCTAGCAAAGTGTTTTCTTTCTAATTTTCCTTCAGCCCATGCTAATGTAAAAGGAGCCTTTTGGCTATGATTTCCTTTAATAGCTTCTTCCAGTTGTTTGCGAAATTCGTCTTTTGAAAGTAATTCTGTCAATGTAATCTCCTCCTCAATATTTATGTAGCTGACCAAGTCCAACTTGGCATTTGATATTTTGTATACCAAATGAGTTTAAAAATAAAAGATTGTCAGATATTATCTAGCATTCTTTCGGTTTTTTTCTTATTTGGTATACCTTGATTAAATAGTAACCTATTTATTTTCGTTTGTAAATATAATTTTTAGAATTTTTAAAAGATTATTATAATCTGATAATTAGTTGGTGACTGATCTAAAAAGGCGTTTCTACTTCTATCTTTAATAATTTGTATAGCTCTTTAGATAGGTTCTCCAATGATTCTTCGACAATTTCCCGGCCAATTTCCCAGCTGGCTTTTGTCGCATCACCGATACAGCCATTTTGGGTCATTTCCTCATAATAATAAAATCCTTGGATGGCATTACCCGGTCTAAGCTGCTTCCATCTTCCCTCTTCCTGAATATCCCCTTTTTCTAGTAGTTCAGGCCGGACAATCTCTGGAGCCAGATATAAGGCTTCGGAAACCTCTCGCTCACAGCTGTGGCCAAACAAATTGGAAGTAACAAAATTCTTTATCGATTGTTTAGCGGATGCTGTTGTTTTTGCATAATAAATTTCAACTTCTAGTTCTTTAGTTAAGGTCATCGATGCCACATTTAGTGTAGATTGGTTGCCGCCGTGTGAATTTAATAATAAAAACTTCTCAATTCCATGATGTTTTAATGAGGAGATCATATCATTTAAAATTGCTATTAAGGTATTGGGCTGCAAAGATATAGTCCCTGGAAAATTTAAATGATGCTGGGATACACCCATATTTATGGTTGGAGTGACGATGCAAAAGGGAAACATTTTCTCTCCGAGCTTTTTAGCCATTCTATCCGCTAAAACGGCATCACAGCTTTCGGCCATATGCGGACCATGTTGTTCATGAGCGCCGATTGGTATAATGGCAAACTTTACGGTTTTTAATGCTTCTTTTACCTCTTTCCAAGTCATCCTGGTTAGGTCGTAACAATCCATTAAAAATCACCTGCAATTATTTTTTTGTATATTGTATACCTAAAAAATTAAATAGAAAATTATTTTACTTGGATAGTCGATTGTTTCTTCGGAACTGAAATCGCAATATTTTCTTGAGAGATTTCAATATCATGCTGAATCGTCAGCTGACAAGTCAAACGGTATCCTTCATTTACCTTATCTCCCAGCATTTTCTCTTCCTTCCAGTTCGGTGGCGATAAGTCTTCTGCACCCTCGATCACAACGCACGTGCATTTTGTACAGCGCCCCATCCCACAGCCGTACTTTAACTTTGGTAATTGGCGTGTGGCTGCTAGCACTACTAAGTTGGCATTCTCTTTCACTTCTTGTTCAACGGTTGTTCCATCAACATGGAGGATCACTTTTGGCATAAAACTTCCCCTTCCCGTTTATTCTAAAAATTTTGACTCTTTTCTGAAGTATACAATCTTTTGATTTGAGAAGCAAACTAGTTTTTTAATTATTTTAATATTTAGAATATACTGTTGAATATTTTATCAACATCAGATAAAATACAAATAAGTAGTTTGGTATACAATGTTCAATTAAAAAAGGAGTGTTCAAATTGGGAAAATTTATTGTGCTAACGAATAAAGAATCCTTTCAAACAATTTTAGAAAACGATGGTCTAGAGCCAGTTGAAACGTATCACTTCTATTTCTTTAATCAATTACGGGCTAAATATACGATTGCGAAGGTTCTTGATGAAAGCGCTAAAATCCAATTATTTGAAAAATTTGAAGGAAAAGAATATGTCAATCATATCGCAGTAAAGTTTTTTGAGAGGTTTGAAACAATCGAAGCGGCACGTGAGGAATTAAATGAGATCGTGAAAGCATCTGGAAACAGTGAGGATTCGGTTAATTCCAAACTGGTCAAATCCGATGAAGTTGCGGTATAAATTTCTAACATGACGCTTCATGTACAAGTCCGGAGAGAATATGACATCTCTCCGGTTTTTATATTAAAGCAGAAAAAAACCGCCACAATAGAGCGACGGATTTTTCAATAACTCGTTAAAACTTAAGTATTTTTCTTAGTGAAGCTAATTTTTTCTCAGCTTTTTCAGCAGATTTTTTAGAGTTAAATAGAATGTTTAACATGTTAATCCCCCCTAATTTATATGTTATTTATTAATTTCATTTTATAATGCAGCGAAAAAAATTACAACAATATTGTATACCAAATACCAAATTTAAAATAAAATATGGCTAAATTGTGTCTATTTTAAACCTATTTTTAATTTTTGGTATACCGTATTTTGAGTAAGGGTGTTGATATGCTAAGATTTATGTTTTTTTTAGTAATTTTATTGTATTTACTCTCCGTGCTTTTCCCACAGCTGGATATTGGGGTTGTCTTATCCGTATTAAGTCTTATCATCGTTCTTTGTACGCTATTCCAAGCAAAACGATTTGTTCAAATATTAGGGAGTACCTTTTTAATCCTGGGTTTGATCTTATTATGGACAAGCGGTGCCGGATGGCAGGAATATATCCTATCCTTTGGTCCCATGCTTGACTTGCTGACGATGTTTACCTTAGTACCAATCTTAGGGATCCCCATTAAACTTGGCGGTTACAGCGGCGGTATTCAAACGATGATTCAAAAGAAGGTAAAAACATCTGGACAGCTTTATATGATTACTTCCGGTTTTTCATACTTTTTTAGTATTTTTATGAATCTTGCAACTTTGCCGATGACTTATTACTCGATTCGGCCATCATTAGATGTCATACCTGTACAAAGTAAAGAACGGTTTATGAGCCGCGCGATTACCCGGGGGTTTGCCATGCCGTTACTTTGGGCCCCCGTAACCCCCATTGTCGGGATTGTTATTACAATGACGGGAGTCAGCTGGGTTTCGATTCTTCCTTATGTGATTCCTCTTAGTATTGTAGGGATGGGAATGGATTGGTACCTGGGGGCGCGCAAATCAAAAGTAATGATCAAAACCCAGAAAAACCTCTCTGTCCAAGAAACAGCCGCCGCCTTAGTACCAAGGCAAATCGACCGTTCACGAAGGGTCTTTCAAATATTACTGGCAATCGTTATATTTAATCTCGTTATTTCATTAATAGAAAAAAAGTTTCCTTATCCCTTCTTAACACTCGTTTCTTTAATGGTTATCCCCTTTTCCCTTACATGGTCTTTATGCTTAAAGCAAGGAAAAGAGTTTGGTGCCCATTTATTAAATCATTTTCAATCGTTTTCAGTCGGTATGAAGGATCAATTTTTTATTTATTTATCAGCTGGCTTTTTTATCTCGACCATCAATGTTTCTCATACAAATGAATGGTTGGACCGCTTGGTAATTCAGTTTATTCATGTGGCGGGTGTAGAAATCTTTTTGATTTTGCTGCCACTAATTCCTTTAGGTTTTGCTTTTCTCGGACTACATCCTGCTGTGTCCCTTGCATTAATGACCGAAGGACTCAATCCTGCGGTAATCGGTATCTCACCGCATATATTAACTGTTGCCATGTTAGCGGGTGCGGTTTCATCCTTTCTTGTGGGACCGTATAATGCCACACTAGGGCTCATGTCCAATATTGTGAACGAAAGTTCCTATAAGGTATCAAATTGGAATTTATCCTTTGCCGGCCTTTATATCGGCTGTGTGATGGTGTACCTATTTGTCTTACAATTATTCTTTTCTTGAATGATCAAAAATAAGAAAGGAGGAGTCAATCTGGATTGACTCCTCCTTTCTCTGCTTGCACCTCTTTTACAATATCCATCGCAAAATGGCCAAGATTTCCTTCACTATAACTACGCATAACTTCAGGGGCTAAGGAAGTTAAGGCCCGTTTCAAATATTCAGAAGAAATGCCTCTTTCTGAAAAATCCTTTTCAATTTCGATAGCTGCTTTAATAGCATAAAAGGTTGCAAGTTTATTGACCTCTGATAAACAATCCTCACGATCTAATATTACCTTCCCTAAAGGATGATAGATGTCCTCTATTTTCTGCGGTAATGGGGACTCAGTAATAAACAAACCATTACCATGTTCTAATAAATCTTTCCAATGCCCCATAAATTTCACTCCGTGAATGTTTAAGGCAGGAAAGTTTGATTTAATTTCGTTAGTATGAAGGGCAGTTGCCATATTAATTAATGAGGTTGACCCTTTAATCTTAATGCTTGAAATAAAAGGAATAACCTTCAATGCAGGTAAAGCTAATACTAACACATCTAAATTACTTAATTCTTCCTCTGATAAACAATATCCATTTTGAAACTGCTGAACAAAATCTTCAGCCTTCTTTTTCACAGGGTGATAAATACCTATAGGTATGCTGTTTCGATGCCAATGTGCCATCATTGCAGTCCCAAGTTTTCCAATCCCGACCAAACCTGCTTTCATGGGTTTCATCCTTTCTTCCTTCAATCCATGCCATTTCAATCCTCATTCTATTCACAAATATACCAAACATGCGAAAAAAAGGGCTGCCAAAAATCAGGGTTAAACTGACTCTTGGAAGGCCCTTAAAAATTACCAAATTATGACTGCTAAAATAGTGGCTAGGAGAAGTCCCGATATTACCGGTACGAAGTTTTTCCTCGCCAGTTCAAGCGGTGATACTTGTAAGAAGCCGGCTACGGCCACAAGGGATGACCAAGCAATCAATGTTCCCCCGCCGCTCCAAACTGCACCCATTTGACCAATCGCGGCCATAACCGAAGGGTCGATGTGACTTCCTGGGGCAATTGCTCCAGACAATGCACCTGTTAAAGGAAGTCCAGCAAATCCAGAACCATCTAACCCCGTAATGATACCAACTATTAAAATACTAATCGCTGCAAAAAATGGGCTATGCGGGATATAATTTTGTCCGGCCTGAATTAGATCAAATAGAAATGCCGGCTTTGCTGCCTTATCACCTAATGACAGTATAGCCCCTGAAAAATCTCCGCTTCCCATAAAGAAGTAACCAGCAATTGGAATGACAGGTGCCATGGCCTTAAAAGCGAACACAAAACCTTCGGTAATATGTTCACTTATTTTATCAAGTGCATGAATTCGGTTAAAGGCAATAGTAGCTAAGACTAATAGAATAGTAGCAACTCCGCCAATGAAAGCGGCACCGTCCCCGCCTTCAAAGCCAGATCCACCGCCAATTTTTGTCTGGAACATAAAAATCATAACAGCTAACATGGCTAGAGGTACAATGACAGCGAAAACTTTTCCCCATGTTGCTTTTCTTTGAACGAGATCAGCAGTCTCTTCTGCAGTCGCAGCAAGTTCCTCAGCTACATTAAAAAATGCTTTTTCTTCAGTTTTAACGTTACTGGCAGAACCAGATTTCTTAGTGATCGCCTTTCGATGTGTGACATACACAATCGCTAAAGCGCTAAATCCTGTAATTAAAGAAAGAATGAATGCCTTATCTGATACGGCAGCTTTATCAATACCCGCTGCTTTTGCACTTAGCATAGGCGCTACTTGCATGATATAGTCTGAGGAAAGAGCCATCCCTTGACCTGCTATAACGATTACCATTGCGGAAGTCATGACAGGCAAACCTGCACTTACTGCTGCAGGAACTAACAAGGCACAAATTAATGGAACTGCTGGGGTTGGCCAGAAAAAGAGCGAAATAACATAGGTTGTGACCATTAAAACTAAATAGGAAACATGTCCGTTTACCATTATTTTCTGAATCGGCACGACCATCCTTCTATCTGCCCCTAGATCCTTCAGAGAATTTAAGAGACCAATCATGATCGATATGATTAAGAAAATACTAAATAGTTCCTTAGCCGCAACAAGGTTAGCATTAAAGACAGCTTGAAAGCCTGCAATTAAACTCCCCTTATATACGGCTGCCACAATAAAGGTCCCAATGATTAGAGGTAATACAACACCTTTTCGGAATAGCATAATAATAATGACAGCTGCAGTGACAATTAGGTAAACCCAATGAGCTAATGTTAATTCCATATATCCCCCTCCGACTTTTAAAAAAATTTTCAGCTAAATTTGTTCAAATGTTCTGCTTGAAATTTTCTGAAAGGTGGTATGGTGAGGAGAAAGGATTCGTAAGCGCTTCCACCAAAGATGTCAGTCTCTCTTCTCATTTACCTTTTAATGTTAACTGCTAGAATACTAAAAATTGCTATTGCATTAAAAAGGAAAAAAATAACGGATAAGGTGAACTTTGTATTTTGTAGATTGTATACCTAGATAATCCAAAAAAATATTTTGAACCTGAATTAACTTAATTTAACTTCAACCATAGAAAAACCCCACGAGGACAAACAAATGAATACTACCAGTAATTAATATGTAAAAATGATGTAGATCCCCCCTCATTTTCACTATACAGCCAGTGTTAACTATATAGGTTGAAAATAATATATCATTAACCACCTAGTATGTGCAACAATATTTTGAAAATTTAGACGTTTAATTATATTCTAAATTTTCCCCTTGATTTTCATCTTTTAATCCGTTAAAATGTTGAAATTAATGGTATATAGTATACCAAATAATCATTATTAAGGAGAATCAAAAATGCTGAGAGCTGGGATCATTGGCTATGGAACACTTGGAAAAAGTATTGCTGAATTTATCCATTCAGGACAGGCCGGAGATGTCATCCTGAAGTCTATTCTAGTTAGGAAACAGCCTAGTCCTTTAAACAATTTGCCAGAACACTGTACCATGACAACGGATCAAGAAGCATTTTTTAATCAAAATTTAGATATTATTATCGAAGCAGCCGGCCATAATGCCGTTAAACAATACGGTGAAAAAACTCTATCCTCCGGTAGTGATCTAATTCTTCTGTCTGTAGGGGTATTAGCAGATAATGAATTTTATGAATCATTACAGGAAACAGCGTTAAAAAGTAAAAAACAAATAATTATTCCATCTGCCGCTATCGCTGGTTTAGACCGGATTGCTGCCGGAGTATTAGGCGAGATTGATGAAATCAAACTCATTACAAGGAAGCATCCAAGAAGTTGGTATGGAACGATTGCAGAGGAAAAAGTAGATCTCGCCACCATCACTGAGCCATATTGTATCTTTGAAGGAAATGCCCGAAACGCCGCCAAATTATTTCCTGAAAATGTAAATGTTTCAGCGACCTTAAGTATTGCTGGAATTGGTTTCGAAAAAACGAAGGTCCAAGTATACGTGGATCCAACTATTCAATTGAATACTCACACCATCCTTGCGAAAGGCGAATTTGGACAAGTTGAAATATCCGTCCAAAACAAACCATTTACTCAAAATCCAAAATCAAGTCCAATCGTAGCAATGAGTGTGGCGAAAGTGTTACAAAACATGACAGCGCCTGCAGTTATCGGAATATAGGAACCTTTCATAACTAAATAAAGGAAACTCCACTTTTAGATGGAGTTTCCTTTTACCCTTTTCGCTTTTCTTTTGAATGCTGGACTGCCTCGATATAGGCCTTTTTAGAATTTTCTATATGGATTTTGGTCAAGAATTCAGCCATTTCTATTTCTTGATTAACGATGGCCTCCATTATTTTCAAGTGCTCTTCCATTGACTGTACGGCGCGGCCAGGATTTTTAAATCCTGTTTTTGCAAAAGCACTAATATAATCAGACAATCCACTTAATATTTCATAAAGCTTTGTATTTTTAGCGGAACTGTATAAAAGATGGTTCAATTCCCCGTGTAAATGTGAAAAATCTGCATCATTTTCACTTGCTAAACCTTCTTCAATCTTTTTTATAAGGGCATTAAATTTACTTTTTGTTTCATCATCTAATTTTTGTGCAGCTAATTTTGCAGCTAAAACTTCTAGAGAAGAGAGGATCGTAAATACTTCAATAATTTCCTTCTCAGAAATATCAGCGACAATAACCCCTTTTCTAGGCACAGTTTTCACAAATCCCTGTGATTCTAATCTAAATAAGGCTTCCCGAATTGGTGTGCGGCTAATATTGAGTCTTTCTGCCAGTTCACGTTCCACAAGCCGGTCTCCCGTTTTAAATTCACCCTCTAGGATAAGGTCTTTGATGTGGATATAGACCCGTTCCCGCAATGAGATTAGGTTTTCCTCTGTCCAATTGTTCCCCAATGTTTATCACGCTTTCTCTCTATTATAAATTGTAATAATTATAACCTACTAGCTTTAGTTATTTCAAATAATTTGGATTAATCTTCCACCATTAATAAATTCCTAATTGACACAGATTCTTCTAAAACTGCTCGTGAAATAATCTTAGAGATAATTTCAGCAAGCTTTATGACCGTAAAAAGTCTCGTGCTGTTTAAGCTTTGGAGAGGCGAATAGGAATCGAGACTATTTACAACTGCTTTTAGATGGTAATCCCCTACCCCTGGCAATACTTTATTTAATGCGGAACCCGGTATAAGCGGACCTTGTTTCAAAATAATAGAACCAATTTGTTTTTTATCACCTAAACAGGCATCAATCCCTAAGATAAAAGGGGCAGGATGGATCTGATTGATTTTATTTAGAATTTTATGAATATTTAACGCGTGTACTGGCTCTTCCAATGTACCGTATACAATTATGGGGAGTTTGCTTTCCTTCAACATGGATCCAACAAAGGGGCCAAGCGAGTCTCCTGTTGAACGGTCTGAACCAACACATAAAATAATAATATCATTAGACGTGTTGTTTAGAACTTCTTTCAGTTTAATGGCTATTTTTTCAATTTCTTTTTCCTCAGTTACTTCTTTTACTGCTATATAACTGGGGTTAACTTCTTCGTCCATTATTTTTTTCTTATTTACAAAAGGCCACATCACCATCAACCTCTTTCTGGCTGTTATTTGGATTCTGTTCTAAGAATCATGATGACTAACCTTGCTTTAGTCGATATACCTTTATTTTATTATAGATAGTGTTTATCCTTCTATATGTCTGGAAAAAAAACAGCTGCTAACTCTCTTGTTCACAATTCTGTAACATTTAAAAAAGCACCTTCAACATCCATTTAAGGATGTTGAAGGCACTCCATGTTAAACCCAATTATCATCACCGTTATCCCAATTTCCAAAATCATCATTATCTTGGAGATCATCTTGATCATTATTTTTGAAATCGTCATCACGGCCGTCTCTATCCCAATCTGACGACTCATCCCCTCTGCCCTGTCCAATTTCCTCCTGCAGCTGGTCAATTTCATGTTCTTGAATGATATTTTGATCCATAAGTTCTTGTATGATTTCATGATCTTGTAATTGCTGTAACGCATGATACTGATCAAAACCAATTCTGCCCTGATTAAACAAATAAGTCAGTAACGCCCCCGCTGCCATTCCTCCGGCAAATGACCCTATTCCGCCAAATCCACTATGCCCTGGACCAAAATTTCCACGCGGTTCATAATAGTCCGTTCTAGGTTCATAATAATTCCTTCTTGGTTCATAAACCTGTGTACGATTCCGGTGGGTAAGCGGGCGAATAATTAGAAAATATACCAATAATATAATAATAACAATCCCGATAAAAGCCATTCTTATTCCATCCTTTTATAATTAATTACCTTAATAAACTTTACATAAAAGGAGAATTTCATTCAAGAACCCCATCTTAAACGACTGCTGGCTTTAACAAAACCTCTACTAATCGATCCATGCCTAGCTTTATTTTTTCAGGATTTGAGTGGCTGAAATTTAAGCGGAACGTGTTGTGTTTAGGCTGGTCAACATAGAACGGAGCACCAGGGACAAAGGCTACACCTTTTTCGACAGCTTGGGAAAGTAAACGGGTTGTATTTAATTCTTCATTCCCTTCCACCCACAAAAACATACCGCCTTTTGGCTCTTTCCATGTAAACAAGCCGGGCTCAAGCTTATTCAAATAATCTCTCATAATTGTCATTCGATAATAATACTCATTTCGAATATGCTTGATATGCCCATCAAGATTGAAATCGCGCAGTAAATAATATAATGCTTGTTGATCAAGGCTGCTGGAATGCAAATCATTCATTTGTTTCGCTTTTGTCATCATTTGCACGACTTCTGATGGTCCCGTAACCCACCCTGTTCTAAGAGCTGGGACGACCGACTTTGAGAAGGTACTCGTATAAATGACGTGACTTTGCTGCTTATCAAAAGCTGCTATGGATGGATAGTGCTCCTCTTCATGAAATTGGATATCTCCATATGGATCGTCCTCAAGTACTAGTACATTATATTTATAGCAAAGATTTAATAGTTCTTGCCGTCTTTCACTACTCCATACCTTTCCATCCGGATTAGAGAAAGTTGGTATAATATAAACAAATTTTGGATGGTATTGGTTCATTTTTGTTTCTAAATCCTCGGGTACCATTCCATGCTCATCACTGCTGACGGCGATAACATTTGCCCCGTAAGACCTGAAAACCTGCAAGGCTGATAGATAGGTAGGATCCTCCGTAAAGACTATATCACCTGGGCTTAGCATAATCCTGGAAAACAGGTCGATAACCTGCTGGGAACCCGTAGTAACCAAAATGTTTTCAGGTGCAGATGCAATCCCCTTTTGGGCCATTTTGGCTTGAATGGCCTCTCGAAGTGGTGTGTAGCCCTCTGTTAAACCATATTGCAAGGAAGATTTTCCCGATGCGAACACCTTTTCATAGGCAATTTTTACTTCATCAATCGGAAAAATGTCTTCAGCTGGCAATCCCCCTGCAAAAGAAATAACGTGCCCTTGCTGGGTCACCTTTAAAATGTCTCTTACCGCAGAAGATTCATAGGTTTTGGTTTGAGGTGCAAATGGATAATTCAAAGTAAGTCGCTTCCTTCTTATTAGTTTAGATTAGTAATATTGTAATAGTATAATATAGCAATCAGATAAGCAAGCATAATATTCTAAATATTTAGAAAAAACGCTTTCATAAAGACAAATTCTCGCTTCGAATTCGAAATGTGTTTTAAAAATATCAGACACTATTTCTCAATCCTCACTACAACTGCAAAAATCATTATTATGGTATCATTAATATAGTATCTAAATTAATTATCCAAATAGTCCAGACCACAAATGAAAGGATGCTATTGATGATAAATAAAATTCAATCTGTCTATATATTAGAAAATCCCGAGCAGAATATGATTAAATTTGCTACTGACTATCAGCTTCGATACGGAAATATTATTAAAGAGGTATTCGGAGTAGCATGCATAGAGGATTTATCTTTGATGATTCAATTTAACAGGAGTTTTCAAGAAAGTATTTGTAAAAGAAATGGAATTAGTGAAAAGAAAATTACAATAGATAAGATTATTCGAATTGCAACTAAGAAGGAATTACTCCAATTAAAAACAGAGTTGATTGAAAAAATGGGCCGTTTTTCCCAAGGGAATGTTTCAATTTCACGCCCTTTCGACACAGAAATAATATTACAAGATGGAATTTTTAAATGGGATGAAAAAAACTCTTCCTATATCCCTGTAACACAGAGCGCTTAAGTGATCGTTACCGAGCACTTTTAACCTTAGCCAAAAAAAAAGACAGAGATACATATCCCTGTCTGTTACATACCTTCATCAATCGTGAAAATTTGTTCCGTCTATGGTAGCTTTTATGATACCTGCACGAATCACAAAATCACCGAAGTGCTCGCCATCCTCACGTTCCTTCGCATAACGTGAAAGAAGTCCACGAAGTTCACTTAATATTTCTTCTTCACCAATGTTTTCACGGTACATTTTGTTTAAACGACTGCCGTCAAAGGCAGCTCCTAGGTACATATTATACTTCCCTACGGCTTTACCAATAAAGGCAATTTCACCAAGAGAAGGACGTGCACATCCATTTGGACACCCCGTCATGCGAATCGTGATTTCTTGGTCCCTCAGGCCGTTTTCATCGACTATCTCTTCGATTTTATCCATCAGTACAGGCAGGTAACGTTCTGCTTCCGCCATGGCTAGTCCGCAAGTTGGAAGAGCCACGCAAGCCATCGAGCTCCGGCGTAGTGCTGAATGATATTTCCCATCAGTCAAGCCATATTGTTCAATCAATTCGTTAATCTTTTTCTTTTTCTGGCTTGATACATTGGCAATAATCAAATTTTGATTCGTTGTTAAACGGAATTCACCATTATGGATTTTAGCAATTTCACGTAAGCCCGTCTTTAGCTTATAATCAGCGAAATCTTTAACGCGTCCACCCTCGATAAACAAGGTTAAATGCCACTTACCACCCACACCTTTGACCCATCCGTAACGGTCGCCGTTACTGTCAAAATGGTATGGCTTTGCCTCATCCAGACTCCAGCCTAAACGGTGTTCCAGTTCTTCCTTGACTGTTTCCAGACCAAGACGATCAACGGTATATTTGAAGCGTGCATTTTTACGTTCAGAACGGTTTCCGTAGTCGCGCTGAATCGTAATCGTCTTTTCAGCCACATCATATAGCTGTTCCGGCTTACAGAAGCCGATTACTTTTGCCAGCTGCGGATAGGTCGCTTTGTCCCCATGAGAGCTGCCCATTCCGCCGCCAATAGCCACGTTAAAGCCGATTAGTTTCCCATCTTCCACTATCGCAATGAAACCAAGGTCATTTGAAAATACATCGATATCATTGGTTGGGGGAACTGCGATTGCAATCTTAAATTTACGCGGTAAATAAAGCGGACCGTACATCGGTTCAACTTCCTCTACATCCGGCGTACCAGCGACCCTTTCCTCATCGAGCCATACTTCATGGTAGGCTCTTGTCCTCGGCAGTAAATCATCACTCAGCTTTTTCGACCATTCGTATACTTCTGTATGGATTTCAGATTGATATGGATTAGAACTGCACAATACGTTCCGGTTTACATCACCGCAGGCAGCAATAGTATCCATTAGTGTTGAATGAATCGTTTGGATTGTATTCTTCATATTCCATTTTAAAATACCATGCATTTGAAAAGTCTGACGTGTAGTGATCTTTAATGTGCCGTTTGCATTTTTATCTGCCAGCTCGTCCATCACTAGCCATTGGGCCGGTGTCGCAACACCGCCCGGCAGCCGAACACGCAGCATAAACTGATACGCTGGTTCTAGTTTCTGTTTTGCACGTTCATTGCGCAGATCCCGGTCATCCTGCAAATAGCTTCCGTGATGCTTCATCAAACGATTATCATCATCAGGAATTCCAGCGCTTAAACGGTCAAGCATTACTTCTTTTAACGTTCCGCGCAAATAATTGCTTTCTTCTTTAATACGCTCAACATCACTGGGCTTTCCTGCTGGCGCTGTTAAAGTTTTGTTCACCATGTTGAAAAACTCCCTTCAATCCAAATCAGTATACATCACGCTGATAACGTTTTTGCTGCTGGAGCTCGGCAAGATAAGCTTCAGCGTTTTCACGACTCATAGCGCCTTCTTTTTCAATAATGTCAAGAAGAGTGTTATGAACATCGTGCGCCATATGTTTCTCGTCACCGCAAATATAAACCACTGCACCCTCTTCCAGCCAAGCAAACAATTCTTTACTTTGTTCAAGCATGCGGTGTTGTACATACACCTTTTTATCTGTATCACGTGAAAAAGCAACATCCATTTTTGTCAGGACACCGTTTTTCAACCATTTTTGCCATTCAGTCTGATAAAGGAAATCGGTTACGAAATGCTGGTCCCCGAAGAACATCCAAGCTTTCCCTTCCGCTCCTGCTTCTTCACGCTCCTTCATAAAGGAACGGAATGGAGCTACACCTGTCCCTGGACCGACCATGATTATCGGAGTATCCGAGGCAGCAGGAAGCTTAAAATTTTCATTATGCTGAATAAAAACAGGCAGTTTGTCACCAGGCTGAAGACGTTCTGCTGTTAAAATCGAGCAAACACCTTTTCGTTCACGGCCGTGGGCATCATATCGAACGGCACCGATTGTTAAGTGTACTTCATCTGGGCTCGCAGATAAACTGCTTGCAATTGAATATAAACGAGCTGGGATTTTCCGAAGAATCGAAACAAATTCTTGGGCCGAGGTACCCCATGCACCAAAATCACGAACGAAATCCACTAAATCACGTCCATGAATATAGGCTTTTAGTTTTTCCTCATTTCCTTGAGCTAAAAGCTCCTGTAGGGTTTCATTACCTGTTAACTCCAACACCTTTTGTAGAAGAGGTTTCGTTAGAGTCGTAATTTCATAGTACGATTTCAAGGCTTCTTTTAGGGAGAGAATGTCCCCTTGTTTATTGAGAGTTACCCCAGCTTCAGAATCCCATTTCAATTCTGCCAATAGAAGTTCAACAAGTGCAGGGTCGTTTTCAGGGTAAATTCCGAGACTATCCCCTGGTTCATACGAAAGTCCAGAACCTTCAAGTGAGATTTCAAGGTGGCGCGTTTCTTTCTTGGAACCGCGGCCATTCAAATTAATATTTTCAAGAATTTCTGCTCTAAACGGATTTGATCTGGAGTATACAGATTCAACTACCTGTGTTGCCGCTGCCGTAACAGGTGCTTCATTACTGCCTTCAGCCTCACTTAAGCTGCTAAGTACTCCTTGAAGCCATTCGGATGCAGGTTCATCATAATCAACATCGCAGTCAAAGCGCGGATATAACCGTGTGCCGCCGAGCTCCTCCAACCGCGAATCAAATTCTTTACCTGTTTGACAGAAAAACTCATAAGAACTGTCTCCAAGTGCCAAAACTGAAAAATGGAGGTCATCAAGCTTCGGTGCTCTTTTACTATGCAGAAACTCATGAAATGATAGGGCATTGTCAGGCGGATCCCCTTCACCATGTGTACTTACTATAATAAGAAGATTCTGGACCTTTTTAATATTATTGGCTTTAAAATCACTCATGGAAGAAATAGTTACTTTAAATCCGTTCCCTTCAAGCTCCTTGCCCGTCTTATTAGCAAGACCCTTGGCATTCCCAGTCTGTGAACCATAAAGGATGGTCACCTCTTTTGAAATATTCTTTCCAGTACTTTGATTCGGAAGAACGGATGTTTGTGCATTTAATGCACCAAAAGCTAATGTCGTTGATGAAGCAGCAAGATACCCGCTTAGCCAAACTTTTTGAGATTCTGTTAATGTTGGCAATATACGGTTAAGGAGTTCTGCCTGCTCTTGATTAAACGGACTGTTCAATACTTGAAGTTGCAACAAAATCACCCCACAAAGGTAAATATCATTTTTTGAAATTTAAAATTCATCTGACAAAAAATTGATTACTATTATAATAGTTTTACTATTCCTATAAGTCAAGTCGGTTTTAATAAAATTTCTTCGTAATAATAACTTTACCGAAAGACAAGGAATTAGTAAAATAAATATTAATAATCAGAACTATTAATATTACTAATAATAAGGCGGGATATTTTTGTATTATGAAGAGTTAAAAACATTTGTTACCCTTGCAGAAGTTAAAAATTTCACCAAAACTGCAGAATTACTTCTAATGTCCCAGCCAAGTGTCAGCCTGCATATAAAAAATCTGGAGAAAGAGTTCCAGACAAAATTATTTCTTCGATCTCCAAAATTCTTACAAATTACACCGACCGGGGAGATTTTATATGATCGTGCCAAGCAAATGATCACCATTTACGAACAGACGAAACAAGATATTTTAGAACATCACGACTCCATTAAAGGCGAATTAAAGATTGGCGCTAGTTTTACCATCGGCGAATACATCCTGCCCTCGCTTCTGATTGATATTCAAAATGATTATCCCAAATTGGACCTCCATGTCATAATCGGAAATACGGAGGAAATTGTTCAATCTGTTCGTTTGTATCAGGTTGATATTGGCCTGATTGAAGGCCAAACCAATGAAAAAGAAGTTTCCGTTCATTCATTTATGCAGGATAAATTATTTATTATTGCATCAAACAATCATGAACTTGTGAAAAAAAAGGAAGTGACGATGACCGACCTTCAAAATCAAGCATGGGTCTCCAGAGAATTAGGTTCAGGTACAAGGGAATATCTCAATCATGTAATCCGATCGAATGGTTTAAAGGTGAAATCTCTTCTATCGATTAGTAGCAGTCAGGGTATAAAAGAAACTCTAATAAATGGAACAGGGCTATCACTTCTTTCCCATAGTGTGATTGAAAGAGATGTTCAGCAGGGACTTCTTTCTATTATAAAGGTAAAAAACCATCAATTTACCCGCACGCTTTCCTATATTATTGCGCCTATTATGGAGGACAAAAGGAATGTAAAAACCTTTATTAATGCACTGAATAAAAAATGGCCAAACAAAGGAAAAGGATAGTTCGAGCCGTTAATGCTCAACTATCCTTTTTAATTATCAACTATATGGCAGGATTTCTTCGTTTACACGATGAATATGTTAAGAAAATAATTATTGAGTGCCTAAATGGATGAAAGGATGTTAGCATTGCAAAAAGGAAACGGCTTTCAAATTATTCGTGTACCAATCTCTACACCCACATTGCTTCCGCATACGACTACTAATTGCTATTTAATCGGAAACAGCCAGGAAAGTATTTTAATAGATGCGGGATTTGATCAACCTAATACAAAAATAGATTTAGAGACAGCGATAGAAGAAAATGGCCTGGCCATTCCTAAGACTATCATACTGACACACTGGCACCCGGACCATGCGCCTGGTGTTCGTCAATTAGTCGATTGGGACCCTATTGTTTATTGCCATCCACTTGAAAAACAAATGACACTTGAGGCCATTTCACCATGGAGCAAATTATCCTTTTTAAATGATGGAGATATTGTTTCTGTAGCTGGCCATGACCTAACCATTCTTCACGCTCCAGGTCATACAGCGGGGCAATTAAACCTCTATATCCCGTCTGAAAAGGTTCTACTTGCTGGAGATAATATTGTTGCAGAAGGAACCTCATGGATTGGTCCTCCAGACGGTGATATGTCGGACTATATTCATACATTAAATCGGTTAAAGAAATTGGCCCTAACAAAAATCGGTCCCGGGCATGGTGATTGGGTATATATACCCTACGAACAAATTGATTTTGTGATAAATCGACGACTTTTTCGAGAAAACCAAATCAAGGAGCTTCTCGACATTCATAAGAGACTTACTTCAACTGAATTAACTAACATTATTTACGCCAAGCTTCCTCACCCAAGTGTTTTTGAAGTGGCAAAAAGAACGACTGAGGCCCATTTGATTAAATTAATGAAAGAAGGTTTTGTATTATCAGATCTTTCCTATTACTCACTAAAATAAAAGCTTATAATCGTTACTATTAAATTTAGGCATGATAGGAGGTTCACTAGATTGATGGGTTGCAATGGTTTTTAATGTATGAATGGTGGGTGGAGGCAAAGGCATCTTGCCATTATGATATTCTGATAAGGCATCTGCAGGTGAAATCCATTTGGCGTCGCTAATTTCTTTTTGATCAGGTTTTGGCAGCTGCCCTTCTGGAAGCTGGGCAATAAAAAAACGAGTATCAAAGCGAATCCGACTAACATTTGGTGTAATGATATGGCCAAAATAGTGCAAACTTTCCAGATTAAATTGAAGTCTTTCGTTTTTTAACATTTGCAAGAAAGTAAGTTCCCCATTAATGAGCTGACGGCGGTATTCCCTCTCTTTTTCCAAATCCATAAGAAATACGGAACCGTCTTCAGCGCTGCAAAGTAAAATTCCTACCTCTTCAAATAGTTCTCTTGCTGCGGCAACATAATACGCAAGCTCAAAGTATTCATTTCGGTTGCCAACTATTTCATTTTGAAAATCTTGGACTTCATCCCCCTTGTCTACTGCTCCACCCGGGAAAACATAAACCCCTGCCATGAATTTCATTGTTTCAGGTCTTTTTGTCAGATAGACCATAGATTGTTGATTCATTAATACTACCGTTGATGCAGGTCTTGGAATCGCACTCATTTTTGGACCACCTTTGTTTCAAAGTTTATTACTTGTTATATTCAACTAATTAAGGCAAATTCCCTTCCATTAAATAAAAAAGCACACTGTTTCCAGTATGCTTGATTTTGTTTAGGTTTTTTTTTAAATGACAGGCGCTTCCATACCCATATGGACCCATTCCTCTCTAGCAGGACCATAAACTCCAGGAACTGTGATTCCAGCTTGACGCATGAGCACTGTCATTTGTCCGCGATGATGAATGAGATGTTTAAGGAAAAGCGAAAGAGTCACGGATTTCGGCATTTCCATCCCAAACACATTTTTCATTTCCTTTAAGGTATCGTCTGTCCATTGCTTCTGAACACCATCAATCGTGTCAGCGCTTACTTTTCGAAAAGCTTCCGCAATTTCTTTTGCTGATGTTGGAACTGTGTTATCGTTTTCCACCATATCCACTTTAATTCCGAACTCATTAAGCATTCCTGGTGTACTTGTTACAACATGCCAGGCAATTCTCCCTAAACTGCGGTCATCCGGCGTCACCATTTGCTGTAGGGAACTATCTGTCAGTGCATCCATGAGCTTTTGTGTTGAAGCAGCTTCTTGATTCCATTCCTGAATAAATTCATTAATCGAGGTATACATAATATTTTCCTCCGCTCTCATTTTTAACCAATTAATGGCGTTTAAAGTATAGCATGATGGATTTAAAATACAAAATTTCTAGAAGGTTTCTATTAAAGATAAAACAGGCTGAAATTCTTCAGTAACACTAAAAAAACGCCATCACTGGCGTTAGGATAATTTATTTTCATTAATCATATTTTTTACATCCTGGGAAATTTTATCAAATGTTTGATTTACTCTATTCAAAATCTCTTCCGGATCTGTTATTTCCTCTCGCTGTTCCTCAGATTCATAATTATTTTTTTCCATTGTTTCACCTCCTACTTTATCCTTTGCTAAGATGGGAAAGTTTATAACTTTGAAATTTCACCTATTATTTTCTACCTGTTTTTTTCTCGATTTAGTACTAAAGAAACATTTACGAGCGTAATTTTATTTGGATGAATACTAATCTATTTTTTAGGAGTGAATTTCCATTGAGGACTTTTGACACGATTTTAATTGGGAGCGGACATAACTCTTTAATCACCGCAGCCTATTTAGCTAGAGCAGGACGAAGTGTACTAGTGCTTGAGAAAAACGACCGGCCTGGCGGGTTTCTCCGGACCGAGGAATTAACGTTACCGGGATTCAAGCATGATGTATTTTCAGCTGCCCATCCCCTATTCTTAACCGGACCTGCCTATGCTGATTTGGGTCCCTTGCTGGAAGCACGGGGACTCCGATATATAAATACCGATTTACCCACAGGCGTATCGATGGAAGACGGCAGGACAGCTGTCCTCCCGCGTGCCTTTGAGGATTTCATTTCAGAAGCGGATAAGCTGGCTCCAGGAGACGGTGGCGAACTCGCCAAAATGTTTGAAGGATTGCAGCCATACGTTAACGATGTTTTTTCATTATTTAATGTCGATTTATCTCGCACAGACTCATTGGCGGTAATAAATAGACTTATGCATAACGAAAGTGGGAGTGGCTATTCACCTTTTGCCGCGTCACTGTTCTCTACTGCACGAAACACCGTAGCTCCCTTTAAATCTCCGGTTTTAAAAGCAATGATTGCTTCTTGGGTAACCCATCTCGGACGAACGCCTGACGAAGTCGGCAGCGGAATCTGGGTCCCGCTTACCGTGATGGCATTAATGGGCGGCGGTATGCCGATACCGGAAGGTGGAAGCGAAATGCTTGCTAAATCTCTGGCCCAATTGGTGACGGATTTGGGTGGGGTTATCCGGACAAACACCATTGTTGACGAGATACTGGTAAAAGACGGCCGTGCGGTCGGTATACGCACGAAAGATGGAGAGAAATATCATGCTTCTCACTCTGTAGTGGCATCCACTACTCCAGATCAACTCTATTTGTCGCTACTTAAAGATACAGAAATACGACCACAAATTCGCACTCAAGCTAAAAATTATCGTTACGGACGAGGCTGTGTGCAAATCAACCTTGCATTGAGCGAAGCGCCAAAATGGCTTGATGAGCGTTTTAATAGAGTTGGACAGCCGCATTTAACAGATGGTTTGGATGGTTTTACGATGGCAATTGCACAAGGGATGGCAGACCTTTTGCCAGAGAAGCCTACTTTTACTGTTGATTGTCCTACCAATCTCGATCCGACCCGCGCTCCCGCTGGAAAGGCAATTATGAGAATCCAGGTGCTTGAAGTGCCATGCCGTCCGCGTGGTGATGCCGCTGGAAAAATTAATGTTGGGGATGGAACATGGACGAAGGATTTAGCGGAGATGTTTACTGACAGGGTCCTTAATGTAGTCAGTAAACATATTCCTAATATTCCAAGAGCGATACTTGCTAAACATGTCGTGACTCCTAAATCGATAGCCCAGTTTAATCCGAATGCTGGTCCTGGTGATCCATACGGCGGAGCGCATGATCTCTCTCAAAGCTATCTGTTCCGGCCGCTTCCAGGACAGCCAAGCCATCAAACAGAAATTCCTAACTTATTTATGCTGGGCGCCGCAACCTGGCCGGGACATGGAATTAATGGTGGATCTGGGTATATTGTTGCTCAGCAGCTGCTTAGTAAGTAGACTATTTTATTATTTTATTTAAGAAAAAATTTATTACGCTTTTGAAATTGGGATAGCTCGTTTTATGAGGACAGGTGTCGCTGTTCTTTCAGGAACTCTGTCCTCATGAACGCCCCATGAGGACAACTTTTAGCTTACCTTTCACGATTTCTGTCCTCATGAATGTTAACCACTTACTATTTTCGATCTGTCTCAAAAAAGAACTGCCGAGAGAGTGTTAATCCCATCACAAACAAAAATAAAGCAAAATACGCAGGAAGAAGATGGATAAATGTGGTATATCCGATTACAAAATGAGTGACAATGCCGGAACAAAATGCTGGCACACCCCCAACTAGCAACGAATTCCAAACCCACTTCTCGCCTTGATGAAATCCCCACAATGCAATCATGATCACTAGCAAGCCGACACTTAATAAGGCACTGCCAAACCCAGCACGGTCATGAGCTATCAGGGGAATAAGCCTCCTGTTTAAATCATACATTTGATCAGGAGTCATACAAATAAACCCTAAATCCGTCAGGACAAAAACATTTGTGGCTCCAATCATAGAAATAAGCATTCCCCCAATAATAAAAGCAAATCCTAGAACCACAAAGCAAAGCTGTCCCCAGAGGCTTTTTTTCCATGATGGATGATTCGTTCGATTTTTCGAAATCGGTGTGTGGATAGACTTTTTGGTTTTTCGTACCCCATTAATAAAAAAAGGAAAAAGAATAAACCAAAATAGTCCATGAAGCCAATCAAAATAACCAAAGCCAATAAACAATAATATCCCTAAAAAGCCAACAACCGCCCCAATGTTTATCGCTTTTCGTGCCCAATGAATTCCATACTTCACTCCATGACGTGCTAATTGCATATATAAGATTCCACCGGAGACCATCGTTCCAGCCAGCGTCATGCGATCATGGGCCATAAAATAAATAAAATTAGGGTTAATTGCCATTAATTCCTCTCGGGAAAATCCTAAAAAGGCTTCATCATATGGGAGAATCACCGTTGTCATACTAAAAAGCAAAGCAAGAATACCGCCAATAGTAATGAAAAGACCAAATAACCAATACCAGATCCAGCCGGAAACCATTTCCCGCTCGTTATCCATTTGGTCCACAAAGGCTTCATTTATTCTTTTCGGGAGACCCGGACCGGAAAGGACATAGCCCCCTGAAAGCATAATGAGATCAGCACCTTCTGCATATAATTCCAGGGCATCTTCTGGTTCCAAGACTCCACCTGATAAAATGATTGGTATTTTATAAAAGCCGTTGGATTTAAGAAATCTTAATGATTGGATAAGTTCTTTTTGCTTATCTAGGAAAGTTAGTTCATTCCCAGCCCTTTCTTCTAAAATAATCCCATCCATCCTAGAATACTCAGAAATTTTTTCAAAAAGCTTGTTTGCCGGGACAGAAAGTAGAATCGGTTTATTGGAAATTAAATCCTTAAACACTAGCAGTTCTTCATGGTCGAATGATTTTTCCAAGACTATGGCATCTCCATAAGGAGAAAGAGACGGTAACAAGCTATGTAATTCTTCAACAGAAACCTCGGAGCTTATTCGGATAAAAATTGGTTTATTTAAAGGCTTAAACTTTTCCAGTTTTCGAATAGACTTCTCCATGCCGAGCGACTCGAGTGGAGTGGGAAACATGATTTCATCTCTTTGTTTTGAAAAACGGGCATATTTATCGGCATCATTTGGCAAACGGGAAATGGGACCTATCTCAATAAAACCAAATCCAAGATTAGAAAAAGACGCTGATCCTGATAATGAAGGATCTATTTTCCCGCTTAATCCTACTGAACTTGAAAAAGTAAGACCTAAAATATTTTTTTGAAGTAATGGTGATGGAGCCATATGGCCTAAAAATTCGATAAAATTAGGTCCGCCTGGGAGAGATGCAATCATATTCATCCCTCGATGAATAAACTCTCAGCCCACAGTCTTTGGGAGCCGGGATACTATTGGCTTAAAAAGTGTATGATAGGACCAATCCGGCATTTTACTATCCCCGCTTTCATTTTTCTAAGATAAAATTAGGCATAATAACTCCAATTCTATCATTTCTAGCATTAAAAATAGGAGCATGAGCGTAATCTTTTAAAGTTTGATTGATTTGTTCATTTACCTGGCCGAGTTGTTTTAATACTTCCATTGCTGCAACGCTGGCTGCCCTTTCTCCCCCATCTTCCACTTTTATCGCAATTCCAATCCCTTCTTCTACTAAACCAATGCATTGTACAGCTTCAGCACCCGCTTTTGATACAATCCGTCCATTAAAGATATTCATTAAATCAGTATCAAAGCGGTTCTTGCCTCCTACCATTTCAGGATGCTTTATCATCGCATTTCGAATGATTTCTAATGCTGATGCATGGCCACCAACGGGTTTTGCGAGTCTAGCAAACCCTAATGCTACATGATTGAGCGGCAATTGATGGACAGGGACCCCGCAGCCATCCACACTAAGCTTGATTTCATTTTTCGGAACTTCACAAATATCTTCAATCACAACAAGTATTCGTTGCTGTACTGGGTGATAAATTTCACGATAACCTCCAATATCTTCATTCGTATGCACTGCTGTTGCAAGCATGCCCGAATGCTTTCCGGAGCAATTGCTAAAAACAGGAGTCAATTCCTTCCCTTCACGAATGAGCTGTTTATAGCTTTCATGATCCCTGGGAATGTGTGTTCCGCATTGCAATGCTTTTTCTGCTAACCCACTTTTAGCCAAGATGTTCAGTACCGAATCCCGATGAATTTTTTCACCGCTATGGGAAGCGCAGCTTAGCGAAAGCTCAGCATCCGTATAGTTGAATCTTTCCGCCGCACCTGTTTCTACTAATGGTACCGCTTGAAACGGCTTCATTGAAGACCGTGGAAATGTAAGTCTGCTGGGATTTCCGTATGAATAAAGAAGCTTTCCCTCATTATTTACTACAGCAACATGTAAATCATGTGTACTTTCTAAATGTTCCCCTCTATAAACCAAAATTGGCTTCTCCATATTCAAATCTCCTCAAATAGTTTAAAATTATTTTATCATATTTCCTTTGATCTAAAATTAAAAAAACCCCTTCAACACGCCATTGAAGGGGTAAAAATCCTTACTTTTTTAATAATAAAATTCAGTTTCTGTACCTGCCGCAGAATCCGATTTATTGCCAGGAGTTTTGGATTTGAAGCTTGTGATATTTTCATATTCTCCTGGTTTCAATACGCTTTGGTCGCCTCTCATTAAATAGGTGTAGGCGAAAATGGAGATAAACAATCCAAATGTCCAGGCATTATCCCATAAAAAGTGAAGGCCCGGAATGAATAAACCAAGTACAGGAATAGCTACACCAATGATTAAGGCATAAACACCATTTTTATTAAAACCAGAAGTATAACTATATCGACCATTTACATCATATAGCTCACTAAGTGCCATTTGCCTTTTACGGACAAGCCAGTAATCGGCAATGGCAATTCCATCGATTGGACCAAGTAATGCTCCATATGTTCCAAGCCAGCCAAAAATATAGTTACCGAAGTTCTCCATGATGTACCATGGCTGCATGAGGATTGCAAAAATCCCAGTAATCAAAGCGCCAAGACCGAAGGTAATCTTTCTTGGATTTAGATTCTCAATCGCGCGGGCAGGTGCAACAATGTTCGCACCAACATTAATGGTTAAGGAAGCAATAACGATGATTAAAGTGCCCAAAAAGATAACAAATGGCGGGAATTTAGCAAGCAGCTGGACCGGATCCCAAAGGGCAGTGCCGAATATAACCACAGTTGCAGATGTAACAGCAATTCCAATAAATGAGAAAATACTCATGGTTAGCGGCAGCGATAGGCTTTGCGCAACCATTTGTGATTTTTGATTTTTAGCGTATCGGCAAAAGTCTGGAATATTCAGGGCAAGTGTTGCCCAGAAAGCAATGACACCCGTTAATGCTGGGAAAAATACTTTTAAAAAATCCCCCGTGCTTGCGAATTTAGATGGCGTTGATAAAATCGGTCCCCAGCCTCCGGCATGTGTAAATGCCCAAATAAGAAGAATAATGGAGGCGATTCCAACAACAGGAGAAGCAATTAAACCTAGTACCTTCATGGCTTGCGGCCCTTTATACGCTACGGCAACGTTTAAGGCCCAGAATAAAGCGAAAACGATCGCAGTGTGGCCAGGAAGGTTTTTCCATGCTGAAAAGGAAGCAGATAAAAGCGTATCAATCGCACCCGTTCCAATCCATGTGTTAATCCCAAACCATCCCGCTGCTACAACCGCACGAGCTAATGCAGGGATATGGGCGCCTTTAGAGCCAAACCATAAACGTGCAAATACAGGATAAGGAATTCCAAATTTGGTACCAGCGTGTGAATTTAATAGAATGGGGATAAGAACAATAACATTGCCAAGGAAAATGGTTAAGATGGCTTGCCACCAATTCATACCTAAAGAAATCAATCCGCTTGCCATCGTATAGGCTGGGATACACAAACACATACCAATCCAAAGTGTAGCAAAATTAATACCTTTCCATGAATGTTCCTTCGTGGTAGTTGGCCGCAGGTCATCATTCCACATAGGACTGCTGCTCAAACCATTTGCTGCTTCAGGTGTCAGGGTAACAATCCCATTTTGTTCAATTTGTGTTTTCAACAAAATTCCCCCTTGATTTGGTTTGTTGCAATCATGATTAAAAAAGTAATAAGCATATAAAGACCAAGGCAGCAAATAAAATTGTGGGAATATTACAAAAATATAAACCGTAAGTATTCACTCTTCCCAGGCATCACCACCAAAAAATATTGGGAAAACAACCCCCACCTTCCTATCTTATATTATAATTGACCAAATCCAACTGTCATTGGACAAAAGGTTAAATCATTCGCTGAAATATTTATATGTTTTGTATGATGGCAGAATCGATTGTTTTTTTTTAAGTATAATACAAGTTTAAAATTGTGTCCTAAAGAGTGTTATGATTTCTAACACTCTTTTATAGCGGTATGGATTTGGGATAAGGATTTTCCTATTGAATCCTGAATGACATATGTATCTGCCTCGAAGTCATAAGGTGTATCTCCTTTATTAATAATAATCATTGGCACACCATGCCTTCTATATTGCGGAAAAGTGGAAAAAGGGGTTACTTTTAAACTAGTTCCCAATACTAATAGGCAATCCGCTCGATTGATCATGTTATGGATTGTATTAAATCCTTCAACGGTGAACCATTCACCGGTATCCCCAAATAACACTACATCAGGTTTTATGTAACGATTTCGCTTATGTATAGTTTCACAATTGTCACAGACATAGAATTCTTCTAGATTTTTAAGGCGAATTAATATTTCTTCGGTTAGATAGATTTTTCCGCAATTCTGACAGGATGCTGTTTTCATGGTTCCATGGAACTCAATAACGTTTTTACTGCCTGCTTTCTGATGGAGACCATCAATATTTTGAGTAATGATTTGCTGAATTTTCCCTGCCTGTTCCCACTTAGACAAAATCATATGGCCTGAATTTGGGGTTGCGTCTGGATGATAAAGGTTTTCCAAAGCAAATTGATAAAACTCTTTTGGCTGCTGATAAAAATAATCAATTGACAGGATATATTCCGGTGCCAATTGATAAATACCTTTTCTGGACCGAAAATCCTTAATTCCGGATTCAGTGCTAATGCCTGCACCTGTTAAAACAACGATTTTTTCTGCGTTTTTTATCGTATTAATACTGGCTTTTAGTATATCAATACTCATCTTCTATCACCCAATAATTCTAATTTAAAGGACTTCCGTTTTTACCAAGATAATAACTAATCCCAAAAGGTAAATATAAGATAAAAAAAGTGATTAAAGCAATAAATTCTAATGGTATTAAATAGTATGGCCATTGTCCAAGATAATCTAATATTGAAGGATTCATTGGCTTTTTAGAAATATACATGTAATTACCATGAACAAAATAGTTTAGTAAAAAAACAAAGCATGTATACAGATTTAAATATAAAAATGCTTTCCAAATACTTTTAAATTTTGGTTTGTATTGCTCCACAAAAACAAAAAACATATTCGCAACTACAATCCCTCCATGAGAAATAAAAAAATGAACATAACGGAAATGTGGGAAAGCGTATAAACTTAAATCAGGTGTAATCATTGCCTGCAAAGCACTTCCTACTCCAGCAAAATAAGTAAATTCAAAGAGTTGGCTACTCTTTGTCAAGAGCAAGGCTGCTGACAAAATGATAGATATACTGCTTAAATGAAAAGGCAATGAATATTGAATTGTCCATTCACCAACTCGCCAAAGCCAAATATGGAGGCTAATTTCCGAGAGTATTAGCACCGTAGCTAGAAGTGTTCGCACCTTAAAGTTCAACTTCTCAGCTCTTAATGATTTCCTATAGAAATAAATTAATATAACAATGAAAAATACTGATGATAATGTTAATAAATGAGTTAGTGAAAACAAAATAAATGGGTCTTCCCCATCCGCCTGAAAATATTTATTCATTTAATCACCATTTAATTTCAATTATAACTTAAATCGCAAGTTAACATAATAAAATTATAGTAATGTTTTTAGTGGTCGAATCCAATTATTTTTTTAAAAGCCTGCTATGCACTTTTGACAGAAAGATCAGTGTAAGGATGGATCCAACGAATGTTAATGACATGTCCCACTGCGAATCCCAGATATCCCCTTGCATTCCTAAAAACTCTTTTGCAGCTTTTCCACCCCTACCTATTTTTGTAGATAACCATTCAATAATTTCAAATAACGCGCTAATAAACATTGAAGTACTTAAAATTACAAATATTAGCCAAAACCCTTTTTTAATCGGGCTTTTTCGAATATACATTTCCCTAATGACAATGGCAAACAACCCCTTTAAGAAGTGCCCAAAACGATCATAGTTGTTCCTTTTTAAATCAAAATAATCTTTAATCCAATTAAAAAGCGGCACCTCTGAGTATGTAAAATGTCCGCCAATAAACGTTAAAATCGAAAGAATAGAAATGATGAGATAAGATAATGAAGTAAGACGAAATTTTTTATAGGTTGAAATTACAATGATTAATATAACAAGGGAAGGAAGAACTTCCATTGTCCATATTATATAACCAGCTGGTTTAATGGCGGACCAAATAAATACTGCAACGACAAAGAATAGCAGAAGTAAATGAAAGTTTGAGCTTTTTTCTCTTTCCAATTTTTCTTCCCCCAAATAAGTATGAAATCCTTTACATTATTTCTTTGTCTGAGGAAAAAAATACAAATCATACTAGTTCATCAATTAAAAAAGACTTCCAAATCGGAAGTCTTCTTTATATCTGTTATTCGCTAGGAGTTACCGCCTTTTTAATTACTGCGGTGGATAAATTGCCGAATTCAAATCCTTGAGTGTCTGTTTCAATATAAACAGCACCCATCGCTGGTTCACATGAACCATTTCGTTTAAAATGAATTTTGCCGATACTCCCTGGATTAACACCGGATTCAAACGTAAATAATTGTTCATCCACCATAAAATAGGCAATGCTAGATGTTGAATCCAGGAAATTGGTAATTGTATAAGTGATTTTAGTAAATCCTTCCTCCGTAATACAATCAGTGGTAAGCTGAAAGTGTATTCTACAATCAACTTGTCCATTTACTCTCGTGACAATATCTATAACATCAGTATCGGAAAAAGCTTTGGTCAAAAAACTTCCACCTCCAAACCTATCTATCTCTAATAAATGAAAAAGTTAGGATTTTAGAAACGGCGTTTTCCCTAGGACAAGAAAATTACCTTCGTTAGCTTTCTCCAATTGCTCCTTTAACATCGTAAAGGCTGACATCAATTTCCGTTTGTTTGCCCAAAGCTAGTTTAGCCAGTTCTGCTCCAAGATAGGGTCCGCTTGTTAGTCCTGATGCTCCTAACCCATTGGCAACTAAAATACCATCATATTGCGGCAAAAATCCAATAACCGGTAAAAATCCAGGCGTAAAAGGTCTGAACCCTACTCTGGTTTCAAGGTAGGTGCAGCTAGATAAACCAGGAGCCACCTCTAGGGCCTTGCTTAATATTTCGCCCATTCCCCCTGCTGTGACTCGAGTATCAAAACCCGCTTCATCTTCATGTGTGGAACCCACAACAATCCTTCCATTTTCAAAAGTTAGGATATACTGATTTTTGGGAGGCATAACAACCGGCCATGAACTCGTATCTGCTTCTAGCATTTCTAAATGAACTATTTGTGCCTTTTGTGGTTTGACAAGAAAATGAACCCCAAGCGGTTCCAATATTTCCTTTGCCCAGGCACCGGATGTAACTATAACCGTGTCTGTAACCAATGTTTCTTTAGCAAGACATATTCCTGAAATGCGGTTATTTGTTGAAATAATAGAAGCATTTCCTCTTAAGAATCTAGCACCATTCTTCAAGGATGCATTAATTAGCGCTTTTCGTAAATCTCTCCCATTAACACGTGCTCCCCCACTAACATGTACAGAACCATATTCTCCTGAAATTGGTGGAAAAAGTTCCTTTGTTTCTGCAGGTGACAAAATTGTAATTTCACCAATCTCGGGTGCATCCTCACGGCGTTTTCTTGCTCGTTCCGCCATTTGTTCTAGCTTCTCAAAATCCGTATGAAGACTAATTGCCCCAACACGCTTATATCCAGTTTCCTTTTCGCCATCCGCTTCTAAATGAGCAATTAATTCAGGATAGTACCGGGCCCCGTCTTTTGCTAACTGATACCATGCTTTGTTCCGCCTTTGGGAAAGCCAAGGACAAACAATCCCGGCAGCGGCATCTGTTGCTTGTCCGGTATCATCGCGATCCACTAATGTTACATCTGCACCTGATTTAGCAAGATGATAGGCGGTAGATGCCCCCAAAATCCCTGCGCCAATGACTATGATTTTTTTCATATGACACCTTTTCTACTTTTTATATTTTCTATTTTTGTAACATCAATTTCCAAAAACGGGCAATATTATTACCTAATAAATATTTTCTAAATGAGGTTGATAACATGATTGAAATACCGAGAAACTTATATTGTGAAAAATGTAATAAAGAAACTGAACACATGGTAAGGGAAGACGCTTTAGAAATCGAATATACGTGCACTGAGTGCAACCAACAACATGAAATTGTGAAATCTTTTTTCTAAGGCAAAAATGATAACATGCGAACATTTTCTCGCTTTCACAATTAATTTCGATCGAAACAATTAAATATTGAATGCAGATAAGGAACCTCTTTTGGTTGTCGCGATTGCACCGATTTGATTTGCATATTGAGTATATTCGGTTAATCGTGATAAATCTTGCGGGTTCCCTTTTTCATGAAAACTAAACAATAATGCTGACATAAAGGCATCTCCTGCTCCGGTTGTGTCCACTGCCATTACTTCGATGCCGGGGACAAAAATCTTCGTTTCATTATTTACGGCGTATGCCCCTTTGCTTCCCATTGTTATAAATACAAAAGGTATTTTCCATTGGGATAATATTTTTATCCCATCATCCATTTTTTCCGTCTCCGTTAAAAAATAAAGTTCATCCTCAGCAATTTTTATGATATCCGCAAATGGTAAAAAAGAGAGGACCGTTTTCCGGCATTGATCCTCACTTTCCCAGCGTTTTAAGCGGATATTGGCATCGAAAGCAATAAGAGTATTGAATGCCTTTGCATAGTTGATTGCCGTCCGAGTTGTGAGTTTTGCTGATTCTTGAAAAAGAGTTCCCGAGCCAAAATAGAAGATTTTCGAACGCTCAAATAGTTCACGTTTCAGTTGGTTTTCTGTCAAGACTTCATTTGGTGTTGGATTTATATAAGAGTGAAAGTATCGCTCACCATTTTCATTAAGATGAACATAAACTCCACAAATTTTTTTGTTAGGAGTTTGGACACAAAATTCAATATTGATATTCTCTTTTTTCAATTCTTGCTCGACAAATTGGCTGGTTTCATCGGTCCCTAATTTACATAAATAATAGGCTGGAACCCCTAATCTGCTTGTTCCCGCTGCAACATTAACAGTCGCACCACCAAGCAGCTTCTCATATTTTGTATTCGATTTATCAATCGAAATGTAATCTACAAACGCTTCTCCCAGAGAAATAACTCCTTGTTTATTCAACTATGCTCCCCCTTTAAAAAGCATTTAGTTTATCAAAAAATTTTTTATTGTTAACAACATATTTATATTACAATATAATTTTGAGAGAAACTAAATTTTTAATAAAGGAGAATTATTTCGTGAAAATACTTGGTGCGATTACAGCGTTTTTTCTAACAGACTTTCTTTTCCATTTAATAGACGCCCTTGCTTTTGGAATGAAAGCCGAAACTGCCAGTCAGCGTATCGGAGCAGTCTTTTTTGGAATTTGTGTCCTTTTAATTTTTATGGCCATTTTTCATCGTTTCTTTTCGAAGGCCTTTTTCAATGGATTCACGGTAGCAACAGGATTATTTTTAAGCTTCGATATTGTGGTCTTCCATTGGATATTCCAGCTTCATCGTATCACCAACGGTCCCGAAGCTAACTGGCTCGAGCCTATATTTGTATTAATTGGAATCATCTTAGTTTGGTATGGGATTTCGCGTGAAAGAAAGGTTAATAATAGAATTTTACTTGAGCGAAATGCGGCTGAAACGAAGAACACGGGCATCTAAAAATGTTTAACGTTACATTAATTACGAAAAACATTGAAATCGGTCACGTAGATTGGTTTTACGTGACCGATTTTAGTCTTTAAAGTTGATTAAAGTCCCTTAGTATTCCAGTAACTCATTTGTGAAAAATAATGGCCGCTAACTCCTCATCAGCATAGTTTTCTTTTATACCGGGTTTATTTTTAAAATAATTATAGATTTCTTCTTCCGAAAAATCTTTTTTTAATCCATTAACTATCGTTAATAGGTAAGGACGTGATGGTTTTTTCCATTCCACGTCCTTTATATCCCAAGGCGCTGTAAAGGTAAAAATTGGGTACCCGTTATCTTCTCCCAAATACATCACATTTCCATACCAAGATTGTCTGCGAAATATTTTTGAACCTGCCGTTTTAACCTCGTTTAAATCAAGATTAAATTCTACTCCATTATTTTCCTGTTTGACCACATCCAAAAACTGGTCGGTCGTGATTAAATACTTCTTACTTAGTGTTTTATATTCGGTATTTTGGTTTAAGCCTAAAAAGGCAACTCCTTGTGATTCCCATTTTCCGGCTTCCTTTGCAAAGTATAAGGGTAAATTTATCGTGAAGGTTGTCTCATCAATGGGAAGCGAAGGATCTTTACACCCTATCTCTACTTTTGCAGAACCCACCGGTCGCCCTCCTTTTATATAACATAAAAATCTTTCTGCATTGATATTCGAACCGTAGCTTGCGTACCAGACATATTGTGGTTCATTTTGCATGATTGATCCCCTTTTTCTATCGAATTCCATTATTTTTATCAATTTTACCATTTTGGTGAGGAATCGTCTGCTTCTCCACTAATGATTACAAATGAATTAGCTAAAACTAGAACTAACTAAATGCAAAGTTATTAGGAGGAAGCAATGAAAGTTACAGATGTTCTCGTTCAATGTTTAGAAAACGAAGATGTGGAATTTGTATTTGGAATGGTTGGCAAGGAAACAATTGATTTTGCTGATTCGTTATCAAAATCAGAGAAAATCCAGTTTGTAAATGTCAGACACGAGCAAGGTGCAGCTTTTATGGCAGATGTTTATGGAAGGTTGTCTAAAAAAGTGGGTGTTTGTTTCGCGACGCTCGGGCCAGGTGCAACCAATTTAATAACCGGTATTGCCAGCGCCCACCTCGATCATTCTTCTGTTGTCACATTACTCGGCCAAGCAGGTGTCGAAAGGCAACATAAAGAATCCCATCAATATATTGATTTAGTGAAGTTACTAGAACCTGTGACAAAAATGAGCACCCAAATTTTGGAGTCCCAATCCGTTCCCGCAATTATTCGAAAAGCTTTTCATACGGCAAAAATGGAAAAACCAGGCCCTGCAGCTATCGTAATGCCCGAAAATTTTTCAACTCAAATGATTGCAAACAAACCACTGCCAGTCACTGAGTTACCAGAGAGTGTTCCCCCTTCAGAAGCAATAAAGGCATCTATTCATTTAATTAAGAACCATATCAAACCATTTTTGATTATTGGAAATGGAGTAATTAGGCAAAATGCTGTCCCTGAGCTGCAGACCTTAATTGAAACCCTTCAAGCACCTGTAACGAACAGCTTTATGTCAAAAGGCATTTTACCAAAAAACCATCCTTTAAATTATTATACTTTTGGCTTTAATGAGAACGATGAAGTTTTAACTGGGCTAGAAGAAGCAGATTTACTGATTGTGATAGGCTTTGACTTTGTAGAACAATTGCCAAAGGATTGGAATAAACAAAAACGCCCTATTTTACATATAGATACGTTGCCTGCTGAAATAAATGAATTTTATCCTGTAAAAGCTGAACTCATTGGTAATTTGAAAAAGACACTTCAACTCCTTAATCAAACGGAAATCCCTGCAAAACCTTGGGAACCATCTGGGAATCTCCAGAAAAAAATAAAAGAAGCCTATCAAATTACCCAAATGCCAAACAACCCAAACGCCCTGCCTTTTACAATTGAAAATGTACTCCAGAGTATTGAAAATATTTCTTCTGAAGATACGATTTTGATTTCTGATGTCGGAGCCCATAAGGTGTCCATTGCTCGAACCTATCAGCCTAAAAAGCCGAACCGATTAATCATTTCTAACGGGCTGGCGTCTATGGGAATCGCTATTCCTGGTTCCATTGGAGCTAAACTAGCTTGTCCGAAAGATCCTGTCATTGCCATAACCGGCGATGGCGGCGCCCTTATGAATTTTGCTGAGATCGAGACGGCTAAACGTCTTGGACTTTCATTTATCATCATTGTATTAAATGATTGGATGTTAAAGCTTGAGGTCCAACAAATGAACAAAAAGTTTGGAACAAGTTATGGCGTAACGTTTCAAAACCCAGATTTTGTTCAATTAGCTGCGAGTTTTGGCATCCAGGGTTTTAGAACAGATAACCTTGTTGAATTTGAACATATTCTCAAAGAGAATCTCGATTCTCCCAAAGGCATTATCATAATTGATGCAACGCTTCAAAATTAACACTTGCTCCGGAATTAACCTTGGAAATTTACGAGGTAATCATTCTTTTTAATCTTTTAAAAATGAATAGTCCAAGGTTAACCCATATCCAATTATAAATAAATGCAAACAAAAAAATGAGAACAGTGGTAACAGTTGAGAAGGAATCAGAGGAGACTGGACCAAGTACAGGAAAATGGAAAACATACAGGAGGCTCAAAATTCCAAGGGTCAACAGAATTGCTCCTGTTAAAACAATGTTCACTCTCTTTTTAAAAAAGAAAAAACCTACACCGATTCCAAGTCCAAGGAGGCCTGTAGTAAACGGAAATACGATGAGTTCGCTGGGCTGAAGAATCAGCAGCAATAAATTTGTCAGGACATAAGACGCGATTCCGAGCGGAAGCGAAAGCAAGGAACAAAAGAGGACTGGGGCTGTGGCAAACGGACTAATAAAATACCCTACTCCTGGCAATAAACCGCCTGCCGCTTGGAAAATAGCCGCTATACTTGCAAAAAGAGCACCAATAATGAGCTGTTTTGTTTTGGACTGATTGTTGAACTCTAATTGAGTAGATTTGACCTCATTAGATATCGATTTCCAAAAATCCATCGGTTCCACCTCGTTCTTTTGGAAGTACTTTACAATATATTATTCTATTACTCAATATTTACGGTATAAACGATTCTTTTTTGCATTTCCATTTTATGACCGAATTATGTTTTTTATTTAGGTTAAATTATATACGAGCAATTTTAAATTGCTCAAAAAAATTCGTCGGGAGTGATGTATCATGGCTAGAAACAAACTATTGGTTCCTGGTGCAGATAATGTTCTGGATCAAATGAAAGAAGAAATCGCCAACGAGTTTGGAGTGCAGCTTGGTGCTGATACGACCGCACGAGCAAACGGTTCAGTCGGCGGCGAAATGACCAAACGTCTCGTTGCTTATGCTGAACAATCATTGCGAAATCAACAGAATTTTTAACCTGTGATTTCAAAATTAGGGTGCCCAAATCGGGCACCCTTTTTCTATGACTCCAAATTTTTTCTATACAACCATAAGCGTGATAAGTTTTAATAAAAGAAAAGATATATATAAAAGGAGTAATACATGAGAAGAAAGACTGCAATCGTTACAGGGTCCTCTAGCGGCTTTGGTTTATTATGTGCAATTGAACTTGCACTTGAGGGATTTTCGGTACTTGCAACTATGAGAGATGTCAAAAAAGCAAAACCATTGTTAGACTTGGCAAAAGATAAGAATGTATCAGAATACATTAATATTGAACCACTAGACGTTACTTCATCCGTGTCAATTAACCAGTTTAAGACCCTGCTATCAAGCTATCCTTCAGTAGATGTTCTAGTAAACAATGCGGGGTTCGCACTTGGAGGCTTTAGCGAAGAGCTATCGATTGAAGAATATCGACAGCAATTTGAAACCAACTTTTTCGGTGTCATTGCGGTGACTAATGCAGTGCTTCCATTTATGCGAGCAAAAAGGGCAGGTAGAATTATCAATATGAGCAGTATTAGCGGCCGAATGGGATTTCCGGGACTGTCCGCTTATTCAGGCTCCAAGCACGCACTTGAAGGATATAGTGAAAGCTTAAGGCTTGAGCTGAAACCATTTGGTATCGATGTCTCCTTAATCGAGCCCGGTTCATATCAAACGAATATTTGGTCTAGCGTTGATCTGATGGAAATCAAGGCGGATTCCCCGTACTTTTCCTATATGAAGAGTCTTCTAAATGAAATTGAAAGCGGCAAAACATCTCATGGAAATCCATTAGAAGTTGCGAGACTAGCTGCCCAAATTGCGTCACAGCCAAAATCGCCTAAGCTCCGATATCCAATCGGGAAAGAAGTTAAGAAAAATCTTTTTCTAAAAAATATCCTAGGGTGGGAACTTATTGAAGCGGCCATTTTAAAAACACTAAAACAATAATATTTCCCCCTGTTAACCAGGGGGCTTTGTCTGTCAAAGCTTCCACGCATTTTTTAACAACCGAATCCCTTTATCAATCTCATACTCTGATAAACCACCAAAACCCAAAATAACTTGGGACCCATCGACTGAACTTAACTCATAGTCATATGTCGACAAAGGGTATACTTTTACTCCTAGATTCATAGCCGAAGAAATTAACTCTTTTTCAAGCATATTATTTTTCACATCCAAAACAATATGAAGTCCGGCATTTTCCCCAATTATTTGAGCCTTCTCCCCTAAATGTTTTTTTATAGCTGCCATTAATGCAGCCTGTTTATTTCGGTATAGCGTTCTCATTTTGTTTAAATGCCTCTGCCAATGTCCATCCTTCATAAAATGATAAAGGGTATTTTGATGAAGCCGCGAGACTGTCTGCTTATAAATGGTAAAGCGCTCTTCATATTTCGAAAGAAGGGCCGCTGGCAAAACCATATAGCTTATTCGAATGGATGGAATCAAGGACTTTGAAAATGTACCTAAATAAACGACTCTTCCATTTGGATCCAACCCCTGCAACGAGGGGATTGGCTTGCCTTTATACCGATATTCACCGTCATAATCATCTTCAATAATATAACCGCACTGCTCTTCTACCCATTTTAACAATTCTATTCTCCGCTTTATCGGCATGACCATTCCAAATGGGAATTGATGTGATGGTGTCACATAGGCTATAGTGGCACTACTTTCTTTTAATTCTTTAAGATTGATCCCACTTTCATCTAGCGAAATGGGAAGCGTACTGACGCCTAAATCCTGTAAGACCACTCTTGTTCGATGGAAACCAGGATTCTCGAGTGCACAGGTGTTTTCTCGCCCAATTAACAAACATAATAACCCCATGAGAACCTGTGTACCTGCACCAATAATAATTTGATCAGGTGAGCACCTAACACCCCTCGATGCAAAAAGTTGTATGGCAATTTGTTCCCGTAAAAGCCTTTCCCCTTTAGGATCGCCGTTATTAAATATCTCTTTTTGATCGTCATACAAAGCTTGCATCGTTAATTTTCGCCAGATAGAAAATGGAAAATGAACTAAATCGACCCTGCCCGAATTGAAATCAATCTTAACATTCGTCTCTGAGGGCTCCTTTTTCACTTCTAAGTGAGTTGGATATTTTTGAATAGAAAAAATGTTTTCATCAAATGGTGCTACAAATATCCCTTTCCGTGGTTTACTTTCCACAAACCCTTCCGCACATAACTGATCGTAGGCAGCTTGAATAGTATTTAGACTTAACCCCAGGTAATGGGATAAATTTCGTTTTGACGGCAATTTGGCCGTCGGTTTGATTCTACCTGATAAAATTTCCTGTTTCACATAATTAGATAATTGCAGGTATAACGGTTTATCGCTTTTATAATCTAAAACAGGTGTTAGTTCAAGCAAATTATATCTCCTGCCTTTGAAAAAGGTGCCTGACCTCCGTTGCGTTAATACATTAAAGCATTGGGGTCAGGCACCTTAATTTTTATTCTGATATAAAATCAACAAACCGGTCAGTTACATCATCGATAAATTTAAGTGTAGCTTCATCCGCTAACCTTCCAGTTGCATCATCAAATTTAGCAGAAGCTTGATTAATAAGTATTTCGTTGCCCACCGGCGGCAAAAGCTTTACTTGCAAAGCCGTTAAGATTTGACGCAAATGAAGCTGTGCACGAAGTGTTCCCATTAAACCTGTCGCTGCACCAGCCGTCATAACAGGTTTTCCGACTAGTACTTTATCAACACGGGATAACCAGTCAAGTGCATTTTTCAATACACCAGGAATTGACCAGTTATATTCAGGAGTAATGATGATGACTCCGTCAGCCTCTTTTACCTTTCTTTTAAAAACAGTAACTGATTCAGATGGATTCAATTCTGTATCCTGATCATAATGCGGCAGCTGGCCAATATCTAGAATTTCCAAATCAAATTTTTGGGCATGTCTCTCTTGAATAGTGCTAGCTAGCTGCCTATTATAAGAACCTTTCCTCAAACTACCTACAATCGCTACAATTTTCATTTGCCTGTACACACCTTTTTGTTATGTAATAATAATGATTATAGGGATAATATTTAGAAAGTTCAAAAAAACTGCCTCAAAGTGTTTTGGATTAGAATTTTACTCGGTAAACAGAATTTTGATTTCATTTTCGGCCTCGACCAACCTGCCAAATCGATATCCCTCAATTAATACTTTTCGTTCATGATCACTTAACTGACGCCCCCATTTGGATTCTAAATAGAAAATGACCTCGTTATAAGAAATGTCCGAATAATTAAAAGGTTCGTTCATGTTATCATCTCCCTCCTTTTCCTAATTACAGTCTTAACAGATTTAGTTTTTTTATTTTTTCTATAAGAAAAAAGTGCGAAGGACAACGCTATTTCCGTTGTTCTTCGCACTTTTTTAAATTACTTAAAAATAGTTCCGACAATTTGGTCGTAAGTCATATTACTATCTACCACAAATGTACCAGGACGCAATTTGTTCATTAGCCCTCTTTTCTCAATATCTTTGGAGAAGTTGAAGGCATTTGGGACCAATCCTGCTTTAACTAGCATATTGCCGACGTCTATGCTGGTCATACCTTCTGATACATTCACTATTAATTTCGTGACTGCTTTAGTCGACTTGGCGTCTTCAGCAGGAGTTTGTTTTTGTGTTGCTGTCTTTGCATCTTTCACGCTCTTGTCATATTCAGCTTTCGTTTGAATAACATAGCCGGCGGCTGCCAGCTTTTCTTTCATTTCTTTTTCAGATAAAGTGTGGATTTGGATTTCAGCTGGTTTGGCAGATGCTTTCGCGACTTTACTGTTATCAGTAAAGTAAACAGTACCACATATAGCTGTCGTAATAAGAATTCCGGCTGCAAAGCTGCTTAATAAGTTAATTCTCATTGGCAACTTTTCTCCCTTCATCCTTTAATCCCTGATAAGGGGCAACGATCTTTTCGATGTCACTGACGGACACTTGTTTCATTTCTGCAATGCTTTCCAATGAATAATTGCGACTAAATAAATCCAGTACTTCACGCTTAAGAACTATTTCCTCAGAAGTGAGTTGAACCCCTGCTTCTTTCATCAAGACTACATTGTCAAGCTCAAGATTGCGTATGGACTCCTGTAAAGAATTAATTTCTTTCATCGTAGATATATGAATCAAATCAATTTGATTATGTTCTACCTTTGCAGCACGTGTAGATTTTAAAATAGAAAAGATTAATAAGAATGCGGATATCACAAACAATCCGGCTAAAGTCCATTCCATTTAAATATTCCTCCTTGTAGTAATAACAAGTTTTTATTATACAGCCAAAATATTAATTTATTGTTACAAAACGCAAAAATGCGTAAAAAGTCGGAGGAAATTGGCAAATTGAGGGGAAATAGAAAAAAGTGGGGATTGCCCCCACTTTTGAAATAGATATTTAATTATTAGGAAAAAATCCGATCAATAGCTTGAATTTCTTGAGCAGTCAGCTGAACTTCTAAGGTTTTTAGATTATGAAGCACTTGTTCTGCCCGCTTGGCACCTGGAATTATGACATCAATGGCTTCCCTGGTTAAATACCAAGCTAGGATGACATGAGATACTTCCACACCTTTTGCCAAAGCAATTTGACGAACCTGCTCTATTTTTCCCAGATTCTGTTGATACCTTTCACCCTGGAAATTCGGTCTCTTTTGATTCTTTTCACTTATTTCGGTTGTTTTGTCATATTTACCGGTCAATAATCCCGAAGCTAGCGGGTAGAACGGAACAAAGGAAATCTGGTGCTCTATCATGTAAGGAAATAAAGCTTCCTCTGCCTGGCGGCTCAAGAGGTTATACTCCCCTTGAAATACATCAACATAGCCATCTTTATTAGCTTCTTTTAACTGTTCCATCGAAAAATTCGATACACCAATCGCTCGGATTTTTCCTTCATCCTTCAATTGCTTCAATGCCCCGACCGCTTCATCCTTCGGCGTATCATTATCAGGAAAATGAATATAAAATAAATCGATGTAATCCGTCTGCAGGAGTTTTAAACTGTCTTCGACGGATTGCCTTAAAAAGGCAGGTGAGTTGTCCAGCACAATATCTTTCCCGACAAATTTATGAGCGGCTTTGGAGGCGATGACAATATCTGAACGATTTCCCCTTTCTTTTACCACTTCACCAATAATTTCTTCAGAGCGGCCGATACCATAGATGAATGCTGTATCTAAGAAGTTAATTCCATATGCTAGACCTGCACGGACTAAATCTCTGCCAGCTTCCTCATCGAGGTTTGGAAATAAGTTATGTCCTCCTACAGCATTGGTTCCGAGTCCAATAGGATTAACATATAAATCTGTCTTACCGATCCGGGTTTGCTTCGCCATTTACTAATCATCTCCTTTTGCCTTCATAATAACAAACAGAAACAAAGAAAATAAATGATTTAGCTTTGCCTTTAATTTTTAGAACGTTTAGACCAGATCACGACTGGGATAAGCAGAAGTGAAAGGAAGCCTCCGGCCAGAGAAAGTGTAGTATAACTGGATTGTGCTACAACAATTCCTGAAAGTGCTCCCCCTGATGCCCCTGATAAAGCAATGAAGACATCTATTGTCCCTTGGGTCTTTGCACGGGTAGACGGATGTGTGGCATCCACGATGAGTGCGGTCCCACTTATTAATCCAAAGTTCCAGCCAAGTCCAAGCAAAGCAAGGGCAATGACTAGGAGCATCATGGAATCGGAAGGTGCACTCGCAGCGAGAACGCCAGCCGCAAGGAGAGTGGCTCCGGAAGCGATAGCCATCGCAGTACGTCCTATCTTATCTACTAGAATACCAGTTACCAATGATGGCAGGTACATGGCGCCAATATGGATGCCAATAACCAGTCCTACTTCACTCAAGCCATGTCCATGGTGCTTCATTTGAACAGGTGTCATAGTCATAATCGCAACCATTACCATTTGGGTTAATATCATGATGGCAGCCCCTACCACAATGCCCCGATTTTTTATTTTTCCATTATTGCTATTCTCAACAAAAATATGCTCTTCATCTGTTCTTTTCACAGCTCTTATGACTTTCGCGACTTCAAGGGGATCTGGGCGAAGAAAAGCTGCAAGCACCAAACCAGCGAGAAGAAAAGCAGCAGCGCCTAAAATAAAGGGGCCGGCTAAGGCAGGAACACCGATTGATTCAGAAAACCGGCCCATGACACCTACTAAATTGGGACCTGCTACCGCACCAAACGTGGTCGATACCAATGCTATACTGATGGCAGTTGCCCGCTGTGAACTGGTGGCCAAGTCGGAACCTGCATAGCGCGCTTGCAGGTTCGAAGCGCTACCAGCTCCATAGATTAGGAGAGAAAAAAATAGCAGAAAGACATTATGGGTTAATGCTGCTAGGATTACGCCAATTGCACCCAAACCACCAGTCATGAATCCCGCCGCAAGTCCCGTTCGGCGTCCAAAACGTTGGGAGAGCCTCCCTACAATGAGTGCAGCCCCAGCAGAACCTAAAGTTAATAAGAACGCCGGAACCCCTGCAAAACTATCCGAACCTAGCATGTCCTGTGCCAGGAGGGCTCCCACAGTAATGCCTGCTGCAAGTCCGGCTCCTCCAAAAATTTGGGAAATAACTACGATTATCAAAGTCCGTTTATATAATTGCCTTTGCTTTTCGGGAGAATCAATGTAACTTTGTAACCAGGCCGGATGACTCTCTAAAGCTTTGGATTCATCAGAATATTGATTCATCACTTGTCCGCCTTTCTTAGGAATTCTTATTCTTTATACACCTCCTATTATATTACATTAAAAGAGGAGAAAATCAGTTTTTGAATGGTCTTCTTATTTTTAGAAATAGGCCTTGGAACGGCGGTGTTGTTATACAACAAACACCTTCTGTACTATATCAAGTCAAACATATTTATGTGACCAAATCTTTACTAAATACTTATAACCCCAACAAAATCACCATTATTACACCATGCAATTTTTCTATTATAAAAAACTGTTGTATCTGTTTTTATAACCTGTTACAATAAAAGATGTAATTTATTGAAAATTTTTAAAATTCTAATTGTTAATTCGGTTTATACAGATGGGAGGAATACTATTGTCAAAATTGCCGAAAATCAATGAATTAGGCTTCTTTGAAATCCGCCTCGAATCCATTGGAGGCTTAGGAGCTAATTTGGCGGGAAAAATGCTATCCGAGGACGGCGTTGTTGGAAACGGACTGAATGGAGTCGGTTTTTCATCATACGGATCTGAGAAAAAAGGCTCCCCTGTCAAAGCGCACATTCGTTTTTGTGACCCTGATACCAATATTCGTGACACCACTCCCATAGAACGACCTCATGTTGTTGGCATTTTCCATGATGCCCTTTTTAAAACCATCGATTGCACAAGCGGGATCTATCCCGACAGCACCATCTTAGTGAATTCTCAAAAATCCCCTGACGAACTAAAAAAGCTAATGAAAATATCTGGTGGAACCATTGCCATTATAGATGCTACAGGAATCGCTTTGGAGGAACAAACAAAAGCGAACACTGCCATGCTCGGTGCGCTTTACCGGATTCTGGATTTCTTAGACCCAGAGTCCATGAGACAGACCATTCGGCGAACATTCGAGAAGAAGTATCCTCACTTAGTCGAACCAAATATCCTCACCTTTAACAGAGGGTATAATGAAGTCGAATTTAGAACCTATGAACTTGATGAAAGGGAAGAACCAAAACCATTTAAAAGACCAGTACCGCTCCTCGGATATAAGACTCAGGCCATTGGCGGGATGATTACAAATCCAGGAAACAGTATTTTAAAGGATTTAAGCATATCACGTGCCGGAATGCTCCCGCACTTTCATGAAGAAAAATGCATTAATTGCGCAGCATGCGATACGGCCTGCCCCGACTTTTGCTTTGTTTGGGAAGAAAAGGAAGATAAACGAGGCCGCGCCCAAATGTTCCTTCAAGGGATTGACTACCAATATTGCAAGGGTTGTTTGAAATGCGTACATGCTTGTCCTGTTGAAGCACTTACAGGAGAAAGGGAATATAATGACGGTTATGCTGATAAGAACCGTGTACCGCATTTGTTTGATTTGGCGATTCGAAATTAAGGAAAGGGCGGGATTTTCATGTCCATTGAAGTAAACCAAGAAAATTTACCTGTTCCAAAAGGGACAGTTGAACAAAGTGTTGTTTTTGAATCAGGCAATGAAATGGCCGCCTATGCAGCCCACCAAATTAACTATCATGTGATGGGATACTATCCAATCTCTCCTTCCACTGAGGTTGCCCAGTTCCTTGATGGGATGAAAGCAAAAGGGGAACATGATATCGTGTTGATTCCTGCTGATGGAGAACACGGCTCAGCCGGAATCTGTTACGGAGCTTCAACTGGAGGGGGTCGAGTTTTTAACGCAACAAGTGCCAATGGATTTCTATATATGTTAGAGCAGCTGCCTGTTCAGTCCGGAACCCGTTTTCCAATGGTGTTGAATTTAGTCAACCGCTCAGTTTCCGGACCGTTAAATATTCATGGAGATCATTCTGATTTATATTTTGCTTTGAATACCGGCTGGCCCATCTTGATGGCCCGTGATCCACAAATTGTTTATGATATGAACATTATCGCCATTAAACTAGCTGAAGATGCTGAAGTCAGACTGCCTGTCATCGTTTCTTTCGACGGTTATTTCACCTCCCATCAAAAACGGCGGGTCCAAGTTGTAAAAAATAGAGCGGATGTCCAGAAATTTATCGGTGAGCCTCCAAGGAACTTCCCTCATGCATTAGATCGGGAAAATCCGGTGACCATCGGTCCATATATGAATGAACCGGACTATATTAATAATTGTTTTCAACAATCTGAAGCGATGTATAATGCGGAACATGTCTTTGAAGTCATTTCAAAAGAATATGCGCAATTAACAGGGCGGGAATATCCAGTACTTGATTTATATCGCATGGAGGATGCTGAAGTAGCTGTATTTATGTTAAATTCAGCTGCCGAGGTTTGTAAAGATGTAGCCGACAAGCTTCGTCTACAAGGTATCAAAGCAGGGGTCATCTCCCCTAATATGATTCGTCCTTTTCCGCAAAAGAAATTGGCAGAAGCATTGAAAAATGTGAAAGCGGTAACAGTAGGAGACCGTGCAGACTCCTACGGAGCACACGGTGGAAATATGGCATTGGAATTAAGAGCTGCCCTGCAAACAGTTGGAAATGCTCATACAAAAGTAGTTAACCGTGTTTACGGATTAGGCGGCAAAGATTTTTATGCCGATGACGCTGAACAGTTTTTCCATTTAGCTCTGGACGCTGCTCATAAAGGACATGTGGAAAAGAGTTTTGACTATTTTGGGCACAATCCGGGAGCCCCTGAATTTGCACCGAAACGAGTATTAAATCCAATGAAAAAAGAAGATTTGAATACTGGTTTAATTATCGTTACTCCTGATGAAACTACCGGAGAACTTAAAGTGAAAATTCCGCCGATGCGCAGCCTAACAAAAAAACCAAAACGATTGGCTTCTGGACATGGAGCGTGCCCTGGCTGCGGAATTTTCTCTGGGTTAGAGCTATTTTTCAAAGGGATTGAAGGAGATATTGTAGCCTTATTCCATACCGGATGTGCCATGGTCGTAACGACTGGTTTTCCTTATAGTTCTCATAAAGCGACTTACATCCATAATTTATTCCAAAATGGTTCTGCAACTCTTTCTGGTCTTGTGGAAATGTTTCATGAACGAAAAAGGCGCGGTGAATTTGCTGAACTCGGCCTGAGTGATGACTTTACCTTTGTAATGGTTACTGGTGACGGTGGAATGGATATTGGCATGGGCCCTGCCATTGGTACAGCCCTAAGAAACCATAAAATGATCATCCTTGAATATGATAATGAAGGCTACATGAACACAGGCAGCCAGCTATCCTACTCGACTCCAATGGGGCATATGACAAGTACCTCAAGTGTAGGCACGTTCCAAAAAGGCAAGCCGTTCCATCATAAAGATACCGCCCAAATTATGGCCGCCACTCATATTCCATATGTATTTACCGGAACTGAAGCGTTTGACCGCGACCTATTAATGAAAGCCGCAAAGGCTCAGTGGTATGCCCAAAATGAAGGATTGGTTTACGGCAAAATATTAATAACCTGCCCATTGAATTGGAAGTCTAAGGACGAATTAGGCCAGACAATCGTGGAGGCTGCCGTGAATTCCTGTTTCTTCCCTCTCTATGAAGTAGAACGAGGAATTACAACCATCACTTATGACCCTGAGGCTAAAAATAAACGGTTAAATGTTACCGAATGGTTGAAGCTGATGGGAAAAACGAAACATATGTTATCAGAGGACAGCAAAGACATGCTGCAAATGTTTGATGATGAGGTCGAGCGCCGCTGGATGAGGCTCAAAGCTAAGCACGAAAGTCCTTATCTATAATTCTATTAATAAAAGCTGAAGTCTAACCGGGCTTCAGCTTTTGTTTACATTTCTATATTTTTCAATCCATTCTTTAAACATTTCATTTAAAGCTCCCTTTTTTTGACTTTTCAACCATTCCACTTGATCGATTGGGAGCTTTAATTTTAAACTAACTTCTTCAATCGGCATTTCAACTTTCCTGATTTCCTCTAACGTGATTCCTTCTTCGATATTTGGAAACCAAGCATCATTTTCGTTCACCTTATTGAAATCTTCATATTCATGAATGTCATCGAGCTCACAAAATAAATTAAGCTGCGGCAGACCTCCTGAAAAGACTTTTACATGCATAATGGAATTTATGATTCTTCCATCCTCCAACTCTATTTCAATAATAAGGTTCTCTAACTTTTTATATTTTTTCACAGTAACCTCACTGACAATCAGATCTAACTCTAAAGTGATTCCTGTGCTTGATTCAAAAAGATAAATGGCACTTTTAAACACATGAATACTTTCACCATCGATTATTACTGTTTTAACACTCACCATAAACTGTTCCCCCACACAGATGTTTCAACGGATTTATATTCGATACTATCATGTATTTTAAATTAAAAAAAGCCATCATTCGATGACTTAATGATTATTTTTAAAGCATTAATATCTTTCAAAACCAGTGAACACAGACGGTCACATGTTTATGTTCCAACGGAAAAATGTATTTAATATTTTTTACAGAATATTGTCTGTCGTCCCTCTTTTTCATTTTCTTCAAAAAAGACTACCTTCCAATCGCCAAATTCTGCTAACAATTCTTTTGATTTAAGCTTATATTGATTGGATACTCCCTGATTTTCATCCAGAGGAGACTGATAAAAGGTTTCCATAAAGAAATATCCACCTTCTCTTATGAGGTTCTTAACAATGGGGAATAAGGAGCGATCTAGGTAATAAGAAATAACTATTAAATCATAAGGGCTGTTAGGCCAATTTAAATTATTCAAATTCGTTAGATCGGTCACCTGGGACTGCAACTTAAGATTATTTTTTACAGAATAATCTTGAATATAGTTGATAGCGACATCCGAAATATCCATTGCCGCAACGCAATAATTCATTTGCGCTAGGAAGAAACTGTTACCACCTAAACCACAAGCCATATCAAGTGCAGTGCCTCCTGAAAGATAGGGAGACATGTTCTTTAATCTTGGATTAGGAGCAGGCCCCTTCAGCTGTTCTATTCTTTCTTTATGCTTCGAATTCCATTTTATTATTGTGTCCATTTAAAAACTCCTAATTTAGGATAAATATAAAAAACTATTTCTGGTCACGATTTTTTTTCGTGACCATTTTTACTGTTCCCTCCTTTTCAAGACCACAAAATATCTATTAATTAAAACGGTTATAGGTTGGTCTAAATCTCCTTCTTATTCAATATTTATAAGGAGAAGTTAATTTCCTATAAAAAATCCGAATAATAAAGGAGAGTTCAAAGGTGGTTGTTATTCATTTTTTAGAAAATAAATCTATCGTTTTAAGTCAGCTGCGATCAACTATTCCTTCGGTCGATGAGCCGATAAAAATAAAAGGAAAAAAAGGAAAAGTTGTCGACATTAAGAAAATTGATGAAAGAGTCATTCATGTATACGTAGAATTTGAAAAAGTTGTGGTTAAAAATCAACCCGCTGCAAAAGAAGTCAAAAACAAAAAAAGATAAGTTATATGTTATTAAAGCCAGCGAGTTCATACAAGCTGGCTTTACTTATGATTGAATCCCAAAACGGTCCTTAACTAATTCTTTGAATCTATTTTTATCAATTTCCTGTTTAGTAACTTTACCATCATCCCATTCGGTAAAAGAAGTATCCGTTAAAATCATATTCCCTCTATCCGTTATCCTTGTAATTAATGGCTTCTTGTTAAAAGGGGATTCCGGGTGCTCTATGATGATTTTTTGTACCTCATTTAAATTAGATATATCTTTAATTATATTCTTGGAATCAAAAGTATATCCTAATTTCCAATCTTTGTCTTTATGCTTTAATTTCATAAATAAAACATAATCTCCGTGATCATTATTAAATCTCTCAATTCTAAATTCGCCATTACCAGAGGTGACAACCTCACCCGTGAATGGTACAGGTTTTAACGGTAAATTGCCTCCAAAACCAGTATCAATTAGATATTGTTCCCCATTGTGGGTGATGACAACGGCCACGTGTGTCCTCCCAAATGTATTCCATCTCTGACCAATTTGGTCATATACCACTCCACGAACAATGTTTGCCTTAAAACCATTTTCAACTAAAAATAAGTAAAGGATGGAATTTAGGTCATAGCAAAGCCCGCCTTCGTTTTTATCGATTATTTTGCTTATTAAATTCTCTCTTGTAATTTCAGTTGTCTTTTTCCCGATGATACACAAATTTTCAAAAGGGATTGATTTAGCAGTCTTGTCTAAGACAAGATCCAATTTTTCAAAAGTAATGACTTCCTTCTCTGGCAAACCGATTCTGTTCCGAAATTGAAGATTAAAATCACTCATTGCTCATCTCTCCCTAAAAAATCAAATATTGGGGCAAGTACTCTTAATAAATTTCCCGTTTTATAAAAATATTTTAATTTATCTAATGGTTTGGCTTCAACTTTGTGACTTTTTTAGCCATAATATTAAAGTCTTAATTAACCATTTAAAAAAAATTCAAAATTTTTTTCAAAAATTTTCACTTTAAAAAACATAAAATTCGAAAAACATGTTATATTCAAGTAAATTAAAAATTGGAGTGAGAAAAATGAAACTACAAGTTAATCGAACTTATAATTTTAATGCAGGTCCATCCGCTCTGCCAATTTCCGTTTTAGAAAAAGCTCAACAGGAATTGATTGATTTTAGAGGAACTGGAATGTCTGTAATGGAACTTAGCCACCGCAGTAAACCTTATGAGGAGGTACATAATCAGGCAATCAACAGTTTACGAGAGTTATTATCGATTCCCGACAATTATGAAGTACTTTTCCTGCAAGGAGGAGCGAGCCTTCAATTTTCAATGATTCCTATGAATTTTTTATCAGCAGGAAAACAAGCCGCATATGTCATGACAGGTTCGTGGTCTGAGAAAGCATTCACAGAGGCTAAATTATTTGGTGAAGTTTACCATGCAGCTTCAACGAAAGAAGGCAACTACCGAAGCATTCCAAAGGTTGAAGAATTGCAGTATAAACATGACGATGCTTATTTGCATATAACATCTAACAATACTATTTACGGCACACAATGGAAGGAATATCCAACAACAGGAGAAGTTCCATTAATCGCAGACATGTCTAGTGATATTCTTTCAAAGCCGATCGATGTCAGCAAGTTTGCCCTTATTTATGCTGGTGCACAGAAAAACTTAGGCCCGTCTGGTGTGACCGTGGTCATTATTCGCAAGGATTTGCTTGCTCAAGCAAACACAAACATCCCAACCATGTTAAAGTACGGTACACATGCAAAGAACAATTCCTTGTATAACACACCGCCAACCTTTGGCATTTACATGCTTGGAGAAGTCCTAAACTGGGCTCGGGAGTTAGGCGGATTAAAGGCTATTTCTGAACTGAATGACAAAAAAGCGAATCTAATTTATGATGCAATCGACTTAAGTGATGGTTTTTATATTGGCCATGCTGAAAAAGACAGCCGTTCTCTCATGAACATAACATTTAATTTAAAAACCGAAGAATTAGAAAAGCGTTTCTTAGCTCAGGCAAAACAAGAAGGATTTGTCGGAGTTAACGGCCATCGCTCTATTGGTGGATGCCGCGTATCGACTTACAATGCCGTGCCATTTGAAGCAAGCCAGGCTTTCAGTGAGTTTATGTTACAATTCCAAAAGGAAAATAATTAGAATAAATGAACTGACCCCATTAGCAGCATTGCTATGGGGTCATACTGTTTACTTTTAATTGAAATTCTTTTCAAATTGACTTTCCATTAATTTAATCCGGTTATACAATTCGTTATTTACGGGAGTAGATAGTCCGTATTTTGCAGCTAATTTTAATACAGTTCCTGAAAATAATTCGACTTCGCTTGGGCGTCTGGCTTCAATGTCTTGAGCCATGGATGGTTTTCCATCAGGACTAAGTGTTCCTAAAACGCTTAACCAATAATCTAAATCGGCTTCAGTTAAATGAATTCCTTCTTTTTCAGATAAAACAATGACCTCTCGCATTGCTGCAATCATCATCTCTCTTGCTTGCCCTTCTCTTTGAATCGTCCCGTAATTGCCTTCGTGAACAGCTACTGTTTGATTAACTCCCACATTTAACATAAACTTGCCCCATTGTCTAATAGCCATATTGGTATCGACCTCATATGGGAAGCATGTTTTTTCAAAAAATGCTTCCAGTCCCTTGACCTTTTCAGATTTCAAATCTGGTTCACGTTCTCCGAAGCAGATCATCCCCATATGATCGTAAGTGAGTTGATTGCCTACCTTTACGGCATCCATCCCTTGGGCCACACAATACAAAATTTTATCCATCCCATAGGCTTCGCCAATTATAGCTTCACTTGTAATCCCATTTAAAGCTGATAAAATGATGGTTTCCTCACCAACATGATTCTTCACGGCATGAATGGCATCTTTCAACCCATCATTTTTAACAGTAAAAATAAGTAAATCGGCTGGCTCAGTTACTTCTTCGGGAGTAAGATAAGTGAAATCAAAGCGCTCTCCATTGCAATAGACCCCTTCAGCTTGATATTTCTTTATCCGCTTTTCATCTGCGATGATTCGTAAATCTGCTTTAGGCAGCTTCTTGGCTAAATGATGTCCAAATAAAATCCCTAAAGCACCTAATCCAATAATCGATATTTTATTAATCTCCATACAAACTAAGTTCCCTTCTAACTTTTCTTAGTTTAATAGTAACATAATTATCAGAATCTTATGTTTTAATGAAATTCTTTTTTCCATCATAGGTATGGTACAGGTAAGAATTTTTATACTTTGAGTCTTGTACTTTGGGGAGGAAATTAAATGGAATTAGTAAGTAATAAGCCAATTGATTCTATAAATCAAGTAATTGATATGATGACTGAAGAACTCGATATTTTTCAAAAATGTGGTGACCACCGGGTTGTCTTTCATCGTGTGTATTTATTAATGACCAAGGAAATGAAACGACGGCTATCATCTGACTTTTTCGAAGACCCTGTTTGGATGGAGCGCGTATTAGTTGGGTTTGCTCATTATTATTTCAATGCAGTAAATTCATATAAAATAGGACTTCCTTGTCCTCCGGCTTGGGATCTGGCTTTCCGTCAAGCTTCTAAAAAACAAGGCTTTGTCCTGCAGGACGCATTACTTGGCATTAATGCTCACATAAATAGCGACCTGCCGATGGTCATGTATAATATATTGAATGAAGAGAGCGCCTGGCCTGATGCTCGGAGGATGCTCCACCGACGCCAAGATCATGAGCGGATTAACAAAGTACTGACTGATTTAATGGATCTTGTTCAAGATGAATTATCGTATTATTATGCCCGCTTTATCCGTGTCATTGATTATGTGATGGGCCGCAAAGATGAATCACTCTCCTCACTGATTATGGCTCACAGTCGATCGAATGTATGGTACAATACGGAACTGCTTCTAAACGCTTCTGATGAAGAACATCGCGATAAACAGCGACGCCTTATTGAAAAGGATGCCCTCTCAATCGGCCTTAAAGTTTCTAACGCACTCCCCTTTAAAATAACAAAATTTATCGCACCGCTGACAAGAAGAAATCGTTGGTTTTAATTCATAATCACTCCTTCTCCATTTCTTTTAGGAGCGGGCTTTTTTTGACATATCCCCGTAACTTTTAGCCTGTTTATGATTCAACGAACGAGCTGTTGAATAATAAAATAGGTAAAAGGCGGGTGATAACTGTGACGGGAGCGTTCATACTCATCGCTTTTGGGTTATTCTTTCTTCTGTTAGGATGGATCTTTTGGGGAATGGAAGAAGATAATGGAGAAACATTCTGGGAAGCTTTATTAGTGACATTGTCGAATATTTTTTCAGATTTTCTTCTTACAAGTTTTCGAACAGTTGCTTTGATATTTTGGACCATTGGCATTTTAGTAGTGGTAGTTGGCCTTATTTCCATAAAACACCCTGAAATCTTAAATACACTCTTACATCGATGAATCTTTGTTAAAGTTTGCCCGGCTTCAACTACACTAACAATTTTCGTCGAACTATGCCAATCAACATAACATCCTTTAACGATGATGAAAAAATGCCAGCCCTTATTATTGTTAAAAGGCTTGGCATTTTTTATTATCAACTGGCAATGGTTACTGTGAAAGTCTGTCAAATCATATTTGGGGAATCTGTTTGTAGGCTAGCTTTGGGATGATTTCCTGATGCTGCGGATATTTTGCCAAAAGTTCCTCTTGTGTAAAAAGTTCAAAATCCACAAAATCAAATCCTGGTGAAACCATACAGCCGACCAATGAGTATGCATCATTATCCTTTATTGAGGAGCCAAAGATTGAATTCTTAGGAACCAAAGCTTGGAGGACTTCTCCCTCCTCTAAATTCAAGCCCAATTTTATTTCTTTATATTCGCCATTTTCATGAATGACGTGGATGGTCAACGAACTGCCTGTATGAAAATACCACAATTCATCTGATTTCAACCGATGAAAATGGGACACATTTTCAGACGTAAGAAGAAAATAAATGCTAGTATAAAGCTTTCGTTTCCCCTCGAATTGAACGGTTAATTCATGATCGGAAACTTGTTCCCCAGATTCATAAGTACGTTTGTAAAAACCCCCTTCTGGATGAGGTTCGAGTCCCAGCTTTGTTACCCAATAATCAACTCCATGAATTTTCATCGCAAAAGTCCTTTCCTTTTTATGTACAAAAAAATAAATCCACCAAAATAAACTATACCAAATACATCATATTTAAAGGAGCTTGGATGACCAAGCTCCTTTAATCCTTTTGTAGTTTACATATTTGTTTGTTCTGCATATTTTTTAAAATTATCTAAGATGGCTTGCCAGCCCTGCTGCTGCATTTCAATTGGATTCATGGTTTCGGCATCAAAGGTTTCAATGATTTCGGTTTCGTTGCCTTGACCTTTAAAAGTGATATTGACTTTTCTCCCATCACCTAAAGTATAGGAAATACTCTCATTTAATTTTACCTCATCATAAGTACCGCCAAAATCAAATCCAAAGCTGCCATCTTTCGCTTCCATTCTGGAAGAGAACTTCCCGCCAGCCCTTAAATCATTCTCAGCATGTGTCGTATGCCAGTCATCAGAGGCTTGGTTCCATTTTGTAATATGTACTGGTTCTGTCCAATATTCCCACACTTTCTCTACAGGCGCCTGGACCGTTGCTTTTACCGTTACTTTCGCATTATTCGTTGTTTCCAATTCATTTTCCGCCTCTCTGAATATCCTTAAATTCACAATAGCTAGCACCACAAGTTGCATAAATCTATTATACTAACCATTCATTGTAACCGCAACCAATAATGTCCACCCCAAACGGACATTCGAGGAGAATTGTCCATGAACGGTGCCTGACACCATGATGGAAATATCCCTTCCTTCACAAGAATAATCATTGATTCTATAGGCTAAGAAGGGATATTTTCATTTAGTTCATTTTATCATTGACTCTTAAATTCTTATTTTCCCTTTTTAGCAAAATGCCCATGGGAATATAAGTGATAATACACACCATAAATGCGACAATTTCTAAATGAATATAATACATAATCCCGCTGCCGAAATAGGTTAGGATTGTTTCCGTTTCCGATGGATTCGCTATAAAAAAAAAGTTCGTACCAAGCAATTTGTTCAAGAAAAATATAGGTACGGCGATGAGGTTGATAGTTAAAAAGCTTGATAAAATGGCTTTTCTAGGAACTCTGTAACCCTCAAATAGGATAAAATACATGACGGCTAATGGAATGGCTGAATGACGAAGGAAATATCTTATAAACCGGAAATGGGGAAATTGGTGGACAATATCTGGTGAAATCATACTTAATATCGGTGGAAGCAACCCTATAAAAAATAACAAATTAAATGCTTTTTGGCTTCTTTTGAAATATAGGTACAGAGCGAGATAGGTACTTAGGGAACAGATATGCAATGGAAGATCGCTAAGCTCATATTCATGAATTAAAATTAAATACAATTGAATGGATAACTCACCAAATAGCAACAACGCAAATACTGTCCATTTTATCATTTCTTGGTACGGCTTAAGCTTTTTTCTGTAATACACGAAAGCAAAAAATGTAGTAAAAAAGATGATTAACGTAACAATATGGGGCATGGAAAACAACGTGAAATCCCGCATTCCAGTAACAGAAAAAATGATTTCATCACCTCATTCTGCCAATAAGATCTGTTTAACTCCATTATATTCAACAACAAAAAATCAAGTTACGATTTTATTTGTTGAAAGGAATGGATAAATTTTCAAAAAAATAGAGCGGTCACCTAAAAAGGAACCGCCCTAAAAACATTATTAAACTTATTCAAATAAAGGTGTGACTGCTTTTTCATTGTGAACACGGTCAATCGCTTCTACCAACAAAGGCGCAACGGATAAAGCAGTAATTTTACTAATCCTCTTTTCTTCTGGGAGCGCAATCGTATTTGTTACCACTAATTCCTCGATAGGTGAATTTTCTATTCTCTCAATTGCCGGACCGGAGAAAACAGGGTGAGTACAGCAAGCAAAGACCGCTTTTGCCCCCTTCTCCTTTAAAGCCTTTGCACCTGAAGTAATGGTTCCGGCTGTGTCAATTAAATCATCAATAATAATCGCATTTTTCCCCTCGATATTTCCAATAATGTTCATGATTTCGGACACATCATGTTCTGGCCGTCTGCGATCAATTAAGGCAAGCGGAACATTTAACAGCGTCGCCATTTTTCTCGCTCTAACTACTCCGCCATTATGCGGAGCCACAATGACGATATCATCTAATTCTTTTTTCTCAAAATACTCGGAAAGGATTGGAATGCCTGTTAGATGTTCAACCGGGATATCAAAAAATCCTTGAGTTTGTACAGCATGAAAGTCTAAGGTAATGACCCTGTTCGCTCCGGCAGTTTCTAAAAGATTGGCAATTAATTTCGCAGTAATTGGCTCTCGGGATCTCGCTTTTCGATCCTGACGTGCATAGCTATAGTAAGGCATAACAACGTTAATAGTTCGGGTCGAAGCTCTCTTCAAGGCATCAATCATGATAAGAAGCTCCATAATATGCTCATTATTAGGCTCGGAAGTGGATTGTACAAGAAACACGTCACTTCCCCGCACACTTTCCTCGATGCTTATTTGGATTTCTCCATCAGCAAATCGTTTTACGGAGCATCTCCCCAGCTCACAACTCAGAAGCTGAGCCATCTCACTAGCCAATTCACGATTTGAATTTAATGAAAACATTTTAAAACTCTGTTTAAGTTGATAAGACACCTTAAATCCTCCATGCTCGTTATTTATCATTATTAATCTTGTCCATTTTTCTATTTTACATGAATGAGAGCCTAAGCGACACCATTTAACTCTGCCAATTTTTTTAATTGATGAAAACAATAAAATTATTCAATTTCAAAGAGGATATTCACATATTGTTGTAGAATTCTGAAAAGTAACAACATTTTGTGAGGAGTGGGGAGAGTTGAAAATAAAAGTAGTGATGGATAGTGGAAAAGAATATGTAATTAACGAGAAGGATTTTTCATTAAATGACTTTACCGCTTCTTTTTATACTGAATCCCCCAATGGATCAAGAATCTTAAATAATACGCTTGTATACTTGGATGGGGAAGAAAAAATCGTCATCAATCCAACGCATATTTCATCTGTCGAGGTTATTGAAAAGTGATAAGAAAGCCCTCTATTCTATGATAGAGGGCTTTTATAGTTACGCTGCTTTTTTGATGTCTATTTTTTTGCCTTCCTTAAGCTGCTTCCTGAAATCTGCAGTTGCTGTGAAAAGTACGTCTGTAGATGAGTTTAAAGCTGTTTCAAAGGAGTCTTGTAATACTCCGATGATAAAGCCTACACCAACCACCTGCATAGCCACATCAGCTGGAATTCCGAATAAGCTGCATGCTAAAGGAATCAGTAATAACGAACCGCCTGCAACCCCTGAAGCACCGCAAGCACACACCGCGGACAGGACGCTGAGGATAATAGCCGTTGGTATATCCACATGAATACCAAGTGTATGAACCGCTGCAAGTGTCAAAACGGAAATCGTAACTGCTGCACCAGCCATATTAATGGTGGCACCTAAAGGAATAGACACAGAATACGTATCCTTATCTAAACCAAGATTCTCACATAATTTCATATTAACGGGAATGTTTGCAGCCGAGCTGCGTGTAAAGAAGGCTGTAATTCCACTTTCCTTTAAGCACTTAAATACAAGCGGATATGGGTTCTGACGTATTGCTGCGAATACAATGATTGGGTTGACTACAAGTGCTACAAAGAACATACAACCAATTAAAACAGCCAGTAATTTTCCATAGCTTAGTAAAGAGTCAAGGCCATTCGTTGTAATTGAGTCAATGACAAGGCCCATAATTCCAAAAGGTGCGAGCTTAATTACCCATGTAACTACTTTGGATACAGCATCAGAAAAATTAGAAATCATTGTTTTTGTCGAATCAGGTGCATTTTTTAAAGCCAATCCAAGGACAACAGCCCATGCTAAAATACCAATATAGTTCGCATTGTAAATAGCTTTTACCGGGTTATCGACAACATTCAAGAGTAATGTTTTGAGAACCTCTACAACACCGCCAGGAGCCGTTACATCCTCAGCGCCCTCTGCTAGTGTTAATCCTACAGGAAAAATAAAGCTTACAATAACAGCAAAAAGTCCCGCTAAAAATGTTCCTAAAAGATAAAGGAAAATGATGGACTTCATATTGGTTTGCTGACCTTTTTTATGTTGAGCTATTGCCGACATAACCAAGAAAAGTACCAAAATAGGTGCTATTCCTTTTAAGGCCCCTACAAACAAAGAGCCTAAAATGACTAAAGGCTTTGCTGCTTGCGGAATTGCTGCTGCCAAGATAATGCCAATTATTAAACCGACAATGATTTGTTTTACCAAGCTAATTTGATTCCACTTTTTCAATAGATTTTTCATTAAATTCTCCCCCATTTATATGAATTTCACCATTCCCTTGTCGTTAAAATTTCCCCTTTTGAATCCCTTATCTATGTTTTAGGGATTCATAATGTTCAATTCAAAAATAAATATGTTTTTGACAACAATAACAATTATTATCAACAATTAGTATTATAATGAATATTTAGATATATTACAATAGTGTTAAAATTATTTAGGTGGATAGCGGCAGACATTTTCTAAATATTAGATATAAGTTAACACACCTGTAAATCATATAAATTTATCCGGGCTGAGCTTGGCTCAAATATAATGACTTCTTATTACATCCGATTTTTAGTGCCTATCTTTGAGCCTCTTTTCATGTTTTTTATAAACAAGCTGTAAAGTACATGCATATCCTAATGTTGAACAACCATTGACAGGGGGTGAATTTCATGGGTCATCATTGTCATTGTAATGGTCATTGTCACTGCATTTTTGGATGTTTCCTTGGATTTTTAACAGGAATGGTATGGCTGCTATTTGCATTATTGGGGTACATTACTGAGGTATGTGGACTAATCGGTCTTGGGGGAGTACTTGGAAATATTTTAAACATCCTAATTGGGTTAATTGGATTCCTTGCTTTTCTTTTCTTTGGTTTATGCATATTTAAAAAAGCCTGGCGCTGTTGCAAATAACTATTGAATAACAATGTCCGGGCTAAACCCTTTTGTTGCTGACAGTCTCGTCTTAGAGACTGTTTCTTTAAATAAAAAAAGCTGTCATAACAGCTTTTTTTTACTTACTCTAATTTTTTAACCATGTTATACCAGATTACACCACCATGTTCCGATCTAGATACACCCATGTTGATATATCCATATTTCTCATAGAAGCCAATTAGGTCTTCTTTGCAGGTGAGTGTAATTGTTTTACGTTTGTTTGCTCTTGCTTCTTCTTCAATTTTCGCAAGTAACGCTGCTGCCACGCCGCGTGTTTGAAAATGTGGTGTTACTGCTATTCCTAAAACACTTTGATGTCCGCCAGAAGGGGGATTTGGCTGAATTTCACTGAATAAGTCATCTGTAATGAATGGTGATTCGATAACGGGGCCATTGACAAAACCTACAATAAAACCATCCTTTTCAGCAACAAAGAAACTATCCGGTATGATTTGAATACGCTTTTGAAACGCTTCTTTTGTGGCAGCCTCTTTTTTTGGAAAGCACAGGTTTTCAATGATATTAATTTCAGGTAAATCTTCTATTTTTACGTTCCGTATATGCAACATTGAATACATGCCTCCAAAATAAATTAATAGTTTTATATATTAATTTCCTCTCATACATAATATCACGTGTTTTCCACCATAAAAACAAAAAAAAAGGCATTCTTAAAAAAAGAATAACCTCTTCTCCCTTTTGGGTTCATAGTGCTTATAATTTTGCTTGTACGGCCTGAAGCTTCCGTTCCATTGTATTTTCTTTGTCCCGGCGATCATCAATTCGAATATTAGTACATACTCTTTGCAAGCCTTTCTGAAATGGAACTTCATGAATTTCCTGAACGACTTCAATTAATAATTTTAAATCTCCTTCTATCAAAGTGCTCATCGGGGTTAGTTGATACTTTATTCTCCCCTCATACTGACGAAGAACTCTTTGAATTTCAGCTACATACTCACTAACACTTGGTGTCCCTGTCCCAACTGGAATCACGGTAATATCAATAATAGCCACACTTTAACCTCCATTACGGAAAATTACTGTTTTGTCTGCTTTCAAAAATATCCTACCACTAGTAGTCCATGAACTCCAGCACCAACCATTATTTAACAGGAGTTAATTGGACAGATTCGTGAGTTTCGATAATATCCCCCTCGTCACAGAAGAATGTATAATCACCAGTTCCAATTCCTCCTGCACTGCCAAGAATAGTATTTACTTTTGCAGAACCGCTGTCCCCGTCATAAACGAAGAAATTAGAGCCGCGTCCTAATGCATGTGCAATATATCTGCCTGCCGGGATATCCTTTCCTACAACATATTGTCCTGAACCTAATTTCTTTGGTGCCCCTTCTGCTTTTTGCAGTTGGCCTGTAGCGGAGGCTAATTTGGCTTGAGTATCTTTAAGCTGTGCCTCTGCATCTGATAGTCCATTTTTAGCTTCTGCCAGCTTAGCATCTATATCTTTACGGCCGTCAGCCAGTTCCTTATCTAGTGTGCCTTTTATATCCTTTAGTTTCGCTTCTGATTCTGTCAGTTCTTTTTGTACTGAATCCTTTTTATCGATTATGGTTTGCGCCTCATCCCTATCTTTTTTTAAGGATGAGACATCTTTTTTTAACTTGCTAATTTCTTTATCCAAAGCCGTAATATCCATTTTTTTATCATGAACCGTTGTCTCTGCTCCGCTTGAACCTATTCCTGCTCCAATAAAGATTAAGACAAACGCACCTAGTATTATACCGGCTATCTTTAAATACTTTTTCACTGTAAATCCCCCTCGTATATTTTTATCAAATTGCCTTACAAACTGAATTATATAAAAAAGGGTGCACCAAAAATGGCGCACCCTTACGAATATAATTGATACATTTTCTCAATTTCATCTTTCATCTGCTTTACTAATGACGGCGGAGATAGGATTTTTGCTTTGCTGCCCCAGCCGCGGAGCCAATTGAAAAAGCCTTCTCCGACAATGGCTTTGGTTTTTAGAATAAAGGTATCCTCATCAACCTTCTTAATATCCGCGTCCAACCCGAATTTATCGATAATGGGGTTAATAAGGCTTTTATCTTTAAACTCAATCTCTACCCATTCCCCTTGTCCGGAGAACATATGAAAGTTGATATGCAAGTATCCGTCGATATTATAGTCCTTACTTTTGAAGCGAAGTTCCGTTACTTCAACATCTCTCATTTTATCGACGCGATAATTACTTAAGCCTACCTTATTCTCCTTTTGGCCAATCATGTAATAGAAGCCTTGATCCCATATGAGGCCATATGGGTGGTAAATATACTCCTGTCCATTCCGATTTAGCTCAAAAGTGCGGTCGATATTGAATTTTCCATATTTAAATGTAATCACTCTTTTTTCATCAATGGCTTGATGGATTTTATCAATATACACCTTTGTTAAATGATAAATATGATTCATGGATTTGTTGTATTTGATTGGGCTTGGCAATGTTTTGGCGATATGCTTACTCGTAAGCTGGCTTAGTTTGCTAATCATATTTTTAGCCTGCTCTTCTGTTACAAAACTGGCTGAAAGTATCGCATCAACCAGCATTCTAAGCTCATACGTTTCGAAAAGCCTCGATTGATGACTATAAACAATTTTTCCGTACTTTTCCCCTTCATGGAGAATTTCAAATCCGCTCTCATTTAAGGATTCAATATATCGTTTAATTCTTTTTTTATCAATTGGATCATTGGCGGCAATAGCAAGCTGCAGTTTATCGATTAAATCCGTCATTGATAATTTGTGTTCTTCGTCTGTCTCTTCTAACAGGATTTTTTTAAGAGCCAATATCTTTGTTGTATTTGGAACATCAGCCATGGGGAATCCTCCCATAAAATTATTTTTCTATTGGTCCAGTTTAATTGGAATAATCATTTCAATAATAGTCCCTTTATCATCGCTCCAAAAATGGACGCAGCCGTTATGATTTTCAATTATTTGCTTGGATATCATAATGCCTAAGCCTGTACCGTTTTCTTTTGTGGTGTAAAAAGGCTCTCCAATCCGTTTTAGAATGTGGTGCGGAATTCCGGCCCCTGTATCCTTAAATAAAATCTTAATATTATCTTCATTATATGGTTTTATTTCAATAGTAACCATGCCTCCATCGGGCATCGCTTCAATTGCATTTTTTAAAAAATTGATAAAAACCTGTTTTAACTGATTTTTATCACAGTGAATCATCAAATCCCTGCATTCATTTACTATTTCGATTTGGACATTATTAATAATCGCCTGGGTATCAATTAATGTTTTCACATCTTCGATTAGGGAGTGCATATTCTCTATTCCAAATTTTAAATCCTGTGGTTTGGCCAGCACCAATAGCTCGCTTAGAATCAATTCAATCCGGTCTATCTCCGATTGAATAATGTCAAAATACGTTTTTTCCTCTAATTGGTTCTCCATTAATTGTAAAAACCCTTTAATTGCAGTGAGTGGATTTCGTACTTCATGAGCAATTCCTGCAGCCAGTTGACCAGCTATTGTTAGTTTTTCTGAATTTAATAAGAGTTCCTGAGTCTTTTTCTTTTCTGTATTATCGCGAATAATAACATGCTGTGCCGGCTGATTTTGAAAAAATGTTGGAATGCCTTTGATCTCCACTTGGATGCTGGATCCATCCAAACGAATAATATTAAATGGTTTAAATTCTGTTGTGTTTCCATCAATAACACTGGCAATCCGTTTTTTTACTTTCTCATGGTCTGCAGGATGAATCAATTCTAGAATAGATTTCGAAATGAAATCTTCAGGTGTTGTAGCACCTAATAAACCTACACCCGTTTCATTAATAAACAATATTTTTTCATCTTTGACGATAATCACGGCATCGGGGGAATGTTCAACTAAATCACGAAAAGCTTTTTTTCGGCTCCATAGTGCTTCCTCTGCTTGTCTTCTTTCTGTAATATCGCGAATGACGCTAACGACTTCTAAAATATTTTTTGTGTCAGGGTCAATGATTGGGTTACAAATGGATTCGATCCAAACGAAACTTCCATCTTTTTTCCGAAACCGGTAGGAATTTCTTCCCTTTTCAAGACTGCTTAATACTTCTTTACGGTCAAGAATTGCCTTCTCTTTATCTTCTTGATGAAGTAATATGGAAGAATGTTTTCCAATTAATTCTCCAGAAGTATACCCCAGAATATTTTCACAAGAAGGGGAAACGTAGAGAATTTTCCCTAACAAACTTGTGCTCACTATCATATCTAATACATTGTCGGTCAATACACGGTGAAATTCTTCTATTTTTCTAACCTCTGACTTTTTCCTTTTTAATTGTGTGATATCCTTTGCAATCGCATGTATTCCAACAATGGTATTCCTTCTACCTATCGGAATATTCGTAATATTCAAGTCAATGATTTTCCCATCTTTTGCAGTCATTCTACAATCAAAGTTTTGTACTTCTCCCAAAGTGGCTTTATGAAAATAATGAAAAACTTCGTCTAAGCTTTCAATTCGAAAGAACATTTGAAGCTTCATTTGGATGGACTCTTCAGTACTATATCCGGATAACTTCACAAAAGCTGGATTTACCAGGACGACATTGCCATCTAAATCAAAAGCCAAAATGGCATCATTATTACCATAAAACAGCGTTTCATTTCTACTAAAATTTTCATTTACATACTCTATTAATAGTTGTCTCTTTTCCGCTTTAATAATTTCAATAGGACTGTTCATCTCTCTCTATCAGTTCCTTTCCCCAAATTTATATATAAAAAAAGCCAAGATGAGGTTGAAACTCATCCTGGCTTGTGTCTAGCTCAATCATATTGTCTAACCCACTACCGCCGCTATTAAGTTGCTGACAAGACAAGCACAATGGCACTCTTATCGAGGCTGAAATCCCAATCCACAAAGATATCAATTACTTTTGTATTGAGAATCGCTTCAAAATTATTGCTATTATGTAATAATCTCTTTTCAAGATTTCGTTTAGCCAATTTTAATGTTTCGGAACCTCCTAATCGAATTAATTCCCTTTCGATGGAAACGAGAATTCCTTTTCTAATCACGACTAAAGTTCTTTGATTTAATCGAAAGGACAACACTTCTTCGGGATCCTTTTGAGCTTGAATACTAATTCTTTTGATTTCCTTGTGAAGATTTTCTCTTCCTTCGAAATCATCGCTCTTTATTTCATTCGTTTCCGAAGAAGAAGAACTAATGCCAACGAATACGCCGCTTTTATTTTGAAGGCTCCAATCATAGTAAAATTCTTTAATTTCCATGCCTGTTAATATTTTTATATAGGCCTTAAACTCGGGAATTAGGTTTTGCATTAACATATCCCTCGTTTTTTGAACAATGGACTCTTGATCTTGCCCTAATAGGACAACTTCAGACGGAGTGATAAAGTTTCGTAAATAAACAGACATAATGGACTGATTATAGGAAACAAACACCGATTCAGGTCCTTTTCCAAAATTTTCACGCAGTGTCCGGCCAATATAACTGGCAAGCTCCATTTGTACTTGTTTGTTTTCCAAAAAAATCATCCTCTTATTTAAGATAAAAGCGTTATTTCTTTTATCCCAATTTATATTCTAAGTTTTTCCATTAAATTTTTCAATATATTTCCTATTACTTACTTGCAATTAGTAACCTTGGTCTAATACCTAAGAACTACTCTAAAATTGGAATTTTGTCAAAAAAAAGAAGCAGTAAGCAACTACTTCAAACAGTCTTTCAATAAAATAAGGAGGAAGTACAATTATTATGTTTCTAAATTGGAGAATTTATTCCCAAAAAAGCCTTGAGCCGCTTAAAATTTGCATTTTGGACATGGCTGAAAGCGGTTTTTACTCTTACCACAGTATTGACACTTATCAGATTCCTGGTTTCCGTTTTTATTTTTCCATTGATCAAAAGTGATTCGGCCAGAACTTTCATCGTTTAAATACTTTATATAATCTTTTCCATAAATATGAATCAACGGTATCACCTCCAAGTGCTCACTATCAATGTATGCGCTTACATCCGTTGAAAACACTGACATTTATAAAAAAAATTCTCCTATAGAAGTCCTCTATCCAGTAGTTTCGACCATTGAGGATAATGATGGTATAATAAATTTATATCTAATAAAACCACGGTGATAACTATGCTTTATTTATCCATATTGATTTTTCTTTTTGTTTGCATCATTTTGTTTTTCACTTTTAAAAAAATCTATATCCGAACTTCAACAATGGCCATTGTGATGGCGATAGGGATTGTTACTCAAGGAGTTCTATTTAACTACTTTGGGACCCAGTTTTTTCAGCATATTTTCGGGAAAATTTTAACCATCATAAACCTTTCTTTATGGTTTGCCTTCATTTTATCTTTCGTCATTGCCCTGCTGGATGGTAGATTTAAAGATATTCATTATTCCAACCGGATCAACCGTTTTGGGATTGGTACTTGGGTTGCGGGTACATCGATAAGCGGCATCTTGTTTTATAAACAATTTTTCCACTGGGGATTTATTTCCGAAATGATTGCTTATATTAATATTGTCTTGTGGGGCATTTATCTTTGGGTAAGTGTAAAAACTTTTATTGAAATTTCACAAACCAAATCCTATCGGAGTGTACACGGAATTCTTCTACTAACAACTGTAAGCACACAATCGATTGTCCTGTTACTGAATACCGTTTTCAAAGGATTTCCGGTCATCTTTAATCTATCTTTATTAATTATCGGGTTTAGTTTTTATCTTGTTTGTGTTTTCTTTATTATATATAGATACGTAAAAAGTGCTTGGTCGATTGAATTGGATTGGAACAATACGAACTGCATCCTTCATGGTGCTTTATCCATTTCCGGTATTGCCTGTTTAGTCACTGGCATCATCAGTATTGAAGCCATTAGATGGATTTGGAGAGCCGCCTTAATAATTTTCATAACCGTTGAGTCCATTGAAGTCTATAGGCTTTTTAGACGGATTAAATACTATGGATTTAAAAATGGGATATTTATTTACGATGTAACCCAATGGAGTAGGATTTTTACCTTTGCGATGTTTTACACATTTACAGCCCTCATCCATACCCATTTATTTATCGGATCTTTTGTAATTGACACGATCTTAAACTTAGGAGTCTGGGTCGTTATGATTCTTTTATTGTTTGAACTAATACTGAGTTTTCGTGATGTCATATCAACTTATAAGAAATCTTCTAGAAGAATTGGAAAAGAAAATGAAATAACCTCCCCGTTTTGATATGGGGAGGTTATTTCATATAAAAAATGTGTAATGAGATAGAATTATACAGCTTCAGAAAGCTTATTCACTGTTTTCGACTTTCGTTCAGACTGACCTTTTTTCAAACTTAACATTGCCATAAATGAGATACAATAAAGAACGGCAAGATAGCTCATGGCTGTGGTTACATTCGCATGCTCTAAAATGAATCCAACTAAAATCGGGGATAATCCTCCAAGTGCTCTCCCAAAGTTAAAAATTGTGTTCGTGGCTGTGCTGCGAATTTCAATTGGATAATAATAACTAATTAAAGCTCCATATCCTGCAAACATTCCATTTGAGAAAAATCCGACGATTGCACCGCCAATTAATACTCCTGTACTGCCGGACGCATACGAATAGAAGAATACAGCCACTGCTGACGCTAGTAAGAAGATCCCATATGTCCACTTCATTCCTAGACGATCCATAAATTGACCAAAGGTTAACATCCCCACAATCATTCCAACTGCCGTGCTGATGGTCCATAGAGCCGAACCGGAAACTGATAATCCTTGTGATTGCTGCAGCATGGATGGCAGCCAGATCATCAAACCATTATAGCCTGCAATTTGTACTGTCGCCATGATGGCTAGGGCAATGGTGGTTGCTGCAGTTTTTCGATTTGCAAATAATTGCTTCAACTTTCCTTGCTTATCAATATTCTGTTTCGCTTTTTTTGATTTCAGCCACTCTGGCGATTCATCTAAATTCTTACGAACGATAAAGGCAAAAATAACTGGAATTACTCCGATGAAAAACAATCCTCTCCATCCCCACGCAGGAAGAATAAGCGCACTAAGTAGTGCTGCAAGAATCACCCCAAATTGAGCACCTACACTTACATATGATGAGGCTCGTCCTTGCTTATTCCTTGGCCATGCTTCTGCGACAAGAGTCATGCCGATTCCGTATTCCCCTCCGGCACCTAACCCAGCAATGAACCTAAAAATGTATATTTGTTCAATATTGGTCGCCAAACCGGTTAAGCCAGTTCCAATGGCAAACAAAATTATTGTATAAGTAAAAACTTTTACTCTACCAAACTTATCGGCAAGGATTCCGAAAATCATTCCTCCAAAAAGCATTCCTAAATTCGTAATAGAAGAAATAAGTCCGCCAGTTGCCATGCCAATATGAAATTGTCCAATAATCATCGACATAGCGAAGGATATAAACATAATATCCATTCCTTCAAGGGTTAAACCTGCTACGGATGCTACGACTGTTTTTTTCTGATAATTCACTTTTGCATTCTCCTTCCAAGCCTCTCTGGACTATGATTAAAAGATACTTTTGCAAAATAAAATACCCTTCCGTCCAAAAAGACAAAAGGGTATCATATATCAAAATTCATATACGATGTTAACTTTCGCCTTTTTGGCCTCTCTGGACCAAGTTAAAGGGAATTTATTTTTTCTTATACTACCATGATAATAAACAATTTGACAATAAAAAACGCCATTAATTTTCTTTTTTCGATATTAAGACAAAAAAATTTACATAAAATTTAAATGGTCTTCATATATTGCAATGGATAAGAAAAGTAGAATGTGGATGAAAGGTGGAGTTTACATGGAGAACAATACTCATGTTTTTTATAATGGGAAGAAATATATAATTCTATATAAGTACACTTCTGGATACTGTGAAATAAAGGAAATTGGAAGTTTTTATAATATTGAATTGGTTCATTCATCTGAGTTAGAAAATATAAACTAAATATTTACGCAAAAATATAGTTACAAAGGGGGAAGCTTAAAATATGGTAATTTGTTAAAAAACTTTTAATATGTTTTGGAGATGTTCTATGGAAAAGTCTCAAGGCAGCGTGTCACAGAATATAGCACTATCCTATTTGAGAAAGTATGTAAATATAAGTATGTCTAAGGTTCCTCGAATCACTCCAGAATCCATTGGTTTAGGCATATTACTCGCTTTAGTGGGAGGGTTTTTGGATGCATATACCTATGTCAGCAGGGACGGTGTTTTTGCCACTTCCCAAACAGGGAATATTGTATTGTTGGGCGTGGAAATAGCTCAAGGGCATTGGAAACAGGGGTTAAAGCATCTTCCCCCGATTGTGGCATTTGTTATAGGGGTGATTGTAGCCGAGGGACTAAAGCATCCGAAAATTACGAGAATTTTCCCCTATCCGGCCCGCTCCGTTCTATTTTTGGAGGGCCTTGTCCTAGTTATAGTTGGTACCTGGCCGCCCCAAGTTCCAGATATGGTTGTAACTGTTACGATTGCCTTCGTCTCATCCGTACAAATTTCATCTTTTCGGACATTGGTGAAATGGCAATTTAATTCAGCCATGGTCACAGGAAATTTGCGGACAGCCGCAGAAGCAGCCTACACGGCACTTGTATTGCAAGACCGGCAAAATGTCATTCAATTTATTGACTTCACGATTATCATTATTTCTTTTCTTGGTGGCGCCTTCATTGGTGCTGTATCCACTCTTCATTTTGGAATTAAAGCGATATGGATCGTCTCAGCCATTCTCATTTGTGCCATGCTTATTTTAAACGCCAATCCTAAAACCTTACTGAACAAGGGTTGATTTTTTTATATAAAATAGCGGTTTCCTTTTAACCTAGCATAAAGGAACCGCTATTATATTTATAACCCTTCCCCAAGGTATCGATCAAAAAACGTTACCATCGCCTTATAGGCAGTAGTTTTATTTTTTTGTTTTTCGATCGAGTGGCCTTCATCTTCAAAGCGGATAAAATCCACAGGGTGCTGTCTATCCTTTAGTTTCGTAACGATTTGTTCAGATTCTTGGATGTGGACACGGGGATCCGATTCACCGTGAATCACCAATAGCGGAGAGGAAATTCGTTCTGAATGTTGCAAGGGCGCAATTTTATCAAAAAATTCTCCGTCTCTTTCTATGGTTCCGTATTCAAATTCCCTATGCTTCTTACGCCAAGGACTCGTCGTTTGAAGGAAAGTTCTTAGACTGGACATTCCGACAATATCAATTCCAGCCGACCAAATCTCCGGATAGTGACTAATGGCAGCAAGAACGAGAAAGCCCCCATAACTCCCCCCCATGATCCCGATTTTTTTGGGGTCGATATTTCGATTCACCTTCAGCCATTCCACTAAAAAAATTAAATCCTTTACCGCGTCCATTCTATTTTGGACATCATCCAAATGGGTGAAGGTTTTTCCATATCCCGTACTTCCCCTCACATTAGGTGTACATACAGCATAACCCTGGTTTAGGAAATATTGCAGGACTGGGTTATAGACCGCGCGCGATTGGCTTTCGGGCCCGCCATGAAGATAAATGACAATTGGATATTTTTCTACTTTTTTTTGCGGCATATAATAAAAAGCTGGAATTTCCAGGCCATCAAATGAACGGAAGGATATGTGTTCCGGCTCTACTAATTTTTTATCCAGTACTGGTGAACGAGAAACATACGTAAGCCTTTCCGCTTTTATGGTATTTAGGTCAAGCTCCCAAATATCAGAAGGATAGGCCGGGCCCTTGAAGGTATAGGCTAATTTTTGGCTATCTGGTGAAAATTTCAGATTGGATATAACCCCTATTGGTGTCTTCCACGTATAAAGGTAACTCCGGTTAATATCTAAAAGCACCCCTTTGGATATACCATCCTCATTTATTGTGTAGGCTGCCATATTTTTTTCTTTATTCATAGACAATCCCTCAAAATCCCATTGCCCCCGTTCGAGCCACACGAAATGTTTGGTTTTTATATTTATGAGAGCAAGCCCGTAGAATTCCCTGTCTTTATTTGATAATACATAAAGATGATCTCCATCTTTATTAAAGTGAGCATCTTTAAAGCTCGCCTCACCTTTATGTTCGGTTAACCAGTTCGTAACCCCGTTTGATAGGTCGAGTATTCCCAAATCATTATCTAACGGGGAATTTATCTTCTGGACCAATAACGATTTACCATCCGGCGACCATTTTACTGCAGAAAATATCCCTTCTCCAGCCAATATTAGCTTTATCTCCAAAGTTTCCAGATTTTGGATATAAATGTCAAAAAAGGCAGGATTTCGACGATTACTTGACCATACTATCCATTTACCGTCAGGTGAGGAACCTCCAAAGCGGTGAATATGATCGGGAGATTTTGTCAGCTCTTTTAGTTTTCCATCGTTCCCAAGTAAATACAATTGCTGCTTCTCATTTCCACCTGAATCCATTCCGATGATTTTATTTGAGGTGCCTGTTACATAACTTACAAACGTGATTCTTTCGCTGGTATAGGAAGTTTGGACCGGCCACTCATCCCCTAGATTGATTTCCCATACTTGCTGGATACCCGTATAGTCGGCTAAAAAGCTTAGTTTGTGACAAGTCGGATCGTACTCGGGATATTTAGCTGAGCGAACATGCATGTATGGTTCTATCCCAATGACAGACATAATCCTCCCCCTATTTAATTTTTTACTCTCATGTAAGTTATGAAAACGGCCCTTTTGAAGTGTTTATATATAAAAAAATACAAAATTTTTCTTATAATCTGATTTGTTGATAACCAGATACACTCATAAAAAAAGCCAGAAGCACTATGCCTCCGGCTTTAACACTATTAAAATTATGCTAAATCATAATATCCCATAGAAACATTCATTTACAACGCCGGAACCTTCATACAGCTTCTAATAAATTCAACAAACAAATTGTTCATCGCAGGGCTTGTACTTGCCATTGATTCCGGATGCCACTGAACACCCATTGTAAATGTTGGTGAATGAATATACTCAACTGCTTCAACGATACCATCTGCTGATCGAGCAGCTACTCTTAAATCACTGGCCACCTTATCAATTGCCTGATGGTGAAGACTGTTGACTCTGACAATCTCGGATTCCAAAACCTCAAATAGCTTACTTTCTTTTGAGATGGTCACCCAATGGGTATCACGGCTTCGGTCTATTTTCTGCGTGTGTTGGATTGGTTTATTAACTTGACTCGGTATATCTTGAATTAAGGTACCGCCAAGAGCCACATTTAATATTTGCACTCCTCTGCAAATCGCCAGGATTGGAATATTATTCTGAATTGCATACTGTACAATGGCGATCTCAGAGAAATCCCGCTCCGGAATGGTTGGTCCTAATCCTGGATGAGGATCTTGACCATAAAATTGTGGATCAACGTCCTCTCCCCCACTTAGGATAATACCGTCACATAATCCAATTGTTTCTATTGCTATTTCAGGATTAAGAAATGGAAGAATAATCGGGATTCCACCATTAGCGGCAACACTTTTATGATAATCATGATGAACATATACACCTTCCATGTAATCGTTATGGTTCACATAGGCACCGGTAATGCCTATAATTGGTTTCTTTTTCAACGTAATTCCCCCTTATTTTGTTCCAAGCCTAAACTCTATTAATCAATCTTTTTTAATTTTACCATTATCGGGCTCGGTACTAACTTAATAAAAACACTTTTTCAAAAAAGTTTTAAAAATTATGATAATCTAAAATTAAATTTCCAGTATTTTTAGAATAGTAAATATTTTTAAAGAAATAAAGTCCACGGTGTCATTTTAATGAGTTTTGCAGCTGCCGGTTTAATCTTAGGATCTATGATAAGTTTTATAGTCGCAGGGACCATGTTTATTTAGTTATTTTTAAAGGTTGTTAGAAGGATATCTAACATAAGCTTTTTAAATTAAACATGTTATAATGTGCTAAAGGTAATTTTGCTTTACAGGGTAAAACTCAGCATCCTAGGAGTGTGATTTTTTGAACTATAAAGTTGTCATCTTTGATATAGACGGAACGATCCTGCCACATGGAAAAGCTCTTAGCAATGCCACTAAGGATGCGATCCAGCGGTTAAAAGAGAAAAATATGAAAGTGGTTATAGCTACGGGAAGAGCCCCTTATTTTTCTGAATCGATTATGGAGGAGACCGGTGTCGACTCAATGATCTTTTTTAATGGTTCGTATGTTTTTCATGAGGGAAAAGAATTATTCAAGAACACGATTGAGAAGCAAGTATTAAATAAAGTGCATCTGTTGTCAAATGATAATCAACATGCCCTTACATTTTTAGCAGGAAAGAGCTTCAAAGTTACTGATTTAAGTCATCCTTTCGTCAAGGAGGCGTACATGAATGATTCTTGGGTGCCGGAACTTGCTCCGCCACAATTTTGGATGAATCAGGATATTTATCAGTTGTTCCTTCATTGTGACCTTGAAGAAGAGTTATCCTATCAAACCAAGATTCCGGAATTGGATTTCAGAAGATGGAGTTCAGGGGCAAAGACGTGTGATGTGAATTTGACCAATTCCAATAAAGCAGTGGGCATTACTAAACTGTTAGAGAGAATCGGCATTGCACCTGACGAAGCGGTTGCGTTTGGGGATGGTTTAAACGATATTGAAATGCTTTCCTTAGTAGGAATGGGTGTCGCGATGGGGAATGCCCGTGATGAAGTAAAACAAGCCGCCAATATGGTAACCCTCTCCTCCGAGGAGGACGGAGTCCGCTACGGATTGGAACGGCTTGGAATAATTTAAACGTTGGTTTTTTAAAGGTGTGAAAGATATGAAGATAACATATGAAGTGATTCCTGAAAAACAAATCGAATACTGCCGGGATTTATGCAATGAGCTAATGACCTTTCAAAAGTCGAAAGCATACATAAAACCGGAATTGTTTGACACAATGAGTTTTGAAACTCGGATGGTTCCTTCAATAAAAAGTGCGCCCCACAACTATATAGTGGTCGTTAAGGATGAAGATAAAATTGTAGGTTATGTCTATTCAAATATCTCTCCAAAAGAAGCATATTCCAATGATTTCGCCACTTTTTTTGACCTTTCAACTGTAAGTAAAAAAAATGTCGGTTGTTTATCCCAATTTTATATTAAAGAAGAATACCGACAATACGGCATTGGTTCCAAACTTTTTAATATGTCCATGGATTGGCTAAAGCAATTTGAGGATGTCGAAGATTATTTTATCTATGTCTCAAATGGCAATGATGATGCTTTAGAGTTCTACAAACGAAAAGGCTTTTCCGTTAGTCATGAAATATTGGATGGATTTATTACCGTTTTACGTAAAAAAAGGGCTTAGAGTTTTCCTCTTGGCCCTTTAAAAACCTTTAACCCTAAAACTATTTTGCAATTCAGCTTTTTTTTATTGGTCTATTCTTTTGTTAAATTCAATGGTTTATGATCCATTTTCTTTTCTAACTGTGCAATCTGCTCATCCAAACTGACTTGATTAAAGGTGTCTTTAATTTTATTTTCTAATCGTTCAAGATAGTTTTCAATGTCCTTGAATTTTGAATAGGAATGGTTTTGAGAAGAATTTGTTTCTAAGACCTGATTCATTCCAATATTGGCGCGCGTTACATTTTCTCGGCCCATTAATTCCATTCTGCGAAGATGCATATCCTTTAACTTATGCTTCATTTCTTCGTATTTTCTTTTTAATTCATTCAACTGCTCATTCGCTTGTGCAAGTGAAGTGCTTAGACGCTGGGAACGCTCGACATATTGCTGATGCTCTGCTGCGGCAAATTGATATAGTTCTGTCTCCCCTGCATTTGATGCGATTTCCGCTTGGTGCTTTCTTTTTTCAGCCAACTCTGCTGCTAAATTATACTCTTTTAAAAATTCATCCTTCAAACGAGCTTGTCGTTCAACAAGCTTTCCTACTTTTTCTGTTTCCTGCTCACATTGGCGTAGGTATTGATTGAGTTTACTAATTGGATTTTGTGTGTCCTTTTGGTGGAGAGTTTCATTCAAATCAGCAACAATGATATCTTTTATTTTTGTAAATAAGTTTGACATGTTTATTTTTCTCCCTTGAAATTAATATTTTTTTAATTCATTCCATTGTTTATCAAAATTATCGAATGGATCACCATTTTTGGGTGCTGCTTTTTTGTTCCAATTTTTATAGACAAGATATAGGACATAAGCTGCGCCTGCACCAATAAGGGCAGGTATATTGTGGATGTTTGATGAAAGTACCACTAACCCAAAGATAATTAATGCGATCTTCCATCCGATGGAGTCCACTTTCAAAAACTGTTTGTAAATGAAGTAAAGAATCACCAAACTCACTAGTAATGCCAACATTGGACCGATCGAATTGAGTAAGATGATGGCAGCCGCGCCTCCCGCTAAAAACAAGCCAAATTTTTTCACTTTTTCTTCCTCCTTTTTTGCCTCTTTATGTTTTCATCTTACCTTTTTTCTAATGGTTCCATAATTGCGCTTGAGCTTGATTTTACTATCGGACCTAAGACTTAGGTGATGTCGGACTATTTTACATAATAAAGCTCACACTCATTTTGCCTAACAAGCGAGTGTGAGCTTTCTTTTTAAAAACAAATGGCCAATTTTCCATACAAAGATAATATAGATATTTATAAGGGGGCTGATTTGATGAATGTAATTGGGAATTTTAAAATCCTAACGGTTTCTAAAGACATCCAGGGTCCTTATATGAAAATGAAAGTAACCCTCTCGGACGGTACCTCAACCATTCGATTTGGATTAGATGAACCTACCTATGAAAATATTAAAGAAATCGTTTCAAAAAATTATTTTGATTCACTTGCCAAAGGCTACCGTTTCGAATTATTGCCTTATTATGCAACGTACCAAGAAATCGATAACAGCCAGTCTGTCTTTATGGGGTCAATTAGATGCATTCAAGATAATAGGGCTAAAAATATTCAGTTTCAATGTACCGAAAGATTTGCGGGAAATTTAGAATGGTTTAAACATGCCGTTTACAGTACTGAGGATATAAAACATTTGACCTTAGACGGTCATGATGGACATTTTTGAAAGGAATTCTATAGCCAATGTCCTTCAATAGTTTATGAAGGACATTTTTGCTTAAGGAAAAATTTTTATCCAAAAAAATCACCCCCTTTCTATATTAATTGGAACATAGAAAGGAGGTGGAGTTTTATATCACGATATTGGATCTTTTGGTCTTAATTCACTCTTTTCGGACCACTCCAGTACATTTCCCTTAAACGGTATTTTTGTAGTTTTCCAGTGGCTGTTTTAGGTAAAGCCTCCACAAATTCGACCGCTTTTGGTGCTTTAAAGTGTGCTATATTCGAGCGGCAAAACTGAATGATTTCTTCCTCTGTTACTTCAGTATTAGGTTGAAGAACTATTATAGCCTTTGGAACCTCACCCCATTTTTCATCAGGAACAGCGATCACTGCACATTCTAATACAGACGGATGTCTATATAGAACTCCCTCTACTTCTGTTGATGAAATATTTTCCCCTCCTGAGATAATCAAATCCTTAGACCTGTCACGGATCTCAATAAATCCATCTGGATGAGTAACTGCTAAATCACCGGTATGGAACCAGCCATCTTTTATAGCTGCAGCTGTCGTGACAGGATCCTTATAATAACCTGCCATAACCACGTTACCGCGAGTAATGATTTCACCTAATTCCTCACCATTCCAAGCCACTTCTTCCCCGTCTTGATAAACAACCTTCGTTTCACCATTAAAAGCAAGTTCAATACCTTGCCTTGCTTTGATGGCAGCTTGATCATCTGCTGACCTTGAATCAAATTCTTCTTTCCATTCACAGTATAGAATGAATGGTGATGTTTCAGTTAGCCCATAAACATGAATCATGTTTAAGCCCAGGATATCTTGCGCTTTGTGAATTAGGGCTGCCGCAGGAGGTGCACCAGCTGTTGCCATGCGAGGATTCGTTTTTATTTTAATTTCTTTGGCCTTTGGATCATTCACAAGCATATTAACGACGGTTGGCGCCCCGCATAAAAGTGATATTTTTTTAGATTCAAATAATTCCAGAATTAGAGGCGGGTCTACTTTTCGTAAACACACATGAGTAGCCCCTGCACCTGTAATCCCCCAAACACCGCCCCAGCCATTTGCGTGGAACATTGGCAGTGTATGCAGGTAGACATCATCGTGATTTACACCTAGGTGGTACATAAAATTAGCGGCATTCAAATAACTTCCCCGATGGGTTAGCATGACTCCTTTTGGTTTTGAAGTTGTGCCGCTCGTATAATTTAAGGTTAGCAACTGATTTTCATCGATTTCAACCTCAGGAGGTGCTGCTGAATCAGGAGCATGTTCTAGAAAAGTCTCAAAATCAATGCCTTTCAATGAAGTTTCGTGACCTGGCACCCGCACAATCACGATTTGTTCGAGCGCAAGACTATCGATGATTTTTTCAATTGGAGCACAAAATTCCTCATCGACTATCAACATTCGCGCATCACTATGGCGGATAATATATTCCAAGTCACTTGCAGAAAGGCGGTAGTTTAAAGGGACCATGACAGCTCCAAGCTGGCAGATTCCATAAAAGCACTCCAACATATAATGGGTGTTCGGCAGCATAACCGCAACATGGTCACCTTTTCCAATTCCTGCTTGTTCTAATGCAGAGGATAACCGATCAACACGTTGTCCGAATTCCAGATATGTAAATTCCTTTTCTTCATCAATGACAGCGATTTTATTTGGGTAATACTTCACCGCCCTCCGTTTCCAGTCTAATGGTGTTAATGGGGCAAACATAAAAACCAACTCCTCTATTATATTAATGGGAGTGATGGATAATATTCGTAAATAATTCCCTTTGATGTTTACATCACAATTTTAATCTATTTCAAAAAATAGGAATTTGTCAATCTTTAATTCGAATTTTCTGAATTTAATCACAATCATATAAAAAAAGAAAAGCACAAAGGCTTTTCTTATCTTAAATCATTATAAATCTTACTTATTAACACTTTATTTGGATCCTGGCTAAGCTCCCACATCATCGCTCCGCCCAGCCCCATTGACTTAATAAAGGATGTTTTATAACCAATCGACTCGGGATCATCATAGCTTATAAATTGCGAACCATTAAACAGCCAAGGCACCTTAGAATCAGGCTCCCAGTAACGGATAAACCCGTTTTTATTAAGGTAACTTGCTTCAAGTTGACCATAACTTAAAGCAGAACCCCCGCCAGTAAAAGATTGATATAAACCGTCATTCACATTGTTTACTTTGTTATATACTCTTCCGTAAAATGGTATCCCCATTACAAGTTTAGCAGCTGGCACCCCGCTATTGATATAAGTTTGTACCGCATCTTGGACACTAAACTCCGCAAATTTAGATTCCGGATCGCGATATAATGGAGAATTCATTCCAGTTAAAGTGTCCCAAGAACCATGAAAATCATAGGTCATAAGCTGAATGTAATCTAAATACTGTTGAAGTAAGCTTAGTTCCGTATTGGCAACATAGCCTTTGTTAGCGCCGCCAGCTATCGTTAATAAGTATTTTTTTTTATCGATTGCACTTTGAGCATCTAACGTTTCTCTAATTTTTTTAACCAAAAGGGTGAAATTCTGTTTATCTTCAGTGCGATGAATATTACCTGCTTCTCCCCCAGATACTGGATATTCCCAATCCAAATCGATTCCATCAAATCCATATTTTAGAATAAATTGCAAACAGCTATCTGCAAAAATCGCTCTGGATTGATCAGTTAAGGCTACATCTGAAAACCTTTCTGACCATGACCAGCCGCCAACAGAGATTAACGTTTTTAACTGTGGATATTGTTGCTTTAGTTTCGTTAATTGATAAAAATTACCTTTATATGGCTGATCAGCAGTATCACCTGGAAATGTCTGTTCGATATCAGCAAATGGGTCGCCAACATCTATTTTTCCATCGGCATTAATATTGGCGAAGGCATAATTCAAATGTGTTAGTTTACTAGCATCAATATCAGAAACCTGATAGTTAGAATAGGTTGCCCAGCCTGCGAAATAGCCTACTTTTTTATAATTTGATTGAATTGGAGTTGTTTGTGGTAAAGTTACAACGTTTAGTGCACTACTAGCCGCTGATATATTTCCACGTGCATCCCTTGCTTTGATATAAAAACTATAGGATGTATTTGGGGTCAGATTGTTAGCCACATATTGCGTGGACGACACATTCCCTATCAATCTATTATTTTGGTAAATGTCATAACCAGTAACCCCAACATTATCGGTTGAACTATTCCATGCCAATGATACGGAGGTTTCCGTTATGGAAGTCGTATGAAGGTTGGTTGGTGAAGTTGGTGCCGTACGATCCGGCTTTGCCGCAAGTGCTGCGTTCCCATTTGGCAGGAAACTTAATAAAACTAAAAAAACAAGAATAATGTATGATAGTTTCTTCTTCAAAAAGTACCTCTCCTTACTAATCTTTTATTCTCATTCTATTATAAAAATTAGTAAGGAAAATAGAGGAGAAAGACATGTAAATTAAGGAAAATGGTGCCTTGTGGATTAGGCACCATCGGAGTCATCGATTTCTATTTTTCATTTTATAATCCAGTAGTTTAAATGCATTTATTAATTTATCCCGCGGAACCGTCCCATACAAATCGCCAATGCTAATTTCGAAATAACTGGTCTCTTCACTTACATCCCTAACGTAACCTGATAAGCCAATCCCAGATTCCGTGTAAACTTCAGCTAAAATAATCTCCATTTCCTCTTTTGGAGCTTGAAAATGGACATGAAACATATTGGAGACTGGCACATGCGGAATGGTTGAAACACCATTACATTGATTATAAAAACCCGCTAATTCTTTGGCCTCCTCATAGTATAGCTCCATTTTGCCAATCCTCTTGTCAAAATAATAATCTGCACTTAGGAAATAGGGATAGAGACTAATTAAATCTCCCCCATGACGTCTCTTCCATACTTTTGATTTCTCAATAAAATCTGTGTCACCAGCTAGAATAGCACCAGCAATTCCGCCAATTCCTTTGTAAAACGAAACATAAACACTATCAAATAAACTGCAAATTTCGGCAGCTGACTTTACATAATATGGGGTAATCTCAAACAGTCTTGCCCCGTCTAAATGCAATTTGATTCCTTTTTCCCTGCAGTAAGCCGAAATCGCTTCAAGGGTTTTATAGTCCGGGAGCTGTCCGCCAATCTCCCGTTGTGGTAACTCAAGTAAAAGACAGGCAATTTTCTCATTGATGCCTGCCACATCCTCGAACTCAATTACACTTGATTTATCTGCTAAAAGAATCGATTCTATCTGATGCAGTTCTTTCAAGCCATCTTCCTCATGAATCTCCAAATGGCTTAATGGATGATAGGCTACTTTATTTACCTCTTTTTGATCACACCAAATTCTTAATGCAATTTGCTGGGCCATAGTGCCGCTCGGGAAAAATACCGCCTCTTCTTTACCTAAGAATTCTGCCATTTTCCCCTGAAAGTCTTCTATTATTGTTCCCTTTCCGTATATGTCACTTTCTAATTCTTCATTCAAGTCCTGCAATGCCTCTTTCAGAACTTGAATGTTTCTCGTTCCATGACCAGGTACTTTAAAATGGCTTTGTTTAAACGCCTCTTGTAAAAAATTATTATCATTCATGCTTCCAGTTCCTTTCTCTCTTTGTCAATGTAACTACTATATCAGAAAGTTATTGAAATCCCAGAACTGGATGAGGAACATATGGGTCTTCCAAAAATGAAATTTCATCAGAGGTTAATTTAATTGAAAGAGCAGCCACCGCATCATCCAGATGATGCATTTTCGTCGCACCAATTATGGGTGCTGATACCGGTTCCTTTTGCAGCACCCAGGCAAGAGCAATTTGAGCTCGCGGTACACCACGTTTCTCTGCCACTTTTGCAACTCGTTCAACCACTTTTCGGTCTGCCTCAACCGTTGCAGCATAGAGCATTTTCCCGAATTCATCGGTTTCCGAACGAGCGGTTCCTTCTTCCCAATCCCGTGTAAGTTTTCCTCTAGCCATCGGGCTCCATGGAATAACACCTATTTTTTCCTCTTTACATAGTGGCAGCATCTCTCGTTCTTCTTCCCTGTAGAGGAGATTCAGATGGTTTTGCATGGAGACAAACCGAGTCCATCCATTTCTTTCGGCAATATGTAAAGCCTTAAGAAATTGCCACGCGTACATAGAAGATGCGCCAATATATCTGGCTTTTCCTGCCTTCACGACATCATGCAAGGCCTCCATCGTCTCTTCAATCGGTGTATGGTAATCCCAGCGGTGGATTTGATAAAGATCCACATAATCAGTTCCAAGCCTCTTTAAGCTGTTATCAATTTCAGCCATGATGGCTTTCCTTGAAAGGCCTGCTCCATTAGGACCTTTATGCATTCTCCCGTGCACCTTTGTAGCAATTACAATTTCATCGCGGTTTGCATATTCTTTTAAAATTCGTCCGACAATTTCTTCACTGGTACCATCTGAGTAGACATTAGCTGTATCAAAGAAGTTAATTCCATATTCAAGAGCCTTTTTTATTATTGGACGGCTTTCGTCCTCGTTTAGAACCCATTGGTGTGCCCCGCGTTCAGGTATGCCAAAACTCATGCAGCCTAGGCAAAGTCGTGATACATCCAATCCGGTATTACCAAGTTTCACATACTTCATTTTTAAACCCTCTTTCTGTATAAAATCGATGACTTTCACCTAACATTTCCAATTATATTGTACAATACTTATTTTAAGGTCACTGTCATTTTCTGCATTTCAATGATTTTCTTTAGATATTCATATTCTTTTTGTTCCAGAATATCAATTTCATTGTTTGTAGCAAGTAATATTTGGTCCCTGCACTTGGAGATTCTTTGGATCATCGGGTGTATCGTTAAACTTGAGAGATTCACAAAGTCGTATAAGTCGTTCAAGCACACCGGCAATTTATAGCCTTTATTGCTGCTGGCTATTAAAAGCCCACTATCCCGAAGCTTAGAAACAATATTTGAACGAAAGTTATGAGGATTCATTTTGATGTCTCGAATAGCATTGAGATTTTCTAAGATTTCTTCCGTATACACGTATTCATCTGGATTTTCCTTTAAGTTAAATAAAAGAAACTTAAGAAAATCGATTCGAAGCTTTTCATCCTCTTCTTCACTTTTTCGATGTTTCGCTATATATTTGTAGGCTAAATTAACAGCTTGTTTGATAATAATCTCGTCATGTTTGGAGTTTTTGTGGTCTGATTTATAATCATAAAGAAAGTTTTTATAGTCTAGGGGTAATAGGTTGATAGCTGCTATTTTATTTTTAATTATTTTGATATAAGAGTGGTATTTTGCAGTATACTGGGTTCGTTCATAGCCTTTTGCAATTGTCGCAGCGATTAGGTCCGCTAATAGAAGGATGCTATCGGACTGGTTATTATTGAATCCAAAAGTCGAATAATTAAAAAGGTCGGGAATACTCTTTGTCCCTATGTAATTTTTAAATTCATTCAAAAATGGTTTTGTTTCTTGCTCATCAGCCGTTAAGTCAAGCTGTTCAAAGGTTCTATTTAAATCATCATATATCATCCGATTTAAATATTTCATAAACGGCGTTTTATGCATAATGCCAAAGTCTTCTCTAATTTTTTGCTTATCAAACACATAGGCATAAACACTGAATGGTAAATCCTTTATATCATTTAATATTGGGACTGTGTCTAATTCCATCTTTTGAAAGGATTTGACCAACTCCGCTTCCAGCCATTCCTTATTAGAACTTTTCACTAGAATTGCAACAAGAATAAAGTGGGTTGAAACATCGTTTTTATCAAAAGAAAAACTATAATCGCCGCATTCATTCAAAAATGCAAATTGAATATCGTCCATCCTGCCCACCCCGCTAAAAAAATTTTATATCTATAATTTCAACAAAATTTAATCTAAACCTCTTAAAAATTCCTTTTTTTAGACAAATAAAAAGGTTAACCAAATGGTCAACCCTTTATTTCTCCAGCATTAATTTTAAGATAAGTTCATCTGTTTGGCGTGTTCCTTCATTTCCAAGCTTACAGAAGCTTTCAATACTTTTTTCCACATCATCGTGTATAAAGCCGTCCGTCGATTGGATTTCTTGATGATTGATTGCCAACAATGCAGACTGTACGGCAACATTTGAACAGGTCGAAACTTTCATTGCACAGCCCGCTTTGGCCCCGTCGCAAATCATTCCTGATACGTTTCCGATTGTATTTTGAATAGCCGCTTTTATTTGCTGAAGCCCGCCATCTAGCAGGTAAACAATGGCTCCACTCGCACCCATGCCGGCAGCTGTTACCCCGCATAATGCAGAGAGGCGGCCGAATTTCGATTTGATATGAATGGTAATGAGGTGGCTCAGTGCAACAGCCCGAATCATTTTATCCTCTGAAACCTTCAGCTTTTCTGCCGCTGCAACAACTGGAAGTGTCACGGCAATTCCCTGATTGCCGCTCCCTGTATTGGCCATTACCGGAAGTGTTGAACCTGCCATTCTGGCATCTGACCCTGCAGCCGCTAGCGACATAGCGGCAGTAGCAATATCATCTGAAAGGATTCCTTTTTTTACATTTAGTTTAATCGTTTTCCCTACTTTTAATCCATAATCACCGGAAAGTCCCTCATTTCCAATAGAACGGTTTAATTCAATACTCTTTTTAACCAGCGTTAAGTCCTTAAGATCCGCCTCTAATACCCATTCATATATTTCATCAATAGTTAATGCTTCTAATTCCTCTTCATCTGTTTGGATGCCAATATTCTCACATCCGCCAAGGAAAACTGCTATCTCATCAACTTCGATTAAGGTGATATTACTGTGATTATCAGAAATGACCACTTTTGCTGTCTGTTGATCTGTTTCTACGATGACTTCAATATATAGTCTTTTTGGAGTATCAGCTTGTCCGGCTATTACTTTTCCTTCTTCAATGAGCTTTAAAGCTGAGCGCTCATCTTCAATTGTGAGTCCTTCTAAAATTTCTAGGTTTTTATCTGGATTGCCTGCTGAAGCTCCTAGCGCAGCTGCGAACTCGAGTCCTTTTGATGACATCCCTGGAATTCCAACAGATTTTGCATTTTTAATAATATTCCCGCTTGCTTTTACGGTAATTGCCTGTATTTCACCCTTTGCATGGCTCTTTGCTGTGGCCGCTGCCAAGGCAATCGCTACTGGTTCCGTACAACCAAGGGCAACAACTAGTTCTTTCTCTAAAACAGCTAATATTTTATGCTTTTCCATATTGTCCCCCTGCTAAGATCACTTTTCTAATATTCTACCATAATTAGTCCAAAGGTTTTAAATCAACTTTCTTCCAATCATTTTGGGACCAGACATACCTAAATAAAAAATGCCTTTGTCTCTTTAGGTTTGAAGACAAAGGCATTACTTTGATTAAAATACAATCGTTTTATTTTGATGAACAATAATTCGGTCTTCTATGTGCCATTTTACGGCACGGGCCAATACGCTTCGTTCTATAGAGCGGCCAATTTTCTTTAAGGTATCGACATTTGCACGGTGGTCAACGCGGGCAATATCCTGCTCGATAATCGGACCCTCGTCCAAATCATTTGTAACATAATGTGACGTTGCTCCAATTAATTTTACTCCGCGGCCATATGCTCGTTCGTACGGTCTTGCTCCAATGAAGGCAGGTAAGAAAGAATGGTGAATGTTGATTATTTTATTTGGATTTGCTGCCACAAAATTCGGTGTTAAAATCTGCATATAACGTGCTAGTACGATTAAATCGACATCATATTCCTTTAGCAGCTGAAGCTGCTTTTCTTCGACCTGTTGACGAATATCTTTGTTGGCTGGAATATAGTAGAATGGTATCTTTAGACCCTCAACCACATCCCTTGCCTCTTCATGGTTACTAATAACAAGAGCAATTTCTGTCATTAAATCGCCGCTTTGCCATTCCCATAAAAGCTCTTGTAGACAGTGCAATTCCTTTGAAACAAAAATAGCTGCTTTCTTTACTTTATAAACCGGAGTTAGCCGCCAGTCCATTGAAAATTTTTCTGAAATATCTGTAAACTGCTGTTCCATACCGGCAGCTTTTTCTTTTAAACCTGGGCATTCAAACTCAATACGAATGAAAAATATGCCGCCCTCTGGATTGGTTGAGTACTGACTCGACTCAAGGATATTGGCATCATAAGAAAATAAAAACTGCGAGATGGCGGAAACAATTCCCGGCTGATCTGGACAGCTGACTAATAAACGTCCGCGATTTTGATTCTGGTGTTTAAATTGTTCAATTTGATCTATAAAAGTAGTGTTCATGATAAAAAACCTTTCCGATTAATTATTGAAAATCATTATACCCTAGGTTTTCTTTAATGTTAAGAAATTTCTTGAAAATTTCCAATCTGTTTACATAATATAATTATGTATAACTTTAGCTAAAACCAACACAATAAAAAAACATATGCCTCAAATGAAGCATATGTTTTCTAATTTATTCCTGCATTTTGAATCTTACCCTCTGACGTCTTTTTCCTTCCATTTCATTCTCGGATTTTCGGTCCTTTTTTATAAAAAAGGAAAGGATCAGCGCGAGTAATGTAAGAATTGAAACGACCATGAAAGCAATATTGGCTCCATACATATCAGGATAAGTAATGTCTGGCCGATGCTTTGCTTTTTCCGCAGTTGTGGTCATGACGGTTACAAGGATTGCTGTCCCGACGGAAGCGGCAATCATTTTCATCGTATTATCCATTGCCGCCCCATGAGGAATTAAACGCTTGGGCAATTGGTTTAATGCAGCCGTAGCCACAGGCATCATTGTCATCGAAAGACCCAACATTCTGATACTATATAGTATCGTAATGTAGTCCATTGAAGTGGTTGGACCTAGGTTAGTAAACGCAAATGAAGCAGCTGTCATAATGATTAACCCGATTATGACCAGCCATCTTGCCCCAATTTTATCAAACACTCGCCCAATAATAGGGGCCATCAGTCCACTGACAAGGGCACCAGGCAACAGGGCCAGACCTGCATCGAAGGCAGAAAAATCCCTCATATTCTGCATAAACAAAGGAATAATGGTCTCTGCACCAATTAACCCCATAAAGCCAATCATTCCTATGATAATTGCAAATGGGAAAATAGAATACTTAAAAACACCAAATTCTAGCATCGGGTGCTTCAATCGGACCTGTCTGGAGATAAACAAAATTAATGAAACTCCGCCAATTCCTAATGAAATTAATGTAATAGTGTTTAACCAGCCATAATTTCCTGCACTGGTAAACCCATATAGGAGTCCACCGAACCCAAATGAAGATAAAATAATCGAAAGCACATCGACCTTTGGTTTAGAAATCTCGGTTACATTTTTTAAAGCCAAAAATGCTACGACAATATCTACAAGCGCAATTGGCATAATGATGAAAAACAAAATCCGCCATGAGAAATGGGACGTTACCCACCCTGATAATGCCGGGCCAATGGCTGGGGCAAATGAAATGACCAGTCCGACCAATCCCATAGCTGAACCTCGTTTATTTACAGGAAAAATCATTAAAAATACCGTTTGCATCAAGGGAAGCATGACACCTGCCCCCATCGACTGGATAACCCTTCCAAGTAAAAGAAATTCAAAATTGGGAGCAACCCCGCTCACTAGTGTCCCAAAAGCAAAAATGCTCATCGCAGAAATAAACAGCTGCCTGGTTGTAAACCTTTCTAATAAAAAGGCACTAATGGGAATCATAATCCCATTTACCAACATAAAAACAGTTGTCAGCCATTGTGCACTGTTTGCGGTTACGTTCATTTCTTTCATAATTGGAGGAATTGCTGTAATCATTAATGTCTGATTTAATATCGCAATGAAAGTTCCTGCAAGTAAAAGCGCCACAATTGTGGAATGCTTATTTTCCGATATCGACATACATCCATCCCCCTAGTTTTAAAAATTATACTTTTATAGATTAACGGATTTTACCTTTTAGTTCCAATTTACTGCTTTCTTTCCAACGAATAACTTTTATAAAAAAACAGAATGATTCAGCAAGAGAAACCCAAAAAAACCAATAATGAAAAAGGGTAAACCTATTTCATTTAATAGGTTTACCCTTTTTCATTGTATTTTTTTAGGATAAAACTGAATTTGCCTTATTCAATAATTTCATCTCTTGAATAGTTGGATCGATAGTTTCATGATTGCCAACCAGCAATAAATGCTCTTCAGGGTTCGTTGAGACCATAATCACACCATTCTTAATTAAGGAATTGCTTCCTATGACGGCATTTTCGATCCATACATTTTCTTCTACAATCGTACCTGGTAAAATGACAGAGTTTTTTATCGAAGCACCCTTTGCTATCTTTACTCCGCTAAAGATTACAGACTTTTCAATGGTACCTGACAGTTCACAGCCCTCGCTTAATATGCTGTGGTACACCTTGGCACTTTCGGCTAAATATAATGGCGGATTATTTTTCTCAACAGTATGGATTTTCCACTCCGGGTTTTGCAAAAAAATGTTTTTTTCCTTATTTAAAAGGTCTAAGTTAGCTTGCCAATAACTATGGACAGTACCTACATCCTTCCAATAATTATTAAATTGGTAAACATACATCTGCAATCCATCAGTCAGCATCGTTGGAATTATATCCTTGCCAAAATCCCTATAAGAGAATTCTTTTTTCTCATCCTGAATCAAATATTCCTTTAAAATCTGCCATTTAAAAATATAGATTCCCATCGACGCTAAATTCGAAGTTGGATTAGTTGGTTTTTCCTCAAAATCCATAATTTTATTTGTTGACTTATTGATTTTGGTTAGGCCGAAGCGGCTTGCCTCTTTCCATGGAACCTTGACTACGGCAATTGTACAATCAGCTTCAGTTTCAATATGCTGTTTTAGCATAATTGAGTAATCCATTTTATAGACTTGGTCAGCAGAAAGAATTAGAACATAAACTGGGTTATATTGGTCAATAAATTCAATATTTTGAAAGACGGCATGAGAAGTGCCTGCATACCATTCAATTCCAGTATCATTCCGTTGATATGGCGGTAGTATTGTTAAACCGCCGTCCCGATTATATAGATTCCATAGCTGACTGTTCCCTAAGTGAGAATGGAGTACCAGCGGTCGGTATTGAGTTAAAATGCCTATTGTTTCAATTCCTGAATTTTTACAATTACTCAAACTAAAATCAATTATCCGGTATTTTCCACCAAATGGTACTGCTGGTTTGACGATATTATTTGTAAGCTGCTCTAATCTCGTACCCCTTCCTCCTGCCAATAGCATTGCAATCCACTTTTTCTTATCCATTTCCCTCCACCTCTTATTTTTTTATTTTCTCTATACTTCTATTATCTCCGAATTTTTCCATCATCTCGGAAGACTTGTTACAGCATTGTGAATACTGACAGATTTTTCATCGACACATTTGGTGTCCGAAACACTAGAATTGACTAATAATGTCGGAATTTTATGTATAACGGCTCTCTGACAAACACACAAAAAAAATATTTTAAAATAACATAAAAAAACCCCAGCCGCTTACGGAACTGGAGCTGTTTAATTTATATATACCACTACTTACCCATAATAAAATCGATACCTATTATGACAATGGACATGACAAAAAATACAGAATTTACTACTAATCCAATCGGTTCATATACTTCATCCTGAAATTGGTCTGGTTCTTGATCGTCCATTATTGTCACCTCCAATCCATGCAACGTTGTAAAAACATTATATGAGGATTATAATTTTTCGTATAGGACAACCATTTAATTCTTTCAAAAATCCAAAATAATTTTTAATAACCACGTTTACAATTAACTTTATTATGCAATGGCTTATTTTCTTCGAGATTTTTTAACGTTTTAAGAAAACACGTAACGCCTTCATCAGGTGTGGTAACCGCCGATATATGGGGTGTGATATAAACTCTTGGATGATTCCATATTGGGTTATCCTTCAGGAGCGGCTCTTGTGCGAAGACATCAAGAACTGCGAAACTAACATGGTAATTATCTAATGCTTCAAGCAGAGCCTCCTCACGAATTGATGCCCCTCTCCCTACATTTATAAAACCCGCTTTGGATAATTGTTTAAAAATAGGTTCATCAAAGAAAGCGGCCGTTTGTTCTGTCAAAGGTAGGGTATTGATGATATAATTCGTCTCCCTAAGATGTGAAAAATGAGAATCGACTGTCAGGACCTCTTTGAAATCTTCTTTAGCTCTTCCACTTAAGGAAACGCCATAAACTTCCATACCTAATCCAGATAATATTTTCGCTGTAGTCTGACCAATCTCACCTGTTCCAAAGATCATGACTTTTTGTTTATTTAATAATTTCGGTGTCTTTGGCAGCCACTTTTTTTTCTGTTTTAATGCTTGAAATTCATCGTGAAACTGCAAATCTTTTAGAATATAGCTCAAACAATATTCAGCAATTCTTTGTCCAAATGAACAAATCGTCCTAGTTAACAATACCTCTTCATTCCAGTCTTTTTGAAATAAAAAGCGGTCGACCCCCGCCCCAAGGGAGTGAACCCATTTAACATGACTGTAATCATATTCGGATTTTAAATTAAAAGTTACCAAGGCATCCGCCCAGCCTAAATCGTCCTGTGACATCTCTTCTTCGGATTTAAAACGAAAATTATTATGCAGGTTTTCTTTTTCTATTAACGTCTTCAGCTCTAAAAACATCGGGCTGACGACTAGTATATTGTTTATGTTCATTTTCGCACCTCTCTTTTTTTGTATTTTACCATTATTTTATGTAAAACTTTACAAGCTACTGTGCCGATTAATCTGTTATAGTAATGTTAAGAAACAGTAGAAAGGAACATATTAAACTATGAAATGTTTATCCATAGATTTAGATGGTACTTTGTTAAACTCTGAGCATGAAATTTCAGATGAAAATGTGGATACCTTAAACGAATTGCAACAACAGGGACACTGCATCATTTTAAACACTGGCCGGGCATATGCTGATGTCATCAAATTGAAAGCCGTGCAAAATATGGAGGTACCTATTTTTTGCATCAATGGCTCCAATATATATTCTAGTAAGAGAGATTTACTTTATGAAGCAACCCTTTCTATTTCTGTTTATAAAAAAATATTTTCGATTTTAAAGGAATTAGGCGTAGGAATTCTTGTTTATACGAATTATGGTGGATTCCCATCCACTCTCCCTCCATTACATGGTAAATCGAGAGAAGAACTGGATGTTCTTTTTCATGAATTCAAGTATGATGAAATTTTGATGAAAGAGAATCTAAAAATCTATAAACTTATCGCTTTAACACACTTTGATCAATTGGAAAAAGTGGAAACAGTCAAAAAAGCACTGGCCGGTAAATTCGATATTTCGCTAGCCTCCTCTTTTCCAAATAATGTGGAAATTACTTCAAGTGAGGCACATAAAGGGAAAGCTTTACTGCGCTACCAAAAAATGATGAATATCTCCTTTGATGAAATTATCGCATTTGGTGATGGCGGCAACGATCTTGCTCAATTTGAAGTAGCTGACATTTCCATTGCAATGGGAAACGCTCCCCTTCATGTTCAACAAAAAGCCGATATCATCACAAAAACAAATGATGAAAATGGTTTTGCTTATGCGGTTCGTCACCTTTTGAAATTGACCCGCCCTGAGGAAGAACCAACTGTTAGCTAAATAAAAGGCATTCACTTTCTCTCATGAGTGAATGCCTTTTTTATACAAATATGCTTAACATTCCTCAACAGTAGCAATATAGGGTAAGTTTCGATACATTTGGGCGTAGTCGATTCCATAGCCGACAATAAATTCATCCGGAATGACAAAACCGACATAATCGACAGGCAGTTCAACCCTTCTACGTTCAGGCTTGTCTAGAAGAGTACAAATTTTGATTTTTTTAGGTTTATGGGACTTCAAATGTTTACTAAGGAAATTGAGAGTGAGCCCACTATCAATAATATCCTCAACCACTACGACATTCTGATTGGTAATATTCGCATCCAAATCCTTCAAAAGCCTTACTTTCCCGGTGGTTTCTGTTTCATCTCCGTAGCTTGAAACCGAGATAAAATCGACTTTAATATCCCCCTTCATTTCACGGATGAGATCTGCTGCAAAGACAAATGAACCTTTCAATACAATGATTAACACAATAGGTTCATTATTAAAATCCTTTTCAATTTCTACCGCAAGATTTTTCACTCTTTGTTTAATGTCTGTTTCAGAAATCATCGTGCCTTTAATTTCGTATGCCATCATTCAACACTTCCTTCTTTAATTTGATAATATGTCTTCTCCTTTATAATACTTATAGCCATTAAAATGAAAGATTTCTGCCTTAACCTTTATGCTCGTTAAAGAGTTTTGATCCAAGTAAAAACTATCATTTTTTTCAAGTTCTGAATATCTCTTCGGTCGTTTTCTGTACCATTTTTCACCGATATTTAATAAGTCTGTTTTATTGTTAATACCTTCTTGGTAAAGGTCTTCCACTTTTCTTTTTAATTCTTCTTCTATTAATTTGGTTAGCTTTGATAAAGGTACTTGTTCAACTTGTTCAAGCAAATCTCCTTTTACCGTTAATTCGATAAAAAACTTAGGAGACAGTGATCCTTTCTCATAATTAACCTTCATTTTTGGAGCGTCCAGCTTCACTGCCGCTATAAGCCTCCCATTTTCTTTTACACTTTCTTCTATCGAAACCTTTTTATCAAACAACCAATTCATTATTAGTGCGTCTTTAAACGAAAGATTTTTCATCAACTTTTGCTTCTGAAAAATGGCCAATCCATTGTAAATTAAAACGGGATATTTTTTTCCTGCTTTCCAGCTTTTTTTATCAATTTTTACGATTGGAATTTTCGACACACCCATTGGCTCATAATAATCCCTTAAAAAATCCATTAATAACATTGGCTTTATCGAGTCTTGGTATAATCCCCCATTCTTTCTAAACATTACGGTATAAATAGCTGGATATTGAAATAATGCTTGGGTAGAAAAAAGTTCACCCAAATTGTCTTCTGAAATAGCTAACCTTAAGGTGTGCCGGATTGAACGATTTCTACCAATCTCCTCGATTACTTCCTTAAATTTATGTTCAGCAAGCTGTTTACTAATCACGAATGTAATGACATGATCAAAAAACAAGCGGAAATGAAAGAAAGTAATAGAAAAATTTACCAAACCTTTGCTTGATCATCGGAAAAAAGCCCTCATTTGGAAATTTTTAACGATATAAAATATTAATAAAAGAAAGAATAGAGCAATTGGAAAAGCAATTATGACACTTAACCAACTGTCTCTTTTCGCCGCCAATAGTATAGCGGGAATAAGGATGACATGGTTAAGTAAACCTCGAAAGAACAAGGAGCATGAATAATTGCCGCGGAAGCAATATTTTCACTAAGTTTTGCAATCAAATCACCACAATAATCATTGATAAATTTTATTATCACCTAATACATTCTAAAAAAATCCAATCTTTTACTATTCTCATTGATCAATGTATTAGGGTTCACTACTCCACTGCTTTTTTATCACAAAATAATAAATTTCGACTTGAATCATTAGGAAGATTCTGTTATATTACAATAAATTGAATATTTTCTTACTTCAAACCTTTTGAAGTGAGGATAGAGGTGCAAAGACCATTAGTACACAATTAGAGGATAATGAGGTCCAAAGACAATTGTGGAAAGGGGAATTTGCCGAAGCTTCAATGAATCTCATTGGACTTGAAGCTGGTTCTGCTATTGAAGAAATACAGAACTGTCATATAGGAATCTATATGGAGGGCTATCTCACGCATAGGAACTTGTTATTATTTACGTTTCTATTGCAGCATCGAGATTCCCTCGATGCTGCTTTTTTGCGTCGGCCTTACCCCTCAAATTTTTCTAAAAATTTTTATAAAGGGTGAGTATGATGAATTTTGGCCAACTATTAACCGCTATGGTTACACCATTTGATCAAAATGGTGAGGTAGATTATCACGCAACAAAAAATTTAGTAAATTACTTGATTGCTAATGGATCTGATGGATTAGTCGTTGCTGGGACAACTGGGGAATCCCCTACTTTAACTACCGAAGAAAAAGTTGAATTATTTAAATTTGTAGTTCGTGAGGCTGATGGTAGAGTTCCAGTTATTGCAGGAACAGGATCGAATAATACAAGAGCTTCAATCAGCTTATCAAAGCTTGCAGAGGAAGCTGGTGTTGACGGCATCATGCTTGTTGCACCATATTATAACAAACCCTGTCAAGAAGGGATGTATCAACACTTTAAAGCGATTGCCGAATCTACTTCTTTGCCAGTCATGCTTTACAATATTCCTGGGCGATGTGTTGTAAATATATCTGTTGAGACGATCGTTCGTCTTTCGGCAATTAAAAATATTGTTGCCGTTAAAGAAGCAAGCGGCAACTTAGATGCCATGGCCGAAATTATCAGCCAAACACCGAGTGATTTCACCCTATACAGCGGTGATGATGGCTTGACTTTACCAGTATTAGCTATCGGCGGCGCTGGGGTCGTTTCTGTTGCTTCCCATATTATCGGCAATGAAATGCAAGCCATGATTAATAGTTTTAAAAATGGAGCCCTAGAAGAGGCAGCCGCTTTACATCGTAAGCTTCTGCCGATTATGAAAGCTTTATTTGCAGCACCAAACCCAACCCCAGTAAAAACTGCCTTAAATATGAATGGGGTACCTGTTGGCGGGGTTCGGTTGCCGTTGGTGCCATTAAGTGAAGATGAAAAGAGCGCCTTACAAAGTGTTTTGCCGGCTACAATACTAAAAGTATAGAATTCCAGAAAAATTGGCTGCCCTTATAAGTGGGCAGCCTGATTTCATTATGGTATTAATAAAATTTTCCCTGTACTTCTCCGGCTTTCTAAGAAACGGTGTGCCGCTTGCCCATCACTCAATTCAAAAGTCCCTGGCTCTGAAACCTTTAACTTTCCCTCCTCCATCCAGCGAAAAAGTTCATTCGAGCGGTTTACTCTCTCCTTATGAGACTTTAGGACATTCCATAAATCTCCGCCCGTCAAGGTTTTTGATGTATCCATCAGCATTCGAGGATCAACCGGAGCTGGGTCACCTCCCGCCATTCCGTAAAAAACTACGGTCCCTCCAATTCTCGTTGCAGCAAAGCTGTCTTGGAGTGTAGAACCGACAGATTCATAGACAACATCCACACCTTTGCCATCAGTCTTCTCGAGAACCTTCGATTTCCAATCATCACTGTATAGAAAAACAAAATCCGCACCAGCCTTCTTGGCAGCTTCTGCTTTTTCCGGTGATGAAGTTAAGCCAATTACCTTGCCGCCGAGCAGTTTAACAATTTGCACAAGAAGCTGCCCAACTCCACCTGCTGCCGCATGGACAAGGGCCATATCATTCTTTTTTACCGCATAACTGTCACGAGTTAAATAGTGGGCCGTTAACCCCTGAAGCAACACGGATGCTGCCATATTAAACGAAATCGTTTCCGGCAATGGAATCGCCTTATCTTTAGGCACGGCAACAAGCTCGGCATTCGCATATGGAACATCGGCAAAGGCAATCCGCTCCCCTATGTTAATCCCCTGGACATTTTCACCGATCCTTTCAACATTTCCCGCACCTTCATACCCTAAAATGTATGGAGGTTTACCAGCAAGATGATAGTTTCCTTTTCTTCTATAAATATCAGCAAAGTTTAAGCCGATCGCTTTCATCCTTATAAGGATTTCATCTGGACCAATGACAGGATTATCGACATCACTATATTCGAGTACCTCAGGTCCGCCAAATGTATTAAATATTAATGCTTTCATCAGTAAACCTCTACTTTATAAATTTTTAAATTACTTTTATATTAAATAGAAACGAAAGGAGAATTGCAAATAACTATTTCTCTAAATTGGTTAAATAAGTTGCTTTATTATAAAAAAAACGGCAATATTAAAGTACTTCAAAAAGAAATTGCAGGTGATTATTATCATAGAAATTAAAAAATCTCCCTTAAGCGATGGAGAATTCAATCGAGGGGTATTTGCGACCGCTGATATTACAAAAGGAACGCTTATTCATGAAGCTCCTGTCATTCCCTATCCCAATAGGGAACATGTTCATATTGAAAAAACATTATTGGCTGATTATGCATTTGAGTATGGTAAAAACCACACTGCCCTCCTGTTAGGATATGGCATGCTGTTTAACCATTCCTATACTCCAAATGCCACCTATGATATTAACTTTGAGAACCATACGTTTGATTTCTATGCCTACAAAGATATAAAAGCCGGCGAAGAGATTTTAATCAACTATAATGGTGATGTGGACGACCAAGAGCCACTTTGGTTCGATAAAGAAAAAGCAGATAACAAATAACTAACTTCCCTACTCAATTTGAGTAGGGTTTTTATTTTTTATACAGGGCTAAGTAAAGGACATTATTGAATTTTTAACACTGTTGATTGAAGCGGAAGGCGCGAAGACTCCTCGAAATTGCTATCGCATTTCCTTCGTGCGTGGGCAGATTCGAGGAAGTAAATCAATGTCCTGCGGGAGTATGGGACAGGGGAGACCCCGCAGGCGCCAAAGCGCCGAGGAGGCTCCCCGGCACGTCTGCGAACCGCTCGCGCCTGGAGCGTAAATCAACAACTAAGTTTAACAGCGCTAATGCAAAATAAAATTCAGAAAAGTATTTACAAATGATTCATAAAACTCTATAATTCACATATATTTACTCGGATATTGTTGAAAAAGGAGTGAGAACCATGACATTGGGTATTGCATTAATGGGATTGTTGGTTGGTTTTTTAGTCGGTCTAACAGGTGTCGGGGGTGCTGCACTGATCACTCCTGTTCTGATCATGGTAGGCATTCAGCCTTCTATCGCTGTTGGTACCGATTTGGTCTATAACGCCGTTACGAAATTGTTTGGCGTCGCTCAGCACTGGAGACAAAAAACAATAAATTTTAAATTAATGTTATATCTTGCAATAGGGAGTATTCCTAGTGCTGTAATAGCAATCTCCATTCTAAAGTATTTTGAATCTGCTTATCATAATCAGGAACATATTATTAAACACGGACTAGGTTACGTCCTCATATTAGTAGCAACAGCAATCCTGATTAAGACCTTTTTTGATAAAAAAATCCGGCCCAACCGCTGGCAGCTAAAACCTATTGAAGAAAAACGCGGTTTAACGATTTTAATTGGTGCTGTATTTGGATTTATTGTCGGCTTTACTTCTATCGGATCAGGCTCTTTATTTGCCCTTGCGATGATGTTTCTTTATCGATTGAAAGGAACTGAATTAGTTGGTACAGATATCGCTCATGCCTTTTTATTAGTAACGGTAGCTGGGCTGCTTCATGCAAATGCAGGAAGTGTAAACTATACGCTGGTTGGGAATCTTCTTATTGGGTCCATTCCTGGTGTTCTAGTGGGAAGCACCTTATCTTCAAAAGTGCCAACTAAACCGTTGCGAACGCTTATCTCTACGGTTATCATTATTAGTGCCATTAAGTTGATTTCATAACCATTAGTGATTTTTTCACTAGTGGTTTTTTTGTTTTGACAGTATTTTTATTTTAACGAGGCCACTTGTGATATATACTAACATGTAACAGACTTTGTTACGGGAGTATGTAGAAATAGGTGTTAAAGGAAGGCGAAGTATATGTCACTCAGTAGTCGATTTGCTGTCGGAATCCACATATTGACTCTTTTAGAAATAAACAAAAATGGTGTAAATTCCTCCGAATTTATCGCAAGCAGTGTTAATACCAATCCAGTTGTTATTAGAAAAATCATGGGAATGTTGAAAAACGCAGGGTTAGTGAAAGTGCGTCCAGGAATTGCAGGTGCATTGCCAGCAAAAGAATTATCTGAAATATCATTGCTTGATGTTTATAAGGCAGTCAATATTGTTCAAGATCAAGAATTGTTTGGTATGCATGAAAATCCAAATCCAGCGTGTCCTGTAGGTAGAAATATTCAAGAAACCATTACTCCCCTCTTTTCGGTGGCTCAACTGGCCTTAGAAAAAGCACTGGGGAATGTGACGATACAAGATGTCGTCTTGGGAATATTAGAAAAAGAGCAAATTAAATAACAAAGGCATTAAAGGAAGTGTAAAAATGAAATCACAAAACGGTAAGATCTTGGTTGGGTTGTCTATTGCAGCCTTTTTAGGGCCGTTCACTCAGACCATTTATACTCCGAGCCTTGCGGAGGTCGGGCATTATTATCAAGTAAGCCAGTTTATGGTGAATTTGACAATCTCCCTTTATACTTTTGTTCTGGCTGCGAACCAGTTTTTGGTTGGTCCTTTGTCTGATACGCGCGGGCGGAAGGCAATTTTAATGCCTGGTCTCCTCATTTTTATGGCCGGTTCACTGATTTGTTTTCTAGCACAAAATTACTATTTATTCCTTTTTGGCAGAGCCCTTCAGGCTTTTGGAATCACCACCGGCTCAGTGGTAGCAGCCGCTGTTATCGGGGATATTTATTCGCCTTCTGAACGCGGCAAGGCGATGAGTGTTTACCAGACGATGGTGTTTCTCGGGCCTGTTCTTGGCCCTGTAGTAGGGAGCTTTATCGCGGCTTATGCAGAGTGGCACACGGCATTTGCACTTCTTGTTGCCGGGGCATTAATTGCGTACATATATAATCGTTTTACCTTGAAAGAAACACTTCCGAAAGATACTGCACCAAAAAAAATTACTTTTAAAACCTTTAAAGGAATCGCAGCAAACCGCGCTGCTTTTTCGATTTTACTGCTCGGTTTCACTCAGTTCTACGGCTATTATATCTTTCTCGTTTTTATCCCAGGTCTGCTTGATGAGCTATTTTCTGTTCCTTTGGTATGGAAAGGGCTGTTTTTTATGCCGCTAACAGCGGGAATTGTGCTTGGGACGTTAATTGGCGGAAGACTCCAAACTTATTTGAAACATACTGCGATTCTCATATATACGGCATACGGGACAGGTTTAGTGGTTTCTATTTTCTGGGCATTTCTTTATTTGAATCTCTTAACGATACCAACATTAATCGTTTTTTTACTGGTTTTTGGCGTATTGCTTGGCATAAGCCTGCCTTCTCAAATAACGTCACTTGTAAATTTATTTGCACATGAAAAAGGAACTGCCATGGGCGTGTATAACTTTATTCGGTTTACCGGAGCCGCAATTGGGCCGCTGCTTGGATCATCGCTTTATAAAATCGGCGGGGACAACGCTTTATACATTACCTTGTTCTTGTTCCTTCTTGGTGGTGCTTTGGTGATTCATCTAAACAGTCGAGCACCATCGGGAAAACTGGGGTAAAAATGGAAAGCACGGATTACAATTCCGTGTTTTTTCTTTTAAAAAAACATCCCCACCCTATCGTGGAGATGTTTCATGGTTAAAGCACTTTCAGTTTTGTTTTAAATCCGCACTCCTGTGAGTTTTTGCAATCGTACGAATACACCTGTTATCGATATGACAACTATTACTGGAAGCACCCACCCAAGACCTTTGTTATAGAACGGTAAGGCTTTTTCATAAAAATGGATGAAGGATGCCAGCCAGCCGAAATAATCAATCCCAATCAATTGGCAGAAGGTCTTCAATCCATCAATAAAACTAATCATAAACGTGACAACTGTTGCGGCAACATACACCATTCGTGAATGGTTGAAAAGCTTTGACAAGAATGTTAAAAGCATTAAGGCAACCGCCAATGGATATAAAAACATTAATACAGGAATTGAGAATTTAATAATATTCGATAATCCAAAGTTGGCAATTACGAAAGAGACAGTTGAAAAAAAGAGAACCCAAATTTTGTAACTAACTTTCGGAAACAGTGTATGGAAATATTCACCGCATGCTGTCATCAATCCGATACTTGTCGTGAGACATGCTAGTATGATAATGACTGATAACATTACTGTTCCCAGGGTCCCAAAATAGGAAGAAGCTGCATTTCCAAGGATTGTTCCCCCTGTATCCATCAGGCCGAATGCCTCAGTACTTGTTGCTCCTAAATAAGCAACTCCAACATAAATAATTCCAAGAAATACGATTGCAACAATCCCAGATTTCGCAGAAGCTAATAAAACACCGCTAGTGGATTTAACACCCATTGAACGAATAGAATTGATGACGATAATTCCAAATACGAGCGAAGCTAATGCATCCATCGTGTTATACCCTTCCATAAATCCCTTCATAAATGCCCCACTTAAAAAGCCACTTTGTGGGGCCTCTATAGAACCCAGTGGTTTAACAACAACCATCACTAATAATACTAGAATAAGAATAATGATAGCTGGAGATAGTATTTTTCCGACGTTATCAACGATTTTTGCAGGGTTTAAAGAAAACCAGAGAGTGATGATGAAAAAGAGCAATGTAAAAACCATCAAACCAGAATGACTAATGCTGTTGCCTAAAAACGGCGCAATTCCAATATCATACGCAACCGCACCTGTCCTTGGAGCCGCAAAGAAAGGGCCAATCGTTAAGTAAAGCAGCGACGTAAAGACGATACCATAAACAGGATGAATCCGACCGGATAATTCCTGCAGGTTTTTACTCCCCGAAACACCCATCGCTAAAATACCCAGAAATGGAAGGCCGATTCCCGTAATTAAAAACCCAGAAATCGCCAGCCAAACGTTAGAACCAGCATTTTGACCGAGTGAAGCTGGAAAAATAAGATTGCCAGCCCCGAAAAATAAGGCAAATAACATGACTCCAATGACGAAATATCTTGAAAACGGTAATTTATTTTGCATTAATAATTTGTCCCACCTTGAATATATATCATTCGATAATTTTTTTACCAAAACAATATTACTATTCAAGTTAATGAAATACAACCTATTTCAATGATTATTTTGATAATTTAAAACTTCCAAAAAAATGTTAACGAATCTTTCACACCGTTCAACATCGTTCGTTTGTGGGGTTAGCTCTACCTTCATCGTAACAGCTAAATTTGTATGAACAAAAAGCATATTTTTAAACTGCTCAACCGCACCGCAAAAATTGGGATAACCGCTATCACCTGTGCCAACGATCCCCGTGACCACCCGCTTAACATCCATGGCTTCAAATGAATGGTAAAGGTCCATCATTTCAGGAGGAATTTCTCCCATCCCCCATGTATAGGTTCCAACCACTATACCATCAAATTTTATGAGATCGAGAAGATGAAATTGGTCAATACGAAAAAGAAATAATTCTACCTTTTTCAGTTGAAATATTTCCTTCATTAAATAGATTAACTCTTCTGTATTTCCCGTCTTCGAAGTATAGATGATTGCTATTTTCATAGTTCATCAAAACCGTTCGATTGGGTCACCTTCGCATAGGTTCTCGACTTTTGCTCAAAGAAATCGGATTTTGTTCCATTCATCATTTCATCACTAAAAACATGAATCCAGGGCATAGGATTCGATCGTTCAGCGAATAAATTATCTAGCCCCATCTGCCGGAGGCGCTTATTTGCCAAGTATTCCGTGTAAAATTCATACTCCTTTAAATCAATCCCTTTTATATCCCGCAAGATGTATGATGCCCATTCCTTCTCAAGCTCAACCGCTTGTGCAATCGCATGATAAGCATACTCAGTGTTTTGAGCATTATTTAAATCAGGATTTTCAGTTAAAAGAATCCGGATAAACTGAGCAATAAAGTAAGCATGCTGCATTTCATCCCGCTGGATATAACTAATCATCGTGCTCGTCTTTAGCATTCTTTGCTGACGGGCAAGATGATAGAAAAAGGCAAAACCCGCATAAAAATAAATTCCTTCTAGATTAATAGAATTCACAGCTAATTGAAACAGATGCTGCGGTGTTGGGTTCTCTCTAAATAGTTCATACGCTTCTAATATAAGCTGATTCCGTTTTTGAACGATAGGATCCTTTTTTGCCTGATTAAACCGCGCCTTTTGTTCGCTTACTGGCACCAAGGAACTTAAAATATATGAATAAGATTCATTATGAACAGCTTCCTGCTGAGCAATGACGGCAAATATTGCCTTAAAACTCGAATCGGTCACATAATCCATCACTTGAGTCATGGTTGGTGTTTGCAAGCTGTCTAAGGAGGCAAGCTGGGTATTAATACGCAGGAATACATCTTGTTCAATTGAACTCAGCTGGTCCCATTGCTTAATATCATCCTGCATATTAATCTCTTGGGCCTTCCAAAAATTTGATAAAAGAGTCTGATACAAATCGTACATTTGTGGGTAAGCAATATCATTCCAATTAAGCAGACCTGATGATTTCCCGTTAATAATGCCCGTTGATTTATTAGGATATTCTGGATTTAACAGTTTTATTTTTTTTAATGGTGAATAAATATTCATCTTTCCTCCTCCAATCAGCTATGGCAAGCTTCGCATTCCTCTATTTCTGTTTGTGAGGTGCTTCTTACGTAATACGTTGTTTTTAGCCCCTGCTTCCACGCTTCCATGTGGAGATGCAGCAAATCCCTTGCTTTAATATCATGACGAACATAAAGATTAAAGCTTATCGCTTGGTCGATGTGGCGCTGCCGGGCAGCATTTTGTTTAATACTCCAAACTTGGTCCAATTCATGTCTTGCCCGCCGATAGTAGTTGTAAGTCCGATGATTTAAATCAGGTGCCGTAACCTTAAATTTAAAGTTCTTCTTTTCCTCTGCATATTCAACTGAATAAATCGGATCAATTCCATCCGTAGAGCCTCCTATTTTTGCTGTTGAGGAGTTGGGGGCAACGGCCATTAACCAGCCATTTCGAATTCCGTGTATGGCAACATCTTTTTTTAATTCCTGCCATTTATTAGATTGATATTTTTTCCGTTCAAAATACTTGCCTGTCTGCCACTCAGACCCACTGAATTGAGAGTACGTTCCCTTCTCTTTTGCCAAATCCATCGATGCACGTATCGTCAAGTAAGCAATGTTCTCGTATAATTCATCCGCAAATTCAACTGCCTCCTCTGACTCCCAATGAATCCCTTTTAAAGCGAGCAGATGGTGCCATCCGAACGTACCTAGTCCTATTGCTCTGAATTTTTTATTCGTTGCCAGAGCCTGTCCGACAGATATGGTATTTAAATCAATGACATTATCTAACATTCTTACTTGAATCCGAATTAGTCGCTCCAAACCATTCTTCGGAATAACCTTTGCAAGATTAATAGAAGATAAATTACAGACAACGAAATCGCCGGGCTTTCGCACGATGACGATGTTTCCTTCTTCATCCTGAAATTCTTTGATGATGGCCGTGGGGGACATATTTTGCGTGATTTCTGTACAAAGATTACTGCAATAGATGGAAGTACGACCCTTACCAGCCAAATGCTTATTGGGGTTTTGCCTATTTACCTCGTCACGATAAAACATATAAGGAGTGCCCGTTTCTAATTGAGCTACCATGATTCGTGCCATAATATCCATCGCCCGGTACGTTTTTCTCGGGAGGAGCGGGTTTCTTACGGCCTCTTCATATTTTTCAGTAAAATATTTCCTGTCTGTTTCATCATAAAAATCTTCTAGTCCAAGCGGATTCCCAGACTTATCTTTCCAGCCCATGATTTGCTTTACTTGATGGGGGCAAAAGGTATGCCATTCCCCAATGCTTCTTCCATTCTCGTCCATCTCTTGCAGCTTTTTCATGAAAAAATCAGGAATGGATACGCCTGTGAAAATGTCATGGGCTTTGCGGCGTTCATCTCCATTATTTGTTTTCAAGTCAAGAAAGCCATTCATGATATCTTTATGAAATACATCTAAGTAAACAGCAATTGCACCTTGCCGCTGGCCTAATTGATCCACACTGACTGCCGTGTTATTCACCAACTTAATCCACGGCACAACTCCCGAAGAGTTTCCTTTAAATTTCTTGATATCAGAACCCAGCGCTCGTACTTTTCCGTAGTAGATTCCAATTCCTCCTCCATCTTTACTTAAACGGGCAATATCCCAATTGTTTAAATAAATGCTATCCAAGGAATCGTCGACCGTATCGATAAAACAAGATGAAAGCTGTCCGAAACTTTTTCCGGCATTCGCTAGTGTTGGTGTTGCTACTGTCATAAATAAATTGCTTAAGGCCCAGTATGCTTCCTTGACAAATTCTAACCGCTTCGACTCTTTTTCATTTTTCATAATGGTCATAGCAATAATCATGAACCGCTCCTGAGGCAGTTCAATCACATTTTGCTGATGATCCTTCGCAAGGTAACGATCTGCTAGTAAAAATAATCCTATGTAATTAAATAAATGATCTTTATCAGGATTTATCTCTTTTGCTAATTCAGCAATTTCCACTTTGCTATAAAAGCTTAATAGATCACTAGAATATATACCGATATCTGTTAATTGTTGAATTAGTCTGTAAAAATCCCCATACATTCCTGAACGGTCATATCCCCGATTTATGGCTGCTTTTTCATATAATTCATTTAGGTATAAGCTGGCAGCCACAAAGCTCCAATCCGGCTGGTCCATGGCTATTTGATTGACAGCATAGCTGAGTGCCTGCTGGTTTGCTTCTTTTTCCTCTAGGTCCTTAATTATATTTTTAAGCTCGGTAAAATCCAGTTTATATTTTTTGGAAGCTTGATGGATCGTTTCCAATACGTAATTCACTTTGACAGTCATGTCCTCTTCCCCCTAAAAATAAAAAATCCGCTCGGGTGAATTCGAGCGGATGAAACGATAACAATTACAGAAGGGCATAATGGAAAGAAATTAGGACCCTCAGCTGCCACCGTTTCATCTTCTCAATCCCCGAAGAAGCTGAAACATCTTAAGAAAGACAGGTCTCCTGACTTATGCATCACCCTACTCTGAACCCTTCCCATATAACCGCCTAATATAGTAAGCTTTGTTATACAGTGGTTTGTTCATTTCGTCAGCATTTACAGTTGCGGGGGCAGTTCTGGATTTTCACCAGATTCCCAATTAAGCCGTTGCCGGCATCTCCACTTAAGGCAAACACAATATATAGTTTTATTTTTTAAATTTAAAACAATATGTTGATTTAAAACTAAAATCTATCATAGTATAAACTTGGTAAATAATCAAGTAATTTAATTGGTATTCCTACAGCAACTTTTGAACATGCAAAAAACCATTGCGTATTTTGCAATGGTTTTTCGTATAAATTTTATTTTTCTTACGAAGATCAGAAATCATCATGCAATATTTTTTCTTGAATATTCTTTCAAAAAGTGAGTTAAAGACTAAGATACCTCATATTCACCCTTTATTTCTTTAACTCTTCTAAAATAGAATAAAGCTCTTCTAGGTGCTTTATTTCATAGGAAGGAACTACTTCATTCCGCTCTTTATTATGACGGTTAATCCAGACTGATTTAATTCCAGCTCGATTGGCACCGAGAATATCTGTCATAAGATTATCCCCGACCATAATTACTTCATCCTTATGTAAGGACATACGTTCCAATGCATGTTCAAAAATGGCTGGATCCGGCTTGCCTCTCCCAAAATCTCCAGAAATGACAATATGGTCAAAATAAGGGACAAGCTCTGGGGTAATCGCAAGTTTAGTATTTTGCAAATCCGGTGATCCATTAGTTAACAAAAGAAGCTGGTAATTTTCTTTTAAATCATCCAATATTTTAAAGGTTTCTTCATACACAAATGGCAGGTTTCTGCGCTCTTGAGGGAATCTCTCTGCTAACTCATGGCCAAAATCAGGGTCCTCTATCCCCATTGCCTTTAATCCCAATGTCCAGGCATCCTTACGATAAGCTGGAACCGTTTCTTTCATTTTTTTAAACTCATCCTGTTCATCAATAAAATTTCCCCAAAGTCCTTCAAAGGGGTTGATTCCGATCATCTGGGTAAATGGATAGAATTCATAGGACGAGTAAAGATTTCTAGCGGCCTCGCGGACGGCTTCTTCAAATTGCTTCGAGTCAAGGCCATGCTTTTCTTGAGCTACTTTACAGGTGGCAGCAAAAGCTTCTTTAATACTTTTTTGATCCCATAAAAGGGTATCATCTAAATCAAATAAAATGGCTTTAATCATATCGTTCCTCACTTATTAAAAAGATTTTTTATTAGTTTACCATTTTTACATAAGATTCGTAATATTTTTATTCATTAACCAAAACAAAAAATCCCGCCAAATTATGAACTTTTTAACATAGTGGGAACAAAATAAAAAAAACGATTAAATTTGATGATTTTAAGCGTTTGATTGTCTAATTGTCGATAACAATGATAATAATTTGGATAAGAATTGGGTAAAGCCACTGCCGCCTGTAAAAAAAAGAACCGCCTAAGGAAAAGGAGGTCCTTATTAATCATTTTTAATTAAACGCTTTCTTTAGTGCCCTGCCTGATTTTTCAAGTGCTCGTTTTCCTTGGTCTATCACGGCAGCCATGCTGACAAATCCATGGATTGTTCCGTCGTAGCGAACACATTCCACTTCCACTCCGGCTTCAGCAAGCTTTTCCGCGTAATCCTCACCCTCATCTCTGAGAGGATCAAATTCAGCCGTAATCACAAGTGCTGGCGGAAGGCCTTTAAAATCTTCATACAGAATTGGCGATAAAAGCGGGTTATGCTTATCTTCTTCACTATTTAAATAACAAGCCCTAAACCATTCCATCGTTCCTTTTGTTAAGAAATATCCTTCTGCATTTTCCCTCATAGAAACAGTTGGTTCTCCTCCAACGTTTGTACTTGGATAGATTAATAGTTGGAAGCAAATAGCTGGGTGGTTATTATCCTTGGCCAGATTTGCAACGACTGCCGCCAAATTTCCACCAGCACTATCTCCACCAACTGCAATCCGGGAACGGTCAACTTGAAAAGCTTCTGCATTTTCGAAAACATATTGAACTGCCGCAAACGAATCTTCCACTGCAGCAGGGAATTTATGTTCAGGCGCAAGACGATAATCGACTGAAATAGTCACACAATTGGCTAGATTCGTTAATGCCCGGCATACATTATCATGAGTTTCAATGTTTCCGATAACCCAACCGCCGCCATGATAAAAGACGAGTGCGGGATAGTTAGTTTGACTTTCCTTTGGATAATAAACTCGAACAGGAATGTCCGTCACTGTACCAGGGATTGTCCGATCTTCTATTTTACCTACTTCCTCTAACTCAGCCTGTGGCAATAAAAACGCTTGTCTTGCTTGCTCAGGAGTTAAAGTTTCCATTGGAGGAGCTCCGGCAGCAGCTAACTGATCTAAAACTAATTTTGTTTGTGGATCAAGTGACATGAATTCGCCTTCCTTCTGTTAGAATATTCTTACATTAATTCAATTCGAGATAAGGCATTTTTTTCCTTCTATCAGAAATTATTTGTTAATAATAGAATAAATATGGGAGTAAACGATCGCTATATTATGTCCGAATCCTAATTTTTACGAAAACAGCTTTTAACTAAAATTTTTCCAGGTAAAATCAACACTCAGCATGCCGACAAATTCCTCTGTTAATGGTTCTGGTTCTTTGGTTGCTGCAGCTGGATTCCGGAAACAAGCGAGATGTTTATAATAACCAAACTTTCGGCAGGTATCAGGCCGAGCTTCATGAATTCCACATCTATCTTTTTCAAGGTCGTAGAATATACATGTTCCATAATATCTTTTTTGATTTTGAAGCTGTAGACGTAATTTAGCTGGCATGGTTTTGATCTTTGTTTTTATTCGTTTTAATTCTTTTGATGTGACCGGCACAGGACCGCAGCATAGACCTCTGCAGCCTTGACATGGAAGACTGTCCATAAATCTCTCCCTTTATTAGCTATTTATTAATCTCAAAAAATTAGGTCTCCTAATTTTTTTGAAGATCCATTTAGTTGTACCTTTCCATTTAATATCGAGTAAGTCTTTTCATAATTTCTCTTTTTCTATCCCTATCTTTTATTCTTGTTAAATCAAGGGCATACTCATGTCCTTTATGCTTTGCTCGCAAAATTTCTCTAATCGCCTGTTTTACACTGTCTTCATCATCTATTACAACAATTACATTTCTAAGCATCGTTTCCCCTTCCCTTCTATTTAGGGTTTCAATTGCCCGGATTAGTCTGATTAACAGCTTTACTATTGAAAATGGCTTTTACAGAATCATTTATGAACGCAACGCTAGACAATAAAATAAACTATGATGGTTTGGAGAACAACCGACAATGGTTCAAATATACTCTTTATCATATTGTAGGTACGGGGTTTAAATGAATAATTCAATGCACTAACGCATTTATTTTTTTACAAATTTCTTCAAGTTCCGTAATAAATAGACGTAAGTTTGATAAAAGATGTTTCAGAAAATTTTTTCTTTTATAGAAAGCCTTGTTTTTGCACTATGATGACTATTCTTACATATTTCATTATTTTAAAGGTGAAGGTATGGAGAAGTATGCCTATACAATGACCATCTTATCGATTTCTCTGCTTTTAGTCGTGTTTATCGGCGTGATTGTGGCTTCCGCGGTTATAATGCTTCCTCATACCTTTCGAAAAAGAATAAGCAGTTTTATTGATTTCACGATTACCGCACCAGACCTGCTTATTTTTTTTCTCCTTCAATATATGGTTATTTATATTTATAAGACGTTCGATGTAAAACTTTTTCAGCTATATGGCGAAAATCATACAGAACCCTATTTCATGCTTATCAAATATTATCGTAGTAGAATACTTGTTTAATATTCATGGTTTTGCAGAGGTGCTGCGCTCTATGTATGGCCAAAGAGCAGAAGCTTTTATTCTTGGATTCCTTTTATTTGCCGTACCCATAATCATGGCCAATCTTATTGCTTACATAGTTCTCAAGTCGAGGAAAAGAAAGGAAAAGGTCAGCGTGTGAAAGCTCTTAACTATAAAAATACGATTATCGGCTTATCCATTCTCGAGATTGTACTCATCCTTAGCTTACTTTACCCGCTTTATGGACCTGATGATTTTAATAAAGTTATGTATTTATATGACAAAAAGGGAAATTTGATAGGGGTCCCGCCAATTCCTCCCTCCTCCCATTACCTTTTAGGCTCTGACCGGAACGGAGCAGATATTCTTCTCATGATGATTTATGGGGCTAAATTTACTTACTATCAACTTTTGGAGTGACCTTCTTTCGCGTTTTGATTGGGGGGAACATTAGGGATTATCTTTTCCTTATTGCTGAGACCACTTTTGCCTATTTTAAAGGATTTTCTGTTAGTGTTCAATTTAGTTCCGCCGATTATCATAACTTTAGTTCTTATGTTTCCTGTATCCACAACATATATAGAAGATTCGGTTTATAGTATATTATATTATCAAATTATCATTTTAATTATTATGGGCGTTCCTTTTGTTCTAATTATGACCTCAGAAATCATCGATGAAATGAAAGGAAAATCCTTTATTCAATGCTCCTATTTAATAGGGGGCAGTCATTTGCATGCTTTGAAGACTCATTTGAAGCCGTTTTTGACTTCATACGGCTTTTTGATGGCAATCCAGCAACTGCTTAATACCTTAGTATTAATCATGTGTCTTGGAGCCTTTCAGGTATATTTGGGCGGCGTTTCAAGAGAAGAAGTACGAGGTCTGCCCATTTTAAATTCAATATCCAAAGAATGGGCTGGCCTAATTGGGCAAAATTATCGAGAGTTTTTCATGTCCCCATGGGTTGTGCTCATCCCGCTTACTTGTTATTTTCTCCTAATCATCATTATTAATATGATTAAGAAAGAAAATTGAAACGTCCTTGGACATCAATTCACTCGGAATGACTTTTAAAAGGAGAAAGAAGAAGAAGAAACAAAATGATGCGGTTAGTAAAAATAATATAGCAATAAAATCAGATTTTACATTTCAAAAAATGTCCAATAATTAACAACGGGTGTCAGGAGTGACACCCTAATTTAATTTTGCTAGTTTTCTTTGTAAATATTTTCTTCTTTCATCGATATAGTTAGAAATGACCTCTAGTTCTTGATCAAATTGGTTTATGTCTGGTTTTTTATAGGGGTCTTGCATTACAAAGGGGCGAATCTGTTGGAGGAGGTTTTCTGCTTTTGGAACCATATAGTCTTTTGTAAACTGCTGCTCCATAATATCCTCGAGCAGGTCTCGATAGCGCCTTCGGAAACTATCAACATGTAACAATCGTGCTGTCAATGTATTAAATCCTTCAATCGGCACATAATTAGCCTTCATTATTTTTCCGTTTACATCCCTTCCCCATGTTGCATCGTAATCCCAAGGAATGACTTCAAATAACCGTGTTTCTCCATTTCGATAAAGAGCATAATTATGAACAAATCCATCATAGTTGGCAGTGAAGATAATCCCTGCTATCCACCGGAGATATTTGTCAACATCGAGGTATTTTTGAATTTCCAGTTCAAACTCAGGAATCGGAATCGTGTTAATTTTAATGATGAATTCCTGAAGCTTGTAATCATCAGATGCCGGCCCACACTTTCTTTTATAGCCTAATTCCAATGATTTCTTTATTTCTTTATCCAAGTCACTCATTAAAGAAAAATTAGCATCACCATCAACAGCATAGAAAATGCTCCCAGATGGGAGGTTTCTTCGTTTTAAAAAGTGTTGATCCACTGATTCTATTTCTAAATAAACCCCTTCCGCTTTTCCATTAAGAGTTAAAAAAACATGCTGTGAACGTGGAGATAGAACACCAAGCTCCGAAAAGAAGTCAAAGGACAATTTGTTACGAATTAATGATGGGTCCTTGAATTCGGCATTTAAATGAATCTGTTTTGAACCTTTAAAGGTATTTGGTTTAAAGAAAGTAATTTGATAGGACTTTTTTAAAAAATCACGTATATGAGAACCACGGTAGCTTAAATCAATTTCCAGTCTTTTTCCTTCTAGTTTTAATTGAGCAGGAATTGGGTCGTCTATCCAAATGTCTCTTTTAAGCTCCTTTAAATCAAGCGGGTTAATAAAAAGCTTATATTGTGGAATTTTAGCGGCATCGTCCATGAACTATTCCTCCCTCCATTATTCGTATGAATTAGAATGACTAGAGGTCACGACAAGGTGCATTTTTTCCTATGTTAGGCTTTTGTCCCAAACAAAAATACCCTAACATACGTAAATTGTAAAAAGAAGAGTGAGTTTTATAGACAAACTTTGTCAATCAGTTTTCGTACTCCCTTTTCTATTTTAAAAGGAGGTGCAAAAATGAGCGAATTTTCATCAGGAGATATTCAAAGTGCAGCAGACGAAGCTAGACAAGGCGGTATGTGGGATTTCATGTTCAGAGACCCTGGGCATAATCGCGGCACTTCACGCAGGAGAACTTCTAGAAACCGAAATACTTCAAGAAGAAATACTTCAAGAAGAAACACTTCAAGAAGAAATACTTCAAGAAGAAATACTTCAAGAAGAAACACTTCAAGAAGAAACACTTCAAGAAGAAACACTTCAAGAAGAAACACTTCGAGGATGAACACTTCTCGTCGAAATACTTCGAGGAGACACACTTCAAGACGCTGTACGTCTAGAAAAAGATGCCACACTACTTGCCACCGCAATTGGGAGATAAAAAAATGCTGGGATAGAAGTAATAATCAGAATTATTTCAGAAAAAGAAACTGTAGAAGATAAGATTCCGAAACTGTTCTAGTAAAAAAGGGAAAGGAGCCAAAGACCCCTTTCCCATCTTTATTTATATTATTTTTCAGGAATGGCACAGCTGCCATCTTCGCAGCTTACATCGGCATCCGTAGACAAATCCTGCAGCATCGGTGAAGATGATTCTTCCTCCCATACCTTTTGGAGCGCACCCTTAAAGGTTTCGATAGGCTGGGCACCAGAAATAGCATATTTTTGGTTTAGAACAAAATAAGGTACGCCACGAACTCCATATTGCTGAGCTATAGACTCGTCAAATCTTACATCTTGTGCAAATGAGTTTTTATCTGCTAATACGTTCAAGACCTCTTGACGATCTAGACCTCCCTCTACTGCGATTTCTACTAGGGTTTCATTCTCTCCAATATGTTTTGAATCCGTGAAATAAGCTTGAAGAAGTTTTTCCGAAATTGCCGCTTCTTTCCCTTTTGTTTTAGCAAATTTCGCTAACCGATGGGCATCAAATGTATTAGTCGGCTTCATCTCATCAAAGTTAAAGGTCAAACCAACCGTTGCTGCCTGCTGACCAACACTTTGATTAGCCTGCTTTGCCTGCTCAATACTCATACCATATTTCTTGGCAAGTACCTCATGAATATTTTGGCCAATATTCTTTGGGGAATTAGGATCAAGCTCGAAGCTTTTAAATTCAACTTCCACCTGCTCCTTATGTGGAAACTGTGCTAGCGCTTCTTCTAATCGGCGTTTCCCTATATAACAAAATGGACATACATAATCAGACCATACCTCAATTTTCATATTCGACACCTCATTTTTATCTTGGGTTGGTTTTATAGTAACACATCGTAAACCAAATCCAATTAAAATGCTCATATCTAAAAATGTTATATTATTAATTCGGACAGGACGTCTTCTGTATTAAAGAACAAAAGTGCCCTTCATTTTGAGGGGCACTTTTTACATTGAAATTATTCATTTTCAGGTTCAAACTCATCTTCCAATCTTCTAATCTCATCAATTGATTTTTTAAGGGCCGCCTGTGGGCCTTTAAAGTTCTTTTTATAATAGCCAAAATCCATGATAAGCAATAGAATAAACATTCCTCCGAGTGCGTATGCCGCCATTTGATTTGGCGGAATAACCATGATGATACAAATAAACACAATCCAAATCAAGCTGATAATATTAATTGGTTTGCTCCATTTTCCAAGGCTCCAAGGACCATAATGCTTCGGTAAAAAGATTCCCTTTGCCTCTGCTCTAAGCTTTAAATATATCGGGATTCCATAGGCGACATATAACCCCACCACACTAACCGCAGTTAAAAAGGCAATCGTTGAGTACCCGACATCAGGGTTAATCAGCTTTGTGATGTAGTCAATCAATGCTAAAACAAAGGAAAGAATAACCGAAAGCCAAATGGCTTTTGCCGGAGTACGGTATTTGCGGCTGATTTCCGCCCAATGGCGGCTAAGCGGCATTCCATTGTCTCTTGAAAAGGCATACATCATCCGTGAGAACGACGTAATGGAAGATAAGCCGCAAAAAAACATGGCAAAGGTGACGAGCCAAAGGACGACATTGCCAAACGTACCGCCTAATGCCTGGCTGATAACATAAATAAAGGCATTATCAGAGTTGACCGCACCGCTGGCATCATGTATAGAAAGCGTAACGAAGGAAAGCATGATAAAACCAAACACGAACGAAAAGGCAACCGAGTTAAAAATCCCCCATGGCGCACGAACCCGAGGGTGCACCGTTTCCTCAATCGTATGAGCAGATGCATCGTAGCCTGTAAAAGTCCATTGTGCTTGTAATAATCCAATTAAGAAGGCAAGAAAATAGGGTTTATCGGAAAAAGTTTGCCCGATTTTAAACAAATAATCAATTGGCTGTAACCCATTTTTTGTAAAAAACGCCAAACTGACAACCAAGATGGCTACCACTATCATATGGTACCAGGCAGAAAAATCATTAAGTTTTGCAACGATTTTGATTCCGACATGATTGAGGATTCCATGTAAAAGGAGAACGGCGCCAAAGACAATTAGAGTAGTAGTATCGGTAGAAGAATAGTCGAAGATTCCAGCCAGGAGAGGATCAGCGAATAAGGCTACAGAGTAATCGATTCCGGCGACAATGCCAATTTGACCAATTAAGTTAATCCATGCGGTGTACCAGCCAATCCTGGTTCCTTTCAAGGCAGCGGCCCAATGATACAAAGCACCTGCAGTCGGAATGGCTGATGCCAGCTCTGAAAGGGAAGCCGCGATGAGAAGGACGAAAAAAGCGACGATTGTCCAGCCAAATCCCATCATCCCAGGACCGCCATAAAGCAACCCATGCCCATAAAGAGAGACTGCACCTGTTAAAATGGAAATGATAGAAAAAGAAATAGCAAAGTTCGAAAACCCTCCCATATCACGGAGCAATTCTTGGGCATAGCCATACCGATTGAGCTGTTTTCGGTCCTCCAACAATTGTTGGTCTTTATTTTTCATTTCCTTCCCTCCCTTCTATTTGTCATCCCTGCCAACAAAAATTTCATGTTCTTCGTCATTAAAGGCTCTGACATTTTTATTTGCCCTCACACCAATGGCTGTACCAGCTGCCAGTGTTAACAACACTAAAGCAAATCCAATCACAACCCCCATTCTTTCCCCTCCTTCCTTCCAATTTCCCATGGCCGACAACCAACACTATAACTCTAATTTCACACCGCTCACCTTTTGGTCAATCATTCTTCGTAGAACGGTTCCTATGTGAGCGCCTGCCTCTATTGGCGTGGTACCCAGCGGATGGATATTAGAGATGACGTTGCGGTCTGATTCGATAATCCCCTTTCGCGGCCGGTAACACATATACGCACTCATCGAGCTTGCTGATACAAGCCCAGGACGTTCGCCGATTAAAAGCACGAGGACCTCTGGCTCGAGGATATCACCGATATGGTCCATACAGGCAACCCTTCCTCCTTTGACAAAAAAAGACGTTCCATATGAAAGATTGTTTATTTTCAAAGAATCTATCAGGGCAGGGTAAACATCTTTAAGGTTTGTCTCAACAGCACTGGCACTCAGTCCATCGGAAACAACAATTTGAACTTGTGGCCGCTTTTGGCAGCGGCTGCTGATAGTGTTAACGGCAGCGTTCGTAAGCACCCGCCCTTTATCTGGCCTTTTCAGGTAAACCTCTTTATTTTCATAGCACGTCTCAACTGTAAATAAATCGAATTCTACTAAGTATTTTTCCAAGACCTCACTGCCAACCGCATCGATGGCAGCGGCGTGATCGAACTGCAACTTTAACATTGTTTTCGTTAAGGGCCGGGTGCCTGTTCGCCAGACTCCAATTCGTGCGGGTGTCGAGGCGGTCAACTCCGCCACTCCTTCCTGATAGACTGGCTGTGGAATCGTTGTCCTCCAATCCTGTTCTGAAAAAACTAAACCTTTTTCGATAATTTCTTTTACATTCTCCCTGGCAATATTATGGTCAGGTGTAAACCTCTTTTGCAGCTGTTCCATTACTTTTTGAACAATTAATTCAATTTGACCTTCATTCATTCTTGAACCCTCCTTTCTACATAAATATCGTCGGATCTCCTGCACGTTCTGTTAATTTGCCATTTTCCATGATTCCCATTTTCTCCAGCCACTTCTCAAAATAAGGAGCCGGACGTAACCCCAGAACGCTTCTTACCGAAGCAATATCATGAAAGCTCGTGGATTGATAATTGAGCATGCAATCATCAGCCATTGGCACACCAATGAGGAAATTGACCCCTGCAGAACCAAGGAGAATCGCAAGGTTTTCCATATCATTTTGATCCGCTTTCATATGATTCGTATAGCAAACATCGACCCCCATTGGTATCCCCTGCAGCTTCCCCATAAAATGATCCTCTAGTCCTGCCCTAATTACCTGCTTGCTGTTATAAAGGTACTCTGGACCAATGAATCCGACAACTGTGTTGACGATAAAGGGGTGATACTTTTTAGCGAGTCCATAACATCTCGCTTCAAGCGTTACTTGGTCAATGCCATGATGGGCATCTGATGATAACTCCGAACCCTGTCCTGTTTCAAAGTACCAGAGATTCGGCCCAGCTGACGTTCCTTCTTTTTGAATTAAATCATTCGCTTCATCTAACAATTCAACACTAATTCCAAAAGCCTTGTTACCTGACTCCGTTCCTGCTAAGCTTTGAAACAGCAGATCGGACGGTGCCCCGTTTTTAATCGCTCGCATTTGTGTGGTGACATGGGCCAACACACAGTTTTGCGTAGGAATTAGAAAGCGGTCCATTTCCTCTTTCGTCATTTGTAAAATTTGCTTTACACTTTCTGCAGTATCATTCACGGGATTGATGCCAATGACGGCATCGCCGATTCCATAGCTCAATGCTTCATAAAGGGATGCTTTGATGCCTTGGATGGAGTCAGTTGGATGGTTTGGCTGCGCCCTGCCGGAAAGGGTTCCTTTATATCCTATTGGAAAATTGCACTGAGTTATGACTTCAATTTTCGATGCAGCTTGAATTAAATCTAAATTGGACATTATTTTCGTGACGGCAGCGACCATTTCACTAGTAAGGCCCTTCCTAAGGCGAGTGATTTCTATATTGGTTGTGGTATCGGTAAGAAGGGTTTCACGCAAGTCACTAACGGTCCAGTTGGCAATTGATTGATAGATTTTTTCATTGATTGAATTCTCTATTACTCTCGATACCTCATCCTCTTCGGGCGCAAGGACTGGATTATTTCGAATATCGTTAAGGGTTAAGTCAGCTAAGAGGTGCCGTGCGGCGAGCCGTTCCTGGGCATCCTTTGCCGCGATGCCCGCAAGCTGATCACCAGACTTTTCTTCATTAGCTTTTGCGAGGATTTCTTTTAAATTACTAAATTGATACGTTTTATTAAGCAAAGTTATTTTTGTTTTCATTGATTTCACCTCTAAATGCCAGCGTTTTGACGACCACCGGCACTATCGTTTCCGTTAACGGTTCGCCAATATCGATGTAATCACCATGTTCAATATTGATTTGATCGATACAAATAACATCGAAGGCAAATTGGAGCTGTAGTGCCTGCCCTAAGGCCTTTGCTATATCATTTTCACAGACGATTACTAGAATCTCACTACGAGGAAAATATTTATGGTAAAGAGTTCCGATGGCAAGGGAAAGATTTTTCATTTTTTCATAGGTTAAATATACGGACCCAGATAGACCAATGGCAAAGGGTAATCGTTCATTATTACCAAACATTTCCTTTCCCATTAAAAGGTTTCGTTCAATCTCCTCGACTGAAAGAGATATTTTTATAACGGGAATGTTTCGCAACGGCAAACGATTCGCTTGGATTGAAATTGTTGCCCCACTGATCTTGGTCGTTTGCATCCCTGCACCGATGACAGTTGCCCTTGAGGTTTGCAAAGGCTTGATGACCTGGAAATGGTAATCTATTAATTTTTGATTTATGCTGTTTGCCAGCATGGGGCCAAAGTCATTATATTTCGCTGCCTCTTCCATAGAAGATGGAGGTCCTGCTAAGGTGAGCCGACCTACTCCTCCGGATATCATAACTTCATCAATCCTTGGCAATGCCTCACAAGATGAACTGTGAACCAATGAATCTAGTGAATGGATGGATTTTTTACCAGCTAAACAATCAAGCATATCGACTGCCAGTGCGGTACTGATTTTTGTTAAGTCGGTTAACGATAATAATCTGCCTTTTTCTAGTTGAAGATTTTTTGAAAAAAGCCACGGTCTTATGGAAGGTGAGATGGATAAGACTTTGCCTGACGGATTGATTTCTATTAATCTTCCTCCAACATGAAACGTAATTGTTTCTAGTACTTTTCCTTTCTGAAAAAGAACCACGTTGGCCGTACCGCCTCCAATGTCAATATTAGCCACTATCCCTTTAGTCTTCATGGAATGTTCATAGGAGCCTGAACCTCTTCCTGCTAAAACCGCTTCTAAGCTGGCACCCGCAATCGCAACCACAAAGTCCCCCGCCCGTTCGGATAAATAATGAATCAAGGCATCGGCATTTTTTTTAATAGCCGTTTCACCCGTAATAATGACAGCCCCAGATTGTATATCCGAAATGGTTAAGCCCGCTTGAACGTATTCTTTTTCTAGCCAAGCAACTAATTGTGTTAGGTCGATTTCCTCTTCATCTATCAGTGGTGTTGAAATGATTTCACTTACAAAGGTGACCTTGCGCTCGATAATATCAAAATGCGGCAGAGCAAACTGACTTGACACCCGTCCGAGTGTCAAGTCGCTCATCATTAATTTAGTCGTACTCGTGCCGATATCGATTCCTACACTTTTTATTACTTTATTGTTCAAGCGTGGTCACCTCTTTGTTACAGTAATATTTGGTAAAAAATAGATAAGTAGATAAAACCATATAAAAAATGAACAAAGGCTTGAAAAAAATAGACAATTCAGCGGAAAAATTAGACAAACCACCCAAAAAAATAGACAAACACCTGAAAAAAATAGACAAACCTCTAAAGATACTCCAGAATCGCCGCCCGAAGCTCCGATATTCCCTCCAAAGTTACCGATGATACCCGAAAAATCGCTTGAAAAGGCAGGACTTGCCTTAAAATCTGCTCGGCACGCATCAAATCGGCGTCAGGATGATCAATTTTTGTGATCACACCCACCGCCACTATAGGAAATCCCCCAGAAAAATTTGGTGGAAGTACTTGATAATGCTTGGTTGCATCCTGTACCACCAGCAATACACGTGCTTCCAATGACGTCGTAATTAAGGAACGATAAAACATTGGATTTTCACTGTATTCACCCGGTGTATCAATAATCCAATCCCTATAGTTAAGGGACTGTGTCTTCAAGACCGGAGATGACTCCTCCAATAATCGCGCCGTTAACGTTGATTTTCCTGAACCAATCGGACCAATCAGCATAACCTTTCCTTTTTTCATGACCGAGTAATCTCCGCAGGTTCAAATTTTAAATGCCTGCTTAAAAAGTGATTAATGGCTTGTATGGCCATTTCAACATTTGACACCGTTCCACAAATGACTAACGATCCTGTAAAACGGTCTAAGTACCCTATCTCGATATCCGCAGCTTTCGTCGCAATGTCGGCCGCAATAATGGCTGTTTCAACAGGGGTTAATGTTAAAATTCCGATCGCTCCAGCCTGTCCGATACCCAGCTTTGTATACAAAGCCTCATCTGGGTTGGCTATAATGTGAGCTAATGTAAGTTGTTTTCCAGGAACATATTCTTGAATGACGCGCTGCTTCTTCTCCGTCATTGAATTCAACACCTTTTTAAAAACTAATGTTGTGATAATTTTCCTACCCTATTAAAATGTTAGATGAGGAGTTTTTGCAATTTTCTTAATTGTATCAACAAACGTTTCCGTTGCGGCCGTACAGGAAGATTGGCTTCCTGTTAACAGACCGCCTCCAAAATTCGTTTCAGTCGGCGGACCATAAAAAACACAAAGCCTTACATCTGCAGCTTTCAAGGCAGCGTCCAAACCGACCATGGCTTCCAGCGGAGGCGCGATTAAATACGCCAATGGCTCTCCTGGATTGATTCCCGCCATTTTGGATAGATAGGTACCTGTTCTTGAAATCGTGTGGGCATAATAGGCATGTTCTCCTGATTCGTCCATTGCATAAAATGCTGGCCCTTCGTTTATCATTTGAATCGCAATTTCAAGACCGCTCTTTACTTCTGATGGTGTTGCTGCACCTAAAATCCCCAAAAACTCACCTGATAATGGACCAGAAGCATGAGCAGCCCCTGCGTAAAAGGATTTTGCATAGACAACCTCGACAGCAGATTTCTTTGTCGCTTCGTCTAAGGCAGTATAACCCACATCATCACTAGTACTAGTAACGAAGGCAAGACTCTTAATATAATCCGGAAGCTTTAGAGAATCTCTTAATCCATTATCTACATTCGGGATAATTCGGCTTGCCAGAGCAAGAGCGGGCACTTTTGTTACTTCCAAGAAATCACCTCCAGTAACTAAGAAGTGCCCTGAAAACAGTGCTAGACTGCATTCAAGGCACCAAATCCAGCATCTATTTACTTATATATATAACTGCTTCTTTCAATCTATGACTTTTTAAGTCGGAATGTTGTCCATACGTTCTAAAGACTAATTTTTAACTGATGATTTTTTATTTTTCAAAAGGGTTTCTAATTTTAAAAATAGAAGTATTAATAAAAAAAATAAAAGAGGTGATGTTTGTTGAAGGAATGGACAAGAGAAATTGAAATCGATGCGCCCATTGACTATGTATGGGATTTATTAGAGGGACCCTTGGAAAAAATGCAAAAAATTATGCCACAGGTGGTCGACCACCAGCCAGTGAAATTGACGGAAGAATCGGTGGGAAGTATTTACCGACAGAAATATAAGGAAGGGAAACGAATTGAAGAGTATGATGTGGAAACACTAGACTACCTAAACACCCCAGAAAAAAAGAAATTAAAGGTTGGATTTACTCTTGCTAAAATGTTCGAGATTACAGCTTTGTATGAACTCAACTCACTCAACGAAAATAAAACTCTTTTTAAATACACCTGTACCAATCGTCCATTAAAATCATTCCTCAAATTATTCATGTTTTTTGCAAGTGATCGCATTGTTGTCCAATTTTGTGAGAGAGTTAAGGAAACAGCAGAAGATGAGTTCGAAAACTCAAAGTTTATATTAAAGTAGTTTTACCAAATAGAAAGGTGATATTAATGACTATTGGTTATCGTTTTTCGCATCGGTTAAAGGTTCGTTATTCAGAAATTGACGGACAAAAGATTGTGTTTAATGCCCATTATCTGACTTATATCGATGTGGCCGTAACGGAATATTTTCAAGAAGGGTTAAAACTGGAATTGGGACAATCAGATTTTGATTTTGTCCTGGCAAAATCCACTTTAGAATATAAAAAATCCGCCCAATTAAATGACTGGTTAACGATTTGGTGCAAAATGAGTAAAGTCGGCAAAACAAGTATGACAATGAATTGTATGATTACAAGAGAGGGAGAAGAAGACCCCATCCTCTTAGCAGAAATTATTTACGTCAGCTATAATGAAGAAACGAAATCCTCTCAGCCTGTTCCTGATTTTGTCCGCACCCGAATCGAAGCATTTGAAAGTGGCAGCTAATCTATGAGCTGAATCTCACAACCTTTACTTATCACCATTTTGTGGATATAATTTAACTAGAATTTCATATACTAAAAAAGAGCCCCGGCTGGCGGGCCGGAAGCTCTTTGTACAGCATGCTGCAAGATGTGCAGCGGCCTAGAGGAGAATAACTCACCCAACTTAAGCCAAGAGCGGGGTGGGTTATTTCTTTTGTTGAGAAGAAATAACAACTGCTATTACTGCCACAATTAAACTTCCAAAACCAATCATCAGACTGATTACCTCGTAAACAGTTAGCATCAAGCGTCACCCCCCTTCTAAAAAGGAGTGCCGCTGCCACCCGGCTTTTTGCTGTACTTTTTTATTATAATATTCGCTCCTGCAATTGTCTAACTACTAGAGGGCCGCCAATCGATTGGGCTCAAGGAAATAGAGGTATACTCCTTCTACCTTTTCTCCGGTTAACCCTTCCCAGGCATGCTTATAGAAGTTAAGCTGACTAGTATAAAAAACCTGCAGCTTTTCATAGTCCTCGTGCTGCTTAGCTCGGTCCGTTTTGTAGTCAATGATCCTCCAGGTCCCATTCTTTTTGTAGATAAGGTCAATGATTCCATTAACATAATATCGATGAGTATCATCAGGATCCAGTGTAATAAGTGAATAGTGCTGTTGACTCTTTTCTACTTTAAATGTAAACGGCACTTCAGTTAGTATTTCTTCAGCCGCCTGTAAATCGCTCCAAAGTGGAGTCGACCTAAAATTATCCAAATAACGTTTTATTTCCTCTTCTCTTGCCACTGGGAGGTTAAATTTATTAAATGCCATTTTTATATAATGTGACACGTCCATTCCCTGGACTACTTTATCAAAAATATCATGAATGAGTGTTCCCCACTGTTTTCCGCCTCCAGACTCCCGCTCTATCGTTATTTCTGAATAGTCCTTGTCCTTTGTCGGTGTCCAATGGTCATAGGTTTTTTGCTTGCTTTGCTCGAGCCAGGCATTTTTGCTGCCCGTTTTTGATTGGTAATCACTTAGTTTAATCGCAGAGGATGCATCACTCCTTTCCAACCTAACTGGTTCGGGAATTTCAAGCTCCTTCATGTCTTCTATTTCAAAAAGGATGCTCCAAGGATTCTTTTTGTTTCCTCCGTTTGAACTAATGATTAACGCCTTCTCTGCCCGAGTTGCCGCTACGTAAATAATCCGTAGCTCCTCTTCTGTTAAATACTTTAGTTCTTCAGCCTTATGAAGCTCCCACTCTAGAGGAATCGCCACCTCTTTATTGCCATATCCATTTTCTATTGAAAAAGTAAAATACCCAATTGATTGTTGGTCTTCCCGTTTAATATGCTGTGATAAAAAAGATTCCGGACTAACTGCTTTAATAGGATGGGCTAAAAAGACAATTGGCGCCTCCAGTCCCTTTGCCTTATGAACATTCATTAGTCGTACGGCATCCGCCTCTTCTTCCATATTGGCAACGACCGTTTTTTCAAATATCATATCGGTTAAAGCATCCACAACTTGTTTATAGGTGGTATTTCCTTCTGCTTCTTGTTTCCTTAAGGCTTCAATCATTTGCAGCAGACTTTTATACGTCCGTTTGCTGTGTCCATTTCTTAAAAGTAATGGATATAATCCGATTTCTTCGATTATTTTTTCGATGGCTGCAGTAGGAGCTAGTTGACGAATAAACCTTTGACAAAGCTGCAATTTTTCCAGGGCATATTCAAACTTTGCTTTTGTTTCTGAAACTAAACCAAGTGGTACATTCGCATAAATGGAAAAGCGGCCTTTGTTCAATCGCCACTGATACAATTCCTCATCGCTAAAGCCAAAAAATATCCCTCTTAAAACGGCCACAAGGCTGACCTCGTCGGTTGGGTCCAAGAATGATTTCAAGAGAATCCATAAATCTTGGAACTCTGTTGTCTCACCAATAATGACTTCACCGCTTATACTGACCGGAATACCAAGGTCTTCAATCATTTTTGCATACACAGCGACTCCATCGTTGTACCTGGTCAGCACCATGAAGTCTTTTGCCTTATGTCCCTGAGCCATTAGGTGATAAATAGAAGATGCGATGTTTTCGGCATCCTTTAGGATTACTTCTTCTTTCTTCTTGAAATCTGCTGGCACCGAAAGCCTTTTGATTCCAGAAAATCCATTCCCCAAATCTTCGTGATAAGAGATTAATGGACGGTAAGCTGCTTGATAATCGGTTTCAAATTCGGGTAAGTGGTTTTCAAAAACTGTATTTAATTCTTTCGTAACCGTATCTATGGTTCGGAAGTTGGTGGTCAGCTGGAGCACTTCCCCGTCATGCTCCTCCATAAGCTGTTTGACGCGATTGTAAGTATCGATATCTGCCCGGCGAAATCGATAAATGGCCTGTTTAGGGTCGCCGACAACAAATAGGGAGCCTGGTTTTGGCATGCAGTTAGTCCAAACTCTTTCGTTTATATTTTCACCTGTCAAAAAGAACATAATTTCAGCTTGAATCGGGTCGGTGTCCTGAAACTCATCGACCAGCAGGAATCGATATTTTTCTTGGAAATAACCACGAACTTCAGGATTTTCCTTTAGAAGTTTTGAAGTATGCATCATTAAATCCTGAAAGTTTAACAAAGACCTCTGCTTTTTAAGCGTCTCATAAGTTTGTAAGGCTTCCTTTATAAAACTTACAATCTTAGGATGACAGTATTCTTTCCAGGCTTGAAGAAGCGGCTTGATTGTACCTTCAAATACTACACCAATTTTGTCAAAATAAAAATTTGCATCTTCTTTTGAAAGCCAGCGGTTGTAGGTTGGTTTTAAGTTTTTATCAAATAAGCTGAAAATGCCGATGATATCCTTCTCTTTTGGATTATCGATAAACCGACTTTTTTGCAAAGCCGTAACTATGGACTTCTGCAGGGCATCGTACCCTTTACCAGGCTCGTTGTCAGGGACGCATTTTTTTGCCTCTTTAATAAGGTTAATAAAAGACTGGTATTCCGAGTGTAACTCAGGTTTTTGAACTATATCTGTTATCCATTCTACTTCAGAATACTCCTTTAAACGTTTTAACCATGGAAACATCTGGTCTACTGATATTCCGATTTCATCTAATTGGTTAAACTGGCTCGGTGACTCATCCATCAGGGTTTTTAAATAGAGCTGCCAAGCTTCTTCTAATACATCCAAATCATCCGTTTCCTCAAGCTCTTTAAAGGTCAAATCAAGCTGTGCTTCGATTGGACGCTCGCGAAGGAGCTTAGCACAAAAGGCATGGACTGTCCCTAAAAAGCAGCGTTCCAAATTTTGCAAGGCTTCACTTAAGCGGAATTCGGCATCAATGTCGGTTTCCTTCCTCCATACTTCCTCTAATTTGGCTTGAAAACGGACCTTTAACTCGTCTGCTGCCTTTCTTGTAAAAGTAATCGCGACAATTTCCTGAATTTCGGCCGTACCTGTATAAATCAGGTTAACCATACGGTCTACCAAACTGGTTGTTTTTCCAGAACCGGCCCCAGCCTCAACAAGAAAATTCGTTGCAAGTTCAAACTTAATTTTATCGCGTGCTTCTTGGTCGGGAATCCTTTTAGTCATAAGCTCTAACCCCCTTTAATTTTTGATTGGACTGCTTTAATTCCAGGGTTTCTTTTGGATAAAAATGTCGCCGGCAAACAAGCCTGTAATCACAGAACTTACAATCATTTTCGTCATCGGTCATTTCAAAATGACCATGTTTGATTACTTCAATTAATTTTTCTAAAATGTCTAAGCCCTTTGTTCTGAGGGTAATGTCCTGCTTTCGGGAAAATCGCTCCGCCATACCCTTCACGGTCGGAAAATAATAGGCGCTTTCTTCTACGGCACCTTCACCAAGATTTAAATGCTGTTCAACGGCTAAGGCATAAATAAAATGCTGCAGCTGCCGTCCGCCCTTGAATGCGCCATTTTTCTTATAACCATAGGTGCTTCCTGTTTTATAGTCAATGATATGGTATTTACCATCCTTCGATTTATCGACGCGGTCGATGATACCGGAGATTTTAAGTTCGCCTGAAGGAAGAGTGACAATTGCTGGTTCCTGATCGCCAATCCCAAATGAATATTCAAAATGAAGCGGATCGTAATTTTTACCATATTGCTCCTCTTCTTTTAAAAAGATTTCACAGCATGCTAAAATATCCTTTACTTCACGTTGGTAGACTCTTTCATTGGGAGGAGGCAGAAACTCTTTTTGCTGCTTAATTAAGTTTGCAGCAATATCCTGAATCAATTTCAAATGTTTAGCAACTGAAGGTTTTGTGTTGTCCTTCGTCAATGTTTTATAAAAAGTTTCAAAAATACTGTGCAGCAAGCTCCCGCGGGTCGCGGCATCTAGCCATTTATTGGCGTCATATGAAACATCCTCAACAGGTTTTACCTTTAATACTTCTTTTAGGAAGTAGGAATATGCACACTTAGCCAGTGTTTCCAGCTTTCCGGCACTCATGGTTTTTTCATGATTTTGAAGCGGGTCAAATTGTGCTGCATCGATTTTTACAAGTCCGTCGTATTCTGAATAGCCACTTGAATGACGAGCTCTTTCGGCATTCAGACCATTTATGACATTAGGAAAGTGCTGCAAAACCCCATCCGTCATATGACCAGTTACATCTTTCGTTAATTTTTCATTCCAGTAATCTTTATCTTCAAAAATATCATTAGAAATGATAGAGGAAGGCAGTTTTTTTAGCTCTTTGAATTCGGCCTCTTTATTGCCGGTCATCAAACGATAGCATTGCAGCACAACAAAAGCTGGGTTGATGGCCCGATTATCGTTGATATCAAAATTGCAATAGCTGACCGTTACACGCCCTTCCGATTGAGCTAAAACCTGAAGCAGGGTATATAAACTTTCTTGCCCTTTTTCGCGAAGCAGCCGTATGTTGTTTCCTAGCCTTATTCTTTCTGTATCTAAAAGCATTGGGTCTTCACTTGAATTTCCGAGAAACTTCTTATTATCCAGACCAACTACAAAAATATTTGACCGACTGCAATAAATTCCATCCTGATAGGAAGAAACATGGAGATGGCCTGGTTTAGGACGAGATTGATTGACCCGAATAGATAACAGGAAATCCCTTACCTTTTCAATAACCTCATAAATAGACAACATTTCATCTGCATACGGGAGGATTTTTTCAATCGCCTCAAGTAGTGCTGATTTTGATAATTCATCGAAGGCCGACCCCGTTTTACAATTATTCTCAAGAATAAACTTAATTCCAGTTAAGCATTTTTTATAGTTGATGGTCGAATCAAACGGAGGAAGGTTTTTAAAAATGGTTTTAAAACTGCTCCATATCCAATAATGTTCCTTTATACAGTTTTCAAGTAAAGTATTTTTTGCATCTAGGAGAAATTCTTCACTCAATCGATCGATTTCATTTCCAAATCGTTTATCATAGTGGTCAGGTGACCATCCAATTTGAAGATCCCTAAGTATTTTTGCTATTTTCCCTTTGGAAACAACCATTTTATCCAAATCAAAAAATCCTGAATTTATAAATGGGACATTCTTTCCAATTTCAATTAAGCCTTCGTTCAACATATCCAGAAAAACTTGTACACTATAATTGGATTGAATCCACTCCAACAACACTAAAGTCAGCCGGCCTGGACGACTAAAGGTAATAGGAAGGCCGTCTCCAAACGAAATTGGAAGTTCCATCTTTTGTGAAAGTTGATAAAGCAGAGTAATGTAGGCATCACCGCTTGTATAAAAAATAACACTTTCATCTAATGGTTCTTCTGTCATTTTTATTTTTTCTAATACCTGTTTTATTTCCAGCTCTTCTGTTTTTGCCGTAAAAAGATGCAAATCCGCTTCTCCGCTTGCACCATCCTGTTGGTAAAGATAGCTGAGTGAGGTTGGGTCAGCCCAGCGAATGGAACTAAGACTTGTCCCTTCAGGGGTATTGATACCAAATACAGGGGCGAGCGGAAGTTTATAATGCATTTCAGGCAATATTTTACTTAAGAGTATTTCTTCCAGGTACGAAAGACGAAGATTCGACTGTAAAATAAATACCACATGATCATTTATTTTTACATATTTGCTTGCCATTTTTAAAAGAGAAGCTCTGTCGATAAATTCCAGACTATTTATCTTTTCCTCAAATGCTGCAAGAATTTTGTCCATATCCTCCGCTTTGACAGGAGTGATAAAGGCATCCTTCTCTATCGTATCTTTTGTATAACCTGAAAGACGAAGGAGTTGTATGGTGTTGTAGATGGCATGGCTAAAAGAAGGGGTAATTTCCATTCCTTCAAAGTATCGAAGCTTCCCTTTTTCCTTTAGTTCATGCAGCATGGTGTACGTTAATTGAACCCCAATGGAATGGTCCAAAAGCTTGATCTCCTCGTCCGAATTCAATTCGACTAGATTATGCGCAAGGTCGTTCACCGTTTTATACTTTAGATTAATGGCCTGATGGCCTTTTTTTACGAATGCTTCATTGATTTGCTCTCCAATTGAGTGAGAATCGACAATGACGATTTTTTCATTAAAAATATGTTTGGTACAAATTTGGTTTAATTCATTTACTAGAGTTATCAAGCGATCACCACCATATTTTATCTATTAATTTATTATCCCACATTTTTTTCCAATAGCATTACCAAAAATGGGAAAGGCTTAGGAAAAATGTATTGAGGGTTGATTTTTCAGCCATTTATCTCAACATATATTTTAACATATTGGAAATAATAACCTCGATGAACTTTGAGAGGATGCGATGACGGATGTCGTTAGAATGGTTTGACAGAGTTTGCGGGGAATTGCAGGACCATCTAGAGTCTATTTGTGAAGAATATGATCAAGTCGGCCAAATGGCAATTGAAAGAGCCGCTAAACATCCAAGGATAGAATTTTTCGTCGAGACAGCGGATACCGAAACTGATGAACTTGATCGTGAATATTTCTGCTCTCTTTTCTTTGATCCGCAAAACGAAGAGTTTTATATTGATACCTTTGATGTTGACAGCGGTCACACAGCAAAAATCATCCTTTCTGATATCGAGGAGATTATCGAGGAGGTTCACGAAAGTCTTCATGATTACATGAATGGTGAGGATCATTATTCGGATGATGGAGTTTTTCTTCAGACAGATGAGTTCTTTGATAATGAAGAAGATTGTGAAACCGTTGATGATGACGACGAGTATTACCAGGCTGAACAAGTGAACAGCGATGATATTTTTGAGGAAATTGATGTTGATTGGTCTACACCAGAGGTTACGGCTTTCAAGCACGAGGATGAAGTCGAAATTACCTATCAATTTGGTGTCGTTCAAGCAACTGGGGACGGTGTCATCAAGCGGGTGAACCGGATTTGGACAACTGAGGATGAGTTAATCAAGGATGAATCTCATTTTATTTTTAGCAGAGAAGAAGCAAGTACGATTATTGCAATGATTGCAAGTCATATGGATCAATTAAGTGAATTTAATTTTGATGATTATCAATAAAAGGAGGGAGCATGCATTTATCAGCATGCTCTTTCTTATTATTCCTCCCTTATTGGCTGGCTAATATAGAGACAATCCTATCCTCAATTTTCTTGCCCTTCGACTCATCTAAAAGGTTGTTTAACAATATCGAAAAAATCAATGTTTTTCCACTTTTGGTGTGTACATACCCTGACAAAGAGCTGACGGTTGAGATGGTGCCAGTTTTGGCTCTTACTCTTCCTTGAGTGTCCGGATTTTTCATCCTATTTCTCAGTGAGCCGCCTACCATTTTGTCATGGATACCTGATAATGGCAATGCATTAAGATATGATGAATACCATTTTTGCTTTTGTGCATTCCATAACAGCAGCGATAATTGGTTGGCTGAAATCAAATCCACATGGGAAATCCCTGAACCATCTCGTATTACCATTGTCCTCGGATTAACACCTAAGTTTGTCATCTCTGTCTTTAGTACATCCAATCCCTTCTCCCAGCTTCCCTCCCCTTTCACTACCTTCCCCATTTCCTTAACCAATCCTTCAGCAAGAACATTGTTGCTCAATTTGAGAAAAGGAACTAATAGCCTTGAAAGTGGCATGGAATGATGAATGTATAAAATTCTTGCCTTTTCAGGTACCATGCCAGTTTTTATTTTTCCTGTCAATGTAATACCATGGTTTGCTAAAGACTGTTGAAAAAGTGTAACCGCGTAACGAGTAGGGTTCCACACACCAACCCATTCTTTTTCAACTTTCGCTTTCATTGGAATCGTTCCCTCAATCGTAATAGTATTTGTCGCATGCTCACGTTCGACGGTAAGTTTCTTTCTACCATCCTCTTGCACGGTAATTGCCTTGTTTACTATTTTCACATAATCCGTTTTCGGGGTGATTTTCACCATTGGTTTGTCCCATCTATGGATTCCGGGCTGAATCTCCACTTTAATAGACCCTGTATCATAGTCCGTTGTAGGTGAAGCAGTTAAAGCTGATACTTGTGCGCCGTAATAGGCGGTTTCGTCACTCCAGGGCAGATCGAGTGAATAACGAACATCATCGTACCAAGAATCATCGCCTATTAAATTTCCCTTTATTTTTTTAATTCCTAGCTTTTGGATCTCTTCCGCCATCTTATCGAAATCTGTTTTTAAAAGTGTCGGATCACCTTTTCCTTTTAAAAACAGATTTCCTTTAAGTGTTTGCTTTTTCACTGGACCTTCAGCATATATTTCCGTCGAAAAAGTATGGTTTTCACCCAATACGCTGAGTGCAGCGGCAGCTGTTAATAGCTTCATATTGGAGGCCGGCCGCAGCCTTAGATCGCCTTGATACTGATAAATTATATTCCTATCTGCAGCAGAGCGAATGCTGATTCCAGCCATCGACCCTTGCAATGCAGGTTCACTTGATAGTACCTGATTAAGTTGGCTTCTCAAAGAAGATGTGTTTTCATTTGCAAAAACAGTATGCTTATCAGCAACTGATACGGATATCACCATACATAAAAGTACCATGCCCTTTTTTAGCAAACTTTTTCCAGCCTTTCCTTTTTTCTTTCAGTTTGTCCAAAATGCCCCAAAAGATTAAAAATTGATTAATAAGTGGATAATTTAGTTTTTTTCTCCTATATTTAGTAGGAAAGATATTTTTTGTGAGGTGACTTATCATGGCCGTACATACGGAATGGAAAACTTTTAATGGAAAAGACAGCAAGTCCAGGGCATATTTTGCTTCAATCGGACCAGCGCTTGAGTTGCGTCCTGCAGTTATTATCATTCAGGAAATATGGGGAGTTAACAAACATATCCAGGAAGTAGCAGAAAGGTTTGCCGCTGCCGGTTATGTTGCCATTGCTCCAGATTTATTTGCAATTGATGGTGACCGTCCAGAAGAACTAAGTGCTGAGCGGTTAGATGATGCGAAGGATTTTTTACATTCTATTCCCCATTCTTCCTGGTTCAATCCGGATGAGCGGGAAAACGAAATCCTAAAGCAGCCTTCATTACGTCAGGAAAACCTCAGATCGACATTAAATGGATTGTTTGGCTTGCTTAATCCGTCGAAATCCAAGTCACTAGCAGGAATTCTAACAGACACAGCTGATTATGCCAGAACGACATTCGAAAAATCTAAAGGTATGCCTGTCACTTCTGTAGGTTTCTGTATGGGTGGGGCCCTTTCAGCGGTATTAGCGACTTTAGATCAACAACACTCTGGTTCGATTGTATTTTATGGGCGGCCGCCTCAGCAGGGAATTCCGAATATTAATTGCCCAATACTTGGTTTTTATGGTGGAGAGGACCCAAATATTACGAATTTAGTGCCAGGTTTTGAGGAAGAAATGAAAAAGAACGGAAAATCATTCGAAGCAGTCATCTATTCGGATGCAAAACACGCATTCTTCAATGATACGAACCCAACCTATCACGTTACTCATGCCCGCGATGCCTTTGCACGAACATTAAACTTTTTAAACCAGGTAACTAAATAAGAATTTTGAAAAGAGCATCGGCATTTAAAGACCGATGCTCTTTATTCCTTATAATCTAGGATCAATCGGCTCTGCTTCTAGTGCCAATACCCCTAACACACATTCATGATATCGTTCCAGTGATTCCCTTTTTACAAATCTGTTTACTGCTTCAATACCCAGTGAGAATTCCTTCAAAGCGTTCCGCTGCTTTTTACTGGCATTGCGCTTCTTTAGCCTTAACAAATTCTCAGGATCCAAGTAATCGATTCCGTATATGATATGCAAGTATTTCCTTCCCCTGACTTTGATGGCTGGCTGTAAAAGCTTCCCTTTGTTGCGAGCCACAAACGACTCCGGTTTTACCACAAAGCCTTCATGACCATTTTCTGTCATATCCTCCCACCACTGAATCGTATTCTTCATGGAGTCTTCATCCGTTACCACACGATACTCCGTTTCCACGAACAAAGAAGATAACTCACTAAATTCTTTATTTTTCTCCATATGCCAGGTGTGCGGCTTATTAAAAAAGGTCTCGGTGCTGTGGGCTAATGTATGGAAGGGTGCAATTTGAATTCCTTCCAGTCCTTCCGTTTCCCAGCAGTATTTTTGATAAACCTCATTAAAAACAACTGCATTATCAATCTTTTCCTCAGTTTCTCTCAGCCAGTCACCAACGTCCTTACTATTTTCATATGCCATTTGCAGACCGGACCTTAATTTATTTCTATCAATCAGTGCCATTTCACCAACATGTGCATATTGGTTCATGATTAGCTCTTTTGCTTTTAAATTCCACGGGAGGATTTCTGCATCAAGTAAAACGAAGTCGGTGTTGTATTTTTCAAAATAGCCAGCGAGGTCTTTATTTAATTCCTCAAGAATTTGTGTCTCCAGTTTCTTTTGAAAAAAAGCCCTTCCTGTTCTTGTATAAATGGCGCCTAGAGACTCTCTGCCGATTAACTCCTTGGCTGCTTCCTTATTTTTAAATAGAAACAAAATCCCCCGGCTGCCCATATGTTTTTTCTCCACAACCATCGTATCCACGCCATTGGCCAGATAGTATTCAAAGGCTTCCAACGGGTGCTCCAAGTAGCCTTCTAAACTCGATGGTTTTGGTGTCGGGCTCATCGTCGGCGGCAGATAAATAATTTCCTCAAGTGGTAATGTGTAATGGGAAAGATCATCAAGGGCCGATTTGATCCCCTCTTTGTATATCGAAATCTCCCCTATTTGCTCAGTTAACACGGAAAAGCCATTGATAAATTTTCCTAGGTTCGGCGGTGCCAGCCGTTCTCGTTCCCACTTGCGAAGTGGATTGTCCGGAACATTGGCATAATCCCGCTTTGCCTCAACGGAAACGAATTGTTTTTCGGGATAACGATAAGCAGTTAATCGGCCCCCAAACACCACACCTTGGTCGATATTCAGGGTATTATTGACCAGCAGGGGCTGTGGTTTTGGATCATGGCCCCAGATAATTAATTCACTAGATTGATGCTCGATGGTCCAATCTTTGCGGATTGGCTTACCATTTTCATCGAGTCCATCCGAATCACCATACCTGCAAAAATCAGAAATCCGCTGCGATTGTTTGCCAATATAATGATCTCTTATGCCAGCATGTGTGGCAACCGCGACCTTTACTCCATTTTTTTCAATAATTAAATGCGATTTGGCTGCTAATAGTAATTCCTTAGATTCATTCTTTAATTGGTTAGAAGCTTCTTGTCCATACAAATTTTCATATTCTTCAAATTCAGCAGCCAGCTTTTCATCTCCATGTGCGAGCTTTACACTGCGGCCATCGAGCCAACGGGCGATCTTCCAGCCATGGTTACTATCAATCATATAGGCGAGCCCCGTTCCCACATGTTTTTTAAAAAATTGCAAGGTCTCCAATGAACGTGGACCACGGCTCATAACATCACCTAAAGATAATATTCTTCTTCCCTCAGGATGTAAATAATACCCTTCTGCATTTTCTTTATAACCCAGTTTTTCTAATAGCTCGATAAATTCCTCAAAGCAGCCGTGAATGTCTCCGATAAAATCAATACCATTGCCAAGGTTCACAAGCAAAGAATTCTGTTGACGTCCCATTTCCAGAGTCTTAAGTTCTTCTTCATTTAAGATATATGTGCGATGAAAGCCTTCTTTTTTTATGAACCTCATGGTCCTTTTAAATTGCTGGTATTGCTGTTTGATACGATTCTTTCCGCGTGGGTAATCACGATGCTCATCACGTGTTAGGAGCTCTTTTTCTGGAACATTGAAAACAATCGCTACTACGGGAACATGATATTTCTTGCCCATTCGAATATAGCGTTCACGATCGCCTTCTTTTAAATGGGTAGCATCTATAATCGTTAATTTATTTAACCGGCACCGCTTCCCGATTAAGAAGTCCATTGTATCGAAAGCTTCGTTTGAGACGCGGAAATACTCATCATAAAGTACATCTGCTTCGTCCTTTGGCCGCTGATTCCAATTAATATATTCAACATCGCTGACGAGCACACGAAATTGGTCTGAGCTTATCACCTCGGATGATAGAATGCTTTTTTCATTCACTAACCGGTTTAATAATGTCGTCTTGCCGCTATTTGATGGTCCGACTAATAAGACAATGCCTGCATATGGTAAATATATCTTTGTCATGAGTGACTATCCCCCTTTCTGGTAAAAATCGCCATTTGTGTTGGGTGGCCATAGATTGGATGCTCCTCACCTATTCCTTGATAACTTAATTGGTATGGAAACAGACTTGACCAATCCTCACAATTTCTCTTAAACTCTTTTCTAGTCCACTCAAAACGATGGTCAGCGTGTCTCATTTCTTCCTTCATTTCATAAACAGCATTGTATTCCTGGTTTGGGGTAGTCACTATCAGTACACCTGGCCGATAATCTTTAAGGATGGTTTCAAATATTTTAGGAAGCCGATGTTCATTGATGTGCTCGATCACTTCACATAAAATCATTACATCTTTATTTCTAAGGCGATCATCAAAATAAAATAATGAGCCTGTAACTGAAATTGGCTCCAAAAATCCATGTTTTCCTTTTGCCAGTTCAAACCTATCGAGCGCCCTTAAACGAGCTTTATTGGATGGCTCCACAGAAAAGATCTCTTTTATTCCATCCAAAAATCCTAGTTGTACCGAAAGCTTTCCTTCACCTGCCCCCAGGTCGACAATGGATTCTTTTTTTTCTAATGCTTTGACATAATTGATGATTGCTTCATACCGAAGGTCATTTAACCGAATTTTAGATGGTTCATCTATTTTTACAGAATTCGTTTCTTTTTCATAGAATTTGGATTGGGAAATCATGTTTTGAAAGCGTAAAGAGCGCTTTAATATCATTGCTTTTAATGGATGTGATTCTAACCAACCTTCCCCATAGTGGTCCAGCTTTTCAATTTCCCTTTCATCGATAAAATAATGTTTATAGTTATCCATCACAGGAATGAGAATGGAAACATGTCTTAATGCCATTTGCACGGTTTGTTTACCCTTTAATTTAATAAACCTGGCGGAACTTTTTTCACGAATAAAGCTTTGACTACGTTCAATCTCTACCTGGTAACCGATTGGCACAAATAATGCTTCAATTTCCTGGTCACGTAAGTCAGTAGCAATCGGACCAAATGCCAGTTCCATTTCGAACGGATGCCCTACCCATGCATTGAATTCTTCTTTTGGCTTCCCATTTAACGCTGTTCCTAAGGCCTTACGGATGGAGGAGACAAAAATACTGCTCGCTGCAAATTCGCGATCATTTATGTAATGGGTTATATCAAAAAGGTCTGGTGAATTTTTCACTAAATCAATTGGGTCCGGTTTAACATAGATTAACACTTGAACCTCATCTGGCGAGAATTTAGGATAAACAAGCCGAACGGTCAGTCCTTTTTCAACACGCTCATAGAGGTTATTAGGATTTTTGGCTAACAAATGGGACACCACTTCAGCATCTGTGCCCATCACTGTTAATAATAGCTGCATTTTTCACACATCACTTTCCTAAAAAAACATTCATAGACTTATTTTATCAATTATTTCATTAATAAGGAATTAATGGTAAAAGTAAAATTCCGAAATAAACAAAAAAATCCACAAGCTAAAGTGGATTTTTAATGATGAAACTAACTTTTATTAAAATTCTTCATCATTCCAATATTTTCTAAATCTTGCCCGATAGCAAGCATCACAGGTCGGAAATGAATGATCCCATGGAAGTTTCTTGCCGCAGTTTTTACATTTTTTGACGAATTTTTTGATGTCGGTTTTAAGACGTTCCTGTACCTTATCACTTATTTCCTCACGCAGCCTTTCCCAGTACATTGCTTCGGTCCGTTCTCCCAATCGATAAAGGAATAACAAATGCAGACCAATTGCTTTATAGCTAAGCTCTAATTCCTCTAAACTTCGTTCTTTTACAATGGGCTCAGGCATTTGGCTACCACGGATAATCGCATACATGGTATCTTCCCACTGCTGAGTAAGTAAAGGTTCATTTTTGGCAAAGGGCAGGTGTAAGAAGCCATATAAATCGGTTAACGAAAGACGTGCTTCAATTTCTGTACCGGCAATTTTTTCATATAGAATTCGTTCTTCAGACAATGAGGCCTTTTTGGTCCCCTTTGGACTTTCAAATTTCCCCCATAGTTCAAAAAAGGTGCCAAGGTCCCGGTAATAGCGCATAAATCGTTCAAAAACTGAATTGGTCGGCGCAATAGCAAAGGAATGAACCGGCGTATCTTCCTGCAATAATAAATTCCTCATTTTTTTAATATCGCTGGTAAATGCAACCTTTCCGACATTATAGATACCCTTACGCCCGGCACGTCCGGCAATTTGCTTCACCTCTTGAGAATTCAAAAGACGTCTTCTTGTGCCGTCAAATTTTTCGTTTTCTAAAAAAACAATCCTCCGAATCGGAAGGTTCAACCCCATACCTATGGCATCCGTTGCCACAATGACCTTTGTTTTTCCTTTATTAAATTGCTCAATTTGTTTTTTTCTTGTTTCGGGCGGCATACTGCCATAAATCATACTTACCGAATGACCATCATTTTGCAATCGAGAGGCCATCTCCAAAACACGTCTTCTAGAAAAACAAATAAGTGCATCTCCTTTTTTAACATGTTTAATATGGAATTCTTTCGATTCGACATCTAAAGGTGTATCCCGAATGTATTCATGAATTTCAATTTCTGAATCGCCTAAAAGTTCAAGCAGCATATTTTTTGAATTTCTGCTGCCGATAATATGTACTACTTTTGCATTTGCCTTCGTAATCGCTTTATACCAAGCAAATCCCCGGTCCTTATCCGTAATCATTTGTGCTTCATCAATAACCACCACTTCATAAAATTCCTTTTCATGAAACATTTCTACCGTACAGGAAATATGGCTGGCATTTGGATGGATTTTTTCTTCCTCACCGGTCTTCAATGAACAAGGAGTTCCTTCGGCATTTAACTTGTCATATACTTCTAATGCTAATAATCTCAATGGTGCCAAATATAAACCGCTATTAGCCTCTTTCATTTTTTCTAAAGCATGATGGGTTTTGCCTGTATTTGTTTCCCCAATATGCAGCACATAGCGGGATTGTCTTTGTAAGGAAGGATCATATTCGGCACCAAAAATGTCCTTCATAATCCTTTCTTCTTCTGCTTTTTTCCTCTCTACCTCTGCTTGTTCTTCCGCTTGTTTCCGTTCTCGTTCTTGAAGATCCTGTTCAAACCTTTCTTGATGAACAGACAAGTCAAATGGAATCTCCACCAGTTTTAATAAATCAGATAGGTATTCAGCCTGGATATCCTCAATAAAATATCCCTCTACATCATAAAGAAGTTCTGTTATACTCCCTTTCACAAAGGAGGGCGTTAATTTTTCATGAAAAGTTTCAAAAAACTCTTCCAACAGAACAAGAGGTAGCCCTTCCAATACTTTTTGAGGAATCAGTTCTGAAAGGTAATCTGAAATAAGACCTTCATAAACATAGAAGTATGTCTGATATTCAAAGTAGCTTCTGCCCCAATTTAGCGTTTTATGGATATCTCCAGTTAATTCCTCAAAAAAAGTCCCGACGGTCGTATAAGCCGAAGGGTTAAACGCACCTTCATCCTCTAATTTTTCTTCAAGAGCAAACGTATCTACAGATTTAAACTTCACATTGTTTTTTATATCGGCAGCTATCTGCTTTGCTACAAAATATCTGACATATAAATAGAAAATCTGATATTTCTCTTCTAAAATTAGAGCTGCTTCTTCCTCAATTTCATTCTGAATATTTAGCTTTTGTTCTTCAAACTGCTGTTTCTCTTCTCTTTTAATAAAATTCTCCTTCGCTATCTGATATCGTTTTGTCCATTCCTCATCTTGATTCTGAAAGCATTCTTTTAACCATGATATAACGTTAAAAGTCTGATATGTTCTCATTTCATCGCGAAAAAGCTTGTTGATGAGTTTGCGGTCCACTCCTTGAACTTCAAATCCTTTTTCACTTAAAAACTGCTTTTTTTCATTTTTAGGAACATCATTCGTGGATTTATTTAGCCAGACATTGATCCAAAGCTGTTCAAGATAGTGGCTTCGGTCGGATAGATACTGCTCGAAGGTTGGCCCTGATTCCTTGGTTTCCAAATATCGATCAATATCTTCATATACTTTCATTTTTGTATGTTCTATCGCTTGAGGATAAATGGTTATTAATTTACTCATTTCGTTCTCACCTCAATATTTCTTTTTTCTAAGAAGTTATGTATAATGTTAGTATAGATTCTCATATAGTAAAAAAGACCGAGCATGACTAGACGACTCGGTCATGCAATAGCTGTTTCCCTAAGGGGAATCGGCATATAAGGCAGTAATCCACCGCTTATGCTTGCCGGCTCAAGGGTGGATTATTTTTTTTTGTGGAAAGACAGAACCGTGACAATGAGACTAGCAAAGGAAATAGCTAACATCAATGCTTGAAAAACTGTCAAAAGCATCACCTCCTTCCAATCGGAAGTGTGCCGCCCACCCTTGAGAAATTCAATTCTATTGCATTTTTAATTATAGCATTTATCTCTTTATCGAACAAGCGTTCTGTTAAATGTTATGTAAATCGCAATATCGGTCCACTAGGTCCTCGATTTGATCTAATTCAGGAAATTTTCCAGAAAACTGAAATTGAATTTCCTCTATGAAATGATCTTTGTTATAAACATGTATGGCTCCATTTTGTTGAATTATACTATACTCTGGTACAAACCGGTACCCGTTCCGTTCAATTGCCCCCATATCATTACTCCCTTTTCCATGATTTTTTTTAGTATAAGCAGAAAATAAAAGTATAATCCCATTAAAAGAGACGGTACCTATTAAGGTAACCGTCCTAGTTTAGAGTTAAGCTGTTGTATAAACCTCTTCTTTATTTAACTCATGACGAATTGTTGCCTGTGCAGCTGCTAATCTTGCGAGCGGTACACGGTACGGCGAGCAGCTGACATAATCTAAGCCTGTTCGGTAGCAGAAATCAATTGAACTCTTTTCACCACCATGTTCACCGCAGATACCTGTTTTTAACGACGGCTTTGTGCTGCGGCCAAGCTTAACGCCTGTTTCAACAAGCTTACCAACACCATCCTGGTCAAGTACTGCAAACGGATTTTCTGGGAGTACTTTGTTTTCAATATACGCCTGCAGGAATTTTCCTTCGGCATCATCTCGGCTGTATCCGAAGGTTGTTTGTGTTAAATCATTCGTTCCAAAAGAGAAGAAATCCGCTTCTTCAGCAATTTGATCAGCCGTCAATGCAGCACGAGGGATTTCAATCATCGTTCCTATTGTATATTGGAACGTTTTCCCTGTTTCCTCTTGAATCTTAACTGCCGCATCAATAACCAGCTGGCGCATCTGCTTTAATTCATTCACATGGCCAACAAGCGGAATCATGATTTCCGGCTGTACTTCCATGCCTTTTTCCGCAAGCTTTGCTGCTGCATAGAAAATCGCCTTCGCTTGCATATCATAAATTTCTGGATGAATCATACCAAGGCGGCAGCCGCGGTGGCCGAGCATTGGATTGAATTCATCTAATTGTCGAACCTTTTTAAGCAATAGTTCTTTTTTCTTCAATTCAGGAGATTGCGGGTCTAAAATTTGCAGCTTTGTCACTTCTACTAAAAGTTCCTCTTTATCTGGTAAAAATTCATGTAATGGCGGGTCTAGTAAACGGATGGTTACCGGGAAGCCTTGCATCGCTTCAAAAATTCCTTCAAAGTCGCCTTGCTGCATTGGCAGAAGCTCGTCTAGTGCTTCCATTCTTTCACTGTAATGCTCCGCTAATATCATTTTTTGGACAATTGGAATCCTCTTCAGGTCCATAAACATATGTTCCGTTCGGCAAAGCCCTATTCCCTCTGCCCCAAATTCAAACGCTTTTTTTGCATCCTCTGGATTATCGGCATTAGCTCGAACACCTAATTTTCGTTCTTGGTCGGCCCAAGCCAGCAGCAACTGGAATTCATCTGAAAGCTCAGGGTCAATCATTGGAATTTCTCCTAGCATAATTTCGCCCGTTGAACCGTCGATGGTAATAATGTCGCCATAGTGAACGACGGTTTCACCAACCATAAATTGTTTGGCTTTTAAATCAATTTTCAACGCCTCACAGCCGCAAATACAAGCTTTCCCCATTCCGCGGGCGACAACTGCTGCGTGGCTGGTCATTCCGCCGCGGCTTGTTAAAATCGCTTGAGAAGCTACGATTCCATGAATATCATCAGGAGTTGTTTCCGGACGAACGAGAATTACCTTTTTCCCATCATTCCCAAAAAGTTCTGCTTCATCGGCATCAAAGACTACCTTACCTGTTGCCGCTCCTGGGGATGCTGGCAAGCCCTTTGCTAATATTCTTTTTTCAAATTTGTCATCAATGCGGCGGTGCAGCAATTGATTTAATTGATCGGGATCGACGCGAAGCAGCGCTGTTTTCTTATCAATTATGCCTTCTTCTACCATTTCAACTGCAATTCGAATCGCCGCTTGAGCCGTACGCTTGCCGTTACGGGTTTGAAGAATGAAAAGTTTGCCCCGTTCAACCGTAAATTCAATGTCTTGCATTTCTTTGTAATGCTGCTCAAGCCGTTTGCAGGTATCGGCAAATTGCTTGTAAACCTCGGGCATTTCATCCTTTAAAGTGGCAATCGGCTGCGGTGTACGAATACCAGCGACCACATCCTCACCTTGGGCATTAATTAAGTATTCACCATAAAGTACGTGTTCTCCAGTAGAGGGATTTCTAGTGAACGCAACGCCTGTTCCCGAATCATCTCCCATGTTGCCAAACACCATACTTTGAATATTAACAGCTGTTCCAAGATGATCAGCAATTTTATTGAGACGGCGGTAAACAATCGCCCGTTGGTTATTCCAAGAGTTAAATACCGCATTAATAGCAAGGAAAAGCTGCTCTTTTGGATCCTGTGGGAAGTCTTTTCGCGTATGCTTTTTGACAATTCCTTTGTACCCTGCAATAACTTCCTGCCAGTCCTCTGCGGTCATTTCAGGGTCAGAGGAATAGCCTTTTTGTTCGCGGGTTTCTTCTAAAAATTGTTCGAAGAAATAAGTATCGATTTCAAGAACGACATTACTAAACATTTGAATAAAACGACGGTACGAATCATAGGCAAAACGAGCATTATTTGTTAATTTTGCCATACCAACAACTGTTTCATCATTCATTCCAAGATTTAAAATGGTATCCATCATCCCTGGCATGGAAAAAACTGATCCAGAACGAACAGATACGAGTAAAGGATTTTGAGGATCACCTAATTTTTTGCCCATTTTTTCTTCTAAACGGGTCAGAGCTTCTAAAGTTTGCTTTTCTACGACTGTTGGGATGGTTTTGCTAGCTTCATAGTAGGCGTTACATGCTTGAGTCGTAATCGTAAAGCCATACGGGACTGGCAAGCCAATCCGAGTCATTTCTGCTAGATTTGCTCCTTTTCCACCTAGCAATTCTCTCATATCGCCATTACCTTCGTGAAATAAGTAAACGAATTTCTCCATGATTAAAAGCTCCTCTCTTTTTTCAACACGTCTAAAATTAACCCCGCAGTTTCTTCTACTGCTTTATTTGAAACGTCAATAATTGGACAGCCAACCCGCTTCATAATTTTTTCAGCATGATCGAGTTCGTCTAAGATTCGCTGGAAGCTTGCATAATTTGCCTGCGATCCTAGCCCCAAAGCCTTTAAGCGCTCCTTGCGAATTTCGTTTAATTTATCTGGTGATATGATTAAGCCGATACAATTTTTCCGCGGAACTTGAAACAATTCATCTGGCGGCGGTACTTCTGGAACTAAGGGTACGTTTGCGACCTTAAAGCGCTGGTGAGCTAAATACATCGACAAAGGTGTTTTGGAGGTTCTTGAAACTCCGATTAGGACTATATCAGCTTTGGTAATCCCCCTTGGATCACGGCCATCATCATATTTTACGGCAAATTCAATCGCTTCAATTTTCTTGAAATATTCCTCATCCAGCTTTCTCATTAACCCTGGGCGATGATGCGGCTGCTTATTGAACCTTGTTACGAATGCATTCATCAAGGGACTAAGTAAATCAACTGCTAAAATACTCTCTTCGGAAGCACGTTGATCTAAATATTCCTTTAATGAAGGAATAACAATGGTATACGCAATAATGGAGTGACCCCTTTTTGCCAGCATGATGACGTCTTCAATATCCTCAAAGTCATCTACATAGCTATTTCGGCGGATTTCAACCTGTCCTCCATTAAATTGTGTTGCCACTGCTTTTACTACAAACTCAGCCGTTTCCCCTACTGAGTCAGAAACTACATAGACAACCTCTTTCTGTACCAAAATGACGCCTCTCCCCTTAGTGTGATTTTTCTTCCATAATTTCTAAATAGGCTTTCGTAATCGTCGTTTTTGTAATTCGTCCCACAAGCAAATATGTATTATTTTGCTCTTCCTTTACAACTGGTAAGGAATCTATGTGGTTATTAATCATTTTTTTCGCAGCTTCAAGCAGAGTTTCATCTGGATGAATTGTGATGATATTCGGCATCCTCGTCATGATCACACTGACCGGTAATTCATGAAGATTCCTGTTTCCTAGTGATGCTCTGAGCAAATCTTTACGGGAAATCACCCCTGCCAAATGCCCTTCTGTATCTACGGCATAAAGGGTACCAACATCTTCTAAAAATAATTGGACTATTGCGTCGTAAACTGAAGTCGATTTTTCAACTACAATTGGATGTGCTTTGTAGTCCGTCACTTTTTGATGGATAAATTCCTTAGCTTGAAGCTTAACTTCATAATTATCATTAAAAAAATAACCGACTCTTGGTCTTGCATCCAAATTTCCTGACATGGTTAAGATAGCGAGATCTGGCCGTAATGCTGCCCTTGTTAAAGATAATTTCTCGGCAATTTCTTTCCCAGTTATTGGTCCATTCTGTTTTACAATTTCAAGAATCTCATCTTGGCGTTTCGTTAGTTTAATCATTAACACCCCCTCACTTTTCCTCTAGGTGTCCTATTTTATAGGATAATTTTAAATGTGTTATACTTATTTGTATATAGTATATTACATTTAACACAAAACCGAAACAATAACTTATACTTTTTTTGATAAAAAAGGAAACTATTTATTCTGAATATTTATATTTTTAAAAAATAGTCCCGCATTTGATCGCGGGACTATTTCTGACAATCAGGACAATAAAAGGTTTTCCTAGAAGAAATCATTTCTTCGATGATTTTCGCTCCACACCTTGTACATGCCTCACCTTTTCTGTCATAAACTTTGCGTATTTTATAAAAGCTTCCAGTTAACTTGTCGCCATTATAAAAAGGATTTTCAAGGTATCCTCCATGTTTTAGGGCTTCCTGCAGGACGAATTTCATGGATTGGTATAACTGACTTCGACCCACTTCGTTAATGTCATCGATATCTTTTGTTGGTAAAATCTTTGCATGGAAGCATATTTCAGCAGAATAGCAATTGCCAATACCAGCAATGAATTCTTGATCCAGTATCGTTGTTTTCAAGCGACCATGTTTTTTTTTGATTCTTAATAAAAAATCATTTACTGTGAAATCGTTTGACAGAGGTTCGGGTCCCAAATGGGAAAGCTCCTTTTCGACTTCTGATTGACTATAGAGATGAAGATATCCTAGTCTTAAACCGATAAAATACAAATGATTTAGCCCAAACGATAACCGGATTTGAACCGTTCGTTTTGGTTTTTCCGCTTCAGATCCATAAAACATCCAGCCTCCGAGCATTAAGTGTAAAAGAAGGATTTGTCCATTTTGCAGTTGAAAAAGCAGATGCTTACCACGCCTGCTTATATTGAGGACCTTTTGCTGCTTAATGGTATTGATAAATAGTGTAGGATTAAGATTAATTGATTTTTCCCTATTTACTTGAACATCGGTAATAATCTGACCAGCTATTCTTTCGTTTAACAAGATTACATAGTTTTCCATTTCTGGAAGTTCTGGCATCTCATGCTCCTCCATTTTAAAGATCCATTCCTCTGAATTATTTTCCCCAAAGACACAAAAAAACCGAACAAAATTGTTCGGTTTCTCTAAAACGAAATGATGGGCCTAAATGGACTCGAACCATCGACCTCACGCTTATCAGGCGTGCGCTCTAACCAGCTGAGCTATAGGCCCAAATGAATGGAGCGGGTGATGGGAATCGAACCCACAACATCAGCTTGGAAGGCTGAGGTTTTACCACTAAACTACACCCGCATATTTATTTTTCAACGACGTATTTAATTATAACAGTAATTTATTTATTTGTCTATATCCAATTAGTATATAATAAATCTAAGGTCTTTTGATTAACCGAACACTAATTTTATTTTGGTATCCGGTCAATCAATTTAACTCATTTTGGAAGTCCATGGAGTTGATTGGCGATTTTTAAATAGTAGTCATTAATTTGTCTAATTCCAATTACATGAGCTTCACTTAATCCAACAAAATCGAAGTGATCCCAAGTAAATTGAACTGGATAATAGTTCCATACTCCCTTTTGAATCGTGCCGTCAAAAAGCTTATTTGCCTGTCCGAATGGAAATTTGGAAGATTTCACGTTAACAATTCCATCATTTTGCCACCAAGACTTGTCAATCACAGGTGAAGGGTTTGTTCTTGTATAAGATCCAATGAACAGACTTGAATCCCATAACAGAGGGGTCATGGTTGGCAGCGGATAATAATGACCAGTCAAAAGTCCTTTATAAGAGGCATCTCCAGTATATGATAAATAGTAAACATCTTGCTGGGTTTTCACCCAGTTGTTAAGTTCAGCAGCTCCGACAGTGTTTAAATCATACGAACTTATATCTTTACTTGTCCAAACTGAGCTGTTCATGACACGATTCATATAAGTAAGGAAGGATTCTTCAGGGCTTCGTTTCAATCCCCATTGGTCCATCTTGAAATCATAAACGATATTGTCTCCGCCTGCCCCTGATAAGGCGGCAAAATCAGTAACCATACTATTAACAAGAGTTTTTACTCTTTCTGCATCCGCATACGTGGAACCATTATTGGGAGTAGCCAGGGTTGTAACACTATGGACCCAATGCTTCCCCCCTTCAAAAAGTGGAGAAATTCCTTCCTCAGGGTGCGCCTTATAATATTCAAGTTCGGACTTGCTTCCATTTTCCAATAGTTCTGTCAGCGTTCTGATAGTTTGTCCGCCCATACTATGCCCAACAAGATGAATTTTATTTTTACCATTCCATTCGCTATAGAGGCCAGGAAAAGTCTTTCCATACCTTGCGTGCCCAAATTCTTTTGCATGGGCAGCCCCATAGTCAACCGTTCCTCCTTTAATATAGTAATAAAGTTCCACCGCCCTATCCCAGTTACTAGAAATTGGTCCAACCGCAGCAGTATACGTTCTGTGTCCGCTGTTATTCAAATATTGTTCAAGGTCATTCATGCCTCCCCAATATTTGAAGCCAAACAATTCATCTCGTCCCCATCCTGTTAGCCCATGTACCAATACAATTGGATAATCATTACCAGAAGATTCAGCTGTTGAAGACGATTCAGCACTTGCTGAGAAAGCTGGCATGAGCAAGCTGCAGAAAAAAAGTGATGATAAGACATACCGCATTTATGATACCCCCTTTGATAAATATTTACAATTTTCTGAATTACAGTTTTATTTTAAAAGAAAACAAATAAAAAAGGACCCTACAAATGTAGGAATCCTTTTATACTATAAATTTCCATTCATTTATTCATTCCGTTTTTCGGAAACAAACGACGATGTTCATGGGTGAAAATACCTATTTTTACTATTAACTACTAGTGAAGCATTTCGTATTATGAGTTAAGATTACCCTTGTTAGAAATTTAACGTTCCGAAATACATTCATTGGAGTTGACATATATTGAATAACCTATTAATGAAAAAGGATTTATCGGCAGAACAACTTGCAATGATAAATAGTGAAATGAACAAAAAACAAAAATCAAAGGGAATTGCTTATGCTCTTTGGTTCTTCTTAGGTACTTTCGCTGGACACCGTTTTTATTCAGGTGATATCGGACGAGCGATCCTAATGCTATTATTTGGATGGGCGACATTATTTATTTGGAATTTTGTTGATGTATTCTTTATTGGAAAAAGAATTGAACAAAAAAATGAAGAACTTGAAAACAATATTATTATGACTGTTAAAGCTTTATCAAACAACAAAAGTGCAGCTACTGCATGATAAATGTAAAGTTATTAGGGTAGTTCCTAATCAGGAACTGCCCTTTTTGTTTCGAAACTAATTTGTTTTTTACACTAGGGTTTATTTGTTGAAGATATTTTTCAGGACAAAAAGCGACCCATTTAGCTAAATAAAAAGACTTTCAACAATTAGGTTGAAAGTCTTAATCCATTTACATTTTTAATACCGATGGTCGGGGTCGAACCGACACTCCTCACGGAACACGATTTTGAGTCGTGCGCGTCTGCCAATTCCGCCACATCGGCAAAGAGATAATAATAAAAATAACAGGGGCAGTAGGAATCGAACCCACACTGAAGGTTTTGGAGACCTTAGTTCTACCTTTAAACTATGCCCCTATGTTATTGAAAGTTATTTTCGCTAACGCGAAAAAACTTTGGTGGAGGGGGACGGATTCGAACCGCCGAACCCTGAGGGAGCGGATTTACAGTCCGCCGCGTTTAGCCACTTCGCTACCCCTCCAAAGAGGATTAAAAAATATGGCGGAGGAAGAGGGATTCGAACCCCCGCGCGGTTTAACCCGCCTGTCGGTTTTCAAGACCGATCCCTTCAGCCGGACTTGGGTATTCCTCCGTTTTAAAAAAAACATTTTGGTAGCGGCGGAGGGGATCGAACCCCCGACCTTACGGGTATGAACCGTACGCTCTAGCCAGCTGAGCTACACCGCCAAATATATTATTGAAATATGGTGGAGCCTAGCGGGATCGAACCGCTGACCTCCTGCGTGCAAAGCAGGCGCTCTCCCAGCTGAGCTAAGGCCCCATAATTTTTGAAAATTTCTGACTGGTCGGGAAGACAGGATTCGAACCTGCGACCCCTTGGTCCCAAACCAAGTGCTCTACCAAGCTGAGCTACTTCCCGTCGTATTAAGTGGTGCCGAGGACCGGAATCGAACCGGTACGGTAGTCACCTACCGCAGGATTTTAAGTCCTGTGCGTCTGCCAGTTCCGCCACCCCGGCACTTTTGGAGCGGAAGACGGGATTCGAACCCGCGACCCCCACCTTGGCAAGGTGGTGTTCTACCACTGAACTACTTCCGCATTATTAATTTAAATAGTGCGGGTGAAGGGAGTCGAACCCCCACGCCTTGCGGCGCCAGATCCTAAGTCTGGTGCGTCTGCCAATTCCGCCACACCCGCATAAATGGTGCCGGCTAGAGGACTTGAACCCCCAACCTACTGATTACAAGTCAGTTGCTCTACCAATTGAGCTAAACCGGCAAAAATATTAAGAAAACAGCCTGGCAACGTCCTACTCTCACAGGGGCGCGTGCCCCAACTACCATCGGCGCTGAGAAGCTTAACTTCCGTGTTCGGTATGGGAACGGGTGTGACCTTCTCGCCATAATTGCCAGACTATTTACTTAAGGGTTCATTCCCTCAAAACTAGATAATGCAGAAGAAGTTTGTAAAAACGAGTTCACCTTCATATATTCATATGACTTGGTTAAGTCCTCGAACGATTAGTATCAGTCAGCTCCACACGTCACCGCGCTTCCACCTCTGACCTATCAACCTGATCATCTTTCAGGGTTCTTACTAGCTTGACGCTATGGGAAA
>NZ_JAHXYW010000040.1 GCF_019969725.1 Neobacillus bataviensis
TAAAGTGTACCCGTTGTAAAGGACATTTTTAAAAAAGGTCATGCCACATCGAGAAGATGATTTCTGTATTCTACAGGGGTCATCTTCTTTAAATTCCATTGATATCTGTAATTGTTATAGTAGGTCATATAACTTCTAATTTCCTTTTTAAGTTCTTCTAAAGAATTACAGGGTTTTATATATGCTTCGTCCTTAAAATGACCAAAAAATGACTCCTGTGGAGCATTATCCCAACAGTTTCCTCTTCTTGACATTGATTGTCCCAGTCCGAGTTTTTTTACGAATTTTTGAAAAGTGGGACTAGTGTAGTGTGTGCCCTGATCTGAGTGTATATAGGCTTCTTTTGCCAATATTACACGTCTATTTTTCTTTAACTTTACCAATGTATCCGTTGCTAAATCCAATGTTAATCGATCAGATACGTTATAAGCTAATATTTCATTGGTTGAACCATCCTTGATGGTCGACAAATAAGCCTTTTTTCCCTTTCCGTAATATAAATAAGTAATATCTGTAAGTAATACCTTACCTGGGATATCTTGTTTAAATTCACGGTTAAGTAAATTCGGTAGTACCGAATGTTCATGGGTAGCTTTCAACATCTTTTTATACGGGTTGGCTCTTCTAACAGGGCATATAATCTTGTATTTCTTCATAATCCTTCGGATTCGTTTTAAGTTATATTTAATATCAAACTGTCCATTTAACGTCATCTTAATTTGCCGTGCACCTTTATGACGGTGCTTAAAATGAAACGCCTTCAAAATATTTTCTCTTAAGATTAAATCTTCTTTTTCACGGCGATCTCTTTTTTCCTGAGATTTAGGAGAAAAATAATTATAATAACCAGACCGAGAAACTCCAGATATATCACATAAGTAACTCACCATATTTTTAAGTTCATACTTTTCAATTACTGTACGAATTAAAAGGAATTTCTGTTCCGCAGATACTTTTACTCGTTTCTCTCCAGCCCCCTTTCCATCATGTCTAACTTTTTTAGTAATTCATTTTCAGCTCGCAACAATTGAATTTGAGCTTCTAATTTTGCATTTTTTTCTTCTAAGCTAAGTTCTCTTTTAGCAGGTCTCCCAGAATAATCTTTACGTGTATCTTGAAGTCCCATTACTCCCGATTTATTATAAGCTACACGCCATCTATGAGCTGCTCTATTTACTCTAACGATACCAATGATATCAACATCAAAACCTTTCTCCTCAAAGATCAGTCGTGGTGATTTTCCATTTTCGGTTTCAGCAATAAAAATTCTTTTAAATTCATCCGTATAGGTAATGCCTTTTGTACTGACAGATTTGACATATTGATTATTAGAAAGGATTTTTATTTCTTTATCGTTGAAGAGTTTTTTTGACATAAAATTATTCTCCGATTCCCACATTTTTTATTCATTATACATAAAAGTACCCGATAGGGCAGACCTTTTTTTAGTGTCTACTCTATCGGGTACAGTTTA
>NZ_JAHXYW010000041.1 GCF_019969725.1 Neobacillus bataviensis
AAGAGGGGATAAGCCAAAATTGCATAAAATATAATCTGGATATAAAACTTAATAGAGTTTTCCGATGGACTAAAGGTATAAATGGTTTAATTAAATTTGTTTACGGAACGTTTTGTGCATGAGGAATATAACTTAGTATCAATTTGAGTACATCATTTTTCAAGTCCCTCCAATTGCTAATCATTGTTTACAAATTTCACAATCATCTGGATTTTATTTTACAAGAATCATAAAAATGCATGATAGGTACATATCATATAATCATGAAGTAAAAGCCGCATAAGGGAGGAATTAAAAATGACTAATTTTACGTGGAAGGGAAATCCAGTGACACAAGTTGGAAACGACATATTGGTCGGAGATAAAGCCCCTGAGTTTACTCTACTGGCGAATGACTTATCATCTGTTACACTTGCCAATTCAAAAGGAAAAGTTCGTTTAATATCTGTTATACCTTCTATTGATACACCTGTTTGTGATGTACAAACTCGTCGTTTTAACGAGGAAGCTTCTAGATTTGAGAATGTACAGTTTATTACAATTAGCGCTGATTTACCGTTTGCACAGAAAAGGTGGTGTGCAGCAAATGGTATTGAGGACTTACAAACATTATCAGATCATCGAGATCTTTTATTCGGTGAAGCTTATGGCGTTGCTATCCAAGAACTCCGTTTATTAGCACGGGCTATTTTTGTTGTTGATAAAAACGACCGTGTTACATATGTAGAGTATGTAAATGAATCAACAGATCACCCAAATTATGAAGCGGCATTAAATGCAGTTATAACGTTATTATAATATAATAGAAACGATATTAAAGCCCCCTAATCAGGTTTATTCAAGAACAAAATTGGCCTCTTATATTAAAAGTACAAGAAGAATAAGAGTGTATCCGTAAGCATATTATTATTCCGAGGTTTAAATGGGGGAGGTCGAAATTTTGGATACACCATTTTTTCGTCGGGAATCTGAGGACAACACAGTATTGTTTTTAGGACACAAAGTTGCAGTTTTAGTTAGCGGAGAGGATACAAAAGGAAAGAAAAGGGTTTGAACCACCACCACACACTCATTTGAGAGAAGATGAAACTTTTTACGTTCTTGAAGGTCAAATAACTTACTACATAGATGATACTGTTATTCACGCTACTCCAGGAACGTATGTATATGCTCCAAAAGGGATTGAACATACCTTTAAAGTTAACACGGAAACAAAGTATTACTAACTGTTTATCCCGCTGGATTTGAGCAGTTTATTAACGAACTTAGTGAACCTGTACCTGAACAATTACCACCTGCTCCAGAAGGACCACCTAGTCCTGAAGCAATTCAAATATTGACTTCCATTGCTGCGAAATATGGCATAGAAATGAAATAAAGTATGTTGTAGTGTACTAGTGGTTTCAG
>NZ_JAHXYW010000042.1 GCF_019969725.1 Neobacillus bataviensis
TCGCTCGACTTGCATGTATTAGGCACGCCGCCAGCGTTCGTCCTGAGCCAGGATCAAACTCTCCAAGAAAGTTGATTAGCTCATAAAATAAAACGTTGGCTTCGTTTCAAAAAGAAACGAATATTATTGTTTGTTGACGTTTTTGTTTGTTTAGTTTTCAAAGAACAATTTTTTTATCACCTTAAGGCGACTTTTACATCTTAACAAAGCAAGAATACTTTGTCAACATATATTTTTAAAATTGGTGGAGCCTAGCGGGATCGAACCGCTGACCTCCTGCGTGCAAAGCAGGCGCTCTCCCAGCTGAGCTAAGGCCCCAATTTGAAATGAAGTAGATGGTCGGGAAGACAGGATTCGAACCTGCGACCCCTTGGTCCCAAACCAAGTGCTCTACCAAGCTGAGCTACTTCCCGTAAATAATGGCGCGCCCGAAAGGAGTCGAACCCATAACCTTCTGATCCGTAGTCAGACGCTCTATCCAATTGAGCTACGGGCGCATTATTATAAAATGTTATTTTGCTATCATAAAAAACATTGGTGCCGAGGACCGGAATCGAACCGGTACGGTAGTCACCTACCGCAGGATTTTAAGTCCTGTGCGTCTGCCAGTTCCGCCACCCCGGCAATTATGGAGCGGAAGACGGGATTCGAACCCGCGACCCCCACCTTGGCAAGGTGGTGTTCTACCACTGAACTACTTCCGCATTATTAATTTAAATGGTGCGGGTGAAGGGAGTCGAACCCCCACGCCTTGCGGCGCCAGATCCTAAGTCTGGTGCGTCTGCCAATTCCGCCACACCCGCATATTCAAAGTTATTTTGCTTTCACAAAAAACTTTGGTGAGCCATGAAGGACTCGAACCTTCGACCCTCTGATTAAAAGTCAGATGCTCTACCAACTGAGCTAATGGCTCATACTTAGATGATTCACTAATCTTTTATGACATCGTCAGATGTCCCCGCCTCAGAAAGTTTATTCAAGAAGCAGCTCGGCGTGTACAACTCGTAGCAAACTCATAGATGTTTTGCTCGTTGCTCTACCGACTGAGCTAATGGCTCATCCTAAAAACTGGTGCCGGCTAGAGGACTTGAACCCCCAACCTACTGATTACAAGTCAGTTGCTCTACCAATTGAGCTAAACCGGCGAATAATGAAAATTATTTTTGCTATCGCGAAAAAATTATGGTGGAGGATGACGGGATCGAACCGCCGACCCTCTGCTTGTAAGGCAGATGCTCTCCCAGCTGAGCTAATCCTCCATATATAACAGCCTGGCAACGTCCTACTCTCACAGGGGCGCGTGCCCCAACTACCATCGGCGCTGAGAAGCTTAACTTCCGTGTTCGGTATGGGAACGGGTGTGACCTTCTCGCCATAATTGCCAGACTATTTAAT
>NZ_JAHXYW010000043.1 GCF_019969725.1 Neobacillus bataviensis
CTGCCCCGTTAGTGCAATAAAAAAGGGATCGCCGCAGCCATCCCCGTTCTTAAACTCTAGCACCCGATAGTTGAATAACAATCAATGTATATTCAGCAGTTTTATTAATGCTAAAAGTGTTATGCATTTATTCTAATTTCTTATTTTATGGTTACGAAATCAAAATCTTTGGTTTCCTCCACTTTTGTTCCGTCCGCATACCTTAAATCTTCTTTCCACTTGACATGATAGGTCATGCCCTTTTTGTAAAGTCCCTCTGGCTGTGGAGGATGGATGTAAATAGTTTTCTGGTCAGTGCCCAATTCAATGATAACTGGGACTTCATTCTGATGATTATCGGTCACCTTCACGTCTTCATAATGTGAGGCTTTTTTGTCAAACTCCTTTGGAAAATGAATTTCCCATGTTTTGTCTCGTTGAGTGTCCGTGTAAAGCGGCATATCTCGTTTTGGTGCTTCTTTGACTGGTTCAACACCAGATGTATCAATGTATTTATATTGAAGAAAGAAGAAATAGCCACCTGTCAACATCATAAAAATGATAATCGTAACCTTCCATTCTTTCATCTCGTTTCCTCCCTTGTTTATTTGGTATTATTTTATTTTCCAAACCTCCGTTTCATGGGAAATTTTATTCTTTCAATTATAAGAAGAATCATTGAGTATAATTTTAAAAATGCTTTTCAATTAAAGCTAGTTACCAGAAGCTACTCCCTAATTTCTATTTAGTTAAACTGCTTCGTTAGTCGAATGAGAAAAGGCTGCCGCAGTAACCCCTTCTTAAACTCTAGCACCCATTAGCTCAATTTGAAGTATTAAGATTTAATCATTTCCCTTAATTAAGATTTGCTTGTTAATATGATGTTCCATATGGTTAAGGTAGTCCTGTATAAGCCACTGTAATGTTTTTTGGGTATTATCAATACCACAAAGATAAGTTAATTTCTCGGCAGGAATATTCATAATGATATTTAGCACTTGCTTATTTAGGTTTTGAAAAAGAGTCAGTATTTCATCAAGTGGTCTTGCATGATAATTCTGAACTGCTACCCATTGTTCTTGATTATACGATTGGATGACATAAGGTTGTTCCATATATTGAATTTTTACAAACCTCTCAATATTATTTATTGCAGAGTCACAAAGATGTCCTAATATCTCTTTTTTAGACCATTTATTTGGGAAAGGGCGATTTGATATTTCTGTTTCTGACATTGAGTTATATTCCTTTGGTAATGTTTGTATCCAGTGGTTTATTGCATAAATTATATCGTCCACGCTCATACACCCCTTAAATATATATCTAAAAAACAATATTCGTCTAAAGTCATTAATATCCCTTCTTCTACTAAACTGCATCCGTTTGTGCAAGAAAAATG
>NZ_JAHXYW010000044.1 GCF_019969725.1 Neobacillus bataviensis
AAGACCGATCCCTTCAGCCGGACTTGGGTATTCCTCCGTTAAAAATATGGTAGCGGCGGAGGGGATCGAACCCCCGACCTTACGGGTATGAACCGTACGCTCTAGCCAGCTGAGCTACACCGCCATTTTTAATATAAAAAAATGGAGCCTAGCGGGATCGAACCGCTGACCTCCTGCGTGCAAAGCAGGCGCTCTCCCAGCTGAGCTAAGGCCCCATGTTGTTATTGTAAAATGTAAAATACTTACTACTGGTCGGGAAGACAGGATTCGAACCTGCGACCCCTTGGTCCCAAACCAAGTGCTCTACCAAGCTGAGCTACTTCCCGTAAAAATGGCGCGCCCGAAAGGAGTCGAACCCATAACCTTCTGATCCGTAGTCAGACGCTCTATCCAATTGAGCTACGGGCGCTTTATATTGAATGTTATTTTGCTATCGCAAAAAACTTTGGTGCGGGTGAAGGGAGTCGAACCCCCACGCCTTGCGGCGCCAGATCCTAAGTCTGGTGCGTCTGCCAATTCCGCCACACCCGCATATTGATAGTTATTTTGCTGACGAAAAAAACTATGGTGAGCCATGAAGGACTCGAACCTTCGACCCTCTGATTAAAAGTCAGATGCTCTACCGACTGAGCTAATGGCTCAAAAAAAGCAAAAAAAATAAAAGGTGCCGGCTAGAGGACTTGAACCCCCAACCTACTGATTACAAGTCAGTTGCTCTACCAATTGAGCTAAACCGGCGCACAATTAAAATTATTTTCATTATTGCGAAAAAATTATGGTGGAGGATGACGGGATCGAACCGCCGACCCTCTGCTTGTAAGGCAGATGCTCTCCCAGCTGAGCTAATCCTCCAAAAATGGTGACCCCTACGGGATTCGAACCCGTGTTACCGCCGTGAAAGGGCGGTGTCTTAACCGCTTGACCAAGGGGCCACTTTAAAATTTTAGACAAAATAATAGCCCCAACAGGGGCTTAGCCTGGCAACGTCCTACTCTCACAGGGGCGCGTGCCCCAACTACCATCGGCGCTGAGAAGCTTAACTTCCGTGTTCGGTATGGGAACGGGTGTGACCTTCTCGCCATAATTGCCAGAC
>NZ_JAHXYW010000046.1 GCF_019969725.1 Neobacillus bataviensis
GCACCCATTAGTTGAATAAGAATTCACTCTTCCAGCTTGGAAAATCATTATTGTAATTACGCAGGCACTCTTTCATTATTTTAGTATCACGAGGCAGATTTTTTTCTAATTCAGACCATCCCATAAAAATTATTTTCTTAGGTAGGGGTGATACAAGACCTGTAATTGCATCCCAGAAAGCATCCCAATTTTCACCGTAGAAGTCTGGGAATTCAAGTTTTTCTTTAAGAAGTAAATGCAATTGATTCTTAGTTTCAACATTACTTACATCAATCGTTACAATTGATTCACGTTCATTATTCAATTAACACACCCCTTATTTTCAATAATTTTTATAGAGATTTGAAATTTTCATCTTTCAAGTAACCCCGTATGCTTGGCTTTACAACCTTGTTTTTAAATCTCACTTCACTTGCTCCAAACAACTTGAAATTCCATTGTGCCTGTCTTAAAGATACTTCATTAGCACCACCTTCATAGTCTGGGTCCTCATTCTGTACAAAATCATCTTCCCAAAAACAAACTTCACAAATTTCATAACTGTCCCGTGTTCCTTCTGTAAGAGTTTTATATCCACAACATTGGCAAGTATATAGCTCCATTTTTTTCACCGTTCCAACACTTTTTTTATATATTATATCAGCTTCCTTGTTCAACTAACCTGCCCCGTTAGT
>NZ_JAHXYW010000047.1 GCF_019969725.1 Neobacillus bataviensis
TGAACTGCCCCGTAAATGTTAGACACTAAACTAACATTTACGGGGTGTTTTTATGTCCAAATTTAAAACGGAAGATAAGATACAAATTGTATTAAGGTATTTAAAGGGAATTGAAAGTTTTGAAAAAATTGCGGAAGAAGTAAGAGTTAGTAATTCTATTATAAGGGGATGGGTTAGGCTTTATGAACAACACGGTATGGAAGCATTTATTAAGTCCTATACAAATTATTCTGGGGAGTTTAAACTAAATGTACTCAATTATATGAACGAAACGGGTACATCTTCTTATGACACAGCTGCCATTTTCAATATTTCTTCACCTGGTATGGTCCGAAATTGGAGAAAGGCTTTTGAAACTGGAGGAATTGATGCCCTACAATCAAAGAAAAAGGGGCGTCCATCCATGAAAAAAGTATCAAAGCTAAACAAGGAACAACAACTGCCAGTTGAAGGTTCAATCGAAGCTCTTCGAGCTGAAAATGATCGCTTACGTATGGAGAATGCCTATTTAAAAAAGTTGAACGCTTTAGTTCGAGAACAGGAAAAATTACAAACAAAATCAAAGCGCAAGTAATTTTTGAACTAAAGCATGAATTTGATGTAGTGGAAATAGTTAAAGTCGCAGACATTCCACGTAGTACGTACTATTACT
>NZ_JAHXYW010000048.1 GCF_019969725.1 Neobacillus bataviensis
ACCCGTTAGTTGAAGAAGACTAAATGACATTAGATAATACTTTCCCTTTTAATGTCAATCAAATCTGGGTCTAGTTCTTCAAGTTTATCTTCGAATTCTTCCCAACCATTTTGTCTAATAAATTCTGCTTCCTTCGAAGTAATTGGAATTAACCAAGCCATTATTATAGTTTTTTTATCATCTACTTTAAAAGCATCAAATGAATCAGGAAAGTAACCTGGAATAGAAACATAAAGGGCTTCTAAATTTGGATCATCAAAAATTGGTCCATTTGGTCCAATTACATCTCCTCTTAAGAATGCTGTCCTAGAATCTAAAGCCATTTGGCTAACCTGTGCCAATAATGCAGGTATGTTTAAATTTCCAATATGGGAGTAAGAAACGAAAATTAATTCTTGCCAAATTTGTTTTCCAGAAACATAGGAAGTCAGAGGAACTCTACTTAATCCCAAAGTAGAAAATGTTTTAGTACCAGAAAAAGGACCTTTACTGTATTTTGCGATTTGAACAGGAAGTCGTTCACCTCTATCATCATTATTCCAGCCACATTCAATCGTACCTAGATGATTCTCTAAAAACTGTATAAATTTATCCATTTGTCCACCTTCATATATACTAACTTTACTAATATTTCTCCTTAAATTACT
>NZ_JAHXYW010000049.1 GCF_019969725.1 Neobacillus bataviensis
ACGCCGCCAGCGTTCGTCCTGAGCCAGGATCAAACTCTCCAAGAAAGTTGATTAGCTCATAAAATAAAACGTTGGCTCGTGATCTCTATTATTATAGAAGAAACACGATTAATTATTGTTTGTTGACGTTTTTGTTTGTTTAGTTTTCAAAGAACAATATCACCAAAAGCGACCGGAATAATATCTTATCGCATTTCTAACATTCTATCAATCATCAATTTTTTCCAATTGATTTTATCGCTCTTTATGAAGAGCAACTATTCTAGTATAGCACAATGTGTGTTTCAGTGCAATAAAAATTTTTACCATTTTTGATTCCTTGGTTCACTCTTTTGAAAAGCGATCTTCATATGATAACACCCTCGGTGTTCACTTACAGCAGAAGTTTTTTCAATTCTCAAAAAAGGGAAAGAAAAAGACAGAAACGGAAATTCCTGTCTTCCGCCTGGCAACGTCCTACTCTCACAGGGGCGCGTGCCCCAACTACCATCGGCGCTGAGAAGCTTAACTTCCGTGTTCGGTATGGGAACGGGTGTGACCTTCTCGCCATAATTGCCAGACTATTTACTT
>NZ_JAHXYW010000004.1 GCF_019969725.1 Neobacillus bataviensis
TATATCAATTACTATAATAACAAGCGTATAAAGCAAAAATTGGCAGGCATGAGTCCGGTTCAATACCGTACCCATACCAGCCAATTAGCTGCTTAATATAAAACTCTAACTTTTGGGGGTCACATCACAAGCGGCATCCTTTCTTTTTACTTCAATTTATCAGGATTTAATACCTCTAACTCTGGAAGGACAAACAGACCATCCTTGCGGATCAGAACATCATCAAAATACATTTCCCCGCCTCCATATTCAGGCCGCTGAATATTGACCATATCCCAATGAATGTTGGAATGATTGTCATTGAAGGCATCATCATAGCATTGACCAGGAGTAAAGTGGAAGCTGCCGGCTATTTTTTCGTCAAACAAAATATCCTGCATTGGATTGAGGATAAATGGATTAACCCCAATTGCAAACTCCCCAATATAGCGGGCCCCTTCATCAGTGTCAAAGATTTTATTTATCCTTGTACTATCATTTGCTTCTGCTTCAACTATTTTTCCATCTTTAAAGGTTAGCTTCACATTTTCAAATGTAAAGCCTTGGTATGGTGATGGCGTATTATAAGTAATGACCCCGTTAACTGAATTCCGGACTGGAGCCGTGTACACTTCCCCATCTGGAATATTTAATCTTCCAGCACATTTAATGGCAGGAATATCCTTAATAGAGAAAGTTAGGTCTGTGCCAGGACCGGTTATGCGGACTTTGTCTGTACGGTTCATCAGGTCTACCAGACTATCCATAGCTTTATCCATTTTTCCGTAATCCAGGTTACAAACATCAAAATAAAAGTCTTCAAATGCTTCGGTACTCATTTTTGCTAGTTGCGCCATGTTTGAAGTAGGGTAGCGGAGGACAACCCATTTTGTTTTCGGGACACGGATATCGCGGTGTACCTTTTTTCCAATGGTATTACCATGAATTTTCATTTTGTCATCAGGCACATCGGCCTGTTCATTGATGTTGCTGCCTGAACGCAGTCCTATGTATGCATCCATTTTACTCATAACATTTGCTTCAAACTCAGCCATCATATTAAACTGTTCTTCCTGGGCACCTAATAATAAAGAACGATCAACTTGATGATCTTTGATTAAAACGAAAGGATAACCGCCAGCTTCATAGGCTTCTTTCACAAGAGCTGTGACAAGCTCACGCTGCAGCCCAAAGTTTTCAATTAGAACTTTTTCTCCTTTTTGAAGCTGAACAGAATAATTAATTAAATTTTTAGCTAGTTTCTCAATACGAGGATCCCTCATCATAATGCCTCCTACATAAAAAATTACATACAAGGATTATTGTAACCGAAAGGAGAGGAAAAGTTCATAGATAAAGTTCCAACTAATGATTTACGGATGAATTTTTTAAAACAATTGGCAGGAAATGAGGACAAAGATATTGAAGTAGTATAAGATTATTAGCGAGGTTTATATCCATCACTGATGGGTAATACATAATGATAGAGTTAAGGCGGAGGTATCACAATGCAAATTATTTTATACTTAAGCGTAGCCTTGATCGCGATTGCGTTTCTTGTGCTCGTCATCTACTTATCGAAAACGCTTAAATCCCTTCAAGAGACACTGGCAGGCGTTTCCGGCACGTTAAAGGGATTAGAAAAACAGCTTGATGGCGTTATGGGTGAAACTCATCTGCTGTTACAAAAAACGAATGCATTGGCGGAGGATATTCATCAAAAATCCAAGGATCTAAATAGTGTGGTATCAGCGGTAAAGGATGTCGGTACAACTATTGCTGGATTTAATGGAACGCTTAAAGGCATTACAACCTCGGTGGACCAAACAGTGGAGGAAAGCAAGGAAAAGGTTGCGCAGATCATTCAATGGAGCAATATTCTCCTCGAATTAAAGGATAAGTGGCAGGCTAGAAAGCAAGCAAATAATGAAGTAAATTCTGAAGTTAAACCGAGAATCAGAGCACATTAAATAAATCTAGGGAGGTATTGAAATGTCAAACAGAGATTATGAATCTCGAGAAATAAACCAAACCCGCAATGAAGGAACATCATCCGGCTTCTTATTAGGAGCGTTAATCGGCGGGGCAGTTGGTGCTGCAGCGGCACTGCTTCTGGCTCCGAAAACCGGGAAGGAACTGCGTATAACTTTAAGTAGTCAAGCAGGTTCCATTATGGAAAAAACAGCCGATTTACGGGAAAATGTAGTGAGTAAAAGCAATGATTTAGCATCAAAAACCTCTTCACTTTCTCAAGGTTTAATCCAGCAATCCTCTGGGCTGTTAAACAAGGCGAAGAACAAAGCGTCAAATAAAGCCGAAGCTGGCGAGGAATCAAGTCCCGCTTATATTTCAATAGGGAATCCAAAACCAACTTTTCCGAATAAAACAGTTGATGAGGCAACAGTAGACAGTGTTGAAATCAGGAAAAGAATAGCGGAAGCAGAAAAGGCATTGCAAGAAGAAGAAAGTAAGGTCAAGCTTTAAATCCGTTTATTTGTTATAGGTACGGTGAAGTGATAAAATTACTTCACCGTTTATTTATTTTAGGGAGGTTTTTTTATGTTAGAAAAAATTGATACAGTCGAACAATTTGAGGATTTGCTCCAAAAAGAAAGTAAATTTTATTTGTTAAAGCATAGTTTAACATGTCCTATCAGTCATGCGGCGTATAAGGAATATGAAAAATATGCAGATGAAAATCAGAATATCCCAACGTATTTCCTAGCTGTTCAAGATTCACGCCCACTGTCTAATGATATTGCTGAAAAATTTCAAATTAAACATGAATCCCCGCAAGCTATTCTATTTTCAAATGGAGAACCTATGTGGAATGCTTCCCATTGGAAAATAACCAACCGCTCTTTGGCAAATGCTATGAGTGAAAATCAATAAAAAATAATTTGAAATTTATTCACATTTTCAAAATAGAAAACATAAATTGATTAAATATATATAAAACAAATACTTTAGTGCTTAAAAGCGTCTAACCATTAAAGAAAAAAGAGATGACAAAAAAATTAATTTCCGTTATAATAAAGCCTAATTAAAAAATGTTTTAAAATTTCAAATTTTTAACCTTGTGAACCAGTAAACATTTGTCAAAAGAGTAATGATACTGATTTGCAAAAGAAAGGACGGGGATGCGTAATGGGTACCAATAAATTGGATCAATTGAGAGCGCGTGTAGATGAAGTAAACTTGGAGTTGTTGAGGCTGATTAATGAAAGAGCTCACCTCGTCCAAGAGATTGGACAGGTAAAAGGTAATCAAGGAGTATACCGTTACGATCCAGTCCGCGAAAGAAAAATGCTTGAGGTTATTAAGGAACACAATGATGGTCCATTTGAAGATGCAACTATCGATCATATCTTCAAAGAAATCTTTAAAGCAGGGTTAAATCTACAAAAAGATGATCATGAAAAAGCATTACTTGTCTCAAGAAAGAAAAAGCCTGAGGACACAATTGTTTCCTTAAAGGGTGAAACTGTCGGCGATGGTAAACCGCATTTTGTCTTTGGACCTTGTGCTGTTGAATCCTATGAGCAAGTAGCTACGGTGGCAAAGGCTATGAAAGAGAAAGGTCTAAAGCTTCTTCGTGGTGGTGCGTATAAGCCTAGAACTTCTCCATATGATTTCCAAGGCTTAGGGGTAGAAGGATTAAAAATTTTAAAACGTGTTGCAGATGAATTTGATATGGCGGTTATTAGTGAAATCGTAAACCCTGCTGATATTGAAATGGCGATTGATTACATTGATGTCATTCAAATCGGCGCCCGTAATATGCAAAACTTTGAACTATTAAAAGCGGCTGGTGCTGTTAAGAAGCCAGTGCTACTAAAAAGAGGTATTGCAGCAACAATAGAAGAGTTTATTAATGCGGCTGAATACATTATGTCACAAGGAAATGGCCAAATTATTCTTTGTGAACGAGGAATTAGAACTTATGAAAGAGCAACAAGAAATACACTTGATATTTCAGCAGTTCCAATTTTGAAACAAGAAACGCATTTGCCGGTAATGGTCGATGTAACACATTCCACAGGAAGAAGAGACTTGCTTCTCCCTGCTGCTAAGGCTGCCCTTGCTATTGGGGCAGACGGCGTAATGGCTGAAGTACATCCAGACCCTGCTGTTGCCCTTTCAGACGCACAGCAGCAAATGAATCTTGAGCAGTTTGACCAATTCTATAACGAATTGCTTGCATCAAACTTTGTCCGGATTTAATATTGCCAATCATTCAAAAAAAACCTTCTGCATTTGCCTGCAGAAGGTTTTTTGTTGAAAACAATAGAAAATATGACCAATGCGATTGCAGGTTTAATCTTCTTATCGTATAGTTAAAGACATATATCAAATTGTATATTTTCTCACAAAGCGGATAGGTTTTTACTAGCTGCAGTAAAATAAGAGAAATAAGGATCGTTTTAGGAGAGTGTTTAAACGTGAATATAACCATTTATGATGTTGCCCGCGAAGCTAATGTTTCCATGGCAACGGTCTCACGCGTAGTGAATGGAAATCCAAATGTAAAACCAGTAACCCGGAAAAAAGTACTAGAAGTAATTGAACGACTTGGCTACCGTCCAAATGCGGTTGCTAGGGGATTGGCAAGTAAAAAGACAACAACAGTCGGAGTCATTATCCCTGATATCTCTAACATCTTTTTTGCTGAATTAGCACGCGGAATTGAAGATATCGCAACGATGTACAAGTACAACATCATTTTAAGTAATTCCGATCAAAATAAAGAAAAGGAATTGCACTTGCTTGGTACGATGCTTGGGAAACAAGTAGATGGAATCGTATTCATGGGTGGAAACATTACCCCTGATCATGTTGAGGAATTTGAAAAATCACCTGTCCCAATTGTCCTTGCTGGCTCAATTGAAGAATCAGACAAGATTCCTTCTGTCAACATTGATTATGAAGAAGCGGTATATGATTCTGTTAAGGAATTCATTGAAAAAGGCCATAAAAACGTCGCCTTCGTGATTGGACCTCTTCATGAACCTAAAAATGCACAAAAAAAATTAAAAGGCTATGAGCGTGCTCTTCAAGAGGCAGGAATTGGTTACAATGAAGACCTTGTCGTTGAAGGTGACTATACGTATGATTCTGGTATTGAAGCTTTTGAAAAATTGCTTGAAGCCGAGATGCGCCCTACGGCTATCCTTGTCGGTTCTGATGAAATGGCCCTAGGGGTGGTACATGGAGCTGAGGACAAAGGTTACAAAATTCCGGAAGACTTTGAGGTTACCACATCCGATAATACAAGGCTTTCTTTGATGGTCCGTCCACAGCTGACCACAATTGTCCAGCCTTTATATGATATTGGCGCTGTTGCCATGCGGCTATTAACCAAATTGATGAATAAAGAAAAAACAACCGAAAACATTGTCATTCTTCCACATCGAATTGAACATCGCCAATCCACTAAATAAGCATCAAAAAACACAAGAGAAGATTCTCTTGTGTTTTTTAATATTTTAGTCCTCAAGTGTAGAGAGATCGCCTGCTGGCAAATTTAATTCCCAAGCCTTTAAGACGCGGCGCATAATTTTTCCGCTACGTGTTTTTGGCAGCTTATCACGGAAATCAATTTCTCTTGGGGCAGCATGGGCGGCAAGACCTTTTTTCACAAATTGTCTGATTTCTTCTTTCAGCTCATCTGAAGCTGTATAGCCATCCCTTAAGGCGATGAATGCTTTAATGATTTCTCCGCGGACAGGGTCTGGTTTACCAATTACGCCTGCTTCTGCAACCGCTGGATGCTCGACAAGCTTGCTTTCTACTTCAAACGGTCCTACCCGTTCACCGGATGTCATAATTACATCATCAATTCGCCCTTGGAACCAGAAATATCCATCCTCATCCATATATGCAGAGTCACCGGAGAAATACCAGCCGCTCGGCATAAAATAGGATTCATATTTCTCAGGATTATTCCAGATTGCATGCATCATGGAAGGCCAGCCTTTTTTAATAGCAAGATTCCCCATGCGATATGGCGGAAGTTCATTTCCTTGATCGTCCACAATAGCGGCCTTAACCCCTGGAATTGGCTTCCCCATTGAACCTGGCTTAATCGTCATGCAAGGGTAATTACTAATCAGTTGGGCTCCAGTTTCTGTCATCCACCAGTTATCATGGATTCGGTGATTAAATACTTTCATACCCCATTTAACGACTTCAGGATTTAATGGTTCACCCACACTTAAAACATGGCGAAGACTACTTAGGTTGAATTTTTTTACTAATTCATCACCAGCACCCATTAACATGCGGAAAGCAGTTGGGGCACTATACCATACAGTAACGCCAAAATCCTCAATCATTTGATACCAGGATTCAGGACTAAAGCGGCCGCCGATAATGACATTTGATGTTCCAGTTAACCATGGTCCAAAAATGCCGTAGGAAGTTCCGGTAACCCAGCCAGGGTCGGCAGTACACCAGTATACATCGTCCTCTTTTAAATCAAGCACCCATTTTGCAGTTTGGTAATGCTGGATCATTGCATTATGTACATGCAATACTCCTTTAGGTTTTCCAGTAGATCCGGATGTATAATGCAGGATTAGACCATCTGTTCTTTCTACCCATTCAATTTTAAGTTCTTTGCTTGCAGATTCAAATTTTTCTAAAAAGTTAATATATAACCCTTGTTCCACTACATTATTGCCCACAAGGAATATATGCTTCAACGCAGGCAATTCGCTGACAGGGACTCTGTCTAATAACTCAGGTGTTGTAACCAAAACCTTAGCCTCACTGTCCTGCAGGCGATCCTTGACTGCACCTTCCATAAATGCTTCAAATAAAGGGCCGACAATGGCACCAAGTTTAATCGCACCTAAAACAGTAAAGTAAAGCTCAGGAGAGCGAGGCATAAAAATGAATACACGGTCGCCTTTTTCAACATCACCGTAATTCTTTAGAACGTTCCCAGCTTTATTGGAAAGCTCCTTCATCTCTTTAAAGGTATACTTTTCATTCCTTGAACCATCACGATAATAAAGGGCAACCTTATTTTTTCTGAAGGTTTCTACATGGCGGTCAATCGCTTCATAGGCCAAATTCACAAGACCTGTTTCACTCCAAGAGAATTGCTTTTCCGTTTCTTTCCAGTCAAAATTCTTATACTTTTCCTCATAATTTTGTAAATTATGATCTCCTTGAACAACTGGTAACGCTTCCACTTTCATTTAATCTCCCCCTTGTTGTGTATTTTAAGATAATTATAGTACAAAAAGTTACTATTCACAATTTTTTAAATTTTACCTGCTATAATTTTATTATAATACTAATAGTATTTGTCAACTCGTTTTATAAATCTGAAAATTTTGTTAAGTCGACTTTACTTACTAGATTTTATGTATAATAGATTTGAACAACGAATGATTTTTTTAGGTAGGTGACCGTATGGAACATAAAAAAACATATAATGCCAAACAACTCAAAACACCTCATGGGACCCTGATTATTGAAGGGCCTATTTCGTCCGATAAACTAGCAGGGTTTGATTTTCATGAAGACCTGATTGCTTTTCGCCCGCCAGAACAGCAGCATAAGGCTTTAATTGGGATTGCTGACCTTTCAGAAGGCAGAATTATTATTGCCAGGTATCGAAATACCATTGTTGGTTATGTCACCTTCCTTTATCCAGACCCGCTTGAAAGATGGTCAGAAGGAAAAATGGATAATTTAATTGAGCTTGGTGCCATCGAGGTCATTCCCCAATTTAGAGGCAGTCAGGTCGGGAAAAACCTTCTGATTGTTTCGATGATGGATGATGCAATGGAAGACTATTTAACCATCACAACCGAGTATTATTGGCACTGGGATTTAAAAGGAACTAAATTGAATGTGTGGGAATATCGAAAAATAATGGAAAAGATGATGAATGCCGGCGGACTTGAATGGTATGCAACAGATGACCCAGAAATCTGTTCCCATCCCGCCAACTGCCTTATGGCGAGAATTGGAAAACGTATCGATAGTGAAACGGTGCAAAAGTTTGACCGCCTGCGCTTTATGAATAGATTTATGTATTAAAGTTTTGCTGATATTGCCTGCAATAGAGGGGGAATTGTTTATGATCATTGAAGAAATCATGAAAACAGATGTCGCAACACTATATCCAGATAATACAATTGCCGATGCAATGGATTTAATGGAATCTAGAAAAATTCGCCATATTCCTATTATCACTTCAGAAAAACAATTGGTAGGTCTTGTTACCATTGCCGAAATTAGGGAGGCAACACCCTCCATTTTTCATGCGAATGAGCATCCGGAGGATTTAAAAAAGCCGCTTGAGACAATCATGGAAAAAAACGTTATTACTGGTCATCCTCTCGACTTTGTGGAAGAAGTGGCCGGACTCTTCTATGAGCATAAAATAAGCTGTATTCCCATCATAAATGATCAAAAATTGGTTGGCATTGTTACCGAAACTGATTTACTGCGAACCATGGTTGAGTTGACAGGTGCCCATCAGCCCGGATCCCAAATTGAAATAAAGGTTCCTAATTTAGCAGGCAAACTTAGTGATATTACTACTGTTATTAAAAATCGGAAAGCAAATATTCTTAGTGTCCTTGTATATCCTGACAAATCGGATGATCAATATAAAATTCTCGTCATCAGGGTGCAAACGATGAATCCAACGGCGCTTATTCAAGATCTTAAAGAAGCTGGCCATCATGTTTTATGGCCTAATCTGCCGGGGATTTCCCTATGAAAGATCAATGCTCCTTTGTTTTCTCGGAAGAACTGTTAAATTATAAATTTAGCAGTCATCATCCGTTTAACCAATTCCGGCTTAAATTAACAGTAGATCTATTAAATAAAATGAATGCCTTAAATCCTGAACACATCATCCCTCCAAGAATGGCTACCGACGAAGAATTAGCGCTTATCCATGATCAAAGCTACATAGAGGCAGTGAAAAAAGCTGGATATGGGCAGCTTCCGAACGGAATCGCTGAAAATTATGGACTTGGTACAGAAGATACACCTATTTTTCCTAATATGCATGAAGCAAGTGCCTTACTAGTAGGCGGCACTTTAACGGCTGTAGACGAAGTAATGTCCGGCCGTGCCCGACATGCAGTAAATCTAGGAGGAGGATTGCATCATGGCTTCCGTGGCAAAGCCTCTGGATTTTGCATTTACAATGATAGTTCAGTAGCCATTAAATATATTCAGGAGAAGTATAATGCCCGGGTATTGTATGTTGATACAGATGCCCACCATGGGGACGGAGTCCAGTGGTCCTTTTATGATGATCCGAAGGTGTGCACCCTTTCGATTCATGAAACAGGAAGATATTTATTTCCTGGTACAGGGAATATCAATGAAAGGGGACAAGGTTCAGGCTATGGTTATTCCTTTAATATCCCAGTCGATGCCTTTACTGAAGATGAGTCATGGCTGAATGCCTATTCTCAGGCAATTAAAGAAGTGGCTGACTTTTTTAAACCAGATGTAATTTTGACGCAAAATGGGGCTGATTCCCATTATTATGATCCTTTGACACATCTATCAGCAACGATGAAAATCTACCGGGAAATTCCAAAGCTTGCCCATGAAATTGCTCATCAATATTGCAATGGAAGATGGATTGCGGTAGGAGGAGGCGGCTATGATATTTGGCGGGTGGTGCCCAGAGCCTGGGCGCACATATGGCTCGAAATGACTGAAAACTCAAATTGTTATGGCAGCTTGCCTGAGGAGTGGGTGGAACGCTGGCAAAAAGAGGCGCCTGTCCAATTGCCAAGGGAATGGGATGACCCGGAAAATTTATATACACCTATCCCAAGAAAAGCAGAAATTACCGAAAAAAATTTACTTACACTCGAAAAGGCACTGTATCCGATTCGGAATCATCAAAAAAGTGAATCTGTATAATTTTACGTAAAAAAACACAAGAGATGTAAGTCTCTTGTGTTTTTTATTACGGTGCAGGAGTTGTTGCAGCACCAACAGTAACTTGATTAGATGGGGCAGATTCTTTACCAGCAATATCAACAGCCGTTACATAGTAATTCCCGTTGCCTGCCGTATAAGACTTAGAGCCGCTATTGACGCTGGCTACTTTAATACCGTCTTGATAAACTCTGTACCCGACAACATCATTATCACCAGGTGATGACCATGTTATTGTACTGCCAGAAACCGATAACCCTACGCCGTTAGGAGTTTTTCCGTTATCAACCATTTTTGCACTTGATACAAGAACTTTGCCCCAACGGTCCTTATTTGGAATGAGCTGGCTATAATTTTTAAAGGTCTTTCCTACCATCCGAGTAATAAAGTCCGGATTTAGGATTAAACCAAACTGGGCAAACTCTTTTGGGGTAGAATTAAGAGCTAAATATCGTTTGTCGCCTATGGTGACAAATTTACCTTCGATTAAGCTATCATCAACTTTAGAAGGAACGTTATTAACATTAAAGTAATCACTCTCAATTAATCCTGCTTTGGAACAAGCACTAGATGGCAGCATTCCGGAAACAGCACAATAAGAGCGTTTTACAATTCCTTCTGGCATTTGAAACGATTCTTTAGGATCAATTAAATCGGGTTTAAGGTTATAGGCAGAATTGATTAATTCAGCCCACAGATTATTCGTTCGCTGGCTGTAAGACATCCCTCTAGACTGCAATGATTTAGGTGTATCATAACCGGTCCAAATACCAAAAGTGACATTTGGGTTGGTTGCAACGAACCAAGAATCAACATATTCATTACCAGTACCTGTTTTTCCTGCCCAATCGGCACGGAATTTTAATTTACTGTTAATCCCTGCTGCAGTCCCCATTTTGATAACATCCCGCATCATATCGAGCGTTAAATAGGCAGTCTGCGGTTTGAAGACGTCTACAGGCTTCACCTCGTGTTGATAAATAACTTTGCCGTTTTTATCAACAATTTTATCAATCATATAGGCATCAATAAATTTCCCGCCGTTCGCAAAAGTACTGAACGCATTTGTGTTTTCTTCTACAGTTACCCCCGTTATGGAACCGATGGCAGCTGAAAGGTTTGTATGATCCTCTTTACTAAGCGAGGTGAATCCCATCTTTTCCAAATACTTGGCGGGATGCTGGTTTACGATTTCAGAGTAAAGTTTCACTGCCGGAACGTTATAAGATTTTGCAAGTGCATATCTTGCTGAAACTAAGCCGCTATAGCGGTAATCGTAGTTTTGCGGCCATGGCTTGCTTCTGCCAGGAATAAAATTTAAGGCAACGTTAGGAAGCGGTGTGCCAGGAGATGCTTTTCCCAACTCTATTGCAGGACCGTAAACAAGAAGCGGTTTCATTGTGGAAGCGTTTGGACGAAGTGAACTAGTAGCGTGATTCATCTGTTGTTTATCATAATCTCTTCCGCCAACAAAGCTGATAATTTTCCCAGTCTTGTTTTCAATAAGCTCTGCCCCGACTTCCACTGGTTCCATCACAGTTTTCTTTTCACCTGTTTCAGGATCCTTTTTTTCCTGGGGTTTATCTGGGCCATAATATTTGTAATTATCCTTTACCTTTTGCATCGCTTCGTAAATACCTTGGTCGATGGTGGTATAGATCTGGTAACCATTTTGATGTAAAGCATGGTTGGCCATTGTTTGATATTTGTAGTAAAGATTATCATCATTTTTTAAATCTTTGTCTGTATAGTCATCTTTTTTTGCGAAAACTGTTGTTAGAATCCCAGCAGCTCGCTTTTCAATTTCTGTTGGCAGACCTGGGTATTTTTCACTTGGAGTACTGATCGGCTTAATAAAATCTTTCGTAATATCGTAGGAAGATGCTTCTGCATATTGCGTTTGATTGATATAACCGCCATCGAACATCCGTTTTAAAACTGTTTTCATCCGTGTGAGTCCTGGTTCAAGATTGTTCTTGACTGTACCTTCTCTGGTAAAAGGCGTATATCCAAAAGGACTCTGAGGCAATCCTGCGATAAATGCTGCCTGCGGAAGGGTTAATTCACTTGCTTTTTTTCCAAATATACCTTTTGCGGCTGCTTCAACCCCAGCAATATTTCGGCCTGATGAATTTCTGCCAAAGGTGGATACGTTTAAGTAAGCTTCGAGGATTTCTATTTTATCGAAGAATTTCTCTAAACGAAGGGCAAGTAAAATTTCATTGGCTTTCCTTTGAAAGGAAACCTCATTGGTTAAGAGTTGGTTTTTAATTAATTGCTGTGTTAATGTGCTGCCGCCAGATTGGACGGAAGAATTGGTCACTTCTTGAAAGAGGGCGCGGAAAACTGCCTTTGGCACTACGCCATGATGCTTATAAAAATATTCGTCCTCAGTAGCAACCACTGCATTGACTAGGTAGTCTGATACTTGATCCAGCTTTACTTCTTCACGTTCAAGATCGGAGCGCATTTTTCCTAAATAAACATTATTAGCAAAATATAATTCCGATGGTTCTGTATAATTATAAATATCTTTTTTCATACTTTCATATGAGCGGACAGGTTCGTCCTTTACTAGTGAGGCAAAATAACCAGCTCCAACCCCTGTAGCAAATGAACCTCCAAGGATGATAACTGTTAAAACCAACAGGAATAGGTTCCAAAATACAGAATAGGTAATTCGGGCCGATTTTACAGCCTTTTTATGGGTTATTAAGTTAAGCACGGATTTTGTTTTTTCCAGCCATGCTTGAATTTTTTCATTCATTTATAGCATCACCTCATCTAAAATCACATACATTATAGCATATAGAAGGTATAAAAACTGACAACGTTCTACATTTTTCTGAAATTTCCATTTCGAGTTTGACATAAGCAGAAAGATATGGTAAAAATGCTATAAGTTAAATTTCATAAACAAGCATTGAAGGGAACCAATTGTAGTTCTTCTATCCCTGTAAATTAGAGAGTCAGCGGCTGGTGAAAGCTGTCACAAATAGAAGAATGAATTACATCCTCGAGCTTTCTCTGTGAAAAGGTCAGTAGCAGAGAACGGTGAAGCCGTTATATTTTTCGAGTTGGAGGAATATTCCTCAAGCTGGGTGGTACCGCGATTATTTCGTCCCTGCATTAATGCAGGGGCGTTTTTTATTTTTGATTGGAGGGATAACGAATGGATTTATTACAGGATTTAGCGTGGAGAGGAATTATTTATCAGCAAACGGATGAAGAAGGTTTAAAGGATACAGTTAGTAAGGAAAAAATTTCATTATACTGCGGGGTCGATCCTACTGCAGACAGTATGCATATTGGACATCTGCTTCCGTTTTTAACGCTTAGAAGATTCCAGCAGCATGGCCACCGTCCTATCGTGTTAGTCGGCGGTGCAACAGGGCTTATCGGAGACCCAAGCGGGAAAAGTGAAGAGAGAAAGCTTCTAACTCTCGAAACAGTACAAAACAATGTCAACGGAATCAAAAAACAATTACAGTCCATTTTTGAATTTGAAGGAGAAAATGGCGCCATAATGGTAAACAACTATGACTGGGCCGGCTCAATGGACGTGGTAACTTTTTTACGTGACATTGGTAAACATATCGGCGTAAACTACATGCTGGCAAAGGACACAATTGCTTCTCGCCTTGAAACTGGCATTTCGTTTACTGAATTTACGTACACCATTTTACAGGCAATGGATTTCCTTCATTTATACCAGAATCATAATTGTAAATTACAAATTGGCGGCAGCGACCAATGGGGGAACATTACATCTGGTCTCGAACTAATCCGCAAAATCGAGTCGGAAGGCTCTAAGGCATATGGTTTAACTATTCCTCTCGTTACAAAAGCAGATGGAACAAAATTCGGCAAAACAGAAAGCGGGGCAGTCTGGCTTGATCCGGAAAAAACTACTCCATACGAGTTCTACCAATTCTGGATTAACACTGCTGATGCTGATGTAGTGAAGTACCTAAAGATTTTCACGTTCCTTTCACATGAGGAAATTGAACAACTAGATAAAGCTGTCCAGGAAGAGCCGCATCTTCGTAAAGCTCAAAAGGTTTTGGCCGAAGAATTGACACGCCTCATTCATGGTGATAATGCCCTAGAGCAGGCGATAAAGATTTCTCAGGCTCTGTTTAGCGGCGATGTGAGAAGCTTAACTGCTGCTGAAATTGCACAAGGCTTTAAGGATGTCCCTGCCTATGAGTCAGCTAATGAGGAAAATTTAGTTGATCTATTGGTAGCAGCGAAGATTTCACCTTCTAAGCGACAGGCTCGCGAAGATATTTCCAATGGAGCAGTTACTGTTAATGGTGAAAAAATAACCGATACTGCTTATGTCCTCCAGGAAACAGATCGGATCGAAGGACAGTTTACGATAATTAGAAGAGGCAAAAAGAAATACACGCTAATCAATTATTAAGAAAAGTAAGGAAGGGCCTTGGTGAATCCAAGGTTCTTTTTTTTCGTCTATATAAATAAGAAGAGAAAATGGGGGTGAAGTAAATGAAATATATATTGCATGCATTCTTTATCATTCTCATTGCACTAGTCACATTTTTCGGGCTTGGGCCCGTATTATTCGCTGATGGAGCAGCTCGTGAAAGGGTATTAACCTCAATTGTACTTATATTAATCTATGCACTACTTGGATTTGGATATTGGATGTCCATTAAATTAATCAATAGAAAATAACACTGAACCCCGAGTCGTATAGTGGCTTGGGGTTTCCTTTATACTCGTGGATTCATAGCTAGTAATATTGCTAAATATGTTGGAAAAAATCAAACTGTTTAATGGTTTTTGCGGTAAGTATACTTAAATAAACTAAAGTAGTATCTTGGTTGATTCAATGAATTTTAGTAAGAAATAAAATATAAAAGGATGAATGAACAGATAATGAGGAATAGAGTGATTATTGGAGTGGACGGCGGAGGAACGAAAACGAGAGTTATGGTCAAAGAACGACCAGATGGAGAAACATTATTTGACCAAAATTTTGGGATGTCAAATTATAATAACATTGGCGTAGAAGGTCTTAGAGCTGTATTTCGCGTGATTTATGAAGCATTAATCACATGTTTTGGGGAACGTCTGAAGGATGCGATTCTCGTACTAGGTTCTGCAGGTGTAGATAGACCGAATGATGTTGAAATCTATCTGTCTGCTTTAAAAGAAAGTGGATTTACTTGCCAGCTAGAAGTAGTGAATGATGCCGAAATTGCTCTTATTGGCGGAAACGGAGGTCGAAAAGGTGCTTTGGTGATTGCTGGAACAGGTTCCATTGTTGTTGGAATTGACTCAAAAGGAAAAATCGTACGCTCCGGTGGTTGGGGCGGATTAATCAGTGATGAAGGAAGCGGTTTCCAAATTGGTCGACATGCGATTGCAGCTGTAATGCAAGAGTACGACAAGGTTATTGCCCCTACTTCATTTACAGAAAAGTTGCTCACTCATTTTCAGTTGGCTTCTCCAGAAGGTTTTATGGATTTATTATATTTGGAAAATACAATACCTGTTAACAAAGTAGCTTCCTGTACGCCAATTATTCTAGAAGCATGGGCAAAAGGAGACGAAGCTGCTTGTATGATTGTTGAAGCGGAACTAGGGAAATTAGTTGGTTTAGTCGTTGGAATCAGTCGACAATTGGGATCAGAAAAATTCCGTCTCTCAGTTGCTGGCAGTTTGTTGACGAAATCAACAGATTATTTCGGTATGTTAAAAGAAAAGTTAAGTTTGGTTCTACCACAAGTAGAAATTTCTGCACCACTTCATGATCCAGTATTCGGTGCCATCATGATGGGTGCAGAGTACAAGTAACTACAAATTTAGAATAGTAAGGAATGGCGACTTAATATGCGTGAAATAGGAATTAGTGTGTACCCCAACTTTTATCCTTTAGATCAAATCAAAGATTATTTGGAAAAGTCGAATTCGCTTGGTTTTAAAAAAGTATTTGTTTCACTGATTTTAAATAATCATGGTTTTGAAGGTGCTCAGGATGTAAATGTGAACACTTGGAATGCAGTACTGAGCTACTGTAAAGAGCTTGGTATGACTGTATCAGCTGATATTAATGATAAAGTTTTTAACGAGTTGGGTTGTACATTGAACGATCTTACAGCGTTACAAAAGATGGGGATCACAAAACTCCGTATTGATGGTGGTTTTACGAGCGAGGAAATTGCTCTTCTTTCAAAAAATAAGCAGTCGATTCAAATTGAAGTAAATGCTTCTATGTCTTCATCTGATAATCTGAATGGAAATGCTATACGTGAATATCGAAAATTTTTAGAAATGATTGAAAAAGAAGGCAATATTGGTCAACTAACAGCTTGTCACAATTTTTTTCCGCTGCCAGATACAGCATTGTCTCTTGAGGACATTCGCCCAATTAACGATCTGTTTGCCGCATATGGTGTGCCGGTCGGTGGGTTTGTTGCATCTCAGCTTTCGCCTAAAGATTTACACTACTTAGGTCATGGTGTTTGTACGATTGAAAAACACCGCTTTTTGCCTTGTCATATTGCCATGTTAGAGTTATTTGCAAATGGTTTTGATGATGTGCTAATAGGTGATTCGTTTGCGGATCTTTCTGAACTTACCGAAATGGCAAGATGTTACAAACAAGATTATATAGAGATTCCAGTTGTATTTAATCAGTTTGTTCCTCAAAATACAAAAATGAAAATTCAAGAGCTGGTCCTAATTACAAGAGTGGATCAGCCTGCAAATTTAATTCGGGCGACTGATACGAGAGGAATGGAAGTGCCTCCTTGCTATTGCGCACCAAGAGGAAAGAATACAATTTCTGTTTTAAATAATAGAAGTGCGCAATATGAAGGGGAAATACAAATCTCATTGAAAGATTTAGGACAATCCGTTGAGCACAATGTCATTGGATTTGTTCATCCTTTCGCAAATAATTTATTGCCTTATCTTTTAGCAGGTAAAAATAAATTTCGATTGGTGGAATATAAGTAATAGTCGAGGTGCTGGAATGGTAAAAAGCGCAATTATTCTTGCAGCAGGTAAAGGTAGTAAAATGTTTCCTTTCAACATGGTTCGCTCCAAAACAACAATAAAAATCGCAGGGAAGCCATTAATCCGCTATAACATTGAATCAATTGTGGCAATGGGAATACAAGAAATTGTTGTTGTCGTTAATGAAGAACATCAAAGAGAAATAGAAAATCTTCTATTAGATATAGAAAACGTTAAATTTATATGTGATCAAACAAATTTAGGAAGCGCAGAAAGTCTGGTAACAGGAGTTGAGAAACTCTCTGATCCTAAGGATTTTATCGTTCTCTATGGTGATACCATCATAGAACAAAAGGATTTAGAGTATTTAGTGAATTCTATTAAACCTGCTGTGTTGTTGAAAAAATTAGAGGAATCGCCAAGAAACTGGATTGGTGCTAGTATTGGAAATGGGTTCGTTCAGTCGATTGGTGCCCACTATCGTGGGAACAACATTACCCATCAATTTGCAGGATTTCACTTTGACGATACACTATTAGATTATGTGAAAAGAACTCCAGATTACTTTCCAGATGTAAAAGTAGGAGTAGGTGTTCCAAAAGAGCGATTTATTGAAGCTGCACTTTTGAAATCACTTGAAAAAGTAAAATTACATGCGATCGAATGTAGCGGCTATTTCTTTGATATTGACAAGCCCTGGCATATGTTAGCTGCAAACCAATTTATGGTGAATCATTTTTGCCATGAATTACAAGAGAACCAACTAGCAGAAGGTGCGGCGATTTCAAAAAATGCAACAATTCATGGCTATGTAAAACTGGGCAAAAACTCCTCGATTGGCGATCGAGTTGTCATTCACGGAAACCTGATTGTAGGTGACAATACAATTATTGACAATGGAGCCATTTTTACTGGAAATGCGGTGATAGGTGATCGTTCAACCATTCGTAATTACTGCATCATTTATGATGGAGTATCGATAGGATCGAATTGTATTTTCGACCATTGTGCGGAGTTCCTTGGTGGAATGGTGATGGATAAGGTATATCTTTACCACTATGGCGAGTTTTACGGCGCAATTGGCAGTCATACGGATATTGGAGCAGCAACTGTTTGCGGAACATTACGCTTTGATGACGGAGAAACTGAGCACGTTGTGAATGGACGGAAAGAAGTACCGTTACATTTTTCAAATGCTGCGTATCTTGGCGACTATTGCAGAACTGGTGTCAATACGATTATTATGCCTGGTTGTAAAATAGGTGCTTATAGTGTTCTCGGTGCTGGTGCAATCATCGATAAAGATATTGAAAAAAATAGTCTTGTTTTCGTGAAACAAGATTTGATCATCAAAAAATGGAGCGAAAAGAAGTATGGGTGGTAATTTTGCCATTATACGCAGCATTTTTTGAGCATTCCAATCAATATAAGAAGGTATGGAATAATGGAGAACTATTATAAATATGTGACCGCAAATCTCGAAAAACTGTATACGACACAGATTAATAAAATGGATGAAGCGGCAGCATGCATTTTTGAAGCACTTCAAAATGGAGGTCGATTCCTTGTTACTGGCTCAGGTCATTCACATATGTTTGCAGAAGAATTTTATGTAAGAGCGGGTGGATTTGCCCAAGTCTCTCCTATTTTGCCGAATGAGTTTTTTTTACACGATCATCCTTTAAAAAGTACTATGATTGAACGGATAGAAGCCTACGCAAAAGTAATCTTTGATTTATATAAAATTAACTCTATGGATATCCTTGTGATCGCTTCCAATTCAGGTAGAAATGGGATGATTGTTGAGCTTGCAAAAATGGCGCAAGAATGTGGTGCAAAGGTCATTGCTTTTACAAATCCCAATCAACCTTCAGGTTCAAAATCAAGACACAGTAGTGGAAAATATCTTTGCGATTTTAGTGATGTCGTCATTGATAGTTGTACTGGACTTGGGGATGCTGCTTTTTATGTAGAAGAAGCAAACACAGGTATGGGGGCAACTTCTACGATGGCGGGAGCTTTTGTTGCTCAATCTATTTCGATTTTGTTAGCTAAAAAGTACCATCAAGCTGGACTGAAACCGCCAGTGTTTAAGAGCTCGAATGTTGATGGTGGAGATGAATGGAATAAAGAACTTTTTGCGAAGTATTATGGTGTTTAATTTAGTCTTGATAAATATCTAGGAAAGTGCAAATAAGTTAAGAAGAGAAGCGTTCCCTGGACATAGGAACGTTTTTTTAGTTGCTGCTTAATGGTACCCTGGACGGACATTAAGGAAGATTAAAGGGAATATTAAGTGTTACTTAATATGTATTCATAAAATCATAAATTTTTAAACGTGAAGAACTATGATAAGATTCTTTAAGTTATTTTTTTATTATTTAGACTATATTTTTGTTTCATTTTGCTAAATATGTTGGAAAAAATCAAACTGTTAAACGTAGTTGGCCGGAAGTATACTTAAAAATATCCTAGTAAAGTAACTAGAGTGATGAGGTAATGTATGCGAAGGGATCTAATATTGCAATATTTGTATCAAAAAGGCAAATCACTTACATCACATGAAGTTGAATCAGAATTCGCCATTTCAAATCGGACATTACGAAATGAATTGAAAGAATTAAACGTTATTGGTGAAAAATCTGGATTTGTGATTCAGAAAAAACGTGGTGAAGGATATTTACTTCAGGTAGTAAACCAAGAAATGTTTCAATCGTATATGAAAGAAATTGAGGGAGCTTTAGCCCCAGATTTACCTCGTGTTCGTGTAATCAATATCATTATGCTCCTGCTTCAAACGACTGAGTTTCAAACCATTGATATGTTTGCTGAAAGCCTTATGATCAGTAGATCGACAGTTCTTAGCGACATGATATTAGTTGAAAAGCAAGTAAGGATTTTTGATTTAAAAGTAGAAACTAAATCACGTTATGGTGTTCGTTTACTAGGTGAAGAAACAAATTTTAGAAGGGCGTTTTCTTACTTCTTAAGTCAAAAAGAAAAAGGCTTGTTAAAAAAATCTAATTATTTGAATTTCGAGAAAGCGTTTCCATTTGAAGAAATTAGAACGGTTTTGAGTGAAGAAGTACAAAACAATCATTTGAAATTAAGTTATTTTGCACTTGAGAACATTTTAGTGCATATAAAAATACTCTCGTTTCGAGTAACTCAACACAATTTTATATTACCTAATCAAGAAAAGAAGTTAGATGTTTCCCTAATCAAGCCATCGTTTATGAATATAGCCAAGAGAATTTGTGAAATTCTTTCCGAACTATATCATGTTGTACTACCAGAGAGTGAGATTATTTATCTTGCAGCACATTTAAGTGGTAAATCTAGTGTGGATGATATTGAGGAACAAGAAAAGAATGATTTAAAACAAAATCTAAAGCAGTGTTTTGAGAAATTAGATCAAACTTTCTTGACACAGCTTACAGGCGATCAGCAGCTTTTGGATATGCTTTTGATGCATATGTACCCTTTGTTAAGAAGGTTATATTTCAATTTAAAGCTTACGAATCCACTGATTGATGCCGTTTACAGTAGATATTCGGATGTGTTTATGATTGCATTAAAGTTTTCTGAAATGATAAAGGAAATATGGGGATTCGAACTTTCTAGTGATGAAATGGGTTACCTTACTATGCATTTTGCAGCCCATATGGAAAGGGAGAAGCAAAAACAATTAAGTTCCTACCAAAAAATTCTCCTATTATACGGTTCAGGAGCAGGATCGGCGAATTTACTTAAAATGAAACTAGAATCACTTTTCCAAGGTGCAAAGATAGACGTCGTTCTGTATAGTGAACTCCAATCGGTTCATCTAGAGGAATATGATTTATTAGTTTCATCCATTCCGATACGTTTTGATAATATTTCTATTCCATACATTCAAGTAGCACCAATATTAACTGAAACGGATATCCAGAGAATTCGTCGTACGCTCACTAGGTACCCAGCGAGTAGAGTTAAGGAAAATACACCAACACTCTTATCTCTGTTTCATTCAGAATTGTTTTATATAGAAGAAAGTAGAGAGTCCTTTGACTACAGTGCTTTCATTAAAGAAAAAGCAAAATGTGTGGTCGAGATGGGGTTTACAACACCCGACTATCCTGATTTGGTTGTCGAACGAGAAGAAAAAATATCGACGATTCTTCAAAATGGGATTGCAGTGCCGCATGCATTAAAAATGGTTGCCATTCAGGATTCCATAAGTGTTGTGATATTTAAGAATCCACCTACTTTTGAAGGGAAAGTGGTACAAATTCTTTTTTTAATTAATCTACGCGCTGGAGACTTGTTTTTACACAAGGAGTTAAGTCGATTAGTTTTACATTTAATGGATCATCCGGGAGCGAAACACAAAATTCTAAAGTCAAATAACTTTAATGATTTTCAGTACGAAATTTCTAAAATATTATTTTGCTAGACTTGTTATGATTTGTTCCTTTATCGCAATGAACAAAAGATTATTAAAAACGAGGCTCGATTAAAGGAATAATGATATAAAAACTTTTCTTTCAAGGGGGAATGAAGGGTTTAGAATGTATGGTTCAATCTATGATTTAGTTAGAAAATTGATTCGAATATATTCATAGGAGGATGTTAAATGGTAAGAAGAATAAAAAGAAATAAATGGCGTCGGGCTGCTGTGGCTGCAGTTTTAGCAACTTCAATGGCTGCAAGTAATTTTAGTAGTATAGTTGTTAACGCTGCTCCTTCTATTTCAACTCAATCTTTTACTGTAGCTCCTGTTTCAACTGGTACAAGCGTTAATATGAATACTACACAAATTACTCATGCAAAACCTGATGGATTAGATACAACAAAGCCGGTAAAATGGACAACTTCTGATCCATATGTTGCATATGTTGATATGATTGGCAACTCAAAGGGTGATTACAGTGGAAAGATTTTAGGGATATCTGGTGGTACTGCAAAAATCACTGGTACTGGAGTAGATGTAAATGGTAACCCGAAAACTGTGAATATTACAGTTACTGTAGTAGAGTCACAGCCAACTACAAATCTTGAAAAGGTAGTTTACTATTACAATGCAGGAGATCCGAATATTCCGGCTGCTCTTGCAACAACAAAATGGCAAACAACCAATATTCCGACTGCTCCAGCGGGAACTAAATTCCCTTCTAAAAACTATGTTGGTTATGTTAATGGAGAAAATGGCATAAAGTGGTTGGTTTCAAAAGATACTTTAATCAAATCAAACGATAAAATTCTTCTTGGCGATGAAAGAGCTCATGGCGTAATTACTGGTATCGTTTCTGATGCAGTAACACTTTACGATCCTAACCTTTCTCCAGCTGATCAAATTCAGTATTTACAAGGTGGAAGATATATTCCTCAAACTGGTGAATCTTCAGGTTCTGGTACTAATAATAATGGTGCCGCTGCTTCATTTAACGCCAAAGAAGTGATTACCAACATTATGCCTGATGGTAATAATGGACTTTGGGTTCTAGGTGAAAAAGGAAATGCAACACATATTGTAAGAAAGCAAATTTCCCTAATGGGGAAATCTTTACTTCAAACAGAGATTTCTAGAAACTATACAGATAGATTTGGGTTCCAATCTGGTAATATGAGATTCTCTTCTCAAGCAGACATGATTAAAGCGCTTATGACTGCTGATAAAGATGCTGCTAGAGGAAACTATGATACGGACAATGATGGTCTTTGGACTACAATGTACGCATCTGGTGAAATCTGGAGATACAACTACATGAAGGATTCTTTTGGTCCAAATGATGAAAGAACAAAAGATGCAAAAGCATCTGCTATTCGTGCAGTTGAGGCAATTATAACTCTTGGTTATGTATCTGGTACGCAATTAAAAGTTACCTCAAAATACAATGTAAACGACTTTGTGTATGTTGTTAACTCTTTAGGTGGTAACGTCAAGACTATTGAAGAAGCAAAAAATTGGCTAGATAAGAACGAAGGAAAGCCAGTCTTCGTTGATGCAAACGGCAAATACACGTTGAATGACACTGGAAAACCTGCTGCATCTGGTTTCTTTGCTCGTTCGTACAAAGTAGACACAAGTAACAATGGTGCTACACTTGCTGAAGCTAAAACATGGGATAATGCATGGATTAGAAAGAAAGCTGGACAGACTCAAGATATTAATGGAAAGACAGTTTGGTATAACGTACCTGGATCTTTCAAAAGTGGAACTCAAACTGATCTTAAAGCATATGACACAGTCGCAGTACCTCCACGTTTAACTAAAATATTTGCAGACCAAAACGAAGGTTTTGATGCTAATACAAAAGCTTTAGACTCGGATAAAGTTGTTTACAAAGCGACAACATCTACTGATGAATTAGTAGGTCATTATTTTACACTTGACCTAGCATATAAAGCTTTCAAAGAAGATGATCCAGAACTAGCAGCGTTAATCAAAAATGATATGATTAACCACACAAATGCTCTAGTTCTGAACAACTATTTCCAATTGACTGTTAATGGTGAGAACCCAACTGAAGCTCGTTTTGCTAGTGGTTCTATTCCTGGTAATGGATTGAATGCTCCTAATGCTCCAACTAGATGGGCAAACATGAACCCTGAATACCTTGATGGTAATAAGGATGCATGGGGGAGAGACGCAGACTATGAAGATGGTCCGTTAAATGCACAATTACAATTACAAGCACTTGTAGTTGCAAGAGATTTAGGTGCGTATACAGATGAAGAAAAAGCACTCCTTAAAGCTCAAGGCATTGATGTAATTGAACCACTTGATTTTGCAAATGAATACAAAGTAATGAATGGTGTGAAAGCGTCAGGAACAGCTAATGAACACAATGATTTTGAAGTAAGATATCCAAAAACTTACAACTCATCTTCAATGCTTGATATGACGTTACAATATCTTGCAAGATACTTCGGTATTGCAGCTCATAACGGAGATGATATCGGTGTAAGCGGTGTAACTCACGAATCATACATGAACTATTCTGATGAAGAGGAAGAAGCACTAGCATACTACACATTGTCTCACCACGCTGAAAGCTTTAATGGTGATGAAATTTTAGAAGGCATGAACCAATGGTGGACAAACGAAAAGAGAGAGAAAAACCCATTCATGACAACTTTCTACGCAGCTTCTCTAGGTGCATTGAAAGCTAAAGGTATTGATATCGGAAACTCTCAAGTTGACCTTGCAGGTTCAGAATGGTACATGACTCGTATCCCTAACAATTTCATGAACTTTGATGTATTGTCAGCAAACAGAAATGACATAACACATGTAGCACCAAATTTAATGGTTGACCAATTAATTCCACGTGACGAAGTTATGATGTCTAAGTACAATACAAACATTTTCGGAACGATGGATCGAAGAACGATTGACTCTGGTAACAGCTTAACAATGGAATCTTCTACTGTCATTTCTATGCCTTATTGGATCACGCAAAACCCTGACGATGCTGCTTACGTAGGTCAATTAGGATCAACAGTTACTGCACCAGTAAATAAAGGTACAGAAAGCATTGAATACCCAACTAATTTAGCATCCATGAATCCTAAAGCTAAATATAATGCAGATACACATACATTTACGATTAACGTGGGTGACTCTGTAAAGCTTGATGCTAAAACAAAGGGCTATATTAAGAATGTGTCTTGGTCAACGAATGCTTGGGATCAAGCAGGATATATCAATGGATTACCTACACAAATCAATGCTGATGCAAATGTATCTCAAGTTATTGACCTTAGAAATATTGCAACTTACGGTGATGAAGGAAACGTAAATCCAACTGATTTAAGTGTAAATGGCGAGTACTATGGTGCTTATGCAACAGGTTTAAGGCCAGGAACTTGTACGGTTACGGCGTACGTTATTGATGGGTTCTTTAGAACGCCTGCTAAAATAACATACACAATAAATGTGGTTGACCCTAAGAAATCAGCAGAACCAATTGCTGCTGCTAAGCTTGACAAAGGATCTTTTGCATATCCATCATGGTTAAAAAATGCAATGGATGATTCAACTCTAAATACGGATGGAAACAAATATGTAAAAGTTAGTTACGAATCATCTTCACCAGAAGATGTAACTGTTGATAGTGAAACTGGAGAACTCACCTATAAAACAGATAAGCCAGCTAACATCACTGCAACTGTTGTATACTCGGCAATGACAATTGATGGAGAGCCTAGATTTGAAACTGATAGCCACGTGATGACTTTTGTAAGAACTGTTTCTAGGAATAAAGCGGCAAAATCAAGTAAGACTTCAAATTAAGTTGACTTGGTCTGCAGTGCACTGGATTTTGGAGCTTAGTAGATTGTAAATATTGTTAATGAATACTGAGGCTATATAACTAAAGTTTAGACAAAAGCTCATTAATAATTTTCCTTATTTAAATTAATTATTTTAAAAGGATCTTGGTATAAGGGAAATATCTTTACCAAGATCCTTACTTATAGGAGTGATAATTCAATGAAAAGTAATTTCTTTGAAGAGAAATTTTTACCGATCGCTTCGAAAATAGGTAATCAAAGACATTTGCTTGCCTTACGTGACGGTATTATGTTTGCAATGCCGCTAATGATAATTGGTTCGTTTTTCATTATCGTTGCCTGGTTAGAAGCAGAATGGTATCAAAACTTCATGGCAAAAACCTTTGGGGACAATTGGAATGCTTTTGGAGACATCGTTTATAACGGTACAATGGGCATCATCGCTTTAATTGCTGTGTTTGGTGTAGCATACTCATTGGCAGGCAGTTATAAAGTCGATGGAAAGAATATTGATGGTGTTCCAGCAGGTGTTCTAGCATTAGCAGGATATTTAATTGTTAACATTATGAGCACTTTCACGGTTGATGGTGAAAGCGTATCCGCTTGGTCACCTGATCTATTTAGTGCACAGTATTTGTTTGTTGGATTAATTGTTGCCATTATTACCGCTGAAATTTATCGTTACTTCTTACAAAAGAAGATTATTATCACGTTACCAGATACTGTACCACCAACAGTTGCTCGTTCTTTTACAGCTCTTATTCCTGGTTTCATTATTATTATTTTCTTCTTACTTGTTAGATTTGGATTTGCACATACTAATTGGGAAAACTTTGCAACTTTTATAAATGAGGTTGTAACACAACCATTTACGATTTTAGGGTCAACCTACATTGGTACTCTTATCGCAAGTTTAATGGAACATCTATTATGGAGTTTTGGAATCCATGGTTCATCAATCATCACTTCTGTTATGGAACCTATTTGGATTACTAATGCAGATGCAAACTTAGCAGCGGTTAAAGAGGGTGCGAAGACACTACCACATATCATTACTTATACATTCTATGAGAATGGGATCTGGATGGGTGGATCAGGTGCTACTCTACCGGTTGCTATTTATATGATGTTTTTAGCAAAATCAAACCTTCTTAAGAAAGTTGGACGTTTGGCAATCGGACCTTCCATTTTTAACGTCAACGAACCAATTGTGTTTGGAGTTCCGGTTGTTTTAAACCCATTCTTAATAATTCCTTTCATGCTTGCACCAGTAGCCGTTTTAACCGTTACTTATTTTGGGACGTCTTTAGATATTTTCCCACATACGACTGGTACAATCATTCCGTGGACAACACCATATTTCATCAGTGGATATCTTATGACGGGTGGTAAAATTATGGGTGTTGTCATGCAATTAGTTGCTTTTGCAGTTGCCTTTGCCATTTGGTACCCATTCATTAAGATGTGGGATAAGAAAAACTTAGAAATGGAGAAAGCTAATAAAGACGTGCCTTCTGGGGGTCAATCTCTTCAAGTTTAACACCAATCATATTCGTGGTTGAACATGATAGACCAATGGCCGTCCTAATTTTAGCGAATACTTACTATGGACATCAAAAAGAAAATGTTTACTCAGTTTCGATTAAAAAGAATGGCTGCTTTTGTCATAGATGCGGTGATTGTCTCAATCCTACTTTCAATAGTTTATAGAATAACAGGATTTGCAAACTTTCCTGGAGTTTTAACAAAAATGATTGAAATTCAAAAAATGATGGGTGAAGCAGCTAGTCAAGATGCTACTGTTAAAGTAATGGCTCTTTTTAATAAAGCCTTTCTCCAATCACTGCTTATCTGGTTTTGTTATGATGTCTTAACAACCTTCTTATTAAGAGGATCTACAGTCGGGAAGCTTATCTTTCGATTGAAGCTAACACACATCAATAATAAAAAAGGAAAGCTTGTTTATGTATTATTAGTGATTGTTAGAAGTTTCTTTAAATTTTTATCGATGTTTCTTTTTCAAGGCATTCCATTCTTGATATCCGTTATAAGCATATTTGCTAATCCAAACTCATTAGCTGCACACGATCGAGTAGCTCGACTAGTCGTAGTCAATAAGAACGACATTAACAGCTTAGAATAAAAGGGGGAGAATATAATGAATATTTTACTATGTTGTGCAGCCGGCATGTCTACAAGTCTTATCGTTACTAAAATGGAAAAAGCGGCTGAGTCAAAAGGGATTTCAGCACGCATTTGGGCAGTATCTGAATCAGTTGTTCGCTCACAAATCGACGAAACGGATGTGTTATTGTTAGGACCACAAGTTCGTTTTCTTTTGAACGAAATGAAAAACATCTGTGGTGAGAAAAATATTCCAGTTGAAGTCATTGATATGATGAATTATGGCATGTGTAATGGCGAAGCGATTCTCGAGCAAGCAATAAAACTCATAGAAAATAAGTAGAATACCATTCTAATGCCTTTTGAAAGCAAATGTCTTTGAGTTCAAAGGGCATTATGAAAGACATGAAAAAACATGATATTTTAAGAATTAAAGGTTTAAGGTTTGGAAGATAAGATTTTTATAGAATACAAGAATACCCAGAGGGATTTTTATAAAAGAAAATTTATAGCCATATGGTTTCCGAGTTTCAAAATTTCTCATGAAAGAGAAAGGAGGTCAGTTTTATGGTAAAACATGAAACAGAAATTTTTACATTGATTTTACATGGTGGAAATGGTCGAAGTGCCGCAATGGAAGCCATTCATGCAGCAAAAGAACAGAATATGGATTTAGCACGAGAGAAATTAAGTGAAGCAAGTGATTCTTTAAATGAGGCGCATAAAATTCAAACAGCTCTCATTCAATCAGAGATAAGTGGAAATTCAACAGAAATTTCACTTTTAATGATTCATGCTCAAGATCACTTGATGAATGCGATGACCGTAAAAGACTTGGCAAAAGAGATCGTTGACTTGTATGAAAGGGGCCTTAAATAATGTCAAAGAAGTTTAAAATTGTGACAATAGGTGGGGGCTCTAGTTATACGCCGGAATTAGTAGAAGGTATAATAAAACGTTATGATAAATTACCCGTTACTGAGCTTTGGCTTGTTGATATCGAAGAAGGTCGCGAAAAATTAGAAATTGTTGGAGCGTTAGCTAGACGAATGGTAAAAAAAGCTGAGCTTCCAATTGAGATTCACCTTTCGTATGATCGTCGTGAAGCCTTGAAAGATGCTGATTTCGTTACTACACAGCTTCGTATTGGGCAATTGGCTGCACGCGCACTTGATGAAAGAATTCCATTAAAACATGGAGTGATGGGGCAAGAAACCAATGGTGCAGGTGGTTTGTTTAAAGCGCTTCGTACGATTCCAGTTATTTTGGATATTTGTAAGGAAGTAGAAGAGCTTTGTCCAAATGCGTGGGTCATTAACTTTACAAACCCTGCGGGTATGGTTACAGAGGCAGCATTAAGATACTCAAATATTAAGAAATTTATTGGTCTTTGTAATATACCGATTGGAATGGAAATGGGTATTGCAAAACTTTTAAACGTGGATCAATCTCGTGTTCGAATTGATTTTGCTGGTCTTAATCATATGGTTTTTGGATTAGATGTATATCTAGATGGAGTTAGTGTAAAAGATAAAGTTCTTGAAATGATAATGGACCCTGTCAATGCAAGTTTTGTAAAAAATATTGACGCAGAGGAGTGGGCACCTGAATTCCTCAAAGGTATCAATGTCATTCCATGCTCATACCATCACTATTACTATAAAACATCTGAGATGTTGGCAAGAGAATTGAAAGAATTCGAGTCTAATAAAACACGAGCAGAAGTCGTACAACGGATTGAAGCGTCACTATTTGAAAAATATAAAGATGAAATGCTAGATGTAAAACCACTTGAGTTAGAAAAACGTGGTGGAGCATATTATTCTGATGCTGCTTGTCGTTTGATCTCATCTATTTACAATGATACTCGAGATATTCAACCATTGAATACAATGAATAAAGGGGCAATTTCAGGTCTTCCATATTATGGTGCTGTTGAAGTTAGCTGTGTCATTACAAAGGATGGACCGGTTCCTTTAACGATGGGAGAATTGCCAGTTCCAGTTAGAGGATTGATCCAAACGATTAAATCTTTTGAACAGATGGCAGTTGAGGCTGCGGTAGAAGGAAGTCGTGAAAAGGCAATCGTTGCATTGACCATCAATCCGCTTGTTGCGAACGATAAAGTAGCTGTAGCTATTGTAGACGAAATGCTAGAGGCGCATAGAGCTTACTTACCAAGTTTTTTTAAAAACGAGCCAAATTGATTTTAAACCATTTGATGACTAACGCATAATTTCGTTAGTCTTTTTCGTTTCCTTTCTTTTTGTTTTCTCGTATCGTTACTGAAAGCTCCTACGGTATAAATTCAAAATTCTGCTAAGCAGAGCAATAATAAAAAACCCTAGAAGCGTTGATATAACGCTTCTAGGGTTTTTGTGATAGCTGTTTAATAAGCAAATCAATTAACGAGAGTAGAACTCAACGATAAGAGCTTCGTTAATTTCAGCTGGAAGTTCAGAACGCTCAGGTAAGCGAGTGAAAGTACCTTCAAGCTTGTCTGCATCAAAAGTTAAGAAGTCAGGTACGAAGTTGTTTACTTCAACTGCTTCTTTAACTACATCAAGATTACGTGATTTTTCACGAAGGCTGATAGTTTGACCAGCTGTAACGCGGTATGATGGGATATCAACGCGTGAACCGTTAACTAGGATGTGACCGTGGTTAACTAATTGGCGAGCTGCACGACGAGTGCGAGCTAAACCTAAACGGTATACAACGTTGTCAAGACGTGATTCTAAAAGAACCATGAAGTTTTCACCGTGTTTACCAGCAAGCTTGCCAGCTTTGTCAAATAGGTTGCGGAATTGACGCTCATTGATTCCGTACATGTGACGAAGCTTTTGCTTCTCTTGTAATTGCAATCCGTATTCAGAAAGCTTTTTGCGTTGGTTTGGACCATGTTGTCCAGGAGCGTAAGGACGCTTTTCTAATTCTTTACCTGTGCCGCTTAGAGAGATTCCAAGACGACGGGATAATTTCCAGCTTGGGCCGGTATAACGAGCCATGAATGACTCCTCCTCTGTGTTTTTATTTTGGTAAAATAAAAACCGTTATGAAACATCATTAAAGCCATTTTGTTTTCATGCACCTTCGCCCTAGCAGCTAAGGGTTACAAGATGCACCTTCGTAAGGCAGTTGCCTTATGAGGAACAAAATGAATCAAATAAAGTTGTTCACATAGGCTGCAATATTTTACACAAAGAGTATTATATAGTTTTTATTCATCCCAAGTCAAGTATATTTTTTTATCTGTTAGCAAAAGGAACAAAAATGTGGTAAAAAAAATTTATAAATTATTCAAATTAATATTCCAAAAATACACGAATATTATCTATAATTAGGTTACGATGTATATTTTTGGAATTAAAAACGGAATGGAAAATTAGGTGGAGATGGAATGAATATTCTCGAAAGAGAGTTAATCTTGCAATCAGAAAGATATAAGAAGTTATTTCGTATTTCCGAAAAACTGCATTCCACGTTTGATATCGATACACTTTTGGGAGAATTATTCGTAATCCTTCAAGAGGTATATCCTGATTTCTCGTATAACCTGCTGATGTCCCAGGATACATATATCCATAATGAACTTCCAATCTTGGAATTGGAATATGATAATGAAAATATGGCGGCAATAGAAGCTTATGTAACTGCTGAAAAACAATATGAGCAATCAGACAGCCATACCATTATTTACGAGCCAATTAAAGGGATTCAAGGGATTTATGGAGTCTTACAGGTATTTGTGCCATATGAATGTGAATTTCTAAAAACAGAGGTGGAATTCATAACATTATTAGCAGGAAGTGTTGGGCAGTCATTAGAAAATGCCCTTCTTTATCAGCAATCAAGACGCAGAATTTCCAATTTGAAACTAATAAACGAAACCTCACATCGCTTAAATTCTAATCTACGCTTGGCAGAAACGATTGGTTATATAACAGAGCAAATTAAGTCTTCCTTTAATGCGCAAGAAGTTGGTTTTTTTATTCTCTCCGAAGAACACGAAAAAGTGAAAGTACTCCCTGGTTCAACTCCCTACTTTTTTACAAAACAAGCAAGGTTCTATGTGAAATATATTAAAGAAAAAATTCAAATGGAAAAAGAGTCTCTCTTTATGGGTGATATGAGTCTCCCTAAAATTCAAACCATCACAAATTTTCATTCGGTTATGGCAGTACCGATGATTCAAGCTGAGAATTTAAAGGGGTTCACTATTGTTATGCACCAAAAACCCTACTTCTTTTCTTTTGAGACCTTTAAGCTGCTGCAATCATTAATCCATCATTCTTCGCTAGCACTTACGAATTCTTTGCTTCGAGAAGAATTAGAAAAATTGGTCATCACTGACCACCTTACAAAGCTCCATTCCAGAAAATATTTGGATGAACAAATTCAATGGTCGATGAAGGAAGATGAGGAAGGAACTTTTATTCTCATAGACATTGATAACTTTAAAGAAATCAATGATTTACATGGTCATCAGGTTGGGGATGAAGTTCTCATCCAAGTAGCAAATGTAATAATGAGTAATATTCGCGGAAATGATATTGGAGCCCGTTGGGGTGGTGAAGAACTTGCCATTTATCTGCCGAAGGTCGCTCTTGATGCCGGTGTACGTATTGCTAAAAGATTGGTTGAAAAGGTGGCGGAATCTACCAATCCGCACATTACCGTGTCATGCGGTGTTTCCTATTGGCATAAGGAGCGGCTTGATACCTATAATCATTTATTTAAACGAGCCGATGAAGCACTTTATCATGCGAAAGGAACGGGTAAGAATAAGGTTGTATCGCAAAATGAGAATATGAAGGTTAGTTAGGCACGGATTTCAATCCCGTGCCTTTTTTTTAAATATACTCTAACAAAATGGCAGCAAATTCTTCCAGTTTTTGTTGATCAAGTTCATCAAAGCGATTTTTTTCAGGTGAATCGATATCTAATACCCCAATAAGCTGTTCCCCTTTTAGAAGTGGAATGACAATCTCTGATTGGGATGCAGCATCGCAGGCGATATGGCCGGGAAATTGGTGCACATCCTCGATCCGTAAGGTTTCTCTTTTCAAAGCGGAAGTCCCGCAAACTCCTTTGCCAAGCGGAATGCGGACACAGGCCGGCAAACCTTGGAAGGGGCCTAATACAAGCTCGCCGTTTGTATCTAAGAGATAAAAACCGACCCAGTTGATACGGTCAAGAAATTGGTTTAATAAAGCAGAAGCGTTGCTGAGATTTGCAATTTGATTTTTTTCATCGTGCAGAAGTGCCTGCAATTGTTTTATCACGAGATCATAATTTTCTTCGCGACTTCCTCTATACATTTCGACGTTAAACATGAAATTTCCCCTTTTTCTTATAAAATCTATAACTTATTTTATCAAAATAAGAAGAAAATGAGCAGACTTTGTCGATATTTTTATAAAGGAATCTATTGTGACATAAAGAATCATTATGTAAGGGGATATTCGGTGTTTTAATTGGGGGGGAAAGCTGATGAAGAAAAATTCAAAAGAAGCGATCGTTAAAGCCGCCGTATTATTGTTTAATTCAAAAGGGTACACTGGGACGTCAATCAGGGATATTGCTCATTCAGCAAAAGTAAATTCGGCAACGATTGCATATCATTTTGAAAATAAAGCTGGATTGTTAGAATATTGTTTTACGCATTTTTTTGAACAATATATCAACAAAATGGAAGAAGCTTACCTCTCAATTGAACGAGGCGCTGAAGTCTGTTTAAAGCGAATTGTCGCCGATTTAATTCACTTTCAATGCGAAAATCTGCAGCTGGCATGCTTTGTATATCGTGAAATGTCAATTGATTCACAGGTTGTCAGAGAAATTATGTCGACTTATTCATTAAAAGAAAAATATTACTTTCAAAAAATCTTTGAAAGAGGGTTTGAATGGGGAGAGTTCCGCCCTCATTCCATTCCATATTTAATCATACAACTTAAGGGGTTGATCATGATGCCCTTTATGAACAATCATTATATGAGAGAAGTATTATATGTTTTTCCAAATGAGCAATTTTTTGAGCAGAAATATTTAAAAGATATCAATCAATGGATTGAAAAAACATTATGCTCAGATGTGCCAATTAAAAAAGGAGCAATGCTAAAATAGCGGCAATCGCTATTTTTTTTTATTTTACAAAAAAATTGAATTTAATAGTCAAAAAATGTCGTTTACATGGTATCATAATAGCATTGAATAAAACATTAAGTGATCTTTTTATATAGACGAAAAAATTCTTTTAATAGAATCAGTGTGTTGAGCTAGGAGGCTTTCATGTGAAGTATTTCATTGGTTTATTCTTCCTATTACTAGCCCTATTTGTAGTAGGATATTTAATAAAGAAAAAATATTTTAAAGAAATGGATCGATTGGAAGCTTGGAAAATTGATCTAATGAATCGTCCGATACTAGATGAAATGTCGAAAGTGAAACAGCTTAATATGACCGGACAAACCGAGGAGCTTTTTGAACATTGGCGGAGTCAATGGGATGATGTCGTAACTGTAAAGCTTCCGGACTTAGAAGAAATGCTGTTTGATGCAGAAGAGTACATAGACAAGTACCGATTCAAGAAGTCAAAGGAAGTTCAACAAAAGATTGCCGAAAAACTTCAGGAGACAGAAGACCAAATTAAAAGTATTTTGGAAGAGCTTCATGAACTAGTTGGGAGCGAGGAGAAAAACAGAGTAGAGATCGAGGAATTAAAAGAGCTTTATCGGGAATCGAAAAAAATGCTTTTAGCCCACCGCCATAGCTTTGGGAATGCTGAAAAATGCTTAGAGGTGCAGCTCAGTGAAGTGACGCAAAAATTTCATGAATATGATGAAAAAACGGAAAACGGCAATTACCTTGAAGCACGAGAAGTGGTCTTACTGATTCATAGCACACTTGACTCAATCAAAAGCAATATGAATGTAATTCCTCAGTACTTAATTGAGTGTCAGTCATTGCTTCCAAATCAGCTTGCTGATGTTTTCGATGGATACCGGGAAATGATTGGTCAAGGATATTATTTAGAGCATATAAATGTGGAAAAAGAAAAGATTCGCTTGGAAGAAAAGCTCACTGAGATTGTAATGCAAATTGAGAAAACAGAAATAGAGCAAGCTGAAGAAGGGATAAAAGAAGTGAAGGAAAGAGTCGATATTCTTTTTGACCTTTTGGAAAAGGAAGTTCATGCCAAGCATTTCGTGCTGAAGAATGAAAAGGTAACCAGCGGTCTTCTTATTTCAGCTGAGGAAGAAAATAGAAATCTTTCAAATGAAGTATTTAATATTCAAGAAAGATATCAGTTATCAGATAATGATTTTGAGACACAGCGGAATTTAGATAAAGAACTTACTGCAGTATTTAAACATTATGATATTTTATTGGAAAAATTAAAACTAAACGAAACAGCTCAATCTGTTCTAAGTGAGGAATTAAGTGAACTAAAAGAACAATTAGAAATCATCCTCGACGGACAGCATGCATTTGCTTATAAGCTGCAAGCACTGAGAAAAGATGAAATTGAGGCAAGAGATAAACTAAAGGAACTAACGAAAAAGGTTGGAGAGACTGTCCGCCTTGTTGCAAAGAGCAATGTTCCAGGCTTACCTGATGACTACAAGTACCTATATGAAGATACTAACGATAGTATTCAAAATGTCAGATACCAGCTGGAGGAAAAGCCGCTTAACATTTCTGCCCTTAATCAATATTTAGAAATTGCTGTATTAACTGTTGATAAACTTGTTTCTTCGACTATTGAATTGATTGAGAATGCAACGCTTGCGGAAAAAGCCATTCAATACGGAAACCGATACCGACGCCAGTATCCTTCTGTTGCAAAAGGCTTATCGGATGCAGAACTCGCCTTTAGACTCTATGATTATCAAGAGGCTTTAGAGCAAGTAGCGGCTTCTTTGGAAGGTATTGACCCGGAAGCATTAAAGAAAATAAAAGCTTCGGCTGTCATGGAATAAAAAACCGATTCTGCTGAATCGGTTTTTTTCTTTTCTTTTTCAAAAGATATGTTTATGATAAGATTTATTTTTGACGGAGGATAAAAACGATGATTTATTTTGATAATAGTGCAACGACAAAACCATATAAAGAGGTTTTAGATTCTTTTGTAACAGTATCCAGCGAATATTTTGGCAACCCCTCTTCTTTGCACAGTATGGGCGGGCAGGCGGAAAAGCTTTTATCACAGGCTAGAGAACAGGTTGCCGGTCTTTTAAAGGTAAAGGCAAATGAGATTTATTTTACCTCTGGCGGGACCGAAAGCAACAACATCGCCATTAAAGGTGCTGCTTTATTAAATCGACAAAAAGGCAGGCATTTGATTACTTCGAGTGTAGAGCATGCATCAGTCCGAGCAGCAATGGAGCAGCTTGAGCAGGAGGGATTTGAGATTACCCGCTTGCCAGTAGATGAGTACGGACGGATCTCAGTAGAAGATTTAGAAAAGGCCATTCGAAAAGAAACGATCTTAATCTCGATCATGCAGGTAAATAATGAGGTTGGAACCATCCAGCCTATTGAAGAAATAGGTAGTATTCTAAAAAAATATCCATCCATCCTTTTTCATGTGGATGCAGTACAAAGTGTTGGAAAAGTACCACTTTCTTTATATAAAAATAATGTAGATCTTTGTTCACTATCAGGCCATAAATTTCATGGCTTAAAAGGCACTGGTGTCCTATTTATACGGGAGGGAGCAAGACTGACCCCATTATTTTCAGGCGGAAATCAAGAGCGGAGGATGCGTAGCGGTACCGAAAATGTGGCAGGATTTGTTGCAATGGCAAAGGCGCTCAGGATGACAATGATGAAAAGTGATGAAGGAATTGCAGGACTGGGGAAAATTCAACATTTGCTGCGAAAAAGCTTAACCAAAATCGAAGATATTCAGATTCACACACCCGTTCAACATGCTGCACCACATATTTTAAATTTTTCTTTGAAAGGGTTAAAATCAGAAGTTTTTATCCATGCTCTTGAGCAAAATGGGATTTTTGTGTCTACGACAAGTGCTTGTTCATCAAAGAAGAAATCACCCAGCAATACATTGCTCGCGATGGGAGTCCCAGAAAGCCTTGCAGAGAGTGCTATAAGAATAAGCTTATCTTTTGATAATACAGAAGCTGAAGCCTTAAAAGTCCTCTCAGAAATTGAAAAAACAGTAAACCAACTACGAAAGGTTATGAAATAGATGAATTATGATCGTGTTCTAATACGTTATGGAGAGATATCCACCAAAGGAAGAAATCGCAATAAATTTATTGATAAATTGAAAAAGAGCGTTCGAATCGCCTTAGCCCCATTTCCAAAAGTAAAAATTGAAGCAAGCCGTGACCGGATGTATGTATTACTAAATGGTGAAAACGGAATGGAAATTATCGGGAAATTAAAGAATATATTTGGGATTCAGTCCTATAGTCCGGCAATAAAAGTTGAAAAAGATGTGGAGGCTTTGAAACAGGCCTCATATGAATTAGTTAACTCTCAATTTAAAGAGGGACAAACCTTTAAAATTACCGCTAAAAGATCTGACAAAACCTTTGAGTTGAATACAGACGGAATCAATCAAACGATTGGGGCGCATCTGTTAAAAAATATTCCAGGAATGAAAGTGGACGTAAGGAATCCGGACATTAATTTACGCGTTGAGGTTAGACCGGATGCCATCTACCTTTCTTCTGAAACTATTCAAGGTGCTGGCGGGCTTCCAATTGGTTCGAGTGGGAAGGCTATGCTCATGCTTTCAGGTGGAATTGATAGCCCTGTGGCCGGATATTTATCGATGAAGCGGGGAGTAGAAATTGAAGCCGTTCATTTTTTCAGTCCGCCTTTTACTAGTGAACGATCGAAGGAAAAAGTGATTGATCTTTCCAAAAAACTTGCAGGAATTTTTGGCTCGTTAACACTCCATATCGTACACTTTACAGATATTCAGCAAGCCATCCGTGAGCAGGTACCGGAAAATTATTCGATGACATCAACGCGGAGAATGATGTTACGGATTACAGATGAAATTAGAAAAAAACAAGAGGGCCTTTCGATTATTACCGGTGAGAGTCTTGGGCAGGTAGCAAGCCAAACGCTTGAGAGTATGTATGCGATTAACGAAGTGACGAACACCCCAATTTTACGTCCCTTGATTTCGATGGACAAAACGGATATTATTAAAATCGCTGAGGAAATTGATACCCTCGATATTTCGATTCGTCCTTTTGAAGATTGCTGTACTATTTTTGTGCCGTCATCTCCAAAGACAAAACCGAAACGAGAAAAAGTTAACCAGTATGAAAGTTATTTTGATTTTGAACCTTTAATTCAAGAGGCTGTTCAAGAGGTTGAAACACTTATTATCAAACCTGACAGCGAACATCGCTCGGAATTCAATGAGTTATTTTAAAATGTATTTGTGAATTTTTTGTGAATAATTACCAATTGATATTTAGAATGAACCTTGTGAATTCTACACATTCTATACTCACAAGGAGGTGATTATCACATGGCTAATAACAACTCTAATCAACTATTAGTACCTGGTGTTGAACAAGCTCTTGACCAAATGAAATATGAAATTGCTTCTGAATTTGGAGTACAACTTGGTGCAGACACTACTTCACGTGCCAACGGTTCTGTTGGTGGTGAAATCACAAAGCGTCTAGTTCAAATGGCTGAACAGCAATTAGGCGGCGGATTTGCTCGTTAATCAAATTTAATAAGATGGCTACAGAGAGTGAGGCATTTGCCTCGCTCTCTTTTTATTTTAAATAATATTAACAAATGAATAATAATTTAAAATTTTAGAATAATTTTGTATAATAAATTTGAGGGAATTTTATTATCTAATATTGAGGGGGAGAAGAATGAAACGCGAGGATTTAATTGCACCAGAAAAGTATAATCTTGTATCTGAAGTTGAACGATTTGCTAAAGACCCAAACAAAGTGGCATTAAAATGGGAAAATGAATCTGGTGAAACAAAGCAGGTTACATATGAGCAATTATTAAAACAAGTTAACCAAGCTGCAAATGTTTTTGCTCAAAATGGTTTGGAAAAAGGCGATGTCGTTCTCGTAATTATTCCACGCCTAATTGAAGCATATGTTGTTTACTTAGCCGCCTTAAAATCGGGGATGGTAGTCATTCCAAGCTCGGAAATGCTAAGGGAAAAGGACTTGCAGTACAGAGTTTCACATGGTGATGTGAAATCAGTTATCAGCTATTATCCTTATGTGGACCAATTTGAAAATATAAAATCAACACAGCCACTCGTTAAGTTTACAATTGGGGCAAAAGAGAATGGCTGGATTCATTTAGATGAGAATATGAAAGCGGCTTCAGAAGAGTTCCCACTAGCTGACACACTTCGGGATGATATGGCCTTTTTATCCTATACATCAGGAACAACAGGAAATCCAAAAGGGGTAGTCCATACACACGGATGGGCATTTGCTCATTTAAAGACTGCTGCAGCCAAATGGCTTTGCATCGAAGAAGGTGATACAGTATGGGCAACAGCGGGGCCAGGCTGGCAAAAATGGATTTGGAGTCCTTTCCTTTCCGTTCTTGGATCAGGGGGAACAGGATTAGTCTATAATGGGAAATTTGAGCCGAAAAAGTATTTAACTCTTCTGCAAAAATATGATGTGAATGTTCTATGCTGTACACCTACAGAATACCGCTTAATGGCAAAGGTAGATAATTTAGCTGAATACCAGCTGTCCAATCTTCATAGTGCTGTTTCAGCTGGAGAGCCGTTAAATCGTGAGGTCATTGATACATTTAGAAAATATTTCAATGTGGACGTTCGCGATGGCTATGGTCAAACAGAGAATACATTACTAGTTGGTGTGACCAAAGGGATGGAATTAAAACCGGGTTCAATGGGCAAGCCGACTCCAGGGAACAGAGTTGAAATTATCAATGATGAAGGCCAGGTCTGCGCTGTTGGGGAAGTTGGCGATATCGCTGTACACGTGGAAACACCGGCGTTATTTAAAAATTATTATAAGGATCCGGAAAGAACAGCCATGCAGTTCCGCGGCGATTATTATGTCACGGGTGATAAAGCGAAAATGGACGAGGAAGGTTATTTCTGGTTCGAAGGCCGCGGGGATGATATCATTATCAGCTCCGGATACACAATTGGGCCTTTTGAAGTTGAGGATGCCCTTGTTAAACATCCAGCTGTAAAAGAATGTGCGGTTGTTGCAAGCCCTGATGAAATCCGCGGATTTATTGTTAAGGCATTTGTAGTCTTACAAGAAAATGTTGAACTGAATGAGCCTGAATTAACCAAAAATCTTCAAGAGCATGTAAAAACACTCACAGCTCCATATAAGTATCCAAGAAAAATTGAGTATTTGACAGAACTTCCGAAAACAACTTCTGGTAAAATTCGCCGGATTGAACTGCGCCAAAAAGAAATGGAAGCAGTAAAGAAAAATTAATTTTCACAATCTAAAGGCTGGCTGGGACGTTCCAGCCTGCTTTTTTTATGGAATGAATTAGTAAGCAAAAAAATCCCCAATTAAGGTTGTTTCACGTTATAATATAAAATATTTCGAAACTAGAAAGAATAGGGGATCGAGAGATATATGAAAAAGAGTGAAACACAGCTAGGGGTCATCCATGCCGGATTTTCCTATCTTCTTTGGGGATTATTGCCGATTTACTGGAAGCTTTTAGACAATGTTAATGCAAAGGAAATTCTTGCAAACCGCATTTTTTGGTCATTTATTTTTATGGTAGTTGTTCTTATCTTCTCAAAAAAATGGGGATTATTCATAAGTACTTTTAAAGGCTTTGCCCAAAATAAAAAACAGATGTATGCCTTAATCATAGCTTCACTTCTTATTAGTATAAATTGGTTTATTTATATTTGGGCAGTAAATAGTGGTCATATGATTGAAGCAAGTCTTGGCTATTATATTAATCCTTTAGTAAGCATTTTATTGGGAATGGTTGTCTTAAAGGAAAAATTATCAGTGCCACAATATGTATCTTTCGTGTTAGCAGGGGTTGGGGTTGCGATTATCACAGCATCGCATGGGAATTTTCCCTGGATCGCCATTGGTCTTGCAGTTTCCTTCGGACTTTACGGATTGGCTAAAAAATTGATTAATGTCGATTCTGCAGTTGGGTTAACATTAGAAACTTTAGTAGTGGCACCGATCGCTGCGATATATATGGCTTTTCTTTTTGTAAATGAGTCAAATGCATTTTTAACGGCAGGTATTGGCACTAATTTGCTCTTAATTGGTGCTGGGGTCGCAACAGCAGTTCCTTTGCTTTATTTTGCAAAAGGGGCACAAAAAATTCCCCTTTCCTTACTCGGCATCCTGCAATATATCGCACCAACAATCACACTGCTGCTTGGTGTATTTGTTTATCAGGAACATTTTTCAAAAATACAGCTGCTTTCGTTCTTATTCATTTGGTCCGCCTTAACCATTTATTCTCTATCAAAAACCAAACTGTTTTCCCAGAGTGGATTAAAGGTAAGGGGAGAAAAAAGAACATAAAAGTAAAACCTTATCCTGTTTTTTAAGGATAAGGTTTTTTTATTAAAGAAATGACCGCTTTACCTTTTGCCAGAAGGAGTTGTCCTTTAATTTAAGGGTTTTTATTTTTTTGTCACTTAAGGTAATTTGGATTTTGTCCACATGACGAATGCTTAATGCCTCGTTGTCCATGCCCATTGTCGGGTGGTCGTTGCCTTCCTGGATAACCTTTAGTGTTAGTGTTCGGTCACTGCTTAAAATAAACGAAGAACCGAGGGTACGGTACCGATTATTATTAACGGAAGCGACCTCACTTACCTGCATACAGGAAAGTAAGGGGTCAACGATGGAACCGTCAACGGATTTGTTATAAGCGGTGCTTCCGGTTGGCGTGGCAACAATCAGGCCGTCACCGCGGAATGTTTCCAAATGAAGGTCATCGACAAACACATCCACTACGAGCGTTTTAATAATGGAAGAGCGGATGGAGAATTCGTTTAAGCATGGAAAAGTTCCTTGTCCATCAACAGAAACTTCAATCAGCGGATAGCAGCGAACCTCTAACTTTTCATTAAGCATTGCTAAAATCATGGATGGGACGTCTTCAATTTTAAAATCACAATACATATTTAAACTGTTTTTTATCGAAATCCCCATATAAAGGCAATCATCTCGAAAACCTGTTTTTCTAACTGCTTGGAGAAAGGCTCCGTCATCGCCAATACTGGCAATTATATTTGCTTTTCGATAATCATTCACGATGGTAAATCCATAACGTTCACTTGCTTCAAAAAGAGGAGCGGCTTTTGCAAGCACTTCAGGATCTCGCTTGTAATCATAATAAATATTGCGTCTTTCTGTCATGGCAGGGCCCCCTTAGTTAAGAACTGAAATATAGAGTTTCCCCTATATTCAATTTAATCATTGGTAAATTAATGTTTTAATGCATTTAGTTTAGCATGTTTAAGAAACAATATGAATGAATGAACGTAAAAGTTCAGAGTTTTGACAAAAGGGGGAAACGTATTGACTGGAAAACGCTGGGCCGCACTTGGAATTGCAGCCGTTCTATTTATTGGATCAGTCATCATTAATCTATTATCATCCTTTGCTTTTAAAGGAATTGAAACAGATATAAATGACTTGATGAATTCTGATAAGCCATATTTAGAGGAAGTGGTTCAAAATGGAAGCGAATTAAAGAAAATCGTCATCCTTGATATAAATGGAGTAATCCAGGACTCAGGGGACTCAGAATCGATTTTACAAAGCCCAGGTTATAACCACCAGGAGTTTATGAAGAGGCTAAATTATATTAAAAAGGATGATACAGTTAAAGGAATCATTATCAAAGTTAATTCTCCTGGAGGCGGGGTGGTAGAAAGCGCAGAAATTCATGATAGATTAATGGAAGTCCAAAGGGATACGAAAAAACCAGTATATATATCTATGGGCTCCATGGCAGCATCAGGAGGATATTATATTTCAACGGCTGCGAAAAAAATCTATGCCAGCCCTGAAACTCTTACGGGCAGCCTAGGGGTAATCATGGAAGGTATTAATTATCAGGGACTGGCAGATAAATACGGTGTAGATTTTGTCACGATAAAAAGCGGAAAATATAAGGATATCATGAGCCCAACTAGAAAAATGACTGACGAAGAACGGCAAATTTTACAACGAATGATTGATAATTCATATGAGGGATTTGTCAAAGTGATTTCTGAAGGGCGTCATATGACTGTGGAGCAAGTTAAAAAAATTGCAGATGGCCGAGTTTATGATGGCCGTCAGGCGAAGGATTTAAATCTTATCGATGGATTCGGCTATTTAGATGATGTCATCTCGGAGATGAAAAGAAATGAAAAGCTTAAGGGTGTCAAGGTGGTGCGTTATACAGATGATCTCGGACTAGGTTCCTTATTTAATTTAACAGCAAAAAAATGGATGGGTGATCGCGTTGAAATGACAGGTCTTTTAAAATTACTTTCCAAGCCTAATTCGCCGCGTCTCATGTATCTTTATGCTAAATAGGGGGTCTATAAATGGAATCGAATGATTACTCTGCCGGAGAAAATGTAGTTTTAGAAAGAATGAATAGTCAGGTTCGCTATGCAGGCTTTTGGATGCGGTTTTGGGCCTATCTCCTTGATTTAATCGTTATCGGCAGTATCGGGCGCATTTTAATCAAGCCAGTCTTTCGCGGGCTTGATCTATCGTTATCCGAATTGAATATGTTTGCCCCGATTTCTATTGCATCTGCTGTCATCTTTTATTTGTATTTTGTGCTGATGACAAAATACTTCAATCAAACGCTCGGGAAAATGGTGTTTGGATTAAAAGTAATTGAATTTAATAAAGAAAAATTAACATGGGGAACCATACTTTTTCGCGAATGGATTGGCCGGTTTATTTCAGCAACAACAATCCTTGGATACCTTATTGTCGCATTTTTACCTAAAAAACAAGGAATACATGATCTTTTCACTGACACTTCAGTCATTCATGTCGAACGATAAAAATGGAACTATCAACTTCGTTGTTGATAGTTTTTTTGTGAATGGGAAATACTAACATGCGGAAAGGTTGTGAATATTTTGTTTTGGCTGTTACTTTCCTTGTCTATCTTGTTGCTCTTATTTATCCTTATCATATTTTCTAATTTAACGATTCTTGTAAATTATTATCACCATAACGACAATGATGATTTAAAGGTAGAGTTAAGGATTTGGTTCGGATTAATTAAATATAAAAAACATATTCCATTAATCAAGTTGGATGATAACTCCCCAAGCATTGTGGTAGAAGACGATTCATCCGATAAAAATGTCAAACAAATTACTCCAAATGATATGCTTACGAATCTACAAAATACGAAAGAAATGCTGAAGCATGTTTTTGGAATGCATGTGATCGTGAGGAAGTTCTTTCGGAAAGTCACGATAAAAAAATTCGAGTGGCACTCGATGATTGGGGTTGGCGATGCTGCTCATACGGGAATGGCGACAGGTGCGTTATGGGCGGTAAAAGGGGGGATTATTGGAATGCTGAGCCATTTTTTAAAGCTAAAAGAAATGCCTCAATTGACGGTTACCCCGCATTTTCAAGCAGTTGTTATTCACACCCAGTTAACATGTATTTTTCAGTTTCGAATCGGGCAAGCTATTCTAGCAGGATTAAAACTGATTAAATTCTGGAAGGGCGGGAAACCGCACTTAAAAAGCAAAGCAAATATTTCAGATGAAAAAATGAAATCTATTTGAACGAGGAGGATACCTTCATGTCCGATCATCCAATTCAAGGTTTAATGACAACGGCAATGGAAAGCTTGAAAGAAATGATTGATGTAAATACGATTATTGGGGATCCAGTTGAAACCCCAGACGGAAGTGTCATTTTAACAGTTTCAAAGGTTGGATTTGGATTTGCTGCCGGGGGCAGTGAGTTTAAGATGGATAGTTCCCAGTCCCAGTCCGGCGGCCAAAAACAAGACCAAGGGCAAAGTCAGGGGCAAGCCAAGCTGCCATTTGGCGGCGGTAGCGGCGGCGGTGTATCCATTACACCAATTGCCTTTTTAATTGTTAACTCACATGGAGTCAAAATGCTTCACTTAGACGAAAGTACCCATTTATATGAGAAGATTTTAGAAGTCGCACCGCAGGCGGTCGATAAAATTCAGCAAATGTTCTCAAGGAAAGATGATGGAAGACAACAAACTAACCATCAGACTAAACATGATTTAGATTTATAAAGAGAAAGGTTAATCTTCCTAAAGACGAGGAAGATTAACTTTTTTCATGAAATGAGATTTCAGAAAGCTTTATAATTGCAAAAATAATTCTGAAAAGATATATTTACACTGTACATAATCAAAGGAGGATGATAGTATGGCAAATGTTACTTTCAAGGGGAACCCGATTACATTACTTGGTAATGAAGTAAAAGTAGGAGACAAAGCTCCAAATTTCTCTGTGCTTGCAAATGACTTATCTGCTGTTACTTTAGACAATACAAAGGGGCAGGTTCGTTTAATCAGCTCAGTACCTTCACTGGATACTGGTGTATGTGATGCAGAAACTCGCCGTTTTAATGAAGAAGCTAATTCTTTAGGTGACGTTAAAATCTTAACCATCAGCAATGATCTTCCGTTTGCACAAAAGCGCTGGTGTGCAGCAGCTGGAATCGAAAATGTACAGACATTATCAGATCACCGTGACCTTTCTTTTGGTGAAGCATATGGCGTAGCAATCCAAGAATTAAGATTATTAACTCGTGCCATTTTTGTTGTGGATTCAAGCGACACAGTTACCTATGTAGAATATGTAAGTGAAGCTACCAACCACCCTAACTATGAAGCAGCACTTGAAGCAGCAAAAGCTGCAAAATAAATTTAAATAATTAAGGTCTCGTCAATTGGCGGGGCCTTTTTAGTTGTTTAAATTTTTATTTTTCGTTTAAAATGAGTAAGGAAATTTATAAATGGGGAGTATCAAAAATGAAAATAACTCCAACAGAACAGTTATTTACTTTATTCAATGAAACAGCTCTTATTCTGCAGGAAGAATTAGATTGTACCTACCTAGAAGCTCTGGCTGAAACAGGGGAGAATTTATTTCAAGGCGCTATTCTTCAGGAGGAACTAAGTGAATTAACCGTTAAAAGGTTGAAGAAGCAATATGAAGAAATTCATTTACAAAAGTTTTCGAATGAGGAAATCCGCAAAGCGTATCAGCTGGTTATTCTAAAAGGGATGAAGGAAAATGTTCAGCCCAATCATCAAATGACCCCTGATACTGTTGGAATGCTTGTAGGCTATCTTGTTGATAGATTTTTAAAACAATCAAGCTTCCGATTGCTGGACCCGGCTGTTGGTACCGGAAATTTATTAACAACAGTTCTAAATCAGCTAAATAAAAATGTAGCCTCCATTGGTGTTGAGATTGACGATCTTTTAATTAAGCTTGCCTATGTCAATGCTAATTTACAGGAACATCCAGTCCAGCTTTTTAATCAGGACAGCCTGGAGCCGTTATTCATTGATCCTGTTGAAGCCGTCATCGCGGACTTGCCTGTTGGATTTTATCCAAATGATGTAAGAGCAGCAGATTATCAACTAAAAGCAAAGGAAGGCCATTCTTTTGCCCACCATTTATTTATTGAGCAAAGTGTCCGGCATACAAAGCCTGGAGGCTATTTATTCTTCATCATTCCAAATGGACTGTTTGAAAGTGAACAAGCTGCCCAGCTGCGGGAATATTTTAAAGATCAGGTTATCATCCAGGGATTGCTTCAACTGCCGACAAGTATGTTTAAAAATAAAAATGCGGCAAAGAGCATCTTAATTTTGCAGAAAAAAGGAGAAGACGTTCAGCCGCCAAAGCAAGCGCTGCTTGTTGATCTGCCAAGTTTGTCATCTGCAGCGGAAATGGATAAAATTTTAATAAAAATGGAAAAATGGTTTCAAGAAAATAAAGGATAAAATCGGTAAAAACAGCCGGTTTTATCCTTTTTGATTATTCGATTAATTTGAATATAATTATATTTTTGCTGAAAACGTTCCCAGCTAAATTATTTCTTGAAATGTGAATTATACCGTGATTTAATGAGGAATTGAGAGAAAGAAACAAGGTCGGTTTGCACAAAATAAAGTTGTATTAATTTCGTATACTCCAACCGATGTTGTTATATAAAAGGAGCGTCAGCAAAATGGCAAAAGTTATTGCAATTAATGCAGGAAGTTCGTCCTTAAAGTTTCAATTGTTTGAAATGCCAAGTGAAAATGTAATTACAAAGGGTCTTATTGAACGGATTGGTTTAAAAGATTCTATTTTTAATATCACAGTAAACGGTGAAAAAATACAAGAGACTAATGATATACCAGATCATGAAGTGGCTGTAAAAATGCTTTTGGATAAACTAACTACCCTTGGTATTATTGCTTCACTTAATGAAATTGAAGGAATTGGCCACCGTGTCGTACATGGGGGAGAAGAATTTAATGATTCGGTCCTAATCACGGAGGAAGTCATGGAGAAAATTCAAGAATTATCGGATTTAGCGCCTTTGCATAATCCTGCAAATATCACAGGAATCCAGGCATTCAAGCGTGTGCTTCCAGATGTTCCGGCTGTTGCGGTGTTTGATACAGCCTTCCATCAAACAATGCCAGAGAGTTCATTCCTTTATAGTCTTCCATATGAATACTACGAAAAATATGGAATACGAAAGTACGGTTTTCATGGAACGTCTCATAAATATGTATCCCAGCGTGCTGCAGAACTATTAGGTCGTCCTGTAGAACAGCTTCGATTAATTTCTTGTCACCTTGGGAATGGGGCGAGTATCGCAGCGATTGAGGGCGGAAAGTCAATTGATACTTCCATGGGCTTTACACCTCTTGCAGGCGTAACAATGGGAACTCGTTCCGGAAATATTGACCCTGCTCTTATTCCGTTTATTATGGAGAAAACCGGGCAATCGGTTGAAGAGGTACTTGATGTACTAAATAAAAAGAGTGGTATGTTAGGTGTAACAGGCTTCTCCAGCGATTTAAGGGATATTGAAATCCAGGCAAAGCAAGGAAATAACCGGGCACAGCTTGCCCTGGATGTGTTTGCAAATCGCATTCATAAATATATCGGTTCATACGCTTCACGTATGTATGGAGTTGATGCGATAATTTTTACAGCAGGTATTGGCGAAAACAGTGATGTCATTAGAGAAAATGTCTTAAAAGGTCTTGAATTTATGGGTGTTTATTGGGACCCTGCTCTAAATAAAGTCAGAGGTGAGGAAGCTTTTATTAATTACCCTCACTCTCCGGTTAAGGTCATCATCATTCCAACAAATGAAGAAGTAATGATCGCAAGAGACGTTGTTCGTTTAGCGGCCATTTAATCATCAAAAAGGCAAAGGCAGGTAACTGCTTTTGCCTTTCTTTGTGCTATACTGATGGTAAAAGATATAAAAAGGAGGAACCTAAACATGCCGCTGACTGACCGCGAGAGCAGAGTCTTGAATGATATTCGCGAATGGGAAAGGAAAATACTTAACTATGAAGCAAGCGATTTTCGTTTAACATATGAAAAATATTTAGAACGTTCCTTTTCCTTACTGCCTGAGGATGTTCAAAGACAGTTTTTTTCGGTCATAGATAGCTGGTTGTTTTATTTACATGGAATTATCCAGGGTTCCCAGCTTCAAATGGATGCGAAGAACAGAATTCTTTCTTCGGGGAGAACTTTTCGGAAGGATATCGAAAAAATAGAAGATTTAAAACAATTAGAGATTGATCAATTGCAATACATAGCTGACCAGCAAATAGCGAGGCACCGTTTGTATTCGTTTGTCCAAGGGGGATTTGCAGGTACTGGTGGCCCGCTCCTATTGGGAACCGATATTCCCGCAATAGCGGTTATTAATTTAAGAGCAGTTCAATTAATTGCGTGTGTCTATGGGTTTGAAGTGAATTCCCCATACGAAATGATGTCATCACTCAAGGTTTTTCATACGGCTACATTGCCCCCGGGAATTCAAAAAGACGGGTGGTCCTCCTTGATGGAGGACATAGAAGCTAATGGTGATCCTTATTTTTATGAAGGCAGGGAAGAAATCACCGATATCACCTGGCTGGAGCAGCCTGTCCAACAATTATTAAAAGCGATGGTGATTGCCTTGTTTAGGAAAAAACTGATTCAAGGGGTTCCACTAATCAGCATGGCCATTGGTGCTGGTGCAAATTATCAATTAACAAAAAATGTAACTGATTTGGCCCATAAATATTATCAACTTCGCTATCTAATGGAAAAAGAGGAGTCTTTTGAATGAGCACTAAGGAGCATAAACAAGAAGCGCCTAAAACGGTAAATTGTAAGGTCATCACGGTCAGCGATACGAGAGAGAAGGATACAGATAAAAGCGGAAAGCTAATGATTGACTTACTTGAACAAGCAGGGCATAAGGTTGTAGACTATGTGATTGTGAAAGACGAAACGGCGCCAATAGAAACGGAAATTCTCAAAGGCTGCAGGCGTGATGAGATCGATGTCATTTTAACGAATGGCGGAACTGGGATCGCGAAGCGCGATGTTACAATTGAAACGGTTCAAAATCTTTTGGATAAGGAAATTGTCGGCTTCGGTGAATTATTCCGAATGCTAAGTTATCAAGAGGATATTGGAGCCTCGGCCATCCTTTCAAGAGCGATTGCCGGTGTGGTCCAAAATAAAGCTGTATTCTCGACGCCAGGCTCAACCGGTGCTGTTAAGTTAGCAATGAATAAATTAATCCTGCCTGAACTTGGCCATGTAGTGAGAGAAATAAAGAAAGATTTATAAAATGAGAAAACTCCCTGTTTCGGGAGTTTTTTTAGTGATGGGATTTAGCAGATAAACTTTGGTTTGCACGGAACCATAACCATAAATCATTAATAATTGAGGCCAAATCTGCTATTTCCGTATTTAATTGACATGAACGCTTGAAGTCACTTTCATCGGAAAGCTGTGCTTGTTTATGATTGATATCGTTTTCGAGATCGGCAATCCGGTCAGGAATGGAGCCGCGGATTTGTTCCCAATTAAATAAAATGTCTTGCTGGGTTTCTTTACTATATTCGTCCCATTCATTTGTTAAATCAGGCAAGTAAATACCTAGACGTTCATCGAAAGAAAAATGCTCTTTCATTTTTTGCCTCCAAGCTTGAGTAGTTATATTAATTGTACTACACATCTAGTATTCATTCACGATAAAACTATTAAAAAAGCACGAAACCGGATTTGCTTCGTGCCTTATCGTTATTAACTTTCTTTTTCTGTACGGACAACAAGAACGTCACATGGAGCATACCGGGTAATATGTTCAGAGACACTTCCAATAAAGAACCTTTCGACAACATTCATTCCAGTCGCTCCACAAAGGATTAAATCAACCTTGTGCTTTCTAGCTAATTCTCTAGGGATTCTTACCTTAGGAGAGCCAAAATCAATTTCATATTGAACTTCTGGTAAACCAGCATCCATTGCCTGTTGTTGATAGTTTTCAAGCATATCCTTGGCCAGCTTTTCTGCGTGATTACCAATGACAGTATCGTAGGCTTCTACTAATGCAAATGATCTTGTGTCGATTACATGGACTAAAAGTAGTTTGGCATTATTTCTTTTGGCAATTTCAATTCCTTTTTTAAATGCCCAATCAGCTTCCTTTGAACCATCAACTGCGACTAAAATATTTTGATATTTAAGTCCCATGATCATCATCTCCTCACCCTTATTATACAAAATTTAACAACGTATAACTGTTGCAATTTTTCGAACAATAATTAGGAATCTTACATTGAAAAGGAGAATTATTTGATGGTTAATGGTGACCCTAATAAGCAGTTTTCATTTGAGTTTGATGAACAAGGGGCAAATGAAGTTAGTGAGCAAATTTTTGATTCATACAATACGGGTTTTATAGATCAAGGAACTGCGCTTGCTGATAGTGATGATTTTACGTCAGTTGAAGAATAAGCACGAAAAAGAAAGAGACTGTCCTGAACTGGATAGTCTTTTTTGCTGGACAAATGTCTTGGGAATTTAGTATTAGAAGGGCATTTACCCAAGAATTTGGTTTAGCTGTTGCATATTCTTAAGTGTGCAATTTATTAATAAAATGAGGAGGAAAAAAATGTATACAGGAATGCCCGTAGATGCGAATTACGATATGGTGAATCCAGGAGATCAGAGGATTCGTCCATTTGGCTTCGGATTTGGCCGTCCATTTGGCTTTGGCTTCGGTAGACCATTTGGCTTCGGATTCGGCCGTCCATTTGGCTTTGGCTTTGGCTTTGGACCATGGGGATTTGGTTTACCATTTTTAGGTGGTTTAGCTGCTGGAGCGCTTTTAGCAGGCCCTTGGGGATACGGATATCCATACGGTTACGGATTCGGTTATCCATACGGCTACGGTTTCGGTTATCCATTCTGGTATTAAGCAAATATAAAAGCTTTGCCTTCCTGGCGAGGCTTTTGTTTCCTTTATCTTTCTTGATAACTGCTTGTTGTTACATCTTACTAATGAAAAGGGTTATAATAAAATAGTATTGGTTTATTTTAGAATTGATAACATTATTTGGAGGTAAGCACATGCGGATTGGAGTACCTAAAGAAATAAAAAACAATGAAAACCGTGTAGCCATGACACCTGCAGGAGTCGTGAATCTTGTGAAATTTGGTCATGAAGTAATGATCGAAAAAGGCGCTGGACTCGGCTCTGGCTTTATAGATGATGATTATAGTTCCGCTGGTGCGAAATTGGTAGAAACAGCTGAAGAAGCATGGTCGATGGAAATGGTGATGAAGGTTAAAGAGCCGCTTCCAAGTGAATATAAATACTTTCGTGAAGGATTAATACTATTTACATATTTACATCTAGCACCTGAACCAGAATTGACGAAAGCGTTAATTGATAAGAAAGTCGTCGGAATTGCCTATGAAACGGTTCAGCTAGCAAACCGCAGCCTTCCGTTATTGACGCCGATGAGTGAAGTAGCAGGGAGAATGGCTGCCCAGATTGGTGCTCAATTTTTAGAAAAGGTATATGGCGGTAAGGGAATTCTTCTCTCTGGTGTTCCTGGTGTTCAGAGGGGAACAGTAACGATTATTGGCGGAGGAGTAGCTGGCACAAATGCCGCTAAAATGGCGATTGGCTTAGGGGCCAAGGTAACGATTATTGATTTAAACCCTGACCGACTACGCCAACTAGATGATATTTTTGGATCAGACGTAACAACATTAATGTCTAACCCTTATAATATTGCCGAAGCAGTAAAGGAATCTGATTTAGTTATTGGTGCGGTTCTCATCCCTGGGGCCAAGGCACCCAAGCTTGTAACACAGGATATGATTAAATCAATGAAGCCAGGCAGTGTGGTCGTAGATATCGCCATTGACCAAGGAGGCATTTTTGAAACAACAGACCGAATTACGACGCATGATAATCCAACCTATGAGAGACATGGAGTTGTCCATTATGCGGTGGCCAATATGCCTGGTGCGGTACCGAGAACCTCAACTATTGCCTTAACAAACGTAACTGTTCCATATGCCGTAGAAATTGCCAATAAAGGCTATCAAAAGGCATGTCTAAATAATGAAGCATTGCTAAAAGGAATCAACACACTTGGTGGGTTTGTCACCTATGAGGCAGTCGCAGAGGCACACGGACTTGAATTCAAAGATACGAGATCATTGCTGGAAAAATAAATATTTAACATGGATCCATGAGGACAGCTTTAGTAGTTTGCGAACTAGTTCTGTTCTCATGGAGCTTTTATGAGGAAAGATTCCGTGGTTTTCGAGCTAGTTTTGTCCGCATGGGGATTCCATGAGGCCAGGTCTGGTGGTTTTTGGATTGATTTTGTCCGCATAGGGCTTCCATGTAGACAGTTTCATAGGTTTTCGAGCTAGCTTTGTCCGCATGAACCTTCCATGAGGACAGTTTCATAGGTAACGTACAAAAATTGTCCTCATCCTGCTATACATCTATTATTAACCAGTCAACAAAATAAGAAAAACCAGTTCCAAAATGGAACTGGTTTTATGTTTAGAACATATGTAGCCGCCTTTGCCGTATCTATATAAGAAAGTTTTAAACCACCACTCCTCAAAGTGGGTGTTTTCAGAAGCTTTTCTGCATGTCCTCCATGTCTTATAGACAGAGGCTTGTCATTCCGGCTTCGATGTTTAAACTCCCTATTACAGCTTATAAGGTTAAAACTTTATTATTATTACGTACAACGCAGCTTGTATTTGTATAATACACCATTTAACCGTACAATTCAATGTAAAACAAATCCAATTACTTAATAATCTGAAGCTCTTTCGGGAATTTCGTTAAAACTTTAGCGCCATCTGCTCCAATAAACAAATCATCTTCAATCCGGACACCGGCAACATTTGGAACATATATCCCAGGTTCAATGGTATAAACCATGCCCTCTTCAATAATTAGCTGATTGGTCTCCGTTAATGACGGATATTCATGAACGCTGATTCCAAGTCCATGTCCCAAGCGGTGTGGAAAATACTCGCCATAACCCGCATCCGCAATAATCCTGCGTGCCGTTAAATCGACTTCAGCAGCCGACACTCCAGGCTTACTTGCCTCAACCGCAGCAAGCTGTGCTTTTAACACGGTATCATAAATTTCTTTTTGCTTATCGTTTATATCACCAAATGCAACCGTTCTAGTTATATCTGAACAATAGCGATCCACGACGACACCTAAATCAAATAAAACTAAATCCCCTTTTTGGATTTTCGTTGTCCCAGGATTGCCGTGAGGGGAAGCTGCATTTGCACCTGTCAAAACCATGGTCGCAAAGGACATTTCAGTCACGCCCTTTTGCTTAAGAGCATACTCAACCGCATTTAGAACTTCCAGCTCTGTCCGGCCCTCTTTAATTTCACTTACACCGACTTCAATGGCATAATCCGCTAAGGCACACGCTTCTTCGATAATCTTTAATTCCTTAGCATCTTTGACCATTCGAAGAATTCTTAATTTTTCTTCCGCAGAAACATATGCTGCACGAGGGAATAGTCTTGAAAGATGTTCATATCGCTCTACATTCATATGCTCTTTTTCAATTGCAACCTTTGCAACAGCATTAATCCGCTTATTGATTGCATTTAACACCATGTCCCACGGATTTTCGATATCGCTGAAGCCAATGATTTCATGATCCCAGCCGGAGCGTCTTGCATCATGAACTTCCATAGCAGGACAGACAAGAAACGGCTCCTGCTCTTGAAAAACAACAAGCGCGAGCAAGCGTTCATGCGGGTTAGTATAATAACCGCTTAAATAAAATACGTTTTCAGAAGAGGTTAGGAAGCTAACTTCAATATCATTTTCCTTCATCCATGTCTGAAGCTTTTCTAAACGTTGATTCATTATTTGGAGCCCCCCTAAAAATTTCAAATCCACTATGAGATTATCAATATTAAAAGTAATTGTAAACTATCTGACCTTAGCATGTGCTAAAAGAGGACAGTTGTGGATATAAATGAGGAAGGAAATCCAAACTTTTTATGGAAGTACATAATAGACCAATTTTGAAAGGGGATTAAAAATGAAAATTTCTTATCATGGCCACTCAGTTGTACAAATTAATTCGAATGGGAAAACAATTATTATCGATCCATTCATTTCTGGAAACTCATTGACAGATTTAAAAGTCGAGGATGTAAAACCAGATGTTATTATTTTATCACATGGCCACGGTGACCATGTCGGCGATACCGTGCAATTAGCCAAAAAGCATAATGCCCTTGTCATCGCCAACGCTGAGCTTTCTGAATTCTTAAGCTGGCAAGGAGTAAATACCCATGCCATGCACATTGGAGGTGCTTATCAGTTTGATTTTGGGAAAGTGAAGCTGACTCAGGCGTTTCATGGTTCGAGCTATACGCTAGAAAACAAACAAATCGTTTACTGCGGCATGCCTGCTGGAATTCTGTTTATGAATGAAGGCAAAACGGTTTACCACGCCGGTGACACCGGCTTATTCTCTGATATGAAATTAATAGGAGAACGTCACCCAATTGATCTCGCCTTCTTGCCAATCGGTGATAATTTTACAATGGGGCCTGAAGATGCTGCATATGCAGCAAAACTATTGAATGCAAAAACCGTTGTTCCAATGCACTATAATACCTTCCCGCCAATCAAACAGGACCCATATCAATTTATTGAAATGCTGGATTCAAAAAATGGCAGAGTGTTAAATCCTGGAGAAGCAATAGAATTATAAAGTTCCTAGGCTTTCGCATACTTTTTTTCCTCTCAAATGCATAAAAATGAAACAAGCACTTATGAAGGAGGAAGAAAGTTGAAGAAAAATAGATATTTACTATGCCTGTTGCTCTGTGGATTTATGCTTTATTTTGCTTTACCGCGATTATCGCTTCATGCTGAGGGGATAGAGGGTGCTTTTTCTATTGTCTGGCTGGCCTTTGCATTAATTGTAATGGCAGGGAATTTAACAGGGATTTTATATAGTCCTAAGAAAACTGTTCAAAAAATCCAATCTCAGAAATTAAAGAAAAAATCTCGCTCTTTTCATTAATCAGTGAGAAACCGCATTGAATCAAGACTTTTTAAACTTTATAATAAAATTTATACGTAATTTGCTAATCTTGACAGAATAGATTGGAATTTGATTATAAAGGGTGAAGGTCTTGGCTACTAAGCATGAACAAATATTACAATACATTGATGGACTTCCAATCGGTGAAAAAATATCAGTGCGGCAAATCGCCAAGGCGATGACGGTAAGTGAAGGAACAGCCTATCGTGCGATTAAAGAAGCAGAAAATAAAGGCTATGTCAGCACGATTGAACGAGTTGGAACGATTAGAATTGAACGAAAAAAGAAGGAAAATATTGAAAAGCTTACTTTTGCCGAAGTGGTAAACATTGTTGACGGCCAGGTTCTAGGCGGACGAGCAGGATTGCATAAAACCCTTAATAAATTTGTTATTGGTGCGATGAAATTAGAGGCTATGATGCGCTACACTGAGGCTGGCAATCTGTTAATTGTCGGGAACCGAACACAGGCCCATGAGCTTGCAATAAAGGCTGGTGCAGCTGTCCTAATTACAGGTGGATTTGATACGGAGGACCATGTTAAAAAATTAGCGGATAAACTGGAACTGCCGGTCATCTCCACCAGTTATGATACGTTTACGGTTGCCACAATGATAAACCGGGCTATTTATGACCAGTTAATCAAAAAAGAAATTATTTTGGTGGAAGATATTTTAACTCCTATTTCCGAAACCTTCTTTCTAAAAACCTCTGATAAAGTGTCAAAATGGCATGAATTAAATCAGCAAACGACACATAGCCGTTATCCTGTAGTCGACCAAAACATGAAGATTCAAGGAATGGTGACGAGTAAGGATGTGTTAGGTCAAAATGCAGATACTTCTATCGATAAGATTATGACCAAACATCCAATGACTGTAAATGGGAAGACGAGTGTTGCTTCCACTGCCCATATGATGGTGTGGGAAGGAATTGAGGTTCTTCCTGTTGCGGATGACTCCAACCGTTTGGAAGGCTTGATCAGCAGGCAGGATGTCTTAAAAGCACTTCAAATGAACCAAAGACAGCCTCAAGTCGGCGAAACGATTGATGATATCGTAACCAATCAGATGGTGTTAATGCAGGGAAGGGCAAAAGGGGAAGATGTATTTTCTTGCGAAGTAACCCCGCAAATGACGAACCATCTTGGGACGATTTCCTATGGTGTGTTCACGACCATTGTCTCGGATGCTGCGAATCGAGTGCTCAGAAGCTACAAAAAAGGGGACCTCGTAGTAGAGAACATGACCATCTACTTTATTAAACCCGTTCAAATGGAAAGCAGGCTGGAGATTTTTCCAAAAATACTGGAAGTAGGCCGTAAGTTCGGGAAAGTGGATGTAGAAGTGTTCAATGAAGGTGTCTTAGTTGGAAAAGCGATGATGATGTGCCAGCTAATAGATAGAACTTAATAATATTAACCAAATAAAAGCCGCTTCCTATGAACGAAGCGGCTTTTATCTATTATTTTTGCATATCAAGCTCTTTTGCTTCCTCAATGGCAAAAGGCAGGTAGTGTTTGTATTTTTTGTATCCTATCAAGCTGAATAAAGCCCCATAGATAATAAAAATTGCGGCAACAATGTAAGTGCCTGTTGACTGAGATACAAATAAGGAATTTATCCCAAAAAAGAAAACGAAAAGCCCTAGGGCAATATTTGATTTAGCAGAAAGCCATTTCTTTTCGACTAAACGGTTGCTTCGAATGTATTTTGTTTTATAAAATAAATAAAAAGCAAATAATATGACGATTAAAAAGGCAAAAACTAGCATGATCTGTTCCTCCATGTTTAAAATCATCTATTATTGTAACTTTTATTTTTAAAAAACGCCATATTTCGTTGTAAAAAGGAGATTGTATGAAAGAGAAAATTTTGGAAACAATTGAACAATATGACACGATTATTGTCCATCGTCATGTGCGCCCCGACCCAGATGCCTATGGCTCCCAAGGTGGATTAGTTGCGATTCTGCAAGCATCCTATCCGGAGAAAAAGATTTATGCAATTGGACAAGAAGAACCGACCTTGCACTTTATGCGCCGGCTTGATGTGATTGAGGATGAGGTCTATAAAGGCGCTTTAGTTATTGTTTGTGATACAGCCAACCAAGAAAGAATCTGTGATAAGCGCTATACTTTAGGAGATAAGATCATTAAAATTGATCATCATCCAAATGAAGACCCGTATGGTGACTTATTATGGGTCGAAACGACCGCAAGTTCATGCAGTGAAATGATTTATGAATTTTATCTGTATGGAAAAGATAAAGGTTTGAAAATGAATGATGAAGCGGCACGGCTGTTGTTTGCTGGAATTGTCGGGGATACAGGAAGATTTCTGTTTCCTAGTTCAACAGAAAAGACATTCACCTATGCTGGGGAATTAATTCATTACAATTTCTCACGGACTGAGCTATTTGATAAAATGTACGAATTGGATGCCAATATAATTAAGCTAAAAGGGTACATATTACAAAACTTCGGATTACATGAGAACAGCGTAGCCTCTGTGAAGTTAACAAAAGAATTATTAGCCGAATACGATGCAAGGCCGGCTGAGGCATCTCTTCTTGTTGGGATCTTAGGAGATGTAAAAGGGATTAAAGCATGGGTTTTCTTTATTGAAGAAAATGATCAAATTCGCGTGCGTTTACGCTCAAAGGGTCCTGTTATTAATACGGTTGCCAGAAAGTTTAAAGGTGGCGGCCATCCGCTTGCAGCTGGTGCGTCCATCTATTCATGGGATGAGGTAAGCCAAGTCCTCAAAGAACTAGAGGAAGTATGTAAAGGTTAGTTCAAATGAAAAATCGGTCCCCTTCAATGGACCGATTTTTTTATTTGTCAAATTGCAGCTCTACTTGAATGGAGAGGGTGGTATAAATGACCATTTCCTTAACCTTGAGCTTATATCTCTTTTCATTGATTTTCAATGGCTTGTTTTCAATGATTTTTTTCAGGAGGTCCTTGCTTTTGTATACAGTGTCTAAGTCCTTGGCCAGCATGATACTTAAATCATCCCTAACAGCCTCTTCAGTTTGAAAGGTACTAAAATAATCAAGCTTATACTTTTCATAATTTGTGATTTTAATGTTTATTTTTTGAACTGTAATTTTTTCTAAGTTCCGCTTGTTTAACTCCTTATATTCTTCCTGCCAAATTTTCTTTTCATTATTTAGATCAGAAATATTATCCTGGAGGCTAAGGATTTGTTTTGAATACTTCTCCTGCCAAACTCCGTGTATATATAAAAAAATGCACCAGCTAATCGCGCCGCCAATCACCATTCCAGAAAAAAATCGCTGCCAGGAGGGCCTGCGGTAATAGGGAGGGATTCTCATGATGAAATATGCTCCTGAGTCAGCCAATTGATGATAAGCGCCCCAGTCTGAGCGCCGCCTAATGCCGAAAGAATAAGTAAAAATTGTTTAAAAAGATCTCTGGTTTCTGCATTAAGGATTCCCCTCTCAAAACTATACACGGTATCAAAGGTTCCGCCAATCGCCGCGACGATCGCCCAGATTCTTAGTGCAGAAGATAAGCGATACACCGTAGTTAAGGGAGGTTGTCCAGTTAAGAAAGAAGCAATCCCCCCGATCAATGCTCCTCCAAGAATGACTCCTAAGGCAATAAAATAGCTTTCAATAAACGCAGGAAAAAAACCAATTTCTTTCATTCCTTCATCCGCCCCTATAAAAATAGTCCTTATATTCATCTATATGGACAAACCATTGTTATTATGTTCAAATTGAGAACTATCTAGCTGCAGCGCCTAGGGGCTCGAGTCATAAGCCTATCCGTCATGAAGGTTAAAAAACAACCTTCAAGCCGGCTCGTCTTATGCTTGTCGCCCTTGGGCAAGGCGCTTCCGCTTTTAAATTAAAATGAGAACATATTTTCCTTTTTTAGTATGAAGTTCTATAATAGATAGTGAGATAATTTATAAGGGTGTGACGTTTATGTCTTTTATTCACCTTCATGTATATAGTGCGTATAGTTTGTTGACAAGCACGGCTTCTGTCCCGGAATTAATCAAAAACGCCCAATCAAAGGGCTTTCGGGCACTTGCCTTAACCGACAGAAATGTGATGTATGGCACCATTGAATTTTATAAGCTCTGTAAAAAGCATAATATAAAACCGATTATCGGCTTAACCGTGGATGTTGCCAGTGAGATAAATGAAAACGAAGCATATCCACTCGTGCTACTTGCCGAAAATGATCGTGGTTTTAAAAATCTTTTAAAAATATCCAGTGCTGTTCAAACAAAAGTAGAAAATGGGATACCCCTAAAATGGCTAAAGCATTATTCTGATGGGCTGATTGCCATTACACCGGGACTTGAAGGCGAAATCGAACAGCTTTTATTAAAGGGCAGCGAGGATTCGGCACGTGCATTAATTAAAAGATTGACCACTATTTTCGGCAGTTGCAACTTTTTCTTATCACTGCAAAATCATCAGCTTGAGAAAGAGTTAACTATCCGGAATCAGCTTCAGTCCGTTTCGAGAGAAATGAATATCCCCATGGTTGCCTCCAATCGTGTCCATTATTTAGAAAAAGAAGATACCTTTGCTCACGAATGTTTGCTTGCGATTAAGAATGGTGATAAATTGCAGGATGATCATAGGGAGAAATTGGGAAGTGATCAATTCTATTTAAAAACCACAGCAGAAATGATAGATGCTTTCTCAGAGGTTCCAGAAGCTTTAGAAAATGCTTTGAATATTGCCGATAGATGTCAGGTAAATATTGAATTAAATAAAACCTATTTGCCGACTTATCCGACGGAAAATGGGATACCCGCAGAGGAATACCTTGAAATGCTTTGTAAAAAAGGCCTTCTCGAACGCTTTTCCTCTCCTAACGAAGAGTACTATAACCGGTTATCCTATGAATTAGAAGTAATTAAACGAATGAAGTTTAGCAATTATTTTTTAATTGTCTGGGATTTTATGAAATATGCCCGTGAAAATGGAATATTAACAGGCCCTGGAAGGGGGTCCGCTGCAGGATCTCTAGTTGCATATGTTTTATATATTACCGATGTCGATCCATTAACACATAATTTGTTATTTGAACGTTTTTTAAATCCAGAGCGGATTTCTATGCCCGATATTGATATCGATTTTCCAGACCATCGCCGTGATGAAGTAATTGAATATGTTGCAAAGAAATACGGAGAACTTCATGTAGCGCAAATTGTTACATTTGGGACACTTGCTGCCAAGGCAGCATTAAGAGATGTCGGCAGAGTATTCGGCTTGAATTCAAAAGAGCTCGAGCAATTATCGAAGTTTATCCCTTCCCGGTTAGGAATTAATATCCAATCTGCCTACAATGAATCAGAGGGGTTCCAGCGGTTTGTCCAGGAATCTTCGATCAATCGAAAACTTTTTGAAACAGCATTAAAGCTGGAAGGGCTGCCCCGCCATACCTCTACCCATGCCGCAGGGGTGGTTATTAGTGAAAAGCAGCTCATAGAGTTAGTTCCGATTCAAAAGGGCTCTAACAATGTCTATCTAACCCAATATTCAATGGAACACTTAGAAGAGATTGGTTTGCTAAAGATGGATTTTTTAGGACTTCGGAATCTATCGCTTATAGAATCCATTTTATCTTCTATATCACGTCATACAGGAACGAATCTGGATATCAGGTCGATTCCATTAGAGGATCCAACTGTCTTCGACCTATTATCAAAAGGGGAAACGACAGGAATTTTCCAGCTGGAATCAGAAGGGATGAGAAAGGTTTTAACACGGTTAAAGCCATCAAGATTTGAAGATATTGTTGCAGTTAATGCACTTTATCGGCCAGGCCCAATGGAGAATATCCCGCTGTTTATTGACAGGAAACATGGCGGGCAGTCAGTCGAATATCCGCATCCGGATCTCCAGCCAATTCTTGAGAATACATATGGCGTCATTGTTTACCAAGAACAAATCATGCAAATTGCTTCGAAAATGGCTGGGTTCTCACTCGGGGAAGCAGATTTGTTAAGAAGGGCTGTCGGGAAAAAGCAAAAAGAGGTACTGGACAAAGAGCGCCATCACTTTGTTCAAGGAGCGCTTAAAAAAGGATACAATCTATCACTCGCCAATGACATTTATGATTTAATTGTTCGATTTGCCAATTATGGATTCAATAGAAGCCATGCGGTAGCCTATAGTATGATTGCATATCAGCTTGCCTATTTAAAAGCAAATTTTCCAGTGTATTTCATGGCTGGATTACTGACATCTGCTATTGGAAACGAGGTGAAAATCGCACAATACATTATGGAAACAAAGCAGAAGGATATCGTCATTCTGCCCCCGTCCATTAATCAGAGCGGTTATTCCTTTTTAATTGAAAAAGGGGCCATCCGCTATAGCCTTGCAGCGATTAAAAGCGTTGGAGGCACTGCTTTAAAAGAAATTTTTCAAATAAGAAAAACAAAGAAGTTTCTGGACTTATTTGATTTTTGTATTCGGGTTTCCTCGAAAGCAATAAATCGGAAAACAATGGAGTCTCTTGTTCATTCCGGAAGCTTCGATGAATTTGGCGAGGATCGTGCCGTACTGCTTGCCAGTTTGGATGTTGCCATAGAACATGCCCAAATATTCAAACCAGATGATTCTAATCAATTTGATTTATTTGAGGAAGAATTTAATCTTAAGCCGAAGTATGTTGACGTCGACCCTATCACCCAGGAAAATAAACTATACTTTGAAAAAGAAGCACTTGGACTCTACCTGTCAGACCATCCAATCTCTATTTTCGAAAAGAATTTAAAAAAGATAGGTGCGCAGGTGCTGTTTCATCTTAAAACTGATCAGCGAAGAGTGGGTGTAGGAGTCTATATTTCCTCATTGAAATCCATTCGCACAAGAAAAGGGGATTCGATGGCATTTTTAATGGTGAGTGATGGCAGCGGAGAAATGGAGGCAGTCGCATTCCCCAATGTGTATAAAAAAGCTTCGCTCTTGTTAGGGCAGGGGAAATTTGCCTGGCTGGAGGGGAAAATAGAAGAACGGGACGGAAAACGGCAGTTTATCATTCAACAAGTAAATGATTTAGAACAGTGGCTAGAAACCAAAATAAATAATCAATCCGTTTTGTATTTGAAAATTGTCAGGGGAAAACAGGATGAAACTTCGCTTAAGCAAATTAATCATGTCTTAATGGAAAATAAAGGGGAAACGGGAGTTGTATTGCATTATGAAACAACCCGTAAAACCATTAAATTAGGATCAGAAAATAATGTTAATCCAACCTCAATTTTATTAGAACAATTAAGGACTATTCTCGGTTCAGAAAATGTTGTACTAAAAGATTAATTCTTTACAACTATCGTAGATATGTTATAGTGATAAAGAGACAAGTGTGGTCTGACCACCAATATAATAGGATGTTCTAATCATTTTTTTGTAATTATTCGAGGGGTGACATGTCTTGACTTTACGTGAAGAAGCATTACATATGCATCGGATTAACAAGGGCAAATTAGAATCAAAATCAAAAGTGCAAGTTCGGAATGCGACTGATTTAAGCCTAGCTTATTCACCAGGTGTAGCCGAACCATGTAAAGAAATTTATGAAAAACCAGAAACCGTATACGACTATACCATGAAAGGAAACATGGTTGCAGTAGTATCTGATGGCACAGCGGTTCTTGGACTTGGTAATATTGGTCCGGAAGCGGCTCTCCCAGTAATGGAGGGAAAAGCAGTATTATTTAAAAGCTTTGCCGGGGTCGATGCTTTTCCGATTTGCTTAAACACTACAGATGTTGATAAAATTGTTGAAACTGTTAAGTTACTTGAGCCAACCTTTGGCGGCGTAAATCTTGAAGACATTGCAGCTCCAAATTGTTTTGTAATTGAGGAAAGACTGAAAAAAGAAGCCAATATCCCAATCTTTCATGATGACCAGCATGGTACTGCAATTGTAACCGTTGCAGGTCTAGTCAATGCCTTAAAGCTTGTTGGCAAGAAAATGACAGAAATTAAAGTCGTTGCAAACGGTGCAGGGGCTGCTGGGATTGCTATTATTAAATTATTATATAGCTATGGTGTAAGAGATATCATTATGTGTGATACGAAGGGTGCCATCTACGAGGGCCGCCCTCAAGGTATGAACAATGTAAAAGCAGAAGTAGCAAAATATACGAATCGCGACAATCTTTCTGGCAGTCTTGCAGATGTTATTAAAGGTGCCGATGTCTTTATTGGAGTATCTGTTGCTGGGGCTCTAACGAAAGAAATGGTAGCATCCATGAATCCAGACTCAATCATTTTTGCGATGGCTAATCCAGTTCCAGAAATTATGCCTGAGGATGCAAAAGAAGCAGGAGCGAAAGTAGTAGGAACAGGCCGCTCTGATTTCCCAAATCAAGTAAACAATGTACTTGCTTTCCCAGGCATTTTCCGCGGTGCCCTTGATGTTCGTGCTACACATATTAACGAAAAAATGAAAGTGGCAGCAGTGGAAGCGATTGCGGGATTAATCCATGAAGATGAGCTAAATGCAGATTATGTTATTCCAGCTCCATTCGATCCAAGGGTTGCTCCAAATGTGGCAGCAGCAGTCGCAAAAGCTGCGATGGAAACAGGTGTCGCCCGCATAAAAGTAGACCCAGAAGAAGTGAAAGAAAAAACACAAAGGCTCGCTTTGATTGGCAAAAGTGAGTGATTCCATTAGTGACAAGCTCAAAGGTTTATTTAGAGATTGTAAAGCAATTACGAGAAATGATTACAATTGATGGACTGAAGCCAGGAGATAAAATCCCTTCAGAACGAGAATTGTCAGAGCGCCTGAATTTCGGGCGCTCTTCAGTTCGGGAAGCATTAAGAGCATTAGAATTACTTGGCTTAATTGAAACACGCCGCGGTGAAGGAACATTTATCAGAGACTTTCGCGGTAATCAGCTGGTCCAGCTTCTCGGCACATTTATTTTACAGGATGAAAAAGCCAAACGGGATGTGTTCGAAACTAAAAACTATATCGAGATGGATTGTCTTCGTTTGGTCCTTCAAAGGATGGACGATCATCATTTAGCCATTTTGCATGATTGGATTAATAAAGAAGAACATTTTACAGATGATGAGTTCTTTTACCGAATCATCGAAATGTCTGACAATCACCTCTTCTTGAGGATTTGGTTAATCTTAAAAGAGTATTATTATTCTTTAAATCCCATTCAGGGTACCTATAAGTTTGAAGACTATATACTTTTGCTAAATGGATTAGCTGATAAAGATGAAGCAAAAACACTTTCTGCATACTACAACTTAAGAAATTTGTCTTCATTCTAACGACAAGAACTAACAAATTTTGAACTCTTTTTATTTTATAGTGAATTCTGTACAAGCCCAATTTTTAAGGGAATTTTAATCATCTAGTGGTCTGACCACTTTTGTGAATATAAACGTATGAAGTTTAAATAAGATAGAAAGACTTCTGAATAGAATATAGTGGGGAATCGTCCCATAATGCAGAAGCGAACCAGGGAGGTTTAATTTTGGCGCTTAAAGATCTTTTTACAAAAAACCAAACAAAAAAGAAAAAATATGCAACGATACCGACAGAAGCAGCGAAAAGTGATGTTCCAGAAGGAATAATGACGAAGTGTCCTACATGTAAGAAAATTATGTATTCAAAGGAACTTTCCAAAAATTTATTGGTTTGTTTACATTGCGGACATCATTTTCCGATGAATGCGAAAGAACGAATCGATAGCTTTATTGATGAGGGAAGCTTTGAAGAAATTAATGAAAATATGATTTCCAAAAATCCACTTAATTTTCCTGATTATTTGGAAAAGCTTGAAAAGGACCGGCAAAAAAGTCAATTAAATGAAGCAGTTGTTACGGGTATAGGGTCAGTTGGCGGACATAAATTAGTCGTAGCCATCATGGATTCATCCTTCCGAATGGGAAGTATGGGATCAGTTGTTGGTGAGAAAATTACACTTGCAATTGAAAAAGCAGATGAACTTGGTGTACCTTTTGTCATTTTTACAGCTTCTGGCGGTGCTAGAATGCAAGAGGGTGCTTTAAGCTTGATGCAAATGGCAAAGACGAGTGTTGCTTTAAAGAAATTCAGCGACAACGGCGGCTTAATTATTTCCATTATGACCCATCCGACAACAGGCGGCGTTTCTGCAAGCTTTGCCTCATTAGGGGATTACAACCTCGCTGAACCAGGCGCGTTAATAGCATTTGCCGGACGGCGAGTTATTGAGCAATCAATCCGTGAAGAATTGCCTGAGGATTTTCAAACAGCAGAGTTTCTATTAAAGCATGGTCAGCTGGATGCAATTATTTCACGTCTTGACATGGTAGAGAAAATCTCAACCATTCTAGATATTCATCAACCAGGGGGTGAACTGGCATGATTGGAGAATTGGAATTTGAACGCCCGGTAGTGGAGCTAAGGAAGAAAATCAGTGAATTAAAGGAATTCACAAAAAACGCTGATGTGGATTTAAGCTCTGAAATTAAAAAATTAGAGGGACGTTTAGAAAAGCTAGAGCAGGATATTTACGAAAATATTAAACCATGGGACAGAGTCCAAATCGCTCGTCTCGCGAATAGACCGACAACCCTGGATTATATTTCCTTCCTGTTTGAAGATTTCTTTGAATGTCATGGTGATCGCACTTTTGCTGATGATGAAGCGATTGTGGGCGGAATAGCAAAATTTAAAGGTCTTCCGGTTACCGTCATTGGTCATCAGCGGGGAAAAGACACAAAGGAAAACATTCGCCGGAACTTTGGAATGCCACATCCTGAGGGCTATAGAAAAGCCCTTCGCTTAATGAAGCAGGCAGATAAATTTAATCGGCCAATTATTTGCTTTATTGATACAAAAGGTGCCTATCCAGGGAAAGCTGCAGAAGAACGGGGCCAAAGTGAAGCGATTGCCCGCAATCTGTTTGAGATGGCTGGTTTAAAGGTACCCGTTATTTGTATTGTTATAGGAGAAGGCGGCAGCGGCGGGGCCTTGGCTCTTGGAGTAGGGAACCGCATTTATATGCTTGAAAACTCAACCTACTCGGTTATTTCACCAGAAGGGGCAGCCGCAATTTTATGGAAGGATGCCTCTTTCGCTAAAAATGCCGCAGAGACGATGAAAATTACCGCTCCTGACTTGAAAGAGCTCGGCGTAATTGATGCCATCATCCCTGAAGTAAAGGGCGGTGCTCATAAGGATGTTCAAGAACAGGCGGAGGAAATTGAAAAGATTCTTAGTGACTCACTAAAGCAACTGTTAAAATTATCTGAGGATGAATTAATTTCCGATCGGTACAATCGATTCCGCTCAATCGGTGAATTTGCTTTAATCAATGATCTTATTGGAGTTAAGTAAAAAATCGTGCTCAGTGGGGCACGATTTTTTTTCACCCGTTCAATAAATAAACATGAAAATTTCAAGGAATAGACAATGATGACGCTTACACTTGAGTATAAAACGCTTCCAGTTTACTAACTATTCTGTCTATTATAATTACTAATACGATTGGGTTGTTATGGCTATTTCTTCATGTTATTTTATTAATATTCAAGGGTTTTATGTGAATAATAAAAGAAGGTATTTTGGCATATTCTGTGTTTCTTTCAATGAATGATTACATAATTTTTATTTTGATATTGAGGTGATATCCATGAAAAAAATTGGGGTACTTACGAGCGGTGGAGATTCCCCTGGGATGAATCCAGCCATCCGCGCTGTTGTTCGAAAAGCAATCTATCATAACGTTGAAGTTTATGGTATTTATGGAGGGTATTCCGGATTAATCTGTGGAAATATTAAAAAATTAGAGCTCGGTTCTGTTGGGGACATTATTCATCGTGGTGGTACAATGCTGCATTCAGCACGGTGTCCGGAGTTTAAAACAAAAGATGTCCAGCTAAAAGGGATCGAGCAGCTGAATGTCCATGGGATTGAAGGCCTTGTTGTTATTGGCGGTGATGGTTCATACCGTGGGGCGAAGGCATTGACAGAGCTTGGCTATCCATGTGTCGGTGTTCCTGGAACGATTGATAATGATATTCCTGGAACAGAACTTACAATTGGTTTTGATACGGCATTAAATACAGTTATAGATGCAGTGGATAAAATTCGTGACACTGCTACATCCCATGAAAGAACTTTTGTCATTGAAGTAATGGGCCGGGACGCAGGGGATATTGCTCTATGGGCAGGACTAGCAGGCGGTGCAGAAACCATTCTTATTCCTGAAGAGAATTATGACATGAATGAAGTAGCTGACAGGCTCCGTAAAGGACAAGAGCGCGGGAAAAAGCATAGTATCATCATTGTTGCTGAAGGTGTCTGCAGCGGCGTGGAATTTGCCAAGGAGCTTCAAGAATTAACGAATTTTGACACTCGGGTTTCAGTGTTGGGGCATATGCAGCGCGGAGGATCCCCGACAGCTGCTGACAGAGTACTAGCGAGCAGATTGGGAGCAAGAGCAGTTGAGCTCCTTATTGAAGGAAAAGGCGGCCGAGCCGTAGGTATCGAAAATAATCAGCTAGTTGATTATGACATTGTTGAAGCATTAGGCCGGAAACATGTATTAGATCTTGAATTGTTTAAGCTATCAAAGGAATTATCTATTTAACTATTTTGTAGTATCGGAGGATAACAAGGATGTTACGTAAAACAAAAATCGTTTGTACGATTGGTCCTGCAAGTGAAAGTGTTGAAAAATTAACCCAATTAATAAATTCAGGAATGAATGTGGCCCGGTTGAATTTTTCCCATGGGAATTTCGAAGAACATGGCGGACGGATTCGAAATATCCGCGAAGCAGCAGAGTTGACTGGAAAAACCGTTGCCATTTTACTTGATACAAAAGGCCCGGAAATTCGTACAAACAATATGGTGAACGGCGCGATTGAGCTAAAGGCCGGAGAAAATATAATTGTTTCAATGACGGAAGTCGAAGGAACAGTTGAAAAATTCTCTGTTACATATCCAGGCCTGATCGAAGATGTGCATATCGGTTCAAAAATCCTGCTGGACGATGGATTGATTGGACTTGAAGTTATCAAGATAGATACTGACGAAAATGAAATTCATACTAAAATTTTAAACAGCGGCACGTTAAAAAATAAAAAAGGTGTTAATGTTCCGGGGGTGTCGGTTAAACTGCCGGGCATTACAGAAAAGGATCGACAAGATATCCTTTTTGGAATCGAACAAGGAATTGATTTTATTGCCGCTTCATTTGTTCGTACGGCCAAAGACGTGTTAGAGATCCGTCAGCTTTTAGAAGAGAATAATGCTGCGCATATCCATATTATCCCTAAAATTGAAAACCATGAGGGCGTAGATAACATCGATGAAATTCTAGAGATTTCTGATGGTTTGATGGTGGCTCGTGGAGACCTTGGCGTCGAAATTCCTGCAGAAGAGGTTCCGCTTGTTCAAAAAATGCTCATTAAGAAATGTAATGCACAAGGAAAGCCTGTAATTACAGCTACTCAGATGCTCGACTCTATGCAGCGAAATCCAAGACCAACAAGAGCAGAGGCAAGCGACGTAGCCAATGCTATTTTTGATGGAACAGATGCTATTATGTTATCAGGAGAAACAGCTGCGGGCCTTTATCCGGTGGAAGCAGTTCAAACCATGCACAATATTGCTTCTAGAGCAGAACAGGCTTTGGATCATAAAGAAATTCTCTCAAGCCGCAGTAAAGATACTGAACACAATCTTACCGATGCCATTGGCCAGTCTGTAGCTCATACGGCTTTAAATTTAGAAGTAAATGCGATTATTACTCCGACCGAAAGCGGACATACTGCAAGAATGATTTCCAAGTATCGTCCTAAAGCTCCGATTGTTGCGGTAGCTGCTAATGATTCTGTTTCCCGCCGTTTATCTCTTGTTTGGGGTGTTTATACGCGAGTTGGAACAATGTGCGCAACAACTGATGAAATGCTTGATATTGCTGTTCAGGAAAGTTTAAACAGCGGGATCGTTAAGAGTGGTGATTTAGTAGTCATTACTGCAGGTGTACCAGTCGGTGAAGCTGGAACTACAAATCTGATGAAAATTCATGTTGTCGGCGATATTATCACAAAAGCTCAAGGAATTGGCCGAAAGTCTGCATTCGGTAAAGTGGTTATAGCTCATAATGCACAGGAGGCTTTAGAAAAAGTAAAGCCAGGCTCAATTCTTGTGACAATTGGTTCGGATCGTGATATGGTTCCTGCAATTGAAAAATGCGCCGCTCTCATTACCCAAGAAGGCGGATTAACAAGCCATGCTGCTGTGGTTGGATTAAACCTAGGCATCCCAGTAATAGTTGGCGTGGACAATGTGATGGAATTATTGAAGGAAGGCCAAGAGATAACCGTCGATGCAACAAGAGGAGTTATCTATAACGGGCATGCAAGCGTCTTATAATAAAAAAGTCAGCTTCCTATTTAATTTGGAGCTGACTTTTTTTCTGCTATACTTGCTTCCCTTTTATAAAGGACCAAACATCATGAAAGACATTGGCTCGATATAGTGTGCTAATAATAACGAGGGTAACTGGTCCGACAATCAAGCCTAAAAAACCAATTAATTTAAAACCAACAAAAAGTGCAATTAAAGTGGCTAATGGGTCGAGGCCAATACTGGAAGAAAGAATTTTCGGCTCCATGATTTGCCTTTGAACTAAAACGATGATATAGAGGACGCCAAGTCCAATTGCAAGGCCCATATCACCGCCGATTGCTTCATAAATAATCCACGGAACAAATACTGCACCTGTTCCAAGGTATGGGATGATGTCAACAATTCCTGTAACCAAAGCAATCGTAATCGCATAATCAACCCTTAAGACAAGAAGACCAATTAAAATAATAATTGTTGTAATAGAGATAAGTGTCAATTGTGCTCTAATAAAGCCAAATAATGCCCTCTTTAAGTCAACGAAAACGGTTCTGCCGCTCCTTTTTGCTTTTTCAGGTAAAAGTCTTCCTCCCATGGCCGATAAACGATACCAATCCTTGCTGATAAAGAAAGTAGCCAAAAGCGAAAAAATGAGCACGGTTGCCACATTTGGAAACCAGGAAATGATATTTGGAATTTTTAAAAATAAATTTTGAATAAATGATCCAACCGTAGAGCCGATTTTCTGACCGACATTTTGGATATTGGAAATGATTGTATCCTGCTGTCCGGTTTCAAGCTTATTAAATACACTCGTTAATTGATTGTAAAGCGGAAGAATTTGGCCTGTAAAATAATCCTCAAGATAATTAATGAGCGTATCCAGATGTTCTGGTACTACCTTAGCTAAATAAGTGGCACCTGATACAATCTCAGCTACTAATAGTGTAATTAACCCGGCAAATAAGGCAAATATAATAATTAGAGCAAGGAAGACCGAAAGTACCCGCGGCATTTTCGCTTTTTTTTCAAAAATATTGACGAGCGGGTTAATCATAAGAGCAATAATAAGGCCGATAATAAAAGGATAAGCAACCTTTGATACAAAATAAAAAGAAAAGAGTGCTAAAACGACGACACCAATGACAAGTAAAAATCTTAATGTTTGATATATGTATTTAGGATTCAAGCATAGACCTCCTATTCATAACGAAATATTGGTTTTAGTTTACCATTTTATAAGCGTTTGTGTATAATTTTCCAAATCTCAAACATTAATACGAAAGTAATGAATAAAAGTTTCAAAAACTTAGAAAACAAAAATACCCTATCAATTCAGGATTCTGACCTTTTTTAAATGTTATGGTACAATAATTTGTATGTGGAAATGGTGTGACAAAATGATAAGCCAGCCTGTTTTATTCCTTATTTTATTATTGATCATTGGATTTCTTGCTAAAAATAGTTCATTAATGTTGGCTATAGCAGTCCTGCTCTTTTTAAAGCTGATCGGCATGGATACTAAATCCTTCTCGTTTCTGCAAGCGAAGGGGATTAATTGGGGAGTTACCGTGATTACCATCGCTGTACTAGCACCGATTGCAACGGGTGAAATTGGCTTTCGAGACTTAACAGGTGCCTTTAAAACCCCTTATGCATGGATTGCACTTGTCTCAGGGATGCTTGTGGCATTGCTGGCGAAAGGCGGCGTAACCTTATTAGCAAATGATCCACAGATTACAACAGCCTTGGTTTTAGGAACTATTCTTTCTGTATCCATCTTTAAAGGTGTGGCGGTTGGCCCACTGATTGGCGCTGGGATTGCCTATGCCTCCATGAAAATCTTTAGTTTTTTTACTTAGATTTTTTGTGAAATAATATTTTTTTTAACAAATTCAGGCCCTTTTCATTCACAAAGTTCTGATAATTGTTTATAATAGGCTTGTAAGCGTCACCTTTTTTACATAAATCATATATGTATACAGTATTACTTGTAAAAATTTTTTTATCATGTGAATGAAAAGGCATTCAATTTTTTTATTTCTTATCCTGAGCAATCGCTCAATGAAATTTTTTGTTAACAAAATGGGTAATGGGGAAAATTAGTATGTGAAGGAGAGATTAACTATGTCAGTAACACGTGGTCTTGAAGGGGTAGTGGCAACAACTTCCTCCATTAGTTCAATTATTGATGACACGCTAACATATGTTGGCTATGACATTGATGATTTAGCTAAAAATGCTAGCTTTGAAGAAGTTATTTATTTATTATGGCACCGCAAGCTTCCTAATGCCGAACAATTGGCTGAATTAAAACAGCAGCTTGCTGAAAACGCTGCACTTCCAAAAGAAGTAATCGAGCATTTTAAAATGTACCCAATTCAAAAAGTACATCCAATGGCAGCCCTTCGTTCAGCAGTATCTTTATTAGGCTTATATGATGAGGAAGCAGATCTTATGGACACAGAAGCGAATTATCGAAAAGCTGTCCGCCTGCAAGCAAAAATGCCAGCAATTGTAACTACGTTTGCCCGCGTTCGAAAGGGTCTTGACCCAATCGCTCCAAGACAAGATTTAAGCTTTGCCGCAAATTTCCTTTATATGTTAACAGGCAATGTACCAGATGCAATTGCGGTAGAAGCAATTGACAAAGCATTGGTATTACATGCTGACCATGAATTAAATGCATCTACATTCACAGCACGTGTATGTGTTGCTACATTATCGGACGTTTATTCAGGTGTAACCGCAGCCATTGGTGCTTTAAAAGGCCCTCTTCACGGTGGTGCTAATGAAGCCGTAATGAAAATGCTTACAGAAATCGGTACATTGGAAAATGTTGAGCCATATGTACGCGGTAAGCTTGAAAACAAAGAAAAAATCATGGGCTTTGGCCACAGAGTATATCGTCAAGGCGATCCACGTGCCAAGCACTTAAAAGAAATGTCAAAGAAATTAACTGAGTTAACAGGCGAACCGCATTGGTACGATATGTCTGTTAAAATTGAAGGCATCGTTACAGGAGAAAAGAAACTTCCGCCTAACGTTGACTTCTATTCTGCATCTGTATATCACAGCTTAGGAATTGATCATGACTTAATGACGCCAATCTTTGCCGTAAGTCGTGTTTCCGGCTGGCTTGCACATATTTTAGAGCAATATGAAAACAATCGACTTATCCGTCCTCGTGCTGAATACACAGGTCCTGGAATGCAGAAATATATTCCAATTGAACAAAGAGGATAATATTTTTCATTTTTTTAAAAATTGTTGTAAAATAGGAGAGTATGAAAAGGTTAGGGACCTTGGTTCTCTAACCTTTGATTCAGTCCAACATTTTTAGTTTTCATACATAATAGGAGGGAGAACATCTATGCAAGGCGAAAAAATTACGGTAACAAATGGAGTATTAAATGTACCAAACAATCCAATTATCCCATTTATTGAGGGAGACGGTATTGGTCCTGATATCTGGGCTGCTTCCGAAAGAGTTTTAAATGCAGCTGTAGAAAAGGCTTATAAAGGCGAGCGCAAATTGGTATGGAAAGAAGTTCTAGCTGGAGAAAAAGCATTCAATCAAACTGGCGAATGGCTTCCACAAGAAACTTTAGATTTAATTAGTGAATACCTAATTGCTATCAAAGGACCACTTACAACTCCAGTTGGCGGAGGAATTCGTTCGTTAAACGTTGCTTTACGTCAAGAACTTGATTTGTTTGTGTGCTTACGTCCTGTAAGATGGTTTGAAGGCGTTCCTTCTCCAGTTAAGCGTCCACAAGATACGGATATGGTAATCTTCCGTGAAAACACAGAAGATATTTATGCTGGTATCGAGTATGAAAAAGGAACTGAAGCAGTTAAAAAGGTAATTGATTTCCTTCAAAACGAAATGGGTGTAAATAAAATCAGATTCCCAGAAACTTCTGGTATCGGTATTAAACCTGTTTCTGAACAAGGTACAACACGTCTTGTTCGTGCTGCTATTAACTATGCTATTAAAGAAGGCCGTAAATCCGTTACACTCGTGCATAAAGGCAATATCATGAAATTCACTGAAGGCGCGTTTAAAAACTGGGGTTATGAGCTAGCTGAAAAAGAATTCGGCGATAAGGTCTTTACATGGGCTCAATATGATCGCATTAAAGCTGAGCAAGGTTCAGATGCTGCTAACAAGGCCCAAGCTGATGCTGAAGCTGCAGGCAAAATCATTGTTAAAGATGCGATTGCTGATATCTTCTTACAACAAATCCTAACTCGTCCACGTGAGTTCGATGTTGTTGCAACAATGAACCTAAACGGTGACTTCATTTCTGATGCTCTTGCAGCACAAGTTGGTGGTATCGGTATTGCTCCTGGAGCTAACATCAACTATGAAACTGGACATGCCATTTTTGAAGCAACTCACGGTACTGCTCCAAAATACGCAGGTCTTGATAAAGTAAACCCTTCATCAGTTATTTTATCTGGTGTATTATTGCTTGAGCACTTGGGTTGGAACGAAGCGGCTACAATGGTCATTAAATCAGTTGAAAAAACCATTGCATCCAAAGTTGTTACTTATGACTTTGCCCGCTTAATGGAAGGTGCAACTGAAGTGAAAACTTCTGAGTTTGCTAATGAGCTAATCAAAAACATGGAGTAATATTTTTAAAGGGCTGTTTTTAACAGCCCTTTGATTAAATTTTTTAACGGAAAAAGGGGAGAGCTAATATGTCATTAAAGCGTAAAAAGGTTTCTGTAATCGGTGGCGGATTTACTGGTGCAACTACTGCATTTTTACTTGCACAAAAAGAACTTGCTGACGTTGTTTTAGTTGATATCCCGCAAATGGAAAACCCAACAAAAGGTAAAGCATTAGATATGCTTGAAGCTAGTCCAGTTCAAGGCTTTGATGCAAATATCACAGGTACTTCCAACTATGAAGATACAAAGGATTCTGATATCGTTGTTATCACAGCAGGGATTGCTCGTAAACCAGGCATGAGCCGTGACGATTTAGTCCAAACCAACCAAAAAGTAATGAAAAGTGTAACACAGGAGATTGCAAAGTACTCTCCAAACTGCACAATTCTTGTATTAACAAACCCGGTTGATGCAATGACGTATACCGTATTCAAAGAATCTGGCTTCTCTAAGAACCGTGTAATCGGTCAATCAGGTGTTCTTGACACAGCTCGTTTCCGTACATTTATATCACAAGAATTAAACCTTTCCGTAAAAGATATTACCGGCTTCGTTTTAGGCGGACATGGTGACGACATGGTTCCTCTTGTTCGTTACTCTTATGCAGGCGGCATCCCGCTCGAAACTTTAATTCCGAAAGATCGTCTTGATTCAATCGTTGAGCGCACTCGTAAAGGCGGCGGCGAAATCGTAAACCTTCTTGGAAACGGAAGCGCTTACTATGCTCCAGCAGCCTCCTTAGTGGAAATGTGTGAAGCGATTCTTAAAGACCAACGCCGCGTTCTTCCTTCAATCGCTTATCTTGAAGGCGAATATGGATACGATGGAATTTACCTTGGTGTTCCAACGATCCTAGGTGCTAACGGTATTGAAAAGGTAATCGAGCTTGAGTTAACTGCAGACGAAAAAGCAGCATTAGACAAATCTGTTGATTCTGTTCGCAACGTAATGAACGTATTAGCTTAATAGATTGTTTTTAAATTCGGGGTTATGGGGACCCCGAATTTTCTCTATATTTTTTTGGAATCGCTTACAAAGGGGTGTGTTTTTTAGATGCTTTTAGGGAAAAAAAGAAAACTAGGGAGAAGAATTGAAGAAATAACCGTTGGGGAAAAGTTAACTTTAACTGAGAAGATTGAGGATAAAGATCTGCTTCTCTATTTAGGCTTAACAGATGATGCCAACCCGCTTTATATTCAACATGACTACGCATCGCAAACACCATTTGAAAAACCAATTGTACCAAGTATTATGCTGACCGGCATGATTACTTCGGCCATTTCAAAATATTTACCTGGGCCGGGGAGCCATATTTTAAGCCAAAATCTTGATTTCCCAAAGCCTGTTTACCATTACGGAACCGTCGAGTTTTTATTCGAAATCATTAATGTGGACAGTGATGACCATACTGTTTTAATTCAGGTGGCAGCTGTCAACGAAAAAAATGAAACCGTCATAAACGGTACGGTGAAAGTATGCCCTCCACATCGGTTGCAGGAAATTCATGGCACGGCGTTGGATAATTTTTAAGAAACGGGCTCTTGAGTGTTCATGAGGACTAAGATTGGTGAGATGAATCCGAATCTGTCCTCATGGAGTGTTCATGAGGACAAAGATCGGTAAGAAGAAGCCGAACCTGTCCTCATGGAGTGTTCATGAAGATAAAAATCGGTAAGGTGGATCCGAACCTGTCTTCATGGAGCGTTCATGAGGACAAAGATCGGTAAGGTGCATCCGAACCTGAATTCATGGAGCGTTCATGAGGACAAAGATCGGTAAGAAGAAGCCGAAACCTGTCTTCATGGAGCGTTCATGAGAACATAGATCGGGAAGAAGAAGCCGAACCTGTCCTCATAAATCTTTCAATAGGCCATAATAGGAAAATAATTATTCGCTTACATAGTAAGAATACTTACCATGCCCAATCCTTTTAAACTTCTTGGTCAATAACCTATTAATTTTCTTCTTTGACACTGCTCCCCCACACCACTCAAAAACACAATTCGTTGTAATTCTCTTAACCGGAAACAAAAGTTTTATTTCCTGGACACACCGTAAAACAGCAGAATCAACCTCTTCCTCGGATCCACAATCATTACAGAACATTTTCCCGCTTGAGCCTGAACCTGACCCTATAATTGAAACCTTAAATGAATTGCAGATTCTACAAGTAAGCCCCTTCCGCATTTTTTCAAAAGAATATGCGGGCAGCACTGTATACGGGGATTCAACCTGATGCAAAGAAACCAGTTTCTCCGCCAGCATTTTATGCCTGTTAGATAGTTTTGACGGCAGGGAATTAAATTTTTTCATGAACTTTTTTAATTGTGTTGGATGAATAATAGGCTCGTTAGGGGGCGATTGATATAAGGTGAACTCGGGGTTGATAAATACAACGTAGCCCTTAATGGGGATATTATATCCCATGTTTTGAAGTAATTGACGGAGCAGTAAAGTATTCTTATTCAGCTGATCTAGTGAATTCTGATATTCCTTCCCAGAAAATGATACCAACTTATTAGTTTTGAAAATAAGATCGTATTCATAATTTTTTACCTCAAATAGATGGATTGTTTCTTGAAAAAGGATTACTGTATCATTTTGGAAACTAGTATTACCTGTCTTAAGCAGCAAATCATTTAAAATATAGCATTCATTCTGAAGCTGCTCTGTTAATAAATCAAACTGAACTTCCCCTTCATAGCCTTTCTTAAGGTTGAAATAGTGCTTTTTTTCATCTGCGGTTAATTCCATTCTTGTGTTTAAAATTCTTAATATTTTTAACTCCCTTGATGCAATGCGAGGTTTAAAAGCCATCATCCACTTCCTTTCTATTTTCAACCTTAATTTTACAAAAAAATATATCTGCGACCGAGCGACAAAAACGACTAATTTGTTAACTTTTCCACTTGGATTATTTTCTCAAATAATAGGAAAGATAAAAACAAATCATGGAAGGAAATGGTGAGTATGTGGAAAGCTGTAGTCGATTATCTTCCTGACTGGAAAGTTTTTATCCAAGCCTTCATCACCTTCTTTATCCCATTTACAATTTCACGATTGCTTAGATGGATACGTTCTTCTAAGGAGAGGTATTAAATTGAAACGACGGAAGATCGAGATAAAGCTGTCCCAACAACAACAACAACAGACCAGTCAAATTGAAAAGCGGCCCGAGTCTTCTACAGTTCCATTTACAGGTAATATCACTATTGATTTAGACCAAATCAGGAAAGAACTCGGTCATAACTCTGACGTGATTTTTCGCGAGTTTTATTTAGGAAACACAGGAATTCGAGCGGCCATTATTTTCCTTTATGGGCTAACAGACAAAGAGATCATCAACAAATACATTTTAAAATCACTTATGGCCAATTTTCCAGAAAGACATAACCACCGAGAAGTCAGTCTAAAAGAATTTATTACAAATCAAGCTCTTTCTATTAGTGACTTAACAGAAGTTAATAATTTGCATGATACGGTATCTAAAATATTAACAGGTAATACAGCACTTTTAGTCGATGGCATACAGGAAGTCATCATTCTCGGCACGACAAAAGCGAAAGCGCGCAATATCGAAGAGCCTGTTTCAGAGGCTTTGGTTCGAGGTCCAAGGATTGGGTTTACAGAAACGTTAAGCGATAATACGGCCATTTTACGACAGCATGGATGTAATCACAATTTATCTATTATTCAAATTCAAGTCGGTGAAAGATCTAAAAAGGAACTTGTTATTGCTTTTATAAATGACATTGCAGACCCAGCATTGGTCGACGAGGTTAAAAAAAGAATTAAGACAATTAATATCGATGATCTGCCGGAATCAGGCTATGTGGAGCAGCTAATCGAGGATAATTACCTCAGCCCATTTCCTCAGGTGCAGAATACGGAGCGTCCAGACAGGGTTTTCAGTGCTTTGATGGAAGGCAGAATCGCGATTTTATTAGATGGATCACCTTTTGCTTTGATTGTCCCAGTTACCTTTAGCATGCTGCTGCAATCACCAGAGGACTATTATGAACGCTGGATTCCTGGCTCACTAATCCGCCTCTTGCGCTTTTTAGCTGCCTTTTTATCTCTTTTTGCACCTTCGATGTATATTGCTTTCATCTCGTTTCATCCAGGATTAATACCGACCAAGTTAGCATTATCTATTATTTCATCAAGGGAAGGCGTTCCTTTTCCAGCGTTGATAGAGGCACTAATTATGGAAATATCGATTGAAATATTGCGGGAAGCAGGTCTCCGCCTGCCCAAACCGATTGGACCTGCAATGGGGATTGTCGGCGGATTAATCATTGGGGAAGCTGCAGTACAAGCTGGGATTATTAGTCCCATTATGGTAATTGTGGTGTCCTTAACCGCCATTTCCTCCTTTGCAATCCCACAATATAGTGCCGGAATCACGTTAAGAATTCTTCGTTTTGTAGCGATGTTCTGTGCTGCAGTGTTTGGTTTGTATGGAATTATTTTGTTTTTCCTCATACTTTGCAGTCACTTGGTGAAATTGAAAAGTTTTGGAGTTCCATATGTCAGTCCAGCCGTTCCTTATCGAATAAGTGACTGGAAGGATTTTATCTTAAGAATGCCGCTATCAATGATGAAACGCCGTCCGAAAATGCTGGACACAAAGGATTCCATTCGTAAAGGGTGAACTGACTTTAAAAAAAGGGGGATGAACCAGCGATGAAAGTAAGTCATAAGGACCGTATTACAACGCCTCAAGCAGTAATTGTCCTGATCAATTATATTCTTGCAGCTGGAATCCTCACCCTTCCACGAACTTCTGTAGAAAAGGTGAAAACACCTGATGTCTGGTTGTCAGTCATCATCGGCGGTTTGATCGCAATAATTGCAGGTATAATCATGGTCAAATTGAGCCAGCAATTTCCTGAAAAAACCATCTATCAATACAGTCAAGTGTTGCTAGGAAAATGGTTAGGAGGCATGCTCAGCTTGCTAATTGTAGGTTACTTCTTTACCCTTGCAGCCTATGAAGTTAGAGCGCTGGCTGAGGTAACAGGTTTTTTTTTGCTGGAAGGCACCCCGATCTGGGCCATCATAATGCCGTTTATGTGGGTAGGACTTTATTTAGTCTTGGACGGAATAAACCCGATTGCCCGTCTGTTTGAAATCATTTTTCCAATCACAGTAGTTATCTTTTTGCTGGTAACCTTTATGGGATTCGAAATATTTGAGATAGATAATGTACGGCCCGTCTTAGGGTTAGGACTAATTCCTGTGTTAAAAGGTATAAAAACAACGGTTCTAGCATTTTTAGGACCGGAAATTATGTTGATCCTAACAGCATTTATGCAAAAACCGAATAAAGCCACGAAGGTTATTCTCGTTGGAATTGTTATTCCTATGATTTTTTACATTATAACCGTAATTATGGTCATCGGAGCATTATCAATTGATGGAGTCGTTTTGAGAACATGGCCCACGCTAGACCTCATTAGGAGCTTTGAAATCCAAGGATTGATTTTTGAACGCTTTGAATCGTTGTTATTAGTTATTTGGATTATGCAAATATTTTCCACCTTTACGATCACGTATTATGCTGCTTCCCTGGGTTTGTCCCAAATTTTTAAAAAGAAGATGAATCCATTTATATACGGTTTGTTATTCATTATTTATGTCATAGCTTTAATTCCCAAAAATATAAACGACCTTTTCAAATTTGGAGATTTAATTGGAAATGCTGCGTTGGTGTTATTTGGTGTAATTCCACTGCTATTATTGTTAATTTCGAAAGTGAAGGGTGGGAAAACATGAAACGAAGAAATTTTTTTCGGCATCTTAAATGTTCCCTAGTCCTTTTGCTCCTGCTGCAGCTTACGGGATGCTGGAGTAGTAAAGAAATTGAAGAATTGGGTCTTGTTGCAGGTACAGCACTGGATTTAGAAAAAAAGGCAGACTTAAGTGAAGAAATTGAGGGACAGGAGGAAAGGTATCCTAATAGGGTTATGATTACGATAACAAACCAATTAATAACCTCCCAGACAACGGAGAGTGGGAAAAAAACAGGTGCCCCGCAGCAAAAATCTTTCAAAAATGTATCGGAAACAGGGGATTCCATTCTTCCTATATTACGTAAGATGATTTTGAAGATTGATAAACGTGCTTTTGCTCAACATTCAAAAGTGATTGTCATTGGAGAGGATCTTACACGTACTTTGAATCTACAACAGATTTTGGATTTTTTTCTTAGAGAACAAGAGATGCGGTTAAGCGGTCTAATACTTATTGCTAAAAACAACGCTAAAAAAACTTTGGAATCGCAAGAAACCACTGTTATTCCAGCCTTTCATCTTTTTCAGATTACAAAAAGTCAAGAAAGAACCACGAAGATTTTGCCTCCCTTATCACTGGCTAAAGTAATGGGTAAGTTGCATTCTGGATCCAGTTTTCTTGTACAGACTGTGGTATCAGAGAATAGTGAAGTCAAATTTGCAGGAGCGGCTGTAATAAAAGGCAAGACAAAAAAACTGCTCGGTTTTTTGAATGAAAAAGAATTAGAGGGCTTAGCATGGCTAACAGGTAAAGGAAAAGGCGGGGTTGTGAAGAGCTTTGATGAAGAGACCAGCCAGCCGATTATTTACGAGATAAAATCAATGAAAAGTAAAATTCAGCCTCGGATTGTGAATAATAACATTTCATTTGATGTAAAGATTGAATCTGAAGGAAGTATTGCTGAGCATTGGGTTCCTTCAGGAAAACCCTTTGAAAATGAATTTCTAAAAAAAGCGGAAAAAACGACAGAAAAAGAAGTGGAGCGTTTAGTTAAAAATATATTAGTCAAAACCCAACAAAACTATAAGGTTGATATAGCAGAGTTAGGAAACAGATTGAGAATTGAATATCCCCGAGTTTGGGAGAAGGTTAAGAAAGATTGGGATCACACGTTTAGTAAGATTCCTATCAAGTACAATGTAAATCTAACCGTAAAGGATTATGGGACCAGTGGGTCAAATTAGCTTTTCAGCAATAATAAAATAATTAAATGAAGCCTAATTTTTCCTTTATGATAAATTAGGCTTTGTTAAGTTTTTGTAAAGATAATCACAATTAAAACCTTTGACAAAGACCAGACCTAGGTTTTTAACAATTTTTTTGCGTCAGCCATACCAATTTAGTTCAACCCGTAAAACTAGATAATACGCATAATTTATTATTATAATGAAGTTAACTTATGTAGGCGGGGGATATGATGAAAAATAAAATACTAGTAGTCGATGATGAACAGTCAATAGTCACCCTGCTTCAATATAATTTGGAGCAGGCTGGGTTTGAAGTTTTAACAGCGATGGATGGGGAAGAAGGAAAACAATTAGCTGAACTTGAATCGCCAGATATTATCGTTCTCGATTTAATGCTTCCAAAGCTGGATGGGATGGAAGTATGTAAGCAGCTTCGCCAGGAAAAAATCATGACGCCTATCTTAATGCTGACTGCCAAAGATGATGAACTTGATAAAATATTGGGTCTCGAGCTAGGTGCAGATGACTACATGGTCAAACCATTCAGCCCAAGAGAAGTGATAGCAAGAGTAAAGGCCATCTTAAGAAGAACGCAGGTTCAACAAGAAACTTCTGAAGAAAGCGGTAAAGAGGAATCACAAATTTTGATTGGAAATTTAATGATTCATCCAGAAAAATATGAGGCCTACTTTAAAGAGAATCTTATTGAGTTAACCTTAAAAGAATTTGAACTGCTCCTGTATCTCGCACAAAATAAGGGACGAGTATTAACCCGTGATCAATTACTTAGTGCTGTTTGGAATTATGACTTTGCTGGCGATACTAGAATCGTGGATGTCCATATCTCACATTTAAGGGAAAAAATTGAGGAAGACACCAAAAAGCCAGCCTATATTAAAACCATTCGCGGCCTTGGCTATAAACTGGAGGAGCCAAAAGGAGAATGATAAAATTTCGGACCAGAATGATCATTGCTCTAATCACCTTAATTATTTTTGTATTGGTTGGTATAGGATTATTGCTTGGTCAGTTATTTAAAAGCTATTTATTAGACTCACTTAATGATCACTCAAAAATAGTCATCTTGTGGAGCATCTCTTTATTTCTGGGGCTTGCATTAATTGTCATCATCATTCTTGGATTAAGAATAACGTCGAGGTATACGAAGCCGATTGTCGAAGCGACCAACGTTGCGATTGAGCTGACAAAAGGAAATTACCGGGCGAGAACAAGAGTCGACAGGCTCGATGAGACCGGTATGCTGGGCTCATCGATAAACAGGCTGGCTCAAAACCTTCAAGAGCTTGTGAAAACACAAGAAATGCAACATGATCGTTTGAAAGTATTGATTGAAAATATGGGTGCCGGTTTAGTTTTCATTGATAGCCGCGGGTACATCAATTTAATCAATAAAGGCTTTATTGATATTTTCCAAGTCAGCCCGTCTGATTACTTAAATAAACTTTATTATGAAGTCATTGAAGAAGAAGAAATTAGTGGTTTAATTGCAGAAGTATTTCGAACTGAGAAAAAGGTTAATAAACAAATATTAATTCCTTTATTTATTGAACGAAAATATTTTGTCGTATATGGTGTGCCGATAATTGGAACCAACAATGTTTGGAAAGGAGTTTTGCTCGTTTTTCATGATATTACAGAGCTGAAAAAACTCGAGCAAATGCGAAAGGATTTTGTGGCGAATGTTTCTCACGAATTAAAAACTCCTGTTACTTCTATTAAAGGATTTGCGGAAACACTCCTCGATGGAGCGATGAATAATAAAGAGACTTTGGAAGCCTTCCTTTCTATTATTTTAAAAGAAAGTGACCGGCTGCAAACGCTCATTCAGGAATTATTAGATCTTTCAAAAATAGAGCAGCAGGGCTTTCAATTAGCCATGCAGGATTTAGATTTATATACATTACTGGAAGAAGTTATTACACTTCTAAATGGTAAGGCACAAACAAAGGGAATTCATCTGGAACTTATAAGTAAACAGCAGCAAGTAATCATAAAAGGTGATGTCGACCGACTAAAGCAGGTATTTATCAATTTAATTGCCAATGCCATTACATACACACCAGCTGGGGGAGAGGTAAAAGTTATCCTGATTGAGCATGGTGAAAATGTTCGGATACATGTGAAGGACTCAGGTGTCGGAATTAAAAAAGAAGAAATTCCCCGTATTTTTGAACGCTTTTATCGGGTCGACCGGGCAAGAAGCAGAAATTCAGGCGGTACGGGTCTGGGGCTTGCCATTGTTAAACATTTAATCGAAGCTCATCATGGTCAAATCAGTGTTAGAAGTGAGCTTGGTGAAGGAAGCGAATTTATCATTGAACTTAAAAAATAATAGAGGGTGAAATTGTTGGAGAAGAAAAAGCTTGTGCTGATTGACGGCAATAGTATTGCCTATCGTGCTTTTTTTGCACTGCCGCTGCTTAATAATGACAAGGGGATACACACCAATGCGGTATACGGCTTTACGATGATGCTTATGAAAATACTCGAAGATGAAAAGCCGACACATATGCTTGTTGCTTTTGATGCCGGTAAAACGACCTTTCGTCATAAAACCTTTGGAGAATATAAAGGCGGAAGACAAAAAACCCCGCCTGAATTATCGGAGCAATTTCCGTTCATTCGTGAATTGCTCGATGCCTATGGAATCTCGAGGTACGAACTGGAAAATTATGAGGCGGACGATATAATTGGAACGCTTTCGTTGTCAGCGGAAAAAGATGGCTATGAAGTGAAGGTTATTTCAGGGGACAAGGATTTAACGCAGCTTTCCTCCGCTCATACTACGGTTGGAATCACACGAAAAGGGATTACCGATATTGAAGAATACACTCCGGGCCACGTTGCGGAAAAATATGGACTGATTCCAGAGCAAATTATTGATATGAAGGGATTAATGGGTGATACCTCCGATAATATTCCAGGTGTTCCAGGGGTTGGAGAAAAGACCGCGATAAAGCTGCTTAAGGAATTTACAACCTTAGAAAATTTGTTAAACTCGATCGATCAAGTCAGCGGAAACAAATTGAAGGAAAAGCTCGAGGAATTTAAAGACCAGGCTTTGATGAGTAAAGAACTTGCGACGATTGAAAGACAAGCACCTGTAGAAATAGATCTAGAAAGCATCCAATACGAAGGTTTTATACGTGAAAAACTAGTACCTTTCTTTAAAGAATTAGGTTTTAATTCATTACTGGACAAACTGGGTGAGGATACAACCATAAACGAAGAGAGGGAGCTGGAGGATGTTGAAGTCAATATCCCGTCGGAAATAACGCCAGAGATTTTTGCAGACAACAATTATTTTTACGTTGAAATGCTTGATGATAATTATCATTATGCAGATATAATAGGTTTTTCCATCGTTAATAAAAATGGACACTTTTACTTGCCAACGGAACTAGCCCTGCATTCGGAAGCTTTTAAAAATTGGGCTGAGGATGAAAACAAGAAAAAAACGGTTTATGATGTCAAACGTTCCGAGGTTTCATTAAGGAGGCATGACATCCATTTAAAAGGAGCCGATTTTGATATTTTGATGGCTTCCTATATCATAAATCCTTCTGAAAACATCGAAGATCTTGCCGCGATTGCGAAACGGTATGAATTACATAATATCCAATCAGATGAATCGTTTTATGGGAAAGGGGCAAAACGTAAAGTTCCGGAAGCGGCCAAGGTTGCGGAACATCTTGTTCGCAAAAGCCTGGCCATGTCCGATTTGAAAGAAAAATTGGAAGATGAATTAAGAAGCAATGAACAATATGAATTGTTTACAGAGCTCGAAATGCCATTATCGCTTATTTTAGCGGATATGGAATCTTGCGGTATCAAAGTAGAGCGGGAACGACTTGAAACGATGGGCAGGGAACTAAATGAACGGCTAATTGATATTGAGGAGAAAATTTGTGAATTAGCCGGTGAAAAATTTAATATCAATTCAACCAAACAGCTAGGTGTAATATTATTTGAAAAGCTAGGGCTCTATTCATTTAAGAAAACGAAAACGGGCCATTCTACATCCGCAGATGTCTTAGAAAAATTAGCAGGGGACCATGAAATTATTGAGCATATCTTGCTCTACAGGCAATTAGGAAAGCTTCAGTCAACCTATATCGAAGGGCTGCTTAAATTTATTAATCCAAATACTGAAAAGGTACATACACGATATCAACAAACCTTAACGGCAACTGGTCGATTAAGCTCGATTGATCCTAATCTGCAAAATATTCCAATCCGGCTTGAGGAGGGCCGCAGGATTCGACAGGCGTTTGTTCCGTCTGAACCAGGCTGGGTTATTTTTGCAGCAGATTATTCACAAATTGAACTCCGTGTTTTGGCTGATATTGCTGGTGATGAAAAACTGATACAAGCCTTTAAAGAAGACCTGGATATCCATACTAAAACAGCGATGGAGGTCTTCCATGTCGGCAAAGATGAGGTAACCTCAAATATGCGGCGGCAGGCAAAGGCAGTGAACTTTGGTATTGTCTATGGAATAAGCGATTACGGTTTGTCTCAATCGTTAGGAATCACAAGGAAGGAAGCGGGAGAATTTATTGAGCGCTACCTTGAGACCTATCCAGGTGTAAAGGAATACATGGATGACATTATCCATTCAGCAAGACAGAAGGGGTATGTTACCACATTGTTGCATAGAAGAAGATACCTTCCTGAAATAACAGCCCGTAATTTTAATCTTAGAAGTTTTGCAGAGAGAACAGCGATGAATACACCAATCCAAGGAACTGCTGCAGATATTATAAAAAAAGCAATGATTGATATGGCAGAAGCCTTAAAGGATAAAGGCTTAAAAACCCGTCTATTACTTCAGGTACACGATGAATTAATTTTTGAGGCGCCTGAAGAGGAAATAGAAATTCTAAAAAGCTTAGTGCCGCTAGTTATGGAAAATGCGCTCGAATTAAAAGTACCATTAAAAGTCGATTATGCTTATGGTTCAACTTGGTTTGACGCGAAATAAAAAGGGGGCCAAACGAAGTGCCAGAGCTTCCAGAAGTAGAAACAGTCAGGAAAACCTTAAAAAAACTAGTACTCCATAAAACAATCGAAAGCATTTCAGTTTTCTGGCCCAAAATCATAAAGAATCCTGTCGAAGTGGAGCAGTTTACCGATGCTCTAAAAGGTGAAACGATTCTGGATGTCGGCAGGCGAGGGAAATTTTTAATTCTGTATACGAACCAATTCGCCATGGTTTCCCATTTGCGGATGGAAGGAAAATATGGTCTACACCCTAAAGACGAGCCATTTGATAAGCATACACATGTAATTTTTCATTTTACAGATGGAACTGAATTAAGGTACCGCGATGTCCGCAAATTTGGAACGATGCATCTTTATAAAAAAGGCGAGGAATTCCTCAAGCCGCCCTTAATTGAACTGGGTCCTGAACCCTTTTCCAAGGAGTTTACAGAAGAGTATTTAGCTGAGAAATTGAAAAAAACGAATCGTAAAATAAAACCGGCTTTATTAGATCAGAAGCTCTTTGTTGGCCTTGGAAATATCTATGTCGATGAAGCCCTTTTTCGTTCAGGGATCCATCCTGAGAGGATTGCCAGCACACTAAACAAGAATGAAATATCCATTCTTCACCGTGAAATTGTCGCGACCTTAAGTGAGGCGGTCAAAAAGGGCGGCAGCACCATTCGATCGTATGTGAATTCTCAAGGTGAAATCGGTATGTTTCAGCTCGAATTATATGCATACGGACGAAAGGGCGAAGAATGTAAACGATGCGGGACACCCCTAGAAAAAACAACGGTAGGCGGCAGAGGCACTCACTTTTGCCCAAGCTGTCAAAAACTTTAAGTTTGTAAGAGTGGAGGATAATTGAATAACATCGGATAGGCTCCTGCCATATACTATCTTAGTGATTTTGGAGGAAGGAGTCCTAGACGTCATGGTTCAGTTGTTCTCACTTCTTATTCTGGCATTTGCCCTTAGCCTTGACAGCTTTAGTGTAGGTTTTACCTATGGACTGAGGAAAATGGTAATGCCGTTAAAATCAATTCTTATTATTGCAACATGTTCGGCGGTTTCTTTATTAATTGCCATAACAATCGGACATGGTCTTGAAAGGGTTTTGTCCCCGAAGATCACCGCAAGCCTGGGAGGCTTCATTCTGATTGCTCTTGGCGCTGGGGTGCTCTATCAATTTTTCCGGCCTGAGAAAGAAAAAGAAGTCCTTAAACATGAAAAAACTATAGTGAATTTTGAAATACGCTCCCTAGGAATAGCCATTAATATTTTGAAAAAACCAATGTCAGCCGACTTTGACCAATCCGGTACCATTACGGGAATAGAAGCGTTAATGCTTGGTTTAGCCCTGTCACTTGACTCTTTTGGAGCAGGAATTGGGGCAGCGATGCTTGGGTTCTCTCCTTTAATTTTATCCTTTACCGTAGCAACAATGAGTTCTCTATTTGTTCTATTAGGTATAAAAAGCGGAACCTTTTTTCATAAATTTGAATGGATTCAAAAGTTTACGTTCATTCCTGGTATCTTATTAATTATAATTGGAATATGGAAATTATAAGAATCGAGAAAGGATAAGAGCATGTCACTAATTATCGGTTTAACAGGCGGAATTGCCAGTGGAAAAAGTACCGTATCAAATATGTTCAAGGAAATGGATATTACAGTTGTCGATGCAGACGTTGAAGCACGCCTCGCCGTCATGAAGGGAGAATCTGCTTACAATCAAATTGTTAAAGAATTTGGTAAGGAGATTTTACTTGAGGATGGTGAAATCGATAGGCCGAAATTGGGCTCGATTATTTTTCACCAAGCTGAAAAAAGAAATCAATTAAATCAGATTGTTCATCCGGAAGTACGGAAAAGAATGAACTCAAAAGTTGAAGATGCTAAAAATCGTAAGGAACAAGTTGTGGTTCTAGATATTCCATTATTATTTGAAAGCAAGCAAACTTATTTGGTGGAGAAAACCATCCTGGTTTATGTAGACAAACAAACTCAATTAAAGCGATTAATCGAGAGAAATAATCTTTCAATAGAGGATGCGGAAGCAAGAATTCATTCGCAAATGCCACTCTCTGATAAAGTCAAATTAGCCGATGCCGTAATTGACAATAATGGATCAATTGCAGATTCAAAAAAACAGCTCATTGAAATATTATCGAGCTGGGGAATCAAGTAGAAATAGATTAAGAAGGAGCCGATCCTTCTTATTTTTTTTGAGTAAATGTCAGAATAATAAAACATTAAAAAATCCGCATTTTATTCATCACAATTAAGTTTAAATATGTTATACTAATTACATCAAGGAAACTAAAAAGTATAACATTAATGCGGAAGGGGTCATATAATGAAGGCAAGAGTAGCAATTAATGGATTTGGGAGAATCGGAAGGATGGTTTTTAGAAAAGCGATTCTTGAAAATAAACTTGATATTGTAGCAATCAATGCAAGCTATCCGGCCGAAACGTTAGCTCATTTATTGAAATATGATACAAACCATGGGCCTTTCCAAGGAGACGTCATTTCTTTAGATAATGAACTAATTGTGAATGGAAAAAGAATTAAATTGTTAAGCAACCGTAATCCTGAAGAACTTCCTTGGAGAGAACTTGGGATTGATATTGTTATTGAAGCTACAGGGAAATTTAATGCTAGAGAAAAGGCTGCGCTTCATCTAGAAGCAGGAGCCAAAAAAGTAATCTTAACTGCACCAGGTAAAAATGAGGATGTAACAATTGTTATGGGTGTCAATGATGAAATGCTCGACATCACACAGCATGATATTATTTCAAATGCGTCTTGTACAACAAACTGCCTTGCACCTGTTGCAAAGGTATTAGATGATAAATTTGGAATTGAAAGCGGTTTGATGACAACCATTCATGCCTATACAAATGATCAAAATAATATTGATAACCCTCATAAAGATCTAAGAAGAGCCCGTGGATGCGGACAATCTATCATTCCAACTACAACGGGAGCTGCGAAGGCTTTATCCCTAGTGCTGCCTCACTTAAAGGGGAAATTGCATGGAATGGCACTAAGAGTTCCTACACCAAATGTATCATTAGTGGACTTAGTAGTTGATTTGAAACAAGATGTAACTGTTGATGATATTAATAGAGCGTTTACTGAAGCAGCTGATGGTGCATTAAAAGGTATTTTAGATTTGACGATGGAACCGCTGGTATCCGTGGATTTTAATACAAACGAACATTCCGCTATCATTGATGGTCTTTCCACCATGGTAATGGGATCAAGAAAAGTAAAAGTACTTGCTTGGTATGATAATGAATGGGGCTATTCTTCACGCGTAGTCGATCTTACATTATATGTAGCAGAGGAAATTGCCAATATGCCAAAGGTTAAGGTTGGGTAAAAAAGCTGTCGACTGACAGCTTTTTTTGTTGCCTTTTTGCCTAATTTGAATATCATTACATGGAATTATTTAATACTTGCAAAAATTTCATTTTGATAGGTTGCAAAAAAAATATAAACAAAGTATACTAGTCATCGTGAACTTCTTGAAATTGGGAGTGAATAATTACTTAAAGGGTTAGGACCTCTCTGGACTAACTTTCCCCCGTGGTAATTGTTCTGTACCGTCAATAACAGAATTTCAAGAACGGATCTGAAAAAGGTTAGAGGGGGAATTGAATATGGAAACAATGGGACGTCACGTAATCTCTGAATTATGGGGATGCGACTTTGAAAAACTAAATAATATTGATTTTATTGAACAAACCTTTGTAGAAGCGGCTCTTAAGTCAGGTGCAGAAATTCGCGAAGTAGCTTTTCATAAATTCGCTCCACAGGGTGTCAGCGGGGTAGTCATTATTTCTGAATCACATCTAACCATTCACAGCTTCCCTGAGCACGGCTATGCAAGCATTGATGTATATACTTGCGGTGATTTAAATCCAAATATTGCAGCGGATTATATTGCTGAAGCGTTAAATGCCGAAACACGCGAGAACATTGAAATTCCACGCGGAATGGGTCCTGTTCAAGTTAAACAAGCAAGAATTCTTTAATTTAAATAAAACAAAAAATGTTAGAGGTGTATTCAGTACACCTCTTTTTATATTTTTGCTTTAATGTTGTACACTATAATAAAAGTGCAATTTGCAGGGGGTTTTTATGGCTAATTTATTTACTCGATTTAAAAGAGAAATTGAAACTTCAGACGGGAACTCTGATGCTTCACTGAAAACTCATTATTATAAAGCTACTTTTAATCAATTATTTGAATCAGCAGAAAAAATGTTTCGGGAAGACGCTGATTGCCGGATAACGACCGTTTCAAAAGAACATGGAGAAATTGCCGTTGAAATCAATAAACCATTCTCCTGCTTCCTTATTGCGACAATCGTTTCGGTAAAACCAATGCACACAGCAGTTGATTTTAATATTTCATCTGAGAAATTCTCCCTTCTGGGCATCTATCCGGACTTAAAAAAGCGGATCGACTCTTATTACCAGCGATTGAATCAATTACATACGACTATAAAAAACTCTTAATACTTCTACTTGTGAAAAGGTATTCTTTTTTATAAGATAATAGTAAGGATGTTGAACGGATTTATAGTGTAGAGTTGGAGTTGATTAGCAAATGAAATGCCCTTCATGTCAAAATTATGGAACTCGTGTACTTGATTCTCGGCCTGTTGATGAGGGACGTGCGACAAGACGTCGAAGAGAATGCGAAGAATGCGGCTATCGCTTTACCACTTTTGAGAAAATCGAAGAAATTCCTTTAATTGTCGTGAAGAAGGAAGGCACAAGGGAAGAATTTAGCCGTGATAAAATACTTCGCGGATTGATAAAAGCATGTGAAAAACGTCCTGTTGCCCTAAAGGAATTAGAGGATATTACACATGGAGTGGAAAAGGCACTTCGCAGCCAGGGTGTTTCAGAAATCAAAAGTGAAGCAATCGGCGAAATGGTCATGGATAGATTGGCGCATGTTGACGAAGTGGCCTATGTCCGCTTTGCTTCGGTTTACCGGCAATTTAAGGATATAAATGTTTTTATTGAAGAATTGAAGGAACTAATCAATAAAGAAAAATCTTAAGGGAGCTATCGCTCTCTTTTTAATTGAAGGGAGTGTTAAATGGGTATGGCGCAGCATTGGCAGGAAATTCTTCCAATTGACCGTTACCGGGTAGCGGCAAGTGGGATCTTGCATGAATATGACCGAAAAGTGCTGACGTTTTTATATCAGCCCTTAATTGGATCAGTCTGTTTTAGCCTCTATATGACACTTTGGTCGGAGCTTGAAGAAAATAGACTTTGGTCTGAACACTCTACACATCATCTCTTAATGAACCTGTTAGGGATGAATTTAAAGGATATCTATGAAGCACGCTTAAAGCTTGAGGGTATTGGTTTATTAAAGACATATGTGAAGAATGATGAAGGTGAGAGATCCTTCATTTATGAACTTCACCCTCCCTTAAATCCTGAACAATTCTTTTTAGATGGAATGTTAAATATTTATCTTTATCGAAAAATAGGAAAAAAACATTTTAACCGGCTTAAACGCTTTTTTTCGGATCAGAAAAAACCAAACGGAAAAGAATTCCAGGATGTAACGAAAGCTTTTCAGGATGTGTTTGCTTCAGCCACACCAGAAAGTATGCAGTATTTACAGGATACTTCAAAAGATTTGGAAGCGGAAGAAAATCAGCAATTTATTAGCCGTAATGAGCAAAGAGGAATTCAAATTGAAGTTGGTACCTTCGATTTTGATTTGCTGATGGCTGGTTTAAATGAATCGTTAGTACCCAAAAAGGCCTTAACCCCTAAAGTAAAAGAGGTTATTAGCAATTTGGCTTTCCTATATACAATTGACCCGCTGCAAATGAAAAATATTATTTTCAGTGCCTTAAATGAATCCAATGAAATTGATATTGAAGAATTAAGAAAAGGCGCCCGCGATTGGTATCAATATGTCAACCATGATCAACTGCCTAACCTGGTTGAACGGGTTCAGCCTGCTATTCATCAGGTTCAAATAACTGAGCCAAAAACACAGGAAGAACAACTGATTCGCTATTTGGAAACGACCTCTCCTTTGCAATTTTTAATAGACCTTTCAGGGGGAGCAGAGCCTTCAAAATCGGATATCCAAATTATTGAAGAGGTTATGTTTAAACAAAAGCTTCTACCTGGCGTGATTAATGTCCTTATTCATTTTGTCATGCTTAAAACAGATATGAAGCTGACAAAAGGCTATGTAGAAAAACTCGCCAGTCACTGGGCAAGATTGCAAATGAAGACCGTAAAAGAGGCAATGGACCTGGCGAAGAAGGAACATCGAACCTATCTTGGCTGGACGGAAAATAAAAAATCCGGTGGAAAAGGGGCAACAAACAAAAAGCCAATTCGGACAGAACTTATTCCAGATTGGTTTGATGAAAGTTCTAATCATACTGCTAAAGACCATTCACAAGCAAATATTTCTGAAGATGAGGCCAAAAAACGCGCCATCGAAGAGAAATTAAAGGCTTTTCGAAAATAGGGGGTGACGAAGGATGGAGAGAATTAATAAAACATTGCAGCGGCTCTCGGGAAATGAAAACTTTCAAAAACGGTTTGAAGAGCAGCGTCAAGAGGTGCTCCAAAATCCTGGGGTAAGAGCCTTTTTAATGGAGCATCAGGATGAAGTGACGCATGACATGATTAATAAGGGCCTGATAAAATTATTTGAATTCACGAAACAGAGCATTGGATGTAATAAATGTCCAAGTCTTGATAGATGTGTCAATATGATGCAGGGTTATCACCCCGAACTAGTGATCAATAGGGGCTCCATTGATGTTGTTTATAAACGATGCCAGAGAAAAGTAATCGCAGATGAAAAACGGAAAAACGAACAGCTCATCAAAAGCTTGTATGTCCCACGAGATATATTGGAAGCATCCTTCGAGGATTTTGAAGGAGATTCGGGCAGGCTGGATGCCGTTGATAAAGCAGCCACTTTTTTAATGAACTATGAAAAGGGCAAGAAACAAAAGGGATTATATTTTTACGGCAAATTTGGCGTAGGAAAATCCTATTTGTTAGGAGCCATTGCCAATGAACTTGCAAAGAAACAGATTTCCTCGATGATTGTTTATGTGCCAGAATTGCTAAGGGAAATGAAAAGTTCCATTGCCGATTCCACCTTAAATGAAAAAATCGAAGCGCTAAAAAAGGAACCTATCCTCATGATGGATGATATTGGTGCAGAAGCGGTATCCAGTTGGACGAGGGATGAAGTATTGGGGCCGATTTTACAGTTCCGGATGCTGGAAAGCCTGCCGACCTTTTTTACTTCAAACTTTGATTTGACCGGTCTCGAGCACCATTTGACCTATAGTCAGCGCGGCGAAGAAGAGAAAATGAAGGCGCGCCGGATTATGGAGCGGATTCGTTCCTTGAGTGAACCTGTTCTTGTGGACGGTCCGAACCGTCGTTAATCATCTTTATTTGGGATTGCCTAAGAAAAGGGCAGTTCTTTTTTTTATCTAAAATACAAATGCATCCATTCGCTAACTTCTATTTTGGCCAAGTCCCCCATATATATTTAAAACAAAGATTTGGTTAAAGGGGGGATTTGGTTGGTTGAAATCATTTTCCAAAGTAAGATGGATGCAATGAGGTTTTATAACCACTTACTAAAGTGTGTAAATAAATTGGAATGTGAAAATATTCTTCTTTTTGAAGATCGAAATATAGTGAAAATTTTAAATGGCTCTTTTATCGATAACGTTTTTGAAACAATCAAAAATGCATTTTATGAGTTTATTACCGTCATTAAACGGGATGATTGGTTTTGTGATATTTTGAAGAATCAATATTATTACGAGGATCAAGAAGAACAGCAGCAAATATTAGAGATTATATATTCCATACTTGAAGATCAAAGAGAAGACTTTAAAGGTTTATTGAAGGAAACGAGTGAGGAACCGAAAATTAAAGAGGCGATTGAGCAAATTTTTCAGGACAATGTCTCGTTTTCATTTGATTCATTGTTGAAATTTCGCTTGCGCCCCTATCTCCAGCTGCTCGAAAGCTATGTAGAGATTTCAATTGACGAATACAAAATGGAGCAGGAGTATCAAATGTTTGTCCAAATGCTCAGGGATTTTTTAGCGAACCGGGAACCGAAAATGGATGTACTACACATTTTGTTTGATGAAGAAATCACTTTTTACAATGAGCATTTGGTTGAAATGAAAAGGGGAGAATTAACAAAATTAATTGATCGGAAATTACTTTTTAATCATCCAGTTTATGTGGATTCTGCTTCGATCGCACCGCTTTTATCCATTGCACCAAACTCTATTTTTATTTATACAAAAAACGCAGATGAGCCATTGGTTAGAACCATTAAAAACATTTTTGAAGAAAGAGTGTCAATTCATTCGTATGATGCTCTTAGGGGAACAAAAAAATGGGCATCAGATACAAATTCTTCAGAAAATCATGCATAGGAAAATAAAATTTTGTCAATATTTAGTTTTATGTACCTTGATTTTTCAAAAATAAATCATTATAATAACCTACATAGCAAAATACCACAGTAAATGTAATGATGAGGATAACAGTATTTCTTTACGGTTTCTAGAGAGGGAGTCCAGCGGCTGAAAGTCTCCCAACACGGAAAAAATACTTACCACCTTTAAACTTCGGCAGTGAACACTTCATTCTTTGAGGTCAGTAATCGCCGACGGCTTCAACCGTTACCCAATCCTAAAGTCATGTTAAGGAAGGATTTAGCATGAAAAATTGGGTGGAACCACGTGTTTATTAAACTCGTCCCTTTTCCAGGGACGGGTTTTTTTATTTTTATAAAGCGACCTATTATGGCGCTCAAAATGAATGGAGGAATTGTTATGTCAGACGTTGTGAAGATTTCGTTTCCTGATGGGGCAGTAAAGGAGTTCCCTAAAGGAACAACAACGGAAGATATTGCCGCATCCATCAGCCCGGGCCTTAAGAAAAAGGCCATTGCGGGTAAATGGAACGGAGAAATGTATGATCTTCGCCGTCCAATCCTTGAGGATGGTCCTATAGAAATTGTTACACCAGAATCCAAAGATGCTTTAGAAGTGTTACGTCATAGTACAGCACATTTAATGGCTCAGGCTGTAAAGAGGCTTTTTCCAAACGTTAACCTTGGTGTTGGTCCTGTAATTGAAGGTGGATTCTATTATGATATGGATTTAGAGGAATCACTAACGCCTGAAGACCTGCCAAAGATTGAAAAAGAAATGGCGAAAATCGTCAATGAAAATATTGAAATTGTCCGCAAGGAAGTCAGCCGATCCGAAGCCGTTCAGATTTTTAAAGAAATGGATGATCCATATAAGCTTGAGCTTATTGAAGCAATTCCAAATGAAGAAACTGTAACTATTTATCAGCAAGGTGAATTTTTAGATCTTTGCCGTGGTGTCCATGTTCCATCGACTGGGAAAATTAAAGAATTTAAGCTATTAAGCATTGCCGGTGCTTACTGGCGAGGCGACAGCAACAATAAAATGCTGCAGCGTGTTTATGGAACTGCCTTTTTCAAGAAAGAAGATTTGGCTGAACACCTTCGCTTATTAGAAGAAGCAAAAGAGCGTGACCACCGCAAAATTGGTAAAGAATTGAGCCTTTTCACTAATTCGCAATTGGTTGGCCAGGGCTTACCGATTTGGCTTCCTAAAGGAGCAACAATCCGCCGTATTGTGGAACGTTATATTGTTGATAAAGAAGTACGTTTAGGCTATGACCATGTATATACTCCTGTAATGGGCAGTGTCGATTTGTATAAAACTTCCGGTCACTGGGATCATTATCAGGAAGACATGTTCCCGGTAATGGACATGGATAACGAGCAGTTGGTATTACGTCCAATGAACTGTCCGCATCATATGATGGTTTATAAAAATGCGATTCACAGCTACCGTGAGCTTCCAATTCGAGTTGCTGAACTTGGTACAATGCACCGCTATGAAATGTCAGGTGCCCTATCAGGATTGCAGCGTGTTCGTGGAATGACATTGAACGATGCCCATATCTTTGTTCGTCCAGATCAAATTAAAGATGAATTCAAACGGGTTGTAAACCTGATTTTAGATGTCTATAAGGACTTTAATCTGAGTGACTATTCCTTCCGGCTTTCCTACCGTGACCCGCAGGATACTGAAAAGTATTTTGACGATGATGCTATGTGGGAAAAAGCGCAGGGTATGCTGAAGGAAGCAATGGATGACCTTGGACTCGATTATTATGAGGCAGAGGGAGAAGCAGCTTTCTATGGTCCTAAGCTTGATGTTCAAGTGAAGACTGCATTAGGTAAGGACGAAACTCTCTCAACTGTCCAATTAGACTTCTTACTGCCAGAACGCTTTGATTTAAACTATGTAGGTGAAGACGGCAAACAGCACCGTCCGGTTGTTATTCACCGCGGTGTCGTGTCCACAATGGAACGTTTCGTGTCCTTCTTAATTGAAGAATACAAAGGAGCCTTCCCAACTTGGCTCGCACCTGTTCAGGTTCAGGTTATTCCTGTTTCACCTGGCGCGCATTATGACTATGCCCGCAAGGTTCAAGAGCAGCTTCAAAATGAAGGATTCCGCGTTGAATTAGATGGCCGTGATGAAAAAATCGGCTACAAAATCCGCGAAGCCCAAATGCAAAAAATCCCATATATGCTCGTTGTCGGCGATAAAGAAGTTGAAAACGGTGCTGTTAACGTCCGTAAATATGGCGAACAAAACTCAGAAACAAAGCCATTTGCAGACTTCCTTGCTTCCATCAAAGCAGAAGTGCAAAAAGGTTAAGGTTTTAGTAAGGGAGGTTTTTCCTCCCTTTTTTTATTAAAAAAACTATTGAATAATTTTTTATTTCTTGCTAAAATAAATTTCGTTGTCATAAGAAATGTTCATTTGACATTACATCTTTGCTTATGTTATAGTTACTAAGGTAAAAATTGAATACGAGTTTTTGGGAAAAGAAGAAGCACCCGCTTCTCACCTGATTTGACGCTGATTGAGCAGTTGGCAGGTTTTACGTGAACTTTTTTGTTTATTACTTATGTTTCGTAAAGTGTGGGTGTATACATCCGCACTTTTTTATTTGTGTACTTAATGAAAAGATCTGCTTGATCCTGTCGATTCAACATAGTGTCACAAATCAAGGTTCGAACGGTGAGCCTTTCAAATCTTCTTGAACCCGATAAAAGTATTCGTGATTAAACCTTGGAGGTGGCTAATTATTAGCAAAGATATGTTGTTAAATGAGGGCATTCGCGCTCGTGAAGTTCGCTTAATTGATCAAAATGGCGAGCAGCTAGGAATTAAATCCAAAAACGATGCGCTTGAAATTGCTGGAAGAGTAAATCTTGATTTGGTACTTGTTGCACCAAATGCAAAGCCTCCGGTAGCCCGGATTATGGACTATGGCAAATTTAAATTCGAGCAGCAAAAGAAAGATAAAGAAGCTCGTAAGAATCAAAAGATTATCACTACTAAAGAAGTTCGTCTAAGCCCAACGATTGATGAGCATGACTTTAATACAAAGCTTCGCAATGCTATTAAGTTTTTGGAAAAAGGCGACAAGGTAAAAGCTTCAATCCGTTTCAAGGGCCGGGCGATTACCCATAAAGAAATCGGTCAGCGTGTGTTAGACCGTTTTAGTGAAGCGTGCAAGGAAGTTGCAACGATTGAATCTCATCCGAAAATGGATGGCCGGAGCATGTTCCTGGTTTTAGCACCGAAAAACGATAAGTAATAAGGAGGATATCCCAATGCCAAAAATGAAAACTCACCGCGGCGCTGCAAAGCGTTTCAAGAAAACAGGTTCTGGTCAATTAAAGCGTGACCACGCTTATACAAGCCACTTATTTGCTAACAAATCAACAAAAGCTAAGCGTAAACTTCGCAAAGGAACTCTTGTTTCTAAAGGCGATTTCAAGCGCATTCGTCAATTATTAACTTACGTAAAATAATCTCGGACAGATTGATTTATTATAGGAGGGAAATTACATGCCACGTGTAAAAGGCGGTACTGTTACTCGCAAACGTCGTAAAAGAGTTCTTAAATTAGCTAAAGGTTATTTCGGTTCAAAACATACATTATATAAAGTTGCTAACCAACAGGTTATGAAATCTTTAATGTATGCATTCCGCGATCGTCGTCAAAAGAAGCGCGACTTCCGCAAACTTTGGATTACTCGTATCAACGCAGCAGCTCGTATGAACGGTCTTTCTTACAGCCGTTTAATGCATGGCTTAAAGCTTGCTGGTATCGAAGTAAACCGCAAAATGCTTGCTGAATTAGCAGTTAGCGATGCAAACGCATTTGCTGAATTAGCAAATGCTGCAAAACAACAAAATAACAAGTAATTTTAAATAAATGCCATTCTCATTGATGAGGATGGCTTTTTCTATAAGGGGGAAAGGTTTGGATGGCACTATTGTTTGCGGCCTATTTTATCATGAATATAGCAGGCCTTGTGATTATGTGGGAGGACAAGAGACGGGCTAAAAGGCATGAGTACAGAATCCGTGAGAGAACGTTATGGCTGGTGGCCTTGTTTGGAGGAGCGGTTGGTACGACAGCGGGAATGCAGCTTTACCGGCATAAAACAAAGCATTTAAATTTTAAAATAGGATTTCCTATTCTTGCTATTATAGAAGTAATTCTGTTAATAAAAGTATTATTATAAGGAGTGTTTTTTACGATGAACCTTGAAAAACTGTTTCAAATGCAAAAAGCTTTAGATTTGCATATTGAAGAAAAACATCAATTGCAAGACGAGGATTTATTCGGCCGGAAGGTGCTCGCTTTGCTTGTAGAAATAGGCGAATTGGCCAATGAAACACGCAGCTTTAAGTTTTGGAGCGTGAAACCGTCTTCAGCTAAGGATGTTATTTTAGAAGAATTTGTTGACGGTGTTCACTTTATTTTATCACTGGGAATTGAGTGTGGCTTTGACCAGCAGGAATTTGATCTGTCCAGGAATTCCTCGTTGTTGTCTGTCACAGATCAATTCCTGAAGGTGTATGCAGGAGTATGTATGTTTCAAACCAGTAAAAGCATCCATGATTTCGTAGGATTATTTGAAGCATATTTAGAATTAGGATTTCTATTAGGAATAACTTCTGAAGAAATGGAACAAGCATATTTTCATAAAAACGAAGTAAATTATCAAAGACAGCAAAATAACTATTAGTAGAAAAATTTGTTAATTTACTGTTTGTTTCGGTATAATGAATGCTGTACATACATAAAAAGGGGGTCTACAAGAATGGCAAAATTAGATGAAACATTGTCGATGCTAAAGGACTTAACCGATGCCAACGGAATTCCTGGCAATGAGCGTGCCGTACGCGAAGTCATGAAAAAATACATAGCTCCTTATGCGGATGAAATCACTACGGATGGCCTCGGGAGTTTAATTGCTAAAAAAGTAGGTAAAGAGGGCGGCCCGCGGATCATGGTGGCAGGCCACTTAGACGAAGTCGGCTTCATGATTACTCAAATTGATGATAAAGGCTTCCTTCGTTTTCAAACTGTCGGCGGCTGGTGGGGACAGGTTATGCTCGCACAGCGCGTGACGATCGTTACAAGAAAAGGCGATGTTACAGGTATTATCGGCTCAAAGCCGCCGCATATTCTATCGCCTGAAGCCCGCAAGAAACCAGTTGAAATTAAAGATATGTTTATCGATATTGGTGCTTCAAGCCGTGAAGAAGCGATGGAGTGGGGAATCCGTCCAGGCGATATGGTGGTCCCATACTTCGAGTTCACCGTAATGAACAATGAAAAGATGCTTTTAGCAAAAGCTTGGGATAACCGCATTGGCTGTGCGATTGCAATTGATGTCTTGAAACAGCTTAAGGGTGTTGACCATCCAAACGAAGTATATGGAGTAGGGACGATTCAAGAGGAAGTGGGTACACGTGGTGCCCGAACTTCAGCGACACAAATTGAGCCGGATATCGGTTTTGCAGTGGATGTAGGTATTGCCGGTGATACACCGGGAATTAGCGAAAAAGAAGCGATGAGCAAAATGGGCAAAGGTCCGCAAATTATTCTTTATGATGCAACCCTTGTTTCTCATAAAGGATTGCGTGACTTTATTACCGATCTTGCCGATGAATTGAACATTCCGTATCAATTTGATGCGATTCCAGGCGGAGGAACCGATGCAGGGCCGATTCATATCACTCATAATGGCGTTCCAGCACTTGCGATTACGATTGCGACTCGTTATATTCATACACATGCAGCAATGCTTCACCGCGACGATTATGAAAATGCCGTTAAGTTGATTGTTGAAGTGATTAAGCGTTTAGATCGTGAAACGGTTGATAAAATTACGTTTGAGTAAAAATTGGTGTTGGTCCCCGGCTGCGATTGCCGGGGATTTTTTTGATTCGCAAATAATAGGGTCGAATTCGCAAATAAAACCTGTGAAATCGCAAATAAAAAGTCTAGATAATAAAACTTGATTTACTACAAATAAACAGGGAAGTACCTTAAAAAATACAAAAAAAGCCGCCGACCGCACTTGATCGACAGCTCTAACAAAAAAACTATTACTTCAACCCGCTTTCAAGGGTAGTAAGCATCTCTTTTTTCTCTTCTTCAGATGAATTTTTCCAAATAACTTCAAACAATACTCCCAATCCTGGCAGCATTTTTTCTTCGCCATTTTGAATGGCATCTACGATTGTATCTTCTAACTCTGCTTGGGAATTACCAGAAACATTGTGAATAATAGCATTTCGTAAATTTAAGTTCATAACTGCACACTCCTTTTTTATCCTGAATTACTTTATTATCATTTCTATAATTTGGTTTTATTATGTATCTTAATTAGGCTATAATGAGAAAATCAACAAAGTAAGGAGAACCAGTTTTGAAACACATTGAATCTGTCAATAATCCTAAGGTCAAACAATGGAAAAAGCTATTAACAAAAAAAGAACGGGATAAGTCTGGTACATTTTTAGTGGAAGGCTTTCATTTGGTGGAGGAAGCTTTAAAACAAGGTGAACAGGTTTTGGAGATAATTATCTCTGATAAAATTGGCCTGCCGCCGCGCTGGGACACCGGTAGTACACCAGTCACCCTCGTTACTAATGAAATCTCAAATTCACTATCGGAAACGGAAGCTCCCCAGGGGATTTATGCAGTCTGCCGCCAGCTTGATCAAGAAGCTTTAGATGCAAAAACTTACCTGCTCATTGATGCCGTTCAAGATCCGGGCAATCTTGGCACCATGATTCGTACTGCGGATGCGGCAGGAATTGATGCGGTAGTTGTCGGCCGCGGCAGCGTCGATATTTTTAATTCAAAAGTCTTAAGGTCGGCACAGGGCAGCCATTTTCACCTGCCAATCATCAGAGGTGACCTGCATGAATGGACCGACAAGCTAAAAGAAAAAAATATTCCTGTTTATGGAACAGCACTAGAAGGTGCTTCTGCATATACTGATATTTCAACCGGAGAATCCTTCGCGCTAATAGTTGGAAATGAAGGCAGCGGCGTGAACAAGGAGTTGCTCGAAAAAACTACAGCGAACCTTTATATTCCGATTTACGGAAAAAGCGAATCACTAAACGTGGCCGTTGCAACCGGTATTCTTTTATACTATTTAAAAAAATAACCGAAAACTTGTTTGAAACGGTGTAATTTTAGTATATAATATTTAACAATGTTGATAATTTTAAAGACAATGACGGAGAAAAGTATCTTGCCTGTTGTCCATTTAGGGAGAAAGTGCCGTGACTGAAAGCACTTTTATGGTTCGGGGCTAGAGAAGTTCACCTCCAGAGTCGGCATCGGGATCATTTCAGTAACGAAATGTAAAGATGCATCGGCATATGCCGTTATCCGAATGAAGCGAACACTAGTGTGTTTTACATATGGTGTTTACAAGGGTGGTACCGCGAATTCTAAACCTCGTCCCTTTCCAGGGATGGGGTTTTTTTATTTTTCAAAAAGCTCATTCGACCCATTATCATAATGAAATTAAGGAGGAATCTACATGCAAGAACGTTTAAAAGAATTGCAGGAAGAGGCTATTCAGAAGATTGAGCAGTCTGCAAATTTAAAAGAATTGAATGACATCCGCGTTGCTTATTTAGGGAAAAAAGGGCCAATTACTGAAGTATTGCGCGGAATGGGCAAGCTTTCAGCAGAAGAGCGCCCGGTTATGGGAGCATTAGCTAATGAAGTTCGTGAAGCGATCGCTGTAAAAATCGAAGCAAAACAAAAGGGCTTAGAAGAAGCGGCTGTTTTAGAAAAATTAGCATCTGAAAGCATCGATGTTACCCTTCCTGGACGTCCAGTAAAGGTTGGGAACCACCACCCGCTCACAAGAATTATTGAAGAAATTGAAGATTTATTTATCGGCATGGGCTACCAGGTAGCGGAAGGTCCAGAGGTGGAGCAGGATTATTATAACTTCGAGGCTCTAAATTTACCGAAAGGTCACCCTGCCCGCGACATGCAGGATTCCTTCTATATTACAGAAGAAATTTTACTTCGCACCCATACATCACCGGTTCAAGCACGGACGATGGAAAAACATCAAGGAAAAGGTCCTATCAAAATCATTTGCCCTGGTAAAGTGTACCGCCGCGATAATGATGATGCGACACACTCACACCAATTCATGCAAATTGAAGGTCTAGTTGTCGGCGAGAACATTCGCATGAGTGATTTGAAAGGAACTCTAGAAGTGTTTGCGAAAAAAATGTTCGGTGAAGACCGCGAAATCCGCTTACGTCCAAGCTTCTTCCCGTTCACAGAGCCATCTGTTGAAATGGATATCTCATGTAAAATTTGCGGCGGCAGCGGCTGTAACGTATGTAAGCAAACAGGCTGGATTGAAATTCTCGGCGCCGGTATGGTTCATCCAAACGTACTTGAAATGGCTGGCTACGATTCTAAAAAATATACTGGCTTCGCTTTCGGAATGGGACCAGAGCGGATTGCAATGCTGAAGTATGGTGTTGATGATATCAGACACTTCTATACAAATGATGTAAGGTTCTTAAAACAATTCTCAAAACATGAATAAATAAAAGCGGAAGCGCCTTGAACAGGGGCGACAAGCATAAGACGAGCCGGCGAGAAGGTCGTTTTCTGACCTTCTTGACGGATTGGCTTATGACCTCGAGCCCCTAGGCGCTGTAGCTAGATAATAGGAGGTTGACGACATGTTCGTTTCATATAAATGGCTTCAGGATTATGTAGATTTAACTGGAGTAACAGCAGCTGAATTGGCTGAAAAGATTACCAAAAGCGGGATTGAAGTTGAAGGCGTAGAAATCCTGAACGAAGGAATTAAAGGTGTTGTTGTTGGTCATGTGTTAGAGCGTGAACAACATCCGAATGCTGATAAATTAAGTAAATGTCTGGTAGATGTTGGTGAAGGTGAACCTGTCCAAATTATTTGCGGAGCACCGAATGTTGCCCAAGGTCAAAAGGTTGCAGTGGCAAAAGTGGGTGCAGTATTACCAAGCAATTTTAAAATTAAAAAAGCAAAGCTTCGCGGCGAAGAATCAAATGGGATGATTTGCTCTCTTACAGAGCTTGGCATGGAAGGAAAGGTTGTACCAAAGGAATATTCGGAAGGAATCTTTGTTTTCTCAGCAGATGCTGAGGTTGGCACAGATGCTCTTGCACTATTAAACCGAGACGATGAAGTGCTTGAGCTAAGCTTGACGCCAAACCGTGCGGATGCGTTAAGTATGCTTGGGGTTGCTTATGAAGTGGCGGCAATTTTAGGCAGAGATGTAAAGCTTCCTGAAACTGATCTTCAGGCTTCCACTGAAAAAGCAACTGATTATGTCAAGATTGTTGTTGACGCTAAAGATGATAATCCTTTATACGTAGCCAAAATGATTAAAAATGTAAAAATCGGCCCATCACCACTGTGGATGCAGACTCGCTTAATGTCAGCGGGAATCCGTCCGCACAACAACGTGGTCGATATTACAAACTATATTTTATTAGAATACGGTCAGCCGTTGCATGCGTTTGATTACGACCGTTTAGGATCGAAAGAAATTCTCGTGCGCCGTGCTGCAGATGGCGAAAAGTTTGTTACTCTTGACGATGTAGAGCGTACATTAACAGCTGACCATTTAGTAATTACAAATGGTGTGGAGCCAGTTGCTCTTGCTGGTGTCATGGGTGGAGCCAATTCAGAGGTTACTTCTGATACAACAACAGTGTTATTAGAAGCAGCATACTTTAACGGGGCTGCAGTAAGAAAAGCCTCAAAAGACCATGGTTTAAGAAGTGAAGCGAGCGCCCGTTTTGAAAAAGGTGTCGATCCGAACCGTGTACGTCCTGCAGGTGAACGTGCCGCTTATTTAATGGCGAAGTACGCGGGCGGAGAAGTTTTAGAAGGTGCGGCAGAAGTTGACACATTAACTGTCGAGCCTGCAGTTGTTTCAATCACGCTTGAAAAAATCAACCGCGTTCTTGGAACAGAACTTGTAATGAAGGATGTAGAGGAAATCTTCGCCCGTCTGCAATTCTCTGTAAGCGTTGAGGGAGATACGATTACCGTTACAGCACCGACTCGCCGTGGTGATATTAAAATTGAGGAAGACCTTGTGGAAGAAGTTGCTCGTTTATATGGTTACGACAACATTCCTAAAACACTGCCAATCGGTTCTTCCACTCCTGGCCGCATATCTGCTTACCAGAAGAAGCGCCGTGTTGTACGCCAATATCTTGAAGGGGCAGGCTTATACCAGGCGGTTACGTATTCTTTAACTAGCGAAGAAAAGGCTACACAATTTGCGATGGAAAAGCGTGACACGATTCGCTTAGCGATGCCAATGAGTGAAGAGCGCAGCATCCTTCGCTTAAGCATTTTGCCTCAATTATTGGAAGTAGTAAAATACAATAGCGCCCGTCAAAACGACAGCTTGGCAGTATATGAAACTGGGGCCGTATTCTTATCGAATGGTACTGACGTACTCCCTGTTGAGAAGGAGCATTTAGCGGGAGCAATGACAGGGCTTTGGCATTCGCACTCCTGGCAAGGGGAGAAGAAGGCTGTTGACTTCTTCGTTGTAAAGGGAATTTTAGAAGGCATGTTTGCAAAACTTGGTCTATCTGAACAAGTTGAGTACGTTCAGGCTCAGGTGGAGGGCATGCATCCAGGCCGTACAGCAGTGATTTTATTGAATGGCGAGAAAATCGGTTTTATCGGCCAAGTTCACCCAAGCATGCAAAAAGAGCTTGATTTGAAAGATACCTATGTATTTGAGCTTTCATTAAAAGCCGTTCTTGAAGCAGAAGCACCGGTATTACAATATGAATCTATCCCACGCTTCCCATCGATCACAAGAGATATTGCCCTTGTGGTAAACAGAGAAACGGTGTCAGGCACCTTAAAGGAAATCATTCTGACTGCAGGTGCACCATTATTGAAAGAGGTTCAGGTGTTTGACTTATATGAAGGCGATAAGATGGAAGCAGGCAAGAAATCAATCGCGTTCTCGTTGAAATATGTTGACCCTGAGCGTACGCTGACGGATGAAGAAGTAACAAAGGTACATGAAAAAGTACTTGGAGCTTTAGAAGAAAAGGCAGGCGCGGTATTACGAGGTTAATTGAAGTTGGCCAGCTCGAGATTTCGGGCTGGCTTTTTCTATTTTGGCAGGGGAATTCCGATTCGCTGATAAATGGTCCGAATTCGCTGATAAACTAGTTAAATTCGCTGATAAATGAACCAGATTCGCTGATAAACTGCTAAAAAGCGCTGATAAAATAATTAGACAAAAAACGTTAACAAATTTCGGCAAAATTCGGCAGGTATTTCGTGCTGTTTTTTTGAATTTAATAACCAAATTGAAAGGAGTGATAAGTTTGATCATTAAAAATAGGACAATTCCACTAGTAATTTTAATTTTAGAGGCATTATGCCGGCGTCTTCCTCTTAATTACCCCAAATACCAGCAAATTTTAGAGGAACTTGGCAGGCGGCAGGCAGGATACCAAGGAGAAGTAGCTCTTGATTATTATTTGCGCCTCCTTCCGATAGACAAGTACATGATACTCCACGATTTAAATCTTCCCGATGGTGACTACAACTGCCAAATTGATACCCTTTTCCTCACACCTGAATTCGCTCTAATTGTTGAAGTGAAAAATATGGCTGGAAAATTAATTTTTGATACCGAAAATGAGCAGTTCACTCAAATAAACAATGACAAGGAAAAAGGTTACCCCGATCCAATTGCTCAAGCGAAAAGGCATAAAGAGTACATACAGAAACTAATGGCTGAACATAAGTTTCCACTGGTTCCTGTTGATTGCCTTGTTGTTATAAGCAATAACTATTCTTCTTATGTCATTACAGGAAAAAACGCTTTTAAAGTCAAACCGCGAGTATGTAAGGCAGATGCTTTTATAAACAAAATTCAGTTTTTCGAAAAGATGTATACAAATCCACTTCTCACTGCAAAAGACCTCCGAAAACTTGGCCGCCTTCTCGTAAAAATGAATACAATCCCGACGAACTATATTTTGAGTAAATACGGAATAAAAAAGGAGGATATTAAAACCGGTGTATTTTGCCCTAATTATAATCAGCATGCTCCTCTTATTAGGAAAAAACAGAAATGGTATTGCACTACCTGCGACGAATATTATAATGACGCTCATATAAATGCCCTGAAGGATTATTTTTTACTAATTGATTCGAAAATTACGAATAGGGAGTTTCGGGACTTCGTTCATTTAAAATCGCATGATGCTGCAAAACGATTACTTCTTTCTGCAAGTTTGAATTATACTGGTTCAAAAAAGGTACGTGTTTACTACCCAAAGACTTTTCCTTGGTAAATTTTTAATTCGCTGATAAAGTTAAAAAATCCGCTGATAAACTATAAGAATTCGCTGATAAACACTCTAAATTCGCTGATAAAATAAAAAAAACGCTGATAAATATACTCGAGATGTCAATTTACTCAATTTTTGTGAAAAAAATCGGTCTTAATATTATTCGAATGTTTATTTCTAAAAAAATCATTCTTTTTAAGTGAAAATTTCTCAAAAAACCTCAAAAAAGGCTGCCCCATCACTAAAATTTCGGGGCAGCCTCTCAAATTCTCGCATTAAATTAAATTTTCCCATAAATTTCATCATAATTCCGAGCCAATGCCATATCCAAGTCTGTCAATCCCCCTGCATTCCAGGAGGTTAACCTTAATGTTACTAATTTATAGTCAATCGCGATAAAAGGGTGATGATTCTTTTCTTCAGAGAGAGAAGCAATCTCATTCACGAACGCCACACCTTTTAAAAATTCCTGAAAGCGATACTTTTTGACAATAAATTTTCCGTCTAATTTCCAACCAGGCAATTTAGCTACAGATTCATTAATCTCAGTTTCATCTAGTCTCCTAACCACCTAAATCCCCCCATTTGATTTTTACCTCATATTTTATTCTTCAAAGAAGAGGTTAACGCTTCTTATTAACAATTGCCATAGCTTTTTCCGTATTAGCAAAATGCAGCTTCACATACGATGGCAGCGCCTCATGCCCTTTACTCAAAATAAGCTTTGCGGCGGCTACATCTACCTGAGCCCCGGCACCCTTCGGAATTTTAAACCCGGCTGCCTCACTCAGCTTATCAATATATTGAATAAACGCATATCGGGCAAGAATGCTTGCCGCTGCAACCGCCAAGTGAATGCCTTCCGCCTTCGTGCTAAAATAAACGTTTTCCTTCGCTACCGCTTTTTGGCCTTTAACATGCTGAAAATAGGTGCTGGCCTGAACAAATTGGTCAATTAGAATCGCTTCTGGTTTATCCGGAGAAATCTTACCTAACACATTTAAAATCGCCTGATTATGTAGAATGGCCTTCATTTTCCCCTGCGACATCCCCTTTTGCTGCACCTGATTATATTTTTCATTTTTCAGCGTCATCAAGCTAAAAGGGACAACATCTTTGATAACCTTAGCAATCTCAATGATTTTTTCATCGTTTAAATCCTTGGAATCCCTGACACCCAATTCTTTTAATAATGGAATCTGTTCTTTTTTTACATAGGCGGCAACAACGGTAATCGGGCCGAAAAAGTCTCCAGTACCTACCTCATCAGAGCCGATGACAGACATCCCCCCAATGCCGGCTGGAAGGTCTCCTTTCGCAGCTGATTTTCCTTTTGAAGAAACAAGTGCCGGATTTCCACCCCATCTGCCAGCCTCCGTTTCACTAGCATTCCCTTGGAATAGTACCTTTCCAGATTTATATGCGGTGATCATGCAGGAAGGGGTTTTCGCCGCAAACACACTCCCTGGAGGTAATTTATCAACTAGATGCATGCTATAATAGCTTTTCATTTCCAAAATCTCTTTCATTCCAACATTAATGACTACATTACCCAAATAAAAGCACCACATTTCTATTAAATATATCTTTTGCTAATTGGTTTGACTTTTCCACTTATAACTGTTCGTGTTATGATATAGTGTAGGATTCTTTGAATGGAGGCATTTGCGTTGTCAAATACAGAAAAAAATCGAACAACCGTAGATATTTACGGACAACGGTACGTTATAGTAGGTACGGAGAGCTCGGGCCACGTAAAATATGTAGCATCATTGGTAGATGACAAAATGCGGGAAATCAGCTCCAAGAATCCTTTATTAGATGCAAGCAAGCTTGCCGTTTTAACTGCGGTCAATGCAGTGAATGATTATTTAAAAATCAAAGACGAGCTGGAACGGCTGCAAGCGGAACTACAAAAAGAAAAGGACTAAAGAATCATGTTGGATTTAGCCATTTTATTATTTCTTATTATCGGATTTTTTGTTGGCCTAAAAAGAGGCTTTATTATGCAATTTGTCCATATTGCAGGCTTTATTATTGCATACATCGTCGCCTATTTATACTATGGTGAGCTAGCACCAAAGCTGACACTTTGGGTTCCGTATCCGAATTTTGGTGAAGGGACGACTTTAAAAATTCTAACCGACTCCAGCAATGCGGAAACTGCCTTTTACCGTACCATCGCATTTGTAATAATCTTTTTTGCCGTAAAAATATTGTTCCAAATCATTGGTTCGATGCTCGACTTTATTGCCCATCTTCCTATTTTAAGACAGTTAAATATTTGGGCAGGGGGAATATTAGGCTTTTTGGAAATCTATTTAATTATTTTCATTGTATTATATATTGCAGCCTTAATTCCAATGGAACTTTTGCAAAATCCTCTAAACAATTCATTTTTGGCAAACGCGATTGTGAATCATACACCGATTCTTTCACAGCAGATTAAAGGCTTATAGATTGAATAGACTGCAGCACGAACTTCTCTGTAGCAGAGAAGTTTTTCTTTATGTTGAAAAAAAGGTTAAAATGTACTCAAGGCAGGTGGATTTTATGGAAGTAAACAAAAAAGAAATCATTCGTCTATTAGAAATGATTGCGATTTATATGGAATTAAAAGGTGAAAATACGTTTAAGGTTTCGGCCTTTCGAAAAGCAGCAAATGCCTTGGAAACCGATGAACGCAGCTTAACAGAAATTGAGGACTTTACATCGATTTCGGGAATTGGCAAGGGTACTGCCGCTGTGATTGATGAATACATAAAAGAGGGTTCCTCCTCTGTTTTAAAAGAGCTTAAAGAGGAAGTTCCGGCTGGACTGATTCCGCTGCTTCAGCTACCGGGGCTTGGCGGGAAAAAGATCGCTAAACTCTATCAGGAGCTTGGAATTGAGGATGTCACAAGTCTAAAAGAGGCATGCGAGGCAGGTAAGGTTCAAGGTCTCGCTGGTTTTGGCAAAAAAACGGAAGAAAAAATCTTAAGTGCGATTGCTAATGTTGGCTCAAGGCCGGAACGGCTTCCGCTTGCCTACATGCTCCTAGTGGCCGAGCAAATTGAGGCAAGACTTTCGCAAATGACTGACATATATCGATTCTCAAGGGCCGGCAGCCTGCGCAGAATGCGGGAAACGATTAAGGACCTTGATTTTATAATCGGAACCCAAAATCCTGAATCAGTTCGACAGCAGCTGCTAGAATTGCCTTATATAAAAGAGGTCATTGGGGCGGGGGACACGAAGGTATCCTTAGTATTTGAACTAGAATATGATGTTTCCGCTGATTTTCGTTTGGTAAAACCCGAGGAATTTATCACTACCCTGCACCACTTTACAGGTTCAAAAGATCATAATGTCCGAATGAGACAGCTTGCTAAAGAACGCGGCGAAAAAATTAGTGAATACGGTGTGGAAAACGTAGACACAGGAGAAATCCTCACCTTCTCATCCGAAGAAGAATTTTTCAAGCATTTTGATCTTCCGTTTATTCCACCGGAAGTTAGAGAGGACGGCAAGGAAGTCGAAACCTTTTCACACAATCAAGAGTTAATCGAACTTGAGGATATTAAAGGCGATCTTCATATGCATTCCACCTGGAGCGATGGTGCACACACGATTGAAGAAATGGCTGAAGCCTGCCGCAAAAGAGGCTATCAATATATGGCGATAACGGACCACTCGCAATATTTAAAAGTAGCGAATGGGCTGACGCCTGAAAGATTATTGAAGCAGAGAGAAGAAATTAAGAAATTAAATGAAAAGTATGATGATTTTCTCATTCTATCAGGTGTCGAGATGGATATTTTACCTGATGGAACCCTGGACTATGACGATGAGCTCCTTGCTGAGATGGATTTTGTCATCGCGTCCATCCATTCTGCTTTTTCCCAGCCAAGGGAAAAAATCATGGAGCGTCTGAAAACAGCCTTAACAAATGCCCATGTCGATTTGATAGCCCATCCGACTGGCAGAAAAATTGGCCGCCGTGAAGGTTATGATGTGGATATCGATATGCTGATTGAGCTGGCTAAAGAAACAAACACAGCGTTAGAATTAAATGCGAACCCTAACCGGCTCGACCTGGCAGCGGAATACTTACGAAAAGCCCAGGATGCAGGTGTTAAACTCCTCATTAATACTGATGCCCATATGGTCGATACATTAAAGCATATGGCAATCGGCGTATCAGCCGCTAAAAAGGGCTGGATAAAAAAATCATCGGTGATCAACACCCTTGATAGAAATGACCTGCTAGAATTTTTGCATAATAGATAAAAAGGAGGCTCGACCTCATGAAAGATAGAGTTTTAAAAGTATTAGAATTCACCAAGGTGAGGGAGCAGCTGTTGGAGCATGCTGCATCTTCACTTGGAAAAGAAAAAATAAAGCACTTAGTGCCGTCAACTGATTTTGAAGAAGTCGTTAAGCTTCAGGCGGAAACGGATGAAGCGGCCACTGTTTTTCGGATTAAAGGAAATGTCCCGTTATCCGGGATTTATGATATTCGTGCCCATATCAAACGTTCCGTCATTGGCGGTGTTTTAAGCCCGCATGAGTTAGTGCAAGTCGCGAGCACGATTCACGCTAGCAGGCAAATGAAGCGATTCATTGAGGAAATCGCAGAAGAACGAACGGAAATTCCGATTTTATTAGAGCAAGTGGACAGAATCATCCCGCTTACGAACCTTGAACAAGCGATTAAATATGCCATCGATGAAAGCGGCGAAGTGCTGGATGGTGCCAGTGAGCTGTTACGGTCATTAAGGCATCAGCTTCGAGCCAATGAAGCACGAGTGCGCGAAAAATTAGAAAGCATGATTCGCTCTTCAAGTGCGCAAAAGATGCTGTCCGATGCGATTATCACGATCCGGAATGACCGTTTTGTTATCCCTGTAAAACAGGAATACCGCGGCCACTATGGCGGAATTATCCATGACCAAAGCTCGTCAGGACAAACGCTGTTTATCGAACCGCAGGTTATTGTTCAGCTAAATAATCAGCTGCAAGACATCCGCGTCAAGGAACAGCTTGAAATTGAACGGATTCTGACGGAGTTATCTGCGAAAACGGCTGAACATGAAAGTGAGCTTCAAGTAATCGTAAAGGTTCTCGCTAATTTAGATTTTATTTTTGCCAAGGCTAGGTACGGGAAAAAAATAAAAGCCACCATGCCGAACATGAATCATGAGGGAAGAATCTCATTATTTAAAGCGAGACATCCGTTAATTCCAATCGACGAAGTAGTGGCGAATGACATTATGCTCGGGAAAGATTTTACGACCATAGTTATTACGGGTCCGAACACCGGAGGTAAAACGGTCACGTTAAAAACACTTGGCTTATGTTCTCTAATGGCCCAGGCAGGACTGCAGGTTCCCGCTCAGGACGGATCTGAGCTTGCCGTTTTTGACGCTGTTTATGCCGATATTGGCGACGAACAGTCAATTGAGCAGAGCTTAAGTACGTTTTCCTCCCATATGGTGAACATTGTCGATATCTTAAATAAAGTGGATTTTAATAGTCTTGTTTTGTTTGACGAGCTTGGAGCAGGAACCGACCCTCAGGAAGGGGCGGCACTCGCCATCTCCATCCTCGATGAAGTTCATAGAAGGGGAGCAAGAGTCATTGCCACCACCCATTACCCGGAATTAAAAGCTTATGGCTATAACCGGGAGGGAGTTCTCAATGCCAGTGTCGAGTTTAATGTCGAGACATTAAGCCCAACCTATAAACTCCTTTTAGGTGTACCGGGAAGAAGTAATGCATTTGAAATTTCTAAGAGACTTGGTCTTAACGACCGGGTAATCCAGGCCGCGCGCTCGCATGTCAGTGAGGATACGAACCAAATTGATAAAATGATCGCCTCTTTGGAAGAGAGCAAGCGCAGGGCTGAAATCGAGCAGCAGGAAGCACGCGATTATTTAAAGCAAGCAGAAAAGCTTCATCAGGATTTACAAAACCAAATGATGGAGTTTTATGAGAAAAAAGACTCGATGCTGGAAAAAGCGGCTGAAAAAGCCGGAGAGATTGTGGAAGAAGCAAAAAGTGAAGCAGACAAGGTTATCCGCGACCTTCGAAAAATGAGAACAGAAAAGCATGCCGAAATAAAAGAGCATGAATTAATTGATGCCAAACGCCGCCTCGAAGGAGCGGCACCGGAAATAAAGAAATCTGAAAAACTCATCAATAAGAAAACGAAAAAGGTTTCCTACATGCCTGGGGATGAAGTAAAGGTTCTGACCTTTGATCAAAAAGGCATCCTGGTCGAAAAAGTGACGGACAACGAATGGCAGGTCCAAATTGGCATTTTAAAGATGAAAGTGAAAGAAAAGGACATGGAATATTTGGGGACTCCGAAACAAGTAGAAACACGTCCGATGGCTATTGTAAAAGGCAGGGACTCCCATGTTAAACTAGAATTGGACCTGCGTGGTGAAAGATATGAGGATGCCCTCCTAAAGGTAGAGAAATACATTGATGATGCCCTCTTGGCAAGTTATCCCCGCGTATCCATTATTCATGGTAAGGGTACGGGAGCATTAAGGCAGGGGGTTCAAGAATATTTAAGGAACCATCGTTCTGTTAAGAAAATCCGCTTTGGAGAAGCCGGAGAAGGCGGGTCAGGCGTCACCGTCGTTGAATTTAAATAATGTCCGGGGAGAATGGCAATGGACCAGTTTTGGGAAAACGAGTATATTCAAATAGCTGCTTATTATAGTGTAGTCATTTTGTGTATGATTGTCTTTTTAGCCATTTTTGAGGCTGTAACGAAATACAAAAATTGGGAAGAAATCAAAAAGGGGAATGTGGCCGTGGCGATGGCTACGGGAGGGAAAATATTTGGCGTTGCCAATATTTTTCGTCACACGATTGAACACAACTCTTCCGTGCTGTCAATGGTTGGCTGGGGTGTTTACGGTTTTGTTTTGCTATTGGCCGGCTATTTTATCTTTGAATTTTTAACACCCAAATTTAAAATTGACGACGAAATCCAAAATGATAACCGGGCGGTTGGTTTGATTTCGATGATCATTTCGATTGGATTGTCGTATGTGATTGGTGCAGGAATTTCGTAAGGGGAGAATGAACAGTGGAGACATTAGCTAAGGTACTTCTCGGATTATGCGGCTTGTTTTTGCTAATCGGTGTTATCTATCTTGTTTTCTTTTAATTAAAATCATCGCTGAACAAGTTTCAGCGGTGATTTTTTTAGGCCTGCCTTCAATTGTTAATTGTGAAATACTGTATTATAATAGAATAAGAAATGAGAATATTTTTAATTATTTTATTAAATAAGGAGGTTTATTATTGTGGAGTCCAAACCATGGCTGGCTCTTTATCCAAAGGAAATTCCTGCCACTATTGAATACTCCTCAGAATCCGTACAAACATATTTAGTCAATGCTGCCGAGCACTATCCAGGCAAGATTGCCGTTCATTTTATGGGGAAAGATATGACCTTTAAACAGCTTTATGACGATGCTTTGAAATTTGCCGGTTACCTCCAGGAGAAGCTTGGCATTACAAAAGATGACCGCGTTGCGATCATGCTGCCCAATACTCCTCAGGCAGTCATTTGTTATTTTGGTATATTAATGGCCGGTGGAATCGTCGTTCAAACCAACCCGCTATATACCGAACGGGAACTGGAATACCAAATGAAAGATTCTGGTGCTAAAGCAATCATCACCCTAGACATCCTATATCCCCGAGTTTCTAAAGTAATGCCGCAAACGGATTTGCAACATATTATTGTAACCGCCATCAAAGACTATCTCCCATTTCCCAAAAATCTCGTCTATCCATTCATCCAGAAAAAACAATATGGAATTGTCGTCAATGTAAAGCATGAAGGAAGCGCCCATTTGCTAACGGAAATTTTAAAAATGAAGCCTAAAAAACTTATCAGCTATGAGGTCAATGTAGAAGAGGACTTGGCTTTACTGCAATATACAGGCGGAACGACGGGTTCACCGAAGGGGGTCATGCTGACCCATAAAAATTTAATTACGAATACAACCATGAGCGAGAAATGGATATATAAGTGCAAACCTGGGGAAGAAAGTGTTCTGGCCATCGTACCGTTTTTCCATGTTTATGGAATGACTGTATGTATGTTATTATCCATCAAAATGGCCTGTAAATTAATCTTACTTCCTAAATTTGATGCACTGACAACGTTGAAAACGATTCAAAAGCAGCGGCCAACCCTTTTTCCGGGAGCTCCAACCATTTACATTGGTTTATTAAACCATCCTGATCTAAAAAAATATGATTTATCGTCTATTGCAGCCTGCATCAGCGGTTCAGCTCCGCTTCCGCTTGAAGTTCAGGAGAACTTCGAGAAGGTTACAGGAGGAAAACTGGTTGAAGGTTATGGCTTGTCGGAAGCATCCCCAGTTACCCACTCGAACTTCTTGTGGGATGTTGAAAGGGTAAAGGGCAGCATAGGTGTCCCATATCCTGATACGGATGCAAAAGTTATTTCCACGGATACCGGTGAACCAATGCAAATAAAGGAAATTGGCGAAATCGTCATCAAAGGTCCCCAAATCATGAAAGGCTACTGGAATCGTCCTGAAGAAACAGCCGAAGTTTTGAAGGATGGCTGGCTCTATACAGGCGATCTTGGCTATATGGATGAACAAGGCTATTTTTATGTTGTCGACCGCAAAAAAGATATGATCATCGCTGGCGGATATAATATTTACCCTCGTGAAATAGAAGAAGTGTTGTATGAGCACCCTGATGTGATCGAAGCGGTTGCTGCGGGAATATCTGACCCATATCGCGGGGAAACCGTTAAGGCTTATATTGTTTTAAAAGAAGGTTCAAGGGTTACCCCTGAAGAAATGAACCAATTCGCCAGAAAATTTTTAGCAGCCTATAAAGCGCCACGCTTGTATGAATTTAGAAAAGAATTGCCAAAATCGGCTGTTGGAAAAATTTTAAGAAGGATGCTGGTGGAGGAAGAGAAGCAAAAAATAGAAGAAGAAAATAAAAAACAAGCTTAGAAGTATTTTTTTTTGAAAGTTAAGGCTTGTCTAAAAATAATCACAAGAAGTCTATTCAGTAGTTCTTGACAGAAGTACATATAAAAATTATTATTAAAATATGAATGATGATTCATTCATATTTTTCTTTTTACTTACTTAGAGTATATCAGTTTTCTTCAAAGGGGGGATAGCATTGAAAAAAAGCAAGCCAAAGTATATGCAAATCATTGATGCAGCAGTCATCGCCATTGCTGAAAATGGCTACCACCAAACGCAGGTTTCAAAAATTGCGAAACAGGCAGGAGTGGCTGACGGCACCATTTATCTCTATTTCAAAAACAAGGAAGACATCCTTATCTCTCTCTTTGAAGAAAAAATGGGTTATTTCGTTGAAAAAATAGAAGAAAAAATTGCAGGAAAAATAACAGCGGCAGAGAAATTATTAATGATGGTAGAAACTCATTTCCAAGCTTTGTCTGATGATCATCACTGGGCAATCGTAACCCAATTGGAATTACGTCAATCCAATAAGGAACTCCGTTTACGTATAAATGATGTTCTTAAAGGCTATTTGCAGGTGATCGATAAGATCCTTATTGAAGGAAAAGAAACTGGAGAGTTTTCAAGCGACCTTGATGTTCGTCTTGCCCGGCAAATGATTTTCGGTACGATTGATGAAACCGTTACATCCTGGGTTATGAATGAAGAGAGGTATGATTTGAAGGCATTAGCAGCCCCGGTCCATCGTCTTTTGATTAATGGCTGCGGAATTCGGTAGTTTAAGTTAGGAGGGGAATTGATGGAATATTTAAAATGGTCTCATGAGGACAGTATTGCTACTATTACTTTGGAACGTCCTCCGGCAAATGCCCTTTCATCAGGTCTATTAAGGGAACTTTCTGCCGTACTGGATGAAATCGAACCAAACCGTGAAATTAGAGCTGTGGTCATTCATGGGGAAGGGCGCTTTTTCTCAGCAGGTGCTGATATTAAAGAATTTACCACAGTAACTTCTTCCGAGGACTTTTCTAAACTGGGACAGTTTGGACAAGATTTGTTTGATCGGATGGAAAAATTCCCAAAACCGATTATTGCGGCGATTCACGGTGCAGCCCTTGGCGGAGGTTTAGAGCTTGCAATGGCTTGTCATATTCGTTACGTCAGTGAAACGGCTAAACTTGGTCTTCCTGAACTGCAATTAGGGTTAATCCCAGGATTCGCAGGTACTCAACGTCTGCCTAAATATGTAGGTGTGGCAAGAGCAGCCGAAATGCTTTTCACATCTGAGCCTATCACTGGATTAGAAGCGGTCCAATATGGCTTAGCAAACCGTGCCTTCCCAGAGAATGAGGTTTTGGAGCAGGCGAATAAATTGGCTAAAAAAATTGCAAAGAAAAGCCCAGGTTCTATTAAAGCAAGTATCGAGCTTTTAAACTATGCTAAAACAGAAGAATTCTATCGAGGTACAAAAAGAGAAGCTGAACTTTTTGGCAAAGTGTTTGTCTCCAATGACGCTAAAGAAGGCATCCAAGCCTTCATTGAAAAAAGAGAACCTCATTTTAGGGGTGAATAGGCTTCCATAATCTTGGGCTTGACCCATCTGGAAGCTTTTAATAAAATTTTTTTGAAGACAATTTTCTTAATCTTTCAAACTGAGCGAATGCTCGAAATTTAACTAGGAGGGTAACCATGAACATTTATGTATTAATGAAAAGAACCTTTGATACTGAAGAAAAAATTGCGATCTCCGGCGGAAAAATCAATGAGGATGGTGCTGAATTTATCATCAATCCTTATGATGAATATGCAATTGAAGAAGCAATCCAAGTTCGCGATGCTAATGGCGGAGAAGTAACGGTTATCTCTGTAGGCAATGAAGAAACAGAAAAGCAATTGCGCACTGCACTTGCGATGGGTGCTGATAAAGCTGTCCTTATTAATACAGAAGACGATGTTGAAAACGGCGATCAATTTACAACTGCTAAAATTCTTGCTGAATACTTAAAGGATAAAAATGCTGATTTAATCCTAGGAGGAAATGTGGCGATTGATGGCGGTTCTGGTCAAGTAGGTCCGCGTGTTGCTGAACTTTTAAACATTCCTTATGTAACAACGATTACAAAGCTTGAAATTGATGGCACAAATGTAACCGTTACGCGTGACGTTGAAGGGGATTCAGAAGTAATCGAAACAAGCCTTCCATTATTAGTTACAGCGCAGCAAGGTCTAAATGAGCCGCGTTACCCTTCTTTACCAGGAATCATGAAAGCAAAGAAGAAGCCGCTTGATGAATTAGAATTGGATGACCTTGATCTTGAAGAAGATGATGTGGAAGCAAAAACAAAAACAATTGAAATCTACCTGCCAGCGAAAAAAGAAGCAGGAAAGGTTTTATCCGGCGATTTGAATGATCAGGTTAAAGAACTGGTTCACCTACTTCATACTGAAGCAAAAGTAATTTAATCGAAATTTCATAAAAATTGTTTGCAGGAGGGAAATGGAATGTCTAGAAAAGTGTTGGTATTAGGAGAAGTTCGTGACGGTTCATTACGTAATGTATCTTTCGAAGCAGTGGCTGCAGCAAAAACGGTTGCAGAGGGCGGAGAAGTTGTTGGTGTTTTAGTTGGCGATGCTGTAAGCGCTTTAGGGGCAGAATTAGTACAATATGGTGCTGATCGCGTCGTGGTTGTGGAAGACGAAAAATTAAAGCAATATACTTCTGATGGTTATGCACAAGCCCTTTTAGCGGTTATTGACCAAGAAAATCCAGAAGGGTTGGTATTGGGTCATACAGCACTTGGAAAAGACCTTTCTCCAAGAATCGCTGGGAAGCTTCAATCTGGTCTTATCTCGGATGCTACAGCTGTTGAAGTGGCTGGCGGCAATGTTGTATTTACAAGACCAATTTATTCAGGTAAAGCATTTGAAAAGAAAATTGTAACGGACGGCTTAATTTTTGCAACTGTGCGTCCAAATAACATCGCACCTTTAGCAAAAGATGAAAGCAGAAATGGTGACGTTGCTTCCCTTTCTGTTGAAATTAAAGACCTTCGTGCGATTATCAAAGAAGTAGTACGTAAAGCAAGCGAAGGTGTTGACCTAAGCGAAGCTAAAGTGGTTATTTCAGGTGGACGCGGTGTGAAGAGTGCAGAAGGATTTGCCCCGCTTAAAGAATTAGCACAAGTTTTAGGAGGAGCAGTAGGAGCTTCCCGCGGTGCATGTGATGCTGAATATTGCGATTACTCCTTACAAATCGGCCAAACTGGTAAGGTTGTAACGCCTGACCTTTATATCGCTTGCGGAATTTCCGGCGCGATTCAGCACTTAGCTGGTATGTCTAACTCTAAAGTAATCGTAGCGATCAACAAAGACCCTGAAGCAAACATCTTTAAGGTAGCTGATTACGGAATTGTTGGCGACTTATTCGAAGTTGTTCCATTATTAACTGAAGAGTTTAAAAAGCTTAAAGTTCATTCATAATAATAAGGCGAGCGGAATGTTCCGCTCGTTTTTATTAGCGAGTCAGATTATTAGCTTGAGAAAACAAACGATGTTATACTTTCGGTAGTGATTCATTATTCATTAGGAGGGCAATATAAAAAATGGCTATTTCACATTTAACAGACCAAAACTTCTCGTCTGAAACAGGTTCAGGCCTTGTACTTGTAGATTTCTGGGCACCATGGTGCGGACCTTGCAAAATGATCGCTCCAGTTTTAGAAGAACTTGATTTAGATATGGGCGATAAAGTAAAAATCACGAAGCTTGATGTCGATGAAAATCCACAAACAGCTGCTAATTTTGGCGTTATGAGCATTCCAACCTTATTAGTATTCAAAAATGGCGAAGTTGTCGATAAAGTAGTTGGCTTCCAGCCAAAAGACGCGTTAGCAAGCGTATTAGAAAAGCACGTTTAAAATGAATAGACCCTTGGTCAGAAATTTTCTGGCTAAGGGTTTTTATTTTTGTTAAAATTTTAAAGATAAATAAAAAAATGAAGCGAGGAGTGGCCGGAATGAATGAAACCATTAAGCAAAAACTGACACTGCTGCCGGATCAGCCTGGCTGCTACTTAATGAAAGACCGTCAAGGAACAATCATTTATGTGGGGAAAGCTAAAATATTAAAGAACCGGGTCCGGTCTTATTTTACCGGATCACATGACGGAAAAACGCTCAGGCTTGTTCAGGAGATCGAAGACTTTGAATACATTGTCACCTCCTCTAATATAGAAGCACTCATTTTAGAATTAAACCTAATTAAGAAATACGACCCAAAATATAATGTCATGCTTAAGGATGACAAAACCTATCCATTTATCAAGCTGACAGCCGAAAGACATCCGAAACTGATTATCACCAGGAAAGTAAAAAAGGATAAAGGCAAATATTTCGGTCCTTATCCGAATGTTATGGCGGCTAATGAAACGAAAAAGCTTCTTGACCGGATTTATCCTCTCCGTAAATGTGCGACACTTCCCGACCGGGTCTGCTTATATTATCATCTAGGACAATGCCTGGCACCATGTGTCAATGAGGTAACGGAACAACAGTATAAAGAAATGACTGATGAAATTACCCGCTTTTTAAATGGCGGTTATAAGGAAATTAAAAAAGAATTAACCGAAAAAATGACCTTAGCGGCAGAAGAGCTGGATTTTGAAAGAGCGAAGGATTTCCGTGATAAAATCATCCATATTGAAACGATAATGGAAAAGCAAAAAATCACGATGACTGACTTTACCGACCGCGATGTATTCGGCTATGCGGTTGATAAAGGATGGATGTGCGTTCAGGTCTTTTTTGTGCGCCAAGGGAAGCTAATCGAACGAGACGTATCGATGTTCCCGATTTACAATGAACCTGAGGAAGAAATCCTCACATTTTTAGGACAATTTTACCAGAAGACAAACCATTTCAAACCCAAGGAAATTCTCATTCAGGATGAAGTCGACTTAAATATGGCAGAACAGCTTCTTGAAGTAAAAGTGTTGCAGCCGCAGCGGGGACAAAAAAAGGATCTCGTCAAAATGGCGATCAAAAATGCGAAAATTGCCTTAAATGAAAAGTTCTCGCTGATTGAAAAAGATGAGGAACGAACCATAAAGGCTGTGGAAAACCTTGGGGAACTTCTCGGAATTTATACGCCGCACCGCATCGAGGCCTTTGATAACTCTAATATCCAAGGAACCGATCCTGTTTCGGCAATGGTTGTGTTTACGGATGGTAAAGCAAACAAACGAGAATATCGCAAATATAAGATTAAGTCAGTAAAAGGTCCCGATGATTATGAATCTATGAGGGAAGTAACTCGAAGAAGGTATTCAAGGGCGTTAAAGGAAGAGCTGCCGCTTCCTGATTTAATTATTATTGACGGCGGCAAGGGGCATGTGGAGGCCGTCAGGGATGTTTTAGAGAACGAGTTAGGGTTAGATATTCCCCTTTCTGGTCTGGTGAAGGATGAAAAGCACCGCACCTCCCAGCTTTTATATGGCAATCCATTAGAAATTGTCCCATTGCAACGGAATAGCCAGGAATTTTATCTGCTTCAAAGAATCCAAGACGAGGTTCACCGCTTTGCGATTACCTTCCATCGGCAAATCCGCGGCAAAAGTGCTTTCCAATCATTGCTCGATGATATTCCCGGAATTGGCGAGAAACGGAAGAAATTATTGCTTAAGCAGTTTGGATCTGTGAAAAAAATGAAGGAAGCTGGACTTGAGGAATTTAGAGCAATTGGAATCCCTAAAGACGTAGCGGAAGAATTAATGAAAAAACTTCAGTCATAAGGATTGTCAGAGTAATATTATCATGCTATAATAAGTGAAAATTTAATTTACTGTCACTTTTACGTACTAAAGTGAAGGTAGAGGTGCGAGCTTCAAAAGTAAGGGTTCTGAGAAGGATGAGCTTCCATGACGAGCCTTGAAAGGGGATGTTCGCCGAAGTGAAGAAAGTCTCATTTCTTTCTTTGCTGGTCCTGTATTTAATAAATGCCGGATTGTCAAGGCTATTGTCTTGGAGAGCTATCTTACATTGTAGGCGCAAGATTTTTTTGTGTTTATTAAGCAATGAGATACTCTCTCATTGCTTTTTTTATTTTTTCCAGGGAAAACTATAGCAATCATTTGAAAGTAGGGGAAAACGAACATGGGGCTTATTGTACAAAAATTCGGGGGGACTTCCGTAGGAAGCGTCGAGAGAATTTTAAATGTAGCAGAATGTGTTAGAGAAGAAACCGAGCGGGGAAACAAGGTTGTTGTTGTCGTTTCGGCAATGGGAAAATCGACGGATCAGCTCGTCAGCTTAGCAAAGGAAATCTCCGCGCAGCCTAATAAGCGGGAAATGGATATGCTTCTTTCTACCGGGGAGCAGGTGACTATCGCGTTATTGAGCATGACTTTAAACCAAAAAGGCTTGGAGGCTGTTTCTTATACTGGCTGGCAAGCAGGAATCGTGACTGAACCTGTTCATGGAAATGCAAGAATTTCAAAAATCAATACTCAGGCGATTGAAACCCAGCTTAATGATGGGAAGGTGGTCATTGTTGCCGGCTTCCAAGGAATTACCGAAGAAGGTGAAATCACCACTCTCGGACGCGGCGGCTCTGACACGACCGCAGTGGCTTTAGCTGCTGCTTTAAAAGCCGATAAGTGTGATATTTATACGGATGTTACCGGAGTATTCACAACGGATCCTAGGTATGTGAAAAACGCTCGTAAATTATTATCCGTGTCTTATGATGAAATGCTTGAGCTTGCTAATTTAGGAGCAGGTGTGCTGCACCCTAGAGCAGTAGAGTTTGCCAAGAACTATAATGTCCGATTAGAAGTTCGTTCTAGTATGGAGAAAATTGAAGGAACAGTAATTGAGGGGGAAGCTACAATGGAACAAAACTTAGTCGTCCGCGGAGTCGCATTTGAAGATGAAATTACACGGGTAACCGTTTTAGGACTTAAAAATTCATTAACAAGTCTTTCTACAATTTTTACAACACTTGCACAGAATCACATTAATGTCGATATTATCATTCAAAGTACAACCGAAGCTGGTACAGCCAATTTGTCATTCTCTATCCACACAAACGATTGGGTTGATACGTTAAAAGTCCTAGAAAACAATAAGGCAAGCCTTGGATATGAGCAGCTTGATGCTGAGAATAAACTAGCCAAAGTATCAATTGTAGGTTCTGGCATGATTTCCAATCCTGGAGTGGCCGCACAAATGTTTGCAGTATTAGCTGAGAACAATATTGCTGTTAAAATGGTCAGCACATCTGAGATAAAAGTTTCAGCAGTTGTAGAAGAGAAAAATATGCTGAAAGCGGTAGAAGTATTGCACGACGCATTTGAACTTGGGAATAACTAAAAAATAGTGAAAGGCACCTCAATGGAGTGTGCCTTTCACTATTTAAATTGAATCTTTCTTATCCCATTTGACAGTGAAGCGGACGGTGTTGGATTTTTTGACTGGATGTTCGAAGGTTTCGGCTATGGCTTCCTTTTGCAGCTCGATTTGCTGGGCAAGGAATCCTGCTTCCAGCTGAAAAAAGTTTTCTGCTTTTGATTTGACACGGGACACTAGAAGTGGACTAGATAGTTCGAATTCTATCTCATTTTTATTTTCATGATTGATGGATAACTGTCCCCAGGAAGCATTGGCAAAAAATTCAACCATTTGACCATAATCGGATAAAGGAAATTTACGTGCTAGCCTTTTGCCCGCCCAATATAAAATTTCTGGCGTATCTTTTCCTAAAATCTCTGGCAAAAGAACTTCTCGGATCAGTTCATAACCGAAGGTAGATATGGTTCTTGGTTCTTCAATAGGTTGTTTGAATTCTACGACTGTACTATCTTTCACTTGTTTCCCCTCTTTCTATCATTCTATTATATACAAACTATGTTACAATTCAGTACCGTTTTTATAAAATAGCGCTTACATTTTGAAGGGATTTTTTGTTATATTACGATATTATCGCTCGTTTCCTATCATAATTATCATTTCCTAAAAATTTTATTTTCCAACCGTAAGATGTTGGAAATTTTAATGTAAAAATCTAGATTATTTTTAAAATAAAACCAATCAAAAATGAATGCGCTTTCATTGTCTATTATAATATCAATATATAATAAAAACTTTATTTTTTACCAAAGATTTGTGTATCCGGTTTCTTGACGCTCTATGATGATGGGAGTAAAATGGACATGTCACATTATTGTCACAATGGTGCTAGGTTACATATTCTTTAAAAAGGATTGAAGAAAGGAAAGTACTTAACATCATTTTAAAAATTAAAAGGGGGTAAATGTATGGCGAGTAATCGAGAGTTTTTTAATCGGAGATTGCATTCATTGCTGGGAGTTATTCCTATCGGGATTTTTCTCATGCAGCACCTAGTAGTTAACCATTATGCAACAGTGGGAGTCGAGTCTTTCAATAAGGCTGCGAACTTTATGGGGAATCTTCCTTTCCGCTATGTCTTAGAGACAGTAATTATTTATTTACCATTGTTATTTCATGCAATTTATGGGCTTTATATTGCTTTTACTGCCAAAAATAATACTAGCAGATTCGGATTTTTCAGAAACTGGATGTTCTTGCTGCAACGTGTCACAGGCGTAATCACGCTGATCTTTATTGCATGGCATGTATGGGAGACTCGTGTTGCTGCCGCTTTTGGAAATGAAGTTAATTTTCAAATGATGCAGGATATTCTTTCTTCACCATTCATGTTTGGATTTTATATTGTTGGGATTATTTCAGCTATTTTCCACTTTGCAAATGGTTTATGGTCATTCATGGTTAGCTGGGGCATCACTGTATCGCCACGTTCACAGGTTATTGCAACATATGTGACAATCGTGATTTTCTTAGCACTTTCCTATGTTGGAATTTCAACTTTGTTAGCATTTGTATAATAGTTCACATTTACATTTGTTCGGAAAAAATAATTGGATTTTGGATTAAGGGAGTGAGTTAAATGAGTAAAGGTAAGGTAGCCATAGTCGGCGGCGGTTTAGCAGGCTTAATGGCAACAATTAAGGTAGCGGAATCCGGAACACCAGTAGAATTGTTTTCGCTTGTTCCTGTTAAACGCTCTCACTCTGTTTGTGCCCAAGGCGGTATTAATGGAGCAGTAAATACAAAAGGTGAAGGTGACTCCCCGTGGATTCACTTTGACGATACTATTTATGGCGGAGATTTCTTAGCAAACCAGCCGCCTGTTAAGGCAATGTGCGATGCAGCACCTGGAATCATCAATTTATTTGACCGGATGGGAGTTATGTTTAACCGTACCCCTGAAGGACTTTTAGATTTCCGTCGTTTCGGAGGTACACAGCACCACCGTACAGCGTTTGCCGGTGCAACAACTGGCCAGCAGCTTCTCTACGCATTGGACGAGCAGGTTCGCCGTTTTGAAGTAGATGGATTAGTAACCAAGTACGAGGGCTGGGAATTCTTAGGAGCAGTAATCGATGACGAAGGCACTTGCCGCGGACTTGTTGCTCAAGACCTAAAAACAATGGAAATCCGTTCTTTTGCCGCTGATGCCGTCATTATGGCATCTGGTGGACCTGGAATTATTTTTGGAAAGTCAACGAACTCTGTAATTAACACTGGTTCAGCTGCTTCCATTGTTTATCAGCAAGGTGTTTATTATGCGAACGGTGAAATGATCCAAATTCATCCTACCGCTATTCCTGGCGATGACAAGCTTCGTCTTATGAGTGAATCAGCACGTGGTGAAGGCGGACGAGTTTGGACTTATAAAGATGGTAAGCCATGGTACTTCCTAGAGGAAAAATATCCTGCTTACGGAAACCTTGTACCACGTGATATCGCAACACGTGAAATTTTTGATGTGTGTGTAAATCAAAAATTGGGAGTTAACGGCGAAAATACAGTTTTCCTTGATCTTTCCCACAAGGATCCACACGAATTGGATATTAAACTAGGCGGGATCATCGAGATTTATGAAAAATTCATGGGTGATAATCCACGTAAAGTACCGATGAAAATTTTCCCTGCGGTTCACTATTCAATGGGCGGCTTATGGGTTGATTACGATCAAATGACTAATATCAAAGGTCTATTTGCAGCAGGTGAGTGTGATTATTCACAGCACGGCGCTAACCGTCTTGGAGCAAACTCCTTACTTTCAGCGGTTTACGGCGGAATGGTTGCAGGACCAAATGCAGTTAAATATATCAATGGACTAGAAAAGAGTTCCGATGCTGTTTCTTCTTCTGTCTTTGACCGTCATGTAAAAGAACAAGAAGATAAGTGGAATTCGATTATGTCATTAAATGGAACGGAAAATGCTTACGTTCTTCATAAAGAGCTTGGTGAATGGATGACTGATAATGTAACTGTTGTTCGTTACAATGACAAGCTGTTAAAAACAGATGAAAAGATTCAAGAGCTCATGGAGCGCTACCAAAATATTAACATTAATGATACATCTAAATGGAGCAACCAAGGTGCAGCCTTCACACGTCAATTACAAAACATGCTGCAAATGGCTCGTGTTATCACACTTGGCGCTTACAATCGTAATGAAAGCCGTGGTGCTCATTACAAGCCAGAATTCCCAGAGCGTAATGATGAGGAATTCATGAAAACAACAATGGCTAAATTTGTAGATTCACAATCTGCTCCAGCTTTCCATTATGAGGACATCGATGTATCCTTGATCAAGCCACGGAAGCGCGATTACACTACAAAGCATTAATGAAAGGGGAGTAGGAATAAATGTCTGAGAAAAAAATGGTAAAATTTATTATCCAACGTCAGGATAGCGAAAATGCCGCTCCATATGAGGAGACTTTTGAAGTTCCTTATCGTCCGAATATGAACGTTATTTCTGCGTTAATGGAAATTCGTAAAAATCCTGTCGATGCCAGTGGAAAAGCTACTACCCCAATCACTTGGGATATGAACTGTTTAGAGGAAGTTTGCGGTGCTTGTTCAATGGTTATCAATGGCAAGCCGCGCCAATCCTGTTCCGCTCTTGTTGATCAATTGGAACAGCCAATCCGTTTAGCACCGATGAAAACATTCCCTGTTGTTCGTGACCTTCAGGTTGACCGCAGCAGAATGTTTGATGCTTTAAAGAAAGTAAAAGCATGGATTCCAATCGATGGAACTTATGACCTAGGTCCTGGACCACGTATGCCAGAAAATAAGCGTCAGTGGGCCTATGAGCTTTCAAAATGTATGACATGCGGTGTATGTCTAGAGGCGTGTCCGAATGTTAACAGCAAATCCAACTTTATCGGTGCACAGCCATTATCTCAGGTTCGTCTATTCAACGCCCATCCAACAGGAGCAATGAATAAGGCTGAGCGTTTAGAAGCGATTATGGGTGACGGTGGGCTTGTAAACTGTGGTAACTCACAAAACTGCGTTCAATCCTGCCCGAAAGGTATTCCGTTGACTACTTCAATTGCAGCATTGAACCGTGATACAACGATTCAATCATTCAGAAGATTCTTCGGAAGCGACCATCAATAATTTTGTTTATTAACCTTCTTTTCATTTTTGAAAAGAAGGTTTTTCTGTTTTTAAGCTTGAAATCTTTGTTATACTTGTAAATATGAAAATACCTTTTAAAAAAGGCAGGTACCCTAACGTGAAAGCTAAGTTTCCGCTGTTCATCATTTTTATTGGTCTCGTTCTTTTAGGCATCGGTGCCTGGCAATATATTGATGTTAAACTCCAAACGAAAGCTTCTCTAAAAGAGGCTAAAGAGATGGTGCTAGATCAGCCTGCCGATGCAAAAGTGCAGCATCAAAAACATGAAGCGCCTAAGATGGGGGAAACGGCCGGTCTTTTAGTCATTCCCAAGATTAAAGCAGAGCTAGCGATCGTGGAGGGCACCGACCCGGATGATCTTGAAAAAGGCGTCGGCCATTATAAGGGCTCATTTTTTCCCGGAGATAAGGGGCAAATTGTATTATCTGGGCACAGGGACACCGTATTCCGCCGCTTAGGTGAATTGAAAATTGGCGACTCCCTGAAAATGCAAATGCCATACGGGAACTATACCTATGAAATTACCCATACCAAAATTGTTAAATCCGATGACACCAGCATCATTACCTTGCAGCACGAAAAGGAAGAATTGATCCTCACAACCTGTTACCCTTTTAGATACGTCGGGAATGCCCCGAAACGGTATATTATTTATGCGAAGTTGAAAAAGCTTAATTAATATACAGTTCATTGCACGTGAAAGGAAAAATCCTGTGTGTGCGGGCTTTGTCGGCAGGGGAACAATCGTTCAGATCTCCAAAAAGACAGGCAAAGGGTTTCCGTAGACAGAGCAACAGAAAAAATTGCTCATAAATAATGAAAAAATTAGCATATAATTTTATTTTCCTTTAAAGAAATATAGTCACTCCAATTGCCTTATGCACATAAGATATGGTGACTAAATATATACCCACCCCCGGTGCATAACTGGCGAAGGCAAGGAGGGTCACATTACTTGAAGGAGAATGATTATACTCACAAGCCATTACTCACCAAACGCGAAAGAGAAGTATTCGAACTGTTAGTACAGGACAAAACAACTAAGGAAATCGCTGGTGAACTTTTTATAAGCGAAAAAACGGTTCGAAACCATATTTCGAATGCCATGCAAAAGCTTGGTGTAAAGGGGCGTTCTCAAGCTGTTGTAGAGCTCCTTCGAATGGGAGAGCTCGAACTATAACAATGACCGGCATCCTTTTTGGAGGCCGGTTCATTATTGTTCATAAAATACTCTTCGATTATTTCAACTTGAAATTTTAGCGAAAAAAGTAGAAAATAAGTACAAGCATTAAGAATATTTATTAAAAAATAGATAAACTAGTCTTGGGAGAAGCTTTTTATATAGGAGTGTATGAATCATGAAACTCGATAATACCGAAAAAATTAACGGGGAAATTGTCGCCAATATTGAAAAAGATTTACGCTATATATCTGGAATCATCAAGCAAAAAGGAAGAGAAATGCTAAGCAATTATAAAATTACTCCTCCGCAATTTGTTGCCTTGCAATGGCTGTTTGAAGATGGCGATATGACTATCGGTGATCTTTCAAATAAAATGTATTTGGCCTGCAGTACAACAACGGATCTTGTAGACCGAATGGAGAAAAATCTTCTTGTTGAACGAGTGAAGGATCCAAGCGACCGTCGTGTGGTCAGAATCCATCTGCTTGAAGAAGGTAAGAGAATTATTGATGAAGTAATTAAAAAGCGTCAAGTTTATTTGGAAGAAATATTAGACGATTTCTCAATGGAAGAAATTCAATTTCTTCAAAAAAGCTTGATGAAACTTCATCAGGAAATGCGGTAAAAGAGGCGAGTAATTTGAAACAACCAATTGGTGTAATCGATTCAGGTGTGGGTGGATTAACCGTTGCCAAAGAGGTAATGCGGCAGCTTCCTAATGAGAAAATCATATATTTGGGTGATACCGCCCGCTGTCCGTATGGGCCACGGACACCTAGGGAAGTAAAAAAATTCACATGGGAATTGACCACCTTTTTACTAGAAAAAAACATTAAAATGCTTGTAATTGCTTGCAACACGGCAACGGCTGCAGCTCTTGATGAGATTCGAAAAGAACTATCGATTCCCGTTCTTGGGGTCATTAATCCAGGCGCAAGAGCAGCTATCAAGCGGACGAAGAACTACCGGGTTGGGATTATAGGTACAGAAGGGACGGTTAAAAGTGGTGCGTACGAAAGGGCACTTAAATCACTTAATAGCCGACTTTTTGTGACTAGCCAGGCCTGTCCCAAATTCGTCCCACTTGTTGAGAGTAGTGAGTTTGGCGGCCCCATTGCAGAGAAAATAGTCGATGAGGCATTAAAACCGCTCCAAAATCAAAATTTGGACACGTTAATTTTAGGCTGCACTCATTATCCGCTATTGGAACCATTAATTAAAAATGTTATGGGTGACAATTGCAGTGTCATTAGTTCTGGCGATGAAACAGCAAGGGAAATTAGTGCTATTCTGCAGTATAATGGCTTGCTGGAAACGTGTGAGGAAGAACCGGCGCATGAATTTTATACAACCGGATCAAGAAGGATTTTTTCAAAAATTGCTTCACAGTGGCTGGGAATCCCGATAAATGAAGTAAAGAAAATTAAACTTTAGAGTTCTCAATTTGAGAGCTCTTTTTGTATGGAAAAAATTTTTAAAAGATGTTCTATTTTTCTGTCCTAAGGCGGTCTAATTTTTTCCTAGGCTCGTATACATATTAGTACAAACTGTCTTAGGGGGGAATTAATTTGTATAAAAATAAAGCAAAAATCCTTGGTTTAACGGTGCTGACTTCATCAGTGCTGCTATCTGGCTGCGGCTTGTTTGGCGGTGAAATACAAAAGAAAATTGATCCGCCAAAAACAACACAAGTAGTCGATAAAAAAGAAAATACAGAAACAGCGGCTGCGAAGAAGGCCAACGCTGAAAACACTGTTCAAACAGAACTATACTTAATTGATAAAAACGGCTATGTCGTTCCACAAACAATTGCTCTTCCGAAGACAGCTTCAGTAGCCAAGCAGGCCCTTGAATACTTAGTGGTGAATGGTAAGGTAACAGACCTGCTCCCAAATGACTTCCGTGCCGTCCTGCCTGAGGACACGGACATGTCAGTTAATATTGATAAAGACGGAGTAGCGACCGTTAATTTTTCAAAAGAATTCAAGGATTACAAAGCAGAAGATGAAAAGAGGATTCTTCAATCGATCACATGGACACTAACACAATTTGATAATATTAAGTCAGTTGCTCTTAAAATGAATGGAACCCCATTGACGAAAATGCCTGTGAAAGGAACTCCAATCAGCGAGCATCTTTCAAGAGCATCGGGTATTAACATTGATACAACGGATGTAATGGATATTACGAATACGAAGCCTGTAACCGTCTATTACATAGGTGGAGAGGAAGAAGGCTCCTATTACTATGTACCGGTAACCCGCCGTGTCCCTGCCGGTGAAAAGGATAACATTACTGCGGTAGTAAACGAATTGATTCAAGGGCCTAGTGAAAATTCAAACCTAGTCTCTGAGTTTATGTCTGATGTAAAGCTCTTAGAAGCGCCTAAGATTGCCAATGGTCAGGTGACGTTAAACTTTGATGAAAATATTTATGGCAGTTTTGAAGAAAAAGAAATCTCTCAATCATTACTAAATGCGCTCGTGCTTTCCTTAACGGAGCAAAAGGACATTAAAAAAGTGGCCATCCAAGTTAAAGGCAAGGCAGAGCTGAAAAATGATGAAGGGAAAAAATTAACTGAGCCGGTAACTCGTCCAGAAAAAGTCAATACAGGTAGTTTCTAAAAAATAATTTTTGTTATACTATATAGTGACCATGAAAGAGGTTGGCTTTTAAAGGCCGCCTCTTCTTTATTTGGCATGCAGTAAATGAAGGGGGCGTATGTTATGCGTGTTGATGGCAGGGAGCAATTACAGCTAAGGCCAATACATATTGAAACAAACTATTTAATGCATCCTGAAGGATCTGTCCTCATTTCCGTAGGGAATACGAAGGTAATTTGTACGGCGAGCATCGAAGATCGAGTTCCGCCGTTTATGAGAGGCGAAGGCAAGGGTTGGATTACAGCCGAATATTCGATGCTTCCACGGGCAACGGAAACGAGGAATATTAGGGAATCCTCAAAAGGAAAGGTCACCGGCCGGACAATGGAGATTCAGCGATTAATTGGCAGAGCACTCCGTGCAGTAGTAGACCTTAATGCCCTTGGCGAGAAAACGGTCTGGATTGATTGCGATGTCATCCAAGCAGACGGTGGCACTAGAACGGCTTCGATTACAGGTGCTTTTGTTGCGATGACTATAGCAATCAATCGTTTATCGGAGAAAAAATCTTTGTCAAAGTTTCCTATAATCGATTATCTAGCGGCTACCAGCGTTGGAATTTTACAAAAAGGCGAAACGGTTCTCGACTTGAATTATGCTGAAGATTCCAAGGCACACGTCGATATGAATGTCGTAATGACAGGCAGCGGTGAGTTCGTCGAATTACAAGGGACTGGCGAGGAATCTACTTTTTCTTATGAACAGTTGCAAGGCTTACTCCATGCTGCACAGGAAGGGCTAATGGAGCTGTTTGAACACCAAAAAACGGCCCTTGGCGAAGAGATTACGAAGAAAATAGAGGGCCGGCGAAAGAAATAGCTGATATTCGATTTCAAATAAGCCTAGTAAAGAGGAGATTATGATGAAAGAAGTTATAATTGCTACTAAAAACCCGGGCAAAGCAAGAGAGTTTGAACATATTTTTGCCCCTAGAGGATTTTCGGTCAAAACCCTGCTAGATTTTCCCGAAATCCCTGAAGTAGAAGAAACAGGCTCAACCTTCGAAGAAAATGCCATTTTGAAGGCGGAGGCTGTTTCACAGGCGCTAAATAAGATGGTGATTGGTGACGATTCCGGCCTAATCGTGGATGTATTAGAAGGCAGACCAGGAATCTTTTCCGCCCGCTATGCAGGAGAGCCTAAAAACGATCAAAAAAATACAGAAAAAGTTCTGATTGAATTGAAAGGCGTTCCTGAGGATGAGCGAACTGCCCGTTTCTATTGTGCATTAGCAGTGGCGGTTCCGGGGCAAGAAACCTTCACGGTGTCAGGCACCTGTGAAGGGCGTATATTAGAAGAGCAACGTGGTACTAATGGTTTTGGCTATGATCCCGTCTTTTATGTTCCTGATAAGAGCCGTGCTATGGCTGAGCTTACTTCTGATGAAAAAAATAAAATCAGCCACAGAGCAAATGCACTTAAAAAGCTGGATGATGTCCTGGATGGTTTTTTAGAAAAGGCTAATGAGGCATGAGCAGGGTTTTAGTCGTTAGCGATAGTCATGGATTGACAAAGGAACTCGAGATTTTGCGGGCAAGGCATTTGAAAGATGTCGATTTGATGATTCATTGCGGCGATTCACAATTGATGCCGGATGATCCATCCATTTCCGGTTATATAACCGTAATGGGAAACTGTGATTTTGGCGGAGGGTACCCGTTAGATACGACCACCGAAATTGCCGGCAGAAAATTCTTCATTACCCATGGACATCGATATTCTGTGAAAACATCTTTGATGAATTTAAAGTATAAAGCACAAGAGGTTAATGCCGATATCGTCTGCTTTGGACACTCGCATGTCCTAGCTGCGGAAGTGATTGGCGGAACGCTGTTCTTAAATCCAGGAAGCATCCGTCTTCCTCGTGAACGATTGGAAAAAACATATGTTATTTTGGATTTATTGGATGATAGAATAAAAATGTCCGTATTTGAAACGAATGGACGGGAGATCTCAGATCTTTCTCGGGAATTTAAATTACCTCAAAAATGATTTTGAAACCGATTAGTGACCGTGCAGGGGAAAAATAACTTTGTACGGTCACTAAGAAGGGTTTATAATGCCCGTGAACCAAGAAAAAGATGTTCGACAGTCGTTTAGAGGGTTTCATAATGCCCGTGAACCAAGAAAAGGATGTTTGACGGTCGTTAAGAGGGGCTCATAATGCCCGTGAACCAAGAAAAGGATGTTTGACGGTCGTTAAGAGGGGTTCATAATGCCCGTAAAACAAGAAAAAGATGTTCCACGGTCACTTAGAGAGGTTTATAACGCTCTTGAAACGAGAAAAAACGTGTACCTAGTCATTAAGAACGATTAAAATTTTCATTTCGAAAACTTAAACTAAAATAAAAATAAAAAAAGTAATAAAATCCGTTGACTTTTAGTTATTAGGATAATATAATAAATCTTGTCCTTGATAATTAAATACGTCCCAGTAGCTCAGCAGGATAGAGCAACGGCCTTCTAAGCCGTCGGTCGGGAGTTCGAATCTCTCCTGGGACGCCATACTACATACCATAAAACCGCAAGGTTATCGCTTTCTAGCCCGTCAAATGAAACAGTCAGTGTATCGGTCAATCACCGAAACGACTTGAAATTTGGCGCAGCTAGGAGGCTTTTTTTATGTCAAAAAAGAAGAGCGTATTAACCATCACGGAGGACCTTAGCGGATTATTTAACGAGCGTCCTACGGAGAGGAAACCGGAGCCCGAGCGATTAACCATCGAAAAGGCTCTTGCAACGATTACACGGCAAATGGAGATCAGCGGAAACCGTCCGCGGACCATTAACGATTATTCTGTTTACGTCAATCATTTCGCGGTATAAACTGGCGTTTTATACTTAAACGAAATAACTGCCGAAACCATTTACGATTGGCTGGCCGGCATGGATGTCAGCAATCAGACGAAGTTAACGCGTGTAAAGTGCCTGAAGGCGTTTCTAAGCCGTTGTTTTGCGAATGGGTGGGTAGAGGCGCAGTTTTGGAAACCGATTAATATAAAGGTCGACAACAACGTTAAAGAGGGCGCTACCGAGCGAGAAATTAAAATGTTGCTATCGGTGCTCGATTTGAGCGACTTCGTTCAGCCCCGCGATGCAACAGCCGCCTTGCTTATGTATAAGACCGGCATCCGGATCAATACGATCGTGCATCTCGAGAATAAGCATATTGACTTTTCGGCCAAGCTATTGCGCTTAGATGGCGCGATAATGAAGAATCACGAACAGTTTTTGCTGCCGTTCGATGATACGCTTAACAAATTGCTTACGGTGTTGATACGCCAGAATGACGCCATTAGGCGCGAGTATTTCAGGAAAAATGAATACGTCTTTATAACGATGCAGGGCGGAGTGATTGCGAATAGTCCGTCTTATAACAATATACAGAAGCGTCTAAATAAGTACGCCCGAATGTATGGGCTTCGCAATATTAATCCGCATGCACTGCGTAGAGGATTCGCCAAGTCATTGCTGAGTAAAGACGCTAACATTGCGGAGATATCGAAAGCGTTAGGTCATAGTAATCTCGCGGTCACAACGCAATACTTGCACCTCGATAAAGAAGAAACAGCGGAGAGTCTACGGAAGTATTTATAACGAAAACCATTGCGTCACCTTAACGGGTGGCGTTTTTTTTGCTTAGGATTATTAGGATTAGTCGACGAATCTCCTTTGGCGGCACGATAAAAAAGAAAAAGAAACGATACAGCCAATATTGATAAAATAAAAAAGATAGTAAAAGGGGTATTTATAACATGATCATATATCGAATTAAACATTAGATTTCTCCTTAATCAAAAAATGAAAAACCACCCTTATATTCAAAGGATGGCTTTTCTACCCAATTTATTTCCATAGGAGGAATCCTACATTAATATTATCGCTTTAATAATCTCTCTATATACATATAGAACATTCGTTCGTATGTAATAATAGCGAGGTGATATTATGGCGATAAGAGATCGCGGAATACAAAAGTGGCAATTTGCGTATGGCATGCCGGAATTAATTAAGACGCAGCGGGATATGTGGCGAGATACAGAGCGCATGAGTAAGCCGATTATTGACGAACACTAGGCGGAAGAGTTTGACTTGCGGATAGCCTACGTAATGGAATACGGCCATTCTGTGAGGCTTAGCGTATGGGATGACGGTTTCACTTCGGAGATAAGCGGCCGTGTTCATTATGTTGATCCATTGACGAAAGAACTGCGGATAGAAGTAAAGGACGGAGAGTTTGAGCGAGTGGCTTTCGATAGGGTTGTCGGAGTGAAAGTTTTAGGCTGACGTTCTTCAACTACCATGAAAATAAGTTTCCTTTAGATATGAAAAAAAGACAATACTTAAGATCGCTAAAAAAAGAGGAGGGCGTGACTGGATTAAGGTCAGCCTCTTGGTTAACATTACCAAACATATACGAAAAAGCACATCATACCTTTAATCTTGTAGATAAATTTTACTAAAGAAGGTGGGTAAGTTGTCGGACCATAAAATGAGCAATTTAGCAGTTTCTTTAATTGTAAACGGTGAATTTACGAATAGCATATTAATCTCAAATGAAATGCTGATCGAAATAGCGGTTAATCTTCGCGAAGAAGGGAAATGTTCCGTTCATTTTGCAGACGAAATTGTAGAGGCCGAAGGGATTGTCATTTTAGCAAATGGTTTCAGACACGGAATTATAATGCTACCTAATATAGTTAACAATTAGAATGCCACATGCAGGCTAAAGTTTTCATTTTTTATAAAATATCACTCTTTCTTCAACAAACGGGTTGAACAACGGCACGACCTTACGCATATACCTACCAGGGGTATATAATAGAAGGAATGCGGTATATTACGATAATAACGGGTAATATCACGTAATGTACATGTGGATACGGTGGCATACTGCGGAGGGGTTGCCGCCAGTGCGTCCACCTATTCAAAACAATACATATTCGCAATATCATTAGCACGAGGCGGCTGGGGCGGAAGGTGGTCCAGAACTTACGGGGGGAGCTGATCGGAGGGGCTACGCTACTTAATCGTAATCATTCCGTTATGCATTAACCGTGGGAAATACCGGAGATACTGGCGGATATATGCCGGGATAAACCGCGCCATATCAACGCTGCATAAAATCCTGCATATCGATATTATCTGCGTAATGATTTGACGTTAATATGATAAATGACCGCTCAATCTTCTCCCATTCCTCCCGCGTTGATTCGCAAAAATCCTCGGACATGGTTACACCTCGCGGCGCATCAGCAAGGCAACGCCAGGTCTTAAGTTCAAGTGAAGCATTAGAAGCTTGCTGGGAAAAGAAAATGCGAAAAAATTTAAAACCTTCTCCTTATCTAGAAGGTTTTTTCTTTGTGTGTGTCAAATATTACCTTTGATGGTAAAAAATTAATATAATAAAAGGTTGTGATTTCATGAAATAAAGCAGGGTTGATCATGTAAGAGTGTACATATCAACTGAAAAGGAAATAATAAAAGATAAAAATTTGATTTTCAATGATGTAAAAAAAAAAATTAATAAACTTGATAGTGGTATGATCGTTCACACGTCAATTAGTAATTGGATTAGAGAGTCATTTAACAAACACAAACAGGTTGTTCAAGATGAAAAAACTGTTCTAGTTGATTTGAACCTTCCAAGAAATCAATTTCCTATCGATGAATTGGAGTATGAGGGTAAGATTTATCCATTTTCAAAGACACGTCTTTCTGTAAATAATGCTCATTCTGATGATGCATTTATTACGTATTTATTTGACGGAGGAAAAGAAGAATTTGATTTAAATCGATTAGTTGATGAATACATAGAGATTCTTAAAAAAGATGAAGTATTCGCAGCAATCAAAAAAACAAAATGGCCTAAAGGTTTTACGAATAAAGGGGATAAAGAGATATTTGAAGAGTGATTTACTCCTTCCAATAGTCTCCTAATCTTCAGTTATGCTAACCGTGTTACAATGATAGGCGAGGTGTTTTTCTATGTTCATATCGCCTATGTTACTGCATAAATCAGATCATCCGTTCGACTCAACTGATTACATTTCCGAACTAAAACTCGACGGCATCCGCGTCATATATTCTGTAGACCAAGCAGGCAAGGTACGTTTATATAGCCGCCACAATAACGAAATCACATCGAAATTCCCCGAGTTACACAGCCTCGAAATTCCGCCAGGTACCGTGCTCGATGGCGAGTTAATCGTTAGTGACGACGCAGGCAAGCCGGACTTCGAGGCGATGATGGGCCGGTTCATGTCGTCGCGAGATAATACTCCGATTACTTTCGTAACCTTTGACGTAATCCAGCACGAAGGACAAAGAGTAACCAATCTTCCGTTGCTTGAGAGTAAGGAATTACTTGCGGACATTGTACCGACAGATTCAGACCTAATTGCCAAGACGCAATTTATTGAAGGGCGTGGCGAGGCATATTTTGACGCAATAAAGGCGCAGAGCCTCGAGGGCATCGTTTTAAAGCGAAAGGATTCGCGCTATGAAGTCGGCAAGCGGTCGCATTCGTGGTTAAAGGTGATCAATTACCAATACGCTGATGTGTTCGTCGTTGGCTACCGCAAGCAACCGAAGGATTTCGGCTGGCTGCTACAATTTAATGATGGCCGCTATGCTGGCGTCATGGAGCTCGGTGTGCCTGCGAAAGAACGTACGAAGATTTACCGAGCGCCGATTGTAAGTGAAACGGATGACTTTGCGTACATTAATCCGATCAAGTGCCGCGTCAAATATCGTAATTTAACAAAGGCTGGCTTGTTGAGGCTACCAGGTTTTGTAGAGTGGGTCTAGCGCCCACTCTTTTTTTGATCACTTATTCAACTAAAGTCCTCGTTTTTTTAAGTATATAATTTCACAATCTTAGAGCAATATTAATTTCATATTACGTATTTTTCATTTATACTTCATTTAATCTGATACCACATAAATAGACCCTTAAGTTCGAAAATTATATTGAGATTAGTTTTAATCTCGAATGCTTTCTAATTTACAATAAGTCTGTTTTAAATGGAGGGATAAATGTGAAAAAAAGTGAGTCTAATCTTCCTAAAGAATGGATTGAGTTAGTAAAAGAAGCAATGAAATCTGATATTACTAAAGAAGATTTTAAGATTTTTTTAGAAAAAGAAAAAGAGAAAAGGAAAAACCATAAATTATAGCAGAGTTTAAAGTTAACTTACATAGTTGCTTTGTAGGTATTGTGCCTCTCCTTATTTTTTAAGGTTTGGGACGGGTCTTATTTGGTATTGATTTTTTTCGGTGTTACATAAATTTATTTGCATGTTAGTTGAATAAGCACCTTTTCTATTGTTGTACATAAATGACGTTATTTTGACATGTTTATTCCGATTTATGTCGAAGTTTTTGGGATTTTTTCCAAACTGTATCAGAAAGAAATATAGTATTATTACATTAGTATTAATTGTTTTAGTGCTTTATCACTATATTACGATAAAGGCAAACCTGTACGAAAGTCAGGGACGCAAAGCCACAGGTCTAAGGTACTTTTATTACTATTGATCGCTGGGTTGCCTAATTTTGGAGGCTATTTTTGTGTCTGTAAACACTATCTTAAAAACTGAAAAAGAATTAGATGAAGAATGGCTAGACCTCATTTGTGAAGCACGAGATTTAGGAATTTCAATTGATGAAATTAGAGATTTCCTACAATCATCATAGACCTATTACGGTCTCTTTTTTTTACCATTAAAAATTGCACAATATCAATCAATTTCTAATTAAACCAATTGGGATTGTTAATTTCACTTATTGCACCAATATGCCTCGTTAGTTGAAATACGAAGGGCTTAAGAAGCAGCCGAAAATTAGTGAAATAAAGAACTTCTAACAATGAATGATTCCAAACAGATCATTAAAATTTATCAGAATATATCAAATAAAAAGCCTCAGTGATTTACCGAGGCTAAATGTCGCGAGATATTTCTTCGCGCCTTTTCTTTGCGTTATATGTATATTCACCTTCTTTACCTTCGAGATAATGCGAAACTGTGACCGCCATAAGTCCGATAGGCAGCGTGACCGCCAAAACAAAACCAGCGTAAAGCCAACGGTAAGGATGCGGAGCCTCTTCCGATACAAAATCGATCGCACTTATGTCGATTACCTTTAGTGAAGTTACGATATAAATAGCGATAATAGTACCAACAGCAATGGCGAAGTAGCCAGCCCATTTTAATGCGTTTGACATGCGACTCCTTCCAATTCATATTGGTAGAAATTTAAACTTATTGAATTATATGTAAAATATCGGTATTTAAGCTATCAAAAATGTAAAAAATGGATAACCCTGCAGAATTGGAGTAGTACGAAGGCTCCCGGTAAAGTGAGGAAAGTAAGGACAGAGAAATTTCGGTTTTAGTTTTTTTAAGTTTGAGCACCCTATCCGCTTTTCTTCTATAAAAATGTCGTGTTGTATTAGAAACGGTCGAAAGTTCGGCAAATGACCGAATCAGTGTCCGTTTCAATCAACGGTTAGCCATGCGGATAGGTAATTAAGCGGTCGGGAGTTCGAATCTCTCCTGGGACGCCATACTACATACCAATCATTATACTCACCCATACCGGTGAGTTTTTTTTGTGCCTCATTTATGCTACAATATTTTCCATGACACGCAAAAGGACGGATTTTTATGAAAAAACGGGAAAAGGCAAAACGAATCGATAATGTCATTTTCTTTCCCGGAATTGAAAAAAGATTAACAGATAAAGGCTTAGAGAGCCTGCATAATAAAAAATTTCAAGAAGCTATTACCCTTTTAGAAGAAGCAAAAGAACTAGATCCAGAAAATGACGACATCCTAATCGGACTGGTTCTTGCTTATTTCGAGGCAGGATCCTTTAAAAAAGCAAGAAAGCTCGCCAACGAAATGCTCTTAAAAGGAATTGGCGACTATTTTCAAATGGTAGACCTTTATTTAACAATCCTTATCCAGCTCCATGAATACCAAGAAATTGTCTCTACCATTGAAGCCTTGTTAGAAGAAAAAGAGATTCCATTAGATAAACATGACCATTTTTTAACCATCCTCCAATTCAGCCAGAGAATGGCGGAGAGTCGCAAGCTGGACATAAATGAACCCGAGATTGAGGAAAACCATCCACGGCAGTTGAATCTTTTATCATCAAACAATCTAAATGAACAAATGCTGCTAATTTCGAACCTGGCAGAAAAAAATATCCGCCCCTATGTTCCTGAGATTGAAGAATACCTCATAACAGAAGAAGGGCATCCATTTCTTAAAACGATTTTGTTAACGCTGCTCAAAGAGCAAGAAATCGATCGGGAGTTAAAAATAACAAAATTCTCACAAGAAAACACAGTCATCCCCACGCAATTGCCGGATGTTAGACAACAGCCCAGAATGATCCAAATTAAAGCTCTACTAGAAAATCAACTTGAAAGCAGTGACCCTATACTCTTTGAAAATATCAGCGGCATGATTGAACGGATATTTTTTATTAGCTATCCCTTTGAATTACCACCAGCGAATTCTGCTTCCTGGGCTGCTGCCTTCTACACGTTGGCACAAGAATACATGGGAATTGATCCAAAAATAACCAAAGTAACTCAAGAATATGGGGTAACACAGCAAGAAATAGAGCAAGCAAGAGACCAAATTGAGTTAATTGAGAAAATTTCTTATCCTAATATATAACCTACAGTGTTGAAACACAGCAATCCTGTGTTATAATGTAGGGGTTGCATTGTGTAAAAAATTATATTTTACATTAAAAAAGTGGAAATATGACTTATTGGACAAGACATATTTCGATTCTTAATTCGTTACGAATGAAATGAGAATAGATGTTGGAGGGAAAATAGGTATGACAGCAAAATGGGAAAAATTAGAAGGAAACCGCGGCGTCCTTACAGTTGAAGTAAGTGCTGAACAAGTAAGCAAAGGTTTAGACGAAGCATTCCAAAAAGTTGTTAAGCAAGTAAACGTTCCAGGCTTCCGTAAAGGAAAAATGCCTCGCGGTATGTTTGAAAAGCGTTTCGGTGTAGAATCACTTTACCAAGACGCATTAGATATTCTTCTTCCAGAAGCATATGGCAATGCAATCGACGAAACAGGAATCGAGCCAATCGACCGTCCTGATATCGACATCGAACAAATGGAAAAAGGCAAAGATCTTATTTTCAAAGCAACAGTTCAAGTTAAGCCTGAAGTAACATTAGGCGAATACAAAGGCCTAGAAGTAGAAGAGTTAGATACAAACGTAACTGACGAAGACGTTCAAAAAGAATTAGAAACACTTCAAAACCGTCACGCTGAGCTTGTTGTGAAAGAAGACACTGCTGCTGAAAACGGTGATACAGTTGTTATCGACTTTGAAGGATTCGTTGATGGCGAAGCATTCGAAGGCGGCAAAGCTGAAAACCACTCTTTAGAACTTGGATCAGGATCTTTCATTCCTGGCTTCGAAGAACAATTAGTTGGTGTTAAAGCTGGAGAATCTAAAGATGTAGAAGTAACATTCCCTGAAGAATACCATGCAGCTGAGCTTGCTGGCAAACCAGCTACTTTCAAAGTAACTGTACACGAAATCAAAGGCAAAGAGCTTCCTGTATTAGATGACGAGTTCGCAAAAGATGTTGACGATGAAGTGGAAACATTAGATGCATTAAAAGAAAAAATCAAAACTCGTTTAGAGGACAGCAAAAAGCATGAAGCAGAACACAACCTTCGTGACACTTTAGTGGAAAAAGCTGCTGAAAACGCACAAGTAGAAGTTCCTGAAGTAATGGTTTCTAATGAAGTAAACCGCATGCTTCAAGAGTTCGAACAACGCCTGCAAATGCAAGGTATGAACCTTGAGCTTTACTTCCAATTCTCTGGTCAAGACGAAAATGCACTTCGTGAACAAATGAAGGAAGAAGCAGCAACTCGCGTTAAAGTGAACTTAACACTTGAAGCAATTGCAAAAGCGGAAAACCTTGAAGCAACTGACGAAGATGTAAACGCTGAGCTTGATAAAATGGCTGGTATGTACAACATGTCAATTGATGCTATTAAACAAGCACTTGGCGGCGTAGAAGGAATCAAATCTGAACTTAAATTCAAAAAAGCGATCGACTTTCTTGTTGAAAACAAAAAGTAATTTTTATAAGTAATCGCAGGGCACGATTTTTATCGTGCCTTGTTTTATACATTTTTTCAATTACATATTATAATTATGTCAGGGAAACCTTTTTAATATCTAGCTTCAGCTCCTAAGGGCTCGAGGTCATAAGCCCCTGGTCAAGGCGCTTCAGCTTTTATTTACAATGGGCAGGAAAATCAACATTACATATCGAATTAATAATTTCCAAAGAGCTTTTAGATTTAATTTCAAAAAATATGGCAAAGATTAATGAGTACATAAGTTTCAAATGGTGCTTCTCCAAACAAATCAAAACATAAAGCATTTTAGTTCCAGTCCATTGGCCAAATATGATACAATGCAGAATACATACCATTTTAGAAATAGTTTGAACTCGGCTTTTGTTTGGATGATCCACCAGCTTCAAAGAAGGATATAACACGTTTCAAGGGGTGAAAGAGTTGTTTAAATTTAATGATGAAAAAGGACAATTAAAATGTTCATTCTGTGGAAAAACGCAGGATCAAGTCCGTAAACTAGTGGCAGGGCCGGGAGTTTATATATGTGACGAGTGCATCGAGCTTTGCACAGAAATCGTAGAGGAAGAGCTTGGAACTGAAGAAGAAGTAGAATTTAAAGATGTTCCAAAACCGAAGGAAATCTGTGAAATCCTTGATGAATATGTCATTGGCCAGGATCAAGCAAAGAAATCCTTGTCTGTTGCCGTTTACAACCACTATAAGCGCATCAATTCCAACAGCAAAATTGATGATGTCGAGCTTTCCAAGAGTAATATTGCTATGATCGGGCCAACAGGAAGCGGGAAAACTCTATTGGCACAAACATTGGCTCGTATCTTGAATGTTCCATTTGCGATCGCGGATGCGACTTCTCTTACAGAGGCAGGCTATGTCGGTGAAGACGTTGAAAATATTTTATTAAAATTAATTCAGGCTGCCGATTATGATGTAGAAAAAGCCGAAAAAGGCATAATTTATATCGATGAAATTGATAAAATTGCCCGCAAATCCGAAAACCCATCGATTACACGCGATGTTTCCGGTGAAGGCGTACAGCAGGCATTATTGAAAATTCTTGAAGGTACGGTGGCAAGTGTTCCTCCTCAAGGCGGAAGAAAACACCCGCATCAAGAATTCATCCAAATTGACACCACCAATATTCTATTTATCTGCGGGGGAGCATTTGATGGAATTGAACCGATTATTAAACGCCGTTTAGGACAAAAAGTAATTGGTTTTGGTGCTGATCCAAAGCAAGCAGAGATTACTTCCAAAGAACTACTTTCAAAGGTATTGCCTGAAGACTTGCTGCGATTCGGCTTAATCCCTGAATTTATTGGCCGTCTGCCAGTTATCGCTAGCCTAGAACAGTTGGACGAGGCGGCATTAATTGAAATTTTAACAAAGCCAAAAAATGCGCTTGTAAAACAATATCAAAAAATGCTTGAAATTGATGATGTTGAACTAGAATTTGAAGAAGGCGCATTAACGGAAATCGCAAAGAAAGCGATTGAACGCAAAACGGGTGCCCGTGGATTACGTTCAATCATTGAAGGAATCATGCTTGATGTCATGTTTGACCTTCCTTCCCGCGATGATATTACAAAGTGTATCATTACGAAAGAAACAGTCATCAACAACAGCGTTCCGAAGCTTGTTTTAGAAGACGGAACAGTAGTTGTTGAAGAAAAATCAGCATAATTGTTTGAGGACCTTGCAGTTGCCGGGTCCTTTTGTATTTCCAAAAATTGTCTAATTAGACAAAGTCATCGGAAAAATAGACAAACCAATAGAAAAAATGGACAAAACCCCCGGAAAAATAGAGAATGCACCCCAAAAAATAGACAAAGCACTCCAAAAAATAGACAAAGCACTCCAAAAAATAGACAAAGCACTCCAAAAAATGGACAAACCTATCCCAACACAAATTCCTAGCATATCAGTTTCTTGCATTTTGTGGTTTATTCCACCTCTCGGCAGGAAATACTTATTAATATCTATAGAAGTACATAGTGCTGGAGGGAAAAGAATGAGTTGGACGGGGATTGCTTTATTTATACAGCTGTTTTTTGGAATCATCATCGGGTTATACTTTTGGAATCTGCTTAGAAATCAGCGGACTCAAAAGGTTTCCATCGATCGGGAATCCCGAAAAGAAATGGAACAGCTTAGAAAAATGAGATCGATATCATTAACAGAACCATTATCAGAAAAGGTACGTCCTACAAGCTTCGAAGATATTGTCGGCCAAGAGGATGGAATAAAATCTTTAAAAGCAGCGTTATGTGGACCGAATCCGCAGCATGTCATTATTTATGGACCGCCTGGAGTCGGAAAAACAGCCGCCGCCCGCCTCGTGTTGGAGGAGGCAAAGAAAAACACGAAATCACCATTTAAAAAAGAATCCGTTTTTATTGAGCTAGATGCTACAACAGCACGATTTGATGAGCGGGGGATTGCTGACCCGTTAATTGGATCCGTTCACGACCCGATTTATCAAGGGGCTGGTGCAATGGGACAGGCTGGGATACCGCAGCCAAAACAAGGAGCTGTAACGAACGCCCATGGCGGGGTTCTCTTTATTGATGAAATTGGTGAACTTCATCCGATACAGATGAACAAGCTGTTAAAAGTATTAGAGGATCGTAAGGTTTTCCTTGAGAGTGCTTATTATCACGAGGAAAATAACCAAATTCCAACCCATATCCATGATATTTTTAAAAATGGCCTTCCTGCCGATTTCCGCCTCATTGGGGCAACGACGAGAACACCTAGTGAAATTCCCCCGGCGATTCGTTCGCGCTGTATGGAGGTATTCTTCCGTGACTTAAACCAGGAAGAAATTGTGAAAGTAGCAAAAAAAGCAGCAGATAAGGTGAATATGGAAATAAACGATACGGGTGTGAATACACTTTCTACCTATGCCCGTAATGGCCGTGAAACGGTCAATATGATTCAAATCGCAGCGGGACTGGCGATTACGGAAGACCGTAATTTTATTAAAGATGAAGATATCGAGTGGGTGATCCATTCCAGTCAAATGACTCCGAGAATGGAACGAAAAATCAATGATATTTCCCATGTTGGTCTTGTCAATGGACTAGCTGTATATGGACCGAATTCCGGTGCGCTTCTTGAAATTGAAGTGACCGTCATTCCCGCAAAAGAAAAAGGAACCATAAATATTACAGGAATCGTCGAAGAAGAAAGCATTGGCGGACAGGGTAAATCGATACGCCGCAAAAGTATGGCGCGGGGCTCGATTGAAAATGTCATTACCGTTCTCCGCTCCATGGGTGTCCCGGCAAATGACTACGATATCCATGTGAATTTCCCAGGCGGTGTTCCAATTGACGGACCATCAGCAGGAATCGCCATGGCGACAGGGATTTATTCGGCGATTTATAAGATTCCTATCGACAACACTGTAGCGATGACAGGCGAAATCAGTATTCACGGAAATGTAAAACCGATTGGTGGCGTATATCCAAAGGTGAAGGCAGCCAAGAAAGCCGGTGCGAAAACGGTTATTATCCCGGAAGAAAACATGCAAACGATTCTAAATGAAATCGATGGCATTCAAATCGTTCCAGTTAATCATTTACATGAGGTATTTGAAATCGCCTTGAAAAATGATTATCGGAAAAATATCGCTATCCCCGCTTCCATTGAACTATCTAAAAAAGAGTCGATTTAACCAAACACTTCGGTTTGACTTAAAAAGCAAACCGGAGTTTTTTTGTGAGAATGTTGGGGAAAATAATTATATTGCTAAAGAGATACCCAGTCTAACTCTAAAAATAGACACGTAAAACCAAATAAGATAGAATTGTACAACAAAGACTATTCTGCATTTGCAGTAGTAAAAAAGGATTATGCATGTGGAGGTGCTGTATTATGGCGAAAAATAATGAATTGCTCGTCCCCCTCCTGCCGCTTCGGGGATTGCTAGTTTATCCGACCATGGTGCTTCATTTAGATGTCGGCCGTGAAAGATCAGTGCAGGCCCTTGAAAAAGCAATGGTAGATGACCATTTAATTTTTTTAACCACTCAAAGGGATGTCTCGATCGATGAGCCTTCTGAAGAGGATTTATACAAGGTTGGAACCTTAACAAAAGTTAAACAAATGCTTAAATTGCCAAATGGAACAATTCGTGTATTGGTGGAAGGACTAAGCAGGGCGGAAATTGTTACTTTTTATGATGAAGAAGATTACTTTTCTGTCACTATCACCACCTTCGATGACCCAGAAACGAAAGATGTGGAAGACCAAGCCTTGATGCGGACGATGCTTGATTATTTTGAGCAATACATAAAATTATCCAAAAAAATCTCTGCTGAAACCTATGCGTCTGTCGCAGATATTGAAGAACCTGGGAGAATGGCTGATATCATCGCTTCCCATTTGCCAATCAAGCTGAAGGAAAAACAGGAAATCCTTGAAACGATTGAAGTTAAACAAAGAATGAACATGGTCATTGACACGATTCATAATGAAAAAGAAGTGTTAAATCTCGAAAAGAAGATTGGCCAGCGTGTCAAGCGTTCCATGGAAAGAACGCAAAAGGAATATTATTTGCGTGAACAGATGAAGGCAATCCAAAAAGAATTAGGCGATAAAGAAGGCAAAACAGGTGAAATTGCCGACCTTACCAAAAAAATCGAGCAAGCAGGAATGCCTGAACATGTCCATCAAGCAGCGCTTAAGGAATTAGACCGCTATGAAAAGGTGCCTACAAGCTCAGCAGAAAGTGCAGTCATCCGTAATTATATTGAATGGCTGATTTCCATTCCGTGGTCGAAAAAGACAGAGGATGACATTGATATCCTTAGGGCCGAAAAAATCCTTAATCAGGACCATTACGGCCTTGAAAAAGTGAAGGAACGTGTGCTGGAATATTTAGCGGTTCAAAAACTGACTAACTCCTTAAAAGGACCGATTCTATGTCTTGCCGGACCTCCAGGGGTTGGGAAAACAAGCTTGGCCCGTTCCATCGCCACATCGCTCAATCGCAATTTCGTTCGCGTATCGCTTGGCGGCGTCCGTGATGAATCCGAAATTCGGGGTCATCGCAGAACGTATGTCGGGGCGATGCCAGGCCGGATTATTCAAGGGATGAAGAAAGCGGGCACGATAAATCCGGTCTTTTTATTAGATGAAATCGATAAAATGTCGAGCGATTTCCGCGGCGATCCATCTGCAGCGCTGCTGGAGGTCCTTGACCCAGAGCAAAACCATAATTTCAGTGATCATTATATAGAAGAAACATACGATTTATCGAAGGTCATGTTCATCGCAACAGCGAACAACCTGTCAACCATCCCGGGACCATTGTTAGACCGAATGGAAATCATCACAATTGCCGGCTACACTGAAATTGAAAAGGTTCATATTTCAAGAGACCATTTGCTGCCTAAGCAAATTAAGGAAAATGGTCTTTCAAAAAGCACCTTACAGGTTCGTGATGATGCCATTTTAAAAGTGGTTCGCTATTATACACGCGAAGCAGGGGTCCGAAGCCTTGAACGACAGATGGCGACGATTTGCCGGAAAACTGCGAAAATCATTGTGTCTGGTGAAAAGAAACGCGTAGTTATTACCGATAAAAATGTAGAAGAATTTTTAGGAAAGCCACGATTCCGGTACGGCCAGGCGGAAACAGAAGACCAGGTTGGTGTGGCAACAGGCTTAGCGTACACTACCGTGGGCGGCGATACTTTACAGATAGAAGTTTCCTTAGCACCGGGTAAAGGAAAGCTGGTTCTCACGGGTAAACTTGGCGATGTTATGAAGGAATCTGCGCAGGCAGCATTCAGCTATATTCGTTCCAAAGCAAAAGAACTTGGGATTGAAGAAAACTTTCATGAAAAATATGATATTCATATTCACGTCCCAGAAGGAGCCGTACCAAAGGACGGACCATCTGCCGGGATAACGATGGCTACCGCACTTGTATCCGCGTTAACAGGCAGACCTATCCGCCGCGAAGTCGGCATGACCGGTGAAATTACCTTACGCGGCAGAGTGTTGCCGATTGGCGGCTTAAAAGAAAAAACACTGAGTGCTCATCGAGCTGGCCTGACAAAGGTCATCCTTCCGAAGGATAATGAAAAAGATATCGATGACATTCCCGAAAGTGTGCGAAATGAATTAGAGTTTGTTCCAGTAACACATGTAGATGAAGTATTGAAGCATGCTCTATTGGAAGGCGGAGCAGAATGAAAGTAGTAAGTTCAGATATAGTCATTAGTGCAGTTAAACCCGAGCAGTATCCGGAAACGGATCTGCCGGAATTTGCACTGGCCGGCCGTTCAAATGTCGGCAAATCTTCTTTTATCAATAAAATGCTGAATCGAAAGGGCCTAGCGAGGATTTCCTCCAAGCCTGGAAAGACTCAGACATTAAACTTTTTCCTCATCAATGAAATTCTTCATTTTGTTGATGTCCCGGGATATGGGTATGCAAAGGTGTCCAAGACGGAGCGGGCAGCTTGGGGGAAGATGATTGAAACCTATTTTACGACCCGCGAGCAATTAAGGGCGTGTGTGTTACTCGTTGACTTGCGCCATCCGCCAACAACTGACGACGTCATGATGTATGATTTTTTAAAGCATTATGAAATTCCTTGCGTTGTTATTGCCACTAAAGCGGATAAAATCCCAAGAGGAAAGTGGCAGAAGCACCTAAAAGTGACACGTGAGACGTTAGATCTTGACCCTAATGACCATATCGTCCTGTTCTCCTCGGAAACCGGGGAAGGAAAGGATAAAGCGTGGGCAATCTTACAAAGCTATATGTAAACAAAAACCGCCAGGCATAATGCCAGGCGGTTATTTTTTCTTTTTTAGTAAAAAATAAATACCAACAACGATTAAGAGAGCGGGCCAAAATTTCCAAACCAAGCTCATACCGTTTTGTAATAAGCCAAGATATCCCGCAATTTTATCATAGAAAAGCAGCAACACTGCTAAAATGAGAAAGAGGAATGCTTGAAATAATCCTGTGTTGGTTTTTTGAAAACGGAGAAAGAATCCGATTGAAATAATTAAAATTAACATACCGATTGTATTTGTTGGCCAAAACGAAACGTGGCCGGCGAGATGAAAGTGAAGGCCAAATCCAGTCATGATGACACCGGGAAGGATGGCTTCCTGGTCATTAGCCTTAAACGCTTGGCCGAGGAAAGCAATTCCCACAATAATGAGTAACGTAGGCCAAGTGAAAAATTGTTGAAAAAGAGTAATCCCCGCTTGCTGTAATAAAAAGTAGGCTCCAAAACCAATTAAAATAATTCCAGGGAAAATACGCAGGTTTTTCATAGAAATACACCACTTCCAGTAAGGTTCACTTGAATATCATCGAATTTTTTGATACTGTACATAGGGAAGTAATTTTGCCCATATAATTTTCTATGTTACCACATAGTTTCATTTAATGTTCACATTTTCCGAGCGAATGTAAAAAATGCTCGTGATATAATCAATCTAGTTAATCATGTTATTAATGGGGGTGTTCTTAACAAATGCATATATTAGTTGTCGGTCTAAACTATAAAACTGCCCCTGTCGAAATCCGTGAGCGGTTAACCTTTAGTGAAACTGATCTTGTGGATGCCATAAAAAAATTAAATACCAAGAAAAGCATCCTGGAAAATATCATCTTATCTACCTGTAATCGTACGGAAATTTACGCGGTCGTCGATCAATTACATACAGGCCGCTATTATATTAAAGAATTTCTTTCTGAATGGTTTGGAATGGAACAAGCAGAATTTTCACCCTTCCTCTTCATAAATGAAGACGATGGTGCGGTGGATCACTTATTTAATGTAACCTGTGGACTTAATTCAATGGTCTTAGGTGAAACGCAAATTCTAGGACAGGTTCGTACAAGCTTTATGCTTGCCCAAGCAGAGGAAACGACAGGTTCTGTGTTTAACCACTTGTTTAAACAAGCGGTTACTCTTGCCAAGCGGGCTCATTCAGAAACAGAGATTGGTGCTAATGCGGTTTCTGTCAGCTATGCAGCAGTTGAACTGGCAAAGAAAATTTTCGGGTCTCTTGCAAATAAACATGTGTTGATTTTTGGCGCTGGAAAAATGGGTGAATTAGCGGCACAAAACCTGCACGGCAACGGCGTCAAAAAAGTGACAGTTATTAACCGGACGTTTGATAAAGCGAAAGTGTTAGCCGGTCGTTTCAGCGGCGAGGCAAGAACAATTTCTGAATTAGAAAAATCGCTGATCGAAGCAGATATTCTAATCAGTTCAACCGGTGCGAAGGATTTTGTCATTACCAAAGCGATGATGGCGAAAGTAGAAAAAATGCGGAAGGGCAAACCATTATTTATGGTGGACATTGCCGTACCGCGTGACTTAGATCCAGCCATTGCCGAGCTTGAAAACGTCTTTTTATACGATATTGATGATTTAGAGGGAATTGTCGAGGCTAACCTGCAAGAGCGCAAAAAAGCTGCTGAAAAAATCATGCTCATGATCGAAAAGGAAATCGTCGATTTCAAGCAATGGCTTGGGATGCTTGGTGTGGTTCCTGTCATTTCGGCTCTTCGCGAAAAAGCCCTTGCGATTCAGGCTGAAACAATGGAAAGCTTGGAAAGAAAACTTCCTAATTTATCAGATCGTGATATCAAGGTGTTAAATAAACACACTAAGAGTATTATTAACCAAATGTTAAAGGATCCAATTTTACAAGCAAAAGAATTGGCTGCCAAACCTAATGCCGAACAGGCAATGGACTTATTTATGAAAATATTTAATATTGAAGAGCTTGTTCACGAACAACATGCGAAAGCAGCCGAAACCAATAAAATATCGGTTACAGAAGCACAGGCTTCCTTTCAGTCATAAGGGGGCCCTCTGTTATGTCTGATGTCTTTATGACGAGGCTTCATGAGTTTACAGTTGTTCTGTATGCCTTCTGTGTGTTGTTATATTTTTTCGACTTCATTCACCATAACCGGAAGGCAAACCGAACTGCTTTCTGGTTACTTGCATTTGTATGGGTTTTACAAACGGTGTTTCTATTTTTCTATATGAATAAGACAGGTAGATTCCCAGTACTCACAATCTTTGAGGGACTCTACTTTTATTCTTGGGTATTAGTAACATTGTCAATTGTTATAAATCACTTACTACGAGTCGATTTTATTGTCTTTTTTACAAATATACTGGGCTTTACCGTCATGGCGATTCATACCTTTGCTCCAATGCAATATCATTCGAACATTATGGCGAAACAGCTTGTTTCTGAACTTTTATTAATTCATATTACAATGGCGATACTGTCATATGGTGCTTTTTCCTTATCGTTTGTTTTTTCATTACTATACCTTCTTCAATACGATCTATTAAAACGAAAAAAATGGGGAACACGGCTTATTCGTCTCGCAGATTTAGAGAAGCTTGAAAGATTATCCTACATATTAGCCGTTATTGGTGTTCCCATGCTCCTGCTGGCACTCATATTGGGCTTACAATGGGCTTTTCTAAAGGTTCCCGGGATGCCTTGGTATGATATGAAAATTATTGGTTCTTTTCTATTATTAACGGCCTATAGCGTTTTTTTATATCTCCGGATTGCGAAAAATCTATCAGGGAAAAAATTAGCCCTTTGGAATACAGCATCTTTTTTAATCGTATTAATTAACTTTTTCTTATTTGGGCGGTTATCATCTTTTCATTTATGGTATTCATAGGAGGCAGTCATGCGAAAAATTATTGTAGGCTCTAGACGCAGCAAGTTAGCATTAACACAAACAAATTGGGTGATTGAACAGCTTAAGAAAATAGATCCCCGCTTCGAATTCGAAATAAAAGAAATCGTCACGAAAGGTGATAAAATATTAGATGTCACCCTTTCCAAGGTAGGCGGAAAAGGGTTGTTCGTAAAGGAAATTGAGCAAGCCATGCTGGATAAAGAGATTGATATGGCCGTTCATAGTATGAAAGACATGCCGGCTGTGCTTCCAGAGGGACTGACCATTGGCTGCGTGCCGTTCCGTGAGGACCACCGTGATGCCCTTATTTCTAGAGACCATGTTAAGTTAAACGATTTGAAGCCAGGTGCCATTATTGGTACGAGCAGCCTGCGCCGCAGTGCACAGCTGTTAGCGCAGCGTCCGGATTTAGAGATTAAGTGGATCCGCGGAAATGTCGATACAAGATTAGAAAAATTAAAGAGTGAAGAATACGATGCCATCATTTTAGCGGCAGCAGGCCTTTCCCGCCTCGGCTGGGCAAGCGACGTCGTGACTGAATTTATTGATGCCGACATTTGTATTCCTGCCGTAGGCCAAGGAGCATTATCAATCGAATGCCGCGAAGATGACAAAGAGCTTCATGAGCTGTTTGAAAAATTCACCTGCAAGAAAACGGAAAGAGCCGTTCGCGCTGAGCGTGCCTTCCTGCAAAAAATGGAGGGCGGCTGTCAGGTGCCGATTGCCGGGTTTGCCCGTATCGATGAAAACGATGAAATCGTCCTTAATGTTTTAGTCGGTTCTCCTGAAGGTCAAGAAATCTTTAAAGAAGAACTTCGCGGACAAAATCCGGAAGAGCTTGGTGTTCAAGCTGCGGATTTATTAACTCAAAAAGGAGCCAAGGACCTGATTGATCGAGTGAAACGTGAGCTCGAAGGTCAATGCTAAACTCCCTGCCTCTCCTTGATAAAAGAGTTCTAGTTCCAAGAGGAAAAGATCAAGCAAAATCTTTTTCGCAGCTTGTTGAAAGCTATGGAGGGATTCCCATTGAAATCCCTCTAATTGCCTTTCGGCCGATAGCATCAAATGAGCGCCTTCAAGACTGTTTGAAGGCTCTTGATACATATGATTGGATTATTTTTACAAGTAATGTTACGGTGGAAACCTTTTTTACTTTTTTAGACGATAGTGTGGAGGCTTTGCCGAGGGTCGCCGTCATTGGTAAAAAGACGGAAGAAGTTTTGAAGGAAAAAGGGGTTCAAGCTGAGTTTGTTCCTTCGGTGTATGTTGCCGAAGAATTTGTGGAGGAGTTTTTACCGATCCTTCAGAGTGGTTCAAAGGTACTAATTCCAAAAGGCAATCTTGCCCGTGAATATATCGCAGCTGCTTTAACGGAGGCGGGTGCCCAGGTTGAAGAGGTCATCATTTATGAAACGTATCTGCCTGAGGAAAGCCGTTTAAAAGTACGTGGAATGCTGGCTGATGGAGAGATTGATATTTTAAGCTTTACAAGTCCATCAACGGTGGATCATTTCATGGAAGTAGTAAAGGATTACGATTTGCATGAGCAGCTGTCAAGCTGTGTAATCAGCTGCATCGGTCCAGTCACCGAGAAAAAATTACTTGAATACGGTCTTGCGGTGCATGCTTCACCAAAGGTGTATACCGTGAAAGACATGATCAATAGCACGATAGATTTTTTAGAAAAGCATCGCTAAAATAGGATTCGCAAATAAAAGTGGTAAATTCGAAAATAAAAGCCGCGGATTCGCAAATAAACCAGAAAAATTTGCAAATAAAGCTATATTTTGGGAGGAAATTACTATGGATCTTCAATTTAAACGCCACCGCCGCCTGCGTTCAAGCGCAAGCATGCGTGCACTTGTTAGAGAAAACCACCTGAAAGCGGAAGATTTCATTTATCCGCTGTTTATTTATGAAGGAGAAAACATCCGTAACGAAGTTTCCTCCATGCCAGGCGTATTCCAAGTATCAATGGACAATCTTCAAGCGGAAATGGAAGATATCGTTGCCCACGGAATTAAGTCCGTATTGCTATTCGGTATCCCAAAAACGAAGGATGCCTGCGGAGAGCAAGCCTACCATGATCATGGCATTATCCAGGTTGCAACCCGTTATATAAAAGAAAAATTCCCGGAAGTCATCGTTGTCGCTGATACATGCTTGTGTGAATACACCAGCCACGGCCATTGCGGCGTCGTAGAAGGGGAGAAAGTCCTTAACGATAAATCACTTGAATTGCTTGTAAAAACAGCTGTAGCCCAAGCTGAAGCAGGAGCAGATATCATTGCTCCGTCTAACATGATGGACGGCTTTGTAACAGCAATCCGTGCCGGTTTAGATGAAGCTGGTTTTCAAGAGATTCCAATCATGTCATATGCCGTAAAATATGCTTCCGCCTTCTACGGACCATTCCGTGAAGCGGCAGAGGGTGCTCCGCAGTTTGGCGATCGCAAAACCTATCAAATGGACCCGGCAAACCGGATGGAAGCTTTTAGAGAAGCAGAATCCGATGTAGCGGAAGGCGCAGATTTCTTAATTATTAAGCCTGGTATGCCTTACCTAGATATCGTTCGTGATGTGAAAAATACCTTTAATTTACCTGTTGTCGTATATAATGTCAGCGGTGAATATTCCATGATCAAAGCGGCTGCTTTAAACGGCTGGATTGACGAGAAAAAGACCGTCCTTGAAATGCTCATAGGCATGAAGCGTGCCGGTGCAGATCTTATCATTACCTATGCCGCAAAAGATGCGATTCGCTGGTTAAAGGAAGAAGAATAATCCATTTTTGAAAAGAGGGAAAAAGATGCGTTCGTATACAAAATCGATTGAAGCATTTAAAGAAGCCCAAAAACTAATGCCAGGCGGTGTCAACAGCCCGGTCCGCGCCTTTAAATCAGTGAATATGGATCCGATTTTCATGGAGCGGGGGAAAGGCTCTAAAATTTATGATATTGATGGCAATGAATATATTGATTACGTCCTTTCCTGGGGTCCGCTTATCCTCGGCCACACCAACGACCGAGTGGTGGAAGGACTTAAAAAAGTAGCTGAATTAGGTACAAGTTATGGTGCTCCAACCTTAATGGAAAACGAACTGGCGAAGCTTGTGATTGAACGTGTACCTTCAATCGAAGTGGTTCGCATGGTTTCATCTGGCACGGAAGCAACGATGAGTGCGCTTCGTTTAGCCCGCGGCTACACTGGACGCAACAAGATTTTAAAGTTCGAAGGCTGCTATCATGGCCATGGCGATTCATTATTGATTAAAGCTGGTTCTGGTGTAGCAACGCTCGGATTGCCAGACAGCCCAGGGGTGCCTGAGGGCGTAGCCTCCAATACCATTACTGTCGCTTATAACGATCTTGAAGGCGTACGATATGCGTTTGAACAATTCGGTGAGGATATCGCTTGTATCATCGTTGAGCCAGTTGCCGGTAATATGGGACTTGTTCCGCCGCTTCCTGGCTTCTTAGAAGGTCTTCGTGAGATTACTTCGGCGAACGGCTCACTGCTTATTTTTGATGAAGTTATGACTGGATTCCGGGTGGGCTATAACTGTGCCCAAGGTTATTTCAACATTACTCCTGATATTACTTGTTTAGGTAAAGTAATCGGCGGCGGCCTTCCTGTTGGAGCATACGGCGGCAGAGCGGAGATTATGGAACGCATCGCCCCATCTGGTCCGATTTACCAAGCTGGAACCTTGTCCGGTAACCCGCTTGCCATGACAGCCGGCTTTGAAACATTAAGCCAGTTAACTCCAGAGCACTATGAGGAGTTTATCCGCAAGGGAGACCTTCTGGAAAAAGGCTTTAAGGCAGCGGCTGAAAAATATGATATTCCAATTTCATTCAACCGCGCTGGTTCGATGATTGGTTTCTTCTTTACAAATGAAGAGGTTATCAATTATGAAAAAGCAAAAACTTCTAACTTAGAATTCTTTGCAGCGTATTATCGTGAAATGGCAGACCAGGGCATCTTCCTTCCACCATCACAATTTGAAGGATTGTTCTTATCTACTGAGCATTCCGACGAAGATATTGAAAAAACGATTCAAGCTGCAGAGATTGCATTCTCTAAGCTTAAATAATATGGTTTATGGCACCCACCTTGTTTGGTGGGTGCTTTTTTAGTTAGCTAAGTTAATCAGCGGATAACGAGCTCCAATCAGCGGAAATCAGCTTCTATTGGCGGATAACACATTCCAATCAGCGGATAACGCATCCCAATCAGCGGATACCATCCTCCAATCAGCAAATCGACTCACTCCAACCCCATTCCACGATTCTTTTTCACAGACAAATCGCTTTTTTATCATAAAAAATCCACTTGGTTCATAGAGTGTAAGTGACATAGTGATTTTGCGTGAAGGAAACGAAAGGAGGAGTCGCTTTGTCCCAGGAGAATCAATCGTGTCTGCGATTTTCCTTGGAGGAGTCGCTGTGGTTTAGAAAAGGACAGGAAGTCGAAGAGCTTATCTCCATTTCTCTAGACCCGGACATCACCATCCAGGAAAACGATCAGTACGTAACCATAAGAGGTTCGTTGGAACTCACCGGCGAATATAAAAGTTACGAAGAAAGCGAAGTAAGTGAAGAAGAAGGGTTTACCTCTCAAAAATTTGTCGAGCGAGTGGCAGAACGCGAAGGGGAAGAAACCTGTGAATTTTCACATCGATTCCCAGTCGATATCACCATTCCAAACAATCGGATTCAAAGTATCTATGATATTGATGTCCTCGTTGAATCATTTGACTACTCCCTCCCAGAGCGCAGCTGCCTGAAGCTTTCAGCTGAGCTGACAATCAGCGGCCTTTACGGAACTGAGCAGCAGGAGGAGGAGGTAATTGAAGCAGCAGAGCCTGAATTTGAGGTACTTCACCGCTCCGAAACCGAAGAGGATGAAGTAGAATCCATCCAGGCTGCGTTCCAAAACAATTATCAAGACAGCTTCTTGTTTGAAACAGAAGCAAGGAAACCGCTTGAAGAAGAAAGTGTTGACGTTTTACCGAAATTCCCAACCTTCAATTATCAGCCGCAGCAAAACTTCTATCAAGAAGAGGAAGAAGAAAACTATCAGCCTGCCTGGAACTTCCAAGAAGCAAGAGGTGGGGAGAAAAAGGCGGTTGTAGAAGAAGAGAAAGTTGTCGTTGAAAAAGAGCCAGTTCAAAAAGTGGAAGTCAAAGAAGAGGAAGAAGAAGTTTCAGTGGAAGAAGAAAGCTCCTCCTCTTCATCAGATAATATAGTCCATAAGTTAAAGAAAAAGCTGCCGATTAAAAAGAAAAGCATGACATTAACAGAATTTTTTGCCCGGAAGGACGAGGGAGCAGAACAAGCGAGATTAAAGATGTGTATCGTTCAAAAAGGGGATACCGTAGACAGTCTGGCAGAACGCTACGATGTGTCCATCAGCAATCTCCTCCGCGTCAACCAGCTGGAACTGAATCAAGATGTTTATGAAGGCCAGGTATTATACATCCCGGCAACACTAGCTAAAAAATAATTTTTTCAAAAAGAAGTTGAGCGGGTTTTCTAACCTGCTCACCTTCATTTATCAGTGCTTCTGTTTTTCGAAGAAAGAGAGATGAGTTCTCATGAGTGACTCCAGCAGATTAGAAGAAATATCGCCTATTTTACAAAATTACCTTGTAGAGCCTTATTTTGTTGAGGATTTTGGACCTGTTCAAAAAATCTATTCCAACAAAGGCACTTTCGCACTAAAAAAAATTGCCCCTACAACCGGAACCGATTTCATTCGTCACGTTCATCTTCTTTATCAAAAAGGCTATAATCGCATCGTCCCGATTTATCCGACGATGGATGGCAGGTATGCTGTCCTCCACGAAAATAACCTTTATTATCTAATGCCATGGATGCCAGATGATCACCGAGAAGATCGTCAGCAAAAGAATCACCAGCTTTTCCGTGAACTGGCCAGACTTCATACCCTTTCCGCTAAAGAAATCACGATAAGCAAAGAAGAACGAAATGAACATTATGAAAAGACGATTCAACAATACGAAAAACATCAGGAATTCCTCGATGGGTTCGTGGATGAATGCGAAAAGAAGACCTATATGTCGCCATTCGAATTGCTTTATTGCCTGTATTACAATGAAATAAACCAGGCACTTAGATTTTCGAAAACAAAATTTGAAGAATGGTATGAGGGGAATAAAGAAAACGATAAGGCCCGAATGGTGATTACCCACGGGAAATTTTCATCTGAACATTTTCTATACGATGAACGGGGCTACGGCTATTTTATGAACTTTGAAAATGCCCGCTATGGTTCGCCGATTCATGATCTTTTGCCTTATTTATCCCGCGCCTTAAATACCAGCCCAAAGCGCAGCGATGATGTCATCGATTGGATTTATCATTATTATAAATATTTTCCGTTTAAAGCAGATGAAAAATTGTTATTCTACAGCTATTTGGCTTATCCAACTCCAATTATCCAAATGGCTGAAAAATATTATCGAAAGCAGCGGCCGAAAAACGAGTTGAAATTCGTCCGAAAGCTGCAGCAGCGATACTGGCATTTGAAAAACTCAGAGTATGTCGTGATGAGAATGTCGGAAATCGAAGCCCAGCAAAAAGCAAAAGAAGGAGCCCAGCAGCAGTGAAAACTGCATAGTGGGCTCCTTAAACTACGTCAAAATAGATGGAAATCGCAATCGCGATAAAAACCGCTAATAATAAAACGTCAAAGACTGTAGGCAGTATCAGCGTTCGGATAAATTGAAATATCACAAAAGGGACAATAAATTGCCCGCATATTCTCCGGCACGTTCTAAACCAGGGTTGGTATTTAATTTTGTTGAAATTTCCTTTCACCTGGTAAACCTCCCCTTACTTTTATGACATTTATTTTATGTATATTCCAAACCCACAACGTATTCCCCTAAAATAAATCATTTTCATGAAAAATTCAGATTGAATAGTTTATTAGGAAATGGAATAATTAAGAGTAAATAATTTACCAGTTATATAGGAATATTTTTTCAGAGACTTTTGACATAAGGGAGTAATTATTAAAAATGTTTTGGTTTATCGTTTTGTTTCCGTTAATGATTTATCCGTGGGGAATAGACCCCTATTACACAACCTCAAAGACAAATTACTTGTATCTTTTTGTGGTCGCTGCCTGGCTGTTTATTATTTTTAAACGAAAACATCGTACTTTATTACCAGCAAAAGATGAATCCAAAGCCATCTATATATTATTAGCATTTTTATCATTAGTGGAGCTTTCAACTGCTTTTTCAAATTATACATATAGCTCGGTTTATGGCTCAATCGATCGCAAGGAAGGACTTGTTACCTTCTTTTCTTATTGCAGTGTTTTCCTTTTTTCCTATAAGTTAGTAGACTTAAAGAAAGTAAATATAGTTTTTCCTGGCATAGCCATTGTCTCAATGATTGTTTCTCTGTATGGAATACTTCAGCATTATTCTTTAGATTTCTTGCCGAGAAACAGCGCAATGCGCGGTTATACTGGAACTTATACCTTTTTTGATAATCCTAACTTTTTCGGATCGTATCTTGTATTAATATTGCTAATCTCGATGATGATGTACTTAACGGAAAAAAATAAAAAGTTATTATCGTTATATTTTATTGCCTCAAGTTTAGGCTTTATTGCTCTTATTTTTTCGAGTACTAGAAGCGGTTATGTCGGCGTTTTTTGCGGAGCTGTTTTTCTTTCCCTACTTGTTGTCCTAAAAAGAAAATATCTTTGGAAAAGATGGACTTCCTTATTAATCACATTAGGACTATTGCTTTTTGGAATTAATATTACAGAAAATGGCCAATATTTTAACCGGATAAACTCAGTCGTTACAGATACCTATAGTGTTGCTTCCAATAAAAGTACCGGCCATGAAGGTTCATCCCGTTTTTTTATCTGGGAAAAATCGTTGCCGCTTGTTCCAAAGTATTTTTGGGTTGGATCCGGTCCTGACACTTTTGAATTTGTTTTCAAAGCATCTCCCGAGGAACTGCAAGAATTTTTTGGCACTCCCAATATTACAGTTGATAAAGCCCATAATGAATATTTGCAGATTGCCATTACATTAGGCACACCAGCACTCTTGACGTACTTGCTTTTCATATTTGTCATTTTTAGGAGGGCTTTCAAAGCTGTTAGACAAGCAGAGGGAAATGAAAAACTAATTCTTTCCGGGTTAATTGCGACCATCATTGGCTATCTCGTACAAGCATTTTTTAATATTAGTACCGTTCCGGTCGCGCCGATTTTTTGGGCTATCCTAGGCATCACCATGGCCAAATCGGAATATATTCTTAAAAATGCAAATGCAGTACACTCATTTGAAGAAGTAACTGAAAAAAGTGCATAATAAATACAATCAATTTCGTCTGCTGCACATAAAGTATAAATAATAAAAAAATCGGCAATCATGATTGACGTGAAACCCTTTTTTTCGGTAGTATTACTATATAATTTAATTAGCTAAGCAAAGACAGGGAAGAGTACGATGCCAGCCTGCTTCAAGAGAGGGAAATCATTAGCTGAAAGATTTCCTAAGTGGAACATCCGAACGTCGCCCAAGAGCTTCTTCTGCGAAAAGGTCATTAGACCCCAGTAGTTGAAGACGGATGAAATCCGTTATCCAGTTAAGTGCCAATCATGAATTTGATTGGAAAAAAGGTGGTACCGCGAAGCAACTCCATTCGTCCTTTTATGACGAATGGGGTTTTTTTATTGGAAAAAGAAGGAGGACGTTTCAAATGGAAACAAAAGAATTAACGATGCCAACCAAATACGACCCGCAATCGATTGAAAAAGGTCGTTATGAATGGTGGTTACAAGGAAAGTTTTTTGAAGCATTAAATGATGAAGGCAAACAGCCATATACAATCGTAATCCCGCCGCCAAACGTAACAGGCAGACTGCACTTAGGCCATGCATGGGATACTACTTTACAGGATATCATTACTCGAATGAAAAGAATGCAGGGCTATGACGTTCTTTGGCTGCCCGGTATGGACCACGCTGGAATTGCGACACAGGCCAAGGTTGAAGAAAAGCTGCGCAGCGAAGGTAAAAGCCGCTATGATTTAGGAAGGGAAAAGTTTGTAGAAGAAACGTGGAAATGGAAAGAAGAGTATGCTTCCCATATCCGCCAGCAGTGGGCAAAACTTGGTCTAGGCCTAGACTATTCACGCGAGCGTTTCACTCTTGATGAAGGCTTATCCGCGGCAGTTCGTGAGGTATTTGTAACCCTTTATAAAAAAGGACTCATTTACCGCGGCGAATATATCATTAACTGGGATCCATCCACGAAAACAGCTTTATCTGATATTGAAGTTATTTACAAAGATGTTCAAGGCGCTTTCTACCACATGAAATATCCATTGGCAGATGGTTCTGGACATATCGAAGTTGCAACAACCCGTCCTGAAACCATGCTTGGTGATACTGCGGTTGCCGTTCATCCAGAAGACGAGCGCTACAAGCATTTAATCGGAAAAACCGTTATCTTGCCAATCGTCGGCCGTGAAATTCCAATCGTGGGTGATGATTATGTTGATATGGAATTCGGTTCTGGGGCAGTTAAAATTACACCTGCACATGACCCGAATGACTTTGAGCTTGGCAACCGTCACAATCTTGAGCGTGTCCTGGTTATGAACGAAGACGGCTCCATGAACGAGAAGGCTGGTAAGTATCAAGGTTTAGACCGTTTTGAATGCCGTAAGCAAATTGTGAAAGACCTTCAAGAACAAGGCGTTCTATTCAAAATTGAAGATCACCTCCATTCTGTTGGTCACTCTGAACGGAGCGGTGCGGTTGTTGAGCCATACCTTTCAACACAATGGTTTGTTAAAATGCAGCCGCTAGCGGATGAGGCGATTGCTCTTCAAAGCAAAGAAAACAAAGTAAATTTCGTTCCGGATCGTTTTGAAAAAACATACCTGCACTGGATGGAAAATATCCGTGACTGGTGTATTTCAAGACAGCTTTGGTGGGGACACCGGATCCCAGCTTGGTATCACAAAGAGACTGGTGAGGTATATGTAGGACATGAAGCACCTGCAGACAGTGAAAATTGGGAACAGGACAAAGACGTTTTAGATACTTGGTTCAGTTCAGCATTATGGCCATTTTCAACAATGGGCTGGCCTGATACGGAAGCCGCTGATTTCAAGCGTTTCTTCCCAACAGACGTTTTAGTAACCGGTTATGATATTATTTTCTTCTGGGTATCACGGATGATTTTCCAAAGCATCGAATTTACTGGCGAGCGTCCATTTAAAGATGTACTCATCCACGGTCTCGTTCGTGATGAGCAAGGCCGGAAAATGAGTAAATCACTTGGAAACGGCGTTGACCCAATGGATGTAATCGATAAGTACGGGGCAGATTCCTTACGTTATTTCTTATCAACTGGAACATCTCCAGGTCAGGATTTACGTTATAGCACTGAAAAGGTTGAAGCAACTTGGAATTTTGCCAATAAAATTTGGAATGCCTCCCGCTTTGCGTTAATGAATATGGACGGCATGACTTACGAGGAAATTGATTTCAGCGGTGAAAAATCAGTTGCTGATAAGTGGATTTTAACTCGCTTAAATGAAACGATTGAACATGTAACAAGACTATCAGAGCGCTATGAATTCGGTGAAGTGGGCCGTGCTCTTTACAACTTTATCTGGGATGACTTCTGTGATTGGTATATCGAAATGGCGAAGCTTCCACTGTATGGTGAAGATGAAGCGGCGAAGAAAACGACTCGTTCGATTCTTGCCTATGTATTAGACAATACGATGCGTTTATTACATCCCTTCATGCCGTTTATCACCGAAGAAATTTGGCAAAACCTTCCACACGCTGGTGAATCGATTACAACAGCAAAATGGCCTGAGGTGAAGCCCGAGCTTTCTGATGACGAAGCAGCCGGAGAAATGAAGCTGTTAATGGAAATGATCCGCTCAGTACGGAATATTCGTGCAGAAGTGAATACACCATTAAGCAAGAAAATTAAAATGCTTGTTAAAGCAAAAGATGAAAAGATTTTAAAATCCATCGAAAAGAACCGCAGCTACATTGAACGCTTCTGTAATCCAGAAGAATTAACAATGGGCACCGAGGTTCAATCTCCGGAAAAAGCGATGACAGCGGTTATTACAGGGCTTGAAATTATCTTGCCGCTTGAAGGCTTAATTAATATCGATGAAGAAATTGCTCGTCTACAAAAAGAATACGAAAGACTAAACAAAGAAGTAGAACGAGTTCAGAAGAAATTAAGTAATGAAGGCTTTATCAAAAAAGCTCCTGAAAGTGTAATAGTTGAAGAACGTGCTAAGGAAAATGATTATCTTGAAAAGAGAAGCATTGTCGAGGCGCGTATTAAAGAATTAAAAGGTTAAACAATAAAGAGACGAATCCAATTTGGATTCGTCTCGCCTTTATTACAAGACTAAATAGATGGAGTGTCAAGAATGTTTACTACATATCAAGAAGCATTGGACTGGATTCATGGCAGGTTGAGACTTGGCATTAAACCGGGGTTAAAACGAATGGAATGGATGATGGAAAGGCTCGACCATCCTGAAAATAAAATCAAGGCTGTCCATATTGGCGGGACAAATGGAAAGGGTTCAACCGTAACCTTTTTACGGTCGATTCTAGAAGCAGCCGGTTATACTGTGGGTACATTTACTTCTCCCTATATTGAACAATTTAACGAAAGAATCAGTGTGAACGGAAAGCAGGTAAGCGATCAAGAAATCCTGGATTTATCCAATATCATCCTTCCATTAGCAGATGAATTAGAGGAAACGGAACTGGGTGGTCCAACGGAATTTGAAGTAATCACAGCCATGTCCTTCTATTATTTTGCCAATATGAATAAGGTTGATATTGTTCTGTTTGAAGTAGGTCTAGGGGGACGGTTTGATTCCACCAATATTATTCAACCGTTAGCTTCGATCATTACAAACATTGGGCTCGACCACACAAATATTCTCGGAAATTCTTACGAGGAAATTGCTTTTGAAAAGGCAGGAATTATTAAAGAGAAGACACCTATTTTTACAGCAGTAAAACATCCAGGTGCATTAAAAGTGATTGAGGAGCAGGCTGAAAAGAAGGAAGCATCCATTTATCGCTTAAATCAGGAATTTTCCATAAGCTCTCATACATCGCTCACAAAAGGCGAAGTTTTTAATTTACAAACCCAAACAAACAACTTGGACCATCTCGAAATCAGCATGATTGGCGAGCACCAAACGGAAAATGCTGCTCTAGCTGTTTGTGCGGCACAATTTTTGAATCAAGTAAGCTCATTCAACATTTCTGAGCAAGCTATCAGGAGCGGATTAAAATCGGCCTACTGGCCGGGAAGATTTGAAATCCTTTCGGAAAATCCACTGGTGATTATCGATGGAGCCCATAATGATGAAGGAATTACGGCATTAGTTCATGAATTATCTTCTAGATATGCAGATCGAGATATCCATATTATTTTTGCCGCGTTAAAGGATAAGAAGCTCGATAAAATGATCGCCAAGCTCGATTCCATCGCGAATCAAATTTCCTTTGTCAGCTTTGATTTCCCGCGAGCCGCCGATGCGAAGGATTTGCTGAACATCTCCCAATCACAAAACAAAGTGGCTGTTGACAACTGGAAATCTTATATAGTAGAAGAGATGCAAAATCTTCAAGAAAATAGCTTGATGGTCGTGACTGGGTCTCTTTATTTTATTTCAGAAGCAAAACCATTTATATGTAAAAATTTGAAAAATTTGAAAAATTTGACGATTTCGTTATGACAAGCCTCCTATAATTTGTTAAAATTAATTTATCTTGAATTAATAATATTCACATGGGGAGGGGGAGAAAGATGCAAGTAAACCCGCAAATGAAAAGGGTCATTTTTATCGTTTGGCTCTTATTAGTTCCGACAGGACTGTGGTATACGTATGAATCCTATCCTCCTCATCTATCTGGTCATTGGGTAGATTTATTAGCTTTTTTACTATTAACATCTGTTGTGGCCTCAATGCCTATTGTCATTAACGAGATGTTTATTTTCTTAATCCAATGGGTGGCACTGGCTACCTTTTTAAGGTATGGCTTATTTGTGGAAATGGTCTTTGCGCAAGTAGCCGTCATTGTTTTACTATTAAAGCTCAAGATTCTCCGCAAAGGTCAATTATTTCGCTTACCCCTTAATTTGATCATGTTTTTTCTTGTTTCCTATTATAGCGGTATCATTTATTATGCCCTAGGAGGTCAGACAGGCCCTATTCTAGCTGAGGATACCCACTCATTATGGCTGGGGATTTTGTATGCGCTATTAAATTATCTGATTAATCAAATAATTATTTCGTTTAATCTTTACTTTATCTATAAAAGCAAAGAGCCTTATTTTGGGAAGGATTTCTTTGTTGAGACGATTACAACATTCATTACATTCCCAATCGGTTTTGTTTTGTATATCCTCTATAACCAGGTTGGGTTATTTGCATTGTTATTTGTGGGGGTACCATTTGTCAGCTTATCAATCATTTTTAATCTCTATTATTCAAGTGAAAAAATAAATGAGTACTTACAAAAGGCAGCAGAAATTGGTCATCAAATGGCCGAACGTCTGCAGATGAATGATGTTATTGACCTATTTATTCAAAAGCTCGGAGAAATGCTCCCGGTCGACTATGCCTACATTTTGGAAGCAAAAGAAGATGAATTAATATTAATTCGTCGGATGGAAGCTGGGAAAGAATTGTCCAATGATTTGCCAGCATTGAAAAAAAATGAAGGGATCAGCGGCAGAAGCTGGGCAAAACAAAAGGCCTATCTTTATTCGGCAAGATTTGAATGGCAAGGAATATCAACTGGTTATATTCCCGGAGATGCAGAAAGTATATTATGTGTTCCCATTATCAGAAATAGAAGGGTGATAGGGGTTTTACTGTTAGCATCAAGGCGGAGACGTGCCTATGAAAAATTTCAACTTATGATCATTGATATCCTTTGTTCCTATTTTTCTGTTGCAATGGAAAATGCCAAGCACTATGAGTTGACGAAAATGCAAAGTGAGCGCTGTTCCTTAACGAAATTATACAATTATCGTTATTTTGAAAACCTGTTGAATGAAGAATTTGAAAAAATGACCCGATTTGCGCGTAAGGCGTTATCGTTAATTATTCTTGATATCGACCATTTTAAACAGGTAAATGATACATATGGACATCAAAGTGGAAATGAAATCCTGCGTGAGCTTGCTAGTAGAATTAGTGAATTGGTAGGAGGTAGCGGGACAGTTGCTCGTTATGGTGGAGAAGAATTTGTAGTCTTATTGCCAGATTCCACAAAAATCGAAGCCTATCAAATGGCCGAGCATATTAGGCAATCGATAGCGAACAGGCCTTTTATCCTTCGGCAGTCTTTAGATTACAATCAACAGCAAGTAATGATAACTGCTTCTATTGGTGTTGCAACCGCTCCTGAAGATGCTGAAGATCCATTAGCATTGATTCGACATGCTGACAGAGCATTATATGTGGGAGCGAAGAGAGCTGGTAGGAATCGGGTGGCAGAGTATTCTTCGTGTTAAAAAAGAGGTGTGACCAACTTGGGTCACACCTCTTTTTTTGTAGGTTAATTAGTATAATCCACATTATTGATGAGGGTATTAACGTTATCTCCCCATTTGATTTTGAAATCAACCGGTACTTCCATTCCACACTCTTTGAGAAACGTGTCACTAGTAACTGTATAATTAGTTCTCTTCACTCCACTTTCCCAAACTGTTCCTAGAACATATAACTTGCTGTTCGAATCAACAGATATACTTTTAGCGGATAAATCTCCTTTTACACACATTTTTGAAGAGGTGAGAATATTTAAATTATTATCAACCGTTGCTGCCTTATCAGTTGATGGTACACCAGTTCCGCCTACAAATACAAATGAATTATCTGCAAGCTCTAAATTTTGATTCACGTATAAGGATTTATTAACAAGTATTTTTGATGATCCGCTTATTTTTACATTTTGCATAAAGGATGCACTATCTTTTGTTTCAATTATAATATTGGCTGCACTATTCATGTTCTTGCCAATGTTGATTTGACCATCGGCATGAATTTTGACATTGGTTATATTATTTTCATTACCAATTCCATCGAGAGTTAATGATCCAGTGGTAAAAATGGTTTGGTTATCCTTAATATTGTTATTTCCATCAAAACTTCCATTTCCATTTATATAAACATTCGTACAATCTAACGTATTACATCCGGATGGGGGTAGTGAAACATTCGTATAAGTCGGAAGAGCATTTTCTGTAATGTTTTCTTCCGCTGCTTGATTAACAATGGAATCAAAGTCTATACTCATTTGCGCATAAAGAGTAGATTCCTTCATGTTATCTGTGCCAACTACATTAAAACTAATTTTTACTTTATTTGAACTTGTGTTAGGATCAGGGATAACCACATAATTCTTCATAGAATAAGGAACATTAGCAGGTGTAGCGATTGTTGTCTTTTGCAGCTCATCTGCCATTTTGACGGCTGCTTCCCTTTTAAAGTTAGTTCTAAGCGCCGGGTTTGCTCTAATATAGTCACTTACATACTGCTGTTTCGATTCAAAAGTTCTTTGAATTTCAACTTGATAATAGGAAATTCCCATTTCTGCTGCAGCAACAGATCGAGACTTTTTCTCTACTACTTGATTTTGCTTGGTACTGCTGAAGGCTTGACCCATGAAGGAAAGAGAAATAATCATAAACACAACTATTACGATTAATACCGTTACAAGTGCATAGCCATTTTCATTCTTTGAAATCATTGATAATCAACACCCTTCACTCGGTAGAGAAATGTATTAATGGTGATACTATTTGCTGAATTATTTTTATCACTCACACTAATTTTTAAAGAAATATCATTTGCGTTTTTATTGGGTTCAATGGTTTTAGGGCCTGAACCAGTTACATTATTAATCTCTAGTATTTTAAAACAAATACTCGGGTGATTGAACTCTTGTACCTGCGAAGAAGTAGTTAAATCTGTAACCTTTATTGAACAATTTTCACTTTTGATCTCATATTTGATAAGTTTCTGATGAACTCTTTTTAAATTAGTTACTAATATATTGGATTCTTGCAGCATAAAATTCTTCGAAATCGCTTTTTCCGAAAAATTAAATCCTTGAAAGAAAACACTCCAAATAATAACAGCGACCATAGAGAATATTGCTAATGTAGCTAACACCTCAACTAGTGTTAATCCACTTTCATCACGCTTCAATCATTTCACTCCTATCTTTTAACATATCCAAACGTTTCACTAACGACATTGTTATTTTTTTTATTTAACATCTGGACAACAATATAATTTACACTTGATAATCTTGAACTCGTTTCAGGAGATTTTTTAATTTTTATTTTAACGTTGTAAATATCTTTAGTTGCATCAAAATAATAATAGGTTGAGTCATAGGTAAAGGCATTGTATGCGACCTTTGGATCTGTAGAGGTAAAGCCGGTGACACGGTCTGATTTAACAAGGAACCATTTCACATCACTTGATTCCTGCCAGTTAATCAGGACTTCTTTCGCAACATTAATGGCTTGAGTCTTATCTTGATTTTGCTTATTCACAAATCCCATTTGTGGGAAAAAACTCATAGTTGTTAATAGGACCATTGCTAAAATAACAATTGAAACAAGAACCTCTATTAATGTTAATCCTTTTTCATTTTTCTTAAAATCCATTTTAATCAAATCCCTTCAGGGAGAAATTGTTCAATTCATAGTTTAATAGAATCATTTTAACGAATTTATAAGATAAAATTTAACAAATGTCAGTAATTAATACCTATAAAAGTTTTCCGTCTTTTAAACTACATGAAAATATTATACAATATTTAGTAGGCGATTTTTGTCTAATTTTTGCATAAAATAATTAAATCTAGGATAATTTCAAAAAAATTGTAGTTTAATAGTATAAAAGTAAGGCGACTAGAAAGGAAGAAAAGGGATGGGAATGATTGTTTGGGCCTTTGGAGCCATGTTGGTTTTGATGTTAATTATAGCTTTTTTACCTATTGGTTTCACGTTAAGAGGGAAGATTTATTTGGTTTTAGCTAGTTTTGTATTGGCCCTTGGAGGTCTTGGAGCAGTTACTTCTTTCCCGTTATGGCAGTCGGCATTAATGATTTTTTTATTAGTCTTAATTACGGCTTATATCATGAACAGCCGTCTTGCTGCCGTTTTTTATAGTCAAGAAATAGATTCTATTGAAGATGATTACGAAGACGAAAGTCCTAAATCATTTGACATGGTTAAACAACCAGAAAATTCTACAGATTTAGACATGATTGATTTAGGTGAAATCAATATCACTGCCCCTTCAACTGAAAAACTTGAAAATATCTATGAAGACTCTCTTGAATTACAACCTCAAATGTTAGAAGAAAATGATGAATTAGCGGATATAGGTGTTGAAGAAATTTCGTTTATGGATGAGCGCCCTGAAATTCAATTAGTTGAAACTAATGAAGATATTGAACCGGAAGATGGATATTTAGCGGATATTGAAAGTTTATTATTCGAAGAAACAATTGAACCGACTACATCCAAAGAATACGATTTATCTGAGGAAATTAAAGAGGAAAAGTCAGAAGAAAAAAACATCCTTTTTGATGATGAAAACGACTTGGAAGAGTTATTTTTTGCAATGAAAGAAACGGCCGCTTCCATTGAAAAAGAACAAGAGGAAAGCCAACTGAAAAAAACTGACCAATTGCAAAAGTAATTTGAAAGAAAGCGGGAGTATGGATGAGGAAAAACCAACAGTTTATCAAGCTTTTTATAGTGCTTTTTTTCGGTACAGCGTTTATTTTTAGTTTTTCACACTTTGGAGCACAGGCTTTCGAAAAATTAGGTAACGCAGATGGAAAATACTCCGAAGGAACGGCAATCGGAAGTTTAGATATTTCCGGAAAAACGGATGGTGAAGCAGCTAGTTTGCTAGAAGAAAAATATGTTGAATGGCTGAAAGCTACAAAGTTTGAATTGCAATATAGTGAGATGAGTGTTCCTTTTGACTTAAACCTTTTAAGTTTAGATACAGAGACAACGGTTAATTCAATTAAAGACGGTCAGCAAAACCCAGTTTATATTAGTTTAAACCAATCTGATGTCGAGGATCAGATTCATATTCTTTTCCCGCAGCTCAATAGTAAAGAAATTGACCTAAACAAGCTGAAAACGAATTTAGAAACAACTGCTTCAAAGTTTCAAATAGGATCTTTTACCTTCAATCTTTATAATGATTATTCCCTTGGAGGTAAAAAAGATTTTATTGTTAGTGAAGCAGTTCTAAAATTAACGGATATACCTGCAGAACTTCAGACAATCGTGAAGAAAAGCCCTGAAATCAAAATTGCAGAAGGAGCTACTTTTTCCCTTTTGGATTTTGCTAAGAATCAAAAGATTGAGAATTCCGAAGCGCTTAGTATGCTGGCTACAGGTTTATATCAAACAGTTTTGCCAACGAACTTTACAATAGTTGATCGAAATATTAGCAGAACCATCCCTGCATATGCAGAACTCGGATTTGATGCAAGAGTAAGCCCTGCACAGAAGACTGATTTAGTGATTGCCAATCCAAATAAATCTGCCTATACAATACAGCTATTATTAGAAGACAATTTATTAAAAGTTAGCCTAAAGGGCGAGAAACTACTTTACAATTATAAAGTTTCTAAAAAAGACCAACAGCAATTAAAGCCAAAAACAATAGTCCAATACAGTCCACTTCTAAAAGCGGGTAAAACCATGGTTAAAGCTGCTGGGACTGATGGAATTTCCTTAAAAGTATACCGTGATATATATCAAGGTGAACAATACCTAAAAAGTGAACTTATATCTGAGGAATATTACCCGCCAATTTATCGTGTTGAAGTTCATGCTTTAAGTGGAACACTGCAAGGAACTTCATCTGCTGCTGCCAGCCAAACTAACAGCACAGTGAATGCTGCTACTCAAACGAATCCTGATGGAAGTCAAACTACTTCAACATCTGACACAACACAACCAGATTCTGATGTTGATAACCTTTGGGGGAAGCCGAATGAACAGCCGAAATAGTGTTGAGTTAAATAAAAAGAAGCAAACTAGAACTCGTCTTGGTGATTTATTGTTAGAAGAAGGAATCATCACCGTTGAACAGTTAGAATCGGCTTTGGATGAAAAGGGATCCAACCAAAAACTTGGTGAAGTATTGCTGCAAAAGGGATATATAACCGATCAACAATTAGCAGAAGTGCTCGAACGACAGCTTGGTATTCCGCATGTAAACCTTTTTCAATATCCATTTGATACAAATCTCTTTTCGATCATTTCGAAGGATACAGCCAAACGGAATTTAATTGTTCCGCTAAAAAAAGAGGGCAACAAGCTATTTGTAGCAATGGTAAATCCGATGGATTTTATCATCATCGACGACTTACGGTTATCCACCGGTTTTCAAATTGAAACAGCGATTGCAACAAAAGACGATATATTACGAACGATTAATAAATATTATGACGATGATGAAGGCTTAGAGGAGCTTTTCGATGACTTTTCCCCAAGTGAGCGCGGCAGGGATGAAGATGTTACTAACCAAGACTCGCCGATCGTTCGTCTCGTCAATCAAATCCTAACTAATGCCGTCATCCAAAAGGCTAGTGATATTCATATTGACCCCCAGGAAACGAAAATTGTTGTCCGATACAGAGTAGATGGCGTACTAAGAACAGACCGTGTATTACCACGCCAAATGCTGAGTGTGTTAACAGCTAGAATTAAAATTATGTCGAATCTCGATATCACTGAGCACCGTATTCCACAAGATGGCCGGATTAAACTTCACCTTGATTTTCACCCTATCGATCTTCGTGTTTCGACATTGCCGACCGTATACGGTGAAAAAATTGTAATGCGTATATTGGATATGGGTGCTGCATTAAATGATATAAATAAGATTGGCTTTAATACATTGAATTTTAAAAGGTTCAATGACATGATTGAGCAGCCGACCGGAATTGTACTTATAACCGGACCAACTGGTTCAGGGAAATCCTCGACTCTGTATGCGGCCCTAAATAAACTGAACAGTGAAGAAGTTAATATCATCACGATTGAAGATCCGGTGGAATACCAATTGGAAGGCATAAATCAAATCCAGGTAAACACAAATGTCGGGATGACGTTTGCAGCCGGACTTCGATCTATCTTACGTCAGGATCCGAATATTATCATGGTCGGTGAGATTCGTGATAAAGAAACAGCTGAAATTGCGATCCGTGCCTCTTTAACTGGGCATTTAGTTTTAAGTACTTTGCACACCAATGATTCTTTAGGGACCGTAACACGTCTGGTTGATATGGGTGTCGAACCATTTCTGCTTGCTTCCTCATTAAGCGGGATTGTTGCCCAACGGTTGGTTCGAAAGGTATGTAAGGATTGTGCCGAAGTTCAAGAACCTTCCATGAGAGAAAAAAATATTTTCGCAAGACGCGGGCTGAAGATTGAAAAGGTTTTGCGAGGAAAGGGATGCCCTTCTTGCAATATGACAGGTTATAAAGGAAGGGTAGCTCTTCATGAAGTTTTAGTGCTTAATGACGACATGCGTCGAGTCATTATGAATGATAATTCCTTTCAAAAGCTAAAAGAACATGCGATTAAAAACAAAACAATCTTCTTGATTGATGATGGCTTATTAAAAGTGAAACAAGGCTTAACAACAACAGAAGAAGTATTACGTGTAGCTATTCTGGAGTAGGAGTTTGAACAGATGAAAGAAAGAATCGATAATATTTTACGTGCCGCACTTGAATTTAAAGCTTCTGATATCCATTTAACAGTTGGGGTTCCCCCAGTATTCCGTATCAATGGGGATATTAAGCGTTATGGGAAGGACATGCTTTTGCCTGCCGATACAGAGGCGATTGCAAAAGCAATTGTCCCTGAAAACATGTATGACCTGTTTAAGGAAAAGGGAGAGCTGGATTTTTCTTATGGTATTCCTGGGGTGTCGCGTTTCCGTGTTAATGCCTATCATCAACGGAAAAGCGTTGCCCTTGCACTTCGTGTCGTTGCTTCGAAAACACCTACAATCGAAGACTTAGATTTGCCTGAAATCATTCCGAAGCTAATGGAAAAGCCACAAGGATTAATACTTGTAACTGGACCTACTGGAAGCGGAAAGTCAACGACACTTGCATCGATGATTGATTATATGAACCGGACGATGCGTAAGCATATCATTACACTTGAAGACCCGATCGAATACCTTCATAAACATGGTAATTCGATTATAGACCAGCGTGAGGTTGGTTTTGACACCAAATCATATGCCAATGGTTTAAAAGGAGCGCTTCGCCAAGACCCTGATGTTATTCTTGTTGGGGAGATGCGTGACTTAGAAACAATTGGTATAGCCATTACGGCTGCGGAAACTGGGCACTTAGTGCTTGGTACCCTTCATACATCGAGTGCGCCGTCAACCATTAACCGGATCATCGACGTATTTCCGCCAGCGCAGCAGCCTCAGATTCGGGTGCAGCTCGCATCCGTTTTAGTAGGAGTAATTTCACAACGACTATTTCCTACTGCCGATAAAAAAGGCAGAAAGGCAGCAACAGAGATTTTAGTTAACAATCCGGCCATTGCCAACCTGATCCGAAGTGAAAAAATTCACCAAATTTCAAGCACAATGCAAACTTCCCGTGCCCAGGGAATGCATACGCTAGAAATGAGTATTCGCGACTTGCTTGACCGTAATTTAATTCAGCAAGAAGCAGCGACAAAATACCTCCACGAAAAGATGATGCAGGATGCCTAGGTTTAAATATTCTGGTCGTGACAAACGAGGAAAAAAACAGGGCACTGTAACAGCGGCTTCCAGACGAGAAGCAATGATGAAGCTAAAAGAAGATGGCGTTCGGGTTGTTGAAATGAAGGAAGTCCCTGAAACCCTAATGACAATGGAATTAACAATTGGTAATCCAGTTAAGCTTCAGGATTTTGTTATATATATTAGACAATTCGCCACATTGCTTAAGGCCGGGGTAACCATCGTTGAAGCTACATCAGTTCTCGCAGCTCAAACAGAAAGTAAAGCCTTAAAAAGGATTTTACTGGATGTGGAGCAGGAACTTCGCGAGGGTAACCCTTTTTCTGAGGCAGTATCGAAACATACCAAAGTATTTAATTCCATGTTTATCAACATGGTTAAGGCTGGAGAAGTTAGCGGGAATATGGATGAAACACTAGAACGTCTCGCGACAGATTTTGAAAAACAGCATCATACAAGGCAAAAAGTGGTTTCGGCGCTGACTTATCCGCTTGTAATCGGAATTATTGCAATTTGTGCTGTTATCTTCTTGCTTGTTGGGGTAGTCCCTAAATTTGTAACTATGTTTAAAGACATGAATGCAGAGTTGCCTGGAATAACGAAGTTTGTCTTATCCTCTAGCGAATTTATGAAATCATTTTGGTGGGTTGTTTTACTATTATTCATTGCAATTTATCTTGGTTTTACCTTCATGAAAAAAAATAAGCAGACAAAATACTATCTAGATTATGCACTCTTAAGGATGCCTATATTCGGTAAAATGATGCAAAAAGCACAACTAGCCAGAATGATGAGAACACTTAGCACGTTATTTTCTAGTTCAGTTCCAATCCTGCAATCTATGGCCATCGTGGAAAAAGTCGTAGAGAATGAAGTAATTTCAAAGGTCATTCGTGAATCAAGAGACTCTCTTGAGAAAGGCCGATCAATGACTGAGCCAATGAATGATCACTGGGCCTTTCCTCCTCTTGTAACGCAAATGATATCCATTGGGGAAGGAACTGGGGCATTAGACGCAATGCTATCAAAAATTGCTGAATTCTATGAAAAAGAAGTCGAAGCTGGAACAGATAGACTAAAGTCCCTGATTGAGCCAATCATGATTGTCTTTTTAGCAGGTATTGTCGGGGTTATTGTCCTATCGATTATGATGCCAATGTTCTCGATGTTCGACCAAATGAGCTAAGATTTGCAAATTTTTAGTTAATTGTTACAAAAATCCAATTTTTGAGACAAAAAATGATAAAAAACTCTTTTCGAATACTGTCATTTATTGTATACTCATAGAGAAATATTACTAGGTTCATAGAACCAGAGGGAGCGGTAAAATGGTACAAGCGTTAAAGTTAAAAATGAAAGAACAAAAAGGTTTTACCCTAATTGAATTACTTGCAGTTATCGTTATTTTAGGGATTATTGCTGCGATTGCGATTCCTGCTATCGGAAATGTTATTAAAAAATCAGATCAGAAAGCTACAGTGCAAGAAGGTTTACAAATTATTAATGCCGCAAAGATGTATGTTGCTGACAATGCTGCTGCCAAAAATGTTACATTAAATTATAATGGGACTGGTACATTAAATACTACTACTGGAGCAGGTACTGATATATCTCTAAAAGATTACTTAGATCATGTTAAAGATACTAGTTTTGTAGTTACTGTAACTTATAATACCACCTCAGGTAAGTACACCTATTCATTATCTGGACATGCAGCTGCTGCCTTAGCTGATGGTTCAGACGCTGGCACCGATGCTTCTGAAAATGAATTAATAAACTATAGTAACTAATGTTTATTGCAATTATGTTTTTATATGGTATACTCCTAGGCTCCTTCTTTAACGTGGTAGGCCTAAGGGTGCCATTAAAGAAATCAATCGTAAAACCAAGATCAGCATGTCCAACTTGCGGACATCAGCTTACACCATTAGAACTAATTCCGGTTTTATCATATATGCTTCAAAAGGGGAAATGCCGCGGCTGTCAGTCGCGGATTTCTCCTATCTATCCATTTTTTGAACTGCTTACAGGAATCTTGTTTGCAGCGGCACCATACTTGGTTGGATGGTCTGGAGAATTATTCGTTGCCTTAACGTTAATTTCATTGTTTATGATTATCATCGTTTCCGATATTCATTATATGATCATCCCTGATAAAATTTTAATTTGGTTTGCAGGGATTTTTTTATTGGAACGAATTATTATGCCTTTAGACCCATGGTGGGATAGTGTGCTCGGTGCTGTCACTGGGTTTTTATTACTGTTTACCATCATGATTGTCAGCAAAGGCGGGATGGGCTTCGGCGATGTGAAACTCTATGCCCTGCTCGGACTCGTATTAGGATTTAAACTGGTCTTATTATCTTTTTTCCTTTCTACACTGTATGGAGCTGTTATAGGCGGATTAGCCCAGCTATTTAAAATCGTAGAAAAACGCGAACCGATTCCATTCGGCCCATTCATTGCAGCCGGTACATTGACAGCTTATTTTTGGGGTTTGGATCTAATAGATTTATACTTTCAAATTCTTTTATAGGAATTTTTTATAAGGGGTTCATGATATGGCATTTTCCCTCTTTTCTACTAAAAATCGAATAATCAACCTGGTAATAAATGATCACTCGATTCGCTTCTTAGAATTGAAACAAGCGAATCCCCCTATACCGCAAAGGTGGAATGAGCGTTTTTTGCCGCCTGGAATCATTACGGATGGAAAAATCGTCGACATTGATTCACTCTCAAGCATTCTTGAGGAATGTATCGAAGAATGGAAAATCCGTAGACGTGCGATTCGTTTTATAGTTCCAGATCCGCTTGTTATTATACGGAAAGTCTCTATCCCAGCAGATGTGCAGGAAGATGAGATTAAGGGGTATCTTTATTTAGAGCTGGGTTCTAGTATACATTTACCTTTCGAGGAACCGGTATTTGATTATTACTCACTTCCGGATAACGGTAAAACAAAGGATTTATTATTATTTGCTGCTCCGGAGCAGAATGTTATGGAGTATGTTGATTTACTCAACAGCCTCAAATTAAATCCAGTTGCGGCTGATATTTCTCCGCTTTCCTTATATCGTTTGTACTACCATTTAGGGCAGGCAAGCTCGGATGAAGTTCTTTTCACTGTCCAATTTGATCTGACCAGCGTCAATTTATGCATCTTTGATGAAACGGTACCGTTAGTCATGCGTCATTTCGCTTTGCCGTTTGATTTCGATAAATGGGAAATTTCCCGAGATGCGTTACAATTAATGGTTTGCAAATACACAGGCGAACCGGAAGAATTGGTTGTGCAATTTGAAGATATTTTTAAAGAAATAAACAAGTTATTGGATTTTTATCGTTATTCACTTAATAGTGAAAAGCAGGATGTCACCAAGTTTTTATTAAATGGCGACCATCCAATGCTAATGGCTATTTTTGATGAAATGAAAGAAAGATTTGAAATTCCTGTGGAATTAATTAATTTCGAAAAGGAAGCAAACAGTAAACCGGTTAGTGTACCGAATAATTTATTACTGCCTTTAGGTCTTGCTTTAAAAGAGGTGCAATGATGCTTGTAGAAATTAATCTGCTTCCTCAAAAAGAGCCCAAAAAATTCAATATTATCTATTTATCATCCATCGTTGCGGCATTAGTTCTCATTGGCGGTGTTTACCTTTGGCAGATTCAATCCGTCAAAAGTGATGTGGAAGCTGTTGATAGTCAAATTGCAGTGACAAAGAAGCTTGCTGATAAGCAACAACAAAATGCCAATCAAGCACAAGTAGCTTCTTCTGCAGGATTATTGAAATCTGCTGTTGAATGGGTGAAAAACTACCCAATTCAAACCATCCCGGTAATGAGACATCTGACATCTCTATTGCCAGAGCGCGGGTTTATTCAGTCCTTTGCCTATACAGAAGCAGGGACGGTAACACTTAGTGTCCAATTTGACAGCGCAAGAGAGGCTGCCTATTTTCTGGAGAACTTAAAAGAATCTTCATGGATTGCCGATGCCAGCCTTAACTCCTTAAGTGCTGTCGAGAAAAAGGAAACGACTGCAGCAACTGCACAAACTACTGGTCAAAATACTGCGACTAATACTAGCGGTCAAAACACAGCTACAACTACGACTGCTACTCAAAATACAACTAATACAAACGCTGCAGCTACTACTAATCAGAGTACGACAGCTGCAGGTCAAACAAGTACAACAAATTCAACAACTAATACAACAACGAATACTGCAACCAATTCAGCTACTGCTGCCACTGGCACAAATGCACAACCTGATAAAAATATTCTTCCAAGGTATCTTGGTCAATTTGAAATTAAGTTTAATAAAGATGTTATCAAAACGGATTTGAGCAAGAAGAAGGCTGAAGGGGGGACTGGCTCATGAAGTCCCGCCTATCAAAACTAGACAAAATAATCGTGGGTGGCGGATCCCTATTAATCATACTGGTATTCGTCTATGCCCAGTTCCTTTCGCTCACACCTTTGAAATCAGATTTAGCGTCTAAGGAGCAAGAACTACAGACTGAGCAAAAACTGTTAGAAATGACGGAGAAGAAAAAGACTGACTCCCAAAAGACAGAACCTGAAAACACAAGTGAACTGCAAAAGCAGCTTCCAGTTATGCCACTTCAGGAACAAGTTCTTTTGGATTTAGAAAAAGCAGAAACTGTTTCTAATAGTCAAATTAAATCCATGGGTTTTGCAAAAGATGCTGATGTGACGCCGCCAGCTACTGAGACTCCTGCAGCAAATTCAGGAACGAATCAGGCTGCAGGACAAAATCAAAGTACCACAAATCAGGGTACTCAAAATCAACCGACAACTGCTCAAGGGACAGGCAATCAAGCTGCAACCCAACAACCAGCAGCTACTGCTCCTAGCGGCCTTAAAAAACTGACTGTTCAGCTTCAAGTTGAATCTCAAACCTATACAGATTTAGAAAAATTCATCGAAACATTGGAATCATTGCCGCGAATTGTGGTAGTGGAGGCAATCAATTATACAGGCGGAGAAGAGGTCACAACTCTTGATCAAGAAAATAAACCTTTAAGCTATTCGCTTACCATTTCTGCCTTCTACATGCCAACATTAACAGACCTTGCAGCACAGCTGCCTAAAATCGATGCACCGGCACCGGCGGGTAAAGAAAATCCATTAACCCAGTTTCCTGCTACGGCAGCAACTCAGCCTTAATGAACAAGTTAGCGAATGAACCAATAATTTGGCGAAACTCTACGATAACAAGACGACAAAAGTCTTGTTATTTTTTTTTGCCCCTATGATAGGATGAAACTAATTATCTGTCGGATGAGAAGGGAGAACGTAGAGTGGACAAGCCTAAAAAAGGCAATACGATCACGATAAAGTTAAATGGAGAAAATCAGTCATTTCAGGAACAACCCCCAAAACAAGATATTGAAGCCAAAATTGAAGCCAACCTTGAACCCTATTCCAAAGTAATAAAAATAGATAGAGAACTGCCGGAATCGGAAGGAATGATTGAAACTGCTGCTGCACAGGAGTCCGTCGATGAGAGCTTTGACTGGATCATTCCTGAATCGGCTGAAAATGAAATTGAGGAATTCAAATTTACCAATAATACAAACCCGAAAACAATCAGCCACAAAAACCTACCATCCTTTACAACTAACTTCAAGAAGAAAAATGGCCGGCCTTTAAGTTCCATATTAATCTCAGCATTTTTCGCTGTTTTAATAGGCACCACAATTGGCTTTTTCATGTTGAAGCTTGTCATAACGGAACAAGGTGACAAGGTTCCGACTACTCAACCAGTTGTGAGTGAAACGGGAACTGAAAAAACGGCGTCAGAAGGCAAGTCTACTTCTTCAGTCATTGATCAATTAACAACCTATGTGGTTCAAGGAGGAGTATTTTCATCCAAAGAGGGGACCCAAGAAATCGCAAATGATTTGGAACAGAAAGGGGTTCCGTCACAAACGGTTGAATTAAATGGTAAGTTCTATCTACTTTTAGGCTTAGCTGATTCAATCGAAACAGCTAAAGCTTTAGGAAACCAGTATAAAGAAAATGGAGTAGAAGAAGTATTCGCAAAACCATTATTGCTGGATGAAAAGAAAGTTTCCAATGTAACGGATAAAGAAAGGTCCTTTATGGAAGAACTTCCATCCATCTATCAAACTCTGGCAGGAGCAACATCGAATGCTCTCGTCACCAAAACGATCCCAGCAGAGTCAGCGAAATCTCTAGCTGGCATTGAAGAACAATTAAAAGCCAGCGGTATTAAAAATGAGAAGTTAAAAAATCTAAAGATGGAATTAACAAGTGCGGATGAAAAGATAAAAGCGTATCAAAAGTCTAAAGCTGCGAAAAGTTTAACCGAAGCTCAGCAGCATCTATTAAACTTCGTGTCTCAATACAATGCTATGTAAGTCAGTATCTGACAAACTTCGGTATTTTCCGGGAAATGAATAATATTATTTCGCCTGCTCAACTAGGGCAGGCTTTTCAATGTCCACAATTCTTCCATAAAATGATTATTTCTGCATAATTTTACAAAATTCATCAAACTTTAAGGATATTAAAATTGTTTGCTTCTATAAATTCTGATACGATTAACTAGTATCTCCCTATACAAATGCAAAAGGTAAGGTGATGAAATGCAAAACCTCATTTTAGCCTCTTCTTCTCCACGGCGAAAAGAACTTCTAGAAACTCTCCAGTTAAAATTCGCGATCTCAAGCAGTGAAGTTGATGAAAGCTTTGACCCATCGCTCTCTCCAGAGGAAGTCGTGATGGAGTTAGCCGAACGAAAGGCCATGGTTATATTTAAAGAGAACCCTGATTCTTTTGTGATTGGCTCAGACACGATCGTGGTCGCGGATAATCGAATCTTAGGAAAGCCCGCTGATGAAGCAGAAGCCATTAGTATGTTACAAAGCCTTTCAGGCAGAAAGCATGAAGTATTTACTGGTGTATCTATACTGTCTCCAACAAGTTCAACCCGTTTTTACGAAAAAACAGAAGTTTGGTTTTGGGAGTTAACGGATGAAGAGATACGGTCATATGTGAAAAGTGGTGAACCGCTTGATAAAGCAGGTGCATATGGCATTCAACAACTTGGAAGTATGCTTGTCAAAAAAATACATGGAGACTATTTTGCGGTTGTCGGTCTGCCCGTTGCAAGAACGGTTCGGGAATTGCAGCGGTTAGGCTACCAGTTGCCGTATTAACTTTTTAAAAGTTTATTAACTCCCAATCAAAAGGGAGGAAAAAAAGTGTCCACAAATACATTAATGATCCGTGATTTCCCTCAAGACGAAAGGCCGAGAGAGCGTTTTATCAATCATGGCCCGCAAAGCCTTTCAAATCATGAATTGATTGCTATTCTACTACGAACCGGGACAAAGGATGAATCCGTGCTGCAATTATCGAATCGCCTGCTGACCCATTTCGAGGGGCTTCGGCTGTTAAAATCTGCCACATTAGAAGAAATTACCGAAATCAAAGGAATTGGTTCGGCCAAGGCGATTCAAATTCTCGCTGCTGTTGAAATCGGCAGAAGAATTGCCAATCTGTCCTTTAATGATCGATATGTCATCCGCTCCCCCGAAGACGGTGCGAAGTATGTCATGAATGATATGCGCTTTTTGTCGCAAGAGCATTTTGTCTGCCTATATTTAAACACCAAAAACCAGGTCATTCATAAACAAACGATTTTTATCGGGAGCTTGAATGCTAGCATAGTCCATCCAAGGGAGGTCTTTCGCGAAGCCTTAAAGCGGTCAGCGGCCTCCGTTATTGCTCTGCATAATCATCCCTCCGGGGACCCAACTCCTAGCCGAGAGGACATAGAGGTCACGAAGAGACTGGTGGAATGCGGAAAAATACTAGGCATCGACCTCCTCGATCACCTCATCATTGGTGAAAATAAGTTTGTCAGCTTGAAGGAAAAAGGATATTTATAACACTATGTTTTTATTTGACGTCACGCTATAATATTAGTTATGATTTTTTAGGACTGCTTTTGACCTAGCACTATAAAAAATAAGAAAAAAGACATGATATAAAAGGTGATTACCTGCCTAGGGAATTTTTGCATTTCGTATCAGAAAGGGAGCTACATAATTATGTTTGGAATTGGAACAAGAGATCTAGGAATTGATTTGGGGACTGCCAATACCCTCGTCTATGTAAAAGGAAAAGGAATTGTCCTGCGTGAGCCATCTGTTGTGGCCTTGCAGACCGATACAAAAAGCATCGTTGCCGTTGGGAATGACGCGAAGAATATGATTGGACGGACACCTGGTAATGTCGTTGCAACACGACCAATGAAGGACGGTGTCATTGCCGACTTTGAAACAACGGCAACGATGATGAAATACCACATCCGTCAGGCTCAAAAAAGTAAAAGTGTTTTCTCTGGTAAGCCATATGTCATGGTATGTGTACCTTCTGGAATTACGGCAGTAGAAGAAAGAGCGGTAATCGACGCCACAAGACAAGCCGGTGCCAAAGACGCTTACACAATTGAAGAACCGTTTGCGGCAGCCATTGGGGCCAATCTTCCTGTTTGGGAGCCAACTGGCAGCATGGTGGTCGATATCGGCGGGGGTACCACTGAAGTTGCGATTATTTCTTTAGGCGGTATTGTCACAAGCCAATCAATCCGCATTGCCGGTGATGAAATGGACGAAGCGATTATTTCCTACATCCGCAAAAATTATAATTTAATGATTGGGGACCGTACGGCGGAAACAATCAAAATGGAAATCGGTTCTGCCGGTATCCCTGAAGGCATTGATAATATGGAAATTCGCGGCCGCGATTTGTTAACTGGTCTGCCGAAAACCATCGAAATTTCTGCAAAAGAGATTGCAACAGCCTTAAATGATACGGTATTTGCGATTGTCGAAGCAGTGAAAAATACACTCGAAAAAACTCCGCCGGAGCTTGCAGCAGACATTATGGACCGGGGAATCGTCCTAACGGGCGGAGGTGCCTTGCTTCGTAATTTGGACCGGGTCATCAGTGAAGAAACAAAAATGCCGGTGTTAATTGCTGAAAATCCGCTTGATTGTGTGGCAATCGGAACAGGAAAAGCATTAGACCATATTCACTTATTTAAAAATAAAGCGAAATAATCGCGATAGAATATAGAGGTGTATAATCATGCCACAGTTCTTTTTGAATAAACGACTGATCATTTTGCTTGTCAGCATCATTGTTCTCGTGGCATTGATTGGGTTTTCTTTAAGGGAGAGAAGCAAACTATCCTGGCCGGAACAATTTGTGAAGGACACAACCGGCTGGGTTCAATCCCTGGTTTCAAAGCCTGCCAATTTCGTTGCAGGCTTTTTTGAAAATCTCCAGGATTTGCAAAATACATATGAAGAGAATAAAGAACTTAAATCGCGAATTGAAGATCTTGTCAGCCTTGAAGCAGAAAACCAAGTGCTGAAAAAAGACAATAAGGAATTACGTGACATTCTCGGTGAAAAAAGAACCCTGCGAGATTTTAAACCATTACCAGCTACTGTTATTGGCAGAAACCCTGATCGTTGGCATGAAATGATTATTATCGATAAAGGAAATCTCAACGGCATCAAAAAAAATATGGCGGTCGTTACCGCCAAAGGTCTCATTGGCAAGGTGAAGACGGTCAATCAATTCAGTTCCACCGTACAGCTATTGAGTGCGATGGATCCAAAGAATCGGATTTCCGTCACCATTCAAGGTGAGACAAGTATTTATGGTTTTGTTCAAGGCTTCGATGATAAAAAGAAATTACTGTTAGTGAAAAGCATCCCAGCTGGGGTCAAAGTGGAAAAAGGCCAAAATGTGATTACTTCAGGTAAGGGCGGTGTTTTCCCCGAAGGATTGGTCGTTGGGAAGGTTGAAGAGGTTAAACCTGATCAATATGGGCTAAATCAAACGGCTTTAGTAAAACCCGGAGCGGATTTTTATGATATTGAAAACGTTATTGTCATTAAACGATTAATGACGCAGCCTGAATTAACGGATATGGAAAACGGGAAGGAGAAGGATCTATGAAAAAATTCCTTCTTCCTCTTTTGTTTTTGTTTCTTTTTCTAGCCGAAAGTCTTTTTGTTCAATTTTTTCCTGGCAACTCTTTCGGCGGAAAGGTCATCGTCCCCCATTTTTTATTTGCGGCCATTGTTTTTTTAACGATTTTTACAGGCAAAAAACAAGGAATTATCTATGCGGCCGTTTTTGGGATGATATTTGATATTGTTTATGTTGAAATTATCGGGATATACTTTTTTCTTTTTCCCTTTATCTGTTACATTGTTACAAAAATCATGCATATCATGCAGGCAAATATCATTATTGCCTTCCTCGTTTCCCTTTTTGCCATTGCGTTATTAGAGATTGGGGTATATGAAATGAACTTCCTCATTCATGTGACCGATCTCGATTTTATGGGATTTTTAAATTTACGTTTTTATCCAACGCTAATCTTAAATGCGATTTTTGTGTTGATTTTTGGATATCCATTAAAGAGACGCTTTGAAAAGTATGCCGATGCATTGAGAGATGAATGATTTTTTTTAAAAAGAGGAGAATAGACACATCGTGTCGAATTTTATTAAGAAGAATCTGCACTTTGATTCGGAGTAGTTCATTATATCTATTCCGAAATTGTTTTTTTAATTATGAGGTGAAAAAATCTCCATGAAAAATCGGCAAAATGTTACAATAAAAGGGACAAAAGATGGGCTTGTCCTTCATCTTGATGACAGTTGTTCCTATGAGGATCTAAAAAAAGAATTAGACCAAAAGCTTTCTGCAAATTCCCAGACACAGGATGAGCGTAATTTAATATCTGTTAAAGTGGAAATCGGTAATCGCTATTTAACAGAGGCGGAGCAGGAAGAATTAAAAGAGTTAATTCGGCAAAAAAAGAATTTAGTTGTTGATAATATTGAAGCGAATGTAATTACGAAAGAAGAGGCCAACCGCTTAAAGGCGGAAACAGAGGTCGTGACCGTGTCCCGTATTATTCGTTCCGGCCAGGTGTTAGAGGTTCCAGGTGATTTACTGTTGATTGGAGACGTAAATCCTGGCGGAACGGTAATTGCAGGCGGAAATATTTTTATAATGGGTACATTAAAAGGAGTGGCCCATGCAGGCTATTTAGGCAATGACCAAGCTGTTATTGCCGCTTCGAGCATGAAACCATCGCAGCTGAGGATTAGCGATTGTATTGAGCGAACACCGGAATCGGTTCAAAGTGTAGAGAAACGAGAGATGGAATGTGCTTACATAGATGATAACCGCCAAATCATTATTGATAGATTACAAGCTTTAATTCAATTAAGGCCTGATTTAACTAGATTAGAAGGGGGACATTAAAGTGGGAGAAGCAATAGTAATTACATCCGGTAAAGGCGGAGTAGGCAAAACAACAACCTCTGCGAACATTGGTACTGCACTCGCCCTCCAAGGGAAAAAAGTATGCTTAGTAGATACTGACATCGGTCTTCGAAACTTAGATGTCGTAATGGGACTTGAAAACCGAATTATATATGATTTGGTTGATGTTGTAGAAAAAAGATGCAAAATTCATCAAGCTTTAGTGAAGGACAAACGTTTTGATGGGTTATTGTATTTATTGCCTGCAGCACAAACCGTTGATAAATCGGCTGTTCAGCCAGAGCAAATGAAAGAACTCATTACCGAATTAAAGCAGGATTACGATTATATCATTATTGATTGTCCTGCCGGAATTGAACAAGGCTATAAAAACGCCATTGCCGGCGCGGATAAAGCCATCGTCGTCACGACGCCGGAAGTTTCTGCCGTACGCGATGCCGACCGGATTATTGGCCTCCTTGAAAAAGAAAAGGGTATGGAGTCTCCAAGATTAGTCGTGAACCGGATACGCAATCATATGATGAAGAGCGGTGACATGCTCGATTTAGACGAAGTCACCCAGCATTTATCCATTGAGCTTATCGGAATTGTCGCGGATGATGAAGAAGTCATTAAAGCTTCAAACCACGGCGAACCGATTGCCTTAAATCCTAACAGCAAGGCATCCATTGCCTACCGGAATATTGCCAGAAGAATCCTAGGGGAATCGATCCCGCTTCAGCCGCTTGAAGAAGCAAACAAGGGTGTCTTTACAAAACTTAAAAAGTTCTTTGGAGTTAGATAATTAATGAAGCCTGTCTACATAAATTGTGGACAGGCTTTTTTGTAGTCATACTCTTTCATACCTGCTCATAGACTTGTACAAAAAGCGGGAAAAGGGTTGATGGGTATGGCTCGATCTTCAGCGGATGAAATACGGCGGCGAATCGCCAGAAGAAAAAAAGAACAAGGGACTCAAGGTACTCAGGGGAAAAGTCCAGACCGGCATATTGCTTGGCCAGGAGATGATGATGATAAATACGGATTTAATCATTTTAGCTCGTCAGGATCGAATGGAGAAGACGGGCATCCCTTATTTAAGAAGGAAGTCTTTTTCTTTAAAATTTTAGCGTCTATCCTTCTTTTTTTAGTTGTAGCTATCCTGTTTCGCAATCAAACAGCCTCACTGGATCCAGCAAGGGATGCGATTGTCAAAACAATGGACAAGGACTTTAGATTTGCGACCGTATCAAAGTGGTACGAGGATAAGTTTGGCAAACCGCTTGCTCTGCTTCCTTTTACCGATGATGATAAAGCTGGTAAAAAAGAGGTCGTTCAAAACAAATCGGCTGTGGAGGTTTCCGGGCGGCTCCTTGAGAATTTTAAGAAAAATGGCCAGGGCATCATGATTGAGACGCAAAAAGGAGCAGGGGTTCAAGCGATTAATGATGGCTTCGTCCGCTTCACAGGTGTGAAAGATGGGTTAGGGAATACCGTCATCATTCAGCACTCTGATGGCTCCGAAACCTGGTATGGGAATTTAGACACGATTAAGGTCAATTTATATGATTTTGTTGAAAAAAGAACGGTGGTTGGCTCCGTATCTTCCTCCTCTGGCGAAGATAAAACAAAAGGTAAATATTATTTTGCGATAAAAAAAGGCGATGATTTCATCGACCCAATTCAGGTGATACGATTTGAATAGAGCGATATTTTTACTTCGTCATGTTCATATCCATCCATTGTTGTGGATTGTGATTGCACTTTCGATTGCTACAGCGCATTTCCTTGAAGTTTGTTTACTCCTTGGGATTATTTTCATCCATGAAATGGGGCATGCTGCTGCAGCATCTTTTTTTTCATGGAGGATCAAAAAAATTACCTTGCTGCCCTTTGGCGGGGTCGCTGAGATGGATGAGCATGGCAATAGGCCGTTAAAAGAAGAGGCCATTGTGGTCATCGCTGGTCCGCTACAGCATGTATGGATGGTAGGTCTGGCATACGGTCTATTATCCTTTCATCTCATATCAGAAGAGTTATTTAGTTTATTTTTAAGTTATAATTTGATGATTTTTCTGTTTAATCTATTCCCAGTCTGGCCGCTTGATGGCGGCAAACTGGTTTTCCTGCTGCTATCATTAAAAAATTCATTTCCGAGCGCCCATCGCATTACGCTTTTACTCTCGTTTGGCAGCTTACTTCTATTTTCCATCGCAATCTTAGCAGCGGCTCCCACACATCTCAATGTTTGGATCATCATTGCTTTCTTATTTTTCTCGCTGTACCACGAATGGAAGCAGCGGCGCTATATTTTTATGCGATTTTTATTAGAGCGCTATTACGGAAAAAAATCCAGCCTGCATAATTTGAAGCCTATCCAAGCGGATGAACAGGAATTACTCATCCACGTCTTAGAAAAATTCCAGCGAGGCTGCAAGCACCCGATCATTGTGGAAGTCGATGGCCGGGAAAAGGGCAGATTAGATGAAAATGAACTATTGCATGCTTACTTTACAGAAAAACGTTTGACCGATAAAATCAGCGACCTTCTCTTTTCTTATTGAAACTGTATAATAGAGACATCATGGATAAAGCGAGGAAACAAGGTTGGAAACGTTAATTGTCAATTACTTTGGGCGTGAAAAGCGGTATGCGGTTTTGCGCGACAAACAAGTTGAAAAAATTATAATCGACCGACCAGAGCACCAATCTCTGGTCGGTAATATTTATTTTGGGACAGTGACAAAGGTTTTGCCGGGGATGAACGCAGCCTTCATCGATATTGGCGAAGAAAAAAACGCCTATTTGCATCGTGACAACCTGTCCTCATACATACTCTCAACCGAAAAGCAGAAGAACATCTCTTCTTTTGTCCACCAGGGCGAAAAACTCCTCGTTCAGGTGGACAAGGATGCAACTGGAACAAAAGGTCCGAAAGTAACGGGGATAATAGAAATACAGGGCGGCAATCTAATTTACATGCCAAAGGGCCGTTACATTGCGGTCTCTAAAAAAATTGCCGATGAACAGCAAAATGCTGCACTAAGAGGTTTAGGGAGCCGTTTGAAGACAGAAGAGGAGGGAATCATTTTTCGTACCTCCAGCTTGAACAGCATAGAAGGAGAGATTGTCGAAGAGCTGAATTTCCTTCGAGGCCAGTATCAAGAACTGCTCCAAAAAGCTGCTTCCCTTAAAAAGTCAGGGGTTATTTTCCAAAAAGATTCCTTCTTGGAAATGCTTATGGAGCAAGTCTCAAAAATGACGGCAGGTGAAGTTATTATAGATGACCTCACCGTCAAAAAAATGCTGGAACAAAAAAATGCTCACGTTACATTCACGTACCACAACAGCCTAGAAAATATTTTTTCTGCCAACAAAATTGAACATGAAATCGAGAAAGCCCTAAAGCGGGTGGTGTGGCTCGATCAAGGTGCCTACCTCATTTTCGATGAAACCGAGGCCCTGACCATAGTGGATGTGAATACAGGGAAATTCTCCGGCAAGGCCGATTATCAGGATACCGTTCTTAAAACCAATCAGCTAGCCGCAAAGGAAATCGTCAGACAGCTGCGCCTCCGGGACATTGGCGGCATCGTTCTAATTGATTTTATCGATATGAAACGTGAAAAGGATAAGCAAGCGATACTGGATCTTTTCGAAAAAGAACTAGCCAAAGATGAAAAAAGAACGAAACTGATTGGATTTACACCGCTTGGGATTCTTCAGCTGACAAGGAAGAAAACCAAGGTTGCTCTATCAGAAGCATTAAAGGTGAAATGTCGAGTTTGCGATGGGACCGGCCGTATCTTAAGTGCAGAGACAATCGCTTTTCGTCTTGAGCGAGAGCTTCTTGAGCATCGCCATTCTGAATTTGAGGCGGTCTTAATAGAAACGACAAAAGAAGTTAAAGAGCTCTTACAGTCTCACCTGGAAATACTGGAAGAAATGCTTCATTTTAAAGTGTTTTTTGCGATTCAGCCCGCTCCAGATCATCATTACGTTTTGAAGCAATTCGGCACTGTGGACGAGATATCCCAAAAAGCTTTCAATTTCTATTGACACTTTTACTTAAATTATGTATGATTTTAATGTTATGTTTGTAGCACCCGTGCTACAACCGCACAGAACAGGTACTAAGCTTTCTGCGTGATTCGCGGGGACGCCTGTGTATGGCGAGTCTGAGTTTATAAGGAGGTGCAGTTCATGTACGCAATTATCGAAACTGGCGGTAAGCAACTTAAAGTCGAAGAAGGCCAAGCTATCTACATTGAAAAATTAAATGTTGAAGCTGGTGAAACAGTTACTTTTGACAAGGTTCTATTCGTTGGCGGTGAAACTGTAAAAGTTGGAAGCCCTGTTGTTGCAGGCGCTACTGTTACAGCTAAAGTTGAAAAACAAGGCCGTGCGAAGAAAATCATTGTTTTCAAGTACAAAGCGAAGAAAAACAACCGTAAGAAGCAAGGTCATCGTCAACCTTACACTAAAGTAATCATCGAAAAAATCAACGCGTAAGGTGTTGGAAAATAGATGATTGGAATTACGATTACTCGTACTGAGTCCGGTGCGGTTCAATCCTTTGAAATGAGTGGTCATGCTTTGTTCGCTGATCGGGGCAAAGATATTGTCTGTGCAGGCGTATCAGCCGTGTCTGTTGGTGCTATCAATGCGGTGCACGAACTTACCGGTGTTACTCCCGACCTGGAACATCGAGCAGATGGACTTCTCCGCTGTGTACTGCCGGAGGATCTTTCTTCCGATACACAAGAGAAAGTTCAGCTTCTTCTAGAGGGCATGATTGTTTCATTACGATCGATTGAAGAAACGTACGGAGAGCACATAAAAATTACCTTCAAAAAGCAGGAGGTGGAATAAATGTTATTAAAATTAGATCTTCAGTTGTTTGCATCTAAAAAGGGAGTAGGTTCTACAAAGAACGGACGTGACTCTATCGCAAAGCGCCTTGGTGCTAAGCGTGCAGATGGTCAATTCGTAACTGGTGGTTCAATCCTTTACCGTCAACGCGGTACAAAGATTTACCCAGGTGAAAACGTAGGCCGCGGTGGTGACGACACTCTTTTTGCTAAAATCGACGGCGTTGTAAAATTCGAACGTTTAGGTCGTGACCGTAAAAAAGTGAGCGTTTATCCAGTAGCTCAAGAAGCGTAATGCTTTTATTGGAAACTCTAACCAAATCGGTTAGAGTTTTCTTTTTGCACTGATTAATATCATATTAAGGGTATTTCCTCGTATTGAGCTTCTTTTTTTTACCTCTTTAGGAAACCTTTCGTATAAAAAAGCTTACTCATGGTTACTTTTTTGATATACTAACAACAAACAGTGTGTTCCGACACTTAATGTGGGAGTGTGGGTATGGAGAAAGAATGGGGAATCGTCGAGGTGCTGCGGCACTCGCGTCATGATTGGTTGAACAAGCTTCAGTTGATTAAAGGGAACATCGATTTAAATCGAATTGACCGGGCGAAAGAGGTCATTGATGAAATTGTGATAGAAGCCCAACATGAGACTAAGCTTACAAATTTAAATTTGCCTTTATTTGCTTCGCTCTTATTCACTTCTAATTGGGAGAATCCTTTTTTTAGACTCGAATATGAGATACTAGAGGATGCCGAACCATTAAAAATGAACGATTCCGTCCTGACAAATTGGACAAGTTCCTTTTTTTCATGCTTAAATAAGGCAATCGAAGCATTTCAAGAAAATCATTTATCGATTACAATTGAGCCGAACTCGGAGGGAATTCGTTTCTTTTTCGATTTTAGCGGGATAATAATAAAAAGTGAACTGATTGAAAAATTCCTTGGAGAGTCCAAATCATTGGATGTAGAGGTCAAGGGATTTTCGGAAAGCGAACTCGCACTGGAAGTTTTTATGCCTAAACTTTAAACGGTGTAAAACGCGAGCGCTCTCGTCGCAATCATCAGTTGATTTATTTGTGCGACAGGAGGAAAAAAATGTTTGTCGATCAAGTCAAGATATATGTAAAAGGTGGAGACGGCGGAAACGGAATGGTTGCATTTCGCCGTGAAAAATATGTACCAAAGGGCGGTCCGGCCGGCGGAGATGGCGGGAAGGGCGCCAATGTTGTTTTTCAAGTCGAAGAAGGCTTGCGTACTCTAATGGATTTCCGTTATCAGCGCCATTTTAAAGCCACTCGTGGCGAGCATGGAATGTCGAAGAATCAGCATGGTCGTAATTCCAAGGATATGATTGTCAAGGTACCGCCTGGGACCGTTGTCACGGATGCTGAAACAAAAGAAGTTATTGCCGATTTAGTTGAGCATGGACAGCAGGCCATCATTGCAAAAGGCGGCCGCGGCGGCCGGGGGAATTCCCGTTTTGCCACTCCAGCCAATCCGGCGCCAGAGCTTGCTGAAAATGGTGAGCCAGGCCAAGAGCGCGACGTCATACTGGAGCTTAAGCTGCTGGCTGATGTAGGGTTGGTTGGTTTCCCAAGCGTTGGGAAATCCACGCTATTGTCTGTTGTTTCTTCAGCGAAGCCAAAAATCGCCGAGTACCATTTTACGACGATTGTTCCGAATCTGGGCATGGTGGAAACAGAGGACGGCAGAAGCTTTGTCATGGCTGATCTTCCTGGTCTTATTGAAGGGGCCCATTCCGGCGTAGGTCTTGGACATCAGTTTTTGCGTCATATCGAGCGGACGAGGGTTATTGTTCATGTCATAGATATGGCGGCGACGGAAGGCAGAGACCCATTTGAGGATTACCTGACGATTAATAAAGAATTACAAGAATATAATCTGCGTTTAACAGAGCGTCCGCAAATTATTGTGGCCAATAAAATGGATATGCCTGGTGCGGAGGAAAATTTAGAAACCTTTAAAGAGAAGCTTGAAGAGGATTATCCGATTTTTCCTATTTCGGCCATTACACGAAAGGGACTGCGCGAGCTATTGTTTGCCGTTGCGGATAAAATTGAGGAAACACCGGAATTCCCGCTTGAGCATGAAGAAGAGGATACTGGCGTTCATCGTGTGCTTTACAAGCACGAGAAGGATCCGGATGCTTTCCACATTTCCAGAGAATCCGATGGAACGTTTGTGGTTTCTGGTGAAAAAATTGAAAAGCTCTTTAAGATGACTAATTTTTCAACAGAAGAATCGGTTCGCCGCTTTTCACGCCAGCTTCGCGGTCTAGGGGTCGATGAGGCATTAAGAGAGCGCGGGGCAAAAGATGGAGATGTCGTTAAGTTATTAGATTTCGAATTTGAGTTTATTGATTAGGGTTTCAGGTAAAAGAGGTAATGAAATGAAAATGGATAACATTGATAAAAAATTTTATTTAATCCGTGAAGACGTTTTGCCAGAAGCGATGAAAAAAACGATTGAAGTGAAAGAAATGCTTGATCGAGGCAAGGCGGAATCGATTGCGGATGCTGTCCAGCGGGTCGACTTAAGCAGGAGCGCTTTTTATAAATATAGGGATACCGTATTTCCGTTTTCAACCATTAAACAGGAGCGCTTAGTTTCGTTATTCTTTCATTTAGAGGATCGCTCCGGCACCTTGTCAAAATTATTAAGTGTTGTTGCCTCTTCTGGCTGTAATGTTTTAACCATACACCAAACGATTCCCCTTCAGGGCAGGGCGAACGTGACTCTTTCATTAAACACGGCAAATATGACAAATGAAATTGATGAATTATTATCCGACCTTAGAAAACTCGAATTTGTAGAGAAAGTAGAAGTGCTGGGAACAGGTGCATAGTGGACAAAAGTCTGCTGAGAAACCAGTTCTCAGCTTTCTTTTTAAAAATAGGGGAGTGGAATGCAATGAAAATTGGTTATTTAGGTCCTAAGGCAACCTTCACGGAACTTGCGGTCACAAAGGTTTTCCCAGGTTTGGAACTAGAGCCTTTTCGGACAATACCAGAATGTATGGACGCGGTAATAGACAAAAAAGTTGCGCTTGCGGTTGCTCCGATTGAAAATGCGCTTGAGGGTTCCGTTAATATTACCCTCGATTATCTAACTCAGGTTGCTCAAATCCCCATCGTTGGAGAAATTACTCTACCGATTAAACAGCATTTGATGGTCCATCCTGCGAATGCCGATAAATGGGAGAATGTCAGCAAAATTTATAGCCATTCGCATGCCATCGCGCAGTGCCATAAATTCTTACATAATCAATTTAAAGGCGTTCCATTTGAATATATTTCTTCTACAGCGGCTGCGGCGAAATTGGTGATGGATGAACCTGAACATAATACGGCCGCCATTGCGAATGAATTGGCTGCCAAAGAATATGGATTATCCATTGTTCAAAGAAATATTCACGATTTTGACTATAACCACACCCGCTTTGTGGTTTTATCTGAAGACGAATTTGATTTTCAGGCTATTTGTGGCTCCTCCCATTACAAAACAACGTTAATGGTAACTTTACCATCAGACCGTGCCGGGGCACTTCACCAAGTTTTATCAGCCTTTGCCTGGAGAAAAATAAACCTCTCTAAAATTGAATCAAGACCGATGAAAACCGGGATTGGCAATTACTTTTTCATTATCGATTTAGAAATGAAGCTTGATGAGGTGTTAATACCAGGGGCAATGGCGGAGCTAGAAGCACTGGGATGCGGAGTAACACTAATGGGAAGCTATCCGTCAACATTAGTCGAATTAAATTAGAAAAGGACCTGGGATGAAAAAAATATCCCGGGTCCTTTTTATGATTCCATTAAAAATCCCTCAGCCTTAAGGGCGGCTTCTGCTTTATCAAGGATTTTTTCGCTTGATGCAGAAATCGTATGAAGATGAATGCCATCTGTCAGCTCCGACAGCAGAGCGGCATTCGTTGTTTGCAGGTTACTCAAAAACTGTTTCACTTCTTGACGGTTTGAGACCATGATGGAGGCAGTTAAATCACCATAGACGGCGTGCTCAATTTTTACATCCTTTACCAAAACTCCATGATCCACCAATAAATTTAGTTCCTTTTCCGTGTCTTTTGGATTATGCTTACAGGCGATCGTTCTTTCATATATCCGGGTACCAGCATTCTGCTTTAAATACACATACCCCTGGCTTGTGGCCATAATCGGTTCGTTTTTTGCCTTTAGCAGGGTGATGTCTCCCACAATGACCTGCCGGCTAACATTCGTTCTGGCAGCAAGCTCGCTTCCCGTCAATGGTTCGGAGCTGTCTTTTAGCAGTTGAAGAATCAAGGACCTCCTTTCTTCTCCTAATATTTTTTTTTGCTCAGCCATATTATTCCTCCCAAACAATCTCTGTTTTTATATTCTAGCATAACTTATTTAAAATTCCTGGACAATTTTAACAATGCTTTCCGTAAGCTGTAAAACTTCTTCCACCGTTGTCGATTTTCCAAAGGAAATCCGAATAAACTGTTTGGCCTCTTCTGTACTTAGGCGCAGTGCTTGCGTTACCTTTGCAGGGGATTGCATCCCGATTTGACAGGCGCTTCCGGTTGAAATGGCGAATCCTAAGCGATTGCATTCAAGCATCATCCATTGTCCCTCTATCCCTGAGATTCTAAGCCCGATTATATTTGGAAGCTGCGATTCAGCAGCATCTGTCCCATAAACTACGACTCTATCTTTTATTGGTTTAAGTGCTTCAATAAAGGTATCTCGCAGTAATGCAAATGTATCATGATTCGTAGAAGTCTGTCCGATAATTTTCTGCGCGGCAACGGTCATTGCCGCAATTGCCGGAACATTCACCGTGCCAGGACGAAAGCCGCGTTCATGCGATCCACCTGGAAAAAAGGGATCCCAATGAGTGCGTGGATTGATATATACACCGCCAATCCCCTTTGGTCCATAAATTTTATGCCCGGAAAAAGAAATACTGCTCACAAGCGGTGTTATGCTTTTTAAATCCAATTTTCCAAACGACTGGACGCAGTCGCTGTGAAAATGAATCTGCTGGGCCTTGCAAATTTCTGCAATAGTCTCGACTGGCTGGATTGTTCCGATTTCCGAATTTACATGCTGAACGGCAACTAATATGGTCTCCGGTTTAATTTCGTTTGCAAGCTTCTCAATATCGATAAGCCCTGAGTCATCAAACGGAAGAAGTGTAATTTCATAACCGGCTTTCTCTAATCTCCTAAGTTCTCCATGGATGGATGAATGCTCTGCCATACCTGCAATAATATGGTTGCCCTTTTTTAATGGAGCTGATAACAAGGCTTCCAAGGCTAAAAAATTCCCCTCAGTGGCTCCACTTGTAAAGAACAATCCCTTTTTATCAACACCCAAAATTTGCGCCAATTCTTCGCGGCAATTGTCAAGCAGGGCTGAGGATTGGCCTCCAATATCATGAAGGCTGCTGGCGTTGCCAAAGTATTCGGTTGCGACCTTCAGATAAACTTCTGCTGCATCTTTATCTAATGGAGTTGTAGCGGCAAAATCAAAATATATCATTATATTTTCTCCAATAACTTTTTAATATAATACTTGTTTTTAGTTTAATTCTGTGTAAATATATATGTCAAGACACCTGTTAATCAGGGAGGGTCAACCTATGGATAATGTTGATGTTGTAATTATTGGAAGCGGGGTAGCGGCATTACAGCTGGCTGTCCAATTAGGAAATGATAAGAATGTGAGGATTCTCACAAAGTCAAAAATAAGAATGGCTAATTCCTATCTTGCCCAAGGCGGGATCGCTGCGGCAATTGGAGCACAAGATCATCCATCCAAACATTTGGCGGATACTTTAGAAGCTGGAAGATTCCACAATAATCCTGATACAGTAAGAAAAATCATTTATGAAGCGCCATCACTTATTAAGGCAATTGCTCGAAAGGGAGATGTTTTCGATCGAAATCATCAGGGGGAATTGCTCCTTGGCATGGAAGGAGCTCATAGCGAGCATCGCATTGTCCATGGCGGCGGGGACGCCACTGGTAAAAACGTAATCGAGCATTTGATTAGCCAGCTTTCCGACAATGTGCTGATAGCAGAAGATGAATTTGCTTATGAATTGATTTTGAATGAGCAAAAAAATCGCTGCATTGGGGTAAAAACAAAGCGGCCGGATGGCAGCATTCATATGTATTACGGAAAACACATCATAATCGCTACAGGCGGCTGCGGCCAATTGTATAGATTTACATCAAATGCCCGGACGGTTAGCGGCGATGGAATTGCGCTTGCGTACTTGGCGGGTGCTGAAATTGTCGATATGGAATTTATTCAATTTCATCCCACCCTTTTATATCTCAGTGGTGAAACAAAAGGCTTGGTTTCCGAAGCCGTGAGGGGCGATGGAGCTATCCTTGTTACAGAAGATGGAACACCGATTATGGAGGGAGTCCATCCCTATAAAGACCTTGCACCACGGCATGTGGTTTCGCAAACAATCTATGAATATTTGAAAAATGGCCATAACGTATATTTAGATATTAGTAGTATAAAAGATTTTCAGAAACGTTTCCCTTCAATCACAACTCTTTGCGGGCAGAATGGCATTGACCTATTAGCTGGAAAAATTCCCGTTGCTCCTGGAAGCCACTTTTTAATGGGCGGCATCAAAACGGATTTAATCGGGCGCACCTCTATTGATGGACTTTATGCCATAGGCGAGGCAGCTTGTACAGGCCTGCACGGGGCTAACCGCTTAGCAAGCAATTCCCTATTAGAGGGATTGTATCAAGGGAAAAAATTATCAGAATGGATTCAAGCTAATCTAGCCGAAGCACCTGAATCAGAACAGCCGAGTCTAAATATTACCCAGCAAAAAATCCTTTTACCTACAGAGCAGCAAATCAAGGATTACATGATGGAGCGGGTGGGAATCGTCCGCAATGAAGTGGATCTTAGGAAGCAGAGAAAATGGCTTCATCAATTTAAGGTTCATGAATTAACTGAACTTGATGGGTTTTGTGTTCAAGACTTAACAAAGATTTTCATGGTACTCACAGCAAAACTGATTACCGAATCAGCTTTTAAACGGAAAGAAAGCCGCGGCGGCCACTTTAGAAGTGATTATCCGCATGAGGATGATAATCATTGGCTAAGAAAATCGCTCAGTCATAAAAAGAAACGGGAAGTGAAAAAGGATCATGAACACATTAAAACTGCGCTCACAACTTGAGAATTTTTTTATCGAAGATATAGGTGAACAGGATATTACCACTGATTTAATTTTTGCGAATGAAACGAATGGTGAAATTGTTTTTCTCGCCAAAGATGAAGGAATATTTTGCGGCGAAGAAGTGATTAAAACAGGTTTCAAGCTGTTAAATAACGATATTAACGTAGAGGTACTCGTAAAAGACGGAGACCGAATTGAATATGGTCAGCAGCTTGCGCTTGTTTCTGGAAAGATTGCAGATTTGTTAAAAGGAGAAAGAGTGGTACTTAATCTCATTCAAAGGATGAGCGGAATTGCTACTCTCACCAATAAAGCGGTTATCACCTTAAATAGCGATTTTACAAAAATCTGCGACACACGAAAAACAACGCCGGGACTTCGGATGTTTGAAAAATATGCGGTCCGCTGCGGCGGTGGTTTTAATCACCGCTTTGGGTTGTATGACGGTGTGATGATTAAGGATAATCATATTTCTTTTGCTGGTTCGATTGAGCGGGCTGTTGCAACCGTCCGAAAGCAAGCCGGTCATATGGTGAAGGTCGAAGTGGAAGTTGAGACAGAGGAACAAGTAGTGGAAGCGGTGAATGCTGGTGCCGATGTGATTATGTTCGATAATCGCACCCCAGACGAAATCAAGGAATTAATTAAATTAGTTCCGGCCGGAATCATTACCGAAGCATCAGGCGGTATCCAGTTGAGCAATCTGGCTGACTATGGCGATACAGGTGTTCATTATATTTCCCTTGGATTTTTGACCCATTCTTATAAAGCGTTGGATATAAGCGTAAAAGTAAAATGGAATAAAGGAGAAGAATAAGATGAACATTTTAGCCTCACTACAAACCAATAAAATGATTCCGGAAAAATATAAGCAGATGTCACGGGAGGAATTAGAGGCACGAGTGATTGAAGTGAAAAACAAGCTCGGATCACGGCTTTTCATCCCAGGACATCATTATCAAAAGGATGAAGTAATTCAGTTTGCCGATGCGACAGGGGATTCATTAAAGCTGGCCCAATTATCGGCGGAAAATACAGAAGCGGAATATATCGTTTTCTGCGGGGTTCATTTTATGGCAGAAACGGCTGATATCTTAACAACGGAAAATCAAAAGGTCATTCTGCCTGATATGCGCGCGGGCTGCTCGATGGCGGATATGGCGGATTTAGGGCAAACGGAGAGAGCATGGGAGAAGCTGCAGACGATGTTTGGTGATACGATTCTTCCATTAACCTACGTCAATTCAACGGCCGCTATTAAGTCGTTCGTCGGTGCTAATGGCGGGGCAACGGTTACGTCTTCGAATGCGGAGACAATGGTAAAATGGGCTTTTGAACAAAAGGAGCGGATTTTATTTTTGCCGGATCAGCATTTAGGACGCAATACGGCTGCTGATTTAGGCATTCCCCTGTCCGAAATGGCCATTTGGAATCCAATTAACGATACATTAGAATATGATGGTGATGTTTCCAAAATAAAGGTAATTCTTTGGAAAGGGCATTGCTCTGTCCATGAAAACTTTACCGTTCAAAATGTGATTGATACGCGTTATAAGTATCCTGACATGAAAATTATCGTCCATCCGGAATGCCGCCGCGAAGTGGTCGAATTATCTGATCTGGCCGGTTCCACAAGCTATATCATCAATGCAATTGAAAAAGCGGAGCCTGGGTCTGCATGGGCGATTGGTACAGAAATGAACCTGGTTAACCGTCTAATTACCAATCATCCGGATAAACAGATTATTTCTCTAAACCCTCATATGTGTCCTTGTTTGACCATGAACAGAATTGACCTGCCACACCTGGTATGGAGCTTGGATACATTAGAAGATACGAATAATGTCATTAAAGTTAGTCCAGAAATTGCCGAAAACGCCAAATTGGCGCTTGAACGGATGCTAATAAATTCATAATAGGCCAAAAGAGATGCAATTTAGCTGATTGCATCTTTTTTTTGGTCTTTACCAGAGTGAAAATTAATTTATCGGCCGGACAAGTCTAGTTTATTTGCGAATTTAAGCTGTTTATTTGCGAATCTAAGCTGTTTATTTGCGAATCTAACGAATTCCATTTATTCAGGGACTTATTCATATTTTAATAAAAATTAGCATAAGTTTTTTTGAAGAATGTTAGCACTTTGCCCATCTTCACATACACTATATGGACTTATGCCATAGGAGGGAAATCAGAGTGAAGATCCATATCGTACAGAAAGGGGATACTCTTTGGAAGATCGCCAAGAAGTACGGCGTGAATTTTGAAGAGCTGAAAAAGATGAATTCGCAGCTCAGCAACCCTGATATGATTATGCCCGGAATGAAAGTAAAGGTCCCAACCTCAGGTGGAACAATAAAAAAAGGAGCATCTGCGGGACACAATCCTGGTACGACAATCAATATGGGAGCAAAAAAGGAAATGCCGATTGCCAAAGAGAAACCAATAAAAGAAGCGCCGATTAAGGAGGCACCGATTAAAGAAGCTCCAATCAAAGAAGCTCCAATAAAAGAAGCTCCAATCAAAGAAGTACCAATTGCAAAAGAGAAGCCGATCATCAAAGAAGCACCAAAAGCACCCTATACTCCAAAAATGCCTCTGCAAGTAGTCCCAGAAATTGATATTAACAACTACTACATGATGAATATGACAAATATGATTCCTCAACCGCAGCTGCCGCCAAAACCAACCAATATTCTTCCTGAAATCAAAGAAGTACCTAAGAAAGAAATGCCAATTAAAGAAGTACCAATCAAAGAAATGCCCATCAAAGAAACACCAATCAAAGCAAATCCAATTCCAGAACCGGTAATGGAAGCACCAATTCAAATGCCTGTTCAAGACTGTGTTCCAATGACACCAGTTATGCCTGGTCCAGGATTCTGCCCGCCATTTGACGGAGGGTTCCCGGTACCAACACCGTATATGCCGTTTCCGCAAATGCCGGGCGGAGTGATGCCGGGCGGAATGATGCCAGGCGGAGTAATGCCGACCGGTGTGATGCCTGGTACGGCTGGATACCCGCCTGTAACACCGGGTTATGCACCAACCGTAGCAGGCACACCCTATGTGCAGCCGTATTTCCATGATGAATCATCATCATTTATGCCGCAAATACCTGCAATGAACCCAGGATTTATTCCGGGCGCCATGCAAAACCCAGCGTTCCAGCAGCCTTATATGGATCCAGCGGCATTTGGTCAAGTGCCCCCCGGATATGGACAAATGCCAACAGGCTTTGCTGGAGCACCGCCAACAGGCTTTGCTGGAGCACCGCCAACAGGCTTCGCTGGAGCACCGCCAACAGGCTTTGCTGGAGCATCGCCAACAGGCTTTGCTGGAGCACCGCCAGTTGGCTACCCTGGAGCAGTGCCAGGTGCCTATCCGCCAGGAGTAACAGGAGGATATCCTGTCGAAAGTTCATCCTTTTACCATGCCCAGCATCATCCGACTGGATTTGCGCCTGGACCGATGTATGGGGCTCCTGGAATGGTAAACCCATACGGAATGGGAGCACCATATGGTCAAATGCCGTATGGTTACCCTCCACAAATGGGCGGAGTCCCACAGACTATGGGAGAAGATTTTGAGACAGCAGAAGCACCAGTACCAGGCTTCGGAGCACAAATGCCTTATATGCAGCAGCCTTATCCAACACAAGGACTGCCTATCGGGACAGGTGGTTTAGACGATTGCGGCTGCGGAGCAGTCCCAACTGGTATGCCTTCAGGAATGCCGGCTGGAATACCAGCAGCACCAACAAGTGTTGCACCAGCCTTTGTACCGCCAACACCGCCAATTTATAGTGCGCCATTTACTGGACCGGCTAATGTTGCTCAGCCTCCATTTATGAACCCCTATGGAATGGGACCAGTTGGAACTAATCCTTATGGAATGCAAGGGTTCCAGGATGAGAGCAGTTAATACAACGAAAAACAAAAATGGAGACGATGATTATTATAATCGTCTCCTCTCTTATTTTCGGTCGCAGTTTACAGAAAAAATCATCCAAATGGTTCCGATTAGAAAATCTGTTTTATTTTTAAAAACAGAAAAAAATACTTATATCATGAAAGGGTACCAGACCAACAGCAGACTTAGACTTCAAGAAGCGTTTACAACCACATTGAATAAAGAAGGGTTCAGCAAAACATATAAATTTCTTAATCCCATTGTGAAAGATCAGCTGTTTTTCGAGGGTACTTACTTTGGCTGCATCGAGTATATTGCCCCGAGTAAAACCACTTTTTCCTTTCACTCTCACAAAAACCGTCAGGAAGGAATTGAGCTGCTCGAACAATTTCATCAAACAACAGCATCATTTGAAGCACGGTATCGTACATTGCTGCCGAAAGCGGATTTAATTGGTAAGTGGACAGAGAGATATCATATTTTTAAGAATAATCTTCCCTTCGTTAAATATTTTTTCAATGATCCCTTTATTTCGGAAATGGTCTCATGGGCAGAATGGTCACTGGAGGGTATGGAAAAGGAACACCTCTTTTTCAAAAAAGAACCATATGTGATCCTGCATGGGGATGTTGCCCATCATAATTTTTTACGGGACAAAAGTGGAACCTTATTATTAATCGACTTTGATTTAATCAGCATCGGCCCTGCTTCTTTTGATTATTTACAATACGCAAATCGGATTCTTCCCTATCTAGACTGGTCGTTTGATAAGCTGCTTCAGTATGAACCAATCACAAAATATATTCGTCTAAAACCGTTTTTGTATGCCTTAGTATATCCAGCAGATATTTTTCGCGAGTGGAACAGAATCATTAGGGAAAAATCGTATTCTGACCATGCGAAATTAAAACAGGTGATGGATTTAACGATTAATCAGTTTTACGCAAGAAAAAAATTTATTGACCGAATTAAGACCATAGTAGATGAATGAAAATGAATGAAAACCCCTAAAAAATTGCACCCTATTAACGAGCATGTTAATACATGCTCAGGATGAACTAAGGGGGTTTTTCGCTTGAACAAGAAGCAGTGGATGATTCCTCTTTCGGCCGTGATGATGATGGGGCTGGCTGGCTGTAACAATGATGATAACCGTGCAGGTGTGAATAAAGGGAGCAATAATCTGGCCCGTCCGATGGGGTATTACTCGAATGAAAACCACCCTAATGGTAATAATGGTTTACTTAGGGACAATGATGGGGCCTTTACCGAAATGATGGATCATACCCTTGGGAATGAGGATGGAATTGTAAACAATCAAAAAAGAAAACTGCTTCAGACAAGGGATGAAAATGGCAACCCAAAAAACCCGACAACACCTTTAGCAGAGACCGACCGTAATTTCTTCCAGCGGGATAACCGCTTTAGTACCAGCGATATGAATTATCACGGTCACTTGAATAAAAATATCGGTAAGACCGGTGAAGCAACAGATAAACTTGTCCAAGAAAATATAACCGATAATATCAGGAGCAAAGTTTCAAACATCGATAACGTTCAATCAGTCAGATCCGTTGCCTATGGGAACACTGTTATTGTTTCGGTTAACTTAGTGGACCATGACAGAGAGGCCGCAACCAAAAGGGCTATTAAAAATGCGGTGAAGCCATACGCGAACGGAAAATCAGTAACTGTCATTACAGATGAAGGGACAATTGGACGGGACCGGAACATCAATAATGATGTACCGCAGCGGCAGCCGAAAGCGAATAAGGACCGCCGCCAAAGCGAAGAAGTTCCAAACAGATATTCAAAATAGTTTTAATAAAGGGCAAAGCTTACGGGCTTTGCCTTTTTAATTTTTCGGATATAAAGGGAAAAATAGGCTAAACTAGAACTGTAAAGTTTGTTCATTAAATAACAAAAAGAGGTGAGTATCATGAGGTTCAATTGGATATCATTGTCTCGGTATAGCTTAGCCGTATTTTCTGTTTTACTGTATGTACTAATCGGCGGGGCTTCGGAAATTACTGGATCGGCGGCACAAGTCGATGACCGGCAAAAGACGGAACCTCAGCACCTGACGGTTATTTTAGAACGAATCTATCTCGATGGAGAAATTAGTCAAGAAGTCGTTCACGAAACATGTTGGTCCATGGCGAATTTCTGGGCTAAGTATGATCAATGGCAGCTAACTGAAATGGAAGAATCGACCTTTGTTTTTAGAAGGAAGGTCGATGATATATCCCCGCTATTAAAAGCAAATGGCTTTTTCGGGATAACAGAAGATGGGGTTTTGACCATTTTTAATGGCAGACCCGGCCAATCAAGAATCATTCAATCGTTTTTTCAAATAGATATTAGAAAGCTTGAAAGTAAGAGACAAGAAGAATTAATACAAGGCATCCCAATTAAAACGAAAGATCAATATGTTCAAGTTTTAGAAACCTTTAAGCCTTATTCATTAAAAAAAGAATGAATTCTCATTTTGAAACAGACTGATCATAATAAATCAGCCTGTTTTTTATTTCTTTCTAAAACTTAAAATTATGGTAGAATGAAATACGGTGAAAAACTAAGGGAGAGAATACGATTGTTTGAATTTATTAAAGGGGCCGTTGAGTTTGTCGGGCCTGAATATATTGTCATTGAAAATAATGGAATTGGCTATCAAATCGCGACACCCAATCCGTTTATTTATTCCAGCAAGATGGAAACAATGGTAACTGTATATACCTACCATTATGTACGCGAAGATATAATGGCGCTTTATGGCTTCCAATCAAGGGAAGAGAAAAAACTATTCACTAAATTGTTAAATGTATCGGGTATCGGGCCGAAGGGGGCGCTTGCGATCCTTGCTTCTGGTGAAGTCCAACAGGTGGTGAACGCCATCGAAAATGAGGACGAAGCCTTCCTCGTTAAATTTCCTGGAGTAGGCAAAAAAACAGCACGGCAAATGATCCTCGATTTAAAAGGGAAATTACAGGATGTCGTTCCAGATTACTTCCCAAATCTATTCAATGCCGATACACTTCCACTATATACACAAACGAACAATACGGCCTTTGAAGAAGCCATTCTTGCTTTAAAAGCACTGGGTTATTCTGATAAAGAAATTAAAAAGATTTCACCTGAATTAAGAAAAGAGCAGATGTCCACTGATCAATACATTAAACAGGCCTTAAAGCGCCTTTTAAAATAGGTGATAATTTATGGATGACCGGATTATTTCTAATGAAGCTAATGAAAGTGAAATAAGCATTGAACAAAGTCTTAGACCGCAAACCTTAAAGCAATATATTGGACAAACCCAGGTCAAGGAAAATTTAGAAATTTTTATTAAGGCGGCAAAGCTTCGGAAGGAAACGTTGGACCATGTTCTTCTATATGGGCCTCCGGGTTTGGGGAAAACGACCCTTGCTGTTATTATTGCTAATGAAATGGGGGTTAACCTTCGGACAACCTCCGGACCGGCAATTGAAAGGCCTGGCGATTTAGCAGCAATTTTAACAGCGCTTGAGCCTGGAGATGTTTTATTTATCGATGAAATTCATCGGCTGCCGCGAACGATTGAAGAGGTACTGTATCCGGCGATGGAGGATTTCTGTCTTGATATTGTTATTGGGAAAGGTCCAAGTGCAAGGTCTGTCCGCTTGGATCTCCCGCCGTTTACATTGGTCGGGGCGACAACCAGGGCTGGTTCTTTGTCTGCGCCACTGCGGGATCGATTTGGAGTTTTATGCCGGCTCGAGTATTATAAAGAAGATCAGTTAAAAAATATTGTTATCCGTACCGCAGATTTATTCGAAACGGAGATAGATGAACAGGCTGCTTCAGAAATCGCAAGAAGAGCAAGGGGAACCCCACGGATTGCCAATCGTCTCCTCCGCAGGGTTCGTGACTTTGCCCAAGTAAAGGGAAACGGCACCATCGACCTCGCCCTTGCGAGAGAAGCGCTTGAATTACTTCAGGTAGACAGGCTTGGTCTGGATCATATTGACCACAAGCTGTTAAAAGGGATTATTGAAAAATTCCGCGGCGGCCCTGTCGGCTTGGATACAATTGCTGCATCAATTGGCGAAGAAGCGGAAACAATTGAAGATGTATATGAACCCTATTTATTACAAATTGGCTTCCTGCAGCGAACACCAAGGGGCAGAATGGTAACACCAGCCGTTTATCATCATTTTGGCATGGATACCCTAGCAAAGTGAGCACGTATTTTAAAAAGTTATAGTAAGGATGTAATTTTATGAAAGTAGATATTTTTGATTTTCATTTGCCTGAAGAATTAATTGCACAAGTCCCACTGCAAAACCGGACTGACAGCAGATTAATGGTTTTAAATAAAAAAACAGGCGAACTAAAACATGAAGTATTTAAAAATATAATCGAATACTTGCGTGAAGGGGATTGCCTTGTCTTAAATGATACAAGAGTTCTTCCTGCACGCCTTTTTGGCGTCAAGCAGGATACCGGAGCCAAGATTGAAGTGTTACTGTTAAAACAGCTGGAAGGCGACCAATGGGAGACCCTCGTAAAACCAGCAAAACGGGTGAAAGAAGGAACGGAAATCGAATTCGGCGATGGGCTCCTTAAAGCCGTATGCACCGGAACTTCCGAACATGGCGGCAGGGTCTTGGAATTCAAATATGAAGGCATTTTTTACGAAGTCCTCGACCAATTAGGCGAAATGCCCCTGCCCCCATACATCAAAGAGCAGCTTGATGACCGTGAACGATACCAGACCGTTTTTGCCCGTGAGCCTGGTTCCGCTGCGGCCCCAACGGCAGGACTTCATTTTACTGAAGATCTATTGAATGATATTAAAGCAAAAGGTGTTCATATTGCCTTTATCACTCTGCATGTTGGACTTGGTACATTTAGACCAGTCAGCGTGGACGATGTTGAAGGACATGATATGCATTCTGAATATTATATGGTTACAGAAGGTACGGCGCGGCTTTTAAACGAGGTTAGAGAGAGCGGTGGACGAATTATCACCGTTGGTACAACTTCGACCCGCACCTTAGAGACGATTGCCTCGCAAAACGATGGACATTTTATTGCTGGCAGCGGCTGGACCGGTATTTTTATTTATCCAGGCTACGAATTTAAAGCGATTGATGGGATGATTACGAATTTCCATTTACCTAAATCAACTCTGATCATGCTCGTGAGTGCCTTAGCTGGAAGAGAAAATGTATTGCATGCCTACCAGACAGCTGTAGAAGAACGGTACCGTTTCTTCAGCTTTGGCGATGCAATGTTTATCATCTAGTGGGAAAGGGGCGGAGCGCCGCTTAAGTGAATCACTGCTTAGCTGGCTCATCACACCGCCTATAGGAAGGAGAAAACAATTTGACAGCGATTCGCTATGAGTTAATTAAAACATGTAAACAAACCGGGGCGCGGCTTGGCAGAGTCCACACCCCGCATGGATCCTTTGATACACCTGCCTTTATGCCGGTTGGAACGCTTGCGACCGTCAAAACGATGTCCCCAGAGGACTTAAAGGAGATGGGGGCAGGGATAATTTTAAGCAACACCTATCATTTATGGCTTCGCCCTGGGCATGAGATTATTAGAGAAGCTGGCGGGCTGCATAAATTTATGAATTGGGATCGCGCTATTTTAACAGATTCCGGCGGATTCCAGGTGTTTAGTTTAAGTGAATTCCGTAAAATTGAGGAAGAGGGTGTTCATTTCCGCAACCATATGAGCGGGGAAAAATTATTTTTATCACCGGAAAAGGCGATGGAAATTCAGAATGCCCTTGGTTCCGATATCATGATGGCCTTCGATGAGTGCCCGCCATACCCTGCTACATTTGAATATATGAAAAAATCAGTAGAGCGTACCTCAAGATGGGCGGAGCGTTGTTTAAACGCGCATCAGCGTCCAGAGGATCAAGGCTTATTTGGAATCGTACAGGGAGGAGAATATGAGGAGCTTCGCCGTCAAAGTGCAAGAGACCTCGTTTCGCTGGACTTCCCAGGCTACGCTGTCGGCGGATTATCCGTAGGGGAACCAAAAGACGTCATGAATCGGGTGCTAGAATTTACAACACCGCTATTACCAACAAATAAACCACGCTATTTAATGGGAGTAGGTTCGCCGGACTCACTTATTGATGGTTCCATTCGCGGTATTGATATGTTTGACTGTGTACTGCCAACAAGGATTGCAAGAAATGGTACGCTCATGACCAGTTCGGGCCGTTTGGTTGTCAAAAATGCTCAATTTGCTAAAGATTTTGGACCGCTTGATCCTGAATGCGATTGCTACACATGCCGAAATTATAGCAGAGCCTATATTCGACATTTAATAAAATGTGATGAAACATTTGGAATTCGATTAACGTCTTACCATAATCTCTATTTTCTGCTAAGATTAATGGAGAAGGTCAGACAAGCTATTATGGAAGACAGGCTTGGTGATTTCCGAGAAGAATTTTTTGAGCAATACGGCTTTAATAAGCCAAATGCGAAAAACTTCTAATAGATCTTTTTTGAAAGGAGGGAAACAAGATGCAAAACATGACTACACTCATTCCATTAATTTTAATGTTTGTGTTATTTTATTTCTTACTGATTCGCCCGCAGCAAAAGCGCCAAAAAGCGGTTCGTGAAATGCAAAGCGACTTAAAAAAGGGTGATAAAATCGTCACGATTGGCGGTTTACATGGTTTTGTCGACTCGATTGATGACAATAAAGTTGTGATCAAATGTGGAGACGGCAGCCGTCTTACCTATGACCGCAATGCCATTCGCGAAGTAACTGAATCTTCAAAGACTGCAGAAGTATAATACAAAAGGAAGCCTTTTATTTGAAGGCTTCCTTTTAATATTTATGCATGCCTTTTATTATTTGTTGCGATATTGACCCCAAGTATACCGCCCATCATTGCGATCAGTGTGTAGCAGGTATGATAGATAACCTGCTCGGCATTAAAGAGGTGATCAAAGCCTAAATATTGAAACAAAAAGACAAGGAATGAGTAAATAAGCCCCGTAGTTCCCCCTATTAGCCAACCTTTTTCTTTCCGTTTTCCACCAGAAAGAAAACCGCCGCCAAATAAGCCGATAAACGATAAAGCTGTTACCACATATTGAAGTGAGCCTTCCCGTGCTGAAGTAAATCGAAGTATAAACGCAAAAATCAGGCTGCAGACAGCAGCGAATGCAAGAATAAAGATTAATCCATACAGAATTGAAGTTCCAAAGCTTTTAGATTCGATTTTTCTCTCCCCCTTAGTCGCCAAAGGCTGAAACCCTGCCTTTAGTAGACAGTTTCTTTCCTAGTACAAGCGTATTCATGAAGAAGAAAAAGTAGAATATATTTTCATCACTTTAAATAAATAACTTTGGAAGTTTATTCCTATCATTATCCGCCGTAAACTGCAAACAATAGTTTTGAATGGAAAAAAAGGGGCGGGACAAAGTGGAACCATATTTAACAAGTGTGTTTCGAACAATTATTTTTTACGTACTCATTTTGATTATTTTTCGAATGATGGGTAAGCGAGAAATAGGGGAACTTAGCATTCTTGATCTTGTCGTTTTTATCATGATTGGCGAACTGGCAGTTGTGGCTATTGAGAGGCCGAATGTCCGTATACTCCATGCAATCGTTCCAATGGTTTTATTGATGTTTATCCAAATCATCATGGCCATCATTTCTTTAAAAAGTAAAAGATTTCGTGATTTGGTTGATGGAAAACCGAGCATTATTATAAATCGCGGGAAAATAGACGAAGTAGCGATGCGCAAACAGCGTTACAATTTTGATGATTTAATGACACAATTAAGGGAAAAAGACATCCGCAGTATTGCTGATGTTGAGTTTGCGATACTTGAATCATCTGGAAGCCTGTCCGTCATTGAAAAATTAAAAAACAGCAACGAAATCCCAAAGCAAGGGGATATTACTATCCCGTTAATTATCGATGGTTCCATCGAGGAAGAAAATTTAAAAAGAATTAATAAAACCAATCTGTGGCTGCGTCAGGAATTAAAAAAAAAGGGCTACCGAGATGTGAAAAAGATTTCGTTTTGCAGCTATGAAAACGGGAAATTCTTTATCGATCTGCAGGATGAATAAAAGAAGACACGCAGATTTAGCGTGTCTTCTTTAGCGAAAAATAATAAAGTTTCGTATCCACGGTATTCGCTCCAGTTCTTCTTTTTTGAGAAGACCGAAAAAGATCAGCATCAAAATGTAGGAAAGACTCATCCCTGAGACTGAGATTAAAACACGAATTGTTAACGCTTCTTTTAGAAGAATATTTTCAAACAACCAATAGCCAAGCCAGCCCGATGCCGCCATAACAAGAAATCCTTTCAAATAATCGCGAATATAAAAGGAAAAGGCCACTCGCTTCATTACTGTTGCAAAATGAAGGATGGTAACTAAAACAAAACCAACAATAATCCCAAGAGCGGCGCCGGTAATTCCAAAGGATGGCTGGGAAGCAAGTAAGAAGATGACGGCTGTTTTCACTACGGCACCGATGAGACTATTAATCATGGCCGCTCTTGCAAGATTTAACGCTTGTAGGACGGCTTGTAACGGTCCTTGATAATAAAAAAGCAAGAAGAATGGAGCCATAATCTTAATAAAATAGGCTCCCTTCGTTGAGCCGTACATGAGCTGCATAAGCGGGTCCGCCAAAACATATAGGACAATGACAGCAAGTCCCCCTGATAAAAAAACAAAGCGCAGTGCTTGCTGGAGCCTGTATTCGATCAATTTATGATTATTTTTGGAATTGGCTTCACTAATTGCCGGGACCAGTGAAGTCGCTAAGGAAAACGTAACAAATGAAGGCAGCATTAACAGCGGCATAGCGTAACCGGTTAAAGCTCCATACTGTTTCGTTGCATTTACGGCTAGTACACCGGCAAGGGCTAAACTGTGAGCCACAACGATAGGTTCGAAAAACCATGCTAATGATCCAATCATCCTGCTCCCCGTCGTAGGCAGGGCGATTTCCATTAACTCTTTAAAGGTCCGCTTTCCTTTATGAACAAATTGGAAAAAATCTTTCCTCAGTTTAAACCGCTTTTTTAATTTAAACATGGTCAGCAAATAAACTAGGGAAAGCAATTCACCTAATACAGAGGCGGCCATGGCGGCTGCAGCAGCATATTCAACCCCATAGGGGAGGAAGGTTTTTGTTGCGGTTGCGATCAGGGTTATTCTCACAAGCTGTTCTAATATCTGAGACACAGCGGAGGGACGCATGTTTTGTCTCCCTTGGAAGTATCCCCTTAACACTGAAGATATTGCGATAATTGGCAGTGCCGGTGCAATCGCTATTAAAGGATAATAGGTCCTTTGATCGGTGAAAAGCGTGTTTGAAAGCATTGGTGCCAGTAATAGCAATGCCGGAGTAATAAGGATGGAAAGTCCAATGGTGATGGCCAGGGAGACCACCAAGATTTTTTTAATTTCTCCATAGTCCTTCCTTGCTTCCGCCTCGGCAATATTTTTGGAGATGGCAACCGGGAGCCCAAGCTGCGTTATCGTAACCACGAGGATAAACGTGGGGTATGCCATCATGTATAAGCCAACGCCTTCTTCGCCAATGCTGCGAGCTAGCACGATTCGATAAATAAACCCCAGGACCCTAGTTATAAAACCGGCCACTAATAGGATAAAGGTCCCTTTTAAAAACTTCGACATTCTACTTCCCACCTTCTCAAAATAGGCGATATCATATACAATTAACTATATGCATCATGGTGGACAAAGCATGACAAGTTGTCTTGGCTTTTTGCAAAGGTTCAAGAACTTTAGGGACTTCTCTCAGGGGGTAGTTAGAATGGATAACAGCCATAAATTTGATCATTTTCGTACCCAGGTACAGCCGGCCTTAAAAAGTAAACTTTTTGAGTTTCGCTTACTAGGAATTGACTCTGTAACAGAAAAGGAGCTTTGGGATTTTTTAATTAAGAAAAAGTGGAAAAAGGTAAAAGATGAAATGAAGCTGTACGAAATGATCCAAGAAATACTCTCTGTCAAGGTTAGCGATTATATGAACTTTGCTACGATTGAAGCCTTTAAAACGGCTGAGTTCTCTTTTGATGATGAAAATGAATGGAAAGAGCTATTGAAATAGAGCGTTTTCATTTATTTGTAAATTGACACACTTTCTTACTTATTCCATAATGATAGCAGTGACTTTTTTATTATTTTTATATAAGACATGACGGTAAAAGTGCTTTGCACACGCACTAAGGAGGAACAATACATAATGGTAAAACGCAGTAGAATCATTGCTTTCTTACTTGTGGTTCTGATTCTCGGAAGCACAATGGGGGCAACAACGAAAAACATCTTAAACAATATGAAGCTTGGACTTGACCTCCAAGGCGGATTTGAGGTCTTGTACGAGGTAAAACCGGCGAAAAAAGGACAGAAAATCGACAAAGAGGTCTTGGCTAGTACAGCGGAAGCCCTTGATAAGCGGATTAACGTGCTGGGCGTAAGTGAGCCGAATATTCAAATTGAAGGTAATAACCGTGTTCGCGTTCAGCTTGCCGGGGTAAAAGACCAAAATAAAGCACGTGAAATTTTGTCTACCCAAGCTAACTTATCCTTCCGCGATGCCAATGATCGTCTGATGATGGACGGGTCTGACTTAAAGCAGGGCGGTGCGAAGCAAACCTTTGACGAAAATGGAAATCCAAGCGTTTCTTTAACATTAAAGAGTGCGGATAAATTCCGTAAAGTTTCTGAAGAAATTATGAACATGAATCCAAACGTTCTTGTTATTTGGCTTGATTTTGAAGAAGGCAAAGACTCCTTTAAAACAGAAAGTACAAAACCAAATCCGAAGTATTTATCTGCTCCAACTGTTAGACAAGTTTTCAATCAAAACACTGTATCCATAGTCGGAAGTTTCACTGCAAAAGAAGCTCAAACCTTGGCTTCTCTTTTAAATGCAGGTTCCTTGCCAGTAAAGCTTAAAGAGGTATACTCTACTTCCGTCGGAGCCAAGTTTGGTGAACAAGCCTTACATGACACGGTTTTAGCGGGTATCGTCGGTGTCATCATCATTTATCTGTTTATGCTTTTCTATTATCGTTTTCCAGGTTTCATTGCAACTATTACGTTATCCATTTATATTTATCTCGTCCTATTGATTTTTGATTGGATGAATGGAGTCCTGACCTTGCCGGGAATTGCGGCGATTATACTTGGGGTCGGTATGGCCGTCGATGCCAACATTATTACGTATGAACGGATTAGAGAAGAACTTAAAGTGGGCAGAACGATTAAATCAGCCTTCCAAGCTGGTGAGCAGCATGCATTTACTGCGATTCTTGACGCAAACTTAACAACCATCTTAACCGCAGGCGTTCTTTTCTTCTATGGGACAAGCTCGGTAAAAGGGTTTGCGACCATGTTAATAGTGAGTGTTCTTATGAGCTTCCTAACCAACGTTTATGGTGCACGGTTATTATTAGGACTTTGGGTGAACAGCGGTTTATTGAAGGATAAACCAGGCTGGTTTTCTGTACGCCAGTCACAAATTAGATCTCTTACCGAAAATATCGATACAGTCAATCTTCCTACAAGATTTGATAAAATTGATTTTGTTAAACTCAGAAAACCCATTTTTGCTATATCGGGTGTTCTGCTAGTGGCAGGTATTATAATTCTCGCCATTTTCCGCATGAATTTAGGAATTGATTTTTCAAGTGGTACACGAATTGAGGTTCAATCAAAAACACCTTTAACAACTGAAAAGGTGGAAGCTGCTTTTACAAAACATCATTTAACACCTGATGATATCGTCATTTCCGGTGATAAAAAGCAAATTGGCGCAGTCCGAATGCTCGGGGTTATGTCAAAAAATGAAATTGCTGATTTAAAAGCGGATTTCAAAAAGCAATTTGGCTTTGAGCCGAATGTCAGCACGGTTTCTCCGACAGTAGGTAAAGAACTGGCGAAAAATGCCTTTTTTGCGATTTTATTTGCATCAATCGGTATAATTCTTTATGTATCTGTTCGCTTTGAAGCATATATGGCGATTGCTGCCATTGCCGCTATCCTTCATGATGCCTTTTTCATGATTGCAATCTTTAGTATTACAAGACTGGAAGTAGATTTGACCTTTATTGCAGCGGTATTAACTATCATCGGTTATTCCAACCATGATACGATTGTTACTTTCGATAGAATTCGCGAAAATATGCGCAAGAAAAAGCGTCTTAAAACGGTTGAGGATATTGCCGAAGTCGTAAACGTGAGTATCCGTCAAACGTTAACTCGGTCAATTAACACCGTCTTAACAGTACTCATTACGGTCGTTTGCTTAATGATTTTTGGCAGTCCATCCATCCTTAATTTCTCTATCGCGTTGTTCGTGGGATTAATTGTAGGTGTATATTCTTCCGTCTTTATCGCCGGTTCTTTATGGTATGTACTGAAATGTAAAGAGCTGAAAAAGAAAGGCGTCATTAAAACCGTTAAAGAAAAAAGAAAATATTCAGATCAACCGCAAGTGTAATTTTTTGAAAACCGCAGCGATTCTGCGGTTTTTTCTTGTCTAGCTCCAGCACCCAGCGGCTAGTGTCCTTCGTGTTTCCTTTATCTCAGTTGGAGCGCTCCACAAGGAACGCTTCGGCAGCATAAGCATCGCACGAAGAAAAAGCGTGAGCTTTTTCGAGGAGGCCATACGCCGCTAGACGGGCGCTTGCGCTTTTCTATTATCATTGAAAGCTGATTCCAGCTCCTGTATAATAAGAAAGTCTGAGGGGTGAACTTACTAATGTTAAAGTCGAAGACAAGATGGATTGTACGTAAATCTGATGACCAACTTGTTAAAATGTTGGCAAATGAATTGAAAATAACACCTCTAGTTGCATCGCTGCTTGTCAATCGTGGATTTGATACCGTTGATTCTGCACGGTATTTTTTATTTGGAAAGGATGAGTTCCACGACCCTTACTTGTTAAAAGGGATGGACATCGCGGTGAATAGAATTCAGAAAGCCATTGAACTGCAAGAACCAATCCTAATATATGGCGACTATGATGCTGATGGGGTTAGCAGCACCTCCGTATTGATGATCACCTTACGTGACTTAGGAGCGAATGTTGACTTTTACATCCCTAATCGCTTTACAGAAGGCTATGGTCCAAATGAATCTGCCTTTCGCAAGGCAGCAGAATCTGGTATAAAATTAATTATTACTGTTGACACTGGAATATCTGCTATACATGAAGCAAACGTGGCAAAAGAGCTGGGGCTTGACCTTATTATTACCGATCACCATGAACCGGGTCCGGTCCTTCCTGAAGCACTTGCTATCATTCACCCGAAGCTTCCTGACAGCATATATCCGTTTCGCGAGCTGGCCGGAGTCGGGGTAGCATTTAAAGTAGCACATGCTTTATATGGAAAATTACCTGAGCATTTGTTTGAGATTGCCGTTATTGGTACAATTGCGGATTTGGTATCTTTAAAAGGTGAAAATCGACTGATTGCTAAAAAAGGTCTCGAAAAACTAAAGGTTACGACAAACATAGGATTAAGGGCTGTTTTTAAATTGGCTGGAGTGGATTTATCAACCATTAACGAAGAAACAATCGGATTTACTCTCGCTCCCAGGATTAATGCTGTCGGCCGTTTGGAAGATGCTGATTTGGCGGTGCAGCTTATTCTAACAGATGATCCGGAGGAAGCAGACCATTTAGCGCAAGAAATGGATGACCTGAATAAAACAAGACAATCGATCGTTAATACGATTACACTTGAAGCAATCGAAGAAGTGGAACAGAATTATCCGATTGACTCCAATAAAGTTCTCGTCATTGGAAATGAAGGCTGGAATGCCGGAGTTATTGGGATTGTTGCCTCAAGACTGGTGGAGAAATTTTATCGTCCTACGATTGTTCTGAGCTTCGATCGTGAAAAAGGGTTGGCAAAAGGATCGGCACGTAGTATTGCCGGTTTTGACCTGTTCCATAATTTATCTACCTGCCGCGATATTCTGCCGCATTTTGGCGGACATCCAATGGCAGCGGGTATGACCTTGAACTTGGATGATGTGGGAGAGCTCCGTCAGAGGTTAAACCATCTTGCAGATGAGCTAATGACCGAAGAAGATTTTATGCCGGTCACCTATCTTGACGAAGAGGTTCAAATTGAGGATATCCAATTGTCTACATTAGATGAATTAAATCAATTAGCTCCTTTTGGTATGGACAACTCCAAGCCAAAAGTTCTAATAAATAATGTTGATATTTCTTCTATTAGAAAAATTGGCAGTGACCAAAACCATTTGAAAATATTAGTGAATGATCAGGGGGCCACATTGGATGGGGTCGGATTTGGATTAGGTCCATTTGTTGATCATATTTCTCCAGCATCAAAAATTTCATTCATTGGAGAATTATCGATAAACGAATGGAACAATATACGTAAACCGCAAATTTTCATCCATGATATGGCCGTGCAGTCCTGGCAGTTATTCGATTATCGCGGACAAAAGCGAATCAATACTATTGCCAATCTGGTTCCAGATGAAAATAGAAAAATTATTATTTTTAACAAAGAGCATTATGAAAAAATAAACGCTCAACTTCAGCTTGAAACCATTCTTATTCAAGATATGGAAGATGCCCAATCCTTCGATGGTTATGAGGCAAACATCGTACTGGTCGACCTTCCTCCATCAAAAGAGCTTGTCGCTCAATTATTGAAGGGGAAACAGCCGGCAAGGGTTTATGCCTATTTCTATAAAGAGTCCAGCGATTTTTTCAGCACCATACCAACTCGGGAACATTTTAAATGGTTCTATGCGTTCCTGTTAAAAAATGGCCCGATTGACCTTAAACGTTACGGTGATGATATTGCAAAGCAGCGCGGCTGGTCAAAGGAAACGATTTACTTTATGTCAAAGGTGTTTTCTGAGCTGGAATTTGTTACAATAAACAATGGATTTATAACTTTACAAAGATCAGCGCAGAAGCGTGATTTAACTGACTCAAGAACCTATCAATTAAAACAAGCTCAATATGCTCTTGAAAGAGATTTATTGTTTTCATCCTTTCAGGAATTAAAAGGCTGGTTCGACGAAGTCATTCAAGAGTCGGTTGAAATTGAGGAGGCAGTAAAAGGATGGATTTAAAACCATTTATAGCAATCGTAGAGGATTACCCAAAACCAGGAATTAAGTTTAAAGACATTACTCCATTAATGAACAATGGCGAAGCATATAAATATGCAACAGACCAGATTGTGGCATATGCTCAAGATAAGAATATTGATTTAATTGTTGGACCAGAAGCTAGAGGTTTTATTATTGGCTGTCCAGTTGCTTATTCGCTCGGAATTGGCTTTGCTCCAGTCCGTAAAGAAGGAAAGCTTCCACGCGAAACCATAAAGGTTAACTACGGCTTAGAATATGGCAGCGACGTTTTAACCATCCATAAGGATGCGATCAAGCCTGGCCAGCGCGTTCTCATTACAGACGATTTATTAGCTACAGGCGGCACCATCGACGCTACCATCAAATTAGTAGAACAGCTTGGCGGCGTTGTTGCTGGTATCGCTTTCTTAGTAGAATTAACTTATTTAGAAGGCAGAAGCAAACTTGAGGGTTATGATATTTTAACATTATTGGAATATTAATGAATATAAGGGGGCACTCGATAGGCGGGTGCTCTCTTTGTATAAGGAAAATCGACATTTTTTTCGGAAAATGTTGAAAAAATCTCACAATCTCTTTACATCTTTGTTATTTTTTTCGATAATAGAAACAATCATTCTAATTTAGGAACTATTTTTTATAGGATGACATTTATATATATATAAAATTGAGATGAAAATAAAGGTGATTTCATGGCGAATGATCAAGTGTTAACAGCCGACCAAGTCATCGACAAGACTAGAAAATACTTAAATGAAGAACATGTTGAACTCGTGAAAAAAGCGTATGAATTCGCGAAGCATGCTCATCGTGAACAATATCGAAAATCAGGCGAACCGTACATTATCCACCCTATTCAGGTTGCAGGCATCCTCGCTGACCTGGAGATGGATCCGGCAACGGTCGCATCTGGTTTTCTCCATGACGTTGTTGAAGATACAAATGTATCCTTAAAGGATATTGAAGTAGCCTTTAATGCCGAAGTGGCTATGCTTGTCGACGGAGTAACGAAATTAGGGAAAATTAAATATAAGTCGCACGAGGAGCAGCAGGCTGAAAACCACCGAAAAATGTTTGTGGCAATGGCACAGGACATCCGGGTCATTCTCATAAAGCTTGCTGACCGTTTGCATAATATGCGGACATTGAAGCATCTTCCTTTAGAGAAACAGCGTCGGATTTCAAATGAAACACTTGAAATTTTTGCCCCTTTAGCGCATCGTCTTGGTATTTCTAAAATTAAGTGGGAGCTGGAAGACACAGCATTACGATATTTAAATCCGCAGCAATATTACCGGATTGTTAACTTAATGAAAAAGAAGCGTGCTGAGCGGGAGCAATATTTAGAGGACGTCATTGATGAAGTCAAGAACCGGATGAGTGAGGTATCCATAAAAGCCGAACTTTCTGGCAGACCAAAGCATATTTACAGCATTTATCGGAAGATGGCCCTGCAAAATAAGCAATTCAGTGAAATTTATGATTTGCTGGCCGTTCGAATTGTCGTCAACAGTATTAAAGACTGTTATGCAGTACTAGGCATTATTCATACATGCTGGAAGCCAATGCCGGGACGGTTTAAGGATTATATTGCAATGCCAAAGCCGAATATGTATCAATCCCTGCATACAACTGTTATTGGACCAAAAGGGGATCCGCTTGAAGTGCAGATTCGGACTTTTGAAATGCATCGAATTGCCGAATTCGGGATTGCGGCCCACTGGGCTTACAAAGAAGGCAAGGCAATCAGTGACAGCTCTACCTTCGAGCAAAAATTAACCTGGTTCAGAGAAATCCTGGAATTCCAAAATGATACGCAAAATGCGGAAGAATTTATGGAATCTTTAAAGATCGATTTGTTTTCCGATATGGTTTTTGTGTTTACACCAAAAGGGGATGTAATCGAATTACCGTCCGGTTCAGTTCCTATTGATTTTGCGTATCGCATCCACTCTGAAATCGGCAATAAGACGATTGGAGCAAAAGTGAACGGCAAGATGGTGACGCTTGACTATACGCTTAAGACCGGGGATATCATCGAGATTCTTACCTCCAAGCATTCCTATGGTCCTAGTCAAGACTGGTTGAAGCTGGCACAAACTTCCCAAGCGAAAAATAAAATCCGCGCCTTTTTTAAAAAGCAGCGCCGAGATGAGAATATTGTCAAGGGCAGAGAGCTTGTAGAAAAAGAAATTAAGGCGATGGAGTTTGACATTAAAGAGATTCTCACTCCTGATAATTTGAAAAAGGTTGCGGAAAAGTTTAATTTTGCGGGTGAAGAGGATATGTACGCCGCAGTTGGTTATAATGGGGTAACTGCCCTGCAGGTGGCCAACCGCTTAACAGAGAAATGGCGGAAAAAGCGCGACCAGGAGCAGTCAGCCAGCATCACCAACGCGATAACGGATTTAAAGGCATTTCCTTCGACCAAAAAACGAGAGTCTGGTGTCCGCGTTCAAGGTATCGATAACTTGTTGATTCGTTTATCTAGATGCTGTAATCCGGTGCCGGGAGATGAAATTGTCGGCTTTATAACAAAAGGCCGCGGTGTGTCCGTGCATCGTTCTGACTGTACGAACATTGATTCCAATGATGCCCAGTCCAGATTAATTCCCGTAGAATGGGAAACTTCCCTAAATGACCGAAAAGAATACAATGTCGATATCGAAATCAGCGGTTACGATCGCAGAGGACTTTTGAATGAAGTTCTGCAAGCTGTAAATGAAACGAAAACAAATATTTCAGCTGTTACTGGTAAATCTGACCGAAATAAAATGGCGACAATTATTATGTCGATTGCCATTCATAATGTCAGCCATCTCCAGAAAGTGGTAGACCGGATTAAACAAATCCCGGATATTTATTCGGTGCGCCGAATTATGAATTAAGGAGTTTCAAAATGCGAGTTGTAGTACAGCGAAGTAAAGCTGCCCAAGTAACCGTTAATGGCGAAATTACTGGGCAAATTACAAAAGGCTTTGTCCTCCTTGTTGGCATTACCCATGAGGACAGGGAAGAAGATGCAGCCTATTTGGCCGATAAAATTGTAAACCTTAGAATCTTTGAAGATGAAGCGGGAAAAATGAATTTTTCCCTTCTCGATGTAGGAGGAGAAATTCTTTCTGTCTCCCAATTTACTCTTTATGGAGATTGCCGAAAAGGAAGAAGACCCAACTTTATGGATGCGGCAAGACCAAAGCAGGCTGTCCAGCTTTACGAAGTATTTAACACTATGCTTCGTGAAAAAGGAGTAAAGGTTGAAACAGGCGTGTTTGGGGCGATGATGGATGTCTCACTCACAAATGACGGTCCAGTTACCTTAATCGTTGAAAGTAAAGCATAAAAAAGGCTTGGCACTAAATAAAAAGTGCCGAGCCTTTTTAATTTTCTTTAAAAAATCGAGCTAGTCCATCATACAAACCCGATGCAGCGTTTTCCTGGAACGCTCCGGAATTTAGCGTCATTTCTTCCTCGGGGTTGCTTAAATAGCCAAGCTCAATCAAAGTCGCTTTTTGGCTATTTTCCCGAATAACATGGAAATCACCAAAGCGTACCCCACGGTTGGATAATTTCGTTTGCGCAATGGTGGAAGCAAAAATTGTATCTGCCAGGGATTTTTGATAGGAATGATAATAATAGCCAGTCATACCGCGGACGCTGCGGTCTAAATTGCTATCATAATGCAAACTGATAAAGGCATCTGCACGGTTCGCACTTGCTAAACTCACCCTTGACGGGAGTGTAAGATAGGAATCATTATTTCGGGTCATATAGACATTCGCACCAGCGGCTGATAATTTATCATACAAAAGACGAGCCGTTCGAAGAGTAAGGTTCTTCTCCAGTGTGCCGCTCGCTCCAGTTGTTCCGTTATCACCGCCGCCATGACCAGGGTCCAGTACAATGGTTTTATTTTTTAAATAGCCATCTGCGCCGGACTTCTCAATCCTTGGTCCAGAACCGTTTGTAGAAACGATCCAGCCGGCAACGTAACCGGATTTTCCATTTTTAAGTTTGATTTCATACCAATCATTCTTAACGCTGACAACTGAAAAGGATTCTCCTTCATTGGCGCGTTGAAGCACGTCAGACTGTACATTTGCTTCTTTACGGATATTAGTACCGTCTTGCAGTATGGTAATGGTTTTATCTTTTCCTGATGTTTGCCCACTACTTGATTTTCCAGATGATTTTTCAAGGTACCACCCGGCCACCCAGCCGAAACTACCATTCTTATACTCTATTTTTGCCCAATTATTATTCTCTTCTAAAATGGTAAAACTTTGTCCCTTTGTAACACTGCCAACAATGGATGCGTTCAATGAGGCGCCTGAGCGGACACTAAGACTGTTGGCTGTTACAGTGCCAGTAATACCGCTGGCTTTTGCCGGCTTGTCCACCTTGGAAGCATCCGACCCTATGTCAATGAACTCGGAGCTGACCCATCCTTTCAGGTTGCCGAATCCCACCTCATACCAGCTCTTTTGCTTATCATAAATCGTTACGATAGTCCCTTTGGTTAGTTTTCCAAGGACCGAGCTTGATGATGAAGGTTCCTTCCGGACGTTTAAGGTATCACCATTTACAACACCCGATGTAGTCCCCTTCGAAGTAGTCGATTCCGGTTTCTTTTCGGGCTGCCCTGTTTGTATAACTAAAAAATCTCTAGCAACCCAGCCTTCGCCAAATGTGGAGGTGATTTTATACCAGTTTTCGTTTTGGTCGAGGACGGTAACTTCCTGTCCCTTATTTAAGAATCCGACAATTTGAAAGCTTGTCCCAGGTCCGGAACGAACCCTTAATTGATCGGTATTGGCTTTTGCAACAGTGTCTGCAGAATTTGAGGCAGATGCTGCATTAGCTGTTTTTTGTTCATTTTCTTTTGTAACAAGCCAATTTACCACCCAGCCTGTTTTGCCAAATGAAAGCTGAATTTGAATCCAATCGTCCTTTTCTTTGACAATGGAATACTTTTCGCCTCGGTTTGCGATTTTTACAAGCGGATAGCTTAATCCAGGTCCGCTGCGGATATTGGCTGTATCACTTGAAATAATGATGGAACCACTTGCTGCGCTGCTTTTTCCTTGCGGCAGGAAGGCTCCGAAAAAAAGAATTAAAGATAATAGCAGTAAACTAAACTTTTTGGACATTCTTCCCCTCCTTATCTAATTCCTTATTTTACCGTAAAAACTAGTGAAAATCATTCCTAAACTGTTAAATTTGGCCAACAAAATCTCGAAATTCCTCTTATCCATGCAATTTTTTCACAAGGATGGAAATAATAAGCCTATCTAATGAAAGGCAGAGGTGATTGGCATGAGATCAAGTGACAAAGGAATGAACATCCAATCCATGAATGGACGGATATTTGGGGTGGATTTTCATGATTTTATTGAAAAAGAGCAGCACGCTTCATCCATTGAACTTGCATCTGAATTCGGGTTGACGATGAGTGATGTCAGAAAGTTAAAAAAACTTTTAGGGAGATCGTAAAACTCTCTTGACAAGGCACGCGATGCTCCGTATTATTATATAAATATAAAACATACTCGGATATAACCAATGATGGAGCATAGTAGTTAAGCTAACCCATGAAAAGAGAGGAAATGCCTTAGGCTGAAAGCATTTCTGCATGTGTCTTAATGAAGGAACACTCCGTAGGTTTCTCTCTGAAAAAGTCTTGGCTCTATTAGGAGATGAACGTAACAGGCGTTAACTGTTTAAGAGGAAGCATACCCTTTTGGGCCGCTTCAACTAGGGTGGCACCGCGGGATATAAACTCTCGTCCCTTGTATTTAATACAAGGGATGGGAGTTTTTTGTTTTTTAGATTACATAATTAATTTTTTTATATAGAGGAGGGTTCCTATCATGGCAATTAGTATTCCAAGAGGAACACAGGACATCCTGCCAGGTGAAATTGAGAAATGGCAGCTGATTGAACAAAAAGCAAGAGAACTTTGTGAAAAATATCAATATCAAGAAATTCGGACACCTATTTTTGAACATACTGATCTTTTTTTACGGGGGGTCGGTGATACGACTGATATTGTTCAAAAGGAAATGTATACCTTTGAAGACCGCGGCGGCCGGAGTATTACATTAAGACCGGAAGGCACAGCAGCGGTGGTTCGTTCGTTTGTTGAGAAAAAAATGTTTGGTTATGCAAACCAGCCAGTTAAGCTTTATTATATGGGACCAATGTTTCGCTACGAGCGGCCGCAGGCAGGGCGCTTCCGCCAGTTCGTCCAGTTTGGAATAGAGGCACTTGGAAGCAATGATCCGGCAATTGATGCTGAGGTTATATCGCTGGCGATGAATCTGTATAAAGAAATGGGCCTGCGAAAACTGAAGTTGATTATTAACAGCCTTGGTGACAAGGAGAGCAGAACTGCTCACCGTGAGGCGTTAGTGAATCACTTTAAACCAAGAATCGGCGAGTTTTGTCGTGATTGCCAAAACCGTCTCGAGAAAAACCCTTTGCGAATCCTTGATTGTAAGCAGGATCACGATCACGAATTAATGAAATCAGCACCATCGATTCTTGAATATTTAAATGATTATTCAAAGGCTTATTTTGAAAAATTACAGCAGTATTTAACTCAGCTCGATATTCCATTTGAAGTGGATGCCAATCTTGTTCGAGGCTTGGATTATTACAACCACACAGCCTTTGAGATTATGAGCAATGCAGAGGGCTTTGGCGCGATCACTACTTTATGCGGCGGCGGCCGCTATAACGGCTTAGCGGAGGAAATTGGCGGTCCTGAAACACCAGGAATCGGCTTTGCGTTAAGTATTGAACGGTTTATTGCTGCTCTTAAGGCAGAAGGAATTGAACTTGAGATCAATGAAGGCATTGATTGCTACCTGGCTTCACTTGGTGATGAGGCAAAGGATTATACAGTTGGCTTGCTGCAGCAGCTTCGTCTTGCTGGTTTTTCAGCAGAAAGAGATTATCTAGATCGAAAAATTAAAGCCCAATTTAAGGCGGCAGACCGCTTGAAGGCCAAATATGTGGCAATTCTTGGTGACGATGAGCTTAAAAACAACAAAATCAATGTGAAAAATATGGCTACAGGAGAACAAGAAGAAATAGCACTTGAATCTTTTATTCAATATTTTCAGGGGTTAAAACAATAAGGGGGATTAAGGAATGTTTGGCAGATCGTATTTTTGTGGTGAAGTTCCAGAAACAGCAGTAGGGGAAAAAGTAACCCTAAAGGGATGGGTTCAAAAAAGAAGGGACCTAGGCGGATTAATTTTTATCGATCTACGCGACCGTACAGGAATTGTTCAGGTTGTCTTTAATCCTGATTTGTCAAAGGAAGCTTTAGAGACAGCCGAAAAAATCCGTAATGAATATGTTCTTGATATTGTTGGAACGGTTGTTGCTCGTGAAGAGGGGACCATTAATGAGAACATAAAAACGGGGAAAATCGAAGTCCAAGCGGAAGTCGTGACCATTATTAATGAAGCGAAAACGCCGCCGTTTATGATAACTGATAAAACTGATGCTTCCGAGGATGTACGTCTGAAATACCGTTATTTAGACTTCCGCCGCCCGGTCATTTTTGAAACACTGAAAATGCGCCATCAGGTGACAAGGGAAATCCGTAATTTCCTTGATGGAGAAGGCTTCTTAGATATTGAAACGCCGATTTTAACAAAGAGTACGCCTGAAGGTGCCCGTGATTATTTAGTGCCAAGCCGTGTTCATCCTGGTGAATTTTATGCATTGCCGCAATCGCCGCAGCTTTTTAAACAATTACTAATGGTTGGCGGAGTAGAGCGCTATTATCAAATTGCCCGCTGCTTCCGTGACGAGGACCTGCGTGCAGACCGCCAGCCTGAATTTACGCAAATCGATATTGAAACGAGCTTCCTAAGCCAAGAAGATATCATTGCTATGATGGAAAAAATGATGTCGAGAGTGATGAAGGAAGTTAAGGGTGTAGATGTTCCGGCTGCGTTCCCGCGAATGACTTATGACGAAGCGATGAGCCGTTTTGGATCTGATAAACCTGATACCCGTTTTGGACTTGAGTTGGTTGACCTTTCTGAAATCGTTAAGGATTCCGGATTCAAGGTGTTTGCAGCTGCTGTTGCAGGCGGCGGTCAAGTTAAAGCTATCAATGTAAAAGGTGCAGCTGAAAAGTATTCCCGTAAGGATATCGATGCCCTAACTGAATTTGTAGCTGTTTACGGTGCAAAGGGTCTTGCTTGGCTAAAGGTAGATGCTGAAGGGCTGAAAGGTCCAATTGCTAAATTCTTCTCAGAAGAGGATGCGAATGCACTGCTTGCTTCCCTTGAAGCGGCAGCTGGAGATTTGCTGCTGTTTGTCGCTGACAAAAAGAGCGTTGTTGCCGATGCACTGGGTGCACTTCGATTGAAGCTTGGTAAAGAATTAGGTCTAATCGATCAAAGCCTATTTAATTTCCTATGGGTTACTGACTGGCCGCTTTTGGAATACGATGAGGAAGAAGGCCGTTATTATGCCGCTCACCATCCGTTTACAATGCCATTTAGAGAAGATCTTGAATTTTTAGATTCAGATCCTTCTAGAGTGCGTGCTCAGGCTTATGACCTTGTTCTAAATGGTTACGAGCTAGGCGGCGGTTCTTTAAGGATTTTCGAACGTCATATCCAAGAAAAAATGTTCAGCGTCCTTGGCTTTAGTCCTGAAGAAGCGCGCGAGCAGTTCGGCTTCCTGTTAAATGCGTTTGAGTATGGTACACCTCCACATGGCGGAATTGCCCTTGGCCTAGACCGCTTGGTTATGCTTCTTGCCGGCAGCTCTAACCTTCGTGATACGATCGCATTTCCAAAGACAGCAAGTGCAAGCTGCTTGTTGACTGATGCACCAGGTGAGGTTTCTGAAGCGCAATTAAAAGAGCTAAATTTGTCACTAAATGTCAATAAATAGCATGAATTCGCTTTCATGAAACCTTGAATGACGAATCTTAATATGGTATTATAAAGTCAATTCAAAAGAGTCCTGAAATGTACGTTGTGTTACCTGAAGTTTTGACCGAACATTATTTATTCGGGAGTCTGGAGTTTCCTGATTGCATAAATGCCTCACTCTTTGACGAGTTAGGGGACTTATAATTTCGGGAACAGGACACCCCCCTGCTGAATGCGGGATCAAAACGAGGGATCATTAGCGACGGCATCATTGGGACTCTTTTCTATGTTTATGAGTGCTAAACCTCCTGTCATTGTGCAGGAGGTTTTATTTTTACTTGTATCTACATCATTCCTATAAAAATACTTGTTTTTATGAGTGGGTATGATATATTTTTATGGTGAAAAAATAAATATAAATTGAATTTACATTTGGAGTGAAAATAAATGCTGCATCAATTTTCTCGTAATGAGCTTGCGATAGGAAAAGAAGGATTAGATATTATGAAGGGCAGCACCGTTGCTGTTCTGGGTATTGGCGGTGTCGGTTCGTTTGCGGCGGAAGCGCTTGCCCGTTCTGGTGTCGGGCGCTTAGTGTTAATCGATAAAGACGACGTTGATATCACCAATGTGAATCGACAGCTTATCGCTCTTCTTTCAACTGTCGGCCGGCCAAAGGTTGAAATTATGGAGGAGCGGATTAAAGATATTAATCCTGATTGTGAAGTCATCGCTCTTAAAATGTTTTATACTGAGGAAACTTATGAAGATATTTTCGGATATAATCTGGATTTCGTGGTTGATGCGTCGGATACTATTATGTATAAAATCCATTTAATGAAAGAGTGCTTAAAGCGAAATATCCCGATTATCTCAAGCATGGGGGCAGCCAATAAAATGGACCCAACCCGCTTTCAGATTGCCGATATTTCAAAAACGCATACGGATCCAATTGCTAAGGTAATTCGTACGAAGCTGCGTAAGGAACGAATCCATAAAGGCATTCCGGTTGTTTTTTCCGATGAAAGCCCTATCGTTATTCGGGAAGATGTCCGCAAAGAGGTCGGGAATGATCAAGCGGCTATCCGTAAGGCGAAGATGCCTCCTTCCTCTAATGCTTTCGTACCATCCGCTGCCGGCTTAATTATGGCGAGCTATGTGGTGAGAGAATTGCTTAAAAATATCAAAATTAGTCGCGTTTCGGATGAAAAATAGACTTGTTGTAGGCCTTGGACTGGTAAAGTTCGGGGTCTTTCTTTTTCTAGCGGGAAAAAATTAACATAGAGCGGGTATACGTGCCCGAAACCGCAGTGGGAGTAAGAAAAAGGTAACGTAGACCGTGTCTACATGCCCGAAATTAAGGTGGGAGTAAGAAAAAGGTAACGTAGACCGTGTCTACATGCCCGAAAGCGAGGTGGGAGTAAGAAAAAGGTAACGTAGACCGTGTCTACGTGCCCGAAAGCGAGGTGGGAGTAAGAAAAAGGTAACGTAGACTGTGTCTACATGCCCGAAATCGGGGTGGGAGTAAGAAAAAGGTAACGTAGACCGTGTCTCCGTGCCCGAAATCGGGGTGGGAGTAAGAAAAAGGTAACGTAGACCGTGTCTCCGTGCCCGAAATCGGGGTGGATTAAGAAAAAGGTAACGTAAATCGTGTCTACGTGCCCGAAACCGCAGTGGGAAGAAGAAAAAAGGCACGTAAAACGAGTCTACGTGCCCGAAACCCTGAAGTGAGAAGGAAAAAGGTAACGTAGAATAAAAAAGGCCGCTTAGAGATCCCCTAAACGACCATAATATAAGTTTAAATATCAAATTTATTCATAGTAAAACCATCGACCATACCCAATTTTATTATAATTCTCCATTAGAATCCTCCTAATTTTCTTTCTAGACTGAATTACCCCGCACCATTCATGCACCAGATTAGTTGTAATCTTCAAATCAGGAAAAAGCAGTTTTATCTCCTCGACGCCCCTTAAAACGCCGGAAACCACATCTTCCTGGCACCCACATTTTTCACATACCAATTTCTTTTCACCGATTAAATGCATAAATGAAAAGCATAAGTGGCAAAGGATGCCCTTTCTGAGTGGTTCATATTTATATGAAATTGACCGGCTATATGGAGTTTCATTGAGATGCATTGAAATTAATTGGTCCGCGAGCTTTTTATGTAGGCCGTTTAATTTTGAAGGAATTTGGTCAAATTTTTTTATAAAGCTATCAAGCTGTGTCGGAAATATAATTGGTGAGTTTAATGGGGCTTGATATAAGGTGAATTTGGGGTTTACAAAGCTTACATATCCATCTAGGGGAAAAGTAAATCCAAGATTTTTGATTAATGGCCCAAGAAGCAATTTACTCCTTTTTAATTGATCCAATGGATTCTGTATTTCATCATTGCCAAAGGTTAAGAAACTGCCTGATTCATAATAAAAGTCCCCTTCAAAGTTTTTAACCTCAAAAGGATAAAGTGTTTCTTGAGAAATGATTAAGGTATCGATTTGGAAAAATGAGTTGTTAAACTCAAGGCATAAATCATTGATAACATACTTATCACTTTGAAAGGTTGCTGTTAATTGGTCAAACATCACCTCTCCCTGATAGCCTTTTTCGAGTTTCCAATAACGCTTCCTTTCTTTGGGTGACAACAACATCCGTGGATTTAATGACCGAAGAATCCTCAATTCAATTGAGGGTGAACGGGACTTTAAAAACATATTACACTTCCTCTCAAGTTCATAATTTCATTATAAAAAATAATTTTGTTAATAATGCATGAACCTTTTGTTAACATTCTCAGTCTCCAGCCCTAGAACCCATTCATCCTCGAGCCGTTTATCCTGTCAACTAAATCCAGATATAATAAAGTCAGAAAAACACCTTCATGCAGGAAAATTTTTCTTCAATAAGGTAAACTGGCAAGTAGAGAGGAGAGAAAAAATGGAAAAAATTGTCGAGTTAAAAGGCGTTACCAAAGTTATTAAAGGAAGAACCATTATTGATAATATTAGCTTTCAAGTAAATAAAGGCGAGGTTTTCGGCTTTTTAGGCCCAAATGGGGCGGGGAAAACGACAACTATTCGGATGATTGTCGGCCTGATGGGAATCACTTCAGGGGATATCACCATTGATGGAGCAAGCATTAAAACCCAATTTGAAGATGCTGTTAGACATGTAGGCGCCATCGTTGAAAATCCGGAAATGTATAAATTTTTAACCGGTTATCAAAATTTGGTGCATTATGCCAGAATGACCAAAGGAATTACTAAAGAAAAAATAGCCGAAACAGTCGAACTTGTCGGGTTAACCGACCGGATTAACGACAAAGTAAAAACTTACTCACTTGGGATGAGGCAGAGATTAGGGCTTGCACAGTGTTTACTGCATGACCCCCAGGTGTTGATCCTTGATGAGCCGACCAACGGATTAGACCCTGCAGGCATAAGAGAAATCCGCGATTATGTCCGCCTGCTGGCACGTGAAAAAAATATGGCCGTCATCGTCTCTAGCCATCTGCTATCTGAAATGGAAATGATGTGCGACCGAATCGGAATTATTCAAAACGGTAAACTGATTGATGTACAACTAGTTCAGGAATTCGTCCAGAGTACCGAAAGCACGTATGAATTAGAGGTAGTTCCAAGCGACAAGGCATTAGCACTAATCGAGACAATCTATCCTAATATTAGGACAGGCCGATCACGAAATGGCATTTCCGTTGAGGTTTCAAAAGAAGAAATTCCTCAGTTAATCAAAATATTGGTTAATGAGGATATCAAGGTTTTTGGGATAAAAGAAGTAGCCAAAACATTAGAGGATCGCTTCCTTGAAGTTACGAAAGAAAAGGAGGCAGCAACCCATGCTTAATTTAATCAAAAATGAATGGATGAAAATATTTAAACGGCCGGGGACGTATGTAATGATGGCCATCTTGATCGCTGTTACCATTATTGTTGGGATTTTCTTTAAGTATCAAGATACTAACAGCAAAGCAGCAGTCGATAAAAATTGGGAGCAAACCTTGCAGCAGGAAAATGATGCATTAAAGAAGCAGATGGATCAAAGTCAAACCAAAATAGAAAAGAAATTTTTCCAAAAAGAAATCGCCATCAATGATTATCGAATCAAGCATCATCTAAATCCGCATGAAAAATATAATGTTTGGTCCTTTGTCAAGGATGCATCAGAGCTCATTATTTTAGCAGGTTTATTTACCATTATCGTCTCAGCTGGAATTGTTGCCAGTGAATTTAATTGGGGGACTATTAAACTATTGCTAATCAGGCCGATTAATCGGACGAAAATCCTTACCTCGAAATATTTAACCGTTTTAATGTTTGCCCTGTTTATGCTAGGGATTCTGTTTGTTTTTTCGATGGCGCTGGGAGCCATCTTATTTGGGATGCCAGAGAATGCCGTTCCATATTTGAATTATAATAATGGCCAGGTTACTGAACAAAATATTGTCGTTCACTTATTAATCTATTATGGTCTAAACTCGATTAAAATGATGATGTTAGTTACGATGGCATTTATGATTTCATCTGTGTTCCGCAATAGTTCGCTGGCTATCGGTCTATCATTGTTCTTATTGTTTACCGGTGATCAATTCACAGCTTTATTGTCATTGAAATTTTCTTGGGCGAAATACATCCTATTTGCCAATACCGATTTAATGCAATATTTCGAAGGCACACCAATGGTGGAAGGGATGACGTTGACCTTCTCCATCCTCATGCTGCTGCTCTATTTTGTTGTCTTCCAATTTTTTGCTTTCTTCGTTTTCAAAAAACGTGACGTAGCAGCTTAACAAAAAAAGGTGTCAGGCACGATCCAATGGTGCCTGACACCTTTTCCTATTTTCGCATCAATTTCTCATAAACAGTCGCTAATGCCTGCTCAAATTTCCCTGTTTTCTTAGGTTGATAGTATTGTTTATTTTTTAGCCTATCTGGTAAGTATTGCTGAGGCACCCAGCCGTTTTCAAAGTCATGAGGATATTTGTAGCCGATTCCTCTGCCAAGCTCTTTTGCGCCTTTATAGTGGGCATCACGCAGATGGTCCGGCACTTCGCCGACGATTCCTTTTCTGATATCTTCAAGGGCTGCTTCAATCGCTAAAACAGCAGAGTTGGACTTAGGTGACAAGCACAGCTCAATCACGGCATTTGCTAAGGGAATCCTTGCTTCAGGGAAACCGATTCGTTCTGCCGTTTCAATGGCCGCTAAAGTCCTTGCTCCCGCTTGCGGGTTAGCGAGCCCGACATCCTCATAAGCAATAACAATCAAGCGCCGGCTTATACTGACCAAATCGCCTGCTTCAATTAACCTCCCAAGATAATGAAGGGCCGCATTGACGTCGCTGCCTCGGATTGATTTTTGAAAAGCCGAGAGGACATCATAATGTTCATCCCCATCTTTATCGGCAACTAAGCTTTTCTTTTGCAAGCACTCTTCTGCTGTGGCCACATCGATATGAATTACATCCTCCGGATCTTTATCTGTTGAAAGAACCGCTAATTCCAGTGCGTTTAACGAGCTTCTAACGTCACCGCCCGATGCCTGAGCAAAATGCTGCAGTGCTTCATCTGAAACCGCCACCTTTAATCGTCCGAAGCCCCGCTCTTCATCCTCAAGTGCCCGTTTCAAAGCCTGTTTAATTTCGACTGGAGTTAACGGCTTAAGTTCGAAAATTTGACATCGGCTGCGGATCGCTGGATTAATCGCAAAATAAGGATTGCTGGTAGTCGCGCCAATTAAGGTAATCATTCCGTTTTCCAGGTAGGGTAATAAAAAATCCTGTTTTGCTTTATCTAAACGATGGACTTCGTCGAGGAGAAGGATTACTTTCCCGGACATTTTCGCCTCTGCTGCGACAATTTCCATGTCCTTTTTATTATTGGTTACGGCATTCAAAGTTCGAAATGCATATTTCGTGCTGCCAGCGATGGCGCTGGCAATCGAGGTTTTGCCGATCCCTGGCGGTCCATATAAAATCATTGATGTCAGCTGTTTCGCTTTTACCATTCTCGCAATAATTTTACCGTCGCCTACTAGATGCTGCTGGCCGACAATTTCTTCAATCGTTCTGGGACGCATTCGAAATGCTAAAGGTTTTTGCTGCATGTTCATCTCTCCAACATAAGAAATCACTTACCTTAACGATACCATTTTCTATCCTAAAAGCATATTAAAGAAGAATATGATATAATTTTAATGCCTATCAATTAACTAAGGATTTTCTTTAATATAGATAATAGAACATAGGGGTGCTAATAATGAAGATTTCTACAAAGGGACGTTATGGCTTGACGATTATGATTGAGCTTGCTAAAAAACACGGTGAAGGTCCTACTTCTTTAAAAACGATTGCTCAGGCCAATGAATTGTCAGAACATTATTTAGAACAATTAATTGCTCCATTACGAAATGCCGGATTAGTTAGGAGTATTAGGGGTGCTTATGGAGGCTATATTCTTTCAGATATTCCTTCAAAAATTACTGCAGGGGATGTTATCCGTGTCCTTGAAGGTCCGATTACGCCTGTAGAGGGCATTGAAGATGAAGAACCTGCCAAGCGTGAGCTGTGGATTCGTATTCGTGATGCGATTAAGGATGTTTTAGATAATACGACATTAGAAGACTTAGCAAGCCACAGTGAAGATCAGGAACCAGAAGAAGGTTATATGTTTTACATTTAAGGTGAATGGTAATAATAGAGAATTATTTTGATTGAAGGTGTATTTATGGAAAGAATCTATCTCGACCATGCAGCGACATCTCCTATGCATCCAAGGGTTGTGGAAACAATGCTCGAAGTCATGAACTCAACTTTTGGGAATCCTTCCAGCATTCATTCCTTTGGCAGGGAAGCACGCCATCATATTGACCTTGCACGGGCAGCGTTAGCTAAAAGCATCGGGGCGAAGGAAAACGAGATTATTTTTACAAGCGGGGGTACCGAAGCCGATAATTTGGCCTTATTCAGTGTGGCTGAGAACTACCAGAAAAATGGGAAGCATATTATCACCACACAAATTGAACATCATGCAGTTCTTCATGCTTGTAAAAAACTAGAAAAAATGGGCTTTGAGGTGACTTATTTACCTGTCGATGAAACAGGGCGAATTTCGATTGATGAACTCCGAAACGCCTTGAGGAACGACACAATCTTGGTTTCTGTTATGTATGGCAATAACGAGGTAGGTACCATTCAGCCAATTAAGGAAATCGGACAACTATTAAAAGACCATCAAGCGAAATTTCACACCGATGCGGTTCAGGCATATGGAGTAGAGGACATTGATGTCCGTGAATGCATGATTGACTTATTATCTGTTTCTGCTCATAAAATCAATGGCCCAAAAGGAATGGGCTTTCTTTTTGCAAGTACAGAGGTAAAAATTTCCCCTCGTATTTTTGGCGGGGAGCAGGAGAGAAAAAGACGTGCCGGAACAGAAAATGTTGCGTCCATTGCTGGCTTTCATGAAGCCGTCATCGTTTCAAATGATGAGCGCTCCACAAAACGTGATAAGTATTTTGGGTTAAAAGAAACCCTTCTGCGAAAGCTTCAGGATTTAGAGGTTGAGTTTGAGGTAAACGGATTGCTTGAAAATTCGCTGCCGCATGTATTAAACTTAAGCTTTCCAGGGACAAGCGTGGAAGCGATGCTGGTGAATCTTGATTTAGCAGGTATCGCTGTTTCGAGCGGATCAGCTTGCACGGCTGGCTCAATCGAACCTTCTCACGTCCTGGTGGCCATGTTTGGCAAACAATCAGAGCGATTAATCAATTCCATCCGTTTCAGCTTTGGCTTCACCACAACAGAGGAAGAAGTAATAAAGGCTGCGGAAGAAACGGCTAAGGTGGTTTCGCGTCTGAAAAAATAAATGTACAGCAAAAGTTTCTGCAAAAAGAGAGGTGAATTAAAATTGGAAAGAAAAGATCCTAAAGACACACGGGTTGTTGTTGGAATGTCCGGAGGGGTGGATTCTTCAGTAGCAGCACTTTTATTAAAGCAGCAGGGCTATGATGTCATCGGCATTTTCATGAAAAACTGGGATGACACCGATGAAAACGGTGTTTGTACAGCGACTGAAGACTATGAAGACGTGATTCGTGTCTGCAATCAAATCGGTATTCCGTATTATGCCGTTAATTTTGAAAAGCAATATTGGGACAAGGTATTTACGTATTTCCTTGAAGAATACAAGGCTGGAAGAACTCCTAATCCAGACGTGATGTGCAATAAAGAAATCAAATTCAAAGCCTTCCTCGAGCATGCGATGAAGCTGGGAGCGGACTATCTTGCGACTGGCCATTATGCACAGGTAGAATATCGTGATGGAGAATACAAAATGCTACGTGGTCTGGATGAAAACAAGGACCAAACGTATTTCTTGAATCAGTTGTCTCAGGAGCAGCTAAGTAAAGTTATGTTTCCAATCGGCAATTTAGAAAAAGCAAGAGTACGGGAAATTGCCAAGGAAGCGAACCTGGCAACCGCGACGAAAAAGGACAGCACAGGGATTTGTTTCATTGGGGAACGCAATTTTAAGGAGTTCTTAGGACAATATTTACCGGCTCAGCCTGGAAAAATGGAAACATTCGAAGGTGAAGTAAAGGGCAAGCATGAAGGCCTGATGTATCATACAATCGGCCAGCGCCATGGACTTGGCATTGGCGGTTCGGGTGACCCTTGGTTTGCTATCGGTAAGGATTTAAAGAGAAATGTCCTGTATGTTGGACAAGGTTTTCATAACGAAAAGTTATATTCCGATTCGATAATCGCGGCGAATGTCAGCTGGGTGTCCAATCAGGAAAAACCAGCAGAATTCGAATGTACGGCAAAATTCCGTTATCGTCAGGAAGATAATAAGGTAACAGTTCGTCCACTGGAAGGAGGACGGGCAGAAGTTATTTTCCATGAACCAATTCGTGCCGTCACACCTGGACAGGCTGCTGTATTTTACAATGGTGATGAATGCCTTGGAGGCGGAACGATTGACGAAGTATATAAAAATGGTGAGCGTCTGACCTACGTCGGATAAAAGCGGCCCTGATTCCTGCTCTGGAGTCAGGGTTTTTTTACGGAATATGTTATACTTTCCTTTAGAATGGAGTGATTGGAATGGATAAAAACCAATTGGGTGTACAGTACATGCAAGAAGGGAACTGGGAAGAAGCAGCAAAGGCCTTTAACGAAGCTATTGAAGAAAACCCAAAAGACCCTATTGCTTATATAAATTTTGGTAACGTCCTCTCAGCAGTTGGGGACGATGAAAGAGCTCTAAACTTCTATCAAAAAGCAATCCAAATAGATGAAAACGCAGCGGCTGCGTACTATAGTATCGGTAATTTACTTTTTAGCAAAGACTTATTCAACGAAGCGAAAAATATGTTTGAAACCGCGATGAAAAAAGGACTTCAGTCGGCTGACAATTTCTTTATGCTGGGATTAACTCTAGTCAGTTTAGACCAAGGAAGGTATGCTCTTCCCTACCTGCAAAGAAGCGTCGAGCTAAATGAAAGCGATGCCGAAGCTCGTTTTCAATATGGCTTATGTTTAGCCCAGTTAGAGCTCATTGATGAGTCGATGGTTCAATTTGAAAAATGTGTGGAGTTAGATCCTCATCATTCAGATGCTTACTATAATTTGGGGGTATCGTATGCATTTAAAGAAAATGCTGATAAAGCATTAGAAATGTTTCAAAAAGCTTTAGACATTCAACCAGACCATATGCTTGCTGGTCATGGTAAAAAATTAATTGAAAATAATCAATAAAGTATTAAATTTTAAGTGGAGGGAGGGAGCATAATGGAAAAACAGGACTCGCTTGATTTATTTGCCGAACAAGGGAAGTTTGTAAAGGGCAGACCAATTGTTACGATTTTTCACAATGAGCAGAACCTTTATACGGTTTTAAGGATCAGGGTTGATGAAACCAATCATCCGTATGATGACAAAGAAGCGGTTATCACCGGCTATTTTCCAAAAATCCATGAGCAGGAAACCTATATTTTCTACGGTGAGTTTAAAGATCATCCGAAGTTCGGGCTGCAATTTCAAACTAATCATTTCAGGAAGGATATGCCGCAGTCAAAACAAGGAGTGATTGCTTATTTATCTGGCGAAATGTTTAAAGGAATTGGAAAAAAGACGGCCGAAAACATTGTGGAAACACTAGGGGAAAACGCAATTTCGAAAATTCTTAATCAGCCGTCACTCCTAGATTCGGTGCCAAAGCTCCCTCCTGATAAGGCCAAGCTGCTTTACGACACTTTGATGGAGCATCAAGGGCTTGAGCAGGTTATGGTCGCCTTAAATCAATATGGCTTTGGGCCGCAGTTATCGATGCGGATTTATCAGGTGTATAAAGAAGAAACCTTAAATACCATTCAAAAAAACCCTTATCAACTTGTCGAGGATATTGAAGGGATCGGATTTGGCCGCGCGGACGAGTTGGGCTACCAGCTTGGCATCTCCGGCAGCCATCCTGACCGAATTAAAGCAGCCTGTCTCTATATCCTAGAAAATGAAAGCATGCAAACCGGTCATGTTTTTATGCAGGCAGAGGATTTGCTTGAGCGGGTAAGAGCACTTTTAGAAGAAAATAAACGGGATCAAATCGACTACATAAATATTTCTAACGAGATTATCAAGCTTGAAGAAGAAGGAAAAATAATTGGGGAAGAGAAACGTGTTTATTTACCTTCCTTGTTTTTTGCGGAAAAGGGACTTGTTACTAGCATCAATCGCATTCTAAAACAAACAGAGTACAAAGAACAATTTCCTGAATCGGAGTTTTTGCTTGCATTGGGAAGCTTAGAGGAACGGATTGGGGTTCAATACGCCCCAACCCAAAAAGAAGCGATTCAAACAGCGTTAATGTCACCGATGTTGATCCTAACAGGGGGGCCCGGTACAGGAAAAACAACAGTCATCAAAGGAATTGTCGAGTTATATGCCGAGTTGCATGGCTGTTCATTGGAGCTGAAGGATTACCATAAAAAAGATGAGCCGTTTCCATTTTTGCTGGCCGCACCAACTGGTAGAGCAGCTAAAAGGATGAGCGAATCAACAGGGCTTCCGGCGGTGACGATTCACAGGCTGCTCGGATTTAACGGTTCAGAAGGATTTGACCGTGCTGAAGACAGTCCTCTTGAAGGGAAAATCCTGATTGTCGATGAGACCTCCATGCTCGATATTTGGCTTGCCAATCAATTGTTTAAAGCACTCCCTGAGAATATTCAAGTGATTTTAGTAGGGGATGAAGACCAGCTTCCATCGGTTGGACCTGGTCAAGTATTAAAAGACCTGCTGCAATCTGAACGAATTCCAACGGTACGATTAACCGATATATACCGCCAGGCAGAAGGCTCCTCTATTATCGAACTAGCCCATGAAATTAAAAAGGGTCACTTGCCGGCTAATGTCGCAGAACGAAAGCCAGACCGTTCGTTTATTAGATGTTCAACAGCCCAGATTTCACAGGTAGTCGAAAAGGTCGCAATCAATGCAAAAAATAAAGGCTATACTGCCAAGGATATTCAAGTATTAGCCCCTATGTATCGGGGACCGGCAGGAATTGACCGATTAAATCTATTGCTGCAGGAAATATTTAATCCGAACCCGGAGGGCACAAGGAAGGAAATTACCTTTGGTGAAGTGAAGTACCGAATTGGCGATAAGGTGCTTCAGCTTGTTAATCAGCCGGAAAGCAATGTATTTAATGGCGATATTGGTGAAATTATTTCGATTATTTATGCGAAGGAAAATACCGAAAAACAAGATATGATTTACATTTCCTTTGAAGGCAATGAAGTCGAATACACAAGGCAGGATTTAAGCCAAATTACCCATGCTTATTGCTGTTCTGTTCATAAATCACAGGGCAGCGAATTTCCTATCGTCATCCTTCCAATAACAAGAAGTTATTACCGTATGCTGCAGCGCAATTTAATCTATACGGCGATTACAAGAAGCAAGCAATCCTTGATATTATGCGGCGAAGAAGATGCACTCAGAATGGGCGTCGAACGAGCGGATGAATCGAAAAGGCAAACCACCCTATGCGAGAAGCTTCGTGAGACCATTCCGGCAAATGATTCCAGTTTAGCTTCAAAAGCAGATGGGAGCGAAATGTCGTTAGAAGAGGAACTAATGCTGGTCAGTCCCATGGTGGGTATGGAAAACGTTACCCCTTATGATTTTATGGTGAAAGACTGAAACTATAAATGTTCGAGAGGGGGTGGGACACTCTTTGCGGACATTTTCATTATTAAAAGGACAGCCGGTTTTTGACACTAAAAAAGGAACAAAAATTGGCGAAATTCACGACCTTTGTATTTCCAGCAATGGAAAAGTAAATGGTCTTTTAGTAAAAAAAGGCGTTTTCTTCAAACAATCCTATTTTCTAGATATTCAAAAGGTGGCTTCCTTTGGCTGGGATGGGGTAATGATTGAGAATGCCGAGGAATTGGAAAAGTTGAAAGAGAGCCCTGAATATACCTTGACTCATCAACATTCTCTAGATGGAATGATGATGCTTACAAAGAGCGGTGAGTCGCTCGGAATGTTAAAAGATGTATATTTTCAGGAGGAAGTGGGCACAATCGTAGGGTACGAAATCACGGATGGCTTCTTTTCGGAGATTACGGAAGGGAAACAAGTGGTTCAATCCGGGAAGCCCTTAGCGATCGGAAAGGATGCCATTATCGTTGATGTAGATCATACGTGAGGTGTCTTTTCATGTTTAAGTGTCCTAATTGTCAAAGCAAGGATATCGGCAAAATTGGTATCAACCAATATTATTGCTGGAATTGTTTTATTGAACTTTCCCTTAACAAAGGTATAATCAACACCCATCAAGTCGAAGAAGACGGATCCCTAAGTTCGCTGGATGATTTGTTTGAAGAAGAAGAACGTCGTTACACCCTTTAAATATTGCAAAGAGGTGAGGCGTATGAATAAAATGATGAAGACGATGGTTACCTTTGGTGCTGGAATGGCGGCATATAATATCGCCCAAAGAAATAATATGCTGTCAGCCCGCAATATGAAAAGAATGCAAAAGATAGTAAAACGAGCGATGTTTTAAAATTAATCCCCCTCAAATTTGAGGGGGATTTTGAATATTCCATTGAAATGTCTCCAAAACTAAAAGAAAGGAGGCGCGGACGTGGACATTCGAATGAAATGGTATTACAGAATCGGATTTTTGCTCCTTTTATTAATTGCCATTTTTGTTTTTCTAAAAATTAGCTTTGTCTGGATGCCGATTGTAAGAATGGCTGCAATCATTGTTCTCCCCTTTGTAATAGCGGGATTCATTACATATTTACTTCATCCCATTGTAGAAAAATTGCATGAAAAAGGGCTGCACCGTGGTCTTGCTATTATTTTAATATATGTGCTATTTTTTGGCGGAATCGGTTTTGCCCTCTATAAAGGAATTCCAGTCATCATCGACCAATTAAAGGACCTGTCAGAAAGTGCTCCGGTATTTGCGGAGCAATACCGAGGCTGGATCAATCATTTACAATCCCACACGAGAGCATGGCCGGATGGTCTGCAAACTAAATTAAATGATGGTATTGACGCATTTGAAAAAAAGATGGATTCGCTTTTGACGGTGATTGTGAATATTTTAATGAACTTTTTGAATTCGGCATTAATCTTTATGATTATTCCGTTCATAGCTTTTTATATGTTAAAGGATTTTCCGTTGATAAAACGAGCAGTTTGGTATTTGACTCCGAAAAAATGGCGGAAAAAAGGAACGGCTTTCCTTAAGGATGTCGATGATTCCCTTGGCAGCTATATTAGGGGGCAGTTGTTGGTTTGCATTATTATCGGGAGCATTTCGGCCTTGTTATTTTGGATTTTTCATTTAAGATATCCATTGCTATTAGGGTTAATAGTTGGTGCTACAAATGTGATCCCTTACTTTGGACCGATAATCGGCGCGGTGCCTGCTGTCATTATTGCAGCCACTACATCAGTTAAGCTAGTCATTATCACATTAGTCATTGTGTTTGGATTGCAATTTCTTGAGGGAAATATTTTATCCCCGTATATCGTTGGGAAAAGTCTGCATATGCATCCCTTATTAATCATGGTGGCGTTAACGGCAGGAGGAGAAATTGGCGGGATACTAGGATTGATATTAGCAGTCCCAATCCTAGTTGTTCTAAAAGTAGCGATCCTTCATGCTAAAAATCATTTTATGCAGCGGGAAACGCCTGATTCACCAACATAAGAAATTGACAAACGTTTTCTAGGTGGATATAATTCGATATAGAATAATTGGATGAACATGTTGAAGGACCTTAGTATGTTGTAGACCATCTGTAGCGCAAATTGCGTTGAAGAGAGGAGCTTCCCCGGCTGAAAGAAGCTCTAGATGAAGGATGACAGAACGCTAGTCCAGAGTGCAGCTAACCACTGCCGTTTTAGCCGCGTTAAGGCTTTATTGAGAGATGGATACGTGCTTTTGTATTCATAATCAGGGTGGTACCGCGAGACATAGCTCTCGTCCCTGCTATAGGGATGAGGGCTTTTTTGTATTCTTTTTTACATATATAAGGAGGTCTATATTATGAAAAACTTAACAGGATCACAGATCCGCCAAATGTTTCTTGATTTTTTTAGCAAAGAAAAAGGACACCATGTTGAACCAAGTGCTTCACTTGTCCCGCATGATGATCCATCACTATTGTGGATTAACAGCGGTGTGGCAACGTTAAAGAAATATTTCGACGGCCGTGTCGTGCCGGAAAATCCAAGAATTACAAATGCGCAAAAATCAATTCGTACAAACGACATTGAGAATGTCGGGAAAACAGCCCGCCACCATACTTTCTTTGAAATGCTCGGCAATTTTTCTATCGGCGAGTATTTTAAAAAGGAAGCCATAGAATGGGCATGGGAGTTTTTAACCTCTGAAAAATGGATTGGCTTTGACCCAGAGCTATTATCAGTAACCATCCATCCAGAAGACAATGAAGCCTATGAAATTTGGAATAAAACGATCGGAATACCGGAAGAGCGCATTATTCGACTTGAAGGAAACTTCTGGGATATTGGGGAGGGCCCAAGCGGTCCGAACACGGAAATTTTCTATGATCGCGGTCCTGAGTATGGAAATGATCCTAGCGACCCTGAGTTATATCCAGGCGGGGAAAATGAACGCTACCTTGAGGTTTGGAATCTGGTATTTTCGCAATTTAACCATAATCCTGATGGCAGTTATACTCCGCTTCCAAAGAAAAACATTGATACTGGAATGGGATTAGAGCGGATGGCATCCGTTGTTCAAAATGTTCCAACCAATTTTGATACTGATTTATTTATCCCGATTATCCGTGCTACAGAAGGAATTTCTGGTGATAAATACGGTGTAGAGAAAGAGCGTGACGTCGCTTTCAAAGTTATTGCAGACCATATTCGTACCGTTGCTTTTGCAATTGGAGACGGGGCATTGCCATCAAATGAAGGCCGCGGCTATGTATTAAGACGCTTGCTCCGCCGAGCTGTCCGTTACGCGAAGCAAATTAATATTAATCGTCCCTTTATGTTTGAACTGGTTCCAGTCGTCGGGGAAATCATGCAGGATTTTTACCCTGAAGTAAAAGACAAGGAAGAATTTATCCAAAAAGTCATCAAGAACGAGGAAGAGCGTTTCCATGAAACCCTTCATGAAGGCTTAGCTATTTTAGCAAGTGTTATTAAAAAGGAAAAAGCTAAAGGAAGCAATACTATTTCGGGTGAAGACATTTTCCGTCTTTATGATACTTACGGCTTCCCAGTTGAATTAACGGAAGAATATGCAGAAGAAGAAGGTATGAAGGTTGATCATGCAGGCTTCGAGGTAGAAATGGAGCAGCAGCGGGAACGTGCCCGAAAAGCACGTGCGGATGTTGATTCGATGCAGGTTCAAGGCGGAGTACTGCGCGATGTGACGGTAGAAAGCAAGTTTGTTGGTTATGACCAGCTTCAAACAACTTCTTCTGTATTAGCCATTATAAAAAATGGTGAACTTGCAAATGAGGCTGCAACCGGTGAGGAAGTACAGCTTATTTTAGACGTAACACCTTTCTATGCTGAAAGCGGCGGACAAATCGCTGACCGCGGCCTGATTGAGGGCGAGGGCGTAAGTGTTTTTGTAAAAGATGTTCAAAAAGCACCAAACGGTCAAAACCTGCATCAAGTTGTCGTTAAATCAGGTACATTAAAAACAAATCATCAAGTTACGGCTGCTGTCGATGCGGATAACCGCGTAAAAATTATTAAAAACCATACAGCTACTCACTTGCTGCATCAAGCATTAAAGGATGTCCTTGGCGAGCATGTGAACCAAGCAGGTTCCCTTGTTGAACCAGACCGCCTTCGTTTTGACTTTTCGCATTTTGGTCAAATTAAACCGGAGGAACTGGAGCAAATTGAAAAAATCGTTAATGAAAAAGTCTGGAGTAATATAGAAGTCAATATTAGCCTAAAGCCAATTGCTGAAGCAAAAGCAATGGGGGCAATGGCTCTTTTCGGTGAAAAATATGGCGATATTGTCCGAGTTGTAAAAGTTGGCGATTACAGCCTTGAGCTTTGCGGCGGCTGTCATGTTCCTAACACTTCTGTGATTGGCTTATTTAAAATTGTTTCAGAAGGCGGAATCGGGGCTGGAACTAGACGGATTGAAGCAGTTACAGGCGAATCCGCTTATAAAGCCTTAAATGAACAAGTTGGCTTATTAAAGGAAGCAGCTGAAAAGCTCAAAACTAATCCAAAAGATATCGCTGTGAGAATTGAAGGTTTATTGACTGAAATCAAACAGCTTCAACGTGAAAACGAATCACTTGCTGCAAAGCTTGGGAATATTGAAGCTGGTAACCTCGTGTCTAATGTTAAAGAAATAGATGGAGTTAAAGTGTTAGCTGCTAAAGTTCAGGCTGCTGATATGAACAACTTAAGAAATATGGCAGATGATTTAAAGCAAAAATTAGGCTCTGCAGTTATCGTATTAGGAAGTGCTCATGAAGAAAAAGTTAATTTAATTGCTGCAGTTACAAAGGATTTGATTGAAAAAGGTTACCATGCCGGGAAGCTGATCAAAGAAGTAGCAACGAGATGCGGCGGCGGCGGCGGCGGTCGTCCTGACATGGCCCAAGCAGGCGGGAAAGATCCTGAAAAACTTGAATCCGCTTTACAATTCGTGGACGAATGGGTAAAATCCATTTGATAAAAGGACAAACTAGTGTAAAATGTAGGTAATTAGAAAAGCGGAAGCGCCTTGTCCAGGGGCGACAGGCATAATACAAGCTGGCGAGAAGGTTGTTCTTTAACCTTATTGACGGATTGGCTTATGACCCCGAGCCCCTAGGCGCTGGAGCTAGACAGATACAATTCTCTCCTTAAAGAACGAGGTGCATGATATGAGCTCATTTGACAAAACGATGAGATTTAATTTTCCAGAAGAGCCTTTTGAACATGATGTAAACGATGTACTTTTTCAAGTCTATGAGGCTCTAAAGGAAAAAGGGTATAACCCCATCAATCAAATAGTCGGTTACCTTTTATCAGGAGACCCTGCCTACATTCCACGTCATCGTGATGCCCGTAATATCATTCGCAAGCTTGAACGGGACGAAATTATTGAGGAATTAGTTAAATCCTATCTAAAACAGCAACGAGAGGGTTAATGAATGCGCGTATTGGGTTTAGATGTTGGCTCGAAAACTGTTGGAATTGCTCTTAGTGATGAACTAGGGTGGACGGCACAGGGCCTCAAAACCCTCAAAATCAATGAAGAAAGACAAGCGTTTGGTTTTGAGGAAATTGGTCAATTAATAAAAGAGTATCAAGTAGATAAAGTGGTCATTGGTTTGCCAAAAAATATGAACGGTACAATTGGACCGCGCGGTGAGGCAAGCAAGCAATATGCTGAGGAAATAGAAAAACAATTTTCTGTGCCGACTATTTTATGGGACGAGCGCCTGACAACAATGGCTGCTGAACGTGTATTGCTTGAAGCGGATGTCAGCCGAAAAAAGCGTAAAAAAGTCATCGATAAAATGGCAGCCGTAATGATTCTGCAAGGCTATCTTGATAGCAAAAATTAATGAGGTGATAAAATGGAACACGGAGAAAACCAAATTACAATCGTTGATGAAGAAGGAAATGAGCAATTATTTGAAGTGCTCTTTACCTTTGAATCAGAAGAATTCAAAAAGTCTTATGTCTTATTTACTCCAGTTGGTGCAATGGACGAAGAGGATGAAGAAGGTCCAGAAATTCATGCCTACGCCTTTAATCCTACTGACGAGGGCGGCGACGGTGAATTAATCCCGATTGAAACCGACGAGGAATGGGATATGGTTGAAGAAATGCTAAATACCTTCTATGAAGAGCAAGAAGACGAAGAATAAGATTGAGGGAACCAGCTATTTTATTGCTGGTTCTTTTTTTTGATAATTTTACTTCCTATACGACAAATTAATTGTTAAATTGACATTTTTCTTGCTATATGCTGAAATAAAATAGGAGTTTTATTTGCAAAAATTCATTACCTATCGTTATTTTACAAAAGTAAGTCAAGTGGAAAGGGGGAAGAAAATGACGACTGACAATAAAGACACAAAAAAAGATGTTATTCGTCAAAAAATGCTCGAGCACCAAAGCGAAGCAAAGGTTGTTCGAAAGATTGTTTTGATTATTTCAATTTTAATTATATTATTAATTTTGTTAGTAGGCGGCGGAGGCTATCTCTACATAAAATCAGCCATGAAACCGGTTGATTCAAAAAGTAAGGTTCAGAAAAAAGTTGAAATCCCAATCGGCTCTTCTGTGACAGGGATTGCTGAAACACTAGAATCAAACGGAATTATTAAAGACGCTAAGGTATTTAAGTATTATGTAAAACTTAAAAATGAAGGCGGCTTTATGGCTGGCGAATATCAATTAAGTCCTTCGATGGATGTGCAAGAAATCGTAGGGCGCTTAAAAACAGGGAAAGTACTTGCGAAAGCAAGCTTTAAAATCGCCATTCCAGAAGGAAAACAACTGAAGGAAATTGCGGGAATAATGGCTGCTGCTACAAAGCAAAATGAAGCAGATGTTTTTAATAAATTAAATGATAAAGAGTTTATTAAAGCACTTATGGCTAAATATCCTGATATTTTAACAGATGAAATCATGAATGCTTCCATAAAATATCCACTTGAGGGTTATTTATATCCGGCAACCTATCCATTTTATAAGCCTAACCCTACCGTTGAGGAAATGGTCACAGCTATGCTTGATAAAACGCGTACCGTATTATCCGATTATACGGGGGAAAGCAAGGAGAAAAAGCTATCCGTTCATCAGCTGCTAACGATGGCTTCTTTAGTAGAAGAGGAAGCAACTGAAAAAGCGGATCGAAAAACGATTGCAAGTGTTTTCTACAATCGGATTAAAAAGGGGATGCCGCTGCAAACGGACCCAACTGTTCTATATGCCCAAGGGAAACACAAAGAAAAGGTTTTTTATAAGGATTTAGAAGTGAGTTCACCATACAATACCTATCAAAATAAAGGATTGCCACCGGGTCCGATTGCCAATGCAGGAAGAGTTTCCATCGAAGCTGCCTTAAATCCAGAGAAAACCGATTATTATTATTTCCTTGCAGCCAATGATGAAATCTATTTTAGCAAAACGCTTGAAGAACATAATAATTTAAAAGCAAAGTATATTTCCAGTAAAAAATAATGAACACATTGGGGGAAATGTTCGCATTCCCCTTTTTTTTATGGTAGAATAATTCAGTGTTGAATAAGTAATTCATAGCGTAACTCACAGTAAGGGAATTTGGGACGGTTTTGTCCGAAAGAAACGGATCGGGTCGAACTCGTGATGTCATTTTCTGTGAACGCTATTTTTTCATGTCTAAAGACCATTAAATTGGCAAAAATGCTTTTAAGGCATTTTAAAGGATTGAGGTGACGGCAGCTTGTTAAATGAAAAGCTGCATTTTTATATTGAAGAATTGATTCCGGGGCGAAATCCTTTGTTTTCGGAAATGGAAAACTACGCTCAGGTGCATAAAGTCCCGATTATGGAAATTGCCGGAATCGAAGCGCTGCTTCAATTACTGCGCATCCAAAATTCAAAAAAGATTCTTGAAGTAGGGACGGCAATTGGCTATTCGGCCTTAAGAATGGCAAATGCTCTTCCTAAAGCTCAAATTGTTACGATTGAACGGGATGAGGAACGAATTCAAGCAGCTAAAGAGTTCATCAAACGATCTGAGCATGCCCAGCAAATTATCCTGGTTGAAGGTGATGCATTAGAGGTGGAGGAGGGAGTCAGCAAGTTTGCTCCTTACGATACCATTTTCATTGATGCCGCTAAAGGCCAATATAAAAAGTTTTTTGAAATCTATTCAAAATATCTTTCCGATGACGGAATGATTATTACTGATAATGTATTGTTTAAAGGATTAGTGGCGGAGTCTGAGATAGAATCTAAAAGAATCCGAAATTTAGTAAAGAAAATTGATGACTTTAACCACTGGTTAATGGACCATCCAGATTATGATTCGGTTATTCTTCCTGTAGGGGATGGAGTCGCAATTAGTAAAAGAAGAGGTGAGAGTTATGAAAAAGCCTGAATTACTTGTAACACCAACATCTGTAAAGGATATTCTGCCATTAGCTGAGGCGGGAGCAGATGCTTTTGTTGTTGGAGAACAGCGATATGGGCTGCGTCTTGCAGGTGAATTTAATCGGGAAGATGTTAAAAAAGCGATTGAATTGGCACATTCAAAAGGGAAAAAAGTGTATGTAGCGATGAATGCTATTTTTCATAATGATAAGATTGAAGAGCTTGGCGAGTATATCCAATTTGCGGCGGAGAATAAAGCAGATGCCATCATTTTTGGAGACCCGGCAGTTTTAATGGCAGCTAAAGAAGCAGCGCCAGAAATGAAACTTCATTGGAATACAGAAACGACAGGCACGAACTGGTATACATGCAACTACTGGGGGAGAAAGGGCGCAAAAAGAGCCGTGCTAGCCCGTGAAATCAATATGGATGCCATTGTTGAAATCAAGGAAAATGCCGAAGTGGAAATTGAAGTACAGGTACACGGCATGAGCTGTATGTTCCAATCCAAGCGTTCGCTGCTTGGGAATTATTATGAATACCAAGGCAAAGCAATGGAAATTGAAAACCGTAAAATGCAAAAAGATATGTTCCTGCATGATAAGGAACGTGGCAATAAATATCCGATTTTTGAAGATGAAAACGGCACCCATATTATGAGCCCGAATGATATTTGTATTATCGATGAGCTTGGGGAAATGTTAGAAGCGGGTATTGATTCATTTAAAATCGACGGAATCTTAAAAAGTCCGGAATATATCATTACAGTCACCAAAGCCTACCGCGAGGCAATCGATTTATTTTTTGAAGATCCAGATGCATATGAAGATAAAAAGGACGAGCTGTTAGTAGCAATCGAAGAAATTCAGCCAGAGAATCGTCCATTAGATACAGGATTCTATTTTAAAGAGACAGTTTACTAAATAGAAAAGCGGAAGCGCCTTGGTCAGGGGCGACAGGCATAAGACGAGCCTTCTTGACGGATTAGCTTATGACCCCGAGCCCCTAGGCGCTGCAGCTAGATAAATTAGGAGGAGTTTCAATCGTGAATACAGTTAAAGATAAGATTTCTGAAATTATCGATGGAAAGCGTGTCATTGTGAAGAAGCCGGAACTCCTTGCTCCAGCAGGAAATCTTGAAAAGTTGAAAATTGCCGTGCAGTATGGTGCGGATGCCGTATTTATTGGCGGACAGGAATACGGTCTGCGTTCCAATGCGGATAACTTTACCTTTGAAGAAATGAAGGAAGGCGTGGAGTTCGCTAAAAAGTACGGTGCGAAAATTTATGTTACTACCAATATCTTTGCTCACAATGAAAATATCGATGGGTTAGAGGAGTATTTACAAGGTTTAAAAAAAGCTGGAGTTGCAGGAATCATTGTGGCCGACCCATTAATCATTGAAACATGCCGCCGTATTGCACCGGAGATTGAAGTGCATTTAAGTACGCAGCAATCCCTTTCAAACTGGAAGGCTGTCCAGTTCTGGAAGGAAGAAGGCTTGGAGCGTGTAGTATTAGCTCGTGAAACTAGCGCGGAAGAGATTCGTGAAATGAAAGAAAAGGTGGATATCGAAATTGAAACCTTTATTCATGGTGCGATGTGTATTGCCTATTCAGGCCGTTGTACATTAAGTAACCATATGACCGCAAGAGATTCCAATCGTGGCGGCTGCTGCCAATCCTGCCGCTGGGATTATGACCTGTATCAGCTTGAAGGCGAAGGTAACGAGGTACCTCTTTATGCTGAAGGTGATGCTCCATTTGCGATGAGCCCGAAGGATCTTAATTTAATTCAGTCGATTCCGCAAATGATTGAGATAGGAATCGATAGTTTGAAAATTGAAGGCCGGATGAAATCGATTCATTATGTGGCAACCGTTGTCAGTGTTTATCGCAAGGTTATTGATGCTTACTGCGCAGATCCAGATAATTTTGTGATCAAACGTGAATGGTTAGAGGAACTCGATAAATGTGCTAATCGTGAAACGGCTCCAGCGTTTTTTGAAGGGGTTCCGGGGTATAAAGAGCAAATGTTTGGTAATCATAGCAAGAAGACAAAGTTTGAATTTGTTGGTCTTGTGTTAGATTATAATGAAGAGACACAGGTGGTAACCCTTCAACAGAGAAACCATTTCAGACCGGGTGATGAAGTGGAATTCTTCGGACCGGAAATTCAAAACTTTACTCATGTGATTGATAAAATTTGGGATGAAAAAGGTAATGAACTGGATGCGGCTAGACATCCTCTTCAGATTGTACAATTCAAATTGGACAAACCGGTGTACCCTAACAACATGATGCGAAAGGAGAACTAGTATAATGCGCAAGCCCGTTGTTATTGGTGTAACCGGTGGCTCCGGCTCCGGAAAGACCAGTGTTACCAAAGCGATTTATGAAAGCTTTAAGGGGCATTCAATTTTGATGCTTGAACAAGATTATTATTATAAGGATCAGAGTGAATTGCCATTTGAGGAACGGTTAAAGACAAACTATGACCACCCGCTCGCTTTCGATAACGATTTATTAATAGCTCACATTGAAAAGCTAATACGCTTTGAACCGATTGAAAAGCCTGTTTATGATTATTCACAGCATACACGTTCAGAAAAAGTCATTCATGTAGAACCAAAGGATGTCATCATTTTAGAGGGAATCCTGGTACTCGAAGATGAACGTCTCCGCAATTTAATGGACATTAAACTGTACGTGGATACTGATGCAGATTTACGGATTATCCGAAGATTGCAGCGTGATATTCAAGAACGTGGGAGAACACTTGATTCTGTTATCGATCAATATGTGAATGTGGTTCGACCAATGCATAATCAATTCATTGAACCGACCAAACGTTATGCGGATGTCATCATCCCTGAAGGCGGTCATAATCACGTGGCGATTGATTTAATGGTAACAAAAATTCAAACAATTCTTGAACAAAAGTCATTTTTATGAAACAATAGCAAAAGAACTATCTATAAAATCCCAATTGGATAAATGCGCGCCCTTTATTTTACAAGGACGCGCTGAATGTATTATGCCGGTTGGCATAATATCTACATACATTACATACACAATTCTAATGGGGGATTGTGAAGACTAGAAGGAGTGAGGATTTTGGCTACTGAGAAAGTATTTCCAATGACACAGGCAGGTAAGGACAAACTTGTACAAGAACTAGAATACTTAAAATCCGTTAAACGTAAAGAAGTGGTAGAAAGAATTAAAATCGCGCGCAGCTTCGGAGATTTATCTGAAAACTCTGAGTACGATTCCGCAAAAGAAGAGCAAGCTTTTGTTGAAGGCAGAATTACCACTTTAGAGAATATGGTTCGCAACGCTAAGATTATCGAAGAAGGGGAACTTGCGAGCGACTCTGTAACTCTTGGCAGCTCCGTTACCTTTGTTGAACTTCCAGATGGAGAAGAAGAAACCTATACGATTGTCGGCAGTGCTGAAGCTGATCCGTTTGAAGGTAAAATTTCTAACGATTCACCAATCGCTAAAAGCCTTTTAGGTAAAAAGGTTGGAGATCAAGTATCTGTTCAAACGCCTGGCGGTGAAATGAGCGTCCGTATCGTTTCTATTAAATAATGTTTGAAATAAGAAAACCTCGTCAAAACTTTTGACGAGGTGTTTTTTATGTGGAGAAAACGCACAATTGGCTGGCTTATCATAAGCTTAACCGGATTTGTTTTGCTTTTAGCTCGTTTAATGCAAATACAATTAGTTGAAACAGAAACTTTTTCAAAACATAACGTTAATTTACTTGAGGAAAGCGTAAAGCAGCGAACACAAGAATTAGTGATAGATAACGGCAGAGGTAATTTTCTTGATCGAAATGGAACAATGCTGACACATAAGAAGGTGTCGGTGCTTGTCCTATTTCCATTTTTAAAAAAGATGGACTGGGAGGCTAAAAAAGTAGCGGATATTACGGGGATACCTGCTGATTTTTTAAAAAGTGCAGTAGAAGGGGCAAAGAAGCCATTTGCGTATGGTGAACCAGAACCAATGGAACTGACAAGTTCGCAAATGGAAAAAATTAATGCATTAAAAATCCCTGGTGTATTTGCGATTGAAAAAAAGTTTGAACGGAGGGATGTGCCGGCTGAACAATTATTAGGGTTAACAGGAGAAAATGCCAAAGAATTACAGAAACGTTATCCCAACAAAGACTTATCGGAGAAAACCTTAATTGGTGTATCAGGTCTTGAGGAAAGCTTTGATGAATTTCTTTTGCCTGAAGGAAAATCAAAGCTCGTTTACCATGTTGATGGCGGTGGTGCCCCGTTATTTGGGATCAATGTGAAGTATGTCGATCCAGCTAATCCCTTTTATCCTGTTAATGTTCGAACAACCATTGATAAAAGTCTGCAGCAAAAAGCAGAGGAACTGGTTGATAAGTATCAAATAAAAAAAGGCGGTTTGGTTTTACTAGACATTGAGGAAAACAGTGTGCTGGCGATGGTTTCGCGCCCGACCATTAATAAAAAAGACCCATACAATGGAGCGGGAATTACAAATGTAATGTTAAAGCAGCAAATCATGGGCTCTGTCTTTAAAACAGTTGTGGCAGCAGCATCAATAGACCAAAATCTTGATAATCCGACACGCATGTTTGATTGCAGTAAAAAGATCAATGGAAAGCCTGAGCTGAAATATAATTATGGAATGTTGAATTTTACAGATAGCTTTGCCAGAAGCTGTAATCGGACCTTTGGTGAGTTAGCAAGAGAATTACAAAAAAAGAATCCGAACTTGCTGGAAGATTATGCGGCAAAATTATCCTTGACTGGTTCTGTCGGCTGGCAGGGGGATATTTATCATACCAGCAATTTCAAACAGCTTCCTTATGAAGATAAGGGTAGAGTGTTTGTGTCAGATGTGGCAAGAAAAGATTCAAATTTCGCGGCAATGTCAGGAATTGGCCAGCATGAGGTCCGCGCTACCCCTTTAGCTGTTGCCAATATGATGGCCACGATTGCTAGAGGCGGCCAAAAGGAAATGGTCCGTGCTGTGTCAAAAATTGAATATAAAAATGGCACCACCATGGTGAATTTTGATCCAAAAGACTTAAAGGGTGATACTATCTCACCATATACAGCGATGAAGCTGCAAAAATTGCTGCGTGAGGTTGTCTTAAACCCAAATGGGACAGGCAGATGGTTTAAAGATCTGCCATACGAGGTTGCGGGGAAATCTGGGACGGCGGAAACTGGAAAGTTTGTAAACGGACAGCAATTGCATAATAAATGGTTTGCTGGCTATTTTCCCTATCAAAACCCTAAATATGCGTTAGTAGCCGTCAATTTAGATGTACGAGACAATGCGGGCGGAGTTAATTTGTTATTTGCCGATATGGTAAAGATGCTCTATGAAAAAGGTAATGAACAATAACGGTGGGAGGTTTTTCCTTTAAAATTTCTATCAAATCATGTTAGAATATTGAGAGCCTAATTTTTAGGGAGAGTGATTCAAATTGAGTAATGAACTTAATCAAAATTCGCGCTTTGGTAACCGTACAAAAAGAAAAAAGACGAACCTCGTCTTAAATAGTTTAATTATCATTGTACTGCTGTTAATCATTTTTGTCGCCTATAATATTTTTGCTTCAGGCGATGACAATGCCGCTGAGCCGAAAAAGGAAACGCAAAATACGGAACAAAAGCACAAGGAAGTAAAAGAGAAAAAAGAGAATGTTTCAAAAGAGGAAGATGATGCATCATCCAAGAATGCAGATACTGAATCGGAGGATCAAAGTGAGGAAGCTGCAACAGATGAACAGCCAGATGACTCACAGGCAGTCGTCACGGAAGGCGGAAGTTCATCAGATGTTTCACAATCAGTTGAAAATCCTTCATGGGAGCCTGTAGGCACAACCCAATCAGGTGAACATACCCCGGTATATGATCAAAATTCTGCAGATTGGCAGGAAATGCTAGCAGCAATGTCCTATGCAACTGGAATTGATAAAAGTAATATGACAGTATATTGGCTAGGCAGAGATAAATCAACGCAAAATGCCTCGGTAGGAACGATTGAATCCAAAGACACTAAACAGAAGTATAGAGTTTATATTAAATGGGTCGAAGGCCAAGGCTGGATGCCAACAAAAGTAGAACAACTTTCACAATAAGTAAAAAAATATAAAAGGATGGGCCAATTATTGGCACCATCCTATTTCTTTTTAAAATGAACGACGGCAGAAAAATAGGTTTGTCCATTTTCATTTACATGCATTTGATGGGAAACCGAATGAACTCCCAGCATAATCGCTTTATTTTCCTCTATTTGTGCCTCAATCTTTTTTTGTAATGTTTTAAGGTTATTGGCCTCATAAAATTCAACTTTATCCTCAATGAGGTCAAACTGGAAATTCATCATATAAATCATCCTTTCTGTTCATTTATATTTTAGACATTTCAATAAAAAAACGGAAGCGCAAGCTTTATATGGCAGACTTCTTTCTATTGGGGTAAAATAGTGTTCGCGGATACGATGTATGAATCTGAGGAAGATTATAATAATGCAATCGTAGAAGCAAAAAATAATGGCTTTCATAACCTGGCAAAGGATTTGGAATCGGAGTATTATACAACAATTCCCTTTTTAGAACATATTTTAAAGAAAAACGGTTTTAGCGTTACTTTTACGCGCTTCAACGATTTTGTCTGGGGGATGGAAGGCGTAAAACAATTAGAAAGAGGTAAAAAAATGAAAATTGCCATCATCGGTGCAATGGAAGAAGAAGTGACTCTGTTAAGAGATAATATCGCGGATCAAACACAGGAAACTGTTGCCGGCTGTGAATTTACGTTTGGAAAAATGCATGGAGAAGACGTAATTCTTTTGCGTTCGGGGATTGGTAAGGTGAACGCAGCAATGTCAACGACCATTCTGCTTGATAAATATAAGCCTGATTATATCATCAATACCGGTTCAGCAGGAGGACTTAATCCTTCGTTAAATGTAGGTGATGCTGTCATTTCCACTGAGGTTCGCCATCATGACGTCGATGTAACAGCGTTTGGATATGAGTATGGCCAGGTTCCTCAGCTTCCAGCTGCTTTTGAAGCTGATGATAAATTAATTGGGGTAGCAGAAACTGCCGCAAAAGAATTAGACAGATTTCAAACCGTCAGAGGCTTAATTGCTACGGGGGACTCTTTCATGGAGGATCCAGCTAAAGTAGATTTTATCCGAGAGAAGTTTAAAGATCTTCAAGCAGTGGAAATGGAAGCGGCGGCGATAGCCCAGGTAGCTCATCGCTTTGGTGTTCCTTTTGTGATTATTCGGTCCCTTTCCGATATCGCTGGTAAAGAGTCGGAAATCTCATTTGATCAATTTATTGATAAAGCAGCAACCAATTCTGCCACGCTGGTTATGAAAATGGTGGCCGCTTTAAGATAGGAATCAGGGGTGTAAAAATGAAGGTTTATAAGAACGTACATGAATTAATTGGGCACACACCAGTTGTCGAGATTACTCAATTTCCATTGCCTGAAGGCGTTCGCATTTTTGCGAAGCTGGAATTCATGAACCCCGGAGGCAGTGTTAAAGATAGGCTTGGTCTAGAACTTTTAAGAGATGCATTCGAATCCGGAAAGCTGCAGCAAGGTGGAACAGTTATCGAGCCGACTGCCGGAAATACAGGTATTGGCGTGGCACTTGCGGCAATAAACAAAGGAGTACAGGTTATTTTTTGTGTTCCGGAAAAGTTTAGTATGGAAAAGCAGGAAATCATGAAGGCCCTTGGTGCCAAGATTGTAAATACCCCAACAGAACTTGGAATAAAAGGTGCTATAGCCAAGGCGCAGGAACTTTTAGAGGAAATTCCAGGATCCTTTTGTCCCCAGCAATTTGCTAACCCAGCGAATCCTGATACTTACTATAAAACACTTGGGCCGGAATTATGGGAGCAACTGGACGGACAGATTGATATATTTGTCGCCGGAGCGGGCTCTGGCGGAACCTTTATGGGGACGTCGCGTTACTTAAAAGAAAAGAAGAAAGAAATCAAGACCGTCATTGTTGAACCGGAAGGCTCAATTTTAAATGGCGGAAAACCAGGACCACATAAAGCGGAGGGAATTGGGATGGAATTCTTGCCTCCATTTATGGATACAGAATACTTCGATGCCATTCATACTGTGATGGACATTGATTCCTTTCAGCTTGTAAAAGAACTGGCTGCAAAAGAAGGCCTGCTGGTTGGCAGTTCTTCCGGTGCGGCTTTATTCGCTGCGCTTAAAGAAGCGGAAACAGCAAAGCAAGGAACAAATATTGTAGTGATATTCCCCGATGGAAGCGAACGATATTTAAGTAAAAAAATTTTTGAGGGAGGCATTTAGTTTTGAAAAGAAAAACGAAGTTAATTCATGGCGGTATTAGCGAAGACCCGGCAACAGGTGCTGTATCGTTTCCAATCTACCAAGTAAGTACGTATAAGCAAGAAGGTGTCGGCGGCCACAAAGGCTTTGAGTATTCAAGAACCGGCAATCCAACGAGAAATGCTCTTGAAGAACTGATTAAAGATATCGAAGGAGGCAAAGCAGGATTTGCTTTTGGCTCCGGTATGGCAGCAATTACAGCCGTAATCATGCTGTTAAACAGTGGTGACCACGTCATTCTTACAGATGATGTGTACGGAGGAACATTCCGAGTTATGACTAAGGTTTTGAACCGTTTCGGAATCGATTCCACTTTTGTTGATACAAGTAATTTAGAAAATATTAAGAGTGAAATTCGCCCAAACACAAAAGCAGTATATTTAGAAACACCGACAAACCCACTTTTAAAAGTCACGGATATTGAAGCGGCTGCCAAGCTTGCTAAAGAACATAACCTTTTAACGATTGTAGATAATACATTTTCAACACCTTACTGGCAAAATCCACTTGAACTTGGAGCAGACATTGTCTTGCATAGTGCTACGAAATACATTGGCGGACACAGTGATGTTGTAGCAGGGTTAGTGGTTGTTAATAGTGATAAGCTGGCTGAAGACCTTCATTTTGTTCAAAACTCAACTGGCGGTGTATTAGGGCCTCAGGATTCATGGCTGTTAATCAGAGGGATCAAAACATTAGGTATCCGCATGGAAGAAACTGAATCCAATACAAAGGCACTTGTGGAGTTTTTACAAGGGCATTCTAAAGTGAAAAAGGTATTCTATCCAGGCATAGAAACACATCCAAATCATGACATAGCTAAAAAACAAGCCAGAGGTTTTGGCGGAATGGTTTCATTTGATGTCGGAAGCGGGGAAAATGCGGATAAACTGTTAAGCAAAGTAAAATATTTTACTTTAGCAGAAAGTTTAGGTGCTGTTGAAAGTTTAATTTCCGTTCCAGCAAGAATGACACATGCATCCATTCCAGCTGAACGGAGAGCAGAACTAGGTATCACCGATGGCCTAGTCCGCATCTCAGTTGGCCTCGAAGACGTAGAAGACCTAATCGAGGACCTGTCACAAGCATTAGAATAGTATTAACGTTACAATGGGTGTCAGGCACCATGTGAAATTTTCACATGGTGCCTGACACCTTTTCTAATATTTACATACTGTTTAACGCTGTTTTCTGTGGTAAAGTAGGTTAGTAGATTTTAAGTGAAGCAGGTGATGGTAATGGAACAGCAATCGAAAAGTCTTTTTGAGAAGATAGCTGATTTCAAACGGTTTGCGCTGACTTTATTTGCTTTCGGAGTATTTTTCTATTTAGGTGCGATTATTCCATATGCAGGAAAAACTGTGACGGATTTAACTTTTATGATCAATACATCCATTTCATTCTTAGCTGCGTCTATTTTATTCTTTATTCAAGTAAAGAGATATCAATTAAAGCTTCTAGAGATAGAAGATGGACATGATGATTTTAGGAAAAAGTAAGTGTTCCCAAATTGGGGGCACTTTTTTTGCGTTAAAAGGGCCATTTCCTTATTTTTGAAAAAATTTGTTTAAAATGGTTTACAAAGTATCTTTGTGTGGATATAATTACCGTAGTAAGTAAAAAATTCCAAAAAGGGAGGTCGAATAAAATGATGTTAACGTACATTTGCGCGAAATCAACTAAATATTTGAATAACACGCATTCGACCAGACTGGAATGGATTGCTTAGCATTTTGTGACAATACATATCCATGCCGCAGGGAGAATGACGCCTTGCGGTATTTTTGTGTCTAAAAAAACCGGCCGCAGGGAGCTGACTTCTTGCGGCCTTTTTGTGCCCTTTTTACTCGCCAATTGGATATGTCTTGCATAAATTGTAAATTGTGTTGAAGAGCTGGCAATAAATCATCAAAGGAGGTGGTTAATTATGACCCTGAATATTTTATTCTTTTCCATTACTATTAAAAAACGTCAAGTGAATCTTCGTGAAGCTGCCCACCAGGAAATGGTTAAAAAGCTTTATGAACAAAACAAAGATCGTCAAATATCCATGTACCATGAAATGTGATGTTATGAAACACCTAAATTAATAATGAAAGGAAGTGATATGAAATGACCTTAAATATATTATTTTTCTCGATAACAATAAAGAAACGAAATGTGACTCTTGAAGAAGCGGTTCATCAGGAACTAGTTGAAAAACTGTATGAACAAAATAAAGACCGTCAAATCTCCATGCACCGTTTTATGTAAGAACTAAAAAATCCATGAAAAGAAAGGTGGTTTTAACGATGATTTTTCTAATGCAAGGAAGAGGAGCAAGCTTATGGGGTATGAAAGATACCACCTAGCTTTGTGATTAACAATAGGAGGTAACGATAATGCCGCTGCATATTTTATTAATTTCGCTAATTTTTAAATCAAAGAAAAAATGATATCATAGTTCATTCATTATGCTAATAGCAGGTTTTGTTAATTAACAAAATGTTCACATCTCATAAAGATAGGTACTGTGAAAATATGATAAATTCAAAGTAGAAAAGGCAGAACTATTTTAAGGGGTGGAGAATATGTTCATGATTGTGATGGCCTTGGTCATTACTGGGGCGATTGGCTGCGTAATCTCAGCAGAATTAAGTGTTGAATAATAGTAAAGCATCGGCCGCAATCATTTATGGCCGATGCTTTTATTATGCAAATTATTTGGTTAGCTCTAAAAACTCATCCACATCATCCATACAAATTTGGACTGCTTTTTCCCAGAAGTCCTTTTCTGTTAAGTCGACCTGCAAATGTTTCTTTGCCAGATCTTCTACTGACATCGAAGCTGTATCTCTTAATAATGCAATATACTTTTCTTCATATCCTTTTCCTTCCTCAAGTGCCTGTGCATAAATACCGAGTGAAAATAGGTAACCAAAGGTATATGGGAAGTTGTAGAACGGGACACCCGTAATAAAGAAGTGAAGTTTCGATGCCCAGAATAATGGATGATATTCTTCCAGTGCTTCGCAGTAGGCTTCCTTTTGAGCCTCAAGCATTAATTCATTTAATCTTTCCACTGCAACTGGACCTTGTTTTCTTTCTTCATAAAAACGTGTTTCAAACAGGAAGCGGGCATGGATATTCATTAATAGCGCAACCGTTCTTTGAATTTTATCATCCAGCAGGACGAGTTTTTCCTCGGGATCCTTTGCGTTCTTCACCGCAGCATCGGCTACAATCATCTCGGCAAAGGTAGACGCTGTTTCGGCGACGTTCATTGCATAGTTGCGGTTAAGATGCTGAACACCTTTCATAGCAAATGTATGGAAGCCGTGTCCCAGCTCGTGTGCGAGTGTGGAAACATTAGAAGGTGTTCCTGAATACGTCATGAAGATCCTTGATTGATTACTTTCAGGGAAGAAGGTACAGAATCCTCCAGGTGCCTTTCCAGGCCGATCCTCTGCTTCAATCCATTGCTCCTCGAATGCCTTTTTCGCAAATGCGGCCATTTTCTCGCCAAAAAGTGCGAAATTCTGTTCAATAAATTCAGCTCCCTCTTGATAAGAAAGTTTTGAGGCAGTTTTCCCAAATGGAGCATCTAAATCAAACCAGCTTAATTTTTTAAGACCTAAAAGCTTAGCCTTTCTTTCTAAGTAGGTTACAAGCTTTTGTTTATTTTCAGAAATGACCGTCCACATCGCCTCAAGGGTTTCCTTTTCCATTCGGTTAATGCTAAGCGGTTCTTTTAAGACTTCTTCCCAGCCTCTTTTTTGATAAACATTTAAACGAAAACCGGAGAGGTGATTAAGGGTTTTCGCTAAAAAGTCAGACTGGTCTCCCCATGCTTTTTCCCAATTTTTAAAAACAGTTGCTCGGAGGCTGCGGTCCGGGTTTGCAAATTTGTTAAACGCTTGGCCGACAGACAGAAGCTTCTCATGGCCATTCTCCTGAACCGGAATTTTTATTTTTCCAACAATTAAATCATACAATTGTCCCCAGCTGTGATATCCGTCAACACCAAGTGCGCTGATTAACGCTTCCTCTTCCTTAGAAAGTCTCTCTTTGGCACGTTCACGTCTTTCCGAAAGTACAAATGAAAGTTCGTTTAATGTCTCATCTGAAAGCAGCTGAGACCAAACTTCATCCTTTATGGATGTAAGCAGACTATCAAAAGCACTTAGAGCTGTTTGAAAGGCAGCGCTTAAACTGGTTACTTTTGATTCAAGATTATAAGCTTTTTTATCTTCGGTATTTTGTGCTTGAAGGCATCCGACAAACGCGCCAGCCTGGCGGAGTTTTTTAGCTGCTTTTTCGAAGTCCTCCAACAGTTCCTGCAAATATTTTTGATCTTCCATAGTATTAAGTGGTGTCCAGTTATTTACTTTAGATTGGAAAATTTGAATTAATTCTGCGGTTTGGTTTAAGTGGTCTGCGAATTCAGGAGATGCACTCCCTCCTTTAAAAAATACTTCAAGATTCCAAACATCTAAATATGTAGCAGCTGTCATCAAATGTACCCCCTTTGAATATGTACTTCTTCATTATAATATATATTTTTCGAAAGATTCTATATTTTCCGGTTCTCGAAACAAAAATGGCTTATACAAAATTGTATAAGCCAAAGAATCTTAACAAAACCGAGAATAATACCACCAGCCGCCGAAAATTAAAACGAGAATCAAGATGACGATAAAGAGTGCATACCATCCTCCACCGCCGATAGGATATGGCACAGGATATGGTACAGGGTAAAAGGCAGGCGGGTATGGATAACCATATGGCATATAATTCCCCCCTTTATCCTTTTACTATAGGGTATGTGCCCTAGCCCGTGCTTGTATAGGCAGACGTGTATGTCCACTTTTGTCCAAACAAATTCACATCTGTTTTTACTCAATTGTAGTATAATTTATTTTAGATTTAATCGGGGAGAGGGACAGCATTTGAAAAAAATTCTACTGATAGACGATGAAGCAAGAATGTTAGATTTACTTTCCCTTTATTTAAAACCAAAGGGATATACATGTATAAAAATGACATCTGCTATAAAGGCGATTCATTATTTGGAGAAGGAAAAAGCAGATCTCATCTTATTGGATATAATGATGCCCGAAATGGATGGCTGGGAGGCATGCCTGGAGATACGAAAAAATTGGGATATCCCCATTATCATGCTAACCGCTCGAAGTGAAAAAATCGATGTGGTTAAGGGCTTAAAAATGGGTGCGGATGATTATGTTTCTAAACCATTTGATGAAGAGGAGCTAATCGCTAGGATTGAAGCCATATTAAGAAGAAAGAATGGAATAAAAGGGGGCGTAGCCTTCAATGGTCTTTCCTTAAATGAAGATTCCTTTGAAGTTTCTTATCATGATAATAATGTACCCGTTACCCCTAAAGAATTTTCGATCTTGGGACTTTTCTTGCAGAATCGAAATAAGGTATTTACCCGTGAACACTTGTTAACTACCATTTGGGGATATGCTGCACCGACAGAAGACCGAACAGTTGATTCTCATGTGCGGAATCTAAGAGAAAAATTAAGAAAAACAGGTTTTCCAGTTGATGAATATTTGACAACAGTCTGGGGACTGGGGTATAAGTGGATGGATAGGGATTAGAATCAGGAGGAAAAAAGTGAAGATTCAAAAGAAAGTATTACAAGTTATTATAACAGGTATTTTATTAATTCTTGCCGGCTGCAGCGGAAACGAGCAAAAAAATGCAGTACCAAAGAATGAGGCTGTAAATAAAACGAAATTTGAAATTGTAGAAGCGAAATCATTTAAATTAGAAAATATACGAGGAATTGGCTTTCCAGGAAATGACAATAGTCTTTATATTGCTTCTAATGATGGTTTAAAAATGTTGAAAGATTCAGCATGGTACAAAACAACCACAAATAACCATGAATATATTGGCTTTCAGGCAATTGAAAAAGGCTTTGTATCAAGTGGGATTCCGCAAAAGGGGACAGGCCTTAAAGACCCGCTTGGTTTGGTACAAAGTAGTGACAAAGGAAAATCCTTCAAAAAATTAGCATTCTATGGTGATACGGATTTTTATTTTATGGCGGCAAGTTTTTCAGGGGATGCCATCTATGTAATTAGTGAACAGCCGCATGATAAGTTAAGCCAAGGCGTCAATTATACGAAAGACAACGGACGAACTTGGAAAAAAAGTGCGTTCCAAAATTTTGGTGCGGATTCACTGGGAATGATGGCGGTGCACCCAACAAACGGGAATATCATGGCGATGTCAACTAGATCAGGAATTTATTATTCTACTGACAATGGAAATACGATGAAACGAATAACGGATCCTTTCATGGTTACAGCCCTTACGTTTAACGGTGATTCAATTTTATTTTCCAGTGTTGAAAAAAATTCAATTTTCTTGAAAAATTGGAACGCTGCTACTGGCGGCATAACAAATATCGCGATTCCGTTTCTTGATTATGACAATCCAATTACTTATTTAGCGGTGAATCAAAAAAATCAAAACCAAATCGCTTTCACCACGTATAGAAATGATTTATACCAATCTATAGATGGTGGAAAAACATGGAACATGTTATTAAAGGACGGTAAAAAAGAGCTGGAGTAACCCAGCTCTTTTTCAACTTTGTCTTTAATTTTTCTTCTTTCTTTCCTTCTCGGCCCGGTAGAATTCATGAAACATTTTCATTAATGCCCGCTTTTCGATTCTGGAGACATAGCTTCGGGAAATTCCAAGTTCTTTGGCTATCTCACGCTGTGTTTTTTCCTTTTGCAAATCAAGGCCAAAGCGTCCGATAATCACTTCCTTTTCGCGATCATCAAGCACTTCAATATATTTCTTTATTTTTTCTAGCTCCATATTTAACTGGATTGTATCAATGACATCTTCTGATTCTGATTTCAATACATCAATTAAGGAAATTTCATTCCCCTCTTTGTCTTGGCCAATGGGGTCATGCAGGGAAACGTCCTTTTTCGTTTTCTTCAACGCCCGCAAATGCATAAGAATTTCATTTTCAATACATCGTGCAGCGTAGGTGGCGAGTTTTGTTCCTTTACCCTCTGAGTAGCTTTCAATCGCTTTTATTAATCCGATTGTTCCGATGGAGATTAAATCTTCCGAATCTTCACCGGTATTTTCGAACTTTTTGACAATGTGGGCAACTAAGCGTAAATTATGTTCAATTAACATATTGCGTGCATGCGAATCCCCTTCTGCCATTAATCGTAGATATTTCCTTTCTTCTGCAGCAGATAGGGGTTGAGGAAAGGCATTATTTTTCACATAAGATACAAGAAACAAAAACTCTTTAACCAAGTAGCCAAGAGCTGTCAAGATACCAGACATCTACTTCCACCCCCGTATCTTTTTTTGGGCTTCTGCCTATTACTAATTCCTATGAAGAAAACGGGAAATTGTGTCTGTCCAGAAAATTTTATTGTTTAAAAAAAATAACCTGCTTGGCTATTGCCCAAGCAAGTCATTTTTGCATTTCTGAATTATTAAACTTTTTTAAGCTTAAAGGAGCTGACCATTAGGAAGGATAGAATAATAATAATAAATAAGAACGTTTGGGATGGTACGTAGTTAATGGCCAAAAAGCTTAAGGTTGCTAAGCATCCTGCTGCAGTGATTGGTAAACCAGTGAAATATCCATTGCTTTCGGTAATATTAAAACGTGCAAGTCTGAATGCGCCGCATCCAATATAAAATACAGTGAAAAATGTGCCGGGTCCACCGAATTCATGCAAAACTCCTTGGTATAGTAATAGTGCAGGAGCCACTCCAAATGATATAATATCACTCATGGAATCCAATTGTTTACCGAGCTCTGATTCGATATTAAACTTTCTTGCAATCAAGCCGTCAAAACGATCTGCCAAGGCTGCAATAAAAATAAGCAATAAGCTTAATCGCAGGTTATTGGCATGAAGTGCGAAAATAATTGCAAACCCACCCAACGATAAATTTGTTAACGTAATAACATTGGCTGTTTGGGATTTAAGCTTTTTGATGGTTTGATCCAAAACGTCCAATAAAAACATTTCTCCTCATCACTCCTTTTTTAAAAAGCCAGAAGGGAATTCCATTTTTTGAGTTAATTCTATATTATTTAATTCTAAGCGTTTTATGCTTCTTCGTAAAGAGTATTTTTACACTATTTGGGGGTCATTTAATGTTGCAAACTATGTATCGTCTTTTGATTGAATTAACGAATGGCAGGTGGACATCCCGCATATTAAAGAGCTTTGCACGTTCGCGTGCAAGTCGGTTTATCGTACCATCCTTCGCTAGAATCTATCAATTGAATCAAGAAGAAATGGATAAAGGACTGTCAGAATATCCAACCCTTCATGATCTGTTTATTAGAACCTTGAAAAGTGAAGCGAGGATTATTAATAAAGATCATGATTCCGTAGCAAGCCCGGTGGATGCTGTCATTGAGGATGTTGGTCCCATCAATGAAAAAAGTGACATTATCGTAAAAGAGAAGACCTACTCCATTGATGAGATGCTTGGGGACCGTGACCTGCTTTCAAAATATTTAAACGGTACATATATGATTCTTTATTTAAGTCCAAGCCATTATCACCGGATCCATAGCCCTGTTAATGGAACGGTAACAAAACAATGGACACTTGGTGCAAAATCCTATCCTGTAAATAAATTGGGGTTAAAATACGGAGTCCGAACGCTTGCAAAAAACTACCGCGTCATTACGGAAGTTAAAACAGATTTTGGTCATGTGGCGATTGTAAAGGTTGGCGCGATGTTTGTTAATTCCATTGAGACCACGCATAAGGGATCTGAGTTAGAAAAGGGTGCTGAAATGGCGTATTTCACATTTGGATCTACGGTTGTTTTGCTGTTTGAAAAGGATATTTTCCAAGTTGACGCTAATCTTCACACTCCTAAGGAAATTAAGGTCGGGGAAAGAATAGGGGTTCTAAAGAAAATTGAGTCCTAAAATGACGGCACCTATAATGTGCATTTGTTTTACGTAAAAAAAAAGCCCTCTTAGGGCAGGTTTTGATCATTATGATGTCATTTTGATTTTATTGTATAAGGAACGTCGGTGAATTTCGGATTCAATTAGATTAATAAATTCTTGACTTAATTTTAGTTCTCTTGCTTTAAAATAGGATTCGATTAATAATTCATCTGACAGTTTCCGCACGTCAGAATCCACCTCCGATTTGAATTTTAAGGTTCTATTTGCTGATTAGCAGACATAAAATAGTACGTTCAATTGGTGTACCCTAAATCTACCAAATTTATTCCTGTAGAACAATCGTTCTAATTATCCACATAATCCAGTGGATAACTTGTGATTAATTTGTTTATAGAGGGAGGAAAATGGACTGACTCAATGGGTATAATGTTAATAACGTTATCCACAGAGTCTGAGATTGCTGAAATTTGTCGAAAAATATTTTTTATTTTTAATCATTTCACCATATTTTTGAATCTCATGTATTGGCGTGTTTTGATGAACAATAAGAACATGACATTTATTCTTTGTATCAAAGGTTAAAATTGGTTATGATGAGAAGTGCCATGAAGTCTATTTAAAAATCAATGAGGTGTAAGCTTAGTGTTAAAACAATTTTTACCCGATGAACATGTGAAAAGCATTCTTGATATATCACCGCAACAATTAAAAGGACGCGGAGTTAAAGGGATTATCACGGATTTGGATAATACATTAGTGGAATGGGACCGCCCCAATGCGACTCCAGCCTTAATCAGATGGTTTGATGAGATTAAAAAACAAAATATTCTTGTCACAATTGTTTCTAATAATAATGAAGAAAGAGTAAAGGCTTTTTCCGATCCGCTCAATATCCCGTTTATTTTTCGAGCTAAAAAGCCAATGGGACCTGCTTTTCACAAAGCCCTGCAACAAATGGGGCTAAAAAAAGAAGAGACAGTGGTTATTGGCGATCAATTATTAACGGATGTACTTGGAGGAAACCGAAGCGGGTTCCATACGATACTGGTTGTTCCTGTAGCGCAGACAGACGGCTTTTTTACAAAATTTAACCGCTTTGCAGAACGAAGAATTTTGAATTGGTTCCGCAAAAAAGGCATGCTTCAGTGGGAGGAATAGGCTGTGATTGACCAACAATATGTATGTATGGGATGCGGTGTGAAGGTTCAAACAGAAGATCCTGGGAAAATAGGATTTGCTCCTGCTTCCGCCTTGGAAAAGGAAACCATTATATGTCAACGATGTTTTCGTTTAAAGCATTATAATGAAGTTCAAGATGTGGATTTAACGGACGATGACTTTTTAAAGATTTTAAATGAAATTGGTAAATCTGATGCTTTAATCGTCATGATTGTCGACATATTTGATTTTAATGGCAGCTGGCTGCCTGGATTGCACCGGTTTGTAGGAAGCAACAAAGTTCTGCTTGTAGGAAATAAGGTTGATTTATTACCTAAATCGGTTAAGCATAATAAATTAATTCACTGGATGAAACAAGAAGCCCGAGAACTTGGCCTGAGGGCGGAGGAGGTTTTCCTTGTTAGTGCTGCAAAAGGCTTGAATATTAAAGAAACGGCAGCAGCAATCGATAATATACGTAATGGTAAAGACGTTTATATTGTTGGCTGTACAAATGTTGGTAAGTCCACGTTTATTAATAGAATTATTAAAGAGGTAACAGGGGAGGCGGATGTTATTACCACTTCTCACTTTCCTGGAACTACTTTAGATATTATTGAAATTCCTTTAGATGATGAAAAAGCAATAATTGATACACCAGGAATCATCAATCATCATCAAATGGCTCATTTTGTTGATAAAAAGGATTTAAAAGTGATTACACCGAAAAAGGAAATAAAGCCAAAGGTATTTCAATTAAATGAGGGCCAAACCTTGTTTTTTGGCGGACTTGCCCGTTTTGATTATGTAAGCGGAGGAAGAAGATCTTTTGTTTGTTATGTTTCCAATGACATTAATATTCACAGAACCAAAACGGAAAATGCCACTGAGCTGTATGAAAAGCATGTCGGAGAAATGCTGACCCCTCCTCGTGAAGAGCAACTGGGTTCGTTCCCTGAACTTGTTAAACAGGAATTTATCATTAAAGATGCCAAGACAGACATTGTATTTTCGGGGCTTGGCTGGATAACGGTGAATGAGCCGGGGGCAAAAGTTGTTGCTTACGTACCTAAGGGAGTTCAAACGCTAATTCGAAAATCATTAATTTAAAGATAAAATGTGGGATGAGGAGATACAAATGAAAAAATTATTTGCTGTACTAGGGGATCCAATTGGACATTCCATGTCTCCCATTATGCATAACGATTTATTTTCGTATTATCAAATTGATGCTCATTATCTGCCTTTCCATGTCAAGAATGATGACTTGGAGGATGCTGTTAAAGGATTGAAAGCACTTGGGGTGGGCGGATTTAATATAACGGTCCCGCATAAGAGCGCCATTATTCCCTTCCTCGATGAAGTAGAGGAATTGGCTTTAAATATTGGAGCAGTTAATACGGTTGTCAATGATGGAGGCAAATTAATCGGATACAATACAGATGGACCTGGATTCTTAAGGGGATTAGAGCTATACAGGCCTTCAATAGAAGGAAAGAAAGTCTTAGTTATTGGAGCAGGCGGCGCTGCAAGAGGGATTTATTTTACTTTAGCTAAGGAAAAAGCATTGGCAATAGACATTGCAAATCGTACGGTGGAAAAGGCCTCTGGTCTTATTGAAGCTTGCCCATATAGCACTGCATCGAGCGCCTATACATTGGATGAGGCTAGCAGAAACTTAGAGGAATATGATTTAATCATCCAAACCACGACGATTGGAATGTCACCAAAAATTGCGGAATTACCCGTAAACGTGCCAAATATAAAGAAACAAGCATTAGTATGTGATATAATATACAACCCGCTTGAGACTCTATTTTTGCAGGAAGCAAAAGAAAAAGGAGCAAGCATCCAAAACGGCATCGATATGTTTGTTTTTCAGGGAGCCCTTGCTTTTGAAAAATGGACCGGGATTTTTCCTGATGCTGAAAGAATGCGGGAAAATGTGTTAAACCAACTAGGAGGAAAAACATGTTAACAGGTAAACAAAAAAGATTCTTACGTTCAAAGGCACACCACCTCGACCCTATTTTTCAAGTAGGAAAAGGCGGAGTGAATGAAAATATGATTAAACAGGTTGCAGATGCTCTTGAAGCGAGAGAGCTTTTTAAAGTGAGCGTTTTGCAAAACTGTGAAGAAGACAAAAACATAGTAGCCGAGCAGTTAGCTGAGGGTGCTGGTGCGGAAATCGTGCAAATTATCGGAAATACAATTGTCCTTTACAAGGAATCAGTGGAAAAGAAGCAAATTACTCTTCCATAAAATGAAGGTGGTGGAGCATGAAGAAAGTTGGGATTTTAGGCGGTACTTTTGATCCGCCGCATTTCGGACATCTTTTGATTGCAAACGAGGTTCTTTTTGCTCTTCAGCTAGATGAGATTTGGTTTATGCCAAATCAGGAGCCTCCACACAAGAAAAAATCTGATGCAGTAAAAAATGAAGATCGGCTTCATATGCTTCAGTTAGCTTTAGGAGATAATCATGCTTTTCAAATTCAGTCCATTGAACTTGAAAGGGAGGGTCCATCTTATACAGTTGAGACTATGAAGTTAATCAATGACGAATTTCCTGACCATCAATTCTTCTTTATTATTGGGGCAGATATGATTGAGTATTTACCAAAATGGCATAACATTGATGAGCTCGTAAAACTCGTTCAATTTGTTGGCGTGGATCGGCCTCATTATAGCCATCAAACCAATTACCCTGTCCTATATGTAGACGTACCCGCGATTGATATCTCTTCAAGCATGATCAGAGAGAGAATAAAAAGCAGGAAGACGGTTCGTTATTTACTGCCAGATTCCGTTATTTCTTATATTGAGGAGAAACATTTATATGGAACGTGAAAGGGCCTTACAGTTAGTAAAGAAACAATTAACTGAACATCGATACCAGCATACCTTAGGGGTAATGGAAACCGCCATTATCTTAGCTAATCGATATGGTGCAGATGAAAAAAAAGCTGAACTTGCGGCGATTTTTCATGATTATGCAAAATTTCGCCCAAAGGAAGAAATGAAAGATATTATTGCTGCAAAGGGTTTTCCGCAGGATTTGCTCGAATATAATGCTGAACTTTGGCATGCACCTGTTGGTACATATTTAGTTGAGAAGGAAGCAGGCATATCGGACCGTGATGTCTTGGATGCAATCCGTTACCATACATCCGGCAGGCCGGGAATGACACTTCTTGAAAAAATTATTTATTTGGCCGATTATATTGAACCGGGAAGACATTTTCCGGGGGTCGATGATGTAAGGGAAATGGCAAAGGAAAGCTTAGATAAAGCATTAATTAAAGCAGTTCAAAATACAATTGTATTTTTAATGAAAAAGAATCAAATGGTATACCCGGATACTTTTCATACGTATAATGACCTAATAAAAAATTTGGAGGATTGATTAATGGATAAACATGAGTTACTAAAGATTACCGTAAAGGCCGCAGATGATAAGCGGGCAGAGGATATAATGGCTTTAAATATGAAGGGAATTTCCCTAATTGCGGACTACTTTATTATTTGCCATGGAAATTCGGATAAACAAGTTCAGGCTATTGCCAGAGAGATGAAAGAAAAAGCGCAGGAAAATGGGTATGATGTTAAAAGGATAGAAGGTTTTGATGAAGCTAGATGGGTATTGATTGATTTAGGGGATGTTGTGGCCCATGTTTTCCATCGTGATGAACGAAGCTATTATAATTTAGAACGCTTATGGGGCGATGCTCCATTAGAAGATATCCGCAGTGAGCTAAATTCATGAGTTATGAACAGTTCGCTTATCTTTACGATGAACTGATGCAGGATGCACCGTATGATGAGTGGATCCAGTTTGTCAAAGATAAACTTGTAAAATATGGTATTAGCGAAGGGTCAATAAAATTACTTGATTTAGCTTGCGGAACGGGAGAGCTTTCGGTCCGTTTTGCAGAGGAGGGCTATCAAGTGACCGGTGTTGATTTGTCTGCTGATATGCTGGCTGTCGCTCATACAAAAGGAGAGAAAGCCGGAATAAAGATTCCTTTCTTTCAACAAAACATGGCTGATTTAGAGGGCCATGGAGAATTTGATGTGATCGGTATTTTTTGTGACTCATTGAACTATCTTGAATCAGAGGATGAGATAAAGAATACCTTTTTAAATGTATACAAGCATTTAAGTCAAACTGGAATTTTTATTTTTGATGTGCACTCGATCTACAAAATGACCGAGGTTTTCATCAATCAGACTTTTGCTCATAGTGATGACCATGTGTCATATATCTGGAATAGTTTCCCTGGTGAAAAACCTAACAGTGTGGAACATGAACTTAGCTTTTTTGTATTGGATGAAAAATCGGGAAAATATGACCGTTATGATGAGCTTCATTTACAACGGACCTATTCTGTTCAACAATACTCGAATTGGTTGAATGATGCCGGCTTCGACATATTAGATATTAGTAGTGATTTTGAAAATTTTGCTCCAAAGGATCATTCTGAAAGGATCTTTTTTACCGCTAGGAAAAAATAATCTAAGCCATCTTTTAAAAAAAGATGGCTTTTTTATAAAAATATAGAAGGATTTTGTCTTAATTTGGCGAATTAATTATTAAAGAATTGTCCCTCTACCTTTGAAAGGTCTTCTTTGAACTTCGCGTGTGTGGCTTGAAACAGGTGTTCAAACATATCGCCAACCTCATTTTCCAATATTTTTATTCCTTCACCTGTTATCCCGCCCTTTACACAAACTTTTTCTTGAAGTGACGGTAAGGTATAATGACCTTGTTTTAACAATTCACCGAGCCCCACGACCATCTCACTGGCAAATATTGTCGCTGTTTCTTCATCAATTTCCGTTTCTTTCACCGCTGCTTTTATAAAACCCTGAAGTAAATAGCTGAAGAATGCAGGTCCACAGCTAACAATATCAGAGGCAACTCTCGTAATTTTTTCATCAATTGAAACTGGCACAGATATCTTCGTTATTAATTTTTCCACTTCTACTTTCCAATAATCGCTGCAATTTTCTCCAAAGGTAGTTAATGAAACCCCAGCCAATGCCCGATTTGTGATACTAGGGATTACTCGGACGACGGAACAGGAAACTTTTTTTTCAATTTGGCTTGTACTGACTGGACTTGTTATGGAAACGAGGCATTTTTCCTTGCCTAAATATGAATTTATCTCATCAAGTATTTTAAAAATCTGTAATGGTTTCACGCAAATAAATATTAAATCGGACTCTGCCGCAACTTCCACTGCATTCGCCGCAATTTTTATATTTTTATATTTTTCTTTAAGCAGCATCGCTTTTGACTTTGTTCTATTTGTAATCATTACTGAAGAAGGGGAGATTGCTTTTCCATCAATCAAAGCCTCGACTAAAATCGTCCCCATATTTCCGGTACCGATGATGCCTATATTCATTGATACGACCCTCCTTCACATGAAAGATTCTCTTATAACAATATGAAAACCAATAGTGAAATATACCTTCAGAAAGGATGAATCCAATTGAAAGACTGGTTAAATGAACACAAGTTATATGTTATCCTTGCTGCAATCATTGTTTTTGGCGGACTTTATTATTTCTTTTATATCGGTAATGATGCCCCGTCCACATCCAACCAAACCGTGAGTTTGGAAAACACCACCTCTCAGACAAACGAACAAGAAGGGGAAAATAATCAGCAGGAAAAACAATCGAAAGTGCCTGATAAAATTATGGTGGATGTTAAGGGACAAATTAAGCAGCCTGGGGTTTATCAAGCCAACATAGGTGAAAGGGTAATTGATGTTATCAGCCGGGCTGGCGGATTAACAGACCAAGCTGATCAGGGACAGGTGAATTTTGCTGAGCATGTCCAGGACGAAATGGTTATCTATATTCCAGCGAAGGGGGAGACGGGCGCTGCACCAGTATCTTCGGGAGGTACACCCTTATCTGGCGGTGTGGCTCAAAATGAGGGGAAAATTAATCTTAATAAAGCCGATGAAAATGAATTGCAAAACCTTCCGGGAATCGGACCTTCAAAGGCAGCAGCAATCATTGAATACCGGAACACGAGCGGCCCATTTAAAGCGGTAGAGGATTTAAAGAATATAAGCGGGATTGGTGATAAAACCTTCGAAAAGTTAAAGGATTTGGTCGATGTTCATTAAATATGCCAATTGACCAAATCGTACAAGCCGTTTACACTTTAATAAAAAGATTTTTTCAAGGGAGTGGGAGAAAATGAAGCGGATTTCCTGGGATCAATATTTTATGGCACAAAGTCATTTGCTCGCACTAAGAAGCACATGTACCCGTCTTACAGTGGGGGCAACAATTGTCAGAGATAAACGAATCATTGCCGGAGGCTACAACGGATCGATTGCTGGCGGTGACCATTGTATTGATAAAGGATGCTATGTAATCGATAACCATTGTGTTAGAACCATCCACGCGGAAATGAATGCACTCTTGCAGTGTGCCAAGTTTGGTGTCCCAACAGCAAATGCTGAGATATATGTTACCCATTTTCCGTGTTTACAATGCTGTAAGGCCATTATCCAGGCGGGCATTAAAACGGTCTATTATGCTGAGGATTATAAGAATCACCCTCATGCCATCGAATTATTTGACCAAGCAAATGTAAAGGTAGAAAAAGTAGAACTAACTGAATCATTTATCGATTTTCGAAAGGTTAATCAATAATCCTCAAATATCGCCGGCTTAATCGCCGGCGAATCTCTTCCCTCATAAATTACTTCAAAATTGGAGAAAAATCATGTACGATAAATATGTGTATTTTGCAATTGCTGCCTTTTTAGCGGAGTTAAGCGTACTAAGTAAATTTTTTCCTTTTTTTCTTTTAACCTTAACCTATCTTTATGTTTTATATAAATACAAGAGATTTAACAATCAACAACTATTGTTTTTGATGGCTATTGTTTTTATATTTTTTTTCGCTGGACATTCTGCTGTTATTAAAAACAAAACAAAGATTCCAGAATCAGAAACAGCCTTTTTGCTTGAATATACTCAAGATCCCAAAATTGATGGGGATTTGTTGCAGGTTCAGGCTTTCGAAAAACGGTACAAAGAGAAAATATTAATCCGCTATTACATCCAAACCGAACAAGAAAAAAACCTGTTACATAGTAAAAGTTTTTATGGTTATAAATGTAAGGCTTCTGGCACTTTGGAAAAACCGAAAGTGGCCAAAAATCCTAATGGCTTTAATTACCGCAATTATTTATCCGCTAAAGAAATCTTTTGGATTGTTGAAATCCAAGGAAGTCCCCTTCAGAATTGCGCTCCAGTTCATCAGTCCGCAACAGTCATAATTAAACAGCTTCGTTTTATGGGTGAACACTACCTTGAAAAACATTTTCCGCTTGAAATCGCATCACTGTCCTCAGCTTTAATTTTTGGTGATAGAAGTATGCTTGACAGTCAACTCCTTGGGGATTATCAACAAACGGGAATTGTCCATTTACTAGCTATTTCAGGACTGCATGTTTCTTTGCTTATTGGAATGGTTTTTTATATGGGCATTCGAATAGGTTTAACCCGGCAGTTCATGTTGAATTTCTTACTTATTGTGATTCCGATTTATGTAATCTTAACTGGAGCATCTCCGTCGGTTATAAGGGCAGCACTTATGATTTTACTCATTTTAATCACGGATAAATGGAAAGGAAGTATCAAGCTTCTGCCGATTGATGCTATAAGTTTGGCATTTATGTTATATATTTTTTTTAGTCCGCTGGTTCTTTTTGATATCGGTTTTCAGCTTTCCTTTTCCGTAAGCTTTGTCATTATTTTGTCATCTAGTTCAATCCTTAAAGGATATCTCACAAATTGGGCACAGATGCTGGTTACGTCAGTCATTTCCCAATTGGCGGCACTTCCCTTTATACTGTATCATTACTTCGGCATGTCCATGATTGGGATATTCGCCAATATGTTATACATTCCGCTTTTCTCTTTTGTTTACCTGCCGGGTTTATATTTATTGTTTTTCATTCAACTCATTTTTTACCATACCCCGTCATTTCTAATCTCACTATTTTTATTGATAATAAATTTTTTCAATCATCTTATTGGTATTATGGCTGACTTTTCCATTATTTCATTTGTTCCAGGAAGGCCAAACTTATTTCTCCTTATCATTTATATTCTCATTCTTTTCAGGATTTTTTGTATTTGGGAATCCAAGCCCACTTTCAAAAGAAATGCGCAGCTAATTTCTATTACGATCGTGTTATTTATTTTTCAGCCCTTTTGGAACCTTCTTAATCCTTTTGGCGAAGTAACGATGATTGATGTCGGACAAGGTGACAGCATTTTGCTTCATTTTCCACACAATAGCGGCACCTACCTTATTGATACCGGCGGGACGATGCAATTTACAGAGGAAAGCTGGAAAGAGAAGGGAAAACCCTATGAAGTGGGACGAGATGTGGTGGTTCCGTTCTTAAAGGGAAAAGGCATTACGAAGATCGATAAACTTATTCTTACCCATGGTGATATGGATCATATTGGGGGGGCATTTTCCATTTTAAAGGAGATAAAAGTAAATCAAATTCTAATGCCATCTGTTCGCGATCCTTCGGATACAGAAAGTGCCATTGTTAGTTTGGCAAAACAGAAAGGGATACCTGTAATTAAAGTCTCAAACGGAAGTCATTGGAACAGTGGGGACAATGAATTTTATATCCTTTCACCAGAAAATAATTTTGAGGGTGAACGGAATCGTGGTTCGATTTCCATAATTGCTCAAATTAGGGGTGCTAGCTGGTTTTTTGGAGGTGATATAGACCAGGAAGGAGAGAAAGCAATTCTCAAAAACTATCCTCATTTAAAAATAGATGTACTTAAGGCGGGACACCACGGAAGCAGAACATCTAGCGCTGAATCTTTCATTCATCAAACAAAGCCGAGTATTGCGTTAATTTCTGCTGGTGAGCATAATCGATTTGGTCATCCCCATCAGGAAGTGCTCGAGCGATTAAGGGCGGCTAATATTACGATATACCGCACTGATATACAAGGGGCGATTACGTATCGTTTTTACCAGAGAAAAGGAACCTTTTCAACCTATTTGCCATAGGATATAGCAATTATCCCAGAACTAAAAAAGACTGCATTTACTGCAGCCCTTTTTAGTTCTTCATATGTAGCTATTTATTAAGATCCGATTAATTTAATGACTGTTGCAATAATAAACATGATGGCAAAAAAGCCAAAAGAAACCCCAAAGCCAACTCCAGAATCAATTGCATCGTTACGTTTACTTATAATGTTTTTTTCAAATTCGTTCACAATTTACCCCTCCTATTTCAAGATATAGTATAAGCCATTCGCTTGAAAAAATCCAGCCTGCCTCAAATTGCTTTCAATAACTGACAAGTGTTGTCAAAATAGTTTGATTAGCCGCGGGCTACACTATGACTACAAAGAAATTCCGCAGGCATTAAGAAGTTCCTAGGGCCTTAATGCTGCGTTCATTATAGATCGGGAATTGGCACTTTTTAGAAAGCGCCAATTCCCTTTAAGTACTTGTCAAATCGTCCAAGCTTCTTTACGATAATATGTGAGTGAATTGAAGGGGAGAGCTTGGCAAATGGTATTAGATGTTTGGAAAAAAATAAAGCAAAGGGAATTTGCCCCTATTTATTTATTATATGGAACAGAGGCATTTTTAATCAATGAAACAAAACAACTCCTTTTAAACACTGTTTTAGGGGAAGAGGAGAAGGAATTTAATTTCGCTGCTTATGATTTAGAGGAAACACCTATCGAATTAGCTTTAGAAGATGCAGAAACCTTCCCTTTTCTTGGTGATAGAAAGGTTATTTTTTTACATAATCCTGCTTTTTTAACGGCCGAAAAAACAAAAGAAAAAGTGGACCATAATTTAACACGATTTGAGGCATATCTAAAGGAGCCGGCACCATATACGATTATGGTTATTTCTGCTCCGTATGAGAAATTGGATGAACGAAAGAAAATCACAAAAGAAATGAAAAGGAACGCTGAAATTGTAGAAGCGAAGAAATTAAATGAGTTTGAACTAAAAAACTGGGTGAAAACAAGGGCGAAATCCAGTGGAATTGAATTCGAGCAAGACGCGATTGATCAATTGCTGGCACTTAGCGGAACCAATATGTTTATGCTTTCAAGTGAAATAGAAAAACTGGCTTTATATGCTGCAGAGAAAAAAAGAATTGATGTAACGATTGTTGAGCAATTAGTTGCAAGGTCACTTGAGCAAAACATTTTTACCTTAGTTGAAAAGGTAGTTCAGCGGAAACTGGATGAAGCATTAAGAATTTATTTTGATTTGTTAAAACAAAATGAGGAACCGATTAAAATACTGGCTCTTCTGGCTGGCCAATTTAGATTGATTTATCAGGTAAAAGAGCTCTCAAGAAGAGGATACGGTCAACAGCAAATTGCGGGGTATTTGAAAACTCACCCGTTCCGTGTAAAGCTTGCTCTCGGACAGGCAGCCAGCTTTACTGATGAGGACTTATCCCATTTGATGGGTCTCCTTGCCGAAGCAGACTATCAGATGAAAACGGGTGGAATGAATAAATCCTTATTAATCGAAATGCTATTGTTTCGCTTAAAGAAATAAAAAAAACGATTCCTTTAAATAAGGAACCGTTTTTTTTATTATAGAGAGTTAGCTTTTTTCATTAGACGAGATTTTTTACGAGCAGCAGCGTTCTTATGGATAAGACCTTTTGCAGCAGCCTTGTCTAATTTACTAGCAGCAGTTACTAATGTTTCTTTTGCAGCAGCTGCATCGTTAGTTGAAATAGCAGCTTCTGCTTTCTTAACAGCAGTACGCATTGCAGATTTAGCAGTTGTATTTTGAGCATTACGAGCTTCGCTTGTTTTTACACGCTTAATAGCAGATTTAATGTTAGGCATTACTTTCACCTCCTACAAAGAATCGAGACTATATGAACTCGACTTAACATTCATTATTCATAATTCGCAACAAGAGATATTTTATCAAATGGGACCCTATATTGCAATATAGAAATTACCTTGTTACTTAGTTTACCCTGCATGTTTTTATCGAAAAGGGGTAAAAATAGGAAATAGTTTCTATATTTAAGGAAATTTTTTGATTGGAGTGATCTGAAATGGGTGAGTCTGTCGACTTAAGTCAGTATTCTGTTCGAACAGATTTAGCGATTGAAGCAAGGGAAATGGTGCTTGCTGGCAGAGGTGGATCTGTACAGCAGGAGGAAAATCTTTCACAAATTGAAGGCGTCATCATCAAAGAAAAAGATGTTGATGATATAAAAATCTCATTAGTAGAAGTTACAAAACAAGGTGAAGAGCAGCTTGGAAAAAAAGCTGGCAGGTATTTAACGTTGGAAGTTCAAGGGATTCGCCAGCAGAACACAGAGGTGCAGCAAAAGGTTGAGGAGATTTTTGCCAAAGAATTCTCTCATTTTTTAGAAGGTTCAGGAATTAAAAAAACGGATTCCTGTCTTGTAGTTGGGTTGGGGAACTGGAATGTAACGCCAGACGCGCTGGGACCCATGGTTTGTGAAAATCTCCTGGTTACACGTCACCTTTTTCAACTCCAGCCGGAAAATGTTGAGGAAGGATATCGCTCTGTCAGCGCTCTTTCACCTGGAGTAATGGGGTTAACAGGAATTGAAACGAGCGATATTATTTTTGGGGTGGTAGAAAAAACAAAGCCTGATTTCGTGATTGCGATTGATGCCTTGGCATCTCGTTCAATCGAAAGGGTTAATTCTACCATTCAAATTTCCGATACAGGCATACATCCTGGTTCAGGGGTAGGAAACAAACGAAAGGAATTAAGTAAAGAAACATTAGGAATTCCTGTAATCGCCATTGGTGTACCCACAGTGGTGGATGCTGTTTCCATTACAAGTGACACGATTGACTTCATTCTAAAACATTTTGGTAAAGAGATGAAGGAAGGAAATCGTCCATCACGTGCACTTGCTCCGGCAGGAATGAGCTTTGGTGAACGACGCAAATTGACAGAAGAAGATATGCCTGAAGAAAAGCATCGGAAAACCTTTCTTGGAATGATTGGGACACTTCCTGATGAGGAGAAAAGAAAGTTAATTTATGAAGTTTTGTCCCCGCTTGGCCATAATTTAATGGTTACACCTAAGGAAGTCGATGTTTTTATTGAAGATATGGCTAATTTAATTGCTAATGGATTGAATTCTTCGCTCCACAGTGCAGTTGATCAGGAGAATGCTGGATACTATACGAGATAGCATAAATTTAAGGGGCCATTTTGGCCCCTCGATGAAATCTCTTATTTTTTAAAATGTGGTTCTACCAACTCTAGCAATGTCATAGGATTTACTAGAATCCGTTTTGCGAGGTGGAACCATGAAATCTAAATCTTCAGGAACGTTTGTAATGGTGCAAGGGACAAGTCTATTGAAAGCCGGTGCTGCACTTTTTGTGTTTTTGCTATTGATTTTCTCTATAAGTGGGTTGTTAACCTCGTTAAAACCACAATATCGATTAATGTCGACTTCCGTTAACCAAGCGACGATGAAGGTGAACGGTGAACTGCTGTATCAATTGATGGGTTGGGAAAATCATCATTTTTTAAAGGTTGATAACAATTGGACAACTGCCCCTAAATTAACCAATTTAGTATTTAAGCTGTCAAGCAATATTAATTTGAATGATCCACGAAGCTTGCTTGGCCGGGAATTGCCTGGATTTTTTCAATTTGATGGACAAATTGTTGTGGCTGGTGAGGGAACGAATTACACCAATATGCCAATAGAATCCTCGCCGCCAATCGAAATTATGAAAGCGGAACGTGAGGCAGCCTTGCAAAATGTAGAGGGTTTGGACAAGCCGGATGATGATAATCCCCGTCCAACACCTGGGCAGACAACAGGAGATCGAAAAGTAGTATACCTTTACTTCACACATAACCGGGAATCCTATTTACCATATCTTAAAGGTGTCACCAACCCGGATTTAGCCTATCATTCGCAAATCAACGTGACAAAAATTGGCGATCATCTAAAAACAAGTTTAGAGGATAGAGGAATTGGAACCTTTTTAGATAAGACAGATGTACAGGCGAACTTAAATAAAAAAGGTTTAAATTATGTAAATTCTTACCAAGAATCCCGCTCAATTGTACAAACGGCAATGGCGACAGATCGTGATTTACATTATTTTATCGATATTCATCGAGATTCTAAACGGAAACCTCAAACAACTGTTACCATTAATGGCAAGTCCTACGCAAAGCTTGCATTTATTATTGGCGGCAAAAATGCGAATCATGAAAAAAATGAAAAGCTAGCAACTGAACTCCATAACCTTTTGCAAAAAAAATATAAGGGTTTGAGCAGGGGTGTGATCGTGAAGATGGGTGGAAATGCAGTTTATAATCAAAACCTTTCAGATAATGCGATCTTAATCGAATTTGGCGGTGTAGATAATACATTCGAAGAATTAAACCGTTCTGCCGATGCGCTGGCCGACGTGTTTAGTGAATATTTCTGGCAAGCCGAAAAGGTTAATCAGGATGTTGAACAATCAAAGAATAAACAATAGAAGTAGGGAGCATGCTTATGAAGATGTTCATGCTAAAAAGCTTAGGGGTTGCAGTGCTAATGTTTATCTCCGTTTTAGCAGGAATGCAATTGGCTAATGATGGAATTCATAAAATGAAAGGCTATGATGATCCGAATTTTCAAAATGCCGTTTCTATCAATGAAACGGACAAAGACTTAAATGCAACCTTTCTTGGGAAAGATATTTCCAGTCATGATATAGAAGCAAAAAAGAAGAAGCTAGAAGAAATAAGCGCTTTTAATTTTTTTTCCTCAATGGGAAAGAAATTATCAGACGGGCTCTCAGGTGCCTCTGGAAAACTAATAAAGCAAATTACCGAATAAAAACTTTGAAAGCGGCCCATTACACAGGCCGCTTTTAGAATTTCATTGAATCTTGATTTCCCTGCTGATATAATCAAAAATAGTGTACATGTGCGAGTATAGTAGGAGTGAACGACATGAACAAAGAAGAAAAACTCAAACGACAATCAAAGATTAGAAATTTTTCGATTATTGCCCATATTGACCATGGTAAATCAACATTGGCAGATCGGATTTTAGAGAAAACCAATGCTCTTTCATCACGTGAAATGAAAGACCAGCTGCTCGATTCAATGGATCTTGAACGAGAACGAGGCATTACGATTAAGTTAAATGCCGTCCAGCTTAAATATAAAGCAAAAGATGGAGAAGAATATATTTTCCATTTAATTGATACACCTGGGCACGTCGATTTTACGTATGAGGTATCAAGGAGCCTTGCTGCCTGCGAAGGGGCAATATTGGTCGTAGATGCAGCACAAGGAATAGAAGCACAGACACTAGCGAACGTTTACCTTGCCCTCGATAATAACCTTGAAATTCTACCAGTTATTAATAAAATAGACCTGCCAAGTGCTGAACCTGAAAGGGTTCGAAATGAAATTGAAGAAGTAATTGGCTTAGATGCCTCCGAAGCAGTTTTAGCATCTGCTAAAGCAGGAATTGGTATTGAAGATATACTTGAACAAGTAGTAAAGACTGTTCCTGCTCCAACTGGAGACCCTGAAGCTCCATTGAAGGCTCTCATTTTCGATTCATTATATGATGCATATCGTGGTGTTGTTGCCTATATCCGTGTCGTTGAAGGATCAGTAAAAGTCGGCGATAAGATTAAAATGATGGCCACTGGAAAAGAGTTCGAAGTAAATGAAGTTGGAGTATTTACTCCTAAAACAACGTTACTCGATGAATTAACCGTTGGTGATGTTGGCTTTTTAACAGCATCGATTAAAAATGTCGGAGATACTCGTGTTGGTGATACAATTACGAATGCGAAAAATGGAACGACGGAACCTCTTCCTGGTTACCGGAAACTAAATCCAATGGTGTATTGCGGACTTTATCCAATCGATACAGCTAGATTTAATGACCTTCGTGAAGCCCTTGAAAAGCTTCAGTTAAATGATTCCGCCCTTCAATTTGAACCGGAAACATCCCAAGCGCTTGGTTTTGGTTTCCGCTGTGGTTTCTTAGGCCTTCTTCATATGGAAATCATTCAAGAGCGGATTGAGCGTGAATTCAAAATAGACTTAATTACCACTGCACCAAGTGTTATTTATCATGTACACATGACAGATGGAACTGAATTAAAGGTAGATAACCCCTCTAATTTACCGGATCCTCAGAAAATTGATCGTGTAGAAGAGCCTTATGTAAAAGCAACCATGATGGCTCCTAATGAATATGTAGGGGCGATTATGGAGCTTTGCCAATTAAAACGCGGAATCTTTATTGATATGCAATACCAAGGTGAAAATCGCGTAAGTATTATTTATGAAATTCCATTGGCAGAAATAGTTTATGATTTCTTTGATCAATTGAAATCTGGCACAAGGGGATACGCGTCTTTTGACTATGAATTAATTGGTTACAAACCATCTAGTCTGGTTAAAATGGATATATTGTTAAACGCTGAAAAAGTGGATGCCTTAAGCTTCATTGTGCATAAGGATTTTGCTTATGAACGAGGAAAAGTAATTGTTGAAAAACTAAAGGAATTAATTCCAAGGCAGCAATTTGAAGTACCTGTTCAGGCTGCAATTGGTCAAAAAATTGTTGCTCGTTCAACGATTAAAGCAATGCGGAAAAACGTATTGGCTAAATGTTATGGGGGAGATATCTCTCGTAAACGGAAGCTGTTGGAAAAGCAAAAAGAAGGTAAGAAGCGGATGAAACAAGTTGGCTCTGTTGAAGTACCGCAGGAAGCCTTCATGGCCGTCTTAAAAATGGACGATAATAATACAAAAAAATAAACATGAAAGAGAGGTAAGGACTAGCCAAATATGGTGAACCCTGCCTCTTTTTATTAGGAAGTGAAAAACTTGATAAAAGCAGCATACCTTCATATCCCTTTCTGTGAGCATATCTGTCATTATTGTGATTTTAATAAAGTGTTTTTGAAAGGACAGCCGGTTGATGAATATATACAGGCACTGGATCGCGAAATGGAGTTGACACTTCAAAAATATCCAACAGATGAACTGCAATCCATTTTTGTTGGCGGCGGCACACCAACGTCCTTAAATGAGCAGCAGTTGCAGCGATTTTGTGAAAGTATTAATGAACGATTACCTAAAAGCACAGATTTGGAGTTTAGTTTTGAAGCGAATCCAGGAGATTTATCAAAGGAAAAACTGCAAATATTAAAGGATGCAGGTGTAAACCGAATTAGTCTTGGTGTCCAAACATTTAATGAAGAATTGCTAAAAAAAATTGGCCGTGTGCACCGGGCGAAAGACGTATACCAATCAGTTGAAAATGCAAAATCCGTAGGTTTCGAGAATATCAGCATTGATCTTATTTTCAGCCTGCCAACTCAAACAATTGCAGACTTTAAGGAATCTTTAACAGAGGCCTTCACACTCGATATTACTCATTATTCCGCCTATTCGCTAATTATTGAACCCAAAACGGTTTTTTATAATTTATTGAAAAAAGGTAGTCTGCCGACCCCCGGTGAAGATGCAGAAGCAGCAATGTATGAATTATTAATGGAAGAAATGGAGAAACATGGATTTTCCCAGTACGAAATTAGTAATTTTTCAAAGCCTGGCTATGAAAGCAGGCACAATCTTACCTATTGGAATAATGAACAGTACTATGGGTTTGGAGCAGGAGCACATAGTTATCTAAATGGACTAAGGCGTTCAAACGTGGGTCCCTTGAAAAGATATATGGATCTCATAACAAAAGGTGAAATGCCTATTTTAGAGGAAAATCAAGTAAGCATTTCGGAACAAATGGAAGAGGAGATGTTCCTTGGGCTGCGTAAAACAGCCGGAATTTCGATCTCTCATTTTACCGGAAAATTTGACCGAAATCCTTTAAAAATATTTAAACATCAGCTTGAGGAGCTTGTTTCGAAAAATTGGATTGAAGTCTCTGATGACCATATATATTTAACTAAAAAGGGGCGTCTTTTAGGAAATGAAGTTTTTCAAACCTTTTTAGGAGTATGTGATGTGTAATGATTGACACCATCCCCCCTTTTTTGATAATTTATTAATATAATTAGCACTCGGTAACAAGGAGTGCTAACAGAGGTGATGAATGTTGTTAACAGATCGTCAATTGTTAATTCTTCAGGTTATTGTTGATGACTTTATTCGATCTGCACAACCTGTCGGCTCAAGAAGTCTGTCGAAAAAGGAGGAAATCTCCTTTAGTTCAGCAACCATACGAAATGAAATGGCCGACCTCGAAGAATTGGGGTTTATTGAAAAGACGCATACCTCATCAGGTCGTGTGCCTTCTGAAAAAGGTTATCGTTATTATGTAGATCATTTGCTTTCGCCTCAGGTTTTAAATCAGCAGGATATTTCAATTATTCAATCGATTTTTGCTGAGAAAATTTTTGAGTTTGAAAAAATCATTCAAAGATCTGCTAAAATTTTATCGGATTTAACTAATTATACATCAATCGTTCTAGGGCCGGCTGTCAGTATTAATAAGTTAAAAAGGATACAAATCATTCCGTTAAACAAAGATACAGCGGTCGCTATTTTTGTTACGGATACAGGGCATGTTGAGAACCGCTCCTTTTCATTACCACCGTCTATAGATATTAGTGATTTGGAGAAAACGGTGAATATATTGAATGATCGTTTAGCAGGAGTTTCTCTCGAAGATCTGAACGATAAGATTTATAAAGAGGTAGCTGTTCTTTTAAGGCAGCATATCCATAATTATGATTTAATGCTGCACACCATTGGTGAAACCTTTAAAATGCCAATTAATGAAAAGTTATTCTTTGGCGGAAAAACCAATATGTTAAGTCAGCCGGAATTCCATGATATTACAAAAATTCGAAGTCTTTTAACGATGATTGATCAGGAAGAGTGGATTTATAATTTAATAAGGAAAAACTCATCTGGAATCAATGTGAAAATAGGCAAAGAAAATAATGTGAGTGCAATGGATAATTGCAGCTTAATCACGGCTTCTTATTCTGTTGGAGCAGAAAATTTAGGAACAATCGCGATTCTTGGACCTACCAGAATGGAATATTCCCGAGTCATCAGTCTGCTCCAATTATTAAGCCATGATTTAACTGAAGTCTTAACTAAGCTGTATCAAAATAATTAGCACTGGTAATATTGAGTAAGGGTGAAATGCCTGTTTATTTCACCCCCTTTACTATGGAAATGTATTTTAATCTAGCTTGCGAGTAATTCTTTAAGGGAGGTGAGTAAGTTGACAAATGAAAAGAACAATACCATAAATGAAGAAGTAGAAACATTAAAAGAAAAAGTTGAACTTACTGAAGAAGAAGTGGCTGAGCCAGTTTTTGCTGAAGAGGAAAATGTTGAACAAGAAGCGGTGACCCCTCTTGAAGAACAACTTAAAGAAATTCAAATGCTTCAGGAAAAGTTAGATGCAGCAGATAATCGTTATCTTCGTCTTCAAGCAGATTTTGATAATTTCCGTCGCCGTACTAAACTCGATCTAGAAGCGAGTGAAAAATATAGAGCACAAAAATTAATTATGGATTTACTTCCTGCTTTAGATAATTTTGAAAGAGCATTGAAAGTGGAAGCTGACAATGAGCAAACAAAATCTCTTTTGCAAGGAATGGATATGGTATTCCGCAGTTTGGTAGATGCTTTGAAAAAAGAAGGTCTTGAACCAATTGAAGCCGTTGGCAAGGAATTTGATCCACATCAGCACCAGGCAGTCATGCAGGGGGAAGATGAAAATTATGGTTCAAACATTGTCATTGAGGAGTTTCAAAAGGGCTATCTATTAAAAGATAGAGTCATCCGGCCATCTATGGTTAAAGTCAATCAATAAAAGTTTACATATTTTATCTAGGAGGAAAAGGTAATGAGTAAAATTATCGGTATTGACCTTGGTACAACAAACTCATGTGTTTCTGTACTTGAAGGCGGAGAACCAAAAGTTATCCCTAATCCAGAAGGAAACCGCACAACTCCTTCTGTTGTTGCCTTTAAAAATGGCGAACGTCAGGTAGGGGAAGTGGCAAAACGCCAAGCTATTACAAATCCAAATACGATTATATCTATTAAACGCCATATGGGTACTGATTACAAAGTAGAGGTTGAAGGGAAAAACTATACTCCTCAAGAACTTTCTGCAGCAATCCTTCAATATTTAAAGTCCTATGCAGAAGACTATCTTGGCGAACCAGTTACAAAAGCGGTTATTACTGTTCCTGCTTATTTCAATGATGCTGAGCGTCAAGCAACAAAGGATGCTGGCAGAATTGCCGGTCTTGAAGTGGAACGGATTATCAACGAGCCAACAGCTGCTGCACTTGCATACGGTTTAGATAAAACGGACCAAGACCAAACGATTCTGGTTTATGACCTTGGCGGCGGTACATTTGACGTTTCTATCCTTGAACTTGGTGACGGTGTTTTTGAAGTAAAAGCAACTGCTGGGGATAATCGTCTTGGCGGAGATGATTTTGACCAAGTTATTATTGATTACTTAGTAGAGCAATTCAAGAAAGAAAATGGTATCGACCTTTCTCAAGATAAAATGGCGTTGCAGCGCTTAAAGGATGCAGCTGAAAAAGCGAAAAAAGACCTTTCTGGTGTAACTTCAACGCAAATTTCATTGCCATTTATCACGGCTGGACCAGCTGGCCCGCTTCACCTTGAAGTCAGCATGTCCCGCGCTAAATTTGAAGAAATTTCAGCACATCTTGTGGAACGCACTATGGGTCCTACACGTCAAGCTTTAAGTGATGCAGGTTTAACTCCTTCACAGATTGATAAAGTAATCCTTGTAGGTGGTTCAACACGTATTCCTGCTGTTCAAGAGGCAATTAAAAAAGCTACCGGTCAAGAACCACACCGCGGTGTAAACCCTGACGAAGTGGTTGCGATGGGTGCTGCCATTCAAGGCGGCGTAATCACTGGTGATGTGAAGGATGTTGTTCTACTAGACGTAACTCCATTATCACTTGGTATTGAAACCATGGGTGGAGTCTTTACAAAACTAATTGATCGTAATACAACTATACCTACATCAAAGTCGCAAGTATTCTCTACCGCTGCAGACAATCAAACTGCTGTTGATATCCATGTTCTTCAAGGGGAACGTCCAATGGCTGCAAATAATAAAACATTAGGACGCTTCCAGTTGTCAGATATTCCACCAGCACCACGTGGAATTCCGCAAATCGAAGTTACATTTGATATTGATAAAAACGGTATTGTAAACGTTCGTGCGAAAGACCTTGGCACAAATAAAGAACAACAAATTACTATAAAATCATCAACTGGTCTATCTGATGAAGAAATTCAAAAGATGGTTAGAGAAGCAGAAGAAAACGCAGAAGCTGACAAACAACGTAAAGAAGAAGTGGAGCTTCGCAATGAAGCTGACCAACTTGTCTTCACAACTGAAAAGACGTTAAAAGATCTTGAAGGCAAGGTAGACGCTTCTGAAGTTGCGAAAGCTAACGAAGCAAAGGATGCTTTAAAACAAGCCATTGAGAAGAATGATCTTAATGAAATCCGTACTAAAAAGGATGCTCTTCAAGAAATCGTTCAAGCTTTGACAGTTAAGCTATATGAGCAGGCAGCACAAGCGCAGCAAGCAGCGCAAGGCGGTCAAGAGAGCGGCAGCACTGCTGGCAAGAGCGATAATGTCGTTGATGCAGAATTTGAAGAAGTTAAAGATGATAAGTAATAGGCTGTGAAAATAAAGATAAAAGCCAAAGTCAGTTCAGCTGCTTTGGCTTTTTTATTGCAATAGCACTAATAACGATGTTAGAATAATCTTTATGTGAAAGATTCGGGAGTGGTAATCATGAGTAAACGGGATTACTATGAGGTGCTAGGTGTAGCTAAGGGCGCTTCAAAGGATGAAATAAAAAAGGCATATCGTAAACTATCAAAAAAGTATCATCCAGATATTAATAAAGAGCCAGATGCAGCTGATAAATTTAAAGAAATTGCTGAAGCATATGAAGTCTTAAGTGACGATCAGAAAAAGGCTCATTATGACCAATTTGGCCATACCGACCCAAATCAAGGTTTTGGCGGCTTTGGCGGCGGCAGTGATTTCGGCGGCGGTTTTGGCGGTTTTGAAGACATCTTTAACACCTTTTTTGGCGGTGGAGGCGGCTCAAGAAGACGTGATCCGAATGCTCCAAGACAAGGAGCAGACCTGCAGTATACAATGACGATTTCCTTCGAAGAAGCAGCGTTTGGAAAAGAGACCGATATTGAAATTCCTCGTGAAGAAACATGTGGTACCTGCAGCGGTTCTGGAGCTAAACCTGGAACTAATGCTGAAACATGTAAACATTGCCAGGGGTCCGGGCAATTAAATGTTGAACAGAATACTCCATTTGGCAGAATTGTGAATCGTCGCACATGCCATCACTGTAATGGATCTGGTAAAGAAATTAAACATAAATGTTCAACCTGCGGCGGAACAGGAAAAGTGAAGAAACGCAAGAAAATCCATGTGAAAATCCCAGCGGGAATTGACGACGGCCAGCAATTAAGAATGTCTGGGCAAGGGGAAGCGGGTATCAATGGAGGACCAGCCGGAGACCTTTATGTTGTCTTCCATGTCCGTCAGCATGAGTTTTTTGAAAGAGATGGCGATGATATTTACTGCGAGATGCCGATCACATTCGTGCAAGCTACTCTAGGTGATGAAATTGAAGTCCCAACCCTGCATGGTAAAGTGAAGCTGAAGGTACCAGCTGGAACACAAACGGGAACGAGATTCCGCCTGAAGGGAAAAGGGGTTCCGAATGTCCGTGGATACGGTGTTGGGGATCAGCATATTCAGGTACGTATCATTACCCCAACCAAGCTCAACGATAAGCAAAAACAGGTCTTACGTGAGTTTGCTGAAGCCAGTGGTTCGGCCCCAATAGGTGAACATGAAGAAAGCTTTTTCTCAAAAGTAAAACGTGCCTTTAAAGGCGAGTAAGGATTGGAGTTGGTAGAATGAAGTGGTCAGAAATTAGTATCCACACAACAAATGAAGCGATCGAACCTATTTCACATATATTGCATGAAGCTGGTGCGAGCGGTGTAGTGATTGAAGATCCATTCGAATTGACAAAGGAAAGGGTAGATCAATTCGGGGAAATCTACCAACTCAATCCTGATGACTATCCGGAAGAAGGCGTAATAGTAAAAGCATATCTTCCAGTTAACAGCTTTCTAGGTGAAACAGTCGAGGCCATTAAAGAATCGATTAATAATTTAATTATTTATGATATCGATTTAGGTTTAAACCAAGTCACCATCAGTGAGGTAAATGAAGAGGAATGGGCAACAGCCTGGAAAAAATATTATAATCCAGTTAAAATTTCTGAGAAATTTACAATTGTCCCTACATGGGAGATTTATAAACCTGTCAGCAGCGACGAATTAATCATTGAATTGGATCCAGGCATGGCATTTGGGACTGGAACCCACCCGACAACGGTTATGTGTATTCAAGCACTTGAACGGACAGTCCTTCCTGGAGACCGGGTTATTGATGTTGGAACGGGCTCAGGTGTTTTAAGCATTGCTGCGGCGCAGCTTGGTGCTGAGGATGTTCGGGCGTATGATCTTGATGAGGTGGCTGTGGCACAGGCGAAATTAAATATTAAATTAAATAAAGTCAGTGATACGGTTACCATTTCGCAAAATAATCTGCTGGATGGTGTTGAGGAAAATTCAGCGGATGTCATTGTTGCGAATATTTTAGCTGAAGTGATTTTGCGCTTTACAGACGATGTTGCGCGGGTGGTTAAGCCAGGCGGGTCATTTATTGCATCGGGAATCATTCAGCAGAAGAAAGAGTTAGTTAAAGAAGCAATTGTAAGTGCAGGCTTTGAGATCATAGAAACCATTTTAATGGAAGATTGGGTTGCCATTATTGCAAAAAGGAAATAACTATTTGAGAAAGGGGATTAACCCCTTTTTCTGCTTTCAAAATGAACTTACATTTAGTAAAATAAGGCGTAAATGTTTTTAGAGAGGGTGCATCGTGTGCAACGCTACTTTGTTAAAGACCGAGCAAATGAAGACCGTTTTGTTATTGATGCTGATGACCGTCATCATATTATTAAGGTTATGCGCATGGATATTGGTGAACAAATCATTTGTGTCGACCCGGATGGAAAATCCGCTGTCTGCAAAATTGCAGAAATTACCGATGAAAGAGTCGTTGCAGACGTTGTACAATGGAAAATGGAGATTTCAGAGCTGCCGATTTCAATTACAATTGCCAGCGGTCTTCCTAAAGGGGACAAGCTTGAGTGGATTATTCAAAAAGGAACAGAATTAGGCGCACATCAGTTCCTCCCATACTCTGCCGCTCGGTCAATTGTGAAATGGGATGAGAAAAAAGCAGCTAAGAAAATAGAGAGATGGCAAAAAATTGCTAAAGAAGCTGCCGAACAATCGCATCGCAATCTTGTACCCCAAGTTTTGAATCCGATGAATTTCAAAGCTTTGCTTGAAAAAAGTAAGGAATTTAATTATAAATTAGCGGCATTTGAAGATGAAAGCAGAAGTGGTGAAACGTCTACTTTTTCTGCAACACTTCAGAAAATGCAAAGCGGGGAATCCCTCCTGATTGTGTTTGGTCCTGAAGGAGGATTATCAGAAGAAGAGGTCAAAGCCTTTAAAGGCAACGGTTTTAACTTGTGTGGATTAGGGCCGCGAATATTGAGAACGGAAACCGCGCCGTTATATGCGCTCGCGGCGATTTCCTACCATTTTGAATTAATGAGGTGAACAATCAATGCCAACAGTTGCATTTCATACACTTGGATGTAAAGTAAATCACTATGAAACGGAAGCAATCTGGCAATTATTTAAGCAAGAAGGTTATGACCGAGTTGAGTTTGAATCTATCTCGGACGTTTACATTATCAATACATGTACAGTAACCAACACTGGAGATAAAAAAAGCCGTCAGGTAATTAGAAGAGCTGTGCGAAAAAATCCTGATGCCGTTATTTGTGTAACAGGCTGTTATGCACAAACGTCTCCAGCGGAAATAATGGCCATCCCTGGTGTGGATATTGTTGTAGGTACACAAGATCGTGTAAAAATGCTTGATTATATTGAGCAGTACAAGGTTGAACGCCAGCCGATTAATGGTGTCGGTAATATTATGAAAAATCGTGTTTATGAAGAACTTGATGTTCCTTCGTTTACAGATAGAACACGTGCATCTTTAAAGATTCAAGAAGGCTGCAATAATTTCTGTACCTTCTGTATTATTCCATGGGCCCGTGGTTTAATGAGATCCCGCGACCCAAAAGAAGTCATTCGCCAAGCACAACAGCTAGTGGATGCCGGCTACAAAGAAATCGTTTTAACTGGAATTCATACAGGCGGTTATGGTGAAGATATGAAGGATTATAATCTCGCAGCTTTACTTCGTGATTTAGAAGCAGAAGTAAAAGGTTTAGAGCGACTGCGCATTTCATCAATTGAGGCAAGCCAGATTACCGATGAAGTGATTGAGGTAATTAAACATTCCAATATTATTGTCCGCCATTTGCATATTCCGTTGCAATCAGGTTCAAATACGGTTTTAAAAAGAATGCGCCGTAAATATACAATGGAGTTCTTTGGTGAAAGATTAGACCGGTTAAAAGAGGTCCTCCCTGGCCTTGCTGTTACATCTGATGTTATTGTCGGCTTCCCTGGTGAAACTGAGGAAGAGTTCATGGAGACTTATAATTTTATTAACGAACATAAATTTTCTGAACTACACGTATTCCCATACTCAAAACGCACGGGTACTCCGGCTGCCCGGATGGACGACCAAGTGGATGAAGAGGTAAAAAATGAGCGGGTACATCGCTTAATTTCCCTTTCTGATCAATTGGCTAAAGAATACGCCTCCATGTTTGAAGGCGAAGTATTAGAAGTGATTCCGGAAGAGGCATTTAACGAAGAAGGCAATTCAGGATTATTTGTAGGCTATACAGATAATTATCTGAAGATCGTTTTTCCTGCAACAGAAGATATGATCGGAAAAATCGTTAAAGTAAAAATTACTAAAGCAGGCTACCCTTACAATGAAGGGCAGTTTGTCCGTGTGGTTGAGGACACGAAATTAGTAAAAGAAGAAATATTTACAAATGAAGAAGCAGCAATCTAAGGACCAATATAGGTCCTTTTTTCTTTTGGTTCAGGGCATACTATTTTCAGCAGCATATTCTTTCTTATCTAAATTGGAGGGAGCTTGTAAAATGGCTAATAATGTTGCTGCAATGATTGACCATACTTTACTAAAGCCTGAAGCGACAAGAAATCAAATCGAAACGCTCTGCCAAGAGGCTAGAGAAAACGAATTCTTTTCTGTTTGTGTAAACCCAACATGGGTCAGCACAGCAAAGGAATTATTACAAGGAAGCGCTGTGAAGGTATGTACTGTTATTGGCTTTCCTCTTGGGGCTTCCACTCCCGAAACAAAAGCGTTTGAAACCAAAAATGCGATTGATCATGGCGCGGATGAAGTGGATATGGTCATTAATATTGGTGCTTTAAAGGATAAGAATGATGAACTTGTAGAAAGTGACATTCGTGCAGTAGTAGATGCAACGAAAGGCAAAGCGCTTACGAAGGTAATTATTGAAACAAGTCTTTTATCGAAAGATGAAAAAATTCGTGCCTGCGAATTATCAGTAAAAGCAGGTGCTGATTATGTGAAAACATCCACTGGATTTTCAACTGGAGGAGCAACCTTTGAGGATATTGCCTTAATGAGAAAGACAGTTGGGCCAGATATTGGTGTGAAAGCTTCTGGCGGTGTTCGTAGTACTGAGGATGCCCAGATGATGATTGAAGCTGGTGCCACAAGAATTGGAGCCAGTTCAAGTGTAGCGATTATTAATGGACTTAAAGTGACTGCAGATTATTAAAGAAGGACGGCCGAGCATGGCCGTCTTATTTATTTGGTTTCCTATCGTGTAAAAATAATATCATTTCACCAAATTTAGTTGCAAAAGGAAGGATGAGCACGGAGGACACTACATTAAAAATCACACTAATATGTGCTAATTGCACATCTTTTCGATTAGCTAGTAATAGGGCATGATCCGTTAAAGTCGGAATCAACGGAATAAATAACAAGACACCAATTACATTTAGCCAAACATGAGCGAAAGCTGCCAATCTAGATTCCTTTCCTCCCCCGATTGAGGCGATAACGGCCGTAATACAAGTCCCAATATTTGCTCCAAGCACAATGGCAATTCCCGCGTCCAGCTGGAGCGATCCTGCCGTTAAAAAACCCATGGCGATTCCGGTCATTGCCGTACTAGACTGAATAATGGCCGTAATAATAGTCCCTGTTAATAAGCTTAAGAAAATATTGTCGTTAATGGACAAAATAAATTTATTAATAAAGTCCATCGAGGTTAAAGGATGGGCCAATAATTCGAACCCCTTCATTGCTGTAAAAACCGAGGCGATTCCAAATGTCAACATTCCAATACTCCGTGCCTTCTTGTTTTTAAACAAAATCAGGACGGCGCCACAAATAGCCAAAGGAACAAGGATGGCATCCAAATTAAAGGTAATTAACTCTGTTTTAAAGGTAGTCCCAATATTGGTACCAAGAATGATACCAATTGACTGTGGGAATGTCATAATCTTTGCTGAAATTAATCCAATGGTAATCACCATTACAGCTGAGCTGCTTTGCAGCAGGGCCGTTACAAAGGTTCCCGTCAGCATTCCCTTTAACGGAGAACTTGTTAGTTTAATCAGCCATGTTTTCAATTTATTTGCTGATAAATTAAATAAGCCAAACCTTATAATGGTCATTCCAAAAATAAATAATAAAATACAAAGGACAAATAATAATATGTATAGCATGTCTAAGGCCCCCCTCCCTTCATTGTATGGCCGCTGATGAAGGGACATGCCACCTTGCTGGAAAAATAAAGACAGGCTATGATAATTTTGTTTTAAACATGCATAAAAAATAAAAAGCATTTTTTACACTGCGAATTTCAGTTGACCTTGTATCAAGGTTATATTATAATTGCAAGGTACATGGATTGAATGTAAGTGTGTTGTGTTTCGGAGGGAGGGAAAGAGAATGTCTAAAACCGTCGTTCGTAAAAACGAATCGCTTGAAGATGCTCTTCGTCGCTTCAAACGTACAGTATCAAAAACTGGTACTTTGCAAGAGGCAAGAAAGCGCGAATTCTACGAAAAGCCAAGTGTAAAACGTAAGAAAAAGTCTGAAGCAGCAAGAAAACGTAAGTTTTAAGAGAGGGTGTAATCATGAGTCTTCTCGAGCGTTTAAATAATGACATGAAACAAGCGATGAAAAACAAGGAAAAAGACAAACTCTCTGTTATTCGGATGGTTAAATCTTCATTGCAAAATGAAGCCATTAAGCTTGGAGTAAAAGAACTATCCGAAGATGTGGAGTTAACGGTCCTTTCTCGCGAAGTAAAACAACGCAAAGACTCCCTCCATGAATTTGATAAGGCTGGTCGTCAAGACCTAGTTGAAAAATTGCGTGCAGAACTAGCAGTTGTCGAGCTGTATTTACCGAAACAGCTTTCTGAAGAAGAGCTGTCAGAAATTGTTGCACAAACGATTTCTGAAGTCGGCGCAAAATCAAAAGCGGATATGGGAAAAGTGATGGCTGCGATTATGCCTAAAGTAAAGGGCAAAGCAGATGGATCACTTGTAAATAAATTTGTACAACAACACCTTTCATAAGTATTCTGACAAGAAGACCACAAGCTAAAGAGCTTGTGGTCTTTTAATTTTATTAATAGTGAAACTTTTCTAACATACCTACGTATTGATTAATAACGGCTATATAGAAAGAAAGGGGGCCCAAGTATGATTGAGTTTCTTACTGACCCGATTGTGATTACTGTTCTTTTAACAATAGCGGGCGTTGGAATTGTTTTAGAGCTTTTTTCAGCGAAGTTTGGTGTGGCTGGCTTCATAGGTGTATTGGCGCTGCTAATATTCTTTTATGGGCATTTCCAAGCGGGATATGCCGGATTCGGTACATTGATCTTATTTGCCGGAGGAATACTTCTAATCTTTTTAGAGTTTTTCCTGCCTGGAGCTATTTCAGGGACTTTGGGTGTCGCAGCCTTAATTTTAAGTCTCTTTTTAGCAGGGGAAAATGCCTTACAGATGGGAGTATCCATCTTAATCGCCATTTTCATTTCAATTCTTGTTTTCTTTTTGATGATCAAGATCTTTGGCAAAAAACTCGTCCTTTTTAATCGAATGGTTTTGTCAGAGTCAGCTAGAAAAGAGGATGGGTATGTTTCCAATATTAACCGTACCGATTTAATTGGTAAGGAGGGCATTGCTCTGACGATATTACGGCCTGCCGGAACAGTCATCATTCAGAATGAACGAATTGATGTCGTGAGTGAGGGTGGGTTTATTGAGCAAAATGCCACCGTAAAAGTGATTAAAGTCGAAGGGGCCCGGATTGTAGTAAGGGAAATCGAATAATTAGGAGGGTTTGGAAAATGGTCACAAATGGAACAATCTTTATTATTGCCCTTGTAGTTGTGGTCTTAATTTTTTTAGGAATTTTACTATCATTTGTCCCAGTAATGCTTTGGGTATCAGCCCTTGCAGCAGGTGTCCGGATTAGCATTTTTACATTGGTCGGGATGCGCTTAAGAAGGGTAACCCCAAGTAAAGTGGTCAATCCGCTTATTAAAGCTCATAAAGCAGGTCTAAATGTTACGACTAATCAGCTTGAAAGCCATTATCTGGCCGGCGGAAACGTTGACCGAGTGGTGAATGCTCTTATAGCAGCACACCGGGCAAATATTGAATTAAGCTTCGAACGTTGTGCCGCAATTGACCTGGCTGGACGTGATGTTTTAGAAGCGGTGCAAATGAGTGTTAATCCAAAGGTGATTGAAACACCATTTATTGCTGGTGTGGCGATGAATGGGATTGAAGTAAAAGCAAAAGCAAGAATTACCGTTAGAGCTAATATTGATCGACTTGTTGGTGGTGCAGGTGAAGAAACAGTTGTTGCCCGTGTAGGTGAAGGGGTTGTATCAACAATTGGTTCATCGGACAGCCATAGCAAAGTTTTAGAAAATCCGGATTTGATTTCTCAAACGGTTCTTTCCAAAGGTCTGGATGCTGGAACGGCCTTTGAAATCCTTTCAATTGATATCGCAGATGTAGATATCGGCAAGAATATTGGTGCAGAATTACAAACAGAACAAGCCGAAGCCGATAAGAAAATAGCTCAGGCAAAAGCAGAGGAACGCCGGGCAATGGCTGTGGCTCAAGAGCAGGAAATGAAGGCAAAAGTCCAGGAAATGAGAGCGAAAGTAGTGGAAGCCGAAGCAGAGGTCCCTCTCGCGATGGCAGAAGCGCTTAAATCTGGAAATATTGGTGTGATGGATTATATGAACATTAAAAATATTTCGGCTGATACCGATATGAGGGGCTCCATCGGTAAAATTACAGGTGAGAAGAAAGACGACCGCTAAAAAAATAAAGGAGGCGGTAGTATGGAAACTTTAGTTTTTTTAATAATAATTGGGATTCTCTCCTCGATATTTGGCAAGAAAAAGGGGAAAAAGCTGCCAATAAAAAACAAATCATTTACCATGAATACTTTAGATGAGCTTAGAAACCTATTCCAGAATGAAACGGATCAAAGAATACATCCTGTTCAAGAGAAAAAGAATTCTCATCAGCCAAAAAAACAGGATATAGAAAAAAATTATCAACAAATTAAACAGGAATCGGCAGTCATCCAAAAAGGATTTACGAATCCAGCTAGTCAAGGAAAACTAAAGAAAGAAAAACCTAAAGACCCTTTATACACTGCTTTAGATAATGATGGTGAACCAGAATTTGAGACCCTTAATCCAAACTCAATCATCAACGGCATAATCTGGTCCGAAATCCTTGGAGAACCCCGGTCGAGGAAACCATATTTCTCAAGGAAAAGGCAGGCTGAAACCGAATAAAACAATCCATCTTATTGGAGAAAAATGTGCTAGAACCCTATTTCATTTCATACATATGAGATGAAAGGGGGTTCTTTTTTTATGGCGAAAAAATGGGGCCAGAAAGTCCGAAATTGGATGGCTAAAAAAATGGATCTTCCTCAAGATGTAATGATGGATTTACCCCGTATCACTATGATTGGGCAGATTCATATTTATATAGAGAATCATCGCGGCTTGCTTGCATACACAGACAAAGAGCTCCGCTTGCTTTTAAAGCAAGGGCAATTATTGATAAAAGGAAAATCCTTCGTTATTAAAACGTTTTTACCTGAAGAGGTGTTACTCGAAGGGAAAATCGATCAGGTCATATATATAACTGATAATCCGGGAGGAGCAAAATGAAGAACCAGTGGATAGAATTTATATTTGGCAGAGTAACGGTAAAAGTCTCAGGAAAGGGGGTTGAACGTTTTTTAAATATATTAGCCAGAAACGGTTTGCATATTTGGAATATTAAGAGGCATGGTACAGAGACCATTACCTTTAAAATGAGACTCGAGGATGCTAAGAATATCAGGCACTTTGCGAGACATAGTGAGTGTAACATTTCCTTTTTGCAAAGAAGCGGCGTCCCTTTTCTTTTTAAAAGATTATTAAAAAACAGCGGATTTTTAATTGGGGCAGGAATTTTTCTGTTCATCCTTTTGCTTTTATCTAATGTTATATGGGGAATAGAGATAAAAGGAGCAAAACCAGCTACTGAATATCAGATTCGTAAAGAATTGGACAAGATGGGTGTAAAGATTGGCAAGCTCCAGTTTTTTGTCGATAATGTGGAAGGAATTCAAAGACGGTTAACCAATAATGTTGGCGACCTTACATGGGTTGGTGTGGAATTAAACGGGACAACCTACCACCTGCAAGTGGTGGAAAAAAACGAGCCGAAAAAGCAGGAACAATTATCACCTCAGAACCTAATCGCGAAAAAGAAGGCTATCATTGTAAAAATGGATATAGAATATGGCCAAAAGGTCGTGGATATGAATGACCATGTGGAGGCGGGACAACTATTAGTATCCGGAATAATCGGTGAAGATGGCCTAAATCCGGAGTTAGTTTCTGCTCAAGGTGAGGTTTGGGGAGAAACCTGGTATAAAAGCCATGTAGAGCTCCCTTTTAAAACGAATTTTAATGTTTTTAATGGGAAAGAAAAACAAAAGTATTATCTTTCATTTGGGAAGTTAGAAGTCCCTATTTGGGGCTTTGGAGAACATGGCTTTAAAAAGTTCGAAACGGAAAAGAATGTTCATAAAATTCATTTCTTAAAATGGGAGCTTCCTGTTTCCTATATTCATAAAACAATTCGGGAACGAGAAGAATTCACACGAACCTATACGAATGAAGAGGCTGAACAAAATGCACTAGAGCTGGCTAAAAAACAAATAAAAAGTCAATTAGATGAAGATGCTATCATTAAAGATGAAAAAATTTTACACAAAGCAATTAAAAATGGTAAGGTTATACTAGATATCCATTTTAAGATAATAGAAAACATTGCAGTCGGGGCACCGATTTCCAAGGAGACTCATGAATGACAGAAAAATTAACAACGATCAATGTACAGCTTGAAAATCCTGCAGAGGCAATTATGCTGCTAGGAAATTCTGATCAAAATTTAAAAATCATTGAGCAGGAGCTTGGCGTTTCGATCATCACTAGAGGCGAATCCGTAAGTTTGTCAGGTGATGAGGACAAGGTATCCTTGGCCGGGCAAATTCTAGATCGCTTAATGTTTGTCATCCGAAAGGGGATTAACATTAGCCAGAGGGATGTTATCTATGCCATCGAAATGGCAAATAAGGGAACGCTCGATTATTTTGTAAATTTGTATGATGAAGAAATTGCTAAAAACGTAAAAGGGAAAACAATAAGAATTAAAACGCTGGGACAGCTGCAGTATGTTACGGCTATTAAGAAAAATGACTTGGTGTTTGGTATTGGCCCAGCAGGAACAGGGAAAACATACCTTGCCGTTGTGATGGCAGTCAATGCCCTTAAGAATGGGCAAGTAAATAAAATTATCTTAACAAGGCCAGCTGTTGAAGCAGGGGAAAGCCTTGGATTCCTTCCCGGAGATTTAAAAGAGAAGGTCGACCCTTATTTAAGACCTCTTTATGATGCTTTGCATGACGTATTAGGTGCAGAACATACACAAAGGTTAATAGAGCGCGGAACCATTGAAATTGCTCCATTAGCCTATATGAGAGGGCGTACATTGGATGATGCATTTGTTATTTTAGACGAGGCTCAGAATACCACTCACGCACAAATGAAAATGTTTTTAACCAGATTGGGCTTTGGATCTAAAATGGTTATTACCGGCGATCAAACACAAATAGATCTACCCAAAGGAGCGAAATCCGGCTTAATTATGGCCGAAGAGATCCTCCTAAATGTAAAGGGACTATCCTTTGTCTTTTTAGAGCAGAGTGACGTTGTCCGTCATCCTCTGGTTGCAAAAATCATCGATGCTTATGAAAAAAAGGCAAAACAAAACTAATCCATTCATTAAAGGGATGCACCGGTAAAGGTTTATCCCTTTTTGATTTTTATAAAAAGATGAAACTTGACAGAAAAACTGTTATCATTTTACATAACGTGTACTTTTAACTAAATTCAGTTGAAAACTCATTGAAACAGAATTTTCATTGGCCGTGGTTGGAGGGATTTGGTTGGATAAACTGCAGCAATACTTCATACGGATAAGGAAGCTGCTCGATTTAACCTTTTTTCGAGTTCTATTTTTTCTGGTTTTAGGGGCTGTGTTATATACCGCCCTGTTTAGTAATGTAAAGCCTGAAAAAGTGGATTTAAGCTTGTTTTCTGTTGCTGAAAAAACTATTCGTTCCCCAGGAACCGTCGAGGACAAGAAATCTACTGAAAACAAACGAAAAGATGCTCTTGATCAAGTTCAGGATGTATATGCCTTAAAAAAGGAATATACGCAAAACCGAGTGGATTTAATTACTTCTATCTTCCAATCCGCAATTGAAGTAGATGATGAAGTTAAAGATGAAATGAAGAAACAAGAAGCGGCAGCAACTGACGAGCAGCCTGCCATTTCAGAACCTAGTGTTGAAGAAAAAGTAACAAGATTAAAAGGGAAATTAACTCCTAATGTGACTAAGGATCTTTCTGATCAAGTTTTTTCTGCTTTAGTACAAGCTGGGCATGATGAGTTATCGATTGCAAAGGATTTGACCGTTACAGCCATTAATAATGTAATGAATAAAAGAATTTCTGCTGATGATGTTGAAAATGCAAAGAAAAGAGTGGAAGAGGAACTAAAATTTTCGGCTTTGAACGATAATTTACGGCTTGCTGCGATCGAACTGGGAAGATATGCGGTCATTCAAAACGAATTTTATGATCCTGTTGCGACAGAGGAGCTAAGACAGCAGGCAGCAGAAAGTGTAGAGCCTGTAAAAATTCTTCAGGGGCAAATTATTGTGGAAGAGGGCGAACTGATAAACCAGGATATTTATCGACAATTAAAGCTCGTGGGTTTAATTAATAATGAAAAATCCTTTAAACCATACATCGGTCTAATGGTATTAATTGCGATTATTCTTTCTGGCATCTATTATTATTTTTATCAAATGAAAATTGCACCGGATAAAAGGCAAACCTATTTGTTATTGTACGGAATGATTTTCACTCTTTCGATTTTTATTTTGAAAATTATTAGCATGCTCCAAGTATATAATTATTCTTGGATTGGTTATCTATTCCCTGCTGCAATGGGGGGAATGCTGATTAAAATATTAATTGATGAGAAGCTGGCAATCCTGATGGCGATCATTTTTGCTGTTTGCGGAAGTATTTTATTTAATGAGGGTGTGACTGGCTCACTTAACTTTTCGGTGGGAATTTATATTCTCTTTAGTGCTTTAGCAGGTATCCTGTTTTTGACAAATCAAAATCAGCGCTCAAAAATTCTCCAAGCGGGTTCATTTGCAGCCATTGTTAATTTATTGACTATTTTGGCTTTGATGTATATTCCAAATGGGCAATTTACCGGACTGGAATATGGGTACTATTTTATTACCGCCCTAATTTCAGGAATTGGTTCAGCCGTACTGACAATTGGATTACTTCCGTTCTTTGAAACAAGTTTTGGAATTTTATCGACTATGCGGTTAATTGAATTATCTAATCCCAATCATCCACTCCTTAGAAAGATTTTAATGGAGGCACCAGGTACATATCATCATAGTGTGATGGTCGCTAATTTAGCAGAATCTGCTTGTGAAGCAATTGGTGCAAATGGGCTTTTAGCAAGGGTCGGAAGCTATTATCATGATATTGGTAAAACCAAAAGGCCAAACTTCTTTATAGAAAATCAAATGCATCATGACAATCCCCATGATCGTTTGCCGCCGGAAAAAAGTGCACAAATCATTATTGCCCATGTCATTGATGGTTCAAATATTTTGAGGAAATACCATATGCCAAAAGAACTTATTGATATCGCCGAGCAGCATCATGGTACAACGCTATTGAAATTTTTTTATCATAAGGCGAATCAAAATGGTGAAGAGATAAAAGAAGAGGAATTTCGTTATCCTGGCCCTAAAGCTCAGACAAAAGAATCTGCTGTAGTTGGCATCGCCGACAGCGTGGAAGCGGCTGTCCGATCTTTATCACAACCTACGCCGGAAATAATTGAGTCGTTAGTCAAGAAAATAGTTGCCGACCGCCTGCAGGATGGCCAGTTAATCGAATGTGATATCACAATGAAGGAGATTGAAATCGTTTCTCACACTCTGTGTGAAACATTGAAGGGAATTTTCCATTCCAGGATCGAATATCCAGAAATGAATAAGAAGGTGAAGCAAGCATGACATTACTTATTGATAGTGTTGATGAAACGAATGAATTATCAGACGAGCAAATGCTTGAAATAGAGAGACTAATAAATTTTGCGGCTAATAAACAAAACATTGAAGAACATAGTGAAGTATCCGTCACTTTTGTTTCAAATGAGCGAATTCATGAAATTAACCGTGAATATCGGGATAAGGATGCTCCAACAGATGTTATCTCTTTCGCAATGGAGGAGATGGGAGAAGGTGAAGTCGCTTTGATTGGGGCTGATATGCCTCGTGTGTTAGGAGATATCATCATCTCCGTTCCAAAAGCAAAAGAGCAGGCAGAAGAATATGGACACGATTTTTTGCGCGAGCTTGGCTTTTTAGCTGTGCATGGATTCTTGCACCTATTGGGTTATGACCATATGACCGAGGAAGAAGAAAAAGAAATGTTCACGCTGCAAAAGGATATTTTAAATGAATATGGACTCATTAGATAAGAAAAAGATTATTCCATTAATCCGGTCATTTACCTATGCGATTACTGGAATCTTGACTGCTCTTAAATCGGAGCGAAATATGCGGATTCATGCTATTAGCTCGATAGTTGTTTTATTCTTTTCGTATTTCTTTTCTATTACAAAGATCGAGTGGTTGTTTGTTCTTATTTCAATAGGCGGCATGTTTGCGCTTGAGCTTATGAATACCGCAATAGAACGGGTTGTTGACTTGGCAACCTTAGAATATCACCCACTGGCAAAACAAGCGAAAGATTTGGCAGCAGGAGCAGTTTTTGTGTATGCTATACTTTCGGTCATAATTGGGATAGTAATCTTTTTACCGTATTTATTAAGTCTTTTTTAACCATCGAGGGACGGATTTGAAAAGGGAAATTTATTTCGGTAAAATGACTAATCAACAAGAAATTTTTAAGACAAATACATTTATGAGAAAATTCTAACTTTTTAAAATTTTTTATTACTTTTTATTTACAACTAATGATTTTCTCTGATTTTTAATGTAAAATAAAGACACAGCAGGTTTCTGCTGGAAAGGAAGAAAAACTAGTGAACATTGTTCAACTAATTGAAGAAGCAAAAAATGCAAGAGAAAAAGCCTATGTTCCTTATTCGAAGTTTGGTGTAGGAGCAGCATTATTAACAACAGATGGAAAAGTATATAAGGGCTGTAATATAGAGAATGCTGCCTATAGTATGTGTAACTGCGCAGAACGGACTGCCCTTTTTAAAGCGCTTTCAGAAGGGGATAGGGATTTTCAAATGCTGGCTGTTGTTGCCGATACTGAGCGGCCTTGTTCTCCATGCGGGGCATGCAGGCAGGTTATTTCGGAATTATGCACAAAAGAGATGAGAGTGGTTTTAACAAATCTAAAAGGTGATATTCAAGAAATGACTGTCGAAGATTTATTGCCTGGCGCTTTTTCACCGGAGGATCTGCATGCAAAATAATACCATTACAAATAAAGGTTATAAATCTGGGTTTATTTCGATTATCGGCCGGCCTAATGTCGGAAAATCAACGTTTCTTAATCGGGTGATTGGTCAAAAAATTGCTATTATGAGCGATAAGCCGCAGACAACCCGCAACAAGATTCAAGGCGTCCTTACACTTTCAGATACTCAAATGGTTTTTATTGATACACCAGGTATTCATAAACCAAAACACAAATTGGGCGATTTTATGATGAAAGTTGCACAAAATACATTAAAAGAAGTTGATTTAATTCTTTTTATGGTAAACGCTGAAGAGGGATTTGGCCGTGGTGAAGAATTTATCCTTGAAAAGTTTCAAACCGTAAGCACTCCAATCTTTCTTGTAATAAATAAAATTGATCAAATTCATCCTGATGATTTATTGCCGATTATTGAATCGTATAAGGAAAAATATAACTTTGAAGAAATAGTGCCGATATCTGCACTAGAAGGTAATAATGTTGAGCGTTTGCTTACGCAAATTAAGTCCTTTTTACCTGAGGGGCCGCAATACTATCCTGCAGACCAAGTTACAGATCATCCGGAACGATTCATCATTACCGAACTAATCAGGGAAAAAGCACTTCACCTGACTAGAGAAGAAATTCCACACTCCTTAGCTGTTGTATTAGACAAAATGGAGCGTCAAGAAGGTAAGGATATAATTCATGTCATGGCAACAGTCATTGTGGAAAGGGATTCACAGAAAGGTATTATCATTGGAAAAAAAGGCAGCATGTTAAAGGAAATCGGAAAGCGGGCTCGCGTAGATATTGAAAATCTTCTAGGGTCTAAGGTGTTTTTAGAATTATGGGTAAAGGTTCAGAAAGACTGGCGCAATAAGATGTCCCAGCTTCGTGATTATGGCTTTAATGAAGATGAATACTGATGAATAACCTTAACTAAAATATTAATCAATCGACAAGATTATGCATGGACAACATTAACAATTTTTTCGTCTTATGATTTTTGCGCAGGCAGGCTATGATAAATGTAAGGTTTGGGATTGAACTTTAGGCTAGTCTAAATAATGAAAGGTGGGGTTTTCGATGATGGATTTTACGTGGAAAGTATTTACCCAGACAGGGAATATTGACACATATCTTCTCTTTAAAGAGCTTGAGAAGGAAAACCAAGAAATACCCGGTAATCTTAATGAAGAGCTAGCACAAATAGATTTTCCCGTTTCATAAGCAAGTCTTTCGCGCTCTTTAGAAGGTGACATTTATGCTTCAGAAGTGTGAAGGCATCGTCATTAGAACAACAGATTATGGTGAAACAAATAAAATTGTAACAATATATACGAGGGAATGGGGAAAGGTTGGCGTAATGGCTAGGGGTGCAAAGAAGCCAAATAGCCGCCTTTCTTCCATTACCCAGCTTTTCACTCATGGTTATTTTCTAGTTCAAAAAGGTTCTGGATTAGGCAGCATGCAGCAGGGTGAAATGATTTCTTCTATGCGTTCCATTGGCGAGGATATTTTCTTAACTGCTTATGCAAGTTATATTGTCGAATTAACTGATAAATGTACAGAGGAAAAGAAACCTAACCCTTTTCATTTTGAACTGCTTTATCAAACACTCAATTATATGAATGAAGGCTATGACCCGGATATTCTTATGAATATTTATGAAATGAAAATGTTAAATGTGATGGGATTGTATCCGGTGTTAAATCAATGTTCCGTTTGCGGCAGTACAGACGGGCATTTTTCTTTTTCCATTCGTGAAGGCGGATTTATTTGCCACCGATGCCTTGAAAAAGATCCGTACCATTTTAAATTATCACCAGCGGCAGTGAAAATATTACGGCTATTTTATTATTTTGATCTTTCTAGGTTAGGGAATATTTCTGTAAAAGAAGAAACGAAAGCAGAATTAAAAAATGTAATCACTGCCTATTATGAAGAATATTCTGGTCTGCATCTTAAAACCAAGAAGTTTCTCAATTCTATGGCCCAATTTCGCAATTTATTATAGTTTCTGTTGACATTTTTTCTACTTTTAGTTAATATTTTCTTTAAAATTAATAATTGCGTTGATGGAGAGTAGTACTTAGTAAACTCTATAAAAGCGAACCTAGGACAGTGGAAGCTAGGGGATAGGGCACTAACGAAGGCGTTCCTGAGCAATATCATGTGTTGATCAACACATTTTAAGGAGGCTGCTAATTTAGCAGCAAATAGGGTGGAACCGCGGGTAACTCTCGTCCCTATGCTTATTGTAAGCATAGGGTCGGGAGTTTTTTATTTGCAGAAAAAACTATTAAAGGAGCTTTTAAAATGAAAGTAACAATGGAGCAAATTGTATCGCACGCAAAACACAGAGGATTTATTTTTCCGGGATCAGAAATCTACGGCGGATTAGCAAACACTTGGGATTACGGCCCATTAGGCGTTGAATTTAAAAATAATATCAAGCAGGCCTGGTGGAAAAAGTTTGTTCAAGAGTCACCATACAACGTCGGTTTGGACGCAAGTATCTTGATGAACCCGCGGACTTGGGAAGCATCTGGACACATCGGTAACTTTAATGACCCGATGATTGACTGTAAAAATTGTAAAGCCCGTCACCGAGCTGATAAATTAATTGAAAATGCCCTTGAAGAAAAAGGAATCGAAATGGTTGTAGACGGCCTGCCTTTTTCAAAAATGGAAGAGCTGGTAAAAGAGCATAATATCGCCTGTCCAGACTGCGGAAGCCATGACTTTACTGGAATTCGCCAATTCAATCTTATGTTTAAAACCTTCCAAGGTGTGACTGAATCAAGCACGAATGAAATTTTCTTACGCCCAGAGACTGCTCAAGGTATTTTTGTTAACTTTAAAAATGTGCAGCGGACAATGAGAAAGAAGCTGCCATTTGGTATCGCACAAATTGGAAAAAGCTTCCGCAATGAGATTACACCAGGTAATTTTACATTCCGAACAAGAGAATTCGAACAGATGGAGCTTGAGTTTTTCTGTAAGCCTGGTGAGGAATTAAAATGGTTTGACTATTGGAAGCAATTTGCTGAACAATGGCTGCTTTCATTGGGGCTTAATAAAGAAAATTTAAGACTTAGAGATCACTCTGAGGATGAACTTTCTCATTACAGTAATGCTACAACCGATTTTGAATTTAAATTCCCATTTGGATGGGGAGAGTTATGGGGTGTGGCTTCAAGAACGGATTACGATTTGAAACAGCATATGGAGTTCTCAGGAGAAGATTTCAACTATATTGATCCTGAAACAAATGAAAGATATATTCCGTTCTGTATTGAGCCATCTTTAGGTGCAGACCGTGTAACTTTAGCTTTCTTAATCGATGCTTATGATGAAGAACAGCTTGAGGACGGCACAACAAGAACAGTCATGCATTTTCATCCGGCATTAGCACCATTTAAGGCAGCGGTATTACCGTTATCGAAAAAATTATCGGATGAGGCGAGAGAGGTTTTTGCTGCATTATCTAAGCATTTTTCAGTGGATTACGATGAAGCGGGATCAATTGGTAAACGATATCGCCGTCATGATGAAATTGGAACACCGTTCTGTATCACTTATGACTTTGATTCCAAAGAAGATCAAATGGTAACGGTACGTAACCGTGACACAATGGAGCAAACACGTATTCCGATTTCAGAACTTGTCAGCTTCCTACAGGAGAAAATGGTGTTTTAAAAAGAAAGGCTACAGCGCCTAGGCGCTGTAGCTGGACAATGAAAAAGGTGCGGGCATCCGCACCTTTAATGTTTATTTTAACCACTGAATTAATTTCAAAAGAAAATTAACTAGTATATAATATTGTTATAAAAGTATAACGATTATGTATAAGGTGGTGAGCACAATCGAACTGACTAAGCGCCAGGAACATATTCTGCAAATAGTAAAGGAAAAAGGACCGATAACAGGTGAGCATATCGCCGATCAATTAAGCTTGACAAGAGCCACATTAAGACCTGACCTCGCCATTTTAACAATGGCAGGCTATTTAGATGCCAGGCCGCGAGTCGGATATTTTTATACTGGGAAATCTGGAGCACAGCTGCTGACTGAAAATCTGCAAAAAATTTATGTTAAGGATTATCAGTCCATTCCTGTTGTGGTAAGCGAAAATGTTTCCGTCTATGATGCTATTTGCACAATGTTCCTTGAAGATGTGGGAACATTATTTGTAGTGGACCATAACTCCTCATTAGTTGGGGTGCTATCGAGAAAAGATTTGCTTCGGGCAAGTATCGGAAAACAAGAGCTTTCCACCATCCCGGTCAATATCATCATGACTAGAATGCCGAATATTACCATGTGTGAACGTGATGATCTTTTAATCGATATTGCTAAAAAATTAATTGAAAAACAAATTGATGCCTTACCAGTAGTTAGAAAATCCGATAAAGGTTTTGAAGTAATAGGCCGAATAACGAAAACAAACATAACAAAGGCCTTTGTTACATTAGGTGATGAATAAAAAGAGGGGTGGATTTGAAAGAATGAGTATGCCAATCATTTACGTGGTTTCTGATTCCGTCGGGGAAACAGCGGAATTAGTGACGAAAGCGGCAATTAGCCAATTTAATGGATCCGGAATGACATTAAAGAGGTTCCCATATGTTGAAGACAAGGAACATATCGATGAGGTGCTCTCACTTGTTGTGCTCGATAAAGGAATGGTTGCTTTTACTTTAGTCAAACCAGAAATGCGTACATATATAACAGAAAGGGCATCTGCGGAAGGGATTATTGCTGTTGATTTAATTGGCCCAATTATGGATCAAATTCAATCCTTTAGCGGAAAGACTCCGCTGTGTGAACCAGGCCTTGTTAGGAAACTTGATGAGGATTATTTTAAAAAGGTAGAAGCGATTGAATTTGCAGTAAAGTATGATGATGGGCGTGATCCAAGGGGCATCCTTAAAGCGGATATTGTCTTAATTGGTGTATCGAGAACTTCTAAAACTCCACTATCACAGTACTTAGCACATAAACGTTTAAAAGTGGCCAATGTGCCTCTTGTACCAGAGGTAGACCCTCCAGAAGAGCTTTACAGGGTACCTGTTGAAAAATGCTTTGGCTTAAAAATCAGCCCGGAAAAATTAAACAATATTAGAAGAGAACGATTGATATCATTGGGGTTAAACGATAAGGCAAGCTATGCCAATATTGATCGGATCAAAGAAGAATTGACCTTTTTTGACACAGTCATGAAAAAAATTCATTGCCCTGTGATTGATGTTACCAATAAAGCTGTTGAAGAAACGGCTAATATTATTTTAAATTATATTCAAAAAGGCAGACCCTGACACATAGTCATAAGATTATGTGTTTTTTATTGAAAAAAGAAAATAAAAAAGTTATGGCAAAATGATATTAATTGTACTATAATAAAAAATTGTGATAAAAATATACTTTTTAGGTTTAGACTTGCATGTGAACGAATAAACTATTTATTGTTAGATGTCAAGTAGGGCCCTGAAAAATCTCCTGAAAAAATTCGACATAAATCCTTTTTTATAAAATTAATAGCTAAAGAAGGAAAATGCAGAGTGATGTAGAATTAATACTATTATAAAAGGCATTCCAACTGATTTTGTCGATGCAGATTCATGCCCGGTAAAAGAGGAGATTGTCGAAATAGCTTCTAAATTTCTGCACAAGTTCTTTTTATTGCTTCCTGAGATCACCATGTTAAGAAAGAAATTACATACTCAACCTGGAAATATGTTGATTCTGGAAAGGAAGCTGAGGATTTATTCATTATGAATCATGCACAAACTGGGGACATAGTTATTACTCAGGATATTTCATGATGGAATTGCCAAGAAATTTGTCGAAATTTGCAGGAATTTAATTATTTAACGTAGAATTTATGTAAGAACAAATGAGGTTGTTTCCATGGCGGATCGTATTGCCGAAGAAAAAATTGATCAAATTCGTCAGACAGTTGATATTGTTGAAATTATCAGCGATTATGTACAACTGAAAAAACAAGGGCGAAATTACTTCGGATTATGTCCTTTCCATGGTGAAAGCACACCATCATTTTCAGTATCACCCGACAAACAAATTTTCCATTGCTTTGGTTGTGGTGCTGGAGGAAATGTTTTTTCTTTTTTAATGGAGCTTGAGGGAATCTCTTTTCAAGAAGCTGCCATTAAGCTTGCTGCCAAAGGAAATATCGAACTTGATATCAATCTTGCAGGAGCTCGTGGCGAGAGAAAAATTGCAAAAGATTTGCAAGCTATGCTTGATGCTCATGAACTATTAACTAAATTCTACCATCACTTGCTGGTAAATACAAAGGAAGGCCAGCATGCATTGGAATACTTGCTAGGCAGAGGATTTACCCGTGAATCGATTGATAAGTTCCAAATTGGTTATTCCCTAAATTCCTGGGATTTCGTTACGAAATTCCTATCAAAGCGGGATTTTGCACCTGACTGGATGGAAAGGGCCGGATTGATTATCAAACGTGAACGGGATGGGACGTATTTTGATCGGTTTAGAGATCGGATCATGTTTCCAATCTTTGATCGCAATGGAAATCCGATTGCCTTTTCTGGAAGAGCGCTGGGATCTGATGAGCCTAAATATTTAAACAGTCCTGAAACGGCAATCTTTAATAAAAGCAAAATATTATACAATTATCATCAAGCAAAACCAAGTCTAAAAAAAATGCAGCAGGCTGTCCTTTTTGAGGGATTTGCTGATGTAATTGCTGCTGATCGATCTGGTGTGGAAAATGGCATCGCCACAATGGGGACTTCCCTGACAGATGATCATATCGCCCTTTTAAGGCAAAGTGTCCAGTCTGTAACCATCTGTTACGATTCCGATAAGGCCGGAATTGAGGCTGCCTACCGTGCAGGTAATCACCTTAACGAAGCTGGCTTTCAAATAAAAGTAGCCATGATGTCTGATGGTATGGACCCGGATGAATATATTAAAAAGTTTGGTCCTGATAAATTTCAAAAAGAAGTTATCGGTGCCAGCTTAACTTGGATGGCTTTTAAGTTTATTTACTTTCGAAGGGGAAAAAATCTTCAGCTTGAAGGAGATAGACTTGCCTATATCGAAGAAATAATCAAAGAAATTAGCAAATTAACGAAGGCGGTTGAAAGGGATCATTATTTACGGCAGCTCGCAGCTGAATTTTCGCTTTCTTTAGATGCGTTAAGAGAACAGCAAAAGCAGATTTTCTTTTCAGAAAAAAGAAGGTCAACCGGGAAAAATGAAAATATCAGCAAGACGATCGTAATAAAAAGGCCCGTTGAGGAATTAAAGCCTGCTTATTACACTGCAGAAAGGCGCTTAATAGCCCATATGCTAAAAGACCGTGATGTTGCTTACAAGGTTCAGGAATTATTACAAGGGAACACGTTTAATGTCGATGAACATCAGGCAATAATAACATATCTATTGGGATTTTATGAAAATCATTCAGAACCTGATTCGAGCGCATTTTTAACCTATATTCAAGATGAAAATCTTAGAAGAATGGTTGCAAATATTGAAATGATGTCGATAAATGATGAGTTAAGCAATCAAGAATTAACTGATTATATCAAACAGGTGTTGAATTATCAAAAATTGTTAAAAATAAAAGAAAAAGAATTAGAACTAAAAGAAGCTGAAAGACAGAGTGATTTTAGCAGAGCTGCTGTGGTTGCAATTGAAATTAACCAATTGCGTAAATCGCTTTAAATAATTTTTATGTTGTCTTTGATTCTGGAAGGAGGGACCCCCTTATGGCTGCTGAAAAATCAGCCCGTTCAAAAGAGGCCGAAAATGAATTAACTCTTGAACAAGTGAAAGATCAATTAACAGAAATGGGCAAAAAAGTCGGCGTCCTAGCCTATGATGATATAGCCGAAAAAATGGCTAATTTTGAATTAGAATCTGATCAAATGCATGAATTTTATGATTTTTTAGGTGATCAGGGAATAGAATTAGTTGGTGAAAGTGACGAGGAAGACCCTAACATAAAGGAACTGTCCAAGGACGATGATGAAGAATTTGATTTAAATGATTTAAGTGTTCCTCCAGGAGTAAAGATCAATGACCCAGTCCGCATGTATTTAAAGGAAATTGGCCGGGTTGATCTACTTTCCGCTAACGAGGAAAAAGAGTTGGCGCTTCGTATTGAACAAGGTGACGAGGAAGCCAAACGACGTCTTGCAGAGGCTAATCTAAGACTTGTTGTAAGCATCGCTAAACGGTATGTTGGCCGTGGGATGTTATTCCTTGATCTAATTCAGGAAGGCAATATGGGATTAATTAAGGCCGTAGAAAAATTTGATTATCAAAAAGGTTTTAAGTTCAGTACCTATGCTACTTGGTGGATTCGTCAGGCGATTACGCGTGCGATCGCAGACCAAGCAAGAACGATTCGTATCCCAGTTCATATGGTAGAGACGATTAATAAGCTAATTCGAGTTCAGCGTCAATTACTTCAGGATCTTGGCCGCGAACCGACACCGGAAGAAATTGGTGAAGACATGGATTTAACGCCAGATAAAGTAAGGGAAATTCTTAAAATTGCCCAAGAACCTGTTTCCTTAGAAACACCGATTGGTGAAGAGGATGATTCCCATCTTGGCGATTTTATTGAAGATCAGGATGCAACTTCACCGTCAGAACATGCAGCATATGAGCTTTTAAAAGAGCAGCTCGAGGATGTGCTTGATACATTAACTGATCGTGAAGAAAATGTTCTTCGCCTTCGCTTTGGGTTAGATGATGGCCGAACTCGTACACTTGAAGAGGTTGGCAAGGTTTTCGGCGTAACCCGTGAGCGTATCCGTCAAATTGAAGCAAAAGCTCTAAGAAAATTACGTCATCCTAGCCGCAGCAAACGGTTAAAGGACTTTTTAGAATAAAAATATACTTTTAAATAGTTTACTTCTTAAGAGGAGTAAACTATTTTTTTGTACAAAAGGAAATGTAAGCACTTACTCTGTTTTCATTTATTTTACTGAATTGTCTCTCATTTTGCAAATAGCCATCTATAAATTGGTATTGGGAAAAATTTCATTTTATTTTGTGGGAATAAGATTAATTTTGTTTTTATAATGAAAATAGTACAAATAACTCCCAATTTTAAACGCCAGCATTTTTACTATATTATATTCGGATAATATAATATTTTTAAAAATTTTTAAATGTTGAGAAATTTAAATGAATCCCCGTATAATAATAAAGAAAGCGATTACAAAGTTGTTTTAGGGGGATGGACATGAATTTCGATTTAACTTCTGAACAAGAAATGATAAAACGGATGATTCGCCAGTTTGCTGATGAGGAAGTAGCACCTGGTGCGATAGAGCGTGATCGAACAAAACAATTTCCTGTAGAGATATTTAAAAAATTAGCTAATATGGGAATTATGGGACTTCCTTTCCCTGAAAAATATGGCGGAGGCGGGGCCGACACTGTTAGTTTTGCCATTGTTACGGAGGAGTTAAGCCGGGTATGTGCATCAACTGGTATTACCTATTCTGCTCACATTTCCTTAGGAGGGGCACCGCTATACTTATTTGGAACTGAAGAGCAAAAACAAAAATTTTTGAACCCCATTTGTACAGGCGAGTCATTCGGTGCTTTTGGTCTCACTGAACCGAACGCTGGCTCAGATGCAGGAGGCACTAGAACTTCAGCTAAAGAGGATAATGGTGAATTTATCATTAACGGCAATAAGTGCTTTATTACCAATGCAAGCTATGCAAACCATTTAGCTTTAACGGCAATCACGGGTGAATCTGACGGGAAAAAAGAGATAAGCGCAATCATTGTTCCAACGAATGCACCGGGTTTTTCAGTAATTGATAACTATGAAAAAATGGGTTTAAATGCATCGAATACAACGGAGCTTGTTCTAGAGGATGTAAGGGTCCCTGTCGAAAACCTTTTGGGGAAACGCGGAGAAGGCTTTAAGCAATTTTTAATTACTCTTGATGGCGGCAGGATTGGTATTGGTGCCATGGCTGTAGGGATAGCTCAGGGGGCTTTTGAGAAGGCGCTTGCCTATGCTAAGGAAAGAAAACAATTCGGTAAATCCATTTCTTCTTTCCAAGCGATTCAATTTAAATTGGCAGATATGGCCATGAAAATTGAGTTAGCGCGAAATATGGTTCACAAAGCCGCATGGTTAAAGGATCAAGGGAGACCTTTTTCAAAAGAAGCAGCAATGTGTAAGTTATATGCTTCTGAAATTTGTATGGAGGTAACGAATCAGGCCGTACAAATTCATGGCGGGTATGGCTATATGAAGGAGTATCAAGTTGAACGAATGATGCGTGATGCCAAACTGCTTGAAATTGGAGAAGGAACCTCTGAAGTACAAAGAATGGTTATTTCAAGATTAATTGGTTGTTAATAAATAAATAGGGGATTATAAAAAGAGACTGAACAGATTGAATTGTTTTTAGTCTCTTTTCTCTTTTTTACAAAGATTATAGTGATAAAATAAGTTTAGGGCTTTTCCTTCTGTTCATTTTCAAGTAAAATAATAGTTGTTTGTAGACATTTTATTATTTACAAGGTATTCGTACATAAGGGAGGTTATTATCTTGAAGAAAAATCCGGTTATTCCTTTTATTATCATCATGGTTTTTGGTATCGGACTAATGTTTTTATTGTCTTTCAAAGGCCTTGGAGATATGAAAGAAGTCGCAAAGGATAAGGGCGAAGGCGGCGGCAATGAGAAAACGGAAGTGGCTGCAACTAATCCAGAAGACATTTATAAACAAACATGCATAGGCTGCCACGGCGACCAGTATCAAGGGGTTGTTGGACCATCATTAAAAGGTATTGGCAGCAAAATTTCTAAGGAAGAAATTATGACTGTCATTACAAAAGGTAAAGGAAATATGCCTCCTGGCCTAGTTCCAGAAGAGCAAGCTGCTGCAATGGCAGATTGGGTATCAAAGATTAAGTAATCAAGCAACATAAAAAAGTCCTTTGCATCTGTAAAGGACTTTTTTATATACTAGGCTTATTAAACTTGGTTGTTGATTTGCGCTCCAGGCGCTTGGATTTCCGCGGGCGTGCCGGGGAGCCTCCTCGGCGCTTTGGCGCCTGCGGGGTCTCCCCTGACCTGTACTCCCGCAGGAGTCTTCGCGCCTTCTGCTCCAATCAACAATGGCCTTTACAATGCCTAAAGAAATACATACATATAAAAAGTGGTGGTATTTTTGAATACAGATAAATTATCAGCTCGTTTAGCAGCGGTTGCTAAATATGTACCTAATGGGGCCAGCATGGCGGATATTGGTTCGGATCATGCCTATTTGCCTTGCTTTTTAGCTAAAAACCAAGGTGTTCGATTTGCGATTGCCGGTGAAGTAGTGGAGGGACCCTATAATTCCGCTAAAAATAAAGTGAGGTCAGAAGGTCTCACCGATGTTATCTCTGTAAGGATGGGGAATGGCTTAGAAGTAATCCGTCCCGGAGAAGTTGAGTGCATTACGATCGCTGGAATGGGAGGAGCCTTAATCACAAGTATTTTAGAAAGCGGAAAGGACAAACTCAGCTCTGTTAAGCGTCTGGTATTACAGCCGAATATCAGTGCCAATACAATCCGAAAGTGGTTTTTAGAAAATAATTGGCAGTTGATTGCGGAAGAAATAATGGAGGAAGATGGGAAGATCTATGAGGTGCTTGTTGCTGAAAAGGGAGACCCATTAAGAACGTATTCTTCAGAGTTAGAAATAGGATTATTAGTTGGACCTTTTCTTCTCCAAAATAAAAACGAAGCTTTCAGGAAGAAATGGACAGCTGAAAGGAATAATTGGTTAAGAATATACAATCAGTTGGAAAATGCTGCTCAATCACAAGAAACAGTAGAAAAAAAAGAGGAGCTGTTAAATAAAATAAAATTGGTTGAGGAGGTTTTGAAGGATGAAAATGCCAAACGGTCATGAACTAATCCAGCTTTTCGAACAATTTTCACCGAAAGGCCTGGCGATGGAAGGCGATAAGATAGGTTTGCAAATCGGCCGATTAAATAAAAAGATTGAACGAGTAATGATTGCCCTTGATGTACTCGAAAATGTCATTGATGAGGCGATTGAAAAAAATGCCCAATTAATTATCGCCCATCATCCCCCGATTTTTCGCCCGCTAAAAAATATCAATACTGACACAGTTCAAGGACGGATGATTGAAAAATTAATAAAGCATGATATAGCCGTTTATGCTGCACATACGAATTTGGATGTGGCAAAAGGGGGCGTCAATGATTTACTGGCATCAGCTTTAGGGCTGCAGGAAGCTGAAGTGTTAGTTCCTTCCCATGATACTCAGCTTAAGAAGTTAGTTGTGTTTGTTCCAGTAAGTCATGCTGATACCATTAGAGAGGTACTAGGCGAAGCTGGAGCAGGAAATATCGGGAATTATAGCCATTGCTCTTTTTCTGCAGACGGAACAGGACGATTTATGCCTGGGGTAAACACCAATCCTTATTTCGGGCATACTGGTCAGCTTGAAGCTGTTGATGAAGTTCGAATAGAGACGATTGTTCCTGAACCACTGTTAAAGAAGACGATCACGGCCATGATTAAAGCACATCCATATGAAGAGGTTGCCTATGATGTTTATCCATTGGAAAATAAAGGTGAAGTCCTCGGTCTTGGAAGAATCGGGAAAGTTGTTGAGATGACTTTAGCTGAGTTTGCAGAACGGGTAAAATCGGCGCTGGAGGTTGAAAGAGTGCGTGTGGTTGGTGATTTAAGCTCGAAAGTAAAAAAGGTGGCAGTTCTAGGCGGGGACGGAAACAAATATTTTAGTCATGCAAAATTCAAAGGGGCAGATGTGTACGTAACAGGAGACATCTATTACCATACGGCACATGATGCAATGATGCAGGGCTTAAACATGATCGACCCTGGCCATAATGTCGAAAAAATTATGAAAAAGGGGCTGACTGCTACATTACAGAAATTATGTCAAGAGGCAGGCTATGAAGTCGAAATTTTCCCTTCAGAAGAAAACACAGACCCTTTTCAATTTATCTAAATTCCATTAACCGAGATGTCCTTTATCTGCCTGATGAAGGACATTTTTAATGCCGCTGAAGCCACTTTAAAAAGCTGCACAGGAAAAATGTATCTTTGTATTATATCTATTAGTTTTATATAATAAATACATAGTTTATGAATCATAGTCTTTTAGGGGGACTTTTTTATATGCAAATAATTAAGATATCGCCACGCGGTTACTGCTACGGTGTTGTTGATGCAATGGTTATAGCGAGAAATGCCGCTTTAGATAAAACATTGCCTCGCCCAATCTACATTTTGGGAATGATTGTTCATAATAAACACGTTACGGATGCATTTGAAGAAGAAGGCATTATAACGCTTGACGGGAAAAACCGAAAAGATATTTTAGAAAAAGTAGATAAAGGGACCGTCATTTTTACAGCACATGGAATTTCTCCAGAGGTGAGAGAGATAGCTAAACAGAAAGGGCTTGTCACAATTGATGCAACGTGCCCGGATGTTACAAAAACTCATGACTTAATTGAAGAAAAAACAAAACAGGGCTACCAAGTCATTTATATTGGTAAAAAAGGGCATCCAGAACCGGAAGGCGCTGTTGGCGTTGCACCGGGTCAGGTCCATCTCGTTGAATCTCCAAGCGATGTGGATGCATTGAATCTTGACTGTGAGAAACTAATTGTGACGAATCAAACAACGATGAGCCAATGGGATGTTGCGGATACGATGAAGAAGGTTCAGGAAAAATTTCCGCATGCTGAGGCTTACAAAGAAATCTGTCTTGCCACTCAAGTGCGTCAAGAAGCCGTAGCAGAACAGGCAACTGAGGCAGATGTAACGATTGTGGTCGGTGATCCGAAAAGTAATAATTCGAACCGGCTTGCACAGGTTTCTGAAGAAATTGCAGGAACTAAAGCATACCGTATCGCTGATATCACGGAACTGGAAATTGACTGGATAAAAGATGCTAAAAACGTCGCCGTAACCTCCGGGGCCTCGACTCCAACCCCGATTACAAAGGAAGTTATCACCTTCCTTGAACAATTTGATCCAAATAACCCAGCTACATGGGAACGACGCAGGAATGTACCATTAAACAAAATTTTACCTAAGGTAAAAAAATAAATTTAATAAGAAAAAGCACACGGGATTTCAGAAATTGAAATCTTGTGTGCTATTTTTTATATATACATTTTTGGAACAGAGGTTCCTTTTTCCTGCTGCCTATTGCTATTCGTTTTTTGCTGTGGATTCTTTTTTCGTGTGGTATTATTCTTAGGAGTTTCCAGTTCACTTGACTCATTGCTTGATGACTCTTCCATTGCTGCTTCAGTGGTTGTATCCTTATTATCTGTTGATTCATCAGTGCTTTTTGAAGCATTTTTTAGTCCTCTATACAGTTTCCACATGGCCGGTAGATTTTTCACTAATGGTCCATATTGTTGGACCATTGGACCAATGGTTTGTGCTGTTTTCAAAACCTGCTGGGTATTGTTAAGAATGTTTGTAAGCCCACCAGGGTTACTTAACGATTGGAGTAAGCCACCTCCGCCCCCTGAAGCTGCACGTCCAACTCCTTGCATTCCCATTAATCCTCGTGCTTGATTTCCTCTTCCGAGAAGTTTCGAAAGTAGGCCGCCACCACCCCTATTCATTTGTGCTCCACCCATCATGGGATTTCTTCCGCCAAAAGGATTTGCAGATGGTCCCATCATCGGAACTCTCCCTCCAAAGGAGTTAGGACCTGCTCCCATCATTGGACCACCGCCGCCGAACGGACCTTGCATCATTTGCGGACCCATTCCTCCCTGCATGGGGAATCTTGGTCTTGGCTGCATTTTTTTAGCCTCCTTTCTTTTCTAACCCTTATGAATTAAAGTATGCATCTATCCAAAATTGGTTTAGGTAGAATACACAGGACAAAAACAAATTTAGTTGTTTAAAAGTTCCCAATAGGTAAAAAATGATACTAATAGGAAAGATACTGGTGTTTTGCAGGAATCTTTAATATAATTGCATGATGGATATTAAAGTGGAAGCTCTTGCTAAACAAAGAAAACTACTCCATAGTCATTAGATTATTTTTATATTAAGGAGCAATTACATGAAAGAAAATCGTTTTGATCGTTTTAAGTTTCAACCGTTTATTATAGAAGCCATTAATCATTTTGGATTTTATGAGCCGACAGAAATCCAAGAACGCATGATTCCATTAGTATTAAAAGAAGAGAGTGCTATTGGACAATCTCAGACTGGTACTGGAAAGACACTTGCTTTTGTGCTGCCGATCCTCGAAAAAATCAACCCGCAGCGGCAGGAGGTCCAGGCAGTTATTACAGCGCCGACTAGGGAACTGGCATCGCAAATCTATCATCAAATCCTGAAAATCACCGAACATTGTAATCCGGAGCAGCCCATCATGACAAGATGTTATATTGGCGGAACGGACAAGCAGCGCACCATCGAAAAATTGAAGGTACAACCGCATATTGTTGTGGGGACGCCAGGCAGAATCAATGACCTCATTGCAGATCAAGCCCTTTTTGTTCATACGGCGGGAATTCTCGTCGTGGACGAGGCAGATATGATGTTAGATATGGGATTTATCGAAGATTTAGATCGTGTGGCGGCCAGGATGCCTGAAAACCTGCAAATGCTAGTATTTTCAGCAACCATTCCAGAAAAGTTAAAGCCCTTCCTTAAAAAATATATGGAAAATCCGAAAACCATTCAAATTGAGGCAAAACAAAAGGCAGCGGAAAATTTAGAGCACTATTTATTACCGTCAAGACATCGCAATAAAAAGCAGCTGGTTCTTGACGCTCTGCTTGCCTATAATCCTTATTTAGCAATTGTCTTTACAAATACAAAAAAAATGGCGGAAGATGTAGCCAGATTTTTAAATGAAAAAGGCTTAAAGGTTGGACGGGTTCACGGAGATTTAAATCCGCGTGAACGAAAAAAAATGATGAAGCAAATTCAGGATTTGGAGTATCAATACATCGTAGCAACCGATCTTGCCTCAAGAGGAATTGACATCGAAGGGATAAGCCATGTCATAAATTATGAATTGCCTTCAGATTTAGATTTTTATATACATCGGGTCGGCAGAACGGCAAGAGCAGGAAATACGGGAATTGCTTTGACCATTTATGAATTATCTGATGAAGATGCTTTAAATCGGTTAGAAAAAATGGGTATTCAGTTTAAGTATGTCGATTTGAAAAAAGAAGGATTTGTGGAAGCGGATGAACGGAATAAACGGAAGACTCGGGTAAGGCAGGAAGATGAGGCCGACAAACTTGCGAAATCCATCGTTAAAAAGCCGCAAAAAGTAAAACCAGGCTATAAAAAGAAAATGCAATGGGAAATGGATAAAATCAAAAAACGGCAGCGAAGATTAAATCAGAAAAAGAAATAATGAAGAAATGGAGAGGAAAGCAATGTTAAAAATCGGATCACATGTCTCGATGAGCGGAAAAGATATGTTGCTTGCTGCAAGCCAAGAAGCTGTTTCTTACGGGGCAAATACGTTTATGATTTATACGGGGGCACCGCAAAATACAAGACGGAAAAAAATTGAGGATTTGAATATTGAAGCGGGAAGAAGGCATATGGAGACAAATGGGATTTCAGAAATTGTGGTCCATGCTCCCTATATCATCAATATTGGTAATACAGAAAACCCGGATACGTTTGAATTAGGCGTTCGCTTTCTTCGTTCAGAAATTGAACGAACTGAAGCGCTTGGAGCGAAACAAATCGTGCTTCACCCGGGTGCCCATGTCGGTGCCGGGACAGAAGCAGGAATTAAAAAAATCATTGAGGGTTTGAATGAAGTTCTGACTGGGCAAGAACAGCTTCAAATTGCCTTGGAAACCATGGCTGGAAAGGGTTCAGAATGTGGGAAATCCTTCGAGGAAATCGCGATGATTATGGATGGGGTTAACTATAGTGATAAACTGTCCGTTTGTTTCGATACATGCCACACTCATGATGCCGGTTACAATATTGTTGAAGATTTTGATGGTGTTTTAAATGAGTTTGACAAGATTATTGGGATTGAAAAATTAAAAGTACTTCATATTAACGATAGCAAGAATGCTGTAGGAATGCGGAAGGACCGCCACGAAAATATCGGGTTCGGTCATATTGGCTTTAAGGCACTCAATTATATTGTTAATCATCCGCAGCTGATGGATATTCCCAAAATCTTAGAAACACCATTTGTCGGTGAAGATAAAAATAATAAAAAAGCACCATATAAATTCGAAATCGCCATGCTCCGTGAGCAAAAGTTCAATGAAGACCTATTGGATAAAATCATGCAATCATAATCCTAATTTAAAATAAGCTGTGCAGAGTGCACAGCTTATTTTGTAAATGACATAAATAATTTATTAACCTCGCGTGCTGTTTCAGGCCCAGCCACTTTTGCGATTTCTCTAACGATTTGAGCCCGCTGTACATTATCAAATATATTGATATTTTTTCCTCTTAAGTATGCGGCAATTTTTCCTGCCTGCTGCCGATTAATTACAATATTAAATTGATCTGCATATTTTAATAATTCATCTGCAGTAATGGTATTTATTTTATGATTAATGATGTTTTCAAAAATTTTCACCCTCACCACTCCTCCCTGCTAATGTATGAAGATGCGGCAAGAGTGTGACAACATGCTTTACAATCTGAAAACACTATTGTATACTTTTTGAAGTTAAATCGGAATGATTCTGATAATTAAAAGGTGAGAGTGCAGATATGCAATCAATTATTGAAATTAAACATTTATTCTATCGTTATGAAAAGGATACTGTCCTTGAAAATATTAACCTATCCATTCCAGACGGCTCTTTTTTAGCCATAGTCGGTCCAAATGGTTCTGGGAAATCAACCCTCCTGAAATTAATTTTAGGATTGTTAAAACCGCAAAAAGGGGAGATTTTTTTATTTGGCCAGGAAATAAGCAAATTTAAAGCTTGGCAGCAAATCGGCTATGTCTCACAAAAGGCTAATTCTTTCAATACGGGGTTTCCTGCGACCGTATTTGAGGTAGTCGCAAGCGGTCTGACAAAAAAGCTTGGGATGTTTAAGTTTTTTAAAAAAGAGCATTCACGTATTGTTTTAGATGCATTGGATGCCGTTGGAATGAAGAATTTTCATAACCGGAATATTGGTGAACTTTCCGGAGGGCAGCAACAGCGAGTTTTTATTGCACGTGCCCTTGTCAGTGAACCCAAGCTGTTAATCCTAGATGAGCCAACGGTCGGAGTCGATGCTGAAAATGTTAATGCATTTTATCAAATGCTTGATGATTTAAATAAGAATCGAGGAATCACCCTTCTTTTGGTTACCCATGACATTGGAACGATTTCAGACAAGGTAACGCATGTTGCCTGCTTAAATAAAAATATGCATTTTCATGGGGAAACTAGCGAATTCGAGCAGCTAAAAAAAGAAGATATGTCTAAAGTTTATGGTCATGATGTCCATCTGATTGCCCATAATCATGATCACGGAGGCGTTTTAAAATGATTCAAGGAATTTTTCATTATGAATTTTTACAAAATGCCTTTTTAACAGGAATCTTGATTGGAATTCTTGCACCGTTATTAGGTGTTTTTATTGTCGTTAGAAGGTTATCGTTAATTGCGGATGCACTAAGCCATGTGACGCTTGCAGGTATTGCGGCAAGTCTTTTGCTTGAACGAAATGTTGCAGCGTTAGCTGGTTTAAATCCGCTTTATTTAGGGATGGTATTCTCTGTAGGCGGCTCCTTGTTTATTGAAAAGCTTAGAGGTGTTTATAAGCATTATCAAGAGCTGGCCATTCCCATTATTCTTTCAAGTGGAATAGGGCTTGGGGTCATCTTTATTTCATTGGCAAATGGGTTCAATACCGATTTATTCAGTTATTTATTTGGCAGTGTATCAGCAGTAAGCCGGACGGATTTACTCGTCATTTTTATCATTAGCATCCTTGTAATCACCGTTATCATTTTATTATATAAAGAATTGTTTTTATTATCGTTTGACGAAGAACATGCGAAAGCTTCTGGTATTGCCGCAAAGAGCATTCATTTCATTTTCATTGTAATGGTGGCATTAGTAATTGCAGCATCGATGAGGATTGTTGGGATTTTGTTAGTTTCATCGTTAATGACACTTCCGGTTGCGGCAAGTATTCGCCTTGCCAAAGGCTTTAAACAAACGATTTTCTTGTCAGTTTTATTTGGTGAAATTTCTGTCCTTGGAGGACTTTTTACAGCATATTATTTAGATTTGGCCCCTGGTGGAACGATCGTAATGCTTGCGGTTCTAATACTAATAATCGCAATTTTTTATAAGAAATTAATCATTAAGAAGCATGTGCTTTCGGAGGTAGAGTCAAGTGAACGTTAATGAAGCTATCCAATACCTAAAAGAAAACGGCTTTAAACAGACAGGGAAAAGAGAAGATATGCTTCAACTATTTGCTGACAGCGACAAGTATTTAACGGCTAAGGATGTTTTAGATCAATTGAAAGATGATTATCCAGGCCTGAGTTTTGATACGATTTATCGAAACCTCTCTCTGTTTGTTAACATGGGAATATTAGAGATGACTGAATTATCAGGTGAAAAGCATTTTCGCTTTACATGTTCGAGACATCATCATCATCATCATTTTATTTGTCTGGACTGTGGAAAAACGAAGGAAATTGAAACCTGCCCGATGGATGGATTGAGTGAAAATTTAAAAGGATATGATATTTCCGGGCACAAATTTGAAATCTATGGAAGATGTCCTGAATGTGTAAACTAAAAAAACAGCTTGCGGCCTTTGCCGCAAGCTGTTTTTTTAAATGAGGGAACTTACCAATTTACGATTGTCCTTTTGCTGTTGTCTCAACCAATGCTCCACCCAATCATAGGCCTCTGCCCAATTATAAACGCGAATGACCCCTTTAGGGATTGGATCTTGGTTATAGGGGGTATCAAATAATATAACGGGAATGTGGCACTCTTCGTGAATGGTAACAGCATTATCGTGTTTGTCTTCAAAAAAGATATCGATTTGATGCTTTTTCACGGATTCAATCTTATTATGGGTTCCAATTAATTCAATATGGTGGTAAAGCAGCTCATTAGCGGTAAACCATTTTTCTGTTACATCATAGAGATGCTGGCCTCGGGCACTGATAAAATACAATTCATGCTGATTTTCCCATTTTTTTAGGATGCTTTTTGCTCCTTGAGCCAGCGGTGAACCTTCATAGATGATCGGTTCATTTTCGTGAAACCATTTGGCAAAATCTTTTTCAGAAACATTTACAAACGGGGTCAATTCATATTGATTAACATCCTCATACGCAATGTTTAGTCCAAAAGCTTTGTTGATAAAAGGTAAAATTGAAGTTGGGCACGTAACCGTACCGTCGATATCAATTCCAAAACGTTTTTTCATTTGTGCTCACCTTCAAATTGCATTTGCTTATCTCATTCTATTTTACCAAAGAAGCGTGTTTTATAAAGTAAATAATTTTATGTAATATTTTTCGGGATTTGAAATAAAAACCTATTTAAGACAAACATTGACATAGTAAAAAGAGGTTTAAGGTAAACAATAATAGTGCTCCTATTACTGAAAGTGAGGGATTCGAATGGCAGATGAAAGAGACACGAAAGTGCAAGAAGCTCTTCAAAGTGCTAATATAGGACAGGATATCCCAAATTACCCTTCAGAATTTAGAGAAGAAACAGCTTCAGAAATTGCTCCGGAAATTGGTGCATCTGTTCCGATTAGACATTCTAATTATAGGGAAGAAACTGCTGCAGAAATTGCGGCGCCTGTACCAGTTATACGCGGAAAGGACCGTGGAGCTGTTAGAGAAAGAGCAGAGGGTGGTGCCGGGATTGGCACAGTAGCTTTAGCACTATCCATTTTATCTCTGTTTGTATTACCTATTCTTTTTGGTGCTGCAGGAATTGTGTTAGGTTTTGTTGCTAGGCGCAGAGGTGCACAAGGACTCGGTGCCTGGGCAATTGGGATTGGTGCTGTATCGATTATTATCGGTATCTTTATTCTCCCGTTCTTTTAACATATAGCTGCATAGGGGCGAAAAGAAACCCGGCAGGATACCTGCCGGGTTTTTCATATGTTATTTTGCGGCGGCTTCTTCAGCTGCTTTTTTCTGAAAATACTCTTCTGCCACTTGGTCGATTTCTTTTTTCAATTCTTCGACCATTTGGGCTTCTGGAACCTTCCTTACAATTTCACCTTTGCGGAATAGTAATCCTTCACCGCGTGCCCCGGCAATACCAATGTCCGCTTCACGAGCTTCTCCAGGCCCGTTAACGGCACAGCCCAGAACGGAAACTTTTATCGGAGCTTTAATTTTCTGGATATATTCTTCAACTTCATTCGCGATGCTAATAAGATCAATTTCAATTCTTCCGCAGGTTGGACAGGAAATTAATGTTGCAGCATTGGAGGAAAGACCAAACACCTTTAAAAGCTCACGTGCAACTTTTACCTCTTCAACTGGATCTGCACTTAAGGAAATCCGAAGTGTGTTTCCGATTCCCTTGCTGATAATCGCTCCTAATCCAGCAGCACTTTTTACTGTCCCAGAAAAAAGCGTCCCAGATTCGGTAATTCCTAAATGTAATGGATAATCGAAGGCACGGGCCGCCTTTTCATAGGCTTCAATCGCAAGATTTACATCAGATGCCTTCATCGAAACAATAATATCGTGGAAATCCAAATCCTCAAGAATTTTAATATGATGGAGGGCGCTCTCAACCATACCATCTGCTGTTGGATATCCGTATTTTTCTAATATCTTTTTCTCCAGGGAACCAGCGTTGACTCCAATCCGGATTGGAATTCCGCGCTCTTTAGCTGCTTTTACGACAGCTTCCACTTTTTCACGCTTTCCGATGTTACCCGGGTTGATTCTGATTTTATCCGCGCCGCCTTCAATGGCTTTTAAGGCTAATTTATAATCAAAATGGATATCGACAACAAGAGGGATATTGATTCTTTTTTTGATTTCAGCAATGGCATTTGCCGCACGTTCATCCGGACAAGCAACTCGGACAATCTGACAGCCAGCCTCCTCAAGCCGTTTAATCTCGGCAACTGTAGCTTCAACATCGTGGGTTTTTGTTGTCGTCATACTTTGGATAATTAATTCGTTATTACCCCCGATGGTTAAATTTCCAACCTTTACAGGCCGGGTTTTTGTACGATGTATAATTTCACTCACGTGGAATTCGCTCCTTTAAAATGGGATTCCAATAAAAAACGATAAAATCAATTCGACTTTATTTTATCAGTCTACTTCTATTTTTGACAAGAATAAGGGTGGTATCTTCATTATTTTGAGTAATCAGGAAAATGATATGTAGATCCAATTTGAATTTTTTCCGGATTGCGGCCTTGGTTTAATTTTTTAAAGTCTTCTATTAAATCGGTAATCGATACTGGAAGAGGTTTTTCTAATCTATGCTCTACAATTGAAATGACGGTTTCACCAGGTTTAACTTTTGCCTCAAAGGATGGAAGTCCCGTTTGCTTCTTCACAACGGTTTCCACTTTTGCATCTACCTGCTTTGCAGGTGAGGGGGTCAATGTTCCAACGGTTAAATCTAAATAAATGACATAAATAACAAGTATGGTTAAAAGGAATCCAAATAATTTTTTCATCGGACATGCCCCCAAATGGAATTTGTACATTGGTATGCTTGTCCACATATAAATAGAACTTTTATAGAAAAAAAACATCCGATTCGGATGCTTTTAATTAGCTTTTTTAGGTTTTGGTATTTCATTAATGGCTAAAAGTAATACGATAATTGCTACAAACCAATTTATAAAAAAGCTATTTGGTACAGTTGTTTTTATTGCCGCCATAACCGTAAAAAATAAGGTTGGTAATGTTTCGCTATAGGCAGCCATCCTCCATACATGACGATAGGTTAAGTTCCTTCCAGCGAGATTCTTTAATGCTAATCCAATCAATGCTAATACTGATACTTCAATGAAACTTGCGGCACTTGAAAACAAATACATAAAGACCGAGAGTACAGGAATGATTATAGCTTTCAATCCGCGGATTGTATCAATAAAATTAAGCAGGTCGTCTTTAGTCATTTTCTTTAGCATCGTGTATTGATAGGACTCACTCTGGCCCGCAGACGAAAAAACGAATTCATCTTTTAATAACGCAAACGCATTTCCTTCTTCTTCTACATCTGCTGCTTCAATCGTTCCTGTTGGATCTAGAATAACAGTAAAATCTTCTTTATTAATTGTGACAGGTACTTTTGTTTGTGCAGATAACTGTCCATTATTAATGGAAAAGGCAGGAAATTCATCTTTAATGATAGACCGAGCCGAATCTATTCCTGTAGAGAGTGCCGTACTCAAATAAATTATTGACGGTAAAACGGAGATAAGTGTAAGGAAAAAGACATATAATATGGTTTTTCCAATTCCTTGAAAACGAAATAAAGCAATATCCTTAGGAGAATAAATGCTTTTTATAAATTGCTTAAAAATATTCATAATGACCACCTTAATATAGATTCACCATTCTATTGTAGCTTTTGTAAACCTTATATACAAGAATGACCTGTTAGGGGTCCTTTAGAATTTCAAGACTGCATAATTAATTTATTCCACAAATCTCATAGGAACAATTTTGACAGTCAACACCCTCTTTTAAATAATGGATATTATTTATGGTAAACTTTTGATTTTCATATGTGATGATTCCCTTTTCACGCAATTCTTTTAAAGCCCTTTGAATGACCTCTCTAGTTCCAAAGGTTAAATTAGCCAATTCTTGATGGGTTAATGGCAAATCAATCAGGATTCCCTGTTCAGTCATTACACCATAAGAATTACAAAGACGGATAAGGATGGAATACAAACCGCCCTTTTTCCCATTCATAATTAAATCCTGGCATTTCATTTGTGCCTTTATATATCCAGTACTAAGCCAAGAGGCAAGAGCATTCATAGCCTCGGAATCCGTTAAAATAAAATCTTCGAAAAGATCTTTTTTAATGGCAAGGACCTCGCAGTCTGTCAACGCCTTAGCGTAAAATTGATAGCGGGGATTAGCTTGAAATAGTTGATACTCAACAATTAATTCTCGTTCGTTCAAGATCTTCAAAATAAAATCCTTCCCTCGTAAATGGACCCTTCCAAGCGCAAAGCTTCCTTTCAGCAATAAAAACACATTTTCTACCGGATCCTTTTCTTGAAAAAGAATTGTGCCGGCTTTTATTTTTTGAACTGGTTCGCTTTTTTGAAAAAAATGCACTATCAAACTATATATAGATAAGCTGTTATTTTGCATAATTTGTCACTCCTTTTTACCCTTCAACCTGATTAAAATCCTTTATTAGTAACATGTCAATGAAGCAATTATATGTATTTTAAGTGACTAAAGTTGGATATGATAAAAATCGTTGACAGCATGCTGTTTGGCTAAATATGACAACTTTTCGAAAGTTTGATTTATGATTGTTTTTCTTTTAGACTCAGTATAAAAAGTTGCTCAAATGAGCATTGTATATATGGTGAAATGTAAGCATTTTATTTGAAACGATGCCACAACTTTGGTATGTTAAGAACAAAGCTTTAGAAATATTCTAAATATGGATAAAGCCAATAATATCATGGATACATAGGAGGAATTTAACATGGCATTTGAATTACCAAAATTACCTTATGCAGAAGATGCACTTGAGCCACACATTGACAAGGAAACAATGAATATTCACCACACTAGACATCACAACACATATGTGACAAATCTAAATGCAGCATTACAAGGTAATGAAGAATTACTTTCTAAATCAGTTGAAGAAGTAATTGCAAATTTAGATGCTGTTCCTGAAGCTGCTCGTACAGCAGTACGCAACAATGGCGGCGGCCATGCAAATCACTCTTTATTCTGGCAAATCCTTTCTCCAAATGGCGGCGGTGCCCCAACTGGTGAACTAGCTGATGCAATCAGCAATAAATTTGGCAGCTTCGAAAGCTTCAAAGAAGAGTTTGCAAAAGCTGCAACAACCCGCTTTGGCTCTGGCTGGGCATGGTTGTCTGTATCAAATGGCGAATTAGAAGTATCAAGCACTCCAAACCAAGATTCTCCTTTAATGGAAGGTAAAACACCAATCCTTGGCCTTGATGTTTGGGAGCATGCGTACTACCTAAAATACCAAAACAAGCGCCCTGACTATATCGGTTCCTTCTGGAATGTAGTAAACTGGGACGAAGTAGCAAAGCGTTATAACGAAGCAAAGTAATTTGAGTTAATTTAAAGAAGGCAGCTTACGTAGCTGTCTTTTTGTTTGCCTAAAAAATTGAATAATAACAACCGACTTGATAAAGACTACCCTTAAGATAAAGGGGAGTTTTTTATGGCAAAAAGATTTAAGCTTTTAGGTGATGTAGAATTAACAAAGGATTTATCACTTTTACTGATTATTGGCGGTCTGTATTCATTAAGTGTTGCTTTATCCAATACGTTTGTGAATATTTATCTCTGGAAACAAACGGGAAAGTATTCGGATATTGCCCTTTATAACCTCTCGATTGTCGTATTGCAGCCTTTAACGTTTATTCTGGCGGGAAGATGGGCTAAAAAAATCGATCGGGTGATTGTTTTAAGAATTGGTGTCATCTTTTTGTCCCTTTTCTACTTAATGGTTTTAATAACAGGAACAAAAGCTGCCACATTTTTGCTTTTATTAGGAAGTATTTTGGGGGTAGGCTATGGTTTCTATTGGCTGGCCTATAATGTGTTAACCTTTGAGATTACTGAGCCTGAGACAAGAGATTTTTTTAATGGATTTTTAGGGATTTTATCATCCATAGGTGGAATGATTGGTCCCATTGCTGCAGGCATTATTATCACCCGATTTGAAAAATTCACAGGCTATACGATCGTATTTGGATTATCTTTAGGTTTATTTGCTCTGGCAGTCTTGATGAGTTTTTCCTTGAAACCCCGTCCGGCTAAAGGGAGATATTGTTTTAAAAGGATTTTAGAGGAAAGAAAATTAAATGATAATTGGCGTCTCATTACGAATGCCCACTTTTTTCAGGGACTTAGAGAAGGGACGTTTTTATTTGTTATTTCAGTCTTCGTTTATTTATCAACCGGAAGTGAAATGGCCCTAGGGACCTTTGGTCTGCTTAATTCAGGGATATCCTTTATTGCCTATTTTTTAGCCTCCCGAATGATTAAAAAAAGCTACCGGAAAAAGGCAATTTTGATTGGCGGAATCATTCTTTATGCGGCTGTCATACTTATTGTCTGGGATTTAAGCTATGCTAAATTATTAGTTTATGCGGGAATGATTGCCATTGCTTATCCCTTATTACTTGTCCCATATATGTCAACGACCTATGATGTAATTGGGATAGGTTGGAAAGCGGCAGAAATGAGAATTGAATATATTGTTGTTAGAGAAATTTTCTTGAACTTAGGAAGAATCGTTTCTATTTTAGCATTTTTAGCGGCGGTGACTTGGTTTAACGCGGAAAGAAGCATTCCAATTTTGTTATTGTTATTGGGTGCAGGTCATACATTGATTTATTTTTTCATTAAAAGAGTACATCTGCCAGTTGCTTAGTGCGATGAGTATTTTACAATACTCATCGCATTTTTGTAGAGGATTAAAAATTGGTAAGGGTTATTCATAGAAAAAAGGAGCATTATCTAATAAAATAGAGAAGGTTATGTTAGCGTTGAAAAAAAGGAAGTGTGTGTAGACCTTGAACAATAAAAAGAAAAAGAAGACGCATGTCCCGTTCCGATTGAACATGTTATTCTTTGTTGTGTTTCTGCTCTTCTCCGTTCTAATTCTCCGTCTTGGGGAATTACAAATAGTATTTGGTGATGATTTTAAACGTGAAATTGAGCGGACCGAAGATGTAACTGTTAATAACCCGGTACCACGAGGAAAAATGTTTGACCGGAATGGAAAAGTTATTGTGGATAATACCCCATTAAATGCGATTACTTATACTAAAACTCAGAAATCAACCCAAAAGGAAATGATTGATACTGCTGAGAAATTAGCAAAATTAATAACCATGGATACTTCAAAAGTTCCGATCCGCGATAAGAAGGACTTTTGGATATTAAAGCACCCAAAAGAAGCCAAAGCAAAAATAACTAAAAAAGAATGGGATTTATTTAAAGAAAAAAAATTAGACGATAAACAAATTTATAATAAGCAGCTTGACCGAGTAACCGATGATGAAATAAATAGTATTAAAGGCGAAGAACTTGAAACACTGGCCATCTACAGACAATTTAATAGCGGTTATGCCTTGACTCCGCATATCGTGAAGAATAAAGATGTAACACCGGAGGAATTTGCAATTGTCAGCGAAAACCTGGAGAGCCTCCCAGGTGTTGATACGACCACCGACTGGGATCGTAAGTATGCTTTTGAGGATACGTTGAAATCGATCCTAGGGGATGTTTCTTCCTCCCAGTCAGGCTTGCCGAAAGAGCTTTTAGATAAATATCTTGCCCGCGATTATAGCCGGAACGACCGGGTAGGAACAAGTTATCTCGAAAAGAAATACGAAGATGTTCTCCACGGTCAAAAAGCAAAAATAAAAAATGTTACAGATAAGTCGGGCAATATATTATCAACAGAAGTGGTTTCCGAAGGGAAACGAGGAAAGGACCTTGTCCTAACCGTCAATATGGATCTCCAGCTTCAAACTGAAAAAATTATTGAAGAAGAAATGTGGAGCGCTAAGCAAAAACCGAATACCGGCCTATTAGATAGAGCCTTTGTGGTCGTCATGGATCCACATACCGGTGAAATCTTAACAATGGCTGGAAAACAAATCGGAAAAAATAAAAAAACAGGTAAAACGGAGATGCAGGATTATGCTTTGGGGAACTTTACCTCCTCTTATAATGTTGGATCGGCTGTCAAAGGTGCAACAATATTAACGGGATATAAAACTGGTGCGATTAAACCCGGAACCACTCTGGTGGATGAACCAGTAAAAATAAAGGGTACACAAGTTAAAAAATCCTGGAAAACATTTGGTACCATCAACGATTTAAGAGCACTTCAAGTTTCATCAAACGTCTATATGTTCAAAACGGCCATTGCCATTGCAGGAGGTCATTATAAGTACAATCAACCAATAGATTTAGATTATACTGCCTTTGAAACGATGCGCAGATCCTTTAGTCAATTTGGCCTTGGTTCAAGAACAGGAATTGACCTCCCTGGTGAAACTCCAGGGGTAACTGGCACTGAAAAAAAACCTGGTTTATTGATGGACTTAGCAATCGGGCAATATGATATGTATACACCATTACAGCTTGCCCAGTATGTGTCCACCATTGCGAACGGGGGAAATAGAATACAGCCGCATATCGTTAAACAAATTCGTGAACCCGTTATGGAAAATAATGAATTGGGTCCAATCATCGAAGACATCCAACCAAAAGTATTAAATCATATTGATATGAAGGATCAATGGATTAAGCGAGTTCAAGAAGGGTTTCGAATGGTTATGCAGGTTGGAGATGGTACAGCAGTTAGTTACTTTAAAAGTGCCCCGTATCACCCAGCCGGAAAAACGGGAACCGCACAGGCCTTTTATTATGGGAAGGATAGAAGCAAATGGGGAACACCTGTAATGAATTTAAGTCTTGTCAGCTTTGCCCCGTCAGATAATCCTGAAGTGGCTATTGCCGTATTGGTTCCCTGGGCCTATCAAGGGAATTCTGGCCCAAGCATCAATAACATAATTGGCCGTAGAGTATTGGATGCTTATTTTAACTTAAAGAAAACAGGGCAAGCTACCGAAAGCACTGATACTAATCAAGTTAGTCATTAATATTTATTAACACCTGTCTCCGTCAGAGACAGGTGTTTTTTTATTTATAATTTACACAATCTCAACATTGATTTACACAACCTTTACAAACCGTTAAAACCACGTTAACAGTGAGGAAGTATTCTTATACATGTAAGGCAGAACAAAAGAAGCAACTTGAACAAACCAACATTCATAGGGGGAAATAAGGAAATGAAAAATTTGAAAAAATTTGGCCTTGGTATGACCTTATCGGCATTAATGGTAATAACTGCTGCATGTGGAGGCGGAGCATCTAAAGAGAATTCCACGGGCACAGACAAAACTACTAAAACTGAAGAGACGAAAGAACTTTCCGGCTCATTAGTCATTTCTGGTTCATCTGCAATGCAGCCATTAGTGGCAGCAGCTGCTGAAGAGTTTATGGCAGAAAATCCTAAGGTAGATATCCAAGTTAATGCAGGCGGATCTGGTACAGGCTTATCACAGGTTGCTGAAGGTTCAGTTCAAATTGGTAACTCAGACGTATTCGCTGAAGAAAAAGAGGGCATCCCAGCTGATCAGCTTGTGGACCATAAAGTAGCAGTTGTAGGTATGACGGCAGCTGTTAACCCTAAAGTAGGCATTAAGGATATTAAAAAAGAAGATTTAATTAAAGTTTTCACTGGTAAAATCACGAACTGGAAAGAACTTGGCGGAAAAGACCAAAAGATCGTTCTTGTTAACCGTCCTGACTCTTCTGGTACACGTGCAGTATTCAATAAATTCGCACTTGATGGTGCAACTCCTGCAGAAGGAATCACAGAAGATTCTTCAAACACAGTAAAAAAGATTATTAACGAAACTGATGGTGCGATTGGTTACCTTGCATTCTCATATTTCACTGATGATTCTGTAACTCCACTTTCAATCGATGGTGTAGAACCAACTGATGAAAATCTACAATCTGGTAAATTCCCAGTTTGGGCTTATGAACACTCTTATACAAAGGGTGAGGCAACAGGACTTACTAAAGAGTTCCTTGATTATATGTTGTCAGATGATATTCAAAACACTTTATTAAAAGATCAAGGTTATCTTCCGGTAACGAAAATGAAAGTAGAACGTGATGCAAAAGGAAATCAAAAGGACATCTAATTAGATGGATAATTTCATTAGGGTAAGTGCGCATGGCATTTACCCTATTATGACGTATTTTAGGGGTGTTTAGTATTATGGAAAAGCTTATTCCTGCAAAAGAAAGATTGTTGAAATCCGAAAAGAAATGGATGGATGGCGAATTACGCGGGAAGATTCTTGTTATTTTATGTGCTGTGATAATGATATCAGCTACAATATCAATTACTATTTTCCTCGGTTCAAAAGGGTTACAATCCTTTATCCATAATGGTGTAAGTCTTATTGAGTTCATAACCAGTAAGCACTGGAATCCCACTAATCAAGCTAGCCCGCAATATGGGGCATTACCGTTTATCCTTGGTTCCTTTGCTGTAACGTTTGCAGCTGCACTTGTAGCTGCCCCGTTAGGAATTGGCGGCGCGATCTTTATGACAGAAATTGCTCCATCGTGGGGCAAAAAAATTTTACAGCCAGTGATTGAACTGTTAGTCGGCATTCCGTCTGTAGTTTATGGATTCATCGGGCTTACAGTATTGGTTCCTTTTATTCGTGAGCATGTAGGGGGACTCGGATTTAGTTTACTTGCTGGAACCATTGTTTTAGCAGTTATGATTTTACCGACAGTGACAACCATCGCGACAGATGCTATGAGCTCACTGCCAAAGAATTTACGTGAAGGGTCTTATGCTCTTGGGGCAACTCGCTGGCAAACAATTCGAAAAGTTTTAGTCCCTGCTGCGATGCCAAATCTGCTTACCGCCATCGTACTTGGTATGGCCAGGGCATTTGGAGAAGCATTAGCCGTACAAATGGTCATCGGTAACGTTAGAGATTTACCATCAAACATCCTTGATGCATCAGCAACCTTAACAACGATTATAACCTTAAACATGGGTCATACCACTTACGGAAGTGTCGAAAATAATACACTTTGGTCAATGGGGTTAATTTTATTAATCATGTCGTTCGCGTTTATTCTCCTCATCCGCTATTTATCATCAAGGAGGAAAATGTAATGAATAGTAAAACAGCCGATCGTATCGCTACAGGTGTATTTATAACAATTGCTATTATTATCATTTCTATATTAGTTGGCTTATTTTATTATATTTTAGTTAATGGACTTAAACATGTATCGTTAGATTTCTTAACATCGCCTTCAAGTAATGTTCGGGCAGGCGGAGGAATTCGAGACCAATTATTCAATTCGTTTTATATTTTACTCATTACGATGTTAATCGCTGTTCCGCTGGGGATTGGCGGCGGAATTTATATGGCTGAGTATGCTAAGCCGGGAAAAGTAACAGATATCATTCGTTCTTGTATTGAAGTATTAGCATCTCTTCCATCGATCGTAATCGGAATGTTTGGATTATTAATGTTTGTTAATCTAACTGGCTGGGGTTATACCATTTTGGGAGGTGCCTTAGCGCTTACTGTATTCAATCTGCCAGTCATTGTACGTGTCAGTGAGGATGCAATAAGATCTGTTCCTCGTGATTTAAAAGAGGCAAGCCTGGCACTTGGTATTACCCATTGGCATACAATTAAAACTGTTATATTACCTAGTGCTTTCCCATCTATATTAACTGGTGCGATTCTAGCTTCCGGCCGTGTGTTTGGTGAAGCAGCAGCATTATTATTTACAGCAGGCCTTTCCACTCCAAGACTTGATTATGCTAATTGGAATCCATTTTCGGAAACTTCTCCATTGAGTATTTTTAGACCGGCAGAAACCCTTGCCGTTCACATTTGGTCTGTAAATACCCAAGGATTAATTCCCGATGTTGAAGAGGTATCCAATGGTGCCGCAGCGGTTTTAGTCCTATCCGTATTAATTTTTAACCTATTGGCCCGATGGATTGGAAGCATGATTCATAAGAAAATCACAGCAACTAAATAAAGGGCGGGGAGAAAAGATGGTTACAGCGTTTAAAGATGAACCAATAACAAATCATTTTTTAGATCATAACAGTCAACAACAAAATGAACAAATTTTACAAATAAATCATTTAGAGATTTTCTATGGTGAGAAACGTGCGGTAAACGGCATAACTTTGGATATTGAAAAAAATGCGGTAACGGCACTCATTGGTCCTTCTGGATGTGGGAAATCTACCTTTTTGCGAAGTATCAATAGAATGAATGATCTTATTCCAGGGGCTAGAGCAGAAGGAGAAATTATGTATGAAAATCTCAATATTTTGTCTGACGATATAAATGTTGTTGCCTTAAGGAAGGAAATAGGCATGGTGTTTCAAAAGCCGAACCCCTTCCCAAAATCCATCTATGACAATATTACTCATGCCCTTAAGTTTGCGGGAATAAAAAAGAAAAGTGAGCTTGATGAAATTGTCGAAGAGAGTCTTCAAAAAGCAGCATTATGGGATGAAGTCAAGGACAGGCTTCATAAGTCGGCACTATCACTTTCGGGTGGACAGCAGCAGCGTCTCTGCATTGCTCGAACGATTGCGATGAAACCGACTGTCATGCTTCTGGATGAACCATCATCCGCGCTCGATCCGATTTCAAATGCTAAGGTTGAGGATTTAATTGTGGATTTAAAGAAGGACTATTCAATTATCATTGTTACACACAATATGCAGCAGGCTTCCCGGATTTCCGATAAAACTGCCTTCTTCCTAAGCGGGGATTTAATTGAATACGATGCTACTGAAAAAATCTTTACAAACCCGTCTGTTAAAAAGACAGAAGAATATATCTCTGGAAGGTTTGGATAAGGAGGAGACCGTATGTCAAGCGTAACATTAACCAGGCAGGTATTTGATATTAAAGACCTTAATTTATGGTATGGAGATCATCATGCTCTAAAGAATATTGACTTCCCGATTAATAAAAAAGAGGTAACGGCAATTATCGGACCTTCTGGCTGCGGTAAGTCTACGTTTATTAAAACATTGAACCTGATGATTAATATGGTACCAAATGTAAAAATGACGGGCGAAATTAATTTCAATGGTCAGAATGTATTAAATGAAAAAATCGATCTTGTTGACTTAAGAAAACACGTTGGAATGGTTTTCCAAAAGGGCAACCCTTTTCCACAATCTATATTTGATAATATCGCCTATGGCCCAAGGATTCATGGAATCAAACGAAAGAAAGATTTGGATGAAATCGTTACGAAATCTTTAATGGATGTGGCCCTTTGGGATGAAGTAAAGGACCGTCTCCATGCTCCGGCACTAGGGCTATCTGGGGGTCAGCAACAAAGATTGTGTATTGCACGAGCACTTGCGACAAAACCAGATGTACTGTTAATGGATGAACCGACCTCCGCCTTGGACCCAATTTCTACCTTGAAAATCGAGGAATTGATTTTAGAATTAAAAGAGAAATATACGATTGTAATTGTTACCCATAACATGCAGCAAGCTTCCAGAGTTTCAGATAAGACTGCATTCTTTTTAATGGGTGAATTAATAGAATTAGATTCTACTTCAACAATATTTTCAAATCCTAAAGATTCACGCACAGAAGGCTATATTACTGGAAGATTCGGATGATGAGGTGACGAATATGAGTACGAGAGCAAACTTTGATCAAAATTTAAAAGAGTTGAAAGCAATGCTTTTAAAGATGGCTAGTAAATCGGAGTACGCAATTAAAGAAGCAATGATTGCCCTAATTAATCAGGACATAGAGAAGGCCAAACATGTTATTAAGGCTGATAGTGAAATCAATGAATTGGAACATGAAATAAATGATAAAGCTTTGTTACTAATTGCAAGAGAATCTCCTGTTGCATCGGACCTAAGGAAAATTAATGTTGCATTGAAAGTTTCGTCTGAAGTAGAGCGAATGGCTGATATGGCTGTAAATATTGCCAAATCAGCAGTGCATATTGGGGAAGAAAAGCATATTAAAGAACTTGTTGATATTCCGAATATGATGGAAAAGGCTTTAGATATGGTTGCTGAGTCGATAACTGCTTATTATTCGGAAGATATTTCGATTGCTAAGAAATGTGCAGAAAAAGACGATGAAGTGGATAAAATGTTTGGAAGATTAATTCAAGAACTTTTGGGGTACATTCCACAAAATCCTAACTCCACGAACCAAATTATCCAATTAGCGTTTGTTTGTAGATTTTTAGAAAGAATTGCAGATCACTCTACAAATATCGCAGAGAACGTTATTTATCTCGTAACTGGTCAACGTATTGATTTGAATGCCTAAGGTGAAGCATAATGCTTCACCTTTTTTGTCGAAGTACAAGCAAAATGCGACAATTTGCGTTTATTGTCTCCATGTCTATGAGGTGTTACGATTAAATTAACAGTTATTGAATAATTTGTTTTTTTTCGCATAAAATGTAAGTTTGCAGAATGGAGGAAATCATGTTTAAAAATAATGGAACCACAAAGGATGAAAACTCCTCAACTAACCCTATGCCACAGACTTATATTCCTCAAACAGGTGAATTAAAAGCAAAGCTTGTCACACCTCGAAAACTATTTCTCTTCTGGGATTTTTCAAATGTAGCCAAAAGAGTAATTGAATTATTTTCAAACTACAGACTTGAGGAACATGTTACGGTTATTAGAATTTATGATGTTACCGATTTAATTTTCAATGGAAGAAATGCTCACCACTATTTTGAAATTACAGTTCCCTATCAAATGGGTCATTGGTTTGTAAAAGGATTGGCTGCCAATCGCTGCTATGTTGCTGAATTAGGTATTCAAATGGCGGATACTGGCTTTTTCCCGCTATTCAGGTCAAAATGCTTGCAAACTCCCATTTTTGGAATAACAGGCGAAAGTGGGCTTAATTACGACATATTACAGTTTCACCGATATGAAGAAAATCCCCCGAAATGGCTGGATTATGTAAGCACCTATAGTTATTATTTGGATGCAAAAAACATGAAGGAGAATTAATTTCACGAAGTCCATGTTTTAACGTTCAAAGCTGAAAATTTATTTAATGAAAACGATGAAATTGTACCATCAAATAATTTGTAAAAGGTGTATGCGAAATGAACTTAACAGATTCACAAAAAAATAAACCGTCTCTTGAACCTCAGGCTGCCATTGATTCACTTCAGTTTATTCCCGGTATTTGGGTTAATGGAAAATATTATTGGCTTCATAATTGTACAGAAAAAGTAATTTTTGATGAAGAATTGATTATAAAAGTAAAAAATGAACCGATTCATTCAAAAATTCGCTTTTCCAGTATTTTTGTAAGTAATCACAGTAATCATAAGAAAGAGATCAAAGTATTAGTCATGCACCATTATGCGAATATTAAACAAGACAATTTAACATTCGTGTCACCGACAGATAATAGAATTTTTCATGTTGCAGATAAAGGTATTTTTCTGGTTAATGGCAAATTTGACGAATTTGGTATGAAAGAATATACTACCATTCCACAATGGTCAGCCTATACGGACAAAATTTGGAGTTCATTGCATAAAGGCAGCTTAAAGTATCAGCCGATGACTGGGGGCCCTGCTGCTAGTATTTACGCCATTAAAATGTCATTGGGTCAGCATGAGACGAGAAAAATGAATACTTGGACAATTGCTGGATCGAGCAAAAATGAATTGATTTCAATGGAGCAAGGACTTTTAAAAAACACACTAGCATTTCCTTTTGAAAAATGATATTATAGAAAAGTCGTATGAACGAACTAGCTTAATCGTTTGGAGGGAAATAACATGCGTGTTAATATTACGTTAGCTTGCACTGAGTGTGGAGACCGTAACTATATTTCAACAAAAAATAAACGTAACAACCCAGATCGTCTTGAGCTTAAGAAATATTGCCCAAGAGAAAAGCGCACAACAGCACACCGTGAAACAAAATAAGCAGTAGGGCTTCCTGCTGCTTTTTTTGTTGTCTAAAAAATGGAGGTCACTATTGATGAATAATAAGAACTCCCTTCGTAATCAAATGAAAGAAACACTTTCAAAGCTTTCAAAACCCCTTTACGAGGATTATTCTTATAAAATTGCCATGAGGGTATATAATGAGAACGATTGGAAGCAAGCAAACGTGATTGGAATCACCGTTTCAAAACGGCCAGAAGTCGATACATATCAAATTATTCGAAAAGCTTGGGAAGAAGGAAAAACTGTTGTAATTCCCAAGTGCTATCCGAAGGAAAAAAGGTTATCATTTCGAACATTAACGAAATTTTCACAGTTAGAATCCGTTTTTTATGGCTTATACGAACCCATTGTGGAATTAACAACCGAGGTGAATCCTGCCGATATTGATCTTTTAATTGTTCCTGGCTTAGCGTTCACAAAAGAAGGTTTCCGCTTGGGCTTTGGCGGCGGTTACTACGATCGCTTATTAACAAAGTTTAATGGTAAAACCTTATCACTTGCCTTTAATGAGCAAATGATTTCACAATTTCATGTCGAGGAGCATGATATTCCTGTTTCAAAAATTGTTACTGTCGAAGAGGTCATTCACATAACGTAATGACGGCATTATTGATACTGGGGGTGATCCTTATTAGCGGTACATCGGGATATTTACTTAACTCCTTAACCAAGTCAGGTGCGATTGCGGCTATTTTGACTGGACTTGCTGTTTATATTGGTTTTGGGGTAAAGGGGCTGTTCCTGTTAGGGGCATTCTTTGCCACTTCAAGCCTTTGGTCAAAATATAAAAGTGCGGCTAAAGCTTCCATTGAAGAAAAATTAGCAAAAGGTGCTACAAGGGATTGGCGGCAGGTTGCAGCAAATGGAGGGGCCGCCGCCCTTTTTAGTATCATTTATTATTTTCAAAATGATAGTCTTTGGTTAATGGGTTTTAGCGTCTCTCTTGCAAGTGCTAATTCGGATACGTGGGCTTCTGAGATCGGAAGTTTAAGCCGAAAAAGTCCGATATACATACGAACCTTTAAGCGAATTGAAAAGGGGACCTCTGGGGCAATTAGTTTATTAGGAAGTGCAGCAGCAATTAGCGGGGCACTTTTGATCGCTATCCTTACAATGTTTTTATTTCATTTGCCTGTATATGAAGGTTTGATTATTTTTTTGTTTGGATTTTTAGGGAATGTCATTGATACTTTAGTTGGTGCCTATTATCAACAAGAATATAGATGTGTAAACTGTGGAATTCATACTGAAAAAATGGTTCACTGTGGTAAGCCTGCTACCCGCATAAAAGGGGTTCCATTCGTGGATAATGATATGGTTAATTTTCTTTCCGGTTTAATAGCTGCAATTTTAGCGATTTGGGTCATCCATCTTTCATAATAAATGGTTAACAAAATTGTAAAAGAGATAACGGTTTCATTTAATTTTTACAGTAAAAAAAGATTGTGAAATGATGTACAATCTAAGTGTAAACCAATAAAATAACCAAACCAGATTTGAAGGAGGAATTTTTATGTTAAATCGTGTAAATAGAGTGGCTCTTATTGGGACTGGGTTTGTCGGCTCAAGTTACGCATTTGCTTTATTAAACCAAGGAATTACTGAAGAGCTTGTCTTAATCGACTTAAATAAAAATAAGGCGGAGGGAGATGCAATGGATTTAAATCATGGCTTACCCTTTGCACCTTCTCGAACAAAAATCTGGTACGGCAGCTATGAGGATTGTGGGCAGGCAGATCTTGTCGTTATCACTGCAGGTGCTAATCAAAAGCCAGGGGAAACCCGGCTTGACCTGGTTGAGAAAAATACAAGAATATTTAAGGGGATTGTCGAAGAAATTATGTCATCCGGCTTTGATGGTATTTTTCTAGTGGCAACCAATCCAGTGGATATTTTAACTTATACTGTCTGGAAGTTTTCCGGGCTTCCAAAAGAACGGGTAATTGGATCAGGTACAATTTTAGATACAGCACGTTTTCGCTTTTTACTAGGAGATTATTTTGACGTTGATACAAGAAATGTCCATGCATATATTATTGGCGAGCACGGTGATACAGAACTGCCAGTTTGGAGTCACGCCGATATTGCTGGTACTTCAATCTATGAATGGACAAAGAATAAAGAAGGATTCAATCAAGAAGAGCTTGACCAAATCTTTTTAAATGTCCGGGATGCAGCCTATCATATTATTGAACGAAAAGGGGCTACTTATTATGGTATTGCCATGGGCTTAGTAAGATTGACAAAGGCAGTATTACAAAATGAAAATTCAGTTCTAACTGTTTCCGCCTATTTAGATGGTGAGTACGGAGAAAAGGATATATACATTGGAGTACCGGCTGTGGTAAACCGTAACGGAATAAGACAGATTGTCCAGCTAGATTTAAATGACGATGAAAAACAGAAATTTACGCATTCAGTAAATGTATTAAAGAAAACAATGGAGCCTGTTTTTAAAAATTTTTAATGGTTTATAATTGGATAAAAAAGTTATTATCTTCACAGAATAGTAGCAGGAGGGATGATAATGTCTCGAATGTTAACATCTATTTTAATGATAGGGTCAATTGGTTATTTTGTATTCCGTTTCCGTTATCGTTTGATTAATGTCTTGTTAGGCTCTAGCTGGATGCGAAGAATTGCGGTTGGTTCTATTATGAGTTTTCCAGGTGTGAAACGAAAAATGATGCAATCGGTGTTTGGAGGACCATCTGAATGGTGAAAACCACAGATGGTTTTTTTTATATTAATGGACCGTGTTCATTTCGTTTATAATGAAGAAATAGAGGTTGATAGAAAGTTGGTGAGAAATGAATAATAAAGAAGGTTACATATTCTGGAAGCTTGCATATGGGTTAATAGCAGATCATGGCTATAGAATTATTCAATTATTCGAGAATCAAAAAGAGCTATGGCTTGAAAAATTAGAAAATAAACATGCCCCCATTATTAGAATGCTCCTCCATGATTTAGATTGGAGTAATGCGATGCAAAGAGATATCGAGTTTACCGCGATGAATGGGGAAAGAGTTCGAAAGCAAATTGGCCGCCATGAATTACATGTTGTTAACATTTATGTCAGTCAATATCCACCTGTTGATGATTATCAATACCGCCTTTCAACTCCATATGTGAATTCAGAATCCAATAAAACAACCGTTCGTTCGATATTATTAGCAATGGATGAATATGAATCAGGGTTCCGGCAAATTTCCGCTCTGATGAAAACAGACGTTCAATTTCCCATTAAAGATGAAATAACAGAAATGGATGTTGATGCTCTTAAGAAAACGACTTTGGGGCTTGCTGTTCAAAAGGTTAATTCAGAAAAGGCTCTTTTCATGAATGGGAAACCGTTTTTTACTTATATTTTACTTATTATGCAAATTGCGGTTTTTCTCTGGCTTCAACTTCATGGTGGAAGTACAAATACTGCAACTCTAATTAAATATGGAGCCAAAATGAACCAGCTAATATACGAAGGAGAATGGTGGAGGTTTATTACTCCCGTATTTCTTCATATTGGATTTGTTCATTTGGCCATGAATTCTCTTGCGTTGTATTTTCTTGGAACGACAGTGGAACGGATATTTGGTAATGTTCGTTTTTTATTCATTTATTTGTTTGCTGGAGTAACTGGTGTTATTGCCAGTTTTATATTCAGTTATAATTTATCAGCAGGGGCAAGTGGTGCTATTTTTGGCTGTTTTGGGGCCTTGCTTTATTTCGGAGTAATCTACCCAAAATTATTCTTCCGGACCATGGGGTTTAATATAATTTTTGTCCTGGCAATCAATCTCATTTTTGGGTTCTCTTCATCAGGAATTGATAATGCTGGTCATTTGGGAGGGCTGTTCGGAGGATTCCTGGCCGCAGGGATTGTACATCTCCCTAAAAAACGCAAGATAGGTTTGCAAATATTCATTTTCATTATTTCAGCTATTATTTTATGGGGTTCTTTATATTATGGATTTAGTAATTCATCAAAGGCGATTGGTGAAAAATCTGCTATTTCGATGGCACAGGAGTATATTCATCAAGAAAAATATGATCAGGCATACGATACATTAAAGAATTTCGAAGAGTCGGGAGTCAATCCTTCTGAAAAATTATATTTAATCTTATCCTTTGTTGAATACAAGGAAAAGTTGTATCCTGATGCAAAAAATCATTTGCAAACGGTGGTAAAACTAGAACCAAATACAGCTGCAGCCTATTATTATTTGGCGCTGGTAAACTTAAATGAAAATGATATTAAGGAAGCCAAAACAAATGCAGAAAAGGCACTAAAATTAGAACCAGATAACCAGGATTTTGCAAAACTAGTCCAGTTTATCCAAGCAAATGGAGGACAGTAGGGCTTATATTTAGGCTGAGTTATAGGAAATTGTTTATTTTAAACAATGTTGATTGGAGCGCCAGGAGCGCAAATCAACAACATAGTTTAACACAGCCCTTAAATTAACCTTTGTTCAAAATATATTTCCTTGAGGAGATATGTGGCATACGGTATACTTTTTCTATAATATTTTTTTCCTCCATTAATAAATTAAGGGGATTCTAAATGAAAACGGTTTATGAAATTCAACAATTTTTAAAGAAATTTGGAACGATCATTTATATCGGAGATCGAGTCGCAGACCTAGAACTAATGGAAGCGGAATTAACGGAGTTGTTTCAAGCCCAATTAATTGAGCAAAGGGAATATCAAACAGCCCTTTTAATTTTAAGACAAGAAATACAATTTCTAAAAGAAAAAAGTCAAAGATAGGTGAGATAAATGTCAGATCAGTGGTTCGCAGGGGTTGATTTGGGTGGAACAACGACCAAAATTGCTTTTATATCAATGAATGGAGTTATCGTACATAAATGGGAAATTCCAACAGATAATTCGAATGAAGGTCAAAACATCACTTCTAATATTGCAAAATCAATCAATGAAAAACTAAATGAACTTGGTGCCAACCGAGAACAATTAATTGGAATTGGAATGGGAGCACCTGGACCAGTAGATTATGAAACAGGAATTATTTTAAATGTTGTCAACCTTGGATGGAAGGATAACTACCCGCTTAAAGAAAGCTTAGAGGCAGCAACTTCCTTGCCAGTAGTAATTGAAAATGATGCCAACTGTGCCGCATTAGGAGAAATGTGGCAGGGGGCAGGTAATGGAGCGAAGGACCTGGTTTGTGTCACCCTGGGAACTGGTGTTGGCGGTGGGGTCATTGCAAACGGAAATATTGTTCAAGGGGTTAACGGTGCTGCGGGAGAAATTGGCCATATCACCGCCATTCCTTTTGGCGGGGCTCCGTGCAATTGTGGGAAGACAGGCTGTTTGGAAACAATTGCCTCAGCAACTGGCATTGTTCGTTTGGCTAATGAAGCACTTTTAAAAGACGGATCAAATGGAGAATTAGCTGAAAAGCATGCATCAAATGGAAATATTACCGCAAAAGATGTTTTTGATTCTGCACGAAATGGTGATTTATTGGCTAAAAAGGTATTAGATGATGTTTCATTCCATTTAGGATATGTTTTGGCCAATATAGCAAACACCCTTAATCCTGAAAAAATCGTTCTGGGTGGCGGTGTATCAAAAGCTGGTGATATTTTATTGAAGTCTGTCAGAGAAAACTTTGAAAAATATGCATTCTCATCAGTAAAGGATTCTACTAAGCTAGCGGTTGCTACGTTAGGAAATGATGCTGGAGTACTTGGAGCGGCATATCTCATTAAAAATAACTTAAACCTGTAAGAGAATTAGGAAAAAGCCTGCATATATTGCAGGTTTTTTCTTTTGAAATCATTTTTTCAAATCTCTTTCATATGTTACATATAAAATGGAGGGAGATATTATGGAGATAATTGTACGCTCCGGAGATACCTTGTCATATTTGAGTAATTTGTTTATGGTACCGCTTGAACTCATTATCGATTCCAACCCGGATGTCGACCCAATACATTTAAAAGTCTCAGAAAAAATACTTTTGCCTGGATTTATTTCTGTACCATATACCATTAAAAAAGATGATACCTTTTGGAAAATTGCCCATTCTAAAAATATAGCCATTGATGCCATTCTTTTATTAAATCAAAACCTGGATTCTAAAAAGTTAATATTGGGTGAAACGATGTACTTGCCTGAAAGGATTACTAAACCCAATACATCAGCAAAAGCAGGCTGCGATTATAAGAGTTTAGTTAAAATAATTAATCATTTTCAAAAGGTATACCCATTTATAAAAGTTACTGTAATTGGAAACAGTGTACTAGGAAATTCGATTCATGAAATCCGAATTGGAAAGGGTGCTAAAAAAGTACATATGAATGCCTCTTTCCATGCGAATGAATGGATTACAACCTTGGTGCTGATGAATCTGTTAAATCAGTATCTGCTTTCATTAACAAATGGAAGCTTAATTGGAGGAAGGAATACTCTTGAACTATATCAAAATGTAGAATTGTCTATCGTTCCAATGGTTAATCCCGATGGAGTGGATTTAGTTTTAAACGGACCTCCTATTAGTTTAAGAGATGAAGTGATCAGTATGAATGAAGGTACGGATGATTTTATTCATTGGAAAGCCAATATCCGAGGAATTGATTTAAATAATCAATTTCCGGCTAACTGGGATATTTGTAAACAAAACAAGCGGCCCAAATCACCAGCGCCAAGGGACTATCCAGGAGATTTGCCGTTAACGGAACCAGAAGCTATTGCCATGGCTGATTTGGCAAAAAATAACCCATTTAATCGTGTATTAGCGTTCCATACCCAAGGGGAGGAGTTTTATTGGGGTTATGAAGGCTTTGAACCTGCTGAATCAGAGACGATTGCTAAAGAATTTGAAAAAGTAAGCGGATATGAGGCGATTCGCTATGTAAATAGCCATGCAGGATATAAGGACTGGTTTATTCAGGAGTTTAAACAGCCAGGTTTTACGTTGGAGTTAGGAAAAGGAATAAACCCCCTGCCGCTATCGCAATTTCCAGAAATATTGAAACGGGCCGAAGCAATATTTTTAGCAGCCCTTTATTTATAAATTTAATAAGCTCATTACTTGTATTGTCCGTTTATTCTCATTAAAATTAATTATCATTATAAAAAAAGCAAATGAGGGGTACAAGGAGGGGAAGATGATTCAGTTAAAGAAAATAGTGTCCTATCAAAATCATACATTGTCCATACTATTGATTGTTATGACCCTCCTTTTAAGTGCCTGCGTGAATAAAGACCCGCAGAAATCAAAGACTTCAGCTAAACCAAATAAGAGCAAAACTCCTACTACAGAACAAAGAACAGAATGGAAGCTGCCTGTTTCACCACCAGAAGGTGAATTTTACAAATTTGCAGGATGGATCTCAGATACAGAAGTCCTCTATATAACAAACGTTGAGCAGACTTCCAATGTCTATCTCTATCATTTGTTAACCGGCAAAAGTGCTTTAATTTATAAAAGTAAGTATCCAATCGTTACTGTTGAAATTAGCCCATCAAAAAATTATATATTAATTCATTCCTCTCCATCTTCGTATGAGGGCTTAGTTACAATAATCGATGCTAAGGGTTCACAAAAACTAAATGAATCATTTCCATCTCATGAGTTAGAGTTTGAGTGGAATCCATATAACGAGTCACAAGTACTCGTTACCAAATTTGCAGAGGATTGGACTTTCTCTGTTTCATTACTAGACATCGAAAATTCTAAATCAAAAGAGCTTTCCGTACCTCAGCCATTTATTAAATGGATGAATGAGGAGGAAATAGCTTTCTTAAATTGGGATGAAAATAATCCTGCTTTATTTGCTCCACTTATCGGGATGAACCTGGATAATGAAAGTGAGAAACCGATATTTCCATCAGCCATTCATTTTTCAACATTTCGCCATTTAATTATGACCGTCACGGTGAGTAAGCAGGATCAATCTAAGGCTGCCTATTCCTTCTATGATCAAAGCAAAAATGAAATATTTTCATTCTCTATCCCGCAATTAACGAATTTCTCGGATTGGTTAGTTCCTTTTTATGATTACGATGAGAATAAGGGACAATTTATCACTCTTCAACCGCTGAGTAGTGGTGAATTTGATTCTTATAGGAGTGGTTTTCAATTAGTATTATACGATGTTAAAAAGGGGAGTAAAAAAGTAATTATGGAAGGTTTAGAAAACGAGCCCATCACTATTTCACCATCCGGCGATGCCTTGTTATTTGGAAACAGTTTAGAAAATATTATCGATTTAAAAGCAAAGAAAAAATATATGATGATAAAAGAATGACATTAAAAAAAGACTGTCGGCTGACAGTCTTTTTTTAATGTGTTCCAGTAGGAAAACCGTGTTCAACGATGGTCATAACGGTAAACCAGCCAAAAACAAGAAAGGATGCTACACCCCAAAATGCCCCTAGCATATTTTTATCCTTTAGTGACCTTAATCCTCCAAATACAGCGAGCAAGGTAACGAGAGCAAAAATGATAACCAAACCCATGAGAAATCCCCCTTTATAAGTAATAAGCAGGCATGAAGCCTAAGTTTGAAAGAAAATTATGTAACAATATTATATACATTCGATTCCTATTTTATATTTTTTTCTTTCATTTGTCGAGGGCAAAAGTGACAACAATATCATATGCCCTGGCAATTTTCTGAATCAGTTCAATATTGTCCTTATCAATAAAGAAAAGAGCTGCCCCATTTTCCTTTGTTTCAAACACTAAATGCTCCTCAAATTGATACATCGCCATCTGAATGTCATTTTGATTCCCCTTGGTAATACAGAAGGGAATGATATCAGACGCAAATAGACCGCAATGGTCTACGTCTAATTCAAGTGCATAATCCTCGAAAGTTGTGCTCTTATTACCATTAGCCACAACGAATAATGGGTGAATATGTTCAAAAAGATCAACAGCCTCTAATAATTCTTGAGCGAGGTTCGCCTCCTCTTCTATAAGGTAAATAAAAAAGTTTTTAACATTCCACTTAATGTTGGTCTCTTCAAATAACAAATCATGAAATTCTGGGAAATCGGCAATTTCAAAATTAGCCTCGACTGCAAAAGCTTTTATCATTTTAGTATCCCCCTTTTAAAGGCAATTCTTCCGCCTTCTTAATTAATAGTGTAAAATAATTGTATCTCAATTCCAATTTGGAGGAACAATGAAAATGAAATGGCAGCAAATACCCTTAGGAAGTATACAGACCAATTGTTATATTGTTGAAAATCCGGATCGTGCTTGTTTAATTTTCGATCCGGGCGGTGAAGGGAAAAAACTGATCAATTTATTAACAAAGAGAGGCTTAAAGCCTGCTGCAATCCTGCTTACCCATGCGCACTTTGACCATATTGGCGCAGTAAGTGAAGTAAGAGATTTTTATAATATTCCCGTCTATATCCACAAACAGGAAGAAAAATGGCTCGGGGACCCAGCGCTAAATGGATCCTCCTTCTTTAGGTTAATTGAAGAAATTAGGGTAAATCCCGCCGATCATCTTATAAAAAATGAAGGCGTAATGAAAATCGATGATTTTGAGTTTACTGTATTACATACACCAGGTCATTCACCTGGAAGTGTTTCTTATTATTTTGAAAAAGACGGGTTTGTCATCTCAGGCGATGCTCTGTTTCAAGGCAGTATCGGCCGAACAGATCTTCCAGGCGGAAATCAGGACCAGTTGTTAAAAAGTATTCATGACAAGCTCTTAACATTGCCAGAGGAAACCTATGTATTATCAGGACATGGGCCTGCAACAACGATTGTTGATGAAATGGACGGTAATCCGTTTTTGAATGGCTTCTAAATAGAAAGACCCTTCTCATAAAGAGAAGGGTCTTTCTGGGGGATGTTCTATTCATAATAATGGGAGGGGATATTGTTAAGCTACTAACTTTACAATATAATAAAGTTTTCACTATGTCAATAGTGTTAATTCGAAGGAGCAATGATGGAAACATACTTACAGCAGCTAATTTCTAATTCACCAAGTCGTCTTATATCCTATGCTGACTTTATTGGTGCAGCCCTGTATCATCCGCAATTCGGATATTATATGAAAGATAAACAAAAAATTGGACGTCTTGGCGACTTTATTACTACGAGTAATATCTCAGACGTATATGGCAGGCTAATCGCCAAATGGTTTTCACGAATATGTAAAACAGCGAACCTTGATCCTGTATTTTGTGAAATTGGTGCAGGGAATGGCAGATTTGCTCAATCTTTCCTGCAGGAATGGCATGAAACAATCAATACTCCATTACAATACATTATTGTGGAAACAAGTCCCTTTCACCGAAACCTGCAAAAGGAATTACTAAAAAATTACCCTTCCGTGATCCAAATTGAGAACTTGATGGAGCTGAAAGCCTTTGAAGGGGTGATTTTTTCCAATGAACTCTTTGATGCACTTCCGGTTCATGTCATTGAAAAAAGTCATGGGCAGTTATTCGAGGTGATGGTCGGTTATCAAAGTGAAGATCTTGTAGAGAAAAAGATACCATTAGAAAATGAAGATATTCTCTGCTTTTTACGGGAAAGCGGTCTAGCTTTGCGAGAAAATCAACGGATAGAGATTCCTATAGAAATGGAAAAAATGTTGCAGAGTATCTCCAATGTACTTACCAAAGGATTTGTGGTAACGGCTGATTATGGATATACAAATGAAGAGTGGATGAATCCCAGAAGGGCAGAGGGAAGCTTGAGAGGATATCATCAACATCGGATGATAAATAATGTCCTAGAAAATCCAGGTGAAATGGATATTACCACGCATATCCATTTTGATTATCTTATCCAAAAAGGAGAACAATTTGGTTTACGATTCTTAACAAAACTTAGGCAGGATGAATTTTTACTTAAAACCGGTATTCTTAAGGAACTAGAGGACCATTATGACCCCAATCCTTTTTCAGAGGTTAGCAAAAGGAATAGGGCTATACGCAGTTTAATCATGCCATCGGGAATGAGTTCTTACTTTCATATTATTATTCAACTAAAAGGTCTTCATTTAAATGAAAGTGATCTATTCTCTTTATAAAAAATAAAAACGCCGGTTTTAACGGCGTTTTTATTTTTTCTTATTCTCCGCCACCCAGTGGCATCATGAACGTTGTCCAATATGTAAAGCCAGCGAAGAAAATAGTTAAATATGCTCCGAAAACATACAAATACATACGCTCGGAAAGTTTAAGATAACTTAACAGAACAAAGAATCCTGTTTGGGCTAAGAAAAGCATAGCTGTCTTATCCAAATCACCAAGATATAACATAATGGTGAAAATGCCCGTCCAGAAACCACAAACTCTGAACATGCGATCCATATGTATCCCTCCTTTTACCCTACGATACCATCATTACAATATTATAAAGAAAAGGAGGTGCAATGTAAATAATGGTTTCGAATTAGTTTGTGACAAGTGCTTGATAAGAACAGGTTTCACAACCGGAAATCATATTTTCTTTTTCAATCAACTCTACCGATTCAAAAAGAGCTCCAAACATTCCTTTTAAAAATTCATGGTGCATACTGCAAACTGTTTCCGTATGCTCTTCAGCCACTTCTTTAAAAGGACAATTGAAAATTTGAAAGTATATTTTGGTTTTTTCGCCATTTGCTTCAAATTCCGGATAGAAACCTGCGAGTGTTGCTGCACTCTTTAATATATTTAGCTTTTGCTCGAATTCTAATTCTTCATCAAGTGATCTTTTAGCCATTTCCTGCTCAATAATTTCTGCACCAAACCGTTTTCCTGTTAAGAAAAGGGCTTCTCTTCCAGCCTCCCCAAGGGAAATCATGGTTTGAATCGCAACCTTCGAAAGGAGCATATAGTCTCGATATGGAAAATGCAACTGAATAACATCATCAGATAAGCGATATAATCTGCTAGGTCTGCCGCCTTTCCCCGTTTTTTTTGTTTCGGATGCCAACATGTTGACATCTTCAAGTTTTGATAAATGCAGTCTTGCCACATTTGGATGAATATTAAAATTATCTGCCACTTCTTGAACAGTTACTTCTTGATGGCGTTTCGTAATGTATTGATAAATGTAGTACCGCGTTGGATCTGACAAAACGTTTGTAATCTTTAATGTTTGTTCCATCTCTTGTTCACCTCGGACCCCCATAATTTATTCCATTATAATACAGCAATAATAAAGAGGGAATGAGGTTAACAAGGTAAACACTATATGTTTAGAAAATGTTCACATTTATAGACTTTATATTGTAACAATATTTAAATTTGGATTGAAATTGAAGGGGAAAGTATAAAGTCAATGTGTTATTATTGGAATGTTTGTAAAAAAAGAGAAGCGGTCATGAACAACCGCTTCTTATATTTTCCTTCTTTTCTTAACTTCGGTGTATAGGATATAAGGGAGAATTCCAAACCAACGATACCAAAAGGAAGCTCTTCCGTCTTTACGTTCTTGACGTATACGTTTCCTTTCCTCTTTTGGCTGGTCTGCATATTTAACAATCGTTTGTGTCATATATTTTACATAATCATTCGTTTTCATGGACACACCTGCCTTTTTGTTCACATATAAGTATGTCCAAGATTTATTATTTCAAACAAATTAATTCATTTTTTCTACCCATTTTATTAACTTTTTTGTTCTCGTATCAAAATATCCTATCCCATAAACCGTTTCTCCAGAGTATAAGTTAAGCGTAAAATTGACCTTCTGAACATACACTAAAGGAGTTTCCGCCTGATATCCCAAATTGCCCTTTTGATAAACGAGCGTTCCTTTTAAAGGAATTGCTCCGGCTGATTGGAACAGGTTCTCAATTTTTTTCACTGTTGTGAGAAAATAATACTCTTCCTGCAGTATTGTGGCCGTTTCATGGCCCATTTTTCTTTCAGATAGTAATTGTTCAATATGGATTGAGAGAAACATAAGAAAAAGGATAAGCAGGCAAAGTGTTAAAGGATAAGCAAATCCACTTTGACTATTTTTCATGGTGCTGCATTCCAATTCAATATGGAATAAGCAATTACTGAATAATCTTTCCCTGAAAGATCCTTAACCGTTACTTTTACTGAATTGTTTTGAATGGAAAAGGAATACTGAGATACATTTTGCAGAAGAATTTCATGTCCGGTGGAATCGACCCGCCTGCGCAAATTGGATCCATATTTCTCATACTGAATCATTTCTGTGTCCTTTGTCAGGATTAATCGGCCAGAAATAACTTGGGCCTTTGTGGACAATCGGATTTCTTTTTTTATCTGATTGCAAAAAACTTCCCACTCCATAGATTGTAATTCTGCTTGCGAATCTTTACTGTTAAACAAAATTTGAAAAATAGGCATCATAAAAAAAGCTAGGACAGAAAAAATCGAAAGGGCAATGAGCACTTCGATGAGCGTAAAAGCTTTATCATTCAAGTAGGCTGCAAATTTCGGTTTGTTTATGGATTGAACTGTCATCAACTCTAACGCACACCTCCTTATACTGGCTGTTTTCAGTCCAATTGATTTTGTACTCAATGCTATTGTGATTAACTGAATAATTTAAGAAAACGGGATTATTGTTTAATTTTGCTTGTAGTTCCTCAAACATGACTTGGCGGGCCTTTTTTTCAATTTCCAGTGTTCTAGCTTGAGCTCTTATTTCGATTAATAACGGGATCAAAAACAGACAAATCATTAAAAGGGTTGAAAGCGATAATAATAGTTCCAGCAAAAAAAATCCATTATTTTTCCGTAACATAAAACCGTCCCTTTCCAATCAAAACGGTCAAGAGGTAATCTTTTTTCTGAGTGTGGATCACAAAGGAACCAAATTTATTTACATTTCCGTCCTGTAGGAATTTGAAATAAAAGGGGAGAGTTCCTACCGTGAGATTAATGTTGGTTGAATATGTTCTCTCAACTATGGGCGGGACCTCGGTTCGCAAAAACATATAATACTTATACTCACTTGGGATAAAAACTACCGATACTTCATGTTGATGTGAGATGGCATAGTTCTGAGCATAATATAAGTCTGCCTTCAATTGGGTAAAAAATGCTGCATCTTCTAATACAGCATGCTGTGGTTTTAAAGAAATGGCTGTCACTAGGGAAAGAATCATAAAGATGGAGAGAACGACCAAGGACTCAGCTAAGGTAAATCCTTTTTGGTTGTTTATCATGATGAGGCAACGGAAACATTTCCTGCAGCATCGATGACAACATTCTTGCCGTTAGGACAACCTTGATTTTCTTTTAAATATCCTGCTGTTTCCAGTTCAGCCAGGGTAGGAACATCGTTATGTTCCATTTCGTAAGCCTGAACCTGGGCTTGAACCATTTTTACATAAGCATCACAGCCTTTGTTATTGATATTCGAATTATGTTTTGTGACATTCGGAATCGTAATCATTAATATTACTGATATTACGAGCATAACAATCATCATTTCAATTAAGGTAAATCCCTTTTCGTTTTTCATTTTTTTAAAGTTCATTTTAATAACCTCCATTTTTTAAATTCCATCCATTAGATGAAACATTGGTAATAAAATAGATAGATACATCGACACAATAAGAAGTCCAATAAATAAGTAAAGAATTGGTTGAATGGTTTTTAAGCTTTTTTCAATTAATTCCTCCATGATTGACACGCAATGCTTGCTGAAAAAAAGCAATTCCTGCTCTAATTTTCCATTTTCTTGGCCATGCTTCATAATCATTGGAAATTCTTTTTCAAAAAACGAAAAAGTTGCAATAATCGTCTCCAATTTTTCTCCGGTGACAAGCTTTGATTTAATTGTTTTACCCAGTTCACTATAAAAGGGCTGTTTTTCATTTTGCTCAAAAAGTACAAGAGCTTCTGAAACTGAAATTCCGCCGGATAAAAGGAAACTTAATTGAATGGAAAAGTAGTGGGTAAACAGCAATTTGAGGATTCTGCCAGCAATAGGTATCCGAACAAGAAGTTCCCGTTGCTTTAGGATAGAGTATTTTCGGAAGATGAAGACGTAGTAGATTGCTGTTAAGAATAACAGGACAAGCAATGTCTCAATATAGACAGGAAAATAATGATCAAAGGCGTAGATGACCCTAGTAAAGAAATTTGCTTCAAGGCCAAGCGATGTAAACAGGGTTGTAAATCTTGGGAGAAGGGTATTTTCTATAAACACAAAGAGGAACCCAGTGATCAGGATTAAAACAAAAGGATATTGAAGAAGTTTTATCAGCTTATGTAAATCCTTATTCTTCAATTGTGCAAGGCTGCTTCCCTCGAGCAGGGCTTCCGCGAAGCTTCCATGCTGTTCAGCAAAATAAACATAACCAATTAAGTCTTTGTGAAATCCTAGTTTGTCCAGTGCATCATGAAAAGGCAAACCTCTTTTTAACTCTACTAAACAATCATATAATTCCTCCTTTCTAGACTTAGGTAAATGTAATGATATGGACTCAATTGCAGCTGCAATTGGATACCCCCTGGCTAAAAGTTCACCAATTCTCTTTAAAAAGGCGGCTTGTTCGTTAACTGACCATTTACGTTTTTTCATGATCGTATACCAGCCGGTCATATTCAGATTCTTGTATATAACCAAGGGCAATGCCCTTTTTAATCACATCTTTAATTGTCCGATAATGTGTTTCAATGTTCTCACCTTTTGCCGCTTTCATGGTATTGCTTAAATTTCTTCCTGATAACAGTTCAAAAACGCTGGCTCTTTTCCATCTTCCATCTGAATAACATAATGGTGAACAATCTCCCTCACAATAGGGGCAGGTTAGCTCAACTAATCTTTGCCCTGTAACGGCAATTAATGTCTGCTCCACCTCTAACCAATTGACACCGAATTCTCTGAGGCGGTAAACCGCACCTCTGGCATCCCTTGTATGCATCGTGCTAAGAACCAAATGCCCAGTGAGAGCTGCTCTAACGGCAATTTTAGCTGTTTCGGCATCCCTGATTTCCCCAACCATGATAATATCAGGGTCATGACGAAGAATGGCCTTTAAACCGGCTGCATAAGTGACGCCGGCTTTTTCATTGACCTGTACCTGCAGAACGGAGTCGTAGTTTTTTTCTATTGGGTCTTCAAGGGTGATGACATTGCGATGAAATAGGTGGGCAGTTTCATTCAAAAGGGAGTAAAGTGTGGTCGTTTTGCCGCTGCCAGTTGGACCTGTGAAAATAATTAATCCATGAGCATGTTTGAGAAGTGCTAGCAGTTTTCTAGTCATAGAAGGGAAGAGTGAGAGCTGATGAAAAGGAATTTGTTCCTGCTGGGGTAATAGCCGGATCACAAGACTTTCTCTGTTGTTAGATGGAAGAGTGGAAAGCCTAAGGCCCATTAATTGTCCGTCGACCTCGCAAAAAATGGCTCCGCTTTGCGGGCGTCTTCTTTCTCCGATATCCATATTGGCTGTAAATTTAAAGTGTGAGATTAATCTGTCGCATTCTTCTTTTGGAAGTGATAATCGGGGAATGAGCTTGTTGGTTAAACGAATCTGGACAAGAGTGTCTTTCTTCCGTGGAATAATATGTATATCTGTTGCCTGGTTTCGGGCTGCATCTGTGATGATCCTGTTTGCTAAAATTTCAATTGAGCTAACAATGGGTAACACCACCTTTTTAATTTGTCTTTAATTAAATTTCGACATGATTCTCTCTTTTCCTCTTAAAATTTTTAAAAAAATATTTTTTTGTAAAAATATTTGAAGAGGGTGTCAGGCACCATGTGAAATTTTCACATGGTGCCTGACACCCTAGGATTAGATTGCTTTTTCAGTTAAGTAGAAAAGCCCGCCATTGATGAAGGAAATGTTTATTTTTGGTTCGTATTGTTCTTTTAACGCCTGTTTCTCCGTTTCATAGCTTTCGTTTTCTTCTTCGGCATCTTCATAGAAATGGTCTAAAAGACGTAAATCCTGTTCCCAGCGCTTTCTCGCGTCATCGGCCCAAGAATGGTCATCCTCCTCAATCATCGATTTAAGGTAATTCTCAATTCTTGACATCCCGCTTTTCGGCTTCACTAATGGTGATAGGGTAAAAGAGTAATCCGGTATTTTAGGTGTAAGCGATATTTTCTGAAGCCGATCATGGAAATCCTCCACCATTTGCCCATTAATCAGCTGTAAGCCAATAGACTTAAAAATATCTCGTTTCCGATCACATTGATAAGAAATTTTAACATTCATACAGAGCCAAGGCATTAATGGAGTTTGGCTGCTGCCATGTTGATGGTTTTCATAAAGCCGTATGTAACTGGCTAAATTTTTCGTTGATTCAAATATTTGGTGGAGCCGAGGGGAGCCGAAATGAATAATCTCCCCTCTCATATTTTCAGGTGCCGCTTTTTGATTAGTAATAAACGTCAGCTTCATCGGATTCGGAATGCCGCCCGTTTTTTCTAAATAATGCCAGTAAAAAGGGCGATTCATTAAGGCTTTATCGAGTTCAATCGTCAACTGAACCGTTAAATATCCCGGCTTATTTTCGACAATCGGACAATCATTGGCTTTAAAATAATTGAAAAGAAAACTATGAATTTCCTGCTGCTGCATGTGAATCTCCTTTCTTCATACTTTCTGCAAATTCAATCATCGATGATAAATTTTCCATTTTGATCCGCATTTCACCCTCTGAAGCGGACTGTCCAAATATATCAATTAAATGATCCTCAATATTGCCGAATTCCAGTTTCGTGAGAATATCATCGAGCTCGCCGATCACCTTCTCAAACAAATGAATTTTTTCATACAATAGCTTGAGAATATGCTCCTCGACCGTGTTTTTTATCGCGAAATTGTAGATCATGACATCTTTTTCCTGCCCAAGGCGATGAATCCGTCCAATCCGCTGCTCCAGTCTCATCGGGTTCCATGGCAAATCAAAGTTAATGATATGATTACAGAATTGCAGGTTAATTCCTTCACCGCCTGCTTCCGTTGCAATTAACACCTGGGCGTGTTTTTGAAACAATTCACGCATCCAGTCTTTTTTACCGCGCTTAAACCCGCCGCGAAAAGGAACAGAAGAGATTCCATGCTGCTTTAAATACCATTGCAAATATAACTGGGTTGCTCGGTATTCCGTAAAAATAATGACTTTGTCATTCACTTTTTGAATTAACTCGAGCGCCTTTTCTGCCTTTGAATTTTGCTGAACTGCTTCCACCTTTTTAATCAAATATTGGATTTGTTCTTCAAAAGCCTGTGTAGGATTTTCTTTCTTTTGCAGCATATTTTTTAATGTGTAAAAAACAGCTTCTCTGCTGCTGCAAGCTTCCCGCTGCAGGGTCATGACTGAGAAAGCACTGGTCTGGACCCAGTCACCTTCGCTTTTTAGGTCAGTAATCGACATATACAGTTCTTTTTCAGGTTGTGTAAATTCGATGGGAATTGTTTCAACATGTCGTTTCGTCCATTCAATTCCTGTATCAGCACGGCGGTTTCGAATCATCACTTTATTGACCAGCTCTTTTAAACGCTCGTCATCATTTAAGGATCGAGAATCGCGTTTGTATTTTTCATAGAATGCGGTTTCGCTGCCTAAATGACCTGGTTTAAGGAGCGAAACAAGGTTAAAAATTTCCTCAATCCTATTTTGAATGGGAGTGGCCGTCAACAATAAACAAAATTTCTTTTTTAGATTTTGAACAAATTCATAGTTTTTCGTTTTATTATTTTTCAATTTATGGGCTTCATCGATAATGATAAGGTCATAATCCTGCTGGTAAATAATGTCCCGATGCGGATTCCGCTTCGCTGTGTCAATCGAAGAAACCACCACATCGCACTGTTCCCATACATAGCTTTTCCTTTGGGTGATGGCAGGGATAAAAAACTTGCTATTAAGTTCAATGGCCCATTGGGTAACTAATGAAGCGGGAACAAGGATCAATACTTTTTTTACCAGTCCACGAATCATGTATTCTTTTAAAATCAAGCCGGCTTCAATCGTCTTACCGAGTCCGACTTCATCGGCAAGAATCGCCTTGCCATTCATGTTTTCAATTACTTGCTTAGCGGTTTCAAGCTGGTGAGGAAGCGGTGTTAAATTAGCCAGATGATTCGGTGCCTGAAGGCCCTCGAATTCAGGGATGACAAGGTGTTTTTCAACCCCAATAGCCAGTTTAAAAAGCTCCCAATTTCCCCAAGGACCATCGTTGTCAATTCTATGCAAAAAATCATCCTGCCATGAGGAATCAAATTCAATTTCGACAGACATCGTTTCAGCTCCTTTTCCTGCAAAAGTTCCTACAAAAGTTATTGCTCAATGTAATGTTTTAATGGTAGGATGATAATAGCTTTGAAAGTTTTAAATATTTTAATAAGGTAATTTATTTTAGAAGTATAATTAGTATGACCAAAATGGAAAATATTATAAATGCGAATGATAACAAGGGGAGAGACTACTTTGTAGCGCCGAAGGAGCAAGCAGACCATGTGAATCTCTCAGGCAAAAGAACTCTTGTTTGACGCAGCTCTGGAGAGTGCTGTATAGATTGGGCAGCCACCAAAGGGGAAAGCCATTCTTAGGTTAAACTTTCAGGTGCAAGGACAGAGACCTTCTTTCGTTTAAAGGGAGGTTTCTGTCCTTTTTTATGTTTTCCTTTGTCAAAATACTTTTTTAAATGCAAAATCAGAATAATATTTTTCCTGATTTTGTTAATGGGTTAATCTCTGTTAAAGAGTCAATTTTTACGAATAATGAACATGTAAAAGATTGAAGGGGGATTTATGATGACTGAATTGAAACGTACTCCGCTGTTTGACGTTTATAAGGAATACGGCGGTAAAACGATTGATTTCGGAGGCTGGGAACTGCCTGTCCAGTTTTCAAGCATTAAGGAAGAACATGAAGCCGTAAGAACAAAAGCTGGATTATTTGATGTTTCCCATATGGGGGAAGTAGAAGTAAAAGGTGCTGACAGCTTAAATTATTTACAAAAAATGATGACAAACGATATTTCAAAAATTAAAAACGGCGGCGCCCAATACACAGCAATGTGCTACGAAAATGGCGGTACAGTTGATGATCTGCTCGTTTATAAAATCGAAGATAATCACTATTTATTGGTTGTGAATGCATCCAATATTGAAAAGGATTATAAATGGCTTGAAGAACATTTAGAGGGCGATGTCAGCCTGGAAAACCTTTCTGAAAAAATGGCACAGCTCGCCGTTCAGGGACCTCTTGCTGAAAAGGTACTGCAAAAGCTTACAGATACTGATTTAAGTGGTGTTGGCTTTTTCAAATTTCAGCAGGAAGTGCTCATAAATGGAAAAAAGGCGCTTGTATCTAGAACCGGCTATACAGGTGAAGATGGTTTTGAGGTTTATTGTGATTCTTCAGAAGCCGCACTGCTTTGGAAAGAAATTTTAAAAGCAGGAGAGGAAGAAGGAATTCTCCCGTGTGGATTAGGAGCGCGCGATACTCTTCGTTTCGAAGCGGTGTTAGCACTCTACGGCCAAGAGTTATCAGCGGAAATTTCTCCGCTGGAAGCCGGAATTGGATTTGCGGTGAAATTAACTAAAGAAGCAGATTTCATCGGGAAAGAAGCATTAAAGCAGCAAAAAGAAAAAGGCCTCCCAAGAAAATTGGTTGGTATCGAAATGATTGACCGCGGAATTCCGCGTCACGGCTATCCAGTCTATAAAGGTGAAGAATTAATCGGAGAGGTTACGACTGGAACTCAGTCTCCAACCTTAAAGAAAAATATTGGTCTTGCCTTAATTAAGACAGAATTTGCTGGTCTTGAATCAGAGGTAGAAGTGGAAATTCGCGGTAAACGCCTGAAAGCTACAGTAGTTCCAACACCTTTTTATAAAAGAGAAAAGAAATAACAGAAGGGAGCTAGGTTTATGAAACATCGTTATTTACCAATGACTGAACAAGATAAGAAGGCTATGCTTGAAACGATTGGTGTTTCCTCCGTTGATGAGCTGTTTAGTGATATCCCTGAAAAAGTGAGATTTAAAGGTGAATATAATATAAAAGCAGCAAAATCAGAAACGGCATTAATGAAAGAACTATTTAATATGGCAAGCCGTAATGCAGACCTAAAAAGAAATGTTTCTTACTTAGGTGCCGGCGTTTATGACCATTACATGCCTGTAATTGTAGACCATGTCATTTCCCGGTCAGAATTCTATACAGCCTATACACCATATCAGCCAGAGATTTCACAAGGTGAACTTCAAGCCATTTTTGAATTCCAAACAATGATTTGTGAATTAACAGGAATGGATGTAGCTAACTCTTCGATGTATGATGGTGGAACAGCTCTTGCAGAAGCAGCAATGCTAAGTGCGGGTCATACAAAGCGCAAGACGATTGTTGTATCAAGTGCGGTACATCCAGAGTCCCGTGAAGTATTAAAGACCTATGCAAAGGGTCAATATCTTGACGTTGTAGAAGTTCCTGTAAAAGACGGTGTCACTGATGTTGAGGCTTTAAAAGGATTGGTGAATTCCGAAGTTGCTGCTGTTATCGTCCAATATCCGAATTTTTTCGGCAGAATCGAACCTTTGAATGAACTTGAAGAAATCATTCATGAACATAAAGCGATGTTTGTTGTTTCAAGCAATCCATTATCACTTGGAGTTTTGACACCTCCAGGGAAATTTGGTGCAGATATTGTGATTGGCGATGCACAGCCGTTCGGAATTCCAACTGCCTTTGGCGGACCACACTGCGGATTTTTTGCTGTAACAACTAAATTAATGCGTAAAGTACCAGGACGACTCGTTGGACAGACAACCGATGACCAAGGCCGCCGCGGTTTTGTATTAACCCTTCAGGCGCGTGAACAGCATATACGTCGTGATAAAGCGACTTCCAACATTTGTTCGAACCAGGCGCTTAATGCGCTTGCTGCGTCGGTTGCCATGACGGCTCTTGGTAAAAAAGGCGTTCGAGAAATGGCTGCATCCAACTTACAGAAGGCGCACTATGCGAAAAATGCCTTTAAAGAAGCAGGGGTTGAAGTTATTTTCGATGGCCATTCATTTAATGAATTTGTGGTCAAACTAAATAAGCCTGTTAAAGAAGTCAATCAACAGCTCTTACAAAAAGGAATCATTGGCGGTTATGATTTAGGCCGTGATTATCCTGAGCTGTCTAACCATATGCTTATTGCGGTTACGGAGCAAAGAACGAAGGAAGAAATTGATACACTAGTGAAAGAATTGGGGGATTTGCATGCATAATCAAGATCAAGCGCTCATTTTTGAACTAAGCACACCCGGACGAATTGGTTACAGCCTTCCGGAAATGGATGTTCCGGAAGCAGATCTAAATGGTCTTCTCCCAGAAGGATACTTACGTGTTGATGAACCGGAGCTTCCTGAAGTATCTGAGCTTGATATCATGCGCCATTATACTGCCCTATCAAGAAGAAATCATGGGGTAGATTCTGGCTTTTATCCGCTTGGCTCTTGTACTATGAAATATAATCCAAAAATCAATGAAAATGTTGCCCGCTTTAACGGTTTTGCCCATGTGCATCCATTGCAGGACGAAAGCTCTGTCCAAGGCGCACTAGAGCTATTGTATGACTTGCAGGAGCATTTAATTGAAATTACGGGAATGGACGAAGTAACCCTTCAGCCGGCTGCAGGTGCCCATGGTGAATGGACAGGATTAATGATGATCCGTGCTTATCATGAAGCGAATGGGGATTTGAAGCGTACGAAAGTAATCGTTCCTGACTCTGCGCACGGTACCAACCCGGCCTCTGCCACAGTTGCAGGTCTTGAGACGATTACCGTTAAATCGAATGAAAATGGTCTTGTTGACCTTGAGGATCTAAGAAGAGTTGTTGGGGAGGATACAGCTGCTTTAATGTTGACCAACCCAAATACACTAGGACTATTTGAAGAAAATATCCTTGAAATGGCTGAGATTGTGCACGAAGCTGGTGGTAAGCTTTACTATGACGGCGCGAACTTAAACGCGGTTTTATCTAAAGCAAGACCAGGTGACATGGGCTTTGACGTTGTTCACTTAAATCTTCATAAGACCTTTACCGGCCCTCACGGAGGCGGCGGACCAGGTTCTGGTCCTGTTGGGGTTAAGGCTGACTTAATTCCGTTCCTGCCAAAACCGGTAATCGCGAAACGCGGTGAAGAGTATGTTCTTGATTATGACCGTCCACAATCAATCGGACGTGTAAAGCCATATTACGGAAACTTTGGCATTAACGTTCGTGCCTATACTTATATCCGTTCCATGGGTCCAGACGGCTTAAAGGCGGTAACAGAATATGCAGTTCTAAATGCGAACTACATGATGAGAAGACTTGCTGAATATTATGATCTTCCGTTTGATAGACATTGTAAACATGAATTTGTCTTAAGCGGCCGCCGTCAGAAAAAGTTAGGCGTGCGTACCCTTGATATTGCGAAGCGCCTGCTTGATTTCGGCTACCATCCGCCAACCATTTACTTCCCGTTAAATGTGGAAGAGTGTATTATGATTGAGCCGACAGAAACTGAATCAAAGGAAACCTTGGATTCTTTCGTCGATATCATGATCCAAATTGCCAAAGAAGCAGAAGAAAATCCAGAGGTTGTTCAAGAGGCGCCGCACACAACTGTGGTAGGTCGCCTGGACGAAACTACCGCTGCTCGGAAACCAGTATTAAAATACCAAAAGGCATAATAAGTTTAGGGATGATTCGTTTGTGAATCATCCCTTTTTGTTGGGAAAAATATGTTTTAATGTCCAAAGTTCACTAATATATGTCCAATGCGTTCTGAAATTTGTCCATACACCACTTAAAATTGTCCAATCCACCAACATACATAAAAAGGCTCCGGAAACTGCTTCCGGAGCCTCAAACTTATTTCTTTGCTTTTACTTTTCCAGACCATTTTTTAAATCCGCCTTGCAGCTGAGTTAGGTCTTTATAACCTTTACGGTGTAAAAATTGGGCTGCACGGGCGCTGCGCATGCCGCTTTGGCAATAAAGATAAACAGGCATGTCAGGTCGAATTTCTTTCATGCGCATTCTCATTTGAGACATTGGGATATTACGTGCGCCTAGAATATGACCGCCTTCGAACTCGTTCGGTTCACGAACATCTATTAGCTGTGCCTTACGATACCCTGAACGAAAATCTTCTTCAGTTACCGTTTTGACAATCCTTTTTTGGTAGAAATACGTGAAAACGGAGTAAATAATAACTGCTGCGATAACGACTAATAAGAAATAAAGTGAATTCAATTCCTTTTTGCTCCTTTCAAGCTTTGCTGCACTAGTATTTATTATATAAGCCAACCCCGGAAAGATAAAGATGAATGGAAAAAATTCTTTAAAGAGTCCCTAAAGATATTATAGCAGAATCATCTCATTTTGAATTCCTATCAGATTTTGGTAGACTTAATATATAATTTTACAAAAATGAGGTTTTTGCATGGAAAAGGAAGTTTGGCGTTTTATAGATACGGGAAATAGTTCACCATCTTTTAACATGGCATTAGATGAGGCACTTCTTGACTGGCACAGCGAAGGGAAATTTCCGCCGGTCATTCGCTTCTATGGCTGGAACCCTCCAACGCTTTCTGTTGGTTACTTTCAAAAAGTAGAAAAAGAAATCGATATGGAGGCAGTGAAAGCACATCAGTTAGGCTTTGTCAGAAGGCCAACGGGTGGACGCGGCGTCCTTCATGAGCATGAGCTAACATATAGTGTAATCGTCTCCGAAGACCATCCAGAGATGCCGAAAACGGTCACAGAGGCTTACCGAGTGATTTCAGAAGGCATTTTAAAAGGGTTTCACCATTTAGGGTTAGAAGCCTATTTTGCTGTTCCGAAAACGGCAGAAGAACGGGATGCCCTTAAAAATCCTCGTTCTGCAGTCTGCTTTGACGCTCCGAGCTGGTATGAGCTTGTAGTGGAAGGCCGGAAGGTGGCTGGCAGTGCGCAAACAAGGCAGAAGGGAGTCATTCTCCAGCACGGCTCCATTTTATTGGATTTAGATGAAGATAAACTGTTTAGCTTATTCAAGTATCCAAACGACCGTGTAAAGGAACGGATGAAGAAGGCTTTTAAAGATAAAGCCGTCGCGATTAATGCGATTAGTCCAAGAAGAATAACGCTGGAAGAGGCCAAGGATGCTTTTTACAGGGGCTTTGCCGAAGGACTGAATGTATCGCTTGAACCATATCAGTTAACAGACGAAGAGCTTGCTTATGTTGAAAAAATTGCAAAAGAACGCTATGAAAATGAGGAGTGGAATTTTAAAAGATAAAAAAAGGCGAAATTTTTCGCCTTTTTTTATTATGCAGAGACTTCCTCAATTGCCTTTATATATTTCTCATACCAAATTTTCCATACGTCTTTTCGAGACTCAATTGTCCGTCCATCGAGCAGGGCATCGATGACATCTAAGCATACATGCCATCCAGCAAGGTCACGAGGTGTATGGCCGGTAATCTGAGTTAATTTTTCATTCAGGACTAATTTGCAGCCATCAATCTTGGGATAAAGTTCAAACCGAACCAGATCCTCTGCCCAGGTATATTCCAATATGGATTGCATTTTTAACTCTGTAATCGTCATTTCGATAAAGGTGCCATTGCCCATATTAAATTTAATGACGCCGCCCTCATGAAGCTCATCTACTCGAAGCTCTGGGAACCATTTTGGCAGTTTGTCATTGTCCGTTAAATATGACCATACATCTTCCGCCGAATGGTTTAAATGACGTTCGAATTTAGCTAGATAGCCATTTCCGTCCTTTTTTATTTCTGCAAGCATTTTATTCCCCTCCAAAAATCTATTAGTTTATAATATCATTTTGGACCAAGCTTATAAATTTGTATGACTGTATTCGGATAAAAAATAAATCTCAAACCGCAAAATATGTTAAAAATTGCAGTTTTTTGCCGAAAAACCATAGAAATCTTTATTTTACTCAAAAATCTAGTGTATTTTAAGTTTGACAAAATAATTGTTTTTTGCCTATTCTACAATATGTAGTAGTGTCGAAAATATTTTCGGTACCATATATTGAGTTTTAGTTGATTTGTTTTGTAATTCTATGTTAACTTATGTTTATTAAGACAACTAGATATAGCATAGCTTTCTAGAATCTAACACAATATACAGAATTTATAAATTGAAGGAGTTGTTTTCATGTCTATTGTTTTTAGACAAAAAATGAATATCGATTTTGAGAGGTTGAATGAGGACATCCGCTTGTTTCCCCAGGTGCACCCAGTAACCCCAGATATGAAAATAACCCACAAGGGCGTTTCGCGATTGGTCATGTTAGACCGCTACACCTTTAAGGATACTGCAAAAATTACCCTGACGAATGGTGACTTTGTTGTTTTGACGATTAAAGAGGATCCGAAATTTCCAGCTAGAGGGCTTGGTACAATAAAGGAAATTGATTGGGAAAAGAAAAAGGCAAAGGTTTTGGTGGAAGAGGAATTCAGAGGTGTTCTGGATGATCAACAGGAATCTGAAACGGGAATGATCTGGCGTTCTCTCGATGTAATCGAGAAGCCGCTGGAACTTTTTTATGAGCAGATTGCCAAGAGGAATGCCACGGGGCTTGCTTCGGTTGAAGAAACAGAAGAGAAGCGAATTGAGTGGGCAGAGAAGTTTTATCAGGAGCTTGTGAATATGAACTTTATTCCAGCCGGGCGTGTTCTTTACGGAGCAGGTTCAGGCACGGAAGTAACATTCTTTAATTGTTACGTAATGCCGTTTGTTCCGGACTCTCGTGAAGGTATCTCAGACCACCGGAAGCAGGTCATGGAGATTATGAGCCGCGGTGGAGGGGTTGGTACGAATGGTTCGACATTAAGACCAAGAAACACCCTTGCAAGAGGCGTAAATGGTAAGTCATCGGGTTCGGTTTCTTGGCTGGATGATATTGCGAAGTTGACTCACTTAGTCGAACAAGGAGGCAGCCGCAGGGGCGCGCAGATGATCATGCTGGCGGATTGGCATCCAGATATCATTGAATTCATTATTTCAAAAATGCAAAATCCTAGAATTCTACGATTCTTAATTGAAAATACAAATGATGAAACAATTAAAAAGCATGCAAAAGATAAGCTAAAGTTCACACCATTGACTTTGCAGGAAACTGCGATGTACCAAGGAATTGTCAATTATAAAAACATCCCTGGTTTAGGAGGCTTTAGTGATTCGATTATTGCTGAGGCCGAAGAAAAACTAGAAACCGGCGGTAATTTTACAGTTCATAATTCTGAATTCTTAACGGGTGCAAACATCTCTGTGTGTTTAACAAAAGAATTTATGGAAGCTGTTGAAAACGATGGTGAATATGAACTCCGTTTCCCATATGTTGAACACTATAATGAAGAGGAAATGAAATTCTACAACGAAGAATGGCATAAAGTCGGGGATGTTCGTGAGTGGGAAAAGCTCGGTTATAAAGTGCGAGTTTATAAAAAGATCAAAGCAAAAGAGCTTTGGAATCTAATAAATATCTGCGCAACCTACTCTGCTGAACCGGGAATATTCTTTATTGATAACGCAAACGACATGACAAATGCGAAAGCATATGGTCAACAAGTTGTTGCAACAAATCCATGTGGTGAACAGCCCCTTGCACCATTTTCTGTATGTAACCTAGCAGCAGTTAATCTTGCTGAAATGGCTGATAAAGATACAAAAACCGTTGATTTTGAAAAATTAAAGCAAACAGTAGCTATTGGCGTCCGTATGCAGGACAACGTCATCAATGCTACACCATATTTCTTAGAAGAAAACAAAAAGCAAGCTTTAGGTGAACGTCGTGTTGGTCTTGGAGTTATGGGACTACATGATTTACTAATCTACTGCGAAACAGAGTATGGTTCACCAGAAGGTAACCAACTCGTTGATCAGGTATTTGAAGCAATTGCAACGACTGCATATAGAACATCTGTTGAATTGGCGAAAGAGAAGGGAAGCTTCCCATTCTTAAACGGTGAAACATATGAAGAAACAAATCGTTTACGAAAGGCTTTCATTGATACTGGATATATGAAGAAAATGCCTGAAGACATCCGCGAATCTATTTTAGAAAGTGGAATTAGAAATTCTCATTTGCTGACTGTTGCTCCAACTGGATCCACTGGAACAATGGTTGGTGTTTCTACCGGATTAGAGCCGTATTTCTCATTCTCATACTTCCGCAGCGGACGTTTAGGCAAATTTATTGAAGTAAATGCAGATATTGTTCAAGAATATCTTGAGAAGCATCCAGAAGCAGATCCAAACAATCTGCCAAAATGGTTTGTTACAGCAATGGAGCTAGCTCCTGAAGCCCATGCTGATGTTCAATGCGTCATCCAGCGCTGGATTGACAGTTCTATTAGTAAAACTGTAAATGCACCAAAAGGCTACAGTGTGGAACAAGTAGAGAAGGTATATGAGCGGCTGTACCGCGGCGGTGCAAAAGGCGGTACCGTCTATGTAGACGGTTCACGTGATTCTCAAGTACTTACACTTAAAGCAGAAGAGAACACTAATGAGCAGTTATCCATGTTTGATGAAAAACCAAAACAGCATGTTGTTCTAGTCGATACGATCAGCGATCTTCGTTCAACTGACGTGACTATCGGATCTGAAGTTGGCAACACATGCCCAGTCTGCCGAAAAGGAAAAGTAAAAGAAATTGGCGGATGTAATACTTGTACAAATTGTAATGCCCAATTAAAGTGTGGATTATAGAATATGTTAGAGCGAATGGAAGGTAATGTCCATTCGCTTTTTTTGTTATTTTGACCATGCGGAGAGCTTCATGATCCACTAATTAAAACTCAAAATAAAATTATTCTAATATAATTTTTGTAACATAACTGTAATCTAGCTGTGACCTCTCTGTTACTCTTTCCTTGTATAGTATGAGTATCAAATCACTCCAAGGGGGACTAACAAATGTTGAAGAAACTTATCGCAGCTTTAGCAATTACAGCTACTATAACTACTTCTTTGTTTGCCACTACGGGTGATAAAGCAGAAGCAGCTTATTATCATACAAAAGCAATTTCGGTAGCAAAAGCCAATTTAGGCGTTCCATATCGTTATGGCGGCATTACCCCAAGAGGCTTCGACTGTTCAGGTCTTGTAAAATACTCGTTCGGACAAGCTGGTAAAGTATTACCTAGAACGGCAGCCGACATGTTTTACACAAAAGGTTATCGTGTTGGTTCTTTACAGGCGGGAGACCTGATGTTCTTTGCGCCAACTAAAGCAAGCAGACCAGATCACGTTGCGATTTATATCGGAGCAGGGAAAATGATTATGGCCTCATCTTCGAAGGGTGTAATCATTACCTATACAAGCAACAGCTATTGGAAGCCAAGATACATTGGAGCAAAACGAATCTAATTGTACAAAAAAGAACATCGTCCATGGCGATGTTCTTTTTTTATGACCTAAATGTCAATCCATTTTCTTTTAAAGCAGACCTAAGTTTAGGTAAAGAAGCTGGCCCCATCCCATGGAATTGCAAAATTTCTTTTTCGCTATATTTTGATAACGTCTTTAATGAATATATCCCATTGTTTTCCAATGCTCGCCTAGCTGGAGCAGAGAGCAATGAAAGAAATCCATTTTCAGGTTTACGTTCTTGCTCACAAGTCGGACAGGTTGGACAATCGCTGCTTTTATAATATTTGTGTCCTTGACTGCAAATCCTTAAATTCTTTTCCGATGCTGCCATTTTAATTATCTCCTTTCGTATAAAGCTATTCTACACCACACACATAAAAATTTTCTCTTTGTCCGCTGTACTATTTTGCTAACAAGCCGATTAAAAATGTAACAATGACTTCATCTAGGGAGTGGCTGCCATGAAAGTAGACGGCGTTTTTTCTGGGGGAGGAATGAAAGGCTTTGCACTTGTAGGTGCCTGTGAAGAAATTGAAAGCAGAGGAATACAGTTTGTCAGGGTGGCAGGAACCAGTGCAGGATCAATCGTGGCAGCACTAATTGCTGCGGGTTACACAAGCAAAGAAATTTATCAAATGATAGATGAGCTGGATATATCAAATATACTCGATGCCCGCAAAACATTCATTCCAATACCATTTATAAAATGGCTATCTGTTTATTGGAAGCTCGGTCTTTATAAAGGAAAAAAGTTTGAAAAATGGATGAAAAATAAGCTGGAAGCTAAAGGAATAAGCACCTTTTCTGATCTGCCCCCACAATCACTAAGGGTGATAGCTTCAGACCTTTCAAATGGTCAAATGGTCGTTTTGCCAGATGATTTAGTAAAATATGGGGTCGATCCTGGTTCCTTTTCAGTCGCAAAAGCAATTAGAATGAGCTGCAGCATTCCATATTTTTTTGAACCTGTTAAAATGCGTTCAAACATTTTAGTGGATGGCGGAGTCCTAAGCAATTTCCCGATGTGGCTTTTTGATAAGGAAAATATTCAAAAAGTAAGACCTGTCCTGGGAATCAAGCTAAGTCCAAATGAATACGAACATAAAAGGCACAAAATCAACAATGGCATTCAATTAATGGGAGCCTTATTCGAGACCATGAAGGATGCGCATGATGCAAGGTACATTTCCAAAAAACATGCAAAAAATATCATCTTTATTCCAACTGATGGTTTTTTCTCATTGGAGTTCCATTTAACAGATGAAAAGAAACAAAAACTGTTTGAGTTAGGAAAAGAGCAGGCAAGACAGTTCTTGAAATCATGGTGTTATTAAAAAATCGAGCATCTAAAACGATGCTCGATTTTTCTTTTTACTCTTTTTCCCATCAATGACGGTGAGATGAGCAGGAGATTTCTTTTTTGTTTTGCTGCTTTTCTTTAATGAGGTTAACGTCCCATGGGCAGAGCCTTTAACAGAGGCATCTCCGCCCTTTAGCTGCAATCGTTTTTTCGATTGTTTTGCTGCTTTAAGAAATGCCCGCTGCTCTTTTTTCTGGGGGCTCGAATTTGAAAATTTACGTACAACGAAATATATGATTAAACCGATCAATGCGATGACAGCTATTCTCTGAATGAAACCGGCAGGATTAGCTGTAAAAGAGCCATAAATACCTAATAAAGCAAGAATAATAAGACCGCCAACGACAAACACGGATGTCCGATTTTTCAAGAAAGCCACCTCCCTAAGAGCATCATAAGCATTTTTTTAACCTTTTAAACCCGAAAAAAGCAAAGATTAAACAATTTCTTCCTTTTCAAAAGAGACCTCAGACTCCTTTTCTCTTCTTAACAATTCATTAAAGGAAAGGATAGCCACTTCCACCTGGTCATCATTAGGTTCTTTAGTCGTTAAAAGCTGTAACCAAAGTCCCGGCAGACCTAGGTATTTCAATACTGGAATATCTCTAAGTTTGTTTGTAATCTGCAAGACTTCAAAGGCAATACCTAATACAACAGGTATTAAAAGAAGTCGGTCGACAATGCGTAACCAAAGCGGCGATGTTGGTACAAGTAAATAGACAAAAACGCCGACAATGACTGTAAATAGGATGAAACTGCTGCCACACCGATAATGAAGCCGTGAGTGTGCCTGAACATTTTCAATTGTCAATTCGACTCCAGCTTCAAAGGTATTAATTACTTTATGCTCAGCTCCATGATATTGAAACACCCTTTTAATAAGAGGAGTAAGTGATACGAAATATATATAAGAAAGGAGCAGTAGAAGCTTAAACAACCCTTCTACTAAAACTTGAGCAACATCTGATGGGAAGATGGGTTTTGTTAATTCCGCTAAGAAAACTGGAATTAGGGTGAAAGCGAATTTACCAAATAAAAAGGAAATGACTCCTATCACAGCAACTCCAAGATACATCGTAAATTTTGAGACTTCTTTTTCTTTAATTTTCGCATCTTCTTTTGGGTCTAAATCAAATCTTTCCGTGGAAAAGTTTAAGTGTTTGGAGCCGTTCGCACTTGCCTCAATTATGGCAATAATCCCTCTAATAAACGGAATTTTTTTCAAAAATGAAAAATAAGGGTTTCCTTTACGGGGCAAATGGAAATATTCTACAGAATGATCTTTTCTGCGAACCGCGGTCACATAGTGATGTTTTCCGCCAAACATGACTCCTTCTACAACGGCTTGACCGCCATAAACGGGTTTTTGAGTATGGGACATAATGAACACCAACCTATTACAAAAGTTGCACAATAGCAGAAATGATAAATCTGTATGTACTTAAATGTATTCTACTAGAAAAATGAAAAAACCTCTAGGAATGACATAATTTTTCCATCTAAATTCAGTAATTTTTTTTTTGCATGCAAGGGAATGAAACCCTAGGGACATAATAAGGTGGAATTTATTCAAGTGCATACATGATTTGTAAAAAAAGCTTTTGTTTGAAAGTTAAAATTGGAGGTTTATGGTAATGGCTAATATACTAAAAACAGATGATTATCCAAAACCAATGTCTTTTCCTGTAATGGTCTTCTGGACTGGTTTATTTGGTGGTGTTTTTTGGGGGTTCATTGGATATCTTGCGAATTATTTAAGTTTTACGGAAATTCATCCCAATGTAATCCTAGAGCCATGGGCTTTTGGGGATTGGAAAACACAATGGCAGGGCACGTTAATTTCTCTTTTAATATTAGGAATTATTTCAGTTGTGGCAGCATTTATATACTATTTCGTATTAAGGAAACTGAAAGGATTTTGGTTTGGTATCATTTATGGGCTTATCTTGTACCTTTTGGTATTCTTTGTCCTAAATCCTGTTTTTCCTGGAATAAAACCATTTTTTGATTTAAGCCGAGATACCATTATTACTTCTATTTGTATTTATATCGTATATGGAATTTTTATTGGATATTCCATTAATTACGAGTACCAAAATAATATAGCACAAGAGAATGAGGCATCATCTTAACTTGTAATTAGTCGGAATCCGCTGGTTATGATAAAATATTTGTGTCTTCGTTTGGATTTGAAAAGGAGAGTGGGAACGATGGAGAAATTAGAAAAATTACGATCAAACTTTGGTGCATATGGGATTGATGGAATCCTAATTACAAGCTCGTATAATCGCCGGTACATATCAAATTTCACAGGCTCTGCAGGGGTTGTTTTAATAAGTGCAGATAAAGCCCTTTTTATCACCGATTTTCGCTATATTGAGCAGGCTTCGAAACAATGCGGCGGTTTTGAAATCATTAAGTTTTCTGGTTCCATTCCTGAGGAAGTGGCCCAGCAGGCAAAAAATTTAGGCATTAAAAAGCTTGGAGTTGAAGAGGATTATTTAACTTACTCTTCCTTTAAAGTATATGACAAAGAAGTTGAAGCTGAACTTGTTCCAGTTTCAGGGGTTGTGGAAAAATTACGCTTGATTAAGACCGATGCAGAGATTAAGATATTAAAGGAAGCAGCGGATATTGCTGATGCTGCATTTAAACATATTTTAGATTTTATTCGTCCAGGGAAAACTGAACTGGAAGTATCGAATGAGTTAGAATTCTTTATGAGAAAAGCTGGAGCAACTTCATCTTCTTTTGATACCATTGTTGCTTCTGGACATCGCTCTGCGCTTCCGCATGGTGTAGCAAGTGACAAAGTAATCGAAAATGGTGACATGGTAACACTTGATTACGGAGCGTATTACAAGGGATATGTTTCCGATATCACAAGAACAGTTGCTGTTGGTGAGCCAGATGCAAAGCTGAAGGAAATTTATAATATCGTTCTAGAGTCCCAATTACGTGGTATGGATGGTATTAAACCTGGGATAACTGGGAAGGAAGCAGATGCTTTAACGAGAGACTACATTACCGAAAAAGGTTATGGTGAATATTTCGGGCATTCAACAGGCCATGGAATTGGTCTAGAGGTCCATGAAGGCCCTGGTCTATCCAGCAAATCTGATCTCGTTTTAGAACCAGGAATGGTCGTTACTTGTGAACCAGGTATATACATTCCTGGACTTGGCGGCGTTCGGATTGAAGATGATACCTTAATTACCAAGGATCATAACGAAGCACTTACTCATTCAACGAAAGATCTAATTATTTTGTAACGAACATAGGAGGATTTATAACATGATTTCTGTTAACGATTTTCGTACAGGATTAACTATCGAAGTGGATGGCGGCCTTTGGCGCGTCATGGATTTCCAACACGTAAAGCCAGGGAAAGGGGCGGCGTTTGTTCGTTCAAAACTCCGTAACCTCCGTAATGGAGCCATTCAAGAAAAAACATTCCGTGCGGGTGAAAAGGTAGAAAAAGCACAAATCGATAACCGCAAAATGCAATATCTTTATGCAAGCGGTGACCAGCATGTGTTTATGGATATGGATTCATACGAGCAAGTGGAACTTCCTGCCAATAACATTGAATATGAATTAAAGTTTTTAAAAGAAAACATGGAAGTTCATATTATGATGTTTAATCATGAAACACTTGGTGTAGAATTGCCTAACACTGTTGAACTGGAAGTAACAGAAACAGAACCAGGTATTAAAGGTGACACTGCTTCCGGCGGTACGAAGCCTGCAACACTTGAAACTGGATTAATTGTTCAGGTGCCATTCTTCATTAACCAAGGTGACCGATTAATTATCAATACTACAGAAGCATCATACGTATCAAGAGCATAATAATGATTGAAAAAGCCTTAGACCGCAAAAAACGGTACTAAGGCTTTTTTATTTTTAACAAATTCTCTAAACTTTCTCCTAAGTTTCTGCACACTTTTTTTTTAGATTAAGAGTGTAATCAAACTAAAGGAGTAGATAAACATGAACATGACACATTATATGGGATTATTAGCAGACAATCAGCCGTGGAATTTAATCATTTTTATGGCGATTCCAGTAATCTGTGCTGAAACCATTGCGATTACAGAATTAGGTATCCTTTTTACCCGGAATCTAAATGGCGGCTTAAGAAAAGTTAATAAGATCGTAAGTATTATAGCTGGTTTTTATTTTACAGGAATTTTCGTTTACTTAATGAAGACAGCGTATATTCCGTTAACCGTAAATGGAGAAAGGCTGGATTGATGTTGTCGCGGTGACTTTTTACCTGCTTGGAATCGTACCATTACTAGGAATGGCCCTCTTAGATTTGGGTCTTATCTACAAAAGCAAAACCGCAGAAGAAAAGTTGAAGATTCATGCTTTTTTCGTGGGGATGTTCCTAGTCGTTGCCCACGTAGCCATGATATTTGGGATGGTCGACCCTTCAATTGGAACAGTAGGTCATGGTGGTCATGACATGAGGGATATGTAGAACGAAATCGCTGAAGATTCCAAAAAGGCTTTTCAGCGTTTTACATTTAATTATCTTAAAAACTTCACGAAATAGTAAGAATTAATAACAATTCAGCCATTTTCTATTTGCTAAAATGAATTTGAAAAAATAAATAAAAGGGAAGGGGGGACACAATACATGAAACGAATAACATCTCTTTTATTTCTAGCCATTGTAATGGCAATTGTTGCGGCTGGCTGCAGTTCAAAAATACAAGATTTAAAGCTTGATAAAAAACATAAGCCGCTTCCTGATTATGTGTTGAATTCTTCAGAAAAAATTCAAGAGACCTATATAATGGCAGCAACCTATCCAGAAGTGGTAGCGCAAGTTCCTTGCTATTGCGGTTGTGTAAGCGATGGACATAAGAGCAATCTAGATTGCTTTGTAGGACAAATGGGTGGAGAAAATGCCGTGGAAGAATGGGATTCGCATGGTATAGCATGAGACACTTGTGTCAATATCGCCCGGGAGGCGGTAGAAATGCATCTTGACGGAAAAAGTCCTAGTAAAATATATGATTTAATCACAAGAAAATACGAAGATTTTGGGGAACCAACTCCAACACAGGAACCAAAGTAAGGGAGTAACCCATGAAAAAAATACTAATCGGAAGTTACATTTTGATTATTATTGGAATAATTTTTTGTATCGGGAATAGCGAACTTTTTAATTCCAAGAACTCTATGTCAATTGCTGCAGGTGAAAAAGTATACAATAAAAACTGTCTTATTTGTCACGGTAAAACTGGAAAAGGTGAAGGTTTAAAAGCAGGGACAGCCATAAACAATCAACACTTTTTAAGTTCTGTATCGGATAAAGATCTGTATAATTATGTGAAATTCGGCAGAGAAGCGACCACGATGCCGGCTTATGGATCAAGATTATCGGAAAAGGATTTGAAAAATCTTGTTACATTCATAAGGGATTGGCAAACCGAGGAGATAAAATTTAATGCTCCGAAAACGTTTTCTGGTAATCCGGAAAAAGGCAAGAAACAATATAATATGTATTGTTTAACTTGTCATGGCGAAGCTGGTTCAGGGAAGCAAAGAATGGGAACTGCATTGTCAAATCCAATGTATTTGAAGTATACAACCGATAAGCAAATTTGGATTGATATTGCCTACGGGCGTGAAGAAACACGCATGGGTCCTTCTTTAAAGGGTCTTGATGGTGCACGACAGCTTAATGAAAAAGATATTTCCGATATTGTTTCCTATATTCATTCTTGGGAGAAAAAATGATGAAAGCAAAACCTTAAATCTACATGGTAGATTTAAGGTTTTTTTCATTTTTTATCAAATGTGTCCAATTTGTGGTTGTTTTTTGACGAAAAGGTAACGTTTTTTGCCCTTTAACAAAATGTTCAAGAGTGGTTCAACAAAGAGGATTCAATAACGATTATATTTATTTCAAAGAGGACTATAGTAAAAATTACTCAGCTTTCCATAGGTCAAGGAGGATTAATATGCTTAAAAAGAGGTTGTTGGCATTATTCGTAATTGGAGCATTTTTTACGAACTTTATCATTCCAAAGGCTAGTGCCGAAACAGTATTTCAAGCTGAAAAATTTCCTTTTAAGGAAATGCAGATACAAGTAATGCCAGAATTTGATTACCCAGAGGATTGGGGATCACGGGATATTCCTTCATTACTTGTAGGCCAGTACGGCACCATTACAAATAAAAGTGGTCAAGATTATGATGGGAAAATTGAAATCCCGGTTCCTGCTATGGAAAAAGGTTTCGAAGCCTATTTAGTAGCAGAATTTCCAGAAGAAAATAAGCCAGAGGTCCAGCGGCCCTATGATGTTGATAAAGAAAAGGGGCTCATCACCTGGAAACCAGCGAAGCCAATAAAGAGTAACGAATCGTATAAATTTGTTATCGAATATTATACCAAAACTGTGGACGTAAAGGACAATAAAAGCTTTACATACGAACTTCAAAAAAACGCTGATATAGAGCTGCTGGATGTTATCTTTTATGCGCCTATGAATGCTAAAGATATCAAGCTTGAACCGAAGGTACAAAATAATTCAAAAAGTGAATATGGCGAAGAGTTGTATTACTACCAATACAAAAATGTAAAACCAGCTGATAGTTTAAAATATTCCTTCACCTATAAAAAAGATGGAACAGAATCAACGATGGAAGCGATAAACAAGCAGCAGCCCCCAAATGATGAAAACCATTCCGGTGTTAATGGTACAGCAACAGATCAAGTCAAAAAAAGCGGAAGCGATAATTCAATACAGCCAATTATTGGCGTAGGCGGAGCATCAATTATAGGGATTGCGATTATTATTGCCGGTGCCTTTATTTTCTTAGGATTAAAAGGGAAATCACCAAGACCAACAAAGATAACCAAACAAAATAAACAACAACCGAACAAACCAACAAATGTAAAAAAAGAACATAAAACTGCGAATGAAGATGAGAAAAAGGAACTTCGTAAAAAGCTTTTAACCGGAAAGATCGATCAGGAAATGTACGAAGAAGAAATGAAAAAATTAATTTAATGAGGTGAGTAGAATGAGAAAGAACACACTTGTCATGCTCGGAGGGTTTATTATTGCGGGAGCCATTGTTTTTCTATTAATGGCAGCTACCCCAGGTTCAAGTGGAATCGAATTGACCATGAAAGAGCTGCTTGCAACACAAGAACAACATAAAGACGATTTTGTTACGGTAGAAGGTCTATTAATCGAGGACTCTATCAAATGGAATCCTGACAAAATAGAATTGAAATTTGAGGTAAAGGACAATGACGGTAATGTCATGCACGTGATTCACAAAGGGCCAAAACCAGATAACTTCTCAGAGGGGGTCATCACCATTCTTCAAGGGGCTCCAACAAAGAAAGACACCTTCGTCGCAGAAACAGTCAAAACGAGATGCCCTTCTAAATATGAAGGAAAAGATATGAAGAACTATGATCCAGAAACCCATAAGGATAAGCTTAATCAACCACCGAAAGAAAAATAACAGGCAAACTTAAGAAGGTGAAGAAATGTATTTATTCGCAAATGCAACAATTTATATAGGATTAGCTGTTGCCATATATTCATTGCTTATTATAACTTTGGGAATTAGCACGAAAAATCAAAGACTGATTAACAGTGGTAAAGGCGGAATGATTGCATTATTTGTTTGTGCTGCAATGGCGATGCTTTCCCTTTCCTACCTTTTAGCAACATCACAATTTCAATATGAATATGTAACTGATTATACGAGCAGTGAGCTGCCAATCATCTATAAACTGACTGCCCTTTGGGCAGGTAATGCTGGTTCTTTGTTACTGTGGACATTCTTCCTTACCCTTTACTCCATTATGATCTCTTTTTCAAGGAAGATGAAGGGAAACCCGATGGTTCCATATATCTCAGCTATTCTTTTAGCAAATGCGGTTTTCTTCTTCTTCATCCTAGGATTTGTAGCTAAACCATTCGTTCTTTTGGATACAATTCCGATTGAAGGTAAAGGCTTAAACCCGATGCTTCAAAATCCTGGAATGATCATCCATCCAGTTACTCTCTACCTTGGTTATGTGGGTCTTGCTGTGCCATTTGCATTTGCTATGTCTGCATTAATCCTTAAAAACGTTGATGACTTCTGGATTAAAATGACAAGGCGCTGGACGATTATTGCTTGGTTATTTTTAAGTCTCGGAAATATTTTTGGCGGACAATGGGCATATGTTGAGCTTGGCTGGGGTGGGTATTGGGCATGGGATCCGGTTGAAAATGCTTCATTTATGCCATGGCTTACTGCTACTGCATTCCTCCATTCTGTCATGATTCAAGAACGAAAAAACATGCTGAAAATATGGAATATTAGTTTAATCATCGTTTCATATGCTCTTACATTATTTGGTACTTTCCTCGTCCGAAGTGGTGTACTGACATCCGTCCATGCTTTTGCCAATTCGAATTTAGGATTATATTTCTTAATATTTATGGGTGTTGCTGTCATTCTTGCATTATACGTTTTAATGAGTCGTTACAACATGCTAAAGCGCAGTGCAGGAGAATTCCAATCCTTTGTTTCTAAGGAAAGCAGCTTCTTAATAAATAATCTATTGCTAGTAGGTGCAGCCTTTGCTGTTTTTTGGGGGACGATTTTCCCGCTGGTATCAGAAGCGGTTCGCGGTACAAAAGTAACTGTCGGACTTCCATTTTTCAACAAAGTAGAAGCACCAATCCTTTTATCCATGATGTTTGTCATGGCCGTTTGTCCAATGCTTGCGTGGCAAAGGTCAACAATAAAAAATCTAAGGAAAAATTTCTTGATACCTTCTATCCTTGCCGTAGCCGGCATGGTACTGATGATTGTACTTGGAATTCAAAAAGCATGGGCTGTTATTGGCTATGGAGTTATTATTCTACTTTTAATCACTCACTTCCTAGAGTTTTATCGAGGTGTCAAAGCAAGAAGAAAGATGACAAAAGAAGCGCCAATTACAGCTTTATACCGTTTAATGATTCGTAATCGCCGCAGATATGGGGGATATATAGTCCATCTTGGAATTGCCTTTATTACAATGGGGATTATCGGTTCACAAAACTATGATTTAGAAACAATGAAAACAGTCGCACTAGGCCAATCGATTGAATTAAAGGATTACCGAATTAATTACGAGCGTCTTGATCAGAAAAAAGAAGGCATAAACGATATTGTTTATGCAGACGTGACCGTGTTTAGAGATGGAAAAAAACTTGGTACTTTCCAGCCAGAAAAAGTTTTTTATGGAAACTGGGAACAGCCATCATCAGAAGTAGCCATTATTTCATCGGTCAAAGAAGACTTGTATATTGTGTTGAGTGCTTGGGAAGATGATGGCAAGGCAACGTTCGTTGTTAAGGTTAATCCAATGATGAATTGGTTATGGTTTGGTTCCTTTATGATTGTCATCGGTGCTCTATTCGCTGTTTGGAACGGAAAATATGGTAATGTCACTCCAAGGTACACTGGAGTTCGCAAAGAGGTGTCTTAATATGAAAAATAAAATATACATAGGGCTCCTAATTTTAGCGTTTATCTTTCAAGGATCATTCTTTCGTGTAGAAGCAAAAGAGTTCGACTATAAATCTGCTGAATTTAAAGCAGTAGCCTCTCAATTTGCCTGTACCTGCGGCTGCGGCCAAGACCATTATGAATGTGATCCCAATACTTGCAGTCTGACTACTGAATTTAAAAAGGATTTAGTTGGCATGATGATAAAAGGCTGGGATAAGGATAAAATCCGCGAGTATTATGTCAATATTTATGGAGAAGAAATCTTAACAGCTCCGGAGAAAAGCGGTTTTAGCTTAACTGCCTGGGCTATTCCTTTTGCGGTATTGGGCGTTGCAGCGATAGCATTATATTTTATCATTCGTAAATGGGTGAAGAGAAAAGGAAAAGTAGAACTAATCACTGATTATCAGAACACTGAAGATGAAGTTGAAGGAGAAATTCTTTCTTCCATGATCGATGAAGAACGCAAAAAGTATCTTTAGGATGTGAATATAATGCACGATATCTCAATTATTTCGATGATCTTTACGGCTTTATTAGCGCTTACTTGTCTGTTTTTAATATTATCACCTTATTTTAAGTGGGATACATATTTAAACGTAAGTGGAAAAGGTCAAGATATAGTTTCCACAAAGGAAGCACTGTTAACAACCTTGAATGAATTAGAGTTTGAATACAAAATGGATAAAATCTCACACGCTGATTATAAAAATTTAAAGAAACAATATGAAGCTGAAGTAGCAGGAATTATGAAAGAAGAAGAACTTACAATCGCAGCACGAGTTGATCAAGATTTAATGGCTGAAGTGGAAAAAGAAATTGAGGCTCAAATGAAAAACTATGAACAGAAAAAGGGGGAAGGAAAGTGATTAAAAAAATCACCGTTCTCCTCTTTGGACTAATGCTGTTCATTCCAATTAACGGTTTAGCAGCATTTGAATCAAAGGTTTCCATTGATATGCATTACATTGTTGTTAGCCCAGCTGAAGATGGGTCAACGAATATGATGAATATGGTAAATTATACGAATACATCATCTGAAGAATTTAAAGGAGACGGTTCAGATGAGGCCGTATTAAAGGTGACTCTGCCTAAAGGAGCAAAAGACCTAAACTTTTTAGATAATAAAATTGCCTTTAAACAAGTAGACGAGGGGTTTATTACAACAACTCCTGTTCCAGCCAACCAAACACAGGTACTCCCTTACAGCTATCGAATGGAAAAAGGCAAGGAGATTTCACTAACGGTAGATTATCAAGTACAAATGATGCAAATTCTTGTTCCAGAAGGAATGGGAAGCATTGAAACGAAAGGCGTCCAAGCTACAAGTCAAGGACTATTTAAATTTGATGATCAAAACTATTTTGGCTATAGCATTGAAGGTCTTAAGGCTGGTCAAACCTTTTCGCTAGTATATAACAAAGATGTACAACCTGCAGCGGATGAGACAAAACAAGTTCAAACAACAAGTGACAGTTCAAAAAATAGTGACGTGACCCACACAGCACCGGCTTTTCATAATCCAGGTCATCTTAGAATGTGGGCACAATCGCCATTACATCGCTTTAATCCACATGTTTTCTTAATTATTTTAGGAGCCATAATCATCTCCGGAATCTCCTATATTGCCTATTTCAAAAGAAAGGCAAGATTGGAGGAGGAAAGACTTGGCGCAGATAAGGAAGAAAAAGCTTTCAAACTATTAATGGCTAAGCAGAAGGCCATAATGGATAAAATTATAGAACTCGAAGAAACCTTTGGTGATGGAAAACTTTCAGAGAGTGAATACCACACTAAGCTGGACGCTTATAAACAGCATTTAGTTCAGGTGAAATTAAATTTACGTCATTTCATAGAATAGCAGCTGGCATGGGGAGGGAACGCGAATGATAGATATAAAGAATCTGACGAAGCAAGCCGATAATAAGCTAATCTTACGTGGTGTAGACCTCCAGGTAAAAAAAGGGGAAACGGTCGCCATCCTTGGACCAAATGGTGCTGGTAAAAGTACCTTACTAAAGGTGCTGGCAACTCTAATTAAACCGACATCAGGTATAGTTAGAATAAATGGTTTAGATCTTAAAAAGAACCATATTGAAATAAAAAAAATATTAGGTTATTTACCCCATTCCAGTTTGCTTTATGATCATTACTCTCCATTAGAAAATCTTGTATTCTTCGGAAATTTATATGGAGTGCGGGATGTAGAACAAAGAGCAATGAAACTTGTGAAGGACGTTGGACTATCATTTTTCTTAAATGAACCGGTTAAGAACTTTTCTCGGGGAATGATTCAAAGAATTGCGATTGCACGGGCAATTGTCCATGACCCTGAGGTTCTCCTTTTAGATGAGCCCCATACTGGTCTAGATCAAGGCGCTATATCAATCTTAAATAATGTCATTCTTTCGATGAAAGAAAAGGGTGCCACTACATTAATGGTTACTCACGATTTCAAACAGGCAGCTGAAATTTGTGACCGAATTATCATTGTGAAAAACGGAAAAATTGTCGATGATTTTAAAATTAAGAATCGCAATTTAGACCTTGTTTCAGAAAAATATGAAATGCAGATGGAGGGAGTATCATGAATTTATTTCATACAGCTCTCCTTCTTGCCAAAAAGGATTTATATTCAGAACTAAAAACAAAACAAATTCTAGTTACGCAAATTATCTTTGCAGGACTTGTTATTGTCGTGTTCAGTTTTGCTTTTGATCCGGCTAATAACACAACAAAAGCAGTTATTCCTGGAGTAATATGGGTCATTATTGTGTTTGCAGGAATATTAGGACTTAATCGGTCATTTATATCGGAACAGCGAAATGATACCATGCAGGGCTTATTGGTAGCACCAATGGAGGCTGCGAGTATTTATTTTGGAAAATTCCTGGCGAATTTCTCTATGATTCTAGTAGTCGAACTTGTTTCGATTCCGTTTTTATTCCTATTATTTGATTTTAAGTTTTTTGGGAGCCTTCCATATTTTATTTTAGTCATATTCTTAGGGAGTTTTGGGTTTATCGCCATTGGTACGTTCTTAGCAGCCCTCGCAGCTAATTCAAAAAGCAGTGAAATGCTGCTGCCGTTATTGTTATTTCCCATAACAACTCCTATCTTAATTGGTGTTGTTCAGGCAACAAAAATTATTTTAACTAATATGGAAAAACTCCCGAGTGCAATTGCTTGGATTCAATTGGTTTCTGCTTACGATGTGATTTTCTTTGTAGTTTGTTTCTTATTAATCGATTATGTGCTGGAGGTTTAAGTGATGAGTATAAATCTCGAACGAGAGAAAGCGGTGCTTCCTGGTTCAGGCCTGACTGAAACCAGGGGGGTGAATCTATCAAAAGTTTTGTTTGGTGCATCCGCCATTTCCATGCTGGTTTCACTTTATTTCATCTTTATATTTGCTGCCGAAGAATCAACCATGCGAGCTGCTCAAAAAATCTTTTATTTCCATGTGAGTTCAGCATGGCTGGCTTTTCTAGCCTTTTTTGTAACCTTTGTGTTTAGTATTTTGTTTTTAATCAAACGGAAAAGAATATTTGATACCTATGCGTATGTTTCAGCTGAAATCGGTGTAGTCTTTACCATCATCGTATTAACCACAGGTCCGATCTGGGCAAGGTCCGCATGGAATACTTGGTGGGTATGGGAACCACGGTTGATTACGACGTTAATTCTTTTCTTTATTTACGTTGCCTATATTATGATTCGTCAAATGGATGGTGTTTGGGATAAAAAGGCTCGTCTTGCTGCCGTTTTTGGCATCATTGGGTTTGCAGACGTCCCGATTGTTTTCTTCGCGATTCGCTGGTGGCAGACAAAATTCCATCCAATTGTGTTTGGTGAAGGGCCGTCTCAAAAGGGCGGCGGTATTGAGGATACGATGTTAATTGCACTGCTTGTTACCATCACGGCTTTTACGATTCTTTATTCTTATCTTCTTAATAAAGGCGTTTCATTTGAAAATATGAAAATTAAAGTGGATCAGTATAAAGAAAAATTAAGAGAAACATTGGATAAATAGGAGGAATGAATCATGAATTATGAATATATGCTAGGTGCGTATTCCGTTGCTTGGGTTATCATTTTTAGTTATATGTTTATCATTGGAAAACGGCATGACAAGCTTAAGAAGGAAATCGAATTCTTAAAGCAGCTCGATAAATAGATGTTGATCCGCGTCAGGAGGAAGTCCGATGAATAAGCGAGTTGGCAAATTGCTCGTAATGATTCTCATCGTAGGGATGTTTGGCTTTTTTGGTTATAGTTTAGTAACGAAGGGCAAACATACAGATGTGGGAGATAAGGCTTATAATTTCGAATTACCCAATTTGGATGGCAGCAAAACAAAACTCACAGATTATAAGGGCGAAGTGGTTATTTTGAATTATTTTGCCAGCTGGTGTGCACCTTGTAAGGAAGAATTTCCAGAGCTGGCCGCCTTTCAAAAAGATTATGGCAAAAAGTATCCATTAATAATGATAAACCGCGGAGAAACGATGGATAGAATCAATAAGGTTACGAAAAAAAATCAAGAGGGAATGACCTATTTATTTGATTATAATGCCAAAATTTCTAAATTATATAATGTTACAGGGCAGCCTGAAACATTTGTTATTGATAAACAGGGAATTATTAGACAACATTATAACGGTCCGGTAACCGAAATGCAGTTATATAATTGGGTTAAGAAATACGACAAATAATAAAAAAGGATTGAACCATTTAGCCATGGCTCAATCCTTTTTTATGGAAAGTATAAATTTCGACTTCGAGAACTGTCCAGCTCCAGCGCCTAGCCCCTCGAGGTTTCTTGTCGGGGCCGACCAAGGCGCTTACGCTTTTCTTATGTGTAATGAAATTCGGCCAATATATTGGCCCTTACAATAATTTGGCCAGGTTCAATTTGAGTAGTAGTCATGCTTTTAACCATGATTTCAGGCTGATAAGAAAAAGGTTGGACCGTTGCGCCTACCTCAACGACTAAGCTAGGAGTTTGTATTAATGTCACATTTAAAGATCCGGCAATCGTTTCTGCTTTTTGGATTGCATTGTCCAGCGCAAGCTTCAGTGCTTGCTGGTAATAGGCAGCTTTATTTTTTACTTTAAACTGAACATTAGAGACATAATTAACTCCGTTTTGGACCGCTGTATCCACTATTTTTCCGATTTTCGATAAATCGTCTATCTTCACTTGGAGAATATGAGTGATTTTAAATCCGCGGAATATTTGTTTTCCCTGTTCGTAATCATAATCTGATTCAATACGGTAATCGAAGGTTTGGATCTGATTTTTACTGACCCCTTGCGATACTAAAGCATTGATTACCTTTGTAGTTACCTGAGAATTTTGCTGCTGCGCGGTTATTAGTTCCTTTCCTTCCGTTATGACGCCTAAGTTTACCGAAGCTGAATCCGGTTGTACCGCTAATTCTCCTTCCCCATTCACTTTGATTAAAGATTCCCCAACTCTTGGAAATCCGTTACGAATCGATGGCTGGTAATGGTACACATATGTCCCCCCTCCCAAAAGCTTTTCTCCTTCCTATAAAATACGATACCCCTTAATAAAGGTTCCATTTATTAATAGACTCAAAACATATTTTGACAGATTTGAAAGTCATAATGTGTCTTAGCAGGCATACATTTTAAATAATGAGACAGGCATTTAAGAGGAGGAAGCTTTTTGTGGAAACGATCCTAAACTTTTTACCTAAAAATATCGCCGGCCTAATTAAACAAATCCCCTCTGATCAAAAAGAAGAATTGGAAGAAATACGGATTCGCATCGATCGGCCAATTGAAATAACGATGAAGGGTGTACCAAAATTCCTTTCATATATCATCCAGCCTGATGATGCCTTCCATCTAATGAATAAAATTAGTCAATTCTCCATCTATACCCTTGAAGAGGAACTTAAACGAGGGTATATAACCGTTTCAGGCGGACACAGAATCGGACTTGCCGGCAAAGTTATTCTCGAAGACGAAAAAGTGAAGGCCATAAGAGATATCGCTTCTTTTAACATTCGGATCGCCAGAGAAAAGATTGGGATTGCAGACCCGATGATTCCGTATCTGTTTAACGGAAGCTGGAAGCACACCATGATTATCGGCCCGCCTCAAACGGGAAAAACAACCTTGCTTCGTGATATTGCAAGAATAATCTCTGCAGGGGATAGAATGAAAGGCATTGAGTCTAATAAGGTAGGGATAGTGGATGAACGCAGTGAAATTGCCGGATGTGTAAATGGAGTGCCACAACTGACCTTTGGCCACCGGGTAGACGTTTTAGATGCTTGTCCAAAGGCAGAGGGAATGATGATGATGATTCGCTCGATGAGTCCGGAAGTCCTCATTGTGGATGAAATTGGCAGGAAAGAAGATGCTGAAGCCATTCAGGAGGCTGTTCATGCGGGAATAAAACTCATAATGACCACACATGGGACTAGCTTGGAGGAAATAAGGAGCAGACCTTCCTTAAGGGAAATCCTTGATCAAAAAATTTTCGAGCGGTTTGTTGTTCTTAGCCGAAAAAGTGGTCCTGGTACCATTACCCAAATATTAGATGAAAAAGGCAAAGAAATGAATCAAAAAGTGAGTGTGACATAAATGGTTAAGCTTATTGGAGCCATCTTTATAATCGTTGCAACCACTGTCATTGGATTTGAGGCGGCCCGGCATTTTAGTGAACGGCCTAAGCAGCTTCGTGCCTTGAGGTCTGCTTTGCAATCTCTTGAGGCTGAAATTATGTACAGCCATACACCATTACATGAAGCAGCAAGAAGATTGGCCGTCCAGCTGTCAAAACCACTATCCTCTTTCTTTGATAGTTTTGCCAAGAGATTAACGGATACGGAAACAACGGTAAAAGAGGCTTGGGAAACCAGCTTAAAAGAGATATGGAAGTCAACGGCTTTAAAGCAGGGAGAATTTGAAATTATGAAGCAATTTGGGGAAACCCTTGGCCGTCATGATCGCTTTTCCCAACAGAAACATATATTACTGACTCTTTCCCATTTGGAAAGAGAAGAAGCTGACGCGATTCAAGCACAGGCAAAATACGAAAAAATGGTAAAGAGTCTCGGGTTCTTATCGGGATTGTTACTGATCATTTTATTATTTTAGGGGGAAAAGCAATGGGCTTAGAAGTGGATATTATTTTTAAAATAGCCGGAGTGGGAATAGTTGTTGCATTTTTGCATACAGTTCTTGATCAGGTTGGAAAAAAGGAATATGCACAATGGGTTACCCTTTTTGGGTTTATTTACATTTTATTTCAGGTCGCTTCGATAGTCGATGATCTCTTCCAGAAAATAAAATCAGTATTTTTGTTTCAATAGAAGGGGGGGCTCTGCCATTGAAATCATAAAAATTATCGGCGTAGCTCTGGTTGCAACCTTTCTGGCTTTAATTGTAAAGGAACAAAAACCTAATTTTGCCTTCCTTTTAATCGTCTTCGTCGGTTGTGTCATTTTTCTTTTTTTGGTAGATAAAATTTATGAAATTATTCATATGCTCGAAAAATTGGCCGTCAATGCAAAGGTAAACTTGGTTTATGTGGAAACCATTCTAAAAATAATTGGCATTGCCTATATTGCTGAATTTGCTACGCAAATCACCAAGGATGCTGGGCAGGGAGCGCTGGCATCAAAGATTGAATTAGCAGGAAAAATTATCATACTTGCCATGGCGATACCGATTCTGACGGTGCTGATCGAAACAATAATCAAACTAATTCCGAGCTAATGAGGTGTAAAAATTGAAGGCTAGGCTGCAGATTATTCCCATTATCGTTCTCTTATTCTCCTTTTTATTTATTCCAAGTGTACAAGCTGCCGAAGAATCTAAAGACCCAGCTACTCCAATTTCACCTCAGGCATTGGTTGACGAACAGCTTAAATCCTTGGATTTAACAGAACTTAAACAATATTGGGAGGATATTTCCAATAAATATGGCGGTTTCCTGCCAGAAAGCCAAAAGGGAAGCTTGTATGACTTTGTAAGCGGTGAAAAAAAGTTCTCTTTTAAACAATGGGGGCAGGGGGTACTAAAGTTTGCCTTCCATGAATTTGTTGCCAACGGTAAATTACTTGGATCCTTAATCATGCTGACCATTTTTAGCATGTTTCTTCAATCCATGCAAAATGCGTTTGAACAAAGTGCCATAAGCAAGGTTGCTTATTCTATTGTTTACATGGTGCTCGTTATACTCGCCTTAAATAGTTTTCATATTGCTATTAATTACACAAATGAAGCAATTGGGACAATGATTTCCTTTATACTAGCGCTCGTCCCATTGCTGCTGGCTTTAATTGCCGCGTCCGGTGGACTCATTTCAGCTGCTTTCTTTCATCCAGTTATTCTTTTCTTAATGAATATGAGCGGAGTATTCATGCAATATATTATTCTGCCGCTCCTATTTTTAGCCACTTTGCTCAGCATCGTCAGTACAATGTCAGAGCAATACAAAGTGTCACAATTAGCGGCACTATTAAGAAACTGGAGCATCGGGTTAATGGGGCTATTTCTAACCGTATTTCTTGGCGTTATCTCTGTACAAGGTGCTTCAGCAGCAGTAACGGATGGAGTAACCATAAGAACGGCTAAATTCGTGACAGGGAATTTCATTCCTGTTATCGGAAGAATGTTCACGGATGCAACAGACACGGTCGTTAGTGCGTCCGTCCTGTTAAAAAATACGGTCGGCATCGCGGGTGTAGCCATCCTATTAATTATTGTTGCCTTTCCAGCAATTAAAATCTTAATGATTGCCTTTATTTATAAGTTTGCTGCCGCAATCCTCCAGCCACTAGGAGGAGGACCGGTCATAAAATGTCTGGACATTATCAGCAGAAGCGTGATTTACGTCTTCGCCGCCCTTGGTATTGTATCCCTAATGTTCTTTTTAAGTATTACTGTCATTGTCGCGGCGGGAAATTTAACGATGATGATGAGATAGGAGGGAGATCTTAGCAATGGACTTTTTGAAAGAATGGGTAACAAATATTATTCTTTTTATTCTTTTAGCAACAGTAATCGATATGCTCCTTCCAAATTCAAGTATGCAAAAATATACGAAGATGGTAACCGGATTGCTGTTAATTGCCATTATTTTAACCCCAATCTTCAAATTAATCTCTAAGGACTTCGAAACAGCTATTGGTTCTCTCCCTTCATACCAAGCCCCTGGAGAAAAAAATATGAAAAATTCAATAGATTTAAAGAAAAAAGAAATACAAGCCTCCCAACATGCATATATTTTAGAAGAAATGGCTGTCCGACTCAAAAAGGACGTTAAGGAGGAGTTGATGGAACAATACGGATTGGAGATAGCAAATATCGATATCGCCATAAACGAAGAAAGTGATCTAGCATTCCCTGAAAACCTCCAAAAGGTTATGGTTCTTCTGAAACAGCCAGAAACAAAAGTGAAGACAGTCGAAGCGATTAAACAAATAGAAATTAACACAGAAACACCTCTTCCATCAAAAAAATCAGCAGAAGAAACAGAACAAATAGCCGCATTTCTATCGCAAAAATGGAATGTAAAAGAAAAAACAGTTGAAGTTTCGATTGAAGGGGGGATCAATAAAAAGAATGGATAATAATAAAGGACCATTATCAATCTTGAAAAAATGGCTCAAACTTGATGGAAAATCTGAAAAGAAACCAGGGAAATATCAATATATGCTACTTGTCCTTTGTATTGGAGCAGCCTTTATGCTTGCAGGTAATGTCATCTTTAAAACGGGCTCCAATTCTTCTAATGTACCTGCAACAACTAGTAATAAGGGCGGATCAAGTGATGTGCCGGCATTTGGGATAAAAAAGAGTTCAGGTAATAAAGCAATAGCTGAATATGAAGAAAAATACGAAACTCAGCTAGAGAAAGCACTTAAGGAAATGTTAGGTGTTGACGATGTCACTGTTGTTGTAAATATAGATTCTACAGATAAAAAGGTGCTAGAAAAAAATAAGGTTTCAAAAACGCAAACCACCGACGAAACAGATCGTGAAGGCGGACAGCGAAAGGTTCAGGAAACCTCCTCAGATGAACAGCTCGTGATTATCAGGAACGGAGATAAAGAGGTTCCGATTGTAGTAGAAACAAAGAAACCCGACATTCGCGGTGTCTTGGTGGTTGCAAAGGGTGCAGATAATATTCAAGTGAAAAAATGGATAGTCGAAGCAGTAACACGTGTCTTAGGAGTTCCGAGCCATAGAGTTGCTGTTATGCCTAAAAAATAAAAGGGGGATTTTAATAATGCTTTTGAAAAAACAAACGGTTTGGTTATTAACAATGTTGAGCTTAGTAGTCGTATTATCGGTGTATTACATTACTTCACCAGAACAAAAGAGCAATGACCTCGCAGCTGTGCAACAAAACCCTAAAGACCAAATGGACCAAAAGCAGGCAAAAACTAAGACCCAGACCAAGGATGGAAAAACAGTTGTTTCTTCTATTGCAGGGGATGCGGCCTTTGAAGAGTTACGTATGAAGCTTGAAGATGCTCGAAGTGAGGAGAAGGAAAAGCTAACAGCAACCCTTGCCTCTACTGACCTAACTCCTGACGAACGGAGCAAGGCAAAAGATCAAATGGATAAATTAACGCAGACAGCTCAACAAGAAGAAATTCTTGAAACCCTTATTAAAGCAATGGGCTATGATGATGTCCTTGTCAGAGCCAATGGTGAAAAAGTTAACGTAACCGTTAAATCTAAGAAGAAACATAGTGCTGCTGAGGCTAATAAAATTATTAAAGAAGTGAAAAAAGAAATTGGAGATACTAATTTCGTAGCGGTAACCTTCCAGCCAGCTAAATAGCTTGCACAAAAAGGGAAAGTCAAAGACTTTCCTTTTTAAATGGTTTAATTTAACTTTTTAAGGGAAAAATAATATTTTGAATTGAAATATTCTCTCAAAATTCGCCCGCCTTCAGGTATAGATTATTGAACTTTTATGCGGTATTATCGTATAGTATTAGTAGTAAGTCCTAATTAAAAGTAGTACAAGGGGTGTTACATAATGTTAAAAGTACAAGAAATTCGCGAATTGATTAAATTAGTTGACCAGTCTAGCATTGATGAATTTGTATATGAAATTGACGGTTCAAAAATTAAAATGAAAAAGAATGGGGCTCAAGTGGTAACGGCTGTACAACCAGTTCCACATGCCGCTGCTCCAGTGGCGGCTGCATCTATTCAACCAATCCCAGTTGCACCTGCAGCTGCAGTAGAGGAAGTAAAACAGGAAGCACCAAAAATGGAAGTACCTTCTCAAGCTGATACAGCTAACTTACACAAGATCACTTCGCCGATGGTGGGAACATTTTATGCTTCGCCAACACCAGATGCGGATGTCTATGTAAAAGCAGGGTCCAAAGTTTCTAAGGATTCAATTGTTTGTATCGTTGAAGCAATGAAATTATTTAACGAAATTGAAGCGGAAGTAAATGGAGAAATTGTGGAAGTTCTTGTTAAGAATGGCCAATTAGTAGAATACGGACAGCCTTTATTTTTAGTAAAGCCTGAATAAGGAGCGATAACAGGATGATAAAAAAACTGTTAATTGCAAACAGAGGAGAAATTGCAGTTAGGATTATTAGAGCCTGCCGGGAAATGGGAATTGAATCAGTTGCCGTATTTTCTGAAGCAGACCGCGAAGCGTTACATGTACAGCTTGCCGATGAAGCCTACTGTATTGGACCAACTTCATCAAAAGACAGTTATTTAAACGTGACAAATATTATTAGTGTTGCAAAGTTAACCGGTTGTGATGCCATTCATCCAGGATATGGTTTCTTAGCCGAAAATGCTGATTTTGCAGAGTTATGCAGGGAATGCAATATCACCTTTGTTGGACCAAGTCCAGAGGCCATTACCAAAATGGGAACCAAGGATATTGCAAGGGAAACGATGCGGGAAGCAGGTGTCCCAATTGTCCCTGGGTCAACAGGCATCATTAATAATATTGATGAAGCCCTTGAGCTTGTGAAAAAGATAGAATATCCAGTCATTATTAAAGCAACTGCCGGCGGAGGCGGTAAAGGCATCCGCGTTGCTAAAAATGAGCAGGAATTAATTAAAGGAATCAATATTACTCAGCAGGAAGCATTAACAGCATTCGGGAATCCAGGTGTTTATATTGAAAAATATATTGAGGATTTCCGCCATGTTGAGATACAGGTGTTAGCCGATAATTATGGAAACACGATTCATTTAGGAGAACGGGATTGTTCCATCCAACGGAGACTACAAAAACTTCTTGAAGAAACTCCTTCACCAGCATTAGATGGCGAAATTCGCACAGAAATGGGAAATGCGGCTGTTAAAGCGGCGAAAGCAGTTGATTATTCAGGTGCAGGCACGGTAGAATTTATTTATGACTATCGCAATCGAAAGTTTTATTTTATGGAGATGAACACCAGGATTCAGGTAGAGCACCCTGTTACCGAAATGGTCACAGGAATCGACCTAATTAAAGAGCAAATTCGTGTAGCAAATGGCGAAAAGCTTTCCTTAAAACAACAGGATGTTACCTTTACAGGCTGGGCAATTGAATGTCGGATTAATGCAGAGAATCCGGAGAAGAATTTTCTCCCTTCCGCTGGAAAAATCAAAATGTACTTACCTCCTGGCGGGCTGGGTGTTCGGATTGACTCAGCAGCGTACCCAGGATATACAATTCCACCATACTACGATTCGATGATTGCGAAAGTTATCACATATGGAAGCAGCAGGGAAGAGGCAATTTCAAGAATGAAGCGTGCTTTAAGTGAATTTGTAGTGGAGGGTATTCAAACAACCATTCCGTTTCATTTAAAACTTCTTGAGCACGAAAAATTCGTAGAAGGCCAGTTTAATACGAAATTCTTAGAATTGCATGATGTGATGAAATCAGTCTAAAATCTGGAGGTGTTTTTGATGAGCGAATTTAGCATCTTGGAAATGGAACAAGGTAATAACGGCCTTGGGAAAATTGAGATTGCTCCTGAAGTAATTGAAGTTATTGCTGGTATTGCCGCATCCGAAGTCGAAGGTGTTGCAGGCATGCGTGGTAATTTTGCAACAGGTGTCGTCGAGCGCCTTGGGAAGAAAAACCATGGTAAAGGCGTGAAAGTGGAACTAACCGAAACAGGAATAAAAGTAGATGTCTATTGTTTAATGAAATTTGGCGTCTCTATTCCAACGGTTGCAGGGAAAATCCAAGATAATATTCGTCAGGCACTGCTAAATATGACGGCATTGGATGCGGAAGAAGTTAACATCCATGTTGTCGGCATTCAATTTGAAACACAAAAAATCGAGCCTGAAATTGATTCAGAAGTATAAAATGAAAAAACCAAAGGTGCTAATTCCTTTGGTTTTTCATTTTTTTTAAAATAAAAGCGGTTGCAAATTAGAAAATTTCTTTGTAAATGTGCGAATCGTTTTTAGTTATGCTATTATCATTTTATGTGTAAGGTTTCACGATTACCTAATACTATAACTTGTATATAAAATAGACAAAATTTACTTAATATCCCTAAAGGAGATAAAGGTATAATGAAAAGAAGAACAGCCAGGGAAAAAGCGTTGCAGGCGCTTTTTCAAATCGATGTAAGTAATACTGAACCAGAATCAGCTATTGAACATGTTTTGGAAGGAGAAGAAGGCGACGAATATTTATCAAAGCTTGTTTTAGGTGTGGTAGAGCACAAAGCTGAAATTGATAAATTAATTATTGAAAACCTTGAAAAATGGTCTATGGACCGGCTGGCAACAGTTGATCGAAACTTACTAAGAATTGCAGTATGTGAACTAAAGTTTTATCGTTCTGAAGTACCGGAAAAAGTTATTTTAGATGAAGCCATAGAAATTGCAAAAATTTTCGGAGATGACCAATCAAGCAAATTTATTAACGGTGTTCTTTCAAAGGTAAAAGAAAAAATTCTAAACGATTAATTACTGGGTTATCTCTAGGGTAAGGGAGAGAAGTAAATGACCGCTGAAATTATTAATGGAAAAGAAATTGCTGCAAAGAAACGATTAGAAATTGCTGAAGAGGTTCAAAAACTTAAAAGCGAGGGAGTCACCCCGGGATTATCTGTTATTCTTGTAGGAAATAACGATGCTTCCAAGACATATGTAAAGAGCAAACAAAAAACATGTGAAGAGCTTGGTATGTACTCCCTTTTAATTACCATGCCAGAAGAAGTTTCTGAAGAGGAACTTTTAGCAAAAATTATAGAGTTGAACGCAGATCCTTCCATCCATGGAATATTAGTTCAACTTCCACTCCCAAAACATATTGATGAAACTCGGGTAATTGAGTCGATTTCTCCATTAAAAGATGTTGATGGCTTTCATCCGATTAATATTGGCAGAATGATGACTGGCCAGAATGCCTTTCTACCATGTACTCCTTACGGTATCTTGGTCCTTCTTGAAGAAACAGGTGTCCAATTAGATGGAAAGCATGTGGTTGTTGTTGGAAGAAGTAATATTGTGGGCAAGCCGGTAGGACAGCTTCTCCTTAATAAAAATGCAACAGTAACGTATTGTCACTCTAAAACAAAAGATTTAGCGGTACATACAAGGCAGGCAGATATTTTAATTGCTGCTGTAGGAATTCCGAATTTTATCAAAGCTGATCATGTAAAAGAAGGCGCTGTAGTCATCGATGTCGGAATTAATCGCAATGAGGCAGGCAAGCTTTGCGGTGATGTAGCTTTTGATGAGGTTAGCGAAAAAGCCGGCTATATTACTCCAGTTCCAAAGGGAGTAGGTCCGATGACAATTACAATGCTTATGTACAATACCTTAAAATCGGCTTCTGAAAGTATCGGAGGGTTTTAAGCAGAATCTTGTCCTTATCATTGATAAGGACAGTTTTATTATTAGAAAAGCGGAAGCGCCTTGACCAGGGGCGACAAGCATAAGACGAGCCGGCGGAAAGGTTGATTTTTAACCTTTTCGACGGATTGGCTATAGACCAAAGAGCCCCTAGGCGCTGTAGCTGGACAATTTTCAAAGTCAATATTAATACCTTCCTATAAAAAAAGGAGCGGCCATGCAAGAAGAACGATATTTATCTGTGAATGCTTTAACCAAATACATAAAAAGAAAATTTGATGCGGACCCTCATTTACATGATATCCATGTAAGAGGAGAAATTTCGAACTTTAAACAGCATTCGAGTGGACATATGTATTTTACCTTAAAAGACGAAAAAGCCCGCATACTTGCAGTTATGTTCTCTAGTCATTCAAGGTTTATGAAGTTTTCGCCTGAAAACGGAATGAAAGTGATAGTCAAAGGTGACATCACCGTATATGAACCAGGCGGTCAATATCAAATTTATATCAAAGAAATGCAGCCGGACGGAATTGGAGAATTGTTTTTGGCTTTTGAGCAATTAAAACAACGGCTGGAGGCAGAAGGCTTATTTGCTCTTGAAACTAAAAAAGCCCTTCCATTATTTCCTAAAACGGTGGGAATCATCACATCTCCAACCGGAGCAGCAATAAGAGATGTTATTACCACAATTAAAAGACGGTATCCCATTGCTAATATTCTTGTATTCCCCGCACTTGTGCAGGGTGAGAATGCAGCCCCGTCAATCGCCAGGCAAATTGAAAAAGCAAATACTATGAAAGAAATTGATGTATTGATAGTCGGCCGCGGCGGTGGATCAATTGAGGAGTTATGGGCTTTTAACGAGGAACTGGTAGCCAGGGCGATTCATCAATCGCGGATTCCAATTATTTCAGCTGTCGGACACGAAACCGATTTTACAATTGCCGATTTTGTGGCTGACCTAAGGGCGCCAACTCCAACAGGTGCGGCTGAACTTGCTGTTCCCCATATTGAGGAACTAATGGATAGGATCCTCCAGCGGCAAACACGGCTGCTTAGGGCGATGCAGGAAAAATTTCGGTTCGAAAAGGAACGATTAAACAGAGTGCAAAAATCGTATGCTTTCCGTTATCCTCATCGTTTATATGAACAAAAATTGGAACAGGTTGATAAACTGACTGAATTGCTTGTCCGTGGAAGTTCCCGCTTGGCTTCGATTAAAAAGGGACAACATGACCTTCTTCATAAACGTTTGCAGAGAAATCACCCGAGCGAAGCCTTATCTGCAGCCCAAAAAAGTTTTTACCGAACACAAAAAGACATGGATCGTGCAATGCACAAAATTTTATCAAAAAAACAAACAGATTTTGATCGTTTAGTATCAACTTTACAGGCATTAAGTCCGTTGAAAATAATGGAACGCGGATACAGTTTAGCTTATTCAGCAGAAAATCGTCTGGTCAAAAGTGTCAGTCAGGTAAAGGTGAATGAACAATTACAGATTCAATTAACAGATGGCAGTCTATACTGTAAAGTGGAGAACATAAAGGAGAGCGAAAATAGTGCCGAATGAAAACAAATTATCCTTTGAAGAGGCGATGACGAAGCTCGAACAAATCGTCGATAAACTTGAAGAAGGGGATGTTCCTTTAGAGGAAGCGATTATATTCTATAAAGAAGGTATGGAATTATCCAAACTTTGTCATGATAAATTAAAAAGCGTAGAAGAACAGCTGACGCAAATTATTACGGAGGATGGACGCACGGAGAATTTTTCTGTTGTTGAGGAGGAATAGACTTGGAAGCCGGTTTACTTCATACATTTTCACAAGATTATAAGCAGCTCCTTGAGAATGAACTTAAATCTCTGGTTGAAGAGCTCGATGCACCCTCTATCATCAAGGAATCAATGATTTATTCCCTTGATGCAGGCGGAAAAAGAATACGTCCCTTATTATTATTCGCAACCTTGGATGCATTTGGAATGGACCCAAGAAAAGGCCTTCTTGCAGCTGCAGCAATTGAAATGATACATACCTACTCTTTAATTCATGATGACCTTCCTAGTATGGATAATGACGATCTTCGAAGAGGGAAGCCGACCAATCATAAAGTGTTTGGAGACGCCATCGCAATTCTGGCTGGAGATGCGTTACTAACCTATAGTTTTGAGGTTGTTGGTAAAATTCCAAATGAATATGCCACCCCTGAGACAAAGCTAAAATTAACGATAGAAATGGCAAAAGCTGCAGGAACGGAAGGAATGGTAGGCGGTCAAGTAGCAGATATGGAGGGAGAAGGGAAAGCCCTTTCACTTGAGGAATTGGAATATATCCATATTCATAAAACTGGGAAACTGTTGAAATATAGTGTTCTTGCTGGGGCAATTATTGCTGGTGCCACTCAAAGTCAGATGGAAAATTTATCAGCGTTTGCCCATCATCTTGGTCTTGCGTTTCAAATTCAGGATGATATCCTGGATGTGGTTGGAAATGAACATTTAATTGGAAAGCCTGTTGGAAGTGACAAGACGAATCAAAAAAGTACGTACCCGAAATTGTTATCTTTAGATGGGGCTAGAGATGCTTTACATACGCAAATAAACCTGTCAAAGGAACATTTGGAAAAGACAGGCTTAGATACGAATTTACTAATGGAATTAACGGATTTAGTCGCTTCGAGAGACCATTAAGAACGGCTATTTGAGGCAATGAAATAAGTGTGTTATAATTGTTTTCAATGTAGAAATGTTCTCTTGCCGTTATCACTTTCGTGTTAGCGGCTTTTTTTAGAAGGCTATAAAGGAAACAGTTAATGGTTTTAACACTGTAATTGGAGCGGAAGGCGCGAAGACTCCTGCGGGAAAACGGGGCAGTGGAGACCCCGCAGGCGCATAAGCGCCGAGGAGGCTCCCCGGACCGCCCGCGGAAAGCGAAGCGCCTGGAGCGCAAATCAACAACCTAGTATACAGAAGCATTTTAGTATGAAAAAGTATGAAAGTGAGTGGTCCAAACATGGATCTGTTATCAATAAAAGACCCATCCTTTTTAAAAAGGATGTCAAACAAACAACTGGAGGCTTTAAGTCAGGAAATTCGCCAATTCTTGATTGAAAAGTTATCTGTAACTGGAGGCCATATTGGACCTAATTTAGGTGTAGTAGAATTAACAATTGCCTTACATAAATGCTTTGACAGCCCAACCGATAAAATTATTTGGGATGTAGGCCATCAATCCTATGTCCACAAAATTTTAACGGGTAGAGCTTGTGAGTTCGATACATTAAGACAGTTCAAGGGCCTTTGCGGCTTTCCAAAACGAATTGAGAGTGAGCATGACGTATGGGAAACTGGGCATAGTTCCACTTCTCTTTCTGCTGCTATGGGAATGGCGATTGCCAGAGATTTAAAAAAGGAAAAATCGTTCGTTGTTCCTGTTATTGGTGATGGTGCCTTAACCGGAGGTATGGCTTTAGAAGCCTTAAATCATATTGGTCACGAGAAAAAAGATATGATCGTGATTTTAAACGATAATGAAATGTCGATTGCGCCGAATGTAGGTGCCCTGCATAATATCCTTGGTCAATTACGGACAGCAGGAAAATATCAATGGGTAAAAGATGAGTTAGAAGTATTATTAAAGAAGGTCCCAGCTGTTGGAGGGAAATTGGCTGCAACGGCTGAGAGAGTAAAAGACAGCCTAAAATATTTATTTGTTTCTGGCATGTTTTTTGAAGAGCTTGGTTTTACTTATTTAGGCCCAATTGATGGCCATAACTTTGATGACTTATTTGAAAACCTTAGCTATGCTAAAAAGACAGAAGGCCCAGTACTTATACATGTGATTACGAAAAAGGGCAAAGGCTTTCAACCTGCTGAAAGCGATAAAACCGGAACATGGCATGGGACGGGTCCATATAAGATGGATACGGGTGCTTTTGTTAAACCTGATAAAAAACAGCCGCCAGCCTGGAGCAGTCTGATAAGTGAGACGGTTCGAAGGCTTGCCCGTGAGGATGAACGCATTGTTGCTATAACTCCGGCGATGCCGGTGGGTTCTAAGCTTGAAGGTTTTGCTAGTGAGTTCCCTGACCGAATGTATGATGTAGGGATCGCTGAACAGCATGCTGCAACAGTTGCTGCAGGATTAGCTACTCAAAACATGAAACCTTTTTTAGCCATTTATTCAACTTTTCTGCAAAGGGCCTATGATCAAGTGGTTCATGATATTTGCCGGCAAAACTTAAATGTGTTTATCGGAATTGATCGAGCTGGCTTGGTAGGTGCAGATGGTGAAACACATCAAGGCGTATTTGATATTGCTTTCTTACGGCATGTGCCTAATATTGTGTTAATGATGCCGAAGGATGAAAATGAAGGGCAGCATATGGTTTATACGGCCATGAAATATGATGATGGTCCAATAGCCTTAAGATTTCCCCGCGGAAATGGGCTTGGTGTGCCATTGGATACGGATTTGCACAGTATTCCGATTGGTACATGGGAAGTACTAAAGGAGGGGGAAGATGCTGCAATCTTAACCTTTGGAACGACTATTCCAATGGCACTAGAAGCGGCTCAGCGCCTTGAGAAACAAGGGATTTCTGTGAAAATTGTTAATGCCCGCTTTATTAAACCTTTGGATGAAAAAATGCTTAATATTCTCTTAGAAAAAAATATGCCGATCCTTACAATTGAGGAAGCAGTGCTGCAAGGTGGATTTGGAAGTGCTGTTCTTGAGTATGCCCAGACAAATGGCTTTTATCATTCACAAATAGACAGAATAGGAATTCCTGATCAATTTATTGAACATGGTGATGTAGGTGCACTCCTTGATGAAATTGGCCTGACAACAGAGGAAGTAGTTAAACGAATTTCCATTCTTGCACGAAAAAAACAACAAAGGGCTTAAAAAATGAAAAATAAAGAACGTTTAGATGTTTTACTTGTGGAACGGGGATTAATTGAAACACGCGAAAAGGCGAAAAGGGCGATAATGGCAGGTTTGGTTTATACAAACGAAGAGCGCTTGGATAAGCCAGGTGAAAAAGTTAAAACGGATATCCCACTTAATATTAAAGGCAATATGCTGCCATATGTCAGCCGAGGAGGATTAAAGCTTGAAAAGGCATTAAAATCCTTTGAGGTAAATATTCAGGACAAGGTTCTGTTAGACATTGGGGCTTCCACTGGGGGGTTTACGGATTGTGCCCTGCAAAATGGGGCAAAAATGTCGTACGCCCTTGATGTTGGCTACAATCAGCTTGCCTGGAAGCTGCGCCAAGATGATAGAGTCGTTGTCATGGAAAGAACAAATTTTCGCTATGTTACACCAGCTGATTTGAACGGAGAAATGCCGAATTTTGCCTCCATTGATGTTTCATTTATATCTTTAACTTTAATTCTGCCTGTACTGAAAACACTCTTAATACCAGGGAGTGACATAATTGCCCTTATTAAGCCACAATTTGAGGCCGGTAGAGAGCAAGTGGGCAAAAAGGGTATTGTAAGGGATGAAAAAGTTCACCTTCAAGTGATTGATAAAATTATTCATTTTTCTATTCAACAAGGGTTTACAATTATGAACTTGTCCTATTCACCTATTACTGGCGGGGATGGGAACATAGAGTTTCTTCTTCATCTGAAATGGGAAGGTGAAAGAGAGGCGGGAGTAAACCTGTTGCCGATTTTGCCGGGCGATATAGTGAAGGAAGCACATAGAGAATTCCATACAAAGCAAGAATAACAAGGGTAGGTTCGCTTACCCTTTTTTTGTATTTCATTGCATATTTATTAAGAAAAAAATGTACAAGGATTGAAAAATGGGCTAACATATGAGTAGATGCGACAAAATAGAACAAAATACTCAGTTGTTTTAACCACTACGAGGTGAAAGTGATGAATAAAGGGCAACGACATATAAAGATTAGAGAAATTATTGCCACCAATGATATTGAAACACAGGACGATTTAGTCGATGAACTAAAAAATGCAGGCTATAATGTTACTCAGGCGACCGTCTCCAGGGATATTAAAGAGTTACACCTTGTAAAGGTACCTCTAAGTGACGGGCGATATAAGTACAGCTTACCGGCTGATCAGCGATTTAATCCATTACAAAAGCTAAAAAGATCATTAATAGACGCATTTGTTCGAATTGATTCAGCAGGACATTTACTAGTTATGAAATGCCTGCCGGGAAATGCTATGGCTATTGGTGCTCTCATCGATAACTTGGATTGGGACGAAATATTAGGAACCATATGCGGTGATGATACGATGCTTATTATTTGCCGAACACCTGAGGATACAGAAGTGATAACCAATCGGTTCCTGGACATGCTTTAATTGGGGGAGAGGTCCTTGTTAGCAGAATTATCAATTAAAAATTTCGCGATAATTGAGAACTTAACGATTTCTTTTAAAAAAGGTTTAACCGTTTTAACAGGAGAAACAGGCGCTGGAAAATCTATTATCATTGATGCTATTCATCTCCTCGTTGGCGGAAGGGGATCAGCGGAATTTGTCCGCCATGGAGAAGAAAAGGCAGAAATTGAAGGGTTATTTCAAATAGATGATCCACAACATCCAGTAATATTCAAAGCAATGGAGTTCGGGATTGATATCGAAGAAGGAATGGTCATTTTACGTCGTGATATTGCTAAGACTGGAAAAAGCGTATGCCGTATAAATGGCAAGCTCGTAACCATTTCTACACTTCGTGAAATTGGGGCTGCCCTGGTGGATATTCACGGACAACATGAACACCAAGAATTAATGGATGAAACTTGGCATTTACCACTGCTTGATCAATTTGGTACAGAAGAAATCCTGCCATCACTTGAAGAATATCAGGAAGTTTTCCGCCGATATGAACAAACTAGGCAAAAGCTTAAATCCTTAAGTGATAATGATCAACAAACGGCCCATCGTCTGGATTTAATCGTATTTCAGTTAGATGAAATCCAAAAAGCAAATTTAAAGCCCCAGGAAGACGAAGATTTGTATGAAGAAAAGAAGAGACTGGGGAATTTTGAAAAGGTATTTGCGGCTGTACAATCAGGTTATAATGGCTTAAATGGAGAACAAAAAGGACTCGATTGGATTAGTTTGGTCATGGGGCATCTTGAAGATGCAGCTTCCCTCGATAATGCTTATAAAGAAATTTATGAATCGGTCTCCAATAGCTTTTATCAACTAGAGGATGCTGCCCGGTCGTTAAGAAATGAACTAGACGTATTAGAGTTCGATCCGCAAAGGTTAAATGAAATTGAAGATCGTTTAAATGAAATTAACCAACTAAAACGTAAATACGGAAAAACCATTAATGAAATAGTGGAGTATTCCGCTAAAATCGAAGAAGAGATTGAAACGTTGCAAAACAAGGAAACACATATTGAGGAATTAGAAAAGGAATTAGCTTCCATCAAAAAGGATTTGAGCCTTGAAGCAAAGCAATTAACTGAACTTCGTAAAAAATGGGCAGAAAAGCTGACGAAATTAATACATAAAGAATTGAAAGAATTATACATGGCGAAAACCGTATTTGAGATTCGCTTTGAGCCAGATATCGAGCATTTTTCTAAAACAGGTGTTGATCATGTTCAATTTTATATTAGTACCAATCCGGGAGAACCGGTAAAACCATTATCAAAGGTTGCTTCTGGCGGGGAATTATCACGTATCATGCTTGCATTAAAAAGTATTTTTTCTAAACATCAAGGCGTCACTTCCATTATTTTTGATGAAGTAGATACGGGGGTTAGTGGCAGAGTGGCTCAGGCAATTGCCGAAAAAATTTATAAAGTAGCTTCTGATTCCCAGGTTTTATGTATTTCTCATTTGCCTCAAGTTGCGGCTATGGCGGATACGCATTTATTTATTTCGAAGATCATTAAAGGAGGAAGAACAAAAACCTCCGTTTCTCCACTGAATATTGAAGAAAAAATAAAAGAAATCGGACGGATGATTTCTGGTGTGGAAATAACCGATTTAACCAAAAAACATGCCGAGGAATTATTGCAATTAGCAGAAATAAATAAAAAAAATTGAAAAGCTATCCATTCTGGGTAGCTTTTTTATGTAGAACGAAGTTATAAATGATTGTCAAGGAGGCAAAATTATAGATGTAGCCATTTAAGTTGTAACTAGAAGCGAGGAGAGTGAAAAGTTTGAGGTTAGAGATAATTAGAAAAATTATTGGTGGAATTCTCCTTGTTTCATTAATTAGCCTTATTTTTTTTCAGCCATTGCAACAATATTTAAGTGTACCTAAAACAATCACTGTTTTTGAAGGACAAGATTACACATTTCAAAAGGCTGTCCCGGTTTCAGCCTCATTAGTTTCTCACAATTCCACAATCACACTTGAACAGGAAAAACATTCGGTTTCTGTAAAGGCTTCTGAAAAAGGCAAAAATGAAATGCTTTTAGAATATGCCGGTATCCCCATTAAAAAGGTTGATGTACATGTCTTAAAAGATTTCCGTGTTATCCCAGGCGGTCAATCAATCGGTGTAAAATTGAATACGGTAGGAGTTTTGGTTGTCGGCCACCACTTAGTTAACACATCAAATGGAAAAAAGTCTCCAGGTGAAATTGCAGGAATTAAAGTTGGAGATATCATCACAGAGATCAATGGAAATAAAATTGAAAAAATGACAGATGTAGCACCATTCGTACAAGCTGCTGGACAGGATGGCAAAGCATTAGATATGATGATTAGCCGAGAAAGCGGCAAATTTAAGACTAAACTTACCCCATTAAAGGATAAAGAAGAAAATAGTTATAAGCTTGGATTGTATATTAGAGATTCTGCTGCTGGGATTGGGACGATGACTTTTATTCATCCGCAGTCCAAAAAATATGGTGCTCTTGGCCATGTCATTTCAGATATGGATACGAAAAAGCCGATTGTTGTAGAAGATGGTCAAATTGTAAGGTCAACCGTAACATCAATTGAAAAAGGGAGTAATGGAGATCCGGGTGAAAAGCTTGCGCGTTTCTCTTCGGACCGAGAAATTGTCGGTAATATTACTAAGAATAGCCCATTTGGAATTTTTGGTGAATTAAATAAGGATTTAAAAAATGGTGTGTTAGATAAACCATTGCCAATTGCTTTATCCCATCAAGTAAAAGAAGGGCCAGCAAAAATTTTAACGGTTGTAAATAATGACAAAGTTGAAGAATTTAATATTGAAATTGTCAGCACAATCCCGCAAAAGTTTCCAGCTACAAAAGGCATGGTCATAAAAGTAACCGACCCTAAGCTGCTTGAAAAAACGGGAGGAATCGTTCAAGGAATGAGTGGAAGTCCAATTATTCAGGATGGTAAGCTTGTCGGAGCAGTGACACATGTCTTTGTTAATGATCCAACCTCGGGTTATGGGGTTCATATTGAATGGATGCTAAATGAAGCTGGAATTAACATATATGATATGCCAAAAAATAAAGCGAGTTGATAATTGAGCAAAATAGGTAAAATTCCCTATTTTGCTTCTTTTCTTATATAACGTTTTTTCGACAAATACCAGTTATAAATTGGAAAAAATGCGATTTTCGTCGAAAGGACGAGAAAAACAAAGAAAAGATAAGATTTTATCACTAATTTAAGAAATATTAAAAAAATGAGAGGATTTTTTGTTGCATTGTCGAATTTCTAATTTAGAATAGAATTAAGAGCTTACTGAGAATATGGATTGAAATTGAAATAGAGATTAATGAGTCGAGTTAAGGAGGAACCGGAGTTGAAAAAAATAAAAGTATGTGTCGTTGATGACAATAGGGAACTAGTTGGATTATTAGAGGACTATATTTCGTCCCAGGATGATATGGAAGTAGTAGGTATTGCTCATAATGGTCAGGAATGTTTAGAAATGTTAAGTAATACAGATCCTGATGTTCTCGTTTTAGATATTATCATGCCGCATCTTGATGGTTTAGCGGTTTTAGGACGCCTTCGTGAACTAAAAAAAGGAGTCCTGCCAAATGTCATTATGCTGACTGCATTTGGTCAAGAGGATGTAACCAAAAAAGCGGTTGAACTTGGGGCCTCTTACTTTATCCTTAAACCTTTTGATATGGAGAATTTAGGCAGTCATATAAGACAAGTTAGCGGAAGCAGTAATTTATTTACCACACGCAAGGCTCCGGCAACAAATTATCGTTCCCAATCCGAACAAAAACCCAAAAATCTTGATGCCAGCATTACGAGCATCATCCATGAAATCGGAGTACCCGCCCATATTAAAGGTTATTTATACTTAAGAGAAGCGATTTCGATGGTTTATAACGATATCGAGCTGCTTGGCTCGATTACTAAGGTTTTATATCCAGACATCGCAAAGAAATATAATACAACAGCCAGCCGTGTAGAACGTGCGATCCGACATGCAATTGAAGTGGCTTGGAGCCGCGGCAATATCGACTCTATTTCTTCATTGTTCGGATATACTGTCAGTATGTCAAAAGCAAAGCCGACGAACTCTGAATTTATCGCCATGGTTGCTGATAAACTTCGCTTAGAGCATAAGGCTTCTTGAAAGGAAGAGTAAATTAAATTAAAAAGCCTTCATTTTGGATAAATGAAGGCTTTTTTTGCTTTTAATTGTTAATTATTCTTATCCTTTTCCATTTCCATTAGCTTTTGAATGAGAATATGCTGTGGCATGTGCATAAGCTGTTCAAGAGGAATATTTAATTTCTGTGCAAGCTTTAGGGCAGTATCAGGTGATAATTGTAATGGTTTCATTTGGAATCCTCCATATTTTTAGTTGGGATGTGAAAAAATTGACACAAATTTTCGCGCACCGTGGTTACTCTGCTTTATTTGCTGAAAATACAATGGGTGCCTTTATTGAAGCAGAAAAAGCGGGTGCAGACGGACTAGAACTGGATGTTCAATTAACAAAAGATGGCGAAATTGTCGTCATCCATGATGAAAAAGTCGATCGAACCACGACGGGAAAAGGATTTGTTAAGGATTTTTTATTTAAAGATATTAGAAAACTTAACGCCAATAAAAATGGTCTCAAAAAGGAATCGATTCCTTCTTTAGCGGAAGTGCTAGAATGGCTTAATACAAACAAACTAATTTGTAATATTGAATTAAAAAATGGCCTGATTCCTTATGAAGGAATCGAAGAAAAGGTTATTAAGCTTATTTGGAAATATGGTCTATCAGATAGGATTATCATTTCATCGTTTAATCACTATAGTATTGTTCAAAGTTATCGTTTAGCGCCCGAAATTGAAACGGCCCCTCTGTTTATTGAAGGAATTTATATGCCGTGGATATACTCTCAAGCTATTAGGGCAAAAGGGATTCATCCAAAGCATTCTTCCATGTCAGATAACATTTTTATCAATACAATGCAAAATGGGATAGCAGTTCGGCCCTATACTGTTAATAAGGATGCGGATATGCACCGGTTCTTTAATATTAATTGTACCGCTTTTATTACCGATGACCCAGTAAAAGCTTTACGAATAAGAAAGCAATATGAAAAGAGACCATAACTGGCCTCTTTTTTTATTTTTTAAATTTAGTTTGTACCTTATTTCTTTTTCGGTCGCGATGGAGGATGAATCCGGCAACAAAACCAAGACCTCCAATGAAAAAGACTAATCCAACGAGAAATTGAAGCCATAATTTAGGAAATGGTGCTTGAAGAATCCCGAAGGTCATATCTCGCATTAATTTTATTCCAACTGCAGCCAAAACACCAGGGATCAATACTATAATAAGGGCAATAATCCTGCTCATGAACGAAATCCTTCCAAATTGTAATTTAAATAAGCACATCTAAATTATAACTCATGAAAATATTATTACATAGTTGAAATTTGTCAAGATTAGTATTTGGTTATAAAATAGATACTGAAAAAAGTTGCATATTTTTCCTGTAAGGAATGAAAAGATTTTCTTAATATGAAAGGGTGGGAAAAATGCAAAATGTCATGATTGTAGGAGCCGGTAAGGGTGGTACAGCAATCTTGAAAATATTAAAGGAGTCAGAAATGCTAAACCTTCATGCCGTTGTTGATCGAAATTTGGATGCACCAGGTATACAAATGGCACAAGAAGAAGGTATTAAAACAGGGACATGCTGGCAGTCATTTCTAAACGAAAACATAGATATCATTATTGAAGTTACAGGCAATGATGAAGTTTTTCAAGAAATACGGGACACCAAAAATAAAAAAACAGTTTTAATTCCAGGTAGTGTAGCCTTCCTCGTGGCAAGGCTGATGGAAGAAAAAGAAGAACTCATCGAAAAGCACCAGAATGAATCCTATCAGCAAGAATTAATTTTTAACGCTACAAATGATGGGATGGTTGTCATTGATAAATTTGGAAAGGTCATTTTATTTAATAGACGGGCAGAAGAAATAATGGGAGTCAAGAAAGATGAGGCAATTGGGAAATTTGTCGTTGAAGTTATCCCGCATAGCCGTCTGCCGCATATCCTCGAAACCAGAAGGATTGAGTCTAACCAAGAAATGATCTTAAGGAATGGTAAAAAAATTATTACTACTCGTATTCCGATTATTGAGGAAAATGGAACCTTAATAGGGGCTTTCGCTGTTTTTAAAGACATTACAGAGGTTGTAAATCTTGCCGAAGAAATCACGGATCTAAAAGAAATACAAACGATGCTGCAAGCCATAATCCACTCAAGCGATGATGCGATTTCGGTTGTGGATGAAGATGGCCGGGGACTCCTGATAAATCCTGCCTATACCCGAATAACTGGGCTTACAAAAGAACAGGTTATCGGCCAGCCGGCAACCACCGATATTTCTGAAGGTGAAAGTATGCATATGAAGGTGCTGCAAACAAGAAGGGCAGTTCGTGGCGTAGCGATGCGAGTTGGACCGAACAAAAAAGAAGTAATCGTTAATGTAGCGCCTATTATCGTAAAGGGGAAATTAAAGGGAAGTGTCGGCGTTATCCATGATATGTCTGAAATGAAATCGCTCAGCAGGGAATTGAGCCGTGCTAGACAGTTGATTCGGAAGCTGGAGGCAAAATACACATTTGAGGATATCATCGGAAAATCGGACGAAATGACCTTAGCAGTCGAACAGGCAAAGCTTGGAGCCAAAACTCCTGCCACAGTCCTTCTTCGCGGTGAGTCAGGAACGGGAAAAGAGTTATTTGCCCATGCTATACATAATGCGAGCGATCGTAAATATAACAAATTTATCCGTGTTAATTGTGCTGCTATATCGGAATCCTTGCTTGAAAGCGAATTGTTCGGCTACGAAGAAGGTGCTTTTTCTGGTGCAATAAGAGGAGGAAAGACAGGCTTTTTTGAGGAAGCAAATAATGGGAGTATATTTCTCGATGAAATCGGTGAACTTTCTGCCAATACTCAGGCAAAGCTGCTTAGGGTATTACAGGAGAATGAAATCATCCGTGTGGGTGGAACAAAACCAATCACAATCAATGTTAGGATTATTGCAGCGACAAATGTCAATCTAGAAAAGGGTATTGCTAAAGGAACGTTTAGGGAAGACTTATATTATCGTTTAAATCGCATGCCAATCCACATTCCTCCCTTACGAAAACGCAAAGATGAAATTCCGTTATTATGTGAAAGGTTGATTCAAAAGATTAATCGAGATTACGGACGAAATGTTGAAGGAGTTACCCAAGCAGCCTTGTTGCAGTTGATGGGGTATGATTGGCCTGGCAATGTAAGAGAATTGGAAAATATTCTTGGCAGAGCGATTATTTTTATGAATTATTATGAAACCTTAATCGATGTTCATCACTTGCCTGAATTAAAAAATAAAAAATCAGGACAAGAACTAAATTCAACAAACGAAAGTGAGTCCTTTACAGTAGATCGTACACTTTCCGAAATGATGGAAGAATATGAAGCGAATATTATTCAGCAAACACTAAGCCGATTAAAGGGCAATAAAACTTTAACAGCTAAAACCCTTGGTTTGTCTGTTAGGAATTTATATTATAAACTGGAAAAATACAATCTTGAAAAAAATATCACGCAATAAATTTCATGGTGTGAAATTTTTTGCATGAAGGAAATTTAAAAATAAAGCGTTTTCATTGTGTTTTAGTTTGGCATAGAACTTGCATTGTAATATATCGGAGTGGAAGAAACAGGAGAAGGGGTTGATGACAACTTGTTGCTTGAATCACTAATAGACAAAGCAACCCAGGTTAGTGCTAAAACAGTGGCCGTTGCAGCTGCAGAGGATGAAGAAGTTATTGAAGCTGTTTTGGATGCTCTTAACCGAAATCTCGCAAATTTCATATTATTTGGTGATAAGGAAAAAATCAAAACCATTTTGGAATTGAAAAAACATGGTAAAAAAGTTTCAAACAATTTGGAGATCATTCATGCTGAATCAAACACATCAGCTGCTGAATTGGCCGTCAGAGCCGTTTTTAACAAAAAGGCAGATGTATTGATGAAAGGCAATATTCCAACAAGCACTTTATTAAAAGCAGTTTTAAATAAGGAATATGGGCTAAGAACAGGAAATGTCCTGTCCCATGTAGCGGTTTTTGAGATACCTGGCTTTGATCGATTTACAATTGTGACAGATGCTGGTATGAATATTACTCCAGATTTAGAACAAAAGGCACAAATTACAAAAAATGCTGTATCTATAGCGAAGTCAATTGGAATTGAAATACCGAAAGTGGCACCGATTGCTGCAGTAGAAGTAATTAATCCAGTTATGCAGCCTACTTTGGATGCAGCTGCTTTAACGGTGATGAATAAACGTGGGCAAATTTCCGGCTGCATAGTCGATGGACCATTGGCATTAGATAATGCCGTTTCGGAGCTTGCAGCAGAGCATAAAGGAATTCAAAGTGAAGTCGCTGGAAAAGCCGATATTTTATTGGTGCCTACTATTGAGGCAGGTAATATCTTATATAAATCATTAATTTATTTTGCTAAAGCCAAGGTTGGGGCAATAATTGCCGGGGCCCGTGCGCCGATTGTCCTGACTTCCAGAGCTGATTCTGCAGAAAGTAAACTATACTCGCTTGCACTTGCATTATGCTGCGTATCAAAATAGAAGGTTAACATTCGAGGAGGAATAAGATAATGGAAATTTTCAAGTACTTAGAGAAATATGATTATGAGCAAGTGGTATTTTGCCAAGATAAGCAGTCAGGATTAAAAGCTATAATAGCTATTCACGATACAACTCTTGGACCAGCATTAGGCGGAACCCGCATGTGGACATATGAATCTGAGGAAGCAGCCATTGAAGATGCTCTTCGCCTCGCAAAAGGAATGACTTATAAAAATGCTGCGGCAGGTTTAAATCTTGGCGGAGGTAAAACAGTAATCATTGGTGACCCTCGCAAAGATAAGAACGAAGAAATGTTCCGTGCCTTTGGCCGATATATTCAGGGTCTGAATGGCCGATATATTACAGCAGAAGATGTTGGTACCACAGTGGCTGACATGGATTTAATCCATGAAGAAACAGATTATGTAACGGGAATTTCGCCAGCTTTCGGCTCTTCCGGAAATCCTTCACCGGTAACCGCATACGGTGTTTACCGTGGAATGAAAGCCGCAGCCAAAGAAGCCTTCGGAACAGATTCACTTGAAGGAAAAGTGGTTTCAGTGCAAGGTGTAGGAAATGTAGCCTACACTCTTTGCGAATATTTGCATAAAGAAGGCGCTCAGCTTATTGTTACAGATATTAATAAAGAGGCTGTTAATCGTGCCGTGGAAGCATTTGGTGCGCGTGCTGTAGACCCTAATGAAATTTATAGTGTAGAGTGTGATATATATGCTCCATGTGCTCTTGGGGCAACAATTAATGACGATACTATTCCACAACTGAAAGCAAAGGTTATTGCAGGTTCAGCCAATAATCAGTTAAAAGACACCCGTCACGGCGATATCATTCATGAAATGGGTATTGTTTATGCTCCGGATTATGTTATTAATGCCGGAGGAGTTATAAATGTAGCCGACGAGCTATATGGATACAACCAGGAACGTGCGATGAAAAAAGTAGAGCAGCTCTATACAACGATCGAAAAAGTAATTGAAATTTCTAAACGTGATGGTATCCCAACATATGTTGCTGCTGATCGGATGGCAGAAGAGAGAATTGCAAAAATACGTAATTCAAGAAGCCAATTCCTGCAAAATGGCCATCACATTCTAAGCCATAGAATCTCAAGATAAGACATAAGGCTGGGGAAGAACGCTGAATGAGAAATTCAGCGTCTTTGCCTTTAATAAAGCGAATTTTCCTAATTGGAGGTTAAAACGTTGCCAGATAAAGAATATCGAATTCTCGTCATCAACCCAGGCTCGACATCAACAAAGATTGGAGTCTTCGATAATGAAATTTCTATTTTTGAAAAAACAATCCGCCATGATGCAGAAATAATCAATTCTTTTTCCAATATTATTGAACAGTACGATTTTAGAAAGTCCACTATTTTGGAAACACTGGATAAAGAAGGAATAAATATTTCCAAATTAAGTGCCGTATGCGGCAGGGGCGGATTACTCCGTCCAATTGAGGGTGGTACCTATGCAGTCAATGACTTGATGCTAAAAGACTTAAGGGCCGGTTTTTCCGGACAGCATGCATCGAACCTTGGCGGTATCATTGCTTACGAAATTGCGGCAGGTCTTAATATTCCTGCATATATTGTAGATCCGGTTGTTGTCGATGAACTCGATCCAATAGCAAGAATTTCCGGGTTCTCTTTAATTGAAAGAAAAAGTATCTTTCATGCCTTAAATCAAAAGGCAGTTGCAAGAAGAATCGCAAAAGAACTAGGAAAAAAATACAATGAGTTGAACTTAATCGTAACCCATATGGGCGGCGGCATTACTGTTGGCGTTCATAAGAATGGAAAAGTTATTGATGTAAATAACGGACTCCATGGTGATGGACCTTTTAGTCCAGAGCGAGCAGGGACTGTTCCGGCGGGAGACTTAATTGCCCTTTGTTATTCAGGTGAATATTACCGGGAAGAAATTATGAAGAAACTTGTTGGTCAAGGTGGACTTGTTGGATACCTTGGAACGAATGATGCCGTTCAGGTGGAACAAAGGATTGCTTCTGGTGACAAGGAAGCCAAGCTTGTCTATGATGCAATGGCCTATCAGGTTGCTAAGGAAATTGGGGCGGCAAGTGCCGTTTTGGCTGGTAAAGTAGATGCCATTGTGCTGACAGGCGGTCTTGCTTATGGTAAAGATTTTGTGAAAGAAATATCTGATAGAATAAATTGGATTGCCGATGTTATTGTCCATCCTGGTGAAAATGAACTTCAAGCTTTGGCAGAAGGGGCTTTCAGGGTCTTGCGCGGTGAAGAAGAGGTAAAGGTCTACCCTGGGAATTTTACAACAGCAAATATTTAAGAAATATGGGGAGGAATTTTAAGTGGCACAAGAATATGATTTAGTCATTCTTGGCGGTGGAACTGGCGGTTATGTAGCTGCCATTCGCGCTTCTCAGCTTGGGTTAAAAACTGCGATTGTCGAAAAAGGAAAATTAGGAGGAACATGTCTTCATAAAGGGTGTATTCCAAGTAAGGCACTCCTAAGAAGTGCAGAGGTTTTCGCAACAGCAAAACATAGTGAAGATTTCGGTGTTGTCACAGGTGATGTTTCTGTTAATTTTAATAAGGTTCAGGAAAGAAAAAATAAAATTATCGATCAGTTACATAAAGGTGTTCAGCATTTAATGAAGCAGGGGAAAATTGATGTCTATGAAGGTCTTGGACGTATCCTTGGACCATCCATTTTTTCACCAATGCCAGGAACGATTTCCGTTGAAATGAATAATGGATCTGAAAACGAAATGCTAATACCGAAAAATGTGATTGTGGCGACTGGATCGAGACCAAGAACTCTTCCTGGACTTGAAATTGACGGGGAGTATGTTATGTCCTCTGATGAAGCACTACAGCTCGAGGGGCTTCCAAACTCGATCATTATTGTTGGCGGCGGTGTAATTGGAATTGAATGGGCATCCATGCTTTCAGATTTCGGGGTCGAAGTAACTGTCATTGAGTATGCTGACCGAATCATCCCGACAGAAGATAAGGAAATCTCTAAAGAAATGCAGCGTTTAATGAAGAAAAAAGGGATTAAACTGGTAACAAGTGCAAAAGTCCTTTCAGAAACTATGGTAAAAGATAATGGAGTTGCCATTTCAGCGGAAGTAAAAGGTTCTGTGAAAGAGTTTAAAGCAGATAAACTGCTTGTTTCTGTTGGCAGACAAGCAAATACAGAAGGAATTGGACTTGAAAACACCGAAATACAAGTAGAAAAAGGTTTTATATCTACAAATGAATTTTACCAAACTAAGGAATCCCATATATATGCAATTGGTGATGTCATCGGCGGTCTTCAGCTTGCACATGTGGCAAGCCACGAAGGAATAATTGCCGTTGAGCATATTGCTGGAAAAGATCCTTCAAATCTTGATTACAATCTAGTTTCAAGATGTATTTATTCAAGCCCTGAAGTTTCAAGTGTCGGGATTACAGAGGACCAAGCGATAGAAAAGGGCTATAAAGTAAAGGTCGGAAAGTTTTCATTCAGGGCAATTGGTAAAGCATTAGTTTTTGGAGAATCAGATGGATTTGTTAAAATTGTTGCAGATGAAGAAACCAATGATATTCTAGGTGTGCATATGATTGGTCCTCATGTAACTGATATGATTTCTGAAGCTGGGCTTGCGATGGTTTTAGATGCTACACCTTGGGAAATTGGCCACACAATTCATCCGCACCCAACATTATCTGAAGCCATTGGAGAAGCTGCGCTTGCAGTGGACGGAAAAGCAATTCATTCATAATAAAGACTTTTTTACGAACAATTGGGAGGTTAGAAATTAATGGTAGAAAAGCGTCATGAAGCTTTAGGGTTAAGCGACGGAAAAGTATTGGAAATGTATGAAACGATGCTTTTAGCCCGCCGCATAGACGAACGGATGTGGCTATTGAATCGTGCTGGGAAAATTCCATTTGTTATTTCTTGTCAGGGACAGGAGGCAGCTCAGGTCGGTGCAGCATTTGCCCTTGATCGTGATAAAGATTATGTACTGCCATATTATCGCGACATGGGAGTTGTTTTAACATTCGGCATGACACCAAGAGAACTTATGCTGTCAGGATTTGCTAAAGCGGAAGATCCTAATTCAGGCGGACGTCAAATGCCTGGGCACTTTGGCCAAAAGAAAAACCGGATTGTGACTGGATCTTCGCCAGTTACTACCCAAGTTCCACACGCAGTAGGTGTTGCTCTTGCTGGAAAAATGGAAAGAAAAGACCTCGTTACGTTTGTTACATTTGGTGAAGGTTCCTCAAACCAGGGGGATTTCCATGAAGGTGCAAATTTTGCGGGTGTACATAAGCTTCCGGTTATTTTTATGTGCGAAAACAACAAATATGCTATCTCTGTTCCGATAGAAAAGCAATTGGGCTGTGAAAAGGTTTCAGATCGTGCAATTGGTTACGGAATGCCAGGATATACGGTTGATGGGAATGATCCATTAGAAGTTTATAAAGTGGTAAAAGAAGCTGCCGACCGAGGTCGCCGCGGCGAGGGGCCAACTCTGATTGAAACTATTTCTTACCGTTTAACACCACACTCTTCCGATGATGATGATCGTTCTTATCGGGCGCCGGATGAGGTGGCCAAGGCGAAAACACAGGACCCGATTATCACTTTTGGAGCTTATTTAAAAGAAACCGGAGTAATGAATGACGATTTGGAAAAAGAAATCAACGATCGTGTGATGAAATTGGTGAACGAGGCAACTGATTATGCTGAAAATGCTCCGTATTCTGCACCAGAAGATGCGTTGAAATATGTTTATGCGGAGGGAGTATAGGCATGGCAGTAATTTCTTATATTGATGCGGTAACAATGGCCATTCGTGAAGAAATGGAGAGAGATCCTAAGGTATTTGTCCTTGGTGAAGACGTTGGAGTTAAGGGCGGGGTATTTAAAGCTACCCAAGGCTTATATGAACAATTTGGTGAAGAGCGCGTTATTGATACGCCGTTAGCTGAATCAGCCATTGCTGGAGTAGGAATTGGGGCAGCAATGTACGGAATGCGTCCAATTGCGGAAATGCAATTTGCTGATTTTATCATGCCAGCTGTCAATCAAATTATTTCGGAGGCTGCAAAAATTCGCTTTCGTTCCAATAATGACTGGCATTGTCCTATGGTCATTCGTGCCCCATATGGCGGGGGAGTTCATGGAGCGCTCTATCATTCCCAATCAGTAGAAGCAGTATTTGCTAACCAGCCGGGCTTAAAAATTGTCATGCCTTCTACTCCTTATGATGTTAAAGGGCTATTAAAAGCAGCTATCCGCGATAATGACCCTGTATTGTTTTTTGAGCATAAACGTGCCTATCGTTTAATTAAGGGAGAAGTTCCAACGGATGATTATACATTGCCAATTGGAAAGGCCGATGTAAAGCGTGAAGGAGAAGATATCACCGTCATTACATACGGACTTTGTGTTCATTTTGCCCTTCAGGCAGCTGAAAAATTAGCAAAGGACGGAATTTCTACTCATATTCTTGATCTGCGTACTGTTTATCCACTTGATAAAGAAGCCATTATTGAAGCCGCTTCAAAGACAGGAAAAGTGTTGCTTGTAACGGAGGACAATAAAGAAGGAAGCATTATTAGTGAAGTGTCAGCGATAATTGCCGAAAACTGTTTATTTGAATTAGATGCACCGATTATGCGTCTAGCAGGTCCTGACGTACCAGCAATGCCATATTCTCCAACAATGGAAAAGTTCTTTATGGTAAATCCTGATAAAGTGGAAAAAGCAATGCGCGAGCTGGCTGAATATTAATTTTTTTAATTAATGGAATTGTTTTACTAAGGAGGTTTCACCATTGGCAATTGAACAAATAAAAATGCCGCAGTTAGGCGAAAGTGTTACTGAGGGAACGATAAGCAAGTGGCTCGTTTCCGTCGGAGATAAAGTGAATAAATACGACCCTCTCGCAGAGGTTATGACAGATAAAGTAAACGCAGAGGTTCCATCCTCATTTACAGGTGTGATTAAAGAACTAATTGCCGGCGAAGGCGATACATTAGCCGTTGGAGAAATCATTTGTACAATCGAAATTGAAGGCGGCAATGGTGCCGAGGCAATCTCGGTGGAACAAAAATCAGAAGCAACTGAATCAGTCGCAGCTCCTCAAGCGGACCAAGGAAATAAAGCCCGTTATTCACCTGCTGTTCTAAAAATTTCACAAGAACATGGCATTGATTTAACACAGGTATCAGGCACCGGAGCCGGCGGCCGGATTACTCGTAAAGATTTATTAAAACTAATTGAATCCGGAACGATTCCTGCGGCAGGTTCAAAAGTGGAAGAACCACAACAGCCAGCGGCTGCAAAGCAAGAGGTGGTTCAACCTGCAGCAACAAGTCAGCCGGTATCTTCTGTTTCCGCTGCTCCAGCAGCGAATATCCCAGTCGCAGCAGGTGATATTGAAATTCCGGTTACAGGCATTCGTAAAGCGATTGCTTCCAATATGCTCCGAAGCAAGCATGAAGCACCTCATGCCTGGACGATGATTGAAGTTGATGCAACAAATCTCGTAGAATACCGTAATGCCCTTAAGGATGAATTCAAGAAAAAAGAAGGCTTCAATTTAACCTTCTTTGCCTTCTTTGTAAAAGCTGTAGCACAAGCACTTAAGGAATTCCCGCAAATCAATTCAATGTGGGCCGGAGATAAAATTATCCAAAAGAAAGATATAAATCTTTCAATAGCTGTTGCTACGGATGATGCTTTATTTGTACCGGTTATAAAAAATGCTGACGAGAAAACTGTTAAAGGAATTGCACGTGAAATATCCGAATTAGCTGTTAAAGTGAGGACTGGAAAACTTCGTTCAGAAGATATGCAGGGCGGGACGTTTACCGTCAACAACACAGGTTCATTTGGATCTGTACAATCAATGGGAATCATAAATTATCCGCAGGCGGCAATTCTTCAAGTCGAATCCATTGTCAAACGACCTGTAGTAATGAATAATGGCATGATTGCCGTCCGTGATATGGTAAATCTTTGTATGTCACTTGACCACCGCGTATTGGACGGTCTCATTTGCGGCCGCTTCCTCGCAAGGGTAAAGGAAATCATTGAAAATACATCAAAATCCACAACATCCATTTATTAAGGAATTTCCCGCTGCCTGCTCTGGGCAGCGGTTATTTTTATTGCTTCATCCCAATATCTATCCTAAAATAGAATTAATTGAATTTTTATAATTTTTTTTTGAAAGGGGATGAGTTCTTTGGAGAATTTAAGGAGTCAAACTTTCCCTCCCAAATCCGTTCAAGATTGGGGAGAAAAAGCCGAACAAACCTTAAAGGGAAGAAAGATTGAATCTTTACAAAGTGTTACATATGAAAACATCATTTTGAAACCGCTTTATTCCCGTGAGGATGAACAGATAGTTCCTGAATATCCTGGTGGATCAGATTCAAGAAGAGGTATACATCCTTTAGGATATGTTACAAATGAATGGAAGGTTGCACAGCGAATCACAGCTGATACAGCTGGTGAACTGAAACGTAAGCTCCATGAATCAGTCCAAAAAGGACAAACGGCTATTTCATTTGAAGTAAGAGAAGAGCTATGTGAATCTGAAAGTTTTGCAGATTTATATCAGAATTATCCCTTCGCATTAAATTCAAAATGGCTGCAGTCTGATTTCTTATCAAAGCTAGACAGCCAAATTAGTGAAAAGGAAAAGGTTACTGGATATATTGCAAATGACCTCATTTCTCTTTTTGCAGAAACAGGAATTTTTTCGGAGGAGCTCCTTGAAAAGTGGACAGAGGATGTTAAGTATGCAGAAAAGAAATTTCCACAATTACGAAGCATTCTTATAAACACTACTCCCTATCATAATGGAGGGGCAAATGCTGTCCAAGAACTCGGAATTGCAGCCGCCACTGGAGTTTTTTATTTACAATTACTTATTGAAAAAGGGATAGACCTTAATTCCATAACCAACAAAATGGTCTTTCAATTCTCAATTGGAAGCAACTTTTTTATGGAAGTGGCAAAGTTAAGGGCGGCCAGAGTCATCTGGGATCGAATTTCCGAGCTTTATGGTGCTGAAGGGGATTCTCGTAAAATGCACATCGCGGCCGAAACTTCCACTTTTACCAAAACAATTACAGATTCTCACGTTAATCTTCTGCGTTCCGCAAATGAGGCATTCGCCGCTGTTTTAGGAGGAGTCCAATATTTACAAGTAAGCTCCTTTGATTATATAACCGGATCCAGCGCTTTCTCAGAACGAGTTGCACGGAACATTCAGCTGATTTTAAAGGAAGAGGCCCATTTACAGAAGGTAATTGACCCAGCTGGCGGCTCTTGGTACATTGAAGCGCTGACTAATCAATTAGCTGAAAAAGCGTGGAGCTTTTTCCAACAAATTGATGCAAAGGGCGGAATTCTTGAAGTCTTAAAATCTAATTGGCTTCAACAAGAGCTCGAAGCAGTTTTTGAAAAAAGAAATGCTGATATTCAAACAAGAAAACAGAGTATAGTCGGAACGAATGTCTATGCTGCACTTGAGGAAAATTTACCTAATATTCAATCCTCCCAAACAAGTGAATCTTTCGGCAATAACGATTCACTAGAGATTGAAAGAATTCAACCAAGAAGATTATCAGAACCTTTTGAGGAGCTGCGATATAAGGCAAAATTAATTGAGGAAAAACTAGGTTCTACTCCATCTGTAGGCATGATTTGTCTTGGGGAATTGAAGCAGTACAAAGCAAGACTTGATTTTATGAAAGGCTTTTTAGCGGCCGGAGGCATTAAGGCTGTTGAGAGTAAACCAATCTTCAATCTGGAAGATGCTAGACAATTTCTAATAGACCTCGAGACGAATTTTGTTTGTTTCTGTGGCACCAATGAACAATATGAATTGGTAGGTAACCCAATACTTGCTGCCCTTAAGGCAGAATTTCCAAATCAGACGTTCCTTTTGGCAGGACTTCCTGAAAAGGAAAGACAGGAAGCGTGGCAAAAGGGTGGAGTTGCCCAGTTTGTTCATGTTAAAAGCAACTGCTATGAAACGGTTTTAAACATCCTAGAATCAATGGAGGTGAGCTCAAGTGAAGAAACAAAAGCCTGATTTTCAAAACAAACCGTTATTTGATAATCAAAAATTCCTTTCTAACGAAGAATGGCTGGAAAAAGCCGAAAAAGAATTCAATGCTTCCATCGATGATTTATTGTTTGAAACCAATGAACAAATTAGTTTAAAACCCATCTATACAAAAGAAGACCGAGATGGCTTAGAGCATATCGATGACTTGCCAGGGCTCCCGCCATTTACCCGTGGCCCCTATCCGACTATGTATGTGAATCGCCCATGGACAGTGAGACAGTATGCTGGCTTTTCAACAGCGGAGGAAAGCAATGCTTTTTACCGCAGAAATCTTGCGATGGGACAAAAGGGTTTATCAGTTGCTTTTGATTTGGCAACCCATCGCGGCTATGATTCAGATCATCCACGCGTTGTTGGAGATGTTGGTAAAGCCGGAGTGGCGATTGATTCTATTCTCGATATGAAAACACTGTTTGATGGTATTCCACTTGATCAAATGTCTGTATCAATGACAATGAACGGTGCAGTCCTTCCGATTTTGGCCTTTTTTATCGTAACTGCTGAAGAGCAGGGTGTCAGTCAGGAGAAGCTTTCCGGAACGATACAAAACGATATTTTAAAAGAATATATGGTGCGTAACACCTATATCTATCCTCCAGAAATGTCAATGAAAATTATTGCGGATATTTTTGAATACACGTCCAAATATATGCCTAAGTTTAATAGCATCAGTATTTCCGGCTATCACATGCAGGAGGCTGGAGCACCGGCGGATTTAGAATTAGCCTACACATTAGCAGATGGATTGGAATATGTAAGGACTGGACTTAAAGCGGGAATCGAAATTGATTCGTTCGCACCAAGGCTTTCCTTTTTCTGGGCGATTGGCATGAATTATTTTATGGAAGTAGCAAAAATGCGTGCTGCCCGCCTTATCTGGGCAAAAATGATGAAATCTTTTAATCCGAAAAGTGAAAAATCATTGGCACTTAGAACCCATTCTCAAACCTCCGGCTGGAGCTTGACTGAGCAGGATCCATTTAACAATGTAACCAGGACGTTAATTGAAGCACATGCGGCAGCGATGGGGCATACACAATCCCTTCATACAAATGCGCTAGATGAAGCAATTGCCTTGCCTACGGACTTCTCTGCAAGGATTGCCAGGAACACTCAGCTTTTTTTACAGGAGGAAACCGGTATTACAAATGTTATTGATCCATGGGCAGGTTCCTTCTATGTTGAGAAATTAACTGATGAATTAGTGCAAAGAGCTTGGACACATATTGAAGAAATTGAAAAACTTGGCGGCATGGCAAAAGCGATTGAAACCGGACTTCCAAAAATGCGGATTGAAGAGGCAGCGGCCAAAAGGCAGGCGCAAATTGATTCAGGAAAAGAGACAATTATTGGTGTAAACCGTTACCGTCTTGAGAAAGAGGAAGCAATCGATATTCTTGATATCGATAATACGGCTGTTCGCTTAAAGCAAATTGAAAAATTAAATGCATTAAAGTTGAGCCGGGATGATGAAAAGGTTAAGGAAGCTTTGGCTGCTCTAACGAAAGCAGCGGAAACAGGTGATCGGAATCTATTAGAAGTCGCTGTCCAAGCAGCAAGGGCAAGAGCAACACTAGGCGAAATTTCTAATGCGATTGAAAAAGTGGCAAACCGTCATAAAGCGGTAATCCGCTCTATTAGCGGTGTTTACAGCCAAGCGTTTACCAATGAAGAAGAAATTGCCGCAGTGAAACAAATGACTGACGAATTCCTTGAAAATGAAGGTAGAAGACCAAGAATTTTGATTGCAAAAATGGGGCAGGACGGTCATGACCGTGGTGCCAAGGTTATTGCGACTGCTTTTGCGGATCTTGGGTTTGATGTAGATATCGGCCCTTTATTTCAAACTCCCGAGGAATCAGCCATGCAGGCAGTTGAAAACGATGTACATGTGATAGGTATGAGCTCACTGGCTGCAGGACATAAAACATTACTGCCGCAGCTTGCCAGCGAATTAAAGAAGCTGGGCAGAGAGGATATTTTAATTGTTATCGGCGGTGTTATTCCAGCTCAGGATTACCAATTTTTATATGACAATGGTGCAGCAGCCATTTTCGGTCCTGGGACAATTATTCCTGTTGCAGCCGGGAAAGTAATCAAGGAGATTTATAAACAGCTTGGTTATGAGGAAGTGGCACAGTAAATGGACGGGGATAAGAGACCAGAATGGAGCGACCCAAACGAGCCTGATAAATTTTCAAGCATTATTCGTAAAGGCCAAATGCAGGAAGGGCAAGAAATTTCCATTCAAAAAAATATGCGGTTTCAAAAGCGCAAATCGAGCGAGCCCTCAGTCGAAGAATTATATGATGGGGTGCTGTCGGGGAACAGAAGCCAGCTTGCTCGTTCGATTACCTTGGTTGAAAGTAATGCGGAACAGCATTTTCATAAGGCCCAGGAGCTTCTTCAAAAACTTTTAACACATACAGGGAAGTCGGTTCGGATTGGAATTACGGGTGTACCCGGAGCAGGCAAAAGCACTTTTATCGAGGCATTTGGCACGTTTCTATGTGAATTAGGGCTCCAAGTCGCTGTGTTAGCCATTGACCCATCCTCTAGCATTAGCGGAGGCAGCATTCTTGGAGATAAAACGAGGATGGAGCAGCTTTCCCGAAATCCAAGGGCCTTTATTCGACCTTCCCCAACGGCAGGGAAGCTTGGAGGAGTGCACCGAAAAACAAGGGAAGCGATGCTGATTTGTGAGGCTGCCGGTTATGACGTTATTTTGATTGAAACCGTCGGTGTCGGTCAAAGTGAAACCATCATCAGAGATATGGTAGACTTCTTTATGCTCCTTGTTTTAACTGGTGCAGGAGATGAATTGCAGGGGATGAAGAAGGGAATCATGGAACTTGCCGATGCGATAATTGTTCACAAGGCTGATGGAGCGAATCAACCAAAAGCAGAGCAGACCAAAAAAGAATACAATCGTATTCTCCATTTCCTTCAGCCGGCCACGAAGGGCTGGAGCACCAAGGCCTATACTTGTTCGTCATATACTGGAGATGGGATAAAAAATGTTTGGAATGTCATAAAAGAATTTGAAGCATCAGGGAAATTAACAGGTGTATTTAACGAAAGAAGAAATGCTCAGCAGCGGGATTGGCTTTATTCCATGATTACAGATCAGCTTCAATACAGCTTTTTCCATCATCCGGCTGTAAAACTGAAATTACCCCAACTGGAAAACGAAGTCATTGCCGGAGAAAAAACAGCTGCCTCAGCAGTCGAAGCCTTATTCGATGCGTTTTTGAATAAAAAGGTCTAGTGGGCGAATGGTTTATTTGAAAAAAACACTTTTTTACTGTTATCATATAGTTATAAGAACATAGAAGGAGTGAAATTGATGAGCATGGATTTTAATTTTTTCATGAATGATGTAGTTAAACAGGCACGCCAAGAAATCGCGGCGGCTGGCTATAAAGAGTTAAAAACACCTGAAGAGGTGGAAGCAGCACTTGAACAAAAAGGAACAACTTTAGTAATGATTAATTCTGTCTGCGGCTGTGCAGGCGGGATTGCCCGCCCTGCGGCGGAACATGCCCTGCATTATGATAAACGTCCAGACCAACTTGTCACCGTTTTTGCCGGCCAGGATAAGGAAGCAACCGAAAAAGCAAGAAGTTATTTCACTGGCTATCCACCATCTTCTCCGTCATTTGCTTTATTAAAAGACGGAAAGATTGTCTCCATGGTTGAACGCCATCAAATTGAAGGCTACGATCCAGCAGCAGTGGTAGCAAAGCTTCAAAATGAATTCGAACAGCACTGTGAAGAAGTATAAGGAACAAAATGGAAAGGTCAAATCGTGAATCGATTTGGCCTTTTTTATTGTCGAATCTATCTTTATCGTGTATATTTATTAATTATTTCGTAATTTTAATCACTTCAAAGGGGAGTTTCTGATATGAAAGACTTATTAAAAAGTTATTTAGAAAACATTCAAAATAGATTATGGGAGATAAGTGATACCCTGTACCATCATCCAGAATTGGGTGACCAAGAATTTGAATCCATGCAGCGATTAGTGGATTTTCTTGAAGAAAATCAATTTACAGTTGAAAAAGGGATTGTTGACAGGCCGACTGCCTTTAAAGCTGTGTATGATAGTAAGAAAGAAGGACCAACTATTGCTTATTTATCCGAATATGATGCTTTGCCTGAGATAGGTCATGGATGCGGCCATAATATGATCGGAACCATGAGTGCAGGTGCAGGTGTACTTTTAAGCAAGGTTGTTGATGAAATTGGCGGAAGGGTTGTTGTATTAGGCACTCCTGCTGAAGAAACAAACGGCGCAAAAGTTCCAATGGCAGAACAGGGAATCTTTGATGATATCGATGCAGCGATGATTTTGCATCCAGCTGATGAATCCTATGAAAGTGGTGATTCATTGGCGATGGATGCCATACAATTTGAATACAAAGGCAGGACAAGCCATGCAGCCGCTTCTCCTGAAAAGGGAATTAACGCACTTGATGCTGTTTTACAACTATTTAACGGAATAAATGCTCTTAGACAACATGTCACTTCAGATGTTAGAATACACGGAATCATTAAAGAGGGCGGTGTTGCGGCCAATATTGTCCCAGACAAAGCGATAGCCCAATTTTATGTCCGTGCTAAAAACCGCAGTTATTTAAACGAAGTGGTTGAAAAGGTAGAGAATATTGCAAAGGGTGCTTCTTTAATGACTGGAGCGGAGCTCGAGATTAGTAATTACGAATTAAGCTATGACAATATGGTAACGAACCATACCTTATCACAGTTGTTTACAAACAATCTTCTAACAACTGGTGTTAAAGAGGTTAAAAAAGCTAAAGATTCATATGGATCCATTGATATGGGAAATGTGAGTCACGTAGTTCCTGCCATTCATCCGTATATCGGTCTTGATTCGCCTGGATTAATCGCACATACAAGGGAATTTGCGGACATAACTATTACTGACAATTCTCATAAGATCCTTTCTAATGGTGCCTTAGCCCTTGCCTTAACTGGTTTTGATGTAATAACCAACAAAGATGTTTTGGAAAAAATGAAAAATGAATTTCGTCAGCCGGAATTAAGTAAGGCATAAGTATTGCCAGTACCTCTCCATCATGAGAGGTACTTTTTTATTTTAATAAATCATTATTACATAAAAAAACTGTAAGCGTTTAATCTAATTAATATAAATTGCAATAGAATTATTTGAATATTTTTATATTAAAAAAATATCTTTTCAAAATAATATTCATGTGTTATTATTCGTTCTGTTGAATAAAAATTCAAGTTGTTATAAAAAAATACCCTTTAAATATAGGAGGAGACATCATGAAGAAGACAATCTTATCATTAACTCTTATCTTAACTTTAGTTGTTTTAGCTGCATGCGGCCAAACTAATAAGGATGGAGCAAATGGAGGGAAAACTACAGACAAAAAAGTATTAACGATGGCAACATCTGCTGATTTTGCTCCATTTGAATCAAGAGATCCATCTGGCAAGGTTGAAGGTTTTGATATTGACTTGGCGAATGCAATTGCAAAGGAATTAGGTTATAAATTAGAAATTAAAGACATGAAGTTTGATGGCTTAATCGGTGCCTTACAGGCTAAGCGTGTAGATATGGTTCTTGCAGGAATGTCTGCAACAGAAAAGCGCAAGAAAAATGTTGATTTTTCAACTCCTTATAACCATTCAGGTGAAATGTTCTTAACATTAAAGGATGCTAATATTAAAACGCTTGATGATCTAAAAGGAAAAACAGTTGGAGTTCAGCTTGGGACAATCCAAGAAGAAGGTGCAAAAAGCCTGCAAAAACAGGTGGATTTCACTCTTAAGCCATTAGATAATGCAACTACTTTAATTCAAGAGTTATTATCAAACCGAATTCAAGTCGCTTATTTAGATAAATCAGTTGCTACAGGCTACATTAAGGAACAAGGCTTAGCTGGATTTGATGATCCAACAACAAGTTCTCCAGGGATGGCCGTTGCATTTCCTAAAGGCAGTGACATGATTGACGATGTAAATAAAGTTCTTAAAAACATGGAGGATAACGGAAAACTCCAAGAATTAAAAGACAAGTGGTTAAAAGACCAACAATAATTAAAATATTGAAGTGAGGTGTAAGGCATGAATTTGGATTTTAGCCAAATTGTGCCTTATATTCCTTTTATCCTAAAAGGAATATGGGTTACATTAAAATTTGTTATTATTGCGATTATTTTTGGATTCCTCCTTGGAACAATTTTAGCTTTGTTTAAGATTTCACGTAATAAGGCATTAAATTGGATTGGCAAGGTATACACATCCATTTTTCGTGGTACTCCGTTAATTTTGCAATTAATGTTAATTTATTTTGCCATTCCACAATTAACCGGCTATGACATTCAGCCATTCTTAGCATCGATCTTAGCTTTTGGTTTAAATTCAGCTGCATATGTTTCAGAGATTATCAGGGCAGGCATTCAAGCGGTTGATAAGGGCCAAACCGAAGCTGCCCAAGCGCTTGGAGTGCCTTACCGTTTAATGATGAAGGATATCATCCTGCCCCAAGCGTTTAAAAATATTTTACCTGCACTCATGAATGAATTTGTCACTTTGACTAAGGAATCGGCACTTGTCTCAACAATAGGCTATTTAGACCTTATGCGCCGAGCGCAAGTTGTGGGGGCAGATACGTATCGAAATTTTGAACCATTGATCTTTGTAGGTTTAATCTATTGGTTAATGATAATGGTACTGACAACGATGGGACGAATAGTTGAAAGGAGGATGAAGTTCAGTGATTAAAGTGGAAAACCTCTGTAAACAATTCGGAGAAAACGAAGTATTAAAAAATATTTCTACCCATATTGACAGTGGGGAAGTTGTCTCCATTATTGGACCTTCAGGTTCTGGTAAGTCCACCTTTCTTCGTTGTTTGAATATGTTAGAAACACCTTCGCAAGGAAAGGTCTGGGTCAATAACCAGGAGATTACTGATAAGAAAACGAATATAATGAAGGTTCGGGAACAAATAGGTATGGTTTTTCAGCACTTTTATTTATTTCCCCATTTGACAGTTTTGGAAAACTTAACTTACGCACCGATGAAGGTTAAAGGGGAATCCAGGGAAACTGCTGAGAAAAAAGCTCGGGAATTGCTGGCTAAAGTTGGCCTATCCGAAAAAGAAACAGCATATCCCAATAATTTGTCAGGCGGACAGAAGCAGCGTGTTGCCATTGCTCGTGCTCTGGCAATGGAACCAAAGCTGATGCTGTTTGATGAACCTACTTCAGCGCTTGACCCGGAAATGGTAAAAGAAGTATTAAACGTTATGAAGGACCTGGCACAATCAGGAATGACCATGGCCATCGTAACCCATGAAATGGGATTTGCACGGGAGGTTTCTGACCGCATCATGTTTCTTGATGAGGGGAAATTACTAGAAGAAGGCACTCCCAATGAATTTTTTAATAATCCTCGTACAACCAGAGCAAAGGACTTTCTGGAAAAAGTGTTATAATTATATTAATGAAGATTTTAAAAGATGGTCATTAAGATCATCTTTTTATTTATATAGGAGAGTCAAAATGAAATTTCGCATTGGTTATCGGACAATCAAAACTGCAGTAGGAACTGCAGCTTCCATCTTAATCGCGCAGCAGCTTGGCCTTCACAACTACGCTTCTGCAGGAATTTTAACTATTTTATGTATTCAAGTGACGAAAAGAAGGTCTCTTAGGACATCCTGGGATCGATTTTTGGCGTGTGTATTAGCCATGCCTTTCTCTGCTCTGTTCTTTGAGGGAATCGCCTACCATCCAATTGTTATCGGGGTTATGCTGTTTTTCTTTATTCCTCTACTTGTCATGTTAAAGGCCAGAGACGGTATTGTTACTAGCAGTGTCATAATTCTACATATTTACATGGCTCAAAAAATTTCTATAGCTAATTTTGTAAATGAGCTGGGTGTTATTATTATAGGAATCGGAGTGGCTCTCCTCATCAATCTTTATATGCCTAGTGCTGATAGAAAACTAAGGGACTATCAACGTAAATTAGAAGAAAACTTTAAAATTATTTTATGTGAATTGGTTCGATACTTACGAACGGGTGAAAGCGATTGGGGAGGGAAAGAGATCACCGAATGTGCCCGCTTGCTCGAAGAGGCAAAAGCACTAGCTTTCAGAGATGTAGAAAATCATCTTTTACGAGATGAGAATCTTTATTTTCATTATTTCAAAATGAGAGAAAAGCAATTTGAAATCATGGAACGTGTCCTGCCGATTGTAACCTCCATTACCAGAACAGTTAGGCAAGGGAAGATGGTGGCTGATTTCCTCGAAGAATTGTCTGAAAATGTTCATCCTGGAAATACAGCACATATTTATATCGATAAATTAAGAGAGATGAAAAAGGAATTTGAAGAAATGGAGCTTCCAAAAACTAGAGAGGAATTTGAAACGCGGGCGGCCCTGCTTCAATTAGTGAAAGAAATGAATAACTACCTCATTATAAAAAGTTCATTTAAAGGAATGAAAACTTTCATGAATGAAAGGAAGAAAGTTGAAGCAAACTAGGAAAAAAAAGGCAGGTGGATGAATTTGATAAAAATCTTATCGCCAATCCTGATTGCTTTTTTCCTATCTCCGCTTTGGCCGTTAGGGCCTAATCCAGTACCAGGAGCCCCATTTGTTATTGTCAATAAAAGTAAAAATGAACTGGCTTTTATTAATGAGAACAAAGTTCAAACAGTTGTTAGTGTTGGAACAGGAAAGACACAAGAATTGACACCTGAAGGACTTTTCACGATTACGGTAAAAGCAAAGGACCCATATTTTCGAAGAGAGAATATTCCTGGCGGCAATCCGAAAAATCCTTTAGGGGCTAGATGGATTGGCTTTGACGCAAGGGGAACGGATGGCAGAACCTACGGAATTCATGGAACCAATCAGCCTGCTTCAATTGGGAAATACGTTTCACAGGGCTGTATACGTTCGCAAAATGAGGTAATAAAATCGTTATTTCCATTAATCCCATTGGGGACAAAAATTCTTGTCACTTCTTCAAAAAAATCCTTTGAATTGCTGGCCCAAGAAAATGGAGCAATAAAATGAGGGAAGGGAATGTTCGAATTGAACATTCCCTTTTATATGGTTAACGAATAAACTGGCCGATTCCAATTAGGAGGGTTGACGCAAGCATGGCAAACAACATTAAATAAACAACAATTTTTCTATTTTTCTTTTTGGACAATCTAGGGACCTCCTTCATTTTTAAAACTATATTTATATTTTACAGGGAAAAGCCTAAATGAACAATGGAACAACTCCGGCAATTTAGGAAGGAATTATGAACTTTTTACCGAATACAATAATTGTCGAATTATTTTAATATTGAAACAGAGGGGAAAACATGATTAAAAAAGTCGACCATATCGGAATAGCTGTTAATTCATTAGAGAATGCACTGCCTTTTTATACGGAAGTGTTACGTCTGCCACTCTTAAAAATTGAAGTGGTTGAAAGCCAGAAGGTTAAAGTTGCATTTTTGCAGGCTGGGGAAACTAAACTCGAACTGCTGGAACCTATGTCAGAGGAAAGTACCATCGCAAAATTTATTGAAAAACGCGGTGAGGGTATTCACCATGTCGCACTTGGAGTTAACTCCATTGAAGAAAGAATTATGGAATTGAAAGAAAAAGGGATTCGTATGATTGATGAAAGCCCAAGGCTTGGCGCAGGGGGAGCACATATTGCATTTATGCATCCAAAGTCATCTTCCGGTGTATTATACGAGTTATGTGAAAAGAAAGGACTGAAGGGGTAACATGATCGACATCTATGAGAAAATTAACGAATTGTATGATAAGCGCAGAGAGGTTGAGCTAGGCGGCGGGGACGAGCGAATTGATAAACAGCATGAAAAAGGGAAACTGACTGCCCGAGAAAGAATTGAGCTTTTAGTTGATAAAGGAAGCTTTGTTGAACTAAATCCTTTTATTGAGCATCGTACCAATGATTTCGGGCTCGATGAACAAAAAGGGCCTGGGGATGGAGTTGTAACCGGTTACGGAAAGGTTAATGGCCGTCCGATTTATTTATTTTCCCAGGACTTTACTGTGTTTGGCGGTGCCTTAGGGGAAATGCATGCCAAAAAGATTGCTAATGTGATGGATTTAGCAGCGAAAAATGGCGCTCCATTTGTTGGTCTGAATGACTCGGGCGGTGCTAGAATACAGGAAGGTGTTGTCTCGCTGGATGGCTATGGTCATATATTTTACCGTAATGCCATTTATTCAGGGGTCATTCCGCAAATTTCCGTTATTATGGGTCCGTGTGCCGGGGGTGCAGTTTATTCGCCAGCCATTACGGATTTTGTGTTTATGGTCGAAAAAACAAGCCAAATGTTCATTACCGGTCCAAAGGTAATTGAAACGGTAACCGGTGAAAAAATAAGTGCAGAAGACCTAGGCGGGGCGGATGTCCATAACTCGATTAGCGGGAACGCCCATTTCCGTGCTTCGACTGAAGCGGAAGTGCTCCAGGATGTTCGAAAGCTCTTAGGTTACCTGCCGCAAAACAATGAAGAAAAACCGCCAAGGCTAAATCCGGAGGAAGAAAATGATTACCGTCCGGATTTAACCGACGTGATTCCGTTTGATGCGGTAAGGCCTTATGATGTTCGAAAGGTGATTGAACAAGTTGTAGACGGCGACTCATTTATGGAAATTCAAAAGGATTTCGCTAAAAATATAGTTGTAGGGTTCGCGAGAATTAAGGGAGAACCGGTCGGCCTTGTCTGCAATCAGCCAAAGGTTATGGCTGGGGGTCTAGATATTGATTCATCTGATAAAGCTTCAAGATTTATCAGAACCTGTGATGCGTTTAACATTCCTATTATTACCTTTGAAGATGTGACGGGTTTCTTCCCAGGTGTTAAGCAGGAGCACGGAGGAATCATCCGTCATGGTGCGAAGATTTTATTTGCTTATTCCGAAGCAACAGTACCTAAGCTGACAGTCATTTTAAGGAAGGCCTATGGCGGGGCGTACGTTGCCCTTAACAGTAAATCAATTGGAGCAGACCTTGTATTTGCATGGCCGAATGCAGAAATCGCGGTCATGGGTCCACAGGGTGCAGCTAATATTATTTTTTCGAAGGAAATTCAAAACAGTGAAAATCCTGAGCAAACAAGGCAGCAAAAGATTGAAGAGTACCGTGAAAAATTTGCGAACCCGTATGTGGCTGCATCTAGAGGTATGGTAGATGATGTCATCGACCCACGGGAAACGAGAATCAAAATTATTCAAGCGCTAGAAATGCTCAGAAATAAAAAAGAATCAAGACCATATAAAAAACATGGAAATATTCCATTATAAATTGTAAAAGGCAGGTCTAGGACCTGCCTTTTATTTGATGGTATGAATTTGAAAAGGTATACTGAAATAGTGAGTACATAATTGGGAGGGTTTCTACAAATGATTAATCAGGAACGTCTTTTAAATGAATTTTTAGAACTTGTACAAATTGACTCGGAAACAAAATTTGAGACTGAAATTGCAAAGGTTTTAAAACAAAAATTTTCAGATTTAGGTCTTGAAGTTTTCGAAGACGATACAACGGCTGTGACTGGACATGGTGCAGGAAACTTAGTATGTAATTTAGCAGCTACTAAGGAAGGAATTGATCCGATTTATTTTACCTGCCATATGGATACCGTTACTCCTGCGAAAGGAGTAAAACCATCGATTAAGGATGGCTATGTTGTAACCGATGGTACAACAATCTTAGGTGCGGATGATAAAACAGGTATTTCTGTTATGCTTGAAACCATTCGTGTTTTAAAAGAACAGAACATTGAACACGGCTTAATACAATTTGTCATTACGGTTGGGGAGGAATCAGGTTTAGTTGGAGCAAAAGCCCTTGACCCTTCCTTAATGAAAGCAAAATATGGCTACGCGCTTGATAGTGATGGCTTAGTTGGTAATGTGGTTGTAGCGGCTCCAACCCAGGCAAAAGTGAAAACAACTATTTATGGAAAAACAGCTCATGCCGGTGTTGCTCCAGAGAAAGGGGTTTCGGCGATCACCATCGCTGCCAAAGCAATTTCCAGAATGCCATTAGGAAGAATTGATCACGAAACCACAGCAAATATTGGCCGTTTTGAGGGTGGTTCTGCTACAAATATCGTTTGCGACCGAGTTGACATTCTAGCTGAAGCACGTTCCCTGATTCCTGAAAAAATGGAAGCACAGGTCAGCAAGATGAAGGAAGCGTATGAAACGGTTGCAGCCGAAATGGGCGGCAGAGCAGAGGTAAATGTGGAAGTCATGTACCCAGGCTTCAAATTCGGCGAAGGCGATCAAGTAGTAGAAATCGCCCGAAAGGCCGCTGGGAAAATCGGCCGCAGCTGTGAATTGCAGCATAGCGGCGGGGGCAGTGATGCTAACGTAATCGCTGGATTCGGCATTCCTACTGTTAACCTTGCAGTTGGTTATGAAGAAATCCATACAACTAACGAACGCATGCCGATTGAAGAGCTATACAAGTTGGCAGAAATGACCATTGCGATTATTAACGAAGTAACCAATCAATAGTTTTGAAGGAGAGCCAAGGGCTCTCCTTTTTGTTATACTTAAACTATCAATTGTTTTAGGAAGTGTGTCGGCTTGAAGGAAATGTATCCGAAGAATGGTCGTGTCATTTTACATGTTGATATGAATAGCTTTTACGCATCAGTTGAAATGGCGTTTGACCCATCTCTTAAGGGAAAACCGCTAGCCATTGCCGGAAACGCTGAGGAAAGACGAGGAATTATCGTCACCTGCAGCTATGAAGCCAGGAAATTCGGTGTGAAAACAACAATGCCACTTTGGGAAGCAAAAAAGCTTTGTCCGCAGTTAATCGTAAAAACTCCCAATTTTGAGCGCTACCGGGCTGCGTCTATGGGGATGTTTGATATCCTAAGGCATTACACAACACTAGTAGAACCCGTTTCGATTGATGAGGGGTACATGGATATTACAGAAAGCTTTCAATTTGGCAGTCCAATTGAAATAGCAGAAAGCATCCAAAAAAGAATACTTGAGCAGCTGGATTTACCCTGCAGCATCGGTATTGCACCGAATAAATTTTTAGCAAAGATGGCATCAGATATGAAAAAGCCGCTTGGGATTACTGTCCTTCGCAAGCGTGATATTCCATCAGTGCTTTGGCCCTTAAACACAAACGAAATGCATGGAGTGGGTAATAAGACAGCAGAAAAACTTACGACTATTGGGATTCACACCATCGGTGATTTAGCAAAGGGCAATGAAATTCAATTAAAAACCCTATTAGGAATCAATGGAGTCCGCCTGAAAGAACGGGCAAATGGAATGGATCAACGGCCGGTTGACCCTGAATCAATTGAGGAGTTTAAAAGCATTGGCAATTCCACAACCCTGCCTCGAGACATCAGCAATCAGCAAGAGCTTTTTCATGTCCTTGAGTCGTTAGCTGAAACTGTTTCTGTCAGGATAAAGCGAAAAAATGTTTTGGCTGCAACTCTGGGAATCACTATCCGTTATAAGGACCGACGAACAATTACGAGAAGTAGAAAATTAGCAAACCCTGTTAATCATAAAGATGATATTGCAGCGTTTGCTAAACAGCTGTTTCTTAAATCCTGGAATGGTGATGCTATTCGCTTGTTAGGAATAACTGGTTTTGATTTAGTTGAACAGGATCAAGCTTTTAAACAGTTAGATATATTTTCATACGAACATGATGCCAAAAAGGAACCGTTACTTAAAACTCTTTCCGGCCTCCGTGAAAAGTATGGGAAAAATATTATTGAAATTGCTGGAACTCATAATGTTGACCCTGGTCATAAAATTGGCACAGGCACAAGCTTTAATAAGGATTTTCTTCGTTCTTTTCCCCAGAAAAAAGAGGAAGAAGAGTAAAAAGCTCCACATTGCCCATATAGAGCAAGTGGAGCTTTATTAATTATTTGCAAATATCTACTTCTAAATCTGTTACTGGCCACCAGAAGAAGCCGTCTTTTTCCAAAAGCTTATCTGCTGCATCTGGTCCCTTCGAACCGGATACATAATTTGGAAAGTCTGCTTTTGTTTTCTGCCATTCAGCTGAAATTTTGTCTACAAACGCCCAAGAATAGGCAACTTCATCCCAATGGGTGAAATTCGTGGCATCGCCGCGCATACAGTCATAAAGCAGCTTTTCGTACCCTTCAGGCGTATTCATTGCATGAATACCAGTATTTGCAAAACTTAATCTTACTTCTTGTGCGTCCAAATGACCACCTGCTTTTTTGGCATTTAGATGCAAAGTGATTCCCTCTTCAGGCTGAATATGAATAACAAGGAGATTTGGGTTCAGCATTTTTTCGGTTTGGTAATATAGATTCATTGGAATATCTTTAAATTGAATGACAATTTTGGTCGATTTAACCTTTAGTCTTTTTCCTGTTCGAATATAAAAAGGAACGCCGGCCCAGCGGAAATTATCAATCATTACTTTTCCAGCCACATAGGTTTCAGTATTGGATTCTTTATCGACCATTGGCTCATCACGGTATTTTGGAACCGGATTTTCATCCATTTCACCCTCGCCATATTGCCCGCGGACGAAATATTCATTTACTTCGTCACCATCGACTGATCGGAGCGCACGAAACACTCTGACTTTTTCAGACCGAATTTCATCTGTTGTCAGCCGGATTGGCGGCTCCATCGCCAGTAATGCCACCATTTGCATCATATGGTTTTGCAGCATATCTCTAAGGGCGCCGCTAGACTCATAATAGCGCCCGCGTTCTTCTACACCAAGTGTTTCGCTGGAAGTAATTTGGATATTGGAAATGTATCGATTATTCCAAAGCGGTTCAAAAATGGCATTGGCAAAACGAATGACTTCGATATTCCGCACCATTTCTTTTCCTAAATAGTGATCGATCCGGTACACTTCTTTTTCCGAAAAGGCGGTTCGAATTTGTTTGTTTAATTCCTTTGCGGATTCTAAATCATGCCCGAATGGTTTTTCAATGACAAGGCGCTTGTAGCCCGATACATCTGTAAGCCCATCAGATTTTAAATGCAAGGCGATTGGACCGAAAAATTCCGGTGCCATGGCTAAGTAAAAAATTCGGTTTCCTTCCAGTTTATAATGTTCATCAATTTTGTCGGCAAAGGTTTTTAAGGAGCCGTATGAACTTGAATCTGACACATCATGAGGTTGATAATAAAAATGCGAGATGAATTCATCAATATTTTCCTTGTTTCCAAGTGCCGATACAACGGAGTCCCTTACAGATGCCTGAAAATCCTCTTTAGGCATAGATTTCCTGGCAACGCCAATCACAGCAAATTTATGGAATTTTCCTTTATTGTATAACCGGTACAGAGAAGGGAAAAGCTTCCGTTTCGCTAAATCCCCAGTTGCTCCAAAAATCATGATTAAAGAAGTCATGTTTTCTTCCACGTTCAAAGCCCTCATTTCTAAAGTTTGATGCATATGTAGTTAGTACTTAACAAGTATTTAATTTAGCGCTTATGAATAGGTTTCGCAAATATAATGATTTGCATGTATCAATTTAGTAGGTCATAACGGGCTAAGAAGCAATCCGCAGCAGTTTATGCTATAGTAATTGGAAGTAGTTTCGGTATAGAGAGGAGATTTAATTTTGGACATTTTTTTCTTAGGAACCGGCGCAGGAATGCCCGCAAAGCTTCGCAATGTCACGTCCATTGCCCTTAAACTATTGGAGGAACGCGGGGCAGTCTGGTTATTCGATGCCGGTGAAGCAACGCAGCACCAAATTTTACATACATCGATTAAACCCCGGAGAATTGAAAAAATCTTTATAACCCATCTTCATGGGGATCATATATACGGTCTTCCAGGTCTGTTATCGAGCCGGTCTTTTCAAGGCGGAGATACCGAAGTAACAGTATATGGGCCGAAAGGGATCAAAGAGTTTATTCATGTTAGTCTATCTTTAAGTCAAACCTATTTAAAGTATCCGTTGTCTGTTATTGAAATCTCCGAGGGTATTATTTTTGAAGATGATCAGTTTTCCGTCGAAGCTCGTTTGCTCGAACACGGAATCCCTTCCTATGGATATCGGGTGGTTGAAAAGGACAGGCCCGGTACGTTGCTTGCCGATAAGTTAATTGAAGCAGGCGTCCAGCCTGGCCCTATTTTTAGAAAGATTAAGAACGGTGAAGCTATTACACTTGATGATGGCAGTATCATTGAGCCGCATCATTTTCTTGGTCCTGATCAAAAGGGGAGAATCGTTACCATTTTAGGAGATACCCGATTTTGCGAAAATGCGATTTTGTTAGCAAAAAATGCTGATTTGTTGGTTCACGAAGCGACCTTTTCAAAAGGAGAAGAAAAATTGGCTTCCGACTATTTTCATTCAACGACTCATCAGGCTGCAGAAATTGCTAGAGGGGCCGGATGTAAGAATCTGTGCTTGACTCATATCAGTTCACGGTATGATCGAAATGACTGGAAAGAATTAGTTGACGAAGCAAAAGAAATTTTTCCAAATACGGACATATCTGAGGATTTTAAAGAAATTAATATTCCGCTTAATTAATCAAAAAAGGCACTTACCAAAAATCTGGTAAGTGCCTTTTGTCTATTATACCCAGCCGCGCTCGTATTGTTTTGGTCCTTCAATGCTGACACCAAGTTCTTTCGCCGCGGTTCTTGGCCAGTATGGATCTCTTAGTAATTCACGTGCTAAAAAAACTAATTCGGCCCGTTCGTTTTGTAAAATTTCTTCTGCCTGAATCCCGGAAGTGATTAAGCCAACTGCACCGGTAGGGATGTCAGCACCATTCTTAATCGTTTCGGCATATTTAACCTGATAGCCCGGATAAACATTAATGCGTGCTGGAACGACTGCACCTGAGCTTACGTCAATTAAATCGACACCCTGTTCTTTCATCCACTGAGAGAAGGTTACGTAATCTTCCGGTTTTAAGCCTTCTTCATGGTAATCATGAGCGGAAACACGCACAAAAAGGGGCCCCTCCCAAACTGCTTTGATGGCATCAATGACTTTTTGCAAGAATCGGTAACGATTTTCAGCTGATCCTCCGTATTCATCGGTTCTTTTGTTGGAAAGAGGTGAAAGGAATTCGTTTATCAAATATCCATGCGCCCCGTGAATCTCAATTACATCAAATCCAGCCTTGGCAGCCCGCTCGGCACCCTTCTTAAAAGCCTCCACGGTTTCTTCAATTTCGGATTTTGTCATTTCCTTTGGCGTTTTCATTTTATCATTGAAAGCGAGCGCGGAAGGGGCAACAATTTCTCCTTCTAGCATCGCTTTTCGACCCGCGTGGGCAAGCTGAATGCCCATTTTTGCCCCGTGTTCTTTCCCAAGCTTAACTAGTTCTTGGAATCCTGCAATATGGTCATCATTCCAGATGCCTAAATCCTGTGTTGAAATCCGTCCCTGAGGGGTTACCGCTGTTGCTTCAACCATAATGAGGCCGACCTGGCCCACTGCCCTGCTTGTGTAATGCGTGCGATGCCAGTTTTGAATATGACCATCCTCATTATGACTGGAATACATGCACATTGGTGCCATGACAATTCTGTTTTTGAATGTCACCCCTTTAATTGTATAAGGAGAAAATAATTTAGCTGTCATGTTAAGGAGCCTCCATCAACTGTTATATTATCAATCTTAGTATAGCAAAAGGCTCCAAGATAATTAAAAATTCTGCTTCAGTCGTTATCTCTAAGCTCGCTTAATCGGTAGGTGGTGCCTCTCCAGACTATTCCCCCGCGTTTAAACGTAAGGATGCTTGCTCTAATAATTGAATAAATAAACAGCAAGGCCGTAATCGGAAATACGGCAAAAAGAAAAGGGGAGAATCGCGTCATTTTCTTCACGATTATCCAATACAGAATGCCGCTCGCAGCAATATTTCCTAAACTGAGCAGGGCAATGGTTTTATTTTTTGAAAAAATAGTCACAAAGGGAAGCACATGAGTGACAAAGACTCCAAATATCGAGAAAAGGACCATGCTGATCCGATAATTTAGTCCGGCAAAAGTATTTTTTTCAAGACCCACAAAAGCCTCTTTTAAGCTGCCATACCATTCGACTTCAATTAATTTGAGCGCGGTGGCAATTCTTTGCCGGAATCCTGCTTTTTTCATTTTCATCCCCAGCTGCAAATCATCATCCGGACGCATTTTCACTTTTTCATGTGTACCAAATTGTTTATAGGCCGCTTTTGATACGAGGTTAAACGCCCCGATTCCCGTGCCGATTTTCGACTTAGGGTTATTCGCAGACCATGGCCGCTTAAAATAGGAGAAGCCAAATAGGAAGAAGGCGACAAAGGTTTTCAGCCAAAAATGGTTTGCGTTTAGATTTGGTGCCGCCGTTAAATGATCAAGCTGGTGTTTGTCAAAATAATGGAGGGCTTTTGCGAATGCTTCTTCGTCATACTTTACATCCGCATCGGTAAACAATAGCCATTTACCCGTGGCTTTTAGAGAGCCTTGATATAAAGCATGATTTTTCCCTAGCCAGCCCTCAGGCAGGTCCTTAATGTGGAGAACTTTTATTCGCGAGTCTAGTTCCATTAATTCATCCATGATTTTTCCGGTATGATCAATTGAACGGTCATTGACAAGAATCCATTCCACATTTTTATAGGTTTGCTTCAGTTGACTGATAATGCTTGATTTTATTTGTTTCTCTTCATTTCGGGCTGCCACAATTACCGACAATAATGGCCCAGTTTCTAAGCATTCTTCGCTTTCAAGCGAGTCTAAATTTTTAAAACCAAAATGAGCATCTAGGAGAAAAACAATCCAAACCAGGATGCCCAAGGAGAATAAAACGGTAAGTATGGTGTCCATATCCTCAGCCCTCTAAAATCATGTGTTTACTATTAGTTTAAGAGAACTGTGGATTACGATACAACTTTTTAAATTGTTTTTCCTACCTTAAGCTGTGAACAGAGGGTATCTCCCATTTTCCTAGATTGGGCAGTCGCTGCTTTAATACAGGAAATGAATGCCTCTTGAACCCCGTTTTCCTCTAAAATCCGAATGCCAGCTTCCGTAGTGCCCCCTGGACTCGTCACTTCTTTCCGCAATTGTGTCGAAGTTTTACTGGAGTTTTTAACCATCTCTGCCGCTCCAATCAACGTTTGCACAATTAATTCACTTGCCATTTCCTTTTCCAATCCAACCTCTACAGCACTTTTTTCCATTGCTTCAATCAGGTAATAAATATAGGCTGGTCCGCTGCCGGACAAACCTGTTACAGCATCGAGCTGTTCTTCGGCGACAAAGGCTGCCAGACCGACTGTTCCAAAGAGCTTTTTTGTAGTTTCTAGCTGTTCTGTGGTGACACGGTTATTAACAGCGATGGCGGTCGCCGATTTTCCTACTGCCGCAGATGTATTAGGCATGGATCTGGCGATGGAGAGGGATTTATCCGCTAGAGTCTCAATCGTATTCATCGAAACCCCCGCTAGAACGGAAACTACCAGCATTTGCTCGGTTAAATGCCCGCGGATATAGTCGATTGCCGATGCTGCATCCTTTGGCTTCATCGCTAACATGACAATATCGGCCCCATCAAAAAGTACATTCAAATCATACGTCCCCCGGACACCATATCGTTCTTCTAGACGATTTAATCGTTCTTGATTCGAATTATTTGTTACCCATACATTTTTTTTATCAATTAATCCATTTTCTAGAATGCCGGAAATAAAGGCTTCAGCCATTGAACCTGCGCCAACAATTGCAATTTTTTTCATCATAAACCCTCCTTAATGTTTTCAAAAAAAACAAAAAGACCCTTCATCCACAAAGGACGAAAGGTCTAGCTTCCGTGGTACCACCTTCATTTACCCAAGTTGGAACAATACACAACAGGGTTCACTCGACTCCGTTAACGCCGGACATACGTTAGGTTTTCCTAAATGCTCATAAGGTAGGTTCAATGATTAAGCGGGCGGTGAAGCCTTTCAGCCTTCGAGCTTCACTCTCTTTCGCCATTTCTCATTTACTGGCCTTACTCATCGCTTCGAACAAATGAAATTTTAATAGTGATTATGCAAGAAAAATAGCCTGTCTGTCAAGAAATAAATTTACATAATTTTTTATTTTTTCTAAAAAATTATGTAAATATAATGACATTGGAAAAAATAATCGTTACACTTTAAATTAACCATTATGTTAAGGGGTTTTTAAAATGACTGAATGGAAAGATGGAATTGCCAAGATTACGTTGCCGACTCCTTTTGCGGTTGGCGATGTTAATGTTTATTTGATTAGGGGAGAACGTTTAACGCTTGTTGATACGGGAGCGAAAACGGAAGAATCATGGAATTCTCTTATAGAACAAATGGCTGAATTAGATTTAAGCCCTAAGGATATCGAGCAGGTAGTTCTTACTCATCATCACCCTGATCATGCCGGGATGCTCGATTTTTTCCCCGATTCGTTAGAGGTGTATGGACACCCGCTGAATGAAAGATGGATTCATCCAAATGAAGCTTTTTTTCAAGAACAAGAACATTTTTTCATAGAGCATTTTAAGGAGTTCGGATTACCGGAGGAATATTTTGCGATACTTCCAAAATTAAGAAAGACGATGAAGTATATGTGTAATCGGCCGCTTACCGGACATCTCTTTGAGGGCATGAGACCTCTAGGACTACACGACTGGAAAGTACTCGAAACCCCTGGTCATGCCCAAAGTCAAATTGCGCTTTTTAGGGAAAAGGACGGAGTTTTGATTGGCGGGGATTTAATACTTGCACATATTTCACCTAATCCATTACTTGAGCCGCCGGCGCCTGGAGAAAAAGAGAGGCCTAAGCCGCAGCTTCAGCATAACGATTCGATGAAAAAGCTGCTTCACTATCCAATTCATTGTGTCTATACCGGTCATGGTGATGAAGTCTATCAGTTAGCTGAACTAATTGAAAAAAGGCTAACCCGCCAGCATGAACGTGCGATGACGGTAAAAACTTGGCTTGAGGAAGAGGAACTTACTGTATTTCAAATCTGCCAGCGGCTGTTTCCATCCGTCTATCAGCGTGAATTGATGTTGACGATTTCGGAAACGGTTGCTCAGCTTGACTATTTGGCTTCTATCGGGGAGATTATTAGTAGAGATGGTCAGCCTGTGGTATATCAAGCAAAACCACGGGATTAACTCTGATGGGGTGTATGAATGGTTAGGGAACAGTTAAAGGGTAAAAATATTGTGATTACCGGTGCATCCGGGGGGATCGGAGCGGAAATTGCCAAGCTTTGTGCGGCAAGCGGCGCTAATCTTGTCCTCCTGGCACGAAGCCTCGATAAGCTTGAACAGCTGAAGGCAGTATTGCAGCGAAAGTATCAAGTAAGAGTGGATGTTTTTCAGCTTGATGTGTCTGATACTGATCAAGTTCAAAGCGTTTTTAAGCAGATTTTTGTAGAAATAGGACAAGTAGACATACTTGTAAATAATGCAGGCTTTGGGGTTTTCCGTGAAGCGCATGAAGCCCCGATTGATGAAATTAAGGGAATGTTTGAAGTAAATGTCGTTGGGCTGATGGCCTGTACCAACATGGTGCTGCCGAAAATGCGCGAGCGGCGCTTTGGGCATATTATTAATATTGCTTCACAAGCTGGAAAAATTGCCACTCCGAAATCGAGTGTCTATTCTGCCACTAAGCATGCTGTTCTTGGCTACACCAATGCTCTTAGGATGGAGCTTTCCGACTATAATGTTCAGGTAACCTCCGTGAATCCAGGGCCAATTGCCACTAATTTTTTTAACATTGCCGATGAAAAGGGCACTTATGTTAAAAATGTTCAACGGTATATGCTACAGCCTGAGTATGTGGCAAAGAAGGTCGTTGACAGCATGCTGACGAAAACGAGGGAGATCAATTTGCCGCGTTGGATGAATTTTGGAAGTGTTGCCTATGTTCTATTTCCTCGGTTGTTCGAGCGGCTGGGAAAACGAATGCTCAGTTCTAAGTAAGGGAAAAGCTGCCTTGGTCAGGGCGGCTTTTTGTATGGGAGCGTCAGATTGGTTCGATAAAAATGTTATAATGGGATAATCAAAAATGGCGTCATTGATAAAAGAAATTTTATAACCACTGTGCGGAGGAAATTTTGCTGCATAAGGTCGATAATAAGGGTTCATAACGACCGAGCGAGGTAAATTTTGTAGCTGAAGGTCGATAATAAGGGTTTCATAACGACCGAGCGAGGTAAATTTTGTTGTTGAAGGTCGATAATAAGGGTTCATAACGACCGAGCGAGGTAAATTTTGTAGCTGAAGGTCGATAATAAGGGTTTCATAACGATGTCAAAGGTAAATTTTTGTAGCTGACGGTCGATATGAAAAGTATATAACGACTTTCTAAAGTTAAATTTGCCGCTTAAGATTAAAAAATTCCTCAGGAAGGAGTCAGCCATTGAATATTAGATTACACTCAAAAATGATTAAAGAAATGTGCGGGACTGTCTCCTTCAAAAGAGGAGAGGCTTTTTACCGTTCCAACAAAGTAACCTTTGAAAATTACGGTCCTGTCCGATGTGAAGCAATAGTATCAGGAACTGAGGATTTCCATGTTGTGATTGAAAGGGAAGACAACGGTGGTTTTCGATCAAAGTGCACCTGTCCTGTGTTGACTTCCTTTCAAAAGGATTGTCAGCATATTGCGGCGGTATTGCTAGCTATCCATGACCATCAACGTAAAGGAACCACTCCCTTTCGAGAGGTTTCTTCAAACAGTGGGGAGAATTTAGCTGAGGGCGTGCTGAACCTCTTCAATAATCAGCCGATACGCTCTAGTGGGCATCAGCTCCATTTTGAAAATAGAACCGTGCTTGAAGTCGAACTTACCTGTGAACCCATTTTGATTGATGAACAGTACCTACTCGGAATGGAGATAAAGATTGGACCAATAACAGTACCAAACATCCGGGACTTTCTTAGCGCCGTTGATCAGGGACGGCCAATTATGTTTTCTAGCCTATTCAGCTATGAACCTTACTTGCATTGCTTTCAACCTGAAATTGATTCCGTGATTAAGAAACTAATACAAGTGATTCAAGATAATAAGCACACTGGCGAGTCAAAACTTCTTCCTATTCCGCCATCTTCCTGGAAGGAGCTACAGCCATTGCTTACGAAGGCACCATTGGTGAAGCTAAAATACAATGGCAATACCTATGATAGTTTAATTGTTACGGCCGAGCTGCCTCCGTTAAAGTTTGAATTTAGCGAGGCGGAAGGCACTGGCTATTTTCTTAAGGTCAAAGGATTATCTAATATGATTATCTTAGATTCATACGGGTCTGTTTTATCTGCAGGGAAAATCGTCACGATGAAAACGGAGGACTGCCAGCGGTTGTCCGATCTTAACCATCTGCTGGCTGCATCAGGAACGAATCAAATTTCCATCCCTCAGGTACAAATCCAGCATTTTTTAGAAAAAGTAGTTCCTGGCTTAAAAAAAATAGGTTATGTCCAGCTTTCTGATGCACTGGCAAAAGAGTATAGGAAAACGCCGCTGATTGCCAAATTGTACGTGGACCGGGTGAAAAATCGCCTGTTAGCAGGGCTGGAGTTTCATTATGATCATGTTGTTATCAATCCTTTAGAGAAGCAGGATATTCATGCTGGTTCTAGAGTAATCCGAGATGAGGAAAAGGAGAGCCAGATTTTGCAGCTTATGGAGGAGAGTTCATTTTTCAAAACTGAAGGCGGTTATTACCTTCACAATGAAGAATTAGAATATGCGTTTCTTTACCATACTGTCCCGAAGCTTCAAAAGCTAGTGCAAATTTATGCCACAACAGCTGTAAGAAACAGGATTTTTAGAGAGAATCCCCGCCCGGGCTTGAGAGTAAAGGTGAAAAAAGAAAGAACAAACTGGCTCGAATTTAAATTTGAACTAGGAATTCCAGAGCAGCAAATTAAAGAAGTTTTAGCGGCCTTAGAGGAAAAGCGGAAATATTATCGGCTCCGGAATGGTGCGCTATTGTCGTTGGAGACACGGGAGTTTAAGGAAATCCAACGGTTTTTAGCGGAAATACCAGCGGAGAAGAAAAATCTTGAAGACAGCTTCGAGCTATCGATTATGCAGGGACTGCCGCTGCTTGATTCCGTTGATGACAGTCAGGTATTCGTCGCAGAAGAATCCTTTCGTCAGTTCCTCGAAAGTCTCCGCAATCCCGGCAGCTTGGAGTTTGTGGTGCCATCTAGTTTAGAGTCGATTTTACGTGACTATCAAAAACGCGGTTACAAATGGATGAAAACACTAGCCCATTACGGGTTTGGCGGAATTCTGGCTGATGATATGGGCCTTGGAAAAACGCTGCAAAGCATCTCGTTTATTTTATCAGAGCTTTCGATTATCCGTTCAAAGAAGCAGCCAGTTCTAATCGTCTGTCCTTCCTCTTTATCGTATAACTGGCTGAGTGAAATAATGAAATTCGCTTCGGAAATTCAAGCTGTTGTCGTGGATGGCAATCAAGCTGAGAGGCATCGTATCCTGAAGGAAGCTTTGCAAATGGACGTGGTTATTACTTCGTATCCTTTGCTGCGGCGGGATCTCAAATGGTACGAGAAACAAGAGTTCCACACTGTCTTTTTTGATGAAGCTCAAGCCTTTAAGAACCCGCTGACTCAAACGGCACGAGCGGTTAAAAAGCTTAAAGCGGATTATCGGTTTGCCTTGACAGGAACACCGGTGGAAAATTCTCTCGAAGAACTCTGGTCTATTTTTCATGTCGTCTTTCCTGAACTATTTCGTGGCTTAAAGGAATTCTCAAACCTATCAAGGAAAAAGATCTCCCGGAGAGTCCGTCCATTCTTATTGCGCAGGATGAAGGAAGACGTCGTTTCCGAGCTTCCGGAAAAATTAGAGTTTACGGAATCAGCAGAACTTCTTCCAGATCAAAAGAAGCTGTATGCGGCGTATTTGGCCAAGCTTCGAGAGGATACACTTAAGCATTTGGACAAGGAAACTATCCGGAAGAACCGGATAAAAATCCTCGCAGGTTTAACGCGCTTGCGGCAGATTTGCTGCCATCCGGCTTTGTTTGTGGACGGTTACAAAGGCAGCTCTGCAAAATTTGAAATGCTGATGAGACTTATTGAGGAATCCAGGCTTTCAGGAAGGCGGGTGTTGATTTTCTCCCAGTTTACAAAAATGCTCGGTCTTATAGGGAGAAATTTAGCGGTTAAGGACCTTCCATTTTTCTATCTTGATGGGGCTACTCCGTCTGAAGAACGCTTGGAAATCTGCAATCGATTTAATGAAGGGGAACGTGATTTTTTCCTTATTTCGCTTAAGGCTGGCGGTACAGGGCTCAATTTGACGGGAGCGGACACGGTCATTTTGTATGACATTTGGTGGAATCCGGCTGTCGAGGAACAGGCCGCAGACCGGGCCCATCGCATTGGCCAGAAAAATGTTGTCCAGGTCATCAAGCTTGTTTCCCGGGGCACCATCGAAGAGAAAATCAGCGAACTGCAGGACAAAAAAAGACAGCTGATTGAAGAAATCATTGACTCCGAGGAGCAGGGCAATTCCGTATTAACCGAAGAGGATATACAAGAAATATTATCTTAAACTTCCTGCTATTTTTGTCCTCATGAGCCTTCCATGAGGACAGCATTCTAGGTTTTCCTGCTATTTTTGTTCTCATGAGCCCTTCATGAGGACAGCATTCTAGGTTTTTCTCACTGTTTCTGTCCTCATGAGCCCTTCATGAGGACAACATTCTAGGTTTTCCCACTATTTTTGTTCTCATGAGCCTTTCATGAGGACAGCATTCTAGTTTTCCTGTTATTTTTGTCCTCATGAGTTCTCGTTATTGTGTTAAAAATTCATACACCATATCATTTACTACCTCATATAAATCCGCAGTCGGTTCTTCGTCTTTTGTTTGAAGAATCCGATTCACAAGTGCCTCCAAATCTTTCTCATCAACAGGCAGCGAATCCGCCTCATAATACTGTTTAAAACAATTCTTGATCATTTTAACGACTAATTTTTTCTCCATAAAAAGCACCTCATCGTTATTATACTGTTTTGTCGCTTAATCTCCATCTAAAAAAACAGTCAAAAAATTTCCATTGAACGAGAACGTATATTCGCTTATCATAATAAATATAATAATAAAGAACAAATGTTCTACTTTTTTTAAAATAAACTGTGAGGGGAAAGCCATGGTGGATTATAGCACACTGCCGCAAAATAAAATTCTATGTGTAGATATGAAGAGCTTTTATGCAAGCTGTTCAGCTGTTATGAGAGGTCTTGACCCATTGAATTGCTATTTAGCGGTGGCTGGCAACTTGGATCGGCAGGGAAGTGTCGTGCTTGCTGCTTCCCCGCGCCTCAAAAAGGAATTTGGGATTAAAACAGGTTCACGGCTATTCGAGATTCCAAAAGACCCAAGAATTCAAATTGTTGAGCCAAGGATGGCAACTTACTTACGTGTTTCAACTGAAATTTCCCGTGTCTTTAACCGCTACGTTCCAAAAGAAGCCATCCATACGTACAGCGTCGATGAAAGCTTTATTAAAGTCGATGGCGCGATTCATTTATGGGGGGATGCCCGGACGATTGCTGAAAAAATAAAGGACGATATTGAACGGGAATTTCAGCTGCCTTGCGCCGTCGGCATTGGACCGAACATGCTCATGTCAAAGCTTTGTCTGGATCTGGACGCAAAGAAAAAAGGAGTGGCCGAGTGGACGTATGAAGATGTAAAAACAAAGCTTTGGAACGTATCCCCGCTTAGGGAAATGTGGGGAATTGGCCGGCGTGTCGAAAAGACATTAAACGGAATGGGGATTTTTACGGTTGGCCAGCTGGCCCGCTATGATTTAGAAAAGCTGGAAAAGAAGTTCGGCATTATGGGGAACCAGCTTTATCACCATGCCTGGGGAGTGGATCTTTCTGAGCTGGGAGCCCCAATCATCCAAGGGCAAATCAGTTTTGGAAAAAGCCAAATTCTCTTAAGGGATTATAAAGAGGAAAAGGAAATCAAGGCCGTTATTTTAGAAATGTGCGAGGAAGTGGCCCGGAGAACAAGAACGCGCCGAAAGGCAGGGAGGACCATTAGTCTCAGCGTCGGTTACAGCCAAGATGAATTTGGCGGCGGCTTTCATCGCTCCCGTACGATCAGGCAGCCAACAAATGAAACGATGGAGCTTTACCGCGTCTGCCTTGAATTGTTTCATGAAAATTATACTGGCAAGACGGTAAGGCAAATTGCGATTGCTCTCGGAAATATAGTCGACGACAGCGAGCTTCAGCTTGATCTTTTTGACTTGGGGGCCTACAAGAGGCGGGAGCTTGGCTATGTAGTGGATTCGGTCCGCCGGCGCTTCGGTTCAGGCTCACTGCTGCGCGCTGTTTCCTATACAGCCGCTGGAACTGCAAAGCATAGGGCAACACTAGTAGGCGGACATAAAATGTAATTGGGAAAGAAGGTAGAGGCGTATGACGATTCGCGACCGCGGCAGAATCAAATGGACGTCGATGATGCTTCCTGAGCATGTGAAATTGCTCCGGGATTGGGTAAAAGAAGATGAATACGAACAGAAAAGAGAAATGGATGAGCAGCAGCTCGAACTCATGAATGAGACCTTGTCTGAAGCAATTGAATTTGATCAATACGTTACAATTACGCATTACCATAACCGGAACTATGAAATTGTGATTGGCAAAATTCATTACTGGGACGAAATGGCCCAAAGGCTTCATGTAGTAGACCGCTTTGAAGAAGTGCACCGGATTCCCATAGATGCGATTGCCGATATAAGGCTGACGGACACATAAAAAAAACGCGGCTTCTATATGAAGCCGCGTTTCTTAATCTATTCACCTTCAGGAACCCGGACTTGTGATTCGAAATTTCCTTTATGCGAGCCATCGCAAAAAGGTTTGTTTTTTGATAAGCCACATCGGCAAAGAGAAAAAGAAGGTTTAGTAGTATAAACATTGCCTTCACCATCTAGCAGCTCCACATCACCGGTGATTCTTAGAGAGCCGTTATCATTTACTTTGATTTGAACTTTGGACATAAACTGACACTCCTTTAAAAACATATGATACAATCATCATATGCCAAAAGAGAGGAGCTTTAAACGTGGAAATCACCATAACAGCGGAAGCGGCAGGAAAAATCAATGAAAGAACCGAAAACCGTGAAGGCTATTTAAAATTAAAATATGATACAGATGGCTGCGGCTGCGCCGTAAACGGCGTAATTGCCCTATGGCATGTTACTGAACTAGATGATACCGACATCGCGATTGAAACAAACGATAGAACGGTTTATGTGGAAAAATCCAAAATGGTCTTCTTTGATGAACAAATGAAAATTGATTTTTCCAAGGCAACTAATTGCTTTCAATTAAAAAGCCCAGGGCAAATTCTAAACGGACATATGAGCCTAATCCTGAAAGAAAAAACAGACTGATCCAATGGACAGTCTGTTTTAATTAGGCAAGGGATGGTGAACATATTTTTGCAGAAATTCATCAACCACCCGTGCGTAGTCGGCGGGATTTTCGTTAAAGGATTGGGCATGCCGCCCGTTTGCTGCAAGATAGAGCATTTTCGGCCCTTTCTTTTGCTCAAATAACTCTTTCGTCATGGTAGGAAGAATAAAATCATCCTTTTGGCTGTGAATGAACAAAACGGGATGTTTGATGTTCTCAATGACCGAAATCGGAGAAACATTTCGAATGGAATATTTATCACGTAACCTTAAAAGAGTGTCACCAATCGGCAGCAAGAGTCCAGGGATGAGTTTAAAATCCTTTTTAATCAGATAGGCAAGCTGTTCTTTAAAATCAGAAAATGGACAGTCGGCAATATAGAAATCAGCGCCATCCTCTAAAAGACCTGCATATAACAGCATCGTTGCTGCCCCCATCGATTCACCGTGAATTCCAAGTTCAAGATTAGGACCTTTTTCTTTTTTTAGCCAGTCAACAATTGTTTTTAAATCAAATTTTTCATAGTGGCCAAAGCTGGTGGTTTTCCCTCCGGATTCTCCGTGGCGGCGGTGGTCATAAATCAAGGCATTGAACCCGCGCTCAAGGAAAAGGTTTGCATATTTAATCGAATTAATTTTCGTTTCGGTTACACCATGGGTAATTACGATATAGCGGTTGGTCTCGTGCGGTTCAACCAAAACGGCTTTAATGGTGTAGCCGAAAGGAGAAGGTATATCCACTTCTCGTTGTGGAAGGGAATCAAATTCATCAGGATTATACCTGCCAGCATCCTTTTCCCGCTTTAAGATAAAATCCTCGTCCTTTTTTTTCATATACATAATCCGGTTTGTAAAATATAAAGCGAGAGATAACCAGAAAAACAATAAAATGAACAAAGCTCGAAATGCCTTTTTCAAAAGCGGCACCTCCCGAAATGTTTAATATAACATATGAAAAATAAACTTCATGCGCCCATAAATTTTAACATGAAAAAAGCCGCTGATTCCAATTTAGCGGCTTAAGCTCATAATACAAATTACATAACATCGCACTTTGAGAACTGTCCAGCTCCAGCGCCTAGGAAAAAATGAACTGCTTTTTTCCCTGGGCAAGGCGCTTCCGCTTTTTTATTATGACTCTGCATTTTGTCGCTTCGTCGGATGAATCGCTTTGTTCATCTCTTCAGCGGCCATCGTCCGTGTGCCGCCACCGCCTGTTTCTGCATAGTCTTTGCCCTTTTGGCTGTTTCCTTTGTCACGTTTTTGGCTCATAAAATCAATCTCCCTTCAAGGTAGCTTCATCTAATAAGATGCATAGATAGAAGGGTGATTATTCAAAAATCTAAATGGTTTGAGCATGTAAACGATAATATCCGCTATCGATGGACCTTGAAAGATGAGGCCGGACGATTTCAATCGCATCCACGAGCTTTTCGAGATTAACTCCTGTTTCAATTCCCATCCGCTCAAGCATGTAAACTACGTCCTCTGTTGCCGCATTTCCGCTGGCTCCAGGTGCGAAAGGGCAGCCGCCAAGCCCGCCGGCAGAAGAATCAAATCGGTCAATTCCTGCTTGAAGGGAAGCTAAAATATTGGCTAAGGCAAGCTTCCGGGTGTCATGAAAATGGGCTGTTAAAAGAACCCCAGGGAATTCTGCTTTTAGTTGAGAAAACAAAGAGTAGGCTTCATCAGGTGCAGCCATCCCAATCGTATCGGCCACGCTTAATTCATCGGCACCAGCCTCTACAAAATCACGGCAAAGCGCCAATGTGTCAATCTCATTGATTTTCCCTTCATAAGGACAATAAAAAGAGGTAGAAATGCAGGCGCGAACAAAATAATTCTTTTCTTTTAATTCTTGGATGATGGGTTTTAATTCTTCCATACTACCCTTCGTTGATTTATTTATATTTTTTAGATTAAAAGTGTTGCTCACCCCAACAAACACGGCAACCGCTTTGCAATCGGTGGAATAAACACGGTCAATCCCTTTTCGATTCGGCGCAAGGACAATATTTCTTGTCCTATCATCGAGGCAATCAGTGACAATTTCAGCCGCATCGCCCATTTGCGGCACCCATTTTGGCGAAACAAACGAAGTCAGCTCCATTTCCTGAAGCCCGGCATCTCTTAAAGCGGCAATAAATTGTTTTTTTATATCAGTCGGTACGAATAACTTCTCATTTTGCAGACCATCGCGCGGACCAACCTCAATAATGGTCACCTTTTTTGGTAAATTAAGCATCATTTTTCCCCTCCCATTTTCATACTTTCATTGTAGTGCCGTTATTTTTAAAAAATCAAGAAAAAATGAAATTTTGACAAAATTAGAGGAATTTCCGTGTTAAACTAGAAGTAGTAAAGGTAAAAAAGGTTGAAGGGGAGAGAAAGATAATGAGTCAAATAGAAGTAGTCATTGTCAGTGCGGTCCGAACTGCACTTGGAAACTTTAACGGAAGTTTAAAAAATATATCCGCACCGGAGCTGGGAGCGACTGTTATCAAAGGGGCACTTGAGCAGGCAGGAGTAAAGCCAGATCAAGTGGATGAGGTAATTATGGGAAATGTTCTCCAGGCAGGCCTCGGGCAAAACCCGGCAAGGCAGGCGGCTATTCAAGCGGGCATTCCTGAAAGCGTTTCCTCAATGACGATTAATAAAGTTTGCGGTTCCGGACTTAAGGCTGTTCACCTTGCGACGCAAGCCATTTTGGCGGGTGATGCTGAAATCGTAGTGGCTGGCGGAATGGAAAATATGAGCCAGGCGCCATACCTATTAAAAAATGCCCGGGACGGCTTTAAAATGGGCGACCAAAAATTAGTGGATACATTAACTTCTGATGGTCTTACATGTGTATTTAACGACTATCATATGGGGATTACCGCAGAAAACCTTGCTAGCAAATATTCGATCACAAGAGAAGAGCAGGACGAATTTTCGGCATGGAGTCAGGACAAAGCTGTGAAGGCGATTGAAGCAGGGAAGTTTAATGATGAAATCGTTCCTGTTGTTATCCCGCAGCGTAAAGGGGAGCCAATTGTTTTTGCTGTGGATGAATATCCGAAAAAAGGAACAACTGCAGAAAAATTGGCCGGGTTGAGAACAGCGTTTAAAAAGGATGGCACGGTAACGGCAGGAAATGCTTCAGGAATTAATGATGGCGCGGCTGCTGTAGTGGTCATGAGTAAGAAAAAGGCCGAAGAACTAGGTCTTGAACCATTAGTAACTATTAAAGCAAATGCCAGTGCCGGTGTAGACCCAAGCATCATGGGAATTGGTCCGGTACCTGCCGTAAGAAAAGCATTGGAAAAGGCAGCTGTTTCGATGGAGGAGATTGAATTAATCGAAGCAAATGAAGCCTTTGCGGCACAATCACTGGCTGTAGACCGTGAGCTTCAGTTTAATAAAGAAATTCTCAATGTAAATGGCGGCGCCATTGCTCTCGGCCACCCTATCGGAGCAAGCGGGGCGAGAATTTTGGTTACCTTAATCCACGAAATGAAAAAGAGACAGGCGCGCGTAGGATTGGCTACTCTTTGTATTGGCGGCGGGCAAGGTGTCGCAACGATTGTTGAGCTTGCATAAAACGTTCATGATAAGGGGGAGAGAACGAAAATGAAGAAAATTTGTACATCCTTCCAGGAAGCAGTTGCCGATATTCATGATGGAGCGACGCTGATGGTAGGTGGATTTGGTTTGTGCGGGATACCTGAAAACCTGATTTTAGCGTTAGCAGAGAAAGGCGTAAAGGATTTAACCGTTATTTCTAATAACTGTGGAATTGATGAGTGGGGGCTCGGTCTCCTATTAAATAATAAGCAAATTAAAAAAATGATCGGCTCCTATGTCGGGGAAAATAAAGAGTTTGAGAGACAGGTTTTGACAGGAGAGCTGGAAGTGGAATTGACACCTCAAGGCACATTAGCGGAAAAAATTCGAGCAGGCGGCGCCGGCATTCCAGCGTTTTATACTCCTGCCGGGGTAGGGACGCCGATTGCTGAAGGCAAAGAAACAAAAGTTTTTAAAGGTCGGGAATACCTTTTAGAAGAAGCGCTGACAGCTGATTTTAGCTTGGTGCGGGCATGGAAGGGCGACAAAATGGGCAATCTCGTTTACCACAAAACAGCCCGAAACTTTAATCCTATGATTGCGGCTGCTGGCAGAGTAACGATTGCTGAAGTAGAAACACTCTATGAAATCGGAGAATTGGATCCGAATTTTATTCATACCCCAAGCATCTATGTGCAAGCCATGATCGAAGGAACCCAGGAGAAACGAATCGAGCGATTAACTATAAGTAAATAAAGTTGGTAGAAGGGAGTAGTGTAAATGGCGAATGAGAAAGTCTCTGTCAGAGAGAGAATTGCGATTAGGGCAGAGAAGGAAATTGAAAACGGCTTTTATGTAAACCTAGGAATCGGTATGCCAACCCTCGTTGCCAATTATATAACGGATAACAAACAGGTTGTTTTGCAATCAGAAAATGGCCTTTTAGGAATTGGTCCATATCCACATGAAGATGAAGTGGACCCGGATTTAATAAATGCAGGGAAAGAAACGGTTACAGCGGTCAGCGGTGCAGCCTATTTTGACAGTGCTGAATCGTTTGCGATGATTCGCGGCGGACATGTGAACCTGGCAATCCTCGGTGGAATGGAAGTCTCCGAAACTGGCGATCTTGCAAACTGGATGATTCCAGGAAAAATGATTAAAGGAATGGGCGGGGCGATGGACCTTGTTCACGGCGCTCAGAAAATCATAGTTATCATGGAGCACGTCAATAAAAAAGGCGAGTCAAAAATTCTAAAACAATGCACTCTTCCATTAACAGGGAAAGGGGTCGTCAACCGGATTATCACGGAACGCGCCGTTATGGATGTCACAGCTTCCGGTTTGCGGCTTGTGGAAGTAGCAAAAGGTTTTACCGTAGAGGAAGTCGTAAATTCGACGGAAGCAGCACTAAATGTCGATGAAAGTGTTAAACTAGAAGCATATTAAAGAAAAGTTTAAGCAGGCTGTGTAAACAAACAGCCTGCTTTTTTCATGATATAATAAAAGGAATAATTGAATTCTGGAGGATTTTAGAATGAAAAAGAAAGCGAAACAAAAAAATCAATCTAAACCAAAAACAGATGACAAACCCGTAACACTTAAAGATATGATTAATCCAGACTTAATTAAGCAGTTAAAAGATCAGCAGAATCAATTAAAGGCGGAAGAAGAAAGAAAAAAACAAGAGGAAGAAGCAAAAAAACGGGAAGAACGCAGATTAAAAGAAAAGAATAAATCATTTGAAGAGTTATTGAACGAAAGCGGGATGAACTGGAAGGAGTTTAAATAATAAAAAAAGGAGGGCAGCTGCTCTCCTTTACCGATGTTCTGGATAAATATTATTCTTTGTTAAGTCTTTGATTAGCGCAACCTCTTGATCCGTCAATGGCTGGCTTCTTACCGCCTTGGCATTGCCTCTAATCTGTTCTGCACTGCTCGCACCGGCAACAACAGATGCGACAGCAGGGTTTGCTAGATTGTATTGCAGCGCCACTTCTGTAAACGAGCGGCCAGCCCCCACTTTTTCTTTTAATAAGCCAAGCGTCTCTCTTAACTCTTCGTAGGAATAATCCAAATACCCCTTTTCAGATGCTTTTTCAAGCAGCTTATCGCTAAGCAGCCCTTTTGCAAGCGGTCCCCGGGTAACAGCACTGATGCCTTTTTCATGAAGCAGGGGTAATGCCTCTTCTTCAGGCCTTCGGTCTAACATGCTGTACTGCATCATAACAGAAACCATCCCAGATTTCCTCACATATTCGCGAATCACATTCGGCCGAATCGATGAGATGCCATAATAGCGAATCAAGCCTTCTTCCTTTAATTCCTCAAATGCTTCGATCGTTTCGTCAATCGGGTCCTCAATCGTGCCGCCATGCAATTGATAAAGATCAATATAGTCTGTTCCCAGCCGTTTCAGACTGTTTTTCACTGCTTCTTTTATATAGGCTTTAGAAGGGTCCCACGACCAGCCGCTTCGATCCTCCTTCCAGCGATTCCCGACTTTAGTCGCAATAATCACCTGTTCACGGACATCCTTTAACGCACTTCCGACGATTTTCTCATTTTCACCGAAATCATATAAATCAGCTGTATCGAAATAGTTGATTCCTTCCTCAAGTGCTGCTTCGATGATTTTTCTCGAAGAAAGCTCATCTGTTCCGATGGACATACAGCCGAGCCCTAACTCGGTAACATACAAATCGGAGGCTCCTAATCTTCTTTTTTTCAAAAAAAACACCCCGTTCTTTTTTCTATCATTTTACAAAAAGAACAGGGCAGACTACAAACAGCAGAACTCATTTTTGCGCAATATTTTGAACCCATTCCGAAACGAAAGTATAATCCTTGTTATATTCCTTAAGCTTTTGAAGAATCTCCCAGCCCTTTCCGACAAGGATAATTCCTTTTTCGTGCACGACGACCTTCATCCATACCCCTCCAGTTTAAGTATGGTAAAATGTATGAGCAGATTATCGGAATAGAACAGGAGTGACCTTAATGAGCAAACTTGAAGAAAAAACGCTTCATAGTGAAGAAATTTTTTCAGGAAAGGTAATCAGTCTTCATTTACAGGATGTTGAACTGCCAAATGGAAAGCAGTCCAAACGGGAAATCGTCAAACATCCCGGGGCAGTTGCTATTTTAGCTGTCACCAATGATGAAAAGATCATCATGGTCGAACAATACCGAAAAGCGTTGGAAAGAACGATTGTGGAAATACCTGCAGGAAAGCTGGAAAAAGGGGAAGAACCAGCTGTCTGTGCCCGCCGCGAGCTCGAGGAAGAGACCGGCTATGGATGTGAAAGTCTTGAATTACTCACTTCCTTTTATACTTCACCAGGTTTTGCTGATGAAATCGTCCATGTATATTTGGCAAAGGGCTTATCAAAAATAGAAAATTCCGCCGCACTTGATGAAGACGAATTTGTGAATCTCGAGGAATTAACTCTTGAAGAAGCTTTACAATATGTCAAGGAACAAAAAATTTATGATGCGAAAACGATCTATGCTGTCCAATATTTACAATTGCAAAGGGCATTAGGAAAAAAATGAATCGTTATTATGTAGATTTACATATTCATATTGGCAGAACTTGGACAGGCAAACCGGTCAAAATTACCGGGGCCAAATCGTTAACTTTTACAAATATTATCGAACATGCCAGGCACGAAAAAGGGCTCAATATGGTCGGAATAATCGACAGCCATTCACCAGAGGTCATTCTCGAGATGGAAAGTCTGATTGACAGTGGTGAAATTTATGAGCATCCGGATGGTGGCTTAGTATTTGGAGACTTAACGGTTATCCCGGGGTCGGAGTTGGAGATCTATGATGAGCAATGCAATGGTCCAATTCATTTGCTATGCTATTTTCCAAACCTAACGATTATGAGAGAATTCTCAGCATGGTTGTCGAACCACTTGAAAAATATTCAATTAAGTTCACAAAGAATCTATGTATCAGGTCGGGTATTGCAAACAAAAGTAAAAGAGCTTGGAGGCATTTTCATTCCCGCCCATGTTTTCACGCCCTTTAAAAGTTTATATGGAAAAGGGGTCAATCATTCACTAACAGAGGTACTGGATCCCGATTTAATAGACGGGATAGAGCTTGGACTAAGCTCAGATACAAGCATGGCTGATCAATTAGGAGAATTGCACCGCTATACGTTTGTAACGAATTCAGACGCGCATTCCCTTGCAAAGATTGCCCGTGAATATCAAGTGGCTGCGATGAAAGAACCAACCTTCCTTGAACTGCAAAAAGCATTAAAAGGAGAAGACGGCCGGCAAATTATTGCAAACTATGGGCTTGATCCACTGCTGGGGAAATATCATAAAACTGTCTGCGCAGAATGTTTAAATCATGTTAGTGAGGAAGATCAGCTTTGTGATTTATGTGGAAATAAGAAAATCGTAAAAGGAGTGGCTGACCGAATTCTGGAATTGAAAACGGCAGATGAAAGTCCTCCTGGCCGCCCTCCCTATGTTCATCAAGTACCACTGGAATTTATCCCTGGCCTAGGGCCGAAGTTACTTGAAAAACTGGTGAATCATTTCGGCAGTGAAATGGCTATATTACATGAAGTACCACATGAAGCATTAAAAGAGGTAGTTCCGGCCAAAATAGCCGACCTTATCATGAAAGCAAGGGAAGGAAAAATAAATCTAGCAGCTGGCGGCGGCGGAAAATATGGTAAAATTGCGGATTAAAATCCCGGCAGTATGTGCTGCCGGGATTTTTCCTATACTCTATTAAATTGTATTAAATTATGGTAATAGAAATACTAGATTAGGCATAGATTGTAATAACCGATTGACAAAAGTAGGAGGAACCGCAAATGAAAAAACGATTGAACCAGTCCAATGCCGCTAGTTATTTCCGTGAGCATTCCTCGATTTTCTTATTTATTGTAATTTTATTTTTAATGGGGGTCATATTTGGAGCGGTTGTAGTAAACAGCATGAGTTTTACCCAAAAGGAAGATCTCTACTATTACTTATCACAATTTTTTGGCCAAGTTTCCGGTGATAAGGTAGCGGAAGATAATGACCTATTTTTCCAAAGCTTTTCCCACAATAGTAAGTTTATTGGACTAATGTGGATCCTTGGGATATCAATCATCGGACTGCCTGTTATTCTGATTCTCTTATTTGTTAAAGGAATGGTTGTCGGGTTTACAGTTGGCTTTTTAGTAAGTCAAATGGGCTGGAAAGGATTTCTGCTCGCGTTTGCTTCGATCCTCCCGCAAAACTTGATTATCATTCCAGTGTTTATCATGATGGCAGCCTTATCAGTGATATTTTCAATGAGAATGATCAAAAAACAGTTTATGAAAAAATATGCCCAGCCAATCATGCCATTTTTTAAAGGATATATTTTTGCCCTGATTGCTGCAGTGATTTTTATCTCGGCAGCATCTGGAATAGAGGCTTATTTATCGCCATGGTTAATGAAAACGATTATTACCTCAACATCTTTATAGTAATTATTACTTAATATTAATTATAAGTTCTTGTTTATAATAATTTTATTTTGAATCTCATTTCTCATCTGTTATAATGAGAACTAACAGTGGCGAGGGAGGGACTTCAGAATGGAAACTAGAATTGAACGTATAAAAAAACAGTTGCATTCAGCAAGTTATAAGCTAACACCTCAGCGTGAAGCAACCGTCAGAGTTTTACTAGAAAATGAAGAGGATCATTTAAGTGCGGAAGATGTGTACCTCCTCGTTAAAGAAAAATCGCCTGAAATTGGATTAGCAACTGTTTATCGAACATTAGAGTTATTAACGGAATTAAAAATTGTCGATAAAATAAATTTTGGCGACGGCGTATCGAGATACGATTTAAGACAGGAGGGTGCAGCACATTTTCACCATCATCTTGTTTGTATTGAATGTGGCGCCGTTGATGAAATTCAGGAAGATTTGCTTGAGGATGTAGAAGCTGTCGTCGAACGACGATGGAATTTTAAAATTAAAGATCATCGCCTTACTTTTCATGGGATTTGCTATCGCTGCCAGGCGAAAGTAGAAGAAAAAACTGTATAGCTTATAAATGGTCCTTTTGTGCAAAGGGCTTTTTCTTTTGTTTCCCCCATATTTCGAGATATAAAGGTATAAAACTTGTACATTTTGGCATACCTTTTACTAGAGTACCTGAAAATTAGGGGGAAGCAAGATGATCTCTTTTATAAAAATTACACTGCAAACCTTAAAGGTTTTTATCATTTTCACCGGATGCACAATCCTCTTCTATTATGGTATCATGTGGGTATCAGAAGAATACCAAAGCTATCATCGCTATGAAGAACCGGAAGGAGCAGCATTAAAGGTTTCAAATGCAGTAGATGAAGAAAATCCTTCCTTGTTAGATCGGCTGATGTTGTTTTATTTAAATGGGGAGTAAGGGCGATGGAAGAGCGAATAAAAGAATTTATGCATTATTTGATAGTTGAAAAAGGGCTGGCCCAAAATACGATTCTATCCTATGAACGCGATTTGAAAAGCTATCTTCATTATTTAGTAAAGGTTGAGGCAATCCGCTCCTTTAATGATGTACAGCGCGTCCATATTGTACAATTTCTGGGATTTTTAAAGGAGCAAGGAAAATCAGCGAAAACAATTGCACGGCACATTGCTTCCATTCGTGCCTTTCATCAATTTTTATTAAGGGAAAAAGCAGCTGATCAGGATCCTTCGAATTTGATTGAACCGCCGAAACTTGAAAGGGCTATTCCTAAAGTTTTGAGCATGAAAGAGGTTGAATTCCTTTTAGAAGCGCCTAAATTGGATGATCATTTTGGAAAACGGGACAAAGCGATGCTTGAACTTCTCTATGCAACAGGAATTCGTGTTAGTGAACTGATTGGTCTGGATGTTGATCATGTTCATTTAACGATGGGGTTTATTCGTTGTCATGGAACAAGCAATAATGAACGGATTATTCCGATTGGGCGAACTGCCTCAAATGCGATATTGCAATATTTAGAACAAGGCAGACCTTTGTTTGCGGCGAAAAAGAACCCTGATAATGCCTTGTTTTTAAATCACCAGGGTAAAAGGTTGACCAGACAGGGTTTTTGGAAAATTCTAAAAAAACTTTCCAAAGAGGCTGGAATAGTAAAAGAGCTGACTCCACATACACTCCGTCATTCCTTTGCTGCTCATTTATTGGAAAATGGGGCTGATTTAAAGGCTGTTCAAGAAATGTTAGGACATGCAAATATAGCTACCACACAAATATATACAAACGTTTCTAAAACAAGGTTGAAGGACGTTTATAGTAAATTCCACCCAAGAGCTTGATAGAATCATAGTTGCTACTCAATTTCATAAAAACGTCAAAAAGCTGCCAAAAATTCAGGCAGCTTTTTCTTGTATTTTCGAAAACATTTAGTAAAATAGAGATGTCAGACTTCTGACGATTGTAATTATGTGACCCCTTCATAGTTCCAATATAAACAGGGTAATCTATTTTTGTGTGTTTTTTTATTTGTAAACGTTTCCTATTGATAAAGGAGGAAGATTCGAATGACGGCAGATACATATAAGCGTATTTTTATTATCGTCATGGACTCAGTCGGAATTGGAGAAGCACCGGATGCAGAAAAGTTTGGTGATAAAGGTGCTGATACATTTGGACATATTGCTGAAAGAATGAACGGTCTTAATATGCCCAATATGGCGAAATTGGGATTAAGTAATATTAAGGAAATAAAAGGAATTGATAAAGCAGAAAAGCCTTTAGCTTTTTATACAAAAATGATGGAAGCTTCAAACGGAAAAGATACAATGACAGGACATTGGGAAATTATGGGGCTGAATATTCAGACGCCATTCCGTGTATTCCCAGAAGGGTTTCCAGAGGAACTTGTATCTGAATTAGAAAACCGCACCGGCAGAAAAATTATTGGCAATAAACCAGCCAGCGGAACCGAAATTCTCGATGAACTTGGTGCAGAGCACATGAATTCAGGTGCATTGATTGTATATACATCGGCAGATTCTGTCCTGCAAATTGCCGCCCACGAGGAAATTATTCCGCTTGAAGAATTATATAAGATTTGTAAAATTGCACGCGAACTGACGCTTGATGAAAAGTATATGGTTGGCCGGGTAATTGCCCGTCCATTCCTAGGGGAACCAGGAAACTTTAAACGAACTTCTAACCGCCATGATTATGCCTTAAAACCATTCGATCGGACAGTAATGAGCGAATTGAAGGATGCAGGATTTGATGTAATCGCGATTGGTAAAATATCGGATATTTATGACGGCGAAGGCGTTACAAAGTCACTCCGTACCGTTTCGAATATGGACGGTATGGATAAGCTTGTTGAAACCCTTGATATGGACTTCAATGGAATAAGCTTTTTAAATCTAGTGGATTTTGATGCATTGTATGGTCACCGCCGCGACCCTGAAGGTTATGGTAAAGCACTTGAAGAATATGATGCGCGCCTTCCTGAAGTGTTTGCGAAAATGAATGAAGATGACTTATTAATGATTACAGCAGACCACGGAAACGACCCTGTCGCACCTGGCACAGACCATACTCGTGAGTATGTCCCATTATTAGTTTACTCTAAGAAAGTGACTGAGGGCAGAGAGCTGCCACTCCGAGAAACATTTGCTGACCTAGGAGCAACAGTGGCGGAAAACTTCAATGTGAAAATGCCAAATTACGGAAAGAGCTTTTTAAAAGAATTAAGTTAAAAAGGGGAATGAACATGAACGTTAAAAAAATTCAAAATGCTGCTGGATTTCTTAAAGATAAATATGCGAATACACCTAGAATTGGTCTCATTTTAGGATCTGGATTAGGTGTGTTAGCGGATGAAATTGAGAATCCTGTCAAAATTCCATACAATCAAATACCTGATTTCCCAGTCTCCACAGTAGAAGGACATGCAGGACAGCTTGTTTTTGGGGTATTTAGTGGAGTAGAGGTTGTTGCAATGCAGGGCCGCTTTCATTTCTATGAAGGATATGCAATGGATAAAGTAACCTTCCCTGTTCGCGTCATGAAAGAAATGGGAGTTGAAATGTTAATCGTTACGAATGCTGCCGGCGGTGTCAATGAAAGCTTTGAGCCGGGAGATTTGATGATTATTACCGACCATATTAATAATATGGGAACAAATCCATTAATTGGGCCAAATGATGCTAAATTAGGCGTTCGTTTTCCAGATATGTCAGAAGCCTATACGAAGGAATTACGTGCTATGGCAAAGGAAATCGCTTCTCGCTTAAATATTAAAGTTCAGGAGGGTGTTTATTTCGGAAACCCTGGCCCTGTATATGAAACACCAGCTGAAATTCGCATGGTTCGGGTGTTGGGCGGTGATGCAGTGGGAATGTCTACTGTACCAGAGGTAATCGTTGCCCGCCACAGTGGAATGAAGGTTCTTGGTATATCTTGTATTTCAAATATGGCTGCCGGTATTCTTGACCAGCCGCTGACACATGATGAAGTCATCGAAACAACTGAAAAAGTTAAAGCAAATTTCCTTCTATATATAAAAGAAATCGTTAAAAACATGGCCTAATTGAGAAGAAACCTATTTATTGTAAAGTGGTGATAATCGATGAGAATGGTTGACCTAATTGAGAAAAAAAGAGATGGACATGAATTAACAACGGAAGAAATCAAATTTATTATTAACGGCTATACAGATGGTTCCATACCGGATTATCAAATGAGTGCCTTAACCATGGCTATCGTCTTTCAAGGGATGACCGAGAAAGAAAGAGCCGATTTAACAATGGCAATGGTGGAATCCGGGGATCAAATTGATTTATCACAAATTGAAGGAATAAAAGTTGATAAACATTCAACTGGCGGAGTTGGTGATACAACCACTCTTGTTCTTGGCCCGCTTGTAGCTGCCTTGGGAGTCCCTGTTGCGAAAATGTCAGGTCGTGGATTGGGACATACCGGCGGTACCATTGATAAATTAGAAGCAGTTAATGGTTTCCATGTTGAAATTGATAATGCTGAATTCATTGATCTAGTAAATAAAAATAAAATCGCCGTTATCGGCCAAAGCGGAAATTTAACACCTGCGGATAAAAAGCTTTATGCCCTAAGAGATGTTACGGCAACTGTTGAAAGTATTCCGCTGATTGCCAGTTCCATCATGAGCAAAAAAATTGCTGCAGGAGCTGATGCCATTGTACTGGATGTAAAAACAGGCGCCGGAGCTTTCATGAAAACGCTTGATGATTCAAAAGACTTGGCAAAAGCAATGGTTCGGATTGGTAATAATGTCGGCAGACGTACAATGGCCGTCATTTCCGACATGAGCCAGCCGCTAGGATATGCTATCGGTAACGCGCTTGAAGTAAAGGAAGCTATTGACACATTAAAAGGTGAGGGGCCCGAAGATTTAACAGAGCTATGCTTAACACTCGGCAGCCATATGGTTTACCTGGCAGAAAAAGCAAGCTCATTAGCAGAGGCAAGGACACTCCTTGAAAATGTGATTAAAGATGGTTCAGCCCTTGAAAAATTAAAAGTCTTTTTAAGCTCGCAGGGCGGGGATGCCTCGATTGTAGATGATCCTGCTAAAATGCCTCAGGCTAAATTCACGTTTGAGCTTGAAGCGAAAGAAGATGGGTATGTTTCCGAAATCGTCGCTGACGAGGTTGGAACAGCAGCAATGTTACTAGGAGCAGGAAGAGCAACGAAGGAATCTATTATTGATTTGGCAGTTGGCCTTGTGTTAAGGAAGAAAATCGGCGACCAGGTCAATAAAGGTGAATCGTTAGTAACTATCTACAGCAACTTTGAGGACGTAAGTGAAGTAAAACAAAAGCTTTATGAAAATATCAAAATCTCGGCAGCCAAAGTCGACGCGCCAGTTCTCATACATGGAGAAATAACAGAATAATAAACGTGCTCTAAGGTGTCAGGCACCATGTGAAAATTTCACATGGTGCCTGACACCTTTTTATGTATAAACTTGTTTATTTTGGTAAAAATGGTGGCTATAAAGAATGGAGGGTTATGCGAATGAAACGATTGTTCTCTTTTATAGTAGCATCTTTTTTACTGACTAGCTTATGGGTACCATCTTCCTTTGCTGCAGAAGAAAAAAAGAATGCCCAAATAGAAAATAAGAGTACAGATATTGTCAGTAACGTCAGTTCTGCCATTTTAATTGAGCGGGACACAGGCAAGGTTCTTTATGAGAAAAATAGCCAAGAAAAATTGCCGCCTGCAAGTATGACCAAAATTATGACGATGTTACTCATTATGGAAGCGATTGATAAAGGAAAGCTTTCCTGGAATGAAAAAGTCCGGACGAGTGAATATGCCGCCTCTATGGGGGGATCACAAATATTCCTAGAACCAGGTGAAGAAATGACAACCAAGCAGATGCTTCAGGGCATCGCGATTGGTTCAGGAAATGACGCTTCTGTAGCGATGGCTGAGAGAATTGCCGGTTCGGAGGAAGCCTTTGTCGATATGATGAATGCAAAGGCCAAACAACTGGGATTGAAGCATACCTTTTTTAAAAATACCACCGGCTTACCTGTAAGCGGACATTACAGCTCTGCACATGATATGGCAGTAATGGCAAAAGAATTATTAAAATATGAAGACATTACAAAATTTACGGGAATGTATGAGGCATACCTTCGTGAAAATACAGACAAAAAGTTCTGGCTCGTTAATACAAACAAATTGGTTCGTTTTTACCCTGGAGTTGACGGGTTAAAAACAGGTTTTACGGCTGAAGCGAAATATTGCTTAACAGCAACAGCACAAAAGGATGGCATGCGTGTAATTGCCGTTGTCTTTGGAGCACCAACGTCGAAAGAGAGAAATGCTCAAGTGACAAAAATGCTTAATTATGCTTTTAGTCAATACCAAACACACCCGCTGTATAAACGAAATCAAACTATTGGCACAGCCAGAATCAGTAAAGGCAAGGATAAATCAGTAGCGGCAGTCACTAGTGAACCACTTTCTTTACTGACTAAAAAAGGTGAAAAAACGGAGGATGTAAAGCAAAAAGTAATTCTCCAAAAAAACCTCAACGCTCCATTAAATAAAGGTGACAAGGTTGGGACGATTAAGCTGATTAAGGATGGAAAGGTAATCCTTGAAAGTCCGCTCGTCGCAAGTAAGTCGGTAAAAGAAGCAGGCTGGTGGACCCTTTACAAGCGTTCATTCGGAATGTTTACAAAAGCAGGAAAATAATTCAAAGCGTATACGCTTATCGTTGTCGAAAGTTAAGATAATCCACTACTTTTGACGAAATAAGACTAGTTTTGTATTTATAGAAGGATATTGATAATAAAACAGCGAATTGACTCACTATACCAGATTAAGGAGGCCGGGGATAGTGAGTCTTAACATTGAATTAGTTACAAAACATGATGTTCTATGCATTCGCTTAAGCGGTGAATTAGACCACCACACTGCGGATGAACTTCGCGAGAAAGCAACAGCAGCGATCGAAAAAAATGACATTCGCCATATCGTCTTGAATCTAGAACAACTCTCTTTTATGGATAGCTCAGGTTTAGGCGTAATTTTAGGAAGATATAAACAAATTAAACAGGTGCATGGTGAAATGGTAGTTTGTGCAATTTCCCCAGCAATACAAAGATTATTCGATATGTCTGGTTTATTTAAAATCATCAAAATGGAACCGACTGAGGAATTTGCATTGCAAAGATTGGGGGTTGCCTGAATGAAAAATGAGATGAATCTTGAGTTCAGTGCTTTAAGTCAAAACGAATCCTTTGCCCGTGTGACTGTAGCTGCATTTATTGCCCAACTAGACCCAACGATGGATGAGTTAACCGAAATAAAAACAGTGGTTTCAGAAGCCGTGACGAATGCGATTATTCATGGTTATGAAAACGATCCAAATGGGATTGTTTATATCCGTGTTTCCATTGAAGATAGTTTAATTGATATGACAATTAAAGACATAGGATTAGGAATCATCGATGTGGAGGAAGCTCGTCAGCCATTATTTACAACAAAGCCGGACTTAGAACGGTCCGGTATGGGTTTTACCATCATGGAGAATTTCATGGATGAGGTAGAGATTCATTCACAGCCAGGCAGCGGAACCGAGGTTAGATTACGTAAGCATTTACAATCCCGCAAAATGCTTTGCAATTAAGGAGACTTGCCGATGGATGTGGAGGTCAAGAACGATAAAAGTCAACCGTATTTAAAGGATCATGAAGTGAAAGAGCTCATCAAAAAGAGCCAGGACGGAGACCAAGAAGCAAGGGATTTAATTGTGGAAAAGAATATGCGCCTTGTTTGGTCAGTAGTTCAAAGGTTTCTTAATAGAGGGTATGACCCTGATGATTTATTCCAAATTGGCTGTATTGGATTATTGAAGTCAGTTGATAAGTTTGACCTTTCCTACGACGTCAAGTTTTCCACCTACGCCGTACCGATGATTATCGGAGAAATTCAACGATTTATTCGTGATGATGGAACCGTAAAGGTCAGCCGTTCACTGAAAGAAATGGGAAACAAAATCCGCAAGGCCAAGGATGAGTTATCAAAAACATTAGGAAGAATACCTACTGTTAATGAGATTTCTGAGTATCTTGAGCTGACGCCGGAGGATGTCATTCTTGCACAAGAGGCAAGCAGAACACCTTCCTCCATTCATGAAACAGTTTATGAAAATGATGGAGATCCAATTACATTATTAGATCAAATTGATGATGGCAACGAAGGAAAGTGGTTTGATAAAATTGCCTTAAAAGAAGCAATCCGCGAATTAGATGAACGGGAAAGGCTGATTGTCTATTTGCGCTATTATAAGGACCAAACTCAATCCGAAGTTGCCGGGCGCCTTGGGATTTCTCAGGTACAAGTTTCAAGACTCGAAAAAAAGATATTGCAACAAATGAAAGACCGTATGGATCTCTGATTCATGCGGTTTTTTCATTTTCATACATGAAACTCTTCCTTAAAACTCATACTACATACACAAGGAAAACATTGTGTGGGAAGTGAATGTTTTGGAAAAAACAATCTACATTCGCATGCGGAACCGTGTTCAAGCAAAGCCTGAAGAAAGAGTTTTATTGAAGGATGTCGCCCAGATTATTGCCCCAGATGCTGTGCTTTCAAGTTTAAAAGAAATGCTTGTTCACCTGGTAACAGAAATGGATCGAAATATTATCGTTATTGATGTTATGCATATCATTCAGTTGATAACAACTAAGTTCGGGGACATGGAGGTTCAAACGATAGGCCCTGCGCAGACCATCATTGAAGTAACAAATAAGAAAAAAGGAATATCTATTCCTTTTTTTCTGCTAATTTGGTTTCTATTATTTTTTGGATCAGCCATGGCGATTATGAATTTTCATGATGATGTAAGTATGAAGAGTGTCCAGGAAAAAATTTACACCATTATTACCGGAAAAAATGAAGCAAAACCATTACTCTTTCAAATCCCTTATTCAATTGGTTTAGGCCTCGGCATGATTTTATTCTTTAATCATTTTTTTAAGAAGCGTTTAAATGATGAACCCAGTCCACTTGAAGTAGAAATGTTTAATTATCAAATGGATTTAGATAATTATGTGATTATCCATGAAAATAAAGAAAGTATGAAACGCGTTAATGACGATTAAAATTGTATCGATCATATTTTTAGGATTAGCAAGTGGATTAGCCGTTGGGTCGGGATTTGTAGCGTTTCTAACCGTTCTTGGAATTATCCCAAGACTTACTCAGCTGACCAAAACAATGAAAATGATTCAACACTATGAATGGGCAGTTGTGATTGGTGCGATTAGCGGTGTGCTCGCAAGCTTAAGGGACCCGCTCCTTCCTATTTCAGCCTATTTTTTGATTCCGCTTGGTATCAGCGGGGGAGTGTTTGTTGGCATGTTGGCAGCTGCTCTTACGGAGGTTTTAAATGTTCTGCCAATCCTCGCTAAACGGATTAGGTTAGATGGAGAAATTGTCATTTTAATTATGGCAATTGTATTAGGAAAAATCTTTGGATCCATTTTTCAATGGCTTTATTTTGTACATATTAAGTAAACTTCTCCATGAAAGGACATCACAGGATGAGTAATCGGAGGCGTGTTATTTTAATTACTGACGGTGATGAATACGCAAAGAAAGCTGTCGAGCATGTTGCCAAGGAAATAGGCGGCCGCTGTCTTTCCATGTCGCAAGGGAATCCGTCTAAATTAACAGGTGCTGAGCTTGTCCGATTAATAAAAAAAACTCCGCATGATCCAGTACTGGTGATGTTTGATGATAGTGGAATTGTAGGGGAAGGATATGGTGAAAATGCCCTAAAATATGTGGCATTACATAAAGATATTGAAGTATTGGGAATTATAGCAGTGGCAGCAAAATCGCATCATGAGGAATGGACGAGAGTAGATATAAGTATCGATCGCGATGGCGAATTAACGCCCTATGGAGTTGATAAATACGGTATACCAGAACTTGAAATCGGCAGAATAAATGGAGATACTGTTTACTGTCTTGATGAATTGAATGTACCGATAATTGTTGGAATAGGCGATATTGGTAAAATGGCCCGGCGTGACTCCTACAAAGTAGGGTCGCCCATTACGAAAAAAGCAGTAGAACTTATACTAGAAAGGAGTGGCTTCCATGACAAGAAGTAAGGAGCATATTTGGCCGATACCGGAATCCGTCTATGAAATTGAAAATTATATGAAGCAACGAGTTGGACTGGGGAAAAGCTTTGATTTAGGTATACGGAAATTAATCATCCTCAAAAAAGAAGTCAATATTTATTATGTAAATGGTCTATGTGATACCAGTTATATCATCCAGTTAATTAAAGAATTAGTAGAGATTAATGATCATGAAAAATTATCGACGAACCTTTTCAAAGTTATTGATAATCGGCTTATCAACCAATCTGTTGAGCGAATTAAAGATTTAGATCAGCTTGTCCTAAAGGTACTTTCCGGTCTTATTGTTGTGGTAATGGATGGCGAAGATACTGCCTTTGCAATTGACGTAAGAAGCTATCCTGGGCGTTCGCCTCAAGAGCCTGACACCGAAAAGGTTGTAAGAGGATCAAGAGATGGCCTAGTAGAAAACATCATTCTAAATACTGCATTAATCAGAAGACGAATTCGTGACGAGCGACTACGTTTTGAAATGTTAAAAGTTGGAGAGCGGTCACGAACAGATGTATCATTAGCCTATTTAGAGGATGTGGCAGACCCTGATTTAATTAATATATTAAGAAAAGAGCTAAATGCCATTAGTACTGATGGAATTCCGATGGCTGATAAAACGATCGAAGAATTCTTAGTAAAACAAGGGTTCAATCCATTTCCTCTAGTTAGGTACACAGAGAGGGCAGATGTGGCAGCAACTCATATTCTTGAAGGACATGTAATCATCATTGTCGACACCTCGCCGAGTGTAATCATTACACCAACGACCTTCTTTCATCATGTTCAGCATGCGGAAGAGTTTAGGGAATCACCGGCAATGGGAACATTTTTGCGCTGGACGCGTTTTTTAGGGGTTTTGACGTCTATTTTACTGCTCCCGCTTTGGCTGTTATTTGTCTTAGAACCATCCTTATTGCCTGAAAAACTAGCCTTTATTGGACCAAATGAACAAACGAATATACCTGTAATTATTCAAATATTTTTAGCGGATTTTGGAATCGAATTTTTAAGATTAGCCGCTATTCATACCCCTACACCGTTATCGACAGCAATGGGTTTAATTGCAGCTGTATTAATTGGACAAATTGCGATTAGTGTTGGTCTATTTGTTCCCGAAGTAATTCTTTATGTGGCTGTTTCTGGTATCGGTTCTTTTACAACACCAAGCTATGAGTTAAGCATTGCTAATAAGATGGCTAGATTAGGTTTGTTAATCTTAGTTGCGCTGTTCCATACACCTGGGTTTGTCATTGGTACCACCCTTTTGTTTATCTTTATTGTTAGGATGCGTGCTCTTAATACACCATACTTTTGGCCATTTCTTCCGTTCGAGCCTAAAGGATTTATGCAAATTATTTTTCGACGAGCAATTCCGGGGTCAATCCTTAGACCAAGCATTGTCCACCCTAGGAATCGTTACCGTCAGCCTCCAAAAGCCAATGAGAAATGATTGCGGAAATTTCTCTGTTATGCTAAAGTATTTTTAATTAAATATTCAATAGAATGCAAAAAAATAGGCAGTTTCTATGCGGATTCTGTCTATTTATTTATTATCTTTTGTGATTGTCTACATAAAATGTAGTGAGTCGTTACGGAGAGAGGGAAGGGAATGTTTTTTTACGGAACAACAGGTGTAAATAAAAACGGGAATTTAGAAATAGGCGGTGTGGATGCCCTCGAGCTGGCACAGCAATTTGGGACTCCGTTATATGTTTATGATGTAGCATTAATGAGAGAAAGAGCGCGTGGGTTTAAACAGACTTTTGATGATCAGCAAGTAAAGGCTCAAGTTGCATATGCCAGTAAAGCATTTTCAACAGTTGCCATGGTTCAGCTGGCAGAAGAAGAAGGATTATCACTGGATGTTGTCTCCGGCGGCGAATTATATACAGCGATTGCTGCTGGATTCCCAGTGGAGAGAATTCATTTTCATGGAAATAACAAAAGCAGAGAAGAATTAGAAATGGCATTGGAGCATAGAATTGGCTGCATTGTCATTGATAATTTTTATGAGATGGAACTTTTAAAAGCGATCTGTTTAGAGAAAAAGGCCAATGTAAATATTTTATTAAGGATTACGCCGGGAATTGAAGCCCATACCCATGATTATATTTTAACAGGTCAGGAGGATTCCAAATTTGGTTTCGACCTGCAAAATGGACAAGCGGAACAGGCCTTAACATCCGCTCTCCAATTTGAACATTTTAATGTCCTTGGACTTCATTGTCATATTGGCTCACAAATTTTTGAAACCACGGGTTTCTTGCTGGCAGCTAAAAAAATTGTTGAAAGAATGTCGGATTGGAAAAACAAGTTATCCTTTGAAGCAGAGGTTTTAAATTTAGGCGGAGGGTTTGGCATTCGATATACAAAAGAGGATGAACCAATTCCGCCAGCGCAATATGTTAGTGAGATAATAAAAGAAGTAAAAAATTTGACTGCACAATACTCGCTAAAAATGCCGGAAATATGGATTGAACCAGGACGTTCGCTAGTCGGTGATGCTGGTATTACTCTATATAGAGTCGGGTCTTCAAAAGAAGTTCCTGGGGTTAGAAAATATTTAGCAGTGGATGGCGGGATGAGCGATAATATCCGTCCAGCCCTTTACCATGCAAAATATGAGGCAGTTCTTGCTAATAAGCCCTTGGCACAGCCGAATGAAACAGTTTCGATTGCAGGGAAATGCTGTGAATCCGGAGATATGTTGATTTGGGATTTGCCTTTACCTGAAACGGACGATGAGGATATTCTGGCTGTATTTTGCACAGGTGCCTACGGCTATTCCATGTCAAACAACTATAACCGCATACCGCGTCCGGCTGTCGTTTTTGTTGAAAACGGCAAGGCTACTCTTGTCGTAAAAAGAGAGTCGTACGAGGATTTAATCAGACACGATCTACCACTAAGATAGAAAAAAGCTGCCGTATCTTCGGCAGCTTTTTCAACTTTATTATGAAAAGAGCGATTTAATGGCATCAATGAGCGAAATGAAAAATTGTTTTAATTTTTCTAAAAATCCTTGCCCTTCCTCCGATTGAAGGAATTTTGAAATGCGGTCTTTTGCTTTATTTAGCTGATCCCCTACCTGATTCCAGTCAATGTCCAAACCCTTTAGCTTATTAAAAAGGTCAATCAAGCGTTTCATTTGTTCTTCAGTTAGGGTAATGTTTAATTCCTTAGCTGCCTGTTCAATAATGCTTCGCAATTCTGCATCATTTTTTGGTTTATTCTTGGCGATTTCCTCTTTTACTTTTGCGATTAATGCTGCCGCATTTTTTTCACCGATGGAATCACCAAGCTTGGCAGTTTCGACCATTTCCTGGTTAGCAGCCTGCTTTACTTCCTCAGGAATCGCTTTATCTGCCGAGATTTCATATGCTTTAATAATTCCTGTTAAAGCTGCGGTTCCTGAAACAGAAATTGGAGCTGTAATGTAAATGTTGGCATCCTTGACCCCTGCAGTAATAAGGGCGTTGACAAACATTTCATCGGTTACCCAATTTATATTCTTTGTTTTAACCGTTATGCCGGCACCTTTGGGAGCAATGGTGATGGATGAGGAAGAAATCGCCTTTGTTCCGATGAGTGATTTGGCTACATATTTCCCTAAGTATTGATGCTCCTCCTGATTCGATACGGTCACGATTTGAACATCCTTTGGAGCATTCATTTCTGCGAGTAGTGAGTCCTTTTGTTCTGCTGTTAAATTTTCACCCAATGTTACAATCATGTCACCTTCAGCCAAATCCGCAAAGCTTTGGATAGGGAATGTGAACATAATAGCTGCCATTAGGAGAATAAGAATTTTTTTCATGTTACCCTCCTTGAAAAATACCTTACCTTAATAATATATCCGATTTCATTAAATATAACGAAAAAAACGATTTAGAAGTTTCATAGAATGAAAATTTAATTAATAGAGGAAATGGATTATTTTTGTCAAATGGTGTAGAATGAAGGTCGAGCAAGAACTCTTTTTGGAGGAACCTTTTTCATGAAAAAAAGCAACTGGATATTGTTTGGTATTCTTATTGGTCTTTCTGTTATCTGGGGAATCATTTATTGGATGTTTATTGGACCAAAGCAATAGTAATATTTCTCATTGATGATTGTCCTAGAATTATGTATGATGGTGGTTAGTGAAACATTATAATTTTAACTACATATAATGAATAAATGTTTATTATTGATTAATTAGGAAAAAATATACTATTGTTAAACCAATATTTTCATCGGTTTATTTAATATAATGAGGGATCAAAATGTTAATTCGATACAAGAAAGCATTCGAAAAAATTGCAATGGGTTTATTGTCTTTTATGCCGAATGAAAAGGACTTAAAGAAACTTCAGCAAACGATGAAGGAATATGAAACAGAAGAGAATTGGCAGCTGTTTTTATGGAAGGAAGAAGATATTATTGGGCTTCTTGGCGTTCTATATCATCGTGATACAAATGCTCTTGAAATACAGCATATTTCCGTAAATCCCTCACATCGCTTTCAAGGGGTTGGAAAGAGGATGGTTCAAGCACTCAGAGAAATGTATGGAGATAGAGAAATAATTGCAAATGAAGATACAGCTCCTTTTATTGAAAAATGTAACTTTTGCTAGTTTCAAAAAATAGAGCAGCGAATATCTTATTCGCTGCTCTTTCGCATCTTTAAAGACCGATATCTTTCCTCAATGACCTCTGTTCTGTCCCTTAATCTATGGCGGTCGACCAGTTCCACGTTGGTAATATCACTTTTTTTCCCCCATTGGAAGCCCTGCTCTTCACAAAATAATTTACAACTCTCAATTAGAAAGGGGTCACTAATCGGCAAATTGATGCTCATATATTCTTTTTTCCCTTTGATGACTGATAATTGCTTCATTAATAATTCATGAAGCAGCTGTTGATTAAGGCCAAGACTAGTAACGGAGACTGTTTTTGATTCTAATATTTTTATTGCTTTTTCTAATGTTCTTACAGCCCCATTATAATTTCCGCGGCGGTAATGATAGCATGATACTGCCAATTGTATAAGACCGACCCAAATGGATTCTTTGTTACCTGGGTCAGTTTTTTTCCAAAATTCTTCAAGGATCTCATGACACTCAAAATAATCCCTGTCACCATGAAAGTGGGCTAAAAATTGAACATATTCTATTGGGTACAAGGTATCCCCCCTAAAAAATGAATGTATGTATAGTTTAGCATAAACAATCTAAAAAGCCCGTCAATCATAACGGGCTTCTAGTTCTAATCCATTCTTCAAGGTTTGTGCCTTAGTAAATCCAGGAAGCACCAACAATAATTAATAAAATGAATAGAACTACGATTAAAGCAAATCCGGCACCATATCCGCCATCAGCCATAATAAATACCTCCTAAAAAGTTTTTGTTCTTTACCTTGTCATCATATGTAGGGTATTTGTCCATTGTTTGGGCAGACATCATGATTACATAATAAAGCTGTTATGTTTTGTTTTTTCTATTGGATAACCTAGATTGAATCCTCTATACTATTAATAGTCTAAGTAAAAAGAATTTTGGTGAGAAACGATGCCATATCAGGTGAAAATTGATGCATTTGAGGGACCGCTGGACTTGCTCCTTCATTTAATTAATCGGCTCGAAATTGATATTTATGATATTCCTGTTGCCCAAATTACGGAGCAATACTTGCTTTATATTAAAACCATGAACGAATTAAAACTCGATATAGCCAGTGAGTATTTAGTAATCGCGGCAACATTGCTGGAAATAAAGAGTAAAATGCTGCTGCCAAAGCATGAAGAAGAAACTAATGATGATGTCGATGAGTTTTCGTATGAAGAAGATCCAAGAGATGAGCTTGTAGAACGTTTGATTGAGTACCGTAAATATAAAGAGGCTGCCCATGATTTAAAATCAATGGAAGAAGAACGTGGTCTAATGTACACAAAGCCGCCTAGTGATTTGTCTGATTATGTAAAAGATATACGACCAGAAAAGACAGAGTTAAATGTATCCTTATATGACATGTTAGCGGCTTTTCAAAAATTATTAAGAAGGAAAAAGCTGCAGCGACCGATGGCAACAAAAATTGCACGGCAAGAGATATCAATTGAGAAAAGAATGACAGAAATACTAGATGAACTAAAACAGCTAAAAGGAAGGAAGAACTTTAACGAATTATTTCCTTACCCGGCAAAAGACCATGTTGTCGTCACTTTTTTAGCCATTTTGGAGCTGATTAAAAGAAAAGAAGTTGACGTCGAACAGCAAGAAAATTTCGGTGAAATTTTTGTAGAAGCTGTAAAGAAAGGAGCAAATGTGGTTGGAAATTATTAATTGGAGCAGTATTCTTGAAAGCCTTTTGTTTGCAGCCGGCGATGAAGGCCTTTCACTTAAACAATTAGCTGAGGTCTTAGACATAGATGAAATAAAGGCAAATGAAATTATTGAGGTATTAAAGCAGGAATATGATGAGGATGAAAATAGAGGAATAATTGTTGTTCAGCTTGCGGGAACCTATCAGTTGGCAACGAAGAAGGAAAATGCCCCGTATTTAAAAAAGCTGGTCGATTCCCCTAATAATTCGACTCTTTCTCAAGCCGCCTTGGAGACGCTGGCTATTATCGCCTACAAACAGCCAATCACTCGTGCTGAAATTGAAGAAATTCGCGGTGTAAAAACAGAAAGACCGTTGCATACACTTGTATCAAAAGCATTAATAAAAGAAGTAGGCCGCGCTGAAGGAACAGGAAGAGCTTATTTATATGGTACCACGAAAGAGTTTCTTGATTATTTTGGATTAAAAAGTGTTGATGAGCTTCCTAAGCTTCCGGAAAAAGTGGAGGATGATTTTATTCAAGAAGAAGCAGATTTATTTTTTGAGAAATTCCAAGAAACAATTAACTCTTAAAATACAATCAAATCATCAGAATTTATGCTAAAATAAAAATAAGATTTCAAAATTTTTTAACATGGTTGTGCATTTCGATAAGGAGCGGGATTAAGTTGCTAATTAAAGAGTGTAAAGGGTTCGAATTAGAAAAAGAAAAATCCAATACCTCAGAGGATTTTTTTAACAGAAGTGAAGTGACCTTTATTGAAAATGGGGAAGAAAGGACGCTCCATGTTTTATATGTAAGGTATTTTGATGAGTGTCTCCAAGAATTTACACCGTACACAACGGACCCTATTATGTCAGGACAAGGTCTTGAAGTGACTTTTAAAGATATCGTTGCCCTTGTATGTTTATTGAAAAATCCCGGCTTACGCGGGCGCAAACGTCTTTATCTTAATTCAAAGTATGAATTTGCATCGTATTTTCAAGATATTGATTTTAAAAAATTACCTGAAGTTTTTCAGTCACTTAAGCAGAAAAATAGCCATGAGATTCGTTCTCCGCTAGAGTTTATATTACAGCCTAAATAAATTCAAATTGGATAAATTCCAGGGGGTAAATAATGGGAAATTCATTAGTAAAATCTCAGCTTAATGATGTGAAAGGTTTTTTAACTAAGACCATTACAACATTAGAGGATTTCTTAAATGAAACCACAATTAAAGGGTTCAATCTAGAAAATGAAGAAGATCAATCGTACATTAAATTAATTTTTTCAAATCTAAGAAAACTAATTGTTTATAGTGAAGAAGGTTTGGAGGCTTGTTCCGTTATTTTGCAAAGTGAACCTTTTCAAAAAGCCGCAGCCGAAAAAACTTTATATAAGATTTACCACAATTGCATCGAAGAGTTCTTTGCTCCTAAAAATGATGCTTGGTTCGAAAATAGCCGATCTGCTTATACTGGCAGAAACGCCATTAAATACTATCGGAATGTGCCAGAAGCAGTAAGTCTGCTGATCAAAAGTCTTGAGGGCGAATTCCAGCGGATTAGAGAAGAACTTGAATATTATGAAACAGATTACCGGACAAAAATGATTCAATCTAAATAGAAAAAATGAAAGCTGCCATTGGTTACAGTAATACCAATGGCAGCTTTTTTTGGGTTCTTAATAGACTAAAATTTTCATACTATTTATGTAGATTTACAGCATAAATGGGAGTGGATAACATGGAACGGTTTAGCCGCTATGTGACTGAATTATTTGAATGGAATGAACAAATGAAACAATTTCTTCGTTCAGAAGCAGTCGGTAATAACTCTGAATTATGGGAACAGCTTGATGCATTTACGGAATTAATAGAAGGGACAAATCGAGAGCTGTCTAATGAGGAGCTGCTTTCACTTCAAACGAAAGCAGAGAACATCCATGAACAAATGGAAACCTATTTTAAACGGAAGCAGGAAATCGGGCAGCTTTGGGTAGTTGATAAGACAATTCCGCCTGGAGGACATTCTTTACCGGAGCTATCTTATTCATATAACGCATTGGAGCCGTATATTTCAGAGGAAATTATGAGGCTTCACCATGACAAACACCACCGTTCCTATGTCGACGGTTTGAATAAGGCCGAACTTAATCTCAAAAAGGCAAGAGAAACGAATGATTTTTCGCTTATTAAGCATTGGTCAAGGGAACTCGCTTTTCATGGATCGGGTCATTACCTTCATACAATTTTTTGGAAAAATATGAGCCCAAATGGTGGCGGAAATCCCCATGGACCTCTTAAAGAGGAAATAGAAAATTATTTTGGCAGCTTTACAGCTTTTAAAAAACAGTTTTCTGAAGCGGCAAAGCAAGTGGAAGGAGTCGGCTGGGCGCTATTGGTCTGGTCACCAAGAGCAAGGCATCTGGAAGTTTTACAATCCGAACGGCATATGCTTTTAACCCAGTGGGATACCATACCACTGCTTGTTTTAGATGTTTGGGAGCATGCCTATTATCTTCAATATAAAAACAAGCGGGCAGACTATGTAGATAATTGGTGGAATGTTGTGAACTGGAGCGATGTTGAAATGAGATTTGAAAAAGCAGCAGATATAAAATGGCCGGCTTTTTAGGTACTTGGAATGGCAACTGCCAATTGGCAGCTTGCCTTTTTCTATGGGTTATTGTCATAACAAGCCTTGTCCTGCATAAACTTTTATAAAATAAAAGAAGGGGACGAGGTAAATCTAATGAGAATGATTTCAAAGCTAGTCATTTTTTTCCTCATGGTCTCAATACTCGTTGCTAACATTCCTCAAAAGGTGGATGCTTCCCTTGGAGTAAGTGCTGCAAGTGCTGTACTCATAGAGCAGAAGACTGGACGAGTCCTATATGAAAAAGATGCGCACACAAAAAGGAGAATTGCCAGTATAACGAAAATCATGACGGCAGTTCTGGCGATTGAATCAGGAAAAATGAATCAATATGTTAAAGTCAGTGAGCAGGCAACCCGTGCCGAAGGGTCATCGGTTTATTTAAAACCTGGAGAAAAAATTAAACTGAGTGACTTGGTATATGGGTTGATGCTAAGATCCGGAAATGATACCGCAGTAGCCATCGCCGAATATGTGGGCGGTAGTGTTGATGGCTTTGCCTATTTAATGAATCAAAAGGCCAGGGAAATCGGAATGTTTGATACTCATTTTTCCAACCCGCATGGACTTGATGACCATGAGGATCACTATTCCTCTGCCTATGATATGGCTATTTTAATGCGTTATGCGATGCAAGATAAAACGTTCGCGAAAATCTCGGGGACAAAGGTACACCGGGCCCCTAACCCAACAGAAGCATGGGATCGTGTTTGGAAGAACAAAAACCGGCTGCTGACAAAATATAAATATGCCACAGGTGGAAAAACCGGCTATACAAAGCTGGCAAAAAGAACGCTTGTAACAACCGCAACAAAAGGGGATATGAGTTTAGTAGCCGTTACCTTGAATGATTCCAATGATTGGGATGACCACATCTCCATGTACGAAGATGGCTTTAGAAACTATGATATGGCTGAGGTTATAGAAAAGGGGAAAATTAATGTAACGACCAATAAGGTGTATAAAAATCATTTGTTTGTAAAAAAAACAATTGTGTATCCTGCTACGAGCGAGGAAATGGATTTATTTTCAGTGAAATATAAATTGAACAAGCCAGAGAAAAAATGGAACATTGGAAAGAAAACCGAGCAAATAGTTGGTAAGGCTGCCGTCTATTTGGATGGCAGAATGGTTACTGAAACTCCTATTTACTATCAAAAAGTAAAAGAAGAGAAGCAAGGGCTGCTTGATTCTGTTAAAGAAATTTTCTATTCCATTATAGGTGTGAACGCAAATGGTTAATTATATATGGGTTTTCATGACTATCGTTGGGATCGTTTTCGCGGCTTTTAACGGAACAATGGAGGCAGTAAATAAGGCAGTGTTTGATGGAGCTAAAGAGGCTGTGACCCTATGTATCGGATTAATCAGTGTCCTTGTCTTTTGGCTTGGAATGATGCGGATTGCTGAGGAATCGGGCCTCCTCGAACGGTTGTCGAAGCTATTCCGGCCTCTTGTAAAGATCCTATTCCCGGATGTACCAGCCAACCACCCTGCAATGGGGTATATATTGTCCAACATGATTTCTAATATGTTCGGTTTGGGAAATGCGGCCACACCTCTTGGCATAAAAGCAATGGAAGAATTAAAAAAGATAAATGGCGGGAAAAATACAGCGAGCAGGTCCATGGTCACCTTTTTAGCCATCAATACTGCAAGCATAACAATTATTCCAACCACCGTTATTGCTATCAGGATGAATTATAAATCCATTTCCCCAACAGAAATTGTTGTTCCTACCATAATCGCTACTATACTTTCAGCAATAGGTGCCATTCTCATAGATCGTTATTTTTATTATCGCAGAAGCCGAAAAGGGTGAACTATATGGGGCTGATTTCGGGGCTTTCGCTTACTTTTATCCCACTGTTAATCGGATTTATTCTATTATACGGAACTTTTAAACAAGTTCCAACCTATGAAAGTTTTGTTGAAGGCGGCAAAGAGGGGATAAAAATTGCCATTACCATCATTCCCTTTCTAGTCGGCATGCTCGTAGCCATCTCCATATTTCGGGCCTCAGGAGCATTAGATGCTTTAATGCATTGGATTCGTCCTTTTATGAAGTCAATTGGAGTACCAGCTGAAATCGTGCCGTTATTGTTCATTAGACCAATTTCTGGCACAGCTGCACTTGGAATGACAAGTGATTTAATTGCTGTATACGGGCCAGATTCCTTTATTGGCAGACTTGCTTCGGTGCTGCAAGGAAGCACAGATACTACATTTTACGTATTAACCGTTTATTTTGGTGCAGTTGGGATAAAAAAAATGGGAGATGCTTTAAAGGTAGGACTCCTCGCCGATGTATTCGGAATCATAGTTTCAATTGTTGTTGTAGTCCTAATATTTGGAACAAAGTAGGTTCTCTTGATTGAATCTACTTTTTTAATGCGTATTCATAAAACCCGCTACTTTGAAAAGTGAAGGATTTGTGTCATAATTCATTAGGATAGAATGGATTAATTTTGAGGTGAAAAATTTGGAAAGATTGCAAAAAGTAATAGCTCGAGCTGGTGTTGCATCAAGAAGAAAAGCGGAGGAGTTAATTAAAGAAGGAAGAGTTAAAGTAAATGGCACGGTTGTTAAGGAACTCGGTGTCAAGGTATCTTCTTCCGATAGAGTAGAAGTGAATGAAATCCAAATCGAGAAAGAAGAACCTGTCTATTTTCTTTTATATAAACCAAGAGGAGTCATTTCAAGTGTCAGTGACGACAAAGGAAGAAAGGTTGTAACTGATTTCTTTTCAGAATTTAAAGAAAGAATCTTTCCGGTTGGTAGACTGGACTATGATACATCAGGATTATTGTTATTAACCAATGATGGAGAATTTGCTAACTTACTGATGCATCCAAGAAATGAAATTGAAAAAGTGTATGTTGCCAAAACCAAAGGAATTCCCCAAAGAGAAAACATTAGAAAATTGGAAAAGGGAATTAAGCTGGAAGACGGTAAAACAGCACCTGCTAAAGTAAAGGTTCTTTCGGTAGATAAGAAGAAACAAACAGCCATTGTCGAGATAAGCATTCATGAAGGCCGCAACCGTCAAGTTAGAAGAATGTTTGAAGCTATTGGTCACGAGGTTGTGAAATTAAAGCGGGAACGATATGCTTTCTTAACCTTAAATGGCTTGAAGGCGGGAGAGGCAAGAGAACTAACTCCGCATGAAGTAAAACAATTACGAACTCTTGCAAATGATGTTTCTAAAAAAAATTCATAGAACCGTCACAATTCGCAGTGAGGGTTTACACTATGACAGGATTGAAAAATGATATAATTTAGACTAACTGTGTCAGGAGATTTAATGGAGGGTTGGGAATGAAAAAACGGCGATTAGTAATCCGAACGGTAATATTACTTGTTCTAGGTGCAGCCGTTATCTATACGCTGTATGCTAATTTTACAAAAGACAATAAATTAAAAGTTGCGGTTGGTGAAACGGCTCCGGATTTTGTTTTAACCGATATGCAAGGAAACAAGCATCGCCTTTCAGATTACCGTGGACAAGGGGTATTTTTGAATTTTTGGGGAACCTGGTGCCCGCCTTGTAAGAAGGAAATGCCATATATCAATAATCAATATCAGCAATTTAAGGACAAAGGGGTTCAGGTTTTATCCGTTGATATCCAAGAATCTGAACTTGCTGTTAATCAATTTGCTGAACACTACAAGCTTGATTTTCCGATTATGATTGATACTGATAAAGAAGTAATGACTGCCTATGGAATTGATCCATTGCCAGCTACCTTCTTGATTGATAAAAACGGCAAGGTGATTAAATACAATACTGGAGAAATGTCTGAGGCTACTGTCAGGGATTTTATGGAGAAAATTAAACCTTAGATTACAGGGAGTTTTTTACAATGAAAGATGTTAAATGTGAATGCGGGCACGTAAATCCTCATGGAACCGTGTTATGCGAAGCTTGCGGAAAAGTGCTGGATGAAAATGAGAAAAAGAATCCATTACTTGATATGCGCTACGAAGGCAGTGCACGCCGCTCACAGACCTATAACAAAACAATTATTGATAAAATTTGGAATTTCTTTTCTTCTGTAAAGGTTGGAGTTTGGCTTATTATCATTACTCTAATTGCTTCTTCCCTTGGCACAATTCTGCCGCAGGAAATGTATATTGACCAGCCTCCGGAAGTGTATTATGAAGAGGAATACGGCTGGTTTGGAAAATTATATTATCAATTAGGGTTCAATGATTTGTATGGTTCATGGTGGTACTTATTATTAATTGCCATGATAGGGATTTCACTTGTTATTTGCAGCTTAGACAGGGTCGTCCCTTTATATAAGGCATTAAAAGCCCAACGGGTTACAAGACACGAAGGCTTCTTAAAGCGCCAGCGCGTGTTTGGTGTCAATACACATGTGGATAACGACGACTTTACGGTCATTAAGAAGCATCTAAAAGAAAAACGATACCAGGTTCGTGAGGAAAATGGAAATATTTTAGCTGAAAAGGGACGTTTTTCAAGATGGGGTCCATATGTAAACCATGTCGGGTTAATTATCTTCCTATTTGGCGGAATGCTTCGTTTTGTGCCTGGAATGTACGTTAATGAGAACCTTTGGGTCAGGGAAGGCGAAACAGCCCTTGTGCCTGAGACAGGTGAAAAGCTTTATCTGAGAAATAATCAATTCATCTTGCAGCATTATGATAAAAACAAAGATAAAACTTTTAAAAAGGCGATTGAAGAAGCAGGAGAAGTGGTGAAAAATTACCAATCTAACGTTATTCTTTACAATCGTGTCGGTGAAAATATTCCCGGAGAAAAACCAAAGCTTGAAAAGATAAAAGATTATAAGGTCCGAGTTAATCATCCTTTAACCTATGAAGGGTATTCTATTTTCCAAGCCTCGTTTAGAAGTGACCTAGAAGCAATGACATTTGCCTTGACCAATAAAAAGACAAATCAATCCTTTGGGGAAATGAAAATCAACCTTAGGAATCCTAAGTCAGTTTATGAACTAGGTAATGGCTATTCGGTTAAAGTTCTTAGTTATTTTCCAGATTTTGAGTTTGGGAAAAATGGAGAACCTTCTACAAAATCAAGAGTTCCCAATAACCCTGCCTTTGTTTTTCGGATGATATCTCCTGAAAATCCAAAAGGAGAAACGAGTTTCGTTGCAATCAGGCAAACTATTGAACCGTCAGGTAATAATACTTATAAAATGGCCTTTAAAGGAATTGAAACTAAAAATGTTTCCGGATTTATTGTGCGCAAGGATTCATCATTATGGGCTATCATATTGGGAGGCATTATCTTTATGATTGGTGTCATTCAAGGGGCCTATTGGAATCACCGCAGGATTTGGGTTCAAAATAAAAACGGTGAGGTTTGGATTGCGGCACACACGAATAAAAATTGGTACGGCCTAAAGAGAGAAATAGAATCTGTTTTAACCGATACGAAGCTAAACATGCCGGAGGATCAACTTCAAACGGAAAAACAGGATAAGGAGGTAGTTTAGTTGGTAACAATAAGTAGTAATTTATTGTTTATTGCTTTTATACTTTATTTAGTTGCAACGCTTTTTTACGGCGGAGCTATTACCTCTAAAAAGGGGGCAATTGATAAGAAGGGAACTAATCGCTGGGGGAAAATTGCCGTCTTATTAACAATTATTGGTTTTATATCACAGTTGGGCTATTTTATTACCAGATGGATCGCAGCCGGACACGCACCGGTCAGTAATATGTTTGAGTTTACCACTTTCTTTGGAATGGCTTTAGTTGGTGCATTTATAGTTATATATTTTATTTATCGAACAACTTTACTCGGTTTGTTTACAATGCCTGTTGCGATTCTGGTTATTGCCTATGCAAGCATGTTTCCTAGGGAAATAACCCCATTAATACCGGCATTACAAAGCTACTGGCTTCATATCCATGTAACCACTGCAGCCATTGGCGAAGCTATTTTAGCCATTAGTTTTGCTGCGGGGTTAATTTATCTGGTTAAGGCAATTGATCAATCGAAAGCATCAAAAAGAACCTTTTGGCTTGAAGTGGTTATGTTTTCGCTAGTTACAGTGCTAGGCTTTGTCGCAGTTTCCTCGACATTTTCAGGGTTAGGGTATGATGAAAAATTTACCTGGATTGATAAACATGGAAATGAAGCAAATCTTGAATATACAATGCCCGCCCTTACTGGCCCTCATGAAGGAAAACTATTAACAAAAGAGGGATTTCAGCCCCTGGTAGAAATGCCCGCTTTCATTAATGCCAAAAAATTAAATACGGTTATATGGTCATTGATGGCAGGCCTTATTCTTTATGGAGTAATTCGGGTTATTTTAAGAAAGCGGATTGCAGCTGCACTTAAGCCGCTAGTAAAAAATATTAAGCTTGATTTCGTTGATGAAATTAGCTATCGATCAGTACTTATTGGATTCCCGGTGTTTACACTTGGAGCATTAATCTTTGCAATGATTTGGGCACAAATGGCTTGGTCGAGGTTCTGGGGATGGGATCCAAAAGAAGTATGGGCATTAGTTACGTGGCTTTTCTATGCGGCATTTATGCATCTTCGCTTATCGAAGGGATGGCATGGAGAAAAATCAGCGTGGCTTGCCGTAATAGGCTTCGTCATTATTATGTTTAATTTAGTTGCTGTAAACCTAGTCATCGCCGGTCTGCATTCCTATGCAGGCAGTTAATTGAATCAAACCTTCACTTTAAGTGAAGGTTTTTTTTAAAAGCTATGTTTATGAGAATTTTTGATTTTATAACGCTGTTCATTGGAGCGGAAGGCACGAAGACTCCTGCGGGAGGACGGGGCAGGGGAGACCCCGCAGGCGCTTAAGCGCCGAGGAGGCTTCCCGGACCGCCCGCGGAAAGCGAAGTGCAGAAATGAACAGACTTTTTTAATAGGTGTTTAAAAAATCAATAGTATTTTTCAAAAAAACACCTTTGTCATAATATTGACACTTTTAATAGGCGTAATTACCTGAAAATATAGCAAAAACCATTACCATTTTGTAAAATAAACCTCATGGGGGGATTAATAATGGATAAAGACGTGAAAATCTTAGTAGTAGATGATGAAGAAAGAATTCGCCGCTTATTAAAAATGTATTTAGAGCGTGAAGATTATACAATTGATGAAGCTGAAGATGGTAATGAGGCTTTAACCAAAGCAATAGATAATGACTATGATGTCATTCTTCTTGATTTAATGATGCCTGGCAAAGATGGAATTGAAGTATGTCGGGAGCTTAGGGAGAAAAAGGCAACTCCCGTTATCATGTTAACGGCAAAAGGTGAAGAAGTTAATCGCGTTCAAGGATTTGAAGTAGGTACAGACGATTATATTGTGAAACCTTTCAGCCCTAGGGAAGTTGTCCTGCGTGTAAAAGCTCTTTTGAGAAGATCTTCACAAACTAGCTACCTGCAAACTGAGACAACAACAAAGGATGTTATTGTGTTTCCACATTTAACAATAGATAATGATGCCCATAGAGTCGCCGCTGATGGCAAAGAGGTAAGCTTGACCCCTAAGGAATATGAATTACTATATTTTTTAGCTAAGGCACCAGATAAAGTATTTGATCGTGAGCAGCTATTAAAAGAAGTTTGGCATTATGAATTTTTCGGTGACCTGCGAACCGTTGATACGCATGTAAAGCGTCTCCGTGAAAAGTTAAACAAAGTGTCTGAACAGGCTGCAAGAATGATCGTTACAGTATGGGGCGTAGGGTATAAATTTGAGGTAATTAATGAATGACCTTTTTAAGAAGTGTTGTAGGTAAACTTTGGTTTACCATCCTTTTATTAGTATCCTTTGTGCTATTTATTCTAACAGTCATGCTTTTGGAATACACCCAAAACAATAACATCAAGGTAACAAAAAGTGATTTGACACACACTGCTGAAAAAATTGCCCGAGTTCTCGAAAACCATCCTGGTGAGAAATTTCCCTTAGGGTTAGAAATATCTTGGGAGATCCTTGATAATGATACCAAAGTGTTAATTGTTAAAAATAATCAAGATATCTATTACTCTCCGAACACGGAAATGGGAAAGAAATTATCCGTTTCAGATATTAAAAATGATCCAGAATTGTCTAAAGTATTTAGTAAAAACATTACTGTAGAAAAAATCTCTAACCTTTCATCAGAAAAGATTAGGAATAATGAAGATGCCAGTTATTCCATTATTGGTGTACCTCTTCATTTGACTGACGATAAAAATGGGGCTGTTTTTATTTATCAATCCTTGAAAGATATGCAGGAAACATCCCGCTCTACAACAAGATTTATTTTACTTGTCGCAGGTGTTGCGATTATTCTGACAACTATTTTTGCCTTCTTTTTATCAACCAGAATTACGGCACCATTACGGAAAATGAGAGAGGCAGCCTTTGAAGTGGCGAGAGGAAAGTTTGATACAAAGGTACCGATTCTTACACATGATGAAATCGGGGAATTGGCAACTGCCTTTAATCAAATGGGACGACAATTGAAATTCAATATGAATGCCCTTAGTCAGGAAAAGGAACAGCTCTCTAGCATATTAAGCAGTATGGCAGATGGAGTAATCACCTTTAATCGGGATGGGACAATATTGATCACCAATCCTCCAGCAGACCGCTTTCTCCAATACTGGTACTATGAAAATGGTGAGTTTGGACCTGCTTCGGAGGCCATTCCATCTCAAGTCATGGAGCTTTTTCAAGAGGCAGTAGATACAGAAAAAGAACAGGTCGGGGAAATTTCTCTTCAGGGCCGTCATTGGGTAATCCTTGTCAGTCCTTTATACAGCAATCGCTTTATCCGTGGAGCTGTTGCGGTCTTAAGGGATATGACGAAGGAAAAGCAATTGGAAAAAATGAGAAGAGACTTTATTGCCAATGTTTCACATGAGCTTAGAACCCCCATTTCGATGTTACAGGGATACAGTGAAGCAATTGTGGATGATATTGCTGAATCCCAAGAAGAGAAAAAAGAAATGGCTAAGGTTATCTATGATGAGTCCCTTCGAATGGGAAGGCTGGTCAATGAACTTCTTGACTTGGCTCGAATGGAAGCGGGCCATATCCAATTAACAATCGATGAAATAAATATTTCTTCCTTTATTCATAGGATTATTCATAAATTTCAAGGGCTTGCTAAAGATAATGAGATTCAATTGCACGCTGACATAGATAATCGAATTTCCGTTGTTTTCTTTGACCCTGACCGGATTGAACAGGTATTGACAAACTTAATTGACAATGCCATAAGACACACACCAAAAGGCGGTTCAGTCCGGTTAAACGTAACTTCAGAAGACAAGGGGATACGAATAGAAGTTAAAGATTCAGGTTCAGGGATTCCTGAAGAAGATTTACCTTTTGTTTTTGAACGCTTTTATAAGGCCGATAAAGCAAGGACCAGGGGAAGGGCAGGTACTGGACTGGGACTGGCTATAGCCAAAAATATTATTGATGCCCATCGGGGTCATATTTCTGTTCAAAGCAAGCTCGGACAGGGGACGACATTTTCCTTCCTTCTTCCTCGAAAATAGTAAAAACATCAGGTATTTTGCCGATTGTTCTTGATTCACGAGGAACATTATTAAAGCTCATCCATTTTGGATGAGCTTTTTTGACTCCGTTAAGTGCTTCCAATAAATACCTTCCTTTTTACCTAAAAAAAGTCTATATTTATAGGTGAAACCTTTTATACATAAATATCGACTAATATAAATGAACGGGGAGGGGAATTGATGGACTCCGTTTTCGATGAACTTTATCAAAAATATCATCATGACGTTTTTCAATTTCTATTTTATATGGTTAGAAACAAAGAACATGCAGAGGATCTTGTCCAGGAAGTTTATATAAGAGTTTTTAAGTCCTATAATCGTTTTGAGGGGAAAAGCAGTGAAAAGACCTGGCTTTTTTCTATTGCTCGTAATGTGGCAATAGACTTTTTTCGCAAGCAAAAGGGATGGAAGGAAAGAATTTTCGAAAAATTCGATTGGTCATCCAACCAAGTTAAGGATGATTATCCAATTCCAGAAGAGTTAACCGTTCAAAAGGAAGAGATTAAATGGATATATAAATGCTTAGAATTTTGCACGATGGATCAACGGGCGGTAATCATTTTACGATATTTAAATGATTTATCCATTGCTGAAACAGCAAAAACATTAGGATGGACAGAAAGTAAAGTAAAAACAACACAGCATCGATCCTTGAAAGTTTTAAAGAAGCACATGGAAATGTTTTATGAAAAGGAGGGATTAACTAGTGAGAAAGTCAGAGTGGAGCGATAAACAGCTCGAGGAACTAATAAGGCAAATGCCTAAAATACAAGATCATCGCGATCCTCGTGACATTTACCAGAATCTTTCTATAAAAAAGCGCAAATTGATACCCTGGTTATTACCAGGAATCGCAACTGCAGCGGCCGTGCTTCTTTTTCTTATTTTAGTTCCTAACTTAATGGATCGAACAAATAATTCCTTTAATCAAGCCCAAGAAAAAAAATCCTTGGAGCAAACCACAGCTAATAAAGATGCCGGAATTGCCATGGATAAGGAGGAAGCAACCTCAAAGGAGGGGGCAAACTCCGGTACCAAAGAGGTAAAACTGTTACGAACTGAAAGTGTGAAATCTGCGATTTATGATGATGAAGTGGGAAATGGCAAGGTGTTAACCTATTGGATACCTGACCAACAAGCACAGATTCTTATTCCTGTTTCTACTATTGTTTCAGACACAGGCAACAAATCCTGGTTGACTGTTTTTGCAGAAAATATGGCTTCTCTAAAAGAAGAAGAATGGGGATTAAGTGATTTCTACCCGCTAAATGCGACATTGGAGCTAGACAAAAATAATAATAGCGTTATTGTTGATGTCCCTTCAAACCATTTATACGGACAAGGATCGACCAATGAAACGAGCTTTATAAATGTATTACAAAAAGATATAGCATCAAATAGTAACCTTAGAAAGATAGAGTTCAAAACAAATGGAGAACCAGGTATAGAATTAGGTAATTACGGAACCAAGCAAGAACAAAATATTGTAATCGATAAAAATCATGCTTTTTTGTTTTATTATCCTGCAGGCAGTAAATTACCCTACTTAACTCCAACTAATAATACTTATAAAGATTTTGGAACTGCTTTAGAGGCAATGAGGGCCGATCAACCTGAAAATGGTTTAAAAAGTTCGCTGTCGCCATCATTACAGATTTATGATGTGACCATTTCGGACAAAACTTTATCTCTCTCTCTTAAGGACGATTCTACGTTAAAAGATAATCAACTGACATTATATTCATTTGAGGCTTTGATGTTAACCGCTAAGGAGTTTGGAGTTGAAAAAATTATTGTTAAGAATTCCCCGTTAACACATATAGGGCCCTTTGATTTATCAAAGGAAAATAAAGTGCCAATTGCTCCAAATTTACGCAATATCCAATAAATTGCTAATCAACCTAAATTGGGTTGATTTTTTTTATTTATGCATAAAATAGTGGATGTCTCCAAATTATAACAAGTATGCTCAGGGTCATTATCTCTTTAGTTTCAGTTCTAAACTCGAAACTGGAAACATATGGTGGACTTGAGTAGAAGATTTAAGGAGGAAAAGGATTAGAATGCGTGACTACATAAAGCGGTTTTTGATTGCCATTATTATGGCACTTTGTGTCAGTTTATTGTTTTTAGGTGGGAAACATTCACAAGCTGCGAGTTTGGACGAAATGAAGGAATTACAGGAACATTGGATTTGGCCCGCAGATGGTGTCATTTCTGATACATATGGAACAAGGCAGGGAAAACATAAAGGAATAGATATAGCTGGGAAAATGAATACGCCCGTATTGGCGGTTGATAACGGAATTGTCATCAAATCATATTTTTCCAATACATACGGAAATGTCGTGTTTATTAAACATCCAAGTAAGGTTGTTACTGTTTATGCACATTTAACTAGACGTAACGTTTATGTTGGCCAAAATATAAAACAAGGTGACGTGGTTGGAAAAATGGGGAAAACTGGACAAGCTACTGGAACTCACCTCCATTTTGAAACACATGAATTAGAATGGCGATATGATAAGAAATTTGCTATCGACCCTGAAATGCTTTTAGGAAAAGCAAATGTAGGTGAGTTTGTACAAGGCGGAGTTGCCACTAGCGGATATAATGTCCTTGAAGCAAGCTCACATGTCAAAAGTTCAACTAAAGACCGTTCAATACAAGCAAAAACTAATAAATATGTCGTTCGACAAGGAGATACCCTTTACGCGATATCAAAAAAAAGAAATATGTCCGTAAAGAAGTTAAAGGATATCAATCATTTGCATTCCGATGTAATTAAACCGAAACAAATATTGCTTATCGAATAAAGGAGAACATGGCCCGTGAACGATATCGTTGCGGGTTTCATTCTTTTTACTTAACAAATTACCATTTCTCAAGTATAATAATTTTATAATTTCATATCGATCTATCTTCGGGGCAGGGTGAAATTCCCGATCGGCGGTATTAGAGATTACTCTTAAGCCCGCGAGCCTTTTAGGCAGGATTTGGTGCGATTCCAAGGCCGACAGTATAGTCTGGATGGGAGAAGATGGAGGTTCTGCAAGCGTTCAAAAAATAATGGTATTACGAACGTTTATTAAGTATGCCTTTGTACTCCCTCAAGTGTATTTTACTTGGGGGTTTTTTATTTACAGGGCGTCTATATGCTGAACCTCTCTTCCTAAGGTGATGGATCAAAAAAGGAGAGAGGAAGATGAATAAAATGAAGAAAACGAATGTAAAGGCCATGGTTTCAATTGCAATGCTCAGCAGTATTGCCTATCTATTAATGCTATTAAACTTTCCGCTGCCGTTTTTCCAAAATTTCTTATTAGTTGATTTCAGTGACATCCCAGCGTTAATTGCAGCATTAATTTTTGGGCCTATTGCAGGAATTGTTGTTGAATTTATCAAAGTTGTACTCAATTATTTCGCAACCGGAAGTCCAACAGGAATACCAGTTGGTCATATAGCTAATTTTCTCGCGGGTATCTCATTTGTATTGCCAACCTATTATTTATATACCAAAATGAAAACACGAAAGGGAATGACCATTGCATTAGTACTAGGTACAATTACGATGGCCGTGATCATGAGTATTGCCAATTACTTTGTCATTCTTCCAGCATATACAGCCCTATTGAAATATCCTGACATGCGTAACATAGTTGTACCTGCAATCCTTCCATTTAATATTATTAAAGGTGTGTTGATGTCATCCATCTTTATGTTATTATTCATACGACTGCAAACATGGATAAATAAATTATCCGTAATAAAAAGTGTATAATATGAAAAGGGCACTTCAAATATGAAGTGTCTTTTTCATATTCCAAAATGAAAAACCCTCTTCAAATTCAGAAGAGGGTTAGCAGCTTAACAATATTTTATTGACAAAATATTATTCAAATTTAGTTGGATTGCCATCAAATGGTTCGTCAGCAACCTTAATGGAATCTGTAGGGCAGCCTTCAAATGCATCCATCATGTCATCAACTAATACATCAGGAATTTCAACGATTCCTTCATTATCGTCAAGAGTTACGAATGCAATGCCTTCATCATCGTAATCGTAGATATCAGGTGCTGCTGCGCCGCATGCGCCACATGCGATGCAAGTTTCCTTGTCAACAATTGTGTACTTTGCCATGAAAAAAAACCTCCCAGTAATATAACAAAATTCATCCATAATATATGGAAATGCATTACTCATATCTATTGTAAAACTGTACGAGTAACTTTTCAATAGAAAGTTGCTTTTAAATAACCCCGTTTCTTAATTTGTTTATGTTACTTTAACATAATTTTGAACAACAAGTCCTGTCATTTCATGTTAAAATAAGATAGAAAAAATGGGTAATTTGTCGATAACGTCAGAAAAGTGTGGGGCCCTTGATGAAACAAATTGAATCGATTCTTCTATATTGTTTAAAGAAATTAAATAGAGAAAGGACGATTTATTCCATCTATCACCTATTAAATGGAAAAAAATCATCCCAAACGATTCAGGATGCACATTTATTTTCACTGAAGCATTTATTTGGGATTTACGATACGCTAACTCGAGAATCCTTCGAAGATATCATTCACAATATGGTTGAAAAAAAGTGGATTAACAATTGTGGGAAGCGATTCGTCCTTACACCAGAAGGTGAAGTAAATTTATATGAAAGCAAGATACCTAGCTTTCTGAATGGGTGGAATTATCACCCATTTACAATGAATTTTTGGGAAAGATTATCGTTGTTAGTTCAGGTAGCTTCGAATTTTGTAAACCACGAAAACCAATATATCCCCATTCAAAAAAACAAAGATGTTCATTTTTGGTTGAAAACAATATTAAAGGAAATCCAAGTAGCCAGACTGGAAATGGGAAGCATGCTTTATTCCGAGCTGGTAGATAGCTTTAAAGAAGCAAAAAATGCCGATCCATCTGTCTTAATCTTCCGATTAACAGGGTATCAACAAATTGGGTTAACTCCTGAGCAGACAGCTAAAAGGCTCAATATGGATATTCACGATTATCATATTGAATTTATCAATATTATCCATTACTTGCTGCAAAAGATTAATCGGGAACCAAAGAACTTTCCATTATTATCGCTGCTTATTAGGGATTTAAAGCAAAATAATGAATTAACAATTTCATCCAGGAAAACATGGACCCTATTAAATCAAGGGTATTCCCTTGAAATGATTGCAGACATAAGACATTTAAAATTAAGTACAATTGAGGACCACTTTGTAGAATTTGCACTACATATTAATGATTTTTCAATTGATGACTATGTTGAAAAAAATCTGCAGGAGACAATTCTGGAAATTTCACGGCAAATTAATTCGCGGCAGCTTAAATTTATCAGGGACAAAGTGAAAACGGCCAGTTACTTTCAAATAAGATTAGTGTTGGCGAAGTATGGTGAGCGATGATGGAGTTAGAAACCCTATTAAAAAAACATTTTGGCTATGATTCATTCAAGATAGGACAAAAGGAAGTAATTACTTCTATTTTAGCAGGAAAGCATACTTTAGCCATGCTTCCTACTGGTACTGGAAAGTCCTTATGCTACCAGCTTCCTGGGCTTATTCTTAGTGGTCACATATTAATTATTTCTCCTCTCCTTTCCCTGATGCAGGATCAGGTAGAGCAATTTAAGAGGTTTGGGGAAAAAAGAGTGGTTGCATTGAATTCCTTTCTTACACAAGTGGAAAAAAATAGTGTCCTGAGCCAGTTAAAAAAATATAAATTTATTTTTATATCACCGGAAATGTTAAGTGTCCCTTTTATTTTACGAAAGCTTGGTGAACTATCCATTTCCTTATTCGTTGTAGATGAGGCACATTGTATTTCGCAATGGGGCTATGATTTTCGGCCTGATTATTCGAAATTAGGCGATATTCGCCAAAAGCTGGGGGATCCCTTGACACTAGCTCTTACTGCCACAGCAACAAAGCAAGTTCGGAAGGATATAATTCAATCACTCGGCATTGAAAATTGTACAAAAGTAGAAACAACCATTGATCGTCCCAATATCGCTTTTAACGTGGAGAAAATAGCGAATTACTTTGATAAACAAAATCGGGTAGTTGAGTTGGTTACTAAACTGCAGAAACCGGGAATTATTTATTTTTCCAGTAAAAAATCAGCAGAGCAAATGGCTTCTGTATTGGCGGAAAAAGGGATTTGCCGGGCTATGGCCTATCACGGTGGACAAGACCCTAATACCAGGGTATTAATCCAACAGCAATTTATTTACGGACAGTTGGATGTCATTTGTGCTACAAGTGCTTTTGGAATGGGTGTAAATAAAGAAAATATCCGTTTTATTATTCACTATCATATGCCGATGCAATTAGAATCCTATCTTCAGGAAATTGGGAGAGCAGGTCGTGATGGAAAGCTTAGCATTGCCATTTTATTGTACTCCCCCGGGGACGAGCACCTTCCGATTCAGTTGGCAGAGAGTGAACTGCCATCCGAGCAGCAAATTGATTGGCTGTTTTCTAAAATAGAGCTGGAAGAAGAGTATGAGGATGGAAAGATCAATTTGAATAATCATTTATGCGAGCTAGGCGGTTTTAATGAAATTCAATGGCGTATCCTTGAGGATTTGATTAATGGTACACCGCAAAATATCCAAAAAGAACTTCAGCAAACCATTCAATTATTTTTGAAGAAAAGGCTAACCGCAAAAATGAACAATATATATCACATGAAAGCATGGGTGGAATCAAATGGATGCAGAAGAGAATTTATTTTGGATTACTTTGATGATGAATTAATCAATAAGGTGATTCCGTGCTGCGATCAATGCGGGCTTCAGTTGAAAAATTATCATTCTTCTATTGACCAGACGAAAACAACAACAAATGAATTATCCTGGATGGAGTATCTCGGTAAAATTTTAATGAAGAATGAGTTGAGCAAATGAAAAAGAAGTATAATGAATTGATAAAAAACCTAACTGACAAAGAGTTGCTTCTTCATCTCTATATGACGCAAGTCATCCTTTTAGTCATTTCGATCATATTAGGATTTATTTTATTTGATCATTTTTCCTATATGAATCATTTGATCTTTAAGGACCCTAAAATTGTTCTTATAGGGGTACCATCGGGAGCAGCTGTTGTGATATTCGATATTATCTTAATGAAGTGTCTGCCATCCTCCTTTTATGATGATGGCGGATTAAATGAAAGAATTTTTAAACATAGAAATATTCTTCATATTTTTATTATTGCGGCCATAGTCGCGTTTAGTGAAGAATTGTTATTTCGTGGGATCATCCAAACAAAAGTCGGTCTCATACTTGCAAGTATAATTTTTGCAATTATCCATTATCGATATCTATTTAATTGGTTTTTATTTTCAAATATTGTCGTCCTTAGTTTTTTTATCGGTTTGATTTATGAGTGGACAGATAATTTAGCCGTTACAATTGTCATGCATTTTATCATCGATTTTTTATTAGGTGTTTATATAAAATTTAGACGTTCACCAGGTAATGACGACGAGAAAGGAGTTTCTACGTGAATAAAGAGGAGCCATATCGAGATCGAGCTGAAAGGTTAAAACAGCGGATTCAAAAAATTAATGAAAAAATGGATGAATCAGGTGATTTGCCTCCAAGGGAGCAGCTGCACCGGCAAAAAAAGAAGAAAACAAAATGGAAGTTTAAATACCCGGTTATTCGTCTATTGGTTCTTTTCTTTATCCTTCTTCCTATCATTATTTTCAGCGTGATATCATATCTAGATGGTAAGAAAATAAGCAATACCGTTAAGACATCAGGGGATTCTGTAGGCTATGAAACTATTAATCTAGAAAAGACAGAAATCGATGAGAAGAATAAGCAGGCCGATGAGCAACAGATGGAAAGTAACCAAGTAAAAAACGAAGCGGCAATAACTGAAGAGAATAATACAAAAGTAATTTCAACACCTCCGAGTCCTGTCACCATCGATGCAAATAAGTCAGGAGACAAAAATAGTCAGCCAATACAGGAAACGAAAAAGAGCCAACCAACTGCGCCGAAAAAAACAAGTAAAATTATTTACCACACGGTTCAGCCAAAAGAAACTTTATATCATATTGCGATGGAGTACTATAAGTCTCAATCTGGCATGAACATTATCAGACAGGCCAACCATATTCAAGGTGATAATATCGATGCAGGCCAAGTGCTAAAAATACCATTAAATAACTAGCCGATCTATCTTTAGATCGGTTTTTTTATGAGGCTGTGTTAAAGGGCATTGTTAAATTTTTTAAGCTGTTGATTGGAGCGGAAGGCGCGAAGACTCCTGCGGGAATACGGGGCAGGGGAGACCCCGCAGGCGCCAAAGCGCCGAGGAGGCTCCCCGGAACGCCCGCGAACCGCTCGCTCCTTGAGCGCCAACAACCAAGCTTATAAGCGATTTTAATAAAAAAAACATAATATAGCGGACAAGTTCATATTTATATACGGAGAAAAGGAGGGGATAAAATGGATTCTCCAATCCAATCACTTGAAAATACGGATCAAGCCACAAAACAGGCACTTGAAAATGTAAGGAAAAGAAAAGAAAAGTTTGACAAGTTCAAACGCCGCCATAATTTATCTATCTGGGGAACAATCATTTTAGCAACCTGCTTTTTTATTTATCTGTATTTTACAGTAGCCAGCGTATATTCTTATTCATTTGCCGCGATGTTTTCTGCTTTTGTTAACGATTCGAATAATTTTACTTTATTAGTTTTTGTGGTTGGTATGTACGGCACGATGAATTTGCTCAAAGAAAAAAAAGATAAAGCAGAAAAGGAATATCATGAATTACGATGTGAAATCGTCGACCGAAGCAAGGATTATTGGAAAAAAGAAGAGGAATGGAAAAACCGACATTTAGTATTTGAGATTATGAAAAAAAATTATGATATAAACCTTTATCATGAAAAGAAATAAGAAGCAGAGGGTCATCCTGCTTCTTTTGCTCGTTAGAATATTTTCTTTTTTCCGCGCTCATCTTTTAAGATTTCCACTGCTTCACGGAAACGCTGGGAATGAATGATTTCCCGTTCACGCAAGAAACGGAGACCATCATTGATATCAGGATCATCACTGATATTTATCAACCATTGATAAGTTGCCCTTGCCTTTTCTTCAGCTGCAATGTCCTCATATAAATCGGCAATCGGGTCTCCTTTCGCGGTGATATAGGTGGCTGTCCATGGAACTCCTGCAGCATTATGGTAGTATAATGCGCTGTCATGGTCTGCATAATGTTCTGCCAAACCTGCAGCTTTCATTTGCTCTGGTGTGGCATCTTTTGTTAATTTATACACCATTGTGGCAATCATTTCGAGATGGGCGAACTCTTCGGTACCGATATCTGTCAAAAGGCCAATAACTTTATCAGGTATGGTATACCTCTGGTTTAAATATCGTAATGCTGCGGCAAGCTCTCCATCAGCACCTCCATACTGTTCAATTAAGTATTTTGCTAAAGTCGGATTACAAATACTGACTCGAACGGGATATTGGAGCTTCTTTTCGTAAATCCACATTTAGTGTAATCCCTCCTCTAAATTAAACCTGCCATGGCCATGGACTATCGTCCCAGTTCCAAGGATATCCGGAGTAACTGTTGCCAAACTGCTGTAAAGGACCAAACTGGCTTTCAAATGCTTTTTTGAGTCTTTTCCTTTCCTTTACATAATGATTAAATTGGTTTATTGCTTCAAGATCATCGTTGTGTGTATCTAAGTATAAGGTAAGCTCTACCAAGACAAAGTCGACAGCTTGCAGCTGTTCCATCATCTGATAATATTCGGCAGGAACCTGTTTCACGTCGGCTGTCCCCCTCCCGCTTTCTCAAAAGCATTGTAATATGGGTCATAGAAATCCTTCCAAAGTGTGCCTGCTCTCAAAGCCTCAAGCGGGGAAAATTGCGGAAGATTTGGCGGCTGGAATCCAATATATAAATGAGGTGGAGTGGAATAGGTTTTTTCAAGTATCGGCTTGCAGGGATCAAATGGACTCGCATACGGATGATAGAGCTTGTGATGAGTGTGCATTGTGGCCCTCCCTATTTTTTCAATATCATTTAAATATATGAAATTATTATCAAAACATGACATAAAACTTTAATATATGAATGGATTTTTCATTGCCTTGTAGAAGTATAATAAAAGAAGAGTCAGGATTATAATTTTGAGGTGATGGAAATTGTTCGTGAAAAATATTATGATACCCAAGCATGAATGCTTTACAGTACAAGCAGATGTAACCCTTAAACAGGCTTTGGAAAGTCTTGAAAAACATCAAATTGATGGGTTACCGGTTTTACAAGGTGAGCAATATGCAGGTGTAGTCACAAGATACAGCATCTATGCAAATTATTTCCTTTCGAATAAACCAAAGGATGAATATTTAAATTTAACTGTAGTGAAAGATATTGCCACCCACCAAGAAAAGTTCCTAGAGGGCTCTGAATTATTTGAAAAGACACTCCTTGATTTGAAGGATTTTCCATTATTAGCAGTTGTTGATTCCAATCATCAATTTCTAGGGGTTGTTACTCGGTCCGATGTATTAAGTTCATTCGAAAGTGCATTTGGTGTAAACCGCCCAGGTGTTAGAATTGCTTTTACATCGGTAGAAACTGAGGGACGGATTGCCCGACTCTCTGAAATTGCCCATCAATTCCACGAGCATATCATCTCACTTGTTACTTTTGATGAAACAGATAGACTTGTTCGGAGAATTGTGATGAAGGTTGAAAAGAAAAATAATATTGACCGGTTCACAAAGAAACTGGAAGAGCATGGCTTCCGGATTTTAAGTATTCAAGAGGATGATTAAACTCGAATAAAGGAAAAAAATAGACTCCTTCTCATATATTTTTATGGGAGGGGGTTTTTATGTTTATCAGGTTAGTTCATTTTTCTTTAGTTTTTTTATGTGGATATTTAGTGATTAAATGGATTTCAATACCACATCCTTATGTACTTACTGACTTTTTTGTCGGAATTGTCATTAATCCAATACAATTTTTCGCAGCCGCAATTGCTTTGTTCATTGGGATTTTAATCAGCGGAGGGGTAATTAATGGGATTATTAATAAGACGATAAAGACATGGAAGAAGCAATCGTCTTGTAGTATCCTAATGTTATTGGAATATTGTGGTTTTGGAATCGTGTTTTTCCTTCTTTTTTATATTGGCTGGGAAGAAACACTCATTTTTTTTAGTTTGAGTTTTCTTTATGGTATGATTTCCGTAGAAAATTAAGTGTTGATAAGGGGAACAAAGGGAATGATTATTATATTAGTTGCTTTGATCGTTATAGGCGGCATACTTTTACTTTTATATATGTTAAATCAAGCTTTTCTAAATAAAGTAAAAGAACAGGATATTTATTTTCCGGACTTTCCGGCAACGTTTGGAGAGGTAAAGATCTTTTTTATTTCAGATATACATAGAAGAACAATCTCAGAAACCATCATTAACAATGTTAAAGGGAAGGCTGATATTGTCGTCATAGGGGGAGATTTAACAGAAAATGGAGTCCCCTTGGCAAGAGTGAAAACCAATTTAAACGCATTAAAACAAATTGGACCTGTTTACTTTGTTTGGGGAAACAATGATTATGAGATTGACTATCATGAATTAGATGCTGTCCTAATGGACCATGGGATTAAAGTGTTAGACAATACCTCTGTTACCTTTGAATCAAATCAAGGAGAAAAATTATGTTTGCTTGGAGTAGATGACTTAAACCAAAATCGTGACCGCCTTGAGTTAGCGCTATTAGATGCAGAGGAAGACAGTTTTAAAATTTTGGCAAGCCATTATCCTAATATAACAAACAAAATTCTTCCAGAGCATGAAATACGTCTAGTATTAAGCGGACATACCCATGGAGGTCAGATTCATTTTTTTGGGTATAGTCCTTATAAACGTGGAAGGCTGATAAGACTTCAAAATACAACCCTTTTAATTAGTAATGGATATGGAACAACTTCGCTGCCCTTAAGGTTAGGCGCACCGGCAGAATGCCATCTTATTACCCTTAGGAATGGTCCTGCTCCGGATAAGGTGATGTAGACAATTCACCAACAAAGCCCTGAGGCATACACTACAACAAGAGTGATGTTACAGCAGGGGGCAAAATCATGCGCTTAGAACGCTTAACAGCCAATAAAATTAAAATATTTTTAACCTCTGATGATTTAATTGATAGGGGACTTTCCAAGGAAGATATTTGGAAGGATTCAAGCAAATGGAATCAGCTTTTTCATGATATGCTTGAGGAAGCTAGTGAGGAATTTGATGTAGATATCCAGGGGTCTGTGGCAGTGGAAATATTCTCCCTTCAGGCACAGGGGATGATTATGATCATTACTGTAAACGAAGCAGAGGAAGATGAAGAGATATTATATGATGGATTTATTGAAATGCAGGTCAGGGTCGGAGGATTTGATGACCTAATATATGAATTTGAGGATTTTGAAGACATTATTAGTCTAGCCCAAAGGCTATCTTACATGAATATATTTGGCGGAAGCCTATATTTTATGAACAATCACTATTACTTTTTAATGGAAAAATTAGACCCTAACATAAGCGAACAAGCGGCTTGTATTTTTTCGGAATTTGGCAATGCTTCAATCATTAGTCCATTTGTACTTATTGAATATGGAAAAGGAATTATCGAAAATAAAGCGGTGGAAACTATTCTTCATTTTTTTTAATTATAAAAAATGGATGAAGGAAACCTATTGGACAAATGCTATCCATAATTCATTAAATTAATCATGGATGGCAGCATTTACATAATAATGAGTTATTGATAAAAAGTATGTTTTTTTTCTTGCATAAATCATTTAAAGGTGTATACTTGTGTCTGAAAGCGGACAACATTCGTAAAAGCAATTTCTAGGAGGATTACAAATGGGAGCCGAAAAAGCAAATGAAAAGACTAATCAAGAGGAACAACATGATGTGTTAAAATCAACACAGACTGTAATACATAAGGCCCTTGAAAAGTTAGGTTATCCTGAAGAAGTATACGAGCTCTTGAAAGAGCCGTTACGTATGATGACAGTAAAAATTCCAATTAGAATGGATGACGGTTCAATAAAAATATTTACTGGCTACCGTGCACAGCATAATGATGCCGTTGGGCCGACAAAGGGCGGAATTCGCTTCCACCCAGGAGTAACAGAGACAGAAGTGAAAGCCCTTTCAATTTGGATGAGTTTAAAATGTGGAATTGTCGACCTTCCATACGGAGGGGGAAAAGGTGGTATCATCTGCGATCCTCGTGATATGTCTTTTAGAGAACTTGAAAGACTTAGCCGTGGATACGTACGTGCTATCAGTCAAATTGTAGGACCTACGAAGGATATTCCTGCTCCGGATGTATTTACTAATTCACAAATTATGGCTTGGATGATGGATGAATACAGCCGAATCGATGAATTTAACTCTCCAGGCTTTATCACTGGTAAGCCGCTTGTTCTCGGCGGATCACATGGACGCGAATCTGCAACTGCAAAGGGTGTAACCATCTGTATTCGTGAAGCAGCCCAAAAGAAGGGAATTCAAATAGAGGGTGCAAGAGTAGTAGTCCAAGGTTTTGGTAATGCCGGAAGCTATTTATCAAAATTCATGCATGACGCAGGAGCGAAGGTTGTAGGGATTTCAGATGCTTACGGTGCATTATACGATCCAAACGGTCTGGATATTGATTATCTTTTAGATAGAAGAGACAGCTTTGGAACAGTAACAAAATTGTTTAATAATACAATTACAAATAAAGAATTACTAGAACTTGAGTGCGACATTCTTGTCCCTGCAGCAATTGAAAATCAAATTACTGCGGACAACGCTCATAACATTCGTGCTAGCATCGTAGTAGAGGCGGCAAATGGTCCAACTACATTAGAGGCAACAGAAATTTTAACAGAACGGGGTATTCTGCTTGTCCCAGACGTTTTAGCATCTGCTGGCGGGGTTACGGTATCTTATTTCGAGTGGGTACAAAATAACCAAGGCTATTACTGGTCAGAAGAAGAAGTAGAAGAAAAGCTTGAAAAAGTAATGGTTAAATCCTTTAAAAATATTTATGATACTGCCCAAACACGCCGTGTAGACATGCGCCTGGCTGCTTATATGGTTGGGGTTAGAAAGATGGCTGAAGCTAGCCGCTTCAGAGGCTGGATTTAAACGCTAAACATTGAAATAAAATGAAAAAACTCCTATCATAAAACGGTAGGAGTTTTTTATTTCGGTTGTGTTTAGGGATATAACTGCTTTTAAAACCCTGTTGATTGGAGCGGAAGGCGCGAGACTCCTCGAAAATGCTAACGCATTTCCTTCGTGCGTGGGTCGGATTCGAGGATGCAATTCAATGTCCTGCGGGAGTACGGGGCAGGGGAGACCCCGCAGGCGCTTAAGCACTGAGGAGGCTCCCCGAACCGCCCTAAGGTGCGCGAAGTGCCTGGAGCGCAAATCAACAGCCCAGTTTAACACAGCTAATGTATTTATTAAGGAGTGTACCTAAAGTGCAAATAGAAGACATAATCATTGTAGGCGGCGGACCTTGCGGCATGGCAGCAGCTATTTCTCTTCAGGAGATTGGAAAAAAGCCATTAATAATAGAAAAAGGGAATGTAGTTAATTCCATTTATCATTATCCAACACATCAAACCTTTTTTAGTACGAGTGAAAAATTAGAAATTGGAGATGTTCCCTTTTTAACAGATACCTATAAGCCGAAACGTAATCAGGCATTGGTCTATTATAGGGAGGTAGCTAAGCGGAAGCAGCTTCGTATAAACGCCTTCGAAAAGGTTATTGAAGTGGTAAAGAAAGATGATTTATTTCATATCAATACGGATAAAAACAGTTACAGTGCTCGTTATGTCGTTGTTGCAACCGGTTATTACGATCATCCGAATTACATGAATGTCCCTGGAGAAGACTTATCTAAAGTTAAACATTACTTTAAAGAAGCCCATCCGTACTTTGATAAAGATGTGTGTGTTATAGGAGGAAAAAATTCTAGTGTAGATGCTGCATTGGAATTGGTGAAGGCAGGAGCGAGGGTGACCGTACTTTATCGAGGAAAAGAATATTCTCCAAGTATTAAACCTTGGATTCTCCCGGAATTTGAAGCATTAGTTCGTACAGGGACAATATTAATGGAATTTAATGCAAATGTTAAAGCTATAACGGAGGAGCAAGTTATATATAATAAAGTTGGAGTTGAAAAAACAATTAGCAACGATTTTGTTTTTGCGATGACAGGTTATCATCCCGATCATCAATTTTTAAAAACAATGGGCGTGAAAATTGATCCAGAATCTGGAAGACCGTTATTTAATCCTGAAACCATGGAGACAAATGTGGTGGGGATCTATATAGCGGGGGTAATTGCTGCCGGAAACAATGCGAATGAAATATTTATCGAAAATGGCAGGTTCCATGGTGGACAAATTGCGCACTCCATCATAGAAAAAGAAGCTGAAGGGTGATTGAGATGATGAAAAAGGTTGTTTTATTAACAACTGGTGGAACAATCGCTAGTAAACCAAATAAGGATTCTGGAAAACTTGCTTCTGGTGCTCTTACCGGGGAAGAACTTGCTGCCATGTGTAATTTACCAAAAGACATTGAAGTCATCGTAGAATCTGTTTTTCAAAAAGCGAGCATTCATATTACATTTGAAGATCTTACTTCATTAAAAAACAAAATAGTGGACTATTTTAAAGATGAGACCGTCGCTGGTGTTGTAGTGACACACGGAACGGATACGATGGAAGAGACTGCATATTTTCTTGATTTAACAATAAAAGACCATCGGCCTGTGGTGGTCACAGGCTCTCAACGTTCTCCTGAAGATTTAGGGAGCGATGTTTATATTAATTTACGACATGCCATTTACTCAGCCTGCTCCACTGACCTCCATGCTGCTGGGGCAGTTGTTGTCTTTAATGAAAGGATATTCGCTGCACGCTATGTAAAAAAAGAACATGCTTCTAATATACAAGGGTTTAATGCCTTTGGATTTGGATATCTTGGCATTATTGATAATGACCAAGTCCATGTCTTTCAAAAGCCGATTAAAAGAGAATATTATGAAATTCAGACTGAAATCCCTCAAGTTGAATTGATTAAATGCTATATTGGTGCAGATGGAAAATTCATTAAAGCAGCACGTGAAGCAGGGGTAAAAGGGATTGTTCTTGAAGGAGTCGGCCGCGGCCAGGTGGCTCCTCAAATGATGGAGGAAATTGAAAAGGCAATTAAGCAGGGAATTAAATTGGTCGTTACAACTAGCGCAGAAGAGGGTGCTGTTTACACTACTTATGATTATGAAGGCAGTGCTTATGATCTCTATAAAAAAGGTGTAATTTTAGGAAGTGACAATGATTCTAAAAAGGCTAGAATCAAATTGGCTGTGGCCCTTGCAAGCGGCTTGGAAAAAATAACCTTTTAAATGATTAGACAATCCTTCTAAATAAAGTGGAAGGAAACTATCATTTTCTTTATTTTGTTTCCATGTTACGATTAAGAAAACGGATTGGAAAAGAGGTTCAACATGCTGGGGATATTATCTGCCGGGATTGCCCCCGGACTGGCCTTACTTAGTTATTTTTATTTAAAAGATGAATATGAGCCAGAGCCAATTTCATTTGTATTTCGGACATTTTTGTACGGTGCTTTATTGGTGTTTCCGATTATGTTTATTCAGCATGTTCTTGAAACTGAAAATCTGCTTCAATCCCACTTGTTCGATGCATTTCTAAACACCGGTCTTCTGGAGGAATTTTTTAAGTGGTTTATCCTTTTTTATGCTATCTACCAGCATGTTGAGTTTGATGAGCCATTCGATGGAATTGTATATGCCGTTTCCGTTTCTCTTGGTTTTGCGACAGTGGAAAATATTTTTTATCTAGTTGCAAATGGGATTGAACATGCGATGACTAGAGCATTATTGCCAGTATCAAGTCATGCATTGTTTGGGGTTATAATGGGTTTTTATCTTGGAAAGGCGAAGTTCACGGATGGAAACAAAGCAAAGTGGATTTTCCTTTCGCTTCTACTGCCTTTCATTCTCCATGGATTCTATGATTTTATTTTAATTTCACAAGAACATTGGCTGTTTATTATTTTTCCGTTTATGATTTTTCTTTGGTGGTTTGGCTTAAGAAAAGTGAAAAAAGCTAAGATATTGAGTGCCAAACATTTAAAAAAACAGTATCCAGTTCAAAAAACTCTTCATTCCTGATGAAGGGTTTTTTTATTTTTGGAATAAAAACACCAATTAGACAAAAAATAGGGTTACTGCAAAAAGATTTACAACGGGGGTTATTATTCCATGCATATGAAAAACATCCTAATAAAGTCTTTCATTTTAATTTCTGTTTTCATTATGCCTCTGTCATTGGTAAATCCTGATGGGGCGTATGCATTTTCCAGACAAGTAATCCAAAAGGGAGCTGTTGGAGAAGATGTTATTGAACTTCAGGCAAGGCTCCAGTATTTAGGCTTTTATAATGGTCAAATTGACGGAGTTTTTGGATGGAGTACCTATTGGGCCTTGCGAAATTTCCAATATGAATTCAGTTTGCCAATTGATGGGTTAGCAGGAACAACAACTAAGAATAAACTGGCAAAAGCATCCAAGTATAATGAGTATTTTGTTAAAACCAATTTAAATAAGGGAAGAAAATTTACTCATTATGGAGGAGCAGACCAAAGCAAACAAGTAGCTCCGAGTAAAAAAGCACCAACTAATAACACACAAACTAATAAAGCAGCACCAAAAACAACACCAAAGGCGGCTCCAAAAGCTGCACCTAAAAATGGAACAGCAACACCAAAAGCAGCACCAAAGAAGCCGACAGCTGCCAATACTCCTAATGGTTTTTCACAAAATGATATTCGACTAATGGCGAATGCGGTCCATGGGGAGTCAAGGGGCGAGCCATATATTGGCCAGGTTGCAGTCGCTGCTGTCATCTTAAATAGAGTACATAGTGCAAATTTCCCAAATACAGTATCGGGAGTAATTTTTGAACCGGGAGCTTTTACTGCTGTTGCGGATGGGCAAATTTGGCTTACACCTAATGAATCTTCAAAGAAAGCGGTCATCGATGCCATTAATGGCTGGGATCCTACAGGTGAAGCACTATATTATTTTAACCCTGCTACCGCAACAAGTGGATGGATTTGGGGCAGGCCGCAAATCAAACGAATTGGAAAGCATATTTTTTGCAAGTAGAGAGGTGAGTAAAATTGATAAGAGGTATATTAATAGGTGTCCTTGCAGTCGGTGTTGCCGGAACAGCTTACTGGGGTTATCAGGAGCACCAAGAAAAAAATGCGATTCTGTTAAATGCTGAAAATAACTATCAGCGGGCATTCCATGATCTTTCCTATCAAATGGATTTATTACACGATAAAATTGGGACAACATTGGCAATGAACTCAAGGCATTCCCTGTCACCATCATTAACGGAAGTATGGAGAATCACATCAGAAGCACATAGTGATGTCGGGCAGCTGCCATTAACATTATTGCCTTTTAACAAAACAGAAGAGTTTTTAGCGAATATAGGTAACTTTAGCTATCGAACAGCCGTAAGAGATTTGGATAAGGAACCATTGTCTGATAAAGAGTATGAAAACTTAAAGGTTCTTTATAAACAGTCGGGCGACATTCAGAATGAACTTCGAAATGTTCAGCATATGGTTTTAAAAAATAACTTGCGCTGGATGGATGTTGAGCTGGCGCTTGCTTCTGGAAAAGAGCAAACCGACAATACCATAATTGATGGTTTTAAAACCGTGGAGAAAACTGTGACTGGTTTTGATGAAACCAATCAAGGACCAACAACAGTGAACTTTCAAAAAAAGGATGAAAATTACAAAAAGATACAAGGAAAAACTATTTCACGTAAGGAAGCAGTTACTATTGCCAAAAAATATATGAATTTTGATGGAAATGCCAAAGTTAAAGTAACAGAAAACGGCAAAGGGTCAGATTATGGCTTTTACAGTGTGTCCATGAAAAATCCAGATTCCGGTCAGGAAGCAAGTATGGATATTACTAAAAAAGCTGGACATCCCATTTGGTTTATCAACAACCGCGATATTAAGAAACAGGTTTTAAGTTTAAATGACGCTACCAATAAGGCACAAAACTTTTTAAAGGAAACGGGCTTTAAAGACTTGGAGCTTTTTGAAAGCACGCAATACGATAATATAGGTGTTTTCAATTTTGTTACGAGTATCAATGGGCTAAGGATTTACCCTGAATCCGTTAAAGTGAAGGTAGCTCTTGATAACGGGGACATCATGGGTGTTTCTGCTGAGGATTATTTAAAATCCTTCCAAACTAGAAAAATCGATAAACCGGCAATTTCACTACAACAAGCACGTACTAAAGTAAATCCGAAATTAAAGGTGATGGAAGATAGGCAGGCCGTAATTCTAAACGATCTCAATGAAGAAGTGACATGTTATGAGTTTCTTGGAACAATCGGCAGTGATACCTTCCGTATCTTTATTAATGCAAAAGATGGTAAAGAAGAAAAAGTGGAAAAACTGAAAAATGCCGAAGCAATATATGAAGATGTGTTATAAGGATAAGCAGACGCTTATCCTTTTTTTAATAGAATAAAAAAAATTATCAAATCCAATAATAGGGGTAACTTGAAGTTGGAGTGGTGGTATTGGAAAAAATAGAAAGAATTTTAGCCAAGATAATTATTATTCAATTTTTATTTCTGTTCCTTTCACAACTAATATTTCATCAATTCGATGCCCTTCCGCAAATTAAACAATTAACAAAATATGAAGGTGTAAATGAGAATACCTTTACAGAAATTATTCAAACCTTCCAAGGGCAAAAATAAAAGCAGGGAAACCTGCTTTATTTTTATGAATTTAAATAGTAAAAAAAAGAAGCATTTCTTTATCTTATGGTAAAATAAAAGGAAGACAGCTTATGAGAAATCATGATTGCAATTAGGAGGATTTATGAACAAGAAACTATCTATCGCAATTGACGGCCCTGCTGCAGCTGGGAAGAGTACTGTAGCTAAAATTGTTGCTGAAAAATTAGGTTATATATATATCGATACTGGTGCGATGTACAGGGCATTAACATATAAAGCAATTGCAAACAATCTTAATCTTGAAGAAGAGGATACTTTACTAAAAATGCTTTTGTCGACGAGTATCGAGCTTTTTCCTTCAGAACGAGGACAATTAGTATTTTTAGACAATCAGGATGTAACGGATGAGATACGTTCTTCAGAAGTAACAAATTCCGTTTCTATCGTTGCAAAACATCAACTAGTTCGTGAAGAAATGGTAAAAAGGCAGCAAGCCTTTGCAATCGATGGCGGCGTTGTCATGGATGGACGTGACATCGGGACCCATGTTCTGCCAAATGCTGAAGTAAAAGTGTTCTTGCTGGCTAGTGTAGATGAAAGAGCAGAGAGGCGGCATCAGGAGAACCTTCAAAAGGGTTTTCTATCAAATTTAGATCAATTAAAAGAAGAAATTGCACGTAGAGATAAAATCGACTCAGAAAGAGAAATTGCCCCTTTGAAAAAAGCCGATGATGCAATTGAAATCGACACAACCTCTTTGGCGATTCCTGAAGTTGTAGAAAAAATTATGGCTCTGGTGCACGAAAGGGTTGGATAAGTGTGACTTTTTATTCTTTTGCAAGATCAGTTGCATATGGGATTTTTAAACCATGGTACAGGATTGAGGCCCTAGGAGTAGAAAATATCCCAAAGGATGGCGGGGTCCTTCTTTGCTGCAATCATATTAATAATTTTGACCCGATTGTATTGGGAATCATGGCTCCTCGTCCTGTCCACTATATGGCGAAGGAAGAGTTATTTCGAGTCCCTGTGTTAGGTGAAATTGTTCGGAAATGTAATGCCTTTCCAGTAAAAAGAGGAATGAGCGATCGAGAAGCATTAAGAAAAGGATTAGGTATTTTAAAGGATGGACAAGTATTGGGTCTTTTTCCTGAAGGAACTAGAAGTAAAACTGGTGAATTAGGGAAGGGGTTAGCCGGAGCCGGCTTTTTTGCCTTAAAGACTGATTCCGCTGTAGTTCCTTGTGCAATTATTGGTCCGTATAAAAGCTTACGAAAGCTAAGAGTCGTTTATGGAAAACCAATTGCAATGGATGAAGCCAGAAACACAAAGGCTTCTGCTGAACAGGTTACTGAATTAATTATGTCAGAAATTCATAAACTGATAAAAGAGCACCAATAGGTATTGCTTGACAAAAAAGACTATTTGTAAGAAGTTTATAAAAAGAGATTTTTTTTGAAAATTCACATGGTTTATTATATGTGGTGTATACTGTGTGGTATCCACCGAATCATATATAGATTTTGCAGTTAATGGATTAAGGAGGAATACATATGTCGGAAGAATTAAATCAAGTAGAAGTGAAAAGCTTTGAAGTTGGGGACAAAGTAACAGGACAAGTAACTAAAGTTGAAGAAAAGCAGGTATATGTCGACATTCAAGATAGTAAACTTGATGGGATCATCCCTATTAGTGAGCTTTCCAGCCTTCATATTGAAAAAGCATCTGATGCTGTCCAGGAAGGTAATACTCTTGAATTAGAGGTCTTAAAGGTGGAAGAAGAAGCATTAATACTATCAAAAAAGAAAGTTGATGCTTTAAAAGCATGGGATAGCTTAGAAAAGCAATTCCAAAGCGGCGAAGTAATTGAAACAGAAGTTAAGGATGTTGTAAAAGGCGGTCTTGTTGTAGACCTTGGAGTCCGCGGTTTTGTTCCTGCATCCTTAGTTGAAGCTTATTTTGTAGAAGATTTCTCTGATTATAAAGGCCGCAAGCTTACGTTTAAAATTGTAGAACTTGATAAGGAAAAGAACCGTTTGATTCTTTCCCACCGTGCTGTTGTGGAGGAAGAAAAAGGTAAACAAAAACAAAATCGTTTAGGTGCCCTTCAGGTTGGCCAAATTATTGATGGAACAGTTCAAAGAATTACCGATTTTGGTGCTTTTGTAGACATTGGCGGAATAGATGGTCTTGTTCATATTTCCCAATTATCCTATGAACATGTTGGTAAACCGACAGATGTTGTTCATGAAGGTCAAAAAGTCCAAGTTAAAGTTCTTAGCGTTGATCGCGATAATGAAAGAATTTCATTGTCTATTAAAGAAACTCTTCCTGGACCATGGTCAAATATTAATGAAAAAGCTCCAAAAGGCAGTGTTTTAACTGGTACAGTCAAAAGATTAGTTTCTTATGGTGCCTTTGTAGAAGTATTTCCAGGTGTAGAAGGCCTTGTTCATATCTCCCAAATTGCTCATAAGCACATTGGCACACCTCATGAAGTACTAAAAGAAGGACAAGAAGTAAAGGTTAAGGTTCTTGAAACTAATGAACAGGATCAACGTCTATCTTTAAGTATTAAAGAACTTCTTGAAAAGGAAGTTGAGGAAAACCTTGATTATGAGCTTCCTGAAGAGTCAAAAGGATTTCAACTTGGTGAAGTCATTGGCGATAAATTAAAGAATCTAAGAAAATAATGGTGATAAGAAGTGTCTAGATCTGAACGTAAATGGGACCACATTCGTTTTGCCCTCGAAAATGGGCAAGACCGTTCATCCGCTTTTGAAAATATTAAGTTTATTCACCAAAGCTTACCGAATATTAATGTGCTCGATGTTCGATTAGACCACTCAATTGGCGAACTTTATTTAAGTTCGCCAATTTTTATCAATGCCATGACAGGCGGCGGCGGAGAAAAAACCTATCGAATAAATAAAGAGCTGGCAATGGTAGCGAAATATTCAGGGCTTGCCATGGCTGTTGGTTCCCAGATGGCTGCGTTAAAGGATAAAACGCAAAAATATACATATGAAATAGTCCGAAAGGAAAATCCTGACGGTGTTCTCATTGCCAATTTGGGAAGTGAAGCGACACCAGATGAAGCGAAAGCTGCCATTGACATGATCGAAGCAAATGCTATCCAAATTCACCTAAATGTGATTCAAGAGCTTACGATGCCTGAGGGGGACCGTGACTTTACGGGTGCTTTAAAAAGAATTGAAGCGATTGTAAAGAACGTAGAAGTTCCGGTTGTTGTAAAAGAGGTAGGATTTGGAATGTCGATGGAAACAGTAAGAACTCTTAAATCAGTGGGTGTAACAGTGGTCGATGTTGGCGGCTTTGGTGGAACGAATTTTGCAGAAATAGAAAACAGGCGCAGGGAAAAATCACTATCCTTCTTTTCAGATTGGGGCATTCCTACCCCCATTTCCATTATTGAAGCATCATCAGTATCGAATGATATTTCCATCATTGGTTCTGGGGGATTTAGTAACGGGATTGAGATGGTAAAGGGCTTAGCCATAGGAGCCGATGCGATTGGAATTGCAGGTTATTTCTTACGAATTCTTGTTGACCAAGGAGTAGATTCCTTAATAGGTGAAATCGAAACTCTTCATAAAGAAATGATAATGATAATGACAGCCCTAGGGGCAAGGACAATTGCTGATTTAAAGAGAATTCCTCTTATCATCACTGGTGAAACCTGCCATTGGTTAAATCAAAGAGGAATAGATACAAGAACATTTGGCCAAAGGACCATTTAAAAAGCTCTCGCAACCTGAACTGCCCCGTAAATGTTAGACACTAAACTAACATTTACGGGGTGTTTTTATGTCCAAATTTAAAACGGAAGATAAGATACAAATTGTATTAAGGTATTTAAAGGGAATTGAAAGTTTTGAAAAA
>NZ_JAHXYW010000050.1 GCF_019969725.1 Neobacillus bataviensis
TACGTCCAGCTTATATCCTTAGAAAGGAGGTGATCCAGCCGCACCTTCCGATACGGCTACCTTGTTACGACTTCACCCCAATCATCTGTCCCACCTTAGGCGGCTGGCTCCTTACGGTTACCCCACCGACTTCGGGTGTTACAAACTCTCGTGGTGTGACGGGCGGTGTGTACAAGGCCCGGGAACGTATTCACCGCGGCATGCTGATCCGCGATTACTAGCGATTCCGGCTTCATGCAGGCGAGTTGCAGCCTGCAATCCGAACTGAGAATGGTTTTATGGGATTGGCTCGACCTTGCGGTTTTGCAGCCCTTTGTACCATCCATTGTAGCACGTGTGTAGCCCAGGTCATAAGGGGCATGATGATTTGACGTCATCCCCACCTTCCTCCGGTTTGTCACCGGCAGTCACCTTAGAGTGCCCAACTGAATGCTGGCAACTAAGATCAAGGGTTGCGCTCGTTGCGGGACTTAACCCAACATCTCACGACACGAGCTGACGACAACCATGCACCACCTGTCACTCTGTCCCCCGAAGGGGAA
>NZ_JAHXYW010000051.1 GCF_019969725.1 Neobacillus bataviensis
AGCAAGGCCTGCGCCTGTCGGGCGATGTCGTCCAGCGATGTCGTGCCTTCAGGTAACTTGCCGGACTCGCCATGGCCCCACAGATCCAGGGCGATGACGCGATAGTGCGGGGTCAGCGCGGCGATCTGCGGCGCCCACATCGCTTGATCCCAGAGATAACTGCCGGCCAGCAACACGGCGGGGCCGGTGCCTTGATCAATGTAGTGCAGTGCTTGTCCGTCAACCGTGAAAAAGGGCATCGACCACCTCCGCGAGAAAAAACAGAACCGGCAGACTGAGCTGCCGGTTGTTGATCGTCAAGGATGGAAATGTACGGCAATGTACAGACGCCATTCGCGAGCAGGCTCGCTCCCACAGGGTGGCGGTGGTGTTAATGGATGATCCAGCTCAACAACCACAACCCCAGCAGCAATCAGATGATCCCGGCAATGATCGACGCGTTCATGAACGCCCGGATCGCCGACCACAGCAGCATCAGGCCAACGATCAGGGCGATGATGCTGATGATCGAGGTGTCCATCCCCAGCGTTT
>NZ_JAHXYW010000052.1 GCF_019969725.1 Neobacillus bataviensis
CTAATGAACCGTATAATTTATTACTGAATAGGCTGAAGTCCAAACCAATATTGGTTTGCGCTACAACTTCCCATTTCAGATTAGGATTGGGTGTTCTTACCACCTGAACTCCATTGATGAGGTTTAAGTTATCATATAGATAATATCCTGCATTCTGTGATAACAGATAACTTGCTTTTGTAATTTTATTGAGAACTTCCTGATTTCCGGTTTCTCCCCATCTTCCTCTTAGTTTCAGCTCATTGATAAATGAAACATCTTTTAGAAAGTTTTCTTTTGAAATGGTCCAGCCTGCAGCAACTGATGGGAAATATCCATACTTATTATTATCTCCAAAACGTGTGGAACCATCAGCTCTTAACGAAGCGGTTAAGAAATATTTTTTGTCAAAATTATAATTTACTCTTCCAAAGTAAGACTGCAGTTCATTTTCCTGAGAAGTTCCCGGCTGAGGAATAAATACATCTCCGGAATATCCCGGATTAATTTCCGGCGAAATCCCGGCTCCCTGATTCACAAAG
>NZ_JAHXYW010000053.1 GCF_019969725.1 Neobacillus bataviensis
AATGGCGGTGTAGCTCAGCTGGCTAGAGCGTACGGTTCATACCCGTAAGGTCGGGGGTTCGATCCCCTCCGCCGCTACCATATTTTTAACGGAGGAATACCCAAGTCCGGCTGAAGGGATCGGTCTTGAAAACCGACAGGCGGGTTAAACCGCGCGGGGGTTCGAATCCCTCTTCCTCCGCCATTTTTATTGTTTATATACATGAACAAGATAATGTATTTTTACCGTCGCGAGGTGGAGCAACGAGCGTTGCTTCTATGAATTATCTGCGAGTTGTATCAATCGAGCCGCTGCTTGAATAAGCTTTCTGAGATTGATACAGTTATTCATCTAAGGGCATGAACAAAATAATGTATTTTTACCGTCGCGGGGTGGAGCAGTCCGGTAGCTCGTCGGGCTCATAACCCGAAGGTCGCAGGTTCAAATCCTGTCCCCGCAATATGGTCTGGTAGTTCAGTTGGTTAGAATGCCTGCCTGTCACGCAGGAGGTCGCGGGTTCGAG
>NZ_JAHXYW010000054.1 GCF_019969725.1 Neobacillus bataviensis
GGGCTATCGTGTTATTTATCAATTTAAATTGATTGACTTATTTCATGCAGAAAAACAGGGTGAGCAAATTCCACGTGCCTCTTTAGTAGCGGCTGTTTTAGGAACGGCGCTTATCGCATTTGGTTATTATACAGCTGCCTCTGATATGTTTACGAGTGAAATTTGGCGATTCTTTACGGTTCTAGGCACGCCACTAATGGTCATCGGCGTAACTATTGTCGGGACATATCTTTTATTCCATAGTGTAAGTGTCTTTGTGTTAACAGCTTTAAAAAGAGCGACATCTTGGTCATGGAAAGGGTTAAATTTAATCGGAGTTTCCCAGTTACTGTATCGTATCCGCGCAAATGCTAAGTCATTGTCGATTATTGCCATTTTAAGCGCAACGACAATTACAGCAGGCGGTGGCGTCTTTGGTATGTATTATAATGCAGAAGCATCGGTACGTCAGATGCTGCCCAATACATTTATGTGGAAAGGCGATCCCGTCGAGTTTTCAC
>NZ_JAHXYW010000055.1 GCF_019969725.1 Neobacillus bataviensis
ACTTTATTCTGCCAGAAAAAACCGTCTTCTGAAGTTTGCAAAATACCCACCTAAAAACGGGGAAATAAGAACGGTAACCATCTATTTTGATGAAGCTATCTTACGTGATTTCAGCCGTGAATATGGTTATCAGGCAAAGAAGAAAGACAATACTCCGGCTTTTATAAAACTGGATCAAAAGGCATTAACTTCTTTTATGTATTCTTTACTTGCGTATGAAGAACTTCCTGCTTCTACAGAACTTCTGCGTCTCAAACAGAAAGAAGCTTTACTTCTGATGCTGAGCGATGATCCGGGTCTTAAGGATATTTTATTTGATTTTTCTGAGCCTTACAAAATAGATATTGAAGCTTTTATGAACAAAAACTTTCATTTCAATGTCAATGTAGAGCGGTTTGCTTATTTGACCGGGAGAAGTCTGTCTGCCTTTAAAAGAGATTTTCAAAAGATATTTGGGATACCTCCAAGAC
>NZ_JAHXYW010000056.1 GCF_019969725.1 Neobacillus bataviensis
GCCCAACACTTGCTTAATGGCATTTCCATCAAGGAAAACCTCAGTGTTAAGATACTTACAGTTACGATATAAGAAATGTGTAAGGTAGTAATAACTGTAGGCATATGCTAAATGTATACCATTTGTAATGTAGCCCTGTAAATCATCGAAAATTTCGTTTGGTAGAAACACCTTAGATTCCTTTGCTGTGATTTTCAATGTTGATTTGATAAAAAATTCATACTATTTCTTACTTTTCCTAATTGTTTTATTAGGTACTCAGAGCCAACAAAAAAGGTAGACAACACTAATCAGACATTCCTATCTCTAAGGAAAGTCCAATTTAGTATTGTCTACCACCGCATGTTAGTAGAATGTTATAAGTTTCATTTAATATAGCCTTTAAGGCTTAGTTAATGTTTAAGTTTCATTGTAAATGTAAAGTTTCATATTATGGCTTTAAGTGCCTAGAATCAACACTATACACGAT
>NZ_JAHXYW010000057.1 GCF_019969725.1 Neobacillus bataviensis
CATCTCAAACACAAGGAGTTTGGCTACCCTAGAATGGTGACCGCCCTTAAGGAAGAAGGGTTCGAGGTCAACCATAAAAAGGTTTACCGGTTAATGAAGGTAATGGATATTCAGTCGAAGATTAGAAGAAAGTGGAGATATTTTGGCAAAAAAGGTTCCAAAGTATTCCCTAATCTAGTCAACAGGGAATTCAAGAAGAGAAAGGAAAATGAAGTCCTAGTCACTGACATCACTTACATCCCCTTTCAGAATCGTTTTTATTACCTATCGGTAATTCAGGATATTTACAATAACGAAATTGTTTCGTGGAAATTATCAGATAGGAATAATATGAAATTAGTTTTGGATACTGTGGAGGACCTAAATAAAAAAAGAAACGTGCACGGAACCATCCTCCATTCGGATCAGGGATTCCAGTACACGTCTAAAAAATACAACAAACGATTAAACAAATATGGCATAAA
>NZ_JAHXYW010000058.1 GCF_019969725.1 Neobacillus bataviensis
TGCCTCATCCATCTCTGTCGTGATGCCATGATGAAAGAATACGATGTCCCCATTTGGATATTGATTATTTCGTCCGACTCGTCCAGCAATTTGAATCAGTGCACTTGTGGTAAATATGGAGGATTCTGCCCCAATAATCGCCACCTGTACATTACTAATGGTAATGCCCCTCTCTAATATGGTGGTCGTTAAAAGTCCGGGTACTTCATTATTTCGGAGCATCCCTACTTTCTCTTTCCGATCCGGATCTTCTGCATGCACAGCAAGGATATTTTCATTTATTAGCTGAAATAGAGGCGCTGCTTTATGCATGAGGGCGATTGTAGGGAAAAATAGTAAGAAAGGTTCCTTTCGTTCAAGGCGTTCTTCTGTCCATTTTATTAACTTTTTAGGGATTTTTCCTTGTTTGAAGCTTTTATTGTAACCCCATAAAGCACAAAACTGAAGAACTGGTAATGGA
>NZ_JAHXYW010000059.1 GCF_019969725.1 Neobacillus bataviensis
GAGAAGTTTCTTTCCACAGATTTTGAAGGTGGAAGGCACCAAAACAGAGTTGACAAAATTGCTGTTTGCTAAAAATATAAAGGCCTGTAAATCAAATTGCAGGCCTTATTTATTTTTTAATTTGTACATTTGCAGCAGCTGATAGAAATTACCCGTCTATTATTTCCATACCGAACCTTAAGTATTTAAAAGATATTAATCAAAGGTTTTTCTCCCCTCTTCTCCATATTTGTAGTAATTTTATACAAACTAAAGTTTCCATTGTAAAAAATTTGGAAGGAAAATTGATGCTGTTGGCATATATAGAGAAAATTTAAAACTGAATGAAAATCAAAGTATCTGCTGTACTATTTTTTATTATAAGTTGTTTCCATGCCAAGGAAATAGCAGCTAAAGATAGTTTAAGGAAATGCAGAAAGGAATTCAATAAAAAAATCTGTCTCTCTGATGATGAT
>NZ_JAHXYW010000005.1 GCF_019969725.1 Neobacillus bataviensis
GATCACCCTCTCAGGTCGGCTACGCATCGTCGCCTTGGTGAGCCGTTACCTCACCAACTAGCTAATGCGCCGCGGGCCCATCTGTAAGTGTCAGCCGAAACCGACTTTCAGCTTTTCCTCATGAGAGGAAAAGGATTATCCGGTATTAGCACCGGTTTCCCGGTGTTATCCCAGTCTTACAGGCAGGTTGCCCACGTGTTACTCACCCGTCCGCCGCTAACCACCAGGAGCAAGCTCCTAGTGATTCGCTCGACTTGCATGTATTAGGCACGCCGCCAGCGTTCGTCCTGAGCCAGGATCAAACTCTCCAAGAAAGTTGATTAGCTCATAAAATAAAACGTTGGCTCGTTTCAAAAAGAAACGAATATTATTGTTTGTTGACGTTTTTGTTTGTTTAGTTTTCAAAGAACAATCTTGTTACTCGCAATCCCTTTTGCCCAATTCCTCAAAAGCGACTTCCTTAATTTATCACATCTCACTTCTAGATGTCAACAACTTTTTGAAATTTCATTTGTCGTTGTTTTTGACTATCTCGAAGAGGACGAGATTTAATATAACACGATAAATAAATGATTGCAATATAATTTTAAAACTTTTTTTAAGAATTATTCACATTCCTTTATGTCTAAATAAAAGAATGTGAATAACTCGGAGCCTTAGGTTGTGCTTTTCATTTCACCTTTTAATTTCATTTTTCTCTCATCAATCACGAATAATAAAATTCCTCCAATTACTACAACCCCTCCTAAGATTTGTGTCCAGACGACATTTTCGCTTAGTAAGAAAAATGCAAGGATTGTCGCTCCAACTGGTTCAAACAAAATGGCCATTGAAATGGTCGAAGTGCTGAGCCATTTTATTGACCAATTAAACAATGTATGTCCGAGCAAATTAGGAAATAGAGCGAGTAAAATAAAATAAGTCCAGTTACTTGAAGAATAAGGAAATAATGGCTCACCAGCAGCCAAGCAATAAATGAATAGCGTAATGGTACTCATAAAGTAGACGATAAATGTATAAGTAATAAGTGATACCCTTTTTCTAACATTTTGACCAAATAATAAATAGGCAGTTACCGGTATACAGGCAAGTAAAGCAATAACATCTCCATATAGCGCCTTTCCGCTGATTTGGAAATCACCCCAACTAATAATTATACTCCCTGCAACAGCAATGATTCCGCTAAGGATTGCTTTACTAGATAATTTCTCCTTAAAGAAAAAATAGGTTCCAACAAAAGCAAATAAGGGCTGTAGTGTTACAAGAACAGTGGAACTTGCAACCGAAGTGTAATTTAGTGATTCAAACCATAGGATAAAGTGAAAGGCTAGTAATATTCCGGCAATGGCCGAAAAAAGCCAGTCTTTTTTGGTTATAAGACGTAGTTCTGAAACATGCTTCGTTAAAAAAATGGGGAGCATGAATAAGACTGAAAAAAATAAGCGATAAAATGCAATTACTCCTGATGGTGCTGTACTGAGCTTAACAAAAATAGCTGAGGCTGAAACAGATAGTACACCTATAGCTAAGACGGCATAGGGATTTATTTTTGGTTCTTCCATAACATACTCCTTTATGTGTAGAATCTAAGTAAGGATTTAAATATTTTAAATTAATCCTATATTATTTACTATCAATTTATCAAAAGTTCTGCTAATTGATTCTAAAATTGGACGTGAATGTAGATGTCAAATACGGATATAGATATATTAATAAAGCTGGGTATTTCGGCCGTTTTTGGGCTAATAATCGGACTTGAACGCGAATTAAAAAGAAAGCCAGTCGGACTTAAAACGAGTCTGGTGATTTCCGTTGTAAGTTGTCTGTTAACAATCGTTTCGATTCAATCCGCTTATATGTTTCCGAATTCAAATGATGTAAAAATTACAATGGACCCCCTTCGACTTGCTGCCCAAATCGTTTCTGGGATTGGATTCTTAGGTGCTGGTGTGATACTAAGACGGGGCAATGATAGTATCTCTGGCTTAACGACTGCCGCGATGATCTGGGGGGCTGCAGGAATCGGCATTGCCGTTGGGGCAGGCTTTTATTTAGAGGCATCTGTTGGAGTAGCCTTACTCATTATAAGTGTAGAATTAATCCCTTTCTTAATGAAGCTCTTTGGACCAAAGCAATTGCGGGAAAAAGAAGTTAGTTTGCAGCTATGTATTTGTGACCGTAATCAAATCGATCAGGCAATAGCTTTTTTAATAGAGAAAAAATATATTATTCGCAGACTTCGAATTAAGGATCTGGACAATGGCGATCATCTTGTACAAATATTAGTAGCAGTTGATTATAGAGAAAAAACGACGGATGTTTATGCTTCCGTTTCTGATTTAGATGGTGTTAAAAAAGTGGAAATTGAAAGTATTAGCTGAGGGCAGAAATTTTCTGCCCTTTTTTTTAATTTCCTCTTGCATGAAAATTAAAATCCGGATATAATTCTTCTTGTACCAAATATACGGGGGCTTAGCTCAGCTGGGAGAGCGCTTGCATGGCATGCAAGAGGTCGTCGGTTCGATCCCGATAGTCTCCATATTCAGAAAACCTTTGCGCAGCAAGGGTTTTCTTTTTTTTTGTATTTATTATCCATATTTTTTATACTAAAATTTTCCTATTTTTCAAAAAATCCCTTGCGCATTTAAAAAAATCATTACTATAATTGAAACTGTAATAACGTTTACTAATTTCCAAAAAGGGAGGGAATTGTAACAATACATTCAGGTATTCCACTATTCATTCTGTACTACACCATCCTACTTCAGCTATTGAACTTCAGCATTGTCATTATTTCGTCCTCATGTTTTGAACCAAGGTTTATTTGAGAGAGGGGGAGCTTCATTGGAGGCTAAAAAAATCAATGATATTTCTGAAAGCGATTACAGTTTAATTGTACAATCTTCTTCGTTTCAAACATTACTCTCCGAAAAGAAAAAATTTATTATTCCTATTACAATCTTCTTTTTTTGTTTTTACTTTGCTTTACCAATCTTAACTTCCTACTCAACCATCTTAAATCACAAATTTATCGGCAGTATTTCATGGGCTTGGGTCTTTGCCTTCCTGCAATTTGTGATGACCTGGGGACTATGCATGCTTTATTCAAAAAAAGCAGCCAAGTTTGATGAGATGGCTGATAAAGTTGTCAAGGAAAGGGGGAAAAGCTGATGAATACTCCTGCTTTTATTATGTTCCTTGCGATTGTTTTAGTCACGTTAGTCATAACCTATTACGCATCTAAACGAACCAAAAATGCGAGTGAATTCTACACAGCCGGCGGGGGTCTGACAGGCTGGCAAAATGGACTGGCAATTGCCGGGGACTACATGTCTGCGGCATCGTTTCTTGGAATCGCAGGGGCGGTTGCATTGACAGGCTTTGACGGATTCTTTTATAGTATCGGGTTTCTTGTTGCCTACCTGGTCGTTCTATATTTAGTAGCAGAACCGCTTAGAAATCTCGGTAAGTATACGTTTGCCGATATGATTGCCGCCCGATTTAATGCTAAGAAAATACGCGGTTTTGCAGCGATGAACACGATGGCTATTTCTATTTTTTATATGATCGCTCAACTTGTTGGGGCGGGTGCACTCATTAAATTATTATTAGGATTGGAATATACAACATCGGTTTTAATTGTGGGTGTGTTAATGACTGTCTACGTCATTTTTGGCGGAATGCATGCCACGAGCTGGGTACAAATCATAAAAGCGATTCTTCTTATGGGAGGTACCTTCATCATTTCTATTATTGTTTTGGCCAAATTTAACTGGAGCATCACCGATATGTTTGCGCAAATGAAAACAGCCACACCGCTGAAGGAATCTTTCTTGAATCCAGGTGTTAAATACAAAATCGGACTTGATACGATTTCATTAAACATGGGACTGGTGCTTGGGACAGCAGGATTGCCTCATATTCTCGTTCGTTTCTTTACGGTAAAAGACGCCAAAACGGCCCGCTCTTCTGTTGTTTATGCCACATGGATTATTGGGATCTTTTACGTCATGACCATTTTCCTTGGCTTCGGTGCTGCGGCGTTTGTCGGCAATAGTGAGATCGTAGCAGCCAATCCGGCCGGAAACATGGCGGCCCCCTTATTAGCAAAAGCCATTGGCGGCAATATGCTGTTTGCCTTTATCTCAGCTGTCGCATTTGCCACTATTCTGGCCGTAGTAGCTGGTCTTGTTTTAACAGCAGCCTCTGCCTTTGCCCATGATTTCTATAATGAAATTCTCCGTAAAGGAAAAGCAACCGAAAAGCAGCAGGTTAGCATGGCTCGCTGGGCCGCAATTGGAGTTTCAATCGTATCAATTATTCTCGCTTTAGGTGCTCAAACTCTTAATGTAGCCTTCCTTGTTTCCCTAGCCTTTGCTGTTGCGGCAAGTGCCAACCTGCCAGTCATTATTTACACCATCTATTGGAAACGATTTAATACGACTGGGGCTGTATGGGCGATGGTTGTTGGGCTTATTTCCGCGATCGGTCTTGTTCTTATAAGTCCAAATGTTTTCAGTCCGGAGGTCGGAAAAGCCATTTTTGTAGGGGAACCATTATTCCCATATACAACACCTGGGATTGTCTCGATTCCACTTGGATTTTTAGCAGGTTACCTTGGAACCATCTTCTCCAGCCAAAAGGCTGATGTGAAAAAATATGAAGAAGTACTCGTAAAATCAAACACTGGTATTGGAATCGGCAGTTAAATAGGCAAACGGGACTGAAGTAATTTCAGTCCCGTTTGTTTATTATCTATTCTTTTGTTTTTTTGTTCTTCCTGTATTGCCGCTCTTTTTTCCGAAACTGGCAGATATCGTAGAGTTATTTGATTTTCTATTTGAGCCCTGACGCTTGGAATTCGAATTCATTTTCGCCTTGCGTGAATCTGGAGTTTTATTCTTTTTTTCATTCCCCTTGGTATCCTTCCCTTTCTGACCAGAAGAACGATTTGGCTTCGTATCCTTTTCCTTAGTCGAATTCCCAAGGTTTTGTTTTTGAATGGTGATATTCAGTTCTTTTTCAATCAAATCCAAAGTAGGGCGGTCGGCTGATGAGTATAACGTAATCGCTAATCCCTTCATTCCTGCTCGACCTGTCCTTCCTATTCGGTGAATATAGCTTTCACTGTCCTGGGGAATATCATAATTAAACACATGGGTTACACCTTCGACATCAAGTCCTCTTGCAGCTACATCTGTTGCAATTAACAGCTGGACCTCAGCATCCCGAAACCGCTTCATTACCTGCTCTCGTTTTGCTTGAGACAAATCACCGTGCAATTCATCACAGGAAAAACCATGGCTCTTTAACACTTCATAAAGTTTACTTACTCTTCGTTTTGTCCGGCAAAAAATAACCGCTAAAAACGGCCGGTGCGTTTCAATTAATTGAATAAGTGTTGCCTGCTTGGCACGATCAATGGTATGGATAGCAATTTGCTTAACATTATCAGCGGGTCCTTGTGTTTTTTCCACCTGGATATATTCAGGTGCCCGCATATGCTTATGTGCAAGTTTTCTTACTTCAGAGGGAATTGTCGCTGAGAATAGCATCGTCTGTCGGCTCTTAGGAGTCTCCTTAATGATGTCCTCTACTTCATTCAAAAATCCAATATGCAGCATTTGGTCGGCTTCATCTAATACCAGAAAAGAAGTTTGGGATAAATCGACGGTTCCTCTTCGGATATGATCCAACAGTCTTCCTGGTGTTCCAACCACAATCTGCATACCCTTCTTCAATTTTTTCAATTGCTTGTCGACGTCCTGCCCTCCATATATGGCTAACACATCAATACCTTCAATCCCAGCGATTAGCTTTTCTATTTCGTCTGTTATTTGCAAGGCCAATTCCCGGGTAGGAGTGACGATCAAGGCTTGAACATATACTGTACCACTTTTTATCTTTTCTAATATTGGCAGTATAAAGGCAAAAGTCTTTCCTGTACCTGTTTGTGCTTGAGCGATAATATCCTTCCCACCCATGATAATGGGAATGGCTTGTTTTTGAACCGGCGTCGGAACGGCCACTCCGTAGGAATGTAATTTACTAGCTAATGTTGGCGATACACCAATTGATAAAAAATCGGACAATTCATACCCCTGCTTTCTATAAGAACATATCTTTTAATATTGATTATTTATAAGTGCAATTGCAAATATCTTTTAATCTTTTATCGAGAAACTGATTGTCATTCCATCATAAAGAAGGTATAATTCATTAAAACCTATTTAATCCATCGGAATAATAAACTTTCAATCTTAAAAGGGGTGTTTGTATGAATCAACATAGCTTTTTAATCCTTCACGGTTTAGGAGGGAGCGGACCTGATCATTGGCAGAGCTTGCTGGCGCATGAATTAACGCAAAGAAACTTTCACGTTTGCTATCCAACCTTTTCAAACTTTGATTCACCCAATTTACAGGTGTGGCTGGATGAATTAGATAACGCATTAAAAACGATTCCAAAAGATCAAAGGCTTACCGTTATTACCCACAGCCTGGGATGTATCCTATGGCTCCATTACGCAGCAAATCAAAACAAGCGGATTGCCGACCAAGTTATCCTTGTGGCACCACCTTCACCAGCCATCGTACTTCCAGAAGCATCATCCTTTTATCCAGTTCCTCTATATAAAACACATTTACGGGCAGCGTCGGAAGAAACTTTATTTGTCCATTCCTCCAATGATCCATATTGCAGTATGGAGGATGCAAAAAATTATTTAAACCTAGCTCTTCCTTCGATCACGATACCTAATGCAGGTCACATTAATACACATTCGGGGCATGGGAAATGGCCATGGATGTTAGAGCAATGTCTTGCGACTGAAAAAATCGTGTTAAATGTTTAAAAGCAGGAGTGATGAACATTGCCATCACTCCTCTTATTATGGTTTAAGTATCACTTTAATGCAGTCCTCTGTTTTCGTATCAAAAACTTCATATCCATGCTTAGCTTGTTCTAACGGCAAAACATGGGTAATGATATCTCCTAGATTCACCTGTCCTTCATTGATCATGTTATATAGAAAAGGCATGTAAGGAATGACAGGTGCCTGGCCTGTTTTGATATCTATATTTCGATTGAAGATATCTCCGAGGGGAAAGGCATTATATCTGCCGCCATATACACCGGTTATTTGAATAGTCCCGCCTTTGCGGACAGCCTGACTGGCAATGACAATCGCCCCCATTGCTCCGCCATGCAGCTTCATTCCTGAAGCAAGAAACTCGAGGGGAGTCATCTTTCCATCCATTCCTACAGCATCTATAACGATATCAGCTCCGCCTTGGGTGATTTCAAGCAGATAATCACCTACGTTTTCATGATCTTCGAAATTCACAATTTCTACTTTATTCGTGCGCTTCGAATGCTGCAGGCGATAGTTGACATAATCAACGGCAATGACTCGTTTAGCCCCTTTCATCCAAGCAAATTTTTGTGCCAATAATCCAATGGGTCCGCAGCCCAGAATAATGACCGTGTCGCCCTCTTTGACACCAGCGTGATCGACACTCCAATAAGCTGTAGGGGCAGCATCCGCTAGTAAAGCCAACTTTTCGTCCTCAACTTCACAATTATCAGGAATCTTAAAAGGAGTGAAATTCCCAAAAGGGACTCTCATGTACTCAGCCTGTCCGCCGGCATATCCGCCAGTGGTTTCCGAGTAGCCGAAGAAGCCCGCTCCCTGTCCATGGGGATTTCCATTATCGCATTGACTCGTTAAATCGTGTGTACAATACCAGCAGTGGCCACAGGCCACGTTAAAAGGAATAATCACCCGGTCCCCTTTTTTTAATTTCGTGACCTCTGGTCCTATCTCCTCGACAATTCCCATTGGTTCATGGCCTATGACATAATCTGTTGGCAGGTTAGGGATCATCGCATGAATAAGATGTAAATCCGAGCCGCAAATTGCAGAAGAAGTAATTTTGACAATTATATCATCCGCATTTTTTATTTTTGGGTCTTTAACTTCTTTTACCTGAACATCCTTTATGCCTTGGTAGGTAACGGCTTTCATTATGTATCTCTCCTTTATTTGTTTGGCGTTGCGAACATGCCAAGGCGGTCAGTATCGTTAGGGTAAAGGTTTAATTGGGCAATTTGAATGGCTGTTTCTGCTGATTTTAGGTCGATTAGAAATTGTTCTTTAAAGTTATGAGGATGAAGCCAGCCTTTTTTGATCATTAACTCAGAAATTTCCGTGTGTAAATCAATTGCTGCTTCCATTTGCTTATGAAATATTCTTCTCAGTTCAGGGTTTGCTGTTTCGGTAATCGCAAAGCTATAATTTCGAATTCCAGTTTTGACACCCAGTAAAAAGTCCATTGCAAAGGCAGAATCAGCTAAATTGGGCATTCCTTCTGCGTTCCTGGGATCTAAATAATCCTCCACTTTTCCACCTCACTTATTGTAAGAGCTGACTTTTCTTATAAAATAGCAGCAATTCATTAATATCTTGAATCGATTGCTTTACATCTTTTTCCATCAGCGCCTTTAGCTCATTATCAAAACAGATTCCTTGCATTAATTTTGATTTCAACAGACAGACAGTTTTAAAGTTTAAGATTTCATGCGTCTCCATTGTTTCATGTAACGCTAGGATGTCTCCTTCCATTACTGCACCTCCAAATTTATAACAAAAATATTTTCCCCTGCTGCCATTTCTTTTTATGCATGGTCGCGTGAATAGAGATAGATGGACTTAGAAAATATAAAAATGAAATGCTCGAGCTGGGGGTAGAAAGAATGACTAAGTATTTGGCGCTTCATGAAACATTAGACTTACATGAATTGTTATCATTTAAAAATCTTTGTTTAACCAAAGCAACAACAATGAGCGGGCTAGTGATTGACGAGGAACTTAAGGCCATCCTTGCTGATGACGTCACAACCGGGATTCAGCATATTCAGCAGCTGCAGAAGTTTTTAACCAATCGGGAGGAAAATGTGTGAATCAACTACTTCAAAATATGATGGGCATGGGCGGCATGACGGATCAAGTCATCGCCACAGATTTTCTTATTTCCGCTAAAGCGGGTGTGAGAAATTATGCGGCAGCAATTACCGAATGTACAACACCTGAATTAAAGGCAGCCTTAAGAGAGCAAATGAATGCAGCAATAGTTTCGCACGAGAGAATTACCAACTACATGATTGCAAGAGGTTTCTATCATCCGCATGATTTAAGTGAACAGCTTGGGGTAGACCTTACAGTGTCAGGCACCGCTTTGGACCTTGCCCAAAAATAGCAAAAAGGAGAACGATTTTCCGTTCTCCATTTACCATTTGGTGCTCATTTCTCTTAATTTCTTTTTATCGATTTTTCCAACATGGGTTTTAGGGAGTTCCTGCAAAAAAATGAACCGCTTCGGAATTTTATAACGCCCTAATTTCGCCTCACAATAGGTTTTTAATTCTTCGTCCGCTGCCAGTTTTGAGTGCTTCAAAACAATAAAAGCAGCTACAATCTCTCCCCATTTTTCATCGGGCAAACCAGTCACGGCCACTTCGTCAATTGCGGGATGCTCTGAAAGCCACTGCTCGATTTCGAGAGGGTATACATTCTCCCCGCCGGTGATGATCATATCTTTTTTTCTTCCAACGATGTAATAGAAGCCATGTTCGTCCTTGGTGGCTAAGTCACCCGTGTAAACCCATCCATCCTTTATAGCTTCCTGGGTGGCTTGAGTATTATTCCAATAATGTGAAAAAGAATGTTTCCCCTTTAATAAAAGTTCCCCCACTTCATTTTGCCCAGCCTGCCCGCCATCCAGTTTTACAAGTCTAATAGAATTAAATAGCATTGGTTTGCCAACTGATCCACGTTTTATCAGGGCATCTTCAGGTGTTATATAAAAGTTATTAGGTCCTGCTTCTGTGAGCCCGTAACCTTCCTTAAAAGCATATCCCTTTCTCTTGAATGCCTCGTAAATTTGTAATGGACATGGTGCTGCACCTGAAAGAAAGATTTTCATCGAAGGGAAGCTGCTGTTTTGAAATTCCTGTGATTGAATTAGCGAATGGTACATGGTTGGCACTAAGAGAACAATCGTGCAACGATATCGATTTAGTGATTCCACTGCTTTTTGTGCAGTAAACTGCTCGCCTATTACAACAGTCCCTCCGGCCATAAGAATCGGAATACTTAGTGCATTTAGGCCCCCGGTATGGAACATTGGTAAATAGTTTATCGTAACCTCGTTATCTGAAATTCCCCAGCTTAAAATGGTGTTGATGGCATTCCAGAGGATGGATTGATGACTTAAAACAACACCTTTTGGTTTACCTGTAGTCCCTCCGGTATAAATCATCGCAAGAGGGTCGGTTTCAACAATATCATTTTTTAAAGAATTTTCAGTTGAAATTCCCTCACATGCTAGTTCATCAATAAAAAATGAATCTATGCTAAAGGACATTAATTGCTTGTAAATCCCCTGGAATTGCCTATGATACCCTATTAGTTTGGGTGTACAATCTTCTAATATTTCCTTTATTTCTTGAAAGGATAACCGCCAGTTTAACGGCACAAAAATGGCACCAATTTTCCCGCAGGCAAATAATAAATCAAAATAACTAATATGGTTTGGCGATATTAAGGCAATCCGATCGCCCTTTTTAATGCCACGCTCCAGAAGCCAGTCTGCCGTACATTTCACACGATTATTCAATTCTTTAAAAGAGCATGCCTTGTCAGTCTTTTCATCTATTATTGCAGGCTTTTTGGGCGATAATCTCGCCCTATTTTCCAGCCAATCCAGTTCCCACCTCACCGAATAATCGCTCCTTCACTACTAGATGGAACAATATTACCGATTACCAGTTACAGATGAGTTACAGACATTATTATGAATGAACGGCACTATCTAAAAATTGTGTGATTACCTTCAGCAATTGTGGCAAGTTATCTATCAACGGGGAATGGCCACAATTTTTCAATTCAACAAACGTAGCCTTTCCACCAAGGTCTTCTAAGATTTCATCATTCATTTCCTTTGGGATGACTAAATCCCGGTCTCCGCGTAAAACAAGGACTGGAATATCAATTTTATCCACTTTCCCATTTCCTTCCACAAGACCATTAGAATGGCGGCTAATATTGAATGTGTTTAGGGCATGATACACTTCAGCAAAATTTCGCTGGGTCCTCATATCTTGGACATACTCGTCATAATGTTTTTCGTCGGGCTGATTATGTGTGTAGATAACCGAATTCCAAATCAACTTTAAAAGGGGTGCATCATTGGTGTCATAAGCTGCTTGAATGGGAATGGTCCTTAAGATATCGTTCTTCACCTCATCAAATGTCTTTAATCGGCGCACTTCTTCCGCTTCATTAGTTTTGCCGTCATATGGATACCCTCGAGTTGATACGGATTCTAATAAAATTAACTTGTTACTAATCCCTGGGTAATCGGCAGCAAACTGCATTGCAACCCCGCCACCAGTAGACCAGCCAATCAGTGCAAAATCCTTTAAGCCTAATTCATCGACAAAAAGCTTCACATCATCAGCGAAATCTTTGATGGACATAATCCGATTATGATAGCTTGAGTTTCCAAACCCTCTTAAATCCACAGCATAAACCTTATACTTTTCATCGATATTATCAATTACAAGATCCCAATGCTTAGAGGAGGTCATATTCCCGTGAATTAATAAAACCTTCACCTCACCGCCCTCTCTCTCCCGATATGCCAATGTTTCCCCATTTGGTAATAATACTTCCTTCATAGTCACATTAACCAATTGATTCACCCTTCCCCCATTTAATAGTCGTTGCACCCCACGCGTAACCGATTCCGGCACTGACAAACACGACGATATCGCCGTCCTTCACTTTACCTTCCCTTAAGGCAAGTTCCAGAGATAAAATCTGGTCAATTTGCCCGATATGGCCGTATTCTTCCAGATAAATGGACTGCTCTTTGGACAAACCTAATTCTCTTAAAACATATTCATGGGCAGACCTTTTCATGTGAAGCATGGCTAAATAAGAAATATCCTCTACTCCAAATCCGCTTTTTTTAACCGATTCACGTATGACCTCTAAAAAATTACTCATCGATTTTTCCGCTATACGCTGTTTCATTTCTTCCGGATTAAGGACATCCAGTTTGTTTAAACGGGAGGCGAGCGCCTCAGCCGTTATTGGATTTTTCGTTCCGCCGGCAACTACCACAACATCCTCTGAAAATGAACCGTCCGTAATCATCTGAGTCTCCAGCAATACATTTTCATTGTGTCCCTTTTTTAAAAGAATCGCTCCTCCGCCAGCTCCAAGATTATTCATAAATCTCGTTCTCGGATTCTCGTAATCTATAAAATCAACATTCCGGTAACCCCCTGCAAGGAGAACGGTTCGAATGTCCGGATCCGCAGTCATCATATTTTTTGCTACCTTTAACGCGATAACAGTCGTTGAGCACCTTAAGGCCACATCGAAGGCCCAAGCGTTAAGGGCACCGACCTCCTGCTGCAATTTAATCCCCGCCGTCCAAAGCGGATACTCCTTATGCTCCTCGCCTATATATATAACGAGGTCAATCTCCATTGGATCGATTCTCGCTTTAACAATTGCCTTCCTTGCCGCGATAATCCCCATTTCACAAGTATGATCTTCAGGGCCTGGAACATGTTTTTTCCTGATTCCCATTTTTTCTTCGACAATGTCTAAAGGGATACCTGCTGACTCTGCTATTTCCCTTCCTGTCATCGTTTCCTCTGGCAAATAAATACCAGTACTAAGAATACCAATCTGCAACTAGATCACCACCCTATGAATCTTCCGCCATGCTTTTCATAAACGTCATCGCTTCTTCAATCGATTCAAACAATGTCTCTCGTTCCTCTTGAACATGCGTGACCTTTATTCTCCACTGTTTTTTGCCGGTCTCCTTCTCGACGGCTGCCAATTGAAAACGAACGACAAAGGAAGCAATTTGTTTCGTATCCATTGATTCCTCCTTCTATCCCGCTGCTTTTTGAGTGGCTTTTTTTACGGGATGCTCTCTTTTTCGTTTCCATGTTATGGAACTTAGTGTACCGACAATTCCTTTCGGAAAAAACATGACCACCAGGATATATAAAATGCCGAAGAAAATGATCCAACGCTCAAAAATCACATGCGTTTTGGCAAGCTCCGTTAACCAATCATGAGCAAATTCAATTAACCCGGCGCCGATAATGGCACCTATTAAGGTTCCGACACCGCCAATAATCGTCATCAATAAGGCATCTAAGGTGATATCCATCGAAAACACACTTGTATTAACAAATCGAAGGGATATGGAATATAAAATACCTGCTATCCCGGCTAAAACTCCTGAAACAACACTCGCGGCAATTTTATAATGCAAAACCTGGTATCCTAAGGATTCCGTTCTTTGTTCATTTTCCCTAATGGCCTGAAGTACCCGCCCTAACGGAGAATTAGTAAACCGTTTCAAAATCAAGTAGACAGCGGCCATCACAACCAAACAAAGAATATAAAAATTGGTTCGATCAATAAACATCTCCGGTACCCGGAAGGTAAAGCCGTCATTACCAAACGTTAAGGAGCGCCATTTTTCCGCTAAAACTAGGAATAACCCTGATAAGGATAAAGTTAGCATCGCGTAAAAATGACTCTTTAACCGCAATGTCAACAAGCCGACAATAAAACTTACAACGGCAGTCAGTGCAATGGTTGTAAGCACAGCCCAAAGAAAATTTAACATCGTCGGTTCCAGCCGTTTCATAAATAACCCCATCGAATAGGCACCAATTCCAAAGAACATCGCATGCCCAAAAGAGACAATCCCTGTAAAACCTAGTAAAAGGTCATAACTCATGGCAAAAACGGAAAAAACAAAAATTTGCGTTAACAAAATCAAGAGATTTCTAGATTCATAAACAAATGGCAAAAGGAGCAGAAAAGCGGCGATGACTAAAAATACCGCCGTCATTCTATTACCCTGAATAAACCGCATACGCTTCACCCTTTCGCCCCAAATAGCCCCTGCGGCCGAATGATTAACACAACAGCCATTAAGAGCATATTCACAGCCAATGATAAATCTGGGACATAATAAGCCATAAAGGAACCGGAGAGCCCGACTAGAATTGCGGCCAGTACAGAACCCTTAAAATTGCCCATCCCACCAATGACCACCACAATGAAAGCTAAAATGGCAAATTCCATTCCCATCCCAGCATGAATGACTCCCGAATAAGGACCCAGCAGAACGCCGCCAAGGGCAGCCATACCTGCCCCAATCATAAAAACAAACATAAATACTTTTTGGATGTTGATCCCAAGAGCTTGAACCATTTCTTTATTCATAACCCCCGCTCTGACGACCAGACCAATTTTTGTTTTTATCAATAAGTATTGAACACCGGCAAAAATCAGCAAACCTACTAAAATAATAAAAACACGGTACTTAATAATAATGACTCCGCCAAGCTCCCAGCTGCCTCTTAAATAATCGGGTGGTGAGGCAGTCAGTTGATTAGGTCCCCAAATAACCTTCAACATTTCGGACAAAACAAGCATCAGACCAAGAGTGATTAATATCTGCTGGACATGATTTCCGTAAACCGGCTTAATAATCCATTTTTCTGTGATTATGCCTATCAGGAACCCTGTTACAATCGCTCCAAGTATGCCAATTAAAAAGCTGCCTGTTTTTGAATATATCCAGAGGCCGCTGTAAGCTCCCCAGGCAAATAACCCGCCATGCGCAAAATTTAGGACATCCATCAAGCCAAAAATAAGAGTAAGACCGGCAGCGAGTAAAAAGATCAGCATGCCGGTTGCCAGTCCGTTTAATGTTAAATTCATGAACAAATCCACAAACTCTTTCCTCCTTTCTTAAGCAATCCCTAGATATTTCCTTTTCATGTTTTCATCTTCTTTTAATTGCTTCATTGTTCCCTGGCTGACAGTTCGGCCGTCATCAATAATGTAAAAACAATCACCAATTGTGCTCGCCATCATGAAGTTTTGTTCGACTAAAACGATTGTCGTTTGATTTTTCATTTGTAAAATAGATTCCATTACTTTTTCCACCATAATAGGAGCCAATCCCTTGCTCGGCTCATCAATTAATAATAGCTCGTTGTCATTCACATAAGCTCTGGCAATCGAAAGCATTTGTTTTTGCCCTCCACTTAAAAGACCGCCGGGTTTTTTCCAAAACTTTTTTAAATCAGGAAACAAATCCAAGATCCAATTCATTCGCTCAGCCGTTTCCTCATTATCCTTTTGAATAGCCACCCTTATGTTTTCTTCTACCGTTAATCCGGCAAATATTCCTTGATCTTCAGGAACATAGCCGATACCCTTTTGAGCGATAGTGTAGGTTGGAAGTGATTGAATCTCCTCTCCCTTAAAAAGAACACTGCCTTTGGAAGAAGGATTCAATCCCATAATTGTCCGTAAAGTCGTCGTTTTTCCTGCCCCATTTCTTCCAAGAAGAACGGTAACTGCTCCTTTTTTCACCTCTAAAGAAACACCTTGAAGAATGTGATATTGCCCAATATAGGTTTCGACTTCGTTAAGCTTTAACAGTTGGCTCATCAAAATGCCCTCCTAAATAAGCAGACTGAACTGTTTCGTTTTTCATAATTTCTTCAGGAGTGCCATCCGCCAATAGTCTTCCGTTAAATAACACCATGACTGAATCGGATAAATCTAAAATCATATCCATTTTGTGCTCGATAAGAATAATCGTCCTGTTTCCTTCGTTCTTTATTCTTTTTATGACCTCTAAAATTGCAGGCACTTCCTCTAAAGACATTCCCGCTGTCGGCTCATCCAATAAGAGAACCTCAGATTCTAACGCGAGCAGCATGGCAATCTCAAGCTTGCGTTTTTCGCCATGCGCAAGATTGGCAGCTAATGAATCTTTCTTTTCTTCTAACAGCACCAGCCGGAGCCACTCTAATGTCTTTTCTTCAAAGGCACGATATTTTTTATAATGAAACAGCATTTGATAGCGGACTCCAGCTTGTGATTGGACGGCTAACCGGACATTTTCCATCACGGTTAAATTAGGAAAAACATTCGTGATTTGAAAGGAGCGTCCAATGCCTTCCCGTGTTCGCTTTGTAGATGAGAGCTTCGTGATATCCTTGCCGCGGAAATAGATTTTTCCATTTGTGGGAGTCAATTGCCCGCTTAATAGATTGAAAAAAGTTGTTTTCCCGGCCCCATTAGGTCCGATAATCGACTTAAAATGTTTTTCAGGAACAGTTATGCTGACAGAATCCACGGCAGTATGTCCGCCAAAGGAAATGGATAAATCATTGGTTTCAATCAATGTTGCCACTAGAATCACCACCTTGTGATAGAAATAAGGAAGAGGGTGACCAAGTAAGTCTGGTCCAGCCCTCCGTAATGTTTCCTATTGCATTCTGCTTTTATTTATTTCGAATTGGAGGTGCTGTCTCTTCTGGGGTTAGTTCTCTTACTAATACTGGTACAGGGTATGAAACGCCATCCTTCTTTTCCAGCTTAATCGCATACAGCGTTTGTAAGGCCTGATGATCTTCCTTACGGTAAGTCATTTTTCCTTTTGGCGTTTCAAAACTCATGCCTTCCATGGTTTCAATAAGCTTATCAGCATCTGTGTCACCTTTTGTTTTCTTTACCGCTTCAACAATAGAAATGGCTGCACTCATACCGCCTGGTGTAAACAAATCCGGAACCTCGCCATTAAATCTCTTCTTATGTTCCGCCACTAGCCAGTCATTGATTTTATTTTTCGGAAGGTCATGATAATAAACGGTGAAGCCTTCCATTCCGATTAGCGGTTCCATTGTCGATAATGCCGCAATATCTGGTGCCCCTGTTGAAATCTTAATTCCTTTTTCCTGAACCTTCATATCGGCAATTTGCTTCCAAGGTGAATTAGCGCCTGCCCAAACGACAAATAAATAATCAGGTTTTGCATTAATGATTTTTTGAATATTTGAAGTAAAATCTGTGGCAGCAGGATCGGCGTATTCTTCCTTTACAATCTCTGCCCCTAGCTTTTTAGCCGCTTCCTTAAAGGCAGCGACCCCATCACGGCCAAAAGCATAATCAGGAGCCAGTGTCGCAATTTTCACGCCCTTTTTAGCGATTGCCGCCGCTCCCGCTACTGCATCCTGAGAAGAGTTACGGGCAGAGTGGAAAATATACTTATTAAACTCTGAACCTGTAATACTATCAGCTGCTGCTGGCTCTACTACCATAACTTTTTGATATTCTTCCGCAAGCGGCAGGACAGCCAATGTATCAGCCGAGCTGGATGATCCAACTAGAAAATCTACTTTATCTTCTTCTAAAAGCTTGGTTGCTTTTTGGACGGCAACCTCTGGCTTTGTCTCAGTGTCTTCGACGATAAACTCAATTTTCCGGCCATCCACTTCCCTTTTTCCGTCGGTTGCATAATCAAGGCCAAGTTCAAAGCCTCTCAACGTTTGCTTGCCATAAGCTTCTAAGGCACCCGTTTTGGAAGCAAGAACACCGATTTTAATGGGGGCCTGATCCTCCTTCTTGCCGCCCGAATCCTTTGATTCTGTTGACGATTTGTCTGCGCTGCATGCAGTGGCAAAAATTATCATAAACATAAGTACACCTAATAATGCCCATTTTCCACGCTTAGCCTTCACGTCTTTTCCCCCTAAAAATGTTTTTTTGGTATTGCCTCCTGAATGAATACTAAGAAAAGATAGTTACATATTAGTTACAAATCAAAAACAGCCTTACACTTAAGGCTGTTTGATGGGATTGGTGTGTTTATCTGCTTCAATAATCATTTCATACATGTGTTTGGTTGGCTCAAGCGGCGTAACACCCAACTCCTCTTCTAAAACCTCCATACATTTCCGGTACCATTTCATCGCTTGGGGACGATTGTTTTTCCGGTAGTAGCAATACATGAGAAGCCGATACGCTTCTTCCCATGTTCGATCCCTCTCTAATATTTTTTCACACCAGTAAATAGCAGCATCATAATGTTCACACCTGACCATTTGCTGCGCCATTTTCTCGGCCCCTCGTAAAAAATAGACGAGCATGCTTTCTCTTTTACTTATACACCAATCTTCATACCTGCGATCTGGCAAATAGTCTCCTTGATAAAAGGATAAACCCTTTTCTAAACAATTTGTGGCTTTTTCCTGGTCCGATTCATTCAGCCCTTTTTGTATCCAGTCCAGGAAGGGAACAATATCTAATTCGATTACTGCAAGTGGATTTAGTCGATAAAATGCCCCTTCACGGATGATAAAAAAGGGAGCAGCCCGCGCTTTCCTTAATGGTTCCAGGACACTATGAAGGCTATTCAGTGCAACCTTAAAATCACGGTCTGCACTTTTTTTATCTTGATTAGGCCAGAGAATCCCGAGAATTTCCTCTTTTGCGATGGAGTCATTATTCGTTATAAATAACTGAAATAATTCCTTTGCTTTTTCTCGTTGCCAATCCTTTTCCCCTACTTCTTTTTCCCCAAGCCATAATTTAAATTGGCCAAGAGTTTGAATCCTGATGGAATAACCGGGATGGGAGTCCAAAGCCGAAACTCCCATATCTTGAAGAATTTTGGCAGCATAGGTGTTTTGAATGTCTTCCTTCAAACATTCTATTAATAGGGGCACAAACACTTGTAAATCTCTTGGACCAAACAATGAAACCCGATGAAAAAAGAATTCATAATCATGATATTGTACAAGGCGCAGAAAAACGATTATTGTTTCTTGAAAGAAATCATATTTTTTCTCTAAGTAAAATACATAGGATAACCAAAATTTGCTGAGCATTTGGCCATAAGTATCTTCACATTGAAGGAACAAGGAATCAGTTTTTTCAAAAAAGAATCGGGCCTTCGAAAATCGTTCATTATAGATGCAAGTAATCCCCATACAAAGAGTGATTAAAGCAGAAAGCCAAACATCCTGAACTTTATCTGTCTCTTGAAGCGCTTTTTTCCCTGCCTCCAACGCCCGTTCAAATTCACCTCTTACTCCATAAAGAATACAAAGGCCCATTAATGGTTCTGCTTTTCCCCTATGAACCTGGAGCTTTCCCATAATTTCCAGCGCGGTTTGATAACAGGTTTCGGCTAATTGTGAATCATATTTATTTAATATTTGAACAGCATGGCCCATCCGGATCCAGCCGCAAGCCTCCACAAACGGAGCTTTTAAACTAATTCCCTGCTGTATTCCTGCTTGTGCCAGCTCTTTTGCTTTATTTCCTTCTCCTGTAAATGCCTCAATAAGAGAGAGCAACAAATCGGTTTCACGGTGGGCTTGCGGCAAAGATGAAAGCTTTGCACCCTTCAGCTCATCCTTCTTCAAGTATAGGAATTTCTTTGCCGCCTCAAAGCGGCCGGTCCTTAAATAAAGCCGTCCTTCCAAATTCCCGTCAAAGTCAAAGATATTTGAATCCTTTGCTTTTTGCAGCCATTTCTCCGCTTCCCGCGCCTTCCCAGAGTTCAACAGATTTTCTGATAATAACTCATACAGTTTGCCGCTTTCTTCTAATGGGCTATTACTTTTCTCTCGGAAGGAAATTGCTTCAAATAAAAACCTTTCCGCTCGCTGAGGCTGGATCGTGTCCAAGTAAATTTGGGCTTTTCCCTCCAGCGCTTTACTCATCCCCAGATAATCCCGCCGCTTGTTTGCACCCTCATAAGCCTTCTCATAACAATCTTCTGCCTCTTGATAATGGGAACGATAGCGGCATACCTCGGCTTTTAGAAACCACAGCAGATAATACTTTTCCATTTCGGCATCAGGAATCAGTGTTAGCTGATCTGATAAACTCTCTAATTTGCCGCTCTCAAGCATGCTAAACCCATTTTCTTGTAAGATGGATGCGATTGCATTAAACTGATTGATTTTTTGATAATGATAAAGGGCCTTTTCCCATAATTCTCTTTTTTCAAAAAAACGGGCACATCTTTCATGGAGAATCGAAAAATGGACAGGATTATTTTTTTGAAAAATATCCTCTAAAAAATCTTTAAATAATGCGTGATATCGATAATGGCTTAATCCAACCTTTTGAATGAATAAATTTCTCTCCTTCAGCTGTTCCAGCAAGGACGAGGCCGCTTGAATCCCAATGACTTCATCACATAAATCTTTTTCAATTTCTTCAAAAATAGAAGTCTGTTCCAGGAATTGCTGTATCATTGGGGGCTGTTTCGAGAATACTTCCATCACTAAATACTGAAAAAAATCGTGGAGTGAATCTGAGGAGTGATTAAATAGATCAGAGATATCCTCCTTTAGAGGGATTTGCTGTGCAATCATACAAAGGGCAATGATCCATCCTTCAGTCATTTCATAGATGGTTTTTAAATGGCTATCCTCCAGTTCTATGCCATACAAATCTGTTAGCAATAATTCCATTTCCTCAATAGTAAGGACCAAATCTTCACGTGTAATTTCTAATAATTGCCCACAAATCTTCATTTTACTGAGCTGCTTCCAAGCTGGCCGGCTGCGGCTCGAAATAACAATATGTAAATTTGCAGGAAGATGCTCCAGTAATTTTTCCATCCAGCTGCTGATCGTATAGGACTGCTCTATTTGATGAAAATCATCCAATATTAAGGTTATTTCTGTTCCTGCCTCAAGAATTTCATTAACAAATAAAGAACAGAGTAAGCCCAATTCTTCATGGCGAATATATCGTTCCATTGTTTCGATATAGGGTATTAATTCTTTTCCAAAATGGGGGATTTCTTGTTGAATAGAGTGGATAATATGCGAAAGAAATGGAAGGATGTCATCATCCATTGATGAAATGGAATACCAGCAGCCAGAAATCTTTTCGTCTCTCATAAATAAGGAGAGGGCCGTACTTTTCCCAAATCCGGCTCCAGAATGAATAATCGTTAATGGATACTCGGGAATCTTTTTCATTTTCTGGGTCAGCTTTGCCCTTCTAATATAGTCATCTTTGACAACTGGAATGCGCAGTTTTGTCTGAATGATTGGAAGCTTCATTTTTATATGGCCTCCCTTCTATAATTTTCTTAATTTTTACACTATTTTACCACAATATCCCCTATTTAGGCGGTGATTTTTTTTATGTAATAAATCTCTTTCTCCCTGAAAAAACTAAGCTATCATAATTTTTTAAGGAGAGGATTGCTATGTCTGAAAAATGTTTTTATTGCACAGAGGAAATTCAGGAAAAACAGCTCCATTATGTTTCATTTTTTTCGGAGAATACGGAACGGGATGAAGCGCTTTGTGATGAATGCTATCAAGAATGGCTGCACGGGTTAAAAGGCTAGTCTCCTTTTAACTGGATATCAAAAAAGTATTTGCTCACCCCTGTTATAAGGATGAGCAAATACTTAATGGGAGTGTTGCGTCATTGTCTATCAAGAAAAAACTTCCACTTATTTTTTGTCTTTTAGTTTTTTTAATATTGTTAACAAATAATGTATTCCATTTTTTCCGCTCCAAAAATCAACTGCTTAATTATAACGAGCGGGAAATTTCGATGATTACAAAGGAAGTTTCCTTTCAGGTAAAAAATACAAAAAGAGGTTCTTTATATGTAGAGGACATTCTCGGAAGAGACTTACGTATGGCCTCATTGGCTATACAAGCAAAACTGCCGCCTAGATATCAAGATATTACAAATGACCAGCTGACGAAATTGGCTAAGGATGTTGGTGTATCCCATATTACTTTGTTAGCTAAAACACCTGATGATATTATCGGGGTCCGTTCTTCGGACCCTGAAGAAATCGATATGTCCACTAAGGAATGGGGCTACTGGTATGACGCATTCCAACAGCTTCTTTCGTTAGCCCCTGTAAAGGTTGAGAAAGGAATTACCTTACCGTATTATTGGTCAGGTCCGATTGAAATTGCTGATTCCAATCCACAGCATATTGATAAATGGGGCTATTATTATGATGGGACGACGAATTATATAATTAATCCATTTTTTCGCGACAATGAAGTATTAGAATACGAGAACCGATTTGGCCCCCAAAGTATTATTAAAGATTTCACGAGAGAAGAGGGGATATTAGAGCTAATTGTTCTTAATCCAAAACATTTTGGAAAAAAGAAAGAGGTTGTTCATTCAAACGGACAGAGCTATACCCGTATTTCCGCCGAACCCTATTGGTATGGGGACTACAAGTATCCGAATATCAAAACAGATTCGGATTATATCAAAAAAGCAATCAAAACAAATGATGTTCAATCCTACAAGGCTCATATTAATGGCAGAAACATCATTAAAACGTTTTTACCTGCATTTAATGGAGATCCATTTGTCATCGAGCTCGTGTATGATTATGGGCTCATTCAAAAGGAACTCGCCCACGAGCTAAAAGTACATATTCTTCTTTCCATTGCCATTATGATCATCGTATTAATTATTAGCTTTATTTTTTCACGTTCAATCACACAGCCAATTGGCTATATTGTTGAGCAGGTGAATGAAATTGCACAAGGAAATTTTGGCAAGCACCTGCACTTAAATCGAAAAGATGAATTAGGCCTTCTCACAGAAAATGTCAATGCTTTATCAAACCATTTGCGCAGCTATGTAGATGACTTAAAACGAAGTAAGGAACTTATCGAATTTCAGGCCTATCATGACCCATTAACTGGGTTGCTCAACCGGAGATATTTTCAAGAAAAAATTAAACATATTATTGATCCAAATGATAAAGGGAGAACTTTATCTGTTTTGTTTATCGATATGGATCGGTTCAAACAAGTAAATGATTCCTTTGGTCATAATAAAGGTGATGAATTACTGAAAATTGTCGCTGAACGAATTAAGCAATGCTTGCCTGATAAAGACAGGAACATCATTACTCGTCAAGGCGGCGACGAATTTATAATTATATTAGTTAATTATGATTTGCAAGAAACAAAAGAAGCAGCCGAAGGAGTTATTTCGAGTTTAAAAAAACCATATTCTATAGATGGCAACGAGATCTACCTAGGTGCCAGCTGTGGAATTAGTTTATACCCGGAACAAACCGAAAACTTTGACACCCTTGTTATTTATGCAGACTTGGCTATGTATTCCGCTAAAAAAATGGGAGGCAACCGCTTAACGGTTTACTCTGAGCAATTAATGAACTCCAATATTGGAAGGCCTCGTCTTGAAGCCCGCTTAAGAAAAGCGATTGAAAATAAAAAAATTGAAGTTTATTATCAACCAAAGATAAATGCTGAATCTGATACGCTTTTTGGTGCAGAGGCACTACTCCGTTGGACGGATGAAGATTTAGGATTCGTGTCTCCCGAATTATTTATCCCGATTGCCGAAGAAACCGGGCTAATCCAGCCTTTATGGGAATTAGTGATGAAAATGGCCTGCGGGCAAATGAGTCAATGGAACAAAAATCGTTCCGTCCCTTTATCGATATCGGTAAATTTTTCGGCCCGACAGTTCCAGGAACCGAGCAACATGGTAAAGCAAGTGAAAGAAATATTAAGTGAAACGAAATTAGGTCCGGAAAATTTTGAGATTGAGATAACGGAAAGTATTCTCCTCAATAATTCTTCGGATATTGTTGAATCGCTTCACTCCCTTCAGGATGCTGGAATATCTATTTCAATCGATGATTTTGGAACAGGGTATTCTTCATTAAATTACTTGAGGAATTTACCAATCAATACTTTGAAAATTGATAAATCCTTCATACAGGATATCAAGGAGGATTGGGGGAATTCAGAAATAGCTGAAGCGGTCATCAACCTTGCCCGCAGTCTTCATTTAAATGTCATCGCAGAAGGCGTTGAACAAGAGTATCAAAAGGAATTTTTACTATCGAAAAATTGTCTACAAATGCAAGGCTATTTATTTAGTAAACCGTTGAAAAAAGAGGAATTTGATCAATTTCTTGATAGTAAGGAAAAAGGGCAGCGCTAATGGGCTGCCCTTCCTTTTTCAATATGTTTATCTGACAAACTTTTCGACTTCGTTGATAATGCTTCCGTCATTATCAACATTTAGGTGCTTGACTGTCATTTCTGTAAATTCACTTTGTAAAACTTGGGACAGCAATTTGCCTTGTCCTTTTTCAGTGAAGCATATGACTGACGGACCTGCGCCACTTAATGCCACCCCAAAAGCCCCATTGGATTTTGCCACTTGTTCTACTTCTTCATAAAAGGAGATTAGCGGTTTGCGATATGGCTGATGGAAGAGATCCTGCTCCATCATTTTTCCCGCTACTTCCCAGTTCTGACTTAAAAGTGCCGCGACCAATAGATTTGCCGTCGATGAGGCTTCTATTGCCTCCTGCCGTGAAAAAGCTTCCGGAAGAACATCACGTGAATCCTTAGTCAATAAGATCTCTTGCGGAACTGCCACTACCACTTCAAAGGATAAGTTTGCAAAGTTTAGGATGTCGACCTCATTTTTTTGATAGCAGCCAATGACAAGCCCACCATAAATGGATGCACCAACATTATCCGGATGCCCCTCCATTTCTGTAGCAATGAGGAGCTTTTCCTGTTTCGTTAAACCTAATCCTCCAATACGGTCGGCAAGCTCAATTCCGGCAACGATGGCTGATGCGCTTGAGCCTAATCCTCGTGCTAACGGAATCTCGCTTTGGATTGTTACCTTACATGGTGGTAACACCTTCCCATATTTCTCAGCTGTTTTAATAGCTACTTGGCCGATAAAATGCTGTTCATCATTCGGAAACTGCTTCAATTCATCTGATGTAGAATAGAATTCCCAGCGACTGCTGCCTTCCACTTCTAATGTTAAATATAAGTCGAGTGCCAAGCCAATAGAATCAAAGCCGGGCCCAAGATTGGCGGTGCTTGCCGGAACCTCGATAATAAATCGATTATTTAGAGGCATTCAGGACAACCCCTCGAATATGTTCTGTAACGGCTTTTTCATCATTGGGCAGCTGTACCGGTTTAATGAGACTAGTTTTAATGGCAGTGTCAGGATCCTTCAAGCCATTTCCTGTCACAACAGCAACAATTTTTGTTCCTCCCGCGATTTTTCCTTTTTGGATGCTTTTATACACTCCGGCAAGGGAAGCAGCTGAAGCAGGTTCGACAAAAACACCTTCAGAAGAAGCCAATTTTTTATAAGCAGCTAAAATTTCTTCATCACTGACTTCATCAAAAATTCCGTCAGATTCCTGAACAGCAGAAACGGCTAAATCCCAGCTCGCCGGATTTCCAATCCGAATCGCGGTTGCAATCGTTTCAGGATTTTCAAACACGCGGTTGTGTACTAGTGCAGCAGCACCTGCCGCTTCAAAACCAAACATTCGCGGCAATCCGGTCCCCTTCTTGTCTGCAAATTCCTTAAATCCTTTCCAGTAAGCACTAATATTTCCGGCATTTCCAACTGGAATGGCTAAAATATCTGGCGCAAAGCCGAGCTGGTCGCAAACCTCAAAGGCTGCTGTCTTTTGTCCTTCAAGCCTAAAAGGATTGACTGAATTAACGAGTGTTATCGGTTCTTCCTCACTAATATTGCGAACCATTTGCAGCGCCTGGTCGAAATTCCCTTCTATGGAGATAATCTCTGCTCCATACATCATGGCTTGTGCCAGCTTGCCCATCGCAATTTTTCCTTCAGGTATCACGATGATACATTTTAAGCCTGCACGGGCCGCATAAGCTGCTGCAGCGGCAGATGTATTCCCCGTTGAAGCACAAATGATTGTCTTGCTTCCTTCCTCTACCGCTTTGGCGACTGCCATTACCATCCCGCGATCCTTAAAAGATCCTGTTGGATTTGCACCTTCAAATTTCACATAAAGCTCAACATTCCATTCCTGTGAAAGACGTTCAAGCTTGATTAATGGCGTATTTCCTTCATGTAAAGTTAATTTAGGAGTTTCATTGTTAATTGGTAAATATTCTTTATATGCTTCTAATAATCCTGGCCATCTCATCACGATTTTCGCACCACCCGATATGCACTTTTTACTTCCTTCACCGCTTGTATATCATATAACTCTTGTAAAATTTTATCATAATTTGTTAATGAAGCATGGTGTGTCACTAGGACAATTTCTGATGTTTCATTTTTCTTAATTGGCAGCTGAAGTATTTTTTCGAAGCTGACTCCATGTTTAGCAAACACAGAGGTAATATCAGCAAACACACCAACCTCATCTTGTACATGAATGCGTAAGAAATATTTAGAATACTTTTCGCCATCATCCTTTAAGAGCTTAGCGTATTGCGGAGTCACAGCGCTTTTTCCATTTACTCCGAGTCTCAGATTTTTAATGACGCCGACAAGGTCTGAGACAACAGCTGTTGCAGTCGGCAGGCTTCCTGCTCCAGGGCCATAAAACATCGTTTCCCCAACTGCTTCCCCGTAAACATACACAGCATTGTATTCGTTTTGAACAGAGGCGAGCGGGTGATTATTGGACAAAAAGGTTGGGGCTACACTGACCTCAACTTTTTCACCTTCCCTATGGGCATAGCCTATCAGCTTCATTGTGTAGCCTAATTGTTGTCCATAACGTAAATCTTCTTCAGTAATGTTTGAAATACCGCTCACTTTAACATCTTCTAAATCAATATGCATCGAAAAACCAAGCGTCGCTAAGATGGTCATTTTGCGGGCAGCATCTAGTCCTTCAACATCAGAGGTTGGATCTGCTTCGGCAAAGCCAAGTGCCTGTGCTTCTTTAAGGACCTCTTCATATGACCTTCCTTCAGTGCTCATTTTGGTTAATATATAATTAGTTGTACCATTAACAATTCCCATCATTTGAGTAATACGATCTGAAGCAAGCCCGTCAACTAAGCCTCTTAAGATTGGGATACCGCCGGCAACGCTTGCTTCGTAAAATAAATCACATCCATATTCAGAAGCCACGGTTAATAACTCTGATCCATGCAAAGCCATCAAATCTTTATTGGCCGTGACCACATGCTTTCCTTGACGGAGCGCACTAATGAGATGATCTTTTGTATCCTGCACACCCCCCATTACCTCAATGACCACATTAATTTCATCATCATTAAGGATATCGGCAGCGTTTGAAGTTAAAAGACTTGCATCGACTTCTACGGATCTCGCTTTATGTATGTCTTGTACGAGGATTTTTTTGATGACAACCGGACAACCCACCTGATGCATTAATTTATCCTGATGGTTTTTTATGATTTGCACGACACCACACCCAACGGTGCCTAAGCCTAATAATCCAATCGAAATTGCTTTCATGATTTCCCCTCCAGTTCGTGTCCTTATGTCGCGCACAAATGTATTTGTATTGTAGACATTATATGACTCTCTTTATTTTTTTACAATAGATTTATTTTCCCTAATTCACTGTGTAATCGCTTACTACTGCGCCATTACTGAATTCCTTTTTTTAAGTAAAATTTTTCATCAAATAAAAATGAATTTTTTCTACTTTATCCCTTTACAATTCTGAATGTATGGTTGTAGAATAATCCCTATATTCAATTTGAATTTTGAAATTTCTCTTAATTCTAAATATAACATGTGATGATGAAGACGGCATTAAGAAATGGCTTCAGAGAGCCGGTGGTTGCTGTGAACCGGTGCTTTTTTCTTAAATAGCCCAGCCCTTCTGAACTGGCTGCTGAAAGTATTAGTAGGCTAGCCCGGTTAAAACCGTTACATTTTTTCGAGGCTGCAGCTATTTTTGCAGCAAAAGAGGGTGGCACCACGTTCCTTTACGTCCCTCATAACACGACTACTATGTCTGTGTTATGAGGGACTTTTTATTTAATTTTGAAATTGAAAGGATGGTTTCGATGTATAAAGTGCTAGTTACTGATGGAATCAGCAATACGGGTTTAAAGAGTTTAATAGAGCATCCTCATTTTGTTGTGGAAAGGCAGCCGACCCTTTCAACGGAGGAATTAAAAAAGATTATTGGTGACTATGATGCTTTGATAGTGAGAAGTCAAACAAAGGTAACGGAAGAACTGCTTCAGGCAGCTAATCGGCTTCGTGTGATTGCCAGAGCAGGAGTGGGTGTCGATAATATCGATGTGAATGCAGCTACTCGTAAAGGGATTATCGTCATTAACGCGCCTGGTGCAAATACGATGGCTGCAACTGAACATACTTTGGCGATGATGCTGTCATTAGCGCGAAAAATTCCACAGGCCCATCTAAAAACCGCAGGAGGCGAATGGGACCGCAACTCCTTTAAAGGGGTTGAATTGTACAAAAAAACCCTTGGTGTTATCGGCATGGGTAAAATCGGGACAGAGGTGGCTAAGCGTGCCAAAGCCTTCGGCATGAATATTTTGGGATTTGACCCGTATTTAACGGAGGACAGAGCGAAAAAACTGGGCATCACGAAAGCAAGCCTTGATTTAATTGCTCAGGAATCTGATTTTATAACCATTCATACACCGCTGACCAATGATACACGTGGAATTATTAATGATGAATATTTACGAAAAACGAAAAAAGGCGTCCGTTTTGTCAACTGTGCCCGCGGCGGTATTATTGACGAAAAAGCCTTAGTCCGGGCGATTGTAGCAGGACATGTAGCTGGAGCAGCACTCGATGTATTTGAAAAAGAACCGGTAGCAGACCCAGAACTACTGCAAAATCCAAATATCATTGTCACACCGCATCTGGGAGCATCTACTGTTGAGGCACAGGAAAAAGTTGCCGAAGAAGTTAGCGCCGAAATTATTGAGATTTTTGAAACTCAATCGATTAAAAATGCCGTTAATATGCCGCAAATGTCAGGTGAGACACAGGCAAAGCTTCAGCCATATTTATTGCTTGGCGATCAAATGGGCCAGTTAGTTATTCAGTTATTGAAAAAGCAGGCACCTACTAAAATCGAAATTAATTATTACGGCGATTTAATTGATGAAGATACAGAACTATTGACCAGGACCTTGTTAAAGGGTGTGCTATCTTACCATTTAAGTGATTCTGTTAATCTAATCAATGCTCTTCATCTATTAAAGGAGCAGGGAGTTTCTTATAATGTGCAGAAAAATGCTACGAATAAAGGGTTTGCCAATTTCATGGAACTAGCGGTTTCTAATGGATTTGAAACCGCCAAAATTGGCGCAACCGTGTTAAACGGTTATGGTGCGCGTATTTTAAAAATTAATGAATACCGGATTGATGTGAAGCCAGAAAAATATCTGCTTTATATCAAGCACCGCGACGTACCAGGCATGATTGGCAAGGTGGGTTCTCTATTAGGGGATTACCAAATCAATATTGGTACGATGCAGGTTGGCAGAACGACTGTCGGCGGAGAAGCAATCATGGTATTAACCTTGGATAAAGCTTTAAAGGCGAATGTTCATGATGAACTAACGCAAATTGATGGACTCGAGGAAGCACAATTACTAGAGTTGACGAATGTCGACACGTTTGAACCTGGCAGGATTGAACCGGAGAAGGTGGAAAGTATTTAATAGAAAGAGGGATTGCGCTGGTGGGTGCAATCCCTCTTTTTGCTGTTGTTTGGATTTTTTTGATTGCTGAAAAACTCGTTAAATTCTCTGATAAAATTTGATTCGCAAATTTTTTATAAAATACTTCTTAAATCAAGCACGGAATCCAAAATATAATCCGCCTTATGCTTCTCAAACTCACTCTTTGCATCTTTTCCAGATAATCCGGTTAAAACTGCGGCAATTTTGCAGCCCATTTGTCTGGCAGCCAGAAGGTCAGCTAAAGAATCTCCCACAATTAGGACCGTTTCTCCATTATCAATTGGCAATGGAAGGCTTAAACATTCTTCAACGGATAATTCTTTACGATGGAGACCATAAATATATGTAAACGGATGCGGCTTTGATAAGGCTTTCCGCTCTGTAAGCTGTTTTTCCGCCTTGAGGACATCGTCTTCTGTAACTATTCTATTCCTCTCAAATTGCTTGAGCCAGTTTAGATGCTGGAAAGGCTGGATGGTTTCAAGTTCAGGCCTTCCAGTACCAATACCGATTTCATAACCTTTAGTGCGCAGGAATCCGAAAAGTTCAGCAATTTCTTCTTGAGGGGCTAATGTGGATTCATTTGCCAAGTAACCTTTTTTACCTGTTTGCACGGACGGCCTGCCTGTAGATTCGAGAACATTTTCGTCACCTACATACCATTCCTGGGAAACATGCTCGCAAATAGACCATAGCTCATCCTTCCCCTTAAAAATGGACGTTTCCACTCCAAGCTTTTCGCCAGCAATCACATTTAAATATTCCATGAGCTCCTGCTTCGTCGCGTTGGACCGTTCAAAATCTCCAACAAACAAATTAAAATCCAATTCAGTATTATAATTGTTTAGCACCCTGCCGATCTCTAACAGCGTTTCTCGATTGATTGGTGCCTGACACCATTGGCTGATTTTTTCGGATTCTGTGTCCTTAATTTGTGACAATAAGTGGATTAGTTGATAGCTGAATGCTAAGTAGATCATGTCCCAGTTAGCGTTTAAGCCGCGTGATTTCATAAATTTAAGGACGTTGTCGTGATCAAACACACGCTCTCTTATTTCCTTTACCTCGAATTCACTATAATCCGTTTTAAATTTTTCAGGTGACAAGGCTAAGTAGTTGCAGCTTGTTAACATCTCCCAAACAGTTAAAGCCGATGCATCAAAATAATGCTCCTCACTCAAAAGTACACCATCTACGTCAAATAAAATGGTTTTAATCAACTTCCCCACCCTCATTTCCAAGTATGCATTTATACGCTATCGTAACACAGCAATCGAAATAATATAAAGTAATTTATCCAATTATACAGATATTAATAAAAGGATTGACTTTCCAAATAAATTTATGTAAATTAAATTGCGTACAATTAAATAGACTGGGAGGCATTTGACTTTTGAACTCTGAAGATTTTTTAAAACTTGATAATCAATTATGTTTTGCGATATACGCTTGTTCTAGAGAAATAACCCGGTTATACCGGCCAATATTAGATAAGCTCGAACTAACCTACCCGCAATTTTTAACATTAACGGTTTTATGGGAGTATGAGCGGTTGACCGTCAAGGATATTGGCGAACTCCTTTATTTAGACAGCGGCACTTTGACACCGATGCTAAAACGAATGGAAGCGATGGACCTGTTAAGCCGCGTCCGGGCAAGTGATGATGAGCGCAAAGTATTTGTAGAGCTGACCTCAAAAGGCATTAAACTTAGAGAGGATGCACTTGAACTGCCTGAAAAGTGTATTCCTCATTTCGGCCTTGGTAAAGGTGAATACATGGACTTACTTTTTAAAATGAATCAATTAATCGGAAATCTGCAAAAAGTAACGAGATAGTTTGGAACCAAACACTAAAAAACAAGCCGTGCAGGTGGTTAGCTCACTACACGGCTTTTTTTCTATTGGTTGTTCTGACTATATAAATCCTTTACCCCGTGACTAAGCATTTACAGTCTTCGTGCGAAAACATGTATTTAGAAGTCTAAACCGATTGAAATATATTTTACTTCTAAAAATTCTTCAATGCCGAAATGTCCGCCTTCTCGTCCCAGACCGCTTTCTTTATAGCCTCCGAATGGAACCTGAACGGCGGAAGGAAGTGCATCATTAAGTCCGATGATTCCATACTCCAGCTGCTCTGTTATTCTAAAGGAACGGCTTAAATTTTCAGTATATACATAGGCAGCTAATCCGTAACAGGAGTTGTTGGCCCTTTCAATGACTTCCTCTTCTGTTTTGAAAGTAGAGATTGGTGCCAGCGGACCAAAAATCTCGTCCTTCATACATTCCATCTCGTCATTGATATCGGTTAATATGGTAGGAGCATAGAAATAGCCGGTATCCTTCGCAGGTTTTAGCCCGCTATAGATGACTTTTCCACCCTTTTTAAGCGCATCGTTTACCAAACTTTCCACTTTCTTATAAGCAGCTTTATCAATTAATGGGCCGATATCCGTTCCCTCTTCAAGTCCATTGCCGACTTTAAGCTTCTCTAGTTCCGCCTGAAAAAGCTTAATAAATTTATCGGCTACTCCCTCTTGGACATAAACCCGGTTCGTACAAATACAGGTTTGACCGGCATTGCGGAATTTCGATTGCACAAGGCCAACTGCCGCTTTTTCCAGATTCGCATCATCCATGACGATAAACGGGGCATTTCCACCAAGCTCGAGTGACACTTTTTTCACATTTTCGGCTGCGCCCCGCATTAACATTTTTCCTACTTCAGTTGAGCCCGTAAAGGTTATCTTCGTTACCCGCGGGTCCTTTAACCACACATCCCCGATTTCTGAGGATCTGCCGGTAATGACATTAATGACACCATTAGGGATGCCAGCCTCATGAGCAAGCTCCGCCATTTTGAGAGCAGTAAGAGGTGTTTGAGTGGCCGGCTTTACGACGACTGTACAACCAGCTGCGAGCGCCGGACCTACTTTTCTGGTAATCATCGCAGCAGGGAAATTCCATGGAGTAATCGCTGCTACAACACCCACAGGCTCTTTTCTGACAAGAATCCGTTTATTCGGATGGGATGCGGGAATGGTTTCCCCATAAATCCGTTTTCCCTCTTCTGCATACCAGGAGATAAACCCGTTGGCATACTGAACCTCTCCAAGAGCTTCCTTCAAGGGCTTTCCTTGTTCAATCGTCATGATTCTAGCAATCTCGTCTTTATGTTTTTCAATTAAATAGAACCATTTCATTAAAAGCTGATAGCGTTCATCGGCTGTTTTTTTCGCCCAAAGCTTGAAGGCCTTATGGGCAGCATCAACGGCCTGTTTGGCTTCATAGGCACCACCAGTCGGTACAGCCCCTACTACTTCCTTTGTAGCTGGGTTAATGATTTCTGTAAAAACCTCATAATCACTGCCAATCCAATCTCCATTTAAATACATTGGATAGATTTGATATTTTTGCTTAAGCGTGTCCATTTCATTTCCCCCCAACCGATAAGGCAGGATCCTTCAGATAAACTGCTTCCATCGCTTCCTCAAGTATTTGTAAGCCTTCTTCAAGCTGGTCATCTGTAATCGTTAATGGCATAAGAATGCGGATGACGTTTCCAAACAGTCCGGCGCTAAGCAACATCAGGCCACGCTCTCCGGCTGCTTTGACTATTTTGCCTACAGCCTCTTTATCAGGAGTTTTGGACTTACGATCTTTAACTATTTCCATCGCGCACATTGCTCCCAAGCCGCGGACATCTCCTATACATTCGAAACGGCTGGCAAGAAGGTCCATCTTTTCTATCACACGGGCTCCCAGCTTATCTGCCCGATCATTGAGGTTTTCACTATCAATAATGTCCAAAACTGTCAGCGCAGCCCGGCAGCCAAGCGGACTGCCGGAATAAGTACCGCCGATTTCCCCCACCTCAGCAGCATCCATAATTTCGGCCCGGCCAATCACGCCGCTGATCGGAACACCAGCCCCCATGGATTTTGATATGGTAATTAAATCCGGAACAACATCAAAATGATCAATCGCAAAATATTTGCCAGTCCGGGCAAATCCCGTTTGAATTTCATCGGCTATAAATAAAATGCCATATTGAGTACAAAGCTCTCTGACTCTTTTTACAAAAGCGGCATCAGGCACGATGAAGCCGCCCTCACCTTGAACAGGCTCCATTACGACTGCCGCAATTGTTTCCGGCGCGACTTCAGCGAGAAGGAACTGTTCAAATTGCTCCATAATCATCTCCGTATACTGCTCTTCGCTCATTCCATCAGGGCGTCGGTATACATATGGATATGGCGCCTTATAGACCTCTGGGGCAAAGGGGCCATAACCGAACTTGTAAGGCTTCACCTTGCTTGTCATCGTCATCGTCATTAAGGTTCTGCCATGAAAGCCCCTTGTAAAAGAAACAATCCCCTGACGTTTCGTATATCTTCGCGCAATCTTCACCGCATTTTCAACAGCTTCCGCACCGCTGTTAAAAAAGGCAGCCTGCTTTTCAAAATCGCCTGGTGCAAGCCCGCAAAGTCTTTCGGCTAGATTGATATATGATTCATACATCATGACATTAAAGCCCGTATGGACATATTGGCTTGCCTGCTCCTGCAGCGCCCTCACCACTCTTGGGTGAGAATGTCCTACGTTTAACGTTCCAATAGCACCAGCAAAATCAATATAGCAATTACCGTCCACATCCTCGACTACGGCTCCTTGTGCTTTTTTAACAAAGGAATGGCAGTTATTGCTAATTCCTTTTGGGACAAACTTATTTCTTCGCTCCAAGATTTCCTTCGATTTAGGTCCTGGTATCTCTGTTTGGAGCTTGACGTATTTCTTTTCCAATTTCGTGCTCCCCCTTTTACCTATTCATACCTTTAAAAATCATTTGTTACGCTTTGACCTGTGCTAAAACCTCTTTGAAGGTGCTGACAACCTTATCAACCTCTTCATAGCTAATTGTCAAAGCCGGTTCAATACGGATGGTTTTGGAATTGATAAGGGTTCCCGCCACTAGAATGCCGCGGTCAAACATTCCTTTTGAAACCTCATAGCCAATTTCATCTTTATGGAATTCAATCCCGATCATTAAGCCCTGGCCGCGGATTTCCTGAACCTTGTCTTCATGTCCTTTTGCTGCTTCTTTCAACTCATTAAGGAAATATTCACCGACTACCCCTGCTCTTTCTGGCAGGTTTTCTTCTATTAAAATACCGATTGTTGCAATCGCCGCCGCACATGCTAATGGATTGCCTCCAAAGGTTGTTGTGTGCATGAATGGATTTGGGAACCAGCTTTTAAACACTTCTTCTTTTGCCACAATCGCTCCTGCAGGCATGACTCCGCCGCCAAAGGCTTTGGCCAAACAGATAATATCTGGAACAACATTATACAATTCAGCTGCAAACATTTTCCCGGTACGGCCCATTCCTGTCTGCACTTCGTCAAAAATTAACAGAGAACCGTATTGGTCACAGAGCTCACGAACTTGTTTTAAGTAGTTTTCTGGCGGCAGAATAATACCACCCTCACCTTGAATTGGTTCTAAAATAACCGCAGCAACGTCTTCTCCTACCGAAGCGCACACTTCAAACGTTTTTCTCATCATGTCGATATCCCCGAACGGCACATGACGGAAGCCTGGAATTAATGGCAGGAATGGCTTTCGGAACATTCCTTTTGCTGTACCGGACAACGAACCAAGGCTTTTTCCATGGAAAGCACGAGTCGTCGAAATAAAGGTGGTCCTCTCGCTGTACATTTTTGCAAGCTTTAGTGCAGCCTCCACACTTTCAGTACCGCTGTTGGTAAAAAAGGCATATTTCAAATCCCCAGGGGTGATATCAGCTAAAATTTTTGCCAGCATGGCACGAAGCGGGTCAAGCAAGTCTTGGCTATGAAGGGCCTGGCGCTTTAGCTGATCGGTTACAGCTTTAACCACCTTTGGATTGCGGTGGCCAACATTGTAAATTCCGAAGCCGCCAAGACAGTCAACGTATTCCTTACCATTTACATCCTTAAAGCAGGCACCATTATCTGACCATTCAACGGCAGCGAATTGACCGCCTTCTGTAACAGTTTTGCGGTATTCCAGGAAGCCAGGGTTTACGTGCTCACGGAAGCCATCGACGGTTTCCTTTGTGATCCATGCCGCCTCTTCCTGGTTGATCTGTTCTTTTTCTATTAAACTTAAAACCTTGTTAATATAACTAGTCACATTTTGCTTCTGCTCGCTCTTTGTCTCTTGTTTAAAATCGATACTCATATTATCGCTCCTCATCATGTATTAGTTTGAAAACCAGCCAATTGGCTCAACCTGCAAATTGATATTAATTTGTTTAATCTCTTGGAATTCCTCAAGGCCAAATGTTCCTAGACTGCGGCCGATTCCGCTTTGTTTATAGCCGCCCCACGGCGCTTCATTATAAGTAGGATGATAGGAATTGATCCAGGTAATCCCGGCGCGAAGCTTTTTAATAACCCTAAGCGCCTTGGCGCCATCCGTGCTAAATACGGCACCGGCAAGTCCATAAACCGTACTATTCGCGAGCTTTACCGCTTCGTTTTCATCTTTAAACTTTTGGATAACCACTACAGGTCCGAAAATTTCCTCCTGGACGATTCGCATATCTTGCTTAACATCTATAAAAACGGTAGGTTCAATGAAATATCCATTTCCTAAGCTGTCACGAACGATTCGGCTGCCGCCGCAAGCGACTTTTGCACCTTCCTGCTTTCCAAGCTCGATGTAATGAAGAACCTTCTCCAAATGCTCCTGGCTGACAAGCGGGCCCATCTCTGTGGAAGGGTCGTTTCCTGGTCCCACTTGAATTTTCTTAGCCCTATCAACAAACCGTTCAACAAATTGCTCGTAAATGCTCTCTTCAACCAGAATTCTGGATCCTGCAGAGCACACTTGACCGGCACCGGCATAAATTCCGAATAATGCATAATCGACAGCGGTTTCAAAATCAGCATCAGCAAAAATGATATTCGGGGATTTTCCGCCTAACTCAAGCGATACCTTTTTCATCGTGTCGGCAGCTGTTTTCATAATATGTTTGCCTGTTTTCGTACCGCCGGTAAATGAAACCATATCCACTTCCGGATGGGAGGCGATTTCGTTTCCGACAACTGGACCTGCGCCCATCACCATATTAGCTACACCCTTTGGCAGACCAACCTCTTCAAAAATCTCGAACAATTTTTTAGGAGTCACAGGAGTCACTTCTGAAGGCTTGAAAATAATAGTATTTCCGGCAGCTAGAGCAGGGGCAATTTTCCAAACGCTCATTAAAAGCGGATAATTCCATGGAACAATCAGACCGCACACGCCCACTGGTTCACGGACTACCATTGCCTGCATTGGGTCGGCTACATGATACGTATAACCGTCCGGCTTTGTAATTAGGCCGGCATAATAACGGAAACAGGCTGCGGCATCGCCAACATCAAAACCTGCCTCTCTTAAAGTCTTGCCGTTATCCATGGTTTCGAGTTGAGTAAGCTCATCTGCATACTCATCGATTTTGTCAGCGATTTTAAATAAATAATAGGCTCGTTCCTGTGCCGATATACCTGACCAAACACCTTCCTCAAATGCTCGGCGGGCAGCATAAATGGCCGCGCGCGCATCGGCAACTGTTCCTTCTGGGGCATATGAAATTACCTCGCCATTGGCAGGATTAATAACTGGGCGTGTTTCTTGATTTTCAGCATCTTTCCATTCACCATCAATGAACATTTTTAGGTTAATCACTCGATTTTTTACCTCGACCATTATCAATTCCTCCTTTTAATTCCCTCACTAACTATTAATGCAAGAAGCGTGCCAAAACATAAAACCTAGTAAAATTGTGTTTTTAGAAAAAGGCCCTGTTAAACTTGGTTGTTGATTTGCGCTCCAGGCGCTTCGCTCCAATCAACAGTGTTAAAAAATCAACTATAGCCATTAACACCGCATAGAAAAACTAAATTACGAGGTTATTCATTTTTGCATAACACTATTAATTTGTGCATAAATAAAAAACTGCTCCCAGATTAGATATCTGAAAGCAGCTTTTGGTTAAATAGTTGATAAGTTTTCGATATTCATATTTTTCTCACTTAGGATTTTTTGATATTTCCTGCTGACGGAAGACTGGCTGATTCCCAGTGCTTTTGCGGCCTTGGTAGTGGTCTTGTACTGGTTCATTGCCAGGACAATCAGTTGTTCCTCGACATGATCGATTGCTTCCTGTAATGGGATAACCCTGGTGATAACGGGCTTCATTTTTTTGTGCTCATAACCGAGTGATAAGAACTGGCTGACAAACTCGGCATCAATCGCCGAATGATCTGCTGTTACCACCAATCGTTCAATAATGTTTTGCAGCTCCCTGACATTACCCGGCCATGGATAGAATTCCATGACATTCACGGCATCTGGGGTTAAATGATAATTTCGATCATATTTTTCATTAAGCTTCTGCAGAAAATGGAAAGACAGTAAGGAAATATCTTCCGTCCGCTCCCTTAATGGCGGAATATGGAGAGGAATTACATTCAAGCGATAAAATAAATCTTCTCTGAAGGTCCCTTCCTCAACCATTTTTTCTAATTTTTTGTTCGTAGCGGCGATGATTTGCACATTGACCTTGATTGGCGTAGTGCTTCCAATTGGAATAACCTCCTGCTCTTGAAGCACTCTGAGCAGTTTCACTTGAAGATGCATCGGCATCTCGCCAATTTCATCAAGAAACAAAATACCTTCATTGGCCTGTTTAAAATACCCTTCTTTTCCATTCTTATCGGCACCCGTAAAAGCACCCTTTGCATAGCCAAACAATTCGCTTTCCAATAAGTTTTCCGGAATTGCCCCGCAATTTAATTTGAGGAATGGTTTTGAAGATCGCTTTCCTAACTGGTGTATCGCTTGGGCTATCACTTCTTTTCCGACCCCTGATTCGCCGTGAAGGAGAACGGTTGAGGAGAAGTCGGCGATTTTCTTCACTTGATTCATAATCTTTTCCATCTTTGGACTGCAGTAGATCAGCTTTTTTAAGAAGCGGTCTTTCGATTTAAAATCATCTAATTCTTTCTTATATTGTTCTGATATCTTGCGCATTTCCAAAAGTTCGCTTTTTAAGCGGGTTGTCTCGGTAATATCCCTTGAAGCCACAATGATCCGGTCCAGTTCCCCTTTTTCATTAAAAACAGGATTTCCGACGGCTAGAATTTTTCGGCCCGTTTTTGTTTCCTGAACAACGGATACCTTTTTTCTTTTTTCTAAAACAAGTCTGGTAACTGAGGGGGTAAACAGCCCTTGATCCTCAAGCTCAAGAATATTTTTTCCAATTAATTCTTTGAGATCGACCTTCCAAAAATCCTGAATAATATTATCGCTAAATCTGATTAATTCTCCTTTGGCATTAACCACAAGGATTTCATCATATATACTTGACAGAATAGCATTTAAGTCTTTATTCAAGTCCTTAATATATTCAATTTCCATTGCCATTTCTTCGACCATCGGCAAATCCTGGACAACGATAATGATTCCTTCGACCACATCATCATAATTCATAATCGGGCTGTAATCGACGAGGACACCCATTTCGTTCGTAATCTCCAGGTGGTTAAGGAGGGTTTTTCCGGTTGAAAACACATTGTCTATATGTTCTTTGCTAAATATCGTTTCTGCAGGAAAATTTAAGACTTTTTCGGCTGTTGATTTAATCATTTTTAATCCAGCTTCATTACAATTGATGATGCGTTTTTCCTTATCCAGGACAAATATCCCCATCGGTATGGAAGTTAAAATAATTTTAAGCAAATCAACGCTTTTATTCTCTTGTTTAAATAGCTCGGCCAGAACATCTTCTCTTCTTATGTAGCCTGAAGGTTTACCATCTTCGCCTTTTATGATCGCAAACGGCTCTCCTATAATTTGAAACAAAGCAGGCAGAGAAATATTCTCGCTTAAATGGCAAATACTTTCGATGGACTTTGCGTGGTTGAGCAAAATATCTTTTGAAAAATGATTCTCTTTCAGCCTTTCGAGCAATTGATTGTTTAACGATACATAGGCAAATAATTGATTTTGTTTTTCTAAGAATATAAAGGGTTCTTTTATATTGTTTAAGGTTGATTTTAATTCTTCTTGATGTTCTGCTGTGACTGAAATAATTGGCTTGATTTTTTCCATTTCGACGGAAAACATATTTTTCATCCCCTTCTATCCTATCAACCTTATACTACCACTTTAATCAGAATTTTTTAAATAAAAAATCATTAAAAAAGAAGATGCATAGTCCATCTTCTTTTTCAATCGTTTAATCACTGCCAGTTATAAATAAATCTTCTTTTATATAGGCAAGGACCATTCCAGGAATAACGTTATCTCCTTCCTGTACCTCGAGTGACTCTACCTCACCACTAACACCGGTTTGGATCATCTTCACATTTCCGTCATCAGCTTTTATCACGAATAATGGTTCCCATTCATAAATTCTTTCTTCATTTTTGATTGCAACTTTTTCTATTCTCCCGAAGCACGGGCTTATAACCACTCCTAAGTACATCGAGCATCTCCTCCAATCCCTGCTTAATATTGTTCCTGATAGGGCGCCGTTTGTAATACAAGACCAAAGAACTCTTGGAATTCCGGAATGTCCTCATGCTCGATACCAAGTCTGTCGGCCCAAAGTTCCTCTGCATAGGTGTCCTCTCGGCAGAGCAGGACCATGTTCCCTGTTTGTATTGAGGTTACCATTGCTTTTCCAAAAAAATGCTCTGAATAGCCGATTGTCAAATCATAACGATGATTATTGGAAATTAAGCAAAAGTAATGTAAAAGCTGGCGTTCTTTTTGTTCAGATAAAATTTCTAATTTCATCTTTATTCCTCCCTTTTAATATTTCAGCCAGCCTCTAAGTCTTGAGGCTTCGGCTAATTTCTGAATTCCTTCGATATAAGCAGCAATTTTTAAATTAACACTATATTTTTTGGAGGTATTAAAAACATTTAGGAAACTCTGAGTAATTTTTTCTTTGAGTCTTTGATCAACGGTTTCCTCCGTCCAATAATATCCCTGGTTATTCTGACACCACTCGAAATAAGAAACGATCACACCGCCTGAATTTGCAAGTATATCCGGTACAACGAGAATCTCTCGTTCATCGAGAATTTTCAGCGCTTCTTTTGTCGTTGGCCCGTTGGCCGCCTCGATTATAATATTGCAGTTCATCCTGCTGGCATTTTGTTTATGAATGACCCCGGAAATCGCTGCTGGAATTAAGACATCGCATTCTTTTTCTAATAATTCCTGATTTGTTATCGAGCTATTAAAGCGATTGGATACAATCCCAAACGAGTCTCTATTTTCGAGGAGAAATGGGATATCAAGGCCGTTTTCATCATATAAACCGCCAAGGACATCGCTGATGCCAACAACGTTAGCTCCTAAATCATATAAATACTTTGCAAGGTAGCTTCCTACATTTCCAAATCCTTGAATGATGATTTTCAGGTCCTCAACTGGCTGTTTCTTTAATTCGCATACCATCTCAAGGGTGTACAAAACGCCCTTTGAGGTGGCTGTTTCTCTTCCTTTTGAGCCGCCTAGTGCAATGGGTTTTCCTGTAATAAAACCTGGTGAATCAAATTCACGGATATGATCGTATTCATCGAGCATCCACGCCATAATTTGCGAGTTTGTATACATATCCGGTGCCGGGATATCCTTGGTCGGGCCCACAATTTGGCTGACCGCTCTAACATAGCCCCTGCTGAGGCGTTCCAGCTCATCAAGGCTCATTATTCGGGGATCGCAGACAATCCCGCCCTTAGCCCCGCCGTATGGAAGTTCGGTAATCCCGCATTTTAAGCTCATCCAGCCCGCTAATGCCTTTACCTCTTCAGGGGTCACATCCGGGTGGAAGCGTATTCCGCCTTTTGTCGGACCTGATGCATCATTATGCTGTGCCCGATATCCTTGAAAAATCTCTGTCTGCCCGTTATCCATCCGAACAGGAATGCTTACCTCTAAAAATCTCATCGGCTTCTTTAAAAATTCAAAGACCTGCGGCGGATAATTCAGGATTTGGGCAGCCTCTCTGAGTGTTTCCTGAAACTCAATTAAAGAGTTATCCTTTTCCCTTAATACCTCGCTCTTTTTCAAATCTAAAGAATCGATTACCATCATAACACCTCATTTTTTGTTGTTATTAAGGTAGAAGCAAGATTCGTGCCAACTTAAGAAAGGGGGAATATTGCTGCTTTTTTCGAAAAAGAATTTAGGTATTATGAAAAAGTGACTGATTTTATTCATCTCTGCATAATTCGTTTTTCGTATCCTGATGAAGAGATTGTAGTCTGATGGTATACTTGAGTTTTAAATTTTCCTGTAATGGGTAGATTCATTGATTTTAGTAGTTTAAGTCCAATGTGAGGGGAGTCGATATGTAGAAATTGGCAGAATTCTGTTTTTGTTATCCAAGGCTTGATTAATAGAAAATAATCATGGATGGCATGAATATGTGCATTATTGGATTGAGCATTGCACTTCGGACAATTCCATTTTCCTCTTTTATAAACCATTGGTATGGAGCAGCTTTCAGGGCACTGTACACCTGTTTGTATATCATTGGGAGATAAATGGTAGGTTTTTAGGATATCAGGGTTATCTGGTGTGTGGTTGGTCAAGAGGAGACGCTTAATTTTGTTAAGCTCTTTTTTGTTTAGTTTTTCTACTTTATAATATTTTTCTATTTGATCTATTTTCTCTAAGAGGTTTTTGCTATTACAAATATGTTGAGTAATCTGTTCATTTCTTATTTCCGTTCTTATGATTGTTCTATCGTTACTATTGATAAAAAAATAAAGAATTGGAAAATCAGGGCAATTATGTTCTCGAAGCCAATTTTTTAGTTTCCTAGCCTGCAGTTTTGCTTGTAGGACAGGATTCTTGATTCTTTCTTCATTTCCATTCCTTTTGCATGTGGCTTGATTTTGTTCCTTTTCAAATGATAGCTCTCCCGACATGTTTTTGACTTCAAGTACAATGCCAAAAGCTGAACATAAGAGAAAAAAGTCCATTTGGAAGTAATATTCACGATATAAAAGCCGTAGTCCATGAAATATTAGGTATTTCGAGTTGGATAGCATACTTAAGTAGAAGCCTAAAGATTTCTCTCCGCGAAAACCAGCCATTCTGCCTTTATAATCTGCCAACACTTCAGGCCATTTGGGATGAAAAGTGGACAATCTCCTAGTAAGTGCCTCCAGTTTTTCAATCCTTGGTGTTATTTGAATTTCTTTAGCGAACAAAATACCACTCCCTTTACATTTTTTTCAGTAAATTCTCCTTATTTCTTCCAAACTCCTGCAATAATCGACATTAATTGTGACTATATTATGAATTTAAAATCCCTCTTGAGACGGGGGAATTTTTCACTCGCTGTTTTGGAGAGTTTACTCGCCAAAACGTATGATTTACTCGCCAAAATCCCATATTACTCGCGGATTTCCACTCTTTACTCACGAATTTTCCCATTATACTCGCCATTCGTTTCCACACCCACAAAACGACCAAAAAGCCAGGCATCACGCCTGACTCAGGTAACTTCCACTTATAAAGAAGTAGGTTTCTCCGCTTCATCAAAATGAAGATCCACAATACTCGTTTTAGATATTTTGGTTTTAAAGGCTAAATAGATTAACCCGATGACTATCCAAGCAATTCCTCCGATGAGGGCATCTGCTTGGAGGTTATACCACAAAATCCCCGTGGTGCCTGCTCCAAGGATGGGCATTACAAGAAAAGAGAAAATATCTTTTCCGGTTTTATATCGCTTTTGACGGAAAACGAAATGGGCAATAACCGACAAATTAACAAAGGTAAACGCAATCAATGCACCAAAGTTAATAAAGGAAGAAATAAGCTCAAGGCTCGGTGCTACCGCAAGCAGTGAAACTACCCCGACGAGAATTACATTAAAAGCAGGAGTCCGAAATTTTGGATGAACCGAACCGAATAGCTTTTTCGGAAGGACACCGTTCCGTCCCATTACATATAATAGACGTGCCACACTCGCATGGGATGCCAGCCCGGAAGCGACAGTTGCAGCAAACGCACCTGCAAGAAAAACTAGTTTAAAGAGCGTTCCTCCAACAAACAAGCCAATTTCGGGTAACGTATCATCCGTTACTTTAAACCCCGAAATATCTGGGAATAAAGCTTGGGCGAAGTAACCACAGACAAAAAAGATGGCGCCGCCGATTAAAACCGTTAACATAATCGCTTTCGGCATCGTCTTTATATCAGAGGCCTCCTCAGCGTACATCGTGACAGCATCAAAACCAATAAAGGAAAAACAAACCACTGTGGCACCAGTCAAAACAGCACCAAAATGGATATTGGAATGAAAAAGCGGTTCCGTAGTGAAAATCGTCCCTTGCCCCATTCCTTGGGATAACTTCACAAAAGCGAGAACTATAAAAGCACCAATTAAGACAACTTCAAAAATAACAAGAAGGGAATTCAAATTTGAGGTTTTACTCATACTCCATACGTTAATGGCAGTAACGATAGCGACATAACAGACCACCCAAATCCATGCTGGAACCGAAGGAAAGACGGATACCATATAAATTCGGATAATCAAGGCATTTACCATGGGTAAGAGGATATAATCAAGCAAGGCTGCCCAGCCAACGATAAATCCAAGATGGGGGCTCATAGTTTCTCTCGTATACGTATAGGCAGATCCAGCGCTTGGAAACACTTGAACCATTTTTCCATAACTAATCGCTGTAAACAACATTACAGCCAATGCCGTTAGATAGGCAAGAGGAACAACACCATTTGTTTCTTCAGAAACTATTCCGAATGTATCAAATACAATAGTCGGCGTCATGTAGCCTAATCCAAGGCCTACAATGGCCCAGAGGCCAAGTGACCGCTTAAGGGTAACATTCTCCAATTTGAACAACTCTCCTTTTTTAAAAAATAAATGTAAGCAGTTTCATTTTTGTTCAAATCAATATGAAAACCAATAGAACCTCCCCTTCGAAATAATTATATTACTATTCAAAATAGTTGCAATTTTTATGCCAACAATTTTTAACTAAATAATTAATAAAACAACCCTAAAATCTATGAAATTTTGCATAATCTAATCTGATTTGCATAACAAGGGCATCAAAAAAGCCTTCAATCTAGAGAATGATTAAAGGCTTAAAGGTTCATTATGCTTCTTCTGTTTTAAATTGCGGCGGCGCTGCTCGGAATGCTTTTGTTAGATAGAGCAAATACACAAAGCCGAATCCAAACCATATAAGACCCATGATCAAGGAACTTATTTCAAGATTTACCCACAGGATTCCTACTGCAGCAGCACCAATTAATGGCATGATGACGTAATCAAAAAATCCTTTTGGTGACCGATGCATTTTTTGCCGGACGGCAAAATGACTTATAACAGAAAGATTTACGAATGTAAACGCCATAAGGGCGCCAAAATTAATTAACGACGTAGCAGTAACTAAATCAAAGAACCATGCTGATAAAGAGATGACACCGACAAATATAACATTAAACGCAGGCGTCCTCCATTTTGGATGGACAAAGCCGAACCATTTCTCCGGAAAGACTTTATCCCGCCCCATTACATACAATAATCGCGATACACTTGCATGTGAAGCTAGCCCAGATGCTAGAGTATTGACAAAGGTTGTACATAAGAAAATCGATTGAAACAACTTTCCCCCCACATACAGAGCGATTTCCGGCAGGGCTGCATCCGGATTTTTGAATCTTGAAATATCAGGGAAGAATAACTGAATAAAGAACGATGTGGTGATAAAAATGACTCCTCCCCATAAAGCTGTTAAAAGGATCGCTTTTGGAATTGTTTTTTCTGGATTTGGTGTTTCCTCAGAGAGGGTTGAAACCGCATCAAAACCAAGAAAGGAAAAACAGAGAATCGTTGCTCCTGTAATTAGGACTGGAATGGTCATCCCTTCCACAAAAAAAGGCTTAAGGCTAAGCACAGTTCCGGCTCCTTCGCCTCCATTCAGCCCTTTAACGACAAGGATGATAAAGACGATCATAATCAGGATTTGCACGGCCACAAAAATGGAATTAAAATTTGCCAGAATATTAACGCTGCGTAAATTAAGAAAGGTAACTATTCCGACAAATACTAATACCCAGATAAAATCAGGAACGGATGGAAACAAAGCATTTAAGTATAGTTTGGTTAATAAAGCGTTGACCATTGGTAAAAATAAATAATCAAGTAAAGAGGACCAGCCAACCAGAAATCCTAAATGACCGTTTATCGCCTTTTGTGTATAAGTATAAGCCGAACCTGCCTGAGGAAAAACCTTTACCAGTTTGCCGTAGCTTGCCGCCGTGAAAAGCATGCCAATCAATGCAATAATGTAGGCACTTGGTACGTGACCATTGGTTACCCCTGAAACAATCCCAAACGTATCGAACACAACCATGGGGGTCATATAAGCAAGCCCCATAATAACAATCTGCCAAAGCTTTAACGATCTTTTCAACTTTACGCCATTTTCCACCTATCATACCTCCCCTTTTTTTAAACCGCTTTCAATTCAAGAGAACCCCTTTGCCTTTTTAAAATTTTTTATTCCCCCTTATTTTTAAAATCAGTATGTATGCTTGCAATTTCCGTGCCAATTATGAAGAGCTCCTACCTTTTATTTGGCATAAAACTTGCATCAAATAATTTTGAAAAAACAGAAATGGGGGAATCTAAAAATGCACTATCCTTTATCACCAGACGTAAAACCTGAATTTTGTACGACAGGCACGTTTATGAGGCTGCCTTCCGCAAGAGAAAATGCGAAATTAGCGATTGTCGGCATGCCGTTTGATACTGCCGCATCCTTCCGTGTTGGGGCCCGATTCGCACCGCAAGCCATTCGTCAGGCGTCAATGACCTTATTTCCGTATCATCCGATTCACAAGGTGTATCCGTTTGATGATTGCAATGCCATTGATATTGGCGATGTTTCCGTGATCCCTCATAATATCCATCGCAGCTACGAGGTCATTGAAAAAGCAGTCATGGAATTGATGGAAAAAGGAATCATTCCCATTGGGCTTGGCGGAGACCACTCAGTGACGTTGGCCAACTTAAGAGCAGCTGCCAAGGTGCACGGACCTGTTGCATTAATTCATTTTGATTCCCATACCGATACATGGGATACCTATTATGATGAAAAATATTGGCACGGTTCTCCATTCATCCGAGCCTATGAAGAAAATCTGCTTATACCAGATAAGGTTTTTCAGGTTGGGATTCGAGGGACACTCAACCATCCAGGCGATATTGATGCTAGCAAAGACTTGGGCTATCGTGTCATTACGACACCTGAATTAAAGGAGCGTGGAATGGAGGATGTTATAAGAGAAATCAAACAAAAAATTGGGGATACTCCTTGCTTCCTTAGCTTTGATATAGATTTTGTCGATCCTTCCTGTGCACCGGGAACGGGGACACTCGAGGTCGGTGGATTAAATAGCTTTGAAACCTTACAAATTATTCGTTCCCTAACAGACTTTAATTTTATTGGTTTTGACTTAGTCGAAGTGCTGCCGCCATACGACCCAACTCAAATTACTTCCCTGCTCGCAGCCACCATCATTCATGATTTTGCTAGTTTAGTAGCACTTAAAATTAATAAATAAATACAAAAAAGCAGTGAGACTCCCTTTTTGGAAATCCACTGCCTTTTTGTATAAATATCTATTTTTATAGAATGTTAATAATTATCTTGCAAAGCGATGATTTCCGATCGTTACGGTAACTTGGCGTGATAGAATCCACTGACTTTGCGCGGTTTTAGGGTTGTAGAAAAATAATGAGCCGTTTCCTTTTCCACTAAAAGCGATTGCTTCATTAACGGCTCTCTTTGAGGCATAATCCGCTGGCTGATTAATCTGGCCGTTTTGGACAGGTGTAAAAGCATAGTGCCCATTTGCAATTTGATAGATAACTCCACGAACTGTGTTTGGGAAGTCAGGGCTTTTTACTCTATTTAAAATGACTGTAGCAACTGCTACTTTCCCAGCATAAGGTTCTCCTACTGCTTCTGCACGGACAAGACGTGCCATTAGATCTTTCTCTGCTGCTGTATAAGGGGAGTTCGGGATCAGCATATTTTGTCCTGTATAAAGTGGCTTAGAATGATTAGCCGCCATTAAACTATTTAAAGGCACACCAAAACCTTTTGCAATTTTCCAATAAGTTTCTCCAGACTGAATTTTATGAGTTGTCGTAGCCGCCTCTGTTTTTCCATTTACCGTAAATGCTGACATTGATAAGATAAGACCAGCTGCAATTACTAGTTTTTTAAATTTGTTCATTTGAAAACCTCCTAGATTAGTAGCTCGTTTCTCTACAACTAAGGCTACCAGTTGTAACATACGAATTCATTAGCCAAAAAATGGAATGCAAAAACTAGCAAACAGACCGCCTGATATCAAAGCGTTCCTAACCGAAATGGAAGGTCTATCCTATTTATATTAAACTCCATAAAAATGAATTATTGGATATTGAAGGGATTATTATTACATTTTGTTTCAGCCATGTAACATGGAAACGAGAAACTTTCACCAAACTGACAATAATTTCCTTTAATTCACACAGGATTTCACGAGTATTATTGGAAATAATATAACGAGATGATATAAAGGAGGATTTCAATTGAAAAATCAATTAGTGGACGTACTTAACAAACAAATTGCCAATTGGTCTGTTTTGTATATGAAATTACATAACTATCATTGGTACGTGAAGGGCGAACAATTTTTCACACTTCACGCAAAATTTGAAGAATTCTATAATGAGGCCGGGCTCCATGTCGATGAATTGGCAGAACGTTTGCTTGCAATTGGAGGTAATCCTGTCGCAACCATGAAAGAATGCCTTGAAATCTCATCCATTCAAGAAGCAACAGGCACAGAAAAAGCTGAAGAAATGGTTCAATCGATTATTAACGACTTTTCAATCATCATTGGGGAAATAAAAGAAGGAATGAGTCTAGCTGGGGAGTTAGATGATGAAACCACCGGCGATATGCTGCTGGCTATCCATTCAGGTTTAGAGAAGCATGTTTGGATGCTGACGGCATTCCTTGGCAAAACAATTTAATTTACTTAAAGTCCAACATTTTATGTTGGGCTTTTTAAATTAGAATTATTATTAAAAAGGTTTGACTTTTATTTAGTATTAATATTATTATTGTAATTAAGAAAAAATTTTAGGAGGTACCCCCGAATGTCTAAACATGAAGTCATCGTATATAGCAGTACTGGCTGCCCTTATTGTGAAAAGGTAAAATCGTATCTTAAAGAAAAGGGAATTGAATTTGAAGAACGGAATGCCTCGATTCAAAAAGAATATTTTGATCAGTTAAAGGAACGGAAAATTTTCGGAACACCCGCGACCTTTATTAATGGAAAGCTCGTTTTAGGCTTCCAGGAGAAAAAATTCATTAAACTTCTTGGGTTGTCAGAAGAAGACAAGCCAGCCGCAGCAGCACCCCCACAACTTGAAAGTGAAGAATCCATTTTCCAGCCAGTCAATGAAAAGACCCTTGAAGAAGTCTATGACTTTGTAACCATTGGCGGCGGACCTGCTGGAGCGTCTGCTGCTGTTTATGCTGCCCGCGGTAAATTAAAAACCCTTGTCATTGATAAGGCACCAAAGGCAGGAACTTTAGCAATTACTCATAAAATCGCTAACTATCCAGGCGTGCGTGAGGAAGTGACAGGTCTTGAACTGCTGACAAGAATGCAAGCACAAGCAAAAGACTTTGGTGCAGAATTCGTCCGCTCTACTGTTCTTTCTGTTGATTTTTCAGATGAAATCAAAATGATAGAGGTAGCTGAAGGAACGATTAAGGCGAAAAGCGTTTTTATTGCCGTTGGCGCAAAAGCTCCATCCAGTAAGATTAATGGGGAAGAAGAATTCACCGGCCGCGGTGTCAGCTACTGTTCAACCTGTGATGCCGCCTTTTATCAAGATCAGGTTGTCGCTGTTGTCGGTGATAACGACGAGGCTATTCATGAAGCTGAAACACTTGCTAAGTATTGCAAGACCGTTAAAATATTAATTCCTACTGAGTTAAAGGGTGATACTGACCTTTCATCCCTAGAAGATAATCCAAAGGTCCAAATCTATCGACGTCACCGAGTAAGAGAAATTATTGGTACAGATAGTGTTGAGAAATTAGTGATTCTAAATGATAAAAAAGAAGTTGAAACTTGGAATGTCGATGGTATTTTCTTATATCTTGGCGGAATGAAACCGGGGACTGATTTCCTCAATGGAGCCGTCATGAGAGATGAAGAAGGTTATGTGATCGTTGACGACCATCTTCGTACAAATGTTGATGGAGTGTTTGCAGGCGGCGACGCTAGAAGAACACCGATTAAACAAGCCGTTATTTCTGCAGCTGATGGTGCGATTGCAGCATTAAGTGCTGAACAGCACGTCAACAAACGATCCAAACTAAGACCGCAATATAGCTAATTTCAATCTTTTTACTGCAAATCAACGTTTGTCCATTTCAATTTTCTCCTATTTGCATAAATTGTAATTATTAAATAGGAGGTGACTTTGAAATGGGACACAGTAGCACAAGCTTTGCGCTAATCGTTGTGTTGTTTATCCTTTTAATCATTGTTGGTGCATCTTGGATGTACTAATCATGGCAATGGCCATTACACTTTAATAAAAAGAGGGCGGTAAAATCTCATGGTTTTACTGCTCTTTTTTGTTCAAAAATAAAGAGACTATCCTTGGATAGTCTCTTCTTCCTTTTGACTGCGGGCAAGAATCACTAAGCTGATCGTTATGGTAATAAAAGCAATCAGCGCTAATAGGGGAATCGTAATAAATCCCAGCCAATTGATATAGTCCTTTGAACAGGGAACCCCGCTTGTACACATTTCAAACTGTTGTAAATAGGGAATCTTTTGCAATAAAGTATGATAGCCTGATATTAGGATTCCGATGATTGACAGCGGCAATACATATTTATAAATTCCCTTATCGTTTCGGTAGACAGCAATCCCCAATATGATGGCTAGCGGATACATGAATATCCGCTGATACCAGCAAAGCGTACATGGTACAAAATGCATGACTTCACTAAAGTACAAGCTGCCGAGTGTTGCAATTAAAGCTGCAACCCACGAGACTACTAAGGATTTATTCATGCTATTTCCCCTTTGCCGCTTTATCAACCATCTTTTTTAAGTCTTCCATACTTCCGCCTTCAAACTTCTTGCCATTTACGAATATGGTTGGCGTTCCAGTTACACCTAATTTTTCAGCATAGTCCATATCCTTTTTCCAAGCAGCATCCGATTTCTTGGCCTGGAAGTTTTGGACAACCTTTTCCACATCTTTATCACTGGCTACTTCTTTCAACGTATCTGTTAGAAACTTTTCCGTATATAGATCGATTTGTTCATATTTAGTATCTTCTGGCTGTTTTTTGTAAAGAAGATCATGGAACTTCCAAAACGTGTCGTTTCCTAATTCCTGGTAAACAGATTCCGCAAATTTAGCAGAGCGTTCAGAATCAACATTGATAAACGAATCATTCATAAAATACAATTTGGCCTTCCCTGTATCCACCAAATCTTTTTGAATTAGAGGAATTACTTGATCGGCAAAGTTTTTGCAATTTGGGCATTTATAGTCGCCGAATTCAATAATGGAGACTGGTGCAGATTTATCGCCCAGGAATGGCTGATTAGCGTAATCAATTTTTTCGGAAGCGGTATTATTCTGATCCTTATTATGATTTCCGAAAAAAATAAGCGCCAATATTCCAACGGCAATTAGACCCACTACCCAGAAAATAAACTTTGATGATGAATTCTTACTATTTTTCGTGTATTTTTTGTTATTTGCCATAAACAGACTCCTTATGTTAATTGTTGTCCTAGATAGTATAAATATTACTTATCCTTAACAATAATGCAAACAAAAGGTTTTAGTCTTTTATTAGCGCACCCACTACACAAGCTTATGGGCATACCACTTTTTCCCTTTAAAACGCCAGGCAAAGATGATTCCCCGTGCACCCCATTCCACAATCATGGCCACCCAAACACCTATAATGCCAAAACCTAATGTAATTCCTAAAATATAACCAAGAATTACCCTAAGCAGCCACATCGACAGCAGCGATGCAATCGAAGTAAAGTTTGAATCTCCGGCTGCCCGTAATGCTGACGGCATGATAAAGCTTTGTGACCACACTATAGGCTGGGCAATGGCGGATATAATAATCATGGTAAAAATGGTTGGAATAATTTCATCCGGCGGATTGTACATTTTGATTAATAAAGGGAATAAAGGCAATATTACAGCTGCTGCAATCACAAAAAGGATGGCAGAAAACCCTAGCAGTGATTGAATTAACTTCCTAGCGTCTTGAATGTTCCTTCGTCCGATACACTGGCCAACCACCGTGACACTGGTAATGCCAAGTGCATTCGGCCCTATTTGAAATAACATGGCAAGAGAATTGGCGATGGCAAATGCTGTCAAAGCCGGGGTTCCGAGCTCTACTATAAAAGTTTGCGTAAGGAGCTTACCACCATTGAAAAAGATTTGCTCAGCGGCAAAAGGGAGGCCAATAAACATGATCTTTTTAAAAATGGCGTAGTCAATCCGACATACACTTTTTAATTGGAAATGGATCGTCTCATTGTACTTTACAATATAAATTAATGATGCCGTCGTTCCTAAGGTTCTTGCCACAATAGTGGAAATCACGAGGCCTTCCACACCCATTTTATATATAGAAATCAGCAAAACATTTAGTATTGTATTTGTTAAATTAAGAAATAGTGATAGCTTCAAGCACGGTTTCGTTTCTCCAACCCCTCTTAACGATCCGGTAACAGATTGAAAGATGGCGGTAAATGGATAAGAAATGCAACTGCCGATGAGGAATGTTTTTGCATTATTAAATACATCCTCTTCAGCGTTACCGAAAAGGGCGTTTAAGATCGGCATATGAAAATAAATGACAAGGACACTCACCAATACTGAAAATATGGTGGCTACATTTATGGCCTGCGTAGCTGTTTTGGAAACCATCAGTGTGTTCCCGCTGCCTTTATATTGTGCAACAATTACGGTACCTCCTGTCGCCACCGCGATAAATACATTTGCCAAGAAAATATTTAACGAATCGACCATACTAACCGCACTGACCGCAGCAACCCCCGCTGAACTAATCATCGCTGTATTTAATAAACTCATTAGGATTAAAAACGTCTGGTCTACAAATATTGGAATGATGATCGCAAATATGTTCTTGTATTCAATTGATTCTCCCGTAAAATATTTTTCTAACAAATTGATAGTTACATGTTTAATTTTCAGTAGTTCTAATTTCATTTTTATACAACACTTCTCTACTGGAATTTGATATTTTAGGAGTATTTGTTTTTAAATTCTTGGTTACTTTAATGATTACACACAACCTTAGTTTATCTAATGGACAAACTAAGATTTCGGAATGAGTCGGCTCTACTCTCTATAATAGATTATTACTAAGGTTATAAATCTGAATTTTACAACTATTTACATCGGTGGGAAACAATTAATTGGCAATTACCATTTATATTAAACTTTCTTAGCCCGACAGGGATGATTAAATGAGTTCCCTTTTGTAAAGAATATTTCTCACCATTGTTAACGAGAGAACCTTCTCCCTTAATTACACTTACTAATAAATATTTATTATCTATTAAAAATGTTGCATCACCTGTTACGTCCCAATGATATACTGAAAAAAATTCCGATTCCATAAAAGTAGTAATCGTAACATTTTCCCTTTTTTCAACTGTTGGAACGTTTTGGGTATGTTGATGTGGAACTGTTGTTACATCCATAGCTTTTTCTAAGTGAAGTTCCCGTATGTTTCCATTAGCATCTTTACGATCATAATCATAAACACGATAAGTGGTATCGGAGCTTTGTTGCGTCTCTAACACAAGCGTGCCTTCACATAAGGCATGGATCGTTCCGCTAGGAACAAAGAAGAAATCACCTGGCTTAATTTTCCTCTTGTGAAGCAGCGAGTCCCATTTTCCTTCGTTCATCAGTCGAATCATTTCTTCCTTTGTTTTTGCATTGTGACCGATTATAATATTTGCGTCCTTTTTACAGTCAATAATATACCAGCATTCAGTCTTACCTAATTCTCCGTTCTCATAAACCTTCGCATAATCGTCACTTGGATGGACTTGAACAGACAAATCCAAATTAGCGTCTAAAATTTTTGTTAAAAGAGGGAATACCTCTTCCTTTGGATTGCCAAAAAGCTCTGGTTGTTCTTTCCATAGCCTATCCAATGTGATCCCGGCATAGGGTCCATTTTCAATAATAGAGGGTCCATTCGGATGTGCGGAAATAGCCCAACATTCACCTGTTTCATTGGATGGCAACTCATAACCAAATTCATATTGCAATGCCCGTCCACCCCAAATTCTCTCTTTAAGGACTGGTTTTAAAAATAATGGCTGCACATTAATTCCCCCAGAATATTTAAGATCTACTTTCATCTTGAAGCGCTTGATAGGCAAGTAAAAGTGAACCTGTTATCCCTGCACGATTCCCTAATACAGGGCTTACGATATAACTTGAAAGATCAGGGAAGTTTACATATTGATTCATTAGCTCATCCAAATACTTATATATATAGGAAAATACTTGTTTTTGATTCATAACTCCGCCGCCAAGAATGATTCTTTTGGGGGAAAGAATCAAAATATATTGTATAAGAGCTTGCGCAATATAATATCCTTCTAAATCCCAAACCTCTTCTCTTTCAACAAGATTTACTCCTTTGTCTCCCCAGCGTTCCTCTATCCCCGGTCCTGCCGCGAGTCCCTCCAAACAATCACGATGGTACGGACAGCCCCCTTCATATTTATCATTTGGATGACGCGGTACGAGGATATGCCCCATCTCAGGATGGGAAAGACCTTGGAGCAATTTCCCGTGAACGATAGCTCCTGCTCCAATTCCGGTGCCGATTGTAATATATAAACAGCTGTCCAGACCTTTTGCTGCGCCCAGTGTTGCTTCAGCTAACGCAGCAGCATTCACATCTGTATTAAAGCCGACGGGTACTGAAAAGGCATCTTTGATTGCTTGAACAAGTGGATAGTTCTTCCATGCCGTCTTTGGTGTGGAAGTAATATAGCCGTACGTTGGGCTTTCCATATTTACATCTATTGGACCAAACGACCCAATCCCCATTGCATCTAAAGAATATTTTTTAAAAAAGTTAATGACCTCAGTCATTGTTTCATCAGGTATGGTGGTTGGAATCTGAATAACATCTGTGATGTTCCCAAATTCGTCCCCAACCGCACAAACAAATTTTGTTCCTCCTGCCTCGATAGCACCCAGCATATTCAAACCTCCATTTCGTTTCATGTTTACCGTTATCGTCGTAACTTCAAAATTTTTATATTTAGAGCTTAATAGCCTTTCCCCTAAAACATGGTGGTGTTTAAAAAGGGAAACGGAGCGAAAACCTGCGAGTTTACGAGATTAATTTTTTTAAAATTATTCCTAATGAAATACAGGACCTGGAATTGTTTGGTTGCTAGGAACAAGTCCATCAATTACGGGCCAACCATTTTTCCATTTAATCGGATCAATCATAAGTGGTCGTCTTGTAGCCCCATTTGGCAGTAATGGGTTATCTATATCAACTGCATGGTAAACCATCCAATCCGTACCATTATCATCTTTTATAATCGCGTTATGACCTGGGCCTGCAAATAATTTTTTTCCTTTGTCATTTGGAAAATTACCTGTTAGTACCAATGTTCCCCCACCTTGTAAAAGGTCAGTTCCGTCTTTATCTACAAATGGCCCCTTAATACTTTTTGAGCGTCCAACTGCCACATTGTAACCGCTCTTTTCTCCTTCACAACAAGTGCCTCTTGAACCAAAATAATAATAGAATTTACCACGCTTAATCATATATGAAGCTTCAAAGTCATTCCCTGCAATATGAAAGGGATCCCCTATGGTACTTAACCGGTCATCTGAAAGTTTAATCCCAAAAATTCCGTGAAAGCTTCCCCAGAATAAATAAGCTCTACCATCATCATCTTCAAAAACACATGGATCAATTGAATTTCCTACACCAATCGACCTGCTATCAAATAGTTTTCCTTGGTCTTTATATGGCCCCTCAGGAACATCCGAGACAGCAACACCAATTCCTGGATTACTATCCCCCCATACTGACATCGAATAATATAAATAATACTTTTTATTAAAATAACGAATATCCGGTGCCCAAAGCGATCCTGCACTTTTCGAATCCGGTTTTTTATCAAAGGCCTGCCCAACATATTTCCAGTTCACTAAATCTTTTGAACGGACAATAGGAATCAAACGCTCCCCTTTTTGATCTCCCCAGTCGTCTTCCGTACCAAAGGCATAAACATATCCATCTTTGGCTTTTATTATCGAAGGGTCAGCAATTACCGGTTCAAAAACAGGATTTTTATAGGTCAATTCTTTCTTTTCCATTGAAGAACAACTGCTTGCTATCAAGGCAATAGCAAAGCTGATAATCAAAGTAACGAATATCACTTTATCCACTATTTCTTCCTTTCTATCCAAGCTTTTTTTCAAACGAACCAGGAAATCAAAGATTATATTAAATCAATCTTACTTTTTAGGAGGATTCTTAATGTAAACAATCCCCATGAAGGTACTTCAACATGAATAGATCCATCCGGATTCACTTCCAGCGGATGGATATCTTTTTCAAGTAAGTCCATCTTCCATGCCTCTGTAATGTTCTTCCCTGGGAATGAAATTTTTGTGATTTGATTTTCACCAGAAATTTCTTGCAGCCTTATTAGCCAGCCGTCTTTCCACCTTGCCTTTTTAATCGTAATTAAAGCCACCTTTTCACCTTCAATAGACGCTAAGGTATTTTGACCATGTTGATGGTATGGGGATTTTGGAGTTCTAAAATCCTGAAAACTTATCCGATGTCCATATAAAGGCTGACGTTTTTCCCATCCCCATCGATAAGCGTCCTCTTTTTTAATTTTGGACTGACTTGTAATACTATAATGAAACGAAATTTTCCCTCCCTGTGAGGCATTATAGTTTGTATTCCAATAATTATTCAGGACGTATGAGAATATGCGGCTTCCGGATAAAGGTAGTTCTTTTGGCCAATTTCCCCTTACCATATCGCCTATACAGAATAGCGATATATCGGGTGAGGCAATATATACATCGATATCCTTCCCATCTACCAGAATCCCTGTTTGTAGCGGAAGCCATTCCTTACATCCTCCTGGCAATTGATCTTTATCCCAATTAACCCATCCGAGCTGCGAATCCGACATGGTTTCGGCTTGTCGGATGGATAAAGGAAACGCCACATAAACAGCCTCTTTTTCCAAACGTTCTTCTTTTTGATAAACAAAGGAAACATCAAAACTTTTTATGTTATCCAGCAATTTCCACTCGATCTCGATCGTTCCAAAAGGTACTTTTCCCTCTATTTTTATTGATTTTCCATAGACAAAGGAATGAATCTCATATTTTTGTAATGAAAAATCAGATAGAATGACCGCGTTTCCTTGTAATAAATCCATTTGGTTTCCAACAAGGCGGGTTCCTTCGCCTCCTTTGGCATAAAGGAATTGTCCAAAGCCCCATTTGTCTTCTAAATCGATTAGTTCCTTTTGCACCACTTTATCAAATGCGCTTGTCAAACAGCCTTTCTCTAAATCTATTACCAACCGGTAAAAGTCATTTTCTAAAGTAACGGTTTTGTCTAATTTTGCTTCTCCCATTACGTTCTTTTTTATAACTATTGCTTCATTGCCTATATCTGTTTCCTTTAATTCAACCCGGCGATAACTTAACCCGGGAACGTTCCCAAACCAAGATGCAACTATGGCCTGTGAGTTGGTTGTACTGATTAAGCGGGTTGGAATAACTTCTTCCGTTTCTGTATCAATCAACTGTTCATTTTGACCAATTTCAACGATAATCTCACCGCTTACAGGCCAGCTATGTGCATTGTAAACTACAATTTCCCTGCCATTGTTATTCCAATTTAAACTATGTCTTACCGCAGCTGTATGAAGAAGGCGTTTAGCCCATTGGCAGCCGTCTTTTGCAAAATGCTCTTTGATTGCCCACTGGTCTTGCTGCAACAAAGCATCGGGATCTGTCCCACTTAAAAAGGCCCCCCATGTATGTTCCACAAATTGGAGGTTAGCTCGCCAAGCTTGTTCAAATTGTTGTTGAGGAAATTCCCAGCCATCATTATGAATAACTGCCAATGACTCGAGTTTCTCCGCTGCCGGCAGCATTGCTTGTGCCTGCCTGATTTGTAAACTCGGGACAATCGTTGATCCTACCCCATCCTCCCAATAGGCCCCTCCATCCCCTTTAACTCTTTTAAATGAATCTCCAAAGTTGGATTCAACATATTCAAAGAATGTGTTAACATCACAGGCAATTAATGTTGGATAGGCAAAGGTTTCATTCCAAGTTCTTGTAAACTCTATCGGCTGCGGGTCAATATCGGTATTATCCGCTTCTTGACCATACAGCAAAACGGCATCTGGTTTATATTCATCGTTTTCGAACTCATCAAGCCACATTTGCAGCCCCCGTTCAGCCGCGCTGTTAATGGGAGGGCTACCGCAAACCTTGCGAAGCTCACAATACATTTTCGAAAGCCAAACAAGAACCTTGCCTCCGTTGACTCCTTCCCAATAAAAAGGAGAAACCTTATGCAGTCCCCCATTTAACCTGAAGGGACCACGGTCTTGATTATTGGCATGAACTAAATACTTGACTCCTGATCCCTCATAAATCGCTGGCAGCGCCCCTGAAAGGGAGGGAACATCCACGACAGCGTTAAAGCTTGCTCTTAGTTCTTTTGGCCTTAACAGTGATTCCGAATACTCTCCATTTCGGATCAGTTCTTCCAATGAGGCAAACTGGGTTAACAGGTCTACATAAGAGTGCGGGACCCCCAGCTTGCCTGCTTTAATAAACCTATGCAATTCATCAATTCTTTCTTTGCTTCTGGTAGCCATATAAGTTTCCAGCACCCAGGAGGCATCAAGGTGATAGGCAAATGTGGGAATACCCATGGTGGCCTTTTCTTCTTTTTTTAGAAATTCCAGCGCAGTGTCAATATTTCTGCATAATCTTTCCGCCACTTCCCACTGGCGATGTGTATAGCCGATATCTGTATGGGAATGAGGGGTGATATAAACCTTCCATTTACGCCTCCGCTTAAGCCTGCCTGTTTGGTAAAAATTTTTACCTGTTAGCTCATATTCAACGATGTCATCCCCATCACTCAGATGAAAGCTGGTAAAAAAATGGCCGAAGTTTTGTTTTGGGATACAAATGTTAAGTGTTTCTATCTTATTTATAAAGTGAAGTTTTAATGTCAAATCCGTTTCTTGAATAGGTTGATTTAATTCGAGATAGAAATAACATATTTCTACCAGGTCTCCACTGCTTGTTTTTTTGTAAAGTACCGACGGTTTGATAACCACTTTTTTAATAGCAGTTTTTAGCTCTTCATCAAGTCTTGAAAATGTAATAGATTGATAGATAAAACCAGCAGCATTTGCCATGCGGTCAAGTCGCTTCACTTTTTCCAAATTATCAATGAGGATAAATTCTCCTCCATCACGGCTTGTCAAAACAAGTGAATTTTCACCTTTAACAAGAAGCTGCTTCGGGATAATGATCTCCAATTCACCTTCCGAGTAGATTGTGGTATGTAAGCCTGAATGAAGAGTGATTTCACCTTTTTCCGATGGTTTTGGGCGTAAATATCCATTACCTTTCACCCCGTTAATAGCTACTTCTAGATAAGCTAGGCGTGGCGCTATGACAAGATAGTCAATTTTTAATTTGTAACTGCTGCTTGGTTCTTCATTCAAATGAAAATTAACTGTATATGGATATAAGCGGTAACCAGCATCCGGATCGGCCTCACTCGGATGGAACAGTGGCCATCTTTGTCCATCTGTGTCTTTGTTTACATTGAATACATGGTTGTAGAAAAGACTAGGCTGCTTATAATTGTCTATTAATTTTTTAGAGTGGCCCGATGGAGAACCAATTGACCATAAAAGAATTTCAACCATCCTAACAACCCCTTTATTCAAGAAATGGCACCATAAAAAATTTTATAGTGCCATTATGCTTATTGTTTAAAACCAAACTTTAAATGTCTTAATTTCATAGGGAGAGACTGAGAAAGAGAGGGTTTTTCCTTGATAGTCCGCCGGCATTTCTTCTTCCTCCATTAGATTGCATTCGACTGCTTTTCTGATCGGTTTTGCAAAGGTAACATTTGTTTTATTTCTAAATTGCTTATATTCATAGAAACGGACCACAATAGAATCATCGTCTTCCGCTTTTTTCACGGTTTCCAACAAAACATTATCACGATCAATTTCTGCAAATTGAAAGTCATCTGGCAAATTCCCGCTCGGATTTGCCTTAAGTTCAGCTGCCATTAATGGAACATTCAAATCATAGGCCTCTTTCACAATATCCCCCTCACGCCAATCTCCTTTATGAGGGACCAAGGTATAAGTAAATTCATGATTCCCGCGGTCAGCTGTTTCGTCTGGCTCGATTGATGATTTAATGAGTGTTAAACGTAAAACATTATCTTTTACATCGTGACCATATTTACAGTCATTTAACAAACTGACACCAAAATTTCCTTCGGAAAGGTCAACCCATTTATGTCCGACCACTTCAAACCGTGCATGATCCCAGCTTGTATTCCAATGAGTCGGACGCTCGATATTTCCGAACTGAATATCATAGGTTGCTTTTGTAGAACGTACGTTAACGGGAAAGGCGACCTTTAATAATGTTTGTTTTTCGTGCCAGTCCACTTTAGTACGGAAATCAATTCTTGGTGAATGTGTATAGAGGGTTATATATTGTGTAATAGTGGAATCATAAAATTCCCAAGTCAGTTTTAGGCTGCCCCTAACAGGACCTGCCTCATGGACCTGCACTTCTGCCAAACAATCAATCTCCCGCATTTTTTCCTGATAATACAAATCAATATCCCAAGCATCAAAATTCATTGGCTTATCTTCAAAGGTCTGCAGTACATTCCCCCTGGCCCCATCGGCGAGAACTTCTCTTTCTAATCGTTTATCAAACAAAGAGATGATCTGACCTTTTTCATTTAAGCGAATTTGGTAAAAGTCGTTTTCTAAATAATCCTTTGTCACGACCAGTCCAAATTTTTCAGCCGGGCGATTTACTAGTTTATATGATTTATATCCAAGCGCTGGTACATTTTTCGTTTGGATTAATAGCTTTTTATCTTGTCCATCTTGAATCACCTGAGCTGGCAATGGGTTGCCTTCTTCATCTGCAATGGTTGTCGTTTCAGTCAAAACAGGGGAAACAGGTAATTCTATTAAACTATCACGCTGAAAGGATAGCGAATTGTGGACAACAATGCTGTCCTGCCCTGTTTTAATATTTTGTTCAATCGAACCTTTTGCTTCTTTTAAAACGCCTTCTCCAATCGCTTGCACTGCCCGGTAATCATTCCGTGCATCCTCATTTACCTGACGGATGGACGAACCCGGCAGAATATCATGGAATTGATTCAGGAGCAGCATTTCCCAGCCCTCATTTAAGGTTTCATGAGGGTAATTTTCCTTATTTGTAAAATAATCCGATAAGGTGCTTAACCATTCAGCATTATGATAGGTAACTTCCGTTTTACGGTTAGCTCTTTTTAATACTGCCTGCGATGTATACGTCCCCCGGTGATACTCAAGGTATAATTCACCGTCCCAAACAGGTAACGCCTTATCCTTTACACGGTCTCTTAATCGTTCAAAATATGGTTCCGCTTTGTCCATTTGAACTTTCGGCAACCCAGGGAGGTTTTTCATGACCATGGCAGATTCAATCATTTCTTTTGTTGGGCCTCCGCCGCCATCCCCCCAGCCAAAGGCCAGTAACAACTCATCATTTACTTCCTTCTGCTGATAGGCATCCCAAATTCCTTTCACACTGGCAGGCTCCACCATTCCGTTGTACGTATAGGACCGTGCACCAACTTCTGGAGTCGTAATAAAATGAGTGAATATGTCCGTACCATCGATTCCACGCCATTTAAATGAATCAAATGGGAATCGATTATATTGATTCCAGCTAATTTTGGTCGTCATAAAGGCTTCAATGCCACTCTTCTTCATAATTTGCGGTAATGCCCACGAATAGCCGAATACATCTGGAAGCCATACAACCTTTGTATCAACACCAAATTCTTCTTTCATAAACCGTTTTCCAAACTGGATTTGCCGAATTAACGACTCTCCATTGGGAATGTTGGTATCAGGCTCAATCCACATTCCCCCTGTGATCTCCCACTCACCAGAAGCTATCTTTTCTTTCACCTTCATAAATATTTCTGGATAGTCTTCTTTTAAATATTTATATAATTGGGGAGAAGTATGGATGTATCTGTATTCCGGGTATTGGCGCATTAAATGCAATACAGTTGAAAAGGTCCTCGATGCTTTTTCCCTAGAATGAACCAGGCGCCATAACCAAGCCATATCGATATGTGAATGCCCTAAAGCAGTAACTAATGGTTTTAATTCTTCCATTTCGCCTAGTTGTTCTACTTTTATTTTTAGAAAATTATAGGCTTCTTGAATAGATTGATAGAAGCAATTTGAACCAGGTTTAATGAAATCAACCTTTAACATCGCATCATTCAATAATTTAAGCATCTTTGTTCGTCTTAAATCATTCTCATCGAGAACCTTTATTGTATTTACTAATGTATGGGCGAGATAAAAAAACTTCTCTGTTGGAACATCGGTACAGGCAAGCCTCGCCACTTTAAATCTGCGGCGGTCAGGCGGATTTAAAACACCGCTCCATGCTTTTATCGCAATATGGATTTCATCATTCAGCAAAAACTCAGACGGCAGCCATGCTTCCTCGTGCCATACGTCAATTCCCTGTAATGGAATCCCGTTTACATACAGCAAGGATTCGGCGGTGGATCCGCCGCCATCCCGCGGGCCTACTAAAAAGTGCAGGACCAAGCGTTCATCCTTCCATTCCTTTGGGATTGAAACGGTCGTCCTAAACCAGGCAGATTTATCATATCCGCCCCAATAATCACCAATTTGAAACCGTTCCCAGTTTTGGTCATCAAATTCTGGTTTAAACGCTTCTTTGTCTTCCTCGCCAAATTCCCACTCCTTATAACGAAAGGCAGGAATATCTTTTATTTCTTTGTAAATGTAATTCTGTATTTCGCCTATATATTTTTCAATCTTTTCAACTGTAAAATACAACCATAACACTCCTTAATTAAGTGATTCTTTTGACAATAGCAAAGGCTTTTTTCCTTCATTTATTTCGCGAATAAGCCTTGGGTCAACCTTTGGTTTTCGATCATATGTTAATAGACCATTAATTTCTTGCTCAACATCTGTAATTTGTGTATAACAGAATCCCTGAACAAGCGGCGATTCAAGTAAACTGGAAACTACTTGATAGTATCTTTCTATAAAATCATGATCGTTAGAGGCTGATGTATACCCCCACCCTTGCCAACTGCTTTTTTGATAAGCAATACCCCCAAACTCCGAAACCATAATAGGCTCACCTTGATAATGAAAGCCCGGGACAAATAAAAAGCGGTCTGCAGGAGTAAATTGCAAGGTATTCTCAACCTTGGAATACCGCTCTTTTAAAACTTTCTTTTCGCCTTCATAGTCATGGATGGTCAATATATCTGAAACTGTGTGTTCCCATCCGTCATTTGAAATGACTAACCGTGACGAGTCCAATGATTTTGTTAAATAGTACAAACTTAATAAATGGTTAGCCTGGCGGGGGTCTCTTTTTAAGCGGGGAGCACCCCAGCTTTCATTAATAGGCACCCAGGCAACAATGGAAGGATGATTATAATCACGCTCCACTGCTTCCTGCCACTCAGACGAAATTCGTTTTACTACATTATCAGTAAAGGTGTGACAATTAGCCATTTCCCCCCAGACGAGAATTCCTAATTTGTCAGCCCAGTATAGATAACGCGGCTCCTCTACTTTTTGGTGTTTCCTCACACCATTAAAGCCCATTTCTTTTGTCAGCTCGATATCTCTCTTTATATCTTCATCCGTCGGAGCAGTTAATAGACTATCCGGATAATAGCCTTGATCCAGGACGAGCTTCATATAATAAGGCTTATTATTCAGTTCGATCTTTCCATCGCTTATGGCTACTTTCCTCATTCCGAAATAACTGTCTACTTTGTCTATAAGTTCATTTCCAACTTTTAAGCAAAATTTAACGTTATATAGTTGCGGCTGTTCAGGGCTCCATAGCTTTCCTTCCCCGTTCTCGAAATCTTTTAACCTTACAGCGTGTTTATTCCTGCGTTGAACAAGGTCCACTTTCAAACATTCTTGAGCAACGATTTGATTTCGATAAGAAACTTCAATTTCTATTTCTTGGTTTTCCGTCCTATTTTGAACGAGATATTCGACCGTCACTTCACCTGAATCAATATTTGGCGTTAGTTTTACTTTTTCAATGAATGATGGATTCACTGGCTCTAGCCAAACCGTTTGCCAAATGCCTGTTGTCCGGGTATAAAAAATCCCTTTTGATTCCTTTTCCCAGTACTGTTTTCCACGAGGCTGTTCTAAGTCCGCTGATAAATCTTCAACCCTTACAACCACTTTATTTAATCCACTTAATAAAGCATCTGTAATATTGGTATAAAATGGAGTATGGCCTCCCTCATGGGACGTAACAAACTTTCCATTTACCCAAACTGCTGCACGGTAATCAACAGCCCCAAAATGGAGGTGTATTTGTTTCCCTTGCCATTTTTCTGGAACAGTAAAAGTTCTTTCGTACCAAACAACATCATGGAACTCCTTTGTCTCAATTCCGCTTAATGTTGTTTGAAATGCATACGGAACTGTGATTTGTTGCGGATAATGATGATTCAGATACCATTCTTCTTTTAGACCTATGTTGTTGTCATCAAAATCAAAATTCCATTGCCCGTTAAGGTTCAGCCATTCATTCCGCGAGAAGTCTGGTCTGGGGTATTCTGGTCTAGGTATTGGTTTTGTCATTCTACAGCCTCCTAGATCTTAATTTTTTAAGATTTTCAACGTTTATTGTTAGACTTTCATATGGATCACGTTCAAATTCCTCTTGCTCTACCGTGAACCATTCAATACCAAATTCATTTCCCACCTTAACAATTGAATCAAAATCAAGTTGACCATGGCCTATCTCTGTTCCCGCTTTTTGGCCACTTTCCAATTTCATATCTTTTATATGTAGTGATACAATCCGGTTTTTATATTTACGAATAATTCCTAATGCATCATGATCGGCAAAGCTGGCCCAATAGCAATCCAGTTCCATTTTCACCAATTCCGGATCTGTGTTATCAAAGAGCAGCTCCAGCCCTGTCTTCTCGCCAAATGTTTGAAATTCGAAATCATGGTTATGGTAACCAAAAATAAAGCCTGCCTCATGGCATTTTTGACCTATTTGATTCAAAAGCTCTGCAGACCTCTTATAATCATCCATCGTTTGCCTCATTTCCTTAGGAAGGGCGGGACAAATGATGAGCTGATTCTGAAGGGTATGATGATATTCAAGCGTTTTCTCCCATTCATCGTTTAATAATTGATGGACGCCAACATGTGCTCCAGCCACTAATGTTTTGTTCTCTTCTAATAATTTCTTGACTTGGTCTGCTGGGGTATCATAAAACCCGGCAAATTGAATTCCCTCATATCCTAGATTTATCACTTTTTGGAGCGTTCCCAAAAAATCCTTTTCTGCATCTTTCCATACGGAAAATAATTGTAAACCAATTTTACCCATTTAAACTCCTCTCCTTTTAAAGAAAGGGGCGGTAAATAGACCACCACCCCTTTTTGGATTTTTATTATACGAGAATGCTGTTACTTATTTTGATTGCTTCCCCTTTAAGAGCAGACTCATAAAGTCCATTGATAATTCGTTGGAGATAGACGCCTTGTTCAGGGGTACTTATTGGAGCGGTCCCCTCTAAACATGCTTCTACAAATCTCTTAAGCTCTAATTCATGATAATTTTGCTTTGGTAAATATGTTGGCGAAATATCAATCAATGAATCATGCTTCTCTTGATAGATTTTAAGGGGGAAAACATCAGCTCCGCCTTTGTCTCCCATTAAAGTTACATTCATTTCATCAGCCTTTTCAATATTGGCAGCAAAGGCAGATTCCAATAAAATCGACGCCCCATTTTTAAAGGTAATCATTCCACGGGCCATATCTTCGACCGAGAAGTTTTCCCAATCCCATGAACCCATGAGACCGACCCCCTTTTTCGTCCCAAGCTTCTGGTAGGTTACACCAAACACCGTATCTGGTTCAGGATAATCCATTAAATAAAGGGCCGTATCCAGCATATGCACCCCTATATCGATTAAAGGTCCGCCGCCTTGTAATTCTTTGTTCGTAAACACGCCCCAGCCCGGAATACCTCGCCGCCTCATCGCTATTACCCGTGCTGCATATATACCACCAAGCTCCCCGCCATCGATAAAACGCTTTAATACTTCAACTTGTGGAGAATGACGAAAATGGAAACCATATGTTAATATTTTTCCCGCCTTTTCAGCAGCTGCCGCCATTTCCTCCGCCTCTTTTGCCGTCATGGCTGGCGGCTTCTCACATAAAACGTGACAACCAGCCTTTAATGCACCTATTGTTGATGAATAATGGAATTTATTAGGTGTACAAATACTTACCGCATCCAGTTCAATTTCTTGAAACATTTCTTCATAATTTGAAAAAACGTGAGGAATATTAAAATCTGTTGCTAATTGTTCAGCCTTTTGTTTTACTACATCACATACCGCAACAATTTCAACCTTATCTCCGTACTTTAAATAGTTTGGCAGATGTGCATCCCTTGCTATGCCGCCGGCACCGATAATTCCAACACTTAATGTTTTCGCCATTTTAATCCTCCTTATTTTTTTAGCGGTAGGTTTATATTCATTATTTCTGCTGTTTCCACTCTTCGCCCTTGTTCATGTGATCGTAAGCATGCTTGATTTATTAATGTTAATCCTTGGACATCCGTTTTAGTGATAGCAGGTACTTCCTCACTGATAATGGAATTAACCCATTGTTCCATTGGCATTGGAAGTTTGTCTGGCAGAATTTCTGGAGTTTGCCACCCCTCATTTAATTGCCTGCTTTTTATACGAATCTTTGAATCTTCTATTAATAAAGTTCCTTCTGTTCCATAAAGTTCAAGCTGGAACGGACCTCCATATGATAGGAATCCCGTTTCAATCAATCCTAACGCACCATTTTCATATTCAATGATCGCGACAGAATTATCATCAACTTCATCGTTAAATTGTTGTTGTAACCTGGCGCTCACCGCTTTAACCGGCCCTCCCAAGCGATTAGTGAGATAAATCGGATGTGCCCCAAGGTCAATAAGGGCACCACCACCGCATTCCTCTTTATTAAAAAAGTGCTTAGGAAGCCATCCGTTAGGATTTCCTTCTATGGGAACAGCACCATTATGTGCTAACCGGCAACGAATGGAAGTTAGTTTTCCCAGCATGCCTTGGTCCAAGACTTGTTGAGCATATAAATAATAATTTTCAGTTAACCGAGGTAATGAAACCATCAATTGCACATTATTTTTTTCAACCACATCGTAAATCTCTTTACAATCCTGTAAGGTAAAAGCAAGTACTTTTTCTGTAAATATATGTTTTTTATTTTCAGCGGAGAGCATGATAATCTCTTTATGAAGATTAGTAGGCGTATCTACAATGACAGCATTAATTTCCGGATTGGTTAAAACCTTCATTAAATCCTGTTCAAAAGGAACATTCATCTTTTTTGCCCACTCTATGCCACGCTCGATATTTTCATCCCAAACTACTCTAATCTGAAGGTGTTCATTTTCGATTGCCTGGCGTGCGTAATCGTCTGCATGAACATGCCACTTACTTAATAAGGCAACATTGATCATTTATAACCCTCTCCTTCTCAAGATTATCTTTTAGATAATGGTCTCCTCCGATAATGGTGCAACAATCACTTGAACACCTCTATCTTCAATTTCCTTAAGGATTTTTTTATCTGTCAAATCGCTCGTTATAAAAATATCTGTTTCTTCAAAATTGCAAAAAGTGGTTAATCCAGCTTTTTCAAGTTTGCTATGGTCTGCCACAACGACAATTTTTTGTCCCGCCGAAACCATTCCCCTTTTGATCTCGGCTTCAAATAAATCAGAACTAGTGAACCCCTGTCTAAGAGAAATTCCTGATGTACCTAGAAAAACAAAATCAGCACTGTATTTTTTTAACTCTGTTTCGGCTTGTGGTCCAACAAGGCTCATTGAATTTCTGCGTAATTCCCCTCCCAATAGATAGATAGATGCCGTTTCATCTTTGCTACATTCCTCAGCAACATTTATTGCATTTGTAATAACAGTTAAGCTTGCGTTAGCTGGCAGGTGTTTTCCTACAAACCAGGTTGTTGAACCTGCATCCAAAATAATAATCTGCCCTTCTTTTACTAAACTCGCGGCAGCTCTTCCTATTAGTTCCTTTTCGAGGGAATATTGGCGCTTTCTTTCATCTACAGGAGGAACGACAGGCACATTGGCTGCATCTTCAATTAAAATGGCACCGCCATAGTTTTTCTCTGCAATCCCAGCCTTTTCCAGCCGAACTAAATCTCGACGAATCGTCTCTTCTGATACATGCAGTAATTCAACTAAATCAGAAACCTTTACACTTTTATTTTTTAATAGCAAATCTTTTATAAACTTGCGTCGTTCTGCTACTATCATTTTTCTAAACCCTCATTTCGACATCGATTATTTCTAAAATTTGCTGGAATTCAAATTTCACTAGCTAATCCTTTAGCAGATGCGTAAGACAAGATGAGATCAAATTTAAAATCCCACATTAAAAGCTTATCTTACCCATCTGCTAACTCAGGGTGCATTATGGGGATGAGTGCCAGAAGACTCTCATCTGAATTATTTTATTCTACCCACTCCAGTAAATTTGTTTCCAAAACGTCCTTAAATGAATCTCTTGGAATCCGGAAAGTTTTAATTTCTGATGGATTAAACTCTGCTTTAATCGATCGATTCCATTTTGGCAGTTGAATAACTGCTGTTGTCCCATTATTAGCCGTTTCATAAGCACGAATAATAAGATCGTCATTATCTTCTGCCTTCTTTACAACACTTACAATAACGTTATCCACATCGACTGTAATAAAAGAATCGATTTGCGGAAGAGAACCTTTATGGTATGTTTCAATGATACTGACTGGTTTTTGGTTTAATTCCGCTGCACGTTTTACTGTACCAGCCGTTTCCCAATTTCCTGTATGGGGGAGCATAGAGTAAGTAAATTTTTGAATTCCTTGGTCAATGAATGAGTAATGCCCATCTTTTTCTGGAACGGTTGGATCATGATGTGCATAAATAGGACTTCGTAAAATGGTAATGCTCATTTCTTTGTTGTGGATATCAAAACTATATTTACCATCATTCATGAGACTCAATCCGTACATTTCTCCCGTGTGCAGATGAGTTCCAGAAATATCAATCCAGTTTTGTCCTGGTTCTTCCTCGCCATTACACTCTCGTACAATATGTCCATACGGAATTTCATATGTAGCTTTTCTAAAGATGATGTTAACTGGAAATTTAATCTTTAATAGTTTAAATTGTTCTTGCCAATTTAACGTACAATGAACATCTATTTGGTCCAATTCTTTATACATGGTAAATTCTTGTACAAGTGTAGATTTTCCATACTCACTTGTCACACGAATTACTGATTTTACTGGACCTGATTCGACAAGCTTGGCACTTTTGGCTTTAAAAGTACCAACTTCGTTTTTGTATTGAAGAACGTTATGTGACCATGTATCACTCCTATCCTCGATAACAACAGGTCGTGCAGCGGGTCCATCAAGCAATTCAAGATTCTTGATCTTATCAAACAGACTTTTTATAAAACCCGTAACAGGATCAATTTCGATTCGAAAAGCATCATTTTCCAAGACATGGTCAGTTGCCTTGATTGTTGGGTACTCTTTTGTAACTTCAGAACGAATAATTTTATAAACACGGTAGCCCATGGACGGAAGATCAGCAATAAAACTTATCCGGAAGCGGCCTCCAGCTGTTGCCTGAGATTGGACAGTCTGTATGGGAATTTGGTTTCCTTCCTGATCAACTAGAATATCCCCTTCCCTTAATCCGCCTACTTCAAGTTCAACGTTTACTTTACTGTTCCATGAATGTGGATTAAAGACAACAATCGGCTTCATTCCAGCTTCTTCTTCAATATCGATTCTCCAAGATAATGATTGAAGGGCATAATTCAATCCCCTAGATGCAATGGACATGGCTTCGCCATGCATATTTCGGGCATCGTCATAAGCAGCTTCTAGACTGGTTCCTGCTAATATATCGTGGAATTGATTAAACAATACATTTTTCCAAGCACGGTCATATTCTGATAATGGATACTTTTGCCCTGTTATCCAGTTTGCAATTGCCGAGAATTTTTCCGCTTTTTGCAAAAGATTTTCTGCTTCCCGGTTCCATTTTTTTATCCCCGAATGTACGGCATAACATCCGCTGGCATGATGCTGCAAGTCATCATGTACGACAGGGAATGGAAGATTCTTCTTCATGATTTCATCAAAGAATTGGTTTGGAGTACTAAATACCAAATTAGGGAGCTTTAGGTCACGATCAAGCTTTTTAATACTCTCTATATTTTCCTTCGTTGGGCCTCCGCCATGATTACCAACGCCATAAAAACACATCAAATCGTTAAACGGTGCTTTTAATTCCCCCGTGTTTCGACGAACATGCTTCTCAACGTCCTTACCCCATGTACAGTATTCAAATGGAATTCGGTAAGCTAATACTCTCGATTGATCGTCTGATTCCCACCAAAATAGTCTTCCGGGAAGACCTTTCTCCTGTGGACTTGGACGCATAAAAATATAGTAGTCCATTCCGCTTTTCTTTAAGATTTGCGGCAGCATTCCATGATGTCCAAAACTATCCACGTTGTACCCAACTTTGGCTGTCACACCAAACTTTTCTTGAAAATACCTTTGACCATACAGCCCCTGGCGTACAAACGATTCTCCACTTGGAAGATTACAGTCCGGCTGAATCCACCAGCCGCCGACGATCTCCCAGCGGCCTTCTTTTATCCGCTGTTTGATTTCTTCAAACATTTCAGGCTCATTATTTTCAATCCACTCATAATTCGCTGCGGAACTATTGGTAAAAACAAAGTCCGGGTATTCTTTCATTCGGTCAAGTGCGGAACGGAAGGTTGCTTTTGTTTCTTGAAATCCTTCCTGCCATTGCCAAAGCCAAACAGGATCAAGGTGGGCATTCCCAATCATATGTAATGTTTTTTCTTTCATAATAGGCTGTCTCCTATCCTTGACAACTGTCATTTTCTCTTTCAACACGGTTCCCTCCAAATATAGGTTGATCCTTAATAGAAACAAGTGCCTCTGCCTGTTGACCGAAATAATGGTCTCCTATCGTTAAATCGACTGCAATTCTTTCTCGATATCGTTTTGTTCCTTCGGGAACGGTTATACCTGCCGTAAATTGAGTGAACTCCTTACCCGCCAGTTTCTTACTGAAAACATCGTTTTCTGCATGCCAGCCTTTAGGGAGAATCAATTTTGCCACTGCTTCTTTTTCTTCAGCATACGGATTTTTTATTTCAACCGTTATCTGAAAGGTCTCTCCAGCATGAATAGTAGTTTGATAGGGTTGAATTAAAGCCCCAAAACCTTCTGTTCCAAAATCAACATCCTCCAATGGTAATAACTCCTGATGAAGACGCTCTAGCGCTTTGCCTTTATCTTCTATTTTTTGAAGATACTCCTCTGTTATATATACTGGGTCCCAATGTCCGGAAATAAGAAAATCAGGCTTCAGATTTTTATATAATTCTGCACTGGCGATGTAGTCAGTTATCCGAAACTTGTTCTGATAAACGTAGTTAAAATCCTCTATTTCTGAATATTGGTCACCGATGGCTAGTACCTGTTTTCCATCAACCTCAAAATGGATGGCAGCCGCGTACAAGGTGTGGCCCGGATGTTCATATATCGTGAATTCATATTCCTCCCACTTGATTTTTTCCTCAAGAGGCAGAACCTGATCCACTTTAATAGGATCGTACCAAATACAAGGCAAATTGTATTTCTTTGGGGTTTCCAAGATATCCGAAAAGTTTTCAGGACACCATACTTCGGTCCCTTCGATTTCCCTTAATAAATTCATTCCTGCCACGTGGTCATCATGAAAATGTGTTGGAATGACCACATCAATTTTTTCAACATTATACTGTTTTTTTAATGTTGAGATCGTATATAACCAAGGTCTCCTCGATGCACGATCACTCCCTGATGCAATCCCGCCAATAAAATCATACCCAAAATCAATGACTAACGCTTTCCTGCTTTCAGAAAGGAGCACGTATGAATGCGACATGCTTGTTCGATTTTTCAGTAAATGTGGTGTTATGGGTTCATATGGAGTCTTGCGAAGTTCGTGGAGTCTTGGATTTTGCTTTCGCTGTTTCATAAGCTCTGTTAATCGTTCAATTAAGAGATTCATAGCCTCTACGGGAGCTTGCATTACCTTTCCATGTGAAGGGAGAAGCATATCGGGATTCCGCTCTTTTAAATCCAATAAAGAAAGCGTAGTTAATGCCAGTCCCTCCCCTCCGTTATAGGACCACTGGGTTGCCGCCAAGGACCATAGTTTTCCCGGAGCATAGATTAAATCTCCTGAAAAGGCCATTTTCTTTCCATCCATTTCAGCGAAAATCGTAATCGACCCAACGGTGTGTCCTGGGGACGGGATAATGGAGAATTGAATTCCATTCATCAGATGAGTAGTGTAATCTTTTAATGTTTGATAGAAAGGAACCGAATGAAGCAGCGAAAAACGATCCTGTCTCATGTTATAGTTATTATCTATCACTCTTGCTTTCCATTGTTCATCTGCTTTTCCAAATAGATCCTGTTCCCCGTGCGGGACCCAAATCCGAATCCCTTCTTTAACCGCGAGGTCCAGGCCTTGGGCTTGATCGCGATGATGGTGGGTCATCAGAATGTCCGTTACTTTTTCCACCCCAATTAAATGCAGGTAATCTAAGACATCCCCGTTTCCAAAATCAATTAAAATTGCTTTCTCTTCCTTTTTAATTACATAGACATTACAGGTACTTTCATATAGGAAAAGACTAGCAGTGATTTGCTTCATAATGACGACCCCTTATAGTCTTCAACTTTGTGCTTCGCGTAACCAATTAATGGCAATAGGATGGTTCCAGCAAAGCGCTTAGGATGTTTTTCCACTTCACTTGTAGATTCATGCAGCCAATTGAGCAAACTTCCTATTTCTTCTTTTTGTTCCAATGCCCTCAAAATACCAATGGCTCTTCTGCCTGCCCATGCCCAGCTTTCCATCAATTCAATCCACGGCAAAAGATTATTCCGTAAAGCATAATTTGTTAACCTGAACTTTAAGTGATATCCCGCTTCATCCAGAAGATCCAAATATTGATAAAGTTCTGCTAGGGCTTGGCTGGTTAATGCAGATTCTCCAGAACGAAGGGACTGAAGTGCATTTGTTGTGAGTGTATCAAGCCTCTGTGCTTCTGGATAGCCAAGGCATGAATGTAATGAATTTTCGGCGAAGGTTTTTAATGCATCATAGTTTTCATCACTGCCAACTGTTTTCAAAGCCTTTTCCCATGAGGTCCGCGGGTCATAGCTTTCTGGATTTTCGAAGTAATCCGCAAAAGTCAGCAGGGGAATTTTAGATGCCTCAGCTTGAGGCATGGTATTGACAATAAATCCTTTACAAGTCTTTGAAAGGGATGCCGCTCGGCCCGCAATAGGACCAATATGCATTTCAGCTGTCATCCCTAAGTCATTAACCGGATAGTTATCCCAAATTATTGGTTTTCGTTTAACAGCATCTGCAAATTCAGCTGTATCCTGTGCGGTTATTTCTTTTGAACAAATTTCAGGACCTGTATAACAAATATCAATTTCCGGGTGTAACCCCTTGCCAATTTCAAAAATATAATCACTAAACGGCGCCTTGCCATGGTAATCCGTTGGGCAAATCGATAATTTGCAGTCTTGATCAAGTGCTTTTAGCCAATGGTAAAGTTTATTGGTCAACACCACATGTGCTTCACCATAGCTTTTGAAAATTCTTCGTTCTTCATCATATTGAAATTCTGCCTTTATATCATCAAGCATAATCATAAACGTCCTCACACCGATTTCATAAAAGGCTTTAAATTTGGAGGAAATATGTTGAAAGTCTTCTTCTGATGCGTAATTGATTGAAACACCAGAGCCGATGGAATAACAAAAGTCTATCCCCAGTTTTTTGGAAAGGGCTGCCGTTTCGGCAAACTGTTCCATAATAAAATCAGGATACGGCTCTCTCCACCTTGCTCGATGCTGCCGGTCATTTTTTGGACCATAAACGTACAAGTTATATCCATTTTGAGAAAGAAAGGATAGTAAATCATTACGTTCAGGTGCCGTATAAAAGGCACCATAAAACCCTTCTACTACTCCTCTTATCTGAAATAAGGAATTATTCATCATGAAAGCTCCTTTTTTAAAGGTTGAATGTTTCAGCCTGATTTGCACTCCCCAAATATTCTTAGTAATAGTCTCCTTTAATAGAATTAATTTGTTACTTCATGTTGAATCGTTTGTTTAATATATTGTGAGATAACATGATTCACATACATATGTACATCTTCTACAACACCATAATTACTAGATGAAATAATAAGCGAAAGGTCTGAAAAATCCTTCATTCTTCCTTCTCGGCTGCCAATTAGTGAAATTACTACAGCGCCATTGTCTTTGGCGTACCGAAAAGCACGAACAATATTTTCTGACGCACCTGATACGGATAAACCAATCACTACATCCCCTGGATTAAGGAAATTTTTTAACTGTTCAACAAAAATCTCTTCATATTCAACGTCATTCCCATACGCTGTAATTAATGAAATATTATCAGTCAATGCAATCAGTTTATAGCGTATGCTATTCCCCACATTAACCCCCTTAACAAAATCACAGGCCCAATGGGATGCACTAGAGGCGCTGCCGCCGTTTCCAATAAGAAAAATTTGCTTTCTATTTTTTCGTGCTTCCTCCATTGTTTCGTAGATTTTACAAATAACATCTAAATCCAAAGAATCAATTGTCTCTAAGAATTCCTTTTTATAGTGATAATAATAGGAAGCAAACATGTGCTGAACCTCCCCTACCCATAAATTATCAATAGCTAAATTCATCCAAGTAAATCAAGCTGGCTGCTCCGATTAATCCTGCTTCAAGGCCTAGTCCTGTTGTAATAATGGGGATTGATTTATTGGTTTCACTTATAACAGAATTTTCAAGAACTTTGTGTATGGATGGTTTAAGCAGATCCAATGACTGACTTACACCACCGCCAATAAAAATAGCTGCAGGATTTAGTAAATTAATAGCATATGAAAATGCTCTTCCAAGATGATTCCCTGCCAAATGATAGATCGCTAACGCCGGCTTTATACCTTCATATGCAGCTGCTGCTGTATTTTCAGCAGAAATGGATAATTTTCTTCTATTAAAATAGGCTGCAAGACCTCCGTGTTTATCCTGCTCTATTTGCCGTTTTGTTTGATCAGCTATCGCCTTACCGGAGCTATATGCCTCTAAGCAGCCCCTATTTCCGCAGGAGCATTGATAACCGTTTTCCCACTCTACTACAAAGTGTCCAATCTCACCGGCTAGAAGTGAATTTCCTTCCACCAGCTGGTTATTTAGAATCAGTCCCCCGCCAATCCCGGTACTTATTGTGACCCATAGGAAGTCATTAAAATTTTTCCCTTTTCCAAACAATAGCTCCCCAACTGCGCATGCATTTACATCATTAGCAATTTGCACACGTTTATTCGGCCAAAACTGTTGGATGATCTCCCGAACATTAATATTTCTCCATCCCAAATACGGGGCATGAATAAGCAAGCCTTTTTTAGAATCCACTAGCCCAGGGGCATTAACACCAATTCCTAAAATGGTTTTTATATTGGCCTCCAGCAGAAGGTTTTTAGCTGCATTAATGCACTTCAATAAATGTTCCTCTGGGGAACTTAGAATATCTGTTGGAAATTGATATTTTGCAATCGGTTCCCCCTGTGAGTTTACGAGACCGATTAATGTTTTGGTACCGCCTATATCCATCCCAATCACAACGGGTTGATCCATTCCTATCTATCCCCTATTCACTGGACTGAAATTAATACTTACGCAACCTCTTGTAAGCTTACACCCAGGGATTAACCCTTTGATCCAGATGTTAAATTCATGCCTTCGATAAAATATCTTTGGAATATAAAGAAGATAATAATAACCGGGAGTAAAACAAGTAATGAACCTGCCATTAGATAGTTCCATTGAGTCTCGAGCTGCCCTTTAAACACTTGGAGACCTAATTGTAATGTGTAAAGAGAATCATCGTTAATATAGAGCAATGGCCCCAAGAAATCGTTCCATGTGCCATTAAATGAGAAAATCGTTATCGTAGCGATTGCTGGTTTGGCAAGTGGAATCATAATTCTTGACCAGATATAAAAGTGGTTTGCACCATCAATTTTTGCTGCTTCAATCAATTCATTCGGAATCCCTAAATAAAATTGACGGAGTAAAAAGATATTAAAGGCGCTTCCAAAAAAGGAAGGTATTATTAACGGAAGATAAGTGTTCAACCACCCCATTTTGGAGTACATGACGTAATGGGGAATCATCGTAACAAAGCCTGGTATCATCATGGTTGCTAATACTGCGGCAAATAAAACGTTCCGACCTTTAAAGCGGATCTTCGCAAAACCATAGGCAATAAATGAGTTTGATAGAACATTGCCAATCACCACACACAGTGAGATTATGATCGTATTGAATAAATAGCGTGTAAACGGAGCGGCTTTCCATGTATCAATATAATTTTCAAAATGCCATTCTTTTGGGATGAACGTTGGAGGAAATTGCATGATTTCTCCCATACTTTTTACCGACGTGGCAAACATCCACCAAACAGGAGACAATATTAAAATGCTGCCCAGTATGAGAATAACGGTGATAATGGTTTGTGACATCCTTTTTCGAGCTTTCACACTTTCGAAGTATAATGTTTTCTTATTTGATATTACACTCATTTCGGCTCATCCCCTTCATAGTGCACCCATTTAGGAGCTAACTTTAAGTTAATAACAGTTAAGATTAGGACAATGAAAAACAGAATCCACGACATTGCCATAGCATATCCCATATCAAAAGATTTAAATGCTTTGTCAAACATGTGTAAGTTGTAGAAAACAAGAGAGTTTGCCGGTCCTCCAAGTGAAGTTCCACTGCTGCTTCCACTTGTCATGACGTAAGCTTCCTGGAAAACTTGGAATCCTCCAATTAATCCTGTGACTACTTCAAAGAAAATGACAGGGGAGATCATTGGCAGGGTAATATGTCTAAAACGTTGAAAGACATTAGCGCCGTCTATTTCTGCCGCTTCATAAAGTGATTGGGAAACCCCTTGTAAACTTGCCAAGAACAAAAGCATGCCGCCGCCAAGACTCCAGAGTCTCATAAAGATTAAAGCAGGTTTTGTCCAATTTGGATCCAACAACCAGGCCGGACCCGTTATTCCTACCCAAGATAGAACGGTATTGACCAGACCAGAATCCGGATTTAATAATTGCATCCAAAGTAAGTAAACACCAACACCTGATAATACAGCCGGAAGATAAAAAATTGTACGGAACAGCCTCATGCCTGGTATCCCTTGGTTCAATAACAGTGCCAATAACACGGCACCAGCAGTTGCTAAGGGTACCGATATCACCACATAATAGAGTGTATTCCATAGTGACACCCAGAAAAGGTCATCTTGGGTAAACATGCGGATATAGTTTTTAATTCCAATAAAGTCCATTCTTGAGGTTATATCATAGTTCGTGAAGCTGGCATATAGTGAAAACAACATTGGCCCAGCAGTCAAAAGGAGAAATCCTATTAGCCATGGGGATATGAAAATATATCCGTTCAGCCCTTCCCGTTGCTCGAGGGTCATATTTTTGTGGGATTTCTTTATTTTTGTTTTTGTACCAGTCTCTGTCGAAATCTCAGATCGCATCATTTTCTGTCCTCCTCTTTGTACCTTTATAAAATCAGGGAGCGAATAGTAACTTCACTCCCTAATGAATCAATTGAATTATTTTGAGCTCTTCACTAAATTTTCCACTGCTTTTTGAGCATCGTTCAACGCCTGTTTAGGTGATTTACTTCCTAACAACGCCTTATCCAACTCAGGGTTAATTAAGTTAACATAATCTGGCGCTTCTAGTGGAGTTGGAGTCAAGATGGTTTGTTTCAAGTTTTCTACAGCTGCATTATATACACGTTTGTCATTTTCTGACAGATCACTGCTTTGCCCTGCATTTTTTGCCGCTTCGATATTGGCAACATTATCAAAGTTTTTAACAGCCCAGTACTCTTGAGCCTTTGCCCCTGTTAAATACTTAATAAATTCATAAGAGGCTTCCGCATGTTTAGCACCCTTTGGTATTTCTGCCACAAACCCGCCGCCCCAAGAAGTATGACCATTGCCCGGTTTGAATTCAGGCAGAGGAGCAACTCCAAAATTCATTCCTTTAGCGTAATCACGAATCTTCGTGTAACTGGTTGCCGATTGGATAATCATTCCCAGTTTACCGGCTACAAACGGATCTGCCTGGTTATCACCAAATTGTCCCTTAAACGTATTGATGACTTTATCCCCATATTGTTGTTCATAATCGTAAACCCATTGAAGTGCTTCCACAGCTTTAGGATCGTTCACAACTGGTTTATTTTGTTTATAATCCCAATACCCTTGACCCGTAGCATTCATCATCCAAATATCTGAAGCTATGCTTTGTCTTGGCAGGAATCCCATACGTACATAACGGCTGCCATTTTTCTGATCAATTTTTTTAGCCATCTCTTTTAGTTCATCCCAAGTTTTTGGAGGCTGTTCTGGATCTAGACCAGCTTGTTTAAAGATATCTTTGTTCCAGAAAAGTAAACGAGTATCTGTGTTGAAAGGAAGTGCATATGGGACTCCATCCTTTTCAACCGCTTTCCATAGCTCCGGAAAATATTGATTTTTTAGTTCTGGATCTTTCTTGATGAATTCTTCTAAACTTTGAACCTGATTCTTTTCCGCACGCTGGCGCACAGAGTTAATGTCATTAATGATAACATCAGGCGGATTGCCAGCAGCTACAGCAGCAAGCTCTTTTGTCCAGACATCCCCAAATGGAAGAAATGTATATTTTACGTGGATTTTGTTTTGAGATTTATTGAAATCATCGACAATCTTTTCTATGATTGGCTTACGAATTTCAGAGCCCCAAAATGACCAAAAATCCAATTCTACTACTTCATCTTTTGATCCACCACTTTTAGCAGGTTTCTTCGTTGACGTTGATGCTTTGTCTGTTCCGGAACATGCTGCTAAAAACGTTGTTAAACCCAATACTAGAACTAATAGCAATGATAAAGATTTTCTAATACTTTTCATACATTTTCCTCCTTATAAAATGGTTAAGTCATCTACCAGCCTCACAGAAACTTCTACTAGATTAAAAGATATGATGAATCATGACGCTTTCGTTTTTTGGGAACGTTCCAACTTTAGGGTTTCAGACTGTTTTTGTGGGATGTTGTTGACTTGTTTTTATTATCAATGGATGCGCTTTCAAAGTCAATAATATTTTGACAATTTTTTTTAAAAAACAATAGATAGTTATTTTAGACTATTTCGTTGCTACTCTTTGGCATCCCGGATAATGCACCTCTCGTTGTGAACAATGCAAACAAACTCCCAAATAATAAAACTCCAATTCCTGTAAAAAACAACAATAAGAAGAGTGAACCGGCAATGCCACAACAAACCAACAGGAAATTGACCGGTTTTTTCATAGCCAAAATAAAGGCAAGCGGGAGTGCTTTTAACCATGAAACCTCGTATTCTATAAAAACTGGAATACTGTAACATGCGATCGGAATAAACAAAATAGTCATGATTAAAATAGCATACCTTAGTATCAACAGGATGCTTTCTGTCTGCTCTTTTAGAATCATTAAATCGGCGTAAAAAAACGTTCCCAATACGACCAAAGCAATTCCAAGGGAGTAACTCTTTTTAAAATATTTTTTAAAAGCATGTAAAAATTCCGGCAATATATCCGTTTCGTCATCTCCCTTCACTAACTTGATGAAAACCGAATACATTGCGAAGGTAGATGGTATGATGGTGATCAAGGGAATTGAAAATACCAGCCATAACAGATTGATCCACGAAAGCCGCCAAATCCAATTCATAATTAAAACGATTAGCCTTTTTCCCATGAAAGATCCTCCTTAAACTAATTATCTATACTAACAGAAATGAGAGATTTTGATTTTGGCAAAACGTTAAGCCTTTTTTCGATAGTCGCGAGGGGACACCCCCGTAATCCTCTTAAATTGTTTGTTGAAGGTACTTAATGATTGAAACCCACTTGCAAAGGCCAGATCCAGCATGCTCTCGTTTGTTGTACGAAGCGAATCCATCACGTTTTGTATCCGGAGCCGGTTAAGAAAATCATTCGGTGTCAGCCCTGTCAGCCGGCGAAACTCCTTAAAAAACATCGTTCTCCCCATTCCCGCTTGCCTTGACAATATTTCCATATCCAAAGGCTTTTGATACGATTTAAGCATGTATCCAACCACTTCTGCTATTTCGTAATGTACCAAGTTAAAATCATCATCAGCAGCATTGGATTCATTTACGAAAGCATTTACCTGAAGCAAAATATTAATGAAATGCATGTATTGATTGGTTTTCCATGCTTCTTTCCCCTGTTCCTGGGCTTCCATCGCCAATAAAGCAGACTGCCTTATTGCCTGCGCGTAACAGGAACAAGCAGGTATGAACGGCTGTACCCCTTGGACGGTATAGAACGGCTTTAACAACAGATTTCCTTCCGGCAAATTTCGAAGAGCAGAAGGTGTAAATAGAATCAGAATGCATTCAAATGGTTGATCCGGCCGGGCAAAACTCCAATGCGGCTCGAATGGGCGGCATAAAAACACATCACCTGGACGGCCATAGTACGTATAGTCGTTGAATCTATATTCAAGTTCATTATTAAGGATCACCCCGATTTCCAAGCAATCATGAACATGCAAATCATGCTCTTCATGCGATCCCCATACACGGCAAAATGCGAACGAATGCTTTAAAATTAATTGTTCAACAAACATTTTCACATACCACCTAAACTACTTTGTCTAATATTGTGTACTAAATGATAAGTTTCTCACTTCATTTGAGGAGAACTTCTTTTTTTGATTATGGTAGTGTAAAACCATAAATTCGAACTGAGGTGAAAGAGATGAGACTTTATATCATAGGTGCAGGTGTTATCGGACGTACGCATGCAGAAGCAGCCTATAAACTATCCGAATCGGTTCAATTACGTGTAGCTGATACCAATGCGAATACCCTTGCTTCATTTTGCGAACAGTTTCCTGAAGCCGTTGGTTTTACAGATACACAAGAAATGCTTAACTCTGAGGCGGCAGAAAATGATGACATTGTTATAATCAGTACGCCGCCACTAGCACATTTTAATCCCACCAAACAGGCGCTCGAATCCGGACGCCATGTACTTTGCGAAAAGCCGCTTGCGATGAACGAATCACAAGCCTGTGAGATGATCGAAATCGCTGAGAAAAATAATAGATTACTAGGATGCTGCAGCGTCCGTTTTAAAGGCATGCCGCACATGGAAACCGTGAAGGAGGTTCTCCGTTCAGGCTGCCTAGGAGACATCTATCATGTTACCTTCGTAAACAAATGGGAACGAAGCCGGTCAGGAATCGAGTACCAACCTTCAAGCCGCTGGTTTTTAGATTCAACAAAAAGCGGCGGTGGCGTCCTAATGGATTGGGGGCCTTACGACTTTACGACATTGAACGACATACTGAATCCAACCAAAATCGAAATCAATGCTAGTTGGAACGCACAGCCAATTACAGAAATCGATCCACTCGATACCCCATTCGATGTTGAAACACATGTCGGCGCATTTATGACTTACCACCACGGTGCACGTCCTATCCATGTTCATTACGAGCGTGCTTCATGTGCACATGGTCAGGAATACGTCAAGGCAGAAATCGAAGGTACACTCGGAAGCTTAAGATGGACGCCATTCGATTCTAAGCAGCCTGTGTTCCGTCGATATGATAAGCATGGGCAAATCGTTGAGGAACAGGTCGAAACCGGACCTCGGAGTCCGTACACGATTTTTGACAACCCGCTTCTTCACTTTTACCGTAAAGTGAAAGGACTTGAATCGTACGCGAACATCAATGAATATGCCTTAATGAATTTTCGTTGCATAACGTCCCTGTATTCCGTTGCCGAAACAGGGCAGAAACAAACGATAGATTTGCCACGGAAAGGAGTGGCATTATGAACATACTAGGATTTTCATCTAATATGTACGGCTGGGTCGAACGATGGAAGATGGACGGCAAAACCCCCGACTGGAACGAGCTCTTTCGCGCTTGTGCTGAAGCAGGTCTGGATGCTGTTGAGATTGATGCGGATCCAGATAAACTTCAACTGGCAAGGTCTTTTGGATTATCCGTCTCTGCTTCCTACGTCGGTCTTCCATTGCATGTCCCATTCAACCAGCTTGAAACAGAGCGAACGGTATTGCCTTTCGCAGAACGTTTGGCAGCGGCAAATGGACGCGACCTGCTATTAAACGCGGACCCTATTAGTTGGAAAACTACGGTGGCCAAGTCCGAGGATCATTTCAAACAGCAGGGAGAAAACCTGACCCGAATTTCCGAACTTGTTGCCCCATTGGGAATAAAGATTTGTTTGCATAATCACGCCGCGGATCATCACAATGCACTAGGAGATCTCCGGTCCGTTGTCCAATATGCAGATCAGCAAGTAGGGTTATGTGTCGATACTGGCTGGGCCCATGTTTCTGGCTGCAATCCAATCGAGTGGATAAAAAACTACCCGGATCGCATCGATGCTTTCCATTTCCGCAATCAAAACGGGAACGTTCCAACTGAAGACTTGCTGGAAGGCGATATCGATTTTGCCTCCGTTCTGAATGCCGCAGCTGCTGCTCACTATGAGGGATGGCTCGCTTTGGAACTATGGCATCCCGTGCAAACCCGGCCTGTCAGGACAATGACTGAAGATGTCCTGCGTTCAATTGATTATTTAAAAAGCCTCTTACTCAGTCGTACAATATAATTCTTTTTAACAATTAGGCAAGTCCCTTATAGGGATCATGCCTGATTGTTTAATCAATCATTTTATAAACCATTTTCCCATTGACAATTGTCCATAGCACCTCAAACATATCGTTCATCAGAACTAAGTCAGCATCAGCTCCGGGCTCAATTCTGCCTTTATGTACCAATCCCAATACATCGGCTGGTGTCTGTGTCGCCATCCTGACGGCATCTCTCAAAGGGATTCCTGCTTGAACTGTTTTTGCCAATGCCTCGTTCATCGTCACAGTACTTGAAGCAAGTGTCCCATCCTTTAATTTTGCCACCCCTTCTTTCACTTTAACCTCATGTCCCCCGAATAGATAAGTTCCGTCCCCCATTCCCATTGCCTGAAGAGCATCTGTAATCAAAACCATTTTGTCAGGTCCTTTTTCCCTATAGATCAGCCTGACTATAGCTGGGTGCAGGTGGACATCATCTACTATGGCCTGAACGCTGACGCTGCTTTCTTCAAACGCGGCCATTACTAACCCTGGATCACGGTGATGAATCGGCCTCATACCATTAAAACAATGGGTAACATGGCTGGCACCATTTTCAAATGCTTGTTTGGCTTCATCATAAGTTGCATCTGAATGGGCGATGGCGGCTATGATCCCCTGTAAAGTTAAGAAACGAATCATTTCTAGTCCACCTGGCAATTCCGGTGCAAGCGTCACCATTTTGAGAAGTGGACCGGCAGCCTGAAGGATCGTTTGCATTTCACCTATATGAGGATGCCGCAAATAACGCTCATTTTGCATCCCTTTCCGTTTTACATTCAAATAAGGTCCCTCAATATGGATTCCAGCAATTTGAGCTCCTGGCTCTTTACCTGCTATTTCTTTTACATTAGAAATCATATCAATAAGATCATCCAATGAAGATGATACCGAGGTTGCCAAGAACGAAGTGCATCCTGTTCGAGCACATGATCTTGATACTGCCTCTACACTTTCAATGGTCCCGTCCATCATGTCAAACCCTTCCGCCCCATGAATATGGACATCAATCATACCTGGAATGAGAAGATGGCCATTTCCATCTAATTCGGAATCAGCTGCTATAACAGATGTGTCTATTTCGAAATGAACAGATTCGATTTTGCCATTCCGAATAAGAATACATCCTGGTTTCAGACCTTCCTCACCTATCAAACGGACGTTACGAATTATAATACTACTCATGACTTTGATAGCCCCTTATAATAAATTTGCAATTTGATTACCCTTTCTCCAAAATAGTTTTAAAAAAGGCCCCCTCTTCCTATTAATACGCGAGAAACCGTGAAGTATCGAGGGGGGACTTTCTATTAAATTTTTACTTTCGTACCTGATTCAAGCGCTTCCACGGCTTTTAAGGCAACTTCAAGTGATTGAATGCTATCTTTATAGGTTGAAAGGACGAGGTCTTGGTTATTTTCAGCAATGGCTTTTGCGAATGCCTCTAATTCAAGGCAGTACAATGCATCATCTTTTGATTCGAAAAGAATTTCGATATCATCAACCTTGCCGCTGACAATCCCTTTTGCAAGGTCCAGGGTTAAGTGCAGTTCATCCGAAATAAGCTCTATTTGGGTAAAAACACCAGGATATGACCAGGTATGTGTATGCGATTGCAAAATACCATTTGTATATTTCATGGTGACACTAAAGCTGTCTTCAATCGTAAAATCTTCCCCTTTAGGGACAATTAGATTATCTTGATACCCTATTACTTGGTCTACTTCTCCAAGCAGATATCGCGATACGTCAAAGATATGAATGGCTTGATCAAAGGCCGGTCCACCAGAACGTTCTTTATCGAAAAACCACCGCGGCCAATTCGGTCTCAGTGCAAGCCCATCAAGCATAGCACTTCGTACTAGTGCTACTCTTCTCCCCGCAATCAACTCCCTAGTTTTCGCGACAGCACCGCTATATCGATACATAAAACCAACACTGTTAATAACACCTGTCCGATCTAAAATTTCATCCACTTTTTTTGCCATTTCGAGATTTTTGGCTGGTGGTTTTTCAATAAAACAATGGATTCCGCGCTCTGCGGCCTCACGTACCAGGAATTCACGAACTTCAGGTGGAGTACAGATGACAATTCCATCCGGTTTTGTTTCTTCTAGCATCTCCACATAGTTATTAAAGCCTTTTACTTGAAATTTATTTACCGCCTTTTTTAACATCTCTTCATTTAAATCACAGATACCTACAACTTGAATATCATTTATTTCTTTCATCGTAGTTAAATGCCCTTGCCCTTGCCAGCCTGTACCCACAACTGCTAAACGAACCATTTTAATCCTCCCTTAGTTAGAGGCTCTGTTAAACATTGTTCTTGATTTGCGCTCCAGGTGCTTCGCTTTCCGCGGGCGTGCCGGGGAGCCTCCTCGGCGCTTTGGCTCCTGCTGGGTCTCCCCTGCCCCGTACTCCCGCAGGAGTCTTCGCATCTTCCGCTCCAATCAACAGTGTTAAAAATCAACAATGCCCTTTAACAGAGCCTAGTTAGAAAAATAATGTTCAGTGTTATTTCTTAATAGATTTGATTTCAATAGGATTACCGAGCATTTCACTTATCCATTTCAGAGCAATTGCACACTCATCCGTTGGATCATGGTCACCGGACTCTTGCTCAATTGAGGCCGTTTTATTGTATCTGATTTCCTTCAATACTTGGACACATTCTTCGATATTTGCAACACCTGTACCTAAAGCCACCGGATTATGCTCCCCTGCTTCACGAACATCCTTTAAATGTACATTAAAAAGAGAATCTTTTAATTGCCATATTGCTTCAGGTGCATAGAAGCCTTGTGTACCAAACCAACCTGTGTCTACTGCAGCCCCCAGCAAGTCACCATACTCTCCAATAACAGCTTTAATCTCATCAGGGTGTTTTTCAGGATGATTTTCAACCGCAACTTTTAAACCATACTCGTTACACAATGAATAAATAATAGGAGCCGATTCTTTTGTAATTCCGCTTGTGATCATCTCAATTCCCAGCATTTTTGCTGTTTCAAAGCAAAGACGGGTCCATCTCGGATACCTTACCGGATCACCAAGCGAGCAAGAATAAGAATAGACACTTAATCCATGGCGCTGCCAGATGGTCTTTAATTCATCCGCAAAAAAGGGCGTCATAAACTTTGGAAATGCATGCCCCATCCAAAGTTCCATATGTTCAAAACCAGCACCTTTAATAGCACTGCAAATTCGCTCAAATTCAGCCAAACTAAAATTTTCTATTACTTTGCGTTCTGCAGTTCCCCAGTCGTCCATACTAGTTTGATAATTTGTGGACCTGGCAAAGTAATTTGCTGTTTGAAAGCCTAATAACATTTTACTCCCTCTTTCTTCTATTAAAATATTGAATAAATTGAATAGACTCACTTTTCATCGCTAAACATAGTTTATGCCTTCGGGAAATGGAAGCGGCACGGGAAAAATATCATTTAAATAACTATCTAGGGTGGGATCTCCTTGAAGAATTAGTTTTTCCAAAGCAGCGTTATCAACGATGATTGACTTTTCATTGAATAATAGTTTTTTATTTCTTTCATCCGCATCAACAATTTCTAATTTTCCGAATAAATAAGGTTTTAATTGCCCCAACAATAAGTCCAAGTTAGTAATTTTTATAGTCCCTGGAAATGCTGCTTCAGTCTTTTCAATCGAGTAAAGAAGTCTATTAAGTTCCCTCTCATATTCAGGCACGGACAGTCTCATTGATGTGAATCCATACTGGAACGATTCTGCTAGAACGGCTTGAATACCTTTCGGGTCTCCAGCCCATTCAATAACCCGGGATGTTGATTCGCCTTCTGAGGTATCAGGAACTCCCAAAACAACAAAGCCCTTAATTTCGTTTTCCTCTTCAGCAACAAGAATCTTGTGTTCCATTTTAAGAATACTTGCATAGCCTTTTGCGTTATTTAACACAGCAAAATCAAATATGCTTTGTTCAAAATAAGTTTTACGGGTTTGATATAATTTTCGTAAATAAAACCAATCATAAGGAAGGAATTCCCGGACAGAATAACCTTCTGGTATTTGCAGGTCATCCTTATGGATATCGTATTTATTTAAGTTCCCATAAAACGTGCAGCCCGCTTTTATATACAAAGGCAAGCTTCCAGATACAAACAAGATGGAGGCTTTGGCCCTTTTTACATGGTCAATAACCTTTTCTAAAAGCATGCTCGCAAATCCTTTCTTTCGATAGGCGCGATGTGTACATACAGATCCGATTGAGTACGCCTCAATTTCCGCAGACTCTAAGTGGATAACGGAAGGCACCAACCCGATAAAGGAGACTAACTTATCATTTATGAATGCCCCATATGACTGATTTAGTGCCGGTGAGAATACTTGTGGGAACGCTTCCCCCATCGATATTTGTTCATCATCCCGAAAGGTTTGGTCCGCTAATGCTGCGGCTTGGTCAAACTCATCTGATTTTAGCAATCGAAACTCTACCATATGGTTCTCCTATCCATCTCGCCAGATTCCATTGTTCGCTCATCTTACAATCGTTAACATTTTTCGATCAGTAGACTTAGCGGTTTAAACTGGTTTTCATAGATTGTCCGATATTTTTTATAGATTTCTTTATTTGGTTGAACTACTTTTTCTGACTTCCTAAAGGTATTAGCCACAGCATCATTTAAATTTAAGAATAATCCTTCCCCAACAGCCGCGATTAAGGCAGCACCACAAAGTGCAGCTTCGGTTATATCCGGAAGTACGAGCTCACTTCCTGAAACGTTTGCTTTAATCTTGATCCAATGAGGATTACGGACACCACCGCCTATTACACTCATTCTTTTCATTTTTATTCCTGTCGCTTTTTCTGCTTCCTCTCGAATCATTTCCATTTGGAAAGAGTTCCCTTCTAACACTGCCTTTAACAGATCAGTTTTACCGTGATTTTTCTTTAGACCGATAAAAGCAGCCTTTGCATGAGGATTGGATTTTGGTGCTCCACTCCCAGACAGATAAGGGTAAAAAATAATTCCAGTCGGATTGTCCCCTGCCATTTCTAAATAATCATTGATTTCAGCATAGGTTAACCGGTCATTTCCGAGAATATCGCGCAGCCATTCCACCGACCCGCCTGATGAGGAATGTCCCCCCATCCAAAAATACAAATTATCTTGAGGATGTAAGCCAAATGATAGTCCAGACTCATAATCAGCCTTGGTAAGTTCTCGCTTAGTAAAAGTACCTACTAATGTCTCAGCAGTCCCCATCGAATTATAAACATTGCCTGGAGAAACAATGCCAGCCGCTAATGAAGAACTCACATGGTCGTGTCCAGCTATATAAACATTTGTATTTGACTTTAATCCGAGCCCGGCTAACTCTTGCTTTACTTCTCCTACTGGCCACAAGCAATGAGTCACATTTGGAAATAGATCGGTACGGAACCCAAAATGATCAATGAGTGCCTTATCCCATTCATTTTGATTAATTCGATAGGCAAATGTACGGGCGGCCAAGGTTTGTTCCTCTGCCATTTTACCTGTCAAACAATAAGCAATATAGGAAGAAACAGATAACCACATAACCTCCTGATCAAAGATGTGTTTATGGCGGTGCCGAAGCCAAAGCAGCTTCGCTAATCCATATTTGTATGACAAATGGAGCCCCGTTTGGCAAAATTGGACAAATGGGTCAATTTCTCTTTCAATGAAACTTGCTTGATTTATAGAAGAGGAATCAAACCAAGGAATAATTTCAGTTGCCGGTCTGCCCGTTTCCTTATTTACTAGCAGTCCGCTTTCAGCCATGCTTGTAATACTTACAGCCCTGATACCTTTAAAGCCGCATCGTTCATTTACCTCTTTTATCAGTTGTGCCACTGTGTTCCAAAGGCTTTGCGCATCAATATACGCAAAGCCTTCGCTATGAGTGGCATACTTGGTTTGCCTGCTGGAGGTGGTGATGCATGTCCCATCTTCTTCAAATAAGCCTGCTTTAAGGTTTGTGGTTCCTATATCAATGGCAATAATCATCTTTTTACACTCCCTAATAAGAAAAGCGTAAGCGCCTTGTTCAGCCCCGACAAGAAACCTCGAGGGGCTAGGCGCTGGAGCTGGGCAATTCTCAAAGTCGAATTTATACTTTATTTTCTAACTAGAAAAACCTCCGGCAGTTACAATACGATGGTATGTATTTCGGCCTAAAGCACCTTCAGGCATTTTCCATGGTGCATCATAATAAAGTCTTTCTGCTTCCAGCTCTTCTAAGCATGTAAGGTTTCCATCAAGCCACTGCTGTAGTCGATACTCCGCTGATTCTAATCGAGACAAAACTCCGCCATATCGAATATCAATAATCTCCCACCCAAAGGGCTTCATCGTTGAGAACCATAATGATCGGTGCAGCTTACGCAGGTCATCCACCAAAGTTCGTAATGAAGAGAGCTTTGCTGTTAAGCGTGTTAACTCCTGTTTATCCTTCAGGTCATAAGCTGATTTCAATTGGACTCCTATCTCAGCTTTAACACTCAAAACAAAGGCTAACTTTGTGTAAAAACTAAACAGCTCTGAAAAGCTTGTATTCCGTTCTTTTGCTGTTTCTAGCCGAGCAGCTAAGCTTGCATAATGTTCCTTCAACGGCAGAGAGCGAATATTGGCATCATATAAGCCGTGTAAAACATCTTGCCATAGCAAAAATTTAGATGGGTGGGATTCATGCAGATTATCTTTTGAAACACCCGGTGTCTCATCAAATTCATTTAAAACCAGAAAATCATCCCAATTGCCTCCGGTACAGAATGCAAACCTTTTAGCCAATCGGTCTTGGCTTATCTCATTTCCATATCCATGCTCAGCAAACAGCTGCAGTCCTGCCAATCCTGAGAAGGGATGTGTTTCTGCCCCATTATCTCCCCACATCGTCGCGAATACTTCGGTAATTCCTTCTTTCTTACAAGCCCCTAAAGCGGCATTCGTAGTTGCAATCGTCTTTCCATAGTTAGGAGCAATCCCATTCCATGTCCAGACGCCCCCAGCAAAAATCGGCTCAGAGCCAAACTCTTTATGTTTTTGCAAAAAGGTCCGGTAAAATTCTTCATCTGTATGGTAATAATCCCAATAAACGAATTGAACACCCTTTGGCATCGATTCAATGACATCATTAGGTATTTGAGCATTCAGGTCGTAATAATTTCCTGTTTTAGAACCGAGCCGAAAATACATATCGCTCCAGATCATCGGTTTTAATGAAAGCTTTTCAGCAAGTTCCACAACCTTATGGAGATGTTGGTTCATAATATCAAATCGTTTTTGGTATCCGTTATGCTCCAAGTATTTTCCCAACCCAAGCTGGTGAGCTTCATCCATGCCAATATGAACGCGGCTGCTGCGAAACGGCCTCGATGCTGCTTTCAACAGCTCTTCAATGAATTCATAGGTTTCCTCATTCCCGACTAATAAGATATCGGATGTATCTTTGATGTTAGCTGCGTAATTCCATTTTAAGGCCTCTGTTAAATGAGCGAGCGTCTGGATACAAGGAATCATTTCAATTCCAAAATGATTGGCATAATCATCACAGGCTTGCAATTCCTTCTCACTATATCTCCCGCGCATGTATCCGAAATAGGGGTATTTTTCGACTGTGAAGGTATCCTCTGTATACATCATCACAACATTCAAACCCATTAATGCCATTTTTCTAAGCAGGGATCGAATCCCTTCCACCATCATAACAGCATTGCGGGATACATCCACCATGACCCCATTCGTGTTAAATTGCGGCGTTTCACTTACATGAAACTCATTGCATTCGTTAAACTCTTGTAACCATAAGCCTAATGCCCGGAAGAAATGGATTTTTTCTTGAAAGGAAATTTGCCCGCCATTTTCGCAACAGCTTACCGTCAAGGGACCGTCCGTTTGTGTCACACAAATCGGAAATCCTTCTTCACTGCGTTCAATGTTTAGATCATGGCTGATAACTTCCAATCCTTTTTCAAGCTCTGTAATGTCACCATAAAAGTGAATCTTCATACAATCTCTACACCTCGAACCAATAGTTTTGATTCAATTTGCTGTACCAAAAATAGCTGTCTTTTTTCGTTCTTTTTAAGGTTTGATAGTCGACATGAACAAGACCGAATCGCATGCTATAACCATATGACCATTCATAATTATCCATCAAAGACCAAATACAATAGCCTTTTAAATTCACTCCGGACTCGAGCGCACGACTAATCTGCGTCAAGTGTTGCTTAAGGTATTTAATACGTTTGTCGTCGCGGACACGGCCATCAGCTGGGTCTTGATTATAGGTCGCGCCATTTTCCGTAATAACGATCGGAACATCACCATATTTATTTTTTATATCCATCAATACCTTATAAAAGGCATCTGCATAGATGGTAAATCCAATGTCTGTTTTATCAAATAGACCATCAATATGCTCACAATCAAACGTTCCCTGGCCTTCTTTATATCTTGACACCGTCCCAGTATAAAAGTTGATTCCCAAAATATCGATAGGCTGCGAAATAATTTCCATATCGCCTTCCTGAATGTTTACTTTTGCACCCTTTTTTGCAAACCAATCTACTAATATTTGGGGGTAGCTGCCTTTAAATACAGGATCAAAAAACCATTCCATAAACCAGGCTGAAATTCGCTTACAAGCCTCGATATCTTCCTGACGATTACTAAATGGTTCATACCAAGTAACATTTGGGGCAAAACCAATTTCACCGGGAATTCCGAGTTCTTTAAATCGGTTAACAGCTCGTCCATGAGCAAGCAGCAGGTGATGTGCCACATCAAGAGAAGTCTGAAGATCTGTTTCACCAGGAGCCTGTTCGCCAACAAAATATCCTAAAAATGAAACACACCAAGGTTCATTAATGGTTATCCATGATTTGATTTTTCCGGAAAACTCACGGAACAATAAATCTGAATACTCTACAAATGCCTCAATGGTCTGGCGATTCTTCCAGCCGCCATCATCTTGGAGGGCTTGCGGCAGGTCCCAGTGATAGATGGTACAAAGCGGTTCAATTCCGTTTTCCAATAATTTATCAACAAATTGATGGTAATGATCGAGTCCTTTTTGATTGACCTCTCCTCTGCCATATGGAAAAATTCTTGGCCAGGCTATCGAGAAACGATAGGTGCTAACCCCCAATTCTTTTAATAGAGCAATATCTTCATCCATCCGATGATAACTGTCACAGGCGATATCGCCGTTGTCCCCATTTCTGACCTTTCCGGGAATTCGGCTATAGGTATCCCAGATGGACATGCCTCGGCCATCTTCGTTATAGGCACCTTCTATTTGATAAGACGCAGTCGATACGCCAAAACGAAAATCTTTAGGAAATGTAATAATTGCCATGAAATATGGCCTCCTTTCAATATGGTTATATATAAGGAGGGCGTGTACCTCCTTGTAAACTATGATGTTATTTTTCTTAAAATCGTTTCATTTTCAACGGCAAGATCAGTTTGTTTGACATAGGGCTGCGGTTTGAGCTGTGCCTTTTCTTTTTCCAGCCAGTCCTTCCATTCCACCATGTCTTTAGCAAGAGTAACACTGCTCAAGATTCTTAATTCTGTGTGTGCCTGCTTGCTTAGCAGGGAACGAACGTCCCCTAGATATCGGATTAATATTTCATATCCAATTGCGCTTCCACACCGTGCTAAGGCACGGCCAATCGCCAATTCAAGCAGTGCGCGTCTCTCAAGGAAAAAATCTGCTTGATGGCGAGCATAACACTGCTGCTTGTTTAGAGAGGGAATAGACCATAATTGCTTTAGAATGGGAACAGCGCCGACATCTCCTAATCTTTCAGCTCCCACGCAAACGGCGTGGATGTAATAGAAAATCCCCCACATTTTATCTTTAAAATCCTCAGCGGTCGGATTTAATAAATCAGCCACACGCTGCCAAACTTCAATGCTTCGCCTATCCTTGGTAAGTCCGAGGGAGTACAGTAAATAACAGACATCAGGCATTGCCCCATGATCAGGGGGCATTGTCACATACAAGATATCCGCAGTCCTTTTCGGCAATTGCTCCCCTTCAAGCATTGTCATAATTTCCGATATCAAGGCTGGAACACCAGTTGTTGATTCATACATGGCCAACGCTTGGGCAATTCGAATCTTTCGAATCCCATTGGAATCCTCATATGCTTTTTCGAGTAAAGGAATAATCCGCTTCCCGACTGTACAAATTTCAACGAAGGGAATCCGCTTTTGATAGATTTCATTCATCCGCATATTTGAGTATTCATAAAGAGGCTCTTTTTCCTCAATCGATTCAATTAATGACAACAGTTGCTCATCTGAATAAGAGATAGTGTCTATTTTTCTCGTTATTATACTTTCGGGCAGTAAACCTGCTTGTACGATTCTTTCCTGTAAAAGACGGTAGTCTACCATTCTAGGAACTTTACTTTCCTTTACCGCCATTGCTGCTGCAAGTGCTGCAATTCCGCCCAGATTTTCTAAATCCGATTGCATGCGGATGGCAGGCAGGGCATCATGTGTGGCTGATATCGCTTTACCAACTACTAGAATGCCATCAAGCCCTTTTGGCAGAAGCATTCGATATGGAATTTCTATTTCCAGGTTTGGTGGAATCAAACCTGAATGTAACCAGTTTGCCGTACTGATTCCTTTCATATCATGGTTGCTAAAATGAATATTGATACAATCCGGCCAGCTTCGCTGGAGTAGTTGATCGCTCATATTCATGATGACGTCCCCCGTAATATGACGGCTCTCTCTTGGTGCAACATAAATTCCGTGATCATGGCACCCATCGACATCAAGGCTCCATCTTCTTCTCCCAGCTAAAATCGCTCTGGTGTAGTCCTGCACATCTGATACATTTACCATACTAGTGAAATTATTTTGCAATTTCCCTGGGGAATTATATTGTGCCAGCGAATACCACATCACGACATGATCGCGGGCAGAACCGTATACAAATTCAGCACCGGCAAAGGCAGCCAGATCGCCATCACCAGTCGCATCAATCACACAGTCTGCCATGATTGAGCATGGACCCCATCTTGTTGCTGCAAGACTGCCGCACACACGAGTTCCTTTTGTGATGGCGCCAAAAGTAATGGTGTTAAACAACATATCGATTCCTAGATGATCCGCTGTTTCTATAAGGGCATATTTCTTCGCTTCGATATTCCACTTATGACCTTTGTACTTGATTCTCTTCTGTACATTTTTAACGAGCTTGGTAATGTTCTCAGCATACCCATGACGATGTCCAAACCAATAACTATCAACCCCGCCAAACGTACCAGTGCCGCCTAGACCAGGGTTGAGGTCAACCAGGATGGTATTCATTCCTTCTTGTGCACAAACCAGGGCTGCTGAACCTCCGCTCGAACCGCCGCCTGTAACGAGCACATCAGCCGTTTTTGAAAGGTAAATTTCTTGAATAGGAACGTTCCCGAAATTGAGTTGACGTTCTAAAAAGTCAACAGGAATCCTTACTTCATAAGGAGAATCCATTTGTTGAAGATGATTTCTTGTCTGTAAAAGATCCAGATTTTCCACGGTAAAGGTTTCAACCAACTTTGCAAACTGTTCGCCATAGCTGGCTGCTTTGAAAGGATCAAGCCAGCCTGCATTGTTATGTTCGTAAAAATCCCGATAAAAACACCATGTATTAGGATGGTTTATGCTAAAGCTTCCTAACTGAATATTTTCTCGAATTCGAATGTCTTCTTCATCCATCGGATATGGACCATTTAATTCATTGGAGCTGGTACATAGCAACGCTTTTTGAAACTCTGAAATATTGTGAACTAGAAATTCTGTTAGTGCAATTCCTAACTTTTGAGATTCAAACTCACGAAGACGATTTCCATCAATGCTGTTTTCAGCATGTGAAACAATCTGATATTCAATATAGCAATGACCATTTTCATGAAAACCTGGGTAGAGATAGACTTTATTATCCTTTATGCCTAAACTGGATGGAACGGTTATTTCTTCTTGTCCATTCGCTTGCACATTCGTAAACTCTAATACGCGTTTATAGCAAGCCATTTCTCCATGGAACGCAGCTTTAACTTCATTACCAGCCAAAAATGAAGTAATGGCGGTTTCAGAAGCATCAACAATCGATTGACAGCGGATTAATTGCCTTCCAGATTTATTAGCAATGACTAAACCATTCCCGTTGTCCTCAGAACGTGTTAGTGCTATTGGAATTGATGCATATACTAACTCCACGCCTGCTGCCAATACTTCATCTTCCAACTTTATTTTTAATTTATCGACATGGAAAATGATCGATTGTGAACTTCCATAAGGCAGTTTTTTTCCACAGGCCCCTATACATGCTTCCATAAGTCTAGAACTTTGATGCCCAGAATGAAGGATCCAAGGCCGGAGTGTTGCTGTCATTTCACTTCCTAAATAAGTCCTGGATTCTACTACGATCACACGTTTTCCTTGATTGGCGAATTCTATGGCACTCGCTAACCCAGCAAAGGAGCCTCCAATTATGGCCACATCCACCTCCGCCAATATTGGAATGGCTTGAGCAGGCAATTGCAGTTTCATCACCACCACAGCCCCCTTAAGTTAGTCAGCTTTTGCAATCTCAACCAGCACTTCGCCTTGAAGGTCATTACAATCAATTGTATAAAGCTGTTTATTTGCAGAGTCTTTCTGTACTTGTACTTCTTTACCATTAACCGATGCTTTCAATAATGGATTCTCAGAAAGTAAGGCAAAAACGCCGCCTTCCTTTAAAATCACCTTCATATCTTTTCCAGTGCTCCATACGTTTTCTATCCCATCATTACAAATTAGCTTATTCAGCAGGCCAATTGGTGTTATCGAATCTTGAATTGGGATAATGACATACAAAGAAACACCATTCTCAGCTAATTCGATGCTGATTCGTTCATCTTTATTAACTTTCCAATGTTTTTTCGTCATTACGTCAAAAATAACGAACGTTTCGCCATTAAGAGCTGGAATATCGTTTGCGCCAATCGATCCATGAACCGATTCATTTCCTTCAGAAATATGAAAGGCAGCAACAACCCCCGCACCTTTACAAGTATTCCAAATTTTTAACGGTATCCTTGTTGTAATAGGATCAATAAATAGACAGTCCTCGGTTGGGACTCCAGGCTGATCACAACGAATAATTTTTCCATCTTTATAGACTAAAGGCCAAATTTTATCTGGATTCGTTTGGTCAACAGCATCACTAAAATAGATCGGACCGCCACTAACCACTCGCAATACCATATTTTGCATATCGTCATGATTATGTGTCCAATACATATCCCAGTCACCCCAATAGAACGCGCCGTGGTAAAGGGAATTATAGGCATTTTGTAATGCATGCTCTTTAAAGCTGTTGTTTTCCTGTGGAACAAAGTCATCACTATTGCGTGATACAGCTGAGTATGGACGATGCCATATATTTTCCGCTGCCATTCCCATACAATTAATGACAGTATTATCAAAATGCATGGAGCAGGAAGCTTCAAGTGCTGTATGGGCCCCGCTTGCTGCCTCACCCACTGATTTGTGATTTCCCATAAAGTTGGAGAGGGCACTTTGGCTGTCAACCTTTACAAAGTCAATTCCATCTTTCTTCAATTTGGAGTGCCAGGAATGCCAAAAACCAAATCCCTCTTCCGCTTTTGGCGAAGGAATAAGGCTGCCATTCTTTGTTTTATATAAATGCTTGTCCAACGATTTAGCGATCGGACTCTCTGGTGCAATTCCTTCCCAGTAGCCTGCAAGGGTGTGCCAAACTCCTACCCAGTTAATACCATAATTATTCTTTAATGATGAAACGGTATTGGACAATCCATTTGGAAATTTATCCCTGTCCGCATTAAAGGATTGAAGCTTTTTTCCATCGATCTCAGACCAGCCATCATCAATCATCATCCATTTAACAGGGAGCTGTTTTTGCTTGATTTCTTCAGCTTTTGTGAGAATTCCTTCCTCATTAACGGCATGATAGAAGGCATCCCAGCTGCACCAGCCTAGGTAATCCAAAATTTCAGGGTAGTTTTTTTCTTCTCTTGGAAGAGTGCTTTGGCCAGTGACTGTTAAGGCAGCTTTGACATTTTCATTCACTAAATCAAATGGATTCATTGCCGTCCCTAAAATGAATGCAAATGTAGATAAATGATCATATCCGCCATGGAAGGGAGAAATGGATATTTGTACGCCCTTCTCCGTTCCGGCTAAATCTGTCCGCGATATTTCATCACAAACTGGCAGGAAATGATAATAATTTTGCTCATTTTTTAAAAGTAAAGATTGGGTTCGTTCTGGTAATTCTTGAATGTTTTTTGTAAAAAACGGACGCGTCCACCAATCTTTATGCTGGTAGTTCGCCATAATCTCGTAATCTTCCATCAGCTTATTAATGGTAATAGTAACGGCATGCTTCGCTGAAAAAAAGAGCTGCTTCTTAAATAGCTCTTCATTTTTTATAGATGCATTAACAAACGTTGTGATAAATGATTCGTAGCAGTTGAATGTTAATGCTGCCGTGATTGTTTCCGTCTCATCACAAAAGTTAAAAAGATACTGCTTATATTCGCCGAGCTTATCTGCTCCAGAACCCTCTTCTACTTTTTCAAGTTCTAATGATTGATTGGATTTGCCTTCAAGATTAATAGACACTTGAATCTCTGAAAAAATCCTCTTTTGATCGAAAAGACATTGCTGATCGTCTTCTTTTTGCTGGAATTGGAACATTTGTATACTCCTTTTGTTTATTGGTTATCGTCTTTCCCTAATTTCCAAAGCGTATTTTGCAACAGACAGAGAAGCCAGATCTCCAACACTTTCTTTTAATCCTGAAGGAACGATGGTGCAAACCTCAAGAGAGTAAGAAAGTGCTTCTTTTTGAAGCTCTTCCATAACAAATGGCTTCAGGATTTCCTCTTGGCGCAAATAAATGCTGCCGATGACAACCTTTTCAGGATTTAGCATATCTACTAAAAGAGCTAAGCCTCTTCCTAATTTCCGTCCAACTATTTTATAAATTTCTACAGCTAGCTCATCTCCGGCTTGAGCCGCTTCCCCAACTGTTTTAGCTGTAATCTCCTCTATTTCTTCCTTCGAAGAACATATGGAAGTGATTTTCCCTTGATCCAGCCAATCCTTTACCATTGGTTGGGATAATCGTGCGATTCCACCACCGCTGCAAAAACCTTCAAATGAACCTGCTTTTCCAAATCCAACTGGACCATCATGCTCCAATCGTACATGGCCAACTTCACCTGCCATATCATTTGTTCCAGTATATAAACGGCCATCGAAAATGAAACCAGCTCCCATCCCTGTGCCAAAAGTCAGAAAAATCATGTTGTTTGTGCCTTTACCGGCGCCCCATTTCCATTCAGCCAAAGCACAGGCGTTGGCATCATTTTGGATCGAGCAAGGAACGTTAAACCGCTCCCGTAATGGTGTCAGAACATCAATTCGGTCCCAATTTGGCAAATTAGGCGGTGATAAAACCAAGCCTTTTTTACTGTCAAGTGGTCCGCCGCAGCTAATTCCTATTGCTTTTAATTTAAGTTCTTCCTGGTCAAACAATAATGTTTCTAATTCGTTCATCATAAGTAATAGTGCTTCATCGGGAGTATTAGGTGTTGGAAAGCTTTTTTTGGCAATCAGCTCAATCCCGTCATCAACTTCGAGTCCTAATACGACCGCACACTTTGTTCCACCGATATCTAACCCTGCCAGAACCGGAATCATTCAAAAAACGCCTCCTCTAATAGTAAGCAAAGAGTATGGTATATCGGCAGGTGTCTTTCCTGGATGTCCGGAGTCGATTCAAATGGAACAGAAATGGTTATATCACATAGCTCTTTTAATTCACCGCCACTTTTACCAGTAAATCCGATGGTTACCAGCCCTAAAGCTTTGGCCACTTTCAAAGCATGATTAATATTTTTTGAATTACCTGATGTGCTAAAGCCAATAAACACATCACCCGCTTTTCCATAACCGTACACTTGTTGTGCAAACACCATATCTGGTGCAACATCATTTGAAAATGCCGTCATAAGGGCAGAATGACTGACAAGCGAGATTGCCGGAAGCGCACCTTGCAAATGATTCCCCAGATAGTCATCACCGTCAGAAACTTCGGATAATTTATCTTTCATTTCTTGCGGTAAAGGGCGTTTCGACATAAACCCTTTCATTAATTCACCTACTACATGCTCACAGTCCGCTGCGCTGCCGCCATTTCCTGCTAAAAGGACCTTTCTGCCAGATTCATAGGCCTGTTTAATCGCATGAAAGGAATTTTCAATACTTGATTGACATTCTACTAATTCCGGATATTTATTAAATAAAGTTACTAATTTAGCATTCATGACTACATCCCCTATTAAATCAGTCGTTTAATTTTCTTTCAGGTGATCAATTGCTTTCGCAAAGAAATCGGTACTGCCAAAGCTGCCTGACTTCAGAACCAGCATCCGCGTCGGATCATTTAAACTAATACAAGAGGGGAGACCTGGTTCAATTTCTTTCCAAACAGTCAGCCCTTCGATTCCGAGTCTGTTGCAAACAGAAGCAGATGTTTCACCACCTGCCAGTAACAAGCGGTTTACAGATGTTCTTTTCAACGTTTCATCCACTACAAGAGCCAAAGATTCAGAGACTATCTTTGAAACCTCCGTATTCGAAAAACCTAATGAAGCACCGAGCTGTTTTGTCTCTTTGACGATATCAGAGGTGTTTGAAGAGTGAACAAGAACATCCTGGCCCTCATTCAACAAAGTTACGAATCTGCTAATTAGTTCTTCTAAATAAGCTTCTTTTTGCTGAGAAAAAAGAATAGGTGATTTCATTTCGAAAACAGGAAGCCCGCGTCGTTTCATTGCTTCAACCTGATTATAGGTTTGTGGCATTAGACTTCCGGCCGCACACAGGACGCCTTTTTCTAATGGCGGAATTGAAACTAATCGTGTGTGATTATCCCCTTTATTGATTACGACGGCTAATTCTTCAGCAATACCTGAAGCACCGCAAATAATTTTTTCTTCCTTAATCGCTTCGGCAATGATTTGTAAGGATGTTTGGTCTTTCACATCCACAATTAAGTAGTGGCATTGTGACCGTTTTTGATTTATTTCTTGTTTTAGTCTTTCACTGCCCTGTTCTACGATTTCATGGTCTACAATGCTAACTTTCCTGTTTGTTTGTGCTTGTAGAATTTCAACCAAATCAGAGTGTTGCATCGGGTGCACAGGATCATGCCGGAATTCAGAATCAGCTAATTTTTTCCCATGCACATAGTGCTGCCCATGCATCGTCGTTCTTCCGTTTTTAGGAAAGCCAAGAACAACGACAGCAAATTCACTTCCGAGCGCATCCAGCATCGCATCAAATTCAGCACCAATATTTCCTCTAAAGACCGAACAGGTTTTATTGAAAAATTGTTCACAACCTAGTGACTGTAAGGTTTTTGTACTTTCATAGACTTTGTTATAGGCATTCTCAAATAGATCGAGCCGAGAGTTCGTATCCACAATCAGTACATCGGGTGGGAACGTTCCCATTTTCTTGTGTGAAAAAGGGTATGGATAGACATCCACTTGCCAGCTTGATTTTGCAAACATAATGCCAATATCATTTGCGCCTGTAATATCGTCTGCAACAATACCGATCAACTTTCCCAACTCCTTCGTGGTTTATATCCTGATTCATGCAGAAAACTTTGAACCACATCAGCGGGTAGTTCTTGAAGAACAACTCCTGCTTTTCGAGAGATTACTAGCATTTTACAAGCCATTTCTAATGTTTGCAGAGCCATTTTTGCTTCTTTTATGGAGGTATCGTATACAAGAACGCCATGGTTTTCTAATAATAGAATATTAGCCTTTTTCGCTTTCTCTTTTACAAGTTCTCCAAGTTTTATTGAACCAGGATGTGCATAGGCAACTCTCTCAATTCGTTCTAAATAGTACATGCCCTCAACGAATAAGGCTGAAGGAATATCAATATTAGAAGAAGCAATAAGCATGCTATATAAAGGTGATGAATGTAAAACGGCTCCGATTTCAGGACGCATTTCATAGATAGCTTGGTGCATTGGAATTTCTTTAGACGGTTTTCTGCCGTTAGTCAAACACTTTTTGGCTTCTATTGAGTATTCCGCAAAATCCTCCAGATCCAAATCGCCCAAATATGTTCCGCTTGCTGTAATTAGAAAGGAATTATCGTCTATCCTGGCACTGATATTTCCTGAATTTCCCCAGGCTAAATCGTTTTGCATCATATATTTTCCGGTTTCTTGTAATTGCCTTTTTAACATTTCTTTCATATCCGCACTCACCATCCTATTCATCCCATTCAATCAAATTCGTTTCCATAACCTGTTTGTCAGGATCTTTTGGAATACGGTAGGTTTTAATTTCCGACGGCTTAAAGAAAGCCTTAAAGGTGCGGTTAAATTTCGGTAATGTAATCTCTGCCTCTGTTGCTCGTTTATTCGTTTCAAACAAGCGAATGATTAAATCATCATTGTCTTCTGCTTTTTTGATCGCACTAACCATCACATTGTCCTCATTTACATTCAAATAAGAATCCGTTTGTGGCAGGGAACCTTTATGGAACGTTTCGATAATGGAGATTGGTTTACAATTCAATTCCGCTGCTCTTTTTGGTGTTTCCGCTTCTGCCCAGCTTCCTTCATGAGGCAGCAGCGCATATTCAAATCGCTGGATCCCTTGATCAATAAAGGAATATTCTCCGTCCTCTTCAGGAACAAGAGGATCGTGATGAGCATAGATTGGGCTGCGTAATACCGTTAAAGAAAGCTCTTTGTTATGAATACTGTAGCTATATTTCGCGTCGTTGATTAAACTTAATCCATACACACCTTCGTGGTTTGGTTTAACCCCCGTCACATCCACCCAGCTTTGTCCAGGCTCTTCTTCCCCATTATGCTCGCGCTCAATCGTTCCATATGGAATTTCATACGTTTGTTTTCTAAAAATAGCATTAATCGGGAAAACAAGTTTCAGCATCTTAAACTTTTCACGCCAATCAACCGTTACCTTCACATCAATTTGATCTTTTTCCCGATACATCGTGAAGTCCTGAATCAAAATGGAGCGGCCGTATTCACTTTTCACTCGAATGACTGATTTAACTGGTCCATGCTCAGCCAGGTAAACTTTTTTCGCTTTGAAATCTCCAATGATATCATTAAAGTGGAGGGTATCATGGCTCCAGGTATCTGTTTTGTCATTGATGACAACTGGTTTTGCAGCAGGTCCTGAAAAAACTTCATGGTCTAATCGTTTATCGTAAAGACTCGTAATCCAACCAGTCTCAGCATCAAATTCGATTTTAAAGCGGTCATTTTCCATAGAATGCTGACTCGCCTCTATCGGCTCGAATGACGCTTCAATGCCATTTAATTCTGTAAAAAGTTTATAAACCCGATATCCCATTGCAGGCAGATCAGCTAAAAAGTTTAAGCGGTAACGTCCTCCTGCTGTTGCTTGTGACTGTACTGTTTGAAAGGCCACAGCATTGCCAAGATCATCCACCAAAACAGAAGTTGGTTTTAATCCGCCAATTTCGATTTCCACATTTACTTTACTTTCCCACGCATGCGGATTAAAGACCACTATCGGTTTCATTCGCTCATCTTGTTCAATTTCTATTTTCCAAGAGATAGACTGAATTGCGTTATTCAAAGCCCGATCGGCTATCGCCAGAGCTTCTCCATATAAATTCCGAGCGTCTTCATAGGCCGACTCAATACTTGTACCCGCTAAAATATCATGGAATTGGTTAAATAAAACATTCTTCCATGCACGGTTCAATTCTATCGGATATGGCTGTCCAGTTATCCAAAAAGCCAGAGCAGAATATTTTTCAGCTGTCATCAGCATATTTTCTGCTTTACGGTTGTATTGTTTTACCCCTGAATGAGCAGCATAGCATCCGCTGGCATGGTGCTGAAGATCATCATGAACAACAGGTAAATCGCTGGTATTTTTCATTTTTTCAAAATATTCTTCAGGAGATGAGAACACAAGTGCAGGAAGATTATCATCCTGATTTAAGCGATAAATACTCTCTATATTTTCCTTCGTTGGACCTCCGCCATGGTTTCCAACACCATAGAAAATCATAAGGTCATTAACGTTTCCTTTAAACTCGCCCTTGCATCGCTTCACAATTCGATCTAATGCTTTTCCCCATGAATTGTATTCATACATGATTCTGAAGGACAACACACGTGAACCGTCATCTGATTCCCACCAGAAAAGGTTACCAGGAAGCCCTTTTTCATTTGGAGCCGGCCTCATGAAAACATAAGAGTCCATTCCGCTTTTCTTTAATATTTGTGGAAGCATGCCATGATGTCCGAAACTATCGACATTGTAGCCCACCTTCGCAGTTACCCCAAATTTTTCTTGGAAATATCGTTGACCGTATAGACCTTGTCTGACAAATGATTCTCCATTTGGGATATTGCAATCAGGCTGAATCCACCAGCCGCCTGCAATTTTCCAGCGTCCTTCTTTTACCCGCTCCCTGATTTCTGCAAACATTTCTGGGTCATTTTCTTCTACCCATTCATACATGGCCGCTGAACTTGAGGTGAAAATAAAATCTTCATATTCCTTCATTCGGTCCAACGCGGATCTGAAGGTTGCTTTTGTTTCTTGAAACCCTTCCTGCCATTGCCAAAGCCAAACCGGATCTAAATGGGCATTACCGATCATATGGAAAGTTTTATCCTTCATTTTCTCAACCCCTGTCATATTCTAGTTGTTTTTATTGGTTGAAATGACTAGCTTTGTTTGTACTTAATAGAAATTGTGAGATTTTTTCTTTTACAGTTTCCTCAACGGCATTTTGACCTAAGAGTAAATGGTCTTCTGGTAATTGGTTACACTCCAGATTAGTCATTCTTTCTTCACGATCGATTGCTTTTAAGAAAGAAAGTTCTAGGTCGGTTGCAATATTGACTTTGCTTACCCCGCCTTTTGGCAATTGAAAAGCCTTTTGGATCATTTCACTCGGTACGCCTGATCCGCCGTGAAGAACAAGGTGAACAGGGGTTAACTCACGAATTGCTTCTAAGCGGTCGTAATCAACCTTTGGTTCACGGACCATATATACTCCATGGGCAGTTCCGCACGATACTGCTAATGCATCAACACCTGTCTGCTTTACAAACTCTGCTGCTTCAACAGGATCTGTATATAATTCTTCATCTTTATCGGTTTCAATGAAATCGGTTGTTCCAATCATTCCTAGTTCCGCTTCAACTGAAACTCCTTTAGCATGTGCATATTCCACAACTTCCTTTGTGATTTTCACATTTTCTGCAAATGGTTTTTCTGAAGCATCAATCATTACAGAAGTGAAACCTGCTTCGATTGCATCCTTAATCACTTTAAGCTCTTTTGTATGATCAAGATGTAATACAACCGGCACTGTAATCGCTAATTTTTCTACTTGCGAATAAAACTCATTTGCGAATTCAAACGGGGTAATTCCGTAGCGCTCTAATTCTTTTTGTGAAATTTGAACGATTAATGGTGAAGCTGTTTTTTGGCCTGCTTTTAAAACAGGGACAATCATTGCCGTATAACGCGGTGAAAAGGAACCTGTTGCATATTGAAATTTTTCAGCCATTGTAAGTGCTTCTGTAAGTGTGATGACATTTTTCGGTTTAACCTGATTCATTCTTCATCATTCCTTCTATTATTATTTTTGTATTGTTCGTTTAACAGCTTCCATTCCCAATTCTGGGCTTGTTACAAAACGACTTTGTTCCTCAGGCGTAAAGGTCGAAACCACCCTGGCCATTGATGCCTGTGCCAAAACGACGATTTCGACTTTTTCAGCTAACTCTCTTAAAGCAGCTGCCAAGTCTGAATCATGTCCTTCTTTATCGTTTGCGATTAATTTTTGATAGGCAGATGCCACTAAAATGGGTTCAAACTCAACGGTTTTCTTTTTTTCCGCTGCTTTTTGTTTTAGAAGCTCTAATGTTGGCTTTAATGTGGTTTCTAATGTCGCTGCTACGCCGATTATTTCAGCCGAGGTAACCGCATATTCCGCCATTGCCTCATCAATCCGGACAATCGGAGTTGACACCCTCGGTTGTGTATATGTAACCAGATCTCCAATGGAAGAGCAGGCATTTAATATACAATCTGCTCCAAGTTGTTCCGCAACTTTGGCGTAGCTTTCCCAACGGCCCGCTACTTCTTGAACATTCCCTCCATTTTGTCCTAATTGCGGGAGAATGGAATCATCTACTAAGTTGATAATTTCGCAATCTCCAATAATTTTTTTTGCTAAATCCTTTAATGGTTCAATGGTAACGGGCGTTGTATGAATGATCGCCAGTTTCTTTTTCATCCCTAATCCCTCCATCTCTTTTCCAGCACCACTTTTCATAGTACTCTAGTAAATACAATTAACCATCATGGTCAGCCAAGATGGTTAATTGAGTTTTCAATTAAGACAACTGCAATGAACTATTAAAAGCTAAAGCTTCTTGTGAGGCATATAACACAAGCCCTACACACCAGGAATGTGATAACGTCAGCATCATGCCTTTTGGCTGGAAACAATTCGTATTATAAAAACGCTCTGTGACCATACCTTTATAGGCATTAAAATCGCCATCTTTTCTAGCAATAAACTGAAGAAAACAAGCAATATGATCCCGAGTCCTGTCTAGATAATAGGAATCGTCGGTATACTTCCAAAGGCGGAGCATTTCTGGAACACAAAATAATCCATAATTATGCAAATGCTGATTGGATGGTGATGCTTGATCGGCACCGCGGGAACGAAAATCATATTGAAGCAGGAATGTATGCTCCGGAAAAGCAAGATTATAGGTCCAGCGGAAAGTCATTAACCAATCAGCTGCATGTCTAGCAAGATTCAACCATTCTTCATTTTTGTTAGTTTCATAGAGTAATACATAGGCTACAACTGCATTGTAAGCATCCTCAGATGTTGGTGTTAAGTGAACATCCTCTGGTGCACCATAAATATACTCATCTAACACGAAACGCTCATAGTAATGACCTGCTTTTTCCGCTGCCAGTTGATACTGTTCATTTTGGAAAAAATGGCTTCCTTCAATTAAAGAAGCAATCCATAAGATCCCGCCTGCACCATCCCATTCCTCAACTTCACCGGTTTCACAGTGGTAATAGGATCCGAAATTACCATCTGCACGCTGATGTGCGACAGCAAAATTTAAATTAGAAAGGACAGCTTTTTCCCAATCAGGATGAGTAAACCCAGCTTGTTTTTCATAGTTTAAAGCACGAACCAAAAACAGGGTTGCTTCAGAAATCGTTCTTGCTTGCAGCCATGTATTCTTAGGGTTCCAACCAGTTCCCCAGCCTTTGCCAAGCACCCAGGACGCCCAGAATGTTCCGCTTGGAGCTAGGGCTGAAGCAACATTATTAATGACATCGATGGCAGCATCAGCATATTGCTGGATTCCCTTTTTTCTTCCATAAGTTAATAAGGCGTACGCATAGGGAACGCCGCTGACCCAGCCAACATGCATATGCGGACGGTCTCCCATTCCTTTTACATTGTTATTAAACTCGCGGTCAAAGGCTGCCGTTTCTGAAAGGATGCTATGTTCAGGCATATAATGCCAGCGATATAAGCCATGGGCCGTTAATTCAGAAGCCTCTTCAAGTCCCATCCAGGGATTCAATGGATTCTCTTGTTGATGAAGTTTATACATTTCTCGCACAAATGGATTATAAGAATGTAAATCAGGTGATGCTGTATAGATTTTCAAGTGCAAATGAACCGTTTCATCTGGTTTAAATGTATATAATGAAATATCCTTTGGCTCTGGAATAGGTTCACCGACAAATGTGACCGGCTCCTCCTTATAAGGGAAATTCACCCATATTGAGGTAGATGATTCATTTCCACGAAATCCGACACCTGTGAGACCAAGTGGAGACATTTCCTCAACACAGAGAGCACCGCACATTTCATCATTCCAGGCAAAAACAGCTGGAAGAGCAGCACGATCCGACCGAAAGGACCAATGATCTGAAACCATTTCATCATGATTGCCATCACGATAATCATACCTTGGGTACTTCCGGGCATTATGTTCAAACCGATTTTCTTTATAAAAAGCTCCAGGAATCATCCAGGTCGGTTTTCCGCTCCCAGCTAAATCAGCATTAAATTGGAAACCGTAATCCCCTGAAACTTCTTTGTTGTAGCAAACATGTAAATCAACTTCGATATAACCGCATCCGTCTTGTACATGTTTCCATACTGAGCGCACAGAGAAAAGATCTCCTCTTCCCGATACGAGAAAGCCGCCTTCTACTTCATTGATGTTATCAATTTGTATATTCTCTAAAAGAGTTTCCCCGTTATAAATATCCAGAAGTGAGTTGAATTGAAGAAAGGCATTGCCACTCTTTCGTTCGGAAGAATAGACTTGTATTCCACTCTGGTTCGTCTCTTCCTTCAATATGTTTAAACATGTAGCCAATGAAATCACACCTTTAGTTTGTAAAGTTCAATAAGATTATCTCTAAATACCCGCCCAGCAAACTCTACTGCCTCTTTTTCTGTCAGCATGTCGTCTTGTACTTTTTCTGTTAATACATCTCCGACGATTTTACGGGCCAGCTTTTGATGGGCATATGTACCCTCAACAAAATTGTAATCCCCGCCAAAACCGAAAATTTTATTTTGCGGAACCATTTCAATCATTTGGTGTAAGATTTGTTTTGCGATCGTTGGGGAGATGATATATACCCAAGTAAAATCTGCATAAACATTTGGGTAATTTTTTACGATACTTAAATATTCTTGATGGTAAGGAATGCCGCAGTGCAAAAGAACAAAATTCGCATCAGGATAAGCTGCTAGTAATGGAACCAAATCCGTGACCTTTGAGTTTGTAATGATATTCCCGTTCCCTGAGACGCTTGTTTCGTGATGTCCTGTATGAATCTGAATAGGTAAGTCATATTTAATCGAACATTGAATAATGTGATGGATTAAGTAATCCTGTAAAACGACCGATTCTTGTTGTGACATTGGTTCATCTATAAAGGAAGAAAGCAGGCGATTAAACAAGCGTTCAGCCTCTGAAAAGGTGGGCTTCGATGATTTAAGCGTTCTCCAGTAGGCATGACCGAGCTTGGTAGCAATCATTCCTTCATTTACAAATTTATTTAATAAGGCATCTACAGCAGAAAGATAATCTTTGAAAGTATGAACCTTCTCCCCTGAATCTCTTTCAATGACCTGTATATCCTTCCGTGTTCTCAATTTAAAGGCATAATCTAAAAACATAATAGGACGAAAGAGTGAGAAATCAACTTTCGTTGTATACGCAAGCGTAAAAGCTAAATCAATTCCCGACTTTTCCTTCAATACTTTCGAATACCACTCGTTATCATTCGTTGCTGCTAATACTTTTTCATTCAGCGACAAGATTCCATTAACGGTCCAGTCATCCATACCATATAAATCATGTACCGCTGTTTTTAATGTTCGTGCATAGGTTGTATTTTTCGTTTTTTGATAAAAAGTTAAAAAGTGCTTTGCTTTCTCTTCCACACCTATTTTTGAATCCCGGCTTAAAATCCCACGTTTCATCCCTGCAGTGATCAAGTCTGAATCTAAATAATGAAGAAGACCAAAAAAATCCACTTTATTTTTTTTTCGAATTTCCATTGGATCAATGTGTTCATGACCATCTATTATGCGAATTTTATTAATTTCTTCATGTATGCTGCTCATCTTACTGCCCCTTCCAAAGATAAAGGATGACTCAAAAGAATCCGCCCCCTCCACATCCGCTCCTGATCATTTAATAAACAATCCGGAGGGACAGGGGCTGCCATTTCATTTTTAAGTCATCCTATCTCAAACAACCAACTAATTAATCCACTTTAAGTTCAGGGAATGTGTTTTTAACTTCTTTTTTGAAGTTCTTAATGACTTCATCAATATCCGCATTATTTTTAACACCTTCGCCAGCTACTTTTCTCCACTTACTTAATACTTCCTCACCATACTTATCTGGCTTATAAGCAGGAATATCTTTAACTGTTTCGTAATATGGCTTTAAGACATTTTGGTCACCAAACATTGGTGTTTTAAATGTGTCTAAGTTATCTTTATAAACAGTTAGTAGTCCTGGCATGTTGCCTGTAGCCTCTAAGTTATGCTGCTGCCATTCTTTGCTGGCAATAAATTCGATAAATTTATAAGCTAAATCTTTATTTGGTGATTTTTCATAGATTGAACGATATGTTCCACCCATGTAGAACCCTTTTGGAGTTCTTGCAACACCAAACTTATTATTTGCCTTATTATCTTTATTGTCGACCATGAAGCCTGCCCAAGCCGGCATCTCTGTTAAAATAACACTTCCATCATTAATGGCATTACCCCAGCCAGCAGAGAAGAATTCCAGTTTTGCGTCAACATTGTTATTGAAAATTTGCTTTTGAATTTCATAGCTTTTCTTCCAAGTAGGATCAATGATTAATTTTCCATCTTTCACCCATGGCTTAGTATTATAAGCTTCCATGTTGTAGATATCGCCATAATGAGAAATTAAGTGCACTTTACCGTTGCTTTCTTTATTAACCTTTTCGCCTAATGCAATAATTTTGTCATAAGAATCGACCATTTCACTGATTTTATCTGGATCATCTGTTCCTAAGTATTTCTTTGCATTTTCTTTGATGTACCAGAAACCGCCTGGTGAGGAGTGATCAGAAATGGCTTTAAGATTACCTTTGGCATCTCTTCCTAATGCTTGTACATATGGGACATAATCCTTCACAAGATCTTCTGCACCCATGTCAGAAAGGTTTGAGGCATAATTAGAATTGATAAACTTGCCCATGTAGCCTCTTTCTAAGTCAAAAATATCAGGAACGCCTTTACCTGTTTGAAGTACGTTTAAAAGCTTTGTTTGATATTGGTCACCAGGAAAGATTTTTACATCAACTTTTGCATCTGGATATTTTTTCTCGAATTCTGCTGCCATATCTTTTACTTGGCCGAAGAATGTCCAGATTGTTAATTTACCTTCAACTTTATTATCGTTACTTTTTTTAGGAGTACTTGAAGTAGCTTCATCGTTTTTTGAGCAACCCGCAAACAATGAAAGGACTAAGATAGAAGCAAGTAAGATTGAAAGCCATTTTTTCATATAGATTTACAGCCCCTTTTTTTGGTATAATGAAGATCTAATGTTTTTTCTTATCGATCCCTTTAAGTGGCTAAGACCGTCAATTCTTTAACACTTAATCGTGATAGATAAAGGAAGCTTTCTTCAGTGGAGGATTGGTTTCATTCTCCTCTGAAGGAATTTTGTATGAAATGATGTTCCTTGACATCACCTCCATCAAGCATTTATGAAATCATTAACCTTTTAATGCCCCTGCAGTTACACCACTAATAATCTTCTTAGATACGATAGAGAAGAAAATTAGCACAGGGATCACTGAGATGACAATTCCAACATACATCGCCCCAAAGTCCGTCGAAAACTGAGACTTAACACTGGCAATCATAACTGGTAATGGCTGAAGTTCATTGTCAAAAAGAATAATCATCGGTGTTAGGAAATCATTCCACTTTCCAATGAAAGAAAAGATTCCGAGTGTAGCCACTGCCGGCATTAACAATGGAAGCACTAAACGATGGAAAATTTTAAGCTCACCACATCCATCTATTCTCCCTGATTCCAGGATTTCATTTGGAATACTGGTATCACACATTTGTTTCATAAAGAAGATCCCAAACGCGTTTGAAATAGATGGCAGAATGATGGGCCAATACGTATTTAACATATGGAATGTATCCATGAGCTTGAAAAATCCGATAATTCCCAGTTGACCTGGAATCATCATCGTCCCGAGTACAGCAAGGAAAAGAATGTTCTTCCCTTTGTAGTTATATTTTGAGAATCCATAACCCGCCAATGCCGAGAAATATAAATTAAGGATTGTTGACGTAATGGTAATAAACAAGCTGTTAACAAAACCTCTCCAAATCGGCACAGTATCAATTAGGCGATGATAGTTATTTATGAATTCTGTTCCTGGAAGCAGCAATAACTTCCTGGCAATCTCTGAATTTGTATGAGATGAAGTGACCATCATGCTGTAAAATGGGAGCAGACAGGTAAATGCAATAATAAGCAGGAATAAATATACTGCGAATCTACCTAAAAACTTCCTCATGTTTCTCTCTTTCCTTGTCTTTCTGATACTTAATGAAATATCACTCGCTGTAATACCATTATGTGTTTCCATAAAGGGATCTCCTTTCATTCGATTCCGAAGGTCTCCTATTTTTATAAGAAAAGAATTAATCTTACTGCTCAACTTTGTTCATCTTCGAAAACTTCATAGAAATCAAAGAGAAGATTAAAATGATGATAAAGATTGCGTAAGCGATTGCTGCACCATAACTATAATCAAAGTTTTTGAAGGCTGTTTGGTATAAATACATAACCATTGTCAATGTTGAATTATCAGGACCATTACCAAGCATTAATGGTGCATCAAATAATTGAAGACCACCGATAATCGAAGTAATAAAGGTAAATAACAAGACCGGTTTCAAAAGAGGCATTGTAATTTTTGTAGCAACTTTCCAGCGTGAAGCACCATCAATCGCAGCAGCCTCATACAATTCCTCCGGGATTGACTGAAGTCCCGCGATAAAAACCAGCATGTTAAATCCAAAATATTGCCACATAATAACTGCTGCCACTATGAGCCTCGATAGCCATGGACTATTTAACCAGTTCACCGGATCATCGATAAGCCCGATACTCATTAACATTTTATTTACGCTTCCCGTTTGCCAATCGAACATTAAACTAAACAAGACCCCGAGCGTAACTGGTGTTACGATATGTGGAAAATAATAAACAGCCCGAAAGAAATGCTTTCCTCGAATAAACTTTTCATTTAGAATCATCGCTAGTGCCAGTGCAAGAACTAATTGCGGAACGATTGATAATATCCAGATAATTAAAGTGTTTCCGATCGATTTAAAAAAGAATGTATCATGGAGAAGCCGTGTATAATTTGCAAATCCGACGAATACGGGATCAGAGAAACCATCCCATTTTGTAAAGCTTAAATAAAGCGAATAGATGATAGGTGTTAAACCAAAAACAAGAAATGAAACGAAAAAGGGGACCACAAAATAGAAACCATATTGTGATTTGTTAATAGAATTTCTCATATTGTCACAGCCTTTTTTTACTTATTTGTTTCAATAGTTAACGCAAAGTCATGAAGCAAGAACATTCCCGTCTCCTATGTAAATCTAGCAATCTAGTATGATTACCAGATTGATGCATTAATCAGCATGTATTAGGTAGATATCGGCTCAGATATTTTTCTACAGGAATCTCGGATTATGAGTTCAGGTTTTAAAAGATGTCGCATAGGAGTGTACTCCTCTCCTTCATCCATTCTCTTAAATAATTCACTCGCTGCTTTTTTCCCCATTTCAAAAAATGGCTGTTTCACGGTTGTTAACGTTGGATAAGTCCAACTTGAAAGTGTAATATCATCAAAACCTGTGATCGATAGGTCAGACGGAACATTAAACCCTCGTTCCTGAACGGCTCTTAATGCCCCTATTGCTGTTTCATCATTGGAAGCAACCACTGCGGTGAAATCCCCAATCGCTAATAAGCGATTCATGGCGTGGTACCCGTCCTCATTTGACCAGTTTGTTGGAATAATCCATTCAGGATTAACTTCTAACCCTAATTGGCTCATGGTTTCAAGATAGCCGGCTAATCTGCATTGTGTTGCAGCAGCGGCAGAAGGACCAGAAATATAAGCAATTTTACGATGCCCAATTCTACTTAGATACCTTACAAGCTCAGAAATACCGAAGTAATTATCTACATCGACAGATACTAAATTTTCCACATCAGCCGAATCACCAAACACAACAACTGGAAAATCTGCATCCGCGATTTCCAAGAGATCTTGCTGGTTCCTCTTCCTAAAACTAATCATGAGGATCCCATCTACATGGCCTTCGAAATATAAGTTTTGAAAATATGATTCATTGTATTTATTAGAAGCCATACTGTAGAATACACAGTTAAAGCCTTTTTCACTCGCTATTTCTTCAATTCCCCTAAAAATCATTGGATAAAAGAGGTTCGTCATACTATCAACAACAATACCAATCGTTTGTGTTTTACTTACAACTAATCTTCTTGCATTTTCATTACGATGGTAGTTCAACTCTTTAATTGCTTTCTTTAATGCTTCTTCAGTCTCCTTTTTTACTGGTAGTCCGTTTAAATAACGGGATACTGTACTTTTTGATGTATTTGCCAGCTTGGCAACATCTTTTATTGTTGGACTCACTTTTATACCTCCGTCCGAGAATATACTTTAAAAAATTGGAACGTTCCCATTTTTAAGTAAAAAAACAAAAAACTGGAACCGCTCCCATTTGCAAGTAAACAAATTTTTCAAATAACGGAAACCGTTTACATTCATTATAAAAAAAAGATTTCTATATTTAAAGGTGTTATTTAAATAGTTGAATTGTAAGTTTTATTAACTTACATTCCTTTTACATCACCAAAATAGGAACGTTCCCATTTTAGTATGAAAGAATTTCTATCTATTTCAATTTTAAGGTCCAAGCTTGCTTTTGTCAAACTATTTTAGAATATTGTGAAAAAAAGATTATAAGAAATTACTAAGGGATTGGATAAATTATTCCTTTTCAATTTGATGAGATTTCGTGATCGTTCGGTATATATACCACATCCAGATATAACCGATAATACTTCCGCTAAAAAACAGAAAAAGCGCAGGGACTTTCATTAGCAGAAAATAAATGGCATACGTAATAATAAATATACCAGCTGTTTTTAGTGGTGAAGCAACACTATATAAAAAACTATATTTAAAATAATCGAAAAAACGAAATTGAAAATGAACGTAAATCGGGAAAAAATAAATGCAGGTAGTAATAAAAAAATAGGCGATTAAAATCGTCACTATTTTCAAAACAGAACTACCAAGTGTTTCCCCGAAGGAAAAATAGTGATAATCCACATACAATAGCCAGCCGATTAATACGAGAATGAATCCTAAACCATTAACTTTAATAAATTCAGTTTTATAAGTTTGCCAGAAGGTTTGAAAAATGGGTGTATCATCGACACCCATAACCCACTTACGAACAACAGAAAACATAGCTGCTGTTGAGGGAAAAATCCCGAAAACCCCCAATCCAACGATCGTAAAGGCAAGCCATAACAATTGGAGATAAGCAAAATTCATGATTAACTCCGTTAGCCGATAGATAAAACCATTTAGTCCTTTTAATTTCATCCGTACTCATCCTTTAAACAATGGTAATTGTTAATAACAATCCCATTGGTGCTCGTGATTGAAAATATGAACCTTTTCGTTTTTCACAGCATTTTGTGCAAACAAATACATCGCTGCTGACCAAGATTGTCCCGCATAGCCCATCGGTCTGCCTGATTGACCATGGAACCATTCGTTAAACTCCCACTCATTTTTCTTTCCAGCTTTATTCATATTTGCTAATTTTTCTAATTGATAGTTGGCTTCATCATACCTTTTTGCTTGAATTAGTGCAATAACATAGAATCCCCCAATAAACGGCCATGCTCCACCATTATGATAATGATGCGGTAAATTCAGATTCCGAACACGGTAATAGTCCCGCCAATCCTTTTCACCTTCGCGAATAGGCGGATACAAAGCCTGGACAGGAAAAGGCTCATTGATTCCGCAGCCATGGATATAATCCAAGATTTTATTCGCTTTTTCTTCATCAGCAATCCCAAAAATGATCGCCAGTAAATTAGCGAGCGTGTCAAACCGGTCTGCATAATCACGGAATCCCATATAAGGTAAATAAAATGGTCTTTCTACCAATTCTGTTTCCACCCGTTTCACAGGATAAATCCATTCTTTTCGTTCTTTTTTAATCCACTCCATTTTGTCTTTATTTTCTGGGGTAATCCACAAAAGAATATTAATTTTTTTCTTTACATCTTTAGCATTTTCATAGTATTGGCTTGAAGGTAGTTGCAACGCATCTGCCATATGACCCATACACTTCCAGGCTGCTGCATATAAAACATTATCGAACAGAACATTATAGCGGTTTGCAAACAAGTCCGCCCAGTCCATTGCCTCGTGAACTTCTAATAAGCCGCACTCGTTTGAATCTTGATATCGCAGCCAAAGCAGGGCCTTCTCTAAATTCCCCCACCATTTTTGTAAAAAATCTATGTCCTTGGATTCCATAAAATATGCGTAATGGCCTATAATATACCACAAATTTCCATCAACACATCCAGCATGAATGGAATCTTCAACAGCTTTTCCGTTTTCCTCTTCAATTTCAACTTCAAGCTTACCACCATGTGCGATTAACGCGGGGTCTGCAACGTTTGGAAACCCAACATTATGTGGAATCTTCCCCAGATCACTTTGGAACGTTCCCAAAGTTTCCAATGACTTACGATGAGTCTTGGGGCCCATTTCACTCCCACAAACTAAGAGACCAAGTCCGCAAATCATACTATCTCTTGCCCAAACTTGTTGGTAGGCGGTACTCGACCCTAATAGACCAAGTTCTCCGCCATTCTGCAATAATATTTTTTCTGCCTTCTCCCTGCCAATGTCAACCTTTCTTTCCATCAATCTCAAGTCTCCCCTCAAACGATTCATTAGATGATTTAAAAAATATTGTTTTATGCCAGCACCAAAGCATGATCGAGATTTTCAATTAAATTCGTTTCATAAATCGGCTCTTCAGGATTTTTCGGAATGCATAATGTTTTAATTTCCGAAGGTCCAAAATACAATTCCATTGATCTTCCCCAATTTTTCAAGTCCACTTTTACTGTTGTTTCTTGGTGATTGGTTTCATAAAGCCGGATAATGAAATCATCATTATTTTCCGCCTTCTTTAAAGCAGAAAGGATAATGTTAGGCTGATCAATAGCGATAAATGAATCCTCTTGCGGCAATTTCCCCTTATGATACGTTTCCACAATCACCTGCGGTTTTTGATTTAGTTCTAATGCATGTTTTACCGTTCCAGCTTCTTCCCAGCTATTTTCATGTGGCAGCAATTCATACGTGAATGTTTGAATCCCTTGATCAATAATTGGGTAATCCTCGTCAGGATCCGGTACAAAAGGAGCATGGTGTGCATAGATTGGGCTGCGTAACACCGTAAGATTAATAGAATTTCCATTTACATCTATGCCGTATTTACTATCGTTTAGAATGCTTAGACCGTAAATGTCACTCCTGTGCTTACCTATGGTCCCCGTTACATCCACCCAATTTTGCATAGGTTTTTCGTCCCCATTTGACTCACGGGAAACATGACCATATGGAATTTCAAAAGTCGCATTACGCTGATTAAAGCTTACCGGGAACTTAAGTTTTAATGTTTGATAGCTTTCCTGCCAATTCACTTTCACTTTCACTTCAATCTTATCCAGCTGTTTGTACATTATAAAATCTTGCACAATCGTTGAAGACTGAAATTTAGAAGTTACTCGAATCACACCTTTTACCGGTCCTTCTTCAAGCTTCTTAATGCGAATTGGTTTAAATACTCCTGCAACTTCATCGAAACGAAGTTTTCCGTGACCCCATGAATCAGAAGTATCGTTCATGACAACTGGAATAGCTGCATCGCTCTTGAACACTTCAATTTGCTTTACTTTGTCATATAAACTGCTTATACCGCCGGATTCTTTATTAATGACAAGTTTGAAGCGGTCATTTTCCATTTCATTATCGGTTACTTTTACTGATTCGAACTCTTTTGTCGGTTTATTAGCACGAAGTTTGTACGTACTATATCCTAATGGCGGAAGCTCCGCTAAAAAAGCGACTCTTTTTCGATTTGGAATTTTGGCAACAGAGTCAATGATTTGATATGGTACTTCATTCCCTTTTACATCTTCAATAATGAATTCCTCTGGCAGCAAATAATTAACGAACAGCCCATATTCAATTTCAACATTCACTTTTACTGGCCATGAATGTGGGTTAAAGATAACCATTGGTTTCATATCTTTTTCTTCTTCAATATCAATATTCCAGCTCAACGATTGCAGAGCATAATTCATATTCCGCGAAGAAATGCTAATAGATTCCCCAAATAAATCTCTGGCATCCGTATACGCCGCTTCAATACTTGTCCCTGCTAAAATATCATGGAATTGGTTAAATAAGATTCCCTTCCAAGCCTGATTCATATCTTCGGGGTATGGCTGCTCTGTTGTCCAATTTGCAATGGAGGAAAACTTCTCAGCCATCAACGTCAGATTTTCCGAGTATCGGTTTAGTTTTTTCACTTCGGAGTGAACAGAATAACAGCCCACTGCATGATGGTGCAGGTCATCATGCACAACCGGAAGCTGCTCCTTAAAACTCTCGACATGTTCGAAAAATTCATTTGGAGAACTAAAGATAAGATTTGTATCTCCCATCGTTTTATTTATTTTTTCGATAATCTCAATATTTTCTTTTGTTGGTCCCCCGCCATGATTGCCAACACCATAAAAGCACATTAAGTTATTAAAGGAATGTTTAAGTTCTGATTTACAGTGCAAAATATGGTTTTCCAAATGATCGAAAGTACAATATTCAAAAGGGATACGAAATGCTTTTACACGGGAACCGTCCTTTGATTCCCATAAAAACAACCGGCTTGGAAGTCCTTTTTCATCCGGACCTGGCCTCATGAATACGTAGGAATCCATTCCTGATTTCTTTAATATTTGCGGCAGCATTCCATTATGCCCAAAGCTATCGACATTGTAGCCAACACTGGCAGTTACCCCAAACTTTTCTTTAAAATAATTTTGACCAATCAGTCCTTGGCGGACAAAGGATTCCCCGCTAGGAATATTGCAATCAGGTTGAATCCACCAGCCGCCACAGATCACCCATCTTCCTTCTTGAATTCTTTCTTTTATTTCTTGAAACATTTTCGGTTCATTTTTTTCAATCCATTCATAATAAGCAGCTGAGCTGGAGGTGAAAATAAAATTCTCGTATTCTTTCAAACGGTCAAGTGCTGAGCGAAATGTAGCTTTTACTTCTTGAAAGCCTTCCTGCCAGCGCCAAAGCCAAACGGGATCAAGATGAGCATTTCCAATCATAAACAGGTTTTTCATAAGTGAATTCCTCCAATTACAGTGTCTAATCTAAAATTTGTCGTTTATAGCTTGCAATGTAATCGTATTCAATTAAGTTTTCTGCTCCATTATAACACCCAAATCTTAGTTTGTGTATTCAATAAACTAAGTTGCAAAAATAATAAACCTGATTAATTCATTAGATTGGGTATATTATTTAATAATTATTGGAAATTTTGTTAAAATAAAATGATTAACTTTCTTAGAGGAGTTTGATTATGAATTCGAAATTCATCGGCTATGTTGGAACATATACAAAAGGAGAAAGCAAGGGTATTTACTCCTTTACCCTCGATGCAAATGAGGGGAAAATTGAGAATCTGCAGGCTGCAGCTGAGTTGGAAAACCCCACATATTTAGCAATCAGCAAAAACAACAAGTTTCTTTATTCGGTTACAAAGGAAGGGAATAATGGCGGGGTTGCCTCTTTTTCAATCAATGAAGCAGGTGGACTTACAGCTATCAATAGTGAATGCTCAGAGGGATCTCCCCCATGCCATGTCAGTGTGGACAACAAGAATTACTTCGTGTTCAGCGCCAATTACCATAAAGGAATAGTGGAATCCCATCCTATTAACCAAGAGAATGGTTCTATTCAACCGGCAGTCTCGGTGATGAAGCACGAAGGACGAGGCCCAGATCCAAGGCAGGAGAAACCTCATACACATTATGCGGGGCTTACTTCAGATGAAAAGTATCTTGCTGTAGTAGAATTGGGAATTGATGCACTGATTACATATGAAGTAAGTAATGACGGGACCCTTACAGAAGTTAGCCGTTTACCTTTAAAAGCAGGCAGCGGACCAAGACATCTAGCTTTTCATCCGAATGGAACAATTGCCTATATCATGACGGAATTCAGTTCAGAGGTTATAGTTTTAACCTATCATCCTGAAAATGGACATTTTACTGAAAAACAATATATTTCAACGCTTCCTGATGATTTTCAGGATAATAATCAAGGCAGTGCCATTCATATTTCCTCTGACGGCCGCTTTGTTTATGCAGGTAACCGGGGACATAACAGCATCGCTGTATTTAGAGCAGACATACTATCCGGAGAGTTGAGCTTTATCGAGCATACGTCTACCGAAGGGGATTGGCCGAGAGATTTTTCTTTAGATCCAACGGAGAAATTCATCGTAGCTTCCAATCAGGAATCGAGCAATCTTGTGTTGTTTACAAGGGATGCATCCTCTGGAAGGCTAACTCTCCTGCAATCGGATATAACGGTTCCACACCCAGTTTGTATTAAATTCTTAAATTTGTAAGATAAAAACAGGATGTTTTTTTAGCATCCTGTTTTTATTGTATCTCTCTATTTAGCAAGGTTTATTTAAAAAGTATCAAATCGATTTTTTGTTTTTCCACTATTTAAAATTCGATTTGCAGGGATGGATCTCATTACCAAGTCATTATAATTGCTCTCTGGCTTAAATATAACAACGGGGTTGGTATGTTGTATTAGATGCAAATCCCAACACATACCGTCTACCTTATTGTATTGTCCTTGGATCGTCAGGATATGATTGGTATTGCTCGAAGGCTGGACCTGTAAATTTGTAAAGTAGTTACCACTGCATTCATTTGGAATCGTTTCACTGCCTTCTAAAACAATATTTTCAATACAATCATCCAATGATATCTTATCAAAGCGATTTGCGTTCACATAGGCAAATCCACTAGCAGGTTTAACAGCTTTTAAATAAATACCTTTTTCAAAAGATACAATTTTTATATCTGTAAAGTTTACAAATGAAATCTCGTGTCCACTTCCAGCTGAGTACAACCGGATTCCTGTTCCCGATACAGTGCCTGTCCAATTCACTAGGACAAGATTTTGAAGTGATGAATTGTTCCAAGTATTGTAATATTTATATTTTCCATCCAAATAAATAACTTCTTTGTTATAACCGTTATAATCAACCATAATACTAGCGTCCCACAAGGAAGCATCCTTTTGAAGTTCAAAACCTCTAACGTTAGCACCAAGAACAAATCTTGTTCCATAACTCCCTTGTAACTTAACACCCTGTTTAATAATAACTGTTCCCGTCATATAATAATCTTTATCAGAAGCAATAACTGTTTTCCTAGCATTCTGGTAGGCAAAATCAATTGCTGCTTGAATCTTTCCCTGTGGTGTACTGCCTGTAAAATCTTCAACATAAACAAATGGATTTTCTGCTATTTTCTATTACTCCTTTATCATTTTATAGTTTTCAAGGTATTATATGAATTTAATAAAATAAAGTATAATTAAATCGTACATAAGTATAAAATATATAAATAGTTTGAATAATTTAATAGAAATAACCCTAAGTAATGAAGGATGATTACTTAGGGGTTTTTTTATTAAGGCTTACCCATGTATAGTTTTTCTATCCAGAACTGATCGGCTACTAATTTTTTTATCATTCATTCCTATCGATATTTTCCCAGCAAAATAGATGCCATATGGAATTTTATTCAGGACAAATGTAGTGGCACATGACAATAAAAGACTGCCAATGAAATAGAATAGGGTCATCAATGATGGATAAACTTCAAAAGATAAACGGTTGTAAACCAAGTACATTACAGCTAAAAAGACAGGATGGATTAAATAAATGCCGAATGAATATTGACTAATCCAAACGAAGATTTTAGGTACTTTAGAAATTTTTGTAGCAATATAATAAATCAACAAAATCATACTTGTGGTAAAAAAAACCATATCCACTCTTTTGGATGAAATACTAGAGATTATCTGTGAGTCAAATAAATATAAACAAATGGATCCGATGAGTAAAGGACTAATAATGATCCATTTTGCATTTTTATTTAAAAAGCTAATAAAAAGGGAAAAGTTTCTCCCACAGTAATAGGCAAGAGTAAAATAAAACAACCAGCCAAAAAAGGGAATCCAATAGAATTTTTCCCAGATGTATACTCCTATATCTGTTGGATACGGTTTGACAAAATTGAAAAATCCTAAATAAGCCACGTTGATCAGTAGGGCAATGCCCATGACCAAGGGTGGTTTCCACATTTTTAAATATTTATGGAAGAAAAAATGCAGCAGGTAAAATTGAAAGATAACTAGAATAAAATATCCATGGTAATCACCCAATAAGAGATGCCGCCATAAAAAATGGCCAAACGAACCTGCCAAATTATTTCCTGAACTTATGGAGGCCTCGAAGGCTTTTAAGAGGGCATAAAATGTCCCAAACAAAATATAAGGCACCATTATATACTTTAGTCTTTTAGACCAGAAATGGGCTGGTAATTCATGTGGATAAGAACGTGCCAAGATAAATTCCGAAATAAATATAAAGGTTGGTGTACCGAAAGTTAATAAAACTCTCAGTAGATTGATTGTATGATTTTCATCAGCGTAAGCTCTTGCCAGTGAATGAAGAAGTAAAATACTTAAACATGAAATACTTCTCAATAAGAATATTTCATTTATCAACTTTTTAGGCAATTTCTCTCTCCCTTTCTATGAAAATAATATTTAACCTTATTCTTCAAAAAACACTTCAAAATATTGATATAATTTTCTTTTTGCGTCGTTTCCGTAAACCCCAAAGGTATTGCCGATTATTTTTATATATTCACTCATTGTGACACCAAAGTTGTGTTTACTCATCCACCATGCCTTTGGATCATAAGAAGTATCACTAGAAATAAAAACTAATTTAATATGGCTTCCTCTATAGACTCTGCTGAAGTTGTATTTCACCCTTCTCATATGGTAATCAGAAGAAACAACAATGGCAGAATGATAGTTATTACTTTCCATTATTTCCTTCAAATAGACTGCGCTTTCATATGTGCTCTCAGCCTTATCTTCCAATAGTACAGATTTCCTTGGCAATAGGGTAATAGCATTTTCCCATAGATTATCCGCCAATCCATTTGATACAATAATGGTCCTTGCATACCCCGAATTATACAGTTCAATTCCTTTTTCTAGACGCCCTTCTCCTCCACTTAATACTACAATCACATCCACTTTTTTTGGTTCTTCATTGATAACTAGAAATCTCCCTGCAAAAAATAGAACAAGAATAATTAAAAATACTATTAGTAAAAAAACTCTTTTTCGCATAATGCGATCATCCTTAAACGGTTGCTTGTTCAATAAGGCTATAAATTTCACCGTATGAATGTCTTCTATCAAATTTTTCTTCTGCTAATCTTCTGGCGTTTTCACCAAGTTCGGAACGTAAGCCATCATTATTATAAAGCCGCTCAATTAATGCAGCTAATTTTACAAAATCACCAGGATCATAGTTATGTCCAATATTTTTTTCACTCACCATATCCATAAATTCCTTATTAAGGCTGCTATTTAATATAGGTAACCCTGCAGATAAAAAATCTCCAATTTTGTTGGTAATACTTTGTTGCGCGCCTTTACTGATTGCATTGGCTGCTATATCAGAACTTACTAAATATGGAATCATCTCCTCATATTTAAAATGTCCCATAAAATCGACTGGTGCATCTAATTGTTGGGCCAACTTTTCAAATTTTGGCTGTAAGGGCCCTGAACCGAATACTTTAAACACAATATTGGAAATCCCTTTGTTTTTTAGAATGGAAACTGCACGAATTACTGTTTCCAAATCATAACTATAGCTAAGGGTACCAATATAGGTAATCCAAAATTCATTAGGATCTTTCATTACATAATTTTCTTTATAGCTATCGAAAACACCTAGATCTGTTCCTATAAAAATGGGTAAATACCTTCTGGCATTTAGATTGGCTTTATTTACTCGATAAACGTAACTTTTTGAAACACCTACAACGTAGTCAGCCAAACTATAAATTTTATTGGCATATACAGTAAGTGGATATAATAAAGCATCAACGATTACCTCCGGAAGAGGAATGGCATTTTTAATCGCTTCTGGCCATACATCCTGAATATCCATAATAAATGGAATCTGAAACTTCTTGGCATATCTTCCAGCAATAAAAGCAGCATCCATCATCGGATAGGCACAATAAATCACATCGGGCTTATGTTTTATTTTATTTAAATAGAAGTGAAGCTGTTTCGAAAAGTGTCTATGGCTTTGAATACGATCAAAACCAATATTTTTTTTGTATCCAAGTTCATCTAACATGACGATTTTATATCTTACTCCCTTACTGATGTTTTCAATATTATTTTTATCTCGAAAGCTTTTATCACTGTGCTTAAAATTACTTGTAAGTAATGTTACGTTATGATCCTTGCTGCTTAATTTGTCTGCAATATAAGTGAATCTATTAAATCCTTTTTCACCTGGGAGTATTGTAAAGGGAGCGACTAAAAGAATCTCTTTACTATTTGTTAACATCCTTCCACTCTCCATCCACCCTTAAGTTAGCATTACTACTAGACAACTACTTTCATGGTTTCTTTAGTTTGTCTGGTTTGATTGGTCATAAACAGCAGTATTTCCTTTAGGGTTTCTCTATCTTTATGGATAAAATTCTCAAGTAAGTCTGTAATTTTCGTTTGATCTACATTTACTGGTTTACCTACCAATATTTTTGGATGGACCTGATAGTCCTGTACTTCATTTTGGTTTAGAATTTCTTCAAAAAGTTTTTCACCTGGTCTTATTCCAGAGTAAGTAATTTCTATTTCATTCTCCGAATAGCCAGATAACCGGATTAAATTTTTAGCCAAATCAACGATTTTTACTGGCTCACCCATATCAAGAACAAAAATTTCCCCGCCTTGCGCTCGTGCTCCAGCTTGTAAAACAAGTCGAGAAGCTTCGGGTATTGTCATAAAATACCTTGTCATCTCAGGGTGTGTAACTGTTACAGGACCGCCTTTGGAGATTTGTTCCTTGAACAACGGGATGACACTCCCCCTGCTTCCTAACACATTACCAAAGCGGACTGCAACGAACCTTGTGCTGCTTTTTTGATTTAGCTCCTGCACAATCATTTCAGCAATTCTCTTTGTAGCTCCCATTACACTTGTTGGGTTGACTGCCTTATCAGTAGAAATCATGACAAAGGTTTCAACACTATTTTCTCCTGCTGCTTCGGCAACATTTTTTGTTCCAATAACATTGTTTTTAATGGCTTCCTCTGGATTTCTCTCCATTAAGGGAACATGCTTATGTGCTGCTGCATGAAATACCACCCTTGGTCTATATTCATTCATAATTGCAAAAATTTTATCCCGGTCTGTAATATCCGCAATTTCAGTTACAATTTGAATGTTTTTACCCAATGAGGATTTCAATTCCATTTCAATCGTATAAATACTATTTTCCCCATGACCAAGTAGGATAAGTTTTGATGGTGAAAACTGAGAAATTTGCCGGCAAATTTCAGAGCCAATCGATCCCCCGGCACCGGTTACAAGTACCACGCTATTGGAAATATATTTTGAAATGGAGTTTGTATCTAATTCAACTGGCTCTCTCCCTAATAGATCACAAGGTTCTACATTGCGAATTTCATTAACAGAAACTTTACCTGTTACTAGATCTTCAAACAATGGCATCATTTGTGTATTAATCTTTGTTTTGATGCATTTCTGATAAATACTGTGCAATTCTTTTTTACTTAGGGATGGGATGGCAATGATAATATTTTCAATCATTAGATTATTGACCGTATCATTGAGGGTGGTTAAGCCGCCAAGTACTGGCAGCCCCAAAATTTCTAGGTGCTGTTTTTGTTTATCGTCATCAATAAATGCAACAGGAATAAGTTCCCCGTCACTATGTTTTAATTGCCTTGCAACTAACATTCCCGCTGACCCTGCACCAATAATGAGTGTTCGTTTCTTAACTCCTTTGTTTCCTGAAAAATAATTATCTTTATAAAGACGCCAAGAAAACCGAGAACCGCCAATTAAGAACAAATGCATCATCCATGTTGTAGTTAATATACGAAAATATATTTGCTGGCCAATAATAAATTGAATAATCGCTGCCGTGACGATTGATAACGTTACAGCCTTCAGAACGGTTATCATTTCACCGACACTAGCATACTCCCAAGCACTCTTGTACAGCTTATATTTATAAGCAAACAAATGGTGACTTAAAAGCAAAGTTGTTGATACAAGTGTCAAATGCACTTTAGGAACAACACAGCCTGAAAACAAAAGAAAACTACATATATATACAGATGTAAACACGATTAAAGAATCCACAACTACTAAAGAAAGAAACCGTTTCAGAAAACTCATTATTGCCCCCCTCTCTGTTTTCATTACTAAAAAGGTTACATTTCGTTCTCTTTAAAGAACAACCAAGTAAATACTTCCCTAACCTATGTGGCAATAAATCGCTGCTTTCTTTTACGACTTACAAAGGACTGGATTGTTTGGATAACCCGTGCTTGCTCCTCTTCGGTCATGTTCGTACCAGAAGGCAGACAAACCCCTTTTTGAAACAAACAATCAGCGACGTTTAAATGAATGGAATGAGGGTAGAATCTATATTCTTTTAGTAATGGCTGTAAATGCATTGGTTTCCATACAGGTCTAGCTTCAATGTTTTCATTTTCTAATTCCTGTATTAACTCCAATGGTGTAAACATTGGTTGTACTGAATCTATAAAGAAAGCAGTTAACCAGCGATTATGACGTGTCCCTTGATATTCTGGCATAAAAACAAACTCTTTTATATGACCTAATTCGCGGACATATCGTTGAAAAATAGCTTGTTTTTGTGACACTCTTCCTTCAATCTCGGCAAGTTGAGCGATTCCAATCCCCGCCAAGATATTGCTCATCCGATAATTGTAGCCTAGCTCACTATGTTGATAATATGGCGAAATGTCTCGTGCCTGCGTAGCCAGAAACTTCCCCTTAACCAGTGCCTCATGATCATTCGAAACAAGCATTCCACCACCCGAGGTAGTAATTATTTTATTGCCATTGAAGGAATACACCCCAAATTTACCAATAGTACCACTTTTTCTTCCCATGTAAGTGGAACCAAGTGATTCAGCTGCATCTTCAATAATCGGGACCTGATAAAAAGTACATATTTCAATTATTTCGTCCATCTTGGCACTCTGCCCATATAGATGAACGACAATGACAGCTTTGGGAAGATTTCCTTCTTTTTCTGCGTCCATAAATGCCTTCTTCAAAGCAAGCGGCGACATATTCCATGTATCAAATTCTGAATCAATAAACACTGGAACAGCTTGTTGATAAAGAATTGGATTTACACTTGCCACAAATGTAAGTGTGGAGCAAAATACTTTATCGCCTGCTTTCACATCCAGTAATCTTAATGCCAGGTGGATTGCTGCTGTACCCGAACTGACGGCTAAAGCACCATTCGCTCCAACATATTGAGATATCTCCTTCTCAAACCTATCAACATTTGGGCCTAAAGGAGCAATCCAATTAGATTCGAAGGAGCTATTAATGTATTTTTGCTCATTGCCGGTCATATGCGGTGCCGAGAGATAAATTCTCTTATTATCACTTTCCATTTATTCACATCCATTTCTTTAAAGGCTTACTTCTCTACTTGACTATAAAAAGTTTAAATTATTGATTAGTAAGAAGATTTTGCAGGACCAAATCTGGATGTCTATATAGCGGAAAGTAATTTTCAGTGACTGAGAGGTTTTTTATAAGCTCATGATAAATTTCCTCATTCCGAATTCTTTTTCCGATGTAGAAAGGCAAATCCCCATATTTATTAAATCGTTTTTTAAAACGATACAAGGTATCGCTATCTCCAGCATATCCTCCGCCTAAATGTAAAAATTTTTTTCCGTTTGACTTTGCCCATTCCACAACATAATGAATTAAAAAATTATTTGGCGCGTATTTTAGATAATCTTCATCGGAACCTAATAAGTGATAATGGATGAATTCATCATAATGCATAAAAAAGCATGACATGATTACTTTATCCCCCATCACCACCTCGATTAATTCCAAGTGATTCTGCAAAAGTTCAACTTTATTTTCAAAAAAGCTTCTCTGAAAATAGTAATATTCATAAGCGTTTTTCTTATCCATTGTTTTATAATATAGATTCATAAAACCTTCTAATTCACTTGGCGAGCGATGGACCATCGTAAAATATTCATTCGTATTAGCCTTCCGTAATCTATTTCTATTTTTATTATCGTAATTCGCCCATATTTCTTCCAAGTCCAAGGATAAATCAACATAAATCGTATGACGATTTAAAGTTGATTCAATATCTTTATAATCCTGATCATTTCGAATTATGGGATGAAATCGCACAAACTCGGCGATTATGTTTTTTTGATAACAATACGAACGAAAGGAAGCCTCAAATTGGCGAAATAGCTGTTCTTTTCTTATCTCATCCTTTGTATTTGTAATAGGCCCGCCATAACCGTATGGAGTTGTAATATCATACAAATCCCCATATTTTCTTTTTACATCTTCTGCAGATTTTAAGTCATTAAGTCCTCTCAATAAAAACGGGTAATAAACGAAATCCTGACCATCTTCATATATAAAGAGCTGCGCCTTCCCGTCCCCATTTCTCTCATAAACTTCTAAATATTCCGGAGTAAAATAAATATCCTTTCTTATGGTCTGGTCTAAATATTTATGCCAGTACTCTTTATCACATAAGTCAAATGTTTTATAAACCACAAAAAGGACCCCCAAACAATTTAATTTAAACTAAAATTTCTACATTCATCCTGTTGCTAATACAAACTAATGTGAACGTTTCGTTGCCTGTGAATGATTCGTTCGTTAATAGGAGCAATTTCCTTGTAGGATCTAATTGATAAAGACAATGAAGCAAATCTAGGTCTTGGAGAGATTTTGGGTCAGTTAAACGATAGAATTGATTTCTAATCCTGCCTATTTGGTGAACTCCATTTGCGGTTGAGCAAGTAAGCATAGAAAAATCATATGCCGTATGATCTGCTTCAGCATTGGGATAATTCTCTATATAACATTCACAATTACCATTAGCAGATGTAAAAGCTCGCTGCTCCGCAACATACCAGTTAGTAGAATTCTTTTTAACAAAGCCGATTTTTTCATACCAATTCAGTGCTTCCAGGTTATTTTCAAAAACATCCAGGCACATCATCGATTTTCCGTGTTTTTCTAATAACTTATATCCGTGTTTTACTAATAGTGCTGTTCCAATCCCCATCCCCTGATATTCAGGGAAAATATAAATATTGTTTAAAAAAAGATTATTTTTAAATACCCTCCACTCTGTATATCCGGCAAGATGCTCATCAACAAAAGCGCCATAAAACTTCACTCTTCGATTTTCTTCTGGAATCATAAGTAAATTTTTTAAATACTCACCGTAACGTTTTGCACTAAAAATAGTTAGTGAAAATATATCTTTATTCATTCCAGACTCAATCAACTTTGGAATAACTTGAGCATTGTTCATTTTTAATGGTTCAATACGTATTTTCATAGTGCTGTATTCCACCTCTTGGGTACTATGCTTTCATCCTTCGCTCCACATCAAAATCTAACATCTCCTGATCAGGCACCTTTGCAACCCCGTCCCGTTTTATCGTTTTGCTGATTGTCTTAAAAATAATTTTCAAGTCTAAGAAGAAAGACTGGTTTTCTACATATTTAATATCTAATGTCAATCTGCTATTCCAATCTAACTGGTTCCTGCCCTCCACTTGTGCATACCCTGTAATTCCGGGCCTTACAGTATGCCTTTTCCTTTCTTCAATCGTATAGTAAGGTAAATATCGCACTAACAAGGGACGCGGACCAACCAAGCTCATTTCACCTTTTACCACATTAAGTAATTGCGGTAACTCATCCACACTTAATCGTCTTAATAAAAGTCCGACTTTGGTTAATCGAATAGAATCCGGTAAGTCGTTTCCAGCCTCATCCTTTTCATTTGTCATGGTCCTAAACTTATATAGGTTAAAGATCCGCTCATGATATCCGACTCGTTTTTGTTTAAATAGAATCGGAGAACCTAATTTCACCCGGACCACTATTGCAACTAGAAGCAAAATTGGGCTGAAGAGACACAGAAGGAGTAAACTGGCAGCCAGATCAAATAATCTTTTCATAGACCCTCCACAAAAACACGTTATAAAATCCATATTTGTTTTCAAAAAAGAACATTTGATTTAAAAAATTTTTTGGCTATTTTGCAACTTCTAATGAAGTCTCTACAGAAATTATTTTTTTCTTGAAAACTGCGCTCCTCAAATATTTAGATATAGGCTTTTCAACAACAATATAGACCATGCAGGAAGACAGGACCGTTAATACAATCACGATTATCAATGAAAAAAAGTTTCCTAATGCGCTGATCAAATTTAGCTTTTTCAAAATCAAGATATAAACTTGAAGAAATGGTCCATGTGCAATGTAGATTGAATAGGATGCATCTCCTAAAAATGAAAGCACTTTAGGGACTTTCCGATTTCTTTTGTCTTTTTCCGAAATACCCTGCATCAGAATCATGGCAAATAGACAATACAAGATAGGCGCTGGAATATTAATCAGACTGTATATATTATTTATCCAAACACCCAAAAACCCTAACAGACCAATCATTATCAACATGGATGAATATCTGAAGGTATAATTGAGAGTCAAATGTGCCACTAAACATCCTAGTAGTATTTCCAAATTACTAAAATTCGTAAAAAACGAGTGTGGGATTATTTTCAACCCAATTAATTGAGAGGCTATAATCCAAATCAATACGATTGGTTTAACGATTTTTGGTTTTAACATATAGGCTGAAAATAAGAAATAGAACAGCATCACGTGACTAAGTGACCAGGCTGAAGCAAGAATTGGGTCTGTTTCAAGAAGCAGCATTGACTTGATAATGTAGTCCCAAGAATACGTCCCGTCTATGGCAGGGGAAATAACAGAAACTCCGATAGCTAATAAAGTAAAGATCCAATATAATGGGTAAATTCTAATCAAACGCTTTAAGAGAAATTCAGATGTCTTTCCTGGGACTCCGACTTTCTGGTGATAAAGGTAATAAATCATAAACCCCGTTACGATAAAAAAGAAATCAACACCGCCGGTTCTTTCCCATTCCCCCATATGAAACCAGTCGTATTTATAATCGGTATAAAATAATATATTTACATGACCGAGGAGAACAAATAAAATCGCTATTGCTCTTGAAATCTGTACATATGAAAGCCTTCTTCTTCCACTTTCCATATGATTCACTCTTTTCCTTAAAATTGATAGTAACACTGACATAGAGCCCTTTTAAGTTTTGGAATGCTTCTTTAAAGCATGAAGTGAATAATTGGCAAAATACCACAAGGCAGAGGGTATATTGATGTTTTCTACCTTCCTGTACGTATTCCATGTTTTCTGAGCAGATTTTAATTTGTTGCTTGATAATGAATGTTCACACTTTCTGTAAATGGCTAATTCCTCATTCAAACCATACGCCTGGATTCCTCTTGACAGAATTGAAAGCCAAAGCCCATAATCCTCTGAGCAATCCCGATGAATTGGCATCTGTACATTCCCTACAATTCTTTTATCCAGCATCACGGTTAATGTCCCGATCATTGTATTTTTTAATAGGCTTTTATAATCAAGCCTGGCTGGTACTCGAAATACAACGTTCGTTCTTTCCCCCTCTTCAGTCATAATCCTGTAATTTGAATAAGTAAAGGCAAAATTATTTTTTTCCATAAACATTAACTGCCGCTCTAATTTCTGTGGAAGCCACAGATCATCACTATCTAGAAAGGCAAGATATTTTCCTTTTGCAGCCATAATAGCTAAATTTCGAGCATTGGCAGGTCCGCCATTTTTTTTTAATTCAATTAATTTGAATCTAAGATCATCCTTGATTTCTTTTTTCACAATATTAATCGTGCTATCCGTTGAGCAATCATCAACGATAATCATTTCCCAGTTTGTAAAAGTTTGTTCTTTAACTGAACCAATGGTTTCGGTGATAAATCTTGCAGAGTTATATGTTGGAGTGATGATTGAAACAACCGTTTCAGTTGAGGATTCCATATTTATTCCCCACCTTCTCCCTACGAAATCAAATTTTTATAAGCCTTGTCTCGACTCTGTTAGCCTCTTAAAACAGTATTCTAATGATTGATTACTTTATTTTGTTTAAGCTTTTTCAGTAATTTCTGGTTGTGAATATTCGTTTCTTTCACCCCTTGAGCCTGTTCCGGCTGGAGAACAACTCTAATTGTTTGCAGTAGAATTTTCAAATCCAACAAAAGGGAACAATTACGAACGTAAAGTAAGTCAATACGCAATTTATCTTCTACAGGAGTGGTATAGTTAGCCAGCACTTGCGCTAACCCCGTTATACCTGGCTTAACGGTTAATCGATAAGAGTATTCAGGAAGTAATTGTTTAAATTGATTAATAAAATGTTCCCGTTCTGGTCTAGGTCCAACTAAGCTCATATCACCTTTTAGAACATTAAATAATTGTGGAAGTTCATCTAAACGAACCGCCCTAATTAACCGACCAATTAATGTAATTCTTGGATCTTTAACTGTAGCAAGTACTGGACCTGTCTTATTTTCTGCATCTTGAATCATACTTCTAAACTTATACACCCAATATGGATTCCCGTTAAGTCCTATACGCTCTTGTTTATAAACAGCTGGTCCTTTTGAAGTGAGCGGAATTAATAAAAATAAAACCAATAAAAAAGGACTAGTGATAACTAATACAATTAATGATATAACCAGGTCAAACATCCGTTTATAAATTTGTTGGACTACGCTTAAACGGGGAGGAGTAATCGAAATGACCAGCATATCATCAATTTGTTGTGTATTACCGCCAAGAACTGACAATTCAAAATACTGTGGAACCAGCAATATTTCTTTTCCATGTTTGATACAAAAGCGCACAATTTCCTCTTTATTCTCCATTCTAATCGTAGGGCTAAGCAGGAAAAGATCACACTTTGTCACATAATCATAGATTTGGCTCTTTTTGGTTAAAGGGATAAATCCTAATATTTCAAACCAACCTTTATGATGATTTAGAAATTTTTCAGCTATATTCATCCCTGCGTTTGAATCATCACCGATTATATAGACTTTTTTCTTACCGTTTAATTTCTTATTAATGTTCCAAATACATACACGCGTACAGGTTAATAGGGCCGTCTGAATTAGAAATGCTGCAAAAATAAAGCTTGGCTTGAAAGTTAGATTGAGTGCCCATATTGAAATTACTACTTCTATTCCTGTGAAGGCAGCCATCGATAATACAATTGAATATACTAAATGCTGAATACTTTTTCGGCGCCAATCTGCATAGAGGTCATAAAGATAAAAGACAAAAACTGAGGAAGCGGCTAGAAGCATTAACGATGAATAATTACTGATAGATTCCATGTTCTGAATCGATAAATGTTGTAATACCCAATTCGTAACAATAAATCCACCATACACTAACGTGATATCGACAAGTGCAAGGATGATTTTTAAAAATTTTCCTTTATAGTCTTCATACATTACGATTCTCCTTTCGATCAGGCTGCTTATAAATTAGAATTCATGTAACTTTCAACTACAGTTCAAGTACTCTTTCAATGTATTACTTACCATTTGCTCTAAAGAGAAATCGGTCTGGACTTTTCTTAAAGCATTTTCAATAAATTGCTTCCTAATCACTTCATTTGATTCAATATCTAAAATCTTTGAACAGAAGTCTTCTACTGAATGCTCATTAATAAGGAAACCAGTCTTATTTCCAATTATCGCTTCACCAATCCCGCCTTTATTTATGGAAATGATTGGTGTTCCAACCGCCATCGCCTCTAATATAACCATCGGAAATACTTCTCGGTAGGATGTAAGTAATAAAAGATCCATTTCTCTAATAAACTCCTCTGGTTGGTAAACGGGGCCGACCATCTTGATCTTGTGAACAAGATCTTGTGATTGGATCATATCCTTTATCTTTTCTTTTACAGGTCCATCACCTGCAATATAAAACTTGATATTAGGTATATGGCGAAGCTGATGGGCAATTTTGATAAATAGCTCATGATTCTTTTCTTCAGATAACCTGGCTAATATCCCAACCTTAAACAACTCACCCTTATCTTTGTTGTGAAAGGCGAACTGCATTAAATCAACACCATTATAAATGGTGGTAATTTTACTCGGGGTTATTCCAGCTTTGACGAGATTTTCCTTTTCAAAATCACTGACAGTGATGATTCTTTCAACATATTTATTTAATATATGTTTAAAAATAGTCGGATATTTTTCCTCAAGAACCGTAATATTATGTTTTGTATAAACAATCTTGAATTTCTTTTTTGTTAACTTCTGAATTGCAATACAGTAAAGGACCATCCTCAAGCTATTCGCATGGACAACATCTATTTGTTTGTCACTAATCAAATTTCGCAGTTTTTTTAAATTGTGCAGATGCTTTGTTCTACTAATTTCAATAAAGTTGTTCTTATGTTTGATTTTCTCGTACAACTCTCCAGAACCAGCGGCATAGTGAAAAGAAATGTTAGGGTGTTGTAATTGATTCTCTAATTTACAAAAATACATTTCTGCCCCGCCTAAAATTAACTTATCGGTTATGACTAGAATATTCATGGTTACCATCGCTCCGTCCATAATTAACATTCAATTTTATTTTTGGTTTAGAGGAAATTATGGCAGATAAAAAAGATGCTTTTTTCTTTTCACTTTTTAGAGAGTATTTTTCTTTATGAAAATAAGTGGCCAAAATTGCCAGATACATAAAAAACATGTCGTTAATAATGACAGAAAGGAATGCCATTTGAAGAATGAACCCTACAAATGTTAAGAATAGGTAGGGTTTCTTTTTAATTAATTTCATTTGATAAATTTCAACAAACACTAATAAGATAAATAGACAAAAGCACGTTATTCCTAATAATCCCGACTCCGACAATATTTCCAAAAATGTGTTATGAACTAGCAAGCTAGTTCCATATTGGAAGAAGTTGTAATCAGAAAAATTAAAGGCTCCAATTCCAAAAAACATATGTGAAGTAAAGTAATCCCATGCTCTCCCCCATAATTCTAGCCGACCACTTCCACCATCCTGTGATAGGTCTCCAACTCTCGATTGTAAAATTCCGAATATATCAAAATGCAGATAGACGATTGTAATATATACAGAAACCAATAATGAAACAGTTAAACCCACTATTAATTTTAATTGCTTCATTGGGTTATTGATTACTATATAAATCAGTACGAGAAATGCCATGATTAATATTCCGCCTCTGGAAAAGGTTAATAGATTTGCAATAATGCAGAGCAGCAATCCAAGCTTATTTTTTAACGAATTAGAGTTACAAAGAAAATAAGAAAAGAAGAGTGTATTATAAAACACAAAGAAATTAGGATCCTGCACCAGTCCAATTAATCGGGGGTAATCTCTGTCTAACAAAACTCCGAATTGGTAAACTCTATCTCCTTCGAACACAAAACCAAGACTTTTTAATCCAACAAAATAAAGAGTCAAACTTGCAACATTAAATAGGATCCCAGCATCTGCAATAGCTCTTTCAATCACTAAATCTTTTGCGTTTCCAATAACAGATTTCATAATAAAATAACAAAAAATATAAAGGATGATTCCACAAATGATTCTGATACTTGAGGCAGGATATAAGGCAAAGGACCCAGATAAGCTATACATCATGTAAAATAACAACATTGCCATTTCAAACAAATGAAGTCTTTGGAAGTAAAATGAACCGATATGAACTGTTAAAAACAAGATCAAAAAAATCATATACGGCTTTATCGCAAAACCTACATAAATGTAATAGTTTGCCAATGTTACTAATACAAAAAGAAGGAAGATTAAAAAGCTGTAGTTATAAGATTTTGGAGTTAATTGATTATTCACCTTAAACCCCCTCAGGTTTCTTCGTTTTCCATCTTTGATTGATTCCTAATGTTTTTACATACTTATGGATCTTTTCTCTATTCTCTTTATCGACTAAAACCAACAATGACAATAAAACAAAATGGACCGCCATTGCTAAAAGAGGGAATGCTCCTAGAAAATAGTCGATACTGCATAAGCAAACAATAAATAAAGATACGTAAGGTACGATTACCCTTTTGGCAATAATCCAGCGATTAGGAATACAGATCCAAAAGCCGAAGAAGGCAATTGCTTCTATCACGACACCGGCAAAAGCTGCACCAACAACGCCATAAAATTTACTAAAAAGGATATAAAGGAAAACGCCAGAAATGACCGAAATTAATTGAACAATTGTCCGATATGTTTGTAATGCTCGTGTCGTTAATCCATCAGCTAGTGCAATATTTATCGCCTGCAATGTGAGGAGTAAAGACAATATTTTCAGTGGAAGAGCGGCTTGAATCCACTTATCACTGAACAACAAGTGAATAACAAAATCTGACATATAATACAATGGTATGGTCATGGCCATCCCGACTAAAGAAATGATTTTAAGCAGCGCAATATTGTGTCTTAAATGATCATCCAAACGATTATTATTAAAGGCCCTAAACATCACAGGGTAATAAGCCCCTGCAACTATAAATGGAATTTGCTGCAATGCTTGGGGAATTCGATAAGCGACAGCAAAAACCCCAACTTCTTTAAGGCCTATGGTGTTTTCCAATACTAATGGTCCTAATTGCGGAAGCAATACAAACAGTAGTCCACCTAACGTAAAAGACCCTAAATTATGTAATAGTCCTTTATGAAATCGACTTTTTAAACGGATCTTCACATTTTTACTCACTAGGTAAACCCCAATAATGCCAGCGGTTAAATAAGAAAGGCCATATAATGTGCAAATAATAAGTGGATCAAAATGAAGGAACATTCCTAATAAAAGAGTCACTACTAAACAAGAGGAAGAAATAATCCTGATTAATCCGTTATATTGCATTTTCTCAATCAGTTGAAAATAAGTAGTTCCAATACTTTGTAAAGCAATACCTGAAACCATTGGAATCATTAAAATATAGGCTGTTTGAATTAGTTCTGGCTGTCCCGGGTGAATTATATGAAAAATAATAAATCCACATAGAAATGATGCAAAAAGCAAACCCATTCTCATTTTTACATAGGAGGAAATAAGGTTGGATATATCAACCTGTTTCTTTGAACCCTCCCTTAAGACGATGACACTTAGTCCTGCATCTGAAAAATAGCCCATAATCATGGCAAAGGCTAACACGACGCTAAACATACCATAAGTGTGTTGCTCTAAATAATGAGCTAAAACGATTAGTGCGATTGCATTTAAGCCATTGGATAATGCTGTGCTATAAAACAAATGTAAGATGTTCTTTACAATCGAATTTTTTTTTGATTTCTCCATGAGATAGCCACCTTATTTGAACACCTTGATTCTGTCATCCAATTCCTGCTCAGCCTGTTTGATAAATGACTCCGAAAATTTTATTATTCGTTCTTTCTAAATTTTCCTTTGTTTTAAGAAGCTCTTCTTTCTTTGTTTTATTTTCTTTAATCACCAGAATGACTCCATCACATTGACTTGCTAGAACTTGTGAATCTGCTGCCGTTAAATAAGGAGCAGCTTCAAAAATTACGACATCAAATTCTGATTCACAATTCCTAACCAATTCTATTATTTTATTTGTTACCCATATTTCTGAAGAATTTAGAGGAATAGGACCGGTTGGCAGAATAAACAAGCCCGGAACATACGTTTCTCTAATATGAAGTTTGATCTCATCCTCATTTACAATCACATTCGTGAACCCACTCTGATTTTGCATCTGAAACCAATGGTGGAGAGATGGGTTACGGATATTGGCATCAACTAATAGAACTGATTTTCCCTGTTCTACAAAGGAAATGGCCAATTTAGATGAAATGATTGACTTTTCACCATCTTCACTGGTGGAGGTTACCATAAAGATCGCAGACTTTCCTTCGGAAATCGATTCTAAATTAGTTCTTATTATCCGAATTTGTTCATTACTTATAGGATCTTGCATTATTTTTTTGGTTTGATCTTTTTTCTTAAACACTAATTTCCCCCCTTTTATTTTCAGTTAAGATGGTCGCCTGCTGCTTTCTTCCCTTGCTTTTATTGATAGATTTTCGTTTAATACTTTTTAATTTTACTTCCCCTAATATTGGTAATCCTCCAATACCATCAATCTCTTTAACATCCTTAATCGAATCGTCCCAATACTCCCTAAACATCGCAAGGGCAACTCCAAGAAAAATTCCGATTACGATACCGATTGCTACATTTAATGTTAAACTCCCAACGCGCTTAATGGAGGGATCTCCATTTACAAGTGATATATCTTGAACATTTAACTGTTCACGCATTTTATTTACAGATGTATTAGCAATGATATCGGCGCGCTTTTTAGCTTCATTCTCATCATGGTCTCTTACCACTACATTGACTATTTGTGAATTTCTATTGTTTTGAACAACTATCTGTTCCTCTAATTTCTCCAAGTCCTTATCATTCATATCCAGCTCTTTTTGAACTGAATTCAGCACAATCGGACTTTTGATTAAATCCATTGTTGTGGCCAACAGGGTACTAAGTGCTTGTGTGTCACTATAATTACCATCATCCTTTGTGAGCTTGCCAATTATAATACCCGCAGTTGCATCATAAGTTGGCTTTAATATAAACAAGGATATGCCCATAGTAATAAGGGAAACACATATTACGGTTACAATGATAGTCACAATTCTTTTTCTAATAATACGAAAAAACTTTTTCAGATCGATTCTTTCGTCCATATAGACCTCCAAGAACTTTTGAATTTTATTATTCAGGAAATAATAGGGGAAATGGTATTAAAGTTTAAGAGTTTTCTAGAATTTAAATTAATACTCTACTGCAATTTTTTTGCATTTTCTTCCGGTGAAGAATAATAATTATCCAGTCCCTTATCCTTAATATATTTGGGCTCGATATTCGAAAATAAACTATTCCTAGTTGACTCTTTTGAAAATTCGATTATGGTTTTTTTCGACTTTAATAAATGAACGTCCCAAATAATCCCTGCGAATTTATTATCAGAACCACTTACTGTTATCGCTTCTTTTGTACTCTTGGAAACTTGAATTTGAAGTCCGCTAAAATCATTGCCAGAACTTTCATTTGGTACACTCATCGAACCTTTAATGTCAATAGCACTTATACAATCATCCAATGTGAGATTTATAAAGCGATTTCCGTTAATAAAGCTATATTTATCATCCTTTGGTTTAACAGCTTCTAATTTAACCCCGGTATGGAAGCCTGCAATTTTCAAATCAGAAAAATTAACAAAACAAATGAAATGACCAGGCCCACCTGCGTATAGATGAAGGGCTGTCCCTTTATGTGATCCGCTATTGTTTAAGATGGTTACATTTTTGATTTGTGTTCGATCCGCCGACCAAATTTTTTGATTACCATCTAAATAAATAACATCTGAATCAAAGTTAGAGTGATTTATTTCGATAATCCCATTTGTGATGGACGCATTCTTTTTCAGGACAATTGCTTGGAAATTGCCTTCTATACTTAATCTAGTATTTTGATCAAACTCTAATTCAACACCCTCTTTTAATACTAACCCTTTCGAGATAATATAATTCTTATTCCCTTGCAGCCTTACTTTTCCAAGTTTCGAATCATAGCTATAATTTATGGCGTCCTGTATGGCTTTATAATCGTCTTTTGAATCTTCACCATTAGCTCCAAATTCATCGACATTAACATAATCGTTTTGTAAACTACCTGCCCTTGTTACCTCTTGGTTTCTCTTGGTCATGTTATCTTTGTCATTGAAATAAAACACAAGTATAACTGCTGCAAATATAATCGCTGAAAAATATAGAATTGTACCCCTTTTGTTCATAATTGCTCCTAACAATTCATAATATCCACTTTATATGAGTTATAAATATCCACTAAAACGAACGGTGAAATATAGTTATTCCACGAATAAGTACTTTTTCTTCGATTCGCTTTCAAACCAATGATAAGTTTTAATTAGACCCTGTTGAAAGTTATGAAGTGGTTCCCAATCAAGTTCCCTTATAATCTTTGAATTATCCAGCCTTGAAAACTTGATATCACCTTTCTTAGGCTCTTGATAGATTACTTTCTTTATATTGGCCAAATTCTCCAGGATATAGATTAAATCATTAACGCTTGTCTCAGTATTTGTGGATAGATTATAGACCCCTTTCAATTCAAATTGGACACCGCGATAAATAGCATCAGCAACATCTTCTACATAGATAAAATCCCTTGTTTGCTCTCCGTCACCATAAACATGAAGAGGATGTCCCTCTAAAACATTATTAATAAAAATGGAAATAACCCCGCCTTCGCCCACTGTTCCTTGTTTTGGACCATAGACATTTGAAAAGCGATAGCTGAGGGTTTCAACACCAAATACTTCCATCCATTTATTACAGTAAATTTCTCCAACCCATTTATTGATTCCATATGGGGATAAAGGGTTGCACAAAGCATCCTCTTTTAATGGAATTTCTTCATTAAGCCCATAAACCGCTGCTGAGGAGGCAAATACTACTTTTTTTACTCCGTATTGATCTGATAATTGCAGGATATTGGCTAAACCGAGGACATTTGAATGAGTATCCAGGTAAGGGTTCTCCATTGATTTTGTTACATTGACTTGTGCTGCTAGATGTACAATGACATCGAACCTATTAGATTGAAATACTTCCTCACACATTGGGTCTTCTACACTAAATTGATAAAATTTATGTTTGAATTTTACATTTTCCTTATTTCCTGTTGTGAGATTATCAATTATGGAAACTTCATGACCTTCCAAAAAAAACTTTTCTGCAACAAAAGAACCAATAAATCCATACCCACCCGTTACCAGAACCTTCATGATTTCACCCCTGTATCCTATTGATTTATTGGTATATTCTCATGAAATACCTTTTAAGAAAATTTCACTGTTTGTAATATAGAACAAATCAGTTAAAAAAAATAAAATGTGTTTTTGACCAACTCTAAATTCGTTAATAAGAACATTATAATCCTTACAATCAAAAAAGCAAATTTAAAAAAGCTGAATTTCGCTTAATTTTTTATAAAAATTGGCAATTTCCTTTAAAAAATTTAAGTTATTACGATATTTCGTTCTTCAAAAAGAACTAATTATGTTGTAAAATATAGTTAGCGAAACATAATTTTAATTAATATATTGAATTTTTTTCCAAGATAGGCTGTTTTGCTTTCTTTTTAGGAAACACTTGATAGATTACATGTTAAGTATTACTACTAAATAATTATGGTAATGAGGAGAAACTTATGATTGGAGAGCGAATAAAAAAATTAAGATACGAAAAAGGGTATTCCATTACTGAACTTGCGGAGCTTGCAAATGTCTCTAAGTCCTATTTAAGCTATATTGAGCGTAATGTTAATAAAAACCCCTCTATTCATTTTTTAATGAAGCTAGCAAAGCCTTTAGATGTTTCCTTGGAGTTTTTACTAAATGGAGTGGATCAGTCTGCTAATGCTCCGGGTCCAAATAAGAAAGAACTATTGGACAAGGAGTGGCAATTGATTATCGAAAAGGCCATTAAAGATGGTATGAATAAGGATGATTTTAAAGAATATATGAACTTTATTAAATTTAAAAACTGGGAAAAAAATAGATGAAAACGCTTTACTTATTTAAATGGTTAAAAAACCAATTGACACAATGTCCTCTTTGTAGTAAATTTTATTAATAATCTAAATATTTGTTTTCTTATCAAGAGAGGTTGAGGGAATGGCCCGAAGACACCTCAGCAACCTTCAATGTATTTTTCATTGAAAAGGTGCTAAGTCCTGCAAATTATTTTTTAATTTGCGAGATAAGAAGAATGACAATGTGGTCGTTTAGCAAAAGTCTTCTTCTTATAAGAAGGCTTTTTTTATTTATATAAACAAGGAGTGTGCATTATGTACAAAATTGATACGAAATTAGCCCAAATTGGAAATCGAAGTGAGACTGCAACCGGAACCGTTAACCCGCCTGTTTATTTTTCAACTGCCTTCCGCCATGAGGGGATCGGGCAATCAACTGGGTTTGATTATATTAGAACCGGAAATCCAACACGCCAGCTTCTTGAAAAAACAATCGCTGATTTAGAAGGCGGTGATCAAGGCTTTGCCTGCAGTTCAGGAATGGCAGCCATTTTAACGATTCTTGCCTTATTTGAATCTGGTGATGAATGGCTTGTAAGCGAAGATTTATACGGTGGAACTTACCGTTTATTAGAAAAAGGCTATAAAAAGTGGGGCTTGAAAAGCCAATATGTGAATACGTGTTGTCCGGAAGAGATTGAAAAGAAAATTTCTCCGCAAACAAAGGCTATTTTCCTTGAGACTCCAACCAATCCGCTTATGCAGGAATCCGATATTGCCGAGGTATCAAAGATTGCCAAAAAGCACGGGATTCTCCTGATTGTTGACAATACCTTCTATACTCCTCTATTGCAGCAGCCGATTGCACTTGGTGCGGATATCGTTATCCACAGTGCAACGAAATATCTAGGCGGGCATAATGATGTTCTTGCCGGGCTAGTTGTCGCAAAAGGCAAAGAACTTTGTGAAGCCTTGGCCTTTCATCATAATGGCGCGGGTGCAGTTTTAAGTCCATTTGATTCCTGGTTATTAATGCGCGGAATGAAGACTTTATCGCTTCGGATGAAGCAGCATGAGAAGAATGCAAAGGCTGTAGTTGAATATCTTTCCACGCATGAAGGTGTAACAGATGTGCTTTATCCAGGACGAGGAGGAATGGTTTCCTTCCGAGTAAAAGACGAATCGTGGGTCAATCCATTTTTACAAAATTTAAAGCTGATAAGTTTTGCTGAAAGCTTAGGCGGCACCGAAAGTTTTATTACCTATCCAGCAACACAAACCCATGCGGATATTCCAGAAGAAATTAGAATTCAGTCCGGTGTATGTAATCGTTTGTTGCGTTTCTCTGTAGGCATTGAGGATGCAGAGGATATCATTTTTGACCTGAAACAGGCATTAGCCAAAGTGAACGAAGGAGTGATCGTGTAATGGGAACAGAAGAATATTGTTTTGAGACGAAGCTTCTTCATAACCGGCATAAAGTGGATCCTGTAACAGGGGCGGTAAGCGTGCCTATTCAGCATGCTTCAACCTTTCATCAATTTGATATCGATAGTTTTGGAAAATATGATTATGCCCGCAGTTTAAATCCAACCCGTGAAGCGCTTGAAGATGTGATAGCCGAATTAGAAGGTGGAGTCAAAGGATTTGCCTTCTCCTCAGGAATGGCTGCCATCTCCACGGCATTCCTTTTGTTGTCATCAGGAGACCACGTTGTGATAACGGAAGACGTATACGGTGGTACATTCCGAATGGTTACTGAGGTCCTAACCCGTTTTGGAATAGAACATACTTTTGTTGATATGACTGATTTGGATCAAGTAAAGCAGGCCATTAAGCCGAACACTAAAGCTTTTTACGTGGAAACTCCTTCAAATCCCTTATTGAAGGTAACGGATATTCAGGCAATTAGTGAACTAGCAAAGAAAAATCATGCGTTAACCTTTGTCGATAATACCTTTCTTACACCAGCATTACAAAAGCCTCTAGAATTGGGTGCCGATGTTGTCCTTCATAGCGCCACCAAATTTCTTTCGGGCCATAGTGATGTAGTCGCTGGACTTGCTGTTGTGAAGGATGAAAATTTGGCAAAGAGACTTTATTTTTTACAAAATTCCTTTGGCGCAATTCTTGGAGTTCAGGATGCCTGGTTGGTGCTTAGAGGACTAAAGACGCTTCATGTCCGGCTGGAGCACTCACAAAAATCCACCTTAAAGATTGCTCAATTTTTACAGGCGAATCCGCTTGTTAAAAAGGTTTATTATCCTGGATTAGAAGACCATCCTGAATTTGAATTGCAGAAAGCACAGGCTGAGGGTGCAGGCGCAGTTTTATCGTTTGAGCTAGCTGATGAAGATGCAGTTCGTTCCTTTGTATCAAACGTTAAAATCCCTGTCTTCGCAGTAAGCCTTGGTGCAGTGGAATCGATTTTATCATATCCGGCTAAAATGTCCCATGCGGCCATGCCACAGGCAGAAAGAGAAAAGCGAGGAATCAAAAATAGTTTGCTGCGGCTATCAGTAGGATTAGAAAACGCTGACGATATAATAAAGGATTTTTCTCAGGCCCTAGCGAAACAGTATCAAAATGATTTGGTTTATTAACAAGGAGAAATGTATATGAGCTTTTTAGAAAAATTAAAAAATCAAATCTTAATAGCTGACGGAGCCATGGGTACTTTATTGTATTCGTTTGGTAAGGATAGTTGTTTAGAGGAATTGAATCTTTCTCAGTCAGATCATATTCAAAATATTCACAAAGCCTACATTGATGCTGGGGCGGACGTGATTCAAACCAATACGTATGCTGCAAACTATTTAAAGCTGCAAAGGTATGGTTTAGAGGATTCTGTTAAAGAAATTAACAGTGCAGCAGTCTCTATTGCAAAAAAAGCAGCAGCCCAAAATAGTACTTACGTCCTTGGAACAATTGGTGGAAATCGAGGTGTTAAGCCAGATTCCATTACATTAGAAGAATTAAAGCGCAGCTTTCGCGAGCAATTATATTGCCTCCTTCTTGAGGGTGTGGATGGATTATTGCTTGAAACCTTTTACGATCTTGAAGAACTTGAAACGGTTCTAACCATAGCCAGAAAAGAAACAAAACTGCCGATTATTGCGCAGGTATCACATCAAGAGCCTGGAATTTTACAGGATCGGACTCCTGTCAATGACGCTTTAAAAAGACTCGAAGCTCTTGGAGCGGATATCGTCGGTCTTAATTGCCGGCTAGGTCCGCATCACATGTTATTAGCTTTGGAACAGGTTGAATTGCCTGAACGTGCCTTTCTTTCCGCCTATCCAAATGCCAGTCTACCTGCCTACACGGACGGAAAGTTCCATTATAATGAGGGCGATAGTAATTATTTCCGAAGTTCTGCAAAAGCGTTCCGTACACAAGGAGTGCGGCTGCTTGGCGGCTGCTGCGGTACAACGCCTGAACACATTAGGGCCTTTGCTGAGGAATTAAAGAATAGTGTTCCGGTTACTGAAAAAGTAGTACAATTAAAACCAAAGAAAATCATTATCGAACCACCTGTAAGGGAGCATACTCCTCTTCAGGAAATTGTGAAAGAGAGAACATCGGTTATCGTAGAATTAGACCCACCTCGAAAGCTGGATACCACAAAGTTTTTCGAAGGGGCTAAAGCGTTGAGGGAAGCAGGCATTGACTCTATCACTCTAGCGGATAATTCCCTTGCTACAGTTCGTATTTCCAATGAATCATTGGGATATCTAGTGAAGGAACAATTAGGAATGCGGCCGCTCATCCACATCGCCTGCCGCGATCGAAATATTATTGGCTTGCAATCCCATTTAATGGGCCTTCATACGCTCGGTATGCATGATGTTTTAGCCATTACAGGCGACCCCGCAAGAGTAGGAGATTTTCCGGGAGCATCATCCGTTTACGATGTGTCTTCATTTGAGTTAATCAAAATGATTAAGCAAATGAACGAAGGCTTGTCTTATTCCGGAAAGGATTTGGGGCAAAAAACGGCTTTTAGCATTGCTGCAGCCTTTAATCCTAATGTCCGCTCGCTTGAAAAAGCTGTTAAGCGCTTGGAGAAAAAGATTGAATTCGGGGCCGATTACTTTATCTCTCAGCCTGTTTTTTCAGAAGAAAAATTACTTGAAGTCTATGAAAATACGAAGCATTTAGATGCACCTATCTACATTGGCCTTATGCCGCTGACAGGCAGCAAGAATGCAGAGTTCCTTCATAATGAAGTGCCGGGGATCAAAATTGCTGATTCTATTCGTGAACAGATGGCCAATTTGAACGATAATCCGCTTGCAGCAACCCGCCTGGGAATTGACATCACAAAATCCTTAATCGATGCTGCCTTAGATTTATTTAACGGGATTTATTTAATCACACCGTTTTTACGGTATGAATTAACCGCTGAGCTTGCTCAATATGCCAATCAGCGGGCAAGTGAAGTGAGGAGGAGCAACATTGCCGAAAACATCATTTAATGATCAACTAAAGAAACGAATCCTCGTTATGGACGGAGCCATGGGAACAATGCTCCAGCGTGTCAACCTTACCGCTGATGATTTTGGCGGCGAGGAATTTGAAGGATGTAATGAAAACCTGAATTTGACCGCCCCTTCTGTTATTGCCAACATACATCGGGAATATCTTGAAGCTGGAGCCGACATCATTGAAACAAATACCTTTGGTGCCACAAGCATTGTCCTTGATGAGTATGGACTCGGCTATAAGGCCTATGAAATCAATAAAATTGCCGCGATGATTGCTATCGGTGAGGTGCAAAAGGTTTATTCAGAAGATTGGCCTCGTTTTGTGGCTGGCTCCATGGGCCCGACCACCAAAACGCTAAGTGTTACCGGTGGGACGACGTTTGATGAATTAACGGCAAGCTATGAAGAACAAGCGCTTGGGTTAATTGACGGCGGTGTGGACCTTCTATTGCTTGAAACAAGCCAAGATATGCTGAATGTAAAGGCTGGTTTCGCAGGGATCCAAAGTGCTTTTTCAAAAACTGGTACAACACTTCCTATTGTGATTTCAGGAACAATTGAACCAATGGGCACTACACTTGCTGGGCAAGCGATTGAGGCATTTTATATTTCGGTGGAGCATATGAATCCTGTTGCTGTAGGGCTTAACTGTGCTACAGGACCAGAGTTTATGCAGGATCATATTCGTTCTTTATCAGAGCTTGCTACAACGGCAGTAAGCTGTTACCCTAATGCCGGTTTGCCAGATGAAGAAGGACACTACCACGAAACACCGGAAATTCTGGCGAAAAAATTAGCTGATTTTGCTGCTCATGGCTGGCTGAATATTGTTGGTGGATGTTGCGGAACTACTCCAGAACATATTAAAGCAATATCTGATGCCATGAAAAACTTTAAACCTAGAGAAACAAAACAGTCTACTGTACACATGGTTTCTGGTATTGAACCTTTTGTATATGATGACCCTACATTAAGACCTATCATGGTTGGTGAAAGAACAAACGTTATTGGCTCTCGTAAATTTAAGCGATTAATTACCGAAGGAAAATTTGAAGAGGCTTCTGAAGTTGCCCGCGCGCAGGTTAAGGGCGGAGCGCATGTTATTGATATTTGCCTTGCTGACCCAGACCGTGACGAAATCGTTGATATGGAGAATTTTATTAAAGAGGTTGTAAAGAAGGTTAAGGTTCCTCTTGTTATAGATTCTACTGATGAAAAGGTTATTGAAAAGGCGCTTAAATATTCTCAAGGTAAAGCAATTATTAATTCGATTAATCTTGAGGACGGAGAAGAACGTTTTGAAGCGGTTGTACCATTAATACACAAATATGGCGCTGCAGTAGTCGTAGGCACCATTGATGAGAAAGGCATGGGAGTTACAGCAGAACGAAAGCTGGAGATTGCCAAACGTTCCCATGACCTTTTGGTAAACAAATACGGTCTTAAATCCCAGGATTTAATTTTTGATCCACTTGTTTTTCCAGTTGGTACGGGAGATGAGCAATACATTGGTTCTGCCAAAGCAACAGTTGAAGGGATTAGGTTAATTAAGGAGGAGCTTCCCGAAGTTCAGACCATCCTTGGTATAAGTAATGTTTCTTTCGGTTTACCGCCAGTTGGAAGAGAAATATTAAATTCTGTGTTCCTATATCACTGTACACAAGCTGGCCTCGATTATGCCATTGTAAATACTGAAAAGCTTGAACGCTTTGCATCTATTTCAAAAGAAGAAGTAAAGTTGGCTGATGATCTTTTATTTACGACAACAGATGAAACATTAGCTACTTTTACGGAGTTTTACCGTGGCAAAAAGAAAGAAGCAAAGAGTACTGTACCTGATATGACCCTAGAAGAACGTCTCTCCTATTATGTTGTTGAAGGCACAAAAGAAGGTTTGCTTCCTGACCTGGATCAAGCTCTTAAGGTATACCCTGCCCCACTTGATATTATTAATGGTCCTTTAATGGATGGGATGAAAGAAGTGGGCCGTCTTTTTAATGATAATCAACTTATTGTGGCTGAGGTTCTACAAAGTGCTGAGGTAATGAAAGCAGCAGTTGCTTTTCTAGAGCCCCACATGGAAAAAGGCGATGTCTCGGCATCAAAAGGGAAAGTTATATTAGCAACGGTTAAAGGTGATGTTCATGACATCGGGAAAAACCTTGTTGATATCATTCTAAGCAATAATGGCTATAATGTGGTTGACTTAGGAATTAAAGTGACTCCGACCGATTTGGTTCAAGCTATTAAAAATGAAAAACCAGATATGGTTGGACTTTCTGGTTTGCTAGTTAAATCGGCGCAGCAAATGGTGTTAACAGCACAAGACATGAAGGAAGCAGGACTTTCTATGCCTATTCTAGTTGGCGGTGCTGCACTTTCCCGTAAGTTTACAGATACAAAAATTGCTAAAGAGTACGATGGACTAGTCCTTTATGCTAAAGATGCCATGACCGGATTGTCACTTGCTAATCAGCTGCAATCACCTGAAGAACATCAGAAACTGCTGGCTGAAAAACATGAAAAACTGGCAGCAGCTGAGATTCCAAGAGAAATTCCAATCCGGTCTGGGGTATCTGTTGCAGTAAAACCAAAACCATCTGTATCTACAACGGTTCCCGTTTATACTCCAATGGATACAAAAAGACATATCTTAAGGTCTTATTCTTTATCACATATTGAGCCTTATATAAATATGCAAATGCTTATTGGACATCACCTTGGAGTCAAAGGTAAAATTGCCAAATTAATCGCGGAAAAAGATGAAAAAGCTTTAAAAGTAAAAGAGGTGGTTGATCAATTGCTTGCTGGTGCAAGTGCAAACAATTGGATTACACCTCAAGCTCTTTATCAGTTTTTCCCTGCACAATCAGACGGGAATAAGGTAAATATTTATAATCCAGAAAATCCAGAGGAAATCATTGAAACATTTGATTTCCCTAGACAAGAGTCTGAGCCTCATCTATGTTTGGCGGATTTTATTAAATCTGTTGATAGCGGAGTTAAGGATTATGTTGGTTTCTTCACTGTTACAGCTGGCAGAGGTATTCGGGAAAAAGCGGATGAATTCAAGACCGCAGGACGTTTCCTTGAAAGTCATGCCCTTCAGGCATTGGCGTTAGAAACTGCAGAGGGTTTTGCCGAATTAATTCACCGACAGATGCGTGACCGTTGGGGCTTTCCTGATCCACTAAACTTTACAATGCAAGACCGGTTCGCCGCTAAATATCAAGGTCAGCGATTCTCGTTCGGTTATCCGGCCTGTCCTGATTTAGAAGATCAGAAAAAATTATTTAAGTTAATTAAACCTGAAGAAATCGGTATTGAATTGACTGAAGGCTGCATGATGGAACCTGAGGCTTCTGTTTCAGCCATGGTGTTTGCACATCCAGAAGCTAGGTATTTTAATGTTTTGAGATAAAATAGTTAGATGATTTTTTCCGCGGATTTTATTAATATTTCCGCGGATTTTTTATGTGTTTTCGCGATTTTCCTCAGTTATTTCGCGGAAAATATAATGGTTTCCGCTTAAGCTGATACTAATTTCGCAAACACACTTACCTTGACATTTTTCACTTAAAGGAATATAGTTACCTAGGTAACTAATTAAACTTTGGAGTGAATCCTCATTGAATACCCACGAATTGTTCCATACACTGCATCAGCTTTCACGACATCTAACTAATACACTTAATGAGGCATTGAAACCATTAGGATTATACGGTTCACAATGGTCGGCAATTTTCGTTTTAAAAACAAAAGGCTCTTTAACTCAAAAAGAATTATGTGATTACCTTTTTGTTGAAGCACCTCCGATGACCCGAACCATTCAGCGTTTAGTAAAGCAGGGATACGTTAGACAAGTACCTGGTAAGGACAAGCGGGAAAAAATTATCCAATTAACTGATAAGGCATTATTAGAGTATCCAAAGTGGGAAAAAACAGTATTTGAAACAAATGAATCAGTTTTAAAGAACCTTCCAGAAACATCACAGGAAGAACTATTAAGATTGCAAAAAAGCTGGTTACAGCAGCTTAAATAAGGAGTGCATCATATGGATCGAACAAAATTATGGACGAAGGATTTTATTGGTATTTCCTTAAGTAACTTTTTTCTTTTTCTAACCTTTTATTTCTTACTCGTAACACTGCCAAATTTCGCACTGCAGGAGTTTCACAGCAGTGCTTCTGAAGCTGGTCTGATGACAACAGTATTTTTAATTTCTGCCATTATTTCACGCCCGATTGCCGGCAAATGGCTAGAACGTGCTGGACATCAAAAAATTCTTTTAACCGCCCTTATCTTATTCTTTGGCGCATCGCTATTTTACTTTTTTCCAAAAACAATTTCTGGTATGTTGATCATTCGTTTTTTACATGGGATTGGTTTTGGCATGGCGACCACTGCTGCCGGTACCATCGTCGCTGACCTTGTCCCAGCTTCGCGCAGGGGTGAAGGCATGGGATACTTTATAATGTCTGCCAATTTAGCAATGGTTCTTGGTCCTTTCATCGGGATCACCGCAATGAATTCATGGGGACCAAAGGTATTGTTTACTCTAAGTGTGGTTGGAGCATTGGCTTCACTCATTGCTGGACTTTTTATAAAAATTGCAAAAAGAGAACACACAAAAACAGAAGTTGCTTATTCAAGTTTTTCGTTTCGCAACTTTTTTGAAGCTTCAGCAGTTCCTATTTCATTGATTGGCGCATTCTTTGCACTTGTTTATTCATCGATTCTTTCCTTCGTCAATGTGTATGCAAATGAAGTACATTTATCAGCGGTTTCAAGCTTATTCTTTGTAGTTTATGCAGTTGTTCTTTTAATCTCAAGACCTTTTACTGGCAAATTGTTTGACCTTCGTGGTCCAAACGTGATTGTTTTCCCTTCTATTGTACTATTTGCCATCGGGATGTTTCTTTTAAGTAATAGTGGTACAGCCGGTACATTCCTATTTTCAGCAGGACTGATTGGTTTAGGGTGGGGAACACTTTTTCCAACCTTCCAAACCATTGCCCTTCAAGATGCCCCTCCTAAAAAACGAGGGCTTGCGACTGCTACCTTCCTATCGATATTTGATACCGGTATTGGATTAGGGTCATTTGTGGTAGGCTTGTTAGTAGCAAAAATAGGCTTTGGCTCGTTTTACTTTATAAGTTCATTTTATATCCTTATTGGGATTGTTCTTTATTACTTCCTTCATAGCCGTAAAAAAGAGCAAGTTAAGCAATATGAAGAGCGGGTTAATTAAACTCGAAGACCCCCTTGATTTTCAAGGGGGTCTTTACTATTATTTTTGCTTCAGAATTTCATTTATTTTTTCATATTCTTCGATGTCAATTTCCCCTGATGCCAATCTTTTTGCCAGGATTACCTGTGCATCGGCATTACCTTGAAAGCAAAATCTGCCTCTACGCCGCCACATAATAAAATTAGCTGCAAAGAAAGCAATGAAAAGTAATGGAAAAATAAATGCGAAAGGGTGAAAATATCCCCAATGATGCATATAAATCAACTCCTAAATTTTAATGATTTTTCCTTAAGAAAGTCTGGTGGTACTAACTCTTTTCCCCCATGGTTTAATTACTGAAATAATGTACATCAGCACGAGTGATAGGATTTGAATAATAATCCCAGTCCAAAGCTCGGTTTTGACAAAGAAAAGGTCATTTGTTTTGCTTATAGCTTGAAGAGTCCAAGTGTACATTCCCCAGAAGTTAAGAAAGATACAAAGCACCGTAAGGCCCTCCTTGGCAATAATCCAGTAATAGCTGAACAATCCCCATTTTGTCCAAACGGAAAGTAGAATGCCTGTTACGGTCATTCCAATGGTAGAAGCTCGCAATGATGTTTTCGAAAGAATATGCATGGCTTGATAGCATGTTTGTATTAATTCTTTATCACTTACAGAAGCCGCTGTAATACTAAAAATAAGAAAAGCCGTCATATTCCCGAGCATGATTGCTGCAAATAATAGATGAAAAATCAGCAGCCATTTCTTGGTTTTATGCGAAATCTTCAGCCCTATCACCTCCTTGATGTTTTACAAGCTTTAGTTTAAACAGAATATCTAAACTCCTTCTAAAGCATTTCTTAAATATTTCTAAACTATTTTGAAATTGCGGAATCGGACTCTCCCTTTTGCCTTTACCGAGTCTTCTATAGCCTTTCTTGCAGAATCGGACTCTCCCTTTTGCCTTTGCCGAGTCCTCTATAGCCTCTATAGTGGACTCGGACCCTTCCTTTTTGCTTTGCCGTGTCATCAATAAAAAAACAGGATGCCCCGCGATAGTGGGACATCCCAACAAACAATTTATTGTCCTTTAAACCGATACCCCGCTCCCCAAACTGTTTCAATATAGTGAAGATTGGATGAATCGGTTTCGATTTTCTCACGAATTTTTCTGACATGAACGGTTACAGTTGCGGTATCCCCCATCGATTCAAGTCCCCAGATTCGTTCAAATAGGTGCTCCTTCGTAAAAACCTGATTAGGATGAAGGGCTAAGAAGGTTAACAAGTCAAATTCCTTCGCTGTTAAGATTACCTCCTTTTCATGAATAAAAACCTGGCGGGAGGATTTATTAATCTGCAGGCCTCGGATTTGTATTTCATCGAGCGGTACACTTTTTCGAATCAGCCGCTCATATCTCGCCAAATGTGCTTTAACTCTGGCGACAAGTTCACTTGGACTGAATGGTTTAACGATATAATCATCGGCCCCCAGTCCCAACCCGCGAACCTTATCTATGTCGTCATTTTTGGCCGTAACCATAAGAATGGGTATATCTTTGTCTTTTCGAATTTGCTTACAAATATCAAACCCATTCATGTTTGGCAGCATTAAATCCAGCAATATTAACCGATAGTTTTGATTAAGGGCAGCTTCAAGCCCCGTTTTTCCATCTGTTGCAATTTCTACTTCAAAACCTTCAATTTCTAAATAATCACGTTCCAGTTCCGCAATACTCCGTTCGTCTTCAATGATTAGTATTTCACTCATTATTCGTCACCTTTACCATTAGATCTTGGAAGAGTAAAATGGATACTTAAGCCGCCACCAGAAGAATTTTCTGCCCAAATTTCACCGCCATGGGCTTGAATGATTTGGGCTGCTATAGCAAGTCCAAGACCGCTTCCACCTGTATCTGAGCTGCGGGAAGGGTCGCCACGATAAAAACGGTCAAATATATTGGCAATCTCATCAGCTGGGACTCCGGGCCCGTTGTCACATATTGAGACCTTTACCATTTTCCCCTGTTCTTTGAAGGAAATCTGTATTCGGCATTTACCTTTTTCGATATATTTCACACTATTAAAAATAATATTATTTATTACTCTGATGATTTTATCTCGGTCAATAAAGACCGCTATCCGGAAATTCGTCACCATGACTATCTGCGTTCCTTCATCGCTCAAATCCAGCCTTATTTCCTCCAGATAATCTTCTAAAAAAAGGTTCAATTCCACTTTTTCAAAATTAAATGGGACACTATTAACGTCTAATTTTGAAAAAAGAAAAAGTTCATTGATCAACCGGTCCATATGAGTTGCTTTGACATGGATGGTATCTAAGTAACGCTCGAGCTTTTCTTTTGTATTGGCAACCCCATCTTTAATTCCTTCTACGTAGCCCCGAATAGATGTAATGGGTGTCTTTAAATCATGAGAAATATTAGCGATGAGTTCGCGGCGATTATTTTCATATTGTTCCCGGAGATCGGCTGATTTCTTTAATTTCTTTCTCATTTCATCAAAGGATTTTACTAGTTTTCCTAATTCATCTTTTCGGATCGGTTCTAGATGGAAATCAAGATTACCAGCACTAATTTTGGAAGCAGCTTCGGACATTTGATTAATTGGCTTAAGAATTCGTCTTGACATCAAATAGGAGAGCACAGAATTTGTTAGGACCAAAATAAGCACAAATCCAATGAATATCATCGGAAAGAATCTCCTCGCAAATTGGATAAAAGGCACCCCTTTATCGAGTAATAGTATAGTACCTTCTGTCCCGTCCTTAAAATAAAAATCATGCTGCCTTATTGAATAGGGCTGCTGTCCAAGCCTGACCATAGGCTGATAGCCTTCATTGCCGAACGCTGGCAGCTTTTCTTTTTGTAACTTACTTACATTATCAGATGAAAACAATACTTTTTTACTTTTTCGAATAATGATGCCGGCATTCTTATCCTCCAATTCCATGGATAAGGTAACCTGAAATGAAGGGTTCGAAAATTTCTCCTCTTCTAAAGAGGCTGTTTTCTTCAACTGATTAAATAATTCAATATTTTGCCCCCCTGTCCCTGTTTGCCAGCCACGGTGATAGTTATTGCTAAGAAGTTTAAAATCGCCGCTAAATAAGACATTCAACAGAGCAAAATAAAGAATAAAGATGAGGGTCGGCATAATGACCATGGCAGCATTCGAAAGAAAGAGACTTTTACGAATTGACATGAAAATCCACCTTTAACAATTTGCTATTACTTTAGAATAAACCTAAATTCTAAAGAACACATAATGAATTTCTTAAATTTTTATAAATTTACTATTCTCGATTAAACAATTGTTATATAATGGAATGAATTATATTTTAGGAGTGATTAATTTGGCAAAATCTAAAGCCAAGAAATTACGCGAAAAGCTTTCGCGTGAAGGGAAAATGAATCCAGAAGTAAAGCGCAGTTCATTTGTTCATGTAGATATGAGGACACGAGTAACAAAGACCAAGAAAGAGCATTTATATCAATTTAAACACAAGAACCATCAATCCCAGGACGGAAATGATGGTTCTTTTTATTTTGCTGCTAACGACAGATGTTTGATTAAAATCTGATTTTCCAAATAAAGTCGCTGCGCTTCTTCTATAGACACTGTGGAGAACTGAACAACGGTGTCAGGCACCGCTTGAGCAAGCAAGGGAATATCGGCAGAAATAACGGTGCCAATTCTGGTGTAGCCGCCGGTCGTTTGGCGCTCTGCCATTAAGATGATGGGCTGCCCGCTTGCAGGGACTTGTATTCCACCAAAAGGAATAGGATCAGAGATAATATCAGGACCACCAATATGCTCTAACTCTGTACCTTTAAGCTGCAGGCCCATGCGATTGGACTTTGTTGTTATAACAAATTCTTCAGAACAAAAAACCTTAAGAGACTCTTTAGTAAACCTCTCCAGATGCGGCCCGGGAATAAAACGTACATTAATTTGTTTTTTACACTGTGGAACTAGTTGAGGAGGCAAGGATTTGAAAGGCTTTTTTATGAACGGGTTCCCATCCAAAATATCCTCTTTTTTTAAGGCACGTCCCTCGAATCCTCCAAATCCTCCGTTTAAAAAGGTTGATTTACTGCCTAATACAATAGGGACATCAATTCCTCCCGAAATCGAAATATAGACTCTGGCACCATTTTCACTAGGACCTACTGAAAGAATTTGCCCTTTCTTAATTAAGAAACCCTTCCACTTGTTTACTTCACAACCATCCACTTTTGGTGAAAAATCCCCACCGCAGATCGCTATAGTCATATCACTTAATGCCTGTAAAACAGGGCCAATTAAAGTTGCCTCCAACACAGCTTCATTTGAAGGGTTCCCTACAAGAAGATTAGCCACTTGCATTGAATAAGGATCCATGACACCTGATGGGCTGATACCGAATTGCTGGTAGCCAAATCTCCCCAAATCCTGAACTGTTGTTTGCAGCCCAGGCTTAATCACTTTAAAAATAGCTTTTTTCATTGATCACGCCAGCTTTTACGGATGAGAATGTTTTCTTTTTCAAGTGCATGTTTTAAATTTAATACAAACTCTAACGCCTGGGGCTCATCACCGTGGATACAAATCGTATCGGCATTTATATCGATTTCCTTCCTATCCACTGTTTCTACCTTCCCCTCTTTTATCATGCGAATCACTCTTTTTATTGCATAATCAGCATCATGGATGATGGCGTTTTTTTCTTTCCGGGAGGTCAATGAACCATCCCACTGGTATGTACGATCAGCAAACACTTCTTCTGCCACTTGCAGACCTTTTTCTTTCCCGGCCCTCACTAGCTCACTATTTGCAAGCCCGTACAAGACAATAGTAGAATCAAAATCAGCAACAGCTTCGGCAATAGCATCCGCCATTTTACGATTTCCTGCTGCCATGTTATACAATGCACCATGCGGTTTGACATGCGCAATTTTCGTTTCGTTAACTTTACAAACAGCGTCCAGAGCACCGATTTGATAGATAACTAGGTGGTATATCTCTCGGGGGGAAAGAACCATTTCACGTCTGCCAAAACCAGCGAGATCCGGAAATCCAGGGTGCGCACCAATTCGTACTCCAGATTTTTTTGCAAGCTTAACAGTTTCAAACATTACGTTGTGGTCACCAGCATGAAAGCCGCAGGCTAAATTGGCGCTCGAAATATGCTTTAATACCTCTGCATCATTTCCAATTCTATACGCCCCAAAGCTCTCCCCCAGATCACTGTTTAAGTCAATCACCTTCATTATTTTCACCTCTTTTGTATGTCTGGACTATATAGTCTTTTGCCTTTACTAATTTCTTGATTCTAGCATATTCTTGTTCATCAATTGGGTGAAATTTAATATAATTCCCCGCAGAAAAAAGAATCGGCGAAGATCTCTCTCTATCAAACAACTCAACAGGAGTAATCCCTAATATCCTCCAGCCAGAAGGAACCTCTGAAGGATATATTCCGGTTTGATTCCCGCCAATCCCAACCGAACCTGGTGCGACACTTGGTCTTGGGTGTTCAAGTCTTGGGACCGCCAGCTTAGAAGAAAGTCCTCCCAGATATGGAAAACCTGGGACAAAGCCCATCATATAGACGAGGTATTCCTTATTACTATGCAATGAAATAACCTCATTCTCCCTTAGATTATGGCAGGCAGCAATATACGATAAATCAGGACCATTATATAAGACTGGAATCTTATAGACGAGCGGTTGTATTGGCTTTTCTTTATTTTTTTGAGCGTAAATCGCATTCACCTTTTCAACTAAAGAAGAATAACTAATGGTTTCTGGCCGATAATAGATGGCAACCGTATTATAAGCAGGTACCCATTCTATAATCCCCTCCAATTTTGCTGCAACCAGCTTGGAAGTAAACAATTGAATTTCCTAATGTATTTCTTCACTAATAACACTCCCAAAAGAAACCCGGATAGCCCCATCACCAAGCGGAACAATTTCTATCATAACTATCACCTTCTTTAATATTACAGTATATGGATGTAAAAATAATACAAAAGAATCTTATCAATCACTTTTTTTCCCAATATCTCTAAACAAGCAATTCATTTTACTTTCATTTTTTGATACGCTACGATAATACAAGATATAACTTTAAAAGTGGAGGTTTTGAAGATGTTTGATGTTGTAGTTATTGGCGCAGGCCCTTCTGGTGCTAGTGCTGCCTTATTTACAGCTAAAGCTGGCAAGAAAACTCTGGTAATCGATAATGATAAGAGCGTGACAAAGAGAGCCTGGATGGAAAACCATTATGGCGTTTTAGAAATCTCTGGACCAGACCTTGTTGAAACTGGCAAAAAACAGGCGAGCAAATTTGGTGCAGAACTAGTTACAGCTACTGTAACAAACGTAAGTAAAACCGACGGTGGATTTAAAGTAGAAACGGACCAAACTGAATATGAAGCAAAACATGTCATTGTTGCAACTGGTTTGTTGGCTGACCTTGCTGAAAAAATCGGCTTAACTACAAAGCCAGGAACTGAACCAAGAATTAAGACGATCCTTGATGTTGATGCTCAAGGGAAAACAAATATTGAAGGAATTTGGGCAGCCGGGACGATCGCAGGTGTCAGCATGCACACCATTATTACGGCTGGTGACGGTGCAAAAGTGGCCATCAATGTAATAAGTGAAATAAATGGCGAGCGCTACGTTGACCACGATGTTTTAAAATAATGAATGATTTAATCCCCTTACAAATAGGGGATTTTTTTTATTGTTTAAAATTTATTTTATTTCACTCATCAGTTAAAATAGTCATCAGGAGGAGGACCCTTGGCAATTATGGCCATTACCCTATAAGACCATTTTAAGGAGATTTTTATGATAAAAAAAGACAGTAATATAAAACCTGTTGTTACGGGCTTACTATTAGGGATCCTGATGGCAGCGATGGATAACACGATCGTCGCAACCGCAATGGGAACCATCGTTTCCGAACTTGGCGGACTTGACAAATTTATTTGGGTAACCTCAGCCTATATGGTTGCTGTTATGGCGGGTATGCCGATTTTCGGTAAGTTATCCGATATGTATGGGCGGAAACGCTTTTTTATTTTCGGTTTAGTTGTTTTCCTTATTGGGTCCGCTCTCTGCGGTATCGCCCAGAGTATCGTTCAGTTAAGTGTTTACCGAGCGATCCAGGGAATAGGCGGAGGAGCGCTTATGCCAATTGCCTTTACGATTGTTTTTGATATTTTTCCACCAGAAAATCGCGGTAAAATGACGGGCTTGCTTGGTGCCGTATTTGGAGCATCCAGCGTTTTAGGACCGTTGCTTGGTGCCTATATAACTGATTATATCAGCTGGCATTGGGTTTTCTATGTAAATGTTCCGATTGGCATTGTTTCGATTATTTTAATCGTTCGTTATTATCATGAGTCACTGCAGCACTCGAAGCAAAAAATAGACTGGGCTGGTGCGATTACACTCATTGTTTCAGTGGTAAGCTTAATGTTTGCACTTGAATTAGGCGGAAAAGAATACGACTGGGATTCCATCCAAATCATTGGCTTATTTGCGAGCTTTTTTGTCTTTTTTGTTGCCTTCTTCATTGCTGAATTAAAAGCAGCTGAACCAATTTTGCCACTATGGCTTTTCAAGCGGCGGTTGTTTGCAACTTCACAAATCTTGGCCTTTTTATATGGCGGCACTTTTATTATTTTAACGGTGTTTATTCCTATTTTTGTGCAGGCAGTTTATGGGGGAAGCGCGAAGAATGCCGGACTTATTTTGACTCCAATGATGCTGGGCTCTGTAGCCGGAAGCTCGATTGGCGGTATATTCTTAACCAAAACTTCTTATCGAAATTTGATGATTATTTCCATTATTTCATATGTTATTGGCATGTATCTACTCGGAACCTTGACTGTTGATACCGCACGCTGGTTATTGACCGTTTATATGATTCTTGTCGGTTTCGGTGTAGGGTTTTCTTTCTCGTTATTACCGACGGCATCGATGCATAATTTAGAGCCGCAGTTCCGCGGAACTGCGAACTCTACGAATTCATTCCTACGTTCATTTGGGATGACGCTTGGTGTTACAATCTTCGGTACGCTGCAAAACAACTTATTTACCGACAAACTCAAAGAGGCGTTTAAAGTCATGCAGGGTGCAGGGGGAGGACAAGGTTTCCAAATGGGCGATCCACGACAAATTTTCCAGGCTAGCGAGCGCTCGAAAATCCCTAGCTTTATCTTGGATAAAATTGTCCACGCAATGTCGGATTCGATTACGCATACTTTCATGCTGACATTAATCCCGATTGCACTAGCAGCCATTACGATCTTTTTCATGGGCAATGCCCGTGTTATCGTGAATAAAAAGGGAACTGCGAAAAGCTAACATAAACAAGCACCGGACCACTTAGGTCCGGTGCTTGTTTATTCTCATTATTTCCACATTTATACCTCAAGACTCTGCCCTTCTTCAACAATGTGAAACATAAGATGGGCAAGATGATGAATGGGGCCGTATTCCTGGTCTTCTTCTTCCATTTCTTCGCTAAATCCAAGATCACTTAAGTAAAGCGCCATAAATTCATAGAAATCCTTCAACTGGAATGAATAACAAGCCATTGGCTCCTCATTGTCCTCTTCATATTGGAGCACCATGTATGAGACCAGCCCGTCAGCATCCTCTCCATCAAAAAAAACAAAAAAGCCAATGTTGGTATCGAGTTCAAATAAATGCCGCGTTCCGCCTTCGGTTGCTTTATCAAAATCCTCTTTACTTAGTTTTTGAATTTGCATTGCATCTACATTGTCTTCTTGGTGAAAACCAACAACAAATGATTTCATCGTATCCTCAGTCCTCTTCCATAATTTTTCAACACATATGATTAGGATACCCTTATATGCGTTGGTTTCATTCCTTTTTATGGGACAAATAAATTGGCGTTTTCTTTGATGATTTCACTTCCGGTTACGGCCTCCAATATTGTACCTAATGCCTGAAGCCAATCACCCGTAACGGCTAATTTTTGGGCACCTAAACTAATTTCACTGCTGTCTATCCCAATTTCTTCTGTAACGCCAATCGCTTCTAAAAAAGTGCCGATTGTCTGCAGTGATGCCCCTGTAAGAAATTGTTTTTCTATCATGGGTTCTTCTTCATCACTAATAAGATTTAGCCTATACAAGCTCACTAATTCAATTAATTGTCCCACCGCTTGAATCCAGACACCGATGGCAATTTGTTTTTCAAGCTTAATGATTACTTCTTCCCTTTCAGATAAAACCTGTTCCTTTTCCTTTTTCTTAAAATCCATTGCGATATCCTTTCAAAAAAATACTTTTTATTATTTTTATTCAACGAGGCATTTCAGGGTATCGCTTTTTTCCGCAAAATAAAAAACCTCCTGATGAACAGGAGGTAAATGATTATTGTATTAAACAGGAGGCAAAATTGGGTGATCTGTAGGTGTAGCATCTGCAACATTAACAGGTTGCGCACTGCTCACCGGTGATGATAAAACTAGTAATGCAACAGAAAATAATAGAATAAAAGCCTTTTTCATGTTATATCCTCCTCATGTAATTTTATTTAAATAGTTAACTGCTTCCAGGTAGATTCCTTGTTGACTATAAAAATCTGAAAGCATTTTGTAAAAGCGGGTAAGATCATTATGATGTTCGTTTGTCGCCTCAAGATAGGGAATCACTTTTGATTCTAAGTATTTAAACGCCTTTTCTGGAGAGACGATGTGGAAAATATAAAAATCTGCCAACAATCGATATTTTTTAACACCGAGCTCCTTCGCTAAAGAACTGACCACCTGAAAACACTCTTTCGCTTTAGCCGTTTCTTGAAGGGCATATTGGTTCTCACCAATTGAATACAGGGTTACCAGATAATGTGGATTGTTGATTGGCTGAAGGGCCAAGCTTTTTTCGTAATAACTTATCGCTTCCTTAGGATTTTTCTTTTTGTTTTGCAAGTAGCCCATATTGTGATAAATTTGCGGAAGCAGCTTTTCCTGCTTTAATAATTCGGCATTGCGTATTAAGTGTTTGAAGCAGTCTTCAGCTTCCTCGTAAATATTCGATTGAGTATAATTAATTCCCAGCATCATAAGCGTATGAAGGATTCGGAAGAAATTATGTTCGTTCATAAACAGCTGCAATGCCATTTTGCCAAAATGAATAGCATGTCCTGATTGCTCTAAAGAGCTTTTTACTATTGCACGATGATAAAAAAATTCAGCGTTAGGCCTATCATTACTTGGATCAATATACAACGCCTCAAGTAATTCGTCTGCAGCTTTATACTGTCCCTTCATTATTAAACATACCGCATTAAAGTAGCGAAATAAATACTCTTCATGTTGGGAAAAATTTTTCTTTTGTTTAAATAATAAATCCTTTTGGCGTTCGGCCTCGGCCAAAAATCCTTTAAATAATAGATATCGATACTTGTATAATTCATAGGTATGAATAAACTTTGAAAATGGGATGATATGCTCCATTTCCTGCAGTTTTTGATAAATTTCATCGATTTTGTCTTTTAAATAATAATTGATTTTTTCCCCAAGCTGCCCCAATAAAGTCTGGATTAGGCCCTCTTTCTCGTCCATTTCTTCTAGTCCGATTTCCAGCCGTTCAAGTAAAAGGGAAATCGTTTCCTCATTTGCTTCCTTCGAGTTGTTTTCAATCTTACTTAAATGGGGAACAGAGCAGATTCCTTTAGCAAGCTCTGCTTGAGTCATTCCTTTTTGTGTACGATAGAATTTAATCAGGGCTCCAAATTCCATATAACCACCTAGCTTGCCTTCCTTTTTTACACTATTTTACATGAAATGTCACCCTGCATACAGTTATTTTTCTGATTTTTTCTAATATTTCCACAAAGCCATCCGAACATCAGAATCGGATGGCCTATATTCATTTACCTTACTCGAGGGAATCCGAAGCCTGAGGCATAATCATCACCTGCTGCCGCCCCTGTACCTCCTAAAATATCATTTGCTTTTGCACGATTTTGTAATTCTGCTCGCAGTTGGGTATGGGACCAGGATGGATTTGCAGCCCAGATCTTTGCTGCAAGACCTGATACGTGCGGAGTAGCCATCGATGTACCGCTGATTGTGTTATAACCTCCATCCTTCCACGTTGATTCAACCGCTCTTCCTGGTGCCGAAACTTCTACATCGCGCTCTTGAATAACATAGTCACCATCTGAAGCCGGGTTGCCTCGAGACGAGAAATCTGCCACACGGTAGGTACCGTTCTGTTGAACATTCTCCAATGCAGCAACAGCAACGACATTCACTAAAGCTCCAGGATATCCAATGGTATTGTCTCCAGGGCCGTCGTTTCCAGCAGCAGCTACGATTAATACACCTTTGCCATAGGCATAGTCAACAGCACTAGAAATAAGTGAATCCTTCGAGCTTGAGCCAAGCGACATTGAGATAATAACGTGTGATTTACTTGCTGCATCTGCTACTGCTCTGATTGCGGCCGCAATATCATCTGAATAACCCGATCCACGGTCGTTTAAGACTTTATAGGACCACAGCTTTGCTCCTGGTGCCACACCGTAGATACCCTTCCCGTCACTACCTCCATTTGCAAGAACGGTGCCGGAAACATGTGTCCCATGTCCATTTCCGTCAGAGCAGCTTCCATCAACTAGAGGGGTTTTCGTTTGTGAGAAATCCTTACACTGAAGTACTTGATTGAGTAGATCCTTATGGTCCTTTTTAACTCCTGTATCAAGTACAGCAACAATTATACCGTCTCCACCGGAAGTTGCCTGTATTCCTGAATCATTATAGATGGCTTGAATTCCCCAAGGAGTTTGATCACTAGGAGCTGTAGCCACTGTTCCCCCTGGCTTTGCAAGTGCATCCTGGCTTACGCCAAGCTGAAGCTCTGGAAGCCTTTCAATCTTTAAATTTTTATTTTTCAATAGTGCTTGGTATTGCTGAGCGTTTACTGTTGTTGTAAAGCCTTGCCCTTCAAACTCCCACCGAGCCCCATAGCTTGCCTTAGCTTTTGCTTTTTCCGCGGACGGGCCTTGAATCAAGACGCGATATGATTCCTGACTGGCAGATTGTTGTCCGAATGCGGCCGTTGCAAACATCGATATCCCCATTACTGCACTCATTAAAGCAGCCCCTAGAATTTTCCCTTTTTTCATTCAAAAACTCCCTTCTCCCTTTGGATTACAGCCGTTTTGCTGATGTTCTAGCCTATTGTTAAATTTCTTATAAAATAACAATCTACCAACTATGAATATTGGGAAAATTTTTAATTTTCCTTTAAAAATATTAGGAAGAAATAGATTATTTTTTTCAGTTAATAAAAAATAGGGAAAATTTATCATTGAAAATAAAAAAACCAGCCAATTGAATGGCTGGTAATCTAGAAATATTTCTTTTTCCAAAAAACAAACGCTGTTAAACTAGTTAAAAAGGCAGAGATCACTAGCGGGATCGCATAGGAATGTGTAGCATGCTGGAATGGAATATCCACATTCATTCCGTAAAAGCTGGCTACCATCGTTGGGAATGACAAGATGATTGTAATCGAAGTTAAAAACTTCATCACAATGTTCAGGTTATTTGAAATGATCGATGCAAAAGCATTCATCATCCCGCTCAAGATCGAACGATACGTTTCCGCCATTTCTATTGCCTGTGTTTTTTCAATCATCACGTCTTCTAATAAATCCTTGTCTTCTTCGTACATTTTTAAATAATTAAACCGCAGGATCTTATCAAGAACGACTTTATTTGATTTTAAAGATGTCGTAAAGTAAACCAAACTTTTCTCTAAAGCTAAAAAGGCATATAGTTCTTTATTTTTCAATGATTGGTGTACTTCGCGTTCTATTTCATTTGTTTTCTTACTTATTTGCTTTAGGTACCGAAGATAATACGAAGAGATTACAAATAGAATCTGCAAAGCGAAGCGCGTCTTTTTAAACGTAAAGAATTCTTTGACGCGATTTTTTCGGAATTCCTCTATAATTGGAGAATCCTTTAGGGAAACGGTAATAATATTATCCTCTGTTAAAATAATCCCAATTGGTATTGTTTCATAAACAGCAAGACCTGTTTCATCATGGATAATATAGGGAAAGTCAACAATGATATATACCCGGCCATCATCACGTTCAATCCTTGGACGCTCTTCATCATCCAGCGCGTCTTTTATAATATCGATATCTACTTGTGCATCATTTGATACCTTTGCAATTTCCTCGGGTGTTGGGGCATAGATATTAATCCAGCAGCCTTTGGAAATAGAATCCACTTTTTCCAGCACCCGCGCATCGGTGCTTTTAAACATTTCCAGCATGGCAAAACCTCCTCACTCACTTTGTTCGAGGAAGCCAACATCCAATTCTAGAGTTGATATTCTTGATAATCAATTCAATCAATTCAAAAATAACATTGACTTCCCCTCGCCTACTTGGGTCCGGGTCAACGGAATAACTCAAAAATATCAACTCCTTCGATCTTTTTATATCCTATCCTATCATAAACCCAAATGGTCCAAAGTACAAAGATGTTTTTTTTTGGAAATTAATTATCTTCCGGAAAATAAGGGTTTAAATGAATTAAAACTTCATCGATGTTATCATAACTTTTCATGAGCTTTTGTTTAATCGATTTGGCCAGATCATGCCCCTCTTTGATTGTCTTATAATGATCAATGGATATACGCAAATCCACCAATATATAATGGCCATGCTCTCTTGCGCGGATTCGGTCAATCCGCCTAACGTCAGGAAAATCATTAATTATTTTAGTGTATTCTTGAATTGTCTCCGTGCTAATATTCCGCTCCAGTAGAATATCAAACGCCTCTGTTAGCATTTCCTTTGAAATTTTAAAAATTAAATAGGCAACAAAAATACTAGCAGCTTTATCTCCATAAAGGAGTAAATGAAGATCGAATCGTTCTCCTAAAATAGAGATGAGAACACCAATTGCAGCAGCAATGGAAGCAACAATATCGGCTTTATGGTCAAATGCAATGGCCTCAATGGCCTTGCTATTATGCTGCTTAGCTGCTTTTAATGAACTGCGATATAAAATGATCTTCATTATATATGAAAATAGTGCGACCCACATGGCCAACAAGCTAGGTGATTCCACTTCGTGAAAAAAACCGCTAATTCCTTCATAAACAACATAAATGGAGACAAGAAAGAGTAAGATCCCAACTATGCCAGAGACAATGACTTCAGCCTTTCCGTGTCCATATGGATGTTCATTATCCGCAGGTTTATTGGCAATTTTAATGACCAATAAAACAATGATAGACGCGAAAACATCGGCGGCAGAATGAATCCCATCTGCAAATACAGCATCACTGTTTCCATACCAGCCAATGATGATTTTTCCTAGTGTAAGAATAATATTACTGATTACACTGATCCAAGCGACTTTTTTTGCCAGCGTTTCTCTTATTACCATATTAAACCACCTTTGAAATGCCTCTAGAAATCATAGCAAACAAAACTTTGTTGGGTCTAGAGAAAAATTCTTGCCCCTTTCAACCTAATTTGGATTAAGGCAAATTTTCATTCCTAGTTTATTCTTTATATCCTTCTTTTTCTTCTTCCATCATTTCAACTTCCTCGATAACGGAAATCCTGTTTATCTGGTCGTGAAGATAATGAAAGGCTTGGTCTAAATCTTCTCGGTTTGGAAATTTGTTTTTATTCTTCATCGTAAGCACTTCCTTAGCTTAAAAATTTTTTAGGAGTAATCCGCTTTAAAAAAGAAAAAAATACCGTTGTATCATATTGAAAAGGAGGATATCATGTTGGACAAACAGAAACAGAAAGCCAATCCGGACAAAGAAGTTGCCGGGAGCTTCTATCATCCAAGCTATTATCAAGAAAAAGATCAGATTTCATCAGGGCTTGCCACTACACATGAGCAAGTAAGTGATGTGTACGCGGAAGGCGATGTTACGACCGGAAATGAGAATGAAACAGAACAAAGTTAAGCAATAATCAGAGAAAACAGCTCTCATTAAGAAAGCTGTTTTCTTTTTTACTTACTCATTTATCATCATCTACATACGCGTCATGTTCAAATGCTGGCAGGTCCCCAAAGCTTGTCATAATCCCTTCTTGATCAAGTGCATCCTCATATTGTTCATGCTGGGCATTTGGGTATACGGTAATATTTTTTCCATACATATCATTTCCAACAAAATTCTCATAGTCCTCGACATAGCTGATATTTTCATCAGATTCAGCGTAGATATCATGGTAATTATCCTCCGAAAAGGCTAAATCAGAAGGAGTCTCGCTCGTTCCCCACTGGGCAACGGTTTGCCAGGAATCTTCGGCATCGAAGGCGGCATTCTCATTCTTTTCATCCATATCAAATTTCCCCCAAGGCGGCATCAATACCCCTTCTTCAACAGGACGGTTGTGAGAAACAATTTGATCTGGACTGTGTTCAATACAATAAGTAGTATTAGGCAATGCCTGGAGGCGCTCTAGCGGAATGTCCTTGCCGCAAACCTCACATTTCCCATATGTTCCATTTTCCATTGCCTCTAAGGCGTGATTAATATTTTGTAGCTGCAATCCATAATGCTCATTTAAAGCTATATCCTTTTCACGCTCATATAACTCTGTTCCTTCATCTGCGGGGTGGTTATCATAGCTGGACAACTCCCCTACCGATTCATGTGCGTGGCCTCTTTCTAAACCAAAGTGGTCATTTTGTTGTAAATGTTCCTCTACTTCACTCTTTTCCTGTAATAGTTGCAGACGTAACTCAGCTAATTGCTGTGTCGATAGCATATGTTAAACCCCTTTCATCGAAAAGCGCAATTGTCTATATCCTATATTTTCATTTGTTAGGCGGTTGATTATGTAACAAAAATTTAATTCCATCAAAAACCTATCTATGATTACTTTAAGAATTTGAATAAGAATGAACGTGACGTATATCTTAAAAAGGATACCTTGATAAGAAATGAGGAGATTAGATGGTAAATGAAAATTTTAATAAATTTCGAAAAGTCCAACGTGAGCATGAGGCACAGTATTTAGGGGGAGCCAATAACCAAAATCCAGGACTTAATGATGAAGAATATAACAATCAAAAGGATACGGATAAATCACCAGGTGCCACTGGACGAAGATTGTAAAAAAGGAGAAGTTGTATGGGCAAATCAAAAAGTCAGGGGCTGAGGAGAAAAACGTTATGAAGTGGTGGCATCTCTCTTTGTTTGGAGTAGGCTGTACGATAGGGACAGGATTTTTCTTAGGATCGAGCTTAGCCATTAAAATGACAGGTCCATCCATTTTAATGGCGTTTATCATTGCAGCCATTAGTACTTATTTCGTCTTTGATGCTCTTTCAAAAATGACATCGAAAGAGCCCCTTAAAGGCGGTTTTCGATCTTATGCAAAAAAAGCTTACGGGAGATGGGCCGGCTTCAGCAGCGGATGGGTATACTGGTGCTCTGAAGTGTTAATTATGGGAAGCCAAATGACTGCTCTTTCCATTTTTTCACGTTTTTGGTTTCCAAAAGTTCCATTATGGCTGTTCGCTGCCGGTTACGCCATTCTTGGACTCGTCGTATTATTAATCGGAGTAAATGTATTGAACAAGCTGGAAAACATTTTGGCACTGCTAAAAATAGCTGCGATATTAATGTTTATCATCATTGCCTGTTTAGCCATTTTCGGTGTAATTGATGGAGACCGCCCAATACAATATCCAAGGAGCCGAAATGATATTCTTCCACATGGAATAAAAGGCCTATGGTCTTCCGTTATTTTTGCTTTTTACGCCTTTGGCGGGATTGAGATATTGGGACTAATGGCAACAAATTTGAAGGATCCCAAGGAAGCACCTAAGGCAGGAAGGGTTATGCTGTTTACTCTTATGCTCATTTACATTCTATCCATTGGACTGGCGGTCATGATGGTATCCTGGCAGAAATTTAATGCAAAGGAAAGTCCATTTGTCGTTGCCTTAGATGCCTTTCATCTTTCATTTGTTCCTCATATTTTCAATGGTGCCTTAATCATAGCAGGATTCTCTACTATGGTTGCTTCTCTTTATGGAGTAACAAGCGTTCTGGTTACCCTGGGTGAAGAAGGTGATGCACCGAAAAGCTTTTCTAGAAAAGGAAAATTAAAGGTACCGATTCTGACACTCCTCCTTACCATGGTCGGTATCACTGCTTCAGTAGTATCTGCTTTGTTAATGCCCAATCAAGTTTATGAGTATATTACAACGGCGGCCGGCTTAATGCTTCTTTATAATTGGATATTTATCCTGGCCTCCTCAAGAAAAATCCTTGAATTAACATCCATGGACAAAATAAAATATACCATCGGGACAATTTTAATCTTAATCGCCGTAAGCGGGACGATTTTCCATGAAACAAGCCGTCCAGGCTTTTTTATTAGTTTAGCCTTTCTCGGGGTCATTGGAGCCATTACCTTAATCATGAACCTCAAATGGAATAAGCATAAGAAGAAAGTGCTTAAACCGTGGCCTACTGCCTAAAAACAAATCACAAAAACTGGCAATACTTCATGCCAGTTTTTTGTGATTTAAAATAGAATTTTACACGCTTGGATGCCAAAATACACGCCAAAGCCTACTAAAGAAAAACCCGATAGAAGTGAAATCATGATAAGTAAACGTGAGGTGACAAAGGTTCGGAAGCTGCTAGAAACCCCTGCCATTGTGATATCCCATAACAAAAGACCAATAAAAATAGCGCTGCTGTAAAATACCAATCGAGTGGTATCATAAACGGAAGCTGTTTTTGCGAGTACGGATCCATAAATACCCAGCCAAAAAAGAATCGTTAATGGATTGGAAATCGACATGAAAAAACCGGATAGGAACGATTTTATGAGCGGCTCCGTCCCTCTTGAATCCTGTAAGTGTATCTTTCCTGCCTTTAAAATCGTTTCAACTCCTGTGTAGATTAATACAAAGGCTCCAAAAAGCCATAGGAAAGTTTGCATAAAGGATGTTTCAAGAAAATTGACCACACCTATGTATACCACCACCATATAAATCCCATCCGCAACCACTGCCCCTACACCAATCAGCCATGAGTGCATGAATCCATTTCTAATTCCTCTGTCAATTTGGGCTGCATTTATTGGACCAATGGGAGCAGCTAGAGACAATCCTAATAGGATATAGCTTAAAAATATGTTCATTAAAATCTCCCCCCACCTTAAATAAAAGCCTGTCTATCCATTTTTATTCAAGGCAAAGAGGTTGTACGACAAAAAAATAAAAAGAGCTCCCTTCATCAGGTAAACTCTTTACACAATACACTATTTATTGGATTCCGCTATTTTTCTAAAATCAAGGTTATAAAGCTCATCCTCACCGGTTTGGTTAAGCAGACGATGCCTTGGCACAGGCAAATTAAAAGAATCAATATCAACGATATACTTGGGGCGCTGCTTTGCTTCTTTATAAATTTTCCCAACATATTCTCCAATCAAGCCGATGGCAATTAACTGCAAACCGCCAATTAACCAAATGGATGTAATCAGTGATGTCCAACCGGTTTCAGTATTCCCCAAAAATTTTAACGTTAAAAAGTAGCCTCCAAAGACAAGGCTCATAAAGAATGAGACAAAGCCAATCATTAAAACAAAACGAATCGGAGAGATAGAAAAGGAAGTAATTCCATCAAACGCGAAGGCCAACATTTTCTTTAACGGATACTTAGTTTCACCAGCCTGCCTTTCTAGGCGGTCATAATAGACCACGTCAGTTCGAAAGCCGAGAAGTGGGACAATTCCCCGCAAAAAAAGATTAACCTCTTTAAATCGCTCCAGTTCTTGCAAAGCCCTTTTGCTCATTAACCGGAAATCCGCATGGTTGTAAATAAGATCGACACCGAGCATTTTCATGATTTTATAAAATCCCTGTGCCGTGCTTCGTTTAAAGAAGGTATCTGTATCACGGCCTTTCCGAACACCATAAACAATTTCACAGCCCTCATGGAACTTCAACATAAAATCTCTAATAACCTGAATATCATCTTGTAAATCAGCATCAATGGAAACGACACAATCAGAAAGTTCCTTAGCGGTAAATAAACCAGCTAATAATGCGTTTTGATGTCCAACATTGCGCGCTAATTTTAAGCCCCGCACATGGTCGTTTTTTAACCCTTCTTTGTAAATCATTTCCCACGTACGGTCCTTACTTCCGTCATCTACAAATAAGATTTTGCTTTGCTTTGAAACAAGCTCATCGTTCATTAGCTCCTGAAGCAGCAGACCAAGCTTCATCATTGTCTCCGGCAATACCTCTTCTTCGTTATAGCACGGCACCACAATCGTAAGAACTGGTTCCATCATCTGTTATATACCCCCGATGTCTACAATATCTTATATAAATAAATTTTCCAGGCAGATTTTTTCGATTCGAACACTTTGTCTAGCTGTAACTGATTTTGCTCGGCATTATCGATTGGGATGGCAGAGAAGATATAACGGCCGCCCATTTCTTTAAAAACATCAGTGTTTAACTCTAGTTTTTTCAAATGCCGTTTTGAATCCTTTTTGATCATATATCTTTTTCCGAGCTGAGCCGTAAACAGATAGCAGCGCCCGCCCCATTGATCGAAATACGTTCGCACCGTTTTATTTTTCGCCAATTCTTTTTCAATTATTTTCCTAAATTGATGCTTATAGCTTAAGGGATAAAAATTATTATAGGTATCCAGTGTGTAAAATCCGTTGTATTGAGAGATTGCTGGATGGATTCCGATGCTGGCCACCCGATATTTTTCTTGAGGAAGAGCAATATGCTCTTTGATTTCCCCAAATAAATCCACTGCGTAAAATTCCTTCACAGTTGGTTTTTGTTGATAAATGATTTCATCATTAAATAATCCTAAAATAACAATTTGCATAATAGCAAACCATTTCGCCGTATTTCTCCAGGAAAATCCCTGCAGTGAAATAATCTTTAGGGCAAGGCCAAAACTGGCATAAATCACGAGCGGCCTCAAAAAATGATAGCGGGCAAAATTAAATGTATCCATAAAATGGAATTTCTTTGTCAACGGAAACCAGCCTTCATAAAACCAAAAGGCATACCAGGCGGACAACAAAATATTTAATACAAATAAAAATACAAATATTCTTTCCTGCTTCCAAAGCTGTTTCATAAAAACAAAATAAAAGGCAATAAACGTAGCAGGTAAAATAAATAAAGTATGTATGGTCAGAACATGCGTGTGCCCAAGCAAGTAATTTTTAAAAAAGAGCCGAACGGCCCTCCAAAATGGCAGGTGAGCATGGAAATATTCATCTCGGCTATTGGGCTCGGTAGTGAATAGAAATGAATAAATTAAGCGATATTCTACTAGCATAAAAATAAAAGTCATATAAACAATGGCAAACAAAAAGCGCAGGTTCCAGCCTTTTCTTCTTACGACGTCTGTCAGCCAGAAAATGCCCATGGCGCTTAAGAAAAAGAAAAAGCCTAGGACAATACTCGCATATAAGGGTAATAACGTTAGTACTAAATAATCCTTCCATGTATCCTCTCGATTCCTAAAATTAAGGAACGACCAAAGTGCGAGCGGCATTCCTAACGTACTCAGCATTCCCGACGGCCAAAAAGGTGTTAAAGCAAAAGCTAAAGCCGTTACTATTTGAATGGGAAGCCATTTTTCTCCGGGAAGTAAATGCGCCTTTAACAGTACATACATACCGAAAAAGGCCACAAGCCTTGTTAAAGCTTGACTCAAACCATAGGCTGCCATGGTTGGAAGAAGAGCATATAACCAAACAATCACGCTATATTCTGTACCAAAGGCATTTCTGGACAGCAGTCCATTAATGATTTGCGGGATAGGAGCCTTTACATCCCCAAATATCTCGCCGCTTCTTGCTAAAACCTTATACCATGCCAAATTAGAGTCCAAATTATCATGGACACGAATATGGGCATTTTCTTGAAGAATAAACAGCGGGGAAAGATATACGGCAAGAACAATCAAGGCAAAGAGGATATATCTTCGCTCCTTTTTTCTTTCAATCAGCACCTTATACACCTCATAAATCTTGAAATAATTGGTCACTTTCGTTTAAATTTTACAAATTCGATGGAATTTATTCCTATAAAAAACCCTTCCAAACATATTGGAAGGGTTTTAGTGTTTTTTTAGAAATTACTAGTTAGGATTATGAGAACCTCCAATTTCGTCCATAATATTACTTAGTAGAAAAGAGGTGTTTGTTGTGCCAAATAGGGTCTATATAAGCTTTTTACGAATGCCGCTTCTAGTGAGGATTTTACTGATTGCCCTGCTTGTTTTTCTTACTTTTGGAATATCCATTCATCTATTAGAACCAGAAACCTTTCCAACTATTTTTGATGGAATTTGGTGGGCAATTATCACTGCTTCCACGGTGGGGTATGGAGATTATGTACCTCATTCATTAATGGGCAGATTAACAGCGTTATTTTTAATCTTACTAGGAGTTGGTTTTGTTTCCTCCTATTTTGGAACACTCGCAGCTGCCGCCGTTACAAAGCAAGATGCCTTTTCAGAGGGGAGAATTCCTTTTAAAGGTGAAAACCACATCATTATCATTGGCTGGAATGAACGCTCCAAAGAATTAATCAGCAAGCTGACCAATACTAATTTTCCACAAATGATTGTCTTAATCGATGAAACACTTGAATCGAATCCGGTGAAATCAAAATTTGTTCATTTTATTCAAGGAAAAGGTCATGTAGATGAAACTATCCTTAAAAGTGATATCGAAAAGGCAGAAAAGGTTTTAATCACTGCCGACCGGGGAAATGATGAACTGCAGGCAGATATGAATAGTATTTTAACCTTATTAACGATTAAAGGGCTATGCTCAAAGGTTAAATGCATCATTGAAATATTAACCGCTGAACAAGTGATTAATGCGATTAGAGCAGGTGCTGACGAAGTCATTCAATCGAATAAGCTTACCAGCGTTTTTATGGTGAACAGCCTTCATTCCAATGGTGATGGGCTCTTATCTAACGTAATTCATCAGCTGCAGGAAAGTCGATTATCTTCCTCTTCAGTAATGGAAACAGATATCGGAAAGACCTTTACGGAACTGTGTCAGGAGCTTCTCAGCAAAGGCTTTCTTTTAATCGGAATTAAAAGAGGGGAGGATACCATGCTTAACCCCTCCCACTCGTTAAAGATTGAAGAAAAAGACCAGCTATTAACTTTTAAATAATGCTAATCGTTTAAAAGCAACGACTCTAGTTCCTGAACTAGCGATTTTCCGGTTTCGATATATTGTTCTGGAAAACTGGCATCCTTATCAACAGGATCTTGGAATTGATTAAATGTACCTCCTCCTGAGGATCCTAGTTGATCAAGTCCTGATTCATAAACATGTGATAACAGAAATGGTCTTTCTAATTGAACAGTACAATTTCTGGCATCTAGCTGGCCATCCACAGCTTTAAATGGCAAGCGCAGGAACTCATAACTATCATCATCATTGATTTTATAGTCGAATGCGCCGTGATCATAATCCCAATTGCCGCCAATCGAATATCCGATAGGTTTTAATTTTTGTTCAAGCTTGTATAAATCAAATTGTTTCCCTTCTACTTTCGATGGTAATTCAATCATTTTAATTTACCCCCTTTAGACATTACCGTTAGTTTCTCCAATTTCAATAAAAAAAGTGCTGATTGTGTAAATCCAATCAGCACTTTTTTATATTTATTTCAAACGTTTTTCAAGTTCTGCTTTTTTCTCTTCAAATCCTGGTTTACCCAGTAATGCAAACATATTGACTTTATAAGCTTCAACCCCAGGCTGGTCAAATGGATTGACTCCAAGCAAGTATCCACTCATGGCACAAGCTTTTTCAAAGAAATAGACCAGATAGCCGAATGTATACTCATCTAAAGATGGAATGGTTACGATCAGATTCGGTACACCGCCATCTGTATGAGCAAGCATCGTGCCTTCAAACGCCTTGTTGTTGACAAAATCAATCGTTTTGCCGGCTAAGTAATTAAGGCCATCTAGGTCATTTGCCATTTCTTCAATGGAAAGCTCATGACGCGGCTTTTCAACCTTAATAATCGTTTCAAATAAATCGCGGCGGCCTTCTTGGACATATTGACCAAGTGAGTGAAGATCTGTTGAGAAGTTTGCCGAAGATGGGAATATTCCTTTTTGGTCTTTTCCTTCACTTTCGCCAAAAAGCTGTTTCCACCACTCTGAGAAATACTGAAGCCCCGGCTCATAGTTAATCAGCATTTCAATCGTTTTCCCTTTATTATAAAGAGCATTTCGAACGGCAGCATATTGATAGGCGGCATTTTCTTCAAGCTCGGAATGACCAAAATCCTCCTGTGCTTTGGCAGCTCCTTCCATCATTTTTTCAATATTTGCACCGCTTACAGAAATTGGAAGTAAACCAACTGCAGTTAAAACGGAGTAACGGCCGCCGACATCATCCGGAATGACAAAGGTTTCGTAGCCTTCTTCATTTGATAATGTTTTTAAAGCACCTCTGGCTTTATCAGTAGTCGCATAAATTCTTTTACGTGCTTCCTCTTGTCCATATTTTTCTTCAAGAAGCTTTCGGAAAAGACGGAAAGCAATCGCAGGTTCTGTTGTTGTTCCAGACTTAGAAATAACGTTAATGGAGAAGTCCTTGCCATCAAGGAGATCCATTACATCCCTCATGTATGTAGAACTGATATTGTTTCCAACAAAAATGATTTGCGGGGTGGTCCGCTTATCTTTTGGAAGCGAATTATAAAAACTGTGCTGGAGCATTTCTATCGCTGCTCTTGCACCCAGGTAAGAACCGCCGATCCCAATGACAAGAAGAACGTCAGAATCAGCTTTAATTTTTTCGGCTGATTTTTGGATACGGGAAAATTCTTCTTTATCATAGTTAGTTGGGAGCTCAATCCAACCTAAAAAGTCGCTGCCCGCACCCGTTTGCTCATGCAATGAATGGTGAGCAACTTTAACGGCATCGCGCAGGTATGTTAGTTCATGCTCTCCAAAAAAGGTTAATGCTTTTGAGTAATCAAAACGAACGTGTGTCATGAATGATCCTCCATAATTTTATTTTCAATAATCACTTTAACGAATGACTGACGGATTATCAAGCTAGTTCCTCTCATGTAAGCGTACCCATTTTCGATAAATTTTTTACGTTTTCGTAGATTTTGTCGAATGATATTCATTAACTTAAAGTGAGGCTCTGTTAAACTTTGTTGTTGATTTGCGCTCCAATCAACAGTGTTAAAATATCAACAATGTTCTTTAACTCAGCTTAAAATAAGAAAACCCGGACACTTAGTGCCCGAGTCCATGCTTTTATAATGATGCGCGATAGATTGCTAGTGTATCTTCACGATTTAGCTTTTTAAAGTTTCCATACTCCCCATATACCATGGCTTTGTCTGCCATAATTTCAAGCTTGCTGTCATCGATATCATAATCAGCTAACCTTGCTGGGGCTCCAATGCTGCTCCAGAATTCACGCAGTTTTCTAATTCCTTCAAGTCCTGCTTCCTCGTCACTTTTTCCTTCCGGATTAACACCAAACACCCTTACCGCCAGCTTTTTAAAGCGTTCCGGTTTTACTGAAAGATTATGCTCCATCCAGTGTGGGAACAAAATCGCCAGCCCGCCGCCATGAGGGATATCATAAACAGCTGAAACCGCGTGTTCAAGATTATGTGTCGCCCAATCGCCGCGGTATCCCATGTTTAAAATACCGTTTAAGGCCATTGTGCCGCAGTATAGTACCGTGGCCCGGTGTTCATAATTCTCTAAATCTGCGAGCAATTTCGGCGCCGTTTCCATGACGGTCATCAGCAAGCCCTCACACATACGGTCCTGAAAATCTGTATTTTCTTCAAGATGAAAATAATGCTCCAAAACATGTGACATCATATCAACTATTCCATAAATGGTTTGATCGCGTGGAACAGTAAAAGTGTTAACAGGATCTAAAATTGAGAATTTAGGAAACGTCACAGGACTTCCCCAGCCATATTTTTCATTTGTTTCCCAATTGGTAATAACCGAACCGGCATTCATTTCCGAACCCGTAGCTGCAAGCGTCAAAACAGTCCCAAACGGAAGGGCATCCTTGGCAACTGCTTTTCTTGTTACCAAATCCCAGGCATCTCCATCATATTTTGCACCGGCAGCAATCAATTTGGTGCAGTCAATTACGCTTCCGCCGCCGACAGCCAATAGGACTTCAATTCCTTCCTTTTTACAGATCTCAATCCCTTTTTGGGCAGTTGTAAGGCGTGGATTGGGTTCTACACCTGATAGCTCATAAACTTCAGCCCCAATTTCATCTAAAAGGGCATTCACCTTTTCATATAAGCCGTTTCGCTTGATACTACCGCCGCCATACACGAGCAGCACCTTTTTTCCAAAGCGGGGAACCTGTGTTTTTAATTGTTCAAGCTGATCTTTTCCAAAAATTAAAACAGTGGGATTCCAAAATGTAAAATTATCCAAAATTAACACCATCCTTTTCACATTCCATTATTATTGATATAAAAATTTTTTGCAAAAAAATTCCCTTGCACCCAAAAAATTGCAAGGAGAATTTAGATCCACCCTCTATATATCGAGGCTTCCGCCATATTTCTTATGCCAACGATATAGGCAGCTAAACGCATATTTATTTGACGGTTTAGCGCGAGGTCGTAAATTTCATTAAATGAATGGACGATTCTATCCCGTAATTTATCGGTGATTTCCTCTGCACTCCAATAATAGCCCTGTTTATTTTGCACCCACTCGAAATAGGAAACCGTTACACCGCCTGCACCTGCCAGGACATCAGGGACAATTAAAATTCCACGCTTCGTTAGAATTCTAGTCGCCTTAAGGGATGTAGGGCCATTCGCCGCTTCTACAATAAGCTTTGCCTTTATGTTCCCCGCATTTTCTCCCGTAATTTGATTCGAAATCGCCGCTGGAACTAATATATCACAATCTTGCTCCAGTAGTTCCTGATTGGAAATGGCCCCTTCGAACAGGGTAGTAACTGTACCAAAACTATCACGCCTGCTAAGTAAATACTCAATATTTAATCCATCCGGATCATAAAGGGCGCCATATACATCAGAAATCCCAACGATAATGGCCCCTGCCTCGTGCAAAAATTTAGCGATGAAGCTGCCCGCGTTTCCGAATCCTTGGACAATCACCCGCGCTCCCTTTAACCTGATTCCACTCCTCTTGGCCGCTTCTTCAATACAAATGGTAACACCATTTGCGCCTGCTTTTTCGCGCCCTTCTGACCCTCCAAGAACAAGAGGTTTCCCTGTGATAAAACCAGGAGAATCAAATTGTCGGAGACGGCTGTATTCATCCATCATCCAAGACATAATTTGCGAATTGGTATACATATCTGGTGCGGGGATATCTTTAGTTGGTCCGACAATTTGACTTATTGTCCGTACGTAGCCGCGGCTTAAACGTTCTAATTCACCAAAAGACATCGTTCTTGGATTGCAAATAACACCGCCCTTTCCTCCCCCGAAAGGTAGATCAGCTATTCCGCATTTCAAACTCATCCACATTGATAAGGCTTTTATTTCATCCTCTTTCAGCTGATGATGAAAACGGACACCGCCTATGGTAGGACCAAGTGAGTCATTATGCTGGGCTCTAAAACCAGTAAATACTTTCGTTGAGCCGTCATCCATCCGAACCGGGATCCTTACTTGGAGTGTTTTTATAGGTTCTTTTAGCAGATGATACATATCATGGTTAAGCCCGAGTTCAGTTATTGCATCACGGATGATAATTTGTGTTGATGTAAGAAGGTTTAACGTCTCTTTTTCTTTGCCTGCTTCATCAATTTTCCCCATATTGGCACCCCTAGCAATCCCAATTTAACCTAATACTTTTGTGATTCTTTCAATAGCCCAATCCAATTCGTCCTTTGTAATGACGAGCGGTGGGGCAAATCGAATGACTGTATCATGTGTTTCCTTGCACAACAGTCCCTGTTCTTTTAATTGTTCACAATATTTTCGTGCCGGTTCCGTTAACTCCACTCCAATAAACAGTCCGCGTCCACGAACTTCCTTAATAATCGGATTCTTAATTTCCTTTAGTTTGCTTAAAAAGTACTCACCAAGTTCCAACGATTTTTCAGCTAACTTTTCATCGACAAGTACATCAAGCGCGGCAATAGAGACAGCACATGCCATCGGATTTCCACCAAAGGTAGAACCATGGGAGCCTGGATTAAAAACTCCTAAAATTTCCTTATTGGCAACAACACAAGAGATCGGAAACACACCGCCTCCGAGAGCTTTTCCAAGAATATACATATCAGGTTCAATACCTTCCCACTCACAGGCAAACATTTTACCTGTTCGTGCTAAACCGGCCTGAATTTCATCCGCGATAAACAAGACACTGTTTTCCTTACACAGCTCATAAGCAGCCTTCATAAAACCTTGCGGCGGAATAACGATGCCTGCTTCTCCCTGAATCGGTTCGATTAAAAAGGCAGCTGTATTTGGCGTAATGGCTTGCTTTAATGCTTCTAAATCACCATATGGCACTAGCTTAATCCCTGGAAGCATTGGGCCGAATCCTCGCTTGTACTCAGCATCAGACGATAATGAAACCGCCGTCATCGTCCTGCCATGAAAATTCCCAATACAGCCGATAATTTCTGCTTGGTCTTCTGCTACTCCCTTTACATCATAGCTCCAGCGGCGAGCTGCCTTCACAGCTGTTTCCACAGCTTCAGCGCCTGTGTTCATAGGCAGGACCATTTCTTTATTGGTTAATTCACTTACCTTTTCATACCATGGACCAAGCTGGTCGTTATGAAAGGCACGGGAAGTTAATGTCACCTTGTCCGCTTGTTCCTTTAATGCCTGAATAATTTTCGGATGGCGGTGGCCTTGATTAACTGCCGAATAGGCACTAAGCATGTCCATGTATTTGTTTCCTTCAGGGTCTTCCACCCAAACCCCTTCAGCACGCGAGATGACGATTGGCAGGGGGTGATAATTTTTAGCGCCATATTTCTCAGTTTTTTCAATGAGTTCATTGGTATTTATGTTTTCAGCCATTCACATTTCCTCCTTTTCATTAAACAAGATATGTACACATAACTTTATTGTAGCCGAGCTGGAAAAAAGAATGAAAGTTTTTTATAAAAAAGCTCTGTTTATAAAAAAAGCCAAGGCCAACTGCCTTTCAACAGTATGCCTTGGCTTTATGAATGATTTATTTTTTAATTAAATCTTCGCGCTGTGATTGGTCAATCCATTCTTGAAGCTTATCCTTAAGGGTGTTAAAACCTTGTTGTCCTTCTGCTTCCGGAATGATCGCAGCCGCTTGGCGCTTACGAGGCTTCTTCACTTTTGCTAGTTGCTCGACTGGCGCTTCTTCAGTTGCTCTGATAGAAAGACCGATTTTTCCTGCCTCTTCATCAATCGATAACACTTTTACTTTAATTTCATCCCCAACTTTTAGATGGTCATTAATATCCTTCACATAACCGTGCGTGATTTCTGAAATATGCACAAGACCTTGTGTATTTTCATCTAATGCTACGAACGCTCCATATGGTTGAATTCCTGTTACTTTACCTGTTACGATACTTCCTGTTTCAAATTTTCCTGACATGAAAACACTCCTAAGTAAATAATTATTTAGTCCCTTATATACGCATTATAAGATTATACCACAAAGGATTGTTTTTATCAAAGAAAGCAAAATAATAGAAACAGAGCCCCTTCCAAATTATAAAATTGTCAGAAAATCTTAACATGTGGAATTAGAAAAAAGATTTATCCAATGTTACACTAGTAGAGAGTAATTAATTATTATAAGTTGAGGTGAACAGTATGAATAAAATCGGCCAAACAATCAAAACCGCTCGTGAAATGCGTAACATGACACAGGAAGAATTAGCACAAAAAATCAGAGTTGGAACCAGTACGATTGAAAAATATGAATCCGGGGAACAAATTCCTAGTAGCCAGACCATTTTAAAATTATCTACTGTACTAGATATCGCAGCATCAGAGTTATTAGAATACCACAAACTTCATACAAACTCCTCGTCAGTGGAAAATTAATAAATTTTTCTATCATGGTTGTATAATAAAGGGGAAATCGGGTAATCCTTATACCATAAGCTTTCTAGTATTCCCCCCTTTTTGAGAGGACACCCCGATATCGGGATGTCCTCTTTTTTTTACAACGAGCAAGAATCGTTCGCCTTAATTTCTAGTAGTTCACCTGCTACTTTTAAACAGCTTTCCAATGGGATGAGTTTTTCAAAGGAAAATTCATAGATGGTTTGAATTCGCTTAGCAAGTGTTAATGGATGGTCTAGTTCATGAACAGCCGCTATCACATCAGCGATTTCCGTCTCGTAGCTGCCATTTTTCAATTGGAAGGGATCCCATTCATTTAATAGGTCAACAAACTTTAAATTTGTCTGAATCTCTTTTCTCATTTTTTTCTCCTATTGTTTTAACATTTGATCGATTTATTTTATCATAAGAAACAGAAGGTTAGAAAATATTACAGGCGGTGGACATATGTCAGTATTTAATGAGCGGATAGACCGGTTTAAAACGGCATCAGTTAAATGGGAATTAACAAAAGATATCTTTGGAGAGTCTGATTTATGGCCGATGTGGGTAGCGGATATGGATTTTAAGCCGCCACAGGCTGTCATTGATGCGATAAAGAATCGCGTCGAACACGGGGTCTTTGGCTATACTTTTGTTCCGTCCTCCACCTCAGAAGCTATTAACACCTGGCTGTTAAAGCGGCATCAATGGAAAATTAACTCTTCATGGCTGTTATATTGCAGCGGTGTGGTGCAGGCCATCAGTACAGCCATTCATTCGTTTACTAAGGAAGGTGATCGGGTGCTGCTTCAATCACCTGTATATACTCCCTTCTTTGATATGATTGAAAAAAATAAACGCATCGTCGTAAACTCTCCACTACGATTGGATGGAGATCGTTATCAGATTGATTTTGCGGGTTTTGAAAAAGCTTTGCAAGAAGGCTGTAAATTATTTTTACTTTGTAATCCGCACAATCCTGCTGGCAGGGTTTGGACAAAAGATGAGCTATTAAAAATTGGTGAGTTATGTTTACAATATAATTGCCTTATTCTTTCTGATGAGATTCATTCTGATATTATCTATAAGAAGTTTACGCATAAACCGATTGCTTCTCTAAATGATGAGCTTTTGGATAGAACCATCACTTTAATTGCTCCTAGCAAAACGTTTAATCTTGCTGGCTTACAAGCGTCTGCTGTGATCATTAAAAATAAGGAATTACGGATCCAGTTTCAGGAGCAGCAAAAACGCCAAGGTGTTTTCTCCTTGAATACCTTTGGGATAATTGGAATGGAGGCCGCCTATCGTTACGGTGAGGAATGGCTCGAAGAATTGATTGATTATTTGCAGGTGAACAAGGATTATACAATGCAATTCCTAGCGGATCATTTGCCAGAAATCACTTGTATCGATGCCGAAGGAACTTACCTGTTATGGCTTGATTGCCGAAAACTTGGATCAAGCGATAAAGAGTTACGAAACTTGCTGATTCAAAAAGGAAAGCTGGCATTAGAACCCGGCCCTAAATACGGCCCTGGCGGTGAAGGATTCGTCCGCATCAATATTGCTTGTCCAAAGGATGATTTGATAGAAGGACTAGAACGTCTAAATAGAGCACTTAGTTAATATGAACGCTTCTTATCGACCATCTAACTGATAAATTGGCTTCCTCGGTTGTTATGAACGTTTCTTATCGACCGTCGAACCTAAAAAATGGCTTCCTCGGTCGTTATGAACCTTTCTTATCGACCGTCGAACCTGAAAATTGGCTCCCTTGGTCGTTATGGTCGCTTCTTATCGACCGTTGCACCCAAAAATTAAAGCTCAAAGTCGTTATGACCGCTTCTTATCGACCGTTGAACTCATATATGGATTCTAACGGTCGATAAGAAGGGATAAAAAGATTATTTCAACACATATTCAGCTAAAACACTTTGGAGTTCATAGATGTTTAAGTTCTTATTAAATTGCTTTTGCAGCGGAAGGGCATTTCCGGAGATCCAAATCTTTAATTCAGCATCTAAATCAAAGCTGCCTGCTGTTTCAATGCTGAAATGGGTAATGTTTTTATATGGAATGGAATGATACTCGACCTTTTTTCCAGTTAAACCTTGCTTGTCAACTAAAATTAACCGCTTATTCGTAAAAATAAACATGTCCCGAATGAGTCTATACGCTTTTTCAATTCTTTCACTAGGAGCCAAAACACGTTCAAATTCCTTTTGTACTTCCTGTGCATTCACTTCTGAGGCATTGCCTATTAAACCATCTAAAAAACCCATCTAAATCACCCTCTCTATTCTCTCAATTAAGTATACATAAGTCTCCATATATTAAAAAGCCAGACGTGAATGTCCACGTCTGGTTCGCCAATTATTTCTCAAGCCACTCGGTATGGAAAGTTCCTTCACGGTCCACCCGCTGATACGTATGAGCTCCAAAATAATCGCGCTGAGCTTGAAGCAGGTTGGCAGGCAGGATCGCTGAGCGATAACTGTCATAATACGATAGTGCACTAGAGAGTCCTGGAACAGGTATCCCTGCTTTTAAGGCGATGGAAACAACCTCTCTCGCTGCATCCTGATAATCCCCTGTAATTGCTTGAAAGTAGGAATCCATTAGCAAGTTGTCTAATTCCGGATTTCGATCATATGCATCCATAATATTCTGCAGGAATGCTGCTCGAATGATGCAGCCGCCTCTGAAGATCTTCGCAATTTCACCCGGTCTCAAATCCCAATTATACTCATGGGAAGCCACTTTATATTGAGAAAATCCTTGTGCATAAGAAATAATTTTACTAAAATACAAGGTTTTCCGAATTAATTCAATAACGTCCTTTTTATTGCCAACAAATTTATTTTCACTAGGTCCTTTTAGCCATTTGCTAGCTTTTACACGCTCTTCCTTCATAGCTGAAAGGAAACGCGAGAACACAGATTCAGTAATAATGGATAGCGGAATACCCAAATCAAGGGCACTCTGACTCGTCCATTTTCCAGTTCCTTTTTGTCCCGCAGTATCGAGAATAACATCCACTAATGGCTTGCCCGTTTCCGGATCCATTTTTGTAAAAATGTCTGCGGTAATTTCAATCAAATAGCTGTCAAGTTCACCTTGATTCCACTCGCTAAAGACCTCATGAAGCTCGTTGACAGATAAGCCAAGGAGCGTTTTCATTAAATGGTAAGATTCACATATTAACTGCATGTCACCATATTCAATACCATTATGAACCATTTTTACATAGTGCCCAGCACCATTTGGACCAATATATGTACAACAAGGGTCTCCATCCACCTTAGCTGAAATAGCCGTTAAGAGTGGACCAACCTCATCATAAGCTTCCTTTTGTCCGCTTGGCATGATCGACGGACCTGTCAATGCTCCCTCTTCCCCGCCAGAAACACCGGCACCTATGAAAAGAAGCCCTTTCTCAGCAAGAGCGGCATTTCGTCGAATGGTATCTTTGTAATAGCTGTTGCCTCCATCAATAAGAATGTCCCCTTTGTCTAAATACGGAACCAGCGATTCGATCGCTTTATCGGTAATTTCACCAGCATTTACCATTAATAAAATTTTTCGGGGAAGCTCTAAGGATTGAACAAATTCTCCAATATTGGCAGTACCAATTATATTTTTCCCTTTATGATGTTCTAAAATTTCATTTACTTTCTCAGCGGAGAGATCGTATACGGAAACAGGGAAACCTTTGCTTTCAAAATTCAGGGCTAAACTTCTTCCCATTACACCTACACCGACAACCCCAACTTTTTGTTTTTCCAATCTTATCATCCCTTCAAGGTTATGAAAAAAAATTCATTTAAATTATAACATATATGAAATATTTTTTCGCACATCATTTAATACAAAATTTATATTTATAGTGTTAAAAAAAATACACTTTTTTATTAGTAAAAGTGTATCAATAAACGAAAAAAAGACTGCTATTTCGATAATTCGAATAATAACTTCAGCAATTCCTCCGGTGTTATAAGCTTTTCGCCTCCTCCTTGCGCAAATGAATCATTTCCCCCGCCCTTACCATTTATGAACGGTAGTGCTTTTCCAATAATCGTTTTCATATTTTCATTTCTAGCTTTTCCTTTTGCACAGACCACTTGGAGCTTATCTTCATTGTTCGATACAAAGATAACCAAAGCATTTTCATTGTTTGCCGTGATAAAACGAGCTAACTTCTGAAGTTCTTGAATACTGCGATTTTGAAAAATTTCATTTACGATATTATCAGTATAATATTTATCATTCAAATCCTTTGCCTCGAATTGCAGTAGCTGCTCCTTGGTTTGTTCCAAAAGCTTTTCTTGCGATTTTGCATTCTCTAGCATCCGACAAACAGCTGCCTCCATATCTTTTTCAGGTGCATTAAGTAGGCTGGTTAACTGAAGCAGAATTCTCTGTTTTTGCCCAAGCTGTTTTAAAACTCGATTTCCGCAGACAAATTGAATCCGTGTGTTTTTCCTTTGTCTTTCCCAATCTAAAACTTTTATTGCACTAACCTCTCCTGTTGCTTTTGGATGGGTTCCGCCGCAGCCGTTATAGTCGAAATCTGGAATAATCACGAGCCGGATATTTTCTTTAACCTTCGTTTCTTTTCTTAATGGATATTGAGAAAGCTCTTTCTCTGTTACCCACTTTACTTCAATAGACCTATTCTCCAATATTATTTGGTTTGCAAGCTCTTCCGCTTTCTTCGCTTCCTGCTCCGTTAAATTTTCTGTCTGCAAATCAATGGTGACCATTTCATTTCCTAAATGAAAGCCAACGGTCTTGTAATCAAATAATTGCTCAAATGCTGCCGATAAAATATGCTGGCCAGCATGCTGCTGCATATGATCAAAGCGCTGTTCCCAATCGATGGCCCCCATTACCTCTTTCTGGGTATCAGGCAATGGCATATCTATGTAATGACGTATCTCCCCATGTATTTCTTCAACATTTAATACATTGGACTCTCCAAGCGTCCCAATGTCGTGTGGCTGGCCACCGCCAGTTGGGTAGAATGCCGTTTGATTTAAAAGAACGTACCAATTCCCTTCCTCGTCTTTATCTTTTTTAAGCACTTGTGCAGTAAAGGATTGAATGTAGGCATCTTGGTAATATAGTTTATTTTCCATTTTAATAGCTCCTAAATTTTTAATAACCTCATTGTCATGAAAAAAGGAAAAGAAATCAAGAAAAACCTGTCCCGCTAATTTAAAGGACAGGTTTCCAATATTAATGAATGTTACCTTTTGTCTTTACGATGGCCAAATGTGGATGGTTGAGTCTGTGGCTGTTGGCCTTGTTGAAAACCACCCATTCCTTGAGGAAAACCTGTTTGCTGTCCGCCCATTCCCTGTGGAAAACCTGTTTGCTGTCCGCCCATTCCCTGTGGAAAACCTGTTTGCTGTCCGCCCATTCCCTGTGGAAAACCTGTTTGCTGTCCGCCCATCATTTGCGGGAACCCTCCAGGCTGCTGAAAACCGCCCATCATATGTGGATAGCCAGGCTGAAATCCACCCATATGTGGATAGCCGTGATACGGAAATCCCCCCATCATTTGTGGATACCCTTGCTGGAATCCGCCCATCTGAGGATAACCCATTTGCTGAAAACCAGGCTGTCCTTGAAAACCGCCAAATTGTCTTTTCTCCATCAATACTCGCCTCCTTACAATCTCCCTGTTAGTGTATGTCCACATATTGGAAAAGCTTAGATTTATACCCAAAAAAGAAAAATTTCATATAAAAAGCCATCTCGCTCCATGAGATAGCTTTTACCTACTATTCTTTATCGTCCTGTGCTTTCTTTTGACCTTCTTTATTTTTATCCTTTGAAACCTCTCCGCAGGCAATCCGATTACCTGAATTTCCGGCAGGTTGAGTCATCCCGTCATCTTTTCCTTCATGAACAATAAGCGACGTCCCCTCTTTTGTAAACAGAGATTTCTTTCCATCCTTTAAGGTCACATTGGATGCCATAAGATCTGCCTTTACGGACCCATCATCCTCAACAATTAAATTGGGCAGGTCGCCGGCATGTGCGCCTTTTGGATGAAGCAGTCCATGTTCTTTTTTCTCTGGATTAAAATGGTTTCCGGCAGATTTGAAATCAGGTGCCTCGCAGGTCCCTTTCTCATGAAAATGAATAGCATGTATCCCAGGTGAAAGCCCCTTCAAATCTACGGACATTTTCACACCACTGGCTTGCTCCTGCAATTTGACTGTTCCCAAAGAATCTCCTGCCGCATTAAACATTTCCACATCAATTTTTGTGATATTTTTTTCCGTACATCCAGTTAGAATGAGAAGTGGAACAATCAACCAGAATTTCTTCATATGTAATCCCCCTACAATAGACAATTTGCCGTTAGTATCGACAAACGAACATTGGACTATTCAGTGTTTTGGGGCAAAAAAGGAACAGCTGCAGTTAACTGTTCCTCTGACTAGGCTCGTGATTTCGAATCCGATCCTCTAATTCTTTTGCTTTTTGGGCTTCCCGCTTGGAGTGAACAATGATTAACCTCATCGTTACCAAAGCACCTATGAAAAAAATAAAAAACGTAATTGCTGCGGGAATATATTCCGATTTATCTTCAGGAAAGTATAAAAACAAGGACATTACTAATGACTGAAACATTTTTTTCTTCCTTTCTATCAAGGACTTGCTCCTAATAAATCATTATAGCAAGAAAAAACGTTTCCGACCAACAAAGCTTATTTTAATACTTTTATCTTTTTAATAATAACATCTTTTTCTGGTTTATCCTGTGCCCCCACAGGTGTGTCGGCAATTTTATCAACGACTTCCATTCCTTCAACAACTTGTCCAAAAACCGTATGGCGGTGATCAAGCCATGGAGTTCCGCCGTGATCATCATAGGCATCAATCATTTCTTTCGGGTATCCAGCCTTGTCCATTTCCGATTTCATTTGCGGGTCAAGAGAAGTTTTTTGAACAATAAAAAACTGGCTGCCGTTTGTGTTAGAGCCTGAATTGGCCATTGACAAGGCTCCGCGGATGTTGAAAAGATTATTGGAGAATTCATCTTCAAATGGCTTTCCCCAAATACTTTCGCCGCCCGTTCCGTTCCCATTAGGATCGCCGCCTTGAATCATGAAGTCTTTGATAACCCTGTGGAATATTAAACCGTCGTAATATCCTTCCTCAATATGCTTGACAAAATTTTCAACGGCTTTTGGCGCATACTCTGGAAATAATTTAATTTTTATCGTACCCATTGATGTTTCCATTTCAACGAGCTTCTCTTTCTCAGACACCTCTGTTGAAAGCTGAGGATAGACATCCTTTGACACTTGTTGATCCCCTTCCTTCTGTTCCGTTTTTGGCGCAGAACTTTTTGTTTTTGCTTCTTCCTTCTTTGTTGTGCTTGTCCCACAAGCCGACAATACTAAAAAAATAGCAAATAAAGCAATCAAGAATTTTCGCTTCTTCATTTATCATACCTCCATTTTTTCACTTTAACCGAAAATAAATTTTTTTGCACTCTGATTTAAATTTAGTCATAATGAAGGGGAAGAATCAAGATAAAGATTGGGAGTCAGGGGGTTTTTTCATGTCAGAATTGCAGGTTGGTACTGCAGTAACAGGTTTCTATAAAACAGGAAAGTATATTGGAGAAATAACGGATATCCGCCCGCAGCATTATTTAGTAAGAGTTTTGGGTGTTCTCAAGCATCCAATGCAAGGCGATCTTCATAACCCAAAAGAAGCGGATGTACTCATTTTCCATGAGAGGCGGGCACTGGCCTTTAGAGAGCAGGCCAATATTCCAAAGCAGATGGTCAAACCCTTTGAAGAAGAAATACCCGACTACAAAGAGTCATTAAAAATAGCGGTAGATAAAATGAAAAATGAACTGTTAGAAACATCTTCACAATGGGCTGAAATGAGCTTAAAAATGATAGACTCTCTAGAAAAGGATTATTTCAAATCCTAAAACATTAAAGGCCAAATCAGGTTGAGTGATTTGGCCTTTTATGCGAATTCATTTAATAACTTTGAAAAATCAACCCGGTCACCGATGGTGGTTGGCTTTGGTTTTTCTAGATATCGTTTATCCTTTTCAACTAGCTTGAATATATTATAGGTAGTCAAGGCATCATCAAGTGCCCGGTGATGCCTGCCTGTCCCTTCCTTGCCATATTCTTGAACAGCCTTCCATAGTCCTGTTTGATTTTGATCTCCAAAGAATCGTTTATATTCCATTGACAGATCTAATTCTGAAGCATGAAATGGAAAAGCAGCACCAGCCTCCAAACAGTTATGACGAAGTACCTTCATATCCATATTTCCCCAAGTAACAATTGTGGTTTCCAGATTACTTTTATTGAATTCCTCCAGCTTTCGGATAAAATCATAAAAAGATAGCCCCGTGTCAACCTGCTGCTGTGAAATATGTAAAAAGGATTTACAGCGTTCTGATAGTTTTGGGAACTTTAGAGGAGTAACAAAGGAAGAAAACTGTTCGGCAATCTGATCGTCAATAACGGATACAATTCCAACCTCGATAATTTCAGCGAAAAAATCCTTCATGCGTCCATTACGTTCAGGCATTGTAAATTCAAAATCAATAAATAGGTATTGCCGCTTTGCTCTCATATTCTTCACCCCCATTTCTTATGAATCAGTTATACTACCATTATATAAAGAAACATGTACAAAAAACTGTGCTATTGTTCTATTTTATTTTCAATTATAACATGATTTTCCTTAAATTTTTTAAATATTTCAATAAAAAAGAGAGTGGGTAAAAATCCCATTCTCATTTTCTGATTTTTATGACCGCCATGGTACATCTTGAAACGCAAATAAGGCGTTCCTGATCGTCGGTAATTTTAATATCCCAGACTTGTGTCGTTTTGCCTTTGTGCAGGACTGTGCCCACCGCTGTGACTACTCCTTCCCGAATAGAGCGAACATGATTCGCATTAATTTCAAGACCGGCTACTGCTTCCTCTTCTTTATTTACTAACTCATAAGCGCCCAAACTCGCAACCGTTTCAGCCAAGGCCACAGATGCACCGCCATGCAGGATGCCAAAAGGCTGTCGCGTCCGCTCATCAACTGGCATGGTTGCGATGATTTTTCCTTCTTCAATATGTGTGACATCGATTCCTAAGGCTTCAATTAATGTATCTTTAATCATCATAATCCTCCTCTTTTTCATTTCTATGTAATGCAAAGAAAGCTGTCATAATTAATCCTATTCTCTTTTTTTCATGAATTTCCTTCTTTAAATTAAAGGAAAAACAGCCCTAGAGCTGTTTTTTCCTTAATTAATAATAAAATGGTGAAGCACCGAATCCAGGGCCGCCTATACCAGGATAGCCAAGGCCAAGCCCTGGAGCTCCAAAACCAAGTCCTGGCGCAAAACCAAATCCTGATCCTGGGTAGCCTAAGCCAGGGTAACCAAAACCGCCGTAAAATGGACGTGCAGCAAACGATGCACCAAGTCCGCCTCCAATTAAACCACCTAAAAAACTAAGCCCACCTATTGCCAAGGGTAATCCAAAGCCGAAAAATCGTTGATCTTGTACCGGGTAGGGACTTCGATATGGGTACATTAATTACCATACCTCCTTTTTCGCTATACTTGCCTACACTATTTCATATGCGAGAAGGAAGGCTAATGAGTGGGCAATTATTTAGAAAACCCACGGAAGTTTCCGTGGGTTTAAAGGTTTATTTTTCAATTGGTTCAAACCGTTCTACAAATAAGGCAAGAGTACGCGTCATGACTCCGGTTGCACCTGCAGGACCAAGATCATTACCTTTAGCAGTAGTAGCCGTTCCGGCAATATCTAGATGCACCCAAGGAGTACCTTCAGCAAATTCGCCGATAAAGGCACCGGCAACAAGCGCATGTCCCTCACTGCCTGGGGAATTATTTAAATCAGCTATTTTGCTATTTCTGACTCGTTCCTTCTCGCTATCAAACAAAGGCAGTAACCACATTTGCTCACCGGCTTCTACCGATGCTTCTAACACTTGTTCATATAATGATTCATGATTGGTCATCGCGCCGGTTGTATGTAATCCAAGTGCCGTAATGACCCCGCCGGTTAATGTTGCAACATCGACTAAATATTCGGCTCCATGATGCTTCGCATACGTTACGGCGTCTGCTAACACCAAACGGCCTTCTGCATCCGTATTCAATACCTCAATCGTTTTCCCACACATTGAGGTAATCACATCGTCCGGCTTAAAGGCATGAGCACTAATCATATTATCAGTCGAAGGGATGACAGCCACAACATTTTGTTCTGGGCGGGTTTCACCAATGATTTCCATTGCTCCGAGCACAGCCGCCGCTCCACCCATGTCTGTTTTCATCCCTACAATGCCGGCTTTTGTTTTAATCGAATAACCGCCCGTATCAAAGGTAATTCCTTTTCCGACTATGCCGATTACGTCTTTCCATTCATCTTTCCCTTGATACTTTAACACAATCATCTTAGGCGGCTCTGTTGACCCTTGGTTTACAGCAAGGAATGCTCCCATCCCAAGCTTTTCAATTTCTGCTTTATCTAAAATTTCTATCTCAAAATCATACTTATCAGCAAGCTTTTCTGCATAATTTGCCATATCGGTTGCTGTAAGCAAATTTCCAGGAATATTGACAAGCGTCCTAGCCGAGTTTGTTCCATTTCCGAAAGCAAAGCCGACCGATAACGACGCTTGAATCTCTTCTCTATCAAAGCCCTCACAGTAAACATTCAGGCTCTTCAGTTTTTTCTCAGGTTCATTCGATTTCTGCTTGTAATCCTTGAATTGATACGTCGCCAGTGAAAAAGCTTCGCTTAAAGCATGGGCAGCTTCTAATCCATCCAGGTCATCCGTGAGGAAAGAATCCAGATAAACAGCGGCCTCTTCTAATTTACTTGCCTTCAGATCTTTAAATAACTTACCAAATGCTTCTCTTAGTTTCTCGAAGGTCAATTCCTTTTCCTTTCCAAGACCGACAAACCAAATTCGTTTTGAACCGATTTTACTAAAGGTATGTATTTTGCTAATACTTTTTAATTTTGCTGAAATATCACCTGATTTAACCAACTCTGTTAGCTGTCCATCGAATTTTTCATCCAATTTCGCTAAAGTACCTGAGAATTTTTCTGGTTTTTCAAAAAGTCCAATGACCAGACCTTCATGTTCAGCAGTTAACTCCAATTTTGATGTAACTTGAAACATTCAAATTCACCTCCGTGTTATTCACCATTTATTATACCGAACCCCAAATAAAAAAACAGGCACGATGCCTGCTTTACCTTTTTTCTGAGCTAATATACCGCTGGCGGAATACCTGCAGCGTTTTATCCTCGTTCCAAGCCTGTAATTGTTGTTCTGTCAGTTTTCCATTGCCTTTTTGAACAACATAGACCTCTACCTTTTTTTTGCCCCATTTATTATAAACATCCTCAACGGTTTCATAATAAAGATCTAATTCATTTCCTTTTATTGCGCCGCCCTTATCAGCTACGACCCCATATCCATATCCGGGAATAAACAGAATTGTACCAATCGGAAAAACGTTCAAATCTGCTGCTACAGTAGAAAATAAATCACGTTTGACTTTAACACCTGAATAGGTGATCCCATACTCAGGATGTCCTTGTCTTTTTCCAGTCGATTCAAAACCTGCGGTGTAGCCGGTAGCTGTAACAGTTTGCTTTGGATACTTTGACCAATCAAAGGCATCCTCTAATGTTGGAGAGGCGGTCCCTGAGACATTTTCGCTTGATGAAATAACTGACGCAAATTGTGAAATTAAAGCATGAGCATTAACACCAGAAATAGATTGGAACGTCGCTAATAAGGCCATAATAAAAAGAGTTGTCATGGCTGCACGCTTGATCCAATTTTTAAATATATCCATTAAAATTTTCACTCCTCCAAAAATATTCATTCCCAAGCTGAAGGGAATTATTCAAAAAAGGAATGAAAAAATTTAACAAGGGCCAAAGCAAATGGTCATAATATAAATCTGTTGATTGGAGCGGAAAGCGCGAATCAACAGTCTAGTTAAAAGAGCAAAACAAAAAAACCCTTTGCTAAAGGGCAAAGAGTTTTAAAACATTTGATAGCCATTTTTTCGAAGCAGTTTGATGGTAAATCCAGCAGCGATGGCTCCTGCTAAACCACTTAACAAAATAAGAATATCAGCGGTGGCCAGCGAGCTGAATTTATGTCCTAATTCCAAAAAGGCTGACTTACTATTTGTAAAATATTCAATAAATCTTACTTTATCTACGATTAAAATGGCCACAATAGGATATATTATCGCCATAACCCATGACATTCTTAAAAGCATATTTAGGATAAATCCAATACCAAAAAACAAGACAAAAAATAGCAATATCGAAATAACTAAAACAACGATGCTCATTTGCATCCGAGATTCCCCCTTTACGCATCAACACTAAGTGTACCTAACGTCCAAAGTGGAGTCAATATGAACACAAAAAAAATAGCCCTTCGAAATGTTCGAAGAAGCAGTATCCAGCAATTCTTTTCAATTATAAAACTTAACTCCCCTTATTCCTCTTCTTTCTTGCCTGTGCCACCACAGCAGGAACACGTTTCAGAACCACCAAGCACTAGTTGAAAATAGCCGTACCCTGAGCAATAATCACAATTTTTAGTATCCAAGCTCTTAACTGTCATCCTTTTCATCCCCCTTGTATATTAACTTAATTTTCTGATAATATAACAAGGATTGGCGAAAAAGGAAAGAGCGAAATTCTTGCAAATTCTCAAAAGAAAACGGATACATATAAAGTTTTCTTTCATTTTCTAAGTGTTACTTAAATTTTCAAAAAATTACAAAAATAATTTGTAAGCCGTATAACCAAACTGATCTCCTGGGTTCAACCCATCAATACCAGGTTTTATACAAGATTCCTTTAGCTTAATAAGCTGGTGAAGAATTATAGACGCATCTTTTTCATTTAACAACTCTTCTGGTGCCATAAATCTCGCTTCATAAAGTTCATTTTCCTGATGGATTATCTTTTCTTCGCTTATTGGCTCCATTAAAAAGACGATCATATTGTCACTTATTTCTTCTTTAATTACTCCGGTTCTTAACCCGATAAGACCTTTAACGGTACAGTCAATTCCTGTCTCTTCTTTAACCTCTCTTATAACCGCTTCATCTGCCGTTTCACCTATCTCAACAAAACCTGCTGGCAAGGACCATTGGCCCTTCAAGCCGCCGTATCTCTTCTTTACAACAAGCCATTGGCCATCCTTAGAAATCACTAACCCCGAAACAGCTAACCACACCTTGCCGCGTTTTTCACGATTGCTCATTGTAGCACCCCTAAATAATCATAACAAAAAAGGACAGGGTCACTGTCCTTTTTTACTTATTAAAATACATTAAACTTTCCTTTTTTCAGTACAAGACCGGCGCCGCCAATCATATATAGGGAGCGGTTATCGACTACCTTTTTCATGAAGGAAGCTTTTGCACCAGTGATTTTCTTGCCAAACACAACACCGATAGCATCATCTTCACCAAGTGAGCAAACGGTACCTTTATTATCAAATGTAAAGGTTTCAAGCTCTGTCTTGCTCCGGACAAGTGCAGCCAAGTTGCGTGCCACAAGTTCACCCTGCTGCATTGCAATTTGGGCAGTCGGCGGATATGGACGATTAATTTCTTCATTGATGACAAGAGAACTGTCGCCAATAATGAATACATCATCAAAACCAGGCACTCGTAATTCTGGTGTTACCTTTACACGGCCTCTCATAGCTTCAAAACCAGATTTCTCGATGATAGAATTCCCTCGAACACCCGCTGCCCAAACAACAGTACCCGCTTTGATCTCACGAGGCTCTTCTTCACCTTTCGCTACGATAATACCGTCAGGAGTAGCTTCCTTAATAGCCGTTCCAATTAAAAATTCTACACCTTTTCGTTCTAATTGAGATACAGCATAATTAACTAATTCCGGATCAAATCCAGGTAATACAGTTGGAGCCGCTTCAACACAGATTATTTTTACTTTATTATAATCAACATCATATTCGTGGCATAATTCAGGAATTCGATTTGTTAATTCTCCTAAAAATTCAATTCCCGTAAAGCCTGCACCACCAACAACAATGGATAGGCGATTATCATTTTTTTCTTCCTCCATATTGTAGGTAGCAAATTGATACTCAATATGCTCACGAAGCTGGCGTGAAGAATTTACATTAGTAATCCCAAAAGCATACTCTTTTAATCCTTTAATCCCAAAAGTCTCAGGTTCGCCTCCAAGAGAAATAACAAGGTAGTCATAATGGACTTCGCCTTTTTCTAATACGACTATCTTTTCATCTTTCTTAATTTCAACCACTGTATCTTGAATAAAGTCAACCTTGCTTCGGTCAATAACATCACGGATATCATAGCGTACTTTGTCATGATGAAGTGTACCTGCAGACGCTTCATGAAGCCATGTTGTTTCATAATGGTAATCATTTTTATTTACTAATACGATATCGGCTTCATTTATACCGACAAGCTTTTGTAAGCGAACAGTTGTCATCAGTCCGCCGTATCCAGCACCGAGAATAACGATTTTAGGTTTTCTCAAAGTGATCACTTCCACCTTTTAAGTAAATTTTTTGAATAAATTCGCTTATTCTTATCTTCCACTGCTTTAACTAATTTTATTTTTCTAAGCAGAAAAATGTATGTGATATACTTCACGAATGAGGATAAAGAAAAATAGCCAATTTTAAATACACCCGATTTCATCATTCAACTGAATCGGATTTTCAAACCGGTCATAAAATTGTTCCTATTTTGTCACAAATAATTAACAATATATCCACATTACATCTTATGCTACTTTCCTCGGATTTTCAAGCGAATTTTTTAATTTATTTACCAAAAGAATATTAAAAATTTTACTTTTTTATAACCTAATTCAAGTTATTTAAATAGTTATTCCAGTCTGAATATTGCCATAAAGAAGTGAGGATTTTATTAATTTATGATATTATAGGGAGTGGAGTTGTTACTACTAGTTAGGGGGATACGGCGTGCAAGAAAATCAAAAAGTTTTTGACATTACTATTATCGGCGGAGGCCCTGTCGGTCTTTTTACAGCTTTCTACGGAGGAATGAGACAAGCTTCAGTAAAAATCATTGAAAGTTTACCTCAGCTAGGCGGCCAATTATCTGCCCTTTATCCGGAAAAATATATTTATGATGTTGCTGGTTTTCCAAAGGTCCGTGCACAAGAATTAATTAATAACTTGAAGGAACAAATGGCGAAATTCGAACCTTCAGTTGCCCTCGAGCAATCTGTTGAAAAATTGGAAAAGCTCGAAGACGGAACTTTTAAATTAACCACTAATAAAGAGGTTCACTTTTCTAAAACCGTCATTATTACAGCTGGAAACGGAGCCTTCCAACCGCGCCGCTTAGAGCTTGAAAGTGCTGTCCAGTATGAAAAGAAAAACCTCTATTACTTTATAGAGGACTTAAACCAATTTGCCGGCCAAAAAGTAGTTGTATTTGGCGGCGGAGATTCAGCAGTGGACTGGGCTTTAATGCTGGAGCCAATTGCCGAGCAAGTAACGATTGTTCACCGTCGTGATAAGTTCCGCGCACATGAGCATAGTGTGGAAAATTTATTTAATTCAAAAGTAGATGTAAAAACTCCGTATGTACCTGCAGAACTAATTGGGGATGAAGACGGGATTAAACAAGTTGTTCTTCAATATGCTAATGGTGAAGGAAAAGAAACGATTGATGTGGATGCTGTCATTTGTAATTATGGATTTGTATCCTCACTTGGACCTATTAAAGAATGGGGTCTCGAAATTGTTAAGAACTCGATTGCCGTCAATTCCAAAATGGAAACAAATATTCCAGGAATATATGCAGCCGGTGATATTTGCACCTATGATGGCAAAGTAAAACTTATCGCCTGTGGTTTTGGTGAAGCGCCAACTGCCGTAAATAATGCGAAATCATTTATCGATCCTAAAGCAAAAGTACAGCCGCTTCATAGTTCTTCAATGTTTGATAAGTAATAAGAAAAGCGGAAGCACCCGTTTAACGGCGTTTGGACTGGAGCACTTTGACTGAGATAAAGGAAACACGGAGAGCGGAGCGATCCGATGTTGACTTATCGTAGGGAAATGGGCGAAGTACACTAGCCGCTGGGTGCTGGAGCTGGACAATTCTCAAAGTTTAAAATTAATACTTTCTACAACAAAGGCGCCCACTTGGGCGCCTTTTTATTTAACATTCTTCAGGTGTACCTGCTGCAGTCGCTGTTCGGAAAGAAGAACCACATCCGCAGGAAGCAATAGCGTTCGGGTTGTCAATCGTAAAGCCACCGCCCATCATGGACTCTTTATAATCAATTTTCGTGCCCCGTAGAATTAGTGCACTTTCCTGATCTACGACTATTTTAATTCCATACTGTTCAAATTGCTTGTCAGCCGGATTTAGCTCGTGTTCGAAGCCCATTCCATAAGATAAGCCGCTGCATCCTCCACCTTTTACACTTACTCGTAAGTAGGCTCCTTCTTCTTCATTGTGCTTCATCATTTCTTTAATGTGAAGAGCCGCCGCTTCCGTTAAGATTACAACATCATTGCTCATAATTTCTCCTCCTTTTTTAAAGTTTTAATATAGTATATTTTAAAACATCGGATTTTCCTCTAAATATTGATAGATATTGTCCACAAGTTCATCAGGTGTTTTTCCTGTCACTACCTCTCCATTAACTAGAGCATATAATGTGGAGGCACATTTACCGCAATATCCAAGACATCCATATTCAATAATATCCAAATTTGGATCTTTTTCTAATTTTTCAAGTGCTTTCTGCGCACCATTCGCCAGATTGCTGATACAAAATTCTATGATCGGTTGAATCATTCTTTTCACCTCTCCATTACGTACCTATCCTACTATTTTTAACATGTTCCGTCAATTATCACGACTGTAGCTTTAGTGTCAAGAAAAGTGGGATAAGTGTTGTTATTTCGCCACATTTTAGATATACTCATATGTGGTAAAAGAACAGAAATTATTCTAGAATATATCAATTAATTCCCATTTGTTTTTGATTCTGAAATGGGTTCCATTTGAGCAAAATAAAGACATTAGATATTGGTTTAAAAAAGGGGAAATACAAAATGAAAAACCTTGTTATACTTGGCGGCGGATACGGCGGCATGAAAGTTTTAAACGAATTGCTTCCAAATCATCTGCCAGAAGACGTTACGATTACGCTTATTGACCGCGTACCGTATCATTGTTTAAAAACAGAATACTATGCTCTTGCTGCGGGAACGATTTCGGATAAAGAAATCCGTGTCGCCTTTCCAGAGCATTCACAACTCAACATCAAATATGGCGATGTCATCGGGATTGATCAAAAAGATAAGAAGGTCTTATTAAATGGTGAAGATCCTATTGAATATGATGACTTAATCGTTGGCCTGGGCTGTGAAGACAAATATCATGGGGTTCCTGGTGCTGATGAATATACTTACAGCATTCAAAGCATTGAAAAATCCCGCCGCACCTACTCCGCATTAAACAATTTAGCTCCCGGATCTGTTGTCGGGATTGTTGGTGCAGGTCTTAGTGGTGTAGAACTGGCCAGCGAATTGAGCGAAAGCCGTGAAGATATTCAGATTAAATTATTTGATCGCGGAAAGTATATTCTTTCTTCTTTCCCAGAGCGATTAAGTAAATATGTTGAAAACTGGTTTGTGAGGCATAATGTCGAAATTATTAACAACTCAAATATAACAAAAGTGGAAGAAAAAACACTGTTCAATCATGATCAGGCAATCAAATGTGACGTCATTGTTTGGACAGCAGGGATCCAGGCGAATAAAATTGTCCGGGAGATGGAAGGGGAAAAGGACCGATTAGGAAGGCTTGAAGTAACACCTCATCATCATCTTCCTAATGATGAACATATTTTCATTGTTGGTGACTGTGCTAGTTCCCCGCATGCTCCAAGCGCCCAATTAGCTGAGGGTCAGGCTGAACAAATTGTCGAAGTACTTAAGAAGCGCTGGAACGGTGAACCTTTGCCTGAAACGTTCCCACCTATTAAATTAAAGGGTGTCCTTGGTTCTCTAGGTAAGAAACAAGGGTTTGGTATGATGGCTGAGCGTGCAATTACGGGACGTGTGGCCCGCCTGTTGAAATCGGGCATTCTGTGGATGTATAAATGGCATAACGGCTGATAAAAAAAGAAGCATTCCGTTTTGATAATTGGAATGCTTCTTTTTTATATCGCTTTATATCCGTACTTTTCAAGCTCTGAAAAAATGGTCTTGAGGCGTGGATTGCCTTCGCCAACTACTTTTTCTTTTATCACCACTACTGGATAAAACATATCTTCATCAATAACCCGTTTCGCAAAATGATATTTTTCAGGGTCTTCTTCTGGAGGCAGCAGGATATCCACATATGTCATTTTAAAGGGCTGCTCCGGGAACTTTCTTGTAATGGCCGCTTCCAGCCATTCAAATGTTTCTTTTGACGAGGGCAGGTTGACACAGCTTGGGCATAATTGTTCGGCACCGTACAGAACAATTTCTACTTCGGTAAATTCCATTAAAACCATTCCCATCTTTTTTTCTTTTATTTTACAATAATTAAATGATAAAAACGAAGAAAATGTCTGTAAATGTGTGTTATCCTATTTTCTGAGAATGGATTTTTAAGGCCAATGACATTATAATATAGATAGGAAAGGAGACGATTAATATGGCAGAACAAGAAATGTTTGAACAAGTTCAGGAAGTATTAGATAAATTACGCCCATTTCTTCTTCGCGATGGCGGGGATTGTGAATTAGTTGATGTAGAGGATGGTATTGTTAAGCTTCGCTTGCTTGGTGCTTGTGGATCTTGCCCAAGCTCAACCATCACATTAAAGGCCGGCATTGAAAGAGCTCTTTTAGAAGAAGTGCCAGGCGTTGTCGAAGTAGAGCAAGTATTTTAATTAAAGACGACAAAAGCGATTGCCTTTAGAAGCAATCGCTTTTTTAATTTTATGATTTTACAAAGGGTTTCCAGTCTTTATTCACAAGTGTTTTTGGCATGTTTCCTTCTAAAACTGATATGATATTTTCTACACAAAGCTTCATCATGGCGGTTCTGGTTTCAACACTTGAACTGCCGATATGCGGAAGTGCGACTACGTTTGGAAGCGATAATAATGGATGGTCTCGATTGATTGGTTCTCTTTCAAATACATCTAATCCAGCACCAGCAATTTCCCCTGCAATTAAGGCGTCATATAAGGCCTGTTCGTCGATTACAGGGCCTCTTGAAGCATTGATAAAAATAGCCGATTGTTTCATTCCTCTGAATACTTCACGCGTGAACAAGTTTCTGGTTTCTTGTGTTAGTGGTGTTAGACAGACGATGAAATCGGATTTCTCGACAAGCTCTTTAAAAGGTACATACATGGCACCTAGCTTCTGTTCTATTTCAGGCTTTCTGGTCCGGTTATGATAAAGGACGTTCATATCAAAGCCTGTTGCCCTTTTGGCAACTGTTTCGCCAATTTTCCCCATTCCAACAATACCAATTGTTTTATGATGAATATCTTGGCCAGCCAGAAGCAGCGGGCTCCAGCTTTTCCATTTTCCTTCCTTGACATATTCGGCTGCCTCGACTATCCGGCGGGCGGCCGCCATCAGCAAACCAAAGGTTAAATCAGCCGTGGTGTTTGTTAAAACATCAGGAGTATTGCAAATTGCAACTCCTTTAATGCTTGCTTTTTTGACATCAATATTGTCAAAGCCTACAGCTAAATTAGCGACAACCTTTAACCGATTCCCGGCGGTTAAAATTTGTTCATCGATTTGGTCAGATACCATCGTCAAGAGGGCATCTGCTTTCTCAGCCTCTGCGTGAAGGACTTCTTTTGGAACGGGAATATCCTCATGTTCCCACATTTTTACTTCATATTTTTGTTTCATAACTTCAATAACTGCCTCTGGCAGCTTCCTAGTAATGTAAATATAAGGCTTCATGCTGCGTCCCTACCTCAATCCTAATTTTAGAACTCCTTGTCATTTTACCATATTATTCTGATTGAAATTTTTCAAAAATGTGTCAATTCATATATTTACACTTTATATAACCATTCCAACTGGGGGAGATTTAACCTTTTGATTGGCGCTCCCGAAATGTGAAAAAACCCAGCCAAAAATCGCTCATATTCACCCGATTGTCTTAAAATTTTACTTAGCTGATCTTCTAATACCTTCTTATCCTGCTCGGACCGAGTTATATAATAATTTTCGATAGACTCAAAATAGTGGAGTGGGAAAATTAGACGCGAGTATAATAATCGCCACGAAAATGATGATAATGGAGCAACACTTTGATATTCTTCAAAAAATTGTTTTAAATCGACATCGTATGTTTGAAAATTTCGGAAATATCTCTCTCTTGTCCACTCGGCTAAATCACGGCTGCGATGATCAAATACCCAATCAAAGGGATTTTTAATAACATAATTGCCGCCCCACGTTTTTTTAGAAAAACGTTCATGACAGACTGTGCCGCTGTCCGTTTCGGCTGGTTCATCATCTATTTCTGTATCGACTAGGTATTGAATGGCATTTTCAGTTAAGCCCATATAATAGGGAAATGATTCGATAAACATCCGTTCAAATTCATCTTCTGGCGTTTGAAAGAGAAGGCCATTCCAAACTTTTTCCATTTGTTCAAGCCGCTTTTCCCATAATTCCTTCCACTTTCCAATTCGGCTGGACCGCTCGATTTGAAAGGGAACCCTTCTCCCGCGTTCATGAAATTTAGCGAGCTTACGCCCTAATTTGATTTTCCGCTGTTTTTCATCTGCTTGCCGATTGGCTAATACGCAATATTTATTTTGTTCCCATGTCGTAATTAAATTCCCTTCCTTGGACTGCAAAAATATAGGCACATTATGGTCGCCATAATTTCGCAGATGTTCGGCAATCTTCCCAAGTTCAGAAATATCCTCTTCTTCCTTTCCAGCAGGATTAGAGATTACATACAGCCAGCCATTGCCTCTTAAGGCGTCATACGTATCTAATTTTATATATTCTTGCGTTGTGATCCCATATTGATTTTCAAGCATTTTCTGAAGCATACGAGTCCCACCTCTTCTTCATACCCTTATTAAGTCATATATATGAAGGAGCATTAAAAAACTTGTTGTCTTCCTGTTTTTTTTAAAAAAAGCTCTGTTAAACTCTGTTGTTGATATGGCGCTTCGCTTTCCGCGGCGTACCGGGGAGCCTCCTCGGCGCTTTTGCACCTGTGGGGTCTCCCCAGCCCCGTAATCCCGCAGGAGTCTTCGCGCCTTCCGCTCTGTTAAAAAATCAATCAACTATTGCTTTTAACACTTCCAAAAAATGAATAGAAAATATGGTCGAATGGAAAGATAAAATTTTGATTGGTTCTTTTACTTTGAATTGCATATCTTATGAAAAAAGAGTATATATATAGTGAAAATCCAAAGAAAAGGTGATAAAAGGGATGGCAGACGACAAAAAAGTAGATATGACCGAAGAAACTGCACGCAGATGGCTAACAGAAAGAGGCGTCCAAATTCAAGATATTGCTGATTTAGTTTTTTATTTACAAGAAAAATATCATGAAAATTTACAAATGGCAGACTGTATTGCTAATGTGGAACGCGTCCTCTCCAAACGTGAAGTGCAAAATGCCATTATTACCGGAATCCAGCTCGACATGCTTGCTGAAAAAGGAATGCTTGAGGAGCCGCTTCAATCGATCATAGGGACAGATGAGAGTCTTTATGGAGTAGATGAAATACTTGCCTTTTCGATTGTGAATGTGTATGGATCAATTGGATTTACCAATTATGGTTATATTGATAAACAAAAGCCTGGCATCTTAGCCCATCTAAATGATAAATCAACCGGTGAGTGCCACACTTTTTTAGATGATATTGTCGGTGCAATTGCCGCAGCTGCCTCAAGCAGACTGGCGCACCGGGCAGCAAGAATGGAAAAAGAAAAAAATAGTTAAAAGGATGGGTGTAAACCCCATCCTTTTTATACCTCCCATTGCTTCAATGAATCAATGGCATATGTAGGTTTTCGTTTATACCCTTTAAGCAATTCTTTCGTGGTCACACCTGTATGAACCAATAGTGTGTCCATCCCGGCATTCATGCCCGCTAAAATATCTGTGTCATAATAATCCCCGACCATGATCGTTTCTTCCTTGGCCGTTCCTAATACCTTTAAGGCCTGCTCCATAATAATCGATTCCGGCTTGCCGATAAAAATCGGTTTCGTTTGGGTAGAAACCGTAATGACGGATGTCAGCGAACCATTCCCCGGCAACAGCCCTCTTTCAGTTGGAATTGCAATATCACCATTGGTAGAAATGATGGCCGCTCCATTTCTAACAGCCAAACAAGCAACAGCTAATTTCTCATAACTGATGGAGCGGTCAATCCCAATCACGACAAATTCCGCATTTTCTTGGGCAAATTGGAATCCCTTTTCTTCAAGCGCCAATCGTAGCCCTTCCTCTCCAATTACATAAACAGCAGCATCCTTCTTGGTTTCATAGATGTAATTAGCGGTTGCCTGGCTGGTCGTGAATACAAGTTCTTCCTCTGCCGGAATATCGAAATCCCGAAGCTTTTCGGCAACCTGTGCTGGTGTCCTTGACGAATTATTTGTTACAAATAAATACGGGATTTTCTTAGCCCGCAGACTTTTGACAAAATCAGAAGCTGCCTCAATACGTTCAGTTCCTTTATACATCGTTCCATCTAAATCAATTAAATAGCCTTTATATTTTTTCAAAATCCTTCACTCCTGACTTTTAAAGGCGGAAACAGGACCTAGTTCATTTGTAAGATAATCGCGGACATTTTTCGCAAAAAGAGATAAAGCCGGATGAGATTTTGCAAATTGTTCCTTTAGATCACTATGGACTATTTCTGTATAATCTTGCACAAGTTGCTTCCGGTATGGAATGAGGCTTTTTAAGACATTACCTATTTCTTGTGATATGACCCTTTCATCCATTAAAATTTCAATGATATCGTCATAACTCCCGGGGTCGCGCATGATAAAACCGTCAATCATGGCATTGCCAACATCAAAAATGGCTTCTAGTGACATTTGTGTTATCCGTTCCAATGCAGCTTTTTCTAATGGTGTCGACCATTCTGACTGCTCAGTGAAAAGATTTATTTGTTTTTCTAAATAAACCAAAGTTGTTTCCATTTTATCCCGGTCTACAAAATACATTTGCTCCACTTCCTTTTTTGTTGTCTTACTAAGTTGCAAGCCCGTTTACGAATGCAGCTGGAGGGGCATAAAAGTTTCCTTGCGCTAAATCCACTTTATTTCTCGTTAGAACTGATGCTTCTTCTTCGTTTTCAATTCCTTCTGCGACAACTAACGACCCTGCTTCTCTTGCCACAAGCAGCAAACCTTTCAGCATCGATTCCTTTAGAGAATTTTGATGAATATTTTGGATTACTGATCGATCAATTTTGATGATATCCGGCATGATTTCACTAATCGTACTTAAACTGGAATACCCTGCACCCGTATCATCGACAGCGATTCGAAACCCCATTAATCGTAACATTTTTATATTATAAATAAAGTTCTTTAAGCCCTCGATGGAATCGCTCTCGGTTACTTCAATAGTGATTTGCTTAGGCGAAATACTTTTATATTTTAACATAAGATTTTTCAAATCTCTTGTAAATCTTAAATTACCTAGAGTTAACGGGGTGCAATTCACAAATATGTCCTGACGGCATCTAGTAGTCTTTATTTGCTCCAAAACTATTTCAATGATAATCATTTCCAGTTCATACAGCATCCCAGTCTGTCTTGCAACCGAAAAGAGCGGCAATGGATTTTCTAATAGGGTTCCCTGCGGTCCTCGTGTAAGCATTTCCCAGGCTCGAATTTCTTTTGTTGCTACATCGATTATCGGCTGGGCTAAAAGTTTAATGTCCTTTTTTGAAATAATTTTATTCATCGTCATAACCATTTCATTAAAACCTGATTTAGCTTTTCTTTCTGCCATAAAAACGGCCTGTCTATGGGCTTTTAAAACAGAATCATGAATCGAGTAATGTTTTTTATCAACAAACATATAGCCCGTTTCAAAAAAAAGCTCGACAGCAGGGTATAACTTATGTAATTTCTTTTCAACATGATAAGTTATTTTATTCATAAACAGATCTATTTCTGATAAACAATCCCGTTCAAAATCAACTTTTAAGAATAGTGTAAAACCGTCACCATAAAAATCATGGAGAGTGATGATATCTTGATTGTTGATTTCTTTCTCAATAGAAAGACGGAAAAACTTCCCTATATTTTTAATTAGCTTTGTATAATGGGTTTGTCCAAGTAAATCAGCCAATTCAAAAGAATTTTTGATATTAAACACAATCACAGCCACTTCATGTCCAGATTGAAAGGCTGATGTTACACCCTCTAATGCGGGATTTCGCAAAATTATTGGGGGTGGATAAAAGCGAATTGACGAAAGAGGCAGTAAATTCTTTCCCCATTGCATTACATTTATTGCTTTTTCGATGTAACGACGGACCATTCAATTCATCCCTCTTCCAGTCAACAATTGAGAATTTAAGTATATTGTAGCATATTTTGACAGATTTCGTATTTTTCAAGAGGCGAATTTTACAAATTTTGCGGTAATTTCACTACTCCCCTCAATCAAATAAATTTGTTACTATAGAGAAGGTGTTAAAAAGTATTTTTTAAAGGAGATTATTGGGATGAAAGAACGGTTTTTCTTATACGATGATACGGAGAATACAAAAACAAGATTTGTTAGTTTTGTCGGTGAAAACCAGCGCTATGATTTAGCCATTGTTCAATCCGACCGCCATTATGGTAAACATCTTGTCCTTGATATGCAGGGAAACCGTTTTGCTATTATTGGCCACGATGACCTGCAGGAGGAAGGCTATTTAGAATATGCTTTTCAATTAAATGAAGAAGATGCAGAAGAACTAAGATCCTTTCTAATGGAATTAGTTTAAACAATTACTCATGATTTTCCCTCCTTGGGCTAAACTAGGTTTTAAAAGGAGTGGAAAATATGGCGGATAAAGAGGCAGAGAAGTATACGGAAATATCCAATGTGGAAAAACAGCATAATTATCTAACTGCTCAGGAGTTTCCAGAGGGACCTTATGGCTCAACCTTCCGAAAAGACGATCCTGTTCAAAATAAGAGCATGCCCTGGGAAGAAGGGCAGCGGACCTATAGTGCATTTAATTATGAATATAAGTCATTTCATCAAGAACTGCCCCGGCAGATGGAAGGAGCCCATCCGCCGCATGATGATCCGGACACGGATGAACAGGCCCCATATAACAAATAAACGAAAGGCCAGGTTTCTGGCCCTTCGTTTATTTTTTTACCTTTTTCAAAACAAAATAAGCACAGCCAAAGTTGCAGTATTCATAAAGATATTCGCTGAGGGTGCTTATTTTTGTATCAAAGGTAGCTTTTTGATTTTGGTCTTCAAAAAAACCTTTTAAACGGAGCTGGCCATAACCCCAGTCTCCCACAATGAAATCGTATCTTGATAAAATATCGCTATATCTCGCTTTTAGAGCATCCTCATTAAAACCGTTTCGATGCTCCTGCACCAATTCATACATGGTGTTGTTAATATTTATCATCTTTTTTCACCTCAATTTGCCAGACACTCTTAATTCCCATTATAACCGATTCACCATCAATTACTAAGAAAAAAAATCCTCCCTTTGGCTATTCTAATAAAAGGAGGTGTTAAGCTTGAAAAGGTCAATCATCGTCATTGGATTGTGTACGCTTACTGCTTTAACTGGATGTGCAAAGGACACTAAGAATGACATCTATGAGGAAAGCGGTAATACCATTAATGTTAATAATAAGCGACATGAGCTCTACAATGAAGGAGCAGGCCGCGGTATTCGAAATGTCAGCAACAATTATGGGTATGTCCGCCACCAAAAGAGTCCGTTGATGAATGATAACACAGCCAATAATCATTATACAGCTCTTGATCGAGAACAGCTTGCTAACATAATCAGCAAGTACAGTACCAATATCCATAATGTAAATGATGTAGCCACCCTTGTAACAGACCAAGAAGTCTTAGTTGCATATGATACAAATTCCAAGAACCGAAATTTAACAGCGGATCAGGTGAAAAAAACCGCGATGTCCGTTGTACCAAGATATTACCACGTTTACGTGACTGACAATAAGGTATTAATGCGCGACGTTGAAAATTTGGCAAATCTCGATTCAACAAGCCGTAATACCCGGAATTTGGTTAATGGCTTGATTAAACAAATGAAAAAATCTCCTCAGGGTTTAAGGATGAACACTACTGAGGATGAAAATGGTCTTACTCCGGACGACCAAAATTATAATCACAATAAGTAATAAAAAGAGTTCAGTCATCCTAGACTGAACTCTTCTTCGCTTTATGCTTTTTTTGCTTCCTTTTCACCAAGTAATTGCTTATGCTTTGCAGCAGCATTTACCTGTTCGTCGGCATGGTAGGATGAGCGCACTAAAGGACCGGCTTCACAGTGGCTAAAGCCTTTGCTGATGGCAATTTGCTGCAGTTCTTTAAATTCATCAGGACTATAATATTTCTCAACCCTCAAATGACTCTTGGTAGGCTGTAAATATTGTCCGATGGTCATAATATCCACATGGTTTGCTCGCAGGTCATCCATTACCTCCAGGATTTCTTCCTTTGTTTCTCCAATTCCAATCATTAAGCTGGATTTAGTCGGAATGGTTGGCTGCATTTCTTTTGCCCGTCGTAAAAATTCAAGCGAGCGGTCGTACTTGGCACGTGCTCGAACTCTTGGAGTCAAGCGGCGAACGGTTTCAATATTATGGTTTAAGATGTCGGGTTTAGCATCCATTAAAAGCTGTAAATTTTCTTCTTTTCCACCCATATCGGAAGGAAGAACTTCAATGCTTGTGAATGGGTTTTTCCGGCGAATCGCTCGTACTGTTTCAGCAAATACAGCAGCACCGCCGTCTTTTAAATCATCGCGTGCAACCGCTGTAACAACCACATGCTTTAAGTTCATAAGCTGAACGGAATCGGCCACTCGTTCTGGTTCTTGCCAATCGAGTTCTGTTGGCAGACCCGTTTTAACCGCACAGAAGCGGCAGGCACGGGTACATGTATCACCAAGGATCATAAAGGTTGCTGTACGTCTTACAGCCCAGCATTCATGAATATTAGGGCATTTAGCCTCTTCACATACAGTATGAAGGTTTTTTTCGCGCATCATTTTCTTCAGGCCCGTATATGACTCATTCGTGTTAAGCTTTATTTTTAACCACTCAGGTTTACGTAATATTTCTTCTTTCTTGCTCATTTTTACACCCCTTGCAATCCACTTATGTATGGAAAATGAGTTCTTCTGTTGTCACTTTAACATACTGCCTGCCTTTACGACAAGCAATCAATTCTTCTTACCAATTATTAACCATAATGAAATTGTTTAGAAAACATAAACTAAACTTGTACATTAATCGGAAGGAGGATTCCTGCGTGAGGGTTGTTCTAATGATTGGAACTTTCCTTTTATTTTTTACCTCTACATTTGCTGTCAGGGATGCTCAAGCTAAGGAACCTGATCCCTATCAGGAAAGAATGAAGCTTTATAAAAAAGTGGAAACCGTTACAAATATACCCTGGTACTACTTAGCCGCCATCGATCAATATGAAAGAAGTGTCCGTTTGGCCCGTCGTGATTTACCAAAACCAGACGGGACGATTGCCATTTATTTTCGTCCTGAAGAGTGGTCTGGCTTAACGAATCCGAACCCTAAGACCAAAAATCCTACCATCATTCAGTTTTTTAATGGAATAGGTGTCGATGGCAATGGAGATGGTAAAGCGAGCTTAAAGAGTGATGAGGATGTTTTATATGCTTTTGCTAATTATCTTCTTTCCTATGGTGTCGATCATGATAATATAAAAATCGGACTATGGAATTACTATCATCGCGATAAAACGGTTGGGATTATTGTTGGTAAGGCCAAAATGTACCGCCATTTTGGAAGGCTTAATTTGGATACTCAGGTATTCCCTGTCCCAATTCGCTCCAATCACAGTTATCGCAGTACATGGGGAGATGCCAGAGGCTGGGGAGGCAGAAGGATGCATGAAGGCACTGATATTTTTGCCGGCCATGGAGTCCCTGTTCGAGCCACCTGTTATGGCATTATAGAGATGAAGGGTTGGAATAAGTTCGGGGGCTGGAGAATTGGCATCCGCGATATTAACAATACCTATCATTACTTTGCCCATCTTAGAGGGTTTGCTGGGAATTTAAAGGTCGGATCAATTGTTGAGCCTGGTATGGTCATTGGCAGTGTCGGAAATACAGGATACGGGCCGCCCGGCACTGCGGGCAAATTTCCTCCACATTTGCATTATGGTATGTATAAAGACAATGGAATAACAGAATGGTCGTTTGATCCATACCCGCATTTAGCAAAATGGAAGCGGATTGAGCGGATGAATCTTAGGAAGCAAAAATAAAGGACTTTCCACTAAGGATTGTCCTTTTAGTTTGTCGATTTTGCTTTTTTCTTTTCTTCTGTTTTAGGCAATTCGATGGATGGCAATGCATTGCTTCCATTATTATAAAATTGCGGAACATCGCCCTGAATTAATCTGCCTCCAACAGGAATTTTTTGATCCAGCTTAGTGATTTTCGTTGAAAACGGTGTAATAATTTGCACCGATACTTCTAGATGAATGGCTACATCAATCCAAGTATTATTGATTCCCAGTGGTTTTGGTGTGATTTTCACATCCGGACGGACATCCCCAATCGCTTGAAACTTTACCGGTATCTTCGGACCAAGGTTTCCGAATAAGGCCATATTTGTTGCCCGCCCTAGCGGTACATTCCAAACAATTCCATCCGAATTCGTATTTTCTAACTCTATTTCGACGTCGGTTAATTGCTGTAGGGAAGAAAGATCACCTTTCTCGGCAGCATTAAGATTCTTTTGGATCTGACTGGTGATTTCGGACAATTTCTGATTTACTACCTCCGTTTTTAAAGTTGCGCTAGGCGGAGAGCCATCAGTTCCCGGTTCTACAGCAATTACATCGCCAATCTCGACTGTCTTTTTATTTATGGCTTTCGTAATAACCTGTGAGGCTATCTTTTTTGATTGAGATTCAGCATAACTGATTAACGTCGGTTCAATGCCTTTGTTAATAATCCATATCCCAAAGGCAGTGGAAAAAAGAAAAAAAACAAATGAAAGCAGCATAACATAACGGAAAGGCAGCGGACCTCGCTTCGTAAACCGTCGGCGAATCTTTGCCAAAACTCATCACCCCTTCTAGCTATATGTATGCTTCTAGAAGGTGAACTAGCCCAATTAAAAAGCTTGCTTAGGTAAAAGCAAGCTTTTAAATCATTTTCAGCAAGGCGTCCCTGCCTATCATTCCTTGGTGGATTCCCAGTTCTTCTGCCTCAAATGTCACCGATTCCATTGGCGCATTTAGAAGCTGATCGATGGTTCTGACCCCGACGGCTCTTCCCGCAATAATCTTGCGGTCCTTCAATTTTTCATTTAAAAGACCGACATCCAAGGCACCGCACATGATATATCCTTTATCGCTTGAAATGGCAAGCAATGTTGTTTTTGGAAGTAAAACGGTCACCGCCAAAAAGGTATGGCCGTCTATTTCGATTGGTGAAAGCTCAATCAATTCCTACACTCCTTTCCTCATTATCAAATTATGACAATGATCAAAAAAGAGTGTATTCAACTAGGACATCTGCTGCAATTTCCATTTTAATAGATCCCGCAAGAACTCTGGCAGGAAATAGGTTTTTTGTTTAGAGGGAATGACCTCTTTGAAAAAATGGCCGAACGTAAACATATCTGGCAAGGCCAAAGTGTACCTTTCCTCCATCTCTATTGGTTTGCCATTCATGAATATCCTTCCATCTTGGACTAGAATGCCTTCATATACAAATATCCCAAGAACGTCTCCTCTAAATCCTAATCCTTTGATTTGTTTATGTGGAAGGCTTGCATCCTGGGTTTCAGAGAGAATATTTTTAAATTCCCTGCCCGTCAGCTCCACGACACACGGATTGATGGGATGAGGACAAATCGTTAAAAGATCATATTCAGTGACTTCACCTGATAAGGACCCTAAAAGAAGTCCTGCATTGATCATGGCAATATCTGATTTACACCATTCTTTTAACGAAGAACAAAGGAGTCTGGAGAAATTTGTTTCCTTATATGGATCATTTAACAACGGTTCTTGAAGAGTTGTTACTTTTTGGCTTAATAGTTCTTTACCCAGCTTAAGGAATGCCTGAACCTGCTCCTGTTCATTAGCAGACTCCGGAAGATCCTTTACATCATAAACTATAGCTTTCTTATCGTTAATTTGCTTTTGATCATTTAGTTTTAGGGTGACATGACCCACCAAATAACCATATTTCCCTGCAGCCCCGAGCAGAGTTTCCCCCACTAACCGGCCGTTTTCAAAATAATGATGTGTATGAGCTCCTAAAATGATATCTATCTCCTGTAACTCACTGGCAATCTTTTCATCATCCTTTAATCCAAGATGAGAAAGACAGATAATGATATCTGATTGTTCTTTTAAGCTTGGGAGCCATTTTTTCAGCTCCATGATGGGATCTGTCAGCTTCCAGCCAAGCAATTCATATAGATGAGCAAAATTCGCCGTTACCCCAATGACCCCGATACGGGTTCCGTTTTTTGTCGGATAAATCTTATATGGTTTAACCCAGCTTGGATAAACTTGATTTTTTTTATAAAAGTTCGCAGCCAGTATATCGAAATGGGCGTCTTCATACAGATGATCCAAATCATCATATGGGAGGTTGATTCCTTCGTTATTTCCAATCGTGATGGCGTTATATTCGGACTCATTTAATAATTGGATGTTTCCTTTTCCTTTAGATGCCTCCGAATAAGGATGCCAGCGGTCGATAAAATCGCCGATGTCAAATAAAAGCATTTCCTCTTTATGTTTTTGATGATGCGTTTTTCTTTGTTTGAGGAATTGCTCAATTCGCGGCCAATTTTCTAAGTGGCTGTGAACATCATTAGTATGATAAATATGTATGGTTTCCATTTGTATCTTATCCTGCAATTCCTTCATAGATTAATCGTATGCCGACAATAACTAGTACCGTCCGCAATAATAATACGATCGTTTTACTCTTAAGCTTAGTATTTAAGTAGACCCCAACCCTGGCGCCAATCCACGCCCCGGGTACTAATGCAAGTGCATAAAGCCAATTGACATTCCCGAGCGTTATATGCGTAATGGAACTGAGGATTGATGTTGGTAAAATCATAAACATCGAGGTAGCCGTAGCGACGTGCGGCGGGAAAAAGAAGACTAATATCATCGTTGGTACCATCAGTGAGCCTCCGCCGACCCCAAATATCCCTGATATAAACCCAACAATAAATGCAACGAGAACGCCAATCATTGGATTATAGCCGTATTCAAAGGTTTTCCCCGTATTGTCTGTAAAAGTACGGACAATTCCTTTTTCCTTTTTATAAGGAATCGGCTTTAGTTTATCTTTTAGCAGTAAAATGACTGAGACAAAAATAATGAACAAACCAAAAAGAATATTAAAAGAATGCATCGGTAATTTTTCTGTTACCCATGCTCCAAGAATACTGCCGGGACCACTGCCAATCAAGAAAATTAATCCGCTCTTATAATCGACTGTCTTATGTTTCATATAAGCAAGCGTAGAGGATAGCCCTGTAAAAATCATCGTGAACAAGGACGTTCCTACCGCAACCTGGGGGCTAACATAGCCAAAGGCCGAAAATGATCCTAAATAAAGCAAGGCGGGAACAACAATGATTCCTCCTCCTAAACCGATGAGCGAGCCAAGTGAACTCGCTGCCAGTCCTATCACAACCAAAAGAATCCATTCCATTTTTACACCTTCTAATTTTAAAATAGATCTAACTGCCTTGGAGCAAGCCCTTCATATTCAATCTGGAGCAGTTCCATCATTTGTTTAGCGTTATCTGCCGCGTCACCGCCCGAGTTATTATTAAAGAGGAGATATACATCACTGCATTCATTTTTAAGCTTTGCGATGGATTCGGCCCATTCTTCTAATTCCTGTTGGTTATAGCGATATAGGAACCGGACTTCCCGCCAATCCACGTCGGTTCGCTTTTGCCAGCCGTGGACATTACGGCCATGGAACCTGACAAGTACTTTTTCAGGAGTGGTGGCTTGAAGAATGGTTGGCACAGATCCTTCCCCGGACTGTGGTTCATCACATATGCTATGAATCCATTTTTCTTCCTTCATAAATTCTAGTGTTTTTTGAAGGTATTCTGGTTTGAACCAAGATTGATGTCGGAATTCAAGGGCGCATGGAATGGCTCCCATTTCTTGCTTGCACCATCGTAAATAGTCGACATTTTCCCGTTTGCAATCAAACCACGGTGGAAATTGAAAAAGGACCATTGCTAGTTTATTTTGTTCTATGTATGGCTCGAGTGATTCCTTAAACGCATTAAACATTGCCTGTTTTGTATCAAAAGGGACTTCTCCCCGTAAATGCCCGGTCATTCCTTGATAGGCCTTGACAATAAACTGGAAGCTCCCCGGCGTTTCATTGACCCATTTATTTGCGTTCCGTTGCGGCTGGATCGCATAAAAAGCTGTATCCACTTCAACAATAGGAAAATGGCCTGCGTACTGTTTTAATTTATCTCTTGAGGAAATTTGACCAGGGTATAAGGTGTCATGGTCGCCCCAGCCGGTTACTCCAATATATATCAACTCATTCACCTCCACCACTTAATAATAGCATAACCATTTTAAGGCGGCGGGTAATTTTAGTGTGCTCAAATCTCAATTTCAGCATCAAAAAAACCGCCTGCCATCACGGCAAACGGGTAATTTTTTTAAAATATTCTTGCGTCTGCAATTTTATCTGACCAACCAGCCGCCGTCGACTGCTAAAATGTGGCCATTCATATAGTCAGATGCCTTACTTGAAAGAAATACCACAGTCCCCATTAAATCAAAAGGTGTTCCCCAGCGCCCGGCTGGAATACGTGAAAGAATTTCTTGATTACGACTTTCATCTGCGCGAATAGGTGCTGTATTCGCCGTTGCAATATATCCAGGGGCAATGGCGTTGATTTGGATATTGTGCTCGCCCAATTCATTGGCAAATGCTTTTGTAATACCTGCCACGCCATGTTTACTGGCTGTGTATGGTGGTACAAATTTACCGCCTTGGAACGCCAACATGGAAGCAATATTAATAATCTTCCCACTTTTTTGCTCAGCCATGACTTTCGCTGCCGCCTGGCTTAAAAAATACTGAGCATTTAAATTGAGATCGATTACCGCATTCCAATCTTCTTCTTTGTATTCAAGCAGCGGCGCTCGGCGAATCGTCCCAGCATTATTGACGAGAATATCAATTTTTCCGTACACATCTAAACAAGTCTTAACGATTTCATTAATCGTTTCTTTTTTTGTTATATCTCCTTGCAAGAATGATACCCTGCGCCCCTCTTTTTCTATAAGTTCCCTTGTTTCATCAAAATTGCTATCATGGGCAACAATGAATAAATCAGCACCAGCCTTCGCAAGTGCTACGGAATATCCTTGTCCTAAGCCAGTATTTCCTCCTGTTACAATAGCCACTTTTCCGTCTAAACGAAAGAAATCCATTGAAAATTCATGTAAATTTGTCATATCTGACTCTCCCACCTTCTATTATTTTTTATCGTAAATCTTCCATTTTCACGGCATCCATGTCATCATACGAGATATTCTCACCACACATGCCCCAAATAAAAGTGTAATTACTTGTTCCAACACCTGAATGGATTGACCAGCTTGGAGAAATGGCGGCTTGTTCATTTTTAATGACTAAATGCCTTGTTTCATTTGGCTGTCCCATGAAATGAAATACGCGGGTTTCCGGTTCCATATCGAAGTATAAATAGACTTCCATACGGCGTTCATGTGTGTGGCATGGCATCGTGTTCCATGCACTTCCCGCCTCCAGCATCGTCAAGCCTAATTGGAGCTGGCAGCTCTGACATACATTCGGGTGAATGTATTGGTAAATGGCACGTTGATTTAGTGTACTTGGATTCCCTAAGCGAAGCGGTTCAATTTTGTTAATATCGATTTTTACGGTTGGAAATGTTTGATGGGCCGGTACAGAATTTAGATAGAACTTCGCTGGAGCTGCTGCGTCCTTTGAATAGAACAAGATTTCTTTTGTTCCTTTGCTAACATATAAACCATCACCGCGTTTCATATCGTATTCGTTACCGTCAAGCACAATCAAACCGTCCCCGCCGATATTAATGACACCCATTTCACGGCGTTCCAAAAAGTAATTGACACCCAATTCTTTGCTTAGTGAAATCGTTAATTCTTCGCTCGTCGGCATCGCACCGCCAAAAATCATGCGATCAACATGTGTGTATGTTAAGTTGACTTTTCCCTCGGTAAAGATATTCTCTACTAAAAATTGACTCCGCAATTGTTCTGTTGTGTATGTTTTTATATCCTCAGGATGATGGGCGTAACGTGTCTCCATTAATTAATCCCCTTTTTATCATTTTGTGGTTACCGTGAAATCTTTCCAGAACTGTTTTCAGCAAATTGAAATACTTCTTCTTGTGTAAAAGTATTGCAATCACCAGATACCGTATGCTTTAATGCAGAGGCGGCAGAAGCAAATGAAACAGCGGTTTGCGGTGATAACGATCCCAACAAACTAAAAAGGATTCCTGCCGCATACGCATCTCCGCCGCCAACGCGGTCTACAATTGGATTTATTACATGTTTTTTCGATACATAGAGCCTCTCATCTACGAATAAGGTTCCTTGCAAAACATTATGAGATGCTGAAATAACGTCCCGGAAGGTAGAACTCATATAGCGGATGTTTGGATAAAGCTCTCTTATTTTTTTATAATAGAAAACTAGTTTCTCTTCTCTTGTTAAAGAATCGCTGGCTTGTTCTATCCCCAATAAGTAGATGGCATCCAGTTCACCGCAGAAGCAGATATCCACATACGGCAGCAAGTTTTGAAACACTTCCGCTGCTTCCTGATGGCTCCAAAGTGATGCCCGGTAGTTGCAATCAAAGCTTGTCATGACTCCATGTTCTTTTGCTTTCTGTAAAGCAATAAGCGCTGCTTCTTGCAGCCCCGCGGACAAGGCCGGGGTAATTCCAGATAGATGAAACAGGGCAGCATCCTTAAAGATTTCATCAAAATCCAATTCTTCTACTACCAGTTTAGAAAAACTCGAATACTTTCTGTCATACGTCACTTTTGCACTTCGTTCCCCGACGCCCGTTTCTAAATAATAGGTGCCCAATCTCTCTCCGCCTGTCATTAGATAGTCGGTATGAACACCATGTGACAGAAGATGACGTTCCACCCCAAGTCCTAATGGATTATTTGGGATTTTGCTGACAAAATACACATCATAACCGAAATGTGAAAGGGAAATTCCGACATTTGCTTCCCCTCCCCCATAGTGCATCAGCAACTGTTTGGCATTTGAAAGACGTTCTCCAGTTTGAGTGGAGAGACGAAGCATAATCTCTCCAAACGTGACAACCTTTTTCACGATTTGTTCACCCTTGCTTTCTGTACTTTTTCTACATATTTACGAGCAAGTGATGTGATTTTTGAATAGTCTCCTGTTTTTGCTGGAGCTAGTAAATTCCCGCCTACTCCTACTGCGACACAGCCATTTCGAATCCATTTTTCAACATTTTCTAAATCTACTCCGCCTGTTGGCATGATGTTTACCTGTGGGAGCGGTGCTTTAACCGCCTTTACAAACTCAGATCCGTAAGTGCTTCCCGGGAATAATTTCACAATATCGACTCCCGATTCCAACGCATGCTTCATTTCGGTAATGGTCATGCAGCCTGGCATATATGGAATTTGATACAAGTTACATAGTTTAGCAGTTTCTTGATCAAAAGCTGGACTGACAATAAATTGCGCTCCTGCCATTATGGCTATCCGTGCTGTAACTGCGTCCAGTACAGTTCCTGCACCAATCAAGACGCATTCTCGGTCAAAGTAGTAGTCTGTCAACTGTTTAATCACGTCTTCGGCGCCTTGAATGGTAAAAGTAATTTCAATACTTAAAATCCCACCCTCAATACAGGCATCGGAGATATGACACGCTTCTTCCGCAGAATCAGCCCGAACGACAGCCACCACTCCACAATTGGCTATTTTGGTTAAGGTATTTAATTTTTTCATGCGAACCTCCAATAATGGGTTTTGTAAAGGCTCATCCGTCAAAGCGGAAAAAATTCTTCAAGCATACTGCAAAGTGTTTCCTGGAACATCATGTGTATTTTTAATCTTGTCGAACCATGAGCTGGCTGACTCTTTCAACACTGCATTTAGTTCCTCAATATTCTTTTTGCCGTTTTCACGCAGCCATGCACGTCCTGCCTGTTCACCGTTTGAAGCAAATGGTTCAACGCCGTTTTTCCAGGTTGCACGGCCGCATAAGACGCCATTAAAGGTAGAACCGGATTTTTTGGCAAACTTCAATGTTTCCTGGAAAACTTCCGCACTTACTCCGGCACTTAAAAAGATAAATGGAAGCGCAGTCGCTTCACTTTGTTCTTTAAAATACGCAGCAGCTTCTTCGTCACTATAAACTGTTTCCCCTTTCGCAAAACCTTCCACAAAGTTCATATCCACTGGAACTTCTACTTTCAATACATCGACATTGTACTGAGGCTTGGAAAATTCCTTCATTGCCTCAATCACTTTATGCGGCTTCACTTTTGCATACTCTTTACTTTTTGCATTATTATATTTGGCATCATACGTGACAATTTCCAAGAAAAATGGAATGTCCTCAGCTGCACACTCGGAACCAATCCGTTCCATAAAAACATGTTTATACTCGTTAATTTTTTCGTCCTCATCCACATCATAATAGAGTAAGAATTTAACAGCATCTGCACCTGCATCTTTCAACCTTTTAACGGACCACTCCGGTAATAAATCAGGCAACCGGCCCACAGCCGTTGCATCATAGCCGGTCTTTTCATAGGCTACCAATAGCCCTGCATCTTTGCTGCGGACTTTTGCAGCGGGCAGTCCATACTCAGGATCTAACAGGATGGAAGTAGAATAAGGAGTCAATTCTTCCGAAACCAAATTTTTAAAGCGGATGATGCTATTATCTTCGACACTTTCCGTACCCGCTGCCATAATCATTTTTTTCAATGAGCCGCGCTGGTCAATCGCCAAAGCTCCGATTACACCATTTACATCAGATAGACGTTTTAAAGCGGCCAATTTGTTACTTGTCATTTCTAACATCGAAATTCCCCCTATAAATCTATTTTTTCGACCTGTATCAAATCAAAATAATAATTGAGCTAGGACAGGTTAATATAACCCGTTCCCAACTTCTAGTGAATTTAACATACCGGGGGCCATGGCTGTTTTTAGTGCTGTCATAATGGACTGATTTCGATTCACTGCCACGGCTAAAATCATCGCACTCCCTCTTTCAACAAAACAAATTGTTTAAGCTTTGATAGCGGCATACACCATCAAGGTAAGTAGCCGTTAATTCCAATGCTGGAGTCAGCACAATAAAGTCAGCCTCATAGCCTGCCTTAATCTTCCCGCATAGGCCGTCCAATTGAATACTTTTAGCAGGTGCCATACTCGCCATATAGATCGCTTCTTCAGGTGTGGAAATCCCCCATTCGACGACATTTTTAACAGCCGCATTTAATTGCAGAACACTGCCTGCTAAACTTCCACTTTCCAAATGGGCTGCCCCATTTTTTACCTCCGCAGTAAATTCTCCCAGCTGATAGGTTCCTTCCGGCATCCCTCCAGCCATCATACAATCCGTCACCAGGACGGTATTGTTTCTGCCGCGGACATTCATTAAAATGTTGGCGGCAGCGGGATGAACATGGTGCCCATCACAAATGAGTTCGGCAAACACATCTTTTAAATTCATAGCCGCACCGGCCATTCCCGGCTCACGATGGTGCAGCGGGCTCATGCCGTTGTACGTATGAACAAAAATGGAAGCTCCTTTTTCAACGGCTTGTTTGGCTTCTTGGTAAGTGGCGTTACTATGGGCCAATGCCACCGCAATTTTTTCTTTTACGGCAAATTCAATAAATTCCGCTGCTCCTGTTCTTTCAGGTGCCAGCGCAATCTTTTTAATCATCTGATTGGAGCGTTTCTGCCAAGTTTTCAACGCATCAATGGACGGATCACGAAAATAATTTTTGTTTTGCGCGCCTTTATGTTTTTCTGTAAAAAAGGGCCCTTCCAAAAAGATGCCTCTTATTTTGGCGCCCTCCACTTTTGAATAATTAACACCAATCATCTCAACAACGTCATTCAATGAATCTATCGAGGAAGTTAACGTTGTTGGCAGAAAGGATGTCACCCCGCAAGACAAGAGCCCCTTGGAAATTTCATTCAATCCATCAAAATCATTGTCCATTACATCGTGGTTCTTGAAGCCGTGAATGTGCGTATCCACTAATCCTGGAGCGATCCACAGTCCGCCATAATCAATAACTTCTGCGGACTCGTTGGGCAATTCTTCAAAAAAAGCACCGAATTTTCCCTCTTTGATTTCCAAAAAACCGGGACCGGCTGCCCTTTCCTCAAGAAAAAATTTTTCTGCATAAATAAACTTTTCCATTTCTCTTACACCTCTGATCAGAAGCAGTTACAGAAAGGGAGAAAATCCCTATCCAATTATAAAAATTCAAAATTATTACTTGTATTCGTGAATGGTTACCCCTTTTACAACACGGTTGACTGTTCCAGATGGAGAAGGAGTGTCCGGTGTATTGCCCACTTTAATGGAAGCTAGCAGCGAGACCGTTTGACCGATTATGACATACGGAAGGGCCAAGTACGCGTCGGGAATATCTTGGGCTTCAGGTCTAAAAGAAAATGTTTCACCATCATAATTGGTTTCTCCGTCCACTGCGATGGCGCAAATGCAGCAGGCTGTGTTATCTTGCTTCAATTCTTGTAATATATCTAAATCGTAAAAACGTGTATAAGGATGGTTTGAAACAAAAACAAAGACTAATGTTTTTTCATTCACAAACGATTTAGGTCCGTGTCTGAATCCCAGCGATGAATCAAAGGAGGTAGCAATTTTACCAGCAGTTAACTCCAATACTTTTAACTGAGCTTCTCTTGTTAGGCCCTCCAGGCTGCCTGAGCCAAGATAAACGATGCGCTCAAAATCAGTCTCGATTATTTTTTTGATGATATCTTCCCGATTAATGACACTTTCACCCATATGGCGGATTGTTTTAACAATGGCTAATTTCTCACCAACTGATAAAGGATCAAAGACGAGTAAGGCTGTTAACGCCATGCAAGTAAAACTTCCTGTCATAGCGAATCCTTGATCATTGGATTTTTCAGGCATCAACAGCAATAAATTGTTTTCGTCGTTCTTTGCCCGGTTGGCTAACCTCCCATCTTGTGCGCAAGTAATCGTCAACTGATACAAATTGCTTACGATTTGTTCAGCCAACTGGACGGCCGCAATACTTTCTGGACTGTTGCCGCTCCTGGCGAACGAAACTAGTAATGTTGGAACATCTGCTTTTAAAAATTGATATGGATTTGATACTAATGCGGTTGTTGGAATACTTAGCAATTCCCACTGTTCTTCATCCACTTTTTCTTTTAGATAGGGAGTGACTGTATCTCCTACATAGGCAGATGTTCCGGCACCTGTAAAAATGACCCGGACTCTGCTGTGTTTACTAGATAATTTTTGTAGAAATTCTTTAATCTCGATGCTTTTCTTTGTTAACAAGGCAAATGTCTCTTCCCATAAATCTGGCTGCTGTTTTATTTCCGCAGTCGTAATCGATGCACCTAATGGCAATAACTTCTCTTGGGTTAATGTAAACATACCGACATCTCCTCTTGGTTTATTTATATCTTTTCAAATACTCTTAAGCCTGCACCAATCACTCCATTATCCTGTCTCAAGTTGCTGATACTCATCTGGCCTAATAGATGCTGCTGTTCAGGCAATTGATAGATTTTCAACTTTTCTTTTATGATGTCGAGCAGAAAAGGATTGTTTATAATCACACTGCCGCCGAAAACAATTTTATGAGGATCCAATAAGCAGGAAATGGAATAAATGCCTTGAGCCAAATTATCTGTTACCCCTTCGATAATCGGCAGATATTCGGGTGCTCCTGTTGTATATCCGGTAAAGACATCTTTCGTTGAAAGATGTTGAACCTGCAATTGCGTTTTGGCTAAAGTTTGGATAGCTGGTCCGGCTGCGACTTTTTCCAACCGCTCATTTTTTTTTATGGCGGACTTTGACAGAACGGGGATCAAACCCAGCTCGCCGGCAAATCCAGCTCCTCTGATAAAGGTTCCATTATGAATGATCGAGCAGGAGATTCCTGTGCTGATGGTCATATAAACAAAGGTCTCCATCCATGTTCTCCTGGAAAAATTCCACTCGGCAAAGGCAGCCATATACACATCGTTATCGATCGTTACCTTTTCAATAAAAAACTTTTCCTGTAAACGCGATACGATTGGAAAGTGATCCCAACGCAAATTATTTTGAAAAATCGCGATGCCATTCTCCCTATCCACTTTACCCGGGACACCTGCGCCGATTCCTTCTATCTCTGCCCACGAGAAAGATGACTTTTCAAGAACTTGTTCAACCGCCCCTATTACTTGTTGAAACATTTTTTCGCGGTCAGAAGGATCACTTTTTACTTCGGCACGATAAAGCAACTCTCCCGATTCTGTAATGATTCCCGCTGCAATCTTTGTACCCCCGATATCAATGCCGATTGCCTTTTTCATTTTTCTGCACCTCTAATTTAGACACCTTATTAAAATATTGCCTTTTTACGTATCATAATTTTTATGAGGTTGTTTCTATAGGTACGATTTAGGGCTTTTTGTGAAAAATTTTTACTTTATGTAGTTCAATCTAAATGAATAAAAAACAGCCAAGACTATTAAAATAGCTTGGCTGTTACTCAAAAAACGCTATTACCTTTGTGAATCCAAGAGTATGGTTTTACTTAACAAAAAATTAGCAAAAAAAGGATTAATCATTTTTCCAGATTGAGCTCGAACTTGATTTTCAAGATCTGTCACACCATTATCCACTAACTTACTGCCAATTTTGTATTTTTGAATCTGATTAACCTTAGAAATTAAACTGTTATAGATTCCGTCATTCATGATCCAGCCATTTTGATAGCCGAAATCAATGACTTGATTTAACCGTTCAATATCCTTCGACTCATCGACTTGGAACTTCACAACATGTGTTTTACCGATAGACCCGGCCGTATTAACCTCTACTTTTATTGTAGGAGATGTTTGCAGCACCTTTACGGTATCATCTTTACTTATGACAGAAATTCCTGTTTTATCTACATCAATGATGACTTTGTCCTGCTTTTGTGTTGGATCCGAAACAGACAATGTCAATTCACCTTTTTTCTCCTTCACCATAACAGAGGAAGGATTCTCAGCCGTGATGAAATCTGCCGTCCCAGGTGCGAAAAAGTTGGCAGCGGTTATTCCCAGCGTCGTTTCTTTAACCGAATGAACATCCTTTGTATTGCTTAAGATTGTTACATCCGGATTCTGGCTGTATGCTTCTACTTCTTCTTTAGATTTATTTGGCAGCAGTACATACGAATAAGAAGCCTCTTGCGGATTTATTCCATGATTAAAAGCCAAGCTTAAGTAATTTCTTGTAATCGGAGCGGTTGAACCTCCGCTGTTAATATCTTTCCATGATCCGGTTCTTGCTTCTCGTAAACCATCAATTTGTGCAGGATTAGGGAAATAATAGCCGATGTCTGAATTTTGAACATTCCCCTCTAAATGGGCCCACTTGACGTTTTCCATTGGTTCTGACCAGCCAAGACTGCTTGATTTTGTTTCTCCATTTACGGTTAACTGGTTGTCTCCGGCATCTCGCAATTGCCGGTTTTCAACAATCGTTTCTACTTTACGACTGTCCCCGCCTTTAATATCGGATCCGAGCGCAACGATTTCATCATCAAACATGAACCAAGACTTTTTGCCTTGCAAGCTGCTCCCTGTCACATTTGCAAGTGAGAAATCCATACCAGCCGATCCATAAAGCCCATCCATTGTGGATCCGCCTGCCCAATTTCTGGTGTTATAATAAGCGGCCCAATCTCTTAATATTCCTTTTGACCCGTCCGTGGTTGTACCCGCTAATCGGAAGCTGTCGACTGTTGGCCAAAAATCGTTTTTAAATTGCTTAAGATCATTGTTGTATAAATTGGTCATGCCGATTCCTGTATACCAGCCCTTTTGGTTTTCTCCATTGCCGTATTCAAAAGCAGATATCCGATCGGAGAACATGCTTAATCCAAAACCAAAGCCCGGGCGTAAATGCACGACTCGGTCCATACCAGCAAACACCTGATTTTTAAGTAATTCCCCTCTTGGTTGAATCGAAGAATCCGCCATCAAGGATTTTACAAGATTAATATCATAAACCGACAAACCTGCTGTATAGTTAGGGAACGTAGTATCCGTTTGAATCCATTCTTTCACCATGCGCTTGATTGACGTTGATTTTTCCTGAGGAGCTGCATTGGCCAAATTTAACAAGCTTAGAATGATGGTTCTGCCTTTATCATGATCATTTTCATATTGGCGCGAAATGGATCGTCCATTCACCATATCCATCACCGCCCCTTTATAAATAAGCGGTTCAAAAGTATCCGATACCCAGTTAAAGATATTATCCACTTGAGGAGACGGCCATTTAGAATCCTTTAACAAATATAGGATGTCTGCCGTACGCGTGAGCCAAACAGCTCCATAACTGCCTGTGTAAGCAATATTAAAGTGCTGGACGAGGGACCCATCTTTATAAACGCCATCACTATGATCCACGTAAAGATATTCATTAGGAAGCGAATCATGCCCTTGGGTTACTTTTTCATCGGTTTTCCCAATCACCCCTCTGAGGTTAGCGATAAAAATTTTGTCCAGCAGGTTCGCTCCTGTTTCTTTAATGGCATTGTTATACGTTCTCACTTTCGGGTTTGGATCAAAATGGTCAATTGCCTTTATATAGTTATTTAGCTGTGTTGGTGAAAGCTCATCGTACAATAAGACCATAATATCGTTTAATCTCTTTGGTGTTCCGATTTCCCAGTCCCACCAATTTCCATACTCGCTTTTTTGCTCGTTATAACGATTGGCGTACATCCAATCCAAGGCGCTTATAAGGTCAACTTTCATCGCTTCATTATGATATAAGCTTGATCCTTTAATGGAATAGGCAAGCGCCATATCTTTCAAGTTGTTATAGGCACTGGTAATCTCAGCTGAATTTGACGTACTCACTAGGTTCTTCCATAAGTATGACCGGCCCTCTTCCTTATTTAGCGTGTCCCAGTACCCTGTTTTTCCGGCATTTGTAACCCGATTGGATAATTTCACAAGGTACTCATTTATATCCGAGTCATTTGGGTTGTATTGTTCATTTCCCGTCAATTTGTTAAACCATCTTGCACGAGCTTTGTCAAAATCATCCATGGTGACGGACTGCTCCCCTGTTGTATTGGCTTTAGCGATGTTCTTTACAGAAATAAGAGAAACAAGAAGCATGGAAATTATCAATAAAATCATTGATTTCCTTTTTTGCGGTTTAGCCATTGTCTTCCTCCTCGGAATATAGTGAAAATAATGATCTGTTTTCTAAATTTTCAGACTATAAATGGAAGCGTATTCAAAAAACTAATAACCAAACTTTTACTAAATTAATAGTCAACGAGTGTTGCTGCTGCCGTTAAAGCCCTCTTATGATTTTTACTGCTTGCAACAATACCTAGCACTTTTTCGTTTGTATGATAGCCCGCCTTCTCCAAGGGCGGATTCTTGACTATCTTAACTCCGTAACAATGTTCTTGCCCGTTATCCATACTTGATAAAAACCGGGTGCCGTTTGAAAATTTGCTTTCAAATTGATCAAGCGGCAAAAAAGTCCCTTCACGAGCAAAACGTATGAAAGACTTTTTATCCATCACGACTATATCAACGCTTCCCGTTGCAATCATCGCCATCAGTTTTTGCTGGATAGTTCGATCTGAAAGAGTGTTATCACTTGTTGTCCAAAAATTAATTTGAATGTTTGGGGATTCTCTTTCTCCTGAGAATTTTTTGGTAATGTCTCGTTGTACATCGAGCCGCTTTTTCTCTTTTACAAAATTTCCAATAAACACTGCCTGTAAATCTGTTTCCTTTGAGTGATGAATAGATGGAAGAAGGGATAGAATCATCCCAGCAAATAAGATTCCTATGAGGATGAATGATTTGTAATGGTACCAAATTTCATCTGTTTTTTTGAAGAATGTTTTGATATCCATTTTTTTATTCCTCCTTTCCGGGATACCATTACAAAGAAAATGTTACTGGAGCCAGGCACCAGTAACAATGTACGATTTTTACTCATATGGAGGAGGATTTTTACCTTTTCAATTAATCACAAAGGCCCTTTAATAGGAATAGATAAGCGAATGGACAGTCCTGAATTTTCATTACCTTGAAAATCCATCGATACCTCAGGTCCGTAGGTCAGCTTTAGACGTTGAAATACATTTTTAAGGCCAATATGTTTTTTACCTTCATTTTGCTCCGCTTCCTCATGAAGATTGGACTGCAGGCATTTAATTTTTTCTTCCGATATCCCTATGCCATTGTCACGTACTTCAATGATTAATTGTTGATTTTTTATGCTTCTAGCTTGAATAACAATCTCCGGTTTATAGAGAATTTCATTAAATCCGTGAATGATGGCGTTTTCAACTAAAGGCTGCAAAATTAAGCGAGGCACGCGGAAATCTTCCCATTCTTCCGGAAGATCAATAATCAAATCCAAATTCATGTCGTTCCGCATCTTCATAATATCGGTATAGTCAATCAATAACTCACACTCTTTCTTCAGGGGCGTCAGTTCATCTACCCTCATGTAAGCACGCAGCAGCCTCATTAAAGAATCTATTTGACGGCTATGAATGTGATCATTGTTTAAAATCAGATTACATTTAATTGAATTGAGTGTATTAATCAAAAAATGCGGGCGGATCTGAGCAAACAATGCTTGAAGTTCAATCACCCGTTTTTCTTCCTGCTCTTTTTTGAATTTTCCAATCCATTGTTTGATTTGATCGAGCATGTTGTTAAACGCATTTCCCAGTACTGCAATTTCGTCTTTTCCTTCTACCGGGAAACGGACGCTTAGATTTTCATTTCCAAACTGTTCGGCTACCCTTCTTAGTCTATTAAGGGGTTTGTAAATGGATTTGCCAATAAACACTGAAATAATAAGAAAGATCAAGATACTAATAGAAAGAGAAATAGCATAGAAACGAAAGGTTTGCGAAATTTCGCCTGTGATATTTTTAAATGATGAACGATAAAGCAGCTTCCAATTTGCAGCAGAAACGGTTGCACCAACCTTTAATTCCTCCGCATCCGCAGGTCCTGCTTCATTGTCTGGGTATTGAATAATCAACTGTTTTTTATCATCGTACAACTGGAACGTTCCGGAATCTGGTTTTTTAAACAGATGTTTAAAATATCCATGCGGGATTCCTACAAAAATAACCCCTAAATCCTTGCCGTTGGAGAAATCTTTATAGGATCTCACAGCAAAGTAATAGGATTCATTTTCAGTCAATGGCGATATGCCTAATTCGGATTCTGTTACCCAATAGATTCTGTTAGGATTGAGCGTGCTCCTCCACTTTGGATCTAGTGCTTTTGAATTGGGATTCTTAAGGAATGAATATTCCAACGTATTACTTCCAGAGATTAAAAAATTGCTGTTATTCAAATAAAATACCTCTGCCTTTAGTCCAGAAGTTTTAGAGAAAGCTAATTTAAGAAAATCGGAAATGCGGGCATATCTTTGATAATTTTCAAAGGAAGATAACTGACCGACATCTTTAAAAGCCCTAATATCCTCAAACGTGTTACTTCCTGGTTTTCCATAAAGATTGGTGGCATAGACGATTTCCTCGACCGTTTGATTTAAATCGCTTGCATACACATTGACCACATTTTGGCGAGAATCCTTCACCTTCTCGACTACTACACCTCTAATGAGGGAATAAGAAAAAACCGACGCAATCGCAAGGGGAAAGAGAATAAAAATAAAAAAGGAAATTTGAATTTTCCGGTAAAAAGTAGATTTAAACAGCCATTTCATCATTTCCGCCCCTCCTCTGCATCATCTGCCGACAATTTAGTATACCATGACCGCTGAACCTAATAATAAGGGAAAAAGCAACCATTTCGGCTGCTTTTTCTCGGGACAAACGTGTTTACTTGGATTTAGAAATGATATCGTTCCCCTGCTCAACCATCCATTTTTGGGCATCTTCAGCACTTGTTCCATCTAACATGAATTTGCTGAATCCATCCTCCAACACTTTCTTTAATTGGCTGGCATAGCCTGTTGTATAACTTGTATCGTAAGTTACATATCCTCTATTATCGAACACGGAGCTCACTAGTGATTGTTTGTCTACCAGATTTGAGTCTTCACCAATCATTTTGTTAATAACAGCATCCTTGTCGACATTCTTAGATCCTGGAATATCACTGATCACATCTGTTTGCTGCGCCATATAAAGAGCGAATTTATAAGCTTCTTTCTTGTGTTTAGATGACTCCCCAATCGCGAGATAATGTCCGCCAACGTTTTCTGCACCAACCTTAGTGTCTTTTGAAGACTGCGGCAGCGGTGCGAATACAGTTTGGAAATCGTGCGGATACTTTTCTTTATCCTTAATTAAACCGACGAAGAATGCTGCTGTAGGAAGCATAGCTGCTTCACCATTTAAGAATTCTGATGCATAGTGCAATTGGGCGGCAATGACATCCTTAAATGGCTTAACAGAGCCGTCCTTTTCCATGTTACGGCGCAGCTCAAAGAAATTCTTAAAAGATGGATCATTAAATACCGGCTTTTGATCTTTTGTTAAATATGGGTGTGGCAGCTCAGAGTAAGCAACGAAATTATCGTATTCTCCCCAAGTATGGAAGTAAGCGCCATACTGCTTGCCCTTCGTTAATTTTTTGGCATACTCACGGAAATCGTCCCAAGTCCAGCCCCATGTAGGGACAGGCAGCCCGGCTTCATCCAATGCTTTTTTATTTAACGCGACCAGCCAAGGCTGTGAGGTATCTTGGATACCATATGTCTTATTCTCATATTTCGGCACACTGTAGAATTCTTCATCTGGATTAATAGAATCCGCTTTCAAAAAATCATCTACCGGAGCCAACACGCCGCGGGCTGCACGCTCTACCATGAAATCCACATGTGAGAAAGCCACGACATCAATAGGTTGTCCAGTCCCCATCTTAATGTCCAGTTTTTTGTAATATTCAAGACTGTTATTGTTTGTAACGAGCGGTTCATAATGAACCTCAATATTCGGGTTTGCTTTTTCAAAATTGTCAATTTTTTTCTGAATCACATCATTGGTTTCCCAAGTATAGTAGTTGATGGAAACCTTTTCATCTTTCTTTGCTGTTTTTTGATCAACCTTTTCTGTTCCAGCGGAGCAGGCCGATAGAAAAACAGAGCCTACCAATGTCATACTCAACAACATATTTCGCATCTTTTTCGTCTTCATGAATGTTTCCCCCTTTATTCACTTTCAAATTTATTATAATTTTCAATTTAATTTAAGGCTGTGTAATATTTTGAGAACATTGTGCACAATTTTGCCTACCCTTTGACACCGCCAACCGTGATTCCCTCGATAACCTGTTTTTGAAGGATTAAAAATACAATAACAAGTGGAACAATCGCAGCAAGGGCTGCCATCATCGTTGCTGCATAGCTGGTGCCAAATTCATCGGCAAACATTCCCATTCCAAGTGTAATCGTAAATAATTTTTGACTGGATAGAAAGATAAGCGGATTCTGATAATCATTCCAAGTCCAAATAAACTTAAGAATACCCGCAGTTGCCAGAATGGGTTTTACCATTGGCAGCATAATCTGCCAATAAATCCGGAGAAATCCGGCCCCATCCATCTTTGCCGCCTCGATATATTCCGTACTGATTCCGATCATAAACTGCCGCATCAGGAACGTAAGCGGGATGGAGAATGCAGACATGAGTATGAGTGCTTCATGAGAATCATACAGGCCAAGCCAATTGATCAGGATAAATCTAGGGACCAGCGTGGATTCTGACGGAACTAAGAAAAACGCCATTAGTAAAAAAAACACTGTATTTTTAAAAGGAAAATTTAATTTTGCAAAGGAATATCCCGCCATCGAAGAAATGATCAGCGTAATGACAGTTGAGATAATGGCAAGTTTTAATGAATTGAAATAAAACAATTCAAACGGGACTTTTCCAAGCCAGACGGTTTTAAAGTTTTCAATGATGTTCCAGTTATTTGGAATCCATTCGATTGGGTAAGACATAACATCCTTCTCTACCTTTGCTGCAGAAGAGAGCATCCATAACAAAGGGGACAAGAACAAAAGCGACAACATCCCAACCAAAATCGTTCCAATAATTTTTGATACTTTCAAGTTCGTCATATCATACACACCTCCTAAAAATTCTCTTTTTGCGCCCTGGCAGTAATAAGAGTGATGACAGCAACAATGACAAATAATATCCAAGATAATGCACTTGCATAACCCATTCTAAAATTTTGGAAACCTTCTTGGTAAATATAATAAACAAGAACATTCGTTGAATTGTTTGGTCCTCCTTCGGTTAAAAAAGCAATCAAATCAAAGACCTTAAACGAGTTTACAATCGATGTGATAAGCAGGAATAAAGTTGTTGGTCCCAGCATTGGAACGGTAATATGAAAAAATTGCTGAAGCTTGTTTGCACCGTCTATTTGGGCTGACTCATATAATTCCGCTGACACACCTGTTAATCCTGCGAGATAAATGACGACATTATAGCCGACGATATTCCATACTGCGATAATAATGATTGCCCAAAGAGCAGAATCCGTACTGCCGAACCAATCAGGCGGATGGGCAATTCCTATCGAATGTAATACTTTATTAATCACACCCAGAGAAGGATGGAATAATACAGAAAATACTGTTGCCACTGCAACCATCGTTGAAATATAAGGTACAAAGAATGCCACCTTAAAAAAGCCTTTAAAATAGACAGTTGATGAAATTAACACAGCGATCACCAATGATAACCCAATACTGACAGGAACATATACGAGAGAAAAAATAAAATTGTTTTTCAAGGCTTGGTAGAAAACCTTATCGTGGAATACATTGATGAAATTCTCTAATCCAATAAAATGAATTGCTTTGAGTCCGCCTACCAAGTTCCATTCAGTAAAACTTAAATACAATGAAAAAAGCAGCGGGAAAACACCAAGCCCAACAATCCCAATAAATTCTGGGGCAATGAAAAGCCAACCGCTTAACGATTCTCGACGGGAGTTCGTCCAAAAACTTTTTTTAATCATAGACTTCCCAATTGATTTACGGGTTGTTTTTACTATGTTCGTTTCCATTATATCCTCACCTCATCTTTTGTTTGTACTCTAAATTTAATGGAATCTTAGTGGGGTTCCCATTGACAATTTGTACTTGTGCGTGCAATATTTTTACCTTTTCAAAAGCCTGTTCCAGCTTTTTTCAGAGTATACCCATGGGTAAAAATCTTTCACATGAGGGTAAAAATTCTTCACGACCGATTGTTCCTATTTTCTTTATAATAATAAATATTAATGAAGATTTTCCGTTCATATAAAGGAGGGGGTAAGAATGGAATGGAAAGGTATTTTGGGATTAATCTTCCGTACGTGTGAGTGGATCATGCTTTTGGCGTACCTTAATATTCTTTGGATTCTTTTCACTCTATTAGGAGCAGTTGTTTTCGGGATCTTCCCCGCAACGGCAGCGATGTTTGCGGTCATTCGAAAATGGTTGATAAGTAAACATGATGTACCAGTGCTGAAAACATTTTGGACCTATTATCGGGGAGAATTTTTAAAAACAAACCAATTAGGACTAATGTTTTTCGTGACAGGTCTCATTCTATATCTTGACTTTAAAATCATTGATTTTCAAAATGAATTCATTCATAAGATATTTTTGATTGTTTTATTCCTGTTTACTAGTGTTTACGCAGTGACTTTTATTTATATTTTTCCGGTCTTCGTCCAATATGATTTGAAACTTCTCCAGTATGTGAAAAATGCTTTTCTGATCGGGATTGCTAACCCGATTAGAACCGCCATGATGGTAGTGTGTCTCATTACTGCCTTTTTTGTACTAAGACTGGCGCCTGGTCTGCTTCCTTTCTTTTCAGGTAGCCTGCTAAGTATCGTGATGATGACTTTTGCTTATCAATCTATTAATAAAATTGAACATAAAAAAAGCAGCTCTGCTGTAAGCAACAATCATTAACAATTGAAACGAAACATTCAGACCAAAAGCAACCCCATTTTGTACTAGGACGATAGCAAGCAGCCGCTTCTCCAAGGTCAAAATGGGGTTTATTTACAATTAAATCTTTACGTAAGAATCTTATTTGCTTGCCTGGATTTATATTCCCCCGGGCTATATCCTGTATGTTTCTTAAATATTTTGGAGAAGTAAGTTCTGTCGGAATAGCCCAGCTGACTTGCAATAATTTCAATGCTGTCTTCTTTTTCCTTCAACAATTTTTCAGCCGTCTTCATTTTAAAGCGATGAATATAATCCGTGAAGTTTTCACCAGCTAGTCTTTTAAAATAACGCGAAAAGTAACTAGGGTTTAAGAAAAGGAAGTTAGCCATATCCGCCGAACTGATATTCTCAGACAAATGCTCCATGATAAATTGATCAATTTCTTGCAGCTTTGGTTTTTTCCTTGAATCGTTTTGTTTGTCCTCCATGGAACTCATCAATTGTTCAGCTTTATTTTTTAACAATAAGATGAAGTCTTTCAACTTAACAGAATTCTTCAAAAAATAGGCGAACTCCTCGCTTTTTAAAGAGTTTCCGCTTTTTACATCCATATAGCTAATCCAGCGCTCCCCGTTATCTATAAGTTGTTTAGGATTAATGTGTTTTTCAATAGACAACGCTTCCAATTCATCGATTGTTCTGAAGATGGTTGGTAGATCGTTATGATCAAATGCTTTCATCAACTCGTTACCTAACGGCTTTAGCATTTCATTTGAATTGATATGCCAATCACTACGATGGTTAGAATGTAATCCGCTTATAGACGAATCAAGATAAAAGGCCTGATAACGAGATTTGCTCAATTTCACTATTTCGTCCCCAAGATTTGCTCTTTTAACTATATTTCTACTGTATAAAAAAGAGAGATTTATTTTTAAGTATTCATTAACCCTCTGTTGCAAATCAACTAGAAAACGATGATACTCTTCAAAAGTGTTTTGGGAAATCGTATATTTAAAGTTAAAAATGATATAAAGATTATTCTCTTTATCCAGAATGGGTGTCATTCCTTTAACATTTTGAGCTAACTCCTCAGCAATGTTAAGAATCCCAAATTTTATAAAAAGAATATCACGAAGACTATATTTTTCCGGTAAAGTAGAAAAATCAATAAAAGATTTCCCCATTATAAAATCAGGAAATACCCAATGAATCCCTAACTTTTTACCGTACCCCAGTATATTTTCTATATTTTTTCCAGATAGAATTTGCTCTAAAAAGTTTTGCTTTAAGACTTCTTTATTTATTTGGATTGTTTCCCTGAATGAATAGAGTTCCAAATTATCTTGTGAATCCTTTAAATGCTGCAGTGATTTTCTAAGACTTTTTTCCAATTGTTCAGAAGTCAGTTCATCTTTAATCAAATATTCGTCCGCACCTAATTGGACCGCACGTTTCGCGTAATGAAAATCCTCATGACAGGTTAGGAATATCATCCGGACATCCGGTTTCAATTCTCTAAATTTCTCTGCTAATTCAAGCCCATTTATTTGAGGAAGTCCAATATCCGAAATAACAATGTCCGGGAGTGTAGAGTCAAATAATTGAAGTGCTCTCATAGGAGAGTAGGCTGCAGCACAAATAGTTAACTCGAGACTGTTCCACTGAACCAACTTTTCTAAATATTTTAGCATTGGGACGTCATCATCAATCAGCATGATTTTATACATAGTGGAAAGCCTCCTTTTACTTAAATATACTAGCTTTATTTTTGACAAGTAACAACTTGCTCTTTATTGTTGTTTGTATGCTAACTTATAAGATTTTTGGAGAACAGTTCTTGATAAATAATGATTAACTGGTCAAGTTCTTTACTGACTTGAATGGTCTTGTGTGCCGATAGTCCATACTGCTCGGCTAGGGCAAGCATCTTTTTTCTCTTCTTTTCAATTGAAATTTCTAACATTTTCATGTATCAACTTCCTCAATCGTAATTCACATATAATTCTACATTTTTTTGAAAATTAATTAAATTAGAATTACAAATGATCGTATGAAGTAAAACTTAAGGATGTGTTTGTCAGCGCCTCCAAGTTCCCTATCTTAGCGAGGAGACTTTGCAGAAAACCTTCATTCGAGATCAATCCATTGTCGCCGGCAGCATGGATATTTAATTTATATTATATTCCGTCTATTTTTTTAATTCTGTGCAGAATTTTGAGGAGGTTGTGCAGAATTTTGATTTCTCTTTTGTTTGAACTATACACCTAGTAGCCAAAAACACCCGGTTGCTCAAAACCGGCTTGGCTTTTTAAAAGAATAAAGCTGCAGAAAATCTGCAGCTTTATAGTTGATTAAATAATGTCCAATTTATTTTTCCTGCTAACAAGCTAGAGATGTTTGTATTTAACATTCCATCTTTCGTATGAGCCGGAGTAAAGCAGCATATTTTCCCTTTTGCATAGTGATGCTTCCATCCTGCAAGTGAATCTCCATCAGCACTAGTGCTCCAAAGGTCTACTTTTGTATTTGCTGCATCGCAATGAACTAAATAGTGCTCATCGGTAAGGAAGAATATTTTCTCTCCACTTTTTTCATTTTCCTTACACATGTAAATCACCTGTTGAAGTCCTGGTGGATGATAGACAAAATAGCCTCTTAACATGTGAATATAGTGGGATTCTGGTGAATACCCTGCCATACCGGCATGCCAAGCAAGGATACTCCCACCCTCTTTGATGTAGTTGACTAGCTTTTTATCCAAATCTTCCGTTAGCCAGATAATCACTTGTTCATCCATTGGATTTAGCTGGGCCATTTTTGCATTGATAAATAAGTCTGGTTTATCATCGAGAACTTGTGAAACTTCTTCATGTGTAATATATTGAAGGTCAATACTTTCATGGTAATGTAATCTTGAAATGGCTGCTTGTAATCCAGCTTTTAGATCGTCTATATCATGCCAATAATCTCCTAATAATGCTGCAATATTTAACATCCTGCTAATCTCCTTACCAGTTCAACTATACATTAATAAAAAACTGCCAGATTATTCATCTAACAGTCCAATTCACAGTCGCCTATTATTATTTTGATCACTAATATGATTCTACCAATAAAGCTCCCAGTCTTTAAGTACCCTTACTAATGCCTCCATATAGTAGTAATCGCCCCAGATGTTGCATTCATCGACTCCGACATTATGAGGAATGCTGTAAACAGCATGTAAAAGCAAACCATTTGATTCAGAATGATTGATGGTAGTATAATTTTCAATCAACGATTTCAAAATATGCATTGCTGTACTTTGATAGATGTTTTTCATTGGATGATCAAGAGGAAGCCATTTATCCATTTCCAAAAGTCCACAGATGGCAATACTGGCAGCTGATGAATCCCGATACTGATCGCCTTCTGTAAACATAAGATCCCAATAAGGAATATAATCCTCAGGCAGTCGATTGAGAAAATATTGGGTTACCTTATGATACATTTCCATAAAGCTCTCATCTTTTGTATACAGGTAACTTAAAGGAAAGCCGTACACGCCCCAGGCTTGGCCACGGGCCCAGCAAGAATCGTCTGAATACCCTTGAGCAGTTACCCCTTTTGCAGGTTGACCAGTCTCACTGTCAAAATAATACGTATGGAACGTCGATGCATCCTCTCTAACCACGACTTTCATAGCTGTTTTAGCATGCTTGTATGCTGCATCATAAAAACGCTGATCGCCAGTAACCTCGCTCGCCCAAAACAGAAGCGGTAAGTTCAAGTAACAATCAATAATCAAACGATAGTTATCAGGGGCGTTCAAATCCCCCCATGCTTGGATAAATTCACCCTTTTTACTAAAGCGCTCCATTAATGTATCTGCAGCCTTAAGCGCAATATTTTTTGCCTCTGAATTTCCTGTCAGCTTATAAGCAGCTACACAAGACAGAGTATAAAGAAACCCTAAATCATGGTGGTTTATCCCTAATCGCTCATCGATTCTTTTACGGAAGGTCTCCACTTGAATTTCGGCAACCTCACGAAACTTCTTATTCCCGGTCATTTCATATGCAAGCCAAATCATTCCTGTCCAAAAGCCCTGTGTCCATTCATAATCATTTTGGACCGGTGAATACACATTGTTGACGCTCGCAGCATCTGGAAATGTTTCCTTGAAAAGCTCAAGATTTTCTTCCACTTTTCGAATACAGTGTTCTAAGGCTTTTTCAACTTGATGTTTTGTTAATCCATGGTCCTTAAAAAACCTTTCAGGATGTAAAATACCTTCTTCAATCACTCTTGACATGGCTGGCTTCTCCTTTTAATAAATTCGATCTCAAAAAAATATACATTCATTATAACTTCCGCCATTCTCGGAATATGTGTAAATTTTTTCCCTAAGTGTGTTGTTTTTTTACATGTTCAAACGAGAAATGAAGCCGATATGAAATCTGTCGGAAAAATAAAAGAAGACGAACTTTAAAAAGTTCGTCTCCTGCACTAAAAAGATAATATTAAATCGGCGTGCCGACATTTTTACAAATTATGATAAACCCAAAACCCTTGATATACAAAGGTTATTTCTTGGTTATCCAATAGAACCTTCCATTTCGAACTTGATCAAGCGATTCATCTCAACGGCGTATTCCATTGGCAGTTCTTTTGTAAATGGCTCGATGAAGCCCATAACGATCATTTCAGTTGCTTCCTGCTCAGAAATACCGCGGCTCATCAAGTAGAAAAGCTGCTCTTCAGACACCTTGGAAACTTTGGCTTCGTGCTCAAGTGAAATGTTGTCATTTAAGATTTCGTTGTAAGGTATTGTATCTGAAGTTGACAAGTTATCCATAATCAACGTATCGCACTCAATATTTGCACGTGCACCGTCGGCTTTGCGGCCGAAGTGAACTTGACCACGGTAAGTTACTTTACCACCATGCTTAGAAATAGACTTAGATACGATCGTTGAAGATGTATTTGGTGCCAAGTGAATCATTTTCGCTCCGGCATCCTGGTGCTGTCCTTTACCTGCGATGGCAATTGACAATGTCAAACCGCGGGCGCCTTCCCCTTTTAAAATAACCGCAGGATACTTCATGGTTAACTTCGAACCGATGTTACCATCAATCCATTCCATGGTCGCATTTGCTTCACAAACTGCACGCTTGGTAACCAGGTTGAAAACGTTATTTGCCCAGTTTTGAATTGTTGTATAACGGCAGTAAGCATCCTTTTTAATGATAATTTCAACAACCGCACTGTGAAGCGAGTTTGTTGTATAAACTGGAGCTGTACAGCCCTCAACATAATGCACGTGTGCGCCTTCATCAACGATGATTAATGTACGCTCGAACTGACCCATGTTTTCAGAGTTAATTCGGAAGTACGCTTGCAGAGGCGTATCCACTTTCACACCTGGCGGGACATAGATGAAAGATCCGCCGGACCAAACAGCAGAGTTTAATGCCGCAAACTTATTATCAGTTGGCGGAATAACCTTTGCCCAATGCTCGCGGAAAATGTCTTCATTTTCTTTAAGCGCGGAATCCGTATCTTTAAAGACGATTCCTAGTGCTTCAAGGTCTTCCTTCATGTTATGGTAAACAACCTCTGATTCATATTGTGCAGATACCCCAGCAAGATACTTTTGCTCTGCTTCAGGAATACCCAATTTATCAAAAGTTGCTTTAATTTCTTCAGGAACTTCGTCCCATGACTTCTCTGACTTCTCAGATGGTTTTACGTAATACGTAATTTCATCGAAATTTAAAGAACCCAAATCTCCGCCCCATTGCGGCATTGGCATATTGTAAAAATGCTCAAGTGATTTCAAACGGAAATCCAGCATCCATTGCGGCTCGCTCTTAAGCTTTGAAATCTCTTCAACAATTTCCTTTGTCAATCCACGCTTTGATCGGAATATGGAAACGTCTTTATCGGCAAAACCATATTTATAATCACCGATTTCAGGCATTTTTTTTGCCATTATCGTGTCCTCCATTCATAAACGAGAGGGGCCATAAAAACCCCTGCCGTTCTATTGTTGTTCCTCTTCCTTTAAACTCTTTTCCATTGCCTTCCAAGCAAGTGTGGCACACTTAATTCGGGCTGGAAATTTGCAAACACCTTGAAGTGCCTCGATATCGCCTAAATCGATATCGTCATCATCGTAATCTTTGCCCTGCATCATATCGGAAAAAATCTGCGCCAGCTTTAAAGCTTCTTCGATTTTCTTCCCTTTAATCGCCTGCGTCATCATCGACGCAGAGGACATCGAGATCGAGCAGCCTTCCCCTTCCTGCTTGGCGTCTACCACGATCCCATCTACCACCTTAAGGGTTAAGCGAATGCGGTCACCGCAGGTTGGGTTGTTCATATCTATCGTATGGCTGCCATCTTCCAATACCCCGCGATTACGAGGATTTTTATAATGGTCCATAATAACTTGACGGTACAGTGTATCTAAATTATTAGAAGACATCGCTGAAATACTCCTTTGTTTTGACAAGCCCTTCAACAAGTTTATCAATATCTTCTTCAGTATTGTACAAATAGAAGCTTGCACGAGCAGTTGCGGAAGCTTTTAACCATCTCATCAGCGGCTGGGCACAATGATGTCCGGCGCGAACTGCAATACCTTCCGCATCTAAAACAGTCGCCACATCGTGCGGGTGAACGTCTGCTAGATTAAACGTTATTAGTCCTGCACGCTTTGCCGGATCAAGCGGACCATAAATGGTCATGCCTTCAACCGTTGACATTTTTTCTAAAGCATATGCAGTAAGCTTATGTTCATGCTCGGCAATATTGTCTAAGCCAACTTCATTTAAAAAATCGATGGCAGAGCCGAGACCGACAGCACCTGCAATAATCGGTGTGCCTCCCTCGAACTTCCACGGCAACTCTTTCCATGTTGATTCGTATAATTGAACGAAATCAATCATTTCGCCGCCAAATTCGATTGGCTCCATATTTTCAAGTAAATGTTTTTTCCCATAAAGAACACCAATGCCGGTCGGACCGCACATTTTATGTCCTGAAAAAGCAAAGAAATCACAATCTAAATCTTGAACATCAATTTTCATATGCGGAGCACTTTGCGCACCATCCACTACCATAACCGCTCCATTTTCATGGGCAATCTGGGCGATTTCTTTGACAGGATTGATGACACCAAGAACGTTGGATACCTGCATCACCGAAACAATTTTCGTATTCGGTGTCACTGTTGCTCGTATATCCTCGAGTGAAATCGTTCCATCCTCTTGAAGCGGGATGTATTTGAGCTGGGAACCTGTCCGTCTCGCCACCTGCTGCCACGGAATAATATTACTGTGGTGCTCCATATACGTAATGACGATTTCATCGCCTTCCTTCAGGTTCGCCGCCGCGTAGCTTGCAGCAACTGTGTTGATGGAAGTTGTTGTTCCTCTTGTAAAAATAACTTCTTGCGTAGACTTGGCATTGATGAACTTACGAACCTTTTCACGGGCACCTTCATAAGCATCAGTAGCTCTTGTTCCTAGTGTATGCACACCACGGTGGACATTGGAATTGATTTCACGATAATATTTTTCAACGGCTTCAATAACCTTTAGCGGCTTTTGGGAAGTTGCTGAACTATCCAAATATACTAAAGGCTTGCCGTTAACCTCTTGATCCAGGATTGGAAACTGTTTGCGAATATCCCCGATATTCATTAGCGTACTTTCCTTTCAATCACTTCAGTTAACTGTTTCTTTACTCCTTCAATCGGAAGCTGGTTCACAACTGGAGCAAGGAAGCCATGAATAACTAAACGTTCGGCTTCTTTTTTCGGAATGCCGCGGCTCATTAAATAATAGAGCTGGATTGGGTCAACACGGCCAACTGACGCTGCATGTCCTGCAGTTACATCGTCCTCATCAATGAGGAGAATTGGGTTGGCATCGCCGCGTGCTTTTTCGCTAAGCATTAGTACACGTGATTCCTGCTCTGCATTTGATTTAGAAGCGCCATGTTCAATTTTGCCGATTCCATTGAAAATAGAAGAAGCGCTATCCTTCATTACGCCGTGCTTTAAGATATAACCTTCTGTATGTTTACCAAAGTGTACGACCTTAGTAGTAAAGTTTTGTGTTTGTTCTCCGCGTCCAACCACAACTGTTTTTGTGTCGCCATATGCGCCGTCACCAAGCAGGTTTGTTGTATTTTCGGAAATCGTATTGCCTTCATTCATTAAACCAAGCGCCCATTCAATTCGAGCATCTCTGCCCGCAACACCGCGGCGGTTCACGTAGGTAGTGATTCCTTTTGCCAGGTAATCAACCGCTCCATATTGAACCTTCGCATTACTATTGGCAATGACTTCGGTTAGAATGTTGGCTAATGCATTCGATTCTTCCATCGTGGAAATATAGTTTTCAACATAAGTTACGGAGCTGTTGTCATCCGCCACGACGATCACATGATTGAATAGATTCGCTTGGGCATCATCTTGTACATACACCGCTTGAATTGGTTCAGAGATTTCAACATTTTTAGGAATGTATAAGAAAGCTCCCCCATTCACAAGCGCAGCGTGAAGGGCAGTTAAACGGTGCTCATCAGCGTTAATTGCCTGTGTCATATAGTACTTTTTCAATATGTCACCATGGTTCTTTGCAGCGGTGAAAATATCGGTAAAGATAACACCCTTCGCTTTTAGGTCTTCTGATAAAGATAAAAAGGCAGGAGTCTGGTTTCGTTGAATGTATAAGTTCTTATTCTCTTCAACTAATGCTTTTACTTCCTCTGGAAGTTCAGCCAGTGAAGTGTATGCAGCACTTTTTACAACATGCTGATCAAATTGCGTGAAGTTCCACTTATCAATTTTTGTTTTATCCGGGCGAGGCATAGGCACTTCCTCGAAATAGTCTAATGCCTTCAGGCGAAGCTCTGCAAACCAGGCAGGTTCGCCTGTCTCTTTTGAAAAAGAGCTTACAAACCCCTTATCAAATGGTAATTTTGTTTCTGTTGTCATTGTAATCCTCCTAACTGCTTACGCTTCTTGCCCAACTGTTTCATCTTCAATGCCGAGCTCTTTCTTGATCCAGTCATATCCTTCTGCTTCTAAGCGTTGTGCCAGCTCTGCTCCGCCTGATTTCACAATGCGGCCTTGCATCATAATATGCACATGGTCAGGAGTGATATAGTTTAAAAGACGTTGATAGTGAGTAATAATTAAGCAGCCAAATTCTTCGCCGCGCATTTCATTAACACCCTTTGATACAACCTTAAGAGCGTCAATATCAAGACCTGAGTCGATTTCATCAAGGATTGCAATTTTTGGCTCAAGCATCATCAATTGCAGGATTTCGTTACGCTTCTTCTCACCGCCGGAGAAGCCCTCGTTCAAATAGCGCTGAGCCATATCTAAATCCATTTCTAGGAATTCCATTTGCTTATCCATTTTGCGAATGAATTTCATTAGGGAAATCTCATTGCCTTCACCGAGACGGCTATTTAGCGCTGAACGTAAAAAATCAGCATTCGTTACGCCGTTGATTTCACTTGGATATTGCATGGCAAGGAAAAGACCTGCGCGGGCACGCTCATCTACTTCCATTTCAAGAACATTTTGACCATCTAATGTAATGCTGCCGCTTGTTACTTCATATTTTGGGTGCCCCATGATGGCGGAAGATAAAGTAGATTTACCTGTTCCGTTTGGACCCATAATTGCGTGAATTTCTCCACCTTTTATTTCAAGGTTTACACCTTTTAAGATTTCTTTCCCATCAATTTCTACGTGTAAATCCTTGATAGTTAAAGTTGATCCAGCCATAATAATACCTCCGAAAAGAATGTTTTGTATCTTGTAGATCACAGGAGATCTATAACTCTATTCTCATTTTATTCTCATTCCAATCTTATAACAAATGAAATGTATTAGCAACTCTTAAACAGTAAAAACCAAGTGCTATTTTCATTGAGGATGTCCTAAATGAGAATGAAAAGAGTGGTTTTTAAAAAATTCAGACAACTAACCAATTATGTAAAACACACTCGATTAAAATGATACCTCATTTTTTTAGCAATTGCCAAGTGAATTCAGGTTGAAAGTCTTCTCTATTTTTACCCATTTAGTTTGATTCATGTATCATCAGTTTCTACCTAATTTAGACGAAAAAGCAGGCTCACTCGCCTGCTTTTTCCTATTACTTATTCAGAAACCGGGACAACGGCACCTTTGTATTTTTCAAGAATGAAATCTTGGATTTCTTTAGAATGAAGTACTTCAACAAGTGCTTTGATTGCTGGCTTGTTTTCATCACCTTTACGAACCGCAATTACGTTTACATATGGTGATTCTTTATCTTCAATCGCAATGGAATCTTTTACTGGGTTTAGGCCCGCATCAATCGCATAGTTTGAGTTGATAAGAACCGCATCGCCTTCGCCATTGTTATAGATTTGCGGTAATAATTTTGCTTCATAGTTTGCATCAAATTTTAAGTTCTTTGGATTTTCAACAACGTCTTTCAACTCAGCTTTAGTTTTATCAATGCCTTCTTTAAGCTTGATTAGACCTTCTTTTTCAAGCAATGAAAGTAGACGGCCGTGGTCTGCAACAGAGTTGCTCATGATTAGGTGGGCACCATTTGGAAGGTCGCTTAGCTTTTTGTATTTCTTAGAATATATACCAATTGGCTCGATATGGATTCCGCCAGCATTGACAAAATTATATCCAAACTCTTTATTTTGAGACTCTAGGTAAGGGATGTGCTGGAAATAGTTAGCATCAAGTTCTTTTGAAGCAAGGGCTTTGTTTGGTAAAACATAGTCCGTGAATGTTGTAATTTTTAAGTCAATCCCTTTTTCTTTTAACAGAGGTGCTGCTTTTTCAAGAATTTCAGCGTGGGGAACAGTAGATGCTCCGACCACTAATGTTGTTGTTTTGCTGCCCTTTTCACTAGTACCTTCTGATTTATCTTCAGATTTACCGCAAGCTGCCAGCGCAAGTGCAAGTGTTAATGCTAAAAGTACTGTTAACCATTTTTTCATTTTAACCTCTCCTTTTTATCGTTTATCTAATTTTGAAGTGATGAAATCACCAATAAATTGAATTACAAACACAATAAGTAAAATGACGACTGTAGCCATGAAGGTTACATCATTTTGGTTTCGCTGGTACCCATAGTTGTAGGCTAGACTTCCTAAGCCGCCTGCACCAATCGCTCCTGCCATCGCTGTGTAACTGACAAGGGCAATCGCTGTAACTGTAATACCTGATATGAGTGCCGGCATTGATTCCGGAAGAAGCACCTTCCAGATAATCGTACCAGTTGTTGCTCCCATTGATCTGGCTGCTTCAATGACTCCTTTATCAATCTCTCTTAGTCCAATTTCCACCATCCGCGCATAAAACGGCGCAGCTCCAATTATTAGTGATGGTAACGCAGCATTAACACCAATCATGGATCCAACCAATATCGTCGTTAACGGAATTAATAACACGATTAAGATAATAAATGGTATAGAACGGAAAATATTTACGATCGTACTGAATACTGCGTTAATCGGTTTATTTCCCCATAAGTTTCCATTAGAAGTAAGAAATAATATTAAGCCAAGCAAGGTCCCTAAAATAAAGGTTGCAAGCACTGAGATCCCCGTCATATATAGGGTATTTTTTGTTTCTTGCCACAAAATAAGCCAATCAACATTTGGAAAATACTCCTTAATCATTTGCTACCACCTCCACTCCTACCTGCTGTGAACGGATAAAGTCAACTGCATTCATGACTTCTTTTTCGTCCCCATCGATATGGATGAAAAGCGTACCATATGAACCACTCTGCGTTTGTGATATTTTCCCCTGCAGGATATTTACCGTAACATTGTTATTTCTTATTAAATTTGTGATGACCGGCTGCTCAGCAGATTCCCCAATAAAGGTTAGTTGGACAATCAAACCGGAATGATAACGTTCAAGCAAATGATCTGCCGTATCCTTGGTTTCTTCCGGCTCTGTCACTTGTTGGACGAATCGTTTTGTAATCGGCTGCTGCGGGTTTTTGAAAACATCGAGTACTGAGCCAAGCTCAACTACTTTTCCGCTTTCCATTACAGCAACACGGTGGCAAATTTTACGAATGACATGCATCTCATGGGTAATCAATACAATGGTTAAGCCCAGCCGTTTATTAATATCAACTAATAATTCCAGGATTGAGTCGGTTGTTTGTGGATCGAGTGCAGAGGTTGCTTCATCACAAAGCAATACCTTTGGGTTATTCGCAAGTGCCCGGGCAATTCCGACCCTCTGTTTTTGCCCGCCGCTCAGCTGTGAAGGATAAGCATTTTCTCTGCCTTCAAGGCCAACAAGCTTTATGAGCTCATTAACTCTTTTTTGTCTCTGTGAGCTTGGAACCCCGGATATTTCTAATGGAAAAGCAATATTTTCGCTGACTGTCCTTGACCAAAGAAGATTAAAATGTTGGAAAATCATGCTGATTTCCTGGCGTGCCTTTCGAAGTTCACTGCCTTTAATTTTTGAGATAACACGACCAGCTACCGTTACGGTTCCATCGGTTGGCAGTTCAAGTCCGTTAAGCATACGGATTAAAGTACTTTTCCCAGCACCGCTATATCCAATTACCCCGAAAATTTCCCCTTCTTTAATATCCAGGTTGACGTCATCGACGGCTTTTAGCTGCCCCTGTTTCGAAGGATAGATTTTTCGGACATTTTTTATCGAAATCATTGATAGTCTCACCTACTTTTTAACCTATTTACTTAAAATTCTGAAATTAAAACCTATTACTTGATTATAGGGTTTGATTGTTTGCCAGAAATATTCCTATTTTAGGAAAACAAAAAACCTTTCTGCACAGGCAGAAAGGCATTATTAATATAAACCTTTCTCCCATCTCCCAAAGCAATTGCTTTGTGTGAATTGGCACCATTTCAATAAATTGACGGTTGCCGGGCTTCATCGGGCACATCCCTCCACCTCTCTTGATAAGAGCATCCTATATATTCAATTAACACGTTAAATTATTTAAGTAATTATTTCACGAAAGTTATCGTAACACGTATAAAAAGGTGTGTCAATGAAATTTTCGAAAAAATAATTTAGGAAATTTTAAACATTTGTTTTTAACGAAGTTAAGCCTGTTGCCGCCTCAATAGCTGATTCTAGGTCTTCAATCAGATCCTCGACGTTCTCGATACCGATTGATAGGCGGATTAAATCTTCTGAGACACCTGCTGCTTTAAGTCCCTCAGAATCTAGCTGCTGGTGTGTTGTACTAGCCGGATGTATGATTAAACTTTTGGCATCCCCAACATTGGCAACATGAGCCCATAAAGAAAGGGAATCTATTAGCTTCGCTCCAGCTTCTTTTCCACCCTTAATTCCGAAAACAACCATTGACCCTGCACCTTTTGGCAAATACTTTTTGGTTAAGTCGTAATCAGGATGTGTTTTGTGGCCTGGATAGGAAACCCACTCGACGGCAGGGTGATTTAACAAATATTCAACGACCTGGTTTGTATTGGCGACATGCTCTTTCATGCGAACATGCAGTGTTTCAAGCCCAAGTGCAAATAAGAAGGCATTTTGTGGACTTAGGGCTGGTCCAAGGTCACGGAGAAGCTGCACTCGCGCTTTGATAATGTATGCAACCGCCCCTAGTGCCTCTGCATAAACAAGATCATGATAGCTTGCATCTGGAGTAGTAAAGCCAGGGAATTTCGGCGAATTCCAATCAAACTTACCTCCGTCAACAATGATGCCTCCTGTCGTGGTTCCATTGCCTAGGAGCCACTTGGTTGCGGAATGTATCACAATATCTGCACCATGCTCAATTGGTCTGCAAAGGTAAGGTGTTGCAAACGTATTGTCAATAATTAATGGGACTCCGGCCTCGTGGGCAATTTCTGCCACTTTTTCAATATCAAGAATGCGCAAGCTTGGATTACCAATGGTTTCAGCAAAGACTGCTTTTGTTTTTTCGGTAATTGCCGTGCGGAAGTTTTCCAGATTTTCCGCATCTACGAATTTAACTTTAATCCCGTATTTAGGGAGCGTAACTGCAAATAAATTATAGGTTCCGCCATAGAGATTAGAAGCGGCCACAATTTCATCGCCTGCTTCGGCAATATTTAGGATGGCGAGTGTGATGGCAGCCATTCCGCTGGCAACCGCCAGGGCACCAACACCTCCTTCCAGGAGGGAGACACGTTCTTCAAAAACGGTGGTGGTTGGATTATGAATGCGAGTATATATGTAACCTGGTTCTGCTAAGCTAAACAGGTTTGCAGCATGTTCTGTGTTTTTAAATTGATAGGCATTGTTTTGGTAGATTGGAACCGCGCGTGCACCTGTCACTGGGTCTGGTGATAAACCGCCATGAACACTTAATGTTTCAAACCGATACTTTTTTTGATTTTCTGCCATTACTCCCACTCCTTTTAAAATAAATAACCCCCACTTCAATAAGAAGAGGGGGTCTCTCTTCTTATCTTCCGAAGCCTTTTCCGCTTCGCTGGAATTAGCACCTTGGTTGTCCAACCGGTTGCCGGGCATCATCGGGCCAGTCCCTCCGCCTCTCTGGATAAGATTACTTTATTTGGCTATTTTATTGGTATAATATTCTAAATTCAGCATACCTGATGTCTAATTCCGAGTCAATAGCTTTGATTAAATTATTTTTGCAAATTCTTGCTGTGCTTTTGTGAGGTAAAAAAGAGATTCGAGCAGCAAGATCGTTCTTAAAGGGGCTGATATGCTGAGCTTTAGAGTTCGTAATCTTTGCTTGCCCTCGAGGAGTTGTGTCATTGCATTTATATCGCCGCTAATTTCGTATTTGGAGGGTTGGTTTTGAAGAGTAAAAATGGTTCCATTTTTTATTACCAGCTGTATGGACTGCTGATGGGTATTTAAGTTCACACGAAGGTCCGCGTTTTCTATTAATGGAAGGATATGCCCTTGTACTTTTACTTTTGTTAGAAAATTATTTAAAGCCTCTATCATTTTCACCACTCCGGTCCCATGCTTTTACTAATACTTATTCATCATGGGGCGCTATTATCCTTTTAATAACGCTCGACAGTTATTGCGGGGATTGGCGGAGTGATGTGTCGAAATTGGGGGAATTGTTATAAATTGTTCAAATGTACGTTGTTAAGGATGGTTGATATTTTTATAAAATTTGAAGTAAAGAAAGGGTGTGGAACATGGCTTTTAAACCACGAATTGAGTCGCTAGAGTTACTGATTCTTAGGATTTTAAACACGCGAATGGAGTTGACGGAGGAAGAAAGGAGGAATTATTTTAACCTTGAAAAAGGCTACCAGGGTGAAGTTCAATTTGATTTCTTAACTGAAAAATTGCAAAGTAATTGCCATATTTTAAATGATTTGCTTATTGAGAGTAATAATAAGGATTTTCAGATTGATTCCACTCTTATTTTTCAAGAACCTCTTTATGTTTTTGAAGTAAAATATTATCAAGGAAATTTTATTTTTAAACCCGACCGGTTAGAGACTCTATCAGGAAAGATATATCAAAACCCACTTGACCAGCTGAAACGCACCAAAACCCTGCTCCGTCAATTACTCCAAAATCTGGGTTATAATATACCGATTGAAGGATATGTCGTTTTTAATAACCCCGACTTTTTCTTGTACCAAGCACCCCTAAACGAACCCATCATTTATGCACCTCAGTTAAAAACTTTCATGAAAAAATTAAATAGAAAGCAGTCCAAATTGAGCATTCATCATAATAAGCTCGCTGAAAAACTGGTGTCTCTACATAAAGTTGTATCTCCTTATTCAAAACTGAGGGCTTATAGTTTTGAGGAGCTGCGGAAGGGATTGACATGTTCTGCGTGCCATTCCTTTAATGTGTCTTTGTGTGGTGGAAAATTAGTATGTTATGACTGCGGGTGTGAAGAGAAAATTGATGCTGCCGTATTACGGAGTGTAGATGAAATTAAACTGCTGTTCCCCGAGATGAAGATTACCACCAATGTTGTGAGGGAATGGTGTGTGGTTATTAAGTCGCAAAAAATGATTAAAAGAATTTTAAAGGAAAACTACAAGGTAATGGGGAAGAAAAAATATACCTATTATGTTTAAGTTTTGGGTAGATAGGTCCTATGCAGTCTTATCGACTGTGGCTGTCCTATTTTTGAGTTGGCTAGCTTTATGAACCGTCCTTATCGACCGTGGCTGCCCTTTATTGTGTCTTGCGGGCTTTATGAACCGTTCTTATCGACCGTGACTGCCGTTTTTTGTGTCTGACGGGCTTTATGAACCGTCCTTATCGACCGTGGCTGCCGTTTTTGTGTCTGACGGGCTTTATGAACCGTCCTTATCGACCGTGGCCGCCTTTTATTGTGTCTGACGGGCTTTATGAACCGTTCTTATCGACCGTGACTGCCGTTTTTTGTGTCCGACGGGCTTTATGAACCGTTCTTATCGACCGTGACTGCCGTTTTTTGTGTCCGACGGGCTTTATGAACCGTTCTTATCGACCGTGACTGCCGTTTTTGTGTCTGGCGGGCTTTATGAACTGTTCTTATCGACAGTGACTGCCCTTTTTTATGTCTGGCGGGCTTTATGAACTGTTCTTATCGACCGCGACTGCCCTTTTTTATGTCTGGCGGGCTTTATGAACCGTTCTTATCGACCGTGACTATCCTTTTTTGCGACTAGCAGGTTTTATGAATTGTTATAAGCAAACAAAAAACAGATGCCCACAAAAAGCATCTGTTTTAGCTTATATACTGCCTTATTTTATCCAACAAAAACGGTACCGAATGAAAAGCATACAGCGTCTCCATCACGACACCGTTTTGCACGATTAGCAAACTGGGGACACTTTCAACGGCAAAATCCACCGCTAAATCAGGGTAAAAATTTAAATTCATTTTTCCCATTTCTATCTCGATCAGTTCCTCAACTACCAACAGCATTTTAGAGGCCAGCTGGCAGGTGCCGCACATTGGCGTATAAAAATAGACCAGCCCGGTTGCCTTTGATTCGAGGAAGTTGGTCAAATCCTTTCGATTCCACTCATTCATTTCAGTTAACTCATTTCTAAATACTCGGTATGAACGTCAATGTTCGCACCTAATAAAACCGTAGCTAGGTGTTGCACAGGCGCAGTGGCTACTTCACGATACATCCGGTCAATATATAAATGTTCCGCATGAGGAAATTCCCGTTTAAACTGCTTCCGAAGCTTCTCGCCTGCTTCATCGGCATCCACAAGGATATAGACATCCTTGTCTTCAAGAAATTCAATCAATTCATCTAATTTTGTCAAACTGATGGTTCCATTTGTACAAATGATTTCAACGGGTTCCTTTAAGATACTTTTAACCTTATTTTTATCCGATTTTCCTTCGACAATAAGAACTTTGTCAACATACGTATCATTCATTATCCATCACCTGTAAAAGAAGTTGTTTTATGATAACATATTCCAAATTTTTCACAATGTGTGCCTGCTTCTTAGGTACGTTAACTATAGCATTATTGTCATCTCAAAAATAGGTTTTTGCTCATGGATGCTTTTCCGCCTTTTTCACATTTTATTATAGCCTGCCCAAATTTAGTAGTAGAAAAAGTGGAAAATGTAAGAAAAGCACCTGCATGAGGTGCTTTCAAGCTAAGAATTAGTCTTCTTTAGTCATTTCTTCGTATTGTTCAGCCGTCATAAGCTTGTCGATTTCACTGCTGTCGGATAATTCAATTACGATCATCCATGCTTTTTCATATGGTGATTCGTTCACGAACTCAGGGCTGTCACTTAAATCTTCGTTTACTTCAACAACTTTACCGCTGACTGGTGCGTAAAGTTCAGAAACAGTTTTAACTGATTCCACGCTGCCGAATGGTTCGTCAGCTGTTACTTCATCGCCCACTTCAGGAAGCTCTACGAAAACGATATCACCTAACTCGTGCTGTGCAAAGTCAGTGATCCCGACGCGCACTTTTTCTCCTTCAACTTTTACCCATTCATGTTCTTCAGAATAACGTAATTCTTTTGGTGTACTCATTTGCAAAATCCCTCCATTGAATTATTCTAAAATCTATCATCGAAATAAATCGATTACCACTTTTACATGATGGCTAGGTTACTTCAGCCACATTTTCTCAAACTCTTCTTCCTTAAAGCCAACGGTCACATGTTCTCCGTCTGTTAAAATCGGGCGTTTGATTAACATGCCGTCGGAAGCTAATAAATCTAATAGCTCATTGTCTGTTGCTGACTTCATTCGGTCTTTCATACCTAATTCCCGGTATTTTTGGCCACTTGTATTAAAAAATTTCTTTAATTCCAAGCCGCTTTTTTGGTAGAACTCTTGCAACAATTCCCGTGATGGGGGATTTTCCACAATATGTACTTCTTCATACGAAAGCTGATGGGCATCCAGCCACTTCTTTGCATTTCGACATGTTCCGCATTTCGGATACCAGTAAAATGTTAATGCCAACCGTTTCACCACCCTCTTTAGTCAAATGCATTTTATCATAGACAACTTCAAAATCCTAATAGATGGCACTTCCAAAAGATAAAATTCGACACCGTTTGTAGAATTTCCTGCTTTTTAAAAAAATATTTAAATAAAAAGCTCCCCTCTGTGAAGGAAGGGAGCCGGAATAAAAATTACACTACATAACGTTCTGCTTCAATTACTACATCTGCCGCTTCGCGTTTTTTTGCAATCACGTTGATTGGCGTGTGGCGAGTAAACTTGCGAAGGGAAGTAAGCATCATGCGAAGTGTATCTCCCTGCTCAACCGCTACAAGGGTCTCTTTCGCATGCTGTTCGATTTCATTAAAGGCTTCTTGACAGAAGATTTGAGTGTATAGAAGCTTCTGCTTATTCTTTTCTAAGCCGTCTTTTGCAATCGCTTTTTCAGTACGTAAAACAACTGATTCCATAGCGTAAACTTGTGAAGCGATATCCGCAATATTAGAGAGGATTTCTTGCTCTGTTTCAAGCGCTTTACCGAATTTTTGCGCAGCTAAGCCTGCTGCTAATAGGCCAATTTTCTTTGCGTTTTTCACCAGATATTTTTCCTGTGCAAGCGGCTCATCGCCTGGCTCTTCCGGCATTAACATCATTAACTCCTCTTGAAGCACCATTGCTTTTTGGAATAATGGAAGCTCGCCTTTAAAGGCCTTTTTCAAGAAGGTGCCTGGCACCAATAGACGGTTGATTTCGTTTGTTCCTTCAAAGATACGGTTAATACGGGCGTCACGGTAGGCTCTTTCAATCGGATATTCCTGCATGAAGCCGTATCCGCCGTGAATTTGTACGCCTTCATCTACCACGTAAGAAAGCACTTCACTTGCAAAGAATTTATTTACGGAACACTCGATTGCGTATTCAGCGATTGAACCAGCAACCTTTTTAATGTCCTTCGCTTCTTCCGTCGAAAGCTGGCCTTGGTTGTTTTCATACAAACCGATTGTACGGTAAACGGAGCTTTCAGCCGCATAAATTTTAGAAGCCATTGTACCAAACTTTTCTTTTGTTAAATTAAATTGGGCAATTGGAGTTTTAAATTGCTTACGGCCATTTGCATACTTAACTGTCATTTCAAATGCCTTTTTGGAACCGCCGACGCCGCCGACAGCTAACTTGTAACGGCCAATGTTTAAAATATTAAAGGCAATAACATGGCCTTTGCCATATTCACCTAGTAAATTTTCAACCGGGACCGCTACATCTTCTAAGATTAGGGTACGAGTGGAAGAAGCCTTAATACCCATTTTCTTTTCTTCAGCGCCTGTTGAAACGCCAGAGAAATCCCGTTCTACGATAAAGGCCGTGAAATGTTCACCGTCAATTTTTGCATAAACAACGAAAACATCTGCAAAACCTGCATTAGTGATCCATTGCTTTTCACCGTTCAGGATATAGTGAGTGCCGGCAGCATTTAATTTAGCCGTTGTTCTTGCGCCTAATGCGTCAGAACCTGATCCAGGCTCCGTCAATGCATAGGCTGCAATTTTTTCACCAGAAGCAAGGGCTGGTAAATATTTTTTCTTTTGCTCATCATTACCGAATAACACGATTGGCAGGGAACCAATTCCCACGTGAGCACCATAAGAAAGGGAGAAGCCGCCCGCACCTGACATTTTTTCGGTAATAACCGATGAAGTAATTTTATCTAAACCTAAGCCTTCAAACTCCTCTGGAACGTCTACCGCTAAAAGGCCAAGTTCTCCCATTTTCTTTAATAACTTAACCGTACGATCAAATTCATGGTTTTCTAAATGCTCGATTTGCGGCGCCACTTCTTTTTCAACAAAGTCTGCAGCAGTCTGCCCAATCATTAAATGCTCTTCTGTAAAATCTTCCGGTGTAAAAATATCCTCATATGAAAGATCTTCAATTAAAAAGCTTCCGCCTTTTACGATTTTTTTAGTTTCAGTCATAATTATTCCTCCTAATTAATTTTGAGAGGGGGCTGCAATCGGGAACCCCCCCATGACCGGATTACAATAATTCAAATACTCCGGCAGCACCCATTCCGCCGCCGATACACATGGTTACAACACCAAATTGTTCGTTGCGGCGCTTTAACTCATGAATAAGGCTCAATGTTAACTTCGCACCTGTACAGCCTAGCGGATGTCCAAGGGCAATTGCTCCGCCATTCACGTTTACTTTTTCTTCATCAAGTCCAAGCTCGCGGATGACTTGAAGAGATTGCGAAGCAAAGGCTTCGTTCAATTCGAATAGATTAATATCTGATATCTCTAAACCTGCTAACTTTAGGGCTTTAGGGATCGCTACTACAGGTCCGACACCCATAATTTCCGGCGGAACACCGCCAACAGCGAACGAACGGAATTTTGCTAATGGCTTAAGACCAAGCGCTTCTGCTTTTTCACGGTCCATTACCATAACAGCTGCTGCCCCGTCACTTGTTTGTGAGGCATTGCCAGCTGTAACAGAACCTGTAACAGAGAAGGCCGGGCGCAGCTTAGCAAGTGTTTCTAAATTTGTATCTGGACGAACACCTTCGTCTTGTGAAAATTGGATTGTTTTTTCAACCAGCTTATTGTCTTTTCCCACTGTGCGAATAGTGACATCCACTGGTACGATTTCATCAACGAATTTTCCTTCAGCAATGGCTTTGGCTGCACGCTGATGACTTCTAACCGCAAAGGCGTCTTGATCCTCGCGTGTAATTCCATACTTTTGTGCTACCTGTTCAGCCGTATGACCCATTCCCATATAGTACTGTGGAGCTGTTTCCGCTAGTTTGATATTTGGCCGGACAACATGACCCGTCATTGGAATCATACTCATCGATTCCGCTCCGCCAGCGATGGCTGTATCAGTATGGCCAAGCATGATTCCCTGTGCTGCATAGGCAATCGCCTGTAATCCTGAAGAACAGAAACGATTGACTGTAATAGCAGGAACTGTGTAAGGAAGTCCTGCCAAAGCCCCGATATTTCGGGCCATGTTATTTCCTTGCTCTGCTTCAGGCATCGCACAGCCAATGATTAAATCATCTATATTGCCTTCATAATTTCCGGCACGCTTTAAGGTTTCTTTTACAACTAACGCTCCCAAATCATCAGGACGAACCTGGGCAAGCGAACCTTTCTTCGACTTGCCGACCGGTGTCCTTGCTCCGGCAACGATTACCGCTTCTCTCATGAATGTTCCCTCTCTTTCTCTCAATCTTGCAATTTATTTTTCGTCTTTAACTTCGATAACTGTCTAGCTTCAGCGCCTAGGGGTTCGCAGGTCTACAGCCAATCCGTCAAGAAGGTTAAAAACCAACCTTCTCGCCAGCTCGTCTTATGCTTGTCGGCCCTAAGAAAAAATGAACTGCTTTTTTCCCTGGTCAAGGCGCTTCCGTTTTCTAATTGCGTAATGGTTTTCCCTTCACAAGCATATGCTGCATGCGCTGTTGTGTTTTTGGTTCTCTGATTAAGCTTAAGAAAGCTTCTCTTTCTAAATCTAATAGATATTGTTCATCGACTTCTGTTCCGAATGGCACTTTGCCTCCGGCAATGACATAAGCAATCTTCTTGGCAATTTTCATGTCATGCTCGGAAATAAAGCCGGATAAACGCATGGCTTCAGCACCAAGCAGAAGTGTCGCATAACCGGTTTCACCGACGACTGGAACCTTGCGGCGTACTCTTGGCTTATAGCCTTTTTCATGTAATGCCAGTACGGCTTGTTTTGCATCATATAGCAGATGGTCACCATTAACGCTGATTCCATCCGCAAAGTTTAAGAAATTATTCTCGCGAGCTTCTTCTGCGGAAGTAGATACTTTCGCGGTCGCGATGCTTTCAAATACTTTATTGGCCACGTTTTGCAGGTCGAATTGTACGCCATTTGGCAGGCTTTCTAAGTGCTTAATATAAAGCTCCTTGTTACCGCCTCCGCCAGGAAGTAAGCCTACTCCAACCTCAACAAGTCCCATATACGTTTCAGATGATGCTTGAATGTGGGCTGCAGGCAGGCACACCTCTGCTCCACCGCCAAGCGTCATGCCAAATGGTGCCGCAACCACCGGCTTAGAGCTGTATTTTACTTTTAAAAGTGCGTTATGAAGATGTCGCACGACCATATCAAGCTCCGGAATATTGTCATCCTGGGCTTCCATCAGCATCATTGCCAAGTTGGCGCCGACACAGAAGTTCTTACCTTGGTTCCCGATGACAAGACCCTTATAATTTTTCTCCACTTCATCGATTGCGAAGTTAATCATTTGTACGATATCAAGTCCGATCGCGTTATTTGGTGAGTGGAATTCTAATAAAGCAACTCCGTCACCGATATCAATCAAGCTTGCACCGCCATTCTTTTTAATTACACCTTTTTGTTTCTTAATTTTCTTAAGGTCGATCGCCTTTGGATTGAACTCCACTGGCTGGTATTCACCTTTATGATAGAAGTAAAGCTCGCCGTTTTCTTCCTTATAGAAAGAGGTATGACCCTTTTCAAGCATTTCGGTAATCCATGCTGGAACTTCAATGCCTTCTTCTTTCATCTTTTGAACAGATTTTTCGACACCGATAGCATCCCAGTTTTCAAAAGGACCCTTTTCCCAGCCGAAGCCCCATTTCATCGCACGGTCGATGGCTACGATATCATCGGCGATTTCCCCTAAGAGCTGTGCTGAGTATATTAATGAATGTTTTGTTGTATTCCATAAAAATTGGCCGGCACGATCATTGGCGTAAACAAGCGCTTTCAATTTATTCCCTGTGCCTTTTTCCTGCTTTGCAAGCTCTACTGAAGGTGTAGAAAGCTTTTTGCGTGGACCGTACTCCAGTGTATTTGGATCCAATTCTAAGATTTCTTTTCCTTTTTTCAAAAAGAATCCTTGCCCGGATTTGCTTCCAAGCCAGCCTTTTTCAACCATCGCTTTTATAAAAGCAGGTACTTCAAAAACTTCCTTTTCTTCCCCCTGGACACTATCGTAGACATTGTTTGCTACATGATAGAAGGTATCTAGTCCGACTACATCAAGGGTGCGGAAGGTAGCACTTTTCGCACGTCCAATTAATGGTCCAGTGATAGAATCGATTTCTCCGACACTATAACCGCCATTTAACATTTCTCTAACTGTAATAAGGAGGCCGTACGTACCGATGCGGTTGCCGATAAAGTTAGGCGTATCTTTGGCCACAACTACACCTTTCCCTAAAACATCCTCACCAAATGTTTTCATGAAAGAGAGGACTTCTGGGTCCGTGTATTGAGTTGGAATAATTTCTAATAATTTTAGATAACGTGGCGGGTTAAAGAAGTGTGTTCCAAGGAAGTGTTTCTTAAAATCGTCGGAACGTCCTTCAACCATCGCTTCCACTGAAATACCGGAAGTGTTTGAGCTTACGATACTGCCAGGTTTACGGAATTTGTCAACTTGCTCAAAAACTTGTTTTTTCACATTTAGGTTTTCAACAACCACTTCGATTACCCAGTCAACGTCTTTCAATTTGACTAAATCGTCTTCAAGGTTACCTGCTTCAATAAGAGCTAGATTCTTTTTAGCAGTCAGCGGTGCAGGTTTTTGCTTCAATAATTTTTGAATATTTGCAGCAGCGATACGATTACGTACCTGCTGGTCAGCTAAAGTTAATCCCTTTGCTTCTTCTTCTTTCGTAAGCTCACGCGGGACAATATCCAATAATAGGGTTGGTATTCCGATGTTTGCAAGATGTGCCGCAATTCCTGATCCCATTACTCCAGATCCTAAGACGGCTGCTTTTTTAATAAGTTGGTTCAACACTGTCTCCCCCTTCATCATTTTGAATGAATACTCATTCATTTTTTTGTTAAAAAAATTTCACATTTGAATGAGTTCTGTTATTATTTAATATAAAAGATTTTGAAAATTTGTGCAATCGATAAGTGTGGAAAATTTATTTTTTTTTTAAAATAAATTTTTTCTTGACTTTTGATAAATTTTTCTTGGCGGGGAAATCTATTTATGAGGTGATTTCCATGGCAAAAATGAAGAAAAATCCTTCCAAAGCAGGTGTCAGTGCGGCCAGCGTAAAAGGCAATAGCGGACCAGGCAATGAGGATCCAGGCTTCAACAAAACCAACAGCCAGAATAACCAATATAAACGCTAATTAGAAAAGCCGGACAAAAAACAGGCTGAATCACTCAGCCTGTTTTTCATTTCTTCGCAGAATTCCGGTGCTCATCATTCATTTGTTTAATCTCATTAATAATTTGCTTCATTTCTTCCTTCGCTTCTGGATACAACTCATTCCAGTGCTTGGCTAAAGCCGGCATCGATTTGGCGATGTGAGTATATAGCGCCCAAGCCTTCACCTTTTCTTTCGTTTCTTCAGCCGTTTCCCCTACTAATAATTCACTATACTTCTCAAGCAAGGCTTCGAATTGTTGAACAAATACTTTCTCCATCCTGACACCTTCCATCTTTGGTGATATACGTACATGGACATGTTTTGCAGCGTTTACCAGCGGATAATTGATAAGAGAAACAACAAGTTTTCCTCATTCTTACATCTTCGATCTTTTCGGTGTAGTATTTTTGCAAAGGATTTCCTTTATAGCGTCCAAACAGAGAGCCCTCTGCTTCAAAAAGTAAATAACGGAAATCGCTTTGTACGCTGCTATTTTCACTATCCTTTAGCTCTGATTCGTAAAGCCAGAATATGTAAACAGCAATATTTTCCCACAAGATTAACTTAGAAATCCCGAAAGTTTTTTCTAATTTATCGATGATAGGGAAAATATTTTTAGCAAATAGCTCGTTTATCATGTCCTTTCGCCAATCCGCGCGGGCCTTCCCATTCCAATCCTCTTCCTTTTCATCCTTTAATAAAAAGGAAGGAAGCCAATCCTTTCCCTTTTCAGGCGACTCCATTTCTATATTACTTATTGAGACATTGATTTTTTTATTCCAGACTGACATCGCATAAAGGGAGATGACTGCCACAAAGGCATATCTTTTAATAAAAATGGAGGCTGCTGCCTTTTCATTCGGTGCACCGATAGAATCGGCTAAGTTAGCAATGAATAGCTTTAAAAATTTATCATTCAATAAATCGGCGACATGAAATGAATTTTTCAAATTAGCTGCCAATCTATATTTTTGGAGACCGGTCTCTGTCAGAAGTTTAGCCATTGATCGCTACCGCCTTCTCTAGGATGCATCTTCCCTTCCCATAAGGAATGCAAAGAGGTGTCCCGAATAAGGGATCTGTTGTTACCTCACAATCCATATCAAAAACATTTTTTACAAGACTGCAATTGATGACTTTCTCTGGTTTTCCTTGAGCGTAAACTTTTTGATCTTTAATTGCCACAATGTTATGGGCATAACGGCAAGCGAGATTGAGATCGTGCAGGACCATAACGACGGTCCGGTTCTTCATTTCGTTTAATTCAAACAGCAAATCAAGAATTTCGATTTGATGGGTCATATCTAAGTAGGTCGTTGGCTCATCCAATAAAATAATGTCGGTATCCTGTGCCAAAGTCATGGCGATCCAGGCACGTTGCCTTTGCCCGCCGGAAAGAGAGTCAACCGGTCTTTCTTTAAGATGCTCAAGCCTCGTCGCCTTCAGGGCATCGTTCACTTTTTTCTCATCTTCTTCGGACCATTGCTTTAACCAGGTTTGATGCGGATAACGTCCCTGCTTGACGAGCTGGAGGACCGTTAAGCCTTCAGGGGCTGTAGGTGACTGCGGCAAAATGGCCATTTTTTTCGCAATGTCTTTTGTGGAAAGCTTGGCAATCGCCTTCCCTTCCAACAAAACTGATCCTGACTTTGGCTTCAGCAGCCGGGCGATTGAACGAAGCAGCGTTGATTTCCCGCAGCCGTTTGCTCCGATAAAAACGGTTATTTCACCCTTTGGAATTTGCAGATTCAGCTCATTAATAATCAGCGTCTCCCCATATGAAAGTGATAATTCTTTCGTTTCAATCGCATTCATCATCTCTGACAGCTCCTTTACTTGTCTCGCTTTAGGCATTTCTAGTTTTAAATAGTAAGTAGATAAAATAAGGTGCACCTATTCCGGCGGTGAAAACTCCAGCCGGTACTTCTAATGGTGAAAACATTGTCCGCCCGATTAAATCAGCAATCATTACCAAGATTCCTCCGAGCAGAGCTGAGGTCGGAAGCAACGCCCCAAAGGAGGAACCAACTAATCTTCGCGCCATATGTGGTGCCATAAGTCCGACAAAACCGATGCCGCCAGCAAAGGCAACCGAACTTCCAATTAAAGCTGTGCTGATCATCAGGAGTAAAAATCGCTGTTTTTGAACTTTACCGCCCAAACCAGTTGCCACCTCGTCGCCTAGCTCTTGGATATTGATCGTTCTTGCGGCTGCAAAGGCTATGATCAGGAAGACACCAGTCCAAGGTACGAGTGTGGCAACGTTTTTCCAATTGGATCCGTATACAGTTCCAGTAATCCAAATGTTTGCCTGGCTTGCCTGATAAATCGGTCCCATTACCATCGTTAAGGTTGTTAATGCTTGTGTTAATGTGGAGATGCCAATTCCAATCAGTACTAACCTGATTGGGGAAACCCCATTTTTCCAAGCTAGCAAATAAACCAAGAAGGCAACAACGCCAGCTCCAATAAAGGCAGCTAAAGGAAGCCAGGCAATGCTGACGGTAAGGGAATGATTTTTATCGCTAAAAAGTGCGAGGAAACTTACAACGGCAAATGCTGCCCCGCCAGTAATCCCGAGCACATCCGGTGAGGCGAGCGGATTGCGGATCATCCCTTGTAAAATGCCTCCGGCTACCGCTAACGAGATGCCGACCATTAGCGCAATAATAATCCTCGGCAGGCGAAAGGATTGAATGACGAGCGTTTCCATTTCTGGCCCTGCACCGAATAAAACCTTTACAACGGTAAGCGGGTTAATCTTCATCTCCCCAGCGCCGGTGCTGATGATAAAAACTGCAGCGGTAATAATGGAAAGTACAAGAAAAATGATGGCTGCTTTTCGATCCAGTAAAAAGGACATTCGATTATTAAAAAGGCGGAAGTTTTTATATTTACTCATCGTGCATTGAACCCCCTTCTCGCGATGTAAATGAAGAATGGAGTTCCGATAATGGCCGTCATGACTCCGACAGGAACCTCGGACGGCATTAAAATATATCGTGCAGCAATATCTGCTGCTAGCAATAAAATTGCGCCTAACATCCCGGCAAATGGGATCACCCAGCGATGATTAATGCCGATAATCGATCTGGTAATGTGCGGAACCACAATCCCGACAAAGCCAATCGGTCCTGCCACAGCTACGGAGCCTCCCGCTAATAAAATGACTAGAATACCAATTGCTATTTTTACAAAGCCGGTATTTAATCCGAGTCCCTTCGCGACATCTTCCCCCATAGCGAGGATATTCATTTTTCCAGCAATCAATAACGAGCCCAGCCAGCCAATCCCAATGTATGGAAGCACGGAAACCAATGTTTCCAATTTTCGCCCTGAGACTGAACCTGCCAGCCAAAACAGCACCTGATCAAGCATGGCTTCATCCAAAACTAAAAGGCCTTGCGTAAACGAGGAGAACATAGCTGATATCGCTGCCCCTGCCAATGTCAGCTTCATCGGTGTTAATCCTTCCCGGCCAAAGGAGCCTATCGCATAAACACTTATGGCAGCAATAGCAGCTCCCAAAAAAGCTAGACCGCTGAAAGCTGTCAGACTGTTAACGGAAAATAAGGTCATGGCGACAACCACAGCAAAACCGGCTCCGGCATTAATGCCAAAGATTCCAGGCGACGCCAAGGGATTTTTCGTTAATGTTTGCATGAGGACGCCTGCAATCGCAAGGCTTGCTCCGACAGCAGATGCGATTAATGCACGTGGAAGTCTGACAGTCTGAATAATAATATGTTCATTGGACCCATTGTTATGGGTAAAGGCGTCAACCGCGATACCCCAGCTTGTATCGGTATAGCCATATACGATGCTGGCACAGATGAATCCAAGCATCAGCAAGATAACGAACAATAATCCAATCCATTTTGAAAAAGTACTTTTTAACAGCATTTTCGGATAAACCTTTCTATTAGGTTATTAATTTTAGTTTATCCCTAATTGAAAATGATTGTCAATTAAAATGAGAACGATTTTCAATAAAATTGTTGACAGGCGACGAGGTCACAATTTATGATAAGAGTGTCATTGAAAATGATTATCATTAACAACTAGCTAAGGGGGCTACATATTTTGAAGGCAATTAAAACAATACTTACTCTTTTTTCCGTTATGACTATTTTCTTATTAGCCGCATGCGGCAGCTCAACTGAGAAAACTGCCGGGGAAAAAGCAGAACCGAAGAAAACAGAAGAAAAACCATATACGATTGAGCACGCAATGGGTTCGACAACCATTAAAGGCACTCCAAAAAGAGTCGTTGTTCTCACAAACGAAGGTACAGAGGCAGTGCTATCTTTAGGAGTTAAGCCAGTTGGAGCTGTTCAATCTTTTCTTGGAAATCCATGGTACGACCATATTAAAAAGGATATGGACGGTGTTGAGGTAGTTGGGGTTGAAAGTGAAGTAAACGTCGAGAAAATTGCGTCATTAAAACCTGATTTAATTATCGGTAACAAGCTTCGTCAAGAAAAAATTTACCAACAACTAAGCGCTATTGCTCCTACCGTTTTTTCTGAAACGCTTAGAGGAGATTGGCAAGAAAACTTTAAATTATATGCAAAAGCTTTAAACCTAGAAGAAAAAGGAAATAAGGTTTTAAGTGATTTTGATAAACATGTTGCAGATGTTAAAGGAAAACTTGGCGATAAAGTAAATGAACAGGTTTCCATTGTTCGTTTTATGGCAGGTAAATCTCGTATTTATTACACTGATTCATTCTCTGGTGTTATTTTTGATAAATTAGGCTTTAAACGTGCTCCACAGCAAGAAGCGTTGTTTACGCCAGAAAATAAGCTTGGTAAACTTGCTGTAGAGGTAGGAAAAGAAGTGATTCCTAAAATGGATGCGGATCAGCTTTTCTACTTCACCTATGCGCCAAATGGAGATAAAGTTGCGTTGGATACTGCTAAGGAATGGACAAATGACCCACTTTGGAAGAATTTAAATGCTGTTAAGAGCGGGAATGTCCACGAAGTAAGTGATGCCATCTGGAATACTGCCGGAGGCGTGATTGCAGCAAACATTATGTTGGATGACATCGAAAAAATCATGTTAAAGAAGTAAAACTAAATATTGTGTAAAAAACCTTCCAAGTTTTTTATAAAAAGAGCGGGGCACGCCATGGTCTCGCTCTTTTTTGTTATGTTTTTCAGTTGAATAGAGCTGGAATTCCTCAGAACTTGGCATTTATTCCGCCAAACCCCTTTTCAAGCAACAAAAAAAAGAGCGACCGTGGTCGCCCAATCGATCAACGTTATGCCGTTGTCGAAAACATATATTTTTTATAATGGTAACGTATCGAGAAAATTAAGCCGAGCCCAAGCATGTTCCCCATTAAGGCACTGCCGCCGTAGCTGATAAACGGAAGCGGAATACCGGTAATGGGCAGAACGCCAATCGTCATGCCGATATTTTGGAAAACGTGGAAGGTAATCATGCTGATGACCCCGACACAAATATACGTATAAAAATTATTCTTTGTTTCCATGCCAACCTTCGTAATATGGTATATCAAAAGGAAAAACAAACTAATTAACACACTCGCACCGATAAAGCCAAATTCCTCGCCAACCACGCTGAAGATAAAGTCCGTATGACTTTCCGGCAGGTAAACTTCTCGATTGCCGTAGCCTTTCCCCCCGGTTTGGCCTGAGCCAATTGCGAGAAGGGATTTCGTCAGCTGATAACCAGCAGAGCTTTGAAAATTGTAAGGGTCGAGCCAGGAATAAATCCGGCCAAATTGGTACTGCTTTACGCCAAGATATTTTTCTAAAATGTCTGGTTTCCAGACAACAAAATACAAAATCGTTGAAGCTAGTACTGTACCAGAAGAAAAAATCGGTACAAGCAGCTTCCAGGTGATGCCTGAGATAAATATCATTCCTACTAATATCGCAATAAACACAAGCGAAGTTCCTAAGTCCGGCTGTTGCATCACTAGCATCAATGGCACCATTGTTACAATGCCCAGCTTTATTAACAGCCAAAAATCAGTTTGAATCGTCTTGTTCCCTTGATTTTTTTGATGGTGATCATCGATGACGCGTGAAAGTGTCAAGATAATAAATATTTTAACAAACTCAGAGGGCTGTAAAGAACCCATGGCCGGAACGATAAACCAGCTCTTTGCTCCATTAATCACCGGAGCAATGCTTGGAGGTGCGACTATTAAAAAGCCCAGAAGAAATAGTCCAAATCCATAAGCATACCAAGTCAGCTTTCGTAGTTGGTCAGAATCCAGCGTCATTACAGATGCGATAATCCCGCCGCCGACGGCGTACCATACCATTTGCTTAATTAAGAAATTCTCTTTGTATTGTCCGCTCGCTTGGGCGCTATAAATGGAAATACAGCTTGCTAAAAACAATAATAAAAGAATAAAAACAAGATTATAATCAAGTTTTGAAGTTGTGTTTTTATTGGAAGTCATGCGTAAGTCTCCACCTTAATAAAACTTGTACATTCCTCCATTATATTTTTTTCAAGCCTAAATCACAACTTCTAACCATTGAATGGATTTATTTACAAAAATAAATTCGTTTCAACTCCTCAGCCATCCACTCTAAATTATTCGGCACCTGTGGAAGACCATACCCGATATATAACGGAGTTGTCACAAAACGAGGAACAACCTTTGCGTAAATTTTTCCATCAAGATGATGAAAAAACACATTGTAGCTGTTTGCCTTAAAGGGAAAATAGTTGAGAATATAATGAACTGCAATTTGCAGGTACTCGGAGAACCTCTCCTGGTAACTCGAATCCGGCATTTCGATATTGAATTCATAGAAACCGACGCGGGGTTTTGTGGACAGAATCAGCCTGGAACCCTCCCCCTCATCAATCACAATACCCTGAAACATTTCATGACTTGCTTTTTCTTTATAATCCAGATCATGGAGTCCAATGATTTGCATATGGGGATGGGCGATTGTGCCGCCAGATAAAGGTCCATGATTTTTGAAAAAAATAACCGAACGATATTCTTTTGTTTCCTCCATCTCTAACCAATGCTTGATGCCGAACCTTATCAATCTATGTAAATGCTCTTTGGAATAGGTTGATAATTCAGCATGGCAATCATCTGTTTCAATTAACACCGTTTGATAGGCATTTTCTAGAACAGGATATTTATTTTTCAAAAGAATGATTGGACCGTCCACTGCAATCAGGCCGGTCAGCTGGTCCCTGTCACAAAAAGGGCAGGCCTGCGCTTTATTGCGGATACTTTCAGGCTTTTTGACACCGATTGAAGTATTAAAATGCAGATGTTTATTTTCCAAACGTGTATCTCCTCCCGGAAGGGCTTTATTCCTATTTTATGGGATAAGACAAACAAATTGCACATATTTTGTTTGAGTTTTTAATTGACCTTGTTGGCAAATAAATCCTAAAATAGAAGAGAATTTCAATAACTAGTTGGACATATCTTTTAATAGTACAAGTTTTTTTAGAATGTGAGGGAATGTATGTTAACGAAATTAGAAGCGTTGATACTTGGGATTATCCAGGGGTTAACAGAATTTTTGCCAATCAGCAGTACAGGACATCTCTATTTAGGAAGAAATTTATTTGGCTTGCAGGAAGCAGGTCTATTGCTCGATACGATGCTTCATGTCGGCACCTTGCTTGCTGTCTTTGTTTTTTATAAGGATGAATTTATTAAAATCATCAAAAAACCGTTCAGCAAATTAACGTTTTTGTTAATTGTCGGAACGATTCCTGCCGTTATCTTTGGACTTGCTTTTAAGGATTTTATTGATGAAATCTCAAAAACAGGTGTGACGATTGGCTGGGAATTTTTAATTACCGGTATTTTCCTATGGCTTGCTGATTCAGTGAAAAATGGCCATAAAAAAATGGACGACATCAGCTATAAGGATGCATTGATTATTGGAACATTTCAGGCGGTTGCGATTATGCCGGCGATATCGCGCTCTGGAATGACAATTGTTGCAGCTTTGTGGCGAAAATTGGACCGTGAAACGGCCGCCTATTTCTCCTTCTTATTATCAACACCAGCCATCGCAGGAGCCATTGTCTTGCAAACGAAGGATCTGCTCGGCGGTGCAGGAGAAGAAATCTCATTATCTGCCCTGCTCGTTGGGATCATCTCTTCTGCCCTCTTCGGCTATGTTGCGGTTAGATGGATGATTGGCTACTTGAAGAAGCATTCCTTAAAGCCATTTGCTATCTATGTTTGGGCATTGGGATTAATTGTGCTATTTTTCCAATTTACGGGTAAATTCTAATAAAAAATGCGACTCCCCGAGTCGCATTTTTTATTGTTTAACGGGCAGTACAGCCATTTCTCTGGCGGCTGCCGCCGCTTGTTCTTTAGCTTTTGCCATAATTTCAGGAACTTTTTTAGGAAAATGATCCATCCCTTCTGCTATGACCGTATCCAAGCTCTCGAAGCCTAGGAATTCGAATACCTTCTTTAAGTAACGATCCCCCATTTCAAATTCCACCATCGGTCCAGTAGAGTAAATGCCGCCGCGGGTTTGAATATGGATGGCTTTTCTGCCAGTGAGAAGCCCTTTTGCCCCGTGTTCTGTGTAAGTAAAAGTTTTTCCAGCAATAAATAAACAATCCATAAACGCTTTGACAATTGCCGGTGCTCCAAAGTTCCATATCGGTGTCACAAACACATAATAATCAGCAGCAATAAATCGGTCAGCTAGCGCATGCATTCTTTCAATTTTCGTCCGTTCCGCTTCCGATAGCTGATCTTTTGTATAGCCCATAAAGGATAATTTCGCCCGGGCATATAATAAATCCATATCGATGACAGGAATATCCATATCATATAAATGCCAGCGTTCGATCTCCACATCTGGCTGCGCTTGTTTAAATTCTTCTAAAAATACTTCCCCAATTTGCATACCCTTTGAAAGTTTTATATCATTTTTTGGATTTGCCGTAATATGTAAAAGCTTTGCCATTCGCTCCCATCCTCCAGCCACAATTTTAATTTCTACTACTATACTACAACAAACACCATCGCTCACAATTGAACAATAAGTGAAGTTTGTGAATTTTATATGAATCTCATTCTACTTTTTGAACAATTTTAGACAATTCTAAACAAAACTTAACGAAACTTAACAATACTTAACAAAAATCACTATTATTATGCTATTCTTTTTATAAAATAATGGAAAAAGGAGGGTGAAAAATGGAATTAAAGGCTTATACTCCTGATGAGGTAGCGCAAATCTTTCAAATCTCAAAGCATACAGTTTATGAGTTAATCAAAAGAGGCGAGCTTCAAGCCTTTAAAATAGGAAACAAAATGCGAATAGAGCATGCTGAGCTTGAGCGGTTCAAAGAAAATACGAAAGCGCCTTCAAGGAAAGAATCCAGCCCTCAATCGAATCAAGCAAGTTTCATAAGGCTTTCCGGCAGCCACGACTTTCTAGTCGAGCATTTTGCCAAGCAGGCCGCCCGTGATTTAAGTATGCAAATTCAGCCATCATACATAGGCAGTTTAGAAGGCTTAATGATGCTGTATCGGGGACAATGTGATATTGCGGCCATTCATCTATTAGATCCCGCATCACAAGAATATAATCTGCCATTTATCCATCAGCTATTTGTCTATGAATCTATTTTAGTTTTACGACTGGCTGCTAGAGAGCAAGGGTTTATTGTTGCGAAGGGCAATCCGAAAGGGATCCATGATTTTTATGACCTGACTCGAAAAGAGATTCAGTTTGTGAATCGCCAAAAAGGGGCGGGCACTCGCTTTTTGCTGGACTCGAAGCTTTCTAGCTGCGGGATTAATCCCTCTGGCATAAAAGGTTATGCAACCGAAGAATGGAACCATTTATCTGCAGCCTCCTACATAACGAGAGGTATGGCGGATGTAGCTTTTGGAATCCAGTCTGCCGCCAGCCACCTGGGACTTGATTTCATTCCTGTTGCCAAGGAAAATTTTGATCTCGTGTTTCGTTTTACTGAAGATAATAAACAAAGCCTGACGGACCTAATCCATTATTTGAAGTCCAGCAGCTTTAAAAATAGCTTGACGGATTTGGAAGGTTATTCAATTGAAGATTTAGGAAAAATCATCTATCAAACGGAGGAACTTACATGTTAAAAAAACATTATTTTGCAGCACTTTTTGCTTTCATGCTTTTGATTTTATCAGCTTGTGGAAATACCCAGACGAAAGAAGCAGATGCAAAAACGAAAAAGGCTGAACCTAAGGCAGCACCAACCGAAATGATTCTAGCAACTACCACAAGTACGCAAGACAGCGGCTTACTAGACTTCCTCATCCCTATGTTTGAAAAAGAAAACAACGTTAAAGTGAAAACGATTGCTGTAGGAACTGGTCAGGCACTTGAAATGGGTACAAAAGGGGAAGCCGATGTTCTGCTTGTGCATGCTCCTGCTGCTGAAAAAGCGGTTGTTGATGCCGGCGATGCCATCAACTACAAACGCGTTATGTACAATGATTTTGTTCTAGTTGGACCAAAGGAAAATCCTTCTGGTGTCAGCGGAAACGACATTCAAGCAGCCTTCAAAAAATTAGCTGAAACTAAATCTATCTTCGTTTCTCGCGGAGACGATTCAGGTACTGATAAAAAGGAAAAAGGCATCTGGACTCTACTAAACATTAAGCCGGCAGGCGATTGGTATGTTTCGACTGGCCAAGGAATGGGACAAACCTTACAAGTTGCAGCTGAGAAAAAAGGCTATGTATTAACTGACCGCGCAACCTGGCTTGCTCAATCTAAAAACCTAAGTGACATGCAAATCGTTGTTGAAGGCGGCAAAGATTTAATGAATATCTATCACGTTATGCAGGTAAATCCTGAAAAACATGATAAGATTAATAGCAAAGATGCGAAGAAATTTGTTGAATTTATGATTGATCCGAAAACTCAAGATGTCATTGAGAACTTTGGCAAGAAAGAATACGGACAATCCCTATTTATTAAGTATACGGAATAGAGAAGGATGTTTAGGAGGCTACCATGGAACTGCTAATCGATGGACTGAAGAAAGCGACAGAGATGATTTTTTCCGGGGATCCAGAGGTATTTGCGATTACCTGGCTGACTCTAAGAGTTTGTCTTATTTCCATTTTAATTAGTACGCTAATTGGATTGCCTCTTGGTCTATTCCTTGGTTTAACTAGCTTCAAAGGCCGTAGACTACTATTATTATTTATTAATATTGGTATGGGCTTGCCTCCTGTTGTGGCAGGACTTTGGATTACGATGTTTCTGTGGCGTTCAGGCCCTCTTGGTGATTTCTCTTTACTTTATACGCCAACGGCGATTGTCATGGCACAGATTCTGGTTTCTCTTCCTATTGTAACGAGCCTGACCTGCTCCGCCTTTCAGCAAATCGATGACAAGATGCTTTTGCAAATTAAAGCGCTAGGAGCAACAAGGGTGCAGTCCTTAATCATTCTTTTAAAACAATCAAAGATTGCGATCATGGCGGCCATTATGGCAGGCTTTGGCCGTGTCATTGCCGAAGTGGGCGCCGCGATGATGGTGGGCGGAAATATCCAAGGGGACACTCGGATTCTCACCACTTCCATCGTGATGGAGGTTTCAAAAGGAAACTTTGATATCGCCCTAGCCCTTTCCTTTATTCTTCTGACGGCTGCCCTTTTGATTACTGCAGCGTTAACTTTTTTACAGCAAAGGAAGCGATTTTCGTGAACCCGTTAATTGAGCTGAAAAATATCACCTTTACAGCCCAGCATAAAACGATTCTGGATATTCCTCATTTCCAGATTCAGCCTGGCGAATTTCTCGGCGTTATGGGACCAAATGGAGCGGGCAAAAGCACTCTATTAAAATTGCTATCCTTTCTGGAACGAAGCAGCAGCGGTGAAATCCTCTACCGCGGGCAAGTCATTACAAAGGGAAACGCACCGCTTGATTTACGAAGGAAGTTCTCGATTGCCCTCCAGCAATCGTTACTATTGGATGGAACTGTCTATCAAAATATCGCAATCGGCTTAAAACTACGAAAAATTTCTAAAGTCGAAATCAAAGAGAAAGTTGAACATTGGCTGAATCTCTTTGGGATCAGTCATTTAGCGAAAAAAAATGCGCTACACCTATCTGGAGGAGAGGCGCAGCGGGTTAATCTAGCACGAGCGATGATTGTCGAGCCGGAAATTCTTTTTCTCGATGAACCGTTTTCAGCCTTGGACTTCCCTACCAAAATTAAGCTGATGGAAGATTTCAAGCAGATTATAAGTGAAACAAAAACGACAGCAGTGTTTGTCAGCCATGACCTTATGGAAGTCAATTACTTAACAAATCGGCTTGCTATTATCATTAATGGTGAAGTAAAACAATCAGGACCAACCCCCATGGTCCTCGAACATCCCAATTCATCCACTTCCCCCTTCCTTAATGAGTGGAAAAAATTCTATCCAGTTGCACGTTAATTGCAGTTCCATTTGGGACTGCTCTTTTTATTTGCTTTGAAAAATGGGGGAGAATAAAATAGTTATGAGTTACTTTAAGGGGGAGTTTTTTTGAAATATGCGGTCATTACGGGAGCCTCAAAGGGATTAGGAGAGGCTATAGCCAAACGGCTGATTCAGGAGCAAATCGCGGTTGTTTCTGTTTCGCGCTTTGAAAATGATGAAATTAAAAAGCTGGCATGGGAAAAAGGCCTTTTCTATCAGCATTATTCTTGTAACCTTTCATTAGAGGAAGAAGTCCAAGAAGTATTTATGGAAATTGCCCATTATATTTTTCAAAAGAATCCAACAGAAATCCTGCTATTTAACAATGCAGGTGTCATTGAGCCCATCCATATGGTTGGCCACCTTAATCAAACGCCAGTCATTCGAAACATTCAAATCAACTTAATAACCCCCATTCTGATTACGAATTTGTTTTTAAGTAAAGCGCAGCTCACTGAAACGCTAGTCCAAGTCATCAATGTCACTTCCGGTGCTGCAGTCCGGTCGATTGAAGGATGGAGTGTGTATTGCAGTTCCAAAGCAGGGCTGAATATGTTCACGCAAACGGCTGCCTTGGAACAAGCGGAATTAAATTCGAATCATAAAATTATTGCCTTTAGCCCTGGGGTGATGGATACGAACATGCAGGAAACCATTCGTTCATCTACTAAGGATGCATTTAAGGACCTTGAGCAATTTAAAGAATATAAAGAAAAGGACCTATTATTAAAACCCGATATCGTAGCAAATGCTTTAATAGAATTCCTACTTAGCGGAAATCTCGAAAGCGGAAAAGTATATCATATCAAGGATTTATTAAAATAGGCCCTACAAATGCAGCGGCCTATTCTTCTTGCGGAAACCAAAGGGTTATGCTCGTTCCTTTATTCAGCTTGCTTTTTACTTTTATGACCCCTTTATGGGCATCCATTAAAGCTTTAACAATGGATAAACCAATTCCTATGCCGCCTGTTTTCCGGTCACGCGATTTATCACCGCGATAAAAGCGCTCGAAAATATGGGGGATATCGTCTTCGGCCATACCTGAACCCTCATCTTGGATTTTAAAACCGACAAAGCCTTCCATTTCGGTTTCGACAGAGATGGTGACATTTTTTCCTTCCGGCGTATATTTCAAAGCATTGTTGAGGACGTTAGAAAGAATTTGCATCAAGCGGTCCTTGTCTGCTTCGAACAATTCCTCTTGGCCATGTTCTTCAATATGAAGCTGAACTCCCTTTTCTTTAAACAAGGGCATAAACATTTCCCATAACGCTGCCAGTACACTTCCAGCATCTAATTCTATTTTATCAAGCCTGATTTGCGGATTTTCCGCTGCGAGCAATTTTTCTAATTCATTCACAAGTCTTACTAAGCGCATCAATTCTTCATGACTGGTCTCGAGGCGCTCACGTGTCGGCTCCCAGATACCGTCCTGAAAAGCCTCGATTTGACTTCTTAAGGTGGCGAGCGGTGTGCGCAGTTCATGAGCAAGATCGCCAGTAAACTGCTTCCGAAGCATTTCTTCTTTCGCCAAGGATTCAGCCAAATTATTGAAGGAGATGGCAATTTGCTTTACCTCTGCGGGTAAACCTGATAAGGGAATGCGAATGCTCAAGTTGTGCTGCTGCAATTCCCCCGCCGCAAATGAAAGCTTCTTTAAACCTGAGGTTAATTTTTTTGAAAAAAGCATGCTGAAGATAATCGCCAAAATGATTGTTAAACAGACAGCTGCCAGGATGTATAATTGGATCGTTTGGATAAAGGTATATTCATCGTCAATGAGGCCTTCCGGATAGATGGCAACCAGCTTGCCGATAATGGCATTATCGACTTTCAGGGTATAGGTTTTCGAGTGCCACTCCTCCCCGTCCGGTGTCGGTTCGGTTAACCCTAAGCTATTCAGCATGCCACGAATGTTTGAGGAATCCATTTGCAACTGCCCGAAGCGGTCATACAATTGAAAGTAAAGCTGATCGGTCATCGCGTGCTCGTGTAAGAGTCCAAAGACCGGATCGCTTGTAAAATGGCCATTTTTGCGATAATCCTTCTCAATTTCCGTGATGATTCTATCTATCTTTTTTTCCCGGTTTCGGTCTAAATAGCTGTGAAAGCTTTCTTCAAAGCCATACTGGATAAAAAAGCTGACAATTAATATTCCGATCATCGAGATGAGTACTAGGTAAAAAAGAATTTTAGACCGGAGTGTTTGCAGCATCGAGCACCCCTCCAAATTTGTAACCCATTCCAAAGACTGTTACGATAAAATCTGGCTGCCTTGAATCCAGTTCAATTTTTTTACGAAGATTTTTAATATGAGTATCGACGCTCCGCTCGTAGCCCTCATAATACATGCCTTCATCCTGGATTTTTTCTAATAGGTCCATTCTGCTGTATACTCGTCCTGGGTTCACCGCCATATTGGTTAGCAGTTTATATTCAATCGGAGTAAGGGTTACATATTGTCCATTTACAGTTACTTCTTTTTTATCCAGGTCAATTGACAGTTTTTTTCTATTAAACTCCAGACGCTCTACTTTTTCTGTCTTTTTCGCACGTCTTAAAATGGCTTGGACACGAACGACGACTTCTCTCGGGCTGAATGGTTTTGTTAAATAGTCGTCTGCCCCCATTACAATCCCGTTGATGCGGTCATCCTCGGCCGATTTGGCGGTCAGCATGAGAATCGGTACATCGGAATCTTTTCTGACGAGACGGCATACCTCTTCACCTGATATGTCAGGAAGCATTAAATCTAGTATGACTAAATCAGGTCTGATGGTTTTGACTTTTTTTAAGGCATCGATGCCATTATCGGCACTATGTATTTCATAGCCTTCTCTTTCCAGGTAAGCTTCGAGAACTTCTATGATTCTACGTTCATCGTCCACTAATAATATTCTCATTATGATCACTCCCCATATCTTAACTATATCATCATAGGTCTGTGATTTTTCTAACTTCACAAATTCACCACAAGTTCTTCATAACATCTTCAATTTTTCCCGCTAAGATGTAAGTGTAGTGAAGGGAAGAGGAGATTCATTGAGGACCCCCAGTTTTTAATGATCACCTCTTTGATGCAGTAATTTGTTGAAAAACTCTTACTCATCCCAAATTTAACCTCTCTTTTTATATACCAGGGTGTCCCGGCTGCGGGATGCCCCATTTTTTTGATTTAAAAAAATGGATACAATTTGAGAGTTCCTCATAACTAAATATGTAGTATTCTTAGGTTATGAGGAGCTGTTTTCCGTGAATAAAATTTCTTTTAAAATAGGATTGCTTTTCTTTGTCGCTATTTTTCTATTAGAAAGTATTTCTATGTTTTTTTTACACGATAATATCATTCATTCCCGGGTCCATGATGAGTTGTCGGCTCTTCAAACGCGCGGCAATAATCATCGCGAAATTCTCGAGGCTTCCTTCCACGAAGAAACGATTAGGCATATTGCGATGATGGAGGCACGGACTGATACACAGGTCATCCTGACAACACCGGAGGATGGCATTTATATGTCATCCAATAAAGTGACGGATGAAATGAAGAAAATCTTAAAGGGAACGCCCAAAAATGTGCCTCATGATGGTTTAATCTTAGAAGATAACTGGAAGCACGCAACCTATATTGCCTCTATTAGCCCAGTAGTTATAGATAATAAGGTTAAAGGTTATGTATATATGTTCCAAAATACGCAAAAAATTAAGGATTTAATTTCTGGGTTAAACAGGCACTTTTTGCTCGCTGGCTTTCTTTCCCTTCTTTTTATGATGATTATCATTGTCTTTTTGACAAGGGCTGTTACGCATCCACTTATTAAGATGAGTGATGCGACAAAGCGGATCAGTAAAGGGGATTTCTCCGTTTCCCTGCCAAATCTTGGGAAGGACGAAATGGGAGAGCTCGGTGAATCGATAAAGGTTCTCGCCAGTGATTTAGAAATATTGAAAAATGAACGAAATGAGTTTTTGGCAAGTATCTCACATGAACTCAGGACACCATTGACGTATATCAAAGGCTATGCAGAAATTGCCCGCCGCGGAGATACGACTGCTGCGGACCGGGACAATTATTTAGGGATTATACATGAAGAGGCTGTTAAGCTTTCTAAGCTCGTGAAGGATTTATTTGATTTAGCGAAAATGGATGAAAATAATTTCTCCATCGAAAAAGAAACTGTCCAATTACTGCCTTATTTTCAGCGTATTATTGAGAAAGTTACTCCAGCACTCAATGAAAATAAAATGGATCTCATCCTCGACTGCTCGGATCAGCTTTACGGACAAATTGATCCAATCCGTTTCGAACAAGTCATTTTAAACCTGCTTGATAATGCTAAGAAATATTCGGAACCAAATACAAAAATATCTTTGGATGTTAAACAATTGATCAATAAGATTCATGTTAAAGTAAAAGATGAAGGAAAAGGTATTCCTGAAGAAGATGTTCCGCGAATATTTGAGCGTTTCTACCGGGTGGATAAGTCGAGGACCAGAACACTTGGAGGAACAGGACTTGGGCTTTCGATTGTTAAACAATTAGTGGAAGCACATGGGGGGACAATTGAGGTAAAAAGTACCCGGAATGGCGGGACGACGTTTGAAATAATCATATAAAACAAATAGAGACATCGGGAGTCCCGATGTCTCTATTCATTTTTTATTTGTGGATCCAAACTGCACCAGCAGAGTTGTCTTTTGCTTCGCCGATGACTTGGAACTTAAGACCCAAGTTCGGAACTTTTCTTCCTGCATCCGGAATCATTGTATTGCTATAAATCTTGGAATCATCAAATGTTGTTACACCTGGAAGGCCTTTGTAATCGTAAATTCCGCGAACTGCATTTTCAATATACCATGCAGGCGCTTGATCTAATGAGAAGGCAGCATCAGCCACTTGATATCTAGTACTTTGATTAATAGTAAGAGAACCGTTTGTCATTGATTTACCTACAATCGCTTCTGGATGTGAATCCACTACACCAAGGAAACCTTCGCCTGGGTGTATGCCTACCCAGTTATCAAGATAAGAGTCGTCAGCATACCAAACTACCAAACCAGTATTATATTTCACTCCGCGGGAGAATTGCAGCGCTGCATCTGAACCAGCATAGTTTCTCCATTCTAAATAATAGTAATTTTTCTTGTAGTCAATTCCATTAGAAGCGACAAATCCATCAAGAGTAACCTTCTCAGTTCCTTCTGCATCATCATTAAACACTTCTTGGCCATCTACTGTTAACTTGAGGTTGTCCATTGCAAATCCATTAAGCGCTAATCCACCATCTGTAACATAATTAAACTCTAAATGGACTTTTTGTCCAGCGAATTGGCTAAGATCATATGATTTATCTAGCCATTGTCCATTACTTGTTTCCGCTGAAGCATCACCGTTTGTGTCATCATCACCTATAACATCGATAGGAAATGACGTACCATCCTCAGTGATAGCATTTACATATAGGTAGTCATATTCAAACTCAACTTGATAGTACGTTTTAAAATCAAATGTTGCGCTTGTTGCCTTGGTTAAATCAAATACAGGAGTTTTTAATGTAGTATTAATTTCATCGCCTTTTGTACTATAGTAGTACTTTTGCCCATAAGCTGGCTGGATACCTTGTACTGCTTTGTCTGGCAAGTTTACTTTTACAATACCAGGATTTTTTGATTTTGTTACACTTTGGTCAATAACCGTTGCAAGACCATTTTGGTTAATATCATCATAGTTTACTTCTGTAATGTTAGCCCAATTCCCGCCAATTGTTTTTTGGAAGAATTCTTTGTTTTGTGGCGAGAAGCTTGGGGCCTCTGTTCCAGCAATATTACCGTTCCAGCTGCCGCCGCTCATGATGGACCAAGAAGCAACTGGCTCACCATGACCAGTATATTGAGTATCATATTCATCAGGAAGGCCTAGGTCATGACCGAATTCGTGGGCGAATACGCCGACAGCACCGTCTTCTGGCTCGATGGTGTAATCATATGCAGCCATTTTGCCTCCCCAGTAGTCAACCTTTGCAGTAGTATTAGGAACGGCGTATACTCCTCCTAAATTCCATCGATGGGACCAAATTGCATCATCCCCTAGTTTGCCGCCGCCAGCTTCTTGACCAACCCCAGCATGAAGAACCATTAGGTGGTCAACAAGACCGTCCGGTTCATTTCGATTACCGTCTCCGTCCCAGTCGTACTGATCAAATTCATCATAATTAGATAAATCAATCCCTGATGCGACCGCAGCTTTTAATGCATCTGCTACAAGATTGCGAGGTCCTTTTGGTGCTAGGTTATCATGACCTCCAGCAGGGTTGTCATCTCCATATTCTTTGGCAGTTCCAGGTACAGTCAGCCAATCAGTAACTGTACCATTAACTGTGTAGCTCCCTCCAGATTGCTCTTCGTAATACTGTTTGAACGTTTTTACCTTTTCACCATTGAATAGGGTAAAATCCTGATTACCGAATAGCATTTTTTCATAATGTTCGCGGTTAAAGCTATCCGACCACATATATCCAGGTGCTTTATCAATGTTACCGTGTTTATAGTCTGCATAATCAACAAGAAGTACAAGTACTTTATCTTCACGAACAGGTCCGTTATATTCTGCTTGTTTAGCAGAGTCAACTTTTACAGCACCAGTCGGCTTGCCCTTTTTAAAGTTTTCATGGCCTTTATCAAGCTGCTTTGCAAGCTTGTCCTTTTGCTTTGTTACGAAATCTTTTGCTTTTTTGTCAAAAGCCAGTTGTTCCTGTGTTAGTGCTTTATCATTTTTGCCAGCCTTTGTTCCCTGCTTCTGCTTAATGTAAGCCTTCACTGCTTTTGTTACTTCCTCCTGGCTAGCATTCTTGGAAACTAGGCCTCTTTCCTGCAATGCTTTTGCCAGTCTATCCTGATCAATAACATTCATGTCAATCGGTGCGGATTCAGCTGTATAAGTAGTTTTGGCTGACACCGGTAATGCTTTTGTCCCAGCAAAAGTGCCGGCGAATAATGTCGTTGCCATTAGTGTCGATGCTGCGATGCTAGAAAATACCTTCAAGCCACTGTTCTTTTTCATCTTGTAACCTCCTAATATATTAGACCCATTTTATCTATGTATTTGAAGAGTCTGACTTGAATTCTAGCAGTCGGAATTAATATTGTAAATATTTCAAAAATAAGTATAATTCAATTTATTTTAGGGAATTAGCAATATAAATTTATCTCTCAATTCTGAAACGATAGGAAAATATTACTAAAATAATTAAAAATATCAGGCACTTAGAAATAAAAACTTGTTTTTGTTTTCCTTCAAAAGTCGAAACTTTAATTCTATTTACCTATGATTCTTTTGAGCAAAAGGTCCATTTTTAATAGCAAAAAAATCCTTATCACAGTGGATAAGGATTTTTTTTGTGTTATGCGTCTTTTTTCTTGATTTCGTCGGTCAGTTCATCGATGCTTTTCCGGACATTCCCTTTACCAGAGTAGTTTTCAATCAGTTCTTTTACATCAATACCGCTTGATGCCTTTAATGACTCCTGCAGGCTTGCCATCAGGTTGGTCGCATAACTGGTAATTTTGCCTGCGCCGCCGTCCGTGCCGGAACCGCCGCCAGTGTCCACAACCGTAATTTTATCAATATTGGATAATGGGCTTGCCACTTGTTTCGCGTATTCAGGCAGCATTTTGATGACCATGTCGAGGATGGCTGCTTGACCAAATTGCTCGAAGGCTTCGGCGATTTTTTCCTTCGCTTCTGCTTCGGCCAAACCTTTTAAGCGGATAATCTCTGCTTCGGTTGAACCCTGTGCCTTTTGAGCCTCGGCTTTCGCCAAACCATCGAGTCGGATTCGCTCAGCTTCCGCCTTTGCCATCGCTTCTATGCGGTATTTATTTGCTTCTGCTTCTGCGATTTCCCGGGCTTTGTTTGCAGCCGCAGATTGCTCAACAGAATAGCGGTCAGCATCAGCCTTTTTCTTAACTTCGGAATCGAACTGGCGCTCGCGGCGCAGAATTTCCTTTTCTTCCAATTCAATTTGCTTTTGTCTCTCGATGATCTTGATTTGCATTTCTTGTTCGGTAACATCCTGCTTCGCTCTTGCACTTTCAAGGTCATACGCCTGGTCAGCACGCGCTTTAGCAATATCCTGTTCACGGCGGAATTCCGCAATTTTCAACTGATTGATTTTTTCAGCTTCAGCAATTTCCGTTGCACGCTCTAATTCATTGCGTTTTGCTTCCTTCGCCGCTTCCGCTTTTTTAATGCGGGTTTCTTTTTCTGCTTCTGCGGTGGCGATATCGGCATCCCGCTTTACTTGAGCAATACGTGGTTTACCAAGCGAGTCGAGGTAACCATTTTTGTCGCGTACGTCTTTTATAGTAAATGAAACAATCACTAGACCCATTTTGGCCAGGTCCTGCGAGGCAACACGTTGGACCTCTTGTGAAAATTTATCGCGATTTTTATAAATTTCCTCCACCGTCATGGAGCCGAGAATCGAACGAAGATGCCCTTCTAAAACTTCCCTTGCTTCGTTTTCACGGTCTTCCTTCGGTTTTCCGAGAAACTGCTCAGCAGCTGTGGCAATCTCACTGATCGAGCCGCCAATTTTAATAATGGCAACTCCGTCAGCCATGACGGGTACACCCTGCTCAGTATAGACCTCGGGAGTGGTAACTTCTAGTTTACTAGATAACAAACTTAGCGGCTTTGCCTGTTGGAAAACGGGTAAAATAAAACTTCCTCCACCTCGGATGATTTTTACTTTATTGCCCGATTCGTCCACGTGAACATTCCCGTTTCCAAGAAAGCTTCCTGTTACGATCAGTGCCTCATCAGGCCCCGCAGTTCGGTACTTTGTAATAAAGACACCGATTAACGCAATGAAAATAAGAACAACAATTCCGATAATAATCCATACAAATCCGAATCCCATATTGAATGCCCCCCTATATAAAGCTTTTTAATTGATGATGAACAGTTACTTCCAATATGCCATTTTTGACCTGAACAACGAGCACCTGTGTACCATTTGGAATAGAGTCCCCATCAAAGCTTGATGCTGGTTTTGCAATTCTTCCGCTCGTGCTGTCGATCATCACCTCTCCGAATCCATCTGAAGGAATCGTGGTGATAACTGTTCCAATTCTGCCGCGAAGATCTGATTCTTTGTACACTAATGACTCCTCCGCAGATGATAACGGAACAAGCACAAATACATTTAATAAGGTAACGGCAATAAAAGCGGAAACTGCAGAAATTCCTAAGATAAGCAGATAATGTAGTGAGGAGAGCCTTTCAAGTAGATAACCGCTTGCAGAAAGAATGGTTACGAAGGCAAAAATCAAAACTGGGTTGAGAAAATGCAGTCCCCCATCGCCTGCTCCATGAAAATGAAATACATCGGCAAACAAAACATACAAAACCGTTAGGACTCCAGAAATGATTAACCCGTATAAATAAATCATCTCTAAAGGTATGCCAAAAAGTTCCATGCGCATCAATCCTTATCGTTCATTTTTTAAACATTCATTCCACTCATAAACCACTCCTCATCCATCAGCATCAATCCCTTCTTATGTATATACCTTTAATACGGTTAGCTAATGGAAAAGTTTCACATTTCAAGAAAAAAATTACTCATCTTTACTCAATTTCTATACCTGATCAGATTCTCCTGCACTAATAAGTTACCTTGAGCGGTCTTTTTTCTTATTAGCGGGCATTTGGAGCTCTTCCTAATTACCGCGAGCAGCTTTTTTTCTTGTTAACGGGCATTTGGAGCTCTTCCTAATTACCGCGAGCAGCTTTTTTTCTTGCTGATGGGCATTTAGAGCCTCTCCTAATTACCGCGAGCGGCCTTTTTTCTTGCAAACGGGCATTTGGAGCTCTTCCTAATTACCGCGAGCAGCCTTTTTTCTTGTTAACGGGCATTTGGAGCTCTTCCTAATTACCGCGAGCAGCTTTTTTTCTTGCTGATGGGCATTTGGAGCCTCTCCTAATTACCGCGAGCAGCCTTTTTTCTTGCAAACGGGCATTTGGAGCTCCTCCTAATTACCGTTAGCCGCCTTTTTTCTTGTTAACGGGCATTTGGAGCTCTTCCTAATTACCGTTAGCCGCCTTTTTTCTTGTTAATGAGCATTGGAGCTCTTCCTAATTACATCGAACAACTTTTTTTCTTGCTGATGGGCATTAGGAACTTCTCCTAATTACCTCGAGTAGCCTTTTTTCTTGTTAACGGGCATTAAGGGCTCTCCTAATTACCGTTAGCCGCCTTTTTTCTTGTTAAGGGGTATTAGGAGCTCTTCCTAATTACCGCGAGCAACTTTTTTTCTTGCTGATGGGCATTAGGAGCATTAGGAGCTCCTTCTAATTACCGTAAGCCGCCTTTTTTCTTATTAGCGGGCATTAGGAGCTCTTCCTAATTACCGCGAGCAGAATGAGGACATTCTATGCAGCCAAGTTTAAACATAGCCAAAAAATAAAAAAGTGCCATGGCACCCACGCCACAACACCTTATTGAATCATATTCAGGAACTTCCTTGTTCGTTCTTCTTTTGGATTTGTAAAGATCTCTTCTGGCTTGTTTCGTTCAACAATGACGCCCCCGTCCATAAAAATGACCTCATCGGCCACATCACGGGCAAAACGCATTTCATGGGTGACAACGATCATCGTCATGCCCTCACCAGCAAGATCCTTCATAACCTTTAAAACCTCTCCGACCAGTTCAGGGTCTAGAGCAGATGTTGGTTCATCAAACAGCATTACCTTTGGTTCCATCGCTAATGCCCGGGCAATGCCGACACGCTGTTGCTGACCACCGGAAAGCTGCGCAGGGTAATAGTCCATTTTGTCACCAAGACCGACTTTTTCGAGCAGAGACTGTGCTTTTTTTCGAGCGGCCTCTTTGCTCTCCCCTTTTACAATCACCGGCCCTTCCATTACATTCTCAAGAGCGGTTTTATGAGGAAACAAATTGTAATTTTGAAAAACCATTCCGGTTAAACGGCGGAAAGAGGCAATATTTTTTTTTGAAACAGCCTTTGAAAAGTCAAGCTGCTGGTTTTCAATGGAAATGACACCCTTTGTAGGTGTTTCCAACACATTGAGGCAGCGGAGCATGGTTGTCTTACCAGAGCCTGAAGGTCCAATGACTACGACCACTTTTCCTTTTTCAACATTGAGATCAATACCCTTTAAGACTTCCAATTGGCCGAATTGCTTGTATAAACCATTAATTGAAATCATGATAAAACTCCCTCATTAAGACACATAACGGTCCAGTCTTTTTTCCATAAATCCTTGAATAATGGAAAGAAAAAAGCAAATGACCCAATAAATAAGTGCGGCTTCGGAATAGACCAATAGGAATTCATAATTGGCCGCTGTAATTTCCTGGGCACGCCGAAACATCTCTGTTACAAGTACAACCGACGCAAGCGAGGTATCTTTGACAAGACTTATAAACGAATTTGATAATGGCGGAATAGATACCTTTGCCGCTTGCGGCAGGATGATTCTTTTTAAAGCTTGGGTATAGGTCATCCCAATGGAGTATCCTGCTTCCCATTGTCCCTTCGGAATGGAAAGAATCGCAGCACGGATAATTTCCGACGCATAGGCACCCACACTTAAGGAAAAACCAATCACGGCAGAAATAAACGGATCAAGAATAATCCCGATATTCGGCAGCCCATAAAAAATAATAAATAATTGGACCAATAAAGGCGTTCCGCGGATTGCAGAAACATACACTCTTGCAATGACTTGAAAAATTTTCACAGTTGATATTCGGGCTAACGCTGTTAAAACGGCTAAGATGATCCCGACGATAAACGAGATAATCGTTAAAGGAATAGTATTCATAATAGCACCCTCCAGCAGCGGCTGGAGGGAGTTTTTTGCAATCTCAATTAATTTAGCTGTTCTTTCAGGATCAGCAAATATACTATTTAAGTACATCTTCACCAAACCATTTCTCAGAGATTTTTTTGTAGGTGCCGTCATCAATCATGTCTTGTAACGCTTTGTTCACCGCATCCACTAGAGTATTGCTGTTCTTTCTAAACATAAAACCGCTTTGGGATGCGTCTTCTGCAGTTGCGACAACCTTTATTGGTGCATCTGGTTTATGCTTCATATAGTCTAAAAAGGCAATATTATCATTGATCGTTACATCGACACGCTTTTGCCCTAAAAGCTCGACAGCCTGCTGGAAGCCCTCTATACCGACAAGGGTCGCTCCATTCTTTTTCGCCATATCACCGTAATTGCTAGTTAGCGTTTGAGCTGCTTTTAATCCTTTAATATCTTCAAATGCCTTTACTTTATTGTTATCTTTCGATGTAATTAAGACAGCTTTTGAAGTGATATACCCATTGGAGAAATCATACTTTTCCTGACGGTCAGGACGGATACCAACCTGGTTGGCAATCATATCAAAACGCTTGGCATCAAGACCAGCAAACATGGCATCCCATTGTGTTTCCTTAAATTCAGCCTTTACTCCAAGTCGTTTAGCAACTTCTTCAGCAAGTTCAACGTCAAAGCCAGTTAATTTACCACTTTCATCATGGTACGTGAATGGAGAATATGTACCTTCAGTACCGATTAAGATCTTGCCATCATCTTTTACCTTTTTTAATAAATCTTCGCCAGCAGTTTCTTTTGTTTCTGTTTTCTTGTTCTCATCAGCGGCATTGTTTTTATCACTGGTGCCGCAAGCTGACAAAATAAACATAAAGCTTAGTAAAAGTGCAAAAAGAACCGATAATTTTTTCTTCATAAAACGAAACCCCCTAATTCTGATTGTTTTGCTAGGATTTATTAATCATATTACAACCCTAAATTTCTGTCAAAGAAAAAAATGTGAAATTCGTCGAATTTATTTTACCCTGATGAAAAAAAAACATGTAAAAATACCTACCAGAGATTCTCTGGTAGGCTAATAGGTACTATGCCACTTTTGCTTCAGCCTTTTTAACAGCCTGTTTCTTTTGCATAAGTGGACCGTAGAACAGGATTCCGCTTGCTAACAAGAGCATTCCAAACGTAAAGGTTTTAAGATCGGCAGTACCAGCAATAATAACCCAAATTGAGTAAACGGTTGAAAGCAAGGCGATAATTCCATCGGTTATTCGTGCTTTGTTTCCTTCGTATGTTTCGCCTGTAATTACCAGCTTCAGCTGGTAAACAGATGAGATGAAGTATGGCACTAAATAGGATAATGTTGCAATGACAATGACAAAGTCAAATGCACCAGAAATAGACTTTGAAATCGTTGAGAAAATAAATAGCTGTCCTAACCCATTTGTAACTAGAAGAGAAAATAATGGCAAGCCCTTTTTATTTTCTTTTAAGAAAGAAGGAAGGAATAATCCTTGCTTTGCCGCTTGGTATGGCACTTCGGCACTTAGCATTACCCAGCCGATGGTTGAGCCAAATAAACTAATTAAGCCAATGGCCGCTAACACTTTTCCGCCAATAGGTCCTAAGATTGTTTGAATCGCATCAATCAATGGTTTGTCAGAGTGAATTAGGGTGTTCTGATCTAACATTCCCATTACCAGTGTACTGATTCCCATATAAATGGCTAAGGCAATGAATAAGCCTAAGATTGTCGCACGCTTGACATCCGTTTGCTTTTTCGCACGTGAAGCAAAAACCACTGCCGATTCTACTCCGATGAATGCCCATAATGTGTTTACTGCAGCGTTGTTTACCTGCGATAGTAAGCCCAAAGCATGTCCCGCTTCATCCATTCTTGTTGCCATCATTGGCAGCATATTGCTTTTTTCGAAAGCAAAAAGTCCAACGATGATAAAAACGAAAAAGCCTGCGACCTTTGCAGCAGTTGCCGCGAAGTTTAATTTCCCCGCGCTTTCCATGCCGCGTAAAATAATAAAGTGTGTTCCCCATAACAGGATGGTACATACGATAAAGGTTAAACCATTACCAACTTTCAATGTAAAACTGCCGATGGAAAACCATTTTGCCCCGCTTGTAAGAATCGGGAAAAACGTTGATAAATAACCGGCAAACGTTGTGATGATGGCTACGTTTCCGGCTAGGTTCCCAATCCAATAGCCCCAGGAAGACATAAAACCGGAAAGGGTTGATGCATTAGAGCCTGGCTTGAAAAGCTCTTTCGCATAAATTTGCGGTCCCCCGTTCAGGTTCGGCTTGCGAATAGCCAGATTTCCAAAAACAAGGGCTGTCATTAGAACCCCAAAACCGGTTAATAGCCATGCTGAAATAACTCCTGCAGGACTTGCTGCTTCTGATAATGATCTTGGCAGCATGAAAATTCCCGATCCAACCATATTTCCAACGACAAGCGCCGTCAATACCCAAAAACCAAGTTTATTTGATTTCCCCATGATGTGAACTCCTCTCGATGTTGACTGCTTTTATTTTAGTGAAATAATTTTTGAAATTTATTATGTAACTAGAATAAGCCCGTCCACATTCTATGTCAATGGAAAATTTTATTGTGATAAAGCATTAGAGAACTAAAATAATTTTCCGAAAAAAGAGACTGCCATTTTGGCAATCTCTGATGATATTTATTTCCACCAATCGTCAAACATGCTGACTGGCGGTCTCCGCTTATGTTCTGTCATAAGGTAACGTTTTTCAACTTTTTCTGCCACTTCTTCGGAAACCGGCTTTCCTTCAAGGTAATCATCCAGCTCATCGTATGTAATACCAAGTTCTGTTTCATCCGCCTGTCCGGGTTTTTGGTCAAGCAAGTCTGCTGTCGGAACCTTTAAATAAAGGCGTTCATCAGCCCCAAGTTCTATAAGGAGCGCCTTGCCCTGCCGCTTTGTTAAGCCTGTCAGCGGAAGAATATCAGCCCCGCCATCACCATATTTTGTGAAAAATCCTGTCACTGCTTCAGCGGCATGGTCTGTTCCAATGACAAGAAGCCCTTCCATTCCGCCGATCGCGTACTGCGCAATCATTCTCATCCGAGCCTTAACATTGCCTTTTTGGTAATCGCTTAAGGGTGCCCCATCATAATTGGAATTATATTCGTTTTGGACTTCATCGACAGGCACTTTGATATTAAATACCGTCTCCCGGTCCGCTTTAATAAAGGCTAACGAACGTTTCGCATCTTCCTCATCCTGCTGGATTCCATATGGAAGGCGGACTGCAACAAATAAAGCTTCAGTTCCTTCGTTCCGCAGTTCTTCCACCGCAAGCTGTGCCAGTCGTCCTGCAAGCGTGGAATCCTGGCCGCCGCTAATTCCCAGCACATATCCCTTCGCTTTTGTTTTTCGCAAATAGTTTTTTAAGAATTCGATTCTCTTTCGAATTTCTTCCTTTGGTTGAATGTTTGCAGTAACATTTAGTTCCTTCATGATTTGTGATTGCATATTCATCCTCGGGTCCCCCTAACTAACCTTTGATATATGTAATGTACCACAATTGCTCCTTTTTCACTAAATTCTAAAGCAACATAAGTGGAAAATATTATCGGTTTATGGGTAAAGTAATTTTAGGAATGTATGGGAGGGATTTAGTTGGAAGCAAAAACATGCAATGAATCAAGAGTAGTGAGAACAAGCAGGGTTTTCCCGAATGATGTCAATAATCATAATACCTTATTTGGCGGTAAGCTGATGAGTGATGTCGATATGCTGGCATCCATTACAGCTACCAGACATTCACGGAAGGAATGTGTCACGGCTTCGACCGATTCCGTAGATTTCTTAAGCCCAATCACCCCGCAGGACTCCGTTTGTTTTGAATCCTTTGTCACGTGGACCGGCACCTCATCCATGGAGGTATTTGTAAAAATTATAGCCGAAAACTTATTAACTGGAGATAGAAAAATTGCTGCCACTGCCTTTTTAACATTTGTGGCTCTAGATGACGATGGAAAACCATCAGCGGTTCCAAGAATCATCCCTGAAACCGAAGAAGAAAAAAAGCTTTTTGAAACGGGAAAGCAACGAGCCGAAGAGCGGAAAAAGCATCGCAAAAGCAGCAAGGAGCTCGCTAGTTATTTTACCACCAGTAAACCGTGGGAATAATAAAAGGTTCGCCGCAATGGCGAACCTTTTTACAATTTCTGCAAGCTTTTTCGATCTACGGCCTGGGGTACCTGCTGTGCCCAGCCGCGTTCCACCAAGATATTAAACCCCTTTTCAGCATATAGCATAATTTCGATCATAAATTTTTGATAATGTACAGCCAAATCTGTTCTCATTGATAAGGATAAGGCATGCCCAAGAAGCGTGATATCAATGGCATTCAACGAATGAAACAGCATAACGACAAGTTTATCTGAAAAGGGAGAAACCGTAGCATCTGTTACCTCCATAGCGGTTGGAATATTCCCAAGCAGCTCCTCCTTCATTAAAATATCATTAAACACCCGGATTTGTTTTTCGGAAATGGCCTTTCCTTCCTTAATGTAGGAATGGATTTCCTTGTCCTTGACCACCTGCAATAATCCCATACAAAGTAAAATCGAAAAATAATTCCGTTCCGTATTAAAAAAAATCTCCGTGAGTTCAATAGAATTTAACGGTCTTTTCTCTCCAAAACCCTTAATATAAGATTTCTTTTTTATGTATTCCACATGCTTTGGATAAGGGATCATCGGCGGCCTGTCATAGATGCCTTTTGAAAGCATTAAGGTCGTGGACGTTTGATACAAATGAGAAGCCTGGTTGATCATGTTCAGAAAAAACTCCATCACATCTTCTCTAGCCACATTCGCCGTAATAAAACTGGTGTTTATCATTTCTAAGCGACTCATCGAATAGACAAAGCTAAGCGCAAACATATCGTAGAATACAGGCGGCGCTTTTAAATCAATATCATTTTCAGAGAACCCATCAGGAATAGGTATTTCTTCATTTTTAAAAATGGAGGCGATTTGTTGTACATGACTTTCAGAAAACTCTAAGGACTGTTGCAATAAGCACTTAATTTCTTCATCCTGATTATGATAAATAAAATATTTTATTAAGCAGACACTCATACTTTCCTGAAGATAGGTGGCCCATAGCCCACCAATTTCAGCACTAGATAATCTCGCAGTATGTGCAGCCATGAACTTTCATCTCCTAAAACACACTTTATGAATAGATTCCCTATCCCTGATTGGATTTATTCAAATTCAAAAGATGAACTTAATTCTTATTCTGGAGTCGGTTCGCTGCGGTTTTTCCAACTCATGATTCCATCTTCTTCATCAATCTCTATCGTTACATCGACAACGCCTTTTTCTGCCATGATTTTTTCTTCTAACCGATCTTTTATATCATCAGCGGCTGCCACCGTTAATTTTGGGTCAACCTCGATTTCCAATTCAACATGCAAATCCTCCCCTTCTTTAATGACGGTAAGCCCTTGGATATCTTTCACATCGGGATCTGCCATGACCAGTTCCCCAATTTTGTTTTCCATTTCTTCGTCAGCCTGACCAATTACACCTGCCGCATTATCTAAAAAGACTTTGCCCACTACGAAGAACATCATCACCCCAATAATCATCGAGGCAATGCCTTCAGCCCGGTGGAAGGCTGTGAAATGAGCGATTAGCACTGCGATAATGGCTAACAAACCGCCTAATGTGGCAACTAGGTCTTCCATAAAAACAAGCTTTGTCGCTGGTTTCGCACGGCCCAAATTGGCAAAACTTTTAGCAAACACACTCGGACCGCTTGCTTCTACCTCAATTTCGTGCAAAATTTCTTTCATCGCTTTAAATAGGACAAAGGTTTCAAGCAGTGTAGCTACCCCGAGCACGAGTAAATTAATGATGAAACCGCCGGATTCGGTTGGATGGACAACATGATGATAGCCTTCTACTATCGTTTCAAACGCCATAATACCAACGATTAATACAGCACCTAGGAGAACAAGGTTCACTAAACGGCCAAATCCATTAGGGTATTTTTCAGTAGGGGCCTTCTTACTTAAGGCCGAACCCACAAACACAAAAAATTGGTTGGCCGCATCACCCAGGCTGTGCATCGTTTCAGCGAACATCGCCACATTGCCGGTGTACATATAGGCTACACCCTTGATAATCGATATGATCGTATTAATAATCGCAGCGAGCATCGCTGATTTATTTCCGCGTTTTAATAATTGAAAAATTTCTCCCATCGTATCCTCTTTTCTTTAATAAATTAAATTAGTTGTTCTTAATATTTTCTAAAAAGCAAGGATTCATGTTGATACATTTTTTTTACAATCAAAAAAGAAGGCCCATAAAGAGCCTTCCTTATTAAATGGGGTTCTTCTATTTATATATTCTTCAGTACCATATTTAAGCGGTTGGTTCGTTCACGTTTTTCTTCCTCGGATGCTAAATCATATTTTTTCAACAAATGGAAGACTTCGTTCAGGATTGCCTGAGTATGCTCCTTGGCAAAAAACTCTTCAAACAACGGCTTCATTTCTTCCGGTAAAAATTCTGCTTGTGACTCGTATTTACTTTTTACATCTTCTTGAGAATGATCCAGCTTACATTCGCCCATTAGAAACACTCCTTGTTTTTGATATTTCTAGTTTATCTCAAACAAAAAAGCCCATCAACGGGGCTTTTTTGTTTCGGTCACTTCCAAAACATCTAAGAGGAAGACAAAGACAGGAATTCCGACAATCAATCCCCAAACACCAAAAAAGTGTTCGGAGAAAATCAACACAATAAACGTATAGAATACAGGCAGATTGGTTTTGGAACTCATCAAATTTGGATTGAGGATATAAGCCTCAATACCATGAATGATGGCAATCGCAATTCCGACATATAGCACCTTCATTAATCCGCCAATACTATATGCGATGATCACCAGCGGGATCAAGGAAATGATAACCCCGGCAACAGGGATCAGCCCCAAGAGGAAAATCATAATGGATAAACCGCCCAATTGCGGAAAATCGAGCAGCCATAAGGAAATGGTTGTCAGAATACAGTTCACAACTGCTATAATCAACTGTGCTTCAATGACTTTCCCGAAGGTTGCCACAAATTTACGGGCAAAAAATTCAACTTCCTCGTAAATAGAGGCAATTTTGCTTTTCTTAAATTTCTTCGTAAACTCAATTAAACGTGGTTTTTCCAATAAGAAAAACAGACTAAGTAAAAGAGCTAATAAGATTTGCAAACCAATTTTACTAATATCGGTAAAATATTTAAAAATGAAGGTAAAGCCTTGCTCAAGGTAACTTGAAATTTGAATTTCTTCAATTCGTCTTACTACATAATTCAGCACTATGTTATCATGCTTTGATGTGTAGAAGGCCGTTAGCTGTTTAATTAGGTCCCTAATTTCGCCGGCAATCATTGGCAGGTACATAACCAATCCGTAGGAAAGCAAGCCAACAATACAAGCATACGAAATAACAACAATCAATTTTCGATTAAGAGGAATTTTTTGTTCAATGAATTGAACGAGCCGATCCATTAAAAAAGCAAAAATAAACGTCAGTAAAATTAAATTAATCATGCTTTTCATCGCATAGATGATGATGGCAATGACGACAAATATCGATATTCGTTTGAAGCTGCTGCTCTGCAAAAGTTTATTCATCATAGGCAATTATCGAACCCCATTATTTTTACTATCAATTCTGTGATTAACTATAAATATTATATCAAAACCTAAAGTATTTTGTCCTTTTAGGAAGTTATTTGTATCATTTAAAATTGGACAGGCGGTGTCGTGGCATCAATGGCTTTACATTCAAAGCCTTGTTTGCTTAAATAGTCTAGCAGCGCCGGCAAATGGGCAAGTGTTTCTTTTCTTTCATGTAAAAGAATCACAAGCGGTCCATTATGATTTGCTTTCCTATTAATCTGCTCGATGACATTTGAAACGTACCGTGCGTCTTTATAATACCAATCCTTGCTGTCAATATTCCAATCCCACATAATATACCCCTGGTCCTTCACCGCTTTTTTATATACGTCTGTCATATTTGGGGCACTACCGTAAGGAGTTCTCATGATATGCGAATCAATTCCGGATACTGTTTTCAATGTATTCCGATTTTGATTTAATTCACTTACAACCGAATTAGCTGATGCATAAAATATTTTCACATTATGGGAGACACTATGCAGGCCTACCGTTTCACCGTTCTGGACCATTAATTTAACTGAATTTGGATATCGGCGAATATTTCCATCTATCATAAAAAATGTTGCCTTGAAATGATATTTTTCTAGAAGTGTAATAATCTCACCGGAAAAGGGGGCTGGACCATCATCAAATGTTAAATAAACCGTTTTTTTAGAGCCTGAACTAGCGCTTGTGGGTGGTGTTTGTGTTTGATTGGACTGAGGTGTAGTTGTTTCCTGTTTCGGTGACTGTGAAGTACTCGTTTCCTTAGTTGGAGGCTGAGCCGCTTTAGTTTCTGCAGGAGTTTGTACTGGCTTTTGAACTGGCTTTTGTTCTTGCCTTTGTTCTTGCTCTTGTTCTTGCTTATTTTCCCGTATGGCTTCTTGCTGCTGTTTTTGAATCCATTCTTTTTCAAGCTTTGCATCCTTCGTATTCTGGTCTGCCATTTTCGGATCTGGATGCTGTTCAGCCTGATTCATATGTTCATTTTTTTGAAGATTAATAGGTTTACTTGCCGCTTTGGCCTGAAAATAATTGCTGACAAATACCCCTGCAAACAAGAACCCAATCGCAATAATGACTACTACTGACCCCTTCGTCCAACCGCGCTTTCGATTCCCCATTATTCATTCCCTCTTTGATGTTTATTTTTTCCTTCCCCATTATAGACGAAATTTCGTCTAAATTGTTACAAATCTATTAAAAATATGACAATTCTATTAAAATAATAGTGAGAATAGTAGAATTTTAGACAATGTCCTACAATATCTATCATACCTGAAAATGAATAAAATAGGTGGAAAATTAATCATTAATTTCCAAAATGTAGACAGGCAAGTTCCTATAACGGGTGACATAGATATCAATAATTGGCCTATGAAAGGGATAGTGTGGAGGTGATTATGTGTCAGGTGGGCTAAAAGCGCTGCTTTACATCGTATCATTTTTTATTCCTGTCGTTGGAATTATCATAGGGATTGTTTGGATGACTGATCATGATCCAGAAAAGAAATCGGTTGGAAAGACCTGTATAATACTTGGACTTATCATGATTGTTTTAAGCTTTATCTTCTGGTTTGCTCTGTTCGCCTTTTCAGTTGCACCGGTCATTACGTCGGGGTATTGACGGCCCTTTTAAATTGAAAAGAACCTAATTCTTTTTTGAGAATTAGGTTCTTTGATGTTTACTATTTTTTAACCGCCAAAGCCTTTTGTAACCAAAGTAATCACTAATGGACCTAATATTACAATAAACAGTGACGGAAAAATGAAAAATACCATTGGAAATAACATTTTTACCGGTGCCTTCATTGCTTGTTCGCGTGCAGCCTCACGGCGTTGTTCCCGTACGCGAATAGTCAGATTGCCAAGCACCTTTGCCATCCCGATTCCAAGCTGATCGGCCTGAATCAATGAGGTAATAATGCTTTGAAAGGAATCAGACGGGACACGTTTCCGGAGATCATAAAATGCTTCCCTTCTGGACTTCCCTAGCTTCATATCCTCTAATGTTTGCAGAAACTCATCTGCCAAAGGGCCTTTAATTTTTTGTGAGACCTCGGCTAAAGCCAAATCGAGCCCCATCCCTGCTTCTAACAAAAGATTGACGGTATCAAAAAAATCAGGCATGGATCGATTAATCGTTTTAATTCTCGCAGTCTTCCTTTTACCGAGGTAAAACACAGGCAATCGGAACCCTAAAAATGCCATGGCGAGGATCATCACCCAGGTTAACATTTTGTTTTCTGAAATTGGCAAAAGAAAGAGAAAGATAGGTAAACTCATCCCTGCGCTGAGGACAAATTGGAACAGCCTAAAGTCGATAGCGGACTTAAAAGGATGACCAGCGTCTCGCAGAAGAATATCAAACTTTTTTCTTTCTTCCATCGAAACCCTTTTATTTAACGCCTCTGTTCCTTTATTCCAGTAAATTTTAATCATTATTTTAAACCTATTTTGTTTCTTTTCCTTTTTAAGGTTCTCTTTTTGTATTTTTACCGGGTCACCAAAATACGTATTTACACGTTCATGGAAGACAATTTGCCTTTTAAAAAGAGTTAACAATATTCCTGCCAGAAGCATAGTTACAAACCCGCTCAATAGAATCATCAATACAATATCAAGCATTTCTCTACACCTCAATTCGGATGATCTTCTGAATAATCGCCCAGCCGATTAGAATGGAAACCGATGCAGCCGAGAGCATCACCCAGCCCAATGGATGATGAAGCATAGGTGAAAAATATTCCTTATTCACCAAGGATAAATATAGACCTAATGCAACAGGAAGCAAAGTAATAATCCAGGATGACATCCTCCCTTGCGCTGTTAAAGTGTGCAATTCTTCCAAAATACGGACCCTTCCTCTAATCGTTTCTTCCATCGTCTCAAGCAGTTCAGCAAGATTGCCCCCGCTTTTCCGCTGTGCAAGGATGGCCCTTACCACTACTTCCAGTTCTTTATTTGGCAAACGCTCAACTAACTCTTCGAAGACGTCATCTAACGGGATACCCAATCCTGACTGTCTGACAACTCGGTCGAATTCGGGTCCAAGTGGATCTGACACTTCTTTACCGACCAGTTGCATCGCCTGCATAAAGCTGAAGCCTGCCCTCATCGAATTAGCCATCATTCCTAATACTTCAATTAGCTGATAATTTATTCGAGATAACCGTTTTTTTCTTTTGCGCTTTAGACTGATTTTTGGTAACACAAAACCAATAAAAGCGGCCAATATCGCAAGGAACCAAGGAAGTTTAATTAATCCTGTAACGATTCCTAAACCAGCTGCAGTTAAGATTCTTAGTGCCAAAAACTCCTCCGGTTTCAGTTTACTTCCAGATTCAAGCAATACTTTTGCAGTACTGTCACTAAATCGAACATTTTTAAACATGGTAGACATATTAAGGAAAAACTGTTTAAGAAAAGTTGTCTTTTTTACTTGATCAACAGTTGATTCCACTTGATGAGATGGTAAAAACTCTTTTATACGGTCTTTCATTCTCCTTTTATCTGCTAACCTTTTTAAGATTAAAAACATCAATAGAGTAACGATTAAAAAAATAATAAACAGTTCTATGACTATTTTCATTTCTGCCACTCTCCAACAAACCAGGAGGCAGGTATATTAAATCCGTTCATTTCGAGCTGTTCTGTGAACCGTGGACGAATCCCTGAACTTATGAATCTACCTTCAATTCGTCCATCCTGGGAAATACCCGATTCCCTAAAAACGAAAAGATCCTGGAGGACAATGGTTTCGCCTTCTAGGCCCAATACTTCCGTTATATGGGTTATTCTTCTTGTTCCATCCTTCAGCCTGGATTGATGAACAATGATATCGATAGCATTGGCAATTTGATCACGGATCGCCTTAACCGGCAGCTCATAACCTGCCATTAGAACCATTGTCTCTAAACGTGAAAGGATATCCCTTGGAGAGTTTGCGTGTCCTGTACTTAAGCTGCCATCGTGACCCGTATTCATCGCCTGAAGCATATCCAGCGCCTCGGCTCCGCGAACCTCTCCGACAACAATTCGATCAGGTCGCATCCGCAGCGAGTTTCGAACTAAATCACGAATAGTAACTTCTCCCTTTCCCTCAATATTGGGAGGTCTGGACTCAAGCGATACAATATGCTCTTGAATAAGTTTTAGCTCTGCGGCGTCTTCAATGGTGACAATTCGTTCAGTATTTGGAATAAAGGAAGATAATACATTCAAGGTCGAAGTTTTTCCGGAACCTGTCCCGCCACTAATAAAGATATTGAGTTTGGATTTTACACAGACCTCAAGAAATTCTGCCATCATTTCATTTAAGCTTCCAAAGTGGATTAAATCTTTTATTGTAAAAGGAGTTTCAGAGAATTTCCGAATGGTTAAGCTCGGCCCCTTTAAAGAAAGAGGCGGGATAATCGCATTCACACGTGAACCATCGGGCAGCCTGGCATCAACCATTGGCGAGCTTTCATCTACCCTGCGGCCAATCGGTGATACGATTCGCTCAATCACCCGCATGACATGCTGGTTATCGATAAAATTGACGTTGCTTCGAAAAACCTTGCCGTTTTTCTCATAATAAACTTCATCATAGTTATTCACCATCACTTCACTTATTAAGGGATTGTCCAGCAACGGCGTAATCGGCCCGTACGCCAAAAGCTCATCTTTGACATAATTTAAAATTTCCTGTTTTTCTTCAAATGTTAGTCTTCCACCCTCAACGTCGAAAAAGGCTTCCGCTAATTCCTCTATTTTCTTAATTTCTGATTCTTTATTTTGAACTGGATACTTCTTTAACTCTTCTAATAAATAATTGTGAAGTTTGCTTTCTAGATTCCAAAATTCTTTCGATCTTTTTGGGACGGGGACATCAAAAGTATCTTTAGTGGAAGCAATCGTATTAGCTCCTTCTATATACCGTTTAAATAACGACATCTATCTAACCCCCCAATTCCCAATTAACAACCTTTTCTTACTCTTCTTGAGCTCCGTTAGCTCATTGATTTGTTGTTTATAAAGCTCTTCAGATAGATTCCAAACCGCTTTCCCAATAACGCTGCGTGAGTTTGAAAGAATAAAAGGCTGCCCAACTTTTATTGAAGCGGAAGTTATCTTAGATTGATCTGGCAAGGTAAAATAAACCTTCACCCCTAATATTTCCTCGATCTTTTTTTGTTCCAGCCCCTGCCCTTTCATATGACGGTTCAAAATTAGTTTAGCCTTATCTTTTAGGTTAATAGTGTCTAATGTTTCTAGATAGAGCTGGCTTAACCTTAGAACAGATATTTCATTTAAGGTGAGAAGTAAGATCTCATCTGACAAGGCCAGGCATCGCAAATGAATATCTGATAGATGTACCGGCAAATCTATCAGGACGACATCAAATGCTTCCTTTGCTGATTCGATTGCTTCCTTCATATGGTTTTCAGAAATTCCTTCAAAAAATTCAGGACGGGGGGGAGCAGCCAAAATCGAAACATCCCCATCGACAAGAGTCATATATTGGTCGATGGAATAAATGGAGCGGCCATACCCTTCCTTTACCCATTCATAAATCGTTTTCTTCGGTTTCGTATTATAGTACATGGCTACTTCGCCAAATTGGAGGTTCCCGTCAATAACAGCGACTTTCTTTCCAGTTCTTGCTAACGCAGCTGCAAGATTTACTGTAAGGACCGTCTTACCAACGCCCCCCTTTGGACTAGCAACGGTGATCACTCTGGATTTTTCTTTCCTTAAATGGTCGAAAGTATTGACCATACTTGTACGATGCTCCATGAATTTTATTGCGTGATTGATTGTTTCACTGAGTTCTTTGGTAGTAAAAGATGCACGAAGGGCATCCGATGCCCCCATCAGCATCGCTTTTTTTAAGTTTTCCATATTATCTGGAGTGATTAAAATGATATAGACATGCGGATATCGAGCGGCGATTTCTTGGCTAAACTCATAAACGTTATACAATGTATGTGCTTTAATGAATAGGACAGTATGATTGTTTTCATTTAAGAGGGCATGTAGCTTATCCAATTCATTGGTTGCTGACAACGGACATTGCTTTTTCTCCAAAAGTGTTTGTATTTCCCCGGGAGGAATGTTTGTATCAGAAAAATAAACCCAGTTTATCATCATTTGTTTTCCTCCTGTGAATCATCTTTGATTACCTCTCTTGTTTGCTTTAGACCTGCTTTTCCTTTTCCTGTATCTTCAGGATTTCGGAGCATTAGATAGAATCCATCCTTATCTTTAGAAGCTAAACCAAGCATTACCCCTTGTTCTGGAGTGACTTCCAATGTAACTGTTTCATAGTTTAGTGCCTCTACTTTGCTGTCTGCCGATTTCCCCGAGGATAACACTTTGATATTTTCAAGGACCAACACGGCAGATTTATATTGTTTCTTTGTTTTATCATCCTTGGTTGTTTCATAGGCCATCACATCTACCAGTGAATTTGGGGCAATATAACCTGAAACCCCTTGTTCTAAATCGACTTTAATCGAAATGGCTCTTTTTCCTTTGCTTATGTCAACGAGGGGATTTTTGATGTCCCGCTCATACTTTTTCTTTTCATCAGCTTTTTTCTGTTCTTCTACTTGTTTTTCCAAATTACTGTCTGTTTTTGCTTCCTTTTTATCCTGACTAAACTCCACAGTTGAATTGGTTGTAGAGGCTTTTCCTTTCGAGATGATTGTCAAATAGGAAACACCGGCTACCGCGATCCCTAATATTAATGAAATGATCCAAATCTTTCTCGTATTCATAATGTCCCCCTATATCTCATTCAGCAAGCTTTACACCGTATAAGTTATAATCCCCAATAGCTGTTTCGCTGCCAATCTCTCCCGGCGATACCATTTTGATAAATTGGCCGTAAAGAGTTTTATTTTGGTATTTTTCAATCCAATAGGCAGCCAAACCTACAATCGTTAAATTACTCTTTCCATTTGCATCAGCCCATGTATCAATTACCACAACAGTAATGACTCTTTTGCATGAATTATCAGCCGTGGCAGCACTTTGACAATATGATTTAGATGCATCACTATCAATTAAAGATTGAATGGCATCATTCACTGGACCTTGTTTTCCCCCTGGTTCTGTTTCTACTATTTTAGAACCGACGTCAAAGGTGCTTCCATTTACAATCGCGTCCGCGAGACCATTTGCTCCACTTCCATTTAAATCAATATAGCCGCAATTCCCATGATTTTTACCAGGATTACTTTGTCCGCAATTTAATACAAGAGAGTCGGGTACAGAATTTTTATCAACCGCGATGGGAGCAACACCACTGGCCTTCTTAAGCGGAGCAACGATTGCTTTTGCTGTTGCACTAACATTTGTATTTTTAAAGCCTAATACCCTAGCAAAAGTAAGCGGTACATTTATTTGTTTTGTTGCCTTAATCGAGCTGCTAGTAAAAGTTAGATGTGCATCCATTAGCGTAACTCCATTTTTTTGTGATACATCCTTTGCATTTGAAGTGGCCATCGCTTGACTTGTTTTCAGTTCCTGAGCTCCTGAAAGAACCGCGGCATCTAAGGCTTTCTGCAGCTTGCTTTTTTCCGAATAGAGCCTACCTCCATCTATTGTTATAGCGATGAATCCCAAAAGTACTACCATGAAAATAGCAACCATTACTAAAACAGCACCGCTTTCTTCCTTAAACTTTTGCAACCTTAGCAATCTCATCATTTATTCCACCCTCATTACTGTGGTATCTGTCAAAGTTAATGGACCGATAATGTTTCCTATCATTGGAGTGAGAAAGGTAACGGGATAGGTAATTTTAATTGTGACATTACTTCCAGAAGATCGAGTTCCTGTAGGTGTTACCACGATTTTATCTGCTGTTAAACCTATACTTGAGGCATTATTAATAGCTGTACTTTTTATGTTGGAATCATCTTTTCCAATGCTGGCTGCACGAGCAGCTTCCCGGCCTGCATGGTCCATTGTCAAATACACATGGAAAATACGTGCAAAATCGATTATGCCTAATAACAGCAAAATCAAAATGGGTAAGATCAAAGCAAACTCTACGAGCGATTGGCCTTTTTCGGATTTCATTAAAAACCACCCCAGATTAGTGTGCTTAATGAACCTAGGACGATAGCTACTCCATATGGGAAGGATATACTACTTTTAATGTCTTTTGGCAAAACTATGGAACCTAGATTACTTCTAAAAAAAACGACATTAAAAAATAATGATTTTATCGAGTTGGTAAAACCTCTAGTTTTGATAATGAGCAACAACGCAATCACACCTCCAATTAACGCTATGTAAATAAACGAATAAAAAACGAAGCTGGTTCCCATCAGGGCACCAATTGCTGCCATTAGTTTCACATCCCCAGCTCCCATCCCGCCCAGTAAATAGGGAATGATAAGTAAGCCCAAACCAACAAGAAGGCCTTTTCCGCTAAAGAGAAATCCTGCAAACCCTGTGGTAAAAATGTTATAAACAAGACCAAAAACAATAGTAGGTAGAGTCACAATATTTAATATTTTTCTTGATTTTATATCTGTATAAAGGCAAATAAAAAGAGCAATTATTAGAATGATATATTCCAAGATATCTCTCCTCCTTTCTTATAGATAAGCCCTGCTTTCTTTATTAAAAAGCAGGGCTTAAAATTTAAATCAAACCTTTTAAATTTTTATAAAACATTTCCTTATTCAGGGATTTTGGCACTAATAGCATCTGCAATATCTTTAAAGACTTGTGTTAGTTTAGGTCCAAATGCTGCAAATACTCCTACTGCGAGTGCAACAATCAATGCAAGTATCAATCCATACTCTGTTAAAGCTTGTCCTTCTTCTTGAACTACTAAATTTTTGATTTTTTGCAACATGTTTTTTTCCTCCTAAAAATGGCTTGTTTTTTTTGAGTAATGTTCATTTTATCGAACAGCGATCTTTTTCAGGTTCGTTCTATATTCTTAACGAACATTTTCACTATCGTTCTGTATAATGAACAACCCTTGAGTAAATAATAGTATTATTGTCCCAAATTGTAAATGGAAATTATGAAAAATGTTCTAAATACTGTACGACACAATTCTACATTTTTCACTATTGAGAACAAACCATCATTAGTATATATTCAATATATAGAACAAATTTTACGATAGGGGCTATTAAATATGGACCATTCAATTAGAACACTTCCTTATTCTATTAACCGTGCAGATTCATTTTATAAAAGATTGAAAGGATTGATGTTTAGAAAGGATCAACTGGTGGAGGAGGGATTATGGATTGTACCGTGCAATTCCATCCATATGTGCTTTATGAATTTCGATATAGATGCAGTGTTTCTTAATAAAGAGGGACAAATTGTAAAAATGGTGGAGAAACTTAAGCCATGGAAGTTTGTGAAACCGGTACGAAATGCATACTCGGTTATAGAACTTCCACCAGGTACTATTGCAAAATTAGGTTTAAAACAGGGAGACATGCTTAAACTTTAAAAAACAAACCATCTCACTCACGTGAGATGGTTTGTTTTATTGATACGCCTTTACATTCAATAATTTGTCTAAACCGACGATTTCAAAATTTTTCTTTTGCAATTCTTCAATGATGATAGGCAGGGCCTTTTTGGTTTCAGTTTGTTCTGGAGTGGAATGCATTAAAATAATTTCGCCGTTTCTAACATTATCCACAACATTTTTTACAATATTACTGGCTTCCTTTTGCGACCAATCAAGTGTGTCAATCGACCAAATCACAATCGAATAGCCTTCTTTTTGGGCAATGTCAGCTACCTGATCATTTGTTTCTCCATATGGCGGGCGAAGGATTGCAGGGCGATGGCCAATAATCGCGGCGATTGCATCATCTGTTTTTTCCAATTGAGATTGTATTTCTTGATTATTTAATTTTGTTAAATCTACGTGATTATAGCTGTGATTCAGAATTATGTTTCCTTTGTCATACGCTTTTTTTACAACGTCAGGATATTTCTCTACATTGCTCCCAACGAAAAAGAAATTTCCTGTAACCTTATATTTATCTAATATATCAATGATCGCGGAAGTAATCGAGGCATCAGGACCATCATCAAAAGTGAGCGCAACCCTTTTTACATTAGGCCCATTAATATAGACATTTTCCTGACCCTTTGAAAAATTGACGATTTGTTTTCTCCATTGCAGCATTTTATCCCAGGCAGAAGCAGATAGCTGATTCGAGTTCCCTTTAATATCAAGTAAATATCGTTCCGACCTTTGTTGATTAAAAACGGAGATATGGTCTACGGCCTCGGTCTTTTCTGGAAGGATGAACTTTAGTTGAATTGCTGCATTGATATTGTACGTGTATATTTTATCATGATTGAATTCTGTTACTTGAGCTGGGCTTTCAAAATAGTCTTTAATTTCATCCAAGGTAATTTCCTGGAGGTCTTTAGAATAGGAGCGGACATCGAATATTTTTCCTTCAACATTAAAACCAAAAGCAATTCCCCGTTTTTCAAATGTCGCATAATAGCCTGATCCGGCACGATCAATCCGGTCTGGCTCTCCCCATTTTTCCTTCACTTGATCGATGGTGCTATTGAGTGCACTAAATTCGCAATCCTTGACCAATCCTAATTTTGCCTTATTTTTAATCTCATCTAATTGGATTGAAATTGGATCTACTTCTTTCGGCTTGAGCTCCGTTTGCTTTGGCGGCAAGTCTTCAACTGTTCTTCTTTCTTGGTTATGTGAAGTACATCCTGCTAAAAATAATAAAGCTATTACGATGAAGAGAAATTTCCCTCTAACCACGATTCACACATCCCCTCAAATGGCCCTTCAGCTATAATAGACGTTTTATCTGATGAAGTGTTTCATAAAACTGCCAAAATTAAGTTGCTGAAATCTTATTGACAATGATTCTCATTATCTTTAAAATGACGGTATAGATAACAGAGATATTTTTTTTCGAAGGGAGATTATCAACATGTTTAACATGCTATATGGGTTGAAGGATATTCATACGGTTATTACTAATCATCGTAAAATCGGCGGGGCCGCCGAAGCGGATTCGATTCGCTTATCATCCGGTGAAACCTATCAAAACCCGGTGTTTACCAATGTTGATATCTCAAAAGGACAATATGTATCCGTCGGTTTTATCGATGAAAATGGTACAAATATGATTATCCACGTCGATCAAATTGCAGTCATTAAAGGACTGCAGCACAAATTAATCTGCCAGCTGAATAATACTTATATTAAACAAGTATTGCTTCGTGATACGTTGCAATACTTACAAAAACTTTGTGAAGTAAACCAAGGCTTTGTCACAAGCTCCTTTAAAAAAGAAGCCCTTAAACTTGTCCGTGATATCAGTATGAAGGAATTGAAAAACCATAAGATTTCACTTCCATTCCCAGTTGAAGAAAAATTAGTGCAGTTATTTGCATAGCAAAACGAGGTCCCTTTCATAGCGGACCTCGTTTTTTATTGAAGAATTTCGGCTTGGCAGGCCAAGCGATACCCATTGTTTAATGCATTCGCCAGCTTTTTATATTCCTGCTCATTTGGCTGTGATAGTGTTGGACCGTGTAAAACCTTCACGGTACATTGGCCGCATGTTCCTTTTCGACATTTATACTGGATTGGCTTCCCTTGGTTCAGCGCCACGTCTAGCAGGTTCCCTTTAGCCGGGGAAATTTCAAATTTTTGGATTCCTTGTTGCAGAATGATTTTTTTCGGCATTTGCTTGACTGCAGGTTGTGGCTGCTGAATGGCTGGCGCTGTGCTGCCTGGAATTAGGGAGCCAACAGTAAACGCGCGCTGCCTCACCGGTTAATCCCCTATCGATTCTAGTGTACAGATAGCGGACGGACGTTTGATTCTTAAAACAACGGTTTCATATACACGGAACGGATGGTTCATCCCCTCCTGCCCCATATAAGCTGTATCAAAATCCTCTGATACGGCAAGATCGAGATTATTTCGTCCGGTATTGAGGATGACTCCAGCCCTGCCTTTTAACATCGGCGATTGGAACACCCCGTCTGTCACCAATTCACGAATATGTTCAATCTCTAAAACATTGGTATCCTTATGTACACGGTGAATTAGGGAATAAAGCTCCGGCGAAAGGACAAGGGCAAATGGTCCATGGTGATTCATCTCAAGCAGCTTGCTTCTAGCTTCGACAATATCCTGAAAGGCACTGCCTGATTCATACCATTCCCCGATTAAATGGGTTAAACGGCCTGGAACATTCATTAATCCGGGGATGTCGAATTCCTTTGCCCCGTGAAAAATCATTTGGTCCTCTAAATTGGCGACGTCTCTGGCTGCGTTGGCAGCTGGTGAGAAATCAATCGGAATGTCTAATACCTTGGCTTGTTCAAGATCGCGCCAAAATAAAACGAAGTCCTTATATAGTAAGGGAATCGTATGGTTGACTCGTTTGCTGGATTCGAAGGTGGTATCAAAGGAGCCTTGAATATCCATTTTTGCTTCGTTGTTTTCTGTAAATATGTCATTGGCTATTGCTTGAACTCCGCGTCCGAGCGGGCCGTATAATTCGATAAACCGGCGGCCGACGAGCTGCCTGCGCGCTGTATCAATGACGGTCTTGTCTAATTGGGAAAATTCTTGATCCGTTAGGGGTGAATCAGGGAATAATTGTGATTTGTTCATACGTTTTTTCCTCTCCTTTTTAAATAGATGGTTCAGGATTTCGCGGGTTATTGAGTGATTTCCGCGAATTGTGGCCTTTATTCCGCGAAGTTTAATAATAATTCCACGGATTCTAAGATTAATTCCGCCAACTTTGCGATTTTTTCCGTGAAAACCCTGTTATTTATCTTAAACTTCCGACCGTAAATCCTTTTTTCATTTTGGCTGGGACGTTAACTGGAACTGCTGCAACTGATGCAGAGCCCGAGCGGTCTAAATGATCATGATGCTCGTCATGATGGGCATGCGGGTCAACATAGTTCGTATCAAAACGGCTGTTGATCTCATTTAACATCGCTTTTACTTGCTGATAGTCCTGGTAGGATACTTCTCGCAATTGATTTAGCATCGTGCTCCGCTCTTCATCTGTAAAGCGAAATAAGGCTAAATCGAGGTGTTCCACAAAGTTATGTAAGCCGAATTTTTCAAGATTGAGCTCTTGCAAAAGTCGATTAAACTCATTATTAGTCGGAGCGAAATCCTTCTCGCTTTTTTCCTTTTCAAATTTGCTGATAAGTGGTATTAGTTCCACCAAGCGCGACAGCCGCTGCTCCTCTTCTTCAAAAATATGATGGTAATATAATCGTTCATGATCGTCAGTTGCATTTTGAATAACCGGATCGAGCATGTTCATAAATTTTTCAATTGCATCCTTTGTGGTGGTAAAAATCCGATAAAACACCTTCAATTCTTCTTTCATTCTGCACACTCCTGAATAATCAACTAGAATTCATTATTGACGTTTAGGAGTATCTTTAAAACTGTCTTTCCATTATTTTTGAATAACTCCTGCTTCCCGAAACATACTAAATATGGTTATGTTCATTATCAATAGGAGGAGGATTCAATTATGATGCAAAACCAACCACAAGGACAAATGCACCAAAATATGCATACAGGAGCAGTACCGCCGCAAATGAATCACGGCGGCCATGAACTTTTCGATGTACATGAAGTAATATCAAGCGCTATTGGTACGATGAATTCTTATTTAATGCTGCGTCAACACGTAAAAGATCCGGAATTAATGGATATTCTCGATCGTCAGTATCAATTTATGCAGGATGAATACAACATCACGTTGGAGTGTTTCAAAACAGGACAAGATCCATCGAAGCCGACAGGAAAATATATGATGAAGCAGGGCAACGATTGGGTCTATGGCATGAAGCCTTCTCAGCCAAAAAAACCTTGGCAATCCGCATCGGAGATTAATGATGAATACATTTCAAGCTGCATGCTTGCCTCTTGTAAAACAGGCGCTTCGATGAAGACTGTAGCTGCATGTGAGGTAACTAATCCAGTTGTACGCCGTGTGCTTGCTGACTCCGTTCCGAATTGTATTGAAATGGCTTATGAAATTTCTATTTATCAAAATAAAAACCATTATTACCAAGTTCCGCAGCTTGCCCAGCAGGATATGCAGCAAATCTTGAACGCATTTGCTCCTGCACAAGGCATGCCACAGATGCAAAACAATATGAACAACATGAATATGAATAATATGAATCATTAAAAAGAAGCTATCCTTTCCGATGTGGAAAGGATAGCTTCTTTTAGATGTTTGTTTATCTTAAATCGGCTCAAAAAAATAACTGCTACAATGACAAGAAATATCCGTCTTCATCAAACTTCATTTCATGGAGATCTTCTATTACTTCGATATTTTCTTGATCTTTCAACTCATTAAAAATAACTTCAGATACATATAACTCCCCAATGTGCAGCGTATTTGGAATCCTTACGATTCTTGCCTCTTCGGAAGCCACTCCCCATGTAGCGCGTAAAGCCGCTTTTAGTGCTTCTTGGTCATTATCAAGAACAATTGGAATACTAGCCCGAGCTAAAAATGTACTTGTGACTACATTCTCATTCATAGTTTTCAAATCGATTTTTTCGAATAAACGCTTGGTTGTCAGGTCCGCCAAGCCAATTCCTAATGCATTACCATGGCTTACTTCACTTAAATTGGAAGCAATCACATATTTGATACTAGGCTTTTTCGGCTCTTCTACTCCTAAAACACGGATTCGGCCAATAATATTCGTATCCATACCCGTGCCGCTGTAGTTTTTGCCAATCTCATCAACAACCAAAATATCGATTTCATCGACTGGTAGACTCGGCATCAAGTTAAAGGCTTTTTTCAATAATTCTCTTTCACGCTCTTCAATTTGCTCTGGTTCAATCGCTTCAATGATCGCCGTTTCTTCATGAGCATTTTCCACAATTGCTACACCAAATAGTGTATTGGAATTGGCTATCGCCACTTTTCCTACTTCAGGCATCATCTCACTAATTCCATAAATGCCATAAGTATGTAAAGCCAATGCCTGCTTATGCTTGCCCATACCGATGGAAGCCATTTTTAAGACGCCGCTTTCGATTCTATTTTTAAAATCGGTATGCGGCTTCACACGGCCCATTACGATAATTCCATCAGCATTGTAAGCAATTTTATCCACATAAACAGGAATACCTGCTGACGTAACTCCGACTTCCACCACATCCATGGATGAACGAATTTCACAGCCAGTGAATTCTTCCGTACAACCTAAACTTTCCACCATCTCTTTTTGCCCTTCAGCTGTTGCGCCGCCGTGGCTTCCCATGGCAGGAATGATAAACGGTGTTGCCCCTCTTTTCTTAATTTCATCCGCTACACTTTTTACTATTAAAGGAATGTTGTTAATCCCCCTGCTTCCTACGGTAATGGCAATCTCCATGCCAGGCTTAATTTTTTCATCGGCATTCACATGGTTAAATTGCTCAGAAATCGTTCCGGATATATCCTTTAGACTTTCCACCACAAAATTTTGTCTGATTTTAGCCATTTTAGGAAAAGACATTATACAAGTCCCCTTTCTTTATTGACAATACGTGAATAGCAAGAGATCATCGATGACCTCTTGCTTGAATATCTTTATTATAATTTCTCTGGAGCCAATTCAATCGCCATCCGAATTGCTTCTTTTAACGAAAGCTCATCCGCGATATTTTTTCCGGCGATATCAAAAGCTGTTCCATGGTCAACACTTGTACGAATAATTGGAAGACCAACCGTAATATTGACACCAGCTTCAAGACCCAATACTTTAATTGGTCCATGCCCCTGATCATGATATTGTGCCACAACAATATCAAAATCGCCGCGTCTTGCTCTGAAGAATAGGGTATCTGCTGGAAGCGGCCCTTGTACATTAATTCCTTCTGCCTGAGCTTTTTCTACTGCAGGAATGATTTTTTCTTCTTCTTCTCCATTACCGAAAAGTCCATTTTCACCGGCATGAGGGTTAATTCCGCAAACGGCGATGCGTGGAGATTTAATCCCTGCTTTTTGTAAAGTATCATGTGCTAGTTTGATAACAGTATATTGACGGTCAACATTAATTTTATTAACTGCATCAATAAGTCCGATATGGGTTGTTACATGAATAACACGTAATCCAGGAGCTGAAAGCATCATCGCAAAATCTTTAGTATTTGTTAATTCAGCTAATATTTCAGTATGCCCCGGATAAAGATGACCCGCTTTATGAAGCGCCTCTTTATTTAAAGGTGCGGTACAAATTCCATGAATTTGTTTTTCATTTGCAAAAGCAATTGCCTTTTCTAAATAGCGGAATGCCGCATTTCCTGCCTCAGCAGAAACTTGTCCCCACGGTAAATCTTCAGAAACTAAATCCAAATCGATAATATCGATGGTTCCGTATTGGAACTTTGCTTCTTCCGGATTTGAAATGCTATTCAATTGAAGATCGCTATTGGTTACATCTAAAGCTCTTTTTAAAATTTTAAGATCGCCAATTACAAATGGTCGGCAATTTTCATAGATGTTTTGATCGTTTAACGATTTAACGATAATTTCCGGTCCTACTCCTGATGGATCCCCCATTGTAATCGCGATGCTCGGTTTGTTGGCTGCCATTTTTGTTTCCTCCCATAATAAAATTTCCAATTGTCATTTATGAAATATTTATATATCGCCAATCGCAGTTTTCAACATGCGCATGAACTTCAGTAATCGTTTGAAGAGCTTTTGAAAGGGCTTGTTCAGTTCCAAATGCACCCGCTTTTGTCACAAGCGGCATTCCGTCGAAGAAGCCGCCGAACAATTTCCCGTAAGGAATACCGGCTTCCACTTCTCCAATGACCCGAATTCCTTCGCCATTCAATACTTTACATGTGGCGCCTGCAATTTCACCGCCTGTTAGAACGGCACCGCAAATCTTCCTGCTTTCTATTAATCGGCCTGCAATGATCCCCATCGATTGGGCAATGGTATTCCCTACATCAAAGTTCGATAAACCAAGCTGACGTTGAAGCTCCTTCACCCTGTTAATAGTTTCGCGCTCCCGGTTGGTTGTGATCACTAAATCGCCAATTTCCAATAAAGCTTCACCTGTTTTCACAATCCGCTCAATTTCACGTTTTCTTCTATCTTCATAAAAGAATTCTTCAGGAGAAATCACAATTTCTTCAACATGATTTTTCTCTTTCAGCACGTCTATTTGCAAATCAATAATCGGATTCACACTGCCTGCTACCACTAGTACAGGAAGCCTTTCACCAGTTTGTTTGCTGCATAGTTGCTCCTCTGGCTGGCCTGTGTTGAAAAGATGATAAGCAATCCCAGCTGAACCAACCCAAAGAAAATTTTCATTTAAAATTTCTGCAGCTTCTACAATCGTCTCTAGTTCCTCATCCGTAGTGGCATCAACGATAATGATTTTCGACAATTCACCTGAGGACAGGTCATGCATTTTCTCAGATAAATGGCTTTTTCCTTTCCTTACATCAGAGATGGAAATGATATCGATTTCCCGCTTACTTTGCTCCTGCAGCAATTTAGGCAGGTAGCTTTCTTTAACGGGGGTGACCGGATCTTGTGCGATTTCCGTTTCCCCTAAAAGAACACCATTAACAAAATGATTACCATTCATTGTAATCCTGTTGCTCTTTGGGAAAGCCGGGACAACAAACGAAATCTTATAGTTAAATACATCCATGACGGCATCAATTTCCGGACCAATATTTCCTCTCATGGTGGAGTCTATTTTCTTAAATATCTTTGGAACATTTAGGTTTTTTAATTGTTCTGCCAGATGAAAAACGACACCGTAAGCCTTTCTCGAATCTACCGCTCGGCTATCTGAATTTAAAACTATGACATCTTCATTTAAATGTGATGGTTGTAATGTTGTATCTGAAAATAGCACAGTGGTGTGTAGGCCCTGTTTGGCAAATTGGACACCCGTGTCATTTGCACCTGTTAAATCATCTGCTATCACCGCTAGTTTCACCTGCATCCCTACCCCCTTTACGCGCAATTTCAATATGTTTGCGTTTTATTATTTTTAGTCCGGCTTCAATCGCCTATTCAAGTCTGGCTCTCTTAACGGCTCTATAAACTGTTTCATTTTCGAGCGTTAAAAACGCTTTCAGCACTATTAATATTAAATTAAAACGTTGCATTTAGCAATATGTATTTCAAAAAATTCTACAAAAATTTTATAGTGTTGCTATTTGCATCAATTTTACCATAAAAAAACGCAAGCTATTATTTTAGCTTGCGCCATAAGGTCGAGCGATTAATCCCTAAACGTTTAGCTGCTTTGGATTGATTCAACCCTTCCTCTTCGAGCACCTTCGTGATTACTTGTTTTTCGATTTCTTCCAATGTTCCGCTTAAATCGATTGGTGCCAATGCATCACTCTTCTTCTCCTGCTGATCGAATCGTTTTAAAACGACGTCAACATCTTCTTTTTCAATATAATAAGCTTTTGTTTGTAAAAACAATTGCTCGATGACTTGTTTAAGCTGTTCAACATTTCCTGGCCAATCATAGTTGGTCAATTTCATTAATGCGTCCTGTCGAATCCCCACCACGAGACTGCCATATTTGGGATGTAATTCAGAAATAAAGACATGAACCAAGTCCTCAATATCTTCTCTGCGTTCCCGGAGCGGCGGTATACAAATGGTTAATTTCCCTAACAAATGATACAATTCACCATTAAACGTGCTAGTTTTGACCTTTTCTTCCATATTACATTCAGAAGACACAAGCCATTGCAGCTTATGATGCTTTTCATTCTGGATGATTTTGATTAATTCATTTTGCATATAACCGTTCAGCTGATCGATGTTCTTTAAGTAGATAATCCCATTCTCAAACTTTTGGAGAAAGTCATCGTTTATCAAATCCTTCAGCTGCTCTGCTTTTAATAAATCACAATGTACGATAATAAATGGTTCATTCATCGATTTCCTTTTTGAATAAATGGATTGGGCAACTAATTCTTTGCCATTTCCCTTTTCTCCAATTATCCAGACGGGTTCTTCAACTCTACTGTATTGATCGATCTGTTTTAACACCCGCTGGATCGATTCACTTTTTCCTGAAATCGGGGAATACGATACAGATGTATGAATTTCAAATGCATTCTTTTGGATACTTTCCTGATCCTGATAATGTGATTGATTAGGAAGGCTTTTTTCAAAAAATAAGACAACCGCATCCTCTTTCGGGCTTGCTGTTATTTTCCAAAACGAAGGATGGATGTGGATGGTTTTGATTTGAGTTTCATCTCTCGTCTCTTGTATTAATCTTTTAATTTCCGGCAAATTCTCTAGATTCATACCATGAAATTCTTTATTGAAACGCTCATTTCCATATACCATTTTTACTTCGCGGTTAAAAACCCCGACCGCCTGTTCATTGTAATCGAGAATCGATTGAAATAAAGAAACATTCTGTTGGAGCTGCGAGTATATCCGATAAGTCCTTCTCGCTTCTTCTAATGCATCAATAATAGCTTCCTTTCCAGAAGTAATGAGGACTCCTGTCAGCCCCAATTGCCTGGCAGACTGGACCGTAACAACGTCTCCAATAACCACCTCATAGCCATGGCTTTTTAAATAGGCTAATTTTTCTTGAACCTCGATCTCCTGTGTAATCGTGAATGTTTCAATATCTAAATCAAGCAGCTTACAGATCGTAGCAGCCCCATGTGTAATATTCGAGAAACCAACAATGGCAGCTTTTCGTGAAAATCCTTTTACGAGTGTGATAATACGTAAAACATCATAGCCCGTCACCTGGATATCAATCACAGGTAAAGAAACGGCCTCCTGAATCATCGATGCTGTTCCGCCGCGGCTGATAATGACATGGTAGCCATTATGCTCAGCTGCCTTGGCAATAGCCACCCCTTCATGCAAGTTCCCTAATTCAATATCTAATTGAATGTCATCCACATGCTGTTGGATTTCTTTCATCATTTCAAGCAATCCCTCATATGGGACAATCACCAATGCCTTCATCATTACCCTTCACCTACTAAGATTTCCTCTATTCTTCTATTTTCCATTATTGGCTCACCTTAGTAAAGCTTGGTTTCAACACTTTATTCATGCTGCCGCTGACATAGCCTTGAAGATCAAGCGTGACATATTTGTAACCGAACTGTTGAAGGTTTTCCAATATATCTTGGTGGTGTGCCAGCACTAATGGCATATCCTGTGGCTCTACTTCAATTCTTGCGATCTCTTGATGAGTCCGCACGCGCACTTGTCTAATTCCAAAGCCTTTGATATAAGCCTCGGATTTTTCAATCTTTGTTAATTTTTCCTGCGTAATTTTTTCACCATAAGCAATCCTGGAAGATAAACAGGCGAACGATGGTTTTTCCCAGGTAGGCAAGTTTAATTGTTTCGAAAGCTCGCGAATTTCTTCTTTAAAAAGATTCGCCTCTTGGAGCGGCCCACGGACACCATGTTCCTTGGCTGCACGTACGCCAGGACGATGCTCACTCATATCATCTGCAATTAAACCGTACACTACGTTTTGAAATCCCTGCTGATGCATGATCGGCACAATTTGTTCAAATAAGCCATTTTTACAGAAATAACAGCGGTTCTGGTCATTTTCTACATAGCCCGGGATATTGAGTTCAGATGTTTCAATCACTTGGTGGGTGGCACCAATCATTTTCGCTAATCTTTTAGCTTCCTCTAATTCACTGGAAGGGTATGTTTCAGAATCAGCCGTAACCGCTAGGACCTTATCCACTCCTAAAACATCAACTGCCACTTTTAGCAAAAATGTACTATCAACACCACCCGAAAAAGCAACAACTACATTGCCCATTTCACGTAAAATTTCTTTCAACCGTTCATTCTTCTCATTCATGCTGAATTCCACCAATCTCAATATTTTAAACCATATCAGATGTCAACTTATGCATTTTGCAACACATTAAAAGTATAAGCTAATTTCTATTAAAGTAAAAGCAGGCAATAATTAATTTGCAATATTCGCAAATTTTTTGTCCATTAAAAAAAGAAACCATTTTATATAATCTATAAAATGGCCCCTTCTCTATTTTATAAGAACATATCTAATATTAAAGTGAAGACTAATCCTGATACACCAACTATTGTTGAAAGCACCGTGTAAGTTCCAAACGCTTCTTTAATGTTCATGCCTAAAGATTCTTTAACCATCCAGAATCCTGCATCGTTAACGTGTGACGCGATCGCACTTCCTGCACCAGTTGCAAGTGCAACAAGTTCCAAGTTAACATCCGGCATAGTGGCAAGCAATGGAAGTACTAATCCTGGAGTTGTTAAGGTAGCAACCGTTCCCGATCCCAAGCAAACCCGCAGCAACGCAGCCACAATCCATGCGAATAAAATCGGTGACATTTGAGTACCTTCGAATAATTTAGCGACATAATCACCAACGTGACCATCAATAAGCACTTGTTTTAACGCACCGCCGCCGCCGATAATTAAAAGCAGCATTCCTAAAGCGTTTACTGCTGAGGAACAAGAATCCATCAACGTCTTCACTGGAATTCTTCTTTGTAATCCCATCGTGTAGACTGCGAATAGAACGGAAAGCACCATAGCAGAGTCAGAGTTCGTAATAAAGCGAATAAAGCCGACTACAGCATTATCTTTAAATCCTAAGGCTGGCTGGGAGATATCCACAATGGCACCAATAGACATTAAGATAACAGGGAATAAAGCAGTAAAAACAGAGATTCCAAAACCTGGTGTTTCTTCTAATTTAAATGATTTTTGTACACCAAATGACTCACTGCCTTGACTTAAGAATGCCGAAGGCACAATTTTTTGAGCAATCCTAGGATACCAAATACCTGCAATAATAACAGTTGGAACGGCAACGATGATTCCGTAAAGTAACATGAGACCAACATTGGCCTGATATTCTGCTGCAACAGCGATTGGGCCAGGATGCGGAGGCAAGAAAGCATGTGCCGCCAGGGCAGCTGTTACCATTGGGAGACCTAATTTTACAATGGAAACTTTTAATTCTTTTGCAATCGAGAAAATAATCGGGATTAATAATACAATGGTAACTTCAAGGAATAAAGCGATACCACAAATGAATGAAGCGACTAAAACCGCCCATTGAATTCTTTTTTCGCCGAATTTGTCAATTAAGGTTGTAGCGATTCGATGCGCACCACCTGCATCGGCGATTAATCGACCAAGCATGGCACCAAGTCCAAAAATGATTCCAATATGACCGAGTGTTCCGCCTAAACCGGTTTCAATTGAATGTACAACTTCCTTCATTGGGATTCCTAATGCTAACGCTACAAGATATGAAACAATGATTAATGAAACAAATGTGTTCAATTTGAAGCGCATAATTAAAATAAGTAATAATAGTACCCCTAATGCAATTATTACTAAAGGCATAATTGTTTTCCCCCATCTTCTTTTTTTTTTATAAAAATATTAGATGATTTCTTTTACATATGACGTATATCGATTGTTCTTACATACAACGTTTCTGCCCCCTACCAAATGACTCTCAGCACGTTTGGAAATGCTTTCATCAAAGCGGATAAAAATATCAGGAGTTTAGACTCACTGATCTTTATCCCTATTATTCGCTTGAGTTAGAAATGTTGTTCTATGAAACTATATTTTCTAAGCCTAATGATAAAATTGCAACATTTTTATCAGGCTTGATTATAGAATTTTTAAGAACTGTCGTATATCGCATCAAATGTTAACGTTATCATTTTATAATCTTCATTAAAAGTTGTCAATAGGACAAGTTATATTATTTTTTGTTAGTTTTTTCAACAAATTTCATTTTAAATGAAAGGTCACCTCTTATTCTCGCAACACAATTGGGCGAATTGACCTTTCATCGTTTGTTGAACTATTTTTATTTTCTCCTAAAAATCTGCAAGGTATTACCAGCTATTAATGATAAAAAAAGCGGATAAAGGCACGAAACCTTTATCCGCTTTACTGTACATTTTTATGCATCTTGATCGAGTTTCTTCCAAACCTGCTCATAAACTTGTTTCAATGGGATACGATGAAGTTTGGCTATTTCTTTACACTCCTCATACTCTGGCGCTCTTTGGACAAGCAGGCCTTGATAATACCCTTCTTTCACCGTCAAAGGGCCCCACACGGTTTCGACACGCTTAAACTGTCTCTCAAGCCGATGGACCGTTAAGGGATAATAGCGTATCCCTAAAGTGGTGGTTTCGTTAAATAATATTTCTTTCATTTTTTCTAATTTGTGTCGCGAGGAAAGAAGCTGCAGCATAACTCCCGGCCGGTTTTTTTTCATATAGATGGGGGTATAAAATACATCGTTCGCCCCTGCTTCAAAAAGTAAATCCATGACATAACCGAGCCATTCACCCGGTACATCATCAAGATTCACTTCCATCTTGACCATTTCATCATCAATATGTTCGTTGTTATGAGGATGTGAAACCAATTTTACTCCTCCTACGGCCTATTCTCCAACAATGACACGGAGTACATTTGGACGGTCTTTAAAAGTTTTTGTTCCAGCACCATACCCAATTGATTCTACTTTCATAGATGGAATCGCGCAAAATTCTTCTGCCAGCACTACTACTATAGCTGCACCCGTTGGGGTTGTAAGTTCAAATCGCACATTGCTTTGTTCAATCGGTACACCTTTTAATACCTCTAGTGTGGCTGGTGCTGGAACTGGATATATACCGTGATCAATATGTATTTTTCCTGAGCCTACAGGAACAGCTGAAGATTTTATTTTCTTAATGTCTAACTGATGAATTAAGATGGCAGCTCCAACAATATCAATGATTGAATCGACTGCACCTACTTCATGAAAATGAACTTTTTCTAATGGCATACCATGAATATGCCCTTCTGCTTCACCAATTTTTCGAAAGATTTTTAATGAAGTCTCTTTCACTTCAGGAGCCAAATCTGATGATTCAATCATTTTTACAATATCACTGTATGAACGGTGATGATGATGATGATGGTGATCATGTGCATGATGGTGGTCATGCTCGTGATGGTGATCGTGTGCATGATGATGGTCATGCTCGTGATGGTGATCGTGTGCATGATGGTGATCATGCTCGTGATGGTGATCGTGTGCATGATGATGGTCATGCTCGTGATGGTGATCGTGTGCATGATGGTGATCAGTTTGTGCTAACACTACATCAAACTTAGTACTTGTGATTCCGTTCTTCACGATTCTCTTCCACGTCAATTGATATTCATCTTCAAAATTAAGCTTTTTTAATTCATTTTCTAAAACAGCCGGATCCGCCCCTGCATCTAAAAGCGCTCCAATGAACATATCACCGCTGATTCCTGAAAAACAATCGATATAAAGTGTTTTCATCCCCTGTTTCCTCCTTTTCTTGCGATGTTATCAATTAGTACCGCATTGTAAGCAGCACCAAATCCATTGTCGATATTTACAACACTGATGCCAGACGCGCACGAATTCAACATGGTCAATAACGCTGATAAACCATGGAAATTGGCGCCATAACCAATGCTGGTTGGAACGGCAATGACCGGATGTGATACAAGTCCCCCAACGACACTTGGCAACGCGCCTTCCATTCCTGCTACTACTACTGAAACAGTCGCCTGCTGGATTTGTTCAATATTATCAAATAATCGGTGAATCCCAGCAACACCGACATCATAAAAGCGGCGTACTTCACTTCCTAATGCCTCTGCTGTTACTGCTGCTTCCTCTGCCACTCGTAAATCTGATGTGCCAGCACAAACAATGGCTACGTACCCTTGAAAAGAATCCTTACTATTTTTGTTCTCTTTCCAGAAGAGAATCTGTGCTGTTTCATTATAGATAAATTCAGGATGCTCACGAAGGATAAAATCAGCTTTTTCTTCTGAAATCCGTGTAACCAAGACATCATTACCTTTTAATTTGATGGCTTGAATGATGGAAAGGATTTGTTCTTTCGTCTTCCCTTCCCCATAAATTACTTCCGGAAACCCTTGGCGATTCTTGCGATGATGATCGACCTTGGCAAAGCCTAAATTCTCATATGTGGCTAACTTATCTTTCGCCTCTGAAACACTTAATTTGCCCTCTTGGACTTGCTGCAATATCTCTTCCAGCATTATTTTCACACCCTAAACAATCTGTTTTCCGAATCCATATTTCCTATTATTTTCCTTGACAGATTCAAAAATACTTTGAGTATTTTTATAGCCCCCCAATTATAGAATATTTTTTGGTAAATACATAGCCAAAAGATTCTCCTTTTTACTTTGGTTTTGTCAATTCTCTGTTTCTTAGAGTGAACATAAAAAGAAATCTAGCCTTATGGTTACTGGAAAACGATTAAAAGTTTACTCCAAGGAACGGTAAATATAATAAGGAATTACTTAAAAAGAAAATAGTTTTTAGGAGGATTTTTTTCGAATATAAAAAAGACCAGCCTTTGAGACTGGTCTTGTATCCACCTATGTATGGTGGAGACGGCGGGACGTGCGTTTCCATGCTTTCGTCATGGCACTGACTATATCTTGAACCTGCTAATGAACAGGTCCTCCGGCGTCTTATGCGAAACATATATTTGCCTTTGAAAGGCCAAATTTCGCATCCTAGTACTGCCACTTAAACATGGCAGCCTATAAGTCGATACACGGCTGTTGGATTACTCCACATACCGCTCGGCATTGCCTTATCGCCATTTTAGCGACTTAGGTTTCACCGATAAAGCCGGATTTTCACTTGTGTGTTACCACACAAGGCGACTAATTACTAATCGAACCCGCGTCCAAAGATATCGGCACTTAAGCTTCTACGAGTGTAGTCGACATATTCGCGTTTCGCTGAGCCATTTGCCTATCGACAGGCGTCCGGTCAGCTAGTCTGGTTGTTCTCTTCCTTCGCCCTCAGACGGTGGACTCCGGCGTAGCCTACTAAGAGTGAGTCCGCTACCCTACCACATAGGCGATGGAGGGGCGAACAGCTATGCAGTATTAAGCTGCGAAAGCTAAGTTGTTGTTAGTTTTGCCAGTTATAGGCGTTGACGTTTTAACGAGGCCGATCCCCTCGACTCGCAACCCAAGCTCGAACTACCCCTGTCGAATCCGTAGCGTCCCCATTATAAAATGTGCTAAATCAACTTAATGATTCTAGCAGACGATATCGGATGCTCAAGTAAGTTGTTTGAGCAAAAGATTGTGTCGCAACTTAGCGACAAACTTATTATAACACACTGTACGCATTTTTCAATTGTAATTATTTGTAAGTTACATTTTCTGACGATCGCGGAATGCCCGCTCAATCTCACGCTTCGCTTCTTTTTGCTTTAACGCTTCACGCTTATCATAATTTTTCTTACCTTTTGCCAGGCCGATTAACACCTTGCAGAAACCATTTTTCAAATACATTTTCAATGGAACAAGTGCATATCCCGCTTCTTTTGTTTCTCCGATGAGCTTGTTGATTTCACGTTTATGAAGCAATAGCTTCCTTGTTCTCAATGGGTCGTGATTGTAGCGATTGCCCTGCTCATATGGGCTGATGTGCAATCCAATTAATACAGCTTCTCCATTCAGAATTCGAGCATAAGAATCCTTAAGATTGATTTTTCCCGCTCGAATGGACTTAATCTCTGTCCCCTGAAGAACTATTCCGGCCTCATATGTTTCTTCAATAAAGTAATCATGGTAAGCCTTTTTATTATTCGCAACGACTTTCCCTTCACCTTTTGGCATATTTTTCACCTCAATTTCATGGGTTAATTGTAGCAGAACCAAAGAATCTGCACAATAAATAACACGTTATCTCTTTAAAGGAGCCTTTACTGGTAGGAATTTTTATTTTCTCGCCCAAAATCTTATTTTGCTCGCAATTTTTCATGATTTACTCGCACAATTTCTCATTTTACTCGCCAAACTCCTCTTATTCTAAAAAAACAATTAAAAGAGAGCCTTTTCAATCTCAGGCCCTCCCTCATTTTAAAAATTTCACTTGTTTTTCCGCTTGGTGCTCTTGTTTTTTGGGACATTTTCGTAAAATTTACGTTTCTTTTTCGACTTTTTGCCTTGACCGCCGCCGGCTTCGGAATTGCCGCCCTGATTTCGGCCTTGATTGTTGTGGTCCTTGTTCCGTCCGCCTTGTTGCTGCTGTTTGTTCCGGCGCGGCTTATTGGTATCACTGCCGGTTTTAAAAACTTTTGGTGTTTCTGAACGATCCCGTCGCGGTGTCCCCTTCATGCCGACAATTTCAAAATCAATCACACGTTCTTCCTTATTAACCTTTACTACACGAACAGTAATCTCATCGCCGATACGGAACACATTTCCTGTCCGCTCGCCAATCATCGCATAATGGCGATCATCAAATCGGTAATAATCATCGGTCATATAGCTGACATGGACAAGACCCTCGATGGTATTCGGAAGCTCGACAAACATACCAAAATTGGTCACTGAGCTGATAATGCCGTCATACTCAACACCAATCTTATCCTCCATGTATTCGGCTTTCTTCAATTCATCCGTTTCGCGCTCGGCATCGACGGCACGGCGCTCCATTTTTGAAGAATGCTGAGCAATTTCCGGCAATTGGGCATTCCATTTTTCCCGGGTGGCTTCGTCCAGCTTCCCTTCAATCAAATAAGTACGAATCAAGCGATGAACGATGGTATCAGGATAGCGGCGAATCGGCGAGGTGAAGTGAGTATAAAACTCGGTTGATAATCCGAAATGCCCGAGACTTTCTGGATCATATTTCGCCTGCTGCATTGAACGAAGCATCACGGTTGAAACAACCATTTCCTCTGGTTTTCCTTGAACCTCTTCGATAATTTCCTGCAAAGCCCTAGGATGAACATCGTTAGCAGTTCCTTTTACAATGTAGCCAAAGTTCGTGATAAACTCAAAAAACTTCCGCAGCTTATCTTCCTTCGGATCTTCGTGAATTCGATAAATAAACGGTACTTCCATCCAGTGGAAATGTTCAGCGACTGTTTCGTTTGCCGCTAACATAAACTCCTCAATTAATCTCTCGGCCACTGAGCGCTCACGAAGAATGACATCCGTTGGCTTGCCTTCCTCATCGACAAGCACCTTTGATTCTTTAAAATCAAAGTCAATTGCCCCGCGCTTCATCCGTTTATTTCGAAGAATCGCCGCGAGCTCTTCCATTAATTCAAACATCGGGACAAGCGGTTCGTACCGTAAGCGAGTTTCTTCGTCCTTATCAATTAGGATCCGGTTCACATCATGGTAGGTCATCCGCTCAGTTGTTTTAATTACACTTTGAAAAATTTCATGCGAAACGACCGCGCCTTCAGATGTTATTTCCATTTCACATGATAAAACCAGCCGGTCCACTTTTGGATTTAACGAACAAATTCCGTTCGATAAACGATGTGGAATCATCGGGATAACCCGGTCTACTAAATAGACACTCGTCGCTCTGTCTGCCGCTTCTACGTCAATAGGCGAACCTTCTTTTACATAATAGCTGACATCAGCAATATGGACACCGAGCTTATAATTGCCGTTTTCAAGCTTCGTAACGGTGACGGCATCATCAAGATCCTTCGCATCAGCGCCGTCAATCGTCACAATCGTTTCATTGCGAAGATCACGGCGGTTGGCCAATTCACTTTCATCAATGGTGTCTGGTGTTTCATTTGCCTGCTTTAGTACATCGTCTGGAAACGCCATCGGCAGTCCGTGCTTATGTATGACAGAGAGAATATCTACGCCCGGATCGTTTTTGTGGCCGAGAATGGTGATGACTTCACCCTCTGCACTTTTTCGACCTTCCGGATAGGTGACCAGCTTCACCACTACTTTATGACCCTCGACCGCTCCCTTAGAGGCGGATTTAGGGATGAAAATATCACTGGCAAATTTTTTATCATCGGGAATGACAAACCCGAAGCTTTTGCTTTCCACATAAGTTCCGACTACTTGCTGGACGCCGCGCTCAATAATGCGGATAATGCTTCCTTCCCGACGCTGACCGGACGATTCTGAAGAAACACGAGCTAAGACCGTATCGCCATGCATCGCCGTGTTTGTTTCATTTGGCGGGATAAAAATGTCATCCATCCCAGGTTCATCGGGAACGACAAATGCAAAGCCTTTCGCATGCCCTGTCAGCTTACCGCGGATTAAATTCATTTTTTCCGGCAAGCCGTAACGGTTGCTGCGAGTCCGGACCACCAGCCCTTTTTCCTCCATTTGCACGAGGGCTTTGACAAATTCCTTAAAGGCACTTGAATCTTCAATGCCGAAAGCTGCTTCTAGCTCCTGGACCGTTAATGGCTTGTATGCCTCATCTTTCATATATTGCAAAAGCCTGTCAACGTGCTTTTGTATGTTTTCTTCCAAATAAATCTCTCCTTTTAATCGCGCCAGTCCAGTTTTTCTAAAAAAGCGAAAACATCCTCGTGAAGCTGGTCGCGTTCCTTATCAAGCGTAATGACGTGACCCGACTCTTCGTACCATTTGATTTCCTTTTCAACTGACTCGATTTCGTTATAAATAATATTGGCACTTTCAGTGTTGATCATATTGTCGTGGCGTGCTTGGACCACAAAGGTTGGCGCATAAATCATATCTACATTATCGCGAACCTCAGCGATTAATGCCTGCAGCGCTTTTAAGGTGTTCATCGGCGTTTTTTTAAACTCGTTCATTTCCAATTCGATTTGCTCGTCTGTTTTTCCTTCCCGTTTCTTAAATTCCCAGGCATAATCGAGAACTCCCTCGTACATCACTTCTTCACTTTTTATATACATCGGCGCACACATTGTTACAATTCCTTTTATAGGTACAGTGTATCCTAATTTCAAAGAAAATACGCCGCCAAGAGAAAGTCCAGCCACCGCAATCTCTTCATGGCCTTTATTTTTCAAAAATTCATAGCCTTTTAGAACGTCCTGCCACCAATCCTCAGGGCCGGTGTGAACGAGTTCTTCAGGCGGGACCCCATGCCCTTTGTAATGCGGCGCATGGCTGGTGTAGCCCTTTTTTTCAAGGAATCGTCCCAGCATCCGGACATCCGCAGAATTGCCTGTGAAACCATGCAGCAAAAGGACAGCTCTCTTTCCTCCCTCAAAGGTAAATGGCTTTGGTAAAGTAACTCTCATGCAAAAAAACTCCTTCTATATGATTAGCTTATCTTAGTTTAAGCAAAGCAGTGGTGAACATTCCAGAAAAAAGCCTTGAACGGCCCTTTTCACACAAAAAAACCTGACCCAAAGGCCAGGTTTTGCATTTTTACTATTAAATTTTGAAGTAAGTAACAGCAAGAGCAAGCAGGAAAAATAAAACAGATAATACAATCGTAATACGATGTAAAATCAAATCAATTCCACGTGCTTTTTGCTTACCGAATAGGGATTCAGCACCACCTGAAATGGCACCAGATAATCCAGCGCTTTTACCTGATTGTAGTAATACAACAATAATAAGTCCAATACTTACGATTACTAATAATGTTACAATTAATGCATGCATGAAGGCCACCTCCTGTTAGAACGTACATTTCACAGTATTCTTAATTTACCATATTATTTCCCTTTTAACAATAGGAGTTATCGTGACAGCTTTTGGGAATGCCGTTTATTGTTTAACTTTAAAATTCTCTTCGATAAAATCTCTTTCTTCTTTGGAGGAGGCAATTCTCTTTGCTTTCCCGATTGTTCCCTCCTGAAGGTCCCAGATTTCATTATGATCCTCGTCGACACGGGAAAAATCACCTTTTGCCCAACGACTTAAAATATCGTTATAAACATGAGTGTATTTATAATTTGATCGATTTTCATTTACTACATCCAATAACCGATTTACTCGCTCATTCGTTAAAGGAATGGCACCCCACTTTTTATCAGCGATGACTTTTTGATGCGACATTTTGTGGATAGAATCCATGAAGTCTTTTTCGCTCATAGTTAACGGAAACTCTTTAGCAATTTCTTCACTGTTTTTATCATGGATTTGAATTACGGTTTCTCCTTCGTCCGTTTTTTGTACTTTTACAGTTACCGCATCCTTTTGAATTGGCATTGCTCCTTTTGAAAAATAATAAATAAATCCCAAAGAGAGAACAGCAAAGAGAATAATGATTCGTTGTGTCCGTGATAGGTTAGAAAAATATTTTTTCATCTTTGTCTCCCCAGTTTTTTTGTTTATTTTTATATTAAACATGAACTGGTTATTTCCCTGCTTTTTTATTCCAAAAATAAGCAAAACCCCTGCCCATTAAGAGCAGGGGTTATTTTTATAAAAATTACTTCTTAAGATTGTAGAATGATTTAAATCCGTTGTATTGGCTTGTTTCACCTAATTGGTCTTCAATGCGAAGCAATTGGTTGTACTTTGCCACACGGTCTGTACGTGATGGAGCACCAGTCTTGATTTGACCTGCGTTCGTTGCAACAGCAATGTCAGCAATGGTGTTGTCTTCTGTTTCACCAGAGCGGTGAGAAATTACAGCTGTGTAGCCAGCGCGTTTTGCCATTTCAATCGCATCAAACGTTTCAGTAAGTGTACCGATTTGGTTCACTTTGATAAGGATGGCGTTGCCAATTCCTTTTTCAATACCTTCTGCTAACTTTTTCGTGTTAGTAACAAATAAGTCGTCACCCACTAATTGAACTTTTTTGCCAAGACGCTCTGTTAATAGCTTGTGGCCTTCCCAGTCGTTTTCGTCTAAACCGTCTTCGATAGAGATGATTGGGTATTTAGAGCAAAGTTCTTCGTACCAATCAACCATTTCTGCAGATGTCTTTACAACGCCTTCGCCTGCAAGATGGTATTTTCCATCTTCTTTATTGTAGAACTCGGAAGATGCAGCATCCATTGCCAGCATTACTTCTTCACCAGGCTTGTAGCCGGCTTTTTCGATAGCTTCTACGATGGTTTGAAGTGCTTCTTCGTTTGAACCTAAGTTTGGTGCAAAACCGCCTTCGTCACCAACAGCAGTGTTAAGGCCTTTAGATTTTAAAACTGATTTTAAGCTGTGGAAAATTTCAGCACCCATGCGAAGTGCTTCTTTAAAGTTTGGAGCACCTACTGGCATAACCATGAATTCTTGGATGTCCACATTGTTATCCGCATGTTCGCCGCCGTTTACGATGTTCATCATTGGCACTGGAAGCTGCTTCGCGTTGAAGCCGCCAAGGTATTGGTACAAAGGAATATCTAAGTAGTTTGCAGCCGCATGAGCAACTGCCATAGAAACGCCAAGGATAGCGTTGGCACCTAACTTACCTTTGTTGTCAGTGCCGTCAAGCTCGATAAGGGCGTTATCAACAGCCACTTGATCAAGGACGCTGAACTCTTCGCCAACAAGCATTGGAGCAATAATTTCGTTTACATTGTCAACCGCTTTAAGAACGCCTTTTCCAAGGTAGCGCTCTTTGTCGCCGTCACGAAGCTCAACCGCTTCGTATTCACCAGTTGAAGCACCGCTAGGAACTAAAGCGCGTCCAAAAGCACCGGAATCAGTGAAAACTTCAACTTCAACAGTAGGGTTACCGCGGGAATCTAATACTTCACGTGCATATACATCAGCAATAAATGGCATTTGTTTTTCTCTCCTTAAAATTGGATTATTTTAATAACGATGTACCAGTCATTTCTGCTGGTTTTTCAACATTTAATAAGTCTAACATGGTTGGCGCTAAATCCCCAAGAATTCCGCCTTCACGTAATTCTACACCTTGTTTTGTTACGATAACCGGTACTGGATTTGTTGTGTGAGCTGTCATTGGCTCGCCTTCTAACGTTACTACTTCGTCGGCATTGCCATGGTCAGCTGTAATGATGGCTGTGCCGCCTTTTTCAAGGATTAAATCGACAATTTTACCTAAGCACTCATCTACTGTTTCGATGGCTTTGATAGTCGGCTCCAGCATACCTGAGTGTCCAACCATATCTGGATTAGCAAAATTTAAGATAATGGCATCAAATTTATCATTTTGAATTTCGTTTAAGAGCGCGTCCGTTACTTCATAAGCACTCATTTCCGGCTTAAGGTCATAGGTTGCAACCTTTGGAGAGTTGATTAAGATCCTCTCTTCGCCAGGGAACTTATCTTCACGGCCTCCGCTCATAAAGAAGGTGACATGCGGATATTTTTCTGTTTCCGCGATGCGCAACTGCTTTAAATTATTTTGCGACAGCACTTCACCTAATGTATTGTCTAAGTTAGTCGGTTTAAAGGCTACATAACCATTGACCGATTCGCTGAAGTGGGTTAAGCAAACAAAGAACAGATTCTTCGGATGCTTTGGCCCGCGGTCAAACGCGCGGAAATCTTCGTTCGTGAATGTGTTGGAAATTTGAATTGCACGGTCAGGACGGAAGTTATAGAAAATAACAGCATCATTGTCCTGAATCGTAGCAACCGGCTGACCATCTTCTTTTGTGATTACGGATGGAAGCACGAATTCGTCAAAGATTCCATGAGAATAGGAATCCTCCACAACCTCTAACGGATTGCTATAAGATGGTCCCTCACCGTATACCATGGAACGATAGGACTTCTCGACGCGCTCCCAGCGCTTGTCCCTGTCCATAGAATAGTATCTGCCAGAAATGGTGGCAAACTCACCGACACCATACTCCTTCATTTTATCCAGTGTCTGCTGAATATATGTTGCAGCAGTCTTTGGACCGACATCACGGCCATCAAGGAATGCATGAACATAAACTTTTTCCACGCCTTCTTCTTTAGCAAGCTTAAGCAAAGCAAACATATGGCTGATGTGGCTGTGAACACCACCGTCAGACAGTAAACCGAATAAATGAAGGGCTGTACCGTTCTTCTTCACATGCTCCATAGCGCCGGTGAAGGTTTCATTTTTTTCAAACTCCCCTTCGCGGATCGCAATGTTCACACGTGTTAAGCTTTGATAAACTATGCGGCCGGCACCGATGTTCAAATGACCAACCTCAGAGTTTCCCATTTGTCCTTCAGGAAGACCTACCGCTTCACCTGAAGCGGTTAAGTGGGAATGTGGGTAGGTGCTCCAAAACCGGTCAAAATTTGGTTTTTTCGACTGTGCCACGGCGTTCCCTTTTGTTTCACCCCTGCATCCAAATCCATCAAGGATGATGAGTGCAACTGGAGATTTACTCATACTTACCTGCCTCCAATAATTGCAGGAATGATTGTGCGTCAAGGCTGGCGCCGCCTACTAATGCACCATCAATATCTGACTGTGCCATATATTCTTTAATATTTTCCGGCTTCACGCTGCCGCCATATTGAATTCTCACTGCATCGGCAACATCTTGTGAAAATTGCTGGGCAATTACTTGACGGATATGGGCACATACGTCATTGGCATCTTTAGAAGTGGAAGACTTACCTGTTCCAATTGCCCAAATTGGTTCGTAAGCAATGACCGTTTGTTTCACTTGATCCTCTGTTAAACCAGCTAGTGCCTTCGCAACCTGGTCACCAACTAATTGGTTTGTTTCACCGTTTTCACGCTGTTCTAACGTTTCGCCGCAGCAAACGATTGGAGTTAAGTTGTATTTAAAGGCCGCAAGAGTTTTCTTGTTAACAGAATCATCAGTTTCATTGAACATTTCACGGCGTTCAGAGTGTCCAATAATCACATATTGTACGCCAAGGTCAGCAAGTGCCTGAGGGCTGATTTCTCCCGTAAACGCACCGCTTTCTTCAAAGTGCATGTTTTGGGCACCTATTTTCACATCGCTGCCTGCAGTTACTTCTAAAAGATTTTGTAAAAATAAAGCAGGTGCACAAATAACAGAATCCATCTTGTCAGGAGCAGGTACAAGTCCTTTTACTTCTTCTGCAAAGCTTTTTGCTTCCGAAATAGTTTTGTTCATTTTCCAGTTTCCTGCAATAATCGGTTTACGCATGGAGGCACATCCTTTCTGGTGAAAAAAATTATTTATCGTTTAAGGCCACAACGCCTGGCAATGCTTTGCCTTCCATAAACTCAAGTGAGGCACCGCCGCCTGTGGAAATATGGCTCATTTTTTCCGCTAAATTAAACTTTTCAACTGCTGCTGCAGAATCTCCGCCACCGATAACAGAATAAGTGCCTTCTGCTTCAGCAAGTGCTTCTGCTACCGCTTTTGTTCCACCAGCAAATTTATCGATTTCAAACACACCCATAGGTCCGTTCCAAATCACTAGCTTGGATTTTTGAATGACATCACGATAGATTTCTGCTGTTTTTGGTCCAATATCAAGGGCTTCCCAGTCAGCAGGAATTTCTTCGATTGAGACTACTTTAGTGTTAGCATCTGCAGAGAAATCATCAGCAACAATGGCGTCAACTGGCATGTAGAAGTTAACACCTTTCGCCTTTGCTTTTTCCATAAATGACTTAGCAAGGTCGATTTTATCTGCTTCTAGCAGAGATTTACCAATTTCATGTCCTTGTGCTTTTACAAATGTATAAGCAAGGCCGCCGCCGATAATTAAGTTATCTACTAATTCAAGGAGATTTTCAATGACACCAATCTTGTCCTTTACTTTTGCACCGCCGATGATCGCTGTAAAAGGACGCTCTGGATTGGAAAGAGCCTTGCCAAGAACTTCAAGTTCTTTTTCCATTAAAAAGCCAGATACGGCTGGAAGATAATGGGCCACTCCTTCAGTTGAAGCATGGGCACGGTGTGCAGCGCCAAAGGCATCATTCACATAAACATCAGCAAGTTCAGCAAATGCTTTTGCAAGTTCCGGATCATTCTTTTCTTCACCAGGATAGAAACGGACATTTTCAAGCAAAAGAACGTCGCCTTCGTTCAAGGTATCGATCATCGCCTTAACAGAATCACCGTAAGCTTCATCCGCCTTTTTCACTTCTTTGCCAAGAAGATCAGACAGTCTAACACCAACTGGGGTTAAGCGCATTTCTTCGACAACTTTACCCTTTGGACGGCCAAAATGGCTCGCTAAAATCACTTTTGCACCATTGTCTACTAAATACTGAATCGTTGGCAATGCCGCACGGATTCGTGTTTCATCCGTAATTTTTCCCTCTTGCATTGGAACGTTGAAATCAACCCGGCAAAATACGCGTTTGCCTTTTACATCGACATCTTTTAAGGTTTTCTTGTTCAAGTAAAGGACCTCCTACATATGTAAGTGACTTAATAATAAAAAAGGAGAGGGGGAATCCTCCCCACTCCCCTTGGAATACCATTAACCATTATAAAGGATTTATCGTTGGAAATTCAATCCAATATTATAGGCCTTTTGAAGCAATGTAATCTACTAAGTCAACAACACGGTTTGAGTAGCCAACTTCATTGTCGTACCAAGATAATACTTTTACCATGTTACCTTCAAGAACCATTGTAGATAATGCATCGATTGTAGAAGAAGCAGTGCTTCCGTTAAAGTCTGTAGATACTAATGGAAGCTCAGTGTAAGCTAAAATGCCTTTTAATGGGCCTTCAGCTGCCGCTTTTAAGGCTGCATTGATTTCTTCAGCTGTTACTTCTTGGTTTAATTCAGCAACTAAGTCCACAACTGAAACGTTTGGAGTTGGAACGCGCATTGCCATACCGTTTAATTTGCCCTTTAATTCTGGTAAAACTAGAGCAACCGCTTTTGCCGCACCCGTTGTTGTTGGGATCATGTTTTCAGCAGCAGCACGTGCACGACGGTAGTCTTTGTGCGGAAGGTCAAGAATTTGTTGGTCATTTGTGTATGAGTGAACAGTAGTCATCATACCGCGCTTGATTCCGAAAGTATCGTTTAATACTTTAGCAAATGGCGCTAAGCAGTTTGTTGTACAAGAAGCGTTTGATAGTACGTGGTGGTTAGCTGCATCGTACTTGTCTTCGTTAACACCCATTACGATTGTGATATCTTCGTTGGAAGCTGGAGCAGAAATGATAACTTTCTTAGCACCTGCTTCAAGGTGTTTCGCAGCATCTTCACGCTTTGTGAAACGTCCAGTTGATTCAACTACTACATCCACACCAAGGTCGCCCCAGCCAAGCTGTGCAGGGTCGCGTTCAGCGATAACCTTTACTTTGTGTCCGCCAACTACTAGGTATTCACCGTCAACTGTTACATCTTCAGCAAGTGTTCCGTGAACAGTATCATATTTTAAAAGATGAGCAAGCATATTTGCATCTGTTAAATCGTTAATTGCCACGATTTCCACATCGTTATGTTTTAATGCCGCACGAAATACGTTACGACCAATACGTCCAAATCCATTAATACCAACTTTAACTGCCATGATAAAATTCCTCCTTTTATTTGGGTAAAGATGTATATTTTTTTAAAAGGATTTACCCTTTCAATAACCTGGTTGCGACACCTTCATCGGTAATTAAAATCGTCGATGCCGGCGCTTGTTTCATATAGGCTTTGATGGCTTTTGCCTTAGAGGCTCCCCCTGCCACCGCAATCACGTTTGGAATGTTTGCTAGGTCTTCAAGCTGGAGACCAATCGTCAGAACCTTGTGGACAATCTCGCCTTCTTCATTAAAATAGTAACCAAATGCTTCAGAAGCAGCTTGCTCCTGTTCAAGCTTTTTTAAGATAGCAGGACTGCTTTTTCGCCTTTTGGCCATTGTGATAGCATCCCCTATTCCATGGAGTACCATGCTTGCTGATCTAATTAGGTTTAAAACCTCATGAATGTCAGGTTCTTTAATCAGCGATTCATAAATTTCCATACTGACTTGGTCAGGAACATAAAAGACGCGATGCTTTGATTGAGTGTTTTGAGACATAATCGAGCTGATCGTGTTTGCTTGATTATGTACATCCTCCCCTACTCCGCCGCGGGCCGGAACAAACAATAATTCCTTATTCGAAAGCTCTGGCGAAAGCCTTTCTGCAACAGCCGCCATTGTAGACCCGCCTGTTACTGCGATGATATTTTTTCCTTCAAGAAGCTTTTTCATGCAAGCTGCACATGCCTTGCCAAGCTCGCCTTTAACCATGGACGACTCATCACTGTCACCGGGTACAATAATGACTTTTCGAATGCCCAACCGGTGTTTTAATTCCAGCTCCATGACATCCATACCCTTTAATTCACGCATGAGACCTTCCAAATCTTCTAGTAAATTTTTCCCTTCGTCAGTCAAACTCATTCCTACATTGTTAATGTAAATAAGATTCTGATCTTTGAGGAAGTCTACTTCACTACGAAGAATTCTTTCGGTAAAGCCAAGGCTGACTGCTAAACTTCTTCTTCCTACTGGCTGCATAAATCCTATGTAACGCAGGATAGAATAGCGTTTTTGCAGAACCTGAAGGAAATCGGGTAATAATCTTTTAGTGATATCGATGAATGACTGCATGATTTACCATGCTCCTTTATAATATGTTGTTGGTCAAAAAATGTCCACCCTAGACATATTATGTCCCACCTGATTCAAAAAAAAATCACCCTTGCTACATTTTTTATTGTAACAGGAGTGAAAACCTATTTCAACTTATAAATCCGCCTTTTTTTCCTGTAAACGGTTACTTATGTCAAATTTGTTAATCATCCCATAGGCAACCTCTTCCCCATCGAGATGAACAACCGGAATCATCAATCCATAAAGCTCGGTTAATTCATCACTTTGCTCAATATCGATTTCTTTGAGTTCGAAATCCCACTCCTTTTTAAGCTCAAGAAGCTCTGCCTTTGCCTTCTCACAAAGCGGGCAGCGATTTCTAGTATATAACGTAATTTGCGGCATTGATTTTTTCCTTCCTTAATTAAATCTTTTTCTTTTGGATGAGGACGGAATCCCCAGTTGGTCGCGGTATTTGGCAATGGTCCGCCTTGAAACAACGATTCCCTCTGCCGTCTTCAATTGGTCCACAATTTCCTGATCTGATAACGGTTTTTCTTTATTCTCTTTTTCTATCAACCTGCTAATAGCATTTTTAACTTGGGTGGAGGAAGTGTTTTCATCCTCTGAAACCGTTTGGATTGTACTGGTAAAAAAGGATTTTAACGTTACGGTTCCTACTGGCGTTTGCACGTATTTTTCCCTTACAGCACGGCTGACGGTAGATTCATGAATGTCTAGTTCTGCGGCCACTTCCTTCATCGTCATAGGCACTAAATATTGCGCACCTTTTTGAAAAAAAGCAGGCTGCTTCTCGACAATCTTTGCTACAACCTTCGTCAGTGTCTCCTTCCGCTGTTCAATGCTCTTTAAGATCCATTGGTAATCCTGAAATTTTTCTTGTAAAAAACGGTTTACCTGAGTATCCTGGTCTTTGAATTTTTTATAGTACGTTTCATTAAAGCTTATCCTTGGAATCGGATCATCAAACATCCGAACCGTTAAACCATCCTCAGTTTGTTCGATAATTGCATCGGGCGTAATGTAGGCTGCGCTAGCGGTTCCCCCGGTTAAAATCGCTGCAGGCTTTGGATTAAGAACCTGAATCTCATCGAAAACATCTTGAATTTCCTTTAAAGTGACCTGAAGCTCTTTTGAAATTTGCTTCCATTTCTTTTCAGCAAAAGGAACAAAATAGTTAGCAATAATATTTAGGGCAAGCTCATTATTAGGATTTTGATAATAAATTTGCATCAAGAGGCATTCTTGAAGATCTCTTGCGCCTATTCCTGCTGGCTCGAGCGTTTGCAGAACGGCTAAACATTCTTCTACTAAATCCTCTGATACCTTTAAGTATTCAGCAATTTCACTGAAATCACCCAAGAAGTAACCGTTTTCATCAAGATTCTGTATAAGATGACGAATGACTTTTAATTGTTCCGCAGACAATTTTTTTATGTTTAATTGAGAAATTAATTGCTCTTCTAACGAAAATTTCTTTTCCGCAATTTGGTCAATCCAGTCTTTTTCTTCTTTTTGGTATTTTCGGCGATTTCGATCGATTAGGGGATTCATCGGCTTTACATTCTCATGCTCCACTTGAATAAGGGGATTTTCTAGCGCCTTATTTTCTAAAAAAGCTGTCAGTTCCTGCGCTGAATATTGCAATAAGGCAATCGCCTGGGACAATTCCTGCGTCATCGCGAGTTTTAATGTTTGCTGTTGCCATAATCCTGCCTTTAAATTCATGTTAATCTCTCCCCCTTATTATCTATTTTACATGAAAGAGGGGGTTTTGGGGTATGGAAATTGTTAATAGTCTTTTCTGGGAGCAAAATAAAAACCCCCTGTTTTGGAAAAACAGAGGGCTTTCATGACGCGCTCGGAGGGAATCGAACCCCCATTTTAAGAACCGGAATCTTACGTGCTATCCGTTGCACCACGAGCGCAAATTATTAGCGACTTACCTATTATATGCCAGATTCCTTCACATTGCAAGTAGAAAATGGGTTTAAAATAAACTAAACTGGATAAGATGAATTAGGGAAAGCTGTCGAACAATTTTAAAGTCAAACTGTTTGACCTTTATTGACCATCCAGTGTATGATAACAATACATAATGTTTTTACCTTTTCTAATCAAAGGAGGAAAAAAAATGAATTTGATCCCTACAGTAATTGAACAAACAAACCGGGGCGAAAGAGCATATGACATCTATTCCCGTCTATTAAAAGACCGGATCATCATGCTAGGAAGTGCCATTGATGATCATGTAGCAAACAGCATTGTTGCTCAATTATTATTCCTTGAAGCTGATAACCCAGAAAAAGATATTTCCCTTTATATCAACAGCCCTGGCGGAAGCATTACTGCCGGTATGGCTATTTATGATACTATGCAGTTCATTAAGCCAAACGTACAAACAATCTGTATCGGTATGGCTGCATCCATGGGTGCATTCCTTCTTGCAGCAGGTGAAAAAGGAAAGCGCTATGCCCTTCCAAATGCCGAAGTCATGATTCACCAGCCACTTGGCGGTGCACAAGGACAGGCAACCGAAATCGAGATTGCTGCTAAGCGCATTCTCTTCCTTCGTGAGAAATTAAATGGTATTTTAGCGGAACGTACTGGCCAGTCTCTTGAAGTAATCAGCAAAGACACTGACCGCGATAACTTCATGACTGCTGAACGCGCGAAAGAATATGGTCTAGTTGACCACATTATTACTCGTAATTCTCTTGATGATAAAACTAAAAAGTAATTGTTTTGAGCAACTGGCTTTGTGGCCGGTTGCTTTTTTGTTTTTGTGGCTAGAAGGGACTTTTTTTCATTTTTTCTAGGGCGTAGGTGCCCTTTCTAACTACCTGGAAGGTTTTTTCGGGTCATAGGCATGTCGAGCTTCTCCTAATTACCCTAGCCCCTTTTTTCTTCGGTCATAGGCAATAGAAGCCTCTCCTAATTACCCTGGCGCCCATTCTTCTTTGGTCATAGCCATTAGGAGCTTCTCCTAATTACCCTGGCTCTCTTTTTTCTTCGTTCATGGGCATTTGGAGCTTCTCCTAATTACCCTGGCCCCCTTTTTTCTTTGGTCATGGGCATTTGGAGCTTCTCCTAATTACCCTGGCTCCCTTTTTTCTTTGGTCATGGGCATTAGGAGCCTATCTTAATGACGGTAAATTTAAAAGGGTTTGGCATCCTAATGTGCCAAACCCTTTTTTTAATGTTCCTTCTGAATAAATTCAGCTAAAGCATGAATGGCGTTTTCTTCGTCATCGCCGTCTGCAATAATATTAATCACGACACCTGAACCCACTGCTAAGCTCATTAAGCCCATAATGCTTTTGGCATTTACTTTCTTGCCATCTTTTTCTAGAAAAATATCGGCAGAAAACCGGTTGGCTTCCTGGACAAAAAGGGCCGCTGGGCGCGCTTGAAGTCCTGTTCTTAATTTTACTTCTACTTCTTTTACTAGCATAATTGTATTCCTCCTCATGTTTTTTCTCTTTATATCTTTGAAGCTTATTCAAAATTTCACAAACTATTCTAGTTTCTAACATCCATTTCCCCAACACGCAGTTTCTCGGCGATGTCATCAATTTTTCTTAAGCGATGATTAATGCCCGATTTACTGATAGTGCCGCCGGAGACCATTTCACCAAGTTCTTTTAAGGTCACATCAGTATAATTTAAACGAAGCTCGGCAATTTCCCGTAGCTTTTCCGGCAGGATTTGCAATCCGACTGTTTGATCAATAAAGCGGATATTTTCGACCTGCCTGATGGAGGCACCTATCGTTTTGTTAAGATTTGCGGTTTCACAGTTTACCAAACGATTAACTGAATTCCTCATATCCCTTACAATTCTTACGTCCTCAAACCGAAGTAATGCATTATGGGCACCGATGATATTTAAAAACTCGGTGATTTTCTCCGCTTCCTTTAAATAAGTAATATAGCCTTTTTTCCGCTCAAGTGTCTTACTGTTGAGCCCGAATGTATTCATCAATTCGCACAAAGAATCATTATGTTCTTTATAGAGCGAAGCAATTTCTAAATGATAAGAAGACGTTTCCGGATTATTGACAGAACCACCGGCAAGAAATGCACCACGTAGATAAGAACGCTTACAACACTTCTTTTTGATCAATTCAGGTGCAATATCATGAATAAAGGTAAACCCTTCACCAAGAATTTTCGTGTCCTCAAGAATCTCCTTCGCCTGTTCGGATAAACGTACAATATAGACGTTGTTCTTTTTCAGGCGCATCTTCTTTCGTACTAGCAATTCTACCTGGACTTGGTAGCTTTTTTTCAATAACGTATAAATTCTTCTGGCAATCGCAGCATTTTCGGTTTGAATATCGACAACTAACTTACGATTTGAAAAGGAAAGGGAACCGTTCATGCGAATTAAAGCGGATAGCTCCGCATGAATACAGCAAGTTTTCACTTCCAAGTTAGTTAATTCCTTTTTCGTTTCCGAAGCGAAAGACATTCCCCTCACCTCAATCACTTACTTTAGTTTTAGCATGCATACCTTATTTACGCTTCATACCGCTTTTTGGTTTCAGTAATCAGCAAATTATATAAAATTTTCGCCACTTTTTTGGGATCGTGCCGAAGTGCTCCATTTTCTAAATAAGCGATTTCGGCATGCACGACCTCAATACCAAGTTCGAATAACTCCGGCAAATCGTATGCCACCGGCTGGGCCAGTTCTTCTTTGTAGCGGAGCTGTACATCCGGCGGAACTTCTTCATTATTTACAAGAATGGTATCTATAAAAGCGCAGCTCATATGATCATAAAGAGCCTTTACATGGTCGCTTGCGGAATACCCATGTGTTTCTCCAGCCTGTGTCATCAAATTACAAATATACACCTTTTTAGCATGTGAACGGCATACTTCATCCCCTAAACGGGGAACAAGCAGATTAGGCAATATGCTGGTATACAAGCTTCCCGGGCCAATGATGATTAAATCAGCCTGCCGGATCGCTTGAATCGTTTCTGGCAACGGTCGAATTTTGGTTGGAGTCATAAAAACCTTTTTGATTTTTTTTCCAGAGTAAGGAATTTTCGATTCTCCTGACACAATCGTGCCATCTTCCATTTCCGCATGCAAAATCACACTTTGATTCGCGGCTGGCAAAACTTTGCCACGAACATTCAAGATTTTACTCATCTCTTGAATGGCATGAACAAAATTTCCGGTAATCGAGGTCATCGCAGCCAGGATTAAGTTTCCCAGCGAATGTCCCGAAAGTTCATTCGATGTTTTAAAGCGATGCTGAAACATTTCCTCAACAAGGGGTTCAACATCGGAAAGGGATGCTAAAACATTGCGAATGTCACCTGGAGGAGGGATATGCAGGTCCTCGCGCAGCCGTCCGGAGCTTCCCCCGTCATCGGCAACTGTCACAATGGCGGTAATATCAACAGGATACTGCTTTAAACCACGCAATAATACCGGCAATCCTGTCCCCCCGCCAATGACGACAATGCGAGGCTGTCTTAACTCTCTCATGTTGTTTTATCCTTTCTCCTCTCAATGTCACGGTGTGAAACACAAGTCTTGTAATCATTTTGGAAAAAGCGGCCGATGTATTCAGCTAAGGCTACGGATCGGTGCTGCCCGCCTGTACAGCCAATGGCAATCACCAGCTGGGCCTTCCCTTCTCGCTTATAGTGCGGAAGCATGAAATTTAGCAAATCCGTAACTTTTTCCAAAAATTTATGCGTCTCATTCCATTTCAAAACATAATTGGAGACTTCTTCATCCAGGCCTGTCTTCGGACGCATATGGTCGATATAGTGCGGGTTCGGCAGGAAGCGTACATCGAAAACAAGATCCGCATCAATTGGAATCCCGTGCTTAAAGCCAAACGACATGACATTGACAGTAAAGATTAGTTGTTTATTCGCGGTAAATTCCGTTAATATCTTCTCACGTAATTCACGTGGTTTCATCTGGGAAGTGTTGTAAATTAATTGGGCACGCCCTTTTAACTCTTCAAGGAGCTCCCGTTCAAGGATGATTCCTTCCAGCGGAGAACCGGATGGTGCAAGCGGATGTGAGCGCCTGGTTTCTTTATAGCGTCGGACCAAGGTTGCATCATCTGAATCTAAAAATAAAATCTGCGGATTCACCCAGGAAGTTTCTGCCAGCTCATCTAAGGCCTTAAAAAGGTGATCGAAAAACTCTCTTCCCCTTAAGTCCATAACAAGGGCAACTTTATTCATTTTATTCCCTGATTCCTTCATAAGTTCAAGGAATTTTGGAAGCAGTGTAGGAGGTAAATTGTCGACACAGAAAAACCCCAAATCCTCAAAGCTTTGAATTGCCACAGTCTTTCCAGCTCCGGACATTCCGGTAATAATGACCATCTGAGTGTCGCTTGTCGAACCGGTACTCATTTCCCATTCCCCCTGTTATTTAGCTTGGATCTAATCGATAACTGATCAGTGCAAAATCTTTTGTATACGTAAAAGTACCGTAGATAATTCCTTTTCCATGAATCATATAATCAATAATATGATAATCACCGGCGGCCATTGGCAGATTTTTAATCTGATTGATAGGATGCCACTCCAGTTTTCCTTCTTCCGATTCATCCAAATCCAGTCCATCAGAATCGGCAGCCACGAAGGTGAACATCATCCATTCAGATAAAAGCTGGTCGCCTTCTTTCATAATAAAGGTAAAAATTCCTTTTAATTGTGGGTTTTTTAAGTATACTCCCGTTTCTTCACGGTATTCCCTAATGCAAGAGTCCCGCACCGATTCGCCTGGCTCCATTTTACCACCCGGAGCAACCCACCAGCCGCGCCTCGGTTTCTGCAGCAACAATACTTTATCATCTCTTATTAATACGCAATTAGTGACACGCTGCACAATACACACCTTCTTACTAAAGCGTAAGCGCCTTGAAATATCCTGATATAATTCATTTCATTATACTATTTTTAGGTTGCAGTCACAATGAATACAAATTTGATATTTCTGTTAATATTTATCGTGGCAGACTTATTTATTTGCAGCAAACAAAAAAATAGCGCAGGCTGCTGGACCTGCGCTGGAAAAGGTATATATTTTTAAAGGGGGTCAATTTCCTTTATCATACCTTATCAATATTTCACTATTGTTACAGGAGAGTTAAAACCGAGTAACTTTTTTGGAAGCGTTTTCCACACTCTATTATTGTTTTAATTTCATTTCTTCCTTTAATTCTTCAACAAAATGGGCGGCACTTGCTGCAGCGATACTGCCGTCACCGGTAGCTGTAACAATCTGGCGTAATGTTTTTTCGCGTATATCACCAGCTGCAAAAATCCCAGCGACCTTCGTTTCCATCAACTCATTCGTTTCGATATAACCATTTTCATTAGTTATTCCAAGGCTCTCAAATGGCTTAGAAAGAGGGACCATTCCGATATAAATAAACACGCCGTCTGCTGGCAGTTCTTTCTCTTCGCCATTTTCCGTCGAAACCAGCGTTACGCTGCCCACTTTTCCATTTGTATCATTAATCGATTTCACTGTATGATTCCAGATAAAGTCAATCTTTTCGTTGGCAAAAGCACGGTCTTGAAGAATTTTTTGCGCGCGCAGCTGATCACGGCGATGAACGATAGTAACTTTGGAAGCGAAGCGGGTTAAGTAAACTCCTTCTTCAACTGCAGAGTCGCCGCCGCCGATAACATAAAGCTCTTTACCTTTGAAGAACGCTCCATCACAAACTGCACAATAGGAAACGCCGCGGCCGCCCAGCTCTTTTTCACCGGGAACACCAACTTTTTTATATTCGGCACCGGTTGAAATAATCACGGAATAGGCTTTATATTGCTTGGAACCAGCCGTTACAACTTTATAGTCGCCATGGTCAACGATTTCTTTAATATCGCCATAGGCATATTCAGCACCAAACTTTTTCGCATGCTCAAACATTTTGGTGGATAAATCAGGGCCTAAGATGCTCTCAAAACCCGGATAGTTTTCTACGTCTTCGGTATTGGCCATTTGACCGCCTGGCATCCCTCGTTCGATCATAAGCGTGGAAAGATTTGCACGTGATGTATAAACAGCCGCTGTCATCCCAGCAGGACCGGCACCGGCAATAATAACGTCATAAATTTTTTCTTCAGACATGCTGTTTCACTCCTTAAATAAAAAAAACGATTAAGTTTAGTATTTCCAACTTAATCGTATAAAACAATGATATTATAGTCTAATTTTATGCTCAAATTGACAGCCTAGTTAAGATAATCATTCACTAATTTTACATATTTTCCAATCGTGGCCGACGATACTCCGTAGCGTCCGGCAATCTCCTGCTGGGATACTTTTTCACTGCGCATTTTATGCCAGACATATTCCACTGCAGCTGCCCAGGCCCGTTTATTTTTCAAATGGACATTTGCTTTGGAAACTTCAATGAAAACTGAAAACCACATAAGGTAAAGCCCAGCCTCAATGGTGCCAATCGGCTGATGGTTTTCATAAAAAATCTCAGCAATTTCTTGGGCATCAGCTGCTACCGTTGGTCTTCCTGAGCGGATAAGAGATATATATTCTTTTTCTAAGGCAGTGAATTTCTGATTATGAATCAACCGTTTTGAAGTGAGAATCTCCTCTTTTTTATCAGAAACGGTCGTTAGGAAAAGGGCAAATAAGCGTTCTTCGGCATAGTCGCTTTCGAGTTTTTGAAAAATGGATCCGGAATGATCCTCAAAACCGGCTGCCTGCTCCATATTCCAAGGCTCAGTACCTTCTTTATCGGGATTGATCTCAATTACTTTTTTCCAAATATTGATTGCAAAAGTTTCATTACCAGTGTAATAAGCAGAGTAAGAGAGCCAGTAATAAAACGGTCCGTCACCATTAAAACCATGCTTATAGAGCTTTTTCAACCATAAATAGGCATGTTCATATTCGCCGACCAAAGCGAAAGAAGCACCTAATTTAAATTGATGTTCGCTCAGCATCGGTTGAATTTTTTTCAAGACTTCAAGCAGATTTGTAACGTTTTCGGCTTGACCTTGATAATGTGCAAACACCAGCATGTTGCATAAGGCATGCAGATTCCCTGGATTCCGTTCCAGGACATCGTTAAGAATGGCTTTGGCCTTTTCCGCTTTCCCTAAGTAAAAATAGGCGAGCGCTAAGTTGTTATAGGCAGACCAGTATTCCGGATATTCTTTGACGACATCGTTTAACAGTTCGATTGCCTTTGGAAAGTACCCTGACTCCAGCAGGTCGCGGGCCTGTTCCTGTTTGACAATCAGATCATCCTCTTCATAAAGCTCTTCCTCAAACTCATCGGATTCAAGAGTTAGCAGTTCAAGCAAATCCTCTGTGTCCTCTGAAAAATCACCATCCGGGTCAAGCTGTAAATATAGCTTGGCATGGTGATAAGCATCTTTAAAAAATCCCAAATGGGCATAATTATTTGCTAAAAAGTAGTGGCATTCCACCATTTCTGAATCCAGTTCTTCAAGGATGAGATGCAAGAGTCGGTTGGAATTTTCAAATTCGCCCAGTTCTGTTGACACGATTGCCAACTGGCATGTAATCATCGGTTCACCCGGCTCAAGCTGTATCGCCCGCCCAAGATATTTTTTTGCTTTAGTAAAATCACGTCGATGGTATGCCTTTAAACCTTTCGTGAAATAATATTCCCCCGTTGGAACAAATGTAAGGATTTTCCCCTTTTGAATTCTTGCCTTTGCGTCTTTAACCATGAAGTCCTCCATCATCCTTTAATAACTAATGTAGTATAACACATATCCGAGTTGTCCGAGAAGGGCTTCGATGTAGAATTAATCCGAGTGAATTCGCTGATTTCCACCCAATTTCCAACATTTGTAGAATCCGATATTATTTTTGAAGAATTCGGACCAGTTTTTGTAGAAAGCAGCGTAATTTTTGTAGAAGCATTCCAATTTTCGTAGAATTCAGAAGTTATTTTGTATGAAAAAAACCGATCCCCCATTAGGACCGGTCCTTGTGTCTTTCTTCTAAAGTCCGCAGCACTTCGCGGAATGGGAGCCCCTGTTCCACTAACAATACCTGCAAGTGGTAAAGCAAATCCGCCGCTTCCCAGCGTAGTTCTTCGTGATCGCGATTTTTCGCAGCTATGATGACTTCCGCAGCTTCTTCGCCGACTTTTTTTAATATTTTATCGACGCCTTTTTCAAAAAGATAAGTTGTATACGCCCCTTCAGGCCGCTCCTGTTCGCGCTCCAAAATAACTTTTTCAAGCGTTTGTAAAATTTGATAGTCCTCAAGGTTTGTTTTTCGCTCTAAGAGACCTTCAGAAAAACAGCTTACCGCACCAGTATGACAGGCTGGTCCTTTTGGGTAAACAAGAACAAGTATGGCATCCTGATCACAGTCATAGTTGATGCTTACGACCTTTTGTGTATTGCCGCTTGTCGCTCCTTTATGCCACAATTCCTGGCGGGAACGGCTGTAAAACCACGTTTCCCCCGTTTCAATCGTTTTGGCGAGCGATTCCTCGTTCATATAGGCGAGCGTCAACACTTCTTTCGTTCCGGCATCCTGTATAATTGCAGGCACAAGGCCCTTTTCATCAAATCGAACGTTCATCGAACGGTCACTCCTTTTTCCCGCAGATAGCTTTTGACTTCATGGACAGAGGTTTCTTTGTAATGGAAAATCGAAGCTGCCAGGGCAGCATCCGCTTTTCCATCTAGGAAGGCTTCTTCAAAATGACGGGCATTTCCGGCACCGCCTGAAGCAATGACCGGAATTGTTACTGCTTCACTTACAGCTTTTGTTAGTGAAAGATCGAATCCATTTTTCTCGCCATCACTATCCATGCTCGTTAATAAAATTTCTCCTGCGCCGAGATCTGCCGCTTCCCTCGCCCATTGGATTACTTTTTTCTCTGTAGGCTTTCGGCCGCCATGGGTATACACACGCCACTCCCCAAGTTCTTCATCAAACTTGGCATCAATGGCCACGACAATACATTGTGAGCCAAAGAAGTCGGCACCCTCCTTGATTAACTCAGGATTCAAAACAGCAGCTGTATTCAGGGAAACCTTATCGGCACCTGCACGGAGAATCCGCTTCATATCTTCTAATGCATTAATGCCTCCGCCAACTGTGAATGGAATCGCGAGTTCAGAGGCGACTGCTTTGACGACTTCGACCATTGTTTTTCTGCCTTCAACCGATGCTGAGATATCAAGAAATACCAGCTCGTCTGCCCCTTGTTCATCGTAAAAGCGTGCAAGCTCGACTGGGTCCCCGGCATCACGAAGCTGTACGAACTGGATCCCCTTCACTACCCGGCCTTCCTTTACATCAAGGCAGGGGATGATTCGTTTTGTCAGTGTCATTTTGCCCCCACCTCTTCCAGCGCTTCCTTCAAGGTAAAGCGGTTTTCATAAAGGGCTTTTCCAACGATGGCACCGCCAATACCTTTTTCTGCAGACAATGCCTTTAAATCCGCCAGACTGCTGACTCCGCCTGAGGCAATAACATTTTTTCCAGTTACTTCAGCCATTTCACAAACAGCGCCTATATTTGGACCTTTTAACGTGCCATCCGTTGCAATATCGGTAAATATAAATGTTTCCGCTCCGGCGTCAGCAAAGCGTTTGCCAAGGTCCACAGCCTTCAGTTCTGAAGTATCGATCCAGCCATGTGTAGCCACATAGCCATTTTTCGCATCAATTCCTACAGCAATTTTCGCGCCGTATTTTTTAATCATATCAATGGCAAATTCAGGATTAGAAACGGCAATACTTCCGATGATGACTCGATCAATACCATTTTCAAGATAATGAAGGATGTCTTCCTCCGAACGAATGCCGCCGCCAATTTGAATTTTTACCTTGTTTAGTTTTTGCGCTGCTTCAATCACGAAACGGTCATTGACACGCTTGCCATCTTTCGCACCGTCAAGATCAACCATGTGAATCCACTCGGCCCCTTCTGCCGCAAATTGCTGCGCCATATGAAACGGCGAATCGCCGTAAATTGTTTCTTTGCCATAGTCCCCCTGAAGAAGACGGACGCAGTTTCCTCCGCGCATATCAATCGCCGGATAAATCGTGATGCTCATCGAATTGCCTTCCTTTCTTCTACCATCATTAAAAAATTATTGAGAAGGGCCATCCCCAGTTTGCTGCTTTTTTCAGGATGAAATTGCATCCCGAAAATATTATCCCTGCCTACAACCGCTGAAACTTGTGCATGGTAGTCAGCTTTTGCAAGGAGCACATCAGAAGACTTTTCAGCATTTACAAAATAGGAATGCACAAAATACACATAATCTTCCTCAAGGTTTTTAAGTAAGGGTGATTCTTTTACGAATTCTAGTCTATTCCAGCCCATATGAGGAACCTTATATTGGCCACCATCAGGAGTCCGGCCCGGGAAACGTCGGACACTCCCTGGAAGCAGCCCGAGTCCTTCTGTAAAGCCATTTTCCTCACTGCTTTCAAACAGCAGCTGCATGCCAAGGCAAATCCCGAGCAGCGGTTTTCCTGTTTTGGCAAATTCTTTGATCATATCCGCTGGCAGCCGCTCCATCGCATCGCGGAACGCACCAACTCCCGGAAGCAGTAACGCATCTGCCTGCAGCAATTTATCCTGATCAGCGGAAACAAAGTAATCAGCACCTAACCGTTCAAGGGCCTTGCTAACGCTGAAAAGATTTCCCATACCATAGTCTACAATGCCAATCATTCTTTACAACAGTCCTTTCATGGTGCCTGACACCATCCGTGGACAATTCACCATATTTGTACGTCTGGAATGGACACTGTTGCTCGCAATAAAAGTTGTCCTTTCCAGGTAGACAAATGATGTGAAATGTCTTTTTGTGGTGCCTGACACCATCCGTTTTCTATAACATACCCTTTGTGGATGGAACTCCTTTGATGCGTGGGTCGATGGTGGTTGCATCATCTAGGGCTCGTCCTAATGCTTTAAAAACTGCTTCGATCATATGATGTGTATTTTTACCGTAATGAACAATTACATGGAGGTTCATTCGCGCTTCAAGGGCGAGCTTCCAGAGAAATTCATGAACTAGTTCGGTGTCAAAGGTACCCACCTTCTGCGACGGGAATTCTGCCCGCATTTCGAGGTGCGGTCGGTTGCTGAGGTCCACGACGACCTGTGCCAGTGCTTCATCCATTGGAACAAAGGCATTTCCATAGCGCTTGATACCGCGTTTATCGCCAAGCGCTTCGCGCAGCGTCTGTCCTAAACAAATTCCAATATCTTCGGTTGTATGATGGTCATCCACTTCAATATCGCCTTTTGCATCAACTGTTAAATTAAATTGACCGTGTTTTGTAAACAAATCGAGCATATGGTCCATAAAAGGCACGCCCGTTTCAAGGTTGGAGCGTCCTTCCCCGTCAATCGCTAACGATAGCTGAATCTTAGTTTCATTTGTATTCCGTTCAATGCTTGCTACTCTCTCCATGAGATTGGGATCCCCCTTGAGTTTTATAATTCCTTAAATAAACTACTTACGATCATTTTCTATTCTTATTTCTACGGCCCGGGCGTGGGCCTCAAGCCCTTCCATGCGGGCGAACGCCGCAATTTTTTCGCCATTATCTTTTAAGGCTTTTTCACTATATATAATCACGCTTGATTTCTTTTGAAAATCGTCTACGTTAAGCGGGCTTGAGAATCGTGCTGTTCCATTGGTCGGGAGCACATGGTTCGGACCGGCAAAATAATCACCGACAGGCTCAGAGCTATAACGGCCGATAAAAATGGCTCCGGCATGGCGAATTTTCCCTAGCAGCTCCATTGCGTTTTCTGTAATGACCTCTAGGTGCTCCGGCGCCAGCTGGTTGACCGTTTCAACCGCTTCCTCTATATTCGCTGTTACATAAATGGCACCGTAATCGTTTATCGATTGGGCGGCAATTTCTTTCCGAGGCAAAAGCGCCAGCTGCTTTTCGACTTCTTGTGAAACCTCTTCAGCCAGTTTCTGTGACGGAGTGACTAGAACGCTGCAAGCACGCGGATCATGCTCAGCTTGTGATAAAAGGTCCGCTGCCACTTCGTCGGCCCTTGCTGTTTCATCTGCTAAAATAGCAATCTCACTTGGTCCGGCAATCATATCGATATCAACGTCGCCATATACCTCACGTTTTGCCAGCGCCACATAGATATTTCCTGGGCCGGTAATTTTATCAACGGAAGCGATGGACTCGGTTCCATAGGCCAATGCAGCAATGGCCTGGGCGCCGCCTACTTTATAGATTTCTTTGACACCCGCTTCCCTTGCTGCAACAAGAACGGCAGCAGGTATTTTTCCAGCCCGGTCCGGCGGTGACACCATGACAATCCGTTTAACCCCTGCCACCTTTGCCGGTATCACGTTCATCAGAACCGATGAGGGGTAGGCAGCTGTTCCGCCTGGTACATACACACCAACTGAATCAAGCGGGGTTATTTTTTGACCAAGAATGGTTCCGTTCTCTTCCGCAGTCATCCACGATGGACGCAATTGCTTTTCATGAAACTTTCGGATATTTTCGGCCGCTTCCTGGACAATGGAGATAAATTGTTGGTCAACCTGCTCATAGGCCTCGTTTATTTCTTTTTCATTTACGAAAAAAGAATCTAAAAGGACGCGGTCGAACTTTTCCGTATACTCTCTTAATGCCTCATCGCCACGACTGCGAATGTTGGCAATTACCGCTTTAACGACTTCCTGCTGCTCGGAGGTCCCGGCTTCAATGGAGCGTTTGATTGATACTCCTTCAGCAACTTTTAGTATTTTCATGTTAACAAACCTCCACAACTTCACTAAGTCGTTTCACTAGATCGTTAATTTGTTGATCCTTTAAACGGTAACTGACCGGATTCACAACCAGACGCGAGGTGACATCAACAATTCTTTCATATTCAACCAAACCATTTTCCTTTAACGTCCGCCCTGTTGAAACGATATCTACAATCCGATCGGATAACCCGATTAAGGGTGCAAGCTCGATTGAACCATTTAATTTAATAATCTCAACCTGCTCCCCTTGCTCACGAAAATAAGCTTCGGCCACATTTGGATATTTTGTCGCAACTCTTGGGGCAACGTCATTCATTTTAGTATCTGGAAGACCGGCTACCGCTAAGTAGCAATAGCTGATTTTCAGGTCAAGCAGCTCGTAAACATCGCGCTCTTCCTCAAGCAATACATCCTTACCAGCAATCCCGACATCCGCGACGCCATGTTCGACATAGGTAGCAACATCCATTGGCTTTGATAAAATAAATCTTAATTCTTCTTCAGGGACTTCGATGATCAATTTACGTGAATCATCAAATTCCGGGGGCAGCTGGTAGCCGGCTTTTCGCAGCAATACTACCGCTTCTTCAAAAATGCGCCCTTTTGGCATTGCAATTGTTAATATATTATTCATCGCCGCGCCCTCCTATATAAAAGGTCGTATTGGCAAACTTCTTCGTGAAAGCATCGATATTTTTTACTCCAGTGATGTCCTGAAGCACAGCTTTTACTCCCTGTTCATGCATGCTTTTTGCCAATTGAAAAGCTTCCTTGCGCCGCTCCTGGCTGAAAAAAATACAGTGGGTTGAATTGTCCGTTTTGGTATCCCCTAATGCTTCTAAAAGCATATCGATGCGAACAGCAAATCCTGTTGCACTAGCATTTTTTCCAAATTTTTCAATCAAGCTATAGCGGCCTCCATTGCCAATTGGGAAACCGACATTCCCGGCGTATACTTCGAAGAGAATTCCCGAATAGTAGCTCATATGGCTGACAATGGTAAAATCAAACTTTACATGCTCTTGGATGCCATAGTCGTTGACCACATCCCATAATTCCTTCAGCTGCAGGATGGCCAGCTTCCCTTGCCCATTTTCAATTAAGTCGAGGGCCTTGCCAATAACCTCTTCGCCGCCGCGTAATTCTAGGAATTGGAGAAGGCGCTGTTTATCGATTGATGACAGGTTAAGCGAATTAACATGCTCCCGATAGCCGACATAATTTTTTTCATATAAAAATTTTCGTAAGGAATCAGCCCGCTCTTCCGTTCCAAGGATTTGCAAAAATAATTCCTGCGCAAAGCTGATATGTCCAATGGATACTTGAAATTCCTGCAAGCCTGCATTTTTCAAGGAAGTGACCAATAAGGAAATAACTTCTCCGTCACAGGTGACCGTTTCATCGTTTAGGGATTCAATCCCAATTTGCTCGAACTCTGCTGGCCGGCCGCCCTCGCGCTGCTGGGCCCGGAATACATTCGCGGAATAAGCAAGGCGGACAGGAAGATCCTCTTCTAGCAGCTTTGATGCCGCTACCCGGGCAATTGGTGACGTCATGTCGGGCCTCAGCACAAGAGTGTGGCCTTCTTTATCTAATAATTTAAAAAGCTGCGCATCAAGAATAGCTGATGCCGCTCCAACGGTTTCGTAGTATTCCAGGGTAGGTGTTTCAATAAATTGATAGCCCCAAAGTTTGATCGTTTCCGCCATTAATGAACGAACACGATGCTTTTTTTCAAATAACTCCGGTAGCGTGTCCCGCATGCCCAAAGGCTTTTCAAACATAAACAAGCGACTCATCCTGTTCATCCTTTATCATTAATTTTCCTTTACTCTGCTAAAGTGCTAATAAGTTAAAGTTATTTGTAGTTTACCCCTTATGTGATTTTTCGTCAATGAAAAAATCCTGATGATATAGATAGTTTCTGCAAGCTTGGAAAAAATCCCGCAGGTTTTTGAAGTTTTTTCGCGGATGTATGGGGGAATTCCGCGAATCTTAAGTATTATTCCGCCGATTTGGACTGGAATTATTCTGCTGACCCTCCTATTTATTCCGCGAACTGCCATTTATTTCGCAGGTTTATGATTTGTTTCCGTGTATTTGAGCATTATTTCCGCACATTCCCCAGTTTATTTCGCGCATTTTTTCATTTATTCCACCGGAGGACTTTTCCTTCCAAAACCGCCGCCAAGACATAAAGAAAAGCTTATAAAAAAAGCCTGATCACAATGACCAGACTAATAAAAAATTATTTACCATAAATCACATCTTCGGCCCAGCGCTCTTCTAGCTGTTCCTTCGTATAAATGACCCGCATCGGGTTTCCGCCGACGAACGCCCCAGCAGGTACATCTTTATGCACCAAGGTGCCGGCCGAGACAATCGCTCCGTCGCCAATTGTAACTCCGGGAAGAATCGTGGAGTTCGCACCGATCATTACTTCGCTGCCGATCTCCACTGGCCCAAGCCGGTATTCTTTTATCAAATACTCATGGGCTAAAATCGTCGTATTATAGCCAATTACCGTATTGCTGCCGACACTAATTTTTTCGGGAAACATTACATCCAGCATAACCATTAAGGCGAACGAAGTCCGATCCCCTACCTTTACACCAAGGAACGTGCGATACAGCCAATTTTTCATCCCTAAAAAGGGTGTATAGCGGGCCATCTGGATGACAATAAAATTTTTGACAACCTTCCAAAATGGCACCGTTTTGTAAACATGCCACAGGGAGTTCGCCCCTTCAACAGGATAGCGGGTCGTATTCCTCATATTCTCACACTCCGAGGATTGGTAATAAATCAGCCATGTTCTCCAGGATGAAATCAGGTTCATATTTGGCAATATACTCTCTGCCCTTAATCGACCAGGCACAGCCGGCCGTTTGAGTTCCCGCATTTTTTCCAGCCAATATATCATGGTAATTATCGCCGACCATGATGGCTTCGTCAGGCGCCGAACCAAGCTGTTCTAACGCGTTAAAGATTGGTTCCGGATCAGGTTTGGTTTTGCTCACATGATCATAAGCAACAATCACTTCAAAAAATGATTCGAGCCCCATCAAACGCAGACCCTTCAAGGTGACATCATGCCGTTTTGTGGTCACAACCCCCAGCTTATAGCCTTTTTCTTTTAGAGTCTTAACCGTCTCAAGCACACCCTCGAATTCTCTAACCAACTCGTCGTGATTAGCGATATTAAAAGCGCGGTATTCTAAAATCATTTCCTCGACCCGGTCAGGATCGATGCTGCCAAATGCTTCATGAAGGGTTGGTCCAATAAAGGGCAAAACATCCTCCCGCTGGAACCGGCTTGGGTAATATTTTTCAAGTGTATGCAAGTAGGTTGTAATAATCAATTCATTTGTATCAATTAAGGTACCATCTAAATCAAACAGAATTGTTGTAATTTTTTTGTTCATCATAAGCTGCTTCCTTTCTTTTTACGAGTCCAGACCGCTTCCAAATAGTGCCGACAATTAAGGTTAACACAATGGCGACACCCAGGCGGATGAAAAACAGCGGCAGCACAGGGATGCCGAGTGGGAGGAAGATCAGCGTATCCTCGACAACCGCATGGCAGGCCATGAGAAAAATAAACGCGAGCGTAATATCCTTTTTGCTGACCCCGTCCTCTTTCACTGCCTGAATCATCACGCCTGCCCCGTAGGCCAAGCCAAAGAGTATACCGGCAGCCATTGTCGTCGAGGTGTTCTCTTGCATTCCAAGTGTACGGGTAACGGGTGCCATTCCCTTAGAAAATTTTTTCAACCATTGGATATCTTTTAAAATTTGAATGACAACCATCAGCGGAATGACGATCATCGCAAGCTGCATAATGCCAAGACCTGCTTTATGAACCGCTTCTATTAAAATTCCCCAGACTCCTGATGGCTGACTTGTGCTCGATTCAATCAAACCATACTTGGCAGTCTCTCCGCCGCCATGCCATACAAGATTAATAACTACAGCAGAAAGCAGCGCCAGTCCAGGTCTTGTGACAAGCACAACCCAAAGCTTCACGCCCGCCTTCATGGCCACACTAGATTCAATGAATAAATTATGTGAGAATGAGAGCATTACCGCTAGAATAAATACTTCTTTTACCGAAAAATCAAGAGTCAGGATCGCTCCAATGGCCGCATAGAGGTTCAAGAAGTTTCCTAGAACAAGCGGAATGGCCGCATCTCCTGATAAACCGAGCAGTTTCATTAAGGGAGAAATCAGATTCATTACCCAAGGCAGCAGTGGTGTATATTGCAGAATTGCCACAATCAGGGTAACTGGAAAAATAATTTTCCCTAATGTCCATGTTGTCTTTAAGCCGACCAGGAACCCCTTTTTGCATGAGTTTAACAGCATTTCTTCAACTCTTCCCCTTTTAACTATTTGCTTGATCTAAATATCGTGTTTCTGATTGGTTCTTCTTGCGTCGAAAAAATAAAATCGCAACCGCTGCCACAATTAACGCAATCGAAATCGTTTGCGCCATTCTGAGGCTTCCTAGCATTAAACTGTCCGTGCGCAAGCCTTCGACGAAAAAGCGGCCGACGGAATACCAAATGACATAGGTTAAAAACAGTTCCCCGCGGCGGAAATTTAACCGGCGCAGCAGCATCAGCAGGATAAAGCCAGCAAAATCCCAAAGCGATTCATATAAGAAGGTCGGATGGTAATACGCTCCATTAATATACATCTGATTGATAATAAAATCAGGTAAATGCAGGTTCTCCAGGAAGGAGCGGGTCACTTCGCCGCCATGTGCTTCCTGATTCATGAAATTTCCCCAGCGGCCGATGGCTTGGCCAAGGATGATGCTCGGTGCGGCAATGTCGGCGATTTTCCAGAAGGAAATTCCTCTTTTTCTGGCAAAAACATATGTGGTCAGAACGGAGCCAATCAACGCCCCATGAATGGCAATCCCGCCATTCCAGATTTTCGGGATATCTACCGGGTGGTTCACGTAATACTTCCATTCAAAAATTACATAATAAATGCGGGCTGAAATAATCGCGATCGGAATCGCCCATAACATCAAATCGGCAAAGGTGTCCTTCGGCAATCCCCGGCGATTGGCTTCTCTTATCGCAAGAAACAGTGCTAATGCCAAGCCTGAACCAATGATAATCCCGTACCAGTGCACTTGAATTGGACCAAGTGTAAAGGCGATTGGATCAAGCTGCTGAATCTTTTCATTCATCTATTAATTTCCCCTCTCTATTAATCATGTTCGCCGTCTTCAATCACATCAGAAAGACGCTCGGTAAATTGCTGGGCTGCATTGACGCCCATTCTTTTTAGACGGTAATTCATCGACGCCACCTCAATAATAACAGCAAGGTTTCGTCCGGGACGAACCGGTACAGTCAGCTTCGTGACCTCAGTATCAATAATTTTCATTTTCTCTTCGTCTAAGCCGAGGCGGTCATATTGCTTCTTGGAATCCCAGATTTCTAAATTCATGACCAGGGTGATCCGTTTATTACTGCGGACAGCTCCTGCCCCAAAAAGCGTCATAACATTGATAATTCCTAAGCCGCGGATTTCTAATAAATGCTCGATTAAATCCGGCGAAGTCCCGACCAATGTGTCCTGGTCCTCCTGGCGGATTTCTACACAATCATCGGCAACCAGGCGGTGTCCGCGTTTGACTAATTCCAGCGCCGTTTCACTTTTTCCGACGCCGCTTTTACCGGTAATTAAAACACCTATTCCGTAAACGTCAACAAGGACGCCGTGGACGGCGGTAGTCGGAGCGAGTTTACTTTCCAAAAAGTTCGTCAGGCGGCTGGAAAAACGGGTTGTTTTCATTGCTGCCCGCAGCACTGGAACCGATTCGCGTTCCGATGCTTCAATTAATTCGACTGGAACCTCGATATCTCTTGTGACAATGATGGCTGGAGTAATGTCGGTGCATAAACGCTCCATCCTAGAAATTTTCTCATTTTTCGAAAGCTCTTGGAAAAAAGACAATTCCGTTTTTCCTAAAAGCTGAATCCGTTCTGCCGGATAAAATTCGAAATAACCGGCCATTTCAATTCCTGGACGGGATATATCACTCGTGGTAATCGGACGGTTGATTCCTTCCTCACCACTCACCAATTCAAGATTAAATTTTTCCAATATATCTTTCGTACGTACTTTTGGCAAGAAGCTCACTCCTTCAACGGTTGAAAAATTCATTTCCCTCTATTTTAGCATTTTTTGTAGGATAACCATACTTTCGTTCACTAAAAAAAGTACGTACCCATTAAATGGCACGTACTCTATTTTTTAGAAGACCTTGATGGCTCAAGAATGGTTTTGTGAATGATGATATTAACCAGTGACATAATTACGGCAAAAAGGAGTGCCATACCAAAGCCATTAATCTCGAAAGCATCTCCCATCAAATAATCGGTTAGCTCCAGGGTGATAGCATTGATGACAAACAAAAACAACCCCATCGTGATTACCGTGACAGGCAAAGTAAACAAGATCAAGAGCGGTCGCACTAGAACATTTAAGATGGATAATAAAATGCTAGCCTGAATCGCAGCGGTAAACCCTGTTAATTCAAAGCTTTCTTTAAAATATCCTGCGAGCGCCATAAATAAAACTGCATTTATCAAACATCCAATTAGCCATCTCATGTTTAAAATCTCCTATTTACTCGGCAATTGATTTATTAATCGTAATCGAGCCTGTTTTTGTATCAGCATTTATTTTTAACATTGTATCAGGATGGTTGATCGATTGGAAGCGAAGCGATTTTTGAATCATTTCGCTTTTCTCTTCTAAAATTTGCACCCCGACCAGATTGACATGGAAGCCGCCAAGGTTGGTCCTCAATTCTCCGCTGACAGGAGTCCCATCTGGAATGTACAAGTCAATCGGACCGGTGGTCGCTTTCGTCCCGATGAATTCGCACCGGTTACCGGCCAGGGTAAGATTAATAGTGCCGCCAAAGGTCTGAGCTTCCACCTTTTTAAAATCACCATCTAATTTAATGGCACCTGAAATGGTTTCGGCCTCCAGCACTTCCAACTGGCTGTTCTTTACGTTAATTTTTCCGTTTGCCGTTTCCACTTCCGCCCTTTTTCCGTTTATATGGTCGAGCGTTATTTTTCCGTTGGCCGTTTTCATCCGAAGATCCTCGACCTTCAGTTCGCCGCCGGAAATCGAGCCATTGAACAGTCGGATGCGAACCCGCTCATATTGCGCTTTTGGCACGTATACTAACGCTTCGACCTTCATCCATTTTTGCTGGGTGGCAAAGCGCAGCTTATGACCTTCGACCGAAAAGATCACATCCCGTAAAAAGTTTTGCCTTGCCTGATCCTGGTTGTCGACACGGTAAACCTTTGCCTGACACTCTATCCGGACGTCCGGTTGGTCCCAGGGAGCGATTTTCACCGAGCCATTGGCCACATCAATATCCATATCCTTCAGCTCGGCATTGCCATGATGGAAAATGTGAGAAATATCAACGGATTGACCAAAATTCAAATCGAGATCAATTTCTTTAATTTTTTTCAAAGCCGAATCGACGAATTCAAAAATCTTTTCCTTAACTGATTGGTATTTCGCATTGACGGGGTCTTCTTTTTTCGCTTCTTCAAACTGAACGGCCGTAGATAGCTCGGTTATGATTTGTTCCTGCTTTTGCTCCATGGTTTGCTTGGCCTTTTCCAATTCTTCCAGCAAGGTTAACGCTTCATCCACCGACAGTTTGCCCTCTTCAACCATTTTTAAAATTCGCTTCCGTTCCTCTGTCATCGTTTTCCACCTCTTCATATTATTCTCTTTTAATCCTATTCAGCAATTAGGACCTTTACGCCTTTGACAACATTCCATATGAGAACCGCGACCCATAAAATGACTAGGATGGCAATACTAATAATCGTGAAGACAGGGACATCTCCTACCCCTTTTCCAACTTCGTAAACGACTGCAAAAAGGACAATCGGAGTTGGAATCAAAGGTATCAAGTGGGAAAGCAGCGCCTTCTTGGCATGCATTTTGGTCACTTTATCCGAGCTTGCAATTAGGACCACAAGCGGAAACAAAAAGCCCGCGAAAAAAATACTGAAATAACTCAAGCAGGAAAGAACCTTTCTCGAATCCATACTTTATCACCTCTAATCTTTATTTACGAAATTGGAGGTTGAAAGATTCAATATTTCATAAAATTAAAGGTCAGAGCGGAATGTTCGGTATTTTTTTTCAAAAAACTTTTGCAGGCCGTCGGCAAACATGTGACCATCGTGGCGATGAGCCACAAGAGCAATTGGTAGAGGATGGAACGGAAAATCATGGGTCCTTTAAATATTTAAATTTTCCAAATATTACACGAATTTATTGAGAAAAAGATGTAAATATTGGATTTGCGTGTCTGCGGGAGGGGTGTGATACTCGATTTCGCGGGTTTTGTGCATTTTTTCGCGGGTTTATGAATTTATTCCGCGGGTTTTCAAAATAATTCGGGAGCGCTTTCTGTTTTATTCCGCGCACTTTCCATTTTATTTCGCCAAATCAGAAACCCATGCTAACCTGAACAAAAAAAAGAGCCAAACCCAATGGGTTTAGCTCTGTACACTCATTTCTTTTTCTTCAATTTGCTGTTTCATTCGTAAACGGTCACGCTCGAGGATAGGCTTTAGGTATTTACCGGTATAAGACCCCGGAACTTCCGCAACCTTTTCCGGTGTTCCCGAAGCAATGATTGTTCCGCCTTTGTCACCGCCCTCTGGTCCAAGGTCGATAATATAATCGGCGGCTTTGATAACATCGAGGTTGTGCTCGATACATAAAACCGTATCGCCATTTTCGACCAAACGCTGCAGAACTACGAGCAGGCGTGAAATGTCATCGACATGAAGACCGGTCGTCGGTTCATCTAAAATATAGAATGATTTGCCGGTCGAACGGCGATGCAGTTCAGAAGCCAGCTTGACACGCTGGGCTTCCCCGCCTGAAAGAGTTGTCGCCGGCTGGCCAAGTGTGATGTAGCCCAGTCCGACATCTAAAATCGTCTGCAGTTTGCGGCTGATTTTTGGAATGTTTTCGAAAAATTCAACGGCTGCTTCGACAGTCATATCGAGAATATCCGAAATATTTTTCCCTTTATATTTCACTTCTAGTGTTTCACGATTATAGCGTTTGCCATGGCACACTTCACAAGGAACATACACATCAGGTAAAAAGTGCATTTCAATTTTGATGATGCCATCGCCGCGGCAGGCTTCACAGCGTCCGCCCTTGACATTAAAGCTGAAGCGTCCTTTCTTATAACCGCGGACCTTCGCCTCATTGGTGGTCGCAAACACATCGCGGATGTCATCAAAAACGCCTGTATAAGTAGCCGGATTAGAGCGCGGCGTTCTGCCAATCGGTGACTGGTCAATATCGATGACTTTTTCTAAATAGTCGATTCCTTTGATGCTCTTATGCACGCCTGGCCTCGTTTTGGCATGGTGAAGCTTTTGCGCCAGCGATTTATGAAGGATCTCATTAATCAGCGTACTTTTTCCAGAGCCAGATACACCCGTAACCGAAATAAACATGCCAAGTGGAATTTTCACATTCACATTTTTCAAGTTATTTTCCGATGCACCCTTGATTTCAATATAGCGTCCATCAGGCTTGCGGCGTTCAAGCGGCAAAGGAATGAACTTTTTACCGGATAAGTACTGGCCAGTAAGAGAGTTGGGATCCGCCATTACTTCTGATGGAGTTCCAGCTGAAACCACTTCCCCACCGTGGACCCCTGCACCTGGACCGATATCAATTAAATAGTCGGCAGCGAGCATCGTGTCTTCATCATGCTCGACGACAATCAAAGTATTCCCGATATCACGCATGCTTTGCAGCGTTCCAATCAACCGGTCGTTATCACGCTGATGCAGCCCGATCGATGGTTCGTCAAGAATGTATAACACACCTGTTAATCGTGAACCGATTTGTGTCGCCAAACGTATCCGTTGTGCTTCACCTCCAGAAAGCGTTCCCGCTGTTCGGCTCAGCGTTAAATAATCGAGGCCGACATTGATTAGGAAGCCCAGGCGCTCTAGGATTTCACGGAATATCAAATTAGCAATCTGCATTTCTTTTTCCGAAAGCTTTAGTTCAGAAAAAAATTGATGCGCTTCCTCAATCGAGAGGTCCGTTACTTGAGCAATATGGCTGCCATTAATGAGAACTGCCAACGTTTCTTTTTTCAGACGGTACCCTTTGCAGGTTGGACATGGCTGCTGGCCCATGTACTTTTCCATTTGTTCGCGAATGAAGTCAGAGCTTGTTTCTTTATAGCGGCGTTCGACATTACGGATAACGCCTTCGAATTCAATATGGCCCTCACGGATTTGCCCAAAATCGTTCTCGTAACGGAAATAAATTTTCTCCCGGCCGGAACCGTAAAGAACTTTTTCCAAAAGATTTTCGGGAATATCCTTTACAGGGATATCCATGTCGATGCCGAAATGGTTGCATACTGCCTCCAATAGCTGCGGATAATACTGCGAGCTCGTTGGCTCCCACGGGGCAATCGCATGCTGTTTCAAAGAAAGGTCACGGTTAGGAATAACCAGGTCCACATCGACCTCTAGCTTGGAGCCAAGGCCGTCACATTCCGGACAAGCGCCAAATGGGCTGTTAAAGGAAAACATCCGCGGCTCAAGCTCACCAATAGAAAAACCACAAAGGGGACAGGCATGGTTTTCACTGAATAAAAGCTCTTCTTCACCGATAACATCGACGATGACCTTACCTTCGCCAAGTTTCAACGCTGTCTCAAGGGAGTCAGCGATCCTTGCCGAAATCCCGTCTTTGACGACAATCCGATCGACAACCACTTCAATCGAGTGCTTTTTATTTTTCTCTAGTTCAATCTCATCACCAAGATCCATCATTTCTCCATCCACACGAACGCGGACAAAGCCTTGCTTTTTAATATCTTCGAATACCTTTACATGTGTACCTTTTCTCCCAGAAACAACGGGAGCAAGGATCTGCATCTTGGTGCGTTCTGGATATTCAAGAATCCGGTCAACCATCTGCTCAATCGTTTGCGAGGAGATTTCAATATTGTGATTAGGGCAGGTTGGATGCCCGACCCGCGCAAATAATAATCGTAAATAATCATAAATCTCTGTTACAGTTCCAACCGTGGAACGTGGGTTTCGGCTTGTTGTTTTTTGATCGATCGAAATTGCCGGGGAAAGCCCCTCTATCGCATCGACGTCCGGCTTATCCATCTGGCCAAGGAATTGGCGGGCATAGGCAGATAAAGATTCCACATAGCGGCGCTGTCCTTCTGCATATATCGTATCAAACGCGAGCGAGGACTTTCCTGAACCGGAAAGCCCCGTCAACACCACAAGTTTATCTCTAGGAATCGTAACATCAATATTTTTTAAATTGTGGGCTCTGGCGCCTTTCACAATCAATTTTTCCATTGCCATGTTAAAGTTATCCTTCCGCTTTTAGTTCTAATAATAGATCACGAAGCTCGGCAGCACGTTCGAAGTTGAGAGCCTTTGCTTCTTCCTTCATTTCTTTTTCCATTGTTGCAATCAACTTTTCTCTTTCCTTCTTGTTCATCTTGCTAAAGGATGCTGCTGGAGTGTACTCTTCCTGTTCTTCTGCTGCATGGGTGGCACGAATGACATCCCGAATCGCTTTTTGGATCGTCTGTGGTGTTATGCCATGCTTCATATTATATTCCTCTTGAATCGCTCGGCGCCGTTTCGTTTCACTAATCGCTAATTCCATCGAATTTGTGATCCGATCCGCATACATGATGACGTGTCCATTGGCATTACGGGCTGCCCGGCCGATTGTCTGGATTAAGGATCGTTCCGAACGGAGGAATCCTTCTTTATCGGCATCAAGAATGGTGACAAGCGACACCTCTGGAATATCAAGCCCCTCCCGCAGGAGGTTAATTCCGACAAGAACATCATATTTGCCAAGACGGAGCTCACGGATAATCTCAATCCGTTCAAGCGTTTTGACTTCGGAATGGAGGTATTGGACCTTTATCCCGATTTCCTTCAAATAGTCTGTTAAATCTTCGGACATTTTTTTCGTTAAGGTTGTCACGAGGACACGTTCATTCTTCTTAACACGGTCCTGAATTTCCCCAATCAGGTCATCGATTTGACCTTCAATTGGCCGTACGTCAATAGTTGGGTCAAGCAACCCTGTTGGACGGATGATTTGTTCGATCATTTCCGGTGTATGCTCAAGCTCGTATGGTCCAGGAGTTGCTGAAACAAAGATGGCATTGTGAACATGCTTTTCAAATTCATCGAAGGTTAATGGCCTGTTATCAAGCGCGGATGGCAGGCGGAAACCGTGGTCGACAAGCACTTGTTTCCGAGCTTTGTCACCATTAAACATTCCGCGAACCTGCGGCAGGGTCACGTGCGACTCATCGATGACCATCAGAAAATCGTCTGGAAAATAATCGAGCAGGGTATACGGTGTAGAACCTGCCGGCCTGAGTGTTAGATGGCGTGAGTAATTTTCGATTCCGGAGCAAAAGCCCATTTCCCTCATCATTTCGAGGTCGTACCGTGTGCGCTGTTCAATCCGCTGGGCCTCGAGTAATTTATTGTCTTCGCGCAATTCTTCGAGACGGACTTCAAGCTCTTTTTCGATATTCTCAATAGCTACCCGCATCTTTTCTTCTCTTGTGACGAAGTGGGAAGCTGGGAAAATCGCGACATGGTCACGTTCGCCAATAATTTCCCCTGTCAGGGCATCCACTTCACGGATCCGATCGATTTCATCGCCGAAAAATTCGACCCGCATGCAATGTTCATCACGGGAAACTGGGAAAATCTCGACAACATCTCCGCGGACACGGAAGGTTCCCCGCTTGAAATCAATATCGTTTCGCTCATATTGGATATCGACTAACCGATGAAGCAGCTGATTACGCTCGATTTCCATGCCGGTTCTTAATGAAAGTACCATCTCCCGGTACTCTTCCGGCGAACCGAGACCGTATATACAGGAAACACTGGCAATAATGATGACATCCTTGCGTTCGAATAGTGAAGATGTCGCCGAGTGTCTTAGTTTATCAATTTCGTCGTTGATACTGGCATCTTTTTCAATGAAGGTATCTGTTTGTGGAACATAGGCTTCCGGCTGATAGTAATCATAGTAACTAACAAAATATTCAACCGCATTGTTCGGGAAAAATTCCTTGAACTCACTATAAAGTTGGCCGGCCAGCGTTTTATTATGGGCAATCACCAAGGTCGGTTTGTTTACTTCTTTTATTACGTTTGAAACCGTAAAGGTCTTACCCGTTCCTGTCGCCCCGAGCAAAGTCTGGTGGCGCTTGTTGTTTTTGATGCCTTCGACAAGCTGCCGGATGGCTTCGGGCTGATCCCCTTGCGGCGAGTACTTCGAAACCAATTCAAATTGATCCTTCACAAATGTTCCCTCCCTTTTTTAATAATCTGAGTCTATTACCGTTATCACTTTCAGCATGAATCGCGTTACCGAATCGGGATGGTACTGGAAAGTGTATCCTCTAAATTTCATATTAACATTCTACCACAATCCCACAAAAACAAACCAACAATATGCGAACTAATATTCGTTTTTTTATTTAAATCTCTTATTTAAAAAGGTCTCACTGCACCTATGTAAAAAAGCCAATCCAAAAGGGTTGGCTTTCTCCACTTATTTAATAAAGCAAATATTTCTCACGTACGTCCATAAATTTTTCCAAGGATGGCTGCCATTCTGCTTTCATTTCTTCTATTGATTTGCCTGCTTCGATGCCCGCTCGGATGGAGCCATTCCCAGTAAGGTTATCGAAGAAGGAGATTCCGTTGCTTCCTGGTGTTCTAAACTGAAAGTCGTTTGGATACATATCATGGATGGTTTTGACAATATATAATCCTGTTTCAAACGGCTTATAGGAATTGCGGTCGGTCACGTGAATCTGAATTCCATTACTTAGTTTATTGACAAACTTCGAGGTTGAAGGCGTAAAGGAAGCTGCACGGAATGCGACCCCTGGCAAATGATACGAATTTAGCTTTGCTGCCAGGTCATCGCTATTAATAAATGGTGCGCCAATTAATTCAAATGGCCGTGTCGTACCGCGGCCCTCGGAAATATTTGTTCCTTCAATCAGGCAGGCACCCGGATAAACTAAAGCAGTATCCAAAGTTGGCATATTAGGTGATGGCATCACGAAATCTAATGGTGTTTCATCATAATACATGTTCCGTTTCCAGCCATCCATTTTCACAACCGTTAAATCGGCGCCGATCCCGAATTCCTTGTTAAATAACTGAGCCAATTCCCCTACCGTCATCCCATGTCGAACTGGAATGGCATATTCCCCTACAAAAGAAGAGTATTTATCTTCAAGAACCGGCCCTTCTACTTTTGTCCCACTGAGTGGATTCGGACGGTCTAAAACAATAATAGGGATATTGTTCTCCTTAGCCGCTTCCATCGCTAAGGCCATTGTGTAAATATAGGTGTAATAACGCGTCCCAACATCCTGGATATCAAATAATAATACATCGACATTGCTCAGCATTTCTGGTGTGGGCTTTTTTGTATTTCCATACAAGCTGTAAACCGGAACCCCCGTTTTTTCATCAATATAGGACTCAACATACTGTCCTGCCTGTGCGCTGCCCCGGACACCATGCTCCGGACCATATAAAGCAGTCAGATTGACATTCGGGTTGTTATCAAGCAAATCTACGATACTATTAAGCTTTTGGTCGACTCCGGTTGGATTGGTAATCAATCCTACCCGTTTACCTTTTATTAAATCGATTTTATCCTGTAATAGCACTTCCACACCCAAACGAAACTTTTCATTTTTCTTCTCTTTATCGTTTTTTGCAATGGCGGCCGTCACCGTCGAAAGGACCAGTATTAGAACAAGAATACTGGTAAACCATTTTTTCTTCATCCAAACCCCTCCCTTTCATTTTTTGAAAAATTAATACCCTAACCCATGGTCAAATCCGTATAATACACTTCCATCGTGGTTGTAGATGGTAACTGGAAGTTTCCCTGTCGGCGCATTATCCCCGAAAATAGTGTCTGCTGCTGCTTCAAAACTGGCTGGTCTGAATCCATATTGAACAAGTGAAGCATCCACATTTGGATAGGACATGACGTCATATGGATTTCTGATTCCTAGAGCGATTACCGGTGCATCAGTTTCATTAATCAGCTGGTTGGTCATTAGCATTTGACCTGCACCTGGTGCCCTGCCACTAACGGAGGATGTATAGGTTCCAACAATAATAAATTTTGCATCTTTTATTTGATTAAGCTGGTCGGCGGTTAGTGTTGTAGAAGTATTGATATACGTAACATTTTCATGATGCTTTTTCACCTCGGCAAAAAGGGAATCAACATAATAGCCTGAATAGCCGACTACAGCAATCTTATCTTCCTCCGCTGCATGTAACGGAAGAACTCCATCATTTTTCAATAGCGTAATGGATTTAGCTGCGGCTTTTTTTTCGACCTGTTTATGTTCAGCAGACCCAACAACATTGATCGCATTAGCCACCTTCTCATCCAGGCTTTTTTCAGACTCTGCCTTAACAATGCCTCGATTCAATTTCAGCGTTAAAATACGCTCAACCGATTGTTCAATCCTATTCACCGGAATATCATCGGATCTTACTGAATTGTAAAGACCACTTGCTACCTCTTGGATTCCAACCGGCATTAACAGAATATCAGCGCCTGCTTTCACAGCACGAATGGCTGCATCAACCGGACCAAAATGCTCAGCAATTGCTCCCATATTCATCGCATCCGTCACAATGACACCCTTATAGCCCATATCTTCACGCATAAGGCCAGTTAATATTTTGTGAGAAAGCGTCCCTGGGACTGCAATTTCAGTGCCGTCTTTTTTCGAAATGGCTTTCGTATCGTCAATTTTCGGGAAAGTTACATGGGCAGACATAATCGCATCAATTCCGGCATCCATTGCCTGTTGGAACGGATATAGTTCTACCCTTTTCAAACGATCCATATCATGTGGAACTTCTGGCAAGCCTAAATGCGAATCCACGGCTGTATCACCATGACCAGGAAAATGCTTCGCAGTAGCTGCTATACCAGCTTCGTGCAAGCCATTAAGATAGGCTTTTCCTAATTTGGCAACAAGCTCTGGATTTTCCCCGAAGGAGCGGACTCCAATAACCGGGTTATCAGGATTAATGTTTACATCCAATACAGGTCCAAAGTTCATGTTAATGCCCTCTGCCTTCAACTCTTCACCAATGGCCTTGCCTACTTTCTCAGCCAGTTCTTCAGACCGTGCAGCTCCAAGCGCCATGTTCCCTGGAAAATCTGTCCCCGTCTGCAGGCGTGTCACTATTCCGCCTTCTTGGTCAATGGAAACCAGCATTCCATATTTCTCGGAAGCTTCCTGATAGGCATTGACAAGTTTCGTTGTCTGTTCAGCAGTTACCGTATTTTCACGGAATAATATTACACCGCCAAGATGATAGTCTTTTACCAGCTGGGCAATTTCCGGCTGCATCTCGGTTACGTTTTGGCCCTTCCAAGTACGGAAGTCCGGCATCAGCATCTGACCGACTTTTTCTTCGAGTGACATATGATTTATGGCGTTGCCAATAAGGTCATAGCGGCTTCCTTTCTCTTTATTAACAACGATGTCCTTTTGATTTCCTTTGAATTGGATTGAAATCTTGTCACTATAGTGGCCATCCTCGACAGAAATGAACGTTTTACCGTTGTGGCCGGATAAAGTAACATGGCCTTCCTGATTGACGGATGCTACGTTTTTGTTTGATGATTTCCAATGAAGATTGTTAGATGCCAGCATGAAATGGCCATCATCATATAGATGGAGCGCATTCAAATCTAGTTTGTTATCTTTGACCTCCCTGGAAACCTGTGGAACATTAAGGTCAATGATGAGATCCTGAGTGCCTGAAACAGCCTCCGCTTTTCCTGCTCCTAAAAGGGGTGCTCCGGACAAAACCAGGACCAATATCAAAAGCGAGTGAAAAAAAATCTTTGGTACTTTACGCATGCAGCTCTCCCCTTTTTTAATAGTCTCTTAAATTCCAGTCATTGTTAGTAAGTTTCAGCGCCGCTGAATTAAGTTCAGGATTCAAGACATACCAGCCTCGACCGTTTGTCGTTGAATCGGTTTTGTAAATAAAACGTACTTTTTCAGCTTCTTTTGGGACGGTCAGGGCTTTTTTCTCCCAGCCGTTGCTGGCTCCGGTAAATTCCCCTATTTTTTCCCATGAACCATCTTTAAAAACCTCTACATTTCCGAAATCCCAGCCATCCTCAATCCTGTGCCAGGTTGAGAAAGTCAGTTTTGCATCCTCTTTGAGATGGAGATCAGCCTCCATTACTCTGCTTAGTTTATCGCCATATCCCGCAAACCAAGCTGATTGGTTACCAGAAATTGAAACAGGAATGGAGTCAGCTACCTGCCTCGCAAACAATCTTCTCGTTTGATTCGTTGACACAGTATTCCTTGATGGATGTACACGGTTTGTCAATAAAATCGCAATCGTTTTATTTTTCGGACTTACGACTATCGATGTACCGGTATAGCCTGTGTGTCCAAATGAATAGGTGCCTTCTGACAGGGCGTCCATGTACCAGCCTTGACCAAGCTCCCAACCAAGCCCGTGGTCATCTCCAGGAAACGCTTCGTTTTGATTTTCAAGTAAAAGTTTAACCGTTTCTGGCTTTAGGATTCTGGCTCCGCCATATTTTCCATCATTCAAGAAAAGATGGGCCAGTTTTGCAAGGTCCTCTGCGGTTGAAAATACCCCAGCATGTCCTGCCACCCCATCAAGCGACCAGGCATTTTCATCATGAACCTCGCCCCATACGAGACCGCGATTAGGAGTCGATTGGAATTCTGTAGCCGCAATCCGATTTTTCAAGGAGGCAGGCGGATTGTACATCGTATCTTTCATGCCTAATGGATCGGTAATATTCTCCTTGACGAAAACATCTTGACGCATTCCTGACAACCTCTCTACTAATGCTCCTACGGTAATCATGTTTAGATCACTGTATTCATAAGTGGTCCCAGGCAGATTCTTAAGTGGCTGTTGAAAAACGCTCTTCAACCGTTCTTCTCTTGAATTTCCTTGAGTATATAAAGGAATCCAAGCTGTAAAACCTGATGTATGCGTCAATAGCTGGCGGATTGTAACCTGCTCTTTTCCGTTTTGACCAAATTCTGGTATGTACTTGGCAACCGGATCATCTAGCTGGAATAATCCCTTTTCATAAAGAATCATGGCGGACACAGCCGTGAAAATTTTACTAATGGACGCGAGGTCAAAAATAGTGTCTGTTTTCATTGGAATTGGTTGTTCCATTTCCGTAAACTTGCCATCAGCGTATTGAGCTGAATAACCGTAGGCAGTTTGTTTAACGATTTTTCCTCCGCGTGCCACAAAGGCAACGGCACCCGGCATGACTTTGGATGCAATCGCTTGGTTCATCACTTGATCAATTTCCTCTAGTGGTGCTGAAACCATACCGGCTCCTCTAGCCGATCCAGGATGTAAGACACTTGAATTTGGGATGACATTGGAATCCCACGAAAAAACAGGATGTGGTTTCTGAGTTGGGGAAAGACTTTCTTTTTCTTGTTTTTCAATCGTTGGAACAGGGGTAGTGTCACCACTCGCAAAAACACTGGTAGTCCCCAAAAATACAGTACAGATCGATGAGATGATAAAAGTTTTTTTCGCCATACTTCCTCCCCTTATATGTTGTTTAATTTATTATTATAAGCGCTACCATTATATCTTTAGCAATGGATACGCTTACAATTAATTATAAAAATAAACATATAGGTATAGTTGTCTATACCACTAAAGGCCTATAAACCCCTTTTTCTGAACACTTAAAGTCATCCGTTTATCTATACATCAGTTCATATTTCCTAGTATTCTCTAAAATTAGTTGGATCTGGAAGGAAAATTAGCGAAGACCCTGATCCAAAATAGTCAGGATCTCGCATTCTTTTAAATTTGAGATTTCCGGCCTCCAGAATTTGGCTGTAGCAAAATTCTTAATTTTATTATATAAATTAAAATTTCAAAAAACAATGGATTTTTTTGAATTTTTATTCCAATATACTCTGACTGTTGGAATTTAATGCTTGTATGGCTTTTCCGAGTTTCTGAACTCCTGACTTAATTTCTTCCACACTTAACCCTCCAAAGCCGAGCATAATCGGCTGATCAAAATGAGACGGTCTTTTCAGCCAAAACTTTTCCGTTAAATAAATCCTAATCCCAAATTCTTCAGCCTTCTCCACCAGTTGTATGGCGTCGAGGTCTTTTAACTCAAGTAATAAATGAAGCCCTGCTTTTTGCCCGATGACGTTTACCTTATCACCTAAATGACATTCAATTGCTTTTATCAATGCAGCCTGTTTTCCCTGATAAATTTTTCTCATTTTTCGAATATGGCGTCCAAAATGACCTTCTTTCATGAAAAGATAAAGAGCCTCTTGGATGTGCGGCGACACGGTTTGACTCAAAAAGAAAAGCTTGGAATGATAGCTTTCAACCAGCGGCTCTGGTAAAACGATGTAGGTAACTCTAGCGGCCGGCAGGAATGCCTTTGAAAAAGTCCCTAAGTAGATCACTTTTTCATTTGTATCCAATGATTTTAATGAAGGAATCGGCTGGCCTGCATAACGGAATTCACCGTCATAATCGTCCTCAATAATATAGGTTTGGTTCTTCTCAGCCCATTGCAGCAGTTTCATTCGTTTTTGAATAGGCAAAATCATGCCGATTGGAAACTGATGAGAAGGAGTCACATAAACACATTGGGCTGAGCTTTTCTCCAGTTCGGTTATATTGATTCCATCCTCTTCTAAGGAAATCGGAATGACTTCACACTTTTGGCTTTCAAAAACATACCGAACTCCATCATAACCAGGATTTTCAAGGGCTACTTTAGAGTTTTGCAGCGAGAGCAGTTGAATCAACACATTAACCGCCGTTTGGGTTCCTGCAGAAAGAATGATCTGATCCGGTGAACACCGAACCCCTCTGCCCTGATATAAATAGGAAGCAATTTCAGTTCTTAAGCCATAATGACCTTTTTTATCACCATAGGAAAATACTTCATGGCTGGGAGCATCTATGGCGGCCATCAAACATTTTTTCCAGACCTTTAATGGAAACCGTTCGAGTTCAATATCCCCATATTGAAAATCGATTAAATGATTTGTTTTACCTTCCACATGGTGGAGCTTTAATTCGTGTTGAACCTCTTGTAACATGGGGATCTCATCTAACTCCAAAACATACAAGCCGCTTTTTTCCCTGCTCTCCACATATCCTTCTGCAATAAGCTGCTGATATGCAGTATCAACGGTGTTTCGGCTAATATTTAAACTTTGAGAAAGCTCTCTGATTGAAGGGAGTTTTTTCCCTGTTAAAATCGAACCCCTTTCAATTTCCTCGCGAAAAAACTGATAGAGTTGTAAATAAATCGGAACATTAGTGTCCTTTTTTAAAAATGGAGTAATCTGCAAATGAAACTCCCTTCTGCCCCTGTAAAATTTTTAAAAACTGTCACTTTTTACAGGTACAATTTACTTTTATTATGAGTGTAACATGTTGGAAGAAAGGAAGTCAGCCATATGATACCAATGAGGCAAATGAAGTTAGAATGTACAGATCAACATAAAATAAATCGTTTTCTAGATACAGAGAAAACGGGATTTTTAGGATTGGCCGATGGGGATGCACCTTATACAATTCCACTTAACTTTGTGTGGATGGATGGTGCAATCTATTTTCATGGTGCCAGCGAAGGACGGAAGGTAAATATTATCGAAAAAAATCCAAAGGCCTGCTTTACCGTCAGCGCTGACCTCGGTACGATTTCTGATCCAGTTCCCACCAAGACGGATACGGCCTATATGAGTGTGATTATTTTTGGTGAAGCAGAGAAAGTGAATAATCTGGATGAAGCCGTTTTGGCGATGCAAAAAATGTTAGATAAATATGTTCCGGGTTATTATGATAAAGCACTATCCAGTTCACATGTGGAGAAATACCGCTCCTCTTTAGGAAGCAGGACGGCTGTTTATAAAATAAGAGCTGTGGAATTATCCGCAAAAGAAAACCCTGTTCAACTAGAAAAAATGTTTTATCAAGGGAAAACAGTTAAAGATGAATAAAACGAAAAAGTGAAAACCCTTGGAGGTTTTCACTTTTTACACTTATATTCAAAAACCCAAAATTAAATCCGTAATAGGATTAATTTTGGGTTTTTGATTCATATGGATAATTATCCTTGTTTCATTGGCTTCGGTCTCATTTTTACCGCCAGCCAGAAACCGGCTGTTAACGAAAACGCATCAATTACGATAAGTACAAATGAGTCAGTATAGCCTTTATATACAGAACCGGCAATCAATGCCACAGTTAAAACAAGTCCGATAATCCGATTGTATGTAACCCGTGTAAACAGTAAAACCAATAACCCTGGCAAAATCAAAGCCGAAAGGAATTCAATAAACGTAACCAAAGGGGCCCCCCACCTTATTCGTATCTGTTTATTAATTCTAGAAATTTATTCGTAAAATTGCAACATAAATATGAATCGTTAAAAGGATGAATGAGCTTTTGTTCCCTGCTGGGTAGCAAAGCTTACCACCACAAAGCTGATTAAGGAGAGCACAACCGGCACGACCACGGTATGAAGGCCAAAGGCATTCGGATATAATCGGTCTAATAAAATATAAGAACCCATTCCTAAAACCATTGAGGTGATTGCTCCATATTTATTGCCCTTCCTCCAATATAGCCCCAAAATGACTGGCCAAATAAACACAGACTCCAAGCCGCCAAAGGAAAATAGGTTCAGCCAAACAATTAAATCAGGAGGGGTTAACGCGAAAAAGATAACCAATATCCCAATAATGGCGGTCACACTAAAACTCACTTTTTTAATTTGCCCCTCACTTGCATGAGGCTTAATATAATTCAAATAAATATCCTTCACTATAGCAGAACTTACTAAAATCAGCAGGGCATCTACAGTCGACATAATCGCAGCCATCGGAGCCGCCAAGACAATTCCAGCGACAAAGGGCGGCAGTACTTTCATCGATAACAGCGGCATCACGGTATCGCCAATTTTTACACCTGGGATGACCGGTCTCGCAAAAACACCGATGAGATGCATGCCAAGCATAATAAAACCGACAACGATCGTTCCTATAATAATCGCACTATGCATGGCCTTGGAATTTTTATAGGACATCGCACGGACAGTGATTTGCGGAAGCCCGACAACGCCAACGCCAACCAAAATCCAAAAGGACGAAACATAAGCAGGGGTTAATTCGCGGTTAGCACCGAATGGACTAATTAAATTCGGATTTTCAGCCGCTAAATCGGAGATAATCTTTGGGATTCCCCCGCCCGCTTTGATCGTCGCAACAAGCAGAATCAAGGTTCCCATAAACATGACCACACCCTGAACGGCATCCGTTAACGCCACCGCTCGGAAGCCGCCGACAATCACAAAGAGTAGAACCGACCCTACAAAAATCAGAAGCGCATATGTATACGGAAGGCCTGTCAGAGACTCAACAAGGCGGGCCCCGCCAATCCATTGAGCCGTCATCGAGGAAAAAAGAAAAATGATAATACTTGCCGCCGAGATGAGCACAACAGCTTTACTTTTATAGCGCTCTTTCAGAAAGTCGATTAAGGTGATGGCTTTGTACTGCCTAGCTACTATGGCAAATTTCTTTCCTAAAACCATCAGAACAAAATATCCAGTGGCTAACTGGGCCATCGCCAAAAGTACCCAGCCTAACCCCTTCGTATAGGCGACCCCGGGACCGCCGATAAAACTGCTGGCACTGCCGTATGTGGCTACCATCGTCATCGCCAGGATGAACCCGCCCATTTGCCGTTCTCCTAAAAAATATTCCTCAAGAAATGAATTGGATTTAAGGACAAATTTATTGGACCAAAAGCCGACAGCAAATATAATAAATAGAAAAATAAGCAGTGGTGTGATAACAGCCCAATTCATTTCACGTCCCCCTCTTCGTCTTCAAACGGTACATCTTTAAATAAAAATTTCACCGTAAGGATGACTAGGACAATCATAACGATTGACCCTAAAATACAGCTATAAAAGAACCAGGCAGGCAAACCAAATATATACGAATACTGTTCGACTTTGGCAGAGCCAAGACCGTAACCAAAGCCATACCACCAGATAAAATTAATTACGACTAGAATCACACCGATCCATGCTTCCCTATGAGCAATTCTAAAACGCTTGTCCAACGGTATTCCTCCTCAATCATCGAGTTAAGTTATTTTTAACTAATAACGAATATTTTACCAAATATATTGAATCGGTAAAGGAAATAGCTAGAAAAACCCCATTATGTTATATCCTCGTCTTAACACCCTCTTTCAATTACTTAGAGTAATAAGAATCCATTTAAGTTCCCTTTTTTAGAAATAAAAAAACCCTATTAAAATGTTTACACTTTAGTAAACAAATTTCAATAAGGTTTTTTCATGTTATTTTATCATGGCCCCGCTTGGTCCAAGTTTATAGCCGCCGATTTTGGTGTTGTAGGCCATGGCGCCGCTACTGTAGAAGTAATACCAGGCTTTACCGATTTGTACCCAGCCGGTTTTCATCGCGCCGCCGCCATCAAAGTAATACCAGGTCTTACCAGACTGCAGCCAGCCCGTTTTCATTGCTCCGCTGCTATTGAAATAATACCAAGTCTTTCCCAGTTGCAGCCAGCCCGTTTTCATCGTTCCATTTCCATTAAAATAGTACCAGGTTGTTCCTAATTTCAACCAACCTGTTTTCATGGCTCCGCTGCCTTCAAAGTAGTACCATACATTATTAATTTTTTCCCAGCCAGTTTGCATTTCGCCTTCGTTATCGAAATAGTACTTCACTCCAGCAATGGTTTTCCAGCCTGTTACATAATCACCGATTTCAGGGTCGTAATAGTACCACTTTCCATCATATTTCTCCCAGTTAGAAGCTGTCTTGAACTTGATGACCATATCATTTGCCAGTAGTTGTCCTTCCTTGCCTGATATCGCGTCTTTTTTTATGGTGAGTGTGTAGGTAGTGCTGCCCTTTAGAATGCCCTTAGAGACATATAATACATCGCCTTCCGTCCAGCCGGCAGCAGCCACTGCTCCCTCAGGTCCAGTAATAGAAATTTTCGTATCATCGATTAGGTCAATGCTTTGATCAAACTGAAAACCAAAAAAGCTATCTAACTCTACATCTTGTACTCCATCATAGAAGTCGTCATAGTAATCAAATTCCGCAGTGTCTTCATTCCATGCGAGTGACGCTGCTTGAAGCAATTCCACTGCTTTCGCAGGTTCCGGCGTGCTTGGTGTGCCTGGATCATTCGGAGTTCCTGGGTCACTTGGCGTTCCCGGATCACTCGGTGTTCCCGGATCGCTTGGTGTTCCCGGGTCGCTCGGTGTTCCCGGATCGCTTGGCGTTCCTGGATCACTCGATGTGCCTGTTGTATTCGCTTCTATGCTTTCAATAAAATACCTGCCATTATTATCAAGACAGATAGCCGCTAATTTCCCATTTTGATAGTGAAGTTTTTGAACTTTAAGATCCGTTCTTATCGTGTTAATAAGTTGATTTGTATTAAATTGATAAACATCAATTCCGCCGCTCGTTTTTGCCGCAAAGGTTAATTGGTTTTGTAAATTAAACTCGAAATCATTGTAACTTTTACCTAGACCAACGGATAAAGACAGATCATGGAATTGATCATTGGCTAAACGAAAAACATATCCATTATTATTGTTTAAACTTAAACCATCGGGAGAGATTTTCCCAAAAGATGAGATCGGATAATCTTTACCATACTGAGCAGAGCTATAGTGATTTTTGAATACGCCATTTTCCACTTCGTATGCAACCATTTCTCTTGGGCTTAAATCCGTTGAAATCGAATAAACCCTTGAAGTTTCTGGACTGTAATAGAGATAGGACTTTTCACGAATGGTATTGTGAGATGAATTTAGAATTTCTTCTCCATTTGCTAGGGAGTATACCTTCAAATCCTGCCACTGGCCAGATCCAGGTGCAATATAAGCATAAGCGTTTTGATCAATGACAAGGTCGTAAGGATCCGTATTAATGTCTAGGATTTTCGCTACGGTAAATGTTTGTGTATCAATCTCGGCAATCGCTCCTGAAAAAGTACCAAATGTAGATGAGGTATGACTCATTTTATGCTGCGTCACATATAGCTTGTCTTTATATACCTCCAACCGCTCTGCAGGATATGGCAATGCTAGTGATTTCACTTCTCCCGTGGAAAGATTGGCCGCATAAATCGTCTTACTGCCAAGGCGCGTCATATAGACAACCGGTTTAGTGGGGTCGATTGCCGTATCATTAGGCTTAAACCAAATGTTGCTAATGGTGCCTTTTGGAACTGGAGCAACCGCCGTCCCTGATGTCGGCTGTGTATCAGCAGCAATCGTTTCAACAAAATAATTGCCGCTGCTGTCCAAATTGATGGTCACCAATTTACCATTTTGATAATGAAGCTTTTGAACATTTAGATCTTTTCTCAGCGAGTATAAAAACCTATTGGTGTCGTATTGGTAAACATCGATTCCACCCGAGGTGCTCGCTGCATAGGTGAGATCATGTTCCAGACTGAACTCAAAATCGTTATACTTTTTACCTAAAGCAAATCGGAAACCCATATCTCCAGATTTATAGGTAGTAAGGTCGTAAACCTTCCCATTGGTGTTGTACATGCTTACCCCATCAGGGGAGATTTTCAAATTGCCGCCTAATGAACTATCAGACGGAGCATCATACTGTGTTTGTATAACTCCATTAACCACTTCATAAGCCGAAAGGGATGGACTATCACCATTATAAATGGAGTAAATCTTTGAAGTCCCAGCACTATAAAAGATCTTATTCTTTTCATAGATTCGGGTATCTCCTTTTTGAAGAATCTCTTTTTTATCCTTCATCGAAAATACCCTTACGTTATCCCATTGGCCGGAGCCGGCAGAAATATAAATATAACCCTTTTCATCCACCGCAATATCATATGGATCCTGATCGATATCTAATGTATTACTGACGGTAAAACTATCAGGATCCACCTCGGCAATTGCGCCAGAATAAGGACCAAAATTATACGTATCATGGTTCATTTTGTGCTGCGTTACATAAAGCATATTATTATTAAAGTCTAATCTTTCCGCTGGATATGGCAGGTCTAGCCTTTTAATCTCACTCGTGGAAAAATTAATCGCATAGATCGTTTTGCTTCCCAGTTCTGTCGCATAAATGACAGGTTTGTTAGGATCCATAACCGTGTCATAAGGCTTAAACCCCAGGTTAATTGGCCCATTATTTTCCTCTGCCTGTACTGTTTTCCCGTGTAGGAAAGGGCCTACAGTCGAAAACAACAATAAAAAAATCAAAATATACCGGCTAAAAGTCTTCAAAAAATAATCCTCCTATACTACTAAATTAATACATTTATATTAGCATTTGGAATACAATTAAACTATTACCAAATTCTTGGATATAATAAAAAATTTACTTCAACAAAAAGGAACAAAATAAAAGAGAATTTAATACAAATAAAACACCAGCATTTCACTGGTGTTTCTTTTTAATAGAGTTATTCCTCTTGAATCCTTGCTCCGTCTTCTCCAATTTGGTACCCATCAATCACGGTGTTCGCTGCCATATGCCCGTCGTTGTAGAAGTAGTACCATTTTGCCTCGCTTTCTATCCAGCCAGTTGCCATTGATCCATCCTGGTTAAGGTAATACTTTTTCCTTTCTAACTCCAGCCATCCCGTCAGCATTGCGCCAGTCGTATCAAAGTAATACCATTTTCCTTTAACAGGAGCCCAGCCAGTTCGCATCACACCACTTGCATCGAGGTAATACCACTTTCCGTCGGATGCCAGCCAGCCGGTTTTCATCGCTCCGTTTTTATCAAAGTAATACCTTTTCCCTTTTACTGTTTGCCAGCCCGTTTTCATGGCGCCAGACGCATCGAAATAGTACCAATTTCCTCCATTCCATAACCAACCGGTTTTCATTTCACCGCTAGACAGTAAGTAATACCAGCTGCCCCCCTTACTTAACCAGCCGGTTTTCATCGCACCATTTGCGTTCAAATAGTACCAGGCTGTACCTTGCTTCAACCACCCAGTTTCCATGAGTCCGTTTCTATCGAAATAGTACCAGTCATTGCCCGCTTTTAACCAGCCCGTCCTCATAATGCCATTAGAATCTAAATAATACCAACTGCTTACCAAGTGGAGCCAGCCTGTTTTCTTGACCCCATTATCATCCAAGAAGGTCCATTTATTATTGGTATTCATCCAGCCCGCTTTAGAAGAAGCATCAGCTAACAACTCTTTAAATCGGGATAACGTGATTGAAGGGGTGATTCCCTTTCTGCCAATTTGGAACGGATCGCTCCCGATCATGGCATTCTTGAACACAGTGGTAAAGGCAAATTTATAGCCGGTCGATTGTAACATCGCGATGGTCCGCTGATTATAGGCACCAAATGGATATGCAAAATAATCTGTGTTGTTAAGCAGGGTTCTGCTAGTCTGAAAGTCTTTTAAAATAACTTGTTCGGGCTCGCTTAATAAGGCTGCTACTCCGTTTGTTGAAAAATGAAGCCCATTTGTATGACTGCCAAACTGAAAAACATCCTTCATTTGTCTTACCTCAGGCCAGCTTAAAAACTGTAAACCATCAGGATCAAAGCTAAGCGGAGTATCGGATACGCGGTTTGTAATCAAGAAAGCCGTGGCTTTAAATCCATATTTTTTTAAGACGGGATAAGCATATAAATAATTCGTTTTATGCCCATCATCAAAGGTAATGACCACTGTTTTTGCCGGAAGTTTTTTCGTACCGCGCATGTACGCATCAAATTCCGACATACTGGCAGTATAATAGCCCTGATCCTTTAAATATTTCATTTGTTCTTCAAATGCTTCCAGGCTAATAATACTAGGATTATCAGGGGAATGATTCTCGCTCTTTTTTAAAATATGATGATAAAGGAGAATTGGGGTACCGCCGCTTGAGGCATGGGCCGTTATTTCCTTAGAAACTAAAAAAGCGCTCGCCAAAATGAAAAATAGTAAAATAGTTTTTCCGAATTTCATGATATGAAACCTCTCAATATGTAATTATAAAGTAATAGTGCTTTTTCACTATATCATCACTGCCAAAAATAGTAAATTAGTAAAACACTATTCTTATATTAATATCTATTTTCACTTAAGGGATAATATGCAAAGTTGCTTGTGAATGTGAAAAGAACGAGGAAAAAGAGAAAACCACGATTCAACTTTCGATCGTGGTTTTTGACGAGCTATTATTTTAATTACAGGTCCCATGCGGACTGGGGCAGCCATTGGCTGCTTTTTCTACTTGAATGGTACTGTGTTCAATGTGGAATTCATCATGAAGGATGCGCTGTGATTGGTATAGAATTTCATCATGAACTCCATCATCGGAAATGGTGATATGACAGCTAAGGACTGGATAGCCGGACGTAATCGTCCAGATATGCAAATCATGAACCTCTTTTACAAGAGGGATCTTCCTTAGTGCCTCCTTCACCTTCTTGATATCAATTTGCTCCGGAGCGCCTTCCATTAAAATATGGAAGGAATCCTTCGTCACGCGATACCCGCTTAAAAGAATCAACGCTGCTACGATGACACTCGCAATGGGATCAGCGATGCCCCAGCCAAAAAACATAATCAGGAGAGCGGCGACGATGGCCCCGACCGAACCGAGCATATCACCAAGCACATGTAAGAAGGCGCTTCTGACATTCAGGTTTTCTTCCTTGTCGCCCTTCATTAAAATCCAGGCAGCGACAATGTTCACCACCAAACCGATAATGGAAATCATCAGCATCCCTTTACTTTGAACCTCCGGCGGAGCGAGGAAACGGCCGATCGCTTCATAAAAAATATACACGGAAATGATGATTAAGGTTAATCCGTTTAAGGCAGCGGCGATAATTTCAAAACGTTTATATCCGTAGGTTTTTTCCTGCGACCCCTGCTTTTCTCCAAGTTTTATGGCGAAAAAGCTTAATCCCAGTGCGGCAGCATCACTGAGCATATGACCAGCGTCCGACAATAGCGCCAAGCTATTTGTCACGATGCCCCCGATAACTTCGACGATCATAAAGGCCGCTATTAATAGGAAGGAACTTAATAAAGCTTTTTTGTTGCTTGTATGTGAATGGCCATGTGAGTGACCGTGTGAATGTCCATGATGATGGTGATGATGTCCCATGTTTATCCCCCCAGCTCTCATTGTAGAGTAGCTCTTTCTATTTCTAAAACGAAAAAGTTACGATTAAGGTTATTGTCTCCTTATTTTTCAATCCATACGCTATTCATTGACATTCAAATGTTCGTTTGATTATATCTTATTCAAATAGACGTTTGAATGTCAATGAATTTTTCTTTTTTTGATGGAAATGGCCTCATTTAGAAATCTTCACAATTTCAACACTTAAAATCCATTTTTTCTGCAAATTTTAGCGTTACGATGAAGCTGATAAAAGAAAGGAGTTGGAGAAAAAATGAAAAAGTTTGCGGTGGGAATTGTAAGTGCGGCTTTTATTCTTGGAGCAGGAACGGCTGTATTTGCAGCAGGAACAAACAACTCAGATAATGGTTTTAGCTTTGAAAAAATGCTCCCCTTTATGCAAAAAATGCATCCTGATCAACCAAGCAGGAATTAAAGGATATGTACAAAGCATGCCATGGTAAAGGTGCATGATGGATGACAGCAATCAAAAGGAAATGGGAAACAGTAATATGATGAGCTCCTTCTAAATCAATATGCAGCTAAAAAGGTTTGGAAAGATTTCCAAACCTTTTTAGCTGCGTATTTGTCAATAAAACTTTTTTTGCATTTATAAAGACCAATAGGTTATCGTATCAAAGATTCCTAATAGTAACATCAATATCCCAGCAAGCCTTCCAACCATGGTGCCGAACTTTCTGCTTTTCTTCATTAGAACACCATTGCCGCCAAGATACCAAATGATTGTAATAACGATTAATAGTGGAATGGCTGTCCCGAGTGCAAAGATTGGCGGAAGAATAAATCCATATGGACTGGACAGCACCAAAGGCATTAAGGTGACAAAAAATAAGACAAACATAGTTGGACAAAAAGCTAGGGAAAAACTAAATCCAAGCATAAAAGAACCTAATGGATTTTCATGTTTGTTCACTTTTGGCCCCTTGAATAAATGAAACGTTCCTTTTAATTTAATAACACCAATCATAAACAAGCCAACGACAATCAGTAATGGCCCCATCATTTTTCGCAGCCACGGAAAATAGGATACTAGATTTTGTTCTATTCCTTTACCAAGCAGCCACACTAAAATACCTAATAAGGAAAAGGCAACAATTTTACTACACGTGAACCAGAAAACATCCTTCCAAACAATTTTCTTTTGAACAGAGCGGTTCCCATATAACGTAACAGCACTAATATTTCCAGTTAACTGGCACGGGGCCAAGGAACCCACAAGTCCCAAAATAAAGGCAAAGATGATGGGCCAGGATTCCAGACTATTTGCCATATTAAAAAATGGTTCGCTTAATACTGCACTAATTTTACTTAATATGCCGTACATGTAATCACCCTATTGATTTTTACAAAAGACACCGTCAAACATCGTAACGGTGTCTTCTATAATACAATTATAATTAAACCCTGTGCATCATAGGTAGTGAAAATAAGTAGATATTCGCAACAGCCAGGGCAAACATCAATACATAATAAGGAAGCATGGCTTTAAAAGTCGTCTTTTTACTTTTTCCCATTCTATAAACTACATAACACGTACCGACCAATCCAATTGCAATCACGATATACTGAATCATTTGTACTGTTGGCGTAGAGGCAAGACTTAAACTTGCCGGATTCGAGTCGATTCCAAATAATCTAATGGAGTTGTACCATACCGCTTTGCCTTCCGTAAAGATATGAAATAGGTTATGTGCCAAGTGTCCAGCTAGGTCTAACGGAATAATGGCGTATCCGAAAAGGGTAAAGTTCTTTTTTAATGTTCCTTCCATTCCAAAAAGGGATGCCAGTTTTGCAGTTCCTAATAATAATAAAATCGGAATAGCCATCGCAATGATAAAGGCAACTGTAAAGTTAACATTATAGTTAGTCGTACGAGTAACTATTCCAATTGCATTCAAAATAGTCTGCCAAGGTTCAAGCATCGTAATATTTTGTACGAATACAATACCCATAATAACAGCTGCAAGGGAAGCATTCTCAAGCTTAGGATTTTTCAAACCCCATAACTCTTTTGTCGGAATTCTTGTTGTAATTTTAACGGAATTATTCGGACAGTTTTTCACACAGTTCCCGCAAATATTACAATCCGCACTGGACTCCATTGTCCTGGGAAACTGGAACATTGGGCATCCCTCCACACCCTCGGTTCCTTTATAGCAGGACTGTACTTTACAGGTTTTACAAATATCAGGTGTAGCTTGCACTTTTAAGGCACCGGATCGTGAATAGTTTCCGGCAAGACCGCCTAGGAAACAAAGCGTCTTACAGAAGGTTCTTCTTTCATAGAAAACAGATGTTGCAACCACCATCGTGACGAGCAGCAGCAACAGGTAACCTGAGCCGCGAGGTGACTCTACAATTCCCCAAACGTGGTCGCTGTAAGTAATCGCAATAAAGAATAAGTCGATAAGCCAAATTCCATACTTTCTTAAAAACTTAGGCATTGGACGCTTACTGCCGACAAATTTTCGGACAATATCGCTTAATTTACCGAACGGGCAAATCGCACACCAGAAGCGGCCGGCTACTAAAAATAAAATAGGGATAATCGGCCACCATAACACCCATGTCATCGTCGTACCAAAGTTTTTACTAGGATCTACCGTTCCCATTACTAATTCATATACTATTAATGAAAAAACAGAGATCACGATCCACTGGAATATTCCCGGATACCATTTGCTTTTAACAAACTTTTTTACTACCGGAATGGATAAGAGATCAAAAGGTTCCTTTTCTGGTAATCTATTTTCGGGCATTGCCATTGTTATTCCCCCTTCCTTCTAAACCATTTATTCCAAATACCGACTGCGATGAATGCTAGGTTTACTGCTCCATAAGTTCCTAACACTTTATAGTTTGGCGGTGTTTCAATGACGGGCCCATGACTATGCCCACTTTCATGGTCACTTTCGTTGTTCGTATCCATATCTTCGTGGCCGCTTCCATGATCCATACCTTCCATATTGCTTCCATTACCGTGATTCATATGAGAATGTCCTTCATCGGCAAAGGCCTTTGAATCAAATGAAAAAATAAAAGCAAATGCAAATAAAATGAGAAAAACTTTTTTCAATTTTTCCACCTCCAAAAAGTTAAATAAAGATTCAATGTTTTATAGCTTTAATTTAAAAGGTAAGTTTGCAGATTTTATGCATTTTTATTGGATAATATATGACATGCGTCCCACAAATCATATTTGTTCATACATTTGTAAAAAAATAAAAATTACCACTTCTAGGCCTTCTGCACAGATTCTGCACAAATATGTCGTACTATGAATGAATCACAAAGCTTAAGGAGGCAACAAAAGTGAAAATAAAACGAACTACCCTATCTCTTCTTACCCTGGTCCTTGCCGTATTTTTAGCAGCTTGTTCCAATGGTGATAAGGAAAACCAACATGCAAATATGAATCAGGGGAATAAATCTGAACAAGAAAAGAATTCCAGCACTATGGACCATGAAAGTATGGAGGGCATGAATCATTCTGGTTCTGGTGAAGTGCCAAAAGGTTTAAAAGGGGCCGAAAGCCCAACCTTTAAAATTGGCAGTAAGGCTATTATTAATGCGGATCATATGGAAGGGATGAACGGGGCTGAAGCAACAATTGTTGGTGCATTCGATACTACTGTGTATACAATTTCTTATAATCCAACCACGGGTGGGAAACGAGTAACAAATCACAAATGGATTATTCATGAAGAAATTAAAGACCCCAGCGACAAATCTTATAAACCAGGTGATGAGGTTATTGTAAAGGCAGATCATATGGAAGGGATGAAGGGTGCAACAGCAGTAATTGATTCAGCCGAACAAACAACAGTCTATATGGTTGATTACACGCCAACAACTGGCGGGGAAAAAGTGACTAATCATAAATGGGTAACAGAAAGTGAGCTTTCAGCAAAATAATAAAATGTAGTAAAAAATATAAATCGAAAAAAGCTCTGACACCAGAGCTTTTTTCGATTTATTTATTTTTTCATCAAGAATGTGAGTATACTTTACTGCTTGCATATCTTACGAATACAAGCGGTATGAAGAATGCTAGGAAACTAAGAATAAAATCCATAACTAAATGATCCGTTTGAATGATACCTGAAGTTTTCAAAACGAAATAATAGACAATAAACACAGCCATCATGATAAAATTCCAAAATTGTCGGGCATTCATAATACCTATCAAAGCCAGCATTAAGCTAAATACCAGCGCATTTATACTATTAATCGCTGCACTGTCTCGGTTTAAACGTTCGACCCATTCAACATGAAATGTTTTCGTTTGAAGCAGCCCATAAAGAAGGATATTTAATTGAACATAAATGGCAAAATATAATGAAAACAAAGTTCCATAGGTTAGCCATTTTCCCGGGGTATTATTTAACCTGCCCCACCACACTTTAATGACTGGAAAATAAAAAATCAGTATGGAAAATGTATACCCTATCTTCCACCAGTTAGGTTTATATACACCCCACTCTGTAAACAACAGTTCAATCCCCGCAAAAAGGCCAGCCAAAATAATGCTCCAATACCATTTACCATTACGGGCTGAATACAAAACGGCAAATGATGACAGGACCAATCCATTAACAATGGCACCAAGATGAGTATCGTACCGATTATTAACAATTCCAGAGTGATAAGTATAAGCCTTTCCCCACACATAAATCAGGTAGTCGAAAAACATCGTTACTCCAGAAACGGCAAAAAAGAGGATAAAGATTAGGGAATTTCTCGATTTGTAATAGGCAGAACCTACCGCAAAAATAGTTAATAAAAGAAGAGTAAAATAAGACCATATTCCGATACTCAAATATATTCCCCCATCGTCCTTTAGAAATATTTTCAGTATCTGAAATTCGTTTTATACCACAGTCCTTCATATTAACCTATAATCTGCAATAGTGAACCGCCTACGGCACCTGCGATAACAATTATCCAAGGCGGAACCTTCCAATAAACCAACATAGAAAACAATATAGCTGCAAAAGCAAAATCAATAGGAGATAGAATTGAACTAGTCCAAATCGGATTATAAAAGGCGGCAATTAAAATTCCAACAACGGCGGCATTTACACCCATTAAAGCTCCTTTAATTTTGGGATTACGCCTTAATGTGTTCCAAAAAGGCAAGGTGCCAAATATGAGAAGGAAGGCAGGTAAGAAAATGGCCGCTGTCGCAAGGATTCCACCTTTCCATCCATTGATAATTGTCCCTATGTAAGCAGCAAAGGTAAACAGAGGGCCCGGTACTGCTTGGGCTGCCCCGTATCCAGCAAGGAATTCTTCTTTAGATAACCAATGGGTGGGTACAAATTCTTTTTCCAGTAATGGCAGTACGACATGACCGCCTCCAAAAACTAATGAACCTGATCGATAGAAACTATCAAATAAAACAATCCAATTTGATGATGTAATTGAGCGTACAATTGGTAATATAATTAGCAAACAAAAAAACAGTGATAAACATATTAAGGCAAAACGGTGTGACAGTGGAAAATGAATTGTATTTGGCTCCTCATTATCATCGTGTTGCATATAGATAACAAAACCGGCTATTGCAGCCAATATAATAATACTTACCTGCATGAAGGCACTCTGCCATATTAACGTACTTACCAGAGCAAATAAGGCAATGGTTTTTCTATGAATATCAGGAGTTAGTTTAGAAGCCATTCCAATTATAGCCTGCGCAACGACAGCCACAGCCACGATTTTTAAACCATGGAGCCAGCCTGTGTCATTTATTTGCAAACCTTGAAGGATGATCGCAAAGAGTATTAAGGCGATCATTGAAGGCGCGGTAAATCCAATGAATGCTAATACGCCGCCTAGAACGCCGCCGCGGATAACCCCGACTCCAATCCCGACTTGACTGCTCGCCGGTCCGGGGAGGAACTGACACAAAGCCACTAAATCCGCATAGCTTTTTTCATCGAGCCATTTTTTCCGCTTAACATATTCTTCATAAAAATAACCTAAATGCGCGATGGGGCCGCCAAAGGAGGTTAAACCGAGTCTCGTTGATACCAAAAGGATTTCAAGAAGCGATTTAAAATTTTTGTTGTGGTTCACTATTTTTTTCTCCTATTTTTAGATTCGCCGATAAATTGCTTTTTTTCGCCGATAAAATTCTGTAAGAGTGCCTATTGTCAAAGCATTTACTTTGATTATATTAGAAATTAAATTAATTAAGTTAAGTAATCGTAATATTTGATTATATTTCTGGAAAAACAGCTACTTTGAAGAAAAAGAAGAACCCCCAAGGCTCTTCTTTTTCAAATCCAACTATTTTTTCACTGCATCATCTTTCCCTGCAAGCCAAAAACATGTGGCAATTGCCGCTATCACAATGATAAATGGAGCATAAAAGATAAAAAAGTCAGTCATCATTCAAAACTCTCCTCACGCATGATCATCCCGTTTCCCTTGTACATACTCTTTGTTAAACAAAAACAGTTTCAAAAGCAGGTACAACGACGGCAAAAGTAATCCCAATCCAGCAACAAATGCTATAACTAAGGCAATCGCCATCGATTCATTTGTGAAGCTGTCATAAATGGTCAAATACGGATACATTAAATAAGGATAATGTGACATCCCATAGGCTAAAAATGCGGAAGTAAATTGACCGACCATTAACCAGAAGGCTAATCCATAGGCCTGCCGTTTCCAAATGAAATAAACCGAACCGGCGAAGAAAATAACAGAGAGAGCGAAAAGCCACCATAGGCTGATCAATCCCTTATAATGTTCAGGATTATGAGTCCGCATTTCCACGATAATCCCCGCGGCGGTAATAATCGCGGGTCCCGCCCAGATTAACGCATATTTCCGCAGCAGGTTTGTGGCCTCCCCGTCCTTGGCCTTATGGGCATACCATGTCAAAAATACCGCTGAAATATACAAAACGGCTGTCAGGCTGAGCACCACAATACTCCATGATAATGGGCTCGTGAACAAGCTCCAATAATCAAGGACCGGCCGCGCTTCCTCCATTCTTACAAAGCCGCCCTCGGAGATCGTCAAAACAATCGATAAAGAGGCGGGAATAAATAATCCGGTCAGGCCATACAAAATGGTGTACCTTTTATGTTTGAGTCCCCCGTAGGTGGAAAACGCATAATACGAGCCGCGAATCGCCAGCAGAACGATCGCAATGCTGGCTGGCACCAACAAGGTTGAACCGTAATAGAAAGCTGTTTTTGGAAAAAAACCGACAATCCCGACAAAGAAAAACACTAAAAAAACATTGGTCACTTCCCAAACTGGTGATAAATAACGCTGGATGACCTTGGTCAAAATATGCTGCTTGCCTGTGACCGTACTAAAGGCGTTAAAAAAGCCTGCGCCAAAATCAATCGAAGCCACGATAATATAACCAAAGAGAAACATCCCCAACACGGTGATTCCAAGAATTTCAAGCGTCATACCTGCTCACCTGCCTTCAAGGAAGCTCGATCAGCCAATTCCTGTTCTACCGTATTTTTGCGGAACATCCTTAGCAATACGACTACGCTGCCAATTCCCAATATCAAATATAGTCCAGCAAACAATAGCAGCATGAGATCGACCTGACCACTTGAGGTTGCCGCCTCTTTTGTCCGCATAATCCCACGCAAAATCCATGGCTGCCGCCCCACTTCATCAAGCCACCAGCCCGTTTCAATCGCCAGAACTGAAAGCGGACCGCCAAGTATAAGGAGCCAGCGGAACCATTTCGAAAAAATAAACTGCCACCTAAGCCAAGTCCCCAGTAAATAGATCAATGATAAACCAGTCAGCACCATTCCAATCGTCACCATAGCATCAAACAAATAATGAATATAAAGCGGCGGCACCTCATCTTTAGGAAACTGATCCAGGCCAATCACTTCTGCCTTCGGAAGATCTCTAGCTAAAATACTGAGTGCATATGGCACTTTTATCGCATATTTTACTTTGCCATTATCAAGGACTCCAAACAAAATAAGCGGGGCTCCCTCCTCCGTTTCAAAGTGCCATTCGGCAGCGGCTAATTTTTCAGGCTGATACTCTGCTAAATATTTTCCAGAAAAATCGCCAATTAAAGCGGATGCTACTGAAAAAACAAACCCAAGTTTTAAGGTTAAAAATAACGCTTTTTTATGGTACAAATGATCGGAACCTTTCAGCAGACGGGAGGCGCCGATAGAAGCAAGCACGAACGCCGAGGTCATATAGGCTGTTACCAGCACATGTGCAACCTTTGTCGGCATCGCAGGATTGAACATCGCAACGATTGGGCTGACATTGACAAGCTGTCCGCCCACGATATCAAACCCCTGTGGTGCATTCATAAAGGCATTGACAATGGTAATAAAAACGGCGGAAAAAGATGCCCCGATGGCAACAGGAATCAACAGCAAGAGATGCTTTTTCTGATTCTCAAACCGGTCCCATGTATAGATATAAATGCCTAAGAAGATGGCTTCAAAGAAAAACGCAAAGGTTTCCATAAATAAAGGCAGGGCGATGACGTTGCCCGCCAGCTCCATAAAATGCGGCCACAATAGGGAAAGCTGGAGCCCAATCGCGGTTCCAGTTACAACTCCAACAGCTACGGAAATAACAAAACCGCGCGTCCATCGTCTTGCTAATAATATGTAATGTTCATCCTGTTTTTTTATCCCGACCCATTGAGCAATCATAATCATTAGCGGGATTCCGACTCCAATGGTTGCGTAGATAATATGAAAGGATAACGTTAATTCTGTGAGTATTCGGCTTAATAGAACTGAGTCTTCATTTCCCATTTCACAATTTCCTTTCTTAGCCTGAAAAAATCCTTCCTATTATGGATAGGCCCAAAATAGCAGCGAAAATAAAAGCCAGTAGACTTAGCCTTTGTTCTTGTTTTTTGTAAATAAAAAGTCCCCCTTTTGCGGCTCTTTGTTTATCTTTTCCAATATTTATGTAATTAACAAAAAAAGAAGACCATCAATTGGCCTTCTTTTTTGTCCATAGACTGTTTTCTATTTTCTCATAGAATTCAATTAGTAAATTCATAACTCTGTTTAGTTTCTTAATACGACGCAATAGGTTATGGACTGCAAACGCTGTGCTGGCTCCAATGATCATGCCACCTGTTACATCCAGAGGATAATGGACCCCTGTCCACACCCGGGATAAGGCAATACCTGATGATAAAATCAGCCACAGCCAGCCATCTCTTTTTCGCCAAATCCAGACAGCAGTCGCAATCACGAAGGACGCCGTGGCATGGTCGCTAGGAAACGAGGCATTTTTCACATGGGGAATCAGCCAGTTTACATGATGACTGACAAAAGGACGGTCCCGGTAAAAAAAGTGACCAATCAGTACGTTCATCCCCAAGGCAACACATGCGGCCACAATGGCTTCTGCCACCATTCTTCGATTTTGTGTTCGATTCCGAGGGAAAAACCAATAAAAAATGATTCCGGCAAAGAATAAATACTCTGCTTTTTCCGCTAAAAACATCATGAATGGATTTAAAACTCGCTCACTTACCGCGAGATGATTTATGAATTGAAAGGCTTCATAGTCAAAATGAAACATGATTGTGACCTCCTTTAATTGGCACGAATCTAACTATAAAGCCACAAGCTGAATTTTGACTTAAGGTTTTATTAAAAATGAATTAAGATTTCGGCAAAATCAATTCAACTTCTGTTCCCATACCTTCGGAACTTTTCACTTTAATTTCCCCGTGATGCTGTTTCATGATATTTTTGGCAATCGCAAGGCCAAGTCCTGTTCCACCAGTCTCACGACTCCGGGCCTTGTCCACCCGGTAAAACCGTTCGAAGATATTATCCATTTCATACTCCGGTATCCCAATCCCATAATCCTTCACCTTAATCAAGGTAAATTGATCGGTTTCTGTTAGATAAACATCTATTTTATCTGTACTGTATTTGATAGCATTATCTATTAAAATAATAATCGCCTGTTTCAGCTTGAGTTCATCCGCAGTGGTGGAAATGGCATTATCCTGGTAATGAAGGTCAATTTCGCGCTTATATGCACTTGCAATTTGTTTGAGAATATTCCCACAAAAATGGACTAAATTGATTTCTTTCATTTCTAAAAGATTGCCTGACTCAGTATCGGCTAAATCGAGGAATCTTTCCGTCATTTTTTGAATCCTTGTTGCTTCCGAATGGATTGATTCAATGGCATCACGGGCAACCTCTTCATTTTGCAATCCACGTCTCAACAATAAATCGGCATAGCTTTTGATCACGGTCAGCGGGGTTTTAAGTTCATGTGAGGCATCTGAAATGAATTGCCTTTGTTTTTCAAGATTGTCCTCTAATCTTCCTATCATTCGATTGAACGTGACGGCCATTTTTTGCAGCTCATCCTTCGTTTCATGCTGGATGACGATTTTTTTGGGAATCCCGCTTTGTTCAATATCTTCCATCGTATTAATCATATTGGAGATCGGTCTCATAATCAGATTCGAAAGCCATCTGCCGCCAAGCAGCGCTAAAAGCGCACCTAAAAACGTACAAAAACCTAAAATCGATAGGAGGACGTCTTTCGCTAATTCTAGTCCTGATAATTTTTCTCCGACTTCAAGTGTTCCTCTTCCAGATGGTATTGGCACCCTGACAATTAAGATTTGTTCCTCCTTATCGTTTCGTCTTATCGTCCTTCGTTCCGTCTCCTTTTTGCTGACGAATTTCGGTTTTATTTTTCTGGCCAAGAACTTATCATTTGTTGCCTGATAGGCAATTTGGGAATCGGGCTTTATCGTTCTAATAAAAGAATGGTTGGTTAAATAAGGGGTGAAGATACTCTTCAACTCGGAAGGGTATTCACCTATTTCCATTTCCTTTAACAAATTATTTGCTTTTTGAAGCAGTTCATTGTTCTCCATATTGACTGTTATTTTCATAAAAGAAAAAAAGACAATCGCATTTACTGCTAGTAGGACACAGAGGATCCATGCGGTCGTCATCAAATTAATTTTCGTTGTAATCTTCATTTTGTTAATTCTCCCTTACGGTGTACCCTATTCCTCTAACAGTCTGAATAATCGTTGGATCCGAAAAGCCTTCCTCTATTTTTTTTCTTAAATGTCTGATAAACACATCAATGACATTGGTTTCTCCTTCGTATTCGTATTCCCATACATTAACTAAGATATTTTCCCTTGTGACGACTCTATTTTTATTTGACAATAAATAGACGAGTAAATCGAATTCCTTTGGTGTTAAAGTAATAGAAGTTTCGCCCCGTGTTACCTCTCTCGTATCAAGATTGACGGTTAAATCCTTAAAGGATAAAAGGGGATTTTCCGGCTGTGCAGCTTTAGCAGCAAGGGAATTCTGCCTTAGGCATGACCGAACTCTTGCCAGTAATTCCTCGATTTCAAAGGGTTTTGTAATATAATCGTTCGCTCCTTGATCGAGCCCTGCAACTTTATCCATCGTCATGTTTCTGGCGGTTAATAAAATGACCGGAAGCATGGTATTTTCTTTCCGAATTCTTCTTAGGACCTCTATGCCATTCAGTTCTGGCAGCATGACATCCAGTAAGATCAAATCTAGTTTATCATTCTGGGCCGCCTGCAAGCCTGCCTTTCCATCATAGGCAACGACGACCTCATACCCTTCATACTCGAGTTCGAGCTTTAAGATCTTAGCGATTTGCTTTTCATCCTCTACAACCAAAATGCGCTGTTTCATAGAATCCCTTCTTTTTTCGAAATGACCTGTAAATTGCTCCCCTACAATTTAGCACTTTTTTCTCTTATATTTCATTTTTTCATTGAATTTTAATCAAACATTAAAAAACTCCCTCTATTTAATCAGAAGGAGTTTTCAGGGTGTCAGACACTCTATCAAATTCTTGCAAGGAATGCCGTCTTATCGATAATGCGAGATCGGCAAGGAAGTAGAGGCCCACTGCGCCCCAAATCCAAGCCCAATAGGGTTCAAAGATTCCATATACAGTGACAACCAAGGGATGAATCCCTTTTAAGCAAAGAAACGACAGCACTACCCAGCAGACCGAGAAAGGCAGACAAATATGGCCATGGAGCTGGAGCGGGGTATCGGAGTAATCCCACCACTGCCGCTTGAAGAATTTCAACAGCAGCGCACCGGTCAAGTACTCTACTAAGGTTGGAATAACAAAGCATAGCAGCAGGGCAACTCCCCAATGTGTTTCTGGCCGAATTAAATAAACTAATAGCACAGGTGCTAACCCATACATGGGTTTAAATGGCCCATATAAAAAGTTCTCTTTTAAAAAGCGTTTTTTTGTTAGAAAGTTATAACTGTTCTCCAGCAGCCAGCCTAATAGTGCGTAGACCGTAAAATAAAATAAGATGGCCGCAGCACCTTCGATATTAAAAATCCCGGGATTTTGAACCTCGAAACCATTCAATAAGCTAATTATCATGGCTAAATCACCTTCCATGGATAAGAATTTTCCCACTTTAGGATTAGCCGTAGAAATTTCAAATATGCACAAAAAATTCCAGTTTTCATTTTAAATGTACTAACCTTATTAAAAAAGAGCCACTGGGGCTTTTCTATTCTAATCCTGAAGATTTTTTATTTCAGGAATTGAGGTCAATTTGTGTTTCGGTTCCCATTTTAACTCCTGGCTTTGCAACTGAAGTAAAAATAACCATCATACTTACCAACCCAATCCATACTAAAACAGAAGTCGGGTGGTTCCAGCTTATACCTTTGCTAAAGAAGAATAATTCACGAAGTCCGTCGACCATGAAGCGCATTGGGAGCCACGAATGGATCCAGTCACGATAAAACGAAGGCATAAATTCCGGAGCCATCGCTAGCAGCGGTCCGCCGAAGAATAGAATCAGAACAAAGATTGGAATCCCCTTAATACCCGTCCATGATAGAACAGCTGATATCATTAAGAAAAAGCTGAAACAAGTGAGTGATAAGAATAATGCAATATCACCGAATTGAGGAATATCAACACCGATTTTATCCGCCATCCACGTTAATCCAAAGCCGGCAACAAGGGCAATAACTGCCCCCATCAGTATTTGAGCAACGAGGGCAGCGAGTTTTTCCTTCCGATTTGCAAAAGGTAATTTACTTACCATTAGAAAAAGGATAGCAGCCCCTGCGATACTTGCCATCCAGAGCGGCTGGAATAAGGAGACTGGAGCATTACCATTCATGCTCGCCGTCCCTACTTCATTGACATTCGTTACTTTCTTTGTAATCGGTGATACTAACGCTGCGGCTTGTTTCGTGGTCACAGTACCACCTTGTTTTTCAAAACCCGCAAGTAACTGAGTTCGGACATTATTATTGATATTGTCGACCATTCCGTTTAACACATTGCTTACCATCGTCGATGCAATCGTGTTCATCCCTTGATTGACCAATATCTTCATTTCCGGTGAAGTTGGTGAAGGGCCCATTAAGGATGCTTGTTTCTGTGAGAAATCCTTAGGAATGACGAGCGCTCCGTAATACTCACGGTTGTTTAATCCCTTCTTTGCTTCCTCATTGCTTTTTATAAAAATAAACTTAATGGGCGAATCTTTTTCAGTTTTTGCCTGAATCATTTCAGTAATCGTTTTTCCCATATTCAAATGGCCCTGATTCGGAATTTCTACGCCTTGGTCCTCGTTGACAAAGGCAATTGGTACGTTTTTCGGAGTGGGCTTTACCGATGGCACAAGTGTTAGGCCAAATATAAGCACCACGATTAAAACAATAACAGGCGATAAAATGGCCAATTTATTTTTAAACAAATTCATAATTGAGTACTCCTCCTTTATTAAACAAGCTGTTGATTATTGTTCACACTGTTAATTATAATGGGTCTATCAGGTATAGCAATAAACAATATTGGTCGCAATGTCGAGTAATTAACAGAAATGAATAGCATGTTGATTTTCAAAAAAAATTTTCTGGAGGGCTAAAAAATGTCCGATAAAGTAGCAGATAGACGAGTCATCCGCACCAAACGAATGATTCGTGATGCTCTCACTGAGTTAATGGAGGAAAAAGGCTTTGAAGGGATTACGGTACGCGATTTAACGGAAAAGGCGAGTATTAACCGCGGCACCTTTTATTTGCATTACCGGGATAAATACGATCTCCTAGAGCAAAGTGAAGAAGAGATTATTTCAGGAATTAGGCAGCTAGTAAATAACATCAAGCCAAAAGAGGCGGTAAGCTTTACCAGTCAAGACGAACCTTTTCCCATCATCTTGAAGCTTTTTGAATACTTCCAAGAAAATGCGAGTTTCATGAAGGTCATTTTAGGGCCAAAGGGGGACGCCGCCTTTCAGGGGAAAATGAAGGAATTAATTAAAAAAACCTTTTTTCAAAAAATAGCGGAAGATCTAAAAATCGAAGAAATGCTCGTTCCAGTCGATTATTTGATTTCCTATGTCAGTTCCGCCCACCTTGGAGTCATTCAGCATTGGCTGCAAAGCGGAATGGAAAAATCACCCAGGGAAATGACCTTAATTTTAACAAAAATGACCCTTTATGGGCCGGGACATGTGGCAGGGCTAAAAAAATAAGGTAATCGCCATCTTTTCGAATCTAACCAGTAACAATGAACACTTTCCTCATTATTGTTCATTGTAATTCCACACATGGCATTTTAATATTAAGGTATAGATGGTCAACACAGTGTTCATTACAGTGTTTGATTAGGAGGCGGTTTTTGATGGATTCAACCATTAAAGTGGAGCAGGTTAGCAAGAGCTTCGGAAAAAAGCCCGTTTTAAATGACGTCAATTTGACGATTGAGAAGGGGCAATTATACGGTCTAATCGGTCCATCGGGGGCAGGGAAAACCACATTAGTTAAAATGATCGTTGGCATGGAAAAAGCGGATGCCGGATCGATTCATGTATTAGATGTACGGATGCCAAATCTTGCCCTTCTTCAGGAAATTGGTTACATGGCGCAATCCGATGCCTTGTATGTAGAGCTTACTGGGGAGGAAAATCTTAAATTTTTTGCTTCTTTATATAAGCTTAATAAAGAAGAGCAGAAGAAGCGAATTGCTTATGCTGCGGACTTAGTCAACCTGACGGGTGATCTCAAGAAACGGGTGGCTGCTTATTCTGGCGGGATGAAGCGTCGGCTTTCCCTGGCGATAGCGCTCATCCAAGATCCGAAAATTTTAATCTTAGATGAGCCTACCGTTGGGATTGATCCCGAATTGAAGTTGTCGATTTGGAATGAATTATTACGCTTAAAAAATGAGGATGAAAAAACTATTATTGTGACCACCCACGTGATGGATGAGGCGGTTAAATGTGATTATATCGCCATGGTTCGCGACGGCCGCATTTTAACAAGCGGTACGCCAAGTGAGTTAAAGGCATTATACGGTACGGATGATTTCGATGAAGTGTTCCGGAAAGCCGGGGTGAAACAATCATGAGAACGATGGCGCTAATCAAAAGAATCATAAAGCAAATGGTTCGTGACAAACGAACATTAGCCTTAATGTTTGTTGCTCCTTTGTTGATTTTGACCTTGATGTACTTTTTATTTAATGGGAATACAGTTGAACCGAAATTAGGCGTATCAGGTGTGGATACCAATCTAGTAAAAGCTCTAAAGAATGCCGATATAAAGGTAAAGGAATATGAGAATGTAACAAAAAATACAGTGGTGGATGATGATCTGAACGGGCTGCTGGTTCAGGAAGAAGGACAAATGAAATTGACACTTCAAAATGATGATCCTACGTCAGCTAGAGGTTTGCAGGCAAAGGTTAATCAAACGATAGCTGCCCTTGCTCAAGCAAAACTGTTGCAGCAAAACCCAGCGCTATCCAATTTGATGCCGCCAAAAATGGAAACAAATTATGTTTATGGAAATAAGGATACGGTCTTTTTTGATGTGTTAAGCCCGATTTTAGTTGGATTCTTTGTCTTCTTCTTTGTATTCATCATTTCAGGAATTGGTTTATTGCGCGAGCGGACGACCGGAACCTTGGAACGGCTATTGTCGACTCCGATTCGCAGGGGAGAAATTGTTACCGCCTACCTTGCAGGGTATGGCATGTTTGCGGTGATTCAAACATGTATTGTCGTTTTTTATGCGATTAATGTTTTGGATATCGTGCTGGTCGGATCGATTTGGAATGTCCTCTTGATTAATCTGCTGTTAGCATTGGTCGCTCTTTCTTTAGGAACCTTGTTATCAACTTTTGCTGCCTCCGAATTTCAAATGATGCAGTTTATCCCCATCGCGGTTGTTCCACAAATCTTTTTTGCCGGGATATTCCCGCTTGAAGGAATGGCCGATTGGCTGCAGGTGATTGCAAAGCTGTTCCCCATGTTTTATGCCGGGGACGCTTTAAGGGGCGTTATGTATAAGGGATTCAGTTTTAGTGAAATCAGCGGTGATCTCTTGGCTTTGGTCATTTTCGCATTGATTTTTGTCATTTTAAATATCTTATCTATGAAAAAATACCGGAAATTATAATAAAGAGAGGGGATGATTAATGTAATCATCCCCTCAAGGTTTTTTATCGGATTGTTTTTAATGCGCCGCTCCAAGAAACGACTTCGTCAAGCATAGCCGTCACATTTGTAAGGTGTAATTCAGCTGGCTTGAATTCACTTCCGTTTACGAAATCAGTGAATAATGACAATGTTGGATGTGTACGAACATCAGCCACTTTTAATTCTCCTAGGATGCCACGTAAGTGTTCAGCCGCACGCGCCCCTCCAGTTGATCCATAGCTGACGATTCCTGCAGCTTTGTTATTCCAAGCTTCACGAGCAAAATCAAGAGCATTTTTTAATGCACCTGTGATGCTATGGTTGTATTCTTGAACGATGAATACAAAACCATCAAGGTCAGCAAGCTTTTGGTTCCATGCAGCAATGCCTGGTTCAGAACCGTCAGTTGTGCCTAAGAATGGTAAATTGAAATCTGCGATATCGACGATTTCGTAATTAGCATCGCCGCGTTTGTCAGCAATTCCTTTAACCCATTCTCCTACTTGTGGACTTACACGGCCTTGGCGTGTGCTTCCTAAAATAATACCAATGTTTAATTTTTCCACAGTTTTTTCCTCCTCGGATGTTTTTCCAAATAATTTATCTAATAATCCCATTATTAGCACCACCTAAAAGCGAAAATCTCAAATTAAGATATTTTAATTTATCTCATCTCAAATTTAAATATCTTTAATTCAAAATAATAATATAATACATTTACCATTTTGTCAACCATTTTTATCTTATAACAATACTCGGGATTCGCAGTCAAAGAATCCAGTAAAATATTACTTTATATGCTGTTAAGGGTATTTAAAAAAATATAGGGCCGAATCACTGATGATGGATTCTGCCCTCTTATTGATAAGTTATTTTTTCAAATGATAAGGTACGGTGGAAATGACAACATCTTTATGCCTCATTAACCATAAACGAAGCAGTAATGCTGTTTGATTGTGCAATAAGTTATGCCACCATTTTTTAGGAATAAATTGAGGTATAACAATATGGATTTGAGCTTTATATTGTTCTTTTTCTTCAATAATATGAATTAACCTTGTTAGTGGTTCTAATATGGACCGATATTTACTTTTCAATGTAAGTAATCGGCAAGGTGTCCCCCACTCTTCCCACTTGGCTTCCATCCTTTTCATCGACTCATCGTCAAAGCCTACATATACGGCTAATAAATTCTCCTGGTCTAAACTTTTGGCAAAAGATAATGTATTTCGGATCACTCGATGAATTCCCGAAACAAGTACGATGGTTATGACTCTGTTCGTTTCAGGATGTTCCGTTTTAAGGTCTATTCTTAATTCGGCTGCAACAGCGTAATAATGTCGCTGCACATAAATGGAACCGAGAATAAACACAGGTAAAACAACTAAAACAACCCAAGCCCCGCTTGTAAATTTTGTGACTGCAAAAATGACCGCTACAATACTTGTGATACTAGCTCCAACAGTATTTATGGCTAATTTAATTTTCCAATGTGATCCCTTAACCCGTTTCCACCTTTTTACTAAGCCAAATTGGGCTACGGTAAAGGATAAGAAAACCCCAATTGCGTATAAAGGAATTAAAGCGTTCGTATGAGCGTGGAAGGCAAGAATTAGCAGGCTCGCTGTTGCAGCCAAAGCAATAATTCCATTTGAATATCCCAGCCTGTCTCCCCTATTTGTAAGTCCACGCGGTAAATAACCGTCGGCTGCTACGATGGCAGCTAGTTGCGAAAAACCTGTAAAGGTAGAATTGGCTGCCAGTAATAATACGATAAATGTAAACCAGATGATAATTTGATAGACAATCCCATGGCCAAAATAATACTGGGTTAATTGCGATAACATGGTATTATGAGGGTCAGGAGAAATACCTCTAACATACAAATGATACGCAAACCCTAGGAGGGTTACGGAGGTAATCGTCCCTAAGGCAATATACGTTTTGATTGCACTTTTTTGTTGCGGTTCCCTGAAAATTGGAACCGCATTTGAAATGGTCTCGATTCCTGTAAGGGCAGAACATGCGGAACTAAATGCCTTTAATAATAACAGGAGCGTCAATCCGTCAGGAACAGTTCCAAAATGCGGTGTGGCAGGTTGAACAAACCCATGATTAACCTCATCGATAAAACCAAATCCGATCAAAATCAACATACAGCCCATGAATCCCAAGGTTGGCCAGGCAAATATTTTAGCGGATTCTGCCACACCTCGAAGGTTGACAATTAATAAAATAAAAACACAAAAAATAGCAAGGACTGTTTCATAGGGAGCCACAACAGGATAGGCGGATGAGACTGCCTCCAGTGCAGCGGAAACCGAAACCGCCACGGTTAAGATATAATCCACCAGTAATGAACTAGATGCCACTAGAGATATCCAGCGTTGCTTAAAGTTATCCTTTGCAATCGCGTAAGCCCCTCCGCCATTTGGATAGGCAAGGATTCCCATAATATAGGAAACGATCAGGATGGCCAAAAGGATGATGGTCGAAATCGTAATCGGTATGATATACCATTTCGCTTCTGATCCTAAATTAATCAGTTCGGTAATCCCAGATTCGGGTCCGTAGGAAACAGAAGAATACAGATCCGCTGACAATATAGGAAGCGCAATATACCAAAGCAATTTATTGTGCTGGGCGTTTAATTCTGCTGTTCGCATCGGCCTGCCAATTAATATTCGTTTTACACTGCTGAAATTAGTGATGGAAAACCAAATTGCGATTAAAGCGATGGCGGCAAAAATAATTTCTAAGATCTGTGATGGATGTGTCACGGTAAAATCCCTTCTTTTTATGGAATAAATAAAGCGCCGCGGCCCAGCTTAGCAAAAAAAGGCATAATAAAAAGACCACATTTTTTCTTAAGAAGCTTTTTCTGCAAAACAAAAAAAGCCCCCTGAATTAGGCGGTCTTTGACCTCCTTCGCTTTAGCCGACGAAGTTAGCTGACGGGTAGGATGGCGAAAGAGTTTCTCATCCCTTCTGATTTCAGAATTAACCCCAAATAATTGGTTCCTCCGTTCCTGAGATTCCTCAGGATTAAGCCGATTTATTAAATTGATTTGAAGCAATTTTATTCCTTAATGATTTGTATGTAAATGATTAAATTTACTTAAAAAGGTCCGTAATCAGAGGAAATGATATAAAATATAATACTTTCCTTAATTATTCTAAGAAAAGCTCTATTTTTCTCTACACGCTAATCATTTTTTCACTTTTACCGGTTTACCTATAAAAAAAAGAGCTGCCGGAAGCAGCCCTTCTCTATCCAATTTTCTCATCATACTTACGTTCATCATGTACAAAAAGAATACCAAGCTCGTGGTGATCCCCCTCAAATAAAGCACGCTGAACGAAGCGAATTTCGCCATTTGTATCCAGTACATCGAGTTTGCAATGGGCACGATTCTTTTGCAGGGCTTCGTAAAACACTTTTTCATCAAGTACCTGTACTCCGTTGACTTTTGCAATGATTTCTCCGGCCTGAAGTCCCATTTTATCGGCAGGTGATTCCGGTATAATCCCGATAATCATCAGGCCTTGATTTTTTTTCGAAAAATAAAATGGCAGCCCTTCATCCTTTAAATAAGCAAGTAATGCTAAAGACTCACGGCCAATGATAGCAAGCGAAGCAACCACAATGGCTAAAAGCGGACTCCAATAGCCGGCAGTGGAAAGGATCGTAACCAGGCTTCCAAGGAAGATGACTCTCCGGCCATGTAGCTCAACAGCTTCTTTTGGAAGCATTCCTTTAATTTGTTGGTGAAAGCCAATCGCAAAAGGAACAAGGATAAGCGAAAATTCCTTCGCACCGATATGAAAGACTGGCCACCATTCGAATGGAAGATGAAGAGCATCACCTGGAATCAGCAAAAACATTGGGAGCATCCAGATTCGCTTCACTTCATGGACACCGATGCTTTGCCCCCGCTTGCTTTTAGATAGTTTTGGAGAGGTCCCCATAATGCCATTTTTAACAATCATCATCCCTTCCGCGATTAACAAAAGCCCCAATATAATGACCATGGAAGGATACACCTTATTACCAATGGAATGGAAAGCATCCGTAAACGGGGGAATGGACCAGTTATTTTCCGCAAACATAATGATGGCAAAAAAGGCTGAGCCTACCGTATAGGCTGGTGAAACCCAGCGAACATTTGTTGTAAGAGACCACAAAAACGTAAAACCAGCGATTAGCAAGATTGCAGCAAAAGGAACGGCAATCCCTGCCGCGACTACAATAATGGAAAGCACAAGGCCAATTAAAAGGCCAGTTGGAAACAACTGCCGAAGTTCGAAATAAGCATCATATGCCCGAATATGGAAATTTTTCCTTTCACGTTTCACCCTCATGACGCCTAAAATCCCTGCAAGGAAAACGAGATAGTATAAAACAGGATTAAGAAATAACTTGCCTGTCCCTTTAAGAAGCTCTACAAGCCATATTTGCACCAATTCCTGTCACCTGCCTCTATTAAATTTCTAGCATTCTAGTAAAAAAATCTCTTAAAGATTATTTTACCAAATAACAACCATAAAACATATTGCTAGTTTCTAGAAAAATGAAAAAATGTCTTTCTTACTAATTTCGCCAAGCCTACTTGTGTCTTTGCGAGCATCTGTCCCTAATTGTCGCGGACTTTTGCCGGAATTCCGCAGATTTTAAGATTAATTCCACGCACTCGGCTGCTATTTCCGCGGAAATTCTCGATAATTCTGCAAAAAAAGCAGTTTATTCCGCGAATCCACTTAGATATTAGTAAAAAATGACAAAAAAACAGAGGCCAAAAGCCCCTGTTTCCTATTTTGTAATCAACCTTAACGCCGTCTGAAGCTGGAGGTCATTTTTCTCCTTTTTCATTTCTTTAATGGCAATTTCCTCCAGTTTAGCAGCAGTTTTACTGTCAATTTTTCCTGTTGGTGTCAGATTATATTGCTGTTGGAATCCTTTTACTGCAATTTTTGTTTCGGAACTAAAGTATCCGTCTGTCCGGCCTGGAGCAAATCCAAGGGCGTCAAGAATTTCTTGGCCGCTCTTTACTTGCTCATTGTTCATGTCCTCCACAAGCGGCTTCTCAACCTGAAGCGGATGGGTTCCAAAAATGGCTGGCTGCTTGATGGCAACATCCGGTTTAATGCCTTTTTTATGAATCCAATTTCCATCTGGGGTCAGCCATTTAGCTAACGTTAATTTAATATTACTTCCATCCCCCATTGGTACAGCCTGCTGCACCGTTCCTTTGCCAAAGGTAGTTTCACCGACCAACTGGTAACCAGCGGCCTCCTTAAGGGATCCTGCCAAGATTTCCGAAGCTGATGCACTGCCCTTGTTTACCAAAACAATTACTGGATAATCCTTCTTTTGAGAAATAGTAGAGAAATACCGTCTCTTATCACCGTTTCGTTCCTGAATTTGCACATATGGCTTATCCTTCGGTACAAATTCTTTTAAGATTTCACCGACGCTCTCCAAAAATCCACCCGGATTTCCCCGGACATCGATAATCAGGCCTTTGATATGATCGTTCTCCAAAGCCTTTAAATCCTTTTTAAAATCCGCTGCTGTATCTTCTGAAAATGACGTCACTTCAATATAACCGACCTTTTTGCCATCTTGCTTTTTAACAGAAGCGTGGACGGTTTCAAGGGGAATTTCATCACGTTTCACTTCAATAGTAAGCGGTTCTTTTAATCCATTACGGGCTATCTCCAGCTTTACAGTGGTGCCCTTTTTGCCGCGAATTTTTAATGTCGCCTTATTTAGGTCAAGTCCTTCCACACTCTTGCCGTCTACCTTTAGAATTTGATCGTTCGGCTTAATGCCTGCTTTTTCAGCTGGGGAGTCTTTAAAAGGAGAGACGATAACAATTTTGCCATCCACCATGCCGACCTCAGCGCCGATTCCTTCAAAAGATGATTCTAACGATTGGGTGAATTGCTGGGCTGTCTCCTTATTCATATAAACCGAATAAGGGTCCTTTAAAACGGAAAGCATCCCTTGAATGGCCCCTTCAACCAGCTTGTCATTGTCTACTTTTTCAACGTATCGATTTGAAATCAACTCATAGGCTTGTTCGACCTTTCCCAGGTCGGCTGTTTCCGCTGCAGAATTTACGGCTTTATTTTTTGGAGATAATGCTTGCTCAAGGGCGGAGCTTGATTGTTTATTTTCAAAAAACTGCATTCCTGCATATGTGCCCCCCGCTCCCATGAGAAGCGAACCCGTCATTAACAGGGCAATCCATTTTCGATTCATTGAGATCCTCCTCAGCTAAAATGCCTATTTCCTATCTATTTTTATATAAAGGCATCATTTTCCTGCCCGATTATTAACATATATGAAAGATATGGACGAGTTATGAATAGAAATGTGGACGAACCATATGACGGATTAAAAAAGAATATAAAAAAAGAAGAAGCATCAAAGCTTCTCCTATTTATTATTATGGCAGTGGAACAATTCCTACTGGATTGATGGCATTATGCTTATCCTGTGTCCACGGACCTTTATGAAGTTCAAAGTGTAAGTGCTGTCCACGAGAATCACCAGTGTTACCCATGACACCGATTTGCTGGCCTTTCTTCACAACAGCTCCATTACCAACCATCCGAGAGCTCATATGGGCATAGACAGTGGTATAAACTTGTCCATTAATGGAGTGCGAAACGAAAATACAGTTTCCATAACTACTAGACAGATAGGATCGAATAACAACGCCGTCTGCCGCAGCCACAATTGGAACCTGCGTTCGATTGGCAATATCTACACCATAATGGAATTCTGAACCACGTCCGCCGAATCCGGAAGTGAATGTACCGACAGCTGGTTGCGTCCAATAGCCGCTAGATTTGTCTGGTACGGCTCCAGAACTCGCTCCGCCGCCGCTGTTTGAGCTTGAGCTTGAAGAGTTGTTTTTATTGGCCGCTGCCCGTGCTGCTGCCCGTGCTTGTTCTTCTTGTGCTAATTGAATGGCCTTTTGAACCGCTGCCTCTTGTGCTGCCAAGATTTCTTCCTGCTCTTTTAAATCCATTACATGTTCGTGTTCATCTTGTTCCTGCTCGACTAGACTGGCTAATAATTTATCTTTTTCCGCCTTTTGAGCAGCCAGCTGCTTGTTCAATTCTTCTAAGTTTGCCACCATGGTTTGCAGGCTGGCAAGGTCTTTTTCCACTTGTGCTTGCTTTGTTTCAAGTTCCTTTTTATCGGCTTCATGCTGCTTTAAAATATCCCGGTCCGCTTGCATGATGGTGGCGACTGCATTGGCACGGTCAATGAAATCACTAAAGCTTTCGGAGCCCATTAAAACATCGAGATAGTTGACCATTCCGCCATTTTCCTGATAGCTGCGCGCACGGTCCTTTAAGAGTACATTTCTCTTTTTAATTCGATCCTTTAAAACCTTTGTTTCTTCTTCAAGTTTAGTAATTTCAACTTTGGTTTTTTCTATTTTAGCTGTCTCATTATTAATCTTATTGGTTGCGTCTGTGATGGCATAGTCCAGACGCTTCATTTCGTCCTTTACGTCTGCCTGCTGATTTTGCAGGTTACTGATTTTATCATTTGCCGCATTTATTCCTGATTTCACATCGGAACGCTGCTCTTGGATTTTATTTTGGTCGCCTTTTAATTTAGAGATGGATTCTGCGTTTGTCTTTGCCGGAACTCCCGCAAAAATGGTTCCAAACCCCACTGCGGCAACGGTGGCGAGAGTTATAAATGTTTTCCTCATCTCGATTTCTCCTCCCATTTCTCTATGTACAGGTAAATCGTTCTTTATCTGTCTGTTTTTTAACGCGAAAAATCAGGAAGGACTAGGTAATGATCCCTCCCTGATGATTTTTAAACCTTGGGTCTTTTAAAATTAGTAGTTGATTTGCGCTCCAATCAACAGTGCTAAAAATCAACGATGGTCTTTTATACAGCCTAAACCTTTAAAAACTTCCTAACGGACATGACGCTTCCCCATACTCCTATCAATGCCCCCATTAAAATAAGGATGCCGGAAACCTGATAGACGAATGGATCAAATGGCAGAACTTTGATAAACGTTCCCTGAAGCTTCGGTCCGATATAGTCATAAGCACGATAGTAGGCAATTGCGATCAGGATGATCGGTAATATTGAACCAAGTATTCCAAGCCACAGTCCTTCAAGGAAGAATGGCCAGCGAATGAAATTATTGGTAGCCCCTACTAATCTCATAATCTTAATTTCTCTACGTCTAGCAATAATCGTAATTTTAATGGTGTTAGAGATTAAGAATATCGCAGTAAAGAATAAGCCGATAATCAATACAACCCCAACATTTCGGCTTGCCTTGATAAATTTAAATAATTTTTCAACCTTGCCCTGCCCGTATTTTACTTTTGCCACGAAATTGTCTTTTTCAATTTGTTTAGCAACCTTCATGGTATCTGTCGGCTTTTTCGTTTTTACGATAAATACATCGTTTAGCGGATTATCCTGTTCAAATAGCTTAAAGGCCTTTCCTTCTTCACCAAGGCTTTGCACTAAGTCTTTTAATTCTTGTTCCTTTGGCGAGAATTTGACACTTTTTACTTCAGGTATCTTTTCAATCTCACTTTTTAATGCTTGCTGATCTTGTTTGTTGGCAGCAACATCGATGTGAACGCGGATTTGCACGTCCTCTTCAATGGTCTCAGCCACTCTATTAAGATTCATCATAATAACGAAAAAGACGCCGACTAAAATTAATGTAACGGTAACGGCACTAACGGATGCAAAGGTCATCCAGCCATTTCTGCCAATGCTTTTTAAGCTTTCGCGGGCGTGACGGCCAATTGTTCTAATTTTCATAACCGTAATCACCTTTCTGCTCATCACGTACGATTTTTCCGCCTTCGATAGCGATCACGCGATGCCTTAATGTATTAACGATTTCCCTGTTATGGGTTGCCATCACAACTGTTGTTCCTCTTTCATTGATTTCTTCAAAAATCTTCATAATTTCCCATGACGTATCCGGATCCAGGTTTCCAGTAGGCTCGTCTGCAATAACCACTTTCGGTGAGTTGACGATAGAGCGAGCGATGGAAACACGCTGCTGCTCACCACCGGAAAGCTCGGAAGGCAGCATTTTAATCTTATGTTTTAAGTTCACAAGGTCAAGAACTTCCATAACTCGTTTTTTAATATATTTCGGCTGTGCCTCAATTACTTCTAAGGCAAACGCAACATTTTCATAGACTGTTAGAGTAGGAAGCAGCTTGAAGTCTTGGAAAACAACACCTAGATTCCGTCTGAAAAGCGGCACCTTATTCATTTTTAATTTTGCTAAGTTTACACCATTCATCATGATGGTTCCTGAGGTTGGTACCTCCTCCCGGTACATCATTTTAATGAAGGTGGATTTCCCGGCACCACTTGGGCCAACGACATAAACAAATTCGCCCTGGTTGATCCGGACATCTATTCCATTAACGGCCGTTACGCCGTTCGGGTACTTTTTATATACCTCTTGCAGTTCTATCATTTTATATCACCTAGTTTTAATATTATTTTAGAAAATTCGACAAAATTCTTCTTTTATTTTCAAAAACGGCCAAAATCCAAGACAATGTGTGCATAATTGCGCATGATATTATTATAACATCATAAATCGCCAAAAAAAGCGGTAAAAATATTACAGTTTCTTTTCAAAGAATACAAAATCCGCCATGAATATCTAATATTAATGCCTTTTTTTAAAAAAGACCTAGACGGTTTTGTCGATTTTTTTTGCTTGCATATTTATTCGGTAGGCAAGAAGGACTATTCATTTTATAGGGATTCGGGGATTTCGCGGAATTGTTGGTTTATTTCGCGGGTTTGCAATTTTATTCCGCGGAAATTAGAATTTATTTCGCCGATTACCTTAACAATTTCGCGAAAAATGCACATTTCAGATAAAATAAAAAAACGCTCTGGCGATTTCAGAACGTTTTTCAATCCTTTATTTTTTTTCTGCAAGCCATGCAGCTACGGTTTCAGCGTCATCGCCTTCCACTACGTTCGCTGGCATTCCGCCTGACTTACCATTTTTAAGAATGTCTAAAATTTCATCCTTAGAGTATTTAGATCCAATCTTAGTTAAGTCCGGACCCATTGCCCCTTTTAAATCCCCGCCATGGCAGCCTGAGCATTTTTGATCAACAATCTTTGCTGCCTCACCGCCAGAAGCAGTATCCTTGCCATTGTCATCGTCTGAGCCGCCGCCACACGCAGCAAGTCCCATTACTAAAGATGTCCCCATTAATAGCATTAGTAGCTTTTTTTTCATTATTTTTCCCCCTACAGAAAAAAATTCCATTACTATAATAGTATAAACTAGTACTAGGCCCGTTTGAAACCCTCACCTAGCACCTCTGCAGCATCCATAACAACGACAAATGCAGATGGATCAAGGGTTTTAACCAATTGTTTCAATTTTGTGAACTCCGATTGATCGACCACACACATTAACACGGGACGTTCATTATCAGTAAATCCCCCATGTGCAGAAAGCTTGGTCACTCCCCGGTCAACTTTTTTCAAAATACCTTCTCGTACTTCCTCCTGCTTATTGGTAATGATCATCGCCATTTTCGACCGGCCAAATCCAACTTGTATCAAGTCAATTGTTTTACTTGTCACATAGAGAGCGATTAAAGCATACAGCCCTTTTTCGATATCGAATACTATGGCAGCGCTCAGAACAATAATTCCATCAATCAAGACCACACATCTACCCAACGTAAATCCTGTGTATTTATTAATAATCTGGGCGGCTAGATCCGTTCCTCCAGTCGATGCTTTCCCTCTAAAAACAATGCCAAGACCGAGACCGACACCAATTCCGCCAAACAAAGCTCCAAGCAGCGCGTCATGTGTCCATGGTTCTAAATTTTTTGTAGCAAATACAACCATCGGAAGAAAAATCGTTCCAACTAAGGTTTTTACCCCAAATTGCTTTCCTAATAAAATAACCCCGGCAATAAACAGCGGAATATTAAATGCCCACTGTACATATGCCGGCTCCCAGCCAAAGACTGTTTTCAGAATCGTACTTATGCCGCTTACACCCCCAGAGGCGATTTGGTTTGGCAGCAGGAACAAATTAAAGGCAACCGCAATGATTGCAGAGCCGATTAAGACAAATACATAATCAATTGCCACTCTCGTTTTCGGATATGTATCGGTAATATTGCTTAAAATATTCATGATTGCTTTCTCCTCTAAAATTCATCATTTCACTAACCGAGAGTGAGTATAGCACGACCCAATTAGGCTGTAAATGGCATTGGGCTACCGCGATAAAGGATTAAAATTATCATTAGCATTTGCCAAAATTGTGATTTTAATAAAGCTTTCCATAAGGGAATTTTTGTCGGGTTAAATTTTTAATATGCTATAATTTGTAAGAAGGAGGTGAGTAAGGATGGAGCACTTGTTAAAACAAATGATGGAACAAATGAACCGGCAGTTTGAAAAAATCGACAACCGATTTGACACTATTGATAAGCGTTTGGACGGCATGGATCAGCAATTTATGAGCGTGAACAAGCGGCTAGATAGCATCGATCAGCAATTTATGAGTGTGCACAAGCGGCTCGATGGCATGGATCAGCAAATTTTGGGAATCAATCAAAGGTTAGATAACGTTGATAAGAGTATTCAATCTCTAAAGAACACAGTGGAAAACAATGCCTCTGAGTTTAGAAGTCATTTTAGACACATTGAAAATAAATTAGAGGAACATGATAAGATGTTCGAGCTAGTATCGGAAGAGATGAGGCGCGGTAATTGGATGTAATTTAGAATAAACCCCTTAGAAGACTTCAAAAACTCCCTCAAGTTTCTCCAAGATCGGCAAAAATCTCAGGAAAAATAGCCTTTGCCGAACCTATCGACAAAGGCCTTAACATTTGTTATGAAATTCTCGAACGCAAATATGCGTTTATAAACTGATCTAATTCCCCGTCCATTACAGCCTGAACGTTACCACTTTCCGTACTGGTTCGGTGATCCTTTACCATTGAATAAGGATGGAAGACATAAGATCGTATTTGACTTCCCCAGCCGATTTCCTTTTGTTCACCGCGAATTTCCAATAGCTCTTGTTCCTGTCGCTCAATTTCCCGTTGATAGAGCTTGGCTTTTAGCATTTTCATGGCAGCTTCACGGTTTTTAATTTGCGAGCGCTCTGACTGGCACTGCACGACCACACCAGTTGGAAGGTGAGTAATCCGCACCGCTGAATCCGTCGTATTGATATGCTGTCCGCCCGCACCGGTCGCACGATACGTATCAATTTTTAAATCCTCTGTCCGGACTTCGATTTGAATATCATCATTCAATTCAGGCATCACTTCACAGGAGACAAAAGAAGTATGGCGACGGCCTGAGGCATCAAACGGAGAAATCCGCACAAGCCGGTGAACCCCTTTCTCTGCTTTTAAATAGCCATAAGCATTATGACCTTTAATCGACAAAGTCACACTTTTTATCCCCGCTTCATCGCCGGGGAGGTAATCCAATGTCTCCACCTTAAAGCCCTTCTTTTCGGCCCAGCGTGTATACATCCTTAATAGCATTGATCCCCAGTCCTGTGATTCTGTTCCACCGGCTCCAGGATGAAGCTCTAAAATCGCATTATTTTTGTCATACTCTTCACTTAAAAGAAGCTGCAGTTCAAATTGATTTAAGCGTCCGGTTAACTGCAGAAGCTCATCTTCCAGCTCTGCACGCAGTTCGGCATCATTCTCTTCTTTGACCAGCTCATAGGTCAGTTCCAAGTTTTCTAATGAGTCATTCAATTCATTGAACTCATTCACCTGTTCTTTTAAACCGTTAGCTTCACTGATAACCGTTTGTGCAGCCTGCTGATCATTCCAAAAATCAGGATGAAGCATAGCATCCTCTAGCTCTGCGATTCTGGCCTCTTTATTTTCAAGGTCAAAGAGACCCCCTAAAGTCCGCTAATATCTTAGCTGTTTTTTCCAGTTCATTACGAATTTCTGCTAATTCCATTTTCGTCACCTCTATAAAAATAAAAATCATATCCTGTATTTTAGCTTATTCTGAAGGCATCGCTCAGTTCTTATCCATTATAGCGTGATTGCCGTATAAAATTCAAAACTTGACCGCTTGTTAAAAAAATACTTCGTATATTTCATTTATCATCCTGTCAAAAATGGTACTATTAAAATAAGAACAAACTGGACAAAATGCACATAATTTCTATAAGTTTTATACATAAATATTCTCAAAAATCGGGAGATAAAGGAGCGAAGTGAGTTGGAGAAAATAAACCGGAATGATCCTTGCCCTTGCGGCAGCGGGAAAAAGTATAAAAAGTGCTGCGGTGCAAATGAAGCTATTTCTATCTCGGAAATCCTTGAAGGGGAAATTGATGACCTGCAAAAGCAGCTGATTCATTTTGCTGTATATCACTATGGACATGACATCCAAGAGGATTTTGAAGCCTTCGGGACTTTCACTGACATTGATAATGAACAGGAATTGCATTTTTATGAATTGATCCATACCATTTGGTTTTCGCTTTTTGAAGAATTAGAAGATGGAGATACAATAATTAAGAAATTTATTGCTTCGGAAACTGGCAAAATAAAGCGTCCAAAACTGAAGCAAATTTTACAAACCTGGACGAATGCCAGAACCATTGCCGGACAGGTCATTACCCTGGAAAATAACAAAATGACCATTGAAGACGGGTTTACCGGCGAACAAATGGATGCGGTCGTTACAGGCATGCCGGTTACCATTGAGGAAGGCTCCTTCTTTGTTGGACTCTTGGTGCCCTACGAACAAGACTATGTCTTTTTCCCATCTCCATTTGATTTGCCGGACATAGAGCCCGAACATGCCTTCCAATATATTAAAGATGGCAGCAACGGCGCAGATTATGATTCACCACAAGATTACCTGACTGATTTTTTCATGGAGGTTTTGAGTGAACTTCCGATGATTGGCGGCTTGCTTGATATTGACGAAATGGAATGGCCAGCACCGATTTATAAAGAAGTTGCGGATATTTTCAAAAATAGACTTGATGCCTTTGGAGTGCCGACTCCGATTGTCGATACAGGCGTTATTCTTTGGCTGAATTTTTGCCTAAAAAAACAAAAGCGCATCCAAAATCCGTACCTTTATGTAGCTGCCCTTCATTATTTACTTTCTACCATCGCTCCTATGGAAAAAGTGTTTACCCAAAAGGAATTAGCTGAACTTTATGAAGTTTCCCCGGGAGGTATCAGCTCAATTTATTCAGAGCTGGAATCTGCACTATCATCGGAAATTACTGAGCTGATGGGGTTCGTATTCGATGCCGACGAAGATCCGCCCTTTGAGGAAGCAACCGTGATTGAGTTCCCTAAAAGCCGGAGTATAAATGTGGTTGACTCAAATGTGCAGACATTGCCAAGTGCTGAAAAGGCAGCTAAAAAAGGAAAAAGCACTTCGCGAAAGATATCGAGAAGCGCTCAAGAACGAGCTAGAAATATGATCTACGATGCCATGCAGACAGAAGGAAAACATCGGTATAAACTAGCTGAAGAAGCACTAAAGCTTAATCCAAATTGTGCCGATGCCTATGTCATTCTCGCAGAAAAAACAAAGAGCCTTGAAGAAGCAATTCTTCTCTTTGAAAAAGGAATTCAAGCCGGAGAGAGAGAACTAGGCAAAGCCTTTTTCAAAGAAAACTCCGGCTACTTCTGGGGGCTAGTCGAAACAAGACCGTTTATGCGGGCAAAACTCCATTATGCAGAGTCCCTATCTCTATTAGAAAAAATACCTGAGGCAGCCAAGCAGTATGAAGAATTGCTCGAGTTAAATCCTATGGATAATCAAGGTGTTCGTTACTCTTTGTTTGTAGCCTATATCGATTTGGGTGAAATGAATAAGGCAAGGGCTTTGCTTGAACAATACGAAGAGGAATCTGCCCAATATTATTACAATAAGCTGTTGCTCGAACTGCACGATAATGGTTTTACAGCAAATGCAGCTAAGCTCTTGAAGGCTGCGAAAAAAGAGAACAAACATGTCATTGCCTATCTAACGGGACGAAAACGTCTTCCGGCCTACACTCCAGAATTTTTCGGGTTTGGAGATGAAAATGAAGCGATTGTATATGCCGACATGCATTTGCATTTGTGGAGGAAGATTGAGGGGCTGCAGGAGTGGTTGAAAAGTATTAAATAAGTTAAAAAGAGCGGAAAAGTTCCGCTCTTTTTTATGGAATAATCCTTTTAGGTGCATGTGCAGTATCAATAAATGATTTGCTATCGCTATGACATTCTGAGCATGCTTTTGTACTATTCCTATTATGTTCAACAGTAGATGTCAGGCTTATTCCTGTTTCTTTATTATAGATGGCTTTGCCTGTTTCACCATATAATACGGTTTGACCATTGTGGCACGATAAGCAAAATTTGCGCTGCGAATCGATGTCCCAATCACCATCTGTTTTACTAAACCAATTATCATCAAGCTGATCAGTCTTAGGTTTTTCACCTTGCAGCTTTTCGTTTCCAAGCTCTGATCTGAGCATGTTCAGATTAGTTGCTCCGTGTGTTTCATGGCAATCGGCACATGGAAGCTGGCCATTTAACGAACTGCCGCTGTCAATTGTTGCTTGAATATTATGCCCGGATTGGCTTTTAAAGGTCCCGTCTGTATAATACTTTTCAATATTTTTTGCTTTGCTTCCATTGTGACAAGTAAAACATAATGAGAAGTCCATTGACACCCCTGCAGCTGTTCCTGCTTTTTTGTAGCTATATAAAGAACCATTCCCACTCGCCATTCGGTGAATGCTATTTGGATTTTCTTTTGTCCCCGGGTTATGAGGGTCATGACAGCTGGAACATGAAACACTTGTACTCTCAAAATGTTTACTTTGCTGACTATTATCCTCAATCTTTGGTGAACCAGTACCATCGTGACACGACATACACATATCATTTTCATTTGTACCATTTTTACCATTTATGAGAAATTCATTAGTACCATTATGTGTACTATGGCAATATGAACATGCATTGGTAACAACCGAAAACGGTCCATGAACATAGTCGTTATCCCTGTAATTATTCAAATTGTCTCCATTGTCAGCAGGAAATTGATATTCTTCATATTTACCGGCAGTAGTGAATTTTAGGAATCTAGGAATAATAGGAATTTGTGATACTGTAGTGAATTTCGGATTTAAATAAACATTATAAGTAGTTCTTGGAAAAAAATTCTTAACTGGTGTAAATGAATATACATAGGATTTAAGATCATTCGATAATGCGGTCGTTTTTACCAACCTTTCAACTCCTGTAATATCACCAAAAGAAGTTAACAATGGCTGAGTTTTAATATCGATTAATGGATCGGTGCTTCTGATATCTATTAATATCTTATAATCCAAAGGAACACGAGTCATATCCTCTACTGGTAAATAGGTGCTGGGAACGTCTCCATCTGGTATATATTCCTCTGAAGCATCTTTAGGAATCAGATACATTTTTGCCAGGTAAGGTCTTTTTCCTATGGTGTCTTCAGCTAGGACACTGGTTACGTTAGATAGCTGGCCAGTACTTGATTCTGTAGTTGTTGAAGTTTGTCCTGTATCGGCAGCCTGATTTTCAGCTCCTATTTCAGTGCCTGTTGTCTCCTCGGATCCAGACTGATTTACAGTAAAAGTCCGTTCAATAGGCGAACTGCTAATGCCATCCTTATCTGTGATTATAATGGATACCGTATGATTTCCCACACTAAAATCAGTCTTTACATAAGTAAAATCAGCAGAAGGAGCGTTTGGTTTAATCGTCAGCGTTCCTTCATTTGTAATCTCTCTTGGCTGCTGGGTAGCGCTTTGCTGATCAAATACTTTTACAAGAAGGCTTTCAGGCGGAGTATCATCATCTGTAATGGTGCCGGTTAATTCGACTGATGGAGCATCAAACACCGAATCCTCTACAGGGGCGATGATACTTATTTCAGGTACACCCCCAGCCGATAGAACATGGGTATCAGGAGAATAGGAAAGGAGGGAACCAATAATTACGCCCCATATGACAATGCATGAAATTATTTTTCGTTTGAAGTTCATCCTTTTCACGGTATTCATCCTTTTCTCATTGCCTTTTCAAGAAGTAAAGGCTTTTTAATTAATTATATCAACTGATTAAACATTAATTTTCATGGTTAAGTTAAATATTTTTGACAGTTTCTAGTCCAGATGAAATAATAAAAACAAGGCAACAATAGTGATATTGTCACCTTGTTTTTTACTATGATATTTATCAGGGCTAACAAATAGTGAGGCTATTTGTTAGCATTTTTTTATTTTATTAAGTTCTTACCTGAGTAATCTCCACCAGGAACAAAGTACTTGCTAGCATCTGTAGTATTAGGATAATTTGTTGTTCCCGGAGTATTGGCGATTTGGTGTGTAGATTGGTGACAAGCCCAACATACAGCCATATTTGTGAATCTCTTTAAGGAAGAACCTTTTTTACTTACATCTTTCATATAAGCTTTAGCTTGTGCTTCAGTCCACCCTTTTTTAGTTTGTAAATCAGCAATTGTGTTACCAGCTGTATCTCTTAATGTTGTAATATCTGTACCATGTGCATAGTGACATGCCACACAGCTTCTGCCTTGCTTAGTACTGTTTGTAGTATGTGTATAGTGTACTCCGTCAGCTCTAGGGCCATTTTCTCTATTTTTTAAATAATCGTCATGGCAGCTTGCACAGAATTCAGAGTAATTCAATTTGGAATCATAAACCTGTGCTTGTGTTAATCCATCAGCAGGTTTATTATAGATACCATTTGATTTGTAAATTTTTAAGCCTGATAGACCTGTAGCGCTATTAATAGCAGCGTATGCAGGATCTTCTACTAAGTTAAGCTTAATAGCTTTTGTACCGATTGGAACCTGATTCAATTTCGTAATTGTTTCAGCGTATCCAACGATAGTGACATTATAGTTGTTACCGTATTGCTTACCGGCAACGGTTTCATTTAATAAACGGTCATTAGCTGATCCGTGTGGATTATGACAGCTTGAGCATTCAAATACAGCTGTAGATTTATTGTTTAATGCACCAGGTGCTGAATTGACTGATAAATCTGAATCTACATTGTGCATAGAAGCACTTTCTTCATGAGAACCCATAACACCAGCTTCACTTGCTACTTTAACGTTATAGAAGCCCATTGTCCCATCATGGCAGGACATACAGAGCTCATATTCGCCGCTCTTCATTAACAGGTATTCGTCTTCCCCATTGTGCGTACTGTGACAGTTTGCACAAGAGTTTGTGTTGTTTTGGAAGTTACCATGTGTTCTGTGCGTATTGTTGTCTCCAAAGTTATCTACAGTTCCAACATTAGATGGTAGTTTCACTTCTTCTGCAGAAGCAAGAGCGCCGAACATGCTTAGTAAAATAAGCATGAATATTGCAGACACACTGATTTTTAACTTACTCACTCTAAAAACCTCCCTAAAATCTCTCTCTGTTTGTTTTTCTCTCTTTTTTGTTTGGCATACCTGACTTATAGACTTACTTTTCTTCACCACCCCCTTAAGGTAAATATCCTATATCCATATCAAAAAACTAACCGTGCGGGAGGTATTCCTGGTAGTTTTCTGTCCTTATTCGAGTTTATCAATTTTCCTTTTAGCTAAAAAAATCATTTAAAACAAGGTAACAATACTAAAATTGCTACCTTGTTCTGAAATCAACTTTCCTGCCAATAAATTGCTAAATTATTATCTGATTAGTCCTCTTCCGATGAAACGGCCGTCTGGACCGATGTATTGCGGATCAATCTGAGTTGTAATACTTGTTGCGTGACAAGCAAAACAGATTGCCATGTTCGTGTATTTCTTTAATGAAGAGCCTTTAACGCTTACATCTTTCATGTATGCTTCAGCTTTTTCTTCTGTCCAGCCATATTTTCCGCCATCAGCAACCGGCTTAGTAAGGTCAGCAACTTTTTGTCCTAATGCATCTGTTAAAGTTGTTACATCTGTACCGTGTGCATAGTGACAGGCAGCACAGTTTCTTCCTTGTGATGTAGAGTTTGTAGTATGAGAGAATAGATAATCATGTGTATCTGTTTTCGTTGCATTGCTAGGTCTGCCTGATGATCTCTTTCCATAGTAGTCATCGTGACAGGCAGAACAGAATTGAGAATAGTATTGTTTATCAAGCGAATCTTTTGGACCGATTGATTTTGTGATTTTTAATCCGCCACCTGTAAGTGTGTTGATAGCCGTATAGTCAGGATCCTCTGTCAAGGCAAGATTAATCGTTTTAGTGCCCACTGGAACCGACACTAATGTGGAAGGATTGTAAGCGAAAGGTGTAGTTCCAATCACTGTTTCTTTCAATAATCTGTCATTAGCTGAACCATGTGGATTATGACAGCTAGAGCATTCTAAAATATCTGTTGATGTATTCTTTACTGCACCAGGTGCTTGTTTCACTAATAAGTCTGAATCAACATTGTGCATTGATGAACTTAAATGGGAATCATCAAAGGTTCCTGCACCGCTGCCTTTTGTAACATCATAAAAACCCATTGTTCCATCATGGCAGGACATACAAAGCTCATATTCTCCATCTTTCATTAGCAACATTTCGTCTTCACCGTTGTGCGTACTGTGACAGTTTGCACACGAGTTCGTGTTGTTTTGGAAATTACCATGTGTTCTGTGAGTACTTTGATTACCAAAGTTATCAACATCACCAACATGAATTCCAGGTGCAGGGTTTGTAGAAGTAGGCGGTACGCCATCTTCCGCAAAGGCAACTGCACTGAATATGCTCAATAACATAAGCATAAAGACAGTTGATAACCCAATTCTTAACTTACTCATTTCTAAAACCTCCCAAATCTCTCTCTATTTATTTAATGGTAAAATACAAGAAAATTTACTTTTTCCGGCTCACCTCCTTTACCGGGAAGGGGAATGGTTAATAGAAAACGGATACTCGTTGATTGATAGTATCTGTCACAAACAAGGTGTCTCGATCGTCAATAAACAGTCCATTTGGAAGATAGAGTTTATCATTTTCAGTTCCCATTCCACCTAATTCATATAATTCCTTTCCATCCTTATCAAAAGCATAAATATTATGGGCGAGATTGTTTACTACAAAAACATTTCCCTTAGAATCGACGGCAACCCCTCTTGGATTTAGAAAGGTAGGATCACCTTTTCCGTCTTTAGATCCATTGATAATTTTGATGAATTTGCCAGATTTATCAAAAACTTGGACTCTATTATTTCCTGAATCTGTAACGTATATATGGTCATCATTATCGACCGCTACCGCATTCGGTGCGATGAATTTACCTTCTTCCATACCGGCGCCGCCGATTTCCAGTAGTTTCTCTCCGCTTAAATTAAAAACAAACAATTTATTTGCTTTAATATCAGTAACATAGAGCTTTTTATCAATAATCCGCAGCCCGCCAGGTGATTTTAGAAGTTTTTCTTTATCATTAAAGTATTTAAGAAACTTACCTTTTGAATCGAAAATAGAAATATTGGCATTGTATAAATCTGCTACGTAAACATTGCCATCTTTATCTCCAGCTATTCCATATGGGAATTTAAATTCGCCTTCTTTTGTACCTTCTTTCCCGAACTTAAAGACCGAAGTACCTGACTGGTCAAACACTTGAACTTGTTTGTTATTTGTATCACTTACATAAACAAATTCCCCAATTTTTGTTACATCCATTGGTTTATTTAGGGGTGCATTAAACTCCCCGTATAAGGCATTCGTAAAAATCGGCGGTCCGCTCGGATCTACTTTTGCAACAATCGGTTTGATCGTCGATTCTAAATTAAAGAAATAGATTGCTGCAAAAAAGGCAACGGAAAGTGCGACAATACTACTCATCAATATATAAACAGTTCTCTTTTTCAAGTGTGGTCAGCTCCTTCTATTTGTTGTCTTTTCCTTTTGCAGCGATTCTTTCCAGGCCTTCAGAGGCAGGTTTATAGAGCGGATCATAGGTTAAAGCCTCTTTGAAAAACTTCTCAGCTTCCTTCCTTTTGCCTTGATCCTCTGCCACTCGTCCAATTTCCGTGATGATATCTGTATTAGTCGGCATTAACTTTAGGGCTTCTTTGAGAGATTTATTCGCTTCGTCATACATTTTCAAATTGCGATAAACCATTCCAGATAACAGATGTGCTTTAAAATTACGTGGTCCTAACTCTACCGCTTTTTGAGCCTGCTTTAAAGCATCGTTGTATCTTTCTTCCTTAATATAAACAAGACCTAAGTTAAAATAGGCACCAAAGTATTTGCTATCCAGGTCGGTTGCCACCTTCAATTGTTTAATGGCATTGTCGTTATCACCTTTTATAAAATAGGAGTAGCCTAAATTTACCCGATTTTCAGCATTATTTGGCTTATCATCCACTAATGCTTGATAATAATCGATTTGTTTATCAAGCCGGCTTTGGTCTGAATTGGACCATAAATATTTTTCGCTTACAAAAAAGGCTCCGCCTACACTAACGATTAAAGCAGCAAATAAAAGCATAAAAGCTTGTAATTTAGTAAAATACTTACTTTTTTCCTTCAACTTTGTTCTTTCGTTTATTTCTTTTTCTGGAATGATTGGCAGCTCTCTAGCTTCCATAATATCCACCTCAAATTTCACTAGTATTTTCTGATTACCCCTGATCGACTTGTTGGTAATATCAGAACCTATATCGCTCCAAATCACAGGTACCAACTGTTTTTACGGGTTTAAAACTGCTCTATTGCTTATGGCATTCTGTACACTTTGGTTTAGAATGGCACGTATAGCATTTTGCTGAAGGTCTCTTAACTCCCTCTAACGGAATAGGATGGTTTTCTTTGAAATTCTTTTGACTATGTTTGCTCGGATGACAGCTTGAGCAATTCACTTGATTTCCAGTTACGGTACTAGACTTTTTCACATCATGGCATGCGACACAAGATTTTTGATTTTTGCTTGCAATCGATCCATGACTGCTGAAAAAGCTGCTATCATGGCTAGCCGGACGCTTGCTGTGGCAGTCCTTGCAAAATGTATTCTCTTTTGCATAGTCGTATTGGTTCTTTTGTTTTGCGAGAGTATTATCCTTATTAAGGAAACTATCAATTACAGATGGATCATCATACCCTTTTAAAGGCTCCTTCGACATATCATTATGGCACTGTTGGCATTTCTTTAAATTTTCTGCCGCCAGCTTCCCATGCGTTTTTGTTTTAAAATCAGCTTTTTCATGGCTTTTAGGGAGCATGCCCGTTTTGTGACAGGCTGAGCATTCAGTGGTTACTTTACGAGCCTTATGGCATTCCACACAGGTGTCCATATCTGGACGGATGAATTTGAAATCCGCCATCGCAGAAACACCGGTTTTAGAATCCCATTTATCATAGTCGGTTTGGAACGTCATTTTCCGATCGGCAATTTTACCATGAGCAACACCGTTATGGCATTGGATACATTCAATATCTTTGTTTTTGTGTTTATCATGGGGGATGATTATATCCCCAGATGCTGTGACATCGCGTTTGGATACATCATGACAGCTCTCACAGGCACTATCAGGTATTTCCTTAGGCATTCGAATTGGCGCGGTGTATGTTTGTGTCGCTTTCTTGTATACCTGGAGAAGGCCATTGGCTTTCGATTGAGCATATTCTTTTGTACCTGAGCCTATATGACATTTAACGCAATCTACTTCGCTATGTGTGGACGCCTTCCACGTGTAATACTCCGGCTTCATCTCATGGCACGAGGAGCAGAATTTTGAACTCGAAGTAGATTCAACTCCTATTAATCCCAATGCGAAAAAGACGACGATAACTAACAGTGCTACTGTTAAATATTTATATAATTTGTAGCGAGCCCGTGGAGGGGAGGTCTGATTCATGTGTTCTTCTTCCACTATTTTCCCTCCTTTTAAACATTTTCACCTTAATTCTTATCATCTTTAAAACCGGTTCTATGACAATATTTGCAATAAACATCTGTTGGTGCTTTCGCCGCGGTAGAGTCCGCTTTTGGTTTATCTTGGTCATGACAGACGAAACATTCTGCTTTCTGATCACTTGTTTTGGCTTTAGAAGCGTGACCCGTCAACCATTGATTACTCTCGCCATGTCCATCCGGACGATCGGCATGACAGGCTGCACAGAATTTGTTGGTTCGAGCTTGATCTTTTGCAAGAGTCAAATTCGGTGTGTACTTAATCTTTTGATTTCCCATTTTAAGAAGCGAAATGATATCCTCTTTTGGAATTTCCCGTACCCATTTGGAATCTTGGTGACAGTTCATACATTTATCAAGCTGTTGGACAGCAGTTTGTCCGTGGTTTTGGTTCCAATCTACTTTTTTATGTGTCTTAGGAATCACTGTTTGTTTATGACAAGTCTTACATTCCATTGAAATTTTCACATTTTTCTTTTGCTTTCCAATTGCCTGCAAAATGATATCTTGTGTTTTTTGCTCATGCTCTAAAGAGGCGGCTTCGGTCTTTTCCCCTTCAGTTGTTGCTTCAGTTGTTGCTTCAGCAGAGATGTCTTTTACAGCTTCTTGTTTGTTCTCTTCAAGCTTTTTTTCTAGTTCTTCTGGTTTTGGAGGAACAATGTAAGCAACATCCTTCCAAGGTTCTTCACCGTTATTTACCTTGTCATGGCAATCAATACAAGTTCCCATGTTTGGTCTTAAGTATTTTTTCTCAATTAATTTTTCAGCATTTTCTTTTGTCCATTCGCCGCGTGCTTCTTCAACGTTAATACCGCGTCCGGCAATTTTGGCATGAACGACACCAGCATGACAGGTGACACATGGGATATCTTTTTCAATATGTTGTTTGTGATTTACCTTTAAATCCCCTGACGCTGTAACCAACCGGTTCTTCGAGTGACATTGTAAACAGTTTTCGTTCGAAACAGCCTCTTCCTCAGTTTGCACAATTTGTTTTGGTACGCCTGTAACGTGGTAGTACACTTCCTTCATAGATTTCATTTTGTGTGTGATCATGTTCGTGAAGCCTGGCTTGATATGACACTGTACACAGGAAATCTGGTTATGCGCGCTGGCTGTGAATGTGGAATACTCTGGTTCCATTTCATGACAACTGGAACAGAATGAAGGTGAATTTGTGAAGGACAGGACTCCATATCCTCCTCCAAAAATAACAATGCAACCAATTAATGAGACGAATAATAATTTCCATCTGTTAACTGGATTCTTCCAATCTATATTTCGGAACTTTTGCCAAAGTCTACAAATAGGGCCAGCTTTTTTTCTTTCTTCTCTAGTATCGGGATTATTTTCTTTATTTTTTTTCCCCCAAAAGGCCACTTTCCTCACCCTTCCCATATTGGAGTCATTATCTATTTATTTTCCATTCAACCTCTCTAAAGGTAGTATCTAACATTGCGAAAGGTTATTCCAATGTACAATTTGTGAATAATTTTTCATTCCAATCAGATTGTCCATTATCTCTAAAAACACTATTAATATGTTGTTTTCAAAGGATTAGTTAGCACCATAGCGGCAGTGTATTGGTGTATAAAAATTCATAATTTGTTCTTTTTATGCAAACATTTGGTTGGTTATTGCGTTTTTAATCTTGCTTACATTGCATTTTCCATAAAAATCCATCAATTTGTCATATTTGACGAAAAAACGAACTTATCTTTTATGAAGAATTGGTCTTAATAGGAGGCTGACAATATTTGCTTCTACACTAACATTGTTGTCACTGCATAGAGGAAATGGTAAGATGAAAAGGGAAATTATCGAAAAAGTTTGATATGATTTTTTTTAAAAAATGTTCTTGTAGTCTCGATAAAAAGGAGCGTTCATCACATGATGGGGATTTTAAATAAAGTATTTGATCTTAATAAGCGTGAGCTGAAGCGTCTGGAAAAGCTTGCTATACAAATTGACGCATTAGCGGCAGAAACTGAAAAACTGACAGACGATCAGCTTCGTGAAAAAACGGAGGCATTTAAAGCCCGCTATCAAAACGGCGAAACCCTTGATGACCTTCTTGTGGAAGCCTTTGCGGTCGTTCGTGAAGGTGCGCGCCGTGTGCTTGGCCTGTATCCTTACCATGTTCAGCTGATGGGGGGTATTTCTCTCCACGAAGGGAATATTTCGGAGATGAAGACCGGGGAAGGTAAAACGTTAACAGCGACGATGCCGGTTTATTTAAATGCACTTTCCGGAAAAGGCGTGCACGTTGTTACAGTCAACGAATACTTAGCTAGCCGTGACGCGAACGAAATGGGTCAGCTTTACCAATTTTTAGGATTAACAGTCGGACTTAACTTAAACAGCATGGATAAAGATGAAAAACAAGCTGCTTATGCCTGTGATATCACCTACGGTACAAACAACGAATTCGGATTTGACTACCTTCGTGACAACATGGTTCTTTATAAAGAGCAAAAAGTGCAGCGCCCGCTTTTTTATGCGGTCATTGACGAGGTTGACTCCATTTTAATCGACGAAGCGCGGACACCATTAATTATTTCGGGCTCGGCACAAAAATCCGCTGCGCTATATATTCAAGCCAATGCTTTTGTCCGGATGTTAACGAAAGACCAGGATTATACCTATGATGAAAAAACGAAGGGCGTTATGCTGACTGAAGAAGGAATCAGCAAAGCGGAAAAAGCTTTCGGCATTGAAAACCTTTTTGATATGTCGCATGTTACCTTAAACCATCATATTAACCAGGCGTTAAAAGCAAATGTCAGTATGCACCTCGATGTTGATTACGTTGTGCAAGAAGGCGAAATTGTCATCGTTGACCAGTTCACCGGCCGTTTAATGAAGGGCCGCCGTTACAGCGAAGGCTTACACCAGGCAATTGAGGCAAAAGAAGGCCTTGAAGTCCAAAATGAAAGCATGACAATGGCAACTATTACGTTCCAGAACTACTTCCGTATGTATGAAAAATTGGCTGGTATGACAGGTACGGCTAAAACGGAAGAAGAAGAATTCCGTAACATTTATAATATGAACGTTATCGTGATTCCAACCAATAAACCAATTGCCCGTGATGACCGGCCGGATTTAATTTATGCATCGATGGACGGCAAGTTTAGAGCTGTTGTCGAGGATATTGCCGAACGCCACGAAAAGGGACAGCCTGTTCTAGTTGGTACGGTAGCGATTGAAACGTCTGAGCTTATTTCCACTTATTTATTCAAAAAACGGATTCATCATAATGTCTTGAATGCGAAAAACCATGAACGTGAGGCGGAAATTATCGCAGAAGCTGGTCACAAAGGCGCAGTTACGATTGCGACTAACATGGCAGGACGTGGTACCGATATTAAGCTTGGCGAGGGAGTAATTGAATTAGGGGGTCTGGCTGTAATCGGAACAGAGCGCCATGAGAGCCGCCGTATCGATAATCAGCTTCGCGGACGTTCTGGACGTCAAGGGGACCCGGGGGTAACCCAGTTCTATTTATCAATGGAAGATGAATTGATGCGCCGCTTTGGTTCAGATAATATGAAGACCATGATGCAGCGCCTTGGGATGGATGATACCCAGCCGATTCAGAGTAAAATGGTATCCAGGGCTGTTGAATCCGCGCAAAAACGCGTTGAAGGCAACAACTTTGATGCACGTAAACAGCTTCTGCAATATGACGATGTTCTTCGTCAGCAGCGTGAAATTATTTACACTCAGCGTGACGAAGTGTTGGAATCAGAAAACCTTCAGGAAATTGTTCAAAAAATGATCTTAAGCACCATTCAACGTTCAGTCGATGCCCACGCGTCCCAACATGAGGATGAAGAAGAATGGAACCTCCAGGGAATTGTGGATTACGTACATGCCAACCTGCTTCAGGAAGGTGATATCACGTTAGAGGATTTAAAAGGCAAGGATCCAGAAGAAATGGTCGATGCCATTTATGCAAAAGTGAAGGAGCGCTACGAGGAAAAAGAACAAATTCTTTTCCCAGAGCAAATGCGCGAGTTTGAAAAAGTGGTTACTCTTCGCGCGGTTGATTCCAAATGGATTGACCATATCGACGCGATGGACCAGCTTCGCCAAGGAATCCATTTACGTGCATATGGCCAAATCGACCCGCTTCGTGAATACCAGCATGAAGGCTTCGCGATGTTTGAAGCGATGATTCAATCAATCGAGGAAGAAGCAGCCATGTATATCATGAAGGCTGAAATCCGCAATAATTTGGAGCGCCAAGAGGTAGCGAAAGGCCAAGCCGTGAATCCAAAGGAAGACGGAGAAGCTGTTAAGAAGAAGCCGAAAGTAAATCAATTAGATGTCGGCCGCAATGATCCATGTATTTGTGGCAGCGGCAAGAAATATAAGAACTGTTGTGGAGCAGCGAAATAAATTATCGTATTAATAGAGCTGGCATAGAAATCGCCGGCTCTTTTCCTATTTTGTGGATGGTTTTTGTGGATTTGTAGATAAGTGATGTGTAATTGTAGATAACTCTCTGAATTTTGTGGATATTCATCCTGGATTTACAGATATCCACATGGGGATAACTTTCTAAAATAAACGACCATCTTATTTGATGGTCGCAATTTGTCCTCCTTAGGCGGAAAACTTATTATTCGAATCATAGTTTGAATCCTTGCCAATATGTTTGAACAAGTTAATTGTGAATAAAATAACGCCAACTACAACAACGAGGGATCCGATAATTGCAACTGGAAGTGCCGCATTGCTTCCGGTAATGACTTGCACCGCAATTCCTCCCAACATAACCGGAACGCCAATGTTATGAAACCAGAACTGTGTTTTTGCAAGCTTCGAATTTGCCGCCTGTGGATAAAAATGATAGATTAGTCCAAACAGCGCCATGGATACCCAGCCTAATAGATTGATATGGGCGTGCACAGATGTTAGTCGGAAGTCATGAATAATCCCCATTATGATTCCAGCCAAAACCCCAATTGTTAAATAAACGCTTGCTACCTTTAAATACTTTTGCCCCACTTTATTCTTACCTCCATAGTCCTAAATTCTCAAAAAAATTATGTACTTTTACAATTTAATGGATTTTTTCCATATTTTCAATAGTTTCTCCTATCAAAGCAGTGCAAACTACCCGGTATATTTTTCATAGCCCCAAAAAAGAAAGAGTGCACCATTTTTCGGCTGCACCCTTTGGTATGATTATAAAATTAATGATTACCTTTTCCGTTACCTTGTCCATGCTGGTTATCATCATTATTTTGCTTGTTTTCTTCAGATTTTTTAGCTGCTTCTTGCTGCTTTACTTGGACCTTACTTGCTGCCTCTTGTTGTTTAACTTCTACTTTTTTCACTGCTGCTTGTTGCTTTTCTACCGCTTTATTTGCTGCTTCAGCCTTGTTAGCAGCCGCTTTTACTTGCTGTTCTTTAGATTGGTCTTCAGCGACATTCGTTGTTTCTTGTTCGGTTTTCTCTACTTCTGTTGCTTCTTCTTCCTGCTTATGCTCTTTTTGAAGCTTATGCTTTGCCTTTACAGCTTCATCACCTGAAACCTCTCCAGTAGCAACCTTGTCTTCAATTTCGCCCATTTTTTCAGCAAATTTGGCATCTTTTTCTTCCAGTTTAGCTGCCTTTTTTGCTAGTTTAGCAAATGACTTTTGCACGTTTTTCATAATCGCTTGCTGTGCAGTAGGGTTCTTAACGTGTGCCAATGCTGCACATAAAGCATCGATATTATGGGCAAGCTTTGTTTCTACTTTTCCCTCATCAGCACTTTGAGAGTCATCTGTAGAATCTATTTCAGTCGCCGGTAATGTTTGACTAGCTTCCTCTTGTGTGGCAATGGCTTCTTTTAAAAGCGCTGCCGCCTCTTCCGTTTTGCCTTCTGCAAATAATGCATTGGCCTCTGCAATACGTTCAGACGCAAAATCCGCTAAAAGTTGAGCTTGTTTATAATCATCAAAAGTGAAAGCAAGCTGGATTTTTTCAGTCATGGTTTTAACAAAATAGAAGAATTCACCAGGAACTAATGAAGGCGTTTCCACTTTTTCTTGTTCTGTTGCTTCAACATCTGTTTGGTCTGTTCCATTTTGAACTTGATCGGTTGTCACCGTTGAATCCGGTGTGGCTTCCGTGCCATCGCCATTTGCGAATGCACTGCCTGCACCAAATGAAAAAAATAAAGTTGAAGCAAGCATACCACTTGTTACTAAACTACTAATTTTTCTGTTTTTCATATGACATTTGTCCCCCTAATAAAAGTCTACTAAAGATTACGTTTATCAATTTGAATTTACGGCGGTACTAGTAAAAAAGTTTAGCTTTTTTTGACAGTACTTTAAATCATAAATTTTCCCTATAGGAAAATAGCCCTCCTAATTTTTAGAGGTCAACTTTTTATCATTCTTTTTTCATATATTGAAGAACTTCTAAATCAATAAATCCTGCCGGTTGTTCTCTCATTTCAAAGTTTTCAGTATGAATATAGGCAGTAAGAGCTTTTAAAATGTCATCCTCATTATCTTGACAATTGGTGAGATAGCCGAAATTGGTAAGGCAAGCTGTCAATTCTCGTTTAACCTCTCCCTCAATTGCGACAACTTGCTCCGGTTTGGAAGGAGCAAAGTATAATTGCTGGAGGTGATAAATTCGAATTAATTCTTTAATTGGATCTTGATGGTCATCCACCCGTAATTCGATATAGCGATCATTAAAACCACCGTATCCGCCATTTTCTTTTACAACATATAGTGCCGCAGATTGTTTTCCTCTGCTGTCACCTCCTGCTTCCTGTCCGGCATCAAGTGCGGCAAGAAGTCTTTCACCAAGGGTACCCTTCGTCACAGTAAAAACATGCGCCATCGCTTCAATCGTATTTCCATCAACTAAAATGTTTCCTTGTGCAGCAAAATGGGGGCCTGTCATCCCGCCTGCCCAATGATAACACTCTTTTCCAGTAAAGGTTGCTGCGTTCCCTTTTGCATCAATAAGACCGACCTGGCGCATCTCTCTTTCAGTGTCTTCTGCCAGAAGCGTTTGAAGAGCTTCTTCGGCTGATTTCCCCTGTTCCATCAATTCCAGGGCCTTTGGGCCATAAGAGGTATTCGCATATGATTGCGTTGCGACTGCTCCAGCGCCTGCCCTGGCCCACGGAACAACAGCTCCAACACCTAAAAATTTGGATTGTACAGCTATACCCCATTCTTTTTCAATTGGATCATAACCTACGATTGAAAATGTCATGTTATTCCCTCACAAACTATGTATTTTTTATTGTTCATTATTAACATTAAATAATTAAGGATGCTTCTATTAATTTCATTTTTATTATATAGAAGATTCAGAATTTAGTATACCTATCTCAATTATGTATGAGGAGCACTTTATTTAAAAAACGCCGCTCCGGCCATCCGGTGCGACGTTCTTGTTCATATTAATGGGCTTCAATTAAGCCATAGCGGCCATCTTTACGCTTGTATACTACATTAGTACGGTTAGTATCTGAGTTCGTGAAAACGTAAAAGCTGTGACCCAGCATGTTCATCTGCAGGATCGCTTCTTCGCTATCCATTGGTTTAAGGTCGAAGCGCTTTGTACGCACTAACTCTAAATCTTCCTCATCTAAATCATGTACTTCGGTATTTTCTGAAGTTGCAAAGGTAATAGGAAAATCACCTTTTTCACGGAATTTACGGTTTACTTTTGTTTTGTGCTTGCGGATTTGACGCTCAAGCTTGTCAGATATTAAATCAATTCCAGCGTACATATCAACATTTGTTTCTTCAGCACGTAAAACTAAATGCGGCAGCGGAATGGTTACCTCTACTTTAGAAGTTTTATCCTGATTGAATCTAAGATTCACATTTACTTTTGCGTCGGGTGCTTCTGTAAAATAACGCTCCAATTTTGAAATTTTCTTTTCTACATACTCTCTAATTGCTGGAGTAACCTCAATGTTTTCGCCACGAACGTTATATTTCATGTGGACTCCTCCTTTAGTTAAGGCTATGTAATAACATTTCTATTCTACCCTATGATAATCCTGCTAAATCAGAACAAAAATTTTGTCGAATTATTGACAAAAACAATGGGTAAATAGTGACAATGTTTGGCACAGCCTTTGACATTGATAGGAAACATTTACTAAAATGAATAGTTATTCATCTTAATTTTCATATTAATATTAATTGGGACAATTTGCTACAAATATGCTTTGGGTGTCAGGCACTATAAAAAGACATTTCCCCACCTTTGTCCACTGGAGGTGTACACTAACTAATGTCCACCCCATATGGACAATCGTTAGTATTTGTCCACGAAGGGTGTCAGGCACTTATCTCGCTATCGTTAATGATTGAATGGCAGCAGCCCCAGCACCTTTTAAAAGCTTTGCGGCATGCCTTAGGGTTGAGCCTGTTGTATAGATATCATCGATAATTACAATGCTTTTGTCCTTTAAATTTAAGTCATGGCAAAACTTAAAAACTTGGGGTAGATGGATTCTCTCAGACCGCGATTTTTTCGATTGTTTTTCGGTATGAATTCGGGTAATGATTTCTGATGGGGTAAAGCCTGACACTAACAGTAGTGCTTCCGCTTGATTAAACCCGCGCTCATAAAGGCGCTCATCACTTAATGGAATCGGAACAAACAAGTCCGGTTCCATTTTTATCAACTTATCTTTCATAAGTTCTGAAAATACTTTTACCAACGCATAATCTCCACGATATTTAAATTTCGCAAGCACTTCTTTTAAAAAGTCATTATAGAGAAAAAGGGAGATATTCTTATCAAGAAAACCTTGCCATTCCGAGTCCTCTTCCCAACGCGTACAATCATAGCATAGATTTCCATGACGAAATTTCTCGTCTAAGTGAATAAAGGGGCGGCAGCAAATTTGGCATGTTTCCCCTTCTATTTTTTCTAGCTTACTTTCACATGTTGTGCAAATAGAATGCTCTTTTTCTACTGAAATCATGGCTTTCCAGCTGATGCTGGGGCGGATTAGTTCGTGGCATATTAAACATCGGTCTTGCAGGAATAAATTCATTCTTCTCATCCTTTATCTAACTAATCAATTAATCCCCTTTTTACGCCTTCACGATTCATTCCGTCAATTTGTTTTTTGGCTTTCAGCATTTCATTCGTTTTTCCGTAATGAAAGAAGGTCACTACTCCTTCCGGGTGATCCTTGCTCCTCCCCGCTCTTCCGGCAATTTGCACTAAGGCACTTTCTGTAAAAATATCATCCTCAGCCCCAATAACGGCAACGTCGATATTGGGAAACGTTACGCCGCGTTCAAGGATTGTCGTTGTGAGAAGGAGAGAAATTTCTTTAGCACGCATTTTTTGAACCTTTTCTTTCCTGCCGGGATCTTCTGCATGGACAGCCTCAGTATTCGGGGCAAGCCTACGTAGGATTGGAAGTGCTTTTTCCATAAGCGGGATGTGTGGAAAGAAGAGTAAGGCTTGTTTGTTTGAGTCGGTCCTGTCTTTTATCCATTTGAAGACATTCGGGGGTAATTTATTTTTGTGAAGCTGCTTTTGCCAGTTGCCGCACCAAATGAATTCAGGGACAGGAAGCGGGTGGCGGTGAAAGCGGGCAGGTATCGTGGTAAAAGCTCTTTTTCCAGTCCGGCATTCTCTTTGCCATTTTTGGTTGGGTGTGGCGGTTAGATAGATCATGGAAGAGTTTGGTTTCCGCGCCTGAATGGCGGCATACTGGAGTGATTCCTCGACCGTGTAGGGAAAGGCATCGACTTCATCTAAAATGATTGCATCAAAGGCATGGTAAAAACGGAGCAGCTGGTGAGTGGTTGCAATCGTGAGCGGGGCGAATAAATGTCGGTCTCCGCTGCCGCCGTATAGAGAGGCTATGGTGATTTCAGGAAATGCTGCCTTTAATCGAGGGGTGAGCTCAAGAACTACATCCGTTCTTGGTGTGGCTATGCAGATTCTTTTTAGAGCGGCTAAGGCGGCTTCAATTCCCGCGAACAGCACTTCGGTTTTTCCTGCTCCACAAACAGCCCAGACTAAATGCTCTTTATTTTGTTGGATGGCGTTCACCACATGGTCGGATGCGACATGTTGTCCCTTTGAAAGTCTCCCCTCCCAAACCATAATTTTTTGGGGGAGTGCGGTGTCAGGCACCGGGCCATTCCAGCCAAGCAGCGGGGTACATTCGCTTATCCGCCCCATCATGATACAGTGCCGGCAATAGAAGCAGGTTTCACCGCATCTTTTGCAAGGGTAGGTTGAAAACCACTGTGGATCCTTATTTCCGCACCGTGTGCAGCAAGTTTTTTTACCGTTGTATTGGATCCCAGGTCGGTAAGTAATATATCCATTCTCATAATGTGTGTGAATTTCGTTGAGGGGGAATGGGATATCGTCAAGAAGAAGCTGTTTTCCGGTAAGGTGCTGCTGCAGGTCTTTGTTGTAAGGAAAGTTTGGGTTTAGCTGCGGCTGTGGGATAAATGGAATTTGGGAAATTCTAAATGATTCTTCATGTGGAAATTTGACTGGAGTTAACTGCTGGTTTTTTAAGGTAAAACGCATAGGGAATCTCCTTTGGGGTGAAGTGGTATTACGATTTCTGGTTGTGCCGGTGGATTTTAATCACTCCTTTGTCTTTTTTGATAAATTTCTACAAGTTTTCTGAAATTCCTGCGGAAGAAAATTGTCGATATTTTGAACTTATGGTTGGGGGGGTGAATGGGGATTTCGCGAACTCGGGCTGGGATTTCGCCAAGTTTCGGATTTATTGTATTTATTCCGCAATCTCGTCCCGAGATTCCGCGAACTTCCCTGCATTTTCCGCGAAACACTGAAATCCTCCCTCTGTAAACGACGAAACCCAAAATAAAAACCATTCCGGCCCAAAGACCGAAATGGCAGGTATCTAATCTTAAAGTTTTTTCATCCAGCCCAAGCCCATGGCTCCTTCGCCGAGGTGGGTGCCGATGACGGCTCCGAAGTAGCTAATAGAGAATTCTACGTTGGGGTACAGTCCAGTCAGCTCCCGACGCCACTCCTCAGCTTCCTGCCCGCGATTGGCGTGGATGATGACGGCCCGCCAATCGCCACCGCTCAAGGCATCCTCGCCAAGCAAATCGGCAATCCGCTTCATCGCTTTCCGGCGGGTGCGGATTTTTTCAAACGGAGCAATAACCTTGTCCACAAAATGCAGCAGTGGTTTCACCTGCAAAAGGCTGCCGATGAAAGCTTGGGCGCTTGAAAGGCGGCCGCCGCGCTGCAAATGTGCCAGATCATCGACCATAAAATAAGCACGTGCCGTCTTCTTTAATTCCGAAAGTCTAGCCAAAATGGCATCTGCATCCGCGCCCGAAGACGCCATCTCAGCTGCTTCCAAGGCATAAAACCCCTGAACCATGCAGCTGATTTCCGAATCAAATGAATACACCTTGATTCCCTCAACCATCGTTCCAGCGGTAACCGCCCCTTGATAGGTGCCGCTGATTCCACTGGACAAATGAATACTGACAACAGCGTCGTAACCTGCGGATGCAAGCTGCTCAAACAACTCAACAAATCCCCCAATCGGCGGCTGGGAGGTCGTTGGGAGCGCCTTGGTCCGCACCTCCTCGTAGAACTGGCTCCACGTGAGATCGATTTCCTCCTGATAAACCTCATTCCCGAAAATGACATTTAACGGGATCATATGTATATTAAATTTTTCTCGCAATTCTTTCGTTATGTACGCAGTGCTATCCGTGACAACTGCCGTTTTCATATATGTCTACCATCCTTGTCTATAAATACAGTATGACTATTTTATATGAAAATCCTAAAAAATGCACCACAAAAAAGAGCATGCCCATTTAGAGCATGCTCTTGACGAAAATATTAACGTACTTCCACCCAGCCATTTTTGATTGCAACAACAACAGCCTGTGTACGGTCGTTGACGTTCATTTTTTGCAAAATGTTGGATACGTGGTTTTTGACCGTTTTTTCACTGATAAATAAAGCTTCACCAATACCGCGGTTACTTTTTCCATCTGCAAGCATTTGCAGCACTTCACATTCACGGCGAGTTAACAAATGCAATGGACGACGAATTTCGATCGTCTGCACGTAGGCACCTGCACGGACCACACCAGCAGCCAGCTTTCGATATTCGTTGACCAAGTTGTGAGTAACCTTTGGATGCAAGTAGGAACCACCATCAGCCACGACACGTACTGCTTCTATTAAAGCATCAGCGTCCATTTCTTTTAATAGATAGCCACAGGCACCGGTTTGCAGTGCATGGGTCACATAGTTTTCATCATCGTGAATCGATAAAATGATTACTTTTGTTTCAGGAAATTTCTCGACTAATTCACGTGTCGCTTCGACACCATTCTTTTCTGGCATATTGATATCCATGATGACAACATCAGGACGATATTCTTGTACAAGGTTTAACGCTTCACTGCCGTCGTCGCCTTCTGCAACGACTTGAAACGATTTTTCAAATTCTAGTATTCTTTTAACGCCTTCTCTGAATAGTTGGTGATCGTCAATAATGACAATTTTAGTAGTCATTTGCTACGCCCCCTCATTTAGTTGATTAATGGAACATGAATTAATACTGCTGTTCCTTTTCCAATTTTTGAATCAAATGTAATTTCACCATCGAGCAGGTCGACCCGCTCTCTCATCCCAATCATTCCAAAAGACTCTGGCTTCTTATGGTTAATATCGAAACCTACGCCATTGTCTTTGATCAAAACGCTAATTGACGAATTGGTTATTTCCAGTCTTACTTTTATTTCACAGGCATTCGCATGCTTAAGTGCATTTTGCACTGACTCCTGAATCATGCGGAACAATGCGACTTCATACTTAGTCGGAAGCCGACGTTCTAGGCCAATGTTCTCAAAACTAATTTTCGAGTGGTTATGATATTCTTCGATAGTACGCAGATATTTTCTGAGGGTAGGAACGAGACCTAAATCATCTAACGCCATAGGACGTAAGTCGTAAATAATACGCCGTACCTCATATAGGGCTGAACGGACCATTTTTTTGAAACTATCTATTTCTAAAAATGCCTCTTCAACACCCCTATCACGATAGACCCGTTCAATTAAATCGGAACGGACGATAACGTTGGCGAGCATTTGCGCGGGTCCATCGTGAATCTCACGAGACAGCCGCTTCCGCTCTTCCTCCTGTGCCTCAATAATTTTCAGACCAAAATCCTGCTTCGCTTTCGCAACCTCGCCGACTTGTTTTAAGTCACTCTGCAAATAGTTCATGACGACAGAAATTTGTGAAATGAGCTGGTCAGCCCGATCAATTGTGTCAACCAATCCAAATAGCCGGCGCTCAAGATCATCGCGTTTATCCAAAAGCTGCTTTTTATACTGCCAATTTATAGAAAGATCCATTTGCAACTGATGCGCTTTTTCATACGCATCACGGACCTCTTCCTCCGAATACTTTTTAATATTCATACTCACTTCAGACAGCATGACTCTCGCGTGGTGCACTTGCTTTTCTAGCTGATCTCCTTCATCATTAAGCTTGACCATCATTTGTTTGATATTGTCTAATTCTGTTGTCATGTTGTCGTAATCTTGACGGCATTTTTCACTAATGCGAAAGATGTCACTCTTACTGCAGGTTACTGTCTCAATCATTTCTTCGCGGATTTCATCAATGGATTTCATATTAATCTGTTTAATTTTCATTTTTATTCCTCCAGGGATTGCATATTTTTCCCTTTAGGCCTTCTAACATATTTTACCTATAAATGGAGCGTTTTGCTATTTTGAAGGCACTATCTAAAGACTTAACCCTCAAAGTTCAGTAAAAAGTAGTATAATGATAATATTATTCTACTACTTTCATCCTATAACACATATTAACATCACTGAACTATGATTATTATATCATTCGAATTTTACTATCATATTAAAGGTATATTACAACCATATTTTTTATTTTTTAAAAATAGAAAGGAGTTTAACATGCTCGCAAGTTATTTTACAGTAAAAGAAACAGGAGAACACGAAATTGTAATCCAGAAATCCCGGTTTATTGCTCATATAAAAAGAGTCGAAACGGAACAGGAAGCCCAGGAATTTATTCAAGTCATTAAGAAAAAGCATTGGGACGCCACCCACAATTGTTCTGCCTATCTGATTGGCGAGCAGGATCAGATTCAAAAAGCCAATGATGACGGGGAACCAAGCGGAACGGCCGGTGTCCCGATCCTTGAAGTTTTGAAAAAGAGAAAGCTAAAGGACAGTGCCGTGGTAGTTACCCGTTATTTTGGCGGGATCAAATTAGGCGCTGGCGGTCTCATTCGCGCTTATGGCAAAGCTACCTCTGAAGGTCTTGATACCGTCGGAATCGTTGAAAGAAAACTTGCCCAAGTCATCCATGTAAAAATTGACTACACTTGGCTCGGGAAGTTAGAAAAAGAACTTAGGGCGTCGGAATATAAACTGAAAGAAATTCACTACCTAGATAACGTCATCATTGATACGTTTGTCGAGGAAAGTAGTGTCGAAACCTTTGTCGAATGGATGGTTGAACTCACGAACGGCCAATGCACCATCGAAAAAGGTGAAACAGTATATCTTGAGGAAGATTATATTAGGTCTTGAGATAGATTACAATTGGGAAAATTTAAAGGGGCTCAAAGTATGAGTCCCTTTTGTCATGAGCGGTCCTTTGCAGTGGTTGTTTTTAGCGTCTGGACGATATTTAGTAATGGGCGGTAGTCTCGTCCCATAAGGCCGATTTTTTCGGCAATGATTTCAATAAGAAGAATAACTACAGCGATTAAAAATAAGGCGCCGCCAATACGGGCTTGTGAATAAATGACAGCAACCAGTCCAAAAAACGCTGCCATTGCATAAATAAGCAGAACAGTCTGGCGGTGTGAATAGCCCATGCGCAGCATACAATGATGCAAATGAGATTTGTCAGGTGCGGACAAAGGCTTTTTGTTAATAATACGCCGAAGTATTGCGAAAAATGTATCCGAAATCGGCACTCCAAGAATGATTACAGGAATTACAAAGGAAATAAAGGTGACATTTTTAAAACCAAGAAGGGACAAAACTGAGATGATAAACCCTAAAAACAATGCCCCGGTATCCCCCATAAAAATACTGGCCGGATGGAAATTGTAAAATAAAAATCCTAGTGTACTTGCCAGTACAATTAATCCAACCGCAACAACATATAAATTCCCCTGAATGATTGCCATCCCCGAAATTGTTATTAACGCAATTGACGATACCCCAGCAGCAAGTCCGTCCAATCCATCAATGAGATTAATGGCATTGGTGATTCCAACAATCCAAAGGATCGTAATCGGAATACTTAAAAAACCAAATTGCAGCTGACCGCCAAACGGCAGATTAATAAAGACAACTTGCAAGTTTCCGAAAAAAACAACGGTACAAGCGGCTGCCAGTTGGCCAATTAGTTTATATTTTGCGGGCAGCTCAAACAAATCGTCACAAAGGCCGGTAAGGATGATAATCAAACAGCCGATAAGTATCGCAGGCGAGTAGGGGTTTCCAGGCCTTAAGAGGATCATTCCAGCCATAAAGCTGATAAATATTGCTAAGCCTCCGAGTCTTGGCATAATCGATTGATGGACCTTTCGATGGTTTGGCCTATCAGTGGCTCCAATAAGGAAGGCTAATTTTTTTATGAGTGGAGTAATAAGTATTGATACGAAAAAACATACTATCAAGGTAAGAAAAAGCATAAAAAAATCCTCCTTAATAGTAAGTTTGTCCATTAAACAGAAATCAAAAACAAACAAATCATAGTAAAAATCGGAAAAAATAAAAAGAGGCAATCCCCTAAAGGAATTGCCTTTTAATCAAGACGGATTACTTAATCCAAGCTCCATCTTTACCTACTTTGTATTTGCCGATAGTAGTATTAGCAGCCATTTTACCATCATTATATAGATAGTACCACTTATTGCCAACCTGTACCCAGCCTGTTAACATAGCACCGCTGTTTGCTAGGTAATACCAGTTCTTTCCTGTTAATAACCAGCCAGTTTTCATAACACCAGTAGTTGTATCAAGGAAGTACCACTTCTTGTTCACAAGTATCCAACCGGTTTTCATAACACCGTGAATGTCAAAGAAGTACCACTTGCCATTTATTTGTGCCCAGTTAACTTTCATATCGCCGTTAACAGCATCTAAATAGTACTTTTTGTTACCTTCTTGAATCCAGCCGGTTTGCATAGCACCAGCAGTGTCTTCATCTTCGCTAAAGAAGTACCACTTGCCATTTACTTTCACCCAGCCAGTTTCCATGATGCCTTCTTTGTTGAAGTGATACCATATACCATCTTCATCGTGAAGCCACTTATTTGTGTAAAGCTCTTCCGTTTCAGGATCAACATAAGACCAAACGTCGTTTCCATCTTCATCCTGGGAATAGATCCAGCCTGTTTGTGCTTCAACAGTAATATCAAATGGAGCTAAGTTTCCAGTCCTATCAGTGATGTCTAAACGAATTACTGTACCTTTTGCAAATGTTTGTCCCATCGGGATTTCAAAGTAACCTTGATCATCAGCAGTTGCAGTTCCTAAAACTTCGCCGTCAACTTTTGCTACAACCTTTGCACCTGGCTCAGTTGTACCATAAAGTGTATCGTCATAGTTTGTTACTGAAACTTGCGGCTCTTCAACAAAGTTATCAATTAAGATACGACCTTCAATTTGTGCAGAAACAGGTTGCGGTAAGGATTTGAAGTACTGAATGAATCCGTCTAAATCCACCACGTTTGTTACACGATTTTTACCAGACTTAAGGACTGCGAAGCCGTCTCCGCCATCTGCCATGAAGTTGTTTACAGTAATTGTGTATTCAGCTTCTGGATCGATTAATGAACCATCTTCAAGATAAATATCAAGAACTTTACTGCCATAAGGCTGTGAATCCGTCCAAGTATAACGAAGACCAGAAACTGCCATGATTTTGTTATAGCTTGGTGGTGCTTGGAATTGTTGATTTAATAACGTTCTGATTTGGTCACCAGTGACAGTCATTGTTACTAGGTCATTACCAAATGGTTGAACTTTGAATAAATCGCCCCAAGTGATGGTTCCGCCTGGAAGTGGGTTACGGATACCGCCTGAATTCATAAATCCTAATTCAGTACCAGTAACTTTGCGCATACCATCGGCAATTAAATTACCAAGTGCTGATTCACCTGAAGCATTTGCTACGTTTGTGATTGGAGCTGAAGTAGAACCAACTACTTGGCTGACAATCGGTTTGATGTCTTCTTGATAGCTGTCAAGTTCAGCTTTGATTTTTGCATCAGCAGTAATTTTGCTGTGAAGTGTATCTACAACTTCTGCTTTGCGGTCAATAATATCACCAGTAACAGCATCAATAGTTAAGTCAATATCTGAGAATGCTGTACCATAAGACCAAGATTGTACTAAAGTCTTGTTATCAACAGTTGTATTTAAATATTTGTGATCATGTGCACCATAAATAACGTCAACTGAAGGATCAATTACTTTAGCCATGTCAACAACTTTTCCAGTTGCTGCTGTACCATCTGTTTTTGAAGTTCCTGGATCGTGAGCAAGAACGACAATTGTTTTTACACCTTTATCTGTTAATTCTTTTGCGTATTTATTAATAGCAGTTACTTCATCTGTGAATTTTACACCTGCAACGCCGCTTGGAGTAACGATTAATGGAGTTTCAGTTGTTACAACACCGATAAAGCCGATTTTCACGCCATCAACTTCTTTTACCACGTATGGAGGTAAAATATTTTCATTAGTCTTTTCATCGACAACGTTTGCTACTACATAAGGGAAGTTAGCGCCTGTAAACTTGCCATACTTCGCTTCGTATTTTTCAGTCTTTGGATTGCTGCCGCCGTAAATCAGACGCTTCATTTCGGCAACGCCTTCGTCAAATTCATGGTTACCGATTGTACCAACATCAATGCCAATTTCATTCATCATGCGGATAGTTGGTTCGTCTTGCATAAGAGCAGATACTGGAGGGCTTGCTCCAACAAGGTCTCCGGCTTGAACCATTAGGGTATTGGCAGGGTTTGTTGCTTCTCTTTCTTTCATGTAAGCAGCAAGCCATTCGATACCGCCTGAATAATCAACTGTTTTTCCTGAAGCATCTTTAATAGATCTCCAAGTGTCAAGCTGACCATGGAAATCGTTGATACCTAATAATTGAATGTGTACGTTTTGATCTAAAGTGTATTGCTCAAATCCATCTGCTAATGGAGCAACATCCTTCACGTTTGGTGCAGATGCTAAAACATTTTTCGCAGCTGGTGAAGATTTAAAGGTTAATGTTTTCGCTGCACCGTTAATAGGAGCGATTTTCCAGTTGTTATCCGCGGAAGGATTAACAACACCTTGTTCTTTGATATAATCCATCAAAATTTGACGGTTTTCATAAGGAGAATCAACTACAACCTTTGCAGTTCCGCCCTTTGTTCCTGGGAAATTACCGCCGCCGCTTGCACGATAGTTGTTTGTAGCAACAATGAATTTTTGATCTGGATCAATTGGATTTCCGTTCATATCTGTAAAGTTGATGATACGGTGAGCATCAGCATTCACTACATCACCAGTCGTATAGTTATAGCGGGCTGGCTGTGTTACATCAATTTGATACTTAACACCATCGATCACATCAAAATTGTAAGTTTGGAAACCATAATCGATTAATTCTTGAGCATTCGCATTATTCGGATCGATTTTATTAAATTGGGATGCAGACATTTCTAACCATTCTTTAACTTGCGCACCTGTTAGTTCAACTGCTTTTAAAGTGTTGTTAAACAAATAAAGGTCATTGGCACTCTTAATAGAAAGATCGCCTTTTACGATATTTGTATAATCTGTTGCACCTTGACGGCCAGCTTTAAATGGAGCTCCAGCAGAAATAACTGGAATATCCTTTAATTCCGGCTTATTCGTTGCAATCCACTTTTTAACGTAATCAGTTTGTGCATTGTTTACGATTTGGATGGTTGGATCGTCCATAACACGTGAGAAATAGCTAAACATTGGAGAAGATGTTTCACCAATTTTTCCGCGTACATATGCAAGTGTTGCATCGTGTTCTGGTTTAACAGCATCAACTATTGATTGATCCACAGCAGTTGTCGCTGTTACAGGCATGTCGACAGATTTTGATGCAGTTTTATCTGCTGTCCATTTTCCATTTTCATCTTGTACTAATGCTAAGTCTAGTACCCCAAGGTTATTGCCCCAGAAGCCTGCTTCAACAGCAGGTGTTCCGTTGATTGTACCCTGTTTTGTGTCAAGTCCTGGTAAATCCGCGTTGGCTAAATTGCTTCCTTGGTGGAACTCTTTACCAGCAGGGAAGGCATAGTGAGCATGACCAAATAGAAGGGCATCAATGCCAGTCACTTTACTTAATGAGAATACGGCGTTTTCTGCATCTTGTTGGCCATCATTTGTAACGTCACAGCCGGAGTGAGCAATCGCAACAATAACGTCTGCACCCTTAGACTTCATTTCAGCTACATATTTTTCTGCTGTTTTAACGATATCTTTTACGATTACTTTACCTTGAAGGTTATCTTTATCCCACTGAAGGATTTGTGGTGGAGCGAAACCTACCACACCAACGTTTACTGTATGTTCAACACCATTAACATCCTTAATCTTTTTAGGGATAATTTGATATGGTGTGAAATAGTTTTGATCATTTGTTGGATCATTGTCATGATCATCCTTGTAAATGTTAGCGTTTACAATTGGATACGGAGCATTTTTCATTGCAGTGTTAAGGAAGTCTAAACCATAGTTGAACTCATGGTTTCCTACGATACCGCCATCATAGTTTAATAGCTTCATAGCTTTAAACATTGGGTGTGTTTCATCAGCAGTTAATGGCTTTACTTTTGCTACATAGTCAGCCATTGGATTTCCTTGCAATAAATCACCGGCATCAAATAACATTGAGTTACTTGGGTCTACCTCTGATCTTGCTTGTTGAATCAAGCTTGCTGTTTTTGCCAAGCCGTAGTTAATACCCTTATCAGTATCTTGGTAGTAATCGTATGCCATTGCAGCATCATGCAAGTCAGTTGTTTCCAAAATACGAAGTGTAGCCGTGTTTCCTGTTACTGCAGCTTTCGCTGTATGTGGGAAAATATTAAATGGAACTGTTGTAAGCGCTAACGCAACAGCCAGAGAACTATTGAGCATGCGTCTCTTCATGCTTCTCTTTATCTTTCTCTTCACACTTTTTCCGCCCTTCGACAAAAAATATTTGTATTGCAAGACTATTCTACTAATTTTTCAAATAGATTCATAGTCTTTTTTGTAAAATAAATGTTAGTAATTTGATGAAAGTTCGTAAATTATTTTTAGCTCGAATATTTAGAATTTTCAAGGGTTCGAGCGGCTTATTATTTAAAATCATATGTAACATTTCCAATCTGAAAAACGTCTATTTTGGGGAAGTTCTCTGCAGGAAAGGTGGAAAATGGAAGAATTATATTTTTCAAATTTCGACACTAAACTACAGTTTACGTAGCTGTAAAAAAAGGGTAAAATGTAAATTGGTCTTTTATACTTTTAAAAATGAATCATGATGATATTGATATAAAGGAGAAAATATATGTCCGAAATTCAACGCTCACAGCGTAAAGCGCAGAAGAAGAGAAAGATCCGGAAAAAGCGGGTTTTTATGTGGATTTTCGTTCCGTTTTTAATTGTTGCCCTATGTAGTGCCGCATATGCAACCTTTTTGCTTAAAAAAGCGGAATCAGTCGTCAATAAATCATATAAACCCGTACAGACCGTATCAAAAAGAACGGTCAAGGCTAACCCCGATATGGATAATATCTCAATCCTCTTGATTGGGGTGGATGAAAGTAAGAGCCGGAAGAAGCAATATGGCGATGCGGTCCGATCTGATGCCCTTTTGGTGGCAACCTTAAACAAAAAGGAAAAGTCCGTCAAGCTGTTGAGTATACCGCGTGATTCGTATGTGTATATTCCCGACAAAGATAAATATGATAAAATTACCCATGCTCATGCATACGGCGGTCCGAAGTATACAATCGATACGGTACAAAACCTGCTAGATATTCCAATTGACTATTATGTTAAAGTAAACTTTTATGCCTTTATTGATGTGGTAAATGCTTTAGATGGAATTGATGTCGATGTCCCATATGCTATTTCAGAAAAGGACTCAGAAGACCATCACAATGCTATCAACTTAAAACCTGGCTTCCAAACGCTGAATGGCGAGCAGGCGCTGGCTCTTGCAAGAACGCGCCATAAGGATACCGATGTAATGCGCGGGATGAGACAGCAGGAAATTATTAAAGCGATTTTCAAAAAAGCACTATCTCTTGGTTCCATTACCAAGCATGCTGACATGATTGAAGCAGTTGGCGATAATATGCAGACGAATATGTCCTTTAATGATATGAAGTCGTTGATGGATTATGGCCTTGCAGGCAGCGGCTTAAAAATAGACACCTTGAACTTAAAGGGTGCGGACGATTATATTAACCGGGTTTACTACTACAAGCTTGATGAAGCATCGCTCGAAGAAACGAAATCTATCTTAAAAGCCCATTTAGCTGCCGATTCAACTGCTGATGACGCCAGCACAACAGACAGCACAAATGGCAGCAGTGATTCTGATTCAAATTCTACTGATACAAACTCCAGCGAAAATAACAATTAGTAAAAAAAGCCGCATCATAATTCGTGATGCGGCTTTTTTTTATTGAATGTCCATTTTTGATTTAAGAAAAAATTTACGAACATGCCTAGGAAAGTCGAAATAACTTGAGCTGCTGCAGAATGGGTATTTAATTGATCCACCAATATGAATAGAGATAAAGTGTTAATTCCAAGCGTAATAAGATTAACGACAACAAATTTTAGAAATAGTGTCAGCGTGCCTGACTTTTCTTGAAACACCCAGTTTTTATTCCAAAAAAAACTGTTAACGGTTCCCAAGCCATAGGCAATGATATTCGCTATTAAATAATTTATTCCCAGATAAACGAACAGAGTGAAACTCCCTATCGTAATGAGAGTATTGAAGATACCCACAGCACCAAACTTTAAAAACTTCGTCATATTGATAATTCCACCATTTTTTAGGAACATTATACATTTTTTTATAACGAAGAAAAAGCCTGACCGCTTTGGCCAGGCTTTACATCTTATCTATTTCGTACTGTGGTAACTAGTAAAACGCGCATCATTTTAATTAATGGACGGTAGTTCTTGCCGACAAGCCCAACGGTTTCCGCAATCAATTCTATTAGAATCAATAAAACGAGAATGAGGAAGACTCCTCCCATTAGCTTTGCCTGTGAAAAGATAATCGCCGCAAGACCGAAGAATGCTGCCATTGCATAAATGATTAACACTGTTTGACGATGGGTAAAGCCAGAACGGAGCAGACAGTGGTGTAAATGCGACTTATCTGGTGCAGATAATGGCTTCTTATTCACAATTCGGCGAATAATCGCAAAGAAAGTATCAGAGATCGGTACGCCGAGAATAATAACAGGAACAATAAAGGAAATTAGTGTTACATTTTTAAAACCTAACAAAGATAAAACGGAAATCATATAGCCCAAGAATAAGGCACCTGTATCACCCATAAAGATTTTGGCCGGGTGGAAATTGTAAAGCAAAAATCCAAGAGTACTTGCTAGAACGATAGAGGCAACAGCTGTTACATAGCCATCACCCATGATAATCGCCATTCCAGAAATGGTAATCAAGGCAATGGAAGAAACACCGGCAGCTAGTCCGTCTAAACCGTCAATTAGATTGATAGCATTGGTTATCCCGACAATCCAGATAATTGTCAGCGGGATACTAAAATAACCGAATTCAATTTGGCCGCCAAATGGCAGGTTGATAAATTGAACATGAACGCCGCCCCAGATAACCACAATGGCTGCTGCAGCAATCTGAGCAACAAATTTAATTTTCGCCGAAAGCTCTAACATATCGTCTAGTATTCCAGTAATGACAATGATAATGCTACCTATGATAATCGGCAGCGCATATTGTCCTCCAGGACGCATTACTAACAATCCGATGATAAAGCTTAGGTAAATGGCTAATCCGCCAAGACGCGGCATGATTTTTTGATGCACTTTTCGTTGATTTGGTTTATCAGTAGCCCCAATTTTGAAGGCAAGTTTTTTTACTAAAGGCGTAAGAAGAATAGAACTAAAAAAACATAATATCAGGGTGATGTAGATCATCATGATCCTCCTCATATAGTTGGCCGTAACCATCTAGGTTACTAGAAAGTTAGTTATCTATTTAACAATCAATTACATAACAACTTAACGAATGTACCATGTGGATTATAACACAGCTAAAATTTATTTTAAATAGATTTTCCTTTTCAAGTAAATGACTAATTATTTCATATTTTCCATAAACTTCATAGTTACTATTTTAATAGATGAAATTCAATAAAAGGGCATTAGCTTAAGCCCCTTACATCTTCCACTTGGTACAACTGAATGACGCGGTCTGTCATAATGTCTTGATCGTTTTCCTTCGCCATTTCTAAACCGTTTCGAATAAGCTCCTGTTTCACTTCTGTCGATTCAAGGACCGTTATAATTCCTTTTTTTAGAGAATCGGTGCTATTCACTTCTACCAGAATTCCGTTGCCTTCATCGAGAAGATACTTAAGCCCGCCCACATTGGTTCCAACCACTGGCGTTCCACAAGCCATCGCCTCAAGGGCCACAAGCCCGAACCCTTCAATATGTGAGGGCAGAATAAACACTTCTGCAGCGGCCATCCATAAAGCAACCTCTGCTTGGTTTTTAGTACCAAGAAAATGAATACTTTCTGTAAGCCCTTTTTCTGCTATCATCGTCTTGATTTTTTGAAAATAGCCTTGATCCTTATTTGAACCAAGTATGTACAGTTCATAATCTGGATAATCATTTTTGAGAAGGCTGTAAGCCTCAATCAATTCATTAACACCTTTTTGTTCAATGATATTTCCCACAAACAATAATGGAGTCTTCCCCTCTGGAATTCCGCATTGCTTCCGAGCCTGCACTTTATCAACCTGCTTAAAAACATTCAGGTTTACCCCCATATTAATGAGAGAAAGTTTTGACCGCGGCACCGCAAAGTCTTTTTCAAGGGTGGCAAATAATTCTTGGCCAACCGCAATGACGTGGTCGGCATCTGCTAAAATGCTTCTTGTCATAGTTTGAATGCGTCCGCTTTTCTTCACCATTTTATCAATGTCGCCGCCATGTGCAGTGACGATAAAACGGGCTCCGAAAAGCTTTTTGTACCACTTCGCAAGCCAGCCGCTTGGGAACACATAATGGGCATGGACAACAGATGTTCTGCTCCCTTTAAAAAGCAGATGAACTCCAAACTTGAGCATCCAGTTCCCATATTTCTTCAGCAAATTCAGCTTACCTTTGTTCGGATTGTCAATCGCAAGGACATCTACATCCAAACCCTTGCTGCGCAGTGCTTCTACTTGATTTTTCACAAAGATTCCAAAGCTCTTATGCTCGCTCGTCGGATACATGTTTGAAATGACGGTTACTTTATTTTTCATGAAATCTCCTGTTGGACTTACATAGTTCTTATTAATATACCATGAAATTTGACGAATTACACAAACTAAAAGTTACATATTCGTTTCAATTTCTTATCATTTGACATTTTTCAACAATATGTGTGGATTTCCTACTATATGTTATAATATCATCATTGTTTTATTATCATAAGGAGGTACGCAATTTGTTATTTAATTCCTACATATTTATCTTCGTGTTCTTTCCAATAGTATTCGTATCTTACTATTTGCTTTTGAACTTAAAAAACAAAAGTGTCGCGAAGATCTTTTTTGTTATTGCCAACCTTTATTTTTACAGTTATTGGAATGTTAAGTATTTACCGATTATTCTTTCATCGATTGCAATAAATTTCACCTTGGCAACCATACTTAACAAAATTCAAAAGCAGGGTATAAAAAGAACCGTCTTAACAATAGGCATTTTGTTTAACATTAGCTTACTTGGATACTACAAGTATTACGATTTCTTTATGACCAACGTCAATGCTGTTTTCAAAACAGACTTTTCTCTGTTACATCTGGCTCTGCCGTTAGCCATTAGCTTCTTTACCTTTCAGCAAATTGCTTACTTAGTTGACACCTTCCGCGAAGGAACGAAGGAATATTCCTTGCTTGATTATGCATTCTTTGTTACCTTCTTCCCTCACTTGATTGCTGGACCGATTGTCCATCATCGGGAAATTATCGACCAACTAAGAGACGGAACAAATTATAAGATTAAATTGAATAATATCGCTTCAGGGCTTTATATTTTTTCAATTGGACTATTTAAAAAGGTTATCATTGCAGATACACTGGCTGGATGGGCCAATACAGGATACACCAATATTGCAACATTAACATTGTTTGACAGCTGGGTTACTACCTTAGCCTATACGTTCCAATTATATTTTGATTTTAGCGGGTATTGTGACATGGCAATTGGATTAGGTTTATTTTTTAATATCAAGCTGCCTGTTAACTTTAACTCACCTTATAAATCACTTGATATTCAGGATTTCTGGCGCAGATGGCATATGACTTTAGGCCGCTTCTTCACCCACTATCTTTATATTCCGCTTGGTGGAAGCAGAAAAGGCAATGTCCGCACGTATATAAACTTATTTATCATCTTTTTTGTCAGCGGTATTTGGCACGGAGCCGGATGGACGTTTGTCATTTGGGGAATCTTGCATGGTGTTGCCAGCGTCATTTACAGATTTTGGTCCACATTAAATATCAGGCTGCCAAAGCTTGTCGCTTGGTTTATCACTTTTTTATTTGTTCATATTGCCTGGGTATTTTTCCGTTCGCCTGATTTAACGACTGTTAAATTAATGCTGACAAAAATGTTTAGTCTTCAAGGGTTTCATTTCCCAGACCGTCTGACAGCGTTCTTTAATGAAACACTTGGAACTCATTTTATCGCGGCGGCCTATTATTTTGATTTAAAACTGATCCTTCTCTTTGCTTTAATTCTTGGTATTGTTGTATTCGCCAAGAATTCAATCGAACGCTTGAATACCTTTAAACCTAATTATCGCACTGCAGCATTCATTAGTCTTATTGCAGTGATTTCGTTGCTATATTTGAGCAGAGTCAGCGAATTTTTATATTTTAAATTTTAAGGGGTTTACCATCATGTCATATAAAAAATTCCTTGCTATTTCTGCCATTTTGGCATCCTTTTTCATTATTTTAGTTTCGGTCGTAATGTATAAACTTGACCCGTTATTTTATTTTAGAAAACCTGATCTGTACAGACCGCAATATATTGCGACAGAACGTTATCAAATGCCAGGATTTTTGAAAAATCAAGATTACGATACCGTTTTTACTGCTACCTCAATGGGGCGTAATTTCCGCGAAAGCTATGTAAATGAAAGGCTGGGCGTTAAATCCTTTAACGCCTCTTTACCAGCATCGACTGCCAAGGAACAATCGATGGTTGCAGAAGCGGCGTTTCGAGACAAGCCCCAGTTAAAACGCGTTATCTGGGAACTCAATTATTTTTCCTTTGCAGGTGATCCTGACTGGGTAACGGGACCACCAAGCGATTTCCCTACCTATATGTACGATAAATGGAGATTCAATGATATTCGTTATTTGTTCAGTTCTTATTCGATCGAGGTCCTTTATAATAATCTAATGGCGAATAAAGCAGGGGATGAGCACCGAAGGGATATTGAATCACTTTACAAATTTGGTCAGGTTGCCCCGATCGAATCAATCGACCATATTAAAACTACGCTAAAGAATGTAGAGCCTTTGGAACAATTACCAAGCTACGAAAAATCATCGGTCCAAATCGAATCCTTTAAGGAAAATGTGATTTCTCTTGTAAAAGCACATCCGAATACGAAATTCACCTTGTTCTATGCACCATACCCAATTTATAATCACGTTAGCTTTTATAAAAAAAATCCGAAATATTTAACCGAAAGATTAAAGTTTAAAAATGAAGTCTATAAGCTTGCCAAACAATATCCTAATGTAGAGCTTTATGATTTTCAGGATATGCAGAATATTACTTTTAATATTGGGAATTACCAGGGCGACCAAACCCATTACTACAACTTTATCAATAATTGGATTATCGATTATTTTGCAAAAAATAAACCGGTTCAATCGGAAAAGGAATACACTGCAAAGCTTCAAAATTTCGAAAAGCAAATTACCAATTTTAACGTCAAACAACTAAAAAAAGTAAGCTCCATTAAAGAGCAGTATGTTTTAGATAACTAGTGTTTAGGGCGGCGTTGAAAATAAGAGGGCATGATTCTTTATAAAAGAATCATGCCCTTTTCCTTCATTAAGGTGTTTGCTCATCATTTTCTTGAACTTCAGTTTCATTGATTGGAACTTCCTGCACTCCTTCAGGGGTTTCTGCAACAGGATCTCCTGCTGTTCCTTCTGGATTTCCGCCTGCAGGGTTTCCAGTTGCTCCGTTAGGATTAGCGCTTACAGACTGTGTAGTGACTGCTTCGGATTTGTCGCCTTCCGGTGCAACGGCCATGGAAGTATCTTGAGCAGTTTTAGCTGCACTCGTGCTTGTATCATTAGCTGGGGATGAGGCTTGCGCTTCTATTAAAGCTCCATCATCACCAAACGTATATTCTACCCCATCAATGGTTTGTTTTCCTGTAACCATCACACCATCGGCATTAAGATAGTAAGTCTTCCCGTTATCTTGAACCCAGCCAATGGCCATTTCTCCATTTGTGTTAAAGAAATACCATTTCGAGTCCAATTTAAGCCAGCCCGTTCTCATCGAACCGTCACTCATTAAATAATATTTTTTATTATTAATTTCTAGCCAGCCTTTCTGCATGACTCCATTATCACTAAGGTAATACCATTTGTCTTTTACCTTCACCCAGCCTGTCTGCATGACTCCATTGGCATTGAGATAGTACCATTTGTCTTGTACTTTCACCCAGCCCGTTTGCATGACTCCATCGGTATTTAGGAAATACCACAACCCCTTTACTCTAGTCCATCCAGTATTCATCAGTCCGGTTGCATCAAGAAAATACCATTTTCCATTTTGATTTAGCCAGCCTGTTTGTTTTATATCATCTTTATAAAAGAACCATTGGGTGCCCTTTTTAACCCAACCATCATTTGTACCTTGGAGACGTTTAATAAAACTCTCCCATTGCGGTAATAAATTTCTCGGGCAGTTCTTACCCGTCCAATGTTTATGAGGAACTACATGATCAATAGATATATTGAATCTGCTCATTAAATATTGGACGACTTCGACTGTTTTCGTGACAGTTTGCTTATAATTTCCGTCAACGTTTACGCACATTTCGATATGAATGGATGTCCTGTTCCCCGGACCATTTCGTCCGTCTCCAGCGGCCCATGCCACTTCATCAAAGGGAATGGACTGAATAATTTCGTGTTCATCTACCTGTAGATGCCACGAGGCTGTCCTGCTATTCCCCCGTTCCTGTAAACTTGCGTGTGCCTCTGCGTCGGCACCTCTCGCTGTATTATCTGTTTCGTGAATAGTAATAATGTATTTTGGAACCATTTTAATACCCGGTCGGGTTTCAGTATGAGAAACAGGAATTAGTCGTTGAATAATATTCATGGCTTATCCTCTCCTTTACTTTTATTTATGCAAAAGAGGAGCATTTGGTCAGGGCTTAGGCTGAAATTAGGTTAAAAGTATTTTTATTAAAAGGAATTGTTGATTTTGAAACACTGTTGATTGGAGCGGAAATCAACACAGCCTAATATAAAAACGCAATTAGGAAATGATAATATTTCACGCTCTTTAAGTTAAGAATTACTTAAGCTACAAAATCTATAATCATAAACAATTACAAATTCAATTGTTGTGAGGTAGAGTATGTTTAAAATCATTTTCTCGATTGGATTGGTGTTCGCGGGAATCATTGGACCCGCATTTCAATCGGTACAAGCCAGCACTAATCCAAATTTACAAGTTGCCGTTATTAGCGATACGCATATTGATCCAAATATCCCCAAATTGACAAGGAAATTTGAAAAGGCAATGGATGACTTAAATACCATCGTCCCAAGTTATGATGCTATTGCCGTTAACGGTGATATGACCAATTATGGAAGAACAAAAGAATATGATTTGTTTAACTCGGTTTTCAAGACTAAGAAAAATAGCACGGCTGAGGAATTTATGGCGATCGGAAATCATGAATGGCTTGACTCACAAGGAGATGCCTCTGTCACAGATGAGGAGTTAAAAAATCGATTTCTAAGTAACATGAACGTTTCAAATCTTTATTATGATAAGTGGATAAAGGGGTATCATTTTATTACGATTGGCGGAGAAAAATCGGAGAAAACGATGCTCGCTCAATATGGATCGAAAGAAAGGGATTCTGCGTATATTTCTGACGAACAATTTCAATGGCTGGAGAATACTTTGTCTATTAATGCCGATAGCAGTAAACCAATCTTTGTTTTCTTTCACCAGCCAATTACCAATACTGTTTACGGCAGTGAATGGGGTGCTGGTCTGGAAGATCAAAAGATTCTTGCACTGTTAAAAAAGTATCCGCAGGTTATTCTTTTTACAGGACATTCTCATTACCCTATTAATAATCCGAAAAGTATTGTGACTGATGGCATTACCATGGTTAATACCAGCTCAGTTGCCTACACCTATACACCTAAAGGAAAAGAAAACTATACTCAATCCCAAGGATATGTCGTAAATGTATATGATGATAAAGTAGAATTGAAAGCAAGAGAATTTAGTAATGGTACTTGGATTAAGACCGTTACCATTCCACTAGGGAAATCCAAGTCCTCTCAAACCGAATGGGTCAACTATCAAGGTGATTGGTACTATTATGATTCAAAAGGGAATCTAAAAAAGGGATGGTTTCATTCGAATGGACAGTGGTATTATCTTGATAAATCAACTGGGAAGATGCAAACTGGCTGGGTACAAATAGACTATGAATGGTATTACTTTAATGATAAAGGCGAAATGCAAACCGGCTGGCAAAAATTAAGCGGCAAGTGGTACAATTTCAATGCAATTGGCAGTATGAGGACAGGCTGGTATTACGAAAACGAACAATGGTACTTTCTCAGAGATAATGGGACTATGGCAACCACTAATACCATTGTTTTCAGTAAATTAGAGCACTTTAATCAACATGGACAAAACATAGGATAATTCGACAGAATTTTATATCCCCTTCGAATTAAGGTATAATGATACCATTATTATATAAAGGGGCATAAAAATGTCAGTTAAACATGTAATCCGGAAGAGTTTAAAATCCATTCAGCAAAATGGATTGCAGCCTACTTTCCAAAAAGTGCAAAGAAGATTGTTTACGAAAATAGGGGTTAACAAAATTTTCAATCGCAATAATCCCCAGCTTCATGATGTTTATCTTAAAATAGCGGAATTGAATAGAAGTAAAGAAATCAAAGGCTTTGCCATTCTAACCTCCGGGCGTGAATTTGAAGAATTGTATAATCAAAGAACGATTAATCTTGCCAAGTATTTATCTGACCAGGGATTTGCTGTACTATTTGTCGCATGGCAATGGGATGATCAGGAAAAGCTTGAAAAGAGCTATCAGATGGTTTATAAGAATATCTTCGAAGTTCCTGTTTATGATTTCATCTATGGAATCGAGAAATTAAAAATGCTGGATGAAATAGCCAATAAAACCTATATAACAACATTCCCAGCAAAGCTTTTCTACGGATGTGTAAATCAATTAAAACAATCTAATTATCAAATTGTTTATGACATCATGGATGAGTGGGAAGAATTCTATAAGACAGGGGATGCACCGTGGTATAACCGGAGCATTGAGGAAGCATTTGTGAAGGATTCTAATTTGGTTTCAGTTGTTTCCCAGCCATTAAAAGACAAATTTGCCTCCATTAGAAATAATATTTATGTGATTGGAAATGGATATAACGCCGCCTTATCCGGGAAAAGAAATGTATCTCTTAGAAAAGAATCACCTGATCAAAAAATTCATATCGGGTATTTTGGTCATCTGACACCTTCATGGTTTGATTGGGATCTTATTTTTACCTTAGCCAAAAATGAGAACTTTGTTTTCCATTTTATCGGTCATGGCGCCCCTGATGATATTTTAGCTAAAATTGAAGCTTCTCCAAACTGTGAATTTTATGGAAAAGTACATCCGAGTCAGCTGCAGCAATTTGTTGAGAAATGGCATATTGGCATCATTCCGTTTAAATCGAGTAAACTCTCCGATGCGGTTGACCCAATAAAAATTTATGAATACTTATATTTTGGGCTGCCAACGATATCCACCGGTATTCCTCATATCGGAAAATATCCGCTCGTTACCCATTGTGAAGGTGAGGCGGCAGTAAAATCAGCCATCTTACATGATTATGAACAATTGATTCATTCCAAGCTGCCATATGAAGAGTTGGATGACTTTTTGGCAAAAACAACATGGGACGAGCGTTTCAAGGAAATATTAAACCTGCTTGCAGACAAATAAAGGAAAAGTGGATAGAAATCCACTCTTCCTTTAATTTTATAATAATGATTTGTATAACTGTTTATAATGACTGATCATAATTTGATTACTAAATTTTTCTGTAAAGTCCTTTTTGGCTTGTTGTTCCAGTTCGGATCGTTTATCAGGATTTTCGATGAATCTGGTAAGCCGCTCAACAAATGCGGAAACATCCTTTTTTTCGACAATAAAGCCATTCACATTGTCCTGAATCACTTCTGCCGTATTTCCTACGTTTGTAACAACTACAGCTTTTCCATAAGCCATCGCTTCTAGTAACGTAAGTGGGGCGCCTTCCCATAATGACGTCATCGCAAAAACGTCCATTACCTTAAACAATTCATTCACTTTGGAAACATGACCGATGAATTTTATATTGCTGACACCTTCGGCTTTTTCTCTTAAGGACTGGCTATACTGTTCGCCGCCTTCTCCTGGAATTAAAAAGACGAGATGCTTATATTTTTGATTTAAAGTCTTGGCTGCTTCAATAAAATATTCTAACCCCTTTTGAACATCTAGTCTTGAAAGAGTACTGACCACAAACGAGTCTTCAGGCAATCCGAATTCCTTTTTCAATTCTGCTTTTGTCCGTTCAGTAGGGATGATTCTTTCTGAATCAATGGAATTTCTTATAACTGTATATTTCCTATTATTCATAACTTTAAAGTTTGCCATATTAAACTTTTCGACTGTCTTTGATACTGAAACGACAGAGTCCACAAGGTTTAGATAAAAGCTATATTTTGTCCTTCCCCATGGATTTTCGAAAAAGTGATATGTATTATGTGTGGTTTCGATTACTTTAACACCTGCAAGTTTGGCAGCCAAGATGCCATGAAAACAAAAGTGGGCTTGTACAATATCAAACTTTCCTTCTTTTATATATTTAGAAAGCTTATTTATTCGGGAAATTTTACTTGATTCGTTAATTTCCTTGCAGGAAAATCCCTTTTCTTTAAGCCGGTTTGCCACCGTCCCTCCCCTAAAGTAGGCAACACCTGTCTCAAATTCCTGGTCACTCGTATTTTTTACGAGATTATAGATTACTTCTTCTAAACCACCTTTATCTAGTGTATCGCAAACATGGAGAACTTTTATTTTTTTCATTCTTTTACCTCTTTACTTTTAATCAGGAGATCGATTCAATTTATAAACGGAGTTCCTTTAACTTCTCTTCCATATATTGAATCAAACCATCCTTGATTTCTTCATTCTGAAGTGCAAACTCAATGGTTGTTTCGATAAAGCCTAATTTTTCACCAACGTCATATCGTTTCCCTTCAAATTCATAGGCAAAAACACGTTGGATTTCATTTAGCTTTTGAATCGCATCTGTTAACTGGATTTCTCCACCTGCTCCAATTTCCTGTCTATCTAAAAACATGAAAATCTCAGGGTTTAAAATGTACCTTCCAATAATGGCAAGATTAGACGGTGCAGTGCCAGGTTTAGGTTTTTCAACAAATTGACGAACTTGGTATCTCCTGTCATTCTGAGCTAATGGATCAATTACCCCATAGCGGTGTGTTTCTGTTTCAGCCACTTTCATAACACCAATCACAGAGGAAAGTGTTTTTTCATATTCATTTATAAGCTGACGTAAGCAAGGCGTTTCTGCCTGAACAATATCATCCCCTAAGAGGACGGCAAAAGGTTCGTTTCCAATGAAATTCCTTGCACACCAAACGGCATGCCCTAACCCCCGAGGCTCTTTTTGGCGAATATAATGAATATCTACAAGGTTAGAGGATGCTTGAACTTTCTCTAGCAGTTCAAACTTTTCTTTTTCGAATAGGGTTTGTTCCAATTCAAATGCATGATCAAAGTGATCTTCAATCGCCCGTTTGCCTTTACCTGTTACAATAATTATATCTTCAATGCCCGATTCAATCGCTTCTTCCACGATATATTGAATAGTAGGCTTATCTACAATTGGAAGCATTTCTTTTGGCATTGCCTTCGTTGCTGGCAAAAACCGTGTCCCTAATCCTGCAGCAGGAATAATGGCTTTTCTAACTCGTTTCATAAATGATTCTCCTTTTACATTAATAAAACCTTATAAAGGAAGCAAAACTCTACAAATTAACCTTATTATTTCACAACCCCTAATTTTTGACAAGAATCCCCAAAAACAAAGGGGTCCCTTCCCCATAATTACTGGAAATGGTCCCCCTTTTTTTATACAGTTTCTCTATTTTTTATAAAACGAATGGCATAACCCAGAATGATGAAATAATACATCGTGAAAGCATCCATTTCGAGAATATTATAGACCGCACCACTCACGACGGCAGCTACAATGAAATAAATCAAAAGTGGTGATAGATCTTGTTTCTTTCTGAGGTCCCACGTTATTTTCATAAGGAAAATAACAAATGCTGCAAGAAGTATAATCCCGATTACTCCTGTTTCAGCAATAATTTGTGTATATTGGTTGTCCGAATAAAAATCTCCCTTAATCCCAAAGTGTTTATATATTGGTGATGAGTAAATAAGAGTCGCGGAGCCTCCGAACGTTCCAAACCCGTATCCGATGATAGGGCTGGTCTTTAACACTTCGAGCGATTTTTTAAAATAGTACGCGCGGCCATCCGCATTACTTAATGCCCTATTTTCCGCGGAAAAAGCATCAGAGAATCGATTCACTTCTTTTTCATCATAGTTATCCGTTTCATCTACGGATTCGTCTCCGTTAATTTCCTTAGCGTGTTGAATTTGATATTTTTCAACAACATGGGTAACTTTTTCAACTGAGAAAAATAATACTCCTGCCGTAATACCGATGAAAGCTAAAGGCACCAAAAATTTTACTCTTCTAGTAATGACAAGGTAAACAGGTAAAAAGGCGATGACCGTTAACACAGCTCCGCGGGAATATGTAAGAAGAAAAGCCGTTGCAATTAGAATAAGACTGGCAATAATTAATGACTTGCCCTTTCCTTTATCCTTCCGGATGGATAACAAATAAAATCCAATTAAAAAGGAGATGAGCAGGAACATCCCGGTTTCATTTGGTCCGCCCATTAAACCATAAATGCGTTGTTTATTGGTATAGGATAGTTCCATCCTTTGCCAAACCTCAGGAAGAAATAAGGTTCTAACTGAAATTTTTTCTACTAACCCCTGCACGGAAAGCAATACGCCAAAAATGAGGGTGGTGAAGGAAAAATCCTTTATATCCTGGGGCGAAACCTTCATCCGTTTTATGATATAAAATAACAAATAAAAAAGACCAAAAGCACGTAGCTGAATAATGATTGCTTTAAGTGAAACGCCTGTGATTAAGGCAGAAATTGCTCCGAGAATTAAAAACGCAAAGAAAGCATATTCAAATGGATGAAAGCGAAAGAGTTCGCGAAGATTCTTCCGATTATGATAGAAGGTTTTCACCAAAAGCAGTAGAAGAATCATATCTCCAATCAGCTTAAACCCTGTATTATAGACGGTTAAAAATGGACGAATCGGAACAAAGATAATCATAAATAATATGCCTATTTTTTCATCATAAAAAACAAATAATGCCAATAATAACGAAATTCCAAATCCAATAATAGGTTGATGAATAAATAGACCAACAGCAACTAGAACGATTGCTGTTAAAAGCAGATATAGCCTCTGAATTGTGAAACCTGACATATTCTTTACCTCTTAGTTTTTTATTTTTAAATAATTAATTTAAAGTGCTTTTTACATTTTATTAGTATACCAAGCTATAGAGCAGAAATCTAATAAAAAAGGTCCATTTGTATTTTATTACAAATTACTACTCTTTACTCACGCTCTTTTCATTAAAATTAGCACTCCCCTATGACAGGATTGGAATGGACGAGAAGGTAGGTTCATGATTGAATTGCAAGCTGTATTTGTGTAGAATCAAATGTTAGGAGTAAATTTATTCATATGATTGGTTTTAGTAGGAGGTAAATGAAATTGGCAGTAGAGTTGGAACAGAATAGTCCATTAAGACGTGCTCAACAAACAATGCTTGAGATGTTGTTAGCCGTTGATCATATTTGTAAAACAGAAAATATCCCATATTGGATAACAGATGGTACCTTACTTGGTTCGGAAAGGCACAAAGGATTTATTCCTTGGGATGATGATGCCGATATCGGTATGTTAAGAAAAGATTATTCAAGATTTAAACGAGTCGTCGAAACCATGCTGCCCCCTAAATTCAAAGTGGAATCAGAAAATGTCCACACACACGGTAAGCACAATTGGTTAAAAATTCTTTTTCTTGAAGATTTTGATTGGGTTGATTGGCATGGGATTAAAAGGCGGGGGATTTCCATCGATATCTTTCCATATGATTTCGTGTCCCAGCCTAATAAAATGTCGGCCACGGAGAAAATAGTCCATCGAGTTGCCAGCATTAAATATCCTTCAGAAGCAAATAATATAAAAAATAAACTGCGAAGAGTAATTAATAAACTGCAATTACATGAAGCTTATTCTTATATTAACTCAAAGTCTGACTATGTTACTTATGGGATTGAAACACCTTATTTTGGCCATACCTATTATAATATTCATGATATCTTCCCGTTGAAAGAAGGTATTTTTGAAAACGAGTGGTTTAACGTGCCTCAGCACCCTAATCATTACTTAACAGCCTTATACGGGGAAGATTATATGGAGATACCAGAGGAAAGCAAACGGCAAAGCCATATGTCAGATCTTACATCAATAAATGGCTAATAAGTTTTTGTCATTCGCATTTTTATATAAGAAAGGCTACGCGGGTGTTTTATGCAAAAATCGTCAATCATTAAAAATGTAATTTACAAAATATTACTAAATTTGTTTAATATCATCATCCCTATCTTAGTAGGACCTTATGTATATCGTACTCTTGGGCCTAATTCTATTGGGATGGTACAGCGGTCTGAAACGATCTTTAATTACTTTTTCATTTTTGCGGTGTTTGGTGTTTACCAGTATGGCCTAAGAGAGATGAGCCGTATTAAGGATGATCAGACAAAGGTAAACCAATTCTTTACAAGTATGTTGACCATTAGTATGGGTACAAGTGTACTTTCATTACTTATTTATTTGATATTTATCTATGTAGGATATGGAGACAAAGTAATCTTTCCGGTATTAATGATTTATGCCGTCAACTTAATAGGCAATATCTTTTATGTAGAATGGGTTAATGAAGCAAGAGAAAAGTATAATTTCATCACGATTAAAACGATTGTCATTAAGGTGATCTATCTTGCATTATTATTTACTCTTGTTAAGAGCTCACATGATTATAAACAATATGCTTTTTTGTTAATTCTCACAACTTTTCTTAATAATATTGTAAGCTTCATATATATTAAAAGAAAAATTCAACTGGACTTTTCCAATATCACGATAAAAAAACATATTAAGCCCCTATTATTAGTGGTTGCTTTTTCTAATGCCAATATCCTTTATGTTCAACTGGACCGTTTCATGCTGGGGGAATACATTAGTAATAAATCAGTTTCTTTCTATGTAATGGCACAACAAATAATGGGGATTATTAATACGCTAATGCTTAGTATTATTCAAGTAACGATTCCGCGTCTATCCTATCTATCTGGAAATGAAGATGAGGGCTCTTATCTCAAACTGCTAAACAATATATCTAAAGTTTATTTTGCCTTCTTATTTCCTGCAGCCATTGGCCTTTTCGTCACAGCTGATGCCGGAATTCTCTTATATGGAGGACATAAATATATTAGCGCCCAGACCACGCTTAAGATTTTTGCCATTTATATGATATCACTGGGGATTGATTCAATTTTATCGAATCAAGTTATTTATGTGAAGAAAAAGGAAAATATCCTGGTTAAATTTGTCTTTATTTCTGGGATTCTTAACCTCATTTTTAAGATTGTTTTAATACAAATGAACCATTTCAATCCAACAACAGCCATTTTGACTACTGCTATTTCTAATTTTCTATTAGTCACAATGGAGTATGTGTTTATCCGAAAATATTTAAAGATAGATTATTCTTTATTTACTTTCTCAAAAACGAAATACTTCCTGTATTCGCTCATCTTTATCCCCATCCACTATCTGATAAAGATGTTTATTTCTCATTACATCCCATTATTTTTGGTATCGGTTTTCGTTTGTGTGATGGTCTATGCGGCAATATTATTTTTCACAAAAGACGAAGTTTTTTCATTGTTTCTTAATAAAATAAAAGGTCGTTTTGGAAGGACTGTACAGTAATAAGAGAGGGTATCCTAGTTAGGATACCCTTTCTTTCTAAACTATTATTTTTTCCACACTCCATCATTACCAAAAACATAGCCCTGAATGGTTGTATTTTTGGCCATAGACCCATCTGGCTTCAAGTAATACCATTTTCCATATTCATAAAGCCAGCCCGTTTTCATTTCTCCGTTGGTTTGCAGGTAATACCATTTATCACCAACAGCGATCCATCCGATACTCATCGCACCCTTGCTGTCCAAAAAGTACCATTTTCCACTTGATTGAATCCAACCGGTCTTCATTACTCCTTTGGTGTCTAAGTAGTACCATTTTCCGGCTGATTGAATCCAACCTGTCTTCATTACACCTTTATCATTAAAGAAGTACCAACTGTTATTTAATAGATGCCAGCCCTTCAGCAATTCGTCTGATTTAAGGTAATACCAATTTCCTCGGTCGTTTATCCAGCCTAATTGTAGACTCCCCTCATTGTTAAAGTAATATATTTTCCCGTCTAGTTCCTTCCAGCCTAATTGCATGGTTCCATTAGTATTTAAATAATATTTCTTATTGCCTAAAGTAAGCCAGCCTGTATACATGGTGCCGTCGTTAAGAAAGAAATACCATTGTTCTTGTATTTTTGCCCAGCCTGTGACGGGCACCCCCTCTTTATAGTACCGCCACTTTCCTTCTGCCAATTTCCAGCCGAATAATTTAGGTGTATCAAAGGAAGTGTTTAGCTTTAATAAGGATTCATTGTTCCAAGCATCCACTGCGGAAATTTCGAGATTGTAGGCAGTTTCCGGAGATAAATTTGAAATTTCTGCATAAATCCGATTTTCTGAAGTTTCATGCTCCCAGAACTCCATATTTTTTGTAAAAATTACTTCCCCATTATTTTTAATGACATATTTATCAACCAGCGTATTGTCTCTTGCTGCGTCCCAGGAGAGAGTAACCGAATCTCCACTAATATTTTTTTCCAGATTTATCTTTGAACTTTCCAAAAAATAAGGCTTTTCATCATCCTTATATGTTTGTTGGAAAGGTGTTGGAATCGTAAATGTTTGAATCCATGAACTATTAGTAAAATCTCTCGCTTTTATTTCAACATGGTTTGCATAAACATTTACAAGCAGTCCTTGAGAAAACATCTTAGACCCGGAATCTGAATAGGTATAAGCAACCGAACCGGAATTCACCATAGTAAAACCATCCTGAAAAACCGTTCTTGGGTGATTCAAAAGATAATGAGAATGTCCTGAAAACAAAATGACTTGAGGATATCTTTTCAATATATCTTTAAGTCTATTATCTTGAAATCCAGCCCCCCAATCATCGCTGCCATATACAGTATGATCAATGGCTTGATGAAGAAAAACAAAGATTGGTTTAGATGGGTCAGCATTTTTTGCCAAGGTTCTTTTAAGCCACCAATATTGTTCCTCCGTTATGTTGGCATGATCATGGTCATCCGGACTAGGAAACCCCTCTCCTCCAAGAGTAATAAAGTGGTAACCATTAATCCACTTTTCATAATAAATTTTATCTCCTGGCATGCCAGTCTTATCCAAAAACCTTTTCATATAAATCTCGGCATTTAATCCTGAGGGAGAATAGATACCTTCAAAATATTCATGGTTTCCCATAGTAATGATTTTTTCAGATGCAGGATTGATCGTTGAATTTAAAATATTATTAAAAGTATCATATTCTTGTTCTGTTCCATTATTAGTAATATCTCCAACCATCGCAATTGCCTGGTAATGTGGCGCAATCATTTGCAAATCATTCAGCGCTTTGGTGAATCTATCCTTTTGATAGTCACCTCCAATGTGAATATCACTCATAACGGGAAATTGCAGCAAGGGCTGCTCTTCCTGTGCTTCCCCACCTGCTGCCTTAACGCTTGAGGGAGACTGTGGACATAGAATTATCAAAATAAAAAATATAAAAGTTAGGAATCTAAATTTCAAAGCTTTCTCTCCAATCACGAATGTATATTGCTCTCTATTGAAGAATTTTATACCAATAATTGAAAGATTACTAGAATTGTTTATAATATTTCCCAATAATAAAAAGAGAGGGAAACCTAGTCATTTGTGACCTAAGTTTACCTCTCTTTTTTATATCAAGATAAATACTTATTTTTTTAATGTTCTTAAAAGGAATTTTGGCAAAATCAATTGTCTTTTCCAGCGCCATGGTTCTTTCATTAGACGGTAGAACCATTCAAGGCCAAGTGTTTGGAAAAGCTCCGGTGCTCGCTTGAGATTGCCGGAAATTACATCATATGAGCCGCCGACCCCTTGAAAGATGTAGGGGGTGACTTTATCCATATGATTGACAATCCAATATTCCTGCGTAGGACTTCCTAATGCTACGAAAATAATCTCTGGTTGATGTTGATTGATGGTATCGACGACCACTTTTTCATCTTTCTCATAGCCATGTAACGTCCCGACAATTTGAATACCCGGGATTTGCCTTTCAAGCTCCGCCTTTGCCGCATCGGCAACCCCAGGCTTTCCGCCATATAAAAAAATCCGTTTTCCTTGTGCCGCTGCTGTTTGGCAAAGCTTCAACATCATATCAATGCCCGTGACACGGCTGGTCACCTGTCCGCCCTTTAGCTTGGACGCTAAAATAACGCCAATGCCATCCGGGATTTGATAATCTGCACGATTCAGAAGCTTTCTTAATTCTTCGTCCTCTTGCGCCTTCATAATTTTTTCCGGATTAATCGCCACAATAAATGACTTCTTTTTCTGGTTGATATCCTGCATTAATAATGAAGCAAGCTGGTCATAATCATAATTACAAACATCAACACCGAGAAAGTTTTCCTTCATAACGTACCACCTTTTGGACTTTACATATGAAACGAACTGCGGCAGAGGGTACCGGCCGCAGTCATCATCGTAAATATTAACTATGTTTAGAATCCCCTAAAACACGGACATCAAAGCCGGCTTTAACCCAAGCTTCACGCGGAAGGCAATTTTTTGTATCCAGTACAATTTTAGAACGAACCAAATTGGCCGTTTGCTTTGGATCAAGAATTTTAAATTCATCATGCTCAGTTAAGATTAGAACAATATCCGCATTCTGTAAGGCTTCTTCAAGCTTTAAGGCCTGCTGCGGGAATTTCTGTTCTTTAATATGCGGGTCAAATGCCGTTAGCTCCAGATTCAATTCCTTTAAATGATGGATAACCTCGACAGACGGACTTTCGCGCATATCATCGATATTCGCCTTGAAGGAAAGGCCTAAAACAGCCACCTTCGGGTTCTTAATTTGCTGCTGTTCAGCAATTGTTTTCACTTTATTTGCCACAAATAGCGGCATGGAATCATTCGTTTGACGGGCAAGGTGAATGATTTTCGCATTTTCCGGATCCTGTTCCACTAGGAACCAAGGATCAACCGCGATACAATGACCGCCGACACCCGGACCTGGCATATGGATATTTACTCGTGGGTGATGGTTGGCAAGCTTGATGGCCTCCCACACATTGACCCCAAGAGTCTCGCTAACACGTGCAAGTTCGTTGGCAAACGCTATATTTACATCGCGGTACGTGTTTTCGATAACCTTAACCATTTCTGCGGTAGTCGCATCGGTTAAGAAAATTTCACCCTTTACGAAGGCGCGGTATAGATCGCGTGTTTTTTCTGAAGACTCTTCGTTAATCCCGCCGACAATCCGGCTGTTATTAACAAGCTCTTCAAACACACGACCCGGAATAACCCGTTCTGGGGAGTGAGAAATGAGAAGTTCCGTTCCCATTTCAAGTCCGCTCTCTTTTAATATCGGCATCATTACATCCTCAACCGTCCTTGGTGGAACAGTTGATTCAAGAATAACAAGATTTCCTTTTTCAAGATAAGGGACAATCGATTTTGTTGCCGCTTCAACATATTTCATATCTGCTGTTTTATCAGGGTTAATTGGCGATGGAACGGCGATAATAAATACGTCAGCTTTTTCAGGAGTAGTGGAAACGGTAAGATTGCCGCTGTCAATCGCCGCAATAAGACGCTCTTCCAGACCATTCTCTTCAATATGAAGCTGTTTATTTTGAATTTTTTCTACGGCCGCTGCATTTACATCCACACCGTGAACATGAATGCCATTGTTTGCAAACATAACAGAGGTAGGGAGACCGATGTAGCCAAGGCCGATGACACAAATTTTATTCATCAAGTGACTTCCTTTCATAACCTAACTTTAAAATGTCATTAAGCTTATATTTTACTTTCATAACGCAGTCTAGCCGCTAAAAAGTATGACGAATGAATTTTTCCCAACTAATTTTAACAAAAAACTTGACTAAAAGAAACTATGAGGCGCAAATGTTGTCGTATATTGACAATTTCCAACATTAACGATAATCTAATAAGTTGAATGATAGAACGTTTTAAGGAGTAAACGAATGGGTTACAAAAAATTTTTTATCTATTTTCTTATCACAGGTGTGATTTTGGCTGGACTGTATTCATTATTCATTTATAAGAAAGACCCGCTTGGATATTATCATTTAAAGAAAGAAAGCCGCTACTATAGTAATAATGGCCGCTTTCAACTTCCTGCTTTTATTAAAAATTTAGATTACGATACAATAATCATCGGACCATCAATGAGTCAGAATTTTAATGAACAAACTATTGATCAGGAACTTCATGTCAAAAGCTTTAATGCTGCGTTATCCGCCGCTTCTGCTAAGGAACAAAATTATGTTTATCAGCTGGCAAATAAAACACATCACAACCTTAAAACTGTTTTTTGGGAAATTAATTTTGATTCCTTGTATGGGGAAAGCAATCGAGTTAATAATGATTCCGGAACTTTTCCTGCTTATTTATATAATACATTCCCATTAGATGATATTAGATATTTGTTTAGCTCCTACTCCGGAGAATTATACTTTGATTCTAGAGAAGCAGAGAAAACAAATGCTTCAGTACGCACACCGTATAATGTATATAAATTTGGTAGTGGGATTCCAGGACAAACTCCGGAACAATTTAAGGATACAAAGGTTGTAAATAACCAAAATCCAGTGCCCGATGGGGTTTCTTTTCAAGATATGAAGGAAAATTTCGATTCGAATATCCTTCCAGTGTTAAAAGAGCATCCTAATCAAGAATTTAAGCTTTACTATACTCCATATCCAATTACCTATCATGTAAATAACTATAATCGAAGCAAACAAGCCTTTTTAGACCGTTTAAAAATAAAAGAATATGTTTTTCGACAGGTTAAAGACCTGAATAATGTAGAAATCTATGATTTTCAAACTGAAAAAAAAGTGACCTATACTATTTCTAATTACCTGGATGGTTCCCATTATTTTTCAACAATTAATGATTGGATGGCTCAACAGTTCGCTCAAAAAGCATATCTACAGTCAGAAGAGAAGATTCAAGAAAATAAAGCAAAGCTGCTTGATCAGGTAGAACATTTTAAATGGAAGCAATTAAAAACAGAAAAATAACAAAAGAGGCTGCCTTGAACAGCCTCTTTTGTTATTTTTAGATGTTAATTGATCCAAATTCCGTCTGAATCAAAGTAATAGGATTTACCATTAATCACTGCCCAGCCATGCTGCTCCGCACCATTGCTATTGTAATAGCGGTAGAACGAATAGTATCCGTAGTAATAATCGTAGCCATAGAAATTTATCCAACCTATTTGCATAACGCCATCTTCATTAAAGAGGTAAATAGTGGTACCAATACGATATCTTCCATCAGTTAATAAATCCGAATATTCATCGAAGTAATACCATTTTCCTCTATAAGATAACCATGATTTTGTATATAATGCGCCGCTGCTTTTCGCATAATGCCAGTACTCTCTATCAAAATACCAGCCATTTGCTCCCATAGCACCACTAGCTGAAAAGAAGTAATTAATTCCGGAAATATTTTTTATCCCTGTTACCATGACCCCAAAATCATTAGGATCTAAGTAATACCACCTACCGCCTGAAGAGAGCCAGCCGGTAAGAAGTTTGCCGTCACTTTTACTATAGAACCATTCGCTTCCTTGTGCATTCCAGCCATTCGTTTTCATTGCACCGTTGCTTCCAAAGAAATAATAGGCGCCATTGATTCTATAAGCTCCCGTTGCCATTTCGCCATAAAAGTTCAGAAAGTACCATTTGCCGCCGCTGGATAACCAGTTATTTTTAAGCATTTTTCCATTTGCGCTAAAATAATGCCAGTAGTAATTATATTCAACCCAGCCGGTTTTCATTTTCCCACTGACTGTATCAAAATAATAAGTGGCGTTATCAATATCACGTTCACCTGTCGTCATAACGCCGCTGCTAGGGTCTAAATAATACCAAGTTGTTCCTTCTTGATGCCAACCTGTAACCATGTTTCCATTCTTATCATTATAGTACCAATCACCGTATTTTTGATACCAGCCAACAATCACTTCCTCCGTGCTGCCATCAAAGTAAACTTCCACACCATTGGCCTTTAAAACGTTAATGACTTGAATAGCTGCTGAGCCTGTTGAGAGGTCTAGGTTCGGCATATCATACATTTCTAAATATGACAGATTCGACAAATTTTTAAGCGGTTCGATATTTGTTACAGGATTTCCTGATATGAACAGTGTTGTTAAACTATAAAGGTAATTTAAAGGCAGCAGGTCACTAATATTATTGTTATCCAAGTCTAGTACTTCTAAAGAAGATAAACTAGCTAACGATGAAATATTAGTAATATCATTTCCATAAAGTATTAAGGATGTTAAGTTATTCAACAGTCCCAATGATGTTACATCGGTAATATGGTTCATCGATAAATCCAGATTACTTAATGCTGTTAATCCACTAAGTGGCGCTGTATTACTAATTTGATTGCTTGATAAATCCAAATAAGCAAGGTTTATTAAGCCGCTTAAAGGTGATAAATTAGTAATATTGTTTTGGCCTAAATAAAGATAGTATAAATTTACTGCATATTCTAAGCCAGTCAAGTCAGAAATATTTTGTCCGCTTGCATCTAATCCCGTAAGTGCCGCCATTTGTTCTTGGGTAATTGGGTCGGTCGCCCCAAGACCTAGTTCAGTTCGGACAGCTTTTTCCAAGTTCGCATCTTTAAAAGTAACCACATCATATGTACCTTGAATTGCAGCATTTGGTTCAGTTGTATCTGGTGTAGTATTTGGTGTAGTTTGCTGCGGTTGTTCTTTATCTGCCTCTTTAGGAATTGGATCTTCTGCTAGTGCAGGTTCGGGTTCGGTTGTTTCTGTTGATGGCTCTCCGGCTGGAGCAGTCTGATCACCGGCCGATTCTGTTTGGTCATTAATGGTCCCGGTTTGATCATCAGTTGTTCCTGTTTGATCATTAGTCGTGCCTGTTTGATCATTGGTCACAGCGGGAGCGGACTCCACTGCAGGAACAGTGGTGTCACCACTTTGCCCTATTCCTGATTTTGCTGGTGTCTGTTCTTCAGCTAGTGCATTCAATGGTGCCATGAATGATAGCAAGAGAACAAAAACTAGCAATAATTTACTTAATCTCTTCATTTCTATTAACCCCCTTTTTAATAGGTATATTATACCAGAAATACACTCCAAAAAGTGGAAAAAGATAGTTTATAAATATTAAAATAGGAGATTCTCATTCTCTTTTTGCAACAAAAAAGACGACCGAAATATCAGTCGCCTTACAATCCTAATTTATTGGCTTCGAACCTGTCCATTTTCCATCAGTATTAAAATAATGAACTTCTTTGCCAATTGTTATATATGTGCCATGAACCATTAATCCATCGTTGGTAAAATAGTACCAATCATTCCCGTATTTTAACCAGCCGCGGAGCTCGGCACCATTACTTTTGTAATAACGGTATTCGTTCGCAGTTCCTTCCTGTTTAACCCAGCCAGTTACCATTGCCCCGTTTTTATTAAAGAAATAATAAGCGTTGTTTACGAGGTTTCTGCCTATGACAGAATCTCCCTTAGAATTGAAGTAATACCACTTGTTTTTATATAATAACCATGTTTTGTTATATAGAGCTCCGCTGCTCTTAGCGTAGTGCCAATAGGTGCCATCGAAATACCAGCCATTTGCTTTCATTGCACCATTACCATCAAAATAGTATGGTGTGCTGCCAACCATGAATACGCCAGTGACCATTTGACCGTAGGAATTCGCATCAGTTTTTAAATAATACCATTTGCCGCTAAGTTGGAGCCAGCCAGTTAACAACTGTCCTTTGTTATTGGCATAGTACCAAGAGTTGCCGTCATAGGCCCAGCCTGTTTTCATGATACCACTGTTATCAAAGAAGTAGTGGGCATTGCCGATCTTCAGAACACCACCCGATACCATCATACCTTCTTCATCAACGTAATACCATTTGCCACCATCAAGAATCCATTTGTTAGAGGCCATCACACCAGTAACCGGGTCAAAGTAAAATCTCACATCATCAATATCATACCAGCCGGTAACCATATTGCCATCTTCATCGTAGTAGTAGAGATTTCCGTCTTCATCTACTGTCCAGCCATATTCGATTCCTGGGTCATAGTTTCCATCATAATCCACTTGAACACCATTTGCGAAAAGCTCGCTGATCACCTGCATCGCTGCTGAACCTTCAGTCAAATCAAGATTCGGCATATCAATCATCATAACATTTTCTAAGCTGACTAAATCAAGTAATGGTGAAATATCAGATACTGGATTAGAAGAAATATATAAGTTCGCTAATTTGCTCAAACCTGTCAGCGGCTGTAGGTTCGACACTTGATTAGCGTCCAAATCCAAAGTGGTTAAAGATGGTAAATTAGAGATTGGAGTAAGATCACTGACACCATTCTCCCAAAGAGATAAATATTCCAATTTCGTAAGACTGCTCAATGGGGAAATATCCGTAATTCCATTGTTGGATAATTCTAATTCTACTAGATTTGTGAGCCCGCTAAGTGAAGACAGATCGGTGAAGTTGCTATCTGTAACTCCTAAGCCTGTTAATTGTGGTACTTCGCTCAAGCCAGAGAAATCACTTATATTATTTCCCGATAAATCTACATACTTTAATACTGCTAACCCGCTAAGCGTGGATAGGGTGCTGTTTACAAACTGGGTATATCCTAAACCTAAATACTCTAATTTTGGTAAATTAACTAATCCGGATATATTATTAATTGGATTGCTTGATAAATCTAAGACCTGTAATTCTGGAAGCCCATTAAGAGGAGCTAGGCTGCTGTTTTCAAGCTTATTATTATCCACGAATACATAAATTAATTTTGATAATTTGCTTATTGGGGATAAATTGCTAATATTATTATTTGATAGATTGAGAAAGTCTAAATTTACAGCAAATTCCAGACCTGATAAATCTGTAATATTGTACTCAGATGCTTCTAAATATGTTAGAGTTGCTAGTTTAGCTTGAGTAATGGGTGTTGTGGAGCTGATTCCTAATGCCTCACGCACAGCGTTTGCCAAATTGTTATCTTTGAACGTAACCACATCGTTTGTTCCTTGCGTCACTGCGTTTGGTGTTTGCTGGCTTAATCTTGGTTTTTGCCTCTGCAAATCATTGAGTGCTTTTTGCTTAAAAGATTCTTTTGTCCATTTTGCCGTTTTGGCAGCGGCTGGCGCGGTTTGTGTAACCGTTTTGGTTTGTTCGCCTGCTTTCGTATTCAATGGAGCCATGAATGAAAGCGATAGAACAGAGGCCAGCATGATCTTGCTAAATTTCTGCATCTCTATTAACCCCCTAAATTTACTAGGTACATTATATCAAAGTATTCCAAATAAAGTGGAAAAAATTGAATAATTTATAAATATAGAAATAATAAATTCAACATAAAAAAGCGAAACCATCTTGAGTGTGGTTTCGCTTTTTATAAACTATTTATTTAATCCAAGCTCCGTCGCTTCCGATTACGTATCCATCAATTGTTGTATTTTTGGCCATTGAGCCGTCAGAGTTTAGGAAATACCAGTGGCTGCCAGAATAAATCCAGCCAGTTAGCATTGCACCGCTAGGTCCTAAATAATACCAATCATTATTCCATAATAACCAGCCAGTTTTCATTTTGCCGTTTGAATCTAAGTAATACCATGTATTCCCATCTTTTATCCAGCTAGTCTGCTTTACGTCGTTTTTGTAAAAGTACCAAGAGCCCTCAGATAGTACCCATCCATATTTAGTGTTTCCAATCCGCTTCGAACCAATATAGGTTCTAGTATAGTAAGACTCTGATAAAGAGCTGACCTTAACCCCATTAGAAGATGCATGTACGAATTTATTGTCACCTATGTAAATTCCAACGTGCGATGCTCCAGCCTTATATGTGCTAAAGAAAACTAGATCGCCATCTACTAGATTACTTTTTGAAACGGCTTGTCCTTTTGTGTATTGGTCCGCAGCAGTTCGTGGTAAAGTAACCCCAGCTTTCTTGTATGTATAACTTGTAAATCCAGAGCAATCAAATCCGCTTGGAGATGATCCTCCCCATACATATGGTACGCCAATATAATCAAGAGCAATATCTGTAACCGTATCTCCAAAGGATGCCGCTTCTGTTTTGTGTTCACCGATTAATCCGCTCAAGAGTAAAGAACATGATAGTAGACCAGTAACTATTAACTTCTTCATGATAACCCCCGTGTTTCTTTTTCTCTCTTTTTTGTTAATTCTAGTATCTCATAAAATTTAATAGATTTAATTTACAGTTATTTTTTAATATTATTACAGGAATGTTTCAAAAATTGACCTTTTTCGACTTTATTATCGAATTTTTCAGAAAATAGTCAAAAAATAAAGAAAAACAGGCTTTACGACATAGCTGTTTTATGCTTTTTATCCTATTGATTACTGGGGAGCCGATGAAATATGTCAAAAATGATACAAAGATTTTTCGACTATGATTTCATAATTTATTATTCATTAATAATAAAACCACCCCTTTCGTTTGAAAGGAGTGGTTCTTTGGTTATAACATAGCCCCGTCTTTTCCTAGACGATATCCGCCAATGGTAGTATTGGCTGCCATATGGCCGTCATTGTATAAGTAATACCATTTGCCGGTGACCTTGACCCAGCCTGTGAGCATGACACCGCTGTTGTTCATGTAGTACCATTTCCCGCCAGTGCTTACCCAGCCGGTTTTCATCGCACCGCTTTGATCAAGGTAATACCACTTGCCTCCAGTGTCCAGCCAGCCGGTTTTCATATCCCCAGCAGGATTTAAATAATACCATTTGCCGTTAATATATTGCCAGCCTGTTAGCATGACGCCTGATGAGTTGAGGTAGTACCATTTTCCTCCTGTTAGCAGCCACCCCTTTGCGAGGGTCCAATTACTATTATAAAAATACCAATTACCGTTTAAATTTTTCCAGCCGGTATTAGCCGTAAAAGCATTAAATTCCTTTGCAATTTGAGCTATTTTTCCAGCCCAGGCTTGATCAGTTGAATATTGATGGAAGGAATGGTTGAATCTCATATTATCAAGCGTTGGCTGAGAAAACGGATAATCCACATTGGATTTTTCTCTGCTTATATAATTCTCATTGATCCATTTTGCCCCATCCACAATTCCACTTCTTGCTGCCGAAAACGTATCTGCATTGGCAGCAGGCTGATTATCATCTGCACCAATTCCATAGAAATTCATTTTTGTTTTCACGATATCAGATGTGCCCCATTTGGTTTCGAGACCGGAATGTGCCAAAAGATAGATGGCATTAACGCTGTAATTATTTTGGGCTTCCAAATAAGCTGAACCCATTCCAGTCATTAAAGTTTGTTTCCATCCAGTTTTATAGTTAATAAACTCGTTAAGTTGATTAACCGTAACATTGGCTTTCGTATTTAAGGGGGTAAAAATCGTAATATTGTTTGTGACCTTTCCTTCATTTTCAAATTCATACGGAATAATATTGCTTCCTGCACCCGGTTTGTATGATTCATCCTTCAGGTACAAACCATAGATCCAGCCTTCTAGTAAGCCATCTGCAGTACGTACCTTAAAATAATTACTTGCCGGGTCATAATCAAGGACATATACCTTTGAATGATTAGGAATGATTTTCCCACTTGTCGGAGGGGTAGTAGGGTTGTCTCTGACATTTCTCCACTCCTTCACAAGCCAGGTTTGTTTGGATAGGTCACTGGTTAAATAGTCTTTATGTACCCAGCCCGTTCTGCCGTCAGCCATTTGAATTTCAGCCGCATAGTCTTTTTGGCTGAGGAAGGTTACTTTGTCGTTAAACTTCAATTCAGCATATTGCTGATAATTTGGGTCCAAATGAATTCGAAAATCCGATAGTTCCTCAAAACTGCGATAAACCGGCAGCTCTGTGACAAATACACTCATTTCATTCGGGACTGATGCGGCTGTTGTTTGTGCCGCTGAAGCCTTGCTATGAAAGATCCCCATCAACAATAGGACAACTAAAAAACTACGAAAAACTACTTTTTTCACTATTTTCTCCTCTCAATCTATTATTCTCTTTATAAGAGTATCATATTTTCCATGTGTTTCCACCTTAAATTCGACATTTGCTGCCATGAAATGTTATAGAAAATTCATATATTTTTTATTTCTCGCGGATGTTTTTTTATAAAATAAATAGTAAATTAGGAAGGAAGTGAAACATGGCTTATAAACCTCGCACTGAACCCGTATTGTTAAAAATTCTTCGTTACTTAAATACAAGGATGGTTCTTACAGAAAATGAAAAACAGTATTATTTAACTCTTAAAAAAGGTTATGAAGGGGAGGTAAAGTTTGATTTATTGACTGAGAAGATCTCTAGTGAATGCTTCGTATTAAATGATTTATTGCTTGAGGTTAACAACACCCTATTCCAAATTGATACTACCCTTATTTATCAAGACACTATTTACCTGTTGGATGTTAAAAATCATGAAGGAGATTATATTTTTGAATCTGGAGAGTTCTTCACGATGGCTCGAAAAGATATTAAGAACCCTTTGCAACAGCTAAAAAGAAGTACATCACTGTTCCGTCATCTACTCCATAATCTTGGACATCATTTTAATATTGAATCAAATGTTATTTTTATTAACCCCGCGTTTACCTTATATCAAAACCCACTAAACGAGCCCATTATTTTTCCAACGCAGCTTGATCGTTTTATGAAAAGTTAGATATGATTCCATCAAAACTAAATAGCCGGCACAAAAAGTTAGCTGACCAATTAATTTCTTTACATATAACAAAATCTCCATATACTCATAGTCCTAAATATAATTATGGGATGCTGCGAAAAGGTCTTTCTTGTGGTGTATGCGACTTATTGTCGATTTCCCCCAGCGAGAAGAAAAGCGTTTGTGCTGATTGTGGGCATGAAGAAGCTATTGATACCGCTGTATTGTGAAGTGTTTTGGAATTAAAGGTGCTTTTTCCAGAGATGAAAATTACCACGAACTTAGTACATGAATGGTGCAACGGGGAAGTTTCTATTAAGTCAATCAGAAGGAATTTAAAGCAAAATCTTACTACTAAAGGGAATACAAGATTTTGTTATTATGAGTAAATTGAAATTCTAGGCAATTGAGTCCTCTTTTAGGATCGCGGAGAAGCTTCCATTTGTGTGACCATTATTAATTACAACACCCGAGCTTTTTTGTCTTGACGGGCATTTGGATGCTCTCCTTTTTACCGCTCACGTGCTTTTTCCGCCCTCGACGGGAATTAGGACGCTCTCCTTTTTACCGCTTGCGTGCTTTTTTCGCTTCGACGGGAATTAGGACGCTCTCCTTTTTACCGCTTGCGCGCTTTTTTCGCTTCGACGGGAATTAGGACGCTCTCCTTTTTACCGCTTGCCTGCTCTTTTCACCTCGACGGGAATTAGGACGCTCTCCTTTTTACCGCTTGCCTGCTCTTTTCGCCTCGACGGGAATTAGGACGCTCTCCTTTTTACCGCTCACGTGCTTTTTTTACCTTAATGGGCATTTGGACGCTCTCCTTTTTACCGCTTGCGTGCTTTTTTTACCTTAACGGGAATTAGGACGCTCTCCTTTTTACCGCTTGCGTGCTTTTTTTACCTTAACGGGCATTTGGACCTTCTCCTAATTACACCGTTTATGCCCTTTTTTCATAACAACAAACAATAGGAGCCGCCATTATTGACCAAATTACACTTTTTTCAAATGCATATGGCAAAAAAAATAAACCGGCACCAAGTGCCCGTTTATTTTTTCGCTGCTAATAATTTATTTACTTTTTCAAGGTCTGCTACGGAGTCGATTTCATAGCTGTCATCAGGGTGGATTTCTTGAAGGTAAACATTTAAGTTAGGCAGGTTATTCTTGACGATTTCATCCCACCAGAACTCCACAAAATTGCCGCCTTCTACTGCTTCTTCAAGTTTCCCTACAATATAACGTCCATCCTGCTCGGACCAGTAGGACACGCCGCAAAGAATGTACTCTTGATCACCGTCGCCAACCTCGATATCGGTTACTTTGTAATCCTCATTGTAGCGAATCATCCATTCCCCTTTGAAATCCGGTTTGCGGGCGCTGAAATACATGGACGTCTTCGGTGCCTCTAACATGAAATTGCGGTCCAGGTAATTATCGCCATCAATGACATATGAATCCGGCAGATATTCCCTCACTAAATACATAGTGTACATATTGTTATAAACATCGTATTTATCATTGTGAATGAGTTTTACACCGTACTTCTCTTTTAAATACTCAAACTTTTCCGCTAAGTAGCCGGTGACCACGATGATTTCCGAAACGCCGACTTCTTGTAAAAACTCCACCTGTCTCTCAAGCATCGGTTTCCCGTTTACGACAGTTAGTGCTTTAGGTGTTGTCAACGTTAGTGGACGTAATCTGGTGCCCATCCCTGCTGCAAGAATAATTGCCTTCATTTAGCTGTAATTCCTTCCTCTTGAAAAATTTTATTACGCCGTTTTCCTGCCTTTGAGAAGATTCATCCATTTGAGCTCCTCTTGACTGGCGACCGTAATAATAGATCCTAATAAAATCATTATACTAAAGAACACAAGCTTAAAGGTAATCGGTGTGCCTAAAATGATGAAGCTTAACAGAATCGCCCAGGCAGCATACGTAATATTCAAGGCCATCGCACGGGTTGGACCCATAACGTAAATCGCTTTGTAATAAAATACATAAGAAGCTGTTCCGGAAAGGGCGATCAACGCGATCAAGAAAAACTCACTGCTCTTAAACACTTCACCCACAAGCGGATACGCCTTGAAAAATGGTAGTATCAACACGCCGTACGTGACAGCTGAAACCAATTGACGAATTTGCAGCGCTTGCTCTGGTGAGATTTCATCATCCTTCATACCGTACGCAAGAATAACGCACTCCATCCCCCAGCCGAAAATACATAAAAGGATGAATGAGAAACCAAGAATGTAGCTTGGTGAAGGTTCGCCGCCCGCAAAGCCTAATAAGAAAATAAACAAAATACTAATAAAAAGTCCAATCCAGTTTTTTAACGTTAATTTATCCTTTAAGATCACAAAGGCAAAAAATGCACCAATCGCCGGGTACACGGCTGAAATAGAAGCCGATAAGGAAGCACCCAAATACTTAACCGCAAGCACGTAGCCCGTCATTCCAATTGGTCCGCCGAGTAACGCGCCCAGCATGACAAACCGCCCGCTTCGGGTTGTTAATTTTTGAAAAGGAACCTTCACTTCCCCTCTGATCGCCATATAGATCAGCATCCAGACACTGGACAATAAATCATGGAAAAAGGTACTTACTAGCGGCGCAAGGAAAATCACCAAATCGGAGGAAACGAACAATGCTTTTGATAATACCATTCCGATTAATACGGTGTCGAGCGCCCAAGTGAACCCGGAAAACAACCCGAAGAGTAATCCTTTATTTTTTGTATTCATATGCCATCTCCCTAATTAAGTCGTGTTTTAAATTCTCTCTACATCTGTTAAAGCGGTCTATTCCGTAGGTGCCAAAATCGTCGCCCTTTGCCTCTTTAATAACTGTCCAAGTGCTCCAAAGGAAATCCTGGAAAATTTTATTCATCAGCACTCGCTGTTGAATTTCAAGCGGGACTTCATCCTGCTGCAAATAAAGGGTTAAAAATAGTTCCTCCTCTTCTGGAGTAAAGCCACTTTCCATGGAATGTCCGGCGAGATCCCACATGGGGTCGTTCATGCCGCTGTATTCCCAGTCAATGAAATAAAGCTTATCTTCCCCGCTTTTCACCATGTTTTCAGGCACCGGATCAATATGACACGGAGTTAGTTTAATATTCATTTCTTGATAAATTCGCTTCAGAACCATAACCTGTTCTTTTACTTCCTTAAATGGGTGATACGGCTGCCCACCCGCCTCAATCATCAACCGCTCGTACTCATCCATTTTTTCAAACACATCAAAGTAGTTAGCCATCTTGAGACCCGAGTTGTGCAGCTTTCTAAAGTTATTCGTTGTCAGCTCCATGATATCTTGGCGCTTTGCCATTTTGCTGTTTAACGTTTCGGCATTTGGAATCAGTTCGGCAATCTTTACGCCGGTTTCTTCATTAAAATACAGCAGCTCGGTATCGATACCTAACTTACTTACCAATGCGGCATTGAATTTTTCCTCACGGCGGTTAATCATCGATTCCGTTCCATTGCCTGGGATTCGAAGCACGTACTCTTTTCCTTTGATAGCGACTTTAAAGTTTTTGTTCGTCATGCCGCCGAACGGCTGGATGTCTTCAATGTCCTCATTGGCAAGGTCAAGGGCATCCATTAAATGACTTTTTATAAAAATTTCACGGAATTCCGCTTCCTTCCGTTTTAACATCGGATAGGTTTTTTCAATAACTGTTTCATAGTGCTTCCGAGTATCAATTTCGCCCCAAATCAGATTATGCATCTTTAAGTAGCCAATATTGAAGTGGCGCGAAATGTCTAGCAGCATATATTCATAGTGTATAAGTGGGTTTTTATTGTTTTGTTGGTATTCGCTGACCATTTTGGAATACACGTCATAGGAAATCTTGCTGATTCCAATCATTTCGCCATCGATGCGGTTAAATTGATGAATGTCTTTTGAAATTTTATGAAGATAGCCATTTTGGATTTCGACAAACGCTTCGTCTCCGGAGCCGCTTTCATTGCTGATCAGGACCGTGTCACGCTGCGGATGCTGCAGGATTTCTCTGATTGCCCGCTCTTCAATTAAAATATCATCCTCGACTAACAAAAAATCGCTGGTGATAAATGGCTGAGCCGCTGCTAAGGATGCCATCGATCCAGTCCATTTGTATTTAGAATTATGGACAAACTGGATGTGGCTGAATTCAGGATGATCCTTGAATGCTTCCGGATTATATCCAGTAACCAGTACAATATGGTTGATGCCATTTTCCTGAAGGATATCCAAATTCCTTTGCAGGAGTGTGGTGCCATCGATTTCCATTAGTCCGGCCGGCTTGTTGAACTCCTTGCGAGAACCCGCTGCTAAAATCACGGCCTGTTTAATTTCTGTTAACGGTTCTTGATGGATATTAACCTTTTTATGATGGTAAGCTTCGATTCCGCTTTGTAAAAATTCGATTCCTTTTTGTTTCAAATAATAGCTGATATTTCTGCCTTTTTTTTCACTATATATAAAGTCCCCGTGGGTTAAATCATGGATTAGATAATTCACCTTGCCGATAGAGATGCCGCAAAGCTCCGCCATTTTCTTTTGATTTATGTTCGAATTTTTATTAATTGCTTCTAATAATTGAAGTAAGTGCTGTTCCATATGGGGTCGGCCCCCTCCTCTGATGAATTCAATATTTGAACGCATTAACATTGTAACGCAGCCCAGAATTTCTGTAAATAAAAAAGTCGTTTTAGGGTTAGTATTCGCAATATAGAGAGGAAATAAAAAAGAAGATGGAATAATCCATCTCCATTAAAGATTTAGAGCTTCCTGTGCCAGCATAAGTCCAGCTGCCTGATTTTCTTTCCAAATGGTATCAAAATTAGCAAGCGGCACTGGTTTACTAAACGTATGGGTAGAAATTTCCGGTGTGAAGCCCGGCATCTTCATGTCTTGAATAAACCAATCCGTAAAGCCGCCCCCGCTTGGATTAGGGCCTGGAAATACAAGACTGTAACCTGTTAAATTGGAGTACTTTACAGCAATTTTATAATCGCGATCATACTCTGCCTTAGCTTGATGGAAATTCCAATAAAGGATACGTCCCGAAGAGTGATAGGCAACGGCCACTTTAAACTGATGCGCTTTCGTAAAATTGTAAACCGCCTGTACTTCTGGTTCACTTAATGGCTGATAACCTTTAAAGTTTTCAGGGGACGGCTTGCCTGTGTTACCCGCAATGTTCGCCCAGTCCGCTGGATACTGACGATTTAAATCTACCCCTCTGATATTCGCTTTCCATGAGGAAAAATCAGTCTTGTTCCCGTTTAGCTGTAATACATAGCTGGGGTTTTTCGCCGTGAAGCGCCCTTCCTGGACAAGCATCACACCATCTGGATTAACCATCGGTACGAACCAAATGGAAACCTTATTGAGAAGTGCTTTAACATTGTAACTATTGAAATTGCGATTTGCTGAATAAGAGGATGCATATTGATCAAGCATTTCCATTAAAACATTCGTGGTCATATGCTCTCGGGCATGGTGAGAACCATTTAAAAAGATTTCCTTATCCCCTTTTCCCAGCTTTATCGCATAAATGTTCCTGCCATCAACAGACTTCCCAATTATCTGAGTCTTGATAAAACCCGGGAAATTCTTTTGAAATTTATTAATATCTGCTACCAGGTCATTGTAGGAGTAGGCCTGCTTTGGATTAACTAAATTGGCAACCCAGGCTCCATTGCTTCCTAACGTGTAACCTTGAACCGTCGTATTTTTGGCCATTATTCCATTGGAATAAAAATAATACCAGCCATCGTCAACGATCAGCCACCCATTTGCCATTGCTCCGGAAGCTTTCAAGTAATACCAATTGTTTTGATAATAGAGCCATCCGGTTTGCATCGCTCCATCTGGTTTTAGATAATACCACTGATTATTTACAAGCACCCAGCCGGTCGCCATCGCACCATTTTTATTCAAAAAATACCACTGGTTTTGATAAAGTAACCAGCCGGTTTGCATCACACCTGTTTCATCAAGGTAATACCATATATTTTGTTCCTTAATCCAGCCGGTTTGCATAGCCCCTGAGTCTGGATTGAAATAGTACCATTTACCATCAATGAGAACCCAGCCTAATTGCATGGCACCCGTTTGCCCATCAAGGTAAAACGTTTGCTCTCCTTCTTGAAAAAAACCTTTCTGAAGAGCTCCTGACTCAAGATCAAAATAATATCTTTGTCCGCTGATTTCCATCCAGCCTTTTGCTTTTTCCTCACCGATATAATAGTAGGTAACGCCATTTTCCTCAACCCATCTTCCAGCTGGCATAACTTCTGCCTTTACGTTATTGGAATCCTTTGTAACCGATTGTTCGCTTGAATCAACCGTTGGAGTTTCGGCATCGGCACTTGTTTCTCCATTTAAAGATTCATCTGTCCCTGGCACACTTTCGCTTCCAGCAGATACTTCTCCTGTATTTACCGTTTCCTCAGCCGCCGCTTCAATTGGAAAAGCCAATAGGTTAAACAGTAAAAGGTTAATCAAAATTTTTTTCATTCTCAATCTCCCAAATAAAAATATATGAAACTATGAACCTCTAATTTCACCATTTCTCAGAATATCATAGACAAATTTCGAAAAAAAGTGACAAAAGGACTGTGCACATGCACAGTCCTTTTAATCCTATTTATATACAGGAACATCAAAATATAAAGTATATGAGCTTAAAGAATCATAGATTTTTTTGATATTGGTGACCTGCTTTACTGCCCAGCCAATATCGGTCGCATATTGATGATTCACATTGAGTGCGTTCCATCTCATTTTATAAAGTGTGTTCTGTGGGGTGGCAGCGTTAATATAGCCATTGCCAATGTAAGCTGCACCGCCGATAATCGCGGCTTCAGGTGTAAACCAGCCTTGCTTATACGCATATTCTGCTCCGCACGTATTTGGGCAGCTGTCAAAGGCATTAATGCCATACATGTTATAAACAGCTTTTGGCTCTACCGGTTTTCCATCCACTGTACTTACGATAATTTTTCCAGTTGATAGTGGAGAGGTACCATTTCCGGTTTCAAGCAAGGCATGCGAAATGAGGTATACTTCATTGACATTGTTTTGCTTGCCGGCTTGAATAAACGCGGCGCCCATATTTTGCAGAATCCCTTTTCCGTATAGGACCTTGGAATTGATATCCTGTGCATCGGCACCGGCAGTCTTATTTAACTGAAGGAACTGGAAATACTCTGCGCTCGTTGAACTAAAGTTGTTCGGATTCACATAGTAAGACAAATCTGATTCTTTCGCATTCCGCCATGTGTCATATTTAATTTGGTACCAGGTCCCTACGGTTGCAACGATTTGGACTTGGGTTCCCTGCTTTAATGTACCGAAAATAAAAGAAGTTGCATTCGTTTCTTCGCGTACATTGAGTGTGGAGGAAGTGACCACACCTTTTGTCGGATCATTAGCATCTTTTAAAATATAGGTACTGCTGACATATGCCGGGCTGTTTCGATATTTATCCGTTTGTGGACTTTTTTGCATTTCCATGTCAATCATTTGCTGCAACGTCAAGTTATATGTTGTGTTTTTTATAACTGGTCCAGGGTTCCAGACACCATTATCGAAAAAGTTATAGGTCTTGCCGTCAATGACTTGCTCTCCTGTAACCATTTTTCCATTAGCGTCAAAATAGTACCACTGATTATCCAGCAACAGCCAGCCAATAAACATATCGCCACTTTTCGTTAAATAGTACGTAGCGCCTTTATCCGTTAACCAGCCGGTTTGCATGATCCCATCGATGTTCATGAAATACCATTTTCCATTGACGAATGCCCATCCAGTAGCCATTTTCCCGTCGCTGTTCAGATAGTACCACTTATTATTCTCCAGCAGCCAGCCGGTTTGCATCTCGCCGGTTGTGGAAAAATAATAATAATAGCCACCGTCGGCCAGCCAGCCGGTTTGGGCAGCCCCATCGGCTCCAAAGTAATAGGATTTGCCATCGGCAGCCAGCCAGCCGGAAATCATCATACCATTCGTATCAAAATAATACTTCCTGCCGCCGTCCGTCAGCCAGCCGGTTAACATCGCACCATCGGAACCAAAGAAGTACTTTTTATCTCCTTCGGTCAGCCAGCCTTTTAAGGCCTTACCGTCCGTACCAAGATAATACTTTTTATTCTCAACTTGCAACCAGCCGCCGGTTTGCATAACGCCATCGGCACCAAAATAGTATATTTGGTCCGCAATGGTTTGCAAGCCAGTCAGCATTTTTCCTTCTGAATCAAAATAAAAGTTTTTTTCTTCCTCCGTCAGCCAGCCCTTGTACATGGCACCATCCGTGCCAAGGTAATAGGTGCTGCCGCCATCTTGCAGCCAGCCTGTCTGCATGATGCCATCTGTAGGTGCAAAGTAATAACGGGCTCCATCAATGGTTTGCCAGCCCTTTGTCATTGCTCCCTCTTGACCGAAATAATACTTTTTATCGTTTTCGGTCAGCCAGCCTTTAAACATGACGCCGTCTGTGCCGAGATAGTAAGAATTCTCGCCTTCGGCCAGCCACCCGGATTGCAGGGACCCGTCTTGAGCAAAATAATAGCGTGCACCATCAATGGTTTGCCAACCTTTTGTCATCACGCCGTCCAAACCGAAGTAATACTTTTTATCACCTTCGGTCAGCCAGCCTGAAAAAATTTGGCCGTTCTGGCCGAAATAATACTTCTTATCACCATCGGTCAGCCAGCCTTTATGCATCGTACCGTCCTGGTCAAAATACATCACATACGCTCCATCGCGGAACCAGCCGGTAATCGGCGCTGTATTAAGGGCTCCTGATGAGGCAAAAACATATGGGTTACCATCAATCATTTTTTGGCCGGTAACCATAGCTCCACTTGTGCTTAAGTAATATTTTACATTTTTATCTACAATCCAGCCGGTTTTCATAGCGCCACTTTGGTCGAGGAAATACCAGCTGTTTGCATTAAGTAACCAACCAGTCTTCATCGCACCGCTTGACTGCAAAAAATACCAAATATTGTTTTCCTTGAGCCAGCCAGTTTTCATGATTCCTGTTTTCTTATCAAGATAGTACCATTGATTTTTATACAATAGCCAACCGGTCTTCATCGCCCCATTACTTCCAAGATAATACCAGCTATTTTTGTATTGCACCCAGCCGGTTACAGCTTTGCCTGTTGAAGTATAGTAATACCAATTGTTATTCTGAAACTTCCATGTATAGGTCACAGCCGCTTGAGTACCAGATGCAGACGAGGAGAACAACATGCCTGCCAGGACCAAAGCAGTGATCCGTTTTTTCTTCAATCTCTTTCCCCCCACTAAATTTCTCTATCTATTAAACTATTATTTTACTTTTTGAAAAAGTTGCTAAAGGATGAGGATGTTACGCGGAAAATAGGTCAAATTAATTAATGAATTAAAAAATTACTATGACGATTATACTAAACTTCCAGATTTATGGATATGGAAAATCTAGTAAAAAACTCTACTAACCTATCCTTCCTAGTACAACTTTCTCATTCAAAACAATTATGTATACCTATATTGTCTCATTTTGTCACATTTTTTCAACAAAAAATTGAAAATTATGTCGTTTTTAACATATTTGTCATATGAAGTTAATAATTGGAACAAAAAAAAAGACGAACAGATCACTCCGTCCGTCCCATATGGACAAGTGTCCACAAATGGTGCCTGACACCATAAAAGTGACACCATAAATTATTTAATCCAGGCTCCGTCGCTGCCAAGTTTATAGCCGCTGATGGTGGTGTTTACTGCGAGTTGGCCGGATTGGTAGAAGTAGTACCATTTGCCGCTCAGTTGAATCCATCCGGTTACCATTTCCCCCTTGGAATTTAAATAGTACCATTTGCCGTTCGGGGCAATCCAGCCGGTTTGCATTGTGCCGTCTGCACCGAGGAAATACCATTTATGATTTTCATAAACCCATTGATTGACGGCCATTGCACCGTTTTTATTTAAGAAATACCATTTATATTTGTACTTAATCCAGCCTGTTTGCATTTTTCCATCAGCATTTAGGTAATACCAGGAATTTTTATCCTTTACCCAGCCTGTCGTTTTGACACTGTTGGTTAAGAAATACCAGGAACCGTTCTCCTTCACCCAGCCGTTGACATTTGCCCTTTGGATGGAAAGTTCTTTGACGGTTTCATTTCCAGCCAGGTCACGCAGCTTTAAGCTAACCTTGTTTTGCCCCGGTTCTAAGTCAACCTTAACTTCGACTGAGTCGTTTGCCGGTGCCTGTACATCAACAGGGCCGACAACAGCCTTCTCATACTCGTGATTATCATTCACGAATAAGGATAGATAATTAAAATTATCCTTCAGATTAAGTTTAAGCGTGATTTCATCAACACTTTCAGGGACAAGGCTTGGCGCTTTCACATCAATGATTGGTGCCGTTGAATCAATAAATACTTTTCGGGAAATCGACGACTCTTGACCAGCGTTATCCACCGCTTTCACAATGATATCGTAGAACCCATCTTTTTCAAAGGAAGCTGTAGTTGAATAGGAATACATTCCAGGCTCAGTATGTGAAAACGAAACATCTTTATTATTTACCGTTAGAGATTTTAAACCCACATCCTCTATAACAAAGCCCCCAACTGGAACCTCTTTAGCATTGTAAGCACCATATGGCATTGTGGACCAAGGATCAATGATAATCAGTGGTTCCGCGTCCTCAACCTCGCCAATCGGAACCGAATCACCACCAAAGTTAAAAGCATAGTCGACAGCAAGTACATCGACGATGGCATTTTCCGGCAGGTCCTTCAACACATAGCGGTTCACGTCAGGTGTGACTTCATCAATCATTTCCCCATTAACAAAGATGGCATACGCCTTAACTCCTGATCCTTCTTCAACCGTATCCCAAACAACGGATGAGGTTTTCTCATTATACTTGGCTTCAATTTGTGGTGCAGTCGTATCAACCAATACCGGAATTTCCTTTGTTTGATATTGCGCCCCTGCATAATCAATGACGGACTTGATTTGATAATAGTACAAGCCATCCTTGACTGTTTTCCCATTCACTTTTCCATCCCATGTACGGTCATAGTTGTAGGAGAAAGGAATGCCAAGGCCATCATCAAAATAATTTTTAAATACGTCCTTTTCTGTTTTTACACGGCGGAGCAATTTTTTATTTTCATCTAAAATATTGAACTGTACATCTGAAGCATTTCTTAAAAAGGCTGGGAGCGTATTAATATCATCGTGCATCCAGTCACCATTTGGCGAGAATGCGTAGACATTCTTTTCAGGAACAGGTTCTAAGAACCAGTCATCGGAGAGCATATCATGCACCGGCTCCTCGTATTTATTCCCCTCTTCATCTTCCCAGTCAAACAATCCTGTTAAATCAAAGAAACGAGATTCCCCTAAATCCTTAAAGCCGTCAAGTATCGATGGACGATCCCACTTTCCGTAAAAGCCAACGTAAGGGATGGTCAGGTCAGGACTAAGCTCTTTTTTTCCTTCTGTGGTTTTGTCCGCATCCGTTAATCGGACAAACCCCTCAACAAACATATCTTCCATTAACGGGACGGTCGTTTTGTTTCCATCTGCGTCAATGGCGGGTACCTTTGCTTCACTTAAATCAACATGAATACTTATGTCTTTGGATCCACCTGCAGGAACGGTAATGGTTCTCGGGCCATCCCACTTCACTCCCTGCAATCGCCCTTCATTTAAGGCGTTTTGCGCTTCGCCTTCTGGATTTTCTTTAAGAGTATCGGCTAACACATCCGTTCTGACATTATACGTCACATCTTTATCTGTAATATTCTTAGCTTTCAGGGTCATGGTGAATTCTTTAGTGGTAAAATCCTTCAGCTCAACCTTCGCTGTACCAGTACTTTTGTTAACAACATAAACAGGAGTTTTCACCGCATTATAAGTCTGCATCATCCCAGCACCCTGCTGACGAGGCGAGAATGGCTTTCCATTAACATCATCAATGACTTTTGCCGTATTCATTAATAAAGTCTTAGCAAGATGGGTGCGTTCGCTGACTGAAAGACCCTTGAAACGCGTATCGTTCTGTAAATATTGCTGTACAAGCGCTGAACCACCGGCCACATGTGGCGCTGCCATCGACGTACCGCTATATACCCCATATTGATTATCATTTAACGTCGAAAGGATTCTTCCGCCAGGAGCGGTGATCTCCGGCTTTAACTCAAGGGATGGCGTGGTGCCCCAAGAGGAAAATTCCGACATCCTGCCAGTTTCCGGATCGAGCAGCTCACCCGATTTTGCTACGTGAAAAGTTGTTTGGCCTTCTTCAATCGCGGTCTCAAGGGCCGTACCCTCTTCTTCTGAGAGCATCATAAATGGAATATCCCAGCCGCCTTGATTTTTATAAAGGGTTTCGCCATCACTATTGTAGACGATAATTCCGGCGGCACCGGCCTCTGCGGCAATCCAGGCTTTATCTGCAAGGGATAAATCACCGCGTTTGAGGACAACAATTTTCCCGGTAACATCCAATCCTTCGTAGTCTTCGGGAAAACCAGGTGCTCCATTTAAACTTACTAGCTCTAATGACTCGTTTTCTGAAGCAAGCATAGTCCAATCATCAATTCCATATCCTGTGAAAGAAGTACCCTCTACGCCATCAATCGTGAGGGAATGCTGATATTGCACGGCAACATTTCCAGAAGCTGCGACTGAAATCGCGTCAGGATTGATTCCTGGTGCTTCGACTACTCCAATATCAGGATTCTTGTAAAATGGGTTGTCCCAGCCGAAGCCAATAGTATTCGAGTTTCCGGCTGACATTGAGCAGACAATGCCATTGTTGGTAGCTCTTGCGATTGCTATGTCTTCAGCACTTTGCTCTTGATAAAAAGAATCCACTTCGCCAAGACTCATATTCAGAACATCGGCCCCAAGCTTAATCGAATCGTCGATGGCCGCTAAATACACATCAGACCATGTGGAAGGGAACAGGATGTCGTTACTGAAAACTTTCATCGCCAGCACCTGGGATTCCGGTGCCACCCCTTTGATGCCACCGTCTTCTTCGTTTCCATTAGCAGCTACAATCCCAGCCACATGCATACCATGCATTCCCGTAGCTCCTTTATCGAGAATCGTGTCGTTTTGGTCAAAGTAGTTGTACCCATATGGGACTTTATCCGTGAAAAATTTACCCTTTAGCCCATCTTTGCTAACGATTGCCGCTACATTATCCTTTGTAAGACCTTCCTTGGATGGATCGGTCAGGACAAAATCCTTATGGGATGGGTCGATGCCTGTGTCGATGACCGCCACCACCATACCCTCGCCTTTTAATTTGGCGTCAGCCCATGTTTGGCTCGTTTGGATAAACGATTTGCTCGTTTTCATATCCGGTTTTTCTTCGGGACGTTTATATGCATTGGCCAAGTAAATATGTTTAATGCCGTCTATTTCTTCAAGCTTGGCAATATCACCAAATTGCACTTCACCGCTGAAACCATTAAAGGCAGTAGAAAAGTGGTTTTTGTAAGTAAACTTGACTCCTTTAGCCTTAATTTTGTCTTTTACTGTTTTTTGCTGTTTGACAAGATTTTCGTTAACAGAGGATTTAGTGCTTTGTGATAATTCTTTGTATAATTTCCCCTGCTGGGTAGCCAGCTCGACGGGAGTCTGTCCCTCGACCTCGACGATCACGCGGACTTTGTCCTGTGCCTTAAATTGAGCCTTAACCTTATTCTTTAGTTGAAACTTTTCGCCGCTTTTTACATTTAGTTTCTTTTTAAATTGCTCCACCATTGCGGTGTAATCTTTTTTTGTTACCTGCGCTTGTGTTGTTGCCGCTTTGGATGGTGCAGCAAAACCAAGATTAGATAATACCAATGCGGACGCCAACGCGTAAGTAGTCATTTTTTTTCTCTTTTTTAATGACTTTAGACTCATAATCCATGTTTCCCCCTAATAGGCACGACTTACACTTAAACTATTCTAATCTAGTAGTCAATTACAAATTTGCTAGAAAAATCCAAATGTTAATTTAATTTTAGTAGAGTAATAGGTGTGGGTCAATGGTATTAAAAATTAATTAAGTGCTGGCGGAGCTTAGGGCATATTTTGAGGCGCTTTTGACATATTATTAGGCACTTACTACATATTTTCAGGTATTTACTACATATTCCTAGGAATTTACTACCGATTTTGCGAAACTTTCGACATTCGCTGGATATGAATTGGAAATCCCTCCGTTATGGGCATAAAAAAAGCCACTCCCTCATTAGGAATGACTGATTTCCTTCGAATTCCTTGCATTCAAAAAGCTTCCTATTGCTAATGACAGAAGTATGCCCGCACTATCAATCCCGATATCAAACAACCTGCCGTCCCTGGTGAAATATAATTGAAGAAACTCGGTTAATATTGCATAGGAGGCCGCAAAAATTAAGACCTCAAATTTTGAGTGAACTTTGGTCTGAAGTAATAGCGCTAAGATGAAAAAGGCGGTTAGATGACCTATTTTTTGGATGATGAAATCCATGTTTATACTAACAGGAAGGGGTTCTAGTAATTCCTTAAACTGCGGATGCGCATCCCACTCGAAGTAAACCGCTCCTGATGCCAGTAATTCTGAGAAGTTTGCGGTACAGGTAAAAACAAAAATAGATAACGTCCAAATTAAGATTAGAAAAATCCTCATGAATTGCTCCTCCTCTTGCTTCAAATTTTGACTCAAAAGGAAGAATGTATACACAAAAAGGCGAGCAGATGAGAATCTGTTCGCCTTCATTGGATCTGATGATTACTTAATCCAAGCTCCATCTTTTCCTAGCTTATAGCCATCAACAGTTGTGTTAGCAGCCATTACGCCATTTTTGTATAGGTAGTACCATTTGCCGTTAATTAGTTTCCATCCAGTTGCCATGGAACCGTTAGCGTTTAGGTAATACCACTTGCCAGCTTCTAATAACCAGCCAGTCTTCATAGCGCCAGACTTAGTTAGGTAGTACCAAGCTCCACCATCTAATACCCAGCCAGTAGCCATTTGGCCGTCTTTCTTCAAGAAGTACCACTTACCGCCGTCTTTAACCCAGCCAGTAGCTTTAACATTGTTCACATAATAGAACCAAGAACCGTTTTCCAAGCTCCAGCCGTTCTTCTGAACAACAGCGTCCTGACGGTTGATGACAACTTCCTTCACTGTTTCGTTACCTGAAAGGTCTTTCGCCTTTAAGGTTACTTTGTTTTCGCCTTCCTTAAGAGGTACAGTTACGGAATAGTTTTTATTCAATGGTTGAATATCATCTATTGGGCTTACCTTTGGAACTTCAAACTCATTATCTTCATTCACATAGAAGCTTAAGTAGTGGAAGTTATCCTGCAGGTTCACATTTAAAGTAACCTTGTCGACATTCTTATCTACGCGTGAAGGTGCGTTTACGTTAATCACTGGTTTTGTTGTATCGATAAAGACTTTACGTGCAATCGAGAAGGACTTATTAGAGTGATCAGTTGCTTCAACCGTTACATCATACAAGCCATCCTTATCAAACTTAACAGTAGTTTCGAAGTAGAACTTGCCATCTTCTTTATTCTGCGAGAATTCAACGTCTTTTCCATTTACCTTAATGGCTTTAATTCCAGTATCATCAGAAACAAATCCTTTTACAGGAACTTCTTTTGTACTGTAAGCGCCCCATGGCTCTGGTGAATTTGGAATATAATTTCCATCATCATCCATTGAACCATCAGAGATGATGATTAGCGGAAGATCCACATCGCCGATTGCAGCGGTGTCATAACCGTAGTTTCCAGCATTATCAAATGCCAATACCTGAACAATTGCTTTATCAGGAACTGGAGTTTCTAGGTTGGCAAATGAGTAAGAAGTTGCTTTGCCATCTACTTGAGCTACTTCTTCTCCATTTACTAAAATAAGATAGCTTTCAACACCAGATCCATTTTCAGTTGTCTTCCAAGTTACCGCTTGCTTTTCAGGATCGTAAGTAGAAGCAACCACTGGGTTAGTAGTGTCTACATAGACTGGAATTTTCTTTGATTGCCACTGGGCACCTGCATAGTCGACGACAGATTTGATTTCGTAGTAGTACAAGCCGTCTTTAACCGGTTGACCATTTACTTTTCCATCCCATACGCGGTCTGCTTTATAAGAGAACGCCGATCCATTTCCACCATCGAAAGCATTTTTATAAACATCAGATTCTGCCTTCACACGCTTTAGCTGGTTGCCGGCCTCGTCCAAGATGTTGAACTGAACTTCAGCAGCATTTCTTAAGAAGGATGGAATTGGGTTGATTGTATCCAATAATCCATCACCATTTGGTGAAAGAGCATAGAATTTTTTATTATCTTTATCAAAAGATGTGCCGAAATATTGTCCGTCTACTTCTACGTCAGTACCGCCATCAAACAGACGATCCAAATTATAGTATCGGTCTTCGCCAAGTGTCTTAAATCCATCAACGATCTTTGGCTCATCCCACTTACCATAGAAGCCCACATATGGAACGGTTAAGCTAGGAACAGCTGTATCAGCGCTTACTAAGTTAACAGAACCTTCAACGAAAATGTTCTTTCTTAATTCAAGAGTTGTTTTATTACCTGCCTTATCAAGAGCAGGAAGTTTCGCATTAGAGAAGTCTACGTTTACTGTAAAATCAACAGATTTTCCAGCCGGTACAGTTACGGTTTTTGGAGCATTAACCACTGCACCTGCAAGGTCACCAGCAATAAGTGCGTTGTATTCAGGACCGCTTTTCACTTGTTGGATGGTATCTGTTAACACACTAGTATCTACGTTATAAGTCACTGATTTGTCTTTAGAAATATTTTTCACTGTGAATGTCATTGAGAATTGTTTAGATTGGAAATCTTTCAATTCTACTTTTGAATCGCCAGTGGCTTTGTTTACAACATAAGCAGGTGTTGTAACAGCTGAATAGGTTTGCATCATTCCAGCACCTTCACGGCGTGGTGAGAACGGCTGGCCGTTTAAGTCTTCGATCACATGAGCTGTGTTCATCAATAATACTTTTGCAAGATGAGTGCGGTCAGAAACGGAAAGATCCTTGAAACGGTCATCTCCTTGTAAGTATTGCTGAACTAGAGCAGATCCGCCGGCAACATGCGGTGATGCCATGGAAGTACCGCTCATTACTTCGTATTGATTGTTGTTAACGGTTGAATAAATATTTCCACCAGGAGCAGTAATTTCAGGCTTCAGGTGTAGATCCGGTGTAACACCCCATGAAGTAAAGCTTGTCATACGACCCATTTCAGGACTTTCTTGCTTATTGGCTGTAGCAACGTTGATGTACGTTGGACCATTAGCAATCTGCTGTTCAAGAGTTGCGCCCTCTGCACCAGGGATCAACATGAATGGTACATCCCAGCCGCCTTGATTATCGAACCAGACTCCATTTGTTTTGTTATAAACAATGATCCCTGCTGCTCCTGCAGCAGCTGCGTTCTTCGTTTTATCAAAGAAAGATAAAGTACCGCGTGGAACTAGTACTACTTTACCTTTTACATCGACATTATTATAGTCTTCTGGAGAACCAAGCTTATCCCCTCCAAGACTGACAAGTTGAAGTTTACCGCCGTTATCTGCAGCAAGCTTTGACCAGTCGTCAATACCTTTACCTAAAGCTGTGAAGCCTTCCAGGCCGTCAACGGTAACATTTGTTTGATACAAGAATGCCTCGTTGCCAGAAGCTGCTACGGAAATACCGTCAGGATTTAAGCTTGGTGCGCCAACTACACCAATATCAGGGTTCTGGGCAAATGGGTCATCCCAGCCGTCACCGATATGGTTGGAGTTACCAGCAGACATCGCACAAACGATTCCGTTAGCAGTAGCTCGCTTAATCGCAAGGTCTTCTGCACCGTTTTCTTGATAGAATGCCGCTACATCACCAAGGCTCATGTTTAGAACATCGGCACCTAGTTTAATAGAGTCATCAATCGCTGCAAGATAGACGTCAGACCATGTAGATGGGTAAATTGGGTCGTTAGAGAATACCTTCATCGCAAGAACTTGCGCTTCCGGAGCAACCCCTTTAACACCGCCGTTTGCTTCGTCACCGTTTGCTGCTACGATACCAGCAACGTGCATACCGTGCATGCTTGCGCCAGGTCCTAAATCAAGGATGGTGTTGTTTTGATCGTAGTAGTTGTAACCATAAGGAACTTTGTCCGTGTAGAAATGTCCTTTTAAGCCTTTGTCAGCTACAATTTTATCAACCGCAGTTTTCGTTAATCCTTCTTTCGAAGTGTCAGTTAATTTAAAGTCACGGTGGCTTGGATCCACACCTGTGTCGATTACCGCTACAACCATACCCTCGCCTTTAAATCCGGCATCTTGCCAAGTCGTCCGGGATTGAACGAAGTTGTGGCTCGTTTTTAGATTTGGTTCCATTTCAGGCTTTTTATACTCATTTGCTAAGTAAACCGCTTTAACACCGGAAACGCTTTCAACTTTAGCGATGTCGCCGTAAGACATTTCACCACTGAAGCCATTGAAGGCAGTGGAATACTTTTGCTTGTACTTAATCGTTACACCTTTAGCCGCAATTTTGTCTTTTACAGACTTTTGCTGGCTTTCAGCTTTTGCAGCGATTGAGGATTTTTTATCTTCTGATAATTCTTTATATAGAACACCTTGACTGGTTGCATATTCAACTGGAGTTTGTCCGTCAACCTCTACGATAACACGAACCTTGTCAGTCGCTTTAAGATTGTCGCGTGCACTCGTTTTAGCTGCATCTTTTTTAAATACAGTTCTTTTTTGATTTTGCTTGAACTGCTTAAGCTTTGCTTCTAGATCACCAGGTTTGTAGGTAGCAGCCTTTGTTTGGGAAACAAAATTGAAATTTGTTAATACAAGAGCTGACGCTAATGCGTATGTAGCAATTTTGCGCTTCTTATTGTGGTTCTTTTTGCTCATTAAAGATTTCCCCCCTAATGTGAAATATGTAATTCTACTTATTTCGTTTATCCCTTTTTCTATTAAGTTAGAAAAGTCGGAATATACAAATATAATTTTAGTATTTTTGTCTAGAATTGGCAATAGATTATTCGGAGAACGAAGAAGTATTTTTCGCAATTTTCGACAAAAAGGAGTGCGACTATAGTCATATATAGGTTCATGTCTCCACAATGCGGCATATTGGGAAAAAAAATTGTATTTACATGTTTTTTATAGATTCATCTTGTCACATTTATGAAGATAATTTTTTGTAAAAATTGAAAGAATAGACGCGGGGCATGTTATCTGATTATGTCGGAATTGTATAATAATAGGGTTTTTAATTAATAAAACAAGCTGTCTATTTCCTGTTTGGCGAATATTATTTCTATATTAAAATAGAAAAGACCAACCCTACTAAGTAGAGTTGGCCTATTTTACTATGAGTTATCAGCGGATCCAAGCGCCGTCAGCGCCGAGCTTATAGCCCTGAATTGTGGTGTTTTTAGCCATTTTACCATTTGCATATAAGTAGTACCACTTCCCGCCTATATATAGCCAGCCTGTTTGCATGTCGCCGCTTTTATTCATGAAGTACCAGTAACCATTGACATAGGCCCAGCCCGTTTTCATGGCACCTGTAGCATCGAGGTAATACCATTTCCCATCCAGTTTAATCCAGCCTGTTTGCATCGCACCAGAAGAGGCTAAGAAGTACCACTTGCCGGCATCCTTCACCCAGCCGGTTTTCATAACACCATCGGAGTGCAAGAAATACCATTTACCCTTATCCTTCACCCAGCCGGTTACAATTCCATCTTCATCCTGGAAGTACCATTTTTTATTTGATAATACCCAGCCTAGCTTTAAGGCACCTGTATCTTCGTCAAAGTAGTACCATTGTCCATCGATATCGACCCAGCCAATTTGATTCACACCATCTTCGTCAAAATAATAGAGTTCATCATCAATGTAGTTCAATCCAATTGCCATGATGCCTTCTGGATCGAAATAATAGTACTCTTCGTCGATCTGAGCCCAGCCGGTGACCATGACGCCAGTTTCATCGAAGAAATACCAGTTGCCCTCAATTTCAACCCAATCTGTCTGCAAAACGCCATCGGTTCCAAGGTAATAACGATTGCCGCCTAAATCCAGCCATCCTGTTTGCATAGTGCCGTTGTTATTAAAGAAATAGACATTTCCATCGAGTGTGATCCAGCCGGTCTGCATTGCCCCGTCGGTTCCGAGGTAATATTTTTTTCCATTTATTTCAACAAGTCCGTTTTGCATAGCACCATCTGCACCCAGGAAATACCACTTTCCAGCAGCATAAACCCAGCCCGTTTTCATGACACCGTTAGGACCGAAGAAATAGTTTACATTTTCAATTGTTACCCAGCCCGTTTTTAAAACACCGTCCGTTCCCAAGTAATACTTGTTTCCATCAAGTGCTAACCAGCCCGTTTGCATGACGCCGTCTATGCCGAAGTAGAACCAGCTTTCATTAAGCTTCATCCAGCCTGTCTGCATCACACCATCTTGGTTAAAGTAATATTTTTTACCTTCTAATTCTAGCCATCCAGTATGGATGACCCCATTTTCATAGTAATACCATTTACCCTCTGCCTGCACCCAGCCATTTTGCGGCTGCGGCTCTGCACCGGCCGTGATTCTGTCCTCAACTGTTGGAGAAACCGGGCTATTTTTTGCAAAATAATCCGTTAAAATTTCATAGTCGACAAGAAGCAGTTCATGAATGCGTCCTTCTGTTTTCGCTTGCTTAAAGACGGTATACCCGTCACCGCCATCCGCAACGAACGCATTTGTTGCCACTGAATAGGTTTTCGCCAAATCGAGTGGCTCAAAGCCGTTCGCCGTTTTAACCTTCACGTCCCAAACTCTATCAAATGCAGGTTTAGCAGGGTCATATTTAAATTGAATACCAGAAACCTGCATGAATTGACCTGCTCCGCTTTCCACTTTGCTGACACTATGTTCTAGTGCCTGCCAGATTTCAGCTCCGGTCAGATCTAATGTAACTAGTAAGTTAGCAAATGGCATAACCGTGTAAATCTCGCCAAGCGTGACATCTCCCTGGTCAATCGAGGCACGGATGCCACCGCCATTTTGCATCGCTATAAAGGTGCCAGGCACCAGTTGATTAGCTCTCTGGGCCATCGCATCGGCGACAAGGTTACCTAAGTTCGTTTCTTTGTAGCGTACATTAGTACGCTCACCGTCTAGAACAACATTTGAAGATCCCACGACTGTCTTTTTCAATTCTTCTAGCGGAGCCTTTAATTCATCAACCTTCGCCTGGGCTGCTGCATCAGGCACAACCGTAGAATTTGGCCCCAGATCAATCAGCTTGCCATCCTGTGCTGTCACCACACCATTTTCGTCAAAGCTTACATTTAATACACCCAAGTATTTGAGGTATTCGTTCGCTTGAACAATGACGGTTGGTTCTGATTTTTCAATCACAACTGGCTGATCCAGCTTCGTGTGGGTATGTCCGCCCACGATAATATCAATTCCATCCACCGCTTTTGCCAGCTCCTGGTCTGGTCCATAGCCTAGATGGGATAGAACGACAATTTTATTGACTCCTTCTGCTTTAAGCTCCGTAACTGTTGCTTTCGCTTTTTCCGTTGCATTTTCAAACACAATCTTATCCGATGGATTGGCAAGGTAAGAAGTATCCTCCGTTGTTAACCCGAAAATGCCGACTTTTTCACCATCAACCGTTTTGATGATGGCCGGATAAATATTGCCGCCTTCTGGCGAGTCACTGATTTGATTTTTGAAAAGCGGTCCTAAAATAGGATCATTGGTTACGTTGACGTTTGCACTAAGCATTGGGAACTTCATGTCTTGAATAAAGCTTGCCAGAGTGGCAGAATCCTTATCAAATTCATGGTTTCCAAATGTCATCGCATCATAGCCAAGCGTGTTCATAAAGCCTAAATCAGCTTTTCCAAGATATTGATTGAAGTAAAGTGTTCCTGAAAACACATCCCCTGCGTCAACAAGCATGGCATTTGGCTTCTCGTCTCTTACTTGGTTGACCGCTGTCGTCAGCTTTGGATACTGCTCCACATTAGCATGTGTATCGTTCACGTGCATGATTGACAGATCAATGGCCTTAGGAGCCGGTGGTGCAGTTTCTGTTTTCAGGTTGAACTGACCCAGTACAGCATCATGGTCACTGACACGTCCATGTGCGGCCGTGAATGGTGAATTCAAGTGGACGATGTCAATTTCGGAACGATCTGCTAGATTGTTAGACACGAGTATGTGATCAAGCACTTGTGAGTTTCCTTGATAACTATAGGTAAAGCGATCAGCTGCAGGAACTTTTTCGATTAAATTTGTTAATTCTGCCCCTTTTAATGCTGTTAACGGATTAGAGAATTCGAAGTCATTCAAGTCACCAAGAACGACCACATTTGCATCCGTATTTTTATTTTTTACATCTTTAATAAAATTGTTCACGATGCCGGCGATTTGCACCCGTTTGGCTTCACTGCCCAGTACCGGCGGTTGATTTTTTCCAAAAATCGGCTGGTCGCCGCCCTTGGAGTTAAAGTGGTTGGCAATGACAATCACGTCTTCGCCCTTAAACATAAATTCAGCAGCAAGCGGTTTACGGCTGGAAGAGAACGCCGCATTAGCCGGATCGATTCTTCCCGGGTTCAAGGTTAACGAGCCATTTTCATAGCCGACAGCTTGTGTGGCTGTACCTTTTGCTGCTCCTGCTTTTAAGGAAACGCGGTCAGGATTGTAAAGGAAGCCGACACGAATGTTTCCATTTGGAGCGCCGCCGTCCTGATTGTCAACCGGTGCAATATCTGTCCACTGATAACCAGGACCGCCGTTCGCTTTAATCGCATCGATAAGCGCTTGGTAGTTTTGCGAAGCATCTGTTCCGCCGCCTGCTGTTTCACCATTGTTATCCTGAACCTCTACTAAACCGATAATGTCAGGTGTTTTCAAGTTTTGGACAATGGACTGGGCGATTTTATTTGTTTTCGCTGCATCGGCCTTTGTGTAGTTTTCCATGTTATAAGAAGCCACAGTCAGCATATCATCGTTCTTGACGATATCTGTTATCTCTTGCTTATAATCACTTTCCACCAGCTTTGGCAAGGCTGTTTCATCGGTAAGAATTTTATAGTTTTGGAAGGTATACGTTACAACGCCATAAACGGTACCATCAAAGCGATCACCCGTTTTGGAAACAAAGTTTTTGTTGCCAAACAGCAGGTGCAGTCTTTCCGGGTTCATGTTGTCCTTTGTAATCGGAATTCCGCCTGGAGTTGTATAGGTCTTACCATCCACTTTCCCAACTATGACTGGAACCTCGCCGTATCTTTGCGGCGCAACTGCGACTGGATTTTCAATTGCCACCCGCATTCCCTCAATACTTTCAAAAAAGTCGATTCCGTCTTCCTCAGGATCGAAGCTGCCAAATTTATCGTTATCAACGACTTGTGTCGGTGGGTGGATGTCTTTGCCAAAGACAAGGGCAGGCGGTAATTCTTGGCCGCTCGCAAGTTTAGTTGTTTTCCCTGCATTAGCATCGATCTCCGTGGAAGGAAGGTCCGTTTCCAGCTTGTCGCTGTACCCATCGATGACCCATTCCTTTACTAAACCGTCAACGGCCACCTTATCACCTTTTACTAAGCCGTGTGCTTTCCTGTAAACAAGGATTCCTTCGGAGGTTTTCGGATTATTGTCCGGGGCTGGGTCCTGCAAATAGAAATTGTTTGCGTCCATCACTTGAGTGACGATTCCGGTCACCCCAGTAACATTTTTGCCATTGTATGGCGAGGTATGGCTTTCCCCTTGAATGGCACTGATTTTGATGCCATCTTCCGGAACTGGCGGAGGGTCAACAGGACCGCCTCCGTCTGGAGATGTAAAGCTCATGGCAGTTGGGGATTTTAATCCTGGCACACTAAAATAGGGTGTTAATGTTCCGGTGACAAATACAACTTTCCCTATATTCGCAGGATTCGTTTTCAACCCGAACTCCGCTCTGAAGCCTGAACTTATTTGAACTGGAAGGATTTTTGCCGGGTCGGTTTCAGCTGCACTATCGGCAATACCAAAATTGAAATCATCTGGAAAGGGTGCTGCCGATTGATAGTTCGTTCCTGACTTCGCATAGCCGACAATATACCCTTTCACGGTTGCCGTTCCAGAGTTATTGGCAATGGCTTGTGCTACCGTTATGTAATTTTCTGCTGCACTCGCATGATGAAGGTATGGCAGCACGTAGCTTGCTAGTAATGTTAAAATAGTCGTTACAATAAAAAGCTGTTTTTTAATAAACCTCAATCTCTGCGCCTCCTCTTTTTTGAATGTTTATACCTGCGACTTAATGGTAGTAAACATACTAAATAAGCATTCCCCCTTCTAGTAACCTTTGTCGTATACCTACTATTCTACTTTAAAACAATCTACCAATCTACAATATTTAACAATTTTACCAAATTGACACACTAAACTTACTATATCTTTACAAGCTAACCGTCACAAAAATCGTCATTTCTCGGGAAATCAGGTCGATATTTATCGAGTCTTATCAATTTCCCATTCCTGCATATCCGTTATGATGGAAATAAATACTATTTTAGGAGACTGAGAATATGCCGCTTTTGCATATGAAGGAGATATTCACTCCCCTAAAACTAATAGGGATTAAGGTGTTTCGCTGTAAAGAAGGCAATACCTACATAAAGGTCTGGAACAGACCTCGGAAAAAAATCTTTTCTTAAGGAGTCTACTTGCTAGACTTCTTTATTTTTCTAAAATATCCCTACAATTTCTAGTATTTTTAAAAATTAACTATAATGTATAATACAAGTATTACGTGTTTTAGGGGGAAAAGATGAGAAAGAATGTTTTATTTTTACTAGTTTTCCTGGGGGCGATTTTCTCGCTTCCAAATTTATCAGAAGCGGCAGCCGATTCTGTCGTTCTTTTCGAGGATAAGACACTCGAAAAATCAGTCAGAGAGACCTTATCCTTAACGGATGATGAGCCATTAACGGAACAGAAAATCCAAGCGCTCGTTACTCTTGATGCCGAGGGGCTCGAGATTCATAGCTTGAAAGGATTAGAAAAAGCCATCAATCTTGAGGAGCTTAATGTATCTGACAATAATATAGAATCAATTGAACCAATCCTGAATCTGACGAAATTACAGGCTGCTGAAATTTCCTATAACCCGATTGAAGACCTTGGGTATTTGATGCGGATGACATCCCTACAGGAGTTTGACATCAGCGGGACGAATATCACTGATATATTTCGTTTAACAACCCTGCCAAACTTAGCCTACGTATCAGTGATGGATTTGGATATTGATTGGTACTATGACAGAAGTGCCTGGCAAACACTTGATATGCTGATTGATGCAGGCGTGGAAGTTGATTGTCCTCCATATGGACCTGTGGAATTTATAGAGTCCGTAACAAGTGAAAGCGCCATGAGAGTCGAATGGGAATACCACGGCGATTGGGCAGAAAATACAAGCTATAAAATTTTCCTTAATGATGGAGAGTTTGGAAAAAGCGTGGAAAAAACCTTTACTATTAAAGGCTTAAAGGCAAATACCGATTATTCGGTAACCATTGCTGTCCTAAAAGATGGCGTTGAAACAGGTGAAGAGCAAACCCTTGAGTTTACAACAGAGCCGCTTCCTTCCGGAAAAATCATTTCGATGGAGGATAAGGTACTTGAGGGAATTGTAAAAGAGGAATTATTGGTCTTTAACCGCAGTTTACAGGTAAGTGACCTAGAGAGCCTTACCGAGATTTCTGTTGAAAAAGACCTCGGTGTCCGTTCCCTGAAGGGTTTGGAATATGCAGTTAATTTAGCAGTCTTAGAAGTGCCAAGTAATTTAGTTTCCGACTTAAGTCCTCTCTCGCAATTAAAGCAGCTTCAATATTTAGATGTTAATATGAATAAAATTGCAAACTTTAAACCACTCAGCCTACTGCCAAGCTTAGAATATCTTGATGTATCCTACAATCCTGCTACAGACCTTGCACCATTAAAATCGATTCCAAATCTGAAGGAATTACACATTGATGATTTATATAATATCACATGGAAAAAGGGCAGTCCGGCAGATAAGATTGTAACCGAGCTGATTAATCGCGGTGTATATGTGAATGTGTTTGAATATACCGGAAACCGTTATACAAATAATACGTGGGAATTGGCCTGGTACTTTAACGGGGTAGAACCTGTCAGCTTTGAATTATATATGGATGATGAATTATTGGCCGAAATGGATGGAAACACCCATTATTATAAGTGGGAAGGATTGAAGCCATATGCAGGATATCATACATTTGACCTGATTGCTGCAGGCGAAGAGGATACTTATGAGGCGGATACGTTTAATCTTTATACCCAATCATGGAACATAACCGGCTGGAGTCAGTTTGACTACAACTGGAATTATTTCGATCCAAAAACCTTCAAAAAAAGAACCGGCTGGCTTCTAGATGGAGGCAAGTGGTACTTCCTTGATGCAAATGGAATCATGAAGACCGGCTGGGTAGCCGTCAGCGGAAAGTGGTATTACTTTAACGGCAGCGGGTCAATGAAGACTGGCTGGTTGTTAGACGGCGGGAAATGGTATTATTTAAATACCAGCGGCGCAATGGCTAAAGGCTGGCTTTTAATCAACAAAAAATGGTATTATTTCTACCCAAGCGGGGAAATGGCCAAGAATACCGTGATTGGCGGATATAAACTTGGAGCCGATGGTGCCTGGATAAAATAACAGAAAGAGGTACGAAATCAAAATGATTCCGTACCTTTTTCTTCGGGCTGATTTGATAGTTCCTGCATATCCATCGGGAGTTTTTGATGCATTTTTTCCAATGAAAACAGCACCACATGGACAAAAAGAACAACAAGCGCAAAAAATTCAACAGCATAATCGATATAATACCATGACAAGGTAGCTGTGATATCGTAAAGCGAGTGGACAATTACCGTTAACCACAGGCTTCGTGTCCACAGAAGGATGAGGCCTAACAATAAACCCATGTTGCCAAACGTGACGATTGCCCCTAATTTAATCGACCACGGCTGCTCCGCATCTAATGTGTGGTCAATTCCGAATATTATTGATGTCAAGAACAAGGCAAACATCAGGAATATATCTCTAGAGCCGCTTTCCCAGCGGCGGCGGAATATTTTTTTAAACACCATCAGCAGCAAAATGATATAACATAGGCGCCATACCTCTTCTAAACCGGCAAGGGCATCCGTATATAAATCCCCGCCAATCATATCAACCTTATCAAAAAAAGCCCAAACGGGACCATCCGCTGCGACAATATCATCATCTTCCGCAGCAAAGGACTGATTATCGGTATAATCTTCAACATATTGGTCATAATCATCGTTGAAATCTGTAAACATCGCACTGGAGTATATATTGATGATCGTGCTGCCGACGAAAAAAATCAGAAAAGAACCGGTGAATTGCAGAATCCGCTGGCGCTTGGTTTTCTGTTGGACACTCTCATACCCCAGCCGCCGGTATATCTTCCAGCCAACAAAAAAAGATGAAACCATGACTGCATCATACAGGGTACTGGCCAAATAGCTGTAACGGGCCAGATAAAGAAGGACTTCAGCGCCAACCGCCACAATGAGCATTGCAAAGAGTAACTTTTTCGATATTGGTTTCGTTAAATTTGATATCATCCGCGTCACTCCTTGCCTGTGATTTATTGTTAAAAATCTCCTGTTACTTACCAAGAATATTGGCTGCCAGGATTCCTAGTCCGTTAAATAAAAGCAGGAATAAGCAGCAGGCAATGGCCCACTTCCATTTTCTTAACACGGCAATTCCCCTTTAACATTTTACAAGATTATAATAGTAATAATTTAACATACCGTCAGGCAATTATCACCAAAATATTGTTTCCATTTCATCATTTACCCGTCATTTTTTCAGCCCTTTTAACATAAGAATGTACAAGCAGTGTGAGTTCATTTCCAAATTATTAATACATCTTATACTAGTTTACACATTTTATGACGAATAGGGGTCTAAAAAAAATGAAACAGGTTGCTTCTATTATTCTTCTAGTTGTAGTGATTTTTGTATTATCTTCCACCAATCCGGGTCGAGCAGAATATATCGACTGGATTAATCACAAAACGATGGACAAGTCCTCGAACCTGCTGCAAAAAGGCATTCTCTCACTTGCTGGAAAACCAATTTTCGATGCAGGCACTAAACAATCCGATTATTTTATTTTCTCTATTTACGAAACTGATTTTTCCGATGTAGGAATGGGAAAAGTGAAATCCATTGGAATTTTTCATCAATTTATTCCGCTGTCGAGTTTTGAAAAGCAATAATAAAAGGCCGAATGGTAACCCACTCGGCCTTTTGATGTTATTCGACTTTTTCCACTTGAACTTATTGCTTCTATCAAGGGAAAATCAGATGTCCAGTTAAAATGGGGATACACTAATCCTTCCAGATACCCCAAAAGAAAAGTACAAACCCCTTTTAATCAATAAGAAATAGTATACAAGTATAATTAACATTCAAAAAGCAGCATTCAGCTGCTTTTTTGTTTTGCTCTAAATCGTCTTTTCCTAGTTTGATAAAAATTTTCAAAAAATACAATCAATTTTCAAAATTCACTCTTGTATTCGACAATTCTAAAAATTATTATGGTTATAGGATATTATTCCTATATAACATTTCCAAATATATACATATTCATTTAATATTTGCTGATAGGCAGGTTAATTGTTGATGGTTTTCGATGGAATTTTTCTCTCATTTGTCATTGGTTTTTTCCGAAAAGGTAATTTAAGAGGTTTAGCACAGTTAAATTTAAAATGGGGATGGATGTTCCCACTTTTATTAGTAATTGAACTTGTCATTTTCACGTTTCAAAATGATTATAAATTTCTTGGCGAATTAAGCGGTTACATTTACATGGCCATTTATGTACTAGGTTTAATCTTTTTATTTTTGAATCGTAAAAATCCTGGGTTTCTACTAATCTTAATTGGGGTTTTTCTCAACTTTTTAGTAATGGTTATTAATGGCGGAAGGATGCCGGTATCTTTGGAGGCGGCTTCTATTTTGGATCCGAGTTATATGGATGCCTTGAAAGAGGGTTTAGCTGCTAAACACCAAATATTAACCCAATCAACTTATCTGGGATTCTTAGGGGATATTATCCCTCTCTCTAAACCTTATCCACGAACACAGATTATTAGTATCGGGGATGTGGTCATGAATATTGGCATTTTTCTGTTTATCCAGTATTTAATGCTAAAGCATCCATCTTCCTTGGAGGTCAATAACACCTCAAATTCTATGAAAGGAGGTGAAAGAAGATGAAACAACAAAAACCACAAGGAATCAAATTAACTGGTATTTTAGTAAATGCGATCATTTTAGGATCGTTAATTGTTGCTTTAACATCAGGCTGGAAGCTAATATAATCAATTCTTGGGAGCAGTTAATCTCAGATAACTTCTCCCTTTTATTTTATATAGATAAGAGTGATTACACATGGACCGAATGAAAAGCCCATCTAATATTTATTTAATTATTGTCACCATTATCGGTTGTATAGCGTTCTTAACGAACAATACCTTCCAGTTCGACACATCCTCAAATATGGTGATTAAATTTGCCTTCATTGGGGCAATTTTACTTCTAAATCATTACACGATTCCCATTCCTCCTGAAGGAAATTCTACCTCCATGGATTCCGCCATCTATATGGCAGGCATTTTTTTATTTGGACTTGATTTTACATTGGATATATTGCTTGTAACCAGCTTAATAAATGCAGTTTATCAAAGGAAAATTGTTTGGTGGAAGCATTTATTTAATTTCGCTTTGTATAGCTTGATGATGATTTTATCCTCTCAAGTATATAATCTATTAGGTGGCAGCTTTCATAAGATTAATACTAATAATCTATTAGCCTATTTATTATCGTTAAGCGCCTATTTTTTTATTAATATTATTTTGATTGGTGTTTATTTCTTTTTACTGCATAAAGAAAAGATCAATTCCGTCTTTATCGGAATGCTCAAGGATAAATCCTTTTTGGTTAGTTATGTAACCACCCTCCTGCTCTCCATTGTCTGTGGGATATTATTCGATAGGGAAACATACTTTGGTCTTTTCCTTTTTATTTGTATTGCGATCCTTTTGTCTGTGGCCTTTAATCAACATTTCCAATTGTTTCAAGCCACATTAGATAAAGCCAATAAGGATTTCCTTACTGGACTTAATAACCACGGCTACTTTAAAGAGATTTTCGAAAAAGAGGTTGCCCTTGCAAAAGAAACAGATATGCCACTAAGTGTTGTTCTTCTAGATATTGATGATTTTAAAAAATACAATGATCTATATGGACATATTCAAGGAGATCAATTACTTCAGGAATTTGGTACTTTATTGAAAAACGAGTCAGAAGAGAAAAACTACACGGTTGCACGTTATGGCGGAGAAGAGTTTTCGATTTTGATGCCAAATTCCAATCGCCAGACAGCCTTATCCTTTATGAACGAACTAAGAAAAAAAGCGAATGATACCTATTATAAAGGAGTTGAAGGGCTCCCTTACGGATGCCTATCCTTTTCTGCCGGAATTGCTGAATGCGAAAAGGAAACATATAGTATATCTGAGCTTCTCAATAAAGCAGATCAAGCAATGTACGCGGCAAAAGACCAAGGGAAAAATTTGGTCAAGGTATACAATGAACACTCCGAATATTCGGTTCAGCGTTCTCTCGCTCTTGAAAAAGAGCTGGAGGAAGCCGAACAGCAATTAAAAATATTTCTTTCGAAAGATGTATATACCTATCGTCATAGTAAAAGGGTTTACCAATACGCGGTCGATTTTTCACGAATACTCCATTTAACGGATCACGAACGGAAAACGCTAATCCTAGGTGCTTTAATTCATGATATTGGAAAAATTGAAATCCCAAGGGATATTTTGAATAAAAAAGGAAAGCTCGATCCACATGAATGGGAAATGATGAAAAAGCACGTGACGTGGGGTAAAGAAATTATTTCAACAAATAAAAAATTAGAGGATTTAATCCCATTAGTTGAGCTCCATCATGAGCGCTTTGATGGCAAGGGCTACCCGTATGGTCTAGCCGGAAAAACAATCCCGAAATTAGCCCGTATCTTATGTGTCATTGACTCGTTTGATGCCATGACAACCGAGCGCCCCTATCAAAAGACAAAAACTTTTAATGAAGCCATTGTTGAATTACGGACCTGTTCCGGGAAACAATTTGACCCACAATTCGTCGAGCCATTTATTGAATTAATTAAGCAGCTTGATAACTCAGGGGAAGAATTAGAAGAGATTTCAGAAGCTGTGAATAGTTAAAATTATTTACACTACAGCTATAAAAACAAAGGCGATGGAGAAAAATCCATTGCTTTTGTTTTTAATCTTATTTGGCTATTAGAATACAAAAAAGAACAGCTTATTTAGCTGTCCCTTTTCGTGCCTGGCAACGTCCTACTCTCACAGGGGCGCGTGCCCCAACTACCATCGGCGCTGAGAAGCTTAACTTCCGTGTTCGGTATGGGAACGGGTGTGACCTTCTCGCCATTATTACCAGACAATTTTAATTGAGAATTCGTTCTCTCAAAACTAGATAATGCAGAAGAAGCTTTAGTAAAATCGAGTTCACCTTCATATGTTCATATGACTTGGTTAAGTCCTCGAACGATTAGTATCAGTCAGCTCCACACGTCACCGCGCTTCCACCTCTGACCTATCAACCTGATCATCTTTCAGGGTTCTTACTAGCTTGACGCTATGGGAAA
>NZ_JAHXYW010000060.1 GCF_019969725.1 Neobacillus bataviensis
GTTACACTGTCGGTGCCGGTGTAGAAGCCATGGTGACCGATAACATCACCGCCCGTCTGGAATATCGCTACAGCGACTACCAGAAGAAGGACTACGGTCTCGACTCCGGCGCGTTCTCGCGTGGTTTCGACGATCACTCGGTCAAGGCCGGTATCGGCGTCAAGTTCTGATCCTTTTTGGATCGGTTAAAGAAAAGCCGGGGTTTATGCCCCGGCTTTTTGTTTTGTGGCATACCGCCGAAATAAATGCCCGGCGATCAGGCCGGGCATTGTTCTTTCGCTAACCTCAGGCGGCGGCCTTCATTTCCGTGTAGGCTTCGAAACGCTTGCCGAAGGTTTCAGGCCAAGCGGCCAGCGCATCGCGCCCTTCGGCCCATTCGCCGGCAAAACGCAGGTCGAGATAACCGATCATCGCCGCAAGGGCGAAATGGCCGCCATGCAGCTTCTTGC
>NZ_JAHXYW010000061.1 GCF_019969725.1 Neobacillus bataviensis
GTCGTGAAGTGATCCAGCTGCACCTCGGCGGTGGTACGCCGAATTTCCTCGATGCCGATGCGATGACCGCACTGGTCGAGGGCCTGCGCCGCCGCTTCGATTTCAGCGGTTCGTCGCAGCGTGATTTTTCCATAGAACTGGACCCGCGTTTCATCGACACCAGCGATGTGGCGATGCTGGCCCGGCTGGGCTTCAACCGCGCCAGCCTGGGCGTGCAGGATTTCGACCCGCAGGTGCAGGAATCGATCAACCGGGTGCAGGGCGTACGGCAGACGCTGGATATCCTGCGTGCGTGCCGCGACAGCGGCATGCGTTCGGTCAACGTCGATCTGATCTACGGCCTGCCAGGGCAGAGTCTGCAGGGCTTCGGCCGCACCCTGGAACTGGTGCTGGCGCTGCGTCCGGATCGACTGGCGGTGTATGGCTATGCGCATCTTCCGCACCTGTTC
>NZ_JAHXYW010000062.1 GCF_019969725.1 Neobacillus bataviensis
AGCCCGATCAGCTGCGCCCGGTCGTCATCCAGCGCGGTTTCACCCGCCACGCCGAAGGTTCGGTGCTGGTCTGCTTCGGTGAAACCCGCGTGCTGTGCACGGCCAGCATCGAGAACCGGGTGCCGGGCTTCCTGCGTGGCAAGGGCGAAGGCTGGGTGACCGCCGAATACGGCATGCTGCCGCGCGCCACCCACACCCGCAGCGACCGCGAAGCCGCACGCGGCAAGCAGGGCGGCCGCACGCTGGAGATCCAGCGCCTGATCGGTCGCAGCCTGCGCGCCTGCGTCGACCGCAACGCACTGGGCGAACGCACCATCACCCTGGACTGCGACGTGCTGCAGGCCGACGGCGGCACCCGCACCGCGGCCATCACCGGCGCCTACGTGGCCCTGGTCGATGCGGTGAACGTGCTGATGAAGCGCGGCGACATCAAGCGCAACCCGATCC
>NZ_JAHXYW010000063.1 GCF_019969725.1 Neobacillus bataviensis
ATATAGACCCTTGGGATCCCGTTTTTCACATATTTCTATTGAACACTTTACAAAAACCTCGATAAATTCACCATCTTCAACAAGCGCACGGACCACCTGACGATCTTCTCGATAAGGAGAAATAAATGCCGTTAATACAATTTGACCACTTTCTATAAAAAGCTTCGAAACTTCCCCTATACGACGAATATTTTCTTTTCGTCCTGCCTCATCAAAACCTAAATCCTTGTTTAGACCGTGACGGACATTATCGCCATCCAACACAAAGGCTTGGTTGCCCCTTTCATATAATTGGCGGGCAAACGCATTGGCTATAGAAGATTTTCCTGAAGCAGACAAGCCCGTAAACCATAAAATAAAGCTTTGATGTTTATTTTGGGATCGACGCTCCTCTTTTGTAACGGAGGATTCATGCCAAACAATATTCGAACTCATTTGACT
>NZ_JAHXYW010000064.1 GCF_019969725.1 Neobacillus bataviensis
ATGCTAAATAATCAAGACTCTTTTCAGGTGAAGTAGTAGAAGAAAGAATAAATGGATAACCTTCATTTTGTAGCTTTTGCAAATAACTTAATAATTTTTTATTATCATGTAAGTAATATATATTTTTTTCAGATTCATCCAATAATATAGGTGTTACTTCAAGTGCAATCGGCACCCTATTTTTAGTGAATGCCTTCACTACCTTTTCTAGCTTTCCCACATCTGTTTTCATATTAATATCTGATACAACAATAAAAGCTGGATGTGACTGAGGCTTGGGTAATTGCAATAAATCGCCCATGAGGGTAGGCCATTGATATTGTAGGGTTCCTCTATTCACAAAATCTCCGATATACGACCAATTGTTCTTTTTAACAACAAAAGGATAGGATTCATTCATTGAAGAGGCTCTTTTCACGACTTCGAAATCAGCAGAAGGT
>NZ_JAHXYW010000065.1 GCF_019969725.1 Neobacillus bataviensis
GCTCGGCGGTTCGTCGGATGCCGCCTATCGTATCGGTGGCTCGCTGTGCGACATTTTCGGGCTCTGGGGCGAGCCGCTGGCTGAAACCAAGCAGCAGATTGACCGCATCTATGCCGAAGCCGCAAAAGCAGGCCGAACCGATCGCCCGCGCATCTGGGTTACCTTCCGGCCAATCGTGGCTGAAACAGACGAACTGGCCTGGGATAAGGCGCACAGGGGTCTCGACCGTCTGAACGAGAACCGTCAGAGGGGCCTTTCGCGCGCGCCGGTCAACGCAACACCCCCCGCCAATATCGGCTCCCAGCGCCTGCTCGATATCGCCAAACGCGGCGATGTCCATGACCGCGCGCTCTGGTATCCGACCGTCACCGCGACCAATGCAAGCGGCGCAACAACCGCTCTGGTCGGATCGCCGCGCACAATCGCCGACTCCATCC
>NZ_JAHXYW010000066.1 GCF_019969725.1 Neobacillus bataviensis
CAGCGGGAGATTAAATAATTTTGGAAAGCTGTATACTATTCAAACAAATCCACCAGCGATTAAATCATTGAAAATAAGACATTTTATTTATATCCATTCTAATTATTGACCTTATCTTAACAAATCATAATCTAATCTTAAACTATTTGTTTTGTCTTCTTAAAACTTAGTTAACACTATACCTTTAGTTTTGTCATAATCGAAATTCAAAAAACCTATTTATGAAAATTAACAAAACTATCGGAGCCCTACTCTTTGCTTCCCTTGTATTTCAAGGCTGCAATGATGACAATAACGGGAACTCTGACACTCCTGTCAATGACAAAATCAAAATTGAAAATTTTTCTAAAGAACCTGCTTTCGTTTTTGGGATGCCTGGTTTTGAAAATTTAAATATTACCACCCTTATTTCCAGCTCTGATGTTCTTTCAGC
>NZ_JAHXYW010000067.1 GCF_019969725.1 Neobacillus bataviensis
CCCCAGAACAGACATGTTATCTGTATTCATCACTCCATGTACAAATCCTACTCTGAACCATTCCACCATTAAGTCTGCGGTGCGGATGCATATATTTTGAAAGAAGTCTTTATATTTTTGAGTATCTGATGATATTATTTCCGGAAAATAATATTCAATAGTAAAATCAGCAAGTTCCTGCAGGCTGTTGTATTCCCTTTGAGCAGACATCAGTTCAAAATGTCCGAAGCGCAGGAAACTTTCAGCAGTTCTGATGACCACCGCGCCCTTTTCAAGTTGAGGATTTCCACTGTACATAATATCGCGCATTACATCTTCGCCCGTAAAAGCCAGACTAAGTGCTCTTGTTGTAGGAACTCCTAAATGATACATCGCTTCACTCATCAGATATTCACGTACAGAAGATCTCAATACGGCTCTTCCGTCAGC
>NZ_JAHXYW010000068.1 GCF_019969725.1 Neobacillus bataviensis
GGCCTAAATGGACTCGAACCATCGACCTCACGCTTATCAGGCGTGCGCTCTAACCAGCTGAGCTATAGGCCCTCATAACGAAAGTTATGAAATTAAGTGAAAGAATCAATCTTTCAAAACTAAACAAGGCGACTTCCATGAATAAACTTCATGTATTCACTTCGTAGTTTTGCTTCAAGCTGCCTTGCAACGAGCTGAACATACTCTTCTTCGAATATGCGCTGGCGCAGGAGCAAACTTGGCGAGTATTAATCCTTCAAAACTAAACAAACAAAATACGTCGAACATTTTGTCTGGCTCATACGTCCAGCTTATATCCTTAGAAAGGAGGTGATCCAGCCGCACCTTCCGATACGGCTACCTTGTTACGACTTCACCCCAATCATCTGTCCCACCTTAGGCGGCTGGCTCCTTACGGTTACCCCACC
>NZ_JAHXYW010000069.1 GCF_019969725.1 Neobacillus bataviensis
TCTAATTCTCGTTCGAAATGCTCCATACTCTCAAATTCTTGTAAGTAGAGTAGTTCAGACTTTAATAAGCCAAAGAAATTTTCTATGACTGCGTTGTCTAAACAATTACCCTTACGGGACATACTCTATTATTCGATTAATGGTCTTGGGATCATGGTAAATATTCTTTTTCTCCAATTCTTTTGTGATACGACGGTAACCATAACGTCCTTTATGCTCATGATAAATAGCTGCAATCGCTTCTTTTTCCTTTGCATATTTATCTTCATTATTTAATCGTTTTTCCTAGTAATAGTACGTACTACGTGGAATGTCTGCGACTTTAACTATTTCCACTACATCAAATTCATGCTTTAGTTCAAAAATTACTTGCGCTTTGATTTTGTTTGTAATTTTTCCTGTTCTCGAACTAAA
>NZ_JAHXYW010000006.1 GCF_019969725.1 Neobacillus bataviensis
AGCTTATGTCCTAAAGTACCTTCTTTGTATTCTTTTACAACCATGAGCTTAAACTCATCACTATATTTAGCCATAAAAAACACCCCAAGAGTCAGATTTTCCTCTAACTTTTGGGGTGCATTACATTATGGCGCCTTTTCTTTTTTACACAACGGGAATGCAGTTTTATAATAAAATCAAGAAATTATAGTTATGGGTGATTAGATGTTTAATAAGATCAAGACTTGGGCTAGAAATTTAAAAAAGCAGATATTCATTCTGTACTATGCTTGTAAAGATAAACGAGTACCCTGGTATGCTAAATTATTCACAGCTTGTGTAGTAGCTTATGCATACAGTCCGATTGACCTCATTCCAGATTTTATCCCAATTCTGGGCTATCTGGACGATGTCATTCTTCTTCCGTTAGGGATATGGTTCGCGTTAAAAATGATACCCAAGAATGTCCTGTCTGAATGTGAAGCTAAGGCTGAAGAAAGGATGAAAGGCACTAAACCAAAGAATTGGATAGCCGGTTCCATAATTGTTTTGATATGGGGTGTAATCGTTTTGTGGGTGGTAATGAAAATCTTTGGCCTCTTGTGATAACGGTGTAAAAAGGAGTAATTTTTCCATGATTAAACTCAAATAAGAGAACTCAGAAACAATGAAAATTATCCTCATTGTTTCTGAGAAGCTGTTCTAATTAATGTCATTAGAAAACGCACCATTAGGAACGTAAAAGCGATTGAAAAAAAGCTATGTACAGAGGTCCAGGATTTTTTATATTTAATTAATTTTGTTTTTCTTTCAAGCCAATGTTCAGCCAAAGCAGATGGAAGACTAAATAATAAACACTTAAAAAGTATCCCTTTAATATTTGAATTCTTAGTAATCTGGTTGAAATAAATACAAATGATCGGAAAAAGTAAATAACTAAACAAAGCACTTATGTCGAAGATTTTAAATAAATTAACTGGGTATTTAAAATAACCTTTTTTCACAAGAATATTGTCTAAAATCGAAGCAATGTAACTCTTTAACAAAAAAATGATAATCCATTCTTTCATCGGCGGCTTTCTAATAAGATTAAAAAAGGCACCGATGCCAAGGATAAATAGGATTCTTAATGTGTTCTTTTCAAACTTATTGCCCATGTTCCTCCTCCTTTTTTAGTCTCCATTAGTTTGTCATAAGAGTAGGAACAATATTTAATCCTTAAATTAAAGATAGCTTTTTATCTTAGAGTAATTAATTCGCTAGTTTATCACGGTCCACAGCTAGCGGAGGTTCCTCCAGCCAGCCGTTATCGATCATTATTTTCGCTCCGTCTTCAGCAAATGAAGCAATTTCTGCGGATAAGCGAACGTAATCGAGAGCCAAGTCTTTTCTTGTACAGGTTGCCATACTTGTTCCATAAAATCCGATACTTAATGCGGTTAAAGTAGTAGCCATAAACATCATCATTTTATCCGAAATGGGAGCTGCTTTTGAGTCCGTTACTTCAGTATCCCAAGACGTCGGAACAGGTAAAGAATCTTCTTCTAACGCGGAACCAAATACCTTGGTATGTTTGAAGGCAATTTTCCTTCCCCTTTCCATAAATTGCTTTACTTCTTTGGATTGAGCAACTTGACTCCATGCCATCATTACTGCTTGACCAAAAGCGTTTTTTTGTAAGTTTGCAAACAAATTTGTAATTTCAATGGCTGTTAAGGGACTTTTATTCCCTAGTAATCCGGATATAAAATTTGGACTTTTAACAAAGTGGACCTCATTTGATGGTATTAAATAAGGCGACCGAATGAATAAGCCTTTTGATAACAAAAGATTTTTCGAATTCGTATCGAATTCATTCAGTTCCTTAACGCATTCAGCAAAAAACTTATCTATATCTGAACGAACAGAGAATGTTTTGGCAATAGCATAAAAACTAAGTGCCATTACACCCATATTATGAATTAAATGCAACATAAAACTATCTGAAAATAATCTTGGAGCGGCCATATTTACATCTTCTTCTACATTAAAACCACAGGGTATTGGATACCCCTCTTTTTGAAAAAACGCTGACAATTTCGCTAAATGAGTTTCCGCTAATTCTAATCCATGTTGAATAACCGAGCGTATTTGACTATCTTCCACTGTTTCTAAGAAGTATGTAAACAAACATTTACACATGCTGGAGTTCATATAGGCGGACCAAATTTGTGCAACTTCAGCAGCGGTCAATTTAGTGATGTGTTCAGATTCCATTAACACGTGCTCCTTTGGAGTAATTTTCGATTTTATTCCCTAATCTACAACGCACATTTTGTAAGAATTCTGTAATTTCCGTAAAATGACTTTCAGCTAACTTGAGATTATTTTATGGGTATTAACTATGAAGTATACGGAAGAAAATACAATTGTTCTTTTATTCGTATCATTCGTATGATATATAGAATATAACGAAATGGAAGATGAAAAAGAATATCAGAGGAGAATGCTTTACTTTAAAAGGAGGTGGAGTTACTCCTCCATTTAGAGGGGCATATATTTGGAAACGGACAAAAACAGTTAATTTTGATGTTGAAATACCTCAGCAATCAATTCCAGTATCAGTACATATGATGTCAGATTTTATACTTGAAGGCTGGATGGGCTACGCAACTTTTAACAATCGATCCGTAGGTGGATGGGCAAACGAAGATGGTTTGTATTGTAATATCAAACGTTACAAAGACTTAGATGACGACCCATTTCAGGTGTCCTATTTAAAACACGAAGCGCAGCATTTATATGATTACAAGTACTTTCCTGGTTTGAAGTCCTATGAATTAGAATATCGGGCAAAACTAGTAGAACTTATTTATTCCAAAAACCACTTAATTCTAGAGAAATTCCTGAACGATGCAAAAAATGACCCTGATTTTCCCCATCCGTATGCTTCTTTCAACATAATTAAGAATTTGTCTTCTAGCATTTTTAATAAAGATTATGAGCCTAAGATTAATGTATGGTTAGAAAAAGACTATAAAAAAATATCTTCCACAGCTCTGAAACTATTTGAGAAGAATTCGAGTGAACTATTAAAGAAATAGAAGGCCGGGGAATGTCTTGTGTAAGGATGGATGAATTGTAAAGCGGAGCTACTATTTGTCCTAATAGTTTCATAAGTAATACTGGAGGAGGTATTACTATGAAAAAATTATTAATCGCCAATATGTTGTTAATGGTCAGCTTACTATATGTAGTGTTTCGTGTCACTCACAGAACATTATATCTTCATAAAATCTCCGTTATGGCTGAAAATCCGGTTAGCATCCATTGGAATTCCATCACTATTTATACTGGATTTATCCAAGATAAATTTGGTCATTCCATGCCCGGCTCTATTTACTTCATTTGGATGACTCCCATTTATATATTTGTTATAGTGGCAATAATTCTTACCTTATTAGCGTTCAAAAAGAAAAAGTAAAACTAAACAGCTTTTTTATGTTTTTATGAGCAACTCATCCAATCCCTTTCGATATATCAGCATAGTATGTAATATTACTATAAATAAGAAGGGACTATTATGAAGTTTACAAAAAGCTTTATAAAAATAGGGATTGGTTCGAATCTTGTGGTTTTTCTTGCTCTGATGCTTCTACCTGCTTTCCTTGTTTCAGACCAGCTAGATGCTTTTGAAAGAGTTATTTCCTATATTTCAGAAAAATAAAGCTGCCTATCATGGGCAACTTTTTATTTTTGAAAGGATTTTTTTGGCATTTTTGGATAGGATAACAAAAGCGAATAAACAGTAGGTTGGGGTGAAATCGCTTATGGCAACAAAGAGGCACAAAATATTTAATCTATTGTTCATTTTGATTCCCTGGTTATCGTTGTTGTTTATCGGAAAACGCAGTATAAAACGTTATTCGGTTGCGGGCGTTTTTATCGTTTTATTTGAGATTCTCAATCATATGTACGGCCACAAGAGGAATTGGTGGAAATTTTATGATAAACGAAAATCCTTCCTCAGGGACGAGCTTCCTTTCAGCATAGGCCCATATATGCCTATATCGATGTGGATACTTAAATATTCATACGGAAACTTTAAAAAGTTTGTACTGCTTAATGTGATTTCTGATGGATTCTTTGCTTTTCTTTTCGTTGATATTTTAAAAAAATTGAAAATCGCCCGGCTGAATCGGCTAAATCATTTTCAGTTTTTTATCTACCTGCACTATAAAGCCTATTTACTTTATGGAGTTCAATATTTGTTTGAAAAATTCAAACGATAAAAAACACTTGGAATTCCAAGTGTTTTTCGTGTTAGTAAAACCTCTTAAATCCATCAAAATGCTGTTTCCAATAAGAATTGCTTAAATTACTAATGGCCACTCCGGATTCGCTGGCGTGGATAAATTGGTTGTCGCCAAGGTAGATTCCCATATGCGAGATTCCTGGCTTATATGTATTTTCGAAAAAGACGAGATCGCCTGGTTTTGGCTGGGTCACATAGTAAGTACGGCTGTAGTATCCATCAGCGGAATAACGGCCGATCTTCATGCCCGCCTGGTTCGCCACATAATAAATGAACCCGCTGCAGTCAAATCCGGAAAGAGAGCTGCCGCCCCATACGTAAGGCGTACCGATCAAACTTTTTGCAGTCGAAATCATCTTCGACGCAAAATCGGTTGGCTGTTGTGTAGTGGTACTAGGCTGCTGGCCCGATACCTTCAGCTTCTGCCCGACATAAATTCTGTCGGAGGTTAACCCATTTAGCGACTTCAAATTCTGAACCGTCATGTTAAACTGCCCGGCAATTTTCCCAAGCGTATCACCGCTTTTGACCGTATACTCGGAGACCGTTGATGGAGCAGGTGTCGTTGGAGCAGGCATGGCTGGCTTCGGTGCCGGTGGTGTCGTCGTTGATGTTTGCGCCGCTGTGACCTTCAGTTTTTGCCCGACATAAATCATGTCAGATTTCAAGTTATTTAATGTTTTTAACTGTGCAACCGTCATGCCGAATTGCACACCAATTTTACTCAAGCTGTCGCCGCTCTTAACGGTATATTCACTGGTTGTCGTGGTGGACGGCTGCGGCGCTGGAGCAGGTGCCGGTGCTGGTGTGGCTGGCTTAGTTGCCGCCGTTGTTTGTTTCGGAGCCGAAACCTTCAGGACTTGTCCAACATAAATGATATTGCTATCTAGGTTGTTCCATTGCTTCAGCTCACCGACCGTGACGTTATAACGGTTGGCGATTTTAATTAGAGCGTCGCCTTTGACTACGGTGTAAGTGGTCGTCTGTGGTGCCTGGGGCTCAGCGGAAATGATGAGAGTTTGATTTTCATAGATATTATCGGATTTCAGGCCGTTCAGAGTCTTGATATCTTGAACACTCGTATTATATTTCGAGGCAATTTTTGATAAGGTGTCACCTTTTTGAACTTTGTATGTATCGGCGAGGGCGGATCCAGCAAAAAGCGTCGAAAAAAGCGCTGCTGTCGACAGCGTACGAAAAATCGTTTTCTTCATCTTGTAAAAATCACCTCTATATCCCTTTTTTCTTAATATTTTACCATAGTTTGCTAGTATTTCGGGAAAAATTTGCTAAAAAGTGGCGCAAAGGATGGATTTTTGCGGAATTAATAGAGTAATTTGCGGAATTCTAGTTCAGATTGGCGGAATTCCTGTCCAGATTCGCGGAATCAAATCAAAATTTCGCGGAATTCTAGTTCGTAATTGGCAGTAATAAGATAAGGATCATGACAAAAGAAAGAAGCCCTCTTGATTTGAAGGGCTTCTCCTATCTGTCACATGATTAAATTGATGCTCAATCCACAGGCAGGCCCTGACAATACTCTCTAATCAATTTGGCCGCATACGTTTGGCTTATTTGCAGATCCTTGGCTACACGCCTAGAGCTTTTATTCAGCTTATAAGATTTTACAACCATCTCTTTTTTGGCCAATTCAATCGCTTCATGAAGGGAATCGGGGGCACTGTTTTCGATTTGCTTCAGTCCTTGGTTATAAATGCCTTCGGGCAGGTCATCGATACCGATGACCTCATCGCTTACAATAACAAGCTTTTCGATCAGGTTTTCTAATTGCCTTATGTTTCCGGGCCAAGGATAATGGGTAAGCCATTCAAGGCAATCTTTAGAAATGAATTTGTTCATTTCATGGATTCGATTAAATTTGTATATGAATTTATAGATGAGCGGGACGATATCTTCCTGCCTTTCGCGAAGCGGAGGCATTTTGATATCAACGACGTTCAGCCTATAATATAAATCTTCTCTAAACATTTTATTTTCTACCATTTTGTTTAAATCTTTATTGGTTGCGGCAATGATTCGGATATCCACTTTCTTTTCTTTATTCCCGCCAATAGGAATGAACTTTTTCTCCTGAATGACTTGCAGTATTTTAACCTGAAGAGGCAAAGGCATGTCCCCTATTTCATCAAGAAAAAGTGTACCCCCATCCACACTTTCAAGTATCCCTTTTTTTCCGGAACGGTTTGCATTGGTGAAAGATCCAGGAGTATAGCCAAAGAGCTCAGATTCTATTAAATCAGCAGGGATGGCAGCACAATTGACAGTTAAAAAGGGTCCGTTCTTTCGACTGCCGTTTTCGTGAATATATTGGGCCAAAATGCTTTTACCTGTTCCGGACTCCCCAAGAATCAATAAAGTAGAGTGCGCAGCCGCCACCTTCTTGGCAAATTTCAGTACATCTTTCATCTTTTCATTATTTGTCATAATGCTGCCGAATGGATCATCCATTTCTTTTCTGTGATTTGAATCCTTTTCTCTTACCTTCAGCATGTTGTAGCTCTGCAGTTCCCTTGCGGTTGTTACAATCAATTCTACTTCCTTATTATCATTTAAAATAGGGACGGCGGAAGTAAGAAGCTCTGCACCGAGGATGGTGGTTTGTTTCATTAAGATCGGCTCTTTTTTTTCCAATATATCAGGGAAAATGGAGGGATACCAATAGCCTTCGTTCACTAATTCCAAGCTTACTTTTCCTAAAACGTTTTCCTTATTTAAACCATAATGCTTCTTACAGGCATCATTTACATAAATAATTTTCGTATCCTTATTCAGTACAAAAATTTCATCAGAAGAATAATCCAAAATTTTAATGAGTGTTTCCAAATTTAAATCTAAATCGGTTGAAATATTGGATAATGTCATGATTGACCTCCCGAAAACAACATGTGAGTGTGAACGAACTCAACCTGAGCACAATTGTGTTCAGAAAAATAAACTGCCAGGTGATTCTAACAAACTAAGGAGCTATAACCCTTGTAGGTGTGACTTATATCACTTTACACCTTATAATAGTCTAAATATTTTGAACTGTAAATGACAGGAGCAAGACGCATATATTGGAAGCTTTGAACACAAATAAACTCAATTTCAATGTTTGAAATCCTGTAAAGCCCAGTAATGATGAATGAAGACAGTTGGCATGGAATTTGCAATATATATTTTATGAAAACAATACTTTAAGGGGTTTGAATGTTAGAAGGGAGAATGGCAAAATGAAAGAGTTACAAACCGATTATGCCTTGGAGCACACTATTCCGTATGAAAATTATGTGAGTCCACAAATATTTGAAAAGGAAAAGAAGAAAATCTTCCAATCTAGCTGGATCCTTGCAGGACATATGAGCCAAGTGGAGAAAGCAGGGGATTTCTTCACTTTTGATATAGCCGATCAGCCGATAATTATTAGCAAGGGTAAAAACAATGAATTGAATGCCTTTTACAACATTTGTCCGCATAGAGGGACGATAGTGGAAAAAAGTGAGTGCGGAAATAAAAAGGTTTTCACGTGTACGTATCACGGCTGGACCTTCCATTTAAACGGAAAATTGAATAAAGCGCCGAACTTTACTACGAATGAAATAGGAAACCATAGCTGTATGACGAAAGTGAAACTTGAAGTATTTCAGTCTATGATCTTTATCAATTTGAATCCGGATGCAAGACCAATGGCAGAAACCTATGGAGATTTCATGGCCAGTTTGGAAAAGTACACATTCCTAGATTCATTGAAAAAGATTCGTGTTACACAAAGAGTCATAGATGCTAACTGGAAAGCGGTTGTTGATAACTATTTGGAGTGCGACCACTGTAAGATTGCACACCCTGAGTTTTCAAAAACCTTTGACATGAAAAATTACCATATCGATTTACATGCCAATTTCTCGTGTCAATATTCAGAATTAACTAATAAATCAAAGGAAGATCAAGGAGATCACGCCAATTTTTATTGGGTGTGGCCCAACTTGATGGTGAGTATCTACCCTGGAAAAGAGGGAAATATGACGACAAGCCAAATTTTACCGCTGTCCGCGGATAAAACCCTGGCTATCTATAGCTACTACTTTAAATCCGATGAAATTAGTGAAGAGCAGGAGGAACTGATTCGTTTCGTGGATCAGGTTAGAGAAGAGGATTTCGACCTTGTGGAGTTATTGCAGAAAGGTTTCCACACGAATGCCTTCAAGTATGGAGTTTATTCTCCGACTGAGTATGCAATGAAATATTTCCACAATCTTTATGAAAACGCCATCAATGGCCAGTGAAGATAAGCTTCTAAGAAATATGATTAGATATGGGAGGACACTACAATGAACAATCAAACAGAATTCACGGTTGCAGATGCAATTGTAAAAGAGCTTGTACAAGCAAAGGTGGAAGTAGTATACGGCATCGTCAGTATTCACAATTTGCCGATTTATGATGCGATGCTGCGTGAAGGGAGCATCCGTATGGTCACTGCCCGTGGTGAAAGTGGAGCAGTCAACATGGCCGATGCCTATGCACGTGCTACAGGGAAATTGGGCGTTGTTTTAACAAGTACTGGTGCAGGAGCAGGGAACGGCGCGGGTGCATTGACGGAAACATGGAACTCAGGAACGCCATTATTGCACATTACCGGGGAGGCTGATTCCAATTATATTGGAACAGATCAACGTTATATTCACGAAGCGAAGGATCAGCTGAAAATGATGGATGGTGCAAACAAATCTGCCCATTTGTTGAAGCGGCCAAAGCAAATCACACCGTTTATTAGGAAAGCGATCAATGAGGCGCTGACTGTTCCTACAGGTCCGGTAACGATTTCCATTCCAACAAATTTTCAGGCGCAGATCATTCCAAATAATCAATTGATTGAAGTGGAAACCGTTCAAGACCCAAAAGTGAAAATAAACATTCCGGCTGATATTGGGGAAAAAATCGCCGCCGCAAAAAGACCGGTCATCTGGGCAGGACATGGAGTGATTGCTTCAGGGGCGTCAGAGGAACTCCAAACGTTAGTAGATAACATACAGCCTGCTGTCATTACAAGCGAGTCCGGTAAAGGGGCCATCCCTGAAAATCATCCGCTTTGCATCGGCAACTTTGTGGCTACACCACAAGTGAAGGAACTGCTGGAAAAGTCGGATCTTCTCATTAGTATTGGGGTCCGGTTCCGGGGCGGGGAAACATATAACTGGACACTTCCGGTACCTGAAAATCATATCAATATCGATTTGAATCCAAATGCATTTAACCGCAACTTTGATACGTTGTATACACTGGTCGGAGATGCCAAGGCCGTTTTACAAGAGATCAACAGTGTTTTGACTAATAAGAAGATCCAGCCTGATCCAGCTTATGTGGATGAAGTGAAGTCTGCCCGTCAAGGTGTCCGTGATGACCTCCGCAGCCAAATCGGGCCATATGGTGAAGTTGCTGATATCATGCGTGAACTGCTGCCCGAGAGTACGGTCCTGGTAACGGACGTGACCATTCCTGGATACACTTGGGGGAATAAATTGTTCGACATTTACGAACCAAGGAATTACCTTTACATGACCGGTGGTGGAATCGGTCAAGGCTTGCCAATGGCAATTGGCGCCCAAATCGGTCAGCCGGATAAGAAGGTTGTTCTGATTGCGGGTGACGGTGGATTCATGGTGAATGCTAGTGAGATGATTACCGCAATTCAGGAAGATGCGCCGATTATTATCCTATTATTCGATGATGGCGGTTACGGGATCTTAAGATACTACCAAGAAGCAGCATATGGCAGACGCACATCCGTTGATTTGAAAAACCCGGATTTCGTCATGATGGCAAAATCAATGGGCTTCGAATCTGAGAAAGTACGCTCGGTCAATGAATTTAAAGAAGGATTAGCAAATGCAGTCAAAAGCAATAAACCTTATATGGTTGTAGTAGATGTAGAGGCAGTAGGTGTATTGGAATACAAGGATTCAGATGAATATATTGCATCATTCCGTCCAAAACACGGATAATTTCCTAACTTCAGCAATTGATAGACTATAAGCCTACTGATAGGGGGAACAAAGCTTTGGTAATAGAATTGAAACATTATATGAACGGGAATTGGATTGAATCTAGTAATCCGGAAAAAATGGATATTATTAATCCTGCCACACAGGAAGTCATTGCCAGGGCTCCGTTAGGAACAAAAGAAGAAACGAACGAAGCTATTAAAATAGCAAAGAAAACATTTGAAAGCGCTGTGTGGTCGGGTCAATCACCAATGGAGCGGGCGGCCGTTTTACTTCAGATTGCTGATAAATTGCAGGAAAACATAGATGTGTTAACCGATTTAGAAGTACAGAATAACGGAAAGACGAGAAGAGAAGCACAGTCAGATGCAGAGGAAGCCGCTTCTACCTTCCGTTATTATGCAGGTCTGCTTACGATGCCTAATGGCCAATCGTATGAAGCTTCCGGGGATATGCAGACATTAATCGTGAAGGAACCAATGGGTGTTGCCGGATTGATTGTTCCATGGAATTTTCCTTTATTGATGAGTGTTTGGAAGATCGCACCGGCGTTGGCAGCGGGTAATAGCATTCTTCTAAAGCCGGCGGAAATTACGCCGATGACAGCGGTAAAATTGTTTGAACTGATGGATGAGACCGATTTGCCAAAAGGGGCAGCTAATCTGATTATGGGAATCGGATCAGTAGTGGGCCAGACGATTGCCGAAAGTAATGAGGTAGATATTGTTTCCTTTACTGGAAGTACAGAAGTCGGCCGTCGGATCATGCAGGCGGCAACAGGTAATTTGAAAAAAGTGTCCCTTGAGTTAGGAGGGAAATCTCCGAACATTATCTTTGATGATGCGGATATGGAAACAGCCGTTGATTATGCCCTATTCGGCATTTTTCTGGGCTCAGGGCAAGTTTGTTCTTCGGGGAGCCGTCTTCTTGTCCAAGAGGGGATCTACGATACCTTTGTGGAGAAATTTGTAGAAAAGGCAAAAGGGATTAGGGTTGGCCCCGGAAATGATGAACATTCCCAAATGGGTGCCATTGTCGGCGAAAAGCATTTTGAAAGTATACTAGAGTACATTCGGATTGGGAAAGAAGAAGGAGCAACCCTTGTTCTTGGTGGTAATCGAATAGAGAAAGATGGAATGGATAGAGGATTTTTCATCGAACCTACCGTCTTTACGCATGTAACAAGCGATATGAGGATTGTCAGAGAAGAAATCTTTGGCCCCGTTGTTGCCATTCAGAAATTCAAAGATGAAGAAGAGGCTGTCAAGATCGCCAATGACACAGACTATGGACTTGCAGGAGCGGTTTTCTCTACCGATCATAACAAGGCCATGCGAGTCATCAAAAGGGTCCGTGCCGGTATTACATGGGTGAACGCTTACCATCTCACAAATATTCAAGCGCCGTGGGGAGGCTATAAACAAAGCGGCATCGGCAGAAGCCTTAGTACGTACGGATTGGACGAATACCAAGAAACGAAACAGATTAACATTCATTTGGAACCAAAGCCAATAGGCTGGTTTGAATAGGTACTTACCGTGAAGGGATAAATCTTTGGGAGGGATTGGAATGACTAAACCATATTTAGTTGTCGAGTGGAATGATACGGAAACGGATGCACAGGGGTGGCTTGTAGTTCATAATCTCGTAAAGGGATATACAGGCGGCGGCACGAGAATGCATCCGACTGTAACAAAAGAAGAGGTGGAAAGATTAGCCCAAGCAATGGCTTATAAGTATGTTGCTAGTGACAGCGGAACGACCGGTGGATGTAAAGCAGGTATTAAGTATGATTACAAAGCTCCAGATGCTTATGCCGTCTTACGAAGATTTTTAATTGCGATGATGCCTTATATCGATAACGGTGTATCTTTAGGAAGTGATCTTGGTACGAAATATGAAGATGTCCTCCAAATCTTTAACGAATTTGGCATTGATATCCCTCTAACAAAATCAATGAAACAAGATCCTGCGATTCTTCAAGGGATAAAGGATTTTGATGGACTGATGAAAACAAGAATGGATGGATTGCTTTTAAATGATGCTGTTACAGGATATGGTGTTGCCTTTTCGGCAGATGAAGCTTGGAAGTTTAAAAATGGCAAGGACGGAGCAAAGGTTGTCATCCAAGGCTTCGGCTGTGTAGGAGCCAGCTGCGCATTAAAACTGTCTCAATTAGGTTATAAAATCGTGGGAATTTCAGATGCGAATCTGTTAGTCACATGTGAAGAAGGATTGGATATTCAAACCCTAATTGACCATAAAAATGTATATGGCGAAATGGATACCAATTATTTTGAACCGAACTATACGGTAAGGCCAAACTCCGACTGGCTGGATGTAGATTGCGATATTCTCATCCCGTGTGCGTTAGAGGATGTTATTAACCAGTCTAATGCAGATACGGTAAAAGCCAGCTTGATTGTGGAAGCAGCTAATATCCCAGTCTCTTCCGAAGGAGATGAAATCATCAAACAAAGAGGAATTGACATCGTCAATGATTTTGTTGCGAACCTAGGGGCCATCAGATTTTATGACGCTGTGATTTTTGGACTGGTCAAACCAGACCCACAGGCTGTAATGGATGATATTGAAAAGCTATGCCGAAAAAATACGATTCAACTATTTTCAGAAGCGAAGAAACAAAACAGATATCAGCGAGATGTTGCGTATGAAATCTTTAAGCCAGAAGTCAGTGATTTATTAGAGTTTGCTGATCCGTCTGAAAAAGCAGCAGTCAGATAAGCAGTTCATTCATAGGGATAGAAAAATAAAGGGGGAATTAGATGAAACCAGAACAGGGAAGTCAACCAAAAGAATTAAAACGTTCGATGAAAAGCAGACATTTATTTATGCTTTCGATAGGGGGAGTCATTGGTACGGGTCTTTTCCTAGGGTCCGGGTATGCGATTGGTCAGGCTGGACCTATGGGAGCGATCACGGCCTATTTATTCGGCGGTTTACTGATGTACATGGTTATGGTTTGTCTAGGAGAGCTATCGGTAGTGATGCCAGTCTCCGGTTCTTTTCAGGCCCATGCAGAGCGCTTTATCGGCCCTGCTTCTGGGTTTATGATCGGCTGGACTTACTGGTTAAGCTGGGCTATCTATGTAGGTCTAGAATTTATCGCTGCCGGTTTGCTCATGGCCAGATGGTTTCCTGATGTACCAGTATGGGTGTGGTGCGCCGTTTTCACCTTGATTTTATTTGGAATAAACGCTTTGACAACAAGAAGCTTTGCTGAGATGGAATATTGGTTCTCTGCCATAAAAATATTGGCCGTACTCTTTTTTATCGTGGTTGGAGGGGCTGCAATATTCGGATTGGTTTCGATCAAGGGGCAATCTGCTCCATTCCTTTCAAACTTTATTGGTGATGGATTATTTCCAAAGGGATTCATCGGTATATTTATATCAATCATGACAGTCGTCTATTCTTTTATGGGTTCGGAAATCATGGGGGTTGCAGCAGGGGAGACAGAGGAGCCCGAAAAGAGTATCCCAAAAGCAATCCGGAGTATCATTGTCCGTATTTTACTTTTCTATGTGCTGGCAACTTTTGTGTTATCAGCCATTGTTCCATGGAAAAAAGCAGGTGTACTTGAAAGCCCGTTTGTAACAGTATTCGATATGATTGGTATTCCTTATGCGGCGGATATTATGAACTTCGTTATTTTAACGGCTATTCTTTCCGTTGGGAACACAGGTTTATTTGCTTGTACGAGAATTCTTTTTTCTCTTTCCCAAAGCGGTCAAGCTCCCCGTGTGTTCGGAAAGGTAAACAAGCGTGGGGTACCTATGAATGCCTTGCTTGTTACACTTGTTTTTGCCTTACTATCGTTGCTTACTAGTGTCATAGCAGAGGAAACATTATTTGTGGTGCTGTTGGCTATCAGCGGGGTTGGAGGGGTCGTTACATGGATGGCGATCGCTCTTGCACAGTATAAATTCCGCAAACAGTATATGGCGGATGGAGGAAGCTTGAAGGATTTAAAATTTAAAGTACCTTTCTTTCCTCTCCTTCCAATTCTGTGCCTCATCATGTGCGCAGGGATCGTTGTGTTTACCGCATTCGATGCAGCCCAGCGGACATCACTGTATATAGGATTTGGCTTTGTTGCCGCTTGTTATATTTTTTACTATTTTAAATTTACTAGAAAGAAAAGCGATGCAACTGTCTTATCAAAGGAGCAGCCTGATAAGGTAGTGTAATAGACTTCGAATTGTCGGAAGATTCAAATAACGACTGCTAGTGTGAAAGATGATGCTGATATTAGCAATCCAGCATAAAGGAAAAGGTGAAAAAGAGAATAATAGATGATTTTAGGAGGATTTATGGATGCGTCATTTAAATTACATTAACGGACAATGGAAAGAGCCGTCTACAAAGGAATATAAAGAAAACCTGAGTCCACATAACAGTGAAAGCTTAGGGGAATTCCCATCCAGTGCCCCGGCTGATGTACACGACGCGGCAGCTGCTGCAAAAAGAGCCTTTCCAGCTTGGAAAAAACTCTCCATTCAACAAAGGGCAGCTTATTTACAAAGGGCAGCGGCTTTTTTGAAAGAAAACATAGAGGAAATAGGACGGGATCTTATTAAGGAAGAGGGAAAAGCATTTTCAGAAGGGATGGGGGAGGCGAACCGCGCAGTAAGCATCCTCGAGTATTTTGCAGCTGAAGCACGGCAGCCGCTTGGTGACGTCATACCGTCCGCTAGTGAGAAAACATTTTTGTATACGACGCGTACACCCTTAGGTCCTGTCGGATTAATTACACCATGGAATTTTCCTATTGCCATCCCAGTATGGAAGATGGCCCCAGCTCTTATCTATGGAAACACAGTGGTGATTAAGCCTGCTGATTTAACGCCGAAATCTGTTTATTACGTCATGAAAGCTTTTGATGAAGCAGGTCTGCCAGCAGGTGTCCTTAATTGTGTATTCGGCAGAGGCTCTGTTATTGGGAATGAATTGGTGAAACATCCAGATATAAAAGCGATTTCTTTCACCGGTTCGAACCAAGTAGGACGGCAGATTCAAAAACAGGCTGTAGAACACGGGAAAAAGGTACAGATGGAAATGGGAGGGAAGAATCCGCTTGTTGTTCTAAATGATGCAGATCTTGATAGAGCAGTTGAAATAACTGTAGGCGGAGCCTTTAAATCTACTGGCCAAAAATGTACAGCAACTAGTCGTGTGATTGTCCAAGAAGGGATTTACGAGTCATTTCGTGACCTGCTAGTAAAGCGGACGAAGGAATTAACAATAGGTAATCCGCTTCACGAGGGAACCTATATCGGACCCGCCGTATCAAAAGCACAGCTTGATGGTGTGCTCGAAATGATTGAAGCAGGGAAATCAGAAGCAACACTGCTTTGCGGTGGAGGGATTCCGGAAGAGGAAGAATTAAAAAATGGTTTTTATGTAAAACCAACAATCTTTGAAAATGTGCCTCGTGACGCGCGAATTGCCCGTGAAGAAATTTTTGGTCCAGTTCTTTCCTTATTTAAAGTCAAAGATTACGAAGAAGCAGTGGAAATGGCAAATGAGACGGAATTTGGTCTTAGCGCAGCCATCTGCACCAACAACCTGACATTGGCCCGCCGCTTTGTTGAAGACGCGGAAGTAGGACTTGTACATGTTAACTCGGAAACTTCAGGAGCAGAACCACAAATGCCTTTTGGCGGCGTTAAAAATTCCAGTTCAGGAAGCCGCGAGCAGGGAAAAGCGGCTATTGAGTTTTATACAGAAGTGAAGACTGTTTATATGGATCCAGTGGTATAAGGTGAATCAAAACGGAGAGGGGTCCTATTGAAAATGTATGATTTTGCAATAGTGGGCGGAGGAATTGTGGGTTTATCAACAGGGATGGCCATTTATGAGCGTTTTCCCAATGCAAAGGTTGTCGTCATTGAGAAGGAATCCGGTGTTGCGGAACATCAAACCGGACATAATAGCGGCGTGATTCATTCCGGCATTTATTATAAGCCCGGCAGTTTCAAAGCCCGGTTTGCCCGCCAAGGAAGTAAATCGATGATCGTCTTCTGCCAAACACATGGAATAGACCATGATATTTGCGGAAAAGTAATCGTTGCAACGAAACAAGAGGAATTACCGCTTCTTGAAAATTTATATAAACGAGGGCTTGAAAATGAATTAGCTATTCATAGAATCGGTTCAGAGGAATTAAAGGAAATTGAACCACATGTTAATGGATTAGGCGCAATCCGCGTTCCGATGGCTGGCATCGTAAATTACAGACAAGTTAGTGAAAAGTTCGCCGAACTGATCCAAAAGAGTGGCGGAGAGATTCATCTAAATACAAAAGTGGAGAAAATGCATGAGGAATCGGATCAAGTAATCATTGAAACGAATCGCGGAATATTAAAAGCTGGAATGGTCATTAACTGTGCCGGGCTTCACAGCGATCGTGTAGCTTTAGCAACCGGATATAAAACTGATATGAAGATTTTGCCTTTTAGAGGCGAGTATTACAAATTAAAACCTGAAAAGCGCTATCTAGTAAAAAATTTAATTTATCCGGTGCCAAACCCAAAGTTCCCGTTTCTGGGGGTTCATTTTACCAGAATGATCAGCGGTGAAGTCGATGCAGGACCAAATGCTGTGCTTAGCTTTAAACGGGAAGGATACAGAAAGACAGATTTTAATGCAAAGGATTTAATAGAATCATTAAGCTTTCCTGGATTATGGAAAATGGCCGGGAAGTTTGCGAGAGAGGGGCTGGATGAATATATTCGCTCCTTCAGCAAGAAACAATTTACAAAGAGCCTTCAGGAACTGATTCCTGAAATCCAAGAAGATGATTTAATCCCTGCACCTGCAGGAGTCCGTGCTCAAGCATTAAGGAGCGATGGAAATATGGTGGATGACTTCCATATCATTCAAGGAAAACGAACAATCCATGTATGCAACGCGCCATCTCCTGCTGCAACGGCCTCCATCGAAATAGGAAAAGAAGTTGTGAATAGAATACCAGAACAAACAAACTTAAAAGTAGCTACATTCGTTTAAATATTTCTTTCGAGAGGAAGGCCCAATATGCTAAATGGAAAAATAATTTTTCTTGCTGGCCACGCACGTCTGCCGCAAGGAATGGCGGCAAAAAGTGTCTTCGATACGTTAACAATTACAGCTGAAGTAGATATGAAATATGGTGTTATCTTAGAGGCATCTTGCACTCTAGCAACCGAACATGGGCGCGACTTTATTGGCCGTATATTAAGGGGCATTAGTTTAAAAGATGGGGTAGAAGATGCAATCGAAGAAATTGAAACCTACTACCGGGGCAAGGCAACAAATGCTATTGTTGCGGCATTAAAGGATCTGGGCCTACATTTCCATCAAATAAAAACAGAAGAAATACAGAAGGTATAATCATTCTTATAAAATAACTAATTGACAATCTATAATATACAAATTATACTAATAATAGAAAATATTTCTAATACTTCCGCTTTCTGATATAACACCCCTTTCAGAACCGTGGATAGATTATAAATACTTGGAAACAGGAAATATAAATATCAATTAACTGCTAATTCATTGTGACTCTATTTACCATAGAGCTGTGAAGTGAATAAAGCCAGTTGTACATTGAGTCCCTGCTATTTTAGGGAACTTTGTGCAGCTGGCTTTTTATATTCCTTGGCTTCCATATTTTTACCGATCTTACACAAAACTGGAGGAATGAAAAATGGCAATTGTAGAAAAACAAAAACAAAGAGGAAAATTTGAAACAAAAACAAAAATGTATGAAGTGAACGTTCATCCACAAACAGACCGTCTATACTACATTCAACTTTCGAAAGAAGCAATTCAAGGGTTTTTAAATGCCGTCAAAGCAGAAAACTATTCGGTCCAGCATTTAGAATATACCCCATATGCCCGTCTTATTGTCGCTTCCATGCTATTGGATCAAGTCGGTGATGAATTCGGCGAGTTACTGCGAAACATTGTTCATGACCGTGAATCAGGCGGGTTTACGATTGGCTTGGAAGGTGTTACGAAGGATACAGATGAATACGTTATTTTTTCCACTGCAATTTCTTATTTATTAGGTTCATCAAACTTTGATTCGATGTCCGGTAAATATTACGCACGCTTTTCTGTCAAACATACCGATAACAGTGACTCCTATCTTCGTCAAGCCTATCGCTTATTCACTCTTCATACAGATGGGACTTTTGTGGATGAGCCAACCGATTGGCTGTTAATGATGAAAATGGTCGAGGAAAATGCCCGGGGCGGGGAATCCCGATTATTACACCTTGATGATTGGAAAGACCTTGATAAGTTTTTAAATCATCCATTATCAAGCCATAAGTTTACTTATAAAGCACCATCAAGTAAAAATGTGGACCAAGAAATCCAGCGCTTAACCTTCTTCAATTACAATAATAAGCCTGGTGCATGTTTCATCGACCAATTTGTTTATCCTGAAACCATTGAAGAAGCTAAATACCTTCGTGACCTTTCACATTCATTGGAAACCGATGAGAGTGTTACAGAGCTCGAGCTTCCAGTCGGGGATTTAGTTGTTATTAACAATATATTCTGGTTCCATGGGCGTGCAGCCTTTGAAGGAAATCCTAACCTGAACCGCGAATTACTTCGACAGCGCGGACGTTTTAATCAATAATTAACATCCTTAAGAGGACAAATCCATTTTGAACATGGATTTGTTCTTTTTTTTCCTCAAAAGCCAGGCGGCAAGCCTGGCCAAGGTAACTTGCCTTCGCCATCTTTAGACATTATCTCTCATAGAATATCAAAATTCCCTAACATATTATTCTTATAAACTGATATACTTAATATTGTAATTATTAATATTTCTGACAAATACTTCCAAGGGGGTTAATTGGAATGGAATGGTTTTTGAAAGTTGTAAAGAATTATGCTGGCTTCGAAGGAAGAGCACGCCGTAAGGAATATTGGATGTTTATTCTTTTCTATTTCATCTTTGACGTTATACTTGCGATTATAGAAAATGTCCTAGGCCTTAATAATATTTTAACGGGACTCTATGGTTTGGCTTTATTGTTACCAACGCTAGCTGTTACAGCGCGCCGACTTCATGATACCGGAAGAAGCGGATGGATGCAGCTGATTGGGCTCATTCCGTTAGTCGGCTGGATTATTGTCCTTGTCTTTTTGTGCCAAGACAGCCAAGGCGACAATCGATTTGGTGAAAATCCTAAATATTAGTTTTAAAAAGGAGGAAGCTGCCGCTATGGGCAGCTTTTTCTAATTTTTTTAAGTGAGCTTTTTCTTTTTCCAAGGCTTTAAAAAGGAAATGATAAAAATAAAAGCGGTGACGGCCACTTGGAAAATGACAGCATATTGCCTTATTTCGTGATTTTGGATAAAAACGGGATTATTCAAAGCCAATTCTTTTTGAGTTTCCAATAATTCCATATTTGCCACCATCAACTTGTCCACCACAAAAATCCCTACAATGGTCTGAATGATATACAGAATAAATTTAACGCCAACCCATCCATGCTTAAAAAATCCCCAATTTGTAAAAAACCCGTAAGTGAAACCAACTAATAATGTTCCAACCGCGCCCCATCTGACGATATTATCACTAATAACAATCATGTTTTTATAGCCAAGATAGGATTCATCATATTTTGAAAAATCAATGTGCAGATTTAAGGCGATTGAACTTAAAATACCGCCAAAAAATAATATCACTAGAAAAACATGGATTATTTTCAGCCACTTCATGCCCTTAGGACCTATTTTTTTCAACTTATTTATCCCCCTAATAAGATGCTCTTTGAACAGCTTTTATTTTAATAGGAAGAAAATGAATTAAAAATGTGCCAGAGACTTAATTGTCTCTACGCCTGTGGTCCTAATTTTCAAAATCTGCGTCCGCAATGAATTATATATCGAAAAAGTTTACAATATGTAAGAAGAGACTAATTAAAATCAAAGGATGTAGCAAATGGATTGGAAACCGGACCGAGAATCGAAAATACCCATTTATAAACAACTTGCTATGTATATTGAGAACGGGATTGCTGATGGGACATTTCCGCATGACAAGCCCTTGCCTTCTGAAAGAGGTTTGGCGAAAGAGCTTGGAGTAAACAGAAGCACCGTCGTCGCGGCCTATGACGAGCTGGAATCCAATGGACTCATCGATCGGAACCGTGGCAGCGGAACAACCGTCAGTAAAGATATTTGGGGGTTGGCCAAAAAACGGATTCCTAGCTGGAACCGGTATATTGAGGCTGGGTCGTTTCTGCCGAATTTGCCTGTCACGCAAAGAATCCATAAAGAAATGGCAGACCATAAACTTATCAATTTAGCGAGCGGGGAATTATCTGAGGACCTGTTTCCGCTGACTTCGCTAAGAGAAATTACGGCCAACCGATCCTTTATCGGAACCTTGGGTTACGACCATCCGCAGGGAAATGTGATCCTCCGGCAGACCCTTACGAATCATGTGAAACAGTTTCGCGGCATCGAAACCCATCCATCTAAGATCTTAATGACATCGGGAGCACAGCAGGCCTTGCATCTGGTGGTTCAATGTTTGTTAAAACCAGGCGACGCCGTGGCAATTGAAAATCCTTCCTATCATTACAATCTTCCTGTTTTTAAATCTGCAGGCATTAAAACCTATTATTTAAAAGGGGACAAGGACGGAATAAACCCTGATGACATCACCACTTTATATAAAAAGCATAGAATTAGAATGATTTTTTTGAATCCTATTTTTCAAAATCCCACAGGGACGCTTATGCCCGTCGAACGGAGAAAAAGGATTCTTGAATTGTCTTCTGAATACGGGATTCCGGTCGTGGAGGACGATCCGTACAGCCTTACCTCTTTCAATGGAGAAAAAATCGAAACGCTCAAATCATTGGACCAGCATGGGAATGTTTTATATATAAGCTCCCTGACAAAAATAGTGGCATCAGGTTTGCGAATCGGCTGGATCATCGGACCAAAGGCAGTGATCGAAAGGCTGGCAGACGCCAAGCACCAGGTCGACTTCGGACATGCCAGTTACTCTCAATGGATTGCCAATGATTTTTTAGAATCAAAGGAGTTTGAATCCCACATCGGGAATTTAGTGAAGCAGTTAGAAAGTCGAAGAGACCAAATGGTTGCCAGCTTTCACAGCTTTTTAAAAAATCAGGTCGAATTTCATATCCCAGAGGGCGGCATTCATTTGTGGTGCAGGATCAAAAAAGAGTTTAATGAAACTCAATTGTTAGAGGAATCGATTAAAAGGGGAGTCATCTATGTTCCTGGAACAACCATGGGGACGGAAAAGGGATTTGCCCGGTTTACCTTTGCGAGGGAAAAAGAAGATATGATAAATGAAGGGATAAAGAGGTTTACGGATGCTCTAACGGTTGTTTCGACCTAATGTGTATTCTCCTAAAATGTAACAACTTGCCGAAATTAGGACATTCTCTAATTGTATGGTACACTTGTTTTACCATTTGATTTACTGTTTTTTAATGTTCCCTGCTCATTTATGAGTAGGGTTTTTTTGTTTTTTTATAAAAATAAAAAAGCCTCTAAAATTTAGAGGCTAATTCTATATCTATATTACGCTTTACGAACGTTAGCTGCTTGTGCACCACGTTGACCTTGCTCAACGTCGAAAGTCACTTCTTGACCTTCTTCTAATGTTTTGTAGCCTTCGCCTTGGATAGCTGAGAAATGGACGAATACGTCTTCTCCACCTTCACGCTCGATGAATCCGAATCCTTTTTCGCCGTTAAACCATTTTACTTTGCCTTTTTCCATTTTTGTTGCCTCCTAGTGTGTTAGTACACACATTGTATTACTATCCTTGCTCTCAGTGATCTTCAAGACGAAAGTCAGTACTAATACATCTTTCTTTACACCGAACAAAAATAATTCCTCTTTATAGTAGCACTATTCAAAAGCATTAGCAAGGGGACGACCGGCTATGGGCACCAAAAATGGTGGGATATCCCAATGGAATAGTGAAATTTATTGCCCAGATACCTTTGTAGGGAATGTTTTCTGATTGCAATTATAATCATTTAAAGGAAAAAAGAACCTTTTCCAATTATTTATTTTTGGTGTTCCAAAATTCCTTTTTTCACATAAGCTTATGGATAAGGAGTGGAATGTTATGGAACATGAACAGTTTGATACCGAAACGCTTAAGCTTATTAAAAATAGACTTGATTATATTCACTTCATTGCTAAACGTTACAACAGTGATAACCCTGAATTAATGGACACAATTGAAAGCTTAGCTACAGTGGCAAACATGTTTGCAAGGATAAAATTAGAAGAATTATCCGGTAAAGTAGAAACGAAGAGCCCTCAAGGTTACATTGTAAGCAGACTGGGAAATTCATACTCAAGAATGAAAGAGTATGAAAAACAAAAAGACAAAGGGTTTCCAGACTGGAAGCTCTGATAAAGGTGACAGTTTACATAACTGTTGCCTTTTTTCAGAGTTACAACCTAATGTCTGATTGGGATTAAGACCGCCTCAAAATATTGGCCAAACCAATCACGTATTGGTATAATTTGGTTAAAGAGAGGTGTCTTTATGAAAATGCTGAGTAAACTTTCTATTTTATTTGCTGTTATAGGTGTCCTGCTTCTCGGTTCCTCTTATATGAATCCAAGTCACTTTGAGCCTCTAATGGTATCAGGATTTGGTGTATTGTTTATTGGCTTTTTGTTAAGTTTTGGAGCTATGTTTAAAAAAGAACAGGGAAAAATAAAATTTTTTGCCGCAGCGGCATTTTTCCTCTTGAGTTTTATTATTACTTGGAATGACCCATTCCAAATTATAAGAATATTAACTTGGATTAAAAATTAATAGAGCCATACAAACAAAAAATGGACCCGCTCAAATGTTACGAGCAGGTCCATTATTGTTTGCAAAGATTTTAAGATACATCTCCAGTTACCGACAAAGACCGTTTTTGAAGATAATCAGAAAAAAGACTGTACGCGATTACCTTTTTCTTAGACTGCTTAACTACATCAACATGATCCTCATGGGTGTAAACAAATAACCTGCCGCTCTTGGTATCAATGACCAACGGAGTATCCCCGTTCTCCGGATGCAAATAAAAATCCTCAGTCCCTGGATAAATATATTGCTGCTTCATAAATATTGCTTCATTAAAAGAATGGATAATTTGAGTTTTGTCTTCATCTTCTAAGTTATATCCATCATAGGTTATGGTTACATCTTCTGCGCTAAGCTTTGAATGAACTTGAAATTTGCTCATAAGCCAGTTCACAGGGCCGGTCGGAAGACAGGTCATCAAAATTTTAACAAGACTTATAAGAATAATCGAAACCACAGTCCAAGTCATACTCATCATCTCCGTTTAAGTCAACCAAATGTAAATCCCTAAAGAAACTAAAGCGATAAAAATAATAACCACATATATTAACGTTAAATTAGTCGTATTTCTTTTGGTTGAACCTCTATAGTTTTCGTCAGGCTTCCTCGTAAGTATTAGAGTTGAAACCACTGAAAAAATTAAGATCAATATGACCAAACCAAACATTATTTTCATACTGCACCTCTTATTAGTGTTATAAATTAATAACAAATATATAATAACGCAACCGGTGTGTTTAATGACCATCCAATTCATCGGAAATTAGACCATCCACTTTCTGCAAGCAAAATAAAAAAGCTGCACCAATGGCAGCCGACTCCTATTAAACAAATTGTGCCAAAACCTGATTAAACCGATCACGCTCTTCCCAGAAAGGACCATGGCCACTATATTGAAACGGGACAAGCTGGGAATTTCTTATCTTATGATTCATTTCCTGTGCTTGAGCAAACGGAATCACTTTGTCATGAACACCGTGAATAATTAAAGTGGGCGCATTTATTTTGGGAAGATCCTCAAAAAGCGTCTCATCTCTTAATAATACAACGACTGCAGCAGTCGACCAGCCAGCCGCCTGTAACCCCATTTGAAAAAACCAGTCTGAGAATCTTGGTGTTATATATTGAAAGAAAAAGCTATCCGTCACTTCCTGCATCATCTTCGGGCGGTCGTTTAAGGTTTCCTTAAGGAATTTATTGGCCGTTTCCTTTGTAAAGCCTGTGGGAGCGGCAGCGTCAACAAGGACGAGCCTGGACACCTCGTAACCGTTGTGGCGGGTCATATATCGAAGCGCGATCGCTCCTCCGGTGGAGTGGCCAACGAGTGAGACATTTTGCAATTGTAATGTACCAACAACCGCGCGAATATCATCTGCCAGTCTGTTAAAAGTGTATCCACTGATTGGCTTATCTGAATTCCCGAAGCCCCTCCAATCAATCCCAATACAGCGGTAACCCATTGCAGGAAGAACATCAAACTGATATTCAAACTGTTTATGGGAGAGCGGCCAGCCATGAATAAAGACAATGGTCTTGCTTCCGCTTGGGTTAATATCTTCAACATATAAATTTACACCCGGTTCTACCGTAACAAAGTACCCCATCCCGATTCCTCCGTTTTTCATATCGTTTTAAGCATAAGGTATTCTTATAGGCAGATTTGGGTGAGTGCCTATGCGGGTATCCAACAAAGTTCTTATGCGATTTTTATAAATTTTTCCATAAATGGGTATTATACAATATACATTCAATTTCCTATGTTGTGAGGCGTAAAAATGGCTGAAATTATTGGGGTCAGTTCTTGGGTATTTGCGGGTATTCGTTGGGGCGACTGGAGAAACTGGCGCAGTTATTATGGAACGATACTTTATTTCATTCTTGGCGACGTTCTTTATTATTATGTCAGTTATAATCACCGGCTCTGGTCACTCATCCCTACATGGCCGCTAAAAAACGAACTGACATGTATAGCCGGTGAGTTTATTGTATTTACCAGCACGATATTGATCTTTTTAGGAAGGTATCCAGCTCACCGTTTACTATCGGCTTGGTGGACCGCGCTTTGGGTCATCATTTACACCGCAAATGAATGGATATTATTAAAAATAGGAACTTTTAGATATGAACACGGTTGGACGCTATTCCACTCGTTTTTATTTAATATCCTATTGTTCACTCTTCTTCGGTTGCATCATAAAAAGCCAGTGTTTACCATCTTAATTTCCATCCCGATATCCATCCTACTGATTTACCTGAACTCTATACCGATCAAATAAGCGTCCCTGCCCAGGAACGCTTTTTTATGTCCGGCAAAAAAGATGTATCCCTTCTAAAAAAACAAAGTATAATTTAAGAAAGAAAATTTGACGCAATGACGATAAAACGAGTGGTCCCCCTAAGTATTTATCTAATTGCCTCTTTGCAAAGGAGCTACGATACCAGTTGAGTAATCCAATCTAAATTCCCCCTCATTTTAAAAAAATAAATTCAAAATGGGGGATCATCTTGAAACGTAATCGTGATTTTCTGTTCCTCATGGTTGGCCAGTCACTGGCCAATGTTGGGGATGTGTTATATGTTGTCGCTGTGATCAGCTTTATTTTTGGAATAACCAAATCAGCCGCAGCCTCGGCCATCGTTCCCTTTACCATTACCTTCGCCATGTTTATTTCAAGCATCCTGACACCAATTCTGATTGGAAGAGTGAATCTGAAAAAGCTGTTGGTCGGTTCACAAATAGGGAAGACGATCATTTTGTTTGGGTTAAGTGCATTTATGATGAGCGGATTAGCCTTAACCAATTATTATTTTGTATTTTTCATGATAGCGGGAATTGCGCTCCTGGATGGCTGCGCCAATCCCATTAGGCAGACGCTAATTCCTTATTATGTGGAAAAAGAACATCTCATCAAGGCGAACGGAATAGCCGAAACCATTACACAATCGATTTAAATCGGTACTTGGTTTTTTGGCAGTCTTTTATTAATAGTATTTAGTCCCAATCAACTAATCTTGTTGGTTGCCGTGTTATTTGTTTTATCGAGTTTAACTTTAGCTTTATTAAAAAATGTAAACCATAAAGCGGAACGACAAGAAAGAATGCGGGATTTAATTACACAAGGCTGGCAGAACATTCGTCTTACACCAGTATTAAAAACACTGGCAAAAATGGAATTCATGGAAACAATCGCGAACTCCGTTTGGATTGCGGCCATCTTGATTGTCTATGTGAAGCAGGCCTTGAATACACAGGAGCAGTGGTGGGGGTTCATTAACAGTGCCTTTTTCATCGGATTGGTTCTAGGAAGTTTGTTGTGTGTTAAGTTTCCTCGGTTTTTAGAACGAAATCAGTATAGATTTATTATGGTAGGCATTGTATTGAATTGTTTTTTCACCATTCTCTTCAGTTTAACCAGTATCCCTTTAATTGCTTTGTTGTTATCGGCTTTGATTGGTGTTTTTGGGCAGTTGAAAAATATTCCGCAGCAAACCATCATCCAAACGAGTATTCCAAAAGAGCAATTGGCCACGGTGTATACGTCTTTTGGCACCATTTCAACAGGTACATTCGGTGTTGGCTCATTGATCATGGGGTTTATATCCGATTCCTTAGGAGTGCGGAGTGTATTTGCTCTTTCGGGAGCGCTGCTCGCGGTGGTTTTTGTGATCGTGGTTAAAGATAGACGGATTTTAAAAGGAAGTACGCATCGGGGATAAGCGAGAAGAGAGGAATTGCTGCGGCAATTCCTCTTTCTTATTTTTAGAAAAACTAGATTCGCTGATAAAAGTCCTAAATTCGCTGATAAATAGGTCGAATTCGCTGATAAAAGCTGAAAATTCGCTGATAAATCTGTAAAAAACGCTGATAAACCGTTAGGTCCGCCGAATTTAAACTGTAATTTGTCCTGTGAAAAGCAGAAACCTACCTCTTTCGAAGAATCTTGAACCCATTTTCTATTTTCTCAAAACCAATTTTAGGATAGTATTCCATCGCAACAGGGGAGGCCAGCAAGATTAGAGTTGCTTCTTCTCCGATTTGTTCTTGTACTAATCGGACCAGTTCCTTTCCAATCCCTGTCTTTTGATACGCTTTGTCTACCGCTAAGTCAGATAAATAGCAGGAGTAGCTGTAATCCGTCAGCGCCCTGGCAATTCCAACTATTTTTTCATTTACCCAGGCTGTAATGATGATATCGGCATGGTCAATCATCCGCTGCAGTCGTTGCAAGTCATCGGAAGGGCGGTTAATTCCTGAAGCTTTAAAAACAGCTGACATATCTTCAGGGCTGATTTCTGAGTTGATTTTGTAAGTGATTTGAAAAGTATTTTCCATAAGTTCGATCCTCCAATTAAGTTAATAATCGAATTTTATGAAAAAACCTTTCAAATTGTAAGTTCCAGAAATTACTTTTTTAATGGTACCAGTTGGAACTTCATAATAGACAATGCCTAAATTTCCCTTTGCAGGGCCCGCTTGCTAGCAAAAAGGATATAAACAATGGCAAAAGAGTAAATACAAATTTATTGGTGTTTTATGGTAAAATAGAGATGCTTAGGGGGGAACATATATGATTTCAAATACATTTGTCCCGTTAGTAATATTAGCTTTAATTGTTATTGTAGGATTTCTATTAGTGAGGGTGTTAAAAAAATCAAAATGAGATTATTTCATTATCATTATTGGACGCCCCAACCGAAAGAAATGGAAGACTTTTATACTAGCAACGGATTCACCGTTAAGCTGCGAATTGGAAAAAAGAATGGTCAATTCGAAACGTTTAATCCGCCATTAACCTGGGATGATTTCCAACCCAATCCTCCATTATTTCGTACAATTGAAATGGTGTTAGGCAGCATCAATGTTACATTTGGGTTCGGCAAGTCGGCCAAGTTCGACCACTTGGGTTTTCTAGTTTCACAAGAAGAATATGATTCTATTTGCAAAAATGCCGAAAGCCTTTCTTTAAAAGTAGAAGAAGGAGAGCGCCGCACCTTTATTTATACCCCATTTGGGTTCAAAATTGAACTGCAGCGAAGAGCAGATGCGGTTCCATCTTTAGACGGCAGGAAAATCAGCAAAATGGTACTGATCACAGGAGATCAAGAGATCCCTCAACTCTTTCAAAATCTATTAAGTGAAATCCCAACTGAGTTAGAATTTAAACCAGGAGAAATGACAACAGTAGGACTTGTAGAATTTGATAGTCCGGCTGAGATGGAAGGAACCGATCCTTGCGGGGTTGTTCTTAATTACTGATTTAAGTGAGAGTGTTAGATGCCCTGAAAGACTGAGAATAGTAAAGAAACTCCCATGAGGAGTTTTTTTACTATTCTCGGGTCAATTTCTGATTTGCGAAAGTCCGAAGGCATGGTTCGACCACAGGACTTCCTCGGTTTTACGAGCGAGATCATTTTCACAATCCACAATCAACACGACCTCAGTCTTGGGTACTTTCTTTTTCTTTTTTGTTGTAAGTAAAATTGGAATTCCCTTGATTATGCAGCCTAAGAGGCATCCGCCTGCAAATCCGGAAAGTCCCCAAATAACTGGACCCCAGTGAAAGATAAAACCGTAAACGGTTCCGAAAAAACAGCCTAACGCGCCAAGAAGCATGATGCCATCGAACAGGCTTTTCCCATCCTAGCGGTGAATGGTATCGAACCATTGCGACTTTTCATTTCGTTTATCAAGTGGAGCTGCAAAAATGTCTTCCTGCATCACGCCGAGCGATTCTAATGCAGTGATTGCCTTTTCCAAATGCTCTGAGTGGTTGAAGGAAGCTATAAATCGCATTTTGATGGGGTCATCCTTTATCCGTAATGAAAATTGTTTGTTCTGTTGGTAGTTTTGCGCCAGGTAGTTTGATTGTTCCTTATCAAAAAGTTTGTTGCGCCCTACGGTAATCACGTAGGTAAAGTAAGCGGTAAAGCTAATCATCGAGGGAATAAATAATGCCCATTCTGGATCAAGGACGGAAACAGCTTTATCAAATTTTCCGATTAAGGTGTATTCGATACTTGCAAGAAGATGTGACTTCCATAAGATGATGTTCCACCACAAAACTTCAAAAACGGCTGTTAAGACCCGCTGTGTATAAACGGCACCGATACCTGGGCTGAATAATGTCCATAAAACTCCTACAATCGGGCTTCTTTTCGAAAGAGAATTCCAATGAATTTGGTCTATTTTGAATATAGAAATGGATGCATTCTCTTTATGGGCAAGCTCATAATGTAAATTGTTATCTACCGAAAGTTTATAGGTGCTGTAAACGGTAAAAACAAATAAAGCTCCATAAGTTAAAATCCAATAATCACCATGCCCGTGATTGAGGATCTGTGCAGCCTCATCAAATCGTCCGGTAAAAGTATAAATAATGGCAACGTTGAAATGTGATTGTACATTGAGGACAACTTCCCAGACAAACAAAATCCAGCCTAATATATACTGGCCTAATAGGAGGTGACCAAAACCCGGCATAAACCATGACCAGGCAACATTTACCCATGGATTCGTGAAATGTAATAGATTCAAATGTAGCGTGCCGAGATATGCTCTCTGTCTGCGTCCTTTTTGGTGTGTTGTCATAGATTTAATATGTCTCGTTCCTTACTGTATTATGCAAGATTTGGTAATTGAATATAGGAGGAATTGGATAGGTGGAAGGATCAAGGAACTTAACAAGATGGGCAGAGAAAGTTGACGTTACGTTACTGGTGGTTGAAGGCTTATTTTAGCCTGGATTATAACATAAAAAACCAACTCCCATCAAAGGCTGAAGGGAGTTATCGCATATCGTCCATAGATTAGTCCTCACTTGTATCTAAATAAGGATTCCCGCCTTCAAAATTTGTCCGTGTGGAACGATCCTCACTTGTATTTAAATAAGGTCTGCCGCCAGCGAAATTTGCCTGTATGGATGGATCATTACTAGTATCTAAATAAGGCTCGCCTTCCTCATAACTAGTAGAGCTCCTTGGTCGTTTATGGTCTTCGCGCATAAAATTCACCTCTGTTAATAGAATGTGTGAAAATGTAAAGATAAATACAGATCTAAAAAAAGAACACATTCGACATACTTTTTAGGCTGTTAATTGAGTTTTTCTAGGATTAGATCGGCTTAAGGGATTTTTAATCAAACGTTTGAATAGTGAAGAATAAGAGAGAAAGGGGTAGAATGATGTTATCGGAAGCGAAATCAGTCCAACTTTGTTGAAAGATTGGATATTTCCTGCGAAATACATTTGCGAACCTCGACAATTTTCAATCCTGCTTTCCATCAAAATTTCAGATAGGGAAGCATTTTCAGTCGTTTTAATCAAACGATTGAATAGTATAGCATATACGGAATTTAGTCGAAAGGAAGTCCTAATTCAAGGCTAGTATGATTAGTCACAAGGAGAAATATTAACTACTGTAAAGAGTATGCTAATAGGTTGAAACGATTATTAAGAATACCTAACTTGCTAAAATTATCCCTGTTATTAGTAGTGTGATCTCTGTTGTGAATTCTACTGTTTTAATACTTTTCAATAATTTTAAATAACCTTAAAGATTTGTTCATAGTTTGTTCATATCTAGGGGGTATTATAAGTACATGAAGAGAACAGCTTAATCAACTCTCTCTTTGACCCCCTTATAAAAATATTTGTTGCGCATCCGGCCTTGTGCCGGATATTTTTTTGCAAAAAAAAGCCTTAATTAAGAGGCATTAAGGACAAACCAGGGTGAGAAATGTAGTCATAATAGTAAGACGAATAAGCATTTCGATTATCATCATGGTGACCACCTCTTTAGGTTTTATAATCTTAGTGTACACCTTTTTTATGAAAAATATATAAAGCAATTGTAAATTAATTGTCAATTTGATGTTGTTGGCAACTTTGCCTATTTTACGATTCGCCGATAAACGTATGAAATTCGCTGATAAAATGGAAAATTCGCCGATAAAGTGGTTGAATCCGCTGATAAACCCACGAAATCCGCCGATAAATCAAAATAACGCCTGGAAAAGTATATTTTTACACCGCAAAAACTCTATTTAATCTTCCCAGCAAGATAATTCCGCACTCCCTCCACATCATGCAACTCTCTTTTCGGAAGAATACAAGCACTAACCCCGCTGTTATAGAGATAGATATTATTTTGATCCTCTTTCATCTCAACAATCCCTGCCCAAGTCACCCTTGTTTCGCCATTTGCGCTAGAATCCACAATTCCCTCATCTGTCATCCGCAGCACATGTTCGCCAAGCATCCCTTCATTCTTACCCTCATTCATCATTCTCTTTGTCATCCGCTTAACATGGCGATAGAAAATCTTCGGGTAAAAAATAATCCAAAGAACCGCAATAATAAAATAAATCACAAACGCCGTCACGAAGGGCATATCGCCATACGTAGACGCCAAATAGGCCGCAATAATAAAAATAATCGGCAGCAAAAACCGTTGAATATTCAAGGAACGCATCGCGGCTTTGGAATTTTTAACATGAAACATATTGAAGTTTAAATAATCCTCTTCAGTTAAATGGTAGCGGATCTCCATTAAAAATCTCCTTTGCATTGAACTTGTCCATTCGAAACCCAGCGGTAGCCATATATTGATAGTATCAGTACAAGAAAGGGGGATTTATCCATGTCAAGCGGCAAAAAAGATAAAAAGCAGGAAGAAGAAACCGAATACGAACACAAATGTGACTGCTGCAATATCAACATCAACATTAATTACACCTTTAATATCGGAAATACAGAAACTCATATCGAACAGCGAGCAGAGGGCGGCGGGCAAATTAACAAGCATGTGGGCACGAACGCCAATCAAGGCGGGCAAAACGCAATTGATCACAGTGCATCGGCCAATACCGATTCCAATTTCGCCGATGGCAACGGCAGAAGCGGAATTGCCGGCAATGATAATGATGAAGCGGGCGGACAGCAAGGCATCAAAGTGCGAGACAGCATCGTGAAGAAGAGCATCATTGCATCAGGCTCCGAACACAACGAAAGCGGCGATATTCCGCCAACCGATGAAGGCGGCAATGAAACCGCGGGAGAAGAAACTGAATAGGACGTATCGATTGGTGTTTCCTTATATCAAATTCAAATAAAACTCTTTGAAAAAATAGCACGGAGGAAATCTCCGTGCTATTTTTTCGTGTGTTTATCCAAAACTAGGGAATGATAGTAACAAAACCTTTTGAAAGGTCTGCGTGATATGACGGTTGATGTTTGGGTATTAATACTAATTTGGATGATTGGTTTTGCAGCATTTATGCTGTTTGTTCCAAAAAATCGCCGGCGGAGATTCTTAATCGCTTTTTTGATTTGCCAAACCTTTACCTGGCTGATTGCCGTGCTGCTCGTTTACTTTGACCGGATTTCTTATCCCATTCGCGAATTTCCAAAAGCCACTCATTTATTATTGGCACTAAATTATTTCTTCTTTCCACTCCTATGCGGTTTTTATATCATCTATGAGCCAAAAAGAAACTACACAGTGCGTCTCCTATATTTATCTGGTTGGGTTACGGGTGTTGTTGTGATCATAAAATTGTTGGAAAAATATACAGGCTTATTACAATACCAGCATTATGCATGGTATTGGTCGTGGCTAAACTTTTTTTGGATGTTTGCGGTCACGAATTTACTATATCGATGGTTTTTCAAAGATAAGGCAATGTTTCAAAGCGATAAGGGTGCGACACAATGAGAATAGAGTGGATGATTTTATTTGTGGTTTGGCTGATCACGTTGGGGTTGGTATTCATAATCCCCAAAAAGAAAAGGCGAATCGCCATCGTCGCTTTTTTAATTACGCAAGTGATTACCTGGTTCCTCGGTTTAGTGGTTGTGGAGTATGGGCTGATCGCCTATCCAGTCCGCTGCTTTCCGACTGTTAATCACACCAGCTTTACCTATGAGTTTCTGTCATTCCCTGTTCTTTGCGGTGTTGTTAATGCCTATTATCCTCATGCTCGCAGCAAAATGGTAAAGTTCGTGTACTATTCTTCGTTCTGTACGATTTTAACGATCCTTGAAACGATTATTGAAAAGTATACAGATTTAATAAAGTATCTGCACTGGTCCTGGTATTGGACATGGATTACCCTGTTCATCTCCTTTATGCTGTCCAGATGGTTTTGTGTATGGTTTTTCAAAGGGATAGCAAAGGAAATGGAGGAATAGGGGCTGGGACAAGCAGTCCTTTTTGTGGGTGATTAAACGTCATTCCCCTAATACACCGGTGTACAATAACCAAAATAATTGGGGTTGTTTCCTCTAACAATATTTTCATAAACAAAGCGGATATTTCTAGTAATCGTCCCTTCACTGCCGCTTCCAATCATCCGATGATCAATATTGATAATGGGTTTAATCCCTATTGCTGTGCCACTAAAAAATACTTCATCAGCAGAGTATAGTTCCGTTCTTGCTATGCTTTGTTCCAGAACAGGCAATTGTAATTCGTTTTTCGCGATTTGCATGACAGTATCACGCGTAATTCCTGCAAGTAGATGATCGGATAGGGGCGGGGTAATCAATTTATTATTTTTTACAATAAAAATATTTTCGCCTGGTCCCTCACTTACATTCCCTCGATCATTTATAAAAATAGCTTCATCAAATCCATTTAAACGTGCTTCAGAAGAAGCTAAACCAGAATTTAAATAGTTTCCCGTTGCCTTTGCCTGGGGTGGAATCATATTATTACCTGAACGATTCCAGGAAGAAACACCACACTTTAAAGCGGGTTTAGGCATATACTTTAACTCATTGCAATAAATACTGACCCTATTATAAGGGTCAAGTAAATTGGGAGTGAGGGTATTTGCCCCTTTAAAGCAAATGGGCCGAATATAAACATCTTCCCGGACGTTGTTTTGTCTTAATAATTGAAGCGTCCAAGGGATTAATTGCATAGATGAATAGGGAATGGGGATATGAAGAGCATTGCCTGAGTCATGGAATCGTTTATAATGGTCGTAGATCCGGAAAATATACAATTGGTTTTGACTGTCGTTCCAAAAAGCTCTAATTCCCTCGAAGCAGCCTAATCCATAATTTAACGCTTTATTTCTTATACTTACTGAAACCTTTGATTCATCTAGAATTTCCCCTTGATCAAAAACATACCTCATAGTTCTTCCCACCAATAACACGACATTTACATCCAATTTATCATCGAACATGCAAAATTATGATGGAAATAAGGCTAAAATATTTGATAATTGCACCAAATTTCAATTCACCTCGGAGGCTGTAACGATCTTTTTGATAAAATGGCCGTTCACCAGCGATGCAATCGTTCTCTAGAGTAGGAGACTAGCGAAAAATTGACTTTTATCGGCGAATTTACGAGATTTATCGGCGAATCCAAATCCTCAACCGAAGAGCAGATTCTTATCGAGAATTTGGAACACATAAATGATTTTTTCTCATTGCTCTTGGTCGATACTAGTCATATTGATAGCTCCTTAATGTTTAAACTAGATACTCTTGTAGTAATATTGAATAAGAGAAATGAATGGTACAGATAAGGGGCTGAAATGGGTATGGATTATTGTAAAATGATGAGGAGCATGATTGGGAACACCCCTTTGATTATCGTGCGTCCAAGTGTAGCAATCATGAATCATCAAGGAGAAATATTGCTGAGCAGATTTTCAGGCGGCAGCTGGGGGATACCTGGTGGGATATTGCAGTTAGACGAATCGGTTGAAGATTGCATAAAAAGAAATGTACAAGAAGAGATCGGATTAAAGCTGAATCGATTATCCTTATTTGGGGTATTTTCCGGCGGGGCCTTAATGGATAAACCAGAAGACGGCAGTGACGAGTATCAGATGGTGGCAATAGGATATATATGTACGGATTATAAAGGGGAAGTAAGGCCGGATGAGAATCAAGCGATTGAGGCCGAATTTTTCCCATTAGATCAATTACCTGAAGAAATGGATCCATTTATTAAAGAAAAGCTGGCTGAATTAAAAGGAAGCATGAAAAAATTAATTTAGCTAAATGCCAGTCCATTACAACGGACTGTTTTTAGCATCATAAACACCGCATATCTCCCTGTTCTTTCAAACTTTCGACAATATTCATATATTTTCCACAATTATCAACTGGTAATATATTTACATTGACCCTTTATTCTAGTAAAATAGGAAACTAGCATAGGATGAAGAGGAGGATAGTCGATTTTGGATAGAGAAGATAAAAATAACTCGAATCTCGCCGATTTTTCAGAGATTGTGAAGAAGGCATATGAAAAGGGCCTCAATGAGAATGGAATGACACCGGAAAAATTAATTGAAGATATAAAAGTCGATCTCAAAAATATGATGATTAGCTAAATATATAGATTGAATGCTGCCAGAGGAAATCGGCAGTTTTTTGTTTTTTATGGGGTAAACATTAAGTACTATAGGAATTACTTCCTAAGTAGTAGAAAAATGGCATGACATAATGACTGAAAATTGCAAACTAGGAGGAATTTGGGAATTATTTGTAGAAATTATATGTCACATAATTCCATTTAGAGGTGAAAGTGACAATGAGGCAAACTCGACAATATAAATCTCCAAATGCTGCGATGTTGTGGTCGGTGGTTCTACCGGGATTCGGCCAATTATACAATAAGGATTATCTTGTCGGTTTTGCTCTGATCGCCTTGGAGTTTCTCGTGAACTTAAACGCAAACTTAAACCTATCCCTTATCACTACTTTTGTGGGTGATATGAATTCTGCTCATCATTCGATTAATTATCGTTGGGGGCTTTTTTATCCATCGATTTATGGCTACGCGATTTGGCAGGCCTATAATTCCGCTAGAGCCAATAATGAAAAACTTGTAGGGAAAGAAGGCCCAATGCGAACCTATTTCTCCGGTTTCTTCCTTGGGTTGGTTATCGGAATGGATTTCGGGCTTTTCTGGCATGACGGCAGTTTTATCTTGCATCACTCAGCAATTCGTTTTCTGGACTATCCTGTAGTGAATGGGATTGTCTTCGGACTGCTGATGGGAATCCTCGGGCACATTATGGAAAATAAGGTGTATCGAAAACGTAAAGTGGTAGATTATCAATGAACACAAAATGACCCAAGTTATTCTTGAGTCATTTTCATTTATTAGGCAAAGTCACAACAAAGGTAGTAATATTATTCTTACTAGTAACATCCGTCCGGCCTTTGTGCAGCTCCACAAATCTCTTAACGACCGCTAAACCTAATCCGGTTCCGGCGTAATCTTTTTGGACCGCTTTTCCCCGATAAGAGTGTTCAAAGATTAGACATAGTTCTTCCTCTGGTATTTCCACGCCTCTATTTTTGATGGTGATTTGAATACTCGCCCCATCTGAAGACAATCCAGTATAAATCCATTTTGGTTCAAACGAATATTTCACCGCATTTTCTATTAGGGAATCCAATATATGAAGGATGTGCTCAAAAGGAATAAAGGTGAAGATCCCCTCTTGGATGCTCATCTCATAAGTAATTTTCTCGTCGTCCATCAATTTTCGATCAAGGTAATCAATCATATGACGGGACAAACTATAGGAATGCCCAGCTTCTGTTTCGATTTCTTGTAATTTTGACAACGTTATGATCTTCTCTGTCATCGAAGAAATCCGTTCAACCTGGGAAGCAATCATATCGAGCCGCTCTTCTACTTTTTTTTCATTTTTAAATCCGAACATTCGAAAATAATCAACGGAATGCAGGATCGACTGTAGAGGTGTTCGGATTTGATGAGTAATTTCCCGAGCGCTTTGCTGTTGAGAGAGAACCGCTTGTTCCGCTCGTTCTAAAATAAAATTCACTTCATCTATTAATTGATTTAGATAAGAATTATTTTTTGAATGATAAGGAATTCTTTCACGAAAATTATCTTTGTTCACATGGATTAACTTTTTCAAGGCCGTATGTAATGGCTTAAAAATATCTCTAGCAGCAAAATAGGCTGCCAAAAAGGCTGTTATATAAATCATGAAAATGGCCGTAACCATTTGAAATACAATAGTTTTGATCCGCAGTAAGTAGGCATACTCAATATTCACATAGCTAAGAATTTCTCCGCGAAATCCAGGGACATCCACCGATTTGCTCACATAGGTAAAATAAAGATTGTGATCTTTCACAAAGTGGATGTCTTTATTTTTTTGAAAAAAGCCATGTCCTAATAAAAACCGATAGCCTTCTACCGTCATGTTCGTGATGGCATGAAAAAATGGCGGAGTTCGAGTCATGGGAACATCCCGACAAGAGATGGGTGATTGACTCACCGGTAAATGAAGTTTGGCCTCAGAATTGTACTTGGAGAGCATTTGGGTATCCCGATTGTAGGTAACGATACAATATACATCTCCGGCCAACAGTTGGAAATACCTATCCTTTATCTTTTGAGGCAACGCACGATCTGGGATGCCCAGGAGATCGGGTCCTGCTTCAACCTTCATATTTTGCCACGGATAGCGATAGGTCAATACCTTATCTAATTCAGAAAGCAGAAGAAATGGTGTATGTATGAAAAATAATATTACAAAAATAATCGAAACTAGGAAGGCGATCCGAGTAGACAGACGGGCGGATAAACGTTTTGATTCAGATACATTAGTCTTCAAGAAGATATCCTACCCCTCGTACCGTTTGGATGTAATCAGATGGTATCATTTCGCGTAAACGCTTAATGGCCACATCAATTTTGTTTTTGTCAGAATCGGAGATTTCGTCGTATCCCCATACTTCTTTGGCTATTTCTTCGCGTGAAACGGCATGGTTTTTGTTTTTTACTAAGCATACAAGGACGTCAAACAGTGTAGGGCTTAGATGAATCAACTGTTTCCCTGCCGTTACGCGGCGATTGATCAAGGATATGGTCAGGTCTTTGTAAGACATTATACTGATATAAGGCTTAGACGAATTTTGTAATCTTCGGATCACGGTTTGAATCTTTGCAATCAATACCGGGATATTATAGGGCTTTGTAATATAATCCTCCGCCCCGGAATACAGCCCTTGGGTAACATCTGCCGGATCTGCTCTAGCTGTAAGGTATATATAGGGAACTGACTTTTTTTCATTTACCATTCTGGCCACGTCAAAACCAGAACGCATTAAGCCATGTTGGGCATAAGGATCTAACGTTATATCTAAAATCATGAGGTCATATTCGTTTTCTAGCGCGGCATTGTAGGTGTCTTTGGCATTATTATAGTAATCCACCTCAAAGGATGCCTCCTGCAACATTTCCTGCAAAAAAGACCCAATCACTGTTTCATCATCTAATAGTAATAATCGCAAATTCTCCACCTCTTATAGTAATTATTTTACAATAAGGCTAAAAATATTAAGTTCCATATACAATTTGGGATCGCTTTTGAGAGCTATGTCCATTTTACGACAAAATTCTTACAATCCTGTCAGAAAACATATTTCCTCTTCAAATTTCTTACAAAAAGGTGTTTAATAGTTACAGTAACAATCAATTTATGACAAATATTTTACAAAAAAGATAAAAATGTGACGAATTGTGATATAATAGACAACGTTTTGTATTTACGTATTCAGGAGGACGAAATGGAAGAGACTATAAGTTTAAAAGAGTTGCTCGAGACTTTGAAAAAACGATTGCTATTAATCGTTTCGATAACCGTCATTGCCGGATTAATCAGTGGTATTGTAAGTTACTTTTTCTTAACCCCGATCTACCAAGCTTCAACACAAATTCTCGTAAACCAAGCGAAAAATGACCAAGCAGTATACAATCCAGGTGAAGTACAAACCAACCTTCAATTAATTAATACCTATAATGTTATCATAACAAGCCCGGCGATTTTAGATATCGTCTCTGATGAGCTTGATTTAAATATGACAGCTTCACAATTAAAAGGAAAGATTACTGTTGGAAGCGAAAAAGATTCACAGGTTGTGAACCTGTCAGTTCAGGATCCAAAGGCAAAAGTTGCTGCACAAATTGCGAACAAGACGGCAGAAGTATTTAAAAAGGAAATTCCAAATATCATGAAAGTCGATAACGTTAGCATCTTAGCAAAAGCAGATGTTTCTGAAAATCCATCACCAATTAAACCAAGACCATTATTAAATGTAGCGATTGCTATTGTTGTTGGATTAATGGCTGGAGTAGGACTAGCATTCTTACTTGAGTACTTTAATAACACTATCAAAAATGAACAAGATATTGAAAAAATATTAGAACTTCCAATCTTAGGTGTGATCGCGACCATAGATGACCAAAAGATTGAAGAATTGAAGAAGCGTAATGCAAAAAAGAAAACAGACAGAGGTGATTCCATTGGCGCTTAAAAAGAAGAAAATAATAAGTAGTGATGCTAGCCGAAAATTAATAACTGCCATTGCACCAAAATCACCAATTTCTGAACAATATAGAACGATTCGTACGAATATCCAATATTCATCTGTAGATGAAGAAATTAGAGCAATCATGGTTACCTCTTCTGGCCCGGCTGAAGGGAAATCAACAACAGCTGCAAACCTAGCCGTTACATTTGCGCAGTTAGGAAAAAGAGTTTTACTAGTCGATGCCGATCTACGTAAACCCACGGTTCACCATACCTTTGGTGTAAACAACCTAATAGGCTTTACGACAGTATTAACGAAACAAGCCACCCTTGAAAATGCTGTTCTTGATACAGCTGAAAAGGATTTATATATTTTAACAAGCGGTCCAGTTCCACCGAATCCTGCCGAACTATTAAGCTCGAAATCTATGGAACAATTTATGGAAGATGTAAAGGCACAATTTGAATATATCATTTTTGATACCCCGCCGTTATTAGCGGTAGCGGATCCGCAAATTCTTGCAAATCAATGCGATGGTTCGATTCTTGTCGTTTATAGTGAAAAAACAGAAATCGACCAAGCGAAAAAGGGTAAAGAATTACTGGAAAATGCCCAAAGTAAACTCTTAGGGGTAGTTCTTAACCATAAAGAAGTAAAGAATAATGACTATTACTATTATTATGGGTCGAAGTGACAAACTTCGACAAATTATGGCTATTTACTAGTACTTTCGACAGTGATAGTATAATTGAGTTGTAGGAATTTTGCAGTTATTTGGAAAAGGGTGTGGGGTATGATTGATTTACATTGTCACATATTACCTGGAGTTGATGATGGGGCAAAAGACCTATTAGAAAGCATCTCGATGGCTAGAAAAGCCGTTGAACAAGGGATTCATACAATTGTTGCTACCCCGCATCATTTAAACAATAGATATGAAAACAATAAGCAGCAAATTATTGCTAGAGTTGAAGAGTTAAATCAAGCGTTAGTACTAGAAAAAATAGATCTAAATGTTCTTCCAGGACAAGAAACACGGATCTACGGTGAAATGGTAGAGGGATATGAGGGTGGTGAGATTCTTCCAATTGATAACACACAGTATGTGTTAGTAGAGTTCTCATCGTCTCATGTTCCAAGGTACGCAGAAAAGCTGTTTTATGATTTACAGATGAAAGGTCTCATTCCGGTAATCGTGCATCCGGAACGGAATCAGCAGATAATTGAACAACCGGACATTCTTTACCGGTTTGTAGAAAAAGGTGCGCTAACTCAAGTTACAGCGGCAAGTGTTTGCGGTGATTTTGGGAAAAAGATAAAAAACTTTTCACTGCAATTAATTGAAGCGAACCTTACTCACCTGATTGCATCGGATGCTCATAACACGAGCGGCCGAACCTTCAAGATGAGAGAAGCATTCGATACGATTCAAACGAAGTATGGAAATGAAATGGTGTATTTATTTGAAGAAAATGCAGCCATTATGATTGATGGTGGCCATGTTTACAAAGAAATACCGGAACGAATCAAAAAGAAGAAGTTCTTTAAACTATTTTAACCAACTAAGCCTATGGGAATGCATTGAAATAATTAAACATCTTCTTCAGGCCTATGGGCCTGAACGGCGAGGCTTCCCTGTCCGTTATCCATGGGGGCACTCGATCATGCTGTGGGTCTCTCTATTAAGAGGACCTTAGACGCATGTAGTCAAAAGGATGATGTGAGGACGGGTTAGATGCCCGATAAAAAAATAAAACAATAAATATCTAATGAAAGAATAAGTGTGAAAGCACTTGCAATTCCATTAGATATTTATTTTTTTGCCCATCTGCTTTAGTTAGTAAAAGAGTTCTTTAGATAAACAAAATAAAAAAGGGGGAACGGGACGGATGACATATGGGAAAAGGTTGACCACACTGGCGATTCTGGATTCACTTATTGTTTTAACAGCAGTCTACATAAGCTATTTTACACTTAATCCGGAATTGCAAATTTTTAAAATACCAATGCTACTTGTTACTGCGCTTACTTTATTAATCTGCCATCATTCATTTGCTTCTATTTATAAACTCTATAATAAGGCGTGGCAATATGCGAGTGTTGGAGAATTAATTGCAATTGTTAAAGCGGTGACGTTCACCATTATTGTAACGGCATTGGTTCAGGAAATTGTTTTTCATAACATATATGTAAGAGCATTAATGATTGCCTGGATGATTCATGTTCTATTAATTGGCGGGTCACGGTTTTCTTGGAGGATGTTCCGTGACAATTTTATTAATAAGCAGCAAAATGTTAAACCAACATTAATCATCGGAGCTGGCAGAGGCGGTACAATGGTCGCGCGGCAATTGCTTAATAATCATGATGTTGATTTAAAGCCTGTAGCCTTTATTGATGATGACCCATTAAAGTACAGGTTGGATATTCTAGGAATACCAGTGGTTGGCGGTTCTGCCTATATTCCTCAAACAGTAGAAAGATTTCAAATAGAAAACATTATCATCGCTATTCCCTCTCTAAGTAAAAAAGAATTAAATCGTATATTTGAAGAATGTGCAAAAACAAAAGTAAAAACACAAATAATTCCTAAACTTGAAGATTTGATGACTGGAAAAATTTCTGTTAATCAATTCCGGGATGTTCAGGTAGAGGATTTATTAGGAAGAGAACCAGTAGAGTTAGATATAGCCGGTATTTCTGAGAAGATATCTGGAAGAACGGTGATGGTTACTGGTGCAGGTGGTTCTATTGGTTCAGAGATTTGTCGGCAGATTTGTAAGTTTAACCCTAGTAAAATTGTTCTTCTAGGGCATGGAGAGAACAGTATTTACTTGATTGATATGGAACTGCGCAAACAATATCAGAGTCAAATTGAGATAGTTCCAGTTATTGGTGATATTCAAGATCGGTCTAGAATCTTTGAAGTGATGGAGGAGCATCAGCCATTTGTGGTGTACCATGCTGCTGCCCATAAGCATGTACCGTTGATGGAATATAATCCTAGGGAAGCGGTTAAAAATAATATATTTGGTACTAGAAATGTAGCTGAAGCGGCGGACACATTTGGTGTGAATACATTTGTATTGATTTCTTCTGATAAAGCTGTGAATCCACCGAATGTAATGGGTGCGACGAAACGATTTGCCGAGATGATTATTCAGAGTTTGGCAGTTACTAGTCAGACAAAGTTTGTGGCAGTTCGGTTTGGTAATGTTTTGGGAAGTCGTGGCAGTGTTATTCCCTTGTTTAAAAGACAAATTGCAGCAGGCGGACCTGTAACTGTGACCCATCCTGAAATGACTCGTTACTTTATGACAATCCCGGAGGCCTCAAGACTTGTAATTCAGGCGGGTTCGTTAGCTCGTGGTGGCGAGGTATTTGTGCTTGATATGGGGGAACCTGTTAAGATAGTTGATTTGGCAAAAAATCTAATCAAACTTTCGGGATATACAATAGAAGAAATTGGGCTTCAATATTCTGGACTTCGTCCAGGAGAAAAGATGTACGAGGAACTTCTTAATGAGAATGAAGTTCATCCAGAACAGGTCTTTCCTAAGATTCATATTGGGAAAGCAAAGGTAATACATGCTACGGCTTTAGGGGAGTTAATAGAAAGTCTATTAACTATGTCTGAACAAGAAATGCACGATACTTTAATAGCTGTCGCAAATAATAGATTTGGTCGTTCAGCTATTTTAACTACTGCAAACTAATGAAATAATTCTTTTTAGATTTACTATAAAGTTAAAGGGTGGAGTGATTTATGAAAAAGGTACGTAAAGCAATAATACCAGCAGCTGGACTTGGAACACGGTTTCTTCCAGCAACGAAGGCAATGCCTAAAGAAATGTTGCCGATTGTTGATAAGCCCACTATTCAATATATTGTTGAAGAAGCGATTGCTTCAGGGATTGAAGATATTATTATTGTAACAGGAAAAGGTAAGAGGGCTATTGAGGACCATTTTGATTTTGCTCCTGAGTTAGAACAAAACCTCATTGAGAAAGGTAAAAATGATATTTTAGAAAAAGTTCGATACTCTACTAATCTTGCTGATATACATTATATACGGCAAAAAGAACCAAAAGGTTTAGGCCATGCTGTTTGGTGTGCAAGGAACTTTATAGGAGAAGAACCGTTTGCTGTGCTACTGGGCGATGATATTGTTCAAAGTGAAACTCCATGTTTAAAACAATTAATTAATATATATGAAAAAACTCGTTCATCTGTAATCGGAGTGCAATCAGTATCAAATGAAGAAACCCACCGATATGGAATTATTGATCCAGCAACCAAAGAAGGTCGACGTTATCAAGTAAACAATTTCGTGGAAAAGCCGACTCAGGGTACAGCACCATCAAATCTAGCTATTATGGGTCGTTATATTCTAACACCAGAAATTTTTATGTTTTTAGAACAACATGAAACCGGAACTGGTGGAGAAATTCAATTGACAGATGCCATTCAGAAATTAAACCAAATCCAACGAGTGTTTGCTTATGATTTTGAAGGTAAACGGTATGATGTTGGTGAGAAAATTGGCTTTGTAAAAACGACAATAGAAATGGCTTTAAAGAATCCTGAGTTAAGATTAGAATTGCTAGCCTATCTTGACGAGATTATGGATGAAATGAAAGTGAAATAGAAGTAAGGCCCTGTCCATATTAATAAGTTTAAATGGGCATGGGCCGTTATTTTGAGTTTTTAGTGGATTAGTAGTCGGTTGAAAAAATGATGTTCCACCTAGTACTAAGCACTAAAGAGATAAAGGAGATTAAATTTAATGTATTTAAAGATTAAAAGAATGATAGATATTATTCTTTCTTTTTTAGGATTAATTGTATTATCACCAATATTTTTGATTCTGATTTTAGCTATTAAACTCGATTCAAAAGGGCCAGTCCTGTTTAAACAAAAACGTATAGGAATTCATAAGACTCATTTTAATATTTTAAAGTTCCGTACAATGAGAATCGATACGCCCAAGGATACACCAACTCATTTATTAGAAAATCCGGAGCAATTTATTACAAAGATGGGCAAGTTCTTAAGAAAAACTTCACTTGATGAGTTACCCCAGATTTGGAACATCTTTGTTGGACAAATGAGTATTATTGGCCCGAGACCTGCCTTATGGAATCAATATGACCTAATAACAGAACGCGATAAATATGGTGCCAATGATGTGCCACCAGGGCTAACTGGTTGGGCACAAATAAATGGTAGAGATGAACTTCCTATTGAAATAAAGGCCCAGTTAGATGGGGAGTATGTAAAAAATATTAGCTTGTGGATGGATATCAAGTGTTTCTTTGGTACGATCATTAGTGTTGTGAAGAGTGATGGTGTTGTTGAAGGTGGGACAGGTGCTTTAGTTAAAAAGGAATTTGGTGCTACAAAAAGTAAAACCAACCATTAAATCAATTGGGGAAAATAAGGTGCTTCTAGATGGATAACAAAATTATATTATATGTAAATACAGTAAGATATCTTAAACCTTCACAAATCTATTATAGATTATTTAACAGATTCAAACGGGAATTATATAAGAGAAAACTATTATCAGTAAATGTACCTGCTAACCTAGAAATCGGAGAGAACCGAGTTTTTATTATTCCTGAGTTGGATTTTGATAAAGAATTTTTGAATAGGTTTGATATTAACGATATCATGTCGAATAGGTTTACTTTTATAAATTTGACTAATCAAGTTAAATTATCAACAGCTTGGAATCAGAAGGAATTGCAGCATCTATGGAGATACAATTTACATTATTTTGAGTACCTATTCACCATAGCCTATGAGTATTTAAATGGGAAAAATAGAAATGTAAATTACGAAAAATATAGAGGATTAATTACAAATTGGATTGAGAATAATCCCTATGCTTTTGGTGATGGATGGCATCCCTACACCATATCATTGAGAATAACCAACTGGATAATTACCTATCAAATATTTAAAGACGAGATTATAGCTGATAATGACTTTGATAAAAGGATTAAAGAGTCCATTTATTTACAATATAAATATCTACAAACCAATTTGGAAAAAGATGTTCTAGGAAACCATTATTTTGAAAATATAAAAGCACTTATTATCGGAAGTGTTTTTTTTGATGAAGTTAACGTAAAAAATAAGTTTAAGAAAGAACTATTGAAGCAGCTAAAAGAGCAAATCTTAAAAGATGGAATGCATTTTGAATTAAGTCCTATGTACCACAAGATAATTCTTGAGGATTTAATTAAAATCACATTTTGGTTAAATGACGAAGAAATTTATCATGAATTAATATCTTATATTCAAAAGATGGTGGATGTAACTTATAGCCTTGAGAGTAACTTTGGAAAGACACCCGCTTTTAATGATAGTGCCAATGGAGTGAGCAAAAATTTCAAATGTCTTTTGAAAGTCTGTAACAAGTATTTTAGGATAAATCCTCAAAATATTAGCCTCAAGAAAAGTGGTTTTTATATCGTTGAAGACCAGAGTAGGAAACTAATTTTTGATACCGGAGATATCTGCCCCTCTTATTTACCAGCTCATGGTCATTGTGATGCTTTAAGTTTTGAACTCTCAATTAATGGGTCACCCCTTTTTGTGAATTCTGGAACATTTCAGTATGAAAATGGCCAATGGAGAAATTTTTTTAGAAGTACAAAAGCACATAATACAGTATCAATATCTGAACTAGAGCAGTCGCAATTCTGGGGTAGCTTTAGAATAGCTAAGAGAATTAAAAAGGTTAGAAGGAAACAGTTTATTTATAAAGGCATCCAATTTTATGCAGGCGCATATGTTTCATATCTTGGTGTAGAACACAAAAGGTTTATCGGCTATCTTGATGAAGATACGGTAATTGTTTTAGACTTTGTAAATTCCAAGATAGGCGAAAACGTTAATAGTTATTTGCACTTTGCACCTAAAACGAAAGTAGATTTAAAAAATACAATAGCATTAGCGAATAAGGGTAAAACGTATACAAAAATAACTCCGTTTGGAATTAATAGAATGACTATCGGTCAGGGTTGGTATTCTGAAGAATTTAATATAAAGGAACAAAATAAACATTTAGTGTTTCACAAAGAGCAAAATGGAAATTATTTTGGTTATTTAATAGATACTAGTTCAAAAGATATGGAAATAATAGAATCAAAAAAAGGGATTAGAATAATCTGCAATAAAGAATTGATGATTAACTATGATGAATTGGGAGATATATTATGAAGCTAGTAGTTTTGTCTCACTATTTTCCACCTGAAATAGGAGCACCTTCAGCAAGATTATATGAAATGGCAAGACACTGGGTTGAAGTTGGGCATGAAGTGCATGTGGTTACATGTTTTCCAAATCACCCAACAGGTATGATTCCGGATGAATATAAGGGAAAAAAATATATGCATGAAATGTTAGATGGAATTCATGTACACCGAAATTATGTATATGCAACCCCTAATAAAGGCTTTATTAAAAAGACTCTTGGCCATATATCATTCATGTTTTCTTCTGTTTTGTTTTCAATGAGAAAAATAAAGAAACCAGATGTTGTTATTACTAGCTCCCCTACTTTCTTTTCAATTTTTTCTGGGTATTGGTATAGCCTAAGAAAAAAAGCCCCATTTGTACTCGAAATTAGAGATTTGTGGCCGGCTGCAATGATTGAACTGGGGGTAATGAAAAAAGGTGCCGTCACAAATATATTAGAAAAAATGGAATTGTTTTTCTACCGAAAGAGCAAGAAACTTATCATGGTGACGAAAGCATTTAAAGATAATGTAGTGTATAGAGGAATAGACGCAAACAAGGTTCACGTCATCACAAATGGAGTAAATCAGGAGATGTTTTATCCAAAGGATAAAAATAGATCAATTATAGCTAACTATAACTTGGAAAATAAATTCGTAATTTCATATGTTGGTGCGCATGGGATATCCCAAAATTTAAATACGATATTGAAAGTGGCGAAAGAATTAGCAATGAAAGAAAAGGATATTCAGTTTTTATTTGTGGGAGAAGGCGCTGAAAAAGATAAATTAAAGAACATTGTAAAAGAACAGCAAATTAACAATGTAACTTTTATAGATTCACAACCTAAAGAGATGATTCCTGAGTTTTATAATGCCTCTGATCTTTGTTTAGTCCCATTAAAGGACATAGAATTGTTTAAGACTTTTATTCCTTCAAAAATGTTTGAAATTATGGCATGTGGTGTTCCGATTGTTGCCAGCTTGGAAGGAGAGGCAGCAGATATACTGAATCAATCAAAAGCTGCTGAAGTGGTTAAACCGGATAATGCAGTAGAAATTAAGCAAGCAATTCTTAAACTAAAAAATGATAAGTCCTTATATGAATTTAGAAAGGCAAATGGTCCTGCTTTTGTTGAGCAGAACTATTCTAGAAAAAAACTTGCTGAAAAATATTTAGAATTAATCAGTGATATATAAAGGGAGATTTATATGATTTTATTAACAGGTGCAACCGGATTTCTTGGTGAGTTTGTACTGGAAGAACTCGTAAAAAGAGGGCATGAAGTTACGTGTCTTGTTAGAAAAACAAGTAATTTAGATAAGATTAAGCGATTTAATGTTAAATATATATACGGTGAATTGGATGATTATAAGTCTATCTGTGTAGCATTGAAGGATAAAGAAGCATTGATTAATATTGCCTCTCTAGGGTTTGGACATGCTCCAAACATAGTTAATGCATGTATGGAGATGAATGTAAACCGAGCAGTCTTTGTAAGTACTACGGGAATATTTACTAAGTTAAATCCCGCGAGCAAAGGCATTAGGCTTGAAGCAGAGAGGCTTATTAAAGAAAGTAATTTAGATTTTTCAATTATAAGACCTACTATGATTTATGGGACACCAGGTGACCGCAATATGTGGCGGTTAGTAAAGTACTTAAAGAGACTACCGGTACTTCCAATATTAGGTTCAGGAACATACTTGCAGCAACCTGTTTATGTAAAAGATTTAGCTATTGCTATAGTAAGTGCCTATGAAAATAACATAAGTGTTGGGAAAGCCTATAACATTTCTGGCGCAGAACCTCTAACTTATAATGAGGTAATTGATATAACAGGTCGAGCATTGGGTAAAAAAGTAATTAAAATTCATATTCCTATGAAGTTAAGCTACAACTTGTTAAAAATGTATGAAAAGATTTCAAAAAAACCGAAGCTGAAAGCAGAACAAGTCTTAAGATTAAATGAAAATAAGGATTTCTCTTATGATGAAGCTAAAAGGGATTTAGGGTATAACCCACTTAGTTTCGAAGAGGGAATAAAACTTGAAATAGAACATGCATAATTGTGAAAAATCGAAAGAAGGTATTTTAATGATTAATATTATTGGCCTTGGTTATATTGGGTTACCTACAGCCCTTATGTTTGCAAAAAGTGGGGTTAAAGTAGTAGGAACTGATTACAATGTTGAACTTGTAAATTCACTAAATGAAGGAAAGCTTACATTTGAAGAAGAGGGATTAGAAGAACTTTTCCAAGCAGCTCTTAGTAATGGAATTGAATTTACAACCGAATATCAGAAATCCCATACCTATATTATTGCTGTCCCAACCCCTTATATAAAAGAGAATAAAAAACTAGATCCAAAGTATGTCATCTCAGCAGTAAATAACGTTCTTAATGTCTGTGAAAAAGGTGCATCATTAATAATTGAATCAACGATTTCACCAGGTACAATTGATAAATATGTTCGCCCTGAAATAGAGAAAAGAGGCTATGTTATTGGGAAAGATGTACACTTACTACATGCACCTGAAAGAATTATCCCGGGGAATATGATCTATGAACTTGAGCATAATTCAAGGACGATAGGTGCAGATAACTCGGAAATTGGTGATAAAATTAAGGGTTTATATTCAAGTTTCTGTAAGGCAGAAATTGTTGTAACGGATATTAGATCAGCAGAAATGTCGAAAGTTGTAGAAAACACTTACCGGGATATTAATATTGCATTTGCAAATGAATTAGCTAAAATTTGTCGAACTGACGATATGGATGTTTACGAAATTATTAGAATCGCAAACAAACATCCACGGGTAAATATTTTAAAACCTGGCCCTGGTGTTGGTGGTCACTGTATATCAGTAGACCCATGGTTCCTGGTAGGGGATTATCCTGACTTAACAAATTTAATTCTGACAGCACGAAAAATAAATGATTCCATGCCTACACATGTTTTGGGAAGAATTCGAGATATTATGAGGGAACATGGTATTAAGGATGTTTCTAAAGTTGGACTATATGGTTTAACGTATAAAGAAAACGTAGATGATGTAAGGGAAAGCCCGACTCTTCAACTACTAGAAAAAATGGATGAGCATCTGGCTTTTGGTGTTAAAGTATTCGATCCGTTTGTAAAAACTAGATTTGTAGACCATCAATTTATGAACTTTGAGGATTTTTTAAATGAGATAGAGATTCTCGTTCTCATGGTAGGTCATGATCATATTAAAAATAATATTAATATCATAAAAAATAAGCATGTGCTTGATACTAATAATATTTGCACTTTTGATGGAGTTTATAAATTATAAACTAAATAGGCTGAATAAAAAAAGTAATTGTGATAGGTAAAATTTAGAGAGAATGAAAGTCTTCTTTTTTGTAAGAGAACTAAGACTAGAACCCTTAAAGGTACCAGCTTAAGTAATCAAGAAATTAGGTTGCGCAGGTCTTGATTTACAATGCAAGGCGTAATGGAAATCGTAATAGTAAGGGATGGTATTGAATTGAAATATATTTATATAGGGGCACTCCCTCCTCCGTATGGAGGTGTCACAATAAAAAATAACCTCTTGTTTAATATGTTATCTAAACATATAGATATTGAACAATGTGTATTTTTTGATAAAAGGAAGAATTTATTTTGGAGAATAATAAAACTTTTAACCACATTGTTAGGTAATAGTCATGGTTTAATTATTGGTATTAGTAGAAATTCATTAAAAATGTTGACCTATATATTATTTTTCACAAATAAGAAGATAATGAACAAATCTATTGTTATGGTAATGGGCGGTACATTTCCACAAATGGTTGCTACAGATGTAAGGCTCGGGAGGTACGTAAAAGAATATAAGTGTATATATGTTGAGACAAACGGGATGAAAAAGGTCCTTAATTCTGTTGGTGTAAATAATGTTTCTATTTTTCCAAATTGTAGGGAAAAACCAAATAAAAATAATAAAATATTAGAAAGTAATCAGCCGATACGATGTTTATCATTTTCTCTAATATCAATTGATAAAGGCATTGATCTTATTATTGATGCTGCAATCCTACTAGAACAGATGGGCATTGATCATAGCATAGATTTTTATGGACACATTGACCCTGAGTTTGAAAAGCAATTTAAGTCTTCTATTGCTTTAATTGATAATCTTGATTATTTGGGAGTTTTTAAATCAGATAATAATGAAGATGTTTATGAGAAACTACAACAATATGATGTATTATTATTTCCAACTAAGTGTGATACTGAAGGTGTACCTGGTGTGTTAGTTGAGTCGAAGTTTGCAGGAATTCCGGCAATTGTAAGTGATTTAAGCTTTAATTCTGAGATTATTAAGGATGGGGAAACGGGTATTGTTCTAAATCATAACATTCCTGATGAATTAGCAGATTCAATTAAGCGATTAGATTTAGATAGAAAATTGCTATTAGAAATGAAACATAACGCAAGGGCATCAGCAGAACAGTATTTAATCGATAATTATCTTGAGAGTATCCTTAGAGTAATTAGAAGTAAGTAAATCAAAGATAAAAAAATTAAAATAAATTTTTCTAAGAAAAAACAATTTTTGGAGAAAAAACAACTTTTTTTAAAAGTTATTGAAAAAAGTATTAAAAAGGGCGAAAGGACTTAGCCTATGAATAGAAAAGTAAAGATAATGCAAATAATACCAAACCTCGGTGTTGCTGGTGCGGAAATAATGGTGGAAAATTTATCAGTTAATTTAAAGAATGATCTTTTTGAAGTGTGTGTTGTTAGTTTATACGATGAACAATCAGCAATAACAAAAAGATTAGAAAATCAAAATATTCCCCTATTTTATCTAGGGAAGAAAAAGGGTCTTGATATAAAGCTTATTTTCCGATTATATAATTTAATACTGAAAGAAAGGCCAAAAGTCATTCATACACACCGTTATGCAATGCAATATGCAATACCTGCTGCAATATTGGCTAAAATACCTATAAGAATTCATACCATCCATAATATTGCCGAGAAAGAAGTAGGTAAATTACAAAGGAAATTACATTCATTCTTTTATAAATATTGTAAGGTAATTCCAGTCAGTATTAGCCCTATAGTAAAAGATTCTGTAATTAAGGAATATGAATTACAAAATGAACATTTGCCTATGATTTTTAATGGCATCGATTTAAATAAATGCTTATATAAAAAGAGTTACATTAAAGAGAATAGTAAAGTTAGCATACTTCATATAGGGCGTTTTTCCATGCAAAAAAATCATCTAGGATTAATAGATGCCTTTAAAATTGTTCATGATAAATCCCCAGATACTGTATTAAGATTAATCGGGACTGGAGAAATGGAGAAAGATGTCAGAGAGAAAATAAAAGAGTTAGATTTATTGGATTCTGTAGAAATATTGGGTTTAAAAGATGATGTACATCCTTATTTAAATAAAGCGGATATATTTGTATTACCTTCAACATGGGAGGGGATGCCAATAACTTTAATAGAAGCGATGGCTACGGGGCTACCAATAGTTGCAACGAATGTTGGTGGTGTACCTGATATGATTAAGGATAATATTTCTGGTCTCCTTGTTGACACTAACAAAGAAGAAATTGCTGCTGCATTACTTAAATTGATTTACGACGAAAATCTTCGACAACAGTTGGGGAGTGCGGCTAAAGATGCATCAAAACAGTTTTCTGCTCAAGAAATGGCAAGAGAATATATTAAGGTATTTGAAAATAATATACACACACTTAATAAATAACAGAAATTACGGTGATTTTTATCTTGAAAATTAATAATATCAAAGAAAAGGAAAATATTAAAATAATTACTATGCTATTAGCATTTTATTTATTTTTAGCACCATTAGACTTTTTGCCAGTAATTCCCGGAGTATCAGTTTCAAGATTTCTAATCCTTATTCCTTTAGGTGTTAGTATTTTCTATTTAAAGAATATGAAAATTCGCTTAGATAAATTTTTGATAATTCCAATACTATATGTCATGGTGGTAATGGTAACTATGTTTTATAGTCACGATTTATCAGAAACAATTCAAAGGACCATTTCCATAGGGCAGAATATTGGGGTAATAATTATTTTGTCTTTGTTAAGCTACAATAGAACAGAAATTAGATTATTAAAACGGGCAATTGTGTTTAGCGGGTGGCTTACATTATTGCTAATGTATTTCTATTCTGATACTCAATCAATTTTGGGAGGTAGACTTACGGTTTCTGTAAACGGTGTATATCAAGATCCCAATTATTTAACTGGTTTTTTAATTTTTTCAATAATGTTTTATTTTGAGGATTTAATAAAAAATAGGAGTAAAGCCTCAATAGTAAAATTGGGTGTTTTTTTGATTTTTGTCCTTTTAACTGGATCACGGGGAGGGTTTCTAGCTATCGTCGGTTCAATATTAATTTATAGTTTGATATGGACGAGGACAAAAAAGTTTAAGCCGTCTTCTTTAATAATACTAATTAGCTTTATCCTAATAATGAGCACAATCTTTAACATTGCTTTAAATATGTTACCCGAAACAGTAGCTCAGAGGTACGATGCATCTTATTCATTAAACGACAATGCTGCTGGAAGGGGGGATATTTGGGAAAGTTTAATTTTTTCCTATGAACAGTCCCCAGGATTTAATAAGTTCTTTGGATGGGGTGCAGGTACAATACGCTATTTTACTTATAATGGAAATGTCGCCCATAATATATGGTTAGAGTCGTTAATAGAAATTGGAGTAATAGGAGTTCTTATGCTCTTTATTTTATATTTTAGCTATATTAGAAAAGCTTTTAAATTAAAAGAATATGTTATGGCTACTTGCTTTATAGGTTATATGATTATGGCAATGTCTATGTCATTATATTCATATAAACCCATATGGAATATTATTCTACTCATTATGATACTAAAAAACAATCATTATGAAGTAAATAAATTATTCAAGAAAGGAATTATCAATTTATAGTATGAGGTGTTCATAATGAAGGTTAGCATTGTTATTCCGGTTTATAACGTTGAAACCTATTTAGAACAATGTATTGATAGTGTAATTCAGCAAAGTTACAAGGATTTGGAGATAATTTTGGTCAATGATGGTTCAACAGACAATAGTGGTAAAATATGCGATGAGTATGTTTCTAAAGATTCTAGAGTTAAAGTAATACATAAGCCGAATGGTGGTCTTATGTCTGCATGGAAAGCTGGCTTTTTATCTTCTATTGGTAAATATGTTGGATTTGTTGATAGTGACGATTGGATAGAAAATAATATGTACGAGCAACTTGTTAAAAGTGCTATTTCACATGATGCTGATATTGCAGTTTGTCAATTAATTAAAGAGTTTAATGAATTGTCTAATATAAAATTAAAAGAGAAGTTAAGATTAGAACCTGGGGTTTATAACTCAGAAAAAATTAAAAATGAGATAATACCTGGAATAATTAATGATGGTAGTTACCTTGGGCGAAGGTTGTCTCCAAATAGAGTTACTAAACTTTTTAAAAGAGAGCTTATAGAGAATAATTTACAATTTTGTGACGATAGAATTTCACTGGGGGAAGACTTGATTACATGTTTTTCATGCGTTTGTGATGCTAAAACAATTGTAATTCTACCAGATTACCACCCTTATCATTATCGAATTAACAATCAATCAATTACAGGTAAGTATGATTACAAGCGAATAGAAAAAGTAAATCAACTAAATATTAAATTGAGTGAAATAGCAAAGTGTAAGGATGTAAACATTGTAGAACAAATTGCAAATGATTATATAAGTTTAGCGTTATTATGTATAGAATGTGAAATTTTATTTTCAGACCTCCCAAAAGATATTACCCTAAATCGAATAAAAGATATTTATAAATCTAATCTGTTTACTGAATCCCTAAGAAATGGAAATATCGAAGGATTTTCTATAAAGCACAAAGTGTATTTATTTCTTCTTAAATATAACAAAATAAAAATATTGTATATTCTACGTGAAATGATGAGCTCAATAAAATCTATAATTAAGAATAAGGAATTCATATAATGAATTGAATTAAATGATTTCTATTAATGCAATATTAAATTTTTGTTCAAAAGAGAATTGACTTGACGACTCAATGATTTTTAGAAATTTGTTCTAATATTTTAATAAACAGTATAGTGGTACTTATCATTTGGATTAAATTAATAATAGAATGCTATAAATTTTACTAATATATTTCTCTTCTTATTTTTCTTCATAAGAACATATCAGGATATTAAGCTTACTAGTGAAATGCCTTAAAAGTAGGAGGCGATATTTTATGAGTATTTTAGTTAGTATAAATTGTATTACTTATAATCATGAAGATTATATTGCAGATGCATTAGAAAGTTTCCTAATGCAAAAGACAAAATTTGATTTTGAAATTGTTATCGGCGAGGATTGTAGTACCGATAAAACAAGAGAAATTGTTGAACACTATATTAATAAATATCCCGAGAAAATTAGATTAATAACCTCAGAAGCGAATGTTGGATCTCAAAAAAATCTATTACGTATTGCTGAACAATCAAAAGGAAAATATATTGCATTATGTGAAGGTGATGATTATTGGACAGACCCATATAAACTACAAAAACAAATAGATTACATGGAAGAAAATACGGATTGTAGTTTATGTGTACATGCTTCGGAAATAGTAGAACAAGATAAAAGCCCTACTGGTAAATATGTTAAACCATATTATGGAAATAAGGTGGTTGAAATTGGAGAAGTAATTCTTGGTGGAGGTGGACTCTTTCCCACTGCCTCAATTGTATACCCTAAACAATTAATGGACAATCCACCAGAATTCTTTGGAAATGGTATTGTAGGTGATTACCCTCTTGTAATGATTCTTGCAAATAAAGGAAAAGTATTTTATATAGATGAAATCATGTCCGCTTATAGAACCGGAGTATTTGGATCTTGGAGTCAGAGGAACTTATCTGGGGAAAATCTAAGTGCAAAAATAATTAAAAACGCCAAAGGTTTAATTTGGATTTTGGAAAGGTTTAACGAATATTCAGAGTATAAATATTCCACTTCTATAGACTTTCTTATATCAAAAAATAAAGCATTAATATTGTTAGAACAAAAGGATACAATGTTTTTTAAAACTCAATATTTTAAGGATTTGACATTAATAAAGAAAGTTAAAATGTATACACTTATTAACTTTCCAAGTTTGTATTCTAATTTAGCAAAACTATCTAAGAAGTATTCTAAATAAAAGCTCTTAATGTGAAAGAGGAAACAAAAATGAATGATTCAAGCTCATTGAAAAGAAAAGCTATCTCTGGATTATTATGGAGTTCAACTGATTTAATAGCAAATCAAGGTATTCAATTTTTTATACAAATAATTCTTGCGAGATTATTGTTACCAGAACACTTTGGTTTGATAGGTATGATTTTAATTTTTATTTCCATATCTAACTCTATAATCGATAGTGGATTTACTCAAGCCTTAATCAAAGAGAAAAATCCAGGTCAAGATGACTATTCGACTGTCTTTTACTTTAACTTATTATTGGCCTTTCTTATCTATATGGTTCTATTTATATCCTCAGAAGCGATTAGTAGTTTTTTTGGAGAACCCCAATTGATTTCAATTCTTAGGATTTTATCGTTAGTTCTTATTATTAATTCATTTGGAATTATACAAAGAGCTATTCTTATAAAGAATGTCGATTTCAGATCACAAACCAAAATTAATATAATTGCTGGTACTGTTTCGGGTATGGTAGCAATTGTTTTTGCTTTATTTGGTTTCGGAGTTTGGAGTCTTGTTCTTAAAAGTTTATCAATGCAATTTATTCAAACATTGTTGTTATGGTTTAACAATAAATGGATTCCATCTTTTGTCTTTAGTGTAAAATCATTTAAAAAGCTTTTCGGCTTTGGTTCTAAGTTACTAATTTCTGGTTTAATCGATACATTATACAATAACTTATATTTTGTGATTATTGGAAAGTTTTTTACTGCATCTCAACTAGGATATTACACTAACGCAGTTAAATTAAGAGATGTTGCGTCTCAGTCTATAACTACATCTGTGCAACGTGTAACATATCCTGTTCTAAGTAAGATTCAAGGAGATGAGGAAAAACTAAAATACGGCTATAGGAAGGTTATTAAGACAACTACCTTTATCATTTTCCCGTTTATGTTAGGTTTAGCTGCTATTTCAAGTCCCCTTATTTATTCTTTACTTGGAGATAAATGGATGCCGTCTGTAAAATATCTTCAATTACTTTGTATAGCTGGAATGTTATATCCACTTCACGCTATAAATTTAAATATCCTGCAAGTGAAGGGGAGATCCGATTTATTTCTAGTCTTAGAATTATTAAAGAAATTAATATTAACCATTTTAATAATATTAGTTTTATGGCTTAAATTGGGGGTTATAGGTTTAATTTGGGGAACAGTTTTACATTCATTTATTGCCCTCTTTATTAACACCTATTTTTCAGCTAGGGAAATTTCTTATTCAGTTAAAGAGCAGTTAAAAGACATAACACCAATATTTTTAATTTCGATATTTATGGCGGGAATTGTATATTATGTTGGTTTACTTTTATCAGGTAGTAATTTAATCACAATGATTTTTCAGATTGGAATAGGGATTTTGTTGTATATATGTTTTAGTAAAATTGCAAGAGTACAGGAATTAAATACATTATATTCTTTGATTAAACCGTTAATAAAAAAGATATTGTTTAATTTACATCTCATCAAGTCTTAAACAAAATTTATCTTATTTAGAAGGAAGATTATTATGATAAATAAATTTTATGAACCTCTTTACGTGACTAGACCATTGCTACCTGGCATAGAAGAAGTAAATAAAAGGATGAAAGAGATATGGGAAAGCAAATGGTTAACAAATAATGGTGTTCAACATAAAAAATTAGAAAATGAACTAAAAAGTTATTTAGATGTAGAACATATTTCTCTATTTAATAATGGTACCTTGGCACTATTATTAGGATTGAAATCTTTAGATCTAACTGGTGAAGTTATTACAACACCCTTTACCTTTCCAGCAACAGTACAAGCTCTGGACTGGAATGGATTAACTCCTGTATTCTGTGATATTGATCCAGATACACTGAATATTGATGCAAATAAAATTGAAGCTCTGATAACTGAGAAAACTAGCGCTATTCTAGGTGTCCATGTCTTTGGAAATCCTTGTGAAGTCGAAAAAATACAATCATTAGCGGATAAGTACAACTTGAAAGTGATTTATGACGGTGCACATGCTTTTGGCACAAGGATTGATGGGAAACCAATAAGTAGCTTTGGTGATATGACGATGTTTAGTTTCCATGCTACAAAGTTATTCAACACTGTAGAAGGTGGCGCGCTAGCTTTTAAGGATGAAAAGTTGAACAAAAAGCTAAATCTTCTTAAGAATTTTGGGCTGGCAGGACCAGAGGAAGTTGTGTTATCTGGGTTAAATGCAAAGATGAATGAAGTGCAGGCGGGTATTGGATTAGAAGTTTTAAAAATTGTAGAGGCTGAAAGAGCAAAACGGGAAGTTATTAGAAATACGTATGAAACATATTTAGCAGGTATACCAGGAATTAGGATTCTAACAGGATTAAAAGGTGAAAACAGTAGTTACCAATATTTTGTAATCGAAATAGATGAAGAAAAATACGGTAGATCAAGGGATTGGGTTCATGAAGAACTTAAAAAATATAATGTGTTCACTAGAAGATATTTTTATCCTTTATGCAGTGATTTTGGTTGGTATTTACATCTAGAATCTGCGAAAACGGAAAATCTTCCACGAGCTCAAAAAGCAGTAAAACAAGTTCTGTCAATGCCATATTATGGTGAGTTGGAAACTGAGTCAGTAGAAAAAATTTGTACAATTCTAAAGGAAAAAATTCATGTTAAAGTCGTGGCACTTAACAACTAAAAGGTGATGTTTATGAAAGGAATTATTTTAGCTGGAGGTTCAGGTACTCGCCTTTATCCTTTAACGAAGGCTGTCTCAAAGCAAATGCTTCCAGTATATGATAAACCAATGATTTATTATCCATTATCAGTTTTGATGCTTGCTGGAATACAGGAAGTCCTAATTATTTCCACCCCAAGGGATATTATAGGATTTAAAGACTTACTAGGGGATGGAAGCCATCTTGGAATGAAATTTGAATTTGCAGTACAAGATAAGCCAAATGGTCTTGCAGAAGCTTTTATTATAGGAGAGGAATTTATTGGAGACTCTTCGGTGGCATTAGTGCTTGGTGATAATATTTTTTATGGATCGGATTTCGGTAATAGATTGCAAAGTGCAGCTTCACTATCAAATGGTGCTTTAATTTTTGGCTGTTTTGTAAAAGACCCTAGGGCTTATGGTGTTGTAGAAGTGGACGAACAGATGAATGCTCTATCAATTGAAGAAAAGCCAGAAAATCCTAAATCATCTTACGCAGTACCGGGTTTATATTTCTTTGATAATGAAGTTGTTCAAATTGCTAAAAATGTATCTCCGTCTGCACGTGGTGAGGTAGAAATTACTTCAGTTATTGACGAATACCTCAAGAGAAGGAAATTAAAGGTAGCTGTCATGGGGAGAGGTCTAGCATGGTTAGATACTGGAACCCATGAATCACTGCTTGACGCTTCTAACTTTGTTGAGGCAATTCAAAAACGTCAAGGCTTGTTTATTGCATGTATAGAAGAAATTGCTTTTAGAAGAGGTTATATTACAAAAGAGCAATTATTAAATCTTGCTCAACCATTAACAAAAACTGATTATGGAAAATATCTTGTCGAGGTAGCTCTAGGTCTAGAAAATAGACAAACTGCCAAAGTATAAGGTTGTTGATATTTCATTTTTATTTTTTGAATGCAAGCAATTTAGACAAATTAAATGAGTATGAGAGGTGACATAATGGCAAGAAAAAAGATTCTTGTAACAGGTGGTGCAGGATTCATTGGTGGTAACTTTGTTCAATATATGGTTAATAAATACCCTCAATATGATATTTATAATCTCGACTTATTAACATATGCTGGTGATTTAACCAAGCACCGTAATTTTGAACAGAAGAAGAATTACCATTTTATTAAAGTTGATATTGCTGATCGTGGAAAAATTATGTCAGTTTTTAAAAAAGAAAAGTTTGATTATATTACCCATTTTGCCGCAGAAAGTCATGTTGATCGATCCATAACAGATCCAGAAATATTTGTTAGAACGAATGTATTAGGAACTCAAGTTCTACTTGATGCAGCAAAACAAATTAATATTGAAAAGTTTGTTCATGTATCTACTGACGAAGTATATGGTGAATTAGACTTTGATCCAACCACTTTTTTTACAGAAGAAACTCCATTACAACCAAATAGTCCATACAGTGCAAGTAAAGCAGCATCTGATTTGTTAGTAAGGGCATATCATGAAACATATGGACTTCCAGTTAATATTACTCGTTGCTCAAATAACTATGGTCCATTCCATTTTCCTGAAAAGCTCATACCATTAACGATTTCCCGTGTTCTAAATGAGGAAATGGTACCAGTATATGGTGATGGTAAAAACATCCGGGATTGGTTGCATGTAATTGATCACTGCGCAGCAATTGATCTTGTCTTGCATAAAGGTATTCATGGTGAAGTTTATAATGTAGGGGGTCATAATGAGCGTACGAATTTAGAAGTGGTTAAAACGATTATTAACACTTTAGGAAAATCAGAAGAGTTAATTAAATTTGTTGCAGACCGCTTAGGACATGATAAACGTTATGCCATTGATCCTTCAAAATTGGAGAATTTAGGCTGGAAACCAACTTACTCATTTGAAACAGGAATAGCACAAACAATAAATTGGTATTTGGATAACAAATGGTGGTGGGAGCAAATTATTAGTGGTGAATACAAAGAATATTTCGACAAGCAATATTCTTTAAAAGCAAAAGTTAATTGATTTTATAAAGTATGGAAAAATAGATAACACTTTTCAAGACAAATGTGTAATCTTAAAATTATTGGAAACAAAAATTGACGTTTTTAATTTAGTGTTTCTATCTAACATTAGCTTTTAAAAGAGAAATAGGTTTTTATGCTTGTTATTTTCTTATGATAAATTTTAAGCTTAGTACTTCTATTTTAGCTTTGAAGAAAAAATAGTTAACTGCTTGGAAGGCGTAATTAACCGTAAACAATAATTGTTCTTTTAATTCTGAAGTTATTTTAGGAGAGATAAATGGAAGAGGTAATTATCTTTGGAGCAAGTGGTCACGCTAATGTGATAATCGATATATTAGAAAAGCAAAATGAATACAAAATAAAAGGGATTTTTGTGGACACGCCTGGTATGATTGGTCACGAGATAATGGGATATCCCATTCTTGGAAAAATTGCTGATTTCCATGGTTTCAGAAAAGGTATAGTGGCAATAGGTGACAATTTTGGCAGATCGTTAGTCGTAAATAAAATTAAAAAAATTGATAGAGAATTTCAATTTGTTAAAGCAGTTCATCCAAGTGCAGTTGTTGGGAAAAATGTTCAAATTGGAGCTGGTACCGTTGTAGTAAGCGGGGCTATTATTAATACGAATACTACAATTGGAGAGCATTGCATAATTAACACTAAAGCTTCAGCAGATCACGATGTAACAATAGGTGACTTTTCTACCCTTGCTCCGGGTGTAACCATAGGAGGAAACTCTGTTATAGGATCTCTTTCCACTGTTTCAATGGGTGCTAACGTTATTCAGAAAATTAAAATTGGTAGCGGAACGCTAATTGGTGCTGGATCTACAGTTATCAGAGATATTCCAGATGGAGTTTTAGCTTACGGATTACCGGCCAAAGTAATCAGGCAAAGGGAAATAGATGAAAAGTATATTTAGTAATTGTTAATATTATAATTTTTTCTTTATTTGTAAATTCCGGTGTCTGTCACCACCCGAATATTGTCGAATAATCCTAAAAAAACACTAAAGTAGTTTAAATATAAAATTACTTAAACTTGATTGGAGATTTATTGAAAATGGCTATATTAATTACAGGTGGGGCAGGGTACATAGGTAGTCATACATGTGTAGAACTGTTAAATGCCGGCTATGATGTTATCAGTCTTGATAATTTTTCAAACAGTAAACATGAATCATTAAATAGAGTTAAAGAGATTACAGGTAAAGACTTTAAGTTTTACGAAATTGATTTACTTAATCAAATTGGTTTGGAAGATGTGTTTGCGACCAATCAAATTGAAGCTGTTATTCATTTTGCAGGATTAAAAGCTGTTGGAGAATCTGTATCTATTCCACTACATTATTATCATAACAATATTTCAGGGACACTCATACTCTGTGATGTGATGAAGAAGTACGGTGTTAAAAACCTTGTATTTAGTTCATCTGCTACAGTATATGGAACGCCTGACCGAGTGCCGATTTCCGAAGATTCTCCACTAAGTGCAACGAATCCTTATGGTCGAACAAAGCTAATGATAGAGGAAATATTAAGAGATTTATATATAGCAGATAATACCTGGAGTATAGCCCTATTGCGTTATTTTAACCCAATCGGTGCTCATGAGAGCGGCAGGATAGGAGAGGATCCTAATGGAATTCCTAACAACCTAATGCCATATATTACTCAGGTAGCTGTAGGTAAATTAAAAGAGCTTAATGTATTTGGATGTGACTATCCAACTGTTGATGGGACAGGAGTAAGGGATTATATCCATGTAGTGGATCTCGCTCTTGGTCATTTAAAAGCACTAGAGAAGGTTATGTCATCTAATGGAGTGGATGCTTATAATCTTGGGACGGGAATTGGTTATAGTGTATTAGAAATCGTATTAGCCTTTGAAAAAGCATCTGGAGTGAAAATTCCTTATAAGATTGTGGAAAGAAGGCCTGGAGATATTGCAGTCTGCTATGCTGACCCGACAAAAGCAAGAAGGGAACTTGGTTGGGTTGCTGAAAGAGGAATAGAAGAAATGTGTCGGGATTCGTGGAGATGGCAGCAAAAAAATCCGAATGGGTATGAGAGAAAAGTTTTAATAAATTCATAATTTTTTTATTAAGAATGGGCGCTCTAAAGATGAGCGCCTTTCATTATAATCCTTTAATTGAATAAACATAAAAATTTAATTCCAAATAAAAATGCAGCATCTAGGTTCTTCGCTTTTCTTTAAGTTCATCAATTTTTTCTTGCACAAGCTTAATCATATACTCGTTTATATATATTTGATTTCTTCTTTTCCAATCAGAAATAAAAATATCTCCCGTTGCTAGAAAATAAAGTAAAAGAAACACAATTATAGTTATGATTGCGCCAATTAAGTTTAGAATATAACCAAGTAGTTGATTACCTAATATATCAGTATTGCTTTGAACTAGATTTTGAGCAATTTGAGTATTAAATATATAAACAAAAATAGCAGTAGCTAACCCAATATAAACGCCCCTTAGACCAAAGTATGAAATTTCTTTTTGAGTTGCCTCTAAATGTCTAAGGATATCACTATATATTTTTATTTGGTCTATTTGTCTCTTTCCGAAATATGTCTCTAAAATTTTTAATTCATTGTGAGCATTCTTTCTTAATTTTTCATATTTATCTAAGTTATTTATAATGTAATTCTTTCGTCTTTTTTTCATAATAATCACCATAATAAATTTATTTCTTTTTTACATTAAAATCTAATGTTGAAATATCGTTTTTAAGATTAAAAGGAGGATAGGTAGCGCCATAGTCAGTATTATCTAATACTATGTAGTAACTCCCAGCTTCAACTTGTTGGGTTTTAGTATTTGAATAAAGTCCAAAGGTTGATAATTCAGTATTGTAGTAGATATTTTCATTAGTTCCATTTTCCATTAAATGTACCCACTTTTCATAATTAGTTGAATCCATGAAATAAATATCGATACCTGGACCGGAAGCAATATTATACTCAATTGTTATGTCTGCAGTTTCATTTAATTCAACTGGAAAAACTCTGTAATGATCTTCTTGAATTTGCAATTCTTTATCAATTATAGAAACTGGTTGATTGGTAATTTGTTTAAATACGTATTCTAAACCGGTTTTATTATCGTCAGAAGGATTAGTAAAGGCAGCATATCCCCAAGCAATAATAAAAGCTAAAAAGAACATGATAATTATTCTACTAATTCGAGATTTTTTACTTTTTTCTTCAACTATTGTTTCTCCAACCATTTTTTCAACAGGACACCCGCATTTTACACAAACATCAGCTTTATCCGATATTTGACTACCGCATTCACTGCAGTTAATTAACGCCATAAAACTCCTCCTAAAAATCTCTGTATATAGCCTTATTATAGCAAATGTTGGAAATGTTAAAATAATAAATGAGCTGCCGCAGCAACTCATTTAATAACTCTTTTACACTATTATTGAACAACAGTAATAGATTTATTTTTATTCAAAAGCATGCCTTACATTGCCTCCAGCCGTACTGTTGGCTGACTTTATCAGCCTTTTCTATTAATTCGTTTAAATTGTCTGAGCAGTATTTTGGATAACATTTTGTATACTTGCCAATGAAGCGAGCCGAGGTTAAATGACGACAGCCAACGAGATGGAGAACATTACCTGTCTTTCCGCCTGCATTATTAAATATATAACCATTCTCATGCTCTTTACACCATTTTTCATATGCTTCTTCTTCGTTTTTAAAGCGTCTAACCAATGTTATCACCTCTGATTTATTAGAACTATTATTTCGGAATTAGCGATATAATCTCCTAAACCCTGCCTCTTCTGCTTCTTCCTCTGAACAGAACCATTGCTCGCCAAAACTTTCATCAATTTCGTTAACATCATAGTGCGATCTCCTGATGGAGAAGGGTGTCACGCACCGAATTTTGTCGAAGATTGATAGGGTCTTATTTTAACGTGGCAGCGTTCGCTGTGTCTTCGGCATACACAATAAACAAAAGGTACCCTTCATTCAGAACTTATTTAAAAAGACTAAGCTGTCTATCTTGTTTATTATATTCAACTCTATGTACTTCTAGGTGTTTTGCTGAATATCGCGGATACAAATCCATCATAATAAATAGCAATTCATCTTTTGAAAGAGTCCCTAAAACATTTTTGCCCTCTCTCTTAGAAACCTCCGTTTCAAAATGTTTATTAATTTTTTTATATAAACCATTGTATAGCATTGGAATATTATTATTTTTTGTGTTAATGAGACCTAAGACTTTTATCATCTGTTTTATGGTTTTACGATACCTGTCCAAATTTGGACCTCTATCGCCTTCTTTTGGCTTGTCCTCCATATTTTGAACCTGTGTATGATGAGAAAGGATCATCCAACCTCTTTCTTTGTAAAATTTACTCGCTTCAAATTCATAGTGATAAAAGTTTTTTCTATTATGTATTGGAGGTTCAAGTTCTTTCAGAACGATAAATTTTGTATCCTTATGCAGGTATAGCATTGTTCTGTCTTCGTTTTCAAAAAATGAAGGAATTCTCATTATATGTTCAACCCAGCGCACAATGAAATTCTCTTCCGTTTCTCCTATATAAACCATGTTTAAAGATTTATTGATAATGGCATATATTCCAGCTTTTAAAAATTGTTCCCCCATACTGTGCCCTCACACTTCAACTATTATTGATTTACCTTTAATAAAAATTCACAGAATAATCCTATATGTTTCAATGAAATATTTTTAATGATATTAATTTATTTCGGTGCTTGTCACGCCTCGAATATTGTCGAGGAGTGAAACGAATAATGTCATTTTAATTTGTTTTGAATTTAAAAAATATTGGAATACTTGTCATTTATGGTAAAATATTAATGTTAAATTACCTCTTTTTTCTAATTATAGATTATAAATTTACTATAGGGGAGATTATCTTGACGAAAAATAGTTTAACAGAAAGTAAAATGACACAAGTTTTAGATTGGGCGTATGAAAAAGCAGTTAATGGACTGCCTGGGACAGAAACAGCAGAAGAGTTAGCAGAAAGTTATTTAGAGAAAAACTCATCAGTAGAAAAAGCGATAGATAGCTTGATTCGTTGGCAAAACGCTAAAGGAGCAACTAGCGGTTTCTTAACTGGACTAGGAGGACTTATTACATTACCAGTAGCAATTCCTGCAAATATAGCGTCTGTTATGTATGTACAAATTAGAATGATCGCCACAATTGCACATATGAAAGGTTATGACTTAAAGGACGATCAAGTTAAAACTTTCGTTTTCGTATGTCTGACTGGACAAGCTGCTTCGGATATTTTGAAACAGGCTGGTGTAAGAATGGGTACTGCACTTGCCAAAGAGGCTATTAAAAAGATACCAGGCGAGGTAATAAAGGCAATAAATAAGGCAGTTGGTATTAGACTAATTACGAAATTTGGTGAAAAAGGAATTATTAACTTAGGAAAAGCTGTGCCATTAGTTGGTGGAATAATTGGTGGAACTGTTGATGGGATTGGTACTAATACTATTGGGAAGACAGCAAAAAGGGTTTTTTCCTAATATTAATAAACTATCGAAGAAGTAGCCTATATCTTATCAACTTCAAATGAACCTTCTGGTGTAAATAAAATTCTAATTGCATTGAAAATCTTAAAGGTAAGCATAGACCTTTTTTAATTTTAAATTAGCCAAATATTCAAGTCATGAAAAATGACTCGTTTTTTGGCCATTTTTTTGGCCATAAAAGAATGAGTAAAAAATAGGAGGTTGTAAGGATTTTTTAATTACATAAATCATAAAACATTGATGGCTAAATCAAAAACTGATTAAAGGGCGAAATTACTTTTATAAAAAGGAAATGCTCTAGTTTTGGAGAATGTAGAGGTATTCTAGCTTTTGTTTGGTTAAATTAAGCATTTTATATTATATTGATAAATTATTCTCTTCTATAATAAGGGGTATTTTTGATTTAAAAGAAGTAGTTCATTTTGGAGGTAAATAATGTCAACACCAGGTATCGCAAATCCTTATTGGTATGAATGGTATGTAGGTCTAGAACAAGTTATTAAAATGATAAATCCAGATAGTAAAATAACTTACGTAATATTTCAATCAGGTGTACATAATACCATCGACGATGTAGTTGTAGGTTACGAAAATAAACAGGAAATGTGTTTTCAAGTTAAACACGAGATTGGGAATGTAGGAAAAGGAAATTTAACATTTAGTAAGTTAATTGAGCCGACAACTAGGGAAAGTGGAACTGAAAAAGTAAGTTTAATTAAAGCGATTGCTATTGGTTGGGAAGAAGCAAAACTTCTAGAGGCGAATGAGATTATACCTATATTATACACAAACAGAAATTTAGGAGTTAATAGTACCAATAGATTTTTTTGTGGTAATGAGTATAAAGCACTATCACTAACAAAATTCGTCGAAAAACTAAAGGAAGTATTAAAAAAAACTGCCTGTATTCAGGATATTGAAAAGCATATAGATGAGCAAGATTTTAAGATGCAATGGTTGGAATTTAAAAATGCTATAAATGATAATGATACTAAAGTTATTGAATTTCTAAAGGCATTAAAAATTGAATACAATCAGGGGTCGCTTGATGATTTAGAAAATAAGATGATTAAATCATTAGAAGAAATCTTTAAATGTAATCAAATAGTCGCTCAAAATCTTTTTGATAAACTTTGTGCAAAATTAAAAATTTGGACTACAACAAGAAGAATGGATAAAGAAAAAGTTACTGTAGAAGATGTATTTGATGCTTTGTCAATAAATAATGATATAGAACATGGTGAGCATAAGCTACCGTATCCATCTCCATTCTTTTTAAGTAGAGAGGTATTTTCCGAAGAATTAATAAGATTAATAAAAAAGACAAATAAAAAAATAATTTTTATTTCAGGCGAACCTGGGAGTGGGAAAACAAGTCTTATTAGTTACCTTCAGCTAAAGCATAATCTTTTTAGGGCAAGATATCATACATTTAAACCAATCTCTCCTGAACAAAAGTTTTATAATGCAGATCCCGGCTTATCAAGACCCGAGTCTTTATGGTATGACCTTTTAATTCAATTAAGAGGTTACTTTAAAGGTCAATTAAATAAATATGCAATACCAGTAACAAATGCATTATGTTCGGTTGAACAGATGCGCAATGAAGTAATTAAATTGGCCAAATTATTATACGAAAATACAGGAGAAAAAACAGTTATCTGTATCGATGGAATAGACCATGCAGCTAGGGTCCAAAATGATGTTACTTTTTTATCAACTTTGTTTAACCCCTCAGAAATCCCAGAGGGAGTAATATTTACTATCGTAGGTCAACCAGCATTAATGTATGATAAATATCCAGTGTGGATAAGAAGACAATCTGAGTATGTAGAGCATGTTCCAATGCCTAAATTATTGAGGGAAGATATAATCTCATTAATAACTGAAACGGAGATTGAACTTAAGATAGATGTAGATGTATTAGCGGAATTCATTTTTGAAAAAACGGAAGGCAATAATTTATCTGTAGTGTTTGCTATTGAAGAGGCTAAAGTTTGTAAAGATATTGATGAGTTTGAAAAGTGTATAGATAAAAAACATGTAAGTGGTGATATAACAAATTACTATAGCCATATATGGGGATATGCTTCAGCATATTTAAATACAAAGAGTTTAGGCTTTCCTTTTCCAGAAACAGTGGTAGCCAGTGCAATAACTTTATTAGGTGGTAGAGTGAATTCTAAAATCCTAAATAAGGCTTTGGAAATTAATCTAAAGAAAGAAGAGTGGGAAGAGCTACTGGATTTACTATATCCTTTGATCCAAAAGGTTAGTAATAATGAAAATGAATATGCGTTATTTCATAATGATTTTCGAGTGTTTTTAATGGCAGAAATTAATCAGAGTAGTTCTATTTTTAAGAGGGTAGCATCTCAATTAGCTGACTATTATATCTCAAACCACAATACTGTAGAAAGTTTAGTTAATTTAATGCCTTTGTTAATTAGTGCGGATAAAAAAGATATAATAGCTGAGGCTTTTAATGTTGAATATGTGATGCATGCCCTGTCTTATGGTATATCTAGAAATAAGTTACGTGAATATGCAGAAATAGCTTATGAGTCTGCATTAAATTCAAAAGAATGGAAAACTTATCATAACGTATATCTTGCGATAAATACGTTGCATCAACATTTTAGATATTACGAATTTTTTGATAAGAAGTATACACTTCAGGATAAGTCTTATGTAAAAAAAATACATCCTTATGAATTGAATAGCTCCCCATTAAAAATAGAGTACCTATACAGTTATAAAGAGATGTTAGATTTTTGTGAAGACCTATTAACATATAAAGATTCCATTTCAAAACGAAGAGCATGTTCAACATATAACCTTTGGATGAAAGATTTAACTCCACCAAAGTTTGTAAACGAACTAAATGTAAATGAATTATTGTCTCAGGGGTTATGGGATGAAAATCTAAAAGTAGAAATAATAAATAAGTGGGCAACATTAGCATCAAAATTGGATATTGGTAATATAGTAGATGTTGATTCATTACAATGTGAAGAAGAAATAAAGGCTTCTGTTCAATTTAATAATACTTATTTCGAATACCTATTAGAAAATAATAAAATAGATGAATCAATAAATGTTATTAAGAACGGTGGGGTATCATTTAGTTGCATAGAAGATAACATAAAAAAGATTTTATTTAGAGATAGCGCAACTGAATTTAAGGAAATATTAAAGAAAATAATCGAAAAAAGACCAAATTTAAATGATCAATTATTAGCAAGAATATGCTTAATAACTTCAATTAAAGAACTTGAAACAATTAATCTAGAGGAATTAGAACCCATTTCATATATAACTGATCAAACAAGTTTGAAAATGATTTGTTTTTCAATAATTAAAGGATTTCAAGACTATGACAAGGATGTTTCTATATCAATCGATCAAATTAATGAGTTGTTAAGTACTGGTGAAAGAAAAGGACCAAACTATGAATACCTAAAGGTTTTAATAAGCCATGGTTTTATTTTAGGGAGATCTATTAAAAAGTTAGATGAAAAATTAGATGATTCTGACAAGGAATTATTATTAAGCAGCTACAGAGATTTTATGCTATATGACACAAGAAAGGTAAGAACTTTTGATTTTAAGGAAGGTTTTAATTTACTATTGTTTCTTTCTTTAAAACGTGAATGGGTTCCCCAATTTATAGACCAAGAAAATCTTAATCAATATGTTATAGAACATTTATTTAATCGTAATCGTCTTGGTATGCATTATAAAACTATCTTATTAGATTATATAGTGAATAAAGAAATGAATAACATTCTAGAAAAGTACATTTTAGAATTATATGGGCCCAACGGCACCAATTTATTTCAAGGAAGTAACTTTGAAGATACACATAAGTGTTTTGAAAAGTATGGTAATAATGTACTTCCAGAACTTATGAATGAAGTAAATAATAAATTAAATTGGGATGTAGTTGGGTATGTAGATCACAAAGAATATGCATTATGGCCTTTGTTGCAGTACTTTAAAAAAATTATGTTTTTTGATAAGCAGGATTGGAAAAATAGGGGCATATCGCTGAATAAATTATCCTATATAGCTAACATAAAAGGAAGCAATAGATCTTCTTTTGAAATTAATAAAGAAATTGCAAGTGCAGCTATTAGGAGTGGATTTAGTGATGCTTGGTTGTTAAGAAATGAAAATCAGGAATTCCGATTCTCTTTAGAAATTCTTTATAATCAGATTTTTGATTTATTAGATAACGTTAAAAATCTTGATGAAATTATTACAGTTTGGTATTTAAGTTGCGGTATTTTGTCTTGGTATAATTCAGATGATAGAAAAGGACTTGGAAATGTCTATCATAAATGTTTAGAAAAAGGTTCAGAGTTAGGAATTCAAGAAATTGAGCAATTAATACACCAATTAACACCAGAACACGCAGTAATTGCAAATTATGGAGATACACCGAGTTTTCAGGAACATCAAAGTGAGAATGGTAAAAAAAGAGAGGAAGCCGATAAAGAATTAAGACAAAGAATGAATAGCTTTTCTATTCATGAGATAGTTGAATTTCTAAATAACGAACAAGATAAACTTCTCAATATCAAATCTGTTGATATTGCTTTTGGTATTATTGAAGAGCGTGGAGGACTTACTCAGCAGATTGCATTGAATTTTTTAGAAATCTTGAAAAGACGACTTGAAAATTATTCTTGGGAAAATATGGGATTTGAAAACATTTTAGAAAAGATTATTAAAGTTCTCACTACTGATTTTTTATGGAGCTTAGCTGAGTATAATAAATTAAACCTAGATGAGGGGGATCATTATTATACTTGTACAAGTAATATGAACTTCTTATTACAGTTAGTTGTTTCAAAATCTGAAAATGATTTAGTAAAGCATTTCTTTGATAAAGAATTGGAATGCCAGAACAATTGGATTACAGGTTGTGGAAACTTAATTAAAGAACATTCATATTACCAACCATCAGTGAGTAATTTAACGCCACCTAATAATCTTCAACAATTTGTTTTTAATGTCTTAATAGAACAAGTTGAAACTAAGAATATTCATAGGATTGAAATTGGTTTACAAGGAATCCACCTTCTTATCAAAAGGTATCCAGAGCTATTTTTACATGTTGCATCTTCATGGGTAGAATACAATCACGAACAAAAGGAATACTTAATAAAACTTTCTGAGAGATGGTCACAAGAGAATATTCAAGGTTTCGTAAATCTGAAAAGTATTATCGAAAATGAATATTATAATGCAAATGAACTTGATAAGATAATACAATTATATTTAATTTTAAGTAATTATGAGTTTGTTACTGAAGGTAATGATAATCTTAAATTCCTATTAAGTGCACCATCTATAGAGTATGATTTGCCTGAAAGATGTCCCCAAAAGTTCGATAGTTCCCAGGTGAGTAATGCAACAAATTGTTTTCTTTCAGTAATGGAAACATGCACCGGGGAATCGTATGAAAATATCAAATACTATATTAGCAGTAAAAAAAATGTCATAGAAGCCAGTAGAAAAGTAGGCGAGTCTTTTAGGCAGGGTGACAGTATGCTCCTATCTAGAACTCACACACAGATAGACTCACAAATTCTTTACGGTGAGGAGCAAAAAGGCAGATGGGAGGTTGTTCCCCTTACCATTAAGGCACAATCGTTATTGCTTAATGATGATTCATGGTTAATTTCGCAGCCTCCTAAATTTTCCTTTAGTGACGAATGGGATATAGAGTATCAGTTGGAAGAGACTGCAAAAAATAAAACACTTTACGAATGCAAACCGTACCTCAAAAAAATAGTAAGTAAAGATATACCTGAAAATATGGAAGTTATAGGTTCATGTATTTGGTATCCAATAGGTAGTAAGGATGGAGTTATTTATACAGAAGTAGCTAAATTAAGTGAAATAGGAACTAAGACTAATTACAATATAACTCATGCCATGAATCCTGGGAGCATTCTTTCAAGATTGGAAGAATTATTTACTATAGATGATGAGAGCCTCAATGATACAGGTCTTTGTTTAACTAAACAATTGGTCGGTTCAAGTGTATTTTTTTATGGTAACAGCATGATTTACCCGTCAATGGATTTAAGAGAGATTTTTAATATTGAACCATTAGCAACAAATCCTTTAATTTGGGTTAAAAAAGAAACCAAAGAAGTTGTATTGTACTTTGAGCGTGAATCTTTTCCTAATAGAAAAGCAACTCACGAACAATATTTTAGGCAGCCATTGATATCTAGATGGCTTTGTAATAAGGATTTATTAGATCAAGAAGTAAAAAAACTTGGCTTGGTATTATATAAAGTTGATGCCATTGAGAAGATGCCTAATTTCGGAGTGTAGAGATTACGGCTCTGTTAACAAAAAAATAACTCCTATATTCAACTAATTTATGAATATAGGAGTTATTTTTACTATCTTACTTACTTTTTGGAACAAAATGGGCTGCTGAACTGATAAAAGCATTATCTTATTTCGAAGGCACCTAAACCGATGTGACCGTTAAGTAAAATGACACAGTTTTTGCTCATTTAAATGATATAATTAGTTGGAAATTAGATTAAAAGCTAATTCAGCTGTTTTTTGTTTCACTAAAGCCATCGTTAGTATTAGTGAAATTATCTACAAAATCCTCTAAAAACATAAGGTGTTTATTGTGCAATAGTTAGTCTACTACGCATTAAAGAAAGATGATTTACTACCGTTAATTTGTAAGTACACTTTTTTCACAATCTGCAGAATCGAATCTACAGAGATACTAACTTTTTTGGTCGCCAACCTTATTCCCCTCTAAGATTCTGGTCTGTCACCGCCCGAATAAACACAAATGGTTATTTTGCAATTCATTTTGATGGGCAGTTTAGAGAATAAAGGCGGAGTATTCGCAGCTACTAAAGATGAGAATACTGTTATGTCTGTTAAAAAAGAACAGAAAATGGCGGAGGAAATCAAAGCCTATGTAGAAAACTTTTTAGCAAATAAATACAAGCGGGTACCTCAAATTGATGTTTTGAAGAAATCTGTAAAGTTCAAGGCTTTCTTGGATGACGGGATTATTTCTGAAGAGGAATTTAACGAGAAGAGAAAGCAATTATTAGGAATTTAATTATTTTTGCTAAGACTCCACTTTTGAACTGTACCTCTATTGTTAGACACAAAACTAACAATGGAGGTGCAGTTCAGAGTAGTGGGGCTTTTTCTTATTAAAATCATTACTGAGCTGAATATGTAGTTCCCCAGACAATCATTAATACAGTTTCATCTGCTACAACGTAGACTGAGCCAGTATCAACGTCAAAAGTTTCACTAGCCCTAGTTTGTGCGATTAAATCATTTAACTCTGTTTCTGATACAGGTGCTCCAAGAGCTAGTGCAAGTTTTTTAAATAGTTCTTCTTGAGCAGCATCTAAATAGATAACTCCGTCGGCCACAACACTAGCGATGTATTCATCACCTTGGAATAAATCATAACCATCAATTTCTACGCGATATTTAACTGTTATTCCGTATTGGTCAGTGACTGCTTTTATTTTAATTAAAGTAGGATCAACTGCTACTACAGCATCATCATCGCCAATTTGTTTTCCGTCAATCGTTGTATTGGCTGCCATTACTCCAGAGCTATAAAAGTAATACGTTTCTCCGTTAATGTTATTCCATCCAAGCGCCATTTTACCGGAAGTAGGATTTAAGTAGTACCACTTACCACCTAATGGCAGCCAGCCCATTTTCATAGTTCCATCGGCATTTAAATAGTACTAGTCTTGACCAGACTTAAGCCTGCCAGTTTTCATTACACCGCTTGCGTCAAGATAATACCATTTGCCAGCTGAAAGTAACCATCCTGTTTTTATGACACTAGTTGAATCAAGATAATACCATGAGCCATTATAAGACAGCCATCCAGAATAGTAATACCACTTTCCACTTACAGTTTTCCAACCAGTACTTGTTGTTGCCTTGCTCGCTATAAAACTACTATAATCACCAGCACTCACTTCACATGGATACCCATCATTATCACCATCAAGACGATGAGGATCATTACTGGCACTATAGCCATTGCTATACCAGAATTCAATTACAGCTTGTTTACTTGAAAAATCCTTACAATCCTTATCGGTGAAAGCCAAAGCTTTAGGCTGATTCCCCAATTGTAGTGCTGCTAAGAGCACAGTTACTAATACAAACGTTTTTTTCACTATGTATTGCACCTCTATTTTTGGTGTTAATAGGAAAATATAACACTATTTCCCTATGGAAGAAACAGACTAAAATAAAAATGTTTAGACATTGTTCGACAAAAATAATCATAAAAAAAGAAAAGAGATGTTGTTATACTCAGGTTGAGGTTCTAACTAATCAAACGATTAATTAACTGACAAAAATTTCATCCTCCATCTAAGAAAAAGCCTTAAACAGCAGGCTTTTATGTATATTTAATTAAACGATTAATTAGTTTTGTTATTGATTAATTTTGTGCGAATTCGACGTTTGAAATACATAAGTTGCTGACGAGTTGAAGAAGTTTTACGTGATACTGGGATTATTTCAGAAGATGAATTTAAACCAAGAAGAACAAATATTAGGACTATAAATAATTAGGCCCCTCTCGACGGAGAAGGGCTTTGTTGTTCAGCTATTTTTTACTTCCACTTTCTTTTAAACCTAAAAACCTCTTGTACATACCCGTATACGGATACAGGTGACATAATCATTTGATAACCTAATATGAATAAAATAAAGCCAAAAATATTTTTTCGAATTTTAAGGTTTAAGGGTTTGAAAACGATATTTTTTTGATAGAAATAAAGAATGCTATAACTGAAAAGGGTTAACGGTAATACAAGTAAAGTCATAGGACCAACAATCCAGTTATAACCGAAAAATGCCAATATCAGTCCTGGAATCCAACATAGTGTGTAGGTAATATCTAAATAAGGCATCATTAAATTTACACCTGTAAGATATTTAACATAACCAACCGGCTGGTTCCACGGTTTTATTGCATTCAATCCCTCGATCATGCCTCGTGCCCATCTTGCTCGCTGCTTGACAAAGTGTTTAAACGAACTAGGGACTTCCGTGAAGGATACAGCCATTGGTTCAAAGTAAACCTTCCATTTCTTCTCGAGTAAACGCCATGTTAATACAATATCTTCCCCTATGGCATCAGGCCAGCCGCCCACTGCCTTAACACATTTTGTCTTATATAGACTGTAAGCACCTTGGGCTACCAATGTTCCTTGGTATAGACCTTGAAGTCTTTTTATAGAAGCGATCCCTAAGAAATAGTCCCATTCCTGAATCTTTGTCCATAAGTTTTCTCTGCTGTTTTTCGCCAGAACGGAACCAGCCACTGCACAGACATCTTCCGGGCTGGATTTCATTCGTGCAACTAGATAGCGAATAGAAGAGGGATGAAGGAGAGTATCCGCATCGATGGTAATAACATAAGGCGTTTCAACTATTTCTAACGCATGATTTAGAGCATGGAATTTTCCAGGTTTGTCTTCATGTAGTAGCTCAATGTCAATGGACAATTCCTCTTTTGCCTTTAACGTTTCTTGAACGGTGTGATCAGTAGAACAATTATTGATAACTATTACTTTTAATTTTCCCGAGTAGTCTTGTTTATCGATGTATTTCAACGTTTGAAAAATTTTATCTTCTTCGTTATGGGCCGCTATCAGGATTGTAAGCTCATCTTTTGGAAATTGATTTTTAAAAGACGGCTGCCTATCTAACAATAAGCTAATCACTAAAAAGGCATTCATATAACCAGGAATGTACGAAATACCACCAATGATCAGTAACGCTACTGGAAAGGATACAATTTCAGCTAAATCCTTTAACCAAGGAAGCGCTAGGTAAATAGAGAATACCATCCATAGGAAAGCTCCCATGTGACTTATATAAAACTTTGTTTTTATAGGTATATATATCTTCTTGGATTCATTATTGGTTTGGGGATTGATAGGATTTAGTAGTGGCTTCATAGATGATAATCCTCTCTGTGAGTAACATAGTAAGAATGACCTATTATAACATGTTTTAAGGTTCGAACAAAAAGGAAATTGTTGATAATTAATCAAACGTTTATGTAACTGACAAAGTTTTATAAATATGATTTCGAAAAGCTGAATGACTTCTAAATTTTGAAAAAACATCCAACTTTTTGTAGTTATGGTGCCTGACACCGCCCGGAATTTGTTTAGTAATGTAGGTAACATTCATAATCTGAAATAAAAAAAACCTTTGAATGCGACCATCCAAAGGTTTTTTTGTGTTTTTTTATTCCTTTTATTTAATTTTTTTATGTTCATTTTTTGAACTAAATTCTTCTTTACACACATATATTTCCTTTATAATATAAATGCATTCAAAATTTGAACATAAATAAAGGGGGAGCCAAATCTTTTATATCCGTTAAGTTTTAAAGATGAAAGTCTAACCCAGCGATAGCTGCCGCGTTTAAGTGTTCTGAAATAAATAAGAATGGGGGAGACATACCCAATTTAAGGAGGATATGAACATGAATCAAACACAAAAGGTAGAATCACAAAACTCAAACTTAGAACAACCGAAAGAAACATGGAGAGAAATCTGGACTAGAAAAGGTAAAGTATCTGGCTCACGAGAAGATTTGCTTTCCTATAACGGATATGAAGCTACACAGATTGATATGCCAGAGGTAGTAGCTCAAATCGTAAAAGCTTTAGATATCAAACCAACCGATAAGGTTCTTGAAGTTGGCTGTGGTGCGGGCGCTTTAGCTCAATATTTAAATTGCGATTATGTAGGAATGGACTACTCTCCTTCCCTTGTTAAAAAGCACATTGAAATTCTAGGTAATTCTGTAATAGTTGGAGAAGCAAATGATATTCCTTTTAAGGATAAAAGCTTTGATAAAGTCATTTGTTATGGTGTATTTCTGTACTTTGATTCCGAGGAATACGCACAACAAGCTATTAGCGAATTAAAACGCGTAGCAAAAAAAGCGCTAATGATTGGTGAACTCCCAATTCGTTCTCATCGGTTAGAACATAAATTATATAAAAAAGAAGACTTTTCTGATTGGGCAATTACAGATGGATTTTATGACCCATACCGAAACGATCGATTTAATGTAACTATTTTCTTTCATGATTGTTAATAATTTTAAGAAAGGTATGAAAAGGAATGCAATCAATTATTTTAGCAGCGGGTATGGGAAAACGTCTTAAAGAGTTAACAAATAATAATACCAAATGTATGGTGAAAGTAAATGGTGTAACAATGATTGAAAGAATGCTTCGACAATTGGATAAATTACACCTGTCAAGAATTGTCGTCGTAGTAGGATATAAAGCTAAAGAACTTGTTGAGTTTATTTCAACTTTAAATATAGAAACACCAATTGAGTATGTTACCAATGAAGTCTATGACAAAACTAACAATATCTATTCACTATATTTGGCAAGAGACTACCTTCTAAAGGAAGATACACTTTTACTAGAATCAGACTTAATCTTTGAAAGTTCTGTACTAAACCAAATTATCGAAGATCCATACCCAAGCTTGGCACTAGTTGCAAAATATGAAAGTTGGATGGATGGAACTGTAGTTACTTTGGATGAAGAAAATAATATTTTAAGTTTTCTTGATAAAAAACATTTCAAATTTGAAGATATTAAAAACTATTTTAAAACAGTTAATATCTATAAATTCAGCAAAGAGTTTTCTAATACTCATTATGTCCCTTTCCTGGAGGCATATAGCAGAGCATTGGGAAATAATGAGTATTACGAGCAGGTATTAAAAGTAATTACCCTATTGGATAAGCCGGAAATTAAAGCTACTATCCTAGGCAATGAATCTTGGTATGAAATTGATGACGTACAGGATCTGGATATTGCGGAAGCCATATTTACAACTTCTGCACAAGACAAACTAAAAAAAATCCAGAGCAGGTATGGAGGCTACTGGAGGTATCCAGGATTGATTGACTTCTGTTACCTGGTAAATCCCTTCTACCCAACACCAAAGCTACTCGATGAAATCAAAGCCAATTTTGAACGCTTAATCTCTGATTATCCGTCAGGAATGGGTGTAAACAGCTTGTTGGCTGCAAAATATTTCGGAATAAAAAAAGAACATGTGGTTGTCGGGAATGGAGCAGCTGAGCTTATAAAATCGTTAATGGAAAGACTTCCTGGTAAAATTGGTATGGTCCTCCCAACATTTGAGGAGTATCCAAATAGAAAAAGTCCGAACGAAATTGTTCCGTTTTATCCTAATAACACCAATTATTCTTATGCAGCTTCTGACTTAATTGATTTTTATGAAAACAAGGATATATCGGCTCTGTTATTGATTAATCCTGATAATCCCTCCGGTAACTACATTGAGAAAGCAGATGTACTAAAGCTGGCCAGGTGGGCAGAAAACAGGGGAAATACTTTAATTGTTGATGAGTCTTTTGTCGACTTCTCAGAAGAGAAAGAAGCAACCCTATTAGATGAAAATATTTTGAATAGGTATCCAAAATTAATTGTCCTTAAAAGTATTTCAAAATCCTTTGGGGTGCCAGGCCTGCGATTAGGAATCCTTGCTTCTCACGATACTAATCTAATTGATTTTATTAAACAGGATATTGCTATTTGGAATATTAATTCCTTCGGGGAATTTTATATGCAAATCTTTGAAAAATATAAGTCTGATTATGAAAATGCAATGAAAAAGTTCAAAGATGTTCGAAGTGAGTATATTAATAATCTCTTAACTGTTAAAAACCTTCGTGTTGTGCCATCACAAGCAAATTATGTTATGTGTGAAGTCTTGGGGGACTATAAAGCTAAAGAACTAACAGAAATATTGCTAGATCAGTATAATTTGTTTATAAAAGATCTCTCGTCTAAGATTGGAATTAATGGAGAATATATAAGAATTGCAGTTAAACGTCCAGAAGAGAATGATAAAATGGTTAATGCATTAAAGATGGTGTTGAAATAGGCATGGGTGCCTGTGCGTAGTTCTGGTGCCTGTCACCACCCAGGGTCAACAAATTTTTCCAGAATCATCGTTCAGGTGCATTAATCATTCCTGTCTATGAATAATGTGCGCTCAACTTTCGACAAGTTTTTTCAGTGGCTGCATAAATAACTCCTGATTATACATGGATTTAATCCATATGTAATCAAACGTTTAAGTAATGTTGGAAAAAGGGAAAAAAGGGTGAATTCTGTTGCTTGAAAAGAATGGAGTCATTTTCTGGGGAATATTTGTCTTTTTTCTGAAAAAGCCGATGAATTAATCGACAAAAACTATAGGAGTAAAGTCATATAAATCCTTCTATAGCAGTGTTTTCTTCCTATTTAATCAAACGATTATTTAGTATATAACAAACGTAGAGTCGTCGATAGTTGTCATTTTGAATGTACCAATGGGACGATTCTTCTGGCCGTAACCAGCCAAGAGAACCGTCCCTGTGGCCTTTTAATATGGCTCTTCTTTAAAAATCCTGTCAATGTCCGTATTATCAGCAATTCTTTTTACTAGTTCTTCCACTGGAATCCCTAAACCAATAGCAATCTTATAGATTGTATAGAAGGATGGATTTACATTCTTGGTTTCAAGATCAACCATATATGTCCTATTTAATTTGCTGTTTTCCGCTAGTTGTTCTTGAGTCAGACCTTTTGCTTGCCGCAACGGTCTAATAGCATCCCCTAAAAAGTAATTAATCTTTTCTTTTGTCAAAGGAAATTCTCCTTTTTAAGACAATTACATATCTAGAGGCGCCTTTGCTCTACATGCTACAGCCGACATTACTACTAAAATAAGAAATATTTTTTGCTTAGGTTACATTCTAAAAGGGAAATACACTTCAAATAATATTATTCAATTTTTTCGGGGATAATTAGGAAAAATGTTGGTGGCTCCATGCTGATCCTAAACTAATCAAACGTTTAGTTAACTGACAAAAAATTCATTTGCGGATTTTATAAAATCCCTTTGCAGCAGGGGTTGCGGCATATTTAATTAAATGATTGATTAGTTTGATGTTGTTATAATTTGTAGAAGTTTGCAGTTATTAATTCAGCTTATCAGCCTCAAGAAGGTTCACCTAATTTGGTGCAGAGCCATTACTAAGTAGTAGTGGCTCTGTTTTGGATCCTAATATATTTTTTTATAGTAGATCTGGGTAATTGTAACATTTCGCTTCATTTATCGTGCCGAAATCTTTTTTAGATAAATGAGGGAAGAGGTCCAGACTGATTTCCCTTATAAAACCGTATTCTGCGTTATGTGTAATGATAAGTTCCTTAGACGTGGCAAGATGGCCGTCAGCATATTTTCCAATTTGATTAATCATATCAGGCATCGATTTCCCCTTTAGATAATATTCATCGGTAAAGCCCAGTTTATCTGTGACATATAAAATAAAGTAACTCATACCGTCGACCCCTAGCCGATCCATAATTAGTAAACTCAATCTTCTAATCTATTTAGTAAAACTCCAATATCCATTAATTTGCAGAAACTCCGGATCTTTTTCGATTTCTATCATAAATTCTGAAGCTCTCATCCCAAGCCCGGAAGCAAGGGCTAAGATGGAAATAAAGCCAGGCTGTTTTATATTTCTTTCAATGAGACTAATATAGGAACGATCCAAACAGCTGCGTTCGGCTAGTTCTTCCTGCGATAGATTCCGTTCCTTTCGCAGCCTTCTTAATGTCATCCCAAAATCAATGTTCCAATGATAATCCAACAGGGTGCTCCTCCTTTGATAAGTAGCTCTCGAATAACCAGTTATCCTTATTATTTTCTTCTTCTAACACTCCAAAGTTATATTTTCCTGACTTTTCCTTTAGGAGCTGGTGTCTTTTTGGCGGTTCCAGATAATAGAGAATCGGACTTGGATGAGTCCCTCTTTCAATCGCAAGTCGTTTTAAATGTTTGGCTTTCTGAAGTTTTTCATTAAAAGGAGCTAATTTTGTATCAACAATTATGAAATGGCCATTGCTCAATTCCACCTCTGTCTTGTTTCCGATAGCTTTGGTGTTGATAATATGTTCGGGATTAAACCAGATGCAGTCTATTTTGTGTGGTGATTTACTTGGGAAAAGGCAAATGCCTTGATAGGGATTCACCATGATGGGACACTTCATTGTTTTGTTTAAAATGGATTTTGCCCCTGTCATTGCTCCCCGTAAATCAAAGCCTATGTATTGTAATGTATCATCCAATAGATGTAGAGGAGTTTTGTCCACCAGAAAAGTCGCTTTTCCTGCCATGACCCTTGAACACGGCTTCCCATATTGGTCATATTCCCCCATCATTAGTATCACTTTCTTCTCAATAAAGTAACGTTTAATATTAATCGTTCTCCACTCCTTTAACCGCAATAGATTAAAAAGCATTTACCTTCTACTATCTCTGTACTAGACAATGAAGAAAAAACGATAGAGCTGTTTCGATTGTTTTAGAATTTTAACCCTCCTTTGCGAGGACCATTTATCCATATTTTTGATAGATATACATTATGGCAGGTTAAGCTGCTTTATACCTTTTACATGTTGGAATTGATTTTGAAGATATGGGAGCGCTTTCCTTACATATCTATTAAACTGCAAATAGGACTTTTGTACTGCGGTCTATAGTATACAGAATTCGCTAAATTTCATGGAAATTTTGACAAAAATGCGACACTTTTTGCGAGTGGGCCATGGGACCCGACCTTGTTGTCTTATTCCAGCCAATTCCAGTCTAGGTCAATGCCTTCTATAAAAGAGTGCGGTCTAGGAGTTTTAGGCCTCATTGCAGCAATCTTCTCCGAATAGAGCTTCATAAATTTGTTGTCCAAAATTCCATAAAAGTAGGCGATAGGGTTTTTGACGCAATTGGTTAATTTCATTTTTCGAATCAGTTGTCTAAAGGCTTGGAGCGAGATGTCTAGGATGTCATCTGTGTCTTTCTGACACTCAAACCGAAAAGCAGCAATTTGCACCATATGCCAATATTCTTCTATTGTTTTGGCTTCGGAGAAAAAGCATTTTACTAGCTGGACAAAAGGCAGTGGGACTCGGTTGCTGACAAAATTGTGATCCAATTGTTCAGACGCTTTGTTACGTTTATTTATCTTTTGATCTTTTTCAGTTTTTAAAAGATTACTAGTTTTATTAGGGTGGTCCAATTTTTCCACTTTGGGTAGTTCACTTGATGGAAAACGATTAAACTGATATAGGTTGCTGGACTGCGATCCGTTTTTCCTTTCTGTTTCAAAGATCGTGATAATTCCCAATTCTTTTGCTTTCAGAATCATCCGTTTAAAGGTAGACCTTGAAATGCCATTCTCCTGGTATTGCTCGTGAATGGATTTTAAAATGGTCCCGATCTTGGCATTGCATACTCCAGGGATTTTGGCTGCAAAGCGCACGAGTCTTTTTAATCCGATTATTTCACCTTTTGTAAACTCATTTTTATGTTCCAATAACCACATCTCGATATTATGATTGAATTCCTCAAGGGAACTGAATTGTGAGAACTGCTGAAATCCTTCCGTATTGCCAGATTTAATGCCTGTCATTTAGGACACCCTTTCACCGTTTTTCTGCACTCTACGATATCGGGTTTGGCTGAGTAAATCGAATTCGCATTTTTCATTTTTGTGGCCCATTTTCGTACGAAACGTCAAAAAAAGCCTTCAAAAAATCATTTTTGAAGGCTTTTTTTGCAATTTGGTGGGTTTTTTCTATTATTTTTTTACGACTGTAAACCCTAATGATTTGGTTATTTAGAGCTCAGCAAACTTAAGATCACCTCTAAGGTGTGGTGGAAAGCTAGTAACGTTTTAGACCAAAATAATTAGGCTAGGAATACTAATTTATTCCTAAGTATTGTGAAATTGAACTTAAAATGATGTAAAAAAATGTTATAATATAGGAGATAAGTAATGATATTATTGAAATTTGATAGGTTTTACTTTATTGAATTTAATATAATAGAAAAATAAATCTTATTTGTCTGCAAATAATTATTGTTAATTTATATATTGCCAAACCCATTGATAAGCGGGTATGAAAAAATTTTTGGTCTGAGGTTAAGTCATATATTGGCCGAAGGACAATCATTTAAGTGGCTATTCTAGTTTTGGAATAGGCACTATTTATTTATCAGATTATTTAAAATAAAAAAAGGAATCAGGAAATAAACAATAATATCAACTAACGGACTAGTTGAAGAGTTATTTGATGATATAGAGTTTGAGGATATCTTTAAAAAAGTTGAAATTGGATGTCAAGGAGGTGGTGAAAAATGAAATATGATGCTGAATTAAAGAAGACAATTGACTTAATGAAAGCTAATTTTCAATTTGAAGGTCTATTACATTTTACTAACTTTTCTAATTTGAAAAGTATTTTTGATTCAGGCTACCTCTTAAGTAGGTTTGACTGTTTTGAAAATGGAATGATCTTTAAAGATGGAGCAAGTAAAGATATTATTTCCAAAACGGAGCGAGAGATTCAAAAATGTGTTCGATTTTATTATAAAGAACAAACTCCAACTCTCTATGTGAATGAAGGCATTAAGAAACTACAATATATTACCAACTCTCACTGCCCTATCCCTGTTTATCTGTTGTTTGATGAAAATCTAATCTTGCACCCAAATACTTATTACTCTGATGGAAATGCAAAGGTTGGTAGAACTCAAATAGATAATAGCAGCGGCTTTTTTGCTTCTATTGATTGGCCGACAGTTTTTTCAAGAGGACAAATTTCAAGTAATAGAACAGGTGTTGAAATCAAAAGGAAAAGACAAGCTGAATTATTATCTTCCACACCAGTATCTCTAGATTATTTAAAGTGTATCTATTTTAGATCAATAGCTGATAAACGAAGGGCAATCAATCTTTACGGTAATCGTCCATATTTCAAAGTAAACTTACATAAATTCTCTAATAAAAACTGTGAACCTTGTAAAGAGGAGTATGCTAATAATTTTATATCAGATTATAAATATAGACTCATACAGAAAGAAAATGAATTTATCCTGGCCATTAAAGTAGAATTCAATAAAGAAAATTTCAATGAATACCACTTGACTTATGAAGTAAATGATTGTCATGGACACATGGTAAAGTGTAAAAACACAAGAGTAGATTCAGCGAAGCTATTAAATAATCAGATTGAAGAGAGAAAAATCGATATAGTATTTTTCGATTATCAGGAAAACTGGGAAACAATAAAGCTATATTTAAATGGAATTCTTAGCTGTGAGATTGATGTTTCAATAGAGAGGATTAATCATAAGCGAAAAACGCTAAATAATATGACATCAATTATAACTGATAACTTTTCTAATAGATCTTTAAAAGTTCAATTACATTATCTTGATCCCGGCTATGACAAATATGACAATTTCATAGAACTGTATGACAGAGATATGAAGTTGCTTTTTAAAAGTGAAATTTCATGTTCTAGTTTGCATGATACATATAAGGTTGTAGAAATAGAAGATGTGCCAAAAGAAGTTACTTACATATCATATTTAATAGATGGATTGCTCGTTAAAAGGCAAAGTCTTTTATAAGTCAAAATTAAGGACGATGATATCAGTGATACATTATGTAGAAAGCAATGTATTTAATACACCCGCTAAAACAATTGTAAATACGGTTAATTGTAAAGGGGTAATGGGAGCAGGGTTAGCTTTAGAATTTAAATTAAGATACCCTAAGATGTTTAAAGCATATGAAATGCAATGTAAAGAGAAGAAAGTGAGGGTTGGGAGACCGACCCTGTATGAATGTGATGAAAAACGTTGGATTCTTAACTTCCCGACTAAACACCACTGGAAGAACCCGTCAAAATTAGAGTATATAAAAGAAGGCCTACAATACTTCAGACAGAATTACACAAAAAGAGACTTTCAATCGATTGCCTTTCCTAAATTAGGGACAAGTCATGGTGGATTAGAATGGAAAGAAGTAAAAAAGGTAATGGAAGAATATCTTCATGATTTATCCATTGATGTTTATATATGTCTTGATGAACGAGTCGAAGCGGAAGGTGTAGAAATGGAAATGGTAAATAGGTTTAATCAGATAGATCTTGATGTGTTAATTCAGCATGTAAAGCTATCAAAAAAACAACTAAAAGAATTAAATGATATTAAACCCATTTCACGCTTTTTTACTCTAACGACTGTTAACGGTATTGGCAAAACAACATATGAACACTTATTTACCTTCTTCTACCAGCGGGAGAGCGATGAGGACACAGACGATCTGTTAGGGCAAATGTCTTTGTTCTAGGTTCATTTTTATGAAGTTAAAAACAAAAATCTAAAGAATAGTAGGCATTTATGTGCTGGAATTTTATCTAATGAGGTGGAGAAGATGAATTTAAATAATTTTGTAGTTCAGGAAGCAAGACCTTTACCAGTGTTTCTGCTTGTGGATACAAGTGGTAGTATGTCAATTGACTCGAAAATGGATACAGTAAACGTTGCTTTAAAAGAAATGCTGCAAGTTCTATCCAATTTAGAAGGGACCAAAGGGCAAATAAAGCTAAGTATTATAACATTTGGAGAAAAAGTAGAGGTAATCCAGCCTCTTGAGAATGTCGAGACGATTACACTCCGTCCTCTCGTAGCATGTGGTCAAACTCCAATGGGAGGTGCAATCGAAAAAGTAATAGAAATGATTGAAGATAGGTCGATAGTTCCTTCTAGAGCATATACGCCAACCGTTGTTTTAATAAGTGACGGTAAACCCACTGACTGCCCTCCAGGTATACAGTCAAATACCGCTTCTAAAAAGGAAGAATATCTAGATTGGGATCCCATTTATAAATTTCATAATTCTGAAAGAACGAAAAAGTCCTCCAATCTGGCACTTGGAGTTGGAAAAGATGCAGATTTTGAAATGTTAAAAGCGTTTACTAATAAAGAGAATGTGCCTGTAATAAAAGCAAAAGATACTGCAACCATTGCCAAGTTCTTTAAATGGGTTACGATGTCTGTGAGTATGCGGTCAGTCAGTGTGAATCCAAATGATTTTGATGATATCCCATTTGATGATGTCTTTGGTAGTGATGAATTGGTATATTGACGATGAATTTGTTAGATTATGCTGCAGATTTTGATAGGTTGGAGTGTGGTTCGAAAGTCATTGAGTTGAATGCGGTTTCCGTAACTGGGACTAGAAATAAACAAGAAAATAATAAAAATCAGGATGCCTTTGTCTGTAAGGCCACTGAAGAGGCTATTTATATGGCCGTTGCAGATGGGCTCGGTTCATGTAAATTTTCAGAAAAAGGATCAAGATTGGCGATTGAATGTCTTGAAGACTGGATAAAAAATGATATTAAAAAATACCCTTATCCTTCTGATGATATGATTACTATTTTAAATAGTAAATTAATTGATAGATGGCGAATGAAGATAACCGAAGGACATTATAAGGATTATGATACGACGCTATTATATGCCATCCTGTTAAACGATCATCTCATTGTTGGTGGAATTGGCGATGGAATGATTCTTTGTCATATTGATAAAGGCGTAAAGGAATATTCTTGGGATAAACATGAGTTCTCAAATCGAACTTTATCCCTTTCCGCAAATAATGCTAAGGATTGTATCCGTGGGGAATTAGTAATATTAAACAGCTCTTGCTATCCAATAACCCTTATCATGGCTACTGACGGAGTGTCGGAGGACTTGAAGCCTGACATGAAGGCTGCGTTACCAACTTATCTACATCAAAGGTTAATGGAAGCAGATGTTATTACAGTGCAAGATGAAATTGAACAATGGGTTTTAAATTGGAAGACGGATAATCATACAGATGATCGTACATTTTGTATGGTCAATATATACAATAAGAGGTAATTTCAATGAAAGAGAACTTGATTGGAACTACAATTTTTGATACAACAGGTCGAAGATATGTCATCGAAAAACAAATTGGTGAGGGTGCTCAAGGTATTGTCTATGAATCTAGTGACGGTTTCATCATAAAGAAAAATCATACCAATAAAGAAAGTAGGGGAGAATTGACAAAAAGGTATAAATGGATTATCAACCAACGCGTACCTAAGGAAGCGAGGATGGTCACTCCAATAGCCATTTTATCTGAGCCCCATACTGGATATGTGATGAAAAAGGTAAAGGGCCATGTCCCACTTGCAAAATTGATTAATGTTTCAACTAAGGTGCCATTTGGGGAATGGTATAACGTATTAACTGGCGGACTGAAGAAGCGGCTCGAAATTTCCACTTCTTTAAGTAAATGCTTCCGGAACCTGCACATTCATGGGCTTTGCTATTGTGATATTTCTCCCAATAATATTTTAGTAGCTATGAAGGCCAAGTCGATCGTCTTAATCGATCCGGATAATCTAACATCGACGGGGACATTTAAAAATACGATTCTGGGTACTCCAAGGTATATTGCCCCTGAGTTGTTCATGGGGGCAAATCAACCCAATTCACTTACCGATACCTATTCGTTTGCCGTTATTTTGTTTGAGCTATTAAGGCTGGGACATCCATTGCTTGGTGATGATATTTTAGAAAATACACCCGAAGTGGAAGAACATGCATTAAAAGGAAACGCCGTTTACGTGGACCATCCGGAAGATGCCAGCAATCGAAATACGAGAATCCTTCCTGCGCAATTCGCTTTTACTGAAGAACTAAAATCTCTTTTCGAACGTACATTTGTTGATGGCCTACACGATTCCACAAAGCGGCCAACTATCAGCGAATTTAGAGTGGCTTGCCAACAGGCGGAAGATTTATTGATGACCTGTAAGAATCCTGATTGTAGTGCAACATTTTATTATCAAGCAGACAAAGCGCTGGAATGTCCATGGTGCCTAAAGGAGTTCGATAAGCCGTACCGTTTCACTTGTACAGAAGCAATCACTGTTAAAGATAGTCAATTTGAGGATGGGAAATTACCCATCCCTGAAAAAATGACAGGTGAACTCGTTTTAAAGGAAGGTTTTAATTTACTATGTAAACGGCATTTTGAACCTTTCACAGCGATCGATGGTGAGGAAAAAGTTGCGGCTATAGAACTAACTGATAAACAAGAAATTAAAATCCATAATTTACAGGCAGATATCATCATTATTTTTAATAAAGTGACCAGGCAAAAGAAAAATATTGGCCAGAAACAGACAAGTACATTCAACCCAAAAGAAGACGTAATTATTTACAATCGAGTAACTGATCTTAAAGGAATCAATGATATTTTTGAATCGTGCAGCGTATTAAATTACGGGATGATTTCAAGTTAGGAGTAGAGGGTTTTGGAAGCTAAAAAAATTAACTTCGGAAACGAAATCAGCATTAACTTTACAACGCAAACTCCCTTTAACAAAAAATTGGAAGGGGAATTAGTGGATTTTCAAATCATTGACAACCAATTATATCTAATAGAAAATTCGACAAAACCAGTGATGTTGAAAACAGAGAATACAACGCAAGTTGAACCGATAACCCATCTCTTACAATATAAAAAGAGTTCACTGATTCGTATCGATAATGTTAGTGGAAAGAGTCTTTTATTAACCATATTTACTTATCCAAATGTCATTGAATTTCATAATAATGAAACATTTACAATAAGTATTCAATCATCGATTGAATTGCAGCTTAAGCATTTAAATATTAGTAAGAATAACCTTTCTTCTTTTTTTGCTTCTGAATTCATGGTGGACGGGAAATGTTTTGTTCTAACATCGAAAGATAAAAACAAGTATACCTTAGTTGGTGAGAGATATTTCTGTTATATGGAAAAAACGAAACAAAACATTGTGCAAGTAGTCGAGCTTAGAGGGAGACGCTTAAACAGCCAGGTTCATGGTGCCATCACACTACTAAAAGGTAATATAGTGTTCCAGGACCTTATTTCCGATAAGTCACAGCTTACAAGCGAAACAAATAAGAAGTTCATGGAGGGAATTAAAGATACCCATGAATTACTTAGGCTGTGGGAATTGTATAGCGATCTTGAAATAGGAGCATTAAAGCAGGAAGTAAATGAACTTGGATATGTGAAATATATAGATGCCTATTTTTCTAATGGTATGAATGGGAAAAACAGACTCGTCTTTATATTAGAGACTAAGGTCCCGGAAGGTTTTTATCAGACCAGCCTTGGCCTTGTTGCGGTAAGTGAAGAACATTTCAATGCGAATGATATTACGGCATCAGGGAAAAGCGTTTTTCTTGGAGACACAATCATAAGGAGCTCACAGACGGAGAAATTGAAAAAAAATGAACTCTGTATTCAACTTTCCGGAGATGTGGATGCTTTTCCAAAGAGTGGTTATATCATGGGGTCGTTTTATGGCTCCAAGATCATGGGACAAAGAAGGGAACAGGCATTAACAAAAATCAATGATTGTAAGACTCCAATGGTCGACCTGAAACTACTTCTTCAAACAGGGGAGAGTTCCAAAACGATCCTTAAACATTATCAACCTATAAACAATGAGTTGTTAAAGAAAATATTTGGTAATAAGAAAATAAATTTCACAGAGAGACAGCGTAAAGCCATTGATATAGCAATTAATACACCTGATATTGCTATCATTCAAGGACCACCTGGTACGGGTAAAACTACAGTTATTAGGGCAATCATCGCAAGATTGGGCATGATCCATAAAGGTGATGTAAAAATTCTGGTGTCCAGTGCTCAGCATGATGCCGTCGATAATGCCATTGAAAATGTCGAGTATGGTGGACTACCTGTAAATAGATTGGGCGGAAAGCTGGGAGACGATGAGAATAAGGCAAATTCCTATATTTTAAAATGGGTTAATGATGTATCAAACAATTGTAATAGTTTCATTGAACAAGAGGGTCTAAGCCAATATAGATCTACATTTAGAAAAATATCCTTGTTGATAGAAGAATGTAGAAGCAATATGGGTGATACTGAATTTATAAAAAATCAGCTTATATCTATTTATAATCATGTAGCCATTTTAGATGTCGAACAAGAATTAGTGGATAAAATCCAGGCCATCATTACAACTCTTCAAGTGAATGATTTAGTTGAACATAAGGAACGGGATGATAATTCCGAGTTAAGTACCCTCTATCAATTATTGGAAAGTCAGAGGGTCAATAAAACAAGCTTTATGGATGATGGTCCTAATCAACTTGCTGGGTTGATAAGGTTTCTAAAGGTGAATTCAGAACTTGAAGTCGACATTCCGTCATTTTGGATGTCACTGCGTTTAGGACCTAGTGAAGAAGAACTTGATGAGTTATTAATAGAGTTTAAAAACAGTCTTGAAAAAATCAAATATGAAAAATTCGGACAGGAATCTACGATTTATACCGATGAAACCTTAATTGAAAAAGATCTTAATGAACTTTTTCAGAGCATTCTAGGGAATATCAGTAGTAAAGCTGAAAAGACTAGGGATTCAGTAGTGGATATTATTTGGGAGTTTAAAGATGATTTAGAAAACCCACAAAATATTTCTGAGTTAATTAGTAAATATACCAAAATTAATGCTGCAACATGCCAGCAAGCCGTTTCCAAAAAAGTGACCAGTTTATTTGTTAATACAGGTCAAATATACGACTATGTCATCATTGATGAAGCAGCTCGGGCCAATCCGCTCGATTTATTAATTCCAATGAGCTTGGGGAAGAAAATTATCCTGGTAGGGGACCAGAATCAATTACCGCACTTATTAGAGAATGATGTCGTGGAAGAAGTGTTGAAAGTAAAAAATGATCCCCAGGTGGTTGAGCTCCTGAAGGAACCTCTATTTACTAGATTATTTAATCTCTTGGAAGAATCAAACCGTTCGTCGGCGATGGTAAAGCGGACTGTTATGCTCAAAGATCAATACAGAATGCACCCAGTGATTGGAAAGTTTGTTAGTACCTTTTATAAAGAGGATCTACATTCTGCCATGTCCGAAGAGGACAAAGCTCACAAATTAGGACTCTATAATAATAAACCTGTCGCTTGGATTGATGTACCCAAAAATCTTGGTCCTGAATTCTCACTGAACAATCAAAGTAAATACAGGGATACGGAAGTTTCAAAAGTCATGGATGAGCTATATAAAATACTTGAAGCCAACCCTAACTATACTGTTGGCATTATCACATTTTATAAGAAACAAGCATTGAAAATCCAGGAGGCAATTGAAACTCTTTCACAACAAGATCAAATGCGGATTTGCGTTGGAACTGTAGATGCTTTTCAGGGGAAAGAATTCGATGTCGTTTTATTATCGACAGTTCGATCGAATGATCAAAGAGATATTCGGAAAAGAGTGGGATTCTTGGATTCAAGAAACCGGCTTTGTGTAGCCTTCAGTCGTGGAAAAAGACTAGTTATTGTTGTTGGTGATGTTCAGACAGTCGCTAGAGATGGTAAGCGAGTGATCATTGAAGAACTTGATGACTTTTATCAGCTATGTAAAAAAGAGGGGTACTATGAATAATAGATATATCACTAACCTAGGTAGAGACTCTGTGAAGTCGTACTGCATCGAGAAAAAAGTAGCATGGCCTTTATATGTGTGGAAGGCACTAATACCAGAGGCCATGGTCACTGAAATTGATATCTTGCAAAAATTGATTCTTTTACTTGCGAAAATAAAAAAACTGAACGATCATGCAATCCTTGACAGTTTAAAAATATCCGGCGATCTTATCGATACTGTAAAGAAATCATGTATCGATAAGAATTATCTAACTAAAGATCTGAATCTCACTGAAAAAGGGATAGGAGTACTGACTCAGTCCAATTCCTTGGTTTCAGATGTTGAGGCAACAGTTAATTATGAAAAAATCCTTGTTTTTAGAGATGCGATTACGGGAGATATTATCCCCAATTTTTCTCTCACAAACTTACCACAAGGTTATGCAGATAAAGACGACAGACTAGTCCTAGAGGAAAATTATCTCTATAAAAAGAAACCAACCTTTCATGAAATAAACATTGCTCTGAAAACTAGAAAAAACATTAGTAATATTATTAAAGCTGAGAAAAAAGATTATGCAGCAGAATCAACGGAAATGTCATCATCTTCCTTTCCGTTCGATATCGATAATGAAGTGGACTGGGAAGTCGTTGGTGATGATGGTGAAGTAATTGAACAGGTCAAAAATGAGGAAAATGTTGACATGGATCTGGACCGTAACCCAACGTTTGTTAAAATTTGGGACGATGTTCCCGAAACTATTCTTGTAGATTCATCCTTATACGTAGACCCGGATGTACCTCATAAACTTAATGTTGTATCCCCATTTGGTAACAATGAGGATATGTGGTTTACTAGTCATTTAATTTCTCATGCGAAAAAGGATTCCAATCTACAGGAGGAGATTGAACTTTTTTTTGAAGTGGCTCGTGAGACATTGAAGGATTTGTACCCTTTTAACAATGATTTGGAAATAGAACTATTTGTTAAATTTCCCGCAATAGCAAATTATCAGGAATTCAAAGAACTGAGGGAAGAACTGGAATCGGTAAAAAGGGTCCATAACCGGATCCAAGATGGCCATGAAGATTATGATACTTTCTTTATGAGGTGTCAGAGAACGCTGGAGTGTATGCTGAAACTCAGTATCTCAAAAATTGAAAATCGATTTGATGTGGTAAATAGATTGAATAAATATGATTTTTCACATCAGGTTATGCAAATAGCAAATGATTTGCAGATAGAGGTGCCGCGTAACTTAACAAGCCCTCAATTTTATGACCGGATGTTCCAAGTAGCAAAGCTAAAAGGAAATTCCATTAAAGACCGTGCCTTGTTTTTATTATTTGATGCCCGCTATAATCAGGAATCCAAGTCGTTGTATGTCCTAAAAGCAATGCCTGAATTTTACCATAGTATAAACTTAATCGCTGATTTAAGGAATAAAACCGTTCATTATAACACTGATGAAATCGATTATCACGTAAAGGCTGAACAGGTAGTGAAACAAGTGGATCTTATTGTTAGTGTGTTGTTTTCTCACTTTTTTGGGAGGTAAATAAAAGATGGCTAAAAAGAAATCAAAAAAGCAATTCCCTGGGGCAAGACAAAATAACCAACCTACTCAACAGGAAAAGGCAAAACAAATCTATGTTCAAACGATAGAAAAACAGGAACAGAATCTCCTGAAAGATGAAAGAATCCAGGAGAAAATTACAGAGTATGAGAATCTGAAAGAAGAGCTTGAGTTTGAATATTTGCAAAAAAAGGACGAACTCCACCGAAAATATGACGAAATGAACGAAAACATTAAGGCTGATTATCATAAGAAGCTTGCAAAAATTGCTGATGAAAAGAAGTGGATAGAAGAGCAGAAAGGATCCATTTTAATCGAGAAGCAGCAGATGATTGACTCTATTAAAGCGGAAGAGGAAGAACTTAGACGGTCTTATAAAAATGAACTGATGACAAAGTGGGAGGAGGAATATCAGGAGAAACAACTTCAATGTCAGCAAATTGTTGATTTGGCTAGAGAAGAATCAGCAAATATTACTGATCAAGCTAGGAAGAAATTGGATAAGGCAAAAGAAGAGGCCCACACCATTATCGTTGAAGCTGATCTACATAAGATAAAACTTCTAGATGAGGCAAGAAAGCAAATCGAAGATAAATATAAGCATCTTACTGAGGAGTTTGATCAGAAGCTTACAGAACTTCTAAAGAAAGAAACCGAGATTAAAAAGAAACAAATCGAGCTTCAAATCCAAGAAGAAGATTTTGAGTTCATGAAAGCGGAGCTTCAGGCGAAACGGGTAAGCATTGAAGCGAAAATGGAGTTATTTTCTCCGAGCCAAGTTGAAAAATTAAATTACGAGATTGAAATGTTAGTAGACTTGAGAAATGTGGACAAAGAATTAATTGAAAAGCTGAAAAAGGAAATCATTCAGCTGAAGCAACTTATTCCTGAAAACGAGAGCCGGTCGGTAAACACTATTTTAGAGGAACTCGAATCCCAAAGAAAAGAAAATGAAAGTTTGCGAAATCATCTTGCACAACTGCCGTCCATAGAGGAATTGGAAAATCTGCGTGCCTCATCAGATTCGCTTGATAATATCAACCAAATACTCGATGAAGAAAGAAGGAAAAGAAGAGAAGCAGAAGAAAGAGCCGAAAATTTATCTATTGGCGTCATTGAACTTGAACAGGCAAGAAAAACGGCGGAAACGCTAAAGACGTTGAATGCGCAGCTCCAAGATGAATTAAGCAAAATAAATGATGTGTATAAGCAAAACACGCAAAGTAAGTTTCCGGGCCTAATCGAAATTGATAGCGAGCTATCAAAAGTTGAGGCTTTTCGTCCCTCTCCTACTAATTTGGATTTAAAAGGAATTGTAAAATATGTAAGAGCATACGGAGCAGCCAACGAAGGACTTTATTATTCCAACAAGACGATTCGTTCTTTTATTGCTTCATTGGCATCATCCAAACTGTTAATCCTTCAAGGGTTGAGCGGAACTGGTAAATCCAGTTTGCCAAGGCTTTTTAAGGAGGCATTAGGTTCAGAAAGTTCATTGGTCCCTGTCCAGCCTTCCTGGAGAGATAATCGTGAACTACTGGGATATGATAATGATTTTACAAAGCGATTCAAAGAAACTGAATTCACGAAGTTCGTTTACCAAGCAAGCGCTCCTGCCAATAGAGATAAAATTTGGTTTATTGTGCTGGATGAAATGAACCTAGCCCGGATCGAATATTATTTTGCTGACTTTTTATCAATTCTTGAGAAAAAACCTGAAGAGTGGAGCATTCCTCTCATACCAAGTAATGATGATACAAACCCTAACAATAGACCAAAGTATTTGGTAGATAATTGTACAAGCTTATATATTACACAGAACATCTGGTTTATTGGAACTGCCAATAAAGATGAATCGACATTCGGAATTACAGACAAAGTATATGACCGTGCACAGGTACTGGATTTTAAAAACCGGGAAGATGCGTTCCAAGCAGAATGTAACGATAAGTTCACCTTATCTTTTGTGGAGTTTTATAATTTAATTGAACAAGGACAAAACGTGACTGCTTACCAATTAAATAAAGAAGATTGGGCAAAATTGAACCTCATTGATGAACATTTACGAGATACATTGGATATTACCTTTGGTAATCGAATTAAAGCACAAATGGAAAAATTCGTTCCAGTCTATATTGCCTGCGGAGGAAGTAAAACTGAGGCTTTAGATTTCCTTTTTGCACATAAAGTTCTAAGAAAGCTTGAAAGTAGATATGAAACGTACTTGAGGGATAGCTTAAAAGAGTTGATTGAAATGATCGAATTAGAATTTGGAAAAGGGGAGTTTTCTGAAAGTATTAGCTTAATAGAACAAAAGATTCAAAGATTAGGGGGATGACTTTCATGAAAGTCGAATTAGTCAATGATTTCGGAAATTGTGAAGAGCTCCCTCTAAAAAGCAAAGCTTTCCAATTAACTACATTTTTAAATTATTTAAGAGTAGTTCCTAAATCTTATCAAGTAGAGGATATCCTGATAAATGGGGATACATATGAATGTAATTTAGTTGAGAATGTGCTGATTATACCCTGTTATTTTAATCTGGAAAATAGTTGTACGATTCAGATTGTGTACAATGAACAGATTCTAAGGTATTCATTTAAGTATGTCCCCTCCTTAATCGTGGAAAAAAATACAATTGAGTCGTTGGCGGACTTCTATAGAAGAACTTCTGAGTGGCTAGGGGAAGGAGTTTGTTCGGTTGATCTTCTCATTGATGGAATTAATAGCGGCCATTTAAACCTTCTTCATCTTTTAGATCCTCTTACTGGGATGGATGATCAATCTGTACTTGATGAGATAATGAAAGCTTTGCCTCTTGCGTTAAATATTTGTTCACGACCAAGGCAACACTTGAAAGTAGATGAAGAAATCTTAGATGTTGAATTAGTCAAAAGAATCAATCCGGCTGCCCTCCAACACTTATCATCACATTCTGAGCATTGGAGAGCAAGAACGATAACCGGGCTTGTTCCTTCACGCTTAAGAGCAGAAATTTATGAAGATGACATCAATATTTATGAGAATACTTTTTTTAAAATGGCGATGGACAAAATTCTAAAATATATCAGTATTAAAGATGAAGAATTAAAGCTGGCAATCGCACAAAGCAATACTCTTGTGGACTGGGAACGTTACGGTCAAATCATTAATGACTATAAAAGAGCCGAAATCCTTTATAAACTATTACCTAAATTTGATTTTGATTCTGAAGAGGAAAAGAAAAAGCAATATCAACAATTAAAAAATAAAATCGATAAACTTGCAAAGCAAATATCATCGATAGTTTCTACAAGATTTTATCAGAGTATCGATAAGTTTAAGATATTGGAGCTTCCAATCCAACCAACCAACATTCTCAAAATGGATAATCGGTACAATGAGATTTTTAAGTTGTGGAACAAGCTACTTACATTAGAAATAAAAGAGAAAACACAAGAAGAACTGACAGGTGCAACCATTCCCGATATCAACCGATATTATGTCATGTACGTTCAAACAGTATTAGTTTATTCTTTTCATCTTATGGGATATCAATTTAATTCGGAGTCCTTTATTGAGATTGAAGATGCTAAGAGCAAGATGATTGCTAAATTCGGCGATAGTCGATTTGAAATCCATTGTTCCACGGAGACAAAGAATCAATTTTTCGATCAGATCAGCATTAGGATTATAGAAAAGCTCAATCATGAAGTGATCATTCCAGCTGGTTGTGATATAAGTGAGCATTTAATGGAGTTTAAGGACATATGTGAAATCAGCTCTTCTGATTTATCCATCCTAAGGTTTAAAAAGAAGCCGACTAAACAAATTGAAAAGCAGTTGAGCCATATTTTTAAAGATGAACAATTAGTTAAAAAGGCCTTGACTAAGGAAGCTAAAAAAGAGTTGGACCAAATGGATAAAATTTGGAGAAAATTCTTAAGCAATGAATTAATTAAATTGAAGGAACCTAGGTCCTACACTATCAATATATACCCAATCCTTAATTCAATTGGAATTGATGAAATTGATCTGAAGCGCTTTACGAAAACCCTACTAGATGGGGGGCTGCAGGGTCAAGAAACCGAAAATGTGAGTAATATCTTTGTTCTGCCGATGGATATATATAAGTTTGGAAATGTGCAGGATCATAAATTAATAAATAGGTTAATTAATTATGGGGAGGCATATGATATGGATGATGCTTCCACATGGGGGAATTATCAAGTTGGCCTATTACCTATTTCTCAAACGGAAATTAACTCGACTCAAAGATTTATCAAACTTTTATCTCTGCATTTAAATCGACTGGCAATTAAATGGGGAATTTCGGATGAAATGTGCCCAACTTGTGGGTCAAGCCACACACAGCAGATTGATCCAAGTACGTGGGTCTGCAAGAGTTCGGATTGCGGAGTATTATGGGGTGTCACAAAGTGCAGTAATGGCTGTGAGGAGGAATATGAATGGATAAGGCCATCATTAGATCTTTCTCACATAGCTATAAATAAGGGCGAAAACCCATTACAACAAAAGTTAGATAAGGAAAGCTTATTTAATAGATTAACAATAACTGATTTTAATATCTTTCTAGAAAATAAGGTAGTTAAATATGTACCTAAATGCCCAAGATGTGGGTCATCTTCCGAACCTGCAAAGGTTGATGCACAAGAAATGTTAAGTATATAGATATCTACAGTAGTCTGGAAGTAACCAAGTTGTGTAGTTTACATTGATCCCTCTAACAAAATTGTTAGGGGGATTTTTGAAAAGTCATATTCATTTTAGCCCGGTGTTACCGTTATGACAATCTTTTCATCCGTAAGGCTGGATAAATTCACAATTGAAGCATACTAATGCCGTTGTTAATTAAACGATTGATTAGTGTTGAATAGTTGGACATATAACAAAACGATGTAAGTTTTTGAGAAACGAGTCCGGTATTGCGGAATGGTGCTTTTTTTCTGCGGTATTCTCATACGGTTCTCGACAATTTTCTTTCTTGCTTGGTGTGGGAAATCTTTATATATCAGCATGTGCAGCTTTTTTAATCAATCGATTGATTAGTATATTTAATTTAGAATTTAGTAGAAAGTATGTCGTTTAGTGGAAATAGTAGCGTGAAACCTAATGAAATCTAATTTTTATTGCATGTTTCAACAAATTTTTCATAGTTTAGAGGGGGAAGTGCTTATATTTCAAGGATTGCAGCAGAACTAATTAAACGTTTGTTTAAAAGGGAAAATTGACTAGAAAACAAGAAAATCACCCTATTCTGTCGAAGCATTAGGATGATTTTTTAAAATTTCAGGATAGGAGATTTAATAAATTTCTTATATAAGTCGTTGTTAATGGATTGGGCGTTCGCAATCAGTTATCGTAATTAAATTGCCAGCAAATATTATGGGGTCACCAGATTTTATACCCGAATATTAGTTAGCCCTTTTTCAGAAAGAATATGCACCGTAACATATCTAATCGTGATAGAATACAGGCTATAGGAATATTTTACCGTGTGGATATGCTTTTTTTTTTTTGCATTTTTTTTAGGATTTAATAACCATCATTTCGCTAACTATTACAAAAGGAAATTTAATTAATTTAACTTAAAGAATTTAGGCATATTGAGGTGAGAAAGCATGGGAACGTTTCAAATTGAAAAGATAATCCTTCCTTATTTGCGGGATGAACTTCATGAGAGGAAATCACGGGATCCTCTCGTTGTTCCACACTTTGCACTGGAATGGAAGGGACCAGGTGTTTCAAATGGGTATGGCTTCGGTGAATGGAAGACGGAGCAATACTTTCGAGAGCAAGGCTTCTATGCGATTAACAACGAATTTAATCTATTATCAAAGAAATCAAAATTTGATCCATACAATCAATATATTGCCTCATTAATTGGCAAGACAAAAATAGATAGCTTTCAGACAAACGCTCAAAGATTAATTCAGCAAGGAAATTCAATTGAAAACCCTGACTTATTCGTATTTATCTTGAATGACTATTTTTTTACCGAAGTAAAAAAGGAAAAAAGACAAACTACGCGAACCTCAAATAGTCTTTATGTATCTCTCAAAATTATTACTCGGAGTAGATAGTAAATTAGTGTATCTTTCTGATACAGAAAAAGCGGTTTGTACAGAATTGATGACCATTGAAAAGCCGTTAGCTTATGAAGTCTTAAAAAAGTCGTGGAAAAACAGAAATTTACGAAATATAAGGAGAGTGAATACATAATGAAAGATGAACTCAGGGTGAATATAGTCAAATTAAACAATTATAAGTCCGTGAGAAAAATGGAAGAGCTGCGGGAATATCCTGATTGTTATGAGTATTGCATAGTTCCTAATTATGAAGACAAATTCGCTGGATCCCACACCGAATGCATTCAGATGGATGAATGCTTTGCTAATTTAATCAAAAACGGGGACCATTATGTTCTGATTGCTATCATTTTTAGTCATGAATGGAAAGTACAAGATATTCTTGAATGGCTAGAAAACTATGAAATTACTTTGCACCCAACCTACTGCCACTCCATTTGACCTTCAAAATATCCATTCCATTGTTGATGCAAAAAAAGTTTAAGGATTTTCCACTAGTTTTAAGTGAGTGAGGAGCAAAAGCTATTACTCTAGATCCAGATGGCCTTACTTACTCGTCCAGTGATATCCAATTAAATGATTTTTTTCTTACTTCTATATAAATTTCCATTACCTTCGTCATCCTTATCTACATAAATGAAACATATCTTTTTATCTTTTTTCATTATACCTGTACTGTTGGAAATAATTTCAATTGGACCCCGATATAAATAACCAATTACATCTATATTTCTTTTATCTCTTTATAAATTTGAATGAGATGCGTTTCTCAAAGTCAGTGCGATAGGCATTATGATGCTTCCATCAGCATCTAATTGATTATCAAAACCAAACTGGTCCTCCAAACCTTAATGGAACATCACATTACATATTGAATGAAGCCTTTATATTCTATGATTTGTATAAAAAAACCTTTTTATTTTTTATTTAATCTAATAAAATATTATTAAAAATGGAAAATTAACCAAAATTTGTTGGAGAGGGTTTAGAATGAATATGGAGAAGATAGGACATTGTAGGTTATGTGGGATGGAAGGAGTCCTGGAAGATAGTCATATAGTGCCAAGGTTTATAGGTAGATGGTTAAGAAAAACATCAGAAGCAGGAGATTTAAGGAATCCCTTTAATCCTAATAAACCTGAAAATGATTTGTTAAGTATATACCTCCTATGTAGTAAGTGTGAGGATATGTTTAACAAATCTGAAACTATTTTTTCTAAAAAAATATTTCATAAATATCAAGAGGGTGCTAGTAAATTTGATTATGATGATTGGCTAATAAATTTTGTTATCTCATTAAGTTGGCGTATTGGAACTTTATACTTTATTAATAATTCTTTTGATGAAACTAATAGTAAGCATTTGCAATTAAATGAGGCATTAAATATATGGGGAAGTTATTTACTTGGTGATGGCACGAATTTTGGTAATTACAATCACCACTTATATTTTGTAGATGATAGGATATCTGAACTTAATGTCGGTTATAAATTTTATTTAAATAGGAGTGTTGATGGACATGTAGGATTTTTACCTAATGGCGAGATGATTATTTATTGCATGTTACCAGGAATGTTAATTGTTTCCAATGTTTCGCCAAAATCAAGAAAGGGGTGGAAAGGAACAAATATTAATAGATTTGGGACACTTCAAAAAAACAAACAAAACGGTCCCGCTGACATTGCAAATTACATGATAGATCGTGCTATTCTTTCTACCTATTTCCTTTTTAGCGGGATGAGTGAACGGCAAAAAGAGAAAATTAAAGAAAAGGTTTCAAAGAAAAAGACCAACTAGCTACTAAGTTATTATACTGATTTATAAAAAGGATAATGCCGTAGCCCTTGTTAGCTTCTTTATCCTTTTGCTTTTTTTAATCCTTAGACACATTCGTAAGTTGATGAGGTTTGGTAAACGGATAATTTAACAAGCACTATACGGTTTAAGTAAATTTCAATACAATTTTATTTAGGAAGATAAATATTTCTAAATCTTTCTGAAGAAATGTACTTAAACTAACTTACCCCTTTAGTTCAATAAGAAAAGGCGATTACTATTACGTTCAATAAAAAAGGATTGCTGCAACCTAACGTCAATACTTAAGATGGAGAGCATATGTTTTTTAGAGGTTCACGATTTATCGCCTTTGGGTTATTGGTTGTATCATTCTGGCACATTAAAGCAGGCGTACCAGAACTTCTCTTCATATATTTCAGATTTGTCAAAACCATCCGTTTTTTTGGAATATACTCGTTTCCCATCAAGGTGAAAATTAACTATAGAATGCTTCTTATCGTCCCATTTCAATGAAATGAATAAATTTGCTTTTGGAAAAATTTAAAGTAATCGGTTCATTTGTTCTTGCACCATTTGTATTTTTTCATTTGATATTAATAACTTCACTCTCACACTTACATAGAAGGATTTTCTAACACATCTGATAAACTAAAATCTTTGATGTGCAATCTACAATGTTATGCAGAGTATTAAGACAATTATATTTGTAATTTAGGATAATTGCTCCTTGGGCATAAAAACTTTTTATCAAATTACTCATTCTTGTTCCACTAAACTGTCCCGTTAGTGCAACAAAAAAGGAATCGCCGCAGCAGCCATCCCAATTTTTAACTCTCGCACCCCTAAAGCTTAAGTAGAAACCTTCAGATTTTTCTTAAGACACTTTAACCATATCTAATCTTTTGTCCCTACATAAAAAAGGAATCTTATTGAAGAAAAGCAACCAAATTGCTGATTTGCTTTACAAATCTATTAAATTAAACAGTGCTTATTTAAAACTTTGCTTATAACTATATGCAATATTATCTTGATAAATATTTTCAAATTCATTTAATAGTGTTTCATCAGAATAATTAAATCTATATTTTCCAACTTTTCTTTTCTTTTGTGAACTAAAAATGGTTGCCATTATTTCTATATCCATTGACGGTAAAATCATTGATGATTTTCGAAAATGTTGTGGCTCTTTAAAATTTTTGTGTGCATTTGGATCATTATTATTAACGTAGAATGGGAAATCCTTTTCATTACCGAAGAAATTATTACCTATTAATTCTCTACTTAGACCTAATCCCCTATCAGAATAGACAGCGTTGTAAAAAATATTTAAAAGAATTTCTTCTGAGAGTTGAGCTCTAAGGATTCCTATAAACTCAGCTTTCTTCTTATCACTATAATCAAAGCTATTATTAATAACCTTAATAATCCTGTGAGTATTTCTGAAAAGGTGACCTAGTTCATCATAGTATTTATTAAAAATATTGTTACACGCAATTTGCATTTCTTGGTATTGCACAGGACATGTTAATACTCTTTTTTTAAATGCGTATTCATGCTTTATTTTTTTGTAAAAATCAGTACTTTCAATTAATAATTGTGTGAATGGATCACTAAATAATCTTTTCTTATTTTTTTCACTCAATTTAACTACTGTAGTTGGATAACCTTCACACATTTCATTTATTGTATACCATAACCTATGTAATACTCTACGCTCTCTTTTTGTAATTGCTCTAATATAAATATCTCTATTATGTTCTAGATTTACTTTGAGTTTATTCTCATATTTTGATAAGTCTACAGAATTGATTAAATCCAATAATTCTTTTTCGTTATCTGAAAAGTATGATCTAAGGAACTCCCGACCACGCCTTAAATAAAAATCAAAATTATTAAGGTCATCCTTAATTTCTTTAAGAACCTTAGGAAAAATTTCTTTATCCATTTCTTTTATAATATCATTATTTAATTTAATCAGATTCATTATGGTTGACTCTGTTTTTGTTTCTTTATTTGCTAGGGCAGTTTTATTAGATGTCTGTACAGCTATTATTACAGAAGACGTAGTAATAACTAAAGCACACAATTGAGCCAATGTACGGAAAAAGTCAGCATCATTAACAAAAGTAAAATTAGCACTATTTGACCAAAAAGTAAATGCTCCCAAAATAAAAGTAATGCAGCAAATTAAAATCCAACCTAAATTAATTTGTTTAATTTTAAATGACGTTATTACTAATATTATTAGAATTAAAGTAAATGGTATTAAATAATTTAATAAATTGTACATAATTATAAGTTTATCTCCCTTTTTAAAAGAAAAAGTACGTTAAGTTAAATAATAAATATAGTTAAACTAGATCTACTTTATTATATTGATTTGTGTTTCCCCAATGTTCATCCAAAATTAAGAAATATTAATTTTGTCATTACTCTGACTACTTAAAACAAAACCTAAAAAAAGAACTGTTATCAATAAAAGAATGTCCAACTTATCCCCCCGCCATCTAACTCCTTTTCGTTTCTCCTCTTCATGTTATGTCTTAGCCTCTTTGTCTAAACTATTAATATTAGAGTAAAGTAAAACATTTAATATGTATAGTAAAATTGGAATATTATAGATACGGTTATTTATTCCTATAATCAAATTGTTGCTAATACTCTGATAATAAATTTCTTTTCCGTTTTCTCCCATGAAACTGCCAGGCTGAATGATAGGACAAAAGGGGCAATATTTGCATGTAAGCATTTTATGTATTATGAAATGGGGACAGTTTTAAGGAGAATTTGATTAATTATATAAATTGAAATTGTTAGGAGAGTTTCAATGGCCAATTTTTTTAAAAAGATTAAAAGAAAATACTGAAAGGCTCTTCAAAGTTACTAAAGGATAGTGAGGGTTATATAAGGAAGGTTATCGAAATTCTTGGAGCACAGTCTGGGGTATATTATGGATAATTCACTATTAAAGAGATTTGCAGAGATTAAAAATTCACTTTCTGAAGAACGTGAAACATTTTTTGATATTTGTGGGTATCCCCATTATGAAAATGTTGTTTCGAATGTATTAGCATTCTTTTTTGATCCAGGAAAAGGACATGGATTAGGAACGCTATGTATAGAAGCAATAATGCAAGTTCTTGAATCTAAAACATATGGCATAGATGGGTTTTGGGAAGTGGAAAGGGAAGTAAGGACAGAAAAAGGAAACTATATTGATATTGTCTTGCGAAGTGATAATACAGTCATTGTGATAGAAAACAAGATTTATGCATCTGTATACAATGATCTTCAAGACTACATAGGATTTATTCAGAGAACGAATAAAGGTAAAAAAAGTTTATGGAGTAGTATTGTGTTTGCAACCACCGAATCACAAAGGATTTATTGATGAATTTAAAATTGTCACATATGATGAGTTTTTTGGAAGGGTACGACAACTATTAGGATATGCCATTGAGAAGGCGGATTCACGTTACTTGCAAATACTGACCGATCTAATGACCAATGTCAGGAAGTTGAAAGTGGGGACAAAAATGGACAGCAATTTTTTCAAGTTTGTATCAGAAAACAATAAAGAAATAGTAGATTTGTTGGGGAAAATTAAAGAGTACCGTGATCAATTAAGGAGCAAAGTAAAGCAAATAAAAGAAATGGTTCCCGACCAAATAGAAGGAATTTCAATCATTAAATTTGAATGGAGAGAGCCAAATCAGTTATTTGATATAGCTGTATCAGAGTTTGTTCTGAATAACGGAGTAAAACTGGTCATTGACTCTAAGTTTGACTATTCAGGTTGGACATTTGAGATATTTCAAAGAGGAAACATTAGAGATTTTGATGTGGAGGATTATTGTCATAAGAGAAGTATTTCAGGGGTAAAAATAGTAGAAAGATATAAATGGGTGGAGTCATTTCCTTTCGATGAAGAGATACCAAAAGTAGCAGATAAAATTACGGAACTTATTAGATTGCTTACTAAGGAGTAGAAGAGATTATTGTACCTTCTTTAACCATTAAATGATGAACAGGGTGGTTAAGGTGTTATTCTTAAATACGCTAATAAATCCTCAACTCCATAATAAAAAATCAGTTGTCTAAAGGCTTGGAGCGAGATGTCTAGGATGTTATCTGTGTCATTCTGACACTCAAAGCGGAAGGCGGCAATTTGCACCATATGCCAATATTCTTCAATGGTTTTGGCTTCGGAGAAAAAGCATTTTACCAGCTGGACAAAAGGCTGCGGGACTCGATTGCCGACAAAATTGTGATCCAATTGTTCAGACGTTTCGTTACGTTTATTTATCTTTTGATCTTTTTCAGTTTTTAAAAGATTACTAGTTTTAATAGGGTGGTTCATTTTTTCCACTTTGGGTGGTTCAATGGTTGGAAAACGATTAAACTGATATAGGTTGCTGGACTGCGAGCCGTTTTTCCTTTCTGTTTCAAAGACCGTGATGATTCCCAATTCCTTTGCCTTCAGAATCATTCGTTTAAAAGTAGACCTTGAGATGCCGTTCTCCTGGTATTGCTCGTGAATGGATTTTAAAATGGTCCCGATCTTGGCATAGCAGACTCCAGGGATCTTGGCTGCAAAGCGCACGAGCCTTTTTAATCCGATTATTTCTCCTTTTGTAAACTCATGCTTATGTTCCAGTAACCACATCTCGATATGATCATTGAATTCCTGAAGGGAACTGAATTGTGAGAACTGCTGAAATCCTTCCGTATTGCCTGATTTAATGCCTGCCATTTAGGACACCCTTTCATCGCTTTTCTGCACTCTACGATATCGGGTTTGGCTGAGTAAATCGAATTCGCATTTTTCATTTTTCGAGCCCATTTTCGTACGAAACGTCAAAAAAAGCCTTCAAAAAGTCATTTTTGAAGGTTTTTTTTGCAATTTCGAGCGTTTTTGGCATTATTTTTAAAATCTAACGAGTTTTTTTATTTGGAGCATTGCAAATTTAAGATTATAACTGCTTGAGCAAATTTTAAGTTATCTATTTGATTTACTTACGAATAATCCTTTCTTTTATTCCGCAAAAAGGCCTAATTCAAAAAGGACACCTTCTACTTCAAGAAGTGTGCCCTATCGTATTGCAGAAGTTTCTCTACTTTCCCTTATTTCTTTGAATTTAAATTGTCCACAGGTAAAAAGTCAAAAATTGCACCGGACTCCATTGAATCCACCAGTTGTTGGAGCCAGTAACAGTATTTCTTATATTCCTCTAATTGTTGCAAGTCAAGCCTAGCTCTCTCTTTTAACCTTTCTTCGGTTTTTTCATCTTCCATTACTGCTTGAAGTCGATGTTCTGCTTGTTCAATGGCGGAAAGGTTCAACTCAGCCTCTCTTTTCCATTTGCTTCCGAAAAATTGGCTAAAATAATTAAAGAAGTTTTTCTCAGCTACAAAATGGTCCTTCCTAGATCCTTTTTGCCATATCTTCTGAACGATGTTGATATCCTGTAATTGGCGGACCGCTGTGCTCATACTAGGTTTGCTCATACCGACTTCGTCTTTCATATCATCAAGAGTCATCGAATGCTGTTTAAAGTACATAATGGCATAGAGTCGGCCAATTGACGGGGTGATACCGTACAAATCCATTGTTTCGGCAATGGCTTGAATGACTATTTCCTCGGCTTGGTTGATTTCTGATTCAGCAGACGATTGTTTATCTTTGTCCATGGGCAACCCCCCTTTAAATTATTTCATAGGTTAGGACGTTCACGGCTTTAGGACTAGATTCCGGTCGCTATTTAAGTCCTATACACGATTGTCCAACCACGATTACCTAAATCATAACCTATATAAATTAGGCAAACCAGAAATAACTCACATTCATAAGAGAAACCTTTTAACAGTAGGGTTCTGGGTATATTTAATTAATTGTTTGATTAATTTTGTTTGGAGGGTACTTTGTAGAATATTGCTTGATAGCACAATAGCCAAGCAAGCCTCCAGAGGTGTTTAGTATTAAATCATCCACATCAAAAATTCCGATAGAAAAAACAACCTGTAGGCATTCCAAGCATAAACTTAAACTCAAAGATCGAGCTAATACGCCTATGAATGACATTCCTTTATTTTTAGACAATAATACAAGAAACATTCCAAATGGTATGAACAATACGATATTCCCAACCAAATTACTTAAATCATGCCACGATAGACTTTGTATATTAATCAACATTGTTTTAAACGGGATAAAATTACCGCTTTGCAATTGGTACATGAGATTATCAGGGTTCCCAAGATTCCTCTGAAGTTGATGCGAGAGAAAGGTCATATCTCTCCAGCGGAACTTAAATAGAATGATTCTAAGTAATGCGTACATATAAAAGACAAATAGTGCTAGTACAATAATGCTGTTCAATAATTTCGTTTTTTTCATTCCGCCGTCCTTGCCTCCTTGAGATTAGTATGTGTTGTTCTGGGAAACACTGTCACAATTACACCATCCATATTGTTGCCTGATATCTCCCAATGAAGATTGGAAGGCACATGAATGGTCGTATCTTTGGTTACAGGGTAATAAGAGATCTCATATTTTTCCCCATTTATAGTAGTTGTAATGGACTTTTGCTCTTTTAGGAAATCCAAATATTCTTCTAAAGAAAAATTCTTTTCCTCCATAATCGCACTGTGCGGCAATCCAACATAGCGAATATGCCAAGGTTCATACTGAATACCTGTGATTGCCGTTTTGTCCTTTGGATAACGTAAAATGAACCCGAATTTCCAGGCGTTTTCTTCTATCCACTTTCCTTCTGGTGCATCAGCCATCTTCATTTGAGTAGATCCTACATCAAGCGATAAGCCCAGATTGTGTTCGCTATAGCCAGGCGGCAAGGCATAGGCAGAGCCCATATCTTGATAAAGTACACTTTGCTGATTAAAGTCTCGAAAGCCGCTTGTGATGGCGAAATTTTGAAGGCCATCTTTTTCTGCAGCAGCAACCATCTCTGAGAATTTATGGGCAATATCCTCTGATAAATAAATGTCACTGCCCAACAACACGTAGCCTTGTGCCAATTCATAGTTTGCAGATAAATTGACAATATCCGATTTAATACTCTCTTGGTGAACAGGATATTCACTGTTGACTAAAAGCAGATCTCCTTGATAGATTTGGTCTTCTGTAACTTTAATTTTTTGAGTATTTCCAGAAATTCTTCCACCTTCTGCTATATCAATTTCAGATTGATCATAGTTTTGTATTTTTACATTTGATTCAGAAAAAGGTTCCATATTTACGAAAATTAACCCTAGGCACAATAATAATATTAATAAAAAGCCCCACTTCTTCATTTATCAGTTTCCTCCTAAATCTTATATGCTTATAAGTGTAGGGAAAACTATTTAAATAAAGAGCGGGGTAAATTTTAAATTTTTCTTAAATCCTTTACTCGGATTTTAAAGTTGATCTTTTTTCACTATCCTGGGGTAGGCGCACTTCAAAAATGGTACGTATTATACTACTTTCGGCAGTAATGGTTCCATCATGCTGTTCCACAATATTCTTGGCAATGAACAAGCCAATCCCGGTACCGCCTCCTTGATGAGTTCGTGCTTTGTCACCGGTATAAAACATATCAAAGAGATGGGGAAGCTCATTCTGAGGAATGGGATCTCCATAATTCACAATCTGAACAACCACTTCCCCAGAATCAATAAAGCCGTTAATATCCACAAACAGGCCATCGTTACCATAGCGATTCGAATTGGTAAGAAGATTTTCAAACACACGTGCTAATAGCTCTCCATCACCCAAAATAGGTAAATTTGGAGTCACATTCATTCTAGCGATCAAAGCATTCTTCTCGAATACAGGATACAATTCTTCCTTTAATTGATGAAGGAGGTCACTTAAATTTATATGATTTTTTTTAATTGGCAATATGCCATAGTTCATTCGCGTTATTTCGAATAATTCATCAATAAGTCTTTCTAAACGCTGAGATTTGGTAAAGGCAATTGTTAGAAAATGTCTGACTTGTTCTTTAGTCAAGCTCTGATCCTTAAGGATCAAATCCAAATATCCTAAAACAGAGGTAAGCGGTGTCCGCAAATCATGAGCTAAATTTACGACCAATTGATCCTTGCTGCTTTCCGAAAAATCTCCTCTTGCTATAGCTTCTTTTAATTTTTCACTAGCCTGATTAATATCTAGAGCAATATTTTCAAATTCATCATTTGATTTTATTTGAACTCGATAGGAGAAATCCCCATGAGCAAGATAACGAATACCTGTGGAAATCTCCTTGAAATACATCGAATAACGCTTGGTAAGTAAATAAAAAAACAAGAAAGAAAGTGGAATAAATATCAGTAAAAAGAAATTAATATCGCCAATTTGTTTCAAAATTTGACGATAAAAAAACAGTGTTTCACCGAATTGGACTTTTGTATGATAATAAAATTGGAGTCCCTTAAAGATTAAATAGGTTATGATTCCAGACAGCAACATACTTAAACCAAATAATAGCACCATCTTTGAACGAAAGCTGTATACCATTTTAACCATTGAAAGAATACCCAACTCCCCACACGGTTTTAATCCATTTGTGGTTCTGTTTGCTTTTTTCAAGTTTTTTCCTTAACGTTCGAATATGAACCATGACAGTATTGCCACTTTCAAAGTATGCTTCTCCCCACACTTGTTGAAAAATATTTTCCACACTATAAACCTTCTTTGGATGATTCGCAAGTAAATACAAAATGTCAAACTCTTTCGGCGTAAGCTCGATGCTTTCACCATATAGGGTTACTGTGCGCTGATCAGGAGTAATCACTAACCCGCCATATTCCAAGGGGGTTTTATTATCTGCTTTAGGCTGATTTAGCTTCATAAAACGCCGGAGCTGCGCATTTACCCGAGCAACCAATTCTATCGGGGTGAAGGGTTTAGTCACATAATCATCTGCACCAATTACCAGGCCCTGAACTTTATCGAAATCAGATGTTTTGGCACTCAAAAAGATGATTGGCATATTATGCTGTTCTCGGATGCGGCGGGTGACTTCATATCCATCCATTTTCGGCATCATTATATCCAATATCAGCAAATCAATCGATTGAGTCTCGACAACACGAACAGCCTCTTGTCCATCCGATGCTTTAATCACATGGTATCCTTCTTTTTCTAAATGGATGGCAATCAGATCAGCAATTTCCTCCTCATCATCAGCTATTAAAATTGATAAACGTTGCATTAATTTCACTCCTATGTAAAGTGATATTCACTAAATATCCATCAAGCCTTCCACTAAAAGTATTGTTTATTTACTCATGAGAAAACCTGCAATCGTCAAAAAACTTATACCTTCAAGTGTGATAGTTTAAATGAAATTTCTAAAAAAAATAGTGGGGGAATTCTTAACTTTTTCTTAAGATACTATTATATTGTGCATTAAATACATTTTAAGATTTATTCTTCTTCCACAATACCAGAGACCAAGAGAACCGTTGACACTTACCTTGAAAAAAATAAAAAATAAATTGGGAAAAGACAATTAAAGGGCCTGAATGGGTCCTTTTTGTTTTGGACAGGACATATATTAATTCTAATTGTTGTTTTGGGATTACATGCAGCCTATACCAACCGTTTGTTAGAATTTAATATATTAATCTAGGGAGTGCTGAAGGTATTGTTCGGTTCAACTTTAAAGAAGCTGAGTTGTATTTGTTTTTTATGTCTTTGTTTATTTTTTTTGCTTGCCTGGTGGGTGAAAAAGGGCCTCGGCTTATTGGCATTCTTTGATGGAAAGATGGATGGATTTATTAGAGGATTTCATGACGAACGATTAATATCAATAGCAAAAGTTATTTCTCATTTAGGTGGTTATCGTTTCTGTTTGATGTTGACTATAATCTTGGCTCTGGTTCTGGTATTAAACCGTTATTTTTTGACGTCCTTTGTTTTATTCTCAGCGTTTATAGGAACGAGGTTTCTTAGAAACTTTTTTAAGGATGTTATTGAGAGACCACGTCCTGAATTTAACTTAATTAAAAATCACGGGAAATCGTTCCCGAGTGGACATATACTTTATGCTTCTATGTTTTATGGTTTAGTTTTAGGTGTTATTTGGTATGTGTTAATGAAAAACCGCAATAAGGGCATGGCTTGGTTTGTATGCTTGTTGTTTGTTATAATCCTTAGTTTAGTAGGGGCTAGTCGAGTTTATTTAGGTGCCCATTATACAAGTGATATTTTGGGTGGTTTTTTTCTAGGGATAGCATGTCTAACGTTTACATTTATGGTTTTAATACAAATTTGGAAAAAAGGATGGCAATAATTCCGTTTTAGGAAGACCATGGGGACGGTTCTTCTGGCTTTTTTGAGCCATTAGAACCGTCCCCGTGGTGTTGTGGTGCTCTATTTAACTGCGCCTGCTGTGAGTCCCTCCATGAACTGCCTCGAAGCGAAGAAGAACAGGAGTATCATCGGCAGAGACGACAGGGTTAGTCCGGCAAACAAGGTGCTCCAGTCTGCAGAATGTTCTCCAAATAAGGATAACATGCCAATCGGAATGGTTTTCTTGGCATCATCGGTGATGAAGATGAGCGGGAAGAAAAAATCATTCCAGGCGCCGATAAAGTTTACGATCATCACGGTACCCAAGACAGGACGCATTAATGGAAAAATGATACTTCGGAGAATCCTAAAATCACCGGCACCGTCGATACGCGCGGCTTCTTCGAGCTCATGCGGCAGCGTTTTAAAGAAACTCGTTAATATCAGAACGGCAAGGGGCAGCCCAGTGGCCGTGTACATACAAATCAACGACAGCAAATTGTTAGTCAATCCTAAGTTTTTCATTAACATGTACAATGGGACAATCCCAAGCTTGATGGGAATCATCATCCCGAGCAGGAAGAAGAACAAAAGTCCTCCGTTCCACCTGAAGGAGAAGCGCGCAATATAAAAAGATGCCATTGAACCGAATAGAATTACGAGCAGCACGCTTACCACACTCACGATAATGCTGTTCGTAAAATAGGATCCGAATGGGACTTGGTCCAATAATTTCTTATAAGTATCCAAACTCCATGCTGACGGCATTGCAAATGGATTCTTGAAGATTTCAATGGTTGTCTTGAACGAACTTAAGAACATTAACAACAACGGGTACAGGGCCAGTAAGGCAAAGATGACTGCGGCCAAGTACCATACTATACGAGATGACCATGATGATTTCACTGTAACCCCTCCTACTGTTCCACTTCAAAGCGACGCATAAACCTCATTATTATCGCTGTAATAAGCGCAATCATCGCAAACAGAACCACCGCCAATGCTGATCCAAGACCCAGCGCGGAGCTGTCCGCACCAGAACCGCTGCCAAAAGCCAAACGGTAAAAATAAACAGCCAGTGTATCTGTCGAATAGTACGGTTCACCCATCGATCCTTGCATTGCATACACAAGCTCAAACGCTTCAAACGATTGAATGAATGTCAGGACGGTCATGATGGTGATGCTCGGCATGACCAATGGTATAATAATTTTTCGTAATAAGGTCCATCCTGTCGCGCCATCTAATGTTGCGGCCTCCACCAGTTCCGCTTGGATATTTTGTAAACCTGCCAAGAATATCAACGTTGCGAACCCGATGCCGAACCAGCAGTTCACTAAAATGATCGTGATTAGAGCGGTTTCTGGTTCACCAAGCCAGGCATGCTTCCAGGATGAAAGCCCAACCAAATCCAAAAATTTGTTTAGTGTCCCGAAGTTTGGATTTAATATGAGTTTCCATAAGAAACCAACGACGATCACCGATAACAGACGTGGTAAGAAAAACGCAATTTTGAAGAATCCCGTTCCTCGAATCCGTTTATATAACGCGTAGGCAAGCAGAAACGCGATGCCGTTTTGGACAACCATTTCAATACCGAAGTACAAAAGATTGTGCTGTAAAGCATTCCAGAACAAACCGCTGAATGGCTCTGTTACAAATAATCTACGGAAGTTTTCAAGCCCGATAAATGCGCCTTTTGAAAATCCTTTCCAGGAAAAGAAGCTGTAACTGAACGCCGCAAACAGCGGGTATACCACAAACACACTATATACAAGTAATGCAGGAAGAGGGAACAGGTGAAGGATCCACCTGTTCCCTCTTTTTTTCTTAGCAGAAAAGACGGTTTTCGTCTTAATTGTTAATTTTCCGGGGCTCGTCATCGAGTTCACCTAGTTCTGCGGCTTAAACCATGTATCAGCACTTGCCTTCACTTTTGCTGCTACATCTGCCGGTGTTGTTTTATTAAGGTACATACCTTGTAATTCTGTTTCTAAAGTCCCTTTTGTGGATGGTTCTCCAAGTGCAAAATTCACCAGCCAGAAGTATGGCACTGCGTCGCTGTTTGCTGCTTTTGTTAACGAATCTACCAACGCATCGTCTGAGGAAACACCAGGTACAGCGGAAATCATCTTGAACTCATTTGCGAATTTGTTACCAAATTCTTTCGTTGTCATAAATTCCAGGAACTTTTTCGCTTCTTCTTTATGCTTGGATTTCGCATTCAATGCATAGCTGCCGTCCACCCAGCGAGTGACAGTCGGATTTCCGCCTGTTGCAGATGGGATAGGGAAGAAACCAAAATCAAGATCTGGGTTTAAGCTGCGGATTTGTTGAATTTCCCAGCTGCCCATTGGAAGCATGGCCGCTTGCTCTGTTGCAAACAAGGTACGGATATCATCCATTCCTAAACCTTGCGAGTTTTCAGGGAAGTATTTGTCTAAGTCTTTTAATACTTCAAAGCTTTTAACGATGGACGGATCATTCAATTGTTTTTTGCCGCTTACGAGGTCATCAATGGTCGCCTTTCCGCCAAATTGACCAGGACCTACCATGCCGTGAAGCAAGGATAGCAGCCAAGATTCTTTTGTACCGTAAGCGATTGGTGTCACTTTTTTGGATTTTAAAGTATCAGCCACTTTGATGAATTCATCCCACGTCTTTGGCACGTCTAGCTTGTACTTTTTGAAAATGGCTTTGTTGTAGAAAATTTGTGTCGTGGAGATATTGAGCGGCACCCCGTATTGTTTACCGTCCTTGCTTTGTGATGCCTGCAGCAGTTCCTTATCAAACGTATCGAGTCCTTTCAGACCATTCAATGGCTCTAAAAACCCTTCATCACCAAGTGAGATCCCGCTTCCATATGGACGCAGGTGAATCAAGTCCGGACCTTCTCCGCTTTGTAACGCTGTATTCAGAAGGGTGTTGTATTCTGTGTTTTTCGAAGGTTTGAATTCGATATGAATATTAGGATACTTTTTGTTAAACTCAGCAATCACCGTTTTGTATGCCTCTGTATCTTCCGTACGCCAGCTTCCCATGGTGAGTGTCACGTCTTCTTGCTTTGAATCAGTACTTTTTCCTGCTGTTTTCTCTTCTGTTTTGCTAGAACAGCCTGAAAGAATCAATGTGCCCGCAAATACTGATGCTGCTAACATTTTCCAACCCTTTTTCATCTCATGTCCTCCTTTTTCATCCATGACTTCTGTCATGAATCATACGATATTTGATTAAAAGATTGATTCCCAACAAACGGAAAGACTTTGAAGTTTTACTTGGTATGTACGCTTTTTCGGATCCATCCGCCATGTTCGGCTAGTTTCTTTCTCGCCGACGCTGCATCACAGTTCGCCAAAATCATCACAATGGCCGTTTTGACGTGTTGACCTGATTCATCGAATGTACGGGAAGCCGTTTCGTAATCGGCTTCTGTCGCATCCATGATGATACGTTTTGAACGTTCTATGAGCTTTTGGTTCGTTGGCTTCATATCCACCATGAGATTTTTGTATACCTTCCCAATCCCGATCATGGATGCGGTCGATATCATGTTCAATACTAATTTTTGAGCCGTTCCCGCTTTCAGGCGCGTCGACCCTGTCAGGACCTCTGGACCCGTTACGACTTCAATTGCGATATCAGCATATTCACTGATGGCAGCGTCTTTGTTGCAGGAAATACTGCCTGTCGCTGCGCCGATTTCGTTGGCGTATCGCATTGCCCCAACCACATACGGTGTACGGCCGCTTGCGGCGATGCCGACGATCGTATCTTTCGACGTGATGGTAAGCGCTTGCAAATCCTGTCTGCCCATTGCTTCGTTATCCTCGGCGCCTTCAACTGCCACTTGGATCGCACTGGTACCACCCGCGATTAATCCTTGGACCAACTCAGGCGGGGTACTGAAGGTAGGAGGGCATTCTGCTGCATCCAGAATACCAAGACGGCCGCTCGTGCCCGCCCCGACGTATATCAATCTTCCTCCTGCTTGAAAAGACGAGATTACACGTTTTACCAATCTTTCAATCTGGGAAATTTGGCCGCGGATGACCGTAGGAACACTGGTATCTTCGTCATTCATGATAGACAAGATATCGTAAGTGTTCATGGTATCGAGATTTATTGTCTGGAGATTAGATTTCTCGGTCGTTAGGGATTCTAACATGGATATCACCTCTCTTGTTTAAAATTTTATTTCATGAAATTATTATAACAATCTGAATTTTTAAATCAATAAAAAATTTCAATAAATAATACTTTGCTTGCTGAACCAGTAATGCGCTCTTGTATCTTTTGGATGTACGAAAACTGCGTCAAGTTAACCATCGAGCACGAGCCTTTTATTGCGAAATTTACACTTTACAAACTACGAATCTCAAATCTATAATAATATTTAAAATTTTCCATTAATTAAAATTAGGTAAATGATGAAATATCGTTTTATTTTTCAAGACGGGATGAATGTGATGAAGCAAGCTAGATATAAAGATACCTTTCCAGTGTTGAGCATGGTGAAACATCCTGAAGAAGTTGGATTTTCTTCAGAGAAACTGAAACAGGTTGATGAATGGATTCAAGAAGATGTAGACAATGGTTTTCCAGGCGCTGTTTTACTGATTATCAAAGATGGAAAAATAGTAAAGAACACGGCTTATGGATATGCGAAAAAGTATGACGGCCAGACGCCAATGAGTCATGCTGAGCATATGAAGGCCGATACCATGTTCGATTTGGCTTCAAACACCAAAATGTATGCAACCAATTTTGCCCTGCAAAAGCTTGTCAGCGAAGGGAAAATCGATTTAGATGCCCGGGTGCAGCAATATATACCTGAATTTAAGGATGAGTCGGGAGCTAGGATCAAAGGAAAGGATACGCTGCGCCTAATCGACATTCTGCATCACAGTGCGGGTTTTCCAGCGGATCCTCAATATCATAATCCCACTGCAGCCGGTAAGCTTTATTCGCAAGATCGCGTTAAGACGCTGAAAATGTTATCTAAAACACCTCTGCAATATGAACCAGGCACAAAGAACATATATAGTGATGTGGATTATATGCTATTAGGTTATATTGTTGAAAAAGTGACCGGACAATTGCTTGACGATTATGTTGAAAATAACATTTACAAACCACTAGGCCTTATGCACACAATGTTTAATCCTCTTCAAAAAGGTTTTAAACAAAAGGATTTTGCTGCAACTGAATTAATGGGAAATACTCGTGACGGAGTCATAAATTTTCCCAATATGCGAACCTACACATTACAAGGTGAGGTGCATGATGAAAAAGCATTCTATTCTATGGATGGTATTTCTGGACATGCAGGACTTTTCTCTACTACAGACGACTTAGCTGTGTTATTGCAAGTGATGTTAAATGGGGGCGGCTACGGAGTAGTGAAAGTATTTGATCAGCACACCATTCATACTTTCGTCCGTCCTTCTACAACAAATCCAACGTATGGACTCGGGTGGCGAAGAAACGGGAATAGCAGCATGAAGTGGATGTTTGGTCCGCATGCAAGCGAGACCGCAGTTGGACACACAGGTTGGACAGGTACAGTTACTATTATTGATTTCGAACAAAATTTAGGGATTGCTTTACTGACCAATAAAAAGCATTCATCGGTTATAGACCCAATAAAAGATCCGAACACTTTTGCCGGGGATGCGTTCAATACCGGAAAATACGGCAGTGTGGTTACTGGCATTTATGAAGCTTTAATAGCAGCTCCATCTTAATAAATCGCGTTTGAGGCTACTGAAACCTGTATAGAAGTCTTATCTATACAGGTTTTATCATCTTTACTATTGATTAAAAATGGAGCCAATTTTTATTTGAATATTGCATTAAAAAAGATGAAAAGAAAGAGTTGATTCATATGTCTTTTTTGACAGGCGGACTAGTAAGGCTTTCAGAAATGCTTCCAATCCTGCCTCCCTCCGAGAAAAAAATTGCCACCTACATTTTAGAGAATCCCCAAGAGGCCCTTTCGCTAACCTCACATGAAATTGGGAAAAGAAGTCTCACCAGTGGAGCGGCTGTCAATCGATTATGTAAATCATTGGATTTAAAGGGCTTTCAAGATTTAAAGTTACGAATTGCCGGTGATTTACAAAAGGCTGCAGTTCAAGGATTTCGGGATATCGAGCTGGATGAATCCTCATTTTCGATTATTGAGAAAATGACGAGCAACAGCATTCAAGCGATAAATGAAACAGCTGAGCTAATAAGTCCGGATGAATTATCGAGAGCCGTTACAGTTTTACAAAATGCGCGTACCATTCATTTTTTTGGCGTAGGAGCCTCCGGCATTATTGCGCAAGATGCGCAGCAAAAATTTATGAGAATTGATAAATCTGCCACAGCATTCACAGATTTCCATATGGCAGCCTCTTTAGCGGCTATTGCCCATAAGGATGACGTAGTGGTTGGGATTTCCTTTTCCGGCAATACATTTGAGGTGGCAAAAATTCTGGAACTGGCGAACCGAAAAGGAGCACAAACTATAAGCTTAACAAAATACGGCCCTTCTTTGGTTTCTGAACAAGCAGACATTCGGCTTTACACTTCAAAAACAAAAGAAGCAGCATTCCGAAGCGGAGCGACATCTTCACGTATCGCCCAATTGCATATGATGGATATTCTTTTTATGTGTGTCGCCTCTCAACAATACGAGAAAACACTCACACATATAGATGAGACAAGAGAAGCCATTGGTTTTTTAACGGAAAGCATGAAAAATAGGAAAAAGAAATTTTTTTATGAAAAATCATAGATGACGGTGGGGAATGGAACATGACATATATGATCGGAATCGATGGGGGAGGTACAAAAACAAAGGCCACTTCATTTGATCTCACAACGGGGAAGACCCTCTTTTCAGTTCAAACGGGGCCTGCTAATTTCTCAGTTCAATATCAAGGCAGCATCGAGCAGGTTCGAAAGTCAATCCAATTATGTATAGAACAGATGGGCGGGATTCAACCAGAACGGATTCTCTTAGGAGCCTCAGGTGCCCATTCGAAAGAGATTTGTCAACAAATAGAAGTTGATCTTAGGCAAACTTTAAATTGCAAGCTTACTGTGATTGATGATGCACAACTTGCCCATACTGCCCTTCTTCAAGGGAAAGATGGCATTTTAATCATTGCGGGAACGGGTTCGATCGCTTTAGGCCGATATAATGGTGAAGAATGGCGTACTGGTGGCTGGGGGTACTTATTGGGTGATGAAGGAAGCGGATATTGGATCAGTATAAAGGCCCTACAATTTGCCATGTTCCAATTGGAAACAAAAAATAACCATGATGTATTAACACAGGCAATTCTGAACTCGATAAAAGGCCAGAACATGTCTGATATTAAAAGCTTTGTTTATGCAGCCTCTAAACAAGAAATTGCTACACTATCAGAACTCGTTTATGATGTTGCACAAAAGAATTATGAACCAGCTATAACCATTTTACGAGAAGCTGGAGAACAATTAGCTCAGCTTGTAAAGCGTGCACTAACCATTCCGAATTCTTTACATTTTCAAATGGAGATTGCTGTATCTGGTAGTCTGTTGTTAAAAAATGATATCGTCTATGATTCCTTTGAGACCATTATTAGTCAAGATTTGCCGAAACATAAGCTTGTACGAGAAGATCGTAATGTTTGTGAGGGCGTATTGTATAGTTAGAGATCGAAGCTGTCAATTTGGCAGCTTTTCTGTCCTGTATCGCTGGTGTCGGGGGTGATGTCAAACCACTTGTTAGAACAGCAAAATCAGGAAGAGATATCATTGCAATTGATGGTTGCTCCTTATCCTGTTGCAAAAGTTCTTTAGCTAGACATGAAGTTCAGCCCAAACATCATTTTGTACTTTCTGACTTTGATGTACCAAAGATAAATGGTAAAGACCCTGACTCTAACACTTATATAAGTGCATATAGACGTATTTTTGAGCTCATTAATAATCATTCTTAATCGTTGATTTTATTTCTGAACAACATTATGGGACCAAGAGAAATTAACGGGTACTTAAGTGCTTGAGTTATAGATGTATCCAATTGGATAAACTAGTAATATCAAGTTGTTGGAAAAGGGTGCCAATAAGAAAATTTATTTATTTTTTCTTCCACTCCTAAATGATAATAAAGCTGTTTTCAATGACGCGTAGGAACCTATAGCAGCATATCCATAGAACCAACCCATAAAAATACCTGCTACTAGATGATGTCTGTGACTTATAAAAATTGAAATACTTAATCCTAAAATAAGAGCAATAGTTGGTACAAACTTTTTTGGGACCTTCAGAATCACTTTTAGTATTTCAGTAAAAATCATTATTAACGGGACTGCTATTACAGCATCCCAAAAATTAGTATGTATCGTGGGGAAATCCATTTGGAACACACCTTTTTACATACATTATGTCCTTATTATAGAAAAATAATAGTGAGCACATTGATGGAGTGAACAGTAAGAAGTATTGTTGATCCTTCTTCAGCTAATTGGTGCAAGAGTTAAAGACAGTGATCACTGTGGCGGTCTTACTTTATGGTACGAGCGGGGCAGTTTAGTCGAAGAAGGAAATAACTACTTTATGTTGCAATTATCTCTTAGATTAAAAAGTTAATTAAAGATATCCCCCTCACTAATGAGGGGGATATCTTATTTATCTTGTGCAAGTTCTTTTCTATTGGGAGCAAGCGGCGGCTGTTCTAACCACTTGTTTTCCACCATAATATCGAACCAGTCTTTTGTAATTGCTAATGTTTTTAGAATGGTTGATTCATAAACGACAGCTAGGTCTGTTCGCATGGCTCCGGCTAGACCTGTCCCGTAATATACTTGTGCCGTTTGAGCCAAGAAACCCATATGATACAACATTAATTTATCCGAAAAAGGAGGATCTGTTGACATTGTAACCTCTGATTCCCACGACATTGGTACTGGCAAATTATCCTTGTGCATAATATTTGAAAGGGCTTGTATATTATCATCCGCCTTTTTTCCTATTTCCTCAAAAAACGTTCTTATTTCTTTCGATTTAGCGACTTGACTGAACCCGATTGAAAGCGTTTTTGCCATAATGCTCTTTTTAATGTTAAGAGAAATACTGATTATTTCTGTAGCAGATAAAAGCCTCCCTTTTCCGAAGAATCCATCAGTAAAATCTTTAGTAGAAATAAATTCAGGGCTCTCGTTAGGATAGAAATATGGATCACGTTGGAATTTTCCTTTTTTAAGCAATAACTCAATGGTTAAATCGTACATCCTTTTTGCATCATTATCACATGAATTGTAAAATTCCCGTAGGTCCTTTCTGACAGAAACAGATAAAGCAGTTGTATGACCCAACAAACCATGTATCGTCATAATATGTAAATAATTTAAGCAGAATGTGTCAGAAAACAATCTCTCTGCACCTTTATTAAGGTCGGACTCAGTAAATCCAATGGGAACTGGAAAACCATCTTTCTCAATGAAGGAAACAAGCTGCTTCTTTTGCTTTTCCCATGTCTCAATGGCAATTTCAAAAACTTTTTTTATTGATTCATCTTCCAAAATAGAAATCATATACCTATTTACTATCTCGGCCATAGTTCCGTTTACATACTCCCCCCATAGTGTTCCTATTTCAGAAGATGTAAGTTTTAAATGATCATTTTCCATTTGTTCTCACCTCTTCCGTATTTTTTACTGATATAGAAAAGATATGCGTATCTTTATATTTAAACCTTTTAGATGATAATAGTTGAGCAGATTCTTGTTGAACTGATATGAACGAAACTGTCAACCCACCACACCCAAAATGTTTTTATTTGGTGTTTTATTCAGTATGAATAGAGTTATTCCTATAGATCAACAATCCTCTCGGATTTAGCTTGTAAAGGGTGTACTTAAAGCCAAGTAATTCTCTAGCAACGGCAACAACATACTTTTCCACCTGCGCGGACTAGTTGATCACCCCGGAGATCAATACTTTTACGACGAATGGTCCGCAGCTCTTGACAAAATTGTGAAAAAATATACCTAAACAAACGAGTGCAAGAGTTCAAAAACGGAGCTGTCATTCTGGTGGCTTTTTTTGTGCTAAAGGTCAGGTTGGAAGTAGGAATAATAAAACCTTTATTGAATATGAACAACAGGGAGTTTAATAAAGGAGGCTATGAGAATTGATGTTTGATGAAAAAGAAGAGAGTTCAATTTTAGGAACAGTCATAGCAGTTAGTTTATGTAAGAAACATACGTTTAGTAAAGAAAATCAAGAGATTATAAAATTAGTGAAGGGATTAGGGGTTGAAGGCGATGCACACTTTGGCTCAACAGTTAAACATCGCTCAAGAGTAGCACAAAATCCAAATCAACCGAACCTAAGACAAGTGCATTTAATTCAAAATGAGTTATTCGAAGAGTTAGCAGACCATTTTAATATTAAACCAGGACAAATGGGTGAAAACATTACAACACTCGGAATAAATCTTCTTGAATTACCAACTGACACGATATTATCTATAGGTGAGTCTGCAATGATTAAAGTAACAGGCTTACGCAATCCTTGTGCTCAAATTGATAATTTTAAACCTGGTCTATTAAAGGCTGTTTTGGATAAGGATTCAGACGGAAATCTTATAAGAAAAGCAGGAATAATGGGAGTAGTTTTGCAGAGTGGAGAAGTGAAACCAGGTGATACCATCCGTGTTGAATTACCTCCTAAACCATTTAAAAAGCTTGAACGCGTTTAAATTAGCCGGATGCGAATTTGCACCTTAATGCAATTTATCTTGTTTGTGGAAAAGACCAGAAGGACGGTTCCCCTGGCTTTAACCAACCTCATCAGAAACCAAGAGAACCGTCCCTGCGGCTTTGAGGAAGTTCGTTTTCTTTTATTAGGAAAAGCGTTTTAATCAGGTATTAAATTCAGAAAAATTACGTATTTTTATTAAATAAAAAGTTTTAACTTGAAAGGAGAAAAAATGTGGAATCATTCAAGTAATCAATTTTACCCCCTAAATATTTATAGTTACTTTGTAGGTCCCAATCCCCAAACATCTGTTAACCCCTCTTTAAAGTATCCAACAATCAGCAAAACCGCTTTCTTAAGTCCCTTTACTTTTATCGTCGGGGACGTTACCATTCGGAAAAATACTTATATTGCTCCATTCGTAAGTCTTCGTGCTGATGAAGGAACGCCTTTTTATATTGGGAGGAATACTAATTTGCAGGATGGGGTAATCCTTCATGGGTTGAAAAATAAATACATGGAGGTTAACAGTATGAAGTTTTCGATCTATATTGGCGATTGGGTATCTTGTGCCCACGGGTCCATGATTCATGGGCCATGTCGAGTTGATGATCATGTTTTTATTGGATTTAATGCAATTGTTTATAACGCTTGGATAGGCGAGGGTAGCTTTGTTTCCAAAGGTTCAGTTGTTACGGGCGGGGTAAAGCTTAAGCCCAATAGCTTTGTACCTCCAGGAGCCAGCATTGATACACAGGAAAAAGCAAATGTATTATCCCAAGTTCCTATAAGTGAGGAGAAATTTGCTAAGGAAGTACAAAGGGTCAATCAGGAATTTCCTTCAGCCTATTCATTGTTTTTTGGTGAAAATAGATGTTCATGCGGGTTATCCTGTTGAAAACATACTGCCTTTTTATTTGCCAACAACAGTTTGACTCGTTAATTAAGATTGGCACACCACGAGATATCTGGATATCGTGTACAATCGAGACCTATTCCTGGTCCTGCTGGTCACTTCGATCCTCACAATATTACTGGAACTCATTTGCAACCACCTCCTCCTGCTGCTAGTCACTTAAATCCTCACATAATTACTGGGCCGCAACCGGGTGGGGGTGCACCCGAACCTGTTCAACCAATGACACCATATCCAGGTGGGTTTGTTCAACCAGGAAGTAGTCGTCCTACTGTCCAATTTTGTGAACACATTAATTTTGATGGAGAATTTTTCTACCTACAGCAGGGCCAAGGTTACAACGATTTGAGGAAAGTTAACATGGGCTTGTTCGGTTTTGGGAATTGGAATGATGAAATTTCTTCGGTCAGATATTGGACATCATATCGTTTTTTTGTACGATTGCATGAGCACATTAACTTTGAAGGACAAACACTGACTCTTTCTTCAGACGAAAGTAACTTACATCGACTGGGATGGGGAGATCGGGCTTCGTCTATCGCTACTTTTTAGATTGCATAACACTACTTTCTTGTTTAACTAAAGGGGGCAAGAGTTAAATATTGGGATGGCTGCGGTGGTCCCTTTTTTTATTGCACTAACGAAGAGGTTTATTATAAAAAGGATTCAAGAGATTTTTATCAAAACAAACAAGAATATCCATTAAAATAGTAATATGATATTAAAGGAGAATGAACTATTTTGATTGATTATTTAGGGTCTTTTATAATTTTATCTTTTACATTAATATTTTTGATAGTTTCCACCGTTTGCCTTTATCTAAAAATGCCTGAACTTGACTTTCACCTTTTGAAACATCCAGACCAATGACTGGATTCATTCTAAAATCTCCTCCTAAACTAGTAATTTGCCAGTAACCCCTAATCCTCCATGCAGTATCACAGCTTAGCTTGTTATACGAGATCTAAGTCCCAACCAGCCTCAATCATGTTTCTACAAGTAGGGGGCGAACCGTTTAGCTGACGGGGTCAAAGCCCCACGGGCAGTTACGTTCTACCCTGGCTACTGATATAATAAGACCAAAATAAATAAGGTCAACCAGAAATATTTAGCATTCTGGTTAACCTTATAATACGAACGAGGCAGGATAGTTTAGTAAGAAAAAGGTATTTTCGTTCCATTGTCGAATTAGGTCAATTTAGGATGATTAGATTTGAAGGAGAATGAAGATGCAGAAAAAAGGACAATTAGAGGTTTTTAACCTAAATGAATTAATAAAAGACCAATGTGACTACACAAATTTTATTGTAAGTGAAATAAATGACCACGCTCTTAGAATAGCAGTGATTAATGGAGAATTTCACTGGCATAAACACGAGAATTGCGATGAATTATTTTATGTATTGGAAGGTGAACTTTTCATAGACTTAGAAAATGATGAAACAGTTTCATTGAAACCAGGTGAAATATTTACTGTACCTGCTAATACAATGCATCGGACTCGTTCAAACGAACGGACAGTTAATATATGTTTTGAAAAGGTAAGTAATGATATAAATGGAACCAACAGTTGATTGTTACCATCAATTAAGTTGAAATTAAACGGGTTCAAGAGTTAAACATTGGGATGGCTGCGGCGATCCCTTTCTTTATTCGACTAACGAAGCAGTTTAGCTTAACAAGATTCACTCAAATTAGATGATTATCTTATGGTGAAATTTAGTCGAGGAGGGTATTGATTTATTATGGATAAAGTTATTAATGGTTTTTTAGAAACCGAAATAAAAGATCAAGACTTTTATGATGGGATAATCGATTTTATAACAAATAATAATATCAGGAATGGTGAATATGAGTGCAATGAGTATGTAATAAAAAAAATGGACCATACAAACTTTATAATTTTTCTAGAGTACACATTTCCTGATGATAAGAACCCTAGAATTATTCCTGGTTCTACATCAATTTATAGGGATGATTTAATGAAAATAATTAATGAATTTGCCAAAAAGCAAGGCTTTCAAATGAATATTTAGCCATAGAAAAACTGCACGTATGGTTGATAAGGAGGAGCGGACATTTTAATTAATTATTTTTTGCATTTTCATAAAATTCCACAAATTATGTTTGTTTCCCCCAATTTTAAGAGAAAATACTCCGCTAAAAAAATTGGTTTCGACAAAATTATTAATATTTTTCCTGATAATAACTTAAAATTCTATTTTATGATTGTTTAATCGACTATCTTTTAAACTGAAATTGTCACATATAAGTCTATCGAACTATGCTTTAATCCCCCAATTTACTGTGATTTAAGGTGTATGTACAATTCTAATTGTATTTATTTACTCTGAATGGTTGGTAAATGGTAATTTCTATTAATTTACTAAACTCATAAAAGTAGAGAAATAAATATAAAAATTAAATCAAATAAAAAGGGGGCAAAGTTAATGACTAAGAGTAAATTGAAGGCATTTAAAGTGATGACTACTGCAGCTGTAACAACCTTACTTCTTTCATCATTGACAGTTTTTGCGGAAACGAATGATAATTCAACCAACACAGTCACTACAGATGATTCAGCATTACAATCTTTTATTAAAGAAGCGCGTGAAATGAATTGGTTAAAGGACGAGCAGTCTGATCAAGAGCAGGTGGAAGTAGATCAAAATCACAAGCCATTTGAGTATGCTCCTAACGATTCAGTACGAGTGATTGTAGAAATGACAGGAGATCCTGTACAAAGTGGCAAAGGAAATGAATCTGAAAAGAAAAAATTAAAGCAAGCTCAACAATCCTTAATCAAAGAGATTAAAGAAACGAAAAAGTTGAATGTGAAAGAGCGCCATCACTTTGTAACAGGTATTAATGGCTTCAGTTTAGATACACAGTACAAAAATATTAAAGAAATCGAAAAATTACCTGAAGTGGCTCGCGTTGAAATTGCTGAAGTCTTTCAACCAGCGATGAACTCTAGCGATTCTATGGTACAAGCGAGACAAGTATGGGAAGAGTTAGGATACCATGGTGAGGGAATGCTGGTTGCTGTTGTTGATAGCGGAGTGGACTATCGCCATCAAGATCTAACCCTGTCTAACACAGGAAAAGCAAAAGAAAAGTTAACCTCTACTAGTATAAAAGAAAAATTAGCCGAAACAGCTGTAGATGAGCGTTGGTATACAGATAAAGTGCCAACTGGTTACGATTGGGCCGACCAAGACCAAGATGTTCTCCCTTATGCTTCCTCGCATGGAACGCATGTTTCAGGAACGATTGGCGGCAATGCAACAAATGAAATTGACGGAGTAAAAGGGATTGCACCTGATGCGCAAATCTTAGCGGAAAAAGTCTTTTCAGATTATTATTCAGGGGCATATGCAGACGATATTATTGCTGGAATCAATCATGCGGTTGAAATGGATGCCGATGTCATTAACTTAAGCTTAGGGACTGACGCAGATTTTGTGGATGAAAATAATCCGATACAAAAAGCAGTTCGTAATGCTACGGAGCAAGGAGTATTAGTAGTAGCAGCAGGTGGGAACGCATTCTACAGTACTAAAGGTGGAGACACGAAATATACTCATCCACCATATGCAGAAAATCCTGATATTGGAGTAGTAGGGGCACCTGGTTCAAGTCCGTATGCTTTACAAGTAGCCTCTTATGAAAGTGATCAAGTCCATATGGACACCCTTACTCTTTCAGATGGGAAGTCACTTATTTACAAACGCAATCAAGGTTTTTCTTTGGGAGATGTCTTTGCTAAAGATGAAGAGCTTGAGTTAGTTTATGTAGGTTATGGTCGTACTCAGGATTTCACAAAAGATGTTTCAGGTAAAATTGTGGTGGCTGAACAACAATATGCGGGCAGTGAAGCCTACATACCTGCTTTCCAGAAAGGAGCAAAGGGAGTAATTGTGGTTCCTTTAGCGGCACAAGGGGATTATGCCAACTTAAACAGTGTAGCGGCTAGTACGCAAGTCGCTGAAGGACAAGCCTTGATTCAACGTTTGAAAAATAATGAAAAAATTACAGTTCGCGTGGGTAAGGGGACTTGGATCGATAATAAAACCAAGGGAACGATGTCTGGATTCTCATCATATGGTGCACCTCATACCCTTGATTTTAAACCTGAACTTAGCGCACCTGGTGGTAAAATTTATTCTACTGTTTTTGGTAACAAATATGATACTTATAGCGGAACTTCGATGGCTACTCCACACGTAGCAGGTGCAGGAGCTTTGGTGTTACAGTCACTCTATGAAAAAGGCGTCACCAAAGGTGCAAATGCTGTTTATCAAACGAAAACAGCTTTGATGAATACGGCTCAAATCGTAATGGACCCGGCAACAGATGGGAAAATTCCATATTCACCACGTAAACAAGGCTCAGGGATGATGCAAATTGCCAATACACTAAAGACACCTGTATTAGTGAAAAATAAGTTTGCTGAGCCAGAAAATGCAGCTGCTGTGGAATTAAAAGAGATTAAGCAGGATAAGGTAAAATTTATGCTTTCGTTAGAGGCGTTAAATGGTAAAGATTCTCCAGACGAGATTACTTATGATGTGTATCTAGATCTTTTAACAGACGATACCGAGCAGAAAGATCTTGATATAAATCATGATCTGAAGAACGAACGGACGAAGGAAGTGTTAAAGCTAAACGATAAGCGAATTGAAGGGGCAACAGCGAAAATTAATGGAAAAGATTTTAGCGACACCATACCTGCTACCTTTACTGTGAAAAAAGGTCATCTGCAAGATTTAGCTGTAGATATTGAACTTCCAGATGGATTGAAGAAAAATATATTTGTAGAAGGATATGTTCGCTTTGTTCCAAGAAATGGAGATCAAGCTTCGATTCCATCTTTATCCATACCATATATGGGCTTTTATGGTGAATGGGATGAACCTCAGAACTTAGATGCACCGATGTGGGACAAAAATGCATTTGTACTTGAAACAGCTCTATTTCCTTATTGGGGTCAGAAAAACTGGCTAGGTAAACCAACAAATATACCAATTGGTTATGATAAGGTGGCAAAAACATTTGACGAACAAAGAATGGCTGATTCTCCATATGCTGCAAATCAAGGTATTTATGGGATCTTTACAACCTTGCGCAATGTAAAAAAGGTACACCAGTATATTGAAGATGCCTCTGGTAATCTAGTTCGTGATCTTGGAGATTACAGTGAAATAACAGGAGAACCATGGAAGTTTAGAAAAAATGTAATGGCAAATGGCGACTACTGGCAGCCTGGATATGGATGGGATTTGAAAACAGTAGATGGAAAAGTGGTCCCAGATGGAAAGTATCAATTTGTTATAGAGAGCACATTAGATTATGAGGGAGCAAGACTTCAAAAGATTAAGCTTCCGATTAGTGTTGATTCTGTTGGACCAAAAGCAGAAAATATTCAAATTAACAAAACACCAGAAAATAAGTATTTGATTACTTGGGACATGAAGGATAATGAAGGGGGAAGCGGCCTAACTAAATCCATTGCTTATGTCAATGGCAGTTATAAGAATATTTCGCCAACACAAACATCCCTGCTAGTGAATGATGAACCGAAAAGTATAATCTTTATGCTATTTGACTGGGCAGGTAATGTTAGTTATGAAATATATGGAGATCGCTCAAATTTAAAAGAGGAGTTATTCCTTTCAGTGTTAGATGTATGGCAAAGACCAATAACGCCACAAGAACCAGGTCATATTTTAGGAGTAGGCGTGAAAAAACTAAACTGGAAATTTACAATCTCAGATCCATCAGGAAAAGTGATCGAAACTTGGACAGAAAAAAATACAGAAACTGCTTATAAAATATGGACCCCAACTGCTGATATGCCTGCTGGGAAATATAAAGTAACCTGTGAGATGGAAGATGAGACGGGTCTAAAGATCAGCGCAAGAGAACGTTATATGACGGTAGTGAAACCTTAATAAACGAAATCATAATATAATTTCAGATACCAATGGAATTTAAATAAGATGACCCCTGTTGAATACTAAGCCGTTCTCTTTTGAGGTACCCGCACCTAAAAAAACACATATAAAAGCATCTATAATCCAGAGCAATTCGCGTATGAATTAGCTCTGCTTTTTTATTGTTATTTCAAGGTTTGTCGAAGAAGTCACGTTTGAATCCGCTATATAAATCTGGATTGGCACCCGTAAACTTGATATTTAATGCTCTTTCATAAATAACAAATTCATTAGAGCCAATTTAATCAACCGAATAATGATTATGTAAAGTTAAAATATTTATTAGTTAGATAAGTCTCTTTACGAAAGGGCAGGTTAGTCAATAAAAAAGCACTGCTATTTTAATATTTTAAACCTTTTCATACCATATTTCAAAAACATAAGCAATTAAGGCTATTGTAACAAAAATTAATAATAAATTTAAACTACTTATTGTAAAGTGAGTCAATTTCCTTGCTTCAACAAATTTAAGTATCACCCAAGCACCAAACGCATCAATAACAATATTTGTTGCAAGGTATAACCAAAAGTTTCTGAATGTAAAATAAAAAACCCATATTGTAGTTATGAAGAATGCGCCGTACGCAAAGCTCACACTTGTTATGTATCCCCAGGGCACTATCGCTTCTTTGATTTGCCACAACTTATATGTATATCCTATTTCATAGACGATGGTTACTAATAATGCAGTAAATATTGTTACTGGCATGTACCTTTTGATACCCTCTTTTTTCATAAAAAATAATGTTAACCATGGAATAATTAATAGTAACCATAAAATCAGCTTATTGGACATTATATTCACACCACCTAATACTTCTATATTGCATTTTTAACAAAATGTGGTGATTTTATGTATTACACGTTTGCTGTTTAGTGACCATTAATTCTAATGAATTGTTAGTACACAATTTTCTTCTAATATGAATGAAATTAAGTAACTCATTTATTTTTCTTTAAAAACATTTAAAGTGTAAAATTGATTGTGAAATAATGTACTTAAAGTAAACCAGCTAATAGTTTGTCAACATTTTTCAATAAAAAGTTAAAACTGAAAATGATATACTAAAAATCTGCATGCTAAATAACCTTCCTTAAAACCATTGGAAGGTTTTGTTTTATTTAGTTGGATATAGTTTTTAAGATATATCTTGGAAAGTAGTTCTGCTTTTTAGTAAGGCATAAATCCAATGTAAGAGCTTATTTACACACGCAATCATGGCTACTCTGAAGGGTTTTCCTTCTTCTCGTTTCTTGTCGTAAAACTCTCTTAGTCTTTTATTGCGTGGAATGATCTCATCGTTTGTTTTCTTTTTATGGGCATCCCGAATGCCACTCTGAACAGCAATATACAAGGCATGACGAAGTCTACACGAGCCACGTTTGGTTATTCGGTTTACTGAAGCAGTAAACTTTCCAGAAGAGTACACACTAGGATCTATTCCAGCGAATGCAACTAACTTCTTGGCATCGTTAAACCGATCTATCTCTCCAATTTCAGAAATAATCGTTGCAGCGATTTTTTCTCCGATTCCAGGGATAGATTGGAGTATCTCATATTCTTCAATTTCTTTAGCGAGAGCATCTATTTCATTCGCAATGTTGGATAGGTGCTCTTCATATTGAAGATCAATCTTTACGAGGCAGGATAGTATAACAGTAATGTAAGTAAATTGAACCCATTTAGGAAATGAAATTGTGTTAAATATTAGCGATAATGAAATTATTTCTTACAATGTTAACCTCAAAGAAAAAGTAATTAGCATTCACACCCTTTCTGAGATAGGGCTGTACTAAAATATCCAATTATATCTTTTACCCTTTATTTTCAGGAGAACTTATACGATTTTCTAACTGTACATAAATAAAATTATACATAATTCATTTGGATTACTAATGAACCTTGCCTATAATTATTTAAAATTAAGACCCGCAGCCGTTGCTGTGGGTCTCTTTCTGCTTATCAAAGATCTACACAATGTACTGCTGGGCGTTGAACTATACCGGGCAGATTACGCTAATAACACTAAACATTAAGCGCCCATATTGAGTATCCTTTTGTTAGTCGCTTTTAAGTTGAAGAAGCAAATAATCCCGAATGATGGTGCTGGTAATCGCTTAACAACCGCTGCATTTTTTCCACCGTACCGTCCGGATGGGGGACGTGGATGGAAACCGTCAAGCTTGGATCCTCCAAATATTGAAACGAAACAAGATCGAAGTTTAAGATCCCGAGATTCGGACAACGAAGCGCCTTTGGGGCATCAATGGCTTCTAGAATCTCATGAGACTCCCAAAATTCCAGGAATTCAGGGCTGGCTTGACACAGCGCATCGAACTGTTCAGACCACCAAGGGTCGTCAACGTGACGCGCATACCCTGCATGGAATTTAGCGGCTATCCGGCGCGCATGCAGTTCCCATTGGTCTCCCTTGATGTAGCGAAAACGGGGAGAAGTAAAGGTCATCCAAACAAAATTTCGCTCTTTTTCCGACAAGATGGCGAGATCCCCGTTCAATGCGCAGTAGGCAGCATTCCAGGCAATGATGTTCATGCGTGCATCCATGACATTCGCCGGGGAAGTGTTTTGGCTATCTAAAAAACTTTGAAGCGCCCGGCTCACCTGAGCAGATACCTTCGTTTCTACTAAGGGGAGTTGTTTGCGTGCAAGAAAAAACAGATGCCTGCGTTCCGATTCATCAAGCCTAAGCGCAACGGCAATTCGCTCAAGGACCTCAGAAGATACGTTGATATGGCGGCCTTGTTCCAAATAGGTATACCAGTCCAATCCCACGTCCGCCAACAAGGCAACTTCGCCGCGGCGAAGTCCAGGCGTGCGTCTGCGTCCGGACTCCGGCAATCCCACTTGCTTAGGGGTAATCCGTTCCCGGCGGATGCGTAAAAAACGGGCTAATTCCTCATAACGATCCAGCTTGATCGACATGATTACCATGCCTCCTATCAAATGATGAAAGTAGGATTCCCAATCCTACGATAACCAGATCTCTTCCTGGCTTTGTCGGGTGCGTATACACTAGATTATATCATCCTTCGGGATGAAGCAAGAATAGAAAGGGGCAGAGGTCAGAGTTTGAACCTGTTCATGTCCATTCGAACCAAAATAATTGAGGTGATCAAAATGAAAGTAGCAGCAATTGTCGGAAGTATTCGTAAGGAATCGTATAATATGAAGTTGGCCCGCTACATCCAAAACCGTTACAAGCACTTTTTCCAGTTGGAGGTGTTAAACATTCGGGAGCTCCCCTTTTATGACCAGGATATTGAGGCTGCTCCACCGCAATCGGTTATCGATTTTAAGGTGAAGGTTGCAGCAGCAGATGCGGTATTATGGGTAACCCCAGAGTATAATTCGACAATTCCCGGCGTGATGGTGAATGCGATTGATTGGTTATCCCGCGTGGATCGAGTCATGATTGGAAAGCCCTCATGGATCGTAGGGTCTTCCATGGGGATGCTGGGTTCGGTAAAAGGGCAGGGCCATCTGCGCGATATTCTGTTCGCGTCGGGCATTTCCTCACCACTTCTGCCGGGAAATGAAGTGTACATTGGCTTGGTTCATGAAAAGTTTGATGGAAAGGGTGAGTTGACGGACGAACCTACTATTCAGTATCTTGATCTCGTAGCGGAAAACTTCGTGAAATGGATGAAGGAGCAATCCCGACTGAAAGGGCTGCAAGACGCAAAATGAATATTCTCAAACAAGAACTAAGGAGGAAAGGAATATGTATGAACATATCGTATTATTGAAACTGGGGCCTAACGTTACAATCGACGAACAAGAAGAAGCGGTGAAGCACGCTTATGCATTCAAGGATACAATTCCGGGCATTGTAGACCTTAGCGCCGGAATTAACGTCTCGGAAGAAGTGGAGCATAAGCAGGGTTATACGTTAGGCATTCGGGTAACCTTTTCGAATCGGCAGGCTTGCCGGGATTATATCCAACATCCGCTGCATCAGAATTTGTTACAGCGAATCGGCCCATTGGTGGAAGGGATCGTAGTCATGGACTACCCGTTTGCATGAACGCATCCCATTATCGTTTTTTAGAATCCGCAAAAGGAGATGGTTGGAATGGTAAAGAAGCTTGCCGGGAAAGTGGCTTTAATCACTGGCGCATCCAGAGGAATCGGCAAGAGGATAGCCGAAGATCTGGCACAACATGGCGCGAAGGTGGTCGTAAATTTTGCTAGCAGTTCGGAGCAAGCCGCCGAGGTCGTACAGTCCATTAAAAAAAACGGGGAAGAAGCGGTGGCGGTCCAGGCTGATATCAGCCGCTTGAGCGAGCTGGAGAGATTATATAAAGAAACGCTTACGGCCTTTGGAAAGCTTGATATTGTTGTCAATAACGCTGGGATCATTATTACCAAACCGATTGTCGAGATCACGGAAGCGGACTATGATAGGCTGTTCTCGATTAATGTGAAAGGAACATATTTTTCATGTCAACTTGCGGCCAAGCATGTAAGTCCGAACGGCCGTATCATCAACTTTTCCACTTCAGTGGCGGGGCAGATGTTCCCAGCCTACAGTTTGTACGCTGGCTCCAAAGGAGCGGTGGAACAGTTTTCACGTCAATTGGCGAAGGAGCTTGGAAAGAAAGGAATCACGATTAATGCTGTAGCGCCGGGTCCTGTCAATACCGAGCTTTTCACGGTTGGTAAAACGCAGGAACAAATCCAAGGGCTTGCTAACATGAACGCGTTCGGGCGTCTTGGGGAAGCCGAGGACATCGCAGCAGTCGTCCGTTTTCTTGCAAGCGAAGAGTCGCAGTGGGTAACAGGACAAACAATCCGCGCAAATGGTGGATTTATTTAGAAATAAGGAAAAATGAAAACCGAATCCGCAGCATAATAGCTTCAAGAGCGGGTATGAAAGGAATTAGAAGCTGTCCGGTTGAGTAAACGATAAACTTTAATTTCCCGAGAACGACATCGGAAAGTTCAAACTTGAGTCTAGGAATAGCGATGAGTAGTAAACTCGAACTGATGAGGCTGGCCGCACGTTGAGTCGTTCAATTAACGGGTAGGATAGTTTAATATTGTATTAAATATTAAAATAGAAATAATACAGATTAATCCCTCTCAATTCACGGAAAAACTAGAGCTAATATGTGAATTCGGAGGGATTAATCGTGTTGGTCATGAAGATAAAAAGATCTGCCATTAAGGCAGCAGCTTTTTAAAAACGAAAAAGTCCTGGACAAAGGAAAACTTTTAAAATTGAATAAATTGGTGTTATATTGAATCAGATTTAAGAAATGATCTTCCATAATAGTGCGCTTTTCTGAAACAAGGAAAGTGCCTTTCTTTATGTAAAGGAGCATTTAATGGAGTAAAGAAGGAATTTTTAAGAATTAAATGGAAATGATGGAAGGGAAGCTGCGAAAACAGTGAGCTTAAATTCCTTCACTTCTCCTTTTATTTCAATGCTTTGGCCAAAGACTTGTTGAAAGCAATACTCTTTCTTCTTGATTTCTTTTGGATCCATGCCTGTAGGAAGGGAGAAATAGCAGGTTATGGTTTTTCGTTCATAATCAAATTGTATTTTTCGAATCTTGGGGTAAACCTTGCCTTTGTTATCTCCGTAAGAGTAGGAAATACCTAAATCGGCATTCTTAAATATCTGGAAGACGGCGGCTATCATTCTTTGTTTAGCAAACCATTCATTTATCATAAGAACACCCCTATTTTGAGATAAGCTTGAACGCCTTAAATTAGCTGGGGGCGAATTTGCACCTTAATGGAAAAGACCAGAGGAAAGACCAGAGGGACGGTTCCTCTGGTCTTTAACTTACCTAATCAGAACCAAGAGAACCGTCCCTCGCGGCTCCCTCGCGGCTCAGGTCTCAGAACGAAAAGTTTTTCCAAGCTCTTTTCCTAGACCGAAATAATGCCTGAAATTATAAATGAGTGGGCTCCACTCAACCGGATTAATATAATTTTCATGTTGAACAATATTTTCTTCTGCGTGGAAGTGTAACACTTGTGTCTCTACAATAGCAAATTGTGGGTTATATTCTGGGATGCGAATATCCTTGACCACCGCTTCAATCTGTATGGGGCATTCTTTGATTCGTGTTGGCAGGACTGTTTTTGACTTTAAAGGTGTTAATTCCGCTGCCTGGTATTTATCTTTTTTATAGGTAAATCCAATCTCTTTTTTATAATCAGGAATGTCCCTCATACCCGAAAAGGAAGAGATCTTTTCCACATTCCTCCATAGATTAGGACTAGGTAAATTGATGACACATTCCTTATGCCTTTTAAGATTTTCAATAGCTTTGCCGCCTAATCCAATTCCAAGAACAATACAGTCCCCTAAAGCCCATGATGAAGACATAGGGCTAATATTGGTTGAGCCATCCTCATTTAGTGTAGTTATGAGCAGGGTTGGTGTCCCGTAATACATTATTTTTGGCTTGATTTCTTTAAAGTTAACAATGTTCATTTTTTGAATCACTCCTAAAGTATGAGTTACACTGTAATTGTAAAACTTGAATAATTCAATGTTCATCGAAATATGATTGCAAGGGGGAAAAATATGAATCCAGATATCTCAAAAATTGCTTCACTATTATCTGACCCCACTAGGTCTTTAATATTAATTAGTCTAATGGACGGAACGGTCCACCCTAGCAGTGAACTTGCAAATATAGCTAAAGTAACACCACAGACTGCAAGTTTTCATCTACATAAAATGCTGGATGCAAATCTTGTAAGCGTTGAAAGGCACGGAAGGCATCGTTATTACAAGTTGAAAAACAGCGAAGTTGCGAAAGTAATAGAGCAATTATTAAATATATCACCGAGTGCCTCCGTCAATTCCTTCAAAGAGGCTAGAGAAAAGAGTGCAATCCATTTTGCTAGAACCTGTTATGACCATTTAGCGGGTTATGTTGGTGTACAAATCACTAATTCATTAGTTCAACAAGGTATACTATTAAAAAAAGATATGAATTTTGAAGTAACCACAAAGGGGGCTTGTTTTTTAAAAGAGTTTGGGATTAATGAGGAGGAGCTTACTAATAAACGAAGGACGTTTGCCCGTTGCTGCTTAGATTGGACCGAACGGCAGCACCATATTGCTGGAGCTTTGGGGAATGCTCTGCTAGAAAAGATGCTTGAACTTGAGTGGTTTTCACGTATGCCGCAAACTCGTGCAGTAAAGGTCACTCCCAAAGGAAGAATGGAACTGGCAAAGCAATTATCAATCCATCTCGGTTAAAACCATGAGGACGGTTCTTCTGGTTTTTACTGACCTCATTAGAAACCCTGAGAACCGTCCCTGATTAGACTTAGCAATGTACATTTTCAATTCATCGGCTTGCCAATGTTCCTTTTTAAAAATTCCGATCAGCTTACTGATGTTTAAAAATTCAATTTTATTATGTTGTTGTCGGTCATTTTCGTTATTCCTCTTTATAAAAGCGGTCGCCGGTTTCCGGGTTATAATAAACAACTAATCTTTTATTTGTGGTTGGATCAATGGATACCTCATTTGTTCGGACAAATCCTTTAGGTATTTGTTTGCCATGTTTTGCTTTGAAGCGGCGGTCCCAAATAAGCCAAGATAAAAAGATTAGTATAAGCAGAATAACGAGTTGGATACCGTAGAATCCCAAAATCCATTTCATGTGTTATTCCTTCTCCACCATTACAGCTGTCCCATATGCGACAATTTCACTCATGTTCTGGCCGATTTCACCTGAGTCAAAGCGCATCATAATAATACCGGTGGCCCCCATTGCTGCTGCATTTTTCACCATACGATCTATTGCTTGTTTTCTGGCATCTTCTAGCATTTCTGTATACTGGCTTATTTCTCCTCCCACCAGTCCCTTTAAAGAAGCCATGATATCTTTCCCAATTCCCCTTGCCCTTACGGTTAAGCCAAATACTGGACCTAATACGTCTGTAACTTTGTGATTCGGAATATTTTCAGTTGTAACGATGATCATATGTATCCTCCCTTTAAAAAAACGAGTATTAGATACTAATTTTACCCTTAATTGGTTATAAATACCATTGTTTTCGGCTACGTCCATCAAAATGTGAAGAAAAACTCGCCAACTAGAAAGAAATTTCTGATATTATAATTTCATATTTGGAAGGATGTGTATGAGATTGAAGGACCACTATGATGTTGTCATTGTTGGAGCCGGGTCAATGGGTATGGCTGCAGGGTATTACTTATCAAAGCTTGGGAAAAGAACATTATTACTAGATTCGTATGATCCCCCTCATAGCTTAGGCAGCCATCATGGGGATACTCGAATTATTCGTCATGCCTATGGAGAAGGAAGGAATTATGTTCCTCTTGCACTCGGAGCTCAGGAATTATGGAGTGAACTGGAACAAGAATCAGGAATGAAATTGTTTTCTCGTAAGGGAGTGTTGTGTGTAGGTGAAGAGGGTTCCTCATTTATCGAAGAAGTCATCAAAAGTGCCAAGGAATTTTCGTTGCCGCTTGAAATCCTATCAAGCGAAGAAATCAATGGCCGATGGTCAGGCATCACTTTACCACCAGGATACGTTGGCTGTCTAGAAATGAACTCTGGAGTCCTATATAGTGAAGAATGTATTCGTGCTTATCGCAGGCTAGGTTTAGCGAATGGGATGACCATCATACCTTATACAAAGGTGGAGAAAATAGAGAAGTTTGCTGAAGGTGCCATTGTACATACAGAAAATGAACAATATGCGGCTGAGTATGTGGTTGTCTGTTCAGGAGCCTGGACAGGGAAAATCCTTGAGGGAACAGGAGTAGACCTTCCTCTTCAGCCGACACGTAAGACAGTCTCGTGGTTTGAATGTGATGAGCATCTCTATGATTCCAACTGTTTTCCGGCTTTCTCTATTGATGTAGGAAATGAACATTATTATGGTTTTCCAAGTTTAAATGGAAGCGGGGTAAAGATTGGAAGACATGATGGGGGTGAAAAGGTAGACCCGGATTGTTTCAACCGGGAATATGGTTCGGCCTCATCAGATGAGAATGAGGCTCGGAATTTTATTCAAAAGTACCTGCCAAAAGCCAATGGGCGCTTGATTAAAGGCAAAACATGTCTTTATACCCTTACTCCTGATGAGCATTTTATTATTGACCGGCACCCGGCATTTTCAAATGTCATGATAGCGGCTGGTTTTTCCGGACATGGCTTTAAATTTGCAAGTGTCATAGGAAAAATTATTTGTGATCTCGTTAACGAAGGTAAAACATCCTATGATATTTCCATGTTTTCACTTCATCGTTTTTCAAATGAATGTAAAAATAAATAGATTAATATTCATGTGCAGCTGAAAAAGAGGGAAAACCTATGTGTTTTCCCTGTTTTTTTGTTTGGCCGATCATCACAAAATATAGCAATATTGTGCTAATAAATCGAATTATCCTCTAGAGCCATCTTTCTTTTAACATATTATAATTTAGTATACTAAAGTGAAAACGCATACAGGCATAATGAAAGGAAGTGAAAAGGGAGTTATTTTTTTATCGAGAGAAATCTGAAAAGTCAAATAAATACAGAAAAGGAGCCTTTTATGAGCAATCAAAAATATTTAATCGATGATGCACCGCTTAATAAATTTCATCTTCGGATTACCGCCCTTACGTTCGGTTCTAATTTTTCGGATGGTTATGCTTTAGGGATTATTGGAATGGCGCTTTCTTTATTAGGGCCACAAATGAAACTAGGCGCCATATGGGAAGGATTAATTGGAAGCTCCGCTTTAATTGGCCTCTTTTTCGGGAGCCTGTTATTGGGAGGGTTATCCGACCGGATTGGCAGACAGAAAATCTACTTAGCTAATTTTCTGATTATCGGGATTGCCTCTGCTTTACAGTTCTTTGTGAATGATCCATGGACGCTGTTCATTTTACGCTTATTGATAGGGATTGCCTTAGGAGGAGACTACGCGGTTGGATCGACTTTACTCGCTGAGTTTGCCCCTAGAAAGTATCGAGGATTATTGCTTTCTTCTTTAAATGTCCTCTGGACAGTCGGTTATGTTGTTTCGAATATTGTCGGTTTTTATTTACAAAAAGCAGGCCCGGAATCTTGGCGATGGATGCTGATGAGTGCTGCTATTCCAGCTTTTATTTTATTAATATTACGTATCGGTACTCCAGAATCGCCACTTTGGTTAATTAAAATGGGGCGTGTGGAAGAGGCGCGTGCCATCGTGAGAAAACATATTGGACCGAATGCCATTATGGATGAAACAATTAAATCTCATTCTGAAAAGGCTTTCCGTATGGTCGATCTTTTTAGTAAACAGCTTTGGAAACGAACAACCTTTGGATCATTATTTTATGTATGTCAGGTTGTTCCGTATTTTGCCATTTATACGTTTCTTCCTACGATCTTAAGTAAAATGGGATTTGAAGAGACCTTCAGTGTTGATATGCAGCTTAACCTTTTCCTTTTAGCTGGAGCCATCGTTGGGGTTTGGTGTACGGAAAAGCTTACGCGCAGAGGTTTCACCATTTATACGTTTATCATTCTTACCGTCTCTTTGTTTCTTTTAAGTGTATTGCCTAAAGATTCGCATACGATTGCGATCATTATTTTTGCAACCTTCACATTTGTGATGTCTGCCGCTTCCAATCTAACGTTAATTTATCCTGCCGAACTTTTCCCTACAGAAATTCGTGGAACAGGTGTAGGTGTCACGACGGCTGTCAGCCGAATTGGTTCTGCGATTGGAACTTTTCTGCTGCCCGTTAGTGTTAGTTCATGGGGAATGGGCCCATCGATGATCGCGATGAGTGTGGTTCTATTGATTGGAACAATTGTCTCGATCGCATGGGCTCCAGAAACAAAGTATCTGTCGATGAGCGATGTCAATAAGCCAGAACTTGAAACGGGGAGCTCTCCAAACATCAATTCATCGCTTTCAGGAAAAAGAAATTTATCATAAGCTTTATTTTTAGATAAAGAGGTGCGTTAAATGACCAACAATGAATCCTTACACCCAAGAGATATAAAAGAAGTTATTCTTGGAGATCATGAGCTTTCGATTGATGAGGTGGTTGCTGTAGCAAGGTATTCAGCAAAAGTTTCCTTTACAGCTTCCTACCGCAGCAGGGTCAAAGCATCACGCGGGTTAATCGAAAAGTTTTTGCAGGAAGAACGCGCAATATATGGAGTGACAACTGGGTTTGGCAGTAATGTCACAAAAGTGATTTCGAAGGACGATGCCGAAATCCTCCAACGGAATATTGTTCGATCCCATGCTGTATCAGTAGGGGAGCCACTGGAAAAAGAAGTCGTTAGAGCGATTCAGCTCATGATCCTCAACCATTTAGGGCATGGATTTTCGGGAGTCAGTTTAGAAGTTTTAGAGCTTATGGCCGGATTATTGAATCATGATGTTTTGCCGGTTGTACCTGGTGATGGTTCAGTGGCCTATCTTTCCCCTGAAGCACACATTGCTTTAGTTTTAATGGGGGAGGGTAGAGCTTGGTATAAAGGCGAACTCCTTTCAGGTTGCGAGGCTTTAGAGAAGGCCGGATTAAAGCCAGTTACTTTAGGTTGTAAAGAAGGACTGGCACTTCTAAACGGTACTACTTCCGTTTCAGCGTTTGCCGCGCTTGCCTTATATAATGCGATTCAAGCTGTCAAAACGGCTGATATATCGGGAGCCATGTCGTTCGAGTCGCTAAAAGGGACGATTAAAGCTTTTGATCCACGCCTGCATGCGGTAAAAAAACATGAGGAGCAAGGTAAAACAGCCCGGAATTTAGTCAGAATTCTTCATGGGAGTCAAATTGCCGAACAGTACAAAGATTATCGGCTGCAGGATGCGCTAAGTCTGCGCTGTATTCCGCAGGTCCATGGTGCCGTAAAGAGGGTATTGAAAAATGCGCTGGAAAACCTAATGAATGAAATGCAGTCCGTTAGTGATAATCCCATCATCTGGCCTGAAGGTGACGATGGAGTCGCCCTAAGTGGAGGTAACTTCGACAGTTCCTATGTAGGAATGGATGCTGATGCCATGTGTATCGCGATGGCGAACTTAGCCAAGATTGCGGAACGCCGGATTGATCGATTGGTGAATTATCATGTAAGTGAACTGCCAAACTTCTTAGTGGTCAATCCTGGTTTAAATAATGGATATATGATTCCTCAATATACAGCTGCCGGTTTATTAAATGAAATCAGAGTTCTTTCTCATCCAGCTACCATTGATAATGTCTCCACTTGTGCGAATCAAGAGGATGTGGTGAGTTTTGCCTATTTTGCGGCTAAGAAAGCCTATCAAATATCCAAGAAACTTCAATATATTTTAGCGATTGAATTGATGCTAGGCACGCAGGCGTTAGATTTCTATGAATCATTGAATCCATCCCCCGTAACAGGGAAGGTTCATCAGTTTATTCGGGAGAAAGTACCAACTGTACAAGAGGACAGATTTTTCCATCCTGATATAGAGATTATTTACCAACACATCCAAGAAGGAGAAATCGTTATACTAGTCGAAGAGTTAATTGGAGAAATAGAATAGTAAACATATAAGGAGGAAGCCACTGTATCTTCAGAGAAAAGCGGCTTCTTTTTCTTTCAATTAGAAGATAGGATGAACGAGGGGGAATGAAAATGAAGCAAAATTCAAACAGCGCTGCTTTTTCCCATCTTCTGCTCTCTGGAACGCTTGTTCATGAAGGGACATTTGAAGAGCTGCAACAAAGGTTCGGGATATTTATTCAACCCCATTTAGTGATGATTATTTCAATCGATCGTTATCCCGATCTAGCAAGTAGGAATTCTTTAGAGTGGAGAAAAAGGATTGGTCAACAGCTAGTGGGGAAAATGGAAGAGACAGTCCGTATTCCATTTCTCTGGAATTGGATTGAGGAAGGGGTTCTTGCCCTGCTTTTGGAGTTGGATGAAAAGGACTCAGAAGAGGAGTTTAATAGAAAAATGCTTCATATGGCAAAGGAAATTCAACTTTCTATTAATTCGGGTGACCTTTCTGTATCAATCGGAATCGGAAAATATTATGAAAATCCATACCTCCTTTACCAATCCTTTATTGAAGCAAGGAAATCAATGTCGGGACGTTTTTTTCAAGGAAATCAATTAATCTTTCATTGCGAAATGGAACGGAATCAAGAGGCGTCATTCATCAATCCGTTTAGTGAAGAAAAGGCAGAGCTGCTGGCCCTTGTTAAAATTGGGGATGTAGAGGGGAGCATTAATTGTTTGAAACACCTCATGGAAAAAATAGCGGAGGCTTGTCATTTTAATGAGGATATTTTCAAAACAGAAGTAGTGTCCATTGTTTTATTAATGTCTAAAAGGGTGATGGAATCAGGCGCCAATGCAACAACCATCCTTACAAACAATACAAATTTTATTCAAAACTTGTATCATATCATTCGTTACGATAAATTTGTTAATCAGGTTTGTGAATATGCGGTTTGGCTTACAGAGCAATCCTTGAACACGAATCAAATGGAAGTCACTCCTTTAATTCAACAAGCGATCGATTATATTAAAGAAAACCATCAGAGGAATATTACTCTGAATGAGGTAGCACATTATTGCTGCTTAAGTCGGTATCATTTTAGTCATTTGTTTAAAAAGGAAGTAGGGTTAAGTCTGATTGACTATTTGAATCGCTTGAGAATTGACAAGTCTTTGTCGTATTTAGAAATGACGGATTTACCCATCAGCGAGATCGCTGCCAGAACAGGATTCCAAGATGCCAACTATTTCAGCCGTATGTTCAAAAAGTACATGCAGTTCAGCCCTACCGATTATCGATTAGCACGAAGTTGAATCCTAAAACTGATACAATCCGTTTCAATGATGTTAAATTGATAAAACTATTAAAAAATACATATGCCTATTGAACTAACATGTGAGGTTAGTTGATTAAAAATCGTCTTAACATAATGGTCTCTTTGGAAATAAAAAAGGCTGTTTTTGTAGGTTTTGAGGTCTTTTGCATAAAATTCCCCCAAATTTGATTAGTAAACTAAACTCAAAAAACGACATATTTTGTGAATTTCTCCCCAAAAATAGTTATATTCTTAATATCTAATTTAATATTGGTTAAATAAAATCAAAAAAATAGTGCATATTGTCGTTTAAAAATATGGAAATTCCCCCAATGTACCTATATACCTAAAATGTTTATACTTTAATTTGTATAAGGGAGCAAGGAAGTATGATTTGTATCTGGACACTTGGATCATATGGAGCTAGTAGTGTAACCGACCTTTTAAAAAACTTACTTAAAAGGGGAATGTGAATCTATGAAAAAAATTATGGGATTAGCATTAACAGGGTTATTAACAGTTGGGATTGCGGTCGGTTCTGCAAGTGCATCGGTAGCGTTTGATTCAGCAACAGGAACAGGATTTGTAGGTAAAGGAGATGTACAATTAGCATTTGGCTGGAACAATGCTGCTTTACAGAAAAATGCAAGCGGTCTTACTTTTACTTACGAAGCTCAAGATACATATACTGTAACAGAATATTGGGAAGATTTAACTGGTGGTAAACAACCTAAAATAGTAACTCATGAAATAACAATACCAAAACATGTATCTGTTAGTGCTGATGTAGCATTTGATGCTCGTAAAGCTAATCAAATCAATGGCTTTAACTTGAATAATTTCGGAACAGTAGTAACTGAAGGAACTTTACCAAGTGTAGGCGATCCTTTGACTGGCAATCGTGAAGTTTTTGATGATGAAACAGGTACATGGGTACATGCAACTGTCACAGCTGTTGAAAAAACAAAGAGCGAAGGTGGATTGTTTGCCCACTATAATGGAACAAATGTTGCAATGCCCAATACTCCAGTAGATCCAATTCAATAATAATTAAACCAAGCCAATATTACAGTCGTTTTCCAAATATGGAAATCGGCTTTTTTTATTCCTTCTATTTAATATTTTTTCTTTGTTAATTTTTGAACTAAGTTCTTCTTTACACGCATAAATTTATTTATAATTTAGTTATGTTCAAAATTTGAACACAAAAAGAGCTTTTCTAAAATAAATAAGAAAAGGCTAGAATTCCCAATATAAGGAGGATATGTACATGAATCAAACACAAAAAGTAGAGTCACAAAACTCAAACTTAGAACAACCGAAAGAAACATGGAGAGAAATCTGGACCAGAAAAGGTAAAGTATCTGGCTCAAGAGAAGATTTGCTTGCCTATAACGGATATGAAGCTACACAGGTAAATATGCCAGAGGTAGCAGCCCAAATTGTAAAAGCATTAGATATCAAACCAACCGATAAGGTTCTTGAAGTTGGCTGTGGCGCGGGCGCATTAGCTCAATATTTAAATTGCGATTATGTAGGAATGGACTACTCTCCTACTCTTGTTAAAAAGCACATTGAAATCCTAGGTAATTCTGTAATCGTTGGAGAAGCAAATGATATTATTTTTAAGGATAAAAGCTTTGATAAAGTAATTTGTTATGGAGTATTTTTGTACTTTGATTCCGATGAATACGTACAACAAGCTATTAGTGAATTAAAACGAGTAGCAAAAAAAGCTCTTCTGATTGGTGAACTCCCAATGCGTTCACATCGATCAGAACATAAATTATTTAAAAAAGAAGACTTTTCTGGTTGGACCATTACTGATGGATTTTATGACCCATACCGAAAGGACCGATTTAATGCAACCATGTTTTTTAATGATTAAAATACATAGGGGGAACCGACCCCATGGACTTAGGCCCGATTAGCTCCTATCAGCTAGTCGGGCTTTTTAACGCGCAAAACTTCCGATTGTCCCCTTAAAAAAGCCAGGAGAACCCTCCCCATGGACACCCCGTAGACTGGAAAAACCTTAGAGATTATGGAAAAACTATATCACATTTTGTGCATTCGTTGACGGAGTAAACTGCTCCGAATAAGATGTGAAAAAAAGAGTCAAATCGGAATGACTGACGGAAGAACATCATCGAAGGTAAAATTGGCAGCGCTATCATTCTGTAGTTCCATTCAGGGAAAAGGGAAGCATGCTTACTTAAGCTTCAATATAAAAAATAGATAGAAGGCGAGGAGAAACAGTGAAAAACGTGAAAAAGAGCTTTTTGTGGCTTGTTTTCTTTTTAGGCATCTTTATTGTGGGGTTATCACCCAACACAAGCTATGCCAAACAGCCAGAATCATCTTATTGGTATCCCGAGCAATTATTGAATTGGACACCAGAGAACGATCCGGATGCAGTGTTTAACCGCAGCCAAATTCCATTGGGCAAACGGGAAGTGTTATACAAAGTCAATGACCATGCCCAGTCAGATGCAAAGGTAGTAGCTTTGTCTGCGCTCAACCCCACAACGAGTGGCGTACCTTCCCAAGGCGGGAAGGAATTTTTGACGAATACCTTCAGTTATTGGCAATACGTTGACATCATGGTGTATTGGGCAGGATCTTCCGGTGAAGGCATTATCGTGCCGCCAAGTGCGGACGTCATTGACGCTGCCCATAAAAACGGCGTACCGATTTTGGGAAACGTTTTCTTTCCACCGACCGTCTATGGCGGAAAGGTTGAATGGCTGAACCAAATGTTGACCCAACGGGAGGACGGCTCCTTCCCTGCGGCGGACAAGCTGCTTGAGGCGGCACGCTATTACGGATTTGACGGCTGGTTTATTAATCAAGAAACCGAAGGCGGAGATGCCAAGACAGCTCAAAAAATGAAGGATTTCCTTGTCTATCTACAGCAGCATAAGAGTGAAGGCATGCATATCATGTGGTACGATTCGATGACGAAGAACGGAAGGGTTAGCTGGCAAAATGCGTTGACCGATCAAAACAGCAGCTTCCTGCAGGACGGAGGGTCACGTGTTTCTGACAGTATGTTTTTAAACTTCTGGTGGCGTAACCAGCAGTCTTCTGTTAACAAAGCTCAGGAAATTGGCAGAAGCCCGTATGATTTATTTACCGGGATTGATGTGGAAGCAAATGGGACAAGCACCAACGTTGCTTGGGAGGGGATTTTCCCTGAGGGGAAAGCACCATTAACTTCATTAGGCATTTATCGCCCGGACTGGGCCTTTAAAACGGCTGAGACCATGGAGGAGTTTTATCAAAAGGAAAATGAATTCTGGGTTGGAAAGTCCAAAAACCCTGCAGCAACCAGCAATAACGGGGCATGGAAAGGGATGGCCCACTATTTTACGGCTAAAACGGCGATCGAGGAGCTCCCTTTTGTGACGCACTTTAATACAGGAAGCGGCAAGTTTTTCGCCGCAGATGGAACGACGGTAAGCAATCAGTCCTGGAATAACCGCAGTCTCCAGGATATCCTTCCGACCTGGCGCTGGCTGAAAGAAGGCGGGCAGGCTGTTAACGTCGATTTCGATTGGGATACGGCCTATTACGGCGGCAGCTCGTTGAAGCTATCAGGAACAATTGAAGCGGACAATCCAACGCATATCAAGCTTTATAAAACCAATCTGCCGATTCAAAAGGATACGGAAATCTCGCTGACATACAAAACAGATTTGAAAAAACCAAACATGAAACTGGGAGTCAGCTTTACTGACAAGCCCGACCAATTTGTGTTCTTTGATGTGAAAAAACTAACGGATCAACCATGGACGACCGACACATTTAAACTAAAAAAATACAGTGATAAAAAAATCGCTGCCATCTCGCTTTTGGTGGAGGGTGACGAGGAAGTGAAAGATTTTACGACCAATATTGGTGAAATCAAGGTATATAACAAGCAGGAAAAACACAATTCTATCCCTGCTCCGAACGATGGAACGGTAAATGAAATTGTGTTTAATAAAGGAATCTACGCTGATGTCCCGCTTGCTTGGAAGCCGTCTGATCCTGATGTAATCCACTATGAAATTTATCGGAAACTGCCGAATAATAAAAAAGAGTTTGTTGGTGCTACCCCTAATAAGGTGTATTACCTATCCAATCTGAAGAGAAGTGGCAAAGAAAGCAGCACCACATTGGAAATTGTTGCAGTGAACAAAGAGTTTAAACGCAGCGAGCCAACAGCTGTTACGTTCGATTGGCCGCCTTATCCAAAGCCGGAAGCGGATTTCGGTGCCGATAAAACGGTAGCGGCTCCAGGGCAGGAAATTCATTTTCTTAATCAGTCATCAGAAGTAACGGAAGAAGTGGAATGGCATTTTGAAGGTGGGACTCCAGCAGTGAGTAATGAGGAAAATCCGGTCGTCACCTATGAGAAAGAAGGCGTCTACACGGTTACCCTGATTGCCAAGAACAGCGAGGGTGAAAGTGTTCTAACAAAAGAGGCGATGATTACTATTTCTGAAGCAGCCAAGGACATTCAAAATGTCGCGTTGAACAAGAATGCGATCGCCAGCGGACAATGTGCTCCGACTGAAGCAGCGAAGTATGCGTTCGATGGCAAAGTAACGGACAACAGTAAATGGTGCACATTGGGGAATGCCCCTCATTGGCTGCAAGTTGATCTTGGCAACCAGTTTGCCCTCTCCAAGTTTGTCATTCGCCATGCACAAGCGGGCGGGGAACCGCAAGCCTTTAACACCCAGGCGTTTAGGATTGAAGTAAGTACGGATGGAGTAAATTGGACAGAAGCTGTTAAAGTGACCGATAATACAGCGGCGGTTTCAGAGCACAGCATCGCGTTAACAAACGCACGCTACGTCCGTTTGTGGATTGACAAACCAACCCAAGGCGGCGATACGGCTGCAAGGATATTTGAATTTGAAGTCCATGGATTTCTAAATCCGTGACCATGGGGACGGTTCCGCTGGTTTTTTTGGCTAGTGACCATTGGCGAAAGCCATGAGAACCGTCCCGGTGGCTTAACTAGATTAAGAGGAGGAGCAAGATGAGGAGAAATAGAAGCAGGTTGTTCGGCCGAATTTTATCTGTATCGGCTGCTTTCATGTTACTCGGTTCACTGGGTGTCCCCGGGGCAGAAGCCGCTGTTAATGGAGACGGGACGGACGTCGTCAATGAAAATTATGCGGACAGGCTCAGTCTAAAGCCGCTGGCTCCGGCCTTCAGGGTGGAAACCCTTCTGAACTGGTCGCCTGAAAACGACCCGGATGCCGAAATAAACCGGGCCAGCATTCCGTTAAACAAAAATCGCTTTAAAGGATCCCAGGTAAATCCACTGGCTAATCCTAAGGCTGGCATCACCTCTGCGGCGATTACGAACTGGAATCATGATGAGGCCAGCTCCGTTGGAAGCAATGATTTTAATGTATACGCGTTTGATAACTGGCAATTACTAGATTCCTATATTTACTGGTCGGGAACCAATGAAGGGATTTTTGCCATCCCTACACCGGATATTGTCGATGCGGCCCACCGGAATGGGGTGCCTGTTTATGCCACGCTTGGTTTCCCATGGGGCAGCTCTGCCGAGGGAGTCGCTGAAATCGAAAAGTTTACCCAACAGAAACAGGATGGAAGTTTCCCAGTTGCCGACAAGATGATCGAAGTGGCGGAGTACTATGGTTTTGACGGTTATTTTTTCAATCAGGAAACGTCTGGTGTCAGTAAGGCCACAGCTGAACGTATGAATGAAATGATGCGCTATATTAAGCGAAATTCCAACCTGAATGTCAGTTGGTATGACGCGCAGGACAATACCGGAGCTATCAACTATCAGGATTCTATCAACAGCAAAAATGATATGTATGTGAAACCGGCGGAAGATGGGGAATATGCCGTTGATGAGTTCTTTTTAAACTATAACTGGACTACCAGTAAGATTAACACCACCGTAGAGACAATGAAAGGTCATAACCGCAGCCCATTTGATGCCTATGCCGGTTTTGAAATTCAACAGAATTCCTATAATACCAAAATTAATACCGATGCCCTGCTCGATGAAAAGAAACAGCCGAAAGTGTCCATTGCCCTTTATGCGCCAAACTCGACCATGGGATTAGCGGCTGATCCTGCTGACTTCCATGAAAAGGAAAAAGAATTATGGACAGGACCGCAGGGCAATCCTACCCTTGCCGATGATTCGGCTGCTTGGAAAGGGATGGCACGTTTTGTCACGGATGCATCCGTTATTCAGTCGAAGCCCTTTACGACAAACTTTAACAGCGGCCACGGAAAACAATACTTTGTGAACGGAAAAATCGCCAGCGGCCTTGAGTGGAATAACCGCTCCATCCAGGATATTATGCCGACCTGGCGCTGGTGGACCCGCAGTGAAGGCAGCAGAATCAAAGTTTCCTATGATTTTGATAAAGCCTATAACGGTGGCAATTCGCTGAAATTCAGTGGTGCGCTCGAGGCGGGTTCTGTCAATGACACGATGCTTTACAGTTCCAAACTTCCCGTTACGGACACAACCAAGGTCCGTGTCGTTTACCAAAACCAATCGGGAGCGGATGTGTCACTGGGTGTGGCCTTTAGTGAAGACTATGCACAAAGCAACATCAAATATTATCCGCTGCCTAAGTCGGGTGATGGCTGGCAGACAGCGGTTGTCGACCTTGGAAAGGATGCCGGGAAAACAGCCTATGCATTAAGTCTGAAAGTTAAAAATGCTGAAAAAATGGAAAACTACTCGATTCATTTAGGCCAGCTGTCCGTCTATGATGCAGCGGCTGCAGTGCTGACGAAACCTTCTGATGTGAAAATTTTAGAAAAAATGCCGAAAACAGCCTTCGAGGCGGAAGCCCGCCTTAGCTGGTCTGAGCAGAAGAATGTCCTGCATTATGAGGTTTACCAGGAGAATGCTGATGGTATTGAAACACTTTTAGGGGTAACACCGAATAACTATTTCTATACGCCAAATATTACGAGAACGATGGAAAATGCCTCGGCCGATAACATCACGAAACTGAAAGTGGTGCCGGTCAATCAGGATTATGTACGCGGTCAAGCCGCCACAGTTTCTTTTGACTGGGGCATGGGGACGGATGCAACAGAAATCGAACAAAACCCTACTTCTCCCAATGTGGCGCTAAAGGCCAAGGTAACATCAGTCTCTGCGGAAAATGCGGCAGAACCGGCCTCTAAAGCACTGGACGGAACAGCCCTCGCAAATAGTAAATGGTGCGCAACCAATATGAAAACCGGTTATATGACGATTGATATTGGTGAGGAGAAAACCATCCGCCGCTGGCGTGTGGAGCATGCGGAATATGGCGGGGAAGCCAATAACATGAACACCGTCGATTTTGAGCTCCTTTATAAAAATCAAACCGGCGAATGGATCAGTGCTAAACGAATTACTGATAATACGAAAGCTGTGACAGATGTGGTGTTAGATGAGCCAGTTACAGCAAGGGAATTCAAGCTGCAGATTTATAATAGCGGTACTTCTCCTTGGGGTGCGATCCGTATCTATGACTGGCAGATGTTTGAAAGTGCCGCACTGCCGAGAACAGAAAACGTGATGATGCATTTTGTTAAGGCGGAAAACAACGCTGGAGCCGAAGATAAGGTAACGATTGAAAGAGTGAAAAATGGTCAAACTGTTCGACTGTATAAATCCTTAGATGCAAAGGAAGTTCTGGCTGAAAAGAAGGCTGACCAGGACGGACCGATCGCCTTTGAACAGCTGGATTTCGGTACTAAGGCCGGAAGAATCTATTATACCGTTCAGCAGGAGGATGAAAGAGAAAGCTTAAGATATAGTGCCGCTTACTTGAACGAAAAGGTAACCGAAGTCATTCATCAAATCAATGCTCTTCCTGACGTGGATCAATTAACGTTAGCTGATAAGCATCTTGTCAATGACTGTAAAGTGGCCTACAACAAGCTTCATCCAACTTTAAGAAAACAGGTCACAAACTACGACCGTCTTGTTCAGTTAATGGATCGGATGGAGGAATTAAAAAAGGACTTTAATAATGGAAATTAAATAAGAGAAGGGGGCAGCCCTCATTGCAGGAAAGCAATGAGCGGCTGCCCCCATTTTTCATGAACTATTTTTAGATACACTGTAAAATCCATAGGACTTTCTAGCAATCTATTGCCCCAAAATTCTGGCTTGTTAAAATGTAGTCAAAGCAAAATGATAGCGTTTTCGCGAAACTGAAATAAAGGAAAGCGGGTAAGAATCAATGAATAAAACTGCACATATTATCTCCCATTCCCACTGGGACCGGGAATGGTACTTGCCTTTTGAACAGCACCGTTACTACTTCATTAAACTGATGAATGATTTGATAGACCAGTTCAAAAAAGATGGAAATGCGTTTCAAGCGTTCCATTTGGATGGCCAGACTGTTCTTTTGGAGGATTATTTTGCCGTTCATCCGGAAAACCGGGAGATTGTCAAACAATTAATCGAACAGAAAAAGCTGTATATCGGACCGTGGTATGTGCTCCAGGATGCTTTCTTAACAAGCTCTGAAGCCAATGTTCGGAACCTGCAAATCGGTTTACAAGATTCCAAAGCTTATGGGCATGTATCAAAAATTGGCTACTTTCCTGACACTTTCGGCATTTATGGGCAGGCGCCCCAGCTTTTAAAGCAAGCGGGGATTGATACGGCGGCTTTCGGGAGGGGAGTAAAACCAACCGGCTTTAATAACACGGTGTCGGATTCTCCTGATTATGAATCTCCCTATTCCGAGATGATCTGGAAATCACCGGACGGCTCGGATGTATTGGGAATTCTTTTTGCCAATTGGTACTCGAACGGAAATGAAATCCCAGTGGACGAAGCGGCAGCGAAAAAATTCTGGGACCTTAAGCTCCGCGATGCCGAAAAGTATGCGTCCACCAATCAGTTATTGTTTATGAATGGATGCGACCACCAGCCGCTGCAAAAAACGATTCCACAGGCGATTGAAACGGCAGCTAGTTTATATCCTGATTACACCTTTAAGCATTCCAGTTTTGATGAATATATAGGGGCGTTAAAAGAAGCACTTCCTGAGAAGCTGCAGGTCATTGATGGCGAATTGCGCAATCAGCGGACCGATGGCTGGTCGACGCTTGTCAATACCGCATCCAGCCGGATTTATTTGAAGCAATGGAACAACTACTGTCAAACCCTTTTGGAAAAAATCGCCGAGCCGCTTGCGAGCATGGCCTTTTTAGCAGGCGGGACGTACCCAAGGGAATATCTCCGCTTTATGTGGAAGTCATTGATGAAGAATCACCCGCATGACAGCATTTGCGGCTGCAGCGTGGATGAGGTGCACCGCGAAATGGTGACTCGCTTTGAAACGGTTTCGCAAATGGGAGAGGTGTTTGTATCGGAGCAAGCGGTGGAGCTTGCCGGTAAAATTGATACGACGGGCGCACCAAAGGGCGGAATTCCCCTTGTTGTCTTGAATACAACGGGGTGGAACAAAGACGAGGTCGTTACGGAAACAGTCGATCTGGAAAAGGTGTATTTTTCCCAAATGCATTTTGAAGAAATTCCAATGTATTTACAGGATAAAGATTTGCCAGCTTACAAGCTGGTCGATCAAGCCGGCAATACCATCGAATGTCATCTAGAAAACCCGGTGGTTGAGTTTGGCTATGATTTACCGGATGACAAATTCCGCCAGCCGTTTTTTGCTAAGCGCGCCAAGCTTTCCTTCTTTGCAGAAAAGATCCCTGCATTCGGCTACAAGACATTCTATCTTATTCCACAGGAGCAGCCGGCCGGGCAGCGTCCAGAAAACAAGGCGGATGGCGGCATGGAGATGGAAAATGAATATGTTCACCTCCTGTTTCATGAGGATGGCACCTATGATCTAACGAATAAAGCTGCCGGCAGGACCTTCTATCGTCTCGGCATTTATGAGGACACAGGGGATGTCGGGAATGAATATATGTTCAAGGAAGCAAAAGGACAGGATCCGATTACGACAAAGGGTGTTCAAGCCGTATTCCGCTTGATTGAAAAATCACCGCTTCGAACAGAGCTTGAATTTACGCATACCTTAACCATCCCGGTTTCAGCGGACGACCGATTAGCCATCGAACGGAACCGCTTGATTTGGCATAAGGAAAGGGAAGCAGGCAGATCGAACGAAATGACGACCATTACACTGCGTACCGTTGTCACTCTGGAAAAAGGAATGAAGGGTCCGGCTTTCAAGCTGACCATTGACAATCAAGCTGCCGACCACCGCCTGCGTGTTCTTTTCCCGACAGGATTGCAAACGGAAACACACCAGGCCGACAGTATTTTCGAGATTGTGACACGCCCGAATTCACCGGAAAAGGAATGGGAAAATCCAAGCTTCTGTCATCATCAGCAGCGCTTCGCCAGCATTAACGGTGACGAGATGGGCTTAACCGTGGCCACGGACGGCCTTCAGGAATATGAAATCCTGCCATCGGACGGAACGATTGCCCTCACCGTACTTCGTTCGGTTGCTGAGCTTGGTGACTGGGGCTACTTCCCGACACCGGAGGCCCAGTGCATCGGGACACAAACAGCCGAATGGCAAGTGCTCATGCATGAAAAAGATGTGATTGCCTCAAACGCATTTGTGGAGGCTTATCAATATAAAGTTCCTCTTCAGGTTATTCAGACAAACGCCCATGAAGGAACCTTGCCGGCTGACCATCAGTTTGTGAACTGGGAGTCCGAGGGCCTTGCGTGGTCATCGATGAAAGTGGCGGAGGAATGTGATGACGTGATGATTCGCTGGTTCAATCCAGCTCCAGCGAGTAAAGTTCTCACGGCATCCATCCCCGCCCAGCCGGATTTTACATCTTACAAGAGTACGATACTTGAAGAACAAACCTATGATTCTAGCGATCAGTATGAAGTCGCTGGCTATGAAATTATTACCCTTGGTTTTCAAAATAAGCGATAGGAGAGGGAAAGATGACAGCAGTAATTCCAGGATCGATGCAAAAATTGATCCAACATGTGAAGGAATGTTTTCCTGGGGATGAAAAATTACACCAAATGTTTGAGCAATGCTTTGTCAATACGTATACCACGACGCTGAAAAAACTGGAAGATGGAAAAACTTTTGTCGTAACCGGTGACATTCCGGCGATGTGGTTAAGAGACTCAGCAGCACAAGTTCGCCCCTATTTGCTGGCTGCAGAGGAGGATGAGGAACTGGCCGAATTACTCGAAGGGGTGATCCGCCAGCAATTCGCTTTTATCTTACATGACCCGTATGCCAATGCGTTTAATGAAACGGAGAATGGAAGGGGGCATCAAACCGATCTTACCGAAATGACGCCCCATATTTGGGAACGAAAATACGAGATTGACTCCTTATGCTACCCGATCCAGCTTGCCTATTTTTTTTGGAAGTCAACCGGACGTACTGCGTATTTAAAAGAAACGTTCCAAGAAGTTTTGGAGACGATTATCCATGTTTGGAGGACGGAGCAGGATCATGAAAATAAGTCTCCTTACAGGTTTGAACGGGCCGATGTGCGCCTGTCCGATACCTTGATCCGCGAAGGAAAAGGAGGGCGTGTGGTTCCGACCGGAATGACGTGGAGCGCCTTCCGCCCAAGTGATGATGCCTGCACCTACGGATACCTGATCCCGGCGAATATGTTTGCCGTTGTCGTGTTAGGGTATGCGGCGGAAATGTGTGATGAGGTGCTAAAGGATTCTTCCTTAAAAGAAGAGTGCTTAAAGCTGCGTGAGGAAATCAGGCAGGGGATTGAACAATATGCGAAATTGGACCACCCGATCTACGGCGAGATGTATGTCTATGAAACCGATGGGGAAGGACGCGTAAATTTAATGGATGACGCCAATGTTCCAAGTTTGCTTGCAGCCCCGTATTTAGGGTACCAGCCATTTGATGATGCGACGTATCTCAATACACGAAAGTTCCTTTTGAGCAGGGATAATCCCTATTATTACGAGGGTAAATATGCCAATGGCATCGGCAGCCCACATACGCCGGATCACTATATTTGGCATATTGCCTTGGCTATCCAGGGGATGACCGCGGTAAGCGAAGCGGAAAAACAGCAAATTTTGGCTTATTTTAAAAACACCGATGGCGGTACGAATTTTATGCACGAAGGCTTTAACGCCGACTGTCCGGAGGAATTTACAAGAGATTGGTTCGCGTGGGCGAACACGATGTTCAGTGAATTCGTGCTGAGTTTAACCGGTAAAGCCGTAAAAGGAAGTCCGCTTTATCATCATTTGATGAACAATAACTAGTTAAAGTTCATTGGAAAGGGTGGTGCCGTATGAACAAAGGTTCATGGATGATCGTTGTTTGTGAATGGATATGGAGGGCAATCTCCGCAAATATATGCTGGATTGCCTTTACCGCCTTGGGACTCGGGGTATTTGGCTTTTTCCCGGCAACGGTTGCCCTGTTTACGATTGTCCGCAAATGGCTAAGAAAAGATACCGATGTACCTGTTTGGAAGACGTTTAAGCAAGTGTATTTGAAAGAATGGAAGAGAAGCAATGGAATAGGCCTTGTTTTTTACAGCATCGGCCTTTTTCTTTTTATCGATATCAGGATTACAGAGACCTTTATGTCGGGTGTTTTTGCCAGCTTTCTTTCGCTCATCCTTTACATCCTGTTGATCATCCTATTATTGGCAGTCGGCCATTTCTTTGCCGTCTATGTCCATTATGAGCTTTCCAGTAAGGAATATATCAAACAGTCCTTTCTTATCACCTTAACGGGGCTGCCTTCCACCATTTGGATTGGCGCCGGATTTCTTGTCATTGGCTACCTGATAAATCAGGTCCCCGGCCTTATCCCGTTTATTTCTGCGGTTGCTCCTGCTTATTGGATGATGAAGGTTTGTCTTAGCAGATTTGCTCGATTAGAAAGGGTCTGCTAGAGGTAAAATTGTTGCTATTTCCGATTCGCTGATAAACTTACGAAATCCGCCGATAAATGTCTTAGATTCGCTGATAAAACCAAAAATTCGCTGATAAAAGGTAAAAATCCGCCGATAAATCTATCAACTTGTTTTTTTGGTGTAAAAATACACTTAGATTTCGCGTTGTTGTATTTAAAAACAACAAAGTTTACGAAAAAAGTGCTAACCTGATCGGAATTCGGAGAAAAAACAGGGGGAATACAAGTGGAATTGTACTTAAAGGGGGACACATCTGCTATAGCAGATGGTCTTGAACTTGTTTCTAAACGATTAAAGATTCAACTTTCTACTGATGGGTATCCAATACAAGTGATAAATCAGCAAGGGCCGTTACGGATCGTGAATAAAAACGGCCAGGGAGAAATTTCATTCGAAAAGCCGGTTCATTTTTTCCGGGCGATCGGATTGTGGCTGGAGAATTTTCAAAAAAGTGGCGAATTCGATATCACCGAGAATCCACAGTTTAACATGAGTGGTGTGATGCTGGATGCATCTAGAAATGCGGTTCCCACAGTTGCGGACATCGAGAAGCTTCTGCAGCACATGGCGGTAATGGGATTAGACACCCTGATGCTTTATACGGAGGACACGTATGAGGTGAAGGAATATCCTTACTTTGGATATATGCGCGGAAGATATACATTTGAGGAGCTCAAAGCTAGTGATGAATATGCCGGGAAGCTCGGAATTGAAATGATCCCCTGCATTCAAACCTTGGGCCACTTGCGTGAAGCCCTGAAATGGAATTATGCCGCAGGCGTAAAAGACACAGATGATATATTACTCGTGGATGAGCCCAAAACGTATGAGTTTTTAGAGAGCTGTCTAAAAGCGGCCTCCAAGCCATTTCGGAGCAAACGGATTCATATTGGCATGGACGAGACGTTTCAGCTTGGACTAGGAAAATATTTGGCGAAGCATGGCTATGAGAACCATATCGATCTCATGAACCGGCATCTGCAAAAGGTAGTTTCCATTACCGATAAGCTGGGGTTAAAACCGATGATTTGGAGCGATATGTACTTTCCGTTGTTTGCAGAAAACAGCCCTTATAAGGATGAAAACGGCAGCATCCGCGAGGATATATTGGAAGGAATTCCGGATGTCGAGCTTGTTTATTGGAACTATTACCGAAAAGAACAAGAAGTGTATGAACGAGATTTTCAAAACCATAAGCTGCTCGGCTCCACGCCGATTTTTGCCGGCGGGGCTTGGACATGGAATGGATTGGCGCCGAATTATGGCAAGGCAATTGTGACAACAGAAGCCGCACTGGCCGCCTGTAAACAGGAAGGTATCGGCGAAATCTTTGTAACATTGTGGGGGGATAACGGAGCAGAAACGCCTTTTGCAACAGCTTACCCAATCATGCAATTATTTGCCGAGCACACTTATCAGAAGGAAGTGTCCATTGAAAAGGTGTCAGAGCGCTTTGCGTTTTGTGCTGACGGGCATTTTGCCGATTTTATGAATTTGAAATTATTGGATGAAACACCGGGTGTCATGAGGGATAACATGAATAGCTCGATGACTTCGAAAGTGCTGCTTTACCAAGATAGTTTAATAGGCTTATATGACGAGAATGTCCGCGGCCTTTCTTTAGGGGAGCACTATCAGCAGCTGATGCCCGTGCTTGAAAAAGCCAAACGGGAAAATCCAGCATGGGGATCCTTGTTTGATTTTTATGAACAGCTGGCAAGGGTGCTGGCTGACAAAGCGGAAATCGGCATCAAGATCCTAGCGGCGTATCAGAACAACGATTATGAACAAATGAAATCAATTCTACTTACTTTGGATCGAATCAAGAAGAATGTCGACCTTTTAAGGCAAAAGCACCGAGACATCTGGTTTGCAGCGTACAAACCATTTGGCTGGGAAGTAATCGATATTCGTTATGGCGGCGTCATTACCCGGATAGATTCCGTCAAATACCGGATTCAGGCGTGGCTCGAGGGAAGGATTCCCCGGATGGAAGAATTGGAAGAAAAACGGCTGCACCATGATGGGCCATGGGAAATCGTGGATGGGCTGGTTGGCGGTAATGTCTATCACCGGATCGTCACTGCAGGCAACTTTTCATTGTAAAAAACTAGTCATAATGAGGTGAAAACATGTTCTTAACGGAAAGGAAATTTGAAGAACGCATCAGGGAATTAGAGGGTTACCGGTACCGGGACCTTAAGGGAATTCATCAATTTTTCGCCCAGGAGGATGATGGTGCAATCGGTGCCTATCCACCTGCAGCGTATGATGAACAAAAGGTGATGAATATCGGCGACTACTGGAAAGGACGCGATCACTATATTTGGCTTCATGCCGACATCGATACTCATTTGCCATATGCCGATCAGCAGATTGTCGGTCTATTCTCGTTTGGAAAAACGGGCGGGGGCAATAATTCAGGTTTTGAGTCGCTTCTATTTGTCAATGGCAAACCCTATCAGGGTGTCGATTCCAACCATGAAGAAGTTCTCTTCGATAACCAAACGGCCAAAGGGCCGATGCGTTTGGATTTCAGGCTCTGGTCAGGACTTGAGGGTGGAGGAGTTCCGAGAGAAAATGAATTTAAACTGCAAACGGCCGCGATCGGCTGGCTGGATCGCCAGGTAGATAATCTCTATTACACCCTATTAGCTGCTTATGAAGTGATAAAAGAAACAAGTGAGTCCGACTCCGCCTATACCATTTTGAAAAAGTTGATTTCGGATGCCCTTTATTTGATTAATTGGACGGAGCCCGGCAGCTCAGAATTTTATCAGTCCTGTTATGCGGCTGAGGAAAGCCTTACGGAGGCGATTCAGTCCTTCACCAAAACATCAGACATTACGATCCATACTGTCGGCCATACCCATATTGATGTAGCTTGGCTTTGGCGGTTAAAAAATACACGTGAGAAGTCTGCTCGATCTTTTTCGACGGTCTTGCATTTAATGAAGCAATTCCCTGAATATTTATTCCTGCAGACACAGCCGCAGCTCTATGACTATATCAAAACGGATTATCCTGAGATTTACGCTCAAATAAAGGAAAGAGTGGCAGAGGGGAAATGGGAAGCTGGCGGCGCCATGTGGCTAGAATCGGATTGCAATATTCCAAGCGGCGAATCACTTGTCCGCCAAATCCTTCATGGGAAGAACTTTTTTAAAGAAGAGTTTGGTGTCGATTGCGAATACCTATGGCTTCCGGATGTGTTCGGCTACAGCTGGGCGCTGCCGCAGATTTTAACAAAATCAGGCATTAAAACAATGATGACGACCAAAATCAGCTGGAATCAGTATAACCGGATGCCGCACGATACTTTTTACTGGAAAGGAATCGATGGTACCGAAATTTTAACGCATTTTATTACGACGCCGGAGCCATGGAATTCTCCGGACTCTTGGTTCTATACGTATAATGGATATATTACCGCGAAAACGGTGAATGGCGCTTGGAAGGGCTACCGTGATAAAGAGTTATCGAAAGATTTGCTTCTTTCCTATGGATATGGTGATGGCGGCGGAGGTGTCAATCGGCATATGCTTGAAATGCGCCGCAGATTTGATGCGCTGCCAGGGATGCCGAAGGTAAAAACGTCGACAGCCGGGGAATTTTTTAACAAGCTTCACGAGAATGTTTCCGGATCGGATGGCTATATTCATAAATGGGATGGCGAGCTGTACCTTGAGTACCACCGGGGCACCTATACAAGCCAGGCGTTTATGAAGCAGATGAATCGAAAATTGGAGCTGCTATACCGACGGGCTGAATTCCTCACCTCATGGCTTTCCGAAAACGGCCAATGGCTGGGAACGGACGAGTTGAAAAATGGCTGGAAGATTATTTTGCGCAACCAATTCCATGATATTATTCCCGGCTCCTCCATCCATGAGGTTTATGAGGATGCCAAAGAAGAATACAAGGAAGCTCACGAGCTAGCCCGAAACGTGGAATCCCGTATCATTGAGCACGGAATCGAACAGGATGACCGCTCTGTCGTGCTCTTTCATGCGACTCACCATCAGGGCAAGAAAAATGTAGCTGTCCAGCAATTTGCTGATTTTGCCGGAGGGGTTTGGAAAAACAGCAAGGGAGAAGTCCTGACCCATCAAAAACGGGATAATGGCTGGCTGATTGAGGTCGACAACCTTCCTTCCTTTGGGGCCAAGACGTTATATTTTGAGCCGGCGGCAGCCGTTCAGGAAACGAAATCGAATTTCAGCTATCGGGACCGGAAATTGCAAACACCGTATTACCTTGTTGAATGGAATGAATTTGGCCAAATGACGTCCCTCTTTGATAAGGAAGCAGGCCGCGAGGTTCTCGCTGAGAATCAAAAGGGGAATATCCTGCAAATTTTCGAAGATAAGCCGCTTGCCCATGATGCTTGGGATATCGATCTCTTTTATCAAGAAAAAATGGAAGAAATCCGTGATTTAATCAGATTTGAAGTCGTGGAAAATGGGGAATTGACGCTTACGATTCTTGCCAAGTGGACATATCACCATTCTGAAATTTCCCAGCGTATTGTCTTTTATCAAAATGACCGCCGCATTGATTTTGAAACAACGGTGGACTGGCATGAAAAGAGAAAACTGCTGAAGGCCGCTTTCCCAGTGGATATCCGCGCCACCGAGGCCACTTATGATATTCAATATGGAAATGTGAAGCGCCCGACTCATTGGAATACAAGCTGGGATATGGCCAAATTTGAAACAGTCGGCCATCAGTGGGCCGATCTGTCAGAGCCAGACTATGGGGTAAGCTTACTGAACGATTCCAAATATGGCTACGACATTAAAGAAAATATCATGCGGATCACCTTATTAAAATCAGCGATTCATCCTGATCCACAAGCAGATCAGGGAATCCATTCGTTCGTATATTCGCTTTATCCGCATATCGGGGAATGGCGCATAGCGAAGACGGTGGAGACAGCATGGGATTTGAACGATCCTGTTGTGGCTTTCGAAGGGAAATGGGCAAAGGAAGAGTCTTTCCTCGAAATGGCTTCGGATCATGTTTGGATTGATGCCATTAAACCAGCCTATGATGGCAACGGGATCATTATCCGCCTTCATGAATATGAAGGACGCAGAGGCAAGGTTTCCCTCGATATTCTAAGAGGCATCACCTCATGGGTGGAGACCAATTTAATGGAAGAACCGATCGGAGCTGAATCTGCATCGCCGATTGAGGTTGAAATCAAACCGTATGAGATTAAGACTTTTAGAGTTTTATAGGACAAAAAAGAACCGACTAGACCGCTTCAGTCGGTTCTCTCATTTTAGTATGGCTGTGTTAATGATTATTGTTGATTTTTTACCCCTGTTGATTGGAGCGGAAAGCGAAGCGCCTGGAGTGGAAATCAACATCCCAGTTTAACAAAGCCAATTGTATTAAATTCTAAGATTTTTGCACTTAATCCTAAATTAGTCAACTATAATTAGGTCTCCTTTCCCTTTAAAATAAAGGTATGGAAGTGCTTACATAAAAATTCGGGGGGAGGAGAAATATGAAAAGGATATTAAGCGATCTCTATAAAAATCGAGTTTGGCTGCTTATGGTGTTACCAGGAACAATTTGGCTGCTATTATTTTCGTATTTGCCGATGTTTGGGCAAGTATTGGCCTTTAAAAAGTTCCGGATTGATCCCGATGGATTTTTTGCCAGCGTCATGAATAGTGAATGGGTTGGCTTTGATAACTTCAAATATTTATTCAGTACAAATGATGCATGGATCATTACTAGAAATACCATCCTCTACAATCTTGTCTTTATCGTATTAGGGCTGGTAACGGCGGTAGCAACAGCTGTCTTGCTTAGTGAGTTAATCAATAAGAGGCTGTCTAAGGTTTACCAAACTTCTATCTTGTTCCCGCATTTTATTTCATGGGTTATCGGCAGTTACTTTGTCTTCACTTTCTTAAGTACGGAACACGGTTTGTTAAATCATATTCTTAGCTGGTTCCATGTTGACCCTGTTTCGTGGTATAGCGAGTCGAAATATTGGCCGTTTATTCTCGTATTCATGAGCATGTGGAAAGGTGTAGGATACGGAAGTATTGTTTATTTAGCCTCTATCGTCGGAATTGACCGGACGTATTATGAGGCAGCGATGATTGATGGCGCTTCAAAATGGAAGCAGATTAAACATGTTACCCTGCCAATGCTTAAGCCATTAATGATTATCCTGACCATCATGAATATTGGCCGGATATTCAACTCGGATTTCGGATTGTTTTATCAAGTGCCAAGAGATTCGGGAGCTTTATATGGAGTCACAAATGTAATTGATACATTCGTATACCGTGGTCTTATGAATCTGGGGGATATCGGCATGAGTACGGCAGCAGGTCTATATCAGTCGGCTGTTGGATTTATCCTCGTTATCATTACCAACTACATTGTCCGTAAAGTGGATGAGGAAAGTGCCTTGTTTTAATGTTCATTTCTTTACGAAGGGAGGAAAAGTCGCCCGGCGGCTAAGGATATGCCAAAACTAGAACAAACCCAATCAACGCTGCTTATTTCAAAACCAGTAGAAGAAATTAAAAGGGGTAAGGTTAAGAAGTATCGGGACCCCCAACATATGCATCCGGCTGCAAATGCTATTATTAGTGTACTGCTTGGGATTCTCGCATTTACGTGTGTCTTTCCTTTTATCTATGTCATTATCATTTCGTTTACAAGTGAAGAAAGTATTGTCAGGAACGGTTTTCAACTGATCCCGAAGGAATGGAGCCTGGATGCTTATCATTATCTCTGGGGTATGAAGGAGTCCTTTTTCCGCTCCTATGGTGTGACGATTTTTATTACCATTATCGGTACCTTGATCAGTGTGTTCATGATTACCTTTTATGCCTACGCGATTTCAAGACCGCAATTTAAGTATCGAAGATTTTTTACCTTCTTGGCATTCTTTACCATGCTATTCAGCGGCGGGCTGGTGCCGACTTACATTGTTGTCACCCAGTTTCTGCATTTGAAAAATTCCGTTTGGGCACTAATCCTGCCCCTTGCGATGAATGCGTTTTACATTATCATCATGAGAACCTTCTTCTTAAAGTCTGTTTCTGAATCGATTTTGGAATCGGCCAGAATCGATGGGGCAAGTGAATGGAGAATCTTCTTCCAAATCATCTTCCCGCTTTCCTTACCGGGAATTGCCACGATCGCCTTGTTTAGTACACTGGGTTATTGGAATGACTGGTTTACAGCCTTGCTTTATATTGATAACCCCAATCTGGTGCCGCTTCAAGCTTTACTCATGAAAATTGAAGCAAATCTTGAATTTATGAGAAAAAATATGGATGTCGCTCTCATGCAGAAAAGTTTATTTGATACGATTCCGCAAGAATCAGCCAAAATGGCTATGGTTGTAATCGCCACCCTGCCGATAGCAGTCTCGTACCCGTTCTTCCAAAAGTACTTTATTAGCGGACTGACGATTGGCGGCGTTAAAGAATAATCAATAGAAAGAGGAGAAGAGGAATGAAGAAAAAGAAGTTAGGCATTATTCTCGCATCCGTTCTGGCAGCTGGAACCCTTCTATCTGCCTGCACAAGCAAAGACAGTGCCACATCAGAAAAAAGCGGTAAAAATGGCGAACCTTATGAAATTAAATGGTACACCATTGGAACCCCGCAAAAAGATACTGAAAAAGTCTTTGCAGAAGTCAACAAGTACACAAAGAAAAAAATCAATGCCACAGTAAAAATGACCCAAATTGATTGGGGTGATTGGGATCAAAAATCACAGGTGATGATCAATTCAGGGGAACCCTTTGATATTATCTTTACAAATGGAACCTCTTACGTTCAAAATGCCCAAAAAGGTGCATTTAAGGACCTAGACGATATGTTAGGAAAAGAAGGCAAAGAGCTTAAAGAGACACTTAATCCGGCCCTGTTAGAAGGAATTAAGGTTAATGGAAAAATTTATGGCGTTCCTACTAATAAAGAGGCAGCAAGACAATCGGTTTATACCTTTAATAAACGCCTTGTAGACAAATACCACTTTGATCTTTCAAAAGTAAAAACCTTGGAAGACCTTGAACCGATGCTAAAAACGATTAAAGAGAATGAACCTGGCGTCACTCCAATGGCTACATTTAAAGCCTATCTGCCATACGATTATATCTTTAATAATGAAATGCCATTTGCCTTTGCTATGGAAGGCGATAGAGACCATGTAATTAACCAATTTGAAACTGATTTAACCATGAAAACCTATAAAACCATGCATCAATATTATAAGGCTGGATTTCTTAAAGAAGATGCAGCGACAAGTAAAGACAGCTGGCCGATGGATGTAGAAAACTGGTTTGTCCGTATGGGTGATTCTCAGCCATATGCTGATTTATTGTGGTCTCGCTCTGCTAAGTATGATGTTGTTTCCGTTCCGGCTGAAGATCCGATTACGATTAATGATTCTGTATCCGGTTCCATTCAAGCCATCTCAGCAACTTCCAAGAATCCTGAGAAAGCAATGGAATTCCTGACACTGCTTAACACTGATCCATACCTCCGTAACCTTGTTGACAAAGGGATTGAAGGTGTTCATTACGAAAAGAATGACGATGGAACGATTAAAGACCTTCCGGCACGTGTAGATCGTTATAATGTACCGTCTTATTCACTTGGAAACTTCTTCATTTTGGATTTGTATGAAAATGACCCTAAAGATAAATGGGATAAATTCGCAGAGTTTAACAAATCTGCAAAAACAGCGCCAACACTTGGTTTTCATTTTAACAGCGACCCAGTAAGATCTGAGCTTGCATCGATTACGAATATTTCAAAAGAATTCTATCCGGCATTGGCAACAGGCTCTGTTGACCCAGAAGAGTACTTGCCAAAATATAATAAGAAGTTAAAAGAAGCTGGAATTGACAAAGTCTTAAAAGAAATTCAAAAGCAATTTGACGAGTGGAAGAGCAAGCAAAAATAATAACAAAAAAGTCAAGCTGGGTGGAAAATCTCAGCTTGATTTTATTTGAAACCGTGCAGGGTGTTGCGGATTCGTAACCAGTGGTAGACTAGAAAAAAAAATAAATATAATTTGAGGACATCAAAATGGAATTAAGAAGAAAAGGACGTTTTACTCAAAAGATATTTAACAAACTATTCTTGGCATCATCTATCACTATTATTGTAACCATCATTGTTTTAATCGTTACGATTACTAACTATTACTCCGAAGTTATTATTCAAAAAGAAGTGAACGTCAATACCAGAACGATGGAACGGGTGGAGGATTACTTTTCCGCTAAAGATGCAGATATTAATCGATCTAAAAGGGATTTTTATGTTAAAGGGGATGTCATTGACGATATTTCTTTTGCCCTTCAAAACGGATATGCGAAATATTTGGAATACCGCCTCGATAAATTTTCTGAGGCAAAGTCATTTGTACCAAATAATATTGATACGTATTTCAATGCCTATTTCGGTCAAGATAGCGATATTAATGCGATCAGTTTACGTTCGTTAGAAACCCCCTCTGTAGAATACCTGCTGATTTATCAATATTTACGATGGAATAAAAGCATCATCGATCATTCCATGTATGCGGGCGAGCCCCTTCTTTCAGAAGGGATTCCTAGGTTTGGCGGGGATGGTATTCCAAGAGTCAGGCAACTAACAGATACCTTTACCAAAAAGATTGTCGTTAACAATCCAGTGACCTTGAAAAAAATAGGTGAGATTACTATTTTTTATTCTACTAATCGTCTAGACAAAATGGTCAAAAAGCGCGATGGAGTGCCTGCTTCCTTTTTTATCATGGATGCTGAAGGCAAAATCATCTATTCCGTAAATAAGGGTGATGTTCCCTTAGATATGATCAAACAGATAAAGCCTGAAACAAATGAGAAAAAAATAAAGTGGAAGAATGACCATTTTTATATAAGTACCATTGCGAACCAGGGGGATTATACGTATGTCAGTGCTATTCCCGATAGAGGGTGGCAAAAGCTGACGATTGTTAGGGGAACCATGTGGGGAGTTATTATATTCTTCATCATTATTTCCATTTTAATTTCATATTCCTTTACTCGAAATTATTCAAGGCGTATTAATAAGATTGTTTCGATTATTCGACAGGTTGAGAATGGAAATCTGGATGCCAGGATACCAGAATCCAAACATGAAGATGAATTATCAAGGATTGCCGTCAATATCAATTCGATGTTAGATGAATTGAATAATTATATTGAACAATTTTACCTATTAAATTTAAAGCAGCAGCAAGCGGAATTGAAAGCGCTTCAGGCACAAATCGATCCTCATTTTTTATTTAATACGTTAGAGGCAATACGGATGGTAGCTGTCGTAGAGGGTTCTAAAACTTCAAGTAAAATGATTTTCCATTTATCAAAGCTATTCCGCTACTCGCTAGAGTCAAAAGACACGGTGCCTTTATATACAGAAATTGAATATGTAAATCAGTATTTAAAATTAATGCAATTTAAATTCCCAAACAAATTACAGGTTGATATTGATATACCTAGTGATGTGGATCAAACACCCGTGCAAAAGCTCATTTTGCAGCCAATCATTGAAAATTATTTTGTTCATGGTTTTAGAAAGGACCGTTCTGACAATGAGTTACACATTCGTGCTAATCAGCTTGGGGAAACGTTGGAAATTACAGTGGAGGATAATGGTAAGGGGATAACGGAGGAGGATCTTGCAATGATTGTCCAGCATCTTAATTGTGAAGAGGGAGATGAAATGGATTCAATTGGATTAAGAAATATCCATCAACGTTTAAAACTGAAATACGGGGACACCTTCGGCATTTCTGTGAAAAGTATCAAAGATAAAGGAACGATTGTGATACTTTCTATTCCAGTAAGAGGGAACAGCCATGTATAAGGTGCTTCTTGTCGATGACGAACCGTTAATAACGATAGGTCTTCAAGCTCTTCTGGATTGGGAGGACTATGGGTTTGAAATTGTATCGCGTGCCGAGAGCGGAGAAGAGGCGCTTGCTTATCTTAAAGAACATCCAGTCGACGTGGTTATTACGGATATATTAATGGGAGAAATGTCCGGTTTAGACTTAATTGAAGAAGTGAAAGAAATCCAGCCGAAGGTGAAATGTATTATTTTAACTGGTTACCAAGAGTTCGAGTATATTAAGCAAGGTCTGTTATTAGGAATCGAAAACTATTTAGTCAAACCTGTGGATGAGGAAGAATTATTAACGACCATTCAAAATGTAGGCCGGAAAATGAATGCAGTGTCAGGAGGTAATCAGGCACAGGAACCGTCAACCCTATTGGATAATACCTTATGGCGGTTTTTAAATGGCGAGATTGAGAAGAATGACTGTCTGGAAAGATTGTCATTATATGATATCCAGTTTACTCAGCCGTATTATGCTGTCTCTATTTTAAGCTTTGAAAACTATTACAGGGTTGAAGTTGTAAAGGAAATTAGAGGCTTTATTGAGGATCATTTCTCAGCTGTTTGTTTATTTAGTCCAAATCAAGACCTGGTCATTATTTTGGGGAGCGAAACGGAAGAGGAATTATATCGATTTAACCAAGGCCTGGTTGAGCATTTAAAAGATGAAAAAAGCGGGGCCGGTTTATTCTATTTAGCGATGGGAAAGCCAGTAAAAACGGTAGACGAATTAGAAGACAGTTTTATGATGGCAAGGGAATTTAGCTTATTGCAGCTTTATTCATCCCCAAATGTGCTTATTTCCGAACATTTGACAATTGATAAGCATGAGGAATTAAAAAAACAGCAAGAATTTAAAGAAACGATTGTAAAGCAGCTATTGAAAGTAGAGGGAGAAGTTTTACAACGGATTGAATCATTTTTTCAGGATCTCACCAAGAATTCCAGATTTATCTCCCCGCAAGCTGCCAGAAAATATATCTTCGATTTACTTTCGTATATCCATTATTCGTTGCAGCCGAACGATCTCTCCTATCATACAGCTGCAATCGAAAGAATAGTGTATAGCTCTGATATTGACGAGATGAAAGCCATTTTGAAGGAATATTGCCAGGAATTAATTTTTTCGATCCACAAACAAGTCAATAATCGAAGTCCGATTGTCCAAAATGTCCTTGATTATATCCATGCCCACTATGATGAAGGAATTTCGTTAAAAACTTTGGGCCAGCAGTTTCATGTCAATGCCATCTATTTGGGACAATTATTTCAAAAAGAAGTAGGGGCGGTTTTTTCGGAGTACCTAAACCGATACCGCTTGGAAAAGGCAAAGGAACTCCTCAAAACCACCCATTACCGTGCAGGTGAAATTGGCAAAAAGGTCGGGTATTCGGATACGGCTTATTTCTATAAACAGTTCAAAAAAAGTGTCGGAACCACACCGAGCGAATGGAGAAAAATTAAATAAAAAGATGGAGATGAACAATGGAAATTAGTTTGCATGAACATAACCTTACCTATCGTTTCCCAAAAAACTTTTGGTGGGGAAGTGCCGCATCAGGTCCGCAAACGGAAGGCGCAGCGCTGATGGACGGAAGAAAGCAAAGTATCTGGGATTATTGGTACAGCATGGAGCCAGTTTGTTTTCATAATGGGGTTGGCCCGGAACATACTTCGGATTTCTATCATCGGTTTAAAGAAGATATCCAGCTGATGAAAGAAACAGGACATAACTCCTTTCGGACCTCGATTCAATGGTCACGTTTAATTCCGGATGGAACCGGTAAAGTAAATGAGAAGGCCGTTGCCTTTTACAACCAGGTCATTGATGAATTGATTGCTAATGACATCGAACCATTTATGAATTTATACCATTTTGATATGCCGATGTGCATGCAGGAAAAAGGCGGATGGGAAAGCCGGGAAGTCATCGATGCCTATGTGAATTATGCGGAGACCTGCTTTCGCTTATTTGGCGGACGTGTGAAATATTGGTTTACCTTTAACGAACCGATCGTCCCGGTTGAGGCAGGGTATTTATATAATTGGCATTATCCTAATGTAACAGATTTCAAACGGGGTGCAACGGTTGCCCACCATACCATTGTGGCCCATGCGAAGGCAGTAGAGGCCTTTAAAAAATTAAAGGTTGACGGGAAAATTGGCATCATCCTAAATCTCACACCATCTTATCCGCGAAGTCAGGATGCTGAAGATGTAAAGGCTGCCCATATTTCTGATTTATTCTTTAATCGCAGCTTCCTTGATCCGGTCACAAAGGGGGAATATCCTCGTGACTTGGTTGATATTTTAAAAGAAAGAGACCTGCTTCCAGCCGTGGAGGCCGGTGATTTGGAAGTGATTAGGGATAATCCCATTGATCTTTTAGGCGTGAACTACTACCAGCCGCGCCGTGTCAAATCGAAAGAGAAGCCTGAGCCGGAGAATGCTCCGTTTATGCCTGAACATCTCTTTGATCCGTATATCATGCCAGGACGGAAAATCAATCCGCACCGCAGCTGGGAAATCTGCGAGGAAGTTATCTATGATATTATGATTGACCTCCGTGACAACTATAGTAATCTGCCATTCTTTATTTCGGAAAATGGAATGGGGGTTGAAGGGGAAGAAAAGTTCCGCAATGTGGAAGGGTTCATTGAGGATGATTATCGGATTGAATTTATCCAGGAACACTTAAAATGGGTGCATAAAGCGCTTGAAGAGGGAGCGAATTGCTTGGGATATCACCTATGGACTTTCATGGATAACTGGTCATGGACGAACGCTTATAAGAACCGATATGGATTAGTGGAAGTAGATTTGAAGAACCAATTATCTCGAACGGTTAAAAAATCAGGGAAATGGTATAAACAGTTGTCCGAAAACAATGGGTTTTAACCATTAGATGGGCAGAGGACGAAAATGATTAAAAAAGGTGAGTCGGATGAAAGCATACATGGTATTCGATATGGGCGGCACCTATATAAAATATGCTGTTATGGATCAAGAAGGAAAGATATTAGAAAGTGGGAAGTTTCCAACTCCTTGTGAAGGATTAGACAGTTTCTTGCAGAAACTTAGTCAGGTTACAAAAGAGTATTCGAATTTATTTCAACTGCAAGGAATTGCTTTAAGCTCACCCGGTGCTGTAGATGTCAAAACAGGGTTTATTGGCGGTGCCAGTGCGATTCCGTATATACATGGAGTTCATATGACTGACCTCATAAGAGAACGAACGGGTCTTTTCGTATCGATTGAAAATGATGCCAATTGCGCTGCTTTGGCGGAAGGATGGTTAGGTGCAGCAAAAGGCACGGAATACTATATTTGTATTGTCATAGGTACCGGAATTGGCGGCAGTATCGTCATGAACCAATCGATCTTACGAGGGGCTTCTCTTCACGGCGGGGAGTTCGGTTACATGATCATGGGGGCACAGTCTAAAAATCCGCTTGATCAAACCTGGAGCAAGACTGCTTCGACCTATGCGTTAGTAGAGGAGGTTGCCAGGAGAAAGTCACTGGCAAAAGGAACGTTGAACGGTGAACAAGTATTTCTTCTTGCCGATGAAGGCGACACGATTGCCAAAGAGTGTGTTGCAGAATTTTATAAACGGCTCGCCATCGGAATTTATAATTTAAAATATGCCTTGGACCCACATAAAATCCTCATTGGCGGCGGAATTAGCAAGCGGCCAGAAGTGATTGACGGGATCAATCGTGAATTGAAGAGGTTAAGGGATGACATTTCTACGTTAGATATTGAAGTCGAAGCGTGTCAATTTGGTAATGATGCCAACTTAATCGGGGCATTGTTTCATTTCCTGAAGCTCGAAGGCCGGTTTGAAGAATAATAGATTAGGAGGAGTCGCGAATGCTTGGTGCGATTGAAGCGGGCGGAACAAAATTTGTTTGTGCCGTTGGAGACGAAAAAGGAACGATTGTGGACCGGTTTCAAATCCCTACCATTACCCCGAATGAAACCATTCCAAAGGTTATTGAATTTTTTAAAAAATATCCAATCGAAGCCATCGGGATTGGATCGTTTGGTCCGATTGATGTTAACCGGGAAAGTCCCACATACGGGCACATCACGTCTACACCAAAACCAGGATGGGAGGATTATCCCTTTGTGCAAGGGTTTGAGGATGAATTTGGGGTTCCCATCGGATTTAATACGGATGTGAATGCCGCTGCGTTAGGCGAGGCAACTTTTGGTGCAGCCAAAGGGCTGGATAGCTGCTTGTATATAACGGTTGGAACAGGAATTGGAGCAGGAGCGCTCGTTCAGGGGCATATGCTTCAAGGGCATTCTCATCCGGAAATGGGGCATATTTTGGTTAGGCGTCATCCCGAGGATCCCTATCAGGGGCGGTGCCCGTACCACGGTGACTGTCTGGAAGGATTGGCGGCCGGTCCCGCCATTGAAGGGCGCTGGGGACAAAAGGGTATTGAGTTAGTGGACAGGAATGAAGTATGGGAATTAGAAGGCTACTATATCGCCCAGGCCCTGATGCAATATATTTTGATTCTTTCACCGAAAAAGATTATCCTGGGCGGCGGCGTGATGAACCAGAAACAGGTATTCCCTTCTATCAATCAGCAGTTGGAGGAGTTTCTGCGTGATTATGTTTCATTGCCGGAGCTGTCAGAATATATTGTAAGCCCTGGTTTAGGCAACGATTCCGGGATTACAGGGGCGCTTTTGCTGGCCGATCAGGCATTGACTGAGAGCAATAAACAATACAATAAACAATACTAATAGAAGAAACGTGCCACCTTGAAGGGTGGTACGTTTTTTTGTGGGCAAAAGACTTTAGTTTAGCCAATAAACCTATGTTTTTGCCAATAGGATGGAGGGGATCGCACTGCTAAAATAATGGAAAGGCTTACATGGGGCCGGTTTATGGCATTAAAAGAGGTGAAGTTTATCAAAAAATTAGACAACTCAATTTAACGATTTTCGAAATATTTCTAACTTAAATCTATATAAATGTAAGGTATGTAAATTTATAGGTTGCATAAGGAGGAAAAAATGTTCGTTTTTAAAAAGTTAAAGTCGTTTTATCTTCCTTTTAAAAAGGATTTTATCTGGTCACTGCTCTTTATGCTGATTGTTGCAGCAATTACCGTCATCTATCCTGTCATTTTGCAGGTAACCATTGATGACGTCGTGCTTGGGCGGCAGTATGACTGGGTCCCGTGGATTGCCTTGGGGTTTATCGTGGTTATGGGGATAAAAGCCTTCTCTACTTTCATCCAGCATTATTTGGCGGATATGTTCGGCATTAAATCCGTGTATTTGCTCCGAAATGCCCTATATGAAAAGCTGCAGCGGCTATCATTCAGTTATTACGATAACGCAAAGACAGGGGATCTGATGTCGCGTTTGACCGCGGATGTGGAAGGTTTTCGTTTTTTTGTATCCTTCGGCTTTAGCGAGGTCCTTCGCTTTGTCATAGTCGTGGGTACCAGCCTTTGTGTGATGTTCTATTATTCCGTTTCTCTGACTCTGGTCACGATGATGTCACTGCCTTTTTTAAGTGTGGTGGTTTATAGGTTCGATAGAGCCGTCCATCCGGCGTTCCGCGGGATTCGTGAATCGTTCGGGCGCTTAAATACCATGGTGCAGGAAAATATTAACGGGATCCATACGGTTAAAGCCCTGTCAAAAGAGAAGGAGGAAACGAAGCGCTTTAACTCCTCCAATCAGGAGTACAGGACCAAGCAGCTGGCTACGGCAGGGGTATGGTCGAAATATTTTCCGCTGATGGAGCTGATCGGTAATATTTCCGTTGTCGCCTTACTGGCCTATGGCGGATTTCAAGTGATCAGTGGAGCCTTAAAGCCAGGGGAGCTTGTCGCCTTCTACAGTTTGGTTTGGTATATTATTTGGCCGATCATGAACCTGGGATTCACCATCAATATGTTCTCACAGGCAAAAGCTTCCGGGGAGAGGCTTCTTGAAGTACTGGAAGCAGATGAAACGATTATGGATGGCGATGACATTAGGAATACCGGCCGAATGGAAGGGAAGGTGAACTTCGATCAGGTCACGTTCCACTATCAAACGGAAGAGGCGGCCGCACTCAAGGAAATCACTTTTTCTGCGCCTCCAGGAACAACTATCGGGATTATTGGCGCAACAGGTTCTGGAAAAACCAGCATAATTCAGCTTCTGTCCCGTTTTTATGAACCGACGGCAGGAAGGATTGTGATTGATAATCGTCCTATTCAGGAATATGGGTTGAAAATGCTGCGTTCGCAAATTGGCGTTGTCTTACAGGAAACCTTTCTGTTTTCATCCACCATCAAGGCAAATATCGCTTACGGAAAGCCAGATGCGGCGATGGAGGAAATTATCGATGCGGCCAAACGGGCACAGGCTCATGATTTTATTATGGAGCTGCCTGATGGATACGACACGAAGCTGGGAGAACGGGGAATGGGGCTCTCCGGGGGGCAAAAACAACGGATTGCGATTGCACGAGCCATCTGCATGAATCCGGCGATTCTCATTTTAGATGATTCCACAAGTGCAGTCGATATGGAAACCGAATTTCATATTCAAAAGGCCCTCCGAGAGGTCATGAAGGGGAGAACGACGTTTATTATTGCCCATCGTATTTCATCGCTTAAGCATGCCGATGAAATTTTAGTGCTGGATCAGGGAAGAATCATCGAACGTGGCACACACGAACAGCTGCTCTCCCATGATGGAGCGTACCGGCGAATCTACAACATCCAATATCAGGATCAGGCAGTGATTATGCAAAAGGCGGGAGGATAAGTGAAACATGGAAGAAAAACGAAGGAAACAACTCATCCTCGAGCGGTTTCATTACTCTCAGGATCAAGTGATTGATAAATCGTTTAACTGGCAACAGATGTGGCGCTTGCTGAAATACTTAAAGCCCTATACAAAAAATTTATTGCCCCTTTCGTTTTTGACTGTGATCATTTCGACAGCCATCCGGTTAATCATCCCGATTTTAATTGGTGTCTATACCCTAGACAAGGCGATTGTTGAAAAAGATACAACCTTATTGCTCCAGCTGATTTTCATCATTTCAGGGTTGTATGTTTTATCCTATTTTATCAATTTGCTAAGAATCCGCTGGATGAATAAGCTGGGGCAAAATGTCATTTATGATTTGCGGCAGCATTTGTTTACACATGTACAGTCCTTATCACACAGGTTCTTCGACCAGCGTTCGGCCGGGTCGATTCTTGTGCGGATTATGAATGATATTAATTCCCTGCAGGAGTTGTTTACAAGTGGTGTTATTAATCTATTAACCGATTTTCTCCTATTGCTGTCGGTCATTATTATCCTATTTTCTTTGAATGTAAAATTAACGATTGCGATTATGGTGATTTTGCCAATCATGTTTTTCATCTCCACCAGCCTGCGAAAAAAAATCCGGCTGCAGTGGCAATCAGTTCGACTCGTCCAGTCGAAGCTCAATTCCCATTTAAATGAAAGCATTCAAGGCATCCGCGTCACGCAGGCCTTTACTCAAGAAAAAGAAAACATTCAATTTTTTAAGGGAGTCAACCAGGAAAACTTTGAAACTTGGAAACAAGCAGTCCATAAAAATGCCATGTTTGGACCGTTTGTCGAGATCACCAACGCTTTCGGGACGGCCATTCTCATCTGGTGCGGGGCTTTTCTTGTTTCGGGAGGTGAAAGTACAATCGGGGAATTTGTCTCCTTTGCCTTTTATTTAGGGATGTTCTGGGAGCCGATTTCACGTCTGGGCCAGCTCTATAATCAGCTGCTGATTGGGATGGCATCCTCGGAGCGGATCTTTGAGTTTTTAGATGAAAGGCCGGTTGTGTCAGAGGCTTCCAAACCTATGATTCTCTCTTCTATTAAAGGGCAGATTGATTTTGAAAATGTGGAATTTTCCTATGATACATCAAGGAAGGCGTTAAACGGTATTTCTTTTTCGATAAAAGCGGGAGAGACGGTTGCGCTTGTTGGCCATACGGGCTCCGGGAAGACGACCATTGCCAACTTGGTCAGCCGCTTCTATGATGCTACCTCAGGTGTTGTCAAAATCGATGGCCATCCCATTCACGAATTGTCGATTGCGGGCCTCCGTTCGCAAATAGGCGTGGTCCTGCAGGACACGTTTATCTTTTCAGGAACGATTATGGAAAATATTCGTTTTGGAAATCCGAAAGCCAGTGACGAGGAAGTGATCGCTGCCGCGAAGGTAGTAGGAGCCGATTCGTTTATTAACCAGCTTGCGAATGGCTATCAAACGGAGGTGGAAGAGCGTGGCAATATCTTGTCGGTGGGTGAGCGCCAGCTCCTTTCTTTCGCTAGGGCCCTTCTCGCTGGGCCGAAAATTCTCATTTTGGATGAAGCCACCGCAAGTATTGACACGGAATCAGAGGTCAAGATTCAAAAGGCATTAAGGACGTTATTAAAAGGAAGAACAGCGATTATGATTGCCCACAGGTTATCAACAATCCGGGAAGCCGACAACATCTTGGTGCTTGATCACGGAAATATCCTGGAGCAGGGAAACCATGAAACTCTCATGGCTAAACAAGGAATCTATTATGAACTAGTGAAAGCCCAATACAAAATGCTTGACCATGGGTGACCATGAGTGGGTGAGCCATGGGGACGGTTCTTGCGGCTTTTCGGAGCCGGGAGAACCGTCCCCGTGGTGTCTAATTTACATCATTAGGAGGAAGCTATTTTGGAGCCATTATTATTAAAACCTGTTTTTAAAGAGAGAATTTGGGGCGGAACGGCATTACAAAAGGAATTTGGATATGAAATTTCATCAGAACTAACAGGAGAATGCTGGGCTATTTCCGCTCATCCAAACGGCCCTTCGGTTATCGAAAACGGACCATATGCCGGCATGACCTTGGACAATCTATGGAGTGAGCATCCTGAGATATTTGGAAGTCCAAAGAAAGAGGTTTTTCCGCTTCTTACTAAGATCTTGGATGCCAATATGGATTTATCCGTGCAGGTTCATCCCGATGATGCCTATGCCAAGGTAAATGAAAACGGTGAACTTGGAAAGACAGAATGCTGGTATATCATCGACTGCAAAGAAGAGGCAGATATGATCTTTGGGCATAACGCCCAATCAAAGGAAGAACTAATCCAGCAGATTAATGAGGGGAAATGGAACGACCTGTTGCGCCGCGTTAAAATCAAGCCGGGTGACTTTTTCTATGTCCCAAGTGGTACAATCCATGCTTTGTGTGAAGGAACGCTGGTGTTGGAAACACAGCAGAGTTCTGATACTACCTATCGGGTTTATGATTTTGATCGTAAGGATGCGGAAGGGAACCTGCGCGATTTGCATTTGGAAAAGGCGATTGAGGTAACGACAGTGCCTCATCAAGATGCAATGAGCTCGCCGCGAGTGGAGGAAGTCGAAAATGCCAAGGTTACGACTTTTGTGGAATCGGAGTTTTTCTCTGTTTATAAATGGGATATCCACGGGAAAGTTTCCTTTTCATTTGATGAGCAATACTTGCTTTTCAGTGTGATTAAGGGCCAGGGATCACTCGTCCGTAATGGTGAAAAATATGAATTAGGGAAGGGAACCCATTTTATTATTCCTGTTGGCTTCGGGGAGTTTGAAATAGATGGAGAATGCGAGATTATTGTTTCGCATACCTAATTTTTAAAATCAAAGGGACGGTTCTTGTGGCTGACACACTCCTCGTCAAAAACTTTTAGAACCGTCCCTATGGCATTTCATAGGTATTCTCTCCTCAAAATTTGGATTTTTCATAATAAACAATACATTTTACATATTCTAATTTTATATTTTTTATTCTATAATTATAGGACCTACTTTAATGGAGATTCTCTATACGAGGGTCATAAAAAAATCAACTAACAACAGGCTTTGAAATGAATGATAAAGTTTAAACTGGAGGGAATAGTATGAAATTCAAGGCAAAGAAGATCGCAGAAATAGGGGATCAAATCTTTTTTAAAAATGGAATCATTGGGGTCGTTGAGAAGGTCAATGAAAATTCAGTCATTGTAAATATAATCGAAAATAAGACGGAATTGGAGTTTGCAGGAAATAGAACCGTTATTTCACATAAAAATTACAAAGTAATTGATTGTGCATGAAGCGAAAGGAAATCCTTTATCCTCAATCTTATATGAAACTTTTTTTTTCTCTATTCTATTAAATTCTAAATATGTAAGCGTTTTCTATTGTCTGATGAACAAATAGAAAATAACTTAATGACTTTGGACCTTGGGGGGGAATATAACAATTAGGAGGAAACGACCAATGAAAAATGATCAATCCTATCCACTAAGCGAAAAGAAATTGAAACAATTATCATTAGGGACCGTTACCAAGAAACTATTTGATTTACACGTAAAAGACCCAAAGCGATATAACGCTGAATTCATCTTGAACGAATTATTTATCTATTATAGTAAATTGCAAATGAATATGGAGGAAAAATACTAACGGGTTTATTGAAGGGTATAATCATTACTATCACACGGAGAAACACACGGCATTTCATATAGGAAAATATCGTGTGTTTTTTTGTGGAGAGTAAAACATTATTATACACCTATGATAATGTGAATAAAATTTAATAAAGGGGGGGCAAATAGTGAAAAAAATCGCGTATCTGTTTGCTATATTAACAGCCATTATTGGGTTAACTGCGTGTAACCAACATCAGGACGAAAAGACAAATCAAAATGAAAAGACAAATCAAAATGAAAAGACAAATCAAAATGATCCTAAATCACATGCACCAGAGGATAAGGTTTATGCAAACAAAGTGTTTAAAGATGTAGCCGTAGCTGAATCAGGAGATAACATCATTGTAACAGGGAAGGCTCAAGTCTTTGAAGGCGTGTTTCAATATGCTCTTTATGACGGAGAAAAAGTGCTGCTCGAAAATAAGTACCAAACAGAGGGTGCACCTGCCTGGGGAGAATTTGAAATAACCTTTGCAAAGAAGTTAGTAACTACGAATGATATCAAATTGGAATTATTTGTGTTTTCGGCGAAAGATGGTTCAAAAGTGGATACGTTAGAAATTCCCATTCCAAAACCTTAGTTTTTTGCGGAATTTTATTGGGAACTATCTAAAGGGCAGAACAATTTAAGGTAACCGTATATCGGGCAGCGATACACCCTCGACAAAGAAATGTGATGGAGAAACCGACAATCTTTTCACCGTTTTACATGGAAGAAACCCATAGGAGACAGGCTTTAAGTATTCTTTAATCAAACGTTTGTGTAGTGTAGGAAAAGAAGATAAATTGTAGAATCAAGTAGGTTGGTAAGAATCTAATCATTCCCTGGGGAATATTGTCGTTTTATCTGATATCTTGGAGGAGCCATGTGCGGGAATATTTAATAAAGAAAACTTTCCACTACTGCAGTTTGTTAAGAATATCTTAAGAATAATGAGCTATCTTTAAGACATGCTTTTTCAAGACCCCCTTATATATTATTATTGGACGCCCTCAAGGATTGTTTCGAACAGTCTTGAGGGCAATTTTTCTGTGTTAGAACGCAAACGTATGTTCTATAATAAGGGAGAGGTGATATTATGGAGTTCCTAATGGATGTTAGTTTAATTATCGAAGGCTCAGGTGTTTCTACAGGTGGATATTTTTTTGCAAGAAATAAAAGCGAAATTCCAAAGGTAGCCTATCAATTCATACAAGACAAAAAAAGGGAAAGCGGATGTCGCAAAATGGTCATTAAAAAGGTGATTGTTAACGGATCAGAAGATATCACTCAGGTAGTACAAGAAATAGAAAACCGGCCAATTCCCCCAATGGATGATATCTATTGGTAAAAGCCAATCAATGGCAGGTTAGTCAATAAAAGGCACTGCTATTAGCAAGCTTTTTATTGAGTGATAATAATCCCAGAAGAAAGGTCTTGGGTATTTGACCTAAATTATAATTATTGATCTGACATATGCTGATATAAATAATACTTAGAATACAAGACAAATACCCAAGAACATTTACCCAAAAACACATAAACTCTACTGTACAATTAAATGAGGAGGATGAATGTGATGATTTCAAATAATTATGCCCCAAGGATTGGTGTAGGTGGACCAGGCTTAGGGTTTGGTTTTGCACCAGGAGTTGGATTTGGAGCTCCAGGGCTTAGTTTGGGCTATCCGCAGTACCATCACTACTACCCGTATCACCACCACCACTATTATCCATATCACCACCATCACTACTACCCATATCACCACCATCACCACTATCAATATCCATATTAAGGTTTGCTGATAAAACCGTCCAAAAAATAATGAAAAGAAGTTTTCGGCGAAACAGGCGTGTCTCTAATAGTAGACACGCCTGTTTCTTTTAGAAATGTAGAGGCGAGGGATAATTCATTATTGAACCGAAATTTATACTGCCATATGGATCCAAGGCAGAAATTAATTGTGATAAGGAGACTTTCAAGAATTTAGAAAGTGGAGTGGAATAATTAAAGAATATGGGGACGGTTCTTAGGCTGTTATTGCCAGCAGAACCGTCCCTTTTGAATTTAGGGAATTGAAATGACTTAAGCGCCATATAAAATTATGAAGGGAGGAGAGTCATGGAATGCATATGATGAATAACTATTTTCGTGCTAGGGCGAGTATGGTTTACATGATGACCAATAATGAAGTAATGAATCAAATCATTGCCTTTCGTCGGGACATGAATGGAATGCTCACCTTTATGGGCTCCTACCCAACTTATGGAAGGGGCACAGGTACAAAGGAGGTCTCCACTGCAACAGCAAACGATGGTGTCGATCCCCTTGCGTCACAAGGCTCCTTAACTTTGTCCCGTGATGGACGTTTCCTGCTTGCCGTTAACGCTGGCAGCCATAGTATCAGCAGTTTCATCATACCTGAAAGCGGGGCACCTGTTCTCATTGATGTGAAGCCATCAGGAGGCGCTCAGCCCAATAGTGTAGCTGTGTTTGGTAATCTTCTCTATGTTTCCAATGTAGGGAATCCCACTAATAATTTTGCATCCAATATCACAGGTTTTCATATAGACGCTAACGGACGCCTCACTCCTATTCCTGGATCCACCCATTCACTAAGCACCCCTAATGCTCAGCCGGCGCAGGTTCTCTTCACTCCAGATGGCAGTAAAATCCTTGTTTCCGAGCTTACTTCCAACCGTCTCAGTATTTTCCATGTAAATCAAAATGGTACGGTTACTAGACCAATCGTTAATAATTCTAATGGAATGGGACCACTGGGTGCTTATTTTTTATCCTCTGGAATCCTTTTAGTTACGGAAGCCGTATCAAATGCGCTGTCATCCTATTTATTGAGCCGCGATGGGACCCTTCATGTGATCAGCGGTTCGGTACCGAATGGATATGTGACGGCTTGCTGGGTCGCGACAACGAGAGATGAACGATTTGCTTACACCACCAATACCTTAAGCGGCACCATCTCTACTTATCGAATCGATCCGGGAGGAGCATTGACGGTGGTAAGGCACATTACCAGTACACCGGCTGGCACACCTGCCGGATTTCCAATGGACATTGGAGTGAGTAAAGATGGACGGCATTTTTACACCCTTAACGGAAACCAGGGAACAGTCTCCGCATTTACGATCCAAGATGATGGCGTTCTAGTACCATTGCAGGTTGCTGCTTGGACTAATATTCTTTATTTTGGATCGCAGGGGTTAGCGGTTCTTTAAAGACTATAGGGACGGTTCTCATGGAGCAGACCGAGCACCGTCCCTGTGGCTTTTTTTATTCTTCCGTAGGACTTTTAGGTCCGTTAAGTTCTAATTGATAAAATGCTAGGTCAAGCCATCGATTGAATTTAAAACCTGCCTTTTTTATTGTACCTGAATGAACAAAGCCAAAGTTTTTATGCATGGCAATGCTTTTTTCATTTGCTGCATCAATTCCAGCAATTAAGGTCATATACTCTCGTTCATTGGCAATAGCGATTAATTCTTTCATTAAAGAAGTCGCGATTCCTTTTTTTCTATATTCCTTATTTACATAAATAGAATGTTCAATGGAATATTTATAAGCGGGCCATGCTCTAAAAGGACCGAATGTCGCAAATCCAACCACTTTATGATCTTGTTCGCATACTATTATTGGATAACCTTCAGCCATCTTTTGTTCATACCAAATTTGTCTGCTTTCAAGGGTTTGGGGTTTATAGGAGTATACAGCTGTAGTATTAAGAATGGCATCATTATAGATATCTAAGATGTCCACTAAATCTTTTTGCGTTGCTTCCCTTATCATGTTTTTCTTCCTCTCATAATAAATTTCCTTTTCTCAATTTATTGTAGAATGTTCCATACAAAACGTAAAATTGAACTTTTTAACCTCTTGCTATAGGATAAAGTTATAGCAAAGCATCCAGTATATTCATATAAGGGAAGGTGAGGACATGACGCCCCAACAATTTCGATACATAGTGGAGATTGCCAAGCATAATTCAATTAGTAAAGCTGCTTCTGCACTTTACGTAACGCAGCCGAGTATCAGCAAAGCGGTCCGTGAACTCGAAACAGAGTTAGGGATTACTATTCTCGATCGAACGAATAAAGGCGTCGTCTTCACAAAAGAAGGCACTGAGTTATTATTTTACGCAAAAAAGCTATTAGAACAGATGGAGTCTGTGGTCCATCATTTTAACAAAGAGAAAACAATAAACGTAACAAAGTTTTCTATTTCGTCTCAACATTATGGTTTCGCTATAGAGGCTGTAGCAAATTTAATGGATTATTTTGCTGAGCGGAAATATGAGCTGGCGATTCGAGAGGGTAAGACAACCGATGTGATTGATGACGTCTATGCAAGCAGAAGTATTCTTGGAATCTTATCTCTGAGCGATTTAAACAAGCATTTTTTTGAGCGTTATTTCACCTCAAAATTACTAACCTTTACTCCCCTTGCTACATTGAAACAGCACGTCTTTCTACGAAAAGAGCACCCCCTGGCATATCTCGAATGCATTACCCTGGAGCAGTTAAGGGACTATCCTTATCTGACCTATCAGCAGGACGACATGCTGCTGCACTTTGCCGAAGAAGCCCTGAATGTAGACAATATCGGGAAACTAGTCTATCTCAAGGATCGAGGGGCCATGAATAATCTCCTGTCAAATACAGATAGCTACAATCTGGGAACAGGCTGTATCGTGAATAATTATATGAACCCCAATATTAACTCGATTCCCTTGGAAGGGGGCAATCTAATTCAAGTGGGCTTGGTGAAACGAAACGATGTGTTTTTGCCAGAAGAGGTTCTCGTATATATTGATTTTTTAAAATTAGCTTTGGAAAAATCTATACCAAAAGAGACTTTAATGAATAGAGGTGCAAACTAGATGGATTGGACATTTTTTGAAGAAAAACTCCACGAACGAATGGAAAAAGAACATATTTTAGGAGCTGCCGTTGCTGTAAGCCAAAATGGAAAAGTCATTTATCAAAAAGGCTTTGGTATGAAAGATCTGGGGACAAATGAGCGTGTTACCCCGAATACGATTTTTGGAACAGCCTCTGTAACGAAATCTTTTACTGCCTTAGGGATTATGAAGCTAGAGGAAGAAGGAAAACTATCGGTTGATGACCCAGTCATTGCATACTTGCCTGAATTCTCTATCCCTTCCGTAGACTCGATGGAATCAATTAAAATTCATCATTTATTGACCCATACGACTGGACTAGCGCCGATAAGAAGAAGGGAAGAACTGAATCGGTTCCAAGAACACCTGGCCTATTTAGCTGAGTACCCTCACCCTATTTTGGGCAAGCCGGGTGAATACCTTAGTTATTGTAATGATAGTTTTTTGCTGCTAGGTGCCATAATAGAGCGGGTAACCGGGCGGTTATTTAGGAGATTTATAACGGAAGAGCTGCTGTACCCATTACGGATGAATCGCACGACCTTCAGTCTTGAAGAACTACATAAATTCGAGGATGTATCTACTCCATTTGTCTATTATTCACAGGATGGTAGGTTTGAAAAGCAATCCTGGCCTATTCTAGGAAACTATGAAGCAGGTGGGGGGATTCGTTCTAATGTCCTTGATTTAGTGAAATATGGCGAACTTTATATTCAGCAAGGAGTACTAGATCATAAAATCTTTATTTCTAAGAAACAATTGGAGAAAATGTGGCAGCCAATCTATCCAATTAATCGAAGTTCTTATTATGGGTATGCCTTCGAAGTGACACCTAATTACCACGGATTCACATTGGTAGAGCATAGCGGAGGACAGCCAGGCGTTTCCTCTAATTTTGGTTTTATTCCAGAGCATAACCTTATCGCAGCTGTGTTAACCAATGTATCGGATGTTTCTGCAAAAGACATCTGGCTGGAGGCTGTAAATTATGCTCTAGGAATACCTTTGGAGGAGAAGCGTAATACGGAATTGTCCGTTGACCTTTCAGAAGAACAACTGAAGAAATTTGTTGGAAAGTACCAAAGTGAAGAAGGGGATTGTCTCCGGATTATTATCGAGGATAATACTGTAAAAGCCAAGATTAATGATAAGGAATTTTCGCTGAGGGCAAGTGGGGAAGCAACCCTTGTCATCACTGAAAAAGAAAAGCCGATTCAATTTTATTTTGATTCCAACGGGGAGACTTGGGCAGCTTTTATGGGGTTAAGGATGCTTTTAAAGAAATAAGAGACCAGAGATGCTGACCAGGGAGACGGTTCCCATAGAGCGTTCATGAGGACAATTCCTAGGTAGGAGCGCTGAAAACTGTCTTCATAGAGTGTTCATGAGGACAAAATCAAGACTAGCAAACTGAAACCTGTCTTCATAGAGCGTTCATGAGGACAAAATCAAGACTGGCAAACTGAAACCTGTCTTCATAGAGCATTCATGAGGACAAAACCCAGACTGGCAAACTGAAACCTGTCTTCATAGAGCGTTCATGAGGACAAAACCCAGACTGGCAAACTGAAACCTGTCTTCATGGATTTAGGAACCATGAGAACCGTTCCCGCGGAACTGTGGGGATATCGAATCATACAAGGGTGGGAGTAAAAATGTTAATAAAGCCAAAGAAATTGCAGCCGGGGGATTGTGTTGCAACCGTAAGTCTGTCCTGGGGAGGGGCCGGTGATCCATTACTCAGATGGCGATATGAACAAGGTGTAAAGAGATTAGAAGAAGTATTTGGATTGAAAGTTATCCCAATGCCGAATAGTTTAAAAGGGAGTGACTATCTCTATAAAAATCCACAAGCTCGTGCGGAAGACTTGATGACAGCGTTTAAGGATGAAAATATTAAAGGAATCATTGCCAATATTGGCGGAGAAGATAGTATTCGCCTACTTCCATATATTGATTTTGAAGTTCTGCGTAAAAACCCGAAAATTTTTATGGGTTACTCTGATGTGACCATTTCCCATTTATTTTGCCTTAAAGCAGGAATTTCTTCTTTTTACGGTCCAGCCATTTTAACCGATTTTGCGGAAAATGTTGAGATGGATCCATATACGATTGAAATGGTAAATCGAACGCTTTTTTCAAATGAGATCATTGGCGAAATTCAACTGGCCAATGAATGGACGAGTGAGCGGTTAGAATGGATAGAAGAGAATAAGAACCGCCGCCGGACAATGCGGCAAAATACCGGATACGAGGTACTTCAAGGCTCAGGTGTCGTACAAGGACGTTTGATTGGCGGATGTATGGAAGTGCTGGAGTTTGCGAAAGGAACAGAACTTTGGCCTGATCAGGAATATTGGAACGATAGTATTCTTTTCTTTGAAACATCTGAAGAAAAGCCGGAGCCACATTTAATTAAGTATTGGCTGCGAAATTATGCGGTACAAGGAATTCTACATAAAGCAAATGGCATCATTTTTGGCAAACCGCAAGATGAGAAGTATTACGATGAATATAAAGAAGTCATTCAAAACGTCATGAAGGAATTTCATTTGGAGGATTTGCCGATTCTTTATAACCTGAACTATGGCCATACCGAACCGAAATTTATTTTGCCATATGGGGCAAGGGCAGAAATTAATTGTGAGAAGAAGACCTTCACGATTTTAGAAAGTGGAGTGGAATAGGAAATACAGCTTTCGACATCTTTCATTGCGTTTTGAAAGGAAAAACCCAGTAGTGGAACGTGCTGGAGCCACTTTTAAATAAACGTTTGATTAAATGACAAAAAATTTGCCCTTAAATAAATAAAATCCTTATTTGCTAAGGCTTTACTGCACTTTTAATCAAACGATTGATTAGTTTTAATATTGGAGGATTTTGTTGAGCCATTTCAGTCAGTACGCGTAGATTTCTGGATATGGTACACTTTTGATAAAAATGGGGGTTTGAAGTAGACCCAGACGATTTTAGGAATCCCTATTCGGGGTTCCTATTTTTATAGACCATGTAACGGTTCTAGTGGTATCCTGGCCGGAAATCCATACTAAAAGTTCTGATTATTAAAAATTACGGATATATTTCTGTTATAGACAGATGAAGCTGCAGCTATTTCCTTACTCTGTATGGAGGTGAAAGATATCATGGCGTACATTCTGGCATTTGATGCTGGTACTGGCAGTATTCGCGCTGTTTTGTTTGATCAATTAGGTAATCAAGTTGGGGTTTCACAAATAGAATGGAACCATTTATCAAATGAACAGTATCCAGGATCTATGGACTTTGATTGGGAAACAAACTGGAAGCTGGTCGTTCAGTGTGTAAGGACTGTTATAGAGGAAACAGGAGTAGACGCCAAACAAATTAAAGCGATAAGTGCTACGAGTATGAGGGAAGGAATTATCCTTTATGATAAAACAGGTAAGGAGATTTGGGCTTGTGCAAATGTAGATGCTCGAGCTTCGGATGAGGTAAAGGCGTTAAAGGCATTAGATCCTGAATTAGAATACAAGATTTATCGATTATCAGGCCAAATGTTTGCATTAGGGGCACTACCCAGGCTTTTGTGGATAAAAAATCATTTACCGGAGATTTATGACAATGCCGCTTCCATGACAATGATTAATGATTGGATTCTTTATAAATTGTCAGGGAAACTACAGGTCGATCCTTCAAATGGGTGTACGACAGGGATTTTTGATATTAAAAAAAGGAATTGGGAAAGTGCTGCAGCAGAAATGTGCGGACTAAAAAATAATTTATTCCCGGCGGTTAATGAAGCAGGGACTGTCATCGGTCACGTGACGGATGGGGCAGCAGCGTATACTGGGTTGAATGCAGGAACTCTGGTTATCTGTGGAGGCGGAGATGCTCAAATGGCTTCTGTTGGTGTAGGTGCGGTAAAAGCGGGGCAAGCGGTTGTATCAGGTGGATCATTTTGGCAGCAGGAAGTCAATGTGGAAAAGCCTTTGATTGACAAAAGCGGCCGTATCCGGGTTAACTGCCATGCCGTGCCTGAACTGTGGCAGCTAGAAACCATTGCTTTTTTCCCCGGTCTTGTCATGAGATGGTTCCGTGATGCATTTTGTGATTTGGAAAAAAGCGAAGCAAAAGAGACCGGTCGGGACCCCTATGAAATTTTAGAAGAAAAGGCAAGGAATGTACCAATCGGGGCAAATGGGATTATTCCAATCTTTTCAGACACGATGAATTATCGCTCTTGGCGCCATGCATCCCCATCGTTTGTTAACCTCACTTTAGATCCTCTGAAAACGGGTAAAAAAGAAATGTTTAAATCCATTCAAGAAAATGCGGCGCTTCTTACTCTAGGAAACTTAAAGATTATTGAAGAAGAAACAGGTTATTATCCAACAGAAGTTATTTTTGCAGGCGGAGCCTCGAAAGGAAAGCTTTGGAGTCAAACTCTTGCAGATGTTCTTGGAGTACCAGTAAAAGTCCCTGAAGTGAAAGAAGCAGCAGCATTGGGTACAGCGCTATTTGCAGGTATTGGCGCAGGAATTTATAAGAATATCGAGCAGGCAGTTAACCAAGTTGTAAAGTGGGAGAGGACCCATCTCCCTAACAATGAAAACCATGTCCAATACTTAGAAATCTATGAAAAATGGAGAAATGTCTATCAAGAACAACTTCAGCTTGCTGATCGAGGTTTAACGACTCATATGTGGAAGGCACCTGGACTTGAATAATTTGAAAGTGGGTGAAGGAATGAAGAAAGTTCACGAAAATGACTTCGAATATCGGTTTGGTGACAATGGGCCGAAATATTTAACAAAAGGTCCGAATGTAGATGTTGGTGTGGTGGTATTGAAGCCAGGCCAAGATTTCCAAAACCATTATCATAGTGTTTGCGAAGAAATTTTCTATATCCTCGAAGGGAAGATCGATTTTTATATAAATGGGATTAAAGTTCCTGTCATACCCGGTGATATGATTCAATGCCTCCCAGGCGATGCTCATTACCTTATCAATCAAACTGATCAAACCTTTAAAGCCCTCTTCATTAAATCACCGCATATTTTGGAAAGAGATGTTGTAAACATTAAGAATCCGGAAATCAATGAAAGGAGTGAGTAGATCGTGAGCTGGGGATTTCAAAATCGATTAAATAAAATATTGCCAAATAAGCGGGCAGTCATGCTTGCCATCGATCATGGCTATTTCTTAGGTCCAATAAGGGGTTTAGAAAAGCCTGAGGAAACGGTCAGAGACTTACTTCCCTATACGGATTCCCTCTATTTAACCCGAGGTACACTGGCTGCATGTATTCCCAATCATACGGAAAAACCAATGGTTCTTCGTGTATCTGGCGGTCCTACAACGCTCGGAAAGGATTTAGCGAATGAAACGATCGTTACTTCCATAAAAGAAGCCATTCGCCATAATGTTGTTGGTGTAGGAGTTTCGGTTTTTATCGGATCTGACTATGAAACTCAAACCGTAACAAATCTAGCTCATGTTGTAACGGATGCTCATGATTACGGAATACCGGTACTTGGAATTACTGCAGTCGGAAAAGAGCTTGAGAAACGGGATGCTAGGTTCTTAGCATTGGCTTCAAGAGTTCTTGCAGAAATGGGAACGGATATTGTTAAAACCTATTACTGTGACAACTTTGAACAGGTAACGAGTAAGTGTCCGGTTCCGATTGTTATTGCAGGCGGCCCCAAATTTGATACCATTCGTGAAGCACTTGAAATCACCTATAATGCTATGGCGCAAGGTGCAGCTGGGGTGGATATGGGAAGGAATATTTGGCAATCTAAGCATCCTCTTGCCATGATCCAAGCAATACATTCCATCGTTCATAAAGGATTCACTGTCAAAGAAGCGGTAGATTTATATGAATCCACTTTATAAAGAGACCAAGGGGACGGTTCTCACGGTTTTTTGAACCATGAGAACCGTCCCTGTGGTACCCTTAATTATATGGAACAGGGGGTGTAATCGATGATTCGAAAAAATACATTGCATATTCTTAACGGGCAAGAAATGTATAATTATTTTAAAAAGACACATTTTCTCGAACAGGAGTGGATGATTCCTTTTAATGAAGCTATGTGTTATGGAAACACGTGCGACGATCTATTTTCACAGAAATTTGTCGAAATGCGTGCAAAGGTTCATCAAGTAACGCAGGCACAATATGCTGAAATCACACTTAAACCATTAGATCCTCTTTTTAGGGAAGATTTTACTCGCATTGCCTTATGGTTTGATTTAGACATGTTTTGTCAAATTAATCTCCTCACCATTCTTGCGTGGTTGGACCAAAAAAATCATAAAGGTAGGATTGACCTTCATATAGTCGGAGATAAGTTTGAACCGGTGGATTCCTTCAAATTGAAAGCGAATGGATATTATCAATTTTACAAACAAGTATTAATACATAAAACACTTCCTAAATATATCCATCCAGCTCCCTTAAAGAAGGGAGTTGAACTATATTTGAATTACCTTAATAAAGAAAGTGATCTTCTGTTGTATATTCAAAAGCACCAAAATGTTCCGGAAAAAGAACTTGTACCTACCCTAATAGAAAAATTCAAAGATTATGGGTTAGGAGATACCCAATACTTCGAAATTATTAAGTCACATCGTAAAACAACTTCATAACCTCCTTTTTTTCTGGAAACCACCTAAAGGGTAGAACAATTAAGGTAACGTATATCGAGCTCCGATACACACTCAGCAAACGAATCAAAGCGTTTCATTAATGACGAGCAAATTATAAGAAATAAAATTTAAAGAAAGGTGTAAAATATTCTGAGGAAATAACAGCTTCTTTCGACATTAAATTTTTGTAAAAGTGAATAGGTTGCTTATCTATCAAGCTTTTTAGAAGAATTAATCATACGAATGAGGGCAAAAGGGCGGCAATCAGAACAAAACAGCCAGCATTCTTTAGAATGGGCTGTTTTTTTATTACTTTTTAAATTTAGAATCAGTATTTTTTTTTTGAAATGAATCTTTTTTTGCTGGAGAATTGCCCTAGTTTCATTCGTATCGTTTCAATACAATCGCTGAATTATGTCCGCCAAAGCCAAAGGAATTGGATAAACCGATTGATAACGGAAGCTTTCGTGCTCCTTCTGCCACATAATCCAAATCACATACTGGATCTGCAGTAACTAAATTTATGGTTGGAGGTACAATCCCTTGCTGTAGAGTTTTAACTAGAGCAATGGCCTCCACTCCGCCGGCAGCACCAAGCATATGGCCAGTCATAGATTTATTAGCCGTAACTGGTATTTGATAGGCGTGTTCTCCGAATAAACTTTTTATGGCCATCGTTTCAGAACGATCTCCCACTGGTGTACTTGTCGCATGAGCACTGATCACATCAACATCATCCGTTGAAATGTTTGCTTTTTGCAAAGCATTTCTCATCGCTAAATAGGCGCCTTTTCCTTCAGGGTGTGAAGCGACCATATGATGGGCATCGGAACTGGCTCCATAACCGATGACTTCGCATAAAATCGGTGCATTTCTTTTAACAGCATGTTCTAAAGACTCTAACACTAATATTCCAGCTCCTTCACTCATGACGAAACCATCTCGTTCGGAATCAAACGGGCGGCTTGCGAGTGTTGGCTCCTCATTTCTTGTAGATAATGCTTTGGCATTCCCGAAACTCGCTAAGGATAAAGTGGTGATGGCTGCTTCCGTTCCACCTGCAAAGATAACATCTGCATCACCGTAGCGGATGGTATTGAAGGCTTCGCCAATTGCCGTGTTGCCGATTGAACATGCCGTTACTGGCGATAACGATGGCCCATGTGCTCCAAATTTTATGCTTATTTGTGCAGCCGCTGCATTGGAAATCATCATTGGAACCAGATTAGGACTTACTCTTCTCGGTCCACGTTCGTTTAGGAGGTTCACGTTATCAATAAAGGTGTTGATTCCGCCGATCCCTGATCCTACATACACGCCAAAGCGTTCCCGGTCTAATTTTTCTAGTTGTAGTTGCGAGTTTTCCAGAGCCTCCTCGGCTGCAGCTAAAGCAAACTGTGTAAAACGGTCTAATCCTCTAGCTTCCTTTGTCCCCCAGCGTTCTTCCGGATTAAAGTTACGCACTATACCGGCAATTTTAGTTTTGGAATTGGATACATCAAAAGTATCAATCGTTGATATTCCGGATTTCCCTTTTAGTAAGGAGTCCCAAAACGTGTCCACATCGTTGCCAAGAGGCGAGATGAGCCCCATTCCTGTAATAACCACTCTATTCATCTTCATTCCTCCATTCAGTTCATTTTCTATCATTGTAGCTCATTTTTATCCTATTACAAGTTGTTGTTTATCATAGTATAATTAGTACTACGATAAATCGAACGAAAAGAGGAAGGGAAAATGAAACCTGAAACCAGACTTGAAGCACTTTCAGAATTTTTAAAAGCAAAACGTTCGAAGCTTAATCCACAAATGGTGGGACTGCCAATGGGAACCCGCAGAAGGACACCGGGTCTAAGGAGGGAGGAGGTTGCTCAATTAGCTGGTGTCAGCACCACCTGGTATACCTGGTTAGAACAAGGACGGGATATTAAAGTTTCTACTTCCGTTTTAGACGCTATATCAGATGCACTGAAATTAAGTAATGATGAAAAAAAGTATTTGTATGCTTTAGCTTTGGAGGAAGGGAGTGGGGCCAATCCTGCATTCTCCAATACAGAAGAAATTATCATCAGCCCATCTTTAAAAAGGATTTTACAAGAGCTTCGATATTGTCCCACCATCATTACCGATCGGCGATGCTTTATTGTAGGATGGAATCAGGCAGCAGCCAATGTGTTTTTGGATTTTGAACTGATTCCAATGGAGCAGAGGAATCTCATCCAGTTGTTATTTTCAAGAAAGGAATTTAGAAGTTTAGCCGTTAATTGGGCCCATTTCGTAAAGGGGTTCATCGCCATTTTTCGGACGTATTACGGTCAATATGTGGCAGATCAATGGTACAACCAGTTTATACAGGAGATGGAACAGGTCTATCCGGAGTTTCATCAATTGTGGAATGAAAGTGAAGTGAGTTCAGCACCGGAAATACAAATTGAATTCCGCCATGCGAAGGCAGGAAAAATGATCTTCAATTTAACTTCTTTACAAGTTCAGGGAATTAATGATTTAAGATGCAGTGTCTATACACCGGTTGAAAACACTGAAACAGAAATAAAGTTAAAGCGCCTAATGGAACATTAAAAATCCTGGGGTGGACCATGGGTGGACCATGGGGACGGTTCTCTCGGCTTTTTTGAACCAAGAGAACCGTCCCTGTGGTTTTCTTTAAAAACTGTATTTCTCAGCCGAATCAACAGTGTGTTTCAGCAGCATGGAAATGGTAACAGGGCCTACACCACCGGGCACAGGTGTTATGGCACCTGCAGCTTGATAACAACTCTCATAATCTATATCTCCAATATTTCCTTTGTTATATCCAGCATCTAGGACAACGGAGCCCTCCTTTAGCCAACTTCCTTGAATAAATTGGGGCTTACCAACGGCAGCTACCACAATATCTGCTTGTTTTAAAATATCAGGTAAATTAGACGTTTTTGAATGACATGTTGTAACAGTAGCATTTTCGTTAAGAAGCAACGCAGAAACAGGCTTACCTAGGATTGGGCTTCTGCCAACAACAACGGCATGTTTACCTTCGATTGAAATCTTGTAATATTTTATAATTTCCATAATGGCTGCTGGAGTACATGAAGGATAATTTCCAAATCCTAATGCAGTCTGACCGTACCCAGCACTTGTAACACCATCTACATCTTTGCGAATATCAATTGCTTCGAAAGCCATTCGTTCATCAATTTGCGCTGGAACTGGATGTTGTAAAAGGATACCATGTACAGTTGGATCTTCGTTTAATTCTCTAATTGTTTCTAACAATTCGTTTGTCGTTGTTTCTTCAGGCAAATGTACACGAATAGAATTTATACCTAATTTCTTACAAGCATTCCCCTTCATTCTTACGTATGTTTCTGAGGAAGGATTATTACCAACTAAAATCGTGGCAAGGCATGGTGTGACCCCATTGTTTTTTAATGATTCAATTCGTCCTTTTAATTGATCCTTTATATTTTGAGCTACAACATTTCCATCCAAAATGATTTTCTCCATTTTTTTCGCCTCCAGGAATGATAATAAAAAAGAGATAAGGACAATATCCTTATCTCTAAAAGGATAATATCCTTATCTCTGCCCAGACGACCCGACAATACCAATCACAGCTTCCTTGTGGTCTTTTCCACGGATGTCGTCAGTTACTGTGACTGCTTCATTTATAACAAAAAGATAACATATAAAAGAAAAATGTCAAGAAGACCAAGTGGACGTTGCTGTTTTCAATTAATAAAAAAATATCTGTAATGAATCGATAAAATCCTATGTAGTTGTTGAATAAGAATAGAGGGAAGGTCCACGTAATGATTTATAAATTTAGAATTTTTATCGTCCAATAATAACCTATTATAATCGTTTAGTAGTTTGTCTAGTTCTTGGCTGCAATAGATAGTTTCTTCATCTTGAAGTCCTTTTGTCATTCCTAAATGAATCATTTCGGCCTTTTTCTCATTTATTGCCGCTTCAAAGTGTTCCAGTCTCATTGCAGATATCACCTCGTAAATTTCAGTAAACTTTTAGTAAACCTTTAGCAGACTAATCTTAATTGAGATGAATTATAGCATTCTTTACCGAATATGGAATAGATTCGATAAAACAAGATAAAAGGAGACAAAAATAGACGAAGAGTTTAGGTTTTCGACACGTGCCATGCGTGACATGGGGAAGGTTTTTGTGGGGCGTTATCATGAGGACAATTCCAAGACCGGCAAAACGAAAACTGTCCCCATGGAGCGTTCATGAGGACAACCCCAAGACTAGTAAACTGAGAACTGTCTTCATGGAGCGTTCATGAGGACAACCCCAAGACTAGTAAACCGAGAATTGTCTTCATAGAGCGTTCATGAGGACAAATCCAAGACTGGCAAACCGAGAATTGTCTTCATAGAGTGTTCATGAGGACAAACTGGCAAACCGAGAACTGTCCTCATGGAGCGTTCATGAGGACAACCCCAAGACTAGTAAACCGAGAATTGTCTTCATAGAGCGTTCATGAGGACAACCCCAAGGCTAGTAAACTGAGAACTGTCTTCATGGAGCGTTCATGAGGACAACCCCAAGACTAGTAAACCGAGAATTGTCTTCATAGAGCGTTCATGAGGACAAATCCAAGACTGGCAAACCGAGAATTGTCTTCATAGAGTGTTCATGAGGACAAACTGGCAAACCGAGAACTGTCTTCATGGAGCGTTCATGAGGACAACCCCAAGGCTAGTAAACCGAGAACTGTCCTCATGGAGCGTTCATGAGGACAACCCCAAGGCTAGTAAACCGAGAACTGTCCTCATAGAGCGTTCATGAGGACAACCCCAAGACCGGCAAAACGAAAACTGTCCCCATGGAGCGTTCATGAGGACAAATCCTAGGTAGGAAAACTTAAAACTGACTTCATAGAGTGTTCATGAGGGGAAAACCCAGTCAGGCAGACCGAGAACCGTCCCTCTAGCCTACTCCAGATATAAATCAGCAACCGAATAGAGGGCTGCTTTTCCTGCCATTTTTACACGTGTGTCTTCATACTTACAGTAGAGTGTACCGCCTCTTTTGGATACCTGCTTGGCAGTCATTTCCTTTTTGTCTAGTCTTTTTGCCCAATATGGAAGTAAGCTGCAGTGCAAAGAACCTGTTACGGGATCCTCATTTATTTTTAACTTTGGAAAAAATCCTCTGGAAACAAAATCATATTCAGTTCCTTTAGCGGTGATACAGACACCGAGGCCATCCGGTAATTTTTCCAACTTTGCAAAGTCTGGGTTAGCGTTGATCACGGCTTCTTCCGATTCTAATACCAATACCAGGTCCCTATTGATATAGGCTTCGATTGGTGTGACACCCAAAGCTTCGATGATCTGTTCCGTTACTGGATATTCTTCGGATGGAACTGCGGGAAAATCTAATTCATATAAATCATCGATTCTATTTACAGTTAGCAATCCGCTCATCGTATCAAACTGGACGGAAGCCAGTTCCTTTTCATAATAATTCATAATGACAAAAGCGGTGGCGAGGGTTGCATGACCACAAAGGTTGATTTCTCCCCCTGGAGTAAACCAACGCAGCCGATAATGAGCTCCTTCTCTAAGAGCAAAGGCAGTTTCAGACAAGTTATTTTCGATTGCAATTTTCTGCATCAAGTCGTCGGAAAGCCAATCTTTCATCACACAAACTCCTGCAGGATTGCCTTCAAAAATTTTCTCCGCAAAGGCATCAACTACAAAATATTTCATGAATTCATCCCTCCGTGAGTTCCTTTGGTATTTACAATTGAGATAAGTATAACATTCAAACAGCAAAGGTTTTTATTAACTAGTAGAAGAATACTTGAAATTATATAATTAGATTAATAGAGTTGGATAATTATAGATGCATTTTATATTTAAGTTACACATATAAAGGAGATAAATATGGGGAGAAAGTTAAAATCAGCATTATTCTCAACGCTGATGTTGAGTGGATTCTTTTTTCTGTCAGGAGTCATTGAGGGATCAGTTGGAGGATTTAGTATTGTCGTTTTGTTTTTTGCCGCAGTGGGAAACTTTCTTTATGGCATTCCTGTTTCTTTTTTATCAGATATTCTTACAAGAAAATTAATGAAATTAAGGTTCATAGTGGCAGGATTCATACATATATTATTTGGCTTTTTAACCGCTTTTGTCATTGAAGGGTTGGGTGTATTTGCTGGGATTTGCTCCCTGCTCTTCTTCCTATTTGAAGAACTGCAAAGGAAGAACCGTTCACAACACAAAGTCAAAAGAAAAACAATCTTTATCAACGGGATCATAACAATCAGTTTGTTCTCATTAGGGATATATGGGTTATGGCATTCTATGGGCACAAATTCTGAAAAGGAAACAAATCAAATCTATTTAATTCCTAGTGGTTATGAGGGTTCTATTGTGGTTTACTATGATGTTTCGAAGGAACCCCCTTTAAAGAAAGAAGGCAAATTTTCAGTTATTCCCGTAAAAGTAGAGAAATTAGAAGCCTTAGCGGACACAGATATAGAACAATATGGTATTACATTGACTTCTACACCTATGAATGACGAAGGTGCTACCATTAATGATAAATATTATTACGTAGACGAAACGGGAAAAAGAACGGAAATAGACCAATATTGCACCTCATATGGCAGCAATGGTTCTTTTTCAGCTGATGATGAGAAGGAAATTCAATATAGGACTCTTCAAATCACAAAGACCAATTGTAGTGAGCAGTTTTATCTTAATGGTAAAGACATTTATTATACTCAAATGGATGAGGTACATGATTATTGGAGGAACAAGATATCGGAAGAAAACTAATTTGAACCGCCAAGAAAAACCGTCCCTTTGTTGGCTAATGGTGATTAGCAGTATTAATGAATGGGAAAAATATGAGAAAGCAGACAGTAAAAAAATCTAAGGAGGTAACAGTGAAACGTATAGCGGTTTATTGTGGGTCAAGTTTCGGTGCTTCAGAAGCATATAAAAATGGAGCCGTTCAATTGGGAAAAGAGTTGGCTAAACGGAACATCACGTTGGTTTATGGCGGCTCAAGTAACGGCTTGATGGGTGCAGTGGCGGATGCTGCACTTCAAGAAGGCGGGCATGTAATTGGTGTTATTCCCAGAGTATTGGAAGAACGTGAAATATCTCATAAAGGTTTGACTGAGCTGCATACGGTTGAAACGATGCATGAGAGAAAAGCAAAAATGGCAGAACTGGCAGACGGATTCATTGTGCTGCCTGGAGGGGCCGGAACACTTGAAGAGTTTTTTGAAGTTTTCACTTGGGGTCAGATTGGCTTGCATCAAAAGCCATGCGGCATTCTAAATATTCATCATTATTACGACCCGCTAATCAGTCTGATTGATCATATGATCGAACAGAAATTTTTACAGGAGAAATTCCGTTCTATGGCCATATTCGAAGAACAGCCAGATGTTTTGCTTGATCAGTTTTCCAAATATGTACCGCCCTCGATCAAAACCTTCAAATAGGAGAGAAGTGTTCGTGCACTTCTCTTTTTTTATTCATTATCCATAATACAAAAATAGATAATATTTGAACAATTAAGCCAATAAAAAAAGAGCTAATAAGCTCTTACTTTTGTTCGTATTAGCCCCACCTTCGCTAAATACGGTGATGTTCACATTAACCATCCAACCCAGTATAATTATACATAAAAACGCTTACATATTCAATATCTATTCATAGGCTAATTTTTTCCATATTAAGAGACTATGGGGAAGGTTCTGCTCGCTATTAATGCTAGTAGAACTGTCCCTGTGGACTTTTTTCTCCTTCGTACTGTTTAAGGTGCCTGTAATCGATCGAACTTTTTCGAAGAATGATTTAAAAATGAAGTTTCGATGATGTTAAACTCGAGGGCAACTGAAATGTATAAGAACCTCATCTGGTGTAATGCTAAATAATGTTAAAAAGGTATGTTTTAAAAAATATAGAAATAGGGAATTTGGAAATACAATTAGTGTGTTAGCGAGGAGATCATCGCCATGGCATTGCTGGATTTGGGCGGCATCCGCCTTTTTTATACAGTTAAAGGAGAGGGGACTCCAATTGTTTTCATTCACCCGCCATTACTCACAAGTGCGAATTTCTACTACCAATTAGATGAATTGTCTCAAAAATTTAAAGTCATAACTTTTGATATACGAGGTCATGGAAGAAGTGATTATTCAGTACAAACTATCACGTATCCTCTCATTGTTGATGACATGAGACATTTATTAGATCATTTAGGAATTGATAAAGCTTTCCTATGTGGTTATTCAACCGGGGGCTCAATCGTTTTGGAATTTTTAAAGACTCATTCTGCTCGGGCACTTGGAGGCATTGTTATTAGCGGAATGTCTGAGGTGTGTGATTGGTATCTCGAGAAAAGGATTTCCTTAGCATCTTTGCTATCAAAAGAGGGAACCATTCGTTTATTAAGTCTAGTCATTTCATGGGGCAATTCGAATACAAAAGAAACTTTTATGGGCATGTATAGAGAAGCTCTTAAAGGGGATGCCAGAAATATCGAGCAGTATTACCGTTATAGTTTACAATATAATTGTACCAATCAGTTAGAGACCATTGATCAGCCGGTATTACTTGTTTTCGGCACAAAAGATAAATCCTTTCATAAATATGCCCAGATTTTACACGAAAAATTACCTCATAATCAATTAAAGTTTATTAATGAGAAACATCAAATTCCCACAAAGTCGGCGATAGAACTAAATCAATTGATTGATGATTTTCTGCTTACTACTCAAACCGAGTAAGCAGAAAATTCTTTTATAACAAATAGGGTTTATTTCTTAAGTTTTACCTGTTTTTAGAACCGATCGTACGAGTAGCAAAAGAATTCCAAATAGGCTCAAAAATTTTAACAAATGAAGCTGTTAAACTTCCAAGGAATGCACTTCCTATAATATCAGAGGGATAATGTTGTCCCATCCAAATTCGGGAGAATCCTGACAAGAAGGCTAAAAGCCACATTACCCATCCAATTACCCGGTGATAAAAAAATACGGAAGTAGCTAACGCAAAAGCTAGTGTTGTATGTTTACTTGGAAATGAAGAATTCTTTTTTGACGGAAATGGCGGAATTAAATGTACACTATGTTTTAAAAAAGGCCGTGGTTTAAAGTTAATCTGTTTAATGAAAAAAGTGATAAAATAGGTTAATCCAACCGAAATGCCCACATTTAACATTATGTTTTTCCTGAAATTATTACGAATCCACATGAAAATTAATAAGAGTAAAAACAAGTATCGAGCTTTTTTAGAAATAAATATCATAATGTAATCAATCGGTCGATATTGGCCAGCTAGTTGATTAATGGCTCTAAATATTCTGTTGTTCATAATAAAGTCTCCTTATTAACCATCAAATATATTGATAGTTTCTCCGTCATAAAAGTAAATATGTATCCTCGTCTGAAGGAGAAATTCTGCACATGCAATATCACACAGGCAGCAACTTGGTACAAAAAATAGAACGGGACGGTTCTTGTGGCTGGCACGAACTTTAGCCATAAGAACCGTCCCTGTGGTTGTTCTACTGAACTGTAACGGAAGTACCGGCTGGGGCACTTGTACCTGCAGCATTTGATGCTGTCACAGAAATGATATACGTTTGACCTGGCTCCGGACCGCTTAACGTTGCTTGTGTTTCTGAGGTGGGCGCCAATCTATACGTACTGCCCTTCACCGTAAACGAAACAGTAAATTGGACATTTTGAGTAAGGTCATTATTGTTGGTCCAGGTAATCACGATATTATTAGAGTTTTTATCAAAATAAGCTTGTAAATTGCTTGGACTGATTGGTGCTGCTGCTGCTTTTTCTTCAACGGTTATGGAAACAGAAGCTGGATCACTTTTTATTCCATCAGAGCTGGCAACGATCGTAAATGTATATGGTTTTCCTCTCTCCGGGCTTTGAAGTGCAGCTTGCCTATTACTTGTAGATGTTAATTTTGTTGTATTTCCATCCACTGTATAAGAAACATCAAAGGTTGGTTCTGAACTAGTTTCAGAAGCATAATTCCATGATAATTGAATGCTATCTGAAGCTTCATCATATTTTGCTTGAACATTGGTTGGTTTATTAGTCTTAGGTGGTTGTGGCTTTTCTCCGCCTTTTACATAGTATTCCTTGCCTAATTTTCCAACACTGCTTGGCTGCGTAAATCCTTCCGTGCTGGTGGCTGCTTTAGACATAATCGCTTTAAACGCTATTTTAGAGAAGTTGGCGCTTTTGCTTCCTAAATAGTCATCTGAAGAAGTAGTTTGTGTGTAGCCTGTCCAAATAGCACCTGTGTACTGCGGTGTATATCCTACAAACCAGGCATCTCTTGTCGCATCATTGGGTAAACCATATTTCGTTATTGCAGATTGATCGAAGCTGGTTGTTCCGGTTTTTCCGGCTATATCAAGACGAGGAACATTTGCCATCGTTCCTGTACCTGAATCTACAACTGTACGTAACATATCTGTGATGAGGAAGGCCGTAGAATCTTCCATTACTTTCTTCTTACTTGAAGCTAAACTCATTTCCGTTCCATCTTGATAAATGATTTTGGAAACAGTAAATGGTTTTGCATAGTAACCGCCATTGCCAAATGCGGTATACGCTCCCGTCATATTAAGAGGAGATGCTGCATCAATCGCTCCAATCGCATTCGATTCATTTGCTTTTTGGGCATCTGTAATCGGAAAACCAAGGCTATTGGCAAAATCAGTGGCATAGTCTGCCCCTACTTCCTGATAGGTTTTTAATGCAGGAATATTACGTGACCATTTCAGATGATCCCTAATCGATTTATCTCCTGCATAGGTATGACTTGCATTTCGAATCGGGGCTCCATTTGAATATTGATACTTTTCATCTTTTATTATGTGCCCAGTAGACCATTTGAATTTTTCAATGGCTGGGCCATAGTCAAGAATGGGTTTAATCGTAGAACCAGGATGACGTTTAATCCTTGTTGCATAGTTAAATTTGCCGGTACTATAATTTCTTCCTCCGCCAATGGCTTTAATGGCTCCAGTCTGAGTCTCTGCAATGACCACCGCTGTTTGCAGCTTATCATTTGCTGGAAAGTTGATATAATTATTTGTTGAAAGAACATCTTCCGTTACTTGCTGGATTTTGGGATCAATAGTTGTATAAATTTCCAATCCATCTTCAAAAATATTTGCCCCTGTTTTTTCTTGTACTTCTGTAATGGCCGTATCAACAAAGGCTTGATATTTATTGGGTGGTGCTTGTTGAATATTTAAGGTGCCTTCAATTGGTGTACTTTGTGCTTTCTCCATTTCTGCTTTAGAAATATATCCATGCCTGTTCATATAATAAAGAACCATATTTCTGCGTTTTTTGGCTGCGTCCAGATTACCTTCAACCGTTGGTGTATAGTTATTTGGACTTTGTGGAATCCCGGCAAGGAGTGCAGCTTGTTCCAGTGTTAATTTATTCAACTGGTCAGGACCAAGTCCGAAGAATCTTTCGGCTGCTTTTGCAACGCCATAAACATCATTGCCATATAAGTTTTTGTTAAAATACATCTCCAGAATTTGATCCTTCGAGAACTTTCTTTCTAATTGAAGGGCTAAATACCATTCCTGCACCTTTCTTGTAGGGGTTTTTTCTATGGATAAAAAAGAATTTTTCACAACCTGCTGTGTAATCGTACTGCCACCTTGAGAGGAGCCAGTCGTAATATTCGTCCAAATGGCAACGAGTGTACGTTTTACATCAATTCCATGATGCTGATAAAAACGGGCATCCTCTGTAGCCAAAACAGCATTTTTTAAGACATCAGGTATTTGCTTAATCGTAATTTCATTCCGTTTTTCTTTACCGATTTCGGCAATGACGGTTTTCTCATCACTAGCATAAAACTTGGAAGATAAAGGATCTTTTAATAGCGTTTCGTTAAATTTCGGAGCGTCTTTTATAATCCATGCCAAAGCTCCGGCTCCTGCCAGGAACAAAACTATTCCTAATGTAAGACAAATATATAAGAACTTTTTCCAAAATCCTCTTCTTGGCGTCTTGTTCTTTTCTTGTTTTGAAGAATTTTGTTGCTGTTCTTGTATGCTTTTTCTTCGTTCAGTCCGAGAACTATACTCTTCTGACATGTTCCATTCTCCTGCCTTTCAAAAATGCCATAGAGACGTTACTGTTGGTTTTATATTAATGATTCCCTTTTAGAAAAACTCAATGCTTTATTCCAAAAAAAAAGAGACTCATAACAGCCCCTAATTTATGTCGATAAACTTTTTTAATTCTATTGATTTTCTAAAAGGTATTGCTTAATTTTATGAAACCGTAACCTTTTCCTTATAACTTCACTGTTTTCATCATTGTAGGAGATTCTAGTTTTGTAGTAACTAATAATAATTTGATGCATGAACCACTTTACAGTTTTCATAAACATCACACTCCTTTTTTGAATATTCTAGCGAACATTTATTAAGAACTGATGACAGAAACGTAAAAAATTCAATAAGAGTTAGTTAAAAGGGGCTGACCTCCACTAGGCCTAGAGGAATTTTTTTAAATGTCATACCAAATAATGGACATAAAACCAAATCATATAGTATTTTTATTTTGTGTCACGAAATTTTCTGGGAGGGATGAACATGGAATACCGTCGTTTAGGAAAAACAGGACTAAAAGTGAGTGAAATAAGTTTAGGCAGCTGGCTTACATATGGTGGGTACGTAGAGGAACAAAATGCTGCGGCTTCTATCGATAAGGCCTATGATTTAGGGATAAACTTTTTTGACACTGCCAATGTTTATATGCGCGGCGAGGCAGAAGTTGTAGTCGGAAAAGCACTTAAGAAGTACGTGCGTGATTCCTACGTTTTAGCCACAAAGGTATTCTGGCCAATGGGTGATGGGGCAAACGACCGGGGGTTATCCCGAAAACACGTCATAGAACAATGTCATGCGAGCTTAAAGCGCCTGAACACCGATTATGTAGACATTTATTATTGCCATCGTTTTGACCAGGAAACGCCGCTGGATGAAACATTGCGGGCAATGGATGACCTTGTTCGCCAAGGAAAGGTATTGTATATCGGGGTTAGTGAATGGACAGCTGAACAAATTACAGAAGCGGTTCATCTTGCAGATAAAAAGCTCCTTGACCGAATTGTTGTGAATCAACCGCAATACAGCATGCTTCAACGGTATATTGAAAAGGACGTCATCCCAGTAAGTGAAAAACATGGCATTGGCCAAGTCGTTTGGTCTCCTCTTGCCCAAGGTATTTTAACTGGTAAATATCAGAAGGGTGCTCAGGCTCCTGCAGGAAGCCGTGCATCACAGGAAAAATACAGTAACCTTTTTGGATTACTCACTGATGAGAATCTCGATAAAGTGGAACTATTAAAAGAGGTCGCCAAAGACAATGACATGTCACTTGTCACCCTGGCATTAGCGTGGATTTTACGACAACAAAATGTATCCAGTGCTCTTGTGGGTGCAAGTCGTCCTGAACAACTAGAAGAAAATGTAAAAGCAGCGGGCGTAAAGTTAAATGCTGAAACCCTCGCTCGAATTGAGGATATTTTAAGATAAGGATCTGTGACCATTGGGACGGTTCATGTGGTTTTCGCTAACCGTGAGAACCGTCCTTGTGGTCTTTCCGTGACAAAAAACTGTTTACACAGCTCCTGTTTGGTGAATGCTGATTGGTGATATCAATATTGATCTAAAGGAGCGAATGAATCATGTCAATGAGTTTAAACCCGTATTTGATTTTTGACGGCAACACAAGGGAAGCAGTTCATTTTTACGAGAAAGCAATTGGTGGGCAAGTGATGGGAATAATGACGTTCGGGGATATGCCGGCGGATCCGAATCATCCGTTGACCGAAGACATGAAGAATCGAGTTATGCATGCGCACTTGAAAGTCGGTGACGCAGATCTAATGTTCTCCGATACGTTCGCGGGCATGCCTTATCAGCCTGGTAATTCGATTCAGATTGCCCTCCATCCCAAAGAAGAGGCAAGGGCGAGAGAAATCTTCGCCGCTTTGGAAGATGGGGGACAGGTCGTCGTGCCCCTTCAAAAAACGGATTGGAGCCCCTTGTACGGGAGCGTAAAAGACAAATTCGGCGTAACCTTCCAAGTGAATGTCCCAGGGGAGCAGCAGCAGTAATAGCACACAAACTTCCGCTCCGAAAATAAACAAAGCCTCCTGTACCGAGAATGGACAGGAGGCTTACTTATATGCATTTTAATTAAAGGCTTACTGTTAATTTAGCCTCTTTTAAGGATGAAGGACTATGCCGATCCATAAAAGAGGAGAACGGTCAATAAAAAGGGTTCATAATGCCCCAACTTATTTTGGAAGTGAGAGAAATGTCCTTCATAGGGGAAATGAAGGACAAAGCCGATCCTAAAAAGAGGAGAACGGTCAATAAGAAGGGGTCATAATGCCCTAACTCATCCGGGAAGTGATAGAAACGTCCTTCATAGGGGAAATGAAAGACAAAACCCATCTAGCAATCAGGAGAACGGTCAATAAAAGGGGTTTTTAATACTCCATCCCATCATGAAAACGAGAGAATGTCCTTCAAAATGCAGATGTATGAAATAAAATCGATTTGTCGATAGGCTCAGAATAAATTTAATAAAGAAATTCCTGCACAAGTTAAGTTTTTCTTAAGAATAAATAGCTATTATTAAGACAAGCTTTTTCAAGACCCCCTTATATATTATTCTGGGCCCTCGAGGATTGTTTCGAACAGTCTTGAGGGCTATTTTTTTGGGGGGGAAAGATCTTGTAGTTTTTAAATCGCATATGATTCGTATGATTTAAGAAGATAGCGTTCTATAAACTCAGCTAATCCATCATTTTCGTGGTGTCCGGTAACAAAATCAGCAGCTGCTTTAACCTTATCGCTAGCGTTCCCCATTGCTACACCAGTACCAGCATGACGAAGCATCTCTATATCATTGGGTCCGTCTCCAATGGTTACCACTTCATTTGGACTAATTCGAAGTTCGGTAAGTAAGCCTTTTATAGCTGACCATTTGGAAACATTAGGAGCAAGCAGCTCAAACCCGTCATTCCAATCGACGACTTCTGCTTCCTCTTTAAACAAAGCGGAAATTTTCGGACTAGCCGTACCTGTTCGAACACTATATTTAAGCACATCTTGATAATTTGCCTGTCTTAAATCTCCAATATACTGAGGCGGAATTTGCCCAACTTTTGTCCAGTAATCGATTTCTTCATTTGTTTCCTTACAATAAACCCCGTCTGCTGTATGGATGATAACATTCCAAGGATTTTCTGCAGTCAGATGGTGAAATCGTTCTTCGTTCAATCGGACGGTTTTCTTTTGCAATACTCTTCCTGTCTCTGCATCGTGAATAGCAGCACCATTTAAACAGATAATCGGTGTTCGTAATCCAATTTCTTTATGGTAAGGAGCGGTTACTTCGTAGTGTCGACCCGTGGCTAGAAAAACTTTAACTCCCTGATTAATGAGCTTATAGATTGCTTCCTTATTTCGGTGTGAAATGTTGTTTGAGGCTTTTAGTAGTGTACCATCCATATCAATAAATATTGCACGCACATTCATCTATACTGCCTCCTCATTCGTGATAAACCAATCATATCATCTGAATATTAATGGTTAGTAAACTCAGTGTATAGTTTGAATGAAGTTTATTATTCTGGTGCCGGTCACTATTACGGAGAAACGTACTCGTGGCGTTTTAAAAGAAAAAAATCTCCTCAGTTTGAAGAGATTTTTTTCATTTTATTTGAAGGAAGTGACCCTCGTGTTTACTTACCGTTATAAATGTAAAAAGAGCCAAAATACGCAGGTAGAGCCTAAAAACTTAGGCTCTTTTCTTTTTTTTAAATAGAGACGTTAAGAAAACCTTAAGATTTACATCATGTTTTTGTTAAGATTTGCTTGATAAGATTCTTTTTGTAGTCATACTAAAGGGTGATAGAAATGGTAACCGCCAGAGTTGGGAGTGAATATCCATGAATTTGTTGGTTTGTGATGATGATAAGGAGATTGTCGATGCGATCGGAATTTATTTAGAAAATGAAGGATATCAAATATTTAAAGCGTTTAATGGGTTGGAAGCCATAGATATCATCAAAGATCATGAGATTCATCTTATTATCATGGATATTATGATGCCCAAGATGGACGGGTTAAGGGCTACGATGAAAATTAGAGAAGAAAATAATATACCATTGATTATGCTCTCTGCTAAATCGGAGGATTCGGATAAAATTATCGGATTGAATTTAGGGGCAGATGACTACATAACCAAACCGTTTAATCCGCTGGAGTTGATTGCAAGGGTAAAGTCCCAGTTGAGGAGATATACCACATTGGGAAGTCTTGAAACGAAGAAGAATGTCTTTCGGACAGGGGGACTGGTCATAGATGATGAAAGTAAAATCATCACAGTCGATGGGGAAGTGGTCCATCTTACACCGGTGCAATATAAGATTTTGAAATTGCTGACGGCCAATGCCGGAAGAGTCTTTTCGATTGAGGATATCTATGAAAGGGTATGGAATGAAACGGCGTTTAGTCCAGAAAATACCGTATCCGTACATATTCGAAAAATAAGAGAGAAAATCGAAATCAATCCGAAGGAGCCAAAATATTTAAAGGTGGTGTGGGGAGTTGGATATAAAGTTGAAAAAATATAGTCACTTATTAACAACGAAAATCATTGTATTTATGATCGCGGTCGGTTGTTTTACGGGCATCATCAAAGCGATTGTCCAGGTTGAAGTTGTCAACGATGGTTATTTTAGCATGGTTATGGAAGATGACTACTTTCTCAGCCAGGCATTTGTTAGAGAAAATCAAAAGGTCGTGGGCAATCTCGCTACCCTTCTCAGAGAGTACAAGAGTGAGGACAATATTTTAAAGGGCGGGTCGATTAGTGAAGAAAGGTTGAGGATGGAAGAGCAGAATTTATATTTGGATTTTCAGCAATTTTCTAAGAGCTATCGGCCTGATTTAAGGGAAGAAGAGAACTATTCCGCCTTTAAAACAGAGTATGCCGACAAGATTGCTCAGGCTAGGGAAAAGTTGATAAAGGAGGATTTAAGGAATTATCATGCGGTATTGCAAGAGCTCTCAGATCAGAAAAATCCGTTGTATTATGCCAGTGATGGTGTAAATGTCTATACGAACACAACGGAGACAGAAATAAGCCAGTTTAAAGAGTACCCTGCTTATTTGGTGTTTGGGGATTATAAGAGAGAGGTTTATCCGAAAGAAATCGAAGAGAATGAACAATTTCAATTTATTACAGATCCAATTGAGGAATTGAACCAGGACAAAACGGTGGTTTATATAGCGTTTACAGACAACTTTTTAAGCCAGAAAATAAACGAGTGGAAAGAAGATAAAACCGTTGTCACAAAAAACCTTTATATTTTAGCCGCATTTTTGCTAGGTTTCATTCTATCATTTGGCTATCTCATCCTCGTCGCGGGAAGAAGGTCATTTAAAGATGATCAGGTACACCTTTATCCTGTGAACAAACTATACAATGATATCAATATCTTTCTATGTATGAGCCTAATCGCCATTTGGATTACATTGATGGATAATGTGGCACACACAAGCATTGATAGAATAGCCATTCCTATCACCATCCCGATCTCAGCAGCCGTGTTTGTTTTGATTCTCTCACTGGTTAAACATTTTAAAAATAAAACATTGCTGAAACATACCTTGATTTTTGCCATCATTCGTAAGGTCGTAACTATTGTAAGAAATGTCTATGAGACAGGGAATGTCGCGGTCAAGACGGTATTAATCGTCATTGGTTACCCCATATTGATTGCATTAACGTTCTTTATGTTCCCGGTTACTATTGGTCTGGCAGGCTGGTTTGCATATAAAAAGGTTAAGAGTTTTCAAGCCATCCAGGATGGAGTGGAAAGAATTAAGGCCGGTAGTCTTCATCATCGAATCGATGTGCCTAACCGTGGAGAATTTAAAACCCTTGCCACCAATATCAACAGCATCACAGATGGACTGAAAGAGGCTGTTGACAGTGAGCTCAAAAGGGAGAGGTTAAAAACGGAGTTAATCACCAATGTTTCTCATGATATAAGAACACCATTAACATCGATTATCACCTATGTGGATTTACTAAAAGGCGAAGAGGTTACGCCAAGGGCTGCCGAATATATCAATATCTTAGATCAAAAATCAAAAAGACTAAAACTATTAACGGATGATTTGTTTGAAGCCGCCAAAGCGACGAGTGGAAATATTTCTGTTGATTTTGAGAAAATTGATATCGTGTCTTTAGTTACCCAAGGACTTGGCGAAGTGAATGATAAGATTGAAGACTTGAATTTGCAATTCAAGCTGAATCATCCCAAGGATAAGGTCTATATTAGCGCGGATGGAAAATTACTATGGAGGTCCATTGAAAACTTATTATCGAATATCTTTAAATATGCGCTCAGTGGTTCTAGAGTATATATCGATATCGAGGATGCGGGGAATGAAATTCAGATTACCTTTAAGAACATTTCCGCCTATGAGTTAAATATTTCAGCAGATGAATTAATGGAACGCTTTAAGCGTGGCGACGAATCCAGATCCAGCCAAGGCAGCGGGCTTGGGTTATCGATTGCGAAAAGCCTGATTGAAGTTCAAAAGGGGAAATTTAACATCCACGTCGACGGAGATTTATTTAAGGCGGTTATTACTTTTCCTAAGATGATAGATTCGCAATCGAAAGTTGTGGAAGAAAGTTAATGTAAATGACGTTCAGTCTATTATAAAAACAAGTATAGAAGCAGTGGATTTCACATCCGAAATCGCACTGCTTTTAGCATTATTAAGAGAGATTAATTAATAAACTTAGTACCATGCCATGGGTGATTACATATAATAAGTGAATTTATTAAATGTATACGAGGAGAAAATTTTATGCTTACAGAAGCTGATGCATCTAGAACAGACGGTTTTATTACGGTAAAGCTCATTGGTCAATTGCCCACAAGATGTGATGAAATAGTAGAACTCGGACATTATCCGGGTACTGGAATTAGTTCTGCTCGAATTTTTCTTAGAGAGGGAAGAAAACCCGGACTGGAAGATATGTACTGTATACAGGGGTTAGGTAAAATATGGAGTATAAATAGAGTGATTCTTGACAAATTTTCTACAACTGTAGAGATTTTTATAAATAACCATCTTGTTAGGAAAATTCGGGTCATAGAAGCCTCAGGGCATGGATGGTATAATATACATTGACAAAAACCGATATGATTTATCATATCGGCTTTTACTTTTAGAAGTTAATGAATATAATCATAAATATTTTTCGCCAGCAATAAGCAGGTTACGGCAATAAAAAGGGCACGAACATAACCGCTTCCTCTTTTGATGGCAAACTTTGAGCCACAGATCGCCCCAACAAGTTGGGCAACCCCCATTATGAGTCCATACGTGTAATGGACTTGTCCTAAAAACATAAACATCAATAATCCAGCAATATTACTGCCAAAATTTAAAAACTTCGCGTTTCCTGCCGCCTTTAAAAAATCAAATCCGATCAATAAAAAAGAAAAAATTAAGAATGAACCTGTTCCAGGACCAATAAATCCATCATAGAAGCCAATTGCAAAAATCGCCAGCATAAACATAATATAGCGGCGGAGGGACAATTCTTTAGGCGCTGATATGCTGCCCCAATCTTTCTTGAAAATAGTATAAATAGTGACCGCTGCGAGCATGAACAACATTAATGGCTTAAGCACTTCAGGGTTCATTAAATGAACAGTCCAAGCCCCAATCATCGAGCCAATGAAAGTAAGTGGAAATAATTTCAACACTGATTTTATCTCGAGTTTGCCAGAACGATAAAACATAATGGTACTCGTTAAAGAACCTATCGTTCCTGCCAATTTATTCGTAGCAACTGCTGATGCTGGATTCAGTCCTGTAAATAGTAACGCAGGCAATGCAATTAGCCCGCCGCCCCCTACAACTGAATCAATAAAGGAAGCTAAAAATCCAAAAATAATCAAAATCATTAATAACGAGGGTTCTATGTCTAGATGCATACAATCAGCCTTTCCTTTGGTGACTACTAGTATAGTACCTGATTATGGACTAATTGTCATTTTGATGTGTGACGATATGGATGAACTTGAAGCCTTTTCGACGATTTGGGGCTATGGTTCCGTTGGTTTTTGATGATGTTCATTTAATAACAAGAACCGTACCCTGTGGAGTTAGAGTCCATGAGGACAAAAATCTTCAAAATTCAACTGATTCTGTCCACATGAGCCTTCCATGAGGACAAGATCATCAAAAAACAGGGAAACTCAGTCCACATGAGCCTTCCATGAGGACAAAATCATCAAAAAACAGGGAAACTCAGTCCACATGAGCCTTCTATGAGGACAAGTGCCATCAAAAAACAGGGAGCCCCTGTCCGCATGAGCCCTCCATGAGGACAAGTTACATCAAAAAATCAGCGGATTCTGTCTTCATGAGCCTTCCATGAGGACAAGTGCCATCAAAAATTAGCGGATTCTGTCCTCATAAGCCTTCAATGTGGACACGTTCCATCAAAATTTATCGCCGGTTGTCCTCATGAACTCTCCACGAGAATTATTTAATAGTGATACCACTTTTAAAATCCAGCATTTGAAAGAGTTTTTCGGTATCGACCGTGTCGCTGCTATTATCAAAAGATACCATTTTAATATTTTCCCATAAACACTGTTTTTCCTGGATGCTTTGAACATACGTCTCCCAGTTGGTCAGTTTCCAGGTATCTCTTTCAAGAGCTCTAGCTTCCATCCTTTGTTTAAGTGTTTCAAAATCAACTGTCACCTTAAGGACGATTGGGTTGATCGTTTGCTAGTTATATTTTTCGATCAATTCATTTATGTAATTTTTATTTGAAAAATAGCCAAGGAAGGGGGCATCTAGAATGACGGAATTGCCAATGACCACACGGTGAAATAGTATGGTTAATAGGTTGAAATCCTTCAATAAAAATAGAAAACCATCCTAGATGTGGCAAGCAACAGGATGGCCTCAGAGAAATAATATTACCCTACTTGGCGGTAGGGATGAAGAGAGAAGTGTTCCTAGCACTTCTCTTTTATTATACTTTAAATTCATTCGGGAGACCATGATAACGGTTCCAGTGGCGGCATCCCTATTGTTACTTTTCAAAAGCAAACGATTTAAGCTCTTCAGTGTCTGGAGGAAGAATAACGAGTTTCTCAAATTTCATTCCGATTTTTTCTAGTAGATTGGAGGAAAGGTCATTATCCTTAGAGGTGATCGCCACGATTCGATGGAGTCCTAATTTTTCAATCCCATACTCCAATGTAGCAGAGGCTGCCTCGTATCCATAGCCGTTAGATTGAAATCTTGATAAAAAGGCAAAGCCAATATCAACATCTTCTAAAGAATTCCTTTTAATCAAGCCGCAAATGCCAATCGGAACTCCTCCGTCTTTAAGCTCCGTTAAGTAAAGACCAAATCCCTGTTGAGTGTACATATCCATTGGACCTGTTAAAATATAGTTTCTTGCATCCTCCAGCGTTCTCACACCTTTATCTCCGATAAAACGGATCCAAGATGGATCATTCAAAAGTTCAAGTATAAAGGCATCATCTTTAGGTGTTAGCCATCGGAGGATTAATCTATCGGTTTCCATTACTTTCATTAAAAACACCTCATTATCAGCTGTAAAAATTTTTCTAATTTTGATAGCCCCATTATTTTAGCACATCTTTAATATAATATTGTGGCAATCTGCCATCAAATGTAAAATAGGACTTATGCTACAATGGCAACTAGCTGGATAAAGGATAAAGGCACTTGGTACTACCTCAACCAAACAGGGGCAAAGGTAGAAACAGTGGTACTTCCTAAAGTCAACTGATGCAATGGCAATTGGATGGTTAAAAGACAATAATAAATGGTACTACCTCGATGGAAATGGAGTAATGGAAACTGGTTGAGTGAAGATCAGTGGAAAGTGGTATTACTTTAATTCTAATGGGGTTTGGGTGAAGTAATAGGACCATGGACCAAGGACGATTGTGACTAGCAAAAACATCAATAAATGATTTAAATGAAAAAATTGGATAGCCAATAAAAAGGCTATCCAATTTTTAATTTAAAGGTTCTGTTAAACTTGGTTTTCATACATCTGCATCATGAAGGACATTTTTCTCACTTCCCGGATGAGTTAGGGCATTATGAACCCCTTTTTACTGACCATTCTCCTGTTTTAAGGGGCGGCTTTGTCCTTCATCCTCAAAATCAACACGAGGCAAAATCAATATTAAGCTTTAACATAGCCTAGTTAAATATCACATATAAAAATTACCTCGATTGATTCGTTAAATTAATGTTTATTCGAATTATCTTCTAACATTAAAATGCGATTGTTTTGTTTTAATATAAGTGAATCAGGTGATTTTTTATTTGTTTCAAATAAATCATCTGCTTTTAAGTTCTCGGTTTTAATGTTAATTTCTTGTTCTGTTTTTTTCTTTAATTCTTCAAATTTTATTTCCATCTCTTTTAATTTTTGAGCATATGAGTCTGCTTCTCTTTTATAAAACTCTGCTTCATACATATATTTTCTTTTTTCCTCAGGATCAGTTGAAGCTTGGGCCTTTTTATAACTTTCTTCAGCTTTTTGATTCTTCTACTTTACTCATTCCCATAATCCAATCCTTAATATAATCTTTTATTCTACTAAAAATAAAATCCAGTATTTCTACAGCATACTTCACCAATAATTTTCTAATTACAGGCCAAGCAATCTCAATAAACCACTTCATTAATAATTTAAACACTAAAAATTACCCCCTGATATTAATTTTTTCTAGTACTATTTTACTAAAGGGTATATTTTCCTGTAAATAAATAGTTGGTATTAACCTCATTTGAACCAGGAGGACCTTCCCCTTTGTTTTTGTTTTTTTGGTTATTCCGACTTGACCGATTGGATTAATAATATTATAGTAGTGTTTATTACATATATAGAATATTTAAGGGGGAGTATCATGAATACCTTGCTGATTATCATTAATATTGCAGTTTTTCTTCTGATTGTCTTAGGATTGTTTGCGATGCAGAAGAAGCATGTGTCTTTTTCAAAACGTGTTTTTGCTGCTCTAGGTTTGGGGATTGTTTTTGGATTTATCATTCATTTCATTTATGGGACAACGTCTGATATAACCGTAAAGTCCATAGATTGGTTTAATATCGTTGGAACAGGGTATGTGAAGCTATTACAAATGGTTGTCATGCCTCTTGTGTTCATTTCGATTGTTGGAGCGTTTACAAAATTAAAACTGACTAAAAATATCGGAAAAATTAGTTTCCTAGTTATTGGTATTCTTCTTGGAACAACTGCCATTTCTGCGGCGATCGGAATCGGCTCTGCATTGGGATTTGGCCTGGAAGGAATTCATTTAAGTTCAGGGGAAGCAGAAGCAGCTCGAAATGCTATGTTGGAAGAAAAGGTTGTTGGTGTTAAAGATATGACGATTCCGCAACAAATCGTCGAGTTACTTCCAAGTAATCCATTTCAAGATTTAACGGGTGCCCGTCCAACCTCTACCATCGCTGTCGTTATTTTTGCCGCGATTGTGGGTATGGCGTACCTTGGCGTAAAGAGAAAGGATCCGGAACACGGAGAATTTTTTGCTAAAATTATTGATACTTTTTATGCTATTATCATGCGTGTCGTAACTCTTATCCTTCGTTTAACGCCATATGGTGTCCTTGCTTTAATTACAAAAGTGATGGCAACGAGTGATTATGAAGCAATTGCGAAATTAGGTAAGTTTGTGATTGCATCCTATGTGGCTTTAATTGCGATGTTTATCGTCCATCTGTTGCTTTTATTACTAGCAAAATTAAGTCCTGTAAATTATGTGAAAAAAGCGTTGCCGGCATTAACATTTGCCTTTACATCGCGTACAAGTGCAGGAACATTACCATTGAATATTAAAACACAAACAAAAGACTTTGGTGTATCGGAAGGGATTGCGAACTTCGCGGCATCTTTCGGACTTTCCATCGGCCAAAACGGATGTGCCGGTATTTACCCTGCAATGTTAGCCGTCATGGTGGCGCCTTCTGCAGGCATCGATCCAGCAAGCCCATCGTTTATTATTACGCTTATTTTGGTGGTGGCCATTAGTTCCTTTGGCGTTGCTGGTGTTGGCGGCGGAGCGACCTTTGCTGCATTGATCGTTTTATCTGTATTAAACCTTCCAATTGCTATCGTTGGGCTATTGATTTCTGTTGAGCCATTAATTGATATGGGACGTACAGCCTTGAATGTCAGCGGAAGCATGACAGCTGGAGTGCTGACTGGTAAGATTACGGGTGAATTGGAAAATGAGGTTTACCAACAGACGAGAGTGATAGAGGCATAAAAAGGGAATTTCCTAATTAGTAAGATTAATAAAAACAATGTGCTGGATAGCCTTATAAGAGGGCTATCCTGCTTTTTTATTTTACCAAGTATAAAACATCTCTTTTTCTACTTATCTCTTTTTCTTATTAGATGAATTGTTGTTATATTTTTTGATGAATTTGTCTATGACCTTCGGTAAGGAATTTTTGTGGTTTACAAGAAAATAGTACAGGGCTTCGCTTTCCTTTTTTGATACCGCCCATTCTTCGGGGATGGATTGAATAACTTCATAGATTAATTTGTTTGGAATGGAGATAATTTTTTCTACATATGATGTAAAATCTTCTTTATTGAGAATAGAGAAAATCCATTGGTAAGATTCTTGGTATTTCATATTATATTTTTGTTTCTGACGAAGCGTTTTTGGAGACCATTTGTATCCGCCCGGAAAACATTTTCCATGATCGATCATGTGGAAATAATAGCTGCCGTCACTAAGACGTTCCAAAAGCCAATTGCTCATAGTTCGATCGGAATTATACACCCATTGATCGAATACCGCCATTGCGGCAAGCATATCTTGATTTTTCACTTCCGTCTTGGATGGAAGTGTTTCTAGTTCTTTTAAGACAATACTGTTTTCGATGAATAAACACGCATACTGGCATCCTGGTCTGAATTTGTATATTTTGGATTGTAATTCAGGGTTTTTCTTTATGAATTCATCTGGGATGTATACTAGCTCGAAGGGGACAACGGGAAGGGCAAGGAGTGTTGCGAGTTGAGCTGCCACAAACTCATTTACTGCTTCTTTTGCTCTCTTTCTTGTAGTGCCGTTCCATTTCACTACATATTTTTTACCGTCGTTAAAAAGAATGACATGTGCCGTACCACCTCTTAATGTTTGTACGAACTTAACCGGATATTTCAACAGTCCCATCGATTCCATGTTAATTACCTCCATTATTGTTTTTTATAATTACAGTAAATTAAAAGAAGATAACATTGGAATTGGACAAACGCATATTTTTTACGTATTTTTGTGAAAGTCTTCATTATTATCCGTATGTGCGAACACCAAATATAACAAGAAAGCACCGTTTATGCGGTGCTTTCTTGTTATATCTAAAAAAGGCGCTATGACGGTCTGCCGACACTGCTGGAAATTCAAGAGCAGTTAGCTGAATCCGCTAAATCATAATTTTTGCGATAAAAAAAGGGGGGCTTCGATATTCTTTTGAAACCCCTAACTCTAGTTATGGGGATACTCATTTCCTTCCCCTCAAAATCACTGCATTTCCTAATACTTTTTTGTTCAATAAGAGCTTCGGCAATTTCATGGCTTTATCCAGCTTGTAGCTATTCAATTCAGATACACCATGATTCTTTAAGTCATTTAAGAGCTCTTCCCCAAATATTTTTTCATCCATAAACAAATCTAAGAAGACAAATTCACCACCAGGTTTTAACACTCTTAATGCCTCTTTGATAACTTCTGTTTTATCTCTTCTATCCTTTACCTCATGAAAGGTGAGACAACTGACAATGATTTCAAATTCATCATTATTAAAGGGGAGTTCTGCAGCACTTGCTTTCAGAAAATCAATCCGATCAGCGACCCCTTCAATTTCAGCATTTTGTTGGCATTGAGCCTTCGTATATTCCCAATTTCCGCCCCAATAATCAATTCCAGTTAAAAGGGACTCCGGAAAAGCCTTTGCTAGTTTAATAATCAGTGAACCACTGCCTGTTCCGATATCTAGTATTTTTCCTCTTCCATCCCCATTCACTTTGGCCAAAATTAAATCATGGATTTTTGACTGATAATTTCCCCCAAATACGGCGAATTGGTAAACAGAATAAGAAAGGATAAAGGCTATATAAATAAAAGGCAACGCTAAAATTCCTGAAAGGACTCGCAAATATAAATTCACAGGTAATAATGTTACTAAAAGAAGCAGGAGTGAAATTCCCAGAAAAATAACTAGTTTGTAAATTCGAATCCAGGTTTGATATTTAGGTTTTGTTTCCAAGTTATCTGCCATCCTAAATTAATCTATTTATTAACTAATCTAATCATACACCGTACAGTGCATCATTTACAGAGGAAGACAATGGGGACGGTTCCTACGGTGGGAACTAACATCATCATAAACCATGAGAACCGTCCCTGTGTATTCTGTGGGTTCGCATTTAAAATATTTTATCTGAATTTTTAAAAAAGAATGTTGCAAGGAATAAAGACCTATAGTAACATTATAGATGTAAATCATATATATGATTTAACATCACATATGTGATTTGGGGAGGAAAAAGGATGTCTGTAAAGTCAGCGGAACGTGTGTTAAGAGTTTTTGAGTTGCTAGCCCAGTATCCAGGGGGATTAACGATAAAGGAAATTAGTGAAACACTTTCCTTTCCGCAAAGCAGCACCTCTGGCTTGATCGAAACATTGTTTAAAAACAGCTACCTGACAACGGATGAATTTAGAAAATACAAACTTGGACCCAAGCTCATTCAGCTTGGCAGTGTAGCCATGGATTCCTTAGAAATCTCTGCACAAGGAACTCCTTATCTAAAACAGTTAATGGAAGAGGTTCAGGAAACCGTATTTATGGCAGAGCTTCACCATTCTGAACTGGCGTATCTGGTGAAAATCAATAGTAATCGGTCCATCCGAACGACAGCCGAACCTGGAAAAAGCAAGCCTTTGTACTGCACGGGTTTGGGAAAAGCCTTTTTAACCTTTCTTCCTCAAAAAAGAAGAGAAGAAATTTTAAATGGGCTAAAGCTTGAGCCAATTACTCAAAAGACAATCACCAATAAAGAAGCGCTTGTGGAGCAGTTAGAAGTATTTGCTGCACTAGGTTATTCCATTGATGATGAAGAGAATGAAGAAGGACTGTACTGTCTTGCTGCACCTGTATATGGGGTAGACCATACCATTCAGGCTGCGATCAGTGTAGCAGGGCCGAAAGAAAGAATGTTGAAACAAAAAGAAAGTATCGTTGAGAAGCTGCTTGATACAGCTGGGAAAATATCAACTAGTATCGGATACGGACCCATCTAAATCAGACTTTAAATCGGTTTAGTTTATTTTTGCAAAAAATGAAAACGGTTACCTTTTGAAAATTCCTAGACTAATTTCAATTTGAAAAAAAGTTTACTAAACATTTGATTATGAAAAAATATTTTTCCGAAAATTGTTGTAATTCAAAAATTTCTATCATATAATGAAAACGTTATCAAATTTTGTAATTTTTAGTCTATTTATAGAGGGGGAAGATTATGAAAAAGAGTTTCGTAGGTTTTAAGAAAGCTGCTGGTTACCTTGCATTAGCGGTTGGAATTAGTTCTTCATTAGTGGGCTGTAGTTCTGGATCAGATACATCATCAGGATCTAGCTCAACAGGCAAGACGGAGAAAAAGGTAGAGGAAATTCGCGTAGTTGCTGCGAACCATCCATGGACAGAATCTATTAAAGCCTTATTGCCAGAGTTTGAAAAAGAAACTGGTATTAAAGTAAAAGTTGATAGCTACTTTGAAGACCAGCTAACACAAAAAACGGCAGTAGAGTTTGCATCTAACTCAAAGAACATTGACGTGGTTATGTTCCGTCCACTTCAAGACGGTAAGATGTTCCATAAGAGCGGCTACTTTGCTGATATGACTGATTATGTAGGTAAAGAGAAGGGGTACACAGATGATTTCATTCCTTCTTCCCTTGGAAGTGTTAAGGATGGAGAAAAGGTATTTGGTTTACCACTTGTAACCGAGACAGAAGTTCTCTACTACCGTAAGGATCTTTTAGAAAAAGCCGGCATTGAGGTTCCAAAAACCCTTGACGAGCTTGAAGTGGCAGCGAAGAAATTAAATGATCCGGCTAATGGAGTTTCTGGATTTGTAGCACGTGGAAAGCGCGCTGCAGCGGTTACTCAGTTCTCCAGCTTCTTGTATGGCTTTGGCGGGGACTTCATGAAGGATGGAAAGTCTGCTCTTACATCACCTGAAGCAATTGAAGCGTTTAACTATTATGGCAACCTTTTAAACAAATACGGTCCTAAAGGGACATTAAATATGAGCTGGCCAGAAGCGATGGCTGTATTCACACAAGGTAAAGCAGCATTCTACACAGATGCTTCCTCTTTATTCACGAATGCAACAGATGCTTCTAAATCAACTGTAGCTGACAAGGTAGGATTTGCTCCATTCCCAGCTGGTCCAAATGGAACTAAGCCTTACGTTGTTACTTCTTGGGCACTTGGTATCGGTGCTAACTCTGAAAAGAAAGATGCCGCTTGGAAGTTTATTAAATGGGTAGAAAGTAAAGAGATGGTTGCGAAGCTTCAAGCTGAAGGAAACCCTGGTGCACGTATTTCTGTTTGGAACTCTCCAGAAGGAACGGCAAAATTCCCTAAGGATTTAGCAGCAGCGATTGCTGAAAACGGGAAGTCAGGTACACCTTATGACCGTCCAGTTGTAATCAACGTAGGAAATGCACGCGACACTATTGGTGATGTCATCCTTGCAGCTATTGAAGGAAAAGACGTCAAGGCAGCTGCTGGAAAAGCAGATGGAGAATTCCAAAAGATCCTTGACAGCGAGAAATAAGAAATTGATTTAACCTAATTCTTAACGGCTTTCGGTTAGCAATCTGGGTTTGATTTACCGGAGGGCTCTCGAAGGCCGTTTGTTTTACAAGCAGTAAACAACTGGTAAGGAGGAGCAGAAGAAATGACAAACTGGATTGATCGTAACATCAAGTGGGTTTTTACAATGCCAGCTGTGATTTTTGTAGGACTCATGATGGTTATGCCTGTGGGATATACCTTTTGGCTGAGTTTCCATGATTGGAATATGTCGAACGTTACGCCCCCATTATGGGTAGCGTTACAAAATTATACAGAACTTTTTCATGATGAACTTTTTCTAAAATCCTTGAAACTGATGTTTTACTTTACGATTGCATCTGTAGCCATTGAAACGGTGTTGGGTGTGGGTCTTGCCATCCTGATGAACCAAAATATCGTCGGTAAAGGACTAGTAAAAACACTATTTCTATTGCCGATGGTGGCGACTCCAGTTGCTGTAGGTTTAATTTGGGTGCTTATTTACGAGCCAAACATCGGGATTGCGAACGTCTTTTTACAAAAATTAGGGATTCCGGGCCAAGAATGGTTAACGTCACAGAACCTCGTTATGCCTTCGTTAATCTTCATTGATGTTTGGGAATGGACGCCGATGATTGCTTTAATCGTACTGGCTGGACTCGTCTCTCTTCCAAAGGATCCGTATGAAGCGGCGATGATCGATGGAGCAAACACCTGGCAATCGTTTAGCAAAATTACGCTTCCATTATTAAAGCCAACACTTTACTCAGCTATTTTACTTCGAATGATTGATGCGTTAAAAACCTTTGATATTATTTATGCGACCACCCAAGGTGGACCAGGTACATCGTCACAAACGATTAATATTTACGGGTATGTTTTAGGCTTCCAATATTTTAAAATTGGTCAGGCTTCTGCACTACTTATGGTATTTTTCGTCATTGTCCTATCTATCAGTATTTTTACCATATTATTACGTAAAAGAGCGGGGGTTAACCTATGAGTGGAAAAAAACCAAAAAAGTTAAGCGTCGCCCTTACTCATGTTGGTGTCTACTTTGCCCTGTTTTTGTTTTTGCTGCCTTTCCTATGGATGGTTCTGGCGTCGTTTAAGACACAAGTACAAATCCTGAATACATCAAAGATCTTTGAGATTACAGCGAATTTCAATAATTATATCAGCATCTTTAAAGAATACTCTTTTCTTCAATTTATTTGGAATAGCTTTGTCGTTGGGATTGGGGCAACCATTTTTGGACTGATTCTTGGTTTGCCTGCAGCTTACGCGATTGCGAAATACAAGCAGCAAGGTTTAGGGCTGTTAATTCTTGTGGCGAGAATTGTTCCAGGAATTTCCTTCCTTATCCCTTGGTTTATTATTTTCTCAAAATTACATTTAATCGACACGTATACATCCTTAATTCTTAGTCATATGCTTGTAACCATGCCGTTTATCATCTGGGTGATGATTCCGTTTTTTGAAGGACTTCCGCATGAACTGGAGGAATCCGCACGGGTGGATGGCTGTTCCATTCCTACTGCCTTTGTTAAGGTAATGCTGCCAATTTCTGGCCCGGGAATTGTCACTTCATCCATTTTAGCGTTTATTTTTTCATGGAATAACTTTATGTTCTCTTTAATTCTTGCCGGTGATAATACGAAGACATTGCCGATTGCGGTATTTAATTTCATTTCGTATTCGGATATTAACTGGGGTGGCTTAATGGCAGCTTCCGTTACGATTACAGCACCAGTCCTTCTATTGGCCTTGTTTGCGCAGCGCTATATTATTGCGGGATTAACAGGCGGAAGTGTAAAGGGGTAAGGGCAGTCTAATCAATATTTAGAAGGTCGCCTTAATCACAAACTAATAGGAGATGAGTAGAATGACAGCCTCACCATTAGAGGAAATACGAAGAACAAAGCTAGTGGCAATCATCCGTAGTCAGTCCCTTGAGGGGCTTGAGAATACAGTTAGAAGTCTTTTTCAAGGCGGCATCCGTGCAGTTGAAATCACGTTGAACACCCCTGGGGCTCTTAGCGGTATTGAACGGATGAAAGAGCGGTATCCGGAATTGCTGATTGGAGCAGGGACCGTGTTAGATTCAGAGTCTGCAAGACTTGCCATTCTGTCTGGTGCTGGTTATCTCCTCACCCCAACGTTAAAAAAAGAAACGATTGAAACAGCTAACCGTTATAATGTACCGATTATCCCGGGTGTCATGACCCCCACTGAAGTGTTAACGGCTTATGAATATGGGGCCAAAATGGTCAAAATATTTCCAATCAGTCATCTTGGGCCCAAATATTTGTCTGACTTGAAAGGACCGATACCTTTTGTAGAAACAATGGCGGTCGGAGGCATTTCGTTAGAGAATGCAGCGGACTATTTAATGGCAGGAGCGAGTGCGTTGGGAATTGGCAGTTCACTCGTGGATGAAAAGCTAGTGAAGCAAGGAGATTTTTCGGAAATTGAAAGACGGGCAGCCAGATTCGTAGAGATTGCTCAAAACGTTCAATTACCAAAATAAATTCAATAGAAAAGTGGTGTTGAATTTGAAGGTAATCCTGATTGATTCTGGAACGACCAATTCTAGAATAAGGCTATATGATAAAAAAAACAGCCAAATTCTTGATTCTGAAAAGGTTCGAGTTGGCGTAAGAGATACAGCTATTTCAGGGAATAATCACCATCTGAAAGCCCAAATAAGTGATGGAATAGCGAGATTACTAACGAAAAATCACTTAACACCCGCTGATATTGGGTATATGGCTGCATCAGGGATGATTACCTCCAATCTAGGAATCTATGAAATCCCTCATGTCCCTAGTCCTGCGGGAATGGAGGACATTGCGAAGTATTCAAAAGTTATCAAGCTTAAGGAATTTTTCGATATCCCGTGTCTCTTTATTCCGGGGATGAAAAATTCGGCCAAGCATGCTAGTCCGAATGATGTGTATTCCTGTATTAATGATTATGATGTCATGCGCGGAGAAGAAGTGGAATCCTTTGGATTATTGAAGCAATTTGATGTGACGGGTAAAGGGATGATGGTTCTGCCAGGTTCTCATACCAAGTTTGTTGCTGTCGATGATCAGAAGGATTTGCAATATTGTTTATCGACATTAGGCGGGGAGACCCTGCATGCGCTCCAGAAGGAATCCATTCTTTCTAGTTCACTGGAACAAAATCTGGTGGAAAGCATCGACAAGGAAATGCTTGAATCTGGGTTTGAAGCGGCGAAGAAATATGGATTAACAAGAACTTTTTATCATATACGCCTGTTTCATTTATTTGCTGATCTGGATACGAACCAACGGGCGAACTATTTCGCTGGTGCCGTTATCTATAATGACCTGCAGGCACTTTTTCAATCCATAGAGGAGATTGATGAGATTAAATGGTTCATTGTTGGGGGATCCGCCCCTCTTCGAAAAGTGTTTACCCATTTGTTAAGTTTTGTGAATAAGGAGTGGGAAATCTTCGAGGCGGATGATTCGCAGGTAGAATACTCAGTCGTTTTGGGGGCTGAAGAGATTATATCCAGGTGCAGCGAGTTAAATAGTTTAATTGATTGACAGATGTAATCTAAAAATCTAAGGAAGTGTTTCGAATGAAGATACGCAGTTACGAGCTTTTCCAAGTTCCTCCAAGATGGTTATTTTTAAAGATTGAAACCGATGAAGGGATTGTTGGCTGGGGTGAACCGGTGATTGAGGGAAGAGCGTCCACGGTGAAGGCTTGTGTAGAGGAATTAATGGAATACTTAATTGGCAAGGACCCTTTGCGAATTGAGGACCATTGGAACATGTTATACCGTTCCGGATTTTATCGTGGCGGTCCGATCCTGATGAGTGCCATTTCGGGAATCGACCAAGCGCTTTGGGACATTAAAGGAAAATATTTTAATGCCCCTGTGTATCAGTTGTTAGGAGGAGCGTGCCGTGATTCAATCAGGGTCTATTCTTGGATTGGCGGCGACCGTCCATCGGATGTGGGCAAAGCGGCAAAGAGTGTCGTTGATGCTGGCTTTACGGCTGTAAAAATGAATGGAACGGAAGAGCTTCAGTACGTGGATTCTTATGAAAAAATTGATCAGGTATTGGAACGGATTGCCGCAGTTCGCGAATCCGTAGGGCAGTATGTGGGAATCGGGATTGATTTTCACGGAAGGGTTCATAAACCAATGGCCAAGATTCTGGCAAAGGAACTCGAGCAGTTCCGCCCGATGTTTATCGAAGAGCCTGTACTGGCCGAGAATAATGAAGCCTTAAAGGAAATTGCCCAGCATACTTCGATTCCGATTGCGACGGGTGAGCGGATGTTTTCCCGCTGGGACTTCAAATCTGTTCTAGCTGATGGGCATGTAGACATTATTCAGCCAGATGTGTCGCATGCAGGCGGAATTACGGAATGTAAAAAGATTGCCTCGATGGCGGAGGCTTATGATGTAGCTCTTGCCCCGCATTGTCCATTGGGACCGATTGCGCTTGCTTCTTGTCTTCAAGTGGATGCGACCTCACATAATGCGTTTATTCAAGAACAAAGTTTAGGGATTCATTATAATCAAGGCAGTGACCTGCTGGATTATATAAAGGATAAATCGGTTTTTGAATATAAGGACGGTTATGTATCGATTCCTCAAGGTCCCGGATTAGGAATTGAGGTTGATGAAGAATTTGTAAGAAAACAAGCAGAAGTGGGCCACAATTGGAGAAACCCAATTTGGCGTCACAAAGATGGCAGCATCGCAGAATGGTAACATTGGAGACGGTTCTCTTGGTCATATATATATAAACAGCAAGGATGTGCCTTAATCAAGTGTTTGACACTTGATAAGGCACATCATTTTTAATATTGAGGAATTCATTGTTCTAATGCTTTATTCACCGCAGCAATCGCATGAATCGATGCAGTATCAAATAACGGTACCTTAGAATCCTCTTGTTTTATTAATAACCCAATTTCTGTACAACCTAGGATTATTCCACCCGCGCCGTTTTCCATTAAAGAATTTATTACTTTTTTATAATCGGTTCTGGATGAATCAAGAACTTTCCCTAAACATAACTCATTATAGATAATGTCATTTACCATTTCCCGTTCGTGATCGTTAGGGACAATCACATTTATCCCATTTGCTTCTAACCGTGATATGTAAAAATCCTGTTCCATTGTATACTTTGTTCCGAGCAGGCCAACAGTACTAATGTCACTTTTTTTAATTTGAGCGGCTGTCGCGTCTGCAATATGTAGAATAGGGATTGTGATCTTTTCTTGAATGGCATCGACTACTTTGTGCATCGTATTCGTGCAAATAACGATAAAGTCAGCACCCGCTTTTTCTAAAGAAATGGCGGCTGCGGCTAAGATTTCTCCAGCTCTTTGCCAGTTACCCTCAGACTGACAGCGTTCAATTTCGGCAAAATCTACGCTATACATCAGACACTTTGCTGAATGGAGCCCCCCCAATCTGCTTTTTACCGCCTCGTTAATAATCCGATAATATTCAACCGAGGATTCCCAGCTCATACCGCCAATAAGACCAATTATTTTCATACCCTCACCCCAATGATCATAATTAACTAATCTAATCTAATCATAAACCGCACAGTCCATCATTTAAAGGGATGGTATCGAATTAATTCGACATTCTTTTTTGGGGGGAAATAAAAACTGTAGAATAAATATCTACAGTTTTTATTTTTTATATGTTAATAGAATTTAGCCGTATTAATTAAAATAACACCTCTTTATTGTGAAAATTAACCTCTTTTATTTGCATTAACATCAATTTTGAAAAATTATAAGATTAAATCACACCTTGATATAACTATACAATACTAACAGATTTTGTATGAGAGAAAGGAGTAAGGAAATGAAAAAAGTATTTAGTTTAGGAGTGATTTTACTCATGTTGTCCTCGATCTTTAGCGGCAACATGCCTGTCTCAGCTTCAGGCACTTCTGGAATTGATTACGCTAAATATAAACCCGGCGTAACGGTGGAGGCGAATGCTGCTTCACCGACTGGCTATTATGCAACGTTTATCTATGAGGATAAGACGGCAGCAGCAACAAAGATTGAACTATATAGTGACTGCTTCAATCTTTTCACAATTGAAGGTGGATTCACAACCCCTTATAAACCGGAGGAGTATAGTGCGGGTATGTTCCCTGCTGGCGGTAATGCTGATACAACCTATTATTTATCAATGAAAAAGCTCGGGAAAAATTTATGGGAAGCCAGAGTTCCTCTGTCCAGCGGCGCTTTTGTCTACAATTTCCGCATCACCAATCCGGATGGAACTACAAAGGCAAGACTGGATGACCCCAACAATCCGACGCTAACCAATACTGCAACAGGTATTCATAGCCTGTCTAGCATGGTCTATGTTCCGTATAATTCAAAAACAATGGGAACAGGAAAATGGCTGGATCGCTCAGTAGAGCTTCCCGGCAAAAATAAGACTGGCAAAGTGGAAACCGTAGCCTATACAGGCGCTACCGGTGATAAACGCGGGCTTGCTGTTTACCTGCCACAAGGATACAATGAAAACCGCAAGAAACCTTACAAGGTGCTTTATCTGTCCCATGGCAATTCCGGCGATAAGTATGGCAATGAACTTCGCTGGATGAACGAGGGGGCAGTGGCTAATATTACGGATAATCTGATAGCAGAGGGAAAAACTGAGCCCTTTGTTGTAGTAACCATGAATAATCAGGACTTTGGCTGGGACTATAGTAAAATTGAAGAAGACCAGTTTAACCATATTATGCCTTATATTGAATCTCACTATAATGTATATAATACCGCTGAAGGCCGTGCTTACGCAGGTTTATCGATGGGGGGATTAACCACCAATCGGATGTATTTCAACCATGCGGATGATTTTGCTTATTTTGGTATTTGGAGTTATGCAACTACGGGAGCTGAACTTGAAAATATCAATAATTACAGCAATTTGGATCGTCCTTCCGTCATGTTAGGCGCTGGTGTTTGGGATTTTGGGCTAGAACCTGTGAAAGGTCTGGACCAGGCCCTAAATAATAAGGGAATCGACCACTCTTATCTTGAGGTTCCTGGTGCGCATGACTGGGAAACTTGGCAGTTATTATATGCCGCTTTTGTAAAGGATCATTTGTGGAAGGTTGAGTAAAGATACAGGGAATGTAACTTGCAGCCCCAAAAGTTAATAAAGTGTCCCCTTAATAAAGGGCTTTAAAAAAAGCCTAAGCAGCTTAAGAAGATGATCTCTGTAAGGGGTCATCTTTTTTTTATTCCACTGGTATCTGAGTCAATCGCTCTTCAAGAAATCGAACTTATTTTACGCCCATTAAACAACACCCTCGGCTTAAAAGAAAATAGTTCAATATTTTCAACAGATAATTCAAAATCTTCCACCAACTCAACCTTTTACTATTTGATATCATGAAATTTAGGGAATATTTAGTTTTGATTAAATTAGTAAGCGGTTTCAGTGGGCGGGAAATATGAATCAGATAGTTATCTGATAAATCTGGAGCGCAATCGAACAGAAATACATATGGAAAAATACTGTTACTAAATGGGGGCTGAAAATGTTTAACGTTATGGAAAAGTTAGAATTTAATTTTGAGCCCTTTAATCTTGCTTTATCTGAAGGCAACATAGATAAAGCTAGTGAAATGATTCATGACTTTTTTCAGACTCTTATCAAAAATAGGTATGGAAAAGACTATGCTAAATTAAACATATTAAAGCTAATCTATGTACTCATACGTCATACATCCTCTGATAAAAGTAATGAATATCTGAATAAAATGATTGTTATTTTCCAAACGGATAATCTAGACTGTATCAAAACAGAATTAATGAACATTACAAACGATATTGGAAGAGTATACCGAAAAAATGCCAAACAATATAGCAGGGTTATAAATCAAGTTATTGATGAGATTGATCGACATTTAAGTAATCCTGAATTAACATTAAAGTGGCTTGCTAAAGAAATACTTTTTATGAATAAGGACTATTTAGGTAAGCAATTTAAAAAAGAAACAGGGCAAACCTTTACCGAATATTTGATGCATTATCGCATGATTAGGGCCAAGGAACTGATCACTCAATCTAACCAATTACAGATCTGTGATGTAGCAGAAAAAATAGGCTTTATTAATAACCCTGCTTATTTTAGCAGGGCATTTAAGAAATTTACTGGTTTATCACCTTTAACTTATCAAAAAAAAATAAGAAAGTTAAATCGCCATAAAAGTGAGTAAGTTAATTTTTCTGCAGCACTCATTCCTTGGCAAGATGGTGAGATGATCAATTAATTGACTTACCCCACAAATTACGTTGTAACGCTTGTCACCGTCACTCCAATAGACCTCCAAAAAGTCAAAAAAATCATTATATTTCATGTCTTTCCAACATGCCACTTTTTGCTAATGTTCAGAAAGTTAAGGTTGCTTTATTAATATTTTGTTATATTTAATATAAATGGAACATTTCAACAGTCGATATTTTAGAAAGGGGCAAATGGATGAAAGGCTTACTTCAAGGCTTGTATACACTATGTGAATGGATAATGCGTCTAGCTATTTTAAACATTCTTTGGGTTGTATTCTCTTTACTGGGAGCCATTTTACTAGGTTTTTTTCCAGCAACAGCTGCTATGTTCGAAATCACAAGAAAGTGGCTTAAAGGAGAGACAGATATCCCAATATTTAAGTATTTCTGGGCTGCGTATAAAAAGTATTTTGTCAAAGCAAATTTGCTGGGGACTGTTGTCGCCATAACAGGAATCTTTTTATATATTGATTTTAGCTTTTTTTCAAGCTTTGAAGGTTTTGCGTTTAAGGTGCTAACTGCCTTAGTAATGTTGGTATCTATTATATATTTTGTTCTATTAATTTATATATTCCCTGTTTTTGTAACATACGAAATTAATTTATTCCAAACTATTAAATTTGCCTGTTTATTAGGAGTATATCGGCCGCTTAGTACAATTGGGATTTTATTGGGGAGTAGTCTGCTTTATTTCCTATTTTCTACTTTCTCGCCAGTTCTCGTATTCTTTGGAGGCAGCCTGACTAGTATGATGATGATGTGGGTGTCAAGAAGCACATTTTTTAAGATGAAAAATAAATATCCAACCGAAGAAACGGTGTAGGGCAAATGAGATTTATACGTTTTCCCAAGTTTCGTCATTTGAAGAATCAATTGTTGTTCCAACATGCTCTGGGAATCACCTTCATTATCGGGTTAACAGCGCTTGTCACCTATACAATCGCCATCCATATCCAGATTAAGGATGCAGTCAGATATAATTCCGTAATGGTAACACAAATTAGTAAAAGTATCGATAATATGGTGGATTCCTTTAATCGTGTTATGGATGGAGTATCGTTTAACAATGATGTACAAAGTCTCTTACAAAGCAAATATGAAAATGATAAAGCCAAGAATCTCTTAAATAGATACTTATCTTCTAAAGTTACAGACGAAACGATGATGTTCGATGAAGTAGACCTCATCTATCTTTATGACATGGAAAGCTTAAGAGTGAATTTAAGAAGAAGCGTAAATAACAATGATTATCCGTTTTTTAAAACATTACATCCAGAATTGTATGATGAGAGTGGAAAAGTGACTTGGAGTGCAGAGAAGTCTGTCATTACAGCTAATCGGATGATCTACGATACAAACTCTTATCGGATGAAAGTAATCGGTTACTTAACCATGTCAATGGACAAATCGTATTTGCAGGATCGAATTCAGAAATTTGATCCAACTGAAGAAAGACATCTCATTATCCTAGATCGCCAAAATAATGTGGTTTTATCGAATTCGAATGATGAAGAACTGAAAAGAGTTACATCGTGGCTATCTAATTCAAAAAATATATCAACTGATGAAGATTCATTTATTGAGATACCGAAGTACGGGAAAATGTTTGTGAGCACGTTCAAATCTAATTTAACAGGGTGGAAAATTATTTCTTTAGTTAGCTTGAATGAGATTTCAGAAGGCCCTGCTCTTATTGGAAAGTCTGTCTTTTTAATTGGAATTCTGGCCATCATAATCGGTATTATCTTTATTTGGATAAGTACAAATTATTTTGTCAAACCATTAAATACATTAAGTTTGGTGATGGATGAAGTTGAAAAAGATAACTTCAATGCTCAGGTAGAAATCGACCGTGTAGATGAGCTTGGTAGAGTTGGAGAAAGCTTTAATAGAATGATGAATAAAATTAATACCTTAATCTCCGATATCTACCAAAAGGATATAAATGAAAAGGACGCCCAACTGAGAGCGCTTCGAGCCCAGATTAATCCCCATTTTCTTTATAATACATTAGATGCGATTAATTGGATGGCGCAGTTTGGAAAAACGGATGAAGTCAGTAAAATGACGGTTTCATTAAGTAGATTGTTAAAAACGAGTATTAAAAATAATCAAGAGCTTATCCGGCTTGAAGAAGAAATGAATTATATTGAAGATTATATGACGATTCAAAAAATTAGGTTTCAAGACAAAATTCATTTTTCGATCAATATAGATCCAGAGGCTAACGATTGTTTGGTGCCAAAGCTTATTTTGCAGCCAATCGTTGAAAATGCTATGATTCATGGTCTTGAAAAGAAGATAGACAACGGGTATTTATTTATCAATGGAAATATAAAAGGTAACAAATTACACATACAAGTAATCGATAATGGAGTAGGTATGGATGAACATACCATCCACGCCCTTTCCGAAGGAAGCTATGTTCATCTTGATGAAAAGCAAGGGACTGGAAATGGTGTTTTAAATGTCCAGAACCGGATCAGGTTATTGTTTGGGGAAGAAAATGGGCTAAAGATTGAAAGTAATATCAATGTTGGAACCTTATTTGAGCTGATTTTACCTGTTCAAAGGGAGGGATTCAGAAATGTATAAAGTGCTTATTATTGACGATGAACCATTTATCAGTAAGGGTTTATCTGAAAAAATCGATTGGGCTAGTTTAGGCTGCATGATTTGTGGAATAGCTTCGAATGGATACGAGGGAAAAGAACAAATAGATTTGCTTAAACCAGATATCGTAGTGTCGGATATTGTCATGCCTGGCCAAACAGGATTAGAATTGGCTGATTATGTTCATCAAAACTATAAAGATATGATTATCATACTTTTATCAGGTTACGATGAATTTACATTTGCCAAAGAGGCACTAAAATATGGTGTATTTGATTATTTACTTAAACCAACGGTGATCGATGAGGTCATGAATGTAATTAAAAAGGCTGTAAAGGCTCTTGGACAAAAAAGAGATCAAGAGAAAAAATATGAATATTTGGAGTCTGCCTTACAGGAGAGCATTCCTATCATTGAGCAATCATTATTACATGATGTCTCCGTTAAAGGAATCGTGAATACTCAAAACGTAAGCCAACGAATTGATCACTTTAATATTACGCTTGGAAAAGGGGCCGTTATTACCATCGAAGTATATGGTGATTCACAGAGTAAACAAGCCCTTGAAGCTCTACGAACCTCTATTGAGGAGTTATGTAAAAGCAACAACCTTACAGTACGGTTTGTGAATCATAATCAGCAGCTCCTTGTCTTTCCTGCTTTTCCATTTCGCAACAATAATAAAGAAATCAAAACTCATTTAAAAGATTTGTCTAATAGTATTTTTAACTATTCTATAGAGGGTAATAGAATAAAAGCTCTGATCGGGATTGGCGGCGTTTATACTTCTATTCATTCCATCCATACCTCTTATTTACAATCTTTAAAGGCGTTAACGAAGAGCTTTTTTATCGGTAGTGGAAAAATACATTTTTATGATGAGATCAACGATGGAATGACGAATTACGATTTCTCAACAAAATCAGCCAGGTTTATCGAAATGTTTGAAGAATGGACACAGGAGGAAATTCTTCATGAATTAGAGACCATCTTCAAGGAGATTAAGTATACGTATGATAAGCGGTTAGTATTAAACCAATGCTTAGAGTTATTAATCAAACTGGGGTTGGTAGTGGCAAAATGGGATAGGAAATTTAAAATGGTTGTTGGCTATGAGCAACTTGAACAGTGTCAAACCTTTGATGAACTCAAAGATTTCATGAAACAAACGTGTGTATCGATAAAAAATCATCTTTATGAAATGATGAATCAAAATAATATAGGCGTCGTCGAGCTGGCAAAAAGAATGGTTGAAAAGGAATATGCCAATCCAGATTTAAGCACCCAATTTATTGCTGACCAGCTTGATGTAAGCGTTAGCTATTTAAGTCGCTCCTTTAAAAAGGAGACAGGTGAAAATCTAAGTAATTTTATTACAGAAAAAAGGATGCTGATTGCCCAAAAACTATTAATTACTACGGATTTAAAGACCAACGAGGTGGCAAAAAGAGTAGGGTTTTTAGATGCGAGATATTTTGGTCAAGTCTTTAAAAAAATTATGAGAACCACACCCTCAGACTATAAGAAACTCCCATGATTCATTGACACATACCCATGATGGAATATCCATCGGGGTTTTTCTTTTTTCGGTCGAAAAAGTAAATATCAAAATTTTCAACAACTAATACAAATATTTCAACCATTCTCTCCGTGAGTTATCAAATAAAATAAAAATTAAGAATAATGCAAGCGTTATCAAACGGGGGGAGGGGAATATATGAATCAGATAATCTATCCATTAAATCATCTTAAGCCTATTAATCGTTGGTTGGTCGCAGGGACTTTTGAAGAAGAAAAATCTTTTAAAAAGATCACCATGGATTTCACAGGGGATTTAAATCGCTGGCTTACTGAGGGATTTGCTGTATTTGAAAATCCCAACCGAAAAGAATTCATCGAAGCTGAATTGAAGGTTGAAAAGCAAAGAATTGACCAATCAGAGGTTTCCCCTGGAAAATCGTTATCCTACCAAACGTCAACAAAGACATGGCAGCTCTATTTTCCATGGAAGAACAAAAAAATTGAACAGTCAGGATTTTGGCAGCAACCCACCCATCTACAATCATGGGCCATAACCAACATTCGTTCAAATAAAGCCCAAAACGCCACTTTTAAACTTTTTACATGCGGAAGTGTGAACCTTTGGGTAAATGGTGAAAAAGTATTACAATTTTCCCCTTATACAAGAAATGAAGAAAAGAATATTGGATTTGAGGTTATGCTTCGTGAAGGAGATAATGAATTTTTAGTTCTTTCCGAGGATCTGGCAGAGCGGGATACACTGTTTTACTTTAGGATGGATTACCTCGGGACTGAAGATTTAGAAATGGTGCTTCCAATTGGTGATACGTCCTCCGACGACATTCATTTGTTAGAAGAAGCATTAAAAAATGCCTATTTTCCTAGCGATGTCCTCACGTCTGGTGAAGTTAGCCTTTATTTTGATAACCCACTAGCGGGGCAAGTCCAATTGGAATGTGAGTTTAAAACAGAGTGGTGGGGCGAAAAGAAAGAACTGAACAGGATTGTTCGGCCAAACTGCGAAAAAGTAATACTTGGTGAAGTTGAAGAACTTGGAATGGGCAATGTGCTATTATCCATCAACATCCGGTACCAATCGGTTGTGCTCAAAAAAAATATGTTTCTTCAACTATATCCGGAAAACCTAGTACCACAAGAGGTACCAGATCATCTCCAAGTAAGAAAGCAACAGGCTTCGTCCTTTATCGCCAAATATGGAAAAAAGGATATCCATCGAGCTTATTTATTAGCTAAAACAGGCGATGATTTAGAGTTAGTTGAATTGATTGTTAGGGATACGCTGCAAGTGATTAATGCCAGATTTGATTGCAGTGACTTTTATTTTAACCAACTATTCCGTTTTTGGGCAGATTTTCATGATACGGAATTATTTGAAGAGAGCTTGTGGGAGGAATGTAAGCAGGCCATTCTCAATTATCGCTATTGGTTTGATGAACCTGGGGATGATGTCATGTGGTTCTTTAGTGAGAATCACGCCTTGCTATTCCACACTTGTGAATATTTAGCGGGACAATTATTCCCGAACGAAATATTCCCTAACGCAAACATCCTTGGTTCTGTCCATGTTGAAAGGGCAAAAGTCAGGCTGAAAAAATGGTTTGAAAAATTTAATGATGAAGGCTTGGCAGAGTGGAATTCAAGTGCGTATATTCCGATAAACGTGATGGGATTCTTGCAAGTATATGATTTGGTCAATGACCTGGAATTGAAAAACGCAGCGAAGCAAGCACTGGATACAACCTTTCGCTTAATGGCGTTAAATTGTCATAATGGCTACTTATCTTGTTCACACGGTCGTATTTACGAAAAAGAATTAAAGGGAAATTATAATAATGCGACTACTTCCTTACTATGGATCGCCTATGGAAAAGGAACTTTAAATAACTCAACCTTTGCCGCAGCAGCTTTATCTATGTCAGAATATGAACCACCTGATTATCGGTCCTTGATTGGTTTATGCGCGGATGAGAATGTTGTGTTTAAACATCATCAGGGAACAAAGGGCTTTGTCGATCTTTATACTTATAAAAACAGGTTCGGATTACTATCAAGTGCCGTCGAGTACCGGCCTGGTGGAAGCGGTTACTCGGAGCACGTCGTCCATTCTACGCTTAGTCCAGAAGCGATTGTATGGATAAATCATCCTGGAGAAGAAACTGAACTAGGGACAGGACGGCCAAGCTTTTGGGCTGGAAATGGTCAATTGCCAAAGGTTGATCAATATCAGGATATCGCTTTTATCCACTATAAGATTGATCCGGAAAATGAAATTGATTATACTCATGCCTATTTTCCACTCACCGCTTTCGAGCAAGTGGAAATCACCGGAAATTGGTGCTTTGGAAAAATAGGAGATTCCTATATTGCGCTTTATGCAAAAAATGGATTGATCTTACAGACGGAGGGCCAGAACAAAAAACGGGAACTGATATCGATTGGTAGAGAAAATAAGTGGATCTTACGAAATAGCCATGTTCAACAGTTTGCTTCCTTCTCCCAATTTATCACTAGTATTAAGAATGCAGAACTGAAACACATTGGAGAAGAATTCATTTTTCATGATCCTATTCACGGTAAAGCTCAAAGCTCCTGGGAGGGGCCATTTACAGTGAATGATGTTATACAATTAAATTCAGATCAGAAAACAGAAGGAGCTCTAGAAAAATGGTCGTTCATTCAAAATTAATCGAATCAAAGGTTCATCTTGTAAAGAATGCACTGAAATCATTGAAAAATGATGATGGGTTTGTCGAAGAATTTCCGATTGGTTTGATAGACATTAATCTGTGGGAATGGCCGCAAGGTGTCGGGATTTATGGCCTGTATAAATACTATAAATTAACCAATGACCAAGAGACCCTTCAGTTTTTATTAGATTGGTTTGATCAAAGAATTGCGGAAGGCCTCCCTGAAAAAAATGTCAATACGATGGCACCGCTGCTTACTCTCATCCATCTGGCCGAGGAAACCAATGATTCCAAGTATATTGCTGTATGTGATGAATGGAGTACTTGGATCATGGAAGAGATGATTCGTACCGGTGACGGAGCCTTGCAGCATATGATTACGGGTGACCCGAATGATGGTCAGATATTAATTGATACCTTATTTATGACCGTGTTATTCCTTGCTAAAGCTGGTACTTATTTTAAACGGCCAGAATATATCGAGGAAGCGAAAAACCAGTTCCTCATTCATATTAAATACTTATATGACAAAGAAACAGGGTTATTTTATCACGGTTGGGATTTTAATGAGAATCACAACTACGGTGCTGTCCGCTGGGGAAGAGGAAATGGCTGGTATACATGCGGGTTGTTAGAGTTTTTTGAAATAGTTGAATTAGAAAAAAGTATAAAAGATTATTTATTAGCTACATGGCACAGTCAAGTGAAGGCATTGTCAAAACTACAAGCTGATAGTGGTTTATGGCATACCGTTTTAGACAATCCAAGTTCCTATGAAGAAACCTCTGCCACTGCCGCTTTTGGTTATGGAATCATCAAAGGTGTTAGAAAAGGGTACCTTGATAAGGCGTATTTACCAATTGGGTTAAAGGCTTTAGAAGCAGTGATGGATGTAATCGATGAACAGGGCGTGGTTCAAAAAGTATCATATGGGACGCCGGTTGGGCTGGATGACGAATTTTATAAAAACATCCCGATCAGTCCGATGACCTATGGTCAAGCCTTAGCCATCCTATTATTAGTCGAATCAATAGAGTTTGTTACTAGTGAGACGGTAAAAAATTAAAAATTCGAAAAAGGGGAGATGTATTTTATGAAAAAAATGCTAAGAATGCTTACGATGTCATTGCTTGCAGCTGTTTTATTAATTGGTGTTGTAGCCTGTTCTGATAGCTCAAAATCAAGTGGTACCGGCAAATCAGACGGTAAAAAGGTTACATTGGACTTTCTCTGGTTTACTGATGGGGTAGAAGGCGATGTCATGAGAGACATCATTAAAGATTATCAAGCAGAAAATAAAAACGTAGAAGTTAAGTTAATTGAAGTGGCCTATCAAGATTACACAACAAAATTAAAAACGATGATCGCTGGAGGAAAACCACCTGCGTTAGCACGTGTCACTGATACCGGAATCTTTGCCGAACAGGCGATGGACCTTAAACCATATGTTGGAGGAGTCGATAAATTCACCTCTCAATTCCTTCCTTCTATTAAACCTTACTATGTAAAGAAAGATAAAATCATTGCGACACCAATGGATGTTACGGCAAACGGCATCATTTATAACAAAACATTGTTTAAAAAAGCAGGAGTTGAAGTTCCACAATCACCAGATGATGTTTGGACATGGGATGAATTTGAAAACGCAATTAAGCAAGTAAAGGAAAAAGGCGGAGCAAAATACGGATTATTAGTAGATTTCACTCCACATCGATATTCTACTTTAGTTTATGAATTTGGCGGAAGTATTTTTACAAAAGATGGTTCTGCACCAGCGATTAATAATAAAAATGGTGTTGCCACATTAGACTATTTTAAAAAGCTTCATAAAGATGGAATCATTCCTGAGTCTGTTTGGTTGGGTGGAGAAAATCCTAATAACTTATTCCGTTCTGGAACAGCAGCTGCTCACTTAGCTGGAAACTGGATGTTAAGTAACTACAAAGATATTAACAACTTTGAGTGGGGGGTAACGTACCTTCCAAAAGGAGAAATCCGTTCTTCTGTACCTGGCGGTAAATACATCATGGGCTTCCAAAAAACAGGAGTAGAAAAAGAGACGGCTGCATTTATTAAATACTTATCATCAAAAGAGGTTAATGCGAAATTCAACCAAAACTCACTATTCCTAAGTGCTAGAAAAGATAATAACGAATTGGATTATGCGTTTGGTAAAGATATGTTTAAAGTGTTCTCTAATGAATTAGAAAATACACCAGAGGTTGCAGCAAATGACTGGGGCAATCAAGTGGTCATCTCTAAGGTTACTACTGATATAAGAGACGCAGTAGTAGAAGTTCTTAGCGGCGGGGTATCTTCAAAAGAAGCCATGGATAAAGTTGCCGAGAAACTTAAGGAAGCTATTGCAGATTCTAAATAATAGTCCACTCGTGACTGCCCCAGATTTGGGGTGGTCACTACTATTAAAAAGCTAAATAAATAATTTAGGCAGGTGAATATGGTGGAACCAATAATCAAAGAAGATGCGGCGATAAAAACTGCCAAAAAATCCTCCTTTCGATCAGATAAACTGAAGCGGCAAATTGTTCCCTATTTTTTTGTACTTCCAAATTTCGTCATCTTTTTTACATTCATTGTCGTTCCTGCCATCGTGGGACTCTATTATTCTTTCACAGACTATGATGGATTATCGGAAATGAACTTCGTTGGAATTGAAAACTACAAAGAAGTGTTTCAGAGCTCTGAGTATTGGAAGATATTTGCTAATACATTTAAATATGCTTTTGCGGTAGTGCCACTCATATTTATATGTTCCCTTGGAATTGCTATGTTGTTGATCAAGGAAATTAAAGTAAAAGGCTTCTTTCGTGCAATATTTTATTGGCCAACGATGATTTCAGCGATTATTGTTGGTGTGACCTGGAAATGGATTTTTGGGGATAGCTTCGGTGTCTTGAATTATTTGATTGAGTCATTAGGCTTCAAACCAATAAAGTGGTTATCCGACCCGGTATTTGCCAACATGACGGTTGTTGTTGGAACGATTTGGGCAAGAATAGGGTTCTTTATGGTGATTTTTATGGCTGGGTTACAAAGTATCCCTACCTCCTATTATGAAGCCGCCCAAATGGATGGAGCTTCAAAGTTTAGAATGTTTAGGAGCATCACCTTACCATTATTAAAACCAACTAGTTTTTTAGTGTTAATCTTGCTCTTGATTGAATCCTTTAAGCAATATCCGCTCGTCTTGGCCTTGACTGGTGGAGGACCGGCAAAGCAAACCACCTACCTTGTTCAATATATTTATGAATTTGGTTTCAAAAAAGGGGAATTGGGTTACGCAAGTGCGATGTCCGTTGTTCTGTTTGTGGTGATTGCCATCTTTACGGTTATTCAATTTAAATGGACAAAAGGAGGTACAATCGATTGAAAAAGAAATCTAATATCCTCATCTATTTAGCTTTGTCTGTTCTTGTTTGTATCTTCATTTTTCCAGTCATATGGGTAGTCCTTTCTTCCATAAAAGATTCTACCGAATTATATAGTTGGCCTCCAAAATTTATTCCGGATCATCCAACCTTTGAAAACTTTATTGCAGCCTTTGAGAAAGGGAATTTCGGCACCTATTTTCTCAATAGTACGTTTGTGACGGTAACCGCTACAGTCCTAACGTTAATCATTAATACGATGGCAGGCTATGCTCTTGCCAAGTATCGTTTTAAAGGGGACACATGGTTGTTAATCGGATTTATCTCAACCTTAATGATCCCTCTCGAAGTTATTATGACCCCTATTTTTTCGGTCATAAGCAAACTAGGTCTGTACAATTCTCTTTGGGGAATTATTATTCCTCCAGCAGCAACACCGACTGGGGTATTCCTAATAAGACAGTATTTATTGACCGTACCTGATGAGTTGATTGAAGCGGCTAGAATAGATGGCGCTGGAGAGTGGAAGATTTTTTGGAAACTGATTGTTCCGATTGCCAAACCGATTATTTCTGTCCTCGCCATCTTTTCCTTCATGTGGAGATGGGACGACTTTATTTGGCCATTGATTGTTATTAGTGATCCAACGAAATATACCGTCCAATTAGCCTTATCCAATTTCATCGGTGAATTTAATGTCGACTGGGGAAGCCTATTGGCGATGTCCGTCGTAACCATGATCCCTGTATTAATTGTGTTTTTAATATTCCAAAAGCAGTTTATTCAGGGAATGGCTACTTCTGGTATGAAAGATTAATAGATTGATCAAGTTTAACAGAGATAATCCAAGCGGTTTATCTCTGTTTTAAAAAATAGCGAAAAGGTGAAAATCATGAGCTTGGCTTGGAAGTTTGACTTTATAAAAGAAGAAAATAATCAACTTTTCTTTGAATGCAATGATAAGAAAATCATTTTTATGGTTTTAGAAGAAGATTTATGCAGAGTATTTATGTCGTCTGATTGTGAACCAGCTCTATCGACGACTTGGGCAATTGCCCCGGATGCAGAAGATATTCCTTTTGAAGGAAGAGACCGTTTTGATTTAACTTCATTCTCATTACCAGCCTTCCAAAAACAAGTTGGCAGTGAGCGAGTAATCATTGAAACCCATCTTTTAAAAGCGGTCATTCAATTAGACGGCTTTAAGATCTCTTGGTATGCAAAAATAAACGGCGAAGAAATTTTAATAGCGAATGACCGAAAAACACAGAGTTATAACTATAACAACAAGCTTGGAGACGGGGTCTATCATTATCTTGAGCGATACAAGGAAGATAATTTTTACGGTTTAGGTGAGAAAAGCGGAACACTAAATAAGACTAGAAGGCGTTATATCATGAAGACCATTGACGCCATGGGTTATGATGCTGAGTTTACCGATCCGCTTTATAAGCATATCCCTTTTTACCTGACCCATAATCAAAAAACGAAGCTATCTTATGGACTGTTTTATGATAATTACTCCGACTCTATTTTTGATTTAGGTGCGGAGCTTGACAATTATCATGGCTTTTACAGGTATTATTACGCAGAAAAAGGCGACTTGGATTATTATTTCATTTTGGGTCCTAATATTCATAACGTTGTTGAAAAATATTCAAAACTTACGGGCAAGACGATTTTCCCTCCAAAATGGAGTCTTGGTTATTCAGGGTCAACGATGACGTATACGGATGCGCCAGATGCACAAGAACAATTAAAGAAATTTGTAGATTCTTGTGTGGAATATGATATTCCTTGTGATTCCTTTCAGTTGTCCTCTGGATATACCACTATTGACGGAAAGAGGTATGTATTTAATTGGAATTACGATAAAATACCTGACCCGCATGCCATGAACCATCATTTCCATAAGAATGGGTTACATGTTTGTGCCAATATTAAACCATGCTTACTTCAGGACCATCCGCAATACCCTGAACTGGCTGAAAAGGGAATGTTTATAAAAACGGATAATAATCAAGATCCTGAATTAGTCCAATTTTGGGATGATGATGGATCCTATCTTGATTTTACGAATCCGGAGACTATCCAATGGTGGAAAGGAAATGTCAAGGAGCAGCTCTTATCCTTTGGGATTGACTCCACCTGGAATGATAACAATGAATTTGAAATCTGGAATAAACAGGCACGTGCCAATGGCTTTGGCAAGAGCATTCCTGTCGAGGATATTAAACCCATTCAAACGCTGTTAATGCTCAAGTCGTCTTATGAAGCTCAAAAAGAATTTGCTCCTAATAGTAGACCATATTTAATTTCAAGATCAGGCATGCCTGGCATGCAGCGTTATGTGCAAACATGGTCGGGAGATAATTTAACGGAATGGAAAACGCTGCGATTTAATATCAAGATGGGGTTAAGCATGAGTTTGTCAGGTGTATATAATTTTGGACATGATGTTGGCGGATTTAGCGGTTTAGCACCAGAACCAGAATTATTTATCAGGTGGATTCAAAATGGCATTTTCCATCCGAGATTCACCATTCATTCGTGGAATGAGGATCAATCCGTCAATGTTCCCTGGATGTATCCGGAACAGATCGAGATCATACGGAGCTTTATGAAGGAACGTGTGAAGTGGATCCCTTATTTTTACCATTTGCTTCATAAGGCAAGTCAAGAATATAAACCAATCCTTACTCCTACTTTTTATTATTTTGAACATGATTCAAAAACCTTTGAAGAGAATGATGACTTTATGGTCGGTGAGAATTTATTGGTTTGTAGTGTAGTAGAAAAAGGAGCCACTCAACGAAGTGTATATCTGCCAGAAAATGATAAGGGCTGGTATGATATGAATTCTGATCAATGGTATCAAGGTGGTCAAACTATTATCGTAGATGCACCACTGAACGTCATTCCGCTTTTTGCACAGGCGGGTTCCGCTTTCCCGATTCGTGATGGGGAAATCACGTTTAAAAATAAATCGGAGGATGCAAGAGGAATACGTCTATATCCTTCCTTAAGGGAAGAGCATATAAGCGAACGATTCTATGAAGATGACGGGATTTCATTAACCTATACAAAAGGTGAGTCTTCATTCCTATTAGTAGATATGAAGACTACTAAAGAAAGTGTAGAAATCCAGATAGCTATGGAAGGGAATTATCAACTTCCTTATGATTCTGTTAGTATCTATTTGCCAAAAACGGATAAACGGAACCTTTATGTTAATGGGGAAGCAATAAATTCAGTACTTCCGGTTCGTGTGAAAATACAACAAGACAGTTCGAATAATGACAACTGGAGGCAGCGATGAACAAATTAAATGTTCTTTCCAGGATAACTGATTGTGGAGTGGTAGCGGTTGTAAGAGCTGACTCTAAGGAGGAAGCGATTAAGATATCAGATGCCTGTGTAAAGGGTGGAATTTTTGGGATTGAGGTAACCTTTACGGTCGAAGGTGCTGAAGAGGTTATTAATGAATTGGCTGAAGTGTATCGAAATAGTGATGTTGTTATTGGAGCAGGAACAGTTCTTGATGCAACTACGGCAAGGATTGCTATTTTGGCAGGGGCTCAGTTCGTTGTAAGTCCTTGCTTTGACGGAGAAACAGCCAAATTGTGTAATTTATATCAAATTCCCTATATGCCTGGATGTATGACCATTACAGAAATGAAGTGTGCCCTAGAAGCTGGTGCAGATATTATCAAGCTGTTTCCTGGAAACGCCTTTGGACCGGAGTTTGTCAAAGCGGTTAAAGCGCCGCTTCCACAAGTTAATTTGATGCCGACAGGGGGAGTCAGCCTCGAAAATGTCCATCAGTGGATTCAAAATGGTTGTGCAGCCGTTGGCGTTGGCGGTAATTTGATTGCAACTGCTAAAACGGGAGACTATGAAAAAATCACTGATTTTGCCGTTCAGTATGTAGAAAAAGTCAAAGAAGCAAGAAGGAATAACCTATGAAAAAGATTGTCACCTTAGGAGAAATCCTGCTTCGGTTATCTACCAATCATGGAGAACGACTTTTTCAATCTGATCAGCTTTCAATGCATTATGGCGGTGCAGAAGCCAATGTTGCCATTGCACTGGCCAATTTTGGATATGAAGCTTACTTTGTTAGTAAAGTGCCGAATAATCCGCTTGGGTTGGCAGCGGAAAGACATTTACGGTCATTTGGTGTTCATACTGACTACTTGTTGAAGGGCGGAGAGCGCTTAGGCACCTATTACTTGGAAGTAGGGGCGGGTGCCAGAGGTGCGCAAGTCACTTACGACCGGAAGCATTCAAGCTTTTCTCAGCTTACCGTCGATGAGGTTAGCTTTACTGAGATTTTTCAAGGAGCAGACCTCTTTCACGTTTCAGGAATAACACCTGCGTTATCTAATTCGTTAAAAGAAGTAACATTGCTTGCCTTAATGAAAGCGAAAGAGCTTGGTGTCACAACAAGCTTTGATTTTAATTACCGTTCAAAGCTATGGAGCCAAAAAGAGGCGGCTGCAGCGATTACCCCGCTTCTGCCCTATGTTGATATCTGTTCATGCGGGGAATTAGATGCTCTTTATCTCTTAAACATACAAAAAGCAGATACTACATTAAATAAAGAGCAGCAGCTTACGTATTACTATAAAAAAATAGTAGAAATGTATCCGAATATCAAATACTTATATTCGACTTTCCGAAACGTACTTTCTGCCTCGTATAATACCTTGCAAGGGAATTTATTTTTAAATGGGACGTTGTATCAGTCAAAATACTATCCTATTGATGATATTGTTGATCGCGTGGGCGGCGGGGATGCTTTTGCGGCTGGTATTTTATACGGGATTATCGAAGAAATGCTGCCGCAACAGGTAATTTCATTTGCCACGGCAGCGTCTGTCTTAAAGCATACGGTGTATGGGGATTGCAATACCTTTTCTAAGGATGAAATTATGGCATTTGCTGAAAATGAACCTGGTAAAATTGTTCGTTAAAAATAGAAGCTTTATAGGAGGACATGGATCATGGAAATGGAAACGCGTTATGCAAACCACCCGGAAGAAATTAAAAGATTTAATACGGATGAATTAAGAGAAAATTTTTTAGTTGAAACCATTTTTGAACCAGGAAAAGTACATTTAACTTACACCCATGCCGATCGCATGATTTTTGGTGGAGTAACACCGGCAGAAGAAGAATTGACCATTAAGCTCGATAAAGAATTAGGGGTCAGTTACTTCCTTGAACGCCGTGAGCTGGGAATTATTAATATTGGCGGAGACGGTCTTGTCATTTTGGATGGCGAGGAATATAACATGAAACGTCGTGATGGTCTGTATGTCGGCAGGGGAACGAAGGAAGTATTATTCCGATCAAAGGATCCAAAGAACCCTGCGAAATTCTATATTAATTCAACACCAGCCCATCATACCTATCCAACAGTAAAGATCGATATTAATGAAATTAAACCCTTAGAGGCTGGAGCTCCGGGAACCTTAAATGAACGGAAAATCTATCAATATGTCCACCCAAATGTATGTGAAAGCTGTCAGCTTCAAATGGGACTAACCATGCTATCTCCGGGAAGTGTTTGGAACACCATGCCTTGTCATACTCATGAGCGGCGGATGGAAGTCTATTTATACTTTGATATGGAGCCCGATACTCGCGTTTTTCATTTCATGGGGAAACCGGATGAGACAAGACACTTAGTCATGAAAAACGAACAAGCAGCTATTTCACCCAGCTGGTCTATCCATACAGGGACTGCTACTAGTAACTATACCTTTATTTGGGGGATGTGCGGAGAGAACATTACTTACGATGACATGGACCATGTCAAAATGGAACAACTAAGGTAACAGAATCATTTTAACAAAAGGGGGTTTAAGGATGACGCTTCAATTGAATGAATTCTCATTGGATTTTTTCTCATTGGCGGGAAAGGCCGCGATTGTTACAGGTGGTAACACCGGACTTGGTCAAGCCTATGCGGTAGCGCTTGCTAAGGCAGGTGCCGATCTATTTGTTGTCACCCATGGAACTAATTGGGATGAAACGAAGGGACTTATTGAAAAAGAGGGTGGCCGGGTAGAATTTTTCCAGGCTGATTTAGCGAATAGAGAAATCATTAAGGAAGTCGTATCTGAGTGTCTAAAGGCATTCGGTAGAATTGATATTCTTGTGAACAATGCAGGCACCATTCGCCGTGCACCGCTTCTAGAGTATCAACAAGAGGATTGGGATGCGGTGATGGACCTTAATCTAAATGCTGTTTATTTTCTAAGCCAAGAAGCTGCAAAAGTGATGATGGAACAAAAGAGTGGGAAAATTATTAATATCGCATCGATGCTGTCCTTCCAAGGCGGAAAATTTGTCCCTCCCTATACGGCAAGTAAACATGCCGTTGCAGGTCTGACCAAGTCATTTGCCAATGAATTAGCTGAATATGGAATTCAAACAAATGCGATTGCGCCAGGATATGTTGCAACGAAAAATACGGCTCCTATCCGTGAAGATGAAAAACGAAATGCAGAAATTCTATCACGTATTCCGGCAGCAAGGTGGGCTGCCCCTGCCGATTTAATGGGTGCCGTCGTTTTCTTAGCAGGCAAAGCGTCTGATTATATGAATGGACATACACTTGTTGTAGATGGCGGATGGCTGGCAAGATAAATTTGAAAAAGTAAGCCCTAGTCACTTCACGATACGGCTTACTTTTTTTATCATTAGCAAATTCGAGGTGGTTGAAGCATGAATATTGGTATAAGGGCACATGATATTGAAAACTTGCCATTAGAGGAATTAGTTAGAGAGATCTCTTCTAAAGGGCTTACTTCCGTTCAGTTAGCGTTAAACAAATCTTTTCCTGATATAAACACCGGCTTAGGGAGCCTTAGCCCTGGAATGGCCTATCATATCGGAAAAGCGTTCCGCCAGGAAGATATTCAAATTGCCGTCTTAGGATGTTACATCAATATGATCCATCCAGATTTGAATGAAAGAAGAAAAGCGTTGGACCGATTCAAGGAGCATCTTCGCTTTGCCAGAGATTTTGGATGTAGTATTGTTGGAACCGAAACGGGAAATGTTAACGCAGAAATTGTCTATACAAAAGAGAATTTTAAAGAAGAACCGTTTCTTGAAGTGGTAAAAAGTGTTCGAGAGCTTGTGGAAGAGGCAGAGAAATTCGGAGTAATAGTTGGGATAGAGGGTGGAATTAATCACCCTGTATATTCTCCAGGAATGATGAAAAGACTCCTCGAGAGTGTCAATTCTAACAATCTTCAAGTTATCTTTGATCCAGTAAATTATTTAACGATTGAGAACTATCAAAACCAAGAAGCTGTAATCGCAGAAGCATTTGAACTATTTGGAGAACGAATCATTATCCTGCACGCCAAGGATTTTATAATAGAAGATAATAGTATAATGACAACAACCGTTGGAGAAGGAATGCTGAATTACGATACATTGTTCAAATTTATAAAAGAGAAAAAACCGTTCATCAATATATTACTAGAAGAAACAAAGGAACCATATATTGATAGAAGTATCTCCTTTCTCAGAGAAAAATATAATCGGGCATAATGTCCCATTATATATTTTTCCTTAATTAGTCATACAAAGCGATATGATAATAAGAAAAGAGGTATTTTATGACCTTCCAACATCAAACAATACTACCATCGATAAAAAATGGAAAAGGGCTTGAGCGGTTTTTGGAGAGTACGTACGAATATGGGGTTGTGTTAGATTCTCAGATTGCCCAAATCCCGAGTTTTGTTAAAGCCGCAAATCGGGTAAACAAAAAGCTGTTTATTCACGTTGACTTAATCCAAGGGTTAAAGAATGACGAACATGCAGCTGATTTTTTATGCCAGTTAGTAAAACCGGCTGGATTAATTTCTACTCGAGCGGCCGTTATCACTAAAGCGAAACAAAAAGGGATCTATGCGATTCAACGATTATTCTTGCTTGATTCCAATGCAGTCGAAAAAACGTGTGAAGTCATCAAGAAAGTACAGCCAGACTTTATCGAGGTATTGCCAGGGGTTATTCCAAGTATGATTCGAGAAATCAAAGAGACGACAGGTATCCCTGTGTTCGCTGGAGGATTAATCCGAACGGTCCATGATGTCAACAAGGCGATTGAAGCGGGGGGCATTGCTGTGACGACATCTAAAGTGGACCTTTGGGATTACTATTCAGAAAAATAATCCGGGGGATTTCGAATGGAAAAATATATTTTATCACTTGATCAAGGAACCACTAGTTCACGGGCGATTATTTTTAATAAAAAAGGAGAAGTCGTGTATTCTGCCCAAAAGGAATTCACTCAGTATTTTCCAAAACCAGGCTGGGTCGAGCACGATGCGAATGAGATTTGGGGAAGTATCTTATCCGTTATTGCTTCTTGTTTATCGGAATCCGGCATTAGCGCGGGACAAATTGCGGGGATCGGGATTGCCAACCAACGCGAAACAACGGTCGTTTGGGATAAACAGACAGGAAAGCCCGTTTACCATGCCCTTGTTTGGCAATCAAGACAAACAGCTTCCATTTGTGAGGAGCTAAAACAAGCTGGCTTTGAAGAGAAAATCCGTCAAAAAACAGGCTTGCTTATCGATGCTTATTTTTCAGGAACGAAAATAAAATGGATCCTCGATCATGTTGAAGGTGCTCGGGAAAAAGCGGAAAGAGGAGAACTTTTATTCGGAACGATTGACACCTGGCTAATTTGGAAATTATCTGGCGGGAAAGCGCATGTCACAGACTATTCGAATGCGTCACGCACATTGCTTTACAATATTCATGAATTGAAATGGGATAAGGAGATCCTAGAAGCTTTGGACATTCCTGAATCGATGCTTCCAGAAGTAAAGCCGTCCTCAGAAATATATGCTCACACCATTGAATATCACTTTTTTGGGAAAGAAGTACCAATTGCCGGAGCAGCTGGTGATCAGCAAGCGGCGCTATTTGGCCAGGCGTGTTTTGAAGAAGGAATGGCAAAAAATACGTACGGGACAGGCTGTTTTATGTTGATGAATACGGGTGAAAGCGGCATTAAGTCAGATCAAGGCCTACTGACCACCATCGCCTGGGGGTTGGATGGTAAAGTCAGTTATGCTTTAGAGGGCAGTATTTTTGTCGCAGGCTCTGCGATTCAATGGCTGCGAGACGGAATGCGGATGATTAAAGATGCAGCAGATACAGAAAGTTATGCGAGCAAGGTTCAATCAACAGAAGGGGTTTATGTTGTTCCAGCCTTTGTTGGATTAGGCACGCCGTATTGGGACAGCGATGTAAGGGGAGCTGTCTTTGGTTTAACGAGAGGGACGTCCAAAGAACATTTCATTCGGGCCACATTGGAGTCACTGGCATACCAGACAAAAGATGTGTTAGCAGCGATGGAAAAGGATTCCGGCATTTCCCTTAAAGCACTAAGGGTAGATGGGGGAGCGGTGAAGAATAATTTCTTAACGCAATTCCAAAGTGATCTCTTAAATGTGCCGGTGGAAAGGCCGGTTGTGAACGAGACAACAGCCTTGGGTGCGGCGTATTTGGCTGGTTTAGCAGTCGGCTACTGGAGCAGCAAAGAGGAAATTGCAATGCAATGGCAAATTGATCGAACCTTTGAAGCTGAAATGGATGAAAACCAACGAAATGCCCTATATGAAGGCTGGCAAAAGGCAGTAAAAGCGGCCATGGCATTCAAATAAAAATTTTTGCATCATCAGTAAGAATATGGTATATTTTTAATAAGTTAATATATTGGTTGGAGATTAGGAGAGACCAAACAACGTATACAAGAATACACTTGTATAGGTTTGTTTTGGTCTCTTTTTGTTTTTGCTTATATGGAAAAAATTTCAAAATAGGAGCGATTGAAATGGGGACTTTTTCTAGTAAAAAAAGATTGGAACAACTTTCAACAATGTCAAAAGAAAATCTTGATATTTTAGTGATAGGTGGAGGAATTACTGGCAGTGGCATTGCCCTTGATGCCACCACACGAGGAATGAAAGTGGGTCTTGTTGAAATGCAGGATTTCGCAGCAGGTACCTCAAGCCGGTCCACGAAACTGGTTCACGGCGGCCTGCGCTATTTAAAACAATTCGAAGTGAAAATGGTAGCGGAAGTGGGGAAAGAGCGTGCGATTGTCTATGAAAATGGCCCTCACGTCACGACGCCTGAGTGGATGCTGTTACCCATTCAAGATGGTGGAACGTTCGGCAAGTTCTCCACTTCCATTGGCTTGAAGGTGTACGATTTTTTAGCAGATGTTAAAAAAAATGAACGCCGCAGTATGCTTAGTGCATCTGAAACACATAAACGTGAACCGCTGTTAAGAAAAGAGGGACTAAAAGGCGGCGGCTATTATGTGGAATACCGTACGGATGACGCAAGATTGACAATCGAAGTCATTAAACAAGCCGTCGATAAAGGGGCACTAGCCGTAAACTACGCAAAAGTAGAAAAGTTACTGTACGATAATGGAAAAGTGGTGGGGGCAGAAGTGGTGGATCAGTTGACCAACAAAGCCTATAAAATATTTGCGAAAAAGGTAGTCAATGCAGCGGGTCCTTGGGTTGATTCTGTTCGGGAGATGGATCAGTCGAAAAAAGGAAAGCATCTGCAATTAACAAAAGGAATTCACCTTGTCTTTGACCAAAGTGTTTTCCCGCTTAAACAAGCAATTTACTTTGATACACCCGACAAGCGAATGGTATTTGCCATTCCTAGAGATGGCAAAACCTATGTTGGCACGACAGATACGGTGTATAACGAGGATATGGCCAATCCGCGCTTAACGAAAGCGGATAAAGAGTATGTAATCAAGGCGATTAACTTTATGTTTCCAGGAGTAGGGATAACGGAAAAAGATATTGAATCCAGTTGGTCGGGGTTAAGACCACTTATCCATGAATCCGGGAAATCCGCATCAGAAATTTCTCGTAAGGATGAAATATGGGAATCCGAGTCTGGCTTAATCACGATCGCCGGAGGGAAATTAACGGGCTATCGAAAAATGGCTGAGATGGTCGTTGATTTATTAAACCAACAGTTCATTCGAGAGGGTGTTGGCGATTTTGGAAAATGCCAAACCAAATATTTGCCTATTTCTGGTGGAGATGTTGGTGGTTCGAAAAATTTGCCTGCTTTCATAGAAGATAAGACAAAAGAAGGAGTAAAATTAGGACTTACAAATGAACAATCTCAAAAACTTGCTAAGCTTTACGGTTCCAATGTCGATAGCTTATTCGCGTTAGTAGATAAATATAATGAGGCTGCCTTAACCTTCGGTCTGCCATTGGATGTTTACGCTCAAGTCATGTATGCCATCCATGAAGAAATGACCGTAACACCTAGTGACTTTTTTATTCGAAGAACCGGTGCGTTGCTGTTTAATATGGATTGGGTCCACCAATGGAAGCAGAAAGTTGCAGAATTAATGGCGAATGAACTAAATTGGAGCAATGACCAATTAGAACATTACCAAATTGAAATAGAGATGTTTATCCATCAAGCCACGACCGCCGTTGACGAAGACCAGGGGGACGGTTCTAGTGGCGCTGAGTTTTGGAAAGAGGAATCAGCGTGATCAGGGGGACGATTCTTGCGGTCGAAATACCATGAGAACCATCCCTGTGGTTCTTAAAAACCAAAAGGCACAACCAGCTGCTTTCAGCTAGTTGTGCCTATTTAAAGCAAAAACTTTTATAAAAATAGTACCAATGAATCGCCTTATGCGACTTGTTTTTCGTGATGTACTTTGTCGTGTTCTTTGATTTTATGACCTTCCCACTTAGAAATAACAATGGCAGCAAGTGAGTTACCAACAATGTTTACACATGTACGTGCCATGTCTAGCAGCCTGTCTACGCCTAAAATAAACGCCAAGCCCTCTACAGGAACACCAACACTTCCTAACGTTGAAAGCAGAACAACAATCGAAACACCTGGGACACCAGCAATCCCTTTCGAGGTAATCATTAAAATAAGAACTAATGTGATCTGGTGGCCAATGCTCATATGAATGCCATACATTTGCGCAATAAACAACGCCGCAATTGCCTGATACAATGTAGAGCCATCAAGATTAAAGGAATAACCAGTCGGTATGACAAAAGATGTAATCCCTTTCGGACAGCCGATCCGCTCCATTTTTTCCATAATTTTAGGAAGAACCGTTTCCGAACTCGCAGTCGAATAGCCGAGAATTAATTCGTCTTTCAAATAAGCTAATAATTTGAAAATGTTATAGCCCGCGATTTTCGCCACAATACCGAGAACCACGATCGTAAAGAAGGCCATCGCACCATAAACGGTAAAGACTAGTTTGCCAAGCGGAATAAGTGATTCTAAACCAAATTTTGAAACCGTAACACCGATTAAAGCAAACACCCCTAATGGAGCAAGCTTCATAATCTGATTGGTTACATAGAACATGGCATCAGCGGTGCCTCTAAAAAACTCAATAATCGGTTTGCCTTTTTCACCAATTGCTGCAACACCAATACCAAACATAACGGAGAAGAAAATAATCGCCAGCATATCTCCATTTGCAAAAGCCTGAACCACATTGGTCGGTACGATATTTACAAAAGTATCAATATGAGAGTGGGACTCCGTTGCTTTTTCCGTTGTAACATAGGAACTGATATCTGATTTAATAAGTTGTGAACGATCCACGCCAGAACCTGGATGGAAAACATTCGCTACTAACAAACCAACAAGTATCGCAATCGTTGTAATGATTTCAAAATAAAGAAGTGTTTTACCGCCGAGCTTTCCTAACGATTTCATATCGCCAGTACCGGCTACACCCACAACAAGGCAGGAAATGACAATCGGAACCACGATCATTTTAATTAATCGTAAAAAGATGGTTCCAATCGGCTGTAAAAATTGCTCTATATGTGGATTGCCATAAAAAATGGCTCCCACAGTAATACCAAGGACTAAACCAATAAAAATTTGCCATGCTAAACTAATTTTTTTCATTCGCTTCTCTCCCATCGATACATTTTTTGATACTATTATAGTAGAAAGTATTATGCAAACGATTTCACTATTAACATTAACGTACAACCTACGATAAACTACAAAAAACTACAAAGTTGAATAAATAATTTTTATAATTAACAAAATTTTTCAACTATAGATGGGGGATAATGGTATTCGCGATAAATTATTAGCGTATTTATTTATGATCATTGCTGTGCCCATTACAGGCGAATTAAAGTATTACCCAATAAGCGGTGCTGATTTAAGATTCAGCATGAGTACAACTGTTTTCTTCTTTATATTGTTATGGTCACGTAAGATCCATCCTGTTTTGGCCGGCTTTTTAACAGGAAGTGCAGTTGTTTGTTTTCGGATCATTCTGGACAAGGTTGAAGTTGGCTCATTCCATTTCCCTAACCATTTTCCCGTGTTTTTTTATTACATGGTCTACGGCCTGTTTTTTCATATTTTTAAAGTGAAAAAATTGTATCACCGGCCGCTTCTCATTGGTCTGCTTGGAATGGTGCTTGAAATCATGGGTAATTTTACTGAAATGACCATTCGTCATTTTACAACCGATATGAAAATGACAAACTCGAGCTTCTTCATTATTGTGGGGGTTGCGATCATCCGCAGTTTCTTTGTGCTCGGTTTTTTCAATACGATCTTAGTACGTGAAACAAGGCTGGCTGAAGAGCAGCAACGGAAGCGGACCGAAGAGGTTTTACTATTAGTCTCAAATTTATATGTAGAAATGTTTCAATTGGAAAAATCAGCGAAAAATGCGGAGAAGTTAACCAGCGCCTGCTACTCCATTTATCGTGATTTAAAAGCTCTAAACATTCCAAATCAAGCGCAGGAGATGCTGAAAATCGCAGGGGAATTACATGAAATTAAAAAAGATAATCAACGCATATATGCCGGTTTGTCCAAATTAATGGCCAAAGAAAAGCTAGATGACTTTATGAACATTCGGGAAATCATTTCTGTTGCAACCATCTCAAATAATAATTATAGTGAGTTGCTAGAGAAAACGATTGATTTTCAGGTGATAATTCACAATGAACATCCCAAGTACCGTACCTTTATCATCCTTTCCCTAATCAATAATCTTCTCGCCAATGCTGTGGAAGCCATCCATCAGGAGGGGCAGATTGTGGTAACAGTTGAAAGGATTCAAGACTTTGTCAAAATAACGATAAAGGATAATGGAAGCGGAATTTCTGAAAAAAATAAAGTGTATATTTTTGAACCAGGCTTTACAACGAAATATGATCAAGCTGGAATTGCTTCAAATGGAATCGGTTTATCTTACACAAAAAATGTCATCGAAAATCTCAACGGTAAAATTCACCTGATTGAGTCTTCAAAAGAAAAAGGAACAACCTTTGAAATTCTACTTCCGGTTGGAAATTTAATAAAAAAGGAGTGATTACCGTGAATTTTTTTATTATCGATGATACTGCCACTATCAGAGGGATGCTCTCTAATATTATTGAAGAAGAAGGATTGGGTACGGTGGTCGGGGAGGCAGCGGACGGCGCTGAAGTGAATGCTGATAACCTTGCCATGCTGGATGTCGATATCCTAATGATTGATCTGCTCATGCCCGTAAGGGACGGGATTGAGACGGTGAGAGAAATCGCTCCCTCCTTTCATGGAAAAATCATCATGATCTCTCAAGTCGAAACGAAGGATATGATTAGCGAAGCGTATTCCCTAGGTGTCGAGCATTATATCACAAAGCCGATTAACCGCCTTGAGGTGGTAAGTGTCATTAAGAAAGTAAGTGACTACTTGGTGCTGGAAAAATCACTTCATAACATCCAAAAATCATTAAGCTTTTTAACGAAGCACAATAGAAACGATCTTCCTTTTGATAATACTCGTCAGGAAAAACAACCTTCGTTTAATTCCGCTGCTAAAAGTATCCTTCTTGAACTTGGGATTGTAGGTAAGAGTGGTGAAAAGGATCTCTTAGATCTTTTACCGATTTTGCACCAATGGGACACGGAAGGAAATCGGGATATTCCGCCTTTAAAAGAGCTATATGAGCAGGCGGCCAAAAAGCGGCTCGGTTCATCCATTACACCTGAGGCAGTAAGAAAAGAAGGTAAAGCTGTGGAACAACGGATTCGCCGAACCCTCCAACAGGTTCTCGAGCATCTTGCCTCACTGGGTTTAACTGATTTTGCCAACCCTACATTTGAGTACTACTCATCCAAATTGTTTGACTATACCCAAGTACGAATGAAAATGCTCGAACTCGAAGGAAAAAACCAAACTACAACCACCCGAATTGACATCAAAAAATTCTTCCATGCTTTACTCATGGAGACGAAGGTTAGGATGAGACGGGGAGACCACGGGGACGGTTCTCGCGGCTTTTTTTGAGCCATGAGAACCGTCCCTGTGGTGATTCCTGTGGTGATTTTTGCCATTGTACCGGCAGAAATTATTATAATATAATTTTTTAATTTTTCAGAAAATGCTTGCGAATAAGTAGAATCTGGAGTAATCTATTTATAGAAATTGTATACAATCAAGTATTCCAAAAGAAATACAATAAAAGCCTTTTAGTAAGCTTTTATATTTCTCATTCTGGGATTCTTAGTCGATGCTTATCATATTGAAATTTAAAAGAGAGGGCTAACGAAAAATGAATTCCAAGGAATTAGAAATTTACAAAAAGATCAAACAAGCGATTCTCCAACGAAAACTCTTTCCAAATATGCAATTGGTTGAAAAGGAAATTGCCAATTCTTTTGGAGTTAGCCGAACTCCAGTCCGTAATGTACTTCGGAGATTGTCCTATGAGCGGCTGGTAAAAATTATTGAGAATAAAGGTGCATTTGTTACCTGTTCTTCAAAAGAAGAAGCAAAAGAAGTATTTGAAATGAGAAGAATTCTTGAGGCAGAGGCAGTTCGAAAAGCTTGTCGATTATATAACCAGGAACAGATTCAAGAACTTGAAAATTTGGTTCAAGAAGAATTAAGAGAAATTGAACAGGGAGAGTACATTGAAGCATTGCAAATGTCTGGAGATTTTCATTTGAAAATAGCAGAAATGGCGGGCAATTCTTATTTTTACCAGTATCTTGAGGATTTAATTTCGTTAACGTATGTTATTATTTCCATTTATGGCAGGGGGAAAGAGAGAAATGGGACATGTTGTAACCATCTTGAAATCTTTCATGCGATCAAACAAAGAGATGAAGATTTAGCTGTAAAATTAACTGTCGATCATCTGAAAGAAATTGAATCGAATCTTCATTTTAGCGATATCCTTCCGCTCTCCACATCTTTTTCGGAACTTCTTACGTAAAAATATAAATTTTTTTGAATCGACTGAAAACGCTTACCCCTTTTTAGGCAGTACTTATAAAACGTTAGTTCATGCTGGATGTTCTTCTTCTCCTTTATAGATCTTTTAGTAGGAGAGGATTTTACATATTAATTTATTAAGGTGGTGATCGAACAAATAGATCAGAATATCAATTTTATCTTTTTTTGCCCACAAGGTGAAACGTAGTTGCTCAATAAACAACTAAATGTTGATGCTTCAGAAAACGTCTCATTGGGGGAGAAAGTCTCCAACATATAAAAAACCATTATTCATAAATAGGAGGATTAGGGGATATGAACTATGATTTGGTCATAAAAAATGGAAATGTTGTGTTGAAGAATTCTGTGGAACAGGTTGATATTGGTATTAAGAATGGAAAGATCATCGAAATATCCCCCAATATTACGGATACCTCAAAAGAAGTGGTTGATGCTTCTAATCAATTTGTCCTGCCAGGGATGATTGATACCCATGTTCATATTTGTGAGCCTGGGAGAAAGGAATGGGAAGGCTTTGAAACAGGGACAAAGGCTTTGGCAGCAGGTGGAACGACCGCTTTTGTCGATATGCCTTTAAATGCACTTCCAGCTACCACTGATAAAGAGTCGTTAAGACTAAAATTACAATCTGCAGAAAACAAAGCCTATGTTGATTATGCGCTATATGGGGGATTAGTTCCAGGAAACATTGATGATTTAAAAGATCTCTCTGATGAAGGTGTAGTAGCCTATAAATGTTTTATGGCGACATGCGGCACGGATGAAATTGGTGATTTCAAAAATGTGGATGACTACACACTTTTCCAGGGAATGAAGAAATTGGCGGAATTAGGGCATGTTCTCTCCATCCATGCGGAAAATGCAGAATTCACGGATAACTATGCGCTTGACAAAATCAAGCAGGGGAAGGCAAGCATTCGAGATTATGTAGAGTCCAGACCAGTTATTGCCGAAGTGGATGCAGTAAGACGAGCTTTATTTTTAGCAAAAGAAACAGGGTGTAAACTGCATTTTGTTCATATCAGCAGTAAACGTGCGGTAGAGGAAATTCTAAAAGCGCGTAAAGAAGGCCAAGATGTTACTTTAGAATCTTGTCCACACTATTTTACCCTTGATTTGGAAGCATTTGAAAAAATTGGACCTGTTGCTAAATGTGCACCTCCATTACGTGAAAAAGCAGAACAGGATCTATTATGGGAAGCTCTTTTGGAAGGAAAAATTGATATGTTGACTTCCGATCATTCCCCATGTCCTCCTGAAATGAAGCAAAGCGATACAAAAAATATTTTTGAAATCTGGGGAGGAATCAGCGGCTGCCAAAATAATGTTGATTTAATGTTTGATGAAGCGGTTAAAAAACGTAGGTTGCCTATAAATCGTTTTGCCCAGATGATTGCAGCCAAACCTGCTGAGAGATTTAATTTACCTCAAAAAGGAAGTATCGACTTCGGAAAAGATGCAGATATCATCCTCATCGATCCGAATCAAACCTATACTGTCCAGAAAGAAGACTTATATTATCGTCATCAGCAAAGCCCGTATATTGGCCGGACCATTAATTGCCGGGTGACGAAAACCTTTGTTAGGGGGCAGCTAGTATTCGATCTTGAAGAGGGAATAGTTGGAAAACCAATAGGTAAGTTTATTTCCGCCAACAGTAGTTTAGTAGAAATTTAATTTATTTTATCGAAACAACAAAACCATTCCATACCAAGGATTTGCCCATGTGGTTCTCGCTTTGTTATGGGATTGAATCAGGCTAAGGAGGATGTCAGTTGCTGGACCTCAAGCGAAAAATCAACGGTCAGAGAATATCTCAAAGAATTGATGAGTTAGGAAGGATTTCTAAATCATCAGAGGGTGTAACTCGGTTGGCCTTTACACAAGAGTTCCAAGAAGGGCAAAAGTTAGTTGAAAAATGGATGATTGATGCGGGGATGACGGTTCGCGTTGATCACCTTAATAATATTATCGGCCGTTATGAGGGAATGAATCGGGAGGCGCCTGCCATCCTAATTGGGTCACATCTCGATACTGTGATTGACGGTGGAAAATATGATGGAATGCTAGGGGTTATTTCCGGGATTGAAATCGTAAGTGCCCTCTCTGAAAGCGGATACAGAATGGAAAACCCAATTGAGGTTATTGGGTTTAGCGATGAAGAGGGAGTTCGATTCCATACAACTTTTTTAGGTAGTAAGGCAATTGCGGGTACATTTAAAGAAGAGACCTTATATGCAATGGATGAAAAGGGAATTTCGTTAAGGGAAACATTAAAACAATTGGGATTGAAGCCTGTTCGATATCAAGAAGCCGCCTATCATCCAAATGACGTTCTATGTTATCTTGAGCTTCACATTGAACAGGGGCCTGTTCTAGAAGATTTAGGTCAACCGGTTGGGGTTGTAACAGGTATTGCCGGTGCTTCCCGGTATACCTTTAAAATAACCGGTTTTGCAGGGCATGCCGGCACAGTTCCCATTCTACTAAGAAAAGATGCTCTTATCGGTGCATCCGAATTTATTCTTGAAATTGAAAAATTGGCTAAGGAGAATGCTCCTATTGTAGCAACCGTAGGAATGTTAACTGTTAATCCCGGGGCAAGTAATGTGATACCAGGTGAAGTAACCGGTACATTAGATATTCGTGACACAGATATTAACAGGAAGGAGCGTGTTATAAAAGAAATCTTCCGTACTGCGCATGAAATTTGTAAAAAACGTCATTTAACTTTCGAGTATAAGAAAGTCATGGAAACAGCACCAGTCCTTTGTGATCAAGAAATGAAGGCTGCCATTGAAGCTGCCATTCTATTAAATGGAATGAACCCGATTTCATTAGTCAGTGGTGCCGGGCATGATGCGATGGCGATGGCTGACCTAACAAAGATAGGAATGATCTTTGTCCGTTGTAAGGGCGGGATCAGCCATAATCCAAAGGAATTCGCCTCGGTTGAAGATATGGAAATGGGAACCATGGTTTTACTGGAATCTATTATTCAGTTAACCAGCAATCATAAAAACAAAATTAAGGAGAGTATAAGATGACAACTAAAACATTAAGTCCAGAAAAACAACAAATTATCGATTTTATTGATGAGCAACAAGAAAACTTAATTGGCTTTTTAAAAGGGCTTGTAGCGATTCCGTCTGATAATCCTCCAGGTGACTGCCAAAAAATTGCAGAACATATTTTTCAGAGCCTAAAGGATTTTCAATTTGAAAATGTTTCAATCAATGAAGTAGAAGAAGAAAAAGTGAAAGCGGTTGGAATGATTAAGGCCTCCAATGTGGTGGGATTTCAAACGTTCGGAAACACTAAAGGTCCGGAAATCACTTTAAACTCTCATGGGGATGTGGTACCTCCTGGTCTTGGCTGGACGCAAGATCCTTATGGTGGCAATATTGTGGATGGAAAACTTTATGGCCGCGGTGCGGCTGTTTCAAAATCGGATATCGCTTCTTTTACATTCGCTGCATTAGCCTTAAGGCAATTAAAAGAAACATTAAACGGAAAAATTTCATTGGCATTTACGTTTGATGAAGAAACTGGCGGTGACATCGGACCAAAATGGCTGCTCGAGAAAGGGCTAATAAACCCTGATATGGCAATTTGTCCGGGATTTACATATTCCCTTGTCAATGCTCATAATGGCTGCCTGCATTTGGAAGTAAAATTAAAAGGCAAGTCTGCACATGCTGCAGAGCCGCAATATGGACATGATGCCCTGGAAGCGATGACAGGTGTATTAAGTGCACTTTATGAATACAGAAAGGGTTTCACGAAGATAAAATCCAATATTCCTAATGTTGGTTCTCCTAATCTAGTAGTTGGATTGATTTCAGGTGGTATTAATACGAATGTTGTCCCTGATACAGCTTCGATTCGTCTTGATAGACGATTAATTCCTGAAGAAAATCCACAGGCTGCAGAAGCTGAAATTCGGAATGTCATTGCCGAAGCACTTGAAAATTATCCAGGGGTGGAAGCAGAAGTTAATCAAATTTTATTGGCACGCAGTTTTGGCCCTGTACCTGTCAATTCTCCATTGGTACAATCTTTCGCCGCAAATTGGTCAGAAATTATGGATGGAGAAGAGCTTCCAATAGTAGGTTCTCCGTTGTATACGGATGCTCGTCACTTCTATGAAGCAGATATTCCCGTTGTTTTATTTGGTGCTGGCCCTAGAACATTATTGGAGGCAAATGGGCACCGTGCAGACGAGCATGTGAAAATAGATGATTTAATCAAAGCAACGAAAATTGTTGCACTATCATTATATGATCTATTAAAGGAACAAAACTAAAAATAGGGTGTCCCAAAAAGTATATCTTTTAGGGGCACCCTCGTTTTGTTTATTGCTCTGACTCTTTTCTGTTGAGTTGCTCATTTAATTTTTTTCTATTGAAGCAACATGAATATTCTTGGAAAAAATGATTTCTTTTAGCATATCGACATTTTTATTTGAATATAAGTTAGGCTTTGTCACCCAGTAAAATTTTTGAAACATTTTATGTCCATCAATTCTCAAGACTTTTAAGGTTCCCTTTTGCACTTCGTTTTGTACAGCCGAGTAGAATACAATTCCTACTCCTAACCCATTTTCTACAGAACTTTTCAGTGCCTCTGTATCTCCTATCTCCATCGAATTCGAGGGGGTAAATTCAATTCCAAGTCGTCTCAATGTATCCTCTGCAAGCTTATGAGAACCGGTTTCCATAATAATAAAATTTGCTTCAAGAAGCTCTTTGATTCCTAATTCATGGTTTTTGGCCCAAGAGTGATCTGGTGAGATGATTAAAACAATCTCATCTTCAGCGAATGGTTCTGCTATCAGCAACTTCATTTGTATTTCCTCAACTATGAGTGCCACATCAATTTCATCATTTAAAAGTTTTTGAATAACTTCTTTCGTTTTCCCAACCTTCACATGAATAACATTATCAACCATATTTTTTTTGCACTGGGATATTATTCTTGGGAGAAAATAAGTACCTATGGTTAAACTTGTACCAACTTTTATTGGGTTATTGCTAGTCTTTTGTTCTTGGGTTGCTAGGAATGATTGGTCATATAAAGAGAGAATTTTCTCCGCATAGGTTACTAATGTTTCGCCTGCAGGAGTCAATAATACATTCTTCGAGCGAATAAATAATGGAACATTGTACAACTTTTCCAGGTTTTTAATATGTTGACTAACAGCAGGCTGAGAAATATGTAATTTTTCTGCTACTCTAGAAAAATTCTTATCCTTAGCCAGGGTTAAAAAAATACGATACATTTGCTCAATATCCATAGGATTCCCTCTTCCTTATAACTATAAGCATAGACTTATAGGACACATAAAAAATCAGTATTTCCGCTATAAACTAATTACAATTATAATTCAATTAAATGAATATTCAATTTATTTTAAATTAATGGAGGAAAAAAAGTGAAAATAATATTAAACCTAGTAATAGTAGGTGCCATTCTTCTTATTTTTGGTTCCGACCATTCGGCCTTAGCAGCTTGTACCATAATGGGAGCAACTGGTACAGCGACCATAGGCAGGCGTGTGTTTTTGGCATCTACTAGTGATAACCCTTACCTCGAAGGTCCGAGAAAACCTGTATGTGTGACAATTCCAAAAGAGGGAGGATATAAATTCGTGCATACTCCCTGTCTTATTAAAGACACTTCCGGAGAACTGGTTAATATTGGTTCGGATAGAGGGATGAATGAAACAGGTTTTTCCTGGACTAGATCATGGGTCGTACCTAAAGAAATGGAAAATCCGTATAAACTAGATGCTGTTGATTGGTTTTTAAAAATGGGAGCAAAGATTTCGACGGTCGATGAAGCAATTAAATTTGTTAAAGAGAATCCAAAAGGAATCGGAGCCCAGGGTAATTACCTTTTTGCCGATATTAATGGGAACATGGCTGTTGTAGAAGTTGGCTATAAGACTGTTACAGTGGCAGAGAAATTCTCCATCAAAGACAATGGAATAGCAGCAAGAGCCAATAGGTGGGAAACGGATACGATGATACCACTCGATGATAGCAAAAGAGGAAATTCGATTCATTTTGATTCTTCCGAATTCCGTTATCATCGAGCTATGAAACTCTTAAAAGATAACGCATCCCAAATTGATTTAGAAACAATGAAAAAAATAATCAGTGATAGAACTCCTGATCCAGATGCACCGCACGAAAAGTCTATTTCCAATCACGGACTTCTAAGCGGGACAGTAAGTACCGAGATATATGATCCACTAAATCGTACTTTCTGGTATACATACGGCTGGCCGGATGGAGAAGTTGATAATGTCGATTCAGTTATCTTTGGTGAAAATAAAAACTCCTGGGGCAAATGGATTCCTTTTGTACTAACTGAACTAAATGAGGAGGGCTATTATACTGATTGGGCTGGGAACATCACTCCATTAGGGGCTAAATATTTAGGAAGGTAAATGTTTGATTTACCTTTATTTCACAAAATGAAAGCGCTCTATTTTTATCTAAAATTATTAGAATGCATGAATTAAAAGAATTACAGGAGGGATCTCATAATGAAAGAACCTAAAAAAATTGGAATGCTGACACCATCATCTAATACAGCTTTGGAGCCGATTTGCTCAAGAATACTGCATGATGTTCCGGAAGTAACTTGTCATTATAGCCGTTTCGAAGTGACGAAAATCTCACTTGAGCAGGATTCATTAAGCCAATTCAATATGGAACCAATGCTTCGAGCTGCAGAATTACTGGCACATGCCGAGGTGGATGTTATTGCATGGAACGGAACATCAGGCGGTTGGATTGGTTTTGATGTAGACCGGCAGCTTTGCGAAGAGATTACGAAAAGAACTGGAATCCCGGCAACAACTTCAATGTTATCTCAAATTAGAGCATTCAAAGAGCATGATATTAAATCAGTACATCTTGTAACTCCTTATATTCATGAAATTAATAGATTAATTGCTGAACAATATAAGAATTACTGTGGAATTGAAACTGTTAAAATTTCCGGACTCAATTTAACTCACAATCGTTCATTTAGTTTGGTACCGCAGGAAAGAATCGAAGAACAAATAAAGGAAGTAACAGTTTTATCCGCAGATGCTTTGAGTGTTGTTTGTACGAATTTTCCTCCAGTAGCTAAGGTTGAATATTATGAAGAAAAGTACAAACTGCCAATGTATGACACGATTAATGTGCTTATTTGGGAATGCTTAAAAATGGTAGATGTAGATCCATCCAAAGTAAAAGGTTGGGGAGAATTGTTTTCAAGGGCAACAGTAAACAAATAAATAGTAACAATGATGGTCAGTGATAATGAAACTCTCAAAATGAATTTGGAAATTAGTGTCGCTTTATAAAATAAAGGGGGATCTATTATGACAAATCCAGTACTTCAGCCAAATCAAGGAAGTCAAACAAAACAAGGATATGACTTTTCAGGTGTGGAAGAAAGTCTACGACCAAATAGACCTGAAAAAAGAATACTCAATCCACTGAGTTTCGCGCTGATGTTCGCAGGGGACGGTGTAAGTCTAGGTAATATGGCTATAGGAACGGGTTTAGTTGTTGCTGGAACCGCAACAATGAATTTGCTGCAAACTATAGTTTCATTACTTATTGCAACTACTATTATCGCTGGTGCTTTTCTTATTAATGACGGTTTTGGCTATCGTGCGGGAGTACCCTATGTAATTCATTTAAGAATGGCTTTTGGTATGAAGGGTGCCATTATTTCGTCAATAATGAGAGGTGTCCCTGCAATAATTTGGTATGGGTTTCAGTCGTGGATTGGAGCCACTGGATTAAGCGAGATCATAAAGATTGCAACTGGAGGAAAAATTGATAGTATACCTATCAGTTTTGTCATTCTTGTTCTCATCCAAATCGTTTTATCTTTAAAAGGTTTTCACACTATTAAGTGGATGAACTCACTGATCGCAATAATACTTATGTCAGCCTTTATTTATGCATTTGTAGTAGTTTTAAAAGACCATACTCCAGTAATTCATTCAACCTGGGTAGAAGCGAAAGGAACATGGGGAATCAAATTCTGGTCATTCACAATGGCATTCCTTGGGAACTACGCTGCGCTTTTCCTTAGTGCATCTGATTATTCACGTGAATTGAAAGAAGGAGTATCAGCTCCTAAGCGATTTCTTATGTATTTTACTCCGGTTACGGTCGCGTATCTTACGGTCATGAGTCTTGGAGTAATGCTTGCTTCTGCAACAGGTCTTGCCAACCCTGTTCAAGGGTTCGCAAAAATTGTAAACAATGATTATATTACTTTCTTCGTCTCCGTTTTCATCGTTCTAGGAGCAGTGGGTGTTAACTTGGTGGCAAACATTGTTCCGGCAGCATACATCATTCAATTGTTTACAAAAGTTAAATATAAAGTTTCAGTAGTTATTGCAGGCTTGCTTGCAATGGTATCCTTCCCTTGGAAATTGATTCAGCCAGGTTCATCAGATGGACTCCGAATCTTTATCCTAACGTATTCTGCATTTTTAGCACCAATCACGGCTATTTTAGTTGTAGATTATTTAATATTGCGCAAGCAAAAAGTGGAAATTAATGAATTGTACAATCCGCATGGTCAGTTTAGCGGGTTAAATATGGCTGCAGTTACCGCCATGATCATTGGCGCGGCTAGTGCATTTATCGTTGTTGATCTTGGTTGGCCAATTGGATTAATTGTAGGTGGCATCTCCTACTATTTGTTGAATAAATTTGGATTTAAACAATCAGTATTTAAAAAAGGAACCATTTTTGAAAAATAGACTTTAAGCTTAAAAGTTCAAGATGAATGTAAGTGGTGTACTAACCACTTACTTTTTTTTTGGAAATATTCTTTTAATTGATAAATTATTTGAAAATAGATAAAATTAAATGAAGTTACCTAATAAGCAACTTTAATAGTAAAGACATTAAAGAGGAGAATCAGTGTATCTAGAAAAGCAAACTCCTATTTTATAAATTATTACGATTGCAGGTTATGGTTCATTAAAATATATGTTTATGAAAGAGAGGGATTCCAATGGTGCAGTCAGTGGACAGAGCATTGACCATTATTAAACTAATTAGTGCCAGGAAAGAAGGAATAGGAGTAACTGAACTAGCTGAAAAACTGGAATTAAATAAAAGTTCTATTTTTCGTTTACTTGCAACGTTAGTGGAAAATGGTTTCATTGAACAAGACATGGAAACGAAGAAATATAAATTGGGCTATATTTACTTGGAGATCGCCAACAAGTTATTAGATTCGATTGATATTCGTAAGGAGGCGGCCTCTTATTTAAGGGAATTAGAAAGAATTTCAAATGAAGTGATACATTTAGTCATCTATTCACAAAAGGAAGCTGTCTACATTGAAAAACTAGAGGGGAGTGAAACTTTAAGAATGCACTCCCAGGTAGGCAAGCGTGCCCCCATGCATTGCACGAGTGCGGGCAAGGTCATACTTGCAAACTTGCCGGATAGTGAAGTAATCGAAATAATTAAGCAAAAGGGTTTACCAAGGCACACCGAAAATACGATCATAACTGCGGAAGAATTATTCGAAGCTCTCAAAACTATCAAAAACCAAGGCTTCGGAATTGAAAGAGAAGAAAATGAACCGGGAATTACTTGTATAGCGGCACCGATCTTCAATCATCTTGGCGATGTTACTGGAGCAGTAAGTATATCAGGTACTTCTATGAGGATGAATGAGGAGAAAATTGATTTGATAAAGAATAAACTTATTGAGGTCGGAATGAAAATCTCTGAGCGACTTGGATACAAAAAATAATGGAACTTAAGAAGAATCCATCATGAAGACATACTATCAAAGGTATGTCTTTTTATTTTTAGGCTGTGTTAAAGATATTTGTTGATTTTTTACCCCTGTTGATTGGAGTGGAGGGCGCGAGACTCCTGCGGGATATAGAGGTCACTGGAGACCCCGCAGGCGCCAAAGCGCCGAGGAGGCTCCAGGACCTCCCCGCGGAAAGCGAAGCGCCTGGAGCGGAAATCAACAGCCAAGTTTAATACAGCCAATTTTTATGAAAAAATAAAAATTATTGAAAAATTCGAAAATAAATATTGAAACTGTCTAGTAAAGATGTTATTTTTAGTTTAGAAAAAAATAAAGTAAAACACAGTTTCTCAATAAGCAACATCAGAAAGTGATGAATGGTTTTGATATAAAAAAAGAAAAAAGTATCGACAGACGACAGGATGGGTGAATGCTATGGATTCTTTCTCGATAGAAAAACCAGTGAGATATTATGATCAAGTCTATAATTCGATTAGAGAAAGGATTGTTCAAGGGGTATTAAAACCTGGTGATAGTGTATTTGAGGCTAGAATAGCAAGAGAATTAAATATTAGTCGCAGCCCGGTTAGAGAAGCAGTCCGCGCATTAGAAAAGGAAGGATTATTGGTTATTGATGAAAAATCAAGAATAACAGTTTATAAACCTTCCATGAAAGATATTGTGGATATATATGGATGCCGTATTGCCCTTGAATCATTAGCAGCGGGATTAACAACAAGGTACGCAACTAGTCAGGAAATAGCAGAAATTGAAAATACCGTTGTAAATGCAAAGAAGTATCTTAATATGGATGGTGAACAAAATAGGCTTGCCCTAATTGAGGAAAATAGCCGATTTCATGATCTGATTACAAAATATAGTCAAAATAGAAGGTTAATGAAACAACTTAGAGATTTAAAATCTTTAAGTCATTACTATAGAGTATTAAATTTCCAGGGTGAGAATCGAGAGTGGATTGTTTTTAACGAACATCAAGAAATCCTTGATCAAATTAAACGAAGAAATGAAGAAAATGCATCGTTAATGATGAAAAAGCATCTTGAAACGGACTTACTGCATTTAAGAGAGATTTTTGCCAAACAGCTAAATCCTAAAAAAACGGAATAGGTTCGGTTTTTCTAGGTTTACATACAAAATAGTTAACATTAGGAGGTGGATTCATTAACTGTCGACAGACGACAACAGAAGTTGCGGATAATCTACTATCGCCATTCGAAGGCACAAGAGTTACTGATGGTACTGTAAGCGGTACCATTGATCTGTAAGCTGTGTTTAAAATGCCAAACAAAAGTTACTTGCTAATTTAAAAACATCTTGTTAAGTCCCCAGGTGTGTTCCCCATTAATTGAAGGGGGTGATTCCTAAACATTGCTTTTTCTTTTGAGTGAAACACATCGAACATCTTTAAATTGAAAAAAGGGGGAATTTTTTTGGCAAAAGGTAACTTAAACCTAAATGTGGAAGAACCGCGTATTGAGTTAACTGCAAAGCCAACCAATATCCGTTGGCGAGTATTCTTTATGTTGCTAATGTTAGTTACCATTAACTATGTTGACCGAGCTGTATTATCTATCGCCATGCCAGCGATCCAAAAGGATTTAGGTTTAGATCCAGCTATCGTAGGACTCATTCTTAGCTCCTTCTTTTGGGGATATGCCCTCATGCAAATTCCATCAGGCTGGATTGCCGACAAATATCGCCCAGATAAAGTAGTATTTAGTGCTGCACTTGGATGGGGGATTGTCCAAGCATTGACAGGATTTATTTCAGGTGCGAAATCACTCTTGTTTCTTCGAGTTTTACTTGGGATTACAGAGGCCCCTGTTATGCCGGGATGTTCGAAATTACAAGCGATTTGGCTTAGTTCAAAGGAAAGGGGCCGTGGGGCCACCATTATTGATAGCGGTGCACCACTTGGAACCGCAGTCGGAGGTCCTATTATTGTTGCCTTTATGGCATGGTTCGGAGGCTGGCGCGGTGCATTGATTGGTGCCGGTATCCTTACCATTATCGTCGCATATTGGGTATGGAGAATTATTAAAGGTGGACCGAATAGCAATCCAAAAGTGAACGAAGCAGAACGCGAATATATTCGACAAGCACTCGAGGAGGAATACGAAGAACATAAGCGTAATGCTACTGGAATGAAAATTGGCCCAAAAGACTACTTGAAGGCCCGCAATTTCTGGTGTATGTGTCTGGGCTGGTTTTCGTTTAACACTGTTTTCTATGGATTAATGACATGGGGTCCATCCTATCTAGCTGCAACACAAAATTTGGATATTAAGTCCATTGGAGGATCCATTCTCATTATTTTCGGCTCTGGATTTGTCGGAGAACTTATTGGCGGATGGATTACAGACAAGTGGCGCGAAAAAGGCGGCAATTATAATACGGTTATGAGAACGATGTTATCCATAGCCGGGGTCATGACTGCACTGTCCATTTACTCCTTAAGTAAATCAACATCAGTAACAATGGCGATTATCACACTATCATTTGCGTTATTCTTCCTTCGTTGGGGCGGTTTGTATTGGAGTGTTCCTGCTGCCATCTCACAACGCGAACATATTGGTACAGTCGGTGGATGTATGAACTTCGCAGGAAATATTGCGGGTGTTATAACACCAATTTATGTCGGTCTTATTGTATCCACAACGGGATCCTATTTCTTGGCATTAATGGTGTTTGTCTTCGCAGGTCTTCTTTTGGCAACGGTTTCAAGTTTAATTAATTACAATAAAAAAATTGGCAGTACCATCAGCAGTGAAAAATAAAACATTGAATTTATTAGGAGGATTTAACATGAATGAACCTAAAAAAATAGGAATGCTTACTCCATCTTCTAACACGACTTTAGAGCCAATCTGCTCCAGAATGCTTTACAATGTACCGGAAGTAACTTGCCACTATGGACGCTTTGAGGTTACGAAAATTTCACTTGAACAAGATGCTTTAAGCCAATTTAATTTTGAGCCAATGCTTCAAGCTGCAGAATTGTTAGCACATGCTGAAGTGGATGTCATTGCATGGAATGGTACATCAGGCGGATGGCTGGGATTCGATGTAGACCGTGAGCTTTGTGAAGCCATTACCAAAAGAACAGGTATTCCGGCAACTACTTCCATGTTGTCTCAAGTAAGGGCGTTTAAAGAGCACAATATTAAATCGGTACACCTTGTCACTCCGTACATTTCTGAAATTAACGAACGAATTGCAGAACAATACAAAAAGCACTGTAATGTTGAAACAATTAATATTTCAGGACTTTCTCAAACACATAATCGTTCTTTCAGCCAAGTAACACAAGAAAGGATTGAAGAGCAAATCCAATCCGTAGCCATAACACCGGCAGATGCATTAAGTGTCGTATGTACAAATTTCCCTGCCGTAAACAAAGTAGAATACTACGAAGAAAAATATAACTTGCCAATGTATGACACCATTAATGTCCTTTTGTGGGAATGTTTAAAAATGGTAGATATAGATCCTAAAGTGGTAAAGGGATGGGGTAAAGTATTTTCAAGGGTAACGGTAAATAACTAATTCACTATAACGAGCATTCAACCTGTGGGGGGTTGTAATGCTCTCTTCATTTATATTTTTGAAAAAAAGGTATCTGCATGATGATTAACGTCATCGATGACGCTCCATACATTTTACAGGACAGAAGATTTGCTGTCCCAACCCTTTATGTATGCAATTGTCAATGTGCAGATGATCCTTATTATACCATACATGTATTTCATTTAATATCAGATACATAGCGGCTAGTATTGGAATCTTCCGCGAATTATCGTAAGGAGGCTTAGGTTGTGATCACTGTTACTTTTTACAAAGATGAACAACTTGTTTTAGGAGTCAAAACAAATAGGGGGATATTAGACACTGAAGCAGCATCCACAAGGTTTCCTTATATTAAAGATATACCAAAAACAGTACTTGAATTGATTACTGGTGGGGAACGTGCAAAACAAGGGCTGAAAAGGCTGGTTGAAAATTCCCAAATGGATGATGCGTTATTTTTAAAGGAAGATTCACTTAACTATGGACCTTGTGTACCTGAACCGCCAAAAATTATTTGTATCGGATTGAATTACAAAAAGCACGCCATCGAGTGTAATATGCCTTTTCCTCAGGTTCCGATTGTATTTAGTAAATTTAATAATACAATTAATGCCCATGGAAAAGAGGTTTTGATACCTAGTACATCTTCTGAAGTAGACTATGAGGCAGAATTAGCCATTGTTATTGGCCAACGGGCAAAAAATATTAAAACAGAGGCTGCACTGTCTATTGTGTATGGATATTGTGCTACAAATGATGTTTCTGCGCGTGATTTACAAAACAAAACTTCGCAGTGGCTCCTTGGGAAATCATGCGATGGATTCTGTCCAATTGGTCCCAACTTAGTTAGTAAAGAGGAAGTCGAAAATCCCAATAATTTAACGATTACCTTATCCGTTAATGGAGAAATTCGCCAGGATTCCAATTCTTCAGATATGATTTTTAATTGTGGTGAACTAGTGAGTTATGTTTCCCAACATATAACACTTCAACCAGGTGACATTATTTTAACGGGAACACCAGAAGGGGTTATTTTGGGGTATCCTGAAGACAAAAAGGTTTGGCTAAAAGATGGTGATGTAGTAACAATTGAAATTGAAAAACTCGGTAAATTAACAAATACTTTCAGACGAAAACAAAACAATGGAACCGTCCAAGGTGATGTTATGGAAGTAAGTGGAACCATTTAAGCGAAATAGGAAATAGAAATTGAAAAATGTGAAAATTTCTAAAAACATATTGAAAGTGATTGCTTTGAATGGTATGATTTTCTTAAATAAAATAACTTTGAAACAGCGTTTCTTAATAAGCAACACGAAATGATATATCGTTAAATTGTTTGGTTTTGGATCTTCGTATTGTGATTCAGCATTTACGTCATTGGAGAAAAGAAGTAGTCATTAAAATTGTTGCTTTTTTTTAAGTTATAATAGAAACGCTGTTTCGTAATAAGCAACATAGGGAGGGAATTAAATGGTGTTAGCACCAGATAGAAAAGAATTTTTAGTTGGCTTAGCAAAAAAAATTCGCCAGCACATTGTAAGAATGACACACCATGCAGGAAGCGGACATCCAGGAGGGTCATTATCTGCAACTGAATTACTGATGGATCTCTTTTTTGAGCACATGAATGTCGATCCTACTAATCCTGATTGGGAAGAACGCGATGTCTTCTTTTTATCAAAAGGACATTGTACTCCAGTTTACTACTCTGTTTTAGCAGAAAAAGGTTTTTTCCCAGTCGAAGAACTAATGACATTTAGAGATGTTGATGGACGCCTGCATGGTCATCCGTGCGGCGAACATATTCCGGGAGTGGATGCCTCATCAGGTTCACTTGGTCAAGGATTATCTTTAGCAAATGGTGTTGCCTTAGCTGCAAAGCTGGATGGTAAATCCAGACGCTCTTATGTCATGATTGGCGATGGTGAATCCCAAGAAGGTCAAGTATGGGAAGCAGCCATGACAACAGCCCACTTCAAGCTTGACAATGTTTGCGCCATTATCGACTGGAACAAAATCCAACTAGATGATTATGTTGAAAACGTTAAAGGAATGATGGATTTTGTTGCCAAGTGGGAAGCGTTTGGCTGGCATGTCATTGAAATTGATGGCCATGATTTAGAACAGGTACATGCTGCCTTTGAAGAAGCAAAAACGGCAAAAGGCAAGCCAACAGCGATCCTGGCTCACACGGTTAAAGGTAAAGGAATCTCATTTATGGAGAACACACATAAGTGGCATGGCTTAGCTCCAAATGACGAGGAATTAGAATTGGCATTAAAGGAGTTGGTATAAATGACCGTACAACAAAAAGCACCTCGTGAAGGATTTAGTGAAGCTCTAATTAGGCTTGGACATCAACATGAAGATTTAGTTGTTTTAGATGCAGACTGTGCAAAATCAAATCTTACTAATCTATTTAAAGATCAATTTCCAACGCGGTTCTTTAACGTAGGAATTTCCGAATGTGATTTGGTTGGAACTGCGGCAGGTTTAGCGATTGGCGGCAAAATTCCTTTTGCGAATGCCTATGCCAACTTCCTAACTGGCCGCGCTTTTGACCAAATGAGAATTTCCGTATGTTATTCCAATAACAATGTTAAGATTGTTGGTCATAATGCTGGTACATCAGCTGCCCAGGAAGGTGCCACCCATTTACCACTTGAAGATATTTCACTAATGCGTTCATTGCCAAGAATGACGGTGATCGTACCTGCTGATTCAGTTGAAATGGAAAAAGCGGTAGAAGCAGCTTATCACTTCGAGGGGCCGGTTTATTTACGGGTTGGCAAACTTCCAGTACCGATCGTTACAAAGAAAGAAGATCCATTCGAAATTGGCAAAGCGATTAAATACCGTGATGGCGACGACGTAACACTCATTAGTACAGGAATCATGCTGGATGAGACCTTTAAAGCAGCTGAACAGCTTTCTCAAAAAGGTATTCAGGCAGACGTGTTGCACATTCATACCATTAAACCAATCGATGTTGCAGCCATTGTTAAATCAGCGTCCAAAACAGGCCATGTTGTAACCGTAGAAGAACACTCCATTATTGGCGGTTTAGGAAGTGCTGTTGCTGAGGTGCTTGCTGAAAACCATCCAGTTCCACTTAAAAGAGTGGGTACACAAGACCGTTTTGGTGTATCCGGCAAAATGCATGAACTTCTTGACTTCTTCCAATTAAGAGCTTCAAGAATTGTCTCTGATGTTGAAGAGCTAGTCAATTCTGCTTTAGTGAAATAAGGGAGGGGGAAAACGTGACGATACTATTAGACACGATTTACCAAGAAATCCTTAGCAATGCCTCAACACAAAAAAGTGAAAATCCACTCCGAAAAAAAATTGCTGAAAAGCTTAAGCAATCCAATCATAAGTTTGTTGTTTTGGATGATGATCCTACAGGAGTACAAACCGTCCATGATGTTTATGTCATCACTGACTGGGATAAGAAATGGCTTCGAGAAGGATTAGCTGATGATCGAAATGTTCTCTATGTTTTAACCAATACAAGAAGCTATGACTCTGAAAAAGCAACAGCCATTAATACAGAAATTATTCAAAACTTGGTAGAGGTTTCAAAAGAACTAGATATTTCATTTTCAGTGATCAGCCGCGGTGATTCCACATTGCGAGGACACTACCCGTTAGAAATCTCTGTGATTGAGAAGGTCTTAACAGAAAAATTGAATTGGGAAGTTTCAGGACATTTGGTTATCCCTGCCTTCTTTGAAGGAAACCGATACACAGTCGAGAACACTCACTATTTATTAGAAGATAAGGTTCTTGTACCAGCCAATGAAACGGAATTTGCCAAGGATTCAGTATTCGGATACTCAACTGCAAATCTCCCTGACTATATCGTTGAAAAATCAGAAGGTTCCTATTCACTTCCAACCATCTTAACAATTACTTTAGAAGATATTCGTCAGGGTGGTGTGGATCAAGTCCTTTCGATTCTAAATAGAGCAGCCAATAATGCTCCAATAGTCGTCAATGCTGTTAACTATCAAGATTTGGATATTGTTTCTTTGGCTGTCTTAAAAGCAATCGACCAGGGTAAGCACTTCTTATTCAGAACGGCTGCTTCTTTCGTTAAATCAGTAGGCGGGTTTAATCATAAACCCTACCTTGAGGCAAAAGAAATGGTTAATGACCAATCGATTGAAGGTTATGGCGGATTACTTGTTGTTGGTTCCCATACGAAGAAAACAACCGATCAGCTTTCCGACTTAATATCTGAGGTCCATGTTAAATCAATCGAGGTTAATGTTGAAAAAATCCTATCTTCATTTGATCAGAAGGATGAGATTTTAAGAGTTTCTAGTTTACTAGAACAATCGATTGCAAATGGAGAAGATACGGTGGTTTATACAAGCCGAAGTGTGATTAAAGCAGCAAACAAAGAAGATAACTTGAAATATAGTCAAACCATTTCAAACACACTTGTTGAATTAGTCCATTTATTAAAATTAAGACCAAGATTCATAATGGCAAAGGGTGGAATCACTTCGAGTGATATCGCTACAAGCGGATTGGGAATTAAAAAAGCGAAGATCCTCGGACAGGCAGCAGCTGGTGTACCAGTCTTGCTTACAGGTGAAGAAGCTAGAATTAAGAATACAGCCTATATTGTCTTTCCAGGGAATGTTGGCCAGAAAAATACGATTACCGATATTTTTAAAAAAATAAATCAATTCACTCGTTAAAGGAGAGATCATCATGGTTAAACGAAAAATGACAGCTGCAGAGGCAATCGCGGAGTACCTAGTTCGTAAAGGTGTTGAACATATTTACGGTGTTCCGGGAGCGGCAATTCTTCCATTATATGATGCTATTCGTAATAACACTACTATTGAATCTTATGTCGTTCGCCATGAGCAAACAGGAGCATTTATGGCTGATGGTTACTCAAGAGCAACAGGGAAAGTGGGAGTTTGCGCAGCAACATCCGGTCCTGGCGGAACAAACTTCCTAACTGGTTTATATGGCGCCTATATGGATTCTATTCCAATGATCGCATTTACTGGGCAACAAAGTTCGAGACTACTAGGAACCATGCAGTTCCAAGAAGCACCAATCTGTGAAATGGCAAAACCTGTGTGTAAAGCTGTATATCAACTGCTTGATGGAAAAGATGCTGCAAGAATGATCCACGAAGCTTGGACAACTGCTACAACTGGAAGAAAGGGTCCTGTTTTAATTGACCTTCCTATCAATACACAAAAAGAATTAGTAGAAGTTGATTGGGATGAATTTGTAGATGAGCCGGAAGTTCTGCCACATGCTTCTGAACAAGAAATTGCTGAAGTATTAACCTATTTAAAGGATGCTAAAAAACCAGTTCTTGTTTCTGGCGGCGGTGTAAACCTTGCAAACGCTACTGAAGAATTGAAAGATTTAGCTGAAACCTTACAAATTCCTGTAGTTACGACTGGTATGGGAATGGATACTTTCCCTAACGATCATCCATTATTTGCAGGTCGTATGGGAACCATGCTTGATACACCATATGGTAACATGACCATTCTTGAATCCGATTTGATCATTAACTTGGGCGGCCGTTTTGCAGACCGCAGCACAGGTGCAGTCGACATTTTCAAACGTGATGCCAAAATCATTCATATTAACCTTGATAAAAAAGAGATTGGTAAAACCGTAAAAACGGAACTAGGAATAATGGCAGATGTTAAATCCTTTATGGCGGACTTAGCAAAAGCTTATAGAGAATTAGGGGCAGGAGTTGCTGCCGCTGCAGAAGCCGGTGTTCAAAAGCTTGATTTAACAGAAGAAAGAAAGAAATATGCACGGAAGCAAGACTACGATACTCTTCCAATCCGTCCAGAACGTGCTCTTAAAGAATTACGTGAATTCTTAGATCGCGATGCCTTTATTTCTCATGACTGTGGGATCAGCCAAATTTGGTCTTGCCAATTATTTGAAACTTATGTTCCTCGAACCTATTTATTAACAGGAGGAGCAGGAACGATGGGCTGGGGATTAGGAGCTGCAATGGCTGCCAAGCTGGCATTTCCTGAGCGTCAAGCGGTAAATTTCCTTGGAGACGGAAGCTTGGGTATGTCATTACAAGATATTGCTACTGCCGCTAAACATGATATTCCTGTCATCATTTTCGTATTAAACAATTCATTGCTCGGACTAATCCGGCAACAACAGAACTGGTTTTATAACGAAAGAACCATTTCTACAGATCTTATTTACAAAAATGAGCTTTGTGACAATGAAGAGCGTGGAATTGACTTTGTTAAGACTGCGGAAGGTATGGGTGTCCGCGGTGAGCTTGTCCTTCACTATGATCAAATTAAACCAGCATTGCAGCGTGCAGTAGAGAGCGGAAAACCATATTTAATTGAAGTAGTTGTTGATCCAACTGCCGTTTGTGAATTCTCAAATAATGGATCGTTAACAGGTTTTAAATATTCAAAGTAATCATTCTACTAAAAATATTTACCGGGAAAAAAGGACACATAGGTCCCTTTTTCCCGTACTGAAAGGGGGAAATCCGGATTTATTCCGGAGGTATTTATGAAAACAGATCTTCAACATTTCATGCAGGTCGGCATTGTACACTTTATGGCATTTCCTGAGGCCATGAAAGGTGATGGTCCGATTTCGGAAACAGTGAAAAAAATTGTTACCGATGATTTTTTCTCAGGGATTGAAGTGACAAGAGTTAATGATCCGGCAGAAAGAAGCAAAGTTGCTTCTATTTTGGAATCAGGCAGAATGACAATCGGCTTCGGCGCCCAGCCCATTCTTTTAAGCAACAAAGGAGATTTGAACTCGTTCGACCCTGAAAAACGCCAAACGGCTATTAACTTGGTTAAAGGAGCCATCGACCAGGCTTATGAATTAAACGCAGCAAAGCTAGGCTTTTTAAGCGGTCCAAAACCTGAAAAGGATGAGGACAGAGCCCTTCAATTGCTTACGGATTCGATTATCGAACTTTCCCAATATGCAAGAAGTAAAGGAAATCTTGTTCTTTCATTAGAAACATTTGATGACGAAACCGATAAAAAATGCCTAATCGGCTCCAATCGATTAGCGGTTGAAGTAGCAAAAGAAGTAAGGGTGGTTGACCCTACATTTGGTTTAATGCTGGATTTAAGCCATCTGCCAATGCAAAGAGAAACCTCAAGGGATGCCTTGATGATTGCAAGGGATTATATCAATCATGCCCATATCGGTAACTGCTACATCAAAGATAAAAATGATCCTGCCTATGGCGACCAGCATCCGCGCTTTGGTTATCCTGGAAGTGAGAATGATGTGAAGGAATTAACTGAGTACTTAAGAGTTTTATTAGAAATTGGTTATATCGGAGAAGGTTCCAGAAATGTGGTTGCTTTTGAAGTAAAACCGGTTGGAAATGAATCCTCAGATGTTGTGATTGCACAATCTAAGAGAACATTAGTTGAAGCATGGGCTCGTTTATAAACGAGTAGGGACAGTGAATCATGCATTGAATCAAACTGGGTGAGGGAAATCATTCTACCTATACTCATGAGGAATTGTTGATTTATGCTCCGGGCGCGAGCGGTTCGCGGGAGTCTTCGCGCCTTCCGCTCCAATCAACAGTGTTAAAAATCAACTATATTCTTTAAAACAGCTATTCTTTAAAGGAGTGTTCTAAATGAGAACAATTATTCAAAACGGTACGGTTGTTACAGCTGGAGGCGTATTCAAAGCGGATGTAGAAATTCAAGGAACCACGATTACTTCGATTGCACAAAAAATTAAACCTGAAATCGGAGACCGTCTTATCGATGCTAGTCATCAATACGTATTGCCAGGTGGAATAGATGTTCACACCCATCTGGCTTGGCCGTTTCAGAGTACAGGTACGGCGGATGATTTTGTAAGCGGTACCAAAGCGGCAGCAGTTGGTGGAATTACCAGTATTATTAACTTTACGAATCCAAAAAGAGGGGCTTCTTTAATTGATACACAGAAGGAGTGGATTGAAAAAGGGAAATTATCTGCTATTGATTATGGGCTTCATGCGATTATTAATGAATACAGTGATAGAGTCCTAGAGGAATTGCCCATTTTAGCCGAAGAATACGGCGTTAGTTCTATTAAACTGTTTATGGCTTACAAGGGAGAATTGATGGTTAATGACCTTGAAATGTATAAGATTATGAAAAAAGCTGGGGAACTTGGAGTGATTACCAATGTTCACGCAGAAAATGGTGATGTGATTGATGAACTTGTCAAACAGGCCATCGCTGAAGGAAAAACAGACCCGATCTATCATGGATATACCCGCCCGACAATCATGGAGGCCGAAGCTACTGGCAGAGCGCTAGCGATTGCCGAGGCAGCTGATGCCCCTGTTTATATCGTCCATGTCAGCTGTGCAGACGCTTTACAAAAAGTGAACGAAGCGAAGAAACGTGGAGTGAAGGCCTTTGCAGAAACGTGTCCGCATTATTTGGTTCTTGATATTAGTTATTTAGATCTTCCCGACTTTGAGGGTGGTAAATACGTTTGCTCACCTCCACTAAGAGAAAAATGGAATCAGGATGTTTTATGGAATGGTATTCGTAACGGCCTTATTTCTGTGGTGGGGTCGGATCATTGTCCTTTCCAATTTGAAGGCCAAAAAACCCTTGGTAAGGATGATTTCTCTAAGATTCCAAATGGCATGCCAGGTCTTGAAGATATCTTCCCGTTGTTGTATCACTTTGGTGTCCATGAAGGACGAATTTCCCTGCAGAAATTTGTTGAGGCCATCAGTACTGCCCCTGCCGAGCTGTTTGGTCTTTCGAAAAAAGGTTCGATTTCCGTCGGCAAGGATGGAGACATCGTCATTTTGGATCCGAACCGTTCAAGAGTGATTAGTGCAGAAACCCAATACCAGAATCTTGACTACAACGCTTATGAAGGCATGGAAGTTCAAGGGGTGATTACTCATGTTTTATCCCGGGGTGAGATTATTGTAAAGGACGGTCACTTTATTGGGGAACTGGGTCGCGGGAAGTATATACTTCGTGACAGATTACAAAAAACCCCCAGCTTGAATCAGCAAAAGGAAATGCAAGTTTAAAAGCAGAAAACAAATAAAAAGGAGATGAAAATACCATGCCATCAATGCCAGAAGCTTCCATTATGGAAAAAACAGAGGTTCAATTTGATACGAATATAGATGAATCCTTGAAACCCACTTCCCTTGAGCATAGGGAATTAAGTCCAGTAAAATTTATGTTTATGTGGCTCGGTGAAGGCGTTAATATGGGAAATATAACGATTGGCTCAAGTTTGTTTGTCGCAGGAGTGGCCACGCTTAACTTTGCCCAAACCCTTGTTGCAACGATTATTGCCCTCGCCATTATCACCACTCTTTTTGTTTTAAATGGAAGACTTGCATACAATACCGGAATTCCTTATGTAGTCCATCTTAGAATGTCTTTCGGTATGAAAGGTGGTATTATCTCCTCCCTTTTGCGCGGAATCCCAGCCATCGTTTGGTACGGCTTCCAAAGCTGGATCGGTGCTACGGCCTTGAATGAAATTGTTAAGGTTTTTTCTAGTGGTACCTTTGATAATATTTTTATTAGTTTCTTAGTCCTGCAGGGCGTGCAAATTTTTCTTTCGATGTTTGGTTTCCATGCTATTAAATGGGTACAAATGGTGACAGGTACGGTTATTATGTTAGCGCTGGCTTATGTTTTTGTCATTCTTATGAAATCCCATAGTGACGTTATGGCTCAGAATTGGGTTCATGTAAAAGGTTCTTGGGGTGTGCCGTTCGTGGCGTCCATCATGGTGATGCTCGGAAACTATGCTGCTCTCTTCTTAAGTGCAGCTGACTATTCAAGAGAGTTGAAATCAGGTATGAGTAAGACAAAACAAAGTTTTGTATATCTTATTCCTCTAATCTTTTCGTACGGCTTTGCCATGATTGTTGGCGCAATGCTCTCTTCCGCAACAGGAATTATTAATCCCGTTAAGGCGTTTGCGGTTGTGGTCGATAATCCTTATATTACTGTTTTTGTCTCATCATTTATTATATTGTCTGCCATTGGAGTAAACTTGGTTGCCAATATTATTTCTCCAGCCTACGTTATTACATTGCTTACAAAAGTAAATTATAAAGTCGCTGTTATTATAACAGGACTGCTTGCGATTTGCGCATTCCCTTGGGTTCTTGTTCAGGATTCATCGGCAAAGGGTCTGGGTTTGTTTATTAGTATCTATTCCGCATTTTTAGGCCCGATTCTTTCCATATTGTTAGTTGATTATTTCATTTTTAGAAAGCAAAAAATAAATGTGGCAGATTTGTATAAAGAAGATGGTCCATTCTCTGGAATTAACCCAAGCGCGGTACTAGCCATGCTCATTGGCGCAGGTGCAGCTTTTATCAAAGTGGATCTAGCATGGATTGTTGGCCTTGTTGTGGGCGGTATCGCCTATTTTCTTCTAACAAAATATGCCTTTAAAAATTCATTGTTTAAAAAGGGTACTATATTGGAAACAACCTCAGTAAGATATGAAATTGTAAAAAATGTAAATAGTCAAAATACCCAACAATAAATGGTTAGTGGAAATCTTTTCTTCATTTTATTTTATAATTTAAATTCTGAATATTTTGTCTAATCTATTTATTAAAGGAGTATTCACAATGGAGAAAACGGCAAAAGAAGCCTCATCAACCAAAAGGTTTTTTAAGTTGGATGAGATCATTCAATTTGATCAAAATCAGGGGAAAAAGAACATATTCTATGAAACTGAAAAAACTGCCGGTGCGGTTTGGTGTTTAGAACCAGGTCAGGAAATTTATAAGCATTCCCATACCACTTCAGATGACCTTTGGATTGTTGTTGAGGGGACAGGGACTTTTTATCCAGGAAATGGTGAAGAGGTAGAAATTGGGAAAGGTGATATCATCATTAATTATCCTGGCCAGCAACATGGTATGTGCAATACAAGCAATGAGCGATTCGTTGTTATTGGGGTTGCCGGACCGCTTCCAATGGATTTAATTCTACACGACACAAAATAATAATGGAAAGGGGCTGATTCATAGAATAGAATCAGCTTCTTTTTTTAACACAGAGAAACCGCCCTTAAGGTAAGGACGGTTTTTATATGACCATATTGGCAAACAGCAAAAATGCCCGAAGTCTGCTTTTGGTTTATGCTCTGCCGGAAGAACCGAATACGCGCATTTTGGCGATTACCGTTTCTCTGATGGCATCGCGAGCTGGTCCTAAATATTTACGTGGATCGTATTCATTTGGTTTTGCTGCCAATACTTCACGAATCACTTTCGCAGATGCGATTCGGTTTTCGGTATTAACGTTGATTTTAGCCGTACCAAGAGAAATAGATTTTTCGATATCTCTTGTTGGAATACCAGTACCGCCGTGAAGAACTAAAGGTACACCAGTTAGGTTGCTGATATCCTCCATTTCTTTGAATCCAAGATTTGGTTTGCCTTTATATGGGCCATGAACGGAACCTAATGCAGGTGCAAGACAGTCGATCCCTGTACGTTTTACAAGTTCAACACACTCTTGAGTGTCAGCATAAAGGATGCTTCCAGAAACATCATCCTCTTGTCCTCCGACTGTTCCTAATTCCGCTTCCACAGAAACTCCTTTTTCGTGAGCGTATTCTACTATTTTCGAAGTGGCCGCTACATTCTGTTCGAACGGGTGGTGGGAAGCGTCAATCATAACAGAAGTGAAGCCTGCATCGATCGCTTCTTTACATTTTTCAAAGCTTGAACCGTGGTCAAGGTGAATCGCCACTGGAACTGTTATATTTAAATCTTCCATTAGGCCCTCTACCATTTTAACAACGGTTTTGAAGCTGGACATATAACAGGCGGCCCCTTCAGTCACACCAAGGATAACGGGTGATTTTTCCGCTTCTGCAGCTTGAAGGATTGCTTGGGTAAACTCCAGGTTATTAAGGTTAAATTGCCCAACCGCGTAGCCTTCCGCCTTCGCTTTGTTAAGCATCTCTGTCATGGAAACTAAAGGCACTTCTATTCCTCCTAAAATAATCCTCTTATACAATGATTTCCGTTTTGATATTCTTTCGGGCAACTCCCGTTTTGATAGCGGCTTCTGCTACCGCCTTCGTTACGGCATTTGCGACTCTTTTATCAAACGGATGAGGAATTACATAGTTGCGTGTGAGCTCTTCAGGCTCGATTAAATTAGCAATTGCGTACACAGCAGCCAATTTCATTTCTTCATTGATATCAGAAGCATAAACCTGCAGCGCGCCTTTAAAGATACCAGGGAAAGCTAGTACATTGTTAACCTGGTTCGGCAGATCAGATCTTCCAGTCCCTACTACTGCCGCACCGGCATTAAGTGCCTCATCTGGCATGATTTCAGGTACCGGGTTTGCCATTGCAAAAATAATCGAGTCTTTGTTCATAGACATAATCATTTCTTGGGTCAGCGCTCCAGCCACAGATACGCCAATAAACACGTCTGTTCCTTTGATTACTTCAAATAAAGGGCCTTGAACATTTCCTTTATTAGTCACCTCTGCAATGGAATCTTTCATGGCGTTCATTCCATCCTTGCGTCCCTTATAAATGGCACCCTTTGTGTCACACAAGATAATATCATATACACCCATACTGATAAGTAGTTTTGTAATGGCAATCCCTGCTGCACCTGCGCCATTGACCACGACCTTTATATCCTCAAGGCGTTTGCCGACAACCTTTAGCGCGTTAATCAGACCGGCTGCTGTGACAATTGCCGTCCCATGCTGATCATCATGAAAAACCGGGATTCCCATTTCTTTCTTTAGTCTTTCTTCAATAATGAAACAATTCGGTGCTGAAATATCCTCCAAATTGATTCCTCCAAATGTTGGTTCTAACAATTTTACAGTTTGAATGATCTGTTCCGCATCATTCGTATTCAAGCAGATAGGGAAGGCATCCACATCAGCAAAAGCCTTAAATAACGCAGCTTTTCCTTCCATAACTGGCATTGCTGCACCTGGCCCAATATTTCCAAGGCCTAAAACAGCAGATCCGTCGGATACGACTGCAACAAGATTTCCTTTTATGGTATAGTCATAAATTTTTTCAGGGTTTTGATGAATTTCTTTGCAAGGCTCTGCTACTCCTGGAGAATAGACCAAACTTAAATCATTTGTATTTTCTACCGTAACCTTAACACCAACATTTAATTTTCCCTGTGACTGTTTGTGCAGTTCCAGCGACATATCCTTCAAATTTCTCATAGCTTTTAACGTCTCCATTCATTTTTTTTTAAGAGAATCACAATTGTATAAACTGTAAGTCTCCGAATCTATATTAAAAGTATTGTGGGGCTTATGTTGTTTGTTATTAAGCAACATCGTTTCATTTTTGATATAAAAAGCATACCATGATTATCTATATTATTTCAATAATTTTCAAAAAATTTTTCATCTTTTGGACCATGGGATGCAGCAGGCGTATTCACCTCTGATATTAACTGGGCTTTCCGATTCTTTGAAGCTCTAGAAACCGGCGGGGTATGGATCAATGAAATCTCGACAGTCGTACAGGATAATTATCCATATGGCGGCAAGATCAGCTGGATTGGTCTGGAAGGAGTTGCATCTGCCATTACAGAAATGACGGATATTAAATTTATGGGGATTAAGCAGACTTGACGACCAGGGGGACGGTTCTTGCGGCTTTTTAGAGCCATGAGAACCGTCCCTGTGGTTTTCTCAAACAGAGTAACTCAGATAATTAAACAAGATAATATAGTTATAAAGGATTTATATTATAATTGTTCTGAATATTATAAAATATGGAGGGGAACTATGAAAATTTCTAAGGAATGGGTTTCAGAAGATAGTGATTATATTAGAAAAAAGGTAATTGAATATAACCTTTCGATACTACCTGATGAAGTAAAACAAAAATCAATAAATGTTAGCCATATACTTAGAAATGATGATGGAAAAATAGTTGGGGGGATTACTGGAACGATATTCTGGTACCATTTACACATTGATTATCTATGGGTCGATAATTCATTAAGAGGTAAAGGTTATGGTAAAGAGTTATTAAATCATATTGAAAAAACGGCAAGAGAAAATAATTGCAGACTAATACTATTAGATTCTTTTAGCTTCCAGGCACCAGACTTCTATCAAAAGTTGGGATTTAAGGTTGTTGGGATAGTAGAAGATCACCCAAAAGGATATAAACAGTATTATTTAGAAAAGAAATTGTTTTAACAGCTAAACATTAATTTTATTAAGAAACTTATTCAACGAGTGCGTTAGTTCAATAAGAAGGATTAAAAAAAAAGCCTGTATCATGTTTACTTGGTAATCAATGATACAGGCTTTTATCTTTCGGAATTTAATTGTCCTTATATATAAATTTATTCTCATACCAGTATTGTTTAAACAGTCGGAATAATCAAGGAAAAGCATGTGTTGAGCAAGGCTTTCATTCTAATAGCCTATACGATTCCTGTCCATTATAACTTTTTCACAAATTCAGATTTTAATTTCATAGCTCCAAAACCATCAATCTTACAATCAATATCATGATCTCCGTCAACTAAACGGATATTTTTAACCTTTGTACCTACTTTTAAGACTGAAGAACTCCCTTTAACTTTAAGGTCTTTGATTACTGTTACAGTATCACCATCGGTTAAGACATTTCCATTTGCATCCTTGAAAATCCTTTTATCGTCAATATTTTCGGTTTTTGAATCCAAGGTCCACTCATAAGCACATTCTGGGCAAACATAAAGAATTCCATCTTCATAAGTATATGTTGAATTACATTTTGGGCAATTTGGTAAATTTGACATAATTGCATTTCCTCCGTTCATCTAATCCTTTTTATTACTATTTATTATCTTTCTATCTCCACTTATATTTGGATTGTTTTCCAAGGAATCTACCGTATGCTTGTAGGTATATGCTTTGGAAGTTGTTATAACACTTAAGAATAGCACAATTAAAACAATCAAAACCCCAACAATAATAAAACCCATTATCATTTTATTCACCTGACTTCATTCATTATTAGCAAAACGATTATTATAGCTGGTCATGTTGCACAGAAACACTTCACCATATAAACTATTTGTATATCTGATTATTTGAATATAGCATAATATGAATCTATACCTGATTTTATATTAAGTCAAAGGTTTTTTGATAAAGTGCTTTGAAAGTTTATTCATACGATTTATACAATATATTATAAATAACAGCATCAACCCATTTTGAACTCTTAGAAAAAAAGGATATAAAATTTATTGAAAATGTGGGGTAAAAATGAGTATTGAAATGACGAAAGATGAAATAATTAATTACGGTTTAAAAATATTTGAAGAAATTGGAGCAAATGAAATTTGTAGGGTCTGTATCAATAGTGGAAATTCCTGTTGCTTTGGATGCGAATTTATAGAAGACCAAGTTGGCTGTCAAAAAAGAAATACCGCATGTACTGCTTGGCTATGTGGTGTGCAACGATATTATTTTAATGACATAGGACTATTAGAGGAGTGGAATGATTTTTGGAAACAGGTTCCAGGTAGGCTTTATAGGGCAGACCGAACTCCCGAAGTGATTACAGTGGACAGGTTACCAAAAAGTGATCATTTTAGTAAAAATACAGGAAAAAATGTAGTAAAAGAATTAGAAATTTTTATAGCAGGTGGAGGTAGTATTGATAAATTAGAAAGAAAGTTAAGCCTTGATTTGGAATTTGGTAACCTTTATTTAAAATAAACTGCTGCCTTTGAAGGGCCATGGGAAGGGCCATGGGGACGGTTCTTGTGGCTCAAAAAAGCCACAAGAACCGTCCCCATGGTTTCCCTATCAATGCAGAAAAATCCTCTCAGTAGGCAGTTTGATTTCCACGACTGTATTTTCTTTTTCGCTTTTAAAATTCATTTCCCCTTGAAAGTCGCTGGCGACTATTCCTTGCAAAATAGATAATCCAAGGCTATCGACCTTTGTGATATCAAAGTTTTCTGGGAATCCACGCCCATTATCACGAACGGATAAGAAAATATAATCGTCAAACCGTTTACACTGAATATCAATCAAACCTGATTCCATATCTTTAAACGCATGCTTAAAGCAATTCATGACTAACTCATTAATCATCAGCGCAATAGATGTGGCTTTATTATACGGGATGAGTATATCATCCAAATCTAAATGGATCTCGACTTTTGGCTGATCATTAATGAGGCCGATAATCGCTTCGATGATTTGTTTCACGTTAATAATACTTCTTCCTAATTTGTCTTTCGAAAGAAGATTATGGACGGAAGCAATACTTTTGATTCGATTAATAATACTATCCAATAAATCATCGATGGATTGATCAGGGGTATTTTTTACAAACATTTTTTGTAATGATATCAAGCTTACAACCGATTGAAGATTATTTTTGATCCGATGATGACTTTCTTGTAATAACGCCGATTTCCCCAATAACCTTGTATCTTCAATCGCAATGGCAGCATGAAGCGCTAACGCTGATAAATGTTTGGACTCCTCTTTCGAATGAACATAAAAGTTTTCGTAAGATAATTGAATGATTCCTGTGACTTGAGATCGAATAAACACAGGAACACAGATAATCGTTTTTACGTTATCGATCTTTTCAAACAAGGAGTTGAATTCGCGATCATTTTGATTGGCATAAAAGATGTCTTTCCCTTTCGCGATTAATAAAATCGCTTCTTTTGTCAATTGGGCTTTTATATTTTTATTATTGTTGAATTCAAAATCATCAATCGTACTCCAGGTGGACTCATCGATTAATTTAATGGAGCACCCATCCGCATTCATGACACGAGTGGCTTCTTTCGCTAACAGTAATAGTACATCTTTTAGCTCGTATTCTGATGTCAGAAATTCTGCCGCTTTAAAAACAGCATCAAGAACATTTTTTGTATCATCATCCACATTAAACTGATCGTTCTCTTTAAAATTGTAATCTTCAATCTTTCTTAACAAACTTTGCGGGTCACTTTTGGCTTTGTCAGCGGGCATTTCATCCGTAATGGTTCCCTTGGATAGAATCGAGATTCGATCCGCAAGCTTTAAGGCATCTTCCCATTGCTTCGTGATATAAATAATGCTTTTACCTTCTTCTTTAAATTGCTTCATGGTATTGTATAGCTTTGTTGCATTTTCAGCTGACAGTCCTTCCATCGGTTCGTGCATGATAATGACTTCGGGGTATTGTAAGAAAATGCGGGTGATATAGACAAGTCGTCTGGCTTCATCCGATAATTTTCGTACTTTAGTTCGATAATCGATTGGGAAGTCTAATTTTTCTAAATATATTTTGGACTTACTCTTAATTTTGCGCCAATCGATAAACGGAAGAAATCTCATGGTGGGTATATTTCCTAAATTGAGATTTTCCGCAACGGAGAAGTTGTTAATCAATGACGGCTTTTGATGTAAAATGGCAATTTTATTTTTATTGTATTTACTTTTTTTAAGACTTTGATCCTTAAATCTTAATTCTCCCTGCGCATTTGGATGATCTAGTAAATTCTTGATGGATTCGATCAAAACCTTTTGTTCAGAGCTGTTTTTGACAATGATTGCATGAATTTCTGAATATCTTAAATTTAAATTTATATTTTTTATATGTCCATCAGGAGTATTATTTGTAAGATTTCTACATTCAAATATAAACTTCGACAAAATCCTGCCTCCACCTTTTATTTAGTTCTATAGATAATATTAAATCATCTTCCTCTGAAGTTTGTGAAATTTCTGCAATCAAAGTATAGATTTTTTAAAAAACGATGTTACTATAAATAGTATATGTGAATTGGGTAACGCTTTCATTTAAAAGTTAAAGTAAAGATCAAATGGATGGTGATGATCTATGAAAAAATCATTACGGATTTTACTTGCTGAGGATGAATTTTTAGTTTTAATGGGGATTAAGTCCTACGTTGAAAAGCTGGGCCATGAGGTAGTAGGGACCGCTACAGACGGGTTGAGGGCAGTAGAATTAGCGCTAGAGACAAAGCCGGATCTCGTGATTATGGATATTAATATGCCAAATCTCGATGGGATCGATGCGATTAAAAAAATCAATGAAACCCTCTTTATCCCCAGCATTATTGTCAGCGGCTATCATGATGAAAAACTAATTAATCGGGCAACGGAAGAAGGAGTCCTCTATTATTTACTAAAGCCTATCGATATTGGAGATTTAAAGATTGCTATCAATATTAGTTTATCCAGATTTGAAGAATTTAAGAAATTACAGGATGAGCTAGACAGTACGAAGAATGCATTGGAAGCACGCAAACATATCGAAAAAGCAAAAGGAATTTTAATGGAGAGAATGAATTTAAAAGAAGCAGACGCGATGAAACGACTGCAGCAAATGAGCAGGGACAAAAATAAAAAATTAGTCGTGATTGCGAAAGAACTGATTGAAGCAGATGCTTTATTTCATTCTTAAACAATTATCATAAAATGTCGAGTATTCGAAAAATTTGCACTTGACTCTTATAATCTGTGAAACTATAATGAACATATAGTTAAGAGGTTGTAATCTTTCATTCGAATTCTATACTCATGTGTGGTATAGAAAAACAATATTTCAAAATTTAATACTTTAAATTTTATGCTTACGGCTGGTATAAAATTTATGATGGCTATGGGTGCCTTATATACGCAATTTTTATGTTTTTTTAAACATAAAGACTTGCGTATATAAGGCATTTTTTATTTTTCATGCATATGAAAACGTGTACAAGAGATTAATGACCTTTGAAAGGGGTGATATTCAACATCAAATCGATATTCAATGGTATTTTTATGAAGAATAAGGGGGAGGGGAAAAATTCATAGGATCAATCGTTTCCATCCATTACGATTATCATGTGAATTTTGGAAAACGCTTTATATTCTTCTTAAAATAACAAAGGTTTTTATAATAAAAATTATGGGGTGAATAACAAAATGAAAAAACTGTCAAAACAAATGTTTGCACTTTTACTAGCATGCATCATGCTAATCGCGGCCGGCTGTTCAAATCAAAGCAGTGCTGCAGGAGACAAAAAAGCAAAAACAATCAAGATCGGTATGTCCTTCCAAGAAATGAATAATCCTTACTTTATTTCCATGAAAGAAGCGTTGGAAGATGCAGCAAAGGAAATTGGGGCAGAAGTCGTGATTGCAGATGCGCAGCATGACGTCTCCAAACAAATCAATGATATTGACGATATGCTTCAAAAGAAAATCGACATTTTATTAATTAATCCAACTGATAGTAAGGGTGTAGAATCAGCGGTTGTGGCAGCTAAAAAAGCGGGTGTGATTGTAGTAGCGGTTGACGCACAGGCGTCAGGTCCAATCGACTCCTTTGTTGGATCTAAAAACTATGATGCTGGTTATTTAGCAGGTAAAAAGATGGCGGAAGATTTAGGCGGGAAAGGTAAAGTTGCAATTCTAGATGGTATTCCGGTAGTACCTATCCTTGAACGTGTAAAAGGCTTTAAAGCAGCAATGGCTGAGAATCCTGGCATTCAAATCGTAAACACTCAAAACGGTAAACAAGACAGAGCAGAAGCCATGAAAGTCACAGAAAATATGTTACAAGCGAATCCAGATTTAAATGCACTATTCAGTGTAAATGATGAAGGTGCTCTAGGTTCATTAGGTGCAATCGAAGCATCTGGCAAAAATGTAGGGATTTATAGCGTTGATGGTCATCCAGAAGCCATTAAAGCCATTTTAAAAGGCGGCGCCTTTAAAGCCACTACAGCACAATATCCAAGAGATCAGGTGAGAATTGGTCTTGGTATGGCATTATCTAAGCTTTGGGGAGCAAAAGTAGTACCGAAAGAAGTCCCAATTGATGTTAAATTACAAACAAAAGATAACGCAAAAGGCTTCAGCTGGTAATCGTCACAATCAGGCGGGCGTTGACATGATGGAAAACGCCCGCCCGCTTTAAAAAATGTAAGAGGGGAAGGTGATTACGATGGATAAAGTATTAGAAATTGTGAATATAACGAAGGAATTTCCCGGAGTTAAAGCCCTAAAAGGCGTCAGTTTCGATATTAGACGCGGTGAGGTTCACGCGTTAGTTGGAGAAAATGGAGCGGGAAAGTCGACACTCATGAAAATTCTTTCCGGTGTTTATACACCGACAACAGGTGAAATTCGTTTAGATGGCAAGGAAGTCATATTCCAAGATCCTAAGCAAGCACAACAATTAGGAGTCAGTATTATTCATCAAGAGTTCAGTTTAATTCCCTATTTGAGCGGTGTTGATAATATTTTCTTGGGTCGAGAGAAAAGGAAATCAAATGGATTATTAGACAGAAGAAAGATGAGAAAAGAAGCAGAAGAAGTCATGAAAAGGTTAAATGCGGATATAGACCTGAACAAGCCTGTCGCACATTTGAGTGTGGCAAACCAGCAATTTATTGAAATTGCCAAAGCCATTGCCATTGATACAAAGGTATTAATTTTTGACGAACCGACGGCCAGTTTAACTGGAAAAGAAATTGATAAATTATTTGAGTTAATTGAGAAATTGAAAGCTGATGGTGTAACCATTATATATATATCGCATCATTTGGACGAAATCCTCAAAATGTGTGACCGAATGACGTGTTTACGGGATGGGGAATGGGTCGGCACAAGAGAAATAAAGAACGTTACCAAGCAGGATATTGTAAAAATGATGGTTGGCCGTGAAATTGTCAATGCGTTTCCTGAAAAGCCATCTCAAGTAGGCAAGGAAGAAATGCTGTTGGAAGTGAAAAAGTTAAGTAATAAAAGTATTGCAGATATACAGTTTTCTTTGAAAAAGGGTGAAATTATCGGAATTGCCGGTCTTGTCGGATCCGGCAGAACAGAGACGGTAAGAGCGCTAATCGGCGCTGACCCTGCAAAGGAGAAGGAAGTATATATCAACCAGAAAAAGGTCGATATTAAAAACCCTACTGATGCCTTGGCACATGGGATCGCCCTCATTCCAGAGAGCCGAAAGACTCAAGGTCTCGTCCTCAATATGACGATAAAAAATAATATCAGTTTACCTATTTTAAAAGAACTAACGGGCTTTTTGGGAGTCATTAACAAGGAAAAAGAAGATTCCCTCATTGATCAATCGATTAAAGATTTATTAATCAAAACACCAAGCAGCAAGCAAATGGTTAAAAATTTAAGCGGCGGGAATCAACAAAAGGTCGTATTAGCAAAATGGCTGAATACGGACTGTAAAGTGTTAATCTTTGATGAACCTACCCGTGGAATTGACATTGGGGCGAAGGAAGAGATTTATAAATTAATGAGAAGCCTGGCAGATAAAGGGCTATCGATTATTATGATTTCTTCCGAATTACCGGAGATTTTAGGGATGAGTGATCGCGTGCTCGTTATGCACAAAGGAAAAATAAAGGCAGAAATCGATGGAAGAAAAGCTGATTCTGAAAAAGTAATGTATTATGCAACGGGTGGTGTTAGTAAATGAATGATGTAAATGTCCAGAAATTATCGTATCAAACAAAAGCATTTAGCGTGAAAGAAACGTTTAAAACGCCTGAAATGTTAACCTTACTGGGATTTCTTGTTCTATGTGCCTTCTTTAGTTTTTCTACGGCACAGTTTTTAACGACGGAAAATGTTTCAAATATTATTAGGCAGGTTTCCATTAACGGAATTTTAGCCGTTGGAATGACCTTCGTTATCTTAACAGGCGGTATCGATTTATCCGTCGGTTCGGTGATGGCGTTCACCGGTACGATTATGGTGGGCCTGATGATCAACATGGGAATGCCGCCGATCGCCGCTGTTTTACTTGGAATCGTTTTAGGTGCGGTGCTTGGTTACATTAATGGTTTATTTATTGCCCATGCCAGAATACCAGCCATCATTGTTACCTTAGCGATGATGGAGGTTGCCCGAGGCGCTGCGCTGCTTTATACAGGCGGGTATCCATTATCTGGTGTATCAAAATCCTATGCTTTTATCGGAAGAGGAAATTTGTTTGGTGTTATTCCAATGCCTGCGGTGATCATGATTCTAGTCTTTATCGCTGCTTATATCATCTTAAATCATTTACCAATCGGCCGATATATTTATGCAATCGGCGGTAATGAAGAAGCGGTTCGATTATCGGGTGTTAAAGTTAAAAAAATTAAGATCTTTGTTTATTTAGTCAGTGGGATTACAGCTGCCATCAGTGGTTTAATTATGACCTCAAGACTTTCTTCCGGACAGCCGATGGCAGGAGAAGGATATGAATTGGACGCTATTGCTGCCGTTGTATTAGGTGGAACGAGTATTGCCGGCGGCCGCGGACATATTTTTGGAACCATTCTTGGTGCCTTATTATTAGGAGTTTTAAGTAACGGGCTAAACCTAATGGGTGTATCCCCATATGTTCAACGTGTTCTAAAAGGGGCCATTATCGTGGCAGCCATCTATTATAGCAGTTTCCGTCAAAAAGATTAACCAATTTTTTGAAAAATTACCTACAGGGAGATGTTTGAAATGTCAGTAGTACCAGAAACAGTAAAAGCGGTTGAAGCGTCAGCATTACCAAAAACAATGAAAGCTGTTGTAGCACATGGTCCGGAAGATTATCGTGTGGAAGAAGTAGCTGTACCAAAAGCAGGTAAAGAAGAAGTCGTCATTAAAGTAGAAGCTTGCGGAATTTGCGGCAGCGACTTAAAGGCATACCATGGATCGCAAATGTATTGGGGCGGAGAAGATCCTTGGATGAAGGCGCCGGTTATTCCTGGCCATGAATTCTATGGCATTGTCGCTGAATTAGGAGAAGGTTCTGCTGAAAAATATGGGCTGCAGGTGGGGGACCGCGTCACCACTGACCAAATTAACCCATGTGGAAAATGTAAATTCTGTACAACAGGAAAGTACTGGATGTGTGATGTTCATAATATTTATGGATTCCAAAAAGATGTGGCAGAAGGCGGCTGGGCTGAATATATGAAATTTAGCAGCACGGCAAGAATCTATAAAATTACTGATGGTGTAACCGCTGAAGAGGCTGCCCTAGTAGAACCGATGGCATGTGCGGTTCATACCGTTCAAAGAGCAACGATCGAATTTGAAGATGTGGTCGTGCTAGCAGGTGCAGGTACACTCGGATTATGTATGGTCCAGCTCATTGCTTTAAAAACACCGAAGAAATTAATTGTTTTAGATACGAATAAGAAAAGATTAGCAGCAGCTAAAAAGCTTGGTGCGGACCTGGTAATCAACCCACTAGAAGAAGATGCCATCAAAATCGTGAAGGATTTAACAGAAGGGTATGGCTGTGATGTCTATATTGAAGCAACAGGACACCCATCTGGCGTAACACAAGGTTTAGAGATGGTTAGAAGACTCGGCAGATTTATCGAATTTAGTGTATTTGGCAGTGAAGTAACAACCGATTGGAGTGTCATCGGTGACAGGAAGGAACTCGATCTAAGAGGTTCCCACTTAGGTCCATACACATACCCAGTTGCCATCGATTTATTTGAGCGCAATCTATTAACGGCTGAAGGAATCGTTACCCATACTTATAAAGTGGAAGACTTTGCAGAAGCAATGGAAATGGCTCATCATCCAGAAGCCATCAAGGTATTATTAAAGCCCTAATTAGGTAACTAGAATAATAGATTAGCAGCGTGAAGGGTGATATTATGGATTACTTAATTGGTGTTGATATAGGAACGTCAGGTACAAAAGCAGTATTAATTGATCCAAATGGAAAAGTGTTGGCGCATAGTTATAAAGGCTATGAGGTGGAAACACCAAAGCCTTCCTGGGCTCAGCAATGGCCTGAGCCTTGGGAAGAGGCCGTTAATTTTACGATAAAATCAGTCGTTGAAAAATCAAATGTTGATCCTGAACAGATTAAAGGTGTGGCGATCAGCAGCTTGTACGGTGGATCTGGAATCCCAGTAGATCAAGAGATGAAACCATTGGCACCTTGCTTAATTTGGATGGATCGTCGGGCAGAAGACGAGGTAAAGTGGGTTGAGGAAAATATCAACCTTGATGAATTATTTGAGATCACAGGGAACTCCGTCAATTCCTATTTCGGATTTACGAAAATTCTTTGGATGAAAAATAACTTACCGCAGGTTTGGAGCAAAATCCAGTACTTTTTACCGCCCGCCCCTTATATCGTTTACACCTTAACGGGAGAAGTGGCGGTTGATTACTCTTCAGCCGGAAACATCGGCGGCGTTTTTAACTTAAGAGAAAGAAAATGGTCAAAGGAAATGGTCGAAAAATTAGGTATTCCTTTGAGCTTTTTCCCTGAAAGACTCGTAGAATGTACTGAAATTGTTGGAGGAATCACCGAGGAAGCGGCTAAAAAGACAGGCTTAAAAGCAGGAACTCCTGTCATTTGCGGTGGAGTAGATGCTCCAGTTGCTACCATGGGTGCCGGCGCTCTTGCTGAAGGGAACCATGTAGCGATGCTGGGAACCTCCATGTGCTGGGGATTTATTACACAAACACCAAACTTATCTCCTAATCTAGTAAGTATGCCGCACTGTGTAGATTCCAGTGAGATTATCTATACCTTTGGCGGGGCCGCTACTGCGGGTGCGATCTTAAAATGGTTTAGAAATGTGATCGGTACGGAAGAAATAGCCGTTGAAGATAAATTGGGCATCAATGCTTATACCCTATTAGATCTGCAGGCAAAAGATATTCCGGCTGGATCTGAAGGATTATTGGTTCTTCCCTATTTCATGGGGGAAAGAAGCCCGATTTGGGACAGCAGTGCACGCGGTCTCGTGCTGGGCCTAAGTTTAGTTCACACGAAGGGCCATTTATATAAGGCATTCATGGAAGGCGTGGCTTACTCATTGCGTCACAATATGGAAATGGTATTGGGCACGGATGCCGTACTAGATAAAGAACTGATTTTTGTCGGCGGCGGTTCAAAATCGATGAACTGGCCGCAAATTTACGCAGATGTGACGGGTTATCCAGTTCGAATTATTAAAAACGATGTAGAAGCACCGCTGGGAGATGCCGTGTTGGCAGGGATTGCAACCGGGATCATCACAGACCCGAATGTATTAAAAGATTGGCTGGATTTCGAGGAGCCGATTTACCCGAATCCTGAAAATACTAGTGTATATGATCAGTACTATGAGGAATATAAGAATTTGTATGTAAGTACGAAAGATAGTATGAAGCGTATAACAAAGATCAATCAGTAGAATTGGAGAATCTATTAAAAAGAGAAGTAGGTCAAGATTATTTTATTCTAATCCAACCTGCTTTTCTTTTTTTAAAATAAAGAACGGAGTGATTTGATTGTTAGAAGAACTGAAGAAAAAGGTTTTAGAAGCAAATCTGCAGCTCCCAAAGCGTAATTTAGTTATATATACATGGGGAAACGTGAGTGCCATTGATCGTAAGTTGGGGCTTGTTGTGATAAAACCAAGCGGGGTTGACTATGACCAGTTAAAAGCAGAGGACCTTCCGGTAGTGGATTTAGATGGAAATAAAGTTGAAGGCGATTTAAATCCCTCATCCGATACAGCGACACACTTGGAGTTGTACAAAGCATTTCCTGAAATTGGCGGTGTTGTACATACCCATTCTCCTTGGTGTACGCAATGGGCACAAGCAGGGAAAGCCATTCCTGCCTATGGGACCACACATGCGGATTATTTTTACGGTGAAATCCCTTGTACCCGGCCGTTAACTCCGCTTGAAATTGCTGCTGACTATGAAAAGAACACAGGGACAGTCATTGCCGAGACATTCAAAGACTTAAATCCTAATTTTGTTCCGGGTGTCATTGTCAACAGTCACGGACCTTTCAATTGGGGAAAAGATCCTTTAAAAGCGGTTGAAAATGCGGTTATCATGGAGGAAATTGCGAAGCTAGCTTACTATACCCAAAGCCTGTCACCTACAATTGATTCCATTGATGATCATCTTCTCGATAAACATTTTTTAAGAAAGCATGGCAAGAATGCCTATTATGGTCAGGTTCAACCCCAAGAAGTGAAGAACTAAGAGTAAGGAATGATATGAATGCAGTATAAATTGGTAGTCCTAGATATGGATGGCACCTTACTAAACGATGACCATCATGTGTCAGATACTAATAAAGTGGCCATTCATAGGCTGAAGAGAGAAGGAACCAGCGTTGTATTGGCAAGTGGAAGGCCCTATGAATCCATCTATCCCTATGTTAATGATTTAGGGATAGATTTGCCCATTATTGCAGCGAATGGCGCGTTAATCAAAAATCCTATATCGGACGAGGTACATTACTCTTCCAGTTTACCTAGTGAATTAGCGAAAGAAATAGTAGAATACGGTCAAGAAAATCAGTATCCCATCAGTTTATATCTTGATGGGGAAGTGCACACCTTTAACGAAAATATGGTCAAGGTCCATTGGGAACTTGAAAAATTAAAGGCTAGATTCATAGATGAATTTGAGGATGAAAAGGAATTATATAAGATCATTTATGCACATACTCCACAAAAAATCGAAGACGCCTTCAAACATTTAGAGGCAAAATATAAAGAGAAATTGTATATTACGCGTTCCGATGATAGATATCTAGATGTTATGAATATTAACGCATCTAAAGGAAAGGCGCTTCATCAGCTGATGGATATGATGCAAATTTCCTCTCAGGAAGTGCTCGTTATGGGGAATAGCTTTAATGATATTGCCATGTTTGAGGTTGCTGGTCTTGCCATAGCCATGGAAAATTCTCCTCAAGAAGTAAAGAATGCAGCAGACTTTGTGACTAAGTCTAATAACGACAATGGTGTTGCCTATGCGTTGGATAGAGTAATGGGAAATATGACGTATTTTAGCTAAAGGTGATTATTCTCAGGGGAAATACCATTTGTTTTCTCGACAAGTTTTTTTGATAAAGGGCAATAAAATGCTTATTTATCAAGGCATTAAGAAGATTTAATCAAACGTTTGATTAGGGAAATTACAAATCGAATTTCCTCGGAAATGGTCATATTAAGGAAATAATGATTGGTGCTGGATAGCCTTTTAAGGGCTATCCAATTTTTATTTGGGTTACAAATTTTAAATAAATTTAGACTGAAACCAGATCCGTCCCCGTGGCTACAGTCCTATATTCCGGCAGTACTTTCTAGGCAATTTGCTTTAATCTTCCTCCAATCTTCTCCATGGGCTCAATGAATTTTGTTTGATAATATCCGAATTTGGTTGATTATCTCCTTTTCTGGAAAATTATGTAGAATGCTTTAATTATACACACAAAAAGGCTTGTCCTATAATTGTATTGGATATTATTTCAATTTTCGAAATAATACAATCTTAAAAGGGGGATCAATAATGAAAAGAAAAAATGTTATGACTGCTTTATTAGCAACGACTCTTTCTCTTAGTGTAGTCAGTTCCTCTGCCTTAGCAAACCAGGTTACACCAACAGACCAATCTATTGTGTTGGATATAAAACCGCCTGAATTTTTCATTGGTAACGGTCAGAACAAAAAGAACTTCTTTGTTAATGAGACAAAATTGAATGCAATTAATCATATAGAAGGTTTTGAAAATACAAAAATACTGAAAGGCATACATAACGGTGCGGGCTATTGGATTGAAGTTCCAAAGAACTGGAACGGGAAGCTTGTATTGTATGCGCACGGATATCGTGGCACAGGCCAAGAGTTGACAGTTACTGAACCTTCCATCCGAAAAGAACTTCTTGAGCGCGGATATGCATGGGCCGCTTCCAGCTATAGTACGAATGGCTATGATGTAGAATCGGGTGTAAAAGACACTCATGCTTTGAATGGATTGTTCAGGAATTTAGTAGGTAATCCTACTCGCACCTATATTATAGGCCAATCCATGGGTGGACACGTCACAGGAGTATACGCAGAACAATATGGTGATGTGGATGGAGCATTGCCGATGTGTGGTGTAATGGGAGACTCGGAGCTGTTTGACTTTTTTACAGATTATAGCCTTGTTGCTCAATCGCTAATTGGAATTAGTAAGGAAAATCAACAGTTTCTTGCGGATGATGAATACTTTGCTAAAACAGTTCCCGAACTTCGAGAAAAATTAGGAAATGGTTTAGTCTATAACTCTGCTACAAAATCATATGTTTTTAAGAACTTGACTTCATTGGGAGAAAAATTGGAAAAGGTAACGGAGAATCTCTCAGGTGGAGATCGCCCATTATTCGAAATCTCATTCAGAACGATGTTTGACGATTTCCTCCTCCAGCGCATCCCAACAAATCCAGCATACGGGGAAGCAACGGGTAATGTAATCAACAATACCGACTCTGTATACCAGTTGGACAATGATCCTGCATTGTCCGATGAGGAAAAATTACTGAACGATAGTATTCGTCGCATCACCAATGATCCGAACGGCCGCCACAATAATGGTTTAGCTGCTATTCCTAAAGTAACGGGAGATCTGAAAGTTCCTACTGTCTCTCTTCATACACTCGGTGATCTTTATGTTCCGTTCTCAATGGAACAAATTTATGCAAAAAATGCTGCCGAAAAAGGAAAATCCGACTTACTCGTTAGCCGGGCAATCCGGGGTATCGGCCACTGTGAATTTACCAATAAAGAACAGATTGATGCTTTAGATGCTCTTGTAGATTGGGCGGAAAATGGCAATAAACCTAAAGGCGATAATGTCCTAGATCCTACCGTCGTAGCTGATCCACGCTTCGGAACGCAATTTACCTCCCAGCTTCGTCCATATGATCCGCTTTTCCTTGTAGGAAAATAAAAAGAGGCAACGGGGACGGTTCTTCTGGTTCTAATGCATGATTACCCATGAGAGAGCCGTCCTTTTGGGGATAATGACTTTTTTGAAGTTATATACGGGACACTCATTGAATGACCTGAGTGTCTCTATTTTTTTGATCTTTTCCATTATTCCTCATAAATCATTTTTCGCGTCATTCCACCATCGACAACAAGGTTAATTCCAGTTACAAAGTCATTCTCTTTCGCGGTTAAATAAAGACAGGCTCGTGCAATATCATCCGGCTTTCCTACACGCTTTGATAAATGCTGTTCATGATCCAGTCTGCTTAACTTTGAATAATCTCCTGTTTCTATCCAACCAGGGGAAATCGCATTCACCGTAATCCTGTCGTCGCTGAATGAGGCAGCAAGCGCATGGGTAATGGCAAGGATTCCCCCTTTTGTGGCAGCATAAGATTCCGAATTGGGTTCTGACATGATCGCTCTAGTGGAGGCAATATTGACAATCGACCCGCCATCCTGGTTATGCCGCATATATTTGGCTGCTTCCCGTGATGCCAAGAAAACACTTCTCAAATTGGTATGGATGACATCATCCCATTCTTCAATCGAAGTTTCATAAGGAGATTTGAATAATGCCTTTCCTGCATTATTGATTAAAATATCAATCTGGCCATAGGATTGAATAGCTGTCTCCATTAACCGGATTATATCCGATTCTATTCTTACATCTGTATGGACGAATTGCGCTTCGCCGCCACTTTCCTTGATTATCATTACGGTATTAGCTCCAGCGTAATCATCAATATCAGCCAAAACAATATTGGCGCCTTTTTCTGCATATTGTAAGGCAATCCCTTTACCAATTCCATTCCCTGCACCTGTTATGACTACCGTTTTATTAGAGAAACCCATTATTTTTCCACCTTCCTTTACATAAGTTTAAGATAACACAAAAAGGAGGGTGGGCCATAGGGAGGGTTCGTGCGGTTACACGGATAACATCAAAAGCCATGAGAAACGTCCTTGCGGAATTCGTTAAGGGGGCTTGTCCTTTTGCTTTAGGGAGGTCTCCTAATGCCCGAGTGATGGAGATATTCAGATTTATGGTAATTAGGAGAAGCTCCTAAAGCCCGTGTGAGGAAAAATTTCGCTTCTATGGTAATTAGGAGAAGCTCCTAATACCCGTGTGAGGAAAAATTTCGCTTCTATGGTAATTAGGAGAAGCTCCTAATACCCGAGTGAAGGAAATATTCTGTTCTATGGTAATTAGGAAGAGCTCCTAATTCCTGTGTGAGGGGAAAATTCGGTTTTATGGTAATTAGGAAGAGCTCCTAATGCCCGAGGGAAAGAAAAATTTCGTTTCTACGGTAATTAGGAGAAACTCCTAATGCCCGCGTGAAGGAAATTTTTGCTTCTACGGTAACAAGGAGGAGCTCCTAATGCCCGTGTGAAGGGGAAATTCAGTTCTATGGTAATTAGGAAGAGCCCATATAATATGGTGTTATATATATGGGGGTGGCCGTTTTTACCATTTCCTTTGGGGTGTTTCTGAATAAACAATATTGCTTAAAGATATGTGGTATTGGTTATATTTGTAATAAGTTAGATAAAAGGTTGGAGGAACAATCTTGGTTATGAAAGCAAATTCAAATCCTTCATTTTTAGCCCGAAATTTATGGTCGGGTATTTTTTTCGGTATCGGTTTAGTTGCTTTTTTTGATGAAACTGTTTTTCATCAAATTTTACATTGGCATCATTTTTATGACAAAAGCACATTGGGTATTGGTTTGGTCTCAGATGGTTTATTTCATGCTCTCAGTTGGTTTGCAACTATCGGGGGGCTATTCCTTCTTGCAGATTTACGGCGCAGAAATGCATTTTGGTTGAAAAGGTGGATAGGAGGAATGCTGCTTGGGGGAGGAGGATTCCAGTTATACGATGGAACCATCCAACACAAGCTTATGAGGATTCACCAGATTCGCTATGTCGAAAATGTAATGATCTACGACATAATATGGAACATACTTGCCTTAATCATGCTCATAATTAGCATCATTTTAATTGTAAGGACACAAAAGGATACAAAACCTCTAAGGGGTAAAGGCAGTCATGCACAATGAACATGTTTATCATGGTAATGGAAATGCTTACGAGCTTATCCTGTTAATAGCGTTTGTATTGTTATTAGTTGTGTATATTTTCGCTAGTTTTAGATCAAATCGTCATTTCAAACGCTGGCCTTTGTACCGTTCCATCTCTTGGGGGTTAGGGATTCTTTGTATAACTGTAATAGTTATAGGCCCATTAGCAAATCGAGCTCATATGGACTTTACAGCACATATGTTAGGACATTTACTTCTCGGAATGGCTGCTCCGCTTCTAATTGTTCTATCTGCGCCAATGACACTTGTTATGCGAAATCTCCATGTAAAACGGGCACGGCAGCTTTCAAAAATTCTAAAGAGTTATCCCGTACGGATTCTTAGTGACCCCATGTTCGCTTCTTTAATCAATGTGGGAGGATTATGGGTCCTTTATACGACAGACTTATATTCTGCGATGCACCACAATATTGTTCTTTATTTTTTCATCCATTTACATGTATTTCTTGCAGGGTTTGTGTTTACAGCAGCTTTCATTTCTATTGACCCAACCCCACATAGAACCAATTTTATTTACCGTGCGATTATTTTGGTCCTTTCATTTGCAAGTCATGGAATCTTATCTAAATACATATATGCCAACCCTCCATTGGGAGTAACCAAAACACAAGCAGAAATGGGAAGTATGCTCATGTATTATGGTGGAGATGCGATTGATATCGTTTTAATCTACATACTCTGCTGGCAATGGTATAAATCTAAAAAGCCATGGACATGGGGACGGTTTTCATCTGAAAGACCGTTATCATAAAGTAGCGGTCATTGAAGTGTAGGAGGATAAAAAATTGTTAGTCGATAAAATCATCCAATTTGAGAATCATTTTGCGGAACTGCAGGCGAACGTTGTAGAAAAGCCATATGGCCGAATCTTTTATGATGGAGATAATCCATTATCTTACGATAGTAATCACGCTTATATTAAGGAAGATTTTGATGGTGATTGGGATTTGGCCATTAATGAAATCATCGATTTTTATAGGGGGATTGCGATTACTCCGCGTATCTATACGTTTACTAGAAGCAAAAGTATGGTGGGAATGTTTTTAGAAAAGAAAGGATTTTTAAAACAGATTGAAGGGCTAAGTTTCTATGTACAAAAAAACAAAAAATTCATCGATCGGGATAGAATGATTGATATTAATAGACTTCACTTGTCAGATGCAACGGAATTAAGCCACTTTGGTCAGGAGCTGAGCGAGTGGGGATATAAATCGTTAATGAAGGCTTTAGGTAACAACAATTTTTATCTGTTTGGCGGATACGAAGGTGATGCTTTAGTATGTATGGCGTCTTTGTACAAACAGGGCGATATTTCAAGAATCAATGATGTCTTCACAAAAAGTGATAAAAGAGGGAAAGGCTATGGAGCCCAATTAATCAACTTTATCACGGAGTTTAATGATAAAACCCTTCATACCGTAAGCTATTTATACGCCAACAATCCAATCGCCATCAACATGTATAAAAAAGCAGGATATGAAGAGATGAAGGAAATGGTACGCGGGTGTTACTGGGTGGAATGATTTTTTTAAATGAAAATCCTTGTGGTTTTAATCCACAAGGCTTTTTAGTCGTTAATATAGTGTTGGGACTGGATAACATGCAACGGTTTCAATAAATCTTTCATCGAAACCATAAAATGTCCAGAATGTACCGTTCCATCTATATCCTGTTACTGCCCCATATTGGACAGTTATTGGGTAATACCAGAAGCCTTCTCCATTTACGAGCCAAACATATGTGTATTGATTTAAACAGTCGATTAAATAATGTGAAGTAGCCGGCTTTGGTGGAACGTATGGCGGGGGAGGAGATTGTGGCTGCTGGCGCATTGGTTCTTGAGGGGGGTAATAAACCATTCCTTTCACTCCTTTTGATAATTCCTAACATCATATGTGGGCGAAGAATGGTTTGTGATTGTGAACCCTCAATTACCTTTTTTAGATCTAGGAGTCTTTACCAAACCGGTTGCCATTGTGCCGCTTCCGTGGAAGGAGTGCCCTTTGGCTTTTCGGCATTCATCGTTATATTGAAATAGAATTTAGATATAAACCGTATACACTTAAAAAATAATTTTAAAAAATGATTGACGGGAAAAACGTTTGATACTATGATTAGTATGTAACCGGTTACATGATACCGGTTACATATGAGATATAAAACGAAACAATCATCTATTAATATATTTTTTTTACACCATGTGTAACCGGTTACATATATAGAGATAATCCCAACGTAAAGAGGGTATAAATCATGAAAGAAATTAAAATTCTATCTCCATGCGGAATGCTAGGATATGGTTTTCCGGCCAGCTCCTTTATGAAGGGCCTTGAGGAAGAGCTTCACGGTATTGTCGTGGATGCGGGCTCAACGGATGCGGGGCCACATAAGCTAGGGGCCGGCGTATCTATCGTCAGCAAACGGGCGCTAAGAAAGGACCTAGAGTTAATCGTCACCAATGGCGTCGCCGGAAAAATCCCGGTCATTATCGGCTCGGCAGGGGGAGCAGGCGCAAAACCGCATGTGGAATCAACTATTGAAATCATTCAAGAAATACTAAAAGACCATAGCCTTAAAGCGAAGATCGCGGTCATTTGGGCTGATTTTTCACAGGAGACGATCATCGAGGCGAATCGGAGCAACCGAATTCAGCCATTGACAGCCAATATCCCGCCTCTAACAGAGGAAACAATCAAGGAATCTATTAATATCGTGGCCCAGATGGGACATGAACCGATTTTAGAAGCATTAGAGAATGGCAGTGACATTATTATTTGCGGCAGGGCCTATGATCCATCACCATTTGCCGCGATTGGAATCTATCATCAGAAAGATCCTGGCCTTTCCTATCACTTAGGAAAAATACTAGAATGCGGCGCACTCTGCGCGGAACCAGGGACAACCAAAGACAGCATTTTAGGAACGATTAAAGAGGATTCCTTTACCGTTCAATCGCTGAATCCACAAAGAAAATGCACGCCGATCAGTGTCGCGGCCCATACATTTTACGAAAAAGAACATCCCTATCTTTTACACGGTCCTGGGTTTACGCTCGATTTGAGTGCCTGCGAGTTTCAAGAGATCAGCGAAGGTGTCGTCGAGGTCACCAACAGCCGCTTGATCCCATCCGAAAAAACCTTTATTAAACTCGAAGGAGCGAAAAAAGCGGCTTATCGCACGTTTGTGATCGCCGGCGTAAGAGACCCGATTTTAATCGACAATATCGAAGAAATCGAGCATCGTGTAAAAGAGCAGACAGCTGAATATTACAGTGAAATCAATCCGGAAGACTATCAAGTGAATTTCTTCAATTATGGGATGAATGCCGTGCTTGGTTCAAAGGAGAAGGCCCCGTTTAACGGTCATGAAATTGGGGTTATGTTCGAGGTTATTGCGAAGACGCAGGAGCTGGCCAACAGCATTTGTGCCACCGTCCGCTCTACTTTCCTTCACTTTGGCTATGAAAAAAGAAAATCAACGGCTGGCAATCTCGCCTTTCCTTTTGCACCAAGTGATATCGAGTTTGGACCTGTCTATGAATTCTCCATCTATCATCTGATGGAAATTGATGAAAGCCCGTTCCAAATCGAATACCTGGAGGAGGGCGATTAAATGGCAACCTTATTTGAACTAGCCAAAGTATTGAGAAGCAAAAATTCAGGACCCTTTGAAGTGACCTTGGATATTCTGTTTGATTCAAAGGATAGGTACCAAAGAGTAAAGGACTCTGGAAAAATCAATGTCAAAACGATTTGTGATTTATATAATCTAACGGAACATCAAGTTCATCACCTAGTTTTCTTTGACCAGGCTTTGGGAATCAAAATTACCATGGCGAGAGAGGTATCCTCGGGAAGCATTGGAGATCGGGATGTATACGGTGCCCAGCAGCACGCACCATTAATGGAGATAACAATAGAATAGGGCGGAGATGAGTATGCAGAAGATTGCAGTAGTAGGGAGTATAAATATAGATTACTTTGTGGAAGCGGACCGATTACCGAAGCTTGGAGAAACCCTGCTAGGAAATAGTTTCTTTTTATCACTTGGAGGAAAGGGTGCGAACCAAGCGGTAGCGGCTTCCCGTTTAGGAGGAAGCGTGGCGTTATTCGGCTCCGTCGGTGATGACGAAAACAGCAAAATCATCTTGGAAAATATGAAAAAAGAAAAGGTAACCGTCAACAACCTGAATGTTGCGGAAGGAACCACCACTGGTGCGGCCTTCATTGAATTGTGCAATAGTGAGAATCGGATTTTAGTCGTTCCTGGAGCCAATAATTTAACGGATGTTTCCTATATTAAGACGGTTTCAGAGGAACTATTAAACTATGATGTCGTTTTGTTTCAGATGGAAACGCCGCTTGAAATGATGGAATACATTGTTCCGGTTCTCTATGACCGTCAAAAAACGATCATCGTGAACCCAGCCCCGGCTCACAAAATCCGCCAAGACATCTTGGATAAAATCACGTACATCACTCCAAATGAGTACGAGTATCAAATGGTGTTGGACAGCGAGGATTCGATGGAAGCCTTGCTGGAGAAGTATCCAAACAAACTGATCATCACTCGCGGAACGGATGGGGTATCGTATTTTGACGGCCAAGCCCTTATCAATGTTCCAGTTATTAAGGTGGAAGCAGTGGATACGACGGGTGCTGGCGATACGTTCTCAGGAGCCTTTGCGGTTGGAATAGCAGAAGGAAAGAAATTAAGAGAGAGCATCCGCTTTGCCAATGTTGCAGCCGGACTTTCGGTGATGAAAAAAGGAGCCCAAACAGGGATGCCTTACCGGCATGAGGTTGAACTTTTATTGAAAGAGGAGGAGGAACATGAAAATAAAGGCCACGTTATCTAGAATTCGAAAAGATTGGGTCATCTATTTAATGCTTCTTCCGGCTATTGCGTATTTTGTGATTTTTAATATCGTACCCTTAATTGGGATGAAACTGGCCTTTCAGGATTATCGGATCATTGGGGATAATCAATGGGTGGGATTAAAGCACTTTAAGGTGCTGTTTAGTTCCCCGGCCTTCTTTGATGTCCTGAAGAACACTATCATCATTAGTACGATGAAGATGATTTTTATCTTTCCGATTCCGATTATCTTATCACTGATGATTAACGAAGTGCGGGTCGGCCCGTTTCGAAAATATGTACAATCTGTTGTGTACTTGCCTCACTTCCTCTCCTGGGTCGTCATTGCCGGGGTTTGGATCAGCTTTTTAAATCCCGCTGATGGGGGCATCAATGTGATTCGGAATTTCTTTCAAATGCCATCGGTGGATTTCATAACAAGCAAGGAGCATATCCGCTGGGTATTAGTCTTTTCAGAAATGTGGAGGACGGCCGGATGGGATTCGATCCTGTACTTAGCGGCCATCATGAAAATCAGTCCTTCCCTTTATGAGGCAGCGCGGATTGATGGGGCCTCCAGCTTGCAGCAAATGCGTTATATTACGCTGCCGGAGCTTGCCGGAACCATCGTCACCGTCTTTATTTTAAATCTTGGATTCTTTATGAATGCCGGATTTGATCAGGTATTCAACTTAATCAATGATTCTGTTATTAGTGTGATTGATATTTTAGATACGTACGTTTACCGGATTGGTATCCTGAACGGACAATACGCCTATGCGACAGCAGCCAGCTTATTTAAAGGTGTCATTGGTGTCGTATTGATTCTCGGAACCCATTTTATTTCGAAGAAAATTTCTGGAAAAGGCGTTTGGTAAAGTGGAGGTGAAGAGTTGAAAAAGCTTAGTTTGTCATCTGTGATTATTTATACCATTTTATTCTTGCTATCCATTTCGGTCTTAATCCCGATCCTGAATTTACTGGCGATGTCCTTATCGGATCCATTGAAGGTGCATGAGCTGAAAGGGCTGGATATTTTACCGAAAGGGTTCACTTTTTTAAACTATGAGATTTTGCTTTCTAATCCGCTGATCCTGCGCAGTTTGTTCAACACGATTTTCATTACCGTTGCAGGTACAGCGCTTAATTTATTCCTGACTGCGATGGCGGCCTACGTGTTGGCACGAACTAATTTTGTCGGGAAAAAACTAGTGATGTTTTTGCTGATTGTCATCATGGTTTTCGAACCGGGGATGATTCCGGAATATCTATTGGTCAAAAACCTCGGTCTTTTGGACACGTATACATCGCTGATTCTTTATAAAGCGATCAATGTCTACTATTTATTTATCTTAATGAGATTCTTTGGCGATGTGCCGGAAAGCATTATTGAGGCAGCCCGCATCGATGGGGCCGGGCATTTCCGCATCTTTACTAGAATCATGCTGCCGCTTTCGAAGCCGGCCTTGGCCACATTGGGATTGTTTTACGGTGTTTATCACTGGAATGAATACTTCCGGGCGACGATTTATCTGACCGATCCAAATAAATGGCCGCTGCAGGTCGTGTTGCGACAATTTGTGGTCGAGCGGGATAATTCCTCCATGCTTGGACAGCTCGCTGTTGGTTCCTATGAGCAAATTAAGAACCTGGACTTTGCGTCACTCCAGGCTGGAACGATTATGATTTCGATTGTTCCGCTGCTGATTTTATATCCGCTCATTCTCAAATATTATGCAAAAGGTGCGCTTGAAGGAGGTGTTAAAGACTGATACCTTCAAGCACTTGCAAACTATTAATGATGATCACTAATTAAGGGGGAAATGAAAATGAAGAAACTTTTGTTGTTGCTTTTTAGTGTTCTAATGATTTTTACTGCAGCCTGTTCAAAGGACAGTGCAGATACTTCAGCTAAAAAAACCAAGGACGGTAAAACAGTTATTCGTGTTGTAGCGAAGGATGATGCCCCGTCTAACCCTGCTTCTGTTAAGTATTACGATGAATTAGCGAAAGCATTAAAGAAAGATGAAAACGTAAATGTTGAATTCAAGCTTGTAGAAGTTCCTCAAGGTACGTATGCTGAAAAATTAAACTTATTGTTGTCAAGCGGCGATATCCCTGACTTGATCTATTTCCAAGGCGGAGACCAGCAAATGGCTCAGCAGAATTTATTAGAAGATTTAACACCATATATCGAAAAATCTAAATATATTAAAGATATTATTCAGCCGCATAATAAAGAAAGATTAAAGAACTATCCATACTTACTATGGATTAAGCCTCTTGATCAAAAAACACCAGTCATTCGCAAAGATTGGTTTGATAAAATGGCAAGCTCTAAAGATTTAATGGCAAACCCGACTCCAGACAACTATTACAAGTTTTTAAAAGAATTAGTTTCTAACCCTCCAGGAGGAGCGAAAAAGCCTGCTTATGCTTTAACGGCTGCCGGTGACATGGCAGAAATCGATGCGATTTTTAAAATGGCTTTTGGAATTAACCAAACATGGTTAAAGAACGACGGCAAATATGAGTATTACAAAGTTTCTAACCAGCAAAAAGAATTACTTGCTTACTATCAAAAGCTTTACAAGGAAGGCCTTCTTGACCATCAGTACTTAACAAAGCAATGGGATACAAAAGAAAAAGCTTTCTATGATGGCGAAGCAGGAGTTATCACAGGTACAAACGGTAAGGTTATCGATCTTTACAACAGCAAAATGACGGAAGTGAATGGCGAGCAGGCACAATTAGTGGTTCTTCCTGCAGCGAAAGGTGAATTCCAAGGTTACGGTGCAACAGATATTACGAAGGAATCCCGCGGATATGCGATTTCTTCCCAGTCTAAAAATAAAGATGTTGTCTTCAAAGTATTAGATTACCTTGCAAGTCCAAAAGGACAAATGCTTGACCGTCTAGGCTATGCAGGCGAGGAATACAATGTTGTCGATAATAAAATCGAGTTAACGGATAAGTACTATAGTGAGTGGTATGCAAGATATTGGGAGCCAACCAACTATCAGCCTGAAACACCATTAAAAACTCCGCTTCTAAGCGAGCCGGCAACAAAATCTCAGCAAGAAGTGCAGCAATATTTTACAAAAGATAACAGCTTCATCATCCCAGAGAAATTCATTACAAATTGGGATGCTATGGAAAACCTATATAAAGAATACTCTACCGATATTATCACTGGTAAGCGCCCTGTGAGCGACTTTGATAAGTTTGTTCAGGAATGGAAAAAAGCAGGCGGCGATGACGTGACGAAATATGCGAACGAAAACATTAAGTAAGGGGTTCTAAAAAATGGTTTCTTTTCAGGAGCGAGTAAGAGGGGTCCTTCTTTCAACAGCCTTAGGTGATGCTTTAGGAGCACCAATTGAAAAATTGACCTATCAAGAAATTAAACAGCAATACGGCCGTGTCGAATCGCTTAATACTCGATGGTATAAAGAGGATGCACCGGCTGATGTCACTCTTGGAAAAAACCGTGGGCAAGGTATCGTCACTGACGATACCTTGATGACCACGGCTTTGATCCATGTTTATTTAAAGGAAAGAAGACACCTTGATGCCTACGATGTCGGGAATGAATTCGTGAAAGAAATTGCTTTCAAGAAAACCTATATTCCGGAATTCGGCAGAGAGGCGATGATCATTGACCGGCTTTTTTATCCTGAAAAATATATTTTTATCCGGCATGTGCTGGCCAATTGTGAGCCGCGCGAAGCTGGAATTGGAAATATGATCAATTGTGGTGCCGCTATGTATATAGCTCCTGTTGGGATTGTCAATGCGGGCAATCCAAAAGCAGCTTATGATGAGGCGATCCTGTTTGCGATGGGTCACCAAAGCAGTTATGGATTGGAAGCGGCTGGCGTGTTGGCTGCTTGCGTGGCAAAAGCCTTTGAGGAAAACGTCACCATTGATGAGATTGTCCAGACGGCGATTTATTTTGCCAAGGATGGCACAAAGCAGGCGATTATCGAATTGACAGAAGCAGCTGCGCAGCTTCGAGATGAACAGGCTGATATGGACCAGGTGATTGAGGTGTTCCAGTCGATTCTTGCGAAGTACTCTCCAATGAAGGATGATGTTCACCGCAAAATCGAGAAGGTCGGCATCCCATCGAACCATTATACGCCAAGCCGATTGTTTTCGATTGAAGAACTGCCGCTGGCTTTGGCGTTTATCGTGTTAAATGACGGCGAGTTTTATAAATCGATCTATGACGGGATTAATTCTGGACGGGATACGGATTCGATCGGGGTCATGATTGGTGTGATTCTAGGTGCGAAATACGGAGTCGGCGTGATTCGTGAGGAAGATATTCACCAATTGCAAACAATCAATAAGATGGACCTTATCGGGACTGCGGATTCATTTGCGGAAGTGGCAAAGGAGATCATTAGGGAAGACCTTGAGCTAAATGAGAGAAGAAGACGATATTTGGAAGAGTAAGGAGTCGGGGTTGGAGGGAATCAGAAGTGTCTTCGGATTCCCTTCCGTTTTAAAACTGCTCCGAAGAGTACTGCGAGGAAAAGGAAGTGAGCGGGTTGTTAACTGCTAATTATTTGGAAAAAGTATATGCCGGATTTCTAGGGATGAATGCCGGGATTCGATTGGGCGCTCCTGTTGAGCCAACAGAATGGACGCCGGAAATGATTCAAGATGTGTACGGTGACATAAAGGGCTACTTAAAAGACTATAAAACCTTTTCCGCTGATGATGATGCGAACGGACCCGTGTTTTTCATCCGGGCGTTATATGATGATGCCAAGAATCGGGAGCTTACCGCAGAGGATGTCGGCCGGGCATGGCTGAATTATGCCAGAGATGGCATCGGCATGTTCTGGTGGGGTGGTGAAGGCATCAGCACGGAGCATACCGCCTATAACAATTTAAAAAAGGGAATTCCCGCACCACAATCCGGCTCTACTGAGGTAAACGGGCTCACCCTTGCTGAACAAATCGGCGGGCAAATTTTTATAGACAGCTGGGGATTATTGTTTCCGAATGATGTGAGGAAGGCCGCTGATTATGCGGAAAAAGCAGCGAGTGTTTCCCATGATGGGAACGGACTGTATGGTGCCCGCTTTATGGCGGCGTGTATCTCGAAAGCTTTTTCGGCTGGTTCTGTGGAGGAAATCATTGCGGCAGGGTTGAGTGAGATTCCGGAGGATTCCACTTATGCTAAGGTGGTTCAGGCTGTTTGCGATTTTTATCGAGCGCATCCTAATGATTTCCGTTTATGTCGTCAGTACCTTGAGGAGAATTGGGGCTATGACCGGTACCCGGGAATTTGCCATATCATCCCGAATGCCGGTGTTTGTATCCTTTCCTTATTATATGGAGAAGGAGATCTTGCCCGGACAATCGAAATTGCGACAATGTGCGGCTGGGATACCGACTGTAATGCTGGAAATGTCGGCACGATTGTCGGTGTATGGGCTGGGATTGGCGCGATTCCGGACCACTATCGAAAACCAATTAATGACTTTATCGCTACTTCCAGTGTATCCGGTTATTTAAATGTGTTGGATATCCCTACTTTTTCCAAGTCATTGGCACTCTTGGGCTACAAGCTTGCCGGTGAGGAGCCGCCTGTTGAGTTAGCCGCGAGTTATAAGGAAGAAGAAATCTATTTTGATTTTACGCTTCCAGGCTCTACCCATGGTTTCCGGACGGATTTTCCTTTTAAAACGTTTTTGCGGCACAATGGCGATCATGGTTTTAGGAGGGACGGTTCTTTAGAGATTTTCATTGACCGGATGATTCAAGGTGAAAAAGGAAAAGTTTTCTATAAGCCGTTCTATCGCAGAGAAGAATTTAATGATGAAAAATATAAACCGACTTTTGCTCCGCAAGTCTATAGCGGCCAAACGGTCTCGATGAAGGTGTATTTGGAAAAGATCAGGGGTCTGGAGTTTATTGTTACTCCATTTGTCCGGAATTCTTTTACAAAAGAAAATCTTTTATTGGAGCCTGTTGTCCTTAAGGACAGGGAATGGAATGAAATTGAATTTATCGTTCCTGAGACGGATGGTGCGTTGATCGATGAGGTTGGCATCATGATTGAAAGTCCGTCTCCTCTTGATAATCGCGGCTTTGGGAAATTGTATTTGGATGAATTCCATGTCTCTGGAAAAGGACGTTACTCAATTGATTTTGCCAAACAAGAGATTGAGTTTTTATGTGTGACGCCATTTGCTCATCATAAAGGTCAATGGACGCTTGAAGATGGGAAAATGAAGGCGAGCAGTCAGACGGATTGTGCGTCGTTTACAGGTAACTACTATACAAGGAACGTTAGATTGAAGGCGGCCGTTCTTCCTGCGAAGGGGCAGCATCATGCCTTAGTATTCAGGGCAGAAGGGATCCTGCGAAATTATCAAGTTGGATTTGATGGCGAAAATCAAGTGTCGCTGATGCGAAATGATTTCGGTCTTGAAAGATTGATCACGGTTCCATTTGCCTGGAAGCATGATGAGGAATACCAGTTTGAACTGGTTTGTGAGGGAGCGGAAATCCACTTTGCGATTAATGGTGTGGATGTGCTTTCTTTTGAGGATAGCCGCTACGAAAGAGGAATGTTTGGGTTCGCAATGAATAAGGCGGGCGAAGCGTTGATTTCTGATATTTTTGTGGAGGAATTGTAAACAGATTAATGGGGTGCGGCGGCAATTGTCGGATGACGGGCTGTAATTGGCGGATAGCTTCATTCAATTAGCGGATGGCGCACCTCAATCAGCGGATAGGGCAGCACGTGCTGCCTTTCCTTTTGACCACTTTTTTTAAAAAGGAGAAAAATCATGGATCGTAACGAAGTATATGACAGAGTGTATGGATGCTTGATCGGGCTTTCGGTTGGGGATGCTTTGGGGGCTCCGACGGAAGGGATGACAATGGAAGGCATAAGAGAGAAGTATAACTGGGTCGATGGCTTTGTTTCCGATGACCCTGTTGGAACGGATGATACTGAATATTCTATGCTGACTTCTCTTATTCTCTTAAAATATGGAGAAAACCTCACCTTGAAGGACATGACCAAAGAATGGACCGAGTTCCTGACCGATCAGGAAGGCGGCTTCAAAGGCGGGGGCTTCAGTGAAGTAGATGCCATTTTCAACTTAAGAAAAGGTTTAAAGGCCCCTTACACTGGTATGGATAATCACGAAATGTGGAGTGATGGTGTAGCCATGAGGATCGCTCCTGTCGGCGTATACTTTGCAGGCGATCCTGAAAAGGCCGCAAAAATAGCAGAAATTGAGGCAAGAATCAGTCATGATCGGGATGGTGTCTATTGCGGACAGGCGGTTGCGGCAAGTGTGGCGTATGCCATGACAGGCGACTCTTGGGAAAAAACAATTCAGCACGGTCTTGATGCGCTGCCAAAAGACTCCTGGTCCTATCGCAAAATTCAGGAAGCGGTCAATATTGGCATGAAGTATGCCAACGTTCAGGATGCGATGGAAGAATTATATAACAAAGTGTCGATCTTCTATTATCCATGGGCCGATGTGGCACCGGAGGCAACGGCTTTGGCCTATGGTGTTTTTGCTGCTGCGAAGGGTGAATATATTCCTGCGGTTTTAGGCGGGACCAATATCGGAAGAGATTCAGATACAATTGCCTCCATGAACGGTGCATTATCAGGCGCCTTAAATGGGGCAGGAGTGATCCCGGAAGATTGGAAAAGAAGAATTAATGTCATTAAAGGTGTCTGTGTAAGAAAGACGAAGGGCATTGATATCCGAGACTTAAGTGAGAAATTTACCGATGTGATTGTTGGGAGGGGAAATCATGAGTAATCTTTTTGATAAAGCATATGGAGCGATGATGGGCTTGGCAATAGGGGATTCACTAGGATTTCCAGCCATGTATCACCGCACTTCTGTCCTCCCGACCAGACGAAGAAACCGGCTTTGGGATTTTAGCAAGCAGACTGATGAATACCGAATCAATAAGTTTTCCTTGCCGTTTACGCATGCCATGGATGAAAGAATACTAGATTTTTCCGGGACGGATGATACTGAGTTTGCCATCATTTCGGCGTTAACGTTAATCAATTGCCAAGACTATAGTGAAGCAGAATTTTTCGAACAGTGGAAAAAGCTTGTTGTCGATCATGAAGCGGAGATCTGGAGCGGAATCAGCGAACGGGCGTCCATTGATAATATCAAAAAAGGCTTGAGCTGGCCGGCATCCGGAAATGATAATCCCCATCACTTTGACGATGGTGCGGTTGCAAGAGCTGTGCCAATTGGGCTTAAATTTCATGGCCAGCCTGAAAAAGCTGCGATGATTGCTGAAAAAATGGCTTCGATTACCAATGCGGCAGATGGAGTGTACGCAGCAAAGGCAATGGCGGCTAGTATTGCGGTTGCCATCGAAGGCGCATCCGCAGCTGAGATTGTGGAAGAGGGATTAAAGTATGTTCCCGAGAATACATGGCTAAGAAGAAAGATCGATCAGGCGTTTTCGAGTTTAGAATCGGTGGGAGGCAACGGTTTTGCGGCGGTTCCCCTTTGGAACCAGCAAATTGTTAATTCTATTTATAATTATGGCAATATAGCTCCCGAGACGCTGGCAGCTGCCTATGCGATTTTTACAGCAGCGGAAGGCGATTTCGAAAAAGGGATCCAGCTATCCCTCATGCTTCCGAAACAGGCAGATAGCATGCCGGCGATGGTGGGAGCCCTGTCTGGAGCTGTTCAAGGGATGGAAAAAATACCGGCGACATGGCTCGATACATTGGATACGTTGAAAGGGTTCAGTATCCCGCATTTAAAAGGCCATACCATTTCTGGAATCGTTAAAAGTTTAATTGAAGGATAACATGAAAAAAATTATAATGAAGGAAACAAGGCCGTTGGTTGAGGAGAAAGATCGTGACTAAGAAAAAAGTGACCATTCGTGATGTTGCAAAAGAAGCCGGGGTTTCAGTTGCAACGGTATCAAGATTAATTAATAACATTAGTTATATCAGTCAGGAAACAGAGCAAAAAATCCAAGAGGTCATGAAGAGGCTTGATTATCAACCGAATGAGATTGCCAGAGGTCTTGCGAAGCAGAAATCCAATACCATTGCCCTGATTATTCCTGATATTACAAACCCATTTTTCCCGGAACTTGTAATTGCGATTGAAGAATTTGCCAAATTAAAAGGGTACAATTTAATATTAGTGAATTCCCATGATGCAGATTTGAAGGATCCTCGTTTTTGGAAGGATTTCCAAAGCAGGTATATAGATGGATTTATCCTGGCATCGTTCGATTTTAATGAAGAAGTCCTCAAAGGTATTGAGAAATTAAAGATACCATTTGTGAGGGTGGACCGTGCCGCTGATTTTCAGTCGAATGACTCGATAGGTGTTGATAATTATAAGGGAGCCGTCATAGCTGTGGAGCACCTGATTGAAATTGGCTGCCAGAAAATTGCTCATATCAGCGGTCCCGGATCCTTTTCGCCTTCGATCGATCGAATCAGGGGTTATAAAGATACGATTTCGAAATACTTCCCGAATCAAAGCCCGATTGTTTTTCAAGGTGATTTTTCCATGGAAGCCGGCAAACAATTAACGCAGCGAATGCTCGAGGAGCATCCGGATATTGATGGAATTTTTCTAGGGAACGATATGATGGCGATTGGGTCGCTCAAGGCATTGAAAATCTTGAAGATCCAGGTTCCTGCCGATATTGCTCTAATCGGGTTTGACGGAATCAAAATCACGGAGATGGTGGAACCTGAATTAAGTACCATCAACCAGCCGATTTATAATATTGGTGTTGCAGCCACGAATAAATTGATTCATTTTATTGAAAACACGCAGGATACCAATCAATATGATTTGGATGTCCGGTTAATCAAAAGAGAATCTACGCTGGGATTTATAAGGAAATAGCTATCTATTTGGATAGCTATTTTTTTTTACGTAAGATGGCTCTTATTGCCCGAGCAGAGGTGAGATTTCGGTACAACGGTAATTAGGGAAAGTTCCTAATGCCCGAGCGGAGGAAAAATTCGGTACAACGGTAATTAGGGAAAGTTCCTAATGCCCGAGCGGAGGAAAAATTCAGTACAACGGTAAATAGGAAGGACTCTTAATGCCTGAGCTGAAGAAAAATTCGATCCAACGGTAATTAGGGAGGGGTCTTAATGCCCGTGAGGAAGAAAAAATCAGCACAACGGTAATTAGGGAGCGCTCCTAATGCCCGAGCGGAAGAAAAATTCGATGCAACGGTAATTAGAGAGGGCTCTTAATGCCCAAACGGAAGAAAAGTTCAGTACAACGGTAATTAGGAAAGGCTCCTAATGCCCGAGCGGAAGAAAAATTCGATCCAACGGTAATTAGGAAAGGCTCCTAATGCCCGAGTGGAAGAAAAAATCGGTACAACGGTAATTAGGGAGTGGCTCCTCCTAATGCCCGGTTAAGAAAAAACCACCCTGTTTTAACAGAATGGTTTTAAAAGATTTTATTAATCTACACTGCCATGTCATGCTTGCTGCCTTGATCTGGTTGATGTTTATCCTTCATCCGGCTAAAAATATTGGCGAGAAGGGAACCGGAAATATTATGCCAAACGCTGAAAATGGCACTTGGTACTGCCGCTAATGGCGAGAAGTGTGCAGTGGCGATAGCCACTCCCAATCCGGAATTCTGCATGCCGACTTCCATGGCAACAGCCTTTTGTTTGGCCAAGTCCATTCCACATAAACGGGCAAAGAAGAATCCAATCAAGAATCCAAGCAGATTATGAAGGATCACCACTCCGAAAATTAGCAGGCCCGTTTCGGCAATTTTAGCCGCGCTGCCTGCAACGACAGCAGATACAATTAACACAATCGCGATAACGGAAACTAGCGGCATTGCTTTTGCACCAGCCTTCGCTTGTTTTCCAAAAAACTTTTTAATGATAAAGCCAAGAGCTAGTGGCACAATGACCACTTGTACAATCGAAAGGAATAATGATGCCACGCTGACATCCACCCATTTGCTTGCAAACAGAAGAATGAGCAGTGGTGTAACGATTGGTGCAAGAAGCGTAGAGACTGAAGCAATTGCAACGGCGAGCGCCACATTTCCTCTTGCCAGGAACACCATTACATTGGAAGCTGTTCCGCTCGGGCAGCATCCTACTAAAATGACTCCGACCGCGACTTCTTTCGGTAAATCAAGTCCAACTGCCAGTAAAAAGGCAAGCAGCGGCATAATGATAAAGTGACCGATGACTCCAAGGGCTACTTCTTTTGGCCTTCTAAACACTTCTTTAAAATCCGATAACTCAAGTGTCAGGCCCATTCCGAACATAACGATCCCTAGTAAAGGAACAATATAGCCTCCCAGTCCCACAAAGTGCTCAGGAAAAGAATAAGCAATGACTGCAAAAATCAAAACCCATAACGTAAATGTTTTCCCCGCAAAGCTGCTGATTTTCTCGATAACTTTCAAAGTAAACCCTCCAGTTTAAAAAATTTTTTTCAATATTTTACATATTAGATTAAATATTTCAAAATATCAATAAATTTAGTCTATTAAATTAAATATTTAAAGCGGTGAAGTGTGAAGGTACAGATGGAAGCCCTTTCTTTTTCCATCTTCACCGTTTTGAGTCTTTTGTTGCATTCAAATATCGTTTTAAACAAGTTATTATTTAGAGGTTTAAAAAGCAGGTAACAGCTAAATGAGGGAAGGTAATAAAAAATGTCTTTAGGTTCATTTCATATCGACTATGACGTGTTAAAAAATTTAGGGATTTCTATAGGGATTTTGCTTTTATTTATTGTTTTTCGAAACATCTTTACCAAGTATGTGTTTCAGTTGATTTTAAAATTGACGAGGAAGACGCCAACGGATTTTTTTACTCAAATATGTTTGGCATTTGAACGTCCCTTAGGCTGGTTTTTCATTATTTTTGGTTTGTACCTGGCCATGGACTATTTTCCTTTTATCGAACAACAGAATGCCTTATTTTTAAAACTTTTGCGTTCCATGGTCATCGTTTTAATTACATGGGGATTGTTTAATTTGACCTCTCCTACTTCAGGGATTTTAATCAGTTTAAATGAAAAATTAACCAATAAGATTGATTCCATTTTGATTCCGTTTTTTTCAAGGACCATCCGGGTTATCCTGATTGCCATCAGTATCAGCATTATCGGCCAGGAATTTGATTACGATGTCAATGGGTTGGTCGCTGGGCTTGGATTAGGGGGTCTGGCCTTTGCTTTAGCAGCAAAAGAGGCGGTAGGCAATCTCATTGGCGGAATTGTCATTGTAACAGAAAAACCTTTTTCCATTGGCGATTGGATTTTGACTCCTAGCGTTGAGGGGATCGTCGAGGATATTAATTTCCGAAGTACGAAAATTCGAACCTTTAGTCAGGCATTGGTGACCGTTCCAAACGCGACACTTGCGAATGAGGCCATTACCAATTGGAGCCGGATGGGAAAAAGAAGGATCACTTTCCACTTGGGACTTAACTATCAAACGACTAAAGACCAAATTAAGCGAGTAGTTTACCGGATTGATCAAATGCTGCGGACGCATGAAGAGATCCATCCGGATACGATTATGGCAGCCTTCGATCATTATAATGAAAGCAGTCTAGATGTTCTGGTCTATTTTTTCACGAATACGACCGTATGGGCGGAACACGTTAAAATCAAGCATGAAATTAACTTAGAAATCATGGGGATTCTAGAGGAAGAGGGAGTAGAAGTCGCCTTTCCAAGCCGGACGATTTATGTATCACCGCAATCCAATGAATTGCTGCAAACAATGGGTTCTTTTGATTGAAAATCAAATAATTAATCAGACCTCTACGGTTGGCGTAGAGGTCTTTTTTTTGGCATTCTTAGCAAAGGATTTTTCCTATTTGGACCATATTGGAATAAGTGGAGGGGGAAGTGAATTATTATACTTATAGATATATATTTTGGAGAGAGGTAAAAGGATGATTTTTTTAACCGATAAGTTAAGCAAAAGCATATTGGATCCCATTCATGGTCTAATTCGAATGTCGGAAGAGGAAATGAAAATCATTTCACATCCTCTTTTTCAGCGGTTGAGGAAAATAAAACAAAATACATTTTTATATTTTGTATTTCCTTCTGCCCATCATACTAGATTTGAGCATTCCCTTGGTGTTATGTACTTGGCAAGTGAAATGTTTTTAAATGCTCTTAACAATGCTAGTACATTGAAAAACAAACAAAAAAAATATGCTATTGAAGGAAATAAGAATATTTTAGATAAGGATTATTTTAATATCGATGATTTTGTTGAGATATTTTTGAATTTAAGAATCGCTGCTCTCCTGCACGATATTGGTCATGGACCCATGTCACATTTATTTGAAGAATTTGCACCAAAAAGCGCTGAATTTATTGGTCTTGTAAAAGGTGACAACAGTATTAAGATTAATAATGAATTTGCTTATTCCCTTGAAGAGATTATAAGGAATAAGGGGAGCATGGATGAAAAAGTTGAACATGAATATGTTTCCTATTACTTTACTGCTAAAGTCCTTACTGACATTGGACTTATGCCGGACAGAATCAAAACGATATTAAGCATTATGAATGAGCAGTTAAATCTTAGTACTATTTTTATTAGGGAATATAACCTTATTCCTTTTCTGAACCAAATTGTAGCAGGGGCGCCTTTAGATTGTGATAGAATGGATTACTTATTACGAGACAGTTATTTTACGGGAGTAAAATACGGAACCTACGATCTTAATAGACTGCTTAAATCCTTGCTTCCCTTTATGGATCAAGAAAGTAAAAAAGTAAGGCTGGGCATTAAGAAAAGCGGATTGCCTGCTATTGAGAATTTTGTGCAAGCAAGGTATGAATTATATGTGCAAGTATACTTCCATAAGACAAGTAAAGCATGTGAAGCGATGTTATCTCATGCAACAAGAAAATTAAGAGAGAATGGATATGAATTTGTAAAATGCCACTCTGTTGAACAGTTTGTTGCTGATTATTTAAAGTTTTCAGATGATGCGTTTTTGGACAGCTTCGAAGCTGCCATACCTGATGAAGAGGATAAGATCACGATAAGGGAATTAAGAAATAGGAAACTATGGAAAAGAATTATTGAAATTTATCCTGAAAAAGGACAAATGAGAAAAAAAGACATTGATAAAAAGATTAAAAAAGTTATCGATTTTATCATAAAAAAGGATTTGAAATTACTTCCCTATGTGAAAGAAAGCGTAACTACAAATGACCCATTAAAAGACTTAAATGGAGAGAACGCGATATTACTGAACAAAGATCACGACGAAAACTATTTTATTGCAGAGGATGGGGCTTGGATAGAAGATTCGATTATATTTAAGGCTTTATCCAACAAGTACTTGGTGGGCAGAGTCTATATGCGGGCAGATACAAAAACCGAAAATGGCAGAGAATTTTTTAGAAAAATAAAACAGGAGATTCAACAATTTAAGTTTAGCTAATTATTTTTGGGGTCAGTCACTCACTGCCGTAACGCAGATGGAGACTGACCCCTTTTTCCAATTTGGAAAGTAAATTGAAAATTTTCATATGTTATTAATAACCGAGAATAATATTGTTGGAGGTTTGATTTTCATGATTATTCATGAATTGCATTTGGAGAATTTCCACGGATTTGAACAAAGGCATATAACATTTTCAGATAAATTTACTGTTCTTGTTGGAGATAATGGTACTGGTAAAACGGCCGTATTAGATGGTATAGCTGTTGCTTTAGGTTCCTTTTTAAGTGGATTGAATGGCGTACATTCGAGACATATTAGACGAGATGAAATTCATCGGAGGATATATATCCACGGTGGAATGTCAGATGTTCAGATGCAATTTCCAGTTAAAGTAAGCTGTAAGGGAGAAGTAGGCGGCCATGTTCTGACATGGTCTCGAGCTGTGAATGGCAAGCACGGGTCCACTACGAGTAGAGACGCTAAGTCTATCATAAAATACGCTTCCGATTTACAAAGGGCCGTAAGTAAAGGTGAACCAGTGGTGCTTCCGGTGATATCGTATTATGGAACCGGAAGGGTATGGGTGCAAAAAAAGGACCGAATGGATATAAAAAGAAGCCATAACCGGCTAGAAGGGTACTCGTATTGTTTAGACCCTGCTTCTAATGAAAAGCACTTTCTCCGATGGATGGAAAAAATGACCTATATTGAGCTGCAGAGGAAAGAAACGCCGCCCGCTTTAAAAGCCGTTCGAAAAGCCATTTCGGTTTGTATGAGGGACTGGAAATCACTTGAATTTGATGTTGAATCCGAAGAATTAAGAGCGATTGGATACGATGGTATGGGATTATCCTTTCATTTACTGAGCGATGGAGTTCGTAATACGTTAGGCTTGGTCGCAGATTTAGCTCACCGTATGGCCCAGTTAAATCCAGCATTAGGGGAATCTGTTGTTGAGGAGACGCCAGGAGTTGTATTAATTGATGAACTTGATTTGCATTTACATCCTAGCTGGCAGCGTAGAATTGTGGAGGATTTAAAAAGAACCTTCCCTAAAGTACAGTTTATTACTACCACTCATTCACCCTTTATCATTCAATCTCTTGAAGAGGGAGAGCTGCGGCGTCTTCATGAACAAGATGACAATGATTTTGTAAGGAGTGAAGCTTTCGTAAATAGAAGTATTGAAGACATTGCTGAAAGTGTAATGGAAATCAAAAATGTACAAAGAAGTGAAAAGCTTAATAAAATGTTTAAAATAGCTCAGCAATACTATTCTCTTTTACAAGAAGGGAAAAAGGCATCAGACTTTAAAGTGGAGCAATTAAAAATTGAATTAGATCAATTAGAGGCCTTGTATAGTACGGACGTAGCTTACTATGCGTTTTTGCAAATGGAAAGACAGGCTGCTGGTTTGGGAAGTAAGAAAAATGAGACCGATTGACAAAGGGCCGGTACCAACAGATAAAGACGGGCAGCCCATACAATTGAAAAAATATCAACAATCAAGAGGGCATCTCATCAATAGGTTGGGTGCTTATTGCTCTTATTGTGAAAGAAATCTTGGTGGAAATATTGCGGTAGAACATGTAAAACCGAAATCTATGCATCCAGACCTTAAATTGGATTGGGACAATTTCTTGTTAGCTTGTAATAATTGCAATTCCATTAAAGGTAATAAACATGTTGAGTTAGATCAATTTCTTTGGCCTGATAAAGATAATACCTTATTAGCTTTTGTGTATGCTTCAGGGGGCTTAATCTATGTTTCTCCTACTCTCTCTCCCGTCCTCAGGCAATTAGCCGAAAATACAATAAAGTTAACTGGGTTAGATCGTATTCCTTCTGACGAACTTAGTGAAAATCCAGAGATGAAAGATACACGGTGGAGGTCTAGACGGACTGCATTAGATAAAGCAGAGCGTTCTTACCGGCACTTAATGAAGAATGATACTGAAGAAATGAGAGTACAGATCGTTGATACAGCTACCTCAACAGGATTTTTCTCCATTTGGATGATGGTCTTTCAACATGATATAGATATGAGGCAACGATTGTTTCAAGCTTTTCCAGGCACAAGCACTGACAGTTTTAATTCAAATTACGTTCCAATTAACCGTATAGGGGGAAAAATCTGATTAGGTGTCTGGCACCGCTCGAAGCACCTGACCAGTTCGAATACTCCGCCATGATTCCTCCTCCTCTTGTTTTTACAATTTGTTAACAGGCTTTAATAAAATTACAAAATGATCATGAGCCGGAAGTTAGAAAACTCTAAAGTGCAGATTAGAATATTTTTCCTCTGTAAATGCATACTAAAAGCAAAATCTTAAAACTATTGAGAAAGGGACGGAGTGGATGTTTGATTTTCTGAAGCCCTCAAAAGGCAAGCGCTCTTTTCTGCACAAACAAGTAAGCACCCATTCTAATTTTCAGAAAAAAAAGAGCGCAGATGATGTCCTGGACTCTGATTTAACCCATAATACAGAGATACTCCAACAGGTATTTTCTCAAGCACCTGATTTAGTGATACGCCGCTTTTCAATTAACGCTAGTAAATCTGATGCTGCTTTGGTTTATTTGCCTGGATTGACGAATAAAGATGCGATTAATAATCATGTTCTGAAGCCATTGATGAGCAGCTCCTTCGAACTTGATAAGGAACTGCCCATAACAATAGGAGATGTCGAAGTCGTTGATACGTGGGGCCAGATCGAAAGTGCGATTCTAGGTGGGGATAGTGTTTTATTGTTAAATGGACAAAACACCGGGTACCGATTAGATACAAAAGGATGGCCGCAAAGACAACTTAATGACCCGCAAAATGAAATAGCTCTAAAAGGTGCTCATCAAGGGTTTGTGGAAACAGGGACTCAAAATATCGCATTAATTCGCAGGTATATTCCCCACCACGAATTAATGTTGAAAGAAATGACAATCGGGTTACGAGGAAAAACAAAGGTTTCCCTTTTATATTTAAGAGATGTGGCTTCTGATGACGTGCTGAGAGAATTGGAAACACGGATTCAAAATATTACCGTGGACGCGATCATTAATACCGGCGAACTGATTGAGTTTATTGAAGATAATCCTTATTCACCCTTCCCGCAAATTATGTTGACCGAAAGACCTGATACAGCAGTATCCCACATTCTCCAAGGAAGATTTGTGATTGTTTTGGACCGTTCTCCGAGCGTATTGATTGCTCCGACAAATTTTATGTCCTTTTTCCAGGCTGTGGATGATTACGGTACCCGTTGGTTAGTTTCTGCCTTTATCCGAGTAAGCCGTTTTTTAGCCTTTATCATTACCTTATTTTTTCCCGCCAGCTATGTTGCGTTTATTTCCTTTAATTTTGAAGTCATACCGATGGAGCTTTTACTTTCGATTGCTGAATCAAGGATAAAAGTTCCATTCTCGCCTGTGCTGGAAGCAGTAATTATGGAGACGATCTTGGAATTGATGAGGGAAGCGGCATTAAGGCTGCCGACTCCAATTGGTCAGACCATCGGCATTGTGGGTGGCATTATCATTGGGCAGGCGGCTGTTGCTGTGGGAATTGTCAGCAACATTATGATCATCGTCGTTGCCGTTACAGCCATCGCTTCTTATAACATCCCTAATTATGATATGAGTTCGTCCATTAGACTGTTAAGATTTCCAATGATGCTATCCGCCGCCATGTTTGGAGTTGTAGGACTTGTGGTAGGTTGGATGACCATAGTTGCCCACCTGGTTAGTCTTGAATCATTAGGCACACCCTATGGAACTCCGCTGGCTCCATTCCGATTTGCTGATATGAAGGATGCATTTCTGCGCTTTCCTTTATGGACAATGAAAAGTCGCCCAAAAGGAACCGGGGCAATTCCAACTATTCGACAAGAGCGAAATCGTACTAAAAGGTGAAACGATGAAGAAATATGCCTATAATGAAATCACTCTCATGCAGTATATTTTTTTGATTAATGGAACGCAGGTAGGGACCGGTGTTCTATCCCTACCGCGCATACTTGCTGAAAAAGCTGGAACCGACGGTTGGATCACTATCATAATTGGCTGGTTATTCTCGGTCGCTGCCAGCATTTTTTTAGTTAAAACGGCTGCAAAATACCCTGAGGACACCCTATACGAAATTCTAATACGTTTTTTCGGAAAAATACTGGGGAAAGCGCTCATCTCGGTTTACATGGTGTACTTTGCATTTTACGCGTGGACCATTCTTGTAAATGCCTGTCTCTATATCAAGGCATGGTTTCTGCCTAAAACCCCTGATTATATCATTTTGCTATTATTTTCGATTCCGACTTTTTTTGTAGCCCGCAATGGGGTACGTGTTTTAGGCAGGTACTCGGAACTATCTTTTTATATGGTCATTTGGATTCCTCTGTTTTTATTGATACCGCTAAAGGATGGAAATTGGCTTCACTTCCTTCCTTTGCTTAAAGAAGGGTGGGAACCGGTTTTATCTGCTGTGCCGACCACTGTTTTTTCCTTTTTAGGATTTGAAGTAGCGTTCTTCTTGTACCCCTTTTTACAAAAAAAGCAGCATGCGGTGCTCGGAATTACGATTGCGAACACCTTAACGATGTTGTTTTATGTATTTGTGACGGTCGTCTGCTTTGCCTATTTTAGCCCCGATGGGATTATTGAATTCAATCAACCTGTACTGAATTTACTTAAACTCATTGAATTTCGTTTTTTGGAGCGTTTTGACATGGTTTTATTGGCTGTTTATCTGATTGTTGTTTCCACAGCCTGGATTCCTTGCGTATACATTGCTGCGTTTTGTTCTAGTCAATTGCTTGGAAAACAGGATCACAGCAATTACGTGATTATTTTATTATTGATCATTATTGGAACGGTATTTTGGCTCGAACCTACTTGGGTTGATTCGGAAGGGTGGCAGAAGAAGGTGGTCAAAGGCGGGCTGGTATTGGCATTCGTTGCCCCGCCCTTTTTATGGGTTTATAGCTGGATATATGAAAAATTCCGTCGGAGGGTAAGTCATTGAAAAGGAAGACACTGCTTTGCTTATCACTCGTGGCTATGATGATGACCGGATGCGTGGACCAAATGTATGTTGAAGATGTCACACTGTCACTTATACTAGGATTAGACATGGATGAGAATGACCATTTATTGGTGTATATGTCAAGTCCGGTGTTCAACAAAGAAGCAAAGGTTAAAGAGGAGAAAGTGGAAGTGAAGGCTGTTACAATTCGAGATTCCAGGGAGCTGTTTGATACGACCGTAATGGCTTTAACATCGGGAAGCAAAACACAATTACTCTTAGTCGGGAAAAAGCTGTTAAAACGAAATAATTGGATTGATTATATCGATCCTTTTTATCGGGACCCCAAAAATACGGTTACAACAAGAGTTGTCGCCGTAGATGGTCCTGTTTCGGACGTTATTTTTTTCAGGCCAAAAGACAAGCCGCGTCTCCCTTTGTATTTAGCCAATTTAGTGGATACAGCTTACAGAAGAAATGTCACCATAAAAACGACACTTCAAGAATTCCATGAGCAAACGACAGAAAAAGGGATAACAGCAAGCATTACCGAAATGAAAAAAGACCACAAAATCATGTTGACCGGCACGGCTTTGCTGGATGAACAAGGCAGATATAAGTTAAGCATAACGCCGCATGAAAACAAATTATTACGTATTCTGCAGCATAAAACAAAAGGGGATTTTCCATTTACCATTTCCGTCCCTTTGGAATCGAATGGACATGATCATTGGATCAGCTTTAGTACTCCGCGCATTAAGGTAAAAACAAAGGTAAGGTATGACAATCATTTTATTTTTGACACAGATGTAAAAATGAGAGTTACCATTACAGAACGGCTTTTTCCATTCAATGTGAGGAAAGACGCAGCGAAACTCCAAAAGAGTATTGAAAAGAAAATGGAAGCGGATTTTGAGCGCTTAATAAAGAAAACGCAAACCAAGGGGATTGACCCTTTCGGATTTGGAATCTATGCAAGAGCTTATAAGTACCCAGAGTGGAAAGAAGTCCAAAATCAATGGGGAAAAGCCTTTTCGAAGGCTGATGTGAACGTCAAGGTACATGTAACAGTTAGCGGGATGGGGACGATTAAGTAGTACATGGCAATGCGGTTCCTATAAAAGACAACGGTCCCTTTGGTTTCAGTCTATGTATATTATTGGTGATTTAGGGGTGGACAATTATACAATAGATATATCATTAAAAAGAGGAAAGTTGAGTGCCTATGAAACCAAAGGTTATTGTTTATAAGAAACTCGATTCCACAGTTTTGGAATTTATCCGGGAAGCGTGTGAGGTAGTTTATTTTGAAGAGTTGAATGAGGATACATATGAAAGTTTTTATCAAGAGTTAAAGGATGCCAAGGGAATTCTTGGTTCCCGTTTAAAGGTAGATCAAGAGTTTTTGGAACATGCTCCCGAGTTAAAAATTGTAAGTAATGTTTCTGTCGGCTATGATAACTTCGATATTCCTGCCATAACCAGTCGGGGCGTCATGGCTACCAATACTCCGGGCGTTTTAAATGATACGGTAGCGGATACGATTTTTGGGCTGATGCTGGCCGCCGCCAGAAGAATGCCGGAATTGAATCAGTATGTAAAGGAAGGAAAATGGTCACCAACAGATGGTGAGAATCTGTTTGGAGTCGATGTGCACCATAAAAAGCTAGGCATCATTGGAATGGGCGGAGTCGGAATGGCCATTGCCAAAAGAGCTCATTTTGGGTTTGATATGCCGATTTTGTATCATAATCGCTCCCGCAATCTTGAAGCGGAGCAAACGTTTCAGGCTACGTATTGCTCCCTCGAGGAATTGTTGCGGGAATCGGATTTTGTTTGTCTTATGACCCCGCTGACTCCAGAAACCGTGAAGCTGATTGGTGAAAAGGAATTTAAGTTAATGAAGAAATCGGCTATTTTTGTGAATGGCTCGCGGGGTGCGACGGTAGATGAAAAGGTCTTGGTTCGCGCGCTGCAAAATCGGGATATCCTGGCGGCAGGACTCGATGTTTTTGAGCAGGAGCCTGTTCAAGCGGACCATCCGCTACTGTCGATGGATAATGTAGTGACTTTACCACATATTGGGTCGGCCACCCATGAAACTCGATTGAAAATGGCGCAGCTGGCTGCTGAGAATCTCGTCCAGGGTGTGCTGGGGGAGATACCTCCGAACCTAATCAATCCAGTTGTATGTCAGCGCTAAAATGGACCCCCATGGAGTACTGGAGGAATTTTCCTGTTTAACGTTTAATATAATTTAAATGATATTGAACAGGAAAAGGGGGAATATCTTATCGAACGTGAGACCAATGCAAAAACATCGGTTAGCGTTTCACCTTCAACCCGATTTGCCCGAATCGCAAGGAATTTAGGGATTGGCTTTTTTTCTGCAGTTATTACTGGAATTCTTGCTGGTCTATTATTACGCCTTGTAATGAAAATTATCGCGGTTGTATTCCCTCTCTTGGCCAGTGGATTTACGTTTCAAGGAACTTTTTTCTTAGTCTTATTAGGTCTCGGTTTTACTTTGGCTAACAGTGTCATTTATACATTTGTTCACCATTACTTGCCCAACGGCTGGGTACGTAAAGGATTGATTTATGGCGCGATGAATCTATGTATTTTCGGGATTCCCTTCTTTTTATCCAATCCGGGTAATGAATTGTTTGGACCTCAAGCTTCATTAGGAATCACTTTGTTCTCGCTCCTTTTCCTATTGGGTGGCTTTCTATTAGCAATGTCGGTTCATTTGGTAACAAATTGGGTTGACCGCATACCTATCAGACGGATATACGCGTATGTTTTTTTCGGCCTCCTCGTCATACCAGCGATCGTCCTATTAGGCGGCATCATCTATGAGTTTTTCACTGAAACCATCCCTGCTATAAAGTTAAACTTTTAAATATTGCAAAGAGAAGTGGTGGGGCACTTCTCTTTTTTTGTATCGCTATATTAAAGTTTAATGCTGATTAGATGAAGGACAAAGCCGATCCTTAAAAGAGGAGAACGGTCAATAAAAGGGGTTGTTAATACCCGATCCCATCATGAAATCGAGAGAAATGTCCTTCATAATGCGGATAATATGAAATACGGGCAGAAATCAACAACCAAGTTTAACAGCGCCATTTTAGTAGTTTTTGTTTAGATTGTTGGGTTTTTGATAAAATTGTAAAATAATTCAGTAAGTTAAAAACGTACGAGAGGGATAAGGTATATGAAAATCAAAAAAATCATAAATAGGATTTATGTGAACGACCTTGAAAAAGCTGTTCCGTTTTACGAAGGGCTGTTTCAGACCAAGGCAACAAGATTCAACTATTGGAGTAAAGGATTGGATATTGCCGCTTTAGGAGACTTTCTGCTTGTAAGCGGGACAGATGAAGCTTTGTCAAAGGTACCAGATTCCGCGATTTGTTTCTTGGTAGAGGATATTGAGGCTTATAAAACATGGCTGTTGGATAATGGTGCCGTGATTCGTCAAGATATTACGAAAGACTTTTCGGGATATAGCATGATTGTGGAACAACCAGATGGTATGGTTGTTGAGTATGTAGAACACTCTTATAGTTACTAAGTGATTGAAAAAAAAAGCCTTCGACCTCCGCTATTCTTTTGGCACCTGAATATTTTTTGCTCTACTACGAATCCTACTTTTAGGAGGTGACAAAAGATGGAAGGGAAAGAGAAAGATAGGGAGCAAGAAGACAAAGAGGAATCCATCCATACAATGGACCAGGGACTAGACTTAATATTCAAAGTCGTAAATAATATGACCGGGTTGGACAAGGGTAATGATGGAATCGACGACAATTACGATAAAAAAGATTAACTTGAGCGCCTTTTATGGCGTTTTTCTATTTCTTTTAACGTGCTCACCATCCTTTTGTTTCTGCCTTAACGAATAGCCAGCCCGCAGGTTCCCTCTAGCATCCATTTTCGCTGATAAGGGGAATCAGACTGAGTCGTAGAGGACTCGGCTTGCCAAAAAATACGCTCCCAAGTCCGCCAGAAGCCCGATAAAGGACACGGCCAGCCGAAAATCATGCCCCCAAGTCCGCCAGAAGCCCGATAAAGGACACGGCCAGCCGAAAATCATGCCCCCAAGTCCGCCAGAAGCCCGATAAGGGACACGATCAGACAAAAATAATGCTCCTAAGTCCGCAAGGAGGGCTGATTCACTCAATCGGCCATATCCACGCTCCCTCAATCATTATTCTCCATAAATACGAAAGCTTTTAGAAAAACTCATAAAGCCCCTCATTAAAATACATAAATTCTTCCTTTGAAACTTTATAACGTGTATATCCTTCATAAAAGGCATGTAAGTATTTAGGATTATCAACAAAATGGCTAATCGCCAGGGATTTATCTTATCAAGGATCTCCGACTGTCATTCCAGACACATCAATGAAAAGCTTTATCTTTCCATCGATTACAAGCACATTATCGGTTGTGCAATCACCATGTATCATCGTTGGTCGGACGGGCTGCGGTTTTTGTGACTTTAACCGGTTTAACAAATCTAAGCTGCCTTCTGTTTGACCGTTTTCTACATACCTTTGTGCTTTGAGAAGCTGTTCCTCCAGCCAATCATTCTCCCTTAGTAGCGCTTCAATCGGCCTCATTTCGTGAAACTGATGCAGAAATTGTCCAAAACATCTCACTAACGCTATCCTATCGGCCTCAGACACTCCTTCCTTTAAAGCAGCTGTTAATGTCATGCCTTCCTCAAATGACATGATGAGGTGACTGCTGTCCTTTTTCTCGATAAATCCATAATATACGGGGACTCGAATCTCTCTTTTGTAGGCTAGTTTTTTTAGAACCTGAGCCTCTGCCTTTAGCCAGGTTCGATATCTCTCATCATAAGCGCTTTTAAGCAAGTAGGACCCCTTGATAGTAAGAATACGGTGGACTTCAGAGGTACAGCCCTGTTCCTCTAATAATTCAAAAGAATGTATTTCCCCCATTACTTTCTCAATATCATTCTGAATATTATTAGCCATTTCATCCACCCGACCAAACCACGGGGACGGTTCTCATGGCTTTTTTAACCATGAGAACCGTCCCTTTGGTTTCTATTCCGTGGCAAAACTAATGACGTCCCCAACAAAATTTTATATAATAAAAAAATGTAGAATTTGGAATTAACTAGGATGTTAGAAATTATTTGAGAAGGTGGCATCGTGAAAATTAATGTGGGGGCAGCAAGTTCTCAAGCTAGCAGAATAAGAGAATATTCTTCTGAGCTTAGGGAAGTTAGGAATAAATTGACGGCCTTACAAGGAAGCTTAAGCAGTGGGTGGCAAGCTGAAGAGATTCGTTACATAAATCAATCGATAGAGAAAATTAATAGAGAAATCGTAAGTGCGTCATCAGTCTTGAATTCCATTGCGCCGGATATCGTATCGGCTGCATATGAAATCAAGCGTGAAGAGGATGCAAAAGAGGCGGCTGAAAAGGCGAAAGCAGAGGCAGCCGCTGCCGCTGCTGCTGCGAAAACATCTTAAAAGGGGGATGCTATATTTTGTCATCGATTAAGATCAAGACGGACTACGTCAAAAGTCAATCGGCTAGTAGTCTGCCGTCGAGCTCAGCGAAAGTTTCCAACATTGGCCATGGAGTAGGTTCTGTTGCCTCCGGTATTGATGGTAGAATTTTAGCTCGTCGTAATATTAGTGGAAGATTGGCAACGGCACGCAATTCGATTCAAAAAATCGAGAATGAAATTCAACGCTTGAATACTTTTATCAATCAGTCGATGGACAGCTATTCCTCGGCTGAGAGTAAAATCGCTTCGAAGGCCTCGTCCTTAAGCAAAATGGAAAGCAAGCTTTTTGGGATTACTCCGGGCATGCTTGCGGCCTATAGAACATTAGACAGGCTTGCCAATATCCATGGCGGGCCGGCTGGCTACCAAGAGGGTTTTTATGGTAACTCGTCTTCACAAGGAAGCGTCTCCGATCCTGGTGATAAGAGGGCATCACAAGGCGGTCAGAATGGATCGCAAACAAGTAATAAGGATAGATGGAAGGGCCAAAACTATTTAATCGGCGACCAGGGTAAGGCTTCAGCGGATGGTATCACTGCATCCGGTGGGGTGGGCTATTACGAATACGATTGGGTAGGTATAAGTGGCTATAAAAATCATGGACAAATTGGCGGGGAGGCCAAATTCTCTGGAATAAATGGTCAAGTCGAGTTTGACACCGACGTTATCGATACGAAAACAAACGTTGATATTTTGACAGCCGGGGGAACGACATGTGTGGGCGGTAAGGGTCTATTTCCACTTGCGAAGGCGGAAGGAAAAGTGTTAGGATTTGAAGGAAGATCGGGATTCGACCAAGATATTCCACTCATCGGAAACTTTGGTGCCGGTGGAAAAGCAGATATCTTAACAGCAAATGCATTTGCTGGTGTTGATACTAATAAAGTTGGTATTGGAGCCCAAGCATCGCTGGCAGAGGCGGAAGGTGACCTATATATCCCGCTTCCATTTACCGATTATGATTTAAAATTAATTGGCGGTGTCTCTGCCGGCAGCGTAGGTGCAGGGGTAGAAGTGGGATTGGAAACTACATTAGAAGCTTCCTTTTTAATAGGAGTTAAAATAGGAATTGGCATTGAAAAGGATGATTAGAACAAGAACAATTCTATTATAAATAGAATGGGAGGTTCGTTGAATGACGAATGAGATTAATAGATTAAAACTTCCAAAAACAGAAGAATTACTGCCGATTGGAACAGTAGTAATCGTTGATCCGATCCAGCAGGCTATTATGGTATATGGAAGAAAGCAAGAGCAAGCAGGAACAGAAACAACCTGGGACTATGTGGCGTGCCCCTACCCACAAGGCCATCTTTCCGAAGCTACGAATGTATTCTTTAACCATGACCAAATTAAAGAAGTCATTTACAAGGGGCTCGAAACAGAGGGAGAAATCCTATTTCGAGAACGCCTAAAGGAAGTATTTAACTAGGAGACGAATGATGAAACTAAAATTATTTGTAGATATTTTAAAAATAACAGCCAATGAAATCAATGAGTGTAAACAAAAGAGCCGTAGTGCAGCAGCGACAGATAAGGTCAAATACATTTTTTTATTAATAATGAATATCATGTTTTTTCCTGTGTATTTGATTCCGATTATTTATTCACTTGTTATTGTCGGCGGGGCCTTTATTTATGGGCCAATCGTGCTGCTTGGCCTTATTTTCACAATTCCGTTCACTCTATTTATTCTCTTTATTAAGTTAAAAGCTTACCCTATTATGAAGGCAAACCTGTTGAATGGGATTTCAAGGTAGTTTAAAGGGAGGTTGGATCTAGGAATGAAGCCTGGTCAACAGCCAAGTAAAAAAAGGTATGCCGTCGCCGGACTCCTTTTACTTTTGGGACTTGTTCTATGTCTGGTGAGCTTGTTTTCGTTACTTTCCGGTAAAAAGGATGATAAACAGCTAACCATTCCGGGGAATAAGAGTTTGGTATTTGAAGAGAAGGGGACCTATACCATCTTTTTTGAATATCAAACAGTAATAGACGGCAAAAAAGTAGAATCAGATAAAGATCCTTCTGGCGTAGATGTATCGATTAAAGAGAAATCGGCGGATCAATCCGTAAAATTAGAATCATATAATGGTTCTTCCTATAGTTTGAATGGGCATAAAGGAATTTCGGTCTATCGTTTTCAGATTGATCACCCCGGAACCTATGAAATTTCAGCAGGATATACAGGGACGGAAAAGCCTGAAATGGTTCTGACCGTGAAAAAAGAGTTTATGAAATACATATTATTCATTGTGCTCGGATTCCTAGCAGGCAGTTTTTTAGGCGTGATTGCTATTATTCTCTTTATCTGGACCTATTATAAACGTCTAAAGTTCAATCAACAAAATAGAAGCATGACCATAGATTCATAAAAGACGATTCGGTTAATGGCCGAATCGTCTTTTTGTCTTATGCACTACTAGTAAAAATTACCTGAAAATTGGATGTAAGTGGCTTCTTCATCGACACTTATTCCCATATGTTGTAAAATGAGGAAAGGATTTTTCGACATGTTCCGTAAGCATTCTAGTCTATTCAATATTTTACATATAAGCAAAGAAGGTTTGAAATGAAAGTATTAACTGCGGCCTATACCGATATAGGCAATAAGAAAGCGACAAATCAGGATAGTTTATGTTTAAAGATTGCTGAAACTTCTGTCGGAACGGTGCTATTAGCGGTTATTTGCGACGGCATGGGGGGACTAACCAAAGGCGAAGTGGCCAGTGCCAGTGTCATAAATGCTTTTTCTGAATGGTTTGAAAACGAACTTCCACCCAAGGTTGCTACTCATCAATGGAATCAGATTCAACAGGATTGGGAACGCATTATCCAAGAGCAAAATCATCGGATTGGTGCATACGGCCAGAAGGTCCAAATTCAACTTGGAACTACCTTGACGGCCCTCTTGATGATAGATTCACAGTTTATGCTGATTGGCCACGTGGGCGATTCTAGAATCTATCGATTAGACGATCATAACCTTGAGGTATTAACGGAAGATCAGACCCTGGTAGCGAGAGAGATTAAAAAGGGCACCTTAACCTTGGAACAGGCTAAGAAGGATCCAAGGCGAAATGTCCTTCTGCAGTGCATTGGGGCATCCAAAGTGGTGATTCCGGAATTTAGGACAGGCAGGGCTGCTGCTGGCGAAGTGTATATGCTTTGTTCTGATGGGTTTCGCAATATGATCACGGCAGAAGAGATTCATCAAGCATTCTCACCACTATCGTTACCTAATGAATGGGTGATGGAACAAAAGACAAAAGAGTTAGTCGAGCTTAATAAGCAAAGACAGGAAACCGATAATATCACCGTGGTGCTTATTAAAATTACGTAAGGATGGGGAATTCTTTTGGCGCAGTTAGGGTCTGTAATAGAAGGGAAGTATGAAGTCCTGAAGCTGATTGGCAAAGGCGGGATGTCCAAGGTATACCTAGCCATGGACAAACGTTTGAACAAACAGTGGGCAGTCAAAGAGATTGAAAAAAAAGCAAAAGATAAGAACAACGAAGTTATCATTCAAAGTGCGATTGCCGAAGCGAATATGATTAAGAAGCTGGACCATCCGTCCTTGCCTCGGATCGTCGACATCATTGAAGAAGAGCATGTTATTTATGTCATTATGGACTACATTGAAGGTGAACCGCTGAGCAAGATTTTGGATCAGTATGGTGCACAGTCACAGGATACTGTGATCGAATGGGCCAAGCAGCTCTGTGAAGTGCTCGATTATTTACATACCAATAATCCTCCGATTATTTACCGCGATATGAAACCTGCTAATGTCATGCTGAAGCCTGATGGAAATTTGAAACTGATTGATTTTGGGATTGCCAGAGAGTACAAACAAGAGAATTTGGCGGATACCGTCAGTTTAGGAACAAAGGGCTATGCGGCACCTGAGCAGTTTGGCGGCAAGGGACAGACGGATGCAAGAACGGATGTCTATTGCCTGGGTGTGACACTCTATCATTTGGTTACAGGGCAGAAACCTGCTGAACCGCCGTATGAGTTATATCCGATTAGGCATTGGAATCCTCAATTATCAGGCGGATTGGAAAAAATTATTCAAAAATGTACCCAACTGAATCCCGCGGATAGGTATCAATCCTGTGCCGAGTTGTTATATGCACTGGAGCATTATGAAGAAGTCGATGATGCTTATCGTGCCAAACAAAAGGCCAAACTTCGGAAATTTAGCATCGTTTTCGTGGCGGCTGTTCTTTGCCTGATGGTTGGAATCCTTGGGCAAGTGATGAACACTCAAAAAAATAATGCCGATTACGATCGGAATATCCGGCTTGCTGAAAAAGAAACAGCGGATACCAGGAAAATGGACTACTACATAAACGCTATTGATATTAAGCCAAATGAGAACAAGGCCTATATTGGATTATTGAACGCCTTTAAAAATGATGCAGCTTTTACTGTTGAGGAAGAAGAACAATTCAAGAAAAAAATAGATCTAATGGATATTCAAGAGAATCCCCATTATGGTGACCTTGCTTTTGAGGTTGGTAAAGCCTATTGGTACTATTACGACTATGGTAAATCTAATAATAGTGACAATCAAATTACAAGAATGAAAAGTTCGGTTAAATGGTTTGAGGATGCCGTTCGTTATGGTTCCAAGAAAAGTGATTATTACGAAATGGCTGCTATCTACCAGGAAATCGGAAAGTTTAATCAAGATATTACCCTTCAAATTGAAGAGGCTTCAGATAAAGGTAAATACAAGCCTTATTGGGAAAACATCAAATCGTTGATTGAAATGATCAATCAAAATCCGGATGAAAGTGAAATTGTGAAACTAGAACTCTATAAATTAACGATGTACTCGGTTGAAACCTATGCCAGGAAGTTTAAGGCAGATGGGGTAGAGCAAAGTGACCTTCGTTCTGTGATTGAGTCTGTGAAGAAAAGTACAAACAATGTAACGGTGAATGCCGAAAAAACAACCACGATGAAAAATGATTTGATCAGCCGCTTTGAAGATACGGAAAAAGCGATTGATAATGCATATCGGAACACATAGGGGGGATTCGAATGGATGCAATAGCTTGGCTAAGAATTTCCATCGTTGGATATTCCCTTGGAGGAGTTCTGCTGATCGTGTCCATTTTTATGTTTCTTAAGATGAACATTCCAGCCATTATTGGTGACTTAACAGGCAGAACCGCAGCAAGAAAGATCCAAGAAATCCGCGAACAGAATACAGGCAATAAGCGTCACACACCTAAAGCCTTTGCTCTTGAGCAAGAGCCAAAACAAAAGGGCCTTCGTACTAACCGTTTAGGCACTAAAGGAAAAACAGGAAGGACTGGACCGACCAAGGAACTTTCACGGCCGGCCAGAATGGGGAGCCTTCCAACTGAGGTTTTACCTAACAAGGACGATGAAACCGTGCTTCTTTCAGATCAGACGGAACTGTTATCCATGGAAACAGAAGTGCTATTAAATGAAACAGTACTCCTGGATCAGGGAACAGAGCTTCTAGATGAAACCACGGTCCTGGATGAAACGGTTGTGTTAGGGGTGGAGGAAGAAGCGATTCTGGCGGTTGAATTTAAGATCGTTAAGGATCTTAAGGTCATCCATACAAACGAGGTTATTTAATCATTTCATTATAAATAAGAAACAAGGGGAGAGAGAAATGCACCTACGAAGGAAATCGATGGTCACCCGCATTTTGGCTGCTGTTATGGCCGTTATGCTGGTCGCGTATAGCATACCGGTTGGTGTTGTGACCTCGCCTGTTCTGGCTCAAAATGAACAGGATGTATTTACGTTGAAAATTGTCAAGGATGGGGCCGATGTCCCGAATCAAGTGGTCACGGGACATAATACCGACAATTCGGTGAGTTTAGAAGGGACGACTGACAATAAGGGAATCGTCCAATTTCCGGAATTGACCAATGTTAGCAGCGGTGAAATTCAATTTACAGTTGGGGAGGACACCTTTCCCATCACGTTTAATGAAGTGATGGCAAAACATTATACATATGACACGGCGCTGAATCGTCTTACGGTTACACCGGATCAAAAAACGCATGATGTTATTGTCAAAACAACTGGTTCAGGTAAGGTTGAAATTAACAATACTGAATATTCAGCACCGGTACAGGTTGCAGAGGGGTCTAATGTTAACGTAAAGATTCTTCCGGATCCGGGTAACGAGATTCAATCGATAACAGTAAACGAGATAAAACAAAATATTACTGACTCCTTTACGATCGAAGGAATAACTGAAATCAAGACTATTGAAGTGGTGTTTGCTGCAAAACTCTATCCGATTACGGTCAGCTATAATAAAGACCTTGGAACGGTAGAAAATGGTGATCAAACCATTACAGATGGACAGGTTGTTAGTGCCAAATATGGCGAAAAGCCTTCTTTTAACGTGATTCCAAAGACGGGCTACCATATTGAAAGTATTACATTGAATGGTGAACCTGTTATTCTGCCAGCGGATGTTACGCAAAGCACGATCAACTATCCGCTTCCATTAAAGCCGGTAACGGAAAATGTGAAGGTGGAAGTGAAGTTTGCCATCAACTCCTATATCCTTACTTTTGACTATGAAGGGAACGACGATGGTAAGGCACAGGTTGATGAAACTTATTATTCTGACGGGGGAACGGTCAAAGTAGATTACGGCTCAAAGCCTGTTATCAAAGTCATCCCCAAAACAGGTAAGCATATTGAAAGTATAAAGTTTGGGGATGAACCAATTGAAATCCCCAAAAACGTAACAGATGAAACAGTGGATTTTGCGTTCCCTGCTCCAGAAGTAACCAAAGATACAACCGTCAAAGTGGTCTTTGCACCGAACAAGTACAACGTTACCGTGGTCGATCCTGACAATGGTACCGTAACCTCTCCAAATTCAGTAGAGTATGACGGTGCTATTACCATCGCCATCAATCCGGACCGTAAATATTTGGTGAATTCGGTAAAGGTGAATGGAACTACATATTCTACTGGCATCGATTTGAATGATAATGGCTACTATACTTATACGGTTACACATATTACAAAAGATACAACCATTGAAGTGGAATTAAGTAAAATGCGCGTCCTGCCAGGTACATGGGATCAATATGTGTCGATGACAGAGCCTTTGAGTAAACATACTGTGGATAATAAAGAAATTCGTGTTTATGGAAATAATGCAAAAGTCGAAATTGTTCCGATTCTAGATTATAATCAAATAAAATTACCAGTACTTGGAAATGGTTATAAATCGGGGTATATCATTGATAAAAATAGAAACACGACGATTACCGATATGTATGTGCGCATTAATAATCAATTCAAAAGTGAAGCACAAGTAAATGTACCCGGCGAAATTGAGGTCGTATTTGATACCGAAAAACCGGTTATCAACGATGTAATCTTAGATGGCCAGGGCAAAAAGGAAGTAAATGGCTCTTATTGGTTCAACGGGCCAGTCACTATTTCAGGAAGTATTGATAATGGTGATAGCAGCTACTCATCCGCGATTGATAAAGTCTACTATAGTAAAGACTCAGAGGTAACAGAAACAGAAGTTCCTTATGATTTTGAAAAGAACCGTTTTTCAATCACGACGGCGGATGGAGATTATAAAGGTGTTTATAAAATTTGGACTGTTGATAAGGCCGGGAATAAATCTGATATTAAAACGGTCAACATCAACATCGATAAAACAAAACCGACACTTGCGGATGGCCGGTCTGTTAAGGTGGAAAAGTTATATGATTTTATTCCTGATTTCTTCATTAGAATTGGACTTGGAATGTTCTTTAATAATGGAATTAAGGTGACTGTTAAGGCTGTGGATGATGCAGCTGGAATTAGCGATATCTCCTTGAATGCCGTGTCAAAGAATGCTGCGAAGCAAGCTGTTCCAAGAAAGTTCTTCTATCCTGATCAGAATCCAGCGAAAGCGGTTTTTGTCCTTGACGATGAAAGCTTCGAGGGAACTTTTTCAGTAGATGTTACGGACAATGTTGGCAATACACAAACGTTTGATGTGACAAAAGACAATATCGAACCGGAAGGCGATCCTGTGTTCATGATTGACCGGAAAAAACCATCTGCCGATATCACCGTTCTTCATGGAAAAGAAGAAGAGCCGTATGTGGTAAAGGATGAGGAAACCGGAAGAGAAACGGAATTCTATAGTGAAGATGTAAAATTAGATGTAAAAGCGAAGGATCAAGAGTCCGGTGTTAATACGGTTACCATTGATCTGAATGATGAGGAGTACAAGAAATACGATTTTTCAGACAGCGTAGTAAAGCAAATCAATCCGGCCATTGACCAGATTGATACACAAACGCTTGCTGATAAGGGCCCATCCTATGACTTTAATGTCGTGGTAAAGGATAATGCCGGTAATGACAATAAAGCGGATCAAGTGAAAAAGAAGATCTATATCGATCAAAAGGCGCCTACCCTTGCGGATGGCAAGGATGCCGTTACTTTCGATTTTGTTAATGATTCTACGATTGCTAAAGTCTTAAACTTCCTTTCATTTGGAACGTTCTTCAATAAGCAGATTAAAGTAACGGTCAAGGTGAAGGATGAAGCTTCTGGTATTAAGGATTTTGCCTTACATGCCGTTCCAGCGGATGCATCGGCAGAAAAGGTAGTTCCACAATTAGATCCTGATAGTTATCAGAACGACGGCAAAACAGCTCAAGCCACTTACATTCTTGATGTGGATTCTTTTAAAGGGACGTTTAATGTCGCAGTCACGGACAATGTAAACAACAAGAGTGTTGAGCCGTACCTAGTTACAGCTGCCAATTCCAATATCGAGGCAAAAGACAGCGGTATTGTCATGATTGAAAAGAACAAACCGACAACTGACATTGCTGTTATACCTCAAAAAGACGTAGCTTCATACGTGGATAAGTCTAAAACCGAATTCTATAGCGGTGAGGCAACGTATGATGTCGATGTTCAAGATGCCGATGCCGGTGTCAATGCCGTTCAAATTAAGGTGAACGATAAACTAATTGACGAGTACGATTATCACGATAAAGAAACGGCACAATTACATCCGGATCTTACTGCTACAGATACGAATGATGAGAGAATCAGTCGTGAAGAGGATGGTTCGTACCATATTTATTCAGAAGTAGTGGATAATGCCGGAAATGTGAATACGGCCGATAGAACCATCTATATTGATGAAACAGCACCAACGATTACTGATTTTGCTTTTTCATCAAAGGATAAGAATGAAAATGCAACAGAAACGCTTCAACCGGAAGCCGTTGAAACGACCAAATATGGTTTCTATTTCAAGCAGCCCGTTCAAGTGACGGTTACAGCGAATGATCCTAACACTGATCATGACTACCAAGCAACGAGTGGACTCCAATCAATGGTTGTTTATTTAAAAGATTACGAGAATGGCAAAATGTATGCTGTCATTCCTGACTCATTGAATAATCCTTTGAATGATCCAGAGCATGCAAAGGGTAAATTGAGTGAAACAAAGGATATTTCAACTGTTGAAGGGATTCCTACAACAAGTCAATTAACATTTACGGTTCCGGCCTCTTTTAAAGGACAGATTTTTGCCGAAGCTTTTGACAATGTCAATAATACGAGTGGTGTGGTAAAACCAGATGGCTCGGTAATCGAAGATGCAGCGAAGCACGGAAAAGAAGAACATATTGATTTTAATAGAGCCAAAACGACTCTAAAAGATACTAACAATGCTGATCTTTATAACAAAAATGTGGATGTGAATCTAACCGTTACCGATACGTATTCTGGTATTGGGGAGATTGAATGGTGGGTGGAAGCACCATACGATCAGGAGAACAACCAGCATGGCCGCCTCCAGATTAATAATGATAAAAGCTATACGGATGGCAGTAATATAGAGGGCTGGAAACATACCGAGTTCGATCAAAACCTTGTTCAAGAAATGACCAAAACCATTACGGTTAAGAATGATAGTAATGACATTAATGTCAAGGTGAAAATGACCGACCGGGCAGGTAATACGACGGAAAAGAAGATTACCTTCAGTATTGATAAGACAGCACCAACCATTGATGTTACTTATGATAACAACACAGATGACCCGCAAAATGCTGATTATTTCAAAGCTGACCGTACAGCCACGATTGTGGTAAATGAGCGTAACTTTAAAGCAGCGGATGTGGTCCATAAGATTACCAACACCGATGGAGTGATTCCAAAATTGGTTGGCTGGAAAACAGTCGCCAATACGAAAGATCCAAATAAAACAACGCATACGGCAACCGTGAAATATAGTGCGGATGGAGATTATACGTTTGATATCAAGTATAAAGATAATGCTGGAAATGCAGCTGCACCGTTTGCCCAGCAAAAATTTACACTTGATAAAACTATTCCTGTTATTAAAGTTTCATATAATAACAACGCAGCAGCTAATGGAAATTATTATAAAGCGGCGAGAACGGCCACCATTTCCATTACCGAGCATAACTTTGAAACAAGCCGAATTAAAGTAACAGGTAACGCATCCGATGGCGGCAAGCCGGCGGCATTCCCGCGTGTAAGCGGATGGTCAAACCATGGGGATGTTCATACCGCGACAATCAGTTATGCAGCCGATGGGAAGTATAGCTTTGATATTGAGTACACCGATATGGCTGGTAACATCGCGGCAGATTATCCAAAGGATGAGTTCATTATTGACCAAACTGTGCCTAAATTGACCATTACAGGTGTGGAGGATATGTCGGCCAATAATAAAGATGTCGCTCCTGTTATCACCTATTCTGATACGAACTTCAATAAAAAAGCCGTATCAATTTCTTTAAAAGGTGCAAACAGAGGCACAGCTAAATTAGCCGGAAGCTATACCGATGCAGCAAATGGCCAGGTATTTAAGTACAAAAACTTCGAAAAGAAAAAGGAAAATGACGATCTCTATACCTTGACCGCTACCCTTACGGACTTTGCAGGAAATGTTTCAACGAAAACAATCCGTTTCTCTGTCAATCGTTTTGGCTCTGTCTATGTCTTTGATGATTCACTCAAAGCGATCGAAGGAAAATATGTGAAGAACGAACAAGATGTCATCCTGACTGAAACCAATGTTGACAGCTTAAAGCAAGACACCATTAAGATGAAGGTGACTAAAAATGGCACACCATCTGACCTTGTGAAAGGATCCGATTATACGGTGACAGAAACAGGCGGAAAAGGTAAGTGGAGCCAGTACACCTATGTTGTGAAGAAGAAGCTGTTCAGCGGCGATGGCCGTTACACCGTCGCACTTTACTCTGAAGACGCAGCCGGTAATATTAATGAAAACATTGATGAAGCCAAAAAAGCAGAAATTTCTTTCGGTATCGATAAAACAGCTCCAGTCGTCGTGCCGGTTAATATCGAAAGCGGCAAGCAGTATCCAGTAGAGGAAAAAGCTGTTACAGTCTCCATCAAGGATAATCTTGTCTTAAACGGTGCTGAATTCTATGTGAATGATCAAAAGGTAGAGAATAAAGCAGATGGTGAAAACTACACCTTTGCGATTAAGAATTCCAATGATAAGCAGAATGTGAAGATTGTTGCTGTCGATGCAGCTGGAAATGAATTAACGAAAGAAGTAAATGATTTGCTTGTTTCCACTAACCCAATTGTCCGCTGGTATAATAATAAGCCATTATTTGCAGGATCTCTTGGGGGAGTTGGCAGTCTGGCTATTGCCGCTACATCCTTCTTCCTCTTCCGTAAAAAGAAGAAATTCGAAGATGATCACGAAGAAGCAGCAAGCTAATCTATGATTAATCCGTATCCCTTCTATTATATATAGACAATAGGAGGGATATCCTTCTTTATAATCGAATACGGCATCATTGTTTAGGGAGAGAATTGTTTTGATATTAACACTTTTTGATAAGGGTAAAGCTTTTACGACGGTTTTACCTGAAAAAATCACGGGAAGATATCATTTAACCACCGTCGATCAGAACAATAACTCCATTGAGTTAATGGCTGTAGAAGCGGAAGATGGCAAGTGGTATCTGAAGTCCAATAAATTTGCTTATCTAAAAAGCATTGCGAACGAAAAGGCTCGAAAAGCAGCAGTTGAACCCTTCAGCACGTATACAATTTTCCGGGATAATGAACCAGCTGCTCTCTTATATGTTGAACCTTTTAGTGAAGATCGGAATGAGTTTACGAGACATATTGTTTCAGCCAATGTGATTAAAATCGGACGCTCAAAGGACAGCCACATTTGTTTTACAAATAAATTGGTATCGAGCTCGCATTGTTCGATTGAATACAATGAACAAGGGCGTGCGGTGATTAAAGACCATAATAGTTCCAATGGAACCTATGTTAATGGTGAAAAAATCGAAAAAAAGGAACTCGCAATTGGTGATGTCATCTCCATCATGGGATTAAGAATCATCTTTAATGGCAGATTGATTAGTTTAAATAACCCTCATCAATTGGTTTTTCTAGATCGAAATGCCTTCAAGCCATTTGTGGCCGGGCAGCCGGTCATTCAAACGGAAGAAGAGTTAGATGATTTTTTAGTCGAAGCTGAAAATCAAGATTTATTTTATCGGTCGCCGCGCTTTAAGCGGGATATTGAGAAAAAAACGATCAAGATTGACCCGCCGCCGCAGATGAATACGATGGAAGAAACACCTTTAATGCTCATGCTTGGACCATCGATGACGATGGGGATGGCGTCCTTGTTTACAGGGATTTTCGCGGTTCAAAACGTGGCAAGGAACGGCGGCAATATGATGAATGCTCTGCCGACCTTGATCATGTCGCTGAGCATGTTGATTGGGACGATTCTTTGGCCGATTCTGACTAAAAAGCATGAAAAGAAAAAACGAATTGAAAATGAGAATATCCGTCAAGAAAAGTACAGGCAGTATCTAGAAGAAATGAAACAGACGATCCAGGATGAAGGTAAGTATCAGGAAGAAATCCTTCATGAAAATCATATTTCCCTTTATTCCTGCCTTGAGAGGATCGACAAACGTGACCGGACATTGTGGGAGCGGGTGATCGGGCAGAATGATTTCTTAAAGATCCGCTTAGGTTTAGGGGATTTACCGCTGGAAGTCGAGATTAAATATCCAGAAAAGAAATTTACGATTGAGGAAGATAATCTCCAAGATGAGCTTTATAAATTAGTCGAAACTCCTTCTGTTTTAAAACAAGTGCCTGTCACCTTATCACTTGTCGAAGAGCGCGTAAGCGGAATTATTGGAAAGAGAGAGAATGTCATTGAGTTTGTAAAAGGGGTTATTTTTCAACTTGCGTCCTTACATAGTTATGACGAGTTAAAAATGGTCTTCCTCTATGACCAAAGTGAACAGGAGTCCTGGAAGTTCGTCAAGTGGCTTCCGCATGTTTGGTCGGAAAATACCAATATCCGATTTATTGCCTCTGACGCCAATGAAATGAAGGAGCTTTCCGTTTATTTTGAAAAAGAAATAGCTAACCGAGCAGCAATGGCTGAAAAAGAACAACAAGAGTTTACCCAGCATTATGTTGTGTTTTCGATGAGCAAAGAGCTGGCCGGCAAGGCGGAAATGGTGAACTTGCTTTTAAAAGAAAAGAAAGACCTTGGCATCAGTTTGGTCACGCTCTATAACGAGCTGGAAAGGCTGCCGAAGGAATGCTCCAACGTCATCGAGCTGGATGAACCGGTTAGCAAAATCTATGATAAAGATGATATTTCCGGCAAGTATCAGCCATTTAAGGCCGATATTTACATGCAGCAGGATCCGGAAGAGATGGCGATAAAGCTGGCCAACATTCAACTGGCCTCTTCGGTTGATGCGTATAGCCTTCCAGATATGCTGACATTCTTAGAAATGTTTGGTGTAGGAAAGGTGGAACATTTAAATTCACCTACCCGCTGGAAGGAAAATAATCCAACGCTGACGATTGAAACCCAGATTGGGGTCAATCAAATGGGCGAACCGTTTAAAATTGACCTTCATGAAAAATATCATGGTCCGCATGGTTTGATTGCCGGTATGACCGGTTCCGGTAAGTCTGAATTTATCATGACGTTTATCTTGTCATTGGCGGTTAACTATCATCCAGATGAAGTGGCGTTTATATTAATCGATTATAAGGGCGGCGGAATGGCGAATGCCTTCTTAAACCTGCCGCACCTTGCAGGTACGATAACCAACCTGGATGGAGCTGCGGTCAAACGTTCCTTGGTTTCGATTCAAAGTGAATTAAAACGGCGTCAGGCGATCTTTAGTGAGACAAGCCGCCGCTTAAATGAAAGTATTATTGATATCTATAAATATCAAAAACTATATCGCGAAGGCGTTGTCTCTGAGCCTTTGCAGCATTTGTTTATGATTTCCGACGAGTTTGCCGAATTAAAAACGCAGCAGCCGGAGTTTATGGATCAGCTGGTCAGTGCCGCAAGGATTGGGCGAAGCTTAGGGGTTCACTTGATTTTGGCCACGCAAAAGCCTTCCGGGGTTGTCGATGATCAAATTTGGAGTAACAGTAAATTCCGAATTAGCTTAAAGGTACAAGAAAAAGCCGATAGTATGGAAGTGATTAAACGTCCGGATGCGGCTGAAATCAAACAAACCGGCCGCTTCTTCCTGCAGGTAGGTTACAATGAATTGTTTGAGCTGGGCCAATCGGCTTGGGCAGGCGCTCCTTATTATCCAGCTGATAAAGTGGAGAAGACAGAAGACGATGGCATTGCGGTAATTGATAATTTAGGACGCGTGATGAAGGCGGCCAAAATGGATAAACGGAAAAAGACTGGTCAAAAGCCATCAAGTCAAATTGATGAGGTAACCAAATACTTAGCCAATCTTGCAAGCCAAGAAAATATTAAAGTCAAGCCATTATGGCTGGATCCAATTCCGCCACTCGTCTATATTGGCGAATTGAAAAAGAAATACAAACGAGCTTCAGTTGAAAGCTTTACGCTTAATCCGGTAATCGGAGAATACGATGATCCGGCCAAACAAAGCCAGTCGGTGTTGACGCTGCCAATCAGTCAGGAAGGGAATACCGTTGTCTACGGTGTGGCTGGAAGCGGTAAGACGACCTTCTTAACGACACTTCTATTCTCGTTAATGGAAGATCACACACCGGAGGAGGTAAATCTTTATTTACTAGATTTCGGTTCCGAAACATTAAGCTGGTACCAAGATGCACCGCATGTTGGTGATGTGATGCTGTCCCATGAAGGCGAGAAAATTGATAACTTATTTAAGATATTAACGAGCGAAATTGCTAACCGGAAAAAGCTGTTCTCACCATATGGAGGGGACTTCCACCAGTACAACCGACTATCAGGTAAGACAGCACCATCCATTGTGGTGATGATTCATAACTACTCGGCGTTCTCTGAGATGTATGAACAGCACGAGGAAGCACTCTCTTATTTAACGCGCGAAGGTACGAAGTATGGCCTTTACTTTGTGGTAACTGCCCTCAATACAGGAGCAATCCGCTATAAATTGTTGCAAAACTTTAAGCAGATGTATGTGCTGCAGCTGAATGATCCATCCGAATACTCCGGTGTATTGGGCAGTGTCGATGGCGTTTATCCATCTAAGTTCAAAGGCAGAGGAATAGTCAAAACGGATTCGGTTTATGAATTCCAAACCGCCCAAATTTCTAAGGGGGCTGAAGACATTTATTCCTTTATCACCAAGTATTGTCAGGACTATCAGCAAAGATGGGGCAAGAATGGAGCCAAACGAATTCCGATTCTTCCGGAAAAAGTGGACATCGACTATTTGCATGATGAAATTCACTTTGGCCCATCAGGCGTGGTTCCAATTGGAGTGGAAAAAGCATCTTTACGTGTTTCTTCCTATAACTTTACGGATTCCTTCATCAATCTGGTGACGTCTGCTAACTTGGAGTCAAGCACTTCCTTTATGCAAGGTCTTACAGAAGTGATGACGGCCAAACAAAAGGGCAAGGAAGTCATTGTCATCGATCCAGGCAGCCAGTTTGCCAATGGTGAGAATCTAGCCTGCAAATATGTAAGCGAAATGAACGAGTTAGATGAAATGATCGTGTATCTCTTCAATACATTGGTTTTCCGCAACAACACAACGAAGGATGCACTTGCCGAAGGTAAAGAAGCTCCGGTATTTGATACGATCACGTGTCTCATTCATGGGTTCTCGGATCTACAGTCCTCTTTATCTGACGACCGCTTCGATAAATTGAAGGTCTTCCTGGAAAGAGGAGAGGGCTTAAACGTTTCGATCATTCTTTCGGATGCAGCGGATCGAATGAGCTCTTATACGTATGAAAGCTGGTTCCAAAAACAAGCTTCTCTAAGTGAGGCCATCTGGGTGGGCAGCGGAATCTCCGATCAGTTTGTCTTGAAGGTTAATAAGATGACCAATGACATGTATGGGGAGCTTCCGGAAGACTTTGGCTGGATACTAAGAAAAGGAAAAGTAAAACTAGTAAAACTGGTAGCGACCGTGGAAAAGGAAGAGGGGGTACTAGAATATGCATAAGATTTTAGTAGAAGTGTATAATCCCGCCTCCAACCATTCATTCGATGTATTCATTCCGTTAAAAAGCAAGATCTACGAAGTAACCTATCTGCTTTCGAATACGGTAACGGAATTATCCCAAGGGCACTATAAGGCCACCCAACAAACCGCCCTCTGCGACCGAATCACGGGGCAGGTATTTGATATCAACATGACCATTGAAGAAATTGGTTTGAAAAATGGATCCAAGCTGATGCTGCTATAACGTCAGCGGGATCTACTTTAAACCGCCTCAAGGAAGGGGACAGACATGAAACTGAAAAAGAGGATATTAGCAATACTTCTTCCATCCATATTAATAATAGGGGGAACAGGTTGTATGAAAAAGAATACTCCTGAAAATGAAATTATCAACTATTTAGAAAAGACATACGATGAAACATTTGAAGTGGAAAACGTTAAAGAAGGAAGTCCTATTTTCAAATCAATGTATGGTTCAGACAAAGTGATTGTTCACCCCGAAGGAAAGCCAGAGAATGTTTTTTTAGCAGGTGAAAAGAGAGATCATGAAGGTGAGTACTATGATACGTATGTGTTATCAAAATGGTCTAATGAGCTTACCAAGAAATTCGATTCAGATGTAAAAAGCATTCTTCCGGGAGATTTTGAATATAGAGCCCTAGTATATGTGGAAGATGGAAAATACGATAGCTCTATGAAGGACATGTCTGTCTTTAAGTATTTTGCCAATAAAAATCAGGATGCTGATGTTGTATTAAAAATTGCAGTAAAAACATCAAAGTCCCCAGATGTAACCGAATATTATGAGCCGGTTTATCGTTTGTTGCAGTTACTGAAAACATTGAACATCGAATCTTATGGCGTTTCAGTAGGATTTGTAGACAGTTCCGAAGATATTTCCGATTATATTCGGACTTCCAATATTAATAATGTCCCCTGGACAAATTTAGATGCTAAGGTTTACGGAACGATTATGGTTGATAATCTTTCCAATATAACGGAGTCTGATCAAATCAAAGATTATTATGAAAAGGTCGAGGAGTGATCCTATGTCACTTAATACCTTAAATGATGAAGAAAAAAACATCCTCCTCCAATTGTCATACTTTGATTTACCAGAAGGACGTACTAAAGGTCTCACTGTTGAACAGATATGGGAAAAAGTAAAGAGACTTCCCGACAACGGTGGAGATGTTAGAAGGGAAAAGTTAGAAGAATACTTTCATTCTGATAGATTTAAGCACTCCAATCTAGCCAATGTAACTCTAAAAGGGTATCAGAACAATAATCCAAACATGGGTGGCAAGTCTGAATCAGGCTTTGTAGGCTATGCCTGGGAAGATCAAGACGGGAACGCCACTGCCGTATTTAGGGGTAGTGAGGATATGAAAAATCCAGATCATCTTAAAACGGATTGGGGATCAAATGCGTTAGCTTTTTTGGGAATTGAAATTCAGCAGCAAAAAGAAGCCGGTAAATTCTATGAGCAATTTATAAAAAATTCACCGGGAGAAAAGTTTGTTTTTGGTCATTCTAAGGGTGGTAATTTAGCTGCCTATGTCCTAGTGCATTACTATGATATCAATAAAGATTTAAAAGCTTATATCATTAACGGAGCTCCGCTTTATTGGGATACCCTTTCCTCTTCTCAAAGGGAAGTATTAAGCGGGGACAGAAACAATTTTATCGTATACGAAGGAGATATTGTCTCACAATTAGGAACAGCACCCTACGTTGATAGAACAGTAAAGATTAATGATCCTGACTATGATGATCCCTTTTATCCTCATTATGAAACAAGTGTTGATTTTGATAAAAATGGAAACTTCAAGGATTCATACGCTGGGCAGAAATGGTATAGCGATATCGTTGACTTTGCTGTTATCACTTCCATGTACGCTGATAAGTTAGTAGATTGGGTAGGGAATAAAATTAGGGAACAATTTATTGTTATTCGAGAAACAACCCTCATGGTTATCCAGGCCACATGGAAAGGGTTGAAGGCAGCGGCCAATTTTGCCATTAACGCCTGTGTAAAATTCATAGCAGGGTTAAAGGTAGTGGCCAACAATGTAATAGACGGTGTAAAGAACTTCTTTGAAAAGGTAAAAAATAAAGTCCGTTTATTAGGCGAGAGGATTGGACAAGCCTTCGGCAGTCATAGCTTTCCTGTGGAACCCTATATGAAAGTGAATACCCAAAGGCTTGCTTATTATGTACAAAAGCTTCAATCCATTAAACGCAGGACGGCTGACTTAAATGATAGAATTGATTCCTTGTATTTAGAAGCAGGGCTATCTGGTTTAGATAATGTCATAAAAGCTGATATCATGACCACCTTCAACGGAAGAATTAATCAAAATATATCGTATCTAAACACAGCAGCTGATCTTTTAGAAAGAGCCGAGTCTAAGTTAGTTGCTAAAGCGAGATCTTTACATTAATTAGTTGGGGGAACCATATGGATAAAGCATTGAAAAATAAGATTAGTAGTCTAATATACGATATTAATAATATTGCAAAGGAATTAGATGAAATATCCCGAGGCTTAGGATCGGAGTTTAAAGGAATTGGCTCTGCCAACAGTGCTTCAAGCCTTCAGAGTGCGGCTAATAAGTACCTTCGGGTAAGCAATGAGTTAAGAAAAATATAATTTAAAGGAGGTGAGAAGAATGGCAAGATCGATTACAGTAGATCCAGCGAAGTTAGACACTGCTGCCGCAAAGATTGACCAACAATCGGCTGATTATCAACGAATTTACAAGCAACTTTTCAGTGAAGTCAGCGCTATGAAGGCTGCTTGGGACGGGGTAGACAATATCGCTTACACAACCCAAATTGAGCAGTTCCAGGATGACTTGGCAAAAATGACTCAATTAATGCAGCAGTATTCTGAGTTCTTAAAATTAAGCGCAAAAACTTACCGTGATACTCAACAGGAAATCGTAAACGCAGCAAGGCGTTTAACAAACTAATCAGTAGAATCGTGAGGTGAAATTCTGTGGCAGTAGAAGGAATTAAAATTTCTCTTAATGAGGTTCAAAGTACAGCGAACCAAATTCGTACCTTAAACAACAATTTGGCCGCCCGCCTTGAAGATATTAAACGAGAAATGAATGCATTGCAAAGCTCTTGGAACAGTGATGCATCCAATACCATTAGAACCAATTTTAATGCTCTTCAACCAACGTTTGAAAATTTTCGTGAAATCGTGAATAGCTACGCAACCTTTCTAGATCAAACGGTTAATGCGTATAACGCGACAGAAGATGCCATTAATAATAACGCGGGAGCGTTCAAATAAACATTCCGTGATCCTAACTCTTTCTTTTTTAAAGGAGAGAGTTAGGATTATTCTCATTACAATAATGGAGACGATACGAAATGATTAAACATCTCAATTTTAAGGTAGAAAGCTACGGCATCTCAAAATTCTTTTTTTATCACGTTCCTTCCGAAGTGGAAATAGACGGTGAAGCTGTCGACTATATATCCCATAATAGAGCTGCAGGCATCCTGCCCCTGGCTGTTTTGAAAAAAGAAGAGGATCTTTATATCCGCTATGACCAGGTCTCTGATTTTACGGTGGAACGACTGTTTTCACAAAAGCTTACGAAAGAACATCTGACCGCCTATTTATTAAAATTGGTGGATGGTTTAATAGAATTGCAGGAAAGCCCTTTGGTTTTGGATCATCTCCTGCTGGATAAAAAGTATATTTTTCTTGATCACTTTTCAAATAGATTAGTATTTATGTATATCCCTATTAAAAATAATATTTTTGAAAAGGTATCAATGAAAGAGTTTTTAAGGGATTTAGTGGCCGCAGCTCCTTATGATGAGGGGGATGATGGAGCGTTTTTTATCCGTCTCCATAATAATCTTACTGGTGAGGCGGAAATTGATTTAGCAGAGTTCAAGGAAAAACTAGTCGGGTTTTCTAATGCGGGTGGACACGAAGAAAAGCCGGCACGGGTGGAAGCTCCTGATGAAGAGCTGGATGGTCAATTTTACAGCCCTGGGCAATTGAACATTAGTGAAGTATTGTCTTCTGTTGATAATGGTATGTTAACTTCGCAAAACACCAGCAGAAAAGCAGATAAGAAAACTAGCCAGAAGCTGGAGATTGAAGAAGAGGTTCAATATAAAAGGATTACCCGTACGGAGCTGGGTGAAGGAGACTCGGTATTAAAGAGTTCAGCGTCCATTGCCGGCACCTCGATCAATATTGTTCCGAATTATCACGCTTCTTCTGTGGAGGAGGAACAAGGGGGCACCACCGTATTAGGTGTTTATCAGCTGTCTGAACTCCAGGGGGAGGGAACGACGGTTCTGGGGATGCAGGAGCATTCGGTTCCAAGACCGTTTTTACTTTTCGTGCAGTCAGGCGAAAAGATCACGGTCTCAAAGGATGTATTTAAGCTCGGCCGCGACCCGGAACAAGCCGATTATGCTTCGGTGAACAAAGCTGTTGGCCGTATTCATGCTGAAGTGGTAATGGAAGACGGGGAATACTTCTTAATCGATCAGCAATCACGGAATGGCAGTTATCTTAATGGCAAAAAAGTGCTTCCGCTTGAAAAAGTAAAGCTGAGACATGAGGATACGATTAAATTGGCGAATGAGGAATATGTGTTTAAGTTATTTTAACATAGAGACCACGGGGACGGTTCTCATGGCTTTTTTTGAGCCTAGAGAATCGTCCCTGTTGTGTTATAATGACCTGAAAGGTTGTGATGAGATGAACAAATTTATTGTCGTTGTTTTTAGTATCGTATTGGTTTTGATCTCAGGCTGCAGCTCAAATAACTTTCAGATAAAGCTCTCTACGCCAAAATCGTTTACACCTGGGCAGGCTTCTCCCATTGAATTGAAAATCCTGAACCGTGAAGGTAAACCAGTGGAAGGTGCAAAGGTTAGCGCAGTTTTGAAAATGCAAGGGATGAGTCATGGCGATCTTTCCATGAAGCTGCAGGAAATGGGGGATGGAGTCTACGCCGGAAAAGCGAATATTGAGATGGAAGGCGATTATACTGCAGCCATTAAGATCGATTACAAAGAAGAAAAATGGGCGGGGGAAAAACGGTTTTCCATTGTTTATAAGAATGCACACTAGCGTAGATTCGGGCGCTGGAGTTTTTCCATTTTTTGTCTAATAATCCAAAGTGGATATAAAAATGTCTAAAGGCACCCTGAAATTGTCCAATGCCTACGAAAAAATGTCCAAACCCACCCCGAAATTGTCCAATACCCGCAAAAAAATGTCCAATCCTATTTTAAAAAAAAAAAGAGCCTGGTCCTCACCCATAAATTTAAGCTGCCTTCCGAATGTATATAAATAGTTCCACGTAAAATGACATCCAAATACTGGATTAATCAACTTTGAGTAATTTAACCTGGGAGAGAAGAAGAATGTCAGAAGAAACCTATCAATCTCGTGAGGAAAGAAAACAAGCGGAAAAAGCAAAACAAAATAACGATACACCGAAAAGAGGATCCTTATTGAAAAAGGGATCTTTATGGAAAAAAGTAATTATTGTCTGTTTGGTGCTTGGCCTTGTTTCAACAGGAGCAGGAGCCATCACATTCGCTTCAATGGTTAAGGGTACACCTTCATTAGATGCTTCAAAGCTGGAGGATCCGCTTTCTACGAAATTTTATGATAAGAACGGAAAATTCCTTTATGAATACGGGAAGGAAAAGCGGACGAAAATTTCGTATGAACAAGTGCCCAAAGTGCTGGAACATGCGTTTATTGCCACAGAGGATTCCCATTTTTACGAGCATCATGGAATCGACCTCAAACGGACGGCCAAGGCCATTTTCGTGAACGTGACCGGAGATTTCGGATCTCAGGGGGGTAGTACGATTACCCAGCAGGTCATTAAAAACTCCTTTTTGTCTCCAGAGAAAACATTGAAGCGAAAAGTGCAGGAATGGGATCTGGCGTATCAGTTGGAAAAAGAGTACTCCAAGCATGAAATTTTGATGATGTATTTGAACAAAATCTATCTGGGAAACCGCTCTTACGGAGTGGCGGCGGCCGCGAAGAATTATTATGGACTTGAAGCCAATAATTTGAAAAAAATGACGCTCTCGCAGGCAGCAATGTTAGCCGGTTTGCCGCAAAGTCCGAATAATTATGATCCGACCAAACCGGAAAACAAAGAATCAGCCACGAAGCGCCGTCACATTGTCCTAAGTTCGATGCTTCGGGATGGGTATATTACGGAAGCACAAATGAAAGAAGCAGAAAAAGTTCCTGTAACAGAGGGACTGTTACCTAAAAGCGCGCAGCAAAGCATGCCATATGAAGCCTTTTTGGATGCGGCGGTGAAAGAAGTAAAGGGTAAACTGAAGGATGTCAACATTAGCGAGGATGGGTTGTCAATTTATACAGCCCTCGATCCAAAAGCACAGAATTATGCTGACAAAATGATGAATACCAGTGAAGTTATAGACTATCCGGATGCGAAATTTCAGGGAGCTTTTGTTTTTTTAGATACGAAAACGGGGGAAGTCAGGGCGATTGGCAGCGGGCGGAATGATTATAAAGCGTCATTCCTGGGCAACAACTTTGCCGTTGATATTAACCGTCAGCCGGGGTCTTCCTTTAAGCCGATTTTTGATTACGGCCCGGCGATTGAAAACTTAAAGTGGTCGACTGCACATTTAATTGATGACCAGCCGACGACCTATGAAACCGGCCAGTCCATTTCCAACTGGGATCACGGGTATCATGGGGTGCTGACCATACGTTCGGCATTAAAAAACTCTTACAATATCCCGGCGCTCTTAACAATGAGAGAGGTTGGGATGGATAAGTCAAAGAATTTTGCAGAAAATCTCGGCATTACTTTTAAAAATAACCAAGTGTATGAATCCTATTCGATTGGTGGTAATACTGTAAGTCCATTAGATATGGCAGGTGCCTACAGTGCTTTTGGCAATAATGGTGTTTACAATAAACCGCATTTTGTCCAAAAGGTTGTATTTCCGGATGGGACAGTTGTTAGTTTTGCGGGAAAAGAAAAACGAGTGATGCATGATTATACGGCCTATATGGTGACAGATATGATGCGCTCAGTCGTTAATGAAGGGACAGGGAAAACAGCCAATGTTCCCGGGCTGGATGTTGCCGGTAAAACAGGTACCACCAATTTTGATGCAAAAACGAGGGCTAAATATGGCTATCCAAGTTCCGCGACAAATGACAGCTGGTTCGCTGGATACACCCCGCAATACACCATGGCTGTCTGGACGGGTTATGCGCAAAACGGCCAGGGGAACTATATGAGCGGCACTACGACGAAAATCTCGCAGCTCATGTTTAAAGCGATGATGCAAGCTTTCGGTACGGACGCATCCAATTTTAAACAGCCAAGCAGTGTTTACAGAATGAATAATGAATTGTATATCAGAGGTATAAGTTCTGCGGAGGTTCCAATCATTCCTAAGAAAGAAGAAGAGTCAGAGAAAGATGAAGAGAAAAAGCAAAAAGAAGAAATGAAAAATCAACAAAAGGAATGGAAAGAGCAAGGAAAAGAGAAGGGCAAAGGAAAGCATAAACACGGCGATTGATTCCGATGCTTTTCCCTCCTCGGATTTTGTCGAAGATTGATAGGGTTTTATTTTATTAGAAAGTGTTAGAATGGAGTTGCAACTGAATATTGTGAGGGTGGCCAGGTTGTGATCTTCTTTTCCGGCATTAGGGAAGGAGGTGATAATACTGGATTTATTTCTTGAAATATTACGAGAAGCCCTGAAGGGAATTTTGCGTGAAGTTTGTGCCTATTTCTTTCGGAAAACCGTTTTAGAGTACAAGAAAACCACCCCGCGCCGTCGCAAGCAAAAGGGTGGTTCTCAAAGTAAATAACTAAACATGACAACCACCACCCTGACGGTAGAGGTTGCAGAAGAGAAGTGTTAGCGCACTTCTCTTTTTTTATTATATGTCTATTATATACAAATAAATTCGGTTTTAAAAGTCCATCATTTTGTTGTTGACTTTTTTTGTAAATAGCAAGAAAATGAATGGGTTCAGATTTAATTTTTTTAAGGGGTACTCGTCATGCACAAGATGAAAATGAAAGAAACTAGAACACCTATGAAGCTTTTTGGAATTCGCTATTATAAGGATGAGGACGGACAATATTATAAAAAGGTTGGATCCAATCACCGTTTCCCTGTCACACCTTTTTGGAAGAAGAAACGGTTCAAGCTTGGGCTGCCTGTCGTTCTACTTGCTGTAATTGGCTTTTTTGGCTATCAATTTGGGATGGACCTTGCCTCCGAAAAAGTGGTCAAAGAAATTTCTCATCAAGTACCGAAAAAGGAGATCCAAGCACTATTAACAGATCCATCCGTTCAGCAATTCATTGAGGATGAAGTAGGCTCTGAAAAAAAACAGCAAATCCTTGATAAGTATTCAGTGGTGCAAATGGCGAATACTCCGCTAGTTGCTTCTGCCTCTACCACTGCTTCTGCTGGTAACGAGCAGGCTGCTGCGGGAGGAAGTAAGGTAGCCCCGAAATCACCGAAAACGGAAAAAACGTCCACTAATGATTCGAAATTAAAGTTCTCTTCAAGAGATGAAGTCTTGAAGTTTTTATTAACGAAATTCACGATGAGCGAGCTAATGGGTTTCGCCGATAAAGCTAAGGGAGGACTAACTCCTGAAGTAAAGTCGGAGATTCAATCAACGGTTATGAGTCGGTTAACGCCTGAAGAATACGAAGCATTGAAGCTATATGCGATTATTGAATTAAGTAAATCTTAAAAATTGTGGACAAGCGCTTCCTTTATGGGAGCGCTTGTTTTTTTACTTCACATTCGACAAATTTCTTTCGAGATGAAAAGGGGGAAAATTGTTATAACAAGGTTAAGGGGAAAACTAATCAAACGATTAGTTTAGTGACTTGATTGATATGGCCAATGAGATTATCCATGACTGATATGAAATGGTCCATAAATGGGGCTTTGTTTTTCCATTTTTCAGCTAAATGTCCAAACTGTTTGAAAAAATGTCCAATGTGCTTTTAAAAATGTCCAATGTGCCCTCGAAATAGTCCAAAGCACCACAAAAAATGTCCAAAGCATATTCGTGGGAATTGAAGTTGAGTTCCTTGGTTTCCAGTTTTTAGCTAGACAAAACTATTAAAAAAATAGACAAAGTGCCCTCAAAAATAGACAAACCACCCAAAAAAATAGACAAAGCCCCTTAAAAAATAGACAAAGCCGCTGTTCCGAAGTTTTGTCATTTTTATTTTTTGAACATAAGGAATTAAAATTTGAAATGTCTGAAAACTTATCATATAATTAAAGTGTATCTTGTCGACAGCCGACATCGTGATAAAAATAACGTCTAAGAAATGACCATAATGGAACTAAAAATTGAGAAGAGGTATACAAATGTTTGACAGTCCATTGCAAAAGCCATTGCCATATTATCAACAAATTCAGCAATCCATAAAAGAAAGTATTTTTAGTGGTGTTTACAAACCTGGGGACCGGCTTTATGAGGCCCAGATTGCTAAACATTATCAAATCAGCCGCAGTCCCGTTCGAGAAGCGATTAGAGGGTTGATTATTGAAGGATTGCTGGTTATGGACGAAAAGTCCCAAATATCCGTTTACAAGCCAAATTTACAGGATGTACGCGATATTTACGAATGCCGGATTTCACTTGAGTCTAAAGCAGTTGAACTGACAGCGGAACGTGGAACCGATGAGCAGCTTCAAGAGCTCGGAAAAATATTAGAGCAAACAGCGGAAGCCATCCAAGCAGGTAATACTGAGATTATTGTAGCATGTAATGCCCGTTTTCATGAACTAATTATCCTATACAGCGGGAATGCAAGACTAATGAAATTAGTTGAGGATTTAAACAGCCTCATTTATTATTACCGTGTCTTAAATATCCAAGGTGATGGCCGGTTGGACGCGATATTAAAAGGTCATACGGACATTTACCTTGCTATAAAAGAAAGAAACCCTAAAAAAGCATCTGATAGATTAAAAGAGCATACGCACGAGGATCTATCCAATTTAATTCATATTATTGAACAGTTAGAGGAGTGATAAGTATTGCGAATCGTCCATGTCGATCAAATTGTTGAAACCGTTGCCAAATTTTGCTGGGAGGCCTGCTATTACTTGCCTGAAGACGTTTTAGCGGGATTTAGACGTGCGGAGAAAACAGAAGCTTCTCCGATTGGAAAAACTATCTTGCAGCAGCTGCTGGAAAATGCAGATGAAGCCAGGATGAATCACATGCCTTATTGTCATGATACGGGCATGGCCGTTGTGTTTGTGGAAGTCGGTCAAGACGTCCATATCACAGGCGGAAACTTTTTAGATTCGATTCAAGAAGGGGTGAGGACCGGCTATCGCGAAGGTTATTTGCGAAAATCGGTCGTCGGGGACCCGCTCATCCGCGTCAATACAGGGGATAATACACCAGCTGTCGTACATACCGAGATTGTTCCCGGTGATCAAATTAAATTCACGGTGCTCCCAAAAGGCGGAGGCAGTGAAAACATGAGTGCGATGAAATTCCTGCTTCCAGGTGAAGGCATACAAGGGGTTAAAAATTTTGTTCTGCAGACGATTAAAGAGGCAGGAGGGAAAGCATGTCCGCCGGTTGTTGTTGGAGTGGGCATCGGGGGAAGCTTTGATAAAGTAACCTCGCTTGCGAAACATGCTGTGTTAAGGGAAATAGGTGTTCATCATCATGAACCGCATATTGCCCAATTGGAAAAAGAACTTCTGGAGGAAATTAACAACACGGGAATTGGTCCGCAAGGGTTAGGCGGAACCAGTACCGCTTTATGGGTGCCGATTGAAACCTATGCCTGTCATATCACCGCATTACCGGTTGCAGTAAACATTCAATGTCACGCCGCCCGTAAAAAGTCGGCTGTGCTGTAGGAGGGGACGGAAATGGCAGAATATCGACTAAAAACACCGCTGACCGATGAAGATATCCAAAAGCTGCAGATTGGGGATCAAGTTCTTTTAACAGGGACAATTTATATGGCTCGCGATGCCGCCCACAAGAGAATGGTTGACCTGCTCGAAACAAATCAGCCTTTGCCAGTTGATTTAAGGAATGAAATTATTTTTTATGCCGGTCCTTGCCCGCCAAAGCCTGGGCAAATTATCGGACCCGTGGCCCCGACGACAGCCTTTCGCATGGACCCTTACGCTCCTGCGATGTATGAATACGGGGTAAAAGGGACAATTGGAAAAGGGCCGAGAAGAGATATGGTCAAGCAAGCCTGTAAGCAGTTTGGTGCTATTTCCTTTGCCGCAATCGGCGGGCTTTCCACCATTTTAAGCAGAAGGGTGACAGCGGTTGAGGTAGTGGCTTATGAGGACTTAGGACCGGAAGCGATCAGACGGCTCGAAGTCGAGGACTTTCCTTTATTGGTTGCTTATGACGCGCACGGTCAAGATTTGTATGAACAAGAGATTGCCAAGTATGAAAATTTTAATAAAAATGCCAATAAGGAAGTAGGTATATAATATGAAGAAACTAGAGATTGCTGTCATTCCAGGAGATGGAATCGGCAAAGAAGTCGTTCCGGTTGCCACAAAGGTTTTAGATACAGTGGCTGAAATTCATGGCGGTTTAAAATTTGAGTACAAAGAGTTTCCATGGAGCTGTGACTACTACCTCGAGCATGGAAAAATGATGCCGGAAGACGGTTTGGATATCTTAAAAAACTTTGATGCGATTTTTCTAGGAGCGATTGGAAACCCTCAGCTGGTTCCAGATCATGTTTCGTTATGGGGGCTTTTGATTAAGATTCGCCGCGAATTTGAACAATCGATCAATATTCGTCCGGCTAAATTTTTTAAAGGTTTGAAGTCACCGCTAGTTAATCCTAATGACTTTGATTTAATCGTCGTGAGGGAAAATAGTGAAGGTGAATATAGCGAAGTGGGCGGAAGGATTCACCGCGGGGATGATGAGGTTGCCATCCAAAATGCTGTTTTCACTAGAAAAGGTACAGAGCGTGCGATGCGCTACGCGTTTGAGTTGGCTAAACAAAGAAGAGGCCATGTTACATCCGCGACAAAGTCGAACGGTATTGTCCACTCGATGCCGTTTTGGGATGAGGTCTTTAATAATGTTAAGGCAGACTATGCGGATATTCAAACCGCTTCCTATCATATTGATGCTTTAGCGGCCTTTTTCGTGACACGTCCGCAGATTTTTGATGTGATTGTCGCTAGTAATCTATTTGGTGATATTTTAACCGACATTGGCGGGGCGATCATGGGGAGTATCGGAATTGCGCCGGCTGCGAATATTAATTTAAATGGAAAGTATCCGTCTATGTTCGAGCCAGTGCATGGTTCAGCGCCGGATATTTATGGCAAGGGCATTGCCAACCCAATCGGCCAGGTGTGGACCGCTAAAATGATGCTTGATCATTTTGGGGAGCACGAGCTGGGTCAGAAGCTTCTGGATGTAGTGGAAGAGGTAACGAATGAGGGAATCAAGACTCCGGATATCGGCGGCACATCCTCAACGGTTGAGGTTGGCGAAGCCATTTGTAGCCGGTTGAAGAAGGTTTGCTCTGTGTCTTAAGTGCTTCGTGATTAAATAAGAGAGGCTGTCTCTGTACTGAGGCAATCTCTTTTTTTTATTGTGGTTAGCAAAGTGCCGCCTCACCACAAACGAAACCCCTAATCTACAAGACTAGGGGTTTACTAAACTAACTAGCGATTATTTGTTTCTGCTTTCAGCATCATTAATGATGTCTTCGCCGATTTTCTTTTTCCATTCGTCGTAAACTGGCTGAAGGGCTTTTTTGAATGCATCAATTTGTTCTGGAGTTAGCTCATTAATTTTAGTTTGGCCGCGCTCTTTTAGCTTTTTAAGTGATTCCTCATTTAACTTTTCGGCAGAATCACGAGCAACTTTTGTTCCTTCTTCCACACCTTTTTGAACAATAGCTTTTGTTTTATCATTCAAGCTATTCCAGAATTTCGTATTTGTTAATAGGGCATAGTCAACACGGGTATGTCCCATTACTGTTGTATACTTCTGAACTTCGTCGAATTTCTTGGATTCGATATTACTGTAAGTATTTTCTTCTCCGTCAACCGTACCTTGCTGGAGGGCTGTGTAAAGTTCAGCGAATGGAATGGATACGGAACCTGCATTTAGCTTGCTGTAAATTTCTTCTAGTAACTGTCCGCCTTGGGTACGAATCTTTAGGCCTTTTAAATCTTCTGGTGACTTAATTGGTTTCTTATTGTTCGTCATGTGTTTTGCACCGTTTGGCCACATGGCAAGACCATGTACGCCGTCTTTTTCTAAACGCTTAAAGATTTCTTGGCCCTTTTCGCCATCCCAGAAGGCGTCGGCAGCTGCATCATCTTTAAACAAGAAAGGCATGGCAGGAACATTGAATCCAGGGTCATTACCAACCAGCTTGGACATATCCGGAATAATAAATTGAACGTTGTTGGCTACCAGGTTCTGATATTCATCTTTATCACCAAATAGCTGGCTATTTGGATATACTTGAACCTTAATTTTGCCGCCGGATTCTTTTTCAATATATTCTTTCATGGCAAGGGCCCCGGCTTGCTTTGGTGTATTTTCCGCAACAACATGGGAAATTTTAATCGTTAATTCTTGAATGCCATCTCCAGATTTACCGCCTGAACCGCTTGTTTCTTTTGATGATGAGCCGCAGGCAGCTAGACTAAATACTAATAGAAGAGTTACCGCTGCAATGAATAGTTTCTGAATCTTTTTCATTTAATTTCCCCCTTTGTAATAAATAGCTTGATACATATTGATAGATTTCTGTATGGTCCGCATCCTTTGCAAGTGCCTGACTGGCGTCATCGAATCTGTTAAAAACAAGCTGCGGAAGATTTGTCTCGGCTTCTGTTTGTAAAAATAGATTTTTAGCCATTTCTAAATCTTTCCGTAACAGTTCCAGACTAAAACCAGAATCAAAACTTTCCGTCAGGATAAAGGATGGAAACTTATACTCGGTTGAACCGCTTCGGCCAGTGCTTTGGTTAAAGACATGAATGGCTGTTTCGGGCTCTACCTCAAAACGCTCGAGCAATTGGACGGCCTCGCAGGTAGCCAATAGATGCGTGCCAGAAAGATAGTTGTTAATCGCCTTGATTAAGTGACCGCTTCCAATGGGGCCAACATGAAAGAGGCTTTTTCCCATCGATTCTAGCAAACGCTTACATTTGGTGAAGATATCAACCCTGCCCCCAATCATGATTGTTAGCTCAGCAGTGACCGCTTTCTTAACGCCTCCGCTGACTGGCGCGTCCAAAAATTCGATGTTATTTTCTTCTAGTTTTTTAAAATTGGTTCTTGTTTCTTCCGGGTAGGAACTGCTCATATCAATGATGGTTAAAGACTCTGAGGAGTAATGATCAATAATTTCGTCGATGACTTGATTTACAATCTTAGATGAGGGGAGCATGAGAATAATCGTTTGGACGTTGTGAATCCAATCTAAAAGTTTACCAGTTTTCCCGCCATAGCTCTGGAATTCGCTGATTGCGGAATCATTGACATCCATTCCGTAAACATCGTATCCATTTGTCAGCAGGTTTCTTGCCATCGGCAGCCCCATTTTACCAAGCCCAATAAAACCTACTGTCTGGATCATGAAGGAAAAATTCCTTCAAGCTCTTTATGTAGAGAGCCAATGCGCGGGTGAGCACGTCCGCTTGTTGTCACGACAGCCGCAATGACGATTTCATTATTTCTAGGTGCATCAGGGATTCTTACTTCAAATGTCATATGATGACTTCGGATTTTCGCATCCATTTTGTGTTTAATAGCTAAATCCAAACTGCTGCCGGCGGCCCCTCTTTTTTCAGCAGAAGGGAGGAGTGTTTCCGCGTCCCCGCATTGAGAACGGAACGGATTTCCAAAGGTTAGCGTGTGGATGATCGCAGAACCATGTTCAATCTCTCCATCGAGTCCAACGAGTGCCCCTTTTCCATAACCTTCTACTTCCTCACCTGTAACACCTAAAGCTTCCATCGCTTTCTTTGGCAGCAGTTCACCAAGTTGTTCGGAACACGCTTGGATGAGAGGAAGAAGGTCTTCCACATACTTGCCAGCATAAGGGTTCTTAATGACGGCTAAGGCAGCCGCAATCCGAACAGGCTTATCTGCTTTTTTGAATCCTTCAATAAAGGTCTCTTCGGAAACAGTGACGATTTTTCTGATTTCTAATTCCATTTTTACCCTCCTGATATTTTGGATTTTGGATACAATCTACAGTCGAGATGTCTTCGTCAAATGCTGATATTACCACTATAACAAAATCGATAAATATTGTGAATACACAAAAAATACAAAATAAATAAAATTTTCTATTTATTTTTTGGGTACCATCTTGTATATTTTAAATTAGGTCCAGTTGTAGATTGGATACAATCCACAGTATAAGGAGTTGATTTTATGAAGAAACTCTTTAAATGGCTTGATCACATCGAAGAAGGTTTAGCAGGAGTGCTGTTTATTGGAGGAGTAGCTGTAAGTTTGTACGGAGTTTTTACAAGGTATGTTTTGAATGCGCCAGAATCTTGGATCACGGAAATCTTTGAATTTTTGCTCACCTGGTCCATCTTTATCGGTTTCGGCTTGGCACTCAAAGACAACCGGCACATCCAAGTAGAATTATTATTTGATAAGCTTCCTAAAGGTTTAAAAAGAATTGTAGCAACTATTAGTAATTTAATAGGAGCAGGATTTGCCCTTTACCTTGCTTATTCATCCTTAGAATTGATAACGGTTTCAAAAGAACAAGGAACGAAGACAATTGATGTCGGTATGCCAATCTGGATTTCCTATCTGGTACTTCCTATCGGAATGGGGCTATTAGGTCTTTATTTTATTGTAAAGGCTTACAAAGCGGCGAAAGGCGATCAAAGAGAGCTTATCGGTGAGATTGAACTGTTATATGAAGAGATGCAAAAAGAAGGAAGTTCAAATGAGAAAGGAGTAGGCGCATGAATCCAGTTTTAGTCCTGTTTCTAGTTTTTGCCGTCCTGTGCTTAATACGGGTACCGATTGCCGTCAGCTTGGGATTATCAAGTGTCATAGCACTTTCAATGTCGGATTTTACCCTATATACTGTTATTCAAAAAATGTTCAATTCCTTAAACTCAGCCACATTGATGGCCATCCCAGGTTTCGTCTTCGCTGGAATCATTATGTCAAAAGGCGGCATTTCGCACTATTTAATTGAGGCATTGAAATCTTGGGTAGGGCATATCCGTGGTGGACTGGCTGTTATCACAGTCCTCGCTTGTATGATCTTTGCGGCCATTTCAGGTTCAAGCCCGGCAACGGCGGCTGCCGTTGGAAGCATCATGATCCCTGGTATGGTGAAAGCGGGTTATAGCAAAAGGTACGCGATGGGGCTTGTCGCTGCCTCTGGTACACTAGGAATCTTGATTCCGCCTTCGATTCCATTAATTATCTATGGAACGGTTGCTGAAGAATCAATTGGAAAGCTGTTCTCTGCGGGAATCATTCCTGGATTAATGCTTGGAGGAATTCTATTAGTCTCTGCTATTATTCATGCAAGAATCAATAATTATGGGAAATTGCCAAAACAATCGATGCAGGAAAGATGGAAAAAGACGGCTAAAGCATTTTGGGGCTTCCTGCTTCCTGTCATTATTCTTGGCGGAATCTATTCAGGTGCGGTTACACCAACAGAGGCAGCATTTGTATCGTGCTTATATGGATTAATTGTCTCTATTTTTATCTACAAAGAATTAAGCTTTCCGAAATTTAGAGAGGTCCTGAAAGAATCGATTAACATTACTTCGATGATCTTCCTTGTCATCGCATCGGCCATGATTTTCGGTATGTTCCTGACAACAGAACAGGTTCCGCAGGAATTTGCGACTTGGATTGAAGCAAGCACATCTAATAAGTGGATTTTTATGATTGGTGTTAATATCATGTTCTTTATTATGGGAATGTTCCTTGACTCGGTTGCCATCATTTTAATCACCTTGCCGATTTTATTACCGGTTTTAGCATTATTTGATATTAATATTATCCATTTTGCCATCATTATGACTATCAATATGGAGCTGGCTATGATCTCACCTCCTGTTGGGCTGAATCTATTCGTTGTCAGCGGCATTACAAGGGAAAAGGTTGGGGAAGTAGTCCGAGGCGTTCTGCCGTTCTTTGCCTTAATGATTCTCGCCCTGGCGATCGTGGTTATTTTCCCGCAGGTATCCTTATTGTTGGCCAAGTAATCTGACTCGAGCTGTAAAGAAGGTAGTAGGATGAAAGCGGTTATGGAATTTGAGACCTTACAAAATAAAGTAACAACGAGACTACGTGAAGCGATTATCACCGGAGATTTAAAACCGGGTGAAAGGCTAATCCAGGATGAGTTAGCTTCCCTAATGGGAGTAAGCCGCATGCCGATTCGCGAAGCGTTAAGAGACCTGGAAAGGGAAGGGCTGGTTGAAATCCTTCCTCATAAAGGGGCTCAAGTAACGGGGCTCACAAGGGATGATATCGAAGAGTTATATTTTCTCAGATCCAAGATGGAAGCTGTTACCGTACAAAAATCGATGAACTTTTTAACGAATGAAGATCGGGAAAGGCTTCAGGAGTTAGTAGAAAAAATGGATCGAGATATCGCGATAGGTGATATGGAATCATTTGTGGAGAATAATAGGGAATTTCATTTGTTGCTCCAGAGCGGGTGTAAATGGAAAAAAGTAAAGGTATTATGCAAACAATTTATTGAAGGCTATCCTGCACATGTTCCGAGCTTAATTCCAGATACCACACTGGTTTCGAATGAAGAGCATAAGGCTATGCTTAAAGCTCTTGATGAAAAAGATCCTATTTGGCTCGGCCAGCTGGTGGAGCACCATATTATGAGAACGGGGAATACACTTACTCGATTACTAGAGTAAGCAGTTATTTTTCCGCTGAATTGTATCCAATATCCTAAAAGGAGGGATTCTATAAAAATGAAGAGGTCCTATTTATTTGTTCCTGCCACGTCAACCAGGATGTATGAGAAGGCGCTGGCTAGTGAAGCTGATTGTGTCATTTTTGATTTAGAGGATGCCGTTGCCCTTTCTGAAAAACAAGAGGCAAGAGAGCGTGCAAAAGTTTTTCTCGAAAACAACCAGCCAGAAAAAGATGTGTTGATTCGGATTAACGATGTAAATACTCCTTTTTGGAGAGAGGATTTAGAAGCCGCCATTGTGGCGGGGGCAAGCGGGGTGGTCGTCCCGAAGGCGGAATATGCCAATAGTATGAAGATGTTATGTGAAACAGCCCTTGTTTTCCTCGAAAGACAGAATCGGGATCTTCATTCTTTTGTCGTTCTTCCATTAATTGAAACGGCAAGAGGGGTTCAATTTGCTTATGAAATTGCGGGAGCTCATTACATGATTAAGAGATTAGTATTTGGCTCGATTGATTATTCGTTGGATGTGGACTGCGAGTTGACCGATGACGGAATCGAGCTGCTGTATGCCCGGTCGCAGGTGGTTAATGCCTCGAAAGCGGCGGGCATCGGCAGCCCTGTTGATGCCGTCTACCCTGATCTTGCGAATGAACCGGGGCTGATCAACGAGTCGCAAAGGGCGAGGCGGCTTGGTTACAAGGCGAAGCTTGCCATCCATCCGAAGCAATTGCAGCCGATTCACGAGATCTTCTCGCCAGGCCAAATGGAATTGGATGAAGCATTAGAAATTGTGAATGCCTTTGAAGCGGCAGAGCAGCAAGGGATTGCCTCTATTGCAGTGGGGAATAAGCTGGTAGATTATCCGGTTTATAAAAAAGCGAAAGCGTTGCTGCTGTCGGTTGGTCTTTCTTAAGTGACTTTTCCTCTGGGAGAGTGGTGGCTCTACGTTACCCAAAACGAGGTTGGGGAGAGAATCTGGTCACGTAGAGAAGTTCTACGTTACCTAAAACGAGGTCGAGGTAAGAATCCGGTCACATAGAGAGGTTCTACGTTACCTAAAACGAGGTTGAGGTGAGAATCCGGTCAAGTAGAGAGGTTCTACGTTACCCAAAACGAGGTTGAGGTGAGAATCCGGTCACATAGAGGGGTTCTACGTTACCCAAAACGAGGTCGAGGTAAGAATCCGGTCAAGTAGAGAGGTTCTACGAATCTCTAAAACGGGATGAGAGCTAATAATAAGGTATTTCATTGCCCGCCAAAGCCAAAAAGAGGGCTCCACGTAAATGAAGCTGCAGATTAAAATAACTAGAATAACGGAGGGGAACCAGATGGTAACCGAAAAACTAGCCCTACATATCACAAATACATCTTACGAGCAATTTAGCAAAAATGCCTTAAGGGAAGCGAAACGAAGTCTATTAAACTGGCTCGGGGTGGCGATCGGCGCGGCCAACCACGAATCGATGGATATGGTACTGAACGTTGCCAGAATGACATCCAGCCAGCCGCAGGCAACCGTGCTGGGAAGAAATGAAAAAGTCGACATGCTGTTTGCCTCCCTGCTCAACGGAATGTCCTCCCATATCTTTGATTTTGACGATACCTTACTAGAAACGGTATTACATCCTTCCGCGCCTGTTTTTCCAGCGATCCTGGCCTATGCAGAGGAACATAACAAAACAGGAAAGGATGTCCTGGAAGCTTTTATCATCGGCTGTGAGGTCGAAGCGAGACTGGCCTTAAGTGTCTACCCGTCACATTACTGGCGCGGCTGGCATATTACCGGAAGCGTCGGCGGAATTGGCGCGGCAGCAGCAATCAGCAAACTGATGGGCTCAGACCTAGAAAATACCATTTACTCCCTTGGGATTGCAGCAACCGATCCGACAGGGCTGCGCGAAATGTTTGGCACGATGACAAAGCCGTATCATCCAGGCAAAGCGGCGATGAACGGACTTTTAGCAGCATTATTAGGAGGACAGGGCTTCACCGCCTCCAAACAGCCGCTTGAAGCGAAACGCGGATTCCTCCAAGTATTATCTGAAGAGAACAAGGCCGAGCTCGTGACGGAACAGTGGGGCGATAAGTGGGAAGTGGAGAAGAACAGCTACAAGCCTTACGCAAGCGGAATCGTCACCCATCCGGCCATTGATGCGATTATTTCGATTCAAAAGGAGCACAAACTTCAAGCAGAGGAAGTGGAATCGATCACGATCACCGCCCATCCGCTTGTCAAAGAGCTTACTGGAAAAACTAACATTACCACCGGGCTTGAAGGGAAATTCAGTGTGTATCATTGTGTCGCTGCTGGGTTCTTTAACCTGAAGGCCGGCGTCTATGAGTTTACCGATGAATATGTAAATGACCCTGCTGTGAAAGAGCTTCGGGACAAAATTACCCTTGTCATCAATGAAAAGATTAAAGAAGACCAAGTGCAACTCACCGTTAAATTAACGGCTGGCACCGAGTTTTCCCTTTTTGTTGAGCAAGCGATCGGCAGTGAAGATAACCCGATGACAGATGAACAAATCAAAGAGAAATTCATCGATGTAACAGGAGATATCATCAGCCTCGAAGCGAAACATGAACTGATTGACCTTGTTGACCGCTTTGAAGAAGTGGAGGATTTGACGTCGTTCTTCCAGCTGTGCCAGCCGAAGGAAACCGCAAATCAATATTAAAACCAATCACCGAGGGGACGCCAGTCTGGTCCCTTAGGTGATTATGTCTTTCAGGGGAAAAGGAGAGAAATATGGCTTTCCCAAATACAAGAGTAAGTGTACTAACAAAACAGAAGCAAAAGTCACATCCCGAAGTAAAAAAAATCATCATCCTGCTTGTTGGCATTCTTTTAATGGCAGGAGTGTATTTCATCCTCCCTGCCAACTTTACCGGTTCGGCCAGAATCATGTTGGCATTTTTGGTGCTGAGTGTCTTTTATTGGACGTTTGAGCCAATTCCGATTGGCTTGACGGCCGTGATTTTGCTCATCTTAATGCTGGTATTCGGCGTGGTGACAACAGATGTGGTCTATAGCGGATTTGCTTCGCCAGCGGTTTTTCTCATTATCGGCGGCATGATGCTTGCCAAAGGGGTCAATGACACAACGCTTACCAAAAGAATCGCCTATGTTTTTTTATCGAAATGGGGAGGAACGGCCAAGGGTCTGCTGGGGAGCATTCTGATTATTCCGCAGATCCAGTCGTTTTTTATTCCGGCAGCAGCGGTCAGGGCCACGCTGATGCTTCCGGTCGCGATGATGTCACTGGACACCATTGGCGAAAAAGCGAAAGGGAATCTCGGAAAAATGCTCCTGCTTGGGGTAGCGTTTGGCGGGACGGTCAGCGGCACTGCGGTAATGACCGCGGCCATCGGGAATATTTTAACGGTGGAATTATTGAAGGAGTTCGTGGGAATCAAAATCACCTACATTCAGTGGTTTGCCTACACCTTCCCCATTTGGCTCATCATGATCCCGGTCGTATGGTTTACATTATTAAAACGGTTCCCCTTAACGGAGGAAGAGAAACAATTTCCCCATGTAAAAAAAGAGCTGGAACAGAAGCTCGAAGAATTGGGTAAATTAAACACCAAAGAGAAAAAGTGTTTGGCGATCCTGTTCATGATTGTCGCCTTGTGGTTTACCGAGCCTTTGCACGGATTACATCCAAGTGTTCCCGCCCTGATTGGCGTGGTGTTAATGGGCTTGCCGGGGATCGGCTGCACGAAATGGGACAATTTGGTGAAGATCAATTTTGATACGGTTCTTTTGATGGGTGTTACGCTTTCCCTCGGCTATGCGTTTAATAAATCGGGAGCCGCAAAGCTGGTTGGCGATAGTTTAAGTTCCGACTGGATTCTTTATTTTCTCCACTCGCCGGTTTTGGCGGTCATAACGATTCTCGTGATTACCCATATTCTCCATTTGGCCGTGGCGAATGTCTCGACCGCCGTCGTCACCCTTGTGCCGATTTTTATCGGATTATCTGCTAAAGCCGGGGCGGACCCTGTTCTTATTTGTTTAACCGCCTCGATTGCCTGTCTTCATGGGTATATTCTGGTAGTGGAAGCAACACCAAATATCATCGTTCATAGTTCAGGACGGATCGAGCAAAAAGAGTTTTTAATTCCAGGTATTTTATTGACGGTCCTCATGAGCATCGTAGTCCTCTTAACTGCCGTTACTTGGTGGAACTGGCTAGGGCTCCTATAAGAAATATTTGTGGCAAGTCATCAGAATCTATAGACAATTTGAAATGGATTCTGTATCCTAATTCCAAATAGGATTTGGAAAGGTCGTTAAAGATGATCGAAAAAAATGGACTCATGATTGAAAACAGAGATACATTGCATTTAAGAGTTCTTAACTTAATACGCGAAGCGATTTTAAAAGGCGATTTTAAACCAGGCGAGCGCCTTAAACAATCGGAACTTGCCGATGCGTTGGGTGTCAGCCGGATGCCGATCCGTGAAGCGTTTCAAAAGCTGGAAGCCGAAGGGCTGATTAAGCTTGAACCGCATAAAGGCGCCGTGGTGAAATCCATCAATGTGGGGGATATTGAGGAGATTTATGCCCTCCGGTCCGAATTAGAAAAAATGGCCGTCTTCCAAAGTGTGGAGAATTTAACCGAGGATGACCTGAAGGAATTAACGGCATTAGTGGAGAAAATGGAAGCAAGTCCGGATGTGGATGAGTTTGTCCGCTATAATATCGAATTTCACCGGCTGTTAATCAAGAGATGTACCTGGGAGCGTCTAAACACGTTTATCAGTACCTTATGGAACGGCCTGCCGATGCAAACTCCCCATATTTTAAAAGGACAAAAGGATACATCTAATGTCGAACACAGAAGTATCTTAAATGCCGTTTTACGTAAAGATAAGGAAACAGCCGCTTACTTGGTTTCGAAACACATTTCGCGAACCGGTGAGATGTTAGTGAAGGGTTTAAAAGAAGAGGGAAGAAATTAATTCTCTCTTTTTTTTAAAAAATAATTGTATCCAATATCCAAAGTAGGTGGTGCATGAAGATGGGAAGAATGCTTGAAGACGCCAGTAAAACGCTTTTAAAACAAAACGGTGTTCCCGCTCCCAGCCACTGGGTGATCACTTCTTCAGATGAAATCACGGAACAGCATATCGAGAAACCCTGTGTCCTAAAGGCGCTCGTGCCGGTCGGAAAAAGAGGAAAGGCCGGGGCGATTCAGTTTGCCGAGACCATCGAAGAAGCAAAAGCGAAGGCAGAGCAGCTATTAAAGATGACCGTCCGGAATTATCTAGTCGAAAAGCTTTTAATAGAAGAGAAGATTGATATTGATGAAGAATGGTATGTTTCGATTACGATTGACCGTGAAAAACAGCTTCCGGTCATCATTACGACAACCGAAGGCGGAGTGGAAGTGGAGGATCTCGTGAAAGACGCCCCGGATAAAGTGGTTATCCACCATATGGACCCTTTCCTTCCGTTGTATCCTTATCAGGCGAAGGAAATATGGAGCAGGCTTGGGGTAACCGGTAAGCCGCTGATTAAGGCCACGGCCGTTTTATGCAGTCTTTATGATATTTTTACAAAATATGATTGTTATATCTTAGAAATTAACCCGCTGGTCCTGACAAAGGACGAAGAGGTAGTGGCGGCGGCATCGGTGATGGGGATCGATGATTCGGCGCTCTACCGCCAGCCGGAGCTTTCAGGGAAAGTGGAGTCCGGGAGTGAACGGTCGTGGAGGCCGCTGACAAAGCTTGAAAAAGAAATGGTCATGGTGAACGATGCCGATTACCGCGGTACTGCCCGCTACACGGAAATGGAAGGCGGAAATATCGGCTTTATGTGCGGAGGCGGAGGCGGAAGTCTGTTAAGCTTTGACGCGTTGACCCGCTTAGGCGGCAAGCCGGCCAATTATACCGAAACGGGCGGAAATCCTTCAGAAGAGAAGGTGTATGGACTGACAAAAGGAATTCTCTCCAAAGAGGGAGTGAAGGGACTGTTTGTCTCACAAAACATCACCAATAATACGCAAATTGATGTGATGGCCAAAGGGATCGTCAGAGCGGTGCAGGATATGGCACTTGACCTCAACACCTTTCCGATAGTCGTCCGGCAGGCAGGCGTGAATGACGACGAAGGTAAGCGGATTTTTGTGAAGGCAGGGATTACCTATTTTGGCGAAGAACGGACCATTGAGGAAACTGCGTTAGTGATGGTTGAAAAGATGAAGGGGGTAAGCTAGGATGGCGATTCTTATAAATCAGGATACGCGTATTGTCGTGCAGGGGATTACCGGCAGGGAAGCCGCCATGGTGGTCGGCCATACGCTCGACTACGGAACGAAAATTTTTGCCGGCGTCACTCCTGGGAAGGGCGGCCAGTTTGTTCAAGGGATCCCGGTATATGACACCGTCGCGGAGGCATTCCAGAAACATCAGGTTAACGCCAGTCTAATCATCGTCCCGCCCGGATTTGCCTTGGATGCCGTACTCGAGTCAATCCAGCAGGGAATCAAATTAATCGTTGTCACCACCGAAAACATTCCCCAGCAGGATGCCGTCAAGCTGCTGCATGCGGCGCGGAAAGAAGGGGTAACCATCATCGGGCCTAATACGGTCGGGATGATCAATCCGAAAGACAGAATCAAAATGGGGTCGGTTGGCGGGGACCGGCCGGAGCGCTGTTTTGTACCCGGCAATGTGGGGGTTATCTCCAGAAGCGGCGGAATGACGGCGGAAACGTCCTGGATGGTCAAACGGGCCGGCTTTGGGGTCACCACCAGTATCGGAATTGGCGGCGATAGTTTAATCGGAACCACCATCAAAGATTTATTGGCTCTTTTTGAAAAAGATGAGGAAACGGAAGCCGTAGTAACATTCTCTGAACCGGGAACTTCGTTTGAAGAAGAGGCGGCTGCCTTTATCCAAGCCGGCGGATTTACCAAGCCGCTCATCTCGTTTGTTGCTGGAAAATTCACGGAAGGCCTGCCGGAAGGAACGGTTTTTGGACATGCCGGTGCGATGATCTCCGGCGATACCGGACGCCCTTCTTTAAAAATGAAGGCGCTCAGGGAAGCCGGTGCCATCGTCGTTGAAGAGTACGATGATATCCTTGAAGTTTTAAAAAAAATCGTAGGAAAGAAAGTGGGGAAGGGACAATGACATTATCTAAAAAGTTAGCTGAGTATGTTTGCCGTACGAGTTTTACAGATTTGCCGGAAGATGTTGTGGAATTTACAAAAATTTGTATCCTCGACTGGTATGGCTCTGCCGTGGCCGGTAAAGACCTGCCGCCAATCCAGGCGATGAAAGAGCTTGTGGAAGAATGGGGCGGGCATGAGCAGACAAGCCTTGTGACAGGCGGAAAATCTTCGCTTGGCAATGCGGTGCTGGTCAATGCGGCTGCAAGCCATATTGTCGAGCTTGACGATATTCATAAATCTTCGATTATCCATGCCGGTACCGTGGTCATTCCGGCGGCAGTCGCAGCAGCTGAAGCCTATGACTTATCAGGGAAAGACTTGATTACTGCCGTGGCTGTCGGCTATGAAGTCTGCTACCGGATTGGCGAAGCCGTTTCTCCGTCCCACTATTATTTTTGGCATAATACCGCTACCTGCGGAACCTTTGGCTCAGCCGCCGCCGTTGCCAAGCTATTAAACTTAAACGTGGAGCAAACGATGTACGCCCTCGGAAATGCCGGAAGCCAGGCAGCCGGATTGTGGGAGTTTATCGAGGATGGGGCCAACACGAAACAACTGCACACCGCGAAAGCTGCCTACAACGGCACACTCGCCGCCCTGCTGGCGAAAAAGAATTTCACGTCCGCGACGAAAATTTTAGAAGGAAGAAGAGGGTTCTTTGAAGCGATGGCGGAAGCGGCCGATCCTTCAAAAATCACGAAAAATCTTGGGGAAGAGTGGAAGATCACCGAGAACAGCTTTAAAATCCATGCCTCCTGCCGTCATACACATCCAGCCATCGATTGCATCCTCGACATCATGAATGAACATTCCCTTTCTTATCAGCAGATTGAGCGGATTACGATTAAAACGTATCAAACCGTCTTGAATATCACCGACAAACCGAATCCGGACAGCGTTTATGCCTGCAAATTCAGCAGTCAGTTCTGCGCCAGTCTCGCCGCTGTAAAGGGCTCCGCTTCATTAAGGGATTTTACGGAAGAAAGCTTACGAGACTCTGAGATTTTGAGTCTGGTGAAAAAAGTAGACGTGCTCGTTGATCCCTATTATGAAGAAGCCTATCCGGAAAAATGGGGAGCCAGTGTAGAGGTACTCCTTGATAATGGGAAAATTTTTGAAAAAGCAACCGATTATCCAAAGGGCGATCCTGAAAAAATGGCGAGCAAAGAGGAATTGATTCAGAAGTTTATTTCCATGACCGCCGATAAATTAGAAAATCCGGAAGCAGAAGTGGAAGCGATTTTTCAATTAGATAGCATCGAGACGAGAGAATGGCTGGGAAGAAAGTTGCATTTGCCGCATTAAACAGGATTACCCCTGTTTCGTATCGAACTAATAATGGGGAGTTGGTGAAGACGTGAACTATGATGTGATCGTAATCGGCGGGGGTCAGGCGGCCCTTGGTGCAGCGATTTCGGCAAGGGAAGAAGGGGCGCGGGTTGCCTTGCTGACAAAAGGTAAAGCGGGATTCGGCGGCTCCTCTGTCATTTCGGACGGCGTCCAATCGGCAATTTTTTCAGAAGGGGATTCTCCGGAAACGTTTTTCGACGATATCCTGCGCGGAAGCAGAGGTCTATCCAATCCAGCATTAGCGAGAATTTTAGCAGAGGAATGTACTGTACGGGTCAATGAACTGGAAAGCAAATTCGGGATTGAGCTGGAACGGGAGCGGAAGGTCGCTACGCCCGGCCACTCGTTTCCCCGCAGGGTTTATGCGGCAAACGGACTCGGAAAAAACACCACAAAGGTGTTAAGGCAATATGCCATTGAGATTGGGGTAGAATTTTTCGAGCAGGCAGTCTTGGTTGATTTGCTCAAGGACGGCCAAGCGGTTATAGGAGTTGTCGTGGAAAAGGAAGGTACGGTGATGGCATTTACTGCCCCTTCTACGATTCTAGCAACCGGCGGATTCGGCGGGCTCTATGCATCTACCGATAATCCAAAGGATGTTTCGGGAGAGGGCATCGGCCTGGCCTGGAGGCATGGGGCGGAGATTGTGGATATGGAATTTGTCCAGTTTTATCCGTACCGACTGCAGCAGCCTGCCAACATCGATGTAATGACGAGGATTTTTGGAAAAGGAGCCATCCTTTTGAATGGGTCCTCGGAGCGGTTTATGGAGGATTTCCCGAGGAGGGAGCTGGAAACGAGGGACATCCTTAGCTACGAAATGTTCAAGCAAAACGAAGTTTATTTGGATTTTTCGGCTGTTCCTGTTAAAGACTTGGAGAAGGACAGCCCTTATGTATACAGGCTTGTGAAAAAAGGATATCAAGGCGTCTGGAAGATGTATCCTGTTCAGCATTATTGCATGGGCGGGATTAAAGCCGATGAGTATGGCCGGACGAATATTAAAGGATTATATGCCTGCGGGGAAGTGACCGGCGGCCTTCACGGTGCAAACCGGCTTGGCGGCGGTTCCTTGACGGAAGCCCTTGTATTCGGGAAGCGGACAGGGAAAATGGCTGCGCTGGAGGGAGTGCCCGTGCCTGTTGCGGTAAAGGCCGAGGCAGAGCGTTTCGGAAAAGATACACTTCCTGGAGGCAAAACCCTGGAGGTTTCCCAACGGTTAAAAGAAATCATGTGGAACCTTGTCGGCATTGAACGAACCTCTAGTTCCTTGGAAAAGGCAGAAAAAGAGTTGAGTGAGTTGGCTTTCTATTTAAATAAAGAAAGTGGGGTTGCGGCACTGCAGCTTCATGATAAAGTCCGGGCAGCGTGGGCTGCGGCCTTTGCAGGTGCGAAGAGGAAGGAAAGCAGAGGGGCTCATATCCTGCAGGATGTGAAAGTGGAAAAAAAGGAATGGGAAGGTAGTTTAGTGATTCAAGGGGATAACATTACATTCACGAAAGAAATTCATGCATAAGGGGAAGATGGCTTTGCGGACGATTTTTTATGAGGAGATAGTGAATCAGGTGGCAGCTATGTGTCAAGAGGCCAATTTTGAGCTGGGACAGGATGTGATTCAAGCCTTTCAATCTGCCTTGAAAAAAGAAACATCGGAAACGGGGAAAGATATTTTAGAACAATTGCTGCTGAATGCGGATATTGCCCGTTCAGAGCGTGTGCCGATGTGTCAGGATACCGGGGTTTCCGTTTTTATCGTAGAGGTAGGCCAGGATTGCCATATTAGCCGCGGCAGTCTGTACGATGCCATCAATGAAGGGGTCAAGAAAGGGTATGAAGAAGGGTATTTAAGGCATTCGATCGTCGATCACCCGATTACAAGGGAAAAGAGTAAAGGTTATAATACTCCTTCCATTATCCATGTTGAGCTCGTGCCTGGGGATGAACTAGTCATCCATATGTCGGCCAAAGGCGGTGGCAGTGAAAATATGAGCGCATTGAAAATGCTGAAGCCTGCCGACGGGTTAGCGGGGATTAAGGATTATATTTTAACCATTGTCGCTCAAGCCGGGCCGAATGCCTGCCCGCCGTTGGTCGTCGGAGTTGGGATCGGCGGCAATTTTGAGCGCTGTGCGTATTTGGCGAAGAAATCGTTATTCCGCCCGATTGGACATCGCAGTGAACGGCCGGAAATCGCGGAGCTGGAAATGGAATTGATGGAAAAAATCAATGAGCTTGGCATCGGTCCGCAGGGGATGGGAGGGAATACGACGGCGCTGGATGTAAAAATTGAGATTGAACCATGCCATATTGCCGCCTTGCCGGTTGCGGTCAATTTGAACTGCCATGCGAGCAGACATAAAGAGGTCAGAATCTAAGGGGGAGGGATTAGTGGTGTCAGCTATTCATTTAATGAATCCAATATCCGAACAGGAGTTGTTGAAGTTAAAAGCGGGTGATCGCGTTCTATTAAGCGGCACGATTTATACGGCCAGGGATGCGGCTCATAAAAGAATGTTTGAAGCGCTGGAAAGAGGCGAGGAATTGCCTTTTGATGTGAAAGGGCAGACGATTTATTATGTCGGGCCGACTCCCTCGAAGCCGGGGCATGTGATTGGCTCCGCCGGCCCGACCACAAGCGGACGGATGGATAAGTATACTCCTTCTTTGCTGGATCTTGGTTTAAAGGGAATGATCGGAAAGGGCTACCGCAGCGAGGAAGTCATTGAATCGATGAAGAAAAATAAAGCCGTTTATTTTGCCGCTATCGGCGGTTCGGGGGCATTGATTGCCCGGACGATCCAATCCGTGGAGGTCGTCGCCTATGAGGACCTGGGGCCAGAGGCGATCTATAAGCTGACAATCAAAGATTTTCCAGCCGTGGTCATCGTGGATAGCGAGGGAAATGATTGGTACAAAATAGGGAAACTGCAATTTCAATAAGGACAAGGCGCTGATTGAGTTGATCGGCTGCCTTGTTTTTTTTGTTATGGAAACTATACATTTGGTTTGCCTCTATGAGACATTTTGGGGGTTTTTCTGTGCGATTATGTCCCATAGAGCTTTTCTATGGGACAGTTTGGCAGTTTTTCAGGATGATTTTGTCTCATAGAGGCTTTCTATGGGACAGTTTGGCAGTTTTTCAGGATGATTTTGTCTCATAGAGCCTGTCTATGGGACAGTTTCGTAGTTTCATATATCAATTATGTCCCATAAACATTTTCCACTTATGGGACAATTCCACGTTATCCCTGCTCTAGTGTTTAAGAAAACCTAAATTAATTTATGAAAATTCTAAAAACTGTTGAAATTGTATATTGGATACAGTATCCTATTTATAAAGATGGATCACTTTTTTATAGAGGAAGCGATAACGATGAAATTAGCCGACCAAGTCACCATTTACGAAGTAGGCTTGCGGGATGGACTTCAGCTAGAATCCAAAGTTTTAACAGTCGACGAGAAAGTAGAGATCTTTTCTCTTTTGCAAAAGGCCAATGTATCCGAAATCGAATTCGGCTCCTTTGTCCACCCAAAACTCGTGCCGCAAATGGCCAATACCGCAGCGTTTTATTCGCATCTAAAGTCATTGGACGAAATGCAGCTCGTTGCCCTGGTACCTAATTTAAAAGGACTCGAACTGGCCAAACAAAATGGCATCAAGTCCGTCAATTATGTTTTTTCAGCAAGTAATACCCATAATGAACAAAATGTCCGGCAAACGACCGAACAGTCATTGGAAAACTTCAAGCATTTATCTCAATTCGCATCAGATAACGAGATCCAACTTAACGTTACAGTTGCTACTTCATTTGGCTGTCCTTTTGAGGGGACAGTCCCGCCCGAACGCATCATGAATCTCATTGAAAAACTTCTCTTACATAACATCAAAAGAATTACGCTCGCAGATACAACCGGAATGGCCAATCCGAAGCAAGTCTATCAATTGACGAAGCAAATCGTGAATGAATGGAAGGATGCTGAATTTGGCTGCCATTTTCACAATACAAGGGGAATGGGGCTGGCTAATATCGTGGCTGGTTTAGAGGCCGGGGTCACAATCTTCGATGCTTCCTTAGGCGGGATTGGCGGCTGTCCATTTGCTCCTGGTGCAACGGGGAATGTTTGCACGGAGGACGTGGTCCACATGCTGGAGGAAATGGGTGTCCGTACCTCTATCAATCTAGATTATTTAATCGAAGCTTCCCACCGCTTGAAAGAATTACTAGAACATGATTTGCCGGGGCAGGTCGCAAAGGCTGGTAAAAGCTCTCGCATATATCCTGTGCCTACTAAAATATGTTAAAGGGATGAGAATACATGCTAGTGAAAACTTATGAAACCATTAAATTGGAAAGGGCAGAAAGCCATCAAGGGATTGCGATTTTAACCTTGAACCGCCCGGAATCGATGAATGCCATGAATACGAAAATGGCTTTGGAATTAATAGAAGCCTTAGAGGAACTAAAATACGACGAGAGTGTCCGTGTATTGGTGGTAACCGGTTCCGGAGTTAAAAGCTTCTGTGTCGGGGCGGACCTCAAAGAGCGGAATGGCATGTCCCAGAAGGACTGGAAAAAGCAGCACGATTATTTTGAAAAAGTAACAGAAAGTATTCGGGAATTTCCTTATCCTGTCATCGGTGCGATTAACGGTTATGCATTAGGCGGAGGACTTGAAATCGCGCTTAGCTGCGACATAAGAACCTCTGCTGAGCAGGTTGGATTAGGTCTTCCAGAGGCGAAATTGGGGTTGATTCCAGGCATTGGCGGATCTCAATTGCTTCCCCGCATTCTGCCAATCGGCTTAGCAAAAGAAATCCTATTCACCGGAAAACGGATTACTGCAGAAGAAGGAAAGCAGTGGGGGCTTATCAATCATGTGTTTGAGAGTGAAGCCTTGCTAGCGGAAACGATTAAGCTCGCTGAAAGCATCGCCTTGAATGCGCCGCTTTCCTTAAAAGCTTTGAAGAAGGCTGTGAATAAAGGAACGGAAACGGATTTAGCTACCGGACTTGTTTTGGAATTAGAAGCTTACTATACATGTGCGAATTCAGAAGACAGGCTTGAAGGTATTTATGCTTTTAATGAAAAGCGTGCGCCGGAGTGGAGAGGGCGTTAACAGGGTTACTCGCGGACGAGATTGCGTAAGTCGCGGATAAGGTAGCGTAACTCTCAGATAAACCGATTTTACTCTCAAGAAACTCGTTACAATTTTATAAACCAGGAGGTATATAAAAAATGTCCAATACAAAATTAATGGAAAACACGGAACACGAAATGATCCGCAAAAGCGTTCGTTCTTTATGTGAGCGCTTTCCAGAAGACTACTGGCGGGAATTAGATGAAAAAAGCGAGTACCCTACCGCTTTTGTCCAAGCCTTAACCGAAGAGGGATGGCTGTCTGTTTTAATTCCGGAAGAATACGGCGGAGCCGGACTAGGAATGACGGAAGCTTGCATTATTTTAGAAGAAATCAATCGTTCAGGCGGCAACGCTGGCGCCTGCCACGCTCAAATGTATACGATGGGTGCCCTGCTGCGCCACGGCAATGAGGATCAGAAACGAAGATTCCTTCCGAAGATTGCCAGCGGTGAGCTTCGCCTGCAAGCGTTTGGGATCACAGAACCTACTGCCGGAAGTGATACCACCAGCATCCAAACCTTTGCCGAAAGAGTCGGAGACAAATATGTGGTGCATGGCCAAAAGATTTGGACATCCAGAGCGGAGCATTCCGATCTAATGATGTTATTGGCCAGAACGACACCAAAAGACAAAGTGGCAAAAAAGACAGACGGTTTGAGCCTGTTTATTTTAGATATGAAAGAACAAGCCGATAAAATTGATATCCGCCCGATTGATACGATGATTAATCATGCAACAACAGAAGTATTTTTTGAGGGGGCTGAAATCCCGGTTGAAAACTTGATTGGGGAAGAAGGAAAAGGCTTCCGTTATGTTCTTGGCGGGATGAATGCAGAGCGGATTCTCATCGCATCTGAATCCATCGGCGACGGAATGTACTTTGTTGATAAATCAGTCCAATATGCCAATGAACGGGTCGTCTTTGGCCGTCCGATTGGGCAAAACCAAGGGGTTCAATTCCCGCTTTCCAGAGGCTATATGGATATCCAGGCCGCAAAATTGATGAGAGATAAGGCGGCTGAAATGTTCGATGCAGGCGTGGAATGCGGAGCTGAGGCAAACATGGCAAAATATTTGGCCTCTGAAGCCACCTGGCGCGCAGCGAATGCAGCTATGGACACCTATGGCGGTTATGGTTTTGCAAAAGAATACAATATCGAAAGAAAATTTAAGGAAGCACGTTTATTTATTGTAGCCCCGATTACCAACAATCTAGTTGTAAGCTATGTAGGACAGCATGTCCTTGGATTGCCACGTTCATTTTAAAAAAAGACCATCAAGAGGGCAGCAGGTCCTCTATTTAGAAAAGGGGGAGCCAAGATGCCAGGACCATTGAGCGGCATTCGTGTAGTAGATGTAACGACAAATATTTCAGGCCCAAGTTTAACAATGATTTTAGCTGATTTAGGGGCAGAAATTATTAAAATTGAAAGACCGAAAACTGGAGACGATTCTAGAGGAATGGGACCCTTTTGGGAAGGAGAAGGAGTTTATTTCCTTCAAATCAATCGGAATAAACAATCGATTGTCATCGATTTAAAAAAGGAAAGCGGCCGTCAGATTGTGTATGACCTTGTCCAGACTGCTGATGTATTTGTAGAAAACTTCCGCTATCAAAAAGCGGAAAAAATGGGGCTTGGTTATGAAAAATTAAAGCAACTAAATCCCTCTTTAGTGTATTGTTCTTTATCGGCTTATGGCCAGAAAGGTCCGCTTTGTGATCGTCCCGGCTATGATGCTATCGCGCAGGCGGATTCAGGGATTATTGGAATTAACGGAGCAGAAGGAGCGGAGATTGCCCGCGTTCCTGTTTCCGTATTAGATCAAGGCAGTGCCATGTGGGGTGCCATTGGCGTAATTTCCGCCTTATTTCATAAACTAAAAACAGGAGAAGGACAATTAGTAACCACTTCTCTTTATGAAACAGGCGTCTTCTGGGTCGGCTATCATATGTTATCCTGGCTTGCGACCGGGAATGAGCCGAAGAAAAATGGTGCGGGCCATACGGCTTTTGCTCCGTATGGGGCTTTTCAGGCCAGTGATGCTCCTGTTATTATTGGCATTTCCAATAACTCATTATTCAAGCGATTATGTAAGGTGCTTGGTAAGGATGAATGGATAGAGGATCCGCGCTACAAAAATAATCCAGAGCGGGTGGAGCATCGGGAAACATTAAGAGTGGCGATTGAAAACATTCTTCAGGCTAAGACGGCTGATGAATGGGTACAGTTATTAGCTGATGCGGGAGTACCGAGTTCGAAGGTTAAGAAAATATCAGAAGTTGTTCAGGATCAGCAAACAGAAGCTATCGGGATGTGGACGGATGTTTCTCACTCCTCTATTAACAACTTCAGACTGGCAAGACTTCCTTTTGAACTTAGCACCTCAGCAGTTTCCATTCAAAAAGCTCCGCCTAAACTTGGAGAGAATACGGAAGAGATATTAGCTATGCTTGGCTACGATCATGAAAAAATAAAACAGTTTATCCATGATGGTACGATCCAGGCTGAATATAAGAAGATAGAATCGTGTAAATAGAATTGATTGCTTTAAATGAGCCCACTGCATAATAGCAGTGGGTGTTCGTTTTTAGGCTGCTACCGCTACTCGAAAATCATTTTTATTTTTTTAAAAAAACTATTGACCAATCTGAATATCTCCTGTAATATATGAAAAGTCGTCAGCGAGGCGATGAAAGAAAAACAAAAAAGTTGTTGACTTCGAGTTAATAACTTGTTATGATAATAAAGTCGCTTTTGAGCGATAACTTAGAAATTCTAAAAAACAACTTGACATTGCTCCTGCGCCATAGCGTATTCAAAGCTGTATTGTTCAGCTCGTCGCAAGGCTGCAAGTAGAATTTTCAAAGTTGTTTCTCTAGAAGTAATTCAATGTAGTAGCCTTGTTCTTTGAAAACTAAACAAACAAAAACGTCAACAAACAATAATAATCGTTTCTTCTGAAACGAAGCCAACGTTTTATTTTATGAGCTAATCAACTTTCTTGGAGAGTTTGATCCTGGCTCAGGACGAACGCTGGCGGCGTGCCTAATACATGCAAGTCGAGCGAGACTCTTCGGAGTCTAGCGGCGGACGGGTGAGTAACACGTGGGCAACCTGCCTGTAAGACTGGGATAACACCGGGAAACCGGTGCTAATACCGGATAATCCTTTTCCTCTCATGAGGAAAAGCTGAAAGTCGGTTTCGGCTGACACTTACAGATGGGCCCGCGGCGCATTAGCTAGTTGGTGAGGTAACGGCTCACCAAGGCGACGATGCGTAGCCGACCTGAGAGGGTGATC
>NZ_JAHXYW010000070.1 GCF_019969725.1 Neobacillus bataviensis
GGTGGGGTAACCGTAAGGAGCCAGCCGCCTAAGGTGGGACAGATGATTGGGGTGAAGTCGTAACAAGGTAGCCGTATCGGAAGGTGCGGCTGGATCACCTCCTTTCTAAGGATATAAGCTGGACGTAAGAGCCAGACAATACAGTTTGTTTGATGGTTTCTTGTTTGTTTAGTTTTGAGAGTGCAATCTCTCAGAACTTCGTTCTTTGAAAACTAGATAATCGTAATAGAAGAAGTAACCAAGTAAAAACCGAGTAATCGCCATTTTAGTTTTTCTCTCTATTTATTAGAGTAAAACCTTTTAGGTTAAGTTAGAAAGGGCGCACGGTGGATGCCTTGGCACTAGGAGCCGATGAAGGACGGGACTAACACCGATATGCTTCGGGGAGCTGTAAGTAAGCTTTGATCCGGAGA
>NZ_JAHXYW010000071.1 GCF_019969725.1 Neobacillus bataviensis
TTGTTTAGTTTTGAAAGATTGATTCTTTCACTTAATTTCATAACTTTCGTTATGAGGGCCTATAGCTCAGCTGGTTAGAGCGCACGCCTGATAAGCGTGAGGTCGATGGTTCGAGTCCATTTAGGCCCACCACTTCATAACGGGGCTTTAGCTCAGCTGGGAGAGCGCCTGCTTTGCACGCAGGAGGTCAGCGGTTCGATCCCGCTAAGCTCCACCAATTTCGTTCTTTGAAAACTAGATAATCGTATAGAAGAAGTAACCAAGTAAAAACCGAGTAATCGCCATTTTAGTTTTTCTCTCTATTTAATAGAGTAAAACCTTTTAGGTTAAGTTAGAAAGGGCGCACGGTGGATGCCTTGGCACTAGGAGCCGA
>NZ_JAHXYW010000072.1 GCF_019969725.1 Neobacillus bataviensis
AACACCCGAAGTCGGTGGGGTAACCGTAAGGAGCCAGCCGCCTAAGGTGGGACAGATGATTGGGGTGAAGTCGTAACAAGGTAGCCGTATCGGAAGGTGCGGCTGGATCACCTCCTTTCTAAGGATAATGCTGTCCCGAGTGACAGATAATAAGTTGACTGTTTCTTGTTTGTTTAGTTTTGAAAGATTGATTCTTTCACTTAATTTCATAACTTTCGTTATGAGGGCCTATAGCTCAGCTGGTTAGAGCGCACGCCTGATAAGCGTGAGGTCGATGGTTCGAGTCCATTTAGGCC
>NZ_JAHXYW010000073.1 GCF_019969725.1 Neobacillus bataviensis
GAGTGCCCAACTGAATGCTGGCAACTAAGGTCAAGGGTTGCGCTCGTTGCGGGACTTAACCCAACATCTCACGACACGAGCTGACGACAACCATGCACCACCTGTCACTCTGTCCCCCGAAGGGGAAATTCCTATCTCTAGGAGTGTCAGAGGATGTCAAGACCTGGTAAGGTTCTTCGCGTTGCTTCGAATTAAACCACATGCTCCACCGCTTGTGCGGGCCCCCGTCAATTCCTTTGAGTTTCAGCCTTGCGGC
>NZ_JAHXYW010000074.1 GCF_019969725.1 Neobacillus bataviensis
CCGCAAGGCTGAAACTCAAAGGAATTGACGGGGGCCCGCACAAGCGGTGGAGCATGTGGTTTAATTCGAAGCAACGCGAAGAACCTTACCAGGTCTTGACATCCTCTGACACTCCTAGAGATAGGACGTTCCCCTTCGGGGGACAGAGTGACAGGTGGTGCATGGTTGTCGTCAGCTCGTGTCGTGAGATGTTGGGTTAAGTCCCGCAACGAGCGCAACCCTTGATCTTAGTTGCCAGCATTCAGTTGGGCACTC
>NZ_JAHXYW010000075.1 GCF_019969725.1 Neobacillus bataviensis
GCCGCAAGGCTGAAACTCAAAGGAATTGACGGGGGCCCGCACAAGCGGTGGAGCATGTGGTTTAATTCGAAGCAACGCGAAGAACCTTACCAGGTCTTGACATCCTCTGACACTCCTAGAGATAGGATTTTCCCCTTCGGGGGACAGAGTGACAGGTGGTGCATGGTTGTCGTCAGCTCGTGTCGTGAGATGTTGGGTTAAGTCCCGCAACGAGCGCAACCCTTGATCTTAGTTGCCAGCATTCAGTTGGGCACT
>NZ_JAHXYW010000076.1 GCF_019969725.1 Neobacillus bataviensis
GTGTTCCTTCTGTAAGAGTTTTATATCCACAACATTGGCAAGTATATAGCTCCATTTTTTTCACCGTTCCAACACTTTTTTTATATATTATATCAGCTTCCTTGTTCAACTAACCTGCCCCGTTAGTGCAATAAAAAAGGGATCGCCGCAGCCATCCCCGTTCTTAAACTCTAGCACCCGATAGTTGAATAACAATCAATGTATATTCAGCAGTTTTATTAATGCTAAAAGTGTTATGCAT
>NZ_JAHXYW010000077.1 GCF_019969725.1 Neobacillus bataviensis
GCCAGACAATAACGTTTGTTTGATGGTTTTCTGTTTGTTTAGTTTTGAGGGAGCAATTCTCTCAAAGCTTTTTTATTCGTTCTTTGAAAACTAGATAATCGTATAGAAGAAGTAACCAAGTAAAAACCGAGTAATCGCCATTTTAGTTTTTCTCTCTATTTATTAGAGTAAAACCTTTTAGGTTAAGTTAGAAAGGGCGCACGGTGGATGCCTTGGCACTAGGAGCCGA
>NZ_JAHXYW010000078.1 GCF_019969725.1 Neobacillus bataviensis
GTTTTTACTTGGTTACTTCTTCTATACGATTATCTAGTTTTCAAAGAACGAATAAAAAAGCTTTGAGAGAATTGCTCCCTCAAAACTAAACAAACAGAAAACCATCAAACAAACGTTATTGTCTGGCACTTACGTCCAGCTTATATCCTTAGAAAGGAGGTGATCCAGCCGCACCTTCCGATACGGCTACCTTGTTACGACTTCA
>NZ_JAHXYW010000079.1 GCF_019969725.1 Neobacillus bataviensis
TCTCTTAGAACTTCGGTATTCGTATAGGAAGTTGCGGCTGGATCACCTCCTTTCTAAGGATATAAGCTGGACGTAAGTGCCAGACAATAACGTTTGTTTGATGGTTTTCTGTTTGTTTAGTTTTGAGAGTGCAATCTCTCAGAACTTCGTTCTTTGAAAACTAGATAATCGTAATAGAAGAAGTAACCAAGTAAAAACCGAGTAA
>NZ_JAHXYW010000007.1 GCF_019969725.1 Neobacillus bataviensis
CAGAATTTATTAGACAAAATGGTTGGGAAGAATTCGAAGATAAACTTGAAGAACTAGACCCAGATTTGATTGACATTAAAAGGGAAAGTATTATCTAATGTCATTTAGTCTTCTTCAACTAACGGGTGCTTTAGTTGAATAAGAGATCAAAAAAGAGTGGGCGTTAAACCCACTCTAAAAAACTTGGCAGCCTCAATAAACCCGCCTTTGTTAAATTGCGATATTTTACTCGGCATTTGAGCGGCTCAATGTACGCAAAGTCTTTGTTTTCGCTGATTATCTGCGAGTTATAAACCTTCGCACGTTCCTTCGCAGGCACACCGAGCTCCATAACGCCCGCATACCGGCCATCGTCAAATTGAAGCAGCCATCCGAAGTCTTTCGGCTGCTTGCGGTAGCCCACGACATGCACATTGGCATATTGGTAATTAATAACCTTTAACCACGAATGCGACCGCTTGCCGACTTCATATCGAGAATCCTTTCGCTTTAAGACGATACCTTCCAGTGCTTGCGCCTTGATAGCTTCAAAATAAGCCTCGCCATGGCCTTCGATGAATTGCGTCTTGGCAATTAACGCTGTATCCGTTGGAACAATGTCAGCAAGTAATTCCTTGCGCTCGAGCAACGGAAGTTTTGTGACGCGTTCCCCTTCGTGCTGAATGACGTCAAAGGTTACGAAAGTAACGGGAGTTTTATCACGTGAACTCATAAACCGACTCATCATCGCTTCGAAGTCCGGCTTGCCATCGTTTCCGCTAACGATTAACTCGCCATCGAGTACGGTCCCAGGCGGTATACTAAGATTTTGAAGTTCGGGGAACTTCGCGGTTATTTCGTTATTGTGTCGGGAGTACAGGCGAACTTTACCTGTATCGTCCACGGAATATATTAATCGGATACCGTCGAGCTTAAGTTCACTTATATACTCGGTATCATCGAACGGTTGATCTGATTTATGCAGTAACATTGGTGAGATAAACATAGTAAACACCTCAATACAATTGTACCACGATAAGTATTATGGAAGATTAGGAGACTGTTGGAAGGAAAATAAAAAGGACGCCCGGAAAAAGGCGCCAACATCAGGAGCTCCACGCGATAAACAATGGCAAATTCGCGCTTCATCACCATATAATATTAGTACGTGCTGACTAAATACGGATATCCGTCAAGGTCACAATAGCCAGTGAATTGCCATCGAGTGTTGTCGTCGGCTGTAATTTGTAACTCTTTGAACGGTTCCGTATCTTCGTCAAAACATTCGCCAGGATATAAGGTAAATGTTTCGTATAAGTTTCTATAAGTCTTGTATTTCAATGTTAAAGGATTATCGTAACAATTAACGATCAAACGGACTTGGAATACCGGGAATGAAAATGTTTGGTTTCCTTTTCCGCTACTTCAAGACGATGCAACAATTCTATTACCGTGACGCATTTTCATCTTCTCCTTTAATTAAAGTTTCTTAGCCTCTTCTTCCTCTTCTATTTCTTGAATAGAGCGGAAAGGCGATTCCGGCGTATCCTCCTCGGGATTCTGTTCGAAGTATTCGTCAGGTCGCTCCATGTACATATGAGCCGTCCTACCGAGGACTTGTTGCACGTTCTGCTCTACCATAGGGCTGAAGTATCTGCTATTCATGACCGCATCTGTATACTCGATAATTTGAATCGCCTCTATCGCCTCCGGATCCATTGAGCGCACTTTTAAGTCCTCGAATGCTCTGTTTAGGTCATTTCGAAACTTCATCCCATCTGTACCCGCTTCGTCCAAAATCGGCTTAATTACCTCGTCAAACTCATTTTTTACAACTACCGCAAGACCAGGTTCGTCGACATTGCCGAGGAACTCTTCAAGAATATCCTTTTTTCTGCGTGCCGAAGACGCAAGTAAAATCTCCGTCTTTACCTCATTAAATCGATTCTTAAAGCGCTCCATCTTATCCGGATCAACTTGCGGAATTTTGCCGTAAACAATGGACTCAGCTTCCTTTTTTGCAGCCGTCAAATTCTTCTTAAATTCGGTTTGAAGATGGCGGGCACTTTTAAGAAACTCGACTGTCTTTCGTGCTTTAAGTGACTCTATCAGCTTCTGCTTGCCTTTTTCGGTATACTCGTCATTAAGTTTGATTTGAGATTGTTTCTGAATAATATCCTCTTGAAATAAACGGTACATCCTAGTCGTATCCTGCTGCAGTTCTTGCGCTTTACCTACTAAACTTTTAATCTTTTCGATTTTGCTCATTCAATATCTCCCCTTTTTATAAATGTTCAATAATGTCTTCTTGCCTCATAGATGCGTCTAGTTCTAAGGCGTGGACCGATTCCGGTATGCGCTCAGCTTTAAAGTAGCGAACGTCTTTACCTTTTTTTAATTCATCAGTCATTTTGTGCAGCCTCTTTACTTGAAAAAAGTGTTTCATTGGAGAATAGAACAGTATTACCTCTGCCTGCTCATCGATTTCACTTAAAACTAATGAGATTACATGCCGTAAAGCTTTTGTTTTGTTTTTATATTTCGCTTTAGATAGGTATAACGAGAAAATGCAGTAAACTGAATCTTCTTTCCAAAGCTCACAACCAGCCGAATAGCCGTCGCCATAACCTCGGTCATTTACAGTAAGGTAAACGCATGTTACTTTACTTCTTTCGGTCATTAGGATTCCTCTCCTGAAATGTAGCGAATAAATAATCCGTCCAATCTTTGACTTTACGACTATTTGGACTATTTTTGCGTTTGTACTTCCTTTTCTCAAACTGTTTCATATTATCAATACGAGCAGCCTTTGCGTTCCTACGACTAATTAAATCTCCTCCGTTTCCACCATTTAGAATGTAAAAAGTAGTATCATAGTCTTATTGCATTACCGCATCAGTTAAACCGCTAATATCGGCGATAATGACGCTCATATCACTTATTTTAGTCCTTAAACCGTCGTTTTCTCGCCTTATATTCTCGGTCCCTTTGACGACGATTTTCTCTTTCGGCAATCTCTCCGCATTTCTTGCAGTAGCGCTGCCGGTTGCTTTTCCTTTCGAACGGCTGCAAGCATGATTCGCAAAAATCCCCGGACATGGTTACACCTCGCTCCGACCAATAAAGAACCTCGATTGAGTGATCACCTGGAATAACGCTTTGTTCAGCGTAGGAGCAGCGCCCGCCATTTTCCCGAAAGTAAACGCAGGTCCTGTCGCCGTTGGCACCAGTTTCAAGATAACATTTGCCGTTAATGTCGTATGTGGCGCAATTATCCGAGAAAAATCGTTGAAGTTTATTCATCCTGCAACTCACTCGCTTTCTTATCGAGGATATCCCTTACTGCAAGGCGAATGGTGTCCATGCTAATGTCGTAATTCTTGCGCGGTGAAGTTGCAAACACGATCATGATAGTGAGCTTCTCGACGTACTTTGCTTTCGTGGCTTCATCCATCTTTTTGAAGTTGCTAAACACCGTGTAACTTTCGACAAATTCAATTACTGAATGAAAAAACAAATCAATTGGGTCTAACTCGTCATACACCTTATTTCCTCCTCGTCCTTTTCTGACACTTGCTCGTCCAAGTCCTCTTCATCGTCATATTCGGGCTCCGGGAAGTATTCCAGCTTACCGTTTGAGTAAAATCTTGCCTCTTTTGTGTCTATATAATTGTTTCCGAGATACAGATGAATTTTAATAATTTCATAGTCCATTAGTTCAGCTCCTCATCGAATAGTCGCATCTTACTAACAATTTCGAATAGGCCTTCGTCAACTTCGCAAGCCGTTAAGATACGCGTTTTTACCCGTGTTGAAATCGGTGTAAATTCTGCTTCTATCTTTGTTAATAATGACTCGCTGATTCCTAGCTTATCAGCCATTTCTTTAATAGACAGGTTCGAACGATAGCGTAAAATTTGTAAAGTCTTACCGTTCAACTTACTTCATCTCCTTTCATAAAATTTCAATAAATAAAAAAGGCCTGATCAAAATGACCAGTACCTTTTAATACTAAAAAAGACCTCCAAATTAAAATAAGGAGGTCAATTCTATTCAAAATATTTACTTTTATCAATTGGCTTAAAACTGTTATACCCATTACCTAGGTCAATAACGTAACAATTGTCACGAAGATCGATTGAGTTATTATTTTTTAGACGCTCTAAAAAGGATTTATTCTGATGTGGATTTGCTAAGTATTTGCGAGATAATTCACTAGCTTTTTTAAATTCCATTATCAAACCTCCTTATAGAGTTTATGAGTATTTAGGGAAATTGTTTTCAAGAAATTCAAAAGCCTTTTCTAAAGAATTGTGAGTTTTTTTAACTTTATTAACATTTGTACGTTTTTTACTTTCATAAATATATTTCGTTCCTGATGTTAAGTACTTATTGGAACTTTGTATTAGATTTATAGTAATTACCGATTTACCGTTATCATATACAAATTCGAACTCTTGTTCCCTTTTGATTATACCACACTTCCAATCTAATGTCTCGCCTATTTTACTGAGATCATTAATTATGGATAAGACATCCTGATACCTTATATTTACATCGGGATGAATCATTTTATTAATAATTCTACGCAGTTTAACTGGAATATGGGGTAAATATTTTTTTCTATTTGGAAACTCACCCTTTGTTATACTTTTCATCATTTTGCTATGATCAGCGTGGTGTTTTAATTTTAGATTTTCAAACTGAATCTTAAATTCTTCATTACCATTGCATAACCGATACAAGGTTAAGCCAGCTTGATAAATATCGTCAAGTACTGTTTTCTTTGATGTGGTATAAGACTCAGGTGATCTATGTTGAACATATTGCCACTCTTGATCAGCAAATCCATTTTCATCTAAATATTTTGATAAGCCAAAATCTGTTAATACTGCACGATCAATATCGTTAATAATAATATTAGTTGGCTTTATATCTAAGTGAAGCAGGCCTTTAATATGTATAAAAAGTAAGCCAGATAAAAAATCCAAGGAGTATTTTATTATCTCCCTTATTGTTAGACTGGCACTGTCAATAATGGTGTTTAATGAACCATTATTGTAATAAGGCATAGTTATATAAACATTTTCCTCATCTTCTGCAGAATAAAATATAGGCATAATGTGAGGATGATTACTTTCATTTAGTATTTTAGCCTCCGAAAAATAATCTTCAACATTTTGCTTATCTAAAGATTTTTTTGTGATTTTTTTTAGAATTAGAACCTGTTCTAGTTGCGTATCCCGTGCAATCCATACTTCTGAATTTCTTCCTTCAACCGCCCCTATTGGTTTCCATTGATCTAAAGATAACTGTGGTTTAACGTGATTAACCTTAATCATTGGCTGGTACCTCTGTATTAATTTTATAATTAATTGATGCAAGAGCTGCAAATAAGCATTCTCTGTGGTTAGAATTAATATTGTTCCATTTATCAACGTTTAACAAATTAGTCTTACCTTTACAGCAGTTTTTTATCTCTGTACTAGTGCTATTCACCCTTGCGGCAATAGAAGTAAAAGTACCTGTGAAATACTTCTTTATTGTACTGTTTGAAAATAATTCTTGTATAACACCCTCAATGTTCATTCTAAATATGCTTGGGGTTTGTGCAGATCCTTCCGCAGTTCTTAATCCAGCGTAGCTTACTTCATACTCACAAATAATTGAGAACAATGTAGTTCTAATGTATGACAGCTGTCGTGGAATATCATTACTTAGAGCTATTGGAAGCTTTAATTTTTGTAAAGAATACCTAAAATCAGTGGGATCTTCAGGGTTAGTTTCCACAATTGCATAATATATTTCAGTAGGCTCAGCCCTAATACCAATTGCCTTCATCTGTTTCTCCTCCATTCTCTTCTATATATTACCATAATTCAAGATTAATAGGAGGATTTTCCTGCTTGCCACACAAAAAGGCACTAGTCATATAGACTAGAGCGATTAGGGTAATAACAACTGGCCATCTTGTTATTTGCCCTCATATATTCGGATTTTTTCCCTTTTTCAAATAACCTTATATTTATTCTTTATTTTTCCATTAATCCCGAACTCGATTGTCGGCATCCTCTTCGACATTTTTTCGGTTAAGTGAATTTCTTTTTCCTTCCGGATTCTCTCCGGTGTCTCGTCTCGTTTAGGCCGGTATTTATCCCGATAAGGTGCGAGATAGGTGCCAGTTTTCTTAAATCGCTTTTTTGCGTCCTCCTGTTCCTGACGACAAGTATCCGAACAATATTTATTTTTTCCCTGTAGTTTAAATAGCCGGTTGCAGTTCCAACATCCGCAAACCTTAAAACCTTCTGGAATATCAAGCGGTATTGGTGGAATAAATTGCTGCTCTATTTCGTCCCACTCTTCGCGTGATCGTCGCGTAATGTTCAGCCGTTCAATATTTTCGTGTGTCTTGGCCAGTAACATGCTCATCAACGACAATTCTCTCGGTATTTCCGATATAGGATGATAGCCGCCAATTCTAATGTATTCCTCGATAATGTCGTCGGTCTCCTCCTTTAACCAGTTAATGTCTGTAAACTTGGCGTCGATCTTAATTTTTATTCTATTCAGGCGCTTCTTTACTTGCAGTATTGCTCCTTCGTTTTTATCCATCAATCGTCATCCCCCTTTAAAAGCGTTACACGGTCAATTAGGTGAACGCTTTTCTCTTGTTTTCTTTTAGAAAAGAATTCCTTCAACAAATACCATATATGCGATATCTTTATAGCGTAGCGACGAATGAAATGAGTCGCAATCTTTTTAAATCTCGTTTTAAGTATCGTTCATTAAATCTAGTTAACACCTAAATGACAGACTTGTTATCCTTGTTGATTAGGTGTACAGGAAATTGTCAATCCGTGTAACCATTTTCCTGTCTCCATTTTCGCATCCGTTCAGCCGCAGCCTTACGTCTTGTATCACTTCGCTTAATTGATGTTTTGTAATTCTCTTCCGCTTTAGGAAACGATTTAAAGAATTCTTCCTGGCTTAAAGGAACAAGCGGTACATAATAGCCCTTTTCTGGAAAATCGATCAGCCCGACTTCCTTCAAGTCATCGAGATGTCCGCTTGTAGTGTCCGGCACCTTACCGTATTTGACGGATAAAGTTTCGACGGACGGATATGCACATCCATCCTGCGGATTGTAGTAATCGATAATTAACGCATATAAAAATAACTTGCCGGCGTTCATTTTATCGTGATGAACGTAATGCCTGGTGTCGCTTGGTAGCGGTATAAAATGTTTCCCTCCTTCCGTTGGCGAAGTTTTGTCGTAAACCTTTCTTTCCATTTCGTATCCCCTCCGTTAAATTTTGATTTTGAACGCGGGCGAGCCGCGGAGAAACCCTACATTAATAAATAAGGATGAGCAGACGAATCCGCGCAGGTCATTTTAGCAAGGATACTGTCAACCCCTTTAGAATCGGGCTCTTCAATTAAAAAAATTTTTCTATTCAAGTAGATTGCCGTGGCTGTTTCCGTTTTCGGACAAATTTGTTTACACTATTTATGACGCATTAGCATACATATCCGCGCAGCCTCCTACTACGTATGTCGCATGAGATTGTGAAATCGGACGCTTTTTCGGGAATTGTAACAAAAATGTAATAAAAAATAGACCGCCTTCCATTCCAGGAAAACGATCTATCTTCGTTATTTAGCCGACATCCAATGCCGCTAATACTTCTTCAATTCCAAGCGTAACATTTAACGATTGTCTCAGCTCGTAGCCTTTTCGAATGGCCCAATCATATTGTTCGTTAACTTTGCCGACCTCAGCCCGCAGCATATTATAAACCGGCATAAGCTTCGCCAGTTCATCCTTGATAACACGACGGTACTGGAGCGTTTCTTTTAATTGCTTTTCGTTAGTAAAAGAAGAATACTCCGACAAATAAGCCTGAGTCATTTTTATTTGACGATTAATAAGCCATAAATCATCGTACCTATCGCAGCCCATGTTGCACCGCCTTTACTAAGAATCCTAACAAGAGCATACACGCCACCGCTAACAACGGCGATAACGGGGAATGCCACAATAAAATCCGCAAGATAATCAGTAAAGCCGTCAATGGTAATTTCCGATACTTTTTCACGTAATAACCCCCATATTTGCGTTATTGGTCCGTTAATCCAATTTACATTCGCTACTTTATCAGCAAGGTGAGTCGGATCGAGCCAGCTCCCATCGGTCGCCTTCATTCCGAGATGCAAATGCGGTCCCGTCGAATTCCCCGTATTGCCGCTGAGTCCGATAATTTCTCCAGCATGAACGTGTTCACCTATCCGCGCCTTTACTTCGTTCATATGGCCGTAAATAAGCTGCGTACCGTCGTCGAGTTTAATCGATAGCCCTTTGCCGATATTAGCTGAGCCGTCATAAATACGGTCGACTACACCCTCGCCTAGCGCCCTGAGCGTCGTTCCTTCAGTTATCGCGATGTCAACGCCAGTATGAGGCGTTTTATGGACCGCATCGACCGCGCCAAATTTACTTGTTATCCGGACTATCATAGCGCCTTCATCGCCTCTACGAGAATGTTAAGAACCATTGGTGTCATCTGTACGAGCACGTATCCAAGGCCTGCGCCTTGCATCATGCTAAAGCCCTTCTCCTTATTGCCGATCATAATGAAGAGTGCTCCGCCAAGTACAACGACCATTGCAACCGGATAAGCTAGCGCCTGGATAAGAGTAACTAACGGATCAAATGCGTGAACCATTCTGCCGTACATTGCGCTAGTGGCTGCCGCTGCAGATACCGGAATCGCTTCGGCCGCGAATGCCGCCTTAACTTTCAAGAATGGCGCAACTGCTAACGGAATTAAGATGCCAGTTTCTAAGAATGCCTTCTTTTCCTTTTCGGTTAAACCTTGCGCGACGTCGCGCACATCCTTATTCATAAACTCCTTAATGGAATAAACCTCTTCTTTGCGTCTAAACATGCTGATTTCCCCTTCCTATGCGTTAAAATCCGCCATTGTAAATACTTGCGTCTGAAGCCCTTCGCTTAATTTCAATAATTCTTGTCGCCTGTGCTCCGTCGTTGTAATCCAGATAAATTTAGGCGCCATCATTCCGAAAGCAAGCCGCTCTTTTAATATCCGATACCGCACAATTTTCGCATGATTCTTTTTCATCGTTTGCGTGTTATCGACCTCGACTATTACGTATTGATCGCCTTTTTTAAAGAGAGCATCCGGAACACATACGACCTTATCCTTCTTGGTCTTTCCTTCGCTTACAATTCGCACCTCATTCTTCCAACTTGGCGGGCAGCCATAGTCGATATAAATATAGTTGCGCATTATATAGTGCTGCACATTGCCGGTGCTCTTTCGGACCTTATCGCAGTTAACGACTGCCCGCCCTTTTGCGTTAAGATAATAAATGTTCTCACCGCTTCGCATCACGCTTACATATTCCTCCATTTGCTTTAAGACGCGCTGAGCATTCCGGTCGCTTTTTAAATTGTGCAAGCGCTGAATTTGGCTCCGCGTCAGATAGTCAAGTTTCTTCAAATCGAGTAGTATAGCTTCCTCCCTTTTCTGGCGTTTCCTTTCTGAGTGGTACATAACGTTCCTCCTTACGCGGTCTGATTCGTATTAACGGCTTTACGGTCTTATCGATAATTTCATCGCTTATATAATAAGCCTGCATTTGCGTACAACGGTTGCGTTTATAGATGGCCCTTCCTTGTATTAGCGGTAAGTCCTCCGCTCCGCCTTCGTCTAATACAACGGTGCTTGCTGTCGCAGTATCGACCGGCAGACAAATACGAGTAATTAGGTTTCGCTTAACTTGACTGCTTACCGTTTCAGCCGTTGGATACTGCGTGCAATATAAGAGCCGTATACCGCTAGCTCTTCCGCGCCTGGCAATATCCTTTATTAAGTTCTCACATTCGATTTTTAGCGCCTTTTCCTCCCGATCCTGTTCGCCTGAGCTGCTTAATTCTGCCGATTCATCGATTATTACGAAATGCCTCTTGGTTACGCCTAAAGCCTTTACGTTCTTTTTGCCAGTGCTCCGCAGTTTATTAAACATGCGCTCCATTTCGTCCTTAACGTTTTCCAGTGCCGTCTTAGCCTCTTCCGCATTGGTTGCGAAGTTCTTTACTTGCGGCAGATTTTCGTAAATGCCGAACTCGAGGCCGCCTTTTAAGTCGATCAGTGTAAACTCGACGTCTTCCGGTTGATTCGAAAGCAGCACCGTGATAATGACGTTTAGAATGTTGCTCTTGCCCATATCCGTAGCTCCACCAATCAAAATATGCGGACCCTTTTCGAAATCATGGACGACCTGACCTTTAAGCGTCACACCGAGCGGCACCTGCCACGATTTAGCGGCCTTAATAATTTCCGGTGTAAGATCGTAACTTTGCTGAAGCCCTTCGTCATAAACGCGCATGATAAGCATGCCGTCGTATTCCATCTCGATTTCCTTACTCAGCTGGACGCGGTTCTCTAATATCGCCCGGATTTGCTTCGGCAAGGTAGCGTCAAATTTCAGATTGCGGAAGTCTTTTAAATTGATCCGCCTGGCACTGCGATTATTGAGGCCGTCTTTAAATTTGCCGTGCTTATCGACGAAATCTTTCAGCTCGAGCCCTAGCGGAATCTTAAAGACATATTCCGTATATTTGCCGGCCTTATTATAGTTGCGTCGATAGAGGCGCATCTTATCGTCCTTTTTGTACAGGCCGCAGTTCTCCGCAATCTTGAGAATCTTATCGCTGTCGTCGTTCAAGTTCGTCTTATAATAGTAACTTGCGCCCAGCACTCCGAGCATGCTGCCGGTGGTCAATACTTCGAATAACAAATCGCCACGCTCCTTCCTTAATCACGTAGTGATAGTTGTAATAGATACGCATAGTGGAAGCGAATAATAGGACTGTTCATGTCGAAAGGATAGAGGCGACTTTCTACCCTTCGCCCTTCCGTGATGCTGCCGATTGTTAATGCGTATAGTAGAGTCTATGGGAATTCCGCCCAATATTGCAGGTCCATACCAAAATTTTGTGCAAAATATCTCCGCGAATTTGTGAAAGGATAAGGACGAGACGTGTCGAATTATATACGTAGGTGATCTACTATGATAATTAGCGTAATAGGCGAACGGATAAAAGAGTCGGGATATAGACGGGACCATATTCAGAAACATATGGAAGTTTCGCGGAATACCCTATCGAATTGGTGTACGGGGAAAACGTACCCTACTGCACCGCAATTATTTAAACTGGCGGCATTGTTAGGCGTGAAAGTGGACGATTTATATAGATTTGAAGCGGAATAACGTTGTACTACCCATATCTCACCATTTATGGTAAATTTACCTAGGGGAGGTGTTGATATGAGTTTAAGAAATAGCGTTCGAGTAACTGTTATCGATCCTAAAGATGACCACTATACAAGAGAAGGAACCGTAGAAGAAGTTAGCGGCAGCATGGTTACAATAAGATTAGACGGTGACATAGGCAATTACGTTTATTCATCTAACCAATTAGAAGAAATTGACTCTGAAAACGCAGATTAATAAGAAAGGCCCCGTCTTAATAGGCGGGGTTTTAATGTCATATTGGAAGTAGCGAATGTCACGGAACTGTCAATATTAATAGCGGGAATCATCCTACCTTAGCCGAATACTTTAACGTAGGAAGCGAGGTGAATGCGGATGCCTGTGAAGATACGAGAGATCGGTACGGTTAGGATTGCTACATATCAGATTGATAACGGAAATTACGAAGCGCTAGTAACGGATTATGAGAATGGGATCGGAGTAATTGGATGCGGTGAAAGCGAAGAAGCTGCGATTGATAATGCTTTCGAGTCGGCAGAAATTCCGAAGTAGTTAGCGTTGAGGCGTCTGGCTTTCGTTGAGTCGGGCGCTATTTTTACGAAATAAAAAACGGAGAGCAAATTACTCTCCGTCTGTTACTACGATTTCGTATCCGTGTGGTTTTAGTTTATCGGATAACTCACGCGACACAATATAAAACGTGCGGCCGTTATCGCTTACGACTAATTCATCTGGACTCTTATCGACTCGGGCTTCGATTAGGTTGTCGTAAGGAAAACGTAATCCGAGTAATTCTGAAATGTTCATGTTTTCACCCCCTGTTATAATATCAGAATTTTCGGGAATGTAAAGATATTTTAGACACCTGAGTTAGAAAAATTGTGCGCTAATTAGAGTCGTCAAATGACAGGCTTTTTGGACGTGGGCTTGGGGAAATTCATATTATTCCTATTGGATATTAAATCGTAATCATCACGAATGTATAACGATGAATCAATATTCAACAAAACTGCGTAAAATATAGATTATCTGCAATTATGCGATATCAGATCGTTGTTATATCAACGTTAAATCGTTACGCAGATAAAGGCGATATGCACTATCCTATACATCCGTATACTGGCGCGGTTATGCCGGCATTATTGCGGAGTATTTCCCGGTATTAATGCATAACGACTAAGCGGTCGATATTGTAACTGCGGCATGCCTACCGTTATGATCCGGCCTACCCCGTGAGTTCTGGACCACCTTCCGCCCCAGGCGCTTCGTGCTGATGATATTGCGAATATGTAACGTTTTGACCAGACGAAAGGCGCACCGCCATATCCCCGACAGTAGGCCTTCGTATCCTTCGGTACCTTACGCAACCTAACCCGCCTATTCTTCGTTATGCCTAGTTCCTTCTATTATATATCCGAGTATTACACTAGGTAATGTCGGTATTAACTAACGCACCCGATTTCTCTTTGTATATTTTATCGCTTATGATAAACGATAGATATAGGGAGGTTAGATGTATGTCCAAGCTCAACGATATATTGTTATGGTTAGTATGTCTGTTTATGGGTATCTACTTCGTATATATTATTTTTACTATGGAGCGATGAAGTTTCCGATTAACTAACGACCTTCACTCCGACAACCATATCGAAAGCCACCCGCTCAATCTCACACGCCTTTACTTCTATCCGCAGCTCATGCGTTATAGGATCCACGTAATGAATGCGGCCAACTATCTCCGTAGTAAAGCCGTCAGACCACACGCTAAGCCTCACAGAATGGCCGTATTCCATTGCGTAGGCTATCCGTAGGTCAAACTCTTCCGCTTGGTATTCGTCTAATTTCGGCTTTGCTAAGCGCTCCTGGTCCTTAAACATTTCACGTTGCATAGCAAACCCTTCCGGCATAAACGACGCTGGATTCCATTTAATTTTACCGCGATCACGTATCGCCATAAAAATCACCTCGATATTATTATACACGAACAAACGTTCTGTATGTAAATGAAAACTTTTTAATAAAAAGGAAATACTAATCTTCATCACATTGTTTAAGGAGAAAGTAAATGCTCGATTGGATTTATTATCATGTTATTAATACCGTTTATACCCTATTGTTTGTTTTGTCATCAATGACTTTTACTTTGATTTATTTGGCATATAGGGCTTTTAAGGAAGATAATATGACAAACAAATGAAAAACGCCACCGGTTAAGGTGACGCATGGTTATCGCTTAATCTTTCGCGGTTTATTCAGCTTTCCGGTTATCTGATTCATTGCGGAATACTTTTCGTGCTGATTGATTAACGATTCCTTCGATAAATGCGTATATCGCAATACAACGCGAAGGTCCGCATGACCGAGCAATAATTGTAAGTGTCGGATATCTCCGCCTGATTCCAGGAACATAGTCGCTGCAGTATGCCGGAATAGATGCGGATGCACATTCTTAGTTATCCCGGCCTTCTTAGCGTATCCATTCAATCTATTGCGGAAATGATCGCGCGTTAATTGCTCTCCGTAGTTTGAAAGAAAGATAAATTCGCTGTCAAAGTCCGCCTTGTTCTCCGTAATTAATTCCTTCAATAAGCGGGCCGTTACTGCTTGAAGCGGTATAGTCCGTGCCTTCCTACTCTTCGCTATGCTGGCCGGTATTGTGGCCGTCCTGGTTGCGAAATCAATATCGGAATGTTTAAGCCCTAACGTTTCACTAATCCGTGTCATTCCGTCGATAAGGAAGTGCATCAGCACATAATCGCGAAACTCTGCATAATGACGCTGATTAGGCACGTTAAGCAGCCGTTTCAATTCATCAGCATTTAATACGACGATTTCCTCCTCCGGCTCGCTGACGTTCTTAATGCCTTCCATCGGATTGCTGTCGATTAACCCTTCGTCGAGCAAACACTTAAACATAACGCGCAATGTCTTTAGTCGAGTATTAATCGTCGATGGCGACAGTCCCACCGTCATCGAATCTTCAGGCTTAAACTTATGATCCTCGAATTTCACCCATTTATCGCGCATATAAACTATATAATCGCGAATTGTATCCTTCGTAATTTCCTTTACTGACCGCTTAATATCGTGTCGATCAAGATACTCGATAAAATACCCGTAATTATCTTCGTATTGATTAAGCGTACCTGCAGCTCTACCCTCCGCACGTTTAATCGCCTTGAACGATTGAAATAAAGAATCTAAGTTGTGCGCTGTCTTCCGTAATGTTCTTACGTTTTTAACACGCTTGCCAGTTCGTATGTCTGCCAAAATAAAAACGCCCCCTGTTCGGTTAAGTCAACGGAACAAAAGACGCATAAACCCAGCGCTACCCTGTCGCAAATAGGAGCGCTACCCTGCGATTAAGTCAACGCATAAGTCAGCGGAAATAAAAAACGGTAGAACACCGTCATATCAACGTTTCTACCGTCCGGATGACCTGTGAGGGGTTCGAACCCCCGACCTCAACCCTGTCAAGGTTGCGCTCTCCCAGCTGAGCTAACAGATCAATTATTAAGTACAAATTTAATTATATAAAAATTTTATAGAATGTCAATAACTTTTTCGGAAAAAATTTATCAAACAGACTAGAACATATGTTCCTTTTATTATTGAATAAAGAACTAACGTTCGGTTATAATAATATTATGAAAATTGAAAGGAGCGATTTACATGGATGGACTTTTGATGCGTTCAATTGAAGAAAATATTCCTTTAGAGATGATTTATCTTGCAGAAAATCAAGAATTATCACAGCGATCATTAATCGTTAAAGAAATATCCGACGAATACATTCGTGCCTATTGCCTGCTTAGAAAACAAATCCGAACCTTTAGACGTGAAAATATCTTATCCATTCTGCCTGAATCCCGCCCTAAAAAAAGCTACCTTCACTAACTACTGCACATAATTCCCTCTGGCTAGTCCCCAAACTTAAAAGCATTTCCTTTCAAGATATGATAAAATGCAGTTGTATTCTATCGATTTATTGGGGGTTTTGTCGCATGCAGTTTCCAAAAGGAACAATTAAAGAACTTACCATTTATAGCAAAGAGCTTGGAGAAGAAATGCAGCTGCTTATTTATCTGCCTGCAAACTTTTCACCATTATATAAATACTCGCTGCTAATCGCCCAGGATGGCCGGGATTATTTTCAACTTGGCAGGATTGGACGTTTAGCAGACGAGTATCTTTATGAAAAGGAAATTGAAAATTTAATAATTGTTGGGGTACCCTATAAAAATGTGGAAGACCGCCGCAAAAAATACCACCCCGAAGGTGTACAAACACAGTCCTACATCCGCTTCCTTGCCCATGAATTAGTTCCTTTTTTAGATCAAGAATTCCCTACTTATCACATGGGTTCAACTAGAGCATTGATTGGAGATTCTCTGGGTGCGACTGTTTCATTAATGACAGCGCTTCAATATCCGCACACATTCGGAAAAGTGCTTTTACAATCTCCCTATGTAGACCAGAAAGTGTTAGAATTAGTCGCTGACTTGCCTGAACCGCAGCTTTTAGACATCTACCATATCATAGGAAAGCAAGAGACTGAAGTGCAAATGACGAACGGTAAAGTAGGCGACTTCCTAACACCTAATAGACAGCTTTCCAAGCTGCTAAAAGAGAGACCATTTACATATTTTTATGAGGAATTTAACGGAAATCACACATGGACATATTGGCAGCCAGATCTAAGACGAGCACTGAAAATGCTATTTTAGACTTATGTCAAACGAACCAAAATGTTATCGATTCATTTTATATTATTTAATAAATTTAGAAAATTTGCTATAATATTAGGAAGGCTAAATAAAGCATTTATTTTTCTATAAAAATAATTTCTTATATGGAGGTATCCTTATGAAATTTGGCATTGTTATTTTTCCATCCAAAAAGCTTCAGGATTTAGCTAATTCCTATAGAAAGCGCTATGACCCGCATTATGCCCTAATTACTCCACATCTTACATTAAAAAATTCATTTAATGCGACTGAGGAAGAGGCAAAGGAATTTGCTGAAAAGTTACGGCAAATTGCCAGAAATACAAATGCTTTCACATTAAAAACATCCAAAATCAGCTCATTTCAGCCTGTTAATAATGTTATTTATTTTAAAGTAGATCCTACAGAGGAGTTAACTGCTCTTCATGCCGAAATCAATCAAGAGTTTAGCGAGCAAAACTTAGATTATGCCTTTGTCCCGCATATTACAATTGGTCAAAATCTATCCAATGATGAGCATTCCGATGTATATGGTTCACTCCGTATGACTAAATTAAATCATGAAGAAACAGTTGACCGTTTCCATCTCCTATATCAATTAGAAAATGGTTCTTGGACGGTTTATGAAACATTTCGTCTTGGAAAGGAATAATGGCAGTGAAAGTTAGGGTTGTTCAAAATCAAAAAGAACTAGAAGATGCTTATTCCGTTAGAAAAATCGTTTTTGTGGAGGAGCAAAATGTCCCTCTAGAAGAGGAAATTGACCAATATGAAAATGAAGCCACCCATTTTGTCATGTACCAGAATGATGCTCCCGTTGGGGCTGGCAGGTTTCGGATTGTTGATGGGTTTGGAAAAGTTGAACGGATTTGTGTAATGAAAGAAGCCAGAAAAACGGGTGCCGGAAAAGCGATTATGAATAAAATCGAAGACCATGCCAGTGCAAACGGGCTACACAAATTAAAGCTAAATGCTCAAACACATGCCATTCCTTTCTATGCCGGTCTGGGCTACGAAGTTGTCTCAGAGGAATTTTTGGACGCAGGAATTCCACACAAAACAATGGTTAAAGAACTATAACGAGAGAAGCACTTGCTGAAAAAACAGCAGGTGCTTTTTTGGTTAATTCAACCTATCCTGATGAAGTACTTTTAGATAAGATATGGTTTTGATATGATAGAACATGTGTTATTTATCGAAATTGAGGGTTAATAAACTATGAAAACTGTAATTTATCAAGAACAAAATATTAATCTTACTCATTTAAATCGTGATGAGTACCAAAAAATTTTTTTAGCTGGAAAAAACGGAGAATTACGTTGCCCAGTATGCAATGAAAAGATGAGGCTGTTCCTTGGCATTAAAGAGTCTCCTCATTTTTTTCATACATTTTCACCTGAGAAACGATGCACTGAACCCGTTCAACCAAAGATAAATGAAAACTTTATCGAGCGAAACGGATTTAAGATACCTCATGGCAGAACCATTACCGAAGCCTCCACTTCCCAAGACTTATACAAACCTGCTAAAACGATTGAATATGAAGTCCTTTTTAACAAGAAAATGGACGGAACACACCAAGCTGGCTCTCCCTATTTACTTCTTCTAGCAGAAAATGGGGTTGTCCTAGATGAAAATCAAGCTGCAGCTGTTTTAGAAACAGAAGGCTCTTTATTAGTACTTGCGGGTGCAGGAAGTGGAAAAACTCGTGTTCTTACTGCTCGTACGGCCTATATGCTGGAGATCAAGCAAATTAATCCACGAACAATCATGCTTGTAACCTTCACATCTAAAGCTGCTTCTGAAATGAAAAATCGTTTGCTTTCCTATCCGGAAATGAAGCGAGAAAAAATCAATCAGCTTGTCTCCGGAACCTTTCACAGTATTTTTTATCGTATCCTTATGTTTCATGATGCAGCGAATTGGTCATCAAACAATCTATTGAAGAAGGAATGGCAACGGGAAAAAATCTTAAAAGATGCCGGAAAAGAGCTGGATTTATCAGAGAAAGAATTTGCTTATGATTTAGCGCTGCAACAAATTGGGTTTTGGAAAAACTCGCTGCTAATGCCGAATGAAATCAGGCCTGCATCAGAATGGGAAGAAAGAGCTGCACTATTATATAAAAGATATGAAGAATTTAAGCAAAGAGAAGGACTGTTTGATTTTGATGACATGCTGTTGGGCTGTTACCAGCTCTTAAAAACTTCCCCTTCCCTTCTTGAACAGTATCAAGAACGATTCCATTACTTTCTAATTGATGAGTTTCAGGATATTAATAAAGTTCAATATGAACTGATTAAATTATTATCAGGAAAGCATAAAAATGTCTGTGCTGTTGGTGACGATGATCAAGCCATTTATTCCTTTAGAGGCAGTGATCCAAGCTACTTGTTGGATTTTGAAAAAGATTTCCCTTTTGCAAAGCTAGTCACTCTTGATCAAAACTATCGTTCCACCCATGAAATTGTTGCGGCTGCTAATCAAATGATCACTGTAAATAAAATCAGGAGAACGAAAAAGATGGAGGCGCAATTTTCATCAGGGACCCTTCCGATGTTGTTTTTCCCTTATGATGAAGAGGAAGAAGCAACAATGATAGCTACCGACATTCAAGAAAGGATCACAAATGGTGCAAATCCTTCTGATTTTGCCATTCTGTACCGAACCAATGCCAGCTCAAGGGCGATTTTTGAGCGTTTAGCAGGCTCAAATCTTCCTTTTAAAATTGACTTGGATGCTGAAGCCTTTTACGATCGATACATTGTCAGGAGCGCCCTATCCTTCTTAAAGCTAAGTTTAAATGAGGATGATCCACATGCACTAGCGGACATTTTACCGTTATTATTTTTAAAACAGACGGTTATGAAAGATATTAAAGCAATCAGCATTTTGCAAGATTGTAGTTTTCTTGAGGCATTATCTCACCTTAAAACCGCCCATGCGTTTCAAGCAAAAAAATTAATGCAGGCTGTTAGTATCATTCGTGGATTAAAGCATTTGAACCCTCAGGCAGCATTAGGAAAAATTGAAAAGGATATTGGCTTTCTTGATTTCCTCAAAAAACGCGGCAATGAAGCGAGCGTGCTGGAAAAAGGATCTGATGACCTTAAGGATTTAAAGGTTGCGGCTAAAAGCTTCGACTCGATTGAGGCTATGCTTGCACATGCCGAGCATATGTCCGCCATGAATAAGGAAATTAAGAATTTAAGTAAGCATTTTACTGAAGCTATTACCCTAAGTACCATACACCGGGCAAAAGGGCTTGAATATAAAACTGTTTATATTCTTGATGCTGTCGATGGCAGCCTGCCTCACGACTTTGCCCTGGAAGCTAATCGAAATGGCGATTTTTCTTCCCTAGAAGAAGAGCGGAGATTATTTTACGTTGCAATGACACGTGCCCGAGACCAGCTTTTTATTGCCGTTCCCGAAAATAGACGAGGAAAAAAAGTAAACCGTTCAAGGTTTCTCGCACCACTCACAAAAAAGAAGAAGACCCACTCCTGAGCACAGGAATGAGGTCTTGCTTTTTATTTTTTATTCATCATTTTTGTTATGGTATTAAAGTCAAGCTGTTTTCCATCTTTAATAATAGATTGAACAATTTGATCTTCAAGATCTTTACTAACCGGTTTGCCGGCAATTCGAGAAACTTTTTGAATGACACTACGAACAGTATCTGGGTCCTTAAAATTGGCATGCTGTAAGGAGTTCGCTAATTCAAAGATTTCTTTCATATTAACGCCAGTTTTCTTTTCTATATTTTTAAAGAAACCATTATCCATGTTAAAAATTCACACTCCTTCATAAACTACTTTATTGTATGAAGGCAGGGCGATTTTGTGAATAAAAGGCAAAGAAAGGGCTGGCCACAATTATGACCAACCCCTTCCACCGCTGTCAAGCTTTTAAATGGTTTAATAAAAGCTTGCACCTACAATGATTAACAGAATGAATAATACTACGATTAACACAAAAGTTGAACCGTAGCCACCAAATCCACCATAACCGTAGCCGCCACATCCATAGAACATAGATAGTCACCTCACCTTAGTAGTTTCATTAATAACATATGAAAGTACTTAAAAAAGTGTATAGGCAAGATAGCTTAATCCAGGAATTGGCTTAAAAAATGTGTTCATTTACCCTTTAGGTTTAAAGATTAGGGATCCAATAAATCCAAAAATTATTGCAGCAGATACTCCAGAACTTGTTACCTGAAACATTCCGGTTAACACCCCAATAATTCCGTGGGCCTTGGCATCCTGTAAAGCCCCGTGGACTAAGGCATTCCCAAAACTGGTAATGGGAATGGTTGCTCCAGCCCCTGCAAAGTCAACGAGCGGTTCATATAATCCGAATCCATCCAATACTGCACCCGCCACAACAAGCAGGCTTAATGTATGCCCTGGAGTCAACTTGGCAACGTCAAAAAGAAGCTGCCCAATGACACATATGAATCCGCCAATCACAAATGCCCAAAAAAACATCGCGAGCATAAATTCACCCCTTTTATCCATTCATTTCAATGCCAACAGCATGTGCAATACATGGAATGGATTCATTTTGTTGAAAGCTGAGCGGGGATAACAATGCCCCCGTTGCCACTATTAAAATCCGCTTAAATGTACCCTTTTTCAATTGGTTTAGTAAATGTCCATAAAGTACAGTAGCAGAACAGCCTGCACCGCTTCCACCTGATTGTACAGGCTGGTCCTCTTTATACATTAATAAACCGCAATCTTGAAATTGTTTTCGTGCAAGCTTAAGGCCACTTTTATTTAGTAATTCAAAAGCAGTATCATGGCCGACTCTCCCCAAATCCCCAGTAACAATTAAATCATAATGTGTTGGATCTAATTGTAGATCACGGAAATGTGCCATTATCGTATCAGCAGCAGCCGGTGCCATTGCACCGCCCATATTAAAAGGATCAGTCAGCCCCATGTCAATCACCTTACCAATTGTCGCCGCTGTAGTAATTGGGACATGGCGTCCAGATTCATTAGGCTCGACAAGTGCTACCCCAGCACCGGTTATTGTCCATTGTGCCGTTGGTGGTTTTTGTCCACCGTATTCTGTTGGATAGCGGAACTGCTTTTCAACAGCCGCATTATGACTGGATGCACCTGTTAAGACCTTTTTTGCCCCTTGGTAATTGACGACAAAGGAAGCCAGTGCCAACCCCTCCATCGAGGTCGAGCAGGCTCCAAAAAGCCCGAAATACGGTATTTGCATCGTCCTCGCCGCAAAGCTTGTTGGGGTAATTTGATTGATTAGATCACCTGCAAATAAAAATTGAATTTGTTCTTTTTGGAGGTTCGCTTTTTCCAAGGTGATTTTAATCGCTTCTTCAAGCAATAGCCTATGTGCTTTCTCGTAAGACTCTTTACCCATCCACAAATCTTCATATAAGAGATCAAAATCATTCGCCAATTTTCCATTTGCTTCGAATGGGCCGCCCGTTACCCCTGTTGCAGAAATCATTGGCCGGTTTTCAAACACCCATGATTGATGCCCTTTTAACAATTATAAAACCCCCCAAATAACTAGTAACGTTTTAACAAGTGCTACTACAAAGGCGGAGAAGACACCAAAAAGAATGACTGATCCTGCAAGCTTAAACATATTGCCTCCAACTCCGAGAACAAGTCCTTCCGTACGGTGCTCGATGCAGGCAGAAATAACGGCATTGCCAAAACCGGTTACAGGTACTGCACTGCCTGCGCCAGCAAATTGTCCGATCCTGTCATAAATTCCAAAGCCGGTTAACAGCATCGATAAAAAGACCATCGTTGCAACAGTTGGATTTCCTACACTTTGTTCCGTAAAATTAAAGAAATATATGTAAAAATAACTAATAGCTTGGCCAACGACACAAATCAAGCCTCCAACAAAAAATGCTTTTATACAATTTTTTAGGACAGGCCGTTTTATCTCATGTTTTTGCTGAAGCTGTTGATAGTTTTGCTGTTGAGGAGTCATGTTTTTTTGCTTGTTTGCCATCCTGTTTCACCCTTTCTTATTTCAATTCTTCCGTCATTTTGACGATTTCCTTTAAACGTTTTTCTGCATCCTGATGGGAAAACTTAGAAGATTTCATCCGTTCATCAAGTCTAATGGCTTCAAGAAAAATTTTATAATCACTTGAGACTGTAAAATTTTCCTTTGGGTATTTTTCTTCAAGCATTTTATTAATATTCTTTTCGATTTTTTTCATTTGAAAGCGGTGTAAATGTTTGACTTTATAAACAACGAGAGTATCTCTTTTCCCTTTCACGACGGCGACATCATATAATTCCGGCAAGGAGCTTACATCCTTTTTGATTTCAGTTACACTGTCCCGTTTACTTTTTTTATCCGTTATAACTGGCTTAGGATTAGTCGTTTTTATAAGAGAGAGTTGACTATCCTTAACTTGTTGATGCTGATTACAGGAAGAGAGTATGACAAAGCAAGCCAATACAATTAAACGAAAAATAATATGCATATAATTTCCTTCCCTTGATTAAGTTTTATGACATTCTGATACCATTTAGTTTTTTCGAGATTCGTTAAAATTATGACTAGATAAGTTTAATTTTTAAACAATTAGTAGGGCTAAAAAGATAAAAACTGCCAGTCAAAACTAGCAGTTTTCCTATTTACATTGAAGTTTTTTTACCACAGCCGCACCCTTTTGACTTAATAGGTTTTGAAGGTTGGTATCCTTGATTTGTTTCTGTGCTCTTTTTCTTTTTGTTTGTGTTATTTGTGTTATTTGTGTTATTTGTGTTGCTCATGTAGTCTCTCCTTCCAAATAATTCATAAGCTACTAATTAGAATATGAACAACCTGTTAGTCTTGTCTCCACGAACAACATTATTTTTCAATAAAAAATTGAACAATTGTTTCGATGAAAGAGGCTAAACCAGCAATTGCTAGGATAAGAATAATCGGTGCGGAATAGATGGGAAATAGTATATAGGCTGTGACTATAATCGCCGATACCCATATTCCTGTACACCAATAGCAGCTTAATAGCTCGCCAAAAAATTTTTTTATCCCCTTTTTCTTAGGAAGATAGTAAATCTCGATTTCACCATTGTCATTTTCTTCTTTTATTTCATCAAAAAAGGGCTTCCGAATAAATACAGTTATTTTGTCAAAAACAAGCAGCCTTGTTAGTCTAAAGCAGGATAATGATAAAAGGAATATGTTTAAAAAGGTTATTTTCATTATACATTTGTCCTTTCTATTAATCCGCCTAATTTTTTTAAAAGAGGCAATTGTCCGTAACCCAAAAACGCTCTTTAAAATATGTTAGTAATGTAAGATATATAACAGGGATTAAGGAGGAAAAATAATGGGTTGTTGTGGAAGTCATGATCATGATCGTCACGGAAACTGTGTGTGTGAAGTAGTTCGTGCGATAAAAGATATCCAGGATAATGCAGTTGAAGAAGCGGAATGCTCGGAATGTTCCAGTTGTTTTAACGAACCTCTTGGTTCACTAGTCTCACCTGTTAGAAGAGATCCTGTTGATACTCGCGTATTTGTACTGAGCACTGCGGATGGGACTCCATTCCACGCATTCTTTAGCGGCGAAAATAACGCTTGTGTATCAATCTTCTTCCGTGTAGAAGACGTATTTGATAACTGCTGTGCAACACTTCGTGTGTTAGTACCAGGCCGCAGAGAGGGCGGTAACTTTGTACCGGTAAATCTTGTTTCAAGCGGAGACAGATGCTGTGTTGACCTTACAAGAGTTTGCCAAGTTGAACGCTTCCGTGCTAGTAACGACTGTATCACAGTAGATTTAAAATGCTTCTGTGCAGTACAATGTATTGCGGACGTGAACTTAGGAATTTGCAACTAAATTAAATGAGCCAGTCGGTTAAATCGGCTGGCTTTTTAAATTTCTACCTATCCTATCTTTTAATCCCAATCATAATTACGTTTTTAATATCTTCGAGAAGTATTGTATTTGTAGATTGATCTGGTGATTTAATGGTTACTCGATTGTCAGTATATTCAATTAGAATACCTTGGTACCTGTTATCTGAAGTATAAATAACGCATGGAGGAGGCGGAAGAACCTTTGGGAAGTTTAGTAAATATTCAATCCGTTCCTTTATATTCATTTCTTTAAAGGGCTTTACTCTGGAAAATGAGGACTGACTTTTCATTTGGTGCGTCTTACTTTCTTTTTTGGCCACCTCCATTGCAATGTCGTCAAGTAATGCCTCTTTTTTTATGCTCTTTTTTGTTTCTACTTTATGGTTTTCTTCCTTTTGCTCCTCCCTTTCATGTCTGTTTGTGTAGACTTCCTGCATATTTTGGTTTGATGGAGTCTTGGAGATTGGCTGATTAATAAAAAGTAACGGTTCTTGACTCCTTTTTTTCGACATGCTTAATGCACCTCCATTTACATATTCCTTCACTTTATATGTATGCGAAATGCCTATACCCGTCACACTGTTTTAACAAAGAAAAAGCCTGCTTTAATAGCAGGCCCTGAGTTAATATTATAGAATATGATATCCTGAATCCACGTGAATGTTTTCTCCTGTGATACCACGTGAAAGTTCACTGAAAAGGAATACAGCCGTGTCTCCAACCTCTTCAGGCGTTGTTGTTCTCCGTAATGGCGCTTTTTCCTCAATTTCTTTTAAAATCGAGTTAAAATCACTTACTCCTTTAGCTGACAATGTTCGGATTGGACCTGCGGAAATCGAATTAACACGGATATTATCCTTACCAAGGTCAGCCGCTAAATAACGGACACTTGCGTCTAGTGAAGCCTTAGCTACACCCATAACATTATAATTGGCGATAGCACGCTCACCACCCAAATACGTGAGTGTCACGATGCTGCCGCCTTCGGTCATTAAACCGCGTGCTTCCTTTGCCACAGCTGTTAAAGAATAAGCACTGATATTGTGAGCAAGTAAAAAGCCCTCTCTGGTAGTATTCATATACTCCCCTTGCAACTCTTCTTTATTGGCAAATGCGATACAGTGTGCTACTCCATGAATGGTTCCAACCGCTTCTTTAATATCTGCAAAGCACTTGGCAATGGCTTCATCACTTGTAACGTCACATGGAAGGATAATTGTTCCTTCAGCTTCTAAAGAGCCAGCCAATTCACGGACACTGCTTTCAAGTCTCTCGCCTGCGAATGTAAATACTAAGCGTGCACCCGAATTATGAAGTGAGCGTGCAATACCCCATGCAATACTGCGTTTATTGGCAACACCCATTACTACAAATGTTTTTCCAGCTAATGAAAGATTCATCTTGAAAAATTCCTCCCACAATAAATACGTGTTATTAGTACTTGGTACTAATTCTACACTAATTTAAGAAAAATGAAAAGTACAGTACCGAGAACGGTGAATAATTTAACAGGGTTCACAAAATTCCAGCTCTCTTTTTAATTCATCGACATATTCCTTTGAACCAGTTACAATCAAACGATCGGCTAGTTGAAGCTCAGTATCGCCATGCGGCACAATTGAATCCTTCCCTCTAAATATCCGTACAAAAATAATATCACCCGTAAATGGAAATCTTCTTAATGACATTCCCTCAAATTGTTCATTCATCATTTTGATTTCGAACAAGCCGGTTTCTTGATTCGTTAAAATATTTATGACACTCGGTGATTCAATTAATGCCCGAAGCAATGCTTTGGTGGACATAAAGGCAGAAAATACTTCTATATTATGCTCACGTACGCTTTGCTCTATTTCAGGACTTTCAATTCGGGCAATAACCCTTGGTACACCTTTTTCTTTAGCAGCAATGGACAAGGCAGCATTTTGCTCCTCATCTCCAGTTGATATCACGACAACCTCTGATTGATAAACTTTTGTTTTGGCAATACTCTCGATGGAGTAATCCTCGATTTCCTCAATATCGAAAAGCGAATCGGCAATCTGCCTGTCTGATTTATCCATAATTGTATGATATAAAACCGGATTATATAAACCGGATTTTAATTCTCGTGAAACAGGCAGTGTAACTTGGTTGGCACCTAAGAAAGCAACGCTGACCTTTTTCCCCTCAGCGGCTTCTTTTGGAAATAGCTTCTTGAAGACCATTGGTGTAAAAATAGACGTAATGACAGCAACTAATATTAATGTACCACTCATTTGTTCGGTTATGACTTCCATCCGTTCTCCAATTGTTGCAGCTGCAATGACGAGCGAGAGTGTCGAAGTTAAAAGAAACCCTGATGCAATTACTGTTTTCGCATCATACCAAAATTTCAAAAGATATACGGGTATTAGTTTAGATAAAAGCAGCCCAACTAATAAAAGCGGGATTAATAAAAGTAATTTTTTTTCACTAAATAATGACCAGACATCGAGATTAACACCAACCATCACAAAGAAAATCGGGATTAAAAAACCATAGCCGAATGAGTCAAGTTTATGTACAAGCTCTTGATTCGGAGATAGCAATGAAACGAGAACCCCTGCTAAAAAAGCCCCTAAAATATTTTCGGCCCCTACTGTTTCAGAAAGACCAACTAAAACAATTATTAAGGTAAACACTGCACGTGTTCCAATCTGAACCGTTCCTGTAGATAGTGCTTGAACAAAGGTCCGATTTTTAAATCTTTTTCCAATAAAATAAAGTCCGATTCCGGCTGCAAACAATATTAAAAGCAGCCAAGTATTTCCATGCCCAGCCTCATAGATTGAAACAAAAATGGCAAGTAAAATCATCGTGGCTAAATCGGCGATGACGGCAACAAGCAAAATAATTTGGCCAATGACCGTTTTCATCAAATGGGCTTCCTTCAAGGTGGGAACAACAACCCCCAATGAAATGGTTGAAATGATCAATGTCATTAAAAAGGCATTATCAATGAAACCAGCCCAAACAAATAGGTATGATAATCCAAGCGAAAAAATAAATATTCCTAAAAAAATGAAAGAGGAGATAACAAACGAATTCGGTTCTTTCTTGCCATTTGGAAGGATTTCACGTGCTTTTCCCTTTGAGAAGGCTGTAAAGTCAATTTCAAGGCCGCTTAAAAACATCAGAAAGATAAATCCAAGAGTCTTTAGAGTGGTTAGCCACATATCCTCATGAACTAAATTAAAACCGCTTTTCCCAATAATAAGCCCCATAATAATTTCAGCTACAACAATCGGAATAAAATTCAACTTAAATCGATGCAGCAGGATTGGGGTTAGAAAGGCCATCGTAACTACAACAAGTAAGGAAATAACTGAAACATGCTGTTCCATTTTTTTGCCTCCCTCTAAAATCACATAATCCAAAGATTCATTTTATAAAAATCAGCTTCAGGACAAAAAATAAAGGAATTGAAGGGGGTAACAGTCAATGAAAATAGATATAATCGGCGATATCCACGGATGTTTGCCGGAATTTCAAAATCTTACGAGTAAACTTGGTTATAAATGGGATAGCGGCATTCCGCTTCATCCAGGAAACAGAGTCCTAGGATTTGTTGGCGATCTGACTGATCGAGGTCCTGCCTCACTTATGATAGCTGAGATCGTTTGGGAGCTTGTAATAAATCATAAAAAGGCTTATTACACGCCAGGGAATCATTGTAACAAATTATATCGCTTTTTCTTAGGCAACAAAGTACAAATTAAACATGGGCTTGAAACAACGGTTGCCGAATATGAATCATTATATAAAAAAGACCAGCAATCCATTCGTAAAAAATTTATCGAGCTTTATGAAAAAGCTTCACTTTATTTAGTATTGGACAAACAAATGTTAGTTATTGCTCATGCGGGAATTAAACAAGAATATATCGGACAAACGCATGCAAAAGTCAAAGAATTTGTTCTATATGGGGATATTTCGGGTGAAAAACACCCAGACGGATCGCCTGTCAGAAGGGATTGGGCTAAAAAGTATCATGGCGAAGCCTGTATAGTCTACGGCCATACCCCAGTCAATGAACCCAGAATAATTAACAATACGTATAATATAGATACAGGAGCAGTTTTTGGCGGAATGCTGACGGCTTTAAGGTATCCCGAAATGGAAATCGTTTCTGTTCCTTCAACTATGCCATATGTTCCTGAAAAATTTAAACAATTTGATTTGATAAGCAGCAAATAAAGAAAGGCTGTCCCTATAAATGCGGGGCAGCCTTTAAAATATCTTGCATATCACCAGGTAGCAGTGCAATAAATGACATAGTCTTATGTGAAAGAGGATGAGTAAATTCTATTTTTTTACAATGCAGGGCTTGCCTTTCAATTAAAGAAGTCTCTCCCCCATATAAATCATCACCGAGCAGCGGGTGCCCTATATAAGATAGATGAACTCTAATTTGATGGGTCCTGCCAGTTTCTAAGTTAAGTTCTATATGGGTATAGGAAGGATACCTCCCTATCACCTCAAAATGGGTACAGGCATATTGACCGTCGTCACGGACTTCTCTTTCAATTATGCTGTCCATTTTACGCCCAATTGGAGCAGTAATCGTTCCTTTATTTTCCACAACTGAACCGCCAGCAAAGGCTTCGTAAGTCCGCTTCACCATACCACTACGCTGCATCAGACTAAACAAATGATGTACATGTCGATGCTTTGCAATTAAAACGATTCCTGAAGTATCCCGGTCGAGCCGGGTAACAATATGGGAAGTCGCTTGAATACCCTTGTCTTCATAATAGCCAACAAGGCCATTCGCTAAGCTTCCATCCGGATGTTCACGTGATGGAATCGTATTTATTCCAGCAGGCTTATTAACAACGAGCAGATAATCATCTTCAAATAAAATTTCTAACGGAATTCCTTTTCCTTTTAGTCCTTCACTTGGGCTTTCAGGCGGAAAAATAATACTTAAACAATCCCCCTCCAGCAGTTTGTATCGAACGTTTACCTCTTCATTATTTACAAGAATTTTCCCGCCGTTAAACTTGATATCTGTTAAAGCGGAACGCGATATTTCTTTCATTTTTAAAAATTCTTTGATCAGCATTCCGGCATTGCTGGCATCAATACCCCATTCCAATTGAAATTGTGATTCCATTTTTGGCCCCCTGCTCAATCAGAAATAAACGAATCATGCACTCTTTTCCAAAAAGGAAATGGGCGGAAGCGGGCAAATCTGATTTTTTCATCTGGCACCCTGAATTGAATTGACTTTACATCTTTATGAAGCAAAGTCAAATGATCGATCGTAATCTGGAAATCAGACCGATTTACGGGCTTTAGCATACAGGTATGATGAGCCGGGAGAATGAGCGGTGACCCCACGGTTCTAAAAACTTTATTATTAATCGAAGCCATTTCTGCAACCTGAAGAGCAGGAATCGATGGATGAATAATGGCCCCGCCTAACGCTTTATTATAGGCTGTACTGCCGGATGGTGTGGATACACACAGGCCATCTCCACGAAAACGTTCGAAATGCTGACCGCGAATCTCGACATCCATCACAAGTGTCCCCTCAACACTTTTTACAGTCGATTCATTTAATGCTAAATATCTTGATTCCTTTCCAGCATGAGAATAGCGAATAATAACCTCGAGGAGCGGGTATTCGACTACTTGAAAAGGGGTTTTAGCAATAGCGATCACAAGCTTTTCAATTTCGTCTGGAATCCAATCAGCGTAAAAGCCTAAATGGCCGGTATGGATTCCGACAAAAGCTGTTTTATCTAAACGGCTGCTGTAGCGGTGAAAGGCATAAAGCAACGTACCATCGCCGCCGATAGAAATAACGATGTCCGGTTGATCTTCATCGTACTTAAGATCAAAATCAAGCAAATATGTTCTCATTTTGTGCATCAAGATATTTGATTTTTGATCTCCTTTTGAGGTAATCGCAAATTTCATATAAGTATAGCTCCTTGTTCAGAATGATTCTAAAGGGGTCTCTCCATCAGTTTTTTTCTTCTTGTTTCTGCTCTTTTTTTCTGGTAAAGAATGCTTGAGCTTCCTGGATTTCACCGCGAATTAATGACATCTCCTTATCCAAACGGAAAGCCGCTTCCGCCGCCCTTTGCAGCCTCATCTTAATATCGCTTGGAAAAACGCCCTTGTATTTGTAATTTAGCGAGTGCTCAATCGTTGCCCAAAAATTCATCGCTAATGTTCTAATTTGAATTTCAGCGAGTATTTTCTTTTCACCGTTAATCGTTTGAACAGGGTAGCTAATCACAACATGATAAGAGCGATAACCGCTTGTTTTCTCATGCGAAATATAATCTCTTTCCTCCACAATTTCAAAATCATTGCGGTTTCTTAATAAACCAACTACACGATGAATATCTTCGACAAACTGACACATCATCCGCATCCCCGCTATGTCCTGCATTTCTTCTTGCAATTTATCTAGTGGAATTCCTTTTTGATTTGCTTTATCTAAAATACTAGCGATGGGTTTAACTCTTCCTGTTACAAATTCAATAGGTGAATGAGAAGAATCAAGCTCAAACTGTCCCCTAATTCCTTTTAGTTTGATTTTCAATTCATTAACCGCTTGTTTATATGGTGCTAAAAATTGGTCCCAATGCTTCATGAATCCCACCTCAATGTTAGAAAATACTCTCTACTTTAGCGACCATTTCTTGTCCATAGTTACTATTACCCTTTATATTGTTAATAACGTATTCCAATTCATCATGGAAATTTATCAGTTCAATTTCTTTATCGTTCCCTCTAAGCCATACTGGAATTTTTTGTTCAAATGAAGTTTTTAAGTTCACCCAGATTTGTTCAGGCAGGATGATATATGTATAATCTTCTTGGTCTTCCATTAAATAAATAAAGGAATATTTTTCGGAATCCACGAGAATTTGACCTTCTGGGATTAACCCTTCAATTAGTTGGTCAACTTCTAATAGAAGTTTGTTGTCTGTTAGGTTCGCGTTTTGAATTGTTATACTTCTTTTCATTATTTATTACCTCCGTCTTCCACTCCCCTCTATTTTAGCATAATTCCCCCATTTCACCCAAGGATTGCAGTTAGTGTTATATTTAAGATAATGAATTTAAATTGAAACTAGGAAGGATTGAAATAGGGTGTCAGAAAATATTGAAATCGAATTTAAAAATATGCTGACCAAAGCGGAATATGAAAACTTGCTTAAAAAATTTAACATAGATTATAAGCAAATTATCACTCAAGAAAACCATTATTTTGATACTCCAAGTTTTTCCTTAAAAGCAACATCCTCGGCATTACGCATTCGTAAAAAAAAGAATACTTACGAAATGACACTTAAGCAGCCTGCTAAAGTTGGTCTTCTTGAAACAAATCAAACTTTAACCGAAGAAGAAGCATATCATGCTATTCATTTTGGGAATTTACCATTTGGAAAAATTAAAGATATTTTAAAAGAAAATGGTATTTCTATTTCTGAATTGGAATACTTTGGATCTTTGGTAACAAATAGGGCAGAAACTGATTATAAAAAAGGATTACTCGTCTTAGATCACAGCATTTATTTACAGCATGAAGATTATGAATTAGAATTCGAGGCGGAAAACTATGAGGAAGGAAAGCAGGTTTTTCAAGAACTCCTTCATGATTACCATGTTCCAGAGCGAAAAACAGAAAATAAAATCCAGCGTTTTTATAGGCAAAAACATGAAATTAATAAGTAAAAAACATCCTGCTTGTATACATTAAATAACATGTGCACCTCAATAAATTAGCATTTTCAAGGCTATTTATTTGAGATATGAAAAATGCATTGCTACAATAAAACATACAAAAGTACTAAAAGGAGTTGTCAACATGATTGAGAAAAAGCTTACACCATTCGAAGCCATTGGGGAAGAAACTCTACACCGGCTTGTGGATACTTTTTATGGCCTTGTTGCACAACATCCTGATCTTGCACCAATATTCCCAAATGAATTTACCGAAATTGCTCGTAAACAAAAGCAATTCTTAACACAATATTTAGGCGGGCCATCACTTTATACTGATGAACATGGTCATCCGATGATGCGGGCACGCCATTTGCCATTTCCAGTTACACCAACCCGTGCCAATGCGTGGCTTTCATGTATGACTCAAGCAATGGATATAATCGGATTCCAGGGACCAATAAGGGATGAATTTTATTCTCGACTGTATCTTACCGCCCAACATATGATAAATACCCCTGATAATAAAGAAAATATTGGTGATGCTCGTGAATAATTCTTGGCCTTCAAGCCCTAAGCAGAATTGCCCTGATAAAAAGCCAATTGAAATTTATATGTTTATTGATCCTTTATGTCCTGAATGTTGGGCGCTTGAACCGATATTGAAAAAATTGCAAATTGAATATGGTCGTTATTTTTCAATTAAACATGTACTAAGTGGAAGACTGGCTAATTTAAATTTAAGCAGAAAAAAAAGCTATGAGAGCATGGCTGATTTATGGGAGAAAACAGCAAGCAGATCGGGAATGTCATGTGATGGAAGCCTTTGGTTAGAAAATCCAGTCGATGCTCCTTATAATGTTTCTATTGCCTTAAAATCTGCAGAACTTCAAGGAAGACGAGCCGGAATCCGTTTTTTGCGAAAAATACAGGAGGTATTATTTTTAGAGAAGCGGAATATTTCGGATCTAAAGGTGCTTAAAGATTGTGCAGAAAGTGCCGGCCTTGATGTGGAGGAGTTTATCAATGATATGCATTCAGAGAGTGCTGCTAAAGCCTTTCAATGTGATTTAAAGATTACATCAGAAATGGATGTACATGAAATTCCGACTCTAGTATTTTTTAATGAAAATGTCGAGGATGAGGGGATAAAGATTACTGGGACCTATCCCTATGAGGTTTATGTTCAAATTTTAGAAGAAATGCTATCAGAAAAACCAATTCAATCTTCCCCACCTCCATTAGAGACATTTTTGAAGTTTTTTAAATTTGTTGCTTCAAAGGAAATTGCCGTTGTGTATAATATGTCCATTTCTCAAATTGAAAAAGAAATGAAAAAGCTTCTTTTAAAGCAGATTGTGGAACAAATTCCTGCAAAATACGGAACCTTTTGGAGATATATTGAAGAAAATTAAGTATGTCACTTTTTATTTTCAATAAGAGAAAATGCCTTGCAGTCTTGCTGCAAGGCATTTTTCTATTAATACGAACAAAGGGGATGGGAGAAATTTTTCACGGTCAAACAAAGGGGTATATGTTTGTAGTGATCAACTTCACGTATTAAATATAGCATGGGGTTTAATAGACTGACAATGAGTTTGTGTGTTATTTCACATTATTGTCAAAAAATCATAAATTCAAGAAATGGACAATAAACATACTATTAGATAATTTTAAAAAGGTGGAATTCCTTTGAGTAAATTTCCATTTATCGTAATGATTCTTTTTATATTGGCTGCATTTTTTCTCCATTTGCTTGCATTGCTTAAAATTTTTCCAATAATGCTTAGTACCCCAATTTTGTTTGTATCCATTCTTATTTTTATTTTTTACCTTAATAACCGAAAGCGATTTAAAGGTTTTTAAAAGAGATGGCGACAATAGTCACCATCCCTTTATTTTCCTTATGATAATAACTGCTCTAATTCATTTAGTTTTTCTTCGAATACCTTACATGCATTTTTTATTGGATCAGCGCTGGTCATATCGACTCCCGCTTTCTTTAACACTTCAATCGGATAATCTGAGCTTCCTGCGCTGAGGAAATCAATATATCTTTTGACTGCCGATTCTCCCTCTTCTAGAATTTGCTTGCTTAAGGCAGTAGCCGCGCTGAAACCAGTTGCGTATTGATAAACGTAGTAATTGTAGTAGAAATGTGGAATTCTAGCCCATTCTAATCCGATTTCCTCATCTATCACAATATCTTCTTCTCCAAAATATTTTTTGTTTAATGCATAGTAGCTTTCCGTTAAAGATTCTGCTGTTAACGCCTCATTATTTTGGGCTTTTTGATGAATCAAGTGTTCGAATTCTGCAAACATCGTCTGGCGGAATACAGTTCCTCTAAAGCCTTCTAAATAGTGATTTAAAAGGTAAATCCGCTTTTGTTCATCATCAATCGTCTTTAATAAATAATCATTTAATAGTGCTTCGTTACAGGTTGAAGCGACTTCAGCCACGAAAATGGAATAGTTTCCATACGGATATGGCTGTGATTTTCTAGTGTAGTAACTGTGCACAGAATGACCAAACTCATGGGCAAGTGTAAACAAATTGTTCACATTATCCTGCCAGTTCATCAAAATATAAGGGTGAGTCCCATATGCCCCAGAAGAATACGCGCCACTGCGTTTACCTTTATTTTCATGGACATCGACCCAGCGGCTTTCAAAGCCTTCTTGTAATATCTTTGAGTATTCCTCACCTAATGGCGCTAACCCCTTAATGATTAAATCTTTTGCTTCTTCGTATTTAATTTCCATTTTCACATCTTTTACAAGTGGTGTATACAAATCATACATATGGAGCTCATCTATGCCTAGCACTTTTTTACGAAGCTTTATATATCGATGTAATAAATGAAGATTATCAGTTACGGTATTAACAAGGTTGTCATATACACTTTCAGGTATATTATTAGCAGAAAGGGCTGCATGTCTTGCCGATTCATATTTCCTTATTCTTGCGTTGAAATTATCCTTCTTCACGTTGGCGCTTAGTGTACTAGAAAAGGTATTTTTAAAATTTCCATATGTTTTATAAACTGCCTTGAAGGCATCACGTCTAACACGCTGATCCTTGCTTTCCAAAAAGCGAATATAGCGGCCATGTGTGATTTCTACCTCTTCCCCATTTTCATCTTTAATAGATGGGAACTCCAAATCAGCATTATTAAGCATTCCAAACGTATTACTTGATGCATCCATTACTTCACCTGCTTCAGCTAGCAAAGCTTCCTGCTCAGCAGACAGTACATGTGGTCTCTGCAAATTAATTTCAGCAATTGCATGCTCATATAGCTTTAATTCCGTCTTTTCATTTAAAAAGCTAGTCACTTTGTTTTCATCAATTGCTAGAATTTCAGGAACAATAAAGGCAAGTTGACTAGCTGCTTGAGAATACAGAGCTTTCATTCTATCGTCTAATCCTTGATAAAAAGAATTTGTCGTATCCTGATCATATCTCATATGGGAATATGTATATAGCCTTCCAATTCGTTCAAGCAGCTTATCCTGAAATTGAAGAGCTTTATAAAAGGTTTCGGCACTTTCACCCAATTTTCCCTCAAATTCTTTAATACCGGCAATTTGACTTTTTACGTCCTGAAACTCTTTTTCCCAATCCTGGTCATTGGAAAAAATATCTTCTAATTTCCATGTATCTTCAACGGGAATCTCACTTCTTAATGGTAGCGATTTTACAGCTGCCTCATTTGCCATCGTCCATCCTCCATTCTATTGTTTTACGAATAACCATACACATACATAATATTCTCCTAATCCTTCCAATTTCCTCTTTTAAGGTTTGAAAAGAAACGTTTTACCCTTCTATATTATGCCCATAGCCATTATTTCATTTACTGTTTCGCTAACATATTAAGATATTTTTGATTAAAATGCAGCTTTGCTACTTCCTTTTCGCGATTAGAAGTTGGGATCAATATTTTCCGCTCTAGTTTAAAAGTATTTTCTCCAAGTTCAGTTAAAACCCCAATCCTTTCCAACAGTTTCAAGTAGGAAATCTCAGCCGAAATTGGATCAAGAGAATCAAGCTGCGGCAAATTTCGCAGTATAATTTCCTTTCGATAGACTCTTTTATTAAAATGAAAATTTAATTCCTTTAGTGTAAAAGTTTCCTGTGGTTGTTTGTCAGCGAGCAAATCAATAAATAAATATGTTTGCCATATAATGGGAGGTGTTTGTATTAGAATTGAATGTGGAACATGAAGGCCTATTTCTGGAGGTAATAAAAACATATTTAAATTTCGTTTATATATTTCATGGAGGAAAGAGTTTTGTTTTGGATTGGGATGAAGCATCCAATTTAAAATGAACGATTCTTTTTCTTTATTCCAGTTATCTATATTTGTATTGGCTGATAACCTAGGCCCTAATAATCGTTCCAGACTAAATTTATCGAGTTGATATATGGAATGTTGAACGAAGGCATTTTTTATTGAGATGGGTTGAATGGATTCTAGGAGATGGAACTGCCTATTTTCGGGGCAATACGATGGAATAAAGTAATTTTCTTTTGGAGCATTCCGTAAAAATAAATAATCAAAGTTTGACAATGCCACGACATTTCTTCTTTTTTTATGGATATGGCTGCTGGCGATAATCCACAACGGGATATATTCATGAGTTAAATAATTGGTCGTTCTCTTGATAAAATCCTTTTCTGGCAATGGAGAACATTGATATTCCAATGCGTATTTCTCACCCTCATAATGAAACATAATGTCAGGACGCTGCCCAATTTCCTTTTCATAAAACTCTAAAACCGCAGGAATGTTTTGTCCTAAAAGCCACTGAAAGAGCTGTCGTTTTCCTGCCATATGATTTATGGTTTCATTCTCAAAAAACTCTCGGCATCTCCCGCCACTTTTATGAGCAAAATGAAAAATTCGTTGGTCTCCCAATTTTAGCAATACACTTTCCCCGCAGATTGGGCAAATAAATTCTTCTTTGTTACGAAGGGAAATAAGAGTTTCCTTCCTGTAATGATAGCCGAGACATACTTGTTTACCTGATTTCGTATTAGCAGTTAACAAGATTTTCTCCTCCTTTCACCATTAAGATTCGGCAAAATTTGCTAAAAATCCTTTTTTTCAATTAAAAAACTCGCCATTCGACGAGTTTTTTATCTTTATAAGAGTGGAGAAAGCAATCGCGCAGTCGATTCCAGCAATCTAAAGCCAAAATGCCGCTGCTGAAAGGTTTGTAATTCAAGCTGCTTAGAATGCTTTATGTCATTTAAATATTCAGCCACAAGCTTTTGGGTACTTTCTGTCCTAAATAAGAAAGCATTGACTTCAAAATTTAAATGAAAGCTTCTCATATCCATATTAGATGTGCCAATTGATGCCAGTTCGTCATCTACAATCACAATTTTACTATGCATAAAGCCCCTCTCATACTCGTATACTTTTACGCCAGCTTCTAAAAGTTCAGGAAAATACGATCTTGAGGCATGAAACACAATTCGTTTATCAGGCCGATTAGGCACGAGGAGCCTAACATCAATTCCACTAAGCGCTGCAACTTTTATGGCCGAAAAGATATCCTCATCTGGAATAAAATAAGGGGAAGCAATCCAAACAGACTTTTTAGCAGATGCAATCATGGAAAAAAAGATATTTTTTATAACACTCCACTCATTATCAGGACCTCCAGCAATCAGCTGAACTCCACCATGACTTTTAAAATCAATTTGCGGCGATAAGTATTCAGCGGTTAAAAAACTATGATTGGTCATGTAATACCAATCCTGAAGGAAGATTAATTGCAGTGTTCGAACGGCTTCCCCCTTCAGCATTAAGTGAGTATCACGCCAAAAGCCTATATCTTTGTCTCTTCCTAAATACTCATCCCCGATATTCAATCCGCCAACAAATCCGATTGTGCCATCAATTACAATGATTTTCCGATGATTACGGAAATTAAACTTATTATTTAAAAAGGGGAGTTTAACTGGTCCAAAAGTAACCGTTTCGATACCGGCATTTTTTAAATCATTTATATATACTTTAGAAAGCTGCCAGGAACCAACTGCATCATATAAAAATCGAACCTTTACCCCCTGCTGCGCTTTTTCAATTAAGATATTTTTAATTTCCTGACCAATCCGATCATGGCGAACAATATAGTATTCTAAATGAATATGGTGCTTAGCCCTTTTTAATTGCTCAATGATATGAAGAAACGTTTCTTCTCCATTTGTTAAAATTTTTGTAGAAGTATCAAAGGAAATAGGACTATTGCCTAATTTTTGAGCTAAAGTGAATAATTTCCCCTGATGTTCTCCTAAAAGATTTAATTTTTCTTCACTTCTTGGATCATTTTCACCTTCAACCGTTAAAAAAGCTTGTTTATCAAGAAAATACTTTTTTCTAAACATCTTCTCTTTGCGATAATTACGTCCAAACAAAAGATAAAAGATAAACCCGACAAGCGGAAAGCTTCCTAAAACGACGAGCCATGTAATGGTTTGCGTGGGATGACGATTTTCTAAAAAGATGACAAATCCAATAAAAATGACTGACAGCGATATTAAAACGCTTAAGAATCCAAGAAGTCCGCTTTCCAATCGATCCTTAAAGAAAAACAAAAGTATGGATAAAACTAAAAGAAAGCAAACAACCCTTACAGTGTTTTTCAGTGTCCTCACCTGCCAGAAGCTACAAATTTATTTCATACTAAAATACCGATTTCAATACTGAAATCGGTACATGTCTAGCTAAAATGTTTCCTTAGTGTTCCAAAAACATCTTCAGAAATTATTTCTTTACCATATTCTTGAATCCGATGAATCGTAAGTTGGGTTTCATAACCATACTCAAGCAATAGACTTAATAGGTCATCGATTTCATCCTCTTCAAATAAATCTTCCGGAAATTCAGTATATAAATAGTATTTCCCTTCAAAATGAAATAGCTGGGTTACTAAATTGTCTAATCCTGAGCGTTTTGATAACATAATTAAATCTTCAAAATCTTTAAAGGCAAGAATGAACTCCAAAGTTTCTTCTTCGAGTAAAATTTCATCATCGTCACTATGATTTGGACTGAAGTGTTGATCTAAGATTTCTTCAAGTTTTTCATCTACTGGCAAATCCTTTAATTTATCATTAGGAATAGGGAGCTCAAACTTTTGGCCATCTTTTGAAAGCTGGGCTTTTGTTACAAGAACCTCTAATCCCTTATCAAGAGCTTGAACTTGAATCCAAAGCGGGCCTTCAACAACAAACTCCTCTTCATCATGAACTTCATCCATCATTTCCCAAAAGAGTTCTTCGCTTCGTTCGCGATTGTACCAGATTTCTTCGCGATCAAATCCTCTTTCTTCTATGTCACCATAGGAAATATAAAATTTCACTGTATTTTCGTTAATACGTTCAATCTCCAACATAATCTCTCCCTTCCTTTGTCGATATTGAAGGGACTAAATACCCCCAGCAGATAATGCCAATTAGCATTTACTCAAATAAAAAGGTTTATTCAAATTTATTTGCTACAAAATGTAAATACTCCTGTACTTTCATTTTATGATATAAGTACTAATAAGGGAAATAAAAAAATCCAAAATCAAAAAATCCATTAAAAGCCTAATTATTTAAGGAATTTTCAAATTAGGATATTCCTTAAATTATAACAAAACTAAATCAAAATAACAAACATTAGAGATACAAAAAAAGACCTCCAGGCAATGAAGGTCTTAATATTTAGTTAACCATCCGTTGAGCTACTCGCAATTGATAGGTCCTTACTCTTCTAGGCAAGAAACGTCTAATTTCATCCTCATTATAGCCGACCTGTAAACGTTTTTCGTCTATGATAATAGGGCGTCTAAGGAGACCTGGATTTTCTTTAATTAATTGAAATAAATCTTGAAGTGGCATATTATCTAGGTTTACATCTAATTTTTGAAAAGTCTTCGACCTTGTGGATATGATTTCATCTGTTCCATCCTCAGTCATCCGTAGAATTTCCTTAATTTCTTCCATTGATAATGGTTCCGAAAAGATGTTTCTCTCTTTGTATGGAATCTCATGCTCTTCTAGCCATGATTTAGCTTTACGACATGATGTACAACTTGGTGAAGTGTATAATGTTACCATTCGTTCTTCACACTCCTCTTTAATTTACGATTCATATTTATTAAAACGAAATTAGAAATTTTTAAAGTATACAATGAAAAACAGGATAAATAATTAAAATTATTATAAATAAGGAATTTATATCATTTATTATACACCACTGTTTCCAAAAAGGATATCCCTTTTTCAAAAAATGTTAAACACCTAAAAATTAAGAAAAATGACGTTTCTATCTTATTAGACGAATATTTAGTCTAAAGGTTTCAAAAATATTTACAAATTAACGTTAGAATTTTTTTTTACCGAATCATTTTGTATACAATAATTTTCGTGACTAGCTTCCGCTTTTGGGAGGGCATTTTAAAAATTTTAGAAAAAAATTACTAACCTATTGAAACTCGCCATAAAAAGCCATAAGCGCATTCTCAATTAAAAATCCGAAATGAAAACGCATACATTCCAGCAGTGAACTTTGGAAAGTGGGTGTTTATTTTCCTCTTCCCTTAAGTTGTAACTTCTTTTAAAATAGAAATGGAGGGATTTAAGTTTTGCATTGCAAAAATTGGAGGGTGTTTCTATGGGTGCTTACATAACTGATTTAACGATTGTTGCTTTATTAATTGTTGGGATTACAGCCCTTATGGGTGTCATAACAAACAGTTTTGGAGAAAAGGTCTTTGGAGGAAAACGCCGCACTGAATTTACAGATCAGGGTGCTAAATTTCAAACTGGTTGGAAAAATGTCGGTGGCAACAGAAAATGATTTAAGAAAAAACGATCTCAAAGTTGAGATCGTTTTTTTTAATGTTTACTCTGTGCTTGATATTGTTTAAATTCTCTTTCAGAACAAAGAACGAAGTGCCCAGGAGTAACCTCTCTGAATTCAACTGTTTCGTTGTCCTGATAGTTATGACTTGCAGGATCATAGGATTTACGTTTGCGAGTCCGCTCAGTGATTGGATCTGGAGCTGGAATCGCTGATAATAACGATTGCGTATACGGATGAAGTGGGTTTTTGTAAAGTTCATCAGCTGTAGTAAGCTCGACCATTTTCCCAAAATACATAACGCCAATACGATCACTAATGTATTTTACCATTGAAAGGTCATGCGCTATGAATAAATATGTTAGCTCTTTTTCTTTTTGCAGCTTTTTCATGAGATTAACAACTTGAGCTTGGATTGAAACGTCCAATGCTGAAATAGGCTCATCCGCAATAATAAACTCTGGTTGAACAGCAAGGGCACGGGCAATCCCAATACGCTGACGCTGACCACCAGAAAACTCATGAGGATAACGGTTAGCGTGCTCCCTATTTAAACCAACTGTTTCTAGGAGTTCATAAACTTGATTCATGCGGTCTTCCTTGGATTTTGCCAATCCATGAATATCAATTCCCTCGGCAATTACATCGGCGATTTTTAATCTTGGGTTTAAAGAAGCATATGGATCTTGGAAAATCATTTGCATTTTCCGGTTAAACTCTTTCAATTGTTTTTTAGATTTCTTGCCATGAACGTTTACTCCGTCATATATAACTTCTCCGCCAGTGGCATCATATAAACGGATAATTGTCCGGCCCGTTGTGGATTTTCCGCACCCAGACTCGCCCACAAGACCCATAACTTCACCTTTAAAAATCTCGAAAGATACATTATCTACTGCTTTAACCTCATTTGCCTTGCCTTCATTGAAATATTGCTTTAAACCCTTAATTTCTAATAATTTCTTTCTTTCAGCCATTTATTTTCCCTCCTTCATTCCAGGGAATTGACTTCCTGCCCCCGCACCTACTCCTGCTTTAACTGGAAATTGACTTTGACGTCTCTTAACAGCATCAGGAGGTTCAACCTTTGGTGCATCCGGATGTAAGAGCCACGTTGCAGCATAATGAGTGTCTGACACCTTGAAGAATGGCGGCTCCTGCTCTAAGTCAATTTTCATAACAAAAGGATTACGTGGTGCAAACGCATCTCCCTTTGGAGGATCTAATAAATCAGGCGGTGTCCCTGGAATAGAGAACAACTCTTCGTCATCTGTATCCATGTCAGGCATAGAACTGATTAATCCCCACGTATATGGATGCTGTGGATTATAGAAAATCTCATCAGCTGTTCCAATTTCAACGATTTTTCCACCATACATAACAGCTACCCGATCTGCAACATTAGCAACAACACCAAGGTCATGGGTGATGAAAATAATCGATGTATCAATTTTTTTCTGCAAATCCTTCATTAATTCAAGAATTTGTGCTTGAATCGTTACGTCCAATGCTGTTGTCGGTTCATCGGCAATTAGAACTTTCGGATTACATGCTAAAGCGATGGCAATAACAACCCTTTGTCTCATTCCACCAGAGAATTGGTGAGGATATTGATTAACACGAATCTCCGGCTTTGGGATCCCAACAAGTTTTAATAACTCAACCGCTCTTTCCTTTGCAGCATGTTTACTCATGTTTTGATGCTTAATTAACGGTTCCATAATCTGATTGCCGATTTTCATTGTCGGATTCAAAGAGGTCATCGGGTCCTGGAAAATCATCGAAATATCTTTTCCACGGATTTTTTGCATATCTTTATCTTTTAATTTGGTTAGATCTTTTCCGTCAAAAAGAATTTCGCCGCTTTTTATTTCTGAATTGTGTTCAGGAAGTAACCGCATAATTGATTTAGTTGTCACTGATTTACCTGAACCTGACTCACCAACAATTGCTAACGTTTCCCCTTTAATTAAATCAAAGCTAACACCGCGAATTGCTTTTACTTCACCTGAAAAGGTATGAAACGAAATATTTAAATCTTTTACTTGTAAAACTTTCTCCACTACCATTCACCTGCCTTCTAATCACGCATTTTTGGATCTAGTGCATCTCGTAATCCGTCAGCCACTAAGTTAAAGCATACCATTATCAATGCAATCATGATGGAAGGAATAATCATTTGATAAGGAAAAGCAATCATCGATTTAAATCCATCATTAACTAATGTTCCTAGTGATGCATTTGGCTCTTGTAGTCCTAACCCGATAAAGCTCAAAAATGCTTCAAAGAAAATGGCATTCGGGATAGAAAACATCGTATTTATGATAATTACACCAAACATGTTCGGAATCATATGTTTAAAAATAATCGAGCTATCTGATGCCCCCAGTGTTTTTGCCGCCAATACAAATTCCTGGCCTTTAAATTTCAACACTTGAGCACGGACAACACGTGCCATACTCGTCCATCCTGTTATGGTTAAGGCAATAATAATTGGAATAATCCCTGGCTTTAATACAAGAATCATTAAAACTACAATTATCAGGTTTGGTATACCGACAATAATTTCAATAATCCGCTGCATGAAGCTATCAGTACGCCCACCTAAATAGCCTGATACAGCTCCATATGTTACCCCAATAACCATATCAATTAAAGCTGCCATAAAAGCAATAAATAATGAAACTTGTGTCCCTTTCCATACACGCGCAAATAGATCTCGGCCTAAATTATCAGTACCAAACCAATAATAAGCATCAATCTTCCGCACTTCATAAGCGTTGTATTCTGTACCGTCTCTTCTTGTTAATGTACCATCAAAAGGAAGCCAATGGACATTTTCTAAAGATTGAATACGTGGGGGCAAGTTATTGTGTTTAGTATTTTGCGTATCGTATTCATATGGTGTAATCAATGGACCAACAAATGCCATGATGATTAAGATAGTTAGTATTACTAAACTTATAACCGCACCCTTATTTTTTCGGACTCTTAGCCATGAATCTTGCCAAAAGTTTAAGCTTGGCTTTGCAATTTTTTCACTCTTTGATGGGTCAATATGGGCAGGTGCAAACATCTCTTTTGAGATTATATTCCCTTTGTTGATCATTTAGATTTCCCCCCCGATATACGAATACGTGGGTCGATGATTCCATAAAGAATATCAACAATCAAGATAACTACGACAAAAAATACAGCAAATAAAATATTTGTTCCCATGATTACTGGGTAGTCATTTACAGAAATTGATTTAACAAACTGCTCCCCGAGACCAGGAACTCCAAAAATACGCTCAATAACAAGTGAACCAGTCATTAAACCTACCGCTAATGGACCTAAAACGGTTACAACAGGTATTAAAGCATTTCTTAATGCATGTTTTATACTAATTTGCCAACGGCTTGCTCCCTTAGCTCTTGCCAAAGTAATATAATCAGATCCTAATACCTCAATCATTTCAGTACGCATAAAGCGGGCAGCAATGGATATTGGGAACATTGCTAACGCAATAGTAGGAAGAATGGTATACTCTGGCCCTCTCCATAACATAACTGGAAGCCAACCTAATTTAACTGCAATGTAGTACTGAAGCAATCCAGCAAAAATAAATGAAGGTACTGATTTCCCAACTACTGCAATAAATGTTGAACCGTAGTCCAACCAAGTATTTTGTTTTAGGGCAGCAATTACACCCAAGAATATACCTAATATTGCACCGACAATCATTGCTTGTAAACCTAATTGAGCAGATGGCCCTATGCGGTTGGCAAGAAGTTCCGTTACAGGGGTATTATCGAACTGAAAGGAGATTCCTAGATCACCCATTACCAAGTTCTTCATATAATTATAATATTGAACAGGCACGGGATCGTTCAAGCCATATTTATTTAGCAAAATGTTACGCTGAAATTCTGTAAGCTTTTCGAAATTGTTAAAAGGGCTACCTGGAATAAGCTTCATGAGGAAAAAAGTAAGTGATGTCACAATAAAAAGTGTAATAATCATATAGCCAATCCGTTGTAATAAATACTTTGCCATGCCTACACCTCCTAATTGGTTAAATATTCGACGTTTTTCGACAATTCTGATACAGGTAAAAAGAGAGTATATTTCTTCAATATACTCTCTTTCTATTTGATTAGTTATAGTTACTATTTTGTGATTTTAATCCACTGGTAACTATAGTCAGGACCGAATGCATGGTGCGCAAAGCCTTTAACTTTTGGATTGACCAAAAGGTTAACGGAACGTTGGTATAATGGTGCAATTGCTGCATCATCTTCTAACAAGATTTTTTCAGCGTCTTGAAGAGCTTTCCAGCGTTCTTGTGGCTTAGCAACTAGGTCTTCATTTGCAGCTTTGATTAACTTATCAAATTCTGGATTACTATATTCCATATGGTTTTGTCCGCCGCCTGTAACCCACAGGTCCATATAAGTCATTGGGTCTGCATAGTCAGGTCCCCAACCACCCATTAATAGACCGTAATCTTCTTTGTCTTCACGAGCAATACGGATTTTGAAAGGTACGCTTTCAATAGTAAGCTTTAATCCAGGAAGGTTTTTCTCTAACTGATCTTTAATGAACGCATCAGTGGTTTTTGCTGTTTCAGTGTCTTGACCAACATAAACTAATGATACTTCTTTCAATCCAGTTTCAGCTAGACCTTTTTCCCAAAGCTTTTTAGCCTCTTCTTTGTTTGTCTTTAAGTAAGTTCCCGCAGTCTCACGGAAATCTTTATTATCTAAGAATGAAAATCCTTTTGGAACAAGGAAGTCTGCAGCGATAGAACCATTAGCTAAAACATCTTCAACTAATGCCTTCTTGTCAACAGATAGTGCAATTGCTTTACGGATGTTAACATTTTTCAGTGCTGGAATATTCTCATTCATTTTTAACCACCAAATTGATGGCTCTTGGTAACGTAGTAATTCATCTGATCCTTCAAATTGCGAAAGGATGGCAGCTTGTGCAAGCTTTGGTGTAATATCAGCTTCACCAGCAGTGAATGCGTTTGCAGATGCTTGTGGGTCTTTTGAAACGTTAACGTTGATTTTAGTTAAAGTAACGTCTTTTGCATTCCAGTAAGTATCGTTCTTTTCCATTACCCATTCAGTTCCAGTAGGGCCATCCCACTTAGTCATTTTGAATGGTCCGTTGAAAAGCAAGTGAGCAGCATCCTTTGCAAAGTTAGCGCCTTGTGCTTCAACATACTTTTGGTTTTGCGGATAGAATAATGGGAATGTTAAGTATGATTCGATATATGGAAGCGCTCTTACTAACGTAATTTCTAAAGTATTATCATCTAAAGCTTTGATACCAAGATCTTCAAGCTTTGCTTTTCCTGCAACAATTTCAGAGGCATTTTTGATTTTGCCTTCCATGAAATATGCACCATATGGAGCAGCAACTTTCGGATCGATTGCACGTTGCCATGCAAAAACAAAGTCTTTAGCTGTAACAGGGTCACCATTTGACCATTTTACGTCTTTTTTCAATTTAATTGTGATAACAGTCTTATCATCGTTATATGTTGGCGCCCCATCAGCTACTCCAGGAATAACCTTTTGATCAGGGTCTAAACGATATAATCCTTCATTTGTTGCATTTAACGTTGTGAAACTCATAGTGTCCTGAGACATAACGCTATCCATTGAAGGAATTTCAGCAGATTCCAGAACATTAAGTTCTTGCTTGTCTGCTAATTGCTCAGTAGCAGCGCCTTTATTGTCTTCTTTTTTGCCAGTATCCTTGCTTGTGTCTTTACCACCAGCACACGCTGCGAGGAACATGCTAAGAACTAGTGATAGTACTAATAGTAGTGAAAGTTTTGATTTCTTCACTAGTAGACCTCCCTTTTCTATTATTCTGAAAAATTACTACATTCTCTATTATACATATTTTCAACCAATTGTACATTACTTTTTGAAAATTAATTTACAGATTAGATACAATCTTTACGTTAACATTACAAATACCTGTGGTATAATTTATTCTTGTAGCCATTTTCGGGTATAATATAGCTATATTTTCCTTTATAAATCAATGTTTCGGAGGTTCACTTGTGAAATTGAGACTAAGAAACCAATTAATAATGGTAGCGTTTACACAACTTGCCATTTTTTCCTTGTCCCTTATCTTTAACCATGATATTTCTTTATTAAGCTATATCAATATATCTTTTTACATCAGTGCTGCTTTTCTTTTAACCGCATTGCTTCTATATACAATTAATAGCGGTTTTTATGATGTCATTTCAAGGTCCTTTACTCTTGCCTTTTCAAGGGGACATAAGGATAAAAAGTTTACTGAAATCCCGGGATTATCAGAACTTGTAACAGTTAATCAAAAACCGCTGCTTTTTATTGGTCTTGTGAACGGTTTTTTAATGCTGCTTGCCCTCTTCGCCTATTATTTTTTGCTGACTTGAAAATAAATATGCATTTCATTTATAATGTTTGTAAATGCATACTGTAAAAAAAGCGATGATAAAGAGTAGTAAGTATTATTTTTCGTTACAGAGAGTTTGTGGCTGGTGGAAACAAACACGAATGAATTACTGAATGGACTTTGGAGCTTCTTTCTGAACCTTTCCTTTATTGGAAACTTTAGTAGGACTAGACGTTTTCCTTACGTTAAAAAGGAATCCTAATCAATTTATTTGTTGATTTTGGAACTGAGTGACTCATTTTGAGTAATTTAGGGTGGTACCGCGAAACCATTCGTCCCTATTGTTTTTTAGGGGATGAATGGTTTTTTATTTATATTTTTAGGAGGAATAAAATGAAGACAATTTTTTCAGGTATTCAGCCGAGTGGAACGATTACACTTGGGAACTATATTGGGGCTTTGAAGCAATTCGTGGAATTGCAAAATGATTACAATTGCTTTTTTTGCATTGTTGACCAGCATGCTATCACTGTTCCCCAGGATCCGGCAACGCTGCGTAAAAATATCCGAAGCTTAGCAGCATTATATCTGGCTGTTGGGATCGATCCTGACAAAGCCACTTTATTTATACAATCTGAAGTTCCGTCACATGCCCAGGCAGGTTGGTTGATGCAATGTGTCGCCTATATCGGAGAATTGGAAAGAATGACACAATTTAAAGATAAATCTGCTGGGAAAGAAGCTGTTTCCGCCAGTTTGTTAACCTACCCGCCACTAATGGCAGCTGATATACTATTATATAACACTGACCTTGTTCCAGTTGGGGAAGATCAAAAACAGCATTTGGAATTAACACGGGATTTGGCAGAAAGATTTAATAAGAAGTACAATGACATTCTTACTATTCCCGAAATCAGTATTCCAAAGGTTGGGGCACGAATTATGTCACTTCAAGAACCAACGAAAAAAATGAGTAAATCCGATCCAAATAAAAAAGCATCCATCACACTTTTAGATGATCCAAAACAAATGGAGAAAAAAATTAAAAGTGCGGTTACCGATTCGGAAGGAATCGTTAAATTCGATCGAGAAACTAAACCTGGCATTTCTAATCTTTTATCTATTTACTCTATCTTGGGAGGAAAATCTATTCCTGAGCTAGAGGCAATGTACCATGGTAAAGGATATGGGGATTTTAAAGGCGAATTGGCTGAAGTAGTCGTTAATTTCTTTAAACCGATTCAAGAAAAATACTACAATTTGTTGGAATCAAGTGAACTTGATGAAATTTTAGACCGCGGTGCTGAAAAAGCAAACGCAGTGGCTTCCAAAACGCTTAAGAAAATGGAACGCGCAATGGGAATTGGAAGAAAAAGGAAATAACAAAAAACAAAAGCCTGAACCGCAAAAGATATGTGCAGCATACCTTTTGGGCCAGGCTTTTAATTTACTTTTGGACCATGCTCCATTTCCCATAGTTTTTCAAAAAATGGCTGTCCTTTAATTAAATTTTCACAGAATGTCTCGTGCTTTTTAGACCATCCGTATTTTGCTTCTTCAAATAACTGTTCCCAAGCTTCTTTAAAATTTAACTCTTGGATGGTGGAATACTGTTCAGGGCACCACTCTGTAAACCAATAGCGAATCTCTGCTTCATTATTTGAAGAGAGCAGCTGATCAAGGGCCATAAACAACAGCTGTTTTAGTTGTCGTTCTTTACGAGTTAACCCTGTCATCAGTTCTGGTTCAGGAGAAAGAATATGAAAATCCTTTGTTTTTGGCTGTTGATAAAAATGATATTTTTGGGCATCATGTGTCCCAATCATTTCATATACAAGCTGTTCCTGTCTTGGGATAAGCCTGCTTTTCCTGATTGGGATATTATAGCCGATTGTATCTACTGCCAGTATCCCCGTCCCATCGGTTACAACAAAGCAATAATCCAGTTGAACTCTTTCATGATTTTTCCTTAAGTATGCTTTTTGATAAATATCATCTAGAAGTTGTTGAGGTAACTCTGACAAATCATTTTCAATATAGTTAAATAGAATCGGCTCGACCCTTAACAGCGGAACCTGGTCTAGCAGTTCCACTCCGTCATCTTTACGCCATTCATGAAAGTGACAAACATTATAACCGTTTTCTTCACCTTCAAACCAATTTACCCAAACATCATGGAGATATAACATTATACAACCCCTCACTTCAAGAAACTGTTTGTCAATCAGTATGGGCAGACATAAGTTAAATTATTCCTTTTGAGGAAATTGAACATGTCCTAAATTTTACTTAAGATATATGAAACGGCAGATATGATTAGTACAAAATAAAAAATCTACCATATAGGGATGGTAGATTGATGGAAGATTTTTATCTTCTTGATTTTGGATTAAAGGCATCTTTTAAACCTTCTCCGATAAAGTTAATCGAAAGAATGGTTAAAGTGATAATCAATGCAGGCGGTACCCAAATCCACAGCTTATATTGAAGCACATCAGGTTCATTAGCTGAATTCAGCATATTTCCCCAGCTTGGCACCTCTTGCGGCACCCCAAATCCTAAGTAACTTAATGCCGATTCAACTACAATCATTGTCGCAAACGTAATCGTTGCCTGTACAATAATGGTTGAAAGTACGTTGGGCAGAAGATGTTTAACGATGATTTTCGTTGGTGAACAGCCTATAGATATTGCCGCAATAATATACTCATTTTCCTTTTCAGCAAGAATTTTACTGCGGACAATCCGAGCAATTCCTCCCCAGTATAGAAGACTGATTACTCCTATTAATACCCATAGTCCAGATACTTTACCAAAAAGAATGGCGTTTAAAACGATAACAAAAACAAGAAAAGGAAAGTTTAAAATTAAATCAGTAAATCTCATTAATAAACTATCTGCTGTGCCCCCAAAATAACCGGCAATAGAACCAATTAAGGTACCAATAAATATGACAAAAAATGTACAACTGATTCCAACTAGCAGTGAGATCCGGCCGCCGTAAAGTAACCTCGTAAAAACATCCCGTCCAGCTTTATCCGTTCCTAACCAATGCTTACTAGAAGGTTCTAATCCCATTTCACCAATATTTATTTTCGTAATGTCAGCGGTTGTAATATACGGGGCAAGACAGGAAATAATCGCAACAAGTGCTAAAAAAATAAGGCTGGTCATTGCTAATTTGTTCTTAATAAATTTTTTCCTGGCAATTGCTAATGGAGATAAACTTTTTTTCTGGGGGGCATGGGTAACATTTGTTTCGTTTTGTGTAACTATTTCCATCATTTCTCCCCCTAATCTAATCTGATTCTCGGATCTACAACACCATATAAAATATCAGCTATTAAATTGCCGAATAGTGTTAAGAAGGAGAACATCATTGTCAACGTCAATAAAACAGGATAATCCCTCACCCCGACGGATTGTAAAAATAATTGTCCAAGGCCAGGATATGTAAAAATAGTTTCAGTGATAATTGCACCGCTAATAATAGCAACTATATCGAATCCTAAATAGGTTATAAGCGGAATTACGGAATTTCTAAGTATGTGTACATTATAAATTTTACTTTCGGGTGTACCTTTCGCTCTTGCCGTACGGACATAGTCCTTTCGGCTATTTTCAATAATATCGTTTCGTAAAAATTGTGTATAACTTGCAATATTTAAAAATCCTAGGACAAAAGCAGGTAATAATACATGGTGCAAGCGGCTTAACCACCAATCAAATGTACCTTCGGTAACACCGATATCAACAGATCCATTTGACGGAAACAAGCCCAGCTTAAATGAAAAGAAATAAATAGCAAATACTCCTGCAACAAAAGATGGTATGGACAAACCTAGATAGTTTATCCCGCCAATTAGATTATCCCCAAGCGTATATGGTTTTCTTCCTGCATATGAACCCATCATAAAAGCAAGAAAATAAGTAATTATGATAGATGTGAATCCTAGTAATATCGTATTAGGCAATCTTTCTCCAATAACATCGGCTACTTCAATTTTAAATCGGGTTGATTTTCCAAAATCTCCTTCGATGAAATTACTAACCCAACGAAAATATTGCTGTGGCATAGGGTCATTATAGCCTAGCTTTTCACGCATTTCCGCAATATACTGTGGGTTTGTATTTCTTGGATCGATTTCTCCACTAAGTGAATCCCCGGGCATTAACTTTGCCAAGGAAAAAACAATGATGGATGTAAGGAGCAGCATTGGAATCATTCCCAATATTCTGCGAAATGCATATTTTAACATGTGCATTCTCCTTGTCTTTAAGCTTTGATGAACCTTAGCTATTAAAAAACCCTATCTTGTTCGAATGGGAGAAGTTGACCTCCTCCCATTCGAATATAAAGATTGAGTTTATAAAATTAAGCAGTTAACTTAGACTATATCTCTTAGCCATTGAAATTATTGCTTAATCCACCATTCATTTGGACGGTTCATACCTGATACATCGAATTTCACACCATTAACGCGCTTGCTTACTGCCATTGTTTCTTCAAGCTCGGCAATTGGCAATACAGGCAGATCTTTCATAAACAGCTTTTGCCATTGTACATAAAGATCTTTACGCTTATTTGAATCTGTTCCGACAACATTGATATCTAGTGCTTCATCAAGCAATTTATCACTATCCGCATTTACCCAGCGTGGATAGTTCCAAAGTGCTTTAGAACCCCAAAGTGGAGTTGGATCTGGATCTGACCCTGTAGACCAGCCGCCAAAGAATACTTCCATTGATTTGTCAGCTTTTTCAAGCATATCGTAATATAGATTTACATCTGTCATAGTAAGTTTCGTTTTCAAGCCAACTTCTTCCCAATATTGAGTTAATGCTTTTGCACGTGATTCGAATGTTGGGTTTTGTGTTGCATAGTGGCTGAAGTTAACAACAAACTTTTTACCTTGCGGATCTTCACGGAAGCCATCTCCGTCAACATCTTTATAGCCTGCTTCATCTAATAATTCTTTTGCTTTCTTAGGGTCGTACTTATATTGCTCTAATTCTTTATTATCTGCTGCAATCCAGTGATTTGTTGGAATTGGGCGGTTAACTGGCTTTCCTACGCCGAAGAAGAACGCTTTTACCCATTCCTCACGATTAATCGCATAGTACATTGCCTCACGAAGTTTCTTATCTTGATACTTTGGTTCGTTCATGACATTTTTTTCGCCATCCCAAGTACCTAATCTGAAACCAACATAATAATAACTTACGCCAGGATATGTGATTGCATTTACATTATCAAGTGCTTTAACTTGATCTATGATACTTGGATGGAATGCAGTCATATCAAGAGTTCCGTTTTTAAGTTCGCCAACTGAAAGTGATGGGTCAATTACCTTAATAACAACCTTTTCAATATGAGGCTTTCCACCGAAATAATCGTCAAAACGTTCCATTTCAATTGATTCGCCTGGTACAACTTTTGTTACTTTAAATGGACCTAATCCAACAGGTTTTGTACGAACCTGTTCAGATCCCATCATATCTTTTACAGCCATTCCTTTAAATTCAGTACGATTCATTGGATATGTCCAAAGGTTATCCAAGTTATTAACACGTGCTTTATCAAAAGTAATTTGAATATGGTAATCATCAATTACTTTAATACCTGAAATTTCTTTTGCTTTTCCATCGTGGTAATCTTGGGCACCAACAATATTTCTTACGTTATCAAAACGTGGTCCCTCATAATCCTTGTCAGCAATTACTTTTAAAGCGAATTCCCAGTCTTTTACTGATAGTTCGTCTCCGTTATGCCATTTAACACCTTTTTTGATTTCAAAATCAAAGACTTTATTGTCTGTTGTTTTCCATGAGGCAATATGCGGCTGTGCCTTTAATTGCGCATCATAATCAATAAGGTTCTCATCAAAGAAATCAATTACATAAGCATCAGTTTGATTTCCATAAAAAGCATAGTTGAATTTACCTTCAGGAGCTGAATCCAAGGCATAAACGAGTGTTCCGCCATCCTGAGGTTTTGCCGATGTTTCTCCCGTCTTACCCTCATTGTCATTTTTCTTCGTTCCAGCTTTTTCTCCGCCGTCGCAAGCCGCTAAAAATGCCGATAATACAAGCATTAAGGCTGCTAACATGAGCATGCTTCTTTTCTTCATTTGTTTCCCCCCTATAAAAATTTAATTTTTAGTTCTAGTAAAGGTGGCAAGCTACTCGATGAGAGGGCTTCACCTCCTTTAATGCAGGTTTTTGTTTAGTGCATTCTCCCATTGCCATTGGACAACGAGGATGGAATGGACATCCGGACGGAGGATTGATAGGACTTGGGACATCACCCTTTAAAATAATCCTCTCTTTCTTTTGTCTTGGGTCAGGAGATGGAATTGCAGAAATTAAAGCCTGTGTATAAGGGTGCAGCGGTTCAGCGTAAAGACTATTTTTATCTGCAATCTCCACCATGTTGCCTAAATACATAACCCCTATTCGGTCACTCATATGCTTAACAACACTTAAATCATGTGCAATAAATAGGAAGGTTAACTCAAATTCTTCCTGTAAGTCTTTTAATAAATTTAATACCTGCGATTGTACTGAAACATCAAGGGCAGATACAGGTTCATCAGCAATAATCAACTTTGGTTTTAATGCGAGGGCTCGGGCAATTCCGATTCTCTGCCGCTGTCCCCCGGAAAATTCATGGGCATATTTAAAATAGGCTTCTGGCGGGAGACCAACCTTTTCTAATAGATCCATTACTTCCTGTTTTAATTCAGCCTTACTTTTCTTGGAGTAGTTATAAATTGGCTCCGCTATTATGTCCCCAACCATTTGCATTGGATTTAGAGAGGCGTATGGATCCTGAAACACCATCTGCATGTCCTGCCTAATTTCTCGAAGGGATTTACCCGAAACTCTAGTGATGTTTTTTCCTTCGAACAGAATGCTGCCTTCTGTCGGTTTTAAGAGGCGCAGTATTGTCCGCCCCGCGGTTGATTTGCCGCACCCAGATTCACCAACTAATCCTAGTGTTTCCCCTCTTTTAATCTCAAATGATATATTATCAACCGCTTTCACATGGCCAATTGTACGTTTAAAAAATCCCCCTTTTACAGGGTAATAGGTTTTTAAATTTTGGATTTCTAATAGATTTTCAGGTTGAGAGGATTGTTTTTCATCATTTTTATGTATAGTATCAGTACTCATTACCGCACCCCTTCCCTTGGTTTACTAGTATCAAAAAGGAGACAGGCCACTTCATGACCTTGATCGACTTCTGCAAGCTCTGGGGTTATGGTTAGACATTCAGGCATTGCCTTTGGACATCGATTAGCAAAACGACAGCCGGATTTAGGCATATTTGTTAGGGAAGGAACTATTCCTTGTATGGAACTTAGTCGCTCTTCTTCTTCTTCCATTTTAGGAATAGCGCCTAGAAGAAGTGTCGTATATGGATGCTTGGGATTATAGAACAAAGTGTCTACATCTGTTCTTTCAACAATTTTTCCGGCATACATAACGATTACTTCATCACACATTTCAGCTACGACACCTAAATCATGTGTAATGAGAATAACAGACATGTCATTAACTGCTTGAATATCTTTTAAAAGTTCTAGAATTTGAGCCTGTACAGTCACATCCAATGCAGTCGTTGGTTCGTCAGCTATTAATAATTTAGGCTGACATGCAATGGCTATAGCAATCATGACACGCTGTCTCATCCCGCCGGATAATTGATGTGGATATTCATCCACAATTTTTTCGGGCCTGGAGATCCCTACACTTTTTAATAAGGCTATTGCTTTTTGACGTGCTTCCTGTTTGGAAATTTTTGTATGATTAAATAATACTTCTTGAAGTTGATATCCAATTGTAAAAACTGGATTAAGAGAGGTCATTGGTTCTTGGAATATCATTGAGATGTCTTTTCCACGGATTTTATTAATTTGGGATTCTGTTAGTTTTTCAAGATTCAACCCTTCAAATAGGATTTCACCGGATTTTACCTTACCGCTTCCTTTTGGAAGAAGCTGCATGATTGAGAGACTCATAACAGATTTGCCACATCCAGATTCACCTACAACTCCGACTATTTGACGAGGTTTTACTTTAAACGAAACATTATCAACAGCATTATAATCGATTCCGTCAATGTCAAATGCCGTTTCTAAATTTTTCACTTCGAGCAATGGTGCCTCTTTGAGTAGCGATTTTTTTGTGCTCATAGTACACCCTCTTACTTTTTGAATTATTCTGTTAATTATATTTGTTCAAGTAAAATTCTATTACAGAATTGTTACAATTGCAAGACTCTTTTAAAAAATTGGTAATATTCACACTTATCAAAATAAAAAAAGCCCTTGTTTATTAGGCTTTTTTTGCTAAATATTTGGTTTTTCACTCTAAAAAATTTAATGATGGGGCCGTAAAAGATAGTTTTGTAGAATATTGATGCGTTTTGTAATATTCCCTAACAATATTATATCCTGCAGCATATCCAAGCAACTTGGGTATCCTCCCGCCTCCATACAATAAATGGTCATGAATCCTTTCATCTTTTTTACTGCTTAACTGTTTTTTCATATATTTATCCCAAAATATAGATAATTCCTTTTCAGAATACATTCTGCACCAATTTGCCAGGTATTCTTTACCGCAATTTTTTAATACAGCATATTCTGCCAGACCCTCTATTACAATTGAGTCTAGCAGCGTATACTCTTCCATTTTTTTGTTTAGAGCTTGAAGGCGGCAAACATGATGGTATTCATGGACCAGAAGTGCCTCTATTTCTTTAGGGTCCTCTATATCTGAAAGAAACAGAAACATTTTATCAGGGAATGAAACCCCGCCCTTTTGTCTTTCTTCCCTTCGTATAAAAAATCCACCTGATTGTCCTATAGGAAAGAGAAAGACAGGTACATCCGGTCCAGACCATTTATTCTTATAGTTTTGAAACAGCCGTTCAACACGATTCCATGCTTTCTGTTCAACCATTCGGTTTAAATTTCTCTTTGAACTTCCTGATGGACTATACATCCCAAAGTTCGTTAATTGGCGGTAAACGGATTGAGCAGTCTGCCCGTTAAAATACGGTTTCAACCTTTCACAGATTTTTACTGGCTGTTCAAAATCAACCATTAACCATTTATCCGTTCGAATAATGCCCATTTTCTCACCTCGAATACGGTATCTTTTGATCATTTTATGAATGTTGAAGGGATAGGTTCGTATAGAAGGATAGGGATTTATTCGAAAGGCTCTGTTAAACTTGGTTGTTGATTTGCGCTCCAGGCACTTCGCTCCAATCAACTGTGTTAAAAATCAACTATGTCCTTTAACACAGCCGTACAAAAAAAAATCGGCCAGTAAGTCCTGACCGATTTTTTATATACTATTCGTATTTTTTAAAGACAATTGTCGCGTTATGACCACCAAAGCCTAATGAATTACTCATGGCTGCTTTAATTTCCAATGGACGTGCCGCATTTACAACATAGTCCAAATCACATTCCGGATCTGGCGTTACATAATTCATTGTCGGCGGAAGCATCCTATCTCTCATTGCCAATAATGTAAAGATGGCTTCAACACCACCAGCAGCACCAAGTAAATGTCCAGTCATGGATTTGGTTGAACTCATTGCAAGCTTATAAGCATGCTCGCCAAATACTTCTTTAACGGCAAGTGTTTCAAATTTATCATTATATTCTGTACTTGTTCCATGGGCATTAATATAATCAATATCTTTAGGCTCTAAGCCTCCATCAGTAATCGCCATTTTCATTGCTCGGGCACCGCCTTCACCACCTGGTGCCGGTGCAGTAATATGATAGGCATCACCTGTTGCCCCGTAACCAATGATTTCAGCATAAATTTTTGCTCCGCGCGCCAATGCATGCTCTAACTCTTCCAAGACGATGATGCCTGCACCTTCACCAATTACAAAGCCGTCGCGATTTTTATCAAACGGCCTGCTTGCAGTATTTGGATCAGGGTTTGTGGAAAGGGCAGTGTTGGCACAGAACCCAGCAACAGACATTCTCGTAATCGGCGCTTCTGCACCTCCTGATACCATAACATCTGCGTCACCGCGCTGGATCACCTTAAAGGCATCTCCAATTGAATTTGTACCGGTTGCACAGGCTGTAACCGTACATGAATTAAATCCCCGTGCACCAAGTGTAATGGAAACCTGGCCAGTTGCCATATCCGGAATCAACATTGGTACGAAGAAAGGACTTACGCGTTTATAGCCCCTTTTTTGAAAAATTTCAAATTGCTGTTCAAAGGTTTCCATACCGCCAATTCCTGAACCAATCCAAACCCCTACGCGGTGGGAATTTTCTTCATTGATCGTTAAATCCGCATCTTTTACAGCCATTATTGCACTTGCAACTGCAAATTGCGTAAAACGGTCCATTTTTCTTGCTTCTTTTTTATCCATAAAAACTTCTGGATTAAAATCCTTTACTTCAGCAGCTACCTTCGCTGGATACTCATCTGCATTAACTCTTGTCAGCGGTCCAATTCCTGATTTCCCTTCAAGAATTCCTTTCCAAGTTGTTTCAGCATCATTTCCAAGTGGTGTCACTGCTCCTACGCCCGTTACTACGACCCTGCGCTTTTCCATTTGTACATCTCCTTTTATCTGCTAACTTTTCCCTATTTTTATAAAAAAATCTTCTTATTTACCCCAACGGATTGCAATGGCTCCCCAAGTTAAGCCGCCGCCAAAACCTACCATTACTAGGAGGTCATCATCTTTAATCTTTCCTGCTTCTAATTCTTCTACAATTGAAATTGGTATTGATGCTGCAGAAGTATTTCCATATTTATTAATTGTTTTAGACATTTTTTCGACAGGGAGCTCTAACCGCTGTCTCGATGCTTCCATAATCCGAATATTGGCTTGATGAGGGATAAGGAAATCGACGTCATCCTTGGTAAGTCCTGCTTTTTCAAGAACATTTATACAGCTCTCGCCCATTTGTCTAACGGCAAATTTGAATACTTCTCGTCCATTCATAATGATATATTCATCTTGATATAAATGCTTTGCCCCAGTTCCATCTGCACCAAGCTCAAATGAAAGAATTCCTCGATTTTCGGATACTGGGCCAAGTACGACTGCACCGGCACCGTCCCCAAATAGGACAGCGGTATTTCTATCGCTCCAATCCGTAATTTTCGAAAGCTTTTCAACCCCTACAACAAGTACATGTTTATATTCTCCTGTTTCTATAAACTGCTTCCCTGTGATAATTCCATACATGAACCCAGCACATGCTGCACTAACATCCATGGCAGCTGCCTTAAAGGCCCCTAATTTTTCCTGAATTCTGCAGGCAACGGATGGAAAAGGTGAATCTGGAGTAACTGTTGCAACCAAGATTAAATCAATTTCTTCTGGATTTATATCTGCATCTTGAATTGCTTTCTGGGCAGCAGCCAAGGCCATATCCGATGTATCAATATCGTCTGATGCTATCCTTCGTTCTTCGATACCTGTCATAGTACGAATCCATTCATCAGAAGTATCCATCATTTTTTCTAAATCATGGTTGGTGAGAATTTTTTCTGGTAAATACCTTCCTATTCCAACAATACCAGCTTTCATTATTCCATCTCCTTTAATATGATAAGTTTCTCTATACCAAAGATTAATATCAATTATTATGACTTGGTACTAATTTTATCAAATAAGACCTTATTTAAGCAACTGTTACTTACTTTTACCCCTCCGCTATAGTACATTCCTTTTGATAGTTTGCTCATATTCTAAAGGTAAGAGACATTTTTCTTTGAAGGAGTGTAAGAGGAAATGGAAGATTGGGAAAAAGAAGAATCAACTTTAGAAAAGCAGCAAGCGAATTTTGAGCATGAAAAGGATCAAGCGATTTTTGAGGATGAAAAGCATCAAGATCGGTTTACCAGTTTAATGTTTGGGTCAAGAAGACCTCACCATGAAAGGACCCCGTTATTTGGCAATCGTCATACTCAAAATTCTCATCAAAACCCTTCAGATATCGATTATGAACAACTCATGATGAGTATTGATGCTTTATGGGAATCAGTACAGGGCTTAAAGCCAATATTTCAAAAGTTCTATCCATTTATCCAGCAATTTTGGAAAAAGAAATAAGCTGCCTTTTCAACGGCAGCTTATCTTCACTATTGATTTACTTCCTGAAGAGCTTCTTCACGGCCAAGGTCGTATGCTTCTTGCATAACCTTAGTAAATAAATTCATAAACGGTTCAATTAATTCCATTGATAATTCTACTCCTGATTTTTCCAACTGTTCCTTGGCTTCAGGTAAATATTTCATAGCAATCATCATAAATTGTAATGACTTATCTTGGTTGTTCATATGTATCCCCTTTAATAATTTATTGTGGTAACTTTCCGGTTTGCTTATATGTTTGGATTTGCTTATTAATTTTCTTAATAAATTCCTTGCTCACTAACGGACTATATTTTCCTAGGGTTATGACATTATCTTCAAAATCAAAGGAAAGATTTCCTGCTTTTAATTTACCGTTATTATATTGTTCAGCAACCTTCTCATATAATTTATCTACCTGCTGAATCGTGCTCGTTAGAACCGTCGATTGCCCCAAATCTGATTGGTCGGAAACATAGCCGATAACATATAGTCCTCGTTCCTTGACCCTTTCAATCACAGGGACATTAAAACCATCTCCAGCAGGATAGATTACGTCGACCCCTTTTTCCATCATACGATCGACTAATTGTATCGCTTTTTTTTCATCATCCCAATTCCCTACGTATTCTATGCTTACTTGGGCATTTTTATTTTCTGCCAATGCTCCTTGATAGAATCCTTCTATTTCTGGCTGCCATTCATAGGCAGCCAACACTCCTACCTTCTGTTCCTTCGACATATGGGCAGCAACCATACCGCCAAAAAAGCCCATCGCGTGTGCTTTAAAGGTTAAACTGGTAGTGTTAGGGTTTTTAGCATCGCCATTAAAACTGACAAAGTGAATTTTAGGATAATCCTTTGAAATCTTATTAAAATATTCAGCATACTCTGAACCGTGACCAAAAATAAGATTTACCCCTTTTTGCTCAAACTCTTTCACCGCCCTTTCAACTACCGATTCAGAATTCATTCCTTCTTTATAGTAAACCTCCACATTGAATTTTGATTGTATTTTTAGCATCCCTTTAAAGCCCTTTGTTCCCCATACTTGGTCATTAACCGTTTCAGGCACTAATAAGCCAACATTTTGTAATTTGCCTGAGGTTTTTTTGGTTACCCCGCAGGCGCCAAGTAAAAAAAGACATAAAAGAATGATCCCGAAACGGTTTAGCATTCAATGCATCTCCTTCATACCACTGCCATTTCTATAACTGATTCTTTCTAGATATAAATAATGGACCTGTAATCCTCATTTTTCAATTTTTATTCTACCCTTTGAATAATAAAATGAAAAGATAAATTTCCTGCACTTCCACTATCTGGATATTAAGTGAACCCTATCATATTTTATCGGCTTCCATTCAACTGTTCTGCTTGATTTTTTTGTTTCAAAAATGATTCGGAAATCGGTGTGATTTTTTTCATTTGAATCTTAACAACTGATGGATCTATTGCAAATGGTTCAACGCGGTTTGAATGAATAAGATTCTTTTCAAGTTTTAAATAGGACGCGCATAAATCCCAATAATTCTTCTTTCCACTTTCTAATATAAAGCTTCCCATCACATTTATATCCATTATTTCAAAGATAGAATCGATTGCATCCTCCACAAAAATTGTATCGATTGTCCATTCCCTATTCGATTTATAAATTTCTTTTTGTTGAAAGTCTGACATAATCACTTGTTGAAAGATAAAAGTTTCGGTCTGCCAGGGACCATATATAGAAGGTAAATAAAAGAATTGAGTCTTTTTCACCAATCCTTTTACTTGATTCAAAAATCCTCGGTGCACTTTTTCACCTTCAGCTCCCAACAATTGAATTGGGAGAATAAAGACAAATTCTGTATTGGAATTATTTCGCTCAATATAGTTCAATATTGGCTCAGTAACCTTTTCCTCTAAATAAATTCCTTCCTTATTTTGCATATAGGAATCAAATAATGAAAAAATAACGACGGTATCTCTATTCCCTTGACCTTGGTTTTTCTCCCAATCTACAAGAGCATGTTCAATGAAATTTGAATTTCTGCCAACTTCAAATCTTTTTTCATCAAGATATTGAATATTGTCTATATCTTCAATATTGACCCCATAGACCTCTATTCCTTTATTAAGCAACGTTTTACAAATATGAAAACTGACAAAATCATATACACCAAATATAATGGCCTTGTCCATAAAATCTTCCTCCCCATACTATCCTTAATGAATCCTATGCGTTTGAATAAGGAATTATTTCATTATGGGGCAGGGGAGGCTTAGAGTACCGCTTCATGGCTTGTAAAAAACTTTATGCATATATTGCCAAGCTGAGGTTTCTTTTCTGGCAGCATATAAGTTGGAGTGATTTCAGGATATTTGATAATTTTCTGATAAAGCTTTGATTGATTATATGATTTTCCTCCAGACAAAACATGAATGATTTTGACAGGAAATCCAAAATCAAGATTAACATGATCATCCATACTAAAGATGGTGCTTTCAAGTACATTTTGTTCTAGTTGATGAGCTGTTACCAATTCTCTTATCAATTTTTTATAAAAGAATTTATGTTCCTTTTCCTGTTCTAAATGATGCTTTAATGAAATGATTGGGTTTAAAAGGATGACCGATCGAATACAGCCCTTTAATTTTTCCATTAACTTTACCGCAACTAGCGCGCCCATTCCTTCTGCTAAAATATGAATTTTATTATTTAGGATTTCACTTCGAATTACATGCTGATAAAGTCGCTGAGCCAAATCAACCGATTTTTCGCTCCCCCAGTTTCGCCCATAAAGATTTGAGGAAAAAATCGTGTAACCTTTTTCTTTTAGTTGGTTGATAATAGCGGACTTCCCTTCATTTTGTGTCCAAAAGCTTTTACAATCGTCCACAAAATGCCGTTCATCTCCAATTATTAAGACCCCAAATCCAGTAGGCTTTTCTGGGTAATAAATGATATTCCATTGGGTATCCATCTGAAAATTACGACTGTCCATAGGTAAATCTCCTTTTACATATTTCCTCACGATATTGTATGTTAGTTCACAAAAGATGAAAGGGAGTTTGCCCATTTTTATTAATTTACATTTATGTCCAGACAATTAATTAAATGAGTGAATTATCAAATAAACATTTATTAATTAGAAGTCATATGGTAATATTAGAAATGATGTAAATAAGGTTAGAGGTGAAAAATAGTGCGTTTCTTTTGGACTTTTTTCTGGTTATTTTTACTAGTGCAAATGCTTACATATGTTGTAAGTTCAATGAATGGTGTTGCATTTGATGTTAAAGTAGGTTCCATTTTAGCTGTTGCTGTAACCATCTTAGTTTTTGTGGTATCATCTTTGATACCAAATGAGCCTGTTGAAAAACATTAAGTGCCGATAAAAAAGTCTTCCACATCAATGGAAGACTTTTTTAATGGATCAATCTCATTTTATTTTATTAAAATTATCACTTCTTCATTTTGAATCTTAATTTCAAGGCTTGATCCATCATGAACCCGTCCTGCAATAATTTCTCGAGCTAACTTCGTTTCTATATTTCTTTGGATATAACGCTTTAGCGGTCTGGCACCATAGGTTGGGTCATATCCGTTAACAGCGATGAATTCCTTGGCATCCTCACTGATTGAGATATTTATTTGCTGTTCTTTTAATCTGTTCTGAAGTTCTTTTAGCATCTTGACGACAATATTTTTGATTTCTCCTAATGATAACGGCTTAAATAGGATAATTTCATCAATACGGTTTAAAAATTCCGGACGAAAATGCACTCTTAGTTGGCCTAATACCATTTCTCTTGCTGTTTCAGTTATTTCAATTTCATTTTCAGAACGTTCGAGTAAAAATTGTGATCCTATATTGGAGGTCATAATAATAACGGTATTTTTAAAATCTACTACCCTTCCTTGTGAATCAGTGATGCGCCCATCATCTAAGGCTTGAAGGAGAATATTGAAGACTTCCGGATGGGCCTTTTCTATTTCGTCCATCAGAACAACAGAATAAGGTCTCCTTCTAACCGCTTCTGTCAGCTGCCCTCCTTCTTCATAGCCAACATACCCTGGTGGAGCCCCAATTAGGCGTGATACTGCATGCTTTTCCATGTATTCCGACATATCGATACGAATAATATGCTCTTCACTATCAAATAAAGACTCCGCCAAAGCTTTTGCTAACTCTGTTTTCCCTACACCAGTTGGCCCTAAAAATAGAAAGGATCCAATTGGGCGATTAGGTTCTTTAATGCCGGCCCTAGCCCGTAGTACTGCGTCTGCTACTAAATTGACGGCTTCATTTTGTCCGATTACTCTCTCGTGGAGAATTGCTTCAAGTTTCAATAACTTTTCTCTCTCCCCCTCAACTAGTTTAGAGAGCGGAATTCCTGTCCACCTTGATACAATATGGGAAATTTCCTCACCTGTTACCTCTTCGCGCAGTAACCGATTCTCCTTTTCCGTTTCCATTTCTAAACTTTTAAGTTCTTTTTCAACTAACGGAATTTGACCATGTCTTAATTCAGCAGCACGGTTTAAATCGTATTTGTCCTCGGCTTGCTGCAGCTCACGGCGAAGTTTCTCCAGTTGTTCCCTTTTTTCTTGTAACGTCTGAATACTTTTCTTTTCTTCTAGCCATTTTGCCTTCATTGTATCGGCCTGTTCCTTTAAATCGCCCAGTTCCTTTAGAAGGGACTGCAATCGTAGTTTACTTGCTTCATCGTTTTCTTTTCTTAAAGCTGCCTCCTCAATTTCTAACTGCATGACTCTGCGTGTTACTTCATCTAGTTCTGTTGGCATGGAATCAATTTCTGTGCGAATTAACGCACATGCTTCATCAACCAGATCTATAGCTTTGTCCGGTAGGAAACGATCAGTTATATATCGGTCCGATAAAGTAGCTGCAGCAACTAAAGCATGGTCGTGAATTTTCACACCATGGTGAACCTCAAATCGTTCCTTTAATCCACGTAATATAGAAATGGTATCTTCTACATTTGGTTCTTGTACAAGCACCTGCTGGAACCTCCGTTCTAAAGCAGGATCCTTTTCTATATACTTCCGATGTTCATCAAGTGTGGTTGCGCCAATACAATGAAGTTCACCGCGGGCAAGCATTGGTTTTAACATATTGCCTGCATCCATCGCTCCTTCTGTTTTTCCGGCACCAACAATGGTATGAATTTCATCGATAAACAGTAAGATTTGTCCGTCACTTTTTTTGATTTCATTCAGAACCGCTTTTAATCGTTCTTCAAATTCACCTCTGAATTTAGCACCAGCTATTAACGAACTCATATCTAAGGAAAAGATGGTTTTGTCCTTAAGTCCTTCTGGAACATCTTTTCTAACAATCCGCTGGGCCAGTCCCTCTACGATTGCGGTTTTTCCTACACCAGGTTCTCCAATTAATACAGGGTTATTCTTGGTTTTCCTTGATAAGATACGAATGACATTTCGAATCTCCGTATCCCGTCCAATAACAGGATCGACCTTTCCCGCTCTTACTTCAGCAACCAAATCCCTTCCATATTTTTTCAAAGCATCATATCCTGCTTCAGGATTCTGTGATGTCACTCTTTGGTTCCCCCTTATTTCTTTTATTGCTTTTAAAATATCTTCAGGTCTGTGGTCAAAAGATTGAATGATTTTTTTCATTTCGGATTGATTTGAATAGACTGCAGCTAAGAGGATATGCTCTACCGAAATATATTCATCGGAAAACTTTCTTGCGAATTCTTCGGCAGCTGCTAAAAGCTTTTGCAGCCGGTCTGTAACAAATATTTTACCGTGTTCTGCCCCAGTTCCAGTGACCTGAGGTTTTTTTTCAAGGGATACTTTCAACCTTTTCTTAATGGTTTCAGATGGCAATGTCAATCGCTTAAATATAGATTCAAAAAGACTGTCCGTTTGATTCATTAATGCCAAAAATAAATGGGATTCATCTATCTCTTGATGATTATTTTTTACCGCTAAAGATTGCGCATCCATTATTCCTTTTTGTAACCGCTCTGTCATTCGGTTAATATCCACTTTTCACACTCCCTCATTGACCATTTTTGACCTATTACTTTTATTATAAAACAATCGCAGATTTTAAGTAAAATTTGACTAAGAAAAAAGTCATCCTGTTTGGATGACTTTTTACCTTTTATAACTGTCATGGTTTTCGTTGATAAGTCCAAACACGTTTATCATTGGATGTTTCTGGAAACGAGTCTCCAGCTTTTAGTTTAATTTTTTTAGGATTGATCACATTGTCTCCAGTTTCACCAATTTCAATATATACCCCATTATTTGGTGCTTTTTTACCCGATTTGAACTGATGATTTTGTCCCATTCTTTTCCCTCCTTATCGTCTACATCATTATTATTTCCTTTTCTAGAGTGTCCATTAAAGGAAGTTCTTTCATTTTTTCACATTGTTCGACAGTATTTCCTAAGAAATAAACGAAACATGTTTGACTTTTTGACGATTGTATGAATTTATTCCACATTTATTGCTAAATATTCTTTGTAAACAATATAATTATAGTAATATCTTTTAACCAACCTTGACTGACAGTTATTAAAAGTTAAGTAAATGATTTATGTCGTACCATTAAAGGTGGTCTTTTGTATGCAGGCAGTAAAAGAAATGCCGGTATCGCTGTTACATCTCCTTGAGACCGTACACCATACTAAAAAAATTGAAAAGGGAACATTTTTATTTCAAGAAGGCTCACCAGCCGATGAAATGTATATCGTACAAAGCGGTATTTTGCAAATCAGTAAAATTATTCCGGATGGGAGAGAACTTACCTTAAGAATGTGCTCTAATGGTGATTTTATCGGTGAATTAAATTTATTTTCCCCTTCTTCCAGGTATTTATTAAGTGCACGTGTCGTTGAAAGTGGCGAGGTAGCAGTAATTATGAAGGATGTTCTTGAGGAAAAACTATCGCAAAATCTTTCCCTTTCCTTTGAATTCATTAAATGGATGAGTCAGCAATATCGCAAAACTCAAACAAAATTTCGCGACCTCGTTTTACACGGAAAAAAGGGAGCTTTATACTCTACATTGATTCGATTAAGCAATAGCTATGGAATTAATACCAATAATGGAATATTGCTTGAAATACCATTAACAAACCAAGAATTAGCTAATTTCTGCGGTACATCAAGGGAAGTGGTTAATCGTTTATTAAGCGACCTTAGAAAAGAGAAAATTATTTCAATTGATAAAGGAACGATCACCATTCATGATTTAGAGTTTTTGAAGAATGAAATTGATTGTGAGGATTGTCCAACGGAAATTTGCAAGGTGGATTAAATAATTAAATTGGATCCTTATTAATAAAAATCGGTCTTATTTGACCGATTTTTTTAATAAGTTTACAGTCCAGCTTATCGATACTTCATCTTTAATAAAAAAACATGGTATGTTTATATGTCCTTTAAGGTGATCTCTTATACATTCCTTCCAATAAACAACGGCCACTATATTGGTCACACTTTTTAACAAAGGAAGGTCTTCTAGATCCCTTAATATTAAAAGCTTCGGGTATTTTTTTTGTTTATATCCTTCAATTAAAATCACATCCGGATCAAAAAAACTCATTAATTCTATCTGGTGCTCAAGGCTGTTCACCCATTTTTCTACTTGGAGAAGGAGCCTGCCATCTCCTTCAATAATCGAGGCAGCAGCTCCTGCTGCGAGATATTTTGTAGAATCCTTATTATCCACTATATCAGGTTTTCCGCCATGTCCGTGGTGTTTTATCACTGCTGATATCATACCTTGACCTTTTAAGCTTTCGATTAGTCTTTCCATAAATGTTGTCTTTCCACTATTTTGGTAACCTACAATCTGAAATATTACCGGTTTTACCAAGGCCACTCACTGCCAGTCTGATCCTCAAGGAGAAGAACCTCAATCTCTGTTCCTGCCGTAAAACCTCGAGTACCACCCGGTAATATCATCAAGGAATTCGCCCCTGCAAGGCTCATAATAATATTCGACTTGTCTAATCCGCTGGGTGTCGCTTTAAGTCTGCCGTCTTTAATAAATGCGGAACTGCGTACAAATCGTGTAAATGGATTTGCTTTAGGGAAATCAGCATCTAGTATAGCTTTTTCTTTTCGTAAATGCGGTTTTTCCGAAAATAAACATCTTCGGAGGATCGGCCGTGCAAATAATTCAAACCCCACATAGCAAGCGGAAGGGTTACCAGAAAGACCGAATAGGAGCTTTCCATTATGATGTGCGACGGTTGTAACACTGCCTGGACGCATCGCTACTTTATTAAAGAAAACCTCTGCTCCTAATTTTTCATAAATTTCAGGCAGGTAATCAAAGTCCCCAACTGAAACTCCTCCAGTGGTAACTAACAAATCAACTTTATCCAGACTATTTTTTACTGCGTCAAAGCATGTATCAAATTCATCTGGCAGCTTCCCAAAATAATGAACCGTTCCTCCTGCCCGTTCGATTTGGGCAGCAACCATATGTGAATTGCTGTTGCGAATCTTACCGGGGACCAATTCATCGTCAACTTCTAAAAGTTCTGTCCCTGTTGCGAATAGGCCAACGAGGGGTTTTTTCGCAACTGGGACGTGCTTATATCCAAAAGTTGCGAGCATTGCCTGAATTCCTGGATTAATTAGCGTTCCCTTTTTAACTAAAATTTCTCCTTTCTTTGCATCTTCGCCTCTGAAGGAAACATTGTCACCATTTTTAAAGCTTCTTTTGATCAATATATGTGGAATTCCATTCTTTTCATATGACTTTGCAACCTCAAACATGACAACGCAATCGGTGCCCTCTGGCATCATAGCGCCGGTCATAATTCTTATAGCTTGGTATTGTTTGACAACCTTAGTGGAGACCATTCCTGCTCCAATATGATCAATTACTTCCATTTCAATGGGACATGATTGAGAGGCATTAACAGTGTCTATCGATCTAATAGCAAAGCCATCATAGGGTGCCCTGTCAAAATGAGGCACATCACTTGTTGCCACTATATCCTCTGATAAAAAACGGCCAAAGCTTTCCTCGATCAAAACATGCTCAGTTAACCCCTGTAATTGAAAGTTCATAATTTTTTGGACTGCTTCCCCTATCGCAAGCGGTGTTCTTCTTTCAAACAAATGAATCGGCTCCTATCTCTAAAAAAACGGTATGTAATAAACTCATTCCTTATCATTTATCATTATAAGCCTACAAAAAACTTACCGACATATCAAATGTCACAGAATTGATAGAAACTTAATGAATAAAAAAAATCATTTGCAAAGTGTGATGCATATCACCAAATTTTATTCTTAATTCCAGTATGCTTAAGTCAGAAACCAATTACCTTTATTTTTAGGAGGAACTATAAATGACTTTTCCATTTACGTCTACTACATTAGTTAAAGATATTGTAAATGAATTACCTAAAACAAGTGATGTTTTCAAGAAGAACCGGATTGATTTTTGCTGCGGGGGAAACATTCCACTTTCAGAAGCTGTGGCACAAAACGGACTTAACATGGAAAATTTGCTGGAAGAATTAAAAATCGTTTTTGAAAAATATGAGCACGAGGAACAAGATGTAGAAGTTTGGACAGAATCTGACTCTAATACGATTATTGATCATATTATCTCTAATTACCATCGTACTTCAGAAGAAGAATTAACAATGCTCAGCCCCTATGTGACAAAGGTTTCACGCGTACATGGCGATAACCATCCAGAGCTATTAAAAGTGTATGAATTATTTTATGAATTTAAAAAAGAATTGATTGAACACATGGAGAAAGAAGAAGCAATTGTCTTCCCGTTAATCAGGAAATTAGCCGACGGAACCATAGAAAATAAAGAGGAAGCCATTAATTTAGTTACTGAGCTTGAAAAGGAACATGATCATGCAGGAGAAATTTTAAGACAAATCCGTGCGGTAACTTCTGATTTCACTCTACCACTTGATGCTTGTGGAACATATCGCTTAGTTTACGCACGTTTAGAAGCTCTGGAAAGTTTGACCTTCATGCATGTGCATCTTGAAAACAACATTTTATTTCCACGATATATTGCATAGTAAAAAACAGCCCGCTTAACATTAAGCGGGCTGTTTTTTAACCACCGATATAGGACATTTCAATTTTTTTGCGGTTTTTGTTTGTTTCTGCTGTTCTTTCGTCAGAATATCGGTCGTCACGACCATTCCAAATCGCTGTAATTCGCTTTGCTATATCCTCATCACTAGCACCATTTCTCATGAAATTCCGGATATCATGGCCATTTCCATTAAACAAACAAGTAAAAATCTGCCCATTTGCAGATAAACGAGAACGTGTACAGCTGGAGCAGAATGACTCTGAAACAGAAGTAATAAATCCAACCTTCACATCGGCGTCTTTATAATGATAAAGCTTGGCCACTTCCCCAAAATAGGCCGGGTCAACTGGCTCTAACTCAAAGTGATCTTTTAACAGAAGATAAATCTGTTTTTTGGTCACTACATCGTCCATCTTCCACCCGTTCGTGGAGCCAACATCCATAAACTCGATATAGCGAAGCTCCAATCCATGATTTTTACAGTATTCTGCCATCGGAATAATATCTGCATCATTAAGTCCTTTTTTTACAACCATGTTGATTTTAACTCCAAGACCGGCTTGTTTAGCTGCTTCTATCCCCTCTAAAACCGGTCCAGTGCCTACCCCGCGTCCATTGATTTGTCCGAACAATTCATCATTTAAAGTATCAAGGCTGACATTTACTCGTTTAAGACCAGCTGATTTTAACTCTCCTGCCAATTTCGGCAACAGAACTCCATTTGTAGTTAAGCCAATGTCACTTAAATCTTCAATAGCAGAAAGTTTTTTCACAAGTATCGGTAAATCCTTTCGCAGCAGCGGCTCTCCGCCAGTTAAGCGGATTTTTTCGACACCTAAATTAACAAATATTTTTCCAAGACGTTCAATTTCTTCATATGTCAATAAGGCAGACCTAGGTAGAAATTCAAAATCAGGACCGAATTGATCAGCTGGCATACAGTATTGGCAGCGAAAATTACACCGGTCAATCACTGAGATACGCAAGTCACGTATCGGTCGATCCAGTTTATCTTTAATAATGGTTTTTTCCATTTGCATCAACTCCATTATTTTAAAAAAAGCAAGAATTATCATAAGTGTACCAGTGTTTTACTAAAAAGACTGTTACTTTATTCACTATCAATATACTTTTTAATTTTATTTTAATCTTAACAGATGTTAAACAAGGAGGAAATAATTGTTTATGGAAAAAAATTTAGCGTAGTTTTCACTATATTGTCATTGTTTACTTCATTTTTATGGCTAATCTTGAGATAAAATGTTACTAACGAATCCAAAATTGACATTTATATAAAAAATATGATAGAAGGTGAAATCCTATGTTAGCACAAATGAAACCAACCCATTCTATAGAAATAAAGGAATTACTTAAATTGGCAGACCGGAGATTCAAGAGTGAAAGGGATAGTTTTTTATTTCAAGAAGGTATGGTGGCGGAAGAACTTTACGTAATTATTTCTGGAAAGATTCAAATCAGTAAAATAACTTCTGACGGACGCGAGCTATCTTTAAGAATTTGCGGAGAAAATGATATTTGTGGTGAATTAACTCTTTTTACCGATAGTCCAAAGTATTTATTGAGTGCTAAGGTTCTTGAAGAGGGCGAAATTGCCGCAATTAAAAAGGATGTAATCGAAAGTGAAATTTTCCAAAACAGTAAGCTCGCCTTTGAATTTATGAAATGGATGAGTGACCATTTTCGAAAAACACAGACAAAATTTCGCGACCTTGTCCTTAATGGTAAACGCGGAGCACTTTTTTCAACCTTAATTCGAATGACAAATAGCTATGGAGTTGAAAAAGGCAATGGAATTTTAATTGACTTGCCTTTAACCAATCAAGAACTTGCCAATTTCTGCGGCACTTCCCGTGAAAGCACAAACCGAATTCTTAGTGATTTAAAGAAAGAAAATATCATCTCTGTAAAAAAAGGAAAAATAACTATCTTAGATTTACAATATTTAAAGGATGAAATTGGCTGCGAAAACTGTTCAACTATTTATTGCAATATTGAGTAGGATGGGAGATTTCTCCCATCCCTTTTTATTGGACTTTATTGTTCCTGTTTTTCCCTTAATGCTTTTGGAATGTAAACACAGAATGGTTCACTTTCAAGATAATCGCCTGTCATGGCATAGGCTCTTGATCTTGAGCCACCGCAAACATACCGGAATTCGCAAACTCCACATTTCCCCTTAAACTCATCGGGATTTCTTAAGGATTTGAAAATAGGTGATTCTCGGTAAATTTCCGCTAATGGCTGCTCGCGAACATTTCCTGCTTTTACCGGAAGAAGACCACTAGGATATACATCTCCAATATGAGAAATGAACACAAAGCCGTTACCGTCATTTACTCCCTTTGGAGCTCGTCCGAGTCCATCAATCGAACCTGTTAATCCCTGTTCCGTTAAAGCACTTAAATAATTAATTTCTGCTGTCTGTTCCTTTGCTTCACGCATTTTTTGCTGAATAACAACGCGGCGATAATGCTGTGCAGCAGTTGTTTTAATATCAAAGGAAACTCGTTTGCTTAGATCATATAGCCATCTAAATACTTTTTCATGTTCTACAGGTGAAATCATATCAGATTCCTGTCCTCTTCCCGTCGGAACTAGGAAAAAGACACTCCATAATACGCAGCCTAAATCTTCCACCATTTTAGCCATTTCATCAAGGTTGTTTATATTGTACCTAGAAATTACCGTATTAATCTGAATCGGGATTTCAAGCTCGTGTAAATATTTTATTCTTTCCATTGTTAAATCAAACGATCCTGCAGTTCCGCGGAAATGGTCATGGACTTCTGCAGTCGGTCCATCAATACTGAATGCCCAGCGCGAAAGACCAACCTCTTTTGCCTTTTCAATTGCTTCTTTTGTCACATTCGGTGTAGCACTTGGAGTCATAGAAACACGAACTCCTTTTTCTACAGCATATTTAGCAATATCAAAGACGTCTTCTCGCATCAAAGGGTCCCCGCCAGTAAATACAAGCATTGGATTATTCATTTCATATATTTGATCAATAAGGTTTTTGCCTTCTTCAAACGATAATTCACGCGGGTCACGTCTGTACTGTGCTTCTGCGCGGCAATGCAGGCATTTTAATTGACAGGCACGTGTAAGCTCCCAAATAACAATAAAAGGATCTTTATTAAAATCTCGGCTAAAAGCCATAGAAACGCCTCCTAATAACAGCTATTTCAAATCAAATAGCCTATATTACTTTGTATTATAAAGGTGTTTATAGGGTAAAAAAGTGAACTATCTCACAACCTGGCCATTTTATATGTCTGTTTTGTGAAAATGCAAAAAAAAACAGCAGAACTCTCTCTGCTGTTTTTTAAAGTAATTTATCTAATTCCAAGAGCAATTTTTGCATAACGTGACATCATCTCTTTATTCCATGGCGGATTCCAGACAATATTAACGTCAACATCTTTAATTTCAGGGATATCCGTTAATGCTCGTTTCACTTGGTCAACGATGGTGCCTGCAAGCGGGCAGCCCATAGTAGTAAGAGTCATTGTAACGGTTAGTTTCCCTTCATCATTCATTTCAAGATTATAAACTAATCCTAAATTAACAATATCCACACCTAACTCAGGGTCTATTACTAATTCCAAAGCTCCCATTATATTTTCTTTTAAATCTTCATTCATATTTTCTTCACTCCTATTTATTTTTATATTTATTATAACAAAAGCTAATTTTAAACCACATTTCCTTTGTTTTTCATCTTTCTTACTAAGTATAAAGTTTTTTTAACCCTTTTAATGTGAATTTTTTTACACTTTAGATATAAAATTGTTAACATAGAAACTATAGAAATAAAAATTTCCATAGCCGTAGTGTATCATGGAAATAAAATATTTCCTAAATAAAAGGAGTCCATATGGCAGAAAAACATTTAATCGCATTAGATTTGGATGGGACATTATTAAAGGATGATAAAACAATATCTGAAAAAACAAAGGATACTCTAAAAAAGGCGAGAGATGAAGGTCATATTGTGATGATCGCTACAGGCAGACCGTATCGTTCCAGCGAAATGTATTATCGGGAGCTCGAGCTAGACACACCAATAGTAAATTTTAATGGCGCATTTATGCATCATCCACGAAATCCAAAATGGGGATTTTACCATGAACCGTTGGATGTCAAAGTGGCGAAGGAAATTGTTGAAGCCTGCAGAAGCTTTCATTTTCATAATATAATCGCTGAAGTAATAGATGATGTATACTTCCATTATCACGATGAAAAGCTAATCGATATTTTTAACTTTGGAAATCCTAAAATCACAACTGGAGATTTAGCTGATTATTTACAGGATTCCCCAACTAGTTTGCTGATTCATACCGAAGAAGATCAATTAAAAACGATACGTGACCATTTATCAGCAGTACATGCTGAGGTTGTCGATCATCGAAGCTGGGCAGCACCATGGCACGTTATTGAAATCATTAAGGTAGGCTTAAGTAAAGCTGTTGGTTTGAAAAAGGCAGCCGATTACTTTGATATACCTTCAGAACGAATTATTGCTTTTGGTGATGAAGATAATGACCTTGAAATGCTTGAATATGCTGGTCACGGGATTGCGATGGGTAATGCAATTGATAAAGTGAAGAATATTGCCAATGATATTACACTTACAAATGAAGAAGATGGAGTTGCACAATATTTGGCAAATTTGTTAAATTTAAAAGTTTAATTGTAATTCACCATTGTTTACCTAAATGAACGAATCTTGATTGGTGCATACTATTTTATGAAGCAGCAATGCTGTTTCAATTTGAGCTATGAGCATATTGGAGGGATTCGAATGGGTAAACGAAACAAATCAAAACGCTTTGTCCAGCAAGGAAAGGATACCGTCAGCAAGCATGCCGAGCGTATTCCTTATCACATGACCTACGCTGAAGCGGAAGCTCAGAAAATGGCCAATGTGCACGAATCCTCGCTTGGAGGAATATAAAATGGGAAACCAATTGTTCCAGGAAGCACGAAGATTTGTTGAAATGGCGAAGTCTGCCAGCCCTGCTGATGTTGACTCTGCTGTCGCCAAAGCAAATAATGCCTTGAGTTCAGCATTTGCTAATTCGACTAGAGCAGAGCAAGAACAGCTCCAACAAATGCAACAAGAGCTTGAACAGATTACTTAATTTAAAATAAGAAAGGCGGAAGTTTCCATTTGGAACTTCCGCTTTTCTTAATGTATAATTTCTAAAACTATCGGGTAAAGGCTAATAATATTTCCATTTTTATCTCGTTCATAAAGATTTAACATCAAAGAACCATTATCAGGAAGTTTATCTATTGAAAGTTGAATCGAAAGCTTAAACTTCTCCCACTCTTCCTTCCCGTCAAAAACAACCTCTTTTTCCTTTATATACTCCTGATGACCATCCTCTACCGAATAAAATAGCCTCCTGTTTGCTGGTCTAACTTCTCCTGTAACAACATAATCCCCTTTGGTGCCTGACACCTTTACAAACCTAAATGCAGGGTTTTCTTCAGGAACCTTTAGCTTTTGACTATGGTATAGTTTTGCCCGATTTTTAATGGGTTCATCATTTAGACTTATTGGCTTGAGCGTGGCATTAACCGTATAAACCCCTGAAGGTACCCTTTTACCCTTGAATTGATAATTCCATTTCTCATACCTTTTTACCGATTGATGCGGCTCTACAACAATGGTTTGAAATGCCTGAAGGAAATACCTTCCTTTTGAATAAACATACACTTCCGCCCCCGCTTGGTCGGTAATGGTTATTTCAATCATTTGCGAGGTAGGAAATTCAAAATGGAGCGGCAGGTCTCCTTCGTTTTTGATGACTATTTCAAATATCACCTTTTCAGGATCTGCTACTGGTATAAGATAAAACGAATAATTGAAATCATTCACCCCGTTCGCATTGGTATTCATTGCTATTGAAAAGAAAAGCAGGATTACACATAAAAGAATTCGCATGTTGGTCTCCTTTTTCCTTTATTCTCTTCTAAAAAAGCCATAAACTCCAGTTGTCTGAATGATATTTGTGAAAGCATTGGGATCAACTTCTTTTATAATTCTCTCTAAATCAAACAGCTCATAGCGGGTAATAACGATCATCATGATTTCACGAGTTTCATTCGTAAAGGCTCCTTTCCCCTGAATCATGGTAATACCCCTTACAAGTTTGGCATGAATCGCTTTTTTCATTTCGTCTGCTTTTTTTGTAATGATAAAAGCTGTAAGCTTTGCATGCCTGGTATGGATAGCATCCACTACCCTTGTTGAGGTGTATAAGAAGACAAGGGTATAAAGCGCTTTTTCGGCACCATAAAGGAATCCCGCCGTGACAATGATAATACTATTTAACACAAACATATACGGACCAATTGGCTTGTCCTTTAATCTTGATAATACCATTGCAATGATATCTAGGCCTCCGGTGGAAGCTCCCCATTTTAATGTTATACCAACACCTGCCGCTACAATGACACCGCCAAAAACGGCATTTAACAATATATCGTGCGATACTTGTTTAACAGGTATTATCTCTAAAAATAAAGATGAAAGCGCAACACTAAGAAAGCTATAAACAGTAAATGACCTACCCACTTTCATCCATCCAAGAATTGCAACTGGAATATTCAGTAACAATAGTAAAAATCCCATTGAAACGTGAATAGGTGTATGGTCACTTAAAACCTTTGAAAGTAATTGAGCAATACCAGCCACCCCACTGGAGTATATATTTGCAGGGATAAGAAATAAATTCATTCCTAATGCATTTAGGAATGCCCCTGCAACGACAATGATGATTTTTTGGGTTTGGAGCCGAAGCAAGAAAACGCCCTCCTTTATTTTTTATACATGACAATTTGATAATTGTATTTTTAAGGTGAAACCGATAAACTGAAACTAAATATAATAGCTTGAAAGCAGGTGAGCTTCATGCAGGTGAAAATACTGGCTGACAGCGCATGCGATTTACCTCTAAGTTTCTACGAAGATAATAATGTCACATTAATTCCCTTGAAGGTCCACATTAATGATGAGGAATTTGAAGATGTAAAAACGATTGACCCAAAAACGGTTTATGATGCCATTCGCCGAGGATCTGTTCCCAAAACCTCACAAGCTTCTCCCCTAACGTTTGAGGAGATTTTCACACAAATGGCCGAAAATAATGAAGATGGAATTTACATAGCCTTTTCTTCCGAATTGTCAGGAACATATTCCACCGCTGTTATGATTCTTGACCAAGTGAAGGAAAAATATCCAAATTTTAATTTAACGATAGTCGATACGAAGTGTGCCTCGCTTGGACAAGGCTTAATCGTCAAGGAAGCAACAAAACTAGCTGCTGAAAATACAGACAAGGAAAACATTTTAAAAGAAGTTCAGTTTAGAAGTCAGCATATGGAGCATCTCTTTACGGTTGAAGATTTGGACTATTTGGCAAAAGGCGGCCGAGTCTCTAAAGCATCTGCCTTTCTCGGCGGATTGCTGAATATCAAGCCTATACTAAATGTAGAAGATGGAAAACTTGTTCCGATTGAAAAATTACGGGGAAAGAAAAAAGTATTTCGTCGTTTAATTGAGCTAATGGAAGAACGCGGTTCAAATATGCAGGAACAAATTATCGGGATCAGTCACGCTGATAATGAAGAAACCGCCTTAGAAATAAAAACAATGATTGAGGAAGCGTTCCATCCAAAAGAAGTTTACATTTCTTCAATTGGATCAGCTATTGGCGCTCATACTGGTGCAGGTACCATCGCTATATTCTTTTTAAACGAACACCCATAAAAAAACAGAGCAGAATTGCTCTGTTTTTTATTTGTGATCTGTCGTTTTCGAGTATTGATTTTTCCCGGCCTGACGATTTTTTTCGCGCATCATATTTTTTTCATGGCGAAGTGCATTATTATCTTTTGCTTTTTTATCATTATCTGATGTATGCGGCATCTTTTTCTTACCCCTTTCAAATTACTTCACTTGTAGTTTCTGTTAATTTGAAAAAGATATGTAATCGACTTATTATTCTTTCTTGGCGTATGTCCAGCTTCCTTCCTGATATACCCTGCCATCTTTCATTAACTTTCCCAGTGCCCGTTTGAATGCACCCTTGCTTAATTGAAAACGTTCTTGAATATCTTCCGGCATACTTTTATCGTTGTATGGCATCGCACCATTTCTGCTCATCAGGTATTCATAAATCCTTTCCGCATCTAAGTCCTGCGATTCTTCTTTTCTGGCAAGCAAGGAAACGTTAATCGTTCCGTCTTCCTTAATATCGATGATTCGCCCTTCTACTTTTTCACCTAAACGAGGCTCCTGCTTTCGCTGCGACTCATGAATAAATCCTTTGAAGCCTTCCAAAGTGTAAACCCAGCTTCCAACTTTCGCTGTTCGGTAAATGTGTCCCTGAATATTTTTGTTAAAATCTTTTCTCGTTGCTTTTGTTGAGATAGATTGTATAACCTGATCACTTGCAAGCTTTGCATACAAAAGGTAATTTCGTGTAACTCTTAAGGTGATATAGACTAAATCTCCTTCCTTTGGCCATACAGATCTATATGTAGGGAGATCATCTCTTCCCAACAGGATATCCTTTTGCAGACCAATGTTAAGGAAGACGCCAAGATCAGGGTTAACATCTGTTACCTTGACCCATGCATATTTTCCTACAGCGATTTCCGGAATATTTGTTGAAGCAGATATTCGTCCTGCTGCGTCAACGTAAAGAAAAACCTCAACTTGATCCCCTTCATTTAATTCTTGATGCGCTTCATTATTATGTAATAACACATCTTCAGTTCCATCAGTTAAAAAATAACCAAATGCAGCTTGTCTCGCTACGGATAATGTTGTAGTTTGACCAATTAGTTCATATAAAGACATATATTACTCCCCTTTTCTTTTTGGAGCTTTAATTTAAGTTGTAATAGCCTGCTATATTTTACTATAATGTACCCATAAAGGGAAACTTTAGCAGGGAAATATTTGTGCATATAGGTTAAAAAAATGGAGGTTTTGTTATGTCTAAAGACAGCTCATTTGATATTGTATCCAAAGTCGATTTTTCCGAAGTTACCAATGCCATTACGCAAACAATGAAGGAAATTAGCACCCGCTACGATTTTAAAGGCAGCAAGAGTGAGGTTTCTCTCGACAAAGAAGAGCTTGTCCTTGTTTCCGATGATGAGTATAAAATGGATCAGTTAAAAGATGTTCTACTCGGAAAATTAATCAAAAGAGGTGTTCCAGTAAGAAACCTTGATTATGGGAAAATCGAAAAAGCCTCAGGCGGTACAGTTCGTCAAAGAGCCAAGCTAGTTCAAGGCATTGACAAGGAAAATGCGAAAAAGATTAATACCATTATTAAAAACAGTGGGGTTAAGGTAAAAAGTCAGGTTCAAGATGACCAAGTACGGGTTAGCGGCAAAAGCCGTGACGATTTGCAAAAAATAATTTCCTTGGTTCGTGAAGCCGATCTTACTGTAGATGTTCAATTTATTAATTACCGTTAAAATCATGGCGAAAGGATTTTTATCCTGACGCCTTTTTTTATTGTATTCAACATTAGATTTACACGAAAACTAACAGGTGAAATGATCAATTGGAGGTATTTACTCATGAGCAACAAGCAAAACCAACCAAAAGTCATCTTCCCGCCTCAGCATCAAAATCATCAACCGGGTATTGAAAGCGAAATGAATCCACTGCCTGTATCGTTTGATCCCAATTATAAGCCAAGCGGGAAGCTAGCAGGAAAATCAGCGATAATTACCGGCGGTGACAGCGGCATTGGGAAATCAGTGGCCATATATTTTGCCAAAGAAGGCGCTGATATAGCAATTGTCTACTTGGAAGAACATGGAGATGCGGAAGAAACAAAAAAGTTAATAGAAGCGGAGGGCCGACGTTGCCTCCTTTATGCAGGTGATATCGGAAATGAGGATTATTGTAAGGATATCGTTCATAAAATCATTTCTGAATTTGGTAAGCTGGACATTCTCGTTAACAATGCTGCTGAGCAGCATCCGCAAAAAAGCTTGCTAAATATTACTTCTGCACAATTAGAAAAAACGTTCAGGACCAATATTTTTTCTTACTTTTACATGACGAAAATGGCTCTGCCTTATTTAAAGACTGGGGCAACGATTATCAATACCGCTTCCATCACTGCCTACGAGGGGAATGAACAATTACTGGATTACTCTGCTACTAAAGGTGCCATTGTTACCTTTACGCGTTCACTGGCAAAATCGCTTGCACCTCAAGGAATCCGTGTAAACGGTGTTGCACCCGGACCAATCTGGACGCCGCTTATCCCCTCTACCTTTCCTGAAGATCAGGTTGCAACCTTTGGTTCGACGACGACTATGGGAAGGGCAGGGCAGCCTTGCGAACTTGCACCCAGCTATGTTTTCCTGGCATCAGACGACTCTTCCTATGTAAGCGGTCAAATGATACATGTGAACGGTGGAACCATTGTAAATGGGTAAAAAAACGCATCGGGAGTAAAGCCCCCGATGCGTTTTTAATTCGCTCTTCTTCTTCTTTTAAGAATTAAAATAAGAAATAAGAACACCAATAAATAAACGACAATTAACGATGATATATGTGGTATATTGAGTCCACTTTTCTTTGTTAAGACATATATTTCTGATTCATCGCGATCGATAATTAGATTATATTGATTATCATGGCTTCGAACAAGGTCTCCTCCAAGTAAGCCGCGCAGCTCTTTCCCGCCTTCTAGCTGATTTTTTGTCAACGTAACCTTTTGGGATTTTCGTGTATTATTGATTGCAATAATGGAGGTTTCACCTTGGTAGACACGCTTATAAACAGACATCCCATCCTGGTTATAGAGCATCTCCATTGCTCCTCTTGTTAATGAAGGCAGTGTATTTCTTAATTCACCCAGCTTTGTAATATAGTCGATTAGCTCCTTTTCTGCTCTAAAACTCATTTGCCGGCGATTGTCTGGAATTTCTCCACCATTTAATGCAATTTCGGTTCCATAATACACATCCGGAATTCCTGGAGTCGTATAGAGATAGGTCAAAGCCGTTTTCCAGCGTGAGCCTGGAAACTGCCTCTGGTCCACAATGTCACTCGTAAATCTGACGGTGTACTCATTATCAAAAAATGTTCCATTTTGAAAAGCTGATTGCCCGTTTTCAGTATTCGATGAGACTGAATGTAAGGATTGATTCGTATTCGCAAAGGCTTTCCGTAAAGACTCACTTTGATTATAATCAAACAAGCTATCGATACCAGCGCTTTGAAATTTATTTAAATCAAGTGAAGTATTTTCTGCCGGAATTCCTTGTAGGAAGAAGTCCTTTTTATCTTTTTTAACATCTCTCGAAAAGTCCTTCCAAAAGCTTAATGGAACATGATTTACTTCTGGCAGACCAAAACCATCCACTTCTGTCTTTTTCATCCACCATTTAGCTGCGTCAATTAAATATTTTTTTACTTCCGGATTATCTTGATTTAGGTCAGGCAAGCCATTTACCCATCCATTTTCAATTTGCTCCCGATTATTCCAATCGGCTATTCCTTGTTTTGGATGAAACCAATTGCTTTTGCTAGGATCTTTCACCCACGGATTGGTAGCTGCTACATTGTTAGTAACAAAATCAAGAATCACTTTCATTTTTCTTTGATGTGCTTCTTTTACAAGCTTTTGAAAGGTTTCGAGCGTTCCAAAATGCTCGTCCACTTTATAAAAATCATTTACCCAATAGCCATGGTATCCATTCTTGGCATTGGCAAAAATGGGGGTTAGACGAATGGCGGTAAAGCCCATATCCTGTATGTAATCCAATTTATCGATTATCCCTTGAATATCACCGCCATTAAAAGTTAACGAATCTTTTGTATTTGTATCTATATCATTGCTTGTGTCACCGTCATTAAAGCGGTCGACCATGATTGAATATACCGTTTCATCCTGCCATAAACGTTTTTCTTTTTGTACCTTAGCGCTAACCGGAATGGATGAAAATAACAATATTGCGATTAAAATGAGTGTAATCCGTTTCATTATAATATCCTCCTCATAAAAAAAGCGGGGGAACGGGCCCCCACCCTACACTTATTTTAATCCAACCAATGCCTTATTCCAAATTTAAACTAACAATTTATTTTTCTAATTTACTATGTTGATATTATAATCTTTAAACCATGTGTGAAGCTGTACAAGGTAAGCCAATAATTGCGGCCCTGTCATCAACTGGCCAAACCATGGCTCTTGAAAGGATTTCCCTCCTGAATCGACAATTGCCTCTAGCTTCTCTTTATTAAAGAATTCATGTAAGGCTGAGGATTTATCCTGCAGAACATTTTTTAAGATTTTCTGGACCGCCATTGTATACTGTGGATTATGTGTTTTAGGATAAGGACTTTTCTTCCGGTAAAGAACTTCTTCTGGAAGGATTCCTTCAAATGCCTTCCGTAACAGTCCTTTTTCTCTTCCCCGATACATCTTCATCTCCCATGGGATATTCCAAACATATTCGACCACCCGGTGGTCTGCAAATGGGACTCTTACTTCAAGACTTGCTCCCATACTCATTCTGTCTTTCCGGTCGAGCAGGGTGGTCATAAACCAGGTCATATTTATATAGAATAATTCACGGCGTTTGGCTTCTTCTAAGCTTTCTCCTTCTAATTTTGGAGTTTCCGCAATTGCCTTTTGATATTGCTCCAAGCAATAATCCTGTAATTGTAATTTTTCCTGCCAATGAGGCTTTAATAAATTTTCCCGCTCTGACACTGAACGCATCCACGGGAACCCTGGCCGCTCCAAGTCCTGTTTGCGATGGAACCATGGGTAACCTCCAAAAATTTCATCAGCACATTCACCGGATAGACTTACAACAAAATCCTTTTTTATTTCCTTACAAAACCAAAGCAGTGAGGAATCAATGTCTGCCATCCCTGGTAAGTCTCTTACATGAACCGCTTCGATTAAATCACTAACTAATTGCTGCTGAGAAATGACCTTATTACGGTGCTCGGTGTGAAAATTGTCTGTTATCATTTTAATATATTTTCCGTCCGCATCTGGCTGAAACTCATTCGATGAAAAATATTGGTCATTTCCTTCATAGTCAATCGAATAAGTATGAAGCTTCCCTTTATTTTGATCTTCGAAGCCTTTGGCAGCAATGGCAGTGATAATACTTGAATCCAGACCACCTGATAAAAAGGTACATAACGGTACATCGGAAACAAGCTGCCTGGTCACTGCATCACTAACTAAAAAACGGACCTTTTCAGCCGTTTCCCCTATACTATCCTGATGTTTTTCGCTTTTTACATTCCAATAGCGCCAAATCTTTAATCCCTCTTTAGAAAAAGTTAACGCATGTGCAGGCCTAAGCTCCTGAACTCCTTTAAACACACCTGACCCAGGTGATCTTGATGGACCTGCTCCAAATATCTCAGCCAGCCCTTCTTGGGTTACTTCGGTTTTCATTTCCGGGTGTGCAAGGATTGCCTTTATTTCCGATGCAAATAAAAGCCCTTTATGATGTTCCGTGAAAAATAGCGGTTTTACCCCTAGTCTGTCTCGTCCTATAAAGAGTTTTTCGTTGTTGCTATCCCAGATTGCAAAGGCATAGATCCCGTTTAAGTAATTTACGCATTCTTCCGCCCATTCTATATAGGCAGTTAACAGAACTTCTGTATCAGAATGACCTTTAAAGGAATATCCTTTAGTAAGGAGAATTTTGCGGATATCTTCAGTGTTATATAATTCCCCATTATAGCAAATGGTGAATTTTGCGCTTTCCTTTTGTTTGGACATGGGCTGCCTGCCCCCTTCAGGGTCGACAACAATAAGACGCTTGTGCCCAAAGCCTACATGTGTCTCAGTCCAGATGTTCGTTTCATCAGGGCCTCTCTTTGCCAGGGTTTTGGTCATTTTTTCAATTATATTTGATTCGTTTCTTACGTCCATATCATAATTAATCCATCCAGTGATTCCACACATGTACGTATCTCCTTTCAGTAAATCGAACTGACTGTACATCCAATTTATGGTTTATTGTATTCAGCCCATTATTTTTGGTTATTTGTCCATTATCAGAATCGCAAATTTTGGTATACCAAAAGGGTTTATATATTAATACTTAATTAAAAGGCTCTGTTAAACTTGGTTGTTGATTTGCGCTCCAAGCACTTCGCTTTCCGCGGGCGTGCCGGGGAGCCTCCTCGGCGCTTTAGCGCCTGCGGGGTCTCCCTTGCCCCGTACTCCCGCAGGAGTCTTCGTGCCTTCCGCTCCAACCAACAGTGGTAATAATCAACAATGGCCTTTAACACAGCAAATTAAAATAAAATTACCTTGTTATAAAATTTCAGGAAGATGTCTAAAAAGGATGATGAAAGCATCTGGTACGGAGGTTAATAATGAATCGACAACAACGAATGAATCTTTACGATATTCAACAAAGAGCCTATACCGAGGGAACAGTCGAACAAATTAATGATCAGTGGATATTTTTTGATGAGGAGACGGAAGAAGCAGCTATGCTGGAGGATTATCTACAGCAGGAAATTGAAGTTTTCCGGATGAATCGATGGAAAAAAGGGATTTTGTATGAGTCTGGGAAAATTCGAATCGGAAAAGAAGCGACCATGCTTCGGGATCATGACCTGGTGAGAATCCGGAAGCATTTAGTCTACTCCCTCGAAAGGCTTTTAGAAGGGGTTAATGATGACGCATTCTTCCAATTTGTTACCACATTAAACTCGTTAAACTTTTCTATTTACGATTGTATTTATTGCTACAATCATCTCTCATTTTTATCGGATGAACACCGGAAAGATGGCGTAAATTTTATGGTTTTTGATAATCAGGAGCAAATTTGCAATGTTCAGCATCATTTTTTCTACTACGAAAAGGTTAACGACCGCTTCGAATTCACTTTAAATACCGGAAAAAGACTTATTATCGAGAAAATGATTTCATGAAACGAAAAGGCAGGGATGATCCCAGCCTTTTTTAGTTTCCAATAAATCTGGCATAAAGCAATTTTGCTTTTACACTATCATTTGTTCCATGGACTAATACACGCCCATCCTTGAAAATAACCATGGAAATTTGGTCGTCAGGGGAAAATCGGAGCAGAAAGTCATTGGCAAGCACTTTGCCGCTTTTCTTTAAACTTGCTCCTAATTTTTTTAAATCAATTTCTCTTTTATCGCGAAAGTATATTTGCACTGTATCTCGACCGCAAAGCGTTGTATAGACTATTTGCTGCCTAGAGGACCGATCTAAAAACTCAAACTCCCGTTTACCACAAGCCGGGCAATCTGGATTTCTTCCTTTTGTTATATCCATCTGCAAAAACTCATTTGACCATATATCCAATTGTTCCAGGTTCGGGCTCGTCTCTGCCTCAACGATTATTTTTATCGCTTCCATTGCCTGAAAAGAACCGATAATACTTGTAAGCGGTGAAAGAACCCCGATCGTATCACAGGTTTCCCCCGTACCAGTTGGAACATGTGGAAAGAGGCAGCGATAGCAAGGTGTTTTCCCCGGAATAATTGCTGCAAACATCCCCCTTGAACTGACCGCTGCACCATGAACCCAGGGGATACCGTGTTTAACAGCTGCATCATTAATTAAAAAACGCGTCATAAAATTATCCGTACCATCAACAATCACATTGACATCCTTTAATAAATCCTCCGCGTTTTCGAGGTTTACATCTGCAATCACCGGTTCAATTGTAACACCGGAATTAATCGCATTTAGCTTGTTCTTTGCCGCAATCACTTTGGGTAAATGTAATCTTGCATCCTTTTCCTCAAAAAGAATCTGCCTCTGTAAATTTGATAGTTCAACTAAATCCCTATCTATTAACTTAATATAGCCAACCCCAGAGCGAGTAAGCTGGTTGGCAATCACGGTTCCAAGTGCTCCAACGCCAACAATGGCTACTCTGCTATTTAGCAATTTACGCTGCCCCTCTTCACCAATGGGCTGAAAGAGAATCTGTCTTGAATAACGTTCTAAATCGCTCATGAAAATCTTCTCCTCACTAATAACGAAATTATCTAAATATTTTAATTTTATTTTTTCTTTTTAAAAGTTATAATAAATATTGGAAGAACTTCTCAGATTTTTTTCTAATATAATTAGAGATTAGTATAAAATCACAAAATAGAAAAGAGGGGAAAAATTTGAATCTTGGCGGTTTTAAAAACAAAGAAGTAGTTGTGGATTTAACATACGGCACTGTTAATTACAGAACGATTAATGAAGAAGATGCAAAAAAATACATAGGCGGCCGTGGACTCGGTGTCAAATATGTATTAGATAATGGTCCCGAAGTAGAACCATTATCTGCTGAAAACGCTCTATGTATCATGACTGGCCCTGTTACGGGATCGCGTTCTTCTATGAGTGGACGCCTTTGTGTGGTTACAAAATCTCCACTTACAGGTACTGTGACTGATTCTCACATCGGCGGCTGGACGGCTGCACGATTAAAGTGGGCAGGTGTCGATAATATTATCTTCACTGGAAAAAGTGATAAGCCTGTTTACCTTTACATTGAAAATGGGCAGGCTGAACTCCGGGATGCTTCGAATCTTTGGGGAACAAGCACAAGAGCCTTTATTAAGGCGATGAAGGACCAATACGGTGAGGAAGACCTTAGCGTCATGACGATTGGTCAAGCCGGTGAAAATACTGTTCGATTTGCATCCTTTATTAATGAACATGATCGTGCAGCAGGCCGTGGCGGCACTGCTGCAATTGCCGGCTATAAAAAGTTAAAAGCGATTGTTATTAAAGCGGCTCAAAAAGGAAACATGCCAGCAGCAAAATTAGAAAGCGATTACAAAGAAGCTAATAAAAAAGCAGTAAAAGCGATCCTTGATGGCGGACTAACAGCGCCGAATAAGGGCGGTTTATCTGTTTATGGAACAAATGTATTGACCAATCTCATCAATGAGGTTGGTGCCCTTCCAACGAAAAACTCACAATTCACACATTGGGATGAAGCAGAAAAACACAGCGGTGAATTCGTAAACACCCATTTGCGGGTGGCAAACAATACCTGCCACGCCTGCCCTGTAGGTTGTAAAATTGAGGTAGAGGTAAAAGATGGAAAATATAAAACTCGAGTAGAAAGCGTTGAGTTCGAATCTGCCTGGTCCCTTGGTTCAAATTGCCTCTTAAGCAATGCCGAAGCGATTTCCTATCTAATTGACCGCTGTAATGAGTATGGTCTAGATACAATCGAACTAGGTCATGCTTTCTCTGTAACCATGGAAGCCTATGAAAAAGGCATCATATCCGAAGAACTGATTTGGGGCGATGCTGATTCCATGATTGAATTAACAAGAAAAATTGCCCATCGTGAAGGCTTTGGCGGTATTTTAGCTGAAGGTCCAGCGCGTGCAACTGCTCTCTGGGGCGCCCCTGAATTATCTATGTCTGTTAAAGGTCAGTCGATTCCTGCTTATGATCCACGTGGTATTCAAGGAATCGGTCTTGGCTATGCAACCAGCAACCGTGGTGCCTGTCACTTGCGCGGCTATACTGTCGCGAGTGAAATCGCCGGTATTCCTGAACCAACTGACAGGTTAAAGCCAGAAGGCAAAGGCGAATTATTAAAAATATTCCAAGACATGCTTGCCTTCTCTGACTCTATGAACATTTGCAAGTTTTCGTCTTTCTCTGAAAGTGCTGAACACTACGCAGAACAATATAGTGCCATGACTGGTATCCCAATGACAGCTGAGGATGTAATGAAGGCTGGAGAAAGAATTTACAATCTTGAGCGCTACTATAATAATCTTGCAGGCTTCGATAAACGCGAAGACGACTTTCTTCCAAAACGATTCACTGAAGAACCTGCATCAGGAAACAGCGCTGGTCATGTAAGCCGTATGGATATCATGCTAGAAGAGTATTACCAGGTTCGCGGTTGGAAAGATGGCATAGCCACAAGTGAGAAGCTTCGTGAACTAGGGATTATTGATCCTGAAATAAAACAAACGATTTAATAATGAAAAGGCTTCTGCGAGTTATTGCAGAAGCCTTTTTCACCCGCCTACTCTGGTGGTTTTATATCGATATTTTTTAATAAGATCATCTAGCGCATTCTCATCATTAGCACAAATGCGAATTTGGATAGCATTGACCTTAAATATTTTTGTGAAAAAAATCTCCATTTCTGATAAAACCTGCCCTTCCCAGCTATCTGCAGAATAAATAAACGGGAATGAGTCAGTTATCCGTCTTGCCCCGAGCTCTTCAAAATACATTCCGAGATGTTCCTTACTAATCCCACGAAACTCTAAATCCCGATGTGGCATTTTAACCTCCTGCAACAGGCGGAAAAAGAGCAAATTGATCCGTTTCATTTACTTTAGTTTGAAGATCATCTAGATGGATAATATTCCTTCCATTTACATACACATGAACAAAAGGAAGCAGCGCTTTCTCACTTGAAAAAATTTCATTTTGTAAATTAGGAAACATTTCAACCATTTTATCAAGAACATCAATTACTCGTTCGCCATCTGGCTGAACTTCTACAGTAACTCCACCGCAAATTTGCCGGAGATTAGCAAACACCTTTACAAGCACAAAACCCTCTCCTCTCTATATATTTCAATATTAAAAGTAAATAACTAACTTGTCACTAGGGTTATCTTAAAAAAGCGCAAACAAATAGGCTGTCTTTAATAGACAGCCATTCCTTGTACAAATATCATGGACTCAAAAATGACATAGGCAATTGAACAAAGCCTAAATATAATACTAGCAGAAATGCCACCACAAACTGAATCCAAAATGCAGAAACTCTCCTTTGGTTAGCAACTCTGCCAAGAATCATTTCAAATAAACCAATTACCCAGAGACCAACGACTGCTTTTAACCAATACATTGGTGTAATATTTCCAATCCCGTTTAATTTGGCTAGAAGCCCAATTCCTGTTGCTATAATGAGTAAGTACAGCACCCTTAAGATCATTTGAACAATTTTAGCACCTTTTGCTTTTCCTCCTTTATGTAAGGAAAGAGCCACAAAAAATAATATTAGCGCTAAAACCCACGAAGTAATATGAGCGTGAATCATCGAATTGCCTCCTTATGTATGTTTATTTCGTTTATTCGGAAACTATCATACCATAGGGAGTTCCAAAAATCGAAAAAAGTATGTTCTAAAATAGACAATTAATATGATATTGTTACTAATTTATGTCAGATAATTTTTTTGAATTTTTGGTGATTGTTATCATTGGGCCGTATGAAACAAGTGGTGGAATCATGGCTCTAACCTGCCCTTCATCTGGCAGCGTGAAATCAATCATCGGTGAATTTTCGTCAATTTTTCTTCCAAAAGTGGTGCCAATTTTTTTTATTACGCTTATTAAATGCTCGTTATTTCGGAATTGAGTGGATGTTAATAATATTTTACCATTCCGCTCACAGTACACTTCGTTTGGTCCATTCACCAAAACTTCTGTAACATCACTATCCAAAAGAAGTGATTTAATCGGCCCAAATGCATGGAAAGGAGTTATCATCTTAAGTTTAGGTGTAGATGATAAACTTCCACCGGAAGATGATACTTTTTTCAATCCTCCGCCTGTTTGATTATTTTTTTCTTGAATGCGCTTTAATAGACCCATTCAGTCGACCCTCCTCTTTCGGTAACTGGCTGGCATTGTGCTAATGCACTTTAGCCCCTTTAGCTTTGCGTCACTGATTTTCATCAGTTTTGCCTTTATCGAGAATCAGTAAATTTGTTATCGACTGTTCTCACTATTATCATAGTATGATTTTACCTCACATAATATCCTACTAATCTATCATTTATAAGCTTAAACAATAGTTATTATGACTCATTTTAATGTTTTTCAATAAAAAACTTTATTTGGGCTAATGAATCACATTACACTCGCCCAATCATAGAATGTAAAGATATTAATAAAAAAAGGGTGTTGAACATGCCAGCAATTGTTGGAGTTGCACAGGTCATAACACTTGGAAGCAGCTCTGTTTTCCATATTGGCGACGTTTATAAGATTATGCCCCTCTCCACTGCCAAAACCTTTTCTGGAGCAGGGTCCTTCAATACCGGGGAGAGCTTACATCTTAATAACAATATTAGCTCAACCAACACAGCTGACTCTGATGTCATCGATCAAGGAATAGCTCTTAATGCTTAATGAATGGGTGGTTTACAATGAATTTTTATATCCAGCAGTCCATTCAGATTCATTTTATTAGAATTAGTGGAATATCCAATTCCTCTGTCTTTCAAATTGGCAGCGCTGGAATCATAAAACCGGCGGCACATCTTTACAATACTGGAGGATTTACAGGGCCTGCACCCACTGCACAGAAAGTTGGGCAGCTTCCATCAACCTCCATGAGTGCCCCTGCCGTCCCTTTACAGGCGCCGGTACGAACGACAGGAAAATTGTGAGGTGATTGAATGTATCAGGATTTTTACCAATACCTTCAATGGCTACAAATGACTCTTCAAGCTCAAGAACAAAGAATTGCGGCACTGGAGTCTTCTCTAAAAAAAATCCAAGAAGAAATGAAGCAATTAAATGAAAAGAAATCTATACACGTCGACAAAATCGAATATAAATTTGATCAATTGAAGGTCGAAACTCTTGAAGGAACCTTAAACATTGGCCTAAATCCATCGGATTTATCCGAAGTCGAAGACTTTGCGGTACAAAATCAATCATTAACCACTCCCATCGCCCCCAAAGCTCAAATGCAACGATCAATGAAAATTGAAGAAGCAATTTATAGATATTTAGAAACAGATTTACCACTCTTAGTAGAAAATACAGAGAAGGAATTAGGCCTGCAGCCGAATGAATCCTATTTTTCCTTTATTAAACAAGATATCATCAAACAGCTTCCTAATAGGATTGAATACCATTTAAACACCCATAAAACTAGGAACAATTCTTCAGAACATGCTAATTATGAGGAGTTAATCATTGAAACGTTAAAGCAGGAAATCCAAAATGGCGTACATTTATTTTTAAACAATTTGCCAGAACATGTGAAAGGAATGGGAAAGAATGAACTTTGAAGTCTATAATAGGGAACTCTGTGTAGGAAGTATCCGCATTATTGGGGTAGCGAGTTCCTCATTAGTCTTCGTAGGCGATACTGAATCAATACAGCTTGCGTCTACATTCGACACCCCTGCAGAATCGTTAATCATTGGACCGTTTGTTCCTTTAGCACCGGAAGGGAGATAATTATGTTTGAACGGACTTCTTGTGTGGATAGAATAAACGTCAAGATTTTTTCTTTTGCCTCCATTTTTCAATTGGGGGATTCATGCATTGTGAATGGACTGTCACGAGCTTTAGCAGTTCAAAGGGAAGCAGAAATTTTTTATGGGGATGAAGGAGATCTCTCCCCCTATCGGGTGTTTTCAGAGCCCATTCCTTTCCAACCAATTACTGAAGCTGTTACTTTTTATACTCACAATCAAAGTCCTAAAATTAAAGTTAACGCAATCGATATTATCGGCGTATCTTCTTCTTCTGTTCTTCACGTTGGAAATAGTAAGCATATATCCATGGAGGCACGAGTTAAGCATATTAGACAGCTCCTTCCTATTCCTAGATCGGAGGAGGATAAGGAGACGCAGAGTGAAAAATAAACGAACAGGGACAACGATAAACGAATAGGTTACCAGTAGAATCATATTAATGGAGTAAAACCAAAAAGGATGTTTTTTATGCCAGCAATTATTGGTCCAGTACAAATTGTAAACGTAGGCGGGGGAATCGTTCAATTCGGAGATACTGTTTATATATCTCCAAAAAGCGCCTCTAAAACTGCTGCAGGTTCAGGGGCATTTAATACTGGTGGATTAATTGTAACAAATAACGGTTTAAATGGAACCAATGTTCTTGATACTAATTTAATTGATCAGCCTATAGCGGGCAATAATTAAAAATGACATAAACCAATACATTGGTCTATGTCATTTTTGTATTATTCAAGTTTCAATAGATGAGCACCGTCGAAGAAAAATAAAAATCTTTGCGAAACCTTTCTTCTCCAAATTTGTTCGATAGCTTTTGAATAAATATCAATTTGCAGTCTGTATCTATTTTCAAGAATTGGTCTTGCCTGGGTAAACCCGCCCTTATATCTGTCATTAATTCCATCAGATTTATAGTCGATTAAGATTAGTCCATTCTCATCTTCAAGAATGCAGTCAATAATCCCTTGAACAAAAACAGATTCATTCTCGTCCTTCCAATCTGGATATACTTCATTTGCTGGCAGTGTAAGTGTAAACGGAATTTCTCTATAAATAGACTTAGCAGAAAAATATTTTTGCCCCAATTCTGTATTAAAAAATTGACAAATTAAATTGGTGTCGATAATTCCCGCTTGCTCCTCCGTTAGTAATTCATTCTGAACCATCCAGCCTAGCTGCTTGAGAACGGACTCATTCGTAATTGGCTTTGTCAAATCCACGTGCTGCATCACCATGTGCATGGCAGTACCACGCTCTGCAGGGCTTATTGACTTTTCCTGCATAAATTTAGGCCGTTTTAAAATTGGCTTTTTAATCCGGCGAACAAGGTCTGTACCACTTTGCTCGTCAGCTATTTCCCGCTGGCGTTTTATTTCGGAGACGGTCTGCTTAGAGCGATGTGATGATGCATTTGGGTATAAATATTCCCACGAGAGTCTCGAGCTAATTTCCTCTGAAAAAGCAGATGTTACCGGAACCTCATGACCCTTTTGAACCAATTCTAGGTAGTGGTCCTCTTCCATTTCTAAAGTTACTTCCTGTTTTTTAATTTCCTCTGCAGACATGATCGAAATTTTCCAACAGGAGGGATGATGTGTAATTTCCTCCGGTATAAACCCACTTTCCTCAGCTGAAGGTGTTAATACCTGTCCGTGATGATGACGGATAAGCGCCGGTCCTATCCAGTCAATATAACTCGTGCTGCTTGCGCGCTCATAATCCTTTAACAGCCATTCTTGATTCGTGGACATCTCTATCCATTGCTCAATCTTTTTTATCGCTTCCTTTAATGTGGCTGTCATGTAAAGCTTCTCCTTCGCCCTTGTCATGGCCACATATAAAACCCGCATTTCTTCTGCAAGCATTTCCATTTTCTTTTTTCGCTTAAACGCAATTTGCGGCAGGGATGGATAGGAAATTCTTTTTTCAGCATTGACATACTTTGCGGCAAATCCGAATTCCTTATCAAGCATATATGGTTTTCGTAAATCCATCATATTAAAATTTCTCCCCATACCAGCCATAAAAACAATCGGAAATTCCAATCCTTTACTGCTGTGAATCGTCATGATCCTTACAACATCCTCCTGCTCCCCAAGTGCTCTTGCTGCACCGAGGTCATCCCCTCTTTCCATCATTCGTTCTACGAAACGTAAAAAGCGGAACAATCCGCGAAAGGAGGTTTGTTCATAACCTCGCGCCCTATCATAAAAGGCCCGCAAATTTGCCTGTCTCTGTTTACCGCCTGGGAGGCCTCCGACAAAATCATAAAACTGTGTGTCCCGATAAAGCTGCCAGATTAATTCGGAAAGCGAGCCTTGACGTGCTAATTCCCGCCAAACTTTTAAGGAGTCATAAAACAGGCGAACTTTTTCATAAAAAGCTTCATTACTTTCAGTTTCCCTACTCCGGCAAAAAGCAGAAACAGCCTCCCAAAAAGATCCCCTTTTCTGATGAATACGAATCTTTGATAACTCTTCTTCATTTATACCAACGATTGGCGAACGCAATACCGACGCTAAAGGAATGTCCTGGTAAGGATTATCAATAACCCGGAGCAGCGAAAGCATTATTGCCACTTCGGTAGCTTCAAAATAGCCAGTGGATAAATTGGCGTAAATTGGAATTCCTTGCTGCTTAAATTCCTCCATAATTTGAGGTGCCCACGTCATGGAACGGAGGAGAATGACGATATCCCGGTACATTATAGGCCGTTCCGATTTCGTTTTTGTATTATAAACTGGTGCTCCTTCTGCAACTAATTCCTTTATTTTGGCGGCTATTACTCTCGCTTCCAGCTGAGACTGTTCAAGATCTGCCTGATCAAATTCAGGCGCCACCTCATTGGACTCAACTTCGCTGTCGGAAGTCGATTCCGCTGTTTCTGCAGTTTGGTCAATAATCATAACCTCTACGGGATAGGGAACTTCCTCGGGATACGGTGCACCATTTTTCAATTCAGCAGCTTCGTCATAAGCAATTTCCCCGACCTTTACACCCATAATTTGTTTAAATAAATAATTGGTGGCATCGAGGACTTCTTTTCTGCTGCGGAAATTCTGAGCTAAATCGATTCTGAGGCCTGTCCCTTCTCCATCAAGCCTGAAACGATTATACTTCCCTAAAAACAGATTGGGCTCCGCTAACCGAAAGCGGTATATCGATTGTTTAACATCCCCGACCATAAATAGGTTGCCGTTTGCCTCCTCCGGCTTTGCTACCAGCTTTAAAATCGTTTCCTGCACCATATTCGTGTCCTGATATTCATCACAATAGACCTCTTTAAAATGATTTCGAAAAGCCAAGGCTGCTTCCGAGGGGGTAAATTCTCCTTCTGGTGAAATATGACCTGTTAAAATATCCAGGCAATAATGCTCCAAATCCGAATAATCCACTAGCCCCTTTACTTTTTTTGCTTTTTCAAAACGGACGGAAAATTCTTTAACAAGATGGACAAGTGTTTCAATTAAAGGCAGCATTTCCTCCATATCACGTAAAAAACTTTCTGGCTTTCTGGAAAAGAGTTCTTCTTTAATATCCTGAATTTTCTTCTTCGCCTTTTCCCTGAGCTTTTGTGCCTTTTCTGTCAAACTCTCGTCATGTTCGCCCTTTTTCAGCCTTTTGGCAGTAGAAAATGACCAATTCTGCATTGCCTGATATAGAACAGCCCATGAATCTTGTTTAGCTAAAATAAGCGTATTAATGACCTGTAAATCATCAATAAAATTTTCCGCCCTTGGGGAGGGACCTCCTGGCAGCTTTGTCAGTTCCAATCCCTTTTTAATCATTTCCTTGGCAGCTTCTAACTGTAATTCAATATCAAAAAGAAGTGCTTGGATAAAAGGAAGTTCTTCGATATTCGTTATCCCGCCTACATCATACATGGAAACAATACCATGTAAGTATTCATCAGGAAGGGGATTTGACCGGGCAAAATCATAAATGGACCGAACAATATCCATTAATGCTGAATCGCTCCGATCACTCGTGAATGAATCGACCAATTTAAAAAATACTTCATTCTCCCCTTTTCCGTATTCTTCTTCAAACAACTCGTCCATTACTTCATCTCTGATTAATTGTGCTTCAGTTTCATCCGCGATTCTAAATCCTGGGTCGACATCGATTAAATAATAATATTTCCTGATAACCTCCATGCAAAAAGAATGAAGTGTTGAAATGGATGCTTTATTCAGCAAACTAAGCTGTTTTCTTAAGTGACGGGAGCTTGGATCTGCATCGAGGGCTTTTTCTAATGCCTCGCCAATCCTGTGTCGCATCTCAGCTGCCGAAGCATTTGTAAATGTCACGACTAATAATTCATCAACATCAATTGGATTGTCTTCTGAAAGAATTTTTCGAATGATTCTCTCGACTAAAACAGCAGTTTTTCCTGACCCTGCCGCTGCGGCGACAAGAATATCTTTATCTCTCGCCATAATCGCTTTCCACTGGTCATCAGTCCATGTCACGTTTTCCGGCTTTGGCGGAATAACAAAGTTACTCATTTGAATCAACCTCCTTCCGTATTAATCCCAATACTTCTTCCTTCGAATATGGTGTTAGAATTCTGTATTGATTGTTTTCAATCGATTCATCAAATTGACATACTGATTTATAGGCACAAAATGTACAAGGTGTTTTATCCTTCAGTTTGTATGGTGTAATGCCATTCTCGCCATCGATAATGGCATTTCCTGTTTTTTGATATAATTCACGGACATGGTTTTTGAGATTGTTGAATTCATTTAAACTGGCAACCTTAGATTTTTTGGACAAATTGCCGTCCTTCTTAATGCCAGCAGCAATTATTTGTGAATCACCGGATTCAAGGGCTTGATCCATCAAGCGGATGACATTTTGATCGCTCAGCATTAACCCATTCATTTTAAATTTTTTTAAAATTTGATTTTCAATTTCATCGATTGTAAGCATTTTGGTAGTATTAATGAATGGATTATGAACATGAAAATAGAGAACACCAGCAGGACTAGCTTGCATCTCTACCAACTCTTTTGAATGCGTCATAACAATATCAAGATAGGTTAACATTTGCAGGGCAAGTCCATAATACACTTCCGTTAAATTGACATCCTTTTCGCTGGATTTGTAATCAATCACTCGTAAAAAGACCTGGTCATCTTCACCTTTAGCCTGGTCAACCCGGTCAATCCGCCCCGCTAATTCCATCTTTTTTCCGTTTTTCAAGGTGAAGGATAACGGTGGCAGCTTGCCATTCGGACCAAAGGCTAATTCCAAACCGATTGGCGAGAATCCGCTCACTTTTGCATGCTCGCTTAAAACAAGAGAAGCACGAGTAATAATTTGCTCCAATTTTCGCTTGATATAAAGATGGCGCTCCGAACTGAGAAGGATTTCATTTTGAAGCTTAGGTGCCAATGTCTTAACTGCTTCTTTTGAAAGTTCCTCACATTGCTGACGCGTTAACTGAGCCCATGTCAAATTTTGTTCATTGACGATATCCGCAATCTGCTTTAAAGCGGCATGAAATAATTCCCCAATGTCGGGTGCCTCTAAACGGAATACCTGACGCTCACGAAGTTTTAGTCCATGCTGGGCGAAATGTGAGAAAGCACAACTATTATAAAGTTCCATTCTGGAAACACTTGCCTGAATTGCTTCACCATATAGTTCATCTGCTACTTCTTTCGAAAGTTTCACAGCCTGATTGGTGTAAAAAAGACTTGAGAATACTTTAAAAGCCTGTCCCTTCCACTTGCTCTTCATATAAAAGTTATAAACATCCCACCATAAATCAGAAATCGGATAATGGCGTTTGTTTAATTGCAGCTGGGAATTAAGATAGGATAAGGCAGTTGTTACATTCGATACAAAGCTTAATTGCCCCTCCTCCGTTAGTTCAGCAGGGTCTGTAACATAGAAATCCTCTCGGACGTCTGGAAACATATCTTTAATTCTTTTAATATACGAAGAGGGAATCAGAGCTTTTCCTTCATCATTTGCTAAGGGATAACTAACGTATAGGATTTCGGAGGGTGCAGTAAAAGCTTTATAGGCCAAGAAGTTCTCATCCAGCAGGCGCGTCCGGCTGCTAGGAGCCACCTTAATGCCTGCGTCTACTAACATTTCTCTATCTTCGTCTGCTAAAATTCCATCACCAGAAATTTTGCCAGGCAAGACGCCTTCATTAACCCCCACTACAAAGACCACCTTGATTTCAGTCAGGCGTGATTTCTCCAAATCTCCTATTAATACTTGGTCGAGTGCTGGCGGAATTAGGGAAAAATGCATCGATTCAAAGCCCGTTTCTAAAATGGAAGCAAACGTTTTTAAAGAAACAGGCTCTTCTCCCAATATTTCAACATATTGGTCAAGTAAATCAATTACAGAATTCCAAACCTGTTCGTGTTCTCTTGCTCTAACTAAATTCCCTTGCCCTTCAGCCGCTATTTTCCAGTTTTCCAGCTTCGCAGGAATATCTAATTCCTCTAAAAATAAATAAACGGCTTCACAAAGCTTTCTTCCTGTATCTGCTTTTTTCAAGCGGCGTGTTAGGCGCAGTATTGGAGCAGTTATCATAAGTTTTAATTCATTTAATTCCTGCTCCATTTCTTTTTCTGCATCTGTTTGAACATTCGTTTCCAACTCTAATGCTCTTATCCGCCGATAACTCCATCGATCCTTTTTCGTCCACTTACTGCCGTTTATTCCATAAGCTAATACATAGTTTTCAAATCTATCAAGCTTCTCTCGCATTTTTGCGGGATTATCCTGCAAAGGGTAGATTAATTCGGTTTTTATTACCCTGAAGACAGACTCATAGCGCCAAAAAGAATTAATGACTTCAAGGCTTGAACGAATGAGCTCAATTAGAGGATGGTTTAGCATCGTCCTTTTTTGGTCAATAAAATAAGGAATCTGATAATCAGCGAAAACGGGTTCAACCGTCTCATGATAATCTGCACCATTTCTTATCAATACCGCGATATCTCGAAAGCGGTACCCCTTTGTTCGAACTAAATGGCGAATTTCTCTTGCAATCCCCTCTATTTCAGCGCGCCGATTTACTGCCTGAAAAATCGTAATCGTTGTTTCCCCATGAAAAGCTTCCGCTGGGCGGACATCAAACTTTTCCTCTAAATGAGCTAATGACATCGTTTGCCATTTTTTTTGTTCTTTTAGGAATATTGGTCGTTCGATTTCAATTCCACTGGCTTTTGCTATTTCGCAAATGGAAAAGCAGGCATCACTAGTTAAACGGAACAATTCCAATTCGTCCGGTACAGCATCGAACAATATCCGATCGGTTGTCAAGGCGACCGAAACGCGTTTACAGTGCTTCATTAATTCTTGAATAACCTGGTATTCCTGCGGTGAAAAGTTATAAAAGCCATCTATATAGATTTCAGCCTCTTTAAGATAATCCGAGGCTTGGATTTTCTCTGCAAGAAGTCGAAAATAATCTTCCGAATCAATGTACTTTCCAAAAACCTCGTCTTCAAATTTTTTATAAATTAGTTCTAAATCATTCAACTTATCCTGCAGGGCTTTGGTGGCCCCTCCGGACTTTAATGAATCTTGAATAAGCTCTTCCGGCCGAATACAATAACGTTTAAATTCTGTAATCATTTGTTCTAGCTGCTGAACAAAGCCACTCTTATCGGCAGCTCGGTGGAACAATTTTAATTGATCCTTTTGGTCATCAATTATTTTTCGGATCAGCATATTCATCCCGACACTGCTTAAATGAACCCGGCTTATTCCACCCGTCTCCTGTAGGATGCGCCATGCCAAGCGGGGAAAACTAAACACTTGAGCCCGAATCATTCCGCCAATCTCTGGATTCACAGCCATACGGTATTCAGACAAAAAGGTCATCTGTTCTGGGGCAATATAGATAATGGGATTTCCTTTTGGGTCTTCCAAAAGTTGATTATGAATTTCGTCAAAAAACATCGTCGTTTTTCCGGTTCCCGATCGCCCAATTACCATTCTTAATGACATGCATGAATCTCTCCTTTCCTATCCCTTCAAAAAACTCTGTATCTTTCATTCTATCATAATATGAGTACAAACGTTTGGATTGCTGAAGACAGATTCATACCAAAATTGGTAATAAAAAAACACGATCGCAAAATCGTGTTTTCCTTTTTAATATATGTCTGTTGATTTCCGCTCCAATCAACAGAGTTATTCCATATATTCACTTAAAAATGCACGTCCATTTCGTTTAATGGCCAGTAGCGCAAATCCACCTTACCGACTACTTGTTGGGCATTAATAAAACCAAAATGCCGGCTGTCCCAGCTGCCTAATCGGTTGTCCCCGAGTACAAATAATTTTCCGTTAGGCACGGATTCTACACCGGTAATGTCTTTTAAACTGAAATCGCCTGTTATTTTCACACCAGGTGACTTTTGTTTATAAACATTCAAAAATGGCTCATCATACTTATGCCCGTTAATGTACAAGGTATCATCACGGTATTCAATTTTATCGCCAGGTAATCCAATAATTCGTTTCACAAAATCTTCTTTTTCATTTGCATGAAAAACAATTACGTCAAAACGATGCAATTCTCCGACTTGGTATCCAAGTTTGTTCACTACCAGCTTATTTCCGTCCTGAAGAGTTGGCATCATTGACTCGCCTTCGACTACATAATTTGAAAAGAAAAAAGTTCGAATAAAAGCAAAAATGATGATACCAATGGCAAAAGCCTTCACCCATTCCATTCCTTCTTGTTTCCATTCAATCTTCACTGACATTCCTCCTCCGTTTCTCCTGTTCTTTCATTCTATCTATTTCTCCAGTATGGACATTTTCTAAAGGTTTATTCAATCTAATCTCGATTCGTTTACCTACATACCATAGGATGAAAATAACAATTAACACAATAACCGTTCGATACGGCTGTGTTATCAAGGAATGAATGTCATAACCCACAAAGCTTAGAGTGAAAATCATCACCATTTTTCCAATACATACCGCAAGCATATATTGAGCAATGCTGATTTTCGAAAGTCCGGCGACAATATTCACGACAGCCGAGGGTGTAAAGGGAAAACATAGTAATATGAAAAGAGGACCGAAGCCATGCCTGTCAACCCAGTCCATTAATTTACGAACCTTCGGGTGATTAGGCAAAAAAGACAATAACCTTTTTTGCCCATATCTTCGGATTAAAGAAAATACTAGGAATGCTCCAATACATGCACCAAGCCAGGAATATAAAAAACCCAGCCAAAGTCCAAAAGCACTAGCATTAGCCATTACAAACAAAAATAAGGGGAGAAACGGCAAAAAGGCTTCAATAATAATAAGCAATATGACAGGAATGGGACCAAGGGCTCGATATTCCTGGATAAGATTCATCAAATTTTCAATGGTAAACCATGCTCTAATCGATTCGATATCCATCCGCTTCTCCTTATTTCTTTTTCCATTATTTTAGATAATGTTTTGGCGCTTATTTTGTAATAAATTGGTGAAGCGCTTCTTTATTTTTTTCGATATCAATATCTAATACTGCTCCTTCTCCTTCTATACGTGGTTCCGTAAAGCTATTTTCGACAGGGATTCTTAATGTCTCAACGTTTCCTCTTTTATCGGAAAAGAAATCTTTTGCCATAAAAATCATGTCAGAAGTTTTCATATTTGTATTAACATACGGGGCAACGACTCCAACTAGTTTTGGGAGTTTTGTAATTGTTTGAAATCCACTTAATTGGTCTCTAATCGCTTTTACTGCCTTTTGCTGCCGCTCTACTCGCCCAAAATCACCCATGGCATCATGTCGAAAACGAACATACCCCAGCATCTGTGTGCCATTTAATCGTTGCAGACCGGGCTCTAGCGTCATGTAAATATTCTTTTCCATTTTTTTCTCAACATCAATTTCTACTCCATTTGGGAAAGCTTCATCGATAAGCTGCACAAAGCCCTGAAAATCAACAATCGCATAATATTGCAAGTCAATATCAAAATTTTGTTTGATTGTTTGTCTCATTAATTCTGGACCCCCACGGGCAAAGGCAGAATTTATTTTATGTTTTCCATGGTCCGGAATCTCCACATAACTGTCACGCATTATCGAGGTAAGCTTAAAGGTGCCTTTATCTTCGTTATAATGAGCAATCATAATCGTGTCGGCTCTGGCTTTTTCTTTTCCTCGTGCATCACTTCCAAGCAATAAGATATTGGTGTCGCCATACTGATCCTTCTTGCCTTCAAATGTATAAACAACCTTCGTTTCCTTCTGGTCTTTATTTATTTTTTTTAAAGATTGATTAACTCCTTGCTTAAATTCATAATAAGCATATCCTGCCACACCGCCAATTAGTAATAAGAATACAAGCAAAATGGACGTCCATCTTCTCTTTTTCTTTTTTTGATGTTTTTCAGACCTCAATGTAATCACCTATCTCGTCCATGTATTTTCCGTTCATCTATCTATAGCCTCATTTTCTTTTTCAAGGTTTCTTCTTTAATTCATTTTCCCCTATCAGATATCCTTCTATTAATAAAAACTTTCTCACGAAAATGAGAAAATTTGCAATAAAAAAGCTCGCTTTTAAGCGAGTTTTCTAAAAAGGAATGCAGTATTGCTTTTAATGCAGCTTTTATGTAAAATAAAATAGGAACACTTGTTCTTTTTAGGTAGAAAGGTGTGGTGGTAAATGACCAGGATTCCAGAGAATGATCGCGACATCATGGAAAAAGCCATCTATTTACCGATGGTTTTAATCGTCTTAAATCGGGACTTAGAAGTTGTGGATAAAAGCCCCTTCAAATTAAAAAAACCTTATTTGGATTTAATTGAGGAGACAATGAAAGAAATCCAGAGGGAACTCTCGGAGGTAAAACAATATATGAAAAAGAACAATCTTCAGGTAATTGAAACAAAACGGGACGATGCCTTTACAATGTTCATGTTTATTTATAAAGGATATGAAGAAAACCATAATTACTTTAATCCTAGAATTCGCAATAAAGTTCAAGAATTAATGGAGCTATATTTATTAAAGAAACACCTGTCCCGTTAGAGGATAATAATTAACCGGTTTACTCTTCACCCTTCGAGAATTCACCAGCATATTCATGGGTACTTTCTGAGGCTTGTAACGCCTTGGGAACGTGCAGCAAGTAAGTTAACTTTCTTCCCTTATGTTCAATTCTTTGTAAAATGGTTGATTTTAATAATGCCGTTCTTAATAATTGAGTTTCAATTGTAGAGCATGAAACCGGAAAAAGATAAGATTGTTTATTATGGAAAGTAATCAGCGTTTGGTTTGCCCCTGCACGACGGTAGTCCTTAATATGCGCCTGTGAGAGCCAAATACATTCAGGGATACTAGGTGAGGCAGTTGGAAAAAAGAAAATGTGATTAGTCGGTTCAATGGCAATTGGGTTTTTGCGATTATAACCAGTTAATTTTCGTGTTCCCCTTTTCCGGCTTTCATAATCGACACCAAAGTAATCACAGCTATTTTTTATAATATCTAATGGTTTAAACGGAGACAGGAAACAATCCTCCACTTCGTAAATCTGGGAATAAATTTTACTTCCATAAACGACAGGCTTCAAAAACATGGTGCATGAACTAATCTCATATTCTTCAATTTGCTGTTCTTTCAATCCATTCAACTCCTTTTCATACTCCTAATTCCACCATATCTTACCACTTTTATTTTTCCAATTCCTCTACTTTTCTGAATTGTTATTAATTATTCACATTTTATCTGTCAAGTAAAAATTTTTCTGAAAATTAAAATAATTTAATGATATTATTCAAAAAAACCCATATAATAAAAAAAAGCATCAGAGGTGATTTTCATGAGTGAAAAATCATACACGGAATTAATGAAACTTGGTGCCATGAAACGAAATCGACTGAAGGAAAATTTCGTCCAGGATTTATACATTGATATGCTCTTATCAGAAATCCAGCTAACAGTTGAAAAGGAAAAATTATTACGAAAAATCGACTATGCCATTGATCATCGGGACAAAAAGTCATTTCTCCATCTATCAGGACAGCTTAAAGAAATTAACAAACGATTTGGAACTTAAGCCTTCAGATTAATAAAAAGTGCCAGCCTATCAGCTAAACGTGACAGGCTGGCACTTTTTTGATTGTATTGCAATTAGGAACTACGAACAAATACGGAAACCCCGAAGGTTCCAAATACTTCTTGGAATTCTCTCTCAAAGCCGTTTTCTAATAAGCACCTTTGAGCACGTGAAAAACGATCATTACGGTCTAAAAGATTCCGACATGGATTAGCACTGCCAATAACAGTAGCTTGTACAATTCTCCGAGGGGCTCTACTGTTACTTGAGTTTCTTTCCCAAATAATGAACACAATATCTGGTGAATTATTCACTATAGCACCCCCTTTCATTCCGTTTCTATATTAAATGAAAGGGGGAAAAAGCTTGTCTAATGAAAATATCTACTTATTCGCCTAAATTTATATAAATAGGCTGATGACAAAGTATTAGTCATCAGCCTGCAAATTACACTGTTACTTGTCATTCTTTATTTGATATTCTTCCAACATTGAAATCCGGTCAAGCATGGAAGGATGGGTGTATCTAAAAATTTTCACTAATAGCGGAGGTTTTACCTGGCTTAAACCAGATCGGGTCAATTCCTGAAATGAAGTAATGGCAGCTTCAGGGTTTTTGGTCATCTCAATAGCATACCGATCTGCCCGTGTTTCCTGATACCGTGATGCCAAATTTGTCAGCGGACTTGCCGCAAATAGCAGCATGGATATGATCATAAAAAATAACGGGAGAGACCTTATATCTCTAACATCTGAGATTTTCAATTCTTTTCCCCAGCGTTTAACTGTCCAATTCATAAATCTATACGTCAGATATAAACCCAATAGTGAAATTAATAAGTACCCTGCTATCCCCCAATAAATATGCTTTTCAACATAATGACACATTTCATGTGCCATGATAAATAAGATTTGGTCGTCTGTCAGTTTATTCAAGGTCGTATCCCAGAGAACAATCCTGGCGTTTGAGCCAATTCCGGTAACATAAGCATTTAATGAATTTGTTTTATCCGCCATATTCACTTCAAAAACATGTTGGGCAGGAATATGAGCCTTATCGGCGAGTGCTAATATTTTCGTCTCTAATTCTTTATTTTTTAATGGATAAAAATCATTGTAGAGCGGGTCAATGACAACCGGCTGCAAGAACATCATAAATAAAGTAAAAGGTATGGATAACAGCCAGCCATATAGCCACCAGCGCTTTTGGCTTTTTTTCATCAGCCAGTATAAGACCGGTACAATAATTAACCATGTTCCGTAATTAAGCCAAAAGTCAATTAGCTCATCCTTCATCCATGATGGGAAGGTCTGGGTAGAAATATGATAGGTTTTGGATAAAGAATAACTTATATAATTCAAAGGTAAAGTGGCCAGGAAGGCAAAAAATGATAACCAAATCAAATAGATTGGTGTTTGCAAGATTTTGTACTTTGCAGAGCTTTCTGCCCACCGCTTAAAAACCTTGGAAAAACCAAATAATAAAATTAGAAAATAGAAAAGCCATTCAAAAGGCGTTGAAAGGAAAAATAATAAATTTCGTATTTTTGAATACTCTTCACTCAACATAAGTTCTCTGCCATTTAAAAAAGTTGCAGGATCCGCTTTAGTTCCTTGATATTCAAATGGCAGCTTTGGGTCGGCAAGATGGAATAAATACCAATAAAAAAACAGCCCATATAGGCAAAAGGCCAAAACCGCATAGAACCCCATTTTTCTGACCATGATTTTGTCCCCCTTTGTGTACAACCTCTCTATAAATAGTGTAGTAAAAAATCGTTGATTTAGAACTGGACATAAAAAAAAGCCAGCAAATTACTGGCTACAATAGATATGAATATAGGGCGAGAGCGGCTATAGAACCAAGCACAACAACAATGACATTAGCACCTAAAAAAGCGGCAATAAATGCGGCGGCGGCCCCTAAAATACCATACCAAATATCATCTTTTTGAATAAAAACAATCGCAGGGAAAATAAGTGCACCTAGTGTTGCATAGGGTACATTTTTTAATACGCCTTGAATAAAAGGGGGAAGCTCTTTCCCCTTAAAGAGAACAAAGGGCAGCATGCGGGGAATATAGGTAACCAATCCCATACCAACAATCATCCAAATGATTTCACTTCTCATGTCCAGCACCTCTGTATTTAGCTTTGATGATTTCTGCTGACTCAATAAGGATGGCAGATAAAAGGGTTGCCGTCACAATAGACCAACCTTGCGCCATGATGTGTCCAATAGTAAAAATAGAATTAAAAATGGCCCCAAAGACCGCCAGAAAAATAACTTTAACATTATTTTTCATCGAAGGAACCAAAAGACCAATAAACATCGCATACAAAGCCACAGCCATACTATCTTGCAAAGTTTGAGGAAGGTTTGCTCCAATTAAATGACCTATGCCAGAAAAAACAACCCAGCTCGTATAGGAAACGGATATAACCCCAAACAGAAAGCCTGTCGATGCAGTGCCCTCTTTAGTGGCTACGACAGAAAAAGTTTCATCTGTTATGCCGAAAGAATAGATTAACTTATTAATTAATTGGTCTTCTTCACATTTTTCATTTAAAGATGTACTCATTAAAAAATGGCGAATGTTTACGATGAAAGTCGTTAAGATAATCTCGAAAATCCCCGTCCCATAGGCAATTAAACTTAATGAAATATATTGAGATGCGCCGGCAAACACAATAAGACTCATTAATACTGTTTCATAAATTGATAGCCCCGAAGTCTTTGCGAGGAGACCAAAAGTCAGTGCAATCGGAAAATAGCCAATCCCGATACTGATTCCTGCTTGAAGCCCTTTTTTAAAATCTGATGATTCCTTTCCTAATGCCAAATCTGCCAACTTTATTCCCCCCTTGTTTCAATCACACAATTAAGAATAAATTTTAGCAAATTTTTAGAAATTAATAAATAAAAAAACATGGCAGGCTGCCATGTTTATTTGCCTTTAAATACTGGTTTTCTTTTCTCAGCGAAGGCCTGCAAAGCTTCTATCCGATCTTCAGTTGGAAGCGTCACCTCATAGGCTTTTCGCTCGATTTGCAGACCAGTGCTTAGATCAGTATTCATACCATTTTTTATTGCAAATTTCGCTTGCTGTAAAGCTACTGGCCCATTCGCAAGCAGCCCTGAACAAAAAGCGATACTTTCTGAGAGGAGCTGTTTACGATCAACAACCTTTGTCAATATCCCATAACTAAACGCCTCGTCTGCAGTAAGCCTGCGTGCGGTCAAAATGAGCTCCAACGCTTTGGCTTGACCGATTAATCTTGGCAGGCGCTGAGTTCCTCCTGCACCAGGTATAATCGCTAGACTTGTCTCCGTTAATCCCATTACCGCAACATTTGCAGCAATGCGAAAATCGCAGGCAAGAGCGAGCTCCATTCCACCGCCAAAGGCAAAGCCGTTAATAGCAGCTACAGTCGGCTGCGGCAGTTGATCAATGGTATTAAATACCTCATTAATTTTGTATAAATTTCGTTTCACTTGTTCATCGGTAAGGTTTTTTCGCTCTATTAAATCAGCCCCCACACTAAAGGCTTTTTCCCCCGCTCCACTAAAAATAACAGCGCGGACTTCTGGATTGATACGAATGTCTTCTACCTTTCTTTGCAGCTCAAGTAGAGTTTCATAATTGAAAGCATTTAGTGCTTCCGCACGATTAATCGTAACAAAGGCAATATGATTCTCTAAATTCACTAAAATTTGCTCCATAATTTTCACTCCTTTTTAATCCTCTTTAAAAATTCGAAAAAGGCAAGCCAAAAGCCTGCCTTTATTTTTAAAAAATATATTATTTTACTGCCGTTTCTGTTAGTTGTGTTTTTAATGCACGTCTTAATATTTTCCCAGTTGTATTCTTTGGAAGCTCATCTAAAAATTCAATTGATGATGGAACTTTATATTTAGCCAAGTGTTCTTTACAATACTTAAGTAATCGATCAGGTGTAAGCTCCGGATTTTTACTAACAACAAAAGCTTTTACGGTTTCTCCTTGATTAGGGTCAAGAACACCGAGAACCGCTGCTTCTACAACATCCTCGTGATTATAGATGACTTCCTCTACCTCACGCGGATAAACATTATATCCGCCAACAATAATTAAATCTTTTTTCCGATCGACAATATAAAAATAGCCATCTTCATCCATTCTAGCTATATCACCAGTATAAAGCCATCCATTCTTAATTGTGGCTGCCGTTTCCTCAGCCATTTTATAATAGCCTTTCATTACATTCGGACCACGAACGATTAACTCCCCTGCCTCTCCAAAAGGAACCTCTTCACCCAGCTCGTTCACCACCTTGTTTTCTACATTAACAATAGTAGTTCCAATCGAACCAGGCTTCCGTGGACGATCCAGTGGGTTAAAGCATGTTACCGGGGATGCCTCAGATAAGCCGTATCCTTCTGAAACTAAAACATTAAATTTCTGCTCAAAATTCTTTAAAAGGGCAACTGGCATTGATGCACCGCCAGATATGCATAAACGCAATGTTTTTAAATCTTCTGGACTCCCCTCTGGAAATTGATAAAGGAAATTATACATAGTTGGAACGCCTGCAAAAACAGTAGCTTGATATTCTTTTGCAAGACTAAAAATTTCCTTAGGGCTGAACCTTGGGGCAATCAATAATGTTGCACCGTTCAATAATGGTGCATTCAAGGCTACTGTTAAGCAAAAAACATGGAACATTGGCAGAGTCGTGATAACCCGGTCATTGTTGTTCATTTTTAAATATTCCCCAACATCTTTAGCATTGCTATATAAATTCTTATGGGTCAGCATGGCTCCCTTTGGTTTCCCTGTTGTTCCTGAAGTATAGAGAATGATGGCTGTATCATCATCATTTAGCTCAGGCCCCTTAAAGCTTAAATCACCGAGCGCCACTACATCTGTAAACGGTTTCATTTTTGAAAACACTGATAGATTTTCCATTTCTGACTGTACCATACCATTTGGATTCGTTTCACAAAAGACGAAATGTTCAACTTTTGGCAGCAAAGTATGCACCTTTTCGGCCAAAGGAATCGCTAAGTCAAGGGCTACAACCGCTTTAACATCGCCATTATTTAAGATATAGCCAATTTCCTCCGCTGTATAGATTGGATTAACCGGAATAACTGTTGCTCCCAGTCTTAGTGCCCCGTATAAGCTGATGACAAAATGAGGAGAATTCCCCAACAATAAAGCAATATGATCCCCTTGCTTGACCCCCAATTTTTCTAACCCTGATGCAAACTTTGTAATCGCACCATCCAATTCGGCATAGGTACTGGACTGTCCCATAAAATAATAGGCTGGTTTATTCGAATAGTCCTTAGCTGTTTGATAAAGCTGTGATGATAGATTCATAACTCTCCCCCTTTTATGAATGAATATTCATTCATTTAATCATATTAATTTTCTGAATATATTATATTTAAAGAATTTTATGTATTCAAGTATAACATGCAAAAAATAAAAAAACGCGATGCTAAAAAACATCGCGTTTCATTCTTAATAAATCAAATTGATAAATTCATCTTTTGAAATTTTGCCAAAATAGTATGTCGTATCGATACCTATGAGAGCCTTATCTATTTCCCTTTTATCATATCTAACACCTTTTAACATGTTTTCAAGATCACTAACATCGCCTACACCAAAAAAGTCGCCGTAGATTTTACAATTCTCAATCGTTCCTTTATTAACTTCCAAACGGACATCTATAGAACCTACAGGAAAGCGTTGTGAATGCTTCAGATTGAATTTTGGCGATTTCCCGAAGTTCCACTCCCAATTTTGGTAGCGTTCCTTTGAAAGCTGGTGAATTTTCTCCCAATCCTCTTCGGTAAGCACATATTCGGAAATTTTTTCGGCTCCTTCAAAAATATATTTTAGAATCAAGGAGCGAAATTCCTCAATCGTAATTTTTTCCGTTAGAAATTCAGATATATTGGCTACCCGGCTGCGGACAGATTTAATTCCCTTTGATTCAATCTTATCTTTCTTCACCTTTAAAGCAGAGACGACATGGTCCATTTCTGAATCAAATAATAGTGTTCCATGACTGAACATCCTGCCCTTTGTTGAAAATTGAGCATTTCCAGAAATCTTTCTGCCTTCGACTTCAATATCATTTCTTCCGCTAAGCTCCGCATTTACCCCTAATTTTTGCAGTGCCTTAATAACGGGCTCGGTAAATTTACGGAAATTATGGAAGCTTTCCCCATCATCCTTCGTTATAAAACTAAAATTTAAGTTTCCAAGATCATGGTACACTGCGCCGCCGCCTGATAAACGTCGTACAACATGAATACCATTACCCTCAACATACTCGGTATTAATTTCTTCAATGGTGTTTTGATTCTTTCCAATAATGATGGAAGGTTCATTTATGTAAAATAGCAGGTATGTCTCATTGATATCAAGATTTTTCAATGCATACTCTTCAATTGCAAGATTAATGCGTGGATCTGTGATACCTTTATTATTGATAAATAACATACGAGTAAGAGCCCCCTTATAGTGAAATAGTTTGGAATTCCTCTGCAAGTTTAATTATACCAGCAAATTCACCCGATGCTTCACTAAGTAAATCAGATAAATTTCCGTAATGCGGGAGGTGTGTAAGTATTAATTGCTTAACACCAGCATCGGCCGCGAGTCTGCCAGCCTCCAGACTATTCATATGGCCGGCAGACTTTCCATTTTGATGGCCATAGAAATTACATTCACACAATAAAACATCGGCACCTTGGCTAAACTCAATACATTCTTCTTTAAAAGCACCATCAGCTGAATAAATAATAATCTTGCCGCCTGCCTCGATTCTCATCGCATAGCATGGAACCGGATGTTCGGTCTTTAAAAAGGAGATTTGGAAGGGTCCAACCGTAAGACTTTCAGCTGGATCATATGGGATTCCTTTTGTTATGTTTTTATAGGTAAGCTTTGTAAATTCATATTGATCATAATGGTGTCCGTATATCGGCAGGGTTGGAAAATCTTTTCCCAAGAAACCTTGAATTAATCTGGCATGCTGCAGAACACCAATATCCGCTGTATGGTCAGGATGGTAGTGAGAAATGATGACCGCATTAAGGTCTTCAGGACCTATGACATTTTGCAATTTTGCAAGGACGCCGCTTCCACAATCGATTAATAAATGAAAACCTTCGTGTTCAAGTAAATATCCAGAGCTTGCACCATTCTTCTTCGGGTAACCGCCCCAATATCCAATTATTGTTAGTTTCATTACGAACTCCTCCATCAAATTAAACTAATTAACTATAATATACACCATCCTTTCACAAACAAAAAAAGCCGGATCATTGATTCGGCTGGTCTTAAATGTAAAAAAGAAAGCTGTTATCAGTGAACAGCTTCCTTAGATATTCCCGTCCCTTTTAAATAATCCAAAACGGATTTTACAGCTGCCTCTCCTTGGTCAATGCAATCAGGAACTCCTACACCCCCATAGGATGCACCTGCCAAAAACACTCCTGGAAGCTCTTCTTTCACATGTGCAAGAATGGTTTCAAGGCGCTGTTTATGGCCGACCGTGTATTGCGGCATGGATTCTTTCCAACGGGAAACAATAGCGAAGTCGGGCTTCATCGTTATTTTCATTGTCTTATTTAAATCGTCAAGAACGATCTTTGTAATTTGGTCATCCGAAAGGTCAACAATTGTTTCGTCCCCTGCTCTTCCAACATAACAGCGGAGCAGTACTTTTCCTTTTGGAGTGGAATGGGCCCATTTTTTATGAGTCCATGTGCAGGCTGTTATAGAATAATCACCATTTCTAGAAACAACAAACCCTGTTCCATCAATATCTTGTTTAACAGCCTCTTCCGGAAAGGCCAAAGCAACAGTTGCAACCGATGTAGAAGGCACAGATTTAAAAGGTTCAAAAAAGTTATATTGTGAAAACATCATTTGCGTCACTTGGTGAGGTGTCGCCGCAATTATACTATCTGCATAAATGGTTTCCCCATTATTTAAATAAATTTCATATTGATTGTCAGTTTTCATGATTTTATCAACACGATGCCCTTTTAAAATTGATGCAGGGTCTAATTTCGCTTCAATCGCTTCGGCAAACGATTGGAGACCGCTGACAAAAGTTAGAAATGCCCCTTTTGGTTTTTCGGTATTTACAGGTTTTTTTGGTTGAGCAGGAGTTGATTTTTTCATCCCTAGGATTAAGCTACGGTATTTTTGCTCTACTTCATAAAATTGTGGAAAAGTTGACATTAAGCTTAATTGATCAATATCACCGGCATATATACCCGATAATAATGGCTCAATTAGGTTCTCAACCACCTCATCGCCGAGCCTTCTTCTAAAAAACTCTCCTAAAGATTGGTCTTTACCGCTTTCCGACCGTGGTAGAACAAAATCAGCCGCCGCTCTTAATTTGCCGGGAAGCGAAAATAGACCTGACGTGATAAAAGGTCCAATTTCTGTTGGGATTCCCATAATCGAACCCCCCGGCATGGAATGAAGCCTTTCGTTTACTAAAACATAGGATTTTCCTGTGGAATTATGGACTAATTGATCATCCATCCCCACTTCTTTTGCCAGCCTTATCATACTTGTCTTTCTTGCTAAAAAGGAATCTGGGCCTCTTTCAATCGTAAAGCCATCCCTGACAACCGTTTGCAGCTTGCCTCCGAGACGGTGGGATGCTTCAACTAATTTAATTTCGATAGGAAGTGAAAGCTCCTTAGCTGCCTTTTGAAGGTAAAATGCTGACGTAAGCCCCGCTATTCCTCCCCCGATAATGACAACCTTTTGTTTTTCTTCCGCCACGGACGTCACCTTCTTCCATTGTATTTCCTATCCTACCGCTCCAATTCTTTAAGGACGACGCTGGAAACAGTATCAATAAACTCTTCTTTAGAATTTGGCATTTCAGCACGATAGTAGCTGACTCCTAATTCGTCAGTAACTGCTTTGCATTCGATATCGTTATCGTAAAGCACCTCAAGGTGATCACAGACAAACCCGACAGGAGCAAATACGAATGCTTTATATTGATGTTCATTAAATAATTCCCTTGTTAAATCCTGGACATCAGGCCCCAGCCACGGTTCCGGTGTATTTCCGGCACTTTGCCAGCCAATCACATAATTTTTAACACCTGTACGTTTCGCAATTAAATCCGCTGTTTCTTGCAGTTGTTTTGGGTATGGGTCACCAAATTGTAAAATTTTCTCTGGCAGACTGTGTGCAGAAACGATTAGCATTGCTTCGTCTTCTTCTTCCTCGGGCATGGATTCAAATACTTGTGTTATCATATCTGCCCAATAATCGATAAATTTCGGTTCCTGATACCAGCTCTCTATGGTTTTAATTTTAAGGTTCCCCAATTTTGCTGCTTCTTCAACGGCACGTCCATTGTAGGATTGTACACTGAAGGTTGAAAAATGCGGGGCAAGGACAATACTAACCGCCTCTTCAATTCCATCTTTATGCATTTGTTTAACAGCATCCTCAATAAATGGGTCGATATGCTTCAATCCAAGATACATTTTAAACTCGATTTCGTCCTGGATTTTATTCAAATGCGCTTCAAGCTTCTCCGCTTGTTCTAGAGTTATTTTTGCTAATGGAGAGATGCCTCCAATTGCTTCATATCGATTGCGAAGGTCTTCAAGCATTGCATCAGTTGGTTTCCGGCCATGTCGAATATGGGTATAATATCTCTCTAAATCATCTAATTTATATGGGGTACCGTATGCCATTACGAGCAGTCCCATTTTCTTTTTTGTCATGTTCGCACCTCATTTTTAAGTCTTTCACTTTCTCCAGTGATGGAGGTATCACTTTATTGTGCCAAAAAATTGGACGACTTACCAATTTTAACACTTAACCGTGAGTCCTATCGACTTAATTTTGATGCTGAATACTCATGGATAAATGAAGTTAATTTTTTCAATGTTTCCGGGTTGACAGAAGGGAATACTCCATGACCTAAATTAAAGATGTATCCATCCTGATCCATGCCTTGGTCTAAGATCGCTTTAGCTCTTTCCTCAATGACTTCCCATGGAGCAAGCAAAATCGCAGGGTCAAGATTTCCTTGTACGGTTTTATGAATACCCAACTCTCTAGCCTGTTTGATCGGCAAGCGCCAATCTAAACCAACAACATCGAGCGGAAGGTCATTCCATTCTAATGCCAGATGACTTGCCCCGACACCAAACATGATCAATGGGACATTTTCTTCTTTTAATGAAGTAAAGATTCTATTCATTACTGGTTTAATGAAGTAACGATAATCCTCTACATTCAGGGCACCTACCCAAGAATCGAATATTTGGATCGCTTTTGCACCCGCTTTTATTTGAGACTTCACATATGTAATGGTCATATCACCTAGCTTATCCATTAACGCGAACCAAGCTTTTGGCTCCGTATACATAAAGGCTTTTGTTTTGTTATAGTTCTTCGATGGGCCGCCTTCAATCATATAGCTGGAGAGGGTGAATGGCGCACCGGAAAAACCAATTAATGGCACGGATAATTGTTCAGTTGTCAGTAATTTGATGGTTTCGAGCACATAGGGAACGTCTTCCTCAGGATTTATTTCGCCTAGTTTCTCTACATCGGCTAAAGAACGGATTGGATTGTCAATTACTGGTCCAATTCCACCCTTTATTTCAACCTGCATTCCGATTGCCGGAAGGGGTGTCATGATATCTTTATATAGAATTGCTGCGTCGACGTTATATTGCTCAACCGGCAAACGCGTTACATACGCACATAGCTCTGGCTGATGCGTTATTTCAAATAGCGAATACTTTTCTTTAATTTCTCGATATTCTGGCTGGGACCTCCCTGCCTGCCGCATATACCATACTGGAACGTAGTCGGTCTTCTCCCCTTTTGCAGCTTTTAAAAATGTTTCATTAATCGGTCTGGTCATAAAAAAAAGTCCACCTTTCAAAGACATGTCTGTTTTCCATTTTAATATATATCGGATGATTTTAAAAACATTCTAATATATAGACTGTCTTCACTATATCTATTAATCCTATTTCTGTATAGATAACGTGCATATCTGTCAAAAAAAATTCGTTTTTTACGTTTAATAAAATGTTTAAATTATAAGAACGAATTTTTTTAATCCCTTTCACCACTTTGGGTGTTTTTCATATTCTGTATTACATCCAACAGGGCTAGAGCCCAGTGGATAAAAGAAGGGGGGGAATTATATGATTGTTGAACTTACCGCTCTCCATTGGATTTATGTTGTCTTTATTGCACTAATTATCGGATTCATGGTGATGAGGAGGGATACAACCATTGTTTGTATTGCTGGGATATTCTTAATCGCTATTACTGCAACTGGCAGTTTAAGTCATTCCATTAGCAGTATTTTCAACAGTTTTAGTTATGCCATTACAGAATTATTGTCTACTATTCTCGTTATTTCCATTATTGTTGCCATGAGTAACACCTTAACCTCGACTGGGATTAATGCTGTCATGATTTCACCTTTTAGAAAGTTAATTCGCAACCCTACGCTTGCTTATTGGACCATTGGTATTCTGATGATGGTCATATCCTGGTTCTTCTGGCCTTCCCCTGCAGTCGCCCTCATCGGAGCTGTTCTTCTGCCAGTCGCTTATGAAGCTGGTTTGCCTGCACTGGGCACCGCCATGGCAATGAACTTGTTCGGTCATGGGATTGCTTTATCTGGGGATTTCGTGATTCAGGCTGCTCCAAAGCTAACTTCTGATGCAGCAGGTATTCCAATACAAGATGTTATTAATGCCAGCGTTCCTTTAGTTTTCACCATGGGGATTGTTACAACAGTTGCGGCATACTTCTTTTTAAGGAGAGATATGAAGCGGGGCGTCCTAAAAATAACAGACTCTGTTATACAAGACACTCATGTAGAAGAAATCAATCAGCCAGAACTTTTATCAGTTGCCCAAAAACGATTCTTCGCTATTTTAGTACCTTTATTATTTGCTGCTGATGTGGCCGCAATGACTATGTTAGATTTAACAGGCGGCGATGCAACCGCATTAATTGGCGGAACCTCTATCCTCATTTTATTGTTAATCACATTAACGAGCCATAAAAATAAGGGGCTTGAAAAAACTACTCAATATTTAATTGAAGGATTCACATTTGGGTTTAAAGTGTTTGGTCCTGTTATTCCAATTGCCGCTTTCTTCTATTTAGGCGATACCGGTTTTGGAAAAATTATCGGTGATTTCTTACCGAAAGCTTCACAAGGAATCGTCAACGATTTAGGTGTTGCTCTTGCCAATGTTGTGCCATTGAGTAAAGAAGTAGGAGCGGTTACATTAACTGCAGTTGGGGCAATTACTGGATTAGATGGTTCGGGATTCTCTGGGATTTCTTTAGCTGGTTCAGTTGCTGCCCTATTTGGCGCAGCCATCGGCAAAGGTATTGCTACCTTGACGGCACTTGGGCAAATTGCAGCGATTTGGGTAGGCGGCGGGGTACTCGTACCATGGGCTCTAATCCCAGCGGCCGCCATATGTAAAGTAGATCCATTCGACTTAGCCAGACGAAACCTTGTCCCAGTATGCATTGGTCTTGTTGTCACAACGATAGTTGCTATGTTTTTAATATAAACAAATAACTAGAGGCAGAAATTTATTCTGCCTCTAGTTATTTTACCCGCTTTTTAAAATATTTATAGATTAATAGTGAGAAAAACACCCATATGTACCCTAAAGCATATCCACCTAATACATCAGAAGGATAATGAACCTGCAAAATGATTCTGCTCGCCCCTATTAAAAGAAGTAAAATGGCGGCAGCACAGATTATAATGATCTTCACAGTTTTTGATTTGGCTGCTTCCATTAAAAGATAAGCAATTAAAAAATAAACAATCATCCCCACCATCGCGTGTCCGCTTGGATAGCTGTAACTTTTTACTTGGACAAGATGCTCCAGGTCAGGTCTTGGCCGGTCAAAAAGGTTTTTTAGAAGCTTACTCGCTTCATTACCTAAAGCTACTGACAAAGCAAAAACTGCAGCGCCCAAATAGTTTCTTTTCCTCAGTAATAACCAGGCAAGAGTTAGTAGGGCAACAACCCCAATCCCTTTTTTATCGCCCATTTCTGTTATCTGCACAAAAAAGGGAATGACTGAATCAGGGACATAGGATGCCCAGCCTGCCACGTTGTCATCAATTAAAAATAGACTGTTTAATGCAACTTTAATGGAGATGTATAACGTGATTAACACAGCGATGATGATAAATGTATAAGAATAATTCCATTTATTTTTAAGATCCATTCCTCAAAACCCTTTCTTACTAGTTAAATTACTTTTAAAAGTATAATGAAAGAAGACATAAAAATCTACATTTCAAGCAAAAAATGTTAAAATAGTTTGAAAATACATTCTTAATAATCAAAGGTTTGGGGGGTTACATATGTTAAATACACTCTTTGCTAAATTAGAAAACTATTATGATGAAATGGTCTCGATTCGAAGGCACATGCACCAGCATCCAGAACTTTCCTTTGAAGAATATGAAACAGCAAAATTTATTAAATCCTTTTATGAAAATTTAAATATTGAAGTCGAAGGGAATATTGGCGGAAATGGTGTGGTGGCAAGGATTTATGGGAAAAGGCCTGGTAAAACTGTTGCACTTAGAGCTGACTTCGATGCCCTGCCAATTCAGGACGAAAAGGATGTCCCCTACAAGTCATTAGTACCTGGCGTGATGCACGCTTGTGGACATGACGGTCATACCGCTACTCTCCTAGTACTAGCAAAAGCCTTAAATGAATTAAAAGATGAACTTGTAGGAAACTACGTCTTTATTCACCAGCATGCCGAAGAATATGCACCGGGCGGGGCGAAATCGATGATTGAGGCAGGATGTCTAAAGGGAGTAGATGTCATTTTCGGGACACATCTATGGGCAGGTGAACCTACAGGGAAGATTCAATATCGAACTGGACCGATTATGGCAGCGGCTGACAGGTTTGAAATTGATATTCAAGGAAAAGGTGGACATGGAGCCCAGCCTCATAAAACGAAGGATGCTATCGTTACTGCTTCACAGCTGGTATTAAATTTACAACAAATCGTCAGCCGCAAGGTTAATCCGGTTGAATCCGCTGTTGTAACAGTTGGCTCTTTTACGGCTCAAAATGCTTTTAATGTCATTGCAGATAAAGCTAAACTGATTGGTACCGTCCGCACGTTTAAAGAAGATATCCGCCAGTTCATCGAGGATGAAATGAAACGAATTATACATGGTACATGTTATTTGTCGGATTGCGGTTATGAGTATCATTATTTCAGAGGATACCCTGCGGTCGTAAATCATGCAAATGAAACAGAATTTTTAATTTCATGTGCTGAAGATGTACCTGAGGTTGTAACTATTGAAGAAACCGAGCCTCAAATGGGCGGCGAGGATTTCGCCTATTATTTACAGGAAATTCCGGGGACATTCTTTTATACAGGAGCGAAACCAGTCATTGATGATGCCGGTTACCCGCATCACCATCCTAAGTTTGATATAGATGAAAAAGCGATGCTAATTGCTGCAAAAACCCTCGGATCTGCCGCAATAAAATTTCAGAAATAATTAAAAGAACCCCTGAACAATTTTATAGTTCAGGGGCTTTTTGCAAAATTCTTAGCCTGAAGGCATTCATCGCTGTTTCTCCCAAATGCTTTAAGAGATTGTTATTGGCATAGGCACCAACAAATGCCCCAATCCCTGGGACAAGCTGCAACATTTTAACTAGATCAATATAATCGCGATATTCCTGCTGAAACTGGCGCCAATCCATTTCCACTAGCGCTTGTTTTCGTGTTTCCCAATTTTCAATCTCATATAAAGTATTTTTCCGAATTTCATCACTTGAAAAAGCAAGCTGAAAAACATGGAGAATAAATAATCTTTCCTCATAATTCTTGGTATCGAATCCATAAACAGCTGCTGTCTCAAAAAGATATTTCATTTTAATGGTAAGCAGTAATGGAAAATCAGCCAGTCCGAGTAAAATCCCTCCTGCACCTGTACCGGCTCCTTCGATTATAGCAGTCTTTTGAAACGTAGATATTTTTTTTCGAGCCAAGTCATCTCGTTCAGCTAATGTCATCCCGCGTGCCTGATCCATATTTGTCGTTACCTGTGATCCAAATAATGTTGCTTTGACCATCGCTTTAATACTCTCCGTCATCACCTCATGGACCTTTTCCGGAATGAATTCATTTATTTTTCCTTGAGCTTTTTTGGAGAGACGATTCATCATTCCTGACCGTCTCATTATTTTTCTTTTCCATTCTTCTACTTCTTCATAGACTGTCAATTCATATTCATTCATTTTTATGACCCACCCCTCCATAATAATTTATGCTTATTTACGGTGGAATCTGCCCACTGGTTTCAAATGGAGGATATATCTTTTATACGATTTTTACTGTAAAAATTTACAAAAATGAAGGTAAACAAAATTCCTCCAAGTAATGCTAGCAATGCAATAACCAGTTCACCTTTAATTAAAATGAACAAAGCGAAAATCACAGCCTGGACAATCATAATAGTCCTTAATAATGAATGGAATGCAGCTGATTTGTACATAGGAGCAACTGGATATAAATCAACCCATAGCTTGTTTTGATGTTGGTTCCATAATGGAAGAAGCTGAAAACCGGTTAAATATAAAAATAAAACACTTAAAAGAATTTGTCCCAGCCCAAACGATATAAAATAAATGGCTAATGTTCCAATTACTGTTAGGCGGATAAAAAGACCAAGGTAATCAGACGATCGCAGGAACGTTCTTGAAAACAAATAAAGGTATGTTTTGTCTTGCGAAAAGCTTATTCCATTAATAATGAAATCAAGCCATTTTCTTCTTTTGACCGTATCCTTTAACATAGGGACATCGGTAAAAAGATTAGCCAGCCGATAAAATGAAGCCATTCTTTTTTCTTCACCATCAATTAATAAATCCCACTTCAGCCCCATTCTTTTTGTTCGCATATAAAAGGAGTAATAATAAAAGGCCATGATTAAAACGATAAGGAAAAGGAGCAAAACGTTCGCCTGCTTAAATAATAAATAGGTAAAGACTGCATTCAATAAATAACGGACAACTAAGTCCCATCTATGCACAGACGATTGAACATAATAGTGGATTCTCCAGCTTGAAGCAAGATTCCATGCCTTTAAAGCTAACAAGACCACGAAAAACAGGAAAAAGCGGTGGAATCCGTCGCTGCTTATATGTGCATACATTGGCATTAATATGGCAAGAACCATTAATAGAACATATCCTTGAAAAAAAAGGCTGGCTATTCCTGAGCGAAAAAAATATCGTTTTAATTTGCTTTCGAGCGGTATTAAAAACACTTTATCCGCGTCCAATAAAAAATTATAAACCGGACTGTAGGTTAAGAATCCCCCCAAAATTATGGCCATGATGATTTCTGCCGGAAATCCAGAAGAAAGTCCCTCAATCCATTTTTGATAATAAAAGGCTGCCGTACCAATAAGAAATAACAAAACAATAACAAGATGCCCATTAAAAATATATCTAAGATACCTTCCTAAATCCTTTACACGAACCCCTGCCCGATCCTTCCAAAGCCTTTTTTCATCAAACATATTTTTCTTCCTTCGTTAATTGGATATATAAATCATCTAATGAAGCGGCAGGCATTGAAAATTGTTCCCTTAATTCCTCTAATGTTCCCTTTGCTCTAATTTTTCCTTCATGGAGGATTACAAAACGGTCACAATATTTTTCAGCAGTTGCCAAAATGTGGGTTGACATTAAAATACCTGCACCGCTTTCCTTCATTTTTTTCATTAAATCAAGTAAGGATTGGATTCCGAGGGGGTCTAGCCCGACAAAAGGTTCATCGACAATATAAAGAGCTGGCTGTACTAAGAATGCACACATGATCATTACCTTTTGTTTCATCCCTTTTGAAAAATGGGCTGGAAACCAGTTAAGGCGTTTTTCCATTCGAAATTCAGATAACAAAGGCGCAACTCTTGATTTATACGACGATTCATCCAGCCCATAGGCCATAGCTGTTAATTTCAAATGCTCGTCTAGTGTAAGCTCCTCATATAAAACAGGAGTTTCGGGAACGAAGGTGAACAAATGGCGATATGCCTCTTTATCCTCAGTAAAAGATTTTCCATTAATTTTTATGTACCCCTTGTGCGGTTCCATTAATCCGATGATATGTTTTATGGTCGTACTTTTTCCGGCTCCATTTAGTCCGATGAGACCAACCATTTCTTTTTCTTTTACTTCAAAAGAAACATCCTTTAATACCGGGTTTCTTGTGTATCCCCCGACAAGATTTTCAATTGTTAATAAAGACATTTTTTAACGTCCTTCCATAGCATGATTAAGGTTTATTTTATCAAAATGCGTTCAATAAAAATAGGAATTCAATTTTTCAATATTTTTTTGTATATTTCTTTCATATCCGGACATCATAATATTCGAAGGGGAAACAACTTACTTCGATGAAGCAATTCATCAAAATTTGAAATGAGGTGTCTGTTAAAGACATTTTCCATTCAAACAAGTGAGCTTCTCAATCGTATCAGATAAGGGGATGGTTGTTTTGTACAATGTGCATGGTAACCATTTGGAGTTCAAGTAACACCACTGTTTATCTTAAAAAAATAAACGGCAAATGAGGTGTTTACCGCAGATCGCCACCTGTTTTTATAAGTTGGGAAAACATATAAAAACACATATAGGGGATGGTCAGCTTGAACAATGATGTCTCTTTATAAAAACACTCTACGAAAAATGAGGTGTTTATCAAAGAACACTCCTAATTGAACGTCAAAATGAAGCAGGTCCCCTTCGAGAGGGCAGGATTCCATGCGAATCCTGTTCTTTTCTTTTTTATCCTGCTTTAATATGGTAAAATAAGACAAACATTTTATGAAAGGCTGTGAAATTAATGAGTGAATGTATTTTTTGTAAAATTGTCAATGGAGATATTCCTGCAGCAAAAGTATTTGAAAACGAACATGTTTTGGCTTTCTTGGATATTAGCCAGGTGACAAAAGGACATACGCTGGTTATTCCGAAAGTACATAAGGAAAATTTATTTGAATTAACACCTGAGATTGCCAGAAACCTTTTTGAGGTTGTCCCTTCTATTGCCAACGCTTTAAAACGTGAATATGAACCAATCGGACTTAACTCGATCAACAATAATGGTGAGCATGCTGGCCAATCCGTGTTTCATTACCATATGCACTTAATTCCGCGCTATGGTAAAGGTGATGGCTTTGGCGCTGTTTGGAAGAACAATCAAAGTGATTATACGCCGCAACAATTGCAGGAAATGGCAGCCAAAATTTCAAAACAGCTTTAATTTTAAAATAATCAGAAAATTATTTCTTTATTAATATTATATTATTATGTTATAATGAATTTAAGTTTTTCGCTGCAGGCAATGAGTGCACTGCAGGAGAAACAAATAGCTTAGAAGAGCAGAGGAGAGATGAGAAATGAATACAAAAAATCTTGTTGTTTTAGCATTGTTAGCGGGGATTGGGGTAGTTTTACACACGGTAATGCCATCATTCTTTGGAATTAAGCCAGACATGATGCTGGCTATGATGTTTTTAGGAATCGTCCTTATTCCAGAATTAAAAAGTGTCATGCTATTAGCTATTGTTACTGGTGTGCTGTCTGCATTAACAACTGGTTTTCCAGGCGGCCAAATTCCAAATATTATCGATAAACCTATTACTGCATTAGTCTTTTTTGGTTTGTTTTTGGCCTTGAAAAAATACCGGAATTCTGTTGTAAGTGTAGCTGTCTTAACTGCAGTGGGTACAGCTGTTTCAGGGACTGTCTTTTTAACAGCGGCGTATTTCATTGTCGGCTTACCTAATTCATTCGCATTACTATTCTCAGCAGGTGTATTACCCGCAATCGCACTAAATGCCATTACGATGTTTATTTTGTATCCAGTGGCTCTTTCAATTGTTAAAAGAACTAAATTATCTACAACTTCCGTCATTCAAAAATAATGGTCGGGATCCTTTTTAAGAAAAGAACCCAACAGGGTTCTTTTCTTAAATTCAAATATTACCAGATTTTATAAAAAATAAGAAAGCATGGAAGCAACGAGAAGGCAGATTCCACACCCTCCAGCTAATGCCGTTATTCTTTTCTTTAAAACTTGTTTCGGTGGATAGACACCAGGTCTTTTATAAGCTAATAAATATTTAAATGTGCCCAAAAAAAGGATGGCACTAAGGATAAAGAAAAATACAGTTGCACTCTTCATTTTTTGCCCCCTTTAAATATTAAAAAATTTCGCATTATTCTTGTAATTATTTATATGATAGATCGTCCATTCCTATGAACAAGGCTTATTTTTTGCATAAAAATGAAATATCAAGATAAAATTTTCATAATTTCTAAAAATTTTGTGAATTTATATCTTTATTAATTTTTATTTTATTGGCATAATGATAATAGAGAAATAATAAAGTAGGTGAAAATGGGGATGACAGAGAAACAATATTCAATGAAGGAAGCTTTCTTTTTTAGTCAACGAATTGCTCAATTAAGTAAAGCGCTATGGAAATCGATTGAGAAAGATTGGCAGCAATGGATTAAACCGTTTGATTTAAATATTAACGAACATCATATTCTATGGATTGCCCATCATTTAAATGGTGCTTCTATCTCGGATGTGGCAAAGTTCGGTGTGATGCATGTTTCTACAGCTTTTAATTTTTCAAAAAAGTTAGAAGAAAGAGGATTGCTTCAATTTTCTAAAAAAGAAAATGATAAGCGGAATACCTACATTCAACTAACTGAAAAAGGGGAAGACATTTTACTGCAATTAATGGAAACCTATGAGCCGGATAGCAATTCTGCATTTTCTGGTGCCCTTCCACTAAGAGAGCTGTATGGAAAATTCCCAGATTTTATTGAAACAATGGCAATTGTCCGCAATATTTATGGGGCGGATTTTATGGAGATTTTCGAACGTTCCTTCCATAACATAGAAAGTGAATTTACCGAAGAAAATGGTAAACTTCGTAAGGCTGAGAAGCCCGAACAAGAGCTTGCTTAGATGTATTTTTTGAACTCCAGAAACAATGTCTTGAAAAGGCCCTGCTTAATGCAGGCATTAAGTACTTCTTTTATTTCCAGTGATCCAGGTAAAGAAGCAGAAATTTCGTCAAAAAGCGGATGAAAGTATACATACCCTTCCGCTTTTTGTTCTTCTAATTTTATGCTCATTTCATCACATAATTGAAAGAAATTTTTTACTTCCTGTTTAGATATTCCCTTTTCAATAATGAGCTTATAAAATTCTAGCTTTGGATTGTTAAGGAGTTCTAAAAGCAGCTTTTGATGGTATTCAAGCAGGTTTATTTTTTGTAATAGCAATTCGTAATCTGTCATAATCAAGCCTCATTTCGGAACTTTAAAGTTAGCTTATTAACATTATTCACCTTTTTTAAATAAGGGTAAACCCTTTTTTTTAAGCCACTGTCTGAAATTTAATGCAAAGGAATAAAAAGTCTAATATTCTTCAACTCTTTTTGACTATCTTTTTTTCGTAATTTTTGATAATGTAGGTATCATAATGAACAACAAGGAGGGAATCGTTGATGATCTCCATTTTTATTGTCTTCGCTATTTTTATCTTGTTTTATGTAAATAAAATGACCAGTTCCCTTTGTATTCAAAAAGAAATTCCTGAAGAACGCCAGCATAAGGTTTTTCGTACCATTAATGTTCTAGTCACTATCCTTCTGATTTCTTCATATTTGGAAATTTTATATACATAATCCAACTGTTATCGTATTGCGGGACAAAGGATATGTAATGGACTCTAAACAATAAAAAATAGAAGCGATGAGGAAATCTCATCGCTTTTAGTTTACCATTTTGAAATTAATAAACCCAAGATGCTCCGATAATAATTAATAAAATGAAAAGAACAACGACTAACGCAAATCCTCCACCATATCCACCTGCACCAGACATATCTTTACCTCCCTTCAGCAAACTTTAAATTTTTTAGTAAATCCAGGAAGCTCCAACAATAATCAATAGTATGAAAAGTACTACAATTAGAGCGAAGCCAGCTCCATATCCACCACTCATCGTAATACCTCCTTTTTCATTTGCTACCATATACTATTCAACCGGTATTCATTTCGTTTAGGCATTTGCCAAAATTTTTTGGAAAAGTCTAGAGTGGATTTGTGCAATATTCAAAAAACAAACACAGTTTTTATTTTTGCAGTAGTTGCCATTTATGTTATAGTAGAATTTGTGGACAAGAATAAACTGTTTAGGAGAGATTTCAACATGAAAAAATGGATATTAGCCCTTTCTTTAGCAAGTGGGGTACTTGCGTTAAGTGCTTGTAATCAAAGCGGATCTGATACAGTTGCAGAGAGTAAGGTTGGTAATGTAACCCAAGAAGATCTTTACAATTCGATGAAGACAAAATATGGTGAACAAGCCCTCCAGCAACTTGTTTATGAAAAGGTTCTTTCTAAGAAGTACAAGGTAACCGATAAAGAATTAAATGACAAGATTGACCAATTAAAATCGGATCTGGGTGCAAACTTTGAAACTACCCTTGCTCAATATGGGTACAAAAGTGAAGATGATTTAAAGAAAACGATGAAGCTTGGCATGCTTCAAGAAAAAGCTGCGCTGAAGGATGTCAAAGCAACAGAAAAAGAAATGAAGGACTACTATGATAACTATAAGCCAGAAATTAAGGCACGCCACATTCTTGTTGCTGATGAAAAAACTGCAAATGAAGTAAAGAAAAAACTTGATGGCGGTGCTAAGTTTGAAGATGTTGCTAAAGAATATTCAACAGATACAGCATCAGCGCAAAACGGTGGCGATTTAGGCTGGTTTGGTACTGGAAAAATGGATCCTGATTTTGAAAAAGCTGCCTATGCATTAAAAGTGAATGAAATTAGTGCTCCAGTGAAAACACAATTTGGCTATCATATTATTCAGGTTACCGACAAAAAAGAGAAAAAATCCTATGCTGACATGAAGAAAGAAATTGAATATCAAGTAAAATCATCTAAATTAACTAGCGATGACATTAACAAAGCTATGGAGCGCGAGCTTAAAGCTGCAAACGTAAAAATAAATGATAAAGACCTTAAAGATGCACTGAAGCCACAAACTTCAGCAGCTGCTGGACAATAATAAAAAAAGCGGAAGCGCCCCATTTGGCGTTTCCGCTTTTTTTATTCACCTGTGGCCTTTAGTTCTTCTCTCTTTTCTTTTTCGCGTTCAAGACGTTTTATATAGATTTCACCTTCTTGCTCAATGTTTTCTAGTTCAAGCCTTCGCTCTTCTCTGCCTGTTTTAATGGCCATGAGTGCACTTACTACAATTCCAACCACAACTGCATAAATCCAAATAGGAATAGTCAATATCATTTGCTCCTTTCATTAGTGGCTGTCCACTTTTTATTAACAACATATTCATTACGATAAAAAAAAATAACCCATGATGGGTTATTTTATTTATGAAAAACTGGCTTATAGAATGACCGATTATCCAATGCATAAATTCGCTCAGAAAATTCACCAGGCTTTACTCTTTCGAGAGCTCGGTCAAGCATATTCATTTTTGCATCGAGGTTATCAATATAATGAAGAATCTCCGCCTCTTTAATTAATGGCGGTTTCGGGCTGCCCCATTCAGCTTTACCATGATGGCTTAGAACCAAATGCTGAAGTATAAGCACTTCCTCACCTGTAATTCCCAGTTCCTCGGCTGCTTTGCCGATTTCATTGATCATAATGGTGATGTGCCCCAGTAAATTACCTTGGATCGTATAGACGGTCGAAATGGGTCCGGATAACTCCATTACTTTTCCCATATCGTGCAAGATCACTCCTGCATAGAGTAAGTCTTTATCAAGACTGGGATACAAGGATGCAATTGCCTTCGCCAGGTCCAGCATGCTAACAACGTGATAGGCTAGTCCTGAGACAAACTCATGATGGTTTTTTGTTGCTGCTGGGTATTCCAGGAACGCCTTTTGATGTTTTTTGATTAAATGACGAGTAATTCGTTGGATGTTTGGATTTTTCATTTCAAAAATATATGAGGTCAGCTTGCTGACCATCTCATCTTGACTTAGCGGAGCTGTTTCGAGAAAGTCATCTAATTTAACGCCATCTGATGGTCCAGATCGTCGAATCTGACGAATTTTTAATTGGCTTTTCCCGCGATAATTTTGTAAATCCCCCTGAATTTTGACAATATTTTGGGCTGCGTAGTTTTTTTCTTCCTCTTCACCAACATCCCAGAGCTTTGCCTCTATCTCACCGCTTTGGTCCTGAAGGATTAACGTCAAAAACGGCTTGCCATTACTCGCAATTCCTTTTGTTGAACTTTTTATTAATAAAAATAATTCAACCTGTTCCCCAATCTCATAATGCAATACACCTTTAGCCAACATATCCACGCTCCTTCTTATAGTACGAGTATAACATACCTGGCTATAACTCTATGAAATAATCTGAACAGCACCTTTTTCCAACCGAAGAACATTTTCCTTTTTAAAATAATGAAGGATATGACTATGGCACGTGAAAAATAAAATCTGATTCCTATCCAATTGATTAAGAAGCTGAATAACTTTTTCAGTCCTGCCGGCATCAAAATTTACAAAACTATCGTCAATGATGATTGGGAAATGGTAGTTTTCATAAAGTGTAGTTGCCAAGGCAAGCCGAACTGCTAAATAAAGCTGTTCTGTCGTCGCTTGACTTAGTTCATTCGCTTCAAATAATGTATGGTCTTCCCTTTCAACTAAAAAGCCAGTACCTGATTTTTGCAGATGAATCTTTTGATAGCTGCCATTTGTTAGAAATGATAGATATCCTTCTGCCTTTGATAACATCCTTGGTAGATGAATATTCTTGTACCTTTCAATTGTACCTACAAGAATATCCTGTGCCAAACTATAAACCGACCACTCTTTGGCTGTTTCTTCTAATTCAAATTTTTTCTGTTTATAGTGATGTAGAATATCGGAATACAAACCGCCTTCTTCAAGTGCCTGTATTTCGTATTTTATTGATGCCAGCTCCTCTTGGAGGTTCTTTAATTTTGCTTGTAAACCTTGTATTTGGCGATTACATTCAATCAATAATTCCTCACCATTTTGAAGTTGTAAATAGCTGTCTCTTTCCGGCTCTGAAAGTATGGAGAAATGCAGTTGGTTTTGAATGAATTCAAGACGTTCAAGAAGCTTTCCCTGCTTTGCTGCTTTTTCACCAAGTTCATAGTATTTTTGCTCTGAATCTACCTCAGCATCATCTATGAGCTTTTGGTATTCAAGCTGAAGATGGCCCTGTTCTTGCTTTTTAAGCTGCAATTCAGCTTCAAGGTCGGCTAATTTTGAAACTCTTTCTTGACTCTTAATCTGTTTTTCATGCTCTTCCTTAAGCTTATTTCGCACTAAATAAGCTGTTTTTTGTAATTCCACACTCATCTCCGGCAAATACCTACTTGCAATTATATTAAGGTCTTTCACAATTTCAGCTTGCTGTTGATTAATGTGCTCAAGTCTTTCAAGCATTTGTTTTTTCTCACGTAATACTGATTTATATTGTTCAATTAAATGGAAGGCTTCCTGCAAGAAAGTATTGGCAATATATTCAGGAATCTTTAATTCACTGCTTATAGAAAACAGCTGTTCCTTATTTTGTGCCGCTTCTAGTTCCCATTCCTCAAACTTAGTAATTACCTTTTCATAATGCTTTTGCTGTTGTTCTAATTTAATTTTCAACTTTTGCAGCTGATCATGACGGAGATTATCCAGCCTTAATTGTTCCTCCAACTGTGAAAAATCTTTAATTTCAGCTGATTGTAATTTTTGAAGGATTGCTTTTTCCTTTTCTTTTAATTCCGTAAGCATTGGATCAACAGTCTTCTGTTTGGAATTATTAAGGCTTCTAATCATGAAAAAGGTGATTATCAAGCATCCAAGACACCCAAATGCTAATAAAGCAACCTGCTTGGTTAACAATCCATATAAAGCTATTGCTAGTAATATTAGATCAGAAATAACAAATTGAAACCTTCTCTGCTTAACAAACCTTTCCTTTTCATTCTTTTCCCGTTCAAGTGCCTGTTGGTAAAATTCAAATTTATCTTGTGTAGACTTTAATTCTGCCTCCAAGCTTTTTTTATCATTTCCTTGGTTAACTTGTTCAACAAGCAGATCTCTTTTTTGATTTGGTAAACAAACGGATTCTGTTAAGCGGATTTCTGTTTCAATTTCCTGCAGATTGTTTTTTTCTTCTCTAAATTGCGCCTCCAGGTCTTCTTTAGCTTCCTCAAGCTTTTGCTGTTTTCGCGAGACCCTTTCTACCTGATTTTTCATATAAATATTAGTATTAATCGAGAGAATTTCTTCTTCATTAATATTCAAATGAAGTCTTTCTTTAATGGCCGCAAGCTTTTCTTCAATTTCTAGCAATTTTGTTTCACACTGCTGCTTTTCAAGTTTCAATTGATCATGAAGAGGTACTTGATCGAGTGATGATAAAATTGCTGCTTCATTTTCCAAAATAGAATGCTCAGGCTGAATATCTTCTAGTTCATTTTTTATTTGGATAATTCTTTCCTCTAGGCTGGCAATTTGGGCATTATAAGGATGAATGAGCTGAGTTAATTTTTCTATTCTTTCAATTCCACGTGTAGGAAAGGCTATTTCTCCTAGTTCAGCGAGATCTTTTTTCGTCCATTTTTCCTCTTTTACGATTGCCTCAATTCTTTTCCATTCGGATAGTTTTTCTACCTTTTCATGCATTTTAGCAAGGGAATAATTTACATTTTCCATTTCCTGCTGGAGCTTTTCTTTTTTATCGACAAGAAGTTCGTAGTCCTTATTTTTTGCTGCTGCTTTTTTTAATTCTGCATTAATTTCATGAAGTTCTTGAAGTTTTTCATTTATAATAGGTTTCTTACCGGATGGTTTAAAGCGGAAATCTAATTCCTTTTGTAAAATGGATTCGGTTTTCGCTAATTTTTCCGTCCCTAAGGTCCCTGCGGAAAATAAAAACCTTCCAATTTCTTCACCCTTCATTTGATGAATATTTTGCAGCCCTTGTAAATTAAAGGAAAAAACCGCCTGAAATAGACCCTTGTCGAAATTTTCAAGTATTTCTTTCAGCAGTTCCTCGCCGCCAACCTTTCCATTGTCAATGATAACCGTTACGTCACCTGCTGCTTTGCCCTTTACTCGTTCAATGACTGCATATCCGTAATCTTCATGATAAACTTTTATTTTCCCCCCATATTTATGGTGATGTTTCGGCTCGTAGCGAAGTTCAGTTTGTTGTTTCGTAGGGAACCCAAAGAAGACACCATGAATAAAGGCCATTATCGTCGATTTTCCGGCTTCGTTTTCACCAAAAAAAACTTGGAATTCGGATATGTCATTGATTTTTACATTCTCAAGTTGACCATAGCCATAAATCTGCAGCTCGACAATTTTCAATATGGATTCACTCCCTTCTTTTAAGATTGATAAAGTAATTCGATTAATAGTTTTTCAGCTTGTTTGATTAGATTATCTTGATCTTCCTCTGTTAAATGGGATAAATATTTCCTCCCTAATGGATGATTATATAATGGAGTCATGGCCTGGTTTATTTCTTGGTAATTTTCAATCGTCTCAAAAAGCTCGGCATAAAAATTTGCTTCCGTTTTTAAGTGTTCTTTGTCAATTTGCTGTGACGTCATCATCATTAACTCGAAAGTCCATACAAATGATTCTTCTTCTCGTTCACCCTCAATAAGCAGTTCTAATAGTTCCTCGTTTAACCCCCTTTTTTCCCGGTCATCAGTCAAATGAACATTTTCTAAATGAAGAGTTAAAAGCGTTCCTGTTTTTTCCTGTCGGATGTCATTTATTTTTGCGGACAAGAGCTTAAGGATTTCGTCAATAGAATTTGCTGGTGCAGCATCTAGGAACGCTTCCTGCCACACAATATCAGAGGTTTCTATAAACTTCATATTTACATCCGATTCTGAAAGCTCTACTAAATAGCAGCCTTTTGTTCCTGTTTCCTTCTTATTTCTCCCCTGAATATTTCCCGGATAAATAATAGGCGGGGATTCCGATAAAACTGCCCGCTTATGGATATGTCCTAAAGCCCAATAATCAAAACCTTTTTCATTTAGTTCTTGGATGGAAAAAGGCGCGTAGTTATCGTGCTCCGTGCCAGAACTCTCATTGCCATGAAGAATACCGATATGGAAATCGGCCCCTTCTACTTTCATATATTCATCTATTTTTCTTTCGAACACGTGCCTGGTTGGATAACTAAACCCATAAAGGTGAACCTTTTCACCACTTCTTGTATGTAAATCCTTAACCTCAACCTCACTATCAAAAATATGGACATTTGCCGGCATATCCAAATGAACCCATGAACCATTTAAGTGATCGTGATTTCCATGAATAACAAAAACAGGAATATGATGCACTAAAAGCTTCTGCATCTCTGTTCGAAACCGTGACTGGGCACGCAGGCTGCGGTCTTCTCCATCAAATAAATCACCGGCTATTATGACAAAATCGACTTGATGGCAGATAGCTGCAGCTGTAAGCTTTTTTAAGGCCGTGAAGGTACTTTCTTTAATTCTTGAAAAGATGTCTGGGGGCAAATGTTTTAGTCCGACCATTGGGCTATCTAAATGCAGATCCGCTGCATGAATAAACGTTATCTTTTTCATCAGCAAAATATTCCTTTCTTCCTCTTTTCTTTCATTTTAACACCTTTAAAATACGAATGCACGTTCTGTAATAAAAATAATAATAAGCCTTACCAAAAACGGCAAGGCTTAAACCTTCTATTTATTCTTAGTTAATTGTAACGCTTTTTTAATATCTTTATAGGAATTTGACTGCCCATACATAAGCACTCCGCCACGATATACACGGGCACCGAATACGGCTAAAGCAACAATAGTGATTACAAGGATGGATATTCCTAATATCGCCTCCCAAGCTGGAATAGTCAGCATCCCAACACGCAAAAACATAATCATTGGTGTAAAAAATGGAATATAGGACGTAGCCGTAATAAACGGGGCGTCCGGCTTTCCAAGCCCAAACATGGCAATCATAAAACCTCCAACTACTAGCAGTGTCATTGGGGTAATCATCTGCTGGACATCTTCAATTCTGCTGACGAGAGAACCTAATAATGCCGCGAGTGTAGCATAAAGGAAATATCCGAGAATAAAGAAGATGACAGCATACATAATCGTTATCCCTGGTATATCTTTAAAGCCGTAAACCCCAAAAAAGCCGTCTTTTAATGAATCCATATTCTTGGTTAATGAGTAATAACCCACGATTAAAAATACCGCCAGCTGCGTCAGGCTTAATAAACCGATGCCAATAATTTTGGCAAACATTTGCTTAATTGGCGAAACGCTTGATATTAAGATTTCCATGACCCTTGAGGATTTTTCGGTCGCAACCTCCATCGCAATCATATTGGCATACATAATAACGCTAAAATAAATAATGAAAAGAAGAACATAGACAAGACCTCTTGCTTGATTCAATTCCTCTTCCGTTTTCGCATTTTTTTCTAGGGCAAATTTTTCAAAAGACACTGGTTCATATAGCTTTTCAAGTTGAGTGGGAGTCAAATTTATTTGCGTTGCGGCAAGCATGGTTTTTACCTGCTGCAAACTAGTCTGCAAGTCCGTAAACAAGGACGAATCTGCAATGCTCCTAGCTTTATAGGTTGCTTCCGGCAGCTTTTCATCATTAAAGCGTAATTGAATAAGTCCTTTAAATTCGCCATTTCCGATAGCTTTTTCCGCTTCTTTTTCTGTTCCATTATACTTAGTAAGTTTTATATCGTTATTTATTGCGGCAGCTTGTTGCTTGAAAGGCTCATAAAGCTTTCCTGTCTCATCGAGCACGGCTACTGTTTCTTTACCGCCATTTTTATCAAATATAGAAATGATATTATTTAAATTTGTGAGGGCAAGGACAATCACAACGGTTAAAAGGGTTGTGACAATAAACGATTTGCTTTTCAGTTTGTTAAGATAAGTATGAAATAAGATAATCCAAAAATTATTCATAAGAATTACCTACTTTCTCTATAAAAATATCATTTAAAGAAGGTTCTTCAAGGGCAAATTTTCGGATGAATCCTTTCCCTACTATTTCTTTTAATATTTTTTCTGCAACTGGCTCCCCTTCAATCTGCAAATGAACTCCCTCCATTGTTGATTTCGCCCTTATAACTCCAGGGAAATTTTTTAACTGGTCTAATTCAAAATCAGCATGGATTACAAGATTCTTTTTGCCGAATGCCCGCTTGATTTCTTTTAATGAACCATGTACGACTGGACTTCCCTTATGCAAAATGCAGAGGTGCTCACACATTTCCTCGACATGCTCCATCCTGTGGCTTGAAAACACAATGGTCGCCCCATTTTCCTTTAAAGCCAGAACGGCTTCCTTTAACATTTCCACATTAACCGGATCCAGGCCGCTAAAGGGTTCATCGAGAATTAATAATTTTGGTTTATGTAGAACTGCAGCAATAAATTGGATTTTCTGCTGATTCCCTTTGGAAAGCTCCTCCACCTTCTTATTCTCATACTCTGGTATTTTAAATCGCTCTAGCCATGATTTTAATTCAATTAGAGCATCATTTTTTTGCATCCCTCTTAATCTAGCTAAATAAACGAGTTGGTCGCGGACTTTCAGTTTTGGGTACAAGCCTCTTTCCTCAGGAAGATAACCGACTAAGTGGCTGGCAGAATAATCAATCGGCTTTTCATCCCATGTGATTCTTCCGCCGGTCGAATCCAAAAGGCCTAGAATCATACGAAAGGTCGTGGTTTTGCCCGCACCGTTAGCTCCTAAGAAGCCAAACATTTCTCTATCGGGAATTTCTAAGGATAATTGATTGACAGCCGTAAATTGCCCAAAACGCTTCGACACACCTTCAAGTTTGAGTACCACGTAAATCACTCCTTCCGCTTTCATACGTTTCAATCAGGAAAAAGTTTCAAATTTTTTCCTTTGAAAAATATTAAGAATTATGTGAAAATAATAGTGATTATTTTTTAATAAAGGGGTATGTGTGATGAAAACTTATAAACTAACAGCCTTTGAAGCAAATGGAGAAAAGCTTTTAGATGAAGCCTTTCAGGCAGAAAATGATGATGCTGCTAAGAAGCAAGGTGAAAAACTATTATCAGAGAAAAACTTATTAGAAAAAACACATCGCTGCATCTCACCAAGCGGAAAGTTATTGTTGTTTCATTCTTAAAAAACCAAAGAAGCTCGTGAGCTTCTTTGGTTTTTTATTACTTGCCGATAAAATTTGGCTTTCTTTTTTCAATAAAGGCCTTAATACCTTCTTTATGGTCTAAGGTTTCCCGCATTTTCTGCTGGCCGTATTTTTCTAATTCCAAAATTTTTAATAATTGCGGCCGATTCTTTTCTGCTAAAATCTTTTTTGTTTTAATCATTGCTTGGACTGGGCGGCCTAGCCAGTCGGTAATTCGTGTATGTAATGTCTCTTGAAGATCTTCTTCCGCTACTTCCTGAACAAGCCCCAGTTTATATGCTTCTTCCGCACTCATCATTTTACCGTCCCAAATCACTTGCTTTGCCTTCGTTTCACCTAATCTCTTTTCTAAAAAGAAATGCGCCCCGCCATCAGGAATAAGTCCAATTCCAATAAAATTCATTGCCAGTTTGCTTGCCTTATCTGCAATAATATAGTCAGTCGCTAATGCTAAACTGAACCCTAATCCGGCGGCAGCTCCTGATACAGCACTGATCGTTAATTTTGGGATGCTATAAAGCGTGATAATCAATTCACTGATGCAATCCATAACATGCAAGAAATCGCTCTCATTCATGTTGGAGAGCATGGTTTTAATATCTCCGCCAGCCGAAAAGGCTCTCCCCTTGCCTGTTAGGACAACGATATCAATATCATCAGATTCGCTAATTTCCTTTAGTTTACAAACGAGCCCTTTAATAACATCTGTATCCATTGCGTTCATTGAATCTGGACGATTCATTTCCACCGTTGCCACACGGCCTTCAATTTTCACATTGACCTTATCCGTAACAAAATTCATCAATTTAAACTCCCCCCTAATAGTTCATTCAGTTCCATTATAGCTGGAAATGGAAGGAATAAAAACAAACTTTCTTAATATATTGAATCTTCTTCTAATATTTAAGTGCACAGCAAAAGGACAAAAGGCTGAACCTTTTGTCCTTAATTTTAATTTTTTGGAAGAATATCTTTTTGGACCTGTTCCCTTAATGCCATTTTCAGGAATTTACCAACTGAAGTTTTTGGAATTTCCGAAACAAATAGGATATCATCTGGAATCCACCATTTAGCAAACTGTGGTTTTAAAAACTCAAATAGCTCATCAGACGTTGTTTTTCCTTTAAAGGCATCTTTTAAAACAACACAGGCAACCGGACGCTCTTGCCACCTTTCATGAGGAACGGCGACAACGGCTGCTTCAAACACAGCATCATGTGCCATCAAGGCATTTTCTAAGTCAACTGAGGAAATCCATTCGCCGCCGCTCTTGATCAGATCCTTTGTTCGGTCTACGATTTTCACAAAGCCTTCCTCATCAATTGTCACCACATCTCCTGTATGGAGCCAGCCATCCCTGAATGCATCCAAAGTCCGTTCATCACGATAATATTCGGATGCAATCCATGGTCCTCTAATACATAGTTCTCCCATTTCATTTCCATCCCAGGCTACTTCGCCATCCTTGCCGACAATTTTCATTTCTAAACCTGGAACAAGGGTCCCTTGTTTCGCTCTAATATTTAGTTTCTCCTCAGGATCTAACTCCTTTTGGTAGCTTTTTAAAGTAGAAATAACGGCTAGCGGGCTTGTTTCTGTCATCCCATAGGCATGCATGAAAGGAATTTTATGGCGCTGCTCATATGCCTTTATCATGCCTTTTGGTGCGGCAGATCCTCCACATAAAACCCCTCTTAAACTGCTCAAATCATAAGAGCCTTCATCCAGTTCCTTTAATAGTCCCAGCCAGATTGTAGGGACCCCTGCTGTAATCGTTACCCTTTCTTGTTCGATAAGCTCAGCCAGCAATTTTGGTGTAAAATTTGGCCCTGGTAAAACTAGAGAAGTACCAAACCAAACGGCGGCAAATGGCATTCCCCAAGCGTTGGCATGGAACATTGGTACCACAGGAAGGGCGATGTCCTTTTCGCTTATGGCCGCGGTATCCGCAAGACCTAGAGCCATGCTGTGCAGATAGATGCCGCGATGCGAATAAATCACACCTTTTGGATTTCCAGTGGTTGCGGATGTATAGCACATGCCTGCTGGATCATTCTCATCGATATCATTTGGGTATTGGTAGGCAGGATTTGCTTCAGCTAATAGGTCCTCATAGTGATAGACGGGAGAGAGCTTTGTTTCCGGAAGGTCCTTTTCATCGGTCATGACGATATAAGCTTTAACGTTTGGTAATTCATGCGCACATTTTTCGATTAATGGCAGGATGTCTGCGTCAACTAGCAGGACCTTGTCCTCTGCATGATTAATGATGTAGGAAATATGCTGCTGGGCAAGACGAATATTGATAGTATGAAGTACCGCTCCCATACATGGTATGGCAAAATAGGCTTCCAAATGGCGGTGATGGTTCCAGGCTAAAGTTCCTACTCTATCACCTTTAGTAACGCCTAACGTAATTAGGGCGTCGGCGAGCCTTCTAGTTCTTTCTGCAATTTGTTTATAGGTAAATCTATTGATGCCGCTTGCCGTTCTTGAAACCACTTGTTTCTTTGGAAAATACCTTTCTGCTCTTTCAATCATTTGCGTCATCGTTAAAGGTGTTTGCATCATAAATTTATCCCCTCCACTAATGAAAGCGTTTTAATTTTGTAGTATTCTATGAAGAATATCCTATAAAATATTCGACATTCTAGTTAAATAAACCTTTATTAAGAACAAAGCCAAAAAAAATTCTCCCGCTTCATTAAGCAGGAGACCCTTTTTCCGAGAATAATTCATCTAAAATTTTGATTTTCTCATTTGTATAAGCTTCAAAACCGTCATTGTAGGATTTTGGATCCTTTGGATTGGCAAAGTGTGTAATTTTTCCTGTCAAAGGATCAACAAATTTACTTGATGCACCACAGCCAAGACCAATTATGGTCTGAACTTCTTCCATAATCATGATATTATAAATACTTTCTTGACTTGGCAAAGAGTAACCAACGTTTTCCAGATTGCCTAGGATGTTCTTTTGCCTGTATAAATAATAGGGTACATAGCCATGGCTAGATGTCCAGTCCTCAGCGAGCTCCATCATTTTTTCCACTTCGCTGCGGTCTGCGACCTTATATTTCTCTTTATTCTTAGTCATTTCTGAGGCACGCTTAAACGACAAGGTATGAACGGTTAAAGATTCAGGCATCAGTTTTTCAGTTTCATTCAAGGAGTGGGTAAATTCAGGAATTCCTTCACCTGGCAGGCCAATAATTAAGTCCATATTGATATTATTCATACCCATCCGCCGTGCAAGATGATATTTTTCAATAGTTTCTGTTACCGTATGATGTCTGCCGATGGCCTTTAAGGTTTCTTGTGTATATGACTGAGGATTAATACTGATACGATCAATCTTCCATTTTTTTAATACTTCCAATTTTTCAGGACTGATTGTGTCCGGACGACCTGCTTCAACCGTAATTTCGCGAATTTTATCAACTTCCGGGAAAGATGTGTACATTTCTTCATAGAGCATGTCCATCTCTTCAGCGGTAATACTTGTTGGCGTTCCGCCTCCATAATAGACGGTTGTAATCCTGATTCCTTTTTCCTTTAACCATGCACCGATTTTCTTCATTTCATAATGAAGACCGCCTAAGAAAGAGTCAACGGAGCCTTGACGTCCGTTTATCGCATAGGCCGGGAAGGTGCAATAAGCACATTTTGTAGGACAGAAAGGGATACCGATATAAATACTCACTTCTTTTTGCAGTGAATATAGATCCGGAACTACTGTCAATTGACGATCAACGATTTGTTGCATAAGTTCGATTTTTTCATCTGTAATCAAGTAATCTGCCTTTAATTGCTGATGTGCAGCTTCTAATGGAATCCCTTCCTGCACTTTTTTGTGAAGCAGTTTTGTCGGTCTGACACCTGTTAAAATTCCCCATTTTTGGGTAATGCCTGTGTAATCCTGCAAAACTGTTAAATAAACATGGGAAACAGCATTTTTTATCTGCTTAAAACGTTCTTTTTCTGAATCTGTTATTTTTATCTCTCTTTGATATTCTGAGGCAAAGACTTTATCGTCTTTACTCTTCAATTCAGCTGAAACCAGTATTTTATCCTGAACCTGCAAGTTAAAATTTATTTGTATATCAGCTTCTTCACCGACTAACATGAAAATCTGAGATTCTTCAAAAAACAAATTGGCTATCAGCTGGAGCGGCCGATTGAATCTTTCATCCTCTAACCCTATTATTGAAATCCGCAAGTATATCACCTTTCAAATTAAACTTCCTTAAGTGTACAAAATCAGTAATCTAAGGTCAATATAGTGGAAATTATTCCATAAAAGCAAAAAAGATATCAATGGCTTCCGCCGATGATATCTTTTTATGTTCAATTTTTTATTATTTTCATCTTCCGTAAAAACTCAATCGGCTGTTGTTTTCTAAAGTGTTCTTTTACCATATAGGCTACACCCTGTTCATTTTGCGACCTCGTGACCCAATCTGAGGCTTTTTTTACAGCAAAATCAGCATTCCACATCGCGACCCCTAAGCCGGCTGCTTCAATTAATGGTATATCGTCTAGTCCGTCACCTATATAAACCACTTCTCTCGCTTTAAGCCCAAGCTGATTAGCAAGGCTGGTTAATCCGGCAAGTTTGGAAACACCAGAAGGGACAATATCTACTCTTAATGAATCCAGTTCAATAATTTCAATCTCAGTAAACATTTTACTAAGCGCTTTTTTGGCATCAATTAAATCGCTTTTTTCTTCAAAATATACCTCAATCTTTGGCGGTGTTACAGGCTGATCATGTAAATGTTCACTTAAGGAAGAAACAAACTGCTGTGAATAAAAGATAGGGTCCCCTGAGGTAAAAACCGTTTTCGCTAATAAATTATTTTGGAGCTTGAATTTATTTGCCAGCGAATATTGTTCATGTACCAGCCTGATTTGGCACGGGATGCCCTCTAGGAATCGTACTGTATCGTAGGTAATATCCTCATTAATCCGTTTAACATAAATCGGTTTTTCTACTTCGCTTGCAATTAAAGCACCCTGATGTGTAATGAGCGGTAATTTTATCTTTAATGCCTTAGCCACCTTTTTCGCAGATGGAAAACTTCTTGAAGTAACGAGTGTAACATAAATCCCTTTTTGCTGTACATATTCTATGGCATCCTTCGTTGACTTATGAATTTTTCCATTCGTTTGTAATAGTGTTCCATCAATATTTAAAGCAAGCAAACGATAAATCATTTTGTTGCCTCCTGTTCTTGGTGAAATTACCCTTATATCACTTTTATGACTGTTTATCCATTTATATGACTAACCCAAGAACAAGAAAAAAGCCTTCGGTTTCGGCACCGAAGGCTTGAAAGTATTGTTATTGCATTTTCCCGTAAAGCTCTTCTAATGGTTTCATAATAATTTGGTTAAGTTCCCCAATAATCATGCTCATCCGTTGTTCAGCTTGCATAAGATTGGCAATCTTTGGATTCTGTTGAACTTGGGCAACCGTTGCCTGAGCTTGTTGCACTTCTTGATCAGAAATATTCTGTCCCATCATTTGTTTTTGCTGCAAGTTCATTTGCATTTGCCGGAACTGGTCAAACATCTTTTTAGCTGCCGGATCTGCATTTACTTCATTGTAGGCATTTTTTAATGCTGTATATTCATCGCTTTGACGAATAGCCGTTTCAAGTGCATAGGCGGAATCAAATAAATTAACTGCCATTATAAAACACTCCCTTTATTTATTGGCTGTGTTAAACTTGCCTATTGATTTCCGCTCCAATCAACAGGGTTAAAAATCAACAGTAACCTTTAACACAGCCTATTGATAAACAATTCCAATCAACTATAACAAACTATTCAAATAAATGCGAGAATGTTCAATTCACCATCCATAACGTTACAACATACGATACCTATATCAACTAATGCCCATTTTTGAAAAATAAATGAGGGGTGATTATGTCTTTTTCATTTTCAACCATTTCAATTATTCCAATAGTGTCTTCAAAACAACATGACCACTTCATACAAATATCCCGCCAACTGTTTCAACATTTTCAAATTAATAACAATCAGGAAATAAAAATCACTATTGGCAGGTCATCTAAAAAGGTAAACATACAAATTATAGAAATGGATACCAACATAGTGCAAATACCCGATTCTATCATGACGGCATTAGATTTACCTTCCATAAAAATAAAGTTACAGGCCTTTTACCGTCGTGACATGCAAACACTTCATCTTGGTCCAGTCGTAGGACTGCTAACCGATTTCGCGACTGATGAAATAAACCAACCGCATTTTCGTTCTATCCATGGTTTTTGTGAAGAACTTCATCAAGGAATTTCTGAAAATGGTGGTTTATTCTATGTGTTTTCATTAGAGCAATTTTCATCACAAGGATATTACTTTAACGCAGGAAAATGGAGTCCTGCGAAGCTTCCTTTACCTGATGTAATCTATAATCGCATTCATTCCCGACTTCTCGAACAAAAAAATCAATTTCAGGATTTCCGTAACAGAATTGAAAAGCTGAACATCCCATTGTTTAATGACCGTTTTCTCTCTAAATGGGAAGTGTATAAACATATTAGAGAGGAGAACCACTTAATCCCCTATACACCGGAGACTAAAATTTATTCAAAAGAAAGCCTTTTTGAATTTGTTCAAAAATATCAAACAGTTTATATAAAACCTATTCATGGAAGTCAGGGAAAAAACATTATAAAAATAGTAAGGGAAAAGGAAAACCTATATCGTTTTCAAACATCGTTTACCACACATACCGCCAAAATTGAAAGTATTTATTCTCTAGAGGAAATCTATCAACGAATTAAGCCTCTGCTCACCAATCGAATCTTTCTTATTCAACAAGGAATTTGCTTAATTACCCAAGACTCCCGTTCTATAGATTTTCGGGTGTTATGCCATAGAAATGAAAATGACGTTTGGGGTGTGACATCTATGGTAGCAAGAGTCGCAAATGAACAAGAATTCGTTTCCAATTTAGCTAGAGGCGGAACATTACTACGGCCGCTCCAGGCCTTATTAACATGGATGGATCGAAGGAATGCACTTCAAACTATCTCCCTTATGAAAGAATTATCAATTGAAATTGCGGAAAACATAGGCCGACGCTCAACGGGTATAACCGGAGAGCTTGGAATTGACATTGGGGTTGACGAAGGAGGAAAACCTTGGCTAATTGAAGTAAACTCAAAACCTTCCAAACTATTTGAAGACAATCCCGGAAAAATAAGACCGTCAGCAAAAGCAATTATCCAATTTTGTACAAAGCTGGCCAAAGACGTTATTTCTGAAAAGGAGGTTGAATAAATTGATTTCATTTGGAATTATGTCCCTAAAGCTGGATAGTGAAGATTCTTATATTAACGATATCGCTAAACATGCGGAATCGTGCGAAATGGAGTGTTACCGTTTTATCCCTACTGAAATTAACCCCCATTCACTTCAGGTACGAGGTAAAAAATTTGATGCAAAAACTACTCAGTGGATAGAATTAGAGTTTCCAATTCCACCCATTATATATGATCGTTGTTTTTATGGTGATGATGAACATTCCAAGCTTTGCCTGCCAATTGTTTCCTGGCTTAAAAGCAGAAACGATATTACTTTTTTAGGCTATGGATTACCAAACAAGCTCGAACTTTACCATTCACTTAAAAACACAGCATTATCTGCCTATTTACCACCGACAAAATTTGCAGATGATTCAAGGATCATCTTAAAAGAACTGAATAAGTTAAAGAAAATTATAATAAAGCCAATTAATGGGTCTCAAGGATTTGGCATTTATTCATTGAAGAAAAATGACAAGACCTTTCATGTCAAAACAGAGAAACAAAAAAAGATTATTTCGCGGATTTTTCCAAATGAGTCCAAGCTTATCAAGTGGCTGGATCCATTGATATCTAACCGCCAATACCTGATCCAGCCGTTTCTGGAATTATCCAATGATGAACTTCAGCCCTTTGATATTCGCGTTCTCCTGCAAAAGAATATTCAGGGAGCCTGGGGTGAACTTGGCAGAGGTATTCGATTAGGTAGTTCTGGAGGTATCTTATCAAATTTAAGTGCCGGAGGTTCCGTTATTACCTTCTCGGATTGGACATCATCATTGCAGCCGGCAAAAGGAAAGTATATCCGAGAGGAGTTAGAATATATCCTTTCCCAGCTCCCCCTTCTGCTTGAAAAAGAATTTTTGCCATTATTTGAGCTTGGTGTTGATATAGGAATCGCTAAAAACGGATCAATTTGGATTCTAGACATTAATTCCAAGCCAGGGAGAAAGGTTATTTTAGAAACCCAGCCAACTTTAAAAGAAACGCTTTACTTAACTCCTCTTCTTTATGGAAAACATTTATTTCAGACCGGTCAATCAGAAAGGAAGAGCTTTCATGAGAAAACGTTATCTCATTGAAATTGCCCCAAATAGTCAATTAATCGTTTTTTGTCCGCCTTCACTTATTAAAGAAAAAACTATAAAAAGAATTGCCTTCGGGTCAAAATCGATGGAAGTTGATTTCCGCCCCCATCCAGACAAAAATGACCGAATTGTGATTAGTAAAGTAATTCAAAAGGCTATACATTTCCCGTCCTTTAGTATTCCGCTCCATATTTTTTTAGAAAATGAAATACTTTATATTGGACCGCTCGTTGGAATCTTCACTGCTGGATTTACACAAATTCCGGAACAGCCCATTGGAGAAAGAACGTTATTCTTTTCGAAACTTTTATCAGTAAATAAAGAGGTTGGGGCAATTGCCTATCTTTTTGGAGAGCAGCATATTGATTGGGAACGTGGTATAATTGAGGGGGTCTTTTATTATGATTCCTCTTGGCATCATTTCGAAGTGCCCTTTCCAAATGTTATTTACGACCGTCTGCCAAATCGCAGAAGTGAAGGAAATCCAAAATTAATCAAAGTGAAGAACAGATTACAAAAAGACTGCCTTATTCCCTGGTACAATCCTGGCTTCTTTAATAAGCTGGATATATACGAGAGACTGCAGCAGGATGGTTCAGTCGAAGCCTATCTGCCTGAAACCCATCCGTTTACCTCTTTTTCCTTAGTTGAAAGGATGCTTTCAAATTATGGTCATGTGTATATTAAACCTAAAAACGGAAGCCTTGGATTAGGTGTACACCAAATTATCTATGATAAGTCTACATCTGAATATTTTTGCCGGTACCAAGACAACGAAGGCATTAACCGCTTACGCAAATTTTCAAGCTTAGAAAGATTGTTTCAATCCGTTTTTGGTAATCAGTCACTTGAAAAAATGCTGGTACAACAAGGCATTCACTTACAAAGGCATGACAGTCGGTCCATTGATTTTCGCGTTCATACGAATAAGGACGATTCAGGAATTTGGCATGTAACCGCCATTGCAGCCAAAATTGCTGGTGCAGGCAGTGTAACAACACACACTAGAAGCGGTGGAGCGATAAAAACGATAGAAGAGATTTTTCCGAAGGATGAATGCGAGTTATTTACTAAAAAATTATCGAATGCTGCCCTCTTATTAAGCAAGGCTATTGATAAAAATATATCGGGGATTATTGGCGAGATTGGTTTTGATTTAGGTATCGACCGAAACGGTGATGTATGGCTCTTCGAAGCGAATTCTAAGCCAGGAAGATCCATCTTCAGTCATCCAGAACTAAAACCATTTGATTTATTAACTCGAAGATTATCTCTAGCCTTTGCTGTATTCCTGACAGAACAATCCCTATTCCACCCAGAGGAACTTTTCAAATGACGAACGATAAAAAAACTCCCCTTATTGGTATTATGACGGCACGTAAATCTAATGGTGCGATAACAGGCAATGGCCCGCTTTTTATAGAATTGCAAAAGAAGCTTATTTCCCTTAACGGAATGAGCTTTATTTTTACAATCGAAGGGGTAGAACAGGATACAATTAAAGGATATTCCTTTTCACCGAATGAAAATCGATGGATACGGAAAACATTTCCATATCCTGACCTTGTTTATAATCGAATCCCTTTTCGCAAATCAGAACAAGATGAACAATGCAAACACTTTTTTTCCCACTTAAAAGAAAAAAAGATTCCTTTTTTTAACCCTTGTTTTATTGATAAATATGAATTGTTTAATTTGTTAAAAAATCATTTGATCCTTCAACGTTACTTACCACAAACCATTCTTGTCCATACAAAAAATGAATTTTTTTTATTTCTAAAAAAGCATAAGAATGTTTATTTAAAACCTAGTCAAGCCTCCAAAGGAAAAGGCATATACCGCTTACGAATCATGAATTCAAGGGAAATTGAGATGGAGGGAGTAAAAGAAAAGAAAACCTATACCTCCTTTCATCTTTTTTGGAAAGACTGGAACAAAGAGCTGATGGATAAAAATTATATTGCACAAGAAGAAATATCCTCAGCCAAATATGATGGAGCACGTTTTGATTTTAGAATACTAGCTCATGCATATAAAGATGACTTTAGCCTAACAGGGATTGGTATTCGTTCTTCACAGGAACAAGAAATTACGACCCATATTCCATCAGGCGGGAGGCTTCTCCCCTACAAACTTCTGCAAACGACTGCACATGACCAATTCATTCAAACAATCGTTCCTCAAATAGGAAAGGCATTATCGGAACAGTTTGGCTTTTTTGGAGAATTTTCGATAGATGCTGCGGTAAGTGAGTCAGGAAAATATTATATTTTTGAAGTAAACTCCAAACCAATGAGTTTTGACGAAACTGAAATCGAAGATAAGAAAATAGAGCAGCTTTGCCGTTTATTCGTCCAGCTGGCAAATTATTATAAAAAGTAACAGGATATCTATTTAAATAATCTCCAAAACAAGGTAAGCTAAAAATAACCTGAGAAATCAAAGGGGGATTATCACATGCTCATGCACTTTCAGTTTAAGCCATTATTTGAAAATAAAAATATACCAGGCTGGAGTTTTTCCTTTTATTATAAGAAGCAAAGATTCAGCGGAATTTACCACCAAACCGGAAAAATTGAATGGACAACAAATACTCCTGAACAAGAAGATATTGAAGCGTTAACAAGTCAGATTCATGAACTAATGCTCTATCATGTTTATGAATGAAAATTTATCCTTTCCCACACAATAAAGATATAAAAGGGAAAGGATGGATAATCATGGAAAAAGGTAAAGATCAGTTAACAAATCAAGGCTCTGCACATGAGGGCAGAGACAAGGCGTTTATGGATGTTGACCGCATGATTAATGAGGGAATGTCAGGCGGTTCTGTGCACGCCCGATATGATTCAACCAATATTGAAGAGGCACGAGATTTGGTTGAAGAACAACCACCATATGAGTGTGATTAATATCTCTGCATATAATGGCAGGCTGGACCGAAAAAGGCTCAGCCTTTTTTAATTTCATGCTGCAGGACTCAACTGTTATAATAGAACCAATAAATTTTAATGACGGGGAAGGTACGATGCTTCGAAAATTATTATCTATATATAAGAATTCCACTTTGTTTTCCGGTCGGCCCACTCACCCTTCCGAGTTAGTTTATACGTTTTATGATGAGATTGCGAACGAATGGATTGGCATACCAAAAGCTGAATTAGGAGAAAAAGAGTTAACTCTTCTTAAAACGCTTTATGAATTAGTCGAAATCCAGCCAGTCTCCTTTTCGAGAATAGGTAAAACTTGGTCTGAATTTCTATTATCTGATGGCCCTCCCCCTATATACAAGGATGATACACCATTACGATTTATTCATTTTTATATTACTGGTGATGATCATCATCAAGAAGAAATGGAATCAGCCTTAAAGGGGTTCTTTTCTGAAGAGATTATCATTATTTGGGAAAGCAAAAATATAGGTATCGTCATAGAGGAAAAAAAACAAATTTTTCTTTCAGAAGAAGAATTATTGTCGATGGCGGAAACTTTGGAAAGTGATTTTTACGTTAAAATTTCTTTTTTTATTGGAAAACTAAATCCATTTTCTATTCAACTTCGGACTAAATTTAAGCAAGAGCAAGAATACTTTTCATTTGCAATTGCTTATCTTGGATTTTCTAATATACTTTCATTTGAACGAGTATTTCCGTCTTATTTAGTCCGTCATTTGCCTGATGAATTACAACAAAAGATAAACCAGGAAATATTTGAGCTATTTTCGAATGATACAGAAATGTTTTCCACAATTAAGTTTTTTTTAGAACAAAATTTAAATGCAAGTATGACGGCTAAAAAATTATATATCCATCGAAATACTCTGCAATATCGAATTGACAAATTTACCGAAAAAACCGGGATTGGCTTAAAGGATTTCTACGGAGCCTTTACCGTCTTTTTAGCCTGTCTTTTGTTTGAACAGCAAAAAAAATAACAATATGCCCAAAAAAGCGTTTTCATTCTTTGTGCAGACTGTCCATATAAATTTTAATCCCTCCCCTGTAAACTAAAGTTACAAAATGATATTGGGAGGAATAAAAGAATGGCAGAATTAAAATTGGATCATATTTATAAAATTTACGATAATAAAGTAACCGCTGTACAAGACTTCAATTTACATATTGAAGATAAAGAATTTATCGTCTTTGTCGGACCCTCAGGATGCGGAAAATCTACTACACTTCGAATGGTCGCAGGCCTTGAGGATATTTCAAAAGGTGATTTCTACATTGACGGCAAAAGAGTCAACGATGTAGCTCCAAAAGATCGTGATATTGCGATGGTTTTCCAAAACTATGCCCTTTATCCTCACATGACTGTTTACGATAATATGGCTTTTGGATTAAAGCTTCGCAAATTTCCAAAAGATGAAATCGACCGTCGTGTAAAGGAAGCGGCAAAAATTTTAGGATTAGAAGCATATTTAACTCGTAAACCAAAGGCTCTTTCAGGTGGACAACGCCAGCGTGTTGCTTTGGGTCGTGCCATCGTTCGTGATGCAAAGGTATTCCTTATGGATGAACCTTTGTCTAACCTGGATGCTAAGCTTCGCGTGGCGATGCGTGCTGAAATTGCCAAGCTTCACCGCCGCTTAAATACAACAACAATCTATGTTACCCATGACCAAACAGAAGCAATGACAATGGCTTCCCGTTTAGTTGTTATGAAAGACGGTATCATTCAACAAGTTGGTACACCAAAAGAAGTTTATGAAAAACCAGAAAATGTGTTTGTTGGCGGCTTCATCGGGTCACCAGCGATGAACTTTTTTAATGGAAAATTAGAAGACGGCAAGTTTATCATTGGAAAATCTTCAATTGCTGTCCCAGAAGGGAAAATGAAGTATTTACGTGAACAAGGGTATATTGGAAAATCAATTATTCTAGGCGTACGCCCAGAAGACATTCATGATGAACCAGTCTTCATTGAGGCATCTACAGGTACTAAGATTACTGCCAACATCGATGTTGCTGAATTAACTGGAGCAGAAATGATGGTATATTCAAGTCTTGGAGAACAAGATTTTGTTGCCCGCTTAGATTCACGTGCAGATGTTAAACCAGGTGATAAATTAGAGCTTGCCTTCGACTTAAATAAAGCACATTTCTTTGATGCTGAAACAGAAGGAAGAATCCGCCCATAAAAGTGAATTAACTGATAAGTCCCGTTTTTAAAAGACGGGGCTTATTCTTTTATAAAAATAATTTCATCTTTTTGACAAGTTGGGCAGCGGTAAAGATGTGGACACTTCTCTCCTGAATTTGTGTCTGGAAAACCATCCTCCATTTTCATTAAATCAATTTCCATATACGGACTGTAATCATCATAAAAATCCATCAGTCTACCGCTCTCTATCATTGAATCTCCGCAGTTTGAACACATTAAATAGGCTTCGCGCAAACCATTACAAACTGGACAAATCGCCATATTCTTCACCCTTTTGAAAAGTAGATGCCTTTAGTTTGTGTTACTTTACTTAGCCTAAGTAATGGAATAAATTACTAATCAATTCTTTCGAATAAGTCTTTACTTTTTAATCATAATAAAATTACAAGCAACACATTACATCGATGGATGAAACCAACAAGGGTAACAGCCGGTGCAACTCCGGATCATCCAACCAAATATACTTTCTCCGATACTAATAACTTTTATCAAACGAAAATTGATAATATGGGTTAGGCCATGGTGGCAATGGTTTTCCATTATGGTTCAATACCATACTAACCCCAAACTTATTAAGAGGAGTGTTAATCAACTATGGCTAATAACAACAACTCTAATCAACTATTAGTACCAGGTGTAGAACAAGCTCTTAACCAAATGAAGTATGAAATTGCAACTGAGTTTGGTGTTAATCTTGGTGCAGACACTACTTCACGTGCCAACGGTTCTGTCGGTGGAGAAATTACAAAGCGTCTTGTTCAAATGGCTGAGTCCCAACTTGGCGGCGGCTTCCAGCGTTAATTTTTAGCAAACCCATATATACCAATTAAATAATATGGCTTAAGCCCCCTCCACTATTGGAGGGGGCTTTCATTTTAATTTAAATCATATTTTCTGGTTTGATCCATTGGTCAAATTGTTCTTCTGAAACATAACCAGTTTTGATTGCTGCTTCTTTCAAGGTGCTATTTTCTTTGAACGCCAATTTAGCAATCTCTGCTGCTTTTTCATAACCTATATGCGGATTTAGGGCTGTGACTAACATTAAGGATCGTGCCACATGTTCCTTAATGACTTGTTCATTTGCTTCTATTCCATAAGCACAATTTTCATTAAATGACCGGATACCATCTGTCAGAAGTCTGATGGATTGGATTAGATTATAAATAATTACTGGTTTAAAGACATTTAACTCAAAATTCCCTTGACTTGCAGCCATACTGATGCTCGTGTCATTACCAAAGACCTGACATACAATCATCGTCAAGGCTTCACTTTGAGTAGGATTGACCTTTCCAGGCATGATAGAGCTACCAGGCTCATTAGCAGGAATGCTAATTTCTCCTATGCCGCTTCTTGGCCCGCTTGCAAGCCAGCGAATATCATTTGCAATTTTCATTAGGTCAGCCGCTAATGCTTTTAGGGCACCATGGGTATAAACAATTTCATCGTGGCTTGTCAGGGCATGAAATTTATTTTCTGAAGACCTAAACGTAAAACCAGTAAGCTTTGAAAGCTGTTCAGCCATCCTTTTTCCAAATTCAGAGCCTGCATTAATGCCTGTTCCAACAGCGGTCCCTCCAATGGCTAAATCAAGCAAATAATGGCTTGCTTCTGAGACCATTTTTTCATTCTTATCGAGCATGAACCGCCATCCACTAATTTCCTGGCCAAGGGTTAATGGGGTTGCATCCTGTAAATGGGTTCTTCCGATTTTAACAATTTTTGAATAAGAATTTTCTTTTTCTAGCAGGGTGCTTTTCAACTCCTGTATGGCTGGAAGCAGGTTTTTAGTTATTTTTATATAAGCAGCAATATGCATCGCGGTTGGAAACGTATCATTCGAGCTTTGGGACATATTGACATCATCATTTGGATGAACATATTGGTCGCTGCCTTGCTCTCTTAACCATTCATTGGCCCGATTAGCAATCACTTCATTAACATTCATATTGGATTGCGTTCCGCTGCCTGTCTGCCATACGATTAAGGGAAAGTGGTCATCAAAATCTCCATTTAGAAGTTGATTGCATACATGGTTAATTGCATTCATTTTTAATTCACTTAGCTTTCCTACTTGAAAATTTACAGTTGCGGCTGCTTTTTTTATAAATGCTAAACCATAAATTAGTTCAATCGGCATTTTCTCGCTGCCAATTTTAAAATTTTCTTTGCTGCGCTGTGTTTGTGCCCCCCAAAATTTATTTGCTGGTACTTTCACCTCACCCAGCGTATCTTTTTCGACTCTAAAATTCTCCAAGGATTCCACCTCACTTTTTTGCATTACTTCAATATATATTCCCATTCTGAAGGCAATTCTTCCCAAAAATAAAAAAAACTGCAGACGCTTGTCTGCAGTTTATGCTTTATAGATCATATATCCGATATAATAAGAAAGAATTAAAAAGCTGCCGATTAATAGGACAATTGAATAATCTGACATTATACTATACCACCCCAGTTTAAATAAAATTGTTAAACAATTTTAATCTATCACGAGCGGGTTTTTTTACCTGTGATAATCATTACACTTTGGTGTTCAAAGGAGTGAATTTTTTGTGAACATTTGCCTTTTCGGAGCAACCGGGAGAGTAGGCTCTGTTATTTTAGAAAATTCGTTATCCAATCAAATTTCTGTTCAAGCGCTGGTGAGGGATTTGGAAAAACTAAATACGGATTCGGGCGGACTCCTTAAAGTCAGGACAGGGAACGTTTTAAATGAAGAGGATATTGCACAGACAATGAAGGGGACTGACATTGTAATAAGCGCATTAAATACGGATGGAAACAGCACACTTTCTCAATCTATGCCTTTAATTATCAGTAATATGAAAAGGGAAGGAATCAAAAGGATTATTACTATTGGAACAGCTGGAATCCTCCAGGCTCGATCTGCCCCGCATTTATTTCGCTTCCAATCGTCTGAGTCAAAAAGAAAAAGTACTCTTGATGCCGAGGAGCATTTAAAAGCATATTTGTTGTTAAAGGCTTCTGGGCTAGATTGGACTGTCGTTTGTCCAACCTATTTACCAGTTGGAGAAAGACTGGGGCAATATCGATACGAAATAGATATTCTTCCCGAAAATCCTTCTTCAATTTCGATCTATGATACAGGGGATTTTGCATTTCAACAGCTTTTCAGCAATAAATTTATTGGCTCAAGGGTTGGACTTACCTATTAAAAAAATGAGACCCTTCTTAAAAGAAGGGCCTCCTTTATCTAACCAGCCAGTTCACTGCCACCTTGCTGCAGCTGATACATCTGATAATATTTGCCCTTACCGGCCATTAACTCGTCATGTGTTCCTCTCTCCACAATCGTTCCCCGGTCAAGGACAAGAATTTGATCGGCATTTCGGATGGTTGATAAGCGGTGGGCAATAATAAATGTTGTTCTTCCTTTCTTTAACACTTCCATTGCTTCTTGAATAACAGCTTCCGTTTCGGTATCAATACTGGAGGTTGCTTCATCGAGAATAAGAATTGCCGGATTAAATGCTAGCGCTCGTGCAAACGAAATCAACTGCCTTTGTCCGCTTGAAAGGGTGCTTCCCTTCTCAATAACCGGTTCGTCATAACCATTCTCTAAATTTCTAAACACCTTATCTGCGCCAACATCCTTCAAGGCTTTTTCCACCTTTTCCCTCGTAATTGAAGGATCATTTAGACTGACATTCGAAGCAATTGTCCCTGAAAACAAATAAGGATCCTGCAGGACTATCCCCATATGATTTCGGACAGTTTGCCGCGGCAAACTTTCTACATCTTTTCCATCAATCGTAATTTTCCCTTTTTGGCAGTCATAAAAACGGAACAGTAAATTCATAATTGAACTTTTCCCAGAACCAGTGTGGCCTACAAGGGCAACAGTTTCACCCTGCTTTGCCTGGAATTCGATATTCTTAAGGACATACTCACCATCTTTATATCCAAAAGAAACATTATCAAAAGATACATTTCCTTTAAACCTTGATATCCGTTCAGTACTGACATTTTCACCTTGTTCATCCATTAGTTTAAACACGCGCTCACCCGCTACCAAAGCTTGCTCCAAATTGGCTAATTGATTTACAATACCCTGAATTGGCTGGAAAAGACGATTTATATAATCTACAAAGGCATAGAGCATTCCGAGTGAAATAATATTTGCAGGCAGAAGCGACTGAGCCCCAAAATACCAAATAAACGCCACAAATATTAGGTTTCTTAATATCCCAACGAGGTTATGGGATGTTAAAGAATTTAAGCTTAACAATTTGTTTTGATAAGTAAAATGCTCATGATTAAGCTTTTCAAACTCCTCTTTCGTCTCCTCTTCCCTGCTAAAGGCCTGAATAATCGTCATTCCCTGAATGGATTCATTGATCATGGCATTTATGTCACTATTGCGCGATCGAATTACACGATTATATTCGGATGCATACTTACGGTAACCCAATATCCAAATGTACAGGATTGGCAGCAATACTAAACAAATCGCAGCTAGCTTCACGTTCAAAATAAACAAGGCAATATATATACCTGTAATATAAATTACGCTTGTAAAAAAGGTAGCAAGAACGGTAACGTAAAGTTCACGGATCGCTTCTGTATCATTCGTAATTCTCGCCACAACTTTTCCCGCAGGCAGATTATCGAAATATTGGATTGGAAGTCGTTGGATATGGCCAAAAATATCCCCACGCATTTTTTGAATAATTCGGTTTGCCGATTTTTTCAGAAGATAGTGTTCGCCAAATTGAAAAATGGCTGAAACCACTAATAAGCTGAAATAAATGATCAATAATTGAATAATCGACGGAATTTCCGGCTGATAAAATTTAAGGAGTTCTTCGCCCTTTAGGATTTTTACCGGATAAACTGCTTCGTTTTTCCCTTTTTCAATAACTAAGGACCCTTCAGCAATCGTTCTTTTTCCATCAAACTCCAGCTCCCTATCAAGGAAAATAAATTTTGAGCCTACTTGCAGAATCCTGATTTGCTGCCCTTTTTGTTCACCATCTACAAAATACTTTCCTCTTTTGTAAAATTGGCCATTATACTCTACCGCATTTGCGTCCTTCTTGGATACATACCATTTTGACTCAATCCCTAAAATATGCTGGTCTATCACTTTTTTGGCAATAAAGGGGCCTGCTAGATCTGTCACGACTGAGATGGTGAGCATAACCAATGCAGCTATAATAATCTTTTTATAAGCTAATGCATATCCAAATAATCGTCTGCCTGTGGTCATGCTGACACCTCCTCTTCAACATTTCCTTCAATTTGCTGCCGTAAAAATTGTTCTTTATACCACCCGTCAACCTCTATGAGCTGTTTATGTGTCCCTTCTTCAATAATTCTTCCTTCATCAAGGACAATAATATGATCAGCATGCTGAACAGCCGACATTCGGTGAGTGGTGATAATCGTAGTTTTGTTGTTTCTCACTTGACGAATATTCTCAATAATTCTTTTTTCGGTTTTGGCATCAACCGCTGATAATGAATCGTCAAGAATGAGAATTTCCGGATTTTTAATGAGGGCACGTGCAATCGAAATCCTCTGCTTTTGCCCTCCGGAAAGAGCTACCCCTTTTTCACCCACCAAAGTACTTATCCCTTCCGGAAGCATCTCAAGATCCTTCCGAAATGCGGCCAAATCGATAGCATTCTCTAACTCTTGATCGCTTGCATCCTTACTGCCAAAGAGAATATTCTCCTTTACACTTCTTGAAAATAAAACATGGTCCTGGGGTACATAGCCAATCCAATTTCGTATCTGCTCCAGCTTCTGCTCTTCAATTGGAACCTCAGTAATGGATAGTTCCCCGGTCCCAAGCGGGTACTGTCTTAATAATTGTTTAATAAAGGTTGTTTTTCCGCTTCCTGTTTTCCCCACAATCCCCAGTGTTTGACCTTGAAATAATTGGACATTCACATTTTCCAAATTATTATTTTTAGAGGAGGGATAGCAAAAGGTTACCCTCTTGTATTTTATATTTTCAGGAGCATTGACAGCTACCGGATTACTTGGATTTTCAACCTCTTCCTGATAGGCCAATGTTTCATTAACACGGTCTAAAGAAGCATTTCCCCGCTGCATTACATTGATTAACTCGCCAATTGCAAACATGGGCCATATCAACATCCCTAAATAGACATTGAAGGAAACAAGATTGCCTAAAGTAATCGTTTGATGAAAAACTAAATAGGCGCCATAGCCAAGCCCGATTAAATAACTGATTCCAACCAGGATCTTAATTGTTGGATCAAATAAAGAATCAATCCTCGCCACTTTTAGGTTTTTTTGATAAACGTCCTCTGTTAATAGATGGAACCTATTCTGATCAGCCTGTTCTTGGACATAGGCACGAATGACCCTGACTCCTGCAACTGATTCCAGAACCCGGTCATTTAACTCACCGAAAGCATCCTGCGCCTCCATAAAACGAGTGTGAATTCTCTTACCATAAATTTGCATCAGGATTGCCATAACCGGCAATGGAATAATGGCTGCTAACGTTAGCTTCCAACTAATAAATAATCCCATAGTCAACAATAATGTCAGCATCCAAACACTAGAATCGACCAGCGTTAAAATACCGAACCCGGCGGTTATCGAAATGGCTTTTAAATCATTAGTAGCTCGGGCCATTAAATCTCCTGTTCGGTTCTTTTCATAAAAAGTTGGCGTCATCTTTAAAAGGTGCTGCATAAATCGTGAGCGAAGTTTTCTTTCAACGAGGAAAGCGCCTCCAAACAATTTATACATCCACACATAGGTGATTAGATAGGATGAAAACATGATTAATAATAGAACACTTAAATAGTGAAAGATTTTATTTTTATTCATCTCCCCAAAATGAATATTATCGATTGCCATACCAATCAATTTTGGCGGCAGGACATCTAATATTCCTACCAAAATTAATAAACTAACCGCAATAGCATATCTCTGCCAGTTTTCTTTGAAAAACCAGCTTAATTTTTTTAATACCGAAAACATGATTGTTCCTCCCCTCTGCTCAAGTAAAAATAAAAAAAGAGGCATACCGCAGTATAAGTGCAGTATGCCTCTGGAAAAAAGAGACAAAAAAACACACATTACGCATCATTAAAGAACGCAACCTGTGTTTTGTCATTTATTAAATGTACGTTAAAGGAATTAAAGAGAATTCTCTTTTGGACAGGTTGCATTTAAATATTTAGTTTTAAAATTAACTTTTCTTCTTCTAATCATGACGCAACCCTCCATTTCCTATTTTTTCTTCCTTTGTTAGATTATCACCAGTCGTTATGAAAGTCAATTCCCATTTTTCAGAATTATTCTGCCCTTACCGCCGTTCCATAAGCGATTAATTCTGATGCCCCCTGCATGACCGAACTGGATTGTAATCTCATTGCGATGATGGCATCTGCCCCTAACAGCCTGGCTTCTTCTACCATCCTCTCAATCGCCTTTTGTCTAGCTTCATTTAACATATCGGTATATTCCTTTATTTCTCCGCCTACAATGGTCTTTAGCCCAGCCAATAAGTCCTTGCCAATATGCTTGGATTGGACTGTACTTCCCTTCACCACACCAAGCACCTCTTTAATTTCCCTGCCCGGCAGGTAATCAGTCGTAACAATCATCATAATTTGAATTCGCCTCACTTCTTCTCTTTTTACGAAAAATTTTTCTCACAAAAATCAAATAAAACAATGTCGGCATTGGCGCTTGAATAAGGCCGACAATTCCCCAAAGCCAATAATTATGATTATGTTTACGGGCATCTAAAAATAAATATATGCTTTGCACTAACAAAATAGCAGACACTATGATGATGACGGTTAATGAATATTCTCCTTTCATCCGCCATTCACCTTCTTCATTAAACGTGTTCCACTATAAAATGCAATAAAAATGGTCGTGGCGATCTGTAAAAATATAAAAACTGCCGGCATTTGAAATAAGGAAATCATAATCCCGCACAAAATGATGATTGCTACTATTAAATATATAGACAAATCCCTAATCAGTTTTTTCCTGATTCGCTGTTTTTCCGCTAGAACCATTTGTTCAAACCATTGAAGGTCCGGGGAATAGACTGGAAATTGTTCCATTTTGTTTAAACCTTCTTGCATCTTAGAAATAGCTAAAATCTCCTGTTTATTTTGTTGTTCGCTGTCCAAAACGATGACTTTCTGTTTCTTCACTTAGGTTCAGCTCCTTTCTGACTGACTTGATTCCATTATGCACTCTTGATTTCACCGTTCCAGGAGATATTTTCATCCATTCGCCTATCTCTTCGTAAGAGTAGCCATAATAATGCTTTAAAATAATGGGAATACGGATGTCCTCCGGCAATCTCCCGAGTGCCTCAAGAGCGTCATTCCAGTCTTCATTTCTGCTTTCGAAATGCCACTTCAGTTTCCGGTAAATTTCCTCTTGCCCCTGCCAGTTCTTTTCTCTTTTTTTCTTTCGGCACTGGTCAATATATGTATTTGTCGCAATTGAAACGAGCCATGTGGAAAATTTGCTTTGCCCATTATATAGGTGAATCTTTTGAATACATTTTGCCATTGTCTCTTGAGCTAATTCTTCAGCAGTATCGGGATTCATTGTAATTTTTATTAAATATTTTACAAGGAATGGATAATGTTCTTTAAACAACATGGCAAACGCGAGATGGTCCCCTTTTTTAGCATTTTTTATTAATGCATCCATTTAGTAATAGCCCTCTCTTTCCCCCATATTCCTTGTTTTTTCTCTCTTTATTTATGACGAACAAAACTAACTTTCGTTCATTCTATATTTATTTTACTCTTAAACATTGGAAACAAAAAGACACGGATTGCTCCGTGCCCTTAATCCCCTTTTCCATGCCCCTTATTTTTTCCTTTCTTTTCCCATCTCTCTATTTGCTTGTTCCATTTTTCTTCCCACTTTTGAATTTCATTATTAAATTCCTCTTGAAAATTAAATCGACTTTTTTCTTCCAAAGCGGAAATATGCGTCACATTAAATTTTTGTTTTGGTTTATTTTTTAATGCTTCCGACATGACTTCACGAAAAATAACAGCAGAACCTGTTTTGCTGGTTGGCGTGATATAATGTTCCGCATCTGTTTTATCATAACCGACCCAGATGGCTCCCACTAGCTGCGGTGTATAGCCAACAAACCACTGGTCTTTCAGACCATTAATTCCTTTAATCGGTACTTGGGTGGAGCCAGTTTTCCCTGCCGTTTCACGGCCAGGTATTTTGGCTGCTTTTCCTGTCCCTTGTTCTACAACGCCTAGCAGCATTGTTGTCATATCATCGGTCACTGCTTTTGTCGTAACTCTCTCCTTTTTGACTTTCCATTCGGCAACCACATTGCCATTTGCCTCGACGATTTTTTTGATTACGTGGGCCTTCACTTTGACACCATTATTCGGAAATGCGGAAAAAGCTTCTGCCATGTTTAGCGGAGAGACTCCTTTATGCAAGCCTCCAAGGGCAACCGATAAATTCCGGTCAGCTTTATCCAAAGAAATACCGAATCGTTTAACTGAATCTAGCCCCTTTTCAATTCCGATTTCATTTAAAAGCCATACTGCTGATACATTTTTCGATTCCTTAACCGCATCATACATCGGGACTTCCCCCATATATTGATGATCGTAATTACTAGGCTGATAATTTCCAAATTTCATCGGTTCATCTTTTAGCATATCGGTGATTTTCCAGCCCTCTTCTAGCGCAGGGGTGTAGACAGCTAATGGCTTAAATGAAGAACCGGGCTGTGCTTTTAATTGAGACGCCCGGTTGTAGCCTCTAAAAGTGTGTTCTCCCCTTCCGCCTGCAAGGGCTCGGACCCCGCCTGTTTTCGGGTCTACTAAGACTCCTCCGCTTTGAACCAACCGGTCTTTTCCTTTTGGAAATAAACTGTTGTTTTGATAGGTTGTTTCCATCACCGATTGCATATTAGGGTCAAGCTCTGTATAAATTTGATAGCCTCCAGTAAGCAAATCATCTTGCGATAACCCATACTGATGAATTGCTTCATCTAATACCTGATCGACATAATAAGGGAATTTACCGCGGAACGGGTCGCCGCCTTTATCATCTAAAACCATTTTTTCCTGCTTGGCTTTTTCATATTGTTCATTTGTAATATAGCCTTGATTTTTCATTTGCAGCAAGACAATATTTCTCCGTTTAACAGCCTTTTTCATATGGTCATATGGATTCAGGGCAGATGGAGCTTTAATTAACCCGGCTAGCAAAGCGGATTCACTAATCGAAAGCTCCTTAACCTCTTTAGCAAAGTATTTTCCTGCCGCTTGTTTAATCCCATATGCCCCATTTCCAAAATAGATTTGGTTTAAATACATTTGCAGAATTTCTTGTTTCGAATATTCCCGCTCAACTGCCAATGCTAAAAAGACCTCTTCTATTTTTCTTTTAAGCGTTTTTTGGGATGTTAGGATAGTATTTTTCGTCAATTGCTGTGTGATGGTGCTTCCGCCTTCTACCATTCCTCCTGCCTTTAAGTCACGGAAAAGCGCCCTTGACGTTCCAATTAAATCAACACCTCCATGTTGATAAAATCGATGATCCTCAATGGCAATTACGGCATTTTTCATAGATTCAGGGACTTCCTTAATTGGAACTCCTTCATTTTTATTCGCCGAAACCTTGCTCGCTATTTTTCCGTTTACATCATAAAAAACCGTTGGCTGGGGTAGTTCATTTTTAAGTTCAGATATATTGGCAGTCTTGGAAAAAAAATAAATTGCACCAAAGAAGCCTAAAATGAAAATTAAGCCGCTTAATACCACGATTTGGACTACATGCCATTTTTTCAAGTTTTTCATAGATGCCTCCTATTTGGAAGAGAAAAAAAAGACAGGAGAACCCTATCTTATGTTTAGATATTATTCACTTTTCGTCAATTCTTTAAAACGCTGTTTGGAAAGCTTCTCATCAAAGCTGCTAAAAATCCGATAATTTCCTTCATCCAATATCCTAAAATGTTTACTGAGGATATTTTGTTGGAGAATAAATCCACTTTTCTTTGATATTGCTCTCCACCAGATCCGACCGCCTAATGTTTTCGTTTTGCGGTAATCAATTCCTTCTCGAGCTACCGTTTCCAAAACCTCAAGTGGCTCATTACCAAATAAAAATTGTACTGTTTCCGTTTCCCGGAAAAGAGCACAAATAGCAACGACTGTTGACCAGTTAGCAAGGACTCTTCCTTTTTCAATTTGAACAAGTGTTTTCTTTGATACACCAATGATTTCAGCCATTCTATCCTGGGTATAGCCTGCTTCAGTCCGAATCAAGCGAAGCTTTTCAGACACTTTCAATATGATTTCATCTCTGGTCATGTTAAGCCCTTCCTTCAATAGCCTATGGTGTAATTTTACACAAGTTCCAGTAATCATTCAAATTTTATCATAAAAAAAACTGCTATCAATTCTTCGATAACAGTTTAATGAACAAATATTATAATTCTGCCGAATTGCCACACTGGCTTGAACACGAATTTTTCAAATCACAGGCGGCACACTTGCCTTTTTTCGATTTATTGATAAACTTCATCATCGCCCACGCAGCGTATCCAAAAATGACAGCACCTATAACAATACTGGCAATCATCATATTCACCTCTTTAAAAGAAAAGGCCTTAAATAAATCATCCAAGACCAATCAGTTTTCCACCCTGATATATGATTAGCGACAAAATGTAGGCAATTGCTAATGCATACCCCATTGAAAAAGCCGTCCATTTTTTAGAACCGGTTTCTTTATAAATCGTTGCAGTAGTAGCTAGGCAAGGAATATACAAAAGTATAAATACCATAAAACTATAGGCAGAGAGAGGCATGTAATAATCGGATAGCAGTCCTTGCAGGCTGTTATCATTGGGCACAAAATAGATAATATTCATGGTTGAAATAATAGCCTCTTTAGCTAGGAAGCCGGTAATTAAGGATGCAGCAGCTTGCCATGTACCAAAACCAATTGGCGCGAGGATTGGGGAAAGGATACCTCCAATGGCTGCTAGGAAGCTGTTATCCATGTTTACATTTAAACCGTTCGGTCCTGCATAGGATAATAACCAGATAAACACTGAACCTGCAAAAATAAAGGTACCAGCCTTTCTCACAAACCCTTTCCCTTTATCCCATGTACTTCTCCATAATGATTGAAATTGAGGCATGCGGTATGGCGGCAACTCAATGACAAAAAGCGAAGTTTCTGATTTTAATAGGGTAGAAGAAAATATTTTTGCTAAGATCAAAGCGACAACTATTCCAAGAATATATAAGCTTAGTACAATGAGTGCTTTATGGGCAGCAAAGAATGCCCCGACAAATAAGGCATAAACGGGTAAGCGTGCCGAACAGGACATTAAGGGTGTCAGCAAAATTGTTAACAGCCGTTCTCGAGGTGTTTCAATGGTCCTTGCCGCCATTATTCCGGGAACATTACAGCCAAAGCCAATCATCATTGGAATAAAAGCTTTCCCATTCAATCCTACTGCTTCCATTATTCGATCCATAACCAGGGCAACACGAGCCATATATCCTGAGTCTTCTAATAAGGAAATGAAGAAGAACAAGATAAAAATTTGCGGTACAAAGACAAGTACCCCGCCAACACCTGCTATTAACCCTTCAATGATGAGTGCATGAATAAAATCAGTGGCATGTATACCTGTTAATATTTTTTCAATACCGGCCGTAATTGGTCCGGTTAAAAGAGCATCCAAGCCATCTGACAGCGGTGTTCCAAGCCAATCAAATGTCAGCATAAACATTAAATACATTAGCAGCAAAAAGATCGGCATCCCTAAATAACGATTCGTGACGATGCTATCAATTTTTTCTGAAAGAGGAATAACCGAATTACTTTTTCTCGCAACCTCAGCGATAATTTTATCAATAGCTTCTTTTCTCTTTAAATAAATGAAATTAGCCAAAGACTTGGTACCATAGTGTTTTTGTAATTTCAATTCCAAGTTAGCAGCAATAACACTAATTTTTTGTGAGTCAGATATTTTATTTAGATAATTATTAACGTATTCATTACCCTCTAAGAATTGAATCGCCAGCCATCTTAATGAATGTTCCGTTTTACCCGTGATTTCATTAGACAATGCCGAAAGCGCCTCTTCAACCTCTTTCCCATAATGAACTAGATTCTTTTTTATGGGGATGATTGATTTCGATGAAATGACATCTACAAGCCTATCACAGCCCTTCCCGCTCCGAGCGACAACTGGAACAACAGGTACGCCGAGAATTTCAGCCAGCTTTAGTGCATCAATATGAATTCCACGTTTACTTGCGACATCAATCATATTTAGTCCGATAAGGGCAGGCTTTTCAAATTCCAACAATTGCAAAGTCAAATGCAAATTGCGTTCTAATTGAGAAGCATCGAGAATGTTAAGCAAGCGATCTACTGATTCATTTAAAAAGAATGACGTTACAACCCCTTCATCCTTTGAAAGTGGATTCAGAGTATACACACCTGGCAAATCAATTAATCTGCCAATATTATTTTTAAATACTCCTACTTTCTTTTCAACTGTTACACCGCTCCAGTTGCCAACATACTCATAGGAACCTGTTAGATTATTAAAAAGCGATGTTTTCCCAGTATTGGGGTTTCCAATTAGCGCAATTTCCATTATATTCTCACCACTTCTATTTGAACTGCTTCTTTCCTCCGGATTCCAATACACTGGCCGCATGATTCAATCATAATAGGACCGCCAAAGGGCATTACACACTTTACGGAAACTTCTGATCCTTCGGTAATTCCTAAATCAAGCAATCGTCTTTGTACGAGGTGACCAACATGTGAAATGTCAATGATTTTTCCTTTCTCCCCTGCTTTTAATAAACCAAACATGTATTATCACCCTATCTATGTTAATTGAGAATGATTCTCTTTCTTTATAAGGTAATTTTATCATTTTGTTTAGGTATTTAGGTTATTAGACTTGTGACAAAAAATCGAAAAAAAAAAGCCGTGAGGCTTTTCTTTTTTAAAATCTTGACTGTTAAACTTGGTTGTTGATTTGCGCTCCAGGCGCTTCGCTTTCCACGGGCGTGCCGGAGAGCCTCCTCGTCGCTTCGCTCCTGCGGGGTCTCCCCCTGCCCCGTACTCCCGTAGGACTCTTCGCGCCTTCCGCTCCAATCAACAGTGTTAAAAAATCAATAACGGTTTTTTACACAGACTAAATATTATTTTCCCGTACTAGCATTCTCTTGGGCATTGCACTGATAACAAGAACGACAATGATGACACTGATTACAAAGCTCGGAAGCATATATGTCCCATTATAAAGCAGGGAATATATCATAACCGGCTGGCCCTTTGGAGCATACTCTCCAAAGAAAACAAACCCTGAAACGAAATGGCATAGATATCGAAGCAAGCTTCCAATGAATGCTCCAAATATTACATAGCTAATCCATTTGCCTTTTTTCCCTTCATTAAGCATATTGCTTATTTGACGGGCAAAAATGCCCGCAAATCCTACAACTGTAAAAGCTATAAAGTAATCGATGATTCCTTGAATAATTGTATATACTTGTGCAAAGCCAAGAATGAACTGTAATAATCCTAATAAAAATCCAGTTAAAAGACCGCCTTTCAGTCCCCAGCGGAAGGCCATTAAGAAAATCGGTACCATTGCGATTGAAACCGAGCCTCCCTGCGGCCAGATTTTAAACGAAAGAATATTTCCCACATAATCCAATAAATACGCGAGTGCAGTAAAAACAGCAACCTCGGTAATAAATAAAGTATTACTTCTTTTAGTCATTTCAATTTCTCCTCCATGTTGGTGAACAAAAAAATAGCAATGCAAGACATAAGGATTGTCTGCATTGCTATCTATCTGGCAAACCACATCCCTACGCTAGTGTTAACTAACAGGTTCATAGGGTCAGAACTCAACCGTTCACTCTCAGCCGCCATTTGCAGCTCCCCCTGTGGAACTATACAATTATTTCATTAAGAATATACTACTATTTCAAAATGAATACAAGAGTAAATTCAAACTATATTCAAGAGAAGATTTCATGACAAATTAACTATGTAATTATTTGGAAAATAATTTTAACATGTTTTTAAGAGGTTTTTTTGTCATTATCAGCGAATTAAGATGGTAAGGCTTAATGTGTTTCAGGAGGGACAATATGTTTAAAAATGATCAAATAGATTTAATTGCTTTCTTTGATAAACATAAAGATCAATTACTTCTTGATTGGGAAAATTCATATATTATTTCTAAAGAAGACCCATATATAGAAAAAATAAGCGAAAATGCCAAAGCACTTTTTCATGTTATCTTAAATATGCATAAGTTGACCGAAGAGGAGCTTTTATTAGTAATCGAAAAGCTGGCAAAAGAAATATCGGAAGAAAGAGTCATTGCCAATATTAATATTGGGGATTTTGTTTATAATGTAAATCTTGGCAGAACGATTATGTACAGTTATTTAAGCAAAACGGGGATATCATGGGGGGAAATGCAAGAATCGATCAATCGGATCAATTTCTGTTTTGACAAGTTTTTATACTATGCAGTATCCCATTATACAGAAGCCAAAAACAAAATTATCGAGGAAAAGACTATGTTCATCGACTCAACCCATCAGGATCGGCTAACCCTTTTGGGGCAAATGACATCCAGCTTTATTCATGAATTTAGAAACCCGCTTACATCTGTACAAGGATTTATCCAATTGCTTAAAGCCGATTTTCCAAATATGAGATATCTAGATATTATTTCAAGTGAACTAGATCAGTTAAATTTTAGAATTTCTCAGTTTCTGTTATTATCCAAAAAAGAATTGATTGGGAAGGAAAAAGATTATTTTAAACTAAATAAATTGATAGACGAAGTTTTGAACTTTCTCTACCCTAGCATACTTGATGGAAAAGTGAAAGTAATCAAAGAATTGTGCGAGGAAATAACGCTGCACGGTTATGCGGATGAAATTAGACAAGTTTTTATCAATATAATATTTAATGCAATTGATGTTTTAAATCATCATGCAAATCCACAGCCAACAATTGAAATTAACAGTACTTTAGAAGACAACCAATACATTATTGTTACCATTTCTAATAATGGACCGGCGATTCCAACTGAATTGCAAAAAACAATTTTTGAACCATTCTTCACGACGAAAAAACTTGGTACTGGTCTAGGTCTTTTCGTTTGTAAAGAAATTATTGAAAAGCACAAGGGGAAATTAGCCTGTAATTCCACACCGAATAAAACCACCTTCTCCATACATTTACCGATTGCATTAAATTTAGAACCTGACATTTAATATCTGATAGAAATTAATCCCACTTTAAAAAAGTCGGGATTTTTTTATTTTGGACACTTCTTCCGACTTCCCCCTATCTTGCATAGGATATAGGAAAAAATTTAAGCAGGAGAAAAGTCCAATGTTTACATTAAAAGTCGATAATGAAATTGAGCTTCAATTGTTTGAGAGGCATCATGCCTTTAAGCTTTTTCAACTGGTTGAGGACAATCGTAATCATTTACGGAAGTGGCTGCCCTGGGTAGACAGCATGACTTCTCCCTATCAATTTGAGACGATTATCCCTGTTTGGCTTAATCAATTCGCAGAGAGTACTGGATTTAATGTTGGAATTCTTTATAAAGGAGAACTTGTCGGCTCGATTGGCTTACACCAAATGGACTGGCATAATAGCATGACCAGCATTGGCTATTATCTTGCTAAAAATGCAGAAGGCCACGGGGTTATGACTCGGGCTGTCCAAGCATTACTTAACTATACTTTTAATCAATTGGGTTTAAATCGAGTAGAAATTCGCTGTGGAGTGAAAAATAAGAAAAGCCGAGCCATACCGGAAAGATTAGGATTTACCAAGGAAGGTTTAATTAGAGATGGCGAAAAATTAAATGGCCACTTCCATGACTTAATTGTTTATAGCATGCTAGCTCGTGAGTGGAATGGCTGGGTCAATAAATAAGAACCTCTAAAGCTGCTTTTATTAGCAGTTTTTTTGTTAAACTGGCTTTTTTGCTTTTTAAGACCTATTTTGAAATAATATAAATAATGAGTATTTTAAGTGAGGTGGCATACCTTACGAATGGTAAGGTGTTAAATGATATTAATGAACATATTCATAATTGCTATTTTAATTACTCTTACCGCTTTTTTTGTTGCATCTGAATTTGCAATTGTAAGAGTCCGGACAACAAGAATTGATCAACTAGTGTCGGAAGGAAACAACAAAGCGGAGGCAGCTAAAAAAGTAATCTCAAATTTAGATGGTTACCTATCCGCAACACAAGTTGGTATCACTATTATTTCCTTAATTTTAGGCTGGCTGGGCGAACCAACCATCCGAAATATATTACAGCCTGTTTTTAATTTCATACAAATTCCACCGGCTATAGAGCACATTATCTCTGTAATTATTTCTTTTATCGCCATTACCTTTATTCATGTTGTCATTGGTGAATTATCTCCAAAGACGTTTGCAATTCAAAAAGCGGAAGAAATCATTTTACTTTTTGCCGGTCCGCTCATCTTATTTTATAAGATCATGTATCCCTTTATTTGGGCCCTTAACCGCTCTGCACGGTTTGTTACGGGACTTTTTGGAATCCTGCCTGCTTCCGAACATGATATTAGCTTATCGGAAGAGGAATTACGGATGATTCTTTCCCAAAGCTATGAAAGCGGTGAAATTAATCAATCTGAATACAAATACATGAATCGAATCTTTGAATTTGATGACAGGATAGCGAAAGAAATCATGGTACCCCGGACAGAGGTAATTTCGCTCTCTAAAACTGCCACCATGGAAGAGATTCTTGAAATTGTAAAGGAGGAAAAATACACTCGTTATCCCCTCATTGAAGGAGACAAGGACAATATCTTAGGAATTGTTAATATTAAAGAAGTATTAACAGATTGCATCCAGCAAAAATGTAACGGTGAAGAGCCGCTTATGCCTTATTTAAAGCCTGTCATTCATGTAATTGAAACGATTCCGATCCAGGAACTTTTAGTAAAACTCCAAAAAAACAGATCCCATATGGCCGTGTTATCCGATGAATATGGCGGAACTGCCGGGATTGTGACTGTTGAAGATATTTTGGAGGAAATTGTCGGTGAAATTCGTGATGAATTTGATGTGGACGAATTGCCACTAATACAGAAAAAAGACGATAATCATTATATTTTGGATGGGAAAGTCCTTATTAGCGAGGTAAACGATCTTCTCGGTACTACTCTCGAGGAAGAAGATGTAGACACGATCGGAGGATGGTTTTTAACCCAAAAATTTGATGTGCATAAAGGCGATAAGCTTGAAAAGGGAGGCTTCATATTTCAAATCAAGGAAATCGAAGGTCATCATATTCTCTACATAGAGGTAAAAAAAACAAAAGCGTCTCCAGAATAAGGAGGCGCTTTTTATGATTATATTTTTAGAATATTTTGTTTTTACCATTCATACTAATGACGATTTTCCCATAAAATGTAGATAACAATGACTACTATAACCAGAACGTTTGACTGTACGGTTTAAATTCTTTATAATTATTGTTAATTTTATAAATTGTTGAGGTGGTATGATGGGGCTGTCTATCGAATTGGCGAAATAGCAGAAATAGCGCATGTGTCGAAACGAACGATTGACTATTATACGTCAATTGGCTTACTAAGGGCAGAACGTTCTAAGTCAAATTACCGCATTTATACAGATGAAGCATTAAATGATTTAAAGTTTATCGAAGAATGCAAGAGTTTGCACTTTCCTTTAGACGAGATTAGAAGAAAACTAGAAATGCGGAAAGCGGGTAGTATCCGCCTATCCGAAGTGGATAAACATGTATGTGCGGTAACACAGCAGATGAAGCAGCTGCATAGTGATTTATTTGACCTGCTGCCAATTTTAGAAAAACTGGATGAACAACAAAAGGAAAAGCTGATTAATAATGTTAGTCTGCTAAGATCTGCTTTAAAAAAATCGCTCGTAAGTGTAACGAGCTAATTTTTGTATAATACTGGGAGGTGACTCCTTACTCGTCTAACAGCGAGCTAAGGGAATTTATTTGGACATATTTAACTTGGTTTTAATAGCCATTTTAATTGCATTGACTGCCTTTTTTGTAACTTCAGAGTTTGCTATTGTTAAGATTAGAAGTTCAAGAATTGATCAGTTAATTGAAGAAGGAAATTCGAAGGCTGTTTCAGCCAAAAAAGTGATTTCGAATCTGGATGAATACCTTTCTGCCTGTCAGCTTGGGATAACCATAACGGCCTTGGGCCTAGGTTGGATTGGGGAATCGACTATAGAGCATTTGCTCGGTCCTGTTTTCTTAAAACTAAACATTCCCGAGGGAGCAACGGAAATATTATCAATTGCGATTGCATTTGCTTCGATTACATTTTTACATGTAGTTGTTGGTGAACTTGCTCCAAAAACACTGGCGATTCAAAAAGCTGAGTTCATAACCCTCACGGTAGCACGTCCGTTAATCATCTTTTATAAGATTATGTATCCGTTTATTTGGGTACTAAATGGTTCAGCGCGTATTGTATCCAGTATTTTTGGCTTAAAGCCTGTTTCCGAAAACGAGATCGCTCATACAGAGGAAGAGCTTCGAATTATCCTATCTGAAAGCTATAAAAGTGGTGAGATTAACCAATCAGAGTTTAAGTATGTAAATAAAATTTTTGAATTTGATAATCGGATTGCAAAAGAAATTATGGTTCCTAGAACGGAAATTGTTTCTTTATCGAAGGATGATACGTTAGAGACCTTTCTTGAGGTAACACGTGAGGAAAAATTCACAAGATATCCAATTATTGATGGAGATAAGGACCACATCATTGGGCTTGTGAATATTAAGGAAATGGTGACAGATTTAATTGGAAATGAGAATTTATCAAAACAAACATTAGAAGGCTATACTCGTCCGATTATTAGAGTAATAGAAACAATTCCAATTCATGATTTGCTGGTAAAAATGCAAAAAGACCGGATGCACATGGCTGTATTAATGGATGAATATGGCGGTACCTCAGGTCTTGTAACTGTTGAAGATATTCTTGAAGAAATTGTGGGCGAAATTCGCGACGAATTTGATATGGATGAAATTCCGATGATCCGCAAGATAAAAGAAAACCATTATATCATTGATTCAAAAGTATTAGTCAGCGAAGTGAATGATTTATTGGGCGTAGAAATCGACGATGAAGATGTTGATACAATTGGCGGCTGGATTCTAACTGAAAATTACGAGGCAAAAGAAGGCGACGTCATGATTCACGAATCCTATACTTTTAAAATCCTTGATATGGAAGAACATCATATTAAATATATTGAAGTGACGAAAAATGCACATAACGGTGAAGCTACCATACAGCAAATCGCCGTATCCAAGTCGGAAGTATTATCCTAAAGAAATGTTATTAAAAAAAGACCAAAATGATTGGTCTTTTTTTTGCTTTTGATTGTACATTTGCCTAATCATCATTGGGAGAAAAATCATATGTTACTCGTAGGGGGGGTGAAGAACATGAATTATGCAGCTGGTTTATATTTAGCTTGTATTTTAGCAGGCTTTGCCTTAATAAAAATGCCAACTATCGGTTTTTTAGCTGGCCTTTATCCTTTTTTTCATATCGTTGGAGCCCTGGCCATTCTAATTTTTGCTTTTGCACTTATTTATTATGGAATAAAAGCACTTATTAAAAGTTAGTAAACGCTTTCGATTCTGGATTAAAAAAGATCAGGTTGTCCGTAACCTGATCTTTTTTTATGAAATCCTTTATTTCGATTTAATCATAATAATTTCTTCTTCAGCTTTCGCTATTTTGACTAAATGAGAATCGAGCCGGCGATTAATATTTTGAATTTCGTTGCTCCTTGCCTCCTCAATTCGCTGAAGAGATTCTTTAATATCAGATAGATCAATTTGGTTCACAGCCACTCTGTGTTCGATACTATCTACTTTTTCTAATCTAGTAAGTCGTTTTTCAATAGTATCTAATGTTTCATTAAATTTATTAATTAAAGTTTTGATATCATTAATATTCGCTGTCAAGTTTTCAAGTTCACGATCCATGGTATCATCTCCCCTTCTTGTTGTCATTATTTTATCATCGTTTGCACTATGATGAAGTTGTTAAAAGCAACAACAATGTGAACACTTCGAAACAAAAACGTGAACATTTTTTTAATTCGTCCTGAATGGCAGAAGTCCGTGAATATTATCACAGGCAGAACACTTAAAAAATTATATTCTTGCAATATAGGGAAAAGATACTTCTTTCCTTTTTAAAGTGATTCTTACCACGTGAAAAGGTTGGTGTAAAAATATGTTCATATCAATTGATGAAAAGGCTGCCAGATGGTTCACTAAAGAGTTTGAATGTAATAAGCCATTTAGTATTCGAATGTTCCCAAGATATGCTGGATTTGGGCAACAGCATAAAGGCTATAGCCTTGCCTTCTCTGCGGAAACTCCTGAAGACATAGGTTTTACAAAAGAAATAAACGGTATTACTTTTTATATTGAAGGAAACGATGTATGGTTTTTTGAAAATACGGAAACATATTTGTCAGTTAATGACCTGATAGATGAATTGCAGGTTGCCTTTAAGGAAGAAATCGCAACTGCCATTAATTAAAGGGAAAAAGCAAGCCGGATTAATCTGGCTTGCTTTTTTCACTTGTTTAGTTTACTTGTTTATCTAAGCTTGGAGCAAGCAATTTTGCCACCTCAAAAACTGCAGCAAGCTTTTGCTCACCTTGTGCAAAGGTTGCATCCGCTGCATCAAATGCTGGCCTGTCTTTTTTCAATTCATCAGCCTTCGCTTGATAAGATGCAGCATAATCCTTAACAGCAGCCTCAAGATCCGCTTTCTGATCCTTTAATTCAGCAGGAATTTGCAGACTATTTAGGTCAGTTGCTACTGCTGCAGCAGATGCACTAGCAGCAGCTCTATCCTCATCTGTAGGCAATTCCTCAGGTTTCGCATCTTCCTTTGAGGCCTTCGCAACGTAAGCATTTAAATCAACATCTTTTGCGTTAATACGCTTACCAAGATCCATATAGAATTTGACTAATTCTTTTTTTACATCAACTTTAGGAGCAGCTGCTTCTTGAGATTCTTTTGTGTCCTTCTCAGCTGTCTTCTCCTCGTTGCTGCTTGAGCAGGCTGCAAGACCAGCAGCCATCGTTAAAGCTGATAATAATAACAAAAACTTCTTCATATTGTTTTCCCCCTAATAATCTTTTTATAAGCCTTGCAAATTTTACAACATTTAATAAGACGAAAGATATAAAAAAAGGTTTCAAAGATAATAATTTTATCACCAATTACAGAAATCAGAACAAAACCTCCTCTCATTATGAGAGGAGGTTTTGTTTATAGGTGCTGATTATTGAATCCAGGCACCATCTTTCCCAATTTTATACTTACCAATCATGGTATTGACAGCCATATGCCCGTCATTGTATAAATAGTACCACTTGTTGCTTACTTTAATCCAGCCGGTTGCCATAGAACCGTCTGCATTTAAGTAATACCATTTTCCACTTAATTGAACCCATGAACTTGCCTTCATGATTCCTTTTGCATCAACGTAATACCATTTTTTGCCTGATTGAATCCATGAATTTGTTTTCATGACTCCATTATTATCGACAAAGTACCATTTGCCGTTGGAAAGAATCCACTTATTAGTTGCCATTTTTCCATTTGCAGCAACATAATACCACTTACCGCTTGATAGTACCCATGCATTTGAAAGCATTGAACCGTTTCCTGCAAAATAGAACCAAGAGCCGTCGATTTCTTTCCATCCAGTAACCATGGTGTATTCTTCTTCGTCAAGGAAATATTTCTTTCCGGCAATTTCTAACCAGCCACTTACTAATTCTCCAGTTACAGGATCAATATAAAGCCAAACGTTCTTATCGACTTCAATCCAACCGGTTTCAGCTTTAATTACTGTGGTTTCTACTTTTTCACTTACATTACTAGCAGCATCAGTAGCTGTCAGAACTAATACCGTACCTACTGCCTGTGCAGGGATTTCAATTTCAAAGTATCCATCCTCGTCAGCAATACCTGAGCCGATCAACTTATCCTTTACTCTTACTTCAACGTTTGAACCTGCATCTGCATAACCAGCTATAAAAGTATCGAATTGTGTTACATCATAGATTAATTCTGGCACTGAAGGTGCAATTACGTTCATTACAATTACTTCATACGCATTACTTTCATTTCCTGCAGCATCTACAGCTGTTACAAGGATCTTTGTACCTGCAGCCTGCTTCTCAATAGTAATAGAGAATTTTCCTTCTGCATCTGCTACTGCTTTTCCGATTTCTTGGCTGCCTACTTTTGCAATTACAGTTGCGTTAACTTCGGCAGTTCCAGTGATGACAACATCGTTTTTCGAAACTGGATAGGCTATCGGTGTTTTTGGTGCTGTAGCATCGCTGACAGTTACAGTCACTTCAGTACTTATGTTGCCTGTTGCATCGGCTGCTGTTACGATAATCTTTTTGCCTGCTACTTGTTTTTCAATGGTGATAGTAAATTTGCCTTCTGCATCGGCTGTTGCCTTACCGATTTCTTGGCCGTCAACTTTCGCAACAACTGTTGCTCCAGCTTCCGCTGTTCCGGATATTACAGTATCATTCTCAGATACTGGTTGTACTACAGGTGCTTCTGGCGCCGTAGTATCCGGTGCAATCGTACCAACTAATTCCTTTGTATCTCTTACACGAATACGTGTACCCTGTGCAAAGGCACCAGATAGACCGACTGCTTCAAGAGTGTCACCTTTTGAAAGATCTGGTACTGGACCACTTTGGTTCACAATGTAACCGTCCGTAAAGACTAATACATCACCAGAGCCATCATTGATGACATAAGAATTTTCATCAAACTTAGAGACTACAGTTCCCTTCACCTTTACAAGCAGTCCTTGGTTCGCAGCAGAAGTTGCTTCACCAGTTGCTACTTGTTTCGGCTGGACAGGATCGCCTGAGCCCAGTTTAATAACATCATTTGCAAATGTAGTAAACTCTAATTCTTTGTTATTTTCGAAAGTCTTAATATGACCATACACACGCACTTTGTCGCCTGGTTTAATCGAACCTTCTGGAACCTCTTGGAATGCCATAATACCGCCAGTGGCATCCTGCACGTAGAAGGCATCAAAGAAATTGCCTGCACCTGTTACAACAGTCCCTTCTACGACTACATCTGTTCCATCGGCTAGCGTGCGCACATCCGCAATGTTTGAAACCTTTGTTTCACGATGAGCTAACCAGTTGATTGTGTTAAGAGTGAATTCGTCGTTACCTTTTGGTTCAAACGATTCATCCATTTGCTTATCATTGAAAATATTCATTCCTGATACAACGATACGGCCTTGATCTCCAATTTCCTCTGATGCAATCATAGGAATGGCTGAACCGCCAGTTGTATCGGATATGGAATCATAAGTGTATCCACCCTTGATATTGCCTTGATAGGTTGTTTCATTACCTTTTGCGAGGATGACAACCTTGCCGCTTTCTGTTAGCGCCTGGTTATCAACACCTGAAAGACTTGTTCCGCTGTAATAATCGATAAACGATACGCGGTCAGTGATATAGTTTGAAACTAAACCAGGATGTAATCTCACAGCATATGGGCTGACTTTTGGATCACTCCAGAAGTTACCTGTTTTGCTGTCATCAAATACCCCGTCGTTACCCAAACGGATAGATGAACCAATATCACTTAATAATACATTGTTAATCGTAGGGTCTGTGCTGTTATTGCTTTTTCCAGCCATTAACAGGGAGCCGCCGTTTTTCACGAACTTCGCTACGGCTGCATTTTCATCAGCTGTTAAAGCTGTTCTTGCGTGTGTTAAAACTAATACTTTTACACTGCTTAACACATCGTCGGTAAGTGCCACTTTATTTTCAACTACTGTGTAGCCTTCTTTTTGAAGCATGAGTGTAAATGCTTTTAAGTTGTCTTTATACGTACCACCGTCAGCACTTGTATTTTCGTTGCCATGGTTAGCATCGATTAATACTTTAATACCAAGCGGTTCTTTGATTTGGACTGGAACCGTAAAGGTGGTATCACCAAGATCTAAGCCATCAAGTGATGTAACAACGGCAATGAGCTTATGGTCACCTTTAATCGGACTTGCCCAAGTTGCTGTGGCAACCGCTGATCCTTTAGAAAGAATCGAAGAAATGTTGTTTGTGCCAATTAAGTTTTCAGGCTTAACTTCATCGTAATAAAAGTCTACCTTAAGGTTTTTCACTACTTCTGTTCCGTTGTTGGCAACAGTTGCTTTTAATGTTGCAGGGTTGCCGCCGACGATTGCTCCGCCATCAACGTCAATGCTGTTCACTTTTACATCAACAGCTTCTTCTTTTGACCAGATTGGTGCAGAGTAAATGCGTTCGCCATCCATTTGGGTAACCTTAACCACAAACCATTGCTGTCCGCCTGTTACGGTGTATGATGGATTCCAAGTGAATTCTTTTTCCATCGGTGAATAGGAATCTACTACTTTTCCACCATTTGTAATTAACTCAACCTTAGAAATTCTATCATCAGACTTATAAGATGTTGGAAGGTAGTTATAGTCGCTATCATTATGCGCTTCAGCCACTAAGTCGCTTCCTGTGATTTTGAAGCTCAATTTTTTGCTGTCTACTGTTGAACCCATGTAGTAGCCATTTGCTAGTACATCTAACGTGAAGTTCGGATCTTCTTCCATGTACACGCGCATATTTCGCATGGAGTGAAGAAGGGATGCTTGAGAAAGATCGTCCGCTACGATAACGGTACGAGCATTAACTTGGCCCCATGTTCCTTCATGGTTGTCTTCTCCATAAGTCGGAGCTACGTGCCAGCCTAAATCAAGAGCTGAGTAAAACTTGGTTTCAGCATTTGCATAACCATAGTGGCCAGAACCATTACCAACTTCTAACATAGTAAAGAGCTTGTCCACATCTTTGTTATACGGTTTAAAGTTATTAAATGCATTTGCAGACATATCTGGGTGGTTAAACTGTCCTACGATATCGTCGTATGTCATAACCCAAGCATAATATTGATTTAAATCTTGGTATTGTTTCCCATTAATGTTTCGGTCGATAAAATTGTCGGTTCCGAAGATATTGGAGTGACCCCATGTAGTAGAAGTCATTTCGAATGCTGGGAATACTACATAATCACTGGTTGTGTATTGCTTAGCCAGGTCTTTTGTTAATTGCCACTGTGAGCCGCCCGTACGCTCCTGCATTCCATCACGTACTACTGTATCTGTACCTAATTTTTCCGGGTCGATATCATGTGAGTGGTCAGAGAAAGCAAACCAATCATAATGATGGGCTTTACCAGCCTTTAAGGCATCCTCCGGTGTACCAGCACCATCGTGTGAAATATTCGTGTGGTTGTGTGTTGTACCACGGTAATGATTACCGCCAGTAAAACGTGGAACCACTTCAAATGTCCATTCTTTTTCATTTAGGTTGCCTTTGCTGTCTTTGGCAGAAACCTTTACTGTATGGGTTCCTAGTGCAAGATCACTTTCAGGAACATATTTCACTTGTGTTCTGCTAATGGTTGCAGCAGGGGCAGTAAGCTCCTGGCCATCCAGCCAAAAATGAACAGTTGTGTCGTCCACACCGCTTGGGTCGTCCAGTAACGCTGAAATTTCCGGAGTCGGGCTTTCTACTTTATCTCCAGACTGTGGAGTTTCACCTGTAATCGCTGGTCCTGTTTCATCTGCTACCAATGCCACTGCATATGGAACTGCACTTGTTCCAGCTGATTGGACTTGCGTACCTGCTTTTGCTTCGATGTAATATTCGAATCCGCTTTGCGGTACATCGGCTGCATTTAATGTAGCTGTATAGCGTCCGTCGCCGCCATTTACCATTGGTAATGCAGTATATTCAGTAGCATCTTTTGCTCTGTAGTATACCGTTACAGATTCTGCACCATCGGCATTCGCCTCGAATTCAACGTTTGTATCTTTGTATACTTGTGTTAATGCTGTGTGTGTAATGCCTAAAATTGGAGCAATATCTTTCACTTCGCGTGGATATACTTGATATCCGTTTGTTGCTGAAGCATTCGTTGTATATTGACCTAAAACACCTGTAATGACATAGCTTTTTCCAATGATTAAATCAGTATCAGGTTTAATACCAGTTGCGCCCATAACCCTGATGGTTGTCGTCTTGTTGTTTTCATCAACAAACGTAACATTATAGTTAGGGCCGCCTGTAACTGCTGAAACCTTGCCAGAAATAGTTACTAGACTTCCTTCAATTGGCTCAGCTGTTACATACGTATTTAAATCTAGAATGGTTAGATTTTTTGGTGTTGGGATTGCATTTCCTTCGCTGATTTTTTCAATTGAAGTAGGTTCAAATTCCGTTAAGCCGTTATAAACTAGTACTTTACCAGTAATCCGTAATTTATCGCCTTTCAAAACCTTATATCCGATATCAAGAGATGAGCTGAAAATGTTGATACCAGCTGTATCATCTTGAAGATAGAAGTTTTGCTTTTGCGTTCCAAGAATTTGGTTATCGACGGTGGCAACACCTTCAACCGTGAAGAACTTATTCAGGTTTACCGGCTGCCCTTTCGAATCAGAAGCACGAACGTCCGCAAGTTTCGAAACAGCCGTTGTATCGGCTTTTGTCACCGAAACAGGAACACTTTCTAACTTGATTCCCGTTGCAGAGCTAGTAATTTGCGTTACATAGACTGTATTAGGAGCATTTTTGATCGTTACAGAGAAATCTCCTGATGTTCCTGCTTTGACTTCTTGTGTATTTAATTGTTCTTCTTTCGTTGCAGTTTCATTTGGATAAACATTAATGATGCCATTTGCTGCAGCAGCACCGACGCCGCCAATTAATGTTCCTGCGCCATCGGTTACAACATAACTTAATTTCGCTTGTGCTACTTGTGCACTTGCTGTCGCTAAATCAATTTTAATAGCAGCACTTTCAGCCAGATCAGTCTGGGTAGCCGCTACATAGACAGTCGATAATGTTGTTGTAAAACTAATATCAAAAGAACCATCAGCATTCGCTGTTCCAGTAGCAAGAGCTGTGCCTTTGGACGCGGTTTCATAAATATTAATAGTAGAATTTGCTTCAGCAGCCTCTGCTAGACCTGTTACTTTTGCTGAAGTGCCATCTTGTAAAAATTGAATGTTCATTCCATTTGGCTGCAAGCTAGTCACTGGAACCATAGGCTCTTCAGTAGGGCTCGCAGTATTCCTTGGTGCAGCAACTGGTCCTACATAAAAGTCTGCCGCGTTATCATCTGTATCCCATGCGTTTCCTTTACTAGGAGATGGGTCTACGTTCGCATAAGGGCGACGTTGGACACTTGTTGTGTTAGATGGGGCTTTAGTTGCTGCTAGTCCTTCATAAGCATTCGCAGAGCCCATACCGACAAAGTCTACTGTATCATCAGGTTTCGTACCTGATGCTGCAGTGGTTTTGTCTTTGAATAATGCGATTTTAGCTCCTGTACCAGACATCGCTAAAGCGCCTGATGCATCAACAGCTGGAAGATCCACTCCATTGCCGGCACCAGCACCTTCTCCAATGAGGTAATAACCATGAGCTTTAATCGTTCCCTTTAGAGGAGTTACCTGCCAACTTGTTCCAGATGTGGACGCATATTGGACAGACCAGTTATCAAGGACAATATCTTCATTCGTTGGATTGTATAACTCGATAAAGTCGTTCTTATAAGGCGCCCCCGAATTACCTCCCCCACCAAAATACTGGGAAATAACAACATGATCAGCTTGCTCGGCATGAGCCCTGCCAATGAAACTGCTTGGCAAAAATGTGCTGATCAGTAGCAGCGCTGCCATAAACGTACTTGTCCAGCGCTTAAACTTCCGATTGCTTGCTATCATTCACATACCACCTTTTGTCTGTAAATTTTGAAAACGCAAAATAGAAAACGATTTCATAGGTCTTCTTTCCTGCATCTGGTTCCTCTATTATTCTACAAAATTTTCAAACTGAAAGATATATATTTTCTGTAAATTTATTATATAAATATTTTAAAAAATTTCATTAAATATGTACAAACAAGCACAAAATATGGTTATATAGAGGAGAAATTTTGTTTTACTTTTAATTGGTTAAATCTAAGTAATTATTTTAATATAATATTTATCAGGAGGATTTTTTCAATGTATCGTTCCTGCAAAATTCGACAAAGGTTGAATGTCAGACCTCTAACCTTGATTTCACTAGCACTTTTACTATTTATCTTTACCTCTTTTCCCTCCCAGTCATCAGCACATGCGTATAGTGCAAGTTATACACAGATAACAATGAATCAAGAAAAGACCGAAGTGGTCTTCTCCATTGATACGTTGTCGATATTGGAGTTACTTCCAAAGATTGATAAAAATAAAAATTGGGTACTAGAAAAATCGGAAATTAACAGCGACAGGCATCATTTAGATGAATTAATTACAGAGGGGCTTACTCTTGATAAGGGTAACAGGGAACTAGAACCGAAAATTGAAAAGATGAAAATCATCAAGAAAGGAAATAAAGAATTTTTATCAACTTACATGAGCTATCCTGCATTCTCACCAGGTGAAACACTCTCTTATAATGATGGATTTTATTTCAATGACACGGGCACTAACTATGTCGATCTCATCTCAGCATCCTATTTGGGTGAAACGAGCGAAGCAGTGTTAGAGGGAAAAAATAGAACCTGGACCTTTCTGGCCACCGAGGTGCAACAAGAGCAACAGGCTCCAGGGGGGCAATCGGTACAACAAAATACAAATCAAAGCCAAACGGACCAAGCAGAGCAGGAAAAATCCAATACTCCTACTTCCTGGTTCTCTTTTTTCAAATTAGGAATGATGCATATTTTAACCGGGTATGACCATTTATTATTTCTATTTGCCTTATTGTTAAGAAAACAAACCTTTAAACAATATGTTGCCATTGTCACTTCCTTTACCATTGCACACAGCATTACTCTTAGCTTAGCTGTCTTGGGCTTTGTTACCCTTCCATCTCGGTTTGTAGAGGCAACAATTGCTCTAAGTATTTGTTACGTTGCTCTCGAAAATATCTTCCGAAAAGAGATTAAGTACCGGTGGAGTGTCACTTTCATGTTCGGTTTAATTCATGGTCTTGGTTTTGCTTCTATTTTAAGAGAAATGGCCATTCCAAAAAGCCATCTTGCCGTTGCCCTAATTAATTTTAACTTAGGAATTGAAGCTGTTCAGATTTCAATCGTTCTAATACTTCTGCCAATCCTGGCATTAATCCATAAGCAAAAGGCTTATGGATGGATTGTCCAAATTGGTTCAATAATCATCACCTTATTGGGTGCCTTTTGGTTAATTGAACGGATCTTTACTTAAAAAATCAGATAGGTACTTCTTAATAAAATTTTTCACTATTTTATTAAGAAGTATTTTTTGCTTTTTAATATGTTAAATTGAGATAATAACATTACCATATTTATCTATAAACGAGGGGTACAAAAATGTTCAAGCAAAAAAATAAATCAAGGCATCTTGCCGCTATTTCCCTTGCTGTGATGGCAATTGGGTTCATTGCTACAATGCCTTATCAGGATTCACTTTGGGGTGTAATCTTGCAGGGTGGTTTCGAAGCCGGACTTGTTGGAGGGCTAGCCGATTGGTTTGCCGTAACCGCTTTGTTTCGACATCCACTTGGTATTCCTATTCCACATACAGCTTTACTCCCCAAGAATCGTAAGAGAATCATTGGGGGCATTATTTCAATGTTGGAAAACGATTGGCTGACAAAGGAAAGTATTCGTGAGAAAATTGATACCTTTCATTTCTCGGATAAAATTCTTTCCTTAATTGAAAAGGAATTACACTCGCCTGGTGTGCAAAAAAATTTCAAATCCCTTATTCAATATTTACTTAACAAAGTAGATATTAATAAAATTGCTCCCATTATTGAAAAGGAAATAAAGAATTATCTAAATGAACTGGATATTAAACACTTTCTACCCTTACTTATTGATCAAGTATCGATTAGGAAATACGATGAAAAAGCACTTGATTTCGTATTAAAAGAGATTGATGAATGGGCATCTAGAGAAACAACGAAATACAAACTCGGGGGAATGGCAGTTGACGCTATTGAAAATATAAAAGCAGATGGTATCATGCAGTTTGCTTTGAAGTCCTTTAGCAATCTGGTTAATGAGGAAAAATTAGGAGGAATTCTCCAGAATCTAATCCTTAAAGGTGTAGATAGTTTCCGTGATCCCTTTAATCAAAATAGACAAACCTTGCTCATTCATATCCATAATAAATTGCAAAACATTAAAAGTGATGAAAAGATTTATGATGAGATTGAAAACTTTAAAACTCAATTGATAGACAAATGGGAACCGGAAGAAAAAATTATCGGCTTTTTAACTAAACTACAGCAGAAAGCTGTTGAAACTTTAGAAGACCCTAAATTTATTAATGAATATTTATTGCCTTTAATCGAAAATAGCTTAAATGAATTTAAAGCAAATCCTGAAAAAATTAACAATCTGGAATCTTGGATTAAGAAGCATATTTCCAACTTTGTTGATAATAATCATTCAAAAATAGGCAAACTCGTCGAAGAGAATTTAGAAAAGCTTGATAACGAAACACTCATCAACATGATTGAAAACAATGTCGGAAAGGACCTCCAATGGATCCGGGTAAATGGGGCTGTTTGTGGATTTTTAATTGGCCTCGTATTAATTGGAATTAAAACCTTTTTCTAAGCAGCCGTATTTTGGGGCTGCTTTTTTTCTGAAAAAAAAACAAATTATGTCCTATGAAATGAAAGTTCTTTTTCCATGTAGTTCTTCATATTTAGTACTGAAGTCATATTTTTTAACATAATAAGGAGGCTGAGGAATGGGGATCAGGTTTATTAAAATCTCTGTCGTGTATTTTGTCATTGGGGTTTGTATGGGAATGTATATGTCCATGACAGAGAAATTTGACCTAACGCCAGTACATGTCCATGTTAATTTGTTAGGATGGGTGTCAATGGCCCTAGCTGGACTCATTTATGCGTTTTATCCAAGTGCAGCGGAAACAGGATTAGCAAAAGTTCACTTTTGGCTCCATAATATTGCATTGCCTATCATGATGATTGCCCTCGCGTGCTTAGTTTCTGGAGTTGAATCCGCTGGTCCTTTCATTGCCATTGGCGGAACATTTTTGGTTCTGGCCATCATTCTCTTCGCCATAAATATCCTAAAGAATGTTAAGAGCTAGCATAGCAGTGAAAGAATAATGATATTAACAAAGGACCCCAGGGGGGTCCTTTGTTTCAATAATCGCAAACCATAATCTATATCCAATTTATTAATTAAAGCTGTTTCGATAAACATAAGGATCTTTAGGCTGGTTGATTGTTTTATAACTTGTCACTTTGATAACAGGAATTCTTGCCTTCATTGGAGGATAATATACGGTATCCACTTTTCCTGTTACCTGGTACCATTGGTCATTTGGAATATGAATGTCATTCGGGAATTGAATCATCATACCAAAGGCCCCAGAGTCTGCTATACAATGGATAATCCCAAACCGAAGTAAAAAGATTTGATTGTTGTTTAGGCTAGGACCGTTATAAGAGAAACCTTTAAAAGTAATTGTTTTCCCTACGAAATCTCCCGAATAATTATAAATAACTTCTAATGCTTTTAAATAATCATTATCAGTTAAAGTAATGTCTTCTTTTACTTTATATGACTTGGACTCCTTACGAACTAAATCTAAGAAGGCATCTTGCCCTAAAAATTGGCTCATATCAGGATTAAGAACTTGATGCATTCCGTACTTATCATTTCCATCTTCTAAATTAGGGAATTGAAACCCTTTAGCATTCACTAGCTGTGAATCCAAAGTTGCAACAGGTAAAAGAACACCTGTAAGAGCAGGTATTAATACAAACGTGTAAGATAAAAATCTTTTTACCTTTTTTCCTTTGGATACTTTCTTTTTGTCAAATTCATGATTGTGTTCGTGATCATGGTCGTGGTGACAATCACAACCAATATGGTCCTTTTGTTGCTTCTTGTCAGCTAAATACCATCTTATTCCTTCCGCAATCGTCAACAAAAATAACACCACGACCATGCTTTTAGATAGGAAGGCATATTTCATGTTTATATATTTTGAAATGTTCCCTGAAAGGTGCAGAGTAAAAAATAAGTTGGTAAACAATAATAAGATTACAACTCTAAACATTTAAATCCTCCTTTACAGAAGAAGTGAGCCAATGAATACAAAGACTGAAATTAAAGTAACTAAAATAATAACGATTTTTTTCTGGAAATAACCAGTCATCATCAAAACATTTTTTATATCTAACATGGGCCCTAATACCAGAAAAGCGACAATAGAACTTTGGCCGAAACTATTTCTAAATGATGAAGCAACAAAAGCATCCGCTTCCGAACAAATCGATAAGATAAACGCTAAGCCCATCATGACTAAAATTGCAGTCACCTTTGTATCACCTAAAGTAAGCAGAATCTTTGTAGGTACATAAACCTGCATAGCAGCAGCAATCAATGACCCCATAACCAGAAATTTAGCTACACTTAGAAATTCATCAATTGTATGTGTAACAACACTAATCAGCTTTTGTTTTGTGTTTTGGTTTGAATGATCATGGGCGTGCACATCAATTTTCTCTTTCAATGGATTTTCTTTGATAACAAAAGATAGAACAATACCAACCAAAATAGAAACAACTAACGCTAAACCTGCTCTGTAAAAAACCATTGTCCAACTATCACCAAATGCGATAAATGTGGCGAATACTACAATGGGATTGATAATAGGTGATGAGAGCATAAAGGAAATAGCCGCATGAGGGGCTACCCCCTTCTTTATTAATCTTGAAGCTATCGGGACTATTCCACATTCACACCCAGGGAATAATACCCCTAAAAAACTAGCTGTAATAACCGATAAAAATCTATTTTTAGGCATCAATCGAATAATCATATTTTCAGATACGAATACTTCAATCAGTGCAGAAATTAATGCCCCGATGACAATAAAAGGAATAGCTTCAATCACAATGCTGATAAAAATCGTATTTAATTGCAATAATCGATCCATAGAAGTACCTCCTTGAAGAAACACTTCATTTACTAGGTTTATTTAAAAACAAATTCTATCATATCAAAAAACAATGTATATTGTTATGTTTTCATTTTCCAAATGTGGTAGATTACTTGTTTTAAAGAATAAATACATCATACTACTTTAATTTGAAAAACAAAAACAAAAAGACAGCTCCTTCAAAATCGGAACTGCCTAATGATATTCACGAAAATCATGGTTGAAATGGCTCTAAATTATCTTTCCTTAGCTTTGCTTTTTCAGGATCAGATCTTCTGGAATCATATTGATAAATGGCACCTTCCCAATCTCCATACATTGGATTAGGGAAAACGATTAACTTCCTTCCAAATTCACTCCTTTGTTTGTCGGCCATTTGTGCTCTTTGGGTTACAGATAGCCCCTCAAATCCACTGAAATCCCCAAGATTATCACCAAACAACAACACAATATCGTGTGTTTGGGCAACCTGCAGACGTCGTGCTTCTTTTCCTCTTTCACCCTTTTGCTTCAATAAAACATGTGCTGCATCCGCTTGAGGCGCTCCAATATTTTGTAAATTTTTTATCGTTGATGCTTTTTGAGCCTCTTTACGATTGGATATATAGTAAATTGCTACGCCCTTTGAATCAGCATACCTTAAAAAGTCTATCGCTCCTGGTAAAGCTTTGGCTGCAGAACGTTCAACCCACGTTCCCCAATTTAAATATGGACTTGGTGGTGACATGATTTTCTGAGCGAATAGCGGGCTATTATCAATTACGGTCTCATCTAAATCCAGAACAATTGCAGGCTTCAACCCTTGTTTCCATTGTTTTTTACTAAGGATGTCATCCAATCTCATTTTTCCAATGTTATATCCTTGATAAAATAATGCCCTTGCCTCCCCTGCTTTTTGAAACCAAAGAACTGACATGGTATTTTGCTCCTGCAAAGGGTTAATAACGGTTTGTGACTTCGCCTGATCACAGGAAAAAGTAAAAAATAAGGTCAATGCTGTGATACAGATTATTTTACTCTTCTCCAATATTTGGACCTCCTTTTTGATTCCATATTAGTATGTGGAATCAAAATAAAAAAATGAGGCCCTTTTTCCTGGGCCTCATTTACACTTAACTTATTTGTTTTTTAGAAGTAGTTTGGTTTAAATCTCTTTTATGAAAACCTTTTAAATAATAAACTCCAACCAAGAATACTAGGAAGAGCGGGCCTATCACTAAGGCAATTCTTGTATCCGGATTATAGGCCATTAGAGCAATAACAAAGGCTAAAAAGGCTAATGAGATATACGAAGTAATTGGGAATAAAGGAACTTTGTATTTTAAATTCGTCACTTCATTTGGCCTTAAGGATCTACGATAACGAATTTGCGATAACAGGATTACTCCCCATGTCCAAATCGCTCCAAATGTTGCAATACTAGTCACCCAGGTAAAAACTTTTGCCGGAACGATATAGTTCAGCACTACGCCAATTAATAAAGCACCCGCAGAAGCTAAAACCGCAATGCCTGGAACACCATTTTTTGTTACTTTAGCAAAATTCTGCGGTGCTTCACCATGCTCCGCCAGATTGAATAGCATCCGTGCTGTACTAAAAATACCGCTGTTACAAGAGGAAAGTGCTGCCGTTAACACGACAAAGTTAATAATTCCTGCAGCACCCGGAATGCCTATTTTTTCAAAAGTAAGAACAAACGGACTTCCTTTCGTTCCAATTTCTTCCCATGGATAAATCGACATGATCACAAACAAGGCACCTACATAAAAAATTAAAATTCGCCAGAAGACAGAGTCAATCGCCCTTGAAAGAGATTTCTCCGGATTCTTTACTTCCCCAGCCGTTACCCCAATCATTTCAATTCCAAGATAGGCAAACATAACCATTTGTAAGGACAGGAGAACACCTTTTATTCCATTTGGGAAAAAGCCGCCATGTTCCCATAAATTTTTAATTCCTGTTGCAAGGCCGCCGTTTCCTAATCCAAAGAAAATCATTCCAGCTCCTACAACAATCATAGCCAAAATAGTTACAATTTTAATAAGAGCAAACCAGAATTCCAATTCCCCATACGCTTTAACCGCTAAAAAGTTTACAGTTGCCATAATGACAAGTGCAGCAAGTGCCCAAATCCAACGTGGAACACCCGGGTACCAATATTCCATATAGATTCCCACTGCCGTAATTTCAGCCATACAAGTAACGACCCACAAAAACCAATAATTCCAGCCTGTTATATAGCCTGCAAGCGGTCCCAAATAATCACGTGCGTATTTACTAAATGAACCGGCAACAGGTTTTTGAATCGCCATTTCCCCAAGGGCTCTCATAATGAAAAACATAATCAAGCCACTAAAGGCGTATCCAAATAAAATACCCGGTCCAGCCATTTTAATTGCGGTTGCAGAACCTAAAAACAGTCCAACCCCGATCGCTGCCCCTAAAGACATCAAGGTAATATGCCTTTCTTCTAAACCGCGATGAAGTTCTTTGCCATGAGTGTTCTTGCTCATATATTAATCTCCCCCTGATTAATCAACTTCAATTTCTCTTCCATCCACTTTATTTGATTTTATTACAATAGTAACAATATTATTTATTTTACCACAACGGTATAAAGTATTAGTGTTTTCTCCTCCCTTTTTCCTAATTGATAACGCTTTCAAAATAAATTTTTTTTAAATAATTACTTTTTTGAATATTTCTTGAAATTATTTTAACATTATTGTGAACGATTTTTTTTGTAAAAAACCAAGAAATTTGCGCTTTTATTTTGTAAAATTAAACAAAGGAATATTATTAATTCTTCCATTATGGAGGTTACCAGTTTGAGTAATAAATTACACGACCCTTTTAGAACGGCATTTGATAGTTTAGATGATTTTGCTGACCTCATTAGTCAGGTTTTGAAGTGTCCTGTGACCATTGAGGATTCGAATCATCGGCTTCTTGCCTATAGCACCCATGATGAACGGACGGATTCAGCAAGAATTTCGACGATTATTGGCCGCAGAGTTCCAGAGAAAGTTATTAATCAATTATGGAAAGAAGGAACGATCCCTTCTCTCCTTAAAACAAAGGAGCCAATTCGTGTAAAGAGTATAGATGATGTAGGACTCAGCAACAGGGTCGCTATTTCGATTTGGAAGCAGGATGAGGTAATCGGATTTATTTGGGCATTGGAAATCGACAAATCCTTAACGGATGATGATTTCAGCCTATTAAAACAGGCTGCAGCTGCTGCCAAAAATAAACTCCTTCAGCTTCAGACAAGGAAAAATAAAAAGGAAGAACGTTCACAGGAATTTTTCTGGAAGCTTTTAACAGGTCATTTGAAGGTTCAGGAAGAAATATATGAAAACTTCCATACTTTGCAAATAACACCTTCGTCTTCGTTCGCCGTTTTAGTTTTTCAGTTTAATGAAAATATCACTAGTAAAGAAGAGCAAAACATCTCTTATCTTTTAAAGACAAACCAGCGGCTGAAAATAATGCTTTATACTATAGACTGTAACCAGCTCATTCTATTAATTTCTGCTGAAGGATTAGAAAACCCGCTTACAGAGCTTGAACAATTTAGCCAGCTTTTTGTACTGAAGATGGGGGATCGATACGGAGTTAGGGATATCACACCTGTTTTGAGTGGTATTTATAAGGATTATCAAAAAATCAGACAAGCCTATGAGGAGACATTATCTGTTTTATCTATTAAACAAAAATTCCCTTTCGAAACCAAAGACATATACAATTATCAAAAGCTTGGCATTTATCAATTCTTAGGTCTCCTGTTGGAAAAAAGGAAAACCGAAGAATATGAAAACTATTCCTTAACAAAATTACACGATTATGATCAGAAGCATAATAGCAATCTCGTGGAAACCTTAGAGATTTTTTTAAATAATGATAATAACATTAATGATGCTGCTAAGGAATTAAATGTCCACGCCAATACGTTAAATTATCGCTTGAAAAGGATCGCAGAAATTGGCGAAGTAAATTTTAAGGATCCGAATCAAAAAATGATGCTCTACTTAGATTTAAAACTTGAAAAATATCAGGGGATTTGAACTTTTTGTGAAAATCCCCAAAAAGAGAAAGAATCTTTCTCCGTTCTTAACAAAGAAATTTTATTGCGAACCTTTTATACTTTAGCCATAGGTAAATTACTTTTAAGTTAATTAGGGAGGAATTTAGGTTATGTTTATTGGTGTACCTAAAGAAATTAAAAACAATGAAAATCGTGTAGCACTTACTCCAGCTGGTGTTGTTTCATTTTTAAATGCGGGTCATATTGTTTTGGTAGAAAAGGACGCCGGTATTGGAAGCGGTTTCACTAATGAGGATTACGCAAAAGCCGGTGCTGAGATTATCGACAGTGCTGAACAAGTTTGGACAAAAGCGGATATGATTATGAAGGTAAAAGAACCTCTTACAAGTGAATACAAGTACTTCCGTCAAGGTTTAATCCTATTTACGTATTTACATCTTGCTGCTGAGCCCCCTCTCGCTCAAGCACTTAAAGATAACGGCGTAATTGCTATCGCTTACGAAACTGTTACAGCAAACAGAACGCTTCCACTTTTAACTCCAATGAGCGAAGTGGCTGGACGTATGGCAGCTCAAATCGGAGCACAGTTCTTACAAAAGAATAATGGCGGCCAAGGCATCCTTCTTGCAGGTGTACCTGGGGTTAACCGCGGTAAAGTAACCATCGTCGGCGGTGGTATTGTTGGAACAAACGCTGCAAAAATGGCAATTGGACTTGGTGCAGATGTTACCATCATCGACTTAAGCGCTGACCGTCTTCGCCAGCTTGATGATATTTTCGGAAATCAAATTAAAACATTAATGTCTAATCCCTTCAATATTGCAGAAGCAGTTGCAGAAGCAGATCTTTTAATTGGTGCGGTTCTAATTCCTGGTGCGAAAGCTCCTAAGCTTGTAACAGAAGAAATGGTTAAAACTATGAAACCGGGTTCAGTTATCGTGGACGTTGCCATTGACCAGGGTGGAATTGTTGAAACAATCGACCATGTAACAACTCACGACAATCCAACTTTCGAAAAGCATGGCGTTATTCACTACTCTGTTGCGAATATGCCTGGTGCTGTTCCTAGAACTTCAACTATTGCTTTAACTAACGTAACGGTTCCATATGCCCTTCAAATCGCTAATAAAGGCGTTTATAAGGCTATTGCTGAAAACACAGCATTAAAACAAGGCGTGAACGTTGCTAACGGTGAAATCACATTCGAAGCGGTTGCAAAGGATCTTGGTTATGAGTATGTAACAGTAGAAGATGCTCTTCAAAAAGAACTTGCAGTTATCTAATCACATAAAGGCATAAAAAAGGCAGCTGACAGCTGCCTTTTTTTATAAATCCTATAGGAAAATATTAGATACAAAAAGAAGAGACTATTCACTTAACGGGTTCCGTTAGCTATCGCAAACATTAAAAATGTAATGCAAAATGACCTGCAAATTGTATCCCAATTTGTAGGTCATTTTTGGTTGATATGAAGGGATTTTGGTTATAATTTTTAGTGAATTTGTAGTACAACTTGTATATGAAAATGTAGGGGTTCAATAACCAGTGTACCCCTACAAATTGCACTACATTTTTACATACAAATAGCCCAGTTTAAGCTGAGATATTTGTGGCATTGAAAAATAGGCGGAAAGATTCCTGCTAAATCAGGAAATTCACATATTTCCCTACAAATAGGCGGATTTTTTCCTGTTAAACTATATATTTCCATGATTTTAAGGCTTCTAAGGTTATTTAGGCGGAAAATCTCCGCCTATTTCTCTTTCAAACCCATTACTTTTTCAAAATAAGCGGAATTCCTCCGACTAAGCGAGAACGCCTGCCAAAAATCAACAATGAACAATAGCAGAGACAAAAATAAAAAGGCACCGCAAAATACGGTGCGATTAGGTATACATTTTTCTATTCAATTTTGGGTTTTGCGATAGGAAACGGAACCCGTTACTATTCACTAGTCTCTTCTTTTCATTATTTTGTTTTATCGGCTAATTCCTTCAAAGCATCTGTAAGTTGATCGTTCAAAGTGCCTAATGCTTCTTTATCAAGGGTTGCTGCTTCTGAACCGGCGATTGTAGGATCAAGATATTTCTCAATTTTCTCATATAGTTCTTTATCATCTTTTTTCACATCATCTTCAAATGAAGACCATTGATCTTCTAATTTTGGGCCGACTTCTTTCACTTTTGCCTGGTCGCCGCTATCAATTGCTTTGGACAACTGTTCCGTTGTGTCGAGCATTTTATTTACACCTTCAGAAACTTTAGAATCATTTGAACCGCAGCCAGCCAGAAATAATGCACTTCCAAGACCGAGCGCTAAAACCATTGATGTCAACTTTTTCATTATAAATTCCTACTTTCAAAATTAATTGTTGTTTGCTGTCATAAGTTTTTTACTTTTAAATTGCTTTGATAAAAGGATAATAACGGCGCATAGAACGAGAATAACTTGTGGAATCGTACTTTCCCATGAAGGGTAAAGGGCGAAAAATTCAACGCTCGGTATGCTTTCTGCATTGGTTGTTGAGATAAAACCAGCTAATTGCAAGCTGTGAATACCCATTCCAGTAAACTTGATACAAAGATAAAAAACAATTAGACTAGAAACCATAAAGAAGGGCCGAAGCGGCAATTTTAACCCTACAAATACCATCAGATAAGCAAGGATTCCAAGAATGGCTGCACCGATTAGAAAACCGATCAATAATGATTGCAGGTTAATTTGGCTTGCCATTCCGATATAAAAAAGTACAGTTTCTGTCCCTTCACGAAACACTGCAAGAAACGCCAGCACACCTAGTGATACGAGTTTACCGGTAGTTAAGGCCGTCTGGCTTTTCTCACGGATATAGCGGTTCCAATCAGCGATATTGGATTGGCTATGAAGCCAATAGCTCATATACAGTAACATGACTGCCGCAAACACACCTGTCCAGCCGGCGATAAGGGCATTATTATTACCAAACGCACCTGATGAAATGACAAATTTCACGATGATGGCAAGCACCACACTAACACCAAGTCCACTTAATACCCCAGTCCAAATCCAGCCTTTCCCTTTAGATTCACCTGATTTTTTAACAAAAGACATAAGTGCGATTACAACAAGTAAAGCCTCTAGGCCCTCACGAATGAGAATCATCGCTGCATCCCAGTAGGTGTAACTTGATTTTTCAGCTAAAGGGGTTAAGTATTTTACCATGTTATCAATCGTTTGACTTGCTTTTTCATAGTTTGGAGGATTCGCATCTAGCATTGCTTGAATGGTGACCAAGTCCCTTTCAGAATCACTATATACCTTAGCTGATTGTGCAACTACGACTCCCTCAACGCTTAACCAGCTGCTGCTTGCTTTTTTAATCCCCTCAAGCGCTTGAGCTTGATTATGCTTTTCAACGTCCTTCTTTGTTTGTTGAAGTAGTAAAATAAAATCATCTAAGGAAATATCCTCTTTTTTAAATCCAGGTTCTTTTGGATAACCGCCATTCGCCACTTTTTCATTTACAGCCTTTAAATCATTTAAAGCCTGCAAGACTTGATCTTGTTTTTTTAGAGTAAGGGTATAGACGACCTTACCCATATTCGATTCAATATCGCGATAGGCAGTGGCCGAATCAGCTTTAATCCCTTCTTCAATATCTCTCCAGGTTTTATTAAATTGATTGTATGACTTCTCGGCGTTTGCAAGGTCACCTTTTGCTGCAAATTCTATGGCTTGATCAACCGATACCTCCGCTCTCTTAATAGCTTCACTGGAATCTTCAGCTGCAAGTGCAGGATTATGTATTCCCAATCCTATGATCAGTAGAAGGATAAATATTTTGAGTAATAAGTTCTTTGCCATAAGCTCCCCCTATTTGATACCTAATATTTTTAATTGATAACGAATTTCAATATCATTCTCATGTATTCATTTTATTTTCAATGATAATCATTGTCAATTAGTTTTTTTAAAATTGTTAAAACATAAACATAGTCTTTCATTTCAGACTTTAGTCGTAGAAAAAGCTGTACTTTTTTCTAAGGCTCCTTGGAATATAAAGCGTTATAATAATGGAAGAGTTAGAATTTTCTGGGGGCCTTTTAAATGAACGAAAACCATCTATCAGAATTAAAAATACTGAAAGAAATTGCCGAACTTCTTAACCGTGGCACTGATTTTCAGTCAATCCTTACAGAGGTTCTTAAAAAACTGCTTAATGTAACTGGTTTGCAGACAGGCTGGATTTTTCTGATTGACCGAACAGGCCAATTTGTACTGGCTGCGAAAGAAAACTTACCTCCGGCATTGACAGAGAATCAAAATACACTTATGTGCAGCGGGGACTGCTGGTGTATTAACCGTTACAATAATGGCCGCTTAGATAAAGCTACCAATATCATCGAATGTAAACGGCTAGAGATTGCTATTGAACAAGGTCTGGGAGATACATGTGGATTAACACATCACGCCACTGTCCCATTAAAAGCTGGAAACGAAAAATTCGGCCTTTTGAATGTGGGTTCCCCCTATAAAACAAGATTTAACCATGAAGAGCTCGCTTTATTAGAATCTATAGCCCTGCAAATTGGTTCTGCCTTAAAGCGAATAAACCTGACACAACGAGAACAAGAAATTGCTTTAACAGCAGAAAGAAACAGACTTGCTAGAGATTTGCACGATTCCGTCAACCAGCTTCTTTTTTCCTTGAGTCTGACGGCACGGGGCGGTATGGAAATGTCAAAGAATACGGATGTTAAAGAAACCTTTGGCTATATTCAAGATTTGGCTCAGGAAGCCTTGAACGAAATGAGAGCGCTTATTTGGCAGCTGCGTCCAAGGGGACTAGAAAAGGGCATCGTCAGTGCTTTGTGCAGCTACGGAGACATGCTCGGATTAAAGGTCAACATAAATGTGAATGGTGTAATCCATTTGCCAAGTACCATTGAGGAAGGATTATGGAGAATCGGTCAGGAAGCCTTGGCGAATTGTAAAAAACATTCTGGGGAGACGATTGTTCATCTTTCTATCCATTCAAGTGAAAATAGAATTTCCCTTAAGATTAAAGATCACGGCACCGGTTTTCATTATGACGAAACAAAAGAACTCCCATCTCTCGGATTAAAAAGTATGAAGGACCGAACTGAAGCATTAGGGGGGACTTTTCATATCAAAAGTGAAACAGATAAAGGGACAATAATTAAAGTTAATATACCTTTCTAAGGGGAGAAGAACAATGAGTATCATTCGAATACTTATAGCTGATGACCACCATGTTGTCCGAAGAGGCTTGGTATTTTTCTTAAAAACACAAGAGAACATCGAAATCATCGGGGAAGCGAAAAATGGAAAAGAAGCCGTCGAGCTGGCAGGCACCCTTTTACCAGATGTAGTCCTAATGGACTTAGTCATGCCAGTAATGGACGGAATTGAAGCAACACGAAAAATTAAAGAAATGCATCCGGACATGAATATCATGATCTTAACCAGTTTTTCTGACCAAAACCATGTCATTCCAGCGATCGAAGCTGGTGCATCCGGGTATCAACTAAAAGATATTGAGCCTGATGAACTTGTTAAAGCCATTAGACAATTAATGAAAGGCGAAAATCAATTACATCCCAAAGCAACCACTCATCTTTTAACTCAATTCTCTTCAAAGAATAATGAAGAAAAAAAGCCTTTAGAAGATTTGACAAGAAGAGAATTGGAAGTCCTCAAAGAAATCGCCAGCGGAAAAAGCAATAAAGACATTGCAGCATCCCTCTTTATTACTGAAAAAACAGTTAAAACCCATGTTTCCAGCATTTTAGCTAAACTAGAGCTTGCTGACCGAACCCAAGCTGCCCTTTATGCTGTACGAAATGGTGTCATAAAAAACAGTTAAAACACGGCTTAAGGAAAGCCGTGTTTTTTGGTGGAATTCTTTGGTCCGGTTGTAAAAAAGTTTCTCACACAATTCTGTATCCACTTGTTTTTTTAGGAAAGACTATACATCGGTATCTCATTAGGATCGGCTTCAAAAGTTTCATTAGCATGGTCGATGTAACGAAGCAGGTTATATAGTTTCTTTTCAAGAACACTGTAGTCACGTTCAAAATTGTAAGCATGCAGGAATTGTTCAATCTTTTTGGATAAAAATTGATCTTTTGTTCGAACCATTAAAATCAGTAAATTGTCCCATTCTGACCGATGCGTATAATATAACGCCCTGTCATAATCCACTTTATTCATTTTTTATCTCTCCTCCTTATTAGGAGTTGAGTTTATTGTATGACATTTTTAAAAGAACTTTCACAGAAAATGTTGGACACCCTATTCTTATGCCCTTTTCAACTTTTACCTGTATAAATTCTTTTTAGGAGGTTATATGGTTAAATATCTTTGTTTACTAATAGTGCTCTTCCTTGCATTTCAAACCACAGCTAATGCCGCTATTGTAAAAACAAATAAACCATATTCTTATGAAATCCTTGAACATGACCTTAAGCTATTGAAGGAAAAATATAAAGAAGAAATGGAATTAAAAACAATCGGAACGACCCATTTTGGACAAAATATTTTAGCGGTTAAGCTTGGCACCGGGGAAAAAAATATCGTCTTAATTGGCTCTCATCACGGTCGTGAATGGCTTACGAGTATGCTTTTAATGAAAATGCTGGAGACTTATGCCCATGATTATCATGCATTGGAAACGACAGGCTCTAAAAATATTTTAAACGAAATTTCGATTTGGTTTGTCCCTATGCTAAATCCAGATGGTGTTGCCATACAACAACACAACTTTAAACAATTTTCAGCGAAACAAAAGGATCAAATATTCCATATGAATGATGATTCAAAACGATATAAAAGATGGAAAGCAAATGGAGTAGGTATAGACCTAAACAGGCAATATCCCGCAGGATGGGAAAGTCTAGATACAAGTATGAACAAACCATTTTATAAATTTTATAAAGGGAAAAAACCGCTGCAAGCTAAAGAAGTTATAGCCTTGACCAATTTTATTAATGAAATTAATCCTTCCATTGCAGTTGCTTATCATACGGCTGGAGAAGAGATTTTTTGGAAATATAAAAATGGAAAGAATCTTGTCCGGGATAAATTAATCGCTAAAAAAATTGCGAAGATAACAGGATATAAATTAAATACTCCCCCTGATGATGCGGTTGGAGGAGGATTCACTGACTGGTTTATCACCACATATCACAAACCCGCTATGACGATTGAAATTAGTTATCTTGTTGGAGAGACAAGCCCTCCTTTATCTGTTTTTAAAAAGGAATGGAAACGAAATCGATTGGTGGGACTAAAGCTTGCACAAGAAGCGAAAGAAATTTCCAAATAATACATAATACAGAACATTTTGGACAAAATATTCTCAAACGCTTTTTTTTGGAGGGATTTTCTTGAGAAAGTTTTTAGCTGGCCTATTTATTATGTTGTGTTTTTTAGTCTATGTTAACCTACAAGGAGAGGCACAAAAGCCTGACTATGAAAAATTTGGCAGGATTGCCATAACAGTTGTACAGGCAGATTTTCCAGGCGCCCCCATTAAAGATTATGAATACTTGGGAAGGAAGAAAATTGATGCAACAAAGGTAGAGGATGGTTTCCGTTTTAAAGTGCAAGAAAATAACCAGAACTTCTTTGTGATTGTAAGAGTGAGTCATGATGCCACAAATAATAAGGTTTTAAATATAAACGTGGAAAATCAAAAACAATAAGCAGCCTTGCTTATTGTTTTTTGGCTTCTTTCTCATCATTCCCAGTTTACCCTCATACATTGTGGTAAGAGGAAAAGGGGGGAATGGCAATTGAATGGAGAAGAACGCAAATCACTAGAATATGCAATTAGTGAAATTACGGAGATTGCAAGTGGATTTGGGCTGGATTTTTATCCAATGAGATATGAAATTTGTCCCGCTGAAATTATTTATACCTTTGGAGCCTATGGTATGCCAACCCGGTTTTCACACTGGAGTTTTGGAAAGCAATTTCACAAAATGAAACTCCATTATGACCTGGGTTTGAGTAAAATTTACGAACTGGTTATTAATTCAAATCCATGCTACGCCTTTTTACTTGATTCTAATACCCTGATTCAAAATAAGTTAATCGTTGCTCACGTTTTAGCCCACTGTGATTTCTTTAAAAATAACGTCCGTTTCCAAAATACAAAGCGGGATATGGTAGAAAGCATGGCCGCCACTGCTGAACGAATTCACAAATATGAAATTCAATACGGAAAAAAAGAAGTAGAAACATTTTTAGATGCAGTATTGGCAATTGATGAGCATATTGATCCTTCGTTGATGAGGCCAAAGCTTGCTTGGTCAATTGGCGATCAAGAAGAAGAATCGGGGGAAAACCCAATCATCACTCCCTACGATGACCTATGGAGTTTAGATGAAAAGGAAAAACAGGAACCTGCACAGCCAAGGAAAAAGAAATTTCCACCTAGGCCGGAAAAGGATTTGCTCCTTTTTATTGAAACCTACAGCAGAGAGCTTGAAGATTGGCAGCGGGATATTTTAACTATGATGCGTGAAGAAATGCTCTACTTCTGGCCGCAGCTGGAAACAAAAATCATGAACGAAGGCTGGGCATCCTTCTGGCATCAACGGATATTACGAGAATTGGAATTAACAAGCGGGGAAGCCATTGAATTTGCCAAATTAAATGCTGGTGTGGTACAGCCTTCAAAAACAGGCATTAATCCTTATTATCTTGGTATTAAAATTTTTGAAGATATCGAGGAGCGCTACAATAACCCAACAGAAGAAATGAAGCTTAGGGGAGTACAGCCAGGTTCTGGACGTGATAAAATATTTGAAGTTCGTGAGGTTGAATCAGATATTTCCTTCTTACGAAATTATTTGAATAAAGACCTTGTCATGCGAGAGGATATGTATCTTTTCCAAAAGCAAGGACGGGATTATAAGATTGTTGATAAGCAGTGGGAGCATATCCGCGATCAATTAGTCAATATGCGGGTAAATGGAGGGTTTCCGTACATTACCGTTAATGATGGCGATTACCTCAAAAATGGTGAACTTTACTTAAAGCATTGGTATGAAGGCGTTGAATTAGATGTGAAATATCTTGAAAAGGTATTGCCATACGTTCAGCAGCTTTGGGGAAGACCCGTCCATATTGAAACCATCATTGAGGAAAGAAAAATGCTGTTTTCCTATGACGGCAAAGGTGTACATCGGAAATATTTATAATATTGGAGTGAGCTATCCTGCTTTAGGTGGGATGGCTTTTTTAGCTGGGCTTTCATATACCGTAGGAGCTCTTTTTTAGGCGCTACGGGCAATGAATTGCCTTTTCATTTTACCATCCAAACTCTTTTTTATGCGCTTCGGGCAATGAAACTTTTTCTACGTGACCGTTATATCCTCTTCAGCATCATTTTGGTAACGTAGACCCTTTCTACGTTACCCTTTTCTCTTCACCACCTCGTTTTCGGTAACGTAGACTCCTTCTACGTTACCATTTCTATTCATCACCACATTTTAGGTAACGTAAAGTCATTCCTGCCTCCGCTTTTACCACTTCGATTTCAATCCAGTAACCATTTTCAAAAAAATACCCCCGAAAGGCACCTAAGCCTTTCGGGGGTATTCTTTTGATATCGGATATTGTTGAAATTCTTGGATGCTGTTAAATTATTAAATTTCTTGCACCATCTTGACTTTTTGATCTACAAGTTCCATAAAGTCCTTCTCAATAGCTGCTAGTTTCGCTTTACTATCTTTAAGACTTTCACTATTTACTCCGAAATAGAATTTTACTTTCGGTTCAGTACCTGAAGGTCTTAAACATACCCATGAACCGTCTTCGAAAGTATATTTTAATACATTGGATTTTGGCAATTCAATTCTTTCTTCCTTATTTCCGCTTATACGAAGTCCCGTTAAATAATCCTCAGATACTGCTGTTTTCAATGAGCCAAGGTTCTTAAGCGGATCGTTTCGGAATGAGGCTAAAATGCGCTGAATTTGTTCCGCTCCCTCTTTACCTTTTAACGTTAGAGAGCGAAGACCTTCCTGATAATAACCGTACTTTTCAAAAACCTGAATCATTCCTTCATAAAGGGACATTCCTTGTTTCTTATAATATGCGCAAACCTCTGTTGCCAATAGTGCAGCTTGGACTGCGTCCTTATCACGAGCAAAATCGCCAATGAGATATCCGTATGATTCTTCATAACCAAATAGGTATGTATGCTCACCTGTAGCTTCATACTCTTTGATTTTTTCAGCGATAAATTTAAAGCCTGTTAATACATCAATCGTTTCTAATTGGAAAGCGGAAGCAATTTTTCGACCTAATTCCGATGTTACGATCGTTTTTAACACAACTCCATTTTGAGGCAAAGTTCCTTTTGCCTTTTTCTGGGTTAAGAGATAATCAAGTAAAAGAGCCCCTGTTTGATTCCCAGTTAAAACAACATACTCGCCCTCAGGATTAAGGACTGCTATACCAAGTCTATCTGCATCCGGATCCGTCGCAATTAAAAGATCTGCCCCTACTCGTTTCCCATCACGAATGGCTAATTCAAAGGCCGCATGCTCTTCCGGGTTTGGACTTTTTACTGTTGAAAATTCAGGGTCTGGAAGCTCTTGCTCCTTCACCACTGTTACATTCTTATAGCCTAAAGCAGCAAGCGCTGAACGAACCGGTTTATTGGCCGTTCCATGTAACGGAGTAAATACTACATGAAGATCCGTTTCTTCTGCAAGATGCGGATTCTCGGAAATTGTTTTTAAGTTTTCAAGGTAAGCTTTGTCCACTTCTTGACCAATGGTTTTAATAAGTCCCGCAGCTTTTAACTTTTCCTCGCTGTCGACCTCGATTAATAATTCGTTCTCAATTTCATTTACCCGGCTGATTACTATATCGGCATCAGCAGGAGGAAGCTGGCCGCCATCAGAACCATAAACCTTATATCCGTTATATTCCGGAGGATTATGACTTGCGGTAATGACAATTCCAGAAAAAGCATTTAAATGCCTTAGGGCAAACGATAATTCAGGAGTTGGTCTTAATTCATCAAATACATATGTTTGAATTCCTTTGGTGGCAAGTGTTTTGGCAGCCTCCATTGCGAATTCCGGTGATTTGTGGCGGGAATCAAAGGCAATCACAACTCCGCGTTGTTTTGCTTCTAAGTCATGTTCTTCTATGTATGCAGCCAGTCCGGCAGAAGCCTTTCGTACCGTATAGATGTTCATACGGTTTGTCCCAACACCTAATTCACCGCGCATTCCGCCAGTTCCAAATTCCAAATTCTTATAAAATGCCTCTTCAAGTAGTTTTTCTTCTTTCTTTATTTCTTCTAATTGATTATGTAATTCTACATCCAAATCCTTAAATTCAATCCAACTATTTGCTACTTCTTTCCAGTCCATGAGGGCCCTCCCGTTTCATTCTAATTTTTATTTTTTCTTAGTTATAACATGTTACTCCTTTAAAAATCTCATAAAAAATCCGACAATTTTCGCAGAATGGTATATTACCCATTACTATTTTACCTTATAATTTTAATAAATTAAAAAAATGCAAAGTAAAATGCCTGCAAAAAATGCAGGCATTTTACTTTTTATATGAGCAATTCGTTATCTGCTTTCGTGTATATACTAAGGATCGTATTTTTCAAACTCTTGGCTTCAATAAACTGTTCAAATTCAAATGGGAAAAACAATCCAAATTCCTGCAGATTCGCAACATTTTTATCAAATAAAGCAGCATACTGTTCATCAAGAGGTGATGCCTCAAGAATGGAAATGATCGTTTGAATGCTTGTCATTACCTGAAAGGCATCCTTTAAGGTACTAAAATCTTCAACATGCTTCCCTGAAGTATGCAGGACCTTTAACTGTTCGAACTGAAAAATTTCCTCATCAGTAAAATAGAGTGGAAAAATATTAGAGTAAATATACCTCACAAGTTCACAAATTTCTTGCTCCTGACTTGGTGTCGAGGCAAAAACAATTTTCACTTATAACCCACCTTTGCCATCGCATAATTCTATCGTAATATATATGATAAGAATAACATAACAACCAAAGAATAAAGTGTGGTAATTAATAGAAAGTAAAGGAGTACTTATGCTTAATACAATACGACAGGGAGATTGGCTGCAAATCATTACCCCAAAAGAGTGGGAAGGCAAAACAACTGATGAAATTTTCCGCCATGAGTGGAAAGCTCCAAAAAAAGTCATTCATTCTTTTAGAATGGAAGAAAAGGTCCGCTTGGAAGGGAATCGTGTAGATTGGAATTTGCCGCTTACAGCAGGCATTAAACTGCAAATTCAAATTTTTGAGGAAGAAGATATTCAGGTCACTCCACATTACTATGAAATCGATGTTTTGTTCGAGGATGATCATTTTCTTGTTATCAATAAGCCGCCGTTTATGAATACTCATCCAAATGATACAAATACGGAAACAAACACTTTAATCAATGCCGCCTCTTTTTATTTATTGTCAAAAGGTGAAATGAAAAACGTACGCCAAATCCACCGCTTAGACCGGGATACATCGGGAGCAATCTTGTTTGCGAAGCACGTTTTAGCTGGTGTTATCTTAGATAGAATGCTGGAAGAGCGCCAAATAAAGAGAACCTACCTTGCAATGGTGCATGGCTTAATACAGAGAAAAAAAGGGACCATTAATGCTCCAATAGGGCGTGATCGCCATCATGCAACCAAAAGAAGAGTTTCTCCTTCTGGACAGGCAGCTATTACCCATTATCAAGTATTAAAAGATGTTAAAGTACGGAATCTGTCATATGTAAAGTGCTGGCTGGATACCGGGAGAACACATCAAATCCGCGTTCACTTAAGTCACCTCGGCCATCCTTTAGTTGGAGATATTTTGTACGGAGGAAAACCACTTGTAAACAGGCAGGCCCTTCATGCCGCTAAGCTTGAATTTGTCCATCCGTTTACACATGAAAAAATCAGCTGTCACGCACCTTTTATCGATACTCCAGTTATTTTTGATGATATTGATGTATATTCGATATAAATAGATAAAGCCTCCCGTATTGGGAGGCTTTGATTTCTTAATCGGCTCGTCTAAATGCCCTCATGATGAAGCTTAGGAGGAGAACGAGTACAGCAGCTCCAATTATCGCCGGGATGATGGCAAAATCAGCAACATGCGGACCCCAGTTTCCTAAAATCATTGTTCCAAGCCATGCGCCAACAAATCCAGCAATTATATTACCAATAATGCCACCAGGAATATTTCTTCCAACGATTAGACCTGCTAACCATCCAATAATACCACCAACGATTAATGACCAAATAAAGCCCATTACGAACACTCCTTTTTAGTTTTCACCTATTTTTAAAGCGTCTGAGCCTGCATTTCAGGCTGTGGGTGAAGAAATTGAATTCTTCCTGCCTGTACCTATAAATTACCCAATTTTTTTTATTTTATTACTCATAGAAAGAATAAAAACCGGATTCAAAGAATCCGGTCTAGATTATGGTAAATCAATCAGCATTAATCTGCTTTTATTAACAGCCCTGATTTGTAATTCAGTAGTATCTTTTATCCGAGCAGAATCGCGCTTATTCAACTTATAATCTTGGTTTAGTTCTACATCTCCCTCAATCACAAAGAAGAATATCCGCCGATTCTTTTCTTGTTGAAAAGTCAACTCACTGCCCTCATCTAAATCAGACAAATAAATGGTTAAATCTTGATGGATACCAGCTACTTTTTCACCTTCACCATTTTTCGATACAATTGGTAACAGCTTATTTTTCATTTGATTTACATCAAATTCTGTTTTCTCATAGGATGGTGAAAGACCATTTTGCTCAGGCATAAACCATAATTGCAAGAAGTTTACTTCTTCTGTAGCTGAAGGATTTACCTCAGAATGAATAACCCCAGTTCCTGCTGACATCCTTTGAACCCCGCCAAAGGTCGTCACAGCACTTCGTCCGGTACTATCTTCATGCTTTAATTGTCCCTTTAAAACTAAGGATATAATTTCCATTTCACGATGCGGGTGTGCCCCGAAACCTCTTAAGGGCTGGACAATATCATCATTTAAAACGCGCATTGGTCCAAATTGCATGTTAGCTGGATCATAATATTCAGCAAAAGAAAAACTAAAATTACTTTTTAACCAGCCATGGTCGGCAGTGTATCTATTCTCAGCTTTATAAATGTTTATCATCAGTTTCCACCTCAATTGTTTTTATAGTAGTATCCCAATATTTTTTGTACTTCACAATCTCAAAATCAAATATCTTTAATTCGAGATAATTATACTACCCGCGTCGATATTAGTCAACTTCATACATAATGAAACATTTCTATGGAAAAAGTAAAAAAGTACTATCAAACATGAAGTATTATTCAGAAAATTCTAATGTTAAGTTTTTGTAAATTTCGTTAAGATATGTTTCTTTTTTCGACAACTTTCCGATAAAATAATTTTCGGTAAGAGTACAAACTTTTCATATGAATATTGGAGGTAATTACATGGCATTCAAAAAAAATGATAAGTTCTCGGTTTTATTAAATAATATTTCCGCTAACTTAAAGGAAAGTGCCAATTTCTTTACAGAATACAAATTAAAAAACGTAAGTGATTTAAAAATTTTCTCTGAAAAAATGAAAGAGCTTGAAACAAAAGGAGATTCCTACGTTCATGAAGTGATTAAAGAATTAAATGACGCCTTTATCACTCCAATTGAACGAGAAGACATTCTGCATCTTGCCATGAGTATGGATGATGTCCTAGATGGACTTGAAGGATGTTCAGCGCTATTTGAAATGTATTCTATAACTAGTGCTGATGATTTTATGGTTAAGTTTGTAGAAGCCATTCAGGGAAGTGTTCATGAAATCGATAAAGCCGTTGTACTTCTTTCCAATAAGAAGCTTACTCAAATTAGAGAGCACGCCATCAAAATAAAAGATTTTGAATCAAAATGCGATAATATCTTAAGACAATCCATCAAAAATTTATTTACTGTTGAAAAAGACCCAATCCGCATTATTCAATACAAAGAAATTTATGAAAATCTAGAGGACATTGCTGACTACTGTCAATCAGTTGCCAATACTCTTGAAACCATTATTATGAAAAATGCATAAGGAGCATAAACATGACTCTACTTATATTAATTGTAATTGGTGCCCTTGCATTTGACTTTATTAATGGTTTCCATGATACAGCAAATGCAATTGCGACATCTGTTTCAACAAAAGCGTTAAAACCCCGTCATGCCATCATTTTGGCTGCGGTAATGAACTTTATTGGGGCAATGACATTTACTGGGGTTGCAAAAACGGTATCAAAAGATATTGTCGATCCATTTAGCCTTGGCAATGGTTCAATTGTAATTTTAGCAGCTTTAATTGCTGCCATTGCATGGAACCTAATCACTTGGTACTACGGAATTCCAAGTAGTTCCTCTCACGCGATAATTGGCTCTATTGCAGGGGCTGCCATTGCTGCAGAAGGTTTTGCTTCACTTAACTATGGCGGGTTTTTAAAAATTTTACAAGCACTAATTCTTTCTCCAATTATAGCGTTTGTTGTCGGATACATCGTTTATAGTATCTTTAAAGTTGTATTTAAGAATTTTAATTTAACAAAAACCAATCGAAACTTTCGTTATATCCAAATAGCTACAGCTGCATTACAGTCCTATTCACATGGAACGAACGATGCACAAAAATCGATGGGAATCATCACAATGGCCCTTCTGACCACTGGTACGATTCAGAGTGATGAAGTTCCTTTTTGGGTTCAAGCTTCCTGTGCGATTGCCATGGGACTTGGGACCTCTATCGGTGGTTGGAAAATCATTAAAACCGTTGGTGGAAAGATCATGAAAATACGGCCAATTAACGGGGTTGCTGCGGATTTAACAGGGGCTGCCATTATTTTTGGTGCTACCTACATTCATTTACCTGTAAGTACAACTCACGTTATTTCTTCCGGTATTTTAGGGGTTGGCTCTGCTCATCGTCTTAAGGGTGTTAAATGGGGTACAGCTCAGCGTATGCTCATAACTTGGGTTATTACTCTGCCAATTACTGCTGTATTAGCAGGAATTTGCTACTTTATTCTAAATCTTATTTTTTAAATGATAAAAAGAGGAAGAAACGATTGTTTCCTCCTCTTTTTTTATTGGATTCACTTCTAATTAGGTCACTACTTCATAACTTTATTGTAAAAGGACAAGTTTTGAGGTGAAACTTATGATTGAAAAAATATTCGCAATGATGATTGGTTCAATTTTATTAAGTTTAGGTGTAAACGGATTTCTAGTCCCTTATCACTTGCTAGATGGTGGTGTAATTGGTTTAGGCCTAATCATTCATTATTTTTATGGCTGGCCCACTGGACTTAGTATTATTCTTCTAAGCCTTCCCCTCTATGTTTTAGCTTGGTTTTTTGAGAGGCGTTATTTCTTCTACAGCCTTCATGGTTTAATTATTTCTTCTTTTTGTATTGATCTTTTTTCCTTTATTAATGGAAGAATCAATCTCGGCATTTTACCAAGTACAGTCATTGGCGGCTTGCTTGTTGGGATTGGCATCGGCGTCATGCTTCGTTATGAAACAAGCACTGGCGGGACGGATTTATTAGCCCAGCTGTTAACTAAATTTACTTCCATTAATATAGGAATTATCATTTTCTTAATTGACGGGCTGATTATAACAAGCGGCATTCAAGTAGTTGGATTGGAAAAGTTTTTTTATTCCCTTTTGACAATAATTTGTGTTGGACTCATGACAACTGTAACTGTGGCAAAAAGACCGGAAACACATTAGAAGACCACCAGCAAAAGTGTTATCAGTACTCCCATTATTTACAGCAATAATTTCTTTTTTCGGATAATTGATTTTAGACAAATAGTGTATGGTTTCTTCAACAGTTTCCTCTTCGTTATAGCATGGTACTAAAATACTGATTAACGGCCATTCAATTTGATCAAAATCAATTATGTCTTCTTGTTCACGATAATTAAAAAATAAGTGAGTACCCGCTATCCAAACCAAAGACATCATTAATGGATACCAAAACACAAACTCTGAAACATAACTAATTAGTTGTTCCATTTTTTTCACCTTTCAAATCAGCAATAATGCAGCTCCTCCCGATTTATTTTTTCCTATTTATAAGGCTCTGTTAAAATTAGTTGTTGATTTGCGCTCCAGGCGCTTCGCGTACCTTAGGGCGTCCCGGGGAGCCTCCTCGGCGCTTTGGCGCCTTCGGGGTCTCCCCTGCCCCGTACTCCCGCAGGAGTCTTCGCGCCTTCTGCTCCAATCAACAGTGTTAAAAATCAACATTCCCCTTTAACATAGCCATTTATAAAAAAAGGATGCTTAAATGGATCCAATGTGAAAATCACCTTAACATTTTTACCTTATCCGTACAGCTCTTCATCGCAGTTAGGATGGCTCCACGAAATTGCATTTTCTCAAGAGCAACCACAGCTTCAATGGTTGCACCCCCAGGGGTACACACATTATCCTTAAGTTCGCCAGGATGAATACCAGTTTCCAGAACCATTTTGGCTGCGCCGAGAATGGCCTGAGCAGCAAGACGATAGGACTTGTCCCTTGGGATTCCTTGTTGAACTCCTCCATCTGCCATGGCTTCAATAAGCATATAAATATAAGCAGGGGAAGAACCACTTATTGCTGGCACTGCATCCATCCATTTTTCTTCGAGTCGCTCAGTTTTTCCAAAGGTCTTGAACAAGTGCTCAACTTCCATTATATCTTCTTCACTAAGAAGGTCATTTGGACAAATGACACTCATTCCTTCTCCTACAAGGGAAGGCGTATTTGGCATGGTCCGAACAGCTTTAACCTTCTGGCCAAAGGCATGTTCAAGATCAACTAAAGTAATGCCTGCTGCAATTGTTACAATAATTGTATCTTGTTTAATTTCATGCTTAATTTCCTCAATTACGGAAGTATGAAGTTCTGGCTTGATAGCGAGGATAAGAATATCTGCAAACCTTGCAACTTCAATATTATGTAAAGATGTCCTAATCCGGAAGTTCTCAGCAATTTTATCAATCGTATTTTTTGTTGCTGAACTTGCCATGATGTTTTCACGTGAAATCACTTCTGATTTTACTATTCCCCCCAGCATGGCCTGCGCCATTTTCCCCGCTCCAATAAATCCTATCTTTTTATTCATGCTCTCCACACCCTATTCTTCTTACTTGTACATTTCATTTTCTAATATGATGACATTTTCTGCAAACGTTGTTCTCCCAACTTCTTTTGTATTTTCCACTAAGCGATAAACATTGTCACAACATCTTTTCGCCCCTTTTACTAAAAGAGGCACTCCGATAACATCAATTTTTAATCCTCTCGAAAAAAATCCTCCCATTGACATTAAAAATGGTACCGTTGGAGATGTGTTGGAAAACACGATTTTTTCATCAAACTTAAATTTTTCTTGCAGCAATAAACTCATTTCTTTTAATGCCGGAATTACATATTTGTTTCTTTTCCGTCCAATTGTGTACACAGAATGTCCTTCTTCATCCACCCCGTGAAAAATAAGCTTGCCAAAATCCTGTTTCGTTAATTTATTGAAATACTTCACATTTAATATTTCTTCCGTCGTCAATTTCTGTTCCGATTGTGGCAATTGTTTTAAATGATATGCAGCTGCTAAAGCAGTTGTATGTGTCCCACCATAATCATTATAGATATAAATCATGGTATCATCCTTTATACTTTTGTCTATTTTTATTATGGATGATTATTGAAAGATTAACCAAAAAAAGAAGCCTTTAGATAAATCTAAAAGCTTCTTTTGAGAGATTATTTATTTAAATCCTTTGGCGAAAAAGCACCTGGAAGAAGGTCTTTTACAAGAATTCTTTGGATATCACCCTTTAGATTGGTAAGAACTACTTCCATATTTTCATCACATAGCTCAGAAATCACTTGACGGCAGGCACCGCACGGAGGAACGGGCCGCTCTGTATCGGCCACAACTACAAGTGAATCAAACTTAGTTATCCCTTCTGAATAGGCCTTAAATAATGCGGTCCTCTCTGCACAGTTGGTCATCCCATAAGCGGCATTTTCAATGTTGCAGCCATGAAATATTTGACCGTCACTAGATAAAAGGGCTGCGCCAACCTTAAATTTAGAATAGGGAACATAAGCAAACTCTCTCGCTTTATTCGCTTCGATCATTAAATCTTTTTCTTCCATCCTTCTCACTCTCCGCCGTGAAATATTAATGTTGAACTAATTTAAAAATCCATTCAAGTATTACGCCGCCAAAGTATACACCGAAAACACCAACGACTGCTGAGAATACTGGGGGTGCAGGTAATGGCAATTTTAAAAATTTAAACAGCATTCCAACAACTAAGCCGGCTAATAACGCCATTAATACATCTCTCATATTTGATACCCTCTCATTAATTATTAGTAATTACTATAAGAAAGTTCACCTTTAGCGATTGATACTCCAGAACTTGCGCCAATACGAGTAGCTCCTGCTTCCACCATTGCCAGTGCATCTTCACGGCTGCGAACTCCGCCGGAAGCTTTTACACCAATTTCAGGACCTACTGTTTCACGCATTAAGCGAATATCCTCAACCGTTGCGCCTCCTGTTGAAAAACCAGTGGATGTTTTAACAAAGTCTGCACCTGCTTTAACGGATATTTCACATGCTCTTATTTTTTCCTCATTCGTTAATAAACATGTCTCAATAATAACTTTAACTAAAGCTTTTCCATTAGCTGCTTCTACAACTGCTCGAATATCTTTTTCCACTAAATCATCTTGTTTATCTTTAAGAGCTGCAATATTTATGACCATATCAATTTCATCTGCGCCGTTTTCAATGGCATTTATGGTTTCAAATGCTTTTGTCTCAGGTGTTGAAGCGCCAAGCGGGAAACCGATGACGGTACATACCTTCACTTCAGGTTTATCTGCAAGAATTTTAGCTGCAGTACTTACCCAAGTAGGATTGACACAGACTGAAGCAAAAGAATACTCTTTAGCTTCTTCTGCTAATATTTTGATTTCTTCTTTCGTAGCGTCTGCTTTTAATAATGTATGATCAATCATTTTTACAATATTTTGAGTCATAACTGGAATTCCTCCCCGATTTTTAAAACATTTTTATTTAAAATTTTAAAGGTTAATTATCACACTGTTACTATAGCAAAGACATTGAACATTTGTAAACACTTTTATGAACAAATGTAAATTTCGTTTATCATTTATTCACATAAAAGACAAAAAACAGCTCCAAGGCTGTTTTTTTTAAGCTATTATTCCTTTTTATCAAGTAAAAATTGGGCAGTAAATTGATCAGTTACGAGGACATTTGCATAACCGCCTTTTAAAGCACCGTATATACCATCAATTTTGTTTGGGCCACCAGCGACAAGAATAGAATGCTCTTTCGCCCTTAGATCATTCAAATTGACTCCTAAGGTTCTTTGATTCAAGCTTTCGTTGCAGATTCTCCCATCTTTATCGAAGAAACGCGAGCAAATATCCCCGACAGCAGTTCCATACAATGATTCCAAATCACTTTCGGTAAAATACCCCAACTGAAATAGTAAAGAATCTGTTTTTATTGATCCAATGGTAAACAAGGCAATGTTCGCCTGCCTGCCAAGTTCAAGGATTTTACGAATATGCCGATCTGCCTCCATCGCCTGCTTTACCACCACATGATCCACAATAGCTGGAAGTGGAAGGTTGTGTGGGGTCGTATTATAGGCTTTACCAAAAAGATATAAAATTTCTGAGGCATACGTATTCGTTTCGGCATGGCTGACTCCACCCTTTAGCTGGATGACTTTTACATCTTTAACAAATTTCTGTTTCAACTCTATTGCGATATGGTAAAGGGTTGTTCCCCAGGTCACACCGATAATGTCATTATCCTTCACAATTTCATCAAGAAATTGGGCTGCTTTTTCGCCAAGATAGTTTTTGATGATGTGGTTTTCAAATTGCGGAATCGATGCGACAATGGCTTTTTTTAAATTGAATTTTTTTTCTAATTGCTCTGACAAATTTTCAACATTTTCTGTAGGGTCCATGATGCTGATCTTAACGATACCATCACTTTTTGCTTGCTGTAATAACCTGGATACTGTCGGGCGGGAGACACCTAAAACTTTTGCTATCTCGTTTTGATTATAATCCAGTAAATAATATAACTTGGCTGCTTCAATCACCTTACTTAATTTTTCTCGATCCATAGGTCCCACCTAAAAAGATATTTTCTTTATTGTATCAAAAAAAGGAGTATAGTCATAACAGTTTTACATTTGTAAAAATCAATATGAACATATTCTAATTATTAACGGCTTAGGAGTTGAATTAAATAGTGAATTTTCAAATTGATATAAGGGGAAAATTTATTAACCAACTGTTTTCCTTTGGATAAGGAGTGATACATTGAAAAAATTTGGCTTATACATTTACCAAAAGCGAAAATTGATTTTAGGATTATGGATAGCAATCATTATCTTTTTTGGATTTTTCGCATTACAATTGCCTTCAGTTTTAAGTGGAAACGGCTTTGAATTTAAAGGGGATTACAGTGAAACAAGGAGGATATTAGAGCAGGACTTTGGTCAGCCCAAATCGTCGATTATCTTGGTTTTTGAAAAAGAAAAACAAATAAGTGAAGAGAAATTTCATGACTTTATTCAAAATACATTTGATAAATTGAGAAATTTTGATGGCCAGCACAAAGTGACAACTCCTTTTGAGCGTGATGGAATGCTAAAGGGGAACTATGCCTATGGGCTGCTCACTTTTAACAAAAAAGCCGAAAGCCTTGGTAATGAAATTGATGAATTAAAAAAGTTCCTAAATAATAAAAACGGATTAAAGGTTACCATAACCGGAGAACCAATAATCGTCCAAGATTTAAATACCGCAAGTCAGGAAGATCTCGCAAAAGCTGAAATGATTGGCCTGCCAATTGCCCTCATTGTCCTTATCCTAGCTTTTGGCGGTCTTGTGGCTGCCTCTCTTCCACTTGTTATTGGAGTGGTTTCCATCTTAACAACTATGGGAGCTGTTTATTTTTTTAGCTATGGTGCTGATTTAACTATTTTTATTTTAAATATTGTCCCGATGATTGGTCTGGCTTTAAGCATTGATTTTGCGTTGTTATTAATAAACCGCTTTAAAGAGGAAATCGATACGAAACCAATTCAAGAAGCAATTGAGATAACAGTGGAAACCGCCGGCCGTTCAATTATCTTTTCAGGACTTTGTGTGTTTATTGGTTTATCTGGGCTTTGGTTTATCAAGATTGATATTTTTCAAAATGTTGCCTTGGGCGGAATGACAGTTGTATTTTTATCTGCTCTGTGCGCTTTAACCTTTCTCCCTGCCATTTTGTCTATATTAGGAAAAAAGGTAAATAAATTAAGTTTACTGCCTGTTACAGATAAACAAACTAGTTTATGGTATAAGTTCGCTAAATTTGTGATGCGGCGTCCTGTTCTCATGTCGATTACGGCACTTGCAATTCTTCTGTCCGGCCTTATTCCAGTTAAGCAGATGGTCTTAACCATCCCTGGGACAGATTCATTGCCGGCAAAATATCCTTCAAGAGTAGCATTAGAAACCTTCAAGCATCAATTTATCGCTAAGGAGAAACGAGACGAGAAAAAAGTAACCATCGTCTTAACCACGAATGGAAAAATCTTTGAAAAGAACAATTTTAATAAAATTGGTCAGGTAATAAATCGAATTGAGGAAGATCCTCTCGTCAATACTGTTAATTCCCCATTTTCAGTAACAGGAATAAACGACTCAGACCAGCTCCTTCAGTTTTTAACCAATGGGGACAAATCTAAGGTTGCACCGATAATAGACTATTTTATAAAAGATAATAAAATGCTTTTTGAGGTTTATTTAAAAACTAGTGAGCATTCTTCAAAAGCTCGAGCTTGGGTTGAAAAATGGTCAACAAAAGATTTAGGCTTGAAAGCTTTTTTTGGCGGCTCGATAAAATTTGAACAAGAAATCTTTACGGAAATTTATAAAAAAGCACCTTATGGATTACTTTTAATTGTTATTTCCACACTTGTGATTTTGATGGCGGCATTTCGATCAATTCTTATTCCAATAAAAGCAATCTTAATGAATATATTAAGCCTTGGCTGCACGTTTGGCATTGTCGTTTGGATATTTCAACAAGGCCATTTGGGTATGACACCTGCAAATATTGCCTTAATTTTACCAGTATTTGTTTTTACTCTTGTCTTTGGGCTTTCAATGGATTATGAGGTCTTTCTTATCTCGAGAATTCAAGAGTTTTATCTAGAAACAGGTAATAACAGCGAGGCGACAATCTATGGCTTAACCTATACAAGCAAGATTATTACGTCAGCGGCTGCTATCATGATTGTTGTAACAGGGGCCTTCGCTTTTACAGGAGTTATGCCAATAAAGCAATTGGGTGTTGGCATTGCTACAGCCATTTTTATTGATGCGACCCTTGTCAGGATGGTTCTTGTCCCTGCCTTAATGAAGCTTCTTGGTGACTGGAACTGGTGGTTCTTTGGAATCAAAAACAAAAATCAATTGGAGAAACGAAAAAAGCCAGCCTGACTTTTCAAGGCTGGCTTTTCCCCTTTATCAAGGACTTCTTTTAAGACATAAATGAAAGGATTACTTTTTGTGGTAAATCTGTCTCACTTTCAGTTTTTCTTTTTAAACGCTCACATGATGGCATTTCATACGAAAAATCCTCAACTTTTGCTGGAATGAGTCCCCTTTCCTGTAATTGTTCAAATACTAGTTGCATTGCCTCCTCTGTGGTAATCATTTTTTCTGAATCCTCCATTTGTAAGCAATCTACACATGTTTCGATAATATTTTCATCAATTTGTTCTTGAGTAAACACTAATTTAGCACCTGTGATATTTTCGACTTCCTGATTTTCTAATTCAATAATGGTTGTAATGTTCATTTTTCCTTACCTCCACTTTTTTATGGCTTCATTATAAATCATTTTCACTTCCCTAATGTTTGAAATCTCTTTAATTCGTTTTTTATTCAAATGTTTTTGACAAATTTCTGTCCATTTTCATTACTCCCTTTAAAAGGTATTAACATCCGTTTTAGGCAAAATAATAACAGTAGAAAAATGATGGAGGAGGTACAATAATGCTTGAAAAAAAGGTTCCTTTCCTATTAATCACGTTCATTCTTCTTTATTGTTATATTTACCCGTTAAGCACTTTTGCTGAAGAGGTTAAACCAAATAATAGCGGAATAATCGATTTGCGAATCTTAGAAACAACCGATTTACATGCTTCATTGGTCAATTATGATTACTATCAAACAAAAGTAGATAACAGGATTGGCCTTGTTAAAACGGCTACCCTTATTCAAGAAGCAAGAGGCGAGGTTAAAAATTCCTTATTGTTTGATGATGGGGACCATCTAAAAGGCAATCCACTTGGTGAGTATCTCGCCAGAATCAGGGGGATTAATAAAGGTAAAACGCATCCAGTCTACCGTGCCTTTAATTATTTAGATTATGACGCAGTTGCCATTGGAAATCATGAATTTAATTACGGACTAAAGTTTTTAAACTCAGCGATAAAAGGGGCCAAAATGCCTGTTTTAAATGCGAATGTTTTTTCGGTAAAAAACAACAAGCCATATTTTACACCATATACGATTTTAAAAAAGAATGTTGTCGACCAAAGTGGAAATAAGTACTCATTAAACGTAGGGGTTATCGCCTTCATGCCCACTCAGATAATGAAATGGGATAAAGCAAATTTAGAAGGAAAGGTCTATGCAAAACCGATTCTTGATGCGGCAAAGGAATTTATCCCGATTATTAAGGCCAAAGGAGCAGATATTATTATTGCCCTTGCTCACACAGGTATCAGCAGTGAGCCTTATAATCCTGATACAGAAAATGCTGTCTATTATTTAACACAATTACCAGAAATAAATGCTATATTAGCCGGCCACTCACACAGTGTCTTCCCTGGCCCCGTATTTCAACACCTCCCAAACACAGATATTGAAAAGGGCATAATCAATGGAAAACCCGTTGTAATGGCTGGAGCTTTCGGGAACCGTCTTGGTATTATTGATTTAAAAATCAAGAAGACAGCTGGGAAGTGGACGGTCTTACAAGGGACCTCCACCACTAGGGCTATTAGTAATGAGAATGGGCAACCGCTTGTTAAAAATGATAAAAATTTATATAGAATCATAAGACCAGAGCATCAAGAAACAGTAGATTTTATTAGAAAATTAGGGTTGTAGCAGCCTTCCCAAAAAAGTTCTTACTTTACAACCAAGTTATATTTTTATAATATTAAGTAAATAATATATACGGTGTAATTTTGGTGGAGTCTGTCAAAGCAGGCTCCTTTTTGCATTTTTTTAAACACCGTAATAAGGGGAATGAGGTAAAACATGTCAACACAAGCATACATTGCACTGGGCGTATTTCTTATTACATATGCCTTTATCGTCACAGAAAAAATTCACCGAACCATTATTGCAATGGCCGGCGCCATCATGATGATCCTTCTAGGAATTGTCGGTCAGGAAAAGGCCCTTCATCATATTGATTTTAATACGCTCGGGTTACTAACTGGGATGATGATTATTGTCGCGATAACCTCTGAAACGGGACTTTTTAAATACATAGCGATTTGGTCTGCAAAAAAAGTAAAGGGTGACCCGTTAAAAATCCTGCTTGTCCTAGGGGTCATTACAGCTTTAGGATCGGCCTTTTTAGATAACGTTACCACCGTTCTATTGATGGTACCTGTCACTTTCAGTATCACCAGACAATTGCGGGTAAACCCGATTCCTTTTTTGATCACCGAAATAATTGCTTCCAATATTGGCGGAACTTCGACCCTGATTGGTGACCCGCCGAATATTATGCTTGGAAGCGCTGTAAAAGAGCTGACATTTATGGCGTTTATCAACAATTTAACAGCTATTACATTTTTCATTTTATTTGTGAATATCGGAATTTTAGCATTCATTTACCGTAAGCAGCTTAAAACGTCTGCCGAATTAAAATCAAATCTAATGAATTTGGATGAAAAGGAAGAAATTACAGACAAAGCTCTTTTAATAAAGTCGTTAACTGCATTAGCATTAACCATTTTGGGATTCTTCTTGCATCAGCTTTTTCACATAGAATCAGCGACAGTAGCTTTAGCAGGAGCTTTTCTTTTACTTTTATTAACAGGGGAAAGTTACTTGGATAAAGCTTTTGACAAGGTAGAATGGACAACCATCTTTTTCTTTATCGGGCTTTTCGTTCTCGTATCCGGATTGATTGAGACAGGAGTGATCTCGTTATTAGCGGATTATTCTGTTCATTTAACGGGAGGAGATGTTACCTCCACTTCTATTTTAATTCTTTGGGTGAGTGCAATAGCCTCTGCCTTTATTGATAATATCCCATTCGTCGCTACGATGATTCCAATGATTAAAGATATGGGGGACCTCGGAATTCAAAATTTAGAGCCGCTGTGGTGGAGCTTGTCCCTTGGAGCCTGTTTGGGCGGAAACGGAACTTTAATAGGAGCCAGTGCTAATGTCATTGTGGCTGGTCTTGCGGCAAAAGAAGGATATAACATCACTTTTGGCAAATTTCTAATCATCGCTTTTCCATTAATGATTCTTTCTATCATAATCTGTACTGTTTATATTTACCTGCGATATTTAATATAGGGGGAATTGGAATGAAGACAGAGTATAAATATAACGAGCAATTACTTGAGATAACAGAAACGGTTAACGGCAATGATATTGAAATTTCCATTACTCTAATTGACAGTGAGTTAAAGAAAAATCTAAAAAAAGTTCGAGATTTTTTTGATGAAAATGACGTTATTTCAGATATCTACTTTTACATTCATCCAAATAATAAATATCAAATTATCGTAAGAAAAGACTTTTACAATGAATTTATAATTCAATTATTCAGGCAGGGGTTATTGAAGGAAATTAAATGGGTATAACAAAAAAGGATGTCCTAGTAAGATGGACATCCTTTTTTGTTTGATTATTACCCAATCCACTTTTTCTGGAAGGCAGAAATGCTTGCGTATTCTTCTTTTAACAGTCGTGATAGGCGAATATAGATTGGGATTAATTCTTGATAAATTTCAACATTTTCTGGAACAGGTTCATGATGATTGGTTGCCCCGACCATTTCGGAAACCACATTTAATGAATCTACTTCACCCAAACTATATAAGCCTAATATGGCAGCACCCAGACATGAACTTTCAAAGCTTTCAGGAATACTTACTTCTTGATTAAATATATCCGCCATCATTTGACGCCATAGCTCTGACCGGGCAAATCCGCCAGTGGCCTGAATTTTTTTCGGTTCCCCGATTAATTCCTCTAAGGCCAAGAGTACTGTATACAAGTTTAAAATAACCCCTTCTAATACAGCCCGAATTAAGTGCTCTTTTTTATGATGCAATCCTAATCCAAAAAAGGAGCCTCGTGCATTCGCGTCCCAAATTGGCGCCCTTTCTCCGGCAAAATAAGGATGAAATAAAAGTCCGTCCGAACCAGGTGTGATGCGTGAAGCAATCTCTGTTAACACTTCATAAGGGTCCTTCCCCAGACGCTTTGCGGTTTCCACTTCGGCGGATCCAAGTTGATCCCGAACCCATCTAAAAAGCATGCCACCATTATTAACCGGTCCCCCAATAACCCAATGATTTTCGGTCAGTGCATAACAGAAAATCCTTCCTTTTGGATCGGTGACAGGTTTATTTGTCACAGCCCGTATGGCTCCACTCGTTCCAATGGTAACGGCTACAACTCCTGGATCAATTGCGTTTACACCTAAATTGGACAACACCCCGTCACTTGCACCGACAACAAAAGGAGTGTCCATCGGAAGCGTCATCTCTTCCGCAAAACTTTCATTTAAACCAGTTAGACTGAAGGTAGTGGAGACTGGCTTTGATAGCTTGTCGGGAGAAATCCCTGCAACTCTTAGTGCTTCTTCATCCCATTGCAAGGAAGCTAAATTAAACATCCCCGTTGCTGATGCAATGGAATAATCGATTACATACTCGTTAAAAAGTTTATAAAAAACATATTCTTTAATTGAAATAAATTTATATGTACGATTAAAAATGTCTCCCTGTTCATTCCTTAACCAAATTAATTTTGAAAGCGGGGACATTGGATGAATAGGGGTTCCGGTTCGAAGATAAATTTCATGTCCATTCATTTCGTTTAATAATTTCTCCGCCCATTCAGCACTTCGGTTATCTGCCCATGTAATACAATTGGTAAGAGGTTTACCAGATTCATCCACTGCAATTACACTGTGCATCGCTGAACTAAATGATATACAAAGGATATCATTTGGTGCAGTCCCACTTTTTTTAATGACTGTCTTTATGGTATCAATAACAGCTTGAAAAATTTCTTCAGGGTCTTGTTCTGCAGTAGCTGGCGTCGGCGAAAATAAAGGGTATTCAATTCCATGAGTCGATATCACTTTCCCGGTTTTTGAAAACAGAACCGATTTTGTACTAGTTGTACCGATATCAACGCCAATAACATATTTTTCATTCATAAATCCATACCTCCAAAAAGGAAACTAGTTAATATTTTTTACTTTTGTAATCGCTTGCGGGAAATATTTTTTCGCAGCTATTATTATGGTATACTGATAGTATCTACTGACTTAAGAAAGGAAATCCGTAATGACAGAAAGCTGCCTTGGAAAAATACGTTCTTATTACGCAAGATTTAGCGATAAAGAAAAGAAAATTGCCAATTATATTTTAGATAATCCAGATAAAATTATTCACTGCACAATTAATGAGGTAGCTGAAGATTTAAACGTTGCCGATGCCACAGTGTTTCGTTTTTGCAAACGAATTGGTTATAAAGGCTATCAAGCATTGAAAATTGCCCTTGCTTCAGAAATCATCACGCCGATTCAGCAAATCCACGAAAAAATTTCAGAACATGACAGCGAAAAAACCATTTCGGAAAAGGTCTTTCAATCCAATATTCGTACCCTCGAAAATACATTACAAATCATGGACAGTGATTCTATCCAAAAAGCAGTTGAATTGCTTCATTCTGCTGACAGAGTAGAGTTTTATGGAACGGGAGGTTCGGCACTCATTGCCATGGATGCGTTTCACAAGTTTATTCGAACTGGTATAAAAGCATTTGCTTTTTTAGATTCCCATTTTCAGCTCATGTCTGCATCACAGTTAACAAAAAATGATGTCGCAGTAGTCATTTCCCATTCCGGAACAAATAAAGATACTACGAATATTTTAAATACTGCAATTGAAAGCGGTGCCAAGACGATTGGAATTACCAGTTTCCCCAAGTCACCGATTAGCCAAAATGTCGATGTTGCCTTATACACTAGTTCAGACGAGACAGAATATCGCTCTGAGGCACTTGCATCAAGAATTGCTCAATTAAGCCTTATTGATGCCCTTTATGTGAATTTGATGATTCTAAATAAAGAAAGAGCTAAAACAGCCATTGAAAAAATTAGAAGTGCCATTTCTGATACTCGTATATAAAGAAAACTTTAAAAGATGAACCCACTGCGGGTTCATCTTTTTTAAACAACTCGTGATGCTATACAAATACATTTAGGATGAGAATAAACACTAATGCTGCTGTTGCTATGATTGTTTCAAGTGCTGTCCATGTCATTAATGTTTCTTTTACTGACATTCCAAAGTACTCCTTGAACATCCAAAAGCCTGCATCATTAACGTGTGAAAGAATGAGTGACCCTGCTCCAGTTGCTAAAACAAGCAGTTCAGCGTTTGTACCAGGCATAGCTGCTGCAATTGGTGCAACAATTCCAGCTGCTGTCATCATAGATACAGTAGCAGATCCTGTTGCAACACGAATCATGGCTGCAATTCCCCAGCCTAAAAGGATTGGTGACATATGTGATTCTTTTGCTAAGTCAGCGATGTATGTTCCGATACCAGAATCAAGTAATACTTTATTAAATGCTCCGCCTGCACCAATAACTAATAAGATTGAAGCAGTTGGCGCTAAACAGTCATTCGTAAATTTCAAGATTTTTTCACGATTCATGCCGCGAGAGAAACCAAGGCTAAAGAATGAGTAAACTGTTGCAATTAATAACGCAACTACTGGATCTCCCAAGAATTTAAGTGCTTTATAACCAAAGCTTGCTTTGTCTAATTGGATTTCCGCTATAGATGCAACAAGCATAAGAATAACAGGAAGAAGAACTGTAAAAATTGTATTGAAAAAGCTTGGTAATTCTTTTAAATCCTTCGGAGCTGACATTTGTTCAGCTAATTCTTTTGGAACATCTTTGTGAATGCGTTTTCCAATCCAGCTTGCATATACTGGACCTGCGAGGATTGCAGTTGGCAATCCAACAATAATGGAATAAAGAATGGTTTTACCAACATCTGCTTTAAAAATTCCTACTGCGGCCATGGCTGCTGGATGCGGAGGAACCAAACCGTGCACTACTGAAAGACCAGCTACCAATGGTACCCCAATTTTAACTAATGAAACACCCGTTTGACGAGCAATCGTAAAGGCTAATGGAATTAATAACACAAAACCAACTTGGAAGAATACAGAAATACCTACGATAAAACCAACAAACATCATGGCCCAGTGTACATTCTTTTGACCAAAACGGTTGATCAGCGTTTGAGCAATTCTTTCGGCACCGCCGGATTCTGCCATCATTTTACCAAGCATTGTACCAAGACCAAGGACAATAGCAAGGAATCCTAACGTATTACCCATACCAGCTTTAATGGAATCAATAATACCAGGATGTTCCGGATCCGGAGCCACCAAAGGCATACCCGTTGCCAACCCTACTCCAACTGCTGTGATAATTAATGCGACAAACGGATTTAATTTTGCAACTGTAATTAACAATAGTAACGCTACAATTGCGGCAAACACAATCAATAATAACATTGATGAACCCCCCATATAGACTAACTTGTTTTATTTTTACATGCATATTTCTGAAAGCACTTTCATGTGTAATTGATTATATGAAAAAAAATTTCTTAATGCAATATGTTTTTTAAAAAAATATTTATTGAAATATTAGGAAATAAAAAGAGTTACTGTCATGATTAATCTGAGCAGTAACTCTTTTTTTATTCTTTATTTAATAAATCGTGTCTAGTTTATCTTAGCGCAAAGCTTTCCAAACCTGTTCATATACTTTCTTTAATGGTACATTATGCAGTCTTGAAATGTTTTTGCATTCTTCAAATTCTGGTGCACTTTGCACAACCTGTCCATGATAAATTCCCTCTTTTACCGTTACCGTTCCCCATTCAGTCATAATTTTTCTAAACTTTCTTTCTAGTCTATGAACAGTTAAAGGATAATACCGTACACCAAGTGTGGTTGTTTCATGAAATAAAATTTCTTTCATCCTATCTACATTTTGAAAAGAACATAGCAACTGAAGCAAAATGCCCGGACGATTTTTTTTCATATAAATAGGTGTATAAAAAACATCATTTGCCCCGGCCTCGAATAGCAGGTCCATTACATTACCCAGCCATTCCCCTGGAATATCGTCAAGATTGACTTCCATTTTGATCATTTGATCATCAAGATGTTCATGATTAGGAGGGAGTGAAATCATTTTGACTCTCCAATAACGACACGCAGTACGTTTGGCCGGTCCTTAAAGGTTTTTGTTCCTGCTCCATAGCCAATTGACTGAACCTTCATCGAGGGAAGGGAACAAAACTCTTCCACCAGTACCGCAACAATGGCTGCGCCGGTCGGAGTCGTAAGCTCTGCTCTCATATCGGATTGTTCAATAGGTACCCCTTTTAATATTTCAAGTGTTGCCGGTGCAGGCACTGGATAAATGCCATGATCGATGTGAATTCTGCCTGTTCCCACGGGTACAGGAGATGCTTTTACTGTTGATATTTCCAACTGATGAATCAGAATGGCTGCCCCGATTATATCAATGATGGAATCAATCGCACCCACTTCATGAAAATGAACTTTCTCTAATGGTATTCCATGAATGTTGCCTTCTGCTTCACCAATTTTCTTAAATATCTTTAAAGCTGTTTCCTTCACATGGTCAGAAAATCCAGCTTCCTCAATTAATTTAACGATATCTTGATAAGCACGGTGATGATGGTCATGGTCATGATGGTGGTGGTGACCATGGTCATTTTCATGATTATGTTCATGGTCATGGTCATGTTCATGGTCGTGTTCATGATGATGATTATGTTCATGGTGATGGTCATGGTCATGATGATGGGCATGTTCATGCCCGTGATTATGTTGATGATTATGAGTGTGTTGTTTCAACGATACATCAAATTTTGTACTAGTAATCCCGTTCTTCACAATTTTTTTCCAGGTTATTTCATATTCATCCTCAAGATGAAGTTTCTTTAATTCTTCGACTAAAATATTAGGATCTGCACCAGCATCGATGAGTGCGCCAATGACCATATCGCCGCTGATTCCTGAAAAACAATCAAAATAAAGTGTCTTCATTTTTGCCTGCCCCTTTTTGTGCAAGTTGATGGATTAAAACCGCATTATATCCCCCGCCAAAACCATTATCAATATTAACAACACTAATTCCAGAAGCACATGAATTAAGCATCGTTAGTAAGGCTGATAATCCATTAAAGTTAGCGCCATATCCGATACTAGTTGGCACAGCAATTACGGGATGGGAAACAAGTCCGCCAACCACACTGGGCAATGCCCCTTCCATTCCCGCCACGACAACAGAAACCGTCGCATTTTGAATTTCTTCAGCATGGTTTAATAATCTATGAATGCCCGCAACACCTACATCGTATATCCGATGAACATTACTCCCAAGGACTTCTGCTGTAACGGCTGCTTCTTCAGCTACTCTTAAATCCGATGTGCCTGCGGCAACCACGGCAATGTATCCCTGAGTATTTCCTGCTGGGCGTGCTTCATCCTTCCAAAATAGAATGTTTGCTATTTCGTTATAAGTAAAATCAGGACAGGTTTTCTGAACCGTTTCCGCCTTTTCTTTGGAAATTCTTGTTACTAAAACTTGATTATTTCGTGCTCTTAATGCCTGAATAATAGTGACGATTTGCTCAGCAGTTTTCCCTTCGCCAAAAACAACTTCAGGGAACCCCTGTCTTTTCTTTCGGTGGTGATCAACTTTAGCAAAACCCAAATTCTCAAATGTAGCTAGCTTCTCTTTTGCCTCTGCAACGCTGAGGGTACCTTTTTGAACCTGCTCCAAAATTTCCTCAAGCATAAAAATCCCCCCCAATCCGAATCGTAATGATTATTAAAAATACTTCGCGATATCTACTGCCAGCTTTTCATATTTCTTGTAAACCTTTTTATAGGCCTTACTGTTTTCGATATTTGGAAGAATTGCTTCCCCCATAGGGATATTCTTCTTAATCTCTTCGAAGGAACCAGCTTTATCAGTAGCCACTAATGCCGTCCATGCTGCCCCCCATGCAGCACTGTGATGACTTTCTGAAACATATATTTCAGCTTCAAATACATCAGCCATCATTTGCAGCCAAATCGGGGACCTGGATAAACCGCCGTTTACATAAATTTTTTGCGGCTCGCCAGCTAATCTCTCTAAAGCTTTCCCAATTTGATAGAGATTAAAAGTAATTCCTTCTAATACGGCACGAATAAAATGTTCTTTACCGTGGGTAATCGAAACCCCATAAAAATTTCCTTTAGCCTGCTGATTCCAAATCGGTGCTCTTTCACCGTTTATATAGGGAAGAAAAATAATGCCATCGGCCCCAGGAGCAACTCGTCCTGCTTCTGCAAGGAATTCATCATAACTTCCTTCGTAATTCAGAAGATCTTTTAACCATTGCAAGGCAATTCCGCCATTGTTCGTTGGACCGCCAATGATGGAAGTGCCCTCTGTAAAGGAATAACAAAAGGTTTCTTGGTTTTCACTTATTTTTACGCCTTTGGTAAATTGTCTAATTGCCCCGCTAGTCCCCACTGAAACTGCTGCTTCCCCAGGGAGAATAGCACCGATTCCAAGGTTTGCTAATTGGCCGTCAGCAGCTCCAATTACGAAAGGTGTACTAGGATCGAGACCAATTTCTTCCGCAACAATCGGGTTGATTCCTGTTAATATCGCAGTCGGAGGAACGATGTTCGAAAGCTGTCCTTCGTTTATACCAGTTAACCCTAATAATTCCGAATCCCAGCTTTGTGTGGCTGGATTAAATAGACCTGTGGCAGAAGCCATCGAATAGTCAATCACACGCTGTTCAAACCATGTGTGAAGCACAAACTCCTTAATCGACATATAGTAGGCTGCCAGATTATAGGATTCATAGTTTGTTTCCTTCATCCATAAAAGCTTGACGAATGGTGTCATCGGGTGAATAGGCGTTCCTGTATTGGCATAATATTTGCTCCCGGTTTTTTCCAATACCTTTTCAGCCTGATCAAAGCTTCTTCCATCTGCCCATATAAGTGCTGGAGATATCGGCTTTTTATTTTCATCAACACATATGAGTGAATGCATTGCCGCTGAAAATCCAACGGAAAGTAGTTCATTTTTTTTAATGGCTGCTTTGTTAATTGCATTCCTTACCGCTTTAATTGTTAACCTTTCGATTTCTATTGGATCCTGCTCTACCCATCCAGGCTTAGGATAATAAGAGGTAATCATTTCTTCTGAATCAGCGATGAGCTTTCCAGTCAAATTGAATACACATGCTTTGACGCTAGTTGTTCCAAAATCAATACCCATTACATACTCTTTATACATGCTTCCTCTTCCTTTTCAAATAAAACATAGTATATCTATATTTTTAATATCGTTAAAAGAAAAAGCCTTGGAGGATTCCAAAGCCTTTTCTTTTAGCTGCTTCCTTTTAGGATAAAACTTTGTTCATACTGCCACTTTGGTAGCCAATTAAATCTAAAGTAATATATTTATATCCAAAGGCTTGAAGTTCTTTGACTATAGAATCGTGGTTATCCAAAACAATCTTCATGTCGGTCGGTTCTACCTCGATTCTAGCAATCTCCTGATGAGTTCGAACCCGGACCTGCCGAATTTGTAAAGATTTTAAATAGCTTTCCGCTTTTTCAACCTTTGTTAACTTTTCTTTAGTAATATATTCACCATAGGCAATCCTTGAAGATAGACAGGCAAATGATGGTTTATTCCATGTTGGTAAATCGAAATTTCGTGAAAGTTCACGTATTTCTTCTTTGAAAAGATTAGCTTCTTGCAGCGGTCCGCGGATTCCTTTTTCTTTTGCAGCCTGCATGCCTGGTCTGAATTCATTCATATCATCTGCAATGACGCCATAAATCACATTCTGAAATCCCTTTTCTTCCATGACCGGGATTAAGTGGTCAAATAGACTGCTTTTACAAAAGTAGCATCGATTCTTATTGTTCTCCGCATATCCAGGAATCGCTAACTCTGATGTTTCGATTACCTGGTGCTTAACACCGATTTTTTCAGCAAGTATTTTGGCCTCTTCCAGTTCACTTGAAGGATACGTTTCTGAATCTGCAGTTACAGCCAAAACACGGTCCGTGCCTAATGTCTCCACAGCTGCTTTTAAAAGAAAAGTACTGTCCACCCCTCCTGAGAATGCGACCACCACTGATTCCATTTCACGGAGAATTGACTGTAGGTTATTATACTTCTCTATTTGCATTGTCCCCTCTCCCATCTTTTTAGAGCCAATTACTTGTATATAACTATGTGTCTTATTATATTGTCATGCTTCCAAAGCCGCCATCTACTCGAATCAAGGCTCCCGTTACGAAGCTTGAAGCTTTTTCTGATGCAAGCCAAACGGTTGCCCCTTGTAGTTCTTCTGCTTCCCCAAAGCGATTCATTGGAGTATGACTCATGATCGATTCGATTCGTTCTTTATCTAAGATTTTTCGGTTTTGTTCCGCTGGGAAGAACCCTGGAATAATGGCATTCACACGAATTCCATTCGGTGCAAATTCTCGTGCTAAGAACTGCGTAACACTGTTAAGGCCCGCTTTGGAAACGGAATACGTAAATACTCTAGAAAGAGGTGTTGTGGAAGAAACAGACGAAATATTAATGATACTTCCCTTTCTTTCCTGCTCTATCATTCTTTTAGCAAAAATCTGACAGGTTAATACAATCCCCTTCAAGTTTATATCCATAATTTTGTCATATTCATCCATTCCAATTTCAAAGAAAGGCGTTGCACTATTCGTACCGGGAGCATTTAAAAGAATGTCCCAGCCGCCGGACCATTGTTCAATTTCTTTTGCCGCTTGAATTAATGATTCCTGTGAACTGACATCCGCAGCAAATGCTTTGGCTTCTCCGCCATTTTGTTCAATTTCTTTTACTACTTCTTCAGCTTTTTCAAGGTTTCGTCCGACAATGGCCACTTTCGCACCGTGTGCCGCCAACCCTTTTGCCATTGCTGACCCTAGTACACCATTTCCCCCAATGGCTACTGCGGTTTTACCAGTTAAATCAAATAAATTTGTCATGTCTCTTCTCTCCCCTATATTCTAGAATAAATTTCCGTTTTCCCCAAAAGGAAACTCATAGACTTCTGATATTTGCTCCATATTTGGATGATTTTTTATATACTCAAGCAATGGCTCAGACACTTCAATTTCACTAAGCTTTAATGTATTTTTGATCCGTACGAGTTTGACTGTTGTAAAATCCAAGATATTACATGTTTTTATGGCTGCTTGAATGGTCTGTTTATCATTAGGTAAGGTAGTTGCAATTTTTGTAGGAGCGACTACCGTAGAAGTCAAACCATTGGCATAGGTTCCTTCTAAATCCATTTTGTCAACAAGGCGCTGGCAGGTAAAATCTGCAGTTCCAACACCATTGGCATTTCCCTCTGACTCTCGAGTGACATCAAGCACGACCATTTTACTTACATCGGGACCACCTGACGCATAGGGTGTTGGATAGCGGCCAGTGATATTTGGGTCCATTCCATCACCCGAAATATTTTTACCAATTTCATCAATCACGAGGACATCTATTTGATCAAAAAACAACTTTGGCAATAAGGCTTTGGCTTGTTTCTGTAAATCAGGTTCTTTTTCAATAATCTCTTCTGGTGTTAACACATCAACAATGGCTACCCTGTCAAATGCATTTTCAACCGAAGCAACGCCAAAAAGGAATGGTGTTTTTTCCATGATGATCTTTGCCATGGCCGGTACATTTTCTGCCATATACTTAAAACCCATTTGATGACATGCTTCTGCCCCTTTTTGTTTCCCTAAACCAATACTGATCATCTTCATGATGCCGCTTTCAACTGGTCCCCTAAAGGCGGTATGGGGTTTCACCCGATTAATCACCACGATGCCATCAGCTTCTGAAGCATATTTATCGACATATACTGGCAGTCCGTTTGGCAGTTCGCTAATCTTTACAACTTCCATCGATGAGCGAATTTCACAACCTGCACTTTCCTCTGTTACTCCAAGATGCGCTAACACTTCTCTCTGTCCTTCTGCAGTCGCACCGCCATGGCTTCCCATACTTGGTACAATAAAGGGTTTGGCTCCTAATTCTTTTAAAAATTTCACGGTTACTGCCGTAAGTTCAACAAGGCAATCAAGCCCTCTGCTGCCGACAGCAATCGCAATTTCCATTCCAGGTTTAATTTGTTTCTGGATTTTTTCTCGTTGTAATTTTTCTTTTAGTTCTTTTTCAAGGTTTTCAATTTTCGTATCATCAAACTTTACTCTTACTTTGGCCATCTTTGGAATTGGAATATCTTTAACTAATTCTTGCAGAATCCCCATGTATATACTCACTCCTTTTCATTGTTTAAAGTGTTCCTCACGGGATTATATTCCATGTAATTACTTTGTCAGTTACTTGAAATCCCTTTCATTTTTAAGGCTATTTATAAATTTATTTATTTTAATTTGTTCATCAAACAAACTAATTACCTGTATAATATCATTATGCTTCCAAAACGTCAATAAATAAAGGAGTAAATTATGCTTACTGGGGATGCAGCTTACATTAAAAAAATCAATCGTTCCTTAATCCTTAGCAAAATTATTGAGCACGGGAGGGTTTCACGTTCAGATTTAGCGAAAATAACTGGCTTAAATAAAGCAACAATCTCTGTTCAGGCAGCTGATTTATTAGCCGAAAAATTAATTATCGAAACACCAAAGGAGCATAAAAATCTTGGCAGAAACCCAATAATGCTTTCGATTATTCAGAATGCTGGATTTTCCTTAGGAATTGACCTTGATAAATCTACCATAACTTTTACGTTATCAGACTTAAGCGGCAGGCCTATTTCCACTGAAACAATTGCGCTTCAAACCACTGATTATAATGAGGTTCTCTTGTTATTATCAAAATATATTAAAGATTATAAAGAAAAATATGCTAATGCCCGCTATGGACTGATTGGTGTAGTTATTGGAATTCACGGTATTGTGAATAACGATGAAATCATCTATTTCGCCCCCCACCACCAATGGCGTAACAAGAATTTAAAGGTTGATTTAAAAAATGAAACCGGTGTCAATATATTTATCGAAAATAACGCAAATTTGTGCGCTTTTTCTGAAATCGTTTATAAACACCATCAAAGTGAAAATTTATTATCTGTTAGTCTGTATTCTGGAATTGGTCTTGGACTGATGGTTAATAAAGAATTAATAAAAGGATACCATGGTTATGCTGGGGAAATTGGGCATATGATTGTTGTTCCAGAAGGGAAACTGTGCCGCTGCGGGAAAAAAGGCTGTTTTGAACAATATGCTTCTGAAGCCAGTTTTATTAGGCGATTAGCTGAGATAAAACAAATGGACGCCATTAGCTATGAAGAATTGAAAGATTGGATTAACAATAGGGATTCTACTACTTGTCATCAAATAAAACAGTTTATTAAAATATTATCCGTTGGCCTTAATAATATTATTAATCTATATAATCCTGAAATTGTTGTTATTAATAGCGAGCTGCTCCGATTGTTTCCTGAAGCTGTTTTTGAATTAAAAAATCATTTGAACTCTTCAGTTGGTCACTATCGTGAACTGGTAATTTCAGATTTTGGAAAAAAGGCTTGTATCTTAGGCGCTTGCGCGATGGCGATTAAGAAGTTTTTAGAGGTACCGGAACTAAATTTGTCTTTGGCTGATCATAGATAACGAGCGATTCTTTCGATAAATTAACAAACTCTTCACTTTTTTGACAAGCCGAGTCGGTTTTATTTTATAAAATAGACTCGGAGTGATCAAAAAAATAAGGAAGTGTCACATGGCTAAGAAGAATCGTATTGAATCCAAAGAATTAAGAATTTTAAAATCCTTGAACACACGAATGACGCTAGCTGAAAAAGATCGGCAACATTATTACAGCCTTAAAAAGGGTTATGAGGGTGAGGTAATGTTTGATACATTAACTGAGAAGTTACAGTATGAATGCACGATCTTAAACGACTTGTTATTCAAAGTAAACAACTCCACGTTCCAAATCGATACACTGATAATAATATCTGAAAATATGCATGTTTACGAAGTGAAAAATTATGAGGGTGAGTATTTTTATGAAGGTGAGAGATTATACAAGAAGCCCAAAACTGAATATAGTGATCCTCTAGTCCAATTGAATCGAAGCGAATCACTACTCCGCCAATTACTGCATCGTGAAGGTTATCAGTTCCCCATTGACGGCAAGGTTGTATTTATCAATCCTGAGTTCACCCTATACCAAGCACCACTAGATAAGCCTATTATTCTTCCAACATTAGTTAATAGTTATTTAAAAAAATTAGATTTGATGCCATCGATACTGACTACCCGGCAGGAAAAACTTGCTGACAAACTAATTTCACTTCATATTGAAGAAAATCCTTATACGATATTACCTACCTATAAATATGATGAGGTCCGGAAGGGGCTAACATGTGCTTTGTGCAACTCGTTTTCGATTTCTGTCACAGGAAAGAAATGTGTGTGTGGAGATTGTGGGCATGAAGAATTGGTAACAGTTGCTGTTATGCGATGCGTACGGGAGTATATGCTTCTTTTTCCTGATCAAAAAATTTCTACCAATGTTATTCATGAATGGTGTGGGGTTGTGGAGTCAAAAAAAAGAATTCGTAGGATTTTAGAGAAAAACTTTAAAATTGTCGGTGTTGGACAATGGGCTTATTTCGAGTATTGATTAAAAATAATTTTTTTGTTTATTGAGGACATTTCTATTGATTTTCTTACTAGTTTTGTCCCCAACAGCCCTTATTGAGGACATTTCTCTCAATTTCCTTACTAGTTTTGTCCCCAAGAGCCCTTATTGAGGACATTTCTCTCAATTTCCTTACTAGTTTTGTCCCCAACAGCCCTTATTGAGGACATTTCTCTCAATTTCCTTAATAGTTTTGTCCCCAACAGCCCTTATTGAGGACATTTCTATTGATTTTCTTACTAGGTTTGTCCCCAACAGCCCTTATTGAGGACATTTCTCTCAATTTCCTTACTAGTTTTGTCCCCAAGAGCCCTTATTGAGGACATTTCTATTGATTTTCTTACTAGTTTTGTCCCCAACAGCAACGTTTTATCAACTCTATAATCTGAAAAAGGCAGCTTTATCACAGCTGCCTTTTTCATTCTTAAAACCAGTCTTCATAGCCTATTTCTCTTAAGTAGTCAGCTGATTCTTTAAGACAATCAAATGGATCTCGTCCATAGGTATCATCTTGTTCAATTAAATAATATTGAACCCCGCTCTCAACTCCAGCATCCATAATCCCTTTGATATCAAGGTTCCCTTGGCCAAGCTCTGCAAATTCAATAATATTCGTGAATTTCTGCATGAACTTACCCAAATCTTTATAATCATCTTCTGTTAAATCCATATGACCAATCCGGTAATCCTTTAAGTGAATTAAGGAGACACGTCCTGCAAATCTCTTAATAACATTTATCGGATTCTCACCGCCTCTTTGAGCCCAATGAACATCTAACTCAAAACCAAGTTTTGTTGTATTATTTTTCATAATATCTAGCAGACATTCATTATCATATTTCTCAAATTCAATGTGATGGTTATGATAATAGAGTTCAATTCCATATTCCGCCAATCGCTCAGCCATTTCTTCTGCCGCGTGTATATATTCCATCGCTTTATCCTTTTGGCCCATTAATGTAATTGGCATCATCCCGATTCGGATGAAGTTACAATCAAGGATTCTGCAATCATTGACGATTTTATCAAAGTCCTTTGCCAATGACTCCCCTGGCATTCCTGGCATAGTGTCTAATGGAGCTGAAATCGAAGCGATTTTAATATCAAAATCCACACTTGCCCTTCTAAGCTCCGCGACATTTTCCTCGGTCATCTGAATTTGTGTAACCTCAACAGCATTGAATCCAAGCTCTTTTATTTTTCTTAACGTTTCATATACGCCTAACTCAATAATTTTATTTTTAAGATTAAACATCTGCACGCCAATTTTACGTTTATTCATTCGTTATCCCTCCAATTGAATTGCTTGCTTCGAATCTGATGATTTGCGGATTATATCGATTATTTGAATTGCTGGAAAAGCATCCTTAGCATGAACATAATTTTCCGTACCTTGTTCAATACATTGATAGAATTGATGAATTAACTTAACATGGCTCGCACCATAATAAAATTTGGAACCAGGAAGCTTTGCATCTTCTACTAATTCTTCCTTTTCCCCATTTTCAGTTACTCGAGTTAAGATGCTATCTTTAATCGTAAATTTACCTTTTTCGAAAATTACTTCAAGTTCAACACTTGAATTTTCTGCATTTGCATTTGTAGCAAAGAACAACCCCGTGACGCCGTTTTCAAATTGAATCCGTGCTGATGCAGTGTCTTCCACTTCAATTCCATAATCAAGCAGTTGATCAAGACTTCCGCGAATGGACTCGATTTTACCGCCAAGTAATTGCATCAAGTCGAGCGTATGAAGTGCCTGATTGATCATGACACCGCCGCCGGCATATTCCATCTGTCCACGCCATGGCTTTACGTCATAATAAGATTTCGGTCTATACCAAGCGACAAGCCCTTTAATTCCAACTATCTTTCCATATTCGCCGCTAAGCGCTATTTTTTGGAGCATTTCAAACGACTCATTATATCTGTTTTGGAAGCAGACACAGACCTTTACTTCCTGATGTGCTTCCTCCAGATTAACGATCTCGAGTGCCTCCTCTGTATTTAATCCTAGCGGCTTTTCAAGAAAGACATGGACGCCCTTTTCGATACAGGCCTTTGTGACTGGATTGTGCAGATAATGAGGCAAGCAAATATGGACAACATCAAGTGCTTCTGATTCCAGCATGTCTTGGTAGTCAGTATAAAAGCGAGCTTCCGGTACAAGAGTTCTTAAGTCTTCATTTACATCACATACCGCAGTCAGTTCTACATTTGGGTTTTCTTTAATTGCAGGCAAATGAATTTTGGAAATATCACCAAGCCCAATTAACGCTGCTTTTAGCATAACTATTCCCCTCTTTAAAACGAACTCAAAGCCTTTCAGCGATGAGTTCGTTTATTGTGATAGATTAGCCTCTTACAGGATATTTACCTTCATCAGCAATTCTTTTATTTAATTCTTCCAGGAATAAATCTTCATCAAATGGTACTTCTACTTCTTTTCCTAACCAGCTTGAAAGATGAATTGCATTTGCAAGTCTAACACCATTGATACCATCACTGCCTGGCGCTAATAGTGGAGTACCTTCTACAATTGCAGAAGCAAAGTCCTCTAATACGGCAATGTGCTGTCCGCCCCAAACGCTGCCAAACTCAAGCACTTCCTCGGTGAAAATATCATCTGCATTTCCGCCCATGAAAATTTTCATTACATCTTGCATGTTCATGGTAGCGCTCATTTCGTTTTCGGGTTTAACAAGACGTTTAATTGTTACCTTTTTGCTGTCATCAACAACAATTTTCCCTTTATCCCCTAAGATTTCAAAGCGGTCAGTACCTACAACATCATGTGTACAAGTTACAAAAACCCCAGTAGCACCATTGCCATAGTCAAGTACAGCTGTTACTTCATCTTCTACTACGATATCTCTTTGGTATCCATATTTTACGTTGGAGCAGACTTTTTTCGGCATCCCGCAGATCCATTGAAGCAAATCGATTTGGTGTGGTGCCTGGTTTACAAGAACACCGCCGCCTTCGCCGCCCCATGTTGCTCTCCATTCACTTTGGTTGTAGTAACCTTGTGGTCTCCACCAAGTAGTAATAACCCAGTTTGTACGGCGGATATTACCAATTTCACCATTATCAATAATTTCTTTTACTTTTTGATAAAGAGGATTTGTCCGTTGGTTAAACATGATTCCAAACTTAACCTCCGGCTTAGTTGCAGCAAAATCATTTAACTCTTGAACCTGTTTGGTATAAACACCAGCTGGTTTTTCAACTAATGCATGGATGTCTCTTTTTAACGATTCTATTCCCATTTCTGGGTGTAAATAGTGAGGTACACATGTAACAACAGCATCAACTGTTCCACTTTCTAACATATCAATATAATTTTCATAGAATGGGACATCAGGATACTTTTCCTGAGCCAATTGCTTTTTAGCAGGATCCGTATCGCAAATGGCACCGATAACCATATTTTTCACTTTGCCTTCTGCTATGAAACCAGCATATGCACCGCCTTGTGCACCTAAACCAATAATTCCTAATCGTACGTCTGCCATAATTACATTTCCCCGCTTTCTATTTTATTAAGAATATCTAATAGAGCTTCATATTGAAGCTTGTATGCGCCAACACCATCAAGTCCTTTATTATCCTTAATAATTTCAGCTGCCTCTTCCAGCTCTAAATCTTTTAAAGAATCAAAAAGAACTAAATGAGGCTCTAAAGTTAAGAAGCCTTTATATCCTGATTTTATAAATTGAGAGAGCAGCTCTGGTATTTTCCCTTCTCCTGTTCCGCAGACCACATTTTCTTTATCAGATGAAACAGCATCCTTAATGTGTACATAAATGACTTCATCCTTAAGTAAGTCGTAGCAAGCTTGAGTGTCCTCGCCACATTGTACAAAGTTTGCAAAATCAAAAATCGCCTTAAAGTTTGGAGAGTCAACCGCTTTCAAAATTTCATTGCAGCGTCGTGCAATATCGCCGAATATGTCTTTCTCATTCTCATGTAATAAAATGACATTATATTCAGCAGCAATTGCAGCGAACTGCTTTAACTTACTGATTACATCCTCTCGAAAGGTATCGGCGTCCTCACCCTTTGGGATATAAAAGCTGAATATGCGGATATACTTGCAATCTAGCAAATTACTAATTTTGCAAAGCTCCTTAAGCATCACCTTTTGTTTGGCAAATCCCTCTTCATCATTGATAAAGATTTTTCCGAGCGGCGATCCGATAGAAGAAACGCCTATTCCGGCTTTTTGTAAACGAGGCTGTACACTTTCTTTGATTTCGGCAACAGAAAAGTCGCCAATATTTTTCCCATCAATTCCACGCAGTGAAAGATAACGCATGCCCAGGTTTGCAACAACCTCAAGCTGAGTATCAAAATCAGACGAGATTTCATCAGAAAAGCCAGAAATCAATAAATCCTTATTCATTAATTTATATCCTCCTTTTTTACAGTATTAAGTTTATTTTTTCGATAATTGGACGGCGTCATCCCTGCCTTTTCTTTAAAGAAACGACTGAAATGAGCCATACTTTCAAAGCCTGTTTCACGAGCAATCTCAGATAATGTTCGATCTGGTTCCATTTCTAGTAAATACTTTACTTGATTTAGACGGCAGCCCATCACATATTCCATAATCGTAAATCCTGTCACTTCCTTAAAGACATGAGAGGTATAATATTTACTTAAATTCAGTTCAGCGGCAATTCGGTCCAATGTTATCTTTTCGAAATAATGGTCATTAATCCAAGAGGCAATAGACTCAGCATGAATCTCCTTCTCTGCCTTTTTGCTCGGGAGCTGTGCCAAATCCTTTTGACTCATTTTATAAATTCCTAATAATAATTGAATGAGTTCAAGCCTTATTTCTGCTTCAATGGGTTCACATTTCTGACCAGTTCGCTGTTTTTCTTCATCAGTTTCAGCAATTAGGCCGGCAATTTTCTTGATTCTTCCATCTACAAATTGCCCTGATTCATCATACCCGGTACGGAGCAAATAATTATTAAGTTTTTTAAATGGGTCTAACAAATAAGGCATCCCTAATACTGACAAAATCTCATCTAACCAGGTAGGGGAAAAATGAAGCATGCTCCTGGTATACGTGCTGCCCGGTTTTGGATTTGGTTTATGCAAGGTTAAACCATCCAGAAGGATAATATCTCCCGGCTGCAATTCATAAATTCGATTGTTAATTAAATACTTACAATCTCCAGAATGAAAAAAGTAAATCTCATATTCCTGATGTGAATGAAATTGAAAGGTATTAGATTCTACCCCTCGTACTCGATAAAAAGCGTTAATCCACTCATTCATTAATTTCAAGATCTCACACCTTTTTGAGTAAGCGCTAACAAAATTTGTTTGTTAACTTAACATACTTTAATTTTAATAAAAATATTGATAAAAATCATTCTCTAAAACTGCTTTATTATTATATATTTTTGACTGAGATTGCTTTTTATATGTTAATTTCAGTAAAAAGAGACAAAACCATTGGAAAGTTTTGTCTCTTTTGCCGGCTAAGATTATTCCATCCAGTTTGTATGGAAAACGCCATCTTTATCAATGCGTTGATACGTGTGAGCACCAAAGTAGTCACGTTGTGCCTGAAGCAAGTTCGCTGGAAGAGTTTCAGTCCGATAGCTGTCATAATAGGCAATCGCACTTGCGAATGACGGCACAGGAATACCGCGTTCAATCGCCACAGCCAGAACTTGACGTAAGTCCTTCTGATAGCTTTCTGCGATTTCTTTAAAATAAGGATCTAATAACAAATTAGCTAATTGTGGTTCACGGTCATAGGCATCCTTAATTTTTTGAAGGAATTGAGCACGAATAATACACCCGCCGCGGAAAATCATTGCGATATTTCCATATTGAAGATTCCATTCGTACTCTTCCGATGCAGAGCGCATTTGAGCGAATCCTTGTGCATAGGAGCAAATTTTACTCATATATAAGGCTTTTCGAACCGCTTCAATCAGCTCTTCTTTTTTCCCTTCAAATGGTTTTACTGTTGGGCCATTCAAGATTTTACTTGCTTGAATACGCTCTTCTTTCATGGCTGAAATAAAGCGGGCAAAGACTGATTCAGTAATGATTGGCAGCGGTACTCCAAGGTCTAAGGCATTTTGGCTTGTCCATTTTCCTGTGCCTTTTTGTCCGGCAGTATCTAAAATCATTTCTACTAGAGGTTTGCCCGTTTCCTCGTCAACCTTTGTAAAAATATCTGCTGTAATTTCGATTAAATAACTGTCTAATTCCCCTTTATTCCATTCAGCAAACACTTCATGAAGTTCTTCTGCATTCAAGCCAAGGACATTTTTCAAAATAAAATATGCTTCACAAATTAATTGCATATCGCCGTATTCAATGCCATTATGAACCATTTTTACATAATGCCCTGCGCCATTTGGTCCAATATAAGTACAGCAAGGGTCTCCGTTAACTTTTGCAGAAATGGCTTCAAAGATAGGTTTGACAAGCTCATAAGCTTCTTCTTTACCGCCTGGCATGATGGCAGGGCCTTTTAATGCCCCTTCTTCCCCTCCGGAAACACCTGTGCCAATAAAATGGAACCCTGCTGTTTCAAGATCCTTATTTCTTCTAATCGTATCCTGGAAAAAGGTATTTCCACCATCGATCAGGATATCGCCCCCTTCAAGGTAAGGTTTAAGCGAATCAATCGTAGCATCTGTTGCTGTTCCGGCTTTTACCATCAATAAGATTTTTCTTGGCTTTTCTAGTGATTTGACAAACTCTTCGACACTGCGGGCACCAACAAAGTTTTTACCTTCTGCTTCATTCTTTAAAAACTCTTCTGTTTTCTCGTATGAACGGTTAAAAACTGCAACAGAATAACCTCTGCTTTCAATATTTAGAGCCAGGTTTTTCCCCATTACAGCTAAACCAACAACACCAATTTGTTGTTTCGACATCTCTAATCCCTCTGCTTTCTTAGATATATTATCCTTAATCATTGTAACCTTTTTATCGTTGTAAAAAATACTTTTTAGCATTGTAATAGCCGATATTCCTTACCATCTGCTCCAGGAATGCCATATTATTTGGTGCTAAGCCTTTTTCCACCCATTCACCTAAAATGTTACAGAGAATCCGGCGGAAATAGTCGTGGCGGGCATATGAAAGGAAGCTTCGAGAGTCGGTCAACATGCCAATGAAATGGCTAAGTAGTCCAACGTTAGCAAAATCCTTCATTTGCTTTTCCATGCCATCAATATGGTCGAGGAACCACCAGCCGGAACCTAATTGAACTTTCCCCGGAATACCTTCTTCATAAAAGTTCCCCATCATTCCTGCAAGAACTACATTATCTTTAGCATTTAGATTAAACAATATTGTCCTTGGCAAAGCATTCTCTTTGTCAAGAGCATCCAGGAATCGAGACAATCCTTCAGCAAAGTTCGCCTCACCAACAGAGTCAAAGCCTGTATCTGGCCCTATAAATTCTTTCATTCTAGTATTGTTATTTCTTAGTGCTCCCATATGAAGCTGCATAACCCATTGTTTTTCAGCATACATTTTTCCTAATTCTTTCAATAAGAAAGCACGATAGCTCACTAATTCATTATTAGATAGCTGCTCTCCGCTTATACGCTTATTAAAGATTTTTTCTACGTCTTCCATTGTCGTTTCTACATATTCCATTTTTTGAATATCATGGTCAGATGCCCGTCCGCCATTTTCGTGGAAGAAATCAACACGCTGCTTTAATGCCTGTAAAAAGGTATCTAAGGAATTAACCTCAATCGCAGAAACTTCACTTAATTTTTTAATCCAATCTCCAAATATAGGGCGTTCAATAAAAAGTGCTCCATCAGGTCGGAATGTCGGTGCAATAATTGCTTTAAAGGAATCATCATTTTTTAATAATTTGTGGTATTCAAGTGTTGAAACTGGATCATCTGTGGTACCGATAAATTTCACGTTAGAACGTTCGATAAAAGCTCTTGGTCTAAAATCCGGCTCCTTTAACTTTTCATTACATTCGTCGTAAATTTCACGGGCTGTTTCCGGGCTAAGGGTTTTTTCAATTCCAAAAAACATTTTCAATTCCATATGTGTCCAATGATAAAGCGGATTTCCAATTATAGATGGAACGGTTTCAGCCCAAGCAGCAAATTTCTCCCAATCACTTGCATCCCCAGTAATGTAACGTTCACTAATACCATGCATTCGCATTAATCGCCATTTATAATGGTCACCGCCTAGCCAAACCTGTGTAATATTTTCATAAGGAATGTTCTCCCAAACCTCTTGTGGATTTAAATGGCAGTGGAAATCAAAAATCGGCAGTCCAGTAACAGCATTTTCATAAAGTTGTACGGCTGTTTCTGAGTTAAGTAAAAAATGTTTGTCTAAAAAGGCTTTCATAAGGTCCCCTCCATATCTGTAAACCCTTACAATGTTTATAAAAAAAAATAAAGTGTTCTTTTCAATTTAATTTGTTTAGTGAACAAATTAATTATATTCCTAATTTATCACGATTATTTTGTTTAGTCAATTAACAGTTTATGAATAAATTGAAATAACCTGTTATAATAGTAATATATTTAAATGATCTGCGTGAAATGGAGGATATTAATGATTACCGGTGATGCGGCTTATATAAAAAAAATCAACCGCTCCTTGATTATTCGAGAAATTGTCAAGGAAGGTATGATTTCGAGGGCAGATTTATCCAAAGTTACAGCCTTAACAAGAGCAACCATCTCAGCGCAGGTGGCTGACCTGTTAGAAGAAGGGCTTATTATTGAAACACAGCTGGAACACAATTCAGTCGGCAGGAAGCCGATTATGCTTTCTTTAGATGGCCAAGCAGGGTATGCCCTAGGCATTGACCTTGATTATGGGCAAATTTCTTTCACCCTTTCGAATCTTGTAGGTCAACCTATCTCTTCAAATTTTATTAAAATAAACACAACTGAATATTCTGAGATTCTTCCACTACTAGTTGATCAAATTAAACAATATGAGGCACTACACTCCGATAGTCGTTATGGTATTGTGGGGATTGTCATTGCGATCCATGGTCTTGTGGCAAAAGATGAGATAATTCATTATGTTCCACGCCTGCATTGGAACGACCTTGACCTCAAAGGTGATTTGGAAAGACAGATTAGTATCCCAATCTACATTGAAAACAATGCAAATCTCTCTTCTTTTGCAGAGCGTGTATTTTTTCATCACGAAACAGAAAATCTTTTAAGTGCTTCCCTTTACTCCGGAATTGGCCTCGGAATGATGATGAAAAATGAGTTTTTTCGGGGGCATGACGGTTTTGCAGGTGAAGCGGGTCATATGATTATTGTGCCTGATGGCAGACCTTGTAATTGCGGGAATAAAGGGTGCTGGGAAAAATACTCGTCAGAATCAAGGATTTTTGAATTTCTTTCTGAAAAAAGAAACATTAAGAATTTAACTTATGACCAAATTCAGAAATGGCTTGATGAAGGTGATCAAGAAGTTCACGAAATGATGGAGCAATTTATTTATTATCTCGCTATCGGACTAAATAATATGATAAATATGTATAACCCAGAAGTGCTTGTCCTTGATAGTGAATTGCTGCGGATGTATCCAGACTCTTTAACAAAAATTAAGGAAAAACTAAATTCCTCCATTAGCCACTATCGGGAGTTAACCTTATCCCACATTGGAAAAAAATCATGTGTTCTCGGTGCGTGTGCCCTTGCAATTAAACATTTTTTAGATGTGCCTATGCTGAATTTATCCTATGACCAGCAAACCACACAAAATGAAAGCGCACTCATATAGGCACTTTTCAAAAGTAAGAACCCCTTTCAGCAATAAAACTGAAAGGGGTTCTTTATTATGCACTTTTTAATTTTTCATTTGAATTCTTTACTTTTAATTCCTCTATAATATTTTTGTATTTTTTATCAGTTAAATTATAGACAACAATTAAAATCACACAAGCAATTAAGTTGAATACCGCAGGGACAAGGAACATTAAGCCTTTAATTCCCAATAAGGTTTCAGCCGTTTGTTGTACATTTGGAACATAGCCAATTAATCCCAGAGCTACACCTGGTATAAAACCAGCCAGTGCTTGTGCTAATTTACGGAAGAAGCTATAGGAAGAATATACAACACCTTCAGTTCGTTCTCCTGTTTTCCATTCATGGTAGTCGATTGTATCTGCAACCATAACCCATGGCAATCCAAGGGCAAAGCTTAATCCAAGGCTGCCGATTGATAATAATACTAGAAATGTTGGAATATTAGCCGGCAAAATAAAGTTTGCAGCATCTGCAGCAACACCAATTATTAACCCTATAATGAATGTTTTCTTCTTACCAAATCTTTTAACAAGAGTTGGAATAAAAAAAGAACCAACAACAGCAATTCCTACACTAGTAAAAGACAGTAGTGTTATAAGACCTGTATTTTTTAAATTATATTGTAAATAGTATAGCTGTACTGCTGTGCGGAGATTGCTTGCTGCAACCATAAACAAACATACAAAACAAAGGGCGATTAGCGGTCTGTTACTTAACAATAATTTAAATAATCTTGACATAGGAATCTTTTCTTGATCCGCTTTTGGCGCTCTTACAATATTCTCACTCGTATTACGATAACAAATGTAATGGAAAATCACTCCAATAGCAGCCATTATTGCAATACCCACAGCATAACCGATCTTTTCATTTGGAAAATGTGAAACAATAGGAATTACGGTCATTCCGGAAACTAACATGGCAAACTGGCTGCCAATTGCTCTAAATGACCCAAGAGAAGCACGATCGACAGAATCTTGAGTCATGGAAGCTGCAAGTGAACCGTAGGGAATATTGACAAATGAATAAGCAAGTCCGAACAGCATGTAGGTTACAAATGCAAAGACAATTTTTCCTGTACTAGAGAAGTCAGGTGCTAAGAATGAAATTACCGTCATTATTGCTAAAGGAATTGATCCAAATAAGATAAATGGTCTAAATTTCCCGCGTTTTCCTAAGTTTCGTCTATCAACAAATGCTCCAACCGATGAATCGGCAAACGCATCAAATATTTTTGAAATTAAAAATACTAATCCGCCCCAATAAGCTGAGATCCCTAATACATCCGTATAAAATTTAAGCAAATATAATTGGCCCATATCGAACATGAATCCATTTCCAACATCCCCTAAACCGTACGACACTTTTTCTTTTAATGTAAGTTTCTTTGTGCCTGTCGTTTCCATCTTTCTTCGCTTCCCTTCTCATTTACAGACAATAATTTTGAAACCCTTTTCATTACTAAATAAAAAAAACTAAATTCTTCTCAGATTTCTTTTAATTTGTTTAATAAACTTATTAATTATCTATGACTGTATAATATCACCTTCGACATTTTTCGTCAATGAAAGCGTTATAAAAATTTTGTATAATTTTGAACGAAAAAAGCTCCCATCACCATTTAATCGGTAATCGGAGCTTTCCTATATAATTATTATTGGACTGATTTATTTTTGAGAATTTCTTTTTTCAGCTAAATCAATCGCAAGCTGATGTGTTTTAACTTTATTTAATGGATATAAGAAGACCAGAATTAAGAAAATCACGATTAAGACAATGAATGGAACTAGTGTACCTAAAGTATGAATACCATCTAGTGTACTTTGTGATTGGGCTTTAAGAGTTGCATTATAGCCAACTGCCGCAATCGCATAACCACCAAGACCGCCAGCAATAGCCTGACCCACTTTACGCGCAAATGAATAGATTGAATAAACGGTTCCATCTTCACGTAATCCCGTTAAATATTCATGATAATCAATAACGTCTGTTACAAACGCCCAAACTACTAAGTTAAAAATTCCATAACCAAACATTGCGATAGATAAAATTCCAATAAATTGAGTGGCAGATAAGTTAGGCAATAAATATAACGCACCATAAACCACAGCGGCGAGTAAAATACCTGCCGATGCTACTTCTTTTTTACCAAATTTTGCAACTAACGGTTTAATTAAAGGCATTCCCACAAATACAGCTACTGATTGAATAAGTCCTACCATACTTAATGCTTTTGCGTTGCCAAAATAATCTTTAAATAAGTACACGTTTACCGTACCAATTAACATGAAACATACCATAAAAGTTAAAGAAGCGATTAAAATCCATAATAATGGCTTATTTTTTCCAAGTCCTTTTATGGTTTGGCCTAATTTAACTTTTGGTTTTTCTGTTTCATCCATGGCAATACGTTCAACTGATAATTTATAACATGCCATATAACATGCGATTGAAAGAACTCCAAAAATAATTGCACCTAATAAGAAATGATTTGCATCTGCTTTATTGTTTACGAACAATATCATCGGACCGACAACGTTAATGATTAAACCAGCTAAATTGCCACCTAAAGTACGGAAGCTAGATAGGCTAGTACGCTCAACAGGATCACTTGTAATAACGGATGCCATTGAACCATAAGGAATGTTAACAGTACTATATAAGGTTCCCCACAAAATATAGGTTACAAAGGCATAAGCCTCATAAAATCCTGTTGACATGCCTGGAATGTGAACAAACATTAATACACCAGTAATAACAAGCGGAAAGGACATTCTAAAAATCCAAGGTCTAAACTTTCCATTTTTACCCGCTCTTCTAGTATCAATAAAGCGGCCCCATGAAACATCTGCTACAGCGTCCCATAATCGCGCAATTAAAAACAGTGTACCGACAAATGCCGGGTTAAGGCCATAAACGTCTGTATAGTACACCATTAAGAACGCAGCTACTAAAATAAAGAAAAAATCATTTCCGAAATCACCAAATAAATAACCTAGTTTATCTTTCATTCCAAAAGGCTTGGTTGTTGCAGCCATTGGTCTACTTGTTGTTGCCTCTACTTTAAGCTTAGCGTTTTGACTCATCTTTACCCCTCCATTACTAGTTTGATTTTGTTTGGAAAAATTAAAATAAATTCTTCTAAATCTTTTTTTTGACGATTGACTGACTTTTTAAAAATCTGAAACCCTTTTCATTTCTTTTTAAAAAAATTTAATCTCGAGATTTTATTAATTAGTTTACTGAACTAATTAATGTTATTTGTATCTTATCACCCACAGTTTGTTTCCGTCAATAATATTTTGAAAGCGCTATTAAAACAAATTTTCCATTTTAAATATTCTGTATTTAATTGAAAATAGAAATTTACAGACACTTTTTGTTCAAGAACTTCACCTATTGTTCAATGTTGAGCAAGGAAATTTTTTTTATAATAATGGTAATAAACTAATATTATGTTGATAGGGCGTGATTATTTGGAAAAGTTACTTTATATTACAGCCAATCCTAAAGGGCTGGAAAAATCAAAAGGCCTACAGATTGGTGAAGCCTTCCTAGAAGCTTTTCACTTGGAACATCCGGAGATTGAAATAAAGAGTTTGGATCTATTTAATTTGGACTTTGCCCAAATGGATGCTGATCTGGTGTTTGCCCGCGGAAAATTAGCCGGGTATGGTTATAGACTAGACCAGCTTTCGGAGATTGAGAGAAAGAAAATTTTAAAGATGCATGCATTGGCAGATGAATTTATTACGTATGATTATTATGTTTTTGTTTCTCCCATGTGGAACCTAAATTCACCAGCAGTTTTAAAAGCTTTTCTTGATAATCTGTTTATTGCAGGCAAAACCTTTGCACATACACCGAATGGTCCAAAAGGACTTTTAGCCAATAAAAAAGCCCTTCATATTCAAACACGCGGGGGACAATATACAGGGACCCCAATGCAGGAATTAGAATCTGGCGACCGTTATTTAAAAATTGCCTTGCGTTTTCTCGGCATTGAGGTAATGGACACTATTGTTGCAGAGGGATTCGATCTATATCCTCATAGGGTTCCTGAGATAGTGGCAGCTGCAAAAGAAAAAGCAATTATCGTCGCTAAGGATTTCGCTAAAAAAACAATAGCTCTATAGTTTACAAAAAAGAAACTTCCTTTTTACCAGAAGTTTCTTTTTTTAATGATTTTATCAAATTTTGTCGAAAATAGTTAATTTATAGTATAATTGGAAGAATAAACTGAAGTATTTACTTTACAGGCCAGGAGTTATCAAATGTTAAAAGATTTTGTTACAAATACCGCATTTTTAGTAGCGGCCTTTTCTCTTATGGGACAAATTTTTAAAAACAGGCCCTTAACCTTAGTAGCCCCATTATCTACAAAGCTTTATTGGGGACTTTCCTTTGGCATTCTTGGCAACATATTAATGGTGTTCAGCATTCATATTAGCACGAATATTATCGCCGATTTAAGACACATTGCTATTGTTATTGCAGCTGTTTTCGGCGGCTTTATCCCCGCCTTACTTGCTTCCCTGCTAATTGCAATTGGAAGAATCGTATTTTTTGACTTTAATCAAGCCGCCCTGCTTCCCTCTTTTGGAGCACTTTTAACAGGTATTGTTTGTGGCCTAATCTCCAAATTTAGATATCCTCCATCGGCAAAAGCAGTTGTCATGAACCTGTTCGGATTATTGATCATTTCATTTATTTTCTTTCTTAGAATTCATGACCTACAGGTCCTGAAGAATGTTATAGTAGTTCATTATACATTTTCTTTAATCGGCGGATTTATTGCATACCATTTTTTAGAGTTTATTGCAAAATCAAATCAGGCACAAAGAGAACTTGAGGTCAGCGTCATTAAACTCAAGCAATCTGAGCAAAAATTGCATAAGGCCAATGAGCTTTTGAATCGGTTATCCTTTATGGATGGTTTAACCGGAATTGCCAATCGCAGATATTTTGATCAAACACTGGAAACTGAGTGGGTCAAATCAATATCTACAAACTCACCTATTTCTTTACTTATGTTCGATATAGATTATTTTAAAAAATACAATGATACATATGGTCATCTATCTGGAGACTTTTGTTTACAATCTATAGCCCAGGCCATTCAAGATTTGTTTCCATCTGATTTGAACTATACATTCTGTCGATATGGAGGTGAAGAGTTTGCCCTTATCCTCCCTGCTGCCGCCGAGACGGAAGGCAGTAGAATTGCCCAGCTTATTCAGAATACTGTTCAGTCACTCAAGATTGCTCATACAAGTTCAGAGATTGCCAATATTGTCACAATAAGTATCGGTATTGCCACAATGATTCCAAATTCTTTATCTAATGCCAATGAATTAATTCAAAAGGCGGACACTGCTCTTTATTTATCCAAAACTAAAGGAAGAAATACCGTTTCATATTTACGCTAGGGGAATTGTGAAAACATTCCCCTTTTTTTTATAGGTTTTATTCTTTTGTTGTATTTTTTCGAAATATTATGCAAATTTTGTTGTATCCTGCCTAAAATACCTGTAAAATTTTCCTAAAGGCCTTTAATGGACGGTGAAGTAAATGGAAATTACGAAACACTTTTTCTTAAATCTCACCATTTTAATTATTCTTCTATTTTTTTGTGTCATTTTTTTTGAAAAAAGCAAAAGGACAAATATATCTAAACCTTTTATCATACTATTTTCAATTTTTGTTCTTTGGGTTTTTATTCAGTTTTCTTATAATCCTGTTTCCTTTGCCAGATATGATTTAAGAATCATACCTTTGGTAATCGGAGGACTTTATGTTGGAATAGGTCCTATTCTGGTAGCGGCCACAATTATTTTAAGGTTTTTCTATGGGATTAATTTAGGTTTTTATCAAACATTACTACTTTATATCCCGCTTAGTATTGTTTTATGGAGGATTTATCCGCGGTTTTCAAGGCAAGTTTCTGGTCGCCGCATTTTGATATCAGTCGTTATGGGTATCATTCTTGGAGCGTTTACGGTTATTGGAATGGAATTTGAAAACCCTCATGCTAACCTGTTCGATGCTTTGTTTGCTTACTTAGTGATTCCTCCTCTTGGAATTGGAATAATATCCTATTCAATTGAATTTGTAAGAAGAAATAGTGAAATGAGGCAGCAGCTCATAAAAGCGGAAAAATTAAAAGCAGTTGAGCAAATGGGAGCAGCAATATCCCATGAAATTCGAAATCCGCTTACAGCAGCAAGCGGTTTTGTCCAATTGCTGCAGGATGACTATCTTTCCAGGCAAAAAAGAAAGGAATATCTCTCCATCGTAAAGGAAGAATTAATATCAGCAGAAAGGGTTATTCAGGATTATTTAACGTTTGCAAAGCCTTCATTAGAAACGTTTGAGGAACTTAATGTGAAAAGTGAACTAAGACAGATCATTAATATTCTTCAACCATTAGCTAATCAAAATTCGGTAGAAATTTTGACTGATTTTTCCGTTATAGGTTTCATCAAAGGTGATCAACAAAAATTTCGCCAATGCTTTGTGAATGTGTTGAAAAACGGAATAGAAGCAATGCCAAATGGGGGCTATTTATCTATTACTACTGAGTATACCCAAAGTAATGTAACCATTCGAGTGAAAGACACCGGAATTGGCATGACTGGTGAACAGCTTGAACGGTTAGGAGAACCGTTTTATTCGACAAAAGGGAAAAACGGCACAGGCCTAGGAATGATGGTTGTCTATAGCATTGTTCGGGCAATGGACGGGAACATTTGGGTCGAAAGTGAACTAGGTGTGGGAACAACCTTTCATTTTGAGTTTCCAACTATATCTACCTTAATGAAAAATGAATAAATTGTAAAACGACGGGCTAATAAACCCGTCGTTTTTGTGATTACTTCCCGATAAACATTTGTGACCAATGTTTACCTGTTCCTTCAAAGCCTACTCCAATGTGAGTAAATTTGGAGCTTAAAATGTTGGCACGATGCCCTGGACTGTTCATCCAGGCAGTAACTACTTCCTGCGGAGTGCGCTGTCCTTGGGCAATATTTTCACCCGCTGCTCTGTAAGTTACTCCAAAATCTCTCATCATGTCGAATGGTGAACCATAAGTTGGGCTGGTATGTGAAAAATAATTGTTTTGCTGCATATCTACAGCTTTCTTTTGAGCAACTCCACTTAGCTGGGTATCAGCTTTTAACGCTGGAAGACCATTTTTACTTCTTTGTGCATTCGTTAAATTAATAACCTGCTGCGCAAATTGGCTGACTGCCCCAGTAGCGGGAGCTTGAGCTTGTGCAGGCTGCTTTGGTGCTGGTGCGGCTGGTGCCGGTGCAGCTGGCTTAGGAGCTGGTTGTGCCGGCTGCGTTTGTTTTGGGACCGGTGAAGTTACCTTTGGTGTTGGTGTTGTAACCCTCGGCGCTTGTTGTCCCGCAGGTGCTCCCGCGTTTGGAGTTTGCTGCTGTAAATACGGCTGAAGCTGCTGCTGTACATATGGCTGTATTTGCTGCATCATTCCCGACAAATTGGCTTGACTTGGATCTAGACGAACAAATTGGTATTTGGCATCCCTGATTAATACCGCTTGTGTATGCGGATATTGATTGCTGTCTAAGTTTGTTTGATAAGCCGAAATCATATCGTCATTATTTCGTCTGATTTTACGATTATCATTAAACAGATTTAAATCAAGATCCCTGTCATTGTTATTCCTATTTGTGTAATCCTCGGTAAGCGGCCCGTTATGGTCGATGCCATCATCCCTGCCATTACGGACATCCATAATACGGTTATCCCTATCAGTGATATTCATCCCAGTTCGATCATTTAAATCATTTTTATTGTTGTTATTACAAGCAGCAAGTCCCAAAGTTAGGACCCCTGTTAAAAGTAACCCCACTGGTTTTTTTATCAATTGAAATACCTCCTTCTGCAAAAAGAATCTCTTGCCTTCTTATTTTTAATTTTTTTGGAGAAAGTATTAATGGTAATAAACGTCTTAATCGCCAAGGAAAATAAAAAAAACAGATGCAAAAAATGCAGCTGTTTAGCGTTTCATTTGAATTTTAAATTTATATCGGTCTGCTCTATAAACAGATTTCACAAATTCAACAGGAGTGCCATTTTGCAGGTAAGTATTTCGTTGAATCAGCATCACCGGTGCGCCCTTGGCAATTTTTAAATGATTGGCTTCGGTTTGACTTGCAATGGATGATTCAATAACCTGGGAGGCACTATCGATTCTCAAGTTTAATTGTCCTTCAATGTAAGCGTACAAGGATTGATTGACAATTTCCTCAGTAAGTCCTTTTACAAGGTTTGCTGAAATATAATTGGTTTCTAATGCCATGGGAACCCCATCAGCTAAACGAATTCGCTTTATTTCATATACCGGCCCATATTCTTGTATCATTAATTGCCCAGCAATTTGACTTGTTGCAGGAATGATCTCGAAATGGATTAATTGACTCCCTGGAGAAAGTCCTCTTGATATCATGTCTTCAGTGAAGCTCGTCAATCCTTGTAAGGGCTGTTCAATTTTTCGTTCGGCTACAAATGTTCCCTTCCCCTGCAAACGATTTAAATACCCCTCATTTACTAGTTGAGTAAAGGCCTGTCTGACTGTCATCCGGCTTATTTGGTACTTTTCAGCATATTCTCTTTCGGGAGGCAATGCATCTCCTGGCATTAATTCACCATTTTCAATTAATTCCTTTATATGTTCTTCCAATTGATAATAAAGTGGAATGGGGGAGTTTTTATTAATCATCTCCTACATACACCTTTCTAATTAAACTAGGTCAGCCGCAGATCGCACTTTATTTTATAACTTAACAATGAATCTTTAAACCCGCTACCGCCGCTTTATCTGCAATAATTGTAACACATGGATGATTTTTCAATACAGATGCTGGGAAACTTTCATTAATATCACCATTCAAAAGCTTGAATAAAGCTTCTTTTTTGTTTTCTCCAGAAACCAAAAGAAGAATTTCTTTACTTTTTAAAATGGAGGATATTCCCATGGTAATCGCTCTTGTCGGAACTTCTTCGACTCGATTAAAAAATCTGGCGTTTGCATTTATGGTTGATTGAGCTAATTTGACAATATGGGTAATCGAGTTAAATGAGGTTCCAGGCTCATTAAATCCTATGTGTCCGTTACTGCCAATTCCAAGAATTTGCAGATCAATGCCACCATGTTTGCTAATTAAATCCTCATACCGAAGGCATTCGGCTTCCATATCCTTTATGTCGCCTTTGGGGATATTTGTTTTATTCAAATTTATATCAATATGATTAAACAACTGCTCATTCATGTAATACCGGTAGCTATTTTTGTTTTCACCCGGGAGGCCAATGTATTCATCTAAATTAAAAGTCGTTACATTTTGATATGAAGTTCCATTCTTTTTGTGGTCTTCAATTAAGTTTTTATAAGTCCCAATTGGTGTCCCGCCAGTGGCAAGTCCCAGCTTAATCTGTGGATTTTGACAAACCTTTTGGATAATATATTCAGCGGCTTTTTGACTCATTTCAGCGTAGTCTTTCACTTCAATGACTTTCATTAGATAAACTCTCCTTTTTATAGGCAAGTGTGCCGCGGCAGAACGTCATAACCACTTCCATTTTGTCATCTAGGATGACAATGTCAGCATCCTTACCTGCGGCGATACTTCCTTTCCGATCAAATATATTTAATTGCTTTGCTGGATTTACGGAAGCCATTTCGATGGCTTCTTCAAGCGAGCACTCCGTATAGGTTAAAATATTTTTAACTGCATGCCCTAATTTTAAAATGCTGCCAGCAAGAGTTCCGTCTGCAAGAACGGCTTTTCCATCCTTTACCGTTACCTCTTGTCCGCCAAGATCATACATCCCGTTTTTCAAGCATTTTGCCCTCATAGAATCCGTTATTAATATTAAGCCTTCACTTTGTTTTTCTTTATACGCAAGTTTCACCATTTCCGGGCGGACATGTACACCGTCAACGATTATTTCTGCTTTTAGTTCATCACGTAAAAAGGCAGCACCTACAACGCCTGGTTCACGGTGATGAAGCCCCCTCATTTGATTGAAGAGGTGTGTGACGTGATTCATACCTGCCTCGATTGCTTCGCCAACCTGTTCATAGGTAGCGTCGGAATGACCAATGGATGCAACAATTTCGTTATCTTTTAAATAGCGGACCATTTCAAGTCCGCCTGGCTGCTCAGGCGCTAACGTAACTAGTTTAATCGTATTATTGGAAAGGTTTTGCCATTCTTTGAATAACGCTAGATTTGGGTCAACAATATGCTGAATTGGCTGTGCCCCTGCTCTTTTAGCATTTACAAAAGGGCCTTCAAGATGAATTCCTAGCACTTCAGCCATCCCTTGAGATTTCTGCTCATTGATGTATCGGCCTGCATTAATTAAAGCATTTTCAATTTGTTTTCCCTCTTGTGTCATGGTTGTTGCTAAAAAGCTAGTAGTTCCTTCTTTTGGCAAGGCTGCAACCATTATGTCAAGTGCTTCCTTAGTGGCATCCATTGTGTCGGCACCTGCCACTCCATGGATATGAACATCGATAAAGCCTGGAACTGCACTAAAATCGGCAGGTATTTCAATTACATTATAGTTTTCTTCTTTAATTAGTTCTTCTATTGATCCTAGCTCAAAAATTTTTTTGTCTTTTATTTTTATATAGCCATTTACTATTATGCGGTCTTCTGAATAAACCCGGACACCCTTCAGTAAAATATGATTAACTTTATGAATCATCTTCAAGACTTCCTTTCAGATTATATCTAAATCTTAGCATCGCCATTATCTAGTTGTCTATACCAATTTTAGGTTTACGATTTCATTTCAGAAATAATCCTTTGATAAATCCCCAAAATTAAACGATTTTACTTAATCCTATAAATTAGGAATTCAAAAAAAGTAAAAATTGGTATAGACATCTATAATTATCAAGTGGTATAGTGAACTCGTGGAAAAAAACGCTTACACAAGAATTAACAAATAAAAGGAGTGAATAACTATGTTAGGCTTTTTACAACGAATTGGTAAAGCATTAATGCTTCCGATTGCTGTTTTACCTGCTGCTGGGCTGCTTCTCCGTTTTGGACAGCCAGATTTATTAAATATTCCATTTATCGCTAACGCCGGAAATGCAATCTTTGCTAACTTGGCCTTAATTTTCGCAATTGGGGTGGCCATAGGTTTTTCAAAAGATAACAATGGTGCCGCTGCCTTATCTGGTGCAATCGGCTATTTGGTTTTAACAGAAGGAACGAAAGCGATCGATAAAAATATTAATATGGGAGTTCTTGGTGGGATTTTAGCCGGAATTATTGCGGGATTATTATACAATCGTTACCGTGATATTAAACTTCCGGAGTGGTTAGGCTTCTTCAGCGGCCGCCGGTTTGTTCCAATTATTACCTCTGTCGCAATGGTTATTTTAGCTGGACTTTGTGGTTTTATTTGGCCGCCTATCCAGGATGCCATCAATGGACTTGGCAACTGGATTATCGGTTTAGGCGCAATCGGTTCAGGTATTTTCGGATTTTTAAACCGACTGCTGATTCCTTTAGGCTTGCACCATGTATTAAACAGCTTGTTTTGGTTCCAATTTGGTGAATATGCCGGTAAAACCGGAGACATTGCTCGATTCTTTGCGGGTGATCCAAATGCTGGCGGCTATATGACTGGCTTCTTCCCGGTTATGATGTTTGGACTTCCTGCAGCTGGACTTGCCATGGTAGCTGCAGCCAAACCAGAAAAAAGAAAAGCTACTTTAGGGATGTTTATTGGGGTGGCATTGACCTCATTCCTAACAGGGATTACAGAACCTATTGAATTTTCATTCATGTTTATTGCCCCATTATTATATGGAGTGCATGCTGTTTTAACAGGATTATCTTTCGTCATCACTTCGATGCTCGGAATCCGAGATGGATTTACCTTTTCAGCAGGTGCCATTGATTATGCGTTAAACTTTAATATTGCTGAAAAACCATTATTACTATTAGTAGTAGGTCTCGTTTACGCTGTTATCTATTTTGTTATTTTCTATAGTTTAATTAAAGCCTTTAATATTAAAACTCCTGGACGGGAAGATGATGTGGAAAGCTTGGAAAGCGTAACTCCTGAAACGGCTGTTGGTGCCAACAAATATGAAACAATGGCTTATCATTTTATTAATGACATTGGCGGCAGAGAGAATATTACGGCGATTGATAATTGTACAACACGACTTCGCTTAAATATTAAAGATATGGATCGAGTAAAGGATTCTGCTTTAAAAACTCACGGCGCGAAAGGTATTATGAAATTAAATAAAACCAATTTACAGATCGTTGTTGGTACGGAAGTAGAATTCGTTGCGGATGCAATGAAAAGAATTAATACAACTGGTGTGAATCCGGTTTTGGCTTATGAAACAGCCGAGCCGGTTGAATCAGATGGTCTTTCACCACTTTCTGATAAAGATTTTGTTATGCCAATCGAAGGAGAAATTATCCCGATTACTGAAGTGCCAGACCAAGTTTTCTCACAAAAAATGATGGGAGACGGTTTTGGAATTGTTCCATCAAAAGGTACGGTGGTTTCACCAGTTGACGGTGAAATTATGAATGTTTTCCCTACGAAGCATGCAATTGGAATTAAATCTAATCAAGGCTATGAAATCCTTATTCATATTGGCTTGGATACCGTTAATTTAAAAGGTGAAGGCTTTACTATACTTGTTGAAGAAGGACAAAAAGTTACTAAAGGTCAGGAAATCCTGAAATTTGATTTAGAGTTCCTTAAGAAATCAGTACCATCAGTTGTGACTCCAGTTATCTTTACAAACTTAACAAAATTAAATGTAAAGAAACAGGGACACTCAGACCAAGGCCAAGACGGAATCCTCTCAATTGAATAGCAGCAAAAATCGACAGGTACCTACCTGTCGATTTTTTGTTACGCATATTGTTTTGATTCTTCTTTTTGAAAGAAGCTTTTCATAGCATGAAATACATCTGCTTTTTGTTTTAGAATATAGTAGCGGAAACGTTCATCTTTGATATTTTTGTAAGCGGACATTAATGTCGAATGGCGATTATATTGATTTACTTCCCCGTATCCAAACATGTTGGATACCTTCATTAATTCTTCAACCAACTTCACACAACGGGCGTTATCCGATGTGAGATTATCACCGTCTGAAAAGTGGAATGGGTAAATGTTGAATTTTCGTGGATTATATTTAGCGTCAATGATCTCCAGGGCTTTGCGGTATGCGGATGAACAAATCGTTCCACCGCTTTCTCCTTTCGAGAAGAAGTCTTCTTCAGAAACTACTTTTGCCTCGGTATGATGAGCAATAAACTCTATCTCTACCGTTTCATATTTTGTACGTAAAAATCTTGTCATCCAGAAGAAAAAGCTGCGCGCCATGTATTTCTCCCAAATCCCCATAGATCCACTCGTATCCATCATCGCGATAACAACAGCCTTAGAATCTGGTTTAACTACTTCATTCCAGGTTTTAAATTTCAAATCATCCTTGTAAATCGGGTGGAATGCCGGCTTCCCACTCATGGCATTCCGCTTAAAAGCAGACATCATTGTCCGTTTCTTATCAATGTTTCCCATAAGTCCTGTTTTGCGGATATCATTGAATTCGATGTTTTCAACAAGATGTTCCTGTTCTTCTTTCTTTTTCAGATTCGGAAGCTCTAATTGTTTAAATAAAGCCTCCTCAAGCTCCATTAAAGACACTTCGGCTTCAAAATAATCCTCGCCTGCCTGATCTCCTGCTCCCTGCCCTTTGCCTGGAGCCTTTTGCCCGCTGGAACCGTCACGTGCTACTACATCACCGACTTGACTGTCACCGTCACCTTGGCCCACGTGTTTGTTTTTGTCATAATTATAACGAATTTTATATTCGTCTAATGAACGAATTGGAATTTTTACCACATCTCGGCCATTAGACATAATTATGCTCTCTTCTGTAATTAAGTCTGGAAGATTGTTGCGAATTGCCTCCTGGACTTTTTCCTGATGCCGCTGCTGGTCATCGTGGCCTTTACGGTGGAGGGACCAATCTTCTCTTGAAATGACAAATTGATGGTTATTATCTGACAATGTAAACCCCTCCTTATGAAATTATTCATTTTCAAAATGCACACTTTTTAATCACACACATACAATAACCCGAATGAAAAAATCAGATAAAATATGGATTACTTTATCCTATGCAGAAACCGCGAATAATTTACAAATAATTTTGACAATTGGGTTGTTGCCTACTAATTGGACAAGATTTATTTTTTTACTTGGGAAAAAAACAGACTGGCAGATTGCTTCTACCAGTCCCTTGGCATTATCGATTTAATAAACTTCCGACATAGCGCAGCAATTCATTTGCTGAAGTCGAATTATAACCATGCTCGTCAATTAACCGGGCTACTACATCATTAATCTTCTTAAGCTGCTGCTCATCTGGTGTTTTTGAAGACGTAGTTATCTTAACAACATCCTTTAGATCCGCAAATAGTTTCTTTTGAATGGCTTCACGAAGTCTATCATGCGAATTATAATCAAACCGTTTGCCTTTTCTTGCGAAAGCTGAAATTCTTATCAATATTTCTTCCCTAAACGCCTTTTTCGCATTTTCAGAGATTCCAATTTGCTCTTCAATCGAACGCATTAATTTTTCATCCGGATTAATCTCTTCTCCTGTTAACGGATCACGCAGTTTCGCTTTATTGCAGTAAGCTTCAACATTATCAAGATAATTATCCATTAATGTCTTCGCCGATTCTTCATAGGAGTAAACAAAGGCCTTTTGAACTTCATTTTTGGCAATATTATCATACTCTTTTCGAGCAATAGAGATGTAATTCATATATCGTTCACGCAGCTCTGCAGTAATAGATGGATGTTGATCCAGCCCATCTTTTAATGACCTTAAAACATCTAAGGCATTAATGGAAGGTACTTCTTTTCGAATGATAGTCGATGAAATCCGGTTAATGACATAACGTGGGTCAATACCGCTCATGCCTTCATCTGGATACTCTTTCTTCAGTTCTTCCACATCTGCAGTATTAAATCCTTCTACATTTTCTCCGTCATAAAGGCGCATTTTCTTCACTAAATCAATATCACCTTTTTTAGGATCCTTCAAACGAGTAAGAATGGTAAACATCGCTGCTACTCTTAAAGTATGAGGTGCAATATGAACATCCGATACATCACTTTCTCTTATCATCTTTTCATAAATTCTTTCTTCTTGTGAAACTTTTAAATTATAAGGAATCGGCATGACAATAATCCTGGAGTGTAATGCCTCATTCTTCTTATTAGAAATAAAGGAACGATATTCCGTTTCGTTTGTATGCGCAACGATAAGCTCATCCGCGCTAATGAGTGCAAACCTGCCTGCTTTGAAATTTCCTTCTTGAGTTAACGAGAGTAAATGCCAAAGGAATTTCTCATCACATTTTAGCATCTCCTGGAATTCCATCATCCCACGGTTTGCTTTATTTAACTCACCATCAAAACGGTAAGCACGCGGATCTGATTCAGAACCAAATTCAGCAATCGTTGAAAAATCAATACTGCCTGTTAAATCTGCAATATCTTGTGATTTTGGATCCGATGGACTAAAGGTTCCAATTCCTGTACGTTTATCCTCTGAGAAAAAAACACGTTCAACTAACACGTCTTCAATTCTGCCGCCATAATCCTGTTCAAGCCGCATCATATTTAGCGGTGAAAGATTTCCTTCAATTCGAATTCCATACTCTTCATAAAAATCCGCCCGTAAATGATGTGGGATTAAATGAAGCGGGTCTTCATGCATTGGACAGCCTTTAATGGCGAACACAGACCCTCTGGCAGTGTGGGAATAACTTTCTAAACCTCTTTTAAGCATCGTTACTAGCGTAGATTTACCGCCGCTCACCGGCCCCATTAATAACAAAATACGTTTTCTTACATCCAGCCTTTTCGCTGCTGGGTGGAAATATTCTTCAACAAGACGCTCCAGTGCTTCCTCTAAACCGAATAATTGATTGCTAAAGAAATTGTACTTCTTCGTCCCTTTTTCCTCTTCAATTCCTGCATCCTTAATCATATTATAAACTCGAGAATGTGCAGATTGTGCTACCCATGGCTTTTCCTTTAACAACAATAGATAATCAGCGAATGATCCTTCCCAACGCAGTTTTTCCTCTTCTTCACGATACATCTCGATTTTTTTTAGAATATCCATAAGGCCCTCCCCCGAAAGCTTAATCAGAGACGATTAATATACTCTATGCACATTGTCTATTGAACATGCGTAACCAAGAAGAGATACTGTCTATCTTTTTTGTTTCAATAAAAGGAATATTGCACTTTTCATTTTTTAAAGTTAGGCTATAATAATGATATATATGTGTCTAAATTGAAAAATTGTTTAACGAGGGGGCAATACATATCATGAATACTTTCATCGTCATTTTAGTTTTTATCGCGTTTTTAGCAGCAATCTTTACTGCTGGGTATAATGACAAACCAGGAACAAAATAATTCTTACCATATAAAAGGGCTGCTAATTTTAGCAGCCCTTTTTCATCGCAAGTCTAATTTATTCTTTTGAACAAACTCCTTCATATACATTCTATTTTGCTTTTCAAGCATTTTTCCCATCTGCTCGGTCCAGCGGTCGTTTCTCTTTCCTTCCGTTCTTTGAATATAATAGTTAGATATCAACTCATCATATTCTTCCAGCTGCCGGTTATAAATTTCCGTATTTTGTTGATATTCGTCTTCATGGTAAATATGTTCAAAAGGCAGCCTTGGTTTACGCTCATTTTGTTTTACTGGATACCCGACCGCTAGTCCAAATAAAGGAATTACTCTTTCTGGTGTTTTTAAAACCTTTTGAACTTCCTCTAGTCGGTTGCGAATGCCTCCAATATAACAAATACCAAGTCCCAAAGATTCTGCTGCAATCGCCGCATTTTGTGCTGCTAATGTTGCATCGATGAGAGCAACCATAAATTTCTCCGTGCTTTCAATCGATGAATTGACATTTTTCTGTTCTTTTTCACCAATAATCGTATGGCGGTAGAGATCTGCACAAAAAACAAAGAAATGGCCATTTTTTTCAACATATTCTTGATTTCCTGCAAGCTCTGCGAGTCTCCTCTTTTTCTCTCTATCCTTAACCCCAATAATTGAGTAGGCCTGAATAAAGCTTGAGGTTGATGCGGATTGAGCAGAAGTGACAATCGTTCGTATTTGTTCTACGGTTAAAGGTTTGTCCTCAAAATGTCGAATAGAGCGATGATTAAGTATAGTTGCTATTGTATCATTCATATCATTTATCCTTTCTTTTTTAGCAAAAGGAGGCCCAAACCCTAGGACCTCCTTGCAATTATTTCAAATGAATATAGTTTTGCTGGCGAAGTGCTTCATATATAAGAATCGCCGCTGTATTGGAGAGATTCAAAGAACGAATATTATCATTCATTGGAATCCGTAATGAAACCTCTTTATTTGTTTCTATAACGTCTTTTGGCAGACCTGTTGTTTCCCGGCCAAAGATAAAATAATAGTCCTTGTCTGGATTACTATAATCAAAGCTGCTATGCGGTTTTTGCCCAAACTTTGTTAAGTAAAAAAATTCACCGCCGGCATTTTTTTCATAAAAATCCTCTAATGAATCGTAATATGTGATATTTACATGTTCCCAATAATCCAATCCTGCTCTTTTTAACATCTTGTCATCGGTTGAAAAGCCAAGCGGGCGAATTAAATGTAAAGCGGTATCGGTACCTGCACAGGTTCTCGCTATATTCCCTGTATTGGAAGGGATTTGTGGTTGGTATAGTACTACATGTATGGACACGAATTTCACCTCAGATAAAAAACTCTATCTGAATTATACCACTATGACATTTGCTTTCAAGATAAGTGCCTTTAATCAAGAATATGGTAAAACCTATATTTGATATTGGGTGTATAGGCGGAAGAATCTTCATATGCCCAGTATCTCATTCGACTATTATAGGTGTGGGCATTTACTAAAGGCATTCCGTTCGCGTCCTTTGCCGTGACAATGGTATTATGGTTGAATCGGCCGTCCCCTTCAAAATCATAGCAAATCACATCCCCCAATAATAATTGATCGGGGCTGCTTACCTCTTTTGCCCTTAATCCAGTAGTAGATTTAGATAAATATAAGCGAAGGGAGTTGGCAATTGCCCAGCTATAGCTCCAGTTATGATTTTGCATCCACCATCCTGTTCCGCGATTTGGATAGCCTCTCATTGGTGCCCCTGCAACATGAAGACATTGGGAGATGAAATTCGTACAATCATTTTCAAACTTTTTATAGGCTGGATTATAGCTGTTCCACCAGCGTTCTGCATACTGAATCGCTTTTAACCGATTATATTGATAACTTAAGCGATCGAAGGTATCCGCCATGAAAGGCTCGGAATATCCCACAGGCTGAGCTCCATTCTCCATGGGCTTGATTTCCCCATCCATAATTAATATTTCTTTATAAAATTTGGCTACTCTTTCTTCGACTTCTTCTTCCAAATAAAGATTGCCTTTTTGTTTAATTAAATATTGATAATGAGCATTGTATTTTATGGTTTGAAAATCATCTTCGCTTGTATTTTCAAGGATCTTCCCAGCTGCTTTCACTTTGACGATTTCTGCTGATCTTTTTGCTAAGGACTCAAGCTTCCTATCTGCTTTTGAAAAATTATCCTTGGAATTTCTGTGATTCGCTACAAATTGTTGAACCCTTTTTTCAAATAGTTCTTGAAGAATTTCACGCATAATCTTCCCTCCTTCCCTTCATACTTATGAAAGAAATTGAAAAAAAAGAGCGGAACCGTTTTGGTTCGCTCCTAGAATTAGTTATAAAAGCTTAAGCCTTTTTTAATTTCACGTTGTACTGCTTGATCAGTTTCTTGTTCTTCAGCCCTTTTTAACGCCGCAAATGCAGTTTCTCCGCCAATTTTACCTAGTGCCCATGCTGCAGTGCCCTTTGCTATTGGACTTACTTCATTTTGTAATATGTCTACTAAATCGGAAACCGCAGATTCATCTTTAAAGTGGGCAAGCGCGATAATGGCATTTCGCTGAATGGGCTTCTTCCCACGCCAAGATCCTGCCAAAGAACCAAATTGTTTTTTAAATTCCCGGTTGCTTAATTTTAAAATCGGTCTTAATAATGGTTTGGCGACTTCGGGATCAGGTTCCATTTCGTTGTGAAAATGAAAGTTCTTCCCCTTATTATGCGGACAGGCAGTTTGGCAGGAATCACACCCATATATTCGATTTCCAATCTTTTCTCGAAATTCATCCGGAATGATTTCTTTTGTTTGAGTTAAATATGAAATACAGCGCTGGGCATTAATTTGACCGCCTTGAACTAATGCACCGGTTGGACATGCATCTAAACACTTTGTGCATGTTCCGCATTGGTCTTCTATTGGTGTATCCGGTTCAAAAGGAATGCTCGTAATCATTTCACCTATATATACATAAGAGCCAAATTCGGGAGTAATAATGGCGCAGTTTTTTCCGCTCCAGCCGATTCCAGCTCTTTCTGCAACTGCCCGATCTGAAAGCTCTCCTGTATCGACCATTGATTTTAAACGGGCATCTGGCACCTTTGTTAAAATAAACTCTTCCAGCTTTTTGAGCCTGTCTCTTAGAATATGATGATAGTCGAGCCCCCAGGAGGCCCGGCTAAAAATACCTCTTCTTTCTCCCTTTTTACTTTCAACACGTTCGTTCATTTTGGAAGGATAGGCAAGAGCAATCGAAATGATTGATTTTGGTTCTTGCAAAAGTAGTGCTGGGTTCACTCTTTTCTCAATATCTGGCTCTTCAAAACCGGATTGGTATCCAAGTTGTTGTTGTGTTATTAGTCTGTTTTTTAGTTCGGTGAAAGGGTCGGCACTTGTGAAGCCGATTTTATCGATTCCGATTTCTTTGCTGTAGGCAATAAGTTCTTCTTTTAAATTTTTGGCATTCACTTTGGCTTCCTCCTTTCTTCCAGAATGATCTATGTTAGAGGTCGTTTAATTATTTGTAGCACATCTATTTATGATAAACTATTTTCAATGATTTTTGGAGGTGTGATTGTTGGAAATTCAAGTTTCATCAGGTCTTTTTAAGGAGATTCCTCATTTTAAATTAGGAGTCATTGAATACAAAGGTATTACCGTTGGGGATTCGCCGCAAATGCTTAAAGGAAGACTTCAGATGTTCCAGGAGTCTATATATTTTGATTTAGAGGATAAAAATGTTCCGGAGCTGCCTGGAATCCAGGAATGGCGTGCTATTTTTAAAAAGATTGGCAAGGACCCTAATCGGTACCGTCATTCCGCTGAAGCGCTTTACAGGAGGGTTCAGAAGCAAAATTATCTCACGTCTGTTCAAACTGCGATTGATATTAATAATTTTTTCTCGTTGCAATATCAAGTCCCCATCGGCATTTATGACCTAGATCGTTTAGAAGGGCACGTGGATGTTCGACTAGGCACCGAGGGAGAAGAGTACATTGGATTAAATGGCCGTTCTAACTCTTTAGAAAGCCTTATTGTTGCCTCTGATTTAATTGGACCGTTCGGGAGTCCGTTTGTGGATTCTGTCAGAACACCAGTAACCTTAGATACCAAGAATGCACTGCAAATTATTTATTTAAGACCATCAACAGACTTGGAAAATGCGAATAAGCTGACTGAATCATTAATGAATATGTTTATTCAGGTGCATGGCGGAGATGGTTCTTATAAGATTTTGGAGAGCCAATAAAGCTGTATTTATGCAAAATAAAAAAACGCAATGCATCGTTCTCCTTTGTAACGATACACTGCGTTAGTTAATATGTATGGAGCGGGTGATGAGAATCGAACTCACAACATCAGCTTGGAAGGCTGAGGTTTTACCACTAAACTACACCCGCAAATAATTTAATAATGTCAAATTAGTGAACTAAAGTCGACTTTTTCATAATACACAGTTTTTTTATGGACGTCAAGTAATTATTGCACTTTTTGTCGAAATTTCTTCAAGAAGCTAAAAAGCCTTCAATTAATTATCATTTTATTAATTGAAGGCTGGAATAATGACTAACTTTTTTGATGGTCTTCAAAGGAACATTTATTTAACGGGACAACCTTTGTTTTATGAATGACTTTATAACCGATCCAAATCACTAAAAAAATGGGCAATCCAATATATGATACGGCTGCTCCGTACCAATCAATGTTACCTGTCATAAATGCTTGATAATTTTGTCCAAGAATGATAATAATGCACATTGCTAATGCAAGAATAGGGCCAAGAGGGAACCATTTCGCCTTGTATTTAAGTTCATTCAGGTCTCTTCCCTGGGCAATGTAGGCCTTTCTAAAACGGTAGTGGCTCAAAGCAATTCCTACCCAGGCAATAAATCCGGTTAAACCTGATGCATTTAATAGCCATGTATACACTTGATCCCCAAAAATGGACGTTAAAAAGGCAAGTCCGCCAATAATCGTTGTCATAACAAGCGCATTTATTGGAATCCCCCGATTATTTACTTTTTGCAAAAATTTCGGAGCCTGTCCGTCCTTTGCCATAGACCATAGCATTCGAGTTGAAGCATATAGCCCCGACGTTCCGCATGACAAAACAGACGTTAAGATAACTGCATTCATGACAGAGGCTGTAAAGGCAATTCCTGCTTTTTCGAAAACGAGGGTAAATGGGCTTACCGCAATTTTGTCAACATCCCCGCCTAACAGTTCAGGACTAGTATATGGGATTACTAGCCCAATGACTGCAATCGCTCCAATATAAAATAGAAGAATTCGCCAAAATACTTGCCGGATTGCTTTCGGTATGTTTTTCTTGGGATTTTCACTTTCCCCTGCTGCAATCCCTACCAGTTCAGTCCCTTGGAAGGAAAAACCAGCTATGAAAAAAATACTTAACACAGACATAAAGCCTCCGCTTACCGGAGCATCTCCCAATGTAAAGTTTTTAAACCCGATATACTCACCTCCGAAAATCCCAAAGATGGTGAGCACACCAACGCCTATAAAAACAATGATAGTAATAACTTTTATTAAAGCGAACCAATACTCAGATTCTCCGTAACTTTTAACCGACAAAGCATTCAATAAAAAGATTAGTCCTAAAAACAGGGCACTCCAAACGATGCTTGGCACATCCGGAAGCCAGAATTTCATAATGATGGCCGAAGCAACGATTTCAACTGCCAGGGTAACAGCCCAGTTGAACCAATAATTCCAACCGAGCGCAAATCCTAATGCTGGGTCAACAAAACGGCTGGCATATGTGGCAAATGATCCGGAAACCGGTATAAAGGTAGCCATTTCACCGAGGCTTGTCATCAAAAAATAGACCATGATTCCAATCGCGCCATATGCAATCATCGCACCACCGGGTCCAGCTGTTTGAATGGACGCACCTGTCGCTAAAAACAGCCCCGTACCAATTGATCCCCCAATCGCAATCATTGTCATGTGACGTGCCTTTAAATTGCGTTTAATTCCATCATTAGTTTCCTGATTATTCTGACTCTTTTCTTCAATTTTAATGGCTTCCATCCTTTTTCCACCTTCACAATTAGGATATTAACGAAATGGCAATGGATAATTTATCCCCCCTTAGAAAGAGGGAGATAAATTATCCGATATTATTGATGTTTTTTTCTATCTGCCATAAGATGGATTACTATTTAGAAAAATCAAAGTAGTTTCGCTTTAATAAGCGTGGAGCAGCCATAAGTGTGTCAAATGCCAAACTTTTTTCAAGCTTTGAAGTATCGATTAAAAATAGCTGATCTTCAATTTTCTGTACCGTTTCATCAGTTTGGTAGGTAATACCACATTCTGAGCAATGGAAGGCTGGTGTGTCCTGAATTTCAATTGTTTTCGTACCGTCCGGTAGTTCCCAATACACTGTGTTGCCCGTTTCAACTGCTGTGTCAGATCCGCACCATTGACAATTCAACATTATTCCTCCCTTGCTCCCACAGTCTCATATTTGCTCATTTGGGCATGGAATTTTTTCTCTTTCAATTCATCACGTTTCTCTCGTTTATCCTTTAAAGAGCTATGTTCTGGATTTTCCTTATACGTTTTACGGCGGTCCAATCGTTTTAAACCTTCTGGAATTAGGTTAAATTTCGTATCATCAATAATGGACAGTACACCATTACTTTCGAAATTTTCAAATACTTCAGGATAAATCTTTTTATAATAATCCTCTGCACTTCCTGGATGGTAATTTTCAGGTTCGGGATAAGATGTAATGACACCTTCAAAGTTACGCAAAACTACTTTATTGGAACTTTGAGAAATGATATAGTTCGGCTGCAATGGAATTTTGCCACCTCCTCCAGGAGCATCAACAATGAAGGTTGGAACGGCATAACCCGAAGTGTGACCTCGAAGCCCTTCCATGATTTCCAATCCTTTGCTGATTGGTGCACGGAAATGGCCGATCCCTTCTGATAAATCACACTGGTAAATGTAATATGGACGCACGCGAATTTTAACGAGGTCATGCATAAGCTGTTTCATGATTGGAACGCTGTCGTTAATGCCTGCAAGAATAACTGCTTGGTTGCCTAGTGGTACGCCCGCATTTGAAAGCATTTCACATGCTCGCTTCGAATCTTCCGTAATTTCCATCGATGTATTGAAATGCGTATTCAGCCATACTGGATGATACTTTTTCAAGATATTGCAAAGATTTTCAGTAATACGCTGTGGGAATACAACCGGTGCTCTTGTACCGATTCGAATAATTTCCACATGTGGAATTTCACGTAAATTCTTTAAAATATACTCTAAAATATTGTCATTGATAAGGAGTCCGTCTCCTCCCGAAATTAGCACATCACGGATTTGCGGAGTGGAAGCAATATAATTAATGGCATTGTCTAACTGTTTCTTAGGTACACCCATTCCAATTTGACCTGAGAAACGTCTTCTTGTGCAGTAACGGCAGTACATCGAGCACTGGTTTGTTACCAGGAACAATACACGGTCCGGATAACGATGCGTTAGCCCAGGTACCGGTGAATCCTCATCTTCATGGAGCGGATCCTCCAAGTCATATCTTGTTTTATACAATTCCTGAGAGATTGGAACAGACTGCATACGAATCGGACATCTTGGATCATCTTGGTCCATCAGCGATGCATAATATGGCGTAATGTTTAATGGAATGGTTTTGGTAGCAATTTTAACTCCTTCTTCTTCTAGTGGTGTTAAATTGATTACTTTCTTTAAGTCTTCAAGAGTTTTAATGGTGTTTGTCAATTGCCATACCCAGTCATTCCATTGCTCGTCAGTTACATCTTTCCAAAGCTCGATTTCTTTCCAATGTCTTTTTGGTTTAAATAAAGTGTTTCTCATCTTTTCCCCTCCTGGAATTCGTTTTTTTAATAACCAATTTTTTAGAAAAATTTCTCCCTTGATTCTAACTATTTAAGAAATGATGTACTCCATATAATAGCGGTTTTCCCCTTCGCCAAACTCATCGAATCTCGTTCCTTTAATGGCAAATCCCATTTTTTCATATAATTTAACAGCTGCCTTATTTTGGGTGTTGACTGTTAAGCACACTTTATGAAAACCGTCCTGCTTTAAAATAGGATAAATTTCCTCTAAGAATAACTTTCCAATTCCTTTCCCCTGCTGGTCGGAACGAACATAAAAGCCGAATATATAGGCTTTATGAATATCATTGTAATCTCTCATCATCTCGCAAATGGCGATCGGTCTTGCATCATTTTGTTGTCGATATTGAATTAGTTTCCCGTATCTGACTAAAGGAATCAGGGTTTGTTCATCAACTGCTCCCATTCCCGGAAATGCATCTTTCTCGAGGTCCATCATTATGTGTAACTGTTCCGGGTTTAGTGAAGTCGGAACTTCGACATAATAGGATTTTTTTAATGTTTCCATGTTTCTTTCCTCCTTAGTTCCACCTCATATTTGATATCATCCAATGGCCAGATCGGCCTTGGGATGTGTTGATACGTAAATGTTGTTAAACGGTTGGAAGCAACACCTGGTGCATCTACATAAATGATGTGTCCTACAATCGTCTCAAATGCAGCCCGGAAATGATTTTTAGCCTTAAGACAGAGAATTCTCTTTGTTGAGGGCTCAAGTCCAATATGACGGAACATTTCCGGATCATTCGCTGACATCGGCCTTCCAATGAGGAGAATATCCATCTTACCAACACGAATGTGTGCCGCTCCCTTTAAATCGACCTTAAGATTCTGATTAAACGGCCCTGAATTATAAAATACACCGTCTGATAAGGCAATGATTGTTGCCTCAACTTGGACAGGTTCTCCGAATTCAGAAGATACCTTGCCGCCAAGTAACAACGATACCTTATTTCCGACTCCCGCCTTCCGACATGCCTCAATCGATTCCGGATCATAAAGTCCTCCAAACAGCGTTTCAGCGAGGTTCAAGTTCACGACTTCCCTAAGCAATTCTGTTGTATCCCCGCTTCCGCAGCTTAAAGGATTATCCGAGATGTCAGCCAACACTATCGGTTTGTCATCTTCAATCGACAGCGCCATATCCAGCCCTTGTTTTACATTAGGAAGATCCATGATGAACTCTTCTCTTACACTCCAAAACAAGGAAGCTAGTTTTTGAACTGTTTCTTTGCCTTTTTGTGGATTGAGCGCAACAACCAGTACACTAGCTCCTGCCATGGGAATATCAGAATAAGGGAACCCTCCAAAGATGGAAACATTGTATACTTCTTCTTCTTCTTCCACTTGTTTTGCCCATTCGATCATTTTGTACATTGGACCTTCTGCTGTTCTCATATTGATAGAGGGGGGCATCATCGGCAATTTTTCAAACGCAGCGTAGTATTTAACACCATTCTTTAATTGTTTTAATAAAGCGTTTGCTGCCTGAAGGCCTTGTTCATACATATCAACATGCGGATATGTTTTAAATCCAAAATGAAGCGGTGTATATTCAATCATCTTTTCGCTCAAATTGGCGTGCATATCAAGAGTTGTAGCTATTGGAACATCTGATCCAAGAATGCCGCGGATTTTTCCCAGTAAATGCTCTTCCGGATCAAACAGGTGCTCCACAACCATCGCTCCATGGAGTGCCAGCAATAATCCATCCAGCCTTCCTGCATTCATGAGCGACTCCAGCATTTGCTCTTCAATAAAGGAGTACGTTTCTGTCGTTACAACACCAGATGGAACTGCGGCCGCACAAAGCAGCGGCACGATTTCAACATTCTCTGCCTGCCTCAAAACATCCAAAAACCCGCCAACTTCAGTCTTCGTTCCACTATAGGCATCATAAATTTCATCCCCTATAAAATAACCTTCATTTCGAAACTGTTCCATTTCGGTTTTCATTGAACTGAAACTATGGGATTCATGGTAGAAGAAGGCAATGCCAATACGATGTTTTCTCATAATCTCCCACCTTTTTAAAGACATGAATCGATTAATAGTTTGTATAAATAGACTTCCACTCTGTCATGACATCGAATGCATGATGAGAGACTTCACGGTGTCCGTTACCAGACATTTTCATGCCTCCAAATGCAACCCCCATTTCTGCATTAGAGGTTCCATTATTAATATAGACAAGTCCGCTTACCGCTTCCGATGCACCCCGATTCGCATAATGAAGACTATTGGTATAGATGGAAGTAGACAATCCATAAATCGTGCCGTTATTTACCTCCATTGCTTCCTCATATGAATCTACTTCAATGATGGCAAGGACAGGCCCAAATATTTCTTCCTGTGCAATGGAGTCATTCGGCCGGACGTTTTCAATAATCGTCGGCTCATAGTAAAAGCCGCCCAATTCAATCACGCGCTGTCCGCCTGATACAATTTTTCCGCCTTCTTCAATCGCTTTTTGTACATACCTCTCAACTGTATGAAGCTGATCTTCATTTACAAGAGGCCCAACCTGGCTGCCTTCTTCAAGACCATTTCCTATTTTCATAGATTTTGTTAATTGTACAATTTTTTCTACAAGCTGCTCTTTTACGGGACGTTCAACAATAACCCGGCTTGCTGCTGTACAGCGCTGACCAGTTGTTGTAAATGCTGATTTGACAATTCCATCTGCCGCTTTGTCAAGGTCCGCATCCTTTAGGACGATAACTGCATTTTTCCCGCCCAATTCCAAGGAAATGCGTTTTAACGTTTTGCTGCTCATTTCTGCCAGCTGCTGCCCGACATCAGTTGAGCCGGTAAAAGAAATAACTTTGACAGCCTGATGCTCAGCAAGTCTTCGTCCAACCTTATTTCCAGAACCGGTAATCAAGTTCACTACTCCTTCAGGCAATCCGGTTTCAGCTAATATTTCGACAAAGATTTTTGCTGACAAAGCCACCTCTGATGCTGGTTTCCAAACAACCGTATTACCAGCAATCAAAGCTGAAAATATTTTGTAGGAAGCGAGTGAAACTGGGAAATTCCATGGGGTAATACATACTGCCACTCCAAGCGGCTCACGCACCATTCTCACGTTCCGCCCCGAGAAACCTGCCGGAACCGTTTCTCCAAAAAGGCGCCGGCCTTCCCCTGCCATATATTGAGCGGTCGCACTGACCACTCCAACTTCTCCTAATGACTCGGTTAGGACCTTGCCCATTTCCATAGTCATAACACGAGCCAGTTTTTCCTTCCGTACTTCAAACAATTGGGCTGCTTTTGACAGATAAGATGCCCTTTCCGGAATTGGAGTGTTCTTCCAGCTTGAATAGGCTTTTTCTGCCGCTGCTACTGCCTTGTCGACTTGATCAGTTGAAGCTGCGGCACAAACACCGACAAGCTCCCCAGTAGCGGGATTTAAACTTTCAAAGTAGGATTGGTCTGGTTCATTTACCCATTTCCCATTTATATAAAGATCTCCCTTTAGGATCTCTGTGTTGATTTGATTTGACATAATCGTGACCTCCTTTTCTGAATTACTGCATAGAGAAATGACATCTAGCTTCCTAGGATGGTTTCTGACACAGCCTCCTCTAAAATGATCAATCCTTTGTCGAGCACATCTTTTTGAATGTTAAGCGGAAGCATTAACCTGATGGTTTGACCGCTTACACCGCAATTCATGATGAGCAATCCATTTTCTAATGCTTTCGCTTTAATTTGAGGTACTAATGTTGCTGCAGACTGCTGATCGAATTCAATGCCGATCATCAAGCCTATTCCTCGAACTTCTACAATACCTGGTAAATGACCAATCGATTTTTGAAGCCGGTCTACAATCTCTGCCCCAAGGTCAGCGCTTCTTTCCACTAACTTTTCTTCTTCAATGATCTCTATGTTTGCTAAGGCTGCCGCACAAGAAATCGGATTTCCGCCAAATGTTGAACCATGTCCTGCTGTTGGCCATTTTTCATGGAGTTCACGATTCGCCACAATTGCTCCGAGAGGCATTCCCCCTGAAAGGGCTTTTGCCAAGACTAAAATATCAGGAGTAACATTGGCATGCTCTGCTGCGAACATTTTGCCAGTACGGCCAAAACCTGTCTGTACTTCGTCAAAAATCAGCAAAATTCCATGCTCTTCTGTAATCCTTCTTAACTCCTTCAAAAAGCTTGGCGGTGCTGGATAATAGCCGCCTTCGCCCATTACCGGTTCAATAATAATCGCTGCCACGCGCGTTGGATCGACTCGTAAATCAAATAATTTTTGCAGCTGGTTCAAGCAATACTCTTCTGTTTCTTCTTTATTAATATTTTTCAGCTGGCCTGGGTAAGGATATGGGATATGGTACACCTCACCTAAAATTGGTTCATAATAACGGCGGTATTTAGCGCTTGATGCTGTAATGGCTGTTGCACCTAATGTACGGCCATGAAAAGATCCTTCAAAAGCAATAATTGCTGGTCTGCCTGTGGAAGCTTTTGCTAATTTAAGTGCCCCATCGATTGCTTCAGCACCTGAATTGGAGAAAAAAACCGTATCCAGATTTCCTGGAGTTATTTGTGCAAGCTTTTCCGCCAGATTTGCTGCAGTTTCATAATAACCGTAGTTCAAGCCAAGATGGATCAAGTTGTCTGCTTGCTTTTTAATCGCATCAACCATTTTCTTGTTCGTATGCCCGACTGCATTAACAGCAACACCTGATACGAAATCGATATATTCTTCACCATCTGTTGTCCAAAATTTAGCGCCATGTGCCTTATCGATAACAAGCTCTGTCACTCTAGTCATAACCGGAGATAAATGTTTACGTGCTTTTTCTTGAATTTCATTCGTTTTACTTTGCAATTTCAACTGTCTCATCCTTTCGTAATTGGCTTTTGAATATCGATAATGATTCATCTAGTATTCTCACAATTTCATCTATATCTGTTTTCTTAACATTTAGTGGGGGACTAATAATCAGATGCTCCCCATTTATGCTATCAATTGAACCTGTCCCCGGATAAAAAACCGCACCAAGTTCCATCGCTATACTATTGATTGTTTCAGCTGCTTTCTCAAATGGTTTAAATAAAAGATCCTGTTCACAGTCCTTCACAAGCTCGATTCCAATTAAAAGTCCTCGGCCCCGGACGTCGGATATACAAGTATGTTTTTGCTTCATTTCCAAAAGGCGCCCGACAAGATAATTCCCTTGCTCGTTCACATTTTCCAATACATTATCACGTTCATAGACTTCTAAGGCAGCGAGACCGGCTGCAACTGCAACAGGATGACCACTATAGGTATAGCCGTGAATAAATTTCCCGTCGCTATTTTGAATCAGCCCATCAATTAACCGATCATGAACAATCATGCCAGCAAGTGGAGCATAACCAGCTGATACTCCCTTTCCAAATGTGATAATATCAGGCTCGATTCCTAGCTGTTCTGTCGCGAAATGGGTTCCGGTCCGCCCAAAGCCTGTCATCACTTCATCGACGATTAAGACAATTTGGTATCGGTCACAAAGCTCACGGATTTTCTCAAAATAACCCGGCGGTGGCGACACAGCTCCTTGCTGGCTCCCTACTATCGGTTCGGCGATAAAAGCCGACACGTTCTCAGGGCCCAACTCTAAAATAGTCCTTTCAATATCCATTACACATGTCCAGTTTTGTTTTGCAAGACAATCATTTTGTTGACGTCCGTACGGACATCGATGGCAGTACGGAGAGTAAACATGGGCATAGTTTAAAAGATTTGGAGTGTATGTGTGCCTTCTTTTTACGTCACCGCCCGCTGATAATGAACCCATCGTGTTACCGTGATAAGATTGCCAGCGTCCGATGACAATGTGTTTTTGGGGTCTTCCGGCATCCCGGTGATATTGTCTCGCCAATTTCATGGCACTTTCATTTGCCTCAGATCCTCCGGTGGTAAAATAAACTTTATTTAAATAACCTGGAGCCATTTTTCCAATCTTTTCAGCCAGTTCATGTAAAGCTTTGGTTTCAAAACGCAGCGTATGTACAAATGCTGCTTTTTTGGCCTGCTCTGCCATCGCGTCACCTATTGATGTAATCCCATGGCCGAGGTTGGCAGCAACTGCTCCAGAACAAGCATCCAAATATTTTTTTCCAGTATCATCAAAGAGATAGACTCCTTCACCGTGGGTAATGATTGGGTATTCCTTTTTAAAATCACGGTGAAATACATAATCTTGTTTTACTCTGTCCATCTTTCCACCACCATTGCCATTCCTAATCCCCCTGCTACACAAATTGTCGCCAGACCATATTGACGTTTTTGTTTTTCAAGTTCATGACATAATGTCGTGACAATCCTTGCACCGGAGCAACCGAGCGGATGACCTAAAGCAATCGCACCTCCGTTTACATTCACGTTATCTCCCTTAATCCCCCATTCTTTTAAGCAAGCGAGACTTTGGGCGGCAAACGCTTCATTTAATTCTATTAAGTCGATATCCTGTAAACGCAGCCCTGCTTTTTTCAAGGCGATTTCAGAGGCAGGAACCGGACCGATGCCCATTTCCTTTGGTGATACGCCTGTTGCGGCAAAGGAACGAATCCTGGCCAGCGGATTGACTCCAAGCTGTTTTGCTTTTTCCTCAGACATCAATAGCAGCATCGAGGCACCATCATTTCTGCCGGAAGAGTTTCCTGCTGTTACGGTTCCATCTTTTTGGAAAACAGGACTAAGGGTTGCTAACTTTTCAAGCTCCGTTAATCTTGGGTGCTCATCTATTGCAAAATGCCTTGCTCCTGTTTTTCCCTCTTTGACCGGAATTGGAATTATTTCTTCTTCAAACAGCCCCAGCTCAATTGCCCGCTTTGCATTCTGCTGGCTTCTAAAGGCAAATTCGTCCTGTTCCTCCCGGCTTATATTGTATTGTTGTGCCAGCCATTCAGCTGTTTGCCCCATCGTAAAATGGCCATATATTTCCCCAGGCTGTGATTTCGGCTGACTCTCCGTATTCGAGTCGTAAAGCATCACATTACCCATCTTAAGACCAAATCTTGTTCCCACCGTATAATGTGGAGCCTGAGACATGCTCTCTACGCCTCCTGCCAAAACAACCTCCGCCTGCCCCGATAAAATGGACATTGCTCCGTTCATGACCGCCTGCATACCCGAACCGCACTGGCGATGGACTGTATAAGCGGGAATTGTTTCCGGGAAACGTGCCTTTAAGGCTGCAACGCGGGCAATATTTGGAGCATGGGCGCTTTGCTTTGTTTGGCCAACTATTATTTCATCGACGATATTTGCTCTGTAACCGGAGGCAGAAAGATTATTTTTCATAATCGTACATACGAGCTCTTCTGGGAGCGTGTCGGCCAGTGAACCGCCGAACTTTCCTAAGGCGGTTCTAAATGCGTTGACGATTACAACCATTACACTGTCACCTCGGTGCCATTAATAATTGAGTCAGCAATATGAAAAGGGGCGTCAGTTTTTTCTTGTACTTCCTTGAGAGAAATTCCGGGCGCCAGCTCAATCAGATGCAGCCCATCCTGCTTTACTGAGAAAACCGCTAAATCGGTAATAATTAAATTCACTGTTCGTTCTGATGTGATTGGATAGGTTAATTCCTTAACGATTTTTGACTCTCCCTTATCCGTCGTGTGCATGGTTGTCACGATCACTTTTTTGGATCCTTCCAATAAATCCATCGCACCACCTACACCAAGAACACTTTTTCCTGGTACAGCCCAGTTGGCAATTCGTCCCTTTTCATCGATTTGGAGCACACCAAGAATCGAGACAGTCACATGGCCTCCACGAATCATGGCAAAGGAGGAAGCGCTATCAAAAAAGGACGACCCTTCTACCACCGTGACAGGAAGTTTACCAGCATTAACTAAATCTTTATCAATATGCTCCTGTTCTGGAGTCGGACCTACTCCAAGAATTCCATTCTCTGAATGTAGAAAAACTTGGATATTTTCTGGAATATGGTCAGCTACGAGCGTAGGAATCCCAATACCTAAATTAACAATATCCCCATCCTTTAGTTCCTTTGCCGCTCTTTCAGCAATATAATGTTTCACATTCATACTAGTTTCCTCCCGACAAGACGATAAAATCAACGTATAAATGAGGGGTCACGATTTCTTCAGGAGAAATTTGACCTGTCTCAACAATTTCATCTACTTCTGCAATGACGATATCTGCAGCTGTTGCCATCATTGGATTAAAGTTTCTGGCCGATTTGTTATAGATGAGGTTCCCTAATGTATCTGCTTTTTTTGCTTTTATTAAGGCAAAATCGGCTTTAATCGGTTCCTGAAACACATATTTTTTTCCATTAAGGATGCGTTCTTCTTTGTTTTCTGCGATTTTCGTTCCGACACTTACCGGCGTATAAAAACCACCCAATCCGGCACCGCCTGCCCGAATGGCTTCTGACATTGTTCCCTGTGGAACAAGCTCGACTTCCAATTCTTTATCCTGAAAAGCTTTAACCACCTCAGGGTTGGAGGTAAAATAAGAACCTATTGCTTTTTTTACTCGTTTTTGCCTTACTAAAACGCCTAGACCTTTGCCTGGCTCTCCAAGGTTATTACTTATAATCTCTAAATCTTTTATTTGTGAATCTACCAAAGCATCTACTAAACTAAGCGGACATCCTACTAGCCCAAATCCTCCTACCATAATTCTTGAGCTGCTTTTAATCTTTTTTACGGCTTCTTCACATGAAATTAACTTTCTCATCCCCTTTTTCCATCCCCTCTATTAATTTTTATGGATTAACAGTTCGGATATAGAAAAAAACCGGACAAGACATAGATCCCCAATAAAGACTGTCATCTAAAAAGAAAACATCCTTACAAAGTGTCTATACCTGCCCGGTTTTAATAAGACCATGGAGAGAGGTTGTCTCCCCACTTTATTATAACCAAACGTTATGTATTCTTTTGCTTCACATTATCCCAGTAACGTTGAACTGCAGCCTGGAGGGCCACAATGATCGCTTGCTGGGATGGAGCAAAATAAAATTTTTGAATTCGTTCAATCAAGTACTCAATTCCACTCTCGAGGCAATAGCCTATCAGCAGTTTTTGAAAATGTTTTTTTGTCAATTCTGTTACGAATGTGAATTCTGCTCCCACAATCTTATGCTCTTTTGGGTCCACTTCTAGTACGATTCCTGCGTGCTTAAACATTTCATACATGGAAGTTCCCTGAGGAGCTTTGGCATAGCCTGTCACGATTACTGTATCTAGTGTTTGCATGTTCTGTATCGCTCCCTTCAAAATCATATATCTAATTGCTTTCTTGCATCTGGGATCTTAGGATGAAATTGAAGATAGGAAGACTACCTAATAAGTTGATTAAGGAACCAACAACTCCACAAAAAAAGGAGGCTATATTTCTAATCTAGGCAAAACCTAGACGAAATAAATAGCTCTCCATACATAACATATGACAGTGAATGGGATCCTGCTCCCATTCCCCTAGCTTGATCCAACCAGCGGGATAAAATCTTCACCCTGGAATCAAACTATCGGCGATAAAAACCTTCATCCTTTAAAGGACTACCCTTTTAACGCTCCTCTATTTGAGTATTCAGTTTTTAATTTGTAAGTAATTACTATAGATATCATAGTATTTATGTTATGAATAAAAGTCAATGCTTTTTTTATAAAGCATTATTTTTTGAAAGTTTAAAAAGTCTTCAATTTCTAAATATTATATTAAATATTTGAAATTCAAAAGTCAATATATTTTTAATCGTGGAAATTGTAGAACAGAGCAAAACCTTTTCTGCTTAAAAATGGGCACCCTCGGGAAATGAAACCTCTAATTAAAACAAAATGGGTATGAAATAGTCTTAAAGTCTTACCCTTACTTAAAAAAATTGATGTATATTTCCTATATTTAAATATGCTCATTTATCCACCTAATAACGTCTGCTTTTACTTCTTCCTTATTAGTTTCATTTAACAATTCATGGCGTGCATTCTCATAAAGCTTATAGTTAACCTCTTTAATTCCAACCTTTTTATAAGCCTCGTATGTTTTTATAACACCTTTTGAGTTACTTCCCACCGGATCCTTGCTTCCTGAAATTAATAAGATAGGCAGGTTTACTGGAATCATCGCTAGATTTTGAGGTTTATTAATGATAGCAATTCCTTCTAGCAGATCATTGAAAAATCCGGCAGTGAAAATCCCCCCACACATTGGATCATCAATATACTTATCTACTTCCCTTTCTTCTCGACTCAACCAATCAAATTCTGTCCGGTTTGGTTTAAAACTTTTATTGTAACTTCCAAAGGTCAAGTTATTTAAAAGTGGGCTTGGTGTTCGCGCCCCCTTCTTCTTCATTTCTCTTGAAGCTATCAGCTGGCCGATTTTCCTCATGATTCCAGGGTCACCACCAGTACCAGATAAAATAACACCTGCAAGCTTATTTCCAAACAACTGTATATTGCGTCTTGATAAAAAAGAGCCCATACTATGTCCAAATAATATTACCGGGACACCAGGATATTCCTTTTCAGCAATTATTGTAAGCATATGCATATCTTGCATCACTTTTTCAAAACCCTGTGTGTCTGCAAAATAACAGCTGCTATTATTTAACTTCGCAGTTTCGCCATGCCCTCGATGATCATTGCCAAAAACAACCAAATCCTGGGAAATTAACTCTTTTGCAAAAGCATCATACCGCTCAATATGTTCTGCCATTCCATGAGCAATTTGAACAATGGCTTTTGGTCTAATTTCATTTTCTGCAGCCCATTTTGTAGCAAATATTTCAACGCCATCTTCTGTTTGATAGGTGAATGATAAATGCCGACTCATTTGTACCACTCCTATACGCATGTTATTGTAATAGAAAAAAAGACTCACCCAATTACCCCTATAATAGGACATTGTGTGAGTCTCCGTATCTCCGTCACATTTTAACTTAACATGAATATAAATGAGTCCTTAAAAATTGTCAACCACTTTTGAGTATAGCATGCAGCTCCGCTCTTATTAACCATCAGGACTATTTTTGGGGGGTGACGGGCATTATGAAGCCCTCTTATTTACCGTGACAGCTTTTTTTCGGGTCTGACGGGCATTATGATCTTCTCTTATAATTAATGAATTTAGGATAGTTTATATTAATTATTTACATAACAATAGGATAAAATAAAAACGTTTCTCATTCAAAATGAGAAACGTTTTTGTGATACCGGTGGTCGGGGTCGAACCGACACTCCAGAGGAACACGATTTTGAGTCGTGCGCGTCTGCCAATTCCGCCACACCGGCGTGACAATATTTTTTTGATGATAATGCCGAGGACCGGAATCGAACCGGTACGGTAGTCACCTACCGCAGGATTTTAAGTCCTGTGCGTCTGCCAGTTCCGCCACCCCGGCAAAATAAAATAACCTGTTCTTATCCATTCTCAACATAAGTTTCATGGAGGCGGCAACCGGATTCGAACCGGTGGTAAAGGTTTTGCAGACCTCTGCCTTACCACTTGGCTATGCCGCCATAAAATTGGAGCGGAAGACGGGATTCGAACCCGCGACCCCCACCTTGGCAAGGTGGTGTTCTACCACTGAACTACTTCCGCAAATTGGCTGGGCTAGCTGGATTCGAACCAACGCATGACGGAGTCAAAGTCCGTTGCCTTACCGCTTGGCTATAGCCCAATGATACTTCAAAAAGATAAATCATACAATAAAAATTTATGGGGCGGCTGAAGGGAATCGAACCCTCGAATGTCGGAACCACAATCCGATGCGTTAACCACTTCGCCACAGCCGCCACTATAAAAGTGATTGGCAGGGGTAGTAGGAATCGAACCCACACCAAAGGTTTTGGAGACCTTCGTTCTACCTTTAAACTATACCCCTATGTTATTGATAGTTATTTTCGCTAAGGCGAAAAAACTTTGGTGGAGGGGGACGGATTCGAACCGCCGAACCCTGAGGGAGCGGATTTACAGTCCGCCGCGTTTAGCCACTTCGCTACCCCTCCACATTTAAACATTTGATAATAAATGGTGGCTCAGGACGGAATCGAACCGCCGACACAAGGATTTTCAGTCCTTTGCTCTACCGACTGAGCTACTGAGCCACAATTATACTTTTTGCCATTTCCATTTAAATGGCGGTCTGGACGGGACTCGAACCCGCGACCTCCTGCGTGACAGGCAGGCATTCTAACCAACTGAACTACCAGACCGTATTGCGGGGACAGGATTTGAACCTGCGACCTTCGGGTTATGAGCCCGACGAGCTACCGGACTGCTCCACCCCGCGATAATATTATTTAGATAATATGGTGGAGGATGACGGGATCGAACCGCCGACCCTCTGCTTGTAAGGCAGATGCTCTCCCAGCTGAGCTAATCCTCCATATTTATGAATGTTATTTCTCAATCAAGAAAAAACTTTGGTGACCCCTACGGGATTCGAACCCGTGTTACCGCCGTGAAAGGGCGGTGTCTTAACCGCTTGACCAAGGGGCCATTTTAAAAGATTAATGGCGGAGAGCAAGGGATTTGAACCCTTGAGACAGGGTTACCCGCCTACACGATTTCCAATCGTGCTCCTTCGGCCACTCGGACAGCTCTCCATTAAAATGGCTCCGCAGGTAGGACTCGAACCTACGACCGATCGGTTAACAGCCGATAGCTCTACCACTGAGCTACTGCGGAATAATAATAATACAGCCTGGCAACGTCCTACTCTCACAGGGGCGCGTGCCCCAACTACCATCGGCGCTGAGAAGCTTAACTTCCGTGTTCGGTATGGGAACGGGTGTGACCTTCTCGCCATTATTACCAGACTATTTAATCGACACTATTTTATTATAATGTCTTTTTTATATTTTGCAAGAGGAAATTTCATTTTTTTTCATTCCCTCAAAACTAGATAATGCAGAAGAAGTTTTAGTAAAATCGAGTTCACCTTCATATGACTTGGTTAAGTCCTCGAACGATTAGTATCAGTCAGCTCCACACGTCACCGCGCTTCCACCTCTGACCTATCAACCTGATCATCTTTCAGGGTTCTTACTAGCTTGACGCTATGGGAAA
>NZ_JAHXYW010000080.1 GCF_019969725.1 Neobacillus bataviensis
GTTTTTACTTGGTTACTTCTTCTATACGATTATCTAGTTTTCAAAGAACGAATAAAAAAGCTTTGAGAGAATTGCTCCCTCAAAACTAAACAAACAGAAAACCATCAAACAAACGTTATTGTCTGGCTCTTACGTCCAGCTTATATCCTTAGAAAGGAGGTGATCCAGCCGCACCTTCCGATACGGCTACCTTGTTACGACTTCA
>NZ_JAHXYW010000008.1 GCF_019969725.1 Neobacillus bataviensis
TTCTAATCTTCGACTGAATATCCATTACCTTCATTAACCGGTAAACCTTTTTATGGTTGACCTCGAACCCTTCTTCCTTAAGGGCGGTCACCATTCTAGGGTAGCCAAACTCCTTGTGTTTGAGATGAATGGAAAGCATCTGGTCCATTAAGTCCTGATCGAGTTCCTTTTTCTTTTCGCGGACTTCAATTGTTTTAACCCATTTGTAATAGCCCGACCTCTGTACCTCAGCAATTTCAGTTAACCATTTGACGGGGTATGTCCCTTTAAGCTCATGAATAATCTCAAACCTTAGTGCTTTTTTGATTTCACCTCCCCGTGAAGATTTGGATACTGCTTTTTTAGGTAGTCAACCTGAGCCTTATAATAATCCCGTTCTTGTTCTATATTTTCGAACTTTGTTTTTGGTCGTCCTATAAGGGGATTATCAGTAGAAGAAAGTTTTCCCCTTTGATCGGTAAGCTGATTGCCTTCCTCATACTTTTTTACCCAAGTTTTTAATGGGGTTGGGCTAGGCAATCCTAACTCCTTAGAGAGAGTCAGATAGCTACCATCACCATTTATATATCTTTCAACTGCTAAACGCCTGAATTCCTCTGTATAGGATTGAAATTTTGTCCCCTTTTTAGCCATAAAAAATCCCCTCCAAGTAGTAGTGTATCATTCCCGCCAAATTAGCGGGCTTTTTTACACTGTCTACTTAAAGGGGATAATATCACCGGTCTTTTCAATAAAAAACTTTTTTTAAAGAAATGTGTTGAAGTGTTTTAGGGACTTTATTTCGTTTTTCGATAATATTTGGGTCTAATAATTCTTTTCCTTCTTTTTGCCCACAATTTAAGCATGTATGAGAATGAGCATTAACACTAAACATATTAATCCCATCTTCAAAGGTAAAGGCATTATGTTCTTGGCAATCAACTAACAGATGATAACTAATCTTCGATTCCCTCATTGCTCTCAACCCTTTCTACACCTTGTTCTTAATTCTATTATAATAGGAAATCGTTATGAATAGTTGTGTTAAAATTTAGAATTTTCTCTATTAATTGATTGGAAGAATCATGCTGACTTTAGTTCCGACGCCTTCTTTACTTTCAATCGAAATGGATCCATTGTATTTCATAATTAAACGCTTGGCAATCGATAATCCTAAACCCGTTCCTCCATTTTCTCGGCCACGTGCTTTATCTACTCGATAAAAACGATTGAATACTTCCGGAATATGTTCACTAGATATGCCAATTCCACTGTCGATAACAGATAACAATATTTCACGTCCTTTTTGATGAGCAGAAATCCAGATTGTTTTATTTTCGTGTGAATACTTGATCGAATTATCGATGAGAATAATCAGGATTTGTTCTAAATGCTGCTCAGAGATGGCAGCCTTAGAAATTGGCTGTTCTATTTCAAAATTAAACTGGTACTCTGGATGAACAATTTCAATATTTTTAATCAAGTGCTGTAATACAGCAGAGATATCCGCTTTATCCCCACTTTTTACACGTGGGTTTTCTGCACGTGTTAATAGTAGTAAATCATTTATTAGTTTTTTTAACCTAGATAGTTCTTGTAAGGAGGCATCAAGGGATTCATCAAGAATCGTTGGATCCTTTTTCCCCCAGCGATTCAATAACGACAGGTGCCCTTCAAGGATTGAAACGGGAGTCCGCAATTCATGGGAAGCGTCCTCTACAAATTGTTTTTGCTTCATGAATGACTTTTCGATTTCATCCATCATTTCATTAAAAACGTTTGTAAGGTCTGTTAATTCGTCCTTATGCACGTATAATTCCATTCTTCCTTGAAAACCATTTTCTTTTATCCGTTTCATGGCTCGTGCCAAATCCCTGACTGGTTTTAACAGCTGCCTAGAAAGAAAAAAACCGCTAATAGCACTAAAAAGTATCGCTGCTGACCCAAATATCGTCATGACCCAAAAGAGGTTACTCATCATTTTATGATAGTTATTTAATTGCCGAACAATCTCTAGGGTTCCTTTAAACTTTGGACTCAATAAGGGGTATCTCGCAACAATAGCTTCATGACCTTCGATGGACACTCGTTCAGTCGTTCTTTTATTTGCAGGAGTTGGCTCTAACACTGAAAAGTCTCCATTTTTATCAGAAACAAGCAGTTCCCCCTTTTGATTGTACACCCTGATTAACTGATCTTTATCGTTCATTTTTCTTAAAAAGACTTCACTATGTTCTATATCCTGTTGGGATAAAGGGCCTGGCTTAACTTTATAAAAGGCAGCAATATCTGTGATGGTTCTATTTATGGCAATTTCTTCTCGGTTCAGCATCCATTTTGATACGGTATGATATTCCAGAAGGCTAAACAAGAAAAAAGTTAGAAAAATGGCCGTTGAACTGCTTAAGACTAATTTAGTCTGCCAGGGAAGCCGTTTTAAAAAATAGCCTATTTTCTTTTTCATCTCATAACATATCCTGTGCCGCGCACTGTTTGAATAAAGCTTGCCTCATTTTGATCATCAATTTTATTTCTCAGATAGCGCACGTAAACATCCACAACATTTGTTTCTACCCCGGTACTATAACCCCAAACTTTATTTAATAGTACTTCTCTTGTTAGAACGATATTAATATTGCTCATGAAAATCACTAAAAGGTCATATTCGCGTTTGGTTAAACCAATCACCTTATCGCCTTTTTTAACCACACAGGATTCCAGTTCAACTACAATATCCTTAAACGTAATCGTTGTTAATTCTGTTGTTCCTAATGCCTCAACCCTTCGAAACAAGGACCTCAATCTGGCTAACAATTCCTCAATCGCAAATGGTTTAACAATGTAGTCATCTGCCCCGCTATCAAGGCCGGAGACACGGTCAAGAACACTATCCCTTGCAGTAATCATAATGATTGGCAGGGTCTTATTTGCCTGTCTGATCCTGCGACAGACCTCAAGACCATTTAATTCCGGCAGCATTAAATCAAGCAGGATGGCGTCCCAGGTTTCAGTAAGGGCCAATTGCAACCCGCTACGGCCATCTGATGCAACTTTTGTTTCATAGCCTTCATAATTCAATTCAAGCTCAATAAATCTGGCTAAGTTTTTTTCATCTTCTATGATTAATAATTTAGGCATACTTCCACGCTCACAATGTATTTTCTTTTATTTTAACTGATGTTTGTCATGAAAAAAATTAATTACTGCATGTACAATTTCTATCGACTGGTATGACATAAGAGAAAGTGCGGTTATTGAAAAGAAGCCAACAATGACAAAACGAACCCAAGGCATCTTGCATTCCTCCTTTTTCATCAATCTAAGACATAAGCTATAATTGAACCTATTATAGCGCTGAAAAAGGAAAGCAGTATGAAAAGAAAATGAGAATCTAATAAAAATATATGTTGTTTTGAGCGCAATTCAACAGCAAAATGATAAAGAAAAGCACACGCTCGAAACGTGTGCTGACGATTGGGAACCCTCATTTTGGTTATGCTTGTTCTTAGCAGCAAGAAAGAAGCAGACATAAGCAAAATGAACTTAAATAATCAAAATTATTCACAAGCCGGTTCCCAAAGATTATTCATACAAGCAAATCATACAAGAGAAATCATAAAGATAAATGAAAATATCATTAAAAATAGATTAGAATTGATTATTTAGAACAAGCTGAGGTCTTACCGATAGCTCTTTTAACTTTGTTGTAATTTTATCCGCAGCGTCAATCGGGTCTTCGGCAAAAATATCAAAAAATTCTCCTTCGTAATCCTGTCTTGCATGATCATAGCGAGGGTCATAATAGTGTTCAAGTAAAATTTGAATCATTTCAGGATAATTCTGATCCTCTAATGTTTGCATAAGTCCTTTTTTAATATCATTATCTTTTATCCTTCTTAACACCTTTTCTAAACTAACAGAAATTTTTTCCAGATACCAAGGCTGATCCTTAAATGGAAGCACATATTCGGTAACGAGCTGCCGAACTCGCTGCTCTATTGGTGAATGAAGGTAAATGTTAATACCTTTAAACTTACTGGTCATTAATTCCTCCGGCTGAACAGCTTTGCCAATTCGCTTGCTTTCTGCCTCAACTAGAAAATAGTCCGAACCATGGATTTCTTGTAAACCTTTAAAAAGAAGAGCGTCGAAGGTTTTTTGGTTATATCCATCACCAAGACCAATAGTACCAAAAATCGAACCTCTATGGCCGGCCATTTCTTCAAGATCCAAAACAGCATATCCCTTCTGTTTTAGAATTTTCAAAACCTCCGTCTTGCCGACTCCAGTCAATCCATGCAACACAATAGCTTGGCTTGGCAGCATCGTTGGCAATTTCTCAAGGATATAATTACGATAGGATTTATATCCGCCAACCAAACGCCATGAATAAAGGCCGGCGAATTCTAAAAACGTTACGACTGCCTTGCTGCGCATTCCGCCGCGCCAGCAATGGATAATCAGCTCTCCGTCCTTATTAAAGGATTTAATCGTTTGAAGTAAATAGGGTATTTTGGGAGATACAAGCTCCATCGCTCTCCATTTTGCAGCTGCCTGTCCTACTTGTTTATAAATTGTCCCTATTTCTTGGCGTTCTTCGTCAGTAAATAAAGGCACATTGATTGCTCCAGGAATAGCACCATCGTTAAACTCAATTGGCGAGCGTATATCAATGATGATCGGATTCTTCATCGTCATAAGTTCTTCAACAGTTATTTCCTTCATAGATACTACACTCCCTGTAAAATAAATATCAAAACAAACAAAAACTTCCTCAATGGGAAGTTTCGTACAAATGTTTGTTAGCAAGTAAAAAATTCTTATATAATACGAGTATAATCATATTATAAGGGAGATAATCATTGCTATCAAGATTTTCAAAATTCCTGTTAGCATTTAACACTTTTTCCTATCTAATTTTTGATCCTTGCTTAAAAACAGACATTAATTTTTCCATTTCCTCTAGATCATTTTTTTCAAACAACTCCACTATTTTACTTCCGACAATAACACCATCACAATTAGCTGTTAATTCTAATGCCTGTTGTTCATTAGAAACTCCAAATCCAGCCAAAACAGGAATCGGACTAACTTCTTTCACCTGTTTTAAAAATTGATACAGCTCATTGTCGTATTCATTTCTCGTTCCTGTAATTCCCTTTATTGTTACAGAATATAAAAATCCCCTTCCCTTACTAGCAATCGTTCTTATCCTTTCGATTGGAGTTGTAAGGGTAACAAGACGAATTAATTCCACATGTGCATCCTCAAGCTGGGGTGCAATAAGCTCCTCTTCTTCCACAGGCAGGTCCGGAATTATACATGCGTCTACGCCGGCATTACTAATATCACGGACAAATTCGCTGATTCCATAACAGTAAATGGGATTTAAGTAGGTCATAAGGATAATCGGGACCGTAACTACCTTTCTCGCTTTTTCAATTTCAGCAATAATCCCTTTTAAGGTTGTTCCTTTTTCCAGCGCTCTAATTCCTGCCTGTTGAATCGTAGGCCCATCGGCTACCGGGTCAGAAAAAGGGACTCCTACTTCTATGGCAGTTGCTCCATATTTTTCTAGTAAAACCAGACGGTCTACTAAACAGGCCAGTCCGCCGTCTCCTGCCATTAAATAAGGAACGAACGCTTTTCCTTGTTCTTTTTTTAATAATGTAAAAGTTTGTTCGATTCGATTCATGATTATTTCTCCCCCTCAAGCCTGTTTTTCACAGCATCCACATCTTTATCACCGCGTCCAGACAAGCAGATAACAATACTTTCTGTTGTATCCATTTCAGCTGCAAGTTTTATAGCAAAGGCAACCGCATGGGAACTTTCAAGCGCCGGTATGATTCCCTCCATTTTCGATAATAGTTGGAAAGCGTCAAGTGCCTCTTTATCGGTAATAGATTGATAGTTTGCTCGTCCGATATCTTTTAAATAGCTGTGTTCTGGTCCTACACCAGGATAATCAAGACCCGCTGAAATCGAATGGGCTTCTTGAATCTGACCATTCTGATCCTGCAATAAATACATTAAAGATCCATGCAATACGCCTGGTTTACCTTTTGTTAAGGAAGCAGCATGATATTCTGTATCAACACCTCTTCCTGCTGCTTCTACGCCATAAAGCTTGACTTCCTCATTCTCAATAAACGGATGGAACATGCCCATTGCATTACTCCCGCCGCCAATACAGGCAACAACTGCATCAGGAAGCTTTCCTTCGAGCTTATGAAATTGTTCTTTTGTTTCTTTGCCGATTACACTTTGAAAATCCCTAACCATCTGCGGGAATGGGTGCGGCCCCATTACAGACCCTAATAAATAGTGAGTATCATCCACATTGGCAACCCAGTACCTTAAGGCTTCGTTCACAGCATCTTTTAAGGTTGCACTGCCAGATGTAACACTTACTACCTTTGCACCCAGCAATTCCATTCGAAACACATTTAGAGCCTGCCTTTTGATATCTTCCTCCCCCATAAAGATGATGCAATCAAGATTTAATAAGGCACAAACCGTTGCCGTTGCCACACCATGCTGCCCGGCTCCCGTTTCCGCGACAATCTTTCTTTTCCCCATTCGTACAGCAAGAAGTGCCTGACCAATTGCATTGTTAATCTTATGTGCACCCGTATGATTTAAATCCTCTCGTTTTAGAAAAATCCTTGCTCCTCCAGCATACTTTGTAAGATTTTCGGCAAAGTATAATGGGGTTTCTCTTCCAACGTAATCCTTTAATAATCTTTGAATTTCAGCGTGAAAGCTAGGGTCCTTCTTTGCATCGTCATATGCCTCACCAAGCTCAATGACTGCCTTCATGAGTGTTTCTGGTACAAATCTTCCGCCGAATATGCCAAAATGGCCTTTTTCATTTGGTAATGTATATGTGTTCATTTTGTATTCCCTCCAATTAAGCTTCCTTTTACCTTTTCAATAAATGTTTTTATCTTCTGGATATCTTTTTTTCCATCCGTTTCGACTCCAGAGCTCACATCAACCATAAAGGGTTGAATAATATGGATGGCCTCTTCTACATTGCCTGCATGCAACCCCCCGGCGAGAATAACCGGTTTACGATTTAGTAGACTTAAATTTACTTCGTTCCAATTAAAAGCAGTGCCATTTCCACCTCGATATTTTCCTTTTGGACTGTCTAGTAACAAATAGTCACTCGGAAAATTCTTATAGGTTTCTAAGTTCTCATTTCCCTGAAAGCTAATGGCTTTGATTACTGGTAATGATAGTGATTCGCTAAAAGAAGCTGTTTCATCACCGTGTAATTGGATATGTGTAAGGCCAACAATAGACGCAATTCTTTCTATTTCTTCCTTCGATTCATTAACAAATACCCCAACCTTAAACACTTCTTTAGGTAAGAAGGAAGCTATTTCCTTTGCCTTATCAATCGAAACCTTCCTTTTACTTTCTGCAAATACAAACCCAATGGCATCTGCACCAAATTGGGAGGCCGCAATCCCTGTTTCCACATCGGATATCCCGCAAATTTTTACTTTCATCTCCGTGCACCTTCTTTCAGAGGTAAGCGAAAATTCAAAAAGGATTGTTTTACATCTGCACTTTTCATGAAAGCCTCCCCGACTAAGACCCCATTTGCACCTGCATTTCTTACCCGTTCCACATCTTCTTGATAGTGGATTCCACTTTCACTTATAAGATAGGCACCCGCATCTCTTACAACTTTTGCTAATTTCTCTGTAACTTCAAGCGAGACATGAAAGGTTTTTAAGTCGCGATTATTTACGCCAATAAGCCTGGCACCAGTTTTCAGGGCCGTTTCCAGTTCCTCGAGATTATGAACCTCCACCAATACTTCCAGCCCTATGCCCTTTGCGTATTGAAAAAGTTCAATCAATTTAAATTCGTCTAATGCTGCAACAATCAGCAAAACAATGTCTGCGCCGTGAGCTGCAGCAAAATCAATTTGAATTTGATCAATAATAAAGTCTTTACATAGAATTGGCAGGTTCACAGTGTTTCGAACCGCCAGCAAATCAGAAAATGAACCTTTAAAAAAGGTTTGATCTGTCAGGACAGAAATCGCGGAAGCGCCATATTCTTCATATAGACCAGCCTGAATAGCTGGTGGAATAGTATCGTTAATAATTCCTTTAGAAGGTGAGGCCCGCTTAAATTCAGATATAATGGATATTTCTTCAGCTGTTTGCAGCTTTTGAATAAACGACCTTTTCTGGCGGACAACGGGATGCAATGTCTGTTTCCCTTCAAGGAGTTTGGGAATATCCTTTTTCTTTTGAGCAATAATTTTATCTAAAATTGTTTCCACTTAAATCGCCTCTTTCTTACCGGATGCTTGGGATTTTTCAATTAAGCTAGTTAATTTTTCATAAGCTGCACCGGTATCAATGATTTCCCTGGCTGTTTGAATTCCGTCCTTAATGGAATTTGCTTTGCCCGCTGTAAAAATCCCCATTCCTGCATTAAGCAATACCGTATCACGATAAGCACCTTTTTCACCTTTTAACACTTTGATTAAAATTTCGGCATTATCTTTTGAATCTCCACCTTTAATACAGCTATTATCATATTGCGGGAGATTTACCTCTTCAGGATGGAAAGATTGGTAGGTTATGATTCCATCCTCTAAAAGAGTGAGATGGTTTTCTCCTTGCAGGGAAGCTTCGTCCATAAATCCTGCCCCATTAATGACAATGGCTCGCTTACGGCCTAACTTCTTTAGGACATCGGCAAACACATTTAATAAGTCTCTTCGATACACACCGAGCAATTGATAGTCTAAATCAATCGGATTTGTCAGCGGCCCGATAAAATTAAACACTGTTGGTATTTTCAATTGTTTTCGAACGGTCATTACTTTTTTCAATTTTGGATGGACGTTCGGCGCAAATAAAAAGGATAATCCGATTTCTTGAAGAATTTCCTCTGTTCTTTCTGCTGGCAGATTTAAATTCACCCCTAAGTACTCTAAAACATCGGCACTTCCAGTCTTGCTCGAAACACTTCTATTTCCATGTTTGGCAACAGGGATTCCGGCACCAGCAATTACAAAAGCAGAGGTTGTGCTGACATTAAAACTTGAGGAACCATCCCCCCCTGTTCCGCAATTATCAATAACACCCGGCAATCTCTTTTTAAAGGTAAGGGTATTGGCCTTCATGGCTTTAACAATACCCGTAATTTCCTCAACTGTTTCTCCCTTGGATTTCAACCCCATTAGAAAGGCAGCGATTTCTGATTCTGAAACTTCTTCACCCAAGATGAAATCGACTGCTTCTTTCATCTGGCTTTCAGAAAATGATTCACGCTCAGCTAACTGGAGTAAATAATTCTTCATTTGTCCTCATCCTTTCGATCTCAAGTAAAAAGTTTTTCAATATTTGTTTTCCAGCCGGCGTTCCAATTGACTCGGGATGGAACTGCAGACCATATACTGGATAATTTCGATGCTTTATCGCCATAATTTCTTGGTCTTCACTTGACTCTGCAACACTTTCGAGGACTTCAGGCATACTGCTTTTCTCAATAATCAAGGAGTGATAGCGCATGACTTCCAATATGTCAGGAAGATCTTTAAAAACCCCTTCACCATTGTGCGAAATGATGGATGTTTTACCATGTTTGATTAATTCTGCCCTTTGAATTTTCCCTCCAAAAGCCGCTCCAATCGCCTGATGGCCAAGGCAGATTCCTAAGATTGGGAACTGATTATAATAGGTTTTAATCACTTCAATACAAATTCCGGCATCCTCAGGTTTACCTGGTCCAGGTGAGAGGATTATTGCTTTAGGTTTTAATTCTTTAATTTTGTCAACGGTTAGCTGGTTGTTTCTAACTACCTCAACCTCTTCCCCGATTTCACCTAAATACTGATAAAGGTTGTATGTGAAGGAGTCAAAGTTATCAATCAGTAAAATCATTTCTCACCCTCCAAAAAGGAATTTAATTTATTTAACGTTTCTTGGTATTCTGATTCCGGGTTAGAGTCGTACACAATCCCTGCACCAGCTTGAATATAGGCATTGCCCTCCTTTAAAACCATCGTTCTGATGGCCAAGGCAAAATCCATATCCCCGTTAGCTGATACATAACCAATCGCACCTGAATATAGGCCTCTTTTTGACTTTTCCAAGGAGTTAATGATCTCCATTGCCCTAACCTTAGGAGCACCTGAAACAGTCCCCGCCGGTAAGCACGCTGCCAAGGCATCTATTGCAGTTTTATTCGAATTTAGAACCCCGCTCACTTCTGAGACCAAGTGCATTACATGACGGTATTTTTCAACTGCCATATACTTATCAACTTGAACGGTACCAAAATCGCAAATTTTTCCAAGATCATTTCGGCCAAGATCGACCAGCATCTTATGTTCAGCTAATTCTTTTTCATCACTTTTTAACTCTTCTTCAATTAATAAATCCTCATCATTGTTTCTGCCTCGTCTTTTTGTACCTGCAATAGGATTGGAAATGACCTTATTCCCCCTTGTTTTTATCAAGCTCTCCGGTGATGATCCAATTACGGTATAGGCCGCAAAATCGATGTAGAACATATACGGAGTTGGATTATGTGCTCGATGCTTCCGGTAAAGGGATAAAGGGTCTCCGGCAAAGGCTGACTTCATTCTTCTCGAAAGGACCACTTGAAAGATATCACCTGCTAAAATATGCTCTTTTGCTATTTCAACATTTTTGAGAAAGACCTCTCGACTTGTTTCAGAATCAAATCCAGAAAATTGAAAGGGCTCCTCATTTTGATAGAAGGTAGGTTTTTTTAGTTCCTCAATCCTCTGATTTATCCGTATTTCTATTTCTGTTATCTGATTTTCTTCAGAAAGCTGGCATCCGCAAATCATTACCTTTTCTTCAAGATGGTCAAAAACGATAACTTCTTCATAAAACATTAAGTGGACATCCGGCATTTCCATTCCATTTGGGAATTCATCTCCAATAACTTCATACTGTCGGATTATGTCGTATCCTACATATCCAACTGCTCCTCCAATAAACGGAAATGGCAGCTCTTCCAGGCTTTTATTCGGTAATAACTCTTTTAAAACCTCAATTGGATTTCCCTGCACTACTTTTTTTTCACCAACCCGATTGAAAATTTCATTAGAATCCCCTTTAGAAATAAGCTCAAAGGCTGGATCTGCACCAATAAAGGAATATCGGCCAGAGTCATTGTATTTATGAGAACTTTCCAACAAGAATTTTTTGTTACCGCTAATTTTTTGTAAAATCGATATCGGTGTAAGAGTATCTCCTTTTATTTCTTGTACGATATATTTGGATTTTGTTGTCATATTATAGCTCCCTTCTGAATAAAAAAAATCGCCCTCTATATGCGCAGGGAAAAATTGCGCATATAGAGGACGATTCTCGGACCGTGGTGCCACCTCCATTTGAAGCAGAACCAACCTGCTTCCTCTTTCGGATACAGAATAATTTCATTCGATATCCTATCCTTTTAACGGTGGAATTCCGTGCATCCCTACTTTTGGTTCAAGATGCCTCTCACAAGTCCATTCCACAAATCCTTTCTTATCGGGCTCTCACCATCCCCGACTCTCTGGAAAGAAACAAAAATGTGTACTCCTCTTGCTCATCGATATTTCTATATTGATTTGTAAATACAAAAAGGCCTTCCATCCAAAAAAGGACGGAAGACCCGTGGTGCCACCTTCATTAGCTAAAAATTAGCTCTCTTTACCGATATCGAAGCAAAAAGCTTTAATATCTGTCTCTTGTAACGATGAGATCTTCGCCAAAGCCTACTGACCAATCAAGGAGGTTCGGTTTGGAGGCTCGGAAGTCCATTCCCTTAAACGTCAACACTGATTTACACCAACCATCAGCTCTCTTTAAGAATCCGTTAAAGGTACTATTCTTCGTCAATGCCTTACGTTCATATTATTGTTTATTATATTATTACAGTTAATCCATCATTGTCAAGGATAAATTTTTTTAATCTTCGAAATCATCTTTAAAATATTTAAATCAACTTCCATTTAAAGGATTAGTTTTTTAAAACCGATTAAGTGAATATTAACAGTAGAAAATAATTTAAGGCGGGATCGAAGATTAATGGAACATATTGAACAGTTAGGCCAAAATCCGCGAGCTGAAAAAAAGAAACAGTCTCGGGCAGGGCAAAAGAGGTCCAATGAGGTTTCAAGCCAAAAGTGGGCCATTGTCTCGCTATCTTCCATTCCTTTAGTGATGACCTTGGGAAATTCGATGCTAATTCCAGTTTTGCCAACTATGGAAAAAAAATTATCGATTTCTTCTTTTCAAACCAGTATGATCATTACGGTATATTCTATTGTTGCTATTTTTTTAATCCCAGTTGCCGGATATTTGTCTGATCATATTGGCAGAAAAAAGGTCATTATTCCAAGTCTTATCATCGCCGGGATTGGCGGACTGCTATCAGGCTGGGCCGCTTGGAAATTAGATAATCCATATTGGCTGATTTTAATTGGGCGTGCACTTCAGGGTGTGGGTGCCGCCGGAGCAGCTCCAATTGTCATGCCGCTCGTCGGCGATATGTTTAAGAATGATGACGATGTCAGCTGTACACTTGGTTTAATTGAAACCTCCAACACCTTTGGAAAAGTTTTAAGTCCGATTCTGGGGGCATTTTTAGCTGGATTTATTTGGTTTTTACCTTTCTTCTCTTTTCCAGTTTTTTGTGGTATTTCTGTGTTAATGATGATTTTTCTTGTTAAATGTCCCAAAAAATCTGATAAACCAGTCCCATTTAAGGATTTTTTTATTAATGTCAAGAAAACTTTTACGGAAAAAGGTCGTTGGCTTTATGCCATCTTTTTTATTGGCGGCATTCTCATGCTCGTTCTATTTGGGATACTTTTCTACCTTTCTGAAATATTCGAAACGAAATATGGAATAAAGGATATCAAAAAAGGCTTCTTTTTAGCATTACCACTTGGGGCACTTTGTTTATCATCCTTTATAAGCGGCAAGGTAATAAAAAAAAATAAAGTATTAATGAAATGGTTAACCTTTGGTGGAATGGTTGCTGCGGCATTCTCCATCGCTGCCCTCTGGTTTTCGATTAAGCTTTGGTACATGCTTACGATGTTCTTGATTAGCGGGGTAGGAATCGGGATTGGACTCCCCTGTCTTGATGCTTTAATAACCGAGGGTGTTGAGAAGGAAGAGCGCGGAACTATTACTTCCATTTACAGTTCAATGAGGTTTATCGGAGTAGCGGCTGGACCTCCGATTATTGCTTTGTTTATGAAGCATTCAAACCACTGGATTTTTATCCTTCTTAGCAGTTTAAGTATTTTGGCTGCCTTGGTCGCTTTGAAAGCCATTAAACCGAAAGAGAGCTGAGGAATATGTCCTCAGCTCTTCTTTATAATTCATAATTCATTGGCTCTTTTATACTAGTTGTTGATTTGCGCTCCTAGCGCGAGCGGTTCGCGGGCGTGCCGGGGAGCCTCCTCGGCGCTTTGGCGCCTGGGGGTCTCCCCTGCCCCGTACTCCCGCGAGTCTTCGCACCTCCCTCTCCAATCAACAGCGTTAAAATAAACAATTGCCTAACAGCGCCTATTCTTTTAGTCTTGGTTTAGCTGGATCACAGTTTGGCATTTCTGTGTTGGTTGATTCTGCTAATTTCATGAGGTAATAACACTCTTCTCGTGACATATGGTCTGCCATTAGTGGTGAGAACGTACCAAGAGCTTGAGCACTTAGTTCTAATTCTTCAATTTCATGGAGGAAATTTCGAAATAATTTAATTTCTAAGACAGCATCTGAATTCATTTTATCCAAGGCTGGAAATGAGGTGATGTTCGTCCTTAAATAGCCAGCCAATTCAACTGCTTTTAAATAAAAATCTTCAAAATGCTTAGTATACAAATCACTTTTTTCTTTCAGCCTTTTTTCCACTCCGTCTAAATTGGAAGAAATCGCGCCTGCATGCCCGGCAGCATCCAATAACCAAACAAGATGATGATGAAGTTCATGATAAACTGGCGGAAGCTTGCCTGTTTTTAAGTGTGTTATGATCCGTAAATATTCTTCTAATTCATTGACCATATGATTAAGAAAAGTTGGAGAAAGATGGATTTTTATCCTACTAATTAAATGCCTTTTAAGTAAACTTAATTTAAATTCCCGGAGTTTTAGGACTTCTGTTTCAGCATTAGCCGTTAATTGTACTACATCTGCTGTTTTTACCTGCCCAAGAAGCGTATCAAAAGTTTGAATAAAGGCTGCCGCTTTTTCGATTTCCTCTTTTTCTACGGGTGCTAAAGCCTCTAGAATAAACCGGGAATGATCCCCTAATATTTGGAGCCAGAATCGATGCTCAAATCGTGCTGTTTTCTCAAAATCATCATTCATGATAATGCCCCCTCAGGTCAAAATACACATACCAATCTGATGTTATTCTGGCTGGTTACAATTTATGATAAAAAAATATGCCGGCAAACAAGGTTTACCGGCTTTTTTCAAAAATTATTTCACTGGTTTCTTAAGGAAACCGATTAAAAGCGCTGATACGACCGAGCCAATTAGAATGGCCATGGCATATAGTAATGCACCATTTTCTACTAATGGGACAACGAATATCCCGCCATGCGGAGCACGTAGTCCGATTCCAAATGCCATTGATAACGCTCCAGCAATGGCCGAACCTGCCATAACGGAAGGAATAACGCGTAGCGGATCTGCTGCAGCAAATGGAATTGCTCCCTCTGTAATAAAGGATAAGCCCATAACATAACAAGCCTTACCTGCATCTCTATCTTGGTCGTTAAATTTATTTTTAAAAATAGTTGTTGCGATAGCGATTGCGAGCGGCGGCACCATTCCTGCTGCCATAATTGCCGCCATTGGCTCATATACCCCACTTGCCAATAAACCTGTTCCAAAAACATACGCTGCTTTATTTACCGGACCACCCATGTCAAAAGACATCATCAAACCAAGAACAATACCTAACAACACAGCATTACCTGTTCCAAGACCTGTTAACCAAGCGGCAATTTCCTTGTTAATCCAAGCCACAGGATTATTAACGACATAGTGCATCAAAAACCCAGTAATCGCAATGCCTAACAAAGGATAAATCAAAATACTTTTAATTCCCTCAAGCGAACGTGGAAGGCCTGCAAATACTCTCTTTAAAAGAAGTACAATATATCCTGCAAGAAAACCGGCAATCAAACCACCAAGGAAGCCTGCTCCGCCATGAGCTGCCATCATACCGCCTACCATACCTGGAGCGAAACCTGGTCGATCGGCAATGCTTAGGGCGATAAAACCGGCAAGAACAGGGACGATAAGTGCAAATGCATTATCACCGCCAATTGCCTTGATTACTGCCGCAATTGGATTGTAGGATGGGTCATCCGGGTTAGCGGAATTATAACCAAACATAAAGCTGATGGCAATTAGAATACCACCGCCGACAACAAACGGAAGCATGTTGGAGACACCGTTCATTAAATGCTTGTAAAAGCCTGATCGTGGAGCTTTTTGTTCAGATGATTTTTCACTTTGGCCGCCATTTCCATTATAAATGGGAGCATCCTGTTTTACTGCACGGTTAATTAATTGTTCCGGACGGCGAATTCCATCAGCAACTGCAGCTTGAATCACATGTTTGCCTTTGAATCTTTCCATTTCCACATTGATATCAGCAGCAATAATGACCGCTGCAGCATTTTCAATTTCATCCTTCGTTAGAACATTCTTTGCGCCGCCTGAACCATTTGTTTCAACCTTAATGTCTACTCCCAATTCCGCAGCCTTTGCTTTTAAGGAATCTGCTGCCATATAGGTGTGCGCAATACCAGTTGGACAGCCTGTAACAGCAACGATAAGATCCTTCTTATTGGAAATAACCGTTTCCTGTTTATCTTCTTTATCAAATCGGTTAATCGTATCGATAACTTCCTCCGCTGAGGTTGCTTTTAAAAGCTCGTACCGTACTTCAGCTTTCATTAACATACCAGAAAGACGGGCCAATGCTTCCAAGTGTGTATTATTCGCACCTTCAGGGGCGGCAATCATGAAAAAAAGATGTGCTGGTTTCCCATCTAAGGATTCATAATTTACACCAGAAGCAGATTTACCAAATACAATAGCAGCTTCATTAACCGCTTTTGTTTTCGCATGAGGAATGGCAATGCCATCACCAACTCCTGTAGTACTTTGGCCCTCACGCTTTAAAATTGCTGCTTTAAATTCTGCTTGATCGTTGATTTTTCCAGCATTAAATAAGACCGAAACTAGTTGATCAATTGTCTTTTCTTTTTGATTGCCTTCGATATTTAATAGAATGGTATTCCGGGATAACAATTCAGTAATTTTCATTGCTTTTCTCTCCCTTAGAGAATTTCTTTTATTTGCACCTGCGAGAGGAGCTCTTCTACTTTTTCTTTAGTACATAATCCGAGTGAAAATGCCGTTGCACTTCCTGAGGCTACACTGTATCGAAATGCTTCTTTGAGGTCAGCTGTTCTCTCGTATGCTGCCAGGAATCCTGCCACCATCGAGTCACCTGCTCCAACTGAATTTTTAACCTCTCCTTTTGGCACTTCAGCCAAATAGGCAATGTTCTCACTTATCAATACAGCACCCTTTTCTGCAAGTGATACAATTACATTTTGGGCACCCATTTCAGCAAGTTTTTTTCCATATGGGATAACTTCCTCCGCTGAATCAAAAGCAGTGTCAAAAAGTTCGCCAAGTTCGTGATGATTAGGTTTGATTAAAAATGGTTTATAAGGAAGAACTTTTTTAAGCAGGTCTCCTTCAGCATCGACAACAAATTGTGCTCCTGTTTCCCCACAAATCTTCACTAGCTCTTCATATGTGGTTTCAGGTAAAGAGGAAGGAATACTTCCTGCCAAAACTAATAAGTCCGATGAGCCTAACTGGCGAATTTTATCCTTAAGCTGGTGAAAATCTAATTCTGTTATGTTAGGCCCCTTGGCATTAATTTCAGATTCTTGGCCTGTTTTCAGCTTGATATTGATCCGGGAATCTTCGGCCACCTTCACAAAGTCTGTTTCAATGTTTTCTTTATTTAGGTATTGCTCGATATATGCTCCAGTAAAACCGCCTATAAAGCCAAACGCTTTACTTTTCGCTCCATATTGTTTTAAAACCCTAGAAACATTAATCCCTTTACCGCCTGGAAACTTTGCTTCACTTACCGTTCGATTTAATTCCCCTAGACTAAAGCTTTCCAATTGAACAATATAGTCCACCGATGGGTTTAACGTTAATGTGTAAATCATGCAGTCACTACCTTTATGGATGTCTTATTTACATACTGATTTTGTGTTTCTTCCTCTAATTCATTAGTGATAATGGATGCTTCATGGATGTCAGCAATTTTCGCGAAAGATATTTCAGCAAACTTTGTATTGTCGGCTAAAACATATGCTTCTCTAGAAAGAGAAATCGCCTTCTGCTTAACCATTGCTTCCTCCTGATCGGGAGTTGTAAAGCCGAACTGCGGGTGAATGCCATTCACTCCCATAAAGCATTTGTCAAAACGATACAGGTCGAGACTGGCTAACGCTCCTCTTCCAATAAAAGCATTTGTATTCGGTTTTATTAGTCCACCGATTAGAAATGTGGAAATACCTTTATTTAATAACGGTTTTAAATGCATTAAACCATTGGTCACTACCACAATATTTTTAAGCGGTAAGAATTCAATCATTTCAATCACCGTTGAACCTGCATCAAGGTAAATCGAATCTCCCTCCTCCACCAAACTTGCCGCATACTTGGCAATTGATCGTTTTTCGTGAAGGTTTTTGGAGGATTTCTCACTCATGCTTGGTTCTTGGAGTTTGCCCTGTAATCTTGAAGCCCCTCCATGAATTCTCTTTAAAAATTTTTGTTCTTCCAATTGTGATAAATCCCTGCGGATTGTTGATTCTGATGTATTAGTTATGTCCATAATTTCCTGGATTTTCACGACACTTTTCTCCTTTAATAATTGGAGAATTATGCGATGTCTTTCTGGTGTTAACACATTATCACCACCTGAAATTTCTTTTCCTGCTTTAATATTACTGAAACCGATTGCAAAAATCAATCATTTTCTTTCAAAAACAATCAACTTATGATTGTTTTTGAAAGTTTTTGACATTTTATCATAATGACCAACAAAAAAAGCACCAGTCCTGTGGTGCTACTAAATATTATTTCACCAAAATAAGATTTAACTAGGATAACTTTTCGGCTTTTCAATAAAAATGTGTATAATAAAAAGGACTAATAAAAAACAAAGGATGATACCCTTGAACATTACTGGCCATACAGTAGAAAAACTAGAAGATCCATTCGGCTTATTATCTGGGGATCGCTACGAATTTTTCCTAGATTTAGATATTGATGAAGAGGATGAACTCTTTTCGGATAAAGGTGTAGGTTTAAAAGTCATTTTCGTCGTGGATCAAAATGAGGCAAAGCTTTCTACCTATCATTTTTACGAAAAAGGAAGCGAAAAGGTGCTGGACTTTGCCCTTGAGGAAGATGAGGAAGAGTTGGTTCTTACATATTGTAAAGAAAACGCTATAGAATAATAAAAAGCAGGGTATCATTTTACCCTGCTTTAAATCTGTTTACATAAAATTTTTACTATGATTATGAATGACCTGAAGCTCTTTTGTCGTTTGCCTCATTTCACTTTTGCATATTGGACAACGGGGCTCTTCACTGCTTTTAAAATTGTCGCGAATCCAGCATTTACAATCCTCTGAACTACAAACCCAAATTTTTGTTTCCTCTAATTTGATTTCTTCGTCATTTCTTCTACCAAATGCCACAACTTTCACCCCTTGTTTTTAGTACATAGAAAAATGAATATAGATAAAAAGGTGATGCCCTTACAGTGCATCACCCTTTTAATTAACAAAATTAAGCTTTTTGAACGTTAGCAGCTTGTGGTCCACGAGCGCCTTCAACGATTTCGAAAGAAACTGCTTGGCCTTCTTCTAATGTTTTGAAGCCTTCTGTTTGAATAGCTGAGAAGTGAACGAATACGTCTTGACCGCCTTCAGCTTCAATGAAACCGAAACCTTTTTCTGCATTAAACCATTTTACTTTACCGTTTTTCATGGATATTTACCCCCAACAATTTGTTCACTTTAAGTTAATTTTACATTTAAATAAAAAAGCCGCACTTGCACTTTTGGGGCAATAGACATCACCCACATCATTCGTGCAGTTACGACTACTTAATCCAATAAATATTTAACGAACATTAAAGCGTAATTTAATATTATACCCAATCCTGTCTTTTGTCAATCAAAATTACCTTTTATTAAAATCACCTTTTAAAAAAATCTCCATAAAGTTGACTGTGAATTTTTGAAAATCAGCATCCATTCCAATGTTATCTAAGGATTCTGGCGGTTCTTTTTCCGGTCGCGGACGAAAATCTGCGATACTTTTACCCTTTGCCGTTCCGAACTCCTCCACTCTTACTCTTCTGGGAATATATTTGACCAGATCGGGCTCCGTTAAAGCCATTAAGGGGACAACATCATGAAGGGGAGCCCCTTTAATACCAGGGATATTTTTTTGATAGGCTTTATAATAATAATCAAATGCTGGAACTATTAACGGTCTAAATGTGGTGGGGCTATTTTCACCTATAAACTGAATAACTTCGGGAGTTAAAAGGGCTTTATTGGTAATATTTAATGGATGTAAGTATATATTATGTGCTTTTTCCATGACGGTATTAGCAGCAATGGGATCGACAAAAAAATTGGCTTCCGCCTCAGCTGAAATATTTCCAGGGACTAAAAAAGCTCCTCCCATAATATAAAAGGCTGACACATCCTTTAATGCCTGGTTCCCATATAAAATAAACATTAATGCCAATTCTGTTAATCTTCCAACTGATACAATAATAATATTGTTTTTATATTGAGCGACAATTTCAAGGATTTTATTAATATCATATACCTTAACATTTTGGATAGTATCAGGAGGTTTAATAGGGCCCAATCCTTCCTGTCCATGAATCTCTGGATAATATCGCACTAATTCTCCGGATAATGGACCAGCAGTACCTGCAATAATAGGAATGTCCTCTCTGCCGCCAAGATTTAATAAATAAGCTGTATTTTTTATCGATTGCTCTTTTGGTGTATTTCCATAACCACTTACAATTCCTACTAGGTTTATTTTTGGATTTAGTAAGGCGTACATTATCGCAAAGGAATCATCGATTCCTGGATCGGCAATCATGAGTACATTATAGGCCATTACCACTCCCCCGTTTTCAATGATATACGAATACTATTAAAAAAGTATGCTGTCTATTTGTGTGCAAGAACGGAATGAAAAAAGCCGATTCGAAAAATTCGAATCGGTCACACATAATTCTATGCTTGTTTCTTTATTTTTACTGTCGTTTTCTTCTTTGGGGCAGAAGTTTTATTTGGCTTCGTTCGATCAATAGATGCCTGCAATGCTGCCATTAAGTCCGTTACATTGGAAGGAGCTTCCTTTGCTGCAGCTGTTACGGTCTCTTTTCCGTTCCGTTTTGATTCAATTAATTCCAACAATGCTGTTCGGTATTCATCGGTGTATTTTTCCGGTTCAAATTTGGAGGTCAATTGATCAATTAATAATATCGCCGTATCCAGTTCTTTTTTTGTTACCTTATCCTCTGAAGGTACATTTGGTACATCCCCTGCTTTACGAACTTCATCTGGATAATGGATGGTTTCCATCACTAATGTGTTTTCATATACACGAATCACGGCCATCTGTTCTTTTGAACGAATAATGATTTTGGCAAGACCCACTTTCTGTGATTCCTGAAGTGCTTTTCGCAGTAAAGAATAGGCTTTACCTCCCCCTTCATTTGGGGACATATAATAGCTTCTGTCAAAATAAATCGGGTCAATCTCTTCCATATTGACAAAATCAATTATTTCTACTGCTTTATCTTCGTTTTCCTTTCGCAGCTTCTCGAGGTCATCATGGTCGAGTACGACAAACTTTCCTTTTGTGTATTCATATGCCTTCACAATATCCTCTGGTTTTACTTCCTCCTCACACACTGAACAAATCTTTTCATACTTAATCGGGGCATGACATTTATTATGAAGGGTCCGAAGCTTAATATCTTTATCCTCTGTAGCCGTATGAAGCTTGATGGGAATATTGACAAGCCCAAAGCTGATACTTCCCTTCCACATCGTATGCATAACTTATTCTCCATTCTTTTTATTTTTATTGTTCGTTTCCACAGGCTAAACATTCCTTAAAACAATTGGAAATGGATGAAGTCAAAAAGATATAGCAAACTAAAAAGAAAACGAAGGGAAACGTTCAGATGAAACCTATGCTGCCAAGTTTGACCTTTGAGCTCCCGAATCAATCAGATTGGCTTTATGAGGTTAAATATGATGGGTTCCGTGCTATTTTGGATTGGACCTCAAGCGGGATTCAATTAACAAGCCGAAACGGAAAAACTTTATTGCCCCAATTCCCAGAAATCCGGGATTTTTTACTTCAGTATGAAAAACAATTCCAGCCATTTTTACCGCTTCAGATTGACGGTGAGCTGGTTTGGCTTGAAAATCCCTACAAAGCAAATTTTGCCGCAATTCAAGTTCGCGGCCGTTTAAAATCATCCAAAAAAATTACGGAACAGGCAAAATCCTCTCCTTGCCGCCTAATGGTCTTTGATTTGCTTTCCTTAAAAGGCAAATCTCTTTATACAACTGCCTTTCATAAACGAAAAGAGGAGCTTATGAAATTATTTCAAACAACGGGTCTGGCCCATGATCCCGGCCTGCGAAATGACTCGCTTCTTCAGCCCGTAATTGCTCATCAGAATTTTGATGAATTATGGGAAAAAGTTATTTTATATGATGGGGAAGGTATTGTTGCCAAACAAAAAAACAGCCTTTGGGAGGAAGGAAAACGTTCCTTACAATGGTTAAAATTTAAGAATTGGAAATATGTTACCTGTTTTGTCACCTCTTATGAGAAAACAAATGGGTACTTTTATGTTGGCGTTTATAAGGATAAAAAAATTGTAGGAATCGGCCAGGTACTGTTTGGGTTTAAACCGGAAGAGAAGCAGGCACTTCAGCAGACAATGAGACAAAATATGATTCGGGAGGATGGGCAATTTATCTATGTAGAACCTGCCATTTGTCTCGAGGTGAAATACTTAGAGTTATATGAAAACCAATTGCGTGAGCCTCATTTTGACCGTTTTCGCTTTGATGTCGAACCAGAGCAGTGTTCCTACGAAAAGTTCATGTTTGGCCAAAAAAATCTGCCAAATAACCTGGAAATTACACATCCTGATAAGCCCTTATGGGATAAACTCGAAATTCGGAAAGCAGATTATATTCTTTATTTACGTGAGGTTTCACCTTATATGCTCCCATTTTTACATAACCGTTTGTTAACGGTAATCCGTTATCCACATGGCATGTTCGGCGAAGCCTTTTATCAAAAAAACTGCCCTGAGTACGCTCCTGAGTTTGTTCAAACCCATTTAACAGATGGAATCGACTATATTCTTTGCAATAATCTTAAAACCTTGATATGGCTTGGAAATCAAATAGCGATCGAATTTCATGTTCCCTTTCAAACGATAAACAGCAAGGGCCCAAGTGAAATTGTTTTCGATTTGGATCCTCCTTCTCAAGATGAGTTTCATTTGGCAATTAGAGCAGCTTTATTTATCAAAGAAGTACTTGATCAGTTAAATTTGATTGGTTTTATCAAAACGTCTGGCAACAAAGGGCTGCAAATTTACCTGCCATTGCCTGAAGGGGAATTTACTTATGAGGATACAAGACTGTTTACCAGCTTTATTGCTGAATATTTAATCTCAAAGGATCCAGATTCGTTTACGATTGAAAGAATGAAAAAAAATCGAGGAAATCGGTTATACGTGGATTATGTGCAGCATGGGGAGGGTAAAACCATTGTCGCACCTTATTCAATGCGGGGAAATCAACACGCTGGGGTGGCAACACCGCTCTATTGGGAAGAAGTAGATGAAAAACTCGATCCAAAAATCTTTACTATGCAAAATGCCTTTGCTCGAATTCGCAAACAAATCGACCCCTTTAAGAATTATCAGCAAACGAAGGCTATTCAGCCCTTTGCACCAGTGCTGGAAGTTTTAAAAAAAGGAACTGCAAAAAAAGGATAAGGAGATTCCCTTATCCTTTCAATGTTTCGTGTATAAATTGCTGGGCATCAGTTTGAAGCAATTCGTATGCATTTTGCTCCGTTAAGACGTTTCTTTCGGTCACTGAAAATGACTCTTTATCCAGATCAATCTTGACTGTCCCTGTAAAAAGGTATGTCGCATTTCCAATCAAGTCAATGTAATAGGTTCCGTTGTCATTATGGACAATACATTGAACTCGTCCGCCATTATTATAGACCTTTATCGTCTGTTCGAATTCATTTATCCCTTGTAAGCAAGTGACTAAAGTGGAAGCAGACATCGCGGTACCGCAGGCATTTGTAAAACCAACGCCCCGTTCAAAGGTTCTGACATAAATGGAACCTGTCTCGAGTGGTTTAACAAAACTAACATTGACTCCGTCAGGAAACAATTCATTGGGACCATTTACTTTTTCACTTAGCTCTTTTTGAATATCAAGCTGCAGCTGGTCTTTATCAACGATCGTAATTAAATGTGGATTCGGTACTGCAAGAGCCGTAAACTTTAATTCATTTGAAAGTTCCTCAATTTTTTCGTTCCGTAATGTAGCTTGATTTAAATTCAACGGCAGTGCAGACAAATCGAACAGGACTGGAGAAATTTCCACTTGATAGGTATGAACCTCCGGAACCAGCTCCTTTTGTTTACTTACCTTCAAATCTGCTTTCATTGTTTCAACGACTGCTTCATTTAGCCCCTTTAGTTCACAAATATATCGGGCAACAAGACGAAGACCATTTCCACACATGGAGGCTTCAGACCCATCCGCGTTGAAGACCCGCATTCTCCCATCAGCATGGCCACTTTTCATCACAAAAAGGATCCCATCCGCCCCTAATGCTGATTCCCGATTACATAATAAACGTGCAAGATTTGCTCTCTCATCTTCCGAAAAACTATAATTATTGGTTATTTCATCGATAATGAGAAAATCATTCCCAGAACCATGACCTTTGATAAAATTAATGTCCAAATTCATTACCCCCACAATAGCATTATATTTTATCATATCATCTTTCGACAAAGAATTCATGAATTAAAAATGCCATCCCCAGAAGCTTGTCCCTTTCGGAATTAAGCTCTCTTAAGGTAAGCACAGGGGTATTAGGATTTGGAAACAATGGACTCCATTCAAACGGCATCCAGCCTCTTCTAAGGCGCCCTAATTGTTTATTATTTTTATTAATAACTTCCTCATCCATAAAAACAGAAGAGCCTTTCACAGCGCCAATCATTCTGCCCGATTTGTCGAGCAATACTTTCTTTACTTTCTTCCATGGATGTTTCTTAATTTCGAGACAGCCTAGGTGGTTTTGGTTTTGATCATATACATTTATCGTAATCATCATTCTTCTTTTAACCTGATAAAAACCAATTACTTCCTCCTTTGCATTATAGAGAGCATAAGTTTTCCGCTTGTATTTTTTAATACTGCCCGCTAAATAACCATTAGGAAAATAGAGCTGTAATTCTGGTGATTGCGTATTCATAAAAAGCACCAATAATTCACTCGCATCAAATAAAGAATAGGCAGTGCTTTTAGAGTGAGACATGTTCCGAGCAATAGCAATCGACTGATGAATTTTAAAAAGATAGAATTGAAAACTAAAAAAACTATAAATAATAAATGGAAGGGTTAATAGCATCATCTGCTGATTTTTAACAAAAGAAATATTTCCGAAAACAATTAAGCAGGCGGGTAACAGAGCTGCAATACTACCATTTAAGTGGATTTTGGCGGCATCACGGTAATATTCGTATATTTTCATTTTGAAAACCCCTTATCGATTCCTAGTTCTAGTTTATTTATCAACTATTAAAAAAATGATAGGAGATTTCAATTTTAATAGATAAAAAAGAAGAGTCCGATAAAGACCCTTCTTATTGGTGAATATATTTTAAGATAGACTCTATTGAGTTTTTGGCATCGTGGTAGCCCTGATTATAGAGCTCCTCCAGTTTACTTGGATTTCTTTCCATTCGGCCAACCTTAAGCGGCTGGGTAGGACGAATAATCAGCACCCTGCCTTTTTTCTCTTCTTCCTCGAGATAGGCAACCGTTTCATTATAAACCTGATATCGTTCCCTAAGCGATTGTTGCAATCCTTTATACTCAGGATACTTCCGATCAACAACAAAGTGAAATTTCGAAGGCTTTTTCAAATAGCCTGAATTTCGAGTTAATACAACCACATTTTTCAAAAAACCATCCTGCTGGGCTTTTTTTATGGGAATGGGGTCGGTAATCCCGCCATCCAGCAGAATTTTATCCTTAAATTTTACTTCCGGTGCAATAAACGGCAGAGAACTTGAGGCACGTAATACCTTTAAAAAGTCCTTCCCGTACTCTTGTTTGTTAAAATAGACAGGCTGACCAGTCATACAATCTGTTGTTCCGACGACAAATTCGCTTGAACCGTTATAGAAGGTTTCATAATCGTATGGGACATGCTGGTTAGGAATCTCATCGAAAATAAAATCCATCCCAAAAAATTGACGATTCTTAAAATAATTTTTCCATGAAATATATCTGGGATCAGAAGCATATTCAATTGTTACAGTCTTATTTCTTCCTTTTTGCTTCGACAAATAGGAAGCTGCATTACATGCACCAGCAGAAACGCCGATAACATAAGGAAAAAACAGTTCCTGCTCTAAAAAGTATTCAAGGACCCCAGCAGTATAAACTCCACGCATCCCGCCGCCCTCTAAAACCAAACCGACTTGATTTATCAAACTGCTTCTTCCTTTCATCCATAGCTGTTACAATAATAGACATTATAAGATATCTGCACCTATTCTCAAAACGAAATGACTCTGCTACGCAGCAAGCTCTTTTTTCCGAAAAATCATAACACTTAATGCCAACAGAATGATGATACAGACTCCGGCCAACAATCCTGCTGGGAAAAGATACTCCGAAACTCCTTTATCTAATAAAATTTCATTAGCATAAGACGTTAATTGAGCCGGGCTCCATTGAAGCCAGCGAGATAAAGTGCTTGACACTATACTCACAATAATAACAACAGCTAATGAGATAAAACCAGCCGTTCCCGACGTTCTAAGCATAGAACTAAAAAATACAGTTACAGTTAATATAAACGTAAACCACAAGGCATAAAAGAAATAGGCCTGCAAAAATTCACCAAACGGAACCCAATCAAATAATAAACCTGTATAATACCATGTTGTTAGACAGCCGATAAAAAAAGATAGCCACATTAACAATACTCCCCCAGCCCATTTTGATGTGACAAAGGAAGTAAATGAAACCGGCTTTACCAAAATCATCGCAGCAACACCGCTTTTTCTTTCAGCAGCTATAATCCCCATGGTTGAAAGAACAATTATTAAAACACCGAGACTGGTGTATTCCCCCAATCCTTGCATAATTACCTCACGGGCCGTCGGCGTTGGAATTTTAATGACAGCACCTTCAGGCAAGCCCCCAAGCGAATCAATGATTTGCGGCATGTAATATGAGATTATTGGCTTCTGAACACCAATTAAGACAAAAGTAATTGGCATCCAAATCCATTTAAAGTTTCTCCACATTTCTAACAGCTCTTTTTGCAAAAGCGTCATCCACTGGCTCATTTCCTCACCACTTTCATAAAAACATCTTCTAGTGTCATGCTGCTAAGTTCAAATTTTTCAAGCGGCCAGTTTTTCTCTAAAATTTCCTGCAAAAAGATTTGTCTTGCACGCTCCATATCCTTAACGAATACACTGTTCCGTTTGCCATCAATTTTCACTGATTGAGTTAATTCATGATTGGCAAAATAATTTTCAATTACCTTCGATTTGGATTTAAAAATAAAGTCAATTTTTGCTTGCTGGTGGCGGTCACGAAGTTCATTCATTGTCCCGGACTCCACGATTTCTCCATTATGTAAGAACAATATCTCGTCACAAACCTCTTCGGCATCATTTAAAATATGGGTGGAGAATAGAATGGTTGTCTCTTTCTTTAACCCTTCTAACAGATCCAATACTTCCCTTCTGCCTAATGGGTCAAGAGCAGATACAGGTTCATCAAGCATAATCAACTCTGGACTGTGAATAAGTGCTTGGGCAATACCTAATCGTTGTTTCATCCCCCCGGAGTATTTTCCAACTCTGCGATTTTTAGCATCTATAATTCCAACAAGCTGCAATAGTTCTATGGCTCGTTCTTTCGCCTGTTTATGCTTTAATCCTGCAAGCTTGCCAGCATAGATTAGGAATTCAAGCCCTGACATCCATTCATAAAAAACGGGAAATTGCGGAAGATAACCAATGAAATGGCGAATGTCCTCACCTTTTTTGGCATCGGTAAAAGTAATCGTGCCGGAAGTGGGTGCCATTAAGCCGGAAAGCATTCTTAGTGTTGTTGTTTTTCCAGATCCATTCGGTCCCAAAAGAGCAATGCATCTTCCTTTTTCTAAGGAAAAATCAAGTCCCTTAATCACTTCCGTGCCTTGAAAACTCTTTTTTAATCCGGATATTTGAATAAGGGACATTAGTTATTTCTCCTTCCAATCACAAAATAAAGGATTGGACCAATAATATTTACAAATAAAATAATGATGGCCCATAGCCATTTTGGACCATTGGTTTTTTCAATCCTTACTAAATCAATAATAGAAACAATTAATAAAATAAGCTGAATAATGACGATTGGCAATAAAATCGGTGCATATTGGGCTATAGCATCCATGTTATTTCCCCCTTTGCTTTCTATAAATACATTTATATGACGTTTGAACTATAAAAACGTTCAAAAAACCCGGCAAATTTTTTTGCCGGGTTCACCATAAAAAATTATTTAAGCACTCGGAAAATAAGCGGAAATTGATATTGATTACCCTCGTATGCTTTCACGGCTGCAATAATCGTGAAAATAAAAGCCGCAATGCCCACTGCCCATAATAAGAAAACGCCAATTAACACTAATACTAAAATTCCGGATATGACAGAGTATACAAAATAAGAAATAGCAAAGTTAAAATATTCTTTTCCATGATAATCGATGAATGATGATTCATCTTTCTTAATTAACCAAATAATTAAGGGCCCTAATATCGGAAAAAATAAACTTAACACATATAGCCCTGCAGCCATTAACCTTTCTTCACTCTTTACCACTTTTATTTCCCCCATTGAAAAGTTTTTTTCTCTCTACCTTACTATTTACGCAGTACATTTTTAAAGGTTTCATTAACCACAACAATTTCCGCTCTTTTTTAGAAAAAGCCGAAAATTCCCTACTTTTCCTTAGGCACACTAGTTGGTAAAATAGATAAAATAATATTATTCAGTTACAGAAAGGTTAAATTATGACTAACATACTTTTAAAAAATGCAACAATTTACCCGATAACATCTAAACCGATCAAATACGGTGATGTTCTAATAGAGGAAGGGAAAATTAAAAAAGTTGGAAAAAATATCGTTACCAATTCAAACGTTAAAATCATGGACTGTAGTGAATTATTTCTTTTTCCTGGCTTTATAGATGTTCATACTCATTTAGGACTTTATGATGAGGGTACGGGTTGGGCAGGTAATGATGCTAACGAAACGGCTGAAGCGCTAACTCCCCATATTCGTGCAATGGACGGCGTTTATCCATTAGATCCCGCTTTTTCAGATGCGATTAAAAACGGCATCACCACGGTCCACATTATGCCAGGAAGTGCGAATGTAATCGGTGGAACTACTTCCGTCATTAAAACATCTGGAAAAAATATCAAAAAAATGATTGTCCAAGATATAGCCGGATTAAAAATTGCTTTAGGTGAAAATCCGAAAAGGATACACAGCCACGGCAATAGTGACTCCATTACTCGAATGGGGATCATGGGGATGCTTAGGGAGGCCTTTTACCAAGCGATTCATGCTGATAACCCTGATGACCTAAGAATTAGTCCATTAGTTATGGCATTAAAAAGAGAGATTCCTGTTCGAATACATGCTCACCGTGCTGACGATATCATCACAGCTTTACGATTTGCAGAAGAATTTAATTTGGACTTACGAATTGAGCATTGTACCGAAGGACATTTAATAGCGGAAGAACTTGCTGGAATTGGTTTAAAAGTGTCAGTCGGTCCGACCCTGACAAGAAGGTCAAAGGTGGAATTAAAGAACAAAACCTGGAAAACTTATCAAGAATTGACTAATCATGGTGTTGAAGTATCGATAACGACCGATCATCCCTATACCCCAATCCAATACTTAAATATATGTGCTGGCATCGCCAATCGCGAAGGGTTACCCGAGCAAAAGGCACTTGAGGGTATTACGATTAATCCGGCAAGAAATTTAAAAATAGATCAGCATGTTGGCAGTATCGAAGAGGGGAAAGATGCTGATTTGGTGTTATGGAGCCATCATCCTTTCCATTACTTAGCAAAGCCAAAATGGACGATGATTGCTGGTGAAATGATTTATTCAGACCTGTAGAAGATTGTTGAAAATTGGAATAAAATCTTGTTGAAAATGTGTTAAAAACCTATTTCTTTTTTTGATTATTTTTAGTATCATACATTAAGTAAGTCTGTTTAAGACCTGAAAAATTTGGGGGTTTTTTGGACATTTCGGTTTAACAAAAAAAATGATATAGGGAAGGCAAATGGTGCGCCACCAGTTTTTCTGGTTCTAGTGGGTTCGATTCCCACCCCGAAATTTTTTACGCAACTTTATAAAAAATTTCGAGGGTGGGCCGCTTCTTTTGACATGGGATCGGTATGCCCTAATGGAGGGATAATCATGCTAAAGAAACGTGATCTACATGACAGCCATACATTATATGAACTAATGACGCATCCAGATGTCTTCCCTTTCGTTCGCCAAAAAGCGGCTTCCTATGATGAATTTTTATTTATCACGAAACAAACTATTGAAGCAGAAGAGCGTGGGGAATTAATTTCCCGGACTATTCTTGATGAGTGGGGCACTCCAATTGGAACCATCAATTTGTTCGACATTGAAGGGAATGCCGGTTTTTTAGGCACATGGCTTGGGAAGCATTATCATGGGCAAGGCTATAATAGCCCAGCAAAAGAGGCCTTTTTTCAAGAACTCTTTTATGAGTTAGGGATTGAAACTGTTTTTATGCGGATTCGAAAAGTTAATATTAGGTCTATTAAGGCTGCAGAAAAACTTCCTTATGTTATAAAAGCGAATGAATCAAGAAAATCACTTTATGATCAATTGAATGCAAATGAAGAAGTATATGATATATATGAAATTCCAAAAGACTTGTATACGCTGCATTTTCTCAGAAATGGATCTTCTCAAGACGATTCTTCACATTTATTGGAAGCATAAAAGCAATCGGTTAAAAACTGATTGCTTTTTTATTTATATTAAACTAAATTGTTGATTTCCGCTCCAATCAACTTAGTTTTAATTAAAAAGACCAGAGCGAAAATTACGCCCTAGTCATTCATTTTAAAATAAAGTAATATTATTAATCCGTTACATTTTGTTCCAGCGATTCATTTACATCGCTAATTCCCATTTGGAGCAAAAATTCTTCTAATTCCTCATTGGTTAATGTTTCAAAACGGCCATCATGAAAAAATATTTGAGTTTGATTAGGATTAATTCTATTGATATTAAAACTCATTTTCTTTGCTCCTTTCAACGATGATTATTTCCTATTATCCACAAAATAACCGCGTTTAATTCCTGAAGATAACATGTTTTAACAATAAAAAAAGACCTGAATTTTATAACAGGTCTTAGATCTTATGTATTTTGCCAAGGACGTCTGTCCCGCCGGTGACTGGTATGATACTTCCTGTTATAAAATCAGACTTTTCATCTGCGAGAAAGGCAATGACTCTTGCTATATCTTCACCTGTCCCCTGCCTTCTATTGACAGTATTTAGAGTGGCTGACAACGCTGCTTCTGCTATTTTCTTTTCCTTCCATTCGTTAATGATATCTCCTGGACTAACCATATTGGCAGTTATTCCGTTCTCTGCTTCTTCAATTGCGATCGTTCTCGTAAGTGAGGCTAATCCTGCCTTGGCAGCCGCAAACGCGGAACGATACACCCAGCCAGGTGCGGTTTCGACACGGTCAAACCCAAGTGTAATAATCCTTCCCCATTTTTGTTGTCTCATTCCAGGAATCAACAGCTTTGACAAGTAAAAAACAGCACTCAAATTTCCTTGCAGCAGGTAGTTCCATTCCTCGAAGGCATATTCAGTCATTTTCTTTCTCTCATGTATATACGGTCCGGCATTATGTACAAGCACATCTACAGTTTCATATTCAGAAAGAATTTGATCAACCATTCGGATACAATCTTCTTTATTTGCAACATCCCCTTGTACAGCGGTGTTTTTTGTCCCAAACGTTTCAGATAAACTTTGTGTCAACAAAACAGCTTCTGATTCACTTGTACGATAATTAATTACAACCTGATATCCTTTTTCTGCAAGCAGATAGGCAGTCATTTTTCCGATGCCTGAGGCTCCGCCTGTAATTAAAGCCGTTTTTATTTTCACGACCATTACCTCACTATTTATAAAATTTCTCTCTTTACTATATGTTAAAAAGATTCATTTATATATGCAAATTTTAAACAAATGTGCCCTTAAACGATAGCACAAGTTTTAATAACGGATGGGCGAGTGTTTGCATAGTATGAGTGTGAGATATCAATAAAAAGGATGTGACAGGATGCAGACTGTAATCAACATTTTCAGCTTGAAAATTAACAGTGTCTCTAACAATGGGTCTGTCAACATCGGTGAAGCCCTTCATAATGCACATACCGCCAATACAAAATCCCAGGGTCAAAATACTGCTTATGGTGATTTTGCACCGCCTAACGCCGCAATGGAAAACGTCTTTATAGATCCTGATGTCAATGATATGGGAGATATCGCAAATCCGTCGAACGTCTTTAGTAATCCGAGTTAAAGGACTGAAAACAATGCCTTTTCAGATAAATGTTTTTAACATTAAAACCAATTCAATTGCTAATAATGCCAATATATCTTTAGGACCTTCTGTCCAAAACAGCCATACAGCGAACCAAAAATGGATCGGTGCGAATTTGGCACTAGGAGATTTATCTCCTTCAAGCTCTGCTTCCTTTAATGGATTCGTTGATCCTGACGTTAGTGATCAGGACCAAATCGCTAACCCATCATTCCCGATTACGAACCAATTTTAATTATAGAGAGGTTGAAACAACATGTTTCCTTGGAATATATTCCCTTTTAATAAAGACATGAAAGATTCAATGAAAAATATGAAGCCTGAAGAGATTGAAAATTTTGTCCAGGATCTAATGCGAAAAATTATGCCCCAAAACATGATGGGAATGATGAATCCCCAGGATCTAATGAACGGCTTTCAATCTTCCGTTACCCAGCAACCTCAAATGACAGGAGTGTTAAATTCAGCTGCCTTTGAAACACATGATTTTGTTTTTGTGAGGATTCCGATTAAAAGTGAAGAATGGCTTAAACAACTCCGCATTTATCACACGTCGAACAAATTGATTGTTGAACATATTCCTGAGCAGGAAGATAAACATACCATTACCTTGCCGGCAATTGTCCGCAAGAAAGGGGCAGCAGCCAATTATAAGGATGGAGTCCTAGAAATTAAAATTCCTAAAAATATTGATATGCAATATTCCCAAATCGACGTGACAGAAATCTTATAGGCGTCGATTTTTTTTGCATGTTTTTGACAAGGAAAAATAAGATGAGAATAGGGATGATTAAAATGGGGTGGTATGATGGAAGTCGATAAATTAAAAAAATGGCTGGATGTGGCCCAGCAATTTCAATCTGAGAAATTTTGGAATCAAATTTTTAATGAAACTAATAGACCATCTTCAAACAACAATCAATCCTTAAATCCCCTATCGGCCGTAAATGAATTTTCCCCTAAATGTGATTTATACGAAATGGAAAATGAACTTATTGTTGAAGCCGAAATACCAGGCTTAGACAGGGATTCTCTCCAAATCTCCGTGCAGCAGCAGGTCTTGACAATAAAGGGAGAATTTAAAGTCTTACAGCAAAATCGAAAATATTATCTGAAGGAACGAGCAAGCCGTTCATTCAAAAAGGAATTAATATTACCTTATCCGATATTCGTTCATAAAATAAAGTCTGAACTTCGCAATGGTGTGTTAACCTTGTCCATGCCGATGAACCGTGAGGAAGTCGAGGATATCCCTATCACCTTCGATCAATCCAATCCTGAATAGAGGGCTTTTATGCGATTTCTATTTCGCTTTTTTATCTCCAAAAAAGCTTTTTCACAAAAAATCACGGAATTAGAAAAAAAGATATCCATGCTGGAAGCCAATTTACACGAATCCAAATCTTCCCCTGATGAAACCATCCAAAAAGAAAACCAGCCTACCATTAAAATTGAACACCTTCAGGTTGATAAAATCATTATTGAACATTTAGATTATGCCAATAACTTTGGTCAATTGGGAATTAAGGATTTATCAGGTAAATTAAATATTGGCACAAGCTATGAAGGTGATCTTACTAAATTAGTCGATGAAAAAATTGCAGAAAAGCTTTCAAAACAGGCTAAGGTAAACCTAAAAGCTAAAAAAGAAGATTAAAGACAGCCATCGCGGCTGTCTTTTAATGTCCCTCCATGTTCATACCTTCCATGGAATCTTCCGCGTTTGGATCCTCTTTTTCACTAGGAGTTCCGACAACAAATTCTTTTTTTGGCATATTGTGCATATCTCTTGCGGTAACATGTGAAACGATATAATATGTACCTTCTTGATCAAACGATTTCTCCAGACGGTAAATTCCGTTCTTCGGGTTTTTAATCGCGATTTTTTGGTGCTTTTCATCTTTCGAACGCCAAATCTCGAATATCACTTCATCAGCATCATTAACCGCTTCCTTTCCTTGAGTAACTTTAGCTTCAAAAGTGACAGGCTGATTTAATTTTGCCTGTTCTGGATTGATTGTTAAATTGACTTCCACCATTTCTGGCAGATCAGATGATTGCTCCTGTTCTTTACTGCAGGACACAGCAACAATCAGGAAAAGAATAGAAATAATACCGATTACAAGCTTTTTCATTATAGGTCACTCCTAATTTAATTCTTCCATCATTTCAATATGAAGCGCGATTAACTGTATTTTAACTTCCTCCGCAATATTAGAATCGGCAACTCTCTTAGTGGCGGAGTAATATTTTTCATACTTGCCTTTCCTTATTCTAGGATGGGAGTTCTCGTCTAATAGCTCCCTTTTAATGGACTCACGTATAATTTCTTCACTGTTTTTTTCGCCTGTTGCTAATATCCGGTTGTTCCAAAGCGAGCGATATTGTTCTAATAAAGCATCAAAATTTATAGGCAAAGATTTCCCTCCTCTTTCCTGCCATTGCCATTGTTACATATTTACTATCATTATTGCAAAAAATAAATTTTAACAATATGTAGAAAGGAGAAAACTATGTCTACGCCTTATAAATGCCCAAATTGCAAAACAAATCGAAGCCGCTTTAATATTATTCAACAAGTCTCTCATTCCGTAAAGCTTGACCCTCATTCAGGTGCGGTTGTCCGTGAATATGGTGAAAATGAATTAGAGCCGTTTCACATCCCATATAATGGACCTGAATATCGGATTCAATGCGGTGCATGCGGCTTGATTGAGGAAGAACGTACCTTTATAAAATTTGGTGAGCAGCCAATATAAGCGAAAAACACCTTATATTTTAAGGTGTTTTTCGCTTATTTAAGGCTGTTTTCTTTTAAAAAATCCTCAGAATCCACTTTCCAAGCTTCTGCGGGGGAATAGCGAATTAAGTGAATGTTTCCATTAAATGATTGACTTCCCCTATTCTTAATAAACCAATCCACTACAACTGGTACATCTAAACTAATTTCCTCCGTTAAATCCTCTGGGGGCAGCTCCTCCATTCTGGAAATTCTAACATTTTCGACTTTGTCTAAAATAGGCTTCCACTTAATTTTTTGCAGGGAGGCCTCAGCAGTTATCTGTCTATCTTGCTGTTTAAAGCCAGCTATGTAGGCATTTATTACATCATATGGATTTGCTTTTCCTAAATAATCATCTAGTTTCCCAGAGGCCTTTAACACCATGAGCATATGCGATAAGTCCATTGAGTTGGTCCGATGGGTTGTACTGCCAAAAAAATGAATACAAAAATGTCCTGGAAAATTATTCTTAAGTGCTCCTGCTCCATGAGGCATTCCGTGCATAGAAGCCCCGATCCATTGGTCTTTATGCATTACGATAATCGCACGACGTTTCCAGCTCCATTTTCCCCCATAGATTTTTTTCATGATTTTTGTATCTTTGGCGGTTAAGGGCTGTACATCTGCATGATGACTGCCTGCCCGGCGTTGTACTTTAAATTGTTTCCCCGTTTCAATGTCCATGACAGTAAATTTGGTGTATTTAGGCAAAATGTGATTGACTTCTTTCCAATTTAACATTTCTATTTTATAGCTAATATCTGTGGCAGCTTGAACACCTTGTCCATGCAGGAGGATGACAATTAATACGAAAAATATCGATACTCTCTTCATGAAATCCCCCCTTAATGTGAATTTTTCTACATTAAAAGAGTTACCTGAAGAAGAAATTATCATTCATGGATTTAACGATTTTTCTTTTCATTTTCAAGGATAAAAAGCTGTGTTTGAATTTGCGGCCAATCGATATTCTCCCCAATGAATACAAGATTTAACGGTAAATTCATATATTCCTTGATATACAAGGGCATGCCATAGGAAAATTGAAAAAGAAATGGATGGTCTGAATAATCAAACTTGATATATCCTTTAATTCGATAAACCGTATCAGGCAAACCTCGCAAAAACTTTTCAAATTCAGTTTGGCTTATTGATGTAGTAAATTGGTAAACAAACGTGGTTAGATGTAAAGGAATCTTCAGCGACTCTTTATTGAACGAAACTGAAAGATTTCTAAGTTGTGCGATGGAAACCTGTGAGTAATTCGTCAGGAGGCATCTTGCCATTGAATTAACAGCTTGCATTTCAAAAGTAATATTCGCCTGCTGGCCCTCTGTTAGTTCATTCATTTTATTAATGAGAATGAAATCTGCATGCCTTACTTGTTCAAGGATAAGCTGCTGCAGCTGCGGACTTAGTGACTTTCGGTTGAGCCATCTTGTACCGTCTACAGTAGTAATGATCCCTTTTATGTTAAGTTTATCAGCAAACAATGGAGAAAGAATTGCGTCTAAAACCTCTACAGGATGAGCAGCCCCGGTTGTTTCAATATAGATAACCTCTGGTTTCTCATCTAATAACAATCCTTGCAGCTGTGCCTCAAGCTTGTCCTGAATCGAGCAGCAAATGCAGCCGCCTAACAATTCCTTCAATGACACATCATTTTCATCAATGGCATCCGAATCAATCGAGACCTTTCCAAGCTCATTCATCATCACTGCTACTTTTCTTCCAGATTTCTGTTCATCTTCAAGCAAGCGTTTTAACAAGGTTGTTTTGCCGCTTCCTAAAAATCCAGATAATATATAAACCTCAGCTTTTTTCATCAAAATTTCCCTTCTTACCTTTTAAGATTCTTATATTATTATAACTGAAAAAGCGGATGAAAAAATCATCCGCTTTTAAAAAGGTTCAATGCTTCTTTGATAAGAACCGGTGCTAATGCAGCTAGTTCTTCAACTGATTTGTCAGCATTAACTAAAAAATTCTCGACCTTTTTATTCGTTTCCTCAGATAATCCAGCCGAATCTTTTATTTTTTGAAAAACGGAATCCACTTCAGACTTAAATCCGATATGTAAAAACGAATTTAGAGGACCGTAGCCCAAAATGGAAAATAAAATTACAGCTATGCATAGCTTTCTCATGGATCTAATACTTCCTTCCATTCATTTACTTTCCATTTTAGGATAGAACCTTAAGAGATATACAGGCCCAAATAAAAAAACCGACTCCTTATGGAATCGGGCATTGTCAGCTATTTCATTCTGCCTTTTAATACTTCAACTGCCTTTTGCAATTGAGTATCACTCGTTTTAATTTTTTCTCTTAACAGGTCCATTAGCTTCAAGGTAGCATCACCTTTTAGCACCCCATTTTCTGGGAGTTTCTGTGCTTTTTGGAATGCGATAACAGCAGCTTTCGTTTTTTCGTCATAAAAGCCATCCTCGCGCCCTGGATCGTACCCAATCGCTTTAAGCATTTTTTGCGCTGTTTGAACCTCAGTTGAAGAAGTAGAAAGCGCTAGTTCTTTATCAGGATTAATAATTGGCAATGTTGCATATTCAGGTAAGGCTACTTCGTAATCTGGTTTAATTCCTTTTTTATGAATCCAATTACCGTTTGGTGTCAGCCATTTTGCGATGGTGAATTTTAAGTTGGAACCATCCGCAAAATCTGAAGCAGTTTGAACTGTTCCTTTACCAAATGACTTTTCTCCAACTAACGGAACACCAGCAGATTCTTTAACGGCTGCGGAAAGAATTTCAGAAGCACTTGCGCTTCCCTTGTCAATCAAGACAACTAACGGAAGGGTAGGATTACCCTTATTTTCAGAAGGAATTTCGGTAATTTTACCGTTACGGTCTTCTTCTTTAACGATAACTTTTCCTTTTGGGACGAACATACTGGAGATTGTTACAGCTTGATCTAATAATCCTCCAGGATTTTGCCTTAGGTCTAGTACAAGCCCCTTCATACCCTTCTTTTGTAAGTCATTCAGCGTCTTAACAAGCTCGTTTGATGTATTACTGGAGAAACTGGTAATTTGGACTTTGGCAATTTGGTCATCCACCATTTCGCCATAAACGGTTTCAATCGGTATCTCATCTCGAACAATTGGTACGCTCATTGGAGCAGTGGTGCCAGGTCTTTGAATAGACAATTCAACCTTCGTACCCTTTTTACCGCGAATCATTGTCACCGCTTGGGTTGAATTCATACCCTGAAGGCTCTTTCCATCCACAGATAGAATGATGTCATTTGGTTTTAAGCCCGCTTTTTCAGCAGGTGATCCTTTGATCGGTGAAACGATTGTAATATGGCCATCTTTTTCTTGAATTTCTGCACCAATACCTTCGAATGACGAGGAAATGCTGCTATGAAAGCTCTTCGCTTCATCTTTACTCATATAATCTGAGTAAGGGTCATCAAGAGCTTCAACCATACCGTTGATGGCCCCATTGATCAGCTTATTTTGACTTGTTCCTTTGTAGTACTTATTTTTCAATGTATCATAAGCTTCATATAGCTTATTAAATTCCTGCCTATCATTGGCAGCCGGCACAACCTTTTCTTTGCCAAACGAGAAGGCAACAGTTGTAATTCCAGCAGATAGAAAAACGATAAAAAACAAAAGCATAATAAAATGGAATTTCTTGAATCGGATATAGCTTGACCTATTATCCGTCATTTGCTCCTGTTCAACCTTTTCCAGGTCTTTTTTCTCTTCCTCCAAAGCCTTCACCACTTTCATTAACCATAAAAAATAAGAAATGTCCAAGTTAAAGCATTTTTAATTTTAACCCTTAGTGTTTAGAATAACATCTTTTTAATAAAATTAACAAAGAAAATGTAAAGAAAATAGAGCAAATGCTTAAAAGCTTTAAAAAAGCACCTGCCAAAAGGAAGGTGCCGTTGACATATTTATTATCATTAAATCTTGACTCTTTTTAAACGAAGTGAATTCGTTACTACGGAGACTGAACTAAACGCCATCGCAGCACCTGCAACCCATGGCGCCAACATTCCCATTGCCGCGATAGGAATGCCCCCGGTGTTATATATTAAAGCCCAGAAGAGATTTTGGCGGATATTTTTAATTGTCTTTTGGCTTAAAGAAATCGCTTTTGGAATCAAGGTTAATTCTCCGCCTAATATGGTGATATCGGCCGCTTCAATGGCCACATCGGTCCCGGTTCCAATTGCGATTCCAATATCGGCAACGGCAAGGGCAGGCGCGTCATTTATTCCATCACCAACCATCGCAACCTTTCTTCCTTTTTGCTGGAGTATTTTCACGTGATTAGCTTTTTCCTCAGGTAAGACTTCCGCGATTACTTTTTGAATTCCTACCTGAGCTGCAATCGCTTTTGCTGTCCGTTCATTATCACCTGTCAGCATAAAGACCTCAATCCCAAGCTGATGTAACTGCTCGACTGCCGTTTTTGCTGTCTCTTTGACTGTATCTGCAACAGCTATGACCCCCATAATGGAGGAATTGATGGCAATAAACATTGCTGTTTTTCCTTCGTTCTCAAACCGGTGCAGGTCATGTTCCACCTCTAAATAGGGGATTCTTTTTAGATTCATAAGCTTGCGGGTGCCGATATATATATCCTCATAGCCTATTTTTGCTTCAATCCCATAACCAGGAATGGCCGCAAATTTTTTTACAGGAAGAGTACTTGTCCTATTCTCCATTCCAAACTTAACAATCGCTTCTGCAAGCGGATGCTCAGAAGACTTCTCAGCAGAGACAAGATATTGGAGGACTTTTTTTTCATCTCGGTAGGCGATAAAATCTGTAACGATTGGTTGTCCCTTTGTAATCGTTCCAGTTTTGTCCAGAACAATTGTGTCAATTTTATGGGCTGCTTCTAAATGTTCTCCGCCTTTGAAGAGAATACCCATTTCCGCTCCTTTACCAGTGCCAACCATGATGGAAGTCGGAGTTGCTAATCCAAGCGCACATGGACAGGCAATGACGAGGACAGCAATGGATGTTTCTAATGCGGTTGGAATATTCCCGGGATTAATAAACAGATACCAAATAAAAAATGTAAGGAATGATATGGTAACCACAACAGGGACAAAGTACCCAGATATAATATCAGCAATCCGTTGTATTGGAGCCTTATTTCCTTGAGCCTCCTCAACGATTTTGATAATTCCTGCGAGCGCTGTATCCTTTCCCACCTTTACAGCGGCCACTGTAATTGTTCCATTTTTATTTATGGTCGAACCGATCACCGTATCACCCGGGGATTTTTCCACAGGGATAGATTCACCTGTGATCATTGACTCATCAACTGACGTTTTTCCTTGGATTACTTCTCCGTCAACCGGGATTTTTTCTCCAGGTTTCACTAATAAAAGATCTGACACCTTAACTTCATTTATCGGAATTTTAAACTCTTTCCCTTCACGAATAACGATGGCTTCCTTTGCCTGCAAGCTTAGCAGTTTGGAGATTGCAATCGTTGTTCTTCCCTTTGCAATGGCTTCAAATAATTTGCCAAGCAGGATTAAGGTGATAAGCACGGCACTAGTTTCAAAATAAAGATGAGGGGAGTATTGTTGATTTTCAAGCGTCTTTAAACCTTCAAAAAGACTATAAAAATAAGCAGCAGAGGTTCCCAGTGCCACTAAAACATCCATATTCGCGCCCTTATTTTTCAATGCTTTAAAAGCGGCAATATAAAATGGTCCTCCTATATAAAATTGGACTGGTGTTGCCAAGATTAATTGAAACCATGGATTCATCAAGAGGTGTGGCATGGGCAGGTTGAGTTCCACCGGTACATGATCAAGCATGGTATAGAGTAGTGGAAAAGAAAGAATAATAGAAAGAATTAATAATTGTTTCTTATGTTTTATTTCTTCTTCTTTTAGCTGTCTTTTTTCCTCTCTTTGCATTTTTTTCTTGGCACCATAGCCAATTTTTTCAATTCTTGCGATAATGTCATCACTGGAAACCAGCTCAGTCTCATAAGAAATAGCGGCACTCTCCATGGCTAAATTAACATTTGCCTCGACACCGTCCATTTTATTCAAAACCTTTTCAATTCTCGTTGAACATGCCGCGCAGGTCATCCCTGATATATCTAACTTTAGCTGCTCTTTCACTTTGTTCACCTCAATTAATACAGTACCCTGGCATCCTATGTTTTTCGATGATATTTGTCACTATCACTAGTTTTTTGCTTTATAATAAATTCTCCATAAAAACAAAAACCTCCTCCTTTTACGGAAGAGGCGTATGAATATTATTCTTTAATGGCTGCTTCTAAAGCCACTTCAATCATATCGTTAAAGGTTAATTGTCTTTCTTCAGCAGTTGTTTCTTCACCTGTCAAAATATGGTCACTTACTGTCAAAACAGAAAGCGCTTTACGTCCAAATTTAGCTGCTAATGTATATAGTGCGGTTGTCTCCATTTCAATCGCTAAAATCTGATATTTCGCCCATTTTTCCAGTTCAGCATTATCGTTGTAGAAGGAGTCAGCGGTAAAAATATTCCCCACTTTTAAATTTAGCCCTTTCTCTAAACCAGTATCATAGGCCTTCTTCAATAAATCAAAACTTGCACACGGTGCGAAATCAACATGGCCAAAGGTTAGACGGTTCATATTGGAATCCGTTGAACTTGTCATAGCAAGAATGACATCGCGGACCTTAACATCCTTTTGAATCGCTCCACAGGTTCCAACTCGTATTAAATTTTGAACATTATAGCTTTGCATCAATTCATTTACATAAATAGATATGGAAGGAACTCCCATTCCAGTTCCTTGGACAGAAATTCTCTTTCCTTTATATGTACCAGTATAGCCAAACATATTTCGAACTTCGTTATAGCATTTTGCATCCTCTAAAAAAGTTTCTGCAATATATTTTGCACGAAGCGGATCTCCAGGAAGCAATACCGTCTCCGCAATTTCGTTTTCTTTCGCACCAATATGTACGCTCATTTCAAAATCCTCCTAACAAAAAATAGTACAGTTATTATTCTGCACCATAGACACTATAACATAAACAATTTTCACTAGAAAAGGTAAATCAGAAACGGACATGAAATTTTAATTTTGTGGGATGCTATTTCTAGAATTAAAAGGAGGTTGAGTTTTTTGGGAAAGAAACATCGAAGCCGCGTAAATGGACAAAAGAAAAATAATCATATCCCTGCAGAAGCAATCGTAGCTGAACACGAGGCACATGCGAAGGAACATAATGCTTCTGGCGGCCGCAAAAGCTAAGAAAAAACCTAAGGATGTTTTCCTTAGGTTTTGTCATTATTTAGAGCAGCATAATTCGATTAATCGGAAACCAGCCGCCAGGCTTTAATTGATAGTAGTGCTGGCCGCCGCGGCCTTCATCAATTAAAACGATATCCCCAGTAGTTAGAAATCTCCCACTATAATCAGCAGGGATTCTGTCCGTCACATTAAAGCAGCTGAAGGTCTCCTGCAGACAATGATCTCTGCTATTCGCTATAATCGTCGTTCGATATACCTCTTTATGCCCTTTATTTTCCCTGTACTTTGGAGTTTGAAAGATCGTCACATCATATTGAATACTTGCTCTTCTAGTTAATACTTTGATCATCATTTACCTCCAATTATTAGAATTAATTTTATATTCTAATAATTAGCGATGACCCATGTCGAATCCTTCTGAGAAATTCCGCTTTTTTTGTCGAAAATGACTTTTTTTACTTATTTGCCGCTGATTCATGTGAAATAATAGCGAAAGGACAAAGAATGCTTAGGAATAACGGCTGATAACCGTTTGAATTTTTTGTGTTAAATAAGGAATATCTGCATTTGTAACAGTTAAACGCACATTTGTTTCATCTGTTCCCATTGCTTCAGAGAATAAACCTGATAAACCTCTAGCACGGCGATCGACTTGGAGCATTATATCCAGTTCCCCGTTACCTGCTGGAAAGAAAACGACTTCAAGTTCATCTAAACGGCCGCGGAATGGTCCAGAAGCAGGAACGAATTCAAATTCTTGAACAAAAGGAAGGCGTCCCCGCAATCTTCTAGGTGCCTCTTCACAATCTGCTTCCCTAATTCTAAAGCCCAGATTATCAACGGAATTAAATACAGCAGACATCAACGGATTAGGGACCACCTTTAAATGATCCTGATCACTTGGATCGACACCACCTTTAATATCAAGGCCAGTCGATACCCAAACCTTGGATCTACCGATAGTTAATGGAGTATCATAGGGCAATTGGAAAGTAAACGGAATTTCTTTTCGTTCATTTGACCTAATGGTAAAGGGTGTCGTTAAGCGGAAACGGTCGATCGTTGCTGTGACTGTATACTTCCGGTCATCAGATTCTCTTAAATAGGTTGTGTTTAATGCTAAATAAATTTCATCAACCTGCTGTTCCACTTTGCCGCCTCTAATTTCTACAACTCCCTTAACGGTCTCTCCCGGCATATACGTATCCTTTTCTAACTTTGTGTCTACTGCTGCTGATCCAATCCCTACACTGGCAAATACTTTGTTAAAGAACGACATTTTTTTCTCTCCCTTGATTAAGTATAAATTGTTGAATATCAGCTTTTATTTGAGCGCAATTGTCATAAGCAATATCGATTTGCAGAAGCCTGCGAATGATGCGTTTTGCTTGATCAGATATATCCAATTCCACTTCCCAGCTTTTTTCTGCTGTATTTTCTTGAACGGTAAAATTGGAATACAGCAAAAATAAAAGAAAATGGCCCAATCCATAGAAATCCGCCTGTTGGTTTACTTCTTTACGTAAATCCAGTTTGCGTCGTTTCTCTTTGTATTTAAAATTCAAAGGTCTAGCAAGTCCTAAATCAATCAGCCTAATCTTTGATCCGGCTTGGATGACATTAGGAATACGGATATCACGATGGATAAGATTACGACTATGAAGATATTCAATATGTTCTAATAATTCGAAAGCAATCCTAAACGCTTCTCTTTCAGGAATGACCATATTTTCAGCAAAAATTAATTGTTCAAAATTCTTGCCGTCAATAAATTCCATCGTATAATAGGGGATTTTCTTAAATGTCCCGTCCTCAAAATACATTGGAAATCCTGGATTATCCATCGAATTTAATAATACTTTTTCTAACTCAAAGCCTTGTCTTCCAGCCTTGGTTATTCTTTTGTGAAGGCGAAGTGCTTTTAGAACCTTTTTCGTTTGAGTAACTAAATCTACTACTAGATAGCTGTGCCCATAGCTGCCCATACCGAGATGGCTGATCACCTGATAGCGGCCAGCCAGAATTTTTTCTTTAGAGAACGGCCTTTCGAAAAGATTGGAAAATAATAAAATGATTTTTTTTACCATTTATTTAACTACTAAAGAAACTAGACATAAAACTGCCGCTTTTATGCTTCTTTTTATAATGATGGTGCCCTAGATGGTTGTGATTATAATGGTTCATCTTCTTCCAGGCATCGCTTGATGAGCTGTATTTATGATGCCCATTGCTCAGTTTGCTTTTAATAATTGATTTAAGGATTTTTTTGAACATCCTAATCCCTCCTCATCTTCGTACCAATATATACGAATAAGAAAAATAATGGTTTCGCTATTTTAAAAAAAATAATTCATTTCATCGAATCAAACAAAAAGCGAGCACAGAATGCTCGTCTTTCGTCTCCATCTATTTTAAGAAGAGGCTTTTCCCTTCTTTCATTCAATGTTTATTATTCATCTTGCACTTCTTCATCGATGATACTTTTCTCAATTAAATATTCAAAGGTAATGTCAGCGAGTTCTTCCAATTCTTCTTCGCTAGGAACGTATCCCCTTTTTACAAGCTCATGAAAGAAAAATTCGGCAATTTCTTCTGTATCAATAAATACTTCAATTTCTCTCATAGCATCGCCCCCTTTTTACAGAATGTATGATGTACATGGCCTTTTCATGCTATTTCAATTTATTAAAAAAAGAAACATGTCTTTTTTTAATCGGACAAGCATATGTTTGAAGTAAATAATCCTACTTGAGGTGATATCATGTTAAATTTACAAACAAAGTTTGAGGCATTAATGGAAGATGTTAACAAAGAAGATGGGCAAACTGTACAAATGATGGAAAACTTCCTCAGTGCGATGTTTTTTCTAATTAAATGGGCCGGAATTCCTTTTGTTTTGTATTTATTGTTTGCGGTAACACGGTTATAGGCTACACATGGCTTTTGCCATCGTTGCTTACAAGGCTCTCTAATTTTCTGAGAATAACTCGCATGACTTGATAGTATTCTTGATCATGAAATAATTCATATAGTATTCGATAATCGTTGAATATATCTAACAAATTATCAATTAGTTCCTTCTTTTCCTTTTTACGCTCGATTTCTTCAAATTCCGCTTTCCTTACCATGTTTTGCAAATTAGGATTTTTTGTTGTTTTTTCTTGCTTATTCACTAAGTATAAGAGGCCTAGTTTTTGAATAAATGTGTCTGCACTCTCCGCATCCGCCACAAGCGTCAGTTCCTCTTCTCCTGCTTCAAGCCACTCCCCATCACTTACTCTGGATAGTTCATAGATAACATCTTCCCATGCATCATCCTTATAGCGCCATATTTCGGTACGGAAGCCAACCACTTTAAATAAATCTGCACCATAACCGGCTACTTGAACTAAATCACCGATAAAAAATTTATATTCTATATCAATTTGCTCCTGTTCCATTATCGTGCCGTCATATTCGGAGAGTAATTGCAAGGCTTCCTCAATGAACAGCCCATCACTCTTATTCACTTCATACACATACTTTCCGTCGAGCCATTTTACATCTGTAACTCTGCCAACAGTACCATATATTGTAATCACGACCGTATCACCGATCTTGTACTTCGGTTTTTTTCGTTTTGCCATGTCCTCCCATCCTCTCAAATGATTAGTCGTGAATTTTGATTACAATAGTATATGCGCAGCTATTTATAAAAGCGCATGACAATTATAAAATGAAAAAATCGCCTCCAACGAGGAGACGATTTCTTTTTATGCTTTATTTTCAGATATGATATACAACTGCCAGGCTTCATCAAATATAGACATCGATTCCAAATAGTGACCATTCAATTCCAGATACGAGCTTAATTCGTGGTAATCAGATGAATTTTTTGGAAAACTATGATCTAAATAAGCATGATTCGCAAATAGGCTCATTGCGTCCTTAGGGGAAGGATGCCGATATTTCATTAAGAAATGATAAAATGATTTGCTCATGATAACGCCTTTCTAATCCGTTTTATTTATATTCCATACTATAACGGATATAGTTGGCAGCGTAAAGTTTCACATAGCAAAAGCAGCCTGATATTTAGGCTGCTTACTTTTAGGAAGAGAAATCAAAGTAATTTTTCTTTAATAGCCTCGGGATTGCCATTAATTCTTCAAAGGTAATCACTTTTCCAACCTTACGGCAATCAATTAAATATAATTGGTTCTCAATTTCTTTTACTATCGGCTCACTCTGATAGACCATCGAACAATCCGGACAAGAGAGAGTCGGCGTCTCAGATATTTCAATTGCCCGTGTTCCATCAGGGATTTCCCAATAAACCGAACCTGTCAATCTTTTAACATTTGGGCTGCTGCACCACTCACACACCATTTGCCCTAAACCCCCTCTGTCGTACTGCTGGAATTAGGTGTTTCATGACTTTCCTTTTCTTTTTGGGTTTGTGCCTTATATTTCTTATCCTTCAATTCATCCCGTTTGCTTCGTTTATCTTTAAGCGATGTATGAGCAGGGTCTTGATTGTAATCCTTACGGCGGTTCAGTCTTGATAATCCTTCCGGAACGAGATTAAAGTGCTGGTCATTCATAATCCCCGCTATCCCGGCAAGGGAGCGTTTTTCTTCCATGTCTGGATAGACCTCTTTAAAGTAGTTCTCCGCCCTTCCAGGGACATAGTTTTCTGGTTCAGGATACGAAGTAATAACACCCTCAAAGTTCCGTAGGACAACCTTTTCCGCACTTTGCGAAATTAAATAATTAGGCTGAAGGGCAATTTTTCCGCCTCCTCCCGGTGCATCAACGACAAAAGTAGGCACTGCATAGCCGCTTGTATGTCCTCTTAATCCCTCAATGATTTCAAGGCCTTTTGAAACAGGTGCACGGAAATGGCCGATGCCTTCTGAAAGATCACATTGATAGATATAGTATGGCCGTACACGAATTTTCACAAGGTCATGCATCAGCCTTTTCATAATTGGAACGCTGTCATTAATACCTGCTAGAATAACAGACTGATTGCCAACTGGAACGCCGCAATTGGCGAGCATTTCACAGGCACGTTTCGATTCCTCCGTGATTTCGATCGACGTATTAAAATGGGTATTCAGCCAAACCGGATGATATTTTTTTAAAATATTACAGAGATTTTCCGTAATCCTCTGCGGGAATACAACCGGGGCCCTCGTCCCTATCCGAATAATTTCTACATGATCAATTTCCCTTAGGTTCTTAAGAATATATTCCAAAATATTATCATTAATAAGGAGGCCATCCCCTCCGGAAATCAATACATCCCTTACCTGCGGGGTTTGCCGGATATATCCAATCGCTGCATCCAGCTGCTTCTTTGGAACACCCATGCCAATTTGCCCCGAGAAGCGCCGTCTTGTACAATAGCGGCAATACATGGAACATTGATTGGTTACTAGAAAGAGCACCCGGTCTGGATAACGATGGGTTAACCCAGGAACGGGTGAATCTTCATCTTCGTATAATGGATCTTCGAGGTCATACTTGGTTTTATAAATTTCTTTTGAAATGGGTACAGACTGCATTCTAATCGGACAGCGTGGGTCATCTGGATTCATCAAGGAAGCATAATAGGGTGTAATATTTAAGGGGATTGTTTTCGTCGAAATTCTTACTCCCTCTTCTTCATCCGGCGTCAAATTGATAACTTTTTTCAAGTCATCTAACGTTCGAATCGTATTTGTCAGCTGCCACAGCCAATCGTTCCACTGTTCTTCGGTAACATCCTTCCAAAGCTCAATATCCTTCCAATGCCTTTTTGGCTTATATAAAAATTGTTTCATCACAATTCCTCCATTCGTGACCTTTACTTATTAATATGCAAGAAACGTGCCAATGCTTAAGAGCTGGAGCGCCCGTTTGGAGGAACAAAAAGGCGCCGAAAATTCGGCGCCTCAGTCTAGTATTTTTTTAATTTTATATTGTAACGTTTGTCTTGGGATCTCTAATAGTTTGGAGGCTTGATTGATATTTCCAGCACTTAACTCTAATGCATTTTTAATTAATCGTTTCTCTAACTTTTCAATATTTTTCCTTAGTGAAAGCTCTACAGTTGAATCCATACTACTTTGCGGCGATGCTGAAAGATGCTTCAACATTATCGGCAAATCCTCGACCCTTAGGTATTCCGCTTCAGAGATATTCATCATGTATTCAATCGTATGCTTTAACTCGCGTACATTCCCTGGCCATTGATACTCGAGAAATAAGGATTTACACGAATTTTTAATGCCCTTTATGTTTTTTGTCAATTTAACGTTGAATTCCTTAATAAAGTGTTCTGTTAAAAACAAAATATCTTCTTTTCGATCCCTTAACGGCAGCAGGGAAAAGGTGAACACATTTAATCGGTAATAGAGGTCAGACCTAAGCTTCTGGTCTTGAAGTGCTTCATTTGGATGTACATTCATCGCGGCGATGACGCGAACATCCACAAGTATGTTTTCCGAGCTCCCGACCCTTCTAACCATTCCATCCTCTAACACTCTAAGCAGCTTCGCCTGCAGTTCAATCGGCATAGTATGTAACTCGTCTAGAAAAAGAGTGCCCCCATCTGCCAGCTCAAATAAGCCTTTTCGGTCAACTGCCCCAGTATAGCTTCCTTTAGCTGTACCAAAAAGAATGCTTTCAAGCAGGGTTTCGGGAATTGCTGCACAATTTTGCGCTATAAATGGACCTTCAGAGCGCAGTGACTCACAGTGGAGGCCCTGAACAAACAGTTCTTTTCCAGTGCCGCTTTCCCCATAAACAAGAATGGGAGAATCCGATTTTGCTAATTTTTTCGCTTCCTCCTTTAAGCTGTTGAAGCTGGAATTTACCGTCATTAAATCCCTAAGGGTATACCTGACCTGCCTGCCAGACTTTTTCCTGTTGCTTCTATTTAACCCTTTTTGCAGGTCTAGTAATCTTTCTGCAAACAGCTTCATTCGCGAATAATCTTTAGCGATTTCAACGGCACCGATGATTTCTTCGCCTAAAAAGATAGGCAGTGTCGTATTCATGGTATCAATTCTAGTGCCATGCAAATTCATATAAACCTGGGTTTGATTGTAAATTGGCTTTCCTGTTTTTATGACCTTTAACAAGGTACTGGATTCTTCTGAAAGGGAAGGAAAGGAATCAAATAAATGCTTCCCCAATACTTCCTTTACTGTCATCCCATCATGTCTTGCTGCCACTTCGTTATAATAAATCGTTTTTCCTTCTGTATTGACCACATGGATTCCTTCATCAATACTTTTTAATATGGCGCTTAGAACTTCTTGCGTTAAAGCGGTTAATTGGGCCATTTATTTCACCTGCCTTTCTGGTAGGATAAGGTGCCGAAAAATGGTCATACTTGAGCCGAAAATTTAGCAGTTTGCCAGATTCTTTACCCACATATTCATATTTTCTAATTTGTCATAGATATAGCAATTATTCATTAACCTTCCCCTATAGGAATACCCAAGCTGGTATAAAACAGCATTCATGCCAAAGGATAAAGATCTTGCTATCGAGTAGGCACAAAAGATTCCTTTTCTTTTCAATTCAGCCTCAAGCTCTTTAAGAATTAGCTTCATTAATCCATACTTCCGATGTTCTGTCAGGGTCGCACAATCTGTTAATTCCGCATTTTTATAAAACCCATTGATTTCAGCAGAGGCAGCACTGACTATTTTACTCTGGTAAAAAAATGCATAATAAATCGTTCCATCCTTCATGGTCTTTTTAATATATTCCGGATCATTCATCGGAGTGGGATAGATTTGAAACACTTGGCCATACAGGGCGGCTAGCTCTACTGCATATCTTTCGTCTGTCTTTTTCAGTTCATATTCTTTGGGAGGAAACGCTTTTTCGACCGATGTATCTAATTGATAAATACTGTGGACCATCCCGTCTTCTGTAATCCAATGGTCGTTTTTCTTTCTTTCTTGTGTATAAAACTTTGAAAAAAAATGAGCATCGGAACCAAGAAAATAACGATCAACGACAGCTTCAGGCTGGAGTGCATGTTCGAGTAATTTCAGTGAATCTTCTGTACGAGCCTTAAATATTAGCTTTTCTGCTTGGTGCTTTTTAACAAGCTCCTCTGTTTTTTCTAATAACAGGTTCAAATTCCCCCGATAATCATCCACACGAATTCGTTTATTAAAGGGGTCCAAATAGACCTCCAGGAAAAAGCGACTGTCCTCCACATAAATCGTTTCTGATGTTTGATTCATTCGATCCCCTCCTTAAACACCATGAAGCTATTTGAAAAAAAGTCTGGCCTAGAATTAAGCCAGACATCGTGATGTTATTCCATCTTAAAGCTAATTAATTTTAATTCGGTCATTTCCTCGACGGCGTATTTGATTCCTTCTCGTCCCATGCCGCTTAACTTCACCCCGCCGTAGGGCATTTGATCAACGCGGAACGTAGGAATATCATTAATCATTACGCCGCCAACTTCTAATCTTTTCGCCGCCTGAAGTCCATAATGGATGTCATTCGTAAAAATCCCTGCCTGCAGGCCATATTTTGAGTCATTGACCATCTCAATGGCCTCATCCATTGTTTTAAACCGATTAATATGGACGACCGGAGCAAAAATTTCTTCACAAGAAACCTTTTCGCTGGTGTCTACATCGACCAAAACGGTTGGCTGATAAATTCCATCCGTAATGCTGCCGCCAATTTTTATCCCTGCACCGCTTGCAACTGCTTCTTCTACCCACTCTTTCGTACGCTGAACATCTCCCCTTGAAATCAATGCAGAGATATCTGTTTCTTCATCCAAGGGATTCCCGATTTTTAGTTTTTTCACTTCTTCTACGAACTGCTCCGTAAATGGTTCCAATAGATTTTCATGAACAAAAATCCGCTGAATGCTAATACATACCTGCCCCTGGTAGGAAAACGCACCTGTGATAATCCTAGGGATAATCTTTTCAAGGTTGACCCCTTCGTCGACAATTACGGCAGAGTTTGAACCTAATTCCAGGGTTACTCGCTTTAAGCCGGAGTTTTCCCGGATATATCTGCCAACCTCAGGGCTTCCCGTAAAGGTGATCATCTTAATTCTGTCGTCTTTCATTAATATATCGCCGACACTGCGTCCGCTTCCGGTTACCACGTTTAAGGCACCCTTCGGCAAACCTGCCCGGTGAAAAAATTCAGCAATCTTATAAGCCGATAACGGGGTTTGGCTCGCCGGCTTTAACACCACAGGATTTCCTGCGGCAATCGCTGGTCCTACTTTATGAGCAACGAGATTCATAGGGAAATTGAATGGCGTAATCGCTGCGATGACACCAATAGGCTCTCTAACCGTAAAAGCAAGCCTTCCTTCCCCGCCTGGAGCTGCATCCATCGGAACTGTTTCTCCATGGATTCTTCTTGCTTCATGGGAAGCGAAGGTATAGGTCATGATTGTCCGGTCTACCTCGGCCCGGGCAACTTTAAGCGGTTTTGCTGCTTCTTGAGAAATGATCTTCGCACATTCTTCTCTTTCTTCCTTTAGAAAACCTGCTACTTTTTCTAAAATTTCCGCCCTGACATATGCCGGCAGCACTGCTAATTTTGCTGAAGCCTGATCTGCCGACGCGATTGCATCCAGAACATCGTCCTTTCCGGCAACTGCGATATCCGCAATATGCTCAAGATTATAAGGGTTGTTTAATCCCGTATAGGCTGCTGCAGGACGGTATTCTCCGCCAATCCATAGTGATTGTTTCAAAATATTATCCTCCATTCCCTTGCTTTACCACTAATATAGCAATCTATTTGAAAGAAAGTAGATTAAATTAACTTACCTTTTTGACAACAAAGATGAATGGCTTTCTCTAACACTTCCATTCCCTCATCCAGCTGTTCATCTGTTATCACAAGTGGAGTTAATAAGCGAATGACATTGCCATATAGTCCCGCTGTCATGATAATAAGTCCATTTTGATGGGCGGTTTTAATGATTTCCTGAACAAGGTCTTTATTAGGTGATTTGGATTCGGAATCCGTTACAAATTCGATGGCACACATTGCGCCGAGATGACGAACTTCACCAATTTGCGAATATTGGGTTTTGATTTTTTCAAAGCGGTTTTGGAAAGCTTTGCCGATGTTTTCGGCCCGGCTTAACAAGCCTCCTTCCTCGATGGTTTTCACCACTTCAAGTCCGGCAACGCAGCCAAGAGGGCTGCCGCCATATGTTCCGCCAATTTCTCCTGTGTTAGGAGAATCCATAATTTCAGCGCGGCCTGTCACAGCACTAATCGGCAATCCTGCCGCGATTGATTTAGACATCGTTAAAAGATCTGGAACAACATCAAAATGCTCGATGGCAAACATTTTTCCAGTACGGCCAAATCCAGTTTGAATCTCATCGGCAATAAACAAAATCCCATGCTTTTCACATAGAGCTTTGACACCTTTCACAAAGCCTTTCGAAGGAAAGACAAATCCCCCTTCACCTTGTACCGGTTCCATAATCACCGCAGCTACTTCTTCTGGAGGAACTTCACTTTGGAAAAAGGTTTCAAATCGCTGGAGAAGTGCAGCATCTAACTGTTCCGGGGAGTCAAATTCTGAGCGATAATAATAAGGGTATGGCCACTTATAGGTCTCAGGCGCAAAAGGACCAAACTCATATTTATATGGCTTGACCTTGCTTGTTAAGGACATCGCCATATAGGTTCGTCCGTGAAAGCCTCTTTCAAATGAGATTATCGCTTTCCTTCCGGTATATTTTCGAGCTATTTTTACGGCATTTTCAACAGCCTCTGCCCCGCTGTTTAAAAAGAAGGTTTTCTTTTTATGATTCCCGGGAGTAATTCGGTTTAAGGTTTCAGCGAGCTCAATATAGGGTTCATACATCATAACGTGAAAGCACGGGTGAAGATAGGCATCAATCTGGCGGTGCAGTGCCTCAACGATCATTGGCGGACAATGACCGACATTTAACGAGCCAATTGCACCGGCAAAATCAATAAAGGTGTTGCCATCAACATCCGTAATTAACGCTCCTTCCCCTTTTACTGCAAAGGTTGGGATTGTATTAAAGGGTCCTTTTGGGACATTGTGTTCTTTCCTTGCTAACAGTTCAATTGCTTTAGGACCTGGAATTCTTGTTTTCAATTGAATGGAACTTTTTTTTGTTTCCTTATTGTTACTCATCCACTTCACACCATTCCAATAAAGTAAAGGCAATAATCTCACTAGCAGCAAACAGATCCTCTAAATTAATATGTTCGTTGGCATCATGTGCTGTCTCCGTAATTCCCGGCCCGAAGACAACTACTGGAGTATTCCCTACATTAGAAAGGATTCCTCCATCCGTTCCCCATGGACTTGCCTCTACGGCTGGCTGATTTCCTTTTACTTCTATGAAACTCTTTGTAAGCTCTTTTATCAAAGGATGCTCACTCTCAAGGCTTCCTGGCAGCCATCTGCCGCCAAACCACTCAATTTGCAATGGATTCTGGCTGAACCATTCATCCTTCTCGTTTAATTGTTGCAAACAAGTTTCCATTTCTAATTGGGCAGTTTGAATCGTTTCTTCGGGAGACACTCCCATTCTTCCTTCGATGATTGCGGTGTCAGGGACGGAAGAGGGCCACTCACCACTTTTGATTTTTCCAATATTAATCGGAATCGGAATCGGAATTTTTTCGAATAGGGGATCGGATATCCTGGCATTTCTATCTTTCTCTAATTGTTGTAATCTTTGAATAACGATGAGGGATTTTTCGATGGCGCTGACACCTTCATATCTGGTCCCCCCATGTGCAGCCCTTCCCTTAACGGTAATTCTGAACCACATCGACCCTTGTTGTTTTGGGAAGATTTTCATATTTGTCGGTTCCGGAATGATTGCCCCGTCTGCCTGATATCCGCGGAGTACGGCAGCAAGTGTACCGGCCCCGCCGCTTTCCTCCTCAATGACACTTTGAAAAATAACATCACCCTTTAACTTTATTTCATTTGCAATTAACGATTCTATTGCCATAATAAGAGCAACATTCCCGCCTTTCATATCGGTTGCTCCTCTTCCATAAAGCTTGCCGCACTCTATCGTTCCGCTAAAAGGATCCTGCTTCCAGTTGTTTACATCTCCTACCGGCACTACATCAATATGCCCATTCAGAATGATAGATTTGCCTCCACCGGAACCTTTTAGAACGGCAACTAAATTAGGATTTCCTTCGAAACTTTCCCGGTCACAACAATAGGCAGGATGTTTCTTCAACTCGTCGCCGCCAATCTCCCAAATATCTAGTGTTAAACCAAGTTGACGGCATTTTTCGATTACTATTGCCTGGGTCCCGCTTTCATTTCCTCTTGTACTATCCTCTTGAACAAGGATTTGTAACAATCGTGCTCCCCTGGCGCGATTTTCCTTAAGCCACTGCTTAATACGGACTTTATTTTTTTCCATGTGATTCACTCCTTTTGCCCAAATTTTGCTAGTATGGTATTCTACGTATATTTTCACTTATGTTAAATTCACAACCGGTCTTCGTGACGACATTTTCTATACTATATGGCGCAAATAATTCGGTCAGAAGCAGCCCTTCTTCCGTTACTTTGAAAACGGCCATTTCCGTAATAATCAGATCAACACACTTGGATGAGGTCAAAGGCAGAGTACAGATTGGAACAATTTTAGGACTGCCATTTTTATCACTATGATTCATGACCACAATGACTTTTTTGGCTTTTTGAGCGAGTTCCATCGCCCCTCCCATTCCTGGAACCTTTTTTCCCGGTACAATCCAATTCGCTAAGTCGCCATTTTGGCTGACTTGTAGGGAACCTAAAATGGTAATATCAACTTTGCCTCTGCGGATCATCCCAAAAGCAATGGCACTATCTGTGTAGGAACCTCCGCAAGTGAGGGTGACAGGAAATCCTCCAGCATTGCATAAATTTTCATCCTCTTCACCCTTATTCGGACTTGGTCCCATGCCAGTTATCCCGTTTTCAGCATGAAACATCACCTTTGTTTCTTCAGATAGATGGTTGGGGACAAGAGAGGGGATGCCGATTCCAAGATTCACGACCATTCCATTTTGAATTTCCTCAGATGCCCTTCTCGCCATTTGATTTCGAATATCTACTCCCATGCCCATTTCCAATTCACTCCCTTCGACGGAATGACATAATTGACGAACACTCCCGGGGTAATAATTTCATCCGGGGCCAGGCTGCCCAACGGAACAATTTCTTCGACTTCCGCAATCGTAATGTCCCCTGCCATTGCGACAAGTGGATTAGTGTTACGGGCACTTTTGTCATAAATCAAATTCCCGTACTCATCTGCTTTTTTCGCAAACACGATTGAAACCTCTGCAGTTAAGGCTGTTTCAACAAGATAGTTTTTTCCATTTAGTGAGAAAAGAGGTTTATTCTTTGCCACAATCTCATTATCCATGCCAATATCGGAAAGGATTGCCGGCAGACCTACGCCCCCGGCACGGATTCTCTCGGCTAAGATTCCTTGTGGTGAAAACTCAACCACAAGCTTTCCCTCGTGCATTTGCTGGCCAGCAAATGGGTTTGAACCGATATGAGAGGCTATTACTTTTTTGGCTCTCTCCGCTTTGACCAACTTGCCGATTCCTATAGTCGGGAATCCTGTATCGTTCCCAATTAAGGTAAGGTTAGTAACTCCTTTTTCCAGTATTCCATCTATTAAGGTCGGCGGCGATCCCACCCCGCCAAAACCTCCAAACATCAACGTCATGCCGTCATGGAATAATTCCATAACATTCTCAAGCGCCGTAATTTTACCGAATGGATTATCCATTTACGCTTCACCAGCCATTCCTAGATTCAATTGCTTTGAAAATGCTTCAAATGTTTCTTTTAATAGTGCAGCAAGTTCCTCGATTTCCCTTTTTGAGATTGTTAATGGCGGGGACACGATGATGGCATCACCGTTTACACCGTCGATTCCCGCTCCTGCAGGATAGATGAGCAGCCCTTTTTCTTTGGCAAGGGCTACAATTTTTTGTGTGACTTGTGCACTTCTTGGAAAAGGAGTTTTCGCGCTTTCTTCTTCAACAAATTCTATTCCCATCAGCAATCCTTTACCTCGAATGTCTCCAATAAATGAAAATTGGCCTTTTAATTTTTCGAGCTGATTTTTTAAATAAGTACTCTTACAATCTACCTCTTTTAAAATCTCGTTTTTTTCCAAATATTCCAGAACAGCAAAGGAAACGGCGCATGTTTGCGGGTTAGCGCTTAAGGTATGACCGCTCATCACGGATTTGGACCCTGCTAAAATCGGCTCCATTACCTTTTCACTGGCAACGGCTGCTGCTATTGGTGCGTAGCCCGCCCCCATTCCTTTCCCTAAAGCAACAATATCCGGCGTAACTCCCCATTGCTCACAGGCGAGCATCGTCCCGGTACGTCCAAACCCTGTCATCACCTCATCAGCGATAAAGAGAATATCATGGGCTTCACATATTTCTTTTATCTGTTTGAAATAATCCTTTGGCGGCGCGATGGCTCCGCCTGCTGCACCAATCACAGGTTCAGCAATGAAAGCAGCAATTTTGTCTGCTCCTATTCGTGAAATGGCAGTATCTAGTTCGCGGGCACATAAATAATTACAGGAAGGTGCCTCTAGGTTGTAAGGGCAGCGGTAACAGTAGGGAGGGTGGATGACGGGAAATTCTTCTAAGAGGGGAACAAATCTTGCTCTTCTTCCTGTATGCCCCGACATCGAAAGGGCTCCAAGTGTGATTCCATGGTAACTGACCCAGCGGGATAATATTTTTGTTTTGGTTTGAATTCCTTTTTCCTGCCAATATTGGATGGCCATTTTCATAGCTGTCTCGGTCGCTTCGGAGCCGCTGTTGACAAAAAAGCTCCAATTAAGCCCTTCTGGAGTTAGTTCAGCAATTTTTTCAGCCAGCTTTTCGGCCGCTTCACTGGTAAATTGCGAACGATAGACAAAGGAAACTTTATTGGCCTGCTCATTCATCGCGTCAATAATTTCTCTTACTCCGTGGCCAATATTAGCTGTGACAGCACCAGACGAAGCATCCAAATATTTTTTCCCTTCTTTATCAAATAAATAGACCCCTTTGCCATAATCAATCACTGGGTATGTTTCATCAAGCATTGGTTTAATTAAAAAAGAACGCACCATGGGGCGGACACCACTTTCTTCTTAAAATAAGTCAGGCCTCATAGAAATTGTATGAAACATCTATTTGTTTCTTTCATCTTATTTAGAAATCGTTATTGGGAATAAAAAAAACAGACACTCCTTGGTGTCTGCTTCATCCTATTTTTAACTTAACTAAATCTTCATCCTGTTCCGCTAACTGGCGGAAATAGTCTGTCTCTTCATTTTCGAATACAAAATCAAGCACTTGCTGTGCTTCAAAGGTACGGTTGAGTAACGCTAAATAACAAGCCTTATTGTAATGAGCAAGTAAGTTTTCATCTTCTACTTCTATAACCCGATTAATCATGTCTAATGCTACTTCATTTTCATTTAAATAACTCAACGTAATACTTAGCTGCAATTTAATGGAGGAGTCGAAGGGATGAATTTCCATTCCTTTTTCAAGCAGTTCTTTAGCCTCAGCATATTTGCCTTGTTTATTTAACCATCGGCCTAAATGGGAATGGGCATGATTTTCAAATGGATTATCAGCAATTACCTGTTTCATTCTTTTTTCAGCCTCTGCTATGTCTCCTTGTTCACCAATAATATAGGCAGAAACTGCTTGAACGTGGGAATTTTCAGGATCCTGCTGCAAACATTTTTCAAACAATGGCAATGCCGCTTGATAGTCCTTGGAATCCAAATAAATCATGCCTAATTGATAGGCAATCTTATCATCCCATGCAGCGGTTAAAGCTTTCTGCAATACCTTAATAGAGTCATCCATTAAATCAAAATCCTCATAAAACTTAGCAAATCGGCTTACTAGATTCAGATTGTCAGGAGCCAATTTAATAGCCGTTTCGTACAACTCGATTGCTGTACCAAAAATTCTCATTTGTTTAAATCGATTTTTCAGCTTTCGGACAAACCGAGTAAATACATTCCCTTCATCCTCGTCCAACCAGTCAGCTTCCCTGAAATGCTCCTCAACAGCTTCACCAGCTAACAGGAACATAGAAGCCTTTTCTTCGCTCGTTCCTTTGAATTGATGAAGGAAATCCTCAAGGGCCGCCCAACGATTAGAAGCAGCGGTAAATTGGATAAGCGTTTTAAATAAATCTTCATCTTCGTTATACTTATTTAAAAGATGTTTAAGTCGTAAAGAACCCTTTTCCCACTTTTTCTGTTTAATTAACAGTTTGGCTTGGTGGTGAAGTAGTTCTGGTTGTTCAGGTTCAATTTCCAATGCTTCCTTTAATGTACTCTCTTCTGCTTTTATATTTCCAAGCGCTCCGTGTGTGTAGGCAAGCATGTCGAGTCTCCAAACCTCCGGGAACGAGCCTTGCAAATTTTCAAGCTTGTTTAATAAATTATGCAATCCTTCCTCATCCATAATCGAGGTCAAGTATTCCACATTTACATTGATCGGGGCAATTTCCAAAAGACGAAGTAAAAAGTCTGCCTCTTCTTCCCGCTTATCCTGGTATAATGCTATTTCCGCAAGCTTCAGATAGGCATGGTCGACTTTTGCATCCAGCTCTAAACACTTTTTAAAGGCATCCTTTGCAAAATCAAGCTGATTCAGGTTAAAGTAAACCGCACCCATACGGTAATAAGGAAAGGAATCTGCTCTAACTTTTAAAGCGGATTTGTACGCATCAATAGCTTGAGCATATTGTTGCTTTTCTTCATATAAAGTCCCTTGAAAACATTTAAATTCAATACTATTAGGATGTTGGGCTGATTTTTCAGAGAGGAATTCTATCGCCCGGTCGACGAAGGGTGTTTCTTCCACCAATCCCACATAGAGTTCTAATGCATCATACAGATTGGAGTGAATAAAATCCATTCCGTCTTCAAAAAGCTTTAACCCATCCTCTAATAACGGAAGATCCTCCTCCTCTTTTGCCCAGTCAGCAAATATCCTGCCACAGTTAATTAAAAATTCACTATCTTTTTCAAAACGTGCTGCATGCTTTTTTAAATATTGAACAGCTTCTTCTTTATGGTCATCACTTGCCATCGATTCTGCCATTCCTAAATAAGCAAATCGCTCATCAGGAAATAAACTTATACAAGTTTGATAAATATTGATTGCTTTTGACCATTCTTTTTGGTCCTTATATAATTCCCCCAGCCGGACATATACTTGAGAGGATTTTGCCGATTGTATTCCAGATAATAGTATTTCCTCCGCCTTTTCCAACTGATCAAATTCCAGCTCAAACAAGTCGGCGGCAGCAAGATGGGCATAAGGGGCTTCATTGTCTAATTTCATAGACATTAGGTACCCTCTTAAGGCTTTCCGGTGTTTTCCTAATTTTTGATCTAGACGTGCTCTCTCGTACCAGGCATGGGCATCCTTTGGTTCGTCTTTGATGAGCGCATTATATAGCATCCGGGCATTTTCATTCTCGTTCTTTTCCATTAAGACTGCTGCATGGTTCAATCGGATAAAGCGGTCGTCTGGAGCAAGCATCATACTAATCTTTGAAAATAACTCGGCTTGAACAATATCCTTTTGATATAGATAGGAAAGTGCTAGATAGCTCCAAGTATAATATTGATCAGGGTCAAGTTGCAGCGAGTTCCTGAAGTAACGGGAGGCTTCTTCGTGTTGGTCAAAATAGAGTGAAATTCTGCCCTTTAAAAAATGATATAAGGTACTAAATGTTTTCCGGGTCGTTTTGGTAAGCTGACGCTCGGAAAGTTCCATTTTTGACAATCTTAAATAGGCCTGTGAAACATGGAGATTAAAGAAATCACTCTCCGGATATTCAAGTAAAATCCTTTCTGCACATGCAATGATAAAATCTCCATATTCATCAAAGGAAAAATGCTTTACGACATATATAGGCGTGTACGGAATTTCAATATTTTCTTGCAAAAATTGAAAAAATAAGCCTTTGTATCTATTTTCATCCTCCTCCATTTTTTCACCGAAATCATGAAGTGTCCGGAAATAGGAGTCCTCTTCAAGGGAAAGAAAGGCTATCTCCTCAGCTCTTTCATTAGGCACCGCAACAATTGACATATAACTGGTTGCGCGATTGGCTTTTTGAAGCTCTTCGCTCGAAACATACAGCCCTTCCAGCATGTTTGGGTCCTGTATATGATAAAAGTCAAAGCGGCTGTCATAGCCCGTCATTACTTGTACATGGGATGAATGTTCAAAATCAACACTCAAAAGGATAGGAATGCCCTTCTTTAATAACTGTACATACCGCTCTTTATTTCCAACAAAATATCGGCAGGAAAAGCCAAGCTCTTCAAGATAGGCAACTGTGGTCGACAATCTGGAGCCTGTAAAATCAAAAATATGGGTGGCAATTTCATCCTGCGTGATTTTCATCCCGTAAGAATTCAGGATCATTTCTAAACTGGCCGGGACGCAATAATTGCTCTTTTGAACGATGGGCCTTATCTTTAACTTGATTAACTCTCCAGCTTCTTTTTTTCGTTCAAATAGGGAAGATTTTAAGCGTTCCTCTTGTACGAAGGCTTCCAGGCGTGTAAAATCCTCTAGTTGATAGTAAGCATTTCCAGTCAAATGACGGAAATACTTTTGATAGACATTTAGTGGGATGCAATCGTTCAATTGCTTTATTACTTCCAGCATTTCCCTTGGCTTTCCAAGATCTCGATAGCGTTTTACTTTTTCCAGCAAGAAGGCAGGCGTTTCTGGGTACTGCTTTTCCCCTTCCTCTATCAGTTTTAATGCTTCCATGGGGTGGCCATTGGCAGCATATAAATCGGATAAAAGTAAGTAACAGTAACGGCCGCGCTCTGGATCCTTTAAGCCCATTTGCAGATATTTCTCTGCCTTGTCTCGATTCCCCATTTGCAAATGAATATACCCAAGCTTATCCTCAATAGGCCTCGATGATTCTTTGAGCTTTTCAAGTAACGGCTCGATCTCCTTGAAGCGTTTCATTTCTAGTAAACAACGAATCTTGGAAAAATACGCTCTTTCCAGGCTTTCACTTTCGTGAATATCTTCCTTACTTTCAGTTATGACGTGTGTAATGATTTCTTCTGCCTCCAAGGGTCTCCCGCCATCTAATAATTCTTCACAATACCAAGAGGCCGTTAACAGATTCTGAAAGCGCCGGTAAGCATACCGGATGATAAAGGCACTGTAGTCGTACATTAAAAAATGGTCAGTAGTCTTAAGAATTATATTAAAATCCTCTGCAGACTCTATTTTTTCAAGTTCTTTTTTCAAATCAGTGTATCGGAAAGATTTCAAACGAGAAATTTCGCCATTCAATACCTCAAGGGCCTGATAAAATTGTTTTTGTTCATAAAGGGCTTTAAGTTGAGTAATAATCGTCATTTTACACCTCTGCATTCGAAACCATTTCTTTTAGTCTAGCATATTAAAAAATGCTCGACATTCCTAGAGAATTCCAGAAAAAAATAAAAACCCGCTACAAAGCGGGTCTTAAGCCATTACTGTTTCTTTCTTTGGTTCTGTTGCAGTTTTTTCGATTATGTCTCTTGCAATCCAGACGCCGCAGGCGCTTGCCTGGGCAAGCCCCCTTGTTATACCGGCACCATCGCCGCCAACATACAGGCCGCTGATTTCTGTTTCAAATCGATCATTTAATTTTGGTCTGGCGGAATAGAATTTCGCTTCCACACCATAGAACAAGGTATGTTCGGATGCAAGACCAGGTGTTACTTGGTTCAATGCCTCTGTCATTTCAATTAAGCTCTTTAATGTGTTATACGGAAGGACTAATCCAAGGTCTCCAGGAACCGCTTCTTTTAATGTTGGTTCTAGGAATCCCTCTTTAATCCGTTTTTCCGTTGATCTTCTGCCCTTTAAGATGTCGCCATATTTTTGGACGATTAATCCGCCATTCGATAGGCTGTTTGCCAAGCGGGAAATTTCATGCGCATATTCATTCGGCTTATCAAACGGATCGGAAAATGTGTGCGAGACTAGCAGGGCAAAGTTCGTATTCGGACTGCCTAGCTTAGGATCCTTGTAGGCATGGCCATTTGCCAGCATGATACCGGAGTGGTTTTCAACCACGACATGGCCTGATGGATTGCTGCAGAACGTACGCACTCTGGTTCCAACAGATGTATTAAAAACAAATTTTCCTTCATATAAATGCTCATTGATTTCCTGCATAACAATATTGGAAGTTTCCACACGGACACCAATATCTACTTGGTTGCTAATCATTTTTAATCTGCGAGTTTTCAAAATATCGGAAAGCCATTTAGAACCGTCTCTACCTGGAGTGATGATTACTTTATCAGCGTAAATATTTTGCTCGCCTTTTAGTTTAATTCCCTTAACCACATGACCGTCCGGTTTTTTTTCTGTAAGTAGATCTTCAACCTCTGTTTTAAATTTCATCTCAATCTTATCTTTTAAATATTCAAAAATACTTTTCAAGATTTCAAGGTTCTGTTCCGTACCCAAATGGCGAACCTGGGCACGCAGCAGCTTAAGTCCTGCAGCAAAGCCGCGGCGTTCGATATCCTTTACTTCCTCGGTTAACGGGTCAGTAATACTTTTGGTAGCCCCGTGCTGTAAATTAATCTCGTCTACATAGCGAATTAAATCTACTACTTGAGAGTCTGGCAAATAATCCGTCATCCAGCCGCCAAATTCACTTGTGATATTAAACTTCCCGTCCGAATAAGCACCAGCACCACCGAACCCATTTGTAATCGAACAGGCAGGCAAGCATCCGGCAAAATCCTTTTTCCCTGCAGCCGGCGGACACTTTTCAATTTTCTTTTGTAAAATTGGGCAATTACGTCGATAAATATCATGTCCTTTATCAACTAATAAAACCTTTGCGTTCGGCATTTTTAGTGTAAGTTCATAGCAGGCGAAGATCCCTGCAGGGCCAGCCCCCACTACAATCACATCATATCTCGTATTCATTGTCCAATTACCTCCAAAGTCGTTTTACTCAACATTGGTAAATATAGCATGCATTTTCCCATTCGTCAACAACAAATACGAACTATTACTTATAATATGTATATAACGTTCGTGTTTTGGTCATTAGTCTGAATGTTATAACAAAAACTAAGGCTGACTCCTCAGGTCAGCCTTGTTACATTTTAATAAGCCCAGCTTGCGCCAATGATGATTAACAAGATAAATAGAACAACGATTAAGGCAAAGCCTCCAAACCCGCATCCTACTCCTCCATAACCTACTCCGGGATAACCGCAGCAGCCATCATAACCGAATCCATGACCATAATACATATAAGTATCACTCCTTGAGAAATTGTTCTAAATGTTCTTTCCTCTGTTACTTTATGAACTAGGTACTTGACCTGTATGTGCATTCGCCTATATTATGAAAGACAATGAAAATAAAGCAGGTGAATTAATGAAATCGATATTGAAAAATTTTATTAATGGCATTTTAACGATTGTGCCGATCATTCTAGTGATCTATGTGATTTATAAAACCTTTATGTTTTTAGATAGTCTGCTCGGAAATACGCTTAAGCCTTTTTTTAAAGATGATTACATACCTGGAATCGGCTTACTGACTACTATCGTATTAATAACTCTTTTAGGCTGGATGTCTACGAAATATATTACTGGGAAAATTATTAAACTAATTGATAAGCTTCTCGAAAAAATCCCCGTCGTCAAAACAATTTATTCCGTGATTAAAGACACCGTCCAATCGTTTCTAGGTGATAAGAAATCTTTTTCAAAGGTAGCCCTAGTCACTCTTCCTGGAACGGAAGTGAAAAGCATTGGTTTTATTACATCTGATCAATTGGAAACCTTTCATGACCCGCTTAAAGACTATGTAGCGGTTTATATTCCGCAAACCTTTCAAGTTGCCGGGTTTACCTTTTTAATTCCAAAGGAACAGGTTGAAGTAATTGATGTGAAGGCGGAGGATGCGATGAAATTTGTCCTATCCGGAGGGATGACCACATCAAGTAAGACAAAGGGAAAAAATGCATAAAAAAAACCGCATTGGCGGCTTTTTATTTTGCTTCAAATAGTTTTGAATATTCCCCGTAGCCTTCTTCTGCTAAACTTTCTTTCGGAATAAATTTAAGGGCTGCGGAGTTAATACAGTACCGTAATCCTGTTGGATTTGGACCATCATTAAACACATGGCCTAAATGGGAATCTGCCGATTTGCTCCTCACCTCGGTGCGAATCATAAAATGGCTGAAATCCTGCTTCTCGGACACTTCATCCTCATGCATCGGCTTGGTAAAGCTTGGCCAGCCGCAGCCGGCATCGAACTTATCGAGGGAACTGAACAGCGGCTTCCCAGAAACAATATCGACATAAATGCCTTCCCGTGTTTCATTCCAATATTCATTGCGGAAGGGAGGCTCGGTCCCATTATTTTGTGTCACCTCAAACTGCATCGGTGTTAAATCTTTTTTTAACTGATTCAAATCTTTATTTTTCATTTGTGTTTCCCTCCCCAGTGACTTTGAATATATCCGGCTCGTCCTGAGCCAAAATGATATCGTTCGTAATGGGCTGGATTTTTCTTATAATAATGCTGGTGGTACTCTTCAGCCGGATAAAAGGTTTGTGCCGGTAAAATTGGTGTCACAATCGGTTTGTTGAAGCGGCCGCTTGCCTGCAATTGTTGTTTGGATTCTTCCGCCAGACTCTTTTGCTGCTCATCATGGTAGAAAATCGCTGTCTGATACGATTGACCGCGATCGTAGAATTGACCTCCAGGATCGGTTGGATCAATTTGCTGCCAAAATAGCTCAAGCAATTTTTCGTATGGAAAAACCTCAGGATCATAGGTTATTTGAACCGCTTCATAATGCCCGGTTGTGTCACTGCACACCTGCTGGTACGTCGGATTTGCCACAGTTCCCCCTGTATACCCGGAAATCACACTTTTAATGCCCGGCTGTTCATCAAACGGTTTCACCATACACCAAAAACAGCCGCCAGCAAATGTAGCTACTTGGTTGGTCTTTTCCATGTGCCCACCCCTTTGTTTACTTTGATTAAAAGTATACAAAATCTAAATCCAAAAATAAAATTCCCTGACTGAGATATAAAAAAGACCGGATCAGTCATATTGCTGGTCCGGCTTAAAATCGCTTAATATTTACTTCGCTGCTTGATTTGCTTATTAATATTCTTCCATTGCTTTCTGACTTCCGCTTGTGCCCGCTTATCTGATTTTCGTTCAATAAACGCAAGCTCTTTTTGCAACTTGTTGTAGCTCGACAGGCGTTCGGAAGAAAGTGTTCCTTCATGTATGGCTTGCACAACAGCACAGCCAGGTTCATCCTTATGCTGGCAATCACGAAATTTACATAAACCTGCTAATTCTTCAATATCTGAAAAGGTTTCTGAGAGGCCATCTGCACTCTCCCAAAGCTGCAGCTCTCTCATTCCCGGAGTATCAATTAATACACTGCCATTTGGCAATAACACAAGCTCTCGGTGTGTCGTCGTATGGCGCCCTTTATCATCGCCCGTTCGTATCTCTTGGACCTGTTGCTTTTCTTCACCCAGCAATCGATTCGTTAAAGTCGATTTTCCGACCCCTGAGGAGCCGAGCAAGGCAATCGTTTTTCTTGGCTGCAAAAAAGGTTCAAGCTTTTCTAAACCTTCAATCGCTTCAGCACTTATGGGAATCACCGGAACCCCGCCGAAGGCAATCGCTTCAACCTCAGCCGCTTTCTCAATTACATTGGAGCAAAGGTCGGCTTTACTTAATACGATAACCGGGTTTGCCCCGCTTTCCCATGTTAATAAGAGATAACGTTCTATTCTACGTAAATTTAAATCCTCGTTTAAAGAATTGACAAGAAAAACAGTATCCACATTGGCGGCCACTATTTGTTCCTCCGCCGTATCTCCGGCCGATTTTCGTGAAAATTTACTATTTCGCGGCATGATTGCCAGGATCGTTCCTTTACCTTCCGCAAATCTTGGCTTCAAGCTGACCCAATCGCCAACAGCAGGATAGTCCTCTCTCAACTGAGCATTAAAACTGAACTTTCCGGATACCTCACATAATAATTCTCCCTGCTCAGTCCATACTCTGTACATTCGTTTATGTTCCAGTGCAACCCGCCCCAGAAGACATTCGTCACTAGCTTTTAATTGTTCAAAATGATTTTTAATCGTTTCTGTTAAACCAATCGTTTCTAAATTCATCTTTATTCCTCCAGCGAATATTTTTCCAAAACAAAAAACCATAGGCACACACAGCCCATGGCTTTATTCGCATACGAAAATAAAGACATAAATACCTAAACGGATTGGTTTTGGGCTGTGCAAACAATATTCAAATCACGGATTACATTCTTCACTTCAATTAACATTGCACATCACCCACTTTCAGCATATTTGATACTAGTATATGTTTAAATTATCCATTTGTCTATAAAAAATGCAAAAAATCCATTTTGCGGAATATGATGATAGGCACCTGACTAGTAAAGCATGAATAAATTAGGATGTAATTAACTAGCTGGGAGCTGAATCGTATGTCTGAAGAACGAACACATTCAGATTATCTTCAAAAGGCCGCGATGTATGATATGCTGGCGCAGTTTTATAAATACAATGACCCAAACCTTCATATTCATTCCTATTTAAAACATGTGAAATACATGAACAAAGCCTTGTACATGATGAGGAATCATTCTAAGGAAGAAGCTATGGTCCGTTTCGTCCACACCTCCTATGATTCCCCTGAGGTTGATATTTATATTAATGGGCACCGGGTCGTCCGAGAACTTGGATTTAAAAGGGCAAGTAACGCGCAGTCCTTAAAAGCCGGGAAATACCATATTGATATTTATCCCGCCGGAAATTTAGTGGACAGCATCCTAAACAAAACAATTGCGGTAGAGCCAGGTAAATCCTATACCCTTGCTGCCATTGACTCTGTTAAGAAAATGCGTCTCCTATTGTTTGAAAATCACCCTGAAGTACCAACAAATGAAACGAAAGTCCGCTTTATCCACTTATCACAAAATACCAAGGGACTTGATATCGCTGTTAAGGATCGGGATGTGATTTTCCCGAATGTATCTTATAAGCAGGCAACGGAGTATTTAGGGCTAACACCGATGACGGTAGATCTGGAGGTGAGAGAAGCAGGCAGCAGGATGGTGCTTTTACCAATGCCTAAAGTCCAGTTTAAAGTAAATGAAAGCTACACGATTGTTTTTGTTGGCAGCTTAAAGGAAGATCCCGAACTACAATATATTACTTTAAAAGATGAATGAACAAAAAATAAGGTGCCCTCACAAGGCACCTATTTCACGGGAACTAATATCGTAAAGGCGATATCATCCTTTTTTAAATTAAATTTTTTCACTTTAATTTTGAGATCACTCTTAAGCTTCAAATTTTGCATGTTCACATACACTATTTTTTCATTCGGGCGAATGTCTACTCCCATAGGAAGCTTATAGTTTTCACGAATAAAGTTCAGCACATAGGAAATAGGGAGATTTAATCGTCCGATGGACATCGTCTTTTGTTTTAAGACTAAATCCCCATTTTTAAGGGCCTTCGGTTCAAAAGTTAATTTCAAATTAATTTCTTCACTAAAAAATGGAAAAATTCCGTATAACTCCACTTCATCACCCAACACAACCCGATAATCAATCTTCGAATCGGCAGCTTCCTCCTGCAAATAATGATTGATCAACCGATTTAAATCGTTTTTGTTTGAATTGACCTCGAAGGAGACATAATCTTCACTTGGGCCTTTTAATTTTCCGTTTTCTTTTTCATCTGGCGGAATCATTATCAGTGACAGCACGATAATGGCGCACAGAAGGTTAATTCCTAACAAGAGGAGAAAACCTATTTTCCATTTATTTTTCATAAAATCTAATTCTCCTCTGTACTAACCATATAAGGCTTCTTTTCAAGATCTGGGATTACCTGTTCACCAAAGGTATCGTTTAACCTTTCGGCAATCAATTCATAGCCTTTATCATTGGGATGAAAATTATCAGTATACAGTAAATTTTCATTCGCATTTAAAAATACATCTTCAATAGGGACAAAATAGGCATTGGGGTAATTGGATATCACGGTTCTTCCAGCATTATTCCAATCAGATACAATAGTATCCATTTCTTCAATATCAGGAAACCATTTTGTGAAAGGATTATATAATCCGACTAACACAATTGAGGCATTTGGATTTTCATGGACAATGGTTTCGAAAATTTGGGTTAAATGCTTCCTATAAGTCTCTTTTTCCTTATCAAAAACAGAAAGCTGCAGGTTGGAAAGATTGTCCCTAACCACTTTCATAACATCGTTTCCGCCAATCGTAATGACCACCACATCTGCTTTTTGCAGAACAGACTTCATCTCTGGTGATTGAAGCCTTTTTAACAATTGGGTAGTACGATTGCCTTTGACACCATAATTATAGAAATCCACTTCTTGTATTCCTTTTTCTTTTTCCAGCAACGTGTCTAAATAGGGCAGGTAACCACCTTGCTTTGTACTATCCCCGACACCTTGCGTTAGTGAATCACCAGCTGACAGTACCATTAATTTCCGTGGTAAAAAATCAGCGGGAACCGGCTCAAAGACTTCCGCCGCGGTTTGCTTAGCCGGATGAAGCGTCAAATGATTAGACCCAGAACAGGAAGATAAAAACAAGGCCGAGAGAATTAGAGGGGTGAAAAACTTTTTCATCTTTATTCACCTTCCTTCTAAATTATTGTTATTATAACACGATGAGAAAAATTCAAAACAAATATGCCTAAATTCCTTTTAAGGCAAAAAAATAGACCTCCTTAGAGATCTATTGCAAAGTTTTGATATTATCGATAATTTCATCATATGGAACATCCTTAAAACCAGAATACGATTTTTTGATTTTTCCATCCGGGCCTACTAAGTAAAAATACGTTTGATGGATAACTTGGTCCCCCTCAACTGGTTTTTTTACCAATGTCTTAAAGGTATTCATGGCATATTTTTCAATATACTCTTGAGAATAACCCGTTAAGAGTGTCCAGTTATGAAGGTCCGCTCCATATTGTTTAGCATAATTTCCAAGCTTTTCAGGTGTATCTACCGTTGGGTCTACACTAAAAGAAACAAACTCGACATTTTTTAAGCCTTCGTCCTTAACCATTTTTTGGAGCTTGGTCATATTTGCGGTCATTGGCGGGCAAACATCTGCACAATTTGTAAACACAAAATCCGCAACCCAGATTTTCCCTTTTAAATCTTTCAAAGCAAATGACTTATTGTCATTGCTGGTAGCAGAAAAATCTTTTACTGGCCAATTAACAGCACCCTCTATTTCTTTTTTTCCACATGCTGATAGTAAAAACATAAAAACAATTAGAATGATAACCGATAACCTGAGCTTCATTATTTCACCTACAACCTTTTCTTTTCCATTACGTGAATAGTTTAACAAAGAATAAAAAAAGAAGAAAGGAAAAGGCGCTTTAATCGATGACACCTGTTTTAACAATCCTATTTTTTACATGCACCTCAAAGCTTGCTCGCTTATATAGTTCTCTCCATTCCTTTTTGCTCAGATTTTTCCCGCGTAAATGGGCTTTATATTCATTTCCGATTCCAACCGGATCCACGCCTAGTTTTTGAAAATACTTAATTAATCCTTTTATATCCTTTTTCATAACCTGATTTAGTTTCTTCTCAATAAACTTAACAGAGGATGGATTGGAAAAATCTAATGGTTCAGTCGATTCCAGCAAGCGTGAATCAAGTTTTACCTCTACCCTAAATTTTAAAGTTTTTTTGTCTATCAACTTGAGCTTAGCTTGACTGTTGATATTATCAATGTCTATAAACACTTTGCTGTAAACATCCCGAATCGAGTGCTCTCCTTTTTTCAATCGAATCTTTTCAAATTCAGAACGTTTAAAACCAAGTTCATGGGTTCCGGCCTTATACTTATCGGATAAAATTTTTAAATAAAAGTGTCTTTTCGGGCCAAGCTCGGCAATATATCGGTCATCCTTAAAAAGGGCTAAAGCTTTAATGATTACATCTTTATTTTTCACCATTAAAACAGGCAGCACCGGATCTTTTCCGATATCATAATAATTATGATTGAATTCCTGTAAAGTGGGAGAAAGTATTTGTTCACTTTCGACATTTTGTTTGATTAAATTGTATAGGTAGGTTCCAAGGCTGATTTTAGTGTTTTTATTGTCCACTTCCATAATCTCAAGAGCGGAGCCATCAGCAACTGTTAAATATACCATATTTCCCACCGCAGAATCACGATTGAGGGCATCAACCAGCTGGATGACTCCTTTCTCTGCCAATTCCTTGCTATAAATAACACAGCGCATCTGCCCAGTAACGAGCTTTTGATTGGATTGCAGATTCTGTCCTTGTCTTAACCCTTTACTCGTATTCGCCGTCGTGGTAATCATTTTTGTAATGTTTTGTGCCATTGGATCAAACTGATGAACGACCACAGTACCTCTAATCACATTTTTCTTTTCCAAATCATAACCTACGGCTGTTACGAGACCCAATTTTTCAAGCTGTTTTTGCTCAACACAGCCGGAAACAATAACTACACATAAAATCAAGACTGTGAAGAAAATTTGTTTACGAACCCTGAGCATTGGCTGCCTTCCTCCTCATAAACCTTTTCTTCATCAATACCAAGGCAGTCAGCATCAGAGGATAACAAAATGCCAGGACAAATCCCATTTTTGCGACATAATCTGTCACTGTATTCATTTGAATTCGAGTATGTATGAAAAAAGCCAGAGCCCAACCAAGAATTCCAATGATCCATATACCATGTTTCTGCTTCATGTTGATGACCCTGCTAAATCCTTTTGATGCCGCCCAAAGATACGCACTCATATTGGGTAAAATAATTAACATCCAAAAGGAAACGGCAATAAATTCAAATCTCTCTAAGTTAGGTAAGCGAACAATTTTAAACATCGATAAAACGGGCCAAATAGTACGTGCCAAACTATCTTCAGCAAAAAACATAATTGAAACAAGAGTAACAACGGTAAAAAGGATAGTTGTATATAAATTTCCTATTTGAGCATACAGCAGAGTATTTTTTTTATCCTTGATAAAAGGATAGAAAAACATTAATAATTCAAATCCCATCATTGATAGGGAGGAACCGTAAATGCCTTTTACCAGATGTTTAATATCAACGTTTAAAATTGGAAATAAGTGGGTCGTATCTGCATATGTCATCGGAACAATGAGAATGGTGCCAAGCCACAATGTACCCAAAACACCTAGAAAAGCAAATCCGATCATGATTCTAACTCCCCCTTGAACGGCATAAATAGACAAAGCAATCAGGACAAGTGAGAGCTGCCACGTCGGTAAGTTAGGAAAGATCCAGACCTGGACAATCTCGATATAATTCATAAAAATAGTGAAAAAACAGGCTGATAAGTAGATCATATAAACGATATTCAAAAAATTGCCGATCCATCTTCCATATATGTCAACTTGAATTCCATACAAATCCGCACTGTCATATTGTTTTAGCATTATAAACATGACCCAAATGAGAATGCCCGTAATCACCCCCGCGAGAAAGACGGAGATCCAGGCATCATGTTTTGAGTCTAAATAAACAATTCGTGGAAGTCCGACAATTCCTACCCCTGTTTGCACTTTATGAATAAAAAACATTAGGAGATAGGCATTAAATAACAGTCCTACTCTTGGATGTAAATCTACCTTCATTTTGTACCGCTCCTATTCATCTACATCCTTTTTTTCTTTTGCCTTTTTGAAAGGAAAACGATCATTATCAATGGGCTGATTTGTTACTGGCCTTTTGGAAAGATACTTCAGTGGATATCTGAACATACTGTAACCCAAATCCGAAATTCTTAATGGATAGGCTGGAGATAAATAGGGCCGGCCGAGCGAGTCTAGTTTTAATAGGTGAATCATGAAAAAACAAAAGGCAACCATTATGCCTATCCCACCCCAAAATCCCGCCGCAATAATAATCGGAAAACGGATGATTCGAATGGCCGTACCCATTAAATAACTAGGTGTTGTAAACGACCCTAGGGCACTTAGGGCGATAATAATAATTAGAATATTACTCGTAAATCCAGCATCCACTGCCGCCTGCCCGATAACGATACCACCAACGATACCCATCGTCTGACCCACTTTAGTAGGCAGCCTTGCTCCCGCTTCTCTTAACATCTCAATAATAAATTCCAGCAGCAATGCCTCAAATACAGGCGGGAAAGGCACATTTGCTCTTGATTGCCCTAAAGATACAAGCAATGGAGAAGGAATGACTTCATAATGGTACGTTAATACGGATACATATGCCGGGGTCAAAAGCACGGATAAAAAAATAGCTGATAGACGGAGCATCCTTAAGAAAAAAGCCATATTCCAGCGCATATAAATATCTTCGGTTGATTCAAAAAAGGTGAAAAATGGCGTAGGTCCATAAAGGGCTGCAGGACTGCGATCCATTAGAACCGCTACTTTTCCACTTAATAAACCAATCGAAATTCGATCGGGCAATTCCGTTGTCATTAACTGGGGAAAGACCGACCAGCTATTGTTTTCAATCAATTGGCCAAGAACTGTGGTATCCGGTAAATAGTCAACCTTTAAATTTGAAATTCTCTGCCTAAAGGTCTCTACATTGCTTGGATCAGCGATATCTTTAATATAGACAATTTTAATTCTTGCTTTTACTCTTGTACTAACTTCAATATCCTCAAAGCATAAATTCGCATCCTTTACATTACTCCGCAAAATATTCACATTAATCGGAAGGGACTCTGTAAACGATATTTTGGGACCGTAAACCAGTGCTTCTGTTTCGGCCTTTTCCAGGGACCTTTCAGCTGTCTTGCTTACATTTGCCAGCAGTCCGCATGGTTCACCCTCAACATAGATGTAGACACTTCCTTCGATAATTGACTCGACAATTTCTTTTAGTTGATTGGAAGCAGATAATTGAGCAATCGGAAGAATTTGGGCAACCTCTTCAACTGTCATACTCTTTGAAAAGTTTGTTTGCAACGATTGAAGGATAAATTCATCAAGGCTGGATTTATCAATTAAACTACTTAAAAAACTTGTTAAGATCTTTTTCCCATCTTTTTTTATGGTTCGAAAACTGATATCAGAACAAGAGGCAAGTTCCTCTTCTAATTGTTTTTTTAGTTCATCGACATTTAAACTATGCGATTTATGTTCCTCAGCCTGCTTTCTATCTGATCTCCATTTGAACATAGTCAACACCTTTAATCCGTCTGTTTTTTTTATTTTTACCAAAAAACCAAATTATACCCAAAAGAAAACCGATGATACATTTCATGAGTTAGAAAGGTTTCATTCAGAAAATGGATATGGTATTATGAATGAGTATTCATTCATGTTTTTGGAAAATTGGAACCTTTTCACTAATGGAGGTGTTAATCATGAAGCGTTTTGGACCAATCATGGTTTTAGAAGGCCCAAATACCAGCAAGGTCCCTTATTCCCGAAGCTTATTCATCAATGATTCCGAAAAGCTTTTGATCGATACCGGAGCAGACCCGAACCTTTTAAAAGAGATTTATGAGGATTACGGACTGGACTTAATTATCAATACGCATTACCATCCCGATCACACTCGCTTTAACCACGTTTTTACGGACATCACAAAATGGATTAATCCCATCGAATATGAAACGTCACGTTCTATTGATGGAGTGGCGAAGGCAAATGGCGTTTATCAAGAATGGGGCCCAATAGGTGTGGAGAAATGGAAAAAGAATCTCCCGCAGGAATGGGTGAAAAACCTCGGAGGAATATCGGGGACCTATGATTATGAAGTAGAATATCGCTTCGGAAAAGTAAAGATACATTTTCTTCATACACCTGGTCATACAAGCGGGCTGTCATGCCCTTACTTCCCGGAGCAAGGCGTTGTATTTACGAGTGACTATGATATGACCTCATTTGGTCCTTGGTATAACGGTACAGATGGGGATATTGAAGATTTCATCGCATCCGGTAAACGATTGCTGTCCCTTGATGCTGACACCTATATTACCGGCCATCAAAAAGGGATTTTTTCTAAGCAGGATTTTCAAGTGGCGATGGATAAATTCCTTGCAATTATTGACCGGCGCGATCAAACCATTGAGAGATACGTACGGGAAGGACTTTCGTTTGAGGAACTTACAAGCATCGGAATTTTCTACCCGAAAAAAACATTGGAAAATACCATTCTTAAAACATGGGAACGAAGCGGCATTCGAAAGCATCTTCATAGATTGGGGTTGACGGTGCCTGAAGGTTCTGAGAAAGTGTTAAATGGTTGAATTATTCTTTAAATGTGGTGCTGGGATGGGATGGTATGGGTAACATTAAGATTCGATTCGCAAATGAAATTCGAGTTATCGCAAATAAAACTGTGAAATTCGCAAATAAAAAACTCTTTTTCCAAATATTACTAGATTATTCGCAAATAAAGAGTTTAATGGGTCAGATTTTAATGGTTTTTATATGCAAATTTCATACTTTTTAGCTAGTGAAAAGAGATATCGGCGAATTTTTAGTATTTATCAGCGATTCTGACCGCTTTATCAGCGAATTTTCAAATTTATCGGCGAATCTAGCCAGTTTATCAGCGAATTAAAAAATCTAGCCTCTAGTAGAAATAAAGAGGATGTCAAAAAAGCTAAGCTTTTTTGACATCCTCCTTTTTTATTCATAATAATACATTAACGCAAGAGCACCAGGTCCGGTATGGGTACTAACAATTGGGCCGGTATAATCTATTTCTATATCCTGATAACCCGTTAATTCAATTATGCTATTTTTTATTTTTATAGACAGTTCATGTGCTTCGGCATGAGCAATCCCAACTCCGCGAATCGTCTTCCCCTTAATATCCTCGGCAAACTGCTTGACCATAAATTTGACGACCTGGGAATGACTGCGCACCTTTGTAACAGGTGTATATTCTGCACCCTCTAGAGAAGCAATCGGTTTGATGTTTAATAAGGATCCGATGAAGGCCTTACCTTTACCAATCCGGCCGCCTTTCACCAAATTCTCTAACGTATCTACCATTAAATATAACTTCGTATGCTCGCGAACCGATTGTAAACGTTCAAGGATTTCCTCCATACTTTTCCCTTGCTTGGCCATTTCGGCAGCTTCTTTTACTTGAAAGGATAAGGCCTTGGAAATAAATTGCGAATCGACTACCGTCACTTTTGTCTCTGACATTTGAGCCGCACTTTCTGCTGAGCGAACCGTACCGCTCATTTTTCCGGTCATGTGGATGGATAAGACTTCATAGCCCTCTTTCCCCAGCCGGTCGTATACCTCTAAAAAGGCACCTGCTGGAGGCTGCGAACTTTTCGGCAATTCATTTGCAGCGCTCATATTTTCAATAAATTCAACCGGATCTATCTCCACCCGATCTAAATAGGTTTCTCCATTTATTGTAATCGATAAAGGCACAATGACAATTCCTAACTGTTCGGCCGTATCATTGGAAATATCTAACGTTGAATCGGTTACAATTTTAATCTTGCTCATTTGTTCACTTCCCTAATGTTACTGCTTTGTATTATACAGGTTTCGGGGATTGATTGGAACAAACAAAATCACGGTTTTTGTATTGTTTATTTTGTTAAAAAACGGGGGCTATTGGAGGCGGAGTAGGAATTGATATCTGCTCTTAATTACTGTCTCTTCATTTTTTCAGGCTTTCGGGGATTAGGAACGTCTCTTAATTACCGTCTCTTCATTTTTTAGAAGCTTTCGGGCATTAGGAAGATCTCTTAATTACCGTCTCTTCATTTTTTAGAAGCTTTCGGGCATTAGGAAGATCTCTTAATTACCGTCTCTTCATTTTTTGCAGGCCATTGGGCATTTGGAACGTCTCTTAATTACCGTCTTTTCATTTTTACAGGCCTTCGGGCATTTGGAACGTCTCTTAATTACCGTCTCTTCATTTTTAACAGGCAAGCGGGCATTTGGAACGTCTATTAATTACCGTCTTTTCATTTTTTATGAACTCTAGTGCATTAGGACCTGTTCTTAATTACCATCTTATAATTTTTGGAGGCTAACAGGCATTATGCGATGCCCATATTTCGCTTTTTAAAAGCTCGTGGGCAAATGGAACTCATGGACATTTTTCATTAGTATATCCAATAACAAAAAGAACACCGGTTACCCGGTGCTCCCCTTACATTATGCATTATTCTTTAATTCTGTCACATTAAATAATTGTTCATAATCAGGCCATTTCATGACCTTCTTCAAGTAGTCTTTAAAGGAGTAGCATTTGATCGGGCTTGGCTCCTTGTAGACTGACGTAATATACGTCTGTAAACGGACTTGGATCATAAATTTATAAGTACTATCTTCCCCCAATACAGGAATTTCGACTACTTTAACCTTCTGTCCAATATCATTTTTGAACTCTAGGCTTTTGAATAACAAAATATCAATCCTCTTTTTCACCCGTTTGACTATATTATACATCTTTTATGTCTCGAAATGTGTCTAAATATGCTTGGGTGGAAAAATAATTTGTGAATTTTCAATGGTGATTTGTTTTGATTAGGAATAATGGAGGGGTTTTACGGTGACGTTCAGCATCTATGAGCTTGGCTTTGGTTAGGCCGTAATTGCAGAAGGGGCATAGCCATGTACCCGATTCACTGCTGCTGAAGGATGGTTTGCGGCATTTCTGACAATTTTTTTATACAATTTGCAGCTCCTTATCAATTACTAGATAGTAAACTTATATAATTTCTATTGTCACTGTATTTCATTGTCGGAATCAATTAAATATTGTACTCATCGATAGTTCAGAAGTATAAAAGAAAATGGTATCACTATATAAATTTGGTTAGATAAAATAGTTTATCTTTTGAAAAATATAAAAAATAGACCTTGATTTTCAAACCACATAAATCAAGGCCCCTTTAAACCGGTTTTTCAATCCTTTTTCGCCGTTTTATAATAAATTGTATGAACGAACCAGTTATCACTAGAACTGCTCCAGCTACAAAATATTAAACGTATTTGTTCCAGTTACAGGAAGTTTAGGTCCGTCTGCTGGAAGGACACCACCTATGGTTCCTTCTACATAAAATTTGAATTGTACTTTTGAATATGTTTGCTTAAAACATAATATTTCTTAATCGCCTCCGTTCTTCTTAAAGAACACACCTATAAAATATTATCTCTTAAGATAAAAACATTTGTAAAATGTCAAATTCGTTTATTTTTAAGGGTATTTCACTATTTTTCTCTTGTTTTCTCTTTTTTTCTAATCACAATTATATTTTATAAAGAATCAAATGTTCTTTATAATGTACTTACATCAAGATTAAAATTGGATTTAAAATCAAAGGGGAATAAAAAATGATCGGGATTAAGATTAAGGAGATGAGGCAGGAAAAGGGTTATTCTATTAGTGAACTGGCGAATTTAGCAGATGTATCAAAATCGTATTTAAGTCATATCGAACGAGGTTTGCAGTCTAATCCTTCTCTCCAATTCTTATACAAGGTCGCAAAAGCATTGGGTACAGATCTTGAATATTTGTTGGAGAAGGGACAAACAGAACATGATGCCCCCATTGAATTAGACGATGAATGGGTCGTGCTAATAAGAAGTGCTGTTGAGGATGGATTAAAGAAAGAGGATTTCCGGGAATATTTAAATTATATTAAATTTCAATCCTGGATGAAGGAACAATTGAACAAGTAATAAGACGTAAAAAAGACCTTAAGAGAGGAAATCCACTCCCTTAAGGTCTTTTTATTTATGCTTCCACTAATTCTTCTTCCTGCAGCTTTTTTAACCTTTTACGGTAAACAAATTTTGATAAATTGATACTGACTTCGTAAAGCAATAAAAGTGGCAGTGTTACCACAAAGTCAGACATAAAGTCAGGCGGTGTGATGACAACCGCAATAATAATTAAAACGAAATACGCATACTTTCTGATTTTTGCTAACACAAACGGATTGATGATTCCTAATGAAGTTAAGAACATAACCACAACTGGGAGCTCAAACAATACTCCAAAAGGAAGAGTCATATTCATAATAAAACTAAAATACCGTTCTGCAGTAAAATTCGTGACAAACATGCCCTGTCCCATATTCACGAGAAATTCTAAAACCATCGGGTAGATGACAAAATAGCCAAATGCTAGGCCGCTAATAAATAAGAAAAATAATGCCGGCACATAGGATAATGTAATTCTTTGTTCATTCGGTCTTAGCGCAGGCTTTACAAATAACCATATTTGTAATGCTAAAACAGGAATAGTTGCAGCTACGGCCACAACTGTTGCGAGCATAAAATAAATCCACATGATGTCACTTGGTCCAAGAACCTGGAGTTTTTGATCCCCGACAAACCATTTATAAATATCATCAACGTAAATAAAGGCACCGATAAAAAAAACGGCAAAGGCTACTACCGTTATGATAATCCTTTTGCGCAATTCCTCTAAATGGTCTACTAAGTGTAATTCTTTATCTTCCATGTACTTCCCCTGCCAATTTCAATGGTAAATATGATTGAGGTTTATTACGGTTTCACTCATTCATATAGTTATAAATATCGAGAAGAAAAAGGTGCAAGACACATATCTTACACCTTATTTAGACAACTTTTCTTTTTCGTCCTTAATATCTTCCATTACATCTTCTGTTAATTCACGTGTTGATTTTTTAAATTCTTTCAGTGTTTGTCCAAAAGCACGCCCAATCTCTGGAAGTTTCTTTGGTCCGAAAATAATCAGTGCTAACACCAAAATTAAAATTAGTCCTGGAACGCCGATATTCGAAAACATGGAATTACATCCCCTTTAACTTTTGTAATTACTACTACGATTATAGTATTGAAAAATTGATTTGGGTAAATTTTATGCAATATTTCATATTAAATTCACATTATCAAAAAAAATAATGTACTTGTGATAATTACCATTTGCTAAGCTTAAAAAAGCTCTCCTTAGACAATTTAACAATAACCACTTTTATAGTCAATGGCAATTAATTTAATAGAATTTTTTAAATATTTTGTCAACTATCTTTATTTTGCATATAATTTAAGCAGTAGGAACATATACTAATGGAAATTTGTAAGGGAATGGATGTGAGTTGGATGGAATTTTTACTTTGTAGCTTTGACGGAGCCCTGCCAGTGGAAGTAACCATTGACGATGACAATGGTAGATACACCATTCGTAAAAGCGATCGGAGTGGTGAATATTTTAATAGCTCAAAAGAATTAATCGCCTGGGTCAAAGCACATTTCCGTGAAGAAGAATTTTGCCATCCACATGAATTTAGGGGTATGCTTGCAAAAATGACAGAGTATGAAGTAAATGGATCCTATTTTTAAAATAATAGTCAGAAGAAAAGCACCAGCGATGAGCTGATGCTTATTTTTATACTATTCTTTTTTGTCATAAATCCGAAATTCATAATTGTAAGGATTTTTTTCATCCTTAATCCCTTTTTCACAAGAAGTAAGTTCCCACTGTTCAAGATCAAATTCAGGGAAAAAGGTATCCCCGGCAAAATTTTCGTAAATATGGGTGATGTATAGACGGTCTGCATATGGGAAGGTTTCTTTAAATATTTCCGCCCCGCCAATAACAAAAATTTCATCGCTTTGTTCGCGGCAATTTTTAACAAACTCCTCTACTGAGGTAAAAACGGTACACCCTTCGGATTCATATTCTTTTTGACGTGTTATGATGATATTCTCCCGGCCGGGAAGTACCCTGCCAATGGATTCGTGCGTTTTCCTGCCCATGGCAATCGGATGCCCCATCGTAACCCGCTTAAAAAACTTTAAATCCTCTGGCAGGTGCCAAGGCAATTGATTGTCTTTGCCGATTACTCTATTTTCGTCCATGGCGACAATAAATGAAATCAAGAGATGTCCCCCCCTTTATTATTGATAATCACGTTAAACAGCTACCTCTGCTTTAATATGTGGATGCGGGTTATAACCAGTGATTTCAAAATCTTCAAGCTTATAATCAAAAATCGATGAAGGTCTAGTCAGTATCTTTAATTGTGGCAAGGATCGTACTTCACGAGATAATTGTAATTTCGCTTGATCAATGTGATTAAGATACAAATGAACATCTCCGCCTGTAAAAATCAACTCCCCTACTTCAAGGTCACATTGCTGGGCTACCATATGTGTTAACAGGGCGTAACTTGCAATGTTGAAAGGAAGACCTAAGAAGGTATCGACTGATCTTTGCTGCCACATACACGATAGCTTGCCTTCTGCTACATAAAATTGAAAGGCATAATGACAAGGGGGCAGTTTCATATCATCCACTTCACTAACATTCCAGGCATTGACTAGCAGCCGTCTAGAATTTGGGTTCTGTTTAATCTCGTTCACGACCTGTTCAATTTGATCGACAAACTCTCCGTTCTTCTTTTCCCATTTTCGCCATTGGGATCCGTATACTGGGCCAAGCTCTCCATATTTTTCGGAAAACTGCTCATCCTCTATGATTCGTTTCTTGAAATTTTCCATCTCTTGTTCATATACTTTTTTAAATTCCTCATCATTTTGACTTCTTATTCCAAAGTCAGTCATATCAGGTCCTTGGTATTCATCGCTTTCAACCCATTTCTTAAACGGCCATTCATTCCAAATATTATTATTGTGTTCCAGTAAATAACGGATATTGGTGTCCCCTTTTAAAAACCACAATAATTCACTTGCTACCAAACGAAAGGGCACACGTTTCGTTGTTAAGAGCGGGAATCCTTTGCTTAAATCAAATCGGATTTGCCGGCCAAATACTGACAAAGTTCCAGTTCCTGTACGATCCTCTTTTTGCACACCATTTTCTAGTAAATCTTCGAGTAACTCTAAATAATCTCTCATTTAAATATTCCCCTCTGTATGTAATCTTTATTTCATAGATGAGCTCATTTATCATACAAGTATAACACGTTAAAATATGCGCGGAAACTTATAAAAAAATCCTAACATCACAAGATGTTAGGATTTTTAATGAAGGATATAAACCATTACCTATACCGCTTCAACAATGATTGATACGCCCTGCCCACCGCCAACACATAAGGATGCTAATCCAATTTGCTTCTTTTGACGTCTTAATTCATGTAGTAACGTAACCACGATACGAGCACCGGAGCATCCAATTGGGTGGCCTAATGCAATAGCCCCCCCATTAACATTGATAATCTCATCTGGAAGACATAGTTCTTTATTTACGGCGAGTACTTGGGCTGCAAATGCTTCATTTAACTCCGCTAGTTCGATATCCTTAATTGTCAGACCGGCTCTCTCCAGTGCTTTTTGTGTCGCCGGAACGGGTCCTATTCCCATAATAGAAGGAGGAACAGCAGCACTTGCAACAGACCGAATTTTGGCAAGTGGTTTTAAGCCGTATTCCTTAACTGCTTGTTCAGAAGCAACAATGACGGCCGCGGCCCCATCATTTAAACCAGAAGCATTTCCAGCAGTCACTGTTCCATTTTGTTTAAACGCTGGTTTCAAGTTTTGTAATTTTTCTAGATTGGTATTTTTTATATATTCATCTTCTGAAAATAAACTGGTTCCTTGCTTGCTTTTTATCGAAATAGGAATAATTTCATCTTGGAATCTTCCTAGTTCTTGTGCTTGAAGGGCTTTTTTCTGGCTTTCCAAGGCAAAAACATCTTGTTCTTCTCGTGAAATATGATAACGTTCTGCCAAGTTCTCAGCAGTAATCCCCATATGGTATCCTTCTATGGCACAATGAAGTCCATCATGAAAAAGTGCATCGACGGTCTGTAAATCTCCCATTTTCTGTCCCCATCTGGCATTCAGCACCAAATGCGGGACATTGCTCATACTTTCTGTTCCCCCTGCCAACACTACATTTGAATCACCTGCTAAAATTTGATGATAAGCTAATGTAATCGCACGCAATCCAGATGCACATTGTTTATCAATGGTGATTGCAGGTACAGATTCTGGTATGCCAGAATGAATGGCAGCTTGTCTAGCGGGGTTCCCTTTTAATCCTGATTTTAGTACATTACCTAATACTACCTCATCAATACAATCAGGCGTAAGGCCGGAACGCTGCCAAACCTCCTTCACAACAGCTGTTGCCAATTGCACGCCGCTTATATCTTTCAGTGAACCGCCAAAACCACCTATAGGTGTTCTAAGAGCCTCTACTAAGTAAACATTTTGCATTTTCGATCCCCTCATTCAATTGTTTTTTAGAAAAATGGCAGGTTTGGTGAGTATAATAAACTTTAGCCACAGCAAGATTTTCACAAAGAGAACACCTAATTTGATATACAGCTTTGCTCACATGAGGAGTTTCTAACAATGGCAATGCTTCTTTCACGTGTGTTTTACATACCCACATAATCTCACCTCATCATTATATATTTATAGAAATCGATGGTAACGTAATCTCTATCAAGGTTCCTACGTTTACTTTACTTTGATAGGTAATGCTGCCATTGTGTTGTTTTATAATCTTATGACAGATCATTAATCCTAGTCCGGTGCCCTTTTCTTTTAATGTGTAAAATGGCTCACCTAAACGTGGAAGCAGTTCTTCAGGTATCCCGCATCCCTGATCTTGAAAGGAGATCATGCACGTTCCATCCTTGCCTTTTCTTAAATGGATGAGAATTTCTCCCCCTCCACCCATTGCCTCTATGGCGTTCTTTATTACATTTATAAATACCTGTTTTAATTGGTTTTTTTCACAAGTTATAAATATAGGAGATTCTTCCACAACCAGTTTATATTGAATATTATTCATTAAAAACTGAGGTTCTAGAATATCTAGCGTATTCTCAATGATATCTCTAGCATCCATTCGGATTAGCTGGACAGCTTGAGGTTTTCCCAAAGAAAGAAGCTCACTTGTAATCGTTTCAATTCTTTCCAGTTCGCTTAAGAGCAATTCACTGTACTCTGTCGAATTATTTTCATTCTTATTTAGTTGAACAAACCCTTTTATGGTTGTCAGAGGATTTCGAATTTCATGCGCGATCCCGGCGGCTAATTCACCAACGACTGATAATTTTTCAGTCCGCAAAATGATTTCTTCAGATTTTTTACGTTCAGATATATCCCGGCTGATCATGACGAAATGTTTAATGGAATCCTTTTCGCCCTTTACAGGCATACAACGGGTTTCTACTTCGATCCAATCCCCATTTTTATGTTGGAAACGGAATTCAATCAATTGAGATTCTTTATTTTCCAACATCCCATCCCATATATTTCTTAACCTGCCAACATCATCATGATGGATAAAAGCAGATAATTCTCTTCCTTCCAGCTCTGATTCTTGGTAACCTAAAACATACTCATGAGAAGGGGAAAAGTAACGAATAACATATTCTTTATCCATTATTGATATAAGGTCTAAAGTATTTTCAGCGATTAATCGATAGTTTGATTCACTTTCCTCTACTTTCTTATACATATATGATAACTGGTAATTTAAACGATGCAGCTTGACATACGACTCAATTAGTAAGGCACCAATGACTACACCGACCACCATAAATAGCAAATACTCAAAATGAAAGAGGAGATTATCATTAAATAGGTGAAAATAGGTTACATAAAGAACATACATGCACACAAAAGCACCAAATAAATAGGAAACTCGTTTTATTGGTGTAAAACGAGAAATAAAAATATGAAGGATAGAAAAGCCCGCCATGACGATTGAAAAACCAATAATGGCTTGGTACCACTGACCACCCACAAAAAGTCGTGCAAGCAAAACAATTCCACCAGTAATTATTCCAGCCAATGGACCAAGGTAGGCAAAAACAAGTGTGACAGTGGCATATCGCAGATCATAAGCATATCCTTGATGCTTTATTGATAGCAAAACTAGGATAATTGTAAAAATTCCAGCATAAAATCCGACCCAGAGTCGAACTTGGTTAAGTGGCTTATGATTGGTGTATGATCTAACAACAAGAGGCATTATTACAAATAGGCAAAAAATTGAGAGATTCACAATGTAGTTAAAAAAAATCAAGCTTATTCCCACCTATCCAGCAGTATTGAAAACACTTACAGACCGCTTGTTATGTTTGGATTCGCTTACATAAATGCCAAGAATCTGTGAGTGTTTTCAATATATTAAACACTATTAGTTCGATCTTTCTTCTAACCAATCACCAATTTTTGGATAAGTAATTTTTGAAGCTTTACTACCAAAAGCAATGGACGTATGCCCTACTGGTAAATTAATATATTGTTTGTCTTTGCTGGAAATACGGTCCATTAATGCTTTTACTTGATGCGGCTGGGCAATATTATCGATTTCGCCTGATAAATTGAGCACATTAGCAGTGATTGTTTCAAGTTTAACCTGTCGGCCACGGATCACGAGTTCCCCTTTAATCAGCTTATTTTTTTGATAGAAGTCCCTAATCCACTGGCGATAAGCTTCCCCAGGGAAAGGGATCCCGTCGTTTAGCCATTTTTGCAAAAGTTTAAAGTTTCTTACAAAGCCTTCATCTTCAGCTCTATCGAAAAGGCTGACATATGGTCCGTAAATGTTGGCCATTGGTTTGAGCATCTTGTTTCCAAAGTCAATCATTTCAGGAGGGATATTTCCAAGAGTTTGGACCACCTTATCGATATCAAAATATTGCTCATCAAGCATCGCACCGAATAGGCCTGTCTCTTCAAAATCGAATGGAGTGGTCATAAAAACAAGGTTTCGAATGGGCAATTCAGGGTGGAGTGCTGCAAATATGGATGTAATCGTTCCTCCCATACAATACCCGAGTATGGACAATTCCTTCGCCTTTGATTTTCGTAAAACTTTACGAACGGCACGTGGGATGTGGTCCATAATATAATCATCTAATTTCATATTTCGATCTTCATAACCTGGTGTTCCCCATTCAAGAAGATAGACATCAAAACCACGATTAACCAAATACTCTACTAAACTGTTTCCTTTTGTTAAATCCATAAGATAGGGTTTATTTATCAATGCATAAATTAATAGAATTGGAACTTGATGTTTTTTAGGATGTTCAGATACATATCGGTAAAGCTTTGTTTTATTCCTTGTCCAAATCAATTCCTTTGGGGATAGGCCTACTTCGGGTTCAGCATCCGATGTTAAAACTTGATTGAACTTTTTTACACGCTTATACATCTGTTGAAACTCCTCAGGTATCGTTTGTAAAATCATTTCATATTCTTTAGACAATAGATCATTCATGACTCCACCCCCTTAAAGGTTTCCTTTTGTATTCGTTTCTTTTAATGGATTTAAAATAGTTATGATCTGATTCAATTTGGTATCAAGATTCTTCATATCCTTTTTTAAATGCGCCAATTCACGTTGCAGTTCCACTGTTTCTCTTTGATTATCATTGGACTCTTGGATAAACTCTTCTAAATCATCCACTTTAGCATCGATATTGACAATTTGTGAGGAAATATGAGTAAGGTCATTTCTAGATGGCAGATTGAGAAATTCATAATATTGTTTTGTGGTTTCATTCAACATTTTTTTGAATTGAAGATTCATCTCAATCATTTGTCCCATTCCTTGTGCGGGAAATTCCTTTGTTATTTGGTCATCCACCAGATTGCTAAACTGTGAATAATACTCTTTCCAAATTTCATAAAAATTTAAGGGTTGAATCATTGTTACTCCTCCTATTGACTAAATATTTTTTTATTGAAAAGGATTTTACAGTGGAATATTTCCGTGCTTTTTTTTCGGTCTAGACTCTTTTTTTGTTTCGAGCATTTCTAAAGATTGTTTCAGAACTTTCCTTGTATCTCTAGGATCAATCACATCATCAACCATTCCATGTGCGGCTGCCACAAAAGGATTGGCAAACTTATGGCGGTATTCTTCAATTTTTTCCGAACGAGTAGCTGCTGGATTACTGCTCTCGTTTATCTCTTTTGCAAAAATAATACTCGCTGCTCCTTCGGGACCCATTACGGCTACTTCCGCATTCGGCCAAGCGTAGACAATGTCCGCGCCAATCGCTTTTGAATTCATTGCCACATAGGCTCCGCCAAATGCTTTTCTCAATATGACCGTTATTTTTGGCACGGTTGCTTCCGAATAAGCGTAGAGAATTTTTGCCCCATGTCGAATGATTCCGCCGTGCTCCTGAGTAACCCCTGGGAAAAAACCCGTTACATCTTCAAAAGTAATAATTGGTATATTAAAAGAATCACAGAATCTAATGAATCTAGAGGTTTTATCAGAAGAGTTAATATCCAGCCCTCCAGCCATAACTTTAGGCTGATTGGCCACAATACCAACGCTTTTTCCATCTATACGCCCAAAACCAACAACAATATTTTTGGCGTAATCTTTTTGAATTTCCATGAAATCACCGTGATCAAGAACTTGCTCTATCACCTTACGAATGTCATATACTTTTGTCCCATTGAGTGGAACCAAATCAAGCAAATCATCTCTCCAGTCACTCTCTTCGCAATATGTCATTGACTTCGGCTGTTCCGTATTATTTTGAGGTAAAAAGGAAATCAATCGTCTTACTTCTTCCAATATCTCGGGTTCAGATTGGCTGGTAAAGTGTGCACAACCACTAATGGACGAATGAACCTTTGCCCCCCCAAGATCCTCTGCGGAAATTTTCTCGCCGGTAACCGTTTCTATGACCTTCGGACCTGTAATAAACATCTGGCTGGTTTCTTCCACCATAAACACAAAATCCGTGATGGCAGGTGAATAGACTGCCCCTCCTGCACAAGGTCCCATAATCACAGATATTTGCGGTATTACCCCTGAATAAATGGAATTTCGATAAAATATCTGGCCGTATCCGTCCAAAGATACGACACCTTCTTGAATTCTAGCCCCGCCTGAATCATTTAAGCCAATAACCGGCGCCCCATTTTTGGCTGCTAAATCCATAATTTTGCAAATTTTTGTTGCATGCATCTCTCCTAATGCACCACCAAAAACGGTGAAGTCTTGAGCAAAAACATAGACAAGACGGCCATGAATTTTCCCATACCCCGTGACGACACCTTCGCCAGGGCTTTCTAGTTTATCCATTCCGAAGTTGGTTGCACGGTGCTGAATGAAAGGATTTAATTCAACAAAAGAATCCTCGTCCAGCAATAAATCAATTCGTTCCCGGGCAGTTAGTTTCCCGCGATTATGCTGCGTATCGATTCGCTCGTCACCGCCGCCAAGCTCGATCTTACTTTTTCGATCCCAAAGATCATAAATCTTTTCATAAACTGTACTCATGGGTTTCTTTACTTCCTCTCTACTCGAACATGTTAGGATGTCCTTTTAACTAAGAAAAGCGGCTGTCCATATTCGACAAGTTGACCATTTTCGACAAGTACCTCAACGATCTCTCCGTCCATTTCTGCTTCAATTTCATTAAACAATTTCATGGCTTCTAAAATACAGACAACAGTTGATTTCTCAACTTTTTCACCTACTTTCACAAATGGAGGGGCATCCTCACCTGGTGCTATGTAAAAAGTGCCGACCATTGGAGAGACAATTTTTGAAACCTTTTTGTTATCTTCCTTTTTCTCAGAACTATGAACCTTTTCTAGAGTATCTGTTGTAGCTGCTACTTGAACTTGTGCCTTTGATATCTCAGCAATCACGTGATTAGACTGCTTCCTGGCAGGGGGGATTTCCTGAGAAACCACAGAATTTGCCCCCACACTTCTACAGAGCATAATTTTTGAATTACCTTCTTCGATTTCGAGAACTTCTATTGTCGAATTATCGACTAGTTTAATCATTTCTCTGATTTCCTGAATTTTAAACATTTTTCTCTCTCCTAAATAATAGTTTTCTAGAGGAATCAAACCTCTATTTTCAACGGATTGGTCTCAAGAAATTTTGTATTAAATTGTCCCTTTATAAAGGATTCATTTTCTAGTAATTTCTGATGGAAGGGAATGGTTGTTTTAATTCCTTCTATGACAAATTCATCTAGCGCCCTTTTCATCCGCCCGATGGCTTCTTCCCGATTTTTCCCCCAGACAATCACTTTTGCAGCCATCGAATCATAGAAAGGGGAAATTTCACAACCTGGATAGACAGCACTATCTACACGTACTCCATATCCCCCTGGAGGTAGATACATTTCGACTTTTCCTGGTGAAGGCATAAAATTCTTTGCCGGATTTTCAGCATTGATCCGGCATTCAATGGCCCAGCCATTGATTTTGATATCCTCCTGTCCAAAAGACAAAGGATACCCCGCTGCTACTAGAATCTGTTCCTTTATTAAATCAATGCCTGTAATCATTTCAGTCACTGGATGTTCTACTTGGATCCGTGTATTCATTTCCATGAAATAGAACTGGCTGTTTTTATCTAAAAGGAATTCAACCGTACCTGCCCCGTGGTAATTGACAGCTTTGGCGGCAGCGATTGCGGCAGAACCCATTTGTTCACGAACCTCCTGCAAAAGGGCTGGTGACGGGGCTTCCTCAACAAGTTTTTGATGGCGTCTTTGAATAGAACAGTCTCTCTCCCCTAAATAAACGACATTCCCAAGCTTGTCACCAATAATTTGAATCTCAACATGACGTGGTTCCTCAATGTATTTCTCAAGATAAACCCCCGCGTTTCCAAATGCCGTTTCGGCCTCTTTCTGTGCTTGACGAACAGCCTTTCTTAATTCCGCTTCATCCTCAGCAACTCTCATTCCTTTGCCGCCGCCGCCAGCAGTGGCTTTAACAATGACAGGGAAGCCTATATCCTTTGATATCGTTACTGCTTCTTCGAGATCTTCAATTAGTCCGTCTGTTCCTGGAACGGTTAGTACACCCACACTTTTCATCGTCTCTCTTGCAACCGCTTTATCCCCCATCTTTCTAATTGCTTCCGCTTCGGGACCAATAAATGAAATATTATTATCCAAGCAAATTTCAGCAAAACTAGCATTTTCCGCTAAAAAACCATACCCGGGGTGGATTGCATCGACATTCTTCGATAAAGCTACGCTGATTATATTCCCAATATTCAAATAACTCTTTGCAGATGAAGTGGGACCAATACAATAGGCTTCATCCGCCATTTTCACATGAAGGGCTTCACGATCACTTTCAGAATAAACTGCAACCGTTGATATCCCTATTTCCTTGCACGCCCTAATGACACGTACAGCGATTTCTCCCCGATTAGCAATAAGAACCTTTTTAAACATGTACAAGTTCCTTTCAATAGTAATTATAAGAGAGGTCTTTTCAATCCATCTCATCTAAATGCTAGATATTTTAATTGATAGTTTCATTATTTAGATTATCTTCGCTTCTCTGCAAAGAAGCTCTGCCAGCTCAGAAACTTGTGCTTTGATATTCCCATTCAGGATTCGGCCTGGGCCTTTCTCCGGGGGGAAAAATGTCTCAGTAGAAATCGTCTTTACCTCTAAAACGTCATAAATATTTAAATCATCAATCTCTATCAACTCAATGGGTTTTGATTTCATCGTTTCCTGTATTGTTGGATAACGTGGTTCCTTTAAAATTTGCTGGGATGTAACCAATACCGGAAGGGAAACCTGGACAATCTCTTTATCACCTTCAGCGTCACGCTCAATTATCGCTGTATTTCCATCAATCTTCAGATTTGTAATTGCCGTCACTTGTGGGATATTTAGTTCTTCTGCAAGGCGTGGTCCAATTTGCCCGCTGCCATAATCAAGCCCCACGTTCCCCACAAAAATGATGTCATATTCCCGATTTTTTATAATAGTAGAAAGAATTTTGGCTGTGCAATATTCATCAATATTCAAATCCTCACTATTAACCAAAACCGCGTTATTTACACCGCGTGCAAGCGCTGAGTGCAATGCATCCTTTGCCCGCTCTGAGCCTACTGTGATAACCGTTACTTCACCACCATGTGCTTCCCGTAATTGAATCGCCTTTTCAATTAAATATTCATCATATGGATTTGTAATAAATGTTACCCCTTCTTCCTTAACCATTCCGAATTGGAGCACAATATTCTCATCTATATCAAATGTTTGTTTTATCAAAACTAAAATTTTCATTATTTTGTATTCCCTTCAAAGAAAACTGCCTTGATGGCAGGATTGCTTCAAACGTCCCAGAAACTTTTACTTCGCCAAGACTGTTTACCGCCTGTACTTCTCCCACTACTATGTTATCAGCCTTTTTTTCTATCACTCTGCCAACAATTTCGATAGTTTCTCCAGGATACGTCATTTTACTAAAACGTACTTGTATTCTCTTAATATTTTTTCGTGATAACCATGTTGTAACCCCTTGGGATGCCATTCCCATGATTAACATTCCGTGAGCAATAATGCCTGTGCCAGCTTGTTTCCCGGCCTCTTCTACCGTATGGAGTGGATTAAAATCCCCGGATGCTCCTGCAAATTTCACGAGCTGCACCCGTGAAATCGGATCTTTTTTCATGACTGGGAATGAGTCTCCTACTTGCAAATCTTCATAATACATGATTGGTTCCGCTCCTCTCATCAGATACAATTTAATGACGATGAATTAAAGTAATTTTAGCAATGGCCACTAATTCGCCATTTTGATTCGTATATCGAGTTTCTTCCGTAATAAAATCCATTCCGCCAGAAGAACCGATTTTTGTATCTGCTCGAATAATTTTACTCGTTACTTGAAGCTCATCTCCTGCATAAATATCGCCAAGATATTCATACTCTTGTTCACCATGCAATATTTTTTCTGGATTTAATTTTAATTCCGCCATTTTTTCTTGAAAGCCATAGCCTCCATGGTAATCAATGACTTGCAAAAACGTTAACGGAACGGGAATACCTTCATAGCCTGCTGCTTTTGCTGCCTCCATACTGAAAAAAATGGGATTATCATCACCGATCGCTTTCGCTAATTCTTTTATTTTTCCTTTTTCCACTGACATGCTATATGGCTCTAGTTCAATACCTAGTAAATCATTCACATTTGACAAGTCCATTCACCTCTTTATTAAAAAATTTGACTTTCACTATGATTTAAGGAGATTGCCAGCAATAACAAGTCTCTGAATCTCTTGTGTACCTTCATAGATTTGGGTGATTTTAGCATCTCTCATATAGCGTTCAACCGGATACTCTCTTGTGTAGCCATAACCGCCTAATACTTGGACAGCCTCGACTGCTACTTCCATGGCAGTATCTCCTGCAAACAGTTTGGACATCGCAGAATGAAGTCCGTATGGAATGCCTTGATCCTCACGCCACGCAGCTTGATAAGTCAATAGACGGGCAGCTTCTATTTTTGTGGACATATCGGCTAATTTGAATTGAATTGCTTGAAGAGAGCTAATCGATTTGCCAAATTGGACGCGATCCTTCGCATATGCCAACGCATTATCAAACGCGCCTTGAGCAATTCCCACCGCTTGAGCAGCAACTCCGTTACGGCCGCCGTCGAGGGTCATCATGGCAATCTTGAACCCTTCACCCACTTGCCCTAAAAGATTTTCCATTGGAACACGGCAGTCCTCAAAAATGACTTCCGTAGTTGCTGAAGAGCGAATGCCCATCTTCTTCTCTTTTTTTCCAACGGAGAAACCTGGAAAGCCCTTTTCCACAATAAATGCAGCAATACCTTTATGCTTTAGTTCTGGGTTAGTCTGGGCGAAGACGATATAAACGTCCGCATAGCCTCCATTTGTAATAAATATCTTCGAACCGTTAAGGATCCACTCATCCCCTTTAAATACAGCCGTTGTTCTCATCCCGCTGGAATCTGAACCGGATCCAGGCTCCGTCAAACAATAGGCCCCCATACTTCTTCCTTCCGCCATAGCCCGTAAATATTTTTGCTTTTGCTCCTCGGTTCCGAACTTGTAAACTGGCCATCCTGCTAACGATGTATGGGCAGCGAGTGTAGTTCCGATAGACGCATCCACCCGAGAAAGCTCCTCCAAAGCGATCACATAACTCAAATAATCCGCACCAGCACCACCATATTGCTCTGGCCAAGGAATTCCGCATAAGCCAAGTTCGGACATTTTGTGCCAAATCTTAATGTCAAAATATTCTTCTTCATCTCGCTCTGCAGCAGTAGGTTCAACTTCATTAATAGCAAATTCTCGCACCATTTTTTGCATCATTTGATGTTCATCAGATAATAGAAAGTTCATAATTAGTCCCCTTATTATTTTGTATTTTTAACAACACCCATCCTTTTATTTAAGGAATGATGATGTTGATTTACACTTTTTGCTCGATAAGCTTTCGGGTATAGATGGTTACCCATTTCCTTGGCAGCAGTCCAACAGATTTAGCCATTAGTTTATTTTTAAAGCCTGGAATGATCACAGTTTTATTCTTCATTAACCCTTCAAAGCCGCACCTGGCAACTATTTTCGGATCCATCAAGTTTTTAATGAAGATTTTTGTCCCTGTATCAGCTAATCCTTCTGTGAGCGGAGTTTTGGTGGAAGGGGGGCATAATGCACAAACTTGAACCCCGGTTCCTTTCAATTCTTCCGCAATGGCTTCCGTAAAGAATAGGACATATGACTTGCTGGCCCCATACATCGACATCCGTGGAGTTGGCTGAAAAGCCGCTGTTGACGCCACGTTTAAAATTTTCCCATGTTTGCGTTTCACCATGTTATCCGCGATTAGCCGGGTTAAATACGTGAGCGAAATCATATTTAGCTGCAAGTATTCCATTTCTTTTTTTATATCCAATTCCGTCATTAACCCTAAACCGCCAGACCCGGCATTATTAATCAAAATATCAATGTCGATTCCTTCTTTTTTTATGTATTGATATAATCTTTCTACCGTGGTTTGGCTGCTTAAATCTCCGGCAAATGTATTCACTTCAATCCCATATTTGGTAATTAAAAGCTCAGCTTGCTGTTCCAACAAATTTGCATCTCTGGCAACCAATACTAAGTTATATCGGTGTTCTGCAAATATATTTGCAAATTCCAACCCGATCCCTTTTGAAGCTCCTGTTATTAAAACCGTTTCAGTTGTCATTTATTGTTACTTCCTCCTAATCTTTTAGATAAGAATATTTTAAATTTTTAAAATCTTATTATGATTATACTTATAAGTTTTAATGAAATAAAATTAAAGTTTTTAATTTACAAATCATTATTACTAATAAATCAACAGGAACTGACCAAAAAAAAGAGAAGCCTCCTCATCAAATGATGACGCCGGACTTCTCTTTTTTTCTAAATCTATCTATTAAAATTTAGTCACATCAACAGGTTCAATTCCTTCAGCCGCGCAATGGTCATAATATCTTTTCAGGAATGATTCCCAATTGTCTCTAGCCAGAATTTCTCCATTCTCGCCAATATAGTCTAAAGTTCCTTCCACAATATTGAAGGTAATAACATCCTCATCCCCTACAGCCGTAGGTGTATGCTTAGAGCCAGCTGGTTCATAAACCATGTCACCAGGTTTAGAGATCCATGACTCCTCGAGATATCTCCAAGTCCCTTGAACTGTATAAACAATAACTGTTCCAGGATGGAAATGGGCTGGGAGCTGCATTTTCGCTGGAACATATAATAACGTAATCGTCTGTCCAGTCACAGGGTTTGCTTTAAGTAATTTAAATTTCGCATCTCCAAAATAAGGAATCCAAGGCAATTCATCCACACTAACATTACCTGCATGATAGGCTGCTACTTCTTTCACATCTTTTACATTACTCATTATATTACCCTCTTCCATTATTTTTTAAATTCGCACGATGTTAACGCTTTCACTAGAAAGCTAATTTACTAGTTCGAATTTATTAATTTCAGTATATTTGTAATTATCAGTTAAGTAAAATTGATATTTTTAATTTTCAAATAAGTTTAATTAATTTACAGAATCAAGATATCTGAATGAAAGTTACTTAGCTCCAAGTCCACCATCAATACCCAATATATTTCCATTACAATAATCAGAAGATGTAGAAGCAAAGTAAATAACAGCTCCAGCTAAATCATTATCTCCGCCCAATCTCCTTGAAGGAGTCTTTGTTCCTTCCCCGCCCAATTTATTTGCAAGTGTGCCTTCTATTTGCGGATCATTCATTCCAGTAGTCATTATTCCAGGTGCAATAGCATTCACAGTTAGTCCATGGCGAGCCCACTTGACAGCAAGATCCTTTGTTAAAGTGTTAACGGCACCTTTACTTGCTGCGTATCCTACGGAGTCTACTACTTCTGGGTCCGTACCCCTGGTTGCGACTGTTGAGGAAATGTTAATGATTTTTCCGTATTTGTTGTCAATCATATGCCTTCCAACAGCCTGACACATTAAGAATGTTCCTGTTACATTTGTATCGATCATTGCTTGCCATTCTTTTAAAGGCATCTCCGTCGAAGGGATTTCATAAGCTACTCCACTTGCGTTGACTAAAATGTCAATCTTTCCATAATGAGAAATAACTTTCTCCACCGCTTGTGCAACAGAGTCTGGATTTGTTACATCTAATGCCAGGGCAAAAGCTTGTCCTCCTAATGTTTCGATTTCTGTCACGACATTCTCGCAAACCTCTAAACGACGTGAACCAACTGCAACATTTGCTCCAGCATCTGCAAGTGCCAAGGCCATTTGACGCCCTAATCCGCTGCCTCCTCCAGTAACGATTGCTGTCTTTCCTGTTAAATCAAATAATTTGTTCAATGACATTTTAGATTTCCTCCCGAAGTTAGAATATTCAAAGATTTTTAAATCTTATTGATATTGATTATACTAATAAATTATAATTAAATAAAATTAAAGATTTTAATTTGTATGTAAGTATTACTAATATTCAAAAAGGGGAACATTCATGAACATTGAACAATTACTCTATATCGTTGAAGTAGCAAAATACAGTTCTCTGTCTATTGCTGCACAGAATCTACACGTGACTCAATCCACGATCAGTCAGTCGATAACCAACTTAGAAAAAGAGCTGGGGATTAAAGTTCTTAAACGGTCACGGGGACATGGTGCGGTCCCAACCGATGATGGTAGAATCATCCTAAAACTTGCCTATGAAGTACAAAAAAAACTTGAGGAAATTAAAGAAACAGCTAACATATTAAACTCCACAGAAGAGGGGGACCTTAAAATATCATCATTACCCGGATTGATGTCTTTCCTGGTAAAAGCAATTGCAGCCTTTAGACATGATTATCCACACGTGAATTTAGAAGTAGCAGATAAAAGTGGCTCAGCTGTCATTGAAGATGTCAGGCAGCATAAGACCGACATCGGACTGATTACTTATTCAAATGATTTGAATATTAACATGGAAGGAATTGCTTTCGAAGCGCTCATTGAAGGGAAGCAGAAAGTATATGTATCTAAGCACTCTCCTTTAGCTTTTCTTGGTACCGTAGCACCAAATGATATACTTGATCAAACTCTCGTTACATATAAAGGTGAATTAATGCAGTATTTTGTTCAAGATTTCTTTAACAAATATAAGCCTATGAAAATCCTATTTACATCAAATAATATGGATGGAGTTCTTCAAGCTATCAATGAAAATTTGGCCATTACCTTTGCTCCTGATTTCGTAATGAAAAACTATCCGCCTGTCATCAATGGTGATATCATTCCAATCGATTTGATAAATCATCAGACTGTAAATATTTCGTTAGGGTTAGTTCGAGCAGAGAATAAACATTTGTCTTCTTATGCCAACAAATATATTCAGTATTTAAAATCAGAAATTATTAAGAACTAAATAAAAAAGGAGAGGCTTTGTCGTCTAAGTTAGACGAAGAAGCTTCTCTTTTTTTTAATCTTATACTTGTTCTCGTATCCTATTTAACGATTACCCTGAGTACAAGTCAAATTGGAACTGACCGTAAAGGAAGCCTCTGTCTTCTCTTTTACTTCGTCAAGAGTCACACCTTCTTGAGTTTCCACAAGAACCATTCCCTCCGGAGCAAAATCGAATACAGCTAAATCCGTTATCAGACGATGCACAACCTTTTGTCCAGTCAATGGAAGGGTACAGTTTTTTTTGATTTTGGATTCATTATACTTATTGGTGTGTTCCATAATGACTACAATTCTTTTGGCACCATGGACAAGATCCATCGCTCCACCCATTCCTTTGACCATTTTTCCAGGAATCATCCAATTTGCAAGGTCACCTTGTTCGGAAACCTCCATACCGCCAAGGATTGCTAGGTCAATATGTCCTCCACGAATCATGGCAAATGATTCAGCACTATCAAAGAAAGATCCACCGTTTACCGCGGTAACCGTTTCTTTCCCTGCATTTATAAGATCAGGATCTTCCAATCCTTCGACTGGATAAGGTCCGATACCAAGCAACCCATTTTCAGATTGCAACAATACATGAACATCTTTCGGGATTTCGTTTGCTAGTAAAGTAGGCATTCCAATTCCTAGATTCACGTTCATCCCATTTTGTATCTCTTGAACGGCACGCTTAATGATTTTTGTCCTACTATCCATCTTATTTATCCTCCTGAAAAATTGGTTTTTCATTTTTGCCGTAAAGTTACCCAATATAAGTCCGTTAAGTAGTTATGACTGTTCGGCGTTCAATTCTTTTTACATAATTTTTTCCTTCCAATATCCGTTGAACATAAATACCAGGAGTATGAATCAGATCCGGTTCAAGCTTACCCACCTCAACCATTTCCTCCACTTCGGCAATCGTAGTCCTGCCTGCCATTGCTGCAAGTGGATTAAAATTTCTCGCCGTCTTTCGGTAAACAAGATTTCCTAACTGGTCGCCTTTCCAAGCCTTAACGAAGGCAAAATCTCCAACAATTCCTTCCTCAAGAAGATGCGGTCTGCCATTAAATAATCGTTGTTCTTTGCCCTCTGCGATTGTTGTACCAACGCCGGTCGGAGTATAGAATCCAGGGATGCCAGCACCTCCGGCCCGAATTCTTTCCGCGAGTGTCCCTTGGGGTACCAGCTCTACTTCCAATTCTCCACTTAAAAATTGCTTTTCAAAGATCTTGTTCTCACCTACATAGCTCGCCACCATTTTCTTAATCTGCTTATTGGCAAGCAGAAGTCCCAGGCCCCAATCATCAACCCCGCAATTGTTACTGACAATTGTTAAGTCCTTTGTTCCTTTTTCCCTTAATGCCAAAATCAGATTTTCAGGAATGCCCGATAATCCAAACCCACCGACAATGATGGTTGCACCATCTTGAATATCTTGAATCGCTTCATTAAAATCTGTGATTACTTTTCCTTGCCCAGCCATTTTGTTCACTCCCTACAATATTTACTAAATTATTTGAATTTTTATTTTATGATTCCGATTATACTCATAAGTAATAATTAAATAAAATTAAAATTTTTAATCTGCAAGTTACTCACACTTATATAAAGAATAATTGAAAAATAATTAAGGACCTCCTGAATGAGGAGGCCCTCTTACCTATCTATTCAAAAACTTACTCAATCTTCCACTTCAGTATGATCATCACCGTAAGTCTCGGTCATCTTATCCTGACAACTCCAGCACTTACTCCGGTTTCGCTCCATAATGGCTAACTCTTCATGACAATATACACAACGATCAATTTCACAAACTGAGGTTTTATCTTTACACATACTTCTTACCCTCCTTGATTTATCTATTCATCCTACATAATCGCTTGTTCCTCAGGTTTAACTGTTGTTTGGCTTTGTTTTGCGGGACGCACAATCGTCCAAAACAATAATCCGGTTACGAACATAATCAAAGAAGTAACCTGAAATCCATAGCCATATCCAATTGCCTCGGTTCCGGCATACTGGATTAGATACCCAAATACTAATGGAGCAATTATACTGGTCGAACTAGAAAGAGCCACGTAGGTTCCTTGTGCTTTTCCAATATTTTTGGGAGAAAAGAAATCCATCAACATTGCGGGTGCGAGTGTAAGGATAACAATACCAAAACCTGGCGCAAGGATGAAGAACAGGATAGAGATAGAACTTGAACTCAATGCATTGGCAAGATATAAACAAATAGCGGATAGCACCATCGTTATACCTGCCACATTTATTCTTGCTTTACGAATATCTCCAGATTTACGATAAAGTCGGTCTGATAATAAGGCGAATCCAATTTGGCAAAGAGCAGCGAAAAGAAAAGGTAGAGATACGGCTAATTTTAATGTTTTTCCATCAAAATGTTGAACTTTAGTGAAGTAAGCAGGAAACCAAACCGCTTGAACGGACAATAACCAATAGGCACAACCGGCACACAAAACGGTAAAAATAAAATTTTTAGAAAAAAGATACGGAAGAAACTGACGCCAAGAAACTTTCGAATGAATTAATGAGTGCTTTTCCTCTTGCTCAAATGCAGGCAACCCTATTTCTTTAGGACTTTCTTTTCCGAAAATCAACCATAAAATCGCTACAATCAGTCCAACTAACCCCATTGCTATAAAAGCCGATCTCCATCCATATCCGTTAATCAAAGAGATCAATAATGGAGAAGCAATAGCAGGCCCGATTGTCGCTCCAAAGAGAACAGCGCCAAACCCTATTCCATGTCTGTGATTAGGGAACCATTTTCCTATTATAGAGGTTGAAATAGCAACGGCTGGACCTTCACCTGCACCCAAGACCATTCTTGTCATCACGAGCAGAGACAGACTGGAAACAAAAGGTGTGGCAAATTGAACAAGCAACCATACAAACGAGATCCATGTAAACATTTTTTTCGTATTTTTGGTATCGGCCATGCCTCCAAGAATAAAAGAAGCAAATGTAAAGAACCAAAAGAAAGAACTTCCAACAATACCCCATTGTGAAGGACTTAAATGCAACTCTTTCATTAACGGAACCGAAACCAAACCAATGATAATTTTATCAACTTGGTTGATCATACCAGAAGCTACTAGAATTAATAATATAATCCATGAATATTTTGGTGTCTTCAAATAAAATCTCCCCTTCTTTGCTACCTCATTTTCTATGCAATTCCACCAGCCGTTTTATCACGTACGGGAATGCCACCGCGTCCCGCTTTACCTGTTTTCTCATCAATAAACATTGCGAAATCGGGTGCAATTTCCCTCCCATTTGGCATTGTGAGCCACAATCTTAATAAATGACGTTTGCGCTCGGGTTCTTCATGGTCTTCGTATACAGTACGTGAATGAAGTACCGTATAATTATTAACAAATTGCATATCACCTGGTTCCATCATCATATCGATATGCATGTTTTTATCATGAAGGAGGGAATCCACTAAGTCATAGGCTTCCAATTCAACTTTTGACAAATAGCGGCCAGTTTTCGCTTGTGCCGATTCAACATATCCCCTGTTATATCTGCAGCTTAATTTACCTTTGTAATAACTAAAGACCGGTGATGAATATACAGGAGATTCTCCCGGTGCTTCCTCACCACGGCGATCCAAGAAGTATGGACAATAGAGAATTCCAAGAAACTCTGGGTATTTTTCAAGTATTTCATTATAAACGGCCATCGAACTTACGATACTACTGAAACCTCCGGATTTAGCTTTTCGAAGACTTAATAATCCTACAACATCAGATCCATCTGGGTGAAATGGAAGATGTGCATTGGTTTGGTAACCGCGTACATTTGAATTATTTATATCAAGACCTTGGTCAATGACATGCCCTAAAAGATCCCCTTTTGCGTTTTGCGTTACTGGAATACCCAAGTGAACTCCTAGACCCCAATAAATGATGCTTGCTTCTTCGTCTGTATACCTTTCCATTGGTAATCCTCGAATTAATAGGAAACCTCTCCCATTTTCCAGCTCATCAATAAAGTAAGCGATTTCATTTAAAAGTTCAGGAATAGGGAAGTCCTCTTTTTTAAAATCAGGAGCTTTTAAACCTTGTTGTTTTACATGATATAATGCGTTCTCGAGAGCTGCAATCGTTCTTTCTGACAAATAGTAAATCCATGAATCATCTTTTGTCAGATCAATACCTTTCCACGCTACTGGTCCTTGAATTTTTTCCCTTAAAATGGACGGCACAGATACTCCCCCTTCGTTTTCTACTAAAAGTGACTCGTTCTCTCTTAAAAAAGCATTTTCATAAAATTATTACTTATTTATTGAATTTCCCCCCTTCATTTCCATGGAAGCGCTTTAAATAACTTTCTGACTGTATTAATTGTTATTATGTTAATTATATTCATAATTTTCAGTTAAAAAAAATTAAACATTTTAATTTACAAGTAAGTATTACTAATATACAAAAAAACAGTTCATGCATGTAGATTGGAAAATGACAACATAAAATCATATTAAAATAATTTAATTACAAATTAAAAACTTTAATTTTATATAAATCTTATTTATAGGTAGAATCAAAAATAGAAATGAGTAAATATTCAAAAAAATAATTTTTCTAGTAGTGAAATAGAAACAGGAGGATGAATATGGACTTAAAGTTAACAGGGAAAAAAGCACTTATTGTTGGAGGAAGCCGAGGGATTGGTAAAGCGGTTGCCCGCCAGTTGGCACTGGAAGGTGTAGATTGTACAATTTGTTCAAGAAACGAATCCTCTTTAAAGATAACAGCAGAGGAATTGGCAGAAGAAACAAACAGAAATATCTATCCGATCGTGGCAGATACCACGGATCCGGACTCTATCCTAAATTTAGTTGAAAAGTCAGCAGCAGCGATGGGAAGCATTGATATTTTAATCAACAGCGGCGCCCGTGTTGGCGGCCACGAACCAGAGGATTTTAACAGTATTAAAGATGAACTTATTTTGAAAGATTTTGAAGAAAAGTATATGGGCTATTTTCGTTCTATCCGGGCTGTCGCTCCTTATATGATTAAAAATAATTGGGGACGAATAATTAATATTAGTGGTTTAGCTGCGAGAATTGGTGGTAATTATTTTAGTTCCGGACCGCGTAATGCATCTGTTGTCCATATGACAAAATCCGCCTCATTGGAATTAGGAAAGCATGGGATCAACGTTAATGCAGTGTACCCAGGAATTGTAGATACGGAAACGTTTAGAGGCCGGGTCACAAATGAGGAAGCTATACGTCAGGTAGAATCATTAAATTCCCTCGGCCGTTTGATTACTTCAGAGGAAATTGCTTATGTGGTTACCTTCCTAGCATCACCTTTGGCGGCATCCATTACCGGCGATGTCATTTCCGTAACTGGCGGAATTGGAAATACCGTTTATTATTAAATAAGCAGGATTACTATAGTTATCTATTTTGGTAGATTTAAAAAACGAGCCTCACAAGATCTGAGGCTCGTTTAAATTTGAACTTTTCTATTTCAATCTATCTCTACTTTATTTTTTAGGAAACTCAAGAACTTGTCGATTTTAGAAACAGAAGATTCAATGTTCTTGGAGAAAATAGCCATGTGTCCAAAATAGCCGTGGACCATTCCAGGTTCACATTCATATTCAACATGAACGCCAAATTTTCTCAGACGTTTAGCATAGGCCATCCCTTCATCGCGAAGCACATCATTTTCCGCTGTGATCACCAATGCAGTCGGTAGGCCCCCTAAATCTTCAGCGACCAATGGGGATGCATATTCATTATGTCTGTCTACTTCGTTTCTTAAATAATGATCGCGAAACCAAACCAACTGTTCACGATCCAGACCGTATCCTTTTGCAAAGATTTGATGGGATTCCGTATTGAACTCAAGGTTTGTCGGAGGATAGATTAAGATCTGTGCAGAAATGTTAGGCCCTTTTCTGTCTCTCGACATCATCGAAACTACTGTTGCTAGATTTCCTCCAACGCTATCCCCTCCGACTATCAATCGAGAAACATCTCCGTTAAAGGAGGCCGCTTTTTTATAGACCCATTCCAATGCCGCATATGCGTCTTCGACGGGAGTAGGGAACTTATACTCTGGAGCAAGACGATAGTTTACGGATACAACAATACTTTCAGTTCGATTAGCTATCATTCGGCAGCTTGCATCCGTTGATTCAATGTCTCCCAGTACCCATCCTCCACCATGGTAATAAATAAATAGAGGAAAAGGACCTTGCCCCTGCGGTATATATACCCTGCATTTGATTGTTTCATCTTGGCTTACCGGAATCTTAAAATCCTCTACCTTTGAAAGCAGTTCTAATTTCACTGCAGGACGCGGGGCTTTCGAAAGCACCTCTCTTACTGTCCTAGGCTCCATTTTATGAATAGGCGGCATCTGATTAAATGCTAGTAAATATTTTTCTGCTTGCGGATCTAAATTTGCCAAGAAACATCATCCTCACTTCATATTTTTTTAATTAACTAGTCTTTACCTGATAAAAAACATAAATGGTGATTTTATTCACCATTTATCTTGAATAAAATCACCATTATCACCCGCTTTTTATCTAACTACAGGTGCTCCTCCGATATAAAACTCAAAATCTGGGGCAATTTTTCGTCCATTTGGCATCATTAACCATAATCTTAATAAATGACGTTTGCGGTCATCTTCTTCATAATCTTCAAATAGAGTACGTGAATGAAAAACGGTATAATTATTAACAAATTGCATATCACCTGGTTCCATCATCATATCAATATGGAAGTTTTCATCATGCGTAAGGGAATCTATAAAATCAAAAGCTTTGATCTCCTCTTCCGACAAAGAGATACCTGTTTTCGTTTGTGCTGATACGACATATTGTCGGATATATCTGCAGCTCAATTTATTATCGAAATAACTAAAGATTGGTGATTGAACGACCGGAGATTGACCTTCTGCTTCCTCCCCACGAAGATCATGTGCAAATGGACGATAAAGAATGTCAAGGTACTCTGGGTGCTTTTCCAGAATTTCATTATAGATAGACATCGCACTAGCGATACTGCTTAACCCGCCAGATTTCGCCTTGCGAAGACATAGTAAACCGACAACATCAGCAAGATCTGTGTGATAGTCAAGATGTACATTGGTTTGGTAACCTCTCACTTTTGAATTATCATTAAAGTCTTTACCAACGTTTTTGATATGCCCTAACAGGTCCCCGGTTTTGCTTTGGATGATCGGCAGTCCCAATTGAAGTCCGATACCCCAATAAATGATGCTCGCTTCCTCGTCAGTATACCGTTCCATTGGCAATCCACGAATCAATAGAAACCCTCTTCCGTTTTCTAGTTCGTCAACAAAATATGTGATTTCTTCAGCGAGATCAGGAATCGGGAAATCCTCTTTTGTAAATTCAGGTGCTTTTAATCCTTTTTGCTGGACATGTAATAAAGCCTTCTCGAGAGCAGTAATCGTTTCTTCGGTCAAATAATAAATCCATGAATCATCTTTAGCTAGTTCGATCCCTTTCCACGCTGAACGTCCTTGGATTTTTTCCTTTAAAATGATCGACATAAATATTCCTCCTTTGATAAATTGATTGTTTCACTATCATGTGATTAACAAATGCTAATTTATAATTTTGATATACTAATAATTTTTATTTAAGTAAAATGATGATTTACAACTTATTAATAAGTTATATTAATATAAAACTTAAAAGGAATTAACAAACTTCCTGTAGAATCTTTTACATACTCACTTGTTCCTCTGCTTCAATCATTGTGTCGCTTTTCTTTGAGGGACGTACACCAATCCAAAACGATAATCCGATAATGAGCATCACCAAAGAAGAGGCTTGAAATGCAAATCCATATCCAATTGCTTCAGTCGCTGCACGTTGAATAAGATTTCCAAATACAAGTGGAGCAATAATACTTGCTGTACTTGCAAGAGCAATGAACGTCCCTTGTGCCTTTCCAATATTTTGTGGAGAAAAAAACTCCATCAATATTGCCGGTGCAAGTGAAAGAATCACATACGCAAAACCCGGTGCAAGGGTAAAGAACAGTATGGACATAGCTGTGGAATTCGCAGCATTTGCTAGATATATGCAAAAAGCGGATAACATCATCATCAATCCGGCAAGATTTATTCGAGCTTTGCGAATATCTCTTGTTTTACGATAAAGACGATCTGAGACAAGCGCAAATCCTACCTGACAAAGTGCTGCAAAAAGAAACGGCAAAGACACGGCTAGTTTTAAGGCTTGGCCATTAAACTGTTGAATTTTTGTAAAATAGGCTGGAAACCATACAGCTTGAACGGACAATAACCAATAAGCACAGCCCCCGCATAAAACAGTCAGAATAAAATTTTTAGATAAAAGATGCGGCAGAAACTGACGCCATGATACTTTAGGGAGATTAGATGAATGCTGCTCCTTTTGCTGAATGGATGGCAAACCGATTTCTTGAGGACTTTCTTTACCGAAAATCAGCCATAACACCAGGACGATCAGTCCTAGAATACCCATCGCAATAAATGCAGATTCCCATCCATACTTATCAATCATTGAGATTAAAAGTGGCGAAGCGATCGCCGATCCCCCTGTCGTTCCTAACAAAACAGCACCAAACCCGATGCCGTGTCTATGTTTCGGGAACCACTTCCCCATGATTGCCGTTGATAGTGCAGGAGCTGGGCCTTCGCCTGCTCCCAAAATCATTCTCGATAACATAAGCATAGACAAACTGCTTACGAATGGGGTGGCAAATTGAACTGTCAACCAAATCAACGACATCCACGTTAACATTTTTTTCGTGTTTTTGGAGTCGGCCATACCTCCAAGAATGATAGATGAGAAGGTAAAGAACCAAAAGAAAGAACTTCCTACAACTCCCCATTGCGAAGGACTTAAATGTAACTCTTTCATTAATGGAATTGAAACCAAACCAATGATAATTTTATCCACCTGGTTGATCATTCCAGAAAGAACTAGAAATAATAAAATGATCCATGAATATTTTGGAGTGCTTGACATATAAATCTCCCCGCTTTTTCCTATATAAGGAACACCTTTTCCAGAACTCTGAAAAGGTGTCCCCACACGTTCTTGCGAAACGTTTTTAAAGCTTTACTTCAAGGTTTCCACTATTCCGCCAGATGTTTGTTTACGTACCGGCACACCGCCGCGACCCGGCTTACCGGTATTCTCATCAATAAACATAGCGAACTCCTCGGAAATTTCCCGGCCATTTGGCATCGTGAGCCACAATCTTAATAGATGACGTTTGCGTTCCGTTTCTTCATAGTCTTCGTATTGAGTACGTGAGTGAAGAATCGTATAATTATTGACGAATTGCATATCGCCTCGCTCCAACATCATGTTATAATGCAAATTCTCATCATGTAGGAGGGAATCTAGTAAGTCTAACGCCTCAATTTCCACTTTTGACAATTGGATGCCTGTTTTCACTTGTGCTGATTCGATAAATAAACGGACATATCGGCAGCTCAATTTACCATCATAATAATTAAAAATTGGTGATGAAAATACTGGAGATTCTCCTGGTGCTTCCTCTCCACGACGATCAAAGTAAAATGGACGGCAGAGAATTCCTAGATATTCCGGATTCTTTTCCAAAATTTCATTATAAACAGTCATCGAACTGATGATACTGCTGTAGCCTCCAGATTTGCCTTTTCGCAGACTTAGTAATCCAACAACATCCGATCCATCAGCATGGAAAGGAAGATGCAGTTTCGTTTGGTAACCGCGTACATTTGAATTTTCTAAACTAAGCCCTTGATCTTTAACATGCCCTAAGAGGTCACCATTTGCATTTTGCGATACCGGGATGCCCATGTGAAGTCCAAGCCCCCAGTAAATGATGCTTGCTTCCTCATCTGTATATCTTTCAATTGGTAATCCACGAATTAATAGGAATCCTCTCCCATTCTCCAACTCTTCAACAAAATAATCGATTTCGTCCACAAGATCAGCAATCGGAAAATCCTCTTTGTTAAAATCAGGTGCTTTTAAACCCTTTTGTTTAACATGAACTAAAGCGTTTTCAAGTGAAGCAATCGTTTTTTCAGACAAATAATAAACCCATGAATCATCTTTAGCCAGGTCAGTGCCTTTCCAAGCTACTGGCCCTTTAACTTTTTCCTTTAAAATGGTTGACATAAGTAATCCCCCTTTAATAATTTGGTTGGTTATTTTCTTACTTTATTTCGGTCAATTCTCTTAATTCTCTGCGCAAAATCTTGCCGGTGGAGTTCTTAGGGAGCTCATTAAAAAATTCTACTTGTTTAGGAAGCTTGTATTTCACCAGCTTATCTCGACAGAATTGGATAATGTCATTCATGGTGATTTGCTCATCCTTAACTACGACATAAGCTTTTACGCTCTCTCCGTATTCTCCATCAGGCACACCAATGACGGCAGCCTCTACCACGGAGGGATGTTGATACAAGACTTCTTCGACTTCACGAGGATATACATTGTAACCGCCGACTATAATCATGTCCTTCTTGCGATCAACAATGTAGATGTATCCATCTTCGTCCATTGTCGCGAGATCACCCGTGTAAAACCACCCTTCTTTAAAAGCAGCTAATGTAGCTTCTGGCATCCCCAAATATCCCTTCATTACATTCGGCCCTTGAACAACTAACTCGCCGACTTCCCCTATCGGCAATTCTTTTCCGAACTCATCTACAACCTTACTTTGGACAGCTGGAATATTCAGGCCGATAGAACCTGGTTTGCGGGTTCCTTTTAATGGATTAATTGCAACGAGAGGAGCCGTTTCCGAAAGCCCATATCCTTCCAAGATAGATACATTAAACTTGCTTTCAAATTTATGCAGCAGCTCGACCGGGATCGAGGCACCTCCAGAGATACATATACGAATAGATTGGAAATCCTCTGCAGTTGCTTCAGGTAATTGATTGATAAAACTGTACATAGTAGGGACTCCAGCAAACACGGTTGCCTTTCTTTCTCGAATGGTGCTTACCACGTCAAGAGGACTGAATTTAGGTTGGATTAGAACTGTTGCCCCGCAAGCAATTGGTGCGTTCAGACAAACTGTCATACAAAAAACATGGAACATTGGTAGAACGGCTACGACTCGATCATTTTCAACGAGTTCTAGTAATGTCGAAATGGAGTCAGCATTCGAAGCTAGGTTTCGATGTGTTAACATTGCACCCTTTGGTTTCCCGGTTGTTCCTGAAGTGTAGAGAATGACGGCAAGATCTTCCTCATCAATGTAAGGGCTTCCACAAATATTTAAGCTTGATTCCATGAGATTCTCCCATGTCCATTCCTGATCATTGGTTTCGGTATAAACCACCAGCTTCAGATTTTCTAATTGTTTCTTTACTTCTGATAACTTTGTTTGAACAGATACATGTGCAATAACGGCTTTAGCTTGACTATTGTCTAATATGTAGTTGATTTCCCCTTGGGTAAACAAAGGATTGATTGGCACAACAAAGGCACCCAGCCGTAATACACCGTAGTAGGCTATGAGAAATTCAGGGCTATTCCCTAATATAAGAGCTACTCCATCTCCCTTCCCGATTCCTTGGGCAGCCAAACCTGCAGCCAATTGGTCTACCTGCTGATTTAATTCCCTGTAGGTAACACTTATATCCCCATAGATATAAGCCATACTTTCAGGAACATTGCATGCACTTTTTCTTAGATTTTCGTCTAAATGATAAGTCATTAAATGATTTACCCTCCTTTTAATCACATGGAAGCTTTTGCACACTCACTATTGTGAATATTTAAAATATTGTTACACTAAGTATACTTATAAATTTCAATTAAATAAAATTAAACATTTTAATTTATATATGAATTAAACTAATATACAAAGGTAGGTCTGTAGAGCGGGAGGCTTACCAATCTCTGTATCCACTTCAAAAAAAACAAAGCCCCAGCATTCAGGCTTTGTCTTAGTAAAATTTATAATATTAATCGATTCTTGCGATAATTTTCTATTAACTTAATAAATAAGTTCATAGATTTTGTTTGGAATTCGGCCGATTCCGTTATAATGGAAAAATTCCTTTTTATCGGCGTCCCTTTTACATTTAAAACCTGAATGGTCCCAAGAATTCTTTCTTTTTTAACAGTAAGTTCTGATAAGTAACTAATACCAAGTCCCGCTTCAACGGCTTCTTTAATTAGTTGTGTGCTGCCGAACTCCATTAATTTGGATGGGCGTATTTGTAACGTTTGAAATAATTTATCTGTTGCATCTCTTGTTCCGGAACCCTCTTCACGGACAATCCAATTCTCTTGTTCTAACTGACCTCGTGTCACTTCCTCTTCTGAGAAAATTGGATGATTCCCCCCTGCGACGATATACATCAGGTCTTTTGAAAAGGTTTTAACATTTAAATTTCGATTTGATATTTCACCCTCTACAATCCCTACATCGATTTCATGACTTATGATTGCTTGGGCTATATCCCTTGTATTGCCGATTTGAACGGAAGGAATGATATTCGGATATAGGTTTTTCATTTTAGCAAGGATATGTGGTAATACGTATTCTCCAAAAGTATAGCTTGCACCAATTTTTAATAGTCCTGTTGGCTCGTTATTTAATTCATTCACTAACATAGACATTCTTTTATACAAACCGGTTATTTCTTTAGCATGTAAATAAACAATCTCACCTGCTTTAGTCAGCTGCACACTTTTGTTTGTCCGCAGAAGCAGTGTTGCACCTATATATTTTTCTAATTGTTGAATTTGCTGGCTAACGGCAGGCTGAGTCATATGAAGCTCTTCCGCAGCCCTGGAAAAGTTCCTTTTATCCGCTACTGAAATAAACACAGTCAATAGTTGATCCATATGTCCACCTCCTTAGTATCGATTTTACTTATTATAACTATAATAATCATTTATTTTCCTTATTGTAAATCATTCGTTACGATTAATTTAAATAATGCAAATGAGGGGATGAAAGACATTGGAACAAAAAGCTTTAATAATTTCCAGTCCAAATAAGCAAAAAAAAGCTGCGAAAAAACTAAATGTTTCTTTGATAACTGGAATTGGTTTTACTTTGATTATAGCCGTGATAGGTTTTACCGTGGCACAGCTGCCAGGTCTAAATCGGTTAGGACCACTTGCGTGTGCCATTTTAATTGCCGTGGTCTATAGACAGGTTTTTGGATATCCAGAAAAATTACGTACTGGTATTCAATTTACTTCAAAAAAGCTTTTAAGATTTGCCATAATCCTTTATGGATTAAAGCTTAATATGATCGTGATCTTTCATGAAGGTTTACCGCTTTTGCTAAGAGGAGCCGTAACCATCATTTTTTCAATTGCAGTTCTTATGATTCTTGCAAAATGGCTCAAAGCAGATCTTAATCTTTCTTTATTATTAAGTGTTGGAACAGGTATATGTGGTGCCGCAGCCATCGCGGCCGTATCACCCATTATAAAAGCAAAAGATGAAGATACGGCAATGGGAGTAGGAATCATCGCATTAGTAGGCACTTTTTTTTCTATTATCTATACGTTAGTATATCCAATATTACCCATTAGTCTTATAGACTACGGAAATTGGGTTGGAATCAGCCTTCATGAGATCGGGCATGTTGCTTTAGCAGCTGCTCCTGCTGGCCAGGATGCACTTGCTCACGCATTACTCGCCAAACTTGCACGTGTATTCCTATTAATTCCGGTTTGCTTTATCCTTATGTTTTGGATGAAAAAAAGAGGAAAAATAGACCGAGAGGCAAAATTCGAGTTTCCTTGGTTTTTAATTGGTTTTATCATTATGAGTTTTGTAGGAAGTTATATTATCGGAAATGAGTTTGTAGTATCAAAAAAACATATGTCCGACATTTCAGCTTTCACATCGTTTATTTTAACGATGTCTATGACCGGCTTAGGATTAAATATTAGCTTAAAAGAATTACGTACGAAAGCTATTCGTCCACTTTTAGCCATTATCATTACATCCTTACTTTTATCTTTGCTAACTTATTTTAGTTTTTAACGGCGGGAATCAAAACCCTGCCTTTTTTGTCGTTTTTTTTTAATATGGGAAAAGATAAAATGAAACGGGTTTTTGAAAGGAGCCCTTCCAATGGAAAATGATCTTACCTTTAAACAAGTAGTAAAGCAAAAAAAAGCAGATAACGTTGAAAGTGGGGGGCATTCTAAACTAGCCTGGTGGCAGCTTTCACTGATTGGGATGGGTGCTGTTATCGGAGCTGGCTTCTTTCTTGGGACCGGATTATCGATTAAGGTTGCGGGCCCAGCGATTCTAATTAATTATGCCATTGCCGGATTAACTACATATTTTGTATTCAGTGCTATCGCCGAAATGACCGTTGCCGATCCGCAGCCAGGTTCTTTTCGAACCTATGCTAGAAAAGCATTCGGAAATTCAATGGGATTTGTATCCGGGTGGGTTTATTGGTTAGCAGGCGTTTTTATTATGTCAAGTGAGTCAGTAGCACTGGCCACATTTACCGGGTTCTGGTTCCCCGATGTTCCAATATGGATCTTTACAGTATGTTATGTGGCCCTCGCATTTGGGATTATTCTATTAGGGGTTAACAACTTCGGGAAAATTGAATCCTTATTTGGAATCATAAAATTGTCCACGCTTATCATCTTTATCTTTTTTGGCTTATTAATTTTGTTCCATATGATTGGACCACAGCCACATCGTTTAGATGTAAGAAATGTTTGGAACCCGCTAGTTCCTAATGGAGCAGCAGGCATGTGGGAAGCCCTTATCTTTACCTTTTTTTCGTTTGGGGGTATTGAGGTATTAGGGATTGCATCCACTGAATTAAAAAATAAAAATGAAGTTCAAAAAGCAGGTTCTACTATGCTTATGGCTTTAGTCGCTGTTTATATACTGTCGATTTTCTTTGTTTTATATTTTGTTTCATGGACAAAGATTGACGAATCAGAAAGCCCATTTATTACGGCTCTGTCTATTTTTAATATTCCCTTTATTGGTTCCATATTTAATCTAATTATTATAAGTGCTGCTTTTTCGACCATGGTAGCGGCACTATTTTCCGTGACAAATATCTTGGTATCTTTGGCAGAAGACCGGGATGCCCCAAATACACTGGCAGGGAGGAATAGAGAAGGCCTTCCACTAAAGTCCTTAATGGTAACAGGATTAGCTTTGGGAGCATCACTAGTTCTTTCCTTTATTATGCCGGGAAAATTGTATGAGTATATTACGACAGCTGCCGGTGTTCTGCTGATATTGAATTGGGTTATTATTCTTTCTACCCAAATAAAATTACGAAAACGAGAAGAGCGGATTCGTACCTTTAAAATGCCCGGGTATCCATATTCCTCTTATTTTGGAATCGCCATTATTCTGTTGGCGGTTTCCGGGGGAATGATTGGCGAAACACAAAGAAGAGGTGTTCTGATAAGTGTTGGGTTAATTCTTGTTATTTTTTTAGTCAGTATTGGCAAGAAAAAACGGGTTTTCAGCAGAGATAAAGTAAATAATTCCTAATGAAGCTCGACAAAAAATATGCAGCCCGAGCTCTTTCTTGACAAAGTCTCGGGCTGCTTTTTTCTGAAAGCAGATCAATTTTTAAAAATATTGAAAAACTCATCAATAAATTGCTTAGCTATCTTTGTTAACCCTTTCGTTTCTAAATAAATAAGCCAGAAATCAATTGGAAAATAATCTTCTTCCTTTAAGGGGATTATTTTTATCTCTCCATTTATAACCATTGGACTTTTCTTAATAGAAAAGTCATGCAAAAATAAAACGGCCTGGCTTTCTTTTATCACTTCAAAAAGAAGACTGCTGCTATTCGATTTGATTAAAACTTGATTTGCACTCAGTTTGATTAATTTCAATACCTTTTTATAATCGGAGGAATTATACATCACAAATTTTGAATCTCCGAGATCACTTAGAGATACAGTATCCATAGAATAAAAAGGTGAATTTTTACCCACTGCAATACATATATGGCCCTCATGAATATGTTCAAACCGAATATTTTTTTCCTTTTTTAACTCATCTCTCGAGGCATGTATTAAAGCAAAATCATAATTTTGCGTGTTAAAATTTTGAATGATATAAGTAGGGTTTTGCTCAAGTACTTCGAATGTAATATCACTTTTGTTCGAATTAAAGTTGACTAACGCTTCTTCTAGTAGAAAAGAAAAAGTAGGAGCAGTAAGGATTTTTAAATGAGTTTGATTGCTATTTTTATACTCATAAATTTCTTTATTCATTTGTTTAATGGTATTTAGTAACGTTATTGCTTTTGAAATTACTATTTTACCTTCAAAAGTGGGAGTAACTCCTTGTTTCGATCGGTTAAAGATTTTTATCCCAAGTTCATTTTCTAATTGTGTTATAGATTGACTCATACCTGAAGGAGAAATAAATAATTTTTCAGCTGCTTTTGAAATGGACATCTCGTTCGCAACATTTACAATATATGCCATTTGCTCAAAATTCATAATTTCACCTCAACCTCCATGGTTAACGCAATAAATTAACTACATTGTACACTTGCTATTTTTTAAATATTATAAAGTTTATTTTCGTCCTAATAAAGAAATAAGTCAAAATAATCGCAAACATACAATGGCGCGTCCCCCTATTGGAGTTCGCGCCCTAAAAGTTATTCGGCTTCCGAGTTAACGATCTGCACGTTGAATTTCGGTTTAATCGACAAACGCGGATAGTCTTTGCGCCAATTTAAATACTTCCAAACGTTAGGATGGAATGCCTTAATTTGCATGCCAATGCCGAGAACGTCACAATTCGCTTTTTGCAATTTCTCAATCGTTTCCGCCGCATTTTCTTCCAGATGTTTGCTTAGTTCTTTCTCCATTCGATTAACGTAATCAGGCTTTAGTGTTTTAACTGTTTCGCCAATTTCGAACGCATTAATACGCAGTTTGACTTTGATTTTGATTTCCGGCAATCCTCTCGATGGACGGCCGACGCTGATCTTTGAATCTCCCTTTTTGAGGGAAAACCCATAATTGATGTCTTGTCCCTCACCGTTTCCTGGCAAATGTCCGGTAAACCTTTGCCTTCCTGGCTCCCTCCCTGACATCAACAACAACATTCGGACTTGTTCTTTGCCGAGTTTTACCCCTGTATTCGTACCTTGCCGGAATAAAAGGGCGCCTCCTAATTCCATTCTCGAATCTAATGGTTTCAACAGGGGCAACGCGATATCTTTCAATGGATCTTCTTTGGAAAGAATAAATTGCATCATAGAAACGTTGGACACTACACCGTTTTTTTCCAAAGACAAAATAAACTCGTTCAAATTTTTCGTAAAGTCTTTTTTCCTGCCCGATTTAGTTTTCAAAAGCTCAGACATGCTCCCTTCGTAAACGACAACGGGAGTGTTAATCGACGAATAGGGGGCATCAAGTAAAAAAGCAATCTTTGGAATAGGATCATGTGAAGCAAACCTCTTGCTAAGGAAATAGACTCTCGTGTTGACCGGTAAGAAAGGAGCTTGATCGATGTAATCTCCTTGGCCGACCGCTTCGACTAAACTATGTGCTTTGAGCTCCGTCAACTCTGAATTCGGGGTCCCTTCTCCTTGGCCGGCACTTTTGAGTTTTGTGACAACAAAATCGAGCACTACGTCCCCGCTCTTCTCGTCCAGGTCCAAACCGGCGATGTCCACTAATCTAAGATTGCGCAGGGGCAAGCGATCCCAACAACCGGTCAAGAACAATAACATCAAAATTCCGATTGCCGCTTTTTTCATCCTCCCGCCGCCTTTCCCCTTGCCAAAGAAGTAAGAAGAAGAATGCTCGGCACAATGGCAATGATAATCGCAGTAGCCATATTATGATAGCTTGAAAATCGGAACAGCCATTGCCGGTCGGAACCCCATAAACCGAGTGCGAAGCAAACGATTGCCAAAATCCATACCAAAAGAGAATGGCTGCGGATTTCTTTGCGGCCGACGAACGCCAGATATCGTGCGGACAAAAACAAATAAACATAAACCGTTACTGTAGTCACGGACATCCATATTGTCATAAAAAATATATCCAGGCTTTGAACAACTGGCCATCTGAATTTACGGAGAATAAACACCATCGGCTCCGGAATGGAATTCAATTGACTTTCGCTGAAGTTGTACGTCACAATGACTGCTATCAACACGTAAAAAAAGGTCGTAAATCCATTGGCGATCGACATGGCAATGACGATTTCCTTCTTCTTACGGCAACTTATGTATGGAAAAACGTATAGGAGAAGCTCATACCCAGCGTACAACCAAAACGCAGGGAGTGCCCCCTTTAGAAGGGGTACGATCCCATGAGTGCCGACCGGAAAAAAATTGCGCCAGTCCCCTTTTCCCATTCCACTAATAATTAGGATCACCATACAAGTCAGAAACAGGAGCATAATCATCTGCGTGATGGTCGCCATTGACCGGAGTGTCGATGATGCAACATAAGCCGCGATCGCGGCCGATACTCCGACTAACACGAACCAGGGGGTTTCAAATAACACCCAGCGGTTGATAACATCGGAATAGGAGACTATGACCAGAAGACTAGATTCCGCGCAGTATATTGCATAGATGAAGTTCACGACCGAACCTAACGGTTTTCCAACTATCGCGGATATATACTGGGACAAAGGCCGATCATCATATCTTTTTCCCAGCTGATAGATTATAAGGATGACGGCTTGAGCGAACACTCCCCCCATTAAGACGGACATCTACGAGTCGTAGCCCGAGTAGCGGGATTGTGCGTAAGGGATCGATAAAACGCTAACACCGACTTGGGTCAGAATAACGAGGCAAATAAGCTGATTGATGGAAATTTTATTCAAGTGGATCATTCTATCACCCCTTTGGATCTCCTATTCTCGTCTCGTCTTCCGACAAGCTTTCTATCGGGCGTTTTTTCAAGCTCCTGATTGGCCCTCTAAATAGCGAATCCTTGATGGTATCGCCGCTAAGTCCCGAGTAAAAGTACGGAATACCCATCGTGTTGATACGGGCCAAATGCGTCAGCACCAAAAGGAATGCAAGCATCAAGCCGATCAGCCCGAAAATCGATGCCATGAAGATAAACGGGTAATATAATAATCGGGCTGCTAATCTCATTTCGTAGGAAGGAATAATATAAGATGCAATACCCGTTAGCGCTGTTACAATCACCATCATATTGGAGATTAAATTGGACTCAACAACGACGGTACCGATGACGATACCGCCGACGACTCCGATCGTATTAGCGATCGAGCTTGAGAGTCGTACAGTAGCTTCCCGCAGGATTTCGAGTATGACCAACATCGTTATCGCTTCGAGTACGGGCGGCAGTGCGATATATTGCATAGAGCTTTGCAGTGTCAGTGCGATTTCGAACGGCACAATCCGGGGATCGAAGGTGACAAGGGCCACGTAAAGGCCGGGCAAACTGATCGTCAAAAGGAAGCCGATGACCCGAAGAAACCTTAGGCTGCTGCCAAACAGCCAGCCGACTTGGTAATCGTCCGGGCTTTGCAAAAATGCCCAAAACGAGACCGGAACGATCAGGCAATCTGGTGAACCGTCCGTCAAAATAGCGATTTTTCCATCCATCAGGTAAGATCTTACCCTGTCCGGTCTTTCAGTTACGAGTATTTTTGGAAAAACAGAGAATTTTTTATCTTCGATCAACTCTTGGAGAAAGCCAGGGGCTTCCACATAATCGATGTCGATAGTTGAAATCCTGTGCTCAAATTCCTTTATGACCTCTTTATTGGCGAGAGAATGCAGGTAAAGTACGGCGACTTTTGTGTTCGACCTGCGGCCAACCTGATAAAACTTTACAACAAGATCGGGCGACGCAATCTGCTTGCGCATTAAATTGAGATTGGTATCCATGTTTTCGATTAACGCTTGGTTGGAGCCACGCAGCACCCGTTCGTTCACAGGAATGTTTACTGCTCGTTCTTTACTAAGCTCGGATCCAAGCAAATACAACTTCGCTTCGCCTTCTATTTGGACTACCGTCTTTCCTTCGACCAGCGCTGTCGACCCAACCGAAATAAGATCAGTCTCGCTGTAATCGAGTATGGACACGGCTTCGCGTACGCTAACGTCCCCGTTATGAAGCAATGGGCGAATAATATGTTCCTGTACTACAGCAAGCTCAATCATTGTATCCAAATAAAAAAGCCGAAAATGTCGGTCACCGGCCACGAAATCACTCGATTGGAAGTCTGAACTATGGAAGAGCATTTCCTGTAGCGACTTCTCGGTTATGTCTAGAGATCGGTCAGCTTTCATTCGAGACTCCTCTTTTCTCCAAATCGGAAATTTAATCCTATTTTCCCCAAGATTTCTTTTCATATTCCGTTTCGAAGGCATTGTTAGGAACATCTCGCAAACCGACCTTCGACTCAAAATTCTCTACCGAACCATCTACTTTGTATGTTTTATACCTTCTAAAATTTTTCACGATGTAATTTGCTATTCAAATTGCTTAATTCTGCTCTCAATCTTGCCCAAAGTAATAGCCGCCCAGTTGGTCCAGATTAGAAAAAAATGTATAGTCACAGATGAATCTGGAAAAGGTAAAAATGCTACTTTAATATTTATGAAAGGAAGAGTATATGAAACCCAGTTCTTCCGTTCAAGACACCTACCAGTATTTCCAAGAAGCTTTTTCATACAGCACGGATTTAACGATGAAAACAATGAGCTTTCCACAATACGAATATTCGCTTTTTTTCTTGGATACGATGGTCGATTCGCAGGTTTTTCAGGAACACATTGTAAAGCCGTTATCACTAAGACCTGATGCAAATGCCCAAGAAGTCATCACCGTCCAGGATTTGAAGGAGACCGATGACATTCATGAGGCCGTGAAGGCCCTCGCTCATGGGAAGACAGTATTGCATAAGGAAGGGGAGAGTGTTTTATTACTTCTCGGAACTGAGCTGCACAAAGAGCGTCAGATTAATTTTCCTACGAATGAACGGGTGCTTCGGGGGTCGAGAGAAGCCTTCGTAGAGACTTTGGAAACGAACATCAATCTGCTAAGAAAGCGGATTGCTTCAGCAGATCTTGTCGTAAAATACTACACCATAGGACGTGTTTCGCAAACCAAGGTTGCTGTAATTTACATTAAGGGGATTGCAAATCCCGAAGTTACTAGCTTAATTGAACAAAGACTGCAAAGGATAGATATAGATAATATATATGCCCCTGGGCTCATCCAGGAATACATTCAAGACAGACGATTTAGTTTATTTCCGCAAATGCTGACATCAGAGCGGTTAGATCGGACGAGAGCGTATTTGATGGAAGGCAAAGCCGCTATCATCGCAGAAGGCTCTCCTGATGTGTCTATTATGCCGGTATCGTTCTGGGCTTTTTTTCAATCTCCGGACGATTATCAAATCAATTGGATGGTTGGCAGTGTGTTTAGATTGTTGCGTATCGCCTGCTTTTTTATTGCTATCGGATTACCCGGATTGTATACTTCGCTTATTGTATTTCAATCGTACGTTCTTCCATTGAAAATGGCTTTGACTCTTCAAGGCGCATTAAAGTATATCACGTTTAATCCCGCGTTTGAGTTGATACTCTTGCTGCTAGCACTAGAAATATTAAGAGAAGCGGCGGTGCGGCTTCCAAGTCCTATTGGGCAAGTGACAGGGGTAGTGGGGGGGATTATCATCGGAACAGCGGTGGTCCAGTCCAATCTGTTTTCCAATACGGCTGTTGTTGTCGCTGCGTTTACTGGCATGGCGTCATTTCTCATACCTTCTTACGAAATGAGCAGCTCGGTCAGGCTCATTAATATTCCAGTGACCTTGCTTTCAGCTCTTTTCGGGCTGATAGGTCTTGTTTTCTCATTTCTAATGCTGAATATTTATTTGTGTCGAATGAACTCCATGGGGCTTCCTTATTTTTATCCGGCGTTCGCGGACAGCGGAGTGAAAGATACGGTTATAAGAGCGCCCATTTGGAGCTTAAGAAGACGTCCGAAGGAAGCTGCTCCAGTCAATCGGCATCGACTCGGAAATCCCGAGGGGTGGAAGGAATGATGAAAGAAGAGACTATTTCCAACCGACATCTTCTATTTCTTGTTCTACTTATTCAAATAGGCAGCAGAATATTGTCTTTGCCTTACACAGAAGCGAAATATGCAGGTACTTACGGATGGATGGCTGCTCTTATCGGAGGAGTTGCCTCTCAATTAAGTATTATCCTGATTTGGAAGCTTGGAAAACGGTATCCAAATCAGCATTTCTTTCAATATGTTCATACTATTGCAGGCAAACCAATCGGCGGTGTCTTAACCCTCCTATATGCAGTGTACTATTCCTATTCAGCGCTCATTGTCACACTTTTATATATAGAAAAGCTAACCCGATGGGTCTTGCCAAAGACACCCTGGTGGGTGCTGCTTCTCTTATTTTTCATCGGTAGCGGTTATGCGGCCATGTCTTCATTGCGCGTTCAGTCTTTTATCAGTCTTTCACTGGCACCGATCCTCGCCGCAGGATATGTAATGATAGTAGTCAGCGGGCTTAAAGAAGCTGATGTCCGTAATCTTTTACCTATAGGGCATAGCGGAGGCTCTTCATTTGCAAGTGCCATATTTCAAGTCTACAGTGCTGGTTTCGGATATGACCTGCTCTTGTATGCGTTTCCTTATGTAAAAAGCCAAAACAGTAGAAAGCTTCTGGGAGCGATGACTTGGGCGAATGGCCTGACAACCCTATTTTATGTAACGGTCGTTTTGATTTGTTCTTTAAACTTCACTCCCGACCAAATAAGCAGGATACCGGAACCAACTATATTCATATTAAAGCAATTAAAATGGGATGTTGTGCAAAGCATAGATATGTTGTTTATTGCGTTATGGTTTACCATTCTTTCGGCTACCGTATATGTTTATCTATTTTTAGCCTCTAAAGCAATAAATCATATCGGATCCGTTGACAAAGAAAAGCATGTCCGCTGGGTTTGGATATGCACAGGAATCTGCTATGTAATTGGATGCTGGTTACCAGAAAAAAGTGTAATTGAAACAGTTTCGGGAAAGTCATATGAAATAATGAGCGTGGTTTGTGTAGTTTTCATTCCGCTCCTTTTATTGCTCATACCTAACCTTTCACGTTTGAGGGGGAGAAATATATGAAAAAGCTCACATTATCCTTTTTGATATTGCTAGTGTTGAGCGGATGCTGGGATCAGCAAAATTTTAAGGACCTCCAAATGATTGATATGATTGGATTTGACAAGGCGGAGAAAGAAGAACAAATGAAATTAAGTCTCGCCATTTCCTCACTATATGAAGCGCATCAAGGCGGAGGGAAGCCCGCTATGGAAGTGACTACGGCACAAGGTTCTAGTTTAGCAGATGCCATTGAAAACACAGATTTCAAGACTCCTGGGCAGCTGACTTTCAATCAAACCCGTTTGTATATCATGAGTAAATCGTTCGCATCCGACAAGCCAATCGAGAAAATGAAAGTCTTAGGACAGGTCTCCACCTGCCCATTAACATCAAACGTCGTTATGTATGACGGTAAAGTTTCCGAATTGCTGGCAAGAAAGAAACTAAAGGGTAAAACGATGGCAAATTATTTGACCATTTTGTTAGAAAGTACAGAGGTTACGAACTACATGCCCAAAGAGACGCTACTCCGGTTTATTTTTGAAAAAAATGACCCCTATGTTGATGTTGCATTGCCATTAATTCAGTCTAGAGGCGATAATATTCAGCTGAATGGGTCTGCTTTATTTCGGGAAGGAAGCTATTCAGGCGTAGATTTGTCTCCAACTCTAACAAAAATAGCTCAGCTTATGAAAGGAGTAGCGCGGCCGGGCATCCATCTCATTGTGGAAATGGACGGATCCCCTTACGATGTATTGATCAAAAAGGCCAGCAGAAAAATTGTAGTTAACTCCAAAGACAATAAGGTTTCTGAAATCATGCTGCCTTTAAAAATACAGGCACAATTACTGTATTCACAAACAAGCAAAAAAGCACTGACACAAACAAAGTTGAACAACCTAGAGAAGATGCTGACGGAAGAAATAAACAAGCAAGCGCTTCAAGCAATCCAGACCTTACAGAAAGCGAATTGTGACTATCTTGGATTCGCACGCGAAATTCATGCTTATTATCATAAGGAATGGAGTCATATGAACTGGCGAAAGGAATATCCGAGATTACCGATTCGGCCTGAAGTCAAACTTCAGATTTTAAACTCTGGAGTGATGCTCTAGAAGACATTATATCCTGCATGTAATATTGAAGCCTTGTAGATTTTCCACAAGGCTTTTAGGGTGTCATCCACCAAATTCCTCCCTCTCCTTTCTCCAACATTAAACCGTTATTTTCGTCCTTTAATGTGATAAATTGAGCTACTTAATAAAGTGGCAGCTTTTATTGTTTGTACATTCGGAATTTATTCTTAAGTATTACTTCACATGATACTCCATTTTTTTAAATGTACTTAATATTTAGAAGAATGTAGAATGTATTAGGGTTACTCGGCTAAGGAGGAAATTATTATGTATGAGGGGAAAATCATAAAATTTTATCGAGAAAAATACAAACTAACCCAAGAACAATTAGGAAAAGATATATGTTCCGTAACACATATTAGTAAAATCGAATGTGGTCAAACAACGTTCGCATCCGAGATCATTTCTTTATTATCTAAACGGCTTGGAATAAATATGGAGATAGAAGTCAAAAAACTTATTAATATAAAACAACAAATATTCAATTGGCATGAAGCGATCATGATTCAATTATTTGCTGATACCGAAAAAATTAATAGTGAACTAGAGCAGGAAGAATTAATCCAAATTTCAGAATATTTTAATATGTATGAATTGCTTCGTGCCAGGTACCATTTAATGCATAATAATTGCCAAGAGGCATTTAAAATCATAAAAAAAATTCGAAAAATAGAAAATAAATTAACACCTTATGAAACCAATTTATTAAAACATGTTTTGGGTATCTATTTTATAGAAAAACAAGACTATATTACAGCAATTGAAACATTAAAAACCATACAAAATGAGAATTATAATAATCCAGAATATTACTATCACTTGGCAATCGCTTACCACACTATTCAATCACCCGTAATGGCATATTATTATGCTGAAAAATCTCATCAATTTTTTAAAGATATGAATAACTATCTAAGAGTTATTGATGCTGAATTGATTATGATCATTCAAATTGAGGATGATGAAAATAATGAAGAAATACTAAACCGTTTTAAGAAATTAATCAAAAGCTGCGAATTATGTAATGCCCCAGATCGAAAAGCAAAAGTAATGCATGACTTAGCTTATGCATATTATAGAAGAAGAAAATATGATCTTGCCAGTATGTATTTTAAAGAATCCATGTCTTTAAAAGAAAAAGAGTCTCCTTCATTCTTACTTTCATTAGAAAGATACATCCGGAGTTCGTATGATGGAGGGCTCCTTCCTAAAGATGAATTAATACAACAAGCAGAAAATGGGTTAAGGATGGCATTAAATAATAATCAGTTATTATTTATTCATATGTTTAGACTACTTCTTTATTTATTAAAATCTAAGGAAGATCAATACTACCAATATTTATCCAATAAAGCATTACCAATGTTCACCAAGTTTGGTTTCACTCATTTAATCGAGCGTTCTAAGAAGGAATTGTTCAATTATTATTTTAAAATGAAGTTAAAAGAAGACGCATTGGAACTAGCACAATTAATAATCAATACTTGAATAGTTAATTGTGTTCATACAAAAACATTCAAGACTAAAGGCATTCGGATGTCTTTTTCATTTTATGGTCTTTTTTAAATGTTTAAATTTCATTTTTCATTGCACAAAAAATACCCCTGAAAATTTATTTCAGGGGTATTTTTTGTTTCTTATTTCTTCACAGTTACTTTTGTCGCATCACTTTCGTTGCCAGCTTCATCTTCCGCTGTTACGTAAAGTTTGGTGCTTACTTTTTGTTTTTCTATGGAAACCGTGAAATTACCATATTTATCGGCAATTCCAGTTCCAATTATTTTTGACCCTACTCTTACATATATCTTAGTTCCTGATTCTGCAGTACCTGTTACTAATGTAGTTGTAGAAGTCACTTTATTCACAAATGGTGCTTTCGGTGCTGTTTTGTCAATTGTAAATTTCACGGTTGTTACATTACCAGCAGCATCTGTTACCACTAATGTGTGATCACCCTCGCCCGTTACTTTCGTTCCACTTGTGAAAGCTTTGCCATCTAATTTAGCTGTAGCTTCATTAAACGTAATGATGACATCCTTGTTGTATTGCCCATTATTTTCTACACCTGTTAACCATTTTGCATAAAGAATAACGTCGCCTTCAACTTTATCAGTCGCAAAATTCCATGGTGTTTTACCTGCAGCATCCTTATACCAACCAAGGAATGCATAACCCTCTCTCGTTGGCGTTGTTGGAGCTGTGGTTGTCTTGTTATAATCTGCTGTCTTACTCTCTACTAAGCTTCCATCTTGTTTATCGAAGATAACAGTAAACTTATGAAGTGACCATTTTCCATAAATTGTTTTTGCAGAATAAATGGAGCTTGTGAAATCCCAGGGAATTGTACATGCCTCATCTGCGAACCAAGTTAAATCATAACCATAAACATTCGGTGCTGTTATTCTGCGTGCTACAATTTGATCTTTTGCTGCATCCTTGACCACAGTAGGAGCATCACTTGGAAGTACGAAATGTACATTATATCCATTAACCACTTTTTGGGTAACTGATACATCCGCATAATCAGTTGCACTGATATTGATAGCGATATCTCCAGCTTTTGTGAAGAGACTCTTATCCAATGTAATCGTATGTGCAGCAGTATCTACTTTGAATTTCGTTCCATCGACAATAACCGCACCAACCTTGATTCTGGAAATAGCCTTGGCCCAGTCAGAATCAATGAATTCAAGTGTCACATCGTTTCCGAGACAGTTATCTGTAGTATCTGGTGTAACTAGAGATCCTGCTAAAGCATATTTGGCATAAAGCGTAATTGGTTTTGTCACAATGCTGGCAAAATCAAATGGAATTGTTAAATTTTGATCCAAATACCAACCGTAGAACTTAAATCCGACCTTTGTTGGATCTAATGGCTTCGTAGCACTTCTATCTACGATTTGAGCCGGAACAGGATCACCGCCATTTGATTCAAATGTTATCTTATAACCGATAACTTGATCTGTAACGACTGCATCCGCATAACCTTCTGAAACAATCACCACATTTACCTTTTGTCCTGCTGTAAATAGGTCATGGTTAAGGGTAATGGTACTATTGGTTAACGTATAATCCTGATCCAAAACCAATTCTTTTGAACCAATTTTTACTTGTTTGATATTATTTTTCCATGTTCCATCATCAGTAAAGTTTAACGTAATATCGCTTCCTACAATGTTTCCAACTGTATCCTTTAAAACGGTTGGAGGAGTTTTAATCCAACATAAATAGTAGGTTGCATTGTCGGTTAGGAAAATGCCGTTGTTTTGTGAAATATCCGAAACCTTGTCACTTGAATTCGCACTGTCCAGATATAATTTTTCACTTAGTGAAAGAGTTCCATTTGTTACACGTGATACTGCTGTTTGCATATTAGGTGCAGTAGCTTTACCATTAACAAGGGTATCGGCAAAGTATAAATCAGTTGAATTCTTTAACGTTCCACCGTTTAAGTCAATGTGACGTCTGTAACCTAGCTTAATATCCGGAATCTCTATCGTTTCACCAGTTGTTGCTGTCACTGTTAACTTATACCCTCTATATGGGCTTCCGTTAGTTAAGCTTGGTGCTGCACTAAAGGCAAACTTTTCATTTGGATGTGCCGTTGCATAGCTTTCCGTTGCAGTTGTAAAGGAAAGCGTTCCAATAGCACCGTCAGAAGACATATCAAATGTGCTTGGATCTAACGTATACGTTGTAGGTGTAGCCTCCGTTGATCCATCGCTCTTTAGTTTATAGTACGATGCTTCAATTTTAGCAATTTTATCCTTACCTGTTAACCAAGGAATATTAGCTGGATAGTCTGGAATGGTGATTTTAAGATTTCCTTCACCAAGAACCCAACCAATTCCGCTAGCACCACTTGTTCCGTCGAACTTGATACCATTTGGTTTCGATATGTCAATTGGTGAATAGTTTTGTGAGTAACTCATTTGCCATTTAGCATAGACGGTTTTATCTGCATTATGCGTAATGCCTACGTTCCACTGACTTGTACCTGCTGGCTCGTTAAACCAACCGATAAATTTATATCCAGGTCTTGTTGTACTAGGATTTACAAGATTCCCAGGACTGTTTGTAATAAAATCCACTCCATTTTTGGTTTTTCCTGGATTATATCCAAACGCTAGCGGATTAACTGGTGCACCACCTTGACTATCGAAAGTAATGCCATACCCAACTGCTTGTTGAATACTACCATCTGAATCAATTCCTATCGTTTTAAGCGGGTAAATTGTACCATCAGTACCCGTTGAACTGATATCAAACTTGTACAACTGAGGTAACCAGTTTGTTCCACCGGGATTGATTGCCGATGTAGGACCAGCAGGTGATGCATTCGTTTTAAATAAATCTGCCTTAAAGGTAATTTGCCCTGGAACACTGATGTCGTAATATTTATTCCCACTGCCATCTTTTAAATCCGTAATATCAAGAACTGTTGAGTTTAATGTTTTCACCTTGATATTATTAATTCCTTGACGCCAATTCGCATCATCCGTAAAGGTAAAGGTTAAATCCTTTCCTAAATGTGCTTTTGCTGGGTCAGTTACTAATGGAATCGCAGGCGTCGGAATAGGTACCGCGGAAACCGTAAAGCTAGTAGTTACATCTTGATAGCCAGCAGCCTTAACGGTAACTGTGTAATTAGCAGCCGTCTTGAATAAAGACCCAGGTAACGTAATTTTTGAAGGCATTGTCTGTGTTACACCATTTTGGTCAAAGTACGTATAGGCTGCTGTGATGTTTACTAAACTTGTTACGTCGGTTGTACCGACCATCACATTCGTGATTGCTTTTCTCCATACCACATCATCAACGAAAACATCGCTTTGAGGGATAAGGGAAATGGTCGCACCATTTTCTAAGTCTTGTAACTTTGGAATGGTCGTTTCGAACATTTTTTGTTTTGGACCTGCAAAATTGAGTTTTTGGATAACCTGTTGTAGCGTGTCTCCCGCATTTAACGTGATGGAACCACCATACTGAGTTGTAATGGTCATATCTTGATCTACTGTCATTTGAGCAGTTGGAACCGTTAAACCTGCATCAATCGCACTTTGATTTTGCTTACCAAAGTTTTTAAAGATGAAATAGAAGTCATTATAATCAATTCCATAACCAAACGCTGTTGGCTTGATCCAATATATATCCGCATTTCTGTTTGTGTTCAAGAATGCCGTTTTGTTGGCAACCGTATTCGCTGGATTATTAAAATTACTTAAGTTCTTATATTGATAATAAATATTGATTTCATCTTTCAAGTCCTTCATGTCAATGACATTGTCGCCATTCACATCTCCACCTAAAAGAATTGGGAAAAGACCTGGAAGATCTTTTATAGTTCCTGATTGATAACCGAATTTGTTTTCACCAATTACTGGAGTTTGAGCATATCCCGTGAAATGACCTGGGACACTCGCTTCAACGGAATATGGCGAATCACTTACATCCATGGTTACGGAATAATACGGGTTGATAAACGCATAAGCCATTGTATTATTTGGGGTTGTAGGGTTATCCGTTGTAAAGCTTTTACCCTTCCCGTCTTTAACCGTCACCTTCGCTCCTGCATCCACTGTAAATTGAGGATATTGATTGTTTATTGTGTTTCTTGCGAAAGCTTCTGCTGCCACACGACCTCTAAGTTGGGATGTGGATTGCCTCAAATAAGGTACATTGGTCGGGAACCATGTAACTTTAGTATTCTCTCCGGACAAGATTAAATCTGCTTTTAATAGCGGAAATTCAAATGGTCCTACAATCGGTTCAATGCTTGTATAGGTTACATCGGCTTCTAAAATATTCATATCATGGTCAAGCGCACCATTTGCACCAATTCCAGATATCGTAACATCCGTGTTTAGACCTATTCCATAAACTGCATGTTTATACGGCTCACCTACGGTTAGAACTGAAGTAGGGTCAATCCCTTTGCTGATTAGAAAGTTTTTATACTCATCTGAAAGTCTGATATTGCTAAAAGAATATACACCAGCATCATTGAGAGTAATTGTACCGCCTGTCATTCCTTTTCCATATTTCGTAGCGATGGCCGTCTTGAAAGGTTTATTCGCATCGACTACAAGCTTATCTTGGTTGCCCTGACCTGCATCCATACCTCCAGAAGAGGTAAGTGTTAGATATGGGGTACCTTTTTTGATAAAATAATATTCCTGTCTTGTTATACCTGGATCTCCATTTCCAGCATAATCATATGGATAGATCCAAAAAGAGCTGCCAAATTTGGAAGCTACGTCCTCAGGAGTAATTCCAAAATGGAAACGTCCCTTCTCATCAGTATCGAAGAATACAGTTGGGAGATAACTATCTTGGAATCCCACAACCCCGTTCAATGCCTGATCTACAGGTACAGGTGTTATACCATCTTTTGGACTTGGCACCGAAGTTTCACCATTATTCTTCATAACTTCGACGTTAGAATCGTAGACTGAACCATAAAATCCTTTTATCTCTTGCCCAGGTTGATAGCCTGTAGGGTCGATTTCATAAATTCCTGGCTTTGAATCACTGTCCATTGCGATTGTTGGCGGTGTTGCGTCTACATAGAGTGTATCTTCTGCTGTGTAGCGTTTCCCACCTTTGTCAGTCGCTATCATCTCAAGAGAATAAGAACCTTCTTTTATCACTTCGGTTTTAGCTGCTAGACCCAATTGATCATACGAGCCCTCATATGGCTTTGTAAATGGAAGATATTGTCCAAATAATAGCGTTAAAAAAGGACCGTATTGGACACCTGGGGAAATCCCACTAGCACTAGTTAAAGTGTTTGTTACTCCTAAATAATTTCCGTTCTTATCTTTTAATAAAATATAGAAATTTTCCATTGCACTATTTACCGAGAAGCGATATCCAGATGTTGAACTTGGTGACATCGCTTTGGATGCAACTTTAAAAGAATCAATTCCTTTTTCCGCAACAATAACAGTGAACGGAATGCGATAAGATTCCGATGAGTCCGCCTTATTTACGAGGTTAATATAACCCTCGTAACTGCCCTCTAATGCGTTTGACGGAACCGTAATTTTTGCTGTTGCGTTAACGGTACTGCCTCCGACCACATTAATGGAAGTAACGTTTGTTCCACCGGTAGAAAAATCGATGTTGACATCATTTCCTGTGCCAGCTCCAACCTTATTGGATCCAGCAAATTTTGTTGAAATAAACTGAGAACTTACATTAAAAGTTTTACTGCTAGTTCCTTGATTGGTTACGGTAAAATCCTTTGATGAGATCACATCATCAGAGCCGTTCGCAGCCCCTTCTCCTCTACCTTTAAAACCAAAGAACATGCTTCCTGTAAGGCTATCAACTTGCCGCAGTGTTGATGAATTGGAATCAACGGTATATGCTTTATCTAAAACTTGAATTTTGACATCCGCATGAATCGCACGAGCAGGATCAACACGTCCTGCACCAACTTGGTAAACACTATAATTCTTAGAATCTGTGCTAATATCCTTAGCTGTATTCATTAATGCCGACTTAACATCTGCCGGAGTATAGTCTGGATGAGCAGCTAAAATCAATGCTGAAATACCTGCAACGTGAGGCGTTGCCATTGAAGTTCCGGACATTATTTCATAAGAATACTTATAATCTCTATTTTCTACACTTACACCAGCTTGTGGCTCCCAAACGTCATATGGGACTGTAGACGAAATGTCAACACCAGGCGCTACCACATCTGGCTTGATTGACCAATCTTTTACCGGTCCAGTTGAGCTAAAGTTTGCCAACTCGTCGCCTTTCTTTGCGACAGGTGCATCAAGTGTATTTGGGAACGTAATCGTTGCTGATTTAGGATCCTTGTAAATGGCATCAGATAGAGCTTGTCCCTGCGATTGAGTCAATGAAACAGAATATACATTATCCATGCTAACGCCTAAACCGTTTGTTATATATCCTTGGTTATCTGCTTCGGCATTATTGTTCCAAATAATCATACCTGCCACGCCGGCTTTATGTGCATTTGCCATTTTTGTCGATAAATACTCTCCGCCACGTTTTACAAGAGCTATTTTACCAGACATATTTAATCCATTATAATCCGCCGCACTACCTAAACCGACATCAACAATAGGAAATGTTTGTCCTTTAAATGCATCGTCAGCTTGTGAGAAGTTTTTACCAAATAAACGAGCTTGATAGGAAGCTGAGCCGTCCTTAAGTGTCATGACTGGAATATCTCCAGGAATCGAACTTGCACCAACCGTTATCGCTAATGGAGATGTTCCTGGTGAGCCTACAGTAGCTGAACCTGGACCAGCATTACCTGCTGCAACATCACACACAACACCAGCTAACGTAGCATTGTTTATAGCGATACTGGTTGGGTAAAGCGGATCATTAACCGTTGCTCCAAGCGAAAGATTGATGACATCCATATCATCCTTAACTGCTAGATCAATACCGTTTAATACAGAGTCTGATGTGCCGCGTCCACCTGGCCCTAGTACACGATAGCCATAAAGGTCTACATCTGGTGCTACACCGTTTGCTGAATAAACGTCGTTATTATTTGTCGTATTTGCAGCAATGGTTCCTGAAACGTGACTTCCATGTGATGTAATATACAGCTTATAATCTGCAGGAGGTGGTCCATAAGCATCTGGATTCGCTTTCGCAGCTACCCAATCATCATAAGTGGTTTCCATTGGGTCAAGGTCATCCACATATTTGATATTTCCATTTGCATCGAATCCTACATTATGGACTAAGTCATGTCCACCTTTATATACAGCCTTCAAATCAGGGTGGTTGTAGTCAATACCAGTATCTAGTACACCAACCTTAATTTTTTGGCCTGCACGAGGACCTGATTTGATAATACCTGTATGGCCTTCAGCTTGAAGTTTATCTAATCCTAATAATGAAAGCCCTATTGTAGGCTTGCCTATAGATGCATTTGCCTCTACTGCTTTTGGAGTAGATCCTTCAGCAACCGTATATTCTACTTGAGACCAAACAGAAGCTACTTCTGGATTTTCAGCAATTTTTTGAACTAAATTTGCAGGTAGTGATAAAGCTACTCCATTAAAAGCTTCTGAATATTCTCGCGTAACACTCATAGCCGTTTTAACAGATTTCCCGCCTATTATTTGCGTTTTAGGCTGTTCATTCACAAAGCTTTTAAATTTAGCATGAGAATCTTTAACCTTTTTTTGTGCGTCTGAATATGCGCTTGCAAAAGCTTGACTATTTACAGTTGCCCTACCTTTAGCCAACGATTGCTTAATGATTTGTATCTTAGCTGGATCCTCTTTAAATTGAACAATCACATTAATATTTTTTTGACTACGCAAATCTTTTTGATCCACATGGATTTTTTGAGCGTTATCTGCTCCAGTGAGTTTATTAATATTTGCCTTTTGCTCAGGAGTAAGACCGTCAAGAATACGATTTACTTCTTTTGCATTAAAGGTTTCACTGGATGTACTTTGCTGACTTGAGTTTGCAGCAGCATGTACGAGTGTTAAACTGTGTGGCAGCGCAAAGTTTAATAGCATAGCAATCAACACAGAGATCGATAACATTCTCTTTTTTCGTCTGATTCTGTTAGTCATTTTTACCCTCCTATTAAAAATATAAAAATAGTTGTTTTGATACCTAAAGCCGTTCATTTTTACATTTAAGTAGTGATTATTTTCTCAATACTTAAATATATTTTAATAGTAATTGAGATTACAAAATTCGTATATTGGGGGAAAATAGGTCTATTTATTTGACAATTTTCGCTAAACTCCGAAGTTTTTTAATTTAAAATGGTAACTTTATTAAAGAGACATCAAATAAATTAAGGGGAATTTTAGTTTAAAATGGAAATAGAAGACTATTAAAATTTGGGGGAATTTTAAATAATCTAGGAGAAAATATTTTTAATGTTTTGCTCGTACCATTATTTACAACCGATTAATTAAGACGAATTTCGTACCAATTTTGAAATTGGATACTAGGTACCAAATAATCTTCCATCAAAAAAATATCCCTGAAAATTATCAGGGATATTTCTTGTTCCTTATTTGCTAACCGTTACTTTTGTCGCATCACTTTCGTTGCCAGCTTCATCTTCCGCTGTTACGTAAAGGCTTGTGCCTACTTTTTGTTTGTCTATGGAAATAGTGAAATGACCATATTTATCAGCAATACCAGTTCCAATTATTTTTGACCCAACTCTTACATAAATCTTTGTTCCTGGTTCAGCAGTACCTGTAACTAATGTAGTTGTAGAAGTCACTTTATTCACCATTGGTGCTTTTGGAGCAGTTTTATCAATGGTAAATTTCACGGTTGTTACATTACCCGCAGCATCTGTTACGACTAATGTATAGGTTCCTTCTTTTTTAACAATGGTTCCACTTGGTATTGGTGTTCCATTTAATAATCCGCCTAATTCATTAAATGAAAGGGTAACATTATGATTGTAGAAACCATTGTTCACTACGCCAGCTACTACAGGAGCAGTTTTATCGATGATAAACTGAACAGTTGTTACATTTCCAGCTTTGTCAGTTACCACTAATGTATGTCTACCTTCTGTACTAACTGCAGTTCCGCTTATGAAGTTATTTCCATCTAATGTAGCAGTTCCTTCATTAAACGTAACGATCATATCTTTGTTGTAAAGTCCATTGTTGTTGACGCCAGTTACGACTGGAGCTGTTTTATCAATCGTAAAGTTTACGGTTGTTACATTTCCAGCAGCATCTGTCACGACTAATTGATAGGTTCCTTCTTTTGAAACAACCGTTCCATTAGTTACTCGTTCACCGTTTAATAATCCAGCCGGTTCATTAAATGCTAGGGTAACATTATGATTGTAGAAACTATTGTTTTCTACACCTGAAACCGTTGGAACCGTTTTATCAATGGTAAACTGAATAGTTGTTGCGTTACCAGATGCGTCCGTTACCACTAATGTGTGATCACCCTCGCTAGTAACTTTCGTTCCACTTGTGAAAGCTTTGCCATCTATTTTAGCTGTTGCTTCATTAAATATAATGGTTACATCCTTATTGTAAAGTCCATTGTTTTCAACACCAGTCGCCCATTTGGCGTAAAGGATTGTATCGCCTGTTACTTTATCTGCCGCAAAATTCCATGCAATTTTACCTTCAGCATCTTTATACCAACCAAGGAATGCGTAACCTGGTCTTGTTGGTGCTGTTGGAGCTGTAATCGTCTTGCCAAATTCTCCAGTTTTGCTATCTGCTAAGCCACCATCTTGTTTATCAAACACAAATGAAAACTTGTGTAGTGACCATTTGCCATAAAGCGTTTTTTCAGAATAGATGGAGTTTGTGAAATTCCATGGAATTGTACAATCCGCATCTAAGAACCAAGTTAAATCATAACCATAAACGACTGGTTCTGTTATTCTGCGTACAACAATTTGGTCTTTGACTTCAAATGGAGCATGATCAAGTACAAAATGTACATTGATTCCGTTAACTACTTTCTGACTAACTGTTACATCTGCATAATCCGTAGCACTGATAACGATAATGTAAGATCCTATTTTTGTGAAAAGACTCTTATCTAACGTAATCGTACCTAAAGTAGAATCTACTTTGTATTTCGTGCCATCAAGGGCATACCCGTTAATGGTAATGCCGGAAATAGCCTTTGCCCAGTCAGCATCACTGAATTCAAGTGTCATATCGTTACCAAGAGCGTTATCTTTCGTATCCGGTGTGACAATCGATGCTGCTAAAGCATATTTGGCATAAAGTGTGATTGGCTTTGTCACAATGCTTGTAAAATCAAATGGTGTTGTTAATGCTTGATCTACATACCAGCCAGCAAACTTATAACCAGCTTGTGTTGGATCTTCTGGTTTGGTTACACGTGAATCGACAATTTGAGAGTCAACTGCATCGCCGCCGTTTGATTCAAACGTTACCTCATAACCGATTACTTGGTCTGAAACGACTGCATCCGCATACCCTTCTGATTGAATGACCACATTGAACTTTTGTCCAACTGGGAATAAAGCTTTATTCAACGTAATCGAATTATTCGTCATGGTGTAGTCGTTATTCTGAACTAATTCCTTTGAGCCAATGAACACGTGTTTGATATTATTTTTCCACGTTCCGTCTTCCGTGAACGTTAACGTAATATCGCTGCCCACAGTGTTTCCTACGGTATCCTTAGATACGGCTGGCGGAGTTTTAATCCAGCATAGATAGTAAGTTGCATTATCGGTTAAACTTACCAAATTTGATAAATCGAGAGCCTTACTGCTTGTTCCTTCACGGTCAAGATAAAGGGTATTGCTAATGGATAGACCACCATTTTCTACATAAATTTTAGCATTGGTCATATCCGGTGGGGTTCCTTTTCCATTCACAAGACTATCATTGAAATAGACATTTCCAGTAGGCAACACTTTTAACGTTCCGCCATTTAAATCAATGTGACGTCTGTAACCTAGTCTAACGTTATTAATCTGTGACGTTTGACCACTAGTAGCTGTCACCGTTAACTGATAGCCATTATAAGGAGCTTTTATGGCTGGTGCCGCACTAAAGGCAAACTTTTCATCCGGATGGGCCAATGCATAGCTTTCAGTTGCCGTCGTAAAGGAAAGCGTTGCGCTGCCGTCTGCGTTAGCGATTAAATCATACGTGCTTGGGTCCATCGTATAAGTCGTTGGTGTCGCTTCGCCTGTTCCGTCACTTTTTAGCTTGTAGTACGTTGCCTGAATATTGGCAATACTATTTTTATCGGTTAACCATGTCAGGTTTGTTCGATAATCTGGAATGTTGATTTTCAAATTCCCTTCCCCAAGTACCCAGCCCATACCTGAAGTAGCCGAATTACCGTCGAACTTAAGCCCATTCGGGTTGTTTTGGTCAACTAGTGAATAGTTTTGGGTAGTGTTCATATCCCATTTCGCATAAACCGTTTTGTCAGCCGTCAATAAAGTAGATGGATTAAAAGAAGTCGTAGCGGCAGGCTCGTTATACCATCCCATGAAGACATATCCAGGCTTCGTCGGTTTTGGATTACTAAATCCTATCGTTAAATCACTTGCGTTTGTTCCATACTTACTCAAACTAGGTCTGTAACCAACCGCTGTCGTGTTAATTGCAGATCCACCCTGAGAATCAAACGTGATTCCATAACCAACCGCTTGAGCCGCATTCAACCCTGAGTCACCTGTATTTGTCCCAACGGTTACAAGTGGGTATACCGTTCCATCCGTGCCTACAGAATTGATTTCAAATTTGTATAATGCAGGCAGATAGTTTGCTCCACTTGGATTGATTGTTGCGTTACTATAGGTTGTTGCATCACTAGTTTTAAGGACTGCGTCTGTCTTAAATAAATCCGCTTTGAACGTAATTTGACCTGGTTGGCTTATATCATAATATTTGTTTCCACTTCCATCTTTTAAATCCGTAATATCTAGACCGGTTGTCACTCCATTTTTCTTCACCACGATTTTATTAATCCCATTTCGCCATTTCGCATCATCGGTAAAGGTATAGGTTAAATCTTTACCTAAATGGGCTTTTTGTGGATCGGTTACTAATGGAATCGTCGGCGTCGGAATCGGTAAAGCTGAAACCGTAAATGATAACGTGACGTCTTGATATCCTGTTGCTTTTACGGTGACCGTTTTATTACCTGTATTGGCAAATAACGAGCCATCTAAGGTAATGGCGGCAGGTACATAAGTCGCCGGGCTGCCATAAGAGTATGCTGCCGTGATCGTCACTGCTTGTTTTGAAGTATTTGGAACCAAGGCATTCGTTACATCGGTTGAGTCAATCAAAATGTTCGTAATCGCTTTTCTCCAAAAGATATCATCTAGATAAACGGTATCTTTTGGGATTAAGGTAATTGCAGTGCCATTTTGCAATTCTTCCAAGGTTGGAATCTTTAGAGCTGTCGTTTTTAGTAATGGGCCCGCAAAATGAAGAGCAGCCAATACTTTATCCAAACCATCTCCAGCTTTTAATTGCACCCCATTAACCAAAGTGTCTTCTGTTAATGTCAGCTGTGGACTTGGCACGTTCACTCCTGCATTGATGGCACTTTGATTCACTTGGTTAAAGTTTTTGAAAATATAGTAAAAATCATAGTAATCAATTCCATAACCAGAAGGATTGGTTGTTGGAACCCAACGAATATCATATTTTCTGTTAACAGGGTTATTTAGGAATGACTTTTTATCTGTTGTCGTCGTAAGGGCTGTATAGTTTTTGTAAGCCTCTACTTCCGCCAAAAGGTCCTTCATGTCAATGACGTTGTCACCATTAACGTCTCCACCTAACAACAGAGGTGTATCATAACTTGCTCGATCAAAGTAACTTCCTGTTATATAACCATAACGGTTTGAACCAATTACAGGCGTTTTAAAATAGTCTTTAAAGTGGCCTGGCATGGAAACTTCAACGTCGTATGGCTTATCGCTTGCATCCATTGCAACCGAATATGTGCCCGCTGTATTCCCAAGATAGGAAACAGTGTTATTGCTGGTCGTTGGATTATCAGTTGAAAAGGATTTACCATTTGCATCTGTAACTGTCACTTTAGCACCTGATGCCACTGTTTCATTCATGAAATTACCACTAAGTATATTCGCTCGGAAACTTTCCGCAAATATACCACCCGTCATCATGGAAGTTGGCGTTTTCAAATACGGCCAATTGGCAAGGAAGGTAGGAACCTTCGTGTCTTTACCTGAAAACCTAAAACTTGATTTTGTGACATCGAATTCATTTGGTCCAATTAAAGGATCAGGATGAATAAAGGTCACATCTGCTTCTAAGATGTTTATATCGTGATCGAGCGCACCAGCAGCATCAATTCCAGATATCGTAATATCGATGTTATTACCGCTTATTTCTGGAGATAGATATGGCGCACTTACGGTTAAAGTAGGTGTAATACCTTTGCTTTCTAAATATTGCTTATACGCATCTGAAAGTCTGATATTACTAAATTGGTAAAATTTTGCATCATTGATCGTAAATTGACCACCTGTCATCCCCACCCCATTTTTCGTTGCGAGTGTTGCTTTAAATGGTTTATTCGGTTCAATGACGACCTTACCTTGACTTTCAAGACCTGAGTCTACACCACCTGAGGATGTAAGCGTTACATATGGTGAACCTTTTTTGATAAAGTAATACCGCAGTTTGTTTAAGAAATGGCCGGCACCTGCATAATCGGTTGGATAAATCCGAACTTCACTTCCTTCTGGTCTAATGTCCTCAGGGGAAATGCCAAATTGGAAACGCCCACTCGCATCCGTTGAGAACGAAGCAGTTGCGTAATCAAAATCTTGGTAAAGCCAAACCGTATTCAAACCCTGGTTTACAGGCACTAGTTTTGACGGATCAGCAAGACCAGGTACCGAAACTTCGCCATTATTTTTCATGACATCGATATTCGAATCATAGACAGTACCACCAAACGTTTTAACCGTCTGTCCTGTTTGATAACCCGTAGGGTCGATTTCATAAATGCCTGGTTGGGCATCCGAATCCATTTTCATCGTTGGTGCTTGATAGTCAACATAGACGGTATCTTCATCTTTGTATTGTTTTCCAGTATTGTCGGTTGCAATCATCTCGACTGAATAAGCACCTTCTTTTGCAGGAACGGGTGTTGAGGCAATTCCGGACTGATCGAGTGAACCGTTATAAGACTTCGTAAATGGAAAATATAATCCGTTTGGAAGCATTGGCTTATTATTGTAAATGACACCTGGAGCCCCATTGATTCCCGTTACATTTTGTACAAGACCTAAATAGTTACCTTCCTTGTCTTTTAACAACAAATACATACTTTTCATTTCACCGTTGAAAGAGTAGGAATAAAGTGACCCAGGCGCACCACCCATTGGATTATAGTTACCTGTATATCTCTCTGTAAGTGTCGTTGCCTTAACTTGTACTTTAAAATCAATTCCTTTTTCAGCTACCGTAATGGTGAAAGGAATGCGATAAGACTCTGTTGAGTCAGAAGCATTGACAAGATTTAAATACCCTTCGTAAGTGCCTTCCATTGCGTTTGATGGAACCAACATTTTAGCCGTTGCTTTAACGGAGCTCGCTCCGCCGACCGTTATGCTTGTCGTATTGGCATTATTGACGGAAACATCCACTTTCACATCGTTCCCTGTTCCAGGACCTACTGGATTCGACCCAGCAAATTTGGTGGAAATAAAGGCTGAACTTACCTTGAACGTCTTACTGCTTGTTCCTTGATTGATGATGTTAAAGTCTTTCGTTGATACCACATCATCTGAACCATCTTTCGCGCCTTCTCCTCTACCTTTAAATCCAAAGAAAATACTTCCCCTAATGTCATCTATTTGTGTCATGGTAGCGTTAGGATCATATTGATATCTTGGATCATCATAGTTATTAGCTTTGTCTAACACTTCGATTTTTACATCCGTATTAATGGCACGAACAGGATCCACACGTCCAGCACCGACTTGGTACACACTATAAGTCGTTGATTCTGTGTTTACATCCTTCGCCGTATTCATTAAAGAGGCTTTTACATCTGCCGGTTTATAATCCGGGTGAGCGGCTAAAATCAAAGCGGCAATTCCTGCTGTATGAGGGGCGGCCATGGATGTACCTTGCATGGATTGATAACAATACGTATAATCATGCGTTTGACCTTCCTGAGGCTCATAAACATCAAAAGGAACGGTGGAAATAATATCAACACCTGGTGAAATGACGTCTGGCTTCATATCATAGTTCTTAACCGGACCGGTTGAACTAAAGCCTGCTAGTTCATCCCCGTTTTTCCAAATGGATTCATCTAGTGAAGATGGGAAAGTCATGGTTGCAGTCGTTGGATCATTGTGAATCGCATCCACAAGAGCTTGACCTTGTGCTTGTGTGATGGAAACAGAATAAATATTATCCATGCTTGTTCCTAAGGTCGGGACCATATAACCTTGGTTGTTTTCATCCGCGATATTATTCCAAATAATCATTCCTTTGGCGCCAGCTGCTTTGGCATTCGCCATTTTGCCTGTTAAAAGCCCATTTCCGCGTTTCACGAGAGCCATTTTCCCAGCCAAATCTTTTCCTTGGTAATCCGACGGACCACCTAAACCAACATCCACAATCGGAAGGGTTTGTCCTGCAAATGGATTGTCATTGTCTTTAAAACTTTTACCAAATAAACGAGCTTGATAAGGAATCGTCCCGTTTTTCATCGTTAATACAGGAACCTCTACTGGAATCGTACTTGCACCAATCGTTATGGCTAGTGGTGCCGTTCCCGGCGAACCAACCGTTGCCGCACCTGGACCATTATTACCTGCTGATACCACACAGGTAACACCTACTATCGTCGCATTGTTAATGGCGATACTGTTTGGGCTTAATGGGTCATTAGTCGCTGAACCTAGCGAAAGATTGATGACTTGCATCCCATCTTTCACTGCTTGATCAATCCCATTCAATATACCGTCCCCTAGACCACGTCCACCTGGACCAAGAACACGATAGCCATGAAGCTCCACATCTGGCGCAACGCCATTTGCGGAATAGGTTGCGTTATTGTTTGTTGTATTGGCAGCAATGGTTCCTGAAACGTGCGTTCCATGCTCTGTAATATAATCTTTGTAATTTTGTGTCGGCGGATTTAGCACCATATTCGGATTTGCTTTCGCATACAACCAGTCTGAATAGACCGTTTCCATTGGGTCTTTGTCATCGATGAATTTTACATTGTCACTTGAATCGATCACTGAATTGACAAAGTCATGTCCACCATATAGATTTCCGTTTGCATCGTGTGTCGCTTTGTAAAGGTCCGGGTGATTGTAGTCAATACCCGTATCGAGCACTCCAACCTTCACTCTTTTCCCAGCATTTGGACCTGACTTAAAGAACCCTGTGTGACCTTCTGCTTGAAGTTTGTCAAGCCCCAATAATTTAAGCGCAGACGTCGCTTTCCCTACAAAACCGCTTGCCTCTGCCGCATTTACTGTGTTACTTGATTCTGGAACTTCTATTGTTTCTACAGACCAAATGGATGCCACTTCTGGATTCTCTGCCAGACTTGTTAAGAGGTTTGCCGGTAGAGATAAAGAAACTCCATTGTATGCTTCAGAGAACTCTCTTGTAATTTTCATCGCCTTGTTAACAGGTTGTCCGCCCATGATTTGCGTTTTAGCCTGTGCATTCAGAAAGTTTTTGAAATTAGCGTGAGAATCGGCCACCCTTTTCTGTGCCGCCGAATACTCATCCGCAAAGGCTTGGCTATTTAAAGTGGCACCGCCGTTTTTTAATGCTTGCTTTATGATTTGAATCTTAGCTGGATCTTGCTTAAACTGAACGATGACATTAATGGGTTTGGAGCTTCGGAAATCCTTTTGATTCACATGGATTTTTTGCGAATTTTCTGCTCCAGTCAGCTTATTAATGTTTGCTTTTTGTTCTGGAGTAAGACCGTCTAGAATACGATTTACTTCTTTAGCATCAAAAGTTCCACTTGACGGACTTTGCTGACTTGTATTAGTAGCAGCATGTACGAGTGTTAAACTCTGAGGGAGCCCAATGTTTAAAAACATTGCAATCAACATAGAGACAGATAATATTTTCTTAGTTCGTCTCATTCTCATACTCATTTTTACCCTCCTTTAAAAATATAAAAATAGTTATTTTGACATCCCTGATCGAGCTTTTTTCTAGATCTCAAAATCATTTAAATATATTTAAGTAGTGATAATGTTCACACTATTTAAATATATTTAAATAGTAATCGAGATTACAAAATTCGTACATTGGGGGAAAATAGTCCTTTTTATTCGACAATTTTTGATGATTCTCTAAGATTTTTTATTAAAAATGGAAACTATTATTATAAACATCAATCAAATTAAGGAGAACTGTAATTTAAAATGGAAATAGAAAACTATTTAAATTTGGGGGAATTTTAAAGAATCCACGAAAAATTATAATTTAAATTATGCTTTAACCATTTTTTACAATCTATTGATTATGCAGGTAATTGGCTCATTTTCTTTAGAACGCTAGATTCGTCTTCAATACCATTTAAATTTAAAATAAAAAAGCTATCATTCCTAAAATAAATAGGAATGATAGCTTTTAAAAAATCTAATAGAATGATTTACGGTTATTGAAGAACCGTTACTTGTTAAGGGGGCGTTGTTACTTTGAAACCGTCTTTAGTAACAGTATCTACTGAAATCGTTTACCTTATTTTAAGCTCAACAGAATAACTTGTATTGGATTTATTAAATGCTTCTACACCAGATTGTTCATAAAGGCGAATCCACCCACTTAAGATTGGAGTACTTACTCCAACTTCTTGCGTAAGTTTTTTAATACTTTCGTTTCCTTTTAAATACCTTAATACAATATGAATCTTTTCTTCTGATGTAAATTAGGCCATAAAAACACCCCGTAAATGTAAGTTTGGTGTCTAACATTTACGGGGCAGTTCATTCCTAAAATAATAGGAAAGATAGCTTTTTAATTGATCCAAGTAAATTATTTATGGTTGTTGCATTACCGTTACTTGTTTCGGTGTTGTTGTTACTTTAAATCCGTCTTTTGTAACGACGTCAGCTGTAATTGAATACGTTCCATTTGGAAGATCCTTATTTGGGGACCATTGTGTTTTTAGTGCATGTTCATTTTTCACTTCAAATGTATCAACGGTTTTTCCACTTGCATCTTTTACATTAATCGTCCAGTCTACTCTAGAATACGCCCAAGCAGAGATCTTTGCTGGATTATTTTGGTTAATATTTGCAGACGGAGTTATACTGATTGTTTGAACGGCCATAGATGGTTTAATATAGCTTGTATCTCCCCAAACTTTGTACGTAATGTTTCCAGCATAATCGTATGCTCTAATAAAAATACCTTTCGGTTCTGCATTAACAAGTTGAGTTTTTTGTCCAATTGACATTTGATAAAATTGTCCATTTACATAAATATCTGCATATTTAAAGTCTGTTGCATTATCTTGCACATTGAAGGAAACTTCATATTTTCCATTTTTTGGCGTTACAGTTATATCTGAAACAGTTGGAGCGATGGAATCTACCGTGATAGGCATTTTAACTACCTGTGGTCTGGCATTTTCATAATCTAAGGTTGTTTTAATCACATATTGGTAAACACCATCAGGTACGAATTGTCCTGATTCGTCCTTCATATCCCACTGATAACCAGCATATTTCAAGTCACCATATGCCATAATATTTTTTCTGAATTTCCATGGTGTTCCAGTATATTCACTAAAATCACCTAAATTATAAATGACATTTCCCGATGAATCTTCAATATACATTTCCACTTTTTCTAAATTACGTAAACTTGTAAAGGTTGAGGAAATTCCCTCAATAAAAGAGTTTGGCGAGAAAGCAATATGGTTAAGGTGGAACTTATTAGTATATGGGTCAAATCCTAACGGATATTTTTCTGAATCTTCGTTCCAAAGTGCTGTATATCCTAAAAATCTATCCGTAGTCCACGCAGGAGCGTCTATATTACGTGGTTCATCCCATTTTCCATAGAAGCCCATATATGGAACGGTTAAAGGTACGGCCTTATCTTGATCTTTAGTTACAGGAACGAGGCGAACAAATCCTTCTACAAAACTGTTCTTCTTTAAGGAATCTGGTAAAGAAACATTTACTGTTAGCATTTTGGATTGGCCTGGTTTGATTTTAATTAAAGCCCCTTCTGAATCAGTTACTTTATTATCATTTACTGTTACAGTGGCACCATTAATACGTTCACTTTTTAAAGTTAAATACTCTTTTTCGTCCAATTGCCCATCATAATCTAGATCAAATGACTTCATTTCAGACTTATCTTTTAGAACATCTACATAAACCTTATATTCAATATCATCACTATTATTGCTAGCTTTAGGAGCATCGAATGCTTCAACATTTAATTTGAAGCTTGTATTTTGACCGATTTCCTTTAATGCCACTGCCCCAGCTTTTTCTAAAGAAGTATCTCTATTTGTAACAATGACCGGAGTCTTAATCGCATTTTGAATTTGCATTAATCCAGACCCTTGTATACGTGGTGAATATGGAACTTCACTATTTGTTCTTGGATCCATAACAATATTCGCTGTGTTCATTAAGGCAATTTTTGATTTTAAAACTGTTTCTTTCGAATGTGATAATCCTTTTTCATATAGTGCCTGCAATAATAATGCAGAACCGCCTGCAACATGAGGAGTTGCCATGGATGTTCCACTCATGATTTGATAATCATTTCCTGGCATAGTGGAATAAATATTTCCACCAGGAGCAGAAATCTCTGGTTTAAAATCTAATGTATGCGGTGAACCGAAGGAAGAAAAATCAGACATTGTGTCTTTCGTAGGACTATCTACCAATGTATCGTTTCCAACCTTCATACTCAAATATTGACCGCTTGGCAGACTACTCATTTTAGTTAGCAATGCTTCACCTATAGCTTTACTCGTTGAAGCAGTTGGTGTCGCAGTTGGTGTAACTGGTAGAGAGGCATAATCTGGCCAATTGTTAGGTGGTATCATAATAATAGCCTTTGCACCTGCACTCTTTGCTGCAAATTGAATCGACGAAACAGTACTATATGAACTTAAAAGTTTCACGATAGCTATGTAGCCCGTTTTGCCTGCAGGATAATCCGAAGCTTTCTTTCCTTCGCCTACATATACCATATCATAGCTAGTATTAGGTAATAGATTCTTAGAAACTTTAAAATTATACGAGTTAGGGAATTGCGTATGATCCTTGAATGGCACTGTAAGCCCATTTCCATCTGTTAAAGTTTTAAAATGTAATTTAGTATTTTCATAGGAAGCAACCGAGAGTGCATATGGACTAACACCTGGTTGACCGACAATTCCGATATCAGGATTATCAGCATATGGACTTAATGAAGAAGCAATTGCATTATTTTTTGTACTATAGGATGCATTACCGGCTGCTACGACAACAAGTGTACCTTGTTCTGTTGCAACGCGAATCTCTTTTTGAACTAGATCATCTTCTTCTCCAACATAGCCAGCATCAGTACCTAAACTCATATTGATGACATCAGCACCCATTGTTACAGCATGCTCAATACCTGCAATAAGATCATCCTCTTTAGCTCCGCCACCCTTATCTGAAAAAACTTTTTCAGCTAAAAGTTGCACACCAGGGGCAATTCCTTGTACACCATTCGTCGTTTCGTCTCCATTTGCTCCAACTGTCCCTGCAACATGAGTACCATGCGGATTTCCAGTAACAGCAGGAATAACATTCGTATCTTCGTCTGCCCAATCATATCCAGTTGGAACTTTATCGCTATACCAAATTTCGTTTACATCTTTTGTCTCAGCAAATTTTGCTTGGATATTTTCTTGAGTCCACTTCTGTTTTGCTATTCCTTTTTCGGTAAGGGTCATATCCTTGTGAGTATAATCGATTCCTGAATCGACAACAGCTACAAGTAATCCTTCCCCTTGATAACCATAATCGTTCCATACTTTTTGAGCTTGTACTAACGATTTACTTGTAGACATTGTTTCATGGAAAGTTCTAGCTATACGAACATTCGTAACTCCTGGAATGGACTCTATATCTTTCAGATTTTGATACTCTGTTTCTAAACTGAATCCGTTAAACCCTTCAAAATAACGGTGTTTCACCTTAAGTGACGAAGTTGATTTCGAAGATTTGGAGTTAGCAATTTGCTCGATGACTTTATCTTGCTCTTGCTTCATTACTGATTTTTTATTTTTTTGAGTCGTTTCCTCATCCGTTGGTTGTTCAACTTCTACGATTAAACGAACGATTTCATTTGGACTATAGGCTTTCGTGAAACTTTCGTTAGCACCTTTACCTTGATAATTATAGACATTATCATTTCCACTCTCTACCTTATCCAGATCAAAACTTCTTCCTTGTTCCACTATGTCTTCAATCGATTGAGAATCGGCTGAAGTGTCATTCGTTTCTGCAAAAACTGTGAATGATGAAAGAAGTAAGGAGGTTACAGCTGCAGTGGTCATCACTTTAAATGCCTTCAATTTATTCTTCTTCATTGACGTCTCCCCTTTTATTTAAATATTAGTTTTAATCTATTTCCCTTCATTTATAGATTAATAATTTAATAAAGTTAAAGAATCATTACTTTACACTTTTCTCAACCCAGTATGAGTAAATAAATATATTTAAATTTTATATACACCATAAAGGACAGTAAATTGGGGGAATCAAGCATAGTTCGATAGGCCCAAATGTAAAAAATTTAATATATCAGACTCTCAATTAAATAAGTTTTCAAGTAAATATCGGAAAAGATCCTTATTGAATGTGTTGAAATTAATTTTCTTAGTTGGATTACTTTCTTTTAAACTTGGGGGAAATAATAGAAAATAATAGAATTTTATGATTTATAAAAAAATAAGTTGATCAAAATAGGTATAAAGAACCATAAAGGGATATGGTATCTTAGTTATAAATTAATATAAATAAAAATACAGATACTGGAATGGTGTAAAAATCTATCCAAGTTATAAGAGTACCCTCAGCCCTCCCACTATGACCCAACCTCATAAAAAAAAGTCAACCCCATTTTTAAGGCCGACTTCCTTTCAACTAAATCTGATTTGGTAAATATAGATTAGGAGATAGAAGGAAAAGAAACTTCAATTTGCTGTTTCCTTTGTTATTATGGTTATTGAAGAACCGTTACTTTTGCTGGCGTTGTTGATACTTTAAAACCGTCTTTTGACACTACATCTGCAGAAATAAAGTAATTTCCATTTGGCAATTCCGGTTTAGGTACCCATTTTCTATGAACTTCTTTCTCATTTTTGTATTCAAACGTATCGACTATATTTCCATTTTCATCTTTAACATAGAACGTCCAGTCTACTCTGTTTTGAGCAAAATAATCAATCTCTGTCGGGGTTTTTTGGCTTAAATTTTTAGTCGGATATACACCGGAATTGGAAAGTACCATCCATTCACTCATATATTTTGGACTTTGATCTCCCCAAACGGTATACGAATGATTAAATGCGTAATCCGCTCCGACAACAACGATACTTTTCGGTTCGTAGTTTAAGACTAATTTTGTGGCATTACCAGGTGTGTAATAATTACCGTTTACCCAAACCATTGAAGCCGCATATCCACTTCCGTTTTCGTTATCTGTACCTTTCCACGTAATCTCATATTTCCCGTTAATTGGAGTTATAATAATGTCTGTCACTTTAGGAAGGGTGGAATCCACTTTAACAGGCATTTTCACTTCTTGTGGTTTTGCTGATGGGTAATCTAATGTCGTTCTAATCACATATTGATAATTTCCATCTGGTACAAATTGTCCGGACTCATCTGTCATATCCCAATAATAGTTCTCAGGGTAATAAGTATCTCCAAACGACATAATATTTTTTCTGAATTTCCACGGTTTACCTGTAAACTCACTGTAGTCTCCTAAATATTTAATGATATTTCCTGATTGATCTTTAATAAACATTTCTGTTTTGTTTAAATTACGTAAAGCTGTAAAAGAAGAATAGATACCATTTAAATGGAAGTTTGGCGAGATGGCAATTTTGTTAAGATCAAATTTGCCAGTTTGGGAATCGTATCCTTTTGGATAACGTTCTGATGTACCATCCCAAAGTGCTGTATAGCCCAAAAAGGCGTCTTTCTCCCATGCCGGAGGATCGATATTTTGCGGTTCATCCCATTTTCCATAGAAGCCCATATAAGGAACCGATAATGGTACAGCTTTATCTTGGTCTTTGTCTGCTGGAACGAGACGGACAAATCCTTCCACGAAACTATTTTTCTTTAAAGTATCTGGTAAAGTTATATTAACCGTGAGCATTTTTGTTTGACCCGGTTTGATTTTAACTAATGCCCCTGTTTTGTCTGTTACGATGTTATCATTTACAGTTACAGTTGCACCCTTAATTCGTTCACTCGTTAATGTTAAATACTCTTTTGAATCCAATTGCCCATCATTATCTAAATCAAATTGCTTCGTTTCCGTTTTATCTTTTAAAAGCTCAACATAAATATTGTATTCAATATCATCAATATTATTTTTACCTTTTGGTGTGTCGAAGGCTTCCATGCTTAATTTAAAGCTAATATTTTGACCAATTTCCTTTAAAGCAACCGCCCCGGCTTTTTCCAAAGGAGTATTTCTACTTTGAACAATGACAGGAGTATTTGTGGCATTTTGAACTTTCATTAAGCCAGACCCTTGTATGCGTGGTGAATATGGAACTTCACCATTTGTTCTTGGATCCATAACAACATCTGCTGTATTCATTAATGCCAGTTTTGCTTTTAAAACTGTATCTTCTGAATGTGATAATCCTTTTTGATATAATGCCTGCAATAAAAGTGCTGAACCGGCTGCGACATGTGGAGTTGCCATCGAAGTACCATTCATCACTTCATAATCATCACCAGGGACAGTTGAATAAATATTGCCGCCAGGAGCAGAAATCTCTGGTTTAAAATCTAAAGTTGTTGGGGAGCCGTAGGATGAAAAATATGACATTTTGTCTTTGTTTTCGTTATCAATCCAAGTATCCCCTGCCAATTTCATTTTAACAGTTTGACCACTTTTTAGTTTTTCAATTAGCGCTTGCCCTGGAGCCTTTCCTGTTGTAGCAGTTGGTATGGAATTTTCACTCAATTTTAGATAGGGATAATCAGACCCCATATTATCAGGTGGTATGATGATAACCGCCTTTGCTCCATATCTTGCTGCGTTAAATTGAAAAGTGGAATAAGAATAATATTGATTGGCTAATTTTATTACGGCAATGTAGCCAGTTTTATTGGCAGGAAAATCAGCTTTGGTCCGTCCTTCGTTTACATACACCATTTCATACTCTTCATTTTGTTTTAAAAATCTTGAAAGTTTAAAGTTATATTTTGCAGGAAACATTGTTTGATCTTGGAATGGAAGCTTTAAACCATTTGTTTCAGCTAATGTATTTAAATGCATTTTTGTATTTTCATAGGATGCAACGGATAAAGCATAGGGACTTACACCAGGAGCACCAACTGTCCCAATATCAGGATTTTCTGCATATGGCTCTGAAGCAGAGCTAAGAAATAAACTATTTTTAGTACTATAAGCGGAATTACCGGCTGCAACAACAACAAGAGTTCCATGTTCAGTCGCTACTCGAATGGCTTTTTGAACCGGATCATCTTCTTCACTAACATAGCCTGCATCCACACCCAAACTCATGTTGATGACATCTGCCTCCATAGTAACAGCATGCTCCATTCCTGCAATAATATCATCCTCGTAAGCTCCTCCGCCGCCATTATCTGAGAATACCTTTTCAGCTAATAGCTGGACACCTGGTGCAATACCAGCAACACCGCCAGCTGCTTCGTCCCCATCTGCTCCAATTGTACCAGCTACGTGCGTTCCATGGGGGCTGCCATTAACACCAGGGATGACATTTGTATCATTGTCTGCCCAATCATAGCCTGTAGGAACTTTATCTGAATACCAATTTTCATTTACATCTGTTTCAGCAAATTTTTGATTGATTCTATCTTGAGTCCATTTTTCTTTCGCTTTGGCTTCATCTGATAGTTTCATATCTTTATGCATATAATCAATTCCGGAATCTACGACAGCAACCAGTAATCCTTCACCTTTAAAGCCATATTGCTCCCAAACTTTTTGAGCTTGTACTAATTCTTTGCTGGCTGCCATCGTTTCATGGAATGTCCTGGCAATATGTACTTTCTGGACGCCAGGAGTGGATTGGATCTCATTTAAGTTTTGATACTCTGTTTCTACACTAAATCCGTTAAAGCTTTCAAAAAAGCGTTGTTTTACTTTAGGGGGAGAATCAGATTTTGACTTATTTTTCTTTGAGATCTCCGCAATTACTTTATCTTGTTTTTCCTTAAATAAAGCCTTTTTGTTTTTGTGGGAAAAGTCATTATCTGTCGCTGGTTCAACTTCCACGATCAAACGAACCGTATCAGTCGGTTTATAGGTTTTATTTACACCTTCTTTTTTATCTCCTTTATATAGCAAATCTTTTTTTTCTATTTGTAAATTTCCATTTTGCACCAATAATTGATTTGTTTCTTCTGTAATTGCCTGATGCGGGGCTGATAAATCATTTTCGTCTGCTAAAGCTGTATAGGATGAAAAGATCAATGAGGTTAAAGCGGCTGTGGTCATTACTTTAAATGCTTTTATTTTTCCACTTTTCATGGGCGCCTCTCCTTTTAGAATGTTTTAAATCTGCAATTCTGTTTATCCTTTTAAATCACTAGATTAAGAGAATAGTAATTAACTATAAATAGCGATATTAAATAAAATAACACCACCCATCATCCCTGATATTTTAGAACCAACTTTTTGCAGCAAGAGTAAATAAAATCAAACAAAATTGTACAATCATGGTAAAACACAGTAAATTGGGGGATTCCCATTTGATTCAAAAGTCTTAGCTTTTGTCGAATTATACTTAAAAATATCAAATATAGGATAGTTTACGAGGAGTTTTTGGTTTTATAGGGAGAAAAATTCGAATATTTGTCGAAATAAATAATTTTTGTAGAGTCGTTCATTTGAAATAAATGGGGGAATATAAGGAATTTCATTTAATTTCATAAACACTAGCAAAGTTTTAAGAACGAAAATGAGCAAAAAGACCTACTATTAGAAAAATATCAAATTCATCCAATTTTTCCGAAGTATTTAGATAATTCGCAGAATTCCCCCAAATTCTATTTACGTAAAAACTTAAATATAAAAACAATTTAATAAAATTCCAATAATTTTTAAGCGTTAAAATCGCCCTTTTTTTCATTTTTTTAGTATCAAAATCCCCCAATTTACTGGACGTTTAGTCCAAAGTAGAATAAAACAAACAAAGAAATGCCAAATTAGCACCGTTAGGCATAACTCAAAAGGACAATACTCTTTGGGGCTACATTAATCGAAAAGACTTACCGAATTTTTCATTCCCGATTGAAGATAACAGGGACACAAAAATCGGGATTGAAAAGTCAGATATTGAAAATGGGCCAGCAACGGCGATAATGTATTATCCCAAGTTCCTATAAGTGAGGAGAAATTTGCTAAGGAAGTACAAAGGGTCAATCAGGAATTTCCTTCAGCCTATTCATTGTTGGATTCTACAATATCTATGAATTCCAAAACGTGAAAGTGAATCCAGAGTTCCAAAAATATGCTCTAGAGCGAGGGTTGAATGTAACAGTAGATCAACCAGTTGTAAAGCCGCACCCAGAGTTAGGATTTAGCAAAAATACAGTTAACGTTGGAGCTCAAATTAGCGGAGATGGATTCCAAGGATTTAGTGGCGACACACCATTCCTTGATGTAACCTTCAAGCTAGTAAACGATTATTTTGATATTATATGGGATGCAATGGACGGAGATCTAAATACGAAAACATTTAGTTACATGCAGTATGGGGAATCTACGCCGAAAAAAATAACTTCTTTCACCCAAATCTACAGCTATAAAGTTATTATGACGCATTCCTTTATAACTTCGTATGCACGCATTGAAGCATTCAACGGCAATTGGGCTAAAGATTTATCGACAGTTGGAGCAAAAGCCTATGCGCAAGATTCTAACGGTGTGAAATACCCGGGTACAATTGAAAAAGATGGTACAGTCAAAGTGAACGATATTCCGTTATCAAAAGATCCTTACAATATTGTTGTAGAAGCACCTGGACATTTAAAGAGTATTCAAAAAGTGACTCTAGGTACAAAAACAACTTGGGGCGAAGATGTCGGAGAAATCCGTTATATAGCGGGTTCTCAGCCTGTAGCTGCTGCCGGTGATGTCAATGGCGATGGCGTGATTGATGTCCTGGACGTCAAGAAATTAGCCAATAAGATTGGCATGCAGGATCAAGACGAGTTCAAAGTGTAAGATTTGAATCAAGACGGCATCATCAATGAGACGGATATGAAGTTCCTCGTTAAGAACCTATATAAATCGAACCCAGATGCGACCGTCAAGCCGAAAGAAGCAGTTGCAGATAAATATAGCACAGATTACTTCAATGAATTAGGAATCGCTTCTACGATTAACACGTTGAAGAATACAGCAGAATCGAAAAATACGGTTTCACTTAGCTGGATCGCGGCTGTCAATGCAACTGAAGTGAAAATTGAGCAATCGAACGATAATGGCGTTACATGGAGCACTTCGACAACGGAGCAACCAGTTACAGTAAGCTCAAATAATGCGGTAGTGACAGGATTATCAGAAAATAACTCCTACCAGTTTAGAGTGAAAGTAGTTGGCGGTTTAAACGCGGGTATTTCTAACGTTGTTAAGGTAATAACAGAAGATGCTTTAGCTAGTAAAAAGAAATAACAACAAACATTTCGTAGTAACACCGACGGCCTAAAAAGTAAGGCTTTTGCGGAAAAAAATAGCAGCACAAACCCATCTAAGGGTTTTGCTGCTATTTTTATTGTGTTTCATATTTTTAAATCACATTGTTGTAAAGAAATAGATAGTGCATACCTAGTTTAGAGTTTTTATAAATTGATACGTTTTTGGAGCTTTGATTCGCAGGAGCTCTTTAGTTTCTTTATTTAAATAATACATCGCGAAGCTTTCGGCAAAGTATTCTTCCGGGTATAAGAAATAGTTGTTTCCAGGAAATATTAGATTGTGTTCCTTTTCCCAAACTTCATGAAATTGGCTGGAGCTGCTGATTTCATTGTAAACATACCTATCGATGGAATGAGCCATTTCATGGAGCTCGAGGTTAACGGATCCGTGTCCTTTCCCTTTTTCACTGGAGCCGATTTTTACAAGGACAACCTTGGAGCCGCCGATTCCCGGAACATCATCCCATGTAACGTTGTTTTGATAGCCTCGTGGTGTTTGCCCAGCCAAATTGCTTGCTGTTGGGTTGTCGGTTAGTTTCCCTGTGAACAGCTTAAGATTAATGCCATGGATATTGATTTTATCTAAAATAGTAACTGGAAGCGAACCAATTCTTGTTATGATCGCGGCAGCTTCTTTTTGGTCAAATGGCTGTTTCGGAAGTATGATAATTTTATTTAATTGATCTAGTGATTTATTTGTAGTAAGAGGTTGATAGAGGATAGAATTTCTCGGATAATCCACAAGTCTAACCCCGTCAATTGCCGCCTGGGATGTGGTATTTATGGATAGGAACAAGCACATCATCATGATTGCAATTACCCATTTACGCATGCATATTCCCCCAATTTGTCTATTATTGTTATTAGTAGAATTATAACATGGTAAATAGTTTGCTAGATTCGGAATTTCATAGGTAAAAATGGGGATTATTGCTATTATAAGTTTTTATTAGGATAGTTCATTTACCTTAACAGCATAAATTTGGCTCTCTCGGTAAATGAAAGTCCGTTTCGTTTACCAGAACAGCAAAAATTTAGCTCGCCAAGGCAATGAAATGGCATTTCATTTACCATAACCGAAAAAATCTATCTCCCTCGGGCAATGAAAGTCCGTTTCATTTACCGTAACAGCAAAAAATTAGCTCCCGCCATTCATCATCTACAAAAAAGAAAAAGCTGCCAATTCGGCAGCATACCATATCAAAAAAATTAAACCTCTAAGCCAAAGTTGCGGCACAACGCAGCTAATCCGCCGGAGAAGCCGCTGCCGACTGCGTTGAATTTCCATTCGCCATTATGGCGGTATAGCTCGCAAATGACGACTGCCGTTTCTACGGAGAAATCCTCGCCGAGGTCGAAACGGAGGATTTCACGATTGGTTTCTTCGTCGACTACCCGGGCAAAGGCATTGCTAACCTGCCCGAAGTTCTGGTTTCTTGCCTCGGCGTCATGAATTGTGACCGTAATCGCAATCCTGCTTACATGCGTTGGGACCTTGCTAAAGTCAATTTTGATTTGCTCGTCGTCGCCATCACCTGCACCGGTGCGGTTATCACCGGTATGTTCAACAGAACCGGAAGGATGAACCAAGTTATTGTAAAAAATAAAATCTAAATCCTGTGTCACCCTGCTGTTTGCATCCGTTAAAAATGCCGATGCATCCAGATCGAAATCATGGCCGCCATGATAACGGTTTGTATCCCAGCCAAGACCGATAATGACCTTCGTTAACCCCGGATTCGTTTTCGTTAAATCAATTCTTTGTCCTTTGGATAAGTTGATGCCCAAAAGTATCACCTCATTATGAATATGATCGAACTACTTCGCTTAGGCTGGCTGCATTTGTGCCGCTGCCGATTGCCGCAAACTTCCATTCATTGTTGTTGCGGTAAATTTCGCCGGTAACAAGACACGTCAGACCACTATAATTATCTGTTAAATTATATTTGATTAACTCTTGATTGTTGGTTGGATTTACAACTCTGATAAACGCATTGCGAATCATGCCAAAATGTTGCTTTCTTTTTACGCAGTCATAAATATTGACAACGAAAACCAGCTTTTGAATATGAGAAGGTACTCTGCTTAAGTCGATCATAATTTGCTCGTCATCGCCATCGCCAGCTCCCGTCAAGTTGTCGCCGGAATGCTGAACGCTGCCGTCACTGCTTTTTAAATTGCCAAAATAAATCACGTCTTTATTATTTTGCAATTTGTCATTGGCACCAAGCATGATGACAGAAGCATCACAGTCCACGTTTGCCGAACTTCCGCCTCCTCCAAATAAAGAGCCTAACAAACCGCCGCCGCCAGAGCTTTGCACAGGGTCCCATCCCAAACCTACCATGATTTTAGTTAGCCCTGGATTCCCTTTTGTTAAATCGACACGTTGACCTTTTTGTAAATTAATTGCCATATCAATCACCTCATAAAATTATTGTTGTTTCATTTTCTTGAAATTATCTTGAAGCTGCTCTAACCGCTTTGTTCCCTCTAAACGCATGCGTTTGTTTTCTTCTTCAATCGCCTTTGTTTCCTGCATGCCCTTGATGATGATATTCCAGGATTCTTCAATCGTTTCAATTTTGATGCTCGGACCGCCGGCAAGCCTTGCGATATCTGTGCTTTGCTGCGAAATGTTTTGCGCGTTTTTCAGGAGCATTTCATTGGTGCGGCGGTCAAGCTCACTCATTGAATCAGCTACAAGCTTTTGCCTTTTTGCTGCCACGGCCTGAATTAAACCATTTTTAAAAATTGGAATCGTTGTCACAAAGGCTGAATTGATTTTTCCAATCAGCTTCGTATTACCTCTTTGTAATAAGCGGATTTGCGGAGCAGTTTGCAACGCTACCATTTTGGCCATTTCTAGATCATAAATACGCTGTTCTAATAGCTCAATGGCATTTCTGAGGGAATCGAGCTGCATTGAGGCCAGCTGATCTCCTGCGGCTGCACGGGCTTCAAGCTGTGGCAGCTGGTTATTTTTCAGGTCCTCCACCTTGATTTCGCCAGCCACTACATATTTTTCCAGCGCTAAGTAAAATTGATAGTTTTGTTCATACATTTGCTCAAGCATATTGGTTGATTCAACCATTTCTTGACGGTATTTTGAAATTTCTACATAGACCTTATCAATTTCTGAACCCATGGTTTGATATTTGCCAAAAATCTTTTCAATCATCTTTTCGCCTTTTTTAAACAGTTTGCCAAAAAGACCGGGAGAGGATTTTTGAAAGTCCTTTGGATCAAAACGGTCCATGATGCGTCCTAACTGTTTGAGCAATTCCCCGGAATCCTCTACTTTTGTTGTCCGCATATTAGCGAGGATTTGATCAGAAAAGCGTGAGACTTGCACGGCTGGTTCTTTCCCGAACTCTAAAACTTGAATCTGGTCGCGTTCATCAATGGTACGGGCCAAATTTTGTATTTCGGGCTCTTTGCGAAGAGCCAGCTTTATATCCGATACTTTTGTTTCTGTAAGTACATCTTCATTGCCTGCCGGTGTTAAGCCGCTTGAAGGATTTGGCGTTAGATTCACTCATTAATCTCCCCTTAAATTTTTTAAGATTCCTTGAAACAGACCTTTTTTAAAAAGAGAAGGCTCTTTATATTCCAAATCAAATACCATGTCTTCGAGCCAGTGTTTATCAAATAAACGGTCATCGAGATAATTTTCGATATCATTGTGCCCGGTGGGATTATACAAAACGATATCTATACCAAATTGATTAAGTAAAAGTAATAAGGCTGCATCAGCCCTTGAAAGCATACCAGTTAATTCATTGTTGAAAATAATTAATTTTGGAACATGTTGGGAATAGTCAAACTTCTCCAATAACTGAATCACGTTCTTAGGGAGAAACATTGCCTGTGTAAACAGGAAAATTTTAACATCTTCCATGGTTTCCATTGGCAATGGCTTTAAGTCCGGTTCATGACAAATTTCGCGGATTGCATTTGCCATTCCTTTCTGCAGTCCCGTTGGTAAAAAAGAATATGGCCAGTAATGGGATTGCATCATCTTATCCGGATTTATTAAGCCATTCCTCCCCATTGCGTTTCGATAATGATAACGAAAATCGCTATTGCTGGATCTAGCAATAGGCAGCTGGCGAATGAGGAGACTATGGTCGAATTGGCTAAGTGATTGCAACCGATCCCAATATTCTTTTCGATTTTTACTAACACCAAGTACTTTGGCGAAAACGGACGGGATTTTGACATGTCCATTTTCGACAGAAAAATCTGGGCGAATCATCGCCAGTTCCTTACTAAGGATAAATAATTCATCATAGGTCGTTTTCAGAGTAATGGATGACGGAGTATACTCCCTTAACTGCCAAGGCTTGTAAAGACCCGACCCCTCTTGATTAAGAATGGTTTCAATCTCTTTTGAAGCCCGGTATGCCACTGTCGTTTTCCGGCTCCGTTTTTCTTTGGGAAACGGTTCTGCCGGCTGCTGGTTTGGATAGTGATGGGTAAATACGGGTTCCTGAATCATACCACCCAATACATCTTTACCCTCAGGATGAAAAATGACAATGTCACATCCAAGCTTTGCTAAATAAAATAAAAAATATTGATGACTCTTTTTAAAATCGCCGTACCACAAAAACTTCGGCATTTCTTTTTCGGGATTGGCTTTTTCGAGAACGGGCTGCAAATGATTGACCGACCACTTGACCACATCTACAAGAACCCGCCTTAGCTCGTGATTTTTCATTCCGTCTTTCTCTATGCTTGCGTATAATTCCAGCAGTGCTATCATGGCTTCTCTCAGCTTTCGATGGATAGCAGGGACCTTTGATTTTAGCAAAAGCTGGTCGCCATCCAAAAAAGCGGTAAATCGATTAATCGATAGCTTCTGTTCCTGATGAATATTCAACACTTTTTGAATCGCTTGAAAGTGGGCATTGTTGATGGATTTATCAAGTGAGTCTTCACTTAACAACTGTAATCCCCATTCGTTCGTATTCACATATTCAAAAAGCTGGTTATAGTATTCATCTGTATCAATGGGTACGCCAAAGAATTTCCCCAGGACCTGACCAATTTGAATCGTTCCATTTTCTAATGAATATTCCGGCCGTTCCGGTAACATTTTTTTTAACAATCCGTGCCAATTTTCAAATGAAAGGGCCCCAATTGGTCGGACGATTAACTGATTATATGATGGGTGCATTCATGATCCCTTCCTCTGAAAGCGAAAGATTTTTCACTTAGCAAATTATGTAAGGCTACTATTTCATCATATCACAGTTATAAAAATGGTTCATTTCTTTATACGAAAGTGTTTGAAAAATGTTTCATATTTAGAGCAATTTCCACCTTTTTCACCTTTTTCCTTGTCCCTACATATTATTGGAGTACTCAAACATAAGTAGGTGACATGAATGCGTTTTTTATATAAGCGGCCCAAGATGGAACTAATCGACGAGGAAATGAATGATGTTCTCGAAGTGATGAGTGCAAGCGCTTTTATTTATCTGGATTTACTTGTGTTCAGTTTAATCTTTACACTACTGCTTGTTCCTGTTCTCCATTCGATTGGACTGTCCATCTTATTTTTTATTGCCTCCTATAGTCTTTTTTCTTCTCTCTATTATTTTGTTTTCACTCGGATATTAAAGTAAAACAGCGCTTAAAAAAATGTTGGAGAATTTCTTCCCCTGCCAATGCCCCTGTGTTTTCGGTTAACGTAAGTCCGGTTTTCTTGGACACGCAGGCCAATTCACCATGGTTGGGGACAAATCGATATTGGCAGATATTTAAAAAGTCCAAATCTAATAGCGAGTCACCAGCGCCGGCAATCGCCTTCATTCCTTCCCGCTGACAAATATATTCAAGGGCGGCGCCTTTACGAACGGCCATCGGCATAAAGTAAAGCTTCTTCCCTTGTAAGGAAATTCTCCAGCCATACTTTGCGGCCAATTCATTTAATTCACCTTTGACAAAGGAATCGGGGAAACCATTTAATATGTAATAGAAAAATAGATTTTCCACTTGCTTTAATTGCCCATCGAAATGGTACCCTTCACGCTCGACAATCGATAACAATTCTTCCGGAGAAGCCGAATCCATTGCTAATGTTTGAAAAATATGATTTGACCATTCCTCTAATAGTTCCCCTTGATATAAAATATTGGCACCATTTGTGGTAATCGCATATTTTAGCGGGATATCCTCGGTAAAAACCGTAAATCGATTAAATTGTTCTGTCGTTCTTGTGGTCACTGGGATAAATAAACTATGACAGGAAAGCTCTTTTAATGTAAAAAAAGAGGATTCCGTCATATAGGCAACCCACCTGCCATCTTTTTTTTCGACAGGTTTAAGACGAGTCCCTTCGGGAATCCCAAGCTCATCAAGCGCTCTTTTTGAATAAACAAGTGTCCGGTCAAGATCAGAGGCAAAAATCATCAGTTTTTCTCCTTCACTGATTTGATTAGACCGCAGCACAAATAGTTCAAGTCAGGGTATTCGACTACTTCAACACCCTTTTCTTTTGCCAGCATAAGAATGTGCTGGACGAAAGGGCTGGTTGAATCACGCATCAATATTTTCCATGGCACCCTTCTAAGCAATACCCTGGTCGTTTCCCCAACACCTGGTTTAATATAATGGGTGCTTTCAATCGCAAATTCAGCCTGGATTTTCTTAACATCCTTCATCCCTAAGAAACCTGGATCAATATTTTCATGTCTTTTTTTCAATGAGAGTTCATGCGCTTCTGCAGAAATACTTGTAAATTCTTCATCTATTAACCTAATAAATTCATTTGATACATCCTCCGCTTGAAGCTCCTTGTAAAACTTCGCACCATGAAAATCTTCCGGTCCAATGTATTGATCATTTAAAACAGTTCGGCTTACAAGTCCCGATACCGTTGAGTTTAAACAAGCGCTTGGAATTAAAAAGTCCTCTCTTGTTCCAAAAAGCTTGGTGCAATAACCTGGGTCTGCCATAACCGCAAGCGTGTCATCAAGGGCAACTCCAAACTTTTGCTCAAAAGCCTGACAAGCATTGGTAAGTTCGATTGAAATCGCGCCTTTTCCGGTCCAGCCATCCACAAATTGAATGATTCCATTCGGATGCTCGTTAAGGATATATAGAATGGCATTTTCATCAATTCCGCGGTCACGGATTATCGAAATACTATAATGCTTGAGTGACACATTGTATCGCCTTTTTAGATACCGCTTGATGAGGATTCCGACTGGTGTTCCGGCACGGGCCAGGGAAACGAGAACCGTTCTTTCTCCCTTTAATTGATAGATTTGCTCCGCCACAATGCCAATGCACAACGCTGCTTTCCGCTTATACTTATGGAGGGTTTTCCAAAATAAATCAACATACTCTTTTGGCGGCTGGTACTCGATTGGCAGCGATTCGCTATAATGACCGCCTGATTGCATTCGAACTTCCCGGTTTTTGGTCGAATCCTCAAGCTTAATGTCACTTAAATCCTTTAATAAGAAAAGAACATCATCTGCAGGATAACTTCCAATAATCGCTGGCTTTTTGATTGTTTTTTGCATATTATTCACCTCTTGCATTAGAAAAAAAGACGAGCTTCACAGACTCTATTTGTAATGTTGCTATTACATCCAGGAAAGGTTGAAAATTTTTTAATTCTACCTCTCTTTCAAAAAATAAAAATAATTCATCATATAATCCTGGCGGGATGTTATAGACAAAATGAGTGACATCCCAATCTTCAGGATTAGGAAATGTTAGGCCGAATCTTGCTCCATATCCTTCTTTATCTTCAATATAAATAGGGCTTCTGGTGGTGGATTGATAGAATACGCCCTTCCCCATAGCTGCTGCTAATTTCATTGGCAGATACATGAATTCTCCCGTTCCAAGACAAAGCGTGTTTTGACCTGACCTTTTATCCTTTAAGAACTTGGCTGCCTCGCCCATTTTTTGTTGATCCGTAAGATGTTCGACACTGTTTAACCCGAAACGCCCCGTATCATAGATATATGAAATGTTGTTTCGATCATGAAAAGGGCTTGATGTAAAATATTGGGCTAATTGTACCTTCTCAATTGACATTTCGATTTGATTGGCCTGATTTAATTCATGGGATTGTTCTTCCAACTCCCTCAACTGCTGGACCTTTACGGATCCTGATAAAAGACTAACCACCCTGATCTTAATTCCAAGCTCATTCTCAAGCCGAAAAAATTCTGCTTTGTTCTCGTCTGACCGCCAATCTAAAATTGACACAACTGTATATTCCTTACGTGGAAATTGTTCGTGAATCGAACGAATAATATTGATGGCCGTCTTTCCGGTCGTCATTTCATCATCAACAAGAATGATTTCCCTGTTATTTTGAAGGAGCTCCGGCGCAACATAACAGCGATGTGAAGTAGCATGTGAGTGCTCTTCCTCGAAGGTAATCCCAGGTGTTTGATTTACTAGTTCTTCTCTCGTCGTATGAAAATAATCGGCATTCTGAAAGCAAGCAAAAAAAGCGTGCCCGAGGGCGGTGGCCGTTTCCGCAAACCCAATCACAACCGGATTAATATTTGGCGGAATAAAGGGATGGTCCATGAACTCTCCTCCCTGTTGAAAGGAGAATAGAAGTCGCTCCTTCTCCCGGCATTCCATACCTTTTATTGATTCTAAAAATCTGGCTGCAAGAAGGGCTGCTGTAGTCAGCCCCTTGTTGGCATCAATAGGCAAATGTTTGCCAAGCACTTTGCTTACAAACAAAAACGAGCGTTTTTTATTAATCCTTGCTGCCATCGTGAAAAGATCGTCAATAGGTAATTGATATGGATTTTCTGTGACTTCAATGTCCGTATTAATCGCGTCAAGAACCTGGAACGTATACTTCTTTTTTGATAAGGTCAATGTTGGTGAATTCTTCATGTAACACCCCGTAAAGCTGTGATTTTAATAGGATTTTCTTGGCCCAATAATAATGAGGTTTTATCTCGTTCATTTTATTAGCAAACTCGCTTTTCATGACCCCAATTTCGCCTGTGGCCGCCTTTACAATATTACTCGCATCAATATACTCCTCGTAGGAAACTACATTTAACGCCTGGACAATCTTGATATGGGAGGGATGAATAATGGTTTTTCCCGTTAAACCGTTGGCGATATCCATAATGGTCTCCCTAATCAGACCATCTAAATGATTGTCGATTAATTTAGCTCTCCATTTAAGCCCTTCATCCCCATAGCGTTCACGAAATGGGGTTTGTCTGAGCTGGGGCTTCAGCATTCTATTTTTAGCCGAAAAATATTCCCAAACAGGACCAGAAATAACATAAGGATTGTCGAATCTCTGAAAAACATTGATAATATCAGTTATGCAATCTCTTAATACCGCAATATCGTAAACTGTCGTATCAGCATTTCGGCGGATCCCATATAATCCACAAAAATCAGTCGCACCAATGCGAATATTTAGAACAATTTCCTTATAGCGGTCGACCTGCTGTTTTATCGATAATAATTCTTCCATCCTTGTTTCTTTTTGAATAACCTTTGCTGTTTCAAGAATCGGCATTGCATAAAATGGATGCTGCTCAGTATGAAGCTTACGTACCTCACTTAATAAGTCTTCTCCATTCTCAGCGTTAAATTTCGGGAGTACAGCACCTGTTAGAAGACGAATGGCATCGCCCAGCTGTTCCGCTAATCGTTTGAGCTGCTCAAGATCACGAATCCTTACAAACATAAGGGGCAAATCTTCAAAGTTTAAAAACCCTTTATTCAACTCTCCGAATAAATGTAACAGCTCCCGGATCAGCAGTTTTTCAGCCCGTTGAACTTCCTTGTCCCCTACCGCATCCTCAAGGTCAATCACAAGTGAAGTTAAACCGTCGTGCTTTTTTGAGAGAATTTCCTGATGAATATTCGGCCGTGTTGCAGGCATATAGAGGGTGGCACCCAAACCATAGGATAACAGCTCACGCTCTGAATATTTACTAAAACTTTGCGGCTTTTGATAAAAATACTGTTCCATTTCATTTTCATAAAAATATGTAAAAAATCTCATTTTTAAATACCTCTCTTTAAAGGTAAAAAATAAGGGAGACGGACTCTCGTCTGCTCCCTAATATTAAAACAACTATGTTATGAATTTCGTTCTTTGCTGCCTTCTTTATTCTTATTCATGAAGTGTACAATAAATGTCGCTCCAAATGTTAACAGTAAGATGATAAAGAAGTAAAGTGACTCAATATGAATATCAAAGACACCGAGGAACATTTTAACGGAAATAATCAGAATTAAGATATAAGCGGATGTTTCTAGCTCAGGTACTTTATCAATTAAGGTTAAGAATACACCGGCCACACCTCGCATCATTAACACACCCAGCATACCGCCAACTAATAATACCCACACTTCGTTACTCACTCCAAATGCGGCAAGGACGCTGTCTACGGAGAAGGCAATATCCATTAATTCAACGGAGGCTACTGTTCCCCAGAAGGTACCAAACATGCGAATCAATAACCCTTTTTGGTTAATTCCTTCAGCCTCCTCTTCACCTTCGTCTTCTCCACCCTTTTGTTTATCAATAAAATACTTAATCGATAACCATGCAAGGTATCCGGCGCCAAGAACCTTCACCCACCATAGCTCTATGAGGTAAACCCCGATTCCAATCGCAATAAAACGGAAAACATAAGCCCCAATTAAACCATAAAATAATGCCTTTTTCCGCTTTTCAGGCGGCAAATGCTTGACCATGACGGCTAAAACAAGGGCGTTATCCGCTGATAGTAACCCTTCCAATATAATAAGTGTACCAATAAGTCCCCAACTGACTGGATCGGTTAAAACCCTTCCCCACATATCTAAATCAAAAAATTGAGCATATGTGTCAATAATTCCCTGCAAAACTGACATTAAAAGAATTCCTCCCAGATAGTAAACAAATTTTTGTAAAAAGACCCAGCCGAGCGCCGGGTCTCTTATTTTTTAAATTTAGCCAACCTGTAAGCCAAAGTCTGTTGCAAGTGCTGCTAATCCGCCTTGGTAGCCGCTGCCAATGGCACTGAATTTCCATTCACCATTGTGGCGGTATAATTCACCTACAACGATAGCTGTTTCAATAGAGAAATCTTCCCCTAAATCATAACGGATAAGTTCTTCCCCTGTAGCCTCATTAAAAATGCGGGCATAGGAATTTGAAACCTGACCGAAGTTTTGGTTGCGGCTGGCCGCATCATGAATGGTAATCGTAAAAGCGATGCGCTGAACGTTTGCCGGAATAGCCGTTAAATTGATGGTAACTTGCTCATCATCCCCATCACCTGCACCTGTGCGGTTATCTCCTGTATGTACAACTGCACCATTTGCACCTTGAGGGTTGTTGTAGAAAACAAAGTCGGTTTCATTCGTCACTTTTCCATTTTCCCCGAGCAAGAATACTGAAGAGTCTAAGTCAAAATCATTTCCGCCGTCGTATTTATTCGTGTCCCATCCAAGTCCAACTACAACATTTGTAAGTCCTGGATTTGTTTTTGTTAAATCAACTTTCTGTCCTTTTGATAAACTTACTGCCATTTTTCATTCCTCCATTTTAAGTAATAGTCTATTTACGAGTCTGTCTTAAAAAAGTTTCATTTATAATATAAATTTTTTTTTTTCTTTTTAGCAAATGTACTCGAGTTAACTCATCCATTTTGGCGGAGTATTTTTATCCCAATAAATGGATCCCAGTTCAAAATGATTTTGAAACTCATCATGGTGGGTATGATAATGAAAATTAAACCAGTAGCCTGCCTGCGGCGGATTATCTCTTCGAACATGGAATCGTAGAATATCTTTTCCATCAATGGCATTTTTTATATTAAATATTTTTTCCGAATGTCCCGTTCCCGGATGTTCAGTGATTGTGAGATTTTTTAAATCCTCTTCAGGATAATGGTCAGCTGTTTGATGCAAGGCGATTTCAATATTAGGTAAAATGATTTCACGAAATTCATCTTCGATAACTGGTTTAATTTTGCTGCCAAACTTTTGGTATGATTGCAATTCTGCCTGCTTCAATAAATTTTGCATAAACTTTTCTCTATCAAACTCTGATTCTTCTAAGTAGGCGGTTGTTTGCGAGAAACTGTTGGCTGGGGCCGGTGTCTCGAAGACATCCCGCTCGCTCAAATTGTCTGCATTTACGGCATTCATCAGCTGTGTTGGCGTGACGAGACCGAAAGTTAAAACAGATACCGTGACAAAAAGTGATTTACGGAGCCATTTCTTCATATTCCTTCACCTAATTCTATTGAGAATTTTGTTGATTTAAAATGTGCCTATGCAAACTATTATACTTCCATTTTCACAAAAATGGAAAAGAACAGATTGTTAATAATAGAAAAACTGAGACCGGCTTTTGTCTCAGTTTTATTTTTCAATATAACCAAAATGAAATTTGGCATTTTGTCTTCGAAACACTTGAAAGCCATATTTTTCGAAGTGGCTGCTTCTAAAATGGTCTTTAAGGACGACGCGAAATTTGGCCACCCGTAAAGCTTCTTCCATCGTTTCTTCATCTAAATCATTATAAATCGCAAAATGGGTTAGCGGTTTAATTCCAACTGACCCAATAATACTTTCTTCAAACATAGGATCAAAATATACACAATCCACAGAGGCATCTTTTAAGCCCTTTAAATAGTCAAGTGAAGCTGATTGAATAACATTGATTCTTTCCATTGCTTCATTCATTTGAGGAATCCCAGTATCCCAGGTTTTAAGGCCCTCTTTTACAATATAGGCCAAGAATTTTTCCCCCTCAATTCCCGTAACAGAACCTTCTTTGCCTACAAGAAAACTCGCGACGATCGAATCGGAGGCTAGTCCAAGTGTACAATCCAGAACGGTCATACCCGGTGATAGCTTTGCAGCATCCGCAAATGGATCATGTTCTCCGCGCATTAGTCGTTTGATCCGAAACATTGCTGAGTTAGGATGAAAGAAAAAAGGTTCTTGTTCTCCTTTTTGAAATAATTCCAAGCGTTCTTTTCCAACCACCAGGCAATCGCTGTCACATTTTTCTTGTAAAAGCTGAACGGATTTTTTCTTTCTTGGTAGATAGGGTACATCGAGTGTCGCGGCAATGTCCATTGCTTTTTCATTTAATTGTTGTGTTGTTCTTCCTGAAGTAGTAACAAACATTTCTTACCTCGTATTGTTTAATTTTATAAAAAAAGGATGTCAATCGACATCCTCATTAGCAGTTTGCTTCAAAAGCAGACTTTAAATTTTCCATAATGACTTCGAGCGGCATGCCTTCGATATCATGACGCGGGATGAAGTGAACGACCTTTTTGTCCTTTAGCAGAGCCATTGATGGCGAGGAAGGCTCGATCCCTTCGAAATATTCACGCATTTTTGCAGTTGCATCCTTATCCTGTCCGGCAAAGACCGTAACTAAATGATCCGGCTTTTTTTCACTATTTAATACAGCCTGAGTTGCTGCCGGGCGTGCTAAGCCTGCCGCACATCCACAAACAGAATTGACAACTACTAGTGAAGTACCTTTAACATTTTCCATAAAATTTTCTACTTCTTCTGCTGTAGAAAGCTCCTGAAAACCTGCCTGTGTTAACTCTTGACGCATCGGTAAAACCATTTGTCTCATATATTCTTCATATGCCATTGACATAATAATCCCTCCATTAATAAGCTTTCCAGTGTTAGAATACTATATTTTCTCTTCCTAATGCAATTTTGAAATCAGTTCTCTGATTTTCTTGCTTCGGTCATTTGCTTCCAAACAGACCCCTTGGCTTCTTCCCCACCTTCGATTCGTTCAATCGCCATTTTGATTTGCATGCTGACTTCAAATTCGGGGTCATTTTCAGCTGCTTTTAGAGCTGGCAGGGCACTTTCATCCCCTTCTTCATATAAAAACATCGCCGCCCGCCAGCGGACTAGTTTACTTTGGTCTTTAAGGGCCGCCATCATTTCATTGCCTGCTTCCGGGAATCCCAAGTCCGATAAACAATCTCCTGCTGTCCTGCGAACCGTTACTGTCTTATCCTTAAGGGCTTTATATAAAAGCGGCAATACGGCACGGTCTTTTATCATTCCGAGATAGACAGTGGCTAGTCTGCGAATGGATGGCTTCTCATCCCATAATGCCTTTTCTAGGACCGGTAAATCCTCGAGCACCGGATCATCCATTTGCTCTAGCAGCTGATAGCGTACCTGCCAGTCGGAATTAGCCAGCGCTTCAAGTGAAACCTTTTTCCGTGTAAGGATTGGTTTTACTTTTGTAATAGAATCTTTTTGCTGAGCACTTTCAACTAGTGCTTCTAATCGCTCTTGAGGATAGGCGGCAATTAATTCTTCCACAACGTCCTGGCCAATTTGGTCAAAGTCTCCGTATCGGACACCCTGGTCAGCCCATTTTCTTAATAAAATATAGTTTTCGTCAGGGAGCTGCGCTTTTTCTCGTGCCTTTAAAAAGTATTCTGGCATTCCGAAGCGTTTTTCGGTCGAGCCATCGGATAACTTCACTTGGAGCGGAATATCCTTAAACATTTGGACTTCGACTTTTATTTCACCGAAATGCTCATTTATTTGGTTTTCAGTCTGAGTGGATTCGGCTGCAGCTTCTCCAAACGACTGACGGACCTGAGGGAGCAATACCTTCCAGTCAAATTTGGCATTCCTTTCAACTGCCAGGAAATCAGCAACGTGATACACACCCTTGATTCCTTCGATTTGAAGGATTGCCTGAATGACAGGAGGAGCCTCTGCAGATGTTTCTTTTTTATAATTATGGCTTTTCCCCATTGGCAGTTCTTGATCTAAAATAATTTTCATTGTATTTGGACTTGGCGTTGGTTCAATCGCCTTAATTTTCAACACAATCACCTAATTCATAATGTTATCTCTATCAAGTTTAACACATTGGTGGTCGTTCATTCATGAACGAAGCTCTTATTTTTAGGTAAGAAATGCAGTTCGCGAGAAAATTACCTTTTTCGGCGAGTAAACTTAAAAGTTTCGCGGGTAAACAGTAAATTTCCGCGAGTAAACCGTAAAATTTCGCGAGTAAATAGAAAATTCCCGTACCATAGAATCTCCCCACCACAAAAAAGCACGCCAGAGGCGCACTTTTTATTCATTTTCCGCAAGTTCAGCTAGATATGACCATCTTTCAATTAAATATTCGAGTTTTTCATTCAATTCTGCTTCCTGTTTCATTAATTCCTGGGCTTTGGTGAAATCACTGCCCGACTTCCCTAATTCCTCCGAAACTTCTTCAATCTTGGCCTCGGTTTTAGCAATGACCTCATCAATTTCTTCCCACTCTTTTTTCTCTTTAAAAGACATTCTTTTCTTTTTTTCCTTTTCAGGAGCTTTAGGAGCTGGTGTCGAAACTTTCACAGTTTTCACTGCTTCTAGAGCGGTTTCTTTCTCTAGATATTCCGTGTAGTTTCCATAAAAGGAATCTATGTTTCCTTCACCGCGTAAAACAAGCAGCTGCTCTGCCACTTTATCGAGGAAATAGCGGTCATGGGAAACGGTGATCACCACACCAGGGAATTCTTCGAGATAGTCTTCAAGGACGGTCAAGGTTTGTGTATCTAAATCATTGGTCGGCTCGTCTAGTAAGAGAACGTTCGGTGCAGTCATTAAAAGCTTCAACAGGTAAAGACGACGCTTTTCCCCACCAGATAACTTACGTATCGGTGTTCCATGGGTAAATGGCGGAAATAAGAATCGTTCAAGCATTTGGGCCGCGGAGATGGTCTTGCCATCCGATGTTTCTACAATCTCGGCCGTTTCCTTAATGTACTCAATCATCCGTTTATTTTCATCCATGTCTTCGCTTTCCTGTGTATAATAAGCGATCTTCACGGTCTGTCCCATGATGAATTCACCTTCATCAAGCGGAATTCTCTGGGCGAGAATATTCAAAAGGGTTGATTTTCCCGCTCCATTCCTGCCAATGATCCCAATTCGATCGCCAGGCTTCACTAATAAATCAAAATGATTTAAAATTGTTTTTTCCGCATACCGCTTGGATCCATCCTTCAGCTCAAAAACCTGTTTGCCAAGTCTGCTGCCATTTAACGAAATATCAAGCTTTTCACTGGATGGCTTTCCTGATGCAACCTTTTCATCTAGCTCTTCAAACCGTTGAATACGCGCCTTTTGCTTCGTTGTTCTCGCTTTGGCGCCGCGCCGGATCCACTCAAGCTCCCGCCGGAAAAGGTTTTTTCTTTTTTCAAAGGTCGCTGCTTCATTTTCTTCGCGAATCGCTTTAGCTTCTAAAAAAGCCGCATAATTTCCTTTGTAGCTATATAAATTGCCGCCGTCTAATTCAAACATCCGATTGGCAACCCGGTCTAAAAAGTAGCGGTCATGTGTAACCAGCAAAATGGAACCTGAGTATCTGCTTAAATATTCCTCCAGCCATTTAACGGAATCAAAGTCTAAATGGTTAGTAGGCTCATCAAGGATAAGTAAATCAGGTTCAGCAATCAAAACCTGTGCTAAGGCGACACGTTTTTTCTGACCGCCAGAAAGCTCACCAATTTTCTTTGTAAAATCCTCGATTCCCAATTTCATTAATATCGACTTAGCATTCGTACTCGCATCCCAAGCATTTAACGCATCCATTTGCCTTTGCAATTGAAATAGTTGTTCTTGAACCTTTGCATCAGCTGGAAATTGCTCCAGATCCATTAGTGTTTTTTCGTATTCCCGCATTAACTTTAAGATGGGCGCTTCCCCATGGAAGACTTGTTCTAGCACAGACTTGTCCGAATCCAACTCGGGCTGTTGGTCTAAATAAGCAATAGAATAATCCTTTGCGGTGATAATTTTACCTTCGTCAGCAATGTCCACGCCTGCAATAATTTTTAATAAAGAGGATTTGCCTGTCCCGTTTATCCCGATTAATCCTACTCGTTCCTTTTCACTAATCGTGAAGGATATATCGTTAAAGAGCTGTTTCTCCCCATAGGTTTTTGACACATTTTCAACTGTTAACATTTTCATGAGCCTTGCCCATCCCATTCTTGGTAAAATTGTTCTAAAAATAAGACCATCATTTGGTGCCGGTTTGCAGCCATATTTTTGGCAGCTTCTGTATTTAATAGGTCTCTTAATTTCAATAATTTTTCGTAAAAATGATGGATGCTTGTCGATTTTCCTTTTCGATATTCTTCCAAACTCATTTCTTTTCTTACGGTAATACTAGGATCGTAAATAGGCTGTCCCTTTTTCCCTCCATAAGCAAACACTCTGGCAATTCCAATTGCCCCGATGGCATCCAATCGATCAGCATCCTGTACAATCTTTGCTTCTATTGATTCTAGGGTGGTTTTTCTTCCGCCTTTATATGAAATCGATTCGATAATTTTTACGATATGATTTTTGTCCGCATCCGTTAATGAGACAGACTCTAAAAAGGTTTCGAGTTTTTGCTTTCCTTTTTCCGCACTTTCATTTAATTTTTCATCTGGTATATCATGGAGAAGCGCTGCCATTTCGATGATAAACGGATCTCCAGCTTTTTCTTCCTTGCAAATATGTAATGCGTTTCGACGGACACGATCCACATGGAACCAATCATGGCCTGTAGCATCTTCACCTAATTCATGTCGAACAAATTCTTCGGTTTGTTTTATGATCATTTAAAGCACCTACCTTCACCCATGTTATTTTATCATGAAAAACAAACAAAAAATAACCCCGAATGTTTCGAGGTTATTTTTTGTTTGCTTGACGTCCGCTTTTTTTCTGGCTTTGTGAACTAGTATTTCCAATTTGAAAGTCACTGCCTAGTTCAATATCATTTCGGTTATCCTGTTTTTCAATTTGATCTCTTGTTTGATTTGCATTCTGCCTTCCTTGTTTACTCATGGCCAATCCCCCTCCTGCTTAGATTTCGTGCAATCTTAGTATGCTCCAGTGGGGGAAAAGTTATTTCATGGCATTATGCCAGCTGATTCCCAGGGTATTTTCACCTGCGTGGACACCGATGACTGCACCTAATGGGCAACAAATTACGTTTAAGTCAGGAAATTGCTTACCAATTTCAGCTTTCCATTCCTCCGTATATTCTTCATGAAGACCATAGAGAATATACACCTCTTTAAATTGTTGCTTCTCATATGCTGCCCTAAAATAGTCAAGGATTTTTTCCTTTGCTTTTTTCTCGCTTCGGACCTTTTCCTTTACGTTCAAGGCACCATCTTCAATTGATATGATTGGCTTTACGTTTAACAAACTTCCCAGGAAAAATTGGACACCTGTCATTCGGCCGCCGCGATGAAGCTGTTCTAGACTGCCAACCAAAACATACGTTTCATTCGTATCCCTAATCTTACTCATTTCCTCAATGACATTTTCAAGTCCTATACCCGCTTCAAGCAGATTCATCCCTTTTTTGAGTAAAGCCGACATAGGATAGGTAAGAATTTTCGAATCAAAGGTTGTTACCGGAATATTTACAAGTTTTGCTGCCTGCTCACTTGAGGATACTGTACCACTTAGTTTGCCTGATAGATGAACGCTGACGATTTGATCATAATCTTTTTCAAGCTGTTCATACAAAGCCTGGAATGCACCAATTGATGGCTGTGAGGTGGTGGGAGGATTTTTTAATTGTTTTAATCTTTCAAATAACTGGGTTGGAGTCAAATCAATCCCATCTGCATACACCTCTCCGTCCAATATAATCGATAATGGAATGGAGTACACATCTGGATGATTTATTAATTCACTATCTAAATAGGCTGTGCTATCAGTTACCCATGCTGTTTTGACCAAGACCATCTCCCCCTATTTTTAGTATGTGGTCATAATACTAAGTTAAAACCATCGTACCTTTATTTTTGAATATTGTAAATATTTAACGATAAAAAATAAAACCGGTTGATTAAACCGGTTTTACTGAAAGTAATGTCTCTATATCTTTTGCGATTTCGCTCGGTTTTGTCTGAGGAGCAAAACGCTTTACGACTTTTCCATTTGAATCCACTAAAAATTTAGTGAAGTTCCACTTAATTGTATTAATGCCCAACAACCCAGGAGTTTGTTCCCTGATGTATCTAAACAATGGATGGGTATATACCCCGTTAACATCCACCTTCGCGAACATCGGGAACGTTACACCATAATTTAATTCGCAAAAGGATTTAATCTCTTCCTCAGTGCCAGGGTCTTGATTCATAAATTGATTGCAAGGAAACCCAAGGATTTCTAACTCTTTATCCTTATAGATTTCATATAGACTTTGCAGCTCTTTAAATTGAGGGGTGAAACCACATTTGCTTGCCGTGTTTACAATCAGTACTACTTTCCCTTCAAATTGCTTGAGCGAAATTTCTTGTCCATCAATCGTTTTAGCGCTAAACTGATAAATTGTCATCCTTTACCCCCTATTTTCTGGCGCCACAATTGCCTGGAGCTTTTCCATTGTGGTGACCATAAAATCAGCCATTTCAATCAAATCATCCATTTGCTCTTCACCAATTATTCTTTCAAAATCAAGCGTAATAGTATTTTTGATTTTTCTAGGTTTATCTAAAGGATTATATTCTACAGATTGAGTAATTTTCCTCTTTTCGCCCCAAATGTCTAAAAATATTGTTTCAATCGCTTGAAAATCAGCTGAAGTATCCAAAAGTTCCAGGAAAAATTGTAATTTAACATAGCTTCCGGCAAGCTTTTCTGGCAGGGAGTTGGACAAAAGCTCCGCTGCCAGGTTAACAAGCTTTGATTCCATTTCAATTTTGGCAGTTACAGAACCTGCTGGCAATTGAAAGGATAGGTCAAACGAACGCGACATTTTCGCCATGTTAATGAAATCATTTCGGTCTGTAATAATGATTTCACCGCTTAGGTCAAAATCATAAAGTGCACCTTCAATAACTACTTTCATATTATCAAAGGCAGTCGGATCAAACATCTTATTTCTCTCCTTTAGAAAAGGCCTAACGCATTCCCGTTTTCATCCACGTCCATATTCAAGGCTGCTGGCTTTTTGGGCAGTCCCGGCATTGTCATTACTTCCCCTGTTAAAGCAACGATAAATCCAGCGCCAATTGATGGTTTAAACTCCCGGACCGTTACGGTAAAATCCATTGGTCTCCCTAATTTGGAAGGGTCGTCAGATAAGGAATATTGTGATTTTGCCATACAGACAGCCAAATTGGACCAGCCGAATTTTTCAAAATCCAGCAATTGTTTTTTCGCTTTTGGGGAGAAATCAACATCCTTTCCTCCATATACCTGCTGGACGATTGCTCTTACCTTTTTATCGATGGAATCAGAGAGGTCATATAAAGAGTGGAAATTATTTTCCTCCTTTTCAATGACGGTTAAAACTTTTTCAGCAAGCTCAATACCGCCTTCCCCGCCCTTTTCCCAAACCTCTGTCAAGGCAACCGGAACGTTTTCGCGTTTACACCACTCTAACAATGTCTCAACCTCTTGGTCGGTATCGGTGATAAATTTGTTGATTGCCACCACAATTGGCAGTCCAAAGCTTTTAATAGTTTCAATGTGTTTCTGTAGGTTCGCAAATCCAAGTGTTAGGGCAGGAATGTTTTCTTTCGATAATTCCGTTTTCGCAACACCGCCATGCATTTTCAAGGCCCGGATTGTCGCTACAATGACAACCGCTTCCGGTTTTATGTTAGCACTTCTAGATTTTATATGTAAAAATTTCTCAGCTCCTAAGTCAGCACCAAAGCCAGCTTCGGTAATGACATAATCGGCAAGTTTGGCAGCAGCTGTCGTTGCAATCACACTATTGCAGCCATGGGCAATATTGGCGAATGGCCCGCCGTGAATCAGGGCAGGAGTATGTTCAATGGTTTGGACAAGGTTTGGTTTTACCGCATCCTTTAATAACAAGGTTAAAGCTCCTTCAACACCTAAATCACCCACCGTTACAGGTTCCTTCTTGTAGTTATAGGCAACAACCATTCGGGATAAGCGTAATTTTAAATCCTTTAAGTCAGTGGCTAAACAAAGTACTGCCATAATTTCCGAGGCCACAGTAATATCAAAGCCATCTTCTCTTGGGACACCCTGCAGAGGACCGCCAAGGCCGATTATCACTTTTCTTAATGCTCGGTCGTTCAAATCCAAAGCCCGTTTCCAAACAATTCTCCGCTGATCAATCACCAGTTCATTTCCTTGTTGGAGATGGTTATCTATAAGAGCCGCAAGGGCATTATTTGCCGTCGTTATCGCATGCAGGTCCCCAGTAAAATGCAAATTAATATCTTCCATCGGAAGAACCTGAGAATATCCGCCGCCAGTAGCGCCGCCTTTTATTCCCATTGTTGGCCCTAATGAAGGCTCGCGCATCGCAATCATTGCTTTCTTGCCAATCCGATTGAAGGCATCTCCCAATCCAACAGTTACGGTTGATTTGCCTTCTCCCGCCGGCGTAGGATTAATCGAAGTCACAAGAATTATTTTTCCACTTTCTTTGGTCTTAATTTTGGCTAAAGCTTCATTCGAAATTTTCGCCTTATATTTTCCAAAAAGCTCTAGATCATCTTCTTCTAAACCAATTTTTTTGGCAATCTCGATAATTGGCTGCATTTTTGATTCTTGGGCAATTTCAATGTCGGACTTAACTGTTGTTTTCATTACCACCCTAATCCCCCACATTCAGCATTTAGAATATAACTACGACTACATTGTATCAAAAATGCGCTTTCAAACCGAATGTTAATTATGAACAAATTATTATCTTTTCTGAATTTATAATATATGTTTATAATAAGAATAATGAATTTTTTAAATATTCATTGACGGACAACGGTGAACCGTTGTATTAATAAATGTATCATTTTAATAATAAGGGGTTGGTCACTTGCCTATTAACATTCCTAAGCTGTTGCCTGCAAGGGAAATTTTGGAGCAGGAAAATATTTTTATCATGGACAATGAGCGTGCTACAAGTCAGGACATCAGGCCATTAAATATACTTATTTTAAATTTAATGCCTGAAAAGGAAAAAGCGGAAACACAGCTGCTAAGATTATTGGGTAATTCACCCCTTCAGGTGAATGTTAAGTTTTTAAAAACAGACTCTTATGAATCTACCAATACAAGTAAACAGCATCTTGAACAGTTTTACACAACCTTTCCGCAAATTCAAAACCAGAAATTTGACGGGATGATCATTACTGGCGCCCCAGTTGAACTTTTAGAGTTTGATCAAGTAAAGTATTGGTCTGAACTTAAAGAAATTATGGATTGGACCAATAAAAATGTAACTTCCACTTTACATATTTGCTGGGGCGCGCAGGCAGCACTTTACTATCATTATGATATTGATAAATTTGAATTGTCTCGTAAATGTTCTGGCATCTATGCTCATCGAATTTTCGAACAAAATGATATCTTACTTAGAGGGTTTGATGATCAGTTCTATGCTCCTCATTCCCGGTATACAGATGTATCCGTAGAAGCGATTAAAAAGAATCCGAAACTAAAGCTGCTGGCTGCTTCTGAGCAGGCAGGGGCCTTATTAATTGCTTCAAGAGATAGAAAGCATGTTATGATTACTGGTCATTTAGAATATGAATCTGATTCACTTGCACAGGAATACGATCGCGATCTAAACAAAGGATTAGAGATTCATATGCCTGAAAATTACTTTCCAAACAATGACCCAACACAGCCGCCAATCAACCGTTGGCGTTCCCATGGTCACCTTTTCTTTTCAAATTGGCTAAATTATTATGTCTATCAGGAAACCCCATTTAATTGGGATTAGAAAGCATCGGCGTAGGCCGGTGCTTTTTGGTTTATTTTGCGTATGATATAGAAAGAATATATCGAAAAGGAGGAATAATCGTGGAGACAATAGTCGCATTGCATCGTAATCATTTTGGTGAAATTATCAGCTTTGTCACTTCAGAAGGACGGATTATATCCTATCGAAAGGCTTTAATCGAGGCAGAATCGGGTGAAATCGATGGAATATCATCCGTTCAGGGTGCTGATGGAACATTATCGTTAACCACAGAGTCCACTCAGTCATTCGACGATTATCCAAACTTATTTTAAAAGCACCCGGCTCAGGCCAGGTGCTTCTTTTAATTTTGTTCATTTTGTTTTTGAATTTCTTTTAATGCTTCCACGCGGTTCGGGTTTTCTTCAAAAAACTGAACCAAGTCCCCGATACGATCGATGGAATCCCAGCTTAAATGATGCTCGATCCCCTCAACATCAGTATAGATGTTTTCATCTTTAACTCCTATAATTTTGAGAAACTGTTCAAGAAGTTCATGTCTAAAAACAAGTCGCTTGCCAATTTTATTACCTTTTGGAGTTAAACTAAGTCCTCTATATTTTTCATACACCAAATATTCATCTTTATCCAGCTTTTGAACCATTTTTGTTACTGAGGAGGGATGTACAGATAACGCTTCGGCTATATCAGAGACTCTCGCGTATCCTTTTTCTTCAATTAAATTATAAATTTGTTCAATATAATCTTCCATGCTCGGTGTTGGCATCCCTTACCCTCCATTGTCTATCATCATTAAAAGTTTACTATAGATAAAAACGAGTGACAAGGCTATTTATCTCTGAATCAGATCCCATCGGTATTTATTTTGGTGCAGGCTCAGCAAAAATAAATTTAATTTTTTGCTCCTTTTCATCGAGATAAAGCTTTGCATTAAAGGTTTTATCTTTATTTGTAAATCCTTCTATCAGTTCTGTTGTTCCTTCTTTAAGAAGCATTTTAATATTCTTTTGGGTTATGTTCTTTCCAAGGATTTTTTTTGAAATGGTAAAATCACACTTATTATTTTTATAATTTGAGCAGCCATAAAAGCTGCCTTTATCGACAACCGCCCCATCACATTTCTTACAAGGTCCTAGTTTTGTAAAGGTTCTGGTCTTCGTTGATTTCTTCCCAGGAGTAAAATTTTCCCTTACGTCATCTGAAAAAGCCCAATTATTAGCTTGACCAGTTCCGGATGTTATTAGGTGCAAAACCATCTTTTTCGTCTGTTCCATAAACTGCTTAGGTGAAGCGAAGCCGTCTGATATTTCCTTCAGCTTTTGCTCCCACTTTGCTGTCATTTCCGGTGAAGCAAGTACCTCTTGACCAATGGCACCGATTAATATTTTGGCCTTGGCGGTGGCATACACCAAATTTTTGGTTACTTCAATATAATGCCGATCCTTCAGCATCGTAATAATACCTGCTCTAGTTGCCTCTGTCCCAAGTCCTTCTGTCTTCGCCAAAATTTTCTCTAATTCTTTATCCTCGATATGTTTGCCAGCTGTTTTCATTAAGGTTATTAACTGCCCTTCTGTATATCGCTTGGGCGGCTGTGTTTGGCTCTCTTTTACCTCTACCTTTTCTGTGATTCCCTGCTCCCCTTTTGCCAGCTGCGGCAGGGCAGGGTCATCATCATGGTCCTTTGGTTTTAAAACCTTTCTCCAGCCTTCTTCAATTTGAACCTTCCCCTTCGAGATAAACTCTGCTCGTCCATCTACAAGGGTTGTTACCGTAGTATATTCGAAAATGGCTTTTTTGTAATGAATCGCTAATAAACTTTTAACTACTAAGTCATAAATTTTCCGCTCATCCGGATCTAACTTTTCCATAGTTGGAATTTGCTCAGTTGGAATGATGGCATAGTGATCGGTCACTTTTTTTTCATTTACATACCGTTTATTATCTGCAATCGAGGAAATCGGCAATGGGAAAAAGGCTTGATAGTCTTTAAGCTGCCCTAATTTATTAAGAATTTCCGGGAAGGTGCCCGCTTCTTCTTTTGTCACATAACGTGAGTCAGAGCGTGGGTAAGAAACATTTCCTTTTTGGTAGAGTTTTTGCAGAACATCCAGTGTTTTTTTCGGCGGGAACTTAAATAATTTATTAGCCTCTGCCTGTAAAGTAGAAAGATTATATAAAAGGGGTGGGTAAAATTCTTTTCGCTCGGAGATTACGTTCGCGACCTCAGCCGGTTTTCCTTGGCAAAATGCTGCAACCTTTTCGGCCAACTCCTTTTTATTTACACGAGTTTCACCATCGTTCTGCCATTTCCCAATGTATTTTTTTTCATTTATTAAGAAATGAGCAAGAACCTCCCAAAACGGTTCAGCCTTAAAATTTTCTATTTCTAATTCCCTCTTAACGATTAAAGCTAATGTAGGTGTCTGAACTCTTCCAACCGAAAATACATCGGAAAAACCTTGTTTTTGAAGAAGCAGGCTGTAAAGTCTAGATGCATTCATCCCAACCACCCAGTCAGCACATGCACGTGTATAGGCTTCAAAAAATAAGCTTCGTGTATCGTTTTCATCGAGTAGTTTTTTAAATCCTTCTCGAATGGCATTCGCGGTTAAGGATGAAATCCAAAGCCTCTTCATTGGCTTATGGCATTTGGTTAATCTTAAAATATTGCGGATAATTAACTCCCCTTCACGCCCCGCATCACCGGCATGAATAATTTCCATTACCTCCGGATTGGAAACAAGCTTTTTAATAATTGCAAACTGTTTTGCTTTATCTTTCGTGACTTCATATTCAAACTGTTCTGGAATGATAGGCAAATTATCCAAGGACCATTTTTTCCAGCCAGGCTGATATTTTTCTGGAGGAACTAATTGGCAAATGTGTCCAATTGCCCACGTTACATAGGCACCATTTGGAAAAAGTTCATTCGGAAAAATTTCAATAAAGCCGTTTTGTTTTTTATGCTTAAAGATGGACGCCAGAGTTGAACCTTGATCTGGTTTTTCAGCAATAATTAGCTTCATAATCATTGTCCCCTTTTTTAAAAACATCTCCGCTTTCATTTTACCTATTTCGAACTATCCTCGTAAAGTAATAATCATATCCATAAAAAAACCTTTCCGGTTAGAGGCCCGAAAAGGTTTACGTTTATCCATGACTACTGAATATACCAATTTTCTTCTGAAATAATATTTGAAACGGTTAATATAAATGATGGAATCCTTTCTACATTAAAGACAATCGCTCCGATATTCCTGTTAAACATGATAAATGCATCTCCATGCGAGAAAGTGGCAAGTTTATGACTCATTTGCTGCAAGGACATAAAGATTGCCTGTTTCTCGTCTGCTTCAATCCTTATCTGTGGTGAGAATCTTAAGATCCATTCGTCTCCGTCAATCGAAAATCGATACATGATTTCCCCACCCAATCATGTAAAATTTATTAATTAAACATATGAAAAAGTAGGAATTTTATGTTATGAATTGGATAAAAAAACGCTGCCATTCCTTGACTGTCCATTTCCCTTATTGTATATTTAAAGCATCATGTATCCGAACATGATAATATTCATCTTTGGCACCAATAAAGGGGTGTCTTGAAAGGCTTAGGAGGAAGAAGTAAATGCAAAACGGTAAAGTAAAATGGTTTAACAATGAAAAAGGTTTTGGTTTTATCGAAGTTGAAGGCGGCGACGATGTATTCGTACACTTCAGCGCTATCACAGGCGAAGGCTTTAAATCATTAGAAGAAGGCCAAGAAGTTTCTTTCGAAATCGTTGAAGGAAACCGTGGACCACAAGCAGCTAACGTTGTAAAACTATAATCCTAATAATAACCATTCAAGGGCTGACGATTTCGTCAGCCTTTTTAATTTGTCAGTTTTTTCCCAAACTCCTGCAGCTTTTCTCCAACGGTGCATTGTGAAATACAAAAACGGTGCGCTGTCCTCCGTCCGCCTTCTTTTTTTAAATATTGATGCAAAAAGCAGCCTTCACAGTAATGATTAATCATGTTTTCGACCTGACTTAAAAGTTCTTTTCTGGCTTGATCCTTCACTAATTCCGTACACCCCCAATGTTATAGGATTAATGTTTTGGCAAAGATTTCTTTTCCTTCTAGTGCTTGGGTAGCCAGCTTATCTGCCTCTTTATTCTCTTTTCTTGGAATGACCGTATATTTAGGAATAAGACCAAGCGCTTTGATTTTTTCCTCAATTCGATCCAGCCAGCGGTTTAACGTTGCTTCATAGCACGGCCAATCCCCTTCCAGCTGTTTTAACACAACCTGCGAGTCCCCCTTAAATTCACAGGATAAATGTTTAACACCTAAATCCTCTAAAATATTTAAAGCATAATAAAAAGCAGCATATTCGGCTTCATTGTTAGTTTCCATTTCGTTAAATCGCTCGTTAGCTCGAATCCGGTATTTCTTCTTCCCTTGTTTAAAAAAGATAACAGCTCCGAGACCAGCTTCATTTGTTTCCTTTTGAAAGCCCCCGTCAAAAAATACAATAATTTCATGTGGGTCCTCTTCGATTTCTGTTAACAGTTTCCTCATTTCCTTTAAAATCCAAGATGTTCCTTTCTCATCATAAAAATACAGGTCCGTTATTTTCCCGGATTGCTCCAATTCCTCACCTATCTCAATGGCTGTTTCACCTGAAACCCACTCAGATGAGAATTGGACCTTTTCATTACTTTTTAATTTATGATACCACTCAAGCCTATATTTCATTGTTTTCAGTCCTTCATGAAAATTTCAGTTACCATTATATATATTCTTTTTTATCATACCCACTTGTGCCATATAAAAAATATTTTCCTGCATGACTGTTTTAAAATATGATAAACTTTCATTATTACATTGTTGGAGGAAACGTAAATTGATTGAGGTCTACATTGATGGAGCCAGTGCCGGTAATCCTGGTCCTAGCGGTGCAGGTATTTTCATTAAAGGAAACGGAATAGTTGAAAAATATTCAATTCCCCTTGGAGTTATGTCAAATCATGAAGCGGAATTTCACGCTTTTATTAAAGCGTTAGAGATTTGCCTAGAAAAGGGATTTGCTGACGGTGTTGTTTCCTTTCGGACTGACTCCGAATTGGTTAACAAGGCTGTTGAAAAAGAATTCGTTAAAAACAAGCTTTATTCTCCTTTGCTTGAAAGGGCATTGCAATTAGCTAAACAAATTGATTTATTTTTTATGAAGTGGATACCAAGTGCTGAAAACAAAACAGCTGATGAGCTTGCCAGACAGGCTATTCAAAAAAATGAAATTGGGGAGCAATCAACACCATGAAAAAAACTATCTATGCTGATTTAAGTTTGCTTCTTGTCACTTTAATATGGGGAACTACTTTTGTATTGGTACAGAATGCCATCGACTTTCTCTCTCCCTTTGCTTTTAACGGGATTCGTTTCTTCATTGCGGCAATATTACTTATTATTTGCCTGCTTATTTTTGAGAGAAAGCAATTACAATTCTTGGACTTCAAACTAATTAAATCAGGAGTCTTAATTGGTTTTTGGCTGTTCCTTGGATATGTAACACAAACGATCGGCCTACTATATACCACCACCTCAAAGGCTGGATTTATCACTGGATTAAGCGTCGTATTGGTTCCGTTATTTTCAATGATTTTATTAAAGCAAATGCCTAGCCGGAATGCGGTATTAGGTGTGATTACCGCTACACTTGGCTTATTCCTGCTGACAATGACGGATGTAAGTTCTTTAAATATTGGCGATGGATTTGTTTTTATTTGTGCGATTAGCTTTGCCATGCATATCATTTTTACTGGTAAATTTTCAAGCAAGTATCCATCACTTTTATTAACGGTCATTCAGATAACAACCGTTGCCGTTTTATCAATGATTTCTTCATTTCTATTTGAGGATTGGCAAAATTCCTTTAACATGTCTAATTTATTATCGAATTCAGTCATCCTCGCATTAATTATCACAAGTGTTTTCGCCACTGCCATGGCCTTTTTTATTCAAACCAATTTTCAAAAATATACGTCAGCAACCAGGGTTGCTTTAATTTTCGCAATGGAACCCGTTTTTGCTGCGATCGCTGGCTACCTATGGGCAGATGAACGCCTATCCGTCAGTGCATTGTTTGGCTGCATACTTATTTTTATGGGAATGATCTTTGCAGAGATGCCGGTTAACAAAATCCCTTTCCTTAAAAAAAATAAGAGTATCGAAGGATAAAAAAACTCCCTTTTCCAATTTGGAAGGGAGTTTTTTTGTATCTTTGCGCAAAATAGCGATTTATAAAGCAAGCAGTTCTTTTTCTTTAACGAACTTTATGGCGCCGCTTCTGGTTTTAATCCTATTTGAAGCTAATGTTTCCAGCAATGAAACATAAAAACTGCCATCAAAGGTTTTCTGCGCCTTTAAAGTTAGTTCAATTGCCGTATTGATGACTTCATCGGTAGCATTTGTATAATGTTTCCCGAAAAAAATAAATCCAATGGCATCTTCTTGAAACTGAAATCCCTTTCCCTTCAAGAAGTGTAAATAATCTTCTACCGTCCGCATTTACGTTCCATCCCTCTCCCTGCAGTCTAAAAGCGTCCCTTTAGAATCTTAACGTAAATTTGGGGATTTTTCTATTCTTTTTTGTACATTTATGGCCTAAAATTCCCACTAGGACCCCTAGAAGTGCTCCGCCAATTACTTCTTCTGGCTCATGACCTAACATTTCTTTCAGCTTTTTGGGTTTCTCTTCTTTAAATTCTACACTTTCATCTTTTTGTATCTTTTCAATTAGATCATTCATTGAGTTTACCTTTAAGGTGAGCTCCCCTGTTTGCCTTCTAACCCCTTGGGCATCGTACATGACAATCAGCCCATAAACAAGGGATAGGGCAAAATCTACCGTTGGCAGGCCACGCTGCAGGGCAATATACGTTGTTAACGTTGATACGCCCGCTGAATGAGAACTAGGCATCCCGCCTGTCCCAAAAAAAAGCTCTGGACGCCATTCCTTCTTTTTAAAATAGTGGATAGGAATTTTCACACCCTGTGCCAGTGCAATGCTAAAAAGGGCTAAATAAACACCTTTGTTCATTTTATCACCTCTGCCTTTATTGTTAGAAAGGCTGAGTTTTATTATTCCATATGGAGATACTAACCAAGCAGGAGGTGATGGATATGGGTAAAAAACTCGGAGCTAGTCGTGGTGTTAAAGCACCCGGTGTTAATCCACAAGGTTACGGTCAGGATGCAGAATTTGCTGAGGAACCAAAAAGTAAATTAGAAAATGCAGCCAAAAAGAAAAATACAAAATGAATAAAAATCTGGCTGCCCACAGACAGGCAGCCAGATCAACCTTACTTGCTATTAGGAAACATATGCTTCATCCAGCGGCAGCAAACGCTGCAGGCCGCGAAGCTCTAATTCCATTAATTTATTTAATGCTTTTTCTTTTTCAATTCTGAGTCCAGCATCTTCTAAGGTACAGCTTACGGGAACATCACATTTAATTTCTGCGAGCCTTCTTGATAGGTGAAGCATTTCTAAATCCTGTTCAATTTTAGTTTTGTTGGATTTAGACAGCCGGTCCAAGTTTGCGATAATACCCTCGACATGATCAAATTCCTGAAGTAGCTTTAATGCTGTCTTTTCACCAATTCCTTTAACTCCTGGATAATTATCACTAGGATCACCCATTAAAGCTTTTAAATCAATCATCTGCCTTGGTGTAATTCCTTTTTCCTCCCAGAAGGTTTGCGGCGTGTGTACATGGTAATTTCCATAACCTTTTTTCAATAGGATGACGGAGATTCTCTCATCAAGGAGTTGAAGGATATCCTGATCACCCGTCAAAATCGAAACATGTGCATATTCTTTGATTTGATTAGCTATGGTTCCGATGCAATCATCTGCTTCATACCCTTCTAGACCAATATTAGGTATGTCAAATGAGGCAACGACCTCTTTTACTAAATCAAATTGCGGAATGAGCTCAACAGGAGCCTCGCCGCGATTCCCTTTATAAGCATCAAATAATTCTGTTCGGAAGGTTTTACTGCCCATATCCCAACAAACGGCAAGGTGGGTTGGTTTAAAAGAAGATACGGCTGTAAATAAATGCTTTATAAAACCATGGATTCCATTTGTAGGAATTCCTTTAGAATTTATCATAAATTGTCCTGTTACCGCCGTTGCATAAAACGCACGGAATAACAAGGCCATTCCATCAACTAGCATAAGTGAAGGCTTTTGAATATTGTTCATTTTTGACCTCCTAAAATTGTTGGTAGAAAAACAACACGTTCTCCATTATAACATAATCTGAGGTCAAAAATTATTCTATTTTATTTTCTTCATAGGAAATCCAATCACTAAAACTTCCAACGTAAAGCTTTACATTGTTATACCCGGCTTCCTTTAAAGCGATGAAGTTGGGAGTTGCAGTTACGCCAGAGCCGCAGTAAACAATAATTTTCTTGTCTTCTCCAACATCCGAGAACCGCTCTTTTTGTTCTTCCTCCCTTTTATAGCTCCCGTTATTTAAACCGGCCATCCAGGGTTTATTGATTGCCCCTGGAATATGGCCTGCTTTCTTATCAATGGGTTCTTCAATGCCTAAATACCGCTTTTCTTCACGTGAATCAATTACAACAACATTTTCGTTTTTCCCTAAAGCTGCTTCTTTCACTTCTTCAATGTCCGCCATTATTTCCGGTTTTAATTGGATGTTAAACTTTTCTTTTTCAAAGGACGGCAGCACCGCAGTTGTTGGATAATTTGCTTCTACCCACTGTTTAAAGCCCCCATCTAGTACGTATACCTGTTCATGTCCAAGATAACGTAAGAGCCACCAAAACCGGCCAGCAAATGCACCTTCACCATTATCATAGACAACAATTACCTTTTCATCATCTATTCCTGCAGTTTCCAGTTTATCGACTAATTCCGTTAATTCTGGCAGGGGGTGCCGTCCGCCATGCTCTCGGACAGGACTTGATAGGTCTTTTTCCAGATCAAAATAGACAGCGCCAGGCAAATGGCCAGCTAAATATTCTGTTCTTCCTTTTTCAGGATCAGCTAATGAAAACCGGCAATCAACAATTCTTACATGACTATCTTGTAAATTTTTGTGTAACCATTCTTTATCCAGGATAAACTTCAAAATCTTCCCCCCATTTTCATATTATTTTTGTAATTGCTCTTGAATTTCGGTCAAAAGTTCAATGGAGACTCCGCCTTCTAATGCAGCAAGGAGTCCTTGATAATAATCCTTCACCTGCTCCTCCATTTGATTTAACAAACGGTTAAATTCAGTTGATAATTTCCTATCATAATGTCCCTTTAAAAGATTCGTTTCCTGCCTTAGATAGTCATCTGCAAGAGGATTTAATGTATTGTAAAGTTCTTCACTCATCCGCTGCTTTTCATTTTTTTCGAAAAATGATTTTGGATTTTTAAAATAAGACATTGCTTTGGAAAACTGTTGATTATTTAGGCTTGTAAAGGCTGTTTGAAAATCAATATCCTCTCCATGTAATATTTCAAACGTTGAAAAAGAAAGGTCTTGATTTATTTCAATAAGTTTTCTAGTTACAGCAGATTGATAATCTACAAAAAGTTTTTCGATGAACCTGTCTAATCTTACGGTTGTTGCCCTCATTTCCTGAGCCAAATCAAAGCCGAGGCTTTCTAGAAATTCATCCAGCGCACCCTGCAATGCCCTTTTCAAATTTCGGCCATCGTCTCTTAGGGTTGAAGGATTAAATGCTTCTTTAAAGAAATCGCCAAACCTTAAAAATACTCGTTGTTTGATGTAATAAACTAATTCTTCAGCCTCTTGATATAAACGGTTTTGAATAGCCTCAGGTGTTTGTTGTTCAAACAATCCCTGAATGACCGCCTTTTGTTTTTCGATCTCAAGCCGCTTTTGTTCCTTAATTGACTTGTCTTCTTTTGAATTTTGAATTAACTTGTTCACTAACCCCTGAACACGAGATAATTCCGCCTCCGCAGAAGAAACAGTCATTTCTGTCAGGTCATTGGTAATAAAATGATAAAACGCATCTTCAAAATTCGCCATTCCGGAGCTTCTATCTTTTGTCGGATTAGTTTTCTCTTTTAATGCGAGCAGACTCGATAAGGAATAGAGGTGCGGATTTCTTATGCCATATTTAACAAGCTGTTCACCTACATAAGCGGCAACTGCATCCTTCTCTGCCTCATTTTCAGCAAGGTCGATGGCATTTATCAAAAAGAACATTTTATCCATTTGGAATGATTCTTTGACACGCCCGAGCTGAATCAGAAATTCTCGGTCTGCTTTTGAAAAAGCATGGTTGTAATATGTGACAAACAGGATTGCATCTGAGTTTTTGATATAATCAAATGCAACACCCGTATGACGGGCATTAATGGAATCCGCTCCTGGAGTGTCCACAAGGGTAATACCTTTGCGTGTTAACTCACAATCATAATAAAGCTCAATCCATTCGACATAGCAGGATTTTTCCTCTTTTGCAACAAACTCTTGAAACTCGGTTAAATCAGTTTCCATGATGGTCCCAAGTTGATTAACAAATGTGTCATAGCCCTTATTAAAGGCTTGCAGAAAAGCAAAATGGGTCTTTTCCAAAACTCCTGCTTGACCTTCCCCAAGCATAATTTGATCAATTCTCTTGGAAGCCTCTGCAAAATCGTCAGCATGAAACTCAAAAACCTTCAAGGAACGATTTACATCCTCGAGCATGGTGCTTTTTTCTTTAAACTTCACTAATACCGTTCCATGAGGAATTTTATCTGTTACTGGCTTGATTTTATTAATGGCAGCCGTTGTCGGATTTGGCGAAACAGGCAGCACTTTTTCCCCCATCAAGGCATTGGCAAAAGAAGATTTTCCTGCACTAAATGCACCGAATAAGGCAACTGTAAATCCCTTATTATTTAATCTATTTGCTTTTTCGACTAATTCTAGTGAAAGCTTTTTAAAACCTGGCAGAGTTTGAATCAGCTTTGAAGCATGATGCAAGCGATCAATGGTTACTTGCAAACGATTTTCTGCAATTGGCTGAAACGATTTTGCTTCTTTAAGAGGAAGAATCTCTGCCTGGACTGAAGGGGCAGGCTTGCTGTTGTTATTCTCATTAGCAACAATTGTTACTCCTTCAGATTTGATTAATTCGTACTCTTCCACTTCGCTTTGGCTGAACAAGTGATAAAAATCTTCCTTCAGACCTTCTGATTGTGTCAGCTTCTCTGAAATGAGTTTTTCGATACCCATCAAGTTTTTTTCGGAATTGGTTATTTCTGATAAGGCGTTTACATATTTCTCGACATTGCTAAATTCCTTTTCGAACTGATTCTTTAATTTGATATTTTGTTCTGTTAACGAATCTAAGTATCGAGCTTTAAATTCACTTAATTGATTTCTCGCAATCTTCTTTATTTCATTTGCGACATCATCTGTGTAATGAAGAAGATATTCTCCTGATAAACGGGCTCCTGTCTTAACTGTTTTCTGTAGAATTTCAAGCGGGACTGGAACTGAAAATCCTTGAGCTAAACTAAGTAGTTCACCTTGATCAAGCTTGGTTTCCTTCAAGGTCCGCAGTAAATATTCCCGTAAATGCCACTCGAGCTGTGATTTCGTTTTATCAAGAATATCTTGATAAAAGCAGTCCAACCTCGCTTCCCTTTCCTCTTGGGTTTTTTGTTTGGAGAAGAGGAATCCAACCTTAAATTCCGGCTGACACGATTCTAAATAGCCCTCTGCCAAATTCCTTGTTTGAAACGGCATGAGGTAGGCATTTTTCATAATTTGTGCAATTTCATGATCGAAGTCTTTTTCCTTATCACCTACTCCTTCCTTTAATTTCTTCAAATCAGAAGTGATATTTTGATAGGATGCTGACAAAGTCTGTTTCTCATGATCGGGTAACTCATTTAGCAAATCCACTGCTGGAGCAAGCTTTTCTTCTTCTGCTTTTTTTAAGTCATTTAGGTGGTCTTGAGTTATTTTTTTCAAAGAATGAAAAATAGATGGGAGCAGAAATTGATCTTTTGCCGCTAATCTTTCAGCAATGAATTCCTGAAGATCATGAAATTCATTAAATGGGTTGTCCTTATATTTTAAGGAAGTATAAAAAATCTTTGCAGGCTTTACACCCCATGAAGCAAAGGAATCTATAACACTTTTTTGGAATTCTGAAAAACTTAATTCTTCATCTTTGTGCTTATCGATTTGGTTGATGACCAAATATACTTCTTTGCCTGCTTCGGTAAGTTCTTTTGTAAACAAAAAGTTTAATTCCGCTTGAACATGATTATAGTCCATCACATAAAAAATTAAATCGGCGAGATGTATCGCTGATTCGGTTGCTATTCGGTGAGCATCATCAGCTGAATCGATACCAGGAGTGTCCATAATCACCGTATTAGGCGGTAAATGGGAATCACTGTGGCTAATCTCAATTTCCTCAATTTGGTCTCCGTCTTTGCAATAGTTTTTGACCAATTCATAATCATAGGGGGCTAAATAAAGCCTTGGTTTTTCATTTTTGAAAAACACCTTGGCGTATTCCTCCCCAGATTTTACTTTCACTAGGTTGGCGCTTGTTGGTATTGGGCTTGATGGCAGCAGATTTTCGCCGACGACCTGGTTGATCATTGTCGATTTTCCGGCAGAAAAATGTCCGCAAAAGGCAATAGTGAACTCACGATTTTCTAATTTTTGGGCAAGTTGTTTCACCTTTTCTGCTTGCTGATGGTCCTCTTGTCCCAATAAATATTCATATATTGAAACAGTTTTATGCTTTAGTGTTTCTATCGTTTCATTTGGATTGGCTGTTTTAACCATAATCTTATATACCCCTTAACAACATGATAATATGTTTTATTTTATACGATAATTCAAACTTTTCCTATCTTGACACTAGAAAAAACAAAAAAAACCAAGGCTTTTTACCTTGGCTTTTTTTAAATCCTATTAATGTGTAACATTTTTTAAAACGTGCTTCATGACAAATGCATAAATTAAAACGGTTCCGCCCACAAAAGCAAAAGTCATATGTAACACCTTCCTTATCAGACTCTCAGCTGAGAATGATTTTCATCGTTAATTAAATAGTAGCATAGCTGATAATGATTTTCAATATCTCTTATGAATTGTCACAATTATTTAACAAACTTGGGAATGAAGCGATGGCAGTCCTTAAAGGTTCCTTCATATTCGGTTAAACTTTTAAGAGCATTTTCTTCCTCGCGAATTCGGATAGCCAGCATAATGGCATTAAAAATCGTAAAAAGACAAGCTGTCAAATAGGCTGAAAATAAGGTTGGAATAACTAAAAATTCGATTGTCACAACAAAATAATTTGGATGCCTTATATATCGGTAAGGGCCTTTGCGAATGGCTGGAGCATCAGGTAAGACAATTATTTTTGTATTCCAAAATCTCCCTAATGAAGCGATTACCCAAATTCTAAAAAACTGGGCAAAAACAAATATCATAAGAACCCAAGGCCACACAGTAGAGAATCCTCGATTGAATAACAGCTTTTCCAATAAAAAACTAATAAAAAACAAGCTGTGCATCAGCACCATAAATCGGTAATGTTTTTCACCAAATTCAATCGCTCCTCGCTGCTTCATCCAAGATTCATTATTTTTCGCAACCAGGACTTCCACAATCCGTTGAAGTATGATGAAGCTAAAAAACAGTGTAAAAGGAAGGAAATCCTTCATTCAATTCCACCTCAATAGAAGTAATTCTGAGCTAAATCCTGGACCAAGGGCGGTGCAGAGCCCAATAGATCCTTCAGAAATATCCATTTCCATATAACGCTTTAAAACATATAAAACGGTTGCCGAGGACATATTCCCATACTGCTTTAATACTTCAAGGGATACTTCCGTCATTTTAGAGGGAATTTCTAATGACTTAACATAAGCATCAATAACTTTTTTTCCACCTGGATGGGCGATAAAATAGTCAATTTGCTCAATGGTCAATTCGTTCTCCTCCAAAAATCCACTAACATTAGGCTTTAGCCAATCTTCAATGATATGGGGGATATCACGTGAGAATACGACATACAATCCAGAATTTTTAACGTCCCAGCCCATCACATCCAAAGAATTAGGCATCAACATGGATTGTGTGGTGAGGATCATCGGTGATGCCGCCTTTTTCCTAATACCCTCCATGTTCACGTTATCACCACAAACCAATGCACAAGCAACGCCATCGGCAAATAGAGAAGTCCCAATTAAATTGCTTTTGGATAGGTCGTTACGTTGGAAGGTCAGGCTGCATAACTCTACAGAAAGTACAAGAACTTTTGCGTTTGGAAAGGCCAAACAGTATTCAAATGCTCTAGATAAACCTGCAGCCCCTCCAGCACAGCCCAATCCCCATATTGGCACCCTCTTCGTCTGGGAACGAAATGGCAAGGTATTCATGATTCTTGCTTCAATGCTTGGTGTGGCGATACCAGTTGTGGAAATATAAAAAATAGCGTCAATTTCTTCATAAGGAATATTTTCCGTTAGAAAAACGCTATTATTTAAACACTTTTCGATAGCTTCGATACCAAGTGTGGTAGAAGACTCGATATAAGCATTATTCTTTTCCTCAAAAGAATGATTCTCTTGGAACCATTCAATATCGTTTACAAAATGTCTTTTTTCAATATGACCATTTTGAAACGCTTTTAATAATCGTTCAATATCCCTAAATGAATCGCTAAAGAGCTCACGCGCGAATTTCGATGCCTGTCCTTGTTTAATTTCAAATGGTGGAATTGCCTCTGCAATGGAAATAATCGTAGGCATTATCATTCTCCTTCGACATATGTAAGGGTATTTTTTCCAGCAGACAAGAAAATTATGCGATGAGAAAAAAACGATAAAAAAAAGCTTCCCCTATTTGGAGAAGCAAACGTTTTGAAGGTTGTTGTTGTGCTCTCTTATTATAACTCGGAAATGGTTTTCGTACATTGCATAAACATTTCCAATTTACTGTTTATCTGGCTGCTTTTGAACTTCAATTTTAATTTTTTTATCGGCTACAGATCCGCAAATCTTGCAAATTTCGACCACATCGTAAAGAAGGCGGCAATTCTCACAATAATACTTTTCCACAAAAAACACGCTCTTTTCTGAAAGAAAATTAGGTATTTGATTTTATCTTATTTTCTATTTTCCATTTTGTGACTATCTTTTAAATTTGTTCATTTTTTCACAAATCAGCTATTAATCAATTACTTTTATCACAGGTTAGATGTGATTATTCACATTTTAGTCACAATTGAAAGCGGGCTTTTGTGATATAAATCACTGTTACATCAAGTTAATAACATTAACATAGTAGATATCTAAGGAATGAACAATTTGTGAATTTCGAAATTTCATATTTTACTTTCAAAATTGTTTTGTATTATGAAAGAGAATTAATTAATTTATCATTTCATTATCTGAAGGGAGTGCAAGGGGATGGCGAAGGCGGAACTAAAAACAAAACATAAGACTGAAATAGAAGACAGCTCTTCTCTCAAGGGGACACTCGCATCTGTTTTCTTTTTGGGATTCTTTATTATTATCACTTGGGTCAGTGTCTACTATTTATTCGTTGAACGTTTTTAAAATTTAAGGAGGAAACAATTATGCATATGCATAAATTTGAAAAAATTTGGCTGATTTTCGGTATTACTTGTCTTATTTTTTTCTTATCAGTCGTGGGGGTAAGCGCCTTCTATTTAGGGAATAAGCCGCCTAGCTGTTTGACAACAGTTAATCCAGAAAAGGTGGATCAAACAAAACCATTCGACAAACCAGGACTTCATAAAGTAGAGGGAAAAGATTGGGATTATGAATTAGTCTATGTAGCACATGCTTTCTCTTATAATCCTGCTCAAGTTAAAGTGCCGCTTGGAGCGAAGGTACGAGTTATCGCTACTACTAAAGACGTCATTCACGGCTTCGAAGTGGCGGGAACCAATATAAACATGATGCTTGAACCTGGTTATATCAGCGAATATACGACAACTTTTGATAAAGCTGGCGAGTATTTAATTGTTTGTAATGAATATTGTGGTGCAGGTCACCATTTAATGAGCTCGAAGATTGAGGTGGTCGAATAATGGTTAACTCAGCAGTTTCAAGAATAAAAGTTGACCCGCGTGATGCAAAGCTTTCAATGGCGCATTTTTATGTGGCATTTATTGCACTTGCTCTTGGCGGACTAATGGGGTTGCTGCAAACTCTAGTCCGTTCTGGTAAATATGAACTTCCTGGAGGAATCGGTTATTATCAAATTTTAACCGTTCACGGTGTCATGATGGGACTTGTTTTAACAACCTTCTTTATAATGGGATTCCAATATGCAGCAGTAAGCAGAACAGCCGGAACCCATTCCAATGCGGCTAGACGCACCGGCTGGATTGGCTTTTGGACCATGACTGCTGGAACAGCAATGGCTGCTACCATGGTTTTGCTTAATAAAGCAAGTGTCCTATATACTTTCTACGCTCCGCTTCAGGCACATTGGATTTTTTACTTGGGATTGACTCTTGTTGTGGTCGGCAGCTGGATTGATGGTGCCGCACAAATAATGACCTATGCCAAATGGCGGAAAAATAATCCTGGAAAACCTAGCCCGTTATTAAGCTTTATGGCCGTTATTAATACCGTCCTTTGGATCGTAGCAACTTTAGGGGTAGCGGCAACCGTTTTATTCCAATTGCTTCCATGGTCTCTTGGATTAGTTGATACAGTTGATGTTTTAGTCAGCCGTACTTTGTTCTGGTATTTCGGACATCCGTTAGTTTATTTCTGGTTATTGCCTGCCTATATGTGCTGGTATACTATTATTCCAAAAATAATTGGCGGAAAAATTTTCTCAGATTCATTAGCTAGATTGTCGTTTATCTTGTTCCTTCTCTTCTCTATTCCGGTTGGTTTCCATCACCAATTAACAGAACCGGGAATTGATCCAGCTTGGAAGTTTTTCCAAGTAGTATTAACCTTTATGGTTGTTATTCCTTCCTTAATGACAGCTTTCTCGTTGTTTGCGACCTTTGAGAGGTATGGCCGTTCAAAAGGGGCAACAGGGCTTTTTGGCTGGTTTAGAGTTCTTCCTTGGGGAGATGCTCGTTTTACAGTTCCATTCATTGGAATGGCTTCCTTCATCCCTGCGGGTGCAGGCGGTATCATCAATGCTTCAAACCAGATGGACCAAGTCGTTCATAATACGATTTGGATTACTGGGCACTTTCATTTAACAGCAGCAACCTCTGTGGTATTAACGTTCTTTGGAATTTCCTATTGGCTAATTCCTCATTTAACAGGACGCAAATTAACAAAAGCGATGAATAAATTAGGAATTATCCAAGGCTGGGTTTGGTTTATTGGTATGGTCTTCATGTCCGGAGCTATGCACTTCGAGGGCTTGCTTGGCGGTCCTAGACGTTCTGCCTTCTCCACTTATGGAGGAGCAAAGCAGGCGGCTGAATGGATTCCTTATCAAATTGCCCAAGCAGTTGGCGGATCGATTTTATTCTTAGGCATTATCCTAGTTTTAATTATCTTCATTAATCTAGCATTCTTTGCTCCAAAAGGAGAGGAAGAATTCCCTGTTGGTGAAGCAGAAAATCCACAGGAAACAGCTCCAATGGTATTCGAAAACTGGAAGTTATGGCTTGGCATCACTGCAGCCCTAATCCTTTTCGCTTACACGATACCATTTATTGATATTATTCAAAATGCTCCGCCTGGATCAAAAGGGTTCAAAACGTGGTAATAAGAAAAGCGTAAGCGCCTTCGGAACAAGCATAGCTTGTTCCTGCGATGATCATTCTAAGGAGATTTCCTTAGTGTTCAGCCCCGACTAGCAACCTCGAGGGGCTAGGCGCTGAAGCTGGACAATTCTCAAATTCGAAATAAACTATTTAATATAAAAATAGAAAGGCTTCAATCATTTGATTGAAGCCTTTTCTTTTTGAATCCTTCGTTCGAAGCCGACAGGAAGATTAATGAATAAAACAGATAAAAGAATGATGGTAGAGCCTATGCCTTGAATGGCACCAAAATTTTCATTATATACAAAAACACTTAAAAGGGTCGCAACAACTGGCTCGACTGTGGCAATAATGGCCGCTTTACTTGTTTCGATATCCTCAAGGCCTTTAGTATAAAGTAAATAGGCAAGAACGGTTGGAAACACTCCCAATCCAATAGCATAAAAGACAACATCACCATTCATAAGGATATCCACCTTAGTCCATAATCCAGTTAAAGGCAGTAAACTGATAGCAGCTACAACAAAGGTATAAAACGTAACAGTAAAGGGTGGATATTTCTTCAGGGCGAACTTCCCAAAAATACTATAAAGAGCATAGCCGAAACCTGCGCCCAGCCCCGTCAAGAGTCCCGCACCACTAATGGATGACGTATCATTTAAATTAAGTCCTGCTATCAATATACAGCCTAATATCGTTCCTGTAACTGAAATGAGCTTGATCGAATTCATTTTTTCTTTTAGAAAAAAGTAGGATAATACTGTTACAAAGGCAGGAGCTGTATACAGTAAAATTACAGCAATCGATAAATTCATTTGATTAATAGCAGAGAAGTAACACCAATTAAATAAGACAATGCTGCAAAGCCCTGTGCCAATAAATAGCGGGAGATCCTTATACGCGATTCTTAATTGGCTGCGATATTGAAATACCCCAAGTAACCCTAGTAATACCGCTGCAGTGATAACCCTCAATGTCACAATTTCCATTGGGGAAAAGCCAGAACTAGATAGTTTTCTAATAAAAATTGCAATGATTCCCCACAAGGCTGCACTAGTGGAAATCAGCACAATCGGAATCGACTTCTTCAATGTAACTGATAAACCTTTCCATACTTCTCATAGAGATATTCGATTAAATATTTAGCGCTCAGCCCTTCACCAGTCACGTCATGCAAGATTTCTAAAGGTTTTTTCATTTTCCCATATTGGTGGATATTTCTTGTCAGCCACTCTTTAATTGGAAGAAAATTTCCATCTTCCAGCAATTGATCAAAATTTGGAAGATCCTCGAGCATTTTATGCTTAAATTGAGCCGCATACATATATCCTAATGCATAGGAGGGAAAATATCCGAAGCTGCCTCCTGCCCAATGAACATCTTGAAGAACTCCAACGGCATCATTTATGGGACGGATTCCTAAGTATTCCTCATACAAGTCATTCCAAACCTTCGGCAAATCACAGACTTCGATTTCGTCATTAAATAACCTTTTTTCAATCTCATACCGGATGATGATATGCAGCGGGTAGGTTAATTCATCAGCTTCAATTCGTATGAATGAAGGCTTTGACTCGTTTATCGCACGATAAAACTCTTCAATTTCAACATGATTAAACTGACCACTTGCATATTTCTTTAACAGTTCATAATTATGTTTCCAAAAGGAAAAGCTCCGACCTACGATATTTTCATAGAAAAGAGATTGCGATTCATGAATCCCCATGGACGTTCCTGAACATAGCGGAGTGCCTACCAAGTCTTTTGAAATATTTTGTTCGTATAAAGCATGGCCGCCTTCATGAATCGTTCCAAAAACCGCAGTCCGGAAATCCTCTTCATCATATTTTGTTGTTACACGGACATCCCCAGGATTAAGACCAATGGCAAAAGGATGTACAGTTTCGTCCAGCCTTCCTGCATTAAAGTTATAACCCATTTTTGCAAGGATATCCAAGCCGAATTCACGCTGTTTTTCCTTCTTAAAGTCTTTAAATAAAAAATCGGTTTTAGGTTTATTGGCAGCTTCTGAAATTGCCTTGACCAGGGGGACAATTTTTTCCCTTAGTTCACCAAATACATTGTCCAATACATCTGTTGTAATCCCCGGTTCAAACATATCTAGTAACACATTATATTTGTTGCCTTCATATCCCCAATAGGAAATGAATCGTTTTGTCATGTCCACTAATTTCTCTAAATAAGGTCTAAATAGATCAAAGTCTGCCTTTTCTTTTGCCTCTTCCCAAATGCTTTCTGCTTTTGATTGAAGGATAACAAACTCTTTATACTCTTCAGCAGGAATTTTTTTGTTGCGTTCATATTCCTTTTTGCATTCTTCAAGAATTTTTCTAGTCGATTCAGGTACTTCTGCATTTGTTAAACTTGCTATGTAGGCGGCCATTTCTTCGGAAGTGGACATTTTAAAGACTTCGGATGATAACATTCCTATTACTTCTGATCTTTGTTCCACCCCTTGCTTCGGAGCACCAGTACGTAAATCCCAATAAATTAAACCAATTGCTTCATTGTAGGCAGACATTTTTTTTACATGCTCTAAAAATTCTTTTTCTAAATGTGCAGTCATGGTACTTCCCCCTTTCCTTCAGGTTAAATTTTATCATATTTTTCTGAAAAATAGTTGCCTATAAAGTTATAAAAAAACAACAGAATCGAATTCTGTTGTAAAATAAGTTTATAGGAAAATAGAGATGTTTCAATGGAAAATAAATAAAATGGAAAAAGAGAGAGTGTAGTTTTCAAAATTACTTTTTGGCTAATTACGACTTTCCAAACTTCAGGGCCTTCTTCAAGGTATTCCCAAGTAAATTGCTCTTTCCTTTCCATCATAAACTGATATAAGAGCGGTCTTGGACCATGATTGTTTATAATTTTAAGGAGGAGAACTATGACAGAACTGGTTGGCACCTGTATTGGCTGTGAAAAAGAGGTTTATTGTTTGGATGGATTTTTAAACGGAGTCGTAACCGAGGAAAAAGAGATTTATTGTTTTGATTGTTATGATAAAACTGCTAATAAGGAAAAAAATCCGCAAAGCTAAACTTTGCGGATTTCTTCTATTAAATTAATCTTCGTCAATAGAAAGATCCTTAACAGGTAGTATTTCTTCGTCTTTGTGAGTCGGTTTCCGTAAATTAAACAATGCTTTCAAACAGAATAAAACTAAAATCAATACACCAATAAGGAAAATGGTGTCAGGCACCGCACGCCACGTTAAAATGGTTTGTACAATATCTTTTTGGAGGAAGTTGCTTGAACGGCTGGCAGCGTATCCATGATAGAATGCTTCTTTAATTTGCATGAAGCCGACAGGGAGTAACGAAACGAAAACCATTCCTGCTAGACCTACGTTCAATAAAATACAGCTGATTTTGATCCATTTATCATTCCAAGCTTCTGGTTTCACAATGTTTCTTAAAGAATAAAGAAGTACGGCTACGGCAAACATGCCGTATACACCCATCATGGAAGCATGACCATGTGTTGGTGTTAAGAATTGTCCGTGTTCGAAATAGCTTACTGCAGGCAAGTTAATGAGGAATCCAAGGACACCGGCACCTACTAAGTTCCAAATCGCAACAGAGATTAGGAACCAGAATGTTCCTTTATATGGGAAGATAACCCCGCCATCACGCATCATTTTATACTGTTCATATGCTTCTAAAATTAACAATGTTAATGGAATTACTTCTAATGCTGAGAACACGGCACCAAGTCCCAGCCAAACTTCTGCCGAACCGTTATAGTAGTAATGGTGTCCAATTCCGATAACCCCGCTGCCTAATAATAGGATTAATTGGAAGTACAATTGTCTGACTGTAGATTTTTTCGTTACCAATCCTAATTGAACTAATAAGAAACCAATAACGACAACAGCAAAAACTTCAAAAATACCTTCAACCCATAGATGAATGATCCACCAACGCCAGTAATCTGCAAAGGTAAAGCTTGTCCCTGGATTGATAAATAACGCGAAGATATAGAAAGCTGGCACTGCAATCGCAGAGTAGAATAATAGATGGATAAGACCGCCCTTATCGGATTCTCTCTTAAGACCTGCTTTAACTCCTCTAAATACAATGAAAAGCCAGATTAACATACCAACAATCAGGATCAGCTGCCAAATACGTCCTAATTCAATATACTCCCAGCCGGTGTGGCCAAATAAGAACCATTGGTTACCTAATTTTCCATTCGCTCCAAGCCACTCTCCGACCATACTGCCGCCAACAAGAACAACCAATGCCCAGAATAAAATATCTACTAATAAGCCTTGTTTCTTCGGTTCATAGCCGCCTACCAGCGGTGCAACATAAATACCCATTCCAAGCCATGCTGTAGCAATCCAGAAAATCGCCAACTGCAGGTGGTAGCCTTTGGTAATATTAAATGGAAGAATATCGTGGATCCACTTAATTCCAAAAAAGCTTTCTGGTTCGATATAATAGTGTGCGAGGAGCGCACCAAACATACATTGAACAAAGAATAGTACTGATACAACAGTAAAATACTTTCCTGTTTTTACCTGCGAACTAGTTACCGGCATGTTCCGTAAATCGATACGCGGGAATTTCCCTTCCTTATACGCTTCCTGCATACCAAATTGATAGCGATAGAAGAGATAAAGGATAACACCAATCATTAAAATAAGTATCGTAATACTAGCACCGCTCCACCAAATAGCAGAAAAGGATAATTGATTTCCTGCATCCTCATAATAAGGCCAGTTATTTGTATAAGTGATCTTGTCACCTTGACGAACGGTACTTGATAGCCAAGCTGTCCAGAAGAAGAAATCTGAGATTTGGGTGATTTGATCACCTTTTGCAACATAGGAACGGTCACTTTTTGGAAGATCCGATTCTTTAATAAGATTAGCCTTTAACCCCCAGCCATCACCCTTTGTAAATACCAGCTTATAATAGGCTCTAACTTTTTCAAGACCAAATACTTGAGCAGCAGTCAGCTTCATTGTCTCCTTGCTGCTGTCATAGCGATTTTTGCGCATTTCTTTTATTACTTTATTTTTAATTATTGTTTTTTCGTCCGCTGCTATTGATGCATAGGTTTTGCCGTACTTTTCATTTGCTTTATAGTCCTGCATTCCTTCAGTGTAAATCTTTAATGCTTCAGCAGTATAATCTGGCCCCATATAAGAACCATGTCCTAAAACTGTACCATAATCCATTAATCCGTATTTTTGGAAAACCGCCTGGCCCCCCATAATTGATGCTTTTGTAAACAACACTTCACCATTTTCATTCGTAACCTCTAACGGTCTAGGAGCCTGCTCCTTAAAGATCCAATAGCCCCCGGCTAGAAGAACAGTGAAGCTAAGTAAAATAGTAATAATCAAAACGGATTTCAAAAGTGCATTTTTATTTGCCTTCACCGCTTGTTGTGATGAGGTCGTCCGCTGTAATTCCATTCCTTTCATCCTCTCATGTTTCATTACAGTCCGTATTGTAACTTTCACAAGACTGTCACAAAGTGAACCACCTCATCTTTGTACTGTGATTTTTAACACACTACTGAGAATTATTTTCATAAAGATCTTTTCAGCTATGACGGAGGTCACATATCTACTGTTACATCACTGCTACAATGTAACTAAAGTAATTACTAACATTAAGGTGATGTTAATGAAACAAGAGGACATTGAAAAAAGATTAGCGGCTGTTCCCATCTTCAAAGAATTATCCAACGAGGAACTGGCTCCATTCGTTAAGATTGCTCAGACGCGCTTTTATAAGAATAAGATGTATGTTTTTATGCAGGAAGACCCGCTAGATCGAGTTTTCTTTATTCATAGCGGGAAAATCAAAATTTATAAAACGGATTTTTCCGGCAAAGAACAAATTATATCGGTACTCGAGCCTGGTGAAATGTTCCCGCATGCTGGATTTTTCAGACAGGGAAATTTCCCGGCACATGCGGAAGTCATTGAAGAAGCCAATTTGATTGTTATCCCGATTGACAAATTTGAAGAAATTCTCATTTCTTATCCAGAGCTTTGTGTGAAGTTATTTAAAGTATTGGGTGAGAAAATTGTAGACTTGCAAGGAAGATTAGAAGCCCAGGTTCTTCATAATACTTATGAACAAATCATTTTACTGCTCATTAGATTGTGTAAATCCAATGGTGAAAAATTGGGAAAGCGCTATAAATTAACGACACAATTTACGAACCGTGAACTGGCCAATATGATTGGAACCTCCAGAGAAACCGTTAGCAGAGCCATCAATCATGTAAAGAAGAAGGAATATATCACCCAAGACCTTGACGGCTTTTATCACATTGACAGTGATGCACTCCAACAGGAACTATTTTATTAATAATAAGGAGTTGTTTCCCAAATGGAACAAAGAATTATTGAATTAGATGTCCGTGAAGAATTAAAAAATAAAATCGAACCCTTCCAAAAAATAATGGAAGCTGTTAAAGAATTAAAAAATGATGATATTTTTATACTGCATGCACCTTTTAAACCAGTTCCCCTTTTTGCTGTACTAAAAGCAAAAGGTTTTACACATGAAGAAGAGGAAATTGAGTCAAAGCATTGGAAAGTAATATTTAGGAAAAAAAGCTAGAAGGGAGAGCTTACAATGATATTAGATAATCGGGGTTTAGAGCCTCCACAGCCTATGATGAGGACCTTAGCTGCTCTAGAAACCTTAGCCGAAGGCGAAGTCCTAACCATTATTAATGATCGAAGACCGATGTTTCTCTACGAGCAGTTAGATGAACTTGGTTACCAGCAGCTAACAGAACAACAAAACGATGGAAGTTTTAAAATCGAAATCTTCCGCTAAGAAGGTGAATACTATGCTTCCTCAAAACATGGGAAGTGAAACGAATATTAAGCTTCCTTTTTCTTTTATTTTCTTTAGCTTACTTGCATTAGTATTTTCACAATTAATTTTATTAATAAAGGGACAAATGATGATTGAAGGCAGCTTTAGAATCCCTGCCATTTGGTCAGCTGCTCACCTATTAGTCCTCGGATGGGCATTAATGGCGGCCATGGGTGCCATGTATCAACTAGTACCCGTTGCCTTCTTAACAAAAATTTGGAATGAGAAATTCGGATTTATACAGTTTTTCATTACAGCAGCAGGAATAATAAGCTTTTCAGGCATGCTTTATTGGGCTCCGCAAAAAGCGCTTATACCAGGGATTCTAACACTATTGGGCATATTAATGTTTTTATTTCAAATGTTTATGACATTACGAAGTCAGGCAAAACCCAATATCCTGGCAGCCTTTGTCGGCACTGCCTTGTTTTGTTTATTCGGTACTATCTTAATGGGAATCACATTGATTTATTGTTTAAAAACAGGGATTGGTGCCAATCACTATCAATCCATTTTTAAAACCCATTTATTAATGGGTATAACCGGCTGGTTTACGTTATTAATATTCGGATTTTCTTATAAAATGGTTCCAATGTTTTCTTTATCCCATGGCTTTACAATGGTTCATGCAAAATATGTCTTTGGAATCTATATGACAGGTTTAGCCATTACAGCTATTTCCTTTTTCACCGATTATACTTTTTTATTAAAAATTGGTATTTTCCTACTTTTTGCAGGATTTTCGATTTTCAGCTGGCATATTAGCTTAATCATCAAAAAACGTTTAAAGAAAAAACTCGATAAACCGTTTACCATTGCATTAACAGCGATTGTTTTTGGAAATCTCATTCATCTTGCTGCTTTTATCCTAATATTGAGCACGCATTTTTCAACTCTAGTTGGGCCGCTTGTATATGCATATCTACTCCTCTGGATTGTATTAAGCATTGTCGGGTACTTATTTAAAATTGTTCCATTTTTATGGTGGACCTACAAATATAGTAAGGAAATCGGCAAATCAAAGGTTCCTTCCTTGAAGGAAATGATGGATGAGAAAGTAGTTGTTCCATTATTTTTAAGCTTTATTATCGCAGTGATCGCCGTATTTTCTTCACTTGCTTTTAAATCGGCGCTGCTTTTTAACATCGGCCAGAGTATTCTTTCAATTATATTTATATTGATTGCCATTTGTATTTTAAGAGTCTTAAAAAAATAGGAGTGTTGAAAATGAATTTAAGAGAAAAGATCGATAGTCAGTTAAAAAGTGTTTATGACCCTGAATTAAATATTAACGTTATAGATTTAGGATTAATTTATAATATCGAGATTACAGAAGAAAATGATGTTACGATTACTATGACACTTACAACACCCGGATGCCCGCTGCATGACAGCATTACAAGCGGAGTACGTTACTCCATAAATGGAATTGAAGAAACAAGAAATGTAGCGGTCAATCTCGTCTGGGAGCCAGCTTGGTCCCCTGAAAAAATGACACCCGAAGGACTTAGATTACTCGGACGGTAAATAAAACGGAAGCACCGTTAATTGGGTGCTTCCGTTTTCTTATTCCTCTATTGCCTTAGTTGGTAAAACATCTTTTATTTTTGTTAATACGTTGTTGTCGATGTTTCCATCTAATAAAATATGAACCGTTCCCTTATCCTGTTCACTTCTAATTAATCGCCCAATTCCCTGCCGCAAGCGAAGCAGCATATATGGTAAATCCACCTCTGAAAAAGGATCCACAACTCCCTCTCTTTTTGCCGTAAAGACAGGATCATGAGGAGGATACGGCAGTGAAAAAATCAATACATTTTCAAGTGATCTGCCTGGAATGTCAAGTCCTTCCCATAGATGAATAGAACAAAGGACCGCATGTTCGTCATTTTGAAATTTTGAAACAAGGGTGCTGATTTCTTCATCCCCTTCGAAATAAACGGGATACGGAATTGAGCCTTTTAATCTTTGTTTTAGCAGCATCATTTCTTCCTTTGTATTAAGAAGAACCAGTGCTCGTCCTTGTGATTCCCTAATTTGAGTGATTAGATAATCTATTTTTCCATTGATTGTTTCATTCTTGAAGTTTGGAAGATATGCCTTCATTTTCTCCTCATAATCGAACGGCGAAGCGACTGAAAAGGATAAATAATCCTGAACTCCAAGGCTTGCAGCTATATAATCGAACGATTTTTGATTAGCCAAGGTTGCCGATGAAAAAATAAATGGTTTTTTCTGCGAGAAAACCTCTTCCTTCATTACCGTTTCAACCATTTTAGGCATAATGACAAGCGTCCGTTCCCCTGCATTTTCTTCAAACCAAGTAATTCCATTTACTTCTTGGAGAAAAAGCGATAATGAATGAGTAATTTGCTCTAAATATTCCTCAACAATTTTTAAGTCATATTCATTGATTACATATAATTCACTCTCAAACACCAGCTCTTCTTCTAATGTTTGAAGGGTAGAAAGTAATTTCCGGCAGGTTTTTAATACTAATGCATGTTTAGTAATTATCTGTTTTTCGGATCCTTGCGAATAGGAGGAGAAGCTTGATATCGCATCAAAAAATGCTTCGTTTTCTAGTAATGCTTCTTCAATCGTATACAAGGTTTTTTCTCGAACTTCATTTTCCATTAACCGGGTAAGCAGCGTCTCTAATGTATAATCAGTAAAACGGTAGCTCAAGGCTTTTTGTGCAGCATATTCGAGTAGATGACCTTCATCAAAGACGACAGCCGAATGTTCTGGCAGGAGGGCCAATTGTCCTTCACGCTTTCGTGATTCTTTTGTCCATATATGCTCCATATAAAAATCGTGTGAGCAGATAATTAAATCCTTAGCATGCCGGTAAAATTCCCGGTGTAATGTCAGGCCGCAGCGATGGCGTTTTTCACAGGAAAAACAATCCTGAAGGGCATCCCAATTGACTTTTCCCCAATGCTCATCTGACAATGCCGGATAATCCCTCCGGTCACCGTACTTCTCAAAATTCTGCATGGTACCACTGGCATGAACAAAATCAGGCAATTGTTCATAAATATTGGCAATACCTTCTGAGTAATCGTCACCCCTTGCAAGGTCCAGTTTCTTTAGACATAAATATTGGTCCCGGGATTTTGCCAGGCGCACATCAACCTCCAGACCTAGGACCTTTTCTAATTTAGCAATATCACCTTCTTTTTTGACAAGCTGTTCAATTAAAGTCTCATCCGCACAGGCAATAATGGCAGGACGATTTGTATAGCGAGCATACATAATGGCGTAAAGTAAATAAACGATCGTTTTTCCTGTTCCTACACCCGCTTCCGCAAACATCACCTTTTTATCCTTGAAAGCTTTTTCAAGCTGGAAAGCCATATAAATTTGTTCATCACGGAGCTCAAAGCCGGCTTCCGGCAAAATATCATAAAATAAATCGCCAATCCATTCACTCAACTTATCATAAAATGATTCCGATTTCGAAACTTCAAACGGTAGTCCTTGCTGCATGTTAACCCTCCAAAAAAAAAGCGCCCTAGACGACGCTTATAAAAGTTGTTTGTTAAATTTAAGACTCACTTAGACGCGGAGGCTTTTTCCCCCAATATTGATAAAGGTCTGTTCGGATAAAACCGTTAAACAATTTTCTTTTCTTTGTTGCCGGCTTACCATAAAACTGTTCAAACTCTTCATTAGAAGTAAGGATATAAATGGACCACGTATCAAGTTTTTGAAACGCCTGTCCCATTTCTTTGTACATATGCTCGACTGCTCTTTTCTCACCAAGTCTTTCACCATATGGAGGGTTGCCGACGATCGTACCATATTCTTTATTTGTAGATATATCCTTAACTTGCATTTGCTTAAATTGAATTAAGTCAGCAAAACCAGCCTCAAAAGCATTCTCTTGAGCAATTTTAACCATCCGATGATCAATATCTGATCCGGTAATGTCGAGAGGCTGATCGTATTTGGCAAGATCTTCTGCTTCATTTCGGGCATTATCCCAAACTTTGGCTGGAATCCATTTCCACCCTTCTGATACAAACTCTCGATTAAAACCCGGTGCGATATTTTGACCAATCATTGCTGCTTCGATCGGAATCGTGCCTGAACCGCAGAACGGGTCAATAAAGGGCCGATCAGGCCGCCAATTCGTCAACATAACCAGTGCTGCTGCCAGAGTTTCTTTAAGTGGTGCCTCCCCTTGATCCGTACGGTAGCCGCGTTTATGCAGCCCCTGACCGCTGGAATCAATTGTGATCGTTACGACATCCTTTAATAATGCTACTTCAATCCGATACAATGCCCCGCTTTCCTCAAACCAGGAATTCCTTTTATAATGTTTTTTCATCCGCTCAACAATAGCCTTTTTTACAATCGCTTGGCAATCCGAAACACTAAAGAGCTTTGATTTAACCGACTTCCCAATGACTGGAAATTCCGCATCCTCTGGCAGGAATTGTTCCCATGGCAGGGCCTTAGTCTTTTCAAATAATTCATCAAAGGTAAAAGCTTTAAATTCACCAACCTTAATCTTAATCCGGTCAGCGGTTCTAAGCCATAAGTTGCTTCTGACAATAGCAGATTCGTCCCCCGTGTATGTAACTTTCCCATTCTCTACTTGACATTCATAGCCAAGCGCTCGCACTTCTTTCGCTACTAATGCTTCGAGCCCCATAGCAGCAGTTGCTATTAGTTGATATTTACCCATTTTTTCACCCTTAACTCTTTCACATAATTATACAGTATCCATTATTGGCTAAAATCGCTGAAAAATTCAGAGTCTATCGAAACATATAAAAAGCCCTCCTTAAAAGGAAGGCCGTTATATATGCACTTTACATTCCCATTAATAACGTTCTGTAAGCCATGTTCTGTACCAAAGTACTTCAAACGACCGTTATGTCTCGTACTGAGGTGGTAATCATCTATCTACAGATTCGGATGAATCTGTCCTTCTCCTTGTTCAGTTCCTCAGAGAAAGTGCCCCTACCATTATTTGGGTTTCTCGCTCGTGGGGTTTACCCGTTCCACCCTTTCCATTTCTAGAAAGGCATCGTCACTGTGGCACTTTTAAAGGTACTCATACCATATCCAATTGGACTTAGGTATTTTTCCGGCCGTCAACAAGGCGTTACGCCCTGCTGCCCTAGCTTATGATTTCGCTAGGCACGAACACTACGGACATCTCAGCCCGTGCGAGCATGGACTTTCCTCTACAAGTTGCAATAGCTCCTTGCAGCGATTACCCGAACGTCATTAATGATGACATTTCTTATTATATGTATTTCATGGTGTTTATTCAATGGTTTTTATTAGGAAATGTCATAAAATCTGTTAATCGTAAAGTTTGTTGCCAAAAACATGCTTTTCAAGATTGGACAGACGTTTTAGAATATCAAAATTGGTTGTTCCTGCCGGTTGGGCAACAGGCTGTCTTTTAGATGTATCCTCAAGCTGTTTGCGCAAACGCAAATTCTCTTGTTGAAGATCTTCAATTTCCTGATGAAACGTTGCATAATCCTTAATAATTAAATCTAAAAATTTATCAACATCTTCTTGTTTGTAACCACGTACTCCAGTCTTAAACTCTTTTTCTAAAATATCCTTAGCTGTTAATTTCACTTTATCTGACAGCATTCAAATCACCTCAAGTTTAGCCAATCATTACCTATTATTTTTTCAAAAATTAGTGTTTTTGTCAATCTATTCATAATCCGTTCGCTTTAATTGCTCTTCCTCCACAATCATCTGCAAATCATAAAAGGTAATCAGGTTAATTGAATACAAATGATTATTTTGATATTGCTGCGCTAATTCATATAAATATTTGGGACTTCCTTCCTTTTCATGATCGTAAAGGAGAAGCATACCATCGCTTTTTTGAATAAAAAATTGATTCTTTAAACGGTATTGCCATGGTTTTTCATAGCCTTTTTTTGTAACCGAATCAATAAAATCAGCTTGAGCGAGTATAGATTCATACCATTCCTTATTAGTTTCATTCCAGGATACTTGTTGGTCCAAAAATGGTGTTATGACTGCAAGCTTTAATTCAGGAAATTCTGATTGCATTTCAAACACAACTTCGGCTGCCCACAATTCCACTCCAAGCTGGCCGCTAATGAGCACCCATTCTAGCCCTTCTTCTGCCATTGGCATTAAGACCTTTTTAATGGCCGCTTTTATATAGAAAACTGACGGATGGTCATTTTTAAAAATACCTAATTCAAAGGGCTTATAACCTGAAATTGCCAATACTTTATTCAAGGAAGTTCTCCTCATTAAAAAATTTAAAAATGGACAAACATTTTTTTAAACAAAGCATAACATATAGTAAACAATAAAAAAAACAAGGGCTAAAAAGCCCCTGTAATTAGCAATGACCCCTAAGGTCTAGGTCCCATAAAAGGTCCTGGAGCGAACCCTGGACCTCCTGGTGCAAATCCTGGACCTCCTGGGCCAAATCCTGGACCTCCTGGGCCGAATCCTGGACCTCCTGGGCCGAATCCTGGACCAAATCCTGGACCTCCTGGTGCAAATCCTGGAGCACCTGCTCCCGGTACAACATTCGGTAATGCATTCGATACTGGCATTACTGGTGCACATGGGTTGCAGCAATTAATATGTTGGTTACATACCTCTTCAGCACATGATGCAGTCTGCGGACAGTAATGTTTATGTTGGAACATATGATGATTTATAGTTGTAGTGTGTACTGGATGAATGTGCGGTACCACTGTAGTTGAGAACGTATGGTTCACAAAGTTCTGAGTCGGATGAATGACTGGCGGTGTAAAATTAGTTCCTAAATACATTTCATAATCTCCCTTCAAATATTGTGTTTACATTAACAGCCTATGTAAAAGGGATTACTCTTGTACTAAGGAAAATACCTATTTTTGCTAATCTTATAAAAACGAATAAAAGCTATCTTTTAAATTCGTAAAAACAAAGGCAGTTAAACAAACAACTACAAAAAAGGCAAACAAAATTGCTTTATACATATTACCACTCCATATTGTTTCTATCGTGTTTTAACTCAACACAATTTAACATTTTACCCTTTTCAACTATGATTAACAATATGGAAAAATGATTTTTTTAAAATAAATTTTTAAGATTTTGTGACAGCATATCGAAGCTTGACGAAAAGAGCAGAGTTATTACATTTTTTGACGAAAATTGCGCTTACCCAGGAAATTTTGCTAATTTTCGTTCTAACCGTTCACTTCTTTTTTTAAGCTGTTCATAGGAATACTCACCGGTTAATTTAGGAAGTTTGGAAGTTTGAGTAACGATTAAAATCGCTTCATGACAATAAAAAATAGCACTCTTATAATCTTTGACTTTATGCTCATAAATTTTAGCAAGCTCTAAGCAGGCCTCAAGCGTTAATTTTTCATCCTTGGAATCGACAACATCGGCAAACAATTTCCGAGCCATTTCCCAATTCTGGTCTTTTTTGTGCTGCAAAGCGAGAGCAAGTTTTGCTTGATACGAAGGGAAATCACTGCCCTCAACAAGCTTTTTTAATACCTTTTCCGCTTCCCTTTTCTCCCCTAAGCCCGCAAACCATCGGCCAACTTCAAAGGACTCTGATCTCGTTTGCTTCTCGTCAATTCCGCAGATTTGAAAAGTTAGATGAGTATATAATGTGATCAATGACAAAATATCGATTTCATTATGTTTTAATATTCCCAGCATCCCCTCTGGCTGCTTACTTTCAACAAAATCGAAATAGATCATTGGAGCCAAAAATCCAGGGATATCATCTACCCGTTCAACCCCTAGAATCTCTTTCTCCACGACAGCCAGCTTCATCTTTTCTATTTTGTGCTTCCATAGCCTTCTGGCTGCATGGAATAAATCAAAATGTCCAAAAGCCGGAAGTTTCGGAACATGTTCTCTCACAAGAGTATGACGCGTCTTAACCTGCGGCCAATCGAAGGATTTTCCATTATACGTGACAAGCGTTTTATAATTCACTTTTTCTAAAAAACTTTGGTATAAAGGAACTTCCGCCCCTGGGTGCGGTAAAATATGTTGTCTTAAGATTAGTTCTTCCCCGACGAAACTTGCATACCCTAATAGAAAAATAGTATTTCCGGTTCCTCCCCCTAGTCCAGTTGTTTCGGTATCAAAGAAGAATAAATCCTCAGGCTGATGGCCTTGTGCGGATAACGGATGATTAATTGGTCGCTTGTTCCATAGGGCCACTGCAGTCAGAAAGTCACGAAAATAATAAATCCCATGCTTCTCGGAAATCGGATATTTCACTTCCCTGATTAAGCAATAATCCTGATCCATATAATAAGGAAATATGTTTTCGCCCGCCCATTTTTCCCGGAATGGCACATCAATTGTAGGAACTATGGGCGGCTTTTCTATTTTTTCCGGCTGATTTCCGCTAGTAAGGTGCGGCTTTAGCCGATTTAATTTATTTTTTAATGACATTGTCACACTTCCTTGTCACTAATAGAAGACTGCAAAAAAGAATCAATAATTTTTAAGGCGTCCTTTTTGGCGGATTCACTAACGGTTTCTGTGCCAATACATGACGGACAACCGGATTCACATTGACACCGATTAATCATCTTTTTTGTTTCTGCAAAAACCGCTGCCATTCCGCTGTGGATTTTTTCACTTAAGCCTATCCCGCCTGGGTAGCGATCATAAAAAAAGATGGTCGGCTTTTCATTATGGTCGGCCTTGACTTGCGGAACCACATGGATGTCCTGTGGATCGGACATAACAAATAAAGGAGCGATAGACCCAAGTGCATGGGCAGTTCCCACAAGCCCTTGCTCAAGTCTATCATAGCCCATTTCTGCTAAAGGTTTATTTAATGATATCCAGGCTGCATTCGTATGAAGTTCCTCCTCAGGGAGGTGAATGGGACCAGAGCCAATATTTTCGTGGGTTTCAAACTTGATTTTCTTAAAAATCGTCGCCATTGCCCTGACACTGACATCGCCATAACCAATTTCAGCATTATCCATTGTTTTAAGTTTATCTACCTCTAAGACCTTTAATTGAACAGCTAAATTTGCATCGGTAAAATAATCTACGTCTACTTCTCTCACAAACGCCTTTTTCTCTTCCCAATCCAATTTTTCAACCTGGAATTGGGTCCCTTGGTGTAAATATATAGCTTCATCATGTAGTAAGGTCATCGCGGAGAAACGGTCCATTTCACCAATAACCTTTACATTCGCCACGTCAGATTGATCGACGATGATTACATTTTCCTGCGAAGCCGAACGCAAGCTAATATTATGGGCTGGGAACGAATCATTCATCCAATACCATTTGTCGCCATTTCGATAAAGAACGCGTTCTTCTGACAAATACTCCAGTAATTCCTCTGTACCAACACTGCCAAACTGCTCATCCGCTTTAAACGGAAGCTCATAGGCCGCACATTTCATATGATCGATTAAAATGATCAAATTATCGGGATTGATTCTTGCCGTTTCTGGACTCTTATTAAAGAAATAGTCTGGGTTCTGGATGATAAACTGATCCAATGGACTTGAGCTGGCTACCATTATTACTAGGGCCTCACCATGCCGTCTTCCCGCTCTGCCTGCCTGCTGCCATGCACTTGATATTGTGCCTGGATAGCCAGTCATAATACAAACCTGAAGTTGTCCGATATCAACTCCTAATTCAAGTGCATTTGTGCTAACAACACCGTAAATTTCACCTGAGCGAAGACCTTTTTCAATCCTTCTTCTTTCTGTAGGCAGATAGCCGCCTCGATAGCCCATGATTGATTTGGGGCCTAATTGATTTTTCACTAATTCTTGCAAGTAGGTCAGAATAATTTCCACCCTAACCCTGCTTCTTGCGAAAACTATTGTCTGAATTTTATTTTTTAACAGTTGACCAGCTAGTTTTCGAACTTCAAGTGTTGCACTTCTTCTTATATTTAAGGGCTTGTTCACAATTGGCGGATTATAAAAGAGAAAATGCTTTCTGCCGCTTGGAGCTCCATTATTATCGATTAAGTGCATTATTTCTTCTGTTAATTTTTCCGCAAGCTCAAGTGGATTGGCAATCGTTGCGGATGTACAAATAAATATTGGATTACTTCCGTAATAACGGCAAATCCGTTTTAATCTTCGAATGACATTGGCTACATGGCTGCCGAACACGCCCCGATAGGTATGGAGTTCATCAATCACGACAAATTTAAGATTTTCGAACAAAGACACCCATTTCGTATGGTGCGGCAAGATGGCCGAATGAAGCATATCAGGATTTGTAATAACGACATGCCCAGCTTGTCTTACCCTTTGACGAATATTTGCTGGTGTATCACCATCATACGTATAGCTGTTGATGTCAACACCTGCCGCTTGAATAATTTCATTGATTTCACTTTTTTGATCCTGTGCGAGTGCTTTTGTAGGGAACATATATAAGGCCCTTGCATTTGGATTTGAAAGAATCGTTTGCAACACTGGAAGATTATAGCAAAGTGTTTTTCCTGATGCAGTCGGTGTAACGGCTACGATACTGTTACCTTCCATAATCTTTTCATAGGCGGCTTTTTGATGTGTATAAAGCTTCTCAATCCCTTTACTTTGAAGCGATTGTATTAAAAAAGGGTGTAAATCTTGGGGAAGTGAAACTGTTTGGGCAGGCTTTTCATCAAGGGTATGCCATTTGACAATATTCTCTTTAAAGTCATCATTTATTTTTAATTCTGATAGAATATCTTGCAGGCTTTTTTTCAACATCATGACTCTCACCTCATTACTTCTATTTTAGCGAATAAACGTTCGCTGCAAAAGATTATATACAAAATTTTTTCTATTTCCTGCATTGATATTTTTACCTTTTATAGAAAGAGATTACTTTGAACCCTTAATTTGATACAATAATAGTAATTGAATTTATTTGAAGGTGATCAAATGAAAATAGATGAAATAAAACGAGTCCTATCTGATTTTTCTCTTTTTCGTGAGTTAAATGATTTCGAATTAAGCAAAATTACCGATATTGCCAACGCCAGAGAGTGGAAAAAGCAAAGCCATGTTTTTCTTCAGGGTGACCCGCTAGAAAATGTTTATTTTATTAATGATGGAAAAATCAAAATTTACAAAAGTGATATCAATGGTAAGGAACAAATAGTTACCATCGCGAAAAAGGGCGAAATGTTTCCCCATGTTGGTTTTTTTAGAAAAGGGGATTATCCTGCCTATGCCGAGGTTCTTGAGCCATCGACCCTTATTGCAGTCCCCATATCAAAATTTGAATCCGTTTTGATTGAAAATCCGGAACTTTGCATTAAGGTCTTTAAAGTCCTAGGTGAAAAGATTGTTGACCTGCAAAATCGTCTTGAGGAGCAAATTCTTAACAATACATATGAACAAATTGTCAAACTGTTAATTCGGCTTGCCCAGAAGCATGGAAAGGAACTGGAGGATGGAACAATCCTGCTAAGGTCCGAATTCACGAATAAAGATCTTGCCAATATGATTGGGACAACAAGAGAAACCATTAGCCGGACACTGACCAAAATGAAAAAGGACGAATTAATTGAAGTGGACGAAGACGGAAATATGATTGTAGACATCGAAATTCTCATGGAAGAAATTAACATAATCTAAAAAAAGCCCGCAGCAAAAATAAAACGCTGCGGCGTTTTATTTTAACCGCACCCACCCAGGCTCAATTTCATATGATATCATGTGAAATTTCGAAAGTGAGGGTATCAAAATGTCATCAAAGCTTCCGAGTGATAAAAATAATAACTCCAAAAAGCCCGTACCTGAACCTTTTCGTGAATTAGTGAAATCAATGAACGACTTATTCACTGAAAAACCGATTAGGGGGTTTTTACAATCTATCGATGAGTTTTTTAAACATCCATTTCCTCCAACGGCAGGCTTTCATGTTGAAACATTAGAAACCGACAGTGAATATATTATCACTGCTGAACTTCCTGGTGTAAAAAGAGATCAGATTCATTTAAATATGAGGGAAAACTATATAACTATCTCTGTGGAAAATAATCAGATTGAAACCCAGGAAGATGATCTTAACCAAATTTATTCACGGAAAATGTTTAGGCAGCAATCTTCAAGAACGGTTTCCCTTCCCCAGACTATCAATGAAAAAAAAGTAAAAGCATCGTATCGAGATGGTTTATTACAAATTCGAATTCCACAAGAAAAAGGCAAGGTCATTGAGATTGAAGATTAAATTAACAGCGTAATAAAAAGAGACGGCTTAAATTAAGCCGTCTCTTTTATTACGCTTTAAAAATTCCTCCAAATCCTTTGACTAGCGAGGAAACTTGGTTGACTGCATTCATCATTTGACCTGCTGTATTCACCATCTTATTAAAATCAACGGATCCATCCTGCGATTTAAAGGAATTCATAAAGGATTGCATTCCGCCAGGTTGTTTAGGTATGACATTTTGTTTTGGATAGGGGTTCATCATAGGATACCCATTCATGGCTTGAAATTGGTTGGGTTGGTATTGGTGATACATTTCTTCCTGTGGCTGCAATGGATTCTGGAACAAGAATTGTGAGTCTTTTTGTGAATTATTTTGGTTCGGATATGGGATATTTTGTGGGGCGAATCCAGGTTGATAGTTTTGGGCCATTTGCTGAAAAACTTGCGGGTTATAAGGATTTTGTTGTGGATATCCGTTCCAATTATAATTTCCAGGTGGAGTCTGATATAGAAATGGTTGAGTACGAGCAATATATGGCTGATTCCATTGCTGACCAATCGGGCTCTGGTGCATCATTTGCCCCGAATATCCATTATGAAAGTATTGGTTTGGCCGCCTTTTACCAAACATGGGCAAACATCTCCTCCGCATTTATCTCTCCTACAATTTATGAAGGATATGAGTGAAAGGTGATTAATTGGAAAGGGACAACCTATGTCAAAATCCCGTGAATTTTGTCTAAAGTTTAAATATTTTAAAAACTAAAAATCTCTTTTTTTCGTGATACGATATAAAAAATGGTGAAGGAGGAGCTTTATATGAACATTCGTGAATTAAAAAGCAGATTTATTCAAAGTCGGGATTACATCACAGATGACGTTAATGCACTAATGGATTTTGCTAAGAAAGCCTATATTCATAACGAAATTAGCATTAAAGAATATCGCCTTCTTGTCCGCGAACTTGAAAGTCAAGGCGCGGTTATTCCTGAAATTGATAAGGAAAACTCCCTCATCGAACATTCCTAATCTATAATCTAAAGAGATGCAAAATGCATCTCTTTTCTATTTGTTCACTTTTAAAATTTCTAAAAGAAAATATTCAATTGTTCGGTGGGTATTTAAAAACCTTGTCTTGCTGGTTTCTGGAAAAAAACATTGAATTGAGAGTTGTGAAATATGCTCTCTCGTCGTATCAATTTGCTTAAGATGAATATGCTTAACCGACTCATTTTTCAGCCATGCGTTCATGGCATCTTTCCACCGGTCGTTAACTTCTCTTACCTCATTTGAAAATGGTTTAACAGTTTCATGAAAATCATAGCTAATGCCATTTTCTCTTCCTTCCTGATAGTATTTTAGAAATAGGCGGTTATAGTGTAAAAGTTTTTCTGTTAAGTCGATAATTTCTGTCTTCATTTTGCCAATACCCCTTCATAATCTACAAATAAAAAAGCAGCATTGATTTTCGCTGCTACTTTATCACATTATTTTCATTTTAACGGTAATTAAAAACCTAATTCAAGTTCTAACCGTTTTGCAGCAGGGTTTTTGTTTGACTCAATACTGTTTTCGAAAAATGCTAAGTTAACTTGATCGATTTTATTCTCTATGAATGAGAGTTTCAATGCAGAATCATTTATTTTACTTTGCTCTTCCTGGTTTAAACTAATGCGAAGGTCGGAGAAAGATGCCTCAAGAACAGAATCCAATTCTTCCAATTGATCGTATATTTCAGTCAGCATCGATACCAGCTTTTCTTTTTCAGACATTGGCTTATTCATATTAAAAACCCTCCTCGCTTAATCTATATGGTATAATTCTCTTTCTTTGTTTGGCTTCCTTCCCCCTTGACAAAACTAGAAGCTATTCGTCAAAGAAAGTGTCAAAATAGCAATTTACTTATATTATTTCGACACATTCCTAAGTTCGAATGAAAAATAAAAAACGGCACAAGCTAAAGCATGGAGGTGTTAAGATGCCAAAAAAGACTAAACCAACCAACAAGCAGAAGCAAGCAGCATCGGGAAAAAATGTTGGCTATGGTGATAAAAAGCTAGAGGGTCCAGATCGTCCTTCTACATAAGATTTTCAAAGAAAAAGCAAGGAATCACACCTTGCTTTTTTTATTCGAATTTTTTTAAGTTGAGGACTTTTTGGAGGGATAGCAAAAATTGAAGTTGATTTGATTTAACGAAATACCAATCAGTTAGATGTATGGGGTGGCGATGGCGAGCCGGAAAATACATCCATGCCGGAGAAATCCTTCGATGCTGACTCCAATCAGTGCAGGTATGCTGATCATGCTCAATTACGGGAAAAACTGCCCTTAATAAAGGGGTATTTCGTTGCGTTTTAACTTTAAAATACTGTTCATAATCATATCTTGAACCTGTATGCGGCGTTTTTGCAGCGAATTCATAGAAATAAGGAAATAAACGAGGATGAAACAGAATGCTGGCAAGTCTTTTTCCTAAATCAATCCGCTTAGAAAGGGAAGTAAATCCGTACACACTAGCCCCATAAACCTCACCCCCGCATGTCGGGAACAATACACAACTAAAATGAAGCCAGTCCTGAAAGGAAAAGATAAGCGAACGAAAAACTTTCTTCTTATACACTGGGTGCTCAATGACAGGTTTTTGGATCACATTTTGCTCGTTAATAATCAAAGCCGTGGTCAGCCTCTTTCTATCTCTTTCTTTCCAATAACGATTCCATTCCTTTTGAATAAATGTGGATACATTAAAATTAGGAAGTAAATGAAACATTGGCTTGTTGATTTTCGTCGAATATTGATAGAGCAATAACTGGGGGAATACGTCATGGAAAATAAGCCAATTGGCCATTTCATACGTTAAAAAAAGCTGTTTCCTAACCTGCGGAGTGAGTAAATGAGGGAGGACTGATCCCTCCAGGTCACACATATTCCATCCTCCATTCCGAGAAACCATACTGGCAAGGAAGGACCACATAATATCCGTATTTTTATTAAAATAAGAAAAGTAGGCATTAGTTCTAGATATATTATCGATATTTCGCTTGTTTGTTTCTCTTCGAATTTGACGAATGATGGTTTCTTCCTGTATTGTAAGATGATTCATACTCATCTTCCCTTAACGAGTTTTAATAGATTATAAGCCTTGATCGAACCGTAAATGGGTTCATGCTCTTGTTTGACAATCAAGGTACAATTGTTATTAGCTTGTGCATGTTAATTCATTTTATTCACCCCATTTTCTCCAAATTTGATATGATATGTTTAGCTTGTGAGGTGTGTTTAGTATGAATTTTAACTATCCAAATGGGAAGAAGTATATCACTAAGGAGCTGCCAGCGGAAAAGACAGCAGGCAATAAAAAAAACGGCTCCTACAGTAATAGAGGAATGACACTGGAGGAAGATCTGAATGAAACAAATGATTATTATCGGGAAAGAAAAATAGCTGTTATTCATAAAAAGCCAACACCAGTGCAAATTGTACAGGTGGATTACCCAAAAAGAAGTGCTGCCGTTATAAAAGAGGCTTATTTTAAACTAGCCTCTACTACCGACTATAATGGGGTTTATAAAGGAAAATATATTGATTTTGAAGCGAAGGAAACACAAAATTCAACTTCTTTTCCACTAAAAAATTTCCATCAGCATCAAATAACTCATATGGAAGAAGTCATGAACCAGGGAGGAATTTGTTTCGTCATCCTTCGTTTTACAAAAAATGAGAAAGTTTATTTGCTTGAAGCAAAGCATCTCCTTTCTTTTTGGGAAAGGATGGCTAATGGAGGCAGAAAATCGATTACAATGGAAGAAATCGAACAGCTAGGGCATTACATACCGCTTGGATATCATCCAAGAATTGACTATATTAAAATAATTGATACACTTTAACCTTTTTTGGAAAGGTTTGAAAGGATGGAATTTGTTTATGGCAGACCAATATCAATCACGAGAGGAGCGCCGAAAGAATCTCCAAGCTAAAGGAAAACCAAAAGGAAAAGCCAAGAAAAAACCAGGCGGACTATTTAAGAAAATATTTCTATCTCTCGTTGTCCTTGGTATCGTTGGCATTCTGGCTGGAGTTGGTACTTTCGCCTATTTAGTGAAGGATGCTCCCAAACTTGATCCTAAATTATTAAAAGATCCAATCCCCTCTAAGGTTTTAGATAAAGATGGAAAACTAATATCTGAAGTAGGGGCGGTAAATCGTGAATATGTAAACTATAAGGACATTCCTAAGCAAGTCGAGAATGCCATTTTAGCCACAGAAGATTATCGTTTTTACAAGCACCATGGTATCGATCCAATTCGCCTAGGTGGTGCCGTATTGGCTAATATACGACATGGCTTTGGCTCTGAAGGGGCTAGTACAATTACACAGCAGGTTGTAAAAAATTCATTTTTGACCCCTGAAAAAACATTAAAACGTAAAGTTGAAGAAGCCTGGCTCTCCTACCAGTTAGAGCAGCAATACACGAAACACCAAATTTTCGAAATGTATGTTAATAAAGTGTATGTTTCCGAAAACAGCCACGGTATTGCCACGGCAGCAAAAATCTATTATGGAAAAGAATTAAAAGATTTAACTCTGGGAGAAGCTGCGCAAATTGCTGGAATGCCGCAAAGTCCTAATAATTATAATCCGTTTGAACATCCGGATTCAGCCGAGAAAAGACGTAACATCGTTTTATCTTTAATGAATCAGCATGGATATATTACAAAGCAACAAATGGAAGATGCGAAAAAGGTGTCTGTTGCTTCTACTGTTTTGAAAGAAGAACAACGGAAAATTGATGAAAAGCCGTTTGAATCTTTTGTCGATGCAGTTATTGATGAAGTAAAAGAAACAACGGATCTTGATATCAATACAGACGGTTTAACCATTTATACAACCTTAGATCCGAATGCCCAAACCTATGTTGATAAAATTTTAAACTCAAAAGATATCATCCCATACCCTGATGAAGATATTCAAGCTGGGATCGCTCTCCTTGATACGAAAACAGGTGAAATTCGGGCAATTGGCGGTGGCCGAAATCCAAAGGTAAAACGCGGATTTAACTATGCAATCGATACAAAGCGCCAGCCAGGCTCGACCATTAAGCCAGTTCTCGATTATGGTCCTGCTATTGAATACTTAAATTGGGGCACCTATGAAATGATTGAGGATAAACCGATTACCTATTCAACCGGGAAAAAATTCGGAAATTGGGACCAAAAATACAAAGGTCCCATGACGATTAGAACCGCCTTGCAGTTATCACGCAATACTCCTGCCGTTCAAGCACTTCAGCAGGTTGGCTTAGATAAAGCAAGAGATTTTGCGTTAAATTTAGGAATTCCATTGAAAGAAATATATGAGTCCTATGCAATCGGCGGCTTTGGCGGGAAAACGATTGGGGTTTCGCCGCTAGAAATGGCGGGTGCCTATAGCGCCTTTGGTAATAAAGGCATTTACACAAAACCGCATGCGATTACTAAAATCAAGCTCCGTGACGGGACAATGATTAATACAGCTCCAGAACCAAAAGTGGTAATGAAGGACTCAACAGCTTTCATGGTTACGGATATGTTAAAAAGTGTATTGGTATCACCTGGAACTGGGGTAAGAGCGAAAGTACCAGGACTTCCAATTGCCGGTAAGACAGGGACGACAAACTATACAACTGATGAAATGAATAAATATAATATTAACAGCAGTTCAGTACCGGATGCCTGGTTTACAGGATATACAACTAACTATACGGCTTCTATATGGACCGGGTACAAAGATCGAACCACGCCAATTACAGCTGTTGGAAATAATCAAAGATTAGCGCAATTAATCTTTAAAAATTTAATGGCCTATGTATCAAAGGATATTGATACTCCTGATTTTGAGATGCCAAATAGTGTTCAAAAAGTTAGGATTGAAAAAGGCTCAATGCCTCCAGTCTTAGCTAGTGAATTCACCCCTGATAGTGAAATTACGACCGAATACGCTCTTAAAGGGCATGCGCCTAAAAAAGTATCTCAGAAATATAATAAACTTGAAGCTCCAACGAATCCTGTTGCCAAATTAGATGAAACTGGTCAAAATATTGTATTGACATGGGACTATAAAAATGCGACCGAAAATGTTACTTTCGATGTATCCGTTGATAACGGAACCGAAGTGAACCATATCCCTGTTAAAACGAACACTTTGAGTATTCCTGCTACACCTGGCACGAAATATACGTTTGCTATTGTTGCCATTAGCGGAAATAAAAAGAGTGATCCAGTAACAGCCTCCATTGAAATTCAAAAGCCAGCCAATGAAAATGACACAGGCAATGGTAATGGGACTGAAGGCGGGAATGGCAACGGAAATGGAAATGGTAATGGTAATGGGAATGGTAATGGGAATGACAACGGAAATGGCGAAGGCCAAGGTGATACAGGTGATACAGGTGATACAGGTGATACAGGTGGAACAATTCCGCCAATAACCATTCCGGGTACTCCTTCGAGCGGTCAAAGTACAGAACCACGAAGTGGAACATAAAAATTTATATGATCAAAAATAAAATCGTCTAGGCCTTTGGCTTAGACGATTTATTTTTGATTGTTTTCTTCACAAAATGTTTTTCCTGTTCATCCATCAGCTCTGAGAGCTGCCGGTAAGAATGATATAAATTGGGCCTTGCTTTAATAAATGCCAATCGTTCTTCAAGATTAACCGGTTTTGTCTCTAATTGGTCAAATAACAGAGTCCCTTGAAAAAAGGACCTATCATTGGACTTCAATATAAATTGAATGAATAGCTCGATCCCTTTCTCCATCCATTCCTTGATATTTTTAAGGCTGCGGCTGCGAAAAGATTCATCCAGTCTTTCTTTTACTAGCTTCCATTCCTTTAGGATGTTTATCACTTCTTGATCTTTATCCATGGGAAACGGCACTGCCCTTCATTCTTTTTTTACCTTCACGGCAAATTTCTAATAACGGGCATGATGGGCACTGAGGATTTTGAGCTTTACAATGATACCTTCCAAAAAAGATTAAGCGATGGTGGGTAACCGACCATTCATCTTTTGGAATTCGTTTCATTAAAGTCTTTTCCACTTCCAATACGGAATCCTTCCACCGGCATATTCCTAGACGCTTACTAACTCTTTCAACATGCGTATCAACGGCGATGGCAGGGACATCAAAGGCAACAGAAACCACGACATTGGCTGTTTTTCTTCCCACACCCGGCAGTTTAGTTAACTCGTCCCTATCTTTTGGAAGTTCTCCGTTATATTCATCTAAGATCATTCTGCAGAGACTTTGAATATTTTTCGCTTTATTCCTGTAAAGTCCAATCGAACGTATGTCATTTTGTAATTCCTCAAGCGGAACTCTTAAATAATCTTCCGGTGTTTTATACTTTTTAAATAATTCCTTTGTGACCTTATTTACGAGCGCATCTGTACATTGTGCCGATAATGAGACAGCAATAATAAGTTCAAAAGGATTTGAATGGGTTAATTCACAATGGGCGTCTGGGAACATCTCTCCCATTTGATCTAAACAATATCGGATTTGAGTATTATTCAGCATAACATTTCACCTGCTTGTACGTAAAACTATTATTGTTCTAACCAGTTGTAAAAGGGAATCGATGAATGCTGGGATTCATCTTTAACATTTGGTTTCAGAGATTGTTTTTGACGAAACTTTCGTCCCTGGTTTTTAGCTTGTTCTATTGTTTTTATACCGTTTTTCTTCCACTCAAACAGGATCCTATCAATATAGCGAAAATTTAATTTGCCTGACATTACAGCTTCTTTTAATCCCGCTTTAATAATAACTGGGTCATGGTGATCATCATCCATCCACATCCCAAGGGTTTCGCATTCAAATGGTGATAAAGGCCGGCCAAACTCCTTTTCAAAACATGTATATAAATCAGTTTCCTCAGCCTTCTTTTCCATTTGGTTCATATTTTGATTTTGAATCATAAATTGATCCACGAGTCTCTCCCACAAAGGCTTTAAGGAATACTTTTCAAATCGGATACCTTCATGCGAATATTCATCCATGATTTCAATGAAACCTCTTTGGATTAGCCTTCTGAGCATTTCATTGCATTCTGAAATAGAAATAGTCATTCTTGCAGACAGTTCTTCTGGGGTTGGAAATTCATTCCCTTTTTCTAAAAAAGTAAGTATATTTAGTAAAAGAACGAGCTCTGTTTCGTTTAAGTTAAGATTGCGGTATTCAGAAAATAATAGTGTTGGTATCGAAATATTACCTTCTTGGAGCCACGCTAATAAAGTTGTTTTCATCTTTTGGACACCTCCTGATAAGTATACCATGAACATTTTATCCGAGTAAGAGTATTAGGTATCCAGCATTGGAAAGGAAATCAAAAAGCCTGCAGAAAGCAGACTTTTTGTAAATATCAATAGTTCTAACTATTTTAGTTTTTAACGTTCGCTTTTTCTAGTACAAACTGGTGAATCCTTGCTACGGCTTTTTCTAATTGTTCGAGAGAAGTTGCGTAGGAAAGGCGAATATTATCTGGTGTTCCAAACCCTGAACCAGGAATGACAGCCACTTTTGCCTCTACAAGTAATGCTTCTACAAAGTCATCTACTTGGTCAAAACCAGTCATTTCAGCAGCAGCTTTCACATTTGGATATAAGTAAAAAGCACCTTGTGGTTTTACACAAGTAAAGCCAGGAATTGCAACTAACTTATCATAAATGATTTCTAATCTTTTTTCAAATGCCTGACGCATTTCTTCTACTGGTTCTTGCGGACCGTTGTAAGCTGCAATAGAAGCATATTGTGCAGTTGTAGTGGGATTCGATGTACTATGGCTGGCAAGATTTGTCATTGCTTCAATGATTTCTTTATTTCCGGCAGCATAACCAATTCTCCATCCAGTCATGGAATGTGATTTGGAAACACCGTTAATGACAATTGTTTGTTCCTTAAGCTCAGGTGATAGCTCGGCAATCGATATATGCTTAACGCCGCCATATACAAGCTTTTCATAAATCTCATCTGAAACGATGAGAATATTTTCTTTCAAACAAATTTTACCTAATTCTAAAAGTTCTTCAGCTGTATAAAGAACACCAGTTGGATTGCTTGGTGAATTGATAATCACCGCTTTAGTTTTTTTCGTAATAGCCTTTATAAGTTGTTCCGGTGTAATCTTAAATTGATTTTCTTCAGAACCCTCAATATAAACGGGGACACCGCCTGCTAATTTAACTTGTTCGGGATAGCTTACCCAATAAGGAGTAGGAATGATAACCTCATCGCCATCATTAAGAATCACCTGAAATAATGTATAAAGAGCATGCTTGGCTCCATTGCCTACAATTATTTCATTTGGTTTATATGTTAATCCCTGGTCTTGTTCAAATTTCTTGATAATCGCTTTTTTTAATGCCGGTAATCCAGCTGAAGGGGTGTACTTTGTATAGCCTTCATTCATCGATTCTACTGCAGCATCTAAAATATGTTGAGGTGTATTAAAGTCAGGCTCCCCTGCTCCTAAACCAATTACATCCTCTCCCTTTTCTTTTAATTCCTTCGCTTTAGCGGTGATTGCTAAAGTAGTAGAAGGTGTAAGTGCCAAAACTCTATTCGCCAGCTCCACTACCATGCCTGTTCCTCCATTCTCCATCCATTCTATAGATTTTCAATTTTTTTCAGCCATTCGCCTGTTTCAAAGTGTACATAATAATAATTTATTAAATTATTTTCAGAACGATAATAAATTTCCCATAATGGGATATTTTTTTCCATACCTAACCGTACTGAAATAATTTTTTTAGGTTTTTTTTCTTGTAATAATTTTTTTATAGCCTCATTTTTCGTGAGACCATTTTTTGCTTTTTTCACCATAACTTTTTTACTTTTTTCGGGAATCCATACAATGATATTTTCACCTTTGTTATTTTTTCCCTCGATTACATTTACTGTCTCTAAACCATTGTAAATATGAAAGTCCTCTACTTTACTAATTTGAACCCTTTTATTAGCAAGCAGTAACGCTTTTTCTTCAGCCGCTTTTACAGGTTCTTCTGCAGAGAAATATACCTTAATCAAGACACCAAAAATACCAAGAACAAATAATGCTAGAAAAAATAACCACTTTTTCACTTTCATTCACTTCTTTATGTACGATATATAGTAAAAATCGCTTTATTTTTGTCTTCTTGATCAAGGGCCAATCCAAACATAAGGTCTTTTTCTTTCAAGGTACGATTCAGCGCATCAACTACTTTATATAAATCCGGACTATGCTGGATTTTTACAGTTGATATAACTTCTATTTTACTTTCCATTCAATTCCTCCATAAAACAAAATCGATATAAATTTCTTCTCAATTATTATAACAGGTTAAAGCGAGAAACGTACTTGAAAATGCTAGAATAATTAAATGAATATTTTTACTCCTCTGCTGCAGCGGGCAAGGGAATTACTTCATAGTTTGAATCTGTAAATTTAATTGTCACTGTACCGTGTTTTTTTGTAAAATATATCTCCGACCAAATATCATGTAAATCGTGTATGATTTCAGTATCAAAGAGATCACCTTCATCAGCAAATAGAATCGAAATTTGCGGATTAAAAAATTCGATTAATTTTTCAGTTATTGCGTCTTCTTTAGCGAAAAGAGGAGTTTTAAAAACGTTTAGATTCTCGAGGTTCCGAGTTAAAAGCTTTTGTTCAGCGCGTTTGCTAAAAGAATTCATCATGAAAATTCGATGGTTAAAAAACTCCAAAGTAAAATCTAAACCTTCGTTTTGCATACTTCCTAAAAATTGAACTTCAGCTGTCAACTCAGGGAGAATTTCTTTTTTCGTGCCCTCTCCCCAAGCCACAATTGATAGCTGATTTGCAGGGTTTAAACTTTTCGATAGGAATGCCGCCATTTTTGGTGTAGTAATTATCTCTTGGGTTTTATATTTTAAAAGAAATTGATTGATCAGATTAATATGGGTTTCAGGTTCATCATTGGTAAGGATGAGCGTAGAAATTTCCTCGACATCATACAGGCTCAGCCATTTTTCCAATTCTTCTTTGCTTTCTTCTCTCCCAATATTCACTAAAATATTCCCGCCATTTGGTCCTTGAATAAGGGTCGCTTCTCCAGCAGACAATCCTAAAAAGGTAATGGCAAACTCATGGTCCTTCAGTTTCAAATCAATATTTTCAATATTACTTGTCGCAAAAACTGTTGAGGTGGCTTGAAATATGATCGTTATTAAAAGCAATAAAATTCTCATGCACATTCCTCCCATTGATACTTATAGAATGTACAATTTTACCATTATTTATCATAACCAAGCATGAATAAATTCTATAAGTTTATCCATTGGACCTTTTTTAACTGGAACGGAAGGAATTGATTTCAAAAAAGCCATTCCATATTTTGTCGTTACAATCCTTCTATCAAATACAACTAAAATTCCCCGATCGTTCTTGGTCCGGATCAATCGTCCAAAGCCCTGCTTAAATTTTAAAATAGCTTCCGGAAGTGAATATTCGGAAAAAGCATTACCGCCTTGGTCTTTGATCACTTGGCATTTTGCTTCCGTCAGCGGTTCGTCAGGCGGGCTAAAAGGAAGTCTCACAATCACAAGACAGGTTAAATCCTCCCCAGGAATGTCTACCCCTTCCCAAAAACTGCTGGTTCCTAATAATATAGCTTTGTCATATCGCTGGAAATTCCGTGTTAATCTCGTACGGCTGCCGCTCGTTATGCCTTGGGCAATCATAACGTAATCATTGAGAAAACCACTTTCTTTAATTAATTCATAAGTTTTCTTTAACATGTCATACGCAGTGAATAGAAGCATCATTCTTCCATTTGTCGCTTCAGCAAGAGTAATAATATGCTCAGTTATAGCGATTACATATTCATCTAAAGTAACCGCATTGATTTCTGGCAAGTCCTCAGGAATCAAAAGATTGACTTGATGCTTATATTCAAAAGGCGAAGGAATCGTAATTTGTTTCGTCGAGACTGGATCTAGTCCGATTTCTTTAATTATATAGTTAAACGAGTTATTTACCGTTAAGGTGGCAGAGGTGATGATTACCCCTTTTTTAACTTGAAATAATTGCTCTTTAAGAGCATTCGCCACGAATGCAGGCTGCGCCAAAAAGGTTGTTATGTTTTGTGGAGAGCGGATATCCATCTCAATCCATTTAACGTCGTGAGAATCCTTTATAAAGCACTTTATGACCGTTTCCCTTAGCATAACCAAATCATTTGAAAACAGTAAGATTTCTTCCATTTTACTCTTCTGTAAATTTGATAATAAACTTGTCTGTTTTTCTAACAAATGAAGCCGTTCCATAATAGAACCTTGCAGGTCTTTAAGTAAAAAGGAAAACCTTTCAGCACTATGAATGATTCCCTTTGTTTCTTTTCCTTCATCAGATTTAGAAAAACGGACTTTGGCACGATAAAAACCTTTTTTGTTAGACAGCTTCTTTTTCGTATAAAGACCGATTAACTTAAAGAATTCATCCATTTCATAGGTAAGGTCCACCATTAGCTGATTCAGCTCATGCAGGGAAGCAAGGTTCTCATTTGTAACACGAATTGATGATAACAGACCTTCTAGCTCATAAAAAAGCTGTTTCTGTTCATAAAGTCCAAATTGGCCCAATAACAGTCTTGTTGATAAATAATCTAGGGTTGCCCCGAAAAACTGAGATGCGACTTTTTCAAGATGATGTCCCTCATCAATAATCAAATAGTCATATTCGGGTAAGATGGAGCCATCTCCCTTTATGTCACTTAATAATAAAGAATGATTAGTTATGATGAAATCAGCTGAAGAGGCCGCTCTTTTTGCTTTTTGATAATAGTCTTTCTCTTGCCATTCGCGGTTTTGGGAAAATACTGTAGGTTCATTCTTTATTTTATTCCAGTAAATGAGCCCGCCGCTCGAAATATTAAGCTCGTCTTTATCTCCGGTTTCTGTTTCCGTCAGCCAAACAAGTATTTGCATTTTGGTTAACGTGGTATCGTAATTATCGTTTTCATCCAAAAGAGTTTGAGAGAATTTTTCCAAACTAATATAATGGTTTCTCCCTTTAAGCAAAACCGAATCAATCTTAAAAGGGAGTATTTTTTCTAAAATCGGAATTTCTTTTTTTAAAATCTGCTCTTGCAGCTGAATGGTATGTGTACTAATTACAATTGGGAGATTTTTCCGTTTGGCAAAATAAGCACTTGGCAAGAGATAACCTAGTGATTTGCCTACACCAGTTCCAGCTTCAATTAAAGTATGGTGCATATTGAATAAAGTCTCATGAACCTGATCCATCATCGTAAATTGGCCAGATCTATGCTCAAAATTATCAAAACCATGTTTAATCAGTTCCATTTTCTCTTCAACATTAAAAGGAAACTTGAAGTCGATTCCACTTACGTTTTCTTCTGGATCATTCTTTAAATCCTTTTTTAAGGCAAGATTCTTAAATATCTCAATAGCTTCTGGAAGCTCCTTTGGCTCTATCTTTTTATATTCCAAAAGGTCATCAAGAAGCAGCTGCAGATCACTTTTCAACCCGCCAGAAAGCTGCGTAAGCTGGTCCATTGTGATTAAAGGCAACTGCGATAACTTTCTTAAAAAAATTAGAAAGAGTTCTGCAGTGACCTGGGCATCGCTGTCGGCTTGATGCGGACGGTCATGATTAAGATTTTCTCTTTCTGCTAAATCGGTAAGCTTATAGCCATCTGCGGTTGGATATAAAATCCTGGCCATTTCGACCGTATCCAGAACTGGGCCATAAAACCCTTCGAAGCCTGCCTGAATTAATTCCTCTTGCAGAAAGGAAAGGTCAAACAAAACATTGTGCGCAACAAAATAGGCCCCTTCTAAAAGTTCCGATACTTGCCCGGCAATTTCAGAAAATAAAGGAGCATCCTTAACCATATCGTCATTAATTCCAGTTAGCTCTTCGATAAAAACTGGAATGGATTTTTGCGGATTGACAAGTGATGAGTATGTATTTTTGATTATTCCGTTTTCGATGACTACAGCTGCGAATTGGATGATTTTATCGCCTTTTTTGGGAATGTTCCCTGTAGTTTCTAAATCGATAACAACAAATTTATTTGACATCTGATAAACACCCCGAACTTCTGTTCATTAAACGGTATCACAAAAAGACAAAAAAGTAAAAAAGAAAAATCCCCGAAAAAATCGGGGATTACTACATAACTGTAAGTGCTGGTTCTGCGTGAAGCAGTTCTTTAATGCGGTTATTCTCATCCATTATCGCCACTTTTGGTTTGTGCGCCGATACTTTCTCCTCAGCCACAAAGGCATAAGATATAATAATGACGATATCACCAGGCTGTACAAGGCGGGCAGCTGCACCGTTTAAACAAACCACACCACTGCCTCTTTCTCCCGGAATAATATAGGTTTCTAAACGGGCACCATTGTTATTGTTAACAATTTGCACCTTTTCATTGGCAATCATGCCAACAGCATCAAGAATATCTTCGTCTATTGTTATACTGCCAACATAGTTTAAATTAGCCTCTGTAACTGTTGCGCGGTGGATTTTTCCGTTCATCATGGTGCGAAACATTGATTTATTTTCCTCCCCCTGGTTATTACTCTATATCAATAATCAAATTATCTATCAATCGAACCTTCGTAAATTTTACTGCAAGAGCAATGATAATCCTACCGTTTAATTCTTCCAGTGGCTGTAACTCTGGATAAGAGAAGATATCGACATAATCGATCTCCCCTTTTGATTCACTTGTTATCATTTCTTTTATTAAGCTGACTAAAGTGACAGGGTTACGTTCACCGTGAAAAATGGCTTCCTTTGCAGCCTGCAGGCTTTCATATAAGACGGTTGCCTGTAGTCTATCTTCAGGGAGTAGATTAACATTGCGGGAACTTTTCGCAAGACCGTCTTGTTCACGGACAATATCAACTGGAACCAATTCAATTGGAAAATTAAAATCAGAGATTAATCCATCAATGACAGCCACCTGCTGAGCATCTTTTATGCCAAAATACGCCCGTGTCGGCATCATGATATTAAATAGTTTCGTAATGACCGTGGCTACTCCGTCAAAATGACCGGGACGCGACTTTCCACATAATACATCCGTACGTTCCTGAACGACCACTTTAACTGAAGGTGAACCTGGATACATTTCCTCTACAGAAGGAAAAAAGACATAATCTACTTTCTCGCCATCAGCTAATTCACAGTCTCGCTCAAAATCACGCGGATAGGTAGAGAAATCCTCTTTTGGGCCAAACTGCAAGGGATTGACAAAAATACTTAATACAACGATATCATTTTCTTGACGTGCATTTTTTAACAAGGTTAAATGTCCTTCATGCAGAAATCCCATTGTTGGAACAAAGCCAATTGAATGTCCTTTTTCCTTCTGTTGCCGGATTTCTGATTGCATTTCCTGGATGGTTGTTACGACCTTCATTCTATACCTCCGTATAAAGCCTTTAGCTCCGTTTCCTTCATGGTAAAAGAGTGTTTATCTTCGGGAAATTGTTTATTTTTCACTTCGGAAACGTATGCCTGAATGGATTCAAGAATAAAAGGATTGACTGAATGGTATTGTTTCACAAATTTTGGAACACGTTCAACACCATATCCTAAAATATCATGATAGACAAGAACTTGGCCATCAACATCAATACCTGCTCCTATGCCGATTACAGGAATGGATAACGACCTTGTTACTTCTTCTGCCAGCTGCTTAGGAACACATTCAAGAACTACAGCAAAAGCGCCTGCTTCTTCGCATTTGATGGCATCATCCAGTAATTTTTTAGCTGCCTCGGCATCTTTACCTTGAACTTTATACCCGCCTAAAACACCGACCGATTGCGGGGTTAGTCCCAAGTGAGCACAGACAGGTATCCCTGCATTAGTTAGTGCGGAGATTTTCTCCAGAACATCGTCAGCCCCTTCGAGTTTAACAGCATTGGCTCCCGTTTCCTGAATGAGCCGTCCGGCATTTATTAATGTATCTCGAACCGATAAATGGTAAGTTAAAAAAGGCATATCCGCCACAATAAACGTATCTTTTGCTCCACGTTTAACAGCCTTTGTGTGATGAATCATGTCTTCGAGTGTAACTGGGACAGTGGAATCATAACCCAACACCACCATTCCAAGTGAATCACCAACTAAAATTAGGTCAACACCACCCTGTTCTGCTTGTTTGGCAGATGGGTAATCATAAGCCGTTAACATTACAATCTTTTCGTGATTTTCCTTCATTTTTAAGAAATCCGTTGTTTGCTTCATCCATATTCCCTCCTTTTAATTGGGAGAGGTGATAAAACGCAGTTGAAGAGCAAATAAAAAGATCCTTCTGAAGGCAGAGGATCTCCGTTACTCTTATTACTGTTCCATCCCTCTGTCCCGGTCCGTATTACGGATCTAGGCAGATACCTTTTTTAATTTTTAGTATGACATTAAAGGTGCAGTTCCTTAGGATACTGCCCAATGAAATTATAACAAATTTCTTAAAAAGTGTACAAGCATCTTTATATAGATTGCTGTGTTAAACTTAATTGTTGATTTGCGCTCCAATCAACATGGTTTTAAAATGAAAATTTCCTTGACCACAAACATACTACCGATTAAAGCTCTATGTCGGCTGAGTATATATGATGTATCGTACCTATGTTATCTTCAAGCATTAATACTCCCTCATCAGTAATTCCTAAAGCCTTTCCTTCTATTACATTTGTCAAGGTCCTAGCCCTAAGTACTTTCTCAATGCTTATCGAATAGCTTTCCCACAATAGCTTGATTGGAAGGAACCCTTGTTCTAAATAAAGTAAATATAATGTCTCGAATTGTTTAAAGATGCTTCTGATTAAACCGGCTCTAGAGATTGGTTCGCCTTTTTCAATATAAAGAGAACTGGCTATTTCATGCAGTTCAGCTGGGAAATCTTCTTTCTTTTGGTTTACATTAATACCGATACCTACGATGATCGAATGAACCCTGTCGGCTTCGGCCTGTAATTCAGTTAAGATACCAGTTACTTTTTTCCCTTTGATTAAAATATCGTTCGGCCACTTTATTTCAGGGGTGAGTCCGGTAAATTCTTCAATTGCCTGAACAACTGCAACCGCCGTTAAAAGGGTTAACTGCGGTGCTTTTGTTAAAGGGATATTCGGACGAAGAATGAGGCTCATCCAAATACCGGTATATTTTGGTGAATGCCATTTACGGTTCATTCTTCCCTTTCCAGACCTTTGCTCTTCAGCAATAATAACAGTACCCTCAGGTACTTCCTCAGAGGCAAATCGGTGGGCAATCTTTTGTGTCGATTCAACACTTTCCTCATAATGAATGTTCCGTCCAATAAAATCCGTTGTTAAACCAAGTCTAATTTCATCAGCCGTTATTTTTTCCGGTGTTTTTACAATCCGATAGCCTTTCTTTCTCACAGCTTCTAATTCGAAGCCCTCTTTCCTTAATTCCTCAATATGCTTCCAGACTGCCGTCCTGGAACAGCCAATTAAATCGGCTAGATGCTGCCCTGATAAGTAATCTTCCCCAGCATTTGTAAAAGCATCAAGCAGTTCCTTTCTTAATTCCGACTGCACTCTACTAGCCACTCCTTAATATCTTGATAATTATTCGCTACTTTTCCTATTAAAATTGCATGTTCAATTTCCAAAAGGGTTTCCTTCAACCAAGGCCCTCCACTTTTATTGAACCACTGCATTAGGTCATTACCTGTTACATTCATTTCTGACCGCTTTTTTATCGGCAGCTCTTGATAAACCTTCTTCCAATAATGAATAGATTCCATTTCTTCTATTCCTTTTAAAACTAGATAAAGCTTCTCTACTGATTGAATGGTATCCGGCCCAGCAGTATACAAATCATAAACCGTCCATTCCTGTTCAAGTCTTTTAGCTAGGAATGCTAAGGTTATTTGAATATCCCTTACCTCTTTAACCGGCAGTCGCCAGCCTCTTAAAAAAGAATCTGCGTTTTTATTTTTGAATTCCAAACAGAAAAGAAGTAACGACCACATTTCTTTTATATTCAGCTTTTCACAATGATAGGTTAATAATAGCTCTAAAAACTTCTTTTGATTTTTAAGGCCCGGCAAATAAGAATATAAATCAGTATCAATCAGGATGCTGATTGCTTTTTTTCGATTTTGGCCGGCTAGAAGTTTTTCAAATTCTGTTCTTTTTCGTTCCACAGCAATGTTGTCTAGTAAGGGAATTAATTTTATTAACGCCGTAACGGTTTGACTTTCCATCGCAAAAGAGAGCTGGCTGACAAAGCGGACAGCTCTCATCATCCTTAATGCGTCTTCCTGGAACCGCTCCATAGCTGAACCGACGGTTTGAATGACCTTTTCGTCTATCGCCTGACGGCCATTAAAAGGGTCAATTAAATTACCCTGCCTGTCCATCGCTATAGCATTCATCGTAAAATCTCTTCTCTGCAGATCTTCTTTAAGGCTTCGAATAAACGCAACCTCTTTTGGCCTTCGAAAATCCAAATATTCAGCTTCTGTTCTGAAGGTGGTAATTTCATACGATTCATTATTATATAAAACAAGGACAGTTCCATGCTCAATTCCAACATCCACAGTTCTTGAGAAGACTCTTTTCACTTCTTCCGGTGTTCCGGATGTGGCGATATCGACATCACTTATTTGTTTATTTAGAAGAAAATCTCTAACTGATCCCCCAACAAAATAAGCTTCATAGCCCGCCTCTTCTAGTTTCATTAGTACTGGAACGGCAGATAAAAATGGTTCAATCATTTCTTTCACCTTAATTCAGCAGCTTAAAGTATATTTGTTCATACTGTTCTACAATGTTGTCCGCTTTAAATTTAGTTGTTGCAGTTTCAACTGACCGTTTAGATAATTGTTGATGGAGTTTGCTATCCATTAATAAAGCAATCGCTTTTGCAGCAATATCTTCAATGTCTCCTACTTCACAAATATACCCAGTTTCACCATGATTAATAACTTCCGGTAATCCGCCCACATTTGTTCCAATACAAGGCACACCACATGCCATCGCCTCTAAAGCAACAAGGCCAAAGCTTTCCTTTTCGGATAAAAGAAGCATTAAATCACTAATCGAGTACAATTCCTCAAGATTCTCTTGCTTACCAAGGTAAATAACTTTGTCCTCTATTCCTAACTTCCTGACTAGTTTGCAAACGATTGTCATTTCCGGACCATCTCCGACCAGCAATAATTTTGCAGGCATTGACGCTGAAATTTTCGCGAAAGTCTTAATGACATCCTGCACCCTTTTAACAGCACGGAAATTCGAAACATGAATAATGACCTTTTCTTCTTGCTTAATCTCAAATTCACACTTTAAAAAGTCAGCATTGCTTTTTTGATAGATTCGCTCGTCAATAAAATTATAAACCGTTTCAATTTGTTTATCTGGATTAATAAGTTCAAATGTTTGATTTACAAGGGCTTTTGAAACAGCTGTGACCGAATCTGATTTTTCAATACCAAATTTAATTGCATCGGCAAGTGAAGGGTCATATCCTAAAACCGTAATATCCGTTCCATGTAAAGTTGTCACAATTTTAAGATCTCTTCCGGCCATTTGCTTGGCTAAAATCGCGCAAACAGCGTGAGGAATGGCGTAATGAACATGTAAGATATCCAATTTTTCACGATTTGCTACTTCAGCCATCTTGCTTGCAAGTGCAATATCATATGGCGGGTATTGGAAAACGGAATATTGGTTCACTTCTACTTGATGATAGTATATATTGTGGTACATTTTATTTAATCGAAAGGGAATACTCGATGAGATAAAATGAATTTCATGCCCTTTTTCCGCAAGCATTTTCCCAAGTTCCGTTGCAACAACACCTGATCCGCCAACAGTTGGATAGCAGGTTATCCCAATTTTTAGTTTCTTCATCGCTTATTCTCCTATCAAATCACGATTCATAAGGATAGGAACTTTCGTTTTAAAGCCTTCGGCATAAGTTACACCCACCAGCTTGCCAAACATTCTTTCTCTAGCCTCTACTGTTTCAATATAACCGTTCACTAAAGGTGTATCGACGCTATCATCCGTTTTTTCAAATTGACTTTTATAGGCTCGTAAAGCAGAAAGCTTTTTATCTATAAAGGCTGAAATATCAATCGTAAATTCCGGATTATGGAAACCGTTAATCATATAAAAATAAACCCTTTCCACTCGGTGGGGCATATTTTCTCCATCTGTCTGAAATTTTTTAATCCCCGCTGAAAAAACTGCTTCTTCGACAAGGCGGGCGCAATTCCCGTGATCGGGGTGCCGGTCTTCAAAATAAGGCGCAAAGACAAGTTGAGGCTTGTATGCTCTGATTAATGCTGCAATTTCACGTATGTATTGTTCCTTCTGGAATAAACCGCGATCCGGAAATCCCAATGAAGTTCGGACCTCTACGTTTAGTATTTCTGCAGCTTGTGCTGCTTCCTCTTTTCTTAGGGTTACGTTCCCGTTGGAAGAAAGATCTGCATCTGTTAAATCACATATACCAATTCTTTTACCTTCAGATGCTAGTTTAGCAATCGTACCCCCCATGCCGATTTCAACATCATCAGCATGGGCTCCAAATGCCAAAACATGAAGCTTCTTATTTTCCATTGCTTCCACCATTTTCTTTGACGATATTTCTCCAATCCATTAAACCTTCCTCTAACCCTCTAATTAATAGCTCAGCCGTCCCCATATTGGTAGCAAGAGGTATAGAATATACATCACATAAACGAACAAGTGCGGTAACATCTGGTTCATGAGGTTGTGATGTCAGCGGATCCCGGAAAAAGAACACAGCGTCCATTTGATTTTTTGCAATCATCGCCCCAATTTCCTGATCGCCTCCCAGTGGTCCTGATTGGAACCTGGTAATTGGCAGTCCTGTAGCTTCACTGATTCTAGAACCGGTCGTTCCGGTCGCAAACAATGTGTGTTTGGCAAAAATAGTCTGATAGGCAGTGGCAAATTGTACCAGGTCATTCTTTTTTTTATCATGAGCAATTAAAGCAATATTCATAATTTACCTCCTAATCTAAAATATTTTCTAGTCCATAAACAAAATGATTTTGCTTCATGACTGTTTCGACCGCCACCTTTACTCCTGACATAAAGGAAGCTCTGTTATATGAATCATGACGAATTGTCAAGGTTTGTCCATCTGCTCCAAATAAAACCTGCTGATGGGCAATTAACCCTGGCAATCGGACGGAATGGATATGCATACCGTCATAGTCAGCACCTCTTGCACCATTAATGGTTTCTTTTTCATTTGGATGACCTTGCTGTTTCTTTTCTCTAACAGAAGATATCATTTCCGCTGTTTTAACTGCCGTACCAGACGGAGCATCAAGTTTCTTATCATGATGCAATTCAATAATTTCAATGTCATTAAAATATTTTGCAGCCATTTGTGAAAATTTCATCATCAGAATAGCGCCAATCGCAAAGTTTGGAGCAATAATACAACCCAATTCTTTTTCCTTACAAATGCGTTCCAGCTCTTCTAAATCATTTTTTGTAAAACCTGTTGTCCCAACCACTGGACGAACATTATATGATAGAGCTGTTGTAGTGTGGTACATACCTACTTCCGGTGTTGTTAAATCTATTAACACGTCTGCATCTACATTTTTCAAACAATTTTCAATGTCCCGATAAACAGGCACACTATGTATCGAATGAAACCCATCAAGATCACTTAGCATGATCCCATCGTATTTATGGTCAACAACAGCAACTAATGTAAAGTGTTCTGTTGTGGATACTAGATTGACTGCCTCACTGCCCATACGGCCGCGCGGACCGGCAATAACAATTCGGACGTTATTCATCAGACTCATTCCCCATTTCCTCATCTATTCTTGTCCATCTGTTTTTATCCCTCGTATTAAATTTATTCATAACATAATCGTGGGCCGTTTCTAGATCAATATTTAAAGAATTCGCAAGACAAATAATAACAAACAACAGATCGCCAAGCTCTTCCTCAATTGCTTTTTCTGCTTCTGTTGTTTTCTTTGGTTTCTCACCGAAAGTATGGTTTATTTCCCTAGCTAACTCGCCAAGTTCCTCCGTTAGTCTTGCAAGCATGGCGAGAGGACTGAAATAACCTTCTTTAAATTGTCCAATGTATGTATCGACCTCTTGTTGAAGGTCTTTCATCGATTTCCCTTTGTCCATTTTCTTCACCTCATTGCTATCATATTTTTCATGTTAGCTAAAAAAAGACTGTTTTACAAATGTTTTCGATTAAAGCGCTCACTTTACTGTTTAGATTGCTCCAGTATATTTTATTCGCTATAATAAAAACCGCGATGATAGAGAAAATTATGGAAGAGGAGGAATGTTTATGGTATTAGGCCTTAAAATTAAAAATATATTGTTTATTCTTTTAGGTGCAGCCATTTTTTCATTTGGACTTGTAAATTTTAATATGCAAAATAAGCTGGCAGAAGGCGGATTCACAGGGATAACCCTGCTTCTTTATTTCCTGTGGAAATTAGACCCGTCAATAACAAACCTGCTGTTAAATATTCCTTTATTTATTATTGGATGGAAGCTGCTGGGTCGAAATGTTTTTTTATATACGATCATAGGAACAGTTGGGGTTTCCATATTTCTTTGGATTTTCCAACACTATCCTCTAGAAATGCCATTGAAAAGTGATTTAACCTTGGCAGCTTTATTTGCAGGAGTTTTTGCAGGTATTGGATTGGGAATTATCTTTCGCTTTGGAGGTACGACCGGCGGCGTGGATATTATTGCAAGGCTTGTTCAAAAATATGCCGGCTGGAATATGGGGAAGACGATGTTTATGTTCGATGCCTGTGTCATTGGCTTATCCCTGCTTACATATTTAAACTACAAGCAGGCCATGTATACACTTGTAGCCGTTTTTGTTGGGGCAAGAGTAATTGACTTTATCGTAGAAGGCGCCTATTCCGCAAGGGGAGCGATGATAATTTCGGAAAAAAATGAGGATATCGCAAAAAAAATAATGGATGAAATGGAGCGTGGGGTCACTGCTCTAAGAGGCTATGGATCGTATACAAAAAGTGAGCGTGACGTATTATATTGTGTGGTAGCGAAAAGTGAACTGATCCGTTTAAAAAATTTGGTTACTACAGTAGATCCCCATGCCTTTGTATCCATTTCCATTGTTCATGATGTCCTAGGTGAAGGGTTTACACTAGACGAAAATAAAAAACCAATTCAAACATAAAAGCAATGTCCCTGCCTAGGACATTGCTTCTTTTAATCGTCGTTTCTATTTATACCGGTAAAAATAAAAACCAATCTTAGTAATTCCAAAACAGCTACGGCCGCGGCTGCTACATATGTCAATGCTGCTGCATTTAAAACCTTTCTAGCTTCTCTCTCTTCTCCATGACCAATTAGCCTGAGCGCAGCAATTTGGTCCAGCGCGCGATTAGAAGCATTGAATTCAACAGGCAATGTGATAAGTTGAAAAAGGACGGCTGCTCCCATGAAAATAATCCCCAATAGCAGCATACCGCTAAAATGAAAGAGTATCCCAATCATAATGAGTATCCATGAAGCATTTGAACCAAGATTGGCCACAGGAACCAATGCATGGCGAAAACGCAGGAACGCATATCCTTTTGCATCCTGTATCGCATGACCGCATTCATGGGCAGCCACTGCAGCCGCAGCAATCGAATGACCATGATAGTTATCAGGAGAAAGCCGGACTGTTTTCGTCCTGGGGTCATAGTGGTCACTTAAAAACCCTCTCCCTTCTTCAACAGCAACATTATAAAGCCCATTGGCATTCAAAATTTCCCTTGCAACCTCGGCTCCTCGACGATAGGAAGAGGACGCCACTCGAGAATATTTAGCAAAGGTACTTTTAACCCTCATCTGGGCCCATAATGGGATTAGTGCAATGATAATAAAATATAATAGAAATGACATTATAGAACCTCCAAATCAGCTCTTGGTGCCTGTCTCGTAATCAAAGCTGCCGATTAGACGCATCAATCCTTTAAATCTCTAGAACGGTCTTTTTTCAGCCCTTTTTCACCTTGATACTTTCTCCAGCCAACATACGATAAAGTCATGATAATAATACTTCCGGTTGAGATGATCACCCACCATAATGAAGGATCTGCCTCATCCTCTTCTAAATTGGCAAAAAGGTTCTTTAAATCCGTATCGAGGGCATCCAGTTCCTGCCTGCTTTTTTGATCCTTTACAACCTGCGACCTGTATTCATCAATAAAATTTATTCGGGCATCTAATCTTTGAATATTTTCTACTGGTACATCAATTTTCATACTTGGATAGATAACATTATACAAGGATAAAAACGAATTAAAGCTTGAATGGAAATGAGCAGAATCACCATTTAGGGCCGCATCCTTTGCTTGATGAAAAGCGGTCATAATTTGGTCTTCCATTTCTGTCCATAATGGCTGATGACTAGTGGCAATCGCATCAATGACAAGACGGAATTTCGTAAGTTTATTTATTCTTTCTTCATATTTCATATTTGGGCTTACAGCAGCTTCCATTGCCTCGTCATGGGAGGTGTGAACAATTCTAACCTCATCCATGGTTAAGGGCTGCTCATTACCAGTAATACTAGTGAACTGATCTGAAAAATAATCAAGCAATTTCTTAGCATCTTCGTATCTATGAAACTTCACCATTTGGAGAGCTTCATCGGAAATATCATCAAGCTTCTCCATTGGCGATTGCTGTTTTGCTTGAACTGATATGGGAGTGAGCATCATGATAATTGCTAAAATGATGAACCATTTTGCTTTCAATTCTTGTCCCCCCTTTCGTTACTAATTAAAATGTATGAAGGGTTGGACAAGGTTAGACCTGTGATACCAAACTATTTTATATCAAGTTGAAAACGATTTGCCCGGATGCCTAAATAATAGGCAATACCAATTGACAACATCGACAGCCAAAAAGTAAAATAGCCTATTTGCGGGGTATATTGATCAAGCATATGGTAGCTTGGCAGCATGAAGAAGACATAGTCAATAACGTCATTATGTAAGGTCCAAATTGCAGTTACAATCAGGTGCCACCATTTTATCCGATAAAACGGAGCATATAATAGTCCCTGTACCGCCATTGCAAAATGGGAAAAAATCAACATATAGCCAACAAAATCCAGCTCTCCTTGCACAAAATACACTAGGATGTTCATGACAACAGCCCAGATTCCATATTTAAAAAGCGTTACAATAGCAAGCGATTCTACTAAAGGCCAATTCTTCCTCATTAAAAAAGCAATAAGGACAAAAACAAAAAATAAGCTTGCAGTTGGGCTGTCCGGTACAAATAGGAGGAATTTCGCCGGTGTTTCTTTAAGCTGCCATCCATACCAATAATATCCATAAATCGTTCCTGCAATATTAATGACTAGTAAAAGTAATAATACATTTCGATTTGCTAAAAGAGGATAAATCCAGCGCACAATGATTCCCCATTTCACTAATTAAGAAAAAAGCTGACGAAAATCGTCAGCTTTTCAATCATAAAATTATTTTTTACCAAGGCCTGAGATAAATTCAGAAAGTGTCTTTAACTCTTCGTCAGTACCTTTGAAAATTCCTGGTGGCATTTTGCCGCCTTTACCTTCTTTGGCAATCTTTGCTACTTCAGCAGCAGATAAGCCAGTACCGATTAGAGTTGGAGCACCAGCTCCACCTTGGAAACTATCGCCGTGACATGTAATACAGGTATTAGCACTAGCGATTTTGTAACCAGCGCTAGACTTATCAATGTCCACTTTTTCAACAATTTTACCTTGACGCTCTGCAGCAGCCCAGTCATGTGTCGCAACAGATTCCCAAGTTAAATAGACAGTAGCAGCTAACGCCAAAAGCATAGCACCAGTTGCGATCGGACGCTTCATTGGACGGCGTTCCGGTCCACGATCAAGGAACGGAGCCAATAGTAATCCTCCAAAAGCAAGTCCAGGGATAATCATTGCCCCAATTACCGTGTATGGTCCGGAAGCAAATGTATATTTTAGCAATTGATACAAAAATAAGAAATACCAGTCTGGTAATGGAATATAACCTGTATCGGTTGGATCCGCAATCCTTTCAAGCGGGGCCGGATGAGCAACGGTTAAACATAGATAACCAACTAAAAATACTGCTCCTACCATCCATTCTTTCAAAAGGAAGTTAGGCCAGAATGCTTCTGTTTTACCAGGATATTCTGAGTAATCTTTTGGAAGTTTCGGTTTTCGGGCTTCAGGTGCTAACACACGTGAGTCACCAACGAACTTCATACCTTTACCGCGATGCATTGAGCAATCCCCTCCTTTTTCCGTAATAATAAGATAAAATTACAATTTCAGCTAATAATTTTTAAAGAGGTCCAGAGATACCTTGTCTGCGAATCATGATGAAGTGGGCTCCCATTAAACCTAAAAGAACACCTGGCAGGAAGAACACGTGAATCGCAAAGAATCGAGTTAACGTCTGCGCACCTACAATATGTTCATGTCCAGCTAGTAGAACCTTTACATAGGTACCAATGAACGGAGTTGCTTCAGCAATTTGCAGACCTACTTTTGTTGCAAACAACGCTTTCATATCCCAAGGTAATAAGTAACCTGTAAAACCTAAGCCCAGCATGACGAAGAAAATAAGTACTCCGACAACCCAGTTAAGCTCACGCGGCTTTTTATAAGCACCTTGGAAAAACACGCGCAATGTATGTAAAAACATCATTACAAGTACTAAGCTGGCTCCCCAGTGATGCATTCCACGTACGATTTGTCCAAATGCTACTTCATTTTGAAGGTAATAAACGGACTCCCATGCATTTTTAATATCCGGCACATAATACATAGTTAAAAACATACCGGAGAGAATTTGAATAACAGTAACAAAAAATGTCAGACCCCCAAAGCAATAAACAAACGCTGAAAAATGATGCGCCGGGTTAACATGCTCAGGTACTTCATGGTCTGCGATATCGCGCCACAGTGGCGTAATATCTAAACGTTCATCTACCCAATCGTAAATTTTGTTTAACAATGATTACGCCTCCTTCCGTGGTTCAGCTTTTCCTAGATATAGGAAACCGTCTTTTTCTTTGTAAGGATATACATCAAGCGGGTGAAGTGGTGGTGTACCCTTTACGTTTGTACCATCCTTCGTGTAACGGCCATAGTGGCATGGACAGAAGAATTGGTTTGGATGCTCCTTGTCCGTATTCCAGTTAACCGTACAGCCTAAGTGTTTACAAGTTGGTGATAGGGCAACAATCTTGTCCCCATTCTTATAAACCCAAGCAGTATTGGTTACTTCAGACTCATACCATGCATCCTTTTGCTTGAAGGTAAAGTCAACCCTTACTGGTTCATCGGTTATTTCAGAAACCTTTTGCTTTGTTGCGATAAAATTTCCGGCACCTTCAGTCTTCAATACTGGATCAACTGCAAATCTTACCATTGGCATCAACATTCCAGCTGCCATGAAACCGCCTACACCTGTTAAAGTATAGCTTAAGAATTGACGTCTTGAAACGCGCTCTTTACTCATGCTTATCCCCCCTCTATTAACGAATTTAAGTCCAGCGGACAAAAATTAAACACATATAAAACTAGGACATAACAATGATATATCAATCTGCATGCAAGGTCAATATCATACTATTTTAAAAACATATATTCTGGATAGTTTTACATATTTTCATGCCATTTTTGCGTAAAAAGAGGTAATAGCTGTTTGACTTGACTGTCGATAATCGTTAATTTTTGCGAATCACTCATATGTTCAAGCGGGATGGCCGGAAGCCAAATTAACGATCCCTTTAATTTTTCGGAGCTTTCTCTCCATTCAATTTCAGAGGTAATATAAAATACGTGTTTAAATTCACTCTGAAAAATGCTGTACTCCCAATTGAGCAGTTCATTAAAAACTTTTTCGGTACTATCATTTTTTAAGTATGTAAATGGCGGAAACAATACTATTCTTCCCGTAAATTGTCTTTCTATATGACTTGTTAATAAGGTGATAAATTCTGCAGCAGCAGCAGATTGCTTCATTTCCCCCCCAACTGAAACCGAATATAAAGGGACAACTGCGGTATCGACATACTCTTTTGCATTCAAGTAGGTCTCTACCTCTTGAGGTATCCATTTCATAGTTTGCACCAACCTTTAAGAATTCACTATTCCTATATTATCATTTTCTCCAAAAACAATAAAATAATAAAGAAGCAAAAGAAAAAAGAAGCCTGCTTTAACGCAGGCTTCCTTTTGGTTCAGACTGATTTAGTTTATTTAATTTTTCGGTTAACATTTTAAACGCTTTGCGATCTTGTTTATCAAGTGCTTCATCAATCATTTGGAGCAGCTTTTCGCGTTGAAAGCGTTCAATACTGTTTTGCAGCAGTTGTTCAGCAATTAATCCATCTTTCTCGTTAACCTGCAGATGTTTTGGTACAAATGGATTTTCTTCAAGGACTGCTGCATACTGGTGTGCTTGATTTGATGCATGGAAGTTTAATTGAATAAAAATATCTTCGTCCCGGTTAAGCCGAATATCATGAAAGGATTTTTCAGCATCAGTGGTCATGACATTTTCCTTATAAAAGCGAAATGGTACTTTATCTACACAATGGGTAGACATAATCAAACCTCGTGGACAATACTGTGCTTGCTCAACAAAATGAACCTTTTCCATAAGTTGATCGTGGCTCATTAAATAATTTAGAATCCAAACACATTCTCTTCTCTTAAGTTGATAATGATTTAAAAACCATCGTATAAAGTCCTTCTTCTCGTTGACAGAAACAGGGGTTGCCATGATAGTTTCCCTCCTCTGCAAAATCAGCTTTTTTAATCTTTTTTCGTTTTTAATGAGAATAACATTGCCTAATCTTTAAAATCTGTTAAACGTTCAACCAAGTCAAGGTATTCAAAATTGGTAGGATCCTTAATTAGCAGCTGTTTAAAAATTTCGGCAGCGAGGTCTGATTTTCCTTCCTCAACTAAAAAATATCCGTAATCTTGTAAAAATGCCTCATTGTTCTTAAAAAAAGTATATGCACTTTCATATTTGTCTAATGCGGATGAAAATTTCTCTAATTTCTCTAAAGCGAGGGCGGAATCCCATAAAAATTGGGGTTCTTCATCCTCAGCAATATCAAGGGCTGAAATTAAATCCAGCACATCCTCATGCCGCTCTTGTTGGAATAATAGCTTATTTAAGGTTAGAGCAGCCTCGGTAAAGCCAGGGTCTAAGGCTATTGCCTCACGAAAAAGCTGTTCTGCCTCCACAATTTTTCCAAGCTTAATAGCTATTTTGCCGCCATAGAAAAATAATTCTTTATTAAATTCGTCTTGTTTAATGCCTTCTTTAATTGCACGTATGCTATTTTCAAGCTCTTCTTCCCGCTCATATGCCATGGCAAGATGGAGGTAAAGTGAATGATACTCTGGGTCAAGTTCTTTTAATTCATTGAACTTCTCAATGGCAGTTCGGTTATAACCTGCCTGAAGCGCTGTAAAAGCATAGCCAAATAATGTGTTAATTTCTAACTTTTCATCCAGCGCTTTATCATAATAGACTAACGCTTCTTCAAAGAGGCCAGAAGTACTTAACAGGTCTGCCATTCTCTGGTGAATATTGACTCCGGCAATCTCACTTTCTTCTGTTAAAACCTTTTCATAAGCGGCCATGGCCTGCCTTATTTCGCCCTGTTCACTATAAAGCTCGCCCAGGGCAAAATCGATAATAATTTCATTAGGCAATATTTCCTTAGCCTTTAGAAGCTTATTTTCACAGACCTCATATAAACCTTGAACTTGGTATAGGTCCGCTAATAAAAGTAATGACTGACCAAAATTAGCATCGTGTTCTGAAATTTTTTCCAAAATGAGAATGGCTTCTTCCTCTTCCCCCGCTTCAATTAGAATCTCACCTAATAGTACAAGCAGTTCACCCTCCTCAGGGTACATTTCTAAAAGGTTCTCAACAAGTGCCTTTGCTTCATCGAGAAAACCATACTGATACAATTCTTCACTTAGAAGATATTTTTCATCAGGCATTCCGCTTTGTAATAAAACATTATATTCATTTAAGGCCTCATTATGTTGGCCGTTTTCTAACATAGAAATAATTTTATTAACTCTGTCCATTGACTTCTACCTCTTCCCCTAAATTTACAAAGAAAAATAAGCTGGGGTTCGCACTTTTACATGTTCTCCATATCCTGGTTTAAATAAAACCTCTTCCCCAGACCGAACAACCTTTCCTTTGTGAACTGTAACTACAAGTCTATCACCATGATAATGAAATAATTTCTGTTCATCAACATTCATGATTCCTCTTCCCTTTACATATAAATTATAGCTTATTTCAGTGCCATTCATAAGACTCGCCATATGGGGATAGAGTCCTAAATGATTTAATACATTGATTGAAAGCGGTAGGTCTTCTTCTAGCTCTTCGTAAAAAGCGGAAATTTTTTCATTTTCCATGATACTTTTCCATTTCGACAAAGTGAAGCCAGCTTCCTTCTTATTTGATGTAGAAATTATTGGAATTAATGGACTATTAAATGGAAACAAGGCTTCCCTGATCCATCCCCATGGCATATTGGCTAACTCCTCTGGACATTTTATTTCAACAAAAATGGCTGGTACTTTTTCTTTTTTGCATTTTCGGATAAATGACGGGGTTAAAAGGCGAACAGGGATTTTTACCGCAATGACAAAGTCAAGCGGGCTGCTGAGTAGTGTCAACTTCATTTCATTGATTCTTTCAATTAATTCATTTTCAAAGTTAACTTGGACAAATGTAATTAGAGCCGTGCATCCTTTTAATAAGAATTGGTCGATAAACATCGTTTTCAAATCCCGGAAGGAAGTATCAGGTGAGATTTTAGAATTTAACAGAACATAAGAGGGGGTCATGATATACGGTTCAGCATTCATTTTCATTAAACGATAATGCTTGGAACTGCTTTGAATTGACTCGATACGGTCTTCCCTAATGATGAGTGAACAGGTTGTTAACCGCTTATCTTTAAGGATATTGGCATTTTCAATGATATACATTGTCCACCACCCTTTAATATTCTCTTAAGACAAGCTATGCGAAAATTAACAAAACTATGACATACAAAAAAACTGCCGGATAGGCATTCAGATTATGATGTTTAATTAATTGATTGTCTCTGCTATCAGGCCTGTTGAAAAACCGAAAAAAAACTGCCGTAATGGCAGCTTTTAGTTTGTCAGGCTTTTTAAATGCTCAAAGAAATTAGGGTAGGAAACAGAGATAGCCTCTGGATTTTCAAGGAATACCTCACCATCACTGACTAGTGCTGCAATTGCCAGCATCATACCTATACGATGGTCACCATGGCTGGAGACGGTTCCACCATGTAGATTAGAATTACCATTAATTATCATTCCATCATCTGTCGCCTCTATTGATGCACCTAATTTTTTGAGTTCGTTGACAACGGTATCGATACGATTTGTCTCTTTTACCTTAAGTTCCTCCGCGTCTTTTATGATGGTTTTCCCCACGGCTTGTGTTGCCAAAAGAGCAATAATCGGAATTTCATCAATAAGCCTTGGAATTAAATCCCCTTCAATCACCGTTCCTTTTAGACTTGAAGTTCTTATAACGAGGTCACCGGCTGGTTCAAAGGAGTCGCTCTCATCTGAAATAATCTCTAAGTCAGCACCCATATTTTTAAGAACCTCAATAATACCGGTTCTAGTTGGGTTTAATCCTACATTTTTCAGCACGATTTCACTGCCTGGTACAATAGCCCCAGCGACCAAGAAGAACGCTGCAGAGGAAATATCCCCTGGAACGTGAATCGTAGCTCCTGTCAGCTTTTGACCGCCTTTAACCGAAATAATTTTATTCTCCTTTTCAATCACTCCGCCAAATTGACGAATCATTCTTTCAGTATGATCTCTAGTTTCAGAAGGTTCGATTATTTGAGTAATCCCTTCAGCCTGTAAACCAGCTAAAATAAGGGCAGATTTAACCTGGGCACTGGCAACCGGAAGTTCGTACTGAATTGGGTTTAACTTTCCTCCGCGAATGGATAATGGCGTATAGGAACCGCTTTTACGGCCATCAATCACAGCCCCCATTTTCGCTAATGGACCAGTAACCCTTGTCATCGGCCGTTTCCCAATAGAAGAATCACCTACTAGGGATGAGAAAAATGGTCTTCCGGCCAATATTCCCATCAATAAACGAATGGTTGTACCAGAGTTCCCTACGTCTAAGACATCTATTGGCTCTGTTAACCCCTCAAATCCATTTCCGCTGATTCGGATCTGGTTGTCTTCTTCCTCTATGGTTACCCCGAGCTTCCGAAAACAAGAAATCGTACTTAAACAATCCTCACCAGGCAGGAAATTAGTAATCTTTGTCTCACCGTGTGCTATGGAACCAAACATAACGGAACGGTGGGAGATAGATTTATCTCCAGGTATAGTTATTTCACCAATTAACCGATTTAGTTTCGTATTAAGTGTTATTGATTTCATGAAATCACCTTTTTAATTAATATAAATTAGGAACCAATGGATGTGGCGTAGCTTGAATAGGCTCGAATACAACGTTCAGCCCTATGCCGATCCTCTTCCGTTTGAAAACTAATCACCAGAACCCCATTAATATCTTCACGAGTTTCAAGGATTCGAATGTTTGTTATGCTAATCTTTTCTTTTGCTAAAAATCCTGTTATTTCGGAAATGATACCAGGGTAATCCGGTATGTCAACATACAAATCATAAAAGGCTGGAATTGCACCCTTTTCTTTTATCGGTAGTCCATCACGGAATTGCTTTGCTTGGTAAAAATAATCATAAATGGCAGTGCTATTTTCATTTTCTAAAAGCGTTTTAACCCATTCCATTTCGTCTTGCCAATGGTTTAACAAATCAATTAAATTTTCACGATTGTGTAAAAGGATGTCTTTCCACATCTCAGGACTGCTTGATGCAATACGGGTGATATCTCTAAATCCTCCTGCAGCGAGGCGGGGGATCAGGCTGTCTGCTTCCGACAATTTTTCAGTTTGGCGGACGATTGAGGCAGCAATGATATGTGGAAAATGACTGACAATCCCTGTAAGGTAATCGTGATTTTGCGGCGTAATGGTTAAGAACTTGGCATTAGTCCCCTTTAACCACTCTTTAAGTAACATCACCTTTGAATTTTCAACATACTCCCCGGGTGTTAATAGGTAAAAAGCATTTTCAAATAAAATTTCTTTTGCTGCCGACACACCACTTTTATGTGAACCAGCCATTGGATGTCCGCCAATAAAAGTGATTCCTTGTTCCTTTAAGCTGAAGGCGTTTTCGACAATTTTACTTTTCGTGCTTCCTGTATCCGTTACAATCACATCGGGGTTTAATGAAAGCTTTGAAAGTGATTGAATAATGGTTTTGGTATCATTGACTGGGGCCGCAATAATAATTAATTTAGCCTCTTTGGCCCCATCTTGTATATCAGCAGCAATTTCATCAATTACTCCGAGCATTTTGGCAAGTCTTGCTTGTTCACTATTGATGTCTAAGCCAATAATGGTTGCTTGTGGATGCTCTTTTTTTATACAAAGAGCCAAGGAACCACCTATTAGACCCAATCCAATGACGAAAACACGGCCATTCAAAAATAATTCCTCCCCCTAGACCAAAAGCCGTTCAGCGTTAATTCTCAGCCAGAAAATCACTTAATGCTTTTAGTACCCCTTCATTTTGTTCAGGAAGGCCCACCGTAATTCTAACTGAGGTTGGAAACCCTAACGCTTTGCCTGAACGAGTAATATATCCTCTTTCTAGTAAATATTGAAAAACCTTGTCACCATCCACTTTAAAATCGATTAATATAAAGTTGGTTTGTGATGGATAATAACTCAATTTATTTTCATCACAAAACGCATAAAATTGAGCAAGGCCTTGTCTATTTTTTTCTTTACATTCCAAAACAAATTCTTGATCTTTGATTGAAGCTACCGCTGCCAATTGGCCTAAAGAGTTAACATTAAACGGCTCTCTCGCAGGTTCTAGTGCTTTAATTATAGATGAATGTGCAACACCGTATCCAACCCTTAAGGCAGCAAGTCCGTAAATTTTTGAAAAAGTTCTAAGCACGATAACATTTTGATACTTGCGTGTTAGACTTATGGATTCATAATAGTCATCAGCAGCAACATATTCAAAATAAGCTTCATCAACAACCACTAAAATATGCTCTGGCACTCTATCTAAAAACGATGTTAATTTATTTTCTGGAATATATGTACCTGTTGGATTATTAGGACTGCATACCCAAATGACATTTGTTTGTTCATCAATTGCTTCCAGCATTGCTTCTAAATCATGATCACCATCTTTTAAAGGAATCTCTTTAATAATGGCTCCTTCTATAATTGCATTATGCTTATATTGTGAAAAAGTCGGCGTAGCCATTATCGTACTTGCATTTGGATGCAGCAGGGCTCTTGAAATCATTTGAATGATATTATCTGAACCATTTCCAAAAATCAGTTCATCCTCGCCCACTTCTAAAAATGCAGCAAGTTCTTCTCTTAAATTTGCTGCATAACCATCCGGATAAATAGCCAAATTGTTAGATAGCGATTGTATCGCTGGAAGTACCTTTTTAGAGCATCCGAACGGATTTTCATTTGATGCAAGCTTTACAATTTTATCAAGTTTGTATTGTTTCTTTACTGACTCTATTGGTCTTCCAGGCTGATAAGGAGTCAGTGTAAGTAATTGCTCTTTCCATCTCATATTATCCACCCCATTTGAATATTCTTTTATAATGCCAAACTATTATCAAGATCAGGTCTTAGAACCTTTGCTTCATTTAAATAAACATGGAAAATATCTTCCTGATTTTGATTTGTATTGACATGCATCATGATTCGGATGCACATTTTTAACGAATTCGGAACAGGGATTTCCCTCATACACATTACAGGTACGTAGGTCCACCCCTCAAATTTTCTCAAGGCCTTTGCAGGAAATGCTGCTGTAACGTCCTCTGTAGTAGAAATAAATACGGATGCGACGGTATCAGGTTGAATTTGATTCACCTCAATGATTTTAGCCAAAAGTTCTTCAGTAGCTGTAACAATTACCTCTTCAGTATTAGCTGTAACCGTCGTCGCTCCCCTCACCCCTCTGAACATGAAAAACCCTCCCTGTTTAAAAGCTTTTAAGCTCTTGTAATAATAATTTATCTGAAATCTCACGAAGAATCGGTGTGCCTAATTGCTCGAGCAAAACAAAACGAATTGTTTCACCGACAGATTTCTTATCCTGCTTCATCTTATTTATTAATTTATCGTATGATAAATGACCAGGGATTTTAGTTTCATACCCCAGCTTTTCTACCCAATTAATAAATTCCTTTAAATTGAATGAAAGTCCGAGCAGCTGCTGGCTTAATTTAATTGCGAAAATCATCCCAATCATTACGGATTCCCCATGAGTAAAATTCCCATAACCCATTTCGGACTCAATTGCGTGTCCCAGAGTGTGCCCTAGATTCAAATAAGCACGAACTCCTGTTTCACGTTCATCCTGACTAACAAATTCATTTTTAATTTTAATCCCTTTTATTAAACATTCAGATAGCTGTTCAATCGATAGCGTGTTTAAATCATGAACATTTCTTTGAAGCCAATCATAAAATTCCGCATCGAAAATTAAAGCATGTTTAATAACCTCAGCAAACCCAGAGCGAATTTCCTGTGCTGGTAATGTTTTTAGAAATTCTAAATCATAAAATACAGCCTCTGGCTGATGAAAGGCACCTATCATATTTTTCCCGAGTGGATGATTGATGGCCACTTTTCCGCCCACTGCACTATCATGAGCTAAAATAGTTGTCGGAATTTGTATGAAAGGAATTCCTCTCATAAATGAGGCAGCCACAAATCCTGACAAATCCCCCACTGCGCCGCCGCCAAATGACAAAATAAGCGACTTTCTGTCAAGTCGGTTTTCAAGAGCAGCTGACAATGCATTATAATAGACTTCGAATGTTTTGGCTTTTTCACCGCTGGGTGCAGTAAAAACAATAGGATCCCACGATGATAGAATGGTGAGTAACTTGTCAAGATGAAGTTTGGCTACAGTTTCATCTGTCATAATTAATATTCTTGTCAATTTTGGAAAATGATTGGATATAAATGATTCCAGGTCTTTTCGAACACCTTCTCCAACAAAGACATTATATTGTTTAGACTCTGTTTGGATGTGTATCTTTTCCATTAAAATTCCCTCGCATACTCACGCTGCCTTTTAATTTCTTCGGCAAAGGTTTCAAATCTATCACTATAAAATTGTTCAATAAGAGCATTAGCCAGTTCCCAAGCAACGACACTCTCAGCAACAACTGCAGCAGCTGGGACAGCGCAGCTGTCAGAGCGTTCAATACTGGCAGCAAACGGCTCTTTCGTTTCGATGTCAACACTCATTAACGGTTTGTAAAGAGTTGGAATTGGCTTCATTACTCCACGGACGACAATTGGCATTCCAGTTGTCATCCCGCCCTCAAAGCCGCCAAGGCGATTTGTTTTGCGGTAATACCCAAGGCCTGCTTCCCATCCAATCTCATCGTGAACTTCACTTCCAGGCTTTCTGGCAGCTTCGAATCCAATACCGAATTCGACACCCTTAAAAGCATTTATACTTACGATTGCACCAGCTAGTTTGGCATCTAATTTTCGATCATAATGAACATAACTGCCAACTCCGGCAGGCATGCCTGTTACGATAACTTCTACCACCCCGCCAATGGAGTCGCCATTTTTCTTAGCTTCATCAATTGCATCCATCATTTTTTGCTCCACATTTGTGTCGGCAACCCGAACAGGTGAATTTTCGGTCCGTTCCTTCAACATCTCTATTGATAGGGAATCATCAGCTTGGGCTTTAACTCCGCCAATTTCAACTACATGTCCAACGATATTTACGCCAACTAAAGATAGTAGTTTTTTGGCAACAGCACCAGCAGCAACTCTAACGGTTGTTTCGCGCGCAGATGAGCGTTCTAGCACATTCCTCATGTCACGATGACCGTATTTAATCGCACCATTTAAATCCGCATGTCCAGGTCGGGCTCGAGTTACTTTTCGTTTAATTTCGTCTTCCTGACCTTCTTCTAACGGTTCAGCCCCCATTATATTGGTCCAATGCTTCCAGTCATTGTTTTTGACGACTAATGCAATTGGTGATCCAAGGGTTTGTCCATGACGAACTCCTGAGACGATTTCGGCGGTATCTTTCTCGATCTGCATTCTTCTTCCACGGCCATACCCTTTTTGTCTTCTTGCAAGCTCCTCATTAATGTCTTCAGATAATATTGGCATCCCAGCAGGCAGACCTTCTAATATTGTCGTTAATTGTGGTCCATGGGATTCTCCAGCGGTTAAGTACCTCATTCCCATTCTCTTTCCCCCTTCAACTCATTAAAGATTTATGTATCAATATAACATATACAGCGAAATAAACATAGTGGAACTATTCCGAAAATAGAGATAAATTTTTTGTATGCGGATACAAAAAAGCACTTGTATCAATAATACAAGTGCCCAATCAAATTTAAATTAATAAATCCATTCGTTTACTAATTTTGTATACTCAACTAATCCAGCTTCTTTGAAGAATAAACCGATTTCACGCTCCGCGCTTGTAGGTGAATCAGAGCCATGAATTACATTTTTACCAACTGTCAGTCCAAAATCACCGCGAATGGTGCCAGGTGCTGCATCCTTTGGATTTGTAGAACCCATCATTTGTCGGGCAGTTGCAATTACGTTTTCTCCCTGCCATACCATAGCAAAAACAGGACCAGATGTAATGAAATCAACTAATTCACCAAAGAATGGACGTTCCTTGTGTTCACCGTAATGTTCTTCAGCTAGTTCGTTGGGAATATTCATTAATTTTGCACCAACTAATTGGAAACCCTTTTTTTCAAAACGCGCAACGATTTCACCGATTAAATTACGCTGTACACCGTCTGGTTTAACCATTAAAAATGTTTTTTCCATGAATTCCACTCCTAGTTCGTTATGTATCATGATTGTTACTTAAAACAATCCACGAAAATATTAACATTGTTTCGAATATTTGGCAAGCATATGCCAGCTAGAATTTCCGTCTCCCAATGAATTTGGCAATATCACGGAGCGTTTTTTTGGCTTTATTTTCTGGCAGCTCTTCTAATATAGCTAATGCCTTATCTAAATATAGGTCACTTAAGGCAATAGATTTTTCAATTGCACCAGACTGCTTGATCAGATTAATAATTGGGGCAATATCTAAAGGAGTCATATGTTCATTAACCTTTTCTATTTCCCTGCGAAACTTGTGGTTTTCCATTGCATACAGGGCCGGTGCAGTAATATTCCCTTGTAATAGGTCACTGCCTGCAGGCTTTCCCAAATCCTTTTCCGTTGCCGTGAAATCCAATATATCATCCGTTATCTGGAAGGACATACCTACATAATAGCCAAATCTGTATAGTTTTTGATGGATGGATTCTTCAACATCTGCTGCGATAGCACCCAGCTGGCAGCTAGAAGCGATTAACAGGGCTGTTTTTCGCTTAATTCTTCGGAGGTAATCCCGGAGATTTTGATTATAGCGGTATTTATCTTTAATTTGTTGAATTTCCCCGATCGTTACTTCAACAATCGTTTCTGCTAATATCTTATGAGCTAATGGTCTTTTAATATTGGTCATTAATTCAAGGGCGAGAGCAAACACAAAGTCACCCGTATACATAGCAGTCTTGTTATCCCATTTTGATTTAACGGTTGGCTTCCCTCGACGAAGATCAGCGTCATCAATGACATCATCGTGAACAAGTGATGCCATATGAATTAACTCTAGAGCAACGGCCACATTTTTCATTAATTCTATATTGTAATGACCAAATTTACCAGCAAGCAAAACAAAAACAGGACGAATTCTTTTTCCTCCGGCTTGTAATGTATGCATAGAAGCTTGTCTCAAAAGAATAGACTCTGATTGGATAGTCTCTTCTAGCGTTTTTTCAATTATGTTAATATCCGAATTCAAAAATGAATACATCATTTTTAATTTCATTTGTATTCACCCAGCTTTTCATCCTGTCTTTCTTACAATTAAATTAATTCTTTTTGCCAATATGAACAGCAGCTGCACCACCGCTGTAAGATTTATACATGACATCATTAAAGCCTGCCTGTTCAAACATACGTGCAAGCTCTTTCATCCCAGGAAAATCGCGTGCTGATTCTTGGAGCCATGAATATTCTTTGTAGCTTTTCGCAAATAACTTACCAAATACCGGCATAATAAAGCGAAAGTAAAAATAAAAAAGCTGCCTATACCCGATTAGTGTTGGCTGCGATGTTTCCAAACAAACGGCAATTCCACCTGGTTTTACAACCCGATGCATTTCTTTTAAAACCTGAAGGTAATCAGGAACGTTTCTAAGACCAAACCCAATTGTCACATAATCAAAACTATTATCCTCGAATGGAAGTTCCATCGCATTCCCATGAATTAGTTTTACCTGATTTAACTTAAGTTGTTTAACTTTTTCAATCCCAACATTCAACATATTTTGGCTAAAATCCAAGCCAGTAACTTCTCCAGACGGTCCAACTGCTTCTGCTAAGGCAATCGTCCAATCAGCAGTACCGCAGCAAACATCAAGCGCCTTTGAACCAGGCTGAACATTCATTCTCTTCATCGTGTCCTGCCGCCATTTGATGTGCTGCTGAAAACTGATAACAGAGTTCATTTTATCATAGCTGTCTGATATTTTTTCAAAAACATGATGAACTCGTTGTTCCTTCGATTGCTGCATATAATTTAACCTTCTTCCACAAAAGTTTTGGCATATGGCTTGTGCTGATTCAACAACATGTTAATTCTTTTTTCAAGTAAATCATTTAAGTAAGGAAGCTGCAATAGCCCTTTTTCAATGACCTTTTTTGAAACTTCAAGATAATGATCCACTATTTTCAATAACTGTTTTTGCTGCTCATTTGATAATTCTTTAATTTTAAATTCATTTATTGGAAAAATAATTCTTTTCAATGCATCGAATAAAACTGAGCCTTCTTTTTGTTCAAAATGCCGTTTTTCATTAAGAAGCCGTTTAAAAAAGAAAAGATTAGTAATAAAATCATTCCACAAATCGACTTTAAAATATTCAGATAGTTTAGCAAGTAATGCGCTTTCGACCACCTTAATACTTGCCATTACCTTTTCAATCCCCTCAGATTCATGATGATAGACAGAAATCTTATGCTCATTTACTTCTTTAATCCCTTGGGAAAGGGCTTTGATCATCAAAATATCCTCTGAATCCGCGAGAAGCTTATAATATAAACCGCTAAAATAATCTCCAGCTAAAACAGTCAGCTGGCGACTTTTTTCAGCCTCTGGTGAATTTATTATATGTTCATGGGTATCAAGGGCGATTTGAATTAACATGGTGGACAATGCATAGTTCTCTAATTCACTGAAGGAAAGGTCCAGACGGTCCATGATAGAAATAAGGATAAGCAGCTTATCCTCGTCAATCACCGGAATATTAATATATTTGAGCAAGAATGCATCAAAAACACTTTTTTCAACCTTCTCTAGAATTACTGCAAATTTTTGTTGAATATCTTGCATCCTAATCACCCTTGCTTCCCCGAAGTAATATATCTATATGTATTCTTATTTCCTATCCGCAAAGTAAAATTCATGCTCCAAAATGAAAAAGAATCTTTTTGTTATTAAAACAAGCCAAACATGATTATAACACAAAAGACGTGCGATGAGCAGGAAATCACAAATTAATAGGAAATAGTCTTGCTTATTTCTTCATTTCGCTTTCAACCTGGCCATATTGGGTTAGGATTGTTGCATTACCCCTTATTTTTATTGCGGATGTATGCTCGGTAAATTGGGCGATTAAAACCTCACCTTTATCAAGCTTCTCTGAATGATGAAATCTTGTATCAGATCCCCGCGTTAAACCAATGACGCTTACACCATCATCAAGCGCCTTAATAACCACATATTCACTATTTTGTGAATTGCGCTTTTCTTCCACATTACCACCCCTTATTATGAATGCTTAATATTTTATTAATGAAAGTACTTCTGACCGGGCAATGGAATCATCGGCAAGGTTTCCACGTACGGCGGTTGTAACTGTTTTTGAACCTGGCTTTTTCACACCGCGCATCGTCATACACATATGCTCTGCTTCCACTACAACCATAACACCATGCGGCTCTAATTTCTCCATTATGCTGTCTGCTATTGTTGCTGTAATTCTTTCTTGGAGCTGCGGTCTTTTCGCAACGGCCTCTACAGCTCTTGCTAATTTACTTAGACCAGTAACACGGCCATTTTTTGGAATATACGCCACATGGGCTTTGCCAAAGAAGGGGACTAAATGGTGTTCACACATCGAATAAAACGGAATATCCTTCACCAAAACTAACTCTTCGTGGTCCTCACTGAAGATAGTCTCAAAATGAACTTTCGGATCCTCGTTTAATCCGCTGAATACTTCTTCATACATTTTTGCCACACGTTTAGGTGTATCAAGCAGGCCTTCTCGATTTGGGTCCTCACCAATAGCTTCTAATATCAAACGTACCGCCTCTTCAATTTGGGCACGGTTCACTTCTGTCATACTGAATTCCTCCTATGTCCGTCAAAAATAAAATGACAAATACATATTAGCATAATCAGTAAACTTCAAGCAAAAAATAGAAAAAGGCCATGGAATTTCACCATGACCTTAGCTCTTAAGCGTTCGCTTAAAGCAATAAATTTATGTAATTATTTTACTGCGTCTTTAAGCGCTTTACCTGGTTTGAAAGCTGGTACTTTGCTAGCAGCGATTTCGATTTCATCACCTGTTTGAGGGTTACGACCTTTACGCGCTGCGCGCTCACGTACTTCAAAGTTACCAAAACCGATTAATTGGACTTTATCACCATTTTTTAAAGCATCTAAGATCGCATCAAAAACAGCATCAACTGCTTTTGTAGCGTCCTTCTTAGAAAGCTCGCTAGCTTCAGCTACTGCATTAATAAGTTCTGTCTTGTTCATGCCATTCACCTCCTCCCAAAGAAATTATCAAGATTCGTAAATAAGATTACTTATCTACATTTCTAAACAATTTTTCTAATTTCTATACGTCATAGCAAGGTTTTCTTACTAAAGTTATACAAATTTGCCACTTTTATGGCTTAAATCTATTTTTTTAATAAAAAACCTTGTGAAATAAAGGTTTCAAGCACTATAACGTAATTCTGTTAAAAGATTATCATAATCAAAACCGCATAGCAAGAACATTTCATGAAATTATGGTAATCTTTTCTTTGGTTCTACAAAATTCCACTTTGCTGGGTTAATATTCCATATTTTTTAGCGAAAAATAGATCCTATGGTAAACTTAGATGTTGATTTGCGCTTCAGGCGCTTCGCTTTCCGCAGGCGGTCCGAGGAGCCTTCGCGCCTTCCGCTCCAATCAACAATGTTAACAAATTAACTTTTGACTTTAACACAAAAAAAAGACTCCAGGTTGGGAGTCCATAGCTTAAAGGATGATGGCAATTAGACCGCCAGAACCTTCGTTTATAATTCTTTCTAGTGTTTCTTTTAGTTTATATCTGGCGTTCTCTGGCATTAAGGAAAGTTTTGCGTGGATGCCTTCACGGACAATGGAGCTTAGGCTGCGCCCAAATATATCTGAATTCCAAATTGACAGCGGGTCATCCTCAAAGTCCTGCATTAAGTAACGGACAAGCTCCTCACTTTGCTTCTCTGTGCCAATGATTGGGGCAAACTCAGACTCAACATCGACTTTTATCATATGAATCGAAGGTGCTACAGCCTTTAATCTCACTCCAAAGCGGGCACCCTGGCGAATAATTTCAGGCTCCTCAAGGCTCATATCCGAAAGTGTAGGAGAGGCAATGCCGTACCCAGTCTGCTTCACCATCTTTAAGGCGTCAGAAATGTGATCGTACTCTCCTTTTGCATGGGCGAAATCCTGCATAAGCTCCAGGAGGTGATCCTTACCTCTAATTTCAACTCCGACGATTTCTTTTAATATATCATCATATAATTCATCAGGTGCGATTAAATCGATTTCAGCAATACCTGAACCCATTTCAACTCCGGCGAGCCCAGCTCTTTCAATATATTCAAAGTCACTGAATTGCTGTACCACCCGGTCCACATCTCTTAATCTCTTGATATCTTTTACCGTTTCTTTAACTGCTTCTTGATAGCTTTCACGAAGCCAATGATTTTCCCTTAACACCATGACCCAGCTTGGAAGATTTACATTCACCTCTAGGACAGGGAATTCATAGAGTGCTTCGCGAAGGACATTGAGAACATCACTTTCGCGCATGCTTTCCACACTCATTGCGATGACAGGAATATCATATTTTTCAGCTAAACTGGATCTTAACGTTTCTGTACTTGGATGGTAAGGCTGCGCACTGTTTACCACCATAATAAATGGTTTTCCTACTTCCTTCAGCTCTTCGATGACTCTTTCCTCTGCCTCTATATAATTGCTTCTAGGGATTTCGCCAATAGATCCATCCGTTGTAACGACAACCCCAATGGTGGAATGCTCTTGGATTACTTTTCTTGTACCAATTTCTGCTGCTTCATGGAATGGAATTGGCTCCTCGTACCATGGAGTATTAATCATCCTTGGTCCATTTTCATCTTCATAGCCTTTTGCACCTGGAACCGTATAGCCAACACAGTCCACAAGCCTAATATTCACATTTAAGCCCTCATCAACATGAACAGTAGCCGCCTGATTCGGTACAAATTTCGGTTCTGTTGTCATAATGGTTTTCCCGGCAGCACTTTGTGGAAGCTCATCGAGTGCCCTGGATCTTTCTGCTTCACTGCTTATATTCGGTAAAACAACAAGCTCCATAAATTTTTTAATAAACGTAGATTTTCCTGTTCGTACTGCTCCTACTACTCCTAAATAAATATCGCCGCCTGTTCTTTCGGCGATATCTTTAAATAAGTCGACCTTTTCCAAGTGATCCCCTCCCGATCATTGAGTAAAGTGGGATAATTTCATCCATTTAGGTATTTTTGGACAGTATATGTTTATGATGTTGTCCTATCTTGTTATGACTCTTTTTTAAAAATTTTTCCCCCTTCTTAAAATTTCCACGATTTAATTAACTATCTGTAGTGTCTGAACGTTTGAATTTATGGAGGGTTTCTATCTATAGTCACGGATATAGGCTAAATGCCATATCTAATTTATTAAGCAAAAAAACCCTTCTCCTAAAATATATTTCATAGGAAAAGGGTTATGACAATTTTTAAAAGCGGAAGCGCCTTGCCCAGCCGCTGGAGCTAGATAATTTTATTTTTCCAGGAATACAGGCTCCTTCGTTTTTTCATCCACGGTATATGGCAAGGAATAGGCAGGAACAAACATCGAATCATTTACCAAGATCGAGCGGATATCCTCTCCTGGTTTAAGCTGCGTATCTGTCTTTTGAAGGGCCCGAAAAAGGTCAGGCCGGTAATCCACAAATACTTCGGCATTGCCGGTTATGACAAAGGAAAGATTTTGATTTGTAAAAGGACTAACAGCATAAGGTGCCTTCTCATACCCTAGCTTTTTGTAATCCAAAGAAAACACATTTTTAGCAATTTGTTCTTTATAGGGAGGGTAGCCCTTTGCTTTAATTCTTAAATTAATATCACGGATTGTTTCTGTAATCCGTAAATCCAATAACTTAACAGTTGGATTGGTTTCTACATCCACAAGAACGTATTGGAAAATACCGCCGTTTTCATAAGCATTTCCCGGAGGCTCCGACAGATATTTTGGTGTGATTTTTTTGAAATCAATTGGATATTTCTGATAAATGGGAGTTTCAGCTTCCTTTGTTTTGATTGGAAGGATACCGCCATTATCCTTTTTAAAATCATCTACAGCTGTTTGAACCGCTTGGATTTGATCTTTATATGGGATTTGATTTTTTGCTAACTCTTCTTTCGGATACATACAACCAGATAATAAAAAAACAATAAGGACAAAAAATAATCCATGGACTTTCCATTTCATGACAATCACCTTTATACTATGTATTTGATCAATTATGTGAAGAAAACAATAAGAAGCGTAAGTCCAGCAATAATCATAAATATATACGCCAGAATGGCTGACAAGAGCCGAAATATGCCCTTAAGCTTATATCTGCTGAAATATATGGTGATTATCGCAAGGAACATCAGAGCCATGCCAGCAATTGAAATCCACATTTTTAACATTCCTGGTGACAAACATAATTCCCCCTTTTTTTCGAAAGTTATTATACCATAGCTTGGCCAATACATGAAAAATAAAAAAACTGAAGTAAAGAGGGGCGATTTCTTTACTTCAGTCTACTGGACTAAATAACCCATACTCCAGGCGTCATACTACCAAGTTACTTCGTTGCATTGTATGCAAAGAAAGTAAAAAGCGTATCATCTAAAGCCTATTTTCTTTTTGAAAAAGCACATTTTTAGTTTTCAAAGGTTCTTTCATCTAAAACATTAACTAAATCTTCCATTTCATGAGTTCTTCCACGTGCCATTAATACATCAACTGCATCTTTTGCCTCTTTCCCATTAAAAAGAACATCATAAAGGGCAGATGTAATTGGCATTTTGACCTCATATTTTTGGGCCAGCTGATAGGCTGCTTTGGTTGTCCTGACCCCTTCCACGACCATTCCCATATTGTCAAGTACCTCATCCAGCGTTTTTCCTTTACCTAACAAATTTCCGGCTCTCCAGTTTCTCGAATGAACACTTGTACAGGTAACAATTAAATCGCCGATTCCGGCTAATCCGGAAAAAGTGAGGGGATTTGCCCCCATTTTTGTACCTAGTCGTGCAATTTCAGCTAATCCTCTTGTCATGAGAGCAGCTTTGGCATTGTCCCCATATCCAAGTCCATCGGTAATACCTGCAGCAAGGGCAATGATATTCTTTAGGGCACCGCCAATTTCAACGCCAATAACGTCAGAATTCGTATAAACACGGAAATTGTGATTTATAAAAAGATCCTGAATTTTTTCTGCGGCAGCCATATTTTCCGAAGCAACTGTAACAGTTGTAGGATGGCGCAGGCTTACTTCTTCTGCATGACTTGGCCCCGAAAGAACTACAACGTCGTTTAATAGCTCACCAGGCATTTCTTCTTTAATCATTTCAGTAATGCGCAATAAAGAATCAGGTTCAATTCCTTTGCTGACATGCGCAATCGTTATAGGTTCTCGTAAAACAGCACGGATTTTTCCTAGGACCTCTCGAATAGCTTTAGTTGGAACCGCCAAAATGACAGTTTCTATCCCAATCAGCACATCATTCAAAGAACCATATCCAACAATTCGTTCAGGCAAGTCAACTCCAGGCAAATACTTTTTATTTGTATGATTTTCATTTATTTCCTTTACCTGATCATCATTATGGCTCCAAAGACGGACTTCATGAGAATTGTCAGCTAATACCATTGCAAGTGCTGTTCCCCAGCTCCCTGCCCCTAACACAGCTACAGCTTCTTTTTTTTCTTGCATGGCCATCACACCACCTCATCATTATTTTCTTTCTCTTGCATAAATTTTGATAGGTGTTCCCTCAAACCCAAAAGCATCTCTTATCCTATTTTCTAAAAAGCGCTCATAAGAAAAATGCAGTAATTCAGGTTCATTCACAAATACAACAAAGGTTGGAGGTTTTACGGCTACTTGGGTAGTATAATAAATTTTCAACCGTTTACCCTTATCAGTTGGAGTAGGATTCATAGCAACCGCATCCATAATAATGTCATTTAATACACTCGTTTCAACCCTCATTGAATGGTTTTCACTCGCAGTATTAATCATCGGAAGAAGAGTATGGATTCGTTTTTTCGTTTTTGCCGATAAATACACAATCGGAGCATAGCTAAGGAATAAGAAATGATCCCTAATTTTTTGCTCAAGCTCGTTCATGGTCTTCTCATCTTTTTCAATAGCATCCCACTTATTTACGACAATGACAACTGCTCGTCCTGCCTCATGGGCATAACCGGCAATTTTCTTATCCTGTTCAATAATTCCTTCCTCGGCATTAATGACAACAAGAACAACATCCGATCTTTCTATTGCTCTGAGTGCACGAAGTACACTATATTTTTCGGTACTTTCATACACTTTTCCTTTTTTTCGAATACCTGCAGTATCTATTATGACATATTTTTGACCATTGTACGTATATGGAGAATCGACGGCATCACGTGTAGTCCCGGCAATATTGCTGACGATAACCCGTTCTTCACCAAGAATAGCATTTACTAAAGAAGATTTCCCAACGTTCGGTCGGCCAATTAAGGAAAACTTAATGGTTTCTTCATCGTAATCCATTTGCTTATCTTTAGGAAAGTGTTTTGCTGCCTCATCCAATAGATCCCCGAGTCCTAAGCCATGAGAACCAGAAACCGGAATAGGTTCACCAAAACCAAGCGCATAGAAATCATAAATCTGCTCACGCATCTCTGGATTATCAATTTTATTAACTCCTAAAACAATCGGTTTTTTTGATTTGTATAAAATTTTTGCAACCTCTTCATCAGCAGCAGTTACTCCTTCTCTTCCATTGGTTAAGAAGATAATTACATCAGCTTCATCGATTGCTACCTCTGCCTGTTGGCGAATTTGCTCTAAAAACGGTTCATCGCCAATATCAATACCTCCAGTATCGATTACATTAAATTCATGTGTCAGCCATTCTCCAGAACTATAAATTCGATCTCGGGTTACTCCGGGAATATCCTCAACAATGGAAACTCGTTCCCCGACTATTCGATTAAAAATTGTAGACTTTCCAACGTTGGGCCGTCCAACAATGGCAATAACAGGTTTCACCATTATGATCGCCATCCTTTCTATCCTTATATTAAAAATCTAAATTGTTCATTTATCCTAATAACAAATGAATTGACTAATACGAAGAAATAAACCCTTCTTTGTTTAGAAGGGTCTAACTTCAATAGTTTAGCAAATGTTAAAGGTTTCCCGCAATGATAAGCTTAACAAGTTTCAATTTCATGATGATTTTTGTTTTGCTTTTTCAAAAAAATGAAAATGATTTTGGAAAAACGTTCCAGAATTTTCAAGAATACTCCAGACAGACAGTAATGCAGCAATTAAAGAACATGCATCTAAATAAGCAAATGCACCGATGGGATAAGGAAAATCGTATTTACTTAAAATAAATGCATATAAAAATTCTCCCTGCATTGTGCCGCAGATGACTATTAATAACCTTCCTTTTAAGTTTTTCTGCAAAAGGATGGCTAAATAGCCAATCACTATCCCCATCATCCATTCTTTTTTGAAAATAATCCAAACAGGATCAAAAATCTCAAATAAATGGAAGGTCACATAGGCAATTGAAACAATTAAAGCTCCTACAAACAGGTAGAATAGTGCACCAAGTTTTTCTTGTCCTAAAAATAAATAGGAGAAAATTAATAATAATAAACCACTACTATAGATTTCCATGCTGCCAATGAAGAAATGATAATTTGAAAAGATAATAATTATAAGAACAATTGCGGAAAGTTTTAAACGATAGGGATTTTGCTTTTCCATTATAAAGGTTAAATAAACCCAAAACGTCCAATAAATCCAATAAAACATTGTCCCTTCCACTACACACACCTCCTATTATTTTCATTATTGGTAATCCTTATGTACTTTCATACTTGTTCGCATAATATTTTCGTTCGTGATTCATCTTAAAAAGAGGAGGTGTGGATATTGGGAAAAGACCGCCAAGAAAAAAAGCTTAAGGCAAGCAGAAGGGTTGAATCAGATCGTGATCAGGCTTTACACTACCCTGGTGCAACAAAATTATCAAGCCCTGAGGAAGCACGGGGTTTGAATGATGGTAAAAGATAAATAAGAATAGCGTAAGCGCCTTGGTCAGCCCCGACAAGAAACCTTGAGGGGCTGGGCGCTGGAGCAGGACAATTCGCAAAGTCGAAATTTATACATTCTTATTCAACAAAAAAGCTCTCGCGGTTTGAACTGACCCAATAAAGTTAGACAAAAAGTTTAGGCTGCTTTCAAGACCTGAGTCCGGTATTCGACTGGACTTAGGTCTTTTAATTTTGCCTTCATTCGTTTGTGATTGTAATAATAAATATAT
>NZ_JAHXYW010000009.1 GCF_019969725.1 Neobacillus bataviensis
ATGCATAACACTTTTAGCATTAATAAAACTGCTGAATATACATTGATTGTTATTCAACTATCGGGTGCTAGAGTTTAAGAACGGGGATGGCTGCGGCGATCCCTTTTTTATTGCACTAACGGGGCAGTTTAGTTGAACAAAGAATTTATACTATGTTTGTTGAAATAGTCATATTAAATAAGGTTTTTTAACATTCCTAAAGTATATTTTATCGGTTAATTTATTTTCTTATTGCGGAGGGGTTTTATTGCAAACACTTTTTAGATATAACTGGATGGTAAGAGAAGACTGGTATCGTTGGTGTGAAGAGTTAAGTGAAGAAGAGCTTTTGCAAAACCGAACGGGTGGAATGGGAAGTATATTACATACACTTTTCCATATTGTTGATGTTGAGTGGAGCTGGATACGTCTCTTACAGGGTAAGACTGACTTTCAGGAGAGTTTCAATAATTATAAAAGCTTGAACAAGGTTCGAAAATTGGACGCAGAATTTCATTTAGAAGTGGAGAACTTTGTGAACAACTGGGATGCTAGTATGGAAAATCAATTATTTTACGATACCCTTCCAGATGGAAGAATTGTAACAGATACTTGGGGTGAAATTATGAGACATGCCATTGCTCACGAAATTCACCATATTGGACAATTATCAATTTGGGAAAGAGAATTGGGAAGAAAACCTGTTTCTGCAAACCTTATCGGACGGGGTCTTTCTTCGCATTCGGAAAAATAATTCAAATAGATATTAATTTATTCAGTTACTGTTCATTAACGGTGCGATGCTCTAAAGTGGCATCGCCTTTTCCATTGTCTACTGACGGGACTGTTTTGTGGAGCAAAAAGTGTTTGTGAAGCATTGTACTTAAACAAACGGGTGCAAGAGTTTAACAAAGGGGCTGCGGCGGCAGGCTCTTTTCTTGTTCCACTAACGGGGCAGGTTACTTGAAGAAGGAATAGTGATAAAATAAATCTAAAAATGGAGTAGTATGGAGGAGAATAAATGTCGATAAATAAAGCATTAGAAATTATAGAAGCTAATTTAGAAGAAGCTGACTTTATTGGTGAAATCGATGAACAAACAATTATTGATGCAGAAAATAAATTAAAGGTGAAATTCCCTAAAAGTTATAGGGAGTTTTTAAAGCAGTATGGTTTGGGAGATATTTTTGGACAAGAAATATATGGTCTAGGAACAGAGGAAACAGGAATCCCGAATATGGTTTGTAAGTGCCTTTACCGAAGGGCTTGCACATGAATTAAAAGAGAAAGGTGCAAGCATGCAAGCAAAAGTATTAGCTCCTGCTGCAACTGAAACTGAATTTGCAAAAGTATCGAATGATTTAGAAGAAAATGTTAAGTTTGAAGGACTTCTTCCTAAATACCATACAGCCAAAGAAATGGCTGGATTTATGCTTGATCTTTACGATAGCGAAAAAGTAGTTGGAATTGTAGATGGTCTTACTTATGAATTTCAATTAAAAGATCCAATTTATCCTTATGCAGTAAGAATGAGAAGCTAATAAGGTTGATTTATTAGCTTTTTTCAAAAATTTTTTTAATATTATCTTCATAATTATAGTATATAAAAACGTTTTTTACTAATTGTAATATCCTATCAAAAAGAGGTTCTTCCATTAGGGGAACCTTTCTTTTATTTGTTCAACAAACGGGTAAAAGAGTTGAAAAAAACAGAAGATTGACACTAATATAAATGATATATAAAATATTTTTATATATCGGAATATTAAGATTGGGGCTAAGACATGTTTAAAACTAAGATGAACACCGTTGAAACTCTATGTCAGCTTCACACAGACCTTTCGGAACAAGACATTCAAAAGATCCAAGAAGTGGTTCAAAACCTGCAATTAATTGCCGATTTAAATCAAGCAAATGTATTTGTCGATTGTCAAACAAGAGAAAAAAAGCATGCTATTGTGGTGGCAGAGGCAGCACCTGCAACGGCCAATTCTGTCTATAAAAATTCGGTAGTCGGAAAGTTTGCCTACGAAACGTTTGAGCCTGCTGTATTTTATGCGTATCGGACGGGTAAGCCACTTTTTCTCAATCATGCCTTAACCCAGGAAGGGAAAAAAGTCGAACAAAGCGTTGTGCCGATTGTTGGAATCCATAACAGTGTGATTGGCGCGTTGATCATGGAGAAAGACAACAGTGATAAGCTCCAAAATCAAAACAAACTGAAAGCGTTAACAGAAGCGAATGAGACGCTTAGCGAACTCTTATTGGGAATGGCTGAAAATCGTCCTTTTATCCCGGAAGTGATTGAGGAAGCTCTATTCATCATTGACGAGGATTTACGGATTCAATATTCAAATCCGGCTGCGATGAATCTTGTTTTAGAAATGTGTTCGGAGGAATGTAAAAGCGGCAATCTTTTTACTTCCTATTTTCCTAACCTTGCAGAAATATGCAGGCAGCCGGATGAACTTGTGGTCCAAGAAATCATCATTCAAAATAAAGTCTTTCAAATGAAAAAAATTGCTCTTGTTCAGCATGAGAAAAATAGCGGATCATTTATCATTTTTCGTGACTTAACAGAGTTGCGCGAAAAAGAGAGGGAGCTTACCGTAAAGACCGTTGCTATCCGGGAAATCCATCATCGCGTAAAAAATAACTTGCAAACGGTAGCGAGTCTTCTTCGGCTGCAGATGCGAAGAGGGGTCCCCGAAGAAAGCAAGTTTCATTTTATCAAGAGCCTTAACCGAATTTTAAGTATTGCCTCTGTCTATGAAATCATCTTATCTAATTCTGAAAATCAGGATGATGTAGAACTTGTTAGTTTAATAGAAAAAATCGGGAATATGCTGGTCTTTAGTGAAGATCATGAAGGAAAATTGATTTCGATCAACTATTCCGGCCCAAAGATGCTTATTAAATCGAATCTAGCTGTTTCCGTTGCTCTGGTTATCAATGAATTAATCCAAAATTGTGTGAAGCATGCATTTGCGAAGATGACTGAGGGCCAAATTGATGTAGTCATCCAGGAGGAGGCTTCTGCAGTAAGAGTCCTCGTAATAGATAATGGAATAGGCTATACTCCTTCCATGAAGCCGTCATTAGGACTTGATATCGTTAAAATGATGGTTGAACACGATTTATCGGGCCATTTTTTCATTGAAGGAACAAGGGAAGGAACGGAAGCAATCGTAGAATTTCCCTTTGTGAGGGAGGTTTAAAGAATGAAAAAGCGAATTATTGTAGTGGAAGATGAGTCCCTCGTCCGATTGGATGTTTCCCTCATGTTAAAGGATGCGGGCTACGATGTTGTGGCGGAAGCAGCTGATGGCGAGAAAGCAATTGAATTGGCCTACAGCCTTAAGCCTGACTTAATGATCATGGATATTAAAATGCCGAAGCTGAACGGTTTAAAGGCCAGTGAGATTATTACCAACAAATTCAATATCCCGATTTTGCTGTTAACGGCCTATAGTCAAAAGGAATATATAGAAAAAGCGAAGCAGGCAAATATTTTAGGGTATCTTGTAAAGCCAATTTCGGAGGCTAACTTGATTCCGGCGGTTGAAATTGCTTTGAAGCAGGCTGAAAATGCGATCCTTTACAAAGAAAAAGTAGAAGAAATGAATCGGGAACTGAAAAACCGAAAGCTCGTAGAAAAAGCAAAAGGAATATTAATGAAACAATTGAATTTACCTGAAGAAATAGCTTACAATAAGATGAGAGACCTCAGCATGAAAAAACAAATGCCATTGGAAAAAGTGGCAAAGTACATTATTTTGAAGTACTCAAGTTAGTTTACAAGTGAATAGCTGAAGCAATGATGCTTAGTAGATTTTATTTTTTCTGAAAATAAAATCTATTAGGCATTTTTTTATTAATTTGAGAGGCGGGTTTGTCGTGAACGAAGAGAAAAAGCGGTTTATACAGGAGTTTGTCCCAGGGAAACAGGTCACTTTAAGCCATATTATCGCAAATCCGGATCAGGATATGTTTGAAAAACTGGGGATCCAGGAGGCTGGGGCATTAGGGATTTTGACGCTGACCCCAAGTGAGACGGTGATTATTGCCGGAGATTTAGCCACCAAATCGGCTAATGTCAAGTTAGGATTTTTGGATCGCTTTACTGGAAGTCTTGTGATTGTGGGCAATGTTTCTGAGGTAGAAATGGCAATGCAAGAAATCAACCGTTTTTTGCAGGGTACGCTGAAATATACCCCGGCCGAGATCACGAAGTCATAGAATAGAAAAAAGAATTTTTCGGGGAAAGGAGGAAAACTGATGATGAAAAAGAACCGAGCCATGCTGATCGGTTCCATTGGGGCGGGAAAATCGACGTTAACGAATGCATTGCTTAGCCGGGAAGTGCCTGCTGTAAAAACGCAGTCCCTGATTTATTATGATTGGATTGTAGATACACCAGGAGAATATTGTGAAAACCCATTCTACTATAAAAATATCATGGCAACGGCATTAGAGGTGACCCATGTCCTGTATTTACAGGATGCGACAAAGAAGAAAATGATTTTCCCGCCTGGATTCAGCAGCGGAATCAATAAAATCCCCATTGGGGTCGTGACAAAAAGTGATTCAGACCAGGCTGACGTTGAACTAGCCATTTCTTTTTTAAAAAAGGTAATCGTAACCAAAGGTCCGATTGTCATTACCTCATCTCTAGAAAATGAAGGAATAGAAGAGATTCGGAATCTAGTAAACTTCCGTTCAACACAGGAAATAAAGCACTATCTTGAAGGAAATCCATCCCCATTTGTTATTTTTTAAATGAAAACCTTTACAATATCCAGAAAATAATTTATATTATGAATACAAATGAATTTAATGGCAATGGCGCCTCTTTTAAACTATCTAATTTTGGATAGTTTACTAGGGGCGCTTTTTGTTTTTTGGGGGAGTTGAGATGAAGTTCAAAGGCCCGCAAAAAGAAGAAATGATCAGTGCGGGAATCGATATAGGTACAAGTACTACAAAGCTGGTAATCAGCCGGTTCACATTAATGAATATGGCTGGCGGGGCACATGTGCCGCGAATTGAAATTATTGACAAACAGGTCATCCATCGCAGCCCGATTTACCGGACACCACTGCTTTCACCAACCACGATTGATATTGAAAAAATTGAAGACCTTGTCAGAAAGGAATATCAGGAAGCAGGTATTGAGCCGAAGGATATTCAAACGGGGGCAGTGATTATTACGGGTGAAACAGCCACAAAGTCAAATGCAGAAGTCATGCTGCATCAGCTGTCTGACCAGGCTGGGGAGTTTCTAGTTGCAACAGCTGGTCCTGACTTAGAAGGAATGATTGCCGCTAAGGGATCGGGCGCCTATGAATATTCGAAAGATACGGGGAAGGTTATTGCCAATATCGATATCGGCGGGGGTACCGCCAATGTGGCCGTCTATAAATCTGGCAGACTTTGTGGAACATGTACGCTTCATGTAGGCGGCAGATTAATGGAGTTTAATGATAACAAAATCCAGAATATTTCTCCGCCTGTTAAGAATTTACTGCGACAATGGGATTCATGGATGGTGGAGGGGCAAACCATAAATCCATCAGCGATAAAACAAGTAACCGATTTTATGGCAGATGTCATTGCACGGATGTTAAATAAGGCACTCACAAACGAGGATCTAACGTTGCTGCTAGGTCATGAACCAAACTGGGTGGAAGATATTGAAGCAATTATGTTCTCTGGCGGGATAAGTGAATGCATTTATCGGCATGAGACCGGAACCATACTGACAGACGGGTACGATGATATCGGGTTGATGTTAGCCGCCTCCTTAACGGAAAGCTCAAGTCTTGCTGGGTGGACTTGGGTAAAGCCGCAGGAAACGGTTCGGGCCACAGTGCTGGGTGCCGGAATGCAAACGACTGAAATCAGCGGCGCAACGATTGAAGCTGATCATCGTAAATTGCCGATGAAAAACTTGCCGGTTTATCAGATTCAATTCGAGGGTGATTTTGAAACAGAAATAAACCAATTATCTAAGCGGATTGAGGAAGCACTCGATCTCTATGACCCGCAGCGTGAGGGACAGAATTTTGCGGTTTATTTTTCAGAACTGCCTTACTTAAGATTCCGTGAAATCGAGGAATTTGCTGAATCCATCCTCAATGCAATGAAACAAAAACCGAATCAAGCGCAAGCCTTGGTCCTTGTGCTTGACCGGGATTATGCAAAAGTTCTCGGGCAAACACTCAAGCGAAAGGCTCCGGTGCAATCCATCATTTGTATTGATCAAATTAAAGTAGAAAATGGGGACTATTTGGATATAGGCCAAGTGCTCGAATCCGATGTTGTTCCTGTCATCATAAAAACATTAACATTCCAGAAATGACGAAAGGGGGCATTCTTATGAGATTAAAGTCCACCTATTTAGGTGCCGTCTATCAATTTTCCTCACTAAAGGATTTATTGGCGAAAGCTAATGAAGAAAAATCCGGCGACCGCTTAGCAGGGATTGCTGCTGAGACCGTTCAGGAACGAATTGCAGCAAAACAAGTGTTAAGCTATTTAACACTAAAAGATATTAGGGAAAATCCTTTGCTATCTCCTGAAGAGGATGAGGTTACAAGGATTATCGAGAGTCAGATCAACGAACCCGTCTATCAATCGATTAAAAATTGGTCTGTTTCGGAGCTTCGCGAGTATATCCTGAACGATACAACAACCGGTGAAGACTTGAAACGCCTCAGCCGAGGTCTGAATAGTGAAATGATTGCAGCGGTGGCAAAGATCATGTCCAACCTCGATTTAGTCCATGCCGCCGATAAGATTGAAGTTTTAACCAAATGCAATATTACGATTGGTCAAAAAGGAGTCTTAGCCTCTAGATTGCAGCCAAACCATCCGACGGATAATGTCGAGGGAATGATGGCCTCAATGAAAGAGGGGCTTGCCTATGGGATTGGAGATGCCGTAATTGGAATAAACCCGGTAGATGACTCCGTTGAAAGTGTCAAACGGTTATTGCATGCGACACATGACTTTATTCAAAAATGGGAAATTCCAACGCAAAACTGTGTGCTTGCCCATGTGACGGCTCAAATGAAAGCAGTCCAGCAGGGGGCTCCGGCAGATATGATTTTCCAGAGTATTGCCGGAACCGAAGCGGCGAATCGTTCTTTCGGGATTACAGCTTCCTTATTGGAGGAAGCCAATGAAATGGCGAAAATATACGGTACAGGAACGGGTCCACAACGCTTGTATTTTGAGACAGGTCAAGGATCGGAATTATCCGCCGAAGCTCATTATGGTATCGACCAAATGACATTGGAATCCCGGAATTATGGCTTTGCCCGCTACTATGACCCGTATATTGTCAATACTGTTGTCGGCTTTATCGGCCCAGAGTATTTATACAACAACAAACAAGTGATTCGAGCCGGTCTTGAAGATCATTTTATGGGAAAAATGCATGGCATTCCAATGGGCGTTGATATTTGCTATACGAACCATATTAAAGCAGACCAGAATGACATTGAAGATCTTGGCGTGCTGCTTTCCGCGGCAGGGGTGAATTTTATTATCGCTGCGCCAATGGGTGATGATTGTATGCTCAATTACCAGAGCTTAAGTTATCACGATGTTGCGACATTAAGACAGACGCTGAATAAACGGCCGGCACCATCATTTGAAGCATGGCTGGAGAAAATGGGGATTTTTGAAAACGGGAAATTAAGTAAATATGCAGGCGACCCGACGATTTTTTCGCGATAGGAGGTGTAAGGAGTGAATCCTGAGTTAGTGGAACAAATCACCAAAATGGTGGTTGAAAAATTGCAGACGAAGACCTCTGCTGGCGATGCGGTGGTGGAAGAAGGTAAGAAAATAACGAATGATGATCCACCGGCAAAAGTGGAAGTGAAATTTTGGAACCACCGGACGAATCATGTTGAAACTGAATGCAATCAAAGACCGGGCTGCGTGGTGTCAGTCCATGAACAAGAAATACTTCTTGAACCAAAGCCGCCTGTTGGACTTGAAAATCCGTTTAATAAGGAAGAGCTGGATCTTTTAATTAGCAAAACACCGGCAAGAATTGGCGTCGGCCGTGCGGGATTAAGGCCTAAAACGGACACTTGGCTGAAGTTTCGCTTTGACCATGCGGCGGCAGTCGATGCCGTTTATGGTGATGTCGATCCGAAAATACTTGAAAGCTTATCCTTATTAAAAGTGAACACGAAGGTTTCCGATAAAGAGGTCTATGTCCGACGTCCTGACTTCGGCCGAAAGCTCTCTGATGAGGCAAAACAATTAATTGATCAAAAATGTAAAAAGTCTCCGACTGTTCAAATTATTGTTTCTGACGGCTTAAGTTCGAAAGCGGTCGAGGAAAATTTAGAGGATGTCTATTTATCTCTTAATCAATCGCTTCAAAGCTTAGGGCTCGATGTCGGAACACCATTTTTTATCGAAAAAGGCCGGGTCGCGGCAATGGATGATGTTGGGGAGATCCTAACACCGAAAGTGATTGTTTACTTGATTGGTGAACGTCCAGGTCTCGTGAGTGCGGAATCGTTAAGTGCGTATCTCTGTTACGAACCACGCCAAGGCACCATTGAGGCCGACCGGATGGTAATCTCCAATATTCATAAGGGTGGCATTCCACCGGTGGAGGCCGGCGCCTATATCGGAACGGTCGTGCAAAAAATATTAAAATATGAAGCTAGCGGTGTTTCGCTGGTACAAAAAGAACAATAAGGGGAGGGTTAATAAATGGCATTAGAACGAATTCATGCAGAAATCTTGGCTGTTCGGATTATTCCAAATGTTGACCCTGCTTTATCCGCACAGTTTCAGTTAAAGCCCCATCAAAGGAGTTTAGCGATTTTTACCTCCACGATTGACGATGTCGGCTATACAGCTCTTGATGAAGCAACGAAACGCGCTGATGTTGATGTTGTCTATGCAAAGTCCTTCTACGCAGGTTCCGCGCATGCCTCAGGGCCATTATCTGGGGAAATGATTGGCGTGTTGGCAGGTCCAAGTCCAGATGAAGTGAAAAGTGGGATGGATGCGGTGATTCAAACCGCAGAAAATGAAGCGTATTTTGAAGCCATAAATGACGAAAAAAGCCATGCATTGTATGCCCATGTGGTGGCAAGAACCGGTTCTTATCTATCAGCTGAGGCAGGGATTAATCAAGGAGAAGCACTAGCCTATTTGATTGCTCCGCCGCTTGAGGCAGTGTATGGAATTGATGCGGCGTTAAAGGCTGCGGATGTAGAGCTGGTGAAGTTTTTTGGACCGCCTTCGGAAACAAACTTTGGAGGAGGGCTATTGACCGGGTCGCAATCGGCATGCCAAGCGGCAGCAGATGCTTTTCGTGATGTCATTATCGAGATTGCGAGAAATCCACGGCAGTATTAATTATTGGAGATTAGTGTAGTTTCCAAATAATATCCAGCGAATGTCGTAAGTCTCGAAAAATTGTTAGTAAGTGGTAAAAAAACAAGAGAGAAAGGAGTGTCCCTGTTGCCATTTGATTTAGATCTACAATCCATTCAGGAAATGCGGGATGCACTTCAGAAAGCAAAAGAAGCACAGCAAAAGTACTTGGCGTTTTCTCAAGAAAAAGTCGACGAAATTGTAAAACGGGCTGCCGAAGCGGCTGCTGCCAAATCACTTGAATTAGCCCAGATGGCGGTCGAAGAAACCGGGATGGGTGTGGTCGAACATAAAAAAATGAAAAATGACGTCGGTTCACTTGCTGTCTATGAATCTATAAAAAACGAAAAGACAGTTGGAATCATTAACGAGGACCGTAAAAAGAGAATCGTGGAAGTCGCCTCACCTTTTGGGGTGATTGCAGGGATCATTCCAACGACAAATCCAACTTCAAGTGCGATTTTTAAAGCATTAATCGCCTTAAAAACAAGAAACGGAATCGTATTTAGTCCGCATCCGCGGGCAGTGAAATGCTCAGTCGCCGCTTTAAAGATTTGTTTGGAGGCAGCCGTTGAAGCGGGAGCGCCGGATGGAATTATCGGCTGGATCTCGAAACCAACTATGGCAGCAACCACTGAATTAATGCGTCATCGTGATATTGATTTGATTTTAGCAACTGGCGGAAAAGATTTAGTCCGTGCTGCCTACAGTTCAGGTAAGCCTGCATATGGGGTCGGCCCTGGAAACGTTCCCGTCTATATCGAAAAAACCGCAAATATCCAAAAAGCGGTCAAAATGATTGTCCAAAGCAAAACGTTTGATAACGGAACGATTTGTGCAACGGAACAGGCCATTGTGGTTGACAAGAATGTGAAAGAAATGGCCGTAAGGGAGTTTAAAAAGAATGGTGCCTATTTCTTAAATAAGCAGGAGAAATCACTTTTAGAAAAGGTGATCTCACCATTGCCAGGTCATCTGAATCCGGCAATTGTAGGTCAAAGTGCTGTCAAGATTGGGGAATTAGCAGGTATTTCCGTTCCAGTCGACACAACGATATTAATTGCAGAAGAAACGCGGATAGGGAAGGACGTTCCTTTCTCCATTGAAAAACTGTCGCCGATCTTTCCAATTTATACAGCAGAAAGCTATGAAAGTGCAAAAGAGCTTTGTGTGAAAATCTTAAATTTAGGCGGGATGGGACATAGCTTATCGCTTCACACCGATGATGACAAGGTTGCCCGTGAATTTGCGTTAGAAATGCCAGTATCACGACTGATGGTGAATACACTTTCTTCCATTGGTGCAGTTGGTGCCACAACGGAATTGATGCCATCGCTGACTCTTGGCTGTGGATCATTTGGCGGTAATATTACATCAGACAATCTAACGGCCCGCCATTTAATAAATATCAAAAGAATGGCCTATGGAACAAAAGAGGTAGACGTTCCAAAACCATCCAGCAAAAGCCCTGCTCCACAATGGATTGCAAGCAACCAAGTAGACGAGATTGTAAATCAGGTTTTAAACAATGTGAATGGAGCGGGCCAGCTTGATTCACAGGTAATTTCTGAATTGGTAAATCAAGTATTAAAAAAATATCAAATGAATTAATAGGAGGAATTTACAATGGCTAGAGAATTAACAGCATTAGGAATGGTGGAAACAAAAGGTTTGGTAGCATCCGTGGAAGCGGCAGATGCAATGGTAAAGGCAGCAAACGTACATTTAATCGGTAAAGTACATGTTGGCGGCGGGCTTGTAACGGTTCTTGTCCGCGGAGATGTAGGTGCGGTTAAAGCGGCAACTGAGGCAGGTGCGGCGGCAGCAGAACGTGTTGGTGAACTATTATCAGTTCATGTCATCCCACGTCCGCACAACGAATTGGAGAGCATTTTACCAAAATTAGAAGCGGAAGTGTAAGAAGTAAGGAGCCAATTCGATGAATGAACAAGCCATTCGAACGGTAGTTGAAGAAGTGATTCAGCAATTGTTAAAAAAGGACTCCCGAAAAAATACAATCCCGATGGCTGTCTCTGCACGCCATTGCCACTTAAGCCAAGCTGATTTAGAAACGCTATTTGGCAAAGGGTATGAGTTAACGAAAAAAGCGGACTTGTCTCAGCCCGGTCAATTTGCGGCCAATGAAACGGTGGTCATTGTCGGACCAAGAGGAAGCATTGAAAAAGTGCGAATCCTCGGTCCGGCCCGCTCTTTAACACAGGTGGAAGTCAGCAGAACGGACGCAGTAAAGCTTGGGGTGAATCCGCCCGTAAGGGAATCGGGCAATATTGCTGGTTCTGCACCGATTACTCTCGTAGGGCCCAAAGGAAGTATTTTCAAAAATGAAGGACTGATCATTGCCCAGGCTCATATTCATATGCACCCAGAGGATGCCGCTTATTTTGCCGTAGAAAATGGTGAGTATGTACGAATCCGAACAGAAGGGGAACGACCGGTTTCGTTTGAAAAAGTTCTTATAAGGGTTTCACCGAGATATCGGCTTGAGATGCATATCGATACCGATGAAGCCAATGCCGGATTCATTACAAGCGGTCAGGCGGGTTTCCTTGTCAAGGATGGGGAGCCTTTCGTAAAACCCCAGCCTGTGACCAATCAGGTATTACCTGAACTAAAAGAACCAAAAGCAGTAAATTTTCAAAAAAATCTCTTAACCAAAAGAGATGTGCAGGCATGGCAGTACGAGAAGATTACGGTTCACAAAGGCACCATTGTGACGCCATTGGCACGGGATGCTGCAAGAGAATTGAAAAAAACCATCCAGGTTATGGATTAGTTTAAGGGGATGATTTTTTGTTAGTTGGAACGGTGATTGGAAAGGTGTGGGCGACAAGGAAGGAAGAAAATCTAACAGGATTAAAATATTTATTTGTCCAGCCAGAGCTTCCATCCGGTTCTCCTATCCTTTCACCGTTTATTGCGGTGGACCGGATTGGTGCAGGAGTGGGAGATAAAGTGATGGTCACAAGGGGAAGTGCGGCGGCAAATATTATCGGTGACCAGAGACTGCCGATTGATGCTGTCATTATCGGAATTATCGATTCGATTGATGTAGAAGGAGGTGCGTAAACGATGTCAAAAGCCTTAGGAATGATTGAAACAAGAGGGCTGATTGCTTCGATCGTTGCCGCAGATGCAATGGTCAAAGCAGCAGATGTACGTTTAGTTAAAAAAGAAAACGTGGATGCCGGACTCATTTCGATTTTAGTAGAAGGAGATGTCGGGGCTGTTCAGGCAGCGGTCGATGCCGGCAAGTATGCAGCTCAGAGTGTCGGGGTGCTGGTAACTGCGCATGTTATCCCGCGTCCGGATGAGGGAGTAGGGCAAATGTTGGCGCAGACGCTGAAAAAGAGTGAAGAGAAACCAAAGCCTGTAAAAAGAGGTCAAAGAGCAAAACAAGAAGAGCCACCAGCACAAACGGAATAATTTTTAAAAGATTGGAGGAGGAAACATGGCTTTCAAACGTAAAAAAATTGCCGTGGTCGGTGCAGGGTTTACTGGTGCAACAGCAGCGCTGATGATTGCCCAAAAAGAATTAGGAGATGTCGTTCTTGTTGATATCCCGTCTCAAAACGATCCGACCAAAGGGAAGGCACTGGATATGCTAGAAGCCAGTCCTGTCCAAGGCTTTGATGCAAATATAACCGGTACCTCAGATTATGCGGATATACAGGATGCTGATTTGGTGTTAATCACGGCAGGGCTGCCGCGGAAACCTGGGATGAGCCGGGATGATTTGGTTTCTACCAATGCTAAGATTATTGAGCAAGTCTCGGAAAATATTAAAAAATATGCCCCGAATAGCTATATTATCGTTTTAAGTAATCCCGTAGATGCGATGACCTATGTTTGTTATAAAACAACAGGGTTTCCTAAAAATAGGGTTATCGGTCAGTCCGGTGTCTTGGATACAGCGCGTTTCAATACGTTTGTTGCCCAGGAATTGAATGTGTCAGTGGAAGATATTTCGGGTTTTGTCCTTGGCGGGCATGGGGATGATATGGTCCCATTGGTTCGATTCTCTTATGCCGGCGGAATCCCGCTTGATAAAATTCTCCCGCCTCACCGAATTGAAGCGATTGTGGAAAGAACGCGTAAAGGCGGCGGCGAGATTGTCAGTTTGCTAGGTCAAGGCAGTGCCTACTACGCCCCGGCAGCTTCGATGGTCCAAATGGCTGAAGCCATATTAAAGGACAAAAAACGAATCTTGCCATGTATTGCCTATCTGGAAGGGGAATATGGCTATCAGGATTTATATCTAGGGGTTCCAACAATCCTCGGCGGCGATGGGATTGAAACGGTCATTGAAATTGCGTTAACCCCTGAAGAAAAAACAGCCCTGGATCAATCAGCCCAATCTGTTCGCAATGTCATGTCGATTTTGAAGACACTGTAATATTTGGTTAATATAACCTGTGAATCCCTCTACAATTCTATATTAAACTAGTAACACCGAGTTTGGGAAATAGTCTTGTAGGGGATATGGTTATCGTTTAATATTTCCAGGAGATTTACTTTGAAAGGGGAAGGGTTTATGGAGCAGGGAAACAACCATTTACAGAAAGCGCTTAAACCAATTCATCTCTGGGGTATTGCCGTAGGGATGGTTATTTCCGGCCAATATTTTGGCTGGAACTACGGTTTTGAATCAGGCGGCACCATTGGCCTCGGCATTGCCGCACTGATTATTATTGTCTTTTATACAACCTTTATCTTTAGTTATTCAGAGCTTTCAACTTCCATCCCTCATGCAGGCGGGCCGTCTGCCTATGCCCGAAAGGCAATGGGGCCGTTTATGGGTTTTATAACCGGTTTAGCCTGTTTATTTGAATTCGTATTTGCCCCTCCAGCGATTGCGGTTTCGGTTGGCGCGTATATCAATTTTTTAATCCCAAGCATTAATGCCGTTTATGCAACGGTCGGAATGTTTATTTTATTTATTTTGGTCAACCTCATCGGTGTAAAAGGTGCCGCTATCATTGAGTTAGTGGCAACAGTATTGGCACTAATCGGTCTCGCAATTTATTATGTGGCCGGTTTACCTCATGTTCAATCATCCAATATCTTTAATGATATGGCTTTTAGTCATGGCTGGTCCGGTGTTTTGGCAGCGATTCCATTTGCCATTTGGTTCTTCCTTGCGATTGAGGGAGGAGCGATGGCAGCAGAAGAGGTGCGCGACCCGAAGAAGGATATTCCAAAAGGCTTTATTTCCGGTATTTTAACGCTTGGTGTGGCAACGATTTTAACCTTAGTCGTAACGGCAGGACTTGGCGGCGGTACAGGTAAACCAGCGGATTATCCACTTCCTCAGGCATTGGCAAGTATTTATGGAGAAGGCAGCTTTATCCCAAAATCCGTTGCCATTATCGGTTTATTTGGTCTAATTGCCAGCTTGCATGGTATTATTATAGGCTATTCTCGTCAAACGTTTGCCCTAGCTCGTGCAGGGTACCTGCCTAAGTTTTTGTCAAATCTTTCGAAACGCGGGGTGCCGCATTGGGGCTTGATTGTTCCTGGAGCGATTGGCGTGATCGCAGCAGGCTCAGCAAACTTTGCAAATGCGTTGATTATCCTATCCGTTTTTGGTGCGATTACGATGTACTGCTTAAGTATGGTTTCGTTGTTTGTGCTGCGGAAAAAGGAGCCGAATTTGGAAAGACCATTTAAGGTGAGCTATCCTGTGGTACCGGCGATTGCATTAGTATTGGGTGTTTTCTCTTTCTTCTGCGTGGTAAAATACAGCGTGTTAACGACAACTCTACCATTGTTTGGATTACAGCTGCCTTTGGCGGGTGTGATTCTGACGATTTTTGGTGTGTCGATTGTCTACTATTTCTTAGTAGGCTCCAAGAAACTTCGTCCAATGTCGGAGGAGTTTGTTTCAATTGAGGATGTTACTTCTGCAGAAACAGGTACAGAGGAGAAAATAGGATAACGTTCATTAGAAAAAGATGTCCATTGGGGTGGGGCATCTTTTTTGTATTCCACAGGGACGGTTCTCATGGCAACGATGTTAGAGTAGTTTAGACCATAAGAACCGTCCCCTTGGCTTACTTTAGCTTTTATAAAAAATAGGGTTTAGCGATATTTTTATTCAATCATCGCAGGATGGTTTTTTCAGAATATAAATTTCTTTTCCCTATTTTCCCATTTGCCACCATTGTACCCAAGACATCCAAAACAGCTCGAGCTGCCAACAGTGAGGTTTTGTCACTAATATCATATGGAGGTGATACTTCCACAACTTCCATCGCGCACACGCCTTCTTTAGCGACAAGCTGTAAAAATTTCAATGCTTCGCGTGGCAGGAAACCGCCTGGTTCAGGTGTACCCGTTCCAGGAGCAAAACCAGGATCGAGACTATCGATATCAAAACTTAAATATACGGCTTTGGCATTCTTCCAGGCCGTTTCCAAAGCAATTTCAGCTGCTTTCTCAATACCCATCGTTTCCACATCTGTCATGGTTAAAATAGTAGTATTTCTTTTTCCAGCATTGGAATAGCCTTCACGTGGGCTAATCCATCCACCCTGACCCACTTGTACGAGATTTGAAGCAGGTGCATTCGGAATATTCGTGGCATGGAACCAAGGTGTACCATGCATTCTTTCATCCATATCCTTTTCACCCATGTCGACATGTCGATCTAAATGGATGATTCCAACGTTCCCGTCCACATTTTCGGCAATGGCACGCAAACACGGATAACCGATAGCGTGATCTCCACCAAAAATGATGGGCATGGTTCCGGAAGAAAATACGTGTGATACGGCTTTAGTGATTTGATCAAAGCTTTTTTCAATATTGGCGATGGTAAATACATCACCGATATCCACCATATCTAGTGACTCTTTTAAATCAACACCTAATTCAAAAGAGAAGGAAGTAAATAAACTAGAAATGCGACGAATCGCCTGCGGGCCAAATCTGGTTCCAGAGCGGTAAGTGGTTCCAATATCAAAAGGAACTCCCATAAAGGCCACGTCATATTTTCCAACTTCACGAACGTCTTCTAAATAAGGGACTTTGAGAAAAGTATTAATGCCGGAATAGGGTGGTAATGATCCTCTAGAAAAACAGGATATCGTTCTATCTCCAATGGATTCAGCAGCTTCCAATCCAAATTCTAGTCCTCGTTTGATTTCTTCCTCTGCTTTCACTCTTGGAACTTCCTTTTCTTTTTGGGCGGCAATGACACCTAAAAGATCGTTTTTTGTTTCAGAGTCCAATCCTGTGCTCGGTTTGTATTTAAGTCCATGATTATCAAAAAATCCCATTTTATTTTCCTCCTAGTAAAGTATTAAATGATTTACATCCGGTTAAAAAATAGCCGGAAGAAATGAAGATTCACCAAAGACATAGAGGATTCCCATGCCTAAACTGTATATCGCTGTAGCAAATGCGAAGCTTCGAAAGGCCATTTTATTCTTGAGAATGCGTGTAAACCCGAAAAAACAAGCCAGGGCCAACAGGGTATGAGAAATCAACAAGCCGACGACAAACGCTAGGACCACGATGATCCCATGATCCAAATGACCGACGCTCGAAGCAGCGGTAAACAGCATCAATTGGGTAGGAGTTTCAGCGCCAATACCGTGAGCGATTCCGATGGCGAAAGAACCGGTACGGGAAACATTGATATTGATGCTGGAATCAAAACCTCGGTATTTCCCGAAATAACGACCGGTAAGTAGCGCAAACAAATTATAAAAACCTGTAAATAGGATTCTCCATCTACTAACCATGATCATTTCTTGGCTGTTTTTATAAAGAGAAAGCAATAAAAAGGAGGCCAAAATAATAAGTGTTACTCCAACAACCGGTTCCATCACGTTATCAACCCAAGAGGGTAGTGTGCTCCCGAACAGTACCGCCATTCCTCCAAGCACAATAATGACGACTTCATGACCCATTGCGTACCAAAAAGCCAAAATAAATCCCTTTTTCTGGTTTTTCTCACCACCTACCAAATCTGTGATGGCTGCGATGTGGTCCCAATCAATTCCATGCCGTAATCCCAAGAATACGGAAAGTAATATAAGGCCAAAGATTGCATGATCCACTTTAAAACCTCCCTGTGAAATGTTCATTTTGGACAAATTCTCTAAGTATTGTTGTAGCTTCATCGACTGTTCGAGGTATAGTACGAAATTTGTGTCTAGGAAGGTTCATAAAGGGAAGTGACAGCATTGGCAATCGCAAACGCGCTTTTTCCATTAGTTTTTCATCCAGAACCAAAGAAGGTGACCCTTCTGCCAACAGACAGCCTTCGCTTAGAAGAAACAGATGATCCGCCCAGTTAGCTGCAAAATCGACATCGTGAGTCAGAACGATTACTGTTTTTCCAATAATGTGTAATCCTTCTAAAAGAGCGTTTATGCTCCTATAACCATCTGGGTCCAAGCCGCTAATCGGTTCATCTAAAATCAAAACCTCAGTTTGGGTAACGAGTGCTCGAGCAATACCTAATCTTTTTTTTTGACTCTTGTTTAAATAACTTAAGGTTTGATACTTCGATTCAAGCATGCCAGCCATCCCTAGAGCCGTCTCTGCCATTTTTATTTTCTCTGCTTTTGGCAGTGATTTATTGATGATTCCAGCGGTTACATATTCCCAAACGGTTCGAACAAAAAGGGATGAGCGTAAATCTTGTTCTACAAAACCGATACGTTCACGGAGGAATTTCTTCGATTTTGATGGTATAGCTTCACCAAACAATCGAATGGATCCGCTCTTTGATAGTGATAAACCACTTAACTGATGGGCGAGTGTTGTTTTTCCTGAGCGGCTACTCCCCAAAACCACTACTTTACTATTAAATGGCACAGCTCCGGATATATCCGAAAGGCCTCTGTCGCCATTGGGAAAAACATAGGATAGATTATGAAACTCCAATGCATACATTCTAGGTAACACCATCCTATATAGGAAAAGATCCTTTACTTATTTGTAATACTAAATGTCTCATTAACTACTAAACCCAAAATTATGAATCGGTAGAAATACTTTTCTCCTTACCTTCCACTAACAGGTAATCATCATTCACATCATCAAAATGTAACTTTCGAAGCCGCTGACGAAAGAATTTTGTTAAGAAAAGCAGATAGACAAATCCGATTGCCATCCAACTGATTCCTAAAATGAGCGCATGTATATTCAAATAGGACCATAGCCACATGATGAATCCTGCACCAATAAGCGGAAAAATAAGATAATGAATGGTTTCAGCGAATGAACGCTTACGATTCCTCACATAATAGTGTGCGATGACTGAAAGATTTACAAAGGTGAACGCAATCAAGGCTCCGAAATTAATAAACGTAATCGCTGTATCCAGGCTTAGTACAATTCCAAATAAGGAAATTAAACTAACAACTAGAATACTATTGGATGGCGTTCTAAATCGTGGATGAATAAAGCCGAATATTTTTTTCGGTAAAACCGAATCTCGGCCCATTACATATAACACGCGAGAAACACTCGTAACGGAAGAAACCCCCGAAGTAAAGTTCCCGATAATCATGACAGTAATGAATAAAGAGCTAAATAAATTTCCACCGATCATTTTGACAAGTTCGAGTGCTGCAGAATCAGTGTTTTTGAAATGAAATCCTGGAAAGACAATCTGTGCCAAATAGGATGAACCGATGTAAATAATACCCATGATAAGCATCATCAAAAAGATTGCTTTTGGAATCGTTTTCTCCGGATGAATGGTTTCCTCCGACAATGTTGTGACGGAATCGAAACCTAGAAAACTAAAGCAGAGAAGTGATGCCCCGGCGAAGATGACTGAGACTGAAACATTTGAGTTAACAAAGGGATTTATGGATACAAGTGTACCTGTACCCATGCCCCCCAAGACACTTTTGATGGTTAAGATAGCAAAAACGACAATAAAAAGGACTTGAGCGATAACAAAAATTTTGCTTGTATTTGCGGAGAAGTTAATACCGATTAAACTTATGATGGTTATACCAATATTTAGGATGATAATCCAAAATGAAAACGGAATGTGTGGAAATTCTGCGCTTAAAAAAACAGCGGACATCAGGCAGGTAATCATCGGCGTTAACAGATAATCTAACAAAATGGTCCATCCGATCATGAAACCGGTTTCAGAATTCATCGACCTTTGAGTATAGGTGTACGCCGATCCTGCGATTGGATGAGCCTTTGCCATCTTTCCATAGCTGACTGCGGTAAAGAGAATTGCCATAAAAGCAATCACATAAGCACCTGCAAGTACGCCTTTTGAGCTCTCTGCTGCAATTCCATAAGTATTAAAAAATACCATAGGATTATTCCAGGCTAAACCTAAAAAAACAACTTGTAACAATGTAAGAGATCTTCTAAGCGTTGCTTTTTCAGTCAAATTCATTCCTCCCTCGCAATACTCGCTTAATTCTGTTTGGGCGTTTGCCCGTAATCATGTTTCTTCTCTTCTTTCCTTGGTTGAATGAACATAATATCTTTTCGATAGCGTTCGTTTTCTAATAGGAAAACAAATCTACCAAATTTCACCTCCTTTAAATTTACTATTCAGATAAATCTGAACTTAATGTATCATTATGGTAAAGCTTTGTGTTACACAAAGGTCAATAGGTTTTGTAATGGCATTTTTTATATTTTTTTGTTTCTTTAAAGGGTGGTGTTTGTATGAAAGAAAGGTTAACGATCAGTGAAATGGCCAAGTTACGAGGGGTGACGACAGAGACCCTTCGTCATTATGATCGGATTGATTTGTTTAAACCGAACTATGTTGATTCTCAAACTGGTTACCGATATTATTCTATTTTTCAGTACGAGATACTAGGGACGATTAAAGAGCTTCGTCAAATCGGGATGAGTACCGAGGAAATTAAACAGTATTTCAATCAGCGAAATTTTAAGAAATCAAGGGATATTCTGAAAGCTAAACATGTCGAACTTGTTTCTAGACTAAAAGAATTATCTGAGCTTGAGGAAAATATTCAAGAAAAAATAGCGTATTTGGACAGTGTTTTAAGCGAAGAGTCATTTCATGAGATTACCCTTCGTGAAATAAAAAGCCGAAAGTTATTTACGTTAAATGAACATATCAATACGAATTTGGAACTTTGTTACAGTATTATAAGATTAGAGACCATGCTGACAGAGAAAGCTCCGATTCTTGCCAGTAATCGTTTGGGCATCATTATCAAGGAAGCAGACCTTAATGACCGACGTTTTGAGGATCCCTCTGTTATTTTTGTCGTAGCCAAAAACAATGAACAAATTCCAGAAAAGTACTTGAAAATTATTCCTGAAGGGTTATTTGCATGTATCCGTTATAATGGGGAGTTGTTAAGGAATCGGAGTAAAAGTTTGAATAAAATATTTGCATATCTGGACGAAAAGGGTTACCGGGTCATGGGGGATGCACTTCAAATCATGCATGTGGATATTACGGTAACGGATAATCCACATGAAGTCATGTTTGAAATACAAGTCCCGATTCAAAAAGCTTGAAATTTCCGTGTCTAAAAACCCATTTTCCAGCTATAGCGGGGTATTATAAGAGGTGAGGTGAAGAATTCGAGTCGGGTCCTTATTTTTTATTTGTCGTGACAGGTATTGGCCAAGTTGTATTACTTGAAGCCAATCATGGCTTTAGATATAAAATTAGAATAGGAAATAAATTAGAAAAGGTGAGAACATGAGTCAATTATCCGAGTTGTTATCCAAGCAACATAATCAAAATATCGAGGAATTAAAAGAATGGCTCCGGATTCCAAGCATCAGTTCCTTATCGGAGCATAAAGAGGACATTCAAAAAGCAGCTTCATGGATTGCCAATGAATTAGAAGCCATTGGAATGGAACATGTTGAAATAGTCCAGACAAAAGGTCATCCGATTATCTATGCGGACTGGCTTCATCAGGAAAACGCCCCAACAGTTTTAGTGTACGGCCATTATGACGTTCAACCGGTTGACCCTGTTCATTTATGGGAAACGCCTCCGTTTGAACCAACGATCCGTGATGAAAAGATTTATGCAAGAGGGGCAACCGATGACAAAGGTCAGACATTCTTACATATCAAAGCAGTCGAAACACTATTGAAATTAGAAGGTAAATTACCGGTAAACGTGAAATTTTGCATCGAAGGAGAAGAAGAAATCGGAAGTCCTCATCTTCCGCCGTATTTATCCGAAAATAAAGAGAAATTATCGTGTGATGTAGTCGTTATTTCTGATTCTGATATGTGGGACAGAGGCGTCCCTGCCATCACCTATTCTTTAAGAGGTCTTTGTGCACTGGAGCTTTCCCTTAAAACCGCTAATTCTGATTTGCACTCGGGCATGTTCGGCGGGGGAGTCCAGAATGCCAACCATTTATTGGTACAGCTGCTTTCGACCCTTCATGATGCAAACGGAAAAGTAAATGTGGATCATTTTTATGATGATGTCGTGGAACTCTCTGAATTTGAAAAGGAACAGATTAAAGCGTTAGGATTTGATGAAGAAAAATTGAAAAAATCTTTAGGATTAACAGATTTAACGGGAGGGGAAAACAATTTTCCTTACCCTGAAAAAATCAGTTCCCGGCCAACATTAGAAATAAACGGATTATGGGGCGGATTTCAGGGCGAAGGAACAAAAACAGTCATCCCGAACGAAGCCCATGCCAAAATCACCTGCCGTCTTGTCCACAATCAAAACCCTGAAAAAATTCAGGAATTGATCAAAAAGCATCTTGAGGACCATGCACCAAAGGGATGTACAGTGAAAGTGTCTCTTGGCGATACGGGGAATCCATTCTTAACGCCGATCGACAGTCCGATGATTCAAAAAGCGGCTGAAGCTTATGAAACCGTATATGGGAAATCGCCGGTTTACAAAAGAGAAGGTGGTTCGATTCCTATTGTATCGGATTTTAACCAATCCCTACAGGCTCCTGTTGTCTTAATGGGATTCGGTTTGCCAGATGAAAATCTTCATGCTCCAAACGAACACTTTAATTTGGAAAACTTTGATAAAGGTATCTTAACCATTTGTACCTTTTTAAAACTTCTTAAAAAGTAAAATAGGGCTTGTCACAACTACTAATGCGGTATTGTTGGCATGTTCATTTTATAATTATTATTGGAGCCAGGTAAAATCCGCATGTTGGATAGCACCCGGCTTTTTTCTTTTGTGGATTTCCTCTACCACTTTAAATCCAGAGGGACGGTTCTCGTGGTCAAATGATTTTAAATTTCAGACCACAGGAACCGTCCCCATGGCTTTTTTTATTTCACGAAAATGGCAATTACCAATGCATTGAAATCTCAAACCTTGGGAAAATAAGCCATATGATAATTACTATCTTTACGCTAAATAATCAAACTAAGGGAAATTCCTAAAAGATAGTTGGTGAGAAGAGATGCCTTTAAAGGACGCAAAACGGGCAGATAGTCATAAGACGATTCAAGAGGTTTATCAGCAGGCAAAGAAGTCAAGCGATTTTTTTCAATTTTCTCCCTTTCAGAGGGAGGATTCACTGCTTATCAGTTATTACAAATCTATGGTAGATGCTAAAGCGATAAATGAGCATTTACTTCCAGTAATTAAAGAGAATGGTAAAAAAGTTAAGTCGCTCCAAGAATTGGAACAAATCATCCCCTTTGAAGAGATTGAATATTCAAAAGACCCAAACGACATTGAAAAAAAGCTAATTAAGGGATATATCACAATTCAATTAAAAGATCTTAGAGAGTTGCTTATCATAAATATTCAAAACGAGGAACTTGGATATAGAAAAAACAATGAAACCGAAAATGAATTTAGTGTTATTGGCCCGAAAATCGGTTTTATCGAAAACATCAATGTCAATATCCATTTGCTAAGAAAAAAAATTGCAGTTCCGGAATTAGTTTTTGAAGAAATGAAACTGGGCACTCTATCGAAAACAGAAATAGCTGTTGCCTATATTGAAGGGGTAACAAACCCGCAATATGTCGAAACTGTCAGGCAACGTATAAAGGATATTGACTTTGATGTCATCTTTGACAGTTCACAAATTGAACAGATTTTTTCGGATAATTCTAACTCTCCATTTCCGCTATTTTTATCAACTGAGAGAATCGATCGAGTCGTATATGCCATGATATCAGGGCAAGTTGCTATATTTGCGAACGGTTCACCATATATAGTGACAGGACCATCTACTTTATTAGATTTTTTTATATCACCCGAAGATTACTATCTGACATGGATATTAGGTTCTTTTTTTAGGATTATTAGAATTTTAGGTGTTATTTTTTCCATGTTTTCTACTTCGTTATATGTAGCCATACTGACCTTTCACTATGAGGTAATACCAGGAGATTTGCTTCAACCATTAATTAGCTCGAGGGCACATGTTCCATTTCCTCCCTTCTTGGAAGCAATATTCCTAGAAATAACAATTGAACTATTACGTGAGGCAGGAGCAAGGCTCCCTACGAAGATTGGACAGACGCTGGGAATAGTTGGGGGCATTGTCATTGGACAAGCTTCGGTTGAAGCAGCTTTAACGAGTAATATCCTACTGATTATTGTCTCATTATCCGCTCTGGCTTCCTTTACCACTCCTATATTTAAGATGTCTAATGCAATCCGTCTTCTGAGGTTCCCGTTAATTATACTAGCAGCTTTATTTGGCGGATTTGGCATTGCAATTGGATTTGTGCTTCTTCTTAGTCACCTATTAAAATTAACGTCATTAGGGAACCCCTATATGGTTCCTCTTTATCCTTTTAGATTAAATAGCTTCAGAGATAGTTTTATTCGTTCTTCCTACAAGAACACAACCAATCGGAGTCCTTTTTTAAGACCTCTTTCTCTTGTCAGATATAAACCTAAAGAAAATAAGGATGATTCTAATGAATGGGCCTAAAGGAAAATTGCTTTTGACTTCCTTTTCTGTTTTATTAACTTTATCTGCTTGTAATAATCCTAATAATAAGACAATTGATGATATACAAATTCCTGCTGTTTTAGGATTAGATAAAGGAAAGGATCGTTATATAGGAACCGTACTTTATACTGACTATACAAAAGAGGAGGAGCAGGGAGAAGCTACAACCTTAACAGGTAAAGGAATGAATACAAGGACAATCCTGAAAGAGATCGATGAGCAGTCTTCAAAACCTGTTGAAATCGGAAAATTAAGTTTATTGGTATTCGGCAAGGAATTAGCCGAAGATGGGATCGCCTATTTTGTAAAGACCATTTGCAGGGACCCGTTAATTGGCAGCAATATGTTTGTGGCTGTTACCGACGGTAAATCAGGTGAGTTATTAAAAAATAATAACAGCAACAGTAGTGACCATATCGTTAACCTAATTGAGCATAGATATGAGAAGGATGAATTACCTCTACCGAATATGCATAGTTTTTTATTTGATTATTATGGTGAAGGAAGAGATAATGCCATTCCTCTTTTAAGGGTAAACTCCAGGGGCAAAATAACCACTGAGGGATTAGCGGTATTTAAAAAAGATAAACAAATTACAGCACTCAATAAAAAAGAGACGTTCATATATAAATTACTAAGAGGGGAAATGATGAGGGGAGAAAGTGTATTTAACATCAAGAATGAAGGAAAAGAAGGAACAATTGTCTTTACCGTTTTATACGGGGAGAATAGAAAACGATTCAAAAGTAATCCATCGGTACCAAAGGTTCACTTTCATATGGATTTACAAGGTATGGTGAAGGATTACCCAACTTGGTTAGACCTAAGAAGAGATAAAAAAAAATATTTGTTAAAAAAACAATTGGAAGAACAAGTGGAACAAGAATGTAAAAAGCTTCTTCATAAACTGACGGCCAATAAAGTAGATCCACTTGGTATAGGTGATTTGGTAAGAGCCAACTCTAGAGATTGGAATGAGAAAGAATTTTATGAAAAGATATATCCAAATGTTCAATATGATATTGACCTAAATATCGAATTAACTCGGGCAGGGATAGGGGAGTAAGGTGATGGATTATGAGCAAGGAATTAAAGGAAAGTATAACAGTCTCTCCCTTTTTTTTATTTTTTCTCATCCACGGGACCCAAACGGGTGTGGGATTACTTGGATTTCAAACCAAGTTATTTAGTGGTGCGGGACAAGATGCATGGGTATCAGTCCTTTTAGTGGGAGTGGCTTTCCATGTTATTGGAGTGTTAATGTATTTTTTATTAAAGCATGCAAAAAACGGAGATATCATATCACTGCACAAGGAATTGTATGGCAGATGGATGGGGAATATATTAAATCTTCTACTATATTGTTACTGCATAGTAATCGTTTCGATTGTAATCAGGTCTTACTTAGAAGTGTTGATGACATGGGTATTTCCAAGTACGCCTTTATGGATATTATCTTTCATTCTTTTACTTGTTATTGTCAATATTGTTAAAGGCGGGTTTCGGGTTATTACAGGAATATGCTTTTGGGGAGTAATCTTACCTTCGTTTTTATTCTTTTCACTGTATTATCTTATTCAGTACGCTCATTGGTCCAACTTATTACCGCTATTCAACCATGGGATACATGATTATTTTGTTTCCGCAAAGGAAAGTATGCTGAGCTTTCTTGGTCCAGAATTTTTGCTTATATACTATCCATATATAAAAAATAATATGAAATCGCAAAAATGGTTTCACTTTGCCGTAGGCTACACGACCTTGGTTTATGTTCTAGTAACCCTGTTTACATTTGTATACTTTAGTCATGGGCAGCTATTACATACGGTTTGGCCCACTTTAATTATGTCCAAAATTATTCGTCTTCCGTTTATTGAACGGTTTGAATATGTTTATATTTTTACTTGGGTTTTGGTCTTTTTACCGACTTGTTGTATCGCGGTTTGGGGTGGAGTTCGAGTACTAAAAGAATCTATTGGGATTAAGCCGAATATAACCTTGTGGGTTTCGATCATTCTTATTGAAATGATTGTTACACTCTGCAAAGATACGATTGATGTCAACAGAGTTGAGTCCATAACCATTATTTTTAGTTCCATTTTTCTTTTTATTTACTTACCCGTATTAAGTATTTGGGTTTTTATAAAAAACAAATTAAAGAAAACGAATAAAGAGATCGAAACCTAGTTTAATAATTTTCGGAATGGGCGTTCCAAAATAATTGTATTTTCCTTTTTTATAAGTTATCCTACTTACAGGGGTGAATGTTTTGGCTAGAAAAAAAGAATTTGATATCAGTCAAGCAGCCTATAAAGCTGCTGATGTTTTTCGAAAGAAAGGGTTTGAGGGGACCTCTATGCAAGATTTAGTAGACGTCTTAAATCTTAGCAGAAGTAGTATCTATGAGACTTTTGGCAATAAAAAAGAACTGTACCTAGTCGCATTAGACCACTATACCAATGAAGTAGATGAGATGACTTCGGTATTGTATGAAGATGGGCCGCCTAGGATGGTATTGGATAAGTTTTTTGATAAAATCATTGAGCATAACGAAAAAGAAAGTTGCTTCATGGTTCAAGCATCACTCGAAATGATGACTCATCTGGATGTCATGGACCGAGTAAGCAGGAATAACCTAAAAAGAGAAAAAGCATTTCTATACCTGCTAGAGCGTGCGCTTTCGGATGGTGTATTAACTGAGAATCAAGATTTATCTATTCTTTCAAAATACTTGGTTAATGTAACCAATGGTCTTTCGGTTACAAGTAGAACAACAGATAAACCAGCGCTTCATCAAATTGTAAAAATGTCCCTTTACTTTTTAAAATAATCATTTGACTGACTTTCAGAGCGAATTTTTTTTACCCTTATTCGGAACGTTCATTCCGAAATGTATTTTAATAAAATAAGTTTAATTTAGGAGAGGATATAATGGAGTCAAATCTAAATAAAGTTGCTTTAATCACAGGCGGTTCACGTGGAATTGGTGCGTCAATTGTCCGGAGACTGGCTAAAGATGGTATCGCTGTTGCATTCACATACGCAAATTCAAGCAAGAGAGCGGAGGAATTAGTGAATGAAATTCAAAGGAGTGGAGGAACGGCATTTGCCATACATGCAAATGCTGAAAATGTAAATGCAACAAAAGAAGCAGTAGAGAAGACAATAGAAGAATTTGGTCGAATCAATATTCTTATTAATAATGCCGGTATATTTGAGCAAAAGATGTATGACCAATTTACAGTTGAAGAGTTTGACAGAATGGTGGCTGTCAATGTGCGTTCGGTTTTTGAAGGAGTTCAAGCAGCTGCACCTCAAATGAGTGAGGGTGACAGAATCATTACAATCGGAAGTGTAAATGCCGATGTAACAGGCTTTCCAGGCTTAAGTCTTTATGCCATGACAAAGGCAGCTGTAGCGGGTATGACGAGAGGATTAGCAAGGGACCTTTCCCCAAAAGGAATCACCGTTAACAATATCCAGCCTGGACCTGTTGATACGGATATGAATCCAGCAGATGGTTCCAATGCAGTATTACTTAAAGAAATTATCGCAATAGGAAGGTACGGTAAAGCCACTGAAATAGCTGATCTCGTTGCCTTTTTAGCTTCAGAACAAGCAGGATATATAACAGGTGCATCCATCGATATTAATGGTGGATTTATGATTTGATTGTCCAATTTAAAAACGAGCTCCAATGGATATTCTAATAAAAGCGCGTAAAAAGTCGGGGAGGTATCATTTTGTCTGCTTTTGTTCCTAAATTATGGCCAGAAGAAGACGTTCCAGCATATGCGAAAGAGTGCAAAGATTGTGGTCTTTATCAGCATGGAACAAGGATGGTTTGGGGAGAAGGAAACCCAAAAGCCCCGATTATGATTTTATTGGATAATCCAGGTGCGCGTGAAGACTGTGAAGGCACCCGTTTGTTTGCGGAACAAGGCAAACCTTACAGCAGGCAGCAAATGAGGTTGGTTTAACAAGTGAAGACCTTTATATCACCTATATTTTAAAAAGAAAACCCACTCGGGCTTATGAAAAGGGAACCGTAAGAACCATTTGCATGAACCATTTGGAGGACCAGCTCCAAGAGAAGAAGCCTAAAGTCGTTTTTTGCATGGGAAACGTTGCAGTTCAATCTTTCTTTCAAACCAGGAAGTGGATGTGAAATCATTGCGCGGCACAGTCCAACAGGTAAGGGGGATTCCAACCTTAGCGGCCTATCATCCATTAGCGGTTCGGCGTCGTCCCAATTTATGGTCATACTTTATAGAAGACTGGCAAGACCTCGCCAATGTATATAATCAAACAAAAGGACCTAATTAAAGTATGGGACATCTGAACAGAAAGCTAAATATGGACCTGGAGATTCAGTGAATGGCCAATCGGGTAAAAAAATAAATGAAAGAGTGGTAATTGAATAATAAGGAAGGGGCAGCGGTAAAACCGTTGTCTTTTTTTGTGTGCAAAAGAATATCACATATTTCTCCAAAAATGTCCAATTTACATAAATCAAGCTAGTATAATGGATTGTAAGGAGGGAGAAGCAGACTCTATGAATAAGGTCAATCCATCTATTAAGCATGAATCCATTAATTGGGAACGTTTAGAGACGCTCGTACGAGAAACGATTCCTGGCATTCCGAGTGACCCCATGAGGATCACCAAATTTTCCGAAGGTTATTCTAATCACACGTACCTGCTCTCGTTTGGGAACTGGGAATCCGTGTTAAGGAGGCCCCCATTTGGTGAAATTCCTGCTAAAGCCCATGATATTAAACGAGAGTATTCCATTCTATCCAGACTGCATAATGTTTACCCGCTTGCCCCAAAACCCTATTTATACATCGATGACCCTGCCATTATGGAGAGACATTTTTATCTGATGGAAAAAAAGCAAGGGGTAGTAATCAATCAAAGTATTCCTGAGATCTATGGTTCCTCTGAGTTGATTGGACCTTCCATTTCAAACAGTATTATTAATAGCTTAGTAGAGCTTCAACAGGTAGATTATAAAAAAGTGAATTTAATGGATATCGGGAAGCCGGAAGGATTTCTGGAAAGGCAGGTTCATAGCTGGATTAAACGCTACCGTCTGGTCAAAACGGATGAAATAGCCGGCGTGGCGGAACTGGAGGCCTGGCTGTTAAAGAATATGCCGACAACCGCCGATACAACGATTGTTCATAATGACTTTAAACTCAACAACCTTGTTCTGGATCCGATTGACCCTGGTGTGATCAAAGGAGTTCTTGACTGGGAAATGGCCACCATCGGCGACCCGATGAGTGATATCGGAGCCCTGTTATCCTACTGGGGGGAAGCAAGCGATCCCGACATGGGCATTTCGGTGGTAACAAACCAACCCGGCTTCTTCTCAAGAAGGGAATTGGCCGAACGATATGCTAGGGTGAGCGGTCGTGATATCACAGATATCGAATATTATGTAGCATTTAGCTTTTACAAGCTAGCCATTATTTTGCAGCAGCTTTACTACCGCTGGAAAAAAGGAGAGACAGACGACGCTCGGTTTTCGGTTATGAATATTCCCATTGCCAATTTATTTGATTTGGCCGATTTAACGCGGAGGAAAAAAATATTGTAAAAGAGTGGAGACAGAAGACCAAAACGAAAATCGGAATAGTCTTCTGTCTATTTTATGTTCAGCGCATTTCCTGGTAAAAAACCAAGGGAAAGCCGACTTAAAAATTCATTTTGGATTGTCCGCCATCGACGTTTATGCTGGCCCCGACAATCCAGAAAGCTTTTTCTGAGGCAAGGAAGGCTGCAACATTCGCAATTTCTTCGGGGGTGCCAAAGCGGCCTGCAGGAATGTCCCTTTTTACGAATTCTTTGATTTCCTCTGGATTCTCATTCATCCGCCTTATCCAATTGCCAGTCTCGTGCAAAATGCTTCCAGGAGCAATGCTGTTGACTCTAATTCCATGAGGAATGACTTCGTCGGCCAAAGACTTTGTAAAGCTGATGAGCGCAGATTTGGCATTATTGTAGGTAACTTTTCCGCCACTTTCCCTGCCATAAACGGACGTAATATTAATGATGGAACCCGAACTCTGATTTTTCATGTGTTCAACGGCTAATTTACTTAAATGAACCGCGGAAAAATAATTCAGCTCCATTGCCTGATAGAAGAGATCCATATCGGTTTCCATCACTTTGCCCCCATTACTGCCACCAGCATTATTGATGAGGACATCGATCGACCGGTACTGCTCGATAAACGTGTGAATCAATAGTTCCCGTTCCTCTGCATTAGTAAGATCGGCTTGATAAATGGATATCTTTCCTCCAAGTTCTGTTTTTGCCTGTTCCAAAAAATCAAGGTCACGGGCTGTAATCGTGACATTGGCACCTTCCTCGACAAACACTTTTGCAATGGCTTTCCCGATTCCTTTCGACCCTCCGGTAATGAGTACATTTTTATCTCTTAATTGCAAATCCATTTAAAAGAACTCCTTTATGTAGAAATAAGATTATCACCTGGAATCATGATTGGGTTTATTATCCCAAAAAATCTCAAATAATACGAGTACAAGGGTGTTTAGCTTTGCTGTCAATAATAAAGCTGGGAGGTGTAATTTTGTCTACTTTTGTTCCGAATCTATGGCCAGAAGAAGCCGTTCCAACATTTGCGAAAGAGTGCAAAGATTGCGGGCTTTATCAACATGGAACAAGAATGGTTTGGGGAGAAGGAAACCCAAATGCCCCAATTATGATCTTACTGGATAATCCGGGTGCACGCGAAGACTGTGATGGCAGCCCGTTTGTTTGCGGAACTAGGCAAACCTTACAGCAGGCAGCATATGAGGTAGGTTTAACAGCTGATGATCTTTATATCACCTATATTTTAAAAAGGAAACCAACTCGGGCTTATGAAAAGGAAAACGTAAGAACGATTTGCATAAACCACTTGGAGGACCAACTACAAGCGAAGAATCCTAAAGTAGTTTTTTGCATGGGAAACATCGCGGTTCAATCGTTCTTTCAAAACAAAGATGTTGATGTGAAATCATTGCGCGGCACAATCCAACAGGTGAGAGGGATCCCAACCTTAGTGGCCTATCACCCATTAGCTGTTCGGCGTCGTCCCAATTTATGGTCCTATTTTGTAAAAGACTGGCATGATCTTGCCAATTTATACAATCAAACAAAGGACACTATTTAATTAAAGGTTAGCTATTTAGTTTGTATATTTCTTATATCTCTACTAAATAATATGAAAGCTAGTCCGATGTATTATGATTTAGGAGATGATGGAATGAAAACAAAGGATAATTTTTTAGAAGGTGCCAAAGTAACCCAAGATAATGCAGTATATGGAGCATCTGATAAGAAAGCTAATTTTGGGCCAGGGGATTCAGTGAATGGTCAATCCGGTAAGAAAAAGAAATGAAAGAAGTAACAGCCAATATTCCATGGCTGTTACTTTTTTATGTATTGGTCCTACTATACTTTTCACTTTTCCAACCTTTCTTACTTAGGCTCAGCTTGCAATACATAGCTGCCCGCTTTAAAGCCGCCTTTATACGTGTAATGAATATCCTTGACAATAACAGACTTAGTGTAGTCTTTTGCAAATACTTTTTCATCAGAAATACCTAGTTGCTACAGCACCTTATTTCTTTCTCCAAAACTTAAGGAATCATCTACCGTACCGATTAATAAAAGAAAAGCAAATTTGAAATTATCCATCTCTGTGAGATAAGCCGTATCGTTCGCAGCCAAATTTGCTTGTGTAACAATTTTGTCTTCATTCAATACAAGAAAAATCATAATGTTATTCGATAAGGCAATAACCTTTTTTCCATCATCCGTTACATCTTCGTTGATAATTTTTAATGTAGTCTTATTTCCCATTTGCTTTAAAGCATCATTGATCCGAGCTTTATACTCATCATATGTAAAACCTAATGAGGGTTTTTCACTGCTGCATCCAATTAATAGCAAAGGGATTAACAGATATGCCAGTAAGAATTTTTTCATTCTTTTTTAGCCTCCATAGTCATAATGCTAGATTTCTTCAATCTTAAATTCGACACCAGCAGTCTTTAATGCGGCTATAAAGTGTTCGAAGTCCGACTGTGATATCTCCGTTGCAGAATCAAACAGATTACCATCTGTTGAGACAATAACGGTACCTACTTGAAGATTGATAATAGTGTTATTAGGTCGTAAATCAATTAAATCATTTTGGATTTCGTTAAGTGTGGCCACAAATGAATCCTCCTTTAATATTTACATGTCAGTTTTATGTTCACGAGGAAATTCTCTCAACAACAGTTCTTAGCTTCTACAAATATGGGGATAAAAGATACACAAGTTATTCGAAAAAAGGTTAAAGTAAGGAAGATTTGACAAATCATGTAGAAGGAGGATTTGAAATGAAATTTACTATTCGTATTTTCTTCAGGGAAAACTTTAATAATTCAATATTTGAAAGAGAGCTAAAAAAATCCTTAGAGGAAATTAGTGTATCTGTTACAAGTATTCATTTTAATCAATTTGAAGAAAAATACATACATAATAAAAGGAATATTATTGAGATAAATGTTGAAGTTAAAGGGGAATATATCGATTACAGAACCGTTTTTGGTTGTGTATTTTTAGTATTAGATGAACTTTCTTTAAATTTATCTGGATTAGATATAAATGAAGAATAGGCATCCCTAAGTGCTTTTGTAATTCTAAATTTTCCCCAATAAAAAAAATTTTTTTAAGGAGGAAATGGATGATTTATATCCACATTTCAGACTGAAGTGCTGACTATTTTGTCAATAAAATCATTTCTTTTAAAGCACTTGACTGATATCGTGCATTTAAATTAATAAAAGGGGCAGTTTAACTGCCCCTTTTTATTCATGTAATTTAGTTTTAAAAAACCAGTTGTGAAAAGCTTGTGTTAAGTAATCAGTTATCCAAATTGTTATAAAACTCCAATACCAAGTCCATTTTTTATATTTAATTAATTTTGTATATTTCACTGCAATTATTTCGAAGATGACTATTACAGAAGTACTAATAAAGCAATGCAGGATTTTTAAAAGGTTAGATTTATTTTTGGGATAGGACAAACTAAATAAAGCGCACAGTCCAGGATATATAAAGTATTCAAATGAAAAAGTAGGTTTATATGCTTTTTTGAAAAATAAGCGAGATGGATAGGAAATTAAGTTTTTTTCTACCACTAGTAATCCAAAAATCCATGTTAGTGCTTGTTTAAATAAAAATACAACTAGTGTTTCACGAATTTTATTTTTTGGTGTAAATTTTATTAATAATAATGACACAATTATCCAGGATGAAATTTCGATAGTTTTCTCTACTTTGTATTTCATTAATAAACCTCCTTTAATAAATAGTTTTTACTTTTAGGATTGATTAATTCAATTTTTTTTTAAGGTAAAATTATAATACGATGAAGCCTCCATGGTAATATTGCTAGTTTTCTTCAATCTTAAATTCGACACCAGCAGTCTTTAATTCAGCTATAAAGCGGTCGAAGTCCGACTGTAATATCTCTGTTGCAGAATCAACCAGATTACCAAGGCGTTAGTGCTATTCATAGGGGGCGTTTTCCATGCAGATATCAGATGAAATAGAATCAATTTACTTCTCAGTAGGATAAATAATTTTTGGAAACAAAAAAAGACTCCTTAACTGGAGCCTTTTTCCTATTCAATGCATCTTACCATGTCCCATTTATTAGATGAAAGACGCGCCCACAATGATAAGAAGAATGAACAATACAACAATTAAAACAAAAGTACCGCCGCCATAAAAGCCACCGTAGCCATAACCGCCGCATCCGAAGCCGTATCCAAACACATATATCACCACCTATTGGTTTATACGAAGAGAAACTCTCTCTATAATATATTTCTTAAGAGGAAAATCGATTGGACAATCATCATGGTAACAAGACAAAATCAGCGTTATTTTTAATGAAAAGAAGAAACGTTTGCAATACATGCAAACGTCTCTTCGGAGGTAACTATCTATGTTTTTGGCTTGGCGGTAATAATAATATATGTCATATAAATAATATGGAATGGACAAGTGCTGATTTTAAGTAAATTAAGTTGAACAATTTTAATATAACTTAATAAATAAAAATGATCTCAAACAAACCGTAAAATTGCGATGATGTAGATGAACATTACGATTGAACTTCATTACAAAGCAGAAAGTAAACCATCACCACATGGTTCATTACAATTCAAAGGATGGAATCCTAAAAAGGTGGCTTATCACTAGTGGAAACGGATCATTAAGGATTGTCTTTCCATGCAAATCTAGAGAATGTTATTGTTGAAGGGGATAGGGATATAACCGAGTTAGTCGTGGAATTGGAAAAGCAGGAATTTAGAAATTGTGAAGACAAATGGAATTAACCTTTCTAGTTGCCGCAGCAGCATTACTGAATGGCTGGAAAGATTTAGTATTAAGTTATGAAATAAAAAACAGCAAGGAAAGTCTCCAAATACCTGAAAAATGAAAGATATTTACTCTTTGATTTTTCCATCATAATTGAGCCCTGCTGTTTTTAAAAGAACTCTTTATTCTTCCATGAACAACCTTGCATAATATAAAGATTCTTCATCTAAGTCATGTTGACTTTTTAAACTTTTAACATCTTCTTTTTGATGGTCATTTACAATTTGAAAACTTCCTGAAACATTTGGAGCCTTATCGTTCTTTTTCTTCATAACTTCTCCTTTCCTGTAATTTAATATTAGAATTCAACCATTAGTGTTTATTATTTACGATTGAGTGTATTGGTACGAATCGTTAATCCATTAATACGATGTTTCCTTAAAATGTTAATTAAAAATTACCGAAGTTGTTCATTTCAAATACATTTTCGTTGGGTAAGCCCCGTTAAAACAGGCTATACAACGACTGCTTGAATCTGCAAGATTTACATCAACTGCCTCTAATAACCCCTCTGTGCTTAAAAAGGCCAATGAATCTGCTCCGATAACTTGTCCCATTGCTTGTTCATGTTCGTGTTTGTTTGCAAAAAGTTCCTCTTTGGTTGGCATATCGACGCCATAAAAACAAGGGTTTTTCACCATTGGTGAAGTGATTCTTACATGCACTTCCTTTGCACCTGCCTGGCGGATCAATTGAACAATTCGTTGGCTTGTGGTTCCACGAACAATAGAATCGTCAACAAGTACGACTCTTTTATCCTTAAGTATTTCATGAACGGCACTTAATTTAAGACGGACGGCTAAATCACGTAATTCTTGAGTTGGTTCTATGAAGGAGCGGCCCGCATAAGGGTTTTTGATGATTCCCATTTCATAGGGAATTCCTGATTGCTGTGCATAGCCCATAGCCGCAGGAACACTCGATTCTGGAACAGCAACCACAACATCAGCTTGTGTTGGGTGTTCTTTAGCTAAAATTTGACCTAATTCTTTCCTGATGGCTAAAACACTTCTTCCATGAATCACACTATCAGGACGGGCAAAATAAACAAATTCAAAGGAACAAAGGGAAATCTCTCCTTTTTCAGCAAATCTTCCGGTTTTTATTCCCTTTTCGTCTACAAGAATCCACTCTCCTGGTTCAACATCTCTCCAAAACTTAGCATCCACTGCATTTAAAGCACACGTTTCAGAAGCCGCGATGATGGATTCACCAATTTTTCCAAGGCTAAGGGGCCGTAACCCATGACGATCTAAGGCAATTAGCATTTGTTTATCTGTCATGATAAGCAAAGCGAATGAACCGTCGAGCCGCTTAAGAACATCAGGCCCAGCTTCATTAAAATATTTTTTACTGGATCGTGCTATTAAGTGAGCAATCATTTCTGTATCAGTTGTTGTCTGAAAGATGGCTCCTTGTTGTTGGAGAACTTTCCGTTCGATATTAGCATTCACAAGGTTCCCGTTATGGGCAACGGCCAAATCGCCCTCACTATATTTAAAGACAAGGGGCTGAGCGTTTTGCAGTAAACTTGCACCAGAAGTGGAATACCTTACATGCCCAATGGCCATATTTCCACTAAGCCCATCAAGGATTTGTCGGGAAAATACTTGGGTTACCAAACCCATTCCCCTGTGATGCCTAAATGTTTCCCCATCACTTGTGACGATGCCGGCACTCTCCTGTCCGCGATGCTGAAGGGCATGAAGTCCGTAATAAGTTAAATCCGCCGCTTTCGGGTGATTAAACACCCCAAATACTCCGCATTTCTCCCGCATTTCTATATCCATTTGTATAAACCTCCCCATTGAACATCATTTCCTTATTTTTGTCGAGTATTAAATTTCTATCCTACTAATTTACTGTAATGCTAAAAGGAAAATTTTTTGGTTAATTAGAGTGGAAAACAGGAGAACATAAAATGATTAAAACGTTGGAGAAACTACGGATGTAAAAAGGAGGATAACACTGTGGAAGTAATTAAACCCGGCTCAACAATAGGTATTTTAGGGGGAGGACAGCTGGGCAGAATGATTTCACTTGCTGGGAGAAATATGGGATACCGCTTCATTACTTTGGATCCGACACCCGATTCACCTTGTGGACAGGTGGCTGATTTTCAAATCACGGCTCCGTTTTCAGAGTTAAAGGCTGCCAAAGAATTAGCGGATTCCTCAGATGTTATTACTTACGAATTTGAGAATGTTGACTCTAATGTAGCCTCCATCTTAGAAACAACATCGTTTGTCCCACAAGGCAGCACGCTTCTTAAGATAACTCAAAATCGAATTCGTGAAAAAACCACCTTACATTCCTGCGATGTGCCTGTTACCCCTTTCATGGTTATAGAAACTGAAAATGACATTACCACGGCAATAGATTGTCTTGGACTTCCTTATGTAATGAAAACAGCAACTGGAGGATACGATGGGAAAGGGCAATGGGTGATAAGAAACCAGGATCAGATTTCCATTGCCATTGAGGCTTGGAATAAAGCTGGTGTAGACATGATCATTGAACAATTTATTCCGTTTAGCAAAGAATTATCGGTGATTGTTGCCCGAAATGCACATGGTCAAATGAAAACCTTTCCAGTAGCTGAAAATGTACATACAAATAATATCCTTCATCAGTCAATTGTGCCAGCAAGAATCACAGATGAACAACGAAAGACGGCAGAAAGAGTCGCATTGAGAATCGCAGAATCCTTCCAAGTTGTGGGATTAATTGCCATTGAAATGTTCCTTACAAATGAAGGTGAAATTATCGTAAATGAGCTTGCACCTAGACCCCATAATTCCGGTCATTATTCAATGGATGCTTGTATTACATCACAATTTGAACAGCATATTCGGGCAATATGTGGACTGCCTTTAGGAGATACTACCCTTTTGAGTCCGATTATAATGGTGAATATTTTAGGCCAGCATTTAAGTAAAGTGTTAGATAAAATGGATCAGCTTCCTCCAACAGCCAAATTACATTTATACGGAAAAAAGGAAAGCTCAAAAAATAGAAAAATGGGCCATATCAATTTTTTGGGTCCAACTTTCGAGCAATTGAACCAGCAAATAAATGAACTTCAAATTTGGACATAAAGGATGAAAAGAGTGTTTTATTAGGGCTTTTGAGTCCTGATAATACCGTAAAGAGTGAAGGAGTAAAAATGAATGGAAAAATTAGAACAGCTTTATGAGGGTAAAGCGAAGAAAGTGTTCAAAACATCTGAGCCAGGAAAGTATTGGATTGAATATAAAGATGATGCCACCGCCTTTAATGGGGAGAAAAAAGCTCAAATTGCTGGAAAAGGACGGCTAAATAACGAGATTAGTACCATTTTTCTTAGTTTATTGAAGGAAAAAGGAGTGCACAATCATTTTATTAAAAAAATCTCAGCTACGGAACAAATCGTACAGCAAGTAAAGATTATCCCTATTGAGGTTGTGGTTCGAAATATAGCCGCAGGATCACTTGCCAAAAGGCTGGGATGGGAGGAAGGAAAGGAATTGCCGCAGCCAATAGTGGAATTCTACTACAAAGATGATGAGCTGGGAGACCCTTTCATTAACAATGATCATATAGGCATTCTTGGACTAGCCAATGAGACGGAATTGGTTGAACTTCGAGAACAAGCCCTAAAAATCAATGAGATATTAAAAGAATTTGTTTTAAACAAAGGTATTATTTTAGTTGATTTTAAATTAGAGTTTGGGAAAACGCCTGCTGGCGATGTGATTTTGGCGGATGAAATCTCTCCGGATACCTGTCGATTCTGGGATTCCGAAACAAAGCAAAAGTTAGATAAAGATCGGTTTAGACGGGATTTAGGGAACGTCGAGGAGGCTTATCAAGAAATACTAAGTAGAATTGGGGGTAGTGTCAATGTTTAAAGCTACGGTATATGTAACATTAAGGGAGAGTGTTTTAGATCCACAAGGAAATGCTGTTCACGAGTCGCTGCATTCTCTTGGCTATGACGAGGTCGGAGATGTTCGAATTGGGAAATACATGGAGCTTGAAATGAATAGTGAGGATCAAAAGACGGCAGAAGAGCGAGTAAGGGATATGTGTGAAAAATTGTTAGCGAACACTGTCATCGAATACTATAGATTTGAAGTTAAAAAGGTAGAAGGATAGGAGGGGAAGAAGTTGAACTTTGCTGTACTGGTTTTTCCAGGGTCAAACTGCGATATAGATATGTATAAAGCTGTTTCAGATACGATTGAACAGCCTGTAGAGTATGTATGGCATAGGGAAACGGACCTGGCAAAATATGATGCAATCCTGATTCCAGGAGGGTTTTCTTATGGAGATTATTTGCGTCCAGGGGCAGTGGCGAGCTTATCCCCCGTAATGGATCAAGTAAAAATAGCGGCGGAAAAAGGCAAATTGGTTCTTGGGGTCTGCAATGGTTTTCAGATTCTAACGGAGGCTGGGTTATTGCCAGGTGCGTTAAAAAGGAATCAACGTTTAAAGTTTTATTGTGACACCATTGATTTACATGTGGAAAACAACAAAACTCCGTTCACATTAGAATATCAAGAAAGCGAAACCATTCGTATTCCCATTGCCCATGGGGATGGAAATTATTATTGCGACGAAGAGACACTGAAGCATTTAGAACAGAATAATCAAATCGTCTTCAGGTATAAAGGAAACAATCCAAATGGTTCCATTTCTGAAATTGCCGGGGTGATCAATGAAAGAGGAAATGTTTTAGGTTTAATGCCCCACCCAGAACGCGCCGTTCATAAATGGCTTGGGTCGGATGATGGAAGGCGGATGTTCTCTTCTATTTTAAGTTACTGGAGGCAACAAAATGGTACAGAATAATGAGCCAACTCCTGAGCAAATCATTGAGCAAAAAATCTATCGGGAAATGGGATTGACTGATGAAGAATTTGATAAAGTAATCGATATTCTCGGGAGGAGACCAAATTATACAGAAACGGGCATATTTAGTGTGATGTGGTCCGAGCACTGCAGCTATAAAAATTCGAAGGTAGTCCTTAAACGGTTTCCCACCTCTGGTCCTCACGTACTGCAAGGTCCGGGTGAAGGAGCCGGGATTGTTGATATTGGAGATAATCAAGCAGTCGTGTTTAAAATTGAAAGCCACAATCATCCATCGGCCATTGAGCCCTATCAAGGTGCTGCTACGGGGGTTGGCGGTATCATTCGAGATGTTTTTTCAATGGGTGCCCGCCCGATTGCTTTATTGAACTCGCTCCGTTTTGGCGAACTGGACAATCCAAAAACCAAATACATTTTTGAAAATGTGGTCGCGGGTATTGCTGGCTACGGTAACTGTATGGGCATTCCTACGGTTGCCGGAGAGATCTACTTTGATTCTTCTTATGAAGGAAATCCCTTGGTCAATGCCATGTGTGTTGGCTTAATCAACCATGATCAAATTCAGAAAGGGGTAGCCAAAGGGATTGGCAATCCTGTTATTTATGTTGGTGCAGCAACCGGAAGAGATGGGATACATGGAGCTACATTCGCCTCAGAAGAGTTGAGTGAAAATTCCGAAGCGAAACGACCAGCCGTTCAGGTGGGAGACCCTTTTATGGAAAAATTGTTATTGGAGGCCACACTTGAACTTATTGCCTCTGGTCATGTGGTGGGGATTCAGGATATGGGGGCGGCAGGATTAACCAGCTCAAGCTCTGAAATGGCCAGTAAAGCGGGAAATGGCATTGAATTGAACCTTGACCTTGTTCCACAACGTGAAAAAGGAATGAGTGCTTATGAAATGATGCTCTCAGAGTCCCAAGAAAGAATGCTGGTTGTCGCGAAAAAAGGAAAAGAAGAGGAAGTAAAAAAGATTTTTGACAAATGGGGACTGCATTCTTCTGTTATTGGCCGAGTAACAGATGATAACCTACTTCGATTAATTCATAAAGGGGAGGTCGTTGCGGAAATTCCAGCAGACAAGCTGGCGGATGATGCTCCGGTATATTGTAAGCCATCTAAAGAAGCTCCTTATTATGAACAATACTCCTCTGTAGATCCAGCTGCAGTCATTGAAGAACCTAACGACTATAATTCCGTCTTAAAGCAGCTGTTAGCTTCGCCTACGATTGCTAGTAAGGAGTGGGTATATCAACAATATGACTTTATGGTTAGAACAAATACAGCGGTCATACCAGGATCGGATGCAGCTGTTGTGGCAATCCGTGGAACACGAAAAGCATTGGCGATGACAACGGATTGCAACGGAAGGTATGTTTACCTTGATCCATTCGTTGGTGGAGCCATTGCTGTAGCCGAAGCAGCTCGTAATGTCGTATGTTCCGGTGCAGAGCCTTTAGCCATAACCGATAACTTAAATTTTGGGAATCCAGAAAAACCAGAAATCTTCTGGCAGTTTGAAAAGGCTGCAGATGGAATTAGTGAAGCGTGCCGTCAGTTAAATACACCGGTCATTGGCGGAAACGTCAGTCTTTATAACGAGACAAAAGGAGAAGCTATTTTTCCAACTCCAACGATTGGCATGGTCGGGTTAATTAAAGATATCAATCATATTACGACTCAGGAATTTAAAAAAGAGGGAGACGTAATCTTTTTAATTGGGGAAACCAAAGGAGAAATTGGCGGCTCGGAATACCAAAAAATAATAACAGGAAAAATCGAAGGGCGTCCACCGAAAATAAACCTTGAGTTGGAAAAGAATATCCAAGCTTTTACCCTCAAGGTGATTCAAGAAGGATTAGTCCAATCAGCTCATGATACGGCAGAAGGCGGTTTAGCAGTTGCGATAGCGGAGTGTTGTATTGGTGGGAAGATGGGATCAGAAATTCAATTAACTGACGAACTTCGAGCAGATTTTAGCCTTTTTAGTGAATCTCAATCAAGAATTATTCTTTCCTTGTCAGCAGAACAGGCGGAAAGGATAAAGGAAATGGCCAAACAAGTAGAGATACCAATAAAAGAAATCGGTAAAGTGAAAGGTAAGGAACTGTCAATTACACATAATGGAAGAATGGTCATCTCGGAGCCGATTGCTGCATTGGAAGCAGCCTGGCGGAATGCAATTCCAGACATTATGCGTTCAGGATTATTAAAAAAGTTCAACATGCAGGAAATCTCTGCAAGTTTACCGTAAAGGAGAGAAGCAAATGAGTGATGCGTACCGTCAAGCTGGAGTCGATATTGATGCGGGGAATGAAGCAGTTGAACGAATGAAAAAACATGTAAAAAAGACCTTTCGTCCAGAAGTGTTAACCGGATTAGGGGGTTTTGGAGCTCTCTTTAAGCCAGACCTAACGGCGATGGAAGAGCCCGTTTTTGTTTCCGGTACGGATGGAGTAGGGACCAAATTGAAAATTGCCTTTGCCATGGACAAGCACGACACCATTGGAATCGATGCTGTTGCCATGTGTGTAAATGATGTCATCGTCCAAGGGGCCGAACCCCTTTTTTTTCTAGACTATTTAGCCTGCGGTAAGATCATTCCCGAAAAAATTGAAGCCATCGTGAAAGGGATCGCAGATGGCTGTGTGCTGGCCGGGTGTGCATTAATTGGCGGCGAGACCGCCGAGATGCCGGGAATGTACCAGGACGAGGAATATGACATTGCTGGATTCACAGTAGGTGTGGTGGATCAAAAACATGTTATTGATGGAACCAAAGTAAAAGAAGGCCAGGTCCTAATTGGTTTAGCTTCAAGTGGTGTACATAGCAATGGGTTTTCGCTTGTCAGAAAGGTTCTATTGGAGGATGCTCAGCTCGAATTAGGTGACTATGTGCATGAATTAGAATCTGAATTGGGTAACGTGTTACTAGAACCAACCAAAATTTATGTGAAATCCGTCCTTTCAACCATACGGAAATATAATGTCTCTGGTCTGGTACATGTAACAGGTGGAGGCTTTTACGATAACATTCCACGGATTCTTCCAAAAGGCTTACAAGTTGTAATTAATGGTGAATCATGGAAGGTCCCGAAAATTTTTTCCTTTATCCAAAATGTAGGCAAAATTTCTGATTATGATATGTTTCGGACTTTTAATATGGGCATTGGCATGATTTTAGTCGTAGATTCTGCAGACTCCCAGGCCATTATCGAGCACCTGCAATCGTTGGGTGAAGAGGCGTATGTAATTGGTACAGTGCAAAAAGGAACCGAAGACGTCGTATTCAAGAAGGAGTAAGTATGAAGATTGCCGTTTTTGCTTCTGGTACGGGTTCTAATTTTGCAGCAATTCTAGAATCCATCAAATCAAAAAAAATCACGAACGTTGAAGTGGTTTTACTAGTTAGCGACCGCCCTGAAGCCCTTGCTGTTCAGAAAGCTAAGGATGAACGGATTCCTGTGCATACTTTTAGGGCCAAGGACTATCCAAACAAACAAGCCTTTGAAGAAGAGATTGTAGAAAAATTAAGACAAAGATATGTCGATTTTATCGTATTGGCTGGATACATGAGACTGCTGGGTCCTGTTTTACTACAAGCCTATGATAGAAAAATCATCAATGTCCATCCGTCCTTATTACCAGCCTTCGCAGGAAAAGATGCCATAGGCCAAGCACTCGATTATGGGGTAAAGGTGACAGGTGTGACGGTCCATTATGTGGATGAGGGAATGGATACAGGTCCCATTATCGCCCAGCGAGTTGTTTTTGTCGATTCAGATGAGACAAAAGATTCATTAGCAAAAAAGATTCAAGGGCAGGAGCACCAATTATTACCAGAAGTGATCCAAATGCTTGTGAATAGTGAGGCAGTAAAAGGAAGCAGCAAATAAGAATGGAATCACTATGGTGTTTACAGGCATAAGACATTTTAAACACTAGGAGGGATTAGCGGAATGAAGGTGTTAGTCGTAGGGGGAGGCGGCCGTGAGCATGCCATTGTTTGGAAATTGTCTAAAAGTCCTAAGATTAAGCAAATTTATTGTGCTCCTGGTAATCCAGGAATCGCAGAATTAGCGAAATGCGTATCTATTTCTGTTTCTGAGATTGAAAAATTAGCTGATTTTGCAAAAAATGAACAAATAGATTTTACTTTTGTGGGACCAGAGGAGCCACTTTCAAAGGGGATTGTCAATTATTTTAAACAACAGGGATTAGCGATTTTTGGCCCTACAAAAGAAGCAGCACTGATTGAGGGAAGCAAGGCATTCGCAAAAGAATTAATGATGAAGTATCATATTCCCACAGCAAAATATGCTGCTTTTACAAACTACGATGAAGCTTTAGCCTATGTTCGCAGTGAAGGAGCACCAATCGTCATAAAAGCAGATGGCTTAGCTGCAGGAAAAGGGGTTATTGTAGCAAAAAAACTGGATGAAGCAGAGGAAGCCCTAAATAGTATGATGAAAGAAGTCACATTTGGTTCGGCTGGAGCAAGAGTGGTCGTTGAGGAGTTTCTGGAGGGCGAAGAAATGACCTTGCTCGCATTTGTAAATGGGACCACTGTAAAGCCAATGATTCCGGCCCAAGATCATAAGCCTGTTTATGATGGTGACAAGGGACCTAACACTGGTGGAATGGGAACTTATGCTCCATTACCTCATATTGATTCATTAATGGTTGAGCGGATCGTCCAAGAAATAGTCCAACCAACAGTAAGAGGGATGGCTTTAGAAGGCTGTCCTTTTGAGGGGATTCTTTATACGGGTTTGATGCTGACGAAGGAAGGTCCAAAGGTGATTGAATATAATGCACGCTTTGGTGATCCGGAAACACAAGTAGTTCTACCACTTTTAGAAACGGATTTACTTGATATCTTATTGGCAAGCCTCTCAGGTGAATTGGAAAATCTAGAGGTGAAATGGAAAAACAAGTCAGCAGTTTGCGTGATTATGTCTTCTGCCGGCTATCCAGGCCCATACAAAAAAGGCCAAGTAATTAATGGATTGGATCAGGTTTCTTATCCGGCAATAGTTTTTCATGCTGGAACCTCTGAACAGCAAGGCGAGATCCTAACCAATGGCGGACGTGTTCTTGGGATCACTGCTATTGGTGACACTTTGAAAGAAGCGAGGAAATTGGCATACCAGTCTGTAGAAAAGATATCTTTTACAGGTGCTCATTACCGAACAGATATAAGTTCTAGGGCTTTCTAATATTTCAATAGGACTTCCCAATTTGGATGTCCTATTTTTTTGTGAACATTTTTTAACAATTTGAATATATCGACCACTTGACTTTGATGATTTTATGAATTGAATAATCCAATTTCAGTGGCAATTTTACCAGATGGTTTAGCCAACCTGTCCCCCTTTACCGGTCAATCTGACCAGATAACATACGGTCAAATTGACCAAAGCAATACCATAGATTACTACAAAGATTACTACAAAAAGAGATATATAGTCCTTTCCTTAAATTTATCAATCCCATTCAATTTAGCCCATGTCCTTTTGAGTCATTCATTAATATATAAAGGTTGAAAGAGTTAGGTGTTCAAAGGAGGGCTTTGAACATCCGAAATAAATAGTAAATCAAGGGATTGGAGAGGTATACAATGACTGAATCACACGGGAATGAAATTTCGGTAGAGGACATTAAAGCGTGGATCCACGGCATTGGTTTAAAGGAGGCCTTTATGTTGTATCAGCTGCATAAATTACTAGAAAACAAATCAAAAATGATAAAAGGAGAGAAATGGGTAAACATCACCTATGATGAGCTGCATGAGGAGCTGTGTATATGGTCAAAGAGCACGATTAAAAGATTGATTCATGGACTCGAAGACCATGGGTACATCGTTTCTGCCAATTGGAATGAATCAAAACTAAATAAGTCGAAATGGTATACAATAAACTATCAAAAGCTTAAGAAGCTTGATCCTATTACCTTTCAGAAGATGATGCCTGGAAGGGGATCGGGTGACAAAAATACAGCTGTCAATTTAGCCGAAACATGGTGCAAACATTTCAAACTTAACGAAGCATAAATCTTTATTTTTAAAAAATAACAGTCAATAAAAACTGCAGCATGATTGATTCATGCTGCTGTTTTTTTGTTTCATAAATCAATTATTTTGAATCCTCCCTTATTACTATTTAAAAAATTTTCTCCACAAGCCTGTCCATTTTTTCCTTTTATATCTATATAAACGATGAGAGGAAATTGAGCCTTTCGACGGACCAATTTAATGAAAGGTAGGAGTTCAATGAGCAGATTATTAATGAATGAAGTACCCATTATGATTCTCCCATCGTTAGCAGTGAAGCTTGGATTGAATGAAGCGGCTATATTACAACAGATTCATTATTGGGTAGAGTCCAGTCAACATGTAATCGGGGGACGAAAATGGATTTACAATACATACAAGGATTGGCAGAAACAGTTCCCCTTCTGGTCAGAAAGAACGATCAGAAGGGCCATTCGTACACTGGAGGACCGGGAGCTGTTGATTTCAGGAAACTTTAATCAAATGCAGATTGATAAGACCAAATGGTACACAATTAACTATGAGCGATTGGGAGAGTTAGAGGAAATCAAGCCTAAACAATTAGTGCCCCTTAGCCAGGAAGAAGAACCTATAGAAACGACTCTAGTAAACACTGAAATACAAGGAATGACTTCAAACGACAAAGCTCCTGTTCTCGAAATCATTCAATATTTCAATGAAAAAACAAAAGCCGACTACAAGCCAGGCACGAATAAAACACAGGAACTCATTCGAGCTAGAGTCAGAGAAGGCTTCACACTGGAGGATTTTAAAAAAGTCATAGACTTAAAAACAGTGGACTGGCTGGAGGACCCGCGGATGTGCAAATACCTTCGTCCAGCGACATTATTTGGCACCAAATTTGAATCGTATTTAAACCAGAAATCTACCAAAAAAACACTGAGCGAGGAGGATTTTGATTTACATGATTAAGCGTGAAACATTTGAATTATTAAAGCAGATTGCCGTTTTTTATGATCAGTTTGTGGTAAATCAAGAGAAAGTGAATCTATGGCATGAAGCACTGAAAGGCTATTCGTTTGATGAAGTGCATCAAAACTTACTTTCCTTTGTAGTGGAATCAACATTTCCTCCGAAACTGGCTGACCTGGTGAAAAAATCACCTCCGATGAATATGACTCCAAGCCAGGAAGAAACGATGAAATGGATTATCCGAAAGCCGCCACTAGCATCCGAGGAAGTGGTCGAACGTCATTTAGCAGAAATGAGAAAGATTTTAGGGATTGTCAGGGGTGAAGGGTGATGGACTATTTAGAGCCAAATAACCAGAGTGCAGAAGAGGCATTTGTGGGGGCATTCTTTTTAGATGAAACATTAATTAAAGAGTGCATGGTACTTCCGGAGCAGCTGTACTCTTGGCAACTTAGGAAGATTTATTCAGCCATCCGCAGTTTAGATGAAAAAGGAAAGCCAATAGATGTTATAACCTTAGTTGAAGAAATTGGAATTCCGACTCTTCAAACGATCGGCGGAGTCAGTTATCTCAACCAATTAGCGGGGAGTGTTCCAACCACAGCCAACTTTCATTTTTATGAAAAATTGGTCAGGGAATACGATCAAAAAAGAAAGACGATTCAAATTGCCAGTAAAATCATCGAGCAGGCAAAGTCATCAGAAATCAGCAAGACATTAAACGATGGCATCCAAGAACTGATGGAGATTGGGGATGATCCTAATGACGGCGAGAGCAGTGATATCCGATCAGCACTTGTCGAATTATATGGTGAATGCGAAAAGGATCATGGCGAAATGGTGGGCATACCTTCCGGCTTTAGCTACTTGGACAAGATGACCTGCGGTTTTCAAAAATCCGATTTAATCATTTTAGGTGCCCGCCCTAGTATCGGAAAGACGGCATTTGCCTTGAATGTCGCTGTGCATGCGGCCATACACGATGTTAGCCTGTTTTTTTCTTTGGAAATGCCAAAAATACAGCTGATGAAACGGATTGTGTGCCTATCGGGAAAAATAAACAGCATCAAAATGAAAAACCCGCAAAAAGAATTTGAAGACCAAGATTGGGAGCAATTTTCCGAAACGATTGGGAAGATGTCTAATATAAACCTGCATATTTTTGACCGTGCAGGAATGAATGTTTCCTATATTTGGTCAAAGGTACGGAAAATGCGAAAACAATACGGTGAGCAAAAAAGGATGCTGGTAGTCATAGACTATCTCCAGCTCATTAAAGGAAATCCGGTACATAAGCAAAATCGTCAGGCGGAAATTAGTGAAATCAGCCGGGCACTTAAAACCATGGCGCGTGAACTAAATGTGGTCGTCATCGCTCTTTCGCAATTGAGCCGCGGAGTTGAAAGTCGCGAGGACAAACGGCCGATTCTCTCGGACCTGAGGGAAAGCGGTCAAATCGAACAGGATGCCGATTTGATAGCCTTCCTATACCGGGATGATTACTATACGAGGGATACCAAGCAAAAAGACAGAATGGAAATTATACTTGCCAAGCATCGGAATGGTCCAACCGGAACAGTAGAACTTGGGTTCAATAAGCAATATGGACAGTTTGTGGATTTGGAAAGTTATGTGGTAAATGGATGAGGAAGAAGATAGTGATCGTTTTGTTAATCACAGTAGCAGCATCACTTGCACTTCCTACACCACATACCCAGAAAGAAGAAAAATACCAGGAGATTAGCATTCTGACGAAAGAAGTAGAAGATAATGCCGGCAGTCCATCGATACAGGAACCAATCATTTTAGTTAGAACAATCGATGGTGATACCATCAAGGTGAAATATCAAGGAAAAACCGAAAAAATTCGATATCTATTAATTGATACTCCGGAAATGAAAAGGAATGGAAAGTGTCTCCACCCATATGCGTTGGAAGCTTTTCAAAGGAATGACCAGCTGGTTAAAATCGGCAACTTAACGATGGAGCTAGAACAAGGGAATTTTAGGGATGCATACGGACGGCTGCTGGCTTATGTTTATGTGGATGGAAAATCGGTTCAAGAGACACTGCTGAAGGAAGGATATGCCCGAGTGGCCTATGTCATTAACCCTCCTTATAAATTTTTAGCAAAATATAAGGATGAAGAAAGATTGGCGAAATCCAGCAAAATAAACATATGGAGTCATCCAAATTATGTAACAAAATGGGGATTTAATGGGTGTGTGCAATAGATAATGATTTTCTAGCAGTATATTGATTTAAAGCCGTGAATTGCTTTTGGATTCTTCCATAAGCCCATGGCTTTTTTATTTATGAATTTTACTTAAAAATCCAATGGTGATATAAGGTACTTTCCAAAAATGAATTCTTCGTGAACGAAAAATGTCAATTTCGTTCACAATTGTTTAATTTTATTTATAGAGTAATTTTTGTTAAAAACTAGGTTAATCGGTGGGGGGTTTTTTTGAAATTTTGATCAAATAATCATGAAAGAATTGCTTTTAATAAAATGAAAATATTAGTTTACTACTATAATGAAATTCCGTCAAGGTTCTGCTAAAAATGGGGCAAGTAATAATTCCGTGAGTAAAGTTTGATAAATGAAGAACTATAAATTCCAATTTACTTTTTTATATGGAAAAAATTATAATGTTTTTGGAAGGGTTGTTGAAGATTGTCGAATTATGACTTTAAAACGTATATAGAAGGAATTGGCAATATAAATACGCTTTTCTACATTGAAAGCGCTGTTTGAAGTAGACCCGGAAGTACAGCGAAAGTTAGAATTCAGGATTTAGAAAGACTGCTTTTCACCGACATTAAAACCGAGAGGAAAGAGGCTCACATTGGATTAATTATCCAATATGATTACAGTGACACCTATACGGAATTAACTAGAAAAGTAGTATTGAACCATCAACATCAATTTAAAATTGTACATGAATTATCACGACTTACAAACCATAACCCATCCAACACTTACTATCAAGAGAAAATGCCGTCTTACCTTATTTGGAGGTAACTTATCAGCTAAAAAAGGCGAAGCAACTTCAGTACATACCAACTGGATGAAGTAATGCCCATTTCACTGGTATTCTTTGAAACGTGGAAAAAGTTATTCCCACAAGAAATGGCCAATCGCAGGAAGTATGTATCCAGCTTAACGGGTTTTCAAATTGCCTTATCCTTAACTATTTTTAAACTAACCAAATACCGCCCGATTCCCCATCTAGAAGCTATCCAACAGCTTAGAAATTTAAAAAATTATTGTTAATGGAAACATGATGATCTGCTATTCTCCGATCTACATAATCATGCAGCCAGAAGAATAACGCAACATTCATCAACCACCTCTATTCAAAGGATTTACATGAAATTTTATTTATTATTAAAAAAGAAAGGATTGCGAATAAAGGTTTTGAAAAAAAATAGTTTTGAAGAATGAAAGCTAAAACTGACAACTCGAATGAGGCAGTTAAAAAAATTTTGATTTCAATAGTACAAATCCCATTTGGAATGAGTTCAAGGGCACAACAAGGGCTGGCTATTACTATTTAGCAAATGACAAAGAGAATATCTAAAAGCTAGTCAAATGGCTGCAGCTCCAAGGGAGGTGAGGAGAATGTGAGAAATATTAATAAAAAAGCCCATAGGTGATCATGTCCTGGCAGACGGCACCCATGAGTTTTGACAAGTTGGGGTAAACCAACTTTATGTTAGTATACCCTTTTTCGAGTAAAAATCAAAGTTTTAAAAACAAATTATTGATAACTTTAACGAAAGGGGTTAACAAAATGGAACTTAAATATAATTATTTAATTAATGAGAAAACAGTTCTATTTTATGGAGTAATTCACAAAAATGGGGAATTATTCACGTTTGTTATTGATGGTGACGACATGTTTTTAGTGGCAATGCCGCCGGTCAAGCTAATTGATAAGTCTCTTATGAGTTATGGATCCAATTTAAAGGGAGCACTTAAAAGCTCTCAACTTTTACTTGGAAAAAAGAGAAAAATGTATCCAATTAAAATAGATGCTTCTTTAAATATATGGCTATTTCCAACAAAATCGTACAAAAAGGAAAATTGTGTTTGGTTTGCACTCAATCACGTAAGAAACACACAGCCGAGAGGCGTTAAATTAACAAAGGTCTTCTTAAGCAACAGACATACAATAGAAATTGTGATGAAGGAATCTGCTTTTCGCAATAAATGCCGTCAAACAGAGGAACTTAAGGGTATGATTACACATAATACAAAAAACTCTGTAAATATATTAACTGAACCAAAAAAAGGATTTATGATTGTAGAAAAAAAAGGCACTTACAAATGCAAAACATTGGGAAGAACAGAAATAATGTAAAGGGAACGAATTTAATTAATGTGAAATACTTGTAACAGAAAAAAGAGAGTTAGTATCTTGAATATTAAAAATAATTTCAGCTGGATATCTTCAATTTGACTGAAGTTTTGCTTTGATAAATCCTCTCTATACATAAGTACTGGTGGTCTCGACAGTCTTCAAAACTGCTTGAGACCTGCGTGCCAGGTCTGGTGGGTTCGATTCCCACACAGTCCCACTAACCCTTGCATATCAAGGGATAGAGTCTTTTCACTAATGAAGCAGAAAGCCTCGAATTTATCCTTTTTCTCACATTGGGTGCCAAATGGGTACTGTGACTATTCGTTATCATCTTCGTCGTCAAAAACCTCAACCGCCTGTTCCTGAAGAGAAGGAATCACATGACTATATATATCTAATGTAATCCCAATGGTAGAGTGGCCTAAACGTTCACTGACAATTTTGGGATGTACATTTTTTTGCAGCAAAATGGAAGCGTGAGAATGTCTTAGGTCGTGAAAACGAGATTCCTTTAATCCAGCTCGTTTAAGCGCAATTTTATAAGCCTTGTGTAATTCGCGAGGGTTAAGATAATGACCATTTGAATTAAAAAACACTAAATCATTGGGATTAAAGTGATCTCCTAAATGATTTTTTAACTCTTGATAACGTTTATAGTGGCATTTTAAAAAATCCAAAAGCTTTTTCCCAATGACAATTCTTCGGTCTTTTCTACTCTTTGTTAGGTCCTTGATTCGTACATTGCCCTCTTTATCCACATAAGCGGACTTGGTAATCGTCATTCGTCGATTATCAAGGTCGATATCTGTCCACTTCAAAGCACGCAACTCACCTAAACGAGCTCCAGTATGGCCTGCCGTGTAAATCACTGGGTAATTGACGTAATTATATTATGTATTTTGGCTGCCTGAAGGCAATAAGGCAGAAGGATAAAAATTAAAGAGCTAAAATATGCAAGATTTTTGGACCTCTTGTATATTTCGGCTTTTTTTATTTAATAGAGATTGTTTATACAGAAATCTGTTTTATAAACAGGAACGTATGTGCTATAATGAGTGTAAGCAATTGATAGCATAATTAATGACGATATTTATCGTTTGCTCTGGTTAAATATTCTTTAATTAAAAACTAGTTCCTAGTCGATGTAAAAGTGATATAATATTACTTTGTCTAACCGTTAAAAATAGGAATCCACAAGGTGGTTTTAACATGTCGTACAAAGTGTTTGATTTTTTCGCAGGTTGTGGAGGATTCTCAAAGGGCTTTGAATTAGCAGGTTACGATATTGTAGTTGCTAATGATATTTGGGAACCAGCGAAAATTACTTATGAATATAATCATAGAAATACTCATTTTATCTTAAAAAATATAGAAGAGCTTGAATCAAGAGAGATTGCCAACCTATATAATGGTAATCCTGATGTTATCATTGGTGGTCCACCATGTCAGGGGTTTTCTCTTGCAGGGCTAAGATTGATTGATGATGATAGAAATAAGCTTTATCGTGAATTCGTCCGTATGGTAAATGAATTTCAGCCCAAAATGTTTGTTATGGAAAATGTCCCGGGGCTGGTAAAGAGAGCGAAAGGCTATTTTGTAGAACAAATTCTGCAGGATTTTAGGGAAATAGGATACCATGTTGAATATGCTATTTTGAAGGCTTCAGATTATGGTATTCCACAAATTAGACAGAGGGTATTTTTTATTGGTAGTCGAAATAATAAGTTCCCAATATTTTTCCCACCTCAAACTCATTTTGATCCAAAAGGTAAATTAGATTTATTTAATATAAATTCCATGCAAGAGCATGTTACTTTAGGACAAGCAATATCAGATTTGCCCTTACTTGACGACCCAACGGATATGGGTGAAGAGATTCAAAATTACATTAGAGAACCAGAGAATGATTATCAAAGACTGATGAGAATAAACTCTAACTATGTGTACAATCATATTGCTACAAATCATTCACAGAAGACTAGAGATATTATTCACTTAGTTCCTGAAGGAAAGAATTTTAAATCTTTACCGGAAGAACTAAGAGGAACCAGAAAATTCAATATTGCTTGGACAAGACTCGATAGTAAAGAGCCTTCATATACAGTTGATACGGGCCATCGTCATCATTTTCATCCATGGACCGATCGAATACCTACTGTTAGAGAGAGTGCAAGAATCCAATCATTTGATGATTCATTTATTTTCCAAGGTACAAAAACAAGTCAGTATACCCAAGTTGGTAATGCTGTGCCACCATTATTAGCTCGTGCAGTTGCTCAGGCTCTTACTGCATCACTTGAAAAGGAAGAGATATATGTCACAAATTAAAGTTGTTTCATTATTCAGTGGTGGAGGGTTAATGGATTATGGTTTTGTTAGAGCAGGATATAATGTAATATGGGCAAACGATATTGAACCTGCTGCTGTAAAGGCATATAAGACTAATATCGGTGACCATATACACCTTGCGGATATTTCACGAATGAGAACTTCAGAAATACCTGATGCTGATGTTATTATTGGAGGATTCCCTTGCCAACCATTTTCTTTTTCTGGTGCAAACGAAGGGGTAAATGATGATAATGGGAAATTGGCTTATCAATTTTATAGGATGATAAAAGAAAAAAATCCTTATGCTTTTGTTGCGGAGAATGTAAAAGGTATTACAACACGTACTCACAAAGAGTTTTTTGTTAAATTTGTTAATATGCTATCTTTGCTTGGATATAGTGTGAAATATGAAACTCTGGATGCCTCTAAATATGGAGTGCCACAAAGTAGGGAAAGAGTATTTATCATAGGAATTAGATCTGATCTAAATACTACTTTTAACTTTCAAGATATAGAAAAGGCGCCTCGTGTTACGTTAAATATAGCTCTTAAAAATGTAGAGGGTTTGCCAAACCACGAGAATACTCTTAAATATTTTTCTCCTAGAGCTCTATACGGTGGGCTTAAAAGAGGTGGTAAGGGTGGCACCTATGGGATGAGGATTCAAGAGTGGCATAGTACTAGTAATACACTTAGATCCCATATTGCAAAAGATGGTATTGATTTTATACACCCGGAGTGTGGCCTTTCAAACAAAGTATTAAGTTATCTTTACGCAAAGAAAGAAGATAAATCTGTTTCTGATTTACAATATATGGCGAATGAAATTTATGAAAATTTTAACCCTAGAAGACTTTCAGTTAGAGAGTGTCTTAGAATTCAAAGTGTCCCGGATGAATATTATTTTATTGACGACAGTACTCCACTTGAAAAGGCAATCAACCCTGATTTAGAAATTCCTATTACAGGCCAATACAAGATAGTCGGAAACGGAGTGCCGACCTTATTAGCTGAAAAGGTAGCAAGGACGTTGAGTCAGAAAATTAAACACATAATACTTGAAAAGAAAAGTGAACGGGTACCTGTAAAATAAAATTTTCTTCTAGTCAAAAATAAATCAATATAAAAGCAATGCATCTTTGTGATATGCATTGCTTTATTTTTTATATGAAAAAAACTATATGAAATTGAGTTTCTCTTAATTAGAATTTTGTTCTAAATTTTTTACTTTATTAACTTTCTTTCCAAAATCATAAGGTTGACTATAGTAAATCTTACCACATTGTAAACACTCTACATCACATAGACGACCGTAATTTATTTTATCTTTTGTTTTTCTGGATATTTTTCAATTCGTATTACTGACAGTATTCCACCACAATTACACTTCAAAAAAATCATCCTAACGATTTTTATTTACATATCTTTGGAAAAGGTTGATTAATAATGAAAAAATCATCCTAGAAGGTAATTTCTAGGATGATTTTTTTAGCAAAGTGGAATCCCTTTATGGTTCCACAGTGCCGCGCCTTTAATTTATATTTTAACTCAAAATTGCTGGCTCCGTTTGGGTAATAAAACTAGCAATTCCTCCATGCTTTTAGTGGAATAGTAATCAAGGAAAATTGATATTTCCTTGTTAGACCACTTGTTGAAGGTTAAACCAAAGCTGTGTGCCTTAGCCATGATTTGATCTTTTGTAAATAAACCTTCAAATTCATGGGTGGTTTCATTTAGGCCCATTCCCTCATTGATACATTCTCTCAGTTTCAAGAAGTTTTCCTCACTCGAGACAATTCGGCGAGTTAACTTCATTCGATTGGCTTTAATAATGACCGAGTTTCTTGTTTTATTTAAACGTTTGCAAATTTCTTCAATATCAATTTCTCGGTAATTATTTACCAAAAAATTGATATCATCAGAAGACCAACGATTCCCAGTCACATTTCTTCATTCCTTTCATTTAATAATAGTCATGCAGATACCTACAGTATGTCCCCATTCAAGAAGGATTTCAAGCGCACAGGCTTGAAATACAGAGGAGTCAAAAAAGGCGTGATTAAGGTCACTGAATTGTACCATCCTTGACATAGTATCATACACATCCTCACCCCATTAACATTTGTACTTTTAACATTTCTTCAATTAAAATAGAAAATCCTTCTTCACATAAGGGCCGTCAGCAGAAAAAGGATTTAAATAAATTATAGTTTTATATCATTTTAAACGCTTATAATTAAAATAGGAAAATAATAAATTAGGAGAATCAACATGAGGTTTTCAGATGCATTCAATGGCATGGATAAATTCTTACATAATAACTTAAATACAATTACTTGTAATAAAATTTTTCAAATCAAAAAAGACTTCTACGATATTGTAGAAACATTAAGTGGGAGTACAGCAAACCTAACAGGTATTACTGAGTTATTAGTGTTTCGGTTTCTATATCATGCACTTGGGATGACAGGAAACGTAATAGAAAAATCAGTTCATAATAAACACGACAGCTTATCAATAGGGAAAAGATTCATTGGAAGTAATGGAAAAATACAGGAGCCCGATATAGTTATAGAAAACCATAACGTAATCAAATATCTATTCTCAATTAAAAATCTAATGAGCACAGTAAACCCAACAAATAATGAAAAGGAAAGTCCTTTGGTCCAGGAACTAATAAACATAAATGGTGTTTGTACCACAGCCATCCAAGATATTTTCAGAATAAATAATATTAGACATGGACCAAACAGTAAATTTAAATCTATAACTGTTATATTTTCTGATGTACCTAAAAGGCACCAAAAAGCGATTGATTTAATTCACGATAAATTCAATTGGCACAGATTCTTAATACTTGAAAACAACAATAATTTATTCCTTGATGAACTAAAAGAAAAGCTAGGTTTTACAAGTTGTAAATAAATATAAAGAGATCGGAGAAAGGTGAACCATATGGGAGTAAAATTACATTGTGCTTATGACGACACTGGAGACCTTGTTTTTATTAAAGACAGGATAGAAAAAAATCGGTTATTTTATTGCCCGTATTGTAAAGAGGAAGTATTCTCGAAAAAGGGAACTATTCGGGAACATCATTTCTCCCATAAGCCAGATACAGAGCGTTCAGCTAACTTCGAAACCATTCTGCACTTTGAATCTAAACACTATTTGGCAAAAAAAATAAATGAAAATGATGGTGAAGGAATTGAACTACCTTTTGATTTAGGAGAATATATACCTGCCTTAGAACTCCTGAAAAAAAGGGCGGGCATATCAGACCAAACCACCATTTCCTTAAGCGAAATCAAATCATTCTATGATGTAACGAGCGCTTTAACTGAAACTGTTATACCAGGCAGCCAATTTATTGCTGATATTTTAGGTTTTATTAAAGAAGATAACAAGAATTTGGCCATTGAAGTTTTTGTAAGCCATGAATCAGATAATGGAAAAATCAAGTTTTTTAAACTTAAACATTTCCCTTATTTAGAATTAATCCCATTTCATAATGAAAAAGGAGAAATTTAATTTAAAGTACATTCTTACTTTTACCAAGATTTTTTGAGGATGAATTACGGAAAAAAGCAGAAAGGATTTTTGAAGAAGGAGAAATACTAAGAAAAAATTGCTTGCCGTACAACCTTTAAAAAAGGAATTTCAGGAAGAGAATATTTACAATCAACTAATTGAATCTCTAGATTTACACAGCTATACTTCCTCGGAGGTTGCCCATAGAGCTACAGTTAAGCGTAAAGAATTACTGGAACAACTCACTTATAAAAAAACAGCAAAAGGATCTTACCTTATGGGAAGGACATCGAAGGGTTCTTATTTTGTTTCCAGTGAACAAAAATCAACTATATGGAATTATTAATCAATTGCTAACTCAAATTTATATAGCAGCTTTAATTGGCGGTTGGGAGAACTCGAACAAAGAATCAGTAATCGGATTTGAATTTGAGATACCTCAACCATCAGAACTTGACCTAGTTATAAGGGAAGTTTTTCTTGGAAAGCTTGAGGATTATGAAAAGAGGTTTAAAAATAAACTTAGATCTTATTCGTAAGTTTTTGATTATGATTCAAGACGATCTGAAAAGAGGAAACAGCATGGGCGAATTAAAAAAAATAAAAAATAAAGCTAAGGAACAAATCAAACAGATAAAGACCGAACATGATGTAATAGTGAGATTTACAATAGGAGATGAAAAAGGTCCACTTCTAAATTTACTTGAAGATGAGATGGAAGATATGTATGGGGAACGTAAACCAAGGAAATATGCGGGATTAACTGTTGAACTTTATGCCGTCGTTGAACAGTGTTTAAAAGATATTTATTTTCTTTATCATGGAAGAACCTATCGAAAAAGAGGAAATGAACAGAATAGTAATAATGGTGAGAAAAGAGATATCAGTGATATAGCTGCAGTTTCAACTGAAGGATTATATTATTCTTAGGGAGGATGTTGACATTGATGAACTGAGAGTCATTAGAAACTTTATTGTACATCAAATTTTCGATTTTGACTTAGCCGTTGCAAATTATGATAAAAAGAATAATGTAGAAAAAACCAAAGACACGTTAGCGTTTTGAGGTGCTTATAAAGATGTCCAAAGAATACATAAAAGGCATTAAGATAAAAGCATAATCAAGTTTCTGTATTTGGCATTTAAGAGATGCTGTAAAAGGCAGTATCTTTATTAATGAAAAAAGAGCCAAAATACGCCAGGTGAAGTATGTAAGACTTGCATATTTTAGGCTCTTATAGAGCTATCAATCTTTATAGATCTATATTTTCAATTCAATCGTGTTTTTATGGCCAAGGAATCAAGTATTTCCGGAACTGGAACGTCTTGCTTTTCAATGTATTCAATAATGTTTAAAATACGGCTTATAGCATAATGCTTATCCGTTAGATTGTCTGATATTAGCTCACCGGCCAGATCAAGCAGCTGTGTTTTAATTCGTGAGACAAACAGTTTCCCTTCCAACAAATCGTTCATCAAATACACCACCCAATCCGAATAATTTTCTTCGATAGGGTATCCAAACCAATTTATTTTCATTAAGGAAAGCAGGCAGTAGAAATAGCTAGCCTTAAGGATTACATTGTTCAAGATTTGCAAACCTTCCAATTTAGTCCACAACTGATAATCCTATTACATCCTCGAAATCAATCCGCCGAAACTCACCATCTTGCAGTTCAATGCGTAGCCGATTGAACCTATAAGGCATGGAAAATAAGTTTAAACAAAAAATAGAACAATCCATGTTCAAAATCTCAAAAGAAATTAAAAGAGAAGAACAAAAGTAACTATAATTTGTTTCTTTTTTGTATCATGTACTCATCATCAATATCCTAGAAATTTTGTAAAAAAGTAACTCACACACTTTGTCATGGAGGGTGGAGTTACTTTTTTTATGATGACTATCCTGTTAGTACTACTGTCGTTAACGATTTAATAACCTCGCTCACAATGATTCATCAATGAATTTCTCAAGTTCTGAAATATTTGAAGGACTAAAGTGTATGCATCCCATTTTCCACTTATCTTTATAGCCTTTTTCATGAACTTCTTTCCTAGGTGAATAAGAAGGGACAAGTATATATGCTTCTGTAACTGCTTTTTGGTCAGTGCTACTTTTAACAATACCGTCTCTATATTTATGGAGTTCTGCAAGTGCACCGTCTATGTTCGAACCTATCCTATACTTTGAATCAAGTACTATAATCTTATTATCAAGTATTAAACATATATCAGGTATTAGTTCAGAGGTGTAGGTATGAAAGTTTGCTCCCTCTTTTGTAAAAGTAAGTTGATAAAACATATCATACGAGTTATTCAGGGTTATTTTACTTCTATTACCATGTACTATATCTAAACATTGTTCTTTGTTACTGTATTCTGTGGCAAGCAGTAGTGATTCATTTATTTTATTTTTATCCCTTAATAACTCCATTATCTTAATAAATGACCATATTTCATATAATTTATGTGTTTTTGATACTGGGATGCTAAGTAGGTTAAGTTTAGTTTGGTCTAGGTTAAAAATTATTTTAGAGATTACTTCATACAAATTGTATAAGAATAAGTAGTTTTTATTTGCTTTTATTTTATGTGTTTTTTGAAATAAAACTTTTTGACCCGAAAAATTCCTAAAAGGTGAGCGTGAAAGTTGGGACAGTAAGGTTTTTTCCATTTGTTTGGCATATAAAATGTTTCTTTTCTTATACATGAATGTACATATATTCGCCAAGCCGTAAATAATGGTAACAATCATTTGATTTTCGAGAATATCATATGCATTTTTGTGAATTCTTGTTTTATAAAACGTTGGTAAATTGCTCTTTGTAGTAAAACAGGTACCACTATTTTGGGATACCCATATTGCTGCATGTGAATCAAATTTGTCACCACGATAGCTTGGATATTTTTTAAATTCCCTCTCCCTTTTCATTAAAGGGTTAGCACAGATTGTTTTAAATGAATCCAATATTTCATTGAAGCACTTTTCTATCAGTAGAAATTGAATCTCAAGTCCCACTTTTTTATTAGTTGATGTAAACTGGAATCTAGACTCCTGATTATCATTATTTAAACTAATTGATAAATTATCTACCTTAAAGATATCCCCTAGCATTTTCAAATAATCGGATAAGACCATCTTTCGACTATCTGGATATATATAGGATTCATAATTGTAAACGATATTTTTTTTATTTAATAATTCTATCGAACAATCACCAGTAAAAAATGGTACGTTTAAAGTAAAGACATCGCTTTTTCCACTTTGAGAGATAACCTGTAAACCTTTTGCTGAGATAATTAAGCCTTTTGGTATTTTTATTTTATAGGCTTGTCCTTCAATTAATATAAGATTTTCAATCGGCTCCCATTTATTGCTGTTCCAATAAAGAATCATTTACAATCCCCATGTATCATCGGACTCGATGATTTCTTTAAGAGATAGGATTTTTTGATGTGTCTTTGGGAACCTATTTTGATCTATTACAGAAAGGAGTGATTCAGTAATTTCCTGACTTAACATCTCGATTTTTAGCTTAGGAACAATTTTCTCAATTATTAGACTGTCTGTTAAGAAGTCGGAAGTAAAATAGGTATCTAAATGGGTGTAATTATAATTTAGCTTTTCTATAGCTTCTTTTGCAATTCTATACCCAAAGTGCATATCTACTTCTTTAAGAACATTATTTAGATTATTTAGTATTTCTAGGTCGTCTACAATTTGGGCATTAATATCGTTTTTATCACAATAATTTTCGATAAATCCCTTGATATTTACTTTACTCATTTCCATTTTAAAAGCTCTGTCCCAAACCTTGTCACTAATTCGTTCGGTTGTTTCGTCTTCATTAATTGTGCCAACAATATATAAATTATTTGGTATTTCTAACTCACTAATTGGATGCCCATTTAGATTAATTGGTTCCTTTGCTTCTACTGCACTAAGAAAATCTGCAAAATAATATTCAACATGAGCTAGGTTCATTTCATCTAAACAAACGAAAAATTTTTGATTAGGATATTGAGCAGCTAATAAAAGAACTTCTAAAAATTTTGGAACTTCATATCTGTTTTGTAAAGCATTATAATACCCAAATAAAGGTTTCTCATCTTCCCAGTCTGGTTTCACACTGATTAAGTGAAAATATGGATTATCGTCAGTAGTATTTAGATTGTAGACGGCATTTGCATATTGCTTAATTAAATTTGTCTTCCCAGTTCCAGAAATACCTGATAAGATAACAAAGTGTTTATCTTCTAAACAGTTCAAGTTGATGTGGAAATTTGCAATTAAGTCTTCGGAATAAACTTCCGATGGATTATCTGTAAACCAATGAATAATGTGATTGAGATTCAAATTTGGTGTATGGACCTGAACAGGTGAAGGCATATCCATATATGCAATGTATTGTTCTAGGGTAGTCCTAGTCCTATCAACGATTTCAAAAAAACTATTATCAAAGCATATTTCTTCAATCATTCTCCGTCTTACATCATTGATTGGCGCTGCAAGACAAATGTATTCAGAACCATCACTTCTCTCATAATGTACTAACCCCGAATAACTCATAAACTTAAACATATCTCGTAATTCACGTTCTTCAATATGTATGTCAGAATCAATTTTTGGAGGTACAGTTCCATTCTTTCTGTATTCTAGGATTTCAGCCCAAACCTGAATGCAGTCAACATTTGATCCAGCAGAGTATACGTCCGGGTTGGAGAAGAAAAACAAACTTATTTCATTAAGGGTAACTATATGATCAATTGTCGGGTCATCCATATACCTAAGGAATAACAGTTTCAACATTGTCCTCATAGGAACCATTTCTATTCCAGATTCTAGAGCGCTAAAACCATTTCGCGCACATAGATTTGGATACTGAAATTTTTTTATTGCATTATATAGAACAGCCTCTTCGTTCCCTAACACGATTTCTCTCGCAATATTCGTTGGTGTTAAATCAACATTTTTTAAATGCATATAACTAGTTAGTTCAGTAATAACATTTCTTTCTGTTTTAGTATGACGGTCAAGAAAATTTTTATTTTGTGTTTCATCACCGTTTGCCCTCACGATTTCACCTGAAAAGTTTCTAAGATTGTTTTTAAATGTAGTTTCATCTCTGAGGTTATGTGTAAAAGGATAACTGTATGGCATTGAAATCCCCTTTCAATAAATTGGCCTTATATAATATCATTTATCTTTTTTTTCGTTCTAATAAATCCACCATTTCATTAATAATTTTGAGTATTGCTTCTTCTTCTTCTGACTCTAGATTTCTAAGTCTGTTAAATGTTGTCTTACGATTCATTAATAGTTCATTTAATTCTTCTTCGGGAAATACATTGAAAAACTCTTTTAATGATAGACCTAAGGCTTCTGTAACTTTATTTAGGGTTTCCACGGAAAAATTTCTTTCTCCTCTTTCTATTTGCCCTATATAAGTAAAGTGCAAACCGGCTCGCTCGGCCAATTCTTCTTGGTTAAGGTCTTGAGATTTACGAAGTTGCTTAACTAAATCTCCAATGATTTTTGAGAGATTGCTCATATTATCACCTCAAAATAACCATATATGTTTAAGTAAAGTAATTACACTGACGATATATATTATTTTTTGTTGAAAAATATATACTATATGTATAAAAGTTTTTGTATTCGTAAATAAATTTAACATGTTAAGAAACATGAAAGGATCGATGTTATTCCAAGTTTATTAAAGGCAAAGGTAGAGATTATAGGTACTAGACCATTTTTGTATAACCTGGTGAAATGAGTGTTCCGTTTCGGGCGCTCATTTATATGTTTGATATAGCCAACGCTCTTTTCAATATAGAATATCGGCCATGTTCTGATTGAAGAGGATGTAGAAATAGTTGCCAATACCACCATTGATCGTGGGACGATTGGCGATACAATCATCTAAAAAGGGACTAAGGTTGATAACCTTGTACAAATCGGACATGAAGTCATCATTGTGGAACATTGCATCATTGCTGCACAGGTGGGAATCGCAAAAGGTAAAGAATTGGCCATCACATAACAATCTATGGACAATGTGGGATTGTCGGGGATATTGAAATTGGGAATCGAGTTACCATTATGGGGAAGTCTGTTATGACCAATCCAATTGGAAACAATCAAAAAGTATCAGGGAATCCGGCCATTCCACACAGAGAGAACCTTAAGTATCACGCATTTTTAATGAGATGGTTACCATCTATAAAACAGTTGGGAAAATATGGTTGAATCTTACGAAAAGCGGATTAAAGATTTAAAATCTATTATTGAGAAACCTGACATGAAAAAGCAGGAGAAAGACGATGCTCTTACTGAAATAAAAGATATTTTTTCTGGTTTTACTATTAACACTTATTCAATTACAAATAAACTCGAGGATTTTAATGGTTTTGAATTAATGCCATTTAAAAGTAGAACTTACACCGTGGACAAGTTAATACTTTCTCCTCCATTTGGAATTTCAAAAAACAAGGATGTTCCAAAAATAAATATTGAAGCTGGAACCAATAATTCATCTGGAAAGAATGACTCTTCTCCAAAAGGTGAGGAACCTAATTCCTAATTTATATTAGCTTAAAAAATGAATTAGCATATTCCAAGGGTATACAGCTCGCTAAGGAGTATTTGCTGAGATATTATTAAGCTTTTTCATTAAGGAGTGAAAAAAAGCCTTTTAATCATGATAGGGTTCCTACATGGAGTAGAAGTTTTATTAAACTAATGTTTATGTTGCTCCAGGTGTAGATTTAGGTGAAATCGAGACAAATGGTGACGTGACGCACTAAAAATGCACACGGTGTTTGGGGGATTGATATATATTATCAAAGACAATATATTTGATCCAAGTTTTACATTTGTAGATAGAGAAATTACATGTACAGGAGATGTAGGCACTAAAGCCGAACGATTAATACGTTTGTATTTATTAAATGATATAACTATCAATTATCGTGATATAGCAGTATTTTATGTCGTCGGAAATACATTAAGGACCCAGCTTATACAGGATGCAGTAATCCTCGTATAGACACAAATGGTCAACTTAGAGGTGCTATTTTCCTTACGATTAATGCAAAAAATAAACCAAATCGTTTTGTATTTGCTCATGAATAGGACTTATTCTTTTCGCTCGGTTGGAGGTTAGAACGATAAACCCTGGTTCTTTGATTCTGAGCCAAACCAGCTGGAGGTAATGCAAATTATGCAATCGGAGGAAAAATCTATACGGGCAGCTGAATCTTATTTTAGAGATAGATAAATTTACTTATATCGAGCCGATCTAGTGCAGTGTGAAAAATAGTATTTTAACAAAAAAATGGGTTGCTACGGCTATCGTCTTCATTGTAGTTTGTTGGTTCTCTTTTTACCATCTTTTATAAGTGCAGAGAATTGTATTTTAAAACCCTGAAAAACCTTTATTCTTATGCGGCATATACACTTACTGGCACCGTGCCGAAATGAAATTATAATGGATTTTTACCCTGTTTGAAAAAATGGCTTTATCTCAACGTCCATGGGTCTTTTTTTACATTTCATTTCGTCCATTTTGACCACATTTAATCAAAAAAATAGTGCTCTCTTTTTGTTAGTTTAATTTTCATTTAGTTTTCTTAATCTTTTTTGACGATGATTATATGTGTTTTCACATGTACTTCGGTTTCTATTAGGAAGAGAAGCACAGAATTTACTATTACAATATTTTACTTATTAATAGTATACTAGAGTAAAAGTTAAGACTTACAAGTGTTAGCTTATTTAATTTAGATAATATGCTTTTATAAAAATAGATTAAAATAGATATAAGTGGGATGGTAAAGTAATGGAAGATTTAATCTTAACTCCTTATGCACCAAATTTAGTGGAGTCTACACGTTCAATTGGTTACTCTTTTGAAACGGCGTTAGCAGACATTATAGACAACTCAATTAGTAATTTTTCAAAGCGCGTTGACGTAAAATTTTCAAATACTGGAATTCCTTATGTTGCTGTAATTGATAACGGAATCGGAATGGGAACTGCTGAACTTGAAAAAGCAATGCGATATGGAAGTAGCAGTTCTTTAGATGAGCGCGGAGAAACTGATTTAGGACGATTCGGTCTCGGTTTAAAAATGGCTTCTATGTCGCAATGTAGGAAACTTACAGTAATTTCAAAACAACGAGGGAAACTTTCTGCTGCGACCTGGGATTTAGACTATATTCACAAAACAAAAAATTGGTCTCTGATTAGATATTCTGAAAAACAAATTGCAAAACTTAGATTTTCATCTGCCTTAGAAAATTATGAGTCAGGAACTGTGATTTTGTGGGAAGAGTTGGATAGAATTTCGGAATCCCCTACAGAATTTGATAGAGAGTTCAATGAAAAGCTAAATTTCGCAGATAAACATATGGCGCTTGTTTTTCATAGATTCTTAGAAAATAAATTATCAAAACAATATTTTGAACTTTTTTTCAATAATAGAAAAGTTGAACCGATAGATCCATATATGTTATCTAATCGAGCTACACAGCAACTTGAAGAAGAAACTTTATTTATAAATCAGGTATCAATTAAAGTTACTCCATTTATAACTCCTTTTGTTAGTAAGTTATCAACAAAAGAGAGACAATTATTAAATGAATATAGAGAGTTGAATTTAAAACAAGGGTTGTATATTTATCGAAATAATCGACTAATTGTTTGGGGGAAATGGTTCAGATTATTAAGTGACGGTGAACTTAAACGTCTTGCGAAAGTGCGAATTGATCTTCCTAACAATATTGATACGCATTGGACAATTGATGTTAAAAAATCCTCTGCTCAAATCCCTAGTATGATTAAAGAGCAACTCAAACAAATAGTTCTTCGTGTGGTTGGTAAAAGTGAACGAGTTTATAAATATCGAGGAAGAAAGGTTGTACAAGATAGTTATCAGCACATTTGGAACAAGATTGAAAACCGTGAAAAAATGCAATACCTAGTGAATCGTGACATACCAATTTTTAGAGCATTGCAAGATTCACTAAACGACGAGCAATTCAAGCTTTTAGACGGATTTGTTAAGAGTATTGAAGATAGCTTTCCATATTCAGCTGTTTATTACGATTTAGCCAAAGACGAACAGTTTGATGAAAAGATACTTGAAGTCGAACAAGTTTACGAATTAGCTAAAAATGCGATTGACGGATTAGCTAGAAATAAAGAAGAGCAAATTTTGCATTTGAAAAGTTTGTCTACAATTGACATGTTTCAGAAGTACCCTGAAGTTATTCGGTTGCTGGAAAAGGAGTTTGAATCTAATGAGTAATGAAATCGTTGCAACTATAGAAGATCTTGCAACTATTATGTTGCCAAAAGAAAACCTGGAAGAAATTACAGAAGAGCAAATTAAACAAACTGTAATGGCAATTATTCCAATGGCTCAAATGAAATTTGGCGGAATAAATATAAGTCAAATGGATATTGATGCTGCTATAGTTAATTTAGAGGAAAGATACGCCATTACTATGGATACGGGGACACTTCTTAAAGAGGACAATTATAAGAAATGGTACTACAATTCCAAAGCTGATCGAGGAACTGAATATTGGGATAGATATAGTCGATATCTTTCAAATGATGTAAACTTGCCACAAATTGTTATAAACAAAATTGATGAAGCTTCAGAAGATATTATGGATGTTCTTGGTGATCCGTTGTCAAAAACAGGGTTTCAACGGAAGGGGCTAATTATTGGCTCGGTTCAGTCAGGGAAGACTTCGAATTATACAGCATTAATAAATAAGGCAGCAGATAGTGGTTACAAAGTAATCATTTTATTGACTGGTACGATCGAGAAGCTGCGAAAACAAACACAAGGACGTATCGATGAAGGTTTTGTTGGTATGGACAGTCGTAATTTTATCGAATTCAAGAAATCGAAAAAGAGAAACTCTTTACTTGGCGCTGGAAAATACAACAAGAATATCAATGTGGCATCATTCACTACCACCGAGAAAGATTTTGACCTAAAAGGTCTAAATATGAGACTGTCATCTGTAGCAGACCCGGTAATTTTCGTAATTAAGAAGAATAAGTCAATTTTAGAGAAGCTTCATAATTGGCTGAAGGAAAAAAATACAGACCAATCAACAGGTATGATTGATTTTCCAATGTTGTTAATTGATGATGAGGCAGACAACGCATCAGTAAATACTAACAATCCTGATAAAGATCCGACGGCAATTAATAATGGAATTCGGAATTTGTTGAAATTGTTTAGGAAATATAGTTATGTAGGATTTACAGCTACTCCTTTTGCAAATATTTTTATTGATCCTCAATTAGAGGGTGATACAAACGATGATTTATTTCCAAAAGATTTTATTTACTTACTTGAGCAACCTTCAAATTATGTTGGTCCAATGGAAATGTATAGTGAGAATGGGCAGTACCATTACATGATTCGCCATAACGATGATATGGAAACTATCCTGGAGTTGAAACACAAAAATGGTACTAAAATTTCAACACTTCCCGAGTCTCTTAAGACATCTATAATGTTGTTCTTACTCGCTAATGCTGTTCGTGATTTACGTGGTCAAGAAAAGAAACATCGATCTATGCTAATTCACGTATCAAGATTTATTAACGTTCAAAAAGTTGTTCAAGAACAGGTGAAAAATTACTTTAATTTCGCAAAAGAGCAGATTAAAAACTATGCGCTTTCTGAATCTGAAGAGCCTTTCATCAAAGAATTACACGAACTTTTTGATAAGGAGTTTGGCAAAGAGAATTTTGCTAATTACGGAGATGAGTCTTTTAATAAAATAGAAATTGAAGAACATTGGGATGACGTAAAACAAGTACTTTATAAGGCTATTAGTCCAATTCAAGTTCATACAGTAAATAGTGGATCAGCAGCTCAAAGAATGAATTATGATGAGTATGAAGACGGTTTACGCTTAATCGCAATTGGAGGCCTGAGCCTTGCACGTGGACTTACACTTGAAGGGTTAACAATAAGTTATTTCTATCGAAATACAAAAATGTATGACACGCTAATGCAAATGGGAAGATGGTTTGGCTATCGTGACGGATATTCCGATTTATGTAGACTTTGGACATCAAGTGAGTCTGCTGGATGGTATGAACATATCGCTGAAGCAACTGAAGAATTACGAAGTGAAATTAAACGGATGTCCAGAGAAAATAAGCGCCCAATAGATTTTGGGCTACGTGTACGTTCTGCTGAAGATACTCCATTAATTGTAACTGCAAGAAATAAGATGAGGCATTCCGAACAAATAAAACTTGTAAGACAATTGAATGGCCGTATGATCGAAACAGCAATTCTTCCCTCTAAGAAAGAAGAAATAGAGGCAAATAACAATGTCATTGAGCGCTGGTTAGTGACTAACAAAAGATATCGTTTTAAAGATATTTCCCTACTTGGACGTCAAAAGCCAACGTTTAAAGATGTTCCGAAAGAGGCAATAATTGATCTGCTGACATTTGTAGAATATCCATACATGAATGAATTTTCAAAAGACAGTATTCTTGTTAATGAAATTAAGAAGAGTGCCTCAAAAATATTTGACAAATGGGACCTTGTCGTTGCAACCAATCGTCCAAAAAAGGACGAAGAACCCAAAGTGTTTGGAGAAATTTCTATTTATCCAATAACCCGTTCGTTTGATTTCTTCGGAACTGGACACTATGTCAGAATATCGAAATCCAAGAAAAGGTTAGGTTCAAGAGATTATGCTTTGGCAGGACTTATGAAAGAGCAAATGGAATTAATCGAAAATAGTGTGGATGATCTTTTGAATGGACAAAAAAACAGGAGAGGTGGTCAAAAAGCCCCAACTCAAAATATGTACTTTAATACAGGAATTCCACGCAATCCACTAATAGTTATTTATCCTGTACAGTTATTGGACTCGAAGGGTGTAGATTCTGAAGTGGATAGATATGTTGATTCATTGGACAACCAATTAATTACGGGTATAAGTATAGGTATACCTGATATTCAAGGGGTACAATCTGTAACTTATGAATACGTGGTGAACAAAGTCTATCAAATGGAGCTCATAGAAGGTAGCTCTATTCAGTACGATTGGGACGAGGAATATGACGAAGATGATGTTGATGCATTGGATGATTAGCGAGGAGTTTGATCATGATTGTCGAAGAAAATAAATATAAGCGAATGCCAAAAACAGAGAACTTCGGCATATATCTGGGATTGGACAATAAAGGTAGGACAAGTATGTTTGTTAAGCTGTCGAAAAAGCCTAAGTTTAATGATAGTAGCAAGTATCTAATCTATGAATATAACAAAAGACAGGATGGCTTGTGGGCGTTGACAGTCTCGATAGCTGAACAACGGTACCTTGGAGTTTTTAATAAGCTTGTTTTTGATTTGGTTGATACTGTCCGTGAAGCAAGTAATGCGGTAGTTGCCGAAAGGATGTTTATGCAACGTTTTGTTGAATGGAAAACGCTGTTTGAACAAGGTATAACCTCAAGTCTCGACTTTAGCAAAGTAGTTGGATTAGCAGGCGAGTTATATTTTATAAGTGAATTCATGGTTGAAAAATACGGGATAATCGATAGTTTGAATTCTTGGTGTGGTCCGTTAGGGGCCGATAAGGATTTTAATATAAATAATACATGGTTTGAGGTAAAGACGAAATCATTAAACAAAGATACAATTCATTTAAACAGTAAGTCGCAACTTGTTTCTAATAGTATCGGATATTTGACCGTCGTTTCTTACGAAAAAAGCAGTTTAGCAAATTCAAAGTCCACTAACCTATTCGACTTGTATCAAAAAATTAGTAGTTTAATTCAAACACAGAGCTTGCAAGCAGAGTTCGACAGGAAATTAGCTAATCTAAATTTTGTTCCGGATGAAAAGTATAAGGAAATAAACTTGGAGTTCCATGAAATTGTGTTCTATGAAGTCAACGGAAGCTTTCCTCAAATATCAAATGTTGAATTTGGTAAGGCAATAACGAATATTGAGTATGATCTTTTTTTGCCTGAAATAAAGCAATATAAAGTTGAGGTATAACTAATGGATTCATATAGAGAGAATTTAGTAAACGAACTGAAAGTACAGGCTGTATCTGATAATATGTCGGATCGTGAGTCGTTTTTTCAAATATATTGCGAGAAGCTTGAACAGTCTGAAATCATAGAGGATTTCCACTATCTTCATTTTAAAGGTAAAGGCAGTCGCAATCGATCAATTCAGATTGATGGATATGTATACAGCGAGTTAGATAGTAAATTGACACTCTTCATTATACCTTCTTTGGCATACTATGAAGATAAGATATTAACCATGACTGATGCCGATTCATTATTTAATCGTGCCAAATATTTTTATTTTGATGTAGAAAAAATTATTTCAAAAGCAGAAGAGAGCTCAGAAGGTTATGGTTTGGCTTATGATATCTTGAACAAGAAAATTGAGATTAATGTTCTTGAAATAATCTTATTAACAGATTACTTGAAATCAAATACAATTAACATCATTGACAGCACTCTTGAAAATAGCGTCCGAGTAAATTACTCAATTTATGATATTTCCCGAATGAAATTAATTGATGAATCTGCAAATGGTAAAGAACCATTAATTATTAATCTTTGGGAGGATTTTCAAGCGGAGGGGATTCCGGTACTTCCAGCGTCTAAAACTGATGAATACCAAGCGTATCTGTGTAATATTCCAGGAGAGCTATTGGCAAGAATGTATAATAAGTATCAGTCAAGATTGCTTGAAGGAAATGTTCGCTCGTTCTTACAATCCAAAGGAAAAGTTAATAAAGGTATTAGGAATACAATTTTAAACAATCCTGAAATGTTCTTTGCATTTAACAATGGTATTGCTGCAACCGCAGAAACAATTGATATCTCGGAAGGACCAGACGGGAAAGTTATTACAGGTTTTAAATCATTACAGATTGTAAATGGTGGACAAACAACAGCTTCTCTTGCAAATGCATGGGAAAATGATATAAAACTGGATTCTCGTAATCAGATAAAGAGGATTTTCGTTCCGATGAAAGTCTCGGTTGTTTCGCAAAAATCAGCAGAAGAATTGATACCAAATATTTCAAAGTTTGCAAACAGCCAGAATAAAGTAAGTGACGCTGACCTAGCATCTAACCATCCATTCCATAGAAAAGTTGAAGAGCTTTCAAGAAGGATTCATGCGCCAGCGGTAGGAGGAGCTCAATTCGGGAAATTCTGGTATTATGAACGTGCAAATGGACAATACAGACAAGAAACATATAAATCAACAGATTCCTTTAAAAAGAATTTTGAATCGCGATATCCTAAGAGTCAAATGTTTAAAAAGGTTGAACTAGCAAAATACTATAACATTTATCTTCAAAAACCACATATCGCAAGTGCTGGATCCCAAATGAGTTTTAACAAGTTTAGTGATTGGATGATTAAACAGTGGGATAAGAATTCTGACTTTGTAAACGATGAATTCTATCGTAAACTAATTGCATTATGTATCCTGTTCAAAAAAGCAGATAATATTGTACGAAATCAAGAGTGGTATGATAGCTATAAAGCAAACATTGTTGCTTATACACTATCAGTAATTATTCACAAAGTTGAAAAAGACTTCCCTGAATCAACAATTGATTTCCAGCAAATTTGGAAAGATCAAGATTTACCTTATGGATGGATGAAACAAATTCAAAAAGTGTCATATCTAATGTATCAACACTTGACTCGTGTGGATCGTACAGTTGAAAATGTTACCGAATGGGCGAAACGTGAGATATCTTGGACAATGGCGAAAGAGATAGATTTTGAATATGAAAAAGAATTTATTGCTCAGTTGGTTAATAAAAAATACGTAATCACACAAGAATACAGTGCTATTAAGGAGCAAAAAAAAGTTAATGAAATGAATGCTTTACTTCAAGTTTACGAATATGGTTCTGCTTTTTGGAAGGAAGTTTACAATTGGGGTGTCCAAGGAAAAATTTGGAATATTCAGGATGTTAGTTTCTTAAAACTAGCTATGGGAATTGACGAAGGTAAAGTACCATCGGATAAACAAGCGGCAAAAATTTTGCAGCTACTTGAAAAAGCAAGAATGGAAAGTTTTCCAAAATAAGGAGAAGGGATGATCGATAAGTCATCCCTTTTATATGTTATATGACATGAATGCGTCTAAGCTTAAATGGAACCACGTTGTAGTGTGCAAAGAAGATTATTTATCTCATGCACTTCCATAAAGATTTGTTCCAAAACATTTACAACGATACTATTACCAGCTAGACTTTAAAAGTCTCTCTTTTTTAGGTTCCAATCGTGCGGGAAGGCCAGACTTCAACATTTTATGAAGTTCGTCACTTGCTTTTTCAATGGTCCCTCTCATTTAGGTCTAAGAGGGGATTTAACTTGTTGCTATAAATTAGGCAGATATTAACAAAGCTAAATCTGTGCTAACTAAGGTATGATTTTTGTTAAAAAACTATCTTGGTAATAAGATATAAGTTATTTTGTCCCAATTAAAGTTAAATCCTGCTCCTTCTGTATAGTAACTTGAAGAACTCTTTTCCACTAAGCCTAACCCACCCCATAACTGAAATTCTGAAGTAAGGAAATTCCTCGAGCCTGATGTACCTCTTAAAGGATTAGTTTTTAATTTACCATTATTTTTAAAGTCATATTTCTGTGATGGAGTTTAAATATCAGCCTTAATTTCTCTGGTGGATTTTACAAAGTCATAGGAAGGAAAAAATATAGTAACTATCGAATATAAAGAAGGGTGACGTTATACCCATAAATACTTAGGGGGAAGAAAAAATGAAAGAAGAACAATTTATTAGATTTCTATCAAACGAAAGTAGTATCGAAAGCAAAGATAAAGCTGTTAAATCTATACTAAGTAAGGCAAGAAAAGTTGAAAAGTCATTTAATGTAAACCTAGATTTAATTGTTATAGATTGATGAAAAAACATATAGTTTACTGACTAAAATAAAAAATGAACTAAATGATACTAATGGTGCAATTCAAAATTCAGTTAGAAAGTATTATTTATTTGCAAATGATAAGGAATTCTCCTGAATTGCAGCATAGGAGAGAAGATCAGGAATGAGGTGAATATTAAAATACAGGGGTTACTAAAGATACAATTGAATCACTTTATAATTGGATAGGGTATGGTAATCCTAATGCACCTTTTTGGATTATTGGTAAAGAAGAAGGAACTCTTGAAGTAGATGCAAAAAAGAAAACACTTATGTTCGATCTTCCAATTTTTCAATAAAGGGTTTTATCACAAATCATGAATTGGCAGTTCCGATAAAGGATAGTGAAGTATCAAATATTCAACTGCGTTTGACAGATTAAAAATATTGCATTACGTTAAAGAAATATAAAAGCTCTCAAAATACAATAAATATTTTTTTATAATATGGGGAAATGAATATTTAAAAAAATTATTAGCAGGTTAATATTATATCAATAATCATATTAAGGATGGTATTAAATGCAAAAAGTATTTAACTCTAAATTAATTGGCCTTGTAATAAAACGTTTAAGTAAGGTTGAAGTAAATAGCAAAATCTCTAATCAACATGAGCTAAATGGTAACAGGGACCTAAAACAACTTTTAGGAGTTGCAAAGATTTCCAATAAAAACATCAGATTTACGTATTATAGTAGAAATAATGAAGAGTTATCAGATATGGGAACAATTACATGGTATGATGCCAGAGAGGCACACCCCACAAGATCAGAGTATCGCCTTTATTTCAAAGGTAATGTTGTTATGGATCATGCTGAAGCTGGAGATTTGTTGGTCGTATCTTTGCAGAATGATGGAGAATTAAATATTTCAATTGTCCAAGAAGGAAGTGCTTTTGAAGATTATCTTCTTCAATTATTTGGACCATTACATAATATTGGTACATCATTTAAATATAAAAGTTTATAATTTTTTTAATTTTATCAATATATTATTGGGTAGAGAAAATATTGTGAAATTTCCTACCCTATTCCTTTTATTTAAAGTTATTGAAGAATCACTACAAAAAAATCTCTTCTATTTAACCACAATCAAATAAAAACTTCACTTATTCCTAGTTTTTCCTTTAAATATAGTATGTTATACTTTTTATCTAATTTCACAAACGTAAGTTCGAAGTAATCTTAATATGATATAATAGCTTTATATAAATAATTTTATTGATGTGCTTCCATAGCATCCCAAGTGGAGGAAAAAGAAATGTTTAAATTTATTGATTTATTTGCGGGAATTGGGGGAATTCGTTTAGCATTTGAAGAAATTGGCGGTAAATGTGTATTTTCATCGGAATGGGATCAAAATGCACAAAGGGTATATGAAAAAAATTTTGGTGATAAACCTTATGGTGACATTACAAAAATTGCTGCGAATGAAATTCCTGATCATGATATATTACTTGCTGGTTTTCCTTGTCAACCCTTTAGTCTGGCAGGTGTTTCTAAGAAAAATGCACTTGGCTTAAAGCATGGATTTGAAGACGAAACTCAAGGTACTCTCTTTTTCGACATTAAACGAATTATACTAGCTAAGCGTCCAAAAGCATTTCTTTTAGAAAATGTTAAGAATTTAATGTCTCACGATAATGGTTTAACATTTAAAATAATAATGAGAACTTTAGAAAGAGAATTAGGATATAGAGTTTATTCAAAAGTGATTGACGCAAAGGGATTAGTTCCTCAGCATCGAGAGAGAATTTATATAGTAGGGTTTAAGGATCATATAAAATTTAAATTTCCTGATTTGCCAAAGGATGGACCTGTTTTGAAAAGCATATTAGAGCCGTCTGTCGGTCCAAAATATACCTTATCTGATAAATTATGGATTTATCTACAGGATTATGCTCAAAAGCATAAGGATAAAGGAAATGGATTCGGATATGGGATTGCAGATCTAAACGGTGCTTCAAGAACACTTTCTGCTAGATACTATAAAGATGGTTCAGAAATACTCATAGATCAGGGTTTAGGCAAAAATCCAAGGAAACTGACACCACGTGAATGCGCAAGACTTCAGGGATTCCCTGATACATTTGAGATTGCTGAATCGGATTATTCAGCATATAAACAACTTGGAAATTCTGTTGCTGTTCCTGTTATTAAAGAAATTGCCAAAAATATGTTATCTGCTTTAAAAGAAAGACAATCAAATCTTAATTATAATAGAGGATTGTTAGTAGAACAGAACATATTAAACGAGGTCATTTTACGAATAAATTATTATAAAGAATTCTTTTTAAAAATAATTTCTTTGGAAGACTATAAAGCCTCACAATCCCGTTCAGGTGGGATAATATTAGATCAACAATCTTGGAATTTATTTTTCGATTCTCCTGGAAAATCAGATGAAAATAGAGAAAAGGATATTAAGATATTTTGGGAGCAAATAGATGAAGTAACAGAAAGCAAAATAAAATGGTTTGGGAAAAAGAAAAATCCGGAGTACAAAATTACTCATATTGGCAAAAGAATACCTTTTTTCACTGAGAATTATTTAGGAGATATTTTTGTTTTAATTAAAGTAAACGATAAAGAATTTTTAGGTTATAAAATTGATAGTAAATATTTATTTACTTTGTTCCAACGAACTAAAGTCATAGAACACAATGAGCAAAATAAAATTTTAACCTAATTTACTTTAAAATTTATAAAAAAATCTGTTAAATACAATAGTCTCCATTTCAATAGAGCGAAGGGAGACTATTGTTTTATATTTAATTTATTCTATTCAATATATTTTATTATTTTATTCATTAAATCATAATTAAACATTAATACTAATGGAAAGGAAGGGATAGAATTATTAATAAACATTGCTATAAAAATAAAGGGTTCTAAGGGATTCTGCTTAAAATAATAAATGTTGAAATGTAAAATTACATATATTTAAAAAATAATGTTAGGTGATAAAATTTGATGAGAGCGGCAGTTTATTTTCTAGAAAAAAAAAATTTAGACACTGAAGACACATTATCGAAAATGAAAAAGTATTTTGTTAAGCAAGATTGGGAATTATTTGGAGTTTATATTGATAACAATAATAAACATGACGGATTAATGGAGTTAGTTACAAAGATATTTTCAGAAATAGATATATTATACGTTTACAGTTTAACAGATATTAATGATGATTTTTATTGGGATCTATTAATTCAGTCAGCAAAAATCGAAAATGTTCAAATAATTGAATATAAAAAATAAACCACTTTTAATTTTATATTTACCTATTTAAAAGTTCTCAATAAACTTCAAATAACTGCTATAAACTCCGGTATTTTTGTTATTGATGGTGATTTATGATAATGATTTAAAATTTAATAGAAGAAAGCATTAAAAATTATAATTAGTATTTAAATCACTGTTAATTAATAATGAATTGATGATCTAGTGTTTTTATGAAGTATTAAAATTATAATAAATTTCATAAAAGTTTAATAAAATTAATTTGTCACTTTCCAAACCTCACTGATATTACCTCTAATTGAGTATATTATCTCTTTCCCATAACGATATTTATTTTAGAACAATTATTTTTCACATTTACGTAATAAATAATTGATAAACATTAACATTTTTTTAGATTAATTTATAAACATTGTTCTCATGCTTTTTTGATTAATATAAAGGGTTGTATTAGTTAATTGATATTTCAGTTTTGTGGATATTTATATTTTATTGTAAGGTATTCAGAATAAAGATGAGTAAATTAATATTATTCTACTATTTATTGTCGATATTTGGTATAATATCTGTAAAAAAACTGCCAAAATATCTATTTAAAAAAATAGTTTTAGGAGTAAAGACCTTAGGAGGTAAATAATGACTCACTCAATTGAAACTCATCAAATTGTCCAATTTAACAATGTAACAGGCATATTATCTGACATAATTAAAGAAAAAGGTCAGAAAATTTCATATTATAAATTTACTGCTTATTGCAATGACATCCAGCCAACAAGTAAAGAGGCTAATCCAAGAAAGCAAGATATCTCAAAGAAAAATAAAGTTGCTTCCAAAATAAGAGAAACATTACTAGATCCAGAGGTATCATTTCACACTCGAAATAAGGGAATTACCTATTTTGCAGAAGATTTAAAAGTATCAAAAAATCAAGATGGTACTATTAATATTCAATTAATTTTTGTTGACCCTTCATCGCAAGGAAGCGTTGATGGAGGTCATACTGAGCTTGTAATCCTGGATGAAAAGGGAAATTATCCCGAATGGAAAAAAGTGAATATTGAAGTTATGTCAGGAATTAAAAGCCCATTCACACATGTTTCTATTGCAGAATCACGTAATACAGGTGCACAAGTGACAGCAGAAACTCTTGATGAATTAAGTGGTATGCATGAAATTTTAAAAAACCATTTATCGAACACCCCATATGAAAACCGTGTTTCCTATAAACAGAATGAAGATAAGGAGGATGGTAAAGATTTAACCATTACTCTGATTAAAAAGCTTTATGAAACCTTTAACATTAGAGATTATAAGGAAAAAGACCCAAAAGGCGTTTATAGCTCAAACCAAGGAGTTATAAATAACTATCGTAAGGAATATGAAAAGCATGGGTACACAATACAAAATGTTTATGAAAAATTGAAATATGTTTCATCAGATATATTTAAACTAACAAATTATATCCATAAAAACTTTAAAGATCTGTACAATAAATATGGAAAAGGAAATTATTTAGCCAATAAATGTGCAGATTATAAGGATGGATCCCAAAAGGAACCAATATTATTTGGTGAACCAGACGAGTTTTTAGATTACAAAGTACCAAATGGATTGTTATTTCTGAGTTTGTCCGGTTTTCGTCAATTTTTAGTAGAGGACGATGACGGATACTATGTTTGGAAATTTGATATATTTGAAGAAGAAAAACTCCAAAGTATACTGGAAGTAATTTTCGAAACGATTGCATCTGGTATGAGAAATAATGATAATAACCCACAATCTGTAGGTAAAAATGCTATGCTTTGGCAGGTTGTTAGAACACAAGTATTTATGAAAGTATACATGAATCAATGGGTTTAAACTTAATTGAAAAGAGGAGGCGTTCTTTTTTAGGGCTCTTCCTTTTTGTTTGCTTTTAATTAATAGAAGTTAAAGAAGGGTTTAATAAAAAAATATCCAAAATATGACAATATAAAAAAAGGGGGACAAAGCGCCCCTCACAAGCCATTATTTCTATTATATGCTTTAGGTCAAGTACAAACTAAAAAGATTGGTATGCCGCCATATAAGGATGTAAAAGATAAAATTTTATTTAGCAGTTTATCAACCTTTAACTTCAAAAAATTTTAAGTCAAAATGAATGGGGTAAGTTTTGATGAATAAACAGAAGTTTATAGAATGGCTAGAAAAAAATACAAACATTATCCAATATTCAATACGCAGATATGCGGCTGCTATAGATACTCTCTCATCAGAGCTAGGGAATTATGGAATTAGTGAAAGGGATTTATTTAATATCTCTGACACTACTATTATTGATAGAATATTGATCAATCCCGAGTTTAAAAAGAAAAACACCAAAGGTAATAGAATGTATAGTGCCGCATTGAATCATTTTAAAAGCTACATTGATTACCTTAATGACAATGAATTTGAACAAGAACTTTTAAAAGAGGAAAAGGAATTTGAAAAGTATCTTTCGGAATATAATATCGATGTAAGTAATATTGTAGACAAACCAAAAGACAAACCTAATCACAGAACAGTTAATAATAAGAAAGTTTGGATTAGAAATCCTAAATTTGCAAGTGAGGCTGTACAATTTTCAAACTTCTTATGTGAGTTTAATAATGATCACAAATATTTTATATCTAAATATAATCAAAAAAATTATGTAGAAGCACACCATTTAATACCAATGAAATATCAAGACAAATTTAATTGTAGTCTGGATATTCATGCCAATATAGTTTCAATCTGCCTTGTCTGTCATAAAAAAATTCATTTTGGCTTGTTTCAGGAAAAGAAAGAAATAATAAGTAAATTGTTTAACAGCAGGAAAGAAAGATTACTTAATAGTGGTATTACTATAGGGATAGAAGAGCTTTACAGTTATTATCAGGATTAAAAAATGTCTGCTAAGTTTTCTTGCTAGATAATCTCTCAGCTTGAAGGCATGTCTAGAACTTAGAACAGTCTGCAAGCTTTTTAAATTGGTGATTTATATAGCTTATTTTTTTGGATTTTTTCCAGAGATATTGTTTTATAACTTTAAGTATATCTTAAAGGGATTATATGGTAAGTTATTGTAATTTAATAATCTACATATTAGCATCCTTAAATAAAATAATGGGGTATCAATTCCAAATATTTTTGGTATAAAATCATCCGAATTTCGAAATTCAGATGATTTGTTTCTGACGATATGTTGGTCGGCAGCACTCTTATAAACAGGAATGGCAAGTTTGATATCTAAACACCTATCCGTCTTGGGTTTATATGGGGCAATAAAATGAAATTGATGTTACATTAAATATGTTCATGGATTTGTAAATTAATAAATAGTTCTTGGATAGGAAGGGATTACTTGTCGGACATTGTTGACAAGCAATCCAGGAGCAGAATGATGAGTAATATTAAATCGGTTTCCCAACTTGAAAAAACCGTAAATAAATAAAGTGAAGAGAGGAGCAAGAAAAAATTCAACAAAACTATATGGAAAACAATTGGAGATCTGGAAAGGGATATTATCCTCTTCTCCATATCTATGCGAAGAACGAGGAAGGCAAGGTTTATAACCGCTTCGGGATGCTCAATCAAAAAGGCGGTGAAAACCGTCTAAACGTCGCCGTTACAAGAGCAAAAGAAGGAATTATTGTTGTTTCGAGTATAGAACCAGAAGAATTGAATAGCTAACACTTCGCAAATGGGGCCGAAATTACTAAAAGCCTATCTCAAATATGTTCGAGCGGTTTCAACCTCCCAAATTGAGCAGATCACTGCGGTGGTTCAAGAAATAAATGAAAATGTCAATACGCATATACAGGATAAGGTATTGCATTTTGACTCTCCGTTTGAAGAACAAGTGTATCGCCAACTACGAAATATCGGGTACGACGTTACAACTCAAGTTGGAATGTCAGGTTATCGAATTGATATGGCCATTGTTCATCCGCATGATTCTTCACGCTATATATTGGGAATCGAATGTGATGGAGCCATGTATCACAGCTCCGCGAATGCCAAAGAAAGAGACGTCTATCGTCAGCGGTTCCTAGAAAGCATGGGATGGACGATTGAACGGATCTGGAGTCGAAACTGGTGGAGAAATTCAGCTTCTGAAATCGAGAGAATTGATCAGAATGTGAAAGAATTGGTTAAGAGTGAAATGGTTCGGGGAAAAGTTGTTAAATAAAAAATGGTGTCAGTCCTTTAATAGACTGGCACTTTTTCTATATTAACACTTTTAATTTACAATAATTTTATTAAGTAAACAATTTGATAATCTAATTGCACCGGTGCAAGATGTAAATAAATAGAAGGAAAAAGTTGCTTATTGCTAAAGTAGGAAAAAAGTCATAAATTGTAATAGGATTAATTCAAAATTAAAGTAGAATAAACTATTATCTTCATATTTTCTTAGTATAAGAAAAGGAGTGGTAGAATTGGTCACACCCTTAGTAAAAGGACAGAAAATAGATTTAACAAAAAACAATCCAGAGTTAAATTTGTTACATATTGGCTTGGATTGGAATGCCCCGAGTCATTTCGATATAGATGTTTCTGCTTTCATGGTGGGGGCGGATGATAAAATTATTCGAGAGGAAGACTTTGTTTTTTATGGACAGCCGATATCCTCTAATGGTTCCGTTTGTTTGGAGGAATCCATTTCGACAATTGAAAAACAGCATTTTATGATTGATTTATTAAAAGTTCCTGCCGATGTAAATAAAATCTCCTTTACTCTTTCGATTTATGAATCCCAACAAAATGGACAAAGCTTTAAAGATGTTTCTGCTATCCAATTAAAAATTGCAAACAGTAAAAACCAGGAAGAATTAGCCACTTTTCCAATTGATTATTCCTTTACAAAGGAGACAGCCATTGAGTTAGGTGCCGTCTATCGGTATTCGGATAAATGGAAATTTCAAGCGGTCGGGGCTGGTTTTTATGGTGGTCTTGATGAATTATGCCGTGTTTTTAGAGTGGAGGTTGAAGAACAAAAAGAATCAGTATCTTCTAATCAGACTGACTCGAATTCTAGTTCACCCAATGAGAGGTTTCAGGTTGTTCAGGAACAAGGTAAAAGGGGAGCTGAGGAAGATTTACTAAGGTCTTCAGACAATCCTGTCCAGATAAAAAGAAATGAAGATAGTTTAAGAAGTATGACTATATTAGAAGAAAGCTTTGATCCAAGCATTGTCGATTTTATCGCCATTGATTTTGAGACTGCGAATAACAAAATGAGCAGTGCTTGTTCTTTAGGGCTGGTTTTTGTTAAAGACCATACAATAGTTGATGAAAAATATTATTTAATTCAACCACCTAATTTAGAATTTGATTCTGCTAATACTAGAATTCATGGAATGACCGCTGAAGATGTCAGGAATGCAAAACAGTTTGACGGAATATGGGACGAAATCAAGGAATACTTTGAAGGTACTACAATTATTGCTCATAATGCTCAATTTGATATGAGTGTGCTGCATTCTTGTTTAACGGAGTACTCATTGACCCGTCCTGACTTTAACTACATTTGTAGTATTCCATTAAGTACTGGAGTGTGCGGCGGAAACGGTATAGGTAATTCTTTAAAGGAACGCTTGGCTTATTTTGACCTTGAAATTAATAATCACCATAATGCAATATCAGATGCCAGAGCATGTGCAGAATTAGTGATTACCTGTATGAAAACAAAGAATCAGAAAACCCTTCAAACTTATGTAAACCTATTTGGGATCTCTGTCCGACGATTTGACGAGCTAAAGCCACAATTTGAATTTAGAAAAAACAAATTTAAGAAGAGTAATAGGGTTGCCATTTCAGATATAGCAGTAACGGTTGAAACGATTAGTACCAACCATCCATTTTTTCAAAGAAATATTGTATTTACAGGGGAATTAAATTCATTAGAACGTAAAGAAGCCATGCAGCAGGTAGTGAACTCTGGAGGAATTATTAAGAGTGGTGTTAGCAGTAAAACCGATTTTCTAATCGTTGGTGTGCAAGACAAGTCCTTGGTTGGAGAAAGTGGTTTAAGCACAAAGGAAAGAAAAGCAAATGAGCTGATTAATAAGGGAAAAGCTATAAGAATTTTAAATGAAGAAGAATTTATTCAATTACTTCACCAGTAATCTATCAATTCAAAGTACAACTAACATAGCAGGTCAAAGGGCACCGTTGGGGTTGCCCTATTTGTTTTCCCCTTATCTTTTTTTCGTAGGGGGCGAACAGTTTAGCTGACGGGGGCGAAGTTCCCACGGGCAGATACGTTCTACCTTGGCTACTGATATAATAAGACCAAATAAAAAATGGCCAACCAGAAATATTTATCATTCTTGCTAACCTTATAATACGAACGAAGCAGGTTAGTTGCAGAAGGATTGAAATTATCTTTACATCTGGATAAAGGGAATCAAAGAAAAGATAAAGGATTAAGGCATACAAAAAAAAGATTTCATAATTAGAATGCTTTTTATATATTTATCTTGGAATAGGAGGTTGGAAAATAATGAATAAAATAATAATGCATATAAAAGACAATAACCAAGCTATCCAAGGTTTCCAATAGTGTACTGTTAATACAGTGAAGGTGACTAAATTAAATAACAAAGACCAAAGCAGTGACCATCCATAATGGTAAGTAATACTCTTGTTAAGATATGCTATAAATTCTACAACTTCAAAAAGGAGTGCCCAAAAAATAATCCACCCTATTTTATTGGATAATAACTTAGGAAGCCTTCCTAAAAAGACGGGAATAACGAATGGGTAGGTTAAAAAAGGAATTTTCAAACAAATGATTGTATGTGTAGGCAAAATAATTTTATCAATTCCAACAGGAATATATTCCCAAACTCTGAAATGATTGAGCAAGGTACTATAAAGCAGATTAGCAATAATCCAAAATAATAATGTTGGATAGAATTCTTTCCAACGACTCCAGACTCCAAAAAGTAACCCAATAATTATAAAAAAGATAGAAAATGAAGTTTGCATTAGCATCTTCCTAAAAAATACGTTTTTCTCTTTTTAGTATCTCCAAATGGGAATCAAAAAAAATTCTAATTTGAAAATAAGATAAAATTACGGGTTCTAAGGGAAAGGGAAAATTCAAGATTGTGAAGAATTGTACTTAAACAAACGGGTGCAAGTGTTGAAAATGGGATCGCTGCGGCGGTCTTTTTGCTTGTAGTGCTAACTGTCAGGATAGTGGAATAAAAAATTTATGGGAATATGCTGGTTTCAAATTTTAGGTAAATCTCAAATAACGGATTTGACAACAGTATGCTTTCATTATTTTGAAGCAAACTATACAAAGCTCTGTGATTTAATTAACGTTTAAGATAAAAAAGGGATGGTGAAAGATGAAAAACCAGCTTCCACCTGGCCAATTCGAAACAGAAAAATGGCCAATACTGCACACAGGGGATGTCCCCGAGTTTAATGAAATCACATGGAATTTCAGACTTTTTGGTGAGTTGAAGGAAGAAAAATTCTTATCCTATAAGGAAATCATGGAGCTTCCAAAGACCATATCAACCGTTAACATGCATTGTGTTACCACCTGGTCTAAATTTGACACAACTTTTGAAGGAATTGCGCTTAGAGAGTTTTTGAAATTTGTTGAAATTAATGAGGGTGTAAAATACATTAAAATTTACGGTTACTTCAATGGGGACAGATTTGGTTATTCTGCAAACCTGCCGCTAGAGCCTTTATTAGGGGACGATTCTTTGTTCGTATACCGTTGGAAGGATAAAGATCATGATTGGCAGGATATTGATCCAAAACATGGTTATCCACTACGGTTTATTCCACCAGAAGTATTTTATCTATGGAAAGGCTCAAAGTGGGTATCAGGGATTGAGTTTATGAAAGTAGACGAGGCTGGTTTTTGGGAAGAGCGTGGCTATTCGATGACAGCAAATCCATTTAAAGAAGAGCGGTACCGTTAACACAGATTCGTCTACGAAACAAAAAGAAGGGTGAGAAGTACGGGTGCAATAATGTAAAATCTGCGATCCTTAGTCGGTCGCTTTTTTTATTCGCTAACGGTACAGTCTATTTGAATAAATTAAATGGGATATAAGAAACTGTATATGTCAATATTAATTTGAACCAGAGTGATCACTTCAAAAGTGAGCCACTTCATCCTGAGTTATTTCCATATTTGGGGCAAGATATCCTAAACTCCTCGCTCGCCAAGCCTACTACTCGTCTTCTTCTCTTTGCTTCATACTTTGTCTAATCCAATAAGACTCTCCATTAAGGAGGAGGATATGGGCCCTGTGGGTTAGCCGGTCTATGAGAGCAGCGGTCATTTTTTCATCTCCAATTATGGAGGTCCACTCTGTAAATTTAAGATTCGTAGTTATCATAACGCTTGCCCGTTCATAACGACTGGCAAAGAACTGAAACAACAGTTCAGAACCAATTTTTGTGAATGGCACATAACCTAGTTCATCTATGATGATCAAATCAAATTTGAGCCATCTTTTTTCTAACGCACCTAGCTAATACTCCTTCCTATTTATCTGGGTTTTGTTTTTCTCCAAGCACGTTCAAATAATAGCCCCATTTATTGAATCATAATGGAAATCCCTAAATTATAAGTTAAAAAACTCTTCGAACTGATCGAGCAACTGCATCATTTCTTGTGGCCCCAGTTCACGATTAGGCCGATCATCCTTTCTTACTATTGTAGTGATCAATCCATTATGCAATGGTTCATGAACATACTCTACTTCATACATGAATTAAATGCCCTAGCGCATTTCTACAAGAGGCTAAGATTTTTTTACGTTAAAAGATTATAGGCACAAAATGTTATTAAATAGCAAAATAGTATAAATAATTATGGATTTTTATAAATACTGGTAACGCTTAATTTTTTAAAATTAAATAAAAAGAAATCTTATTTTGTATGGGCTTTCTATTCCGAAAAGAATAATAGTTTAGTCTTTAAGGTTCATTTTTCGAACTCATATACCTAAAAGGTATTGAGATAAAAAGGTAAATAAAGAAAGGGGTTTGTCAATGAAGAAGTTTTTATCAGTTTTATTATTAATTGTGATGGTATTTTCGATGGCTGCTTGCTCAAGCAGTACCGGGGGTAGCGGCGACAAAGGTTTTGTAGGTATTGCGATGCCGACAAAGTCTTCTGAGCGTTGGATTAGTGATGGAAAGTACATGAAAAAGGAATTTGAAAAACGCGGGTATAAAGTTGACCTTCAGTACGCTGAGGATGTTGTTGAAAACCAGGTCTCTCAAATTGAAAACATGATTACAAAAGGCGTTAACATCTTGGTGATTGCTTCTATCGATGGTGAGGCATTAACAAATGTATTGGAAAAAGCTCACAAACAAAAGATTAAAGTCATTGCTTATGACCGTCTGATCAAGAAAACTCCTTATGTTGACTACTATGCTACTTTTGACAACTTCAAAGTAGGTGTTCAGCAAGGATCATATATTGAAGAAAAACTGGGATTAAAAGATGGAAAAGGTCCGTTTAATATTGAGCTGTTCGCCGGATCTCCTGATGATAATAACGCCTATTTCTTCTTTGATGGAGCGATGTCTATATTAAAGCCATATATTGAATCTGGAAAGCTTGTCGTTGGCAGCGGACAAACAAAATTTGAACAAGCGGCCACCTTAAGATGGGATGGTGCAACAGCACAATCAAGGATGGATAACCTGTTAAGCGCCCATTACTCGACTAAAAAAGTGGATGCAGTATTATCTCCATATGATGGAATTAGTATTGGCATATTGTCTTCATTAAAAGGTGTTGGTTATGGCTCTGCAGGAAAACCGCTTCCAGTAGTAACTGGCCAAGATGCTGAACTTGCATCAGTAAAATCAATAATTGCAGGTGAGCAAACACAAACCGTATTCAAAGATACACGTAAATTAGCAAAACAAGCGGTTGATATGGCAGAGGCAGTTCTAAAAGGCAAAAAAGCGGAAGTAAACGATACAAAAACATATGACAATGGTAAGAAAGTAGTTCCTTCTTATCTGTTACAGCCAGTATCTGTGGATAAAACGAATTATAAAGCTGAATTAGTAGACAGCGGCTACTATACAGAAAATGAGCTTAACAAATAATAGATAATTAGAGTAAATGATTTAGTGGTGGATAAATCTATCACTAAATCATTTCATACATGGTGAGGCGTGGTGAAATATGACAACTATTTTGGAAATGCGGAATATCACTAAAGAATTTCCTGGAGTTAAGGCACTTAACACCGTAAATTTGCAAGTTAAGGAAGGGGAAATTCACGCTTTATGTGGTGAGAACGGTGCAGGGAAATCGACTCTGATGAAGGTGTTAAGTGGTGTATATCCACATGGAACCTATGATGGTGAGATTTTATATAGCGGGGATGTCTGTAAATTTAAAGATATCAAAGACAGTGAAAATCTTGGCATTGTTATCATCCATCAAGAGCTTGCACTTATTCCTCAACTTTCGATTGCAGAAAACATTTTTTTAGGAAATGAACAGGCGAATCGCGGCGTGATTAATTGGAATGAAACTACTTTAAAAACAAGAGATCTTTTAAATAAAGTAGGTTTGATTGAAAATCCCAATACATTGATTACCGATATTGGTGTTGGGAAGCAGCAATTGGTTGAAATCGCCAAAGCGTTGTCAAAAGAAGTGAAGCTATTAATCTTGGATGAGCCAACAGCGGCTTTAAATGAGGACGATAGTGAAAATCTATTAAATCTTTTATTAGAATTTAAAAAACAGGGTATGACGTCCATTATCATTTCCCATAAATTAAATGAGATTTCCAGGGTGGCCGACTCAATCACGATTATTCGCGACGGGCGTTCTATAGAAACACTGGAAGTAAAAAATGGCAATGTATCAGAAGATAGAATCATAAAAGGTATGGTAGGAAGAGATTTAACCAATCGTTATCCTGAGAGGATTACTAATATTGGTCACGTGATTTTCGAAGTAAAGAATTGGGACGTATATCATCCTATGCATAGCGAACGGAAAGTAATCGACGGAGTAAATTTTAATATTAAGAAGGGTGAAATTGTCGGGATTGCAGGTGTCATGGGATCTGGCCGAACAGAATTGGCGATGAGCATTTTCGGAAAATCATACGGGAAGAAAATTAGTGGAGATTTGTATAAGGATGGAAAAGAAATTCAATTGAAGGATATTTCAGAAGCCATAAATCATGGACTTGCATATGTAACTGAGGATCGAAAACACTACGGTTTAATATTAATCGATGACATAAAATCAAATATCTCATTGGCGAATTTGAAAAAGATTTCAAAAAATACAATTGTAAACGAAAATAGGGAAGTCCTTGATGCTGAAATGTTTCGGGAAAAAATGAATATAAAATCTCCTAGTATTTTACAAAAAACAGGTAATTTAAGTGGCGGAAATCAGCAAAAGGTTGTGCTGAGCAAATGGATTTATTCCGAACCAGACATTTTAATTCTAGACGAACCAACAAGAGGAATTGATGTTGGGGCAAAATATGAAATTTATACCATCATTAATCAACTGGCAAATGAAGGGAAAGGAATATTAATTATTTCTTCAGAGCTCCCTGAGCTTTTGGGTATGTGTGATCGGATTTATGTTATGAGTGAAGGAAGAATTACAGGTGAAGTAACTAAAACGGAAGCCACTCAGGAAAATATTATGAAATTTATGACAAAGGGCAAGGGGGATAAAGATTGAATACGCTAACTCAAACTCAAGGTAAGCCTAATAAAGAAAAACAACACTCCTTAATAACTTTACTCCAAAACAACATGCGGCAGTATGGAATGTTTACAGCGCTTGTGTTGATCATGCTGCTGTTCCAAGTATTGACAGATGGAATATTATTAAGGCCTCTTAACATTACCAACTTAATTTTACAAAACAGCTACATCCTTGTATTGGCAATTGGCATGGTCATGATTATTATTTTGGGACACATAGATTTATCTGTTGGATCTGTCGCGGCATTTGTTGGAGCCATATCAGGCATTTTAATTATCAATCATCACATGAATGTCTTTGCTGCCGTTGTAATTTCTTTATTAATCGGTGGTTTGATTGGAGCTTGGCAAGGTTTTTGGGTTGCATATGTCAAAATTCCAGCATTTATCGTGACCCTGGCAGGCATGTTGCTATTCAGAGGGCTTACGATGCTTGTCTTGAAAGGACAATCGGTTGCACCCTATCCAAAATCTTTCCAAGAAATGAGCTCCGGTTTTATTCCAGACTTGTTTGGCAATGGAGCATTACATGTTTTAACACTTGTAATTGGAATTCTTTTTTCAGCCATTTACATTATGAATGAGGTCAAATTTCGAAAAACTCAACAACGTTACAAATTTGAAGTATCATCCATAGGATTTTTCGTAGCAAAGCTCTCAGCAATGATTATTTTAATCAATATCTTTACATATGTTCTTGCAACGTATGAAGGGATTCCAAACATATTAATTATCTTGTTTGCGCTAGTCGTGATATATTCCTTTGTCATGAAAAAGACGGTAATGGGCCGGCATGTATATGCAATCGGCGGGAATGAAAAAGCAGCAAGCTTATCAGGAATAAAGACGAAGAAAGTTACCTTCTGGGCTTTTGTTAACATGGGGGTTCTAGCGGCTCTTTCCGGTCTAATTTTTGCTGCTCGTCTAAATGCAGCTACTCCTAAAGCAGGTAACCTCTTTGAGCTTGATGCCATCGCAGCATGTTTTATCGGCGGAGCATCGGCTTACGGCGGTATTGGGACGGTCGGAGGAGCTATAGTTGGCGGTCTCGTTATGGGAGTTATGAACAATGGGATGTCTATTATTGGTTTAGGGATTGATTGGCAGCAGGCTATAAAAGGACTTGTCCTCTTAATTGCTGTAGCTTTTGACATCTATAATAAAAATAAAGCTTCATAAACATTTCATTGCACTGGATAGACTCTGGAAAGGGGTCTGTCCTTTCAAAAAGAAATTAAATGAATGAGTGAAAGCTCTTTAGAAATAAGGAGGAAGACATAGTATGTTAGAACGTTTGAAAAGAGAGGTATTAGAAGCTAACCTACAGCTTCCTAAGCATCGCTTAGTAACTTTTACTTGGGGAAATGTAAGCGGGATTGACCATGAAACTGGCTTCGTCGTTATTAAACCTAGTGGCGTACCGTATGATGAGTTACAAATAGATGATCTTGTTGTATTAGATTTGGATGGGAAAATTGTTGAAGGGACTTTAAGACCTTCTTCAGATACACCAACACACCTTGCCTTATATCGAGCTTTTCCACAAATTGGCGGGATTGTTCATACTCACTCTCCAGGGGCAACAAGCTGGGCTCAAGCGGGGCGACCAATTCCGGCACTAGGCACAACACATGCGGATTATTTTTATGGAGAAATCCCTTGCACACGTACCTTGACTGAAGAGGAAATTGAACGGGGTTATGAGCATGAAACAGGAAAGGTCATCATTGAAACCTTTGAAAAAGAAGGACTTAACCCTGTTGCCATGCCAGGAATTTTATTATCAGGTCATGCACCATTTAGCTGGGGAAAAGATCCTAACCAAGCAGTTCATAATGCAGTAGTTCTAGAAGAAGTGGCCAAAATGGCGTTAAACACTTATATGTTAAACCGACAAATTGAACCGATCGACCAATTTCTGCTTGATAAACATTATCTCCGAAAACATGGAGTTAATGCCTATTATGGACAAAAGTAGTCTAAGTGGAAGACATAAGCCTTCATCTAAAGGTAACTTAGACGGATAACTGGTTGTAGAATGCGAATGATTAATTTACTAGATAGATATCTTTAATTTATTGAGGAGGATTACATTGTTAACAACAAAAGCCTATGAATTCTGGTTTGTAACAGGAAGCCAATTATTATATGGAGAAGAAGTGCTTCGTCAAGTGGAAGCAAACTCAAAAACCATTGTTAATGGTTTTGATGATGATTCTCGTGTCCCATATAAATTAGTTTTTAAATCAGTAGTAAAGGATTCAGATTCCATCCGCAAATTGATCTTAGAAGCAAATGCTGATCAAAATTGTGCGGGAATCATTACATGGATGCACACATTCTCTCCATCAAAAATGTGGATTTCAGGTCTTTCTTCCCTTCAAAAGCCTTATCTTCATTTAGCAACACAATTTAACCGTGATATCCCATGGGATTCAATCGATATGGATTTCATGAACCTGAATCAGGCCGCACACGGTGACCGCGAGCATGGTTTCATCACGGCTCGCATGAATGTTAAGCGTAAAGTAGTTGTGGGGCATTGGGAAAACCCAGAAGTAAGAGAACGTGTTGGCAGCTGGATGAGAACAGCGGCTGCGTTCGAGGAAAGTAAAAACCTTAAGATTGCGAGATTTGGTGATAATATGCGCCAAGTTGCTGTAACGGAAGGTGATAAAGTAGAAGCACAAATTAAATTTGGCTGGACTGTTAATGGTTATGGAGTCGGTGACTTGGTTCAACGCATGAATGATGTGAGTGAACAAGAAGTGGACCAGTTAATGGCAAAATATGAAGAGCAATATGATATTTCGCCAGAAGGACTTACTGAGAGTCCGGTTCGAAATTCCATCCGTTATCAAGCGAGAATTGAACTTGGTATGAAATCATTCTTAACAGAAGGCGGCTATACGGCCTTTACGACCACTTTTGAAGATTTACATGGCATGCGTCAGCTTCCTGGTTTAGCGGTTCAGCGTCTAATGGAACAGGGCTACGGGTTTGCTGGTGAAGGTGACTGGAAAACAGCTGCTCTTGTAAGATTAATGAAAATTATTGCTGGTAATGAAGGAACATCCTTCATGGAAGATTATACGTATCATTTTGAACCAGGAAATGAGATGGTTCTTGGTGCACATATGCTAGAAGTTTGCCCAACTATATCTGCCATTCGTCCTAAAATCGAAGTTCATCCACTTGGAATCGGCGGTAAAGAAGACCCTGCGCGAATCGTATTTGATGGAAGAGGCGGTTCCGCATTGAATGCAACTATTGTTGACCTAGGACATCGCTTCCGTCTTCTTGTTAATGAAGTGGATGCTGTACAGCCAGAAAAAGACATGCCAAATCTCCCCGTTGCAAGGGTATTATGGAAAACCCAGCCATCCTTAAGCCAAGCCGTTGAAAATTGGATTCAGGCTGGAGGAGCCCACCATACAGGCTACTCTTACAAAGTAACAACTGAACAGCTGCGAGACTTTGCTGAACTGGCTGGAATTGAGATATTAGTAATTAACAAGGATACTAAAACGGAATCATTCAATAACGAGATCCGCTGGAATGACGTTATTTTTCGTTAATCATTCTCAGATGAAACTATTAAATAAGATTACTTAAATTGATTAGGGCTATTAGACATAATAGCCCTGATGTATTTGGAACAGGAGGAAAATGACATGAGTCTTGATTTAAAAAATGCGATTCAAAGCGGCAAAACAGTTCTTGGTATCGAGCTTGGTTCAACACGGATTAAAGCAGTCCTCATTGGAGAAGACAGTGTGCCGATCGCGTCCGGTAGCCATAACTGGGAAAATAGCTATGTGAACAATATCTGGACCTATAGCGAGGAGGATATTTGGAAGGGTGTTCAAGAAAGCTATCAAAAGATGGCTAACGACGTTAAAAAGCGATATGGAGTTACCTTACAATCAGTGGGAGCGCTCGGTTTTAGTGCAATGATGCATGGCTATATGGCTTTCGACAAAGAGGGAGATCTTCTGGTACCTTTTCGCACCTGGCGTAACAATATTACCGATCAGGCTTCAAAAGAACTGACTGAACTGTTTAACTACCATATTCCTCAAAGATGGAGTATTGCTCATTTGTATCAGACCATCTTGAATCAGGAAGAACATATTGCTAACATTAGCTTCCAGACAACTCTAGCTGGTTATATCCATTGGAAACTGACAGGACAGAAGGTTTTGGGTGTTGGTGATGCATCCGGTGTATTTCCAATCGACTTGAATACGAAGAACTATAATCAGAAAATGATTGATCAATTCAATGAGTTTATTGCGCCTAATAATCTGCCTTGGAATCTTGAAGATATTCTACCTAAGGTTTTGATAGCAGGTGAAAACGCAGGTGTACTTACAGAAGAAGGAGCAAAGCTTTTGGATGTTACCGGTGAGCTGAGGGGTGGGATTCCTCTTTGTCCCCCTGAAGGTGATGCCGGAACAGGCATGGTCGCAACAAATAGCGTAGCGAAGCGTACTGGTAATGTTTCTGCCGGAACTTCTGTTTTTGCAATGGTGGTACTTGAAAAGGAACTGTCCAAAGTCTATACCGAGATCGACCTTGTTACCACACCTACTGGTAATCTGGTAGCCATGTCTCATTCCAACAACTGTTCTTCAGATCTGAATGCATGGGTCGGATTGTTTGACGAATTTTCAAAAGCAATGGGTATGGAAGTGGATAGGAATAAGTTGTTTGGAACTCTATATAATATGGCTCTTCAAGGTGATTCGGATTGCGGAGGTTTACTCGCTTATGGCTATCTTTCTGGTGAACACATTACCCACTTCGAAGAAGGTCGTCCATTGTTTGTTCGTTCATCAGAGAGCAATTTCAACCTGGCTAATTTCATGCGAGTCCATTTATTTACAGCTTTGGGCGCGTTGAAAATGGGTATGGATATACTTCTCAAACAAGAAGAAGTAAAGCTGGATGAAATTCTGGGGCATGGAGGCCTGTTTAATACAAAAGGTGTTGGACAGAGCATCATGGCCGCTGCTCTTAATGTTCCTGTTTCCGTTATGGAAACGGCAGGAGAAGGCGGAGCATGGGGGATCGCCCTGCTTGCATCTTATATGCTTAACAAAGCAGATAACGAAACGTTGGAAGAGTATTTAAGCCATAAAGTATTTGCAGAAAAAACTGGTTTGACTTTGTCCCCTGATCCTAAGGATGTAGAAGGCTTTGAGCATTTTATGAAACGTTACACCAAAGGACTAGCTATCCAAAGAGCAGCAATAAACGCATCTTAATATATATTTTGACAGGAGGTGGATTTCCCCTGTGCAATTAAAAATGCTCAATATAATATAGGGATTAATTTTATATTTTCAAGTGAAACAAATCCACAAAATTCTTAAATGAAGGGTGGATTTTTTTTATATTGTCTGTAACTAATCAAATAACAGAGTGGTAGGAGTAGGCAAAGACATGCTCTTCCAATGAAATCATATCATTTCAGATCAAAACAAATTATTAGTAAACTTTTTACAATAAATACAAATATATTAATTTATTTAATATTTTTGTATACTACATAACAAGAGTCAGTATAAACTATTGGGAAAGGCAATAGATGTATTGATAATTTCTTTTTTGAAAGGGTATTCATCATTAAAAATCAATTTTTTATTTATAAAAAAATCAACAGGAGGGATAGATCATTTTTTTGTTTTTTAGAAACAAATCTTTGTATTTCAAACTTATTTGTATATTTATAACGATTATCTTACTTTCAATAGCTATCTCAACATCCTTTCCTGCTCATGAATATACAAATTTGATTGAACAACAGGCGAATGAGCATACAAGAAAAGATATTGAGCAAGTTAAAAAAAATATTGAGTTACATATTAAGGAACTAGAAAACATTACAGAGTATTTGAGTAGAAATGAAAATGTAACTGATTTTTTTCTCGCACAAAAGTTAGATACTGGTCTTGAATCAAAAATTAAAAAGCAGATGAAAATGTATACGGATACACACCCACAGATTGCTGGGATTTTAATAGTCAATAAATCAGATTTATTAATTAGTAATGAAATGTCTAGAATGACAAGGGATTCATTAATGAATGAGAGTTGGTATAAGCAAGCAGTTAATGCTCCTTCCATCATTCATTTGGAAAGTAGACCAATTGGAAGAAACCTCACCACAAATCCAAAGTACAGTGCGGATGATGTACTATCTGTCACGAAGGCCGTCACGAATGAAAAAACAGGAGACGTTCTTGGGGTAATTTTGATCGATTGGAAACTTGATACAATTAATAATGAAATTAAGAACATGGGTTTTGGTGCACATGGGTTTGTCTATATAATAGATGAACAGTCACGAATTGTTTATACCCCTGTTAATAAAATCGTATATCGTATAAAGGATTCTTGGTTCAGTAATAGAAAATCGGGAAGTTTTAATAAGAGCATACAAGAAAATGAGTACCAGGTTATGTATGATTACTCTAAATATACTAAATGGAAGATTGTTGGGGTATTCTCCATCAACGAAACTCTTGCATTTATAAAGGATATGAGATGGACTGCAGGTATAATTGCAATGGTTGTGTTGATTCTGGCCATTTTTGCAGCCACTTTTTTCACATCTTCGATTACAAGACCTCTCAGCAAACTTAGCTCGCTAATGAAAAAGGCAGCACAAGGAGACTTGGACAATAAATTTGAAAGTAAAAATGAAGATGAAATTAAGCACCTTGGAGACAGTTTTAATAGCATGATTGACTCTATTAAAAACCTCCTCAATCTGATAAATTTGATAGAAAAACGAAAGCGTGAGGCGGAATTAAAAGTTCTTCAAGAGCAAATTAAACCTCATTTTCTCTACAATACATTTGATACTATCAAGTGGATGGCCTTGGAATATCAGGCAAAGGATATTATGGACGTAATTGATGCGTTGACAAAGCTTTTTCGAATTGGGCTAAGTAAGGGGAAAGAAAGTATTAGGGTAGCAGAAGAAATTGAGCATATCGAGAGTTATCTGATTATTCAGATGACTAGATATGAGGATAAGTTTGACTATGTGATTGAGGTTCAGGAGGAAGTCAAAGAACTTTTTGTCCTTAAACTCATCCTGCAACCCTTAGTAGAAAACTCGATATACCATGCGATTAAAACAAAGAAAGGCCGAGGGAAAATCTGGATTCAGGTAAAGATCATTGATAATAGGCTTTTGTTAAGTATAACGGATGATGGAAAGGGAATAAATCCAGAGTTGATAACAAAATTAAATGAACGTCTGCAAAAAACAGGGATGATAGGCGGTGAAGATACAAGCGGATATGGAATGTTAAATGTAAATGAAAGAATAAAACTCACTTTTGGAAATGACTTCGGGTTAAATGTTCGTAGTATAGAAAATAAAGGTACCACGGTAGAGATATGGCACCCAATCGTACGTGACGTGTTAGGCTGATAAGTTTTTCTTTCATTTAAACAGGGGGAATGGAAATGTTGAAATTACTTATTGCAGATGATGAACCTAAGATCGTTAGGGGGTTGAAAAAATCGCTGAATTGGGATGAATGGAATATACAAATTGCAGGTGAAGCCCAAGATGGGGAGACTGCATTTGAATTGGCTCTAGAGGTTAAGCCCGATATTCTCTTTTTGGATATCAATATGCCATTCCTTAATGGATTGCAATTGATTAGAAAACTGAAAGAGGAACTGCCTTCTTCCATTATTATCATAATCAGTGGACATGATGAATTCTCATACGCTCAGGAGGCCCTTCGATTAAATGTATTTGAATATTTACTTAAACCTGTAAATCCTGATGACCTGAAAAGAACGGTTACCAAAGCGGTCAACCATCTGAATGAATCTAGAAGAAGTAATCAATTCGTCCAATGGATGAATGATCAATTGGAAGAGAATGTCGATTTGGTAAGAAACAGCTTTCTGTGTAAGTGGTTAAATGGGCAGTTAGATGAAGAGGAAATTCATAAGCAGCTCCACTACTTCCGTTTGGATTGGGAAGAGGTTGGGATCTTTGTAATTAAGCCTATGAGGATAGCTGTAGAGGGTAACATAGGGGAAACTTGGGAAATGGACCTACTGCTTTTTAGCATGCAAAATATTATCGATGAAGTACTCGATACTTACGATCCGCGAGTTGTTTTCAGGGATGAAAGGAATCATATCGTAGCAATCGTGCCTACGAATGAGTTAGAGTCAATGTATCCATTATGTGAACAATTTGAAGAAGTGATCGAAAAGTTGACAGGTAAAAAAATAATGATAGCCAAAAAAGTAGTAGAAAAGCCTTCAACTGAAATCCCAGTTGTATATAGTATCTCCATTCAAGAGCTTAGCGAACAATCTTTGATAATGCCAGTGGTAATGTTGGCTAAACGATATATTGAGAGATATTACTACAAACAAGATTTAACCCTGCAGGAAGTAGCTCAGGAAGTTAATGTAAGTCCGAGTTATTTAAGCCGGCTTTTGAAAGAAGAATTAGGTTCTTCTTTTATTGACTACTTAACTCAAGTCAGGATCCAGTATGCGATTAAATTTATGGAGAATCCATCTTACAAAATTTATGAAGTTGCTGAAAAAGTCGGATACAGCACCCAACATTACTTTAGTACAGCCTTTAAAAAGGTGGTAGGTATGTCCCCTTCTAATTTTGTAAAGGAGGGGGCACGGTAGTGAAAATGGGATTCAGAACTAAGAAAAGGTATTGGATTATCTTTTTGGCTATTATTATCCTTGGGGTGTCTGTCTATAAAGTAACACATGGTCAAAATAAGTCAGATGAAGGAACAGAATATGTTATAGGTGTGTCCCAGGCAAATTTGACTGAACCTTGGCGAGTGGCCATGAACGATGAAATTAGAAAGGAAGCGGATCAGCATAAAGGATTGCACGTGATTTTTACCGATGCTGCTCACAGTAATGATAAACAGAAGCAAGATATTGATAGATTGCTGGATTTTGGAATTGATTTGCTGATTATTTCAACTAATGATTCTGAAAACTTGAAACCGATTATTGCCGAGGTACATAAAAAAATACCGGTTATTGTGTTAGGGAGGGCTATCGATGGATATGATTATACATTATTTATCGGTCCGGCAAATGAAACGATTGGCAGGAACGCTGGGCAATTGGTTGCAGATTTGGCAGGAGATAAACCGGCGAATTTAGTAGAAATACAAGGCCTGGCTGAATCACCCCCAGTACTGGAAAGGAGTAAGGGATTCAAAGAAGTTCTACAAAATCATCCTAACATTCACCAAGTTGATAAGATAGTTGCGGACTGGAATCGAGATAAAGCGGAAGATCAGATATTGGAAGCGATAAAAAATCATCCCCAAATTGATATCGTTTTCGCCCATAGTGATGCTATGGCTCTTGGTGCATATAGGGCATTTGAAAAAAAGGGGATTCGAGGGGTTAAAATCATTGGCGTGGATGGTCTTAAAGGCGAAAATGGGGGACTCGATTTGGTCAGAAGGAATATTTTAACTGGAACCTTCGCCTATAGGACTGGTGGCAAAGAATCAATTCAGAATGCAATGGATATTTTAGAAGGGAAATCTGGGATTCCCAAAAAAATTCTTCTACGTGTAAACAAAATTACGGAAGAAAATGTGGAGCAATATGTACAAACACAGCAGAAAACCTTAAATGCACTTTTGCAACAAAAAAATCACATTGAACTAGGATTTGTACAAGTTGGTGCAGAGAGCAGCTGGAGAGCGGCCAACTCCGCTTCAATCAAAAAGGCCGCTCAAGACTTTGGAATAGACCTTAAATTTAAAAATGCCAACCAAAGTATGGATAATCAAATCCAAGCCATTCGGAACTTTATTCGGGAAAGGGTAGATGTTATTGCATTTTCACCGGTTGTGCAAAATGGATATGAGGATGTTTTGAGAGAGGCAAAAATGGCAGGAATCCCCGTTATTCTGACGGACCGGGAATTGAACCTTAAAGATGATTCCCTTTGGCTGACCTCTATTGGCGCTGATTTTCAGGAAGAGGGAAGGAGAGCTGCGAGATGGCTTTTAGAACAAACAAAAGGAGTAAGAAAAGATATTAATATTGTGGAATTGCAGGGGACTTCGGGTTCTTCACCAGCTGTTTATCGTAAAAAGGGATTTGAGGAACTGCTGAAAAATAATTCGAACTATCATATTTTAGCTTCCAAATCCGCAGACTTCACGAAAGAAGCAGGCAGACGTGTCATGAAAGAGTACTTGAAAAAGTATGGGGATAAGATTCAGGTAGTTTTCGCACATAATGATGACATGGCGCTGGGAGCGATTGAGGCAATTGAAGAAGCTGGGAAAAGGCCAGGTAAAGACATTTTGATCATATCTGTAGATGGTACAAAGGAGGCCTTTAATGCCCTGTTTGCAGGTAAATTGAATTTGACGGTGGAGTGTAATCCATTGTTAGGGCCCGAATTAATGAAAGCGATAACAGATTATATGGAAGGAAAAGAGATTCCGGTCAAAATCATCCCGAAGGAAGGGATTTTTAGTCAAGAGAATGCCAAACGGGATTTTATTAATCGTGCTTATTAATATAAATTGAAAACTTTTTAAAAATATTGGATTTTGATGGAGAACATGATCGAAAGACACTGGAACCGAATTAGTGGTTTCAGTGTCTATTTTTTTATATTTAATGAATAATGAACTATGGTTTCATCCAATTGAAAATATTGTGTTGTATTTTATAAAAAAATTTTGATTATTATAAAGATTGTCTACAAATGATTTGATAAACTTCAATGTATGTAAGCGTTTAATAGATTTATAAGGAGGTATCACAAAAGCATATGAAAAAGGTAGTTTCGAAAATTATGTTATCAACACTACTATTATCATCCTTTTCAACTGCAGCTTATGCGGACAACCCTATTATTAAGGATAAGTTCACTGGAGACCCGGCTGCACTCGTTCAGGGTGACAAAGTTTATCTCTATGCAGGACACGATGAAGCGCCTGCAGGTGGAAACTTTTACTTAATGCCAGAATGGGTCATTTATTCTACAACTGATATGGTGAACTGGAAACAAGAAGGGTCACTAAGCGTTAAGGATACCTTCTCATGGGCAAGGGAAGATGCCGCATGGGCGAGTCAAGTAATCGAGAAAGACGGTACCTATTATTGGTATGTTGCCACTAATAATAAGGACGGAAGTGGATATTGTATTGGTGTAGCTACCTCAAAAAGTCCAACTGAAGGGTTTAAGGATGCTCTTGGAAAGCCATTGATTACCAATCAAATGACGACTTCAACTATTTCATGGGATGATATTGATCCGACAGTCATGATCGATGATGATGGACAGGCGTATCTATATTGGGGAAATTCATATCCCTACTATGCAAAGCTTAAGCCGAATATGATCGAGCTAGATGAGGATATTCAAAAAGTTACCATCAATAACTTGAAAGGTGGTTACACAGAAGCTCCGTGGATTCATAAACACAACAGCAAATATTATTTATCATTTGCCCATGATTGGCCAGAAGGTCTAGCTTATGCAATGAGTGATAGTCCTGCCGGTCCATGGGAATATAAGGGAGTGCTTATGGATCCGTATACCTCAGACCCTAATGATAAGAACAATAGTAATACGAGTCACCAATCCATTATTGACTTCAAAGGAAAGTCCTACATTATTTACCATACCGGCGCTTTACCAACTGGGGGCTCATACAGGCGTTCTGTATCGGTTGATCGATTATACTACAATCCCGACGGTACGATAAAAAAGGTTGTCCCTACTTCTACAGGCTTGGATGGTATAGGACAAAAACTGCAGTCTTATAGTTTCCTTGACCGTTATATCAGGCACTACAATTATGATGCTAGGATTGATCCTTTAGACGTACTGAATATTTCAAACTTTGATGCAAGATGGCAGATTGTACCTGGTTTGGCCGTTTCAGGAGAGGGATATGTATCCTTCCAGTCTGTGAATAAGCCGGGATATTATTTAAGACATAGCAATTATGACCTCGCACTTGTAAAGAATAACGGAACAGATGTATTTAAAGCAGATGCCACATTTAAAATGGTGCCTGGTTTAGCAAATCCAAACTGGAATTCCTTCCAGTCTTATAACTTCCCAAATTTGTATATTAAGCAAAAGGATTATTTATTGAAGTTAGAGGAAGTCAATACCGAAGGTGACAAAGAGAATGCTACCTTTAAGATGTCAGAAACAGATGTAAAGGATGTTCAACTAAATATTGATAGTCTTACACTACAACAAAATGACGAAAGCAGCGTATCTGCTGTTGTATTCCCAAATAGTGTACTTAATCAAAAAGTGACTTTTACTTCCAGCGATCCTAATGTGGTATCCATTTCTAATCCAACTTATAATCCTGAAAATGGAAAGACAACCATTACAATTACTGCAAAATCTCCGGGAACGGCTGATATTATTGCTACAACCGACGAAGGACAATTTACTGATTCTGCCACAATCACTGTAGAAAAGCAGTCGCCTACAACTATAAAAGATTTAAAAATTTCTGTGAATGATAGAAAAGTTGTAATTGAAGGCTCTTTGACTCAGATAAAGGGCACGGATGTGGCAGTTAGAGTGATAGCGCCAAATGGTAAATTAGATTATCTTGATCAAATTACCACGGAAGACGACGGTAAATTCAAGTATGAATTTACACTTTCGAACCATGCAGCAGGTAAATATGATGTCAGTCTCGGTGCTGCAGACTTAAGTGAAATAGTGAATACCGGATTTGAATATAGGCCCGGCCCACAAGATCAATGAAAATATCTTGTAACCCTTAACTAGGCAAACTAAATACTAGTTTAGGAGAAACATTCTAATCATCTAAAAAGTTAATCTTATGAAAGAATCATAAGGAGGGATAAAATATGAAGTTGAAAAAAACAATTCATTGTGCACTTGCAGTCACACTTTTATCGGTTCCGATAACCGTCATTCCTTCTTGGGCTGCGACATTGAATGCAGAAACAACAGAATCGGTGCAACAGACAACTGGGGTTGCTGCAGTAGCTCAAGAAGCACTCACAACTTGGTATAAATTCGATCAATTAAACGGAACTTCCATAACCGATGCCTCCGGTCATGGTAAGGATGCCACTGTTATGAATGGGGCTTCCGTGACTACAGTGGCAGGCAGGACCGGTATCGATCTTGAGCATACGAAAAGCCAATATGTCCAGCTGCCAACAGGTATTATGAGTACCTTGGATGATTTTACTATCTCCACTTGGGTATATCTGGATTCAAAAACAGGAAATTGGACTCGAATTTTTGATTTTGGAACAGGAGCTAATGCCGGGAAAATCTTCCTAACGGAAAACTTGTATTTGGATTTAGTAGGACGAGTTGCCGATGCCACTCCGAGTGCTCCAAAGATTGGTGAATGGACGCATATCGCTATCAGTAAAACCGGAACAGCTTACACAATCTATGTGAATGGCAAAGTTGGTGCCACAGGAACTTCAACCAAGAAACCGTCCGATTTCGGCGAAACGGCCTATAACTATATTGGAAAATCAAATTGGCCCGATCCTTATTTAGACGGTAAAGTGAGTGATTTCCGCATCTATAATAGAGGCTTAAGTGCAGATGAAGTACAGCAGGTTGTTTCAGAATCCATGACGGACCAAGAAGCCGTTGGAAGAGCTGTAGGAACTTTGACTCTTGGTGATACTTCAAAAGTCATTAATGATTTACCATTACCGGTAACTGGGGACAATAGGACATCCATTTCATGGAAATCTGACACACCTTCCGTAATTTCCGATAATGGCGTAGTGACACGGCCTGCAAAAGATCAAAAGGATGCAAGTGTAACCTTAACAGCGACGATTAGCCGGAATGGGTATTCCGAAACGAAAAACTTTACAGTTACTGTGCTTGCAGACAACATCGTATCTATTGAACCGGTAAATCTAAGAACAATGGTAGATTTCCCACCTAAGCTTCCTAAGAAGGTGTCAGTACATTATTACGATGGTCATACTGAGCAACTTGATGTAGACTGGAACCCTATTTCAAATGATGATTTCTCACAAACTGGGAAGCTTGAAGTTAAGGGATCAGTTTATGGTACCAAAATCCAGCCTGTAGCCAATATAAGTGTTACTAAGATTGCTAAAGTTGACGAGGTAAACGTCAATACGAAACAGGGCACAGCACCTGAGCTTCCATCTACTGTTAATGTACATTATAGTGACGGGTCTACTGGATCACTTAATGTGGATTGGGGACAAGTGAACAAACAGGATTACTCCAAAACAGGTACTTTTACCGTCAAAGGGGAAGCCACAACCTATGAATATACTGACCCATTGATTGAGCAAAGAGCAGATGCTCATGTCTTTAAACATACTGATGGATATTATTACTTTACAGCATCGGTTCCTGAATACAACCGCATTATTTTGCGGAGAGCAAAAACTCTTCAGGGACTTGCCACAGCAGAGGAAAAAGTAATTTGGACCAAACATGATACAGGGGATATGGGAGCGCATATTTGGGCACCTGAAATTCATTATATCGGTGGAAAATGGTACATTTACTTTGCTGCGGGAGCAGCGGAAGATATTTGGAGAATTCGCCCATATGTTCTCGAATGCGGAGATGCGAATCCACTCACTGGAACATGGACAGAAAAAGGAAAGATGCAAGCCCCAGCAGGCAGTATGGCCTTCACCAATTTTTCATTGGATTCCACCACATTTGAGAATAACGGCAAACGTTATTTCGCCTGGGCACAGAAGGATGGTGGAAATTCTAATCTTTATATAGCGGAAATGAGCAATCCATGGACAATTACTGGAAACCCGGTTATGATCTCCACTCCGGATTACGCATGGGAAAGACAGGGATATTGGGTCAATGAGGCACCAAGTATATTAAAGCGAAACGGGAAAATATTTATGACCTATTCAGCAAGTGCCACTGATGCTAATTATTGCTTAGGGTTATTGACCGCATCGGACACAAGTGATTTATTAGATCCTAAATCATGGAAAAAATCACCAGAACCAGTGTTAAAAAGCGATGATGCAACAGGCCTTTACGGACCGGGTCATAATGCATTTACGGTAGCGGAAGATGGAAAGACAGATATTCTCGTTTATCATGCGCGCTCCTACAAGGATATTCAAGGAGATCCTCTGTATGATCCAAACCGCCATACAAGAGTGAAGAGAATCATCTGGAATGCAGATGGCACACCGAATTTCTCTAGTGTTCCTAAAAATGGAGCAGTACCTGGACCGTCTATTTCAGTGACAGCAAAAGTAACGGTCAATGACAATGCGGAATTTTCGGTCGTCACAGATTTTAGTTCAACAAAATTACAACCGAAGGAAAAGGTAAGTGCTAAGGTTCAGGTTAAGAGCCATAAAAGCACTAATCAGTCAATTTTAGTAACAATGGCTTTATACGACGGTGAAAATAGACTAGTAGATACCCAAACCCAGACTCAAAGCATAGCAGCTGGTTCTGAATCGTCTTTCTCCTTGAGCATGAAGATGCCTGCCAAATTGGATGGTCATAAAATCAAGGTCTTCGTTTGGGAGGGTAATGATATCAAATCCTCTTCGCTAAAGCCTGTATCGGCACCAAAAGTTTTGCAATAAAGCCATGCATTATTTAGTTCAAGATATGGTTCTTATGTTATTTACTTCATTAATTACTGGTTATCCAGTATATGCAGCGGGAAGTTTGCAAGATTCACAAGTACTTTATCGAATAAACTCTACTTAAAATAAGCTGAGGATAATAAAGAATAGACCTTAAAAACCATTAAAACGCTGGTTTCAGGGTCTATTCTTTATTTTAATAATTAATGATTTAACTATTTTGTCAGATGTAAAAAATAGAGCGGAATATTATAAAAAAACGCATTTCATTGAAAATACAACTTTATGGAATTTTTTTATAATTTAAATAGATTGAAATACTAAAGGGGGAAGTCAAATGAAAAAGTTTAAAAAATTGTTTACTGCATTAATTTCAACTGCAACAGCTATCTCATTATTGACGGGATGCGCAGCTGGAAACAACCAACAAGCTAGTAGTGGTACAAGCGGTGGTAAAGATGGAAAGATTGTTGTTGGATTTTCACAAGTAGGTGCTGAAAGTGAGTGGAGAACGGCTAATACGAAGTCAATTAAAGAAAGTGCAGCAAAAGATCCAAAAATAGAATTAAAGTTTTCGGATGCTCAGCAAAAACAAGAAAACCAAATTAAAGCAATTCGTTCGTTTATTGCTCAGAAAGTAGATGTAATCGCTTTTTCGCCAGTAGTTCAAACAGGTTTTGATACCGTTCTCCAAGAAGCGAAATCAGCTGGTATTCCTGTTATATTGACTGACCGTGCAGTAGATGCTGACCCATCACTTTATAAAACAATGATTGGTTCAGATTTTGTTGAGGAAGGTAAAAAAGCAGGTCAATGGATGCTGGACAATATCAAATCAGATAAGGATGTAAATATCGTTGAACTCCAAGGAACAGTCGGATCTGCACCAGCGATTGACCGTAAAAAAGGGTTTGAAGAAGTAATCAAAGATCATCCTAATTATAAAATTATTAAATCACAAACAGGTGACTTTACCCGTGCTAAAGGTAAAGAAGTAATGGAAGCGTTCTTAAAGTCTGATGGTAAAAAAATCAATGTTGTATATTCTCACAATGATGATATGGCAATTGGTGCCATTCAAGCGATTGAGGAATATGGCTTAACCCCAGGGAAAGATATCAAAATCATTTCTGTTGATGGTGTTAAAGGCGCTTTTGAAGCGATGATGGCTGGTAAGTTAAATGTTTCTATTGAGTGTAATCCATTATTAGGAGATCAATTAATGCAAGCCATTAAAGATGTTAAAGCTGGTAAAGATCTGCCGAAATGGATTAAGACTGAGGAAGGCATATTTGATACAACTAATGCAGCTAAGGAATTCCCTAATCGAAAATACTAAAAGCTTTTAAGATATGGGGGTTCTCTTATAGAGAACTCCTATATCAATAATATTCTAAACAAAAGGAGCATTAAAACCATGTTCAAACAGGAAAAACCAATTTTATACATGGAAGGTATTACGAAATCCTTTCCTGGAGTGAAGGCTCTGTCTGATGTTAACTTTACTCTTCGTCAAGGTGAAGTACATGCTCTAATGGGTGAAAACGGCGCAGGCAAATCAACGTTAATTAAAGTCCTTACAGGAGTTCACAATTTTGATGGGGGAACCATTTTTTATAACGGGAAAAGGATTGAGCCTAAATCTCCATTGGATGCCCAAAACATAGGAATCAGTACGGTTTATCAGGAAATAAATTTATGTCCTAATTTGACAGTGGCAGAAAATATTTTTATTGGAAGACCACCGAAAAAAAGAGGAAAAATCGCTTGGAAGTTAATGATTCAAAAATCACAAGAAATTCTCCGTCGAGTTCATCTCGAAATTGATCCAACTAAATTACTCTCCTCCTATTCTGTAGCCATTCAACAAATGATTGCGATAGCGCGTGCAGTCGATATTTCTGCTGGGATGTTAATTTTGGACGAACCGACTGCAAGCTTAGATGATAACGAAGTAAAACAGCTGTTTAAGATTATGCGTAAACTGCGCGATGAAGGTCTTGGAATCGTATTTGTGACTCATTTCTTAGATCAGGTTTATGAAATAACGGATCGTATCACGGTCCTAAGGAACGGTAAACTCATTGGCGAGTACAAGACCAGTGAATTACCAAGGATAGAACTTATCACCAAAATGGTCGGCAGGGAAATCGATGAAAAAGAACATAGCAAACAAAACAAAAGTATCGTTTCTTCTTTAAAGAAAAAGGAAGAACATTTCTTAAAAGCGGTTGGTCTAGGAAAGAAAGGAACGATTGAACCATTTGATCTGGAAATGAAAAAAGGAGAAGTACTTGGGCTTGCTGGTTTACTTGGTTCCGGGAGGTCAGAAACAGCTAGACTTATTTTTGGAATAGATAAAGCGGACGATGGTGTCATTTATATAGATGAAAAAAAAGTTTCGGCTATGTATCCTAAAAAAGCAATCGAACAAGGGATGGGATTTTGTCCGGAAGACCGTAAAAAAGAAGGCATCGTTGGTGAATTAACGATACGAGAAAACATGATTCTTGCTCTTCAGGCTAAAAGAGGCATTTTCAATTATATTTCAAGAAAAGAGCAAGAAGAAATCGCTAATAAATATATTAAAATGCTGCAGATAGCTACCCCCTCTATGGAACAACAAATACGAAATCTCAGTGGTGGCAATCAACAAAAAGTGATTCTTGGCAGATGGCTGGCAACCAATCCGAAGCTGCTAATTTTAGATGAACCGACTCGTGGAATTGACGTAGGAACTCGGACGGAGATACAAAAATTAATCCGGACACTCGCCAATGATGGAATGACGGTCTTGCTTATTTCCTCTGAATTGGAGGAATTAGTAGCTTGTTGCGATCGGGTAATTGTGATGCGTGACCGTTCTCCGATAGGACAGCTTCGTGGAGAGAATATTTCTGAAAACATTATTATGAAAACTATAGCAGGAGCTGGCGCAAATGTTAGTTAATCAATTCAATAAACTAAGGCATTCAAAGGTATTTTGGCCTGTAATGGCCCTTTTAGCATTACTTATATTTAATTATTTTTTTATACCTGGATTTTTTACCATTGAAATCAAGGACGGTCATTTATTTGGAACAATAATTGACATTTTAAATCGAGCTGCTCCACTTATTATTGTATCTATTGGTATGACCTTAGTTATTGCCACTGCTGGTGTGGATATCTCGGTAGGTGCGGTAGTGGCGATATCAGGAGCCATGGCTGCGTACCTGATTGGAGGAACTCTTGTTGTTAACAATGGAGTTCAAGAATATGTAAGTAATACTCCAATGGCCCTAGCCATCCTTGCAGCCCTTGGTGCGTCAGTCCTTTGCGGAATGTGGAATGGCGCATTGGTGTCTAAAATTGGCGTTCAGCCAATGGTAGCCACACTTATTCTGATGACAGTAGGACGGGGAGTTGCTCAGCTATTTAGTGAAGGACAAATAATCACTGTCTACTATAAACCTTTTAGCTTTTTTGGTGGTGGATACTTTTTAGGACTGCCGTTTGCCATTTTTGTAGCCGGGGCAGTGGGGTTACTAGTTTACTTGCTTATGAGAAAAACCGCAATGGGCTTGTTTTTAGAGTCGGTAGGCGGAAATACGGAATCCAGCCGCTTTACAGGGATTAATTCGAAGAAGGTTATCTTCTGGGCTTATGTGATCTGTGGATTATGCGCTGGTATCGCAGGAATATTGATTAGTTCGAACGTGAAAAGTGCAGATGGAAATAATGCTGGATTATGGATGGAGTTAGATGCGATTTTAGCCGTTGTCATCGGTGGTACTTCAATGAACGGTGGAAGGTTTTATCTTTCAGGTACCATTATTGGTGCTCTTTTCCTCCAAATGTTAAAAACAACAATCTACTCAACTGGTGTTCCCCCTGAAAGTATACTCGTTGTAGAAGCGATTGTAGTTATTGTTGTATCGTTAATCCAATCTGAAAAATTCAGAAGCTTATTTATTCTAAAAATGGGCAGCAAGCAGAAGAAGGGAGCAGTTCAATCCAATGAGAAACATGCTGCGAGTTAGTCAATTGAATATCACGTTAGTATCGACCATTATTCTATTCATTTCCTTATTTAGTGTAGGTTCTTTCCGATATACTGGCTTTTTTTCACTACAGGTCTTTCTGAATCTATTTATTGACAATGCTTTTTTAATCATTATTGCTACAGGTTTAGTATTTGTCATATTATCTGGTGGAATCGATTTGTCTGTAGGATCGGTGGTCGCTCTAACCACTATGGTATCTGCAAGTATGCTCCAGAAAGGGGCAAATCCCATTCTAGTTATTGTTGTAGTTCTATTAATGGGAATCATATTTGGATTTGCTCAAGGATTTATCATTCAGCGATTTCAATTGCATCCATGGATCGTTACATTAGCCGGATTGTTTTTAGCTAGAGGGCTTTGTTACTTTATTAGCATTGAATCAATCACCATTACAGATCCATTATTCACTAAACTATCACACTATAAGATTATGCTGGGTGGCCAATATTTTATTTCTATAAGCGTTTTGATTAGTATTTTGTTTGTACTGGCAGCCATGTATGTCGCTAAATATACGGAGTTTGGACGGAACGTTTATGCTATTGGAGGGAACGAACAATCGGCCATGCTTATGGGACTGCCGGTAGCACGTACGAAAATTATCATTTACGCCATCAGTGGTTTTAGTTCGTCCCTTGGAGGTTTGGTCTTCACATTCTACATGCTGTCTGGATATGGGCTTCACGCTTTAGGCCTAGAAATGGATGCGATTGCGGCATGTGTCATTGGTGGAATCCTATTAACGGGTGGATATGGATATGTTATCGGTCCAATGTTTGGCGTGCTAAGTATGGGAGTAATTCAAACCATTATCATGTTTGAAGGTACGCTCAGCTCTTGGTGGACCAGAATTGTGATTGGAGTCTTATTGTTTATATTTATCGTACTTCAACGAATTATCGTCATTCAGACTGAGAGAAATAAAACCATTATTAAAAGAAAAGAACGAAAAGCACTTGTTACCTGAAATCACAGGTGAAAGAAAAATCCTATATTCAGGAGGGAAAGCATGAAGAAGAGAAAAGGGCTTTCGACGTTTTTATTAACCATGTTGCTCTTCAATACTGTGTCAGGAATTGTTCCTCAATCAACATTTGCTGAGGAACCACAAGCAGTAAAGTTAATTCTTGATTATGATATGAACAGTATTGAAGGTACAACAGTTAAAGATAATACCGGGAATTTTGAAGGAAAGCTTGTAAATCCAGAAAATGCAGAGCTGATAAAAGGGACAGATGCAGGGGCAGTCAGCTTTAAAGGTGGTTCCACGAGCTCCTACATTGAAATGCCACAAGGTGTATTAAATAACTTGGAAAGTGTTACAGTTTCGTCTTTGGTTAATTGGAATGGTGTTAATGAAGCCGAATGGTTATTTGCGTTAGGTCAGGATAGTAACAAATATTTATTTACAACACCGAAACGGAACTCAGGTGACCGGTCGGCAAGAGCAGGGCTCGGTATCACGAGTTGGATGAACGAAGCAGGTGCAAATGCAACAACTGGGACATTAAAGTCAAATGAATGGAAGCTGGTTACTACTGTTGTTTCAGGTGCAGAAAAAACTATAAAGCTATACATTGATGGCGTTGAAGTGGGTTCTGCATCTACCAACGGTTATACACTTGCGCAAATCAATAATGTTAATGGAAGAAGTGGTTTTATCGGACGTTCCTTTTATTCCGCAGATCCCTATTTTGGAGGAATGATTGCTGATTTTAAAGTGTTTAATGGAGCTTTAACCGCGACTGAAGTAGGGAAACTAAAAGAAGAGGCTGATAAAAAAATCGCAGCCATGGATGGTTTGCTGCTTAAAAATGCTGCTAATCAATTAGATTACTCAATGTTTATCAATCAAAATAAGAATAATGACGAAATAACATCGGATTTGTTATTTCCTAAGAAAGGATCTTTTGGAACAACAATCACCTGGGAATCAATAAATCAGGACATCATTACAAATGAAGGTAAAGTTAACAGACCATCTTATGAAGATGGTGACCAAAAGGTCGGTATTATTGCAACGATATCGGACGGTACGAAGACAATTACAAAAGAATTTACTGTTACTGTATTAAAGAAACCGCACGATTCAGTCGCAGTCAGAATGGATGCAGCAAATTTAAAGGTTCATAACATTGAAGACGTCCGTGGAAATCTAACCTTACCGAAAACGGGAGTTCAGGGTTCTGCAATCACATGGAAATCAAGTAACCCATCCATTATTACACCAACCGGAGAAGTCACACGTCCTGGAAATGGTGAAGGGGATAAAACAGTCAAATTGACTGCAACCCTGACATTAAACAAGGAGACCATCACTAAAGCGTTTTTAGCAAAAGTAAAAGAAATGCCGAAAAAGGAAAACTATGAAGGATACGTCTTCAGTTATTTTACAGGAGAAGGGTATTCGAATGGTGAACAAATATATTTTGCATTAAGTGAAGGAAATAATCCATTAAAATGGAAAGAACTAAACAATGGAGCTCCAGCAATCACTTCTAATTTAGGTGAAAAAGGGCTTAGAGATCCATTTATTGTTCGTTCTCCTGAAGGTGATAAGTTCTATTTAATCGCGACAGATTTGAAAATTAACGGAGATTGGAATTGGGATAGAGCACAACGTAGGGGCAGCCGCGCAATCATGGTCTGGGAATCCACCGATTTAATTAATTGGTCTGAGCAAAGAATGGTAGAAGTATCTCCAAAAGAGGCTGGAAATACATGGGCTCCGGAGGTTGTTTATGATGAGACGACCGGAGAGTATATTGTGTTCTGGGCTTCTATATTGTTTGGCAATGAGGAGCATACAGACTGGACACATAACAGAATTATGTACAGTAAAACAAGGGATTTCTATACGTTTACTGAACCAAAAGTATATATGGATCCTGGATATTCTGTTATTGATACAACTATGATCAAACATGACGGAAAAGTGTATCGTTTTACAAAAGATGAAAGAAACAACTCGACATCTTCACCTAATGGGAAATTTGTTTTCCAAGAAGTGGGGGATTCGGTTTTTGATCCTACTTTTGATCTTATTAAAGAAGGGATTGGAAAAGGATCAATCGGTGCTGGTGAAGGACCAACCATCTTTAAATCGAATACAGAGGAAAAGTGGTACATGTTCTTAGATGAATTTGGTGGTAAAGGCTATGTGCCTTTTGAAACTACAAATTTACAGTCTGGTGAGTGGAAAATGTCTACAGACTATAAGTTACCTTCACGCCCTCGCCATGGGACAGTAATGCCGGTTACAAAACGGGAATATGAGGGATTACTTTCCAATGTTCCAAAAGTCAAGAATCCAGATTCCATTCAAAAAATAACTGGTGTTACGGTAGATAAGGTAAGAGTGGAGCTGGAACAAGGAAAAGAAGAACATTTGACTGCAACAATAACACCTGATGATGCAGTTAATAAGGATGTCTTATGGTCCAGCAATAATGAAGAAGTAGCGACTGTGGATGAAAATGGGAACGTTTCAGCACTTAGGGAAGGTACTGCAAAAATAACCGCAACAACAGTCGATGGTGGCTATATTGACGTCAGTGTGGTTACTGTCAAGAAAGATACGACTCCTCCCGAGATTCAATTTATCGGTAATGCTGGTACCTATCCAGTGGATGCCAAGATAGAGATTACCTGCAGTGCATTTGATGAATTGTCAGGGGTTGCTTCCGTGAATTGTCCAAGCACTGTAGAACATGCTTATGATTTCGGGGTTGGTGTTCATAAACTCTCGGCTTCGGCTGTTGACAAAGCCGGAAATACAGCAGTAGTTGAAACCGAATTTACGGTAACAGTCGATTTTGATAGCTTAAGCCGCTTGACACAAACTTTTGTAAGTAAAGATGTAGTTGGAGTTGCAGATTCACTAGTAACGAAACTCCAGTCAGCTAAAGAGGCAGCCGCTAGGGGTAACAAACAGGCCGTAGAAGGTAAAGTGAAGGCGTATGTAAATGAGCTTTCCGCCCAAATAGGGAAAGTAATTACGGAACAACAGTCCAATATTTTAATTTTTTTGTCGGATAAGCTCTACTTAAAATAAGCATGGAAAAATAGTAGATAGTAATCTAAAAATATATTATTTAGATGCCTCGGGGTTAAACAAATGTTTTTTAACTCTGAAGGCGTCTTTATCTATGCCCTATCAAATAAATTTTTTGTAGAAGGAGCTATTTAAATTAAACAAACGGTTTAAACTATAAAAAATTTTTTTATCTGGACAATGTTTTTGTTTAAAAAGGAGTTTTTATATGAGAAAAATAGCTAAGAAAATCGTTTCATTAGTAATGGTTTTTATCATGCTGATGAGTTTGCCATCGGTGATGACACCTGTTAAAGGTGTACAAGCAGCAGGTGAAACTCAACAAAATTCCCAAGATCCAAATCTCAAACTCTGGTATAAGTTTGATGAGACAAGTGGTACAACAGTAACGGATTCGTCCGGTAACGACTTCAATGGAGCCTACGTTAACACACCTGAAGGGGCAAAGGTATAAATGGCGGTTCTCTTAAAATGAAAGGCGGTGCATCCGGTTCTGCTACACCATACGTTAAAATCCCTAACGATGTTTTAGAAGGGGTAAAAAATATAACAATCTCTACATGGGTAAATTGGTCAGGCGGCAATACGGCAAATCAGTGGATTTATGCGCTCGGAATTGATTCTAAAAAAATATATTTTTGCAACTCCGAAAGGGAATTCAAGCACACTCTACTCTGCAATTACAAATGTAAATAGCACGAGCACAAATGTTGGTTATACGCAAGAGCAAGGGCTTGCAGCATCCTCGGCCTTAGCAGGCAATCAGTGGAAACACCTGGCAGTAACCATAAATACAGATACGAAAACCAGTATCATGTATGTAGATGGGGTAGAAGTTGCAAGAAATACAAACGTTACAATTAAGCCTTCAGATTTGTATGATGCAGCAAAAGATTAAACTAATCCCAGAAATCACATTTAAATATGGTTGAAGTGCATAAAAAATTGAACATACAGCAGATTTAAGAGAAACTATTTGGTTTGAATAACACTATTTTCTTATTGATCTGAGAATATCAAGATGTGTTTTACCATTTTAGAATTCCCTTGTTCACTAAAAGTAGCCTGCCTTTAATGTTTTGTTTTATTTCTTATACATATATTTAATACCATTTTCCTGATTGTGACCATCCCTAAAATATGTGCTGAGAAGTTTCCATTTCTTGATTAGCACCTGCCACCGTTTCTATTTGTGTGACCAATTAGATACAGGTGGTTCATTAAACCAATTTTTCCTAATTAATAACTTCAGCCCTTTCTCTGAGTAGTTTTCAATCATCTTGATTAGTTCCTTTAAAGAATCTATATGATCCTTTTTATAACTGGATACCACTGCATATTGTAGATTGGTTATACTTACTGGGTTTAGGAACATTATTAAGTTTGCCATTAATTTATCTGAAAAAGGGGATTCCTTTACTTTATTAACGTGAGCCTCAAGTCCAGTTATAGTTGGAATTCCATTTTCTCTATAGATATCGGATAAAGAGGCTGATTGATAAAATGCTAACTTTTTCCCTTCCAGTATAAATTTCTTTGTGTCCATATCCTCTGCGACTTCAGAAAAACCGGTACAAAGAGCAACTCCAACATTGTTACATTGAAGGGCACTGAATATATTTGCCAATTCTACCGCATTAAGTGGCCGATGCTGAGTTGATGCAACTTTGAATAGTTTCCCAGCCCTTTCGTCTGCTTTTTTGTAAGAGAAGGAATTATTTTGTAATAAATCTTTATCATTAAGCAATTTTAATAAAGAAAAATCTAATTGAATGACATCATTGAGTAGTTTTTTATAAAAATTTTTTACTTTATATTCTGTTAATTCAACATATTGACCAGCAAGCGCTCGCAATCCATTACCCGTTATATGCTTTAAGATTTCTATAATTAATTGGTCTGAAAATAGCTTTGCTGTTGAACTATATAAATCATCTTCCCTGAAGAAGGGCGTATCTTTATAACCTTCTTCAGACAATAATTGAGTAGCCTCTTGTTCTTGATATGTAGAGATTTCATATATTTCATTTAAAATATTCCTTAAATCAGTATCCTCAGAAGTTTCACTAAGATATTTTAAAAATAAATTGATCATGTTTGAACTTGATTGTAAGTACCAAAGGAAACCTAATTCATTTACGTTCATTGTTTACCCCCTAAAGACCGATTTTCTTTTTTAGCTTGTCAATAAAATTCTTGATTATTCATGAATTAGAAATTTTTCCTAAATACACATAGAGTTTCCGTGTACAGGATTGAGCCTTTCGAAAAAGAACAACATTTTATATATCCGACCAAACTAATGTTGGTAATATAATGATTCAAAAATATTGAGGTGAATATCTAAAAACTAACTTCCTTTAATGGGGAAAGTGAATTATTTTGTAGGGGCGAACAGTGTTGTGGACGGGATCAAGCCCCACTGGCAGAGAAGTTGCACTCATGTTAACTATAATCATAAAACCTAATAAAAATAGGGCAATCAGTTGCGGAATATCATGGGAGTTCGATTGAGGAAGTGGAAGAAGTACATAGAAGAAAGTGACAAGCGCAAGGAGGTTTTAAGAGGATGTACATATATAAAACTTAACAATAGTTCCTCGAGCAAAAAAATACAACATTTCCTATTGCCTCTATCAAATTATTTTTAAGAAAAAAAGAGACTCCAATTCCTTTATGAAAAGGGGTCTCTTTATGTCTGTATAAATGTTCAGAAATTCAGGTTCCTTTTTAAAATTTACCTTTCCTCCGCAATACTCCTTTCTTCACAAGATTTACTAGAATCCCTTTATTTTTAAATTTATTATAAGCAATTAACCTATTCAAATCTTTAACCGTCAAAGTGGCTGGATCGGCTGCAAGCTCATACTCATTTTTTACTTTATCAATTAAGGAGAGGGCAAATTCAATCTGCTTTGGATTTAATGTACAGTCCTCTTGATCCGATGCATGAACGGCCGAGTTCACTTTTTAAGTCGTTCGGTTGGTTTTGCCCAATGTACTGTATTGCAAATTACTTTTTGAATTTGTGGATGATGGTAAGTAGGATGTTTTTCATGTCCAGGTCGGAAATTAAAAATTTTACCTTTTTCATGTTTTTTATGTCCCCACCAGATTATACATCTTTATTGTTTGAAACATCCCCTGTTAAACCATGTTCTTCTCCAGCAAGTGTAGCAGTGTTTACATTAAACCCATCGCTTTTTAAAAAGTCGGCAAGTACGGTTTATTAGATTACAACTCCTTATTCATTTCGAAAAGTTTCTATTTGATTGTAAAAAGGATCACACTAAAAGAAAATATCCGAAGTAAATAACTATTCCACATTTTTACAGGTTTCATTTAAATAACCTGTATAAGTGCAAAGAAAAACTAAATTTCCGCCATTGTTATTAAAAAAATTATTAATATAATTAGATTCATGGAATACTTACATTTCTGTAATATTTTTTTAACTCAATATGTAAACGCTTTAATTGGTGGTAAATCTAAAAAAAAGCAATAGAGTTTAAGTTTGATATGCATTTATACATATACCGGAGGGGGAGGTGAATATTGTGCTTAATCAATTTAATTACTTATTTGAAAATGCCGAACTAGAGATAAAGGAGTTCAACCTAAGTAGCAGAATTGAAATGAAGACATTTAATAGAACATTGCCATATTATGTTGTGTCTTATCATAAACAAGGGATGTCCAAATTACGGGTAGGGGATGTAACTTATGAAGTGCATCCTGGAACCGTTATATTTATCCCGCCGAATGTAGAGCACGATCATTATAAAGATACTTCCGAAGAGAGCGTTTTCTTATGGTGGCATTTTAAATATGAGATAGGAGGAGTATTTGACGTATTAAAGTTGTTTCAATTTCCTCTGTTGTTTCCGATTAAGAATAAAGAGAAATTTGAAGCTCTTTTTGCAGAATTTATGGATACTTCATTAAGAAAAGAGATATGGCCTACTATTATTTTAAGGAAAGCAAAATCTTTAGAATTGCTGTACTTTTTGCTTAACGAAACGGTAGATGATTGTAAACAAACTACATTATTTACACAACAAAATCAGAACTTTATGAGTATATTAATTAGGATGATTCAGAATATAGACAAAGAAATTTCGCTAAAGCAGTTGTCTGAAGAACTATTTCTTCATCCAACCTATATCTCTAATAGGTTTAAAGAGTTATTTGGAAAATCACCCATACAAATTCATAGGGAGATGAGGATTAACCAAGCGAAAAAGCTGCTTAAAACTAGCGATATGTCCATTGCGTTGATCAGTGATTCACTTGGGTTTAGCGGGGTTTCTTCCTTTTCAAGATTATTTAATCTATATGTTGGAGTTTCTCCAACTGAATTTCGTGCATTGGGTAAAAAAAGGGGAGTCAGCAAATGAAACTAGTAATTCAAGATAGACCTTTATTTGGTAATACTTTTGTGGAAAAACTAAATCGAATAGCTTCAATTGGATTTGACGGATTGGAAATCGATGGTGATGTACTATTAGCACGTTTAAATGAAATTAAGATGGCGATTCAATCTACAGGAGTTCCCATCACTTCTATCTGTGGTGGTTATCGCGGATGGATAGGAGACTTTGAAAGAGAAAACAGGGAAATGGCTCTTCATGATTTGGAGAAAATTTTAAAATGTACAGCTGAAATCGGTGCGATTGGAGTAGTGGCACCGGCGGCGTTCGGAATTTTTTCGCATAAGCTTCCACCTTTTAAAGCACCAAGAACTTCGGAAGAAGATAAACAAGTTTTATTAGAATCATTGTTCAAAATTAACAGAATAGCAGAAGCTGAGGGTACCACGTTATTGTTGGAGCCCTTAAATCGATATGAAGACCATATGATAAACACTTTAGACCAGGCTGCAGAGCTAATTCGTGAAGGAAACTTTCATTCTATTAAAATCATTGCAGACTTTTTCCACATGAACATGGAAGAGAAAAATATTGTTGAGAGTATACATAATGCGAAGGATTTAATTTGGCATGTTCATTTATCCGACAGTAATCGTTTACAGCCTGGACTTGGGCATACCGATTTTGTTTCTGCATTCCGTGCATTAAGAGATATTGGGTATGATGAAAGTTTGGCTATAGATAGTCCATTTGTAGGGGATCCATCTAAAGTATATTCGGAATGCTGTGATTACTTAAGAGAATGTCTTGAAAAATCTCAATATACGAAACAATCCTAAATAGAAATGGAAGGATTGATAATAATGTATTCTTTATTACCTGTCATTATAGACTATGAGTTGCAACAAAAACTGGAAGAAGGTTGTGACATCGATAATTTCAGAAAGAAATTTGATGAATGGCTGCTATCAAAAGGATGCAGCAAAAGAGAAGTCTTCTTTGCCATAGACGAGAAGGAGTTAACCTATCATTCAGAGGATGATAGAGTGCTGTTGCCTATTTATGAACAGCTAATACAATTGACAAATCAACAAGAAATAGATAACCATCCGGAGGAATTAAGCAATTTATTTACATCTAAATCGGAAGATACTCAAGTGAATTTTTCGAATGAAGAGTTGTACGATAAGATTTACGGCGGATGGCTAGGACGAAGTGCTGGCTGTACATTAGGAAAACCAATTGAACTTTGGTCCTCTGAAAAAGTTGAATCATATTTAAAACTTACAGACGCCTATCCTCTTAACAATTATATTCCTGAAAGGAAACCGATGCCTGATGGCTATAAATTTAAGGAAGGTACTGAAAGTGCATTGAAAAATAAGGTAAATGGAACTCCACGAGATGATGATATGGACTATCCTATATTAAACCTTCAGGTACTTGAAAAATATGGTTATGTTTTTACAACAGAGGATGTAGCTCAAGAGTGGCTTCAAACTATGCCATATAAACAAGTTTATACGGCTGAGCGTGTTGCTTATAAGAATTTTATAGAAGGAAAAATCCCACCAGAAACTGCACGCTATCGTAATCCATATAGGGAATGGATTGGCGCGCAAATAAGGGCTGATCTATGGGGATGGGTCAATCCAGGCAATCCCAAAGCCGCCGCAGAAATGGCATACCGTGACGCAATACTTTCGCACACTAGTAATGGTGTGTATGGAGAATTATGGATGGCCGCGATGATCTCCTCAGCTTTTGTCGAAGATAATGTTGAAATGGTTGTCAAACAAGGATTGTCCATGATACCTCCTTTATCACGTTTAGCGAAAATGATTAAGCAGGTAATTGCGTGGTCCCAGCAATATGAAAAATGGGGAGATTGCTTCCAAAGAATTAAGGAAAATTACGGGAATTATAACGCGGTTCATACAATAAATAATGCTGCTATTGTAACTATGGCACTCCTTTATAGTAAAGGTGATTTCCATGATGGTATTACCATAGCAGTTATGGCAGGATGGGATACGGATTGTAATGGTGCTTCTGTTGGTTCTATTCTGGGTGTAATGAATGGAGCTTCTAGATTACCTGAAAAATGGATATCTCCTTTAAAAGATAAAATTACAACTCTAGTTGCAATGGACCGTAATTTAAAATTATCTGAATTGGCAAATCGGACTATGGCTCAAGCTGTTCAATTATCCAAAATAAAGGAATCATAAGATTTATTCAGGCGTTAATCGTAGATGGATCGGTAATGGACGGAGAAATTAGAGTAAAAACTTGCTTTGGGCTACTCGAGGCTCATAAAGAATTCTTACTAAATTTCTTTGAAGATTATGATAAAGCTTAATGAAGAAAATACAGGCTAATCGGCTAACTGTCAAAATTAGCTTGTATTTTTCTTTTTTACCTAATTAAAGGGGGGAATGTTTTGAAGTAAAACTCAATTTTAGTGTAGGTAGCTTTTTTACGAATATGTTGGCTTTTTAAAGAAATTGATAGATAAATCGAAGGAGGTTCATTTACATGGAATTTCGAACACTAGGAAAATCAGGATTGACAGTTTCTGAAATCGGTTTTGGTTCTTGGGCAATTGGAGGAGATGCTTGGGGACCAGTAGATGATCAGCAGTCTATCCAGGCAATGAATAAAGCTTTTGAATTAGGAGTCAATTTTTTTGATACAGCCGATGTTTATGGTAATGGACATAGTGAAACGTTGGTGAGGCAAATTCTAAAAGACAAAAGAGAACACATTATTCTATCCACAAAAGGTGGATTAATGGGTCATACTCGGAAACCTGAACCCATTTATGACCGTCCTGAAAAAATAGTAAAGGCTTTTGAGGATAGTTTACTGCGACTAGGAACTGAGTATATTGATGTGTATTTTTGTCATATCTGGTGGCATGTTGAACAGGAAACGGAGGCTTTTCTTACAGCGTTTGATAAGTTAAAGCGAGAAGGAAAGGTAAAAGCTGTTGGAGTTTCTACAGATAACTTTAAGTATTTAAAAACGTTCAACCGCTATAACTCTATTGATGTGCTACAAGTAGATTATAGTATATTAAATCGCGCAGCCGAGAAAGAAATTCTACCATATTGTCAGAAAGAAAATATTGGTGTAGTTGTACGCGGTCCATTACAAAAAGGATTATTAACATCCTGAAATAGTCGAAGCCGTACAACGATTTTCTGATTTTTGGAATAAAGGGTATTTAAGTGATAAGAAATCACATGCCATCTCTCAGGAAGATAGCATGCAACTATTTGCACAAGGTAAAGCAGCGATGAAATTAGACGGTACCTGGGCCCTTGCATCAGATATAAAGCCTAACTTTGAAATTGGATTTGCACCATTCCCTAGCTGGAAACCAGACGGGCAGCCAGTAATTCCTCTTGGTGTCGGTGGAGGTTTAACCATTAATGCTAAATCAAAATATAAAGATCAAGTCGCTGAATTGCTAAGTTATTTCTTCCATAAGGAAGTTGTAGAAGCTATGGCCAAACATGGAATACCAGAACCGATAAATTCTGATTATTCAAACATGGATTTAAAACCTAATGTAGCTAGTGCCTTAAACTTAATTACAGGAGCTGCTGCTAAAGGAGAAACAGGTTATGTCGCTTGGTCATACGGTTCTCCGAGTGTGGTAGAAGTATTAGAATCGGAATTTGCTAGTGTTTATTTAAAAAAGACAACACCGGAAAAATGGCTGGAAAAACTACAAAAATTAAAAGAAAAAGATATTAAGGATAACGCTCTTTACAATCTAAGTAATTACTAGCATATATCTCATAAATTAAAGGAGAAAGGGATATCCCGACCTCCTTTAATTTATTATGAGGGGGAGTTATATATGGAAAACGTGAAAGCTGTAGCAAATGAATCAGCTATAACCAGCCTGGAAATAAAGAAAGAAAAGAAACAAAAATGGAGAAAGAAAGCACTTGGGTGGTATTTTATTATTCCCGGCCTATTATTTCATATATTAGCAGTGACAGTCCCTGCTGTTATGTCCTTATATTTACCATTTACAGAATGGAATGGACTTAATACACCTAAATTTATTGGATTGGAAAATTTTAAAGAAGCCTTCCAGGATGATGTTGTTTTAACGGCATTTTTTAACAATATTAAATGGGCAATTTTTTGGGTAACGATTCCGCTAATATTTGCTTTTATTGTGGCTTATTTATTAAAGAAAGTGAAAAGGGGACAGACCCTCTATCAAGCAACTTTTTTTTCAACATCGATCATTACAGTTACAGTCGCGGGTCAAATTTGGTTCTGGATCTACAATCCATTTAGTGGTGTGAATTTTTATCTAGAAAAAGCAGGATTAAAATTCTTAGAATGGCCAGGTTTGACCATTCCTGCACTCGCCTTATTTTCTGTCCTTATTGCCGACATGTGGAAGGGATTTGGCACAAATGTCATTTGGCTATTAGCCGCAATGACACAAACAGATAAATCGCTGGAGGAAGCTGCGAGAATAGAAGGTGCCAATCGCTTCCAAGTAATGTGGCATATTTTGCTTCCACAATTACGTCCAACCTTAACTGTTATTACCTTATTAACGATTTTAGGCTCCTTTGGAGCTTTTGAAATGGTATATGTTATGACAGCAGGAGGACCTGCCCATGCTACGGAGACATTATCCACCTATTACTACACATTAAGTACAACAGGCAGAAGAGCGGGATATGCATCTGCTGTTGCACTGTTCCAAACGTTCATTGCTTTCATCATTATTACTATTTTTGCGTTTTTAAGAAAAAAGAAGGGCTGGGATGTATAAATGGAACGGAAAGTAAATTGGCGTCATCTACCGTTAGCGTTAGTCAGTGTATATGCTTTATTTCCAATGTATTTGTTGTTGATTAATTCTTTTAAAACAAAAACAGAAATTATTACAAACCCAATGGGACTGCCATCCAAGTGGACAATAGAGAATTATGTTGATGCTTGGGTTCAGGGAAACTATAGTGTCGCTTACATAAATACCATTATCGTTACAGGAGTTACTGTCATTTTAGTTTGTATTCTAGCTGGATTAGCTGCTTTCGCTTTATCCCATATACAAACTCCTGGTTCAAATGCATTTCTTGGTTATTTATTTATTTCTATGAGTTTACCAGTAGGCTTTATTCCGTTGTTCTTTATGGCAGTAAAGATGGGATTGATTAACACTTATATGGGCATTATTATCCCTTATGTAGGTGGGGGATTTGCCTTTAATGTATTTCTTCTAAGAGCATATATGCTTGGGATACCTAAAGAACTTATAGAGTCGGCAAAGGTAGATGGTTGTAATACATTACAAACGTTTTACCGAATCATTGTTCCGTTGAGTAAGCCTGCGATCATAATTGTGATGATTTTTACAGCACTAGGGACTTGGAATGAATTCTTTTTAGCCAATGCGTTTTTGCAGGTGGAAGAGGTTCGAACGGTAGCCGTACAGTATTTAAATTTCAGTAGCAAATATAGTACGAACTGGTCACTTATGGCAGCAGGCGGTGTAATAAGTGTCGTTCCTATGATTATATTATTCCTCTTAATGACGAGAAGGTTCATTTCAGGATTGCAAGAAGGCGGCGTCAAGTTTTAAATTGAAGAAATTACTATTATTCAAAAAATAAGTGATAAAAACGGAGGATTAACGATGAAATTAGGAGTCTTTACTGTTCTATTTAATAATAAGTCTTTTGAAGAAATGCTCGATTATGTGAAGGACGCAGGGGTAGAGGCGATCGAATTAGGAACAGGCAAGTATCCGGGGATTAAGCATTGTAATCCGGATGAATTATTGGAGAATCCCCAAAAGTTAAAAGAATTTAAACAGGCAATCGAAAAACGAGGACTAGTTATCAGTGGTCTTAGTTGTCATGGTAATCCATTAAGCCCTGATAAACAGCTTGCAAAAGTGTCCCATGAGTCCTATGTAAAATCAGTGCAGCTAGCAGAAAAGCTGGACGTAAAGGTTGTGAATTGTTTCTCAGGTACCCCAGGCGACCATGAAGGTGCAAAATATCCCAATTGGCCAGTAGCTCCTTGGCCGGATGAATACTCCCAAATCTTGAATTGGCAATGGAATGAAAAACTCATTCCCTATTGGAAAGAATGGGGGAAGTTTGCTGAAAGTCATAATGTAACGGTTGCTTTAGAATTACATGGTGGTTTTCTCGTTCATTCCCCTGCGACGATACTTCGTTTAAGAGAAGCCGTTGGAGACGTAATGGGAGCAAATCTTGATCCGAGTCATTTATGGTGGCAAGGAATTGATCCAGTTGCGGCAATTAAAATTTTAGGAAAGCAAAACGCTATACATCATTTCCATGCAAAGGATACATATATAGATCAAGAAAATGTAAATATGTATGGATTGCTTGATATGCAAGGGTATCATCGTATGCAAAGTCGTGCCTGGAATTTTCGAACGGTAGGATACGGACATGATTTAAAAACGTGGTCCGATATCATTAGTGCACTAAGACTGGTTGGATACGATCATGTTATTAGTATTGAACATGAAGATGGATTGATGTCGATTGAGGAAGGATTTGAAAAGGCAGTAAATAACCTTAAATCAGTTCTAATTAAGGAGCCCCTTGAAAAAATGTGGTGGGTATAACCGAAGAAGATTTTTAATTTGGTCATATAAGAAACACTTTAATAGAACTACAGAGGTGAAGACTATATTGACAAATGTACTCCCATCGACCATGAATGTTCCCGTTTTTAAAGGAAATAAAATCATTTCTCTACAGGAAAAAGAGGTCCTTAAACCGGGGCCAAATCAATTATTAATCTACTCCGATTGGTACTCGAGGAGTTATCTATTTGATGGACTTTTGTGGTTCATGCAGAAGTTGCCGGCAAGGAAATACAAACATCTGTTACAGAAAACGAGGCGATATGGGGTTTAACCTGGATGGAGGGTACGGTCCTTTTGAACTCATTCATGAAAATATATTTTTCCCCATCTCGGATGATTTTCCATTCACGGAAGCTACCATGCTGCTTGACGTAATAGGGACAAGTATGCATGCCATAAACCGTGCAAAGCTACAGCAACCACCCATTTGCGAATCTTATTGAAACACAGTGTCATGGATTTGATATGTTGGAGTATTTATGCGGTCCGATTGTTTCTATCATGGCTGAAATGACTGATAAGACGGGAACTGGTTTCAGCACCTTTTCATTGTCCTTAAAATTTGCTAACGGTGGAGTTGGAAGCTTAATAGGTTCCTACGATTCATTATACGCATACCGAGATACACATGTTTTAAAGATTAACGGAACCAAAGGAAGAGTATTAATACAGGATACAGTAAAAAAATATTCATTTCAAAAAGCAGGGAGTGAGTTCGCAGAAGTTTGGGAGGCAGGTTACTTTAACGATTATGACCGAGAATTTCACCGAACTTTCGATTAGCATGTAGAACATATTTTATACACTTTTCGAAAAGGAGAACAACCTCCAGTACATGCTGAAAAAGGTCATCGGGCATTAAAACTAGAACATGCTGCAATCCGTTCTTTTGAAACAGGCAAGAGAATAGGAGTGTCTTTAATGTTTAACATTCATTACTTCCATTACTTTAATCATAAGGAGCAAATTACATGGTATATCGCGAAGAATATCCAAGACCGCAGTTCGTACGAAAAGAGTGGCTAAATTTAAATGGTATTTGGCAGTTTGGATTTGATGACCATAATATTGGATTGAAAGAAAAATGGTTTAACAAGGAACATGCTTTTGAACATTCCATACATGTTCCTTTCGCATATCAATCAAAGCTTAGTGGAATAAATGACCCTTCATTTCACGATTGGGTTTGGTATCGCCGTGAATTCCAGATCCCTAAGGATTGGAACGACAAATATGTCATACTCCATTTCGGAGCAGTAGACTATCGCTCGTGGGTATATGTAAATGAACAACTGGTGGGATTTCATGAGGGAGGACATGTTTCTTTTAGCTTTGATATAACAAACTATCTCAATGGAGGCATTGAAACACTTGTTGTAAGAGTTGAAGACCCTTCTACCGATGAAACCATACCTAGAGGGAAACAATTTTGGATTGAAAAATCCGATAAGATTTGGTATACCCGAACAACTGGAATTTGGCAAACTGTATGGTTAGAAGCGATTAGTCCAACACATCTTTCAAAATTAAGATTTACTCCTGAGGTAGATAAAGGTGATATTACTATAGACTTAGAGATTTCTGGAGAATATGTAGGGAAAGAAGTAGAAATAGAAATTAACTTTAAGGATGAGATCGTTTGTAAAGATCGTCTAGATATTATTGATAAATTTAATAAACGTTCTATTAACCTAACGAATCGAAAAATTTTTAGGACGGGATTTCATCATGATGGGTGGAACTGGACACCTGAACATCCTAATTTATTTGATGTTATCATCACTTTAAAGAATGGAAATGAGATTATAGATAAGATTGAGTCCTATTTTGGTATGCGTAAAATCCATACAGAAAATGGGATGGTGTACCTCAATAACAAACCCTATTATCAGAAGTTAGTTTTAGATCAAGGTTATTGGCCAGAAGGATTATTAACTGCACCATCAGATGGTGATTTGAAAAAAGATATCGAGCTAGCAATAAGTATGGGATTTAACGGCTGTCGAAAGCATCAGAAAGTAGAAGACCCAAGATTTCTTTATTGGGCAGATCGAATTGGTTTCCTTGTTTGGGGGGAATGTGCAGCAAATGTATTTTACAGTGAAGATGCAGTCTCCAGATTAACAAAAGAGTGGATAGAAATCATTGAAAGAGACTATAACCACCCGTGTATTGTTTCATGGGTTCCCTTAAATGAAAGTTGGGGAATTCCACAGGTTAGGGATAATAAACAACAACAGCATCACTCTTTAGCTATGTATCATCTTATCCATTCATTAGATACTACTCGTCTGGTTATATCCAATGATGGATGGGAGCTCACAAAATCAGACATTTGTGCAATTCATAATTATAAACATGGTAATAAAGACGAATCGTACCAATATGAAGCGTTTAAAGAGGACCTGTTAACGAAAGAGAACATTCTTTCATCTAAACCTGCTAAACGTAATATCTATTCGAACAGTTTTAAGCATGACGGGGAACCAATCCTTTTGACGGAGTTTGGTGGAATTGGATTTAAAGTTGGTGGGGTAAATGGATGGGGATACACGTCTGTAGAGAATGAAGAAGAATTTATCAATGATTACAACCGTATTATGGAAGCCGTATACAGCTCTAGAATTCTTCATGGTTTCTGTTATACACAGTTGACGGATGTAGAACAGGAAATTAATGGGCTACTAACTTATGATAGGACACCTAAATGTGATTTGGACAAAATTAAGCAAATCAACTGTGGTTGGCATTTAGAAACGATTAAAGAATAACAATTACGGAAGTTGTTAAGGTGAAAATCATCTCTGTATTTCGGTGCTGTAACACTGAACTATCAATTCAACAAACTATTTAATTTATGGGTTGAGATGATATCTCAGCCCATTTTACTACTATCTTTGCCCGTGTTGTGGAGAAATAAATAGGATTTAAGGAGATTTTAAAATTCAAAACGTCTACAAGCCTGGTAAAAATGGAGTCGAAACTGGTGGAGAAACTCAGCTGCTGAAATCGAGCGAATTGATCAGAAGGTGAAAGAATTGGTAAAGAGTGATATTGTTCGGGAAAAGGTTGTTAAATAAAAAAATAGTGCCAGTCTATAAATAGACTGGCACTATTTCCGCTGGATCTGTAGTGACAAAGAATGTACCAACTATTATATCAGTGGCCCGGGATTTTCTAGAATTCAAATTGAGTGTAATATATTCATATTTTTAGATTAACAATAAATTTATTATGTGAACTAATTTTAATAAAGTGAAGTTTGTTTAATTTTGCAAATCCAATTACTTCACCAGTAATTTTACTTAGGGAACATTTGTTTTGTTTAGATTTAAATATGATAAACTATAAATCCAGTATGAGCGGGTCATAGGGCACCCTAGAGGTTGCCCTTATTGTTTTCCTCGAATCTTTTTTTTGACTTCAGTAAGGCAGCGTAGTTTGCCGCCTTTTCAGGTGAAGCAGTGAGTGATTTCTCATAACCCTTTTGGAAGCTGCTTTTGTACGCCCTCACAAACCTTTGCCCAAGGATCCGCTCGGCCGCCTGTACCGCATTCATTTCCGGATGGGCATGAAGGTAGGCGTTGAATTTCTCCTCAGAGGGAAAAAAGAGCGACACCTGGCGGAGGAGTCCTATTTTCATGAGGGGGCGAGCGATCTCCTTCTTGTTTTCCAAACTCAGCTGAGAAGGTGGTACCTGCTGCCAAGCACGGGAAATCCTAAAATTGTGCCGGTCTTCAAGCCCCGAACGGATTCCTTCATAAAAGCCTTCTTTCTTCCCCATTTCGACGGGATCCGGAGGTGGCTGGCCGTCAGTGTGAAGGGCGCCGGTGAAAATGAAGCCAGCAAACAAGAAAAAGGCCATAAGTATCCGTATCACAGCTTTTTCCTCCTTTCTGTTTTTTTCGTTTCTATAGTGTAACCAATCATTTTCTTCATATGTAGTAAATAAGATGGAAATCTATATAGGAAGCTTAACTTTTTTTCAAAAATGAGGAAGTTAGTTTCAAAAACAAATTATGAAAAATTGCTCTTGTTACATTAGGCCGAGTATTTTATTGTTAACAAATGAAGACTAAAAATCAAAAGATTTAATAAATTGCAGCAAGATAAGATTTTAAAGCGATTGTTGATAGGAAGGGTAAAGATACATGCTTTATATATGGGATATTGAGAAAATCATTATAAATACTTTACAAGAGCTAAAACTAAAATTTAATGTTGAATTCAGCGATAAACTCACTGCACCGATGAGTTATAACTTATCGACAAATACGATTAAGTTTAACTACATCCAAATTAACGGCTATAACGCTAAAATTAACTTTAAAGTTAGGGAAACAGATGAAAACTTTGTGAAAATTATTCTTTACCATCAGCTGGGTTATTACTTAGAATTCAGGAAAAATCCACGAGTTTTAAAGACTCTCTATTATGGAAAAGAAGAGGAAAAGAAACAGCTTTTGGAAGAAGTTGAAGAGAATGCTTGGGAACATGGAAGAACATTCGTACCAATACATCTGTTAAAAGCCTATGATCAATTACGTGAATTGGATAAACTTCTGTTAAAGATGCAATAGATGATTCTATTATAAAATGGATAGTAAAAATACTTAAGAAAGTGGTTGAACCATGCTCGTTCCAGGATATATAACTCAAGAAGAAGAAGCAACGCTCCCTTTTTTCAACAGCCATGATGAGGCTCTTATATGGTTTAAGAATAAATACAGTAATAACTTCATATTTACTGGTTCTGAAATGATCGATGAACTGAAATGTCATTTTTATTATTTAATTATTAATCGGGAAATATATGAAGCCGGTCAGAATGAATTTTTGACAAAAGGTATTATCACCGATGTCATAACATACATGGGCAGTTATCAAGAGGTTCAAATCTTTGATGATGGAAGTATTCATATCGCACATTAAATTAAAGCTCCTGCTTAAAAGAGTAAAGGTAAAACCCGAAAATTAATATGTGTAGAAATAAAAATAAATATGTTCAATAGCTAAAATAATTATTTTTATTAAATCTAGTTGTACATAATTTGAATGAATTTGTTCATGATATTAGTATGGGTACGTAACGGTTGAGCCCAGATCTATATATGCTCTTTTGGGGTGTATATAGGTCGGCCAAAGATTATATACAGGTCATCTAATCATGGTTTGTGTATAGTCGGAGGGAAGATTCTATATGGTGGAGAAAGGTTTTATTGTAGTCGTACCTCTAGAAGGTATTATTACAATAGGGTCCCAATTTATCATGTAGGGTCGAGCGAAGATCGTATCGAGTGCCGCAGACTAAGTTGAGTACATGACTCAATAAAGTTAACGTTCATATATAGCCGAGAGGTTATATATGGGTGTACAGGTATTTTGTACGGTCGAACGAACCATTATTATGGGTGGTAAACTGTTTATTTATGGTCGAAAGATTATAAATAGGTAATCAGCTATTCATAATAGTGCAAGGTAGATCGTTACGTGCTCGAACCTTCCAATCTAAATACATATAAAGAAGATATGTAACAATTAAGTCACCTTCAAAGGTGATTTTTTATTTATGTAACATAATACACGTTTTGTTACATTGGAAGAATTTAAGATTTGTTGCTTATTAAGCTAACGAAGCAGTTTAGCACAATAAGGATTAGCCGAAAATCATGTGGAAAATTCAGAATTCCCCCAAATTACAGTAGTAGATTTGCAGTGTATAATAAACTGTAATTAACAATCGAAGGGATAAAATCAACATGAAAAAAAGTTTTTATTATTTATTATTATTAACCCTAATTGCTACGCTGATTTCCTGTCTGTATAATTGGCTGAATGAATCAAAGCAAAGTGAGATTATATTTCATGTACTTCAAACGAGTGTGCTCATTTTAAATGGAATATTATGTTTAAGTTTTAATGATAAGAAAGCAAACATTGGGGCAGTAGCAAGCTTTGCAGTTGCGATTTTTACTGTATACGTAGGTTACACAAATATTTTTAAAAGTATTAACCACCAGAAATATCTGGATGACCTTATAATACGAACGGGTGCGTTAGTGGAAGATCAGAAGTTGCCTGTGAGGCAGCTTTTTTATCGCACTAAAGGAATTCAATTGTTTCTTATTGGACATGAAACGGTAACAATAAAGTGTCAATATACCAATAGAACGGAGGTGGTATATTGTTTATTAAGTTAAAAATCTATTGGCATAAAATCAGGGGAATGTACATTAAGGCTTTGTATGATAGCTGTCTTGACCATAAGATAAGGCAAAAGTTACTTAAAAAGATGATATACCACCAAGAACGGTTAAAACGACTATCCAGCTAACGGAGTCCAGATTGTAGGAAATAAAGCAGTCATAAATGGCTGCTTTTCTAAAGAATAACAAAAAAAGCTATAAGTTCTTCGGGTGCTTTAGTAAAAGATCAGGGCTGTAATTGAGGGAAGTTTTTTCAAAAAATTGGCTATCTTTCAGGTTAAATGGAGATAAGTAGTAACCCCTCTTTGAGGAATTTTCGTTTTTAAGAAAAGTTCTGTTAAACTTTGATGTTGTTTTGATAATGACCTAAGGCGATAAAAGATACATTAAAGAAGGCAAGCCAGTTTATTATAGAGGCTCACCTTTATTTATATTATGAAGTTTTAAAAATCGCAGTAGGTTATCCGCGTCTCCCGCCTCTACCGCCCTGCTTTGCTCCAGTGTTACGTTTGAGAGTAGACAAATTCTCTTCACTAGTCTTTAAAAAACGAGCCATTTTATCTTCGAAATTTTCCTTGGGTTTGAAATTGCCTTTTGAACGACTATCAACTCTTCCCTGTCGTGGAGGACGTTGTGAAAAAGAAGAGGTTTGTCCTTCGGGTCTATCAATAGCTTTTTTGATGGACAAGGCAATTTTTCCATCTTTCTCACTAATCACCTTTACTTCAATCAGGTCGCCTACTTTGAGATGGTCATTAACGTCTTTTACATAGCTATCTGCAACCTCACTGATATGCACAAGACCTGTTGAGCCTCCTGGTAATTCTACGAAAGCTCCGAAATTAGTGATACCTGTGACTTTACCTTGTACCTTGCTTCCTACTTCAACTGACATAAAAATTATTTTCCCCCTCAATATTGTTAAAAACACTTTATTATAACAAATTATTGAGTGAAATAATATCAACTGGAGTTATTTTCCTACCACCATTTCGCATTCCTCCTTATCTAACCCATTTTTCCAGTTAATGAACCAGCTACCAATTTAGCGGCTTTTCTTATTGGACTAACGGGGCAGGTTAGTTGAAGTATCTGTTTTTTCTTATAGGCTGCCGAGTATAAAACCTACAGGAAAACTGGTAATGATTGAATTACGGATAGGGAAAGTACAACGTCATTATTAAAGAAATAAGGACGGCAAGGGCGGAACAGATACTTCCGCTTTTTTCTCTGCCAATGCTGTAACCACAGGTAAATAGCTTTTGTCTTGATTGCCTCTAACCTGTTAAAATTAAAACATACACCACTTGGAAACACAGAATGGAAACCCGTTGGATAGCCGAGGGAGAAATATGAAGGTGATTGGGGTGATGAACTTTGAAGAAGCGGTCAAGGTTGCGTAGACGGATTCGGGAATGGCTAAACAAGAGGAAACAAAAGAAAGAAGAGAATCCGCTACCGAGTTTTGCAAACAGTTGGACGAATCGCCATCAGGAAGAATTGGAAATGCCAAAAGAATTTTATAAAAACGAAAAACCAACCGAGGAATAATGACGGCTGCGATGCTTCCATAACGAAGGATCGCTTTTTTCTTATTCAAGTAACGAATTTAGTTCACCAAATAAGAGTAGATAAAGTATTATCTAGAATACATAGTGTGTTCAATACGTTAATGGTTCCATGTTTAAGCAATACATAATGAATCCTAAAAAAATTTAAGTATTTTGAAAATGTTATCAATGAAATGATAATATTGTGATGGAACATGTATATGACCAAGAATAATGTTGCAATTGGTAGAGAATAGTATTGGTTCCTGTGTTCTCTTGTGGTTGCGTCCTGTTACAAGAAGCTACATATGAACAATAAAACAAATCCGTTTACATTCAAGTTTAATGATTTAAAGTTAGAAAGCAAAAAACTTACGGAGTAAAGCTAATGTTGTAGTGGAAAACGGTTCGTCTCCTGACTTCACTAACCCTCTAGCAACCATGGCCTATACTTCCTTGCAAGAGTTAGCCACACTAGTTTTTTATAATAATGTAGCTAAAATAGCGAGTCCGCACGACAAAGATTTAGCAACATTACTTCGACGATTAGCGAAAGACGAAGCACTTCATTACGCATTCTATCGTGACACAGTGAAAGCACATCTTGAACTTGATCCGAATTTCGTTGTTTATTTTGAAAATGTAATTATTAATTTCTCTATGCCAGGCGCAGTTATGCCAGACTTTAACGATAGAATGAAAACCATTGCAATAGATGCGAATTATGGCCCACTACAATACTTTGACCAAGTATTAGATGTAATTGTGACTTATTGGGATATTGCTAACTTACAACCTACTACTGAAAATGCCAAACTATCACAAGCGAATATATTGAAATATCATGGGCGGTTAAAAAGAATTAGAGATCGCGATCTAGCAAAAAAATAAAAGGTAGATGTAATGAAAGGATTCCTTTTATGAAAACAACGTGCGAATTATGTACAAAAGAAACAAAAGATAAAGTCAGTTATTTAGAGCTTGAAACGTGGGAATTTGATTTTTTAAACAAAGAGAAAAAAGATTTTTACTCTATTTGTTTCGAGTGTTTTGACGAACATACCAATAATTTTATTGACAAAGAAATGAATCTTGAATTGAGAAAAAAACGTGCTCTTTCGGTCAGTAGAGAGATCCGAGAAGAAATAGTGGCTATTCTTGAAATCAAAAGTTAATTCTAGTTGCAAATTACAAAACTTAGAAAAAATATGAAATTCGGGAGAAAATTGAAGTTCCAGCTGCCATATTTGGTGGCTTTTTTCTATTCAACTAAAGTGGCAGGTTAGTTTAATAAAAACAGGACATTCAATTTACTATTTAGAATATAATATGATGACGTTGTATAAATATTCAGAAAAAAATAGTATATAAAAATTAGGAGTGTTGGTTATGGTTCATGCAAAAGATGTTTTATCGGATCAGTTGTTGGCAAATGCTAATGACCCTAGTTGGTACATACCATTTTCGGATTCAGTAGAAAGATTGTCTGAGGAACAAGCATTTTGGAAGCCAAACGAAGAAAGTAATAGTATTGCTGAAATTGTGCAGCATCTACTATATTGGAATCAAACATGGCAAACAAGGTACCAAAAATCTCACGTTGATGCTGTACTTTCCATAGGAAATAATAATAACAGCTTTATTATTCCTGAAAATCATACTTTTGCTGACTTAAAAGAACAACTATTAGAGGTGCTTTTACGTTGGCAAGAGTTATTATCTGAAGAAAAAGTTGAGAGTGATGTTAATGGTTTTCCTGGACACGTGAAATGGTGGGCAATAATCGGAAATGTGTCAACTCATAACGCATATCACATTGGTCAGATCATTTATATCCGGAAGTTGCAAAATAGCTGGAAAATAGATGCAGGAGAAGACGAATAAATAAAAGTTGCACTAACACCTACTTGAACTAAAGGGTGCAAGAGTTGAAGATCTAGGCTGTCATTAATTAGGAAAAAACCACCTATAAAAAACTTCCCTTATTAAAGTAACGGGGTGCTTTCGTTGAACAAGGGTTGCTGCGTCACCCTTCTTATTTATTAAGGCATAGGTCAGGTTAATTGAACGAGTTGAAAAGTGATAATCCAATTCTGGGAGGCTATTTTGATGGGGTTGGCAAGCATAGAACTAAAAACAGAGAGTATTTATTTACGAGAATTTCAAGTAAGTGATTGGCAAGAAGTACATAAATATGCATCACAAGAAAGAGTATGTCGGTACCAGCCTTGGGGACCGAATTCGTTGAATGAATCTCAATCATTTGTTAACCAAGTTTTAGTTGATTCAGCAAAAGAACCAAGAGCAAGATATGCATTAGCTATTATTAATAATAAAGAAGATAGATTAATTGGAGCTGGAGAATTAAACATTAGGGATACTCATAATAAAAAAGGGGAGATAGGTTATATAGTTAATCCAGACTATTGGGGAAAGGGGATTGCAACAGATGTTGCAACACTTTTAATCGGTTTTGGATTTCACCAATTAAATCTTCATCGTATTTATGCAACCTGTGATCCAAGAAATATAGGTTCAATTAGAGTTTTGGAAAAAGCAAGGATGAAAAAAGAAGGAAGAATTCGTGAAGATTTGCTAATGAAAGATGGATGGCGTGATTCTTTATTATTTAGTGTTTTAGAGAATGAATGGGTTTAATTTCTTCTTCAAGTAACGGGTGCAAAAGTGAAAGAAAATGATCGCTGCGGGGGTCTTTTTTTCTTGTTGTACTATCGGAGGTTTGTGGAATAAGGTATGTGGTATTTTTAAACTAAAAAAGTAAGGAGATTAGAATAGTCTAATCCCCTTTTTAATTAATCATTCTTTCTGCAATTAGTTTAAAATCTTTTTCACTTATTTCCAAATGGCCAAATCGAAAAGAATAACCCCAATATTTTGCCCACTTAATAAAAGAGAGTTGAGGAATTAATGGTTGGATGGGCGTTTCGTTGCAAGAAATAAAATCTATATTTCTTCGGAAAGGAAAGAAGTTATTTCCTGCATCAAACTGAAAGACAACATCATCCATAACCCTTCCAATATCAGTAAATCTCTGGCACGGAGCACTTTCTTTAAATTTAACTTTGGGAGAATAATAAATAATCCAATCACCATTACTCATCTTTTTTAAAGGTTCTTGTTTGCCATGACAAAGTTGTGCAAATCCACCCTGAACTGCATTCATTACATGGTCTCGTGAAGCAACGCCAATCCAATACCTATTCAATTGCACTAGAATCAGCATCCACAGCTATCAGAAATGTTATCATTTTGAGTCAAATCCTAAACAGGAAAGTTCATCTCTTTCCATGCCGCAATACCTCCGGTCAGTTCTTTCACTTTATAGCCACGTTCTAATAAAAATGAGGCTACTTTGACAGCCGTGTTACACCAAACATCCCAACAGTAAACAATTCAATAAAAATTTAAAATATCAAAGAAACTGTAGAATAAATTTGTGAAGAAATGTACTTAAACAAACGGGTGCAACAGTTGAAGATCCAGCTGCCATTTGGCGGCGGCTTATTCTTGTTGAACTAATCTGGAAGGTTAATTCAATAAGAGGAATAAAAATACGATTCTACTTAATATCGTATTTGACTCAAAATTTTTTTAAACTAAAAGTCCTTTTAATAAATGCTCAATTTATAATTTTATATATCCAAATAAATTTTTAAACATATTTTTTAAAGAATAAATATCCCTCAAGGGTACATTATAAAAAAGGTTAGTTAAATTAACTTGTGAGGGGGATTTTTATGGGTGACTTTTTAGGTTTATTTGGTGATGACAAATCGAGAAATCAAGAAAATGATTCTGAATCAAAAATCCAAGATAATCAAACAAGCGGTACATTACAACTTCATAAAGAAGAGTTAGATATTACAAAAAATAATGTCGATGCTGGAGAAGTGGTCCTATCTAAAGAGGTGGTTGAAGAACAAAAAACCGTGGATGTTCCTGTAATGCATGAGGAAGTTGTTATTAAGAGAACACCAATTAATAATGAGCGAAGTGATGAAACCATCAGCTCTGAGGAGACTATTCATATTCCTGTTACCCAAGAACAAGTTGAGGTAAACAAGTACACGGTAACTACTGAGGAGATTTCCACCTCTAAACGTCAAGTTCAGGAAACTCAGCAGGTTCAAGAAACTCTTAAACACGAAGAGGCACATGTTAATACAACTGGAAGTGTAGATATTATTACCGATGGTTCAGGCTTTGAAGATATAAATAATAAGTAAAAACAAAAACACCTTTTCATAACTTAATGATAAGGTGTTTTCACTATTTTTTTCGGGAGGGCATTAAAGTTGCCTAATAAGCAGAATTCAACACATGATCATCACGAGGAAATAAGGCTTGAATTACATAAGGAAGAATTTCAGGTAAGTAAAAAAATTATTGAAACAGCAAAAGTTAATGTATATAAGAAGACTTATACCGTAGAAAAGCAAATTTTGGTTCCAGTAACCCATGAAGAATTAATTATTGAGAAAAAGATATTAAATCCCGAAAGTACCACGGATACAAAAGTTGAAACGATACGTATTCCTTTAAGTGAAGAGCGTATTGAGGTAACGAAACACCCAATAATCCTTGAGGATGTCGAAATTTGGAAGAAAAAAATAGAAGAACATATACAAATTAATGAAACTTTAAAGGAAGAGAAACTTCACATTGATACTGTTGGAGATATAAGGGTAATGCTTGATAATCAAACACCAACTATATAGGATACTATAAAAATGTACATAAGAAATACACTCTAGCGTTGAAGTTTAGCCTTAAAATTTTAAGTAAAATATAATCCCTCTTAATTTATTTATCCTTTTATTAAGTACTTGCTTATTATCCCGCAAGTTTTTTAAATGGATTAACAAACAAGACGAAGAAAGCTTTTTGTTGTAGGATAGAAAGTGCTTATTGAACTAACGGGTGCGAGAATTAAAGAAAAGCAATACTTTTTTAATGCATTGCTTTTATGAGTTCAATTTAAAAATACTTGCAATAAAGCTCTCGCCTTAAACTCCCACTTAACTGTGCATATATCCTTGTTGTCTCACTTTTCTCATGACCTAGTAAGCTCTGGATAACTTCAAGAGGTGCACCATTATTCAGCATATGAGTGGCATAACTGTACCTTAGCTGGTGCGGATGAATCGATTTATTGATCCGTGCCCGATTCGAAATTCGTTTGATGATATATCTCATCTGGGCAATACTCATTCGATGAGGATACCGTTCTGTAACAAAAATGGCTGCATCGCCATAGTTAAAGAGGGGACCCTTCGGCGATCCCCTTTCTTATTCAACAAACTGGCAGGAGTTGAACAAGAAAATATTTGGTAAAATTGGACTTAGCAGAAGGGGGTTAGTAAATGATATTGGTGAGTTCCTGCTTAGCAGGGTTAGATGTGAGATATAATGGGACAAATTGTTTAAATGATAAAATAAATAAATTGGTAGAAGAAAATAAAGCTATTACAATATGTCCTGAATTACTTGGTGGTTTTTCAACGCCTAGAGAACCAGCTGAGATAATTGGTGGAAACGGAGAAGATGTTCTGGATGGAAACGCTAAAGTAGTTGATAAATCAGGTAAAGATGTTACCCAACTTTACATAAAAGGAGCATATTCTACACTAGAACAAGCTATAGAATTAAATGCGACTTTGGTGGTTCTAAAGGAAAATAGCCCATCTTGCGGCAGTTCAACAATATATAACGGTGAATTTTCCGGAAAAAAAATTATGGGGATGGGAGTCACTTCTGCTTTACTAAAAAGAAATGGATTAAAAGTAATTTCAGAAGAACAATTTGCAGATACCTTCTTTTAGTTCTCAACTAATAATGGCGTTTTAATATTGTTAGTTCTATGTAGATTGTGAAATACTGTACTTAAACAAACGGGTGCGTTAATTTAAGTTGATGATCGCTGCGGCGGTCATTTTTTTCTTTGTTGAACTAACTTGGGCAGGTTACTTAAAGAAGGAAATGGCTCATAGAGGGTGGTTGGAATATAAAAAAACAACTCCCGTACATCCAAGGAGTTGTCATCATAATTTTAATTTGAACTTGCTGAAATAGGTCTTTGCTTTTCAACATCAAAAACAGCAGTTTTCATTTTTTTACCATCCTGGGAGACTGTTATATATACATATACTTGCCTTTTAGGGTGATAGCCTTCCCCGCCAGTTCTTGATTTACCATACTTATCAGCTTTTGATAGTACCTTATTAATGTCTTTAAAAGAAACCTTTTCTCGAATGTTCAGTTTTGCATTTTCGAATTCAACATACTGTTTTTTATCAAGAGATTCATAAAATGAATCTACATCAATGAATTCCATTCCTGAGTTATCAGGATACTTACTCCAAGGCTTCTCACTAGTTTTAAATTGTGCAAGCCCTTGTAAATTCAATGCAAATAATGAAATTAATACCGTTATAAGAGTAATGGAAGCTATCTTGCTCACTACTAATATCTCCTTTCACAATTACCTTGTTAATAAAAGGAATATTTATGTATTAAAAGAAAATATTTTATCTTCTTGTTAAGCTAACGGGGCAGGATAGTTTAAGTGGAATAAAGAATAATATTTAATTAAATCCTCAAACTTGGAGGCAATCTATGGGTATTAAAGTTGAAGACTTATACGATTTGATATATAACTGGAAGAATTACCAAAAGGAAGCAGACGAAATTATGGATATGATTAAATCAAAAAAACATGATGCAAAAACAGTCCTTGATGTTGCATGCGGGACGGAAAGGCATATGGAATATTTAAATAATTATTATACGGTTGACGGCATAGACATTAGTGAACGGTTTATTGAAATCGCAAAAGAACGAAACCCAGATTCAAATCTTTGGTGCAAGGATATGACAACCTTCGAAATAGAACAACAATATGATGTCGTGATGTGTCTTTTTAGTGCGATTGCTTATGTCAAAACATACAAAGATTTGGTACAAACATTAAAGCAAATGAAAAAACATACAAAACCTAAAGGTCTTATAATAGTTGAACCTTGGTTCGCACCAGAAACATTTTATGACGGCAATATTTCGGTTACTACTAGCGAAAATGATGAAATGAAAGTAAGCCGTATGTACTTATCGGAGAAAAAAGGGAATGTTTCTATCCTTCATTTTGAATATTTGGTAGGTACAAAAAAAAGAATTATGCATTTATCTGAAATGCATGAACTGGGATTGTTCACGGAAAATGAAATGCTTTCTGCATTTAAAGAAGCGGGACTTGATACGGAATATGATCCCCAAGGTATAACTGGAAGAGGTATGTATATTTCAAAGTGTATTTAACGGAAATGGTTAGAACATTAATAAGATACTGAAATTGAACTCAAATAACCATTAATAAATTTAGAGGGTATATTTATTGAAACATTTAGCCCTATTGCAAAAGACCAAAATAAATATATTAAGATTGTGAAGTTTTATACTTAAAGTAACACGTGCGATTGTTCAATATGAGCAGTCGCTTTTTTACTAACGAGGCAGTTTAGCGGAAGAAGGATAATTGTCAAAGTCGTAGAAATAAGTAAATATCTTAATATGAAAAAAAGGACAACTCTTTTAGTGCCTTTTTTTAGTAGCTTAAATTATTAGGGGGAATGATTTTGTCCAAAGGGTTGCTGCATCACATCGAGTTGTACGTATCTGATTTGGAAAGATCGGTTGAATTTTGGGGCTGGTTACTTCAAGAATTGGGATATAGTTCTTTTCAAAAATGGGAAGGCGGACAAAGCTGGAAATTAGGTGATACTTATATTGTATTTGTACAGACAGAGGAACGCTTTCTTGATATTCCATACCATCGCTGCCGAGTGGGGCTGAATCATCTAGCATTTTTCGCTTTTTCACGACATCACGTTGATGAAATAACAAAATCACTACAAGCTAGAGGGGTAAATATCCTTTATAAGAATAAACATCCTTTCGCAGGAGGGCATAATCATTACGCAGTTTATTTTGAAGACCCTGACAGAATTAAAGTAGAACTTGTTGCCCCTTAACGGCATTCCGAAAGAAAGACTCAATTATTCGACTAACAGTAGCAGTTTAATTCAATAAAGATCGAAAGCAACATTTATAAATGCTTGAATGGAGGAAGGAGAATGTCTGATTTTTTAAGTGATTTATTTTCGTCCCTTGCAGGTACAATAAGTTCTTCTGGTACATTGAACACAAAAAAATTGATAATAATATAAAATTTTTACTTCAATACGAATTTAAAGCGAAAAATGGTGCCATTTTATGACTGATAAATTGATTGGGCTGTTTATTTCAATGACAAGTAGAGTTGGTATATATATAATAAACAAATTTAACCGTTTTAAAAGAAGACGGCAATACGGTTGGACATTGTATGCCTCGGTGGACGAAATTTATGAAGGAGAACAAAAGGAATACCCTTTTGTTTGGATTGAAGAAATTGATGAGAGGTACTTTGACAGTCTATTTGAGGAAGAGGACGATGATGAAGATTTTTATAGTAGGATTGGAAACCAGCGTGTTAGTAACATTAAATCAGAAGATTGTTTAAATCAAATGAGTGAGATTTGTTTTTTTATGCAGCCCCTGATGTGATACTTGAGGAACACCGAAGTTCCTTTTTAAAAAAAATGTAAAATTAATTTGCAGGATTAGCGGAAGTAATGCTGAATAAAATTTACAATGCCTAGAAAATCATGGCTTAAGAATCGGAAAGAGGGGTTTGGAATGCTGGAGGAAATGGTGTTAAAATCAGCAGCAAATGCATTCGGGCTTGATTCGAGTCTACTTACACATGTGGGCGGCTATATCAATGACGTCTATCAATACCCAGCACAAAATGGGGGTCCTTCAAGGATAATACGATTGACAAAACAATCGTGGCGTAACCAAAAAGAGGTATTGGCAGAATTGCACTTCATGAAATATCTGTTTGATAACGGTGTTTCTGTTCCTGATATACTCCCATCAAAAGATGGAAATTTGGTTGAAAGTGTGGCAGGCGGTTATCACGTTGCTATGTTCACCAAAGCTCCTGGTCGAATCCCTGTTGAAGAAGATTGGAACGAGAAAATGGTTGGCAACTGGGGTCGCATTGTTGGACAGATGCACTTACTTACCCAATCCTATGTCCCTCTACAAGGAGTTAAACGCCGTGATTGGAAACAGGAGCCTTGGATGGATATGATGCGTCACCTGCCACATGAAGAGCCGATTGTTCGGCAGAAAGCGGATGAGCTGTTAAATTGGTTGGAGACTCTTCCAAGGGATAGTAAAAACTATGGTCTTGTCCACTGCGACCTTTACGATCAAAATTTTTTCGTCACGAAAGACGGAAGGATTACGGCATTTGACTTTGATGATTGCTGCTATCATTGGTTTGCTTTTGATGTCGCCATCATCCTTTACTTGTTCATCGCAAGATTCAACCGACAAGGAAAAAAGAGTGAGTCGCTCGATGATCACGTAGCCTGGTTCTTCGACGCGTTTCTAAAAGGCTATCAAGAGGTGAACATCTTCGATAATGGATGGTTAAAAGCTATGCCGCATTTGCTGCGTTATCGTCGGTTGCTCGGTTACAACTTATGGCACCAGCGTTATGACTGGAAAACAGTAGATGGCGAATTAAAGACGAAATGGTTACGTATGAAAGCGGAGATTGAAGCAGATGAACCAGTGACCAATTATCCATTTGGATGATGATCTTCGGTTTTGTCGCTAATAAGAAATTGTTTCGAAGGAGTTTCATGCTGGTTTTTATCAAGAGATTCATAAAATGAATCTACGCCAATGAATTCCATTCCTGAGTTATCAGGGTACTTACTCCAAGGCTTCTCACCAGTTTTAGATTGTGCAAGCCCTTGTAGATACTGGCAGATTAGTTTAAGTACATTCTTTCACAAAGTTAAAGAAAAAGCCGATCATTCTGAACTGCACCCCAATTGTTAGACACGTCGAACAATTGGAGGTGCAGTTTATTTATGGCGAAATTTTCTCCAGAAGAAAAAATACAGGCAGTAAGACAATATTTAGATGGTAATGAAGGAGGAAAAACAATTGCTAAATCTATTGGTGTTCATCCTAGTATTCTTCACCAGTGGATTAAACAATATGAAATTTATGGTGATGATGCTTTTGAAAAACGCTATACTTCTTACCCCGCACAGTTTAAACTAGATGTACTTAATTATATGAACGAACATGGGACGTCTATCAGGGAAACAGCGGCGATTTTTAATATTCCATCTTATGAAACTCTTCGTAAATGGAAAGTTGCTTTTGAATCAGAAGGATTTGATGCCCTGCATGAAAAGAAAAAGGGGCGTCTATCTTTGAAAAATAAAAATACCAAAACAAAAAATACTCAAGCCAATGAAGGATCAATAGAGGCATTAAAGGCAGAGAATGAACGGTTACGTATGGAAGTTGCCTATTTAAAAAAGTTGAATGCCTTAGTTCAAAACAAGGAAAAATCACCAAACAAGACAAAGTACTAGTAGTCTATGAATTAAGGCATGAATTTTCGGTGAATGCACTTCTACAGCTCGCAGACATTCCGCGTAGCACATATTACTATTGGGAAAAAAAATTGGTTGTCTTGATCCAGATGAAGAACTGAAAATATTGATTAAATCTATTTTTGATGAACATGAAGGTCGGTTTGGTTACCGTCGTATTCGTGATGAACTGAGAAATCGGGGACACAAAGTCAACCACAAAAAGGTGCAGCGTATCATGAAAGAACTAGGGCTAAAATCTTTGGTCCGTATGAAAAAATATCGCTCTTACAAAGGTACTGTGGGCAAGATTGCACCGAATATTTTAGATCGTAATTTCAAAGCTGAAAAACCAAATGAGAAATGGGTTACAGATATTACGGAGTTTAAATTATTTGGAGAAAAACTATATTTATCGCCGGTTTTGGACTTATTTAATGGTGAAATTATTACTTATACAATTGGTTCAAGACCTACTTACTCATTAGTTTCAACAATGTTAGAGCAAGCTTTCGAACGTTTAACAGGCGAGGATAACCTCCTTATTCATTCTGATCAAGGTTGGCATTATCAAATGAAACAATACCGTCATGCCCTTCGTGATCATGGCATTTCCCAAAGTATGTCCCGTAAAGGGAACTGTTACGATAACGCGGTAATGGAAAATTTCTTTGGGATCATGAAATCGGAACTTCTTTATTTAAAAGAATTTGAGAGTGTAGCACACTTTAAACAAGAACTAGCAAAATATATCGAATATTATAATCATAAACGAATTAAGGCAAAATTAAAGGGCATGAGTCCGGTACAATATCGAACTCATGCCCAGCAAGCCGCCTAACGAAATAACCTGTCTAACTTTATGGGGTCACTTCATTCTTAGGAAAAGAAAATCGGCTTTTTTTTTAACTAATTCATTTTTAAATTATAAACAAATATAATACGAACAAATTCAGGAACACATAGGTCCACAAATAGTGAAGCAATTCTCACTAGTACTTAAATTTACATATGCATTAATTGTTCATATTGGAAATTGTTGATTTAAAGTAAAAGAGAAAGTGAATGTAGTTGAACAGGGTTAATTATAAAGGTGAGTATACCCAGTGCTTCTGGTAAAAAGCCACAAATACCAGCAAAATTGCCAAGGGAACAAAATATGGGCGGCGGATTCGAGGTACAAGAAACAAAGCTAGTGAGTGCACACGGAAATAATGAAATTAATTGCACAAAAGATTGTGGAGATGGTGATACAATTTCATAATTCCAAGTCAGACCGCCATTTGTTAAGCCAGTAAATTTAATCGTTGCTCCATTAGAAAGTTCTAAAAATTCTGGACAACTTGGCGGTACTGGTAATGTTTCTATTAAATCAATAACATTTTTAAATTTGAATTCTAAGAGCATTTTTTCTTGATGACGTCACTAAGGGTACTTTGAACACTTGCATTGACATCTATTAGATCTCCTGATGAGACCTCTGCAGGTGAAAGCGTAACAACTGAGTCACCTAGTTTTCCAAGAACGAACTGCAGCTTCTCTGCCTCAGCGTTCATAATATGAGCAAGAGCCAACTCCTCAAGAGCAATGGAACTGAGAAGTAAAGGAATAGTTTGTTCAACAGAAACTGAAATCAACGGTGTGATATTTGGTATATTCGGTAAAGACAAATAATCACCACTATTTCTAGTAAAAAATAGGTACATAACTAGTCCGCTTATACAAGAATCCACATAGACTGTTGTTGTAACAAGACATATTCACAATGAGGTCATTTAACGATGAAAAGAAACTTTCCACCATCAAACATGATGCCGAATATGATACCGCCTGTACGACCATTGCAAGCCCAATACTGCCCACCTCAATTATGTCCGCCAATATACTTGTCCGCCTCTAGCGTTTCCTGTACAGTATGACCCACCCACAACAATATGTAAAAACAAATATATTTAATAAGGTAGTCACACATGTCCATCCTCCTCATACGACAACAGTTTACAAACTTCATATTAATCATCAACATTATTTTCCATACACAGAATCATGTGTAAATGAGTGTTGTAAGACACATACGATGTGCGGAGTACCGGTTAATCCGTGTTGTCCTCAAGGACCATTCGGATTTTAATTTACTAAACCTCCCATTCCTTTGAATATGATTACTCAAAAGATGAATCATTTTCGTATCCAATTAATAATGCCATGAAATATCCGAAAAAAACAGGAATCATTTCACTCATTAGAAGTCTATTTTCCGAGGTTGAAATTAACAAAGTTTTTTCTTATGGACTCGTTGCTGTTGAGGAAAATGTGATTGAATATGTTTTATAAAAGCAGATGAAATACAAGAAAATAAAAATTGAAGGCAATGAAATTGTTGATAAGGGGGTAACCAAATGGATCATACCAATGAATCGAACTCATCCAACATGAAGTATTGGGGTTCCATGATGAAGTCCAATCAGGAATTTCAACAGGAATTGCACAAAGAGATTCAGAGTCTAATACAAAAAATTGGTAATGAAAATTCACCTATAACAAATTTATTAACAGAAAAAACTGATCTTGTTAATAGGTTTCAGGAATTAGAATTTGAGAGAAACCTATTATTTTATAAAGAACTACAAAATAAAAATGCCCAACTAAATGGACTATACGAACAACTAAGAAAAGAAAAGGCTCAATTAGCAGCAATATATGAAGAGTTAAAAGAAGAAAAAAGCCAATTAGCTGATTCATATGAAGAATTAAAAGAAGAAAAAGATCAATTAGCAGGCTCATATGAAGAATTAAAAAAAGAAAAAGATCAATTAACTGACTCATATGATGATGTAAAAGAAAAATATACTCAATTAGCTGACTCATATGATGATGTAAAAGAAAAAAATGCTCAATTAGCTGACTCATATGATGATGTAAAAGAAAAAAATGCTCAATTAGCAAGTTCATATGAAGAACTAAAAGAAGAAAAGGTTCAATTAGCTGACTCATATGAAGAATTAAAAGAAGAAAAGGTTCAATTAGCTGATTCATATGAAGAATTAAAAGAAGAAAAAGCTCAATTAGCTGACTCATATAAAGAATTAAAAGAAGAAAAAGCTCAATTAGCTGTTTCATATGAAGAATTAAAAGAAGAAAAAGCTCAATTAGCTGATTCATATGAAGAATTAAAAGAAGAAAAAGCTCAATTAGATCATTCGTACAAGGAATTACAAGAGGCAAAAGATGAGTTAACCATATCCAGTGTTAAACTTTTACAAGCAAATGTACAAATGGATATACAAATGAAAGCACTTAAATCAACAATCAATCATTTTGAAGAAGTATTTATGACCCCGCTAAGTCCATTATTGAATAGATTACTTGAAACGGAATCGATAAGAGAAGATTTACCAAAAGTGGGGATAGAGCCGCTCGATGGAAAGTCTCCAAGAAATTACTTGGCTCTTTCCAAATTAACTGGTCAATTGTATTTAGCACGTTGGGTTCAGGAGTCCCTTTTTGAATCCAAGAAAAAAAATCTGGTCTATTTATCAGATAGTGAGCTTGGTTTGATTGCAGAAATTAATCAATATTATCGTGCTGAAGGATGCCAATGGGATATTTTAGTAGTACCTGAACCTGGCAGATTTGAGGGTTCCCTAGTTCAAGATTTTTATACACCATTACGTTATTATAATAAGTTCTCAGGTGTGTATACACCGGCTTTCTTTCAAAAAGATAATGTTCCGCCAACCTTTAAAGCACGAGTAAAAGGTCAATTATACTAAATTTCATCAGAAAGGCAAACGGGGCTTAAGCGCTTCCCTTTGCCTTTTTTCCTTTTCTTATTTTAATCAGAGGGTACAGAAGGTGAATAATGAAAAAGATAAAAAACATCAATTGTTTGTGTATCATCGTAAGTTGGAATAATGGAAACCTAATTTAAATTAACAAAGGAGGTTATCCTGGGTAAAAATAGCTTAGTCATTTGTACTTTCTTCAAGTGTGGAGGGTGTATTAGGACCCTTCAAACAAAGGGGTTTAAATAGGGGGGAGACTAAATCCCGACTTCTCATCCTACGAACGTACTGCCAGGTAAAGGGCAACCATTTCATGGAATATGATTTCAGTTAAAATTAGATTTGTGAAATTTTTCACTTAAACTAACGGGGCAGTTTAGTTGAAGAAGAAAAGCCAAATACATGTTAAACTTATTGTAATAATAAGAGTCAAGGATTGGAGTAAAAGGGAGATGTATTGTTTGAATATTCACCAAGAGATAGAAAAGCTAAAAAATAGTAATTTACTCAAAAGTGATAAGGATATTAATGATTTTGAAGAAGCCATTACACGCATTGTAGGTGTTGGAGATTTAATCTGTATTAAATACCTTTGTGCTGGTTTTCATGATGATACAGAACATGATGAGATAATGTTTGGTTTAATCCACGCAATTGAATCATTTGACCAAAATTATCCCTTATATGACACCTTAAAGGAATTAGCTGAATCAGTACCACTTATGTTTCCTCACGCAAAGGAATGGGCTAAAACTTTACATAAACGAATTTTAAATCATAAATCCACACTTGAAATTTATGTAGATGTTGTATCAAGGTCTAACACACCTACCAAGAATTTAATTGCAGAAATTGTAACTGAAATAAAACATAAAAATCCTTCAAGATTTGAAGAATCAGCAGATAGGTTTTTAAGTTCAATATAAGAATTTTCTTCTTCAACTAACGGGTGCAAGAGTTGAAGATCGAAGCTGTCTTTTTGGCAGCTTTTCTTTTTTAGTAACATTACATTTTTTTAACAAGACTGTCACTTATTATAGAATTATTAATCCACTATACAAAGATTTTTGGAAAGAAGGGATTGGAATGGATAATCGTGCAATGAACATTATTGTTAAAGACTATGATGAAAATTGGGTTCAATTATTCAAAACTGAAGAAAAAAAATTCGTGAAATTTTCAAAGACGAAATCGTTGAAATTCATCATATAGGCAGTACAGCCGTACCAGGATTAAAAGCAAAACCAATCATTGACATTATGCCAATAGTTAAAAATATTGAAATTATTAATACGTTTAATGCAAAGATGATTGAAATAGGTTATGAGCCTCTTGGGGAGTTAGGGATAAAAGGAAGAAGATATTTCCGAAAAGGTGGGGAAAATAGGACACACCAAATACATATTTTTCAATTTGATAATGACTTTGAAATTGAACGTCATTTAGCTGTTCGTGATTATCTAAAATCACATAAAAAAGACGTAATTGAATATGGAAAGCTAAAGGAACAACTTGCTAACGAGTTCCCTAAAGATATTGAAGGATATAGCAGTGGTAAAGATGATTTTGTTAAAAACTTGGAACGAAGAGCAATTGAATGGAGACAAAAAAATAAGAGGTAATCTTCTATTTTTCTACATCAACGGGTGCGATCTTTAAGATAAAGGTTGCCTTCTTTTCTTATTCCAAAAACAAGATTGTGAAATATCGTACCTAATCTTTCTGGGGCAATAGTTAAAGAGGAAGATCGCTGCGGCGGTCTTATTTTTCTTGTTCCACTAACGGGGCAGTTTAATTAAACAATCGTCATTAGCTTTTTTTCCACAATCGGGCCAGATTGTAGAAGAACTATTTACATAAGGGGTACCGCCACATGCCTATCAAGCTAATAGTTTCAAGTACCCCAAAATGAAAATTTTATCTTTACAGCTATTTATGAGAGAATTCAGCTCATTTTTTTTATTTGCGGTAATTAATTTCGTTAGGTTGATCGCGATGTAACACCACCCCTAAAAGGAGAAATACAAAATACTTGCATTTTAAGTCCAATTGAGATAAATTATTTGATGTATCAATATTTGATGTATCAAATAATTTTTAGTGCACAAAAAGGAGGGAAGGGATTGACAAATTCATGCTCTAAGGAAGCAATTATTTTATATAAATTACATTTTCTCAATAAAGAAATCAGTTCGAAATTTGAAGGGTGTACAGGTGTTAGTCAGTCGCGCCTTGAACTTTTACGCCATCTTTATCAAGTGGATGAAATGAGCCAAAAAGAACTTCAAAAAGAGATAAATATTGACAATGCTGCAATCACGCGGCATTTAAAACAACTCGAAGCAAACGGGATGATTTTAAGACGAAAAAAACCAAGTGACAACAGAATCACTCTAGTGAGCCTTACTGATTATGGACGTCAAAAAATTAGTTTCTATCAAGAAGAAAAGAAACGTTTCGTCACTTCTATGCTAAAAGATTTTTGTGAAGAGGAACGAGAATTGCTACTTGATATGTTAAATCGTATTCAAAATAGCATAAAAGAAATCTAATACGTAAATAAAGAATTAGCTATACAAAGGAGAAGATTCATCTATGATTATCACTCAACAAACAAAGGACTTTAAAGAAATTTTAATGGGGCGCCGTTCAATTCGTAACTATGACACATCTGTAAAAATCAGCAAAGAAGAAATGACAGAAATCCTTACCGAAGCAACACTTGCACCTTCTTCAGTTAATATGCAGCCATGGCGCTTTCTTGTCATTGAAAGTGACGAAGGAAAAGCAACACTTGCACCACTTGCACGCTTCAATCAAACTCAAGTTGAAACATCTTCAGCAATGATTGCTGTATTTGGTGATCTAAACAATTTTGAATATGGTGAAGAAATTTACAGTAAAGCAGTTGAGCTTGGATATATGCCTTTAGGAGTAAAAGAAGGACAAATGAGTAGACTTACAGCTCACTTCTCAACATTAGATCCTCAAGTAAATAAAGAGACAGTATTAATTGATGGTGGCCTTGTGGCTATGCAACTAATGCTTGCAGCACGCGCACATGGATACGATACATGCCCAATCGGTGGTTTTGAGAAGGATAAAATTGCAGAGGCATTTGGCTTAGATAAGGATCGTTATGTACCAGTTATGCTCATTTCAATTGGTAAAGCAGCTGACAATGGTTATAAATCTGTTCGCCTTCCAATTAACAAAGTTGCTCAGTGGAAGTAATTTGAAAAGGAAATAAGCACTGCGGTGCATGTATCAATGCACCGCAGTGTTCATTATTGGTTTGCATTTTATTTATCATAAAAGCATTGAAAGAAGAGGGAGAAGAACGATGATTATTATTCATGCTGTAATTCATATAGACTTAACAAAGCAACAAAGTTTTTTAGAAGAGATAGAAACACTAATTCATGCATCAAGACAAGAAAGTGGAAATATTTCTTACAATTTATATAAAGATACAGAAAGGGAACATACATTTACCATGGTTGAAGTTTGGCAAGATGCAGCGGCTGTAGCAAGCCATAATACAAGTGAGCATTTTACCTCTTTCGCGGCCAAAGCTAGTACCTTTTTAGTTGCACCACTTGATATAAAAGCATTTGATGGATACCTTTTGAAAAGTTAGAGAGCCCTAGTGCAAAAATCTTAAGTGAGTTACAAGTAGACATTACTTTTTTAATTAAAACGGTTTTAACAGCCTTTGATATTCAAGTAAAGGGCGCTTTTCTTTAGTAGGAAGGCGTCTTTTTGATATGCCCCTACACATTAAGGGATTAGATTTTGTTAGGGTAAAAAAAGATTGTGAAGATTTTCACTTAAGCTAACGGGTGCGATGGTTCAATAAATGAGCTGTCGCTTCCTTGTTCCACTAACGGGGCAGGATAGTTGAAGAAGGAACCGAAGACATTCTTACCGAATTAAGGTTATTTACACTAAAAGAAGAAGCACCGTGTATGCGGTGCTTCTTAATCATTTGAAAGGTTAGGAACTATATTTGCCCTGGATAAAATGCCTCGTTGATTTCCCAAGACTCAACTATTTTGCGGGCTATCAAAGGTTGATATCCCATACCCATAAGGTACGCTATAGCGGCAACCTCTCGTAAGGCATGGACATAATTAGTGTGTTTTGCTTCGTGTAATCCATATGGGACAAGATGTTCAACGTTACTTAATACCGTGTGTTTTAAAATGTTTGGATCATAATGATGAGGTTGACTAAAGTGATAAGGATTGTGTTGGTAAGGGTTATACAAATTACATTCCTCCCTAAATAAAAATAATTTATAAAGTCATCATTAGTCTATGTGTGTTTTGTCATCGGTGAAACTGATACTGAATAATTAATAATAATGGGATTTGTTTAATATTTTAGACATATGAAAAAGATTCTTGTTCAACAAACGGTACAAGAATATTAGATCCAGCTGCCATTAAAGGCGGCTTTTCTTATTGTCCTAACAAAGCAGGTTAATTGAATAAGGAATTGATCAAAGGAGAAGGGGGATTTTTCCTCTTTTCGATTGAATTTATAGAATAGTGACATTATTCACAGAATTTAAATAACAAATAAATTAAAATGAATTTTAGTTATTCAGCTAAGGGTGTGTCATATAAAACACATATTTTAGTTAATCAAAAGACATATAGGGGGATAGAACGGTGAAAAAAAATGACTTACCTATTGTATATTCATGCTCTGGATGTTCATCAGCTGCACAAACTGCTAACATGATTGCTATTAAAATGGATCGGGAAAAATTAGCTGAAATGTCCTGTATCGCTGGTGTTGGGGGTGATGTCAAACCACTTGTTAGAACAGCAAAATCAGGAAGAGATATCATTGCAATTGATGGTTGTTCCTTATCCTGTTGCAAAAGTTCTTTAGCTAGACATGAAGTTCAGCCCAAACATCATTTAGTTCTTTCTGACTTTGATGTACCAAAGATAAATGGTAAAGACCCTGACTCTAAAACTTATATAAGTGCATATAAACGTATTTTTGAACTCATTAATGATCATTTTTAATCGTTGATTTTATTTCTGAACAACATCGCTATTTATCCATTTTAGTAGGATTTTTTTTAATTGTCCTTTTTTAACTGTGCTTCTTTTTCTGTTTCAAAAGCAACCTTGTGAAAAGATGAACTTAAATTAACGGGTGTTTATGTTAAAGATGGTATGACTACGGCTATCCCGTTTTCTTATTGTACTAACGGAGCAGTTTAGTGGAACAAGATTTCCGGAGTAAGCAACTATAAAAACGGCAGAATCAACCGTTTTAAATTTGGTTATTAGAGGGTGGGATTGTTGAATTTGGTACAAAACTAATATAAAGGGTGAAGTTTACAAATACTAAATACTAAATCCCTTTATTAAGCAAGTAAAGTAGGAGAAAATAATGAGTATTGAAATGGAAAAAGAGCATCTTATCCAGCACGGCTTAAAAGTGTTTGAAGAAATTGGGGCTAATGAAATTTGCAGCGTCTGTATTAGAAGTGGAAATTCTTGTTGTCATGGATGTGAATTCTTAAAGGATAAGGAAGGTTGTCAAAAACGTAACACCTCTTGTATGGCGTGGCTATGCGGCTTACAAAAACTTTATTTTAAAGAGATTGGGTTATTAGATGATTGGGAAAAATTGTGGGCAAAAATACCAGGTAAATTACACCGTGGAGATGTGACTCCTGATATTGTGAAGGTGAATACATTACTCAAAGTTAAACACATTAATAAAAACTCAGGAAAGTTAATGGCTGATAAATTCAAAACTTTTGTAGAAGATGGGGGTAACTTAGAAAAATTAGAGAGACGTTTACAACACGATTTTGTTATGGAAAAACTATAAATATTGTAATTGCTTTACATTTTTTAAGAGCCGATCCAAAAGAAAAAAGAGGACACAAAAATTTAAATAGACTGAAAATCGATTTAAATTTTTGTTATAATTTACAAGTCATCATATTAGGATGAAAGGCAATTGTGACAGCCTTTTTCTTACTCGTTAACGGAGTTAATAAGTTGAAGAACTCGGATGTCCTGTTGTGTTTCACCCGAATAAAAATGTACCCGATTATTCGGATCCATATTTAATTATTCCATGTAAATAAACTGAGTATTCTCGCTGTACACATTCTCTTAACTTGATTTTCCCTTCCCTTTCTAATTCTCCAACCAATTCTTCAATCTTTTTTTCATCTTCTTTTGTAGCCTTTGGAATCTCTGTTGAAAACAAATTACCTCGACTTGAATTGCGTAGATTTTTAAATAAACCAACTTTATTCATTGGGTCATCCCCTTTTTCTATTATTTTCGACATTAAGAAGGTTTTTTCCTTTGAATACTAATTATTTTCTAAAGTTTTCTTATTCAGCTATCGGAGCGCAAGAGTTAGAGATCAACGGACAGATCGGAAGCTCTTTTTTCTTGTTGAAATAACGAAGCGGGATAGCACAAAAAGAATCAAAGGAATAAGATCAATAGTTCTGTTTGATTTGAATTTGAATATTATTAAAGATACTTAATTACATTCTTCTTTCCAGTGATCATATCAAGCAATTAAATAATAGGGGGAAAAATTTATATGGATACTGTATTAAAAGTATCATCAAAATCAAATCCGAATTCAGTTGCAGGTGCAATTGCAAGCATATTAAGAGAGAGAGAAAATACAGAAATTCAAGCGATTGGAGCGGGTGCTTTAAATCAAGCGATTAAAGCAATTGCGATTGCAAGAGGATTCGTAGCTCCCAGTGGTCTTGATCTGGTTTTTGTTCCTGCATTTACAGATGTTTTAATCAATAATGAAAATAGAACAGCAATCAAATTATTGGTAGGTCCTAGAAAAAAACGATAGATTTGCGTTGAGACGATCAATAAAAGAATTATTTTTAATAAATTTTCCTATTACTATATTAGCTTGTTGTGCTGACGGGTGCTATAGTTAAACGTAAAGCCTGTTATTGAGTAAAGTTTTTCATATTGGATATCTTTCAGGTTAAATGGATAAGAAGTAACCCTTCTTTGAGGAATTTTTTGTTTTTAAGAAAAGTTCTGTTAAACTTTGATGTTGTTTTTTGTATTCATTTACTGTTGTGCCTCCCTGTAATTCTACGAAAGCTCCAAAATTAGTATACCTGTTACTTTACCTTGTACCTTGCTTCCTACTTCGACTGACATAAAAATTATTTTCCCCCTCAATATTGTTAAGAACACTTTATTATAACAAATTATTGAGTGAAATAATATCAACTGGAGTTATTTTCCTTCCACCTATTCGCATTCCTCCTCATCCAACCCATTTCTTATTAAAGGATTAGTTTGCCAGTGGGTTTTTTCAGAATTTCATCTTTGCATATTCCAAGATAGGGGGTTTCGTAAAAAACTTTTCTGAGAACAAGATGTTTTTATGGTAAATAGTAAAAACGAAAGTGTTCATTGTTCTTCTAACGGGTGCTTAAGTGCAAGAAGGATTGCAGTCACAGCGATCCTTTTTTCTTTTCGAAAAATGGGAGTTTTGTTGAAAAAGCCATACATTCCAATTGCTCATTTACTGGTATAAACTTTAATTATTAACAAATAATCATATTATTACGAACTTTGTTTATAAATTATTATCTTATAAACAAGGGTGGATGCCTTTACTTTCCTAATTAGCTTGTAAAAATTAATGCATATGTGCATTCCATCAGGGAGATTAGTCCAATATTAAAAATTGTAAACAAATATAAGGGGGTTATGAAGTATGACAACATTTCATGAAATGGACATTAGTGAACCCATTCAAAGAGCGATTACGGATATGGGATTTGAAGAAGCTTCTCCTATTCAAGAGAAAGCCATTCCCATAGCTTTGACGGGGAAGGACATTATTGGTCAAGCACAAACAGGTACAGGAAAGACGGCTGCCTTCGCCATACCGATCTTGGAGAAAGTGGATACGAGCAAAAAATATATTCAGGCGATTGCAATTGCACCGACAAGAGAATTAGCTATTCAGGTTTCAGAAGAGATAAATCGGCTGGCAAAATACATGGGCATATCTTCTCTCCCTATTTATGGAGGGCAGTCTATAGAACGCCAAATCAAGGCATTAAAAAAGGTCCCTCAAATTATTACGGGAACACCTGGAAGACTTTTGGACCACATTCAACGTAAAACGCTGAAGTTAGATCGCATCTCAGTGGTGGTATTGGATGAAGCTGATGAAATGTTAGATATGGGCTTTCTGGAGGATATCGAACGAATCCTCAAAGAGACCCCTGAAGAAAAACAAACCTTGCTGTTCTCTGCCACCATGCCCAAACCGATTCAAAATCTTGCGGAAAGGTTTATGAACGATCCAGAGTTAGTAAAGATGAAAGCGAAGGAAGTTACCTCGCCAACTGTAAAGCAAATTTATTATGAGGTTAATGAACGAGATAAATTTGAAGTGCTTTGCCGTCTGCTAGACGTGGATAACCCAGAATTAGCCGTGATTTTTGGAAGAACAAAAAGACGCGTGGATGAATTAAGTGATGCATTGAATAAAAGAGGGTATCTTGCTGATGGGTTGCACGGAGATTTAAATCAACGACAGCGAGATGTTGTGATGAATAAATTTCGTGAGGGAAACATTGATATTTTAGTTGCGACCGATGTGGCTGCGAGAGGAATTGATGTTTCAGGGGTTACCCACGTCTACAATTTTGACATTCCTCAAGACCCGGAAAGTTATGTTCACCGAATCGGCAGAACGGGGCGAGCAGGTAAGACGGGGCTAGCTATTACATTTGTTACACCGAGGGAAACCAGACAGATTCACAGTATTGAAAAAGCCTCGAAAGGAAAGATCCAGCGTAAATCAATTCCGACGGTAGCAGAAGCAATGGAGTCTATACAGAGAGCTGCATTAGAAAAGATGATTCAATTGGTTGAAGAGGAACAGTACATACAGTTTAAACAAGCAGCAAGCGAATTACTCGATCAATACGATTCAATAGCGTTGGTCTCAGTTGCCTTGAAATTGTTGTCGAAGGAACAGAGGGATGCTCCTGTTCAGTTAACTTCCGAGTCACCTCGATATGCCAGTAAGCCTAAAATAAAGGTACAAGAGAAATCAAGGAGAAATTATAAAGGAAATATGGAATTTGGGGGAAAAGGGGGAAATGGCAATCGTAAAAAAACTTCTAGGTCATCTCGAAAAAAGAAAGCATTATGAAATGAATACAAGGAGGATAATAACAATGGATGAAAACAGCCCAGATAAAATTAGAGAAGCTTAAGGGGCAGATGATGAGTATTATGCGGAAATAGGAAATGATGTACTTTTATATTGTGAATTGTTTCACTTACACTAACGGGGTGCAATAGTTCAAGATCGAGCTGCCATATTTGGTGGCTTTTTTGTTATTCAACTAAAGGGGCAGGTTAGTTGAAAAAAGCCTAGAGGGACTCAGACATTTGGAAGTCCCTTATTTATATTAAAGTTAACAATAATATTCAACAGAGCCTAAGTCAAAAATTAACTTTGGTTTCTATCTAATTTTTTTACTAACCTATCGTACTGTAACCGAAAAAGATGAATGACTAAAGTAATATCATCTTTGCTTTTAATGTAATAACTAATCCATCCAGAATCAGGTAAAACATGATGTGGTTGAGCCAGACCTTTTTTTAAAATATCATCTCTGATTGATTTTGGAAATGGAAGATCGGCTAATGTGTCCCCGTGAATGTGACCTAATTCTTTGTTATTATAATTAAATTCAATCCCACCAAATCGATGTGGCTTCTCAGTCACACCTTCCCAGCTGAGAATTTCTTTTTTAATCATACCGATAATGGACAAAGCATCTCACTCCTTAAAAATCGTGTATTTTACTAAATAGAATACGATTTTTCTTTGAAATTTGTCTCAATCCAAAGTATGAATTTATATACGAAAATAGTTTAATATAGGTGGTCTAGGCGTTAGATTTTAAAGCTAATTGCTGATAAGCGACTTTTGTTAGTTCAGCTTGAACTGCAACAAGGGGAGTTTTTTATACTGCGTCTTATTGTACTAACGAAGCAGGTTAGTTGAGGAAGGATAATACGATTAGAATGGAGAATTTACAGCTATAAATGGCTAAGGTAGCAATATATATTAAAGGGGAAATAAAAATGAAACGTGTTTTTTTAGGTATATTAGTGATAATGGTTATCCTTTTAGGAATGTATTTCTTGACTACCAATGCTTAGTTTCTTATTCAAGTAACGGGTCAGGTTATCGCAAGAAGGAATACAACAAATGGGTAGTGAATATTCAATAGGTCCACGGTGATGGTAATATAGGAAAATTGGTTCGATTTAATTGAATATAGGGGGAAAAGATTATTAAAAAATTTAAAGCTAGTCTAGCAGTTTTAACTGTTTTTATATTGGTAGCTTGTAATGCAACTACTTCTAAATCAAAGGACAAAATAGAACATTTCTCTTCTAAAGAAAAGGCATTTCAACATTATATTAAAATTGAAAATGTTGCAGGCAGTATTGATTTAATTACTACTTTACAAGGAGACAAGTTATTAGTAACCCAAGAGAGTACAAATATTTATTTTGTTGGAGAATTAAAAAAGGATGACAATGGATTTTATGCTGAGAAAATTACACCAGGTTTTCAGTTGACCTCAGAAACAAGTTTTGAAATAAACACAATGAATGGCAATAAATACACAATTTATTTTAAAAAGACTAATGATGAACCTAATTACGTTTCGGTATCTAACGGTAAATATTTTGTCTCTATTCTAGAAGGGCATACCTTAAGTGAAGACACATTGACTACAAAAAATGTAATAAATGATGTTGAAGATGTAAAAAAGTAAATTGACTAAAACGTGTAACAGAAGCTGAATTAGCTACATTTAAGGCAGCATTTCTTTTCTTTTCTTTTGCACTAACGGGGCAGGATAGTTCAATAAGAACGAAGATGGTTGTTATTAAAAAAAGGGTTGGATTATTATGCAAATACGGAATGTGAAAAGTTCAGATTATAATGTTATTTCACCATTGATTAACGAATGGTGGGGCGGAAGGCAAATGTCAGATATGTTGCCTAAGTTATTCTTTGTGCATTTCAAAAATACAAGTTTTATTGCTGAAAAAGACGGTGAAATTTTGGGCTTTTTGATTGGTTTTTTGTCTCAATCAGATAAAGATGTTGCATATATACATTTTGTTGGTGTAAACCCTAACCACCGTAAAAACCAAATTGGAAAGCAACTTTATAATGAATTCTTCAATGTGGCCAAGAAGCATAAGGTAAATTTTGTTCGTGCTGTAACTTCACCAGTAAATAAGGTTTCAATTGCTTATCACACAAAGATGGGATTCAATATTGAAAATGGGGACAAAGAAGTGGACGGTGTGTCTGTATTTTCTGATTACGATGGACCAAATCAAGATAGAGTATTGTTTGTTAAAGGGGTAGATTAAATCTGTATTCTTATTTTACTATCGGTGCTTTTGTTGAATTATTTTAATTAAAATGATGTTGATTAGGATGGTCTGTAATGAAAAACAAATTATTGAAAATATGGAATTTATTTATTGATTCAAGTCCACCAGAGCTAACAAAAGAGCCTACCCTTTTGGGTAAATTTATTTTTTTTGTTCTAATAATTGGCTTAGTTCTTTACATTTATGGTATTTTTCATCATAACAAATTAATAAATTTGGTTTGCCATATTTGTGTTGGTTTAGGTATGTTCAGAGTAGGTATTTCTTTATTTGAACATAAATGGCAAAAAATTTTAGTTATTATTGGTCTTTCTTTTTTCCTATTAAATGATTGTTATAGCCTTGGAAAATTACTCTTTTAGTCAAATACGAAGCACAAAAAAAGTGGTCTTCATTGGTACACATTAAAAATTTCTTATTAAGCTAACGGGTGCTGAGTTTAAGAAAGGATTGCTGCGGCGATCCTTTTTTCTTGTTGCACTAAGGGGGCAGTTTAGTAAAGGAGTTTTTATAATAAAACAGAATATATAAGTTAATGAATTTCCTGAATTTGGGCTTTGGGAACCGTTTATCACAAAAGAAGAATAAATGAAAGTGGAGGAAGATTAATATGACACACCCCTCATTAAAAATGTACAACTACCACGTTTGGGCAAATGGAGTTATAATTGAACGTTTGAAAGAACTTCCACAGGATCTTTATCATAGGAAAATTCAGAGTGGTTTTTCTTCAGTATCAAATGTGTTGACTCACATTTATCTTACAGATTATATTTGGTTCGAGGTTATCTCAGGTAAAAGTATGAAACAAGCAATGGCGACCGCTAACCAATTGAGAGAACAAGTGGAAAAGAAAAGTATTGATGAAATAAAAGAAATATTTCAAGACCTATCCGAACAATATAAGGCACTTTTAAACAGTCAAGAGGATATTGAAAAGTTGATTTTAGTGGATAACCCATATGCAGGGTTACTTGAAACTTCTATTTCTGAAACATTACTACACGTTGTTACTCACGGTTCATATCACCGTGGTAATATAGCTACTATGTTACGACATATGGGGCACACCTCCGTTATGCAAGATTTTGGTCTTTACATCTATCAAAATAGAACAGAGTAACTCAGCACAAATTCCCATTACATAAATTTGTTCTTTAACAAACGTGTGCTTTCCTTAAAGCTCTGGCTGCTTATTACGGCAGCCTTTTCTTATTGAACTAAAGGATGCAGTTTAGTGAAAGAAGGAATTATCCAATCTTAATGCGAATTGTTAAAGAGTTAAAAAATGGGATGGCTGCGGCGATCCCATATTCTTATTGTGCTAACGGATGCAGGTTAATTAAAGATTGTTCTAAATCGGAATAGAAATTTCCAATCAAATTGTTTTTAATGAAGGATTATCCCTTTTTAGAAATTTGTTTTAAAATATAATCAAAGAAAACGAGATTCTGACTCTTGGTTAAAAAAAGACAGCATTGAGCTGTGAATCATTATAAATGGAGGAGGAAAAAGGATGGGAGCTTGGGGTTCTGGCTTATGGGAAGATGATTTATCTTGCGATATTCAAGATGAATGGAATGAACTGATGGATGAAGGGGTAAGTCCAAGAAAAGCTACAAAAATAATTCTAAAATCGTGGCAGGAAGAGTTTTCTGATTACGATGATGAAGAAGATAAACAGGCAGATGAATCAATTCTGTTCATTTCTCTTGCAGGTCTTCAAATGAGACATAGGGTTTTGACCGCTTCGGTTAAAAAAAAGGCGATCCAGTTAATTGAAAAAGGTGCAGATCTTGCTCTATGGGAGGAAGGCGATGATGAAAGTTATCAGGAAAGAAAAAAGGTACTGGAAGAGTTTAAAATTAAATTAAAAAACACAAAGTCTAGTCTATTTTAATTTCAGCTTTAGACGAATCTTTTTTATAGAGAATTTAAGAGGATAAAATAATCCAGCTTTTATTAAAACTGGTTGCCTTATTCCAGAATAAAAAGATTGTGAAACATTGTACTTAAACTAACGGGTTGCTTCAGTTAAATAAGGTTTTGCTATTTTATATACCAATAACAATGCCAATACGACTATCATTTCTGCACGAAAAGCACCAAAACGGAACCCTTTATTAAAAGAGTAGAAGTTTTTTTACTTTCGTTGTTTTTAACTAAATTTTCGTCTTACCTATTTTAAATTTTCTTAAGGCCGAAAATATACAAGTTTTTTCTCCACCTGTATATTTTCGGCCTTTTTTGCATTAACCAGCAAATATAAATTTCACTATTAAGCGGATTGTTTTTTGTTTCGTTTTGTTCGTTCTTCTTCCTTTTTATTTGATTTTGGCACTCTAAATAATAATATTAATCCGGCATTAATCATAAGAGTCCATACAAGACCGAATTTAGTACCACTAAAATATATTCCTAAAACGGGTATTAACAGTAACGTGATGTTTTTCACATAATAATTTACTTTAGGATTGATGACCATTAAAACTGAAATAATAACAAGCACCGAAGCTATGATGTTATTTCCCAAAAAGGATTGATTCAGATAATTTACATAGCCGTAGTACCCAAATGATCCGACTATCGCAAATAGGGAGAGATAAAACCTCATCAATGAATTTTTATAAAACAAAATCCACACGGCAAGAAAATTAATTCCTGCACAGATTCCAACTACAATTAAGGTATCCGTAAAATTACTAATCGGATTTTTCATATAGTTTAGAAGGTATTTAAAGTTGAAGTAAACTGCTGCTACTACCAAAATCTTAAAGACGAGTTTTAACCAAAACATCTCCAGCTTCTTTTTCTTTTTTGACGAAGGGAACCTGAATTTCGGAAATACTCTTGCAAAGCCACCATTAACGGCTTTTTTCTTGTTCCTCCCCATGGACAATTCTTTATCTTCTCTATTTTCTCGTTCCCTTTTTACGTCTTGTCTCGTCGGGTAATCTCTTTCTATATATTCTTCGTCATAAGCATTTTCTAATTGTTGGTTTGATTCTGAATTAAAATCCAATGCGTTTTCACCTCAAGTATTTTAATTATGTAATAATATCATATTTCTTTATATTAAGTTATTCTAAGCATTTCTATTACATTTCGGTGTACGTGTCTGCTTCTTGAACTAGATATGACTGATTTGAAAAGTGGAATGGATATGACTGCCTATAAAATATTTACAAATACAGATTAGTACTTTTTTCATAGCATATTTAACGAAAGCACTAACATAGTTTAAACAGGGACCTATTGAGAAAATATTCCAATAGGAGTAAATATTTACATAAATTAATCTCATCGTCCCAATATTAGCTCTATAGTAATCAATCAATTTACGTGAAACCAAGGGGGAAATCACTATGCCAACTTTAACAGGGTTTCGGCCCAGCTCAGCCGGTTTTAAATTTAGTAACAATAACTTTCCACGTGTTGCTTTAAAGACAATTACTGTTTTGGGTAAACAGATTCCGATTGGTGATGCATCTAACGGCCTTTGTGGCGGGATGGTTTATGCTGCAAGGGATTACTTTGAAGCAAAAATGCCCATTCCATCCAATTTAACAAATCCTTCTTCTGGTCCATTGTACGATTATATTGTGAACCGGCTGATTGATAGCTTCAATTTGCCAGGAGGTCCAGTTAAATATATGGAATTGATGAATCCAGCACTGCCGGACCATGAAACAGCAGCTAGTAAAATAGGTCTTGCCCCCCACGGCAGGGCGTGGAGAATGATCAAAGAGGAATGGCCAAGAATAAAAGGTGATCTTGATAGCGGAAAGCTTTCACCGCTTGGTTTAGTCAAAGTTAAATCCCTTGATCCTTTTCAGCTTGGAAAAAATCATGTAGTCCTTGCCTATGGTTATAATTTGAATCAAAACGATCTGTCTATCAACGTCTATGATCCTAATTATCCAAACGATGATAATGTAACGATTTCCTTAAATATTGGGAAGCCCGAATCCACAACCAGCGTTGTTCATTCCAGGTCCTCTACTCCCATTTATAGTTTCTTCCGTACAGATTACACGTTTAAAAGGCCGGTTGATTATAATTGGATTTTAAGCGGTCCGTTTGCTTCAGGTGAAGATATGCAGCCTGGCGAGAAACTCCAGATTGATCAGGCCATTCACTCAAGCAGCGGTACCTATGCGTTTGTTTTCCAAGGTGATGGAAATCTCGTACTCTATAAAAACATCCCCAATAGTCCTAGAAAAGCGATTTGGGCTTCCGGCACCAACGGCAAGGGGCAGGTGGGGATCTGTATCATGCAAGGTGACGGGAACCTCGTCATTTACGACGCATATCAAAAACCGATTTGGTCATCTGATACTTGGACACACCCGGGCAGCAGGGTTGTTGTTCAAAACGATGGGAACGTGGTAATATACCGACCTGATGGAAGGGCAGTCTGGGCAACGAATACGGTTCAATGATAAAGGTATTATTATTGAATTCTACCTATAAAAAATGGTGCAGCCAAATACACTTATTAAACTAGTATAATGATTTGTGTAATAATTTGTTACCAGCTTTTGCAGGTGTTTTTTTACGGCAACGTGTTCTAACTTTTTAGTTAGGCACGTTTTTATTTTTGTAATTTAGGAGCAGCGCCAATCAATTACTGTTCGCTTTTTCCAGTATTTCAAGTATAATGAACCCTATTCAGATTATGCATATGATATATCTTTGAGAGAAATCCTATAGATAAGCCGGATAATACAAAAAAACGAGGTTAATACATGAGTGAAACAAGTTTTGAAGGTTATAATTTAAGCGATGAAATAAGAAGATCATTAGAGGTATTAAAATATGAAGCTCCGACAGAGGTTCAGAGTAAAGTCATTCCATTAGCATTGGCTAATCAAGATCTTGTCGTAAAATCTCAAACAGGCAGCGGCAAGACTGCGTCGTTTGCAATTCCTATTTGCGAAATGATTGAATGGGAAGAAAAATTGCCACATGCCTTAATCCTTACACCCACCAGAGAGCTAGCTGTTCAAGTTCGCGAAGACATTACTAATATTGGCAGGTTTAAACGAATCAAAGCAATGGCCGTTTACGGAAAAGAGCCTTTTTCGAAACAAAAAGAAGAATTGAAACAAAAAAACCATGTAGTTGTTGGTACCCCAGGGCGTGTTTTGGATCATATTGAAAGAGAAACCCTGGTTTTAGATAAAATAAAGTATCTAATTATAGATGAAGCTGATGAAATGCTTAATATGGGTTTTATCGATGAAGTAGAAGCAATTATTAATCAACTCCCTTTAAACAGAGTAACAATGGTATTTTCTGCAACATTACCTTCAGATGTTGAAAATCTATGCTATAAGTATATGGAAAATCCTATTAATGTAGAGATTGAGGCTGGCGGGATCACGACGGCTACAATAGAACATCGTCTAATCGAAGTGAAGGAAGATGAAAAAATTACACTCCTGAAAGACGTTACTGTCGTTGAAAATCCAGACAGCTGCCTTATTTTTTGCCGAACAAAAGAACATGTTGATACTGTCTATACCGAATTGGAAGAATCCAATTATTCTTGTGAAAGACTCCATGGCGGATTAGAACAACAGGATCGGTTTGCTGTAATGGATGGTTTCAAAATGGGGAATTTCCGTTATTTGGTTGCTACCGACGTCGCTGCACGAGGAATTGATATTGATAATGTGACACTTGTTATCAACTATGATGTTCCAATGGAAAAAGAGAGTTATGTCCACCGCACAGGCCGAACAGGTCGCGCAGGAAATGAAGGAAAAGCGATTACGTTTGCAACACCTTATGAAGGAAAATTCGTTAAAAATATTGAACGGTATATTGGCTTTGAAATTCCAAAAATGGATGCACCAAAGCCACATGAAGTTGCCAGTAAGAGGGCTGCTTTCGAAGAAAAAATCAGCGGCCGACGAGTCGTAAGAAATAATAAATCCGCAAGAATTAACCAAGATATCATGAAACTATATTTTAGCGGTGGAAAAAAGAAGAAGCTTCGAGCGGTAGATTTTGTTGGAACGATTGCGAAAATTCCTGGAGTAACTGCAGATGATATTGGGATTATTACGATCCAGGATCAAATGTCCTATGTTGATATTCTGAATGGAAAAGGCTCGCTCGTTTTACAAGCTATGGAGAATGCAACCATAAAAGGAAAGAAGCTAAAAGTTAGTAAAGCACTTAAATAATGAAACCCAGCAAGGACGATTATGCCACATATAATCGTCCTTTAAGTATTTTGAGTAAGTGTCGTATCTGCACGAAAATTGAAATCGTTTCCACGGAAATTAATTGTTTACCCTTGAGCAAGTTTCGGGTTATAATAACATTTATTATTATTTAGGATATCGAAATAAATGAAGGGGAAAAATACTTCTTTAATAGAAAGGCGATGGACATTGAAAAAACCTAGTGGAAAAAAACGAATACAGCTTGCCATACTCCTTGGATCACTTGGATTGTTAGGACCTTTTACAATCGATACGTATTTACCGTCCTTTCCAACGATTGTAAACGATTTTCATACGACTGCTTCACTTGTCCAAATTAGTTTAACTTCCTGTTTATTAGGATTGGGATTAGGGCAATTGTTTATTGGTCCTTTTAGTGATGTGAAAGGCCGCCGGCAACCCTTGCTCATCTTTATCACATTGTACTTACTTGCTTCTATAACTTGTGCGCTAGCACCCAATATCTATTTCCTTATTGTTGCTCGATTAGTCCAGGGCTTTGCTGCTGCCGGTGGACTTGTGATTTCTAGAGCTATTGTTCGGGATCTTTTTAGTGGAAGGGAACTGACCAAGTTTTTTACGATGATGGTGTTAGTGGGTAACCTCGGGCCGATCGTGGCACCGATTGCTGGAGGGGGCATTCTTGCTTTTTCCAATTGGCATGGGGTTTTCCTAGCATTGGCGATTATAGGTGCGGTGTTGCTCTTAACAGTTGCTTTCAAATTAGAAGAAACACTTCCAGAAGAAAACCGTGTCCCAAGCAATTTACCCCAAATCATGAAAAACTTTGGTTCTTTATTCAAAGATCGCACGTTCATGGGGTACGCATTTACTCAAGGTTTTACTACTGCAGGAATCTTTGCCTATGTATCTGGAATACCGTTTGTCTATCAAAATATTTACCATGTTACACCGCAGCAATTTAGTTTATTATTTGGAACAAATGGATTAGCCTTAATTATTGGAAGTCAGTTGGTCGGCCGCTTGGCGGACATTATTCCGGAGCGGACTTTCTTAAAGATAGGGTTAGCCATCTCTACCATAGCTGGTGCAATCTTGCTCATTGCACTGTTAGTAAAAGCTCCGCTTTTCGCTGTCGCGGTCCCGATTTTCTTTTTTGTAGGTTCAATCAGTATTATTGGAACCACATGTTTTGCTTTAGCGATTGAGACCCAAGGACATATTGCCGGAAGTGCTTCTGCATTACTAGGCTTATTGCCATTTGTGCTTGGCTCATTATCGGCTCCACTTGTGGGAATAGCAGGGGCGTATACAGGCGTTCCTATGGGCTTGGTGATCTTTTGCTCAAGTTTTCTAGCTTTTCTTTCCTATTTTGTATTGGTTCGAAAAGCTTCACTGCGTATACAAATATCCAATGAACAGTGCTCAGTAAAGAAACCGAGTATCTAAAAATATAAACTAAAAGGAGAACACATTACCGCTAATGTGTTCTCCTTTATTTTTCTGCTAAATAAGGCCTCCCACTCCGCCTCATGCCAGAGGGGGAGGGGCACACCCCTTGATCAAATGTTTAAAGAATTTTATTCGTCGACTATGTTTATGCTGCCACATCTCTACGTGTAAAAATAAGCCAAGAAATCAGATTAAACACCAGGAAATAGACAGCGAGCACAACGATGGAAAAGGACAATGTCATTCCATCTTGGAAAGGATGTCCGGCAAGGTACTGAGTGAGATCAGTATTAGCAAACAACAGGTACTTGCTCCAATCGAACCGATGCAGTGCCCCCATAACAATATTGCCTGCAAACAAGGCGCCGATGGAAAACCCGATAGCCATCGCGCTGCTTCGGAAGGCGGATGAGATCATAAAGGCCATGGTTATGTACATGACCGTGGATATACCATTAAGCATATACGTTTTCCACAGATTGAGGACCATATTCTTTTCAACGATTTGCCCATCCGCATTCATGCTGACCAACGGTAGATCCATATATCCAAAGCCGTATAAGATACCGTTTACTAGGACGGAGATGACAAACAGTGTAAGTAACAACAGCATACCGAACAGCAGAAAAGAGATATACTTGGAGACGAGTATCTTAACTCGGCTAGCCGGCCTGATGAGCAGCAGCTTGATGGTACCGGATGAAAATTCGCCTGCAACACTGTCTCCCACAATGATGATGGTGAAAATGGTAATTAAGATCATCATATTGGCCGAACCGTTCACACCATCCCACATCGTGCCATCCGTCGAGCGAATATTCTGCTCCAAGTGATAGCCGTTGAGGGCAATCTGCTCCTGATAGAACTTTCGGTCATCATCACCAAGATTGGGCTGCTTCAGAATTTCGCTCCATTGCTTATTCTTTTGCTGCAGTTCTTGCCGCCATCCTTCGCCTTGCGCCTTTTTTCCATCAGAGTGCCATTCAATGATGTTGACGAATAGCACAAAAGCGGCCATCAGTCCGACCAGGATCCATGTTCGTACCCGTCGGTAAATCTTCATATTTTCATTGAGTACTAGATTAACCAATTTGTTCAACCCCCGTTATTTCTAAGAATCGATCTTCTAATGACTGGGAAACCATCTCGACGCTATAGATGCGAATATGGTTCTGCATCAACACTAACAAAATGTCCGGGATACGTTCCCGCTCAGTTTTGACCTCGACGATTCCTTCCTGAGCAAGCTTGACCTCCTGGATGCTGTCCATCTTCCTCACGGCTGCCAATGCCTGTTCCGGTGGCTGTGCTTGGATTCGATACGTTTGAACTTGATCGTTTTCACGGGTAAAATGCTGAACCGGCATTATATTGACCAGCTTGCCCCGCTGGAGGATGGCAACCCGGTCGCACATGAGCTCCATCTCGGACAACAGATGGCTGGAGACGATAACCGTGATTCCTTCTGTACGTGTCAAATGCCGCAAATAGTCACGCAGTTCACGAATCCCCGCCGGGTCAAGACCGTTTGTCGGTTCATCGAGAATCAGCAGGGATGGGCGATGCAGCAGTGCTTGGGCAACCCCCAGCCGCTGCCGCATGCCGAGCGAGTACTTTTTGACTTTATCGTGGATACGGTTTTCCAACTTGACTAGCGAAACCACTTCGTCAATTCGTTCCTTTGTTACCCCCGGTACCATGCGGGCATAATGAACAAGGTTGTGATACCCACTCAGATATTTGTACATTTCCGGACTTTCCACGATGGCTCCTACGTGGCGGATTGCTTGTTCGAATTCAGTTTTAATATTTTTCCCCTTAATCAGGATCTGCCCTTTGGTAATCGACATCAGTCCGACGATCATTCGGATTGTGGTTGTTTTACCGGCCCCATTTGGACCCAGAAAGCCGAAAATTTCGCCTTTCGGTACGTCAAATGAAAGATCGTCGATGAGAGTGGTGCGGCCAATGCGTTTCGTTACATGACTTAAGCTGATGATTGGTTCGTTCTTCATGTTTGTCCTCCTTTAATAAACTAAATTGTATATAGAGTTTTTTCTCTTAAAGAAATAATTTCAATGTCTGTACAATAAAAGTGTAAGCTTTCATCCAAGTAATCTATTACTTCAAAATACTTACCTTCCCAACCTCTATCCCTTATATCATAAATCCCGATTGATAATTGATGATAAATACCCCCGCTTTCAAAATCGATACTATTGGGGTTATAGAAGCGGAAGCAGGCAATATATTGTTTTTCTTTATCCTTCATAAAAAAATCTATGTCGAGAAAACAATTGCCTTCATACGTCCTATTTTGAAAATTCAATAAGAATCTATCAATCCGCTCTATTTTTTGTAATGAAAAATCGTTTATTTGATCAGTTATTAGGCTAATATTTTTTATCAATTTGAATCACTCCTAGGTGAATCGAAATTTTTTTAAGTCATTAATCTTGGGTGTCTTCATCACTGCGGTATTCTAAAATATCACCAGGTTGACATTCTAAAGCCTTACAAATCGCGTCTAAAGTTGTTAAGCGAATCGCTTTTGCCTTGCCGTTTTTTAAAATAGAAAGATTAGCCATCGTGATCCCGACCCTATCAGAAAGTTCTGTTACGCTCATTTTCCTTTTGGCCAGCATCACATCAATATTGATTATTATTGCCATTGTCATCACCTCAGACGATTAAGTCATTTTCCGATTTTATATCAATTGCTTCTTGTAAAAGCCTTTGAAGAACAGCAGCGAATACTGCGATTACGATTGAAGCAAAGATAGGGACCATGCCAATGATGATGAGACCAGGGGCATCGTCTAGATCGGCTACGAGATAAACAAATGGCAAAATAACCACAAACAAACCACTGATTGTCAATGCACAGATTTTGATTTTATTTAGAGCTGTTACAGACCATTCAGAGAAAGCTAGGTTTCTGTCAATGTAACTTAAAAGTTTAAAAGCCTGATACAATGCCACGAAATACGGTATTACGGATACATAAACACCGATTAAAATGGGATACAGTATATGGTCATAATCTGGATTGACGGGATTTTTAGCTAACCAAGGCATTCCAAATATACCCAAAGCAAGAACCGGAATTCCCATTAGAATAACGGCGGTCTTTAAAAAAAATGTTGATCCTCGTTTCATTAAAAGCACCTCACAAATTATTTTCAAATTGATTATAAGTAAAAATTTATTGAATTTCAATAAATTTTTACTCTTAATTAATATTTTATTATCGACTTTTAAATCCATTCAATTTGTTAAAAATAAAAAGCACTCCTCGTTTTAAAGGAATGCTCTATGTTTTATCCGTTCATAACCTAACCGATAAGAATCACCAAAGTATCATTAAATTGAGGTGTTTGACCGGAATTTAGAGTATAATCAATGGGATGCATCCTAAGATTAATGAATCGGAGAGAAACAAATGTTTTTTCGTTTAATGTATCATATTGTCTTACCTATTTATGTAATTTTTGTTATTTTTTCCTCGATAACGTTGAATAGATCCCAAAACGATTTTTTCCTCATCTTACTTGGGATTCTTTTTATAACAAGTATTTATTTGGAAAAGACTTATCCGCGCTATTTTAAATATATATCAACTATTGAAATAATTTTGTTACTATTATTTCATTTTATAAGCCAACTGAATTGGTGTTTCTCCATATATATCATTTTACTTAGTAAATTATTATTTCAAATCAGGGGTGTCCTTAAAGGGGTTTTTCTTGGTTTTGTCTTGATTGCATTTTACTCAGTTATTCGAATTTCGTATACTCCTCTCGATTCCTATAATATCCTTGCTGTTGGATCGGACTTTCTAACCTCGCTCGCTGTAGTGCTGATTATTCAATACATCATTGAAGTGGAAAGACAAAAAAATGTGCTTAAAGAAGAGAAGAAGCGGGAAGAATTGCGTTTAAAAGAGGAAAAAATGATTCTTTTGGGTGAAATGGCAGCTGGACTTGCCCATGAAATTAGAAACCCTTTAACGATTATTCAGGGGTTTCTTCAACACTCTAAACAGAATCAGTATAATATACAACCTTGGTATGATTTAATCCTGAGTGAAGTCAAAAGGATGAATAAATTAACGGTCGAATTTCTTCAATTTTCAAAGCCAAATGTTTCTTTATATCAATCTCATTCTATCCATGAGTGTCTAAAGAGAGTAATCTCCTTAACTGAATCTAGAGCCAGCAGTCTAGGACATCAAATCGTTTACGTGGAATATAATCCGAATCTTTGTATACCAATGGATTTCGATAAAATGGTACAAGTGTATGTCAATTTAATAAACAACTCCATTCAATCCATGATTGAAAGTGGCACGATTACGATTCGATTGTTAAAAGTGGAAAACAAAGCGGTTGTAGAGGTTATGGACACGGGTAAAGGTATTAATGAGGCCGATCTAAAAAAAATCTTTAATCCATTTTATACAACGAAACCTGATGGAACAGGGCTGGGGCTTTCTATTTGTCAGAAAATCATTCAGGATCACGGGGGAACCATTAAGGCTGCAAGCACTCTGAATCATGGAACTTCGTTTACCATTTGTTTTCCTATGAATAATGCCTAAAGAAAAGTATAAATAAGCAATTCCGAGTAAAGCTGCCAGGTTGCCTATTCCTGGTAGTTTTTCATTTTTTCGGTTGAGCATGCTCATTTACTATTTGTGAGTACAATAGTAAATGAGTGAGTTGAAAGTCAGGGAAAAATCTCTGCCTTCTTTCTACTGGGAGCATGAAAACAAAAATAATCAGTTTTTTTACACTAATATTAAAAAAGATATTGACATCCAGCAATCAGTGATGGTAAAATTAAAAATTTGCCAAAAAATTGATATTGTGCTATTCTTAAGAGGGTTCATAATTTGGAGGTGATTTCTTTGTTTCAAGTTGGTGATTACATTTTTTATCCTCTGCAGGGTGCCGGGGTTATTGAGGCTATAGAAGAAAAGGAAATCTTAGGTGAGAAACAGCAGTATTATGTAATTAAAATGCCAATCAGTAAAATGCAGGTGTTGATTCCGATTGGGAAAGTAAAAAAATCACGGATTCGCTTAATATCGGATTTACTTACACTTGAAAACGTATTGCACATTTTTCATCATGGGCAAACCGATACAAATCTTTCCATGAAAGAAAGGTTCAAAATTAACACTGAAAAATTGAAAACGGGTAATATCAAAGACGGAGCTGAAGTTGTACGTGATTTAATGCGCATTAACAAAAATAAAGCACTAAATTCAACTGAAAAGCAAATGCTTGAGAGTGCAAGGAAGATATTCATCAGTGAACTTGGTTTAATTAAAGGGATCACAGAAAATCAGGCAACGGAATTGTTAAACAACAAGGTCGGTTAAGTCTCTACATCATTAACTTCTTTATTTCCTCAACTTTATTACAACATTTCTACTATATTTCTGACCATTCGATTTTTTACCAAATGTTTTTATTTAGCCTTAATATGTCTTTAAAAACCTGATTCAAACTGGACGTTCATGGAGCCATATGGATGAAAAAGGTGAAAATAAATCATATGATGGGGGGCGAAAAAAATGTACGAGGCAAAAGGTTTTCAAAGTATAGACTTCGTTGAACTTATTCGGGAAGTCAATGATTTTCTTGGCTCATTAGAGGAAGGTAAGCTTATTGATGTAAAATACAATACTATTCCTCTTCTTGCAAGCAGTCATACCGAATATGGTGTTTACCCAGATTCAAAATATACTGCAATGGTAATAATAAAGAAATAAACATAATCGTATTTTTAGTGTCCTTGTATATTTTTTCAAAAAGTGTTATTATAAAAAGGAATTATTTTTGTTCGGTGTAAAGGATAGTGAAACTCTTAACTTTCGCCTTGATGATCACTGAGTGCAAGGATAGTAATACAATGTGTGTCATTACACACTAGGAGGCAACAATTATGGAAAATGGTAAGGTAAAATGGTTTAACGCAGAAAAAGGATTCGGATTCATCGAACGTGAAGGTGGAGACGATGTATTCGTTCATTTCTCAGCTATCCAAGGCGAAGGTTTCAAGTCTCTTGAAGAAGGACAATCAGTAACTTTTGACGTTGAGCAAGGCCAACGTGGAGCCCAAGCTGCAAACGTACGTAAAGCATAATTATTTAAAATAAAGATGGACTCTGTCAAAGAGTCTGTCTTTTTATTTTTCAAGCTTATAAAAAATAATAACCCCACTCACGAATGAGCAGGGAATGAAAAACGGAAAATCAAATGGTAAAGTAAGTATAGCACACAAATTAAGTGTTACCTAATATTTACTTGAATTTATGCTTTAAGATAATGATTATCCATTAATAAGGTTTTCTATTTGTTTTTGTGAGAGTTGCTCACGTATAATTTCAACATTTTTTCCGCTTCCAATAAAAATTAGATCTTCATTATTGGATAAAGGTTTTCTACCTCTTGGTACAGATTCTGTGTATTTTTTCCACACACCATTAATCTTTGCGAGTGAAACATCTCCTCTTTTCATCACCAAACCACCAATACTTTTTGGCATCATCAAACCTCTGATAAATTGATTTTTTGAAAAATAAAAATCTTCTTCCATTTATTCAACTCCTTAGTAATTAATAGTATATGCCAATTAGAAATAAACCATTTAGGTATTTTTATCTAGTATTAACGAAAAGTATGGCAAAACCCCTCTTCAGAATTCCTCTAACTAAGCATTCTTCATAATAATTTCTTCAAATGTATTAGCCACTGATTTACAGCAGTTAGCGATTTCTTCTAGCTCTTCATAGATTTGTTTATATTTAATAATTCGGATAGGGTCTTTTTCTAAGGTAAACAAATTTTTAATGGATTCACGGAAAATGTTGTCGCAATATGATTCTATTTCTTTAATTTTGATTGCGTGTTCTCTAATATTTAGCAATTTCTTTTTAGATAGGAGCTCAATAGCTGCATCTATTTCAGATGTACAATTTTTGATGGCATCAACAAATTTAAGCATAAAATCGTCCATTTCCATCATTGAGTACATTTCAAATAGGGCAGCTGTATGGTATAAACCGTCCAAAATATCATCCATGCATATTGAAAGAGCTAAAATATCTTCACGATCTATTGGAGTGATGAAAGTATTATTAAGTTCGCTAATAAGATCATGTACCATGGTATCCCCGTTAGATTCAAATTCCTTCATGTTTTCAGAAAAAATTTTAAGATCATTAACATTATTTAATGTATAGTCAGCAAAATAGTTAGCACTTACTTTTAAATTTAAAGAAATACACTTTAAATAATTAAAAAACTTGTCTTCCTTTTTTGCCATTAAATTACCCCCACATTGTCCAACTCGTGTAACTGCCAAAAAAAATTATTATAAAACCTTTATCAAAAGCTTTTAAATGCCATTACTATAATAAATGCAACTTTCGGTCAACTCGTAACGGCTTACGTCCAAATCCCACAAGGTCAATTAGATTGTCTACCGGACATTGTAGGCTATTATGCTCTAAATAGTTGAAGGATAGGGGATCCGTATACAGTAAACTCGATGGGGGAGATTTGGAGCATTTGTTAATTCCCAAAAGAAGGAAATGCGAATAACATATATCCTAATGATCAACGACTTTTGCTTTAATTTTTACGAACATTAACAAGTAAAGGGGGTAGTCATTATGTCAGCAAAAACAGGGTTTCTGCCCAGCTCATCCGGTTTTAAATTTGAAAACAGCTTTTCACCTGTTCCATTAAAGAAAATAAATGTTTTGGGTTGGAAGATTCCATTCGGTAATGCATCGTATGGTCTATGCGGTGGAATGATTTATGCTGTCATGGATTACTTTGAAGCAAAAATCCAGATCCCGTCCGTTCCGGAAGCCCCTTCATCTGGTCCATTGTTCGACTATATCGTTAACCGGCAGATAGAAAGCTTGCATTTGCCCTTTGGTCTTTTGAAATATCTGTTTCTGATGAATCCTCTTCTCCGGGCCCATGAAACTAAAGCTAGTAAATTAGGAGCTGCCCCGCAAAGGTCGTGGAGAATGATAAAAAAGGAATGGCCGAGAATAAAAAAGGATCTTGATAACGGCAAGCTTTCACCGCTTGGCTTAATCAGAGTAAAATCCTTTAATCCTTTTCAGATTAGACAACATCATCAAGTTCTGGCATATGGGTATGACTTGAATGAGAACCATCTTTTTATTAATATCTATGACCCTAATTTACCAAACGATGATTATCTAACTTTATCCTTAAATATAGAAAATCCTGAATCGACCACAACTGTGGTTCATTCAAAATCATCTGTACCGATTTATTGTTTCTTTAGAACGGATTATAAGTTTAAGAGGCCGGAAGATTTAAACTAAATTTTAAGTGACTCGTTTGTTCCTGGGGCTGATATGGAGCTTGATTGGAAACTTATACCATGGTAGTAAACTGCGAAGTAGAAGGAGAAATTATTGTCCAGCAAAGCACCAAGAGGAAAGGGCCGAAACCGGGGAAGGTGAAGGCAACTAATTTTTTTGATATGATGAGACGAACATAAAAATAATCCACCATTGAGTTCAGAGGCTCTGGTGGATTATTCCCTAATTAGCCGATCCCTTTGAGGGAACCTTCTATTACTGACCGGACATGTTGCTGCATGTTCGGTCTTTTTTATTTATTCAATATTTAGTTTTATTATAACTTATATCTTAACGATAATACAGATTAGTAGAAAAGACCTTCAGGCAAAAGTCCTCCATTTTTTAACAATATCTTTAAAAAATATTAATACCCCTTATACCTTCATTAAGTAATATTTTCATAGTAAGGGTTTGTAAACCTTTTACATATGTTTCAACTAAATGAAAAGGAGACAGAAAATGGTACCTAATATTAGAGGGAAATCAAAAAAATTAACAGCCTTTTTAGTATCAGCAAGTATTTTCGGCAGTATTTGGATAGCACCAGTGGATGGACCAACAAAGGTTCAGGCCGCAGAGCAGGCTCTAACACAGGAGAATTTCGATCAAATCGCGAACGGGCAGCTTCCAGGAGGCTGGAAGCTTTTACAGGGAGATGCTAAGGTCTTGGATGGCAAGCTGGTATTAACGTCACCATCTTCCGGTGCTCCTGCCAGAGTTGTGATTCCTTTAGGAAACCAAACAGGAAATTATGTTTTTGAAGCGGAAATGACGTTTAAAAGTGCAGTTGAAGACACCCGATGGGCTTCGTTAATGTATCGTGTCCAGCCAAATACATATCCTTATTATCAATTCGCAATGCGCAAAGGCACTACGGCGCTAAACGGACTGGAGTTCGCCATCAGAAATGAAAGCAATCAGTGGGTTGTGCCGGAAACGAATTTTTATCCGGAAAATATGGCCTCCAATAAGACTTATCATGTCAAAGTGATCGTAAGCGGAAATCGTGTGCAGCAATTTATCGATGGCCAGCTTGTGGTTGATACGGATCAGGCCGGGAAATGGACAAACGGGGATGTCGGATTCCAAGCGAACGGTACGACCGTTCAATTCGATAATGTAAAGGTCAATACCTACTCAAATGCACTTCCTCCATTAGGGAGTACGAACGCCTTTCTTCCTCAAGAAGTGAAAACGAATATCGTGAATCCGCCAACGATTATTTCGAAAACCGTTGCGAAGGAAGGTACAGCTTCCGTGCTCATGCAGGCAAAACGGAACGAACAGGGGAAATGGACGGTTGAAGGGGCACCAATTGAAAACGCCCTTAAAAATATAAAAGGAAAATTCATTCCGATTATCCAAGTGGAAGAACATTCGGATATAGAAGGTCTCGCAAATGTCCTGAAAGAAACCCAGACACAAGATTTTCAGATTTTATCCAGTAATCCTGCGATCGTAAAAGAAATGCGCAGTTTTATTAAAACGGCCCGCGGTGCCCTTCTATACAACAAGGCAGCTTTCAATAAGAATGATATGGCGGCTTTCGCACGTGACATTCATAAAAGCGATGCGATGGTAGCGGTAGTACCACAAAAAATTCTGAGCCCTGAGACCGTTCACTATTTGCATAGCCGTGCGATATCGGTTTGGGGAATCGGCGCTGAGGATGTGCAAGCTGCCCATACGATGATTCATCTTGGAGTGGACGGCATTGTTTCTGAAAATCCTTCCGCTTCCATTGAAGCTTTGGGACAGTACCCAGAGAATACAATTGTACAGCGTCCGGTCGTGGCCGCACATCGCGGTGTGCCTTCCATTGCGCCTGAAAATACAATGGCTTCCTACCGAAAGGCCTATGAAATGGGAGCAGATATGATCGAGACTGATGTACAGAGGACCAAAGACGGGAAACTGGTTATTATGCATGACTATTCAGTGGACCGTACCACGAACGGAAAAGGAAATGTAAAGGATTTAACACTCGAGCAGATTCGGGCATTGGATGCCGGAATCAAGTTCAGTCCTGATTTCCAAGGAGAAAAGGTACCTACTTTTAAAGAGTATTTAGATGAGTTCAAGGGGAAAGATGTGGTCCTGCTTGTTGAGATTAAGGCAGATGGCATCGAGAAGCAAGTGATGGAGGAGATCGAGCAAGCCGGAATGGTTGATCATGTAGTGATTCAAAGCTTTAATTCCAACCATATCCGAAACACTCACGGTATCAACCCTGAAGTGGGCACGGGCTATCTTTACTCTGCAGCTGTACCACCTACGATTGACGGCAGGCTAAAAAAGGCTCAGCAAATGATGCAGTACGGTGCCAGCATGAACGCGACCTTGAATGCTGACTATGGCAGTCTAAATCCGGAATTCATTCGTTACATGCGCCAGCGTGGATTCCTGAATATGCATTGGACATTTAGAAATGAAGATCATTTTGGGCAAGCCTTGGAGGCTGGCGTAGTCGGACCGATCACGGACTATACACAGTGGTTGACGGATGCCCCGATTCGTTTGGAAATTCCGAATAAAAAGGTCAACCTGAATGTCGGAAAATCGGCAACGATTCAGGTCAAATCCTTTGTAAACTATCGTGAAGCCAAAACAGAAAATATTTCGACGACTCTCTTTTTTAATAATGGAGAAACGAAGGTTAAGGTTGATGGCAATACCATAACAGCACTTGAGCCTGGAAAGGTGAATGTGTTCGCGATGCATACATTCCAAATGCTTGGCAAGGAATGGCATTTAGTATCTGAGCCAATTGAAGTGACCGTAACAGAATAATTAGTTATAAAAATGCGCCCTAATTTATTAGAGGCGCTTTTTTTGATATCGATAATTAGTTGATTTGAAGGACAGTCATTAATATTCTTTTGTCTGAATATTTAAACAAATAATGTTATAATAAACAATAAATAGGAACCTTACATAACAGAAGATGATAGACAAAAGGAGTGTTGGAAATGAAGAGTTATAGTTATTTCTGTAATACTAGAATTGAGATGGGGTTGGGGAAAGCGGAGCAATTGCCAATGATGTTGAATGCTCTTCAGGTCGGACGGTCGGTTTTATTAGTCAGTGATCCCGGTATCGTTAAGGCTGGATTAGTCACACCAATCAAAACGACGCTGGAAGAGTCGGGTTATCGAGTCGTTTTATTTGATTCGGTCTCACAAAACCCGAGGGATACGGAGTGTTTGGCTGGAGCAAAAATTTTTCAAGAGCAGGGTATTGAGATGGTCGTCGCTATTGGAGGCGGAAGCGCAATGGATACAGGGAAGGCGATTGCTCTACTTGGTCCTAATGGCGGTACGCCAGTCGAGTATGTGGAGGGGAAGAGGGAATATGCCAATATTGCCCCGATTATTTGTGTGCCCACCACTGCAGGAACTGGCTCTGAAGTAACCCGTTCTTCAGTGATCACCGAATCTGCCACTCATCGAAAGTTGACCCTAAAAGATGCTTCATTAAGACCTATGATGGCCGTTCTTGATCCAAGATTAACGTTTACCGTTCCGCAGTCAGTTACCGCTGCTACAGGTGTGGATGCGTTAGTTCATGCGATTGAAGGCTATACCTGTAAAGTAACCAATCCAATTTCCCAGGCATTCGGCGCAAGAGCGATGACCAAAATTGTTTCTTCCTTGCCGGCTGCATTTAAGGATGGAGAAAATCAACAGGCACGCTATGACATGCTTGAAGGCAGCCTTTTAGCTGGATTATGCTTTGGTTCCACGGATGTGGCAGCTGTCCATTGCTTAGCCGAAGCACTTGGAGGCCTGTATGATACACCGCACGGAGTGGCCAATGCGGTATTTTTACCATATGTATTAAAGTTTAATGCGGAAGAAGAGAAGGGCATCCATGCAGATCTGGCAAGATATATGAAGTTTGCCAATGAATCTGATTCGGATGAAAGCGCCGTTGAAAAACTATTAACCGGTATTCGGGAATTTACTACGAAATTGGAGATTCCAAAACTTAAAGATTTGCCAGGAATCCGAAAAGAAGATTTTTCACGAATAGTAGAACTAGCTGTACAAAACAATTCCACGCCTAGTAACATTCGAACCATTGGTGCTGGGGATTACCGGAAGATTCTTAAGCAAGCATACGAGGATATTTTTTAAGATATTACTAACCCTTGATTGAACAAGGGGTTTTTTTATTTAAAAAATGAATTTTTATTAAAAGAAGGAATTTTCTCTATAAATTCTTATCATTGCAAGAAATTTACTTTCAAATATAGGAAAAAACGGAAATCATAATTTGGCACATTTTTTGCATGTAAATAGGATAGGAAAGTCCAATAAAATAATAGGAGTGAAAAGAGCATGGATCAATTTGATTTAAGTAACAAGACTGCGATTGTAACTGGCGGAAACAGGGGGTTAGGACGGACAATCGCGTTAGCACTGGCAGAAAGGGGAGCCAATGTAGTAGTAATAGGAAGAGATGAAGCAAGAAATAAACAAGTAGTTGCAGAAATTGAACAGCTAAATCGAAAAGCGATTAGTTTTTCTACAGATTTAAACAGTATAGACTCACTAAATGAAATGGTTGAAAATATAGCTTCCACTTTTGGAACAATTGATATATTAGTAAATAATGCAGGTACTTCGCAAACAAATTTTGCCTTAGGAGTTACAGAAGCGGAATGGGATAAAATCATGAATTTGAATGTGAAATCGTTATTTTTCTGTTCACAGGCGGTTGCAAAAATAATGAAAAATCAGGGCAAAGGAAAAATTATTAACGTTTCTTCCGTTGTTGGTGCAGTGGGAGATGTTGGAATAAGCCCATATACTGCCAGTAAAGCAGCTGTCATTAACTTAACAAGATCGCTTGCTTTAGAGTGGGCCAGGTATGGTATCCAAGTAAATGCAATAGGCCCGGCATATATTGAGACAGAAATGAACCATGAGGAGTTAAGTAATCCTAAAGTTCGTGAAAAAATAATTGGTAAAACACCGATGAAAAGATTGGGAAATCCTGAAGAAATAGAGGGGGCCGTTCTTTTACTTGCATCAGATGCCAGCAGTTTTATCACCGGCCAAACGATCTTTGTTGATGGCGGATGGCTGGCACAGTAAACAAATAGTAGGATTTTCTCTTTATTGAACTTTCTTAAAAAAGGTTTTTCTCGAAAATAGGAAAAATCGCAAAAGAATTCTTAATAACAATAAAAATCGGAAATTGATTTCTCTGAAAATTGGATATTCTCAATCAAATTATTTTGGCATGAATATTGCATAAACAAAAGTAAGGATTTCCAACAGGGAGGAGGCACCGGATGAAGTCCTTAAAAATTCAACCGTTTACATTGGGAAATCTGCAAACAAATAGCTATGTTATCTCGGATGAGGATTCTTTTTGCATCATTATTGATCCGGGTGAAAACCCCTTTGAATTAATGGAATATATCGGTAATAGAAAAGTAGATTATATTTTATTAACCCATTGTCACTATGATCATATTGCCGGGGTAAATTTGCTAAAAAACAAAACGGATGCTTTGGTTGTTGCCCATCAGTTGGAAGCAGAGTGGCTGTTAGATCCCAATTTAAACGGATCAGCTAAAACGAACACACCTATTATCAGTGAGTGGCCAGACATCTTATTAATTGGAGATGAATGGATTCAATGCGGTTCATTAAATATTAGAGCCATCCATTCTCCAGGACATTCCCCTGGCAGTACATGCTTTCTTATCAATGAGGCTTATTTGTTTACAGGGGATACATTACTAGCGGGAGTTGTAGGGCCAACAAATCTTCCATTTGGAGATAGGGAACTGTTAAAGGAATCTATCAAAAACAAACTATTTAGTCTTCCGGGTGATTTCATCATCTATCCTGGACATGGTGAGACAACCACCCTTGAATTTGAAAGAAATTACAATTTGATGCCAAATATGAAAACGTTTTACTGATCGGATATTTTCATTGCAATCATATATTCTCATTTAAAAAAGACCCTCCTGTCTTTTACCTATTGGAAGTTATCAATCAGTTAGCAATCCAGCTTTACATAAAAAAATATTAGAAAAGGAGAGAGTTTAATGAGATTAAAAGACAAGGTAGCCATCATTACTGGTGCTGGCAGCGGGCAGGGAAAGGCTTCAGCAAAATTATTTGCACAAGAAGGAGCCCATGTGATTATTGCCGAATGGAATGAAGAGAATGGAAAACAGGTTGAACAAGAAATTAGGGATGCAGGCTTCAATGCTGTATTTATGAAAACGGATGTTTCGAATGAAGAAAATGTTCGTGCTGTCGTTGAGCAAACCGTCGAACAATTCGGCCGGATTGATATCCTCTTTAATAATGCAGGGATCGGATTTTCAGCGCGATCAAAATACACCATGTCTTCGCTTCTAAAAACACCTTTGGAAGATTGGAATCAAATCTTGGCAATCAATTTGAATGGGGTTTACCACATGTCAAAGTATGTTCTCCCTATCATGATTAACCAAGAAAGCGGCAGCATTGTCAATAATTCCTCCTTAAATGGAATTCAAGGTGTAACAGGGGCTGATGCCTATACTGCCGCAAAAGGAGGCGTTGTCGCCTTGACAAGGGTCATGGCAGCAGATTATGGAAAACATAATATTCGCGTCAATTGTATTTGCCCAGGTGCGATCGATACACCAATGATTGCTGAGGTACTTCAAAATGAAAAGTTCACAGAGAGCTTTACAGCGAACCCTCTTGGGAGAGTAGGGAAACCTGAGGAAATCGCAAATGCAGCACTGTTTTTAGCATCTGATGAATCAAGCTACATTACAGGTTTAATTATGCCAGTTGATGGTGGATTGAATGCTATTTAAAAAATCTGGATAACAGAAAGTCTAACTTTCTTAGACTAATAGAAAGGATGTTAGGTTTTTAGTTCAGAATTTTATGGCTATTTGAAAACTTTGATATTATTAAAAGGAGTGATATTCGTGGCTAAAATCTATGAAAAAGAAATTAATTTAAATGATTATAGTAAGGAAGTATTACTTGATTTTTATCAAACAATGGTAAGGATTAGAAGGTTCGATGAAAATTTAATCCAGTTAATGCAAGAGGGAAAAGTTTCAGGATTCTACCACTCTGGTATTGGATCTGAGGGAGTATCGGCTGGTTCCATCACCCAGAATCTTCGTGATGAAGATTACATTTATTATAATCATCGCGGCTGTAACCAGAAAATCGCCAAGGGAGTACCGCTTTCAAAACTATATGGAGACTTTTTGGGAACAATCGAGGGTACGACAAAAGGATTAGGTGCAGGAATCGTTCACAGTGCAGACCCTTCCAGAGGAGTTTTAGGTCAGGCGGGAACAATTGGCTCCCAGCTCGGAATTAGCGTAGGTACAGCCTACTCCTCCAAATTCAACGGAACAGATCAAGTCACAATGGTTTATTTTGGGGATGGCGCAGCTTCAAGGGAACCATTACACGGATCATTAAACTGGTCAGGTCTCTATAAACTACCAATCATTTATATCTGCGAAAACAATGAGTATGCCATTTCTTGTCATGTATCGGAAACCCATTCTGTTAAAGAGCATATCGCCGATTGGGCAGAAGGTTATGGCATTCCGAACTGTGTTGTCGATGGAAATGATGTACTGCTAATGCATGAAGCTGTAAAAGAAGCCGTTGAGAGAGCAAAAAGAGGGGAAGGCCCAACCTTTATTGAAGCAAAAACGTTCCGTCACCGCGGCCACTTTGAAGGCGACCCTTATGATTATGTGAATCCAGAAGTGTTACAAGACTGGAAAGAAAATCGAGACCCTATTAAAAATTATAAAGCTAAATTACTAGATGAAGGAATTTGTACAGAAGAGGAAATACTAGAATTGGAAAACCAAGTGGATGCAGAAATTGCAGAAGCCATCAAAAAAGCAGAAGAGTCACCGCTGCCGGATCCAGAAAGAATTTATGAAGGATTATTCGCTTAAGGGGGAGTAAATGATGACAACATTATCTGAAGGTAAAGTAAAAGTGAAAACACTTACAATGCGTCAAGCGATTAATGAAGCTCTTTCGGAAGAAATGGAACGCGACACTAGCACTATATTATTCGGGGAAGATGTAGGCAAGTTCGGCGGTGTGTTTGGCGTCACACAGGGACTTCATGAAAAATTCGGTCCAAGAGTCTTTGATACTCCAATTGCGGAGACTACGATTGTTGCTGCTGCTTTGGGGATGGCCATTACAGGGGGACTCCGCCCGATTCCGGAACTGCAATTTGGCGATTTTGTCGGCGTGGCCTTTGACGAGGTCTTCCATAAGCTTGGAAAATGGCGCTGGATGCATGGCGGTCAAATGGAAATTCCCGTTACTTTACGCTTGCCAGTAGGTATTGCTGGAGGTGCTGGACCAGAGCATTCACAAAGTCCGCAAGCCATTTTTATGCATGCACCTGGTTTACAAATTGTGGTACCTTCCACTCCATATGATGCAAAAGGCTTATTAAAAGCAGCGATCCGGGAAAATAATCCGGTCCTCTTCTTTGAACATAAAGTTTTATATGATGTAAAAGGCGAAGTACCTGAGGAAGAATATATCATTCCATTAGGTAAAGCGGATGTAAAACGAGAAGGAAGCGATGTTACTATTATTGCAACAGCCCTTCAGGTCCACACCGCTTTAAATGCAGCGAAAACCTTATCAGAACAAGGCGTAGAGGCTGAAGTCATTGACCCTCGTACCTTGGCACCGCTTGATATGGAAACCATTTTAGCTTCAGTCCGGAAGACAGGACGCGTCCTCATCGTACATGAAGAGCCAAAAACAGGCGGGTGTGGTGCAGAAATTGCAGCGCAAATTGCAGATGAAGCACTATTTGATCTGCAAGCCCCAATCAAAAGAATTGGAAGTCCAGACGTACCAATCGCTCAGAGCATTTACCTTGAACAGTTTTACAGACCTAGTGAACAGCAAATTCTCGATACAGTGAAGGAATTAATGGAATACTAGAAAAGTAGAAGGCATGTACCTAACCTACTAGGGTTAGGTACCATGCCATCATAGTTTCAGTGAAATTATTTTTTAGACATCGATTTTTTATTAAATCATAGAGGAGATGACGATATGTACGAGGTAAAAATGCCGCGCTTAGGCGTAACCATGCAGAACGGAACTGTATCAAATTGGATTTATGAGGAAGGCGATACAGTTGAAAAAGGTGATTATTTATTTGAATTAGAAACAGAAAAATCTACCTTGGAAATAGAGTCACAAACGTCAGGAGTTTTGAAAAAAATCATTATTCCAGAGGGTGAGGAAGTACCAGTAAATACGGTGATTGCCATCATCGCAGCTGAAGATGAAGAAGTTGATTTATCCGTTTACACAAAAAGCAACACTTCAAATGAAGAAGTGGCTGCGGCAGTCGAAGCACTACAGCCAGCTGTTGCGACAAAACAACCTGAAGTTCAAACCAGCAAGGGAGCAGTTTCACCTAAAGCCCGTAAGCTTGCAAAAGAACTTGGTGTAGCGGTTGAAAATCTGGTAGGAACAGGAAAAAACGGCTTGATCACCGAAGACAATGTCAGACAGGCGGCAAGTACAAATACTTCTATTAAAATTAAAGAGAAGATTGCTTTAAATAATATCAAACGGGCAATGTCAGAAAATATGCTCGAAAGCTGGAGAAATGTTCCTCAATTTACACAAATGGTATCCGTGAATATGGAAAAGGTTTTAAGTGCGAAAAAAGAATTAGAAGGCGTGTCCCTAAACGATATTCTTGTCAAAGCTGTTAGTAAGGCTGTTAAGACCAATCCAATTGTAAACAGCAGGCTGGAAGAAAATCAAATCGTTGTTTTTGATGAGGTCAATATTTCCGTTGCCGTAAATAGTCAGCATGGTTTAGTGGTTCCTGTTGTCAAAAATACAGAAAACAAATCAGTAGCGGAGATTGCTAAGGAAATAAGAAGTTTAGCGCAAAAGGCTGAACAGAACCAATTGACATTAAACGATTATTCAAATGGTACTATCACGGTCTCCAATCTTGGCAGTTTAGGAATTGAAACTGGCACACCGATTATTAATGCACCACAATCCACCCTGGTTTTTGCCGGTGCTATTCGAAAGACTCCAGTGGTGAATGAAAACAATGAAATCGTTGTGGAACCTATTATGACGCTTTCTATTTGTTATGACCACCGTTTTATTGATGGTGTTACGGGAGCAAAATTCACAAATGAAGTGAAGAATGTTTTAGAAAATCTAACAGCGGACGGATTACTGTAAGAGGAAACTCTTACAGTTTTCTTTCATCGTTATTGTTTGATTATAGGGGGTGCGGCCATTGAGCACGATGAAAGCAGCAGTTTATTATGGACCGCGGGATATAAGAGTTGAATCCATCGATATTCCTGAAGTTGGTGTGAATGATATCTTATTAAAGGTCAACGCATGCGGCATTTGCGGATCGGATGTTCACAGCTACGGAACAGGATTATATATCCAAAAGGGACAAATTATGGGACATGAATTTTCTGGGGAAGTTGTCAAGGTTGGCCAGAATGTAAAGGATATTCATGTGGGAGAAAGAGGTACAGGTTTTTATACAAAGTTTTGCGGCTCCTGTTATTGGTGCAGAAATAAACAATATGTCCTTTGCCCAAACCTATTTAAGGAATCAACAGGGTACGGTCTCCAGGGGGCGTTTGCTGAATATTTATTAATTCCTAATGCAAGGAAAAATATTTCCTTTTATCAGGTTCCTGATGACATGGATACGTTTACGGCAGCAACCATTGAGCCAGTGTCAGTTGCCGCTCATACGGTAGCTCAGTGTCAGCCAAATAAAGAGGATAAAGTAGTCATTATGGGGGCAGGATTAATCGGAAATGCTGTTATGCAAATTTTTAAAGCTTACGAAGTCGAGACACTTGTCGTTACAGAAATTTCGGAGCTTCGCCTAGATTTAGCCAAAAGATCTGGAGCTGACTACGTAATCCACGCCCTAAAAGAAAATGTAATGGAACGTGTCAAAGAACTGGTCGGTGTCGGACCCTATCACTTTAATGAAGGGGCAATGGCAGATATTGTCGTCGACGCTGCCGGAGCACCAACTGCTGTGGAACAGTCATTTGAAATGGTAAGAAGTGGCGGAACGATTGCCTTTGTGGGCCTTCCTGAAAAAAAAGCGGCCCTCGATATCACGAAAATTGTTCACAAAACACCGAGAATTATGGGCTGTTTAGGAGGAAATTTCGCGAAATCTATCGAATTACTAAAGAGTAATAGAGTAAAGACCAGAGATTTAGTTACACACGTCTATTCCATAGATTATGCCAAAGAAGCTTTCGAAACACAGATGAAACCCAAAGATTCAGTAAAAGTCATGATAGAATTTTAACCTTGATTTTTTTAAAATAGGATTCACCCAAAACAGGGGATCTAATGTGGGAGGAACTGTTGTTAGAAAGCTAATAATTGTTATATCTCAGTGTTTAGAACCTGCTTTTTGGAGAGTGATGAACGTGACTAATATTTACGAATATAAAACGCACTATCGTTCGACGGAGATAACTGATAGAGAAAGATTATTACAAAAAGCTTGGGCGGATTTCTTTAAGAAGGGAATCGTTCTTGACGGAATTCGTCCTCTTATTGTGACTTCTTGGAAACGTTCCCAAAACTATGGTTTGGTATCGAGTGTCATTCAAGCTCCGATCTGTTCTCCAAAGGTTATGATAAAAAAACAAGAAGAAAACAAAGAAATTTTAGCCTTGATCCGTCCCTTTATGGATGATTTGTTTGATATTGTAAAAGGAACAGACAGCCTCATTGCCTTTTCAGATAAAGACGGGGTCGTATTAGACCTATGCGGCGACAGTGAAATTGCCATCAATGCAGCTTCTGTGAACTTTACAATCGGGGCAAATATGAGTGAAAAATGGGCTGGAACGAATTCCATCGGGCTGGCAATGGAACATGGAAAAGCGGTTCAAGTAGTTGGTGCAGAACATTATAGTACCATTTGGCATACTTCCCATTGTTCTAGCGCTCCGATAAAAGACCCGTATACGGACGAAATGATCGGAGTCATTACTTTAATAGGATACGTAAGGTCCGCCCATCCTCATTCTCTTGGTCTTGTAAAAACAGCGGCTGATACCATCGCGAAGTTAATTGAGCGAAAAGGGATCAAAAAAGAAACCTATATGCTTAGTAATTTCTTTAGCGCAGCCATTGATACCATTTCTGATGGAATTATGATTGTTAACCGTTCTGGTGAAATTGTCCGGATCAATAAGATTGCCGCCCACTTGTTAAAAATCCCGGTAATGGAGAACATCAAATGGAAATTCAGTGATATCGAGCATTTAAGGCCCCTTTCCCGTTTTTTTGAGGAAGCCGTGAATGGGAATGAAGTCATCCTGCAGAATGAGATTAATCTGGTTAACGAGGAGAAGTATAAAATATTATTTACCTCGCGAAGAATTATGGTCGAAGGTGAGCATTTAGGCAACATTCTCATCTTAAAAAAGAAAAAACATAACAAGGAAATCACAAAGTTAACCGCAAAATATACCTTTTCATCATTAATTGGTGAAGATTCTGAGTTTAAGAGGGCCATAAAATTAGCGGCAAAAGCAGCGGGTACGGATAAAAGTGTCCTCATTATTGGTGAAAGTGGAACAGGAAAAGAACTTTTTGCTCAATCAATTCATAATGAAAGTACCAGGCAATCCGGCCCGTTTATTGCCATTAATACGGCGGCCTTTCCTAAGGATCTCATTGCCAGTGAGCTGTTCGGCTATGCGGAGGGTGCTTTTACAAATGCCGTGAAGGGCGGTAAAAAAGGAAAGTTTGAAGAAGCAAATGGAGGCACGATCTTTCTTGATGAAATTGGGGATATGCCTTTAGAATTGCAAGCACATTTACTTCGGGTTTTAGAGGAAAAAGAGGTAACACCTGTTGGTTCTAGTTTTTCAAAACCAATAGACATTCGCATCCTTGCGGCTACTAATAAAGATTTATTTAAATTAGTAAAAGAAAATAAATTTCGTTTGGATTTGTATTATCGCTTAAACGTCATTTCAATCAATATCCCATCCTTACAAAAACGCAAACAGGATATTGAATTATTGGCTAATTACTTTCTGCCTACAAAGACTTTAAGTCCCGGGATATTAAAGTATTTTTATGAATATGAGTGGCCTGGCAATCTAAGAGAAATGAAAAATGTAATGGAACAAATCGACATTTTTTGTGATGATTCCATCGTTACGGAAGAATATTTGCCTGATTATATAGCCCGGCAATTTGAGGATAAAAATTGGGGAGAAACTCTTTATCAGTCTGTCACCAATGATGCAAGAAGAGAAACGATGGTCATCGCGCTGAATAATAGCAAAAGTGTGGTAGAAGCTGCTAATAAACTAGGCGTGTCTTCAAGTACATTTTATCGATGGGCAAGTGACTATCAAATCAATATAAAAGATTACATAAAAAAACAATAAAATTCTACAGTTTAAAGAAAGTCCTATGAGCGGAAAAATTCCCAACTCATAAAGGACTTTCTTTTTTTTCGATATTTTTTTCTAAAAAACTACATTAAAACAGCAATTATAAGAATTTCCTAGTAAAATTCCCAAGAATAATAGAAAAATTATTCGAATTATTCAATAAAATACTGAAAATTAAGAACTAATAAGTTGGCATGAATATTGCATATTATTTTAGCGAAGAGATTAGTAGAACACATTTTAGCAAGATCATAACTCCAGCTGTAATTCTTGTCTAAGATGTAAGCGATTACTTTAAAAAGGAGGTGATTTTCAAAGGGGATTAGGAACTTTTGATAGGCGATAAACAATTTGATGAAAAGAGGGATAAAATGGCGGCAATTGTAGAAAGTGGACTTCCATTGAAAGGCTGGGGGAAAAGACATACCGTTTTCCTCGCAATCATTCTGACAAACTTTATTGTCTGGCTTGATGACGCAATTTTCGGAACATTAACTCCATACTGGGGCAAGGCCTTTGAATTATCAACACCCCAAATTGCATCGGTCTCTTCTGCCTATTTACTTGGCTATTTTCCATTTTTATTCATCGCAGGAATTTTAGCAGACCGAATCGGTGCCAAGCGGTTATTAGTTACTTGTTTACTAGGCTGCACCATCATCAGTGCCTCTACGATCTTTGTTAATGATTATTCGCAAATTTGGTGGAGAAATTTAATTTTTGGCATGTTTTTCGGACTCTTATGGGCACCTTGTAACCGAATATTAGCCATGTGGTTTCCAGCGAATGAAAGAGTTAGATACACTGCACTGTGGTTTAGTTCAACAATGGCAGCATTCGCATTAGCCGGACCAATCGGTCTTACAATCGCAGGTATTTTTACCTGGAAAGCCTCTTTCTTAACCGTTACGTTTCTAGGCCTTCCTATTCTTCTATTTTTTGCTATCGCTGTTAAGGATCGTCCAGAACATGATCAAAAAATTTCTAAGCAAGAACTGATGTTCATAAAGGCTGGTACTCCTACATCAGAATCACAAGATGACAAATTTGAATGGAGTCACTTAAAAGCGGCTTTAAAAAATCCAAGCGTTTATACGATGGCCATTGCTGCCGGGTTGGCAACCACACCTAACTGGCTTGCAACAACATGGGGCTCTACAGGCCTAATGAATGGATTTAAGGTTTCTCCTTCTACTGCAGGTGTAATTATTTCATTGATGTATGCAATACCTATGCTTCTTGGTTTTACAAATGGCTGGGTAGTAAATAAGCTTTGCAAAGGAAATACAAGGGCTGCGTTGGCAATCGGACCGGCCATTGGCGGCATCTCTTTTATTCTTGCCAGCTTTTTTGTACCGAACTATATCGTTTACTCATTATTAGTCTATGGCATTGCCGCTGTTAGTAATGTGTACTTCTGGGGCACCATAAACGTTTATTGGTCAGGGATTGCACGTCCGGAAGTTATTGGTACTTTAAACGGACTGGGATCCGCTTTACAAGTTGCCTTTGGTTACGAACTTGTAAGTCTTAGTGGCGGCTGGGTAGATAGCACAGCAACAGGAGCCGAAGCGTTTAGTAAAGTATGGTTAATTGGCGGTATTGTGTTCCTTGCAACCATCGTATTGATTTACCTATCAAAAGAAGTCGTGCTTGGCAAACAGCAAACTAGTGAACAGGACAAGAATGTTGGAAATGCAATGTAGGCAAAAATGGGATAGATAAGCAGAAACATAGTTTCTGTTTATCTTCTGCCATAGAGTTGTACACCTTACATATGGACCAAGGAGGAATACCATGGAAACCTTAGTGGAAAAAGAAACCAAGTATCATATAGGAATTGATATTGGCGGAACATTTACAGATTTAGTCCTATCTGATCATGAAGGGAATGTAAGCAGAGCAAAGGCACTGACGACACATGGCAGATATACGGATGGAATTATCAATGCATTAAAAAAAGCTTCGAAAAAAATAAACACGAACGTTGAAAATATTTTAAGTAAAACGGAGCTGTTTATAAACGGCACCACTATTGTCACCAATGCCATTGCTGAATTAAAAGGGGATGTCGTCGGGCTAATCGTTACAAAAGGTTTTAAGGACACAATGAGGATTGCGCGTTCAGCACGGACGAATGATTACAATATGCATACCCAAACAAACCTTCCGGAAATTGTTAATAGAAGTGCCATTGTTGAAGTAGATGAACGTGTCGATTCTACTGGTAACGTGTTGATAGAGTTAGATCTAGAACAGGTGAAAGAAAGAGTTAGATATTTAGTAGAAATAGAGAAGGTAGAATCATTTGCTGTCTGTTTACTTTGGTCATTTAAGAACCCGGCACATGAGCAGCAAATTAAAGCGATCGTTCAAGAAATGTACCCCGATAAATTTATTACGATCTCCAGTGAAATTTATCCTGTTGAACGGGAATACGAAAGAATGGTGACAACCGTTTTAAATTCATTCAGCGGTCAGGCGGTCGAAAAATATGTAAATGTATTAGAGGGGGAACTAAGAGAACGGGGATTGAATGTTCCAGTCGGCTTGATGCAGTCAATCGGCGGCGTTTTATCGGCGGATGAAGCGAAATACCAGGCGATTAATCTTATCAACTCAGGGCCGGTTGGCGGTGTCTTAGGGGCAAATAACCTGGGAAAACTGCTCGGGCTGAAGGATATTATTACAGCCGATATGGGTGGTACAAGCTTTGATACAGCGTTAATTAAAGATAATCAGCTCGGATTGGGACACCGTGCAGAACTCAACCGATTTATGACAGGTTTAAGTATGGTTGATATTACAGCTATAGGTGCCGGCGGCGGCAGTATTTGCTGGCTTGATGATCGTAATGCTCCGAGGGTTGGCCCTGAAAGTGCGGGATCATTTCCAGGACCAGCATGTTACGGGCAGGGGGGAGAAAATCCTGCGATAACAGATGTGGTAGTTGCGCTCGGTATGATCAACCCGGATTTATTTCTTGGCGGTGAAATGGAATTAAGCAAAGAAGCATCTGTTCAGGTGATAAAGAAAAAGATTGCCGATCCGCTAGGGTGGGATGTAAACCAGGCTGCTTCAGGATTGTATCGAATTGTCGTTAACTCCATGAGTAATGCAGCGCGCTCTGTTTCGATTGAAAAAGGATATGATCCGCGTGAATTTGCCGTTATCGCTTATGGCGGTGCCAGCCCGCTCTTTATTGCACCAATTTGTAAAAACCTAGGTATTAGTAAGGTTGTTATCCCTGCCAACTCCTCTGTGTTCTCAGCCTATGGTCTATTATGGTCTGATAACATTAGAAGTTTTGCTCAAACGGTGAACTGGAACGTCAATAAAGGGGAACCGGAAGGCATCAATACCCTATTAAACCGCTTGTCCGAACAAGCAAAGGATGCCTTATATTCCAATGGTTTTGCTGATGAGAATATTGAAATCATCAGAGAGGGAGATTTTAAATTTTCCGGCCAGGCATTTGAAATTACGATTCCTCTTCCTGAAGGAAATATTACAGCAGAAAATAAGCAAGAGATTATTACGACTTTTATTGAAACATATGAAAGATTATACGGTGAAGGAACAGCATGGGAAGGCTCCGATGTTATCATGTTAAATTGCCGCGTGACCGGTGTTGGCAAAACGGTTAAGCCAAAAATAAAGAGCAATCCGTCTGAAGGAAAAGGCCAGGTAACACCACATAAATTAAATGAAGTATTCCTGCCTGACCTAAATGAAGCGAGACAAATACCTACTTATGTCTCACAGGAAATCTCTGTTGGAGATTTGATCAATGGACCAGCTATTGTGGAAGCAGGCGATACAACGATTTATGTTCCTGAATATGCAAGCATCACCAAAGATGAATACCTGAATTATGTGATGGAAGTTAGATAATTAATTCTTTACTGGGAGGAGAATTCAATCATGCTAAAAACGAAGGATGAGATTACTTCGGCCAATTTGAATCATTTGGACTATGATCCGGTAACCGCTGAGGTTGTTCAAATGCGTTTGGTGAATATTGTCGGCGAAATGGCAACAACGCTAAAAAGAACATCTGGTTCACCGATTTTAACGGAAGCACAGGATTTTTGCACTGCTATCTTTGATGATAAAAATGAGCATATTGCATTCTCGGGTTATGTCATCACACATATTGGCTCTTCGGTAGAAGGTGTAAAAAGCATTACCAACTACTATGATTTGGATTCTATTAGACCAGGAGATCATTTTATCGTAAATGATCCACATACCGCTGGCGCCCTTCATCAAGGGGATGTGGCCATCATTAGCCCGCTATTCTACAACGACGAATTTATTGGGTGGGCTTTCTCCAACGCCCATATTGCCGATATCGGAGGGATGTCTCCAGGCGGCTGGGCACCGGTGGCACGCGACCTTTATTCAGAAGCATTAAGGTTTATTCCTACAAGGATTGTTAATGAAGGCAAATATAATTATGAGTTATTTAACTTAATCAGAAGCAATGTTCGTTTACCAGAACCGGTTGTGAATGATATTAAAAGTTTAATCGCAGCCAATAATGTCAGTCAGCGCCGGGTATCTGAGCTAATTGACCAAATCGGAATGGAAGAATATCGAAAATATTGCGACATCAACAAAGCACTTTCTGAAAAGACGATGCGTGATAAGATTTCAAAAATACCAAATGGTGTCTTTAAAACCGAAGATTGGGTTGAATACGATGGTCATGGAGACAACAAATTGGTACGAGTAGGCTGTACGCTAACGGTCAATGACACTTCCTTACATTTTGATTTTAGTGATACTGATCCGCAGTTAGATGCGTTTATCAATGCCGGTAAGGGAGTTATGCTCGGTATTGTACACGGTCTGATGATGATAGGTTTAGCCTATGACATTCCAATCAATGCCGGAATCCTGCGTCCAATTGACATTGAACTGGGGCAGCCGGGAACAGTGGTTAACCCGACCATTCCGGCACCTGTATCGTGCGGTCATATGGAAGGCGGACTGGCAGCAGGCCGTGCGCTATGGGAAGGGATGGTTCAAGCGCTGCAGAGAAGTGAGTACCAATCCATTAGAGAAAGAACTGCCGCATTAAGTCACTACTCTTGGCCTGGTAATAGCTGGGTAGGTCTTGATAAGGCCGGAAACTATACCGCCTTTGCGGTTTTAGATTGCGGAAGCGGCGGTTTGGGAGGACAATCTATCGGTGACGGATTAGATATCTCCTGTCATGAAGTCATGTTAGGAAACTCTATCCCGGATGTTGAAATAAATGAAGGTTTATATCCAATGTTATACCTGTGGCGAAACCTAAATTATGGATCAGGCGGCCACGGCTTTAACCGAGGCGGGCAAGGAATAGACATCGCCTGGGTTCCATATGGAACAGAAGAATTATCCGGAACGCTTGAAAATGCTATGGCCGAGGTACCGACTCGAGGTGTGCTGGGCGGTTATCCGGGGGCAACCAATTTGTACAAGGTGTATCGCGGTGCGGGCGCGTTGTCATTGATTAGTGAGAAAAATCGTATGCCTGAATTACAGGAGATTGGCAGTGAAGAACTCCTGCCTAATCATGCAACCAACATCAAACTGTCAGAAAACGATGTATTCCGTCAGGTAACCGGCGGCGGCGGCGGATACGGTGACCCATTATTTAGAGAAATAAATAAGGTGGTCAAGGATGTAGTAGATGGCTACATTTCCGTAGAAACAGCCAAAACCGTATATGGTGTCCTGTTTAGTTCGAAAGATCAGGCAGATGTTGAAGGGTCAAAGGCGCTGCGCTCAAAAATACTATCAGAACGCATCGGCAAACCAGTATCGTATTCCGAAAAAACGCATACCCATTTTGGGTTGAATTTGCAGGACCATGCTTTGACATGTGCATGCTGTCATGAACCAATCTCTTCTAGCAATGACGATTGGAGAGACATGGTTGTTAAGAAGGAATTCAACTTATCCGATAGATTAAATACCATTCATACCGAGATTCAGGAAAGAAAAGAAGCAGATTTAATGTTAGACGAGTTCTATTGCCCAAGCTGCGGCGCTCTTATTGAAACAGCTATTAGAAAAAAAGCCTGATCCATTAGAACTTCAAGAAACCATTTTTTACTAGCTTAAGATTTTACTAATAATATAAATGATAAAAAATTGGGAGGTTGTACAATGTTTACATTAACTAACAAAACCGTTGAAACTCTTGGAAAAATCCGTGAGGGGAAAATTTTCGATTTAGGAATGCCATTAAAAAACTTCATGCCACACGCACCGCTTCATCCACCGTTTCTTTTTGCTCAATGGGCAAAGCATGGAGATTACCAGAATGGATGCTGCTCACCTTCTAATGATCTTATTGTTATGGGAGGCCATGTGGGGACACATGTTGATGCACTAGGCCATATTGCAAAAGAAGGTAAAATTTACGGCGGTATTGATGCCCTAGAGGCACAGCATGGCCAAAATGGATTTTCCCGCGGGGGCGTTAATGAAATTCCTCCTGTCATTACGAGAGGTGTTTTATTAGATGTTGCGGGCTACTTAGGTGTTGCCCATATGGATGCAAATGAGCCAATTAATGCTGAACTCTTGCAAAAAACAGCAGAAAAACAAGGCGTTGAAGTTCAAAAGAATGACATCGTCCTTGTCCGTACCGGCTGGATTCAAAACTTTGATGATAATGATCTCTATACAGGACATCATAGCGGCTGCCCAGGAGTTGATTTAGATGGTGCCAAGTGGATTTCAGGTAAGGGCGCGCTCATGACAGGTGCTGATACACTGGCATACGAAGTATGGCCAAGTTCAGAGCTTCCAGTGCACACACATCTCCTAGCAGAATCCGGTATTCCAATTATGGAAATGGTGAATTTGGAAGAGTTGGCTGCAGAAAAAGTTTATGAGTTTACCTTTATTATGATTCCGTTAAATATTGTTGGAGGAACTGGCTCACCAATTCGTCCAATCGCTGTCGTTTAATTAATTGCATAAGTGAGGAGCGGTAATGACATGGGTAATTTTTTAGAAGCAAGCTGGCGCGAGTTGAATCTCGGAGAAATGCTGGCACGTAATGCCAGAAAAAATCCCGGTAAATTAGCACTGGTGTTTGAGGATACGAAACTAACCTATCGGATGTTAAATAATCGCGTAAACCAATTAGCCAATGCTTTATCTAAACGAAATGTAAAACAAGGAACAAAAGTTGCCATAATGTCTTACAATTCGCATCGGGTGGTTGAATCCTTTTTTGCCTGTAATAAGCTTGGTGCGGTAGCTGTACCTGTAAACTTCCGACTGGTGGAACAAGAAGTACAGTATATTCTCTCAAACTCTGACAGCGAAGTGTTCATTTTCGGAAGTCAATTCTCAGAATTGGCGGAGCATTTAATCGCGGATGGACAGGTTCGAAATGCGATTCAAATGGAAGAAACAACCTCTTCTGCCTTTGAAGACTATGAAGAAATCATCGCAGGTGAGAGTATTGAAGAACCGGATGTCTTTGTCAGTGATGGATCGGATGCTTTCATCATGTATACGTCCGGTACGACAGGACGTCCAAAGGGTGCGGTATTAACCCACAAAAATCTTTGGACCAATACGACGAATTGGTGTATGGAAATGCAGGTGACAAGCGATTCGGTCTGGCTTTCAGGACTGCCTCTCTTCCATATTGGCGGGCTAAATGGTGTTTTGCCTTTCATCTTTGTGGGCGGGACCAATGTTCTTACGCCAAGTACAGGATTTGATCCAGTACAGACACTGGAATTAATTTCGGAGAACCTGGTCACCCATTGTATTTTTGCTCCAACACAATGGCAGCAAATCACCGAACAGGATCTATCCCAATACCAGCTTAAACAAATGAAAAGAGCATTATGGGGAGCTTCGATTGCGCCGATTCCGGTTATAGAAGGAATCTTAAAGGCTTTTCCTTCTGTTCAAGTCGTAAATGCTTTCGGACAGACAGAAATGTCCTCCAATACATGCTTCTTAAAAGGGGATGATGTCAAAAGAAAACTAGGAGCTGTAGGCTTGCCATGTGTGAATGTCGAAGTGCGGATTGTCGATGATGAGGATCGGGATGTCCAACAAGGAGAGGTTGGGGAAATCGTCTATAAGGGACCAACTGTCTTTAAAGAATATTATAAAAATCCGGAGGCAACGGCTGAAGCATTGCAGAATGGCTGGTTTCATTCAGGAGATTTAGTCCTGCAGGATGAGGAAGGATATATCTTTATCGTTGATCGTAAAAAAGACATGATTATCAGCGGCGGAGAAAACATTTACCCTGCGGAGGTCGAACAAGCCATCCTTAAACACCCTTCGGTAAAAGAAGTTTCAGTGGTAGGTGTCCCTCATGAAAAATGGGTAGAAACACCAAGGGCTTATGTTGTCGTCAAAGACAACCAGCCATTAACAGAAGAAGAAATCATCAAGCATTGCCAAAATAACCTAGCAAGCTATAAAAAACCAACAAGTGTTGTCTTTATTGATGAACTGCCAAGGAACGCTGCAGGGAAAGTATTAAGGAGAGAACTCAGAGAATTAGATAAGATTGCTAATATGGTAAATTAATCGTTTTTAATCCACTCATGAATGTTACATGCTGATGTATGACAACTCGAACTTAGGCACAAAGGGCAGAAAAAAAGTTTGAAGATTGTTATACATCCATTTTTTTGCAAAAAAAAGGCATGGTTTCTAAGAACAAGCCATATTTATTTACATTAATGATGCCCTACCGAACTTTTTTGGAATGTAAAGTTCACGGGTAGGAAAAAGGAGGAGAAGTTTTATGATGACACCGGAACAATATATTGAAAGTCTACGTAACCAGAAGAAGGAAGTATATTTTATGGGCGAGAGGGTCGAAAATGTCGTCGACCATCCCGCAATGAGGCCACATATCAATGCCGCATCCGTGACGTATAAATTGGGCACAGAGGAGAAATACGAGGAACTTGGCAGTGCCACCTCCCATCTAACAGGTAACAAAATCAATCGTTGGACACATATTCCGCAAAATCAGGAGGATCTTGTTAAAAAAGCGATGATGCTTCGGGTAGCGGGACAAATAACGGGGACATGTTTTCAAAGATGCGTTGGTATGGACGGCTTAATCACTCTTTATTCCACGACTTGGGAAATGGACCAGGACCTTGGTACAGACTATCATGAAAGGTTTAAGCGATTTTTAATCGAGACACAGAATCATGATTATATGACCGATGGAGCCATGACAGATCCAAAGGGAGACAGGTCCAAAAGGCCATCGGAACAACATGACCCTGATTTATATGTAAGAGTGGTAGAAGAAAAGGAAGATGGTATTGTTGTTCGTGGAGCCAAAATGCATCAAACAGGGGCCATAAATTCCCATCAAATTTTAGTTATGCCTGGAACTGCCATGTCCCCGAAAGATGCAGATTATGCCCTTTCGTTTACGGTACCTGCCGACGAAAAAGGTGTAATCTACGTTTTTGGAAGACAAGTGAACGACAGCCGTAAATGGGAAGGGAAAATCGATCAGGGAAATGCAAAATATGGTGTAGTCGGCGGAGAGGCATTGATTATTTTTGAGGATGTGTTTGTTCCTTGGGAGCGGGTCTTTATGTATAAAGAAACGCAATATACGGGCAAGCTGGTTGATCGCTTTGCATCATACCATAGACAAAACTATGGAGCTTGTAAAGCTGGAAACCTGGATGTCTTAATAGGGGCAACGGCTTCACTTGCGGATATGCATGGAATTTCCAAAGCTGGTCATGTGAAAGAGAAATTGGCTGAAATGGCCCACTTAGTTGAAACCATGTATAGCGGAGCCCTTGCTTGCTCCTTCAATTGTTCAAAAAATGGATGTGGCACCGCTTTTGTTGATCCGGTGCTGGCAAATTCCTCAAAACTTAACACAGCACGGTATTATCCAGAGGTTACCAAGCTGTCTCAAGATTTAGCAGGAGGTTTCGTGGCAACACTGCCATCAGAACAAGAACTGGATAACCCGAGGATTGCTCCTTATATTTATAAATACTATAGCACTGGCGAAAATGTTGATCCAATTGACAGGATTAAAATGGGACGTCTTGTTGAGAATATGACAGGCTCCACTCCGATTATCGAATGTATGCATGGGGCCGGATCACCGCAGGCGCAAAAAGTGGTGATTCAACGTTCGATTAATTGGGGAGAAAAGATTAAATTTGCCAAAGAGATTGTAAAGGATGCTAAGGAGCAAAATGAAGTTCTTCAATAATTTTAAAAAGTTAGGGAAAATATCTGTCCGGACTGCTGCCTTGGTGCGGCGTCCGGAATATAGGAGAGATTTTTTTGAATTCTGCCATTAAACAAATTACCGTTATAGGGTCTGGAGTAATGGGCTGGCAAATTGCACTGGTCTCGGCTCTTGCCGGATTTGAGGTCTTTTTACAGGATATTAATGAAGAAAGCTTACGACAAGCAAAGGAATCCTTACAGGGGCATATGAATAAAAGAATCCAAAAAGGAAAATTAACCTCTCAACAAGTGGAGGAGGCTTTCAGCAAACTTCATTTTGTCACTTCATTAGAAACCGCGTTAAATCAAACCGATTTTGTTATTGAAGCGATTGTTGAAAAATTGGACGTCAAACGCCAGCTATTTGCCGAAGTGGACAGACTGGCTCCGGCCCGTGCGATCATTGCCACAAACAGTTCAACGATAGTCAGTTCAAAGCTGGCTGATGCGACAAATCGGCCAGATAAGGTATGTAATCTTCATTTCTTTAATCCCGTTCTCGTAATGGAATTAGTGGAAGTTGTAAAGGGGCCGCATACCTCGGAAGAAACGGCGGCTGCCGCTTTTGGACTAGCCAAACAAATGAATAAGACTCCAATTCTATTAAAAAAGGAAATTTCGGGTTTTGTAGCAAACAGAATCTTAGGAAAGTTAATAGATGAAGCCGTTTATTTGTTGGAAAATGAAATTGCTTCCGTAGAAGAAATAGATCTTGCTTGTACAAAAGCTCTAAATCATCCAATTGGCCCGTTTGCTCTTCTCGATCTGACAGGAATTGATGTTAATTATTATATTCGCCAGGTGCTCTACGAAGAAACAGGGGATGAATCCCAAAAACCCCAAAAAGTTCTTACTGAAAAATTCTTAAATGGGGAGTTCGGCCGGAAAACCGGTAAAGGGTTTTATAGTTATAGCTCTTAGAAACAGAAAACCCTAATCGGCCAAGGGTTTTTCAACACTTGGACTATTATACAAGCATTTCTAAGTAGGCTGTGTTAAAGAACATTGTTGATTTTTTAACACTGTTGATTGGAGCGGGTCGCGAAGACTCCTGCGGGAGGACGGGGCAGGGGAGACCCCGCAGGCGCTTAAGCGCCGAGGAGGCTCCACGGAATGCCCGCGGAAAGCGGAGCGCCTGGAGCGCAAATCAACAGCCAAGTTTAACACAGCCTTTAAGTAAAGATTTTTACTAATTTATTAGAGGGATGAACTATATGACAACTATAGCCATTATTGGCGGGGGCCCTGCAGGATATGTTGCTGCGATAACTGCTTCACAAAAGGGTAAACAAGTTATTTTGATTGAGGAAAAGGATTTAGGAGGCACTTGTTTAAATGAAGGTTGTATGCCAACAAAAACATTATTAGAAAGTGCCGAACTCTATGAAAAGGTCAAACAAGCCAAACAGTTTGGGATTACTCTCCCCTTTGATCAAGTCAAGATTGATTGGTCAGGAGTCCAAGAACGTAAAAACAAAATTGTTAAAAGACTAGTTCAAGGCATCGGTTATTTGATGAAAAAGAATAAAATTAAAGTGATGAAAGGAAAAGCTACTTTTTTAACGGAACATCGGGTCGTTGTTGAAAATAGAGGAAAACGGGAAGAGATTGAGGCGGACCAAATCATCATCTCCACAGGGTCGGAACCTTCAAGCTTGCCATTTGCACCTTTTGATGGGGAATGGATTATCGATAGCGGACAAGCCATGTCGTTACCGGGTATTCCGTCTTCGTTGCTCATCGTTGGCGGGGGAGTGATTGGCTGTGAATTCGCCAGTATTTATAGCAGGATGGGAACAAAGGTAACCATGTTAGAGATGGCAGATCAAATTCTTCCAGGTGAAGATCCGGACATTGCCTCTGTCTTGCAGCAAGCACTTGAAAATGAGGGTGTTATCATACATACATCCACTACTTTAAAACAGTTGAACCCTGATAAAAAACAAGCCATATTTGAAAATAAGGACGGTATTCAAGAACTGAATGCTGATTATCTATTAATATCCGTAGGAAGAAGACCACGAATTGCAGGATTAGGTCTAGAAATGCTGGGTATCGATTTCTCAAGTCAGGGCATTAAAGTAAATGAGCATATGCAAACCAATATCCCTCATATTTATGCTTGTGGAGACATCATATGCGGAATCCAGCTTGCTCATGTTGCTTTCCATGAAGGAACGGTTGCAGCCTTACATGCTTGCGGAGAAGCTGCGCAAGTCCATTACAATGCTGTACCACGTTGCATCTATACAGCACCTCAAATTGCAAGCGTTGGAATGACAGAAAAACAGGCTCGTGTTTGTTACGGAGATATTAAAGTAGGAGAGTTCCCGTTCTTAGCTAATGGTAAGGCGTTGATTGTTAATGAAACAATTGGAAAAGTTAAAGTGATCGTGGAACCCCAATCTAACAAAATAATCGGGATCTCTATTGTGGGTCCAGAAGCTACGGAATTAATTGGACAAGGAACGGTCATGCTGCATGCCGAAACGACAGTTGATAGGATGGAGAATTTTATAGCTGCACACCCAACTTTGTCTGAAGCAATCCATGAAGCACTATTGAGTACAACTGGTCATGCCGTTCATTTGTAAACTAACAAGATTAGAACTCAATCTAGAAAAGGAGGGGCAAATAAATTGTCCCTTTTTTCTATACAATTTTTTAAATATTCTCTCACTAAGTAAGATTATTAAATCTTTCTTAAGAATAGGAAAAATTCTTAATCAAATCCTTGTAAGAAGTGGCTAAATGAAAAGAGAAAAGTTGGCACATTAATTGCATATTTAAAAATAACGGAGGTGATTTGATAACCTCTCTTTAAAATAACTGCGGAAAGGAACATGTAAATGTTTAAAAAGGTTCTTATTGCTAATCGAGGTGAAATTGCTGTCCGTGTGATTAGGGCTTGCAAAGAAATGGGGATTGCAACGGTTGCTGTCTATTCTGAAGCAGACCGCGAGGCACTTCATGTGAAAATGGCCGACGAGGCGTATTGTATCGGACCGACTTCATCTTCGGAAAGTTATTTGAATATCACCAACGTCATCAGCACTGCTTTATTAACAAATACAGATGCCATCCAGCCTGGATATGGATTTTTAGCAGAAAACGCTAGTTTTGCTGAAATTTGCGATGATTGTAACATTACGTTTATCGGTCCTAAAGCAGATGCCATTCGAAAAATGGGGGATAAATCGGTTGCAAAAGAGACGATGAAACGAGTAGGTGTACCTACCGTTCCTGGAACAGATGGTCTAATTGAAAACCTCGGTGAGGCAGTTACCATTGCGAAGGAAATAGGTTTTCCCGTCATGGTGAAGGCAACAGCCGGCGGCGGCGGAAAAGGAATGAGGATAGCAGGAGATGAGGAAGAGTTAAAGAAATCCATACGCCAAGCTCAGAAGGAAGCTGAAACCGCTTTCGGAAATGGCGGGGTGTACCTAGAGAAATACATTCAGGAACCACGGCATGTAGAAATCCAAATTATGGGGGATAAGCTTGGTCATGTTGTGTATTTAGGTGAACGAGATTGTTCCATCCAACGGCGCCATCAAAAACTAGTTGAAGAAGCCCCTTCGCCAGCATTAAAACAAGAGCTTCGTGAACAAATGGGTTCGGCAGCCGTTGCTGCAGCAAAAGCGGTAGATTATCATGGCGCGGGTACAGTCGAGTTTCTTGTAGATAAACATGGCCAGTTCTTTTTTATGGAAATGAACACCCGTATTCAGGTGGAACACCCGGTTACTGAAATGATTATGGGAATTGATTTAATTAAGGAACAAATTTTGGTTGCAGCAGGCTACCCGCTGTCCTTTAAACAAAGTGATATAAAAATAAACGGCTGGGCGATTGAATGCCGAATTAATGCAGAAAACCCGGCAAAGAATTTTATTCCTTCTCCAGGGAAGGTAGACATGTACTTGCCTCCTGGGGGCTATGGTGTAAGAGTGGATAGTGCTATCTATCCCGGATGTGAGATTTCACCTTTTTATGATTCCATGGCAGCAAAATTGATTGTTTGGGCAAAAGATCGTGACGAAGCGATTGGGAGGATGAAAAGGGCGCTTGATGAATTTGTTATAACCGGAATTAAAACGACCATTCCATTCCATCAAAAATTACTAAACCATGAATCCTTTGTAAAGGGTCAGTTTAATACTAATTTTCTTGAATCAAATCCAATAATGTTAGATTTATAATCCTTCAGTTTACTAATAAGATAGGAGAGAGAGAAATGTTTAAAATCCAAGAAATAAGAGAAATGATTAAACTCATTGATGAATCAACCATAGAGCATCTTGAAATAGAGGAGGGCGAGTCAAAAATTTCAATCCAGCGGAAGGTAACGAAACTTCCCGAGACTATTAAGCAGGCCATTCCTTCGGTTGCAAATACACTTGATCCTGCAGCAGTAGCCAGGACACAAGAGAGTTCTAAAGAGACTTTGCAAGTGGCAGCGACGAAGGAGAGTACCGAAGAGGTACATGCTATACCTAAAAATACCGGAAATGAAAATCATTCAACTATTGTTTCCCCGATGGTAGGTACGTTTTACAGGGCACCGGGAACAGACGCCGATCCGTTTGTTAAAGTGGGGGATAAAGTTGACAAATCAACGGTCGTCTGTATCCTTGAGGCCATGAAATTGTTCAATGAAATTGAAGCGGAAATGGACGGAGAGATTGCCGAAGTGTTGGTAGAGAATGGCCAATTGGTTGAATACGGCCAACCACTATTTTTGGTAAAACTAACTTCATAACCATTTTTGAATCTAATCTTTATCCTAAACTGAACGAGCACTCAGTCGAATGCAAGTAAGACACTTTATCAAAAGAGGAAGTGAAATAGCCGATGAGCACCGTTTATGAAAGTATTTATGATTTATGGGATCGGAAAAGGAAGATTGAGCTTGGTGGTGGTGACGACCGAATTGATACCCAGCATAATCGCGGGAAACTTACGGCAAGGGAACGGATTGATCTATTGCTGGATGATGATTCCTTTGTTGAATTAAATCCATTCATACAGCACCGTGCCACCAATTTCGGAATGGATCAATTAGAAGCTCCCGGAGAAGGTGTTGTCACAGGTTACGGTAAGATTCAAGGACGTCTGGTCTATGTTTTTGCCCAAGACTTTACCGTTTTTGGCGGTGCATTAGGTGAGATGCATGCGGCTAAGATATGCAAAATCATGGATTTGGCCGTTAAAAATGGAGCACCCATTATTGGATTAAATGATTCTGGCGGTGCCAGGATTCAAGAAGGTGTTGTTTCATTAGATGGTTATGGTCAAATATTTTATCGGAATGCCATCTATTCAGGTGTAATCCCGCAAATTTCTGTGATTATGGGACCTTGTGCGGGTGGAGCGGTCTATTCTCCCGCCATCACTGATTTCGTTTTCATGGTGGATAAAACCAGTCAAATGTTCATTACAGGTCCAAAGGTCATTCAAACGGTAACCGGTGAGGAAATTTCTGCAGAAAATCTGGGTGGTGCCAGGGTACATTCGTCTATCAGCGGGTGTGCACACTTTACCGCCGATTCAGAACAGGAGGTCTTAGAAGAAGTACGAAGATTAATTTCCTTTCTGCCTCAAAATAATATGGAAAATCCTCCAAACTTGAAAAACAGCGAAGAGGATGATTGGCGAGAAAATTTACTTGATCTGGTCCCTCTCAATGGCACGAAGGTGTATGACATTCGTAAGGTATTAGAACAAGTATTGGATCAAGGGGATTTCCTGGAAGTTCAAAAGGATTACGCGAAAAACATCGTAGTAGGTTTTGGACGAATTGATGGAAATAGTGTCGGGATCATCGCCAATCAGCCAAAAGTAATGGCTGGCGGGTTAGATATTAACTCTTCTGATAAGACCGCCAGATTCATTCGATTCTGTGATTCTTTTCATATTCCAATCATTACATTTGAAGACGTTACAGGGTTTTTCCCAGGTGTAAACCAGGAACATGGGGGAATCATTCGTCACGGAGCAAAAATTCTGTACGCTTATTCAGAAGCTACAGTTCCCAAAATTACGGTGATCTTAAGAAAGGCATTTGGCGGGGCTTATGTCGCAATGAATTCAAAAGCGATTGGCGCGGACATTGTCTATGCTTGGCCCAATGCAGAAATCGCCGTTATGGGCCCTGAAGGAGCAGCAACGATTATTTTTGCAAAAGAAATTAATCAAAGCAGCGATCCAGCGGCGACTAGAATAGAAAAAATTGAGGAATATCGAAACAAGTTTGCGAATCCTTATGTTGCCGCCTCACATGGAATGGTTGATGATGTAATCGATCCCAGAGATACCCGAAAAGTTCTTAAGCGATCTTTAGAAATGCTTAAAACAAAAAAAGAATCGAGACCCCAAAAAAAGCATGGAAATATCCCGTTGTAGCTCTATGACATGGAGCCATAAATAGGAGGCGTTCCTAAATGATGTTAAAAAAAATGGTAGAAGAATATGAAATCATAAAAGGAAAAATGGATATTGCTAGAGATCAATTTGGGAATCATCATCACCTTGTCCAGGAATATCGTAATCAATTAGATAATCTATATCATCGATATTTCGGCAAAAATCAGACGGACACTACATTAAGAAAAGAAAATTAAAAGAAAAAATGGGGGATTTACATGAATATTCAAGAAAAAAATTTGCTAGATAAAACGTCAATCATTTTAGGGAAAAATACAGGAATGATGAAGTTAAACGATATAATCGAAGAACTGGTAAGTATTATCGAACAAAACGAAAATGATGAAAGAAGGAATTAGGTCATAAAAGTTCGGTGTATACATCGATCCTTAGTTAAACTCTTGAAGAGTCTGAAATTCTTAATAAAAAAGGATTTTAGGCTTTTTTGTTTTTTATCATTTACCGTTGCCATTCAGAATCAGCCTCTTTTTCTTTTTTATCCATGAGAAATATGAGAATCAATTCTCTGATAATTAGGAATTTAAAATCTATTCTCAACCTTCAATTCCTACTCCTGATGCCTATTCTTCTGTGTTGAAGAGTCTTGTTCAATTTGGCACGAAAATTGCTATTAAATAAAATGTAAGAAAAATAAATCAGAAGGGGTGTATGGCAAAGGGGAGAAGAAAATAGATAGGGTTCTCTGATCGTTGAGTGTTGATTTAGACAAAATCTACTAGAAGGGGCTTTGTGATGAATGTATTAATTCTAGGGGGCAGTAAGGGTATTGGAAGAGCAACTGCCTTGCAATTTAGTCAAGAGGGAAATCAAATTTTTGTGAATTACGCCCATGATGATGAGGCAGCTTTAGCAACAGCCTCAGAAATTACAGAAAGGGGCGCAGAAGCACACATAATCAAGGCCGATGTCGGCGACCCGTTAGCGATTAAAGATATGGTCGAACAAATCAAAAGTAAGACTAATAGATTGGACTTGATTGTTCATTGTGCTGTTGCCATCCTCCCTGGCGATGGGTTATCCCTTTCATGGGAACAGTGGCAGCAGGCCATAGCGGTTAGCAATCTTTCTCTAATCGAGACCATTCGCGAGGCGATGCCATTGCTGACGTTTGGTTCTTCGATTATCGCACTTTCCAGTCGCGGTTCCGACCATGTAGTTCCTCATTATGCCGCTTTGGGCTCGACTAAGGCATTTACCGAGGCAATCGTTCGTTATCTTGTCCTTGAACTGGCTCCGAAGGGTATCCGGATTAACGTAGTTTCCCCGGGAACTTTAGATACGGAGGCATTAAGGCGAGTTTTCCCGGAAAAAGTTGATAAGTATTTGGAATACGAAAAAACCACAAACCCTAGCGGGCGCGCTCTTGAATTCGAGGACGTGACTCAGGTCATCGCGTTTTTGGCAAGTCCTGGCGCTCAGATGATCCAAGGAAGAGTGATCCCGATCGATGGGGGCCGTGGCTTGCTATAATATTATGCATTTCTAAATGATAACGCTTTCAATCCGCTAAGTTAAAACTTTTATATATTCACCCAAATTTAATGGAGGTGCTAGTGTATGAATAATGCTGCAGCACAGCTAGAAATGACGAAAAAAAGGTTTATTGTTTTAGCCATTGTGTTTGCGATTAACTTTGTAGTATGGATGGATGAAAGCGTATTCGCCATCTTGACTCCCCTTTGGAGCGGATCGCTTAAACTGACTCCGGAACAAATCGGATCGGCATCTGCAGCCTACCTATTAGGCTATTTCCCTGTATTATTTATTGCCGGTATTTTGTCAGACCGCATCGGAGCTAAAAAGATGCTGGTCCTCTGTTTAGTCGGTGTAACGGTGTTGAGTGCATCGATGGCGTTTGTAGACTCCTATACAACACTTTACATTCGGAACCTTGTTTTTGGGATATTCTTCGGCTTTTTATGGGCGCCATGCAATAAAATGATGGCCATGTGGCTGCCTGGCAGGGAAAGAGCGCGGTACGCTGCCATTTGGATGAGCTTTACGATGGCATCCGGGGCGATTGGAGCTATTATCGGACTGCCTCTTGCCGATGCTATTGGCTGGGAAAAGGTATTCCTTCTTGTTTCTTTATTAGCTATTCCTTTGATTTTCTTCCTTATTTATAAAACAACTGATCGTCCCGAAGATTTTAAAGGCATCTCAAAACAAGAGGTAGCTTACATTTATTCAGATCAGCCTTCCGTTGAAGAACAAAATGCCGAAAAATTTAAATGGTCTCATTTAAGGGATCTGTTTAAACAGCGCAGTGTTTGGACGATGGCTCTTGCAACCGGTTTAGGAACAACGCCGACTTGGCTGATTGGCACTTGGGGTTCGTATACGTTATTAAATGAGTTTAAAATTACGCCAGCGACCACATCGATGATGATTTTTTTGGTTAGCTTCATTCCCATTACATTGGGCTTTGTCAACGGATCGATTATCAATAAATTCTTTGGTGGAAAATGCCGTCCGGCTTTGGCCTTTGGCCCATTGGTAAGTGGATTGGCCTATATTGCAGCTGCGATGTTCAGTCCGAATTATATCGTGTGGGCAATCCTCGTTTGCGGTTTTGGGTATTTTTGTAATCCGTTCTTTTGGGGGACTGTTAATGCCTATTGGGCGGGGATCGCAAAACCGGAATATTCAGGTACTCTGAATGGTTTATCAGCGGCTTTACAGGTAGCAGTCGGCTATATCCTTGTGAATATGAGTGGTAAATGGATTGATCCTTCGGTTCAGGGTCCTGCAGCTATGAATAAGATCTGGTTGGTTGGCGGATGCGTATTTTTAGCGACAATTGTATTAGTTTATCTTTCTAAGGAAATCAGGGTCAATGGTACAACAAATACAGACTCAACAACTAGTAAATCCGTGCAGGAGGCTGAATCCGCACCAACCATTTACTAAAAATTAGGATGAGTAAAAAGGAGGTAGTTTATGAGACTTCAAGATAAAGTAGCCATCATTACAGGGGCGGGTAGCGGCCAAGGGGAGGCTTCCGCCTATCTCTTCGCCAAAGAAGGAGCCAAGGTCGTTGTGGCCGAGTGGAATGAAGAGGCTGGTTCCCGGGTGGCCCAAAAGATTGTAAAAGAAGGAGGAGACGCGCTATTTATCAAAGTCGATGTCTCCAATGAAGATGAGGTTCGAGCGATGGTCGAGGAAACGGTCAGACATTATGGCCAAATCGATGTCCTTTTTAACAATGCCGCTATTGGGTATTCAGCAACTTCGAGGTACAAGATGGATTCCTTGCTTGAAACTCCTCTGAAGGATTGGAATGCCATCCTAGGGATCAATCTCAATGGCGCCTATCTGGTTTCAAAATATGTCTTGCCTATCATGATTAAACAGAACAGAGGCAGCATCATCAATAATTCCTCCATGAATGGAATGATTGGCGTGTCAGGGGCAGATGCTTACACAGCGGCAAAAGGTGGCATTGTCTCGCTTACGAGAGTCATGGCAGTCGACTACGGTAAGCATGGTATCCGTGTCAACTGCATTTGCCCGGGGGCCATCGATACACCGATGATTGCCAATGCTCTGGAAATTCCCGGATTTAGGGAAGCATCTGCTGCATGCCCGATTGGGCGGATTGGCCAGCCGGAGGATATCGGTAATGCTGCCTTGTTCCTTGCTACAGATGAAGCCAGCTATATTACGGGAGTGATTTTGCCGGTGGATGGAGGATGGAGTGCAACCTAATCCATTCCATAGAAGACAGGCTGAAAAAATTTTAATTATAGGAGGCAATTATGGCTGAAATCTTTCAAAAAGAGCTAAATCTCCAAAACTATGAAAAGGGTTTTTTGATTGGCCTTTATCACACGATGGTGAAAATCAGAAAATTTGACGAGAATTTGATTGGTCTCATGCAGGAAGGAAAAGTGTCCGGCTTTTATCATTCCGGAATTGGTTCCGAAGCCCTTTCTGCAGGATCTATCGTAACACTAAGAGATGAAGACTATCTTTTTTACAATCATCGGGGCTGTAATCAAAAGATTGCCAAAGGCGTCCCCCTATCGAAACTCTATGGGGATTTCCTAGGCACGCTCGAAGGTACCACCCGGGGACTGGGTGCTGGGATTGTCCACAGTGCGGATCTGTCAAGAGGCGTGTTAGGGCAAGCCGGAACAATCGGTTCGCAGTTTAATATTTGCGTAGGATCAGGCTACTCAGCCAAAATGAGAGGGACTGATCAAGTCACGATGGTTTTCTTCGGGGATGGGGCGGCATCACGGGAGCCGCTGCATGGATCGTTAAACTGGGCCGGAGTGTATAAGCTGCCAATCATCTACATTTGTGAAAATAACGAGTATGCGATCTCCAGCCATTATAAGGAAACCCATGCCGTCAGGGAACATATCGCGGACTGGGCCTATGGATATGGAATACCGAACTATGTCGTCGATGGAAATGATCCGTTGTTGATGTATGAAATTGTCCAAGAAGCGGTAGAGCGGGCCAAACGGGGAGAAGGACCGACTTTCATCGAGGCGCAAACATTCCGTCATCGCGGGCATTATGAGGGGGATCCGTATGATTATGTTGATCCAAATGTCCTGAAATATTGGAAAGAACATCGGGATCCAATCAAAAATTTTAAAACCCGATTAATTGAATCAGGTCTTTATAAGGAAAGCGATTTGACGCTGATTGATGAAGAAATTCAAGCAGAAATTTCAAAAGCCATTCAGATCGCCGAAGATTCACCACTGCCAGGACGGGAAAGAATTTTTGAAGGATTATTTTCATAGGGGGGTGTTGCAATGAGAAAGATTACCTTTCGCCAGGCTATCAATGAGGCATTAACAGAAGAAATGGAAAAGGACCCAAGCACAGTGGTGTTTGGTGAGGATGTTGGGAAGTTCGGTGGTGCATTAGGAGGAACGAAGGGATTATATGAAAAATTTGGTCCCCTTCGAGTGTTCGATACCCCGATTACGGAATCGACCATCGTAGGGTCAGCACTCGGCATGGCCATTACAGGCCTGCGCCCGATTCCAGAGCTACAATTTGCCGATTTTGTCGGCGTTGCCTTTGACGAAATATTTAATAAGCTAGGCAAATGGAAGTGGATGCACGGCGGAGACATGAAAGTGCCAGTTACGTTGAGAATGCCATCGGGAATAGCAGGAGGGGCGGGTCCTGAGCACTCTCAGAGTCCACAGGCAATGTTTATACACGCACCGGGTCTGTATATTGCGATCCCTTCGACACCTTATGATGCCAAAGGAATGCTGAAAGAAGCCATTCGGAATGACAATCCGGTCTTATTCTTTGAACATAAAGTGCTATACGATATGAAGGGCGAAGTGCCTGAAGGAGACTATACAATTCCATTTGGAAAGGCCGACATTAAGCAGGAAGGTTCCGATGTTACGGTTATCGCAACGGCATTACAAGTTCATACGGCTTTGAATGCTGCTCGAACTCTTACCAAAGAGGGAATTAGCGTGGAAGTGATAGACCCGAGGACGCTGGCTCCTTTAGATAAAGATACTTTTTTGGGATCTGTCCGTAAAACAGGCCGTGTCATCATTGTCCATGAAGAACCGAAAACAGGAGGCACAGGTGCTGAATTGGCAGCCATCATTTCTGAGGAGGCCTTGTTTGATCTTCATGCGCCAATCCGAAGACTTGGAAGTCCGGATGTTCCGATTGCTCAGAGCATGCACTTGGAACAGTTCTACAGACCTACTGAACAGCAAATCATAGAAGCGGTTCATGAGTTATTGGAATACTAAGGAGGAGATACTATGAGTGGGAGAATGAAGGCCGCGGTCTACTACAGTCCACGGGAACTACAAGTAGAAACAGTAGATATCCCAGAAATTGGCCCTAACGATATTTTAATGAAGGTCATCGCCTGCGGGATTTGCGGCTCAGATGTTCACAGCTATGGTTCAGGCTTTTACATCGACAAAGGGCAAATCATGGGGCATGAATTCGTAGGGGAAGTCGTAAAGGTTGGAGAACAGGTGCAAGGCATTGAAGTGGGGGAAAGAGGTACCGGATTTTCTGCCGGAATGTGCGGAGAATGCTTCTGGTGTAAAACCGAGCAATATTTCCTTTGCCCCAACCTGTTTAAAGCATCAACAGGTTATGGACTGCATGGGGCCTTTGCGGAGTATGTGAAGATCTCCAATGCTGTCCCCGGAGCTACATACCACAGGGTTCCGGATCAAATTGATGACTATACGGCAGCGACAATCGAGCCGGTCTCGGTTGCCGTGCACACTGTAGATCAATGCCAGCCGCAGGCAAACGATCAAGTACTTGTGATGGGAGCTGGGTTGATAGGCAATGCTGTCCTCCAGGTAATGAAAGCGTCTCCAGTATCTAAGGTCGTTGTATCTGAGGTTTCGCTGAAAAGATTGCAGGCCGCAAAAGAAATGGGAGCGGATGCAGTCATCGATGCAACTGCAGAGGATGTGCTTCAAAGGGCCAAGGAGTTAATTGGCGTCGGTCCTTATCATTTTGCTGAAGGGGCAATGGCCGATATCGTTGTGGATGCGGCGGGTGCACCATCTGCGGTGGAGCAATCTTTTGAAATCGTCCGCAGCGGCGGAGTTATCGCTTTTGTTGGCTTGCCTGAAAAAAGGGCCTCGATCGATGTAACCAAAATTGTTCACAAAGCCCCCCGAATTGTCGGTTGTCTTGGCGGGGATATGGGAAAGGCCATTGAGTTGTTGAAAGCCGAGAAAGTTAAAACAAGACCGTTGATTACCCATGTGTACCCTTTAAGCAGGGCAAGAGAAGCATTTGAAATGCAAATGAATGCCCGGGATGCCATCAAGGTCTTAGTTACTCCTGAATAATCGTTCATTTATGAAATGCCACTGGATCGTTCCAGTGGCATTTCCATTTTTTAAAACTAATCTTGAATTTTAACTAGAATTTTTGCTTGTGTCTTATCATTTGTATCAATTATTAAATATAATAAAAATCGTATACTATTCTCATTAATAATAAAAATGAATGGGAGGAAATTTTACTAAATCTATCGAATTGTTAAAAAGAAATAAAGCGAAAACAGCTCACCATTCTGTATAAGTGATAATAGAATTTAACATTAATTCCATTGTATTAAAAGTCTATATTGCCAAGACAAGGGATCTATTGTGGAAGACTTGATGTAAAAAGGTTTTGTTTTTCTACAGTATTTAGAACCTACTGTTTGGAGAGTGGTTGAAATGGTAAAAAAATATGGTTTTACAACCTACTATCGATCGACGGAAATATCTGATAGAGAAAGAGTATTAAAAAAGGCCTGGGATGTTTACTTTAAGAAGGGAATGGTTCTTGACGGGATCCGTCCTTTTATTTTGGCTTCCTGGCGGCGTTCGCAACAGTATGACTTGAATCCCAGTGTGATTCAAGCTCCGATTTGTTCTCCAAAGGTTCTGATTAAAAAACAAGATGAAAACAAAGAGATTTTATCCTTAATTCGTCCATTTATGGATGATTTGTTTAATATTGTCACCGGGACGGACAGTCTCATTGCCTTTTCAGATAAAGACGGGGTTGTCTTGGATATTTTGGCTGACAGCGAAATTGCCATAAATGCGGCATCTGTGAACTTTACAATCGGAGCCAATATGAGTGAAAAATGGGCGGGAACGAATTCAATCGGGTTGGCCATGAAGCATGGAAAAGCGGTTCAAGTAGTCGGTGCGGAACATTATAGTACGATATGGCATACTTCACATTGCTCAAGTGCCCCGATAATGGATCCGTATACGAATGAAATGATCGGTGTCATTACTTTAATTGGATATGTTCGTTCTGCCCATCCCCATTCACTTGGACTTGTAAAAACAGCAGCTGATACCATTGTAAAGTTAATTGAGCGAAAAGGAATAATAAAAGAAACCGATGTACTCAAAAACTTTTTTAGTGCAGTAATTGATTCTATTTCCGATGGAATTCTTATTATTAATAGATTTGATGAAATTATCAGTTTAAATAAAATGGCCTCTCACTTGTTAAAACTGCCAGTCATGGAGAATATTAAATGGAAGTTCAGTGATATCGAGCATTTAAGGCCGCTTTCTCGTTATTTTGAAGAAGCAGTGAATGGGAAAGATGTGATCTTACAGGATGAAATTAATCTGCTTCACGATGAAAAGTATAATCTATCATTTACTTCTCGAAGAATTATAGTCGAAGGTGAACATTTAGGCAATATTCTTATTTTAAAAAGAAAGAAACAAAACAAGGAAATCACAAAGTTAAGGGCAAAATATACCTTTTCTTCATTAATAGGCGAAGACCCTGTCTTTAAACAGGCGATAAAACTGGCGGAGAAAGCAGCTAGAACGGATAAAAGCATCTTAATCATTGGTGAAAGCGGAACGGGAAAAGAACTTTTTGCCCAATCGATTCATAATGAAAGTACCAGACATTCCGGCCCATTTATTGCGATTAATAGTGCGGCCATCCCAAAGGATTTAATTGCCAGTGAACTGTTCGGATATGTAGACGGTGCATTTACAAATGCCGTAAAGGGCGGAAAAAAAGGAAAATTTGAAGAAGCCAGTGGCGGTACTATCTTTCTTGATGAAATCGGTGATATGCCTTTGGAAGTACAGGCCCATTTATTGCGGGTCTTAGAGGAAAAAGAAGTAACACCGGTCGGTTCCAGTTTTTCAAAACCTATCGACATTCGCATTATTGCAGCAACGAATAAGGATTTATTTAAGCTGGTAGAGGAGAATACGTTTCGTTTGGATTTGTATTATCGTTTAAACGTTATTTCCATCAATATCCCTTCATTGAATAAGCGTAAACGGGATATTGATTTATTGGCTAAACACTTTTTACCTGGCAAAACATTAAGTGCCGGAATTTTAAAGTATTTTTATAAGTATGATTGGCCGGGCAATCTAAGGGAAATGAAAAATATAATGGAACAAATCGAAATCTTTTGTGACAATCCGATCGTTACCGAAGATTATTTACCTGATTATATAAAATGGCAGTTTGAAGATAAGAATTTGGGAGAGAGCCTCTATCAGTCTGTGACAAATGATGCCAAAAAAGGAACCATGATCTCAACGCTGAAAAACAGCAAAAATGTGACGGAAGCCGCAAATAAACTGGGCATATCTTTAAGCACACTATATCGATGGGTAGGCGAATATCAAATTAATATAAAAGATTACATAAAAAGACAATAAAGATATAGTTTACACTTATGCGTGCTTTCTCATTAAAACTGAGATGAAAAAACGTTTTTAGTCATAATCTGCCCGTCTAAAAAGTAAACATGTTATAAGGTTTACTTTCATCCAAACCATTCATTTTATTAAAAATTCTTCTAACTAAATTTATGGAATTATTTCAGCCTTGATAAGGAGGAGTTTCATATGAAATCGGTTGGAATCTTAGGCGTAGGTCAAGCAGGTGGAAATATGGCGGAAATTGCATCCGTCTTGGGTTTTCAAACAGCGCTGATTAATACAAATCAACGTGATGGTGCCGTAAATACCAGAGTCGAAAAGAAGTATTTTGTTCCGGGTTATAATGGTGCAGGCCAAGATCGAGCTTTAGGAAATCGTGCCGTTCAGGAAAAATATCGAGAACTGATTGATTTTGTAACCAGCTCCTTCAAGAACATAAAGCTGCTTTTGGTTGCTTTTTCAACGGACGGTGGTACTGGATCTGGAATGAGCCCGCTATTGATTGATCTGTTAATCGACCAATTGCCTGGTATTAAAATTGGTGCAATTGCCATCTTACCTGAACGAAACGTATTAGCGGGGAATCGGATCAATACAGCAGAGTGTATCCAAGAGCTTTCCCAAATAGAAGGCATTTCTTCCGTTTTCTTGGTAGATAATGATCAGATGCGCAAGCAGAAGCCGCAATCCAGCAAACATGAGATTTACCTCTCTGCTAATCGTCAAACGGTTGAGGCCATTAGCCATATCCTAAAAATAACAAATAAAAGTTCGTTTTACGGGAACTTCGACGAAACTGATCTGATGAATATACTTGAAACAAGAGGAGTTACCATCATCTCTTCCGCAGCTATTACTGACGCGAAAACCAGTTCGGATGTCTCAACGAAAGTACAATCCTCATGGGAAAATTCGATATTCTGTCCTGTTGAATCGCAGGGTGTCATTCGTGCAGGACTGATATATGAAGGACCAGAGAATATGTCAAAGCTCATTAATGTTCCTTCCATCTTTGAAAGGATAGGGGAGCCAGTACAATTATTTGAAGGGACCTATCTCTCAGAAACGGACCCTACCGTTACAACGATTCTTGCTGGGCTCTACTTCCCAACCCGTCGGCTGCTTTCCCTAGAAGAATCTCTAGAAAAGAATAAAGAACGATTACAGAACCTTGTTAAAAAGGAACATACCCAAAAATACGAATCCTCCGTAAACTGGGCTTCCAACTTAAAAGTTAAAAAAACAGAAAAACAGACTGTATCCATAACATCCAAGTTAACGAAGTATAAGAAATAATACGGACTCAAAGAAACACATCGGAACGATACAATCCGATGTGTTTTTTTATTTTTTTCAGTAAATATGAACCTTTTTTGCATCGTAGTGATGCAAAAAAGGTTCATTTTTATTTCTTCTATACTTTGTAAACCTTTATTTTAGGCAACTAACAAATCAAAATACATGTGATTTTATAGGCTGTATGTTAAAATTTTCGAAAAAAATTTTTTCTTGGCACAGTAATTGCATTATTAATAGTGACGGATCAAAAATGCCCAAAGAAAGGAGTGATCCAAGTGGCCCAATTTAAAAATTTATTTTCTGAAATTCAAATTGGGAAAACCCTTTTAAAAAATCGAATCCTTAGCACTGCCCACCAAACCAACCATGTGGTTGACGGTATTCCAACTCTAGATATGACAGCCTATCATGTAGAACGGGCGAAAGGCGGAGCGGGTCTTATCATTCTTGAAGCTGCTGCTGTCCATCCATCCGGGATGCTGACAGGTCATACCATTGCTGGGTATGATAAGGAAGTAATACCCGCTTATGCAGAAATGGCTGCACAATTGCATCAGTATGGCACAAAGGTATTTGCCCAGCTTTTTCACGGCGGAAGGGAGTTTATCGCAAGCGACTATCGTCATGCAGCATGGGCACCATCTGCAGAACCAAGTTTACGGTTTGGAACGATGCCAAGGCCCATGAGTTTGGATGATATTGAAGAGGTTATCAATGGGTTTGCCTTATCTGCTAAGCTGGCTAAAGAAGCAGGATTGGATGGAGTTGAAATTGCTTGTTCCCATGGATATTTACCCGCTCAATTTTGGTCGAATCACACTAATCATCGAACTGACCAATACGGCGGAACGTTTGAGAATCGAATGCGTTTTATCCTTGAAATTATGCAGCGGATTTGGAAGACGACAGGGGAAGACTTTACTGTTGGAATCAGGATCAGTGCGGATGAAATGACGATGGATGGCACCAGCGTAGCAGATGCTATTAACATCGTTGAATATTTAGTCGAACGAGTCCGAATTGACTTTATTAATGTTACGGCAGGAGATTCAAGTACCTATTCAGGTTCTACCCATATAGCACCAGGATCTCCCATGAAACATGGATATAATGCACCCCATGCCTTTAAGATTCGGATGGCGGGTGCAGTCCCTGTATTTGTAGGAACGCGAATCGTCGATCCTGTAGAGGCTGAACAGATTATCAAAACCGGGAAAGCGGACATGGTGGGAATGACCCGTGCCTTAATCGTGGATCCCCAAATGCCAAATAAAGCGTTGAGTGGCGAACTTAATGCCATCGATGCCTGCATTGGCTGCCTCCAGGCTTGTATAGGACACTATCATAAAGGCCTTGCCATTGGCTGTGTCCAAAATCCAATTGCAGGTAAGGAGAGACAGTTGAACCCCAAGCTCCATAAGGTAAAATCCAAACAACATGTCGTCGTCATAGGTGCGGGCCCTGCTGGTCTGCAAGCAGCCATAACAGCGGACCTACAAGGGCATCAAGTCACACTCGTGGAGCAGAAACAGGTGATTGGCGGTCTCCTGCAAACCATGAAAAAGGCTCCCATGCGGCAGGAACTGGCCGAAACGATGCTAGATAACTATTCTAGGAAGCTAGAAAAAAGTAATGTAAACGTTCAATTAGGAAAAAGAATCTCCAGGGCGGATTTAGTAGAATGGAAGCCTGATGTCATCATTTGTGCAACAGGGTCCAGGCCATACCTTCCACATGTCCAGGGAATGGATGATAATCGTATAAAAACAGTAGATGAGCTATTTCACAGCAATCCGACACAAATAGGAAAACGGGTACTCGTGTTTGATTTTTCCGGGGACTGGCCGGGAATGGAAGCGGCTATTTTTTTACAGGAAAAAGGCCATGAGGTAACCCTGTATTCTACGAAACTCCATATCGGTCAGGAGGTCCATCAATACTTAAGAAACGAATATTTAAAAAAGCTTTACCAGTTAAAAGTTAAGATGCGTCCCCATTTTGATTTCGGAGGGATAGAACAGGACCAAGTGAACATTCGAAATCTATTTACCCATGAAAGGGAAGCAGTGGGTGACTGGGATACTATTGTTTTAGCTTATGGACGAATTCCTAATTCTGAATTGTATGAGGAAGTAAAAGGTTTAGCTCCTGTTGTTCAGCAAATTGGTGATGGTCTTGCACCACGCACCCTGGAAGAAGCTACCTATGAAGGTTTAACGACTATTCTAAATCTAGGATCTATAGAAGTAGAAATATCAGGATAGAGTGAATTCTCAATATTTACCTGAAAAATATAGTGATTTTTTTGAAAATTCAATGTATTATTACTAATGATGAAAGCCCTTACAAAACTAATGGTCTACATGCTAAACCGTTACCTCTTATATTCTTTATCAAATTTAAGGGAGGTGAACTTGAAATCTAGCACTTAAAATGGATGGATGGGATCTAGCAGGATTTGATTATGTTTGAAGGGGGAAAGAATATGACGGATCACACAAATGTTGAAATTCCTTCTGCTGCCGTGCATTTACCTATTAACCCAGAAGGATCACAGAGATTGGAAGATATTTTAGCAGAAATGTCTGATGAAAAGAACCTTGGCGAAGATTTCAGCAAAAGGGATTACTTTTACCTTGTCCTTGTTGGACTCGTTATTCCTTTCATCCTAATGATTTGGGGGTGGTTCTTATGAAAATAAAAAATGTTGAGCTATCCATTTCACAAGAAGTTGCCCAAAGCAGCTGGCCCTTACCAAAAAATCAACGAACATGGTCTTCATGGGGACTCATGGGAGTTGCCCTTAGTGCAGGGGTTGCAGCGTGGAGTTATTCAATCGGCGGTTATGTAGCCTACTATTTAAATGCAACCATGGGTACGATCGCCATGATTGCAGGATGTTTAGTTGGAATGTTTTTTGTCGCACTTGCTACTGTTCCGGTTAGTATAAAATATGGTATAGAAAACATCGCTTCCAGCAAACCTATTTTTGGTGAAAAGGGTTCGATCTTTGCCATTTTACTTCAATATGCCTCGATTGTCGGTTGGAATTGTTTGTTAATTATATTATTTGGGAAAGCCGTAAGTGAAGTATTAATTGCTACCGGTATACTCCAATCATCCTCACAGCAACTTGTAACAGCGGTTAGTTCTCTTGTTGCATTAGCCATCAGCTGGATCTCGTTACGAGGCGGTTCAGCTTCTGTAAAAAATTCTTCTCTTATTATTAGCATCCTAGTTGCTTTAACAGGCATTTTAATTATGTATAAATTAGTCAGTACTGTTGGCATTAGCAAGATTTTCACTGCAAAACCGCAGGCATCCTCAGGGGACCGCCTTTTGGATTACACAACTGGATTTGAAATATTAGTAGCAAGTGTCCTTTCATGGTGGCCGTATATGGGCGGAATTGTCCGTATGGTTCCTAGTTCTGGAAAAGCTTTATGGCCGACGATGCTTGGAATGGGGTTACCCACTGGAGTCATTAGTTTAATTGGGCTCTTTTCCGCGCTTGCAACTGGAAACTATGATCCTACTAAATGGTTCGTAGAGGTAGGCGGCATCGGCTTTGGAATCATCGCCCTCTTGTTTTTAGCTTTGGCCAATATTGGCACGGCCATTGTTGGAGCCTATACGACTGGAATTGGTCTAAGGCAAATTAAATGGATTGAAAGGAAAACAACCTGGAATCAAACCACTCTGATTGTCCTGCTGCCGGTTGCACTCATTAGCGCCTTTATTCCTGATCAATTTTTAAATTCAATTCCATCCTTTCTTGCCTTTCTTGGTGTTGCCTTTGCGCCTGTCATAGGTGTTCAAATTACCGACTATTTCCTTCTAAGAAAGCAAAGAATTTCTCTTGATCAGCTTTATAAGCATGATAAGAAATCCGACTACCATTTCTGGGGCGGCGTAAATGTGGTTGCGTTTATTTCCTGCATTGTTGGATTTTTTGCCTATATTTATTTACTGGATCCTATCAGCTATGAATCGGCATCGATCTTTAAATATATTAGCGCTTCGATTCCTGCCACGATCTTATCGGGAATTTGTTATTACCTTCTTACCAAAATCATTGTGATTCCGATGAAGAAGGGTGGATATGTCAAGAGGGAATAGAATTGCAGTCAATTTATTGAAAATTCTGTCTAAAAAAAGATTAGGAGGGAAATTATATGAAACAAACCGCTTCAAAAACGTTATACGCCAAGACGTTTATTAATGGAAAATGGATTGATGGTGAAGGGGATCTCGTCACCCTTACGAGTCCCGTTGATGGAAATGTTCTTGGTTCCTACCAAAATAGTTCATTGGAACAAGTAGAGTTAGCGATTAAGAGTGCAAAAGAAGCCCAAAAAAAGTGGGCAGAGGTTCCATTATTGGATAAATTGGATTTACTGCAAAAAGCCCATGAAATTGGAATGAAATACGGGGAAGAAATGGCCCGAGCGATTACATTGGAAATGGGGAAAACGATTACCGAGGCACGGGAAGAAGTGTATGAACTCGGGATATCCAATATTGAACATACGATTGGGGAAGTCCAGCGTTTTAGAGGATGGACCTTGCCAAGTACATTTGAAAGAACCAATAATAAGAGAATCTATGTTACCCATGCCCCAATCGGAGTGATTAGTGCCATTACACCTTGGAATTTTCCGATATCGCTGGCAGCTGAGATTATCCCTTATGCTTTGGCGGTCGGCAATACCATCGTCTTCAAACCATCTGAAACGACCCCATTTAGTGGAGAATGGTTTGTGAGGCTTTTTGATGAAGCCGGTTTTCCGCCGGGAGTAATCAACTTGGTCCATGGGAAAGGGGATGTCGGCAATAAATTGGTCACTCATCAAGATGTCCGGGGTGTCTGTTTCACAGGAAGTGCGGCGGTTGGAGAAAAAATTGCCCAAGCGGCAGGGTTAAGAAGAACGTTATTGGAGCTTGGCGGAAACGGTCCGCAAATTGTCATGGAGGATGCAAATCTAGAAGAGGCGGTAGAAGCTGCGGTTAATGGTTGTTTTTATAATGCCGGCCAGGTATGTACAGCAGCGGAACGTATTCTCGTTCATGAAAGTGTCCATGATGAATTTGTCCAGTTATTAATCGAAAGAACGAAAAAAATCCGATTGGGCAATCCCTTAGAAGATGACACGCAAATGGGGCCATTATCGAGTCAAAACATTGTGAATAAGATGAATGAACATATTGAAGATGCCGTAAGCAAGGGAGCCCATGTGGTTTATGGGGGAGGTCATGACGGTCTCTACTACAAACCTACCATTCTTATCAATTGCAATCAATCCATGCTTCTTGGAAAAGATGAAACGTTTGGCCCGATTGCTCCCATTATTAAATTCAGAACCAGGGATGAAGCCGTTGAGATTGCTAATGATACTCAGTATGGCTTAACCTCTTCTGTCTTTACATCGAACCTGGAAGATGCCTGGTATATGGCCGATCATCTTGAGCATGGCACGGTTCATATCAATGAATCTACCAACTACTGGGATTTCCTTGCTCCATTTGGCGGAATGAAAAATAGTGGCAATGGAAGGAATTTGGGTCAGTGGGTTTTCCAACACTTGACTGAGATTAAACAAATTACCTTTGACCCGTCCAAAACGAAGAAAAGGTAAGAATATATAGAAATACCAGTTGCTTCCATTTTATTTGTGGAGGTAACTGGTTTTTTCGATTATGGATGTAAACTACATATCTCAAAAAATAACAGAGGGGGGCAGGGATATGAATCTTGAATATCAGACGACTAACACCATATTGAGTCAGACGACATTAGGAGAAGTGAAAGATTTAGTTAAGCATTTATCATTTCCTTTAATAATTGTTGATTATAACCACGAAATCCAGGGGATCGTCAAGGAGGAGCATTTTTGGAGAGGGGCTGCTCTACATGGCTGGGGTGAAAAAGTAGACAAATATATCGACCCTGATTTTCGCGTTTATGATTCATGGAACCAAATGCTTTCTGAAAATGGGCAGTGGTGTACCTATTCGATTTTAAAAGAGAATCACCAGGTTCAACTATATTCAAAGGAATTTTTACTAAAATATAGATATGAAGAATTAAAAAAGGTTTTTGATAAGGCTGAAGAGATGCTTAAAGAGGCGAAACAGGAAAATAAGGATTTTCTTCAAATCATAAACGCTTCCTATGACGAAATTTTCGTCACGAATGGCGAGGGTGATGTTTTATTCGTGAGTGAAGCCAGCAAAAAAGTAACCGGTTATCCACCTGAAATTTTTATAGGAAAAAATATGGTTGATTTGGTTGAAGAAGGGATTATAACTAATTCTGTGACCTTGAAAGTATTAAAATCTCACAGGACCGAAACGGTTGAGCAGGAGTATGAAAATGGCAGGAAAGTGATTGTAACTGGAAAGCCTATTTTTTCTCAAGATGGGAAGCTTCATCGGGTGATGATCAATACACGGGATATTACGGAATTAATCGAATTACAAAATAAGCTCGACGTGGCGCATGCAATTATGAAAAAAAAGAATGTTTCTTTTACAAAAGAAGGGAATTTGATTACAAGATCAAGGCAATTGAACAAAATTCTTGAATTAATGGAGAGAGTGGCACCTCTTGATTCGTCCATCTTAATAGAAGGAGAATCCGGAGTCGGGAAAGGGGTCCTCGCCAAATTTATTCATGATCTAAGCCCTAGAAAAAATAAAGAGTTTGTTCAAGTCAATTGTGGTGCCATACCCATTTCTTTAATTGAATCAGAATTGTTTGGGTATGAAGGAGGGGCATATACCGGAGCAAAAAAAGGCGGCAAAAAAGGATTGGTTGAGTTAGCGGACGGCGGGACTTTATTTTTAGATGAAATTGGGGAGCTTCCTTTGGATGTCCAGGTAAAATTACTGAATCTAGTTCAAGATAAAGTCTTTAAACGCTTAGGCGGGAATATAAGTAAAAGAGTGGATATTCGAATCGTTGCCGCTACGAACCGCCATTTAAAGAGTATGGTAAAGTCGGGGAAATTCCGTGAAGATTTATATTATCGTTTACATGTTGTTCCTGTTAATATTCCTCCTTTAAGGGAAAGAAAAGAAGATATTGAACTCTTGGTGCAGCGTTTTCTTTTTAAATACAATAAAGATTATCATTTAGATATCTCTTTTGACGAATCTGTTATTGATGCTTTAACGGAATATGACTGGCCGGGGAATATAAGAGAATTAGAGAATTTAGTCGAACAGCTGGTGGTAACCTCCCAAAACCAACTGATCCATGCAGATGATTTACCTTCCTATTTACAACCTAAGAAGAAGGAAGAGTCTGTATCAGCAAAGGGAATTATTCCTCTTAAGCAGGCAGTGGAAGAAGTTGAAAGGCAAATACTAAGACATGCCTTAAAAAAGTACCATTCTTCAAGAAAAATCGCGCATGCTCTTGAGGTCAATCAAACGACGATTATAAGGAAGTTGAAAAAGTATAATATGAATGTTCATTTAGAAGAATAAAAAACTTGAACTATTCAGAATATTCCTGTAAGATAAGAATAAGCTTCATCCTATCCGCCAAAAACAGCTGAGGGCAGTGAAGTATAACCTTTTAAACATCTGAATATTTGACTGATCAGGTTCCACTCCCAACCGTAGCAGGTTGGTTACAATGGATCGTAAAGCCAGTCCAATCCACAATTAATGTGTATTTGGGCTGGCTTTTTTATGTTTTTTAAAAGAAAACAAGGAGGTGGCATTTTGGGAGGAGCATTGGAAGGGGTTAAAGTATTGGATTTAACAAGAGTACTGGCTGGACCTTATTGTACGATGATTTTGGCAGACCTTGGTGCAGATGTGATCAAGGTAGAAGGCCCGGCCGGCAGCGATGAAACGCGGAGCTGGGGGCCTCCATTTCAAAATGGTGTAAGTGCCTATTATCTCTGTGCCAATCGAAATAAGCGAAGCCTCACGGTCAATCTAAAAACGGAGGAGGGAAGAGAAATTATTCGGACATTGGCAAAGGATGCTGATGTTCTCATCCACAATTTTAAAACGGGTTCTATGGAAAAATGGCTGCTAGACTATGATACGTTGCAAAAAATGAACCCAAGGTTAGTGTATTGTTCCATTACTGGATTCGGGGAAACAGGGCCTTTCCGTCATTTACCCGGATATGACTATATCATCCAGGGAATGAGCGGACTTATGAGTATAACCGGTAGTGAAGAGAGTGGGCCTATAAAAATTGGCGTCGCAATGGTTGATATTTTGACAGGTTTATATTCTGCCATTTCTATTGAAGCGGCCCTATTTGAAAGGGAAAAGTCCGGTCAAGGTCAAAAAATAGACATGGCACTCATGGATACGGCGGTCAGCTCGCTGGCGAATGTCGCCAGTAATTATCTGATTTCAGGAAAAGTGCCGCAAAGATTGGGAAATGACCACCCGAATATCGTCCCGTATTCCTTATTTAAAGCATTAGATGGTGAAATGATTATCGCAGTCGGAAATAACCGCCAGTTTACTACCTTATGTGAAGTGGTGGGAAATAAAGAGCTAGCTGAGGATGAAAAATTCAGTACCAATGAAGCCAGAGTTAAAAATAGGGCTGAACTTACGAGAATATTAGAAAATCTGCTTCACGCTAAAACAGTAAATGAATGGCTGGAGCTATTCTCGGAAAAGAACATCCCATGTGGTCCTATTCATTCCATGGATCAAGTGTTCGAACACCCACAGATACTCGCCCGGGAAATGGTCGTTGGCGTGGATCACCCGGAAGCAGGGCCCGTAAACCTGGTTGGATCACCTATCAAACTATCTAGGACCAAGGTGAACATAGAAAGACACCCTCCTATTGCAGGGGAACATAACAATGAGATCCTTCAACAAGCCGGTTTTTCCGAAGAAGAAATAACCCGATTAAAAGAGAACAAAATCATTTAAAACTATAAAAATCCAGGAGGTATGAGGTCATGAATTTTGATTTCACAGAAGAACAAGAGATGTTAAGAAAAATGGTAAGAAGTTTTGTAGATAAGGAAATTATCCCAAATATGAAGGAATGGGATGAACAAGGGAAATTTGATCCTGTCATCTGGAAACGTTTAAGAGATTTAGACCTGATGGGGGTTTGTATCCCTGAACAATATGGCGGCAGTGGTATGGATTATAATTCACTTGCAATTGTTTGTGAAGAGCTTGAAAGAGGCGACACTGCTTTTCGCACCGCAGTTTCCGTTCATATCGGTTTAAATAGCTTGACCCTATTGCAATGGGGAACAGAGGAACAAAAACAGAAATATCTCGTGCCGCAGGCCAGAGGTGAAAAAATCGGGGCTTTTGGATTAACCGAACCGGGAGCTGGATCAGATGTTGCATCCCTAGCGACCACGGCTATAAGAGACGGTAATGAATACATTCTAAATGGGTCCAAAACATGGATCTCTTTATGTGACATTGCGGATCATTTTATTGTATTTGCTTATACGGATAAAGAGAAAAAACATCATGGCATTTCCGCTTTTATCGTGGAACGGACCATGGCAGGCTTTTCATCCAAAGCCATAAAAGGGAAGCTGGGAATTCGATCTGGCAATACAGGTGAATTGTTCTTTGATCAGGTAAGGGTTCCTAAGGAAAATTTATTAGGTCAGGAGGGGGAAGGCTTTAAAATTGCCATGGCTGCATTAGATAATGGCCGCTTCACAGTTGCCGCAGGAGCCGTTGGCCAGATTATGGCTTGCATAGAGGAAAGTGTAAACTACTGTCATGAACGAAAAACCTTCGGGAAAGAAATTGGAAAACATCAGCTTGTTCAGCAAATGATTGCCAACATGGAGGCTGGATTTCAAATGAGCCGTTTATTGGTTTACCGGGCGGGCGAGCTTAAAAACAAAGGGAAGCGGAATACCAGGGAAACTTCCCTTGCAAAATGGCAGGCATGTGATTTTGCGAATAAGGCGGCTGACGATGCCGTTCAAATTCATGGGGCATACGGATTTTCAAGTGAATATCCTGTTGAACGTTTCCTTAGAAACTCAAAAGCCCCTGTTATTTATGAAGGAACGAGGGAAATTCATACAATTATGCAGGCAGAATATGTTCTTGGTTACCGTGAAGATAAAGTTTTAAACCATGCGCTGCCTGCCTGGCCATATGAAATAGAAACGGTTAAAAACTGATAAGAAAAAAAGAATCTGCCTAGGCGATTTCAGTGAAAAAGGGCTCCTTTCTGATGTGACCCCCAAAAGTTAGAGTTTTATATTAAGCAGCTAATTGGCTGGTATGGGTACGGTATTGAACCGGACTCATGCCTGCCAATTTTTGCTTTATACGCTTGTTATTATAGTAATTGATATA